>NZ_CP159481.1:4997500-5806256 GCF_042140265.1 Cyclobacterium xiamenense | reverse complement strand
CTAGCCGAAATAAATGAGAATTATTGAATAGCCCCGACCCTGCTACGGAGCGGTTTCCACAAAGCGAAAGCCCCGTACGTAATTCACCGGATAGCCCGGCCCCGGGAAGTCGCCCACGCGGAAGAGCAGCACCGATTCGCTGGGATCCAGGATGACCTCCCCGGTGGCGTTCTCCACCTGGTCCCAGTCTTCGTACACCCCATCCAGTGAGAAGGCCTTGGGAACAGCGGTATCGTTCACAAAGAACACCGTGTCCGAGGGATCGTAGGGATCGGTCGTGCTGTTTGGATCAAAGCCGTAGTCTGTACGCCAGGCGGCCAGGTTGATCATATTGTCAAAGTTATTGGTCAGGTGTGCATTGATGGGGTTCGCATCGGCAGCGTCGATTTGGTTATTGTCGATCGTGCCGAAGTCAAAGGGTGCATCTCCGGCAAACACGCCGAGCACCCGCGCCTCGTACACGAGCTGCCCCGGAAGTGCTTTCAGGGTATTGAACTGCACGTCTATATTCCGAATCCGCCGGGTGGTGCTGACGCCCTGGGTGGTATCGTCTGCAAAACGGAATAGCACGTCGCAATCCTCGGCAATATTGTACCGGTACACCACCCCGTCATTGTTGTGGATGTAGTAGCCATACCCGCACTTCCTGGCGATGTTGTACCGGGTAATGTGCCAACGGCAGTTGTCATCGGTGTAGAATCCGCAGGTATCGTACCTGGGCGTACCGCCGATGCCGTCGATATTGCCCCGGCAGTCGTAGGCGATGTTGAATTCACAAATGACGTTGGTATCCGGGTTGGCAAAATTCCCAAAGGAGTAAAAGGCCGCTGCATCGCTGACCGTCCAGCCACATTTCTCCGCATAGTTGCGGGCTACGTAGCAGTTATTGCCCCGATAGGATACCCCGTTATTGCCGACCTGGAAAAAGAAATTGCCATCGATCAGGGCGTTGTGTTCGGTATTGTTGATATGCACGCCGTTTTGCTGCCCGGATCCGCTCTGTCCCAATCCTGGGATGGACGCAATACGAACAAAACTGCTACCGGTCACCGTCAGTCCCTCGCTGGCATCGCGGTTATTTACGCCGTGGTTGTTCGTATCGTACATGTAGCCATCGATCCAGCTGACATTTTCGGAGACGAAGGTTTTGAGTCCATCGATCCCCGCCAGGCGGGAAACGCAACCGGTAAAGCTGGCATGATGCGAAAACTCGAGAAAGATATTGTGCCTCGAACCTCCCTCAAAGATCAGGTTGTGAAAGGCATGGTACTCCGAACTCTCCAGGTGCAGCGCATGCTCATCCAGGCTGATGGCGATGTCCAGGGAATTTGGATCCGTGGTACTGTAGAAGTACACCGTATCCGTACCGGCTTCGTAGCACCAGTCGCCCTGGGCCGTCAGGCAGTTGATGTGGTTTTGCACAAAATAGCCGTTGCCCACTACGTAGTTGCTATCAAATCCGGCCACCGATAGAGTGGAGCTGGTCTGCCCCGTGATGGTGGCGCGGTCGATGGTCCACTTGCGTTTCTTACTGACCAGCTCGCCTCCCACAAAATTCGGGGCGGCTGCCAGGTTTGTATTGTCCGTAATGGAGGCATTTCCCGAAGCGGCATCGATGGGATAGTATTCGGCTACTTCCGATTTGGGCCAGCGAGCCAGGGGCTGATTGGTCCGGGCTACGGCTAAGACATTTACCTGGTCAAACAAGCCGTTTTGATACGACCAGATATTGCCTCCCTCGTCCGTCCAGGAGCCGGCCGGATCTACAAAGGCCGAGATGATCGGATCCGTTCCGATGCCGTAAGCCGCCCAGGTATAAGGGCTGCCCGCGCTACCGTCTTTGCCGCTGATGTGCAGGGCACTGTAGGTATAGCCTCGCGCCAGGTAGATGGTATCCCCCGGACTGGCTTCCAGGATGGCCTTTGCTATCGTAGCAAAGGGCTGCGCCTTGGAGCCTGTAAAGGTATCGTTACCGGAAGAAGGATTGACGTAGTATTCGTCCATGGTTACGCGTTCGTGCTCAGGATTCGGTTATTGGTGCCGTTTTCGCAGGCAGCCATGATCACAGCTTTGCCGTCTATGTACGTCCAGCCCATGGCCACGATGGTATTGGCCGTGGGTGCGGGGATCAGATCCTTGGTGCTTAGGTCTTTGGTACGGATGATGTATCCGGAGGCGCCAAACAGGTACAGCCAGTCGCCGATCACCGCCATTCCCTTCAGGTCGTTGCCAGAGGCATCCGCATCCAGCCGCCCTTCCCAGGTATCTCCCTGGTCACCGGAAACCACGATATGCGGCTTCAATCCGGTACCGGATCGCATCAAGACCAGGTGATTGTTAAAAAAACAACATCGGGTGAAAAATTCATTCGGGCTAACCGGTTTCGCCGTGAACGTTTCTGCCCCGTCTGTGCTTAGTTGGAATCGGTTGGTGCCGTTATTTGACACCATAAACACCAGTCCATTCGCGGCGGCGATGTCTTCCATGGCATTCGTCCCGTCCGTGGTAGCCATGGTCCAGCTCGCCCCATCGTCTTCCGACCAGGCGGCGACGTTGCCCGAGCCATCACCGGTACGCGCGCACAAGGCCCAGCGGCCCGCTGCTATGTAGACGATCCCCGTGATCTCGATGCTGGCTGGCAGCGTGATCGTATCGAAGCTGCCGCCCCCGTTGGTGGAGCGCCGGACATTATCCGGACCCCCGCCGCGGCCGCCTAGAATGATCGTTCCATGCGGTGCCACGTCCAGGGCATAATAGCTCAGAGAGCTGGTATCGCCACCCAAGAAAAATACCCGACCGTCCAGGCTGACGTGCAGTCGGTCATTACCCACATTGGAATTGCAGGCATAGAATACCCCGTTTCGCCCGACGATCCGGCGGATACTTCCATTAAAGGTATCCGCCGTCGCTGCCAAGGTGGTAAGAAAGCCCGGAGTCAGTGCTCCGCCCCTGGGATTGGCCTGCTCGTAGGCAAAGTGATCCCCGCTGCTGATGAACTTGGCCGAGTTCTCCGTGGGTTCCTCGTCCGTCTTGACGTACAAGGCCCCGGTCTGGGCATTTACGCCCAGTTGATTGCCATTAATGCCCGATCCCTGGATAGCCGTGTTGGGGAGTTTCTCCGCTTCCTCCGTGATGGAGCTAAGCTTGGTGACGATCTCCGCCGGGGTGTCCGGAGATCCTTGAAGGCTATCAATGAAATCTTGTTCCGATCCAGAATTTCCTTCATTGAGCCAGACCTGGTAAGCAGATAGTCCCTCATCGCCGGCATTGCCCTGATCACCTTTGTCTCCTTTTATGTCCAGAAGAAAGTCGGATTCCGATCCGGTGTTTCCCGCATTAAGCCAAACCTGATATGCAGATAGTCCGTCATCACCTGCATCTCCCTTTTCCCCTTTGTCTCCTTTAATATCCAGGAGAAAGTCCGATTCCGATCCAGTGTTTCCCGCATTAAGCCAAACCTGATAGGCAGATAATCCGTCATCACCAGCATCTCCCTGATCCCCATTGTCTCCTTTAATATCCAGGAGAAAGTCCGCCTCCGATCCAGAATTTCCTTCATTAAGCCATACCTGATAAGCGGATAGGCCGTCATCCCCGGCATCTCCCTGATCCCCTTTGTCTCCTTTCAGGCTATTGATAAAGTCCTGTTCGGTACCGCTATTGCCCAGGTCCAGCCAGGCCTGGTAGGCGGATGGGCCGGGATCGCCCGTATCCCCTTTGTCGCCTTTATCCCCTTTGGGCAGCGGGGAGTCTTTGTTCCATTTATTGAGGATGATGTCGTTAAACATGGCCGCGATCAGCTGTGGATCGATGCTGTTTTCCTCCGTTTTGCTGCCGATCGCATTGGCTTTGGCTACTAATTGACTATCACTAAACGCTGTCATGGCTAGGTAAATGGTGGTGTAAACTGCGGTGAAAAGATGCCCGTGCCTGTCCAATCCACGATCCGAAAGGGATAGGCCCAGAACCGGTGCGTAAACTGTATGTTCTTTTGCGTCAGGCTGTGGTCTTCTATAAAGCGGACCGGATGGTCCACCGAGCCGATAAGGATGGGCGGCTGTCCGTCGTTAAAGTCCAGGCGCACGATCACCGGATCCTGCACCAGGCGCCGCTCCTGAATCCAGGCGCGAAAGGTAGCCGTAAAGCTGCGCCCGGCTTTGCTGTACTCCTCGGCAATGGTCAGGCTGGGCGGCTTGCTGATCGGCAGCTCCTGCCAGGCCGCCGTCACTGCCAGGCCCCCGCTGGGGCTGTAGACCAGGCGCGTAACTTCCGAAAGGGAGGCGTAGCGTACGCGGCAGATATGGTTGATGGAGCGGATCATTGGCGGTTCGTGGTTTTTTCCCTGATTTCCCCGATTTTACGAAATAGTTTTTGGGTCAATTTACCAGGATGTTTTGCATGCCCGATTCGATTTTCTCGTGCCGATAATAGGCCTTTTTGCACAGGCTGCGGCAACGTACCTGCAGCAGGCGCAGCCCTTCCCGGTATTCCCTTTTCTTCAGGGTCTCGTTATCCTGTAGTAAGTTGGTCAGCTTTCGACTCACAATGAAGGACTCGATGATATCCTTCTGCATCATGCCCAGCTTGCGGCCCTTCAGGTAGAAGCGGTCAAAGTCGATATGAAAGAATACTTCTAACAGATCATTGATCCGGAGCCCGTCTTCCCGGGAAAAATACAGGTAGTAGTTGGGGGCATTTTTGAGGCCGTCCGATTTGGGCAGCAGCAGGCGCAGCGCCTGGGGATCCGCTTCCGGCTTGGTATGCGTATAGCGCACAAAGCTGCAGATGGCTTTGCCCAGGTCCGAGCTACGGTCGATACGATAGCGGCCCCTGGCATCCAGGGGGAAGAGGTACCGGAAATATTCCCGGAGCAGGTCTTTGGTGACGATCAACTGAATATCCATGTTGTTTTTTTCTTCAATTTAATGAATTCGCACATTCATCGCAACTATATCGCATAGTGAGAATGTATACTCGGACACTTTTCCCCTCAAAAAGTTTTGTAACTCTTTTTCCATGATTCCCAAGAATCGTGTAACTCTGTAACTTTGTATTTTTCATCCGGTAATCCCGTAAAAATCAACTTATTAAAAAGTTACTTTTCGGATATTCGGAACTGTGCCGGAGGCTTCCGGATTTTGTAACCCCAGCAGGGCAGGGGAGTGGTTACAAAACTGTTTGTAACCGAGCTGCTTTCGCTACGAAAAAAAATAGGGATTCGTAACTTACGTAACCGGCTGATTTATATACATTTTGAGGCGTATTATCGTAGAATTTCTTTCTTCGTTACAGAGTTACAAAAATTTCGTGTAACTTATGATTTAATGGATGCAGGAAAGAAGGCGTAAAGAGCCGGCCCGGAATGGCCAGGGGCGGAAGAAAAGGCAGCGGCGTCCCTCCCGGCCCGGATCAGCAGCGGTATTGTGGCAGTGTAGCTGCTGAATAGTAGCAGCAGTCAAGCAGGAGCTGAGCGGGCACTGGCCGGGAGAGACAGGGTTTAGGAGTACGATTGGATGGGGAACAAAAGAGTAGGTAAACAAGCATGTAACCAGCAACAAGATAAAGTGATTCTATCACGTGGAAACAAACAGGAGGAAGGGAATCTAGTAACAGCTTGATAAGAAATCTCTTCTTTTATTCTCTTAATAAATACTTATTTATTGCAGAATAAGGCACAATTCATTTGGTAAATGTAAGATTATTTCGATTTTTAGATTAAAGTCGAAAATAATAATATTTGGGATTTTGTTGATTAGACTTTAAAAATCAATATTGCTTAGGTCGATATCTATGATAACCCACCATTTTATGGTATAGAAAAACAGTTCCCTCGGGGTAATATTAGAAAAAAAATATGGCTGACATAAGAAAGACTCTCATTTCAAAATTTAAACCACAGAATGCCTACGGTAATTTTGGAGCATTTATCAAAAAAATTAGTATAAACGGCTTTAGGGGAATGGATAAACTCGATTTTGAAATTGAATTTCCTATTACCGCAATAAGCGGTACAAATGGTTCGGGGAAAAGTACTATAGGACAAATTGCGGCATGTGGATATCGAAAGCCCGCAACTGATAGAATTTATAAACGCCATTATGTTAAAGACTTCTTTCCAAAATCTGTTCATCTAGACCCAACTCCATTCACAGATAGTGCTAATATCATTTTCAACTATGCAACGAATACGCAACAAAGCCAAACCCTAACAATAGCGAGAAAAAATGTTGAATGGTCAGGCTATAAAAGACAACCTGAGAGACATTCCTTTTATGTAGGCTTTGCTGCATACATCCCAAAAATTGAGAGGAGAGGAATCAGTATCTATAATTCAAAGCATTTAGTCCTAACCAAAATCAGAGAAGTAGATGATTCCATTAAACAAAAAGTTGCCCGTATTTTAAACTCGTATTACGATAAAATTTACTTTCAAGGTATTTCTGCCAAAGAAAAATCTAATGAAATTGGGGTAGTTTCTAGATATGGATACTCATATTCTGAAAATAACATGGGCTTTGGCGAGGGCCGACTCCTATACGTCGTTGATTTATTAGAAAATGAGCCTGATAATAGTCTTTTTATCCTTGAGGAACCTGAAACGTCTTTGCATGGAGATGCCCAATATCAATTTGTCAAGTATCTAATGGACGTGGTTAGTAGGAAGGGTCATCAAATTATTTTTTCTACCCATAGTTCAACAATGCTTGAAGCTCTTCCTCCTGAGGGCAGAAAATTTTTAATTCGAGACAAAAATGGAGTTAAAATCTTGAACCGGATAAGTGCATACCGTGCACGTTCGATACTAGCTAATGGATTTGAGAAGGCTATATCAATTTGTGTCGAGGATGTTTTTGCAAAATCTCTGCTTTCTGAAATAATCCGTACGAACTCCGATTTAGAATTGAAGTCGATTCAAATTGCACCAATTGGAGATAAGTTAGCTGTAGCTACAATGGTGAAGCAAATGAATGCTATGGGTATCCGCACTATAGGAATAAGGGACGCAGATGTGGGAAAAGACGATTCGAAGATGTTATACTCTTTTCCGGGATCACTTCCTCCGGAAAAAGAAGTTTTTTTAGACAAACAAGTTATAGTTGATTTAAATAATAAATATAGTTTTGATGTAGAAGAGATATTTAAGCTGACACCAGATTTAAACCATCATGATTATTCGAAAGAGCTAGCCAAAGAAGCATCTACTACAAAAGAAATTATTGAGATAGATGGAATTAGATCCTATTTAGAAAGCAGATCAAATGGTTATTTTGATGACCTAATTAAATCTATTAAAGATAATTTATAATAAAGTATCTCGGAAAAATGACCTTCCAAAAAATACTAGATAAATACAGAAAAATTGCTTTTTCGGAAAGAGACAAGGGCGAACGATTTGAGCGGTTGATGCAGGCCTATTTAAAAACAGATCCGAAATATGCCTTCAAGTTCAAAAATGTGTGGATGTGGAATGAGTTTCCAGGAAAGATCGAACTCGGTGGCGGGGATACAGGGATTGACCTGGTTGCTCTGACCCATGAAGGTGATTATTGGGCGATTCAGTGTAAATGTTTTCAGGAAAGCGCAATCATCGACAAACCTGCAGTTGACAGCTTTTTGTCCACATCCAGCCGGGAATTTAAAAATGAACAGCTCCAGACCACCCGGTTTGCTCAACGGCTTTGGATTTCCACCACGAATAGGTGGGGAAGTAACGCCGAACAGGCCATTCGAAACCAAAATCCTCCCGTGGCCAGAATCAATTTATTTGATTTGGTTGAATCACCCGTCGATTGGGAAAAACTCGAAAGCGGAGTACACGGGGAAGCTGCCCGGACACCCAAAAAAACACTTCGCCCGCATCAAAAGGAAGCGCTGGAAAAGGCACACGAGCATTTTAAAACGCATGACCGGGGTAAACTCATCATGGCCTGTGGTACAGGTAAGACCTTCAACGCGCTTCGAATTGCCGAAAAAGAAACAGACGGAAGAGGTTTAATTCTCTTTCTTGTTCCCTCTATCGCCCTACTCGGACAAACGCTGCGTGAGTGGAGTGCTGACGCGAATGAACCGATTAATCCTATCGCTATATGCTCAGACCCTGACATCACCCGGCAACGAACCAGAAAGGACGATTCGGATTCGTTCAGTGTTGTGGACCTGGCATTTCCTGCCTCTACCGACTCCAGCTATATCCTAAACCAATTTGAGCAAATACGACAATCGGGGAAACCGGGTATGACCGTTGTTTTCTCTACCTACCAATCCATTGAAGTGATTGCACGAGCCCAGAAAGTATTGCTTAAAAACGGGTTCCCTGAATTTGATCTTATCATTTGCGATGAGGCACACCGGACTACCGGGGTATCCCTGGCAGGGGAAGATGAATCGGCATTTACGAGGGTACATGATGCCGATTTTATCAAGGCAAAGAGACGCTTGTATATGACCGCCACCCCTCGGCTTTACGACGACAATACCAAAAGCAAAGCCGCCCAGGCAGAAGCCATTTTATGCTCCATGGATGATTCGGCCTTGTATGGGGAAGAAATATATCGGATTGGGTTTGGTGAAGCCGTAGAAAGGGGCTTGCTGACTGATTATAAGGTACTGATCCTTACACTGAATGATAAGGATGTCCCGCCTGCTGTTCAGCGCATGATTGCCGACAAGGAAACGGAAATCACCACGGATGACGCATCCAAACTGATCGGTTGCATCAATGCGCTCAGCAAACAATTTTTGGGTGATGATGGCAGTACCCGGGAAGCGGATCCGGAACCTATGAAACGTGCAGTTGCTTTCTGTGCCAATATTGCCACTTCTAAAAAAATCACGGCTACCTACAATACCGCCACAGATGCCTACTTAGGTTCGTTACCTGCCGATAAAAAGGAAAAAATGGTAAGCGTAGCCTCCAAACACATGGATGGTACCATGGCCGCCCCGGAGCGGGACCAAATGCTCGCCTGGCTTAAAGAAGACACCGAAGCTAATGAATGCCGCATCATTACCAATGTACGGGTGCTCAGTGAAGGGGTGGATGTACCCGGATTGGATTCTGTATTGTTTCTTTCTGCAAGAAACTCCCAGGTGGATGTCGTACAATCGGTTGGACGCGTGATGCGCAGGGCTCCCGGGAAAAAATACGGGTACATTGTCATTCCTGTAGTAGTTCCTGCAGATGTGGAAGCCGACAAAGCACTGGATGACAACGAACGGTACAAGGTGGTTTGGACCGTGCTGAATGCACTTCGCGCGCATGATGATCGATTCAATGCGACGGTAAACAAGCTTGAACTTAACAAGAAGAAACCCAACAATATCCTGGTCGGACGGCCTGAATATTCCTTTGATGAAGAGGGAAATCCGTTTGCGTGGAATGAAGACGAAGAATCCATAGCGTCCTCGAAAGACATCAACCGGCAAATGGCCTTGCAATTTGAGCAATTGCAATCGGTGGTCTTTGCCCGCATGGTCCAGAAAGTGGGGGACCGCAGGTATTGGGAGCAGTGGGCTAAAGATGTGGCGATTATTGCCGACCGCCAAATCGAGCGTATCAAATACCTGATTGAAACAAAGACCGACCAACGCAAAGCCTTTGATAATTTCCTGGCCGGATTGCAGAAAAATATCAATCCGAGTATTTCAGAACCACAGGCCATTGATATGCTTGCCCAGCATATCATTACCAAACCGATTTTTGAAGCCTTGTTTGAGGGCTATTCCTTTGTAAAAAGCAATGCCGTTTCCACTGCCATGCAAAGAATGTTGGATTCCTTAGAAGGGAAATCCGTAGCTGAAGAATCTGAAACCCTGCAAAAGTTCTACGAATCGGTACGCAAACGGGCAGAGGGCATCGATAATGCCGAAGGCAAACAGCGCATCATCATTGAACTGTACGATAAGTTTTTTAAAACCGCTTTCCCGAAAATGGTGGAGCAATTGGGCATAGTTTATACGCCTGTGGAAGTGGTGGATTTCATTATCCACTCGGTAAATGATGTTTTGAAGAAGGAATTTGATAGAAGTATTTCCGATGAAAACATTCATGTACTCGACCCTTTTACCGGAACGGGAACCTTTATTACCCGATTGCTGCAAAGCGGATTGATAAATCAAAAAGACCTAGCCCGCAAATACCAACAGGAATTGCACGCGAATGAAATTGTACTACTGGCGTATTATATAGCCGCTGTAAATATTGAAAATGCCTATCATGACCAATTGGCCGAAGAATCGGAATACGAACCTTTTGAAGGTATCGTTTTGACAGACACGTTCCAATTGGGTGAAACAGACGAAAGCCAAAAGCTTTTCTCCGAGATGTTTCCAAAAAACTCGGCACGGGTAGAACGCCAAAAGAAAGCTCCGTTGCGCGTGATTATGGGCAATCCCCCTTATTCCATTGGACAAAAGTCTGCCAACGACAATGCGCAAAACCAGAAGTATGAAAATTTGGATGCACGAATTGCTGAAAGCTATGCCAAGCTATCTTCTGCCGGATTGAATAAATCGTTGTATGATGCTTACATAAAAGCATTTCGTTGGAGCACCGACCGTTTAGACCCCAAAAACGGTGGCGTTATTGCATTTGTAAGCAACGGAGCTTGGCTAGATGGAAACAGCACAGACGGCTTCCGAAAAGCCTTAGAAAACGAATTTTCCAGCATTTGGGTGTTTAATACGCGTGGGAACGCTCGAACACAAGGTGAATTAAGACGGAAAGAATCAGGAAACGTTTTTGGCAGTGGTTCTCGAACCCCCATTTCCATTACACTGTTGGTAAAAAACCCGCTTGCCCTGAGCGGAGTCGAAAGGAAAGCAACTATTCATTACCATGACATTGGAGACTACCTGAGCCGGGAAGAAAAATTGGCAATTGTGAACAAATTCAAATCGGTAGCCAATGGGACAATGAAATGGAAAACGCTCAAACCGAACGAACATGGTGATTGGCTCAATCAACGAAATGATGTGTTTGATACCTTCATTCCAATGGCTCCGGAAAAGAAGTTTGATTTAAAGGGGCAGTCGTTCTTCGTTGTGCAAGGTCCAGGAATATTGACAAGTAGAGATATTTGGGTCTATGGCTTTTCAAGAAATCAATTGGTTCAAAATGTGAGCGATCTAATCAGTTTCTATAATTCTCAGCGTAATGAGTTTGAAGCACAGCGAATCGTTAAGCCAGATTTAAAAATCGGTGATTTTATTAATTCTGACCCGACTAAAATAAGTTGGACAAGGGCATTGAAGAAGGACCTTGAAAAAAACAAGACACATATTTTTAACGAAACCGCAATAACGAAAGGTTATTACCGTCCTTTTTGTAAGCAGCAATTATACTATGAAAAGAGTTTGATTGAAAGCCCAGGGTTAAATAGAATATATTTCCCAAAGCCAAATACTGAAAACGTAATCATTTCTATACCAGGCGTTGGTAGTACGAAAGACTTTACCACCATTATTTCAAATTCTCCAACGGATTATCAGGTGCAATTCAATAATCAATGCTTCCCACTTTACTATTATGAAGAACGGGAAAAGAAAAGTCCCAGCTTATTTGATGCCACAGGAGAAAGTGAATATATCCGCAGGGATGGTGTTTCGGATTTTATTTTGGAGCGAGCAAAAAAGATCTATGGAAAAAACGTAGACAAGGAAGATATTTTCTACTATGTCTATGGCATATTGCACAGCCCGGATTACCGCAATGCCTTTGCCAATGATTTAAAGAAGATGCTGCCCCGTATTCCCCTTGTGGAAGATGTTCGGGATTTCTGGAAATTCAGTAAAGCCGGCCGGGCATTGGCCGACTTGCATATCAATTATGAAAATGTACCGCCTTATGACGGTGTAGAAGTTTCGGGAGATGGCTCAGGCTTTTTCAGGGTGGAAAAAATGCGGTTTCCCAAAAAAGGCCAAAAGGATACCATCCTTTACAATAGCAAGATTATCGTTTCCAACATCCCGGAGAAAGCTTATGACTATGTGGTCAATGGGAAATCTGCTATTGAGTGGATCATGGAACGCTACCAGGTAAAAATCGACAAAGCCAGCGGCATCAAAAACGATCCCAACGATTGGTCAGACGAAGTCGGCAATCCACGCTATATCCTGGATCTGCTTCTCAGCATTATTAATGTGAGCATGCAGACCGTGGAGATTGTGGAAGGGCTGCCGAAATTAGCATTTGAGAGCAATTAACCAAAGGTACAAGGTTACAGATTTTTTTTGTCGATTTTGCAGTTGGAAGCGAAGAAGCCCAACCAAAAGATATCGCTGGGTGTGATCAGGTGCTCTTTGGGCTCGATTTTGACCAGGGAGAATCCCTCGTGGTGTTGGATATCGCCGAGCCGATAGGTGCGCTGGCTGTGCTTCTCGTCAAATTCGCATTGCTTTCGGATCTGTTCCGCGGTCTCCCGGTTGGTGCAGATAGTGAAGTAGTTTTTCATGGTTTTTTTTGCGGTGGTGGTGGATTGCGCATTCTGGGAATATTGCCTTCTACCCGATCCGGTGGGAATTGGGGCCGATCGGGTCCGGGATCTGCTTCGGTTTCTTTCATCCGGTGTTGGAAGCGGGGAGAAAGGATCAGCAGTTCGATTTCCTTTAGCTCCAGGGGAGAGCAGGCGTTGAGAAACTGCTCAACGCCTACCTCCAGGGTGTAGACTTTATTGATTTTCGGCATAGCTATTTCTGGTTAAGGGATTTGGTCAGAATCGCATATGCGTAGCCCTTGCGCTCTCCGTGGCTGAATAGTTCGCCTTTGGTCGCAAGGAGTACCGAGATCGACTTTCCCTCTTCGGAAAACTGTTCGAGGAAAGCATGCGTCCAGGAACTGGCATTCAGACAGAAACCTTTGTCTTTTACTCTAAAGGGAATACCAAAATGACGACTGCTGTACTTGATCAGGTACCAGTCTTCCGGACGCTCCGGATCACGGGCCAGGTCCACGCGGGTATCTTTGGTAAGGCCCAGCTCTTCTGCAGCGGTTTTGGATAGGTTGATCAGCCCTGTTTTGGAAAACAGGATGGTGGGCTTGCCACGCTTTGCTTGTTTTAGGGGAATAAATTCTAAGTTCATGATTCGATGGGTTTTGGTGAATAGTTACTTGGTGCGGCGGCGGATCTGATGCCAGAGCCAGCCTTCGCGGATTTCGGGGGCGATGCCTTCCGGTGGATCGTTGCGAGCGATCTCCCGTACCAGGTACAGGATGGTGGAGAGTAGCACGCAGGTGGCCAGCAGGCAAAACAGCCAGAGGTACACGTAGAAAAAGGAGGGGGTATAGGCTACCTGCTCAGTCATGGCTCCTCCTTTTTCTGATAATCAGCTCGGCCTCGAGGGAGCGGAAGTCTACCGGTCCCAGGCCGGGAAAATGGAACCATTCGTAGGCGCGACCCGGAGCCCCGGCCGCATCCTCAAACTGGATCAGCAGCCGGTCGCCGTCCCGGCTGATCACCTCTGCAGCTGGCACCAGAGCCCTGATCCGGGCCGATGTGCAGGAGCTGGTGCAGGTGCCCAGCAGCAGCAGGATGCAAAAGAGTGAAAAGAAGGCATTGACCAGGCAGCCGTTGTAGGTGTTTCCGTACTTAGTCATTGCGCACCTCCTTTACCGGGATCATGACCAGTCGGCCCAGTTCGTATACTTCTACCTTCAGCATTCCTGCTTCGGGCATGTAGGTTTTGGTAAGGACATTCACCGGCTTGCAGCGGGGGAAGGTGCTTTCCCGAATGGATTTGATCTCTTCGATTAGCTCCTTTTGCAGCTTCCTGGGATTGCGGGTAAGGCTCCGGTCCAGGCTTTCGAAATCGTGCATCGATCCACTCGTGGTACTTGTTCTTAGGTGATACCTTGTAGGAATACTGGATAAAATACAGGTCAGTCACGGTGCCCCTCCTTTCCGTTTAGGTACTGTTCCAGGCGGATGTCCACCAGGGCTTCCATTTGCCGGGAGCTGTCCAGGCAGCTTTTTCGCAGGGACCAGAGCTTGGGCAGCTTTTTGGCTTTCGCTTCTTTCGTGAGCTCGAAGAAGCGGCGTTGTTCCTCGCGCATGTCTTTGACAGCGATCAGGAAACTGAGATCTACGGTTACGTTCATGATGTTTCAGCAATGTTTTCGTGTTCTTGAATAAATAATTTCCCTTTCTTGATCATCCGCAGCAGCCAGACTTTGTCGGTGCGCTCGGATACCACCCGGGTGATCAGCCCGGAGCTTCCCTCCAGGACCTGGAAATAGACCAGGCCCATTTTGCGGGATTTCTTTTGCTTGTCCATGAAGTCTTCCAGGGACATAGCGGGTCGGAGTTTGAGTAGAATTTCCATATCCATCAGAAGTTTGAAAAGGCGTCGGTTTGCCCACCGGGTACCAGCTTCTCGTTGCCGGGTGTGGTGGGAATCTTTTCTTCGCTTGCAGGCGGAGCAGGGGCCTGCGTAGTACGGATGTAGATCATCTCTACGGAGGTCGGATGGCCGTCCTCCTGGATCTTGCGGATGATGCGGCCGGAGCTGTTTTTGAATTCCTCCGGATCGAGCTCGTAGCCGTAGTACCGTGCCCAGGCGCGCAGGGCTTTGGTGAATTTCTGGGAGGTCCACTTGGTATTGGTACTGCGGATAAAGTCCTCCATGGCGTATTTTTTGACCACGTCGGCATTCATCCGGTCGCTGAAGTAGGTATCCGCCCATTCGTGGAAGGCCGTGCCCATTTCGCTGAGTAAATTGCGCTTCTCGACGTTTTCCATGGGTGGATCGATCTTGCCGTGGTTCAGGTAAAACCGGCAGCACTGGATCATGAAGTTGTAGAAGTCGTTCCAGTCGTCCTCGGTATAGTCCGGCCCCAGGATGTTCTTGCCGAACTCCTCCCGGGGATTGCGGCTCTCCCGGAAGTAGCCGTCTTTGTTTTCGTGGTAGTAGTCCGAAAAGACACAGTACAGCACCCGCCGCAGCACGGAACTGTCGATATTGCGCAGGGGGAAATTGGAGCTGAAGGCAAACTTGGGCGACTCCTCGTAGGGGATTTCGTAGGACTTGTTGTTTTTGGGATTCACGATCATATTGCCCGTGATATCGGAGAAAAACACGTCGAACTTCAGGTACTGATTGGCATCGTCCACCAGGATGTAGTCCGTGTGGATGGTCACCCGGTCGTACATGTGCGGGTTTTCGGTCATCTTGGGATCCCTTCCCCGGAGCGTGACCGACTTCATAAACCGGCTGACCGCGCCCATGGCGATGGACTTGCCCGATCCCCCGTGGCTTTCGCCCTCGTCACTGATCCGGTGGTCCATGGTCCAGATGGCCCAGGGCCGGGAAGGGTCCTTGTACCGGTGCAGCAGGTAGCCCAGGACGTAGATCTTATTGACCAGCTGGTGCATCTGCTCCCGGATCTCCTCTGCAGAGAGGTTGGCCCCGGCGATATCGAACAGGTGCTTTTTCTTGTAGGCCGCCTGCTCCTCCGGGCTGAGGGCGTCCAGGTTGTCCTCGAGCTCCGTGCGCCAGTGGGTGCGGCTGGTATTGATGAGGAAGTTCAGGAAGATATTGTCCTTTTTCAGGATATCGATGTGCCAGTCGCCATCCTCGTTTTTGCTGATCTGGAAATGAGGCTCCTGCTCCTGGTACCGGTGCTTGATCACCTCGTCCTCCCAGACATAGCGCTTGATCTCCCCCAGCTTGTGCACCCGAATGCCGGACTTGCTGACTTCCACGGTTTTGTTTTCGAAAAAGAAAAACTGCCGGTCCCGGTCGAAGTCCGAAAAGTCCACCTCCGTCATGGGCAGGTTGGACATGGAGGCTTCCTTGAGCTGGGTGCTGCGAAAGAATACATCCCGCAGGTCTTCGTCCACGTATTGCTCTTCCAGGAAGCGGTGCACGTGGGTTTTGACCTCGTTTACCTCAATCTCCCGGACGATGTTGTCTTTGATCTGGATGTAGATAAAACCCTGCTTTTCGTTTTTGTTCTGCAGGCGGTAGAAGCCGTTTTTGGTGAGGAAATTGTAAAGGCGGGTGTTCTTTACTTCAAACTTCGATCGCCAGTTGCCGGCCTTGTCTTCGTAGTAAATCTCATCCCAAAAGCGGTACGGCAGGGCCGTTTTGACCAGCTGCTTGAAATCGTAGTAGGTATGGTACTTCAGGTAGTCGCGTACGTCCTTGGAGGGATTGCCCCGTTTGTCCGGACGCTCCCGCAGCTCGGCCGGTAGTACGATGTTGTACAGGTCCAGGTGCTCCATGGCCAGGCGATGCGCTTCCCTCAGGCCGGTATGATCGATGTCCGGCATGTTCATCACCTTGTCTGCCAGCTTTGCCAGAGTCTTGAATTGCCTGTCGGAGAGCTTGGCCGTTTCGCTATTGGGCCAAACTACCTGGTAACCGATCATGGCCAGGTTCATGCCGTCCGACCCGCCGCTGCAGTAGACGATCTCAGGCAGTTTCTTTTTCTTTTTGGAGCGGACCTCGCCGGTCTCCTCATCGATGTCCTCCCCTTCCTGCAGGGATTCGAAAGCCAGGTGGCACTCCGCCAGGCCGTGCAAAAAATCCTTGTCACGCTTGCCGTAGTACATAAAGCGCCGGCCTTTATCCGGACTGAGGGGCTGGTAGATCTTCTTGAAAGAGCCTTCGTCCCACATAAAAATCGGGTACCGGTCGGTGGCCGCGATGGTGATTACCTTCCGGTTTTTCACAATCGAATAGCTCAGCAGGGAATGAAAGCGGTAGCGCGTGAAGATCCGCTCGATTTTCTCCCAATCGATTTGTTTTTGCCCCTGTTCGTCCTTTTTGTAGGGGATGGCCTTTTCCGCGAGGACGGTGGTCACATCCAGTTCCGTGAATCCCTCCCGTACCTCAAAGTACCATTCCCCCTCGTTCTCTTCGGGCCGGGCCTCCCGGGTGCTGATCTCCGGCTTCAGGATCTCCGGTGGCTCTTGTCCCTGGATGCCGTATCGGGAGGCCAGCAGCTCCAGGGCTTCCTTGAAGTCCAGTCCCTCCTCCTCCATGGCTACCAGGATGCCATTCTTTGGCTTCTGATCCCCGCCAAAGTCGGTCACCACCCAGTTGCCATCCGTGAGCTGCTTCAGCGTGGCAGAGGCGGTCTTTTCGCTGGCGCGCAGCTTGAACTTGGCGCCCTTGCGCTGCAGGGCTTTCTCTGCCTGGGGGTAGTAGTGCAGGATGATCTTGAGACCGCCATCGGTCCCGTCGAGTATCTTTTGCTGTTCGATGTACATTAAAAAAGCGTGAGTTCTTGCTGAAAACCGAGTTTAAGGAGTTGCCGGACGTAGTACCGGTCCGGCGGGGGGATCTCGTTCACCGAGCTGTAGGGCGTATGGATGCATCGCCTTTCCGTCTCGATGCGGTAGCCCATGCCGCGCAGCCTGCGGATAAGGTAGTACCGGCGTTGGTACATTCTATGCCGCCTACTGGCTGCGGTCATACTGGCGGGGAAAGAGTCCCCATTCCTCCCCGGCAGCGTCACGTACGCGGATGTACGCTCCTTTGCCCCGGTAGACGATCGGAAGGGCTTTGCCCTGGAGGTACTTTTCGAAATGGTCTGAGGTACAGGGGATGTTTTCATGGCGGACTTTAGGACTGATTTTCACTTTCTCGTAGGGCATGTTGCAGGACTTTGATTTTGACTTGATAGCGGTCCACTGCTTTGTGCAGCAGGTCGATTTCGTTTTCCAATTGTTCCAGCCTGGCGGGCTCTGCTCCCTGCTGGCGCAGGTGCACGAGTTGCTGCTGGCTTTCGCGAAGTTCCTGCCGGGCAAAGTCCAGCAGTTCCTCGTAGTCTCTAAGCGCGATTCGTGGGCTCATAGTCAAGGGCTTTATAGAGTTCGTCGGTTGGGATCTTTTGATCCATCACTTCGTACAGGTTGGTGCGGATGGCGATTTCCCTCCGGATCCAGTTGTGGGCATGCAGCCGGTTGGCCGGCTCGAAGATGCCCTTCAGTCCCTGGGCCTGTTCGGTCCAGTACTTCTTTTTGATCCGGGCGATGTTGTGGTCGAGTAGGAGTTTGAATGGGTTCATGGGGTAGTGTTTAAATTCCGGAACCGGTACCGGGCCGGTTCCGGAGGGTTGTCGCACAAACGAGGAATGAACTTTCCGGTAATGTCATATCAGGTTCTTTTCGAAAGCGAAGCGAACCAGTTCGGCTTTATTTTTATAGCCAGTTTTTTCTCTGAGGTTTTTCATGTAGACACCGACGGTGAGCACGGATATGCCCAGGGTGTCTGCGATCTCTTTGTCCAGCATTCCCTCGGGAATGAGTTTGAGCACGTCGATCTCCCGGCGGGTAAGAATGCCGTGGGGGGCGGCCAGCAATTCGCAGAGCCGCCCTTCGTACGGGCAGGATCCGCGCAGACTGCAGTCCACGTATTCGGTATCCTGCAGCCGTCCTTCGATCATATCGGGTTGATTGTCCAGCGCCGAGTACCGGCACTTGATGTACTGGACCATCATTTCCTCTTCGGTCACAAAATCAGCGTCCACCAGGGCCTGTACTGCCGCGGGGTGCTTTTGCATGTCATCGAGAATCGATTCTTTGAGCCAGGAAGGCCATTCAGCCGGAGGGAGCATTTGGGATTGCACGATTGCGAAAACGTTTTCGCCTTTTGCGAAGAATTCGACGTTTTGATCGACGATTCCAGCGGGTAATTTTCCCGAGACACAGGTCTTCATTTTTGAGATGAAAGCTTTATTTCTCATTTAGAATTGAATTTTGTCGCGTTTTTATCTCGTTAAGCGATTGCTGATAGTTTTCAATCACATCCAGCGCAGCCTGATGCACTTCCAGGTTATAGCGGTGTTCTTTTTCAGAAAAGAAGTAGGTAATGGTCCTTTTTGATACGTTTACCCGCTTTTCTATCTGGGAGAAGTAGCCGTAGGGCATCTTCTTTTTTAGCTTTTTCAACTCCTTTTTGGATAGCATACTGGTTTTTTGGTATTGCATGTTTTCTTAAAGTGCTATAACTATGCGGTAAATATGCGACATAATAGATAGTAATGCAATATTTTTCATCTCAAAATGAGAAAAAAATAATCCCCAACTTTGTTTATATGCAAAATCACAGGGGAGAAATACTCAGAAAAAAGCTAGACGAGTATGCCAAGGAGCATGCGGTCAGCATACTGGCGATTGCGAAGAAGGCTTCCTATCACCCATCCAGTGCCTACAGGCATTTTGAAAAGGATGACCTGAGCTTTGACATTATCCACAAATACGGCCGTGCAATAGGCCACGATTTTTCGAAGGAGTTTCCGGAGATGTTGACCGAATACGGGTTTTCACTAGAGGAGAAGGAAATCTATAGCAGTAGTGACCTGGCGAAATGCATCAAAGAGAAGGAGTTGTGGCAGAAGAAATACATTGAGTTATTGGAAGAGCACAACAAGCTTTTGCTGGGGAAACTCGATCAAAAAAACGGGTAATGTTCTACGAACGATATTTATCAATCTGAAAAACAGATAGTTACATGAAAAAATGTAGTACCGCTCCTGGTACAATTTTTGGCAAAATCGGCCAATACGTCGCGCAAACGGGGATTTTTGTTTCACAAAAATTCCAAACGCTATGCCTATACAGGTTATTAAGGCTACTTTTGGAAGTAGCGTTTCTCCTTTTTTTACCCTGGAATAGGAGGTCCTTCGCGCGCCGTAGCATGAGTATTGACGGAGTCAATGCTGAAAGACATGCTCCTGCTTACCCTCAGGTAATTATCAACTCAAAAAAGGCTACGATTTCTCCGAAGATTTTCTGGTCGGTAGAATTCTCTTTTTTCCAACACAAGCAAGTGACCTGGCATTGACCGGTACAGGGAGTTTCAGGGATTACATTGATTTGCTACTCCGTTTGTGTCGGATCCGACTTGCGGATTAAACGGATCCGTGCAGCGCTAGTTTCTCTTTGGGAGCAGATGACCGGACCAGACCTTCGCTTCTTTTGTTCCCGCCGAAAAACCGGTTTCTTGAAGCGAATCGGATGGATTTTTTCAATCAAAGCGCGGTGAGGGTTATATCGGATCGTTGATTTTGTAGAAAGTTGTCGCAAAATGCTTACTTTTCCCTTTGTTCAACGAATGTAAAAAAGGAAAAGCTATGAAAAGGCGTGTATACAAACTGTTGTCAGTTTCGAAGACTACCGGTGACCTAAGTTGGTACGTTGACGCATTCCTTGTTACGCTTATTCTACTAAATGTGGCAGCGGTAATTTTAGTCTCCATGGAGCCTATCCGGGTAAAGTTCAGAATGTATTTTTTGCTATTTGAATATTTCTCGATAGTCGTATTTACGATCGAGTACCTGCTCCGTATTTGGACGGCAAACCTGAATCCCCGCTACCAAAGGCCGATTATAGGGAATATCAACTATGCGCTTACCCCGCTTGCGATCTTTGATCTTCTGGCTGTTCTTCCATTTTTTCTTCCATTCTTTGGAATGGATTTACGTTTGTTACGATTTCTCAGAGTCTTTCGGATTTTTCGATTACTTAAAATTACACGGTACTTAGCAGCACTTGATCTGATCAATCGAGTCATAGTCAAGAAAAAGGAAGAATTTGTCGTTTCTTTTATTCTCACGGGTTTTCTTTTGATCGTTGCCTCTACCTTTATGTATTATGTGGAGAACAATGCGCAGCCGGACAAATTCTCCAGTATCCCGGAAACCATGTGGTGGGGTGTCATCACGTTGACTTCCGTAGGGTACGGAGATGTGTACCCAATTACTCCGTTGGGGCGGTTATTAGGTGGCATCATCGCCATCATCGGAATCGGTCTTTTTGCGTTGCCGGCAGGGATCTTTGCTGCGGGGTTTTCCAATGAAATAGCGCAAGTGAAGCAAAATAGCAGGACCTGCCCCAGCTGTGGACAAGCCATCGAAAAAAATTCGGATCAGGGATCAAAGCCGGGAATCGGTCGCGGCACAAACTACGAATAACGGATGTTGGATGGGCATTCAATGTCTTCGAATAAAGTTGCTGATCGGTCCGTTACAGCAATTATCTGCCTGATCAAAAAAAGGAACTCCCCGTAAATGGGAACGATTTTTCCCAGGATACCTGGAAGGAAAACCGGAGGCAATTGCCCGGAAACCTGCCCCCCGGAGCTACATTAGCGTAGGACTGTGTTTTTGCACGGTCGATTTCAAATTCGAATCGAGCCAGTTGCATACTTGCACAAAGGGAGGGGGCTTTCACCCCCTGCCTTATCCATGGAGTTTCATTTTCGCGTACTTAGTGAATGATTACGCGCACCACTCTGGATGCTTCCTTTTCACTCTCCATTCTTAAGTAGTAGGTGCCTGCACCTAAGCGGTATCCTGAAAGGTCAAACTTCAGGTGGTACCTGCCCTGTTCCAGATTTAGTCTGTCCAGGTGAGTAGAAACTCCCAGAGAATTGACCAGCGAAAATTGCCAAACCCCGGGCACTGTTGGTTCAAATTCCAGATTGAGCTCCCCTCTGGCTGGGTTTGGATACAGCTTACTGTCATTTATCGCGTCGTTGCTTTTTGGCGCTTTGAATACCTGCGGTTGGGCCCATTGGGATTCCGTAGCCATCCTGGCCGCCGAAGCAAGGGTGCCCTGCCGGTAGACCACGATGCCCGAGAGTTTGGCCCGGTCTTTTACCGAAATCATCTCAAGACTAAGGTATCCGTCCACTACTTGCACATCGGAAAGTCGTTGTTGATAGGCTCGGTTAGCCCCTCCGGAGATTTTGTACAGGTCAATGATGTCGCTTAGGGGTTCGTTTTCCAATTGGTACCGGAAGAGCCGGGCATTTTCCCGGTTCCAATGAATTTCTGCAAAATGAAGTTCCACTGTATACAATCCCTTTGCAGGCACCTTGATTTCGTAGGAAAAGTCTCCGTTTCGTTCAGACTGATACACCGTGTCCCGTTCGGTATTTGAAATGGGGGAAGTAGTAGAATAAATGCTACCCGTTGGATGGATCCGGTTAGCGTGCCACTGTTCCGCACCCAATTGTAAGGAATGCCCACCGGCGTTGATCCGGGATACCACGGTCAGCGGATGGACCGTAATGCTGAAGTCGGTATAGCCGGCCAACCCTTCCTGATCGGTCACTTTGAGGGCTACCCTGTAACTACCGGGCGATGGAAAGACTCCATTGATTTCACCGGTATCTTGATCCAGGCTTACGGATTCGGGGAGCCCTTCTGCATAATACTGGAGGATCGTTCCATCCGTCGGAGCATGTGCGTCCACCTGATAGCTCCATTTTTCCCCTTCAAACAGGGTCAGGTCTTCCGGTTGTGTAATTACCGGGGCCTTGGTATCCGGCGGAACCATTGCCAGGCGTAATCCGGCGAGTTTCGCCTCATTCACTTTGGGGACAAACTCCAAATCCAATGCCCCGTCTAAGATTTCAAAGGTCCCTCCTTGCTGCATGTAGGCACGATTTGGTTCTCCGATAAGCTTGATCAAATCGATATTTTCCAGTTTTTCCTGCCCGTTTTCCATCCGTACGTCAAATACCCTTTCTCCTTCTTTTTCCCAAAAGATTTCTGAAAAGTGAAGCTCCAGAAAATACCGTCCGGCTTTTGGAACCGGGATGCGGTAGCTGAATTCTCCATACCGCTCGGAATGGTGCAACTCGTCCCTTTCGGTGGCGCTTATGGGCTTGGATGCATCTGTATACGTTTTCCCGCCCTGGTAATACCGATCGGAGAGCCATTCCTCGCCCAGGTAGTAAAGCGCATCGCCTCCCGCATTGATCCGAATTTCTCGGGGAGTTTCCGTTTGAGCTTGTTTGAAAAGGGCAATACCCGAAATTTTAGCCCGGTCCTTCCGGCTAATCAGTTCCAGACTCAGGTGACCGTCGTTTACCTGAAGGTTTTCGATCCGTATCAGGCTGGCCTTTTTTAAACCGGTATCTTTGACCAAATCGATATTCGTTCGAAATGGGTTGTTTTCTACGTTGAGGTCAAACAAGCGTGCCCCGGATCGCTCCCAGTAAATTTCCGCAAAATGCAGTTCGAGCGTATAGGGTCCCGGTCCCGGGACTGGAATTTCATAGCTGAAAATACCGTTTCGTTCGCTTTGGTACACCGCATCGTTGTTAGTATTGGAAATGGGAACCCGGTTGCGGTAGGTGTTTCCGCCAGAAAAATGGGTATCGGCCAGCCATATGTCTTGTCCATACCGAATCGTGGGCCCTCCGGCATTGATCCGGAAGATAGTTTCCGGGGGCGTGGGCTCGTTTGATATGTCCGGAATTTGTGCAAGTCGGTAGACGTTTTCATCTTGGAATGCCGTGAAAGAACCTCCTGCCAGCAGATTTCCTCTCGAATAGATCGTCATCGTCTGAATTTCACCAGAAAATCGGTAGGCCATTTTGAAGGTAGGGTCCACACTTCCGTCTGGCATTAAACGGGTCAGTATGTTCGGTGGAGCGTATTTTCCCAGGGCCAGTAGAACCTTTCCGTCCGGTTGCAGCGTGAGGGGACCTAAGCGTTGACTGGCAGGTACTCCGGACTTAAACCCCGGGTCAAGCGAGCCGTCCGCGTTTAGGCGGACCAGAATGGATTCGGTGCCGGTGGTCCCGTCTAAGCCTGCCAGCAAGATTCTGCCGTCGTTTCGCACCAGGAGCCTTTCGGGACGAATGTGCAGCTGTTCGCTGGCCCTAAAGGAGGCATCCAGGCTGCCATCCGGATTCAGACGAGCGAGCCCATTGACCGGACTTCCGTTGACCGAAGTGAACGTTCCGGCCAGCACAACTTTGTTTCCGGGTGCCATTGCCATCGCAACAATTGCTCCATTAAATCCAGTCCCAATAGCTAAAGAGGGGTCTTTAGAGCCATCGTTGTTTAGCCGGATCAAACCAGGGACCGGTTCGCCGTTAAAAAACCGGGCAGCGACAAGCACCTTTCCGTCCTTTTGCCTAACCGCAGGGAGGCTGGCTCCGGCGCTGAATCCGGTTCCTGTATGAAATCCACTATCCGGCCTGCCGTCAGCAAGCAAGCGAATAATTCCTCCGGCGGCCGATTGATCGTAAGCGATGAAATTTCCTACGAGGAGGATTTTGCCATCTTCCTGGGGAAGGAGCGTGAGGCTTGGTTGGTAAAACGAAAAGTCCAGGCCCTCCCCCGCATCAAAGGTGTTATCCAATCGGCCATCGGGATGTATGCGGGCAAGGCCATTGGCCGTGCTGCCGTTATACTGACTGAATTCTCCGGCAACCAGGAGCTTTCCATCCGGCTGAAAGGTCAGGGAATGAACCTCCCGGTTAAATTCCGGCAGGGGATTATAGCTTCGGTCCAAGGATCCGTCTTTCAAAAAACGAAAAATAACGGTTTGTTCGTTCCTGATTCCGCTTACCAGTAACCGGCCATCCGTCTGAACCGCCAGCAGGGTCCCCAAAGATTGCAATTCTTCCGCAGGAATATCTTTCGGATAGGTAAAACTCCCGTCTTGCCTGCCATCCGGTAATAGGCGTTGTAGTTGCCGCACCATGCTGCCATAAGGGCTTCTTGACGTATAGACCAAGTCGTCTTCATCTTCACCTTTCACAAAATAATGCGGGCGCAGGTCGCTAAAGCCGATTTCTTCGTCCGGGGAATAAAAGGATTCGTCTACCGCGCCACTTGGAAGCAAGCGCAATTGCGACACCATTCCTCGTAGGCTTTTCTGCATCAACCCGCTCAGCCAGATTTTTCCATTTTCTTCCAAAAGAATGGAGTATACGTCGAATTTATGCTGTATCGTTCCGTAGTCAGGATCTGAGTATTCTTGTCCAAAGGGCGCTGGTAGTTGAAAACTTGTATCCAGGGATCCATCCGGAAGCAGACGAAAAAAATCATTCCCGGAATTTACCAGGATCTTTCCGTCTTCTTGCAGGGCAAAAAAGCGGGTCCCGTTTTCCGAAATACCCTGCGCGTCAAACGAAGTATCCCGGGATCCATCCGTGTGCAGGCGAATCAGGGAAGGAACCGGCTCATCCTGGTAGGTGGTAAACCGACCGCATACCAGTAGTTTACCATCGGATTGCAGCAGAATCATTACTACCTCCCGATCAAACCCCGAACCGGTAGAAAAGGATAGGTCCCTGCTGCCATCCGGATTCAAGCGGATCAGGCCACGGGCTTCGCTGTTATTGTAGGTATCAAACCTCCCGCCAACCAGCAATTTGCTATCTGCCTGGACCTGTATGGATCTGACGTCAAAATCCTCTCCTCCCGTCGTTTGAAAGCCCGATCCTGTTTGGAAGGTTGGGTCTGCCAGCCCATCGGGCAGCAAGCGGATTAGTCCACGGGCAGGCTTTCCGTTGTAGGAAGCAAAATTACCAGCTACCAGGTGTTTGCCATCCTCCACCGGCTGAATATCGGTCAGGGAGCCACTAAAGCCCGTTCCGGCTGCTCTTTCCATGTAGTGAAAGGAAGGGTCAATTGGTAGGTCCTGGGCAAGCAGGGGAAAACCGGCGAAAAACAGGACAAGAAACAAATGCAGGGTAGTTTTCATGGTGCTTAGGGGTCAACGAAAATGAACTTCGGGAGCGGTTTTTCTGCAAAGGGAGGAAGGATCCGATTTTTTCGGGTTCCCCTTTGCAATGCGTGTTCCGTAGACGGGGAACGTTCCAACGACCCTCAGCCTGGAGCGGCAAGCAATGGTTCCTGGTCATACTTGGGTTTTCTGACGAATTGCCGCTCAAACCTATACCTGTACCGTTTAAAACTAAACAATAAAATCGAGTTAAAAAAAATGATTTTTGTCACGGCAAAAGAGCGTTTTACCACTCGAATAAGCAAAAAGAGAGGGGTCAAAAATGGATGTAGCTGGGGCCAAGGCATTCCCGGGAAAGTAGGGCTGTTTCCATGGATCTTTTTTATCCGGAGAAAAGGGCCCGATTCGCTATTGAAGCAATCGGATAAAGTGGTACAATCCGTGCAGGTGGTCGATGTGGTCGGGGGCGGTATTTCCGGCAAAGGCCAGAATTTTGAGTTTTCCTTCCGCTGATTCGCTTACTTGCTGCATGCCTAGCGGACCTTCTTTCAGAACAGGCTTGCGCGAGATACCCGAAGCCGCCAATAGATAATCTGCGCTTTCGGTAGTGCTTACGAAGGTACCGGGAAAAATACTGCTATGGGTGAATACAAAGGCTTTTTTTCCGGATACCGCATCGGTCGCCAGTTTTTCAAAGGCGGCCAGATCTTCCTCTTGGATGCGACCGCCCATGGAAAGCGGTGTGCGGGCCGGAATGTAACCGGCATGAAGACCGTCCAATAGGAGAACGCCATCGATGATGTCGTAGTTGCTTGTTTTTAGAATGGCCCGAATGGCACCGTACCCAGCACTAAAGCCGGAAAGGTACAGTTTGCGAATGCCTGGCGATAGGTGCTGCCGGACTGCCTGAAGCAGGGAGTCAAAACGTCCCGCTTCGATCAGCGGTGTTCCGTAGGCACTTGAACCGTTTCCCAGGTTTACCGCCACGGCTGCCCAACCTTCGTTTTCTGCCAGCGCATGGGCTACGACGTTTTCGCTTCCATGAAAATGAATGAGCAGATTGACCGAATCCAGGGCAGGATCTTTCTGTGTCAAAAGCAGGGGGTCTTTGTCGAAAATACCCGTCAGGGGGACTCTATTCCCATCAAAGCCCGAACCATCCACCCGCTCGTGTGGGCGGATGTGTTCTTCCATCGGGGAAGGGTTTTGGGAAAGCAAACCGGTTGGTTTGTTGGTTTTACAGGCCAAACAGAGGGTTAGCCCGAGAAGCAAGAGGGATCGATGCATGGTCGTTGTTGCTGTACATGTCCCGGCAAAATAGCGAATAAACCCACCCGCTTTGCAAAGCAGGTGGGTTTTATTCAAGGGATTTGCAGGGTTCTATTTTATTTTGCCCCTGTAGTCTTTCTGATATTTCTTTAACAGTAGTCGGGTTAATACCGATACCATGCTGGCCTGTAGGATGCACAAATAAAATTCAAGTTGTGAATAATCAAACGTGCCGAATGGCATCAGCCACATAAACAACAGCGACATCCAAACAATATCAAAAGGAAGGCTGAATAGTATTTTCGTTATCGCGCTCATTGTTCATTTAGTTTACCTAAAACAATCTCCCAAAAGTTCGGCCTGCCCACAATGAACGGGTGCCGAGATAGGAACTTTACTTTGTCTAATCCATGTAGTCCTTTTGGTATCTTTTTAGAAAGAACTTGATGCTAAATTCCAGACAAACTGCAAGTACAATGCTACCATAGAATCCAAATTGAGTGATTCTGAACGTACCAAAAGGCATGAGCCACATGAACAAAATGCTCATTGAAACTATTCCAACCCAATGTTTTGACAAAAACTTCAACATTTTTTTCAAGTTGTTTAAGTTAGCGGAAACAGGAATGTTAGCTCAATTCTGTCTGGCTCTCCTTTGAAAGCTAGACCACTTGCCGGTAGCACGTTCCAGACACAAAACAGTTGAAAGCTGTTTCAAAAATTTGTTACCAGCCTTGATTTCGGGTAATTTTTTCCCCAATACCGCCCGGAAGCAACTACGAAAGTATCAAAACTCACCAAATCGCTCTATGATACAATCGAATTCAGTTTTAGGATAGCGCGACGGATCTATTATTTGGTGGGTTGCCCTGACTTGGGTCAGGTTCCGCTCTATTTAAACCGACGACGCGGGTCAGGATACGCTACCGGAATCGTCTGGCCTGTCGGACGTGTCAATTCGTTGTAAATCCCGCCTGCTGCCCATGTTTTTTATCTGTTTTTCTTTGGCTACTGCCGCTAGCCGATCGGCAACTTTTTCCAAATGGATCAGTACCCAAGGTATACCTGCTTTGGTGGACTTGTTCCGGCCGGAGTTATGACGCTGAAGGCGCGATTCAAGGTCCTGGGTCTGGCCTACGGCTAAGCGGTTTAGGCAAGGGGAATATAGTATTTATACAAAGAAATTCAAAAAAAAAGCCAGGCTGGAATCCCAGCCTGGCCTAACTCTCGTCGGGGTGGCGGGATTTGAACCCACGACCCCTTGCACCCCATGCAAGTACGCTACCGGACTGCGCTACACCCCGAGATTTATTAATTACTAATCACTATTTCAATTTAGTCAGGGTTTTGAACCCACGACCCTCCCGACCTCAGTCGGGATACGCTACCGGACTGCGCTACACCCCAAGATCTATTAATTACTATTCATTATTTCAAACTAGTCAGGGATTTGAACCCAGGACCCTCCCGACCTCAATCGGGATACGCTACCGGACTGCGCTACACCCCGAGATCTATTAATTACTAGTCATTATTTCAAACTAGTCAGGGATTTGAATCCACGACCCTCCCGACCTCAGTCGGGATACGCTACCGGACTGCGCTACACCCCGAGATTTATTAATTATTATTCATTATTTCAATCTAGTCAGGGATTTGTAACCACGACCCTCCCGACCTCAGTCGGGATACGCTACCGGACTGCGCTACACCCCGAGATTTATTAATTACTATTCATTATTTCAAACTAGTCAGGGATTCGAACCCAAGACCCTCCCGACCTCAGTCGGGATACGCTACCGGACTGCGCTACACCCCGAGATCTATTAATTACTAATCACTTTCACTCGTCAGGATTAGCAGCCCGGAACCTCCTGGAATTCGGAACGGGCTACTTATCCGCACAATACCCCCGACAGCCGAACGGAAACGTTTCCGAACAGCCGTCACCATTCGTTCTCCTAATGGAAGGGCAAATTTATACTTTTTTCATGTAAAAAAAAGGGCATGCTTAAAAAATCCTGCGAAAGACACTTGGGGTGCAAAGCCGAACAAAAAACAGAAACGAAACGCTCCCCTTTTGTAAATTAACTCGCTGATACTGAAAGCTAAGTTTGGGTTGGCGGAAAATTCACGAAAAATCCGTGCACCCATATTTGGAAAAAAATAAGTAAGCTGTTATGTTTGCGTCTCGTTTATGGAAAAGCCCTAAAACGACAACTATTCCTCCTTAGCTCAGTTGGTTAGAGCATCTGACTGTTAATCAGAGGGTCCTTGGTTCGAGCCCAAGAGGAGGAGCAGAAGCAACTGATAGTCAATAAGTTAGGTAAAATGTTGGCCAAAATGTTGTACGGGTAAATGATTGATTTTTTTATTACCTGCCTTCATTTTAAAAGCTAAAGAGAGCTACAGATTAAATTCTGTGGCTTTTTTTTTGCCTTGCCCCGCATTCAATCAAGCCATGAAAGTCCTAGGAGTTAAGAACGGGATAATATACTCTGGAATAGTATTGCCACCCATTTACTTGAAGCCGGAATAGATTTGATGAACATTCAAGTGGTGAACGGGAATTCTCCCGCCTAAGCCAAGGAAAAAATGCATAAGTGCCAACATATTCTTTCAAAAGCATAAAAAACCTGGTAGATTGGAGTACAGTTGAATGGCAAATAATGCGTTCTGGGCGCTTCTGGAACTCACTAAATATGAAAAGGTAGATAATAGATATGCTGAACATTCCTTTATACCGTGGAGATAGTGACAAATATTCAACTCGTAATTTAAGAACTACTGCCCCTCATGGGTATTTAATGACAAATCTCAACAAAGGCGGAGAAGGCCGAATAATTGACGAAAAACCACTTATTGATTTAATTAATCGTCATGTTGATGAAGGCTGGAATACTACTCACTTCTTATCATTTTCAGAAGATGAAAATACAGCATTTAGATTTGGCATGCATACCCAGCTAAATCAAGTGATCGAGAAACGGCAGAATTATGTGGAGGTATCTTGGGATAATGGCTGGGAATTTGTGATAACTAGAATTAACACCATCAATTTGGAAGCGAAGGAATTATCACCTGGTGTTTATGAAGGGAAATATAAAACAACCAACCCTCTCTACGCGAAAGTATTACCAATCAGCAGGTTAATAATTATCGATGTAGCTAAATTCCTTCTTGGCTTAACTGGATTTGATAAATCAAAGCTAAACTCATCAACCGACAAAGAATGGCTTATTCTTCCAGCGAATCCTATAAAATTCGTAAATCGAATAGAATATTCTTCTATATTGGATGGGGGATGTATTGATGAAATAAGGTTTTATGCCAGTATCGAGAACGTCCTAAACACTAGCTATGAATGAATTGGGTTTTATCAGTCAGAAAATTAAGGTGATACTTGGAAACTCAACCACTATTTGTAAATTTATTAGTTGTAGTGGCTGTGTGCAGATGTCTAGCATAGTGCTTTCTAAGTTCCACTCATCACAGCCTCTGCGTTGGGACACATAAATTACCACCATGCCAGAGTTTAAACCGTATGAAAGATCCATAGAAGCAAATTGGCTAATAGCTCAAATTAACCTTTTAATTCGTTCAGCCAAGAAATTTTCAGATTCAAGCTTAGTTATTTATGCAGCCCTTGAAACTCGAAACCTATTTGAACGACTTGAGTTCGAAACTTTTAGCAATTGCAGCTATTGGAACAGATACAGAGAAATTCTTGAATGGAATTAAAGGCAAAGCTGGAATCCAGCAGATGAACAAGAAATATAAAATACTGAAATATCGTTATCAATCATTCTCAAGTGCCGCTACTAAAGCGATTTTTGATGGCGGAACTCTCAACAAGTTTGACTATAAGAAATCGGAACAATACTGCACTGAGCTTTCGAATTATATTCATACGTATTCGCGAATGCCTGAAGACATGATATTCGGTAGTGACTTCATTAATTCGGGAATTGAACTTGTAGAAGACTGTGTAAAATACCTAATGACGGAGTTTTTTGAAACTATAGATGGCGGTTTAACATATGGAGTATTCGACTTTAACTCCCTTACGCCATCAGTGAGGCAAGAATTTGAAAACTGGCTGAACGGGGTTGATGATAATGAAGAAGGATTATTGAATCGGCTGATGGAGATTAATAACAGAGAAAACGGAGGTGTAAAAACCAGAATATCCTTTTAACGAAAAGTAAACGCCCCCTAGCATTGTGTATGGGCGCATGTGCGGACTGGGGAATTTACCAGCTTCGGTGGAACTCGGGGGTGATCCTACATATGAGATTCTTTTGTGACTTCTGGCAGGCTCAGTTCACAGGAGTTTTTATCTTTTGAATGCAGTGCTACTTGGATACCTTGGAAGTACCTGTAGATTTGACTATTATGCGCCTTTTAGCCAGTGGCGGGCACACGGCACCATACACGGACGTAGGAAAAAAATTTAAAAAAAACTAAATGACCCTGATAATTTCATGGATCGGAGTTGATAGAAAAAAAGATTATAAGGAGATCTCATCTATCTACATCGCCTCCGACAGCAGATATTCCTGGGGGAGCGCAAAAAAGTTTGACCAAGGAATAAAAGTTTTCGGTTCATCCAAATTTCCAGAAATTTTTGGGTTTTGTGGAGATGTATTGTTCCCCTCAATTATTCTCGGACAAATCATTCCACAAATTGATAATGGAATTTTATTTGGACCAAATGATGGGGCTGGAACAAAAAATCAAAGGGTATTTAACTATATCAGGTCTTCTTTGGATACATACCCAAAAGAATATTTGGTCAATGATGGTTTTACAATCCTTCATGCAACACGTGTAAATAAAGAATTCAATCTCTTTAAGACTACTTTTGGAAAAGAAAAAATTTTGAAAAATAAAGAGATTCAATTGCCAAAAATATCAACAACGATCTTCACTGGAGGATCAGGGGAGAAAGAATTCAATAGTCACTGGGAAGAGTGGAATAACCCCATGCACAACAATTACGGAACGAGTAGAGCAGTTTACCATTGTTTGTCTAAAACTCTTAAAGAAATTAAAGACCCTAGAACAGGTGGATTGCCCCAAATAGTTGGGCTGTATAAAGTAGGAAATATGAGGCTATTCGGAGTTGTTGAATATGAGAAAAAGTATGTTTATGGGAAAGAGCTTACCGAGAACATTTATTCAAAGAGTATCGAATGGAGAAACGGAAATTTTGAGAGAACGAGTCCAGAAAATTTAAAAAGATTAAAAGGTGCGCAGCAACAACCTATATAAAAAATCAAACTCTAGGTTGTCTCTAAAGTGTTTATTTTCAATTATTGGGAGATGACGATGATGGGTAATTTAATGATTATCTGCTGAATACTCAAGAGTTCATTGTGGTGTAATTCAGATAGCACATCCACAACTAAGTGGAAGGTCCCGGGGCAGATCCGGGCTTTTTTTAAGAAAAGTGCAACAAAATTTTAAAAATACGGGGCGGACCGTAAAATCGGAAATATTCCTTCTTTGTGGCCATATTTATTAGGGGGCTGTAGAGTAAAAACTACGAAAAGCCTCCCAGTTAATACCCCAGAGCGAATTACAACAGGCGAACAGTCCATTTGCTTGCCTTACCGCAAATAGTTGATTTTTCGCTAGCAAAAAAGCTTTTTTTTGTCCACACTTTACTAAAATGTTGGTAGTTTAGAAACGAATTAATGGAAACGACAATAAATGGCTAAAAACGCAAACAATAAAAAGACGAAATCAATAGAAGAAACACTTTGGGATTCAGCTAATAAACTAAGAGGGTCCGTAGAATCTTCGGAATACAAACATGTAGTCCTCGGGCTGATCTTCCTAAAGTTTGCCAGCGACAAGTTTGAAGAACGCAGAAAAGAACTCATCGATGAAGGGAAAGAAAAGTACCTAGAGATTAAAGAGTTCTACAATATGAAAAACGTCTTCTTTCTGCCGGAAGAATCCCGTTGGTCGTTTATTATTAAAAATGCCAAGCAAAGCGATATAGCCCTGAAAATTGATACGGCACTGCATACGGTGGAGAAGAATAATCCTGCCTTGAAAGGTGCTTTGCCGGACAATTACTTTTCCCGGCTTAATCTCGATTCCAGTAAACTGGCAGCCCTACTCGATACCATTAATAATATCGATACCATCAAAGATAAACAAACCGATATTGTAGGTAGAGTGTATGAATACTTCCTCAGCAAGTTCGCCCTGGCGGAAGGCAAAGGCAAAGGTGAATTCTATACCCCCAAAAGCATTGTGAACCTGATTGCCGAAATGATAGAACCCTACAAGGGGGTGATCTATGATCCGGCCTGTGGTTCCGGGGGTATGTTTGTGCAATCTGTTAAATTCATAGAAAGCCACCACGGCAACAAAAAAGAAGTTTCTATTTACGGCCAGGAATATACGGCTACCACCTACAAGCTGGCAAAGATGAACCTGGCTATCCGCGGTATTTCCGCCAATCTCGGTGATATCCCCGCCAATACCTTTTCCCGGGACCAGCATCCGGATTTAAAAGCTGATTTTATTATGGCCAACCCCCCTTTTAACCAGAAGGACTGGCGGGCAGCCGATGAGCTGACGGATGATCCCCGCTGGAATGGCTATGAGGTACCACCCAAGAGCAACGCCAATTACGCCTGGATACTCAACATGGTGTCAAAACTTTCTGAAAATGGTGTCGCCGGGTTTATCCTGGCCAATGGGGCATTATCAGGGGGCGGCGAAGAATACAAAATTCGGAAAAAACTGATTGAAAATGACATGGTAGAGGCAATAGTGATTTTGCCGCAGAATATGTTCTATACCACCAATATCAGCGTAACCTTATGGATCCTGAACAAGAACAAAAAGCAGCGCACACTGAAATTGCCCGACACCACCAGAAAATATCGTGACCGACAGCAGGAGATTTTATTTCTCGATTTACGGGAAATCGGAGTGCCCTTTGAGAAAAAATTTACGGCCTTTAGTGAACACCAGATCAAAGACATCGCCACAACCTACCACAGTTGGCAGCAGGAGGAGAGCGGATATGAAAACCAACCAGAATACTGTTATTCAGCCACATTAGAGGAGGTAAGGGCAAAGGATTATTCCCTGGTACCAAGCAAATACATTGAATTTGTAAACCGGGACGAGTACCTGGATTTTGATAAAAAAATGGCAGCTCTTCAAGGAGAGTTCTCCGAGTTATTGAAACAAGAAGAACAATCCAAAAAAGAATTGTTGAAAGTATTTAAAGAGCTGGGCTATGCAATCGAATTATAGAAGAATTGGCGATTACATAGACCTGGTCGATGAACGCAACAAAGATCTCTCCATTGATTTGTTACTTGGGTTGAGCATTTCAAAGGAGTTTATTCCGTCTGTTGCAAACATAGTTGGTACCAATATGGCCAACTATAAAATTATCCGGAAAGGCCAATTCGCCTGCAGTATCATGCAGGTACGAAGAGATAAGAAAATTCCGGTTGCGCTATTGGAAGACCATGAAATCGGTATTATTTCCCAAGCCTATCCTATTTTTAAAATTAAAGATGAATCCGAACTTCTTCCACAATATCTTATGATGTGGTTTTCCCGACCAGAGTTTGATAGGGAGGCGTGTTTTTATGCGGTGGGTGGAGTACGTGGTAGTTTGGAATGGGAAGATTTTTGCAATATGAAACTCCCTGTCCCGTCGATTGAAAAGCAGCGCGAAATGGTTGCCGAGTACAACACGGTAGTGAACCGTATCAAACTTAGCGAACAGCTTAACCAAAAACTGGAAGAAACGGCACAGGCGATTTATCGACGTTGGTTTGTTGAGTTCGAGTTTCCCATCTCCAAGGAACAGGCCGCAGAAATGGGTAAGCTGGAACTGGAAGGCAAACCCTATAAGTCTTCCGGTGGGAAGATGGCTTGGAATGAAGAGTTGGGGATGGAAGTTCCGGAGGGGTGGATAGTTTACAATCTTGGTGACAAATGTTCAAAAATTGGAAGTGGTTCAACTCCTAGAGGAGGTAGGGAAAGTTATAGGGAATCAGGTATTTCACTAATTAGAAGCATGAATATTCATGATTATAATTTTGAAGCTAAAGAATTGGCTTTTATTAGCTCTAAACAAGCTGCAAAACTTAAAAATGTTGAAGTGCTAGAAAATGATATCCTTTTCAATATTACCGGCGCGTCAGTGGCAAGATGTACAAAAGTGCCAACAAATGTTTTACCTGCAAGAGTGAATCAACATGTTGCAATAATCCGAACAAGAGATTTATGTTATTCAAATTATTTGATGAGTACTCTTTGTTCTGAAGAAAATAAGAGACGGCTTATTGGAATTAGTGATTCTGGATCAACGAGAGAAGCAATCACAAAAGATGACCTAGAGAAATTCAAAATTCCATTTCCTGATAAGACTGTCTGTATAGATTTTGATAATATTTTTAATAGCTTGTTTAAGCACAGAGAATCATTAACTAATGAATCTCAAGCATTAAGTATTTTTAATATGCTGCTTCTTTCAAAGATGACAAAAGCAGAGCTGGAAAAAGAAAGGGAGGTGATATGATAAAGTCAATTAATATATCAAACTACAAGTTGTTCCCACCCAACGAAATCTTTACGATTGATACCTTCAATATTCCTGATGGAAGGACAAATGGCTCTGGGCTCAGTATTTTTGTAGGTGAAAACGGTTGTGGAAAATCTACTTTGCTGGATGCGTTAACTTTGCCATATGTTTCTTTTAAGGCAGATTCATTTTCAATTAATGACATGAATGACCCAAAGAATGATTGTGAAATTGAGATTTTAACAAGTAAAGAATTCAATTATAAGTCCACTATCAAAGGTGAGTATAAAGGAAAAGGATTTTCCTTCAAAGGGGGGGTAAGAAAACAAGGGTCGAAGCAATTTCTTTCGTCTACAGCAGTTACGGATCAAAAGTTTATTAAAGCTGATGGTGAAACGAAACCTAAAGATAATTCTCCAGATTTAAGGCTGTCTGTTAGTAATCCGTGGGCCGGTCCAAGATTTAACGAAATTGAGTATTTAATACTAGATAGAAACAGGGTGTTCCAAACCAAAAAAGGAACATTTAATGAGACTAGATTCGATAAAATCATGGAGAACTTTAATTTTCAGTATCTCCAGAAAGATGACAATCCTTTTGACTGTAATGAAGGCATCAAAAATGTGAAAGAATTTACGAGCAAGGGGGTAGCTGAAGGTCTGACTGAGGCGGTAAATAAATTCTCGGAAATAAGTGACAATCAACTTAAATTGAAATTAATTGATAATTGGAAGCCGTTTACGAATGCATTTTTTGGAGCTGAAAGGGATAATTTGCAGACCATCCCATTGAATCAGCTTGGTTCCGGATACGAAATGATCTTTTCACTTTTATATTCCTATTACTTAACTAAGAAAGAGAATAAGAAATTAATTGTCTTAATTGATGAGCCAGAATTGCATCTACATCCAAAGCTTCAATCCGACTTTATTGATTTGTTACTTGAATTTTCAAGGGATGCCCAAATTGTTCTGACTACTCACTCGCCATTATTTGTTAAACAGGCGATGGTAAATGAGCAGGTTCTTGTTAAAGTTCTAACCAAGAATGATGTTTCAGTTCAGGTTGCTGCTCCTGAAACATCAGTTCTTGAATATACTTCTGCCAATGAAGTGAACTATGTAGCCTTTGGCCTTCCTACAGAAGAATACCATAATGAACTGTATGAGCATCTTTTTAAGAAATATGCAAGTTCTAACAAAATTAAACCATTTGATATAGAGTACTTTCAAAATAAGAAGGGGGAGACCAAAGAGCATCCTTGGTTAGGTTATCCAAATGAAGTTTCTATTCATACTTTTTTACGCAACCAAATACACCATAGAGCTGAGAATGGTCCTCCTGAAATCGGGAAATTGGAGCTATCGATTAAAAAAATGAGAGAGTTTATCCTTGAAGAGACTTTGAACTAAGTAATTTAGCATGCCCGAAACTAATCGCATAGAATTTAAAACCGAACTTACCAAAGACCTGGATCTGGAAAAAGAAGTGGTGGCCTTTCTGAATTACCGGGAAGGAGGTTTGATCTATATTGGCATCGATAAAACGGGAAAGGTATTGGGTATTTCGGATACCGATGGGGATGCCCTGAAAATCAAAGACCGCATCAAGAATAATATTGCTCCATCTGCCATGGGTTTATTTGACGTGGTGGCAGAAGAAAGTGAAGACAAGGAGATCCTCAAAGTCATAGTCGCCAGCGGTAGTGAAAAACCCTATTTCAAAAAGAAATACGGTATGACCGAAAAAGGCTGCTATATCAGGATTGGTACAGCAGCAGAGCCCATGCCCCAGGCCATGATCGATAAACTCTTTGCTTCACGCACCCGCAACTCTATCGGTAAGATTAAAGCCCACCGGCAAGATCTAAGCTTTGAGCAGTTGCGCATCTACTATGAGGAGAGAAAAAAGCCGCTCAACAAGCAGTTTAAAAAGAACCTGGAACTGCTCACCGAAGATGGCTCGATCAACTATGCCGGTTATTTACTGGCAGATGAAAACAATTTATCCATCAAGATAGCCAAATACAGCGGTGAAAACCGGGTGGACCTGATAGAAAACAACGAATATGGCTACTGTTCGCTGATCAAGGCCACTAAAAGTGTACTCGACAAAATTGAGCTGGAAAACCGTACCGCTGCCACCATCACGGCTAAAGAACGAAAAGAACAGCGGCTATGGAATGCCATTGCTTTACGAGAAGCCATCATCAATGCCTTTGTCCACAACGATTACACCCGGGAAATTCCACCAAAATTTGAGATTTTTGCGGACCGGATTGAAATCACCTCTGCAGGCTCGCTACCGGAAGGTTTGAGCCGGGAAGAGTTCTTTGAAGGGTATTCTATCCCCCGCAATAAAGAGCTGATGCGCATTTATAAAGATTTGGAAATGGTGGAGCAATTGGGTTCAGGCATTCCACGGATTTTGGAGACATACGGAAAAGAGTGTTTTCACTTTTCTGAAAACTTTTTGCGAATGGTTTTCCCATGCCGGTCCGGGATGCGGGTTCCTGCGGGAAAGCCCCCCCAAGACACCCTCCAAGATACCCCCCAGGTCACCCCCCAGGTCGAAGGATTACTGGCAGTAATGGATAAAGACCTATCAAGGGTTGAAATTCAGGAAAAACTGGGATTATCTGATAAAAAGAACTTTAAAGAAAACTATTTGTCTCCGGCACTTGAAGATGAACTAATCGAAATGACTATACCGGAAAAGCCCAGCAGCAGACATCAAAAATACCGGTTAACCCAAAAAGGAAAAGCACTATTGAGCCAATGAAATTTACGGAGGAAAAACTAGAACAGGTATTTATTGAACTGCTAAGCCAGCAGGATATTCCCCATGTGCACGGATCAACAGTTAAACGTAGTCCAGATGAAGTGCTCATTGAAGAGGATCTAAAAACCTTTCTGTTTTCAAAGTATGAAAAAGAAAAACTCACCGAAAATGAAGCCGATCAAATTGTCCGCCAGCTAAAAAGCTATCCGGCTTCCGATTTGTACGAGAGCAACAAAGTGATCATGAAGTTACTTTCGGACGGATTTATCCTAAAGCGTGAAGACCGTTCTCAAAAAGACCTCTATATCCAGCTCATCGATTATAGCGGATTGGCGGCTTTCAGAAATCCTGATGCTGAGCAACTACCCTATATAATAGGGGCAGATCCTGAACCGTATAGTAATGCACACAACATTTACAAGTTCGTCAATCAATTTGAAATCGTTGGATTTGAAAAACGCATACCGGACGGTATTCTGTATATCAATGGACTGCCGCTTGTGGTTTTTGAATTCAAAACGGCTATTCGTGAGAATTGTACCATTTATGATGCCTATATTCAGCTTACAACCCGATACAAAAGAGATATTCCTGAACTATTTAAATACAATGCTTTTTGCGTCATCAGTGATGGCGTAAACAGCAAAGCAGGCTCGTTTTTCGCTCCTTACGAATTTTTCTATGCCTGGCGTAAAATTGAAGGCATGGCAAAGGAAGTGGATGGAATTGATTCCATGTATACCTTGGTTCAGGGTATGTTTGACAAAAATCGCCTGAGAGACATCATTCGAAATTTTATCTATCTGCCCGATTCATCCAAAAAGGATGAAAAGATACTTTGCAGGTATCCGCAATACTATGGAGCAAACAAGCTCTTTCAAAGCATCATTGAACACCAAAAACCGGAAGGTGACGGAAAAGGAGGAACTTATTTTGGGGCTACCGGTTGCGGAAAGAGTTTTACCATGCTCTTTTTGACCCGTCTTTTGATGCGCAGCAAATTATTTTCCAGCCCTACCATCGTTTTAATTACAGACCGGACCGATTTAGACGATCAACTGGCAGGACAATTCACCAACGCTAAAGAGTACATTGGGGATAACAATGTCATCAGTGTAGAAAGCAGAGCGGAATTGCGTGAAAGATTACAGGGCATACAAAGTGGTGGTGTTTACCTTACAACCATTCACAAATTCACTGAAGATACGGAACTACTTACCGATCGATCTAATGTCATTTGCATATCGGATGAAGCCCACAGAAGCCAAACCAACCTTGACCAGAAAGTAAAAACCACGTCAAAAGGGGTTTCAAAGACCTATGGTTTTGCCAAATACCTTCACGATTCTTTGCCTAATGCTACTTATGTTGGTTTTACCGGAACTCCGGTTGACGCAACGCTGGATGTGTTCGGGGAAATTGTTGATGCCTATACCATGACCGAATCTGTAAAAGATGAAATTACGGTTCGCATCGTCTATGAAGGCAGAGCGGCTAAAGTAATATTGAATAACAGTGAACTGCAAAGAATTGAGGAGTATTACAACCAATGCGCCGAAGCAGGAACCAATGACTACCAGATAGAAGAAAGTAAAAAAGCCGTCACCAACATGAATGTGATATTGGGCGATCCGGACAGGTTAAAAGCATTGGCAGAAGATTTTGTAAAGCACTATGAAACCAGGGTAAATGAAGGCGCAACCGTAAAAGGCAAAGCCATGTTTGTTTGCAGTAGCCGCCCGATTGCATATGGATTTTATAAAAATGTTATCGCTTTGCGTCCTGAATGGGCAGAAATAATGGCAGCAGAACCGGGGTCTGAACTTACCGAAAAGGAAAAACGCGAAATCAAGCCGATGGAGCGCATTAAGATGGTAATGACCCGAGGCAAGGATGACTTGGAAGCCATGTATAATTTACTCGGCACAAAAGAATACCGCAAGGAACTGGACCGCCAATTCAAGAACGCCAAATCAAATTTCAAAATAGCCATTGTGGTGGATATGTGGCTTACTGGCTTTGACGTTCCCTTCCTGGACACCATATACATAGATAAGCCCATTCAACGGCATAACCTGATACAGACGATTTCGCGAGTAAACCGAAAGTTTGAAGGGAAAGAAAAAGGTCTGGTCGTAGATTACATCGGCATCAAAAAGCAAATGAACATGGCCCTTGCCCACTACAACAAAGCTGATAGCCAAAATTTTGAAGATATTGAACAGTCAGTAGTGGTTGTAAAAGACCATTTAGACCTTTTAGCCAAAATTTTTCACAAGTTTGAAAGTAGCAAGTATTTTAAAGGAAGTCCGGTAGAGCAATTAAATACGCTGAACATGGCTGCTGAATTTGTTCAGGTGACACAAGATTTGGAAAAACGATTTATGTTTCTTGTAAAGCGGATGAAAGCAGCATATGACATCTGCGCTGGTAGCGACAAATTGAATCAGGCGGAAAGAGATTGGATCCATTTTTACCTGGCCGTTCGCTCCATCGTTTTCAAACTAACAAAAGGTACAGCACCCGATACCGCTCAAATGAACGCTAAAGTGCGAGAAATGATCAAAGAAGCATTAAGCAGTGATGGGGTGGAGGAAATTTTCAAACTGAATGATGATAAAAATGCTGAAACTAATATTTTTGATGATGATTATTTAGCTAAGATTGAAAAAATCAAACTACCTAACACCAAAATCAAACTTCTCCAACAGCTACTTGCGAAAGCCATTGAAGACTTTAAAAAGGTGAACCGCATTCAGGGCATTGACTTCTCCAAGAAAATGCAAAGTCTTGTGGAGAAGTACAACGAACGAAAAGAAGGTGACGTGCTGAGAAGTGAAGTACTCGAAGACTTCACAGATGAAATCATTGATCTTTACCATGCCTTAAAAAAGGAAAAAGAATCCTTCAACGACCTCGGAATTGATTTTGAAGAAAAGGCGTTTTACGATATCCTTAAGGCCTTAACTGTCAAGTATGACTTCATCTACCCTAACGACAAATTGATCCATTTGGCTCAGCATGTAAAGGAGGTTGTTGATGACAAAGCCAAGTACACCGACTGGAGTAAAAGAAGTGATATTAAAGCGGAGTTGAAAGCTGACTTAATCATTTTATTGGCTGAAAATGACTACCCCCCAATAGATAGGGATGAGGTTTATAAGGAAATTTTTGAACAAGCAGAGAACTTTAAAAAATACCAACAGTCGTAAAAACCAAACACGGTTCCGCACCATTCAATACCTAACATCGCAAAGCTTGGGAGATCACCTTTACCTTGGATTGGTTCGAGCCCAAGAGGAGGAGCTTTATACAGCCTCATTTCGTAAGAAATGAGGCTTTTTGTTTTTGATGCCCGTTATTTTTCTGATTGTACCTTTGATAAGCCAAAGGAATTCCAAAATAGGCTACAGCTGTTGGCAGCATTCCCAAAACCCCATTCATTTTTACGCGGTTTAGAAAAAGAAGCCGGGTACCTTACCTCCGAGCTAACACAGCTATTTGAGCAAGGCTAAGCCTTCCTTTGCGGAAGAATCGTAAGCAAACGGCCAACCCCCTATTAAAATTAGCTGGGATTCCCTTGATGATTTTTCCACCTGTGGGGCAGCAGGTCGGAGAACTTGCCGTCATAGGTGGGGTTGTTGAGTTTTCGCAGCACGTCGAGCAGCCAGTCATGGGGATTTACCTCGTGCTTTTTGCAAGTCGCGAACAGGGAGTAGATCATTGCGGCGTTCTGAGCAGTGGCGTGGGTACCAGCGAACAGGTAGTTTTTCCGTCCCAGGGCAATCGGTCTGATGGCGTTTTCAATAAGGTTGTTGTCAATCTGAAGTTGTCCGTGGAGGGTGTATAGCTTCATGCTGTCCATGAGCGGAAGTGCATAGGCGATTGCCCTTCCTATCGGTGAGGAAGGGAGTACCTTGGGATACTCGGCGAGCATCCAGTCGTGGATTTCCCGCAGTATGGGTTGGGATTCCTCCACCCGTTTTTTGACGATGAGGTTTTCGGGAAGGGGCGGTTCGGCTTCCCTGATCTGTTTTTCTACTGCATACAGTTTGGCAATCGTCCCCACCGCCCAAGAAGCCCTATCTCTGTCATAAACTGCTGCCTCGTCGAACTTGCGGCGGATATGAGCCATACAATAATAGTGCTTTATGCCTTTGTTGCGGGCAAAAAGACTATGGTAAACCTCATAGGCATCTGTCTGGACCACGCCCTTGTAATTGGCCAATATCTCCTCTGGGCCGGATTTGTTCCTGGCGGTCCGGTAGTCAAAGAATACCAACCCGTCCACGGGGGCATGATAGGCCCACACGAAACCCCTATGGGAGGAACCCTTCACGCCTCCGTTTTCGAGTACCTGCATCCGGGTTTCGTCTGCCTGTAGATAGAGATTGGCCAGGGTTTCGCGCTTGAGTGCGTTGTAGATTGGGGTGATTGCTTTACAGGCTGCATTGGTGTTGTCGATGAGCGTGGAGGCGGGGATTTCGAGCCCTATTCGCCTGAACATCTGCTGCTGCCTGTACAGGGGAAGGTGATCCACGAATTTGGAGGTAAGCAGGTGGGCCAGAACCGATTCATCGAAGAGTCCCCTGTTTACGGTCCTGGAAGGGATTGGGGCGATCAGCACTCCCTTTTTGCCGGTTTGCGAAGGGTCAATGAGGGCCCATTTCCTGCGAACGGTCCTGCGCACTTTAAAACTGGCGGGTACCATCACCAACACCTCGCTGGTTTCTTCTCCGATGATTTTGTATCCTTCCAGGTTTTGGTTGGGGTCTATGATATCGATTTCCCGCTCCAGGCTTTCGGGAAACACCATGCGGGGACCTCGGGCTGCGGCTTTCCTACGCTTGCGTGCCTGTATGTCCTGCTCCAGGTTCGCCTTTTCCACCTCGGCGGCAGTAAGCTCCTCGGAGGCTTGAACATCGGCTTCCCCGGCACCCAAGGGGAAGAGGCCCAGCTGCCCGTTGCCCGAACCGCTCACCCGGTTGTCGGATTTTGAGGAGGAGAAGTGCCTGCGCCGCAGTTCGGCTGCGTCCAGTAGGGCTAACTTAAGTTTGAGTTCCGTTTCCAGTAGCATGCGCCTGCTTTCGGCCAACTGTTTTTGGCTTTCCAGGTAGAGCGCTTTATAGTCCGGTACGGCTGTATTCATAGTATAAAAATAAATATAAAAAGTGACTTTAAATCATTTAAAGGCCACTTTTTTACAATATTTTTCACTTTTTTTTAAGTGAAAATATTCCTTTCGTACCGCTTTCTGAGTTGTACGGAAGCAAGCTTCACGCCCTGCAAAACCAGGGTCAGCTCCCTGGCGGAAACCAGTGTTTTGCTGTTTTTAGGACGCTCGAACGTACCCGACTCCAGACGCTTGATGTACATGGCGTAGCCGTCTCCGTCCCACTGGAGCAAACGCATTTGGTTGCCGCGTTTGCCTATAAAAATAAACACGTCACCCGAAAGGGGATCAAGTCCCAGATTGTTTTGGACAAGGCCGGCAAGGGAGTAAATTCCGCAGCGCATGTCGGCAGGCTTGTGGTATAGAAAATAGCGTACCGAAGAGGAAAGGGAAAGCATGCTTACGATATCAGCGCTCTGAGCCAGGCGGTATCCGGAAGGCGCTGAAAGGAAAGCCTGGTCCCGTTGGGAAAGTTCAATACCGCAACAGGCTCAGGTTCGGGATCGCTAACACGCAACTCGGTAAAACCTGTGTCCACATTCTTTTCCTGCCCAAACTTCTTGGACCAGTACCGGAAAGTGGCGTACTTGACTGAGGATTGCTTGCAGAACAGACCGACGGAAATACCACTGGCCTTCCACTCTTCATAAAGGGAATGATAATAATCCCTGGGGGAAATAGTTTGTAAATCTTTCATGCAGGCAAAGGTCTCGAACCCCTGCCAGAAAAAATAGATGGGGGTGGGCGTTCGCTTACGAAGAATCTCCTGGATTATAAAGTAAAACTTTTTGGAAAAGGACGATCGCTTCCCGGCTTTTTTGCAATTGGAGTTTGTTCCATGCCAGCAACAAAAGCCCATCGTAATCAAAGGGATAAAGATTGACCACCTTTTCAAGATACGGATCGGCCTTATCAAAATTTCCCCGATTGTAATAAATCAAACCAAGGCGGTAATTTACCAAGGAGTTTTGTGGATCAATTTGCAGGATCTTTTGGTAGGTTTCTTCTACTTCGGTCCACAAACCTTGGACTGAAAGGGGAAGAACCAATCCCAGTTTGGGCTCCACCGCATAGGGTTTTAAACTTACTGCCTTTCGATAAAATTCGATCGATTCATTTAAGCGGGATGCTTGATAGTGCAGCCAGCCCAGCCGAAGATTTATTTCGTAGGAATCTGCCCGGTAATTGTCTTGAAGAACCTGAATAGCTCCCATAAAATCCCCTGAATTCTCCAAGGAATAGCTTTTTTGGAACGCCTGTTCCAGATTTTCCTGGGCTGAAAGGACTCCAAGAAATCCCACAAAGAAGATTCCGACTAGAAATATCCTTCGGAAAGTGGAAAAAGCAATCGGTGATTGTATTGTTAAAACTTCCATGACAATATAGCAGTTAGGGATTGTTGTTGATAGGTTTGTTGGTTTTGTTCTTCAGAGATAGAAAAAGACCGGAAACGGCTGCTAGTGGAAAAATGCGTGAAATCTAGCGTCAGTTTCCAGTTGGATTGGGGAAGTAACATCAGCCTCCCTCCCCAACGTTGATCGATTTGATCCAATCGGTTAAATACGACTACACCTTGCTTGGTTACGTAATTTTCGAGCGAACCAATTGTCCCATATCCTTCGACCCAAAGAAAATCGGTCAATTTCGTTCCTATTTCCTGATTGAAAATCAAGCGATTCGTAGACGGATTTTCTCCAAATCTCTGGCTTTGAAAACTAAGTGCCGAGTAGGTATACAAATTCAAATTCCCCATCGGAAAAAGGGTGAGTTGAAGGTCCGACTGCACCTGCCTGCCTCCGTTGATTTCGCCCAAATAAAGTGTAGCCCCGACATCTAAAAGCTGAAGATTTTTTGAAATCCCTACAAAAGCCATCCAGTCAAATTCTTGTAGCCTTTCGATCTGAATTTGAGTTTGGGGTCCATTCCCAATCGATTGAATACGGGGTGAATCATAGGAAATAAACAGCCATTGCCCTCCAAAAGAAAGATGGAATCCTTTTCCTAAATAATAATTTGCAGAAGCCACATATTGCCAACTGGAGGATTTATTATCCGGTAACTGAAAAGAAAGCCCCTCCTCTTGATAGTGATAAAACTGGGTGGCCTGTAAAAAGCTTAGGCCTTGATATAAACTCCATCGCGGAGTTGCCTGAAAATCCAATCCCCAAAAGCCATAATGGTGGAATCGGGGTACGAACTGGTAGCCACCGGCCCCTTGGTCTAGCGGCTCGTTAAAGTCCTCGATCACCTTGTCATCCGGCAAAGCGGTGTAATTGTAAGCCAAATCCAATCCTTGGAGACCGGTTAGTCTTTCGGTTTGCGTACTTTTTTTTAATTCAGCAGAAAACCCTTGAGCCAACAAACGGGCCTGGGCTTTCCTGCCGGACCAGAGATAGGCATAATAGAGATATTCCTCCACATATTCCTCTTCCCGGCTTACCTCTCTTGCTTTTTCGAAATGGAAGGCTGCCTCTTGATAATTCTGACGTTCAAAAAAAGCGATACCCAAGCGAACCCGGAGATAATAGAAGTCCATCCCTTGATTAAGCGCATCTTTCCCCACCCGAATTACCCCCTCCCAGTCATTGGCTAGATAAAGGGAATAGGTTTCCGAATCAACCCAGGTAAGGCTTCGCTTTTCCTGGGCATGAATTCCCCCAAGAAATCCGAGAAAAATCACTATCACTATCGTCACTCGCTTTCGCATACCGCCTTTATTTTTTGGGTACCTCTTTCAAACACAAAGGAATGCAGTCCCCCTCCATTGATGACAAATTCGAATCCGGAACTTTCCACCGTGTTTCCAAAAGAAGATTTCCGGATACTGCCTTTTAGGGAAAGGGGCTTATTGGAAAATCCGCGGTTATGTTCCGGGTAATGCAATTCGTATTCGGCACGTAAATACTCATGGAACGGTGCCAAAAAGTCTTGAAGAAAGATTCTTCTCGGATTGAAGATTTGATTGATAGGAAAGGTGTCGCGCAATATCAAGCCAGGAGTAAACCCAAAGCTGATTTTATAGGCCGATAGGTAAAATAGGTACAAGAGGGATTTTCTCTTGCCTTCAAAATGTGTGAAGTGGAGCATCAAATCGTCTACCTTGAAGTAGGCCTTCGAATCCGTTTTTTCACAATAGAGGTACTTATTCAGGAAATAATCCCGTCTGACTTCCCAGACTTCCATATTTTCAATGGTTTTAAGCCGAATCGTCTCTCCAACTACAAATGAAAAAGCCTTTTTCATTTCAGGCTGAGGAGTCAGAGAAGATACGAAAGCATCTTTTGGCGGATTGGAAATTGATTGAAGCGATTCCTTTCCTTTATACCGAATCAATACATCAGAAATGGGGTAATCCAAGGTGTTCGAACCGATGTACGGGCTTGCTTGAAGCTGAAAATGCAAATGCGGATAGGGTGAATTGCCGGAATTTCCACATTTTCCCAGCACCTGTCCTTTTTCCACCGGGTCTCCAGGCTTGACTGGGATGGAATTTTTTTTCAGGTGGGAAAGCTTGGAATACAAAAACTCCCCATGTTTGATAATAACCGTATTTCCCCAATTGTCCTCCAGGTTTCGGGTACCAATGACATTGTCTTCCACCTCATTGACCACTTTTTCAACCACTCCTTTGGCAGGGGCTAAAATGTTTTTATCGAAACAAAAATAGTCCAATGGATAATCTCCTTCATTTCGATAGGTCCGGCCTTTTTCGTCCTTTAGTTCGAAATCCCAGGCATGCCGCCAATCGTCTTTATGGGTATACGCTCCATTGTGGCCCTGGGTCACGGTCCACTCTCCAAAAAACGGGAGATAGATCGGAATGGTACTGCTTTGTCCAAACCTTCTCATGAAATTGGTAAAGCTGTACAGGTTTTTCTCCGGAGTATTTTGCTGCCAAAAAATGGTACTCAATCCAGCGCGATTATCTACCCTAAATTTCAATGCGTACAGGGTAATGAGCGTTACTACATTGAATGGGAAAGCATGCACGGGCAAGTAAAAGGAGTCCAAAATCTGCTGAAGCGAAACCGTCATCAGGACAGCTAACGGTATCAGCAGGAAAAGTTGTAAGTAACTGTTTCGACTTGGAATAATAAAGAACCCACCCAAAGCAATGGCCGTCAATACATAGTTGAATCCAAAATAGCTGAAGCTGATTTCAGAAAAGGGAATCCCCAAAACCAAATAAAACAGGTAGGCGATATAAAATCCGAGCAAAGAAAGGGTGAAGGCAATTCTTGAATAAATCAAAAGGCCAACAGCAGCCACCATGCCAGCGAGCAAGGTTTGCTGGAAAAAAATCGCTCCCAACGAAAGAAAATAGGAGCGCATCGAATCTGGGATCGCTAAATATTGCACCCACTCATAAAAGGCAATCAGGGGCTTCCCTCCAAGCGTATAGAGTTCATTCAAAATATAAACGCCTCTTTCGCTGAGGCCCAGGTCTGCAAACTGCCTGGCCGACAAACGAAACATCCAAAAAATAAGGATAAAGGGAAGGCTTAGAAAAGGAAGACCATATTTCCCCAATACTCCTTCCAGCGTCACCGAAAGCAAGACAGATAGTATTCCGGAGAGAAAAATCAAAAAGAAAAGGATGCCACTGGGTTCAAAATAAATCCCGAAGCCGACGCCCACCAGCAAGGCATTGAAACCATAAAATCCCTTGCGGATCAAACTGTCCTCAAAACCTAAGATTTTTGCCGTTATGAGGGCCGAGCAAACGGCTACTAAACCTGAAAGGCCAACAAATACATCGATGAAAGTAACCAGTAATAAAGCAATGCCAAACCCCTTATTATCAGAGAAAAAGACCTGCGCGTAGCTGTTGGACAAAGCTATTCCAAGCCACTCGAGCTGCTTGATACCCTGTTTGACTTTCCAAGCCATATCGAATTAATTACAAATCAAATTCTTGTAAATGATTTGGAATGAGCTCTTGGGAATTGAGCGTTTCCAAATTTTCTCTTTTTCGAATTACATGAGGCTTCCCCTCCCCATCCAATAGAATAACCGTTGGTCGGAAAGTGATAAACTGCATCCACTGGGTCATATTATAGGCTCCAACTCGTCGGACCACAAATCGATCTCCTTTATTTAGCAATGGAAACATCATATTGGAGCGGATTACATCAATATTCATACATAGCGGACCAAAAATGGTTGTATCCTCCGATTGGTCAGACACCGGGGCCACTGGTCGGATATCGTGATCATACCAAAAGGAAGTAAAGAGCAGATTGACCCCTGCATCGAGAATTGTGGCACGCCTTCCATCCGATAACCTCTTCGTTGCCAATACTGTCCCCGCCAAATATCCTGCATCGTCAATCAACGCCCTGCCCGTTTCCAAAATCAGCATGGGCAAATGATCCGGTTGGATATCGGAAGTCATCAACGCCGAAGTGATAGCCTCTGCAAAATCATCAAAGGAAGGAGCCGTATCCGTTCCGGGATAATAGGCTCCTTTCAGGGTGTTTTTGGAAGCAAACCCTCCTCCCATGTCGATGTACTGGAGCACATGGCCGTATTTTCGCTCAAGTTTCACCGCCAAGCTGGCTAATTTGGTTGCAGCGATGCGATAGGCATCTGTGCTAAGCATGTACGTACCGATATGTGTATGAAGGCCCACTAAATCCAGGCTTTGGCTGGTCATGATTCTATTGAGTGCGTCCCATGCCTCTCCATTTTCAAAATTAAATCCAAATCGATCCCAAAGCGGGTAGATTCCGGTATCTAAATTTACCCGTATGGCAACCTTGGGTCTTTCTTCCATTTCCTTACTGAGATGAATCAACGCATACAATTCATCAAAATGGTCGATGTGAATCAGGGATTGATGTTGAGTGGCTATTTTAAGGTCATCGGTGGATTTATCCGGCCCATTGAATAAAATCAATTCACCGGGTACACCGTTGGCAAGGGCCTTTTGATACTCAAAACCAGATACTACTTCCGCCCAAGCACCTTCCTGATGGAAAATATTGCAGATCGCATTCAGGTAATTGGTTTTATAAGACCAGGAAAACTGAACCTTCGGATAGCGGGAGCTAAATGCACGGTGGGCTTCCCGATACGTTTTCCGGATCGTTTGTTCTGAAAGAATAAATAAAGGTGACCCAAATTTCTTCAACAGGGATTCAATGGAAACTCCATCGATATGACTCAAGGGTTCCAGCCGCCTTGGCATGCCATATTTACTCGGAAGCCCTGCATTTATCCGTTGGATAATGGGCCGTTCAAAAGTTAGCTTGTTCATTGTCTTCGGGTAAAATAGTTTAGAGTTCTCCGACAGTGGAGAACTTTTCAAATGCCTTCAAATCGCAAATCATATCGTAGGAATAGCGGATAAATAGCCTTCCTACCGCATATTCGTCAAACGGCTTTACTTCCTGCCCTAAGGCCAAAAGGACCAAAGCCTCCGGTAAATTTTGACCTGATGCCACCGCCAGGTATACCCAAGCCGGTAATCGCGGATTAATTTCAATGAGGTAAAGTTCCTGCTTAGCTGTCCGGATCAATTCCAGCTCCATTCCTCCTCTCCATTGCGTTTGGGAAATCACCCGGTTCGTTAATTCCAACATGGCCGAATCCTGCAGGGTAATGCCACCCCATGCTTTTCCTTTGTCAGTGATGTAGGTCTTTCGCATCGGTACGGCCCCAATGGTATTTCCTTTCCCATCTCCCATGGCCACGACATTGACTTCCGTACCTCTGATGAATTCTTGTATTACAATGGGGAGCCCCCATTTAGAAGCGATTTTGTTGAAATAAATGGCTACCTGCTCCCGGTCGTACGCCATATGTGCGTCATAAAATTTCCCTTTGACTACTACCGGGTAGGTAAACTTTTCTTCAATCTCTCTCCAATCCTGGAGACTTAAAATAGGCTCACTGTAAGGGACTTTTACCCCATATTTTTTTCCAAATTCCGGCAAATTCGATTTATGTCTTTCTTCAAATTGCTGGAGAGTCGGTAAAAAAGTACGAATCCCCATTTCCATAAGCGTTCGCTCGGATTTCATGACGGTAAATAACTCCGAGTCAAAATTGGGGATTAAAACTCCGATATTTTCTCGCTCATGAATATACCTGATCCGGTCCAAAAAAGGCTCTGCACCATCGGAAGGGTAAGGAACCTTATAGGTTTTATCTAACAAATCATGCATGTAAATCCCGGGCTCCAAATTTTCATACGCAAGGCCTACAATGCGGACATCGAGTGAATTAGAATCCTTTAATCCCCGAATGACGGGAATCCCCGGACCCGGACTGTCGATATTATTCAATCCAGAGAGTGCTACGGTGACTTTAATCTTCTCCATCCTGTTCGATTAGATTCATTTGTTTGAGAGTCGCCACAAAATCATAGTAGTAGCGTTCAAAACTCTCCGGATCAACCTCATATTTTTCGGTAAGGCGCTGAAATATCGCCGGAAAATCTTTTCCCGCTTGGATCAATTGAACAATCTCCAGCCCCGTAGCATTGAGTGAAAAGGAGTCTCCTGTCCCGGCATCAAAGACAAATCCGGACTCACTAATAGCAATATTGTGTTTGAGTTTGGCCATGATTTCTTGGGTTTATCTCATTGAAAGTCCCAGGAAAATAAAGGAATTAAACCAGAAATTACTATGATAAATATCACACAGACGCTTCAAACCCCAGTCTGAATGCCCTTGGTTTTGAATGTATTGGTTTGGTGGAGCCTAAGCCCAGAAAATTAATTCTTTGGAACGGATATATCCCTGAATTGATTGGTCCCTTTGCCTCGGTTTATTTTAAATCAGGTTACATTTTTCTTTGGTTTCCCTACAACCAATAGACTTTGAAAACCTTAAAACGCTTTATGTGCCTTGCTTGGGTTGCAACTCTTGTTTATCCGTAGCTGAACTATATTTTTATCAGTAAGAAATACAATGGGTTGAAAAAATTTCGTACAACCAACGAAAAAATTCTTGCCTTGAATCTGCTACGTTCGATTGGGCAACAAGTTAAGCCCTGTTAAGTTAGCGCCAATGAAAAAAGGAAAATGTAGATCCGTTGGCAAAGTCTATAAATCCAGGAGCGATAACAGATATTCCGGTTCGTGAAGGACCATCGACATGAATATGCTGTCGGGAAGATGTGTGAGATCTTTGAAGTACAAAGGAGAGACTATTAATAGTTTAAACAGATAGCCCTCGCAAAGAGAACTGGAAAAGAGGTACTTGAAAACAACCATTCTTGAGCTGCGCGGGGGATTCCAGTTCCACCCGAGCAGTCCCACGTTGAAATAGGAACTCAAAGACCGTGGAAACAGTATGCCTGTCAGGAATTCACAAATCTGCTACGATACCACAAAGTCCTTCAACGCATGAGCTGAAAGGGAAACTGCTGGGATAATGTGGTGGCAGAAACCTTCTTCAAGATTCCCAAATCACAATTAATTTACCAGCTCCCTGAACTTCAGTTTTATCAAGCCAGATTCGAAATCCTTGGGTTCATTGAGATCTGGTTCACCAAGAAAAGAAAACATCCCTATTTGAATTACCTTATCCCTGAACGATTCGAAAAATCAAATCAATCAAAAGCACCTTAATCCATTGTCCAGTTTTTTGTAGCAAGTTTAACGCAAATTCACTAACTTCCTTGAGAGTTTTGTCGGCAATATTGAAAAAATACACTAATACTACCAAAATCTGATCGTAGTTATCAGGTTGCTAAAGGCCGACACATTTGGCTTGAATAGTTATATCCCTTCGGCGCTTAATGTAGGGGAACCTCTTAACGGTTATCATTTTCCATCTCAACACGAAAGATTTACGAGTGTTAGCTGGATTAAAAGAGGGTTTGCAATGCGCTTGTCCTGAATCAATCGTGAAGCGATTTCATCAGGCAGTAGAAAAGCGATTGCCAATTTAGAGGTTAGAATGTGCAAATAAATCCACATTGAATACCAGTAAAGAATAAAGCGCTAAAATGATCAATTCTTTTAAATCAACTACCGGAAAAATAGCAAGCATTCGCGGAAGCGTAGTTGATATTTGGTTTAAATCCCAATTACCGGCCATCAATACCCTACTGATAACCGGAAAAGACAAGCAAATTAAAATGGAGGTTTATACGCAGCTGGACGCGCATCATGTTCGAGCTATTGCAATGACCCCTACACAAGGATTAGCCCGGGGTATGGAAGTGATCTCGGAAGGCGATCAACTTTCCGTTCCTATAGGGGAACATATTCTTGGACGCATGTTTGATGTATTCGGCAATACCATCGATCAGGGAGCGCCCTTAAAAAACCAGAAACGGAAGTCTATTCATCAATCGCCTCCTTCGCTGTCCAAAAGATCCACGAAATCTGACATCTTCATTACCGGAATTAAAGCCATAGATGTACTGATACCCCTGGAGCGTGGAGGAAAAGCGGGTTTATTTGGTGGAGCCGGTGTTGGTAAAACAATATTGCTCACAGAGATGATTCACAATATGGTAGGCCATGACAAGGGGGTCAGTATGTTCTGTGGGATTGGAGAACGTTGCCGGGAAGGGCAGGAACTCTATCACGAGATGAAAGATGCGGGGGTATTGGACCATATGGTTTTGATGTTTGGGCAGATGAATGAACCTCCTGGCGCACGCTTTCGGGTAGGACATGCAGCATTGACGATGGCAGAATATTTTAGAGACGAAGAACACAGGGATGTCCTTTTACTTATTGACAATATTTTTCGCTTTATTCAAGCCGGCATGGAGGTTTCCGGATTAATGGGCCAAATGCCCTCCCGTTTGGGCTATCAGCCCACCCTGGAGACGGAGTTATCAAAGCTTGAAGAGCGTATTGCCAACACGGATGTTGGGGCCATTACTTCCATTCAGGCAGTATATGTTCCTGCGGATGATTTAACTGACCCGGCAGCAGTTCATACCTTTTCTCACCTGTCGGCATCGATTGTACTTTCGAGAAAGAAAGCCAGTGAAGGGCTCTATCCTGCCATTGATCTGCTACAGTCGAATTCAAAAATGGCTACGCCGGGAATAATCGGCAAAAGGCATTACGAATTGGCACAGGAAATACGGCAGACGTTGGCTCAATATGAGGAATTGAAAGACATTATTGCGATGCTGGGCCTTGAGCAATTATCAACTCAGGATCATCGCATCGTAAATCGCGCCAGACGTTTGGAACGGTTTCTTACACAACCTTTTTACGCCACTGAACAATTCAGTGGGATTAAAGGGAAAGAAGTAAGTTTAAATGATGCACTCGACGGTTGCGAACGTATTCTTTCTGATGAGTTGAAAGAAATCCCAGAACGCGCTTTTTACATGATTGGAACCATTGATGAGGCTTTAAAAAAGATTCCTTCCAAAGAAAAAAAGGGTATTGAGGATGAAAAAAAGAGCACTTCCGAAAACGAAGAAGTAGATACCACCACATGACCATGCATCTTAAAATATTGCTCCCTTTTCGTGTGCTTGTTGACATTCAGCATGTCAGGCGAATCGTCATGGAAACAAGTGAAGGTTCATTCGGGCTTTTGCCTCAGAGACTAGATTGTGTAGCTGCCTTGGTTCCGGGAATTTTTACCTATGAAACAGATCGTGAACATTATATTGCCATTGATGAAGGAGTGATGATAAAAGCAGGAGAAGAGGTATTGGTGTCCGTGCGTAATGCCATTCGTGGATCAAGTCTGGAGGACCTGAATCAATCCGTAGAAAAGGAGTTTAAACGCCTCGATGAGAATGAAAAAGAAATCCGAAGTTCAATGGTAAAGATGGAGAGTGGCTTCATTATGAGCCTTGATAAACTAAGAGAAGATCATCATGGTTGACACAGATAAGGGCAGGATAAATGATTTAAGCCGTCGGGTTGGAGACAAAGCCCGGAGAAAAATAAAAGCAAAACGAGAAGGACACCGTAGTGTATTGTCCGGCCTTGGAATGTTTGGACTAATTGGCTGGTCAATTGTTGTCCCAACACTTGCAGGTGCAGCAATGGGTCTATGGCTAGACCGGCGATACCCCCAAACCTTCTCCTGGACCCTAAGCTTGTTGATTGCGGGTTTGCTTATTGGTTGCCTGCTTGCCTGGCAATGGGTAGAAAATGAACATAACGATATAAACGAAGAAGAAAATGAATGAAACCCTTTTTATGAGCGTATCGCTACTTACCGGAGTCGTTATAGGTAGTATTTTCTTTGGAGGACTTTGGCTCACTGTAAAAAAAGGAATGTCATCAAAAGCACCCGCTCTGTGGTTTTTAGGAAGCTTTATCTTACGAATGGGAACCGCAATTGGGGGCTTTTACCTGATTTTACAAGGAGGGGATTGGCTTAGTGGTCTTATTTGTTTGGCCGGATTTATTGCTACCAGATTTATAGTAATTCGCCTTTCCCGGGCTTATGATGAAAAAGTAAAATTGGTGAATAAAGAAGTAAAGGAAACGGTTCATGAAGCTTAGCCCTGATCAAACTATTTTTTGGGAATATGGCTTTCTTTCCCTTAACCTGACCATTGTTACTACATGGGGGATAATGTTGCTATTGGTCATTTCGTCCATACTTATCACCAGAAAGTTAAAAACGGAAATACGAATTTCGCGCTGGCAATGCTTTCTGGAAATATTAGTTACCGGCATCAATCAACAAATTAAAGAAGTAGGATTAAAGCAGCCGGAACTTTATATTGGATTCATTGGTACCCTTTTCTTATTTGTAGCCATGGCCAATCTATTGATCATTTTCCCCTGGTACGAGCCGCCTACGGGATCTCTTTCTACCACCGCAGCGCTAGCCATCTCGGTGCTTTTTGCTGTGCCTTTTTTTGGAATCGAGGAGAATGGTTTTTTGGGATATTTAAAGTCATACATTAAGCCAACTTTTATCATGTTGCCGTTTAACATTATTGGCGAAATTTCCCGAACGCTCGCCCTGACGATCCGCCTTTTTGGTAATATCATGAGTGGGGGATTGATTGTAGCTGTTTTACTAAGTATTGCTCCCTTTATATTTCCTGTAGTGATGACTGTTTTGGGACTTTTAACGGGAATGGTACAAGCCTATATTTTCAGTATTTTGGCCACCGTTTATATCGCTGCTGCTATGAAAGAGAGTCAACGAAAATCAAAAAAAACAATAAATCCACAAAAGGAGGTAAAAAATGGATAGTATAACGACAATTGCAATAACTTCAATAATAATGGCCGGATTTACCACAGGAATTGGATGTTTGCTTCCTGCTTTAAGCGAAGGGAAGGCTGTGGCTGCCGCTTTAGGGTCAATCGCACAGCAACCTGATGCATCTCCAACAATTACCAGAACCTTATTTGTAGGTTTAGCCATGATCGAATCCACGGCCATTTATTGTTTCGTGGTATCGATGATTCTCATTTTTGCCAATCCATTTTGGAATTACATTACAGCAATATAATCGCATGGAAGTCAATTGGTTTACGGTTGTTGCGCAGATCATTAATTTTTTCATTCTAGTATGGCTACTCAAAAGGTTTCTTTATAGGCCTATTTTGAATGCCATCGATGAAAGAGAAGGTAAAATCGCAGCGCAATTGAAGGATGCGGAAATGAAAAAAACCGAGGCAAAAAAGGAGCAGGAAGATTTTCAGCAAAAGAATGTCACGTTCGATCTGGAAAAGAGAGAACGAACAGATAAGATGATTTTAGAGACGAAAGAGGAACGCCAAAAACTGTTGGATCAGGCACGTAAGGATGCTAAGGCTTTGGCTAAACAGCTGGAAAAATCCGCAAGAGAAAAACAACTTGACCAACAATTGGAGCTCAATAAAAAAATCAGGGAAGAGGTTTTTGCCGTTTCTCGTAAAGCACTTTCGGATCTTGCATCAGTGAGCTTTGAAGAACAGTTGATACAGGTCTTTATCAAACGGCTGAAAGCACTGAAGGAAAAAGAATTGAAACAATTAAAGGCAGCTTTTAAAGATACGTCTGATGCAATGTTCGTAAGGAGCGCCGTGGCTTTGCCTAAAAAGCAACAATATGAGCTCAAAAAAGCAATTGATACGATATTAGATGCAGATACTGCTTTGATATTTGAGGAATCCCCTGCATTGATTGGTGGGATTGAATTGAGCACGAAAGAATACAAACTGGCTTGGAGCATTTCGGAATACCTCAGTGCCTTCGAAAATGAGGTTGCTAAATAACGCTCTAAATAGGAAGAAAATCGCCAATGGAGGTAAATAAAATTAATCATACTGCCCCTGATGTTTTTACTCAATTACTTAAGGCCCGGGAAAAGTATACTTTCCCATTTGAGCCTCGGGAAGTAGGTTATATAACAAGCGTTTCTGCCGGTATTGTGAAAGTTTCTGGTCTACCATCTGTAGGCTTTGAAGAACTGTTAAAGTTTTCGGGAGACCTGTATGGCATTGCCTATAACATTGATGAAGACGAAATAGGGGTGATCTTACTTGGAGATGACTCCATGCTCAATGTCGGAGATGAAGTAGAGCGAACGGAGCGTGTGATGGATATTCCGGTAGGCCAAACATTGATTGGCAGAATCCTCAATCCACTAGGTCAGGCAGTGGATGGGGAAGGTGCCATTCCGCACGAGCATAGGTTGCCTATAGAGCGTACAGCAGCAGCCATTATGGACCGTTCTCAAGTGTCTGTACCCCTACAAACGGGGCTTAAAGTTATAGATGCCTTGATTCCCATAGGTCGGGGACAGCGGGAATTGATTCTGGGAGACAGACAAACAGGCAAAACGGCTATTGCCATAGATACCATCATCAATCAGGCCGACAAAAATGTGATTTGCGTGTATTGCGCAATTGGTCAGCGGGCTTCCACTATAGCCAAGCTTATTGCCAATCTCAAAGAAAAAGGAGCCATGGCATATACTGTGGTGGTGGTTACGGAAGGAAATGACCCTCCGGGATTGAAATACATTGCGCCCTACGCTGCAACCAGTATCGCAGAATATTTCATGGAGCAGGGTAGTGATGTGCTCATTGTTTATGATGATCTCACCCACCATGCAAGAGCTTACCGGGAACTGTCCTTGTTATTGAGAAGACCACCGGGACGGGAAGCCTTCCCGGGAGATATTTTTTATATCCATTCCAGGTTGCTGGAACGGTCTACACATCTAAGTGAGGAACTGGGTGGAGGGTCTTTGACTGCATTGCCGATCATTGAAACTGAAGCGCAAAACATCTCTGCTTATATTCCTACGAATCTGATTTCTATCACCGATGGTCAGATTTACCTGTCACCTAAACTTTTTGAACTAGGTATTCTACCCGCAGTGGATGTTGGTAAATCCGTTTCTCGTGTTGGCGGCAAAGCACAGTTGCCGGGTTATCGTTCTGTAACAGGGAACCTGAAGCTTGCCTATGCCCAGTTTGAAGAGTTAGAAAACTATTCCCGCTTTGGTACCCGATTGGATGAAGAGACCAAAAAAACCATAGCACATGGAAAAAGAATCCGCAATTGGCTGGTACAGGAAAGGCTGCAACCCCTGTCTGTCGTAGAACAAATAGTGGTACTGTTGGCATTGACCAAAGGGTATTTTGATACCATCCCACTTGAAAAGACGCGTGATGCTGAAGCTGCATTGCAGAAGGCCAGTGATGAGCTTGACGCTGACATTATCCAACGCTTGTTTTCAAAAGGCAAACTGTCTGATGAAGACCAGGAGACCATTTTAGGCCTGGCAAAAATAGCGCTTAGTCCATTTGGAGCCGATAAAGAAGAAAGTAAAACGGGAGAAAAGGCAACCTCAAATCCTGTTAATGGCGAAAATCATAATCCTCCGGAGAATCCTGCTTCGGTGGACTAAACTACTTATTGACGATGCGCATAGACAATTTCAATATTCAAGGTTTAACAAGTGCGCAGGTCAATACCGCAAGAGAGAAATTTGGACAGAACACACTAAACTATAAAAAAGAAAACAGCGTTTTAGATGCCCTAATAAAATTGGCAAAAGAGCCAATGATTATCTTATTATTGGTGGCCTCTCTTATCTATTTTGTAAGTGGTAAAACAGGGGATGGAACCTTTCTTGTGTCTGCCATTATAATTGTTTCTATCATTTCCCTATTCCAGGATTCAAGAAGCCGAAACGCTTTACAAAAATTAAAAACGTTAACACAACCCAATTGTAAAGTAATTCGGGACGGAAATCTCGAAGAAATAAAAAGCGAAAGCTTAGTAGTTGGAGATAGTTTGGTGGTGGAAGAAGGAACTTCAATTGCAGCCGATGGACGCATTGTTCATTCCAATGATTTCTCTGTCAATGAATCCATTCTTACCGGAGAATCTTTATCGGTATTAAAAGACAAAGAAAAAGAAGATAACCTGGTCTTTAAAGGTACTACTGTTGAAAGTGGTTTGGCTATTGTGACCATTACTAATATTGGCAACGATACCAAACTAGGGAAAATAGGCAAAAGTCTTGAAAGCATTAAAGAAGAAAAGACGCCCTTAGAGCTTCAAATTAACAGTTTTGTAAAAAAACTGGTGATAGCTGGCGCCCTGGTGTTCCTTGTGGTTTGGGCCATCAATTATTTTCATTCATACGATTTACTGGACAGTTTGCTCAAGGCACTCACCCTAGCCATGAGCATTTTGCCGGAAGAAGTGCCTATGGCGTTTAGCGCTTTTATGGCCATTGGCGCCTGGCGTTTAATGAAAATGGGGATTGTGGTAAAGCAGATGAAAACCGTGGAAACTTTAGGTAGCGCCACCGTACTATGTACCGATAAAACAGGAACCATTACCGAAAATAAAATGAGTCTGGCCAGACTTTTTGTGCCCTCAGGCCAGAAGATTTCCAACCCTGAAGACGATTTGACAGCCGGGGAAAGACAGCTCATAACCGTAGCCATGTGGGCAAGTGAGCCTATTCCTTTTGATCCAATGGAAGTGGCCTTACACGATACGTATATCAAATTAAATAAAGAAGATGCACGCCAGGATTTCAAAATGGCTCACGAGTACCCCCTGGATGGAGAGCCGCCTATGATGACCCATATTTTTGAAAATGGCAAGGGTAAAAGAATTGTTGCTGCTAAAGGAGCCCCTGAAGCATTGATGAATGTTTGCCATCTCACAAAAGAGGAAAGGCAACAAATTGAGCAAGCCATACAAACCATTACCAGTGAAGGGTATAGGGTTTTAGGTGTAGGCGAAAGTGATTTTGAGGGAAGCTCCTTTCCCGAAACACAGCAAGAGATTCCTTTTACATTCAAAGGGATAGTGGCCTTTTACGACCCACCAAAGAAGAACATCAATAAAGTATTAGAAGACTTTTACGAAGCAGGTATAGCTGTAAAAATTATTACTGGTGACAATGCTTCAACAACCACTGCTATTGCCCGGCAAATCGCTTTTAAAGGGTATGAGCAAAGTGTGTCGGGAGATGAATTGATGAAACTTTCAGATGATGAATTGAAAGAAAAAGTAGTCCAAACGAACATTTTTACAAGAATGTTTCCGGAAGCTAAATTGAGGATAATAACCGCATTAAAGGCAAAAGGCCAAATAGTGGCCATGACAGGCGATGGCGTAAATGATGGGCCTGCTTTGAAAGCTGCCCATATCGGTATTGCTATGGGTAAAAAGGGAACAGAAATAGCCAAACAAGCCGCTTCACTCATTTTGGTAGAAGATGATCTATCCAAAATGGTAGACGCCGTGGCCATGGGCAGGAAAATATATGCCAATCTCAAAAAAGCCATTCAATATATTATATCCATTCATATACCGATTATTCTTACCGTTTTTATTCCATTGGCCTTAGGCTGGGTTTATCCAAATATTTTTTCACCCGTTCACATTATTTTTTTAGAACTAGTCATGGGACCGACCTGCTCTATCATTTTTGAAAATGAGCCAATGGAGAAAAACACCATGACGCAAAAGCCAAGACCATTTTCGACAACTTTTTTCAAGGGGAAAGAATTAACGACAAGTGCCATACAGGGGTTAATCATTACTGCAGGGACTTTATCAATCTACCAATATTCTATTTATCAGTCATATGATGAGGCCCTTACGCGAACAATGGTGTTTATTGTTTTAATAGCTGCCAATATATTTCTAACCCTTGTAAACCGTTCTTTTTATTATTCTATACTCACTACCATGAAGTACAAAAACAATTTGATTTTACTCATCATCGGCATAACAATTACCATTACAGCACTCTTGTTATTTGTTCCGCTATTAACTGCATTTTTTGGATTCGCCCAGGTTAATGCAACACAGTTGTTTACGGGTATAGGGGTAGGTTTCGTATCCGTTATTTGGTTTGAATTGGTAAAAATCAGAACCAGGAGAATAGGGAATAGCAACAGGCCTGTTTTTGGCAAGAGTGTGGCTGTAATGGATGAATTGCGATGAAAACACTAGCCTATTTACAGCAAAAGCTCCGAAGTGCAGAGGATTTGAAAGCTGTGGTGCGAACCATGAAGGCAATGGCTGCTTCCAATATTGGACAATATGAATTGGCAGTCAGTTCCCTTGGCGAATACAATAGAACGGTCGGTTTAGGTATTCTTGCCTATTTCAGAGAAAAACCGCCAATTGTTTTAAGGAACAAGGCGATTGTAGGAAGTAAAAAGGAGCCAAGGTATTGTGCAATAGTTTTTGGATCCGATCAGGGGCTGGTTGGACAGTTTAATGACGCCATTGCAGGTTTTATGGCAGCTTATTTTTCGGATTTACCAGGTAAAAAGGAGGTATGGGCTGTAGGTGAGCGTTTGGGGTCGAAATTGCTTGACCTGGGATATCCTCCGACCAAGCGCTTTGTCCTGCCGGCTGCCGTGGAGGCGATCACTCCCCTTGTAAGTCAAATCCTAGTGAAAAGTGAGGAAAATATCGATAATGGACGATTCAATGGGGTCTACGTTTTTCATAACCAGCCAAAAATTGGCGTAGGGTACAGCCAGATAGCAGAAAAATTATTGCCCCTGGATGAACAGTGGAAACAGCGTTTTTTAAGCCTGGAATGGCCAACAAGTTATCTCCCTCAGGTAGCCGGAGGGATGAAAGATACGCTTTTAGCACTCATTCACGAATACCTTTTTTCTTCCCTGTTCAAAGCCTGCGCAGCATCTCTGGCCAGTGAGAATGCCAGTAGGTTGATAGCCATGCAACGTGCAGAAAAAAATATTGAAGAGCTTTTGGAAAACCTGCACCATGACTACCACCAGCTGAGGCAGGGTTTAATCGATGAAGAATTGTTTGATGTTATTTCCGGTTTCGAAGCACTAAAAAAAGGGCGGTAGCTTGTATTTCATACAGAAAAAGAAATAGCTGAAAATTGGGGAATTTGCTCATTTTTTTGGGGCCTCGGAGGTTCGACGAATCCGAATTCGGACCCAAGTCGGTGTTCCCTGTCCGAGTTAAGGAAAATTATCCGGTTTTTTTAGCTTTCTGTTCGATAACAGAGGCTGGGCTCGCTTAGCGATCGAGCATTCGTATACGCCGTGGCCCTGCTTTCTTTCGCTATGGCGAATCCTTTTCGGGCGGCCCAAAGAATACAAGAAATAGATCCGATCCGCCTAACAATCGCCCCCCGGGTAGGCCGAACCCGGAAGAATTGGCTTTTTTTAAGCCCTGTTTACTTGCTTTTCTCACGAAAATAGTACCTTGGGATGCGCATGGCAATTCCCGGCTGGGAATAGTGTCAGCGCGTTGTCGTTGTTCCAAACCAAAACGTAATTCGTACATTGAAAATGGCGTTCAAATCAGTTTTATTCGCTTTGTTTGCAAGTGCTTGCTTTCCCTCCCTGGCCCAGACCCTGGAGATCAAACCCTACCTGCAAGATGTAGAGCCAAATTCTGCCATCGTCATGTGGCAGACCTCCGACGGGGAGGAAAGTACGGTAGAATGGGGCACCAGTCCCGAATTGGGTGAAAGCGCTACGGGTACTTCTGAAGCGATCAATTTTGACGATACGCGGGTTCATACCGTCAAGATCACAGGTTTGGAACGGTTTACCGAATATTATTACCGGGTTCGTACCGGGAATGCTCGTTCGGATATTTTTCAATTTAAAACACCTCCTTTTTCCAGCGACGCCAAGGATTTTAAGCTCGTTGCCATGAGCGATATGCAGTACGACCACAACCAACCCGATAAATTTAGCGAAGTGGTGAACGAAGGGGTGATCGCCTATCTTGAAAAAGAGTTTGGCGGATCCCTTCCGGATAACCTGGCAATGGTGTTGATTCCGGGAGATTTGGTGGAAAATGGTGCGAAGTTTTATCAGTGGAAAGACCACTTTTTTAATCCGGCAGCACAATTATTCGCGCAGGTGCCGGTATATCCCGTTCCCGGCAACCACGAGCGTAATTCTGTTTACTACTTTAAATATTTTAGTTTGCCTGAGAATGGTACGCCTGCCTATTCCGAACATTGGTGGTACAAGGATTACGGCAATACCCGGGTGATCGGTTTGGACTCAAACGATGGGTACAGGGATTTGCGGGAACAACTGGATTGGTTGAAAGAGCTGTTGGCCGACACGGAAAAGGACGATAAAATCGACTTTGTTTTTGCGCAGTTGCATCACCCGTTTAAGTCCGAACTTTGGATTCCAGGCGAAGAGGACTTTACCGGGCGAATCGTCAAGGAATTGGAACAATTTTCTACGAAAACAGGAAAGCCCAGCATTCACTTTTTTGGACACACGCACGGATATTCCCGGGGACAATCCAGGGATCACAAACACCTCTGGATCAATGTGGCCTCCGCAGGAGGGGCCATCGACAACTGGGGCGAATTTGAAGGGAGGGATTACGATGAGTTTACCGTTACGCAAGACGAGTACGGATTTGTCATGGTGTCCATAGACGGCGATAGAAGCGATCCAAAATTCACCATCCAACGAATCAGCCGCGGCAATACCCTGGAGCATCGGGAAAATGAATTGAGAGATAGCATTACGGTATGGAGAAAGGAACGAAAACCGAATACCCCCGAAGCGATTTCCCCCGCCGGATCAGCGGTTTCGATCCGAGGAGCTGTTCTGAAAGCCGGTCCATTCACCAGCAAGTATACGGGCACCTTTCACGCCGCTTCCCATTGGCAGCTGTCAAGATCACCGGGATTTGAAAAATTGGACTATGAGAGCTGGCAGCAATACCAAAACTGGTACTACAAAGAAAACCGACAAAAGGACGACGACTTAACGGATGAAAAAACGGAGCGCCTGGCTCCCGATACAAAATACTATTGGCGGGTTCGTTACCGCGACCAAAACCTGAATTGGAGCGATTGGTCAGCCGTTAGTACCTTTCAAACCGGGGATAAATGACCCATACTCCGGCTATCCCCATGAAATGACTGCCTTGCAGGCGATTTTTGAAGAATGCGTCCTACAGGGCTGCCGTGCTTAGCGGTGTGCAACGATGCCGAAAAGGATAACCTCAGGTGCATGGATGCAGCGAAAGAATCGCCTTATTCTCGCGGTGCCTGAGATTTCAAAGGTGTGGAAAGGACCGGGATAAGCTTGTATCCTGGCAAAAATGGTATAAAAAGGAGGCCGGGAGGACCATTTTTACGAGCAGACCGAACGAAGGGGCTGAATTGACCGTCTATTTACACTGCCGATTCATACCTTCTGTGCCCTAGCCTACCCCTAACGGTGCTTTTTGCATGCATTCCCGGTTTGTGGTTGCCTGGTTTCGGATAATTTTTTATGTGTCCAGCCAAGGGGTATCTCCATTTTTCAATTCCCGCTACGCATCCATTTTTCCACTTCTTCCCGGTAGGACTCCCCGATCGAAAACTCCTGATCCCCCAGAAAAAGGCTGTTTTTACGGACGGCGGTAATTTCTGACAGCGCCACGGAATAGGATTTATGGATGCGTATAAATTTGCCGGGAGGTAAGATCCTTTCGAGTTCCTTGAAACTCATCCGTACCACCAACGGTTGTTCCTGGCTTTTGAGATGAAACTTGATGTAATCCCCATATCCTTTCATCCAGACAATATCGTCAAACCGGATTTTCAGCTGGCTGTAATCCACCTGGGCAAAGAAATGGTCGGGGGACTTTCCGGGACTATCGGCCGGTTTTGAAGTTTTCAGCTCGTGGCGTTCTTTCGCCCGATTACAGGCCTTGATAAACCGCTCCAGGGGCACAGGTTTTACCAGGTAATCCACCACATCCAGGTCAAAACTATCCACAGCGTACTGGCTATAGGCGGTAATGAAAATAACCATCGGTTTCTTTTGCAAGCTGGAGATAAACTGAAACCCCGTGAGCCCGGGCATTTGAATATCGGTAAATATCAGGTCGACGGGCTGTTTGCGTAGCGCTTCCATGGCCTCAAAGGCATTGCTGCAGGTAGCCAGCAAATGTAGGAAGGGAACCTTGCTGATATTGTCCTTTAACAGCTCAAGGCCCAGGGGTTCGTCATCTATGGCAATGCAGGTGATCATGGTGTAAAGGTTAATTGTAAGTGGACGGTAAACCATCCATCGCTTTTATCAATAGTAAGGCGATGTTTGCTACCATAGAGCAGCTCCAACCGTCGGCTTACATTGGATAGGTCTATCCCTGAAATGGTATCCATGGTCTCATTTTCTTTGCTGTATTTGTTTTTTACCCTGAATTGAAGTTGCCCCTCTTTGGCGCTAAGGGAAATGTAAATGGTTGGGTCGGGAATCATTCCGGTGCCATGCTTCAGGGCATTTTCCACAAAAGGAATGAGGAGCATGGGTTCGATGCGATGCCAGTTTTCCGCGGCTTGTACCTCTGTCACCAGTTGTAACCGGCTTCCGATCCGTTGTTTTTGAAGGTCAATATAGCTACTCAAATATTCTAACTCCTTTGTTAACGGTACTTTTTCCTCATCCGTCTCGAAAAACATGTAGCGCATCAGCGATGAAAGTTTTATCAACGAGGGTTCCAGCGCATCGCTTTTCATGCGTGCCAATGCCACCATCGTATTCAGGATATTCAGTATAAAATGCGGACTGATTTGAGAGCGGAGAAAGGCCAGTTCGGTCTTCAGGTTTTCTTGCTGTCTTTCACTGTCCAGGCGATCCGAGCGAATCTTGTCGGATACGGATTTAAAGGCGATGCCTGCCATCAGAATGAATACAAAGGGAACCGCATTGAAAAGCGCGGACCGGTAAAAGGAAAAATGCAGGTCGGGCAGAAGGATCTCAAAGAGCAGGCGGTGGAAGAACAGGATGCCAGCAAATAGCAGCAGTTGGACCCCAAGGTAGCCCGTAAATTTCCGTTGGTACAGAAGGCGGGGAATCAGGAGCCGGGTGTTTGCATAAAAGAGCAGGACCCAAAAGATATTGGTAAGGCTGTTTAGGTACAAAAAGTTTTCAGCCCGTGCGGATTGTGGTCCCCTGCCTCCGTAACCTTGCTCCACGAGAAAAGGCAACAAGAAAAAAATGGACCAGGTCAGTACGTGCAGAAAGGGAGCCTGGTATTTTTGAAACGAAGTCGAAAGGTTAGGCATATGGAACATATAGTAGAGGTACCAATATACAAAATGGTAGACGAACACGGTTTTGCAACCGCTGTCGAAGTGATCACAAAAAAAAGAAACCGGTTGGTATCCGGTTTCCAATGCTGCGTAAGAAATTCGCCAGTGAAGGGGAAGGGAGCCATTAGCTCACTTCGATGTATTGGGAATAGGTCGTTTTCCCGTCCGCTACGCGAATCGTATAACTGTCTTTCACCGCCTTTTCAAAGTTGAAGACTTTGTCAATGCTGCCGTCTACGTTTTCCGATGTGCGGAATACCTCGGCATTTTGGCTATTGGTGATCGTAATGTCCACCTTTTTCAGGTCTTCTGAAGAAAGGGCAAAGAACACGGTGGCGCCATCCACCCGAAAAACCGAGGGAGAGGATTTTTCTTCTTTCCGGAGGATTTCTATCCGGTCCTCAACCAATTTCAAGGTGTACACCTGGCTTGCCTTGGGGTTGTCCACCCGAAAGAAATACGTACCATCGGCTAATTGTTCCAGGTTAAACTTTTTTGCGTAGCTTCCTTCGTAGGCATCTGTGAAAAACAAGGTGTTCGCAGATTGATCGGTGATGGAAATGGTGGTCCCCTGTAGCTGGGAATGTAATTGAACGAAGAGATTTTTTCCCTCCTCCGAAATCACCAGGTCTGGACGGGGTGCAGGGGTCATGCTCGTAAGGGATACGAGGAACAAAACGGCTATTGCGGCACTTTTCATTAGATTTTTCATGATTTTTCGTTTTTTTGCCCGTCAGATGACGGGCGGTTCTTGAATTATTTTCATGACAAACCTAAGGAAAAGGAATGGCCTTCATCCCGGAAGGAGATCAACCCGAAAAAGTTTGCGATGAACCCGGAAAATCTTGCGGTGAAAGTTTTTGTGAATGTGTAGCGAATAGCAATCCGTAGTTTTTTCACCAGGCAAAACCGCATCCTTTCAACCGAATTTGTCCGCAATCAGGCCGGAAAATAAAAAAGATCCCTACCTCTTTACCGCGGCAGATGGTAAAAATGTCCGTCTTCGCCGCCTGCCAACACCTCCCAAACGCCGTCACCGTTCCAATCCACAAAGGTGGGGCTGGTGGTGTGTCCGGCCAGCATTTGGTCCGTAAACGGGGCATGGTATCGAAAGACCACCCTGTCCGGGCGTTGGCCGATATTTTCAAACAGGGACACGTTCAGGCTGTTAACCAGTAGGTCCATATCGCCGTCCTTGTCCCAGTCCACAAAGCTGATTTTGCGCCGACCGCTCCTGCCGGCCACTCCGGTATTTAGTCGAAGCGGCCCGGTTGCGGCCTCTTCCACTTCGTTTTTGCTGGTTAATGCGCTGGCATTTTCTCCAAAAAAGATACGTTTTCCAGGAAGTAAAACGGTTTCATCGTCTTTGCGGGTGCCCCGATACCAGGCCAGGTAGCCTTCATGATCCAGCATCACCAGATCCATGATGCCGTCTTCGTCCCAGTCGATGGCATAAGGAGTGGTTCGCCATTGGCTGACCAATTCCCCGGCCGCTGGCTTCCACCAGTTCCAGCTTGGGTAGGGTGGCGCCTGATTTCCCCAAGCTACCCGCACCGGTTGGGGGCCTTGTAGTTCCGTACCGGTATTCCGGATCCATTCCACCTTTCCCCAAATGGAATTGAATACGATATCCTGATGTCCGTCTCCGTCCCAATCCGCCACGGAGAGGGTGGTATAGCCCCATTTGGCTTCGGCGGGCCCCTGTATGGAACCCTTGTCCCCTGCTTGTATGCGAATCGGGTCGCCGTCGATTTCCAATAATTCCGGTTCGGCCCAGCTGGGCGTGGGGCCGCCGCTCAGATTTTCTATGAAGGCAATGTACCCGGCCGAATTGCCAGCAATGAGGTCATCGTCTCCATCGGAGTCCCAGTCTACGCTTACCGGCGTTACCAGTGCGCCAAATTTTAAGTGATCCGCTTGCTGCCGGAAATACCTGGGGGCTGTAAATTGGGGCATGCCGTCCCGCATTTTCCCGGTATGCTGCACCCAGGCGACGCGTCCGTCTTCATCGCCTACAATCAGGTCCACCTGTCCGTCCCGATCCCAATCAACGGCCACCGGGATGATCATTTCCAGATCCATTTTGATTAGACCTGCCTCATTTTCCAAAAATTGGCCTTCCCTGAATACGGGCTGTTCCCGGCTGCCCACGTTTTCGAAATAAGTCATCCGGTCCAGGAATTCCCCGCAGATCAAATCCAGGTCTCCATCGCCGTCAAAATCGGCCATATTTGGGGACGGGGCCCCGTATACGTCGATTTCCTTTCCATCGGCCTGCAGCCGGCCGCGGTTACGGTATTCCCCGTTCGTATGTTCCAGTAGGTACACGTATCCGTGCAGGGGGCCATTCACCCAGGTGCCGGTACTATCGTAGGCATTGTCCCAGCCATAATCCGACCAGTCGTCCATGCCCACCAGGATATCCAAATCGCCGTCTCCCTCGTAATCGACCATTTTCCATTGATTAAATCGAGGATTTTTTCCCAGATCTTTGGTGAGCTCTTCGATTGGAAATAAGGCTTCGGGTTTAGAGTCCAGGCTTTTCCGGAAATCCTTCAGTTCGGCGCCGGGGACGGTCACCTTGGGTTCACCCGGCCCGAAGTGGGAAACCTGAACCTTGGGGATAGCGTCTCCCAGGCGTACGGGAGGTTCAAACCGGGGAAAGGCTTCTCCACTGCTGTTTTCGAAAAAGTAAAGGCCATTAAAGGGCTTGTCCGGACAGGAAACCAGTAAATCCATATCTCCGTCCCCATCGTAGTCCATGGGCAGCGGCCAGGCCCATAGCCCCACTCCCAGGTAGGAACTGGCCTCGGGCCGATTGTAATTGACACGGGTAAATTCGGGTTCGTTTTTGGCCGTTTCGGCAGCTTTTTTCTGGCAACTTGTTCCAAGCAGCAGGCCGGAAACAAGGAGCAACGAAGCAGTTTTCAGGTAATTTGGCATGTCAGAGAAGTTTTTCATAAACGGGTTGGGAGGTACGGGTTCCTGGTGAATTACCCGGCATTGGCAAAAAAGGCCATCAGCCCCTACCCATATAGGGCATGCCGTTAGCCATGAGGGTGATCCAGGGTATGTTGGTGTCCAGCGGCAATCCGGCCATGTACACGACCGCGCGTCCCACCTCGTCCAGGTCCATGGTGGGTTCCGCCTTGTGCGAGCCGTCTGCCTGCAAAATACCTTCTTCGATTTTTTTGGTCATGGCACTTTTGGCATTTCCAATATCGATTTGGCCGCAGACAATGCCGTGGGCCCGTCCATCCAGGTTGCTGGAACGGGTAAGGCCGGTTACTGCATGTTTGCTTGCCGTGTAGGCTGCAGACAGCGGCCGGGGTACATGGGCCGAGATGGAGCCGTTGTTGATGATCCGCCCTCCTTTTGGTTGCTGTTTTTTCATCAGTCGAAAAGCTTCCTGGGTGCAAAGAAAGGCCCCGGTAAGGTTGGTGTCGATCACGCGTTTCCAATCGGCAAAGGCCAGGTCTTCCAGGGGCACGGCGGGGGCATTTACACCAGCGTTGTTAAACAAAAGGTCCAGGCGACCAAATTTTTTCTCCACCTGGATAAAAAGCTGCCGGATTGCGGCAGGGTCGGTAATATCCGCAGGAGCCACCAGGTGTGCGTTGCCGTTGCAAGCAGCTGCTGTTTCCTCCAGCTTTTCCTGGTTTCTGCCGGTGAGGATCAGCGTCCAGTTTGCGTTGGCAAGCGCCCGGGCCACGGAGCGGCCGATTCCCGAACCGGCACCGGTGATCAATGCGGTTTTGATAGTGTGATTCATGCTACGGTAAGTTGGATATTCTCTTCCCGAATGTAGTTTCGGATAATTTCTTCTACGTCCCGGTCTGCGGTAAAGCCAAGGTCAGTTGCTTTTCGGGTGTTAAAGTGGGGAGGCCAGGTCAACACGATGCTTTGAAGGAAGGCATCCGGCCGATAGCTGATGCGTTGGGTCACCCTGGGGCCGGCCACCCTTTCCAGGCAGTCGATCATGTGTTGTACCGATACGGTTAGTCCGGGCAGGTTAATGGTCCGATCCTCTCCGATTAGTTCGGGAGACAGGTTGGCTGCATGGAGAAAGTTCTTAACGACTTGTTTGGGAGATAGAATCCAGAATTCCGAGCTTGGGTCCACGGGATAGCTGGCCGGCTGTCCATTCAAGGGTTCGCGGATGATGCCACTCAAAAACGAGGAAGTAGCAGCATTGGGCTTACCGGGCCGCACGGTGATGGTGGGCAACCGGAGGCATCGGGCGTCCACAAATCCCCTGCGGCTGTAATCGTTCATTAGGAGGTCCACTATGGCTTTTTGGGTACCATAGGAGCTTCTGGGTTTTGGGGCGGTGTCCTCAGTGATTACTTGCTGCATGTCACCTCCAAAGATGCCACAGGAGCTGGCAAAGACGATGCGGGGGCGGTGGCCCAGTGCCCGGCATTTTTCCAACAGGTGCAGTGAACCGTTCAGGTTGACCTGCATGCCCAGGTCAAAATTTTTCTCTGCCTCTCCGCTTACCACGGCAGCGAGGTGAAAGATCAGGTCGGGCTTTTTATCGAGCAATGCATCTACCTGGGAGGGATCGCCAAAATCGCCCTGTATACAGTCAAATTGGGGGTTATTTGTCAGTTTTTCGGGGAAATGGCGGTCAAACAAGGTCAGGCTACTACCTGGATCAGGATGTTGTTGGCGGTATTCTATCGCCAGGCGGCTTCCGATAAAGCCGCCTCCGCCGATAATCAGTACATGCATGCGTTGATGGTTTTTTTGATTAAATTAAAGGTACTATCCAAGACAGTAGCCACACCTGCAGCATCCCTGCCAGGGAAATCATGGCCAGCAAAAAGGTCCAGGTTTTAAGGGCTTCTTTTTCTGTCAGTCCGCTCATACGGGCTACCACCCAAAAGGCACTGTCGTTCATCCAAGATACGAAAAGGGAGCCAAACCCCATAGCCATGAGCAGATAAACCGGGTGGTAGGGCAATTCAGAGCCGTTGCCGATCAAGGCCGAGACAATGGCCGCACTGGAAATCATCGCCACCGTGCCCGATCCCTGGGCTGTTTTTAACACCGCGGCAATCAGCCAGGCCAGAGGGATGTAATGGAGCTGCAGTTTTTCCGAGCTCAGACGAATGGCTTCACCGATCCCCGTATGCCCAATCATGGCCCCATACGCCCCACCGGCGCTCGTAATCAAAATAATCAGGCCGCCAATTTCGAGCGGTTTACCGATTTTCTCCCAAAGTGCTCTTGAATTCAACTCCCGGGTGATGGCCCACAGGTACAGGGCGGTGCCTGTTCCCGCTGCCATGGCCAGGTTTTTATTTCCAAGGAAGCTCAGCCATTCCGGTACCGAGCCGGTCAGGGCCTGGACCAGCGAAGCGGCGCCGATCAGCGTGATGGGCAACAAAATCGGAAGCAGGGACAGTCCCAGGGACAATTCCCTACCGCCAGGCAGGACGGGCGCTGGCGCAATCCGCAGCGGAATGCGATAGGAGCGGTTCAGTTTTTTTCCCACGATTAGCACCACAAAGGCAGGGAGGACCCCCAGCAGCAGACCGGCACTGATAACCAAGCCCAGATCCAGGCCCATCGTTTCTGCCATGATCAATGGTCCGGGGGTAGGGGGTACGATGCTGTGGGTGATTGCTGCTCCTCCCCCGATAGCGGTGACATACAACACGTAATCTTTGCCGGTTTTTGCGGCAAGGGTGATTCCCAATGGTATCAATAGAAAAAATACCGTGTCCAGGAAGACCGGGATAGATAAAATGAACCCAGCCAGCATCAGGGCAAGCGCGGCCTGTTTTTCTCCAAGCCTTTTTAGGAGTTGGCTCACAATCTGGGAAGCGGCTCCACTTTCCATCATGGCTGTTCCGATGACCGCGGCGAGGGCAATGACCCAGGCAATTTTCCCTGCCATGGCGCCCAATTCGGTCATGGGTAGTTCGATGGCGGCAATCAATCCTTGATCCCGGACCAGATTCGGACTGATTAATCCCACAAAAACGGCCGCGATGACCAGGGCAATGAAGGGATGAAAGCGCCATCGGGAAATGAGCTGCGCTACCAGAAGGACGCTAAGCACTAGCACCAGAAACGACCAGTAGGGGGATGAAATCAAGGTGTCCATTCTTTAAATAAGGGAAAAAAAATGAAATAATCCGGCGTTTTTCTCAAAAGTCGAAATTTTTCTATTAATTAAAAAAAATTCCATCGATCCGCGCTTGCTTTCGTTGGAACCATTACTTTCCTTTACGGAGAAGAAAAAAAGGCGAGCCATTTTTTTCAAAACGTTAACAGACGGCGTAATTGAAAGAGGAAGAGACGAAAACTCCCGCTTTTCAGAGGAGGGTAAGCGAGACAGCACATCGGTCAACTAAAAAATGGGGACCGCATCCCTTGGATGGCTGGGACCTGAGGCGGCCCATCGCTCCTGGCCTGAGAAAGCAGCGGGCGGTCGGATTCCTTCGGCGAACGCCTGGGCAGCACGAATTCTTTTTACCGCAACCGATTGGCACCTTCAAATTACCAGACCAGTGAACACCAAACACATTTCGTATTTGTACCTGCTTCTGCTAGTGCAGTTTGTATTGATTGGCTATTTGTGGTTTAGAGGAAGGGATAGCGGAGCCACTTCCAACCCAACCGATACTACGGCCCGCGTTCAGGAGGCACATTCGGCCGGGTTGCAACGAGTTCGGATTTTTGAACTGCCCGAATCTCCCGAATTTGCCGGTGAAAGCGTACCCATGGAGGATCCGGAAGTTTACGAACGCTACGAGCGGGAGATCTATGTCAACGCCTATTGGGAATCCAATACCTTACTAATGATGAAGAGGGCGGGGAAATTTTTCCCTTTCATCGAGCAGACGCTTAAAGAAAACGGTATCCCGGACGATTTCAAGTTTGTAGCATTGATCGAATCGGGCCTGATGAACGTAACTTCGCCTGCCGGAGCTAAAGGTTTCTGGCAATTCATGAAAGGCACAGCCGGGGATTTCGGACTGGAAGTCAGCCGGGATGTGGACGAACGGTACCATTTTGAAAAATCCACGCTAGCCGCCTGTAAATACCTGCGTGCCTCCTACGGGAAGTTTGGGAACTGGACCAGTGTAGCAGCGAGCTATAATATGGGGATTGCCGGCATCACGCGCCGAAAGAACCAGCAATTGAGTCCGGATTACTACGATTTGTACCTGAACGAAGAGACGAGCCGCTACCTTTTTCGGGCATTGGCGTTGAAAGAGATCTTCGAAAACCCTGGCAAGTACGGATTTGAACTTCAGCGTGACGATCTTTACGAGATACCACCCTTACGGGAGATTGAGGTGACGGAGAGCATTTCCAACCTGGCCGAGTGGGCGAAAGAACACAAAAGTACCTACAAGGAAGTGAAGACCTACAACCCCTGGCTGATCAGTCGGCAATTGAATGTGCGGAGGGGCAGGAGCTATGTAATTAAACTCCCGGTTTAAGAATTGGATCCATTTTTATCAGTATCTTGAGCAACAAATAATTTCTCATGAAAAAGACGCTGATACCGATCCTTGTACTGGTGAGCAGTATGATCGCCCTCCTTATTGCCTTACCTTTTTTTATCAATCAGTACCTGAATCGGCATGCGGAGCGCATCGTCTCCAACATGATTACCCGGACCAACGATTTTGCCGGACACGAGGTGGCTTTTGGAGACATTCATTTGGATTATGATTACCGAGGAACCTACCTGAAAATGGATTCCGTGGACATCCGTCCCGGTCAGGACCTGGATGCGGAGAACAAAATCAGGTTTCATCTGCGCTTTGACGAGGCCAGTTTTACAGGTTTTCGCTGGATAGATTTTTTGTTTTACAACAGCATCCAACTGGACTCTGCGTATATCGAAAATGCTGTTTTGGAGACGCGGACCCCGGACCTGGAGGAAATGCAAGCCAGTCAGAAGCCCTCGGCCACCGGAAAAGGAAAGGACTACCGGGTTATCGGGCTAAACCACCTTCGTGTAAATAAAGTCTCCTTTGAGAACCGCGATGGAAAAACGGATTCGGTACGCCTGTCCCTAACCGATTTGTTTGTTTTTGCCGATGGTTTTCGCTTTAGCAAAGAGGACAAGGAAAATCCCGATGCGCTTTTTTTGGTAGAGAGCATCGAAGGATACATGGCCGGTGCGCAGGTACACATCAATGATTACCTGAATGTCGTCGAAGCCCGCGATCTGTCCTTCAATACCCGGGATCAGCGACTAATTGTCGAGGAAATCTCGTTTCGAAATAAGCTAAGGAAATACGCCTATGTCAACCGTTTTGAAAAGGAAACCAATTGGATGGAGCTTACCAACGCCCGCATGCAACTGGATGGAATGGATTTTCACGCCTATTTCCGAGAGGGAAGGATTGCTGCCGATACCCTGCTCCTGGAGGGGCCGGAGCTAGACATCTTTCGGGACAAGCGAAAAGTGGAGGACACCAGCAAACGACCCAAAATGATCCATGAAATCCTGGAAGAACTCCCGCGAGAGCTACATTTGCCAACCATTGCGTTTTCAGACATTCGGATTACCTACGAAGAACGGCCAGAAACCAACGCCACCACTTCCGGAAAAATCTTTTTTGATCGGGTGGAAGGAGAAATCAGCGGGTTTAGTTCGATGGGCGCCACGTCTGCCCAAACCGACACACTTCGGGTAAGCGCAAGGGGCAGGCTAATGGGACAGGGCCAGATAGACCTGCGCGCGGATCACCTGATCAACGACGGTAAGGGTACTTTTTTCTTGAAGGGAAGCATAGGTACAATGAATCTGCCGGTGCTCAATGACATGATCATGCCGGCCACACGCATTGCCTTGAAAAGCGGTAGGTTAAATGACCTCGCTTTTGATATCCGGGCAAACGATCTGGAGGGAACCGGACAGGTTATCGCCAAATACGAGGATTTGGAAATTGAGATTTTGGATAAGAATTACAAACGAAATCAAAATATTTTTCGTAGAATTGGCGCTTTTCTTGCGAATAAGCTGGTCATTCCCACGCAAAATCCCAAAAAATCAGGCGAGCTCAGCAAGGGAGAGGTGTATTTTGAGCGGGAAAAGCACAAGTTTATATTTCACTACTGGTGGAATCTGGTACTAAGCGGGCTTAAATCCACCGTTACGGGACAAACGGAACAGGAAATGCGGGAAAAGTAAGTCGCCCGGGCGGGCGAAACCTTCCGGTGATTTTTTGGGTTAATCAGAGTAAATGAAGGCCTTTCTCATTCGATTCCTTAATTTTGTACATTCATTCAAATTATCGCGCAAGTCGTTCGTATGTCAGCAGAAAAAACACCGTCGCAGGATTACATTGAGATTTTTGGCGCCCGGGAACACAACCTGAAAAATCTGGACCTGACCATTCCAAGAAACAAATTAGTGGTGATTACCGGGTTGAGTGGAAGTGGAAAAAGCTCCCTGGCGTTCGATACCATCTATGCGGAAGGACAGCGCCGGTACATGGAAAGTTTTTCGGCCTACGCACGCTCCTTCCTGGGTGGGATGGAGCGCCCCGATGTGGATAAAATCAACGGCTTATCTCCTGTCATATCGATTGAACAAAAAACCACCTCGAAAAATCCCCGCTCTACTGTTGGCACCGTTACCGAGATTTACGATTTTATGCGTTTGTTGTACGCCAGATCAGCGGAAGCTTTTTCCTACCTGTCAGGTGATAAAATGGTGCGGCAAACCGAGGATCAAATCATCGAACAGATCTTTCAGTCATTTTCAGAAAAGCGGCTGTCCATACTGGCACCGGTGGTGAAAGGTAGAAAAGGGCATTACCGGGAATTGTTTGAGCAGATTCGTAAAATGGGCTATTCCCGCGTACGTATCGACGGGGAGGTTCAAGAGCTGCAGCCAAAGATGCAGGTCGACCGGTACAAGATCCACGATATAGAAATTGTGGTGGACCGGGTAGTGGCGGCAGAGAGCGACCGGTACCGCATCACCCAATCGCTGAAAACGGCATTGCAACACGGGAAAGGGATCGTCATGCTGCTGGACGAGTCAAATAAAATTCACCATTTCTCCAAGTACCTGATGGACCCGCAAACCGGCCTCAGCTACGATGAACCGGCACCCAACTCCTTTTCTTTTAACAGTCCCTATGGAGCCTGTCCCACTTGCAACGGTCTGGGCACAATCGAGGAAATCACCCGGGACAACGTCATCCCCGATCCCTCATTGAGTATCAGCCGGGGCGGTATTGCCCCGCTTGGGGAATACCGGGATATTTGGATCTTCAAAAAAATCGAGGCCATTCTTAAGCGGTACAAGGGAAGTCTCGCCACACCCATTGCCAAACTGGAGGACAAGGTGGTGGAGATCCTGCTTTATGGAGATAAGCAGGAAGTTGCGGTGGATTCCGTAAAATACCCGGGCACCAAGTGGACCACTACCTTTGAAGGCATTCTCAACTTTTTGCAGAAGCAGCAGGAAGGTGGTACCGACAAGATGCAGAAATGGATCAGTGATTTCACCAGTTCCCGTACCTGCCCCGATTGCGAGGGCTACCGGCTGAAGAAAGAGGCACTGCATTTTAAAATCGCCGGCAAGCACATTGGTGAATTGGCCCAGATGGACATCCGGACGCTTGGCGATTGGTTTGCTACCATTGAGGACCGGATGACCGAGCGACAGAAGGTGATCGGGGCGGAAGTTTTGAAAGAAATCCGAAAGCGTATTGGCTTTCTACTGGATATAGGGCTGGATTACCTGTCCTTAAACCGGCCCTTACGCACCCTTTCTGGTGGAGAGGCCCAGCGGATCCGCCTTGCCACGCAGATTGGTACGCAGTTGGTAGGCGTACTTTACATTCTGGACGAACCCAGCATAGGCTTGCACCAACGAGACAATGTGAAACTAACCCGCGCCTTGAAGGATTTGCGGGATTTGGGAAATTCGGTAATCGTGGTAGAGCATGACCGTGACATGATGTTGGAAGCCGATTATGTGCTGGACATTGGTCCCGGTGCCGGTCGGCACGGTGGGCATATCGTGGCCAGTGGCAGCCCGGAACAACTTCTTCGGGCAGACAGCCTGACTGCCAGGTATCTGAATGGAGAACTGCGTATAGCGGTGCCCGACAAACGTCGGAGCGGATCCGGAAAGAAGTTGACGCTCACCGGAGCCAGCGGGAATAATTTGAAGGAAGTCAAGCTGGAGATCCCCCTGGGTACCATGGTTTGTGTGACAGGCGTTTCCGGATCCGGAAAAAGTTCGCTGATCCACGAAACGCTGTATCCTTTACTGAATCGGCAATTTTACAACTCCCGAAAGGAGCCACTTCCCTACAAGCAAATCAAAGGGCTGGAACATTTGGACAAAGTGATCGAGGTGGACCAGTCACCGATCGGCAGGACCCCCCGCTCCAACCCGGCTACCTATACCGGTGTTTTCACCGATATCCGGGCCCTCTTCACGGAATTGCCGGAGGCAAAAATCAGGGGCTACAAACCGGGTCGGTTTTCGTTTAATGTCAAAGGCGGTCGCTGTGAAGATTGCGAGGGCGGAGGCATGAAGCTGATCGAAATGGATTTTCTTCCCGACGTGCACATTCCCTGTGAAACCTGTAAGGGCAAACGGTACAACCGGGAAACGCTTGAGGTTCGCTTCAAGGGTAAATCCATTGCCGATGTCCTGGACATGACCGTGGAACAAGCGGTAGCCTTTTTTCAGAACCAGCCGAGGATTCTACGCAAGATCAAAACCCTGCACGAGGTGGGACTGGACTACATTACGCTGGGGCAACATGCCACCACCCTGTCTGGAGGAGAGGCACAGCGGGTGAAATTGGCCACCGAACTATCCAAAAAAGATACGGGAAAGACCTTTTACATTCTCGATGAGCCGACCACAGGCTTGCATTTTCAAGACATCGGACATTTGCTCGAAGTACTTCAAAAATTGGTAGACAAGGGTAATACGGTCCTGGTCATCGAACACAACATGGACGTGATCAAAGTAGCGGACCACATCGTGGACTTGGGTCCGGAAGGGGGACAGAAAGGAGGAGAAATTCTGTTCAGCGGTACACCCGAAAAGATGTGCACCATCAGAGGAAGCTATACCGCTCGGTTTTTAAAAGAAGAATTGTCTCGAAAAGTGGATTTAGAGGTATGACGAGCACTTTTTAGAATTAATATTAATTTAAAATTAAATTTCGAAATTTAATTTTAAAATTTCATAATTCCATTTTTTTATCGGCTACGATTTATTCAGTCAAATTTGCAGGAGTAAACAACCTGACTTACTAAATCAAACGCCTAAATTATGAAATCTATTCGTAAAGGGATGATCTCACTTCTACTCGCAGCCGGCTTGTTAGTGTCTTGCGGAGAAGAAGAGACCCCCAACAATTTCGTTACTATTTCTGGAATTCCTGCCACGGCAGTGATTCAAGCCGGTGAAACGGTAGGCCCCGTGACGGCTTCCGTAAGTGCACCGGACGGCCTGGCTTCTCTTCTCATTCGCAGGGACGGCAGTACCATCGAGACCGCTAACTTCAACGGCGAAACATCGGCCAGCCACCAGTTTTCCTACACCTCTACGGAAGCCGATGCCAACAGCAATATCGTATTTGAATTCGTGGCTACGGATAGCAACGGGGACAGCCAAACGGTCACCCACGTACTGACCGTGGGTGAGGTGCCTACCGTGATCCGAGTGCCGGATAACATCACCGCGGACCAGATCTGGGAAACGGGAAAAACCTATGTGCTGGGTGGGCGAATTACCGTTACCAGTGGAACCGAGCTGACCATTCAGCCCGGAGTAATAGTAAAAGGTGAAGCCGGATCGGGTGCCAATGCTACGGCCCTGGTTATTGCTCGGGGAGCAACCATCAACGCAGTTGGAACACCTACGCAGCCAATCATTTTTACTTCCGTTGCCGATGAAATCGAGCCGGGAATGGTTGCCAGTCCAAACCTGGATCCCAATATTAATGGCCTTTGGGGTGGCTTGTTGATTTTAGGGAATGCCCCCGCATCACTCGCCGGTAATGTTGGCGAAGTACAGATTGAAGGGATACCGCCATCCGATACCAACGGACGATACGGAGGCAACGACATGGATGACAATTCCGGTATGCTCAAGTGGGTTTCCATTCGGCATGGCGGTTCAAATATTGGTGAGGGCAATGAAATCAACGGTTTGACGCTGGGTGGTGTGGGATCCCTCACTGAAATCGAAAACATCGAAGTAGTTGGTAACGAGGACGACGGGATCGAATGGTTCGGCGGTTCGGTAAATGTAAAAAACGCAATTATCTGGAGTGGTGGAGACGATGCGTTGGATACCGATCAGGCCTGGTCCGGAACCTTGGACAATTTTATTGTGGTTTGCGGTCCCAATACCGATCACGCATTGGAGATTGATGGTCCGGAAGGTTCATTAACTGGTGCGCATACCTTCAGGAATGGAACGATCGTCGGTAGTGATGCTGCTGAAATGGGCGATTTCCGAGACGGTGCCCGAGGGACTTTCGAAAATATTTACTTCAGGGGCTTCCCTGATCCTGCGAATGAAGATACGGAAGGAAGGGGCGATTTGTCGCTAAGTGGCGAGGTGGATTCCGATGGAAATCCAATAGGGAATAAATCATTGGAAAATTTTACTAATGGAATCTTAGTATTTTCAAACCTGGAAGCCACCTTACCTGAAGGCGTGGCGCTTGAAACAGTATTCCGCAGTGGAACTCATGTGCATGCCACCGAAGTGGCTCATGGAGCAAACACGGTAGGGGCGGACAAGACCGCATTCGAGGGTTGGTCCTGGGCAGCTGCTTCCGGCGCATTGGATGACTTATAATACCTCCACTTTGTGATTTTTTTGAAAGGGATGGATCTACCATCCCTTTCCCTACTTTTTTAGCTAAACTCGCTGTATTCAAAACATATAAATCAATGAAAATAGTACGAACAAGCTGGTTTTTTCTGGGACTGGCACTCATGTCAACCCTGGCCCTGGCGCAAAACGGCACGGTGCGGGGAACCATTTACGACGAAGGAACCGGTGAACCTTTATTTGGTGTGGCGGTTGCCGTGGTTGGAACACAAATTGGCGCCGTTACGGATTTTGATGGCGATTTTGAACTTCAGTTGAGCCCGGGGACCTATACCCTGCAGGCTTCGTTCATATCGTACAATACCCTTAGCATGGAAGGAATTGTTGTCAGGGCCGACGCCGTGACCGTCTTGGATAACCTGAAATTGACCGAATACACCTCCGACCTGGAGACCGTGACCATTTCTGCGGAAGCCATTCGCACCACCGAGGCAGCCTTGATGACCGTGAAACGCAACGCGCCCCAGCTCGTGGATGGAATTTCCTCCGCTGCCTTTCGTCAGATAGGTGATGGAGACGCTGCCTCCGCGATCAAGCGCGTGACCGGTGTATCCATCGAAGGAGGAAAGTACGTGTACATCCGCGGATTGGGAGACCGCTATACCAAGACGGTACTAAATGGCGTAGATATTCCCGGATTGGATCCGGACCGAAACACCATTCAGATGGACATCTTTCCGACCACTATCATTGATAACATCATTGTGTCCAAGTCCTTCACCAGTAACCTTCCGGCAGATTTTACCGGGGGAGTGGTGGATATTGAGACCAAGGATTTTCCGGAAGAAAAGACCATTCGGGTATCCTTAACTGGCGGGTACAATCCCTCGATGCATTTTAACCGGGATTTCCTACGGGCGGGCACGAGCGGTACCGATTTTCTGGGGTTCGACAACGGATACCGGGACATCCCGACCAAGGGACTCACCGATATCCCACAATTCGCTGAGGTGGTCGGCAATCCTTCTGGAGAGAGAGGACAACTGTACCAGCGCATCCTACGGGATTTTAACCCTGAATTTGGCGGAAGAAGGGATCCAAATGCCATGAATATGGGGCTGGGCTTTTCGATTGGCAATCAGCTGTCGGTTGCTGGCAATACCCTGGGCTATAATCTGGCGCTTACCTACAAAAACAGCTCGGAGTTCTTTCAAGATGCCGAGTACAACCTGTTTGGCAAGCCCAGGGAGTCCAGCGAGACAGAGCTAGAGGCGCTGGAGCGGTCAAGAGGTAGTTTCGGGGTCAACAACGTGCTGCTGGGCGGACTCTTCGGACTGGCTTACAAGACCGATTTTTCCAAGTACAAACTGAATTTGATTCGCTTGCAAAACGGGGAATCCAAGGTGGGGGTTTTTGATTTTGAAAATTCAAACCTGGGGGCCCTATTCGAGGCAGATCAATACAACATTGAATACAGCGAGCGATCGCTGACGAACCTGATGCTTTCCGGGGCGCACTTTTTGAAAAACGGCGCCTGGGAGGTCAATTGGAAGGTTTCACCCACTCTGTCTACCATTGACGATCCGGACGTTCGGATACTGCGTTTTCGACGCCCCAATCAGACCATCTCTTCGGAAGTAGGGCTGCCCCAACGTATTTGGCGCTCGTTGGACGAACAAAATCTGGTCGGAAAGCTGGATTTGACCAATAACCACCAACTATTCGGAAAAACTGCAAAATTCAAGTTTGGGTCTTCCTATGTCTACAAGGAACGTGATTTTTTAATCGAAGATTTTCAGTTTTCCACCGGTACCAGCACTTTTAGCGGAGATCCCAACGAAGTCCTGAGGGAGGAAAATCTATTTTCTGAATCCAATCGAAATGGTGTTCGTTACAGCCCCCTGTTTATTCCCAATAACCCCAATAGTTTTCAGGCAAATATGCGTAACCTCGGTGTATATATGCACAGCGAATTTACGGTAGTCGATCAGCTAAGGGCCATAGTCGGACTTCGTGCCGAAAAATACGAGCAGTTTTACACGGGATCCAATCAGACCCAAACGATCGTGTTTGATAACGAGCGGGTGCTGGATGACATGGATTTATTTCCGACCATCAACCTGATCAACGGGATCAGGGAAAACCAAAATATCCGTTTTTCTTTTTCCCGTACCATCGCCAGACCTTCGTTCAAGGAAATGTCCTTTGCGGAAATTCTGGATCCCATTACGGGACGGACCTTCGTTGGAGGCCTGTTTGAAGAAACCACCAATGGAGGTGCCGAAGTACTCTGGGACGGGCAATTGCAAGCCACCCGAATCAATAATTTTGATTTGCGATGGGAAAAATTCCTTCCGGCAGGACAGCTGCTTTCCCTAAGTGCTTTTTATAAAACCTTTAACAAGCCCATTGAGATGGTACAATTTTTGTCGGACCCCGGAGCCTTTCAGCCGAGAAACGTAGGAAACGGTACCGTGGCCGGTGTGGAGCTGGAACTGAGAAAATCCCTTTCGTTTCTTGCTCCCAAACTGGAAAACCTGTTTTTCACCTTTAACGGCACCCTTACCGAATCCTCTATTCAGATGTCTGCCTCTGAGTTACGATCCCGACAGCTGACCGCACGGGAAGGAGAGGAGATCGGTACAAGGCGTGATATGGCGGGGCAGGCACCCTATATCATCAATTCGGGCATTGCGTACAACGATTTTGTTTCCGGTCTGGAAGCAGGGGTATTTTACAACGTGCAGGGTTCTACCTTGAATTACATCGGGTTTGGAAACCGCACCGATACCTATACCGTACCATTCCATGCCGTCAATCTGAGCATCAACAAGACCCTGGGCCAGCAGGAACGAATAAGGGCCGGTTTAGTGGTTCAAAACCTATTGAACCAAACCCGACAGGAAGTGTTCCGCTCTTACCAGGCAGAAGATCAGATTTTCACCCGTCTGAATCCGGGGACCTTGATTAATTTTAGTTTTTCCTATTCGCTCTGATAGGGAAGTCTTCCGACAAAAAGATATCCTTTCCAAACAGAAAGGATATTTTTTTTGTTTCTATGTTAAGATAATGTTAACTTTTGGTAACATTGATTTAATCTGGAAGCATGCGTGGGATCTTTATTTGGGTTGGGTTGTTTTGTATCCCCTGGCTGGTAGCCACAGGGAAAGGAGAGTGCGCTACGCCTGGGAGTACCGAACCACCTGCGAAGAGGCAATCACTCGTTCAGGCCTGGTTAGCCGAAAGCGATCCCTTTGCTACGCTGTATGTGAAATTAGAGAAGGACTTTGAGCGCTTCGGTCAATCGGAGCGAATGGTGCGGTCGATCTTTTACCGGTCGCATCAGCACCTGTTTCATACGTACAGGCAATACACCCTCGACTGGGACGTATTGACCGAGGGTGCTTACGATTGTGTCAGCGGTTCCCTTATTTTGGCAGGCCTGCTTGACCATTTTTCCTTTAGTTACGAAATCATCGAAACTTCTTACCACGTGTTTTTGCAGGTAGCAATAGGCGATAAGCAACTTTTGTTGGAAGTAACCGACCCTCGCAGCGGATACATGGGCGATTCGGTCCGACGGAAAGCCTACCTGAATGATTATCTTGGGGAAAACGGATCGAAGAGCTTATGGCGAGAAATAAATGGTGAGGGTCCCTCCGCAGGCCCGGATATTTACCAGAAAATCAGCTTACACAACTTACTCGGTTTGCAGTATTTTAATCAGGCGATTCGGTATTTTAACGAGGGAAATCCCCTGGCGGCCTATCAATTTGCTGAGACGGCCCTGAAGTACCACCGTTCGGGCCGGATTAGGGAGTTTAGCCATTTTTTAAAGCAGAAGCTACTGCTCGCTTCCAAATAGGCGATAGGGTTTGCCGTTTGCGGGCCTGATCAATTTAAAGCCGGGTCCCCTGGATTGGGTCCCCCGGTAGAAAAGTGCATGCCGTGTGCGAACGTGCACGGCTGCTTTGTTACAGGTTTCTTATTTTTCCGCCGTTTTTTACCCGCATTTTGGCTTGCGCATGCGCAAGCAATCGCAGCTCCGGCTGGGTTGCCCGGGTGCTTGTCGGGAAAGGAAAGCAGGCAAGTCTCGTGCAGCGAGTAGGGAAGGTGCCTTTTGGCAGTCTTTTTTTCGCCTCGCGGGAACGGCGGCCCGTCGCCGCAGGCCCTTTTGGCATTCGGATCGGATTTCGAGTACTCAGCGCACTAGTCTTTCAATACTTCACAGCGATCGTATTGCGGGTCGATGTCAATAAAAACCTCTTCTTTGGCCAGAACAAACCAATTGGAAAGGATTTCTTCTTCTTTTTTTCTTTTGGCGGCCGCTTTTAATTTTTCGTAATCGTCTGAAAGGTTGGCCCGGTGTGCTGGGAATCGCTCCTTGTAATACAGTAGCCGTACTCCCGGCTCGGATCTCCTGGTACGTGGATCTACGTCGTCGTAACGAATAGGTTGGGTAATGGTACCGACCTCCATGCTATCCAATGTAAAATACAGTACCGGATCCTCCAGGGTTCGCAGTGTCAGGCGGTTGGATCCATTGCCAGGATCCGTAAAAAAACCGCCGTTATCCGACGTTTCCCTATCGTCCGAATTTTCCTTAGCCGCTTTTGCAAAGGATATTTTTTCATCTACGATTTGCTGACGAAGGCTGTCCAGAAAGCGTTCTGCCTGTTGAATATCGCTTTCGGAAGGTGTGGGAATACGCAAGATGTGGCGGGTGTTAAAGGTATTTCCCCTTCTTTCCAGCAATTGTATCATGTGAAATCCAAACATGGTTTCCACGGGATCACTGATTTCTCCGGGTTTTAACGCATAGGCCGTTGCCTCGTATTCTGGTGCAAGTTCCCCACGCTTGAAGAAACCCAGATCCCCCCCTTGTGCGGCAGACATGGGGTCTTCGGAATATTGGCCGGCCATGCTGGCAAAATCGGCATCTCCATCCAATATTCGTTTTTTTATCGATAGAAGCTGCTCGACCACTTTTTCCTTTTCCGATTGGCTAACTTCCGGTTTTTTTACGATCTGTCCTACCGAGACTTCCGCGGAGAAAAAAGGGAGGGAATCGCTTGGGATGGATCCGAAAAAGGTACGAACATCGTTCGGAGAAACCTCCAGACCCTCGGTAATGACGCCCCGCATTTTGCCTACCACCAGTTGCTCCTTGACGGCATCTTGAATTTCACTTTTCAGTTGGTCTCCGGTTTTCCCATAAGCTTCGATTAACGTCTCTTCATCTCCGCCAAATTGCTGCAGTACCATGTTGAATCGTTGGTCGGTTTGGATGATCACTTCCGCCTCAGATACTACGACCGAGTCAATTTCTGATTTGGCCATCATTAGTTTGTTGATCAACAGCGACTCAAAAACCTGACATCGGGAGGGGGCTTCCATACCTTGTTGGTATTGGGAAACGGCTTCCAGATAGGCTTTCTGTAGGTCAGACTCCAAGATGATGTAATTGTCCACTTTGGCAATGATTTTATCCAAAACCTGTCCGCTGGGCTTCTCTTTTTCTTCTGTGGGTGCTTCGTTGCTCGCAAGGGTATTCTCGGCATCCTGTGCCCAGCTGAATTGGTTGAAAACGAGTCCGGCTAGCACCAATACGGGCAATTTTTTGGACCAGTTATTCATAAATGGTAAATTCATTATTTTCAAGTGCATGGTTGTAAATATCTCTTTTTAATTTTTCGGCTAACTCCACCCTTCGTTTGTTAACGATTATCTTTGATATTTCGTCTTTGACAAATTCAAGGGGGGGTACCTGGTCTTGCAGGCGGTACTCCAGTATTTTAAAATAATAGGAGTAGGTTTCGTCCTCCACATGGATCAATTGCTCGTTTTGAAGCAATTGTACTTGATTGCTGTTTTGAGTAAGGGGAGTATTGATAATAATGTCATCAAAGCCAATCCAGGTTGAATCCTCCATGAAGTAATTGTTTGCATAACGAATAGCAAAGTCTTTTAGTTCTTCTTTCTGGTCTTCCTGTTCGCTGTTGAGCAGGCGCTCCAGTTGTCTTTTTTGCGGCAGGGATTTTTCAAGTTTAATGAAGTTCGTCCGGACGATGATTTCCTTTAAGGCGAAGTTTTGTTTGTTTGCCTCGTAGTAGGTTTCGATTTCCTCCGGGCGCACCACCCGGTCCAGACCAGCTTCCACTACGTTTTTTTCGTATTCGTAAGCAATCAGCGCATACCGGTAATCCAGTAATTTTCGATTGATCTCTGCTTCATTAAAGGAGAGATTCTTTCGTGCCTCTCGGATGATCAGTTGTTTTTTAACCCAGCTTTGCACGTATCGGTTTACCAATTCGGCCGAATCAAGATCCGAGGCCATTTCCTTGCTGATATGGTCGATGTCTTCCAGGTACAAATTGGCGGTACCCACACTGGCCACTACGGGGTTTTCCGGATCTTCTTCCTCGGTTTTGATACGGAAAAAGTCACAGGAAGAAAACAGAAGCAGGCTGATAAGTGCCAGCACTAGTTTACTGCGCCAGTGACTGGTATAATTCCTCTTTTTCATCCTCATTGATTTGGATGGTATACGTTTCTTTTAGCGAAGCGAGAAGTTTTTTTTCCAGAAATTGCTGGTAATCCTGAATAAGCCTTCCCCTTGTTTCATCGAATGTTTTTGGTTGGGCAGGGATTTTTTCACCGGTGACCAGCAGTACCGTTCGCCCGTTCTCTGTAATCGCATGGAACGATTGCTTTGGGGAAAGGTTCCGTAGAACCGATTTTCTGGAGGGTTCAAACAGGCCTTGCTCGTGACTGAACTTCAGCGGATCTTCCAGAAGAAACCGGTTCTTTACTTCTTCTTCCAAGCCGTCCCGATACGTTTGCATGGAAAGCCAGCTTTTAACTGCCGACAAATCCGTACCGGCATCGGCTGTCAAAATTAGTGCCGGGATGCGTTCTTCCCAGAGATAGTTTTCCTGGTTTTGCCGAAAATATTCACGTTGTCCCGTGCTATCCTTCAGCGCTTTTTCCCATACTTCTTCATTCATCAATTCAAACAGCAGCATTCCATTCCGGTATTCCTCAAGAAGATGCCGGTAGTCGGCATTGGTGGCATACACCTGAGCTTCTTCCCAGGTAGCCAGTTGGTTTTCCAGAAAGGCGCGGTACCAGTTGTCAAAAGAACCCGTATCCACACTTGCTTCTGTGGAGAAATGCGATTCCAAAAAGCGGGAATACGTTTGCGTGGTCGCCTGCTTTCCGTCCGATTCAAGCAGCCATGCCTGCTTCCATGGTGCCGCGTTCAGAGAGCGGACTAACTCCCGCAGGGTTTTTCCCTGATGTTCGCTAAATGCGTCGGAAATTTTCTGCAACAAGGCTTCGTTTTCACGCACACGCAGAAGGGACTTTTGCCGGGCGATTACCTGGCTTGAAATCATATTGGAATGGCTGTTCCGTAAAATTCTGGACTTTATCGTGGGCATCATTTCCTCGAAAGGAGGCACTCCCCGGCGACCCTCCAGGCGCAAGAGGTGGTACCCGTAGGTTGTTTTTACAGGTGGAGAAAAGTCTCCCTTTTCCTCCAGCCCAAAGGCGGCCTGCTCAAACTCCGGTACCAGCGAGCCTACACCAAACCACGGCACCAAACCCTTATTGGATTTACTGCCTGCGTCCTCGGAGTAGGTACGAATTAGTTCGGGCCATACTTCCGGATTTTCCTGGACTTTTTGATAAAGTTCCGCGATTTTTCGTCGACTAAGGGATTCGCTATCCGGATGATCGCCTGCATTTCGGATCAACAGGTGGGAGACTTGCACCTGACCGGGATTGGGTCTGCGCGCATCCAGACGGATAATGTGGCAGCCAAAATCGGAAAGGACGGGTTCCGAAATCTCTCCAACGGAAAGCGAAAAGGCAGCTTCTTCAAAAGGAAGAACCATCTGAAGTGCCGTAAAATACCCTAAATTTCCTTCATTACTCTTTACAGAGGGATCCTCAGAGTGCTGCAGGGCCAGACGGGCAAAGTCTGCCCCACTTTCTGCTTCTGCCTTGATCTTTTCGGCCATCCGAATGACCGCAATCGAATCTTCTGCGCTCGCGTTAGGGGGAAATTGAAGAAGAATGTGGCTGGCTTTTACAATTTCATGCATGCGGTCGTACACTTTTCGGATTTCCCCTTCCTGCAGGTCGTTTGCCACCAAATAGGGTTTGACCAGCTCTTCCTTAAAGGAACGAAACTCGGTTTGAAACTCGGAGAGGGTATCCAGTCCGAGATTCAGCGCGTGCGCAACTTTTAATTTGTAATCAATGAACAGGTCTAAATTTTCCTCAAATTCCACCCGATTGATAGGGGCATCCTGCCCTTGCCGGCTTTTTTTTAAAACGTACAGGAATTCTTCCCGATCCGAGTCCCTTCCATCAATCTTTACCAGGTAGTCGGATGACTGCTGATTTGCACGGTAGGTGTCAGGAAGCTGGACCGCATTGACAGAAAACATTCCCCAAAAAAGGAAGCATGCATGCGTTACATTCATAGAATAACCGGTACTTTCCAGGCTGCAATGTTACGAATTTTACCCCAAAACTTCGGTGGAATTCAGGGATAAGTGAGGGGATTTAACATTTATTTGGATTTCAGCTTTTTGATTAGCCGACAGGTATTGAAGGATGGGTCCGTTTCAAACTCGATTTTATCCATGATTTTTCGGACAAGCAGCAATCCCAACCCTCCTTTTCGTTTTTCTTTCACCACGGCATTGATTTCGGGAGATTTGTATTCGATAATGTTGAACGCTTTTCCCGAATCCTTGATTTCAAAAATAATCCGGTCGCTATGGACGTGAATGGTAAGCAGGATGTAATTTTTGGGATTGCACTGGTGAGAATGGATAATGAGGTTCGCACAGACCTCTTCTACTGCCAAAATCAATTGATTCTCGCTGATGGCATTGAGTTGGGCCGGCACCAGGACTTCTGAGATAAATGCCCGAAGCTCAGCGAGGCGACTCTTTTCGCAGTATAGCTTTAATTCATGCCTCATAAAGTGCTTGTTCGGCTTCCTTCTGTGTGTGCCTGATTCGGATGAGTTGGTCCAGACCTAAAATATGGAAGACATTCAGTACCTTCTCGTTCAATCCAAAAATAACGAAGGTCACGTTCTTTTCTTGAAAATCCTCCAGGTAGGACATGAACACCCCCAGTCCCGCAGAGGAGATGTAGTCCAATTCTCTGCCATCGACCAGAATTTTTTTAACGTTTTCGGAAATGGCTTGCTGGATTACTTCGTCCAGTTCTACCGAATTACTGGCATCCACTTCCCCGTTCAATCCGATGACCAAATGGTCTCGATCCGCCGCCTTGTTGATTGATAACATACCTCGTTATACGCGTTACAATGGATTAAGTTTATGCATGAAACTTGATAGCCAACAACGAATAATCGTCGTCGGGCAGGGTTTCTTTCCCCACAAAGGAGTAGACCGCAGCAATGATTTCGGTGCGGATTTCGCGGGCCGACAATGCATGACAGCGGTCCAATAGCTGGCGCAGGTTGTCGTAACCGAACTCCTGCCCTTTTTCGTTTTTGGCTTCTACGATCCCATCGGTATAGAGTACCATGACGTCTCCGGGACGATAGGATAGTTTTCCTTCTTCTATGTATTGTTCAAAACTCAGGTTCCGAACGATTCCCAATCCCATTCCCTTGATTGCTAGAAAGTGGGATTTTCCGGTTTCTTTTGAATAAAACAACGTGGGACAATGTCCCGCACGTGCAAAGTGAATTTCTTTTTCCCGGGTGTTGACCGTGTAATACGTAGTGGTGATGAAATTGTTTTTTTCCAGGCAGCGGCTCAATGCACTATTCGCTTTGGTAAGGAAGTCTTTGGGTCCCAGGTTGAGCTGTACCAGGCTGTGAAATACTCCTTTCATTTGGGACATATTGAAAGCAGCAGAAGTTCCTTTTCCAGACACATCGCCGATAATCAGGGCGAAATTATCCGGGTCAAAGCGATACGTTTCGTAATAGTCGCCTCCGACTTCATCTGCAGCCGCAGAAAAGCCGTCAATCTCAAAACAGGCATTGTGGTGCAATTCCGATGGCAGCAGGCTTTGTTGCACACGCTGGGCAATTTTCAGTTCTTCGCGGTACCGTTCGTTTTTAATGGCTTCGTTGAGCAGACGGTAATTTTCGATGGAAATGGACGTTTGCCCCACAAAGGTGGAGATGATATTAATCATTTCCTTGTTGAAACCGTCTTTCACTTCTTTCAGTAAAAAGAGGTCCCCTAGCACGTTCTTATTGGCCCGGATGGGAATAATCAGCACCGATTGATAGACTTCGTGCGGAATCCTCCCGTGTATGTACTCGATTTTGGTGTTCGTTTGCCCCTTCAGATAGCCGGAAAATGGCTCTGTTTTTCTCAGCAGGTCCATGAGCTCCTGCCGCTCGCCGTTGCTGATGAATTTCTGGTGCAGCACCCGCGCTGGCAGCCCTTCCACTTGCTGCGCGTGCATTTCCAGCCAGGCGGCATCCACATAGGCTGCGCTCATGCTGCTGTCCATCAGGATGTCCAGTACCTGTTCTTCGTTTTCGCCGGGCTGTATGGATTGGCTTAGCCGTTGAAAGCTGATGGCCTCCGTTAGTTTTTGCTCAAATACGGAGGAGGTGGGAAGATTAAACAGCGTTACGAGAAAGCTGAAAACCGCATATATCAGGACGAAGGCAAATATCCCTAATAAAAATAGATTTTCGCTAAGATTGATAAAATGGATGTTCTTCTGATTGTAGGAAACCATCTGCACCAAAAGGTAGGCGGTACAGGTGATGATGACGAATAGAAAAAGCAGGGACTTCCATTTTTCACGAAATGTCAGGTAGGGAATCCACTTTAAGTTTACGGAAAGAATGACCCCATAGATGATGAGGAAAATCAAACCAAACATAAAGCCATAGTTAAAACTCTCCTGATTGATCAATACGAAAAACATGCTGATCAGCAGAATCACTTCGTACGCCTGCCACTGCTGCACCACCGCTTTGCTCTTCTGGTACAGGATGAGGTGTTTCCAGAGCAGCGCAGTGGAGATCAGAAAAACCGAGGTCAGCGCAAAGTTCACGTGGTAGAAAAAGTTTCGCAGCAAGGGGTCTTCGGACAGGCGACTACCGGCAAGAAGGTAGTAGAAGTAGACGATCAGAAACGAAACAGCCGTCGCAATCAATCCGGTAGAGGCAGCCCGCCAAATCAGGTTCAGGAAATTGCTGTGCTCCTTTTTATTGATGGTATCGTTGAAATAAATGTATAGGAGGATAAAAAAAATGATTTCCAGAATCCAGGTGATTTCCTGGGAAATATCCCCCTCCATTTGGTTGATTTCACCAAAAAGCCGAACCAGGTCTACAAATAGCAAGGCCAGCCATGACAGGATGGCCAGCATGATATAGATTTTTCCCCGTTGTATGTTGGGTAGTTTTACCATAGAAAATCATACAATAATAAAAATAGAATATCAAAATTCATTGATCCCTTCAAAAAAGTATCGGGGAAGTAAGATTTAAACGTACCCCGGGGTGAGCCATATTTTTTTTTTGAGTGCCTTGACCGGCCTTTCGCGTGAGATTCGGGAGAGAATTTCTAAATTCGAATCATGAAAAATCAATTTGTGAAAAAGCTGCCTGGAATATCGTTTTATTGGCTAATCGTTCTGCTTCTCGCATGGGGGAGGCCATGCAATGCACAAAAGTCCGTGCATATACGAGTAAACCAACTCGGATACCTTGCATCCGATGTAAAGGAGGCCCTGGTGTTCAGCCCGGGACCCCTGCGGGAAAAGCTGCAACTACGACGTGCGCAGGACTCCAGTTTGGTCCTGGAAGAAAGGCCCTTGCGCATTAAAGCGGATACCTGGGGTACTTTTGATTACTATTACAGCTTTGATTTTTCTTCCGTGAAGCAACCCGGAAGCTATTTCCTGCAAACCAAAAGCACCGGTGTCAAAACTCCTGCATTCCTTATCGGACCGCAAGCCTATGCCGGACAGCAGGAAACGTTGCTGGAGTTCATGCGCCAGCAGCGCTGCGGCTACAACCCGACCTTGGACATGGTATGTCACGAGAAGGACGGTCGGAGTTTTTACGGCCCCATGCCAGACAGCACCTATGTGGATCTGAGCGGGGGATGGCACGATGCCGGGGATCAGCTCAAGTACCTGATTACCGGAAGTTACGCTACGGCACACCTGCTGATGGCCTTCGAACTGTATCCGGACCGGTTTGCTGACGCCTACAATGCGCTAGGCCAACCCGGTGGCAACGGCATTCCCGATGTATTGGATGAGGCCAAATGGGGACTGGATTGGATCCATAAAATGCATCCTGCTCCCGATGTCTTGTTTCATCAGGTAGCAGACGACCGGGACCACCGGGGGTTTAAAATCCCGAACCAGGATAATTCGGACTACGGCTGGGGAGCCAATAGCTATCGTGCGGCCTATGCGGCTACCGGAACATCCCAGGGGTTGGGCAAGTACAAAAGTAAAGCGACAGGATTGGCCAACCTGGCGGGACGAAGTGCGGCCGCCATGGCCCTCGCCGCGCGAATCTGGGAGGAGCACCTGCAAGACAGTATTTATGCCGCGAAATGCAGAAAGGCGGCCCTTTCCCTCTATGCGCTTGGTAGAAAAAAGGAAGGTTACCAGCAGGGAAATTCGTTCGGTGCACCCTACCGATACAACGAGGAGACCTGGGCGGACGACATGGAGTGGGCGGCAGCCGAACTCTATGCCATGACCAAAGTTCCCGACTACCTGAACCAGGCCAGGGAATACGCTTTGAAGAGCAGCAACCGGGATGCCTGGACGGTTCGGGATACGGCCGCCCATTACCAGTTGTATCCGTTTATCAATATGGGGCATTATGCGCTACACAGGCACGTGGATAAAGAATTTAAAGCGACGTTGGAAGGCTATTACCGGGAGGGAATTGTTTACACACTGAACCGGGCCATGCAAAATCCGTTTCACATCGGGGTGCCGTTCATCTGGTGTTCGAATAATCTGTTGAGCAGCCTGATTGCGCAGATAATCCTTTACGAAAAGATGAGTGGAGACGACCAATTCAGGCCCTTTCTGGCGGCCCAACGGGACTGGCTGTTTGGAAGAAACCCCTGGGGTACCTCCATGTTTACAGGAATGCCTGCCTCCGGTGAATACCCCGAGGACGTGCACACCAGCGTGTACGTGATGCTGGGGCTACAAGTCCCCGGAGGCCTGGTGGATGGACCGATTTACCGAAGTATCCACGACAGTCTCCTGGGGCTTACCCTAACTAATCCGGATGAATTTGCAGCTCTCCAAAACCGGCACATAGTTTATCAGGACGATGTGGGTGACTATAGCACCAACGAACCCACCATGGACGGTACCGCCGGTGCCGTTTTGATGATGGCACATTTTGGGCTGCCGGTCAAATGAGTCGGCAAGGAGGCAGCGACTTACCGAATCGCTTTTCGCATAAAGCGTAGCTGCACGTCGATTTCCTCCCAGGAAAAAGGTAGCCTGGGTTGCGAGTGGGCCAGAGCATCCCGTAGCTTGCCAATATTCCGAACCATGGCATCGTACTGTTCCCGGCTGGCCCCGGGCATTAATTTTTTGTAGCGCTTGTCTTTTGAAAAAATACTGCCCAGATCCGCCAGTTGCAGGCACTGAATCAGGTCGATTTCTTCATTTCGACTTTTCTTGAGTTGATACAAGGCTTCGGCGGAAGCCAGTCGTTCGGCGGATAGACTCTGTTGCCATCCCGGCACCTCGGATTTTACCCGATCCCTAAGAAAGGTTTCCCACACGCTGATATAGCCAATGACTACCAGCCGCATAGGGATTTTATCCAAATCGCTTCGGGTAACGATATGGGAAATTTTTCCCGCTGTTTCGATAAAAAAACGCCTACGGTCCAGCAGCCTTTCAAATGCACGGATAAGGGGGGTATGCTCGTGCAGTAGGTCTTCTGCGCCTATAGGACTGGGGGAGGAGTCGCCGCTGTCAAATTTTCGAAGTCCCCCGGGCATTTGAACCAGGACCGTTTGAAAATTTCGCCTGGCCATTTCTTCCCGGAAGCTAGTTGCGGGAAAGGGATGAGTTTTTTCAGCAATGCAGAGCACCGGTACGTACCGGTCAAAGAGATCAAACAAGGGCAGATGATTTGCGGGGGATACCTCTTTTTTGGGCGCTTCGTTTGGCATGTTTGGGATAATTTCTTTCCTGACGGTTGAATTTAACCATTCCCGCCGGTATATTGAGCATCGATCGTTTTCGCGCAGGGAAGATGCTACGAAAACTGGAAAGCAGGGTACGAAAATTTTCTCAAAAAGTATGATTACAGGAAAGCAACCCCCGGTTACGGAAGAAGTCAGGGAATTGGCGAGGAGCTTATGGAATTACCACCGACTTGGTCACTCCGTACAGAAAAGCGATGCAATTCTGGTGCTCGGTAGCCACGACCCACGTGTAGCCGAACGGGGTGCAGCACTTTGGTTGGATCGCAAGGCACCCTTGCTGATTTTTTCCGGAGGACTCGGTAATTTTACGGCCGGGGTCTGGGAAGAACCGGAAGCAGTCCTATTCGGACGGATTGCCCGAAGGATGGGCGTGCCCGAAGATGCCATGCTGCTTGAGAGTCGGTCTACCAATTCGGGGGAAAATATCCGGTTCACCCGGGACTTGCTGAGAGACAAAGGGTTGGATCCGGAATCATTTACCATTGTCCAGAAACCGTACATGGAGCGAAGGGCTTATGCGACCTTTAAAAAAAATTGGCCCGAGAAGGCTGTGCAGGTGACCAGTCCGCAAATCTCCTTTGAGCAGTATCCCACGGAATCCATTTCCATGGAAGTAATCATCCAATCCATGGTGGGCGACTTGCAACGCATCCGTGAGTATCCGAAAAAGGGATTTCAGATACATCAGGACATTCCGAAGCCCGTGTGGGTAGCTTTTGAGCGTTTGGTGGCCTTGGGCTTCGACCAGCACCTGATCCGCTGAGGCTTATTTATCCAATGCTTCTTTAAACACGGCAAGTGCGCGCTCTCTGGCCATCTTGTGGTCCACAATGGGTTTGGGATAACGATCGGTTCCGTATTCCGGCACCCAATGTTTCACGTATCGGAGGTCCTTATCGAACTTTTCCAGTTGGGAAGCAGGGTTGAATATCCGGAAATAGGGTTGCGCATCGGTACCGGTACCTGCCGCCCATTGCCAGCCGCCGTTGTTGGAGGATAACTCGTAGTCGAGTAATTTCTTTGCAAAATAGGCTTCTCCCCAGCGCCAATCAATGAGCAAGTGCTTGGTCAAAAAACTGGCCGTGACCATGCGTACCCGGTTATGCATGTAGCCGGTGGCATTTAGCTCCCTCATGCCTGCATCCACCAGTGGATAACCCGTTTTCCCCTCGCACCAGCTGGAAAAATCTTTCTCGTTGTTTCTCCAACGGATGCGGTCGTAGGCCGGTTTAAAGGCCTGGTCCACCACCTGTGGGTTGTGGTAAAGGATCATCATGTAAAACTCCCGCCAAATCAGTTCTGTAAGGAAGGTATCGTTCAATGAGGCTGCTTCCTGCGCTAGCTTACGGATGCTAATGGTACCGAACCGCAGGTGGATGCCCAGCCGGCTGGTACCTGACTTCGCCGGAAAATTGCGGGTTTGGTCGTAGTTTCGGATCAGCTTGTGGTCTACTTCAGGTCGGGGTAAGCTGATTTCCGAAGCTTCAAAGCCAATATCGCTTAATTTGGGTAGGGGTAATGGTTTGGTTTCGAAAAGCGATTTTTTTCTTCCATCGAGCTTTACAGAGGTAATTTTTGCTTCTTCGAATTTTTGCAACCAGCGTTTGCTGTAAGGAGTAAAGACCTTGTAAAAATCACCTTTGTCCGTGGTGATTTCATCCTTTTCAAAAATGACCTGGTCTTTGAAATCGTAGAAGTCAATGCCTTCCTTCTGTAAATAGTCTGCTACTTCTGCGTCCCTCTTTTTGGCGTAGGGTTCGTAATCCCGGTTGGTATACACGTTCTGAATGCGGTATTCCTTCGTCAATGAGCGAAAAACATCCAGCGGCTTGCCATGCCGGACCAGCAGGGAACTGTGATAGGCGGCCAGTTCCTCCCGCAATCGGGAAACCTGTTGGTGGATGAAGGTTACCCGCGCATCCCGCCTGTCGTCCAGCCGGTCCAGGATCTCCGTATCGAATATAAATAGGGGCAACACTTGTTTTTCTTGTTGGTGGGCATAGTACAGCCCCATGTTATCGTCCAGTCTCAGGTCTCTTCGAAACCAAAAAAGCGTGATTTTTTCCATAAAAGAATAAGTCGGGAGGGTGGGAAAATGTTTAGGGCCTTTCGGGCAGATCCGTATCCAGGATGCGGATACCGGAAGGATCTACCTCTGGGTCGGGGCGGAACAATTCGGGAGCCACTTCGTCAAGATCGATGGTAAAATCCCCTCTGAGGTATTCGTCAGAATCGCTAATCGGAAGATCCCTGCGACGGCTGAAGTTCTGAAAGAGCTCCTTTAACGAGCTAAAGAGAAGGTTTTGGGAGACCGATACTCCGTAGGTGTTGGGCGCCCGGTTATTGATATTGAGGGCCGTTAGCGTGTTGAAATTGTTTCTGTTATACACCCGCACGCGATACCGCCCGTCTTCGGTGAGCAGGTATTCCGCTTGCCAATCTCCGGCGATGGTATTCAAATCGGCATTTCCCTGCAGATCGGTAAAGCCACCATCCCGGGTCACCCGAAGGCGTCCATCAAAGAATGTGTATGCCACTCGCAGCTGAAACGTTTCGAGCGCCGTTTCGTCCAGACCGATCAGATCAAAATCGATTTCCAGGTTTTCATCCACCTGAGCAATGAGGTTGTTCAGTTGGGAAGAGATCAATTGGCTGAGGTTGGAGAAGCCTATCCCGGCTCCGCTGAATTGGCCTTCGGGAGAAAAGCGACGCAACATGATGAGGGAAAAAACCTGTCGGTTTTTTTCCTGTTCGTCGTTTGCTATCCTATTTCGGAATGCCGAAATGGTCGTTTGCAATTCACTGTCTTCCGGAAATTCAGAAAAGTCAAAATCAAAGCCAATATCGGGGGAAAGCAGCGGTCCTTCCAGATCCATGATTACCTGTACCGGAAAGCGCCGTTTCAACTGGTTGCTTTCAAACTGGGTTTGGCTGGTATTGGTTTGCAGGGAGGCCAGTGAGACATTTTCCTCGTAGATTGCTGAAATGTCCATTACACCTTCGTAAGGGTCTCCGTACCAGTTGATCATGCCCCCGGGTTCTATCAGAAATTTTTTATTGATCACGTTGTACAGGGAAAAGTTATACACCGCGTCTACTATTTCAAAGTTACCTGCCATGTTGAAGTTTCCCTGTGTATCGATGGTTAAGTTGAGGATCCCCCGGCCCCGGCCCTGTATGTTTTCTTCCGTTTTTGGGTCGATCTGAATCTCTACGTAGGCATCGGGCGTAATATCCAGATTCAGATTCATGCGCAGGTTATTCAGGGTCAATTTGTCTACGCTTTCTTCAAAGCTCACCGACCGTGCGGTATCTCGGACGTTGATGATGTTGATGAAATCTTCCTGGCTTTCTCCGTCGGATCCTCCGATGGGAATGTATACCCGTGTATTGGGTTGGGAGGTGGCATTCGCAGTTAGCTCCAGGTTATTGGCGGCCCCAAACACGTTGATGTCCCCGGAGGCATAGGCCATGCCGAAGAAAAGGTCGTTATCGGCCGCACTGGTATTCATTACCTGAAAATTGGTAAAGGCGGCGTTGAGGTCCAGGATAAAATTATCAAAATTATCGTGGGTAATGCCCCCCCGGAGCCGTGCGGTATTGTTGTTGACATCCCGGAGCTCCAGCCCCCGAAAGCTAATGTCGTTTGGCTCAAAAATCACGTTTCCATCTACCCGGTACGTCGTATTGAGGTAATTGAACCGGAAGGTGGCTCCCTCCAGTTTCCCCAGGCCCTCAACGATTGGCCGGGTGAGGCTGCCGCCTACCTGCAGGTTGCCGGTCAGGTCGCCGTCGATCTGGCTGAGAAAGTCGGAAATAAAGGGTTCGATGACTGAAAGGTTGGCTTGCTCAAAACGGGCGTCCAGTGCCATGTCCTTCGTTTCAGAAGCAAGGTTTCCGTTCAGTTCGATCACTTTTTTCCCTGCCCGGTAGTTTTGGAGAGAAAGGTTGATGGCTTCGTCAGCGAAAAAGGCAGTGGCTTCTATTTCCCCTACCAGAAAATCATTTATTCGGATACCTGCTATTTCCAGGTTTCCCTGCATGCCTTTCTTGTTCCAACCCTCAGCCAGCTCAATCCGTCCGTTCGCAGTGCCCGCATATTCCCGCAGCCCGAAGGAATTCAGAAAGTCGAGGCTCAGTTCATGAATGGCGATTTCCAGTGGATCTCCCGGATCTGAATTGATTTTTCCCTCTCCGGAAATGTATTGATTTTCATGAAAAATCTTGAGATTTTCAACCTGCGTTTCTCCGCTGCCGATGGTGATGCGATTTCCCGGTTCGAATTGCCAATAATCCTCCAATAACTTAATTTCAGAAGGCGCAAATTCGATCTGGGTCTGATTCCTGGATAGGTTGATAGCCGCCGAAATATCTGCATAACTATTTGTGAGCAGCTGATCCATGTAGAAGGTCAGGTTAAGCCGTGACTGATCCCATATGGTTTCCAGTGAAAGGTTGTGAAAATTAAACCCGGAGTTTAACTGGATTTCTTTGGACATCAGGTAAAAAGAAGCGAGCACTTCTTCACTGTCTTTGTACTTGGAGGTATTGAGATCGATGTCGGTGTTGAGAAAGTAATGGCTGTTGTAATAGATGGTATCTATGCCGGTGTAGAAATTAAACACGGTATTGCGTTCGGTTTGGTAAAATGCGCCCTCCACCTGGGTATTGCTCGAAATAAACAGGCGCGGATCGATCAGGTTAAGGATGGGGTTTGGATCCCGAAGGTCCAGCGTCAGATCGATGTGGTAGGGGTCTCCGGTTTGCATCTGGGATGGGCGGGGTGCTGTGTAGTCGTTCGTAAGAATGGCGTAGTAGTCCTCCCACAAGCGCTGCAGGTCCTGGCCCAATTGCTGCACTTTAAAATTCCCGCTGATTCCGGCCACCAATAGATCCGAATTCAGGGAGATGACCCGGGAATCCTCTGTAAATAAAGATTGGAATAAAAAGTAATCCAGGAAGAGATCCCGGCCATCGTAGCTTATCAGCACATCCCGGAATCGGGTTACTCCTTCGATGGTATCCCAGTGAATCCCTTTCGTATCCAATTCGAAATTACCACTCAAAAAAATATCATTCTCGGTGAGTTGTATGGGGCCGAGAAAGGCCGTATCCAGCCGCAGCCTGAGGTTGGCGGAATCTTTGTTGTTACGCAAATCAAGGGTTCCGTCTACGTCCATCACCAGATTGGGGTCGTTCACACGAAGGCTTCCTTGAAACAGGTCTTTCCCGTAGGTAGCTTTGGTTTCGATCTGGGTGTATTCGTAGCGATTGATGCCGATTTTGCTGATGCGGGCATCCAGTTCGATAAGTGCGGTGTTTACGGTTAGTCCCGTTCCCTTCAGGTCTCCTTTAAAACTAACTTTTTGAAAATTCTCGGGTTCCTCGGTCAGGATCCCCAAATCCACTTCCCGGGCTTCCAATTGCCCCTCGTAGGTAGGTACACCGGCTTCGTCACGGTAATTGAGTTGCCCTCTCAGCACACCGATTTCTGTCCGGAAATCTCCTTTGGCCACAAAGTCAGTCAGGTAGCCATCGAAATCCGAATCAAACCGGATCGTTCCGAATTTATCCAGTTCCCTGCGGGCATCTGTACTGATGTAGGGGTAAAGGTCTTCCGGGAGTAAAACGGAATTTGAAAGGGATAGGTCAAAAAAAGTCTCCGCAACTTGCGGGAGCCCTTCAATGTTGAATTTGCCAAAGAGTGCGCTACGTTCGCCGAAACGAAGCAGGAGTTGTTCCGAGAAAATGGAGCTTACCTTTCCGATAATTTCTCCGCTAAGGTACACCCGATCGTCAACGGGGGGGATATTGTCCGAAAAATAGCCCAGGTCGCGTATGTCCAGAACTGTTTCATCCAACTGGGCAAGTAAGTCTACTTTTCGGTTAAAGTCTCTTAGATCGGCCACGGTTTCGTAATCCATGCGCAGGTAATTTTTGATCACCGTCTCGTTGGATTTCAAGTAGAGGTATTTAAACTCCATCCCGGTACTGGAATAGGTGAAATCGGTTCGCAGCTGCTGAAAGACCATGCCAGAGTTCGCTTCCACGCCCTTCATGTAGCGCAGGTCAAATCCCAGGGTGTCGCGGCGCACGTAAAAATCTTCTGCCTTGGCTACGAGGTCCCGAAACGCTAAATTCGCATAATCAAAGCGGATATCCATTTCTGGCTGGGTATAATCAATGATGTCCAGCGAGGTCTGATCGAAGGAAATGGAGGACACAAGAAAGGTAGACCCCTGGGGTTTTTGCTCTTTTGATTTTGTAAAAAAAGACGTTCGAAGGCGCTCGAGAAACACTGAAATATTCAATCCTTCTCCATCCGGGTGGGTAAGGAGCCGGACATTTCCGTTTCTCAGGTTTATTTCGTCCAGCCCGGGCTGTTCCTTGTCCAGCAGTCCCCGAAGCGAAAAATCAATATAAACTTCGTCCAGATTGGCCATTAGGCTGTCCTGAAGGTCATAGATCCGTACATCTCGAAGGCTGACGGCATCCCACCAGCGAATATTCACCCGGCCAATATCGGTCTGGTACCCCGTATTTTCCGAGACCCGCTGGGTAACCAACCCTACGAGGTAGGTTTGGATGACCGGAATTTGAAGGAGAAGTGTGAGGAAAAGCAAGGAGAACAGCAGGTAGCGCAGGCCCAGCGAGACTCTCCTGAGGGCTTTCAGTAAAATTTCCTTAACTTTCGGTTTATTTTCCAACAGACGCAAAATGAGTTGTACTATATTGGCAATCGAATCCTCCTGTGATGAAACGTCGGCAGCGGTGATTTCTGATGGCAAAATACTTAATAATATTGTGGCCACGCAATCGGTGCATGAGAAATATGGGGGGGTGGTGCCCGAATTGGCCTCCCGGGCTCATCAGCAGCACCTGATACCGGTGGTCACGGAGGCGCTTTCTTCAGCAGGACGGTCTAAAAAAGACCTGAACGCCGTGGCCTTTACCCGAGGCCCGGGTCTGATGGGAGCACTGTTGGTTGGAGGATCTTTTGCGAAGGCATTTGCGTATGCACTGAACGTCCCGCTGATCGATGTAAACCACATGGAAGCCCATGTCTTGGCGCACTTTATAGAATCCCCCTCACCCGTGTTTCCTTTCCTGTGTCTGACGGTTAGTGGAGGCCATACGCAGCTGGTGCTTGTCAAGAGCCACCTGAACATGGAAATACTCGGTGAAACGTTGGACGATGCAGTAGGAGAAGCCTTCGATAAGATTGCCAAAATACTGGGATTGCCTTATCCGGGCGGGCCCCAGCTGGACCGGCTGGCCGAAAAAGGGGACCCGGGAGCTTTTACTTTTCCCCTTTCCGATATGAAGGGCCTGGCTTTTTCCTTCAGTGGGATCAAGACTGCCGTTTTGTATTTTCTGAAAGAAAACCTTCGAAAAGAGCCGGACTTCATCCGCAATCACCTGGAAGACCTCTGCGCCTCTGTGCAGCATACCCTCATCAAAATGTTGATGCAGAAGTTGGTTAAGGCCAGTCAGGAACTGGGGATACGGGAAGTGGCCATTGCCGGCGGGGTGTCGGCAAACTCCGGCCTGCGCCGTGCGTTAAAGGAAGCAGCGCTCGAAAACAACTGGCAGGTTTATCTTCCAAAACTGGAATACTGCACCGACAATGCTGCCATGGTGGCCATGGCGGCACATTACAAGTACCTGGAAGGAAGGTTTTGTGCGCTGGATATCAGTCCGCTGGCAAAAATGAAAATTGGATACCATGGCTAAGAAACATACGTTCGACAAGATCATCAATATTAAAAATAAGAAAGCAAGCTACGAGTTTGAGTTTCTGGATACGTACAAGGCCGGCCTGGTACTGCGGGGTTCGGAAATCAAATCGATCCGCGAGGGAAAGGTTTCCCTGACGGAGGCCTATTGTTATTTCAAGGGGGAGGAGCTGTATATCAAGCAAATGCACATCGCTCCCTATACCCTTGCCACGCATTATACCCACGATCCGGTACGTGAGCGCAAACTTCTCTTGCAGAAGCAGGAGCTTCGGAAGCTCCAGAATAAGTTTTCTGAAAAGGGCCTTTCTATCGTACCGGTACGGATCTATATCAATGATCGGGGCCTTGCCAAAATGGAGATCGCCCTGGCAAAAGGAAAGAAATTACACGATAAGCGGCAATCTATTAAAGAAAAAGATGCAAAAAGGGACCTCCAACGAATGGCTTTCTGAAGCGGGTTTTGGAATTTGCCGAATGCCCGCACTTCCGCTGTACCGGGAGCCGGTACCCGGTTCCGGGATGAGTTCCCAGCTGCTTTTTGGGGAACGCTACCGTATTGTCCGCCGAACCATCGAGGGGGATTGGCTATTTTCGATCGGGGAAAACCAGGCAGGCTCCGGGTGGATGCTGGCCTCCCAGCACCATGGATTGGAAGAATCGGAGTACGAGCAGTTGGGGCAGATGGCCCTGCACGTTACCTCTAGTCCTGTTAGCCAGGTTATTTGGGAAAAGATGCCGTTGTACTTGCTCCCTGGGAGCCAGCTCCATGCGGACCGCAACGAGCTTTTCGACTGGGCTGCCTCTTTTTCGTTTACTGGGGAAAGCAGGCCTTTTTCGGAAAATGTTACCCGAAAGCAACTTGTCACCATTGCCACCACCTTTTTACATGCGCCTTATCTTTCGGGAGGGAGGAGTCTTTTTGGTCTGTTTGACGGCAGTTGGTTGCAGTTGGTTTTTAAGATCGGTGGGTATCGGGTACCGAATTACCTGTCCGAATGGTTGACCGCCGGGGAGGAGGTGGGCTTGTCCGGCATACAGGCAGGGGATGTGGTGATTTTTGGCAACGAACAGGGGATTCCTGTCCAAGCGGGTCTCTACGCAGGGCAGGGGCAATTGCTCCGGATCGACGGAAAAGTCCGTCTCCTGGATTTTGACCCAGAGAATTGGCGGAAAGCCAAAAACAAATCTCGTTATGCTCAGGTTCTTCATGTTAAAAATCTCATGAAAAAATGAAGGAGCGAATGGAAAAAAAGGTACTGGTGCTGAATCTGGATCATACGCCCGTTGGCATTGTCAACGTGCAAAAAGCACTGGTACTGACGTTTCTGGAAAAAGCGACTTCATTGGTGCATTTTGACTATCTGGAAATTCGAACCGTGGACCGCGTTTTTCCCTACCCTGCGGTCATTCGTCTGTACGAATACAAAAATATCCCGTACAAAGGAGTGATGTTGAATCGAAACAACCTTTTTAAGCGGGACAAGCATACCTGTCAGTATTGTGGGGCGGATAAGCGTCTGACCTTGGATCACGTGGTTCCCCGCTCGAAGGGAGGAAAGAGCAGTTGGAAAAACCTGGTGACGGCCTGCCACCGCTGTAATACGCTGAAGGGCGACAAAACACCCGAGCAGGCAGGCATGATGTTACGTACCCTGCCTTTCCGTCCCACGCTTTCCTATTTTTTGGCAGAATATGCCGAAAGGCATGCGGCCGAGTGGTTGCCGTTTTTGGAGGTAAAGCCGGTGGGCTAATTTTGGGGTTCATGTAGAAAGAACTTGATTTTTTGTAGGTTAGCCGTTTCTATTGGTAAAATAATTCGTAAATTTGCAATCCGTTCGAGTGAACGGTTCTCCTTTTGAGGGGAAATCCGAAATAAAACCTCAGCCAGATGACCCTAAGGCTGTTGAAAATCAGGGTTGTATTTATTAATATGTCAAATCAAGAAGAGTTTAATTGGGAAAAATTCGAAACCAAAGGTTTTGGAGAAGGCTATACCAAGGCGGAGAGAGCCGAGATGGAAAAGCTGTACGACAAGACCCTTACTGAGATCACCGAAAAGGAAGTCATTACCGGGACGGTAGTGGGGATCAATGATAAGGACGTGATCATCAATATTGGTTTTAAATCAGACGGGCTGGTGCCTTTGAATGAATTCCGTGACCTTGAAGACCTTAAAATCGGAGACGAGGTGGAGTTGTTTATCGAGGAGCAGGAGAATTCGCTGGGGCAGTTGGTCCTATCCCGCAAGAAGGCAAAAATGGTCAAAGCCTGGCAGACCATCGAAGAGGCATTGGAAGAAGACAATGTGATCGAAGGTTTGGTGAAGCGCCGAACCAAAGGTGGACTGATTGTGGATATCTATGGGGTGGAGGCTTTCCTTCCGGGATCGCAAATTGATGTGAAACCTATCCGCGATTTTGATATCTACGTGGGTAAGAAGATGGAAGTAAAAGTGGTGAAAATCAACCATGCCAACGATAACGTGGTGGTTTCTCACAAAGTGTTGATTGAAAAAGACCTGGAAAAGCAGAAAGCCGAAATTCTGAACAACCTGGAAAAAGGACAGGTACTCGAAGGCGTAATCAAAAACATGACCAATTTCGGTGTATTTATCGATTTGGGAGGTGTAGACGGGTTGCTCCACATTACCGATATTTCCTGGGGCCGCATCAATCATCCCGAAGAAGTGCTTAACCTGGATGATAAGGTGCAGATCGTGGTACTGGACTTTGACGACGATAAGAAGCGAATTTCCCTGGGCATGAAGCAATTGACGCCACATCCATGGGATTCCCTTTCTGCCAGTCTGGAAGTTGGATCCAAGGTGAAAGGCAAAATCGTTAACGTGGCCGATTATGGAGCGTTCCTTGAGTTGGCTCCTGGTGTGGAAGGCCTGATTCACGTATCCGAAATGTCCTGGTCGCAACACCTGAGAAATCCTGCCGACTTTGTGAAAGTAGGGGACGAGATCGATGCCGTGGTATTGACCATGGATAAGGAGGAGCGCAAGATGTCTTTGGGCATCAAGCAGCTGACCGAAGATCCGTGGACCAAAAGCAGAAATGGGCGAGAAATACGCCATCGGTACCAAGCACAAAGGGATCGTACGAAACCTTACCAATTTCGGTCTTTTCCTCGAACTGGAAGAGGGAATCGATGGTCTGGTGCACGTATCGGATCTATCCTGGACCAAGAAAATCAAGCACCCCTCCGAATTCGTGAAGGTGGGCGATGAATTGGACGTGATCGTATTGGAGTTGGACCTGGACAGCCGCAGACTGGCTCTTGGCCACAAGCAGTTGGAGGAAAACCCCTGGGATACGTTTGAGAGTGTGTTTCCAATCGGATCAACCCATAAGTGCTCCATCATCTCTAAAAACGATAAGGGCGCTGTTCTGGAGTTGCCCTACGGGCTCGAAGGATTTGCGACCGCCAAAAATCTCGAGAAAGAAGATGGTACGCAGGCGGAAGCGGGTGAAAGCCTGGATTTCCGGGTTACCGAGTTTTCCAAAGACGACAAGCGGATCGTACTTTCTCACACGGCTACCTTCAAAGAGGAGGCAATGCCAAAAGCTTCGCCGAAAAAGGCCACTACGGGAGCCAAGAAAAAGACGGGCGGATCCGACAGCGGTGCCGGAGCAGAAAAATCCACATTGGGGGATTTGGATGCCCTGTCTGCATTGAAGGAAAAGATGGATCAGTCCAAAAAGTAATTTGGCAAACGATCGCTATAAAAAAGCGCTTTCCGGTAACGGTTAGCGTTTTTTTTTGCTACAACGCTTCGGGTGGAAGGGGAATGGTACCGCCCTTCCTGGCAAGCTTTCGCCCCTGCCAGCCTGTAGGAGGGGTCAACAAATCCCGTGAAAGGGAAACAAAAAAAGCATCCCGTTTGGGGATGCTTGGGGAGGTCGAGAGCGGATTCGAACCGCTGTACAAGGTTTTGCAGACCTCTGCCTAGCCACTCGGCCACTCGACCCGGTTTTTTTATCGAAGCGCAAATTTAGGGATTAATTACTCCCCATTCAAATGCACCAGGCAAAAAATATTATTTTCAATGAAAGCCTCTTTTTTTTACGAATATTTTGATCGAGAACACCTCTTTGACTCCGGGGGTAATTATATTTTGCAAATTACGTGCAAATACCCTTATTTATATTAATTCTAAATTAAATGCTTGGCGAAAACCTATTTTATAATACGTTGAAATACAAAGTATTACAATCATTTTACAATTTTAAACCAATCAGATATCCCGCTTCACGGCAAGTTTGAAAAATAGAAGTTGGGTAGTACATTTGTGGGGAATTTGAATTGCAGTGAGATAATCTGAAAAAGTATACATAACTATGTCGATCAAACGCTCATTATTAGGGGTTTCCTTTCGCGTACTCCACCTGATGGTCCTTCTCTTCCTCTTTACGGGGCTGAGGGGGTATGCGGTGAACCCTGAAGTACCGGATAGCGAGGATGCTATTTCCGCGGGTCAGTCTATATTCAACGCCAATTGTAAGACCTGTCACCGGCTGGATCAGAAATTAATCGGTCCCGCCTTGCGAGGCGTTACCGAACGAAGGGAATTGGACTGGGTCAAACGGTTTATACTTAATTCCCAGGCAGTGATCCAAAGCGGGGACGCCACGGCGGTTGCACTCTACAAAGAATACAACAATGCAGTGATGCCTGCGCATAACTTTTTGAGCGATGAGGATTTGATGAATCTTCTGGCCTATATCGAATACGGTGATAAACCCGATCCCGCAGCGGCCGCTGGCGCCGCAGCCGGAGGGGCCGTGGCGGGTGGCGGTTCCGGAGGGGGCATTCCCAGCGAATACCTGACCATCATTCTCGTCGTACTGGTGATCGTCCTGATTCTGGTGCTGGTGGTGCTTGGCCTGATCGTGTCGGTACTTACCAAATACATGAACAACAGCGACAAGCTGGACGCAGACGACAAAGAGTTTATCAACCAAAAAACCGATTATCTTTCCATATTAAAGAGTGATGGGTTTATCGTGATTGTGACCACCATCGTATTGGCTTTTGTGGTTAAAACGGCGGTGGATGGATTGTATACGATTGGCGTACAGCAGGGATACGCTCCTTCCCAACCCATAGCCTATTCACACGAACTCCATGCGGGTCAGTACGAAATTCCCTGCCAATATTGTCACACAGGCGTGGAAATCGGCAAGTCTGCCAACATTCCCTCCGCCAATATTTGTATGAACTGCCACATGCACATTCAGAATGTGGGTGGAAAAGAAGGTATTTCTCCGGAAATTGCCAAGATTTACGCGGCAGTAGATAACGATCAGCCCATTGAGTGGGTGCGGGTGCACAACCTGCCCGATTTGGCTTATTTTAATCACTCCCAACACGTGGCAGTTGGTGGGGTGGAATGTCAAACCTGCCACGGTCCCATTGAGGAAATGGAGGTGGTGTACCAACACAGTGCCCTCACCATGGGCTGGTGCATCGATTGTCACCGCAATACGGAGATAACGACGCAAGGCAACGAATATTACGATAAACTCGTGCAGTTGCATTCCGAATCAAAAGATGCCTTGAAGGTCAAGGACATTGGTGGCCTGGAATGCGCAAAGTGTCACTATTAAATCTTTACGAACATTCTTTTCTTTAATCTACAATGAAAGAAAATAAAAAGACCTATTGGAAAGGCTTAGAACAGTTGACAAACGACCCCGAGTTTGTAAAACATGCCGATCAGGAATTTCCGGGTTTTACTTCCAAAAGCGGACAAGCTGAGGACAGCGGGTCTTCCCGAAGGGATTTTTTGAAAATGATGGGATTCAGCGTGGCGGCAGCCTCCCTGGCAGCTTGCGAAGCACCGGTGAGAAAAGCCATTCCCTACGTGAACAAGCCGGTCGATGTTAACCCTTCCGTTCCCAATTACTATGCTTCTACCTTTGCCAATGGTGGTGATTATGCGTCCATTGTAGTAAAAACCAGAGAAGGGCGTCCCATAAAAATTGATGGCAATACGTTGTCTCCCATTACGGGAGGAGGTACAAATGCCATCGTGGAGGCCTCGGTTCTTTCCTTGTACGACAAGGCCAGACTGACCGGTCCGCAAATAAGCGGGCAAGCGGTCGAATGGAGTGCATTGGATGCCGAATTGGGTGGCAAGCTGGCGGCAGCCGGATCCATCAAAATTGTAGCCAATACGATCCTCTCTCCAAGCACAGAGCGGGCGATTGATCGGTTCGCAGAACGCTATGGCAACGTGGAAGTGATCACCTACGATCCGATTTCCAATTACGGTATAACGAGAGCCAGTGAAACCTATTACGGCTCGAAAATTTTGCCTTCCTACCACTTTGATCGGGCGAAGGTCATCGTAAGTTTCGGTGCGGACTTTTTGGGTAGCTGGATTTCTCCCATCGAATTTGCCCGGCAATACAGCAAAGGCAGAAAAATATCGAAAGATAAACCGGAAATGTCGCGGCATTTTCAATTTGAATCCAATTTATCCCTTACCGGAGCAAATGCCGATTACCGCACACCGATTAGCCCCTCCCAAAGCGGTTTAGCCGTATTGGCCCTGTACAATTTACTTGCCAAAAAGGCCGGGTCCGCAAGTGCAGGAAGTGCATCGCTAGAGTTGCCCTACCTGGCGAAAGCGGCCGATGAACTTTGGGCCAATCGGGGCAACACCCTGGTTGTTTCCGGATCCAACGATCCGAACGTGCAGGTGATTATCCATGCCATCAACGAATTATTGGGTAATACCGGTACAACCGTTGATTTTCAACATCCGGTTTATTTCCGAAAAGGGGACGATCAGCGCATGAATCAACTCATTACCGAGTTGAATGCCGGTCGCGTTGGTGCGGTTATTTTTTACAATTGCAATCCCGTATACGATTTCGGTGGCGGACAAGCGCTGGCCGAGGGAATTGCCAAGGCGAAGGTGTCCGTTTCCACGGCTGAAGTGAAAAACGAAACAGCGGCATTGGTGCAGTATCTGGCACCCGATCACCACTACCTGGAATCCTGGAACGATTACCTTCCAAAGAAAGGCATGTATAGCCTGGCTCAGCCAACCATCTCTCCCTTGTTTGCTACCCGGCAAGCCCCCGAAAGCTTTTTGAAATGGGCAGGGGATTCGACCCCTTATTACGATTTCATCCGCGAGGCATGGCAAGCAGTGCACGAAGGGTTGGAAGACGGTTCTGATTTTCAGACATTCTGGGACAAATGCCTGCACGATGGTGTGTATCAGGCCCCGGAGCAGGAAGGCAGTGAAGAAGCGGCGATAGTTGCTGTAGGGGACATTGCGGCAGCAGCGGCGGCCATAAGCAAGAGCTATCAGGCGCAAGGTTCCGGATCCGAATTGGCGGTATACGTTAAAACCGGCATTGGTTCCGGTGCATTTGCCAATAACCCCTGGTTGCAGGAAATGCCGGATCCGATTTCCAAAGCAACATGGGACAATTACCTGACTGTTTCCCAAAAGTGGGCCAATGAAAATGGCTTACAGATGAAAGAGGGAGCTACGCAGTTGGCGCAAGTTTCGGCCAACGGTATTTCATTTACGGTACCGGTATTGGTGCAACCCGGACAGGCGGATGGAACATTCGGACTGGCACTCGGCTACGGACGAACCGCTGCAGGAAGAGTGGCCGACGGACTGGGTGTAAATGCCTACGCGCTGCTAAACAGCAGCAAGGGGTATGTGGATTACGATCTAACGGAGGGTGTGAGTGTGAGTCTTAGCGGAGAAGCTTACCGAATCGCTCAGACACAGACGCATCAGACCTATATGGGTCGGGATTTTGTGATACAAGAAGCGACCTTGGGAGAATACAAAGAGGATGCAAGCGCCGGAAGGTACCATCCGGAAATCTACAAGGACGGGGAGTTTCTGAAGCCGAGCAAGATCTCACTTTGGTCCGGACATAAATACAGCCAACACCACTGGGGACTTGCTATTGACATGAATTCCTGTATCGGATGTGCCGCTTGTACGGTGGCTTGTCAGGTAGAAAACAACGTAGCAGTCGTTGGGAAGCAGGAAGTGCTCAATCGACGGGAAATGGCTTGGATCCGTATTGATCGGTATTACAGCTCGCCCGAAGCGGCCAGTTCAAACAAGGAACTGGAACAAGCCGCCGACAATCCGGAAGTAACCTTCCAGCCCATGATGTGTCAGCATTGCAACAACGCGCCTTGCGAGACGGTATGTCCGGTTGTGGCGACGACGCACAGCTCTGAGGGCTTGAATCAAATGACCTATAATCGTTGCATTGGTACACGCTATTGCGCGAATAACTGTCCCTATAAAGTGAGAAGGTTCAACTGGTTCAAGTACCACGACAACAAGGATTTTGCAGGTGTGAATACGGCCCAAAACGATGATCTGGGAAAAATGGTTTTGAATCCGGACGTTACGGTGAGAGCCAGAGGAGTGATGGAAAAGTGCTCCATGTGTGTGCAACGAATCCAGGCTGGTAAATTGACTGCCAAACGTGAAAACCGGAAGATCAAGGACGGAGATATCAATGTGGCTTGTGCGGTGGCTTGTCCTACAGAAGCATTGGTTTTTGGTGACATGAACGATCCGGAATCAAAGGTATCCCGCATGCTGAAGATTGAGGAGAATTCAACGGAGGCCATCAAAGAGGTCAATGAAGAGCGGGCCTACCACGTATTGGAAGAAATCAATGTGAGCCCGAACGTGTGGTATTTTACCAAGATCAGAAACAAGGACAAAAACGAAGCTTAAAAATAAAACGATAAACTATGCAGGTTACTTCACCCGTACGCGATCCGCTGGTCACCGGCGGTAAGACATACAAGGACGTTACCAATGATATTGCCAGGCAGGTCGAAGGAAAGCCCACCGTAGGTTGGTTGCTTGGATTGGCGGTGTCTTTAGGTGCGCTTTTAATAGGCAGCTTGGCCCTGGTAGCTACCCTTTGGGAAGGCATTGGCATGTGGGGGCTTAACAAGACCGTTGGCTGGGCCTGGGACATCACCAACTTTGTTTGGTGGGTGGGTATCGGCCACGCAGGGACCCTTATTTCTGCGGTTTTGCTCTTGTTCAGACAGAAATGGAGGACATCAATCAATAGGGCGGCAGAAGCCATGACCATTTTTGCGGTTATCTGTGCGGCGCTGTTTCCACTGATCCACATGGGGAGGCCCTGGATAGGCGCCATTTGGGCCTTGCCACTTCCCAATACCTATGGATCCTTATGGGTAAACTTCAATTCTCCCCTGCTTTGGGACGTGTTTGCGATTTCTACCTATTTTTCTGTTTCACTGGTTTTCTGGTACATCGGGTTGATTCCGGATTTTGCCACGATCAGGGACCGGGCTACGGGCCTGCGTAAGACGATCTATGGAGCCTTGAGTTTTGGATGGGACGGGGCGGCCAGTACCTGGATGCGGTACGAAAGTGTCTCTCTGATCCTGGCCGGTTTGGCAACCCCTCTGGTGCTTTCGGTACATACGATTGTATCCTTTGACTTTGCCACCTCGGTCATTCCCGGATGGCACACGACCATTTTCCCTCCGTATTTTGTGGCGGGAGCGATTTTTTCAGGATTTGCCATGGTACTCACCCTGATGATTGTTACCCGTAAAGTATTCAAATTGGAGGATTACATTACCATTGGCCACATCGAATTGATGAATATTGTCATCATCATTACCGGGTCCATTGTGGGTATTGCCTACATCACGGAATTCTTTATCGCCTGGTATTCTGGCGTGGCTGCCGAACAGTATGCGTTTGTAAACAGGATGTTTGGCCCTTATTGGTGGGCGTACTGGTCCATGATGACCTGTAATGTGATTTCTCCGCAGCTTTTCTGGTTCAAAAAGATCCGGACTTCCATTGTGGCCACATTTATCCTTTCCCTGGTTGTGAATATTGGGATGTGGTTTGAGCGTTTTGTGATCATCGTCACCTCGCTGCACCGCGATTTCCTTCCTTCATCCTGGGTCATGTTTTATCCAACGATTACCGACGTAGGGGTTTACCTGTTTACGTTCGGGTTCTTTTTTACTGCGTTTTTATTGTTTGCCAAGTTTTTCCCGGTGATCAACATGGCGGAGGTAAAGTCAGTCTTGAAATCTTCATCTGAAAAAAAACTTAACTAATCATGGAAAGAGACAAGCATTTTATTCTAGGGGTCTTTGATGATGAAGACATTCTGCTGAATGCCGTAAAAGAGGTGCGTGCAACCGGAATCCGGATTCACGAAGTTTTTTCTCCCTATCCGGTACATGGACTGGATGAAGAGTTGGGGTACCGAAGAAGCCGGCTTCCCATAGCCGCTTTCTTGTTTGGGCTATTGGGTACAACGCTGGCGCTTACCATGCAGTTTTACATGATGAAATTTGATTGGCCCATGATCATCGGTGGGAAGGATCACGCGGCCTTTCCTGATTTTATTCCTGTTACCTTTGAGCTAACCGTATTGCTTGCAGCGTTTGGAATGGTGGGGGTATTCATGATCAGCAGTAACCTTAAGCCCTGGGGTCAGCCACGTATCTTTGACCTGAGAAGTACCGATGATAAGCATATCATGGCCATCGATATCGCCACCAATGCTTCCGTAGATTTGGAAAAAATCAAGGATGCCCTGAAGAATTTCGGGGCTACGGAGGTGAATAGTAAAAGTTTTGACTAAGTAATCGCTATCAAATGAAACGAGTAACATCCATATATAGCCTGGCAGTGCTTGGTATCGCACTTGGAATGGTTTCCTGTAGTGCGGAAGGAGACTATCCGGGTACAGAATACGCTCCTCAAATGTACCATTCCGTTCCTTACGAGCCGTTGAGTCAGATTCGGAATGAAGAAGAGGGCATGTGGCTTTCTAACCGAGAGGACGAAAAGGGTGAGTTTTACAACAGTAACCCGAATAATCCTCATGCCATGAATATGCGTAAGCCGGTCCCAAATACCGTACCGAGGAATCCGCAGGGAATGCTTCCCTATCGATTACGGGTGGCCGATCTGGAAGGCGCTGCGTTGGTAGAAAATCCCATTGAATTTAACGATCAGGTGCTAGCCGAAGGAAAAGAATTGTACGTGCAGTATTGTTCTGCCTGCCATGGCACCGGAGGAGAAGGTGACGGAAAAGTTGGAGAAGTGATCGGAGGTGTTGCCAATTTGAAAGGAGGAGCCTATATCAATCTACCGGAAGGGCATATTTTTCACGTGATTACACACGGCAAAGGTAGGATGGGTGCACATGGTTCGCAGATTACTGCTGACAGAAGGTGGAAGATCGTACACTATGTTAAACAAGAAATTCAGAAGCAATAATGGCACAGGCAAACAACTATAATTTGGATCAGAAATTTGATTTTACCGATTCGGTAAAGAAAGTAATTTTCATTCTGGGTGGCATTGGTGCCGTGCTACTGGCGATCGGGATTCTTTCCGCAGCCCTCGGAGGTGGCCACGGAGGGGGCGAAGGGGAAGGACATGCGTTTCACTGGACGCAGCGTCTCTTTGCCAATCTATGGATCAATAATGTGTATTTTACAGGAATAGCCATTATTGGCGTTTTTTTCTTTGCCATTCAATATGCGGCACAAGCAGGCTGGTCGGCAGCCCTCCTTCGTATAATGATTTCTTTCGGGTATTGGTTGCCGATCGCGGCTGTTCTAATGTTAGCCACCTTTTTTATAGCCAACCACGACCTGTTCCATTGGACGCACAGCTATGTTTTTGACAAGGCCGACCCGGCATACGACCGCATTATTGATGGAAAAGGAAGTTTCTTTTACTGGCCGATGGCAAAAGGTAGCTTTCCCATCTTTTACATTGTGCGCATGGTGCTGTTTTTTGGTTTCTGGGTGTTTTTCTTTAATAAATTGAGGTCCTTGTCTTACGAGGAAGACCTGCAGGGCGGTACTTCGTATTGGTATACCATTCGAAAATGGTCCGCCATCTTCTTGGTTTTCTTTGCAGTTTCTTCCTCCATCAGCGCCTGGGATTGGGTCATGTCGATTGACACCCACTGGTTCTCTACCTTGTTTGGTTGGTATGTTTTTGCCTCTTGGTTCGTTGCAGGCTTGTCCGCCATAACACTGGTCACTATCTTCCTGAAGGACCAGGGATACTTGGAAATGGTCAACCAAAACCACATTCATGACCTGGGTAAATTCGTCTTCGCATTTTCAATCTTCTGGACCTATATCTGGTTTTCTCAGTTTCTATTGATTTACTACGCGAATATACCGGAGGAGTCCGTGTACTTTATTGAAAGGCTTTCCAGCGACGTGTATGGACCGTATATATTTGTAAACATTGTGTTAAACTTTGCTTTACCCTTTCTTGTTCTTATGACAAGAGATGCTAAACGGCACAACATCTTCTTGAAACTGGTGTGTACGCTTATCCTACTTGGACATTGGATTGATTTCTTTCTGATGGTTCAGCCGGGAACACTCGGACATAACGGCGGTCTTGGGCTGATGGAGTTGGGAATGTTGCTGGTGTATGGTTCTGCCTTCGCTTTCGTGGCGCTGACGAATCTTTCCAAGCACAACCTGATCGCCAAAAACCATCCCATGCTGGAAGAAAGTTATCATCATCACATTTAATTACATTCCGAAACAGTTATAAATTATGTACGGACTTCTTATTTCAATCGGTGTATTACTTCTGATCCTGGTCATCTGGATGGTCTACAGGATTCAGACCCTGATTTCGGTAGCCAAGGGTTCCGATAAGAAAATAGCGACTACTAGCAATAAGGTGAATGCAGCGCTCTTTATGGTTTTTCTCATTGGAGCGGGGGGGCTGATGTTTTGGTATTCTATCAAGGAATTTGAAAACTACCAATTGCCTATTGGCTCCGAACACGGTATTGTAACGGATCGGTTGTTTTGGATCACCATGGCCGTTACCGGCTTCATCTTTATTCTTACCCATATTCTGCTGTTTTGGTTTAGTTATCACTACCAATACAAAGAAAATAAGCGGGCCTCCTATTATCCGGATAATAACAAATTGGAGATTATCTGGACCTTGGTGCCGGCAGTGGTGTTGGCCATCCTGGTTATTTCCGGTTGGAAAGCTTGGTCAGATATCACCGGTCCCGCACCGGAAGATGCTCACGTAGTGGAGATCATGGGGTATCAGTTTGCCTGGGATATTCGTTACCCCGGGGCTGACAACCAGCTGGGGGACTATGATTATCGGTTGACTACGGCGATGAATTCCAGGGGTATTGATTTTACCGATAAGAATTCCTTCGACGACTTTCCTGCGCAAAATGTGGTAATCCCTAAAGGCGAGCCTGTTTTGTTCAAGATACGGGCGCGAGATGTGTTACATTCGGTTTTTGCACCTCATATGCGGTTAAAAATGGACGCCGTTCCCGGGATGCCGACGCGTTTTTGGTTCGTTCCGAATAAAACAACCGCCGAAATGCGGGCAGAGTTAGGTGACGAAGAGTTTGAGTACGAGATCGCTTGTACGGAGGTTTGCGGCAGTGGTCATTTTTCGATGAGGAAAACAATCACCGTCGTCGAGCCGGACGAATACCGCAAGTGGATGGCCGAGCAGAAGCCATTTATAAAAAGCAACCCAGAGCTGGTTGCAGATCTCCCAGCTGATTTGAAGGAGTTGGCGGATATTTACATTAACGAAGAATAATACACATTGATAAACTACGTATAACATGGCAGTAGCAAACGTTTCAGCGCATGATGTCTCACATCATGACCATCATGACCATGAGCACAAAGATAACTTCATCACGAAGTACATATTTTCCACTGACCATAAAATGATTGCCAAGCAATACCTGATTTCAGGGATGTTTTGGGCGTTCATTGGAGGGTTTTTGTCGGTGCTATTCAGGTTGCAATTAGGTTTCCCTGAGATGGACCTTTCCTTTTTACGCCCGCTTTTGGGCGGATGGATTGATGCCAGTGGAAAATTAGACCCAAACTTTTACCTGGCATTGGTCACCATGCACGGTACAATCATGGTGTTCTTCGTGTTAACGGCCGGTTTGAGCGGTACGTTTTCCAACTTCCTTATTCCTTTGCAAATAGGAGCGAGGGATATGGCGTCAGGGTTCATGAATATGCTTTCCTACTGGTTTTTCTTTATTTCGGGGGTAATCATGTTTGCATCCCTTTTCCTTGAGAAAGGGCCTGCTGCAGGAGGTTGGGTGGTTTATCCGCCTTTGTCTGCACTGGAGCAGGCAATCCCGGGATCGGGTTTGGGAATGACACTTTGGCTGATCGCGATGACGTTCTTTATTGCTTCTTCCTTGCTAGGGGGGATCAATTATATCACTACGGTAATTAATTTACGAACAAAGGGAATGTCTTTCTCTCGATTGCCGCTTACCATTTGGGCGTTTTTCCTTACTGCGGTGATCGGCCTGCTTTCGTTTCCGGTACTTTTCTCCGCTGCATTGCTATTGGTATTCGACCGAAGTTTTGGGACGAGTTTTTACTTGTCTGACATCTACATTGGTGGTGAAGCTTTGCCCAACACGGGTGGTAGTGCCGTTTTGTACCAGCACTTGTTTTGGTTCCTAGGGCATCCTGAAGTGTATATCGTGCTTTTGCCGGCTTTGGGAATTACCTCAGAGATTATTGCTACCAATTCCAGAAAGCCGATATTTGGTTACAAGGCCATGATTATCTCCATGCTGGGAATCACGATCCTTTCGTTTGTCGTTTGGGCGCACCACATGTTCGTTTCGGGACTGAACCCATTTTTGGGTTCCATCTTCATGTTCCTTACCTTAATTATTGCCGTCCCATCGGCAGTAAAGGTATTTAATTACCTGACCACATTATGGAGAGGAAATCTCCGGTTTACACCGGGTATGTTGTTTTCCATCGGACTGGTTTCCTTCTTTATATCGGGTGGTCTTACGGGTATTTTCCTAGGGAACTCGGCTATTGATATCCAGTTACACGATACGTACTTTGTGGTGGCGCACTTTCACCTCGTGATGGGGTCCGCATCCTTCTTTGGGATGATGGCGGGTATCTACCATTGGTTCCCTAAAATGTTTGGGCGGATGATGGACGAAAAACTAGGCCACGTGCATTTTTGGTTGACTTTCGTGGGGGTTTACATGGTATTCTTCCCCATGCACTACATTGGTATCGCTGGTTTTCCAAGGAGGTACTATAGCTGGACAAACTACTCGTTTTCGGACATGTATACGGACTTGAATATGTTTGTGTCGATTGCTGCGATTGTGACCTTCGGTGCGCAGATGATATTTGTTTTCAACTTCTTCTACAGCATGTATAGAGGTAGAAAGGCAAGCGCCAACCCTTGGCAATCGAATACCTTGGAATGGACCACACCGATCCATCCAGGTCATGGAAACTGGCCCGGGGAAATCCCGGCGGTTTACAGATGGCCGTATGATTATAGCAAGCCGGGGGCCAAGGATGATTTCATTCCACAAACCGTTCCTCTCTCTGCTACTCCTGAGTCAAACCTTCCCCACGAAAACAAGCTGGTGCAGTTAGAGAAGGAGATTATGGCCGAGGAGGGTGACGTTTTGGTAGCCGATGAATCAAAAGAATCGTAAACGAATACGCAGCTTCCGTCGCATCAGTTTGACAACGACGGTTGCTGTTTTCTTTCTTATTTTGGTCGGAGGTATTGTGCGGAGTACCGGGGCTGGAATGGGTTGTCCTGATTGGCCGACTTGTTTTGGTCGTTGGGTGCCCCCCACTTCCGAGGACCAGTTGCCTGAAGATTATGCCTCAATTTATGTTGATCAACGGGTAGCTAAGAACGAGCGGTTTGTGGCCTTGTTGTCAGGGCTGGGCTTTACCACCCTTGCCAGGCAAATTGATGAAGACGAGTCCATCCTCACTTATGAACCGTTTAATGCCACTAAGACCTGGATCGAGTACATCAATCGGGTAATCGGCGTGGTTATCGGCTTCTTGATCGTCCTTACCTTTCTTCATTCCCTTCGGCTACGAAAAATTGATTTTACACTAACGCTCCTTTCTTTTCTGTCCCTGGTCCTGGTTGTCTTTCAAGGGTGGCTGGGATCCATTGTGGTTTCAACAAACCTGTTGCAATGGATGATCAGTGTACATATGATCGTAGCGCTGTTATTGGTATGCTTGCTTTTGTACATTTACCATCGATCAGGGAGCTTGGTCGCGGATGGTGATTTTAGCAATGAAAGTTCGGTGGATCCGGGTGAACGTGTCCGGGTGCGCATTTGGCTTGGCGTAGGAATTCTGTTGATGTTTGTCCAGGTGGTTTTGGGAACGCAAGTGCGGGAACAAATCGATCTAATTGCCTCGCAGTTGGAATACCAAAATCGTTCTCTGTGGATTTCGCAGTTAGGCCTCAGCTTTTATGTGCACCGATCTTTCTCGCTGGTATTGATTGGCATGCACGCCTATCTGCTCTTTCGAATGGTTCGTTTGGGCACTTGGGATAGAGGGCTGGTAGGCCGGTTTAAGTGGCTGGTGGGTTTGATGTTCACGGTGGTGGTTTCAGGGGTGGTAATGGCCTACTTGGGCATTCCCGCGTTTGTTCAACCCCTGCATCTATTGCTGGGGTCTCTGATTATAGGATTTCAATATTACCTTTGGCTGGAAATGGGTGTGGTATCCACCCAACCTAAAAAGAATGTTTTGGTATGAGTACATTAGATGTATCGGAAAAATTGGTAATTGATGCCTGGAGGGTTCGCTTTCGGGCCTATATGGATCTGCTAAAGGTACGGCTGTCAGCACTCGTGACTTTTTCTGCAGTGTTCGGGTTTATATTGGGTCATTCCGGGCAGGTATTTTCCTGGACTACTTTTGTTGGGCTGATCGCCGGTGGGTTTTTGATAAGCGGCGCATCTGGTGCTGCCAATGAGATCATGGAGCGGGAATACGATAAATTGATGAAGCGAACGCAGAATCGTCCGCTTCCGCTTCAGCTAATTTCTGTTAGGGAAGCATATTGGTTCACTATACTCGCGGCGGTGGTAGGAATACTGTTGTTGGCTTATTTTACCAATTGGCTCACGACAGGTCTGGGTGTTTTGAGCATGATATTGTATGTATTTGTCTACACTCCCTTAAAGAGGGTAGGACCTATTGCGGTGCTGGTAGGCGCAGTGCCTGGAGCCATGCCACCTCTATTGGGCTGGACTGCGGCCACGGGCGGTATTTCTTACGAAGCGCTTATCATATTTGGAATACAGTTTATCTGGCAATTTCCACATTTTTGGGCCATTGCCTGGGTGAGCGATGAGGATTACAAAAAAGCAGGCTTTAAATTGCTGCCTTCGGGTGGACAAAAGGACCTGAATACGGCCATTCAGATCATGGTATATACCTTGTTTTTGCTTCCACTGGGGTTGTTGCCTACCTATTTTGGTTTTACTGGCTTAAACTCCGGGATTGTTGCGACGATCTGTGGGGTGTTGTTTTTGGCCCAAACGTTTTCCCTAATGAGGGATTGTTCGCGAAAATCTGCATTGAAGATCATGTTTGGTTCCTTTCTGTATTTACCAATCGTACAAATCGCTTATTTATTGGATAAAATTTAGTAAAGATGGAAGAGAAATTAGCGTTTGTAGAAGGTGCGGAGCAGCCATTATCCATGCATCCCAAGAAATTTGCCTTGTGGCTTTTTATTGTAAGTGTGGTAATGGTATTTGCAGGAATGACTAGTGCTTACATTGTGCGTCAGTCGGAGGGCAATTGGCTGGAGTTTGATCTACCGGATGTGTTTTGGTACAATTCAGGAATCATTGTGCTTAGTAGCTTGAGCATTCATTGGTCCTATCTGGCGGCGAAGAGGGACGATTTCAACTCGCTAAAACTTGGATTAATCGTTACCACCTTGCTGGGACTTTCGTTTTTAGTAGGGCAATGGTACAGTTGGATCGCGCTAGTGGAGCAGGATGTTTATTTTGTAGGGAATCCGGCGGGCTCGTTCATGTATGTTTTTACAGGTTTGCATGGATTACATTTGGTCAGTGGTGTGATTTTTCTAATTATTGTATTAATTTCGTCACTAGGAAATAAGATCCATTCCCAAAACATGCCCCAGATGGAAATGTGCGTGACGTATTGGCACTTTCTGGGAGGGTTGTGGTTGTATCTGTTTATGTTTTTGCTTCTAAATCATTAAAATTTAAGTTAATTTATAGATTATGTCTTCGACTGCTATTGAAATCCAATCCAAAAGAGGCGTATGGGGTGGAGGAAACGAGCCGCTGAAAGCAAGCTATGGCAAGCTGATGATGTGGTTTTTCCTTTTGTCCGATATTTTTACCTTCACTGCGTTTCTGATTACCTACGGGGCAATTCGGGTGAGTTATCCTGCCTATGAGGGCGAGGTCGCCGATTTTGTGAGTTCCAACGAATACTGGCCCATACCGGAGATGATATTCGATGCGATCCCCTTCGTACATGGGGGGCATTTTCCGCTGGTTTTCGTCGGTTTGATGACTTTCATCTTGATCCTTAGCTCGGTTACGATGGTGTTGGCGGTAGAAGCCGGTCATCGGAACGATAAAAAGGATGTGGTGAAATGGATGCTTTGGACCTTGCTCGGTGGAATGACATTTCTTAGCTGTCAGGCCTGGGAATGGACGCACTTTATTCACGGGACCGACGAGGGAGCCATGCTTACGTACGTAACCTCACTTGGCAATGTAGTCAACGAGACGGTGTATGGGGCGAACCTGCTGGTCAATGAGTACGGACCTGCACCGTTCGCACAGTTGTTTTTCTTTATCACCGGGTTTCATGGTTTTCACGTAACGATCGGCGTATTTCTTTTGTTTCTTGCTTTTTATCAGGCAGCGGTTGGCGTGTACGAAGAGCGTGGGCATTATGAAATGATTGAAAAAATCGGTCTGTACTGGCATTTTGTGGACCTTGTCTGGGTGTTTGTATTTACCTTTTTCTACTTGATTTAGAACATTAATCGTATCGTTGAATTATGGCACAAGAAAGTAAAAACGGGTTGGAAGTCATCCCAAGAGACTCGGCAAAGATTAAGAAAATATGGATGACGGCGCTTATCCTTTTGGTAGTGACTGCCGTGGAATTTTTGCTGGCATTTACCATGGAACGCGGAATGTTGTTATACATCATTTTCATCGTGTTGACCATCGTGAAGGCCAAATACATCATGATGGAGTTCATGCACTTGGGTGAGGAGGCTAAACCGCTATTTTATTCCATCATTGTTCCGCTTATCTTTTTGATTTGGTTGATAATTGCCCTTTTCAAGGAAGGTTCGGACATCTTTTTGATGCGTTGGTAAGTACCGGATAAAAAATGTAAATCAATGAATGGTTGAAGTGGAATCTTCAACCATTTTTTTTGTTATGAAACTATATGAAAATGTTACGCTTTCTTCAGGTTTTGGTGCTGATCTGTGTGTTGATGATCCCTGTGCTTATAATTCTTTTTTTCAGGGGATTTACTTCCAATGAATATACCATACCTATCTTGTACGAGCAAGGTGTAGAAGACCCGTACCAGCAATGCGATTACGGGGGAAGTACCGAGCAGCACTATATCCCGGATTTTTTGTTGGTGGATCAATATAACCGGGAAATAGGACGGGAGGAAATGAAGGGAAAAGTTACCATCGTTGATTTTTTCTTTACAAGTTGCCCCAGTATCTGTCCTGTAATGTCTTCGGAGATGGAGCGGGTGCAAGACGCCTTTCGAGGCGAAAAGCAGGTGCAGTTGTTTTCCGTGAGCATTGACCCTACCTACGACACGCCCCAAATCCTCGCTGAGTATGCGGAAAGGCACCGTGCGGAAAAGGACAAATGGTTTTTCCTTACCGGGGACAAAGACCGTATTTACGAGTTGGCCAGGTGCGGTTTTGTACTTCCCACCATCGATGGAGCGTCGGTACCGGAGGATTTTATCCATAGCGATAAATTTGTTTTGGTAGACGAGCTGGGCAGAATTAGGGGGTATTACAGCGGTACGGAAAGAGAAAGTGTGGATCAATTGATACTTGAAACCAAAATCTTGTTATACAATGGAGAATAAAATTGAAATAGAGCGCAATGAAAAATCCATGCTGGGCTGGATTACCCTGATCTCCGTGCTGGTACCGCTCGTGGTGGCTGTGCTGCTTTTTATGCCTTCCAAGATGGATACGGGTCTGGCCTGGGTCTACTTTTTACCACATTTGAATGCCGTGATAAATTCCGCAGCTACCGTGGCATTGGTGCTTGGCGTAGTGTTTATCAAGCAAGGCAGGATTGCCTGGCACAAGGCCTCCATGACAACGGCTTTTGTGCTGGGAGCACTGTTTTTGGTTAGTTATGTGCTCTACCATGCGTCAGCGGAGAGTACATCGTTTGGCGGAGAGGGTTGGATCCGAGGCCTGTATTATTTTCTCCTGATCACGCATATCATTTTGGCAGCGGTGGCGCTTTTTCCAATCCTGTGGGCCTATTATTACGGATATACCGGGCAATATACCCGACACCGGAAGGTGGTGAAATATGCGTTTCCGATTTGGCTGTACGTAACGGTGACCGGGGTCATCGTTTACTGGATGATTAGCCCCTATTACCTGCATTGAGGTGTTTGATGTAGAGGCGAGAACTTTGTTAGGCTAGATACTGTTTGTTACATAGATGAAAAATTCTGTAAAATACCTGATAGCAGGGCTGGTACTTGTGGTGCTAAGTTTCCAGCAACTTGCAGCGCAGTGTGCCATGTGCCGTGCGACCATCGAAAATAACGTAAGCAACGGCGATACCACCGTGGGCGCCGGATTAAATGTGGGGATCCTGTATCTGTTCCTGGCGCCCTACCTACTGCTGTCCATTATTGGGTATTTTTGGTATAAAAAAGCAAAGCGCAAGAAAAGCCTATCCTTTCGTTCCTACCGGTAGATTTTTAGTAGGTATCTCGCCCCGGTTTTCTTGTTCCACGTTCCATTTTTAGCAAAGTTAGAACGGATTTTGCTTGGTAGCTTCTAGCTTGATAGATTGCCCCTACGACAATGCTAAAGAAAAGAAGACTCATACTCATCGTATCCATTCTCATGCTAGGGATGGTGTTATCGGTAAACTTTTTTATTGGAAACGACCGTGGGCAAGCAGTAGAAGCATATCTCAGCCATCTGGAGCATAAAATGGCCGAAGTGGATGCGGATTTCGACGAGGATTTTATTGAAATCCTGATGATCAACCGCCCCGATCAGACGCCTTCGTTTCGCTCCCTGAATATTGCCAGCCGACACCCTTTCTATCTTTTTTCCAGCGAAGGAGCATTGCAGTATTGGTCGGATGTGGAGATGGTGCCAGGTCTCGAAAGTCTTTCCCTATCCAGGAGGTACCAATTATTGGAAAACGATCGAGGGGTTTATTTCACAAAACTGAGAAGGTTGGACCGGAACGATTCTGAGTTTTGGTTGCTTCAGGTCTATCCGCTTGTGAGCAAGATAGGTATAGAAAACGACTACCTCATCAACGGGTTTAACGAAGATGTTTTTGGAAACGACCGATTTGTCTTATCCAATGCACCCAAAGAAGGTTTCGAGGATGTCAGCTTGGGGACGGAATACCTTTTTTCCGTTTTTTACCGGGTAGGATATGCTCCGGTGGGGCAATCCTTTAACCATACCTTGCTGGTTTTCTTCTTTTCGCTACTCGGACTGGTCCTGATCTTAGGGGGGGATTTTGTACATACCCTTTGGAACAGAGGGAGACGATTCCAGGCGACCGTGTATACATTTTTGATAGTTTCTTGTATCCGGTTATTGATGCTTTTGTTTGGTTTTCCCAATGATTTTTTTCAGGTTGGGATCTTCGACCCGAGCCTTTATGCCTCCTCCCAGATCAATCCCAGCCTGGGCGATTTGTTGCTTAACGTTTTGTGTTACCTGGTGGTGTCGAGCATGGTCATTGCGATTTTTGGAAGCAAGCGACTGCTGATTCGCTTTATTCAATTTAGAAAAAGCTACGGATACGGAATCCAATTGGCCGCTGCTTTTCTGCTGTCGACGGTTTTGATGTTTTTGTTTTACTTTCTTTACCTAAACATTGTCGAAAATGCGCAATGGAACCTGAACATTGCCTCGATTCCAACCTTCGATTACCTGAAAGCAATCAGTCTGCTGGTTGTGTTTTTGGGTGGGGCAGCCTATTTGTTGTTTTCGATTATTGGCTTGAACATGGTGCTTTACAAGCGAACGGATCAGGTTGTTTACCCGCTTAAAGTACTGTTGTTGATCTCACTACCCCTGGTCCTACTACTGTTTTTTGTCGACTTTGTATGGATGCTGGTGTTTTTGTCACACCTGGTATTGCTGGTCGGGATTGTCACTTTTAAATTATATAACAAGCTATTTAAACTGGAATTCAATACCTTTTTGACTTTCTTTTTTGCCTGCCTGGTAGGCGCGGTTATCACTGGCGCAGCTTCTTATCAACACAATCGTAGCGAAGTAATCCGCTCCAAAGAGAAATTTGCCAATCGGATCATGCTGGATAGGGACGTAATGGGGGAGTTTTTGTTGGAGGAGATCATTGATCGCATTCAAGGAGACCTATTCATTATCAATCGATTGGCAGACCCGCTCTTGTCTAAAGAACCCATTGAAAGAAAACTACGAAAAATTTACCTTTCCGGGTATTTTGATCAGTACAGCCAGGACATTTCAATATATAACCCATCGGGCAAATTGATCCTGGGCGGTAAAGACAGGCAGAGCCTGGACGAATACAAGCGAAAGTACATGAATAGCGATTATGCCACTCAGGTGTACAACCTTTATCATGTCAAAACCACCGAAACAAATACAGGAAACAGACTGGTGGCATTCATTAAGCTCCAAAAAGAACAGAATCTCCTGGCTACCATCGTGATTGAACTGAATCAGCAGCGTCTGGAGTCTGGAAAAGCGTTTCCAAAACTTTTGGTGGACAATCAATATGCGTCAAATTACATACAGGCTGATTTTGATTTTGCGATTTTTGAGTCGGGTGATTTGGAATACAGCTCAGGCGTTTACAGTTACCGTAGCCCGGCGATACAGGAAATTCTAAGCGATCCGGTATTGATGACCACGGGCGTTATTCAGGACGGCCATCATCATCTTGGATTTCCTTTCGGCGAAAAGCTGATCGTTGTAACGTCTCCGCAATACCCGGAGAATTATGTTTTGGGGGATATCGCGTTTTTCTTTGTCAGCTACCTGGTTTTTACCTTGTTTTCCATCTTGGTCTTTTTGGCGCTGACGGGGGTGAATCGCCTGCGGTTCAATTATGCCACCAAACTGCAACTGTACCTGAATTTCGCCTTTTTCTTTCCCATGTTGATCATCAGCATCATAGCCGTGGGCTTTTTGAGCCATTCCTACATGATGGACCTGCACCGTCAGTATTTTCAAAAAGCCGATATCATTCGCGAAAATCTTAACCGCAATTTAGGGGGAAATCAATTCAGTGGGATGAATACCGATGACATCAACAACGAACTCTATGCGCTTTCCAATGCTACGGACGCGGACATCAATGTATACCTACCCGACGGACTGCTGCTGGCCACCAATCAGCCGGCGATTTTCGACAAGAAAATCCTGACAAACTACCTGCATCCCCGGGCCTATGCCTCGATCATCGAATCCCGGGAAAATCGCCTTTTGCAGCCCGAGCGGGTCGGAAACATGGAATTTAAAACGGTTTATCTCGCCTTGAAGAACGGTGAAAGCCAACAGCTACAGGCGATCATCGCTATTCCCTTTTTTGAAGCAGAGGAAGAATTGAATGCAATGATAACGGAGGTGTTCAGCAACATTCTCGTGATATTTGTGGTGATGTTCCTGATATTTTTGGTCATTTCCTATTTTGTCTCTACCCACCTGACCCATCCCTTTAAGTTGCTAACACAAAAGCTGAAAAACACCAATCTGGAGAACAACGAATACATGGTATGGCCCTCCAGGGACGAGATAGGCATGCTTGTCAACGAGTACAACAACATGTTGTTCAAACTAGAGGCCAGCAAAAAAGTACTGGCCTCCAACGAAAAGGAGTCTGCCTGGCGGGAAATGGCCAAGCAGGTGGCACACGAAATTAAGAATCCGCTTACCCCAATGAAACTGACCTTGCAGCACCTGCTGCGGCTGAAAGCAGAAAATAAGCTGGATCAGGCCGACGCGCTGGAAAGGCCCATTTTGTCCATCATTCATCAGGTGGATACGCTCAGCGACATTGCCAGCTCTTTTTCCACCTTTGCGAAAATGCCGCTCCCCAAAAATCAGGAACTTGATTTTCGTGCAGTGGTCAACGAATGCGTTTCCCTCTTTTCCAACCGGGAAGATGTAGAACTGAATTTTGAAGATGCCACAGCGGAAGGCAGTTCCGCCAGGATCATGGGTGATGAGAAGCTTTATGGGCGGGTCATCTCCAACCTCATCATTAACGGTATCCAAGCCGTTCCCGAAGGGACAAAACCACGCATTTCGATTCGGCTCAGTTGCCAAGAGGAAGGCACGATACAATTGGCGATTCGGGACAATGGCAAGGGAATCGACGAAGAGTTGAAAGCGAAAGTTTTCTTGCCTAACTTCAGTACCAAAACAGAGGGTTCTGGATTGGGCCTGGCGATTGCAAAGCGTGGTGTAGAGACAGCTGGAGGGAAAATATGGTTTCGTACCACAAAGGGTTCAGGGACTGTGTTTTACCTTGTTTTCCCGCTTATTGGATAGCTTCGTTATTTATACCGGGGAATTTCTTACTTTAGTGGCCGGTAATAGTCAGCGTTATGTGGTTGGTGAAGTATTTTTTAACCGTTTTGACAGCTTTTTCGGGCTTGGCAGCTTTGGCTCAATCCCAGCCTGCCAGCTGCCGATGGGAAAAAATACCAGATGATTTGCTGGAATTGTTGCTGGACTCCCTGAGTATCCGGCCGTCTACCCTTCAGGTTTTTGATCCCTCGGGCGAAGCCATCCCTTTTACTTACACGCTAACTACCGGTAAAATTTCCTTTCAAGAGCCGAGCGATGGCTTGCCTGACTCGGTACGCATTTGCTACGAAGCCTGGCCATTTTCGTTCCACCAGGCCTACAGAAATCGTTCCCTGGAAAGAGATTACGATTCCCTGGCTTTCTTCCGGGATAAGCCTGAGAAAAAAAAGCCCATCATGGATTTTAGGGAGGAGGTGTTTACCTCCAGCAAACTCAATCAGTCCGGCAACCTGACCCGGGGAATTTCTTTTGGAAATACTCAGAATGTCTTTGTTAATTCAGCCCTAAATCTCCAGATGGACGGAGAACTGGCGGATAATTTGCAGATTCGCGCCAGTATCACGGATCAGAACGTACCGTTTCAGCCGGAAGGAAACACCCAACAGATCCAGGATTTTGATAACGTGCTGATCACGCTTTATAACGAACAGTTCAAACTGTCCGGAGGAGATGTGGTGCTACAGCAGCGAAAATCTGAATTTTTGCGCTATTACAAAAATGTTCAGGGGCTGCAGTTTTCCAGGGAATACGCGCTCAATGAAAATTGGAACGCATCCACGCGGATAGGGGCGGCCATCGCAAAAGGAAAATTTGCATCCCAGATGTTGGAGGTCTTGGAGGGGGTCAGTGGTCCCTACCGCATTCAGGGACCGGAAGGCGAGCGCTTCGTCATCATCATGGCCAACTCCGAAAAAGTTTTTCTGGATGGCAAGCAACTCCGGCGCGGTTTTAACAATGACTATACCATTGATTACAACCAGGGAGAAATCACCTTTACTCCCGATGTGCTGATCACCCAGTATTCCCGGGTGCGGGTGGATTTCGAATATGCCGAAAGAAATTTTTCCAGATCCATTCTTACGGGCAGTCATCAGCAGGAAAATGAAAACGTCCTGATTTATCTCAATTATTATCGGGAACAGGACGACCCCAATCGCCCGCTTTTTACGGAACTGTCAGACGCAGACAAGAACCTGTTGGCCGCTGTGGGCGACGATATCGCCGCAGCTTCTTCTCCCGGAATTGATAGCATTGCTTTCGACCCAAACCGAATTTTGTACAAAAAGGTAGTGGAGGTCTCGGAAGTAGGAGAAGAGGTGGCGTATTATGCCTACAGTACCGATCCGGAGGAGGCATTTTATGCAATTAACTTTACCGAGACCGGGCCGGGAGGCGGCCACTACCGAAGGCAGCAACAACTGGCCAATGGTGTGGTGTACGTGTTTGTACCTCCGGTCAATGGCCAGCCTCAGGGCAATTATTCCATTCGCACGCCGCTGCCCGCCCCGAACAAGCGACAAATGATCACCGGAGGCACTGCGATTCGCATAGGAGCCCATGAAACGGTTTTTTCTGAACTGGCCCTTTCAAACCGGGATGAAAACCGCTTTTCCCAGCTGGACAACGAGGACAACACGGGTTTTGCGATAAAAGCGGGGATCCTTTCTGAAGGCCGGATCCTTTCTGCCCTCAATGGGTACCGATTTGATGGACAGACTACCGTGGAGTACAACTCCACCCATTTTTCTTTCATCGATCGGCTCCGGTACATTGAATTTGACCGGGACTGGGGGCTGCCCATGGGAGAAACGCTTTCGGATGCATCCGAAAAACTCTTTCAGGCAAAAGTAGCCCTGACCAAGGACCCACAAAACCAGGTAAGTTACACCCTGGATCTCAGGGAGCGTGCCGGACAACTCTCCGGAGTACAACAGAATGCCCAGGTTAACCAGCATTTCGGGAAACGCTGGCTGCTATCCAACGAGCTTTTTCATTTGCGCAGTCAGGTCCAATCGTTTCATTCGGACTGGTTGCGGTACCAGGGAGAACTAAAATACCGGTCCCGCTACCTGGTGCCGGCATACCGGTTCAGCGTGGACCGAAATAAGGTCACGAACCCGCAAAATGAACAGGTGATCCGAACCGCAATGAATTTTGAGGAACACCAGGTATCCCTGCATACCAACGATAGCCTGGCCTATCAAGCCTTTGCCAATATCAGTTTCCGGGAGGATCAGGCCGTGGCAAATGGAACCCTGGTTCCGGATACCAAGGCCTTTGTAAGTACCTATGGGCTGCGGGGAACCTTTGGTCCGCATTCAATCAAGGCCTCTTTTACGTACCGGGAGTTGCATTTTTTGCGTCAGCGCGAAATGGAGGAGACCACGGTCATGGGCAAATTGGACTACCGGAGTTCCGTTTTGGAAAACAATCTGACCAATGAGTTTACCTATGCCCTCGGCAATGGCCGGGAATTGCGTCGGGAGTTTGTCTTTCTCCCGGTCCCCACCGGTGAGGGGACGCATACCTGGCGAGACGATAATGAAGATGACGTACAACAATTAAACGAGTTTTACCTGGCCATCAATCCGGAGGAAAAAAATTACATCAAAGTATTCGTACCCACCGATGAATACGTTCAAGCTTATTCCACGCTTTTTAACTACCGCTTGCATGCAAAATTCCCTGTGGACTGGAAGGAAGGCGGGGGGCTGAAGAAATGGCTTTCCCGGTTTTCCAATCAGACCAATTGGAATGTGGAAAAAAAAATCACCTCTTCCGATTTCTTCCAACGGATCAGCCCCTTGCTGAGCAATGCCAACGATACCTCCCTGCTTTCCATCCGGCAATCCTTTCGCTCTTCGCTTTTTTTTAACCGAGCGTCTTCGGTTTATGGGCTGGATATTTCGTTTTTCAACACCCACCAAAAGCAGCTACTAACCGGCGGCTTCGAAGACTTTTCCCGGGACGATTGGCGCCTTAATGCCCGGTATTCGCTGAATTCCCGGTGGAACATGTTGTTTTACTGGAACCGGGGATGGAGAAATTCAGCCTCGGATTTTCTCGAAAATCGCGATTTCACTATCCGGGAGCATACTTTTGGACCCGAATTCACCCTGCAGCCATCTCCTACCTTACGGGCAACCCTGAAATACCGAATGACAGGAAAGCAAAATCTCGCCAATCTTGAATTTCACGAACGGGCGCAGCTCCAGGAAGCGACCTTTAGTCTGCGTATGGCCAAAGCCAGCCAAACCACGCTAAATGCACAGATAGCATATACGTATATTGATTACAACGGAAAGGTAAATAGTCCGGTGGGCTACGAAATGTTGCAAGCCCTCACACCTGGTAACAATACCTCCTGGACGGTAAATTGGCTCCAAAAAATTGGCGAAGGCCTACAACTGAACCTGATTTACGAAGGTCGGAATTCCCAAGGCCTGGATCGCTTGGTACATACGGGGCGCATGCAAGTTTCAGCATTGTTCTGATTAGGCATAGCCCGGGAAAAAATGTAACTTTGTGCCGATTATTTGGTTGTTGTACTAATAATTAAAACACAAAGGAATGGCAAAGAGCATTTTGGTTACGGGAGGTACCAAAGGAATTGGGAAAGCGATCCTTCTCCGATTTGCCCGGGAAGGGTTTGATGTGTTCAGCTGTAGCAGAAACGACAATGAATTGAAATTGCTGCAGGAGGAAATTGAGGGGCGATACCCGGAGGTCAAGGTAGGGGTCATGCAGGCCGATTTATCCCGAAAAGAGGAGGTCAAGACCTTTGCGGCCTTTGTAAAAAAAACGACCATTCCCGATGTTTTGGTCAATAATACGGGTATTTTTATTCCAGGGAGTCTACACGAGGAACCAGAGGGGAATTTCGAAAAAACGATGCACACGAATCTTTTCAGTACGTACTACCTCACTCGTGCATTTACGGATGGTTTTATCGAACGAAAAAGCGGACATATTTTTTCCATCGGGAGCATTGCAGGCCTTACCGCATACGCCAATGGGGGAAGTTATGCAGTGTCCAAATGGGCGATGCTCGGATTTACCAAATGTCTGCGTCAGGAATTAATGCCGCATGGAATACGGGTGACCTCCGTGCTGCCCGGAGCGACCTATACCGCAAGTTGGGAAGGGGTGGATTTGCCCGAGGAGCGCTTTATGAAAGCGACCGATGTGGCAGAAACCGTTTGGGCTGCCTATAACCTTTCACCCCATTCTGTTGTTGAAGAAATAGTAATCCGGCCACAATTAGGTGATATATAACTATGGAACCAAAAACCATCGAAGAAAAGATCCGCTATTGCAATAGCCTTACCGATTATTCAAGACGAAAGACCCTCCCGGTACGGGTGGGTGATTTGATCATTGGAGGCGATAATCCCATTGTCGTGCAATCAATGACCACCGTAGATACCATGGATACGCAAGGATCCATCGACCAGGCCATCCGAATGATCGAAAGTGGCTGTCAACTGGTTCGGATCACTGCGCCCAGTATCAAGGAGGCTGAAAATCTACGCGCAATCAAAGAGGGATTGCGAGCGAGGGGATACCGTACGCCCCTCGTAGCAGACATTCACTTCACACCAAATGCGGCCGAAGTCGCAGCCCAAATTGTGGAAAAGGTTCGGGTAAACCCGGGGAATTACGCTGACAAAAAGAAATTTGAAGTTCTGGAGTATACCGATGCCTCCTACCTGGCGGAGTTGGAGCGAATCCGGGAGCGATTTCTACCCTTGGTAAAAATCTGTAAAGCGAACGGTACCGCCATGCGAATCGGAACCAACCACGGATCCCTATCCGACCGCATAATGAGTCGCTATGGAGACACTCCCCTTGGGATGGTGGAGTCAGCGCTTGAATTCCTGCGTATTTGTGAAGACGAGAATTTTCACGATATCGTCATTTCCATGAAGTCTTCCAACACACAGGTGATGGTCCAGGCCTATCGGCTGCTTGTGAAAAAGCTAGACGAAGGTGGATTCAAGCCCTACCCCTTGCATTTGGGAGTCACGGAAGCAGGAGATGGAGAGGACGGACGAGTGAAGTCCGCCGTTGGCATCGGAGCCCTGCTGGAAGACGGATTGGGAGATACCGTCCGTGTGTCCCTGACTGAAGATCCTGAATTCGAGTCTCCGGTCGTTAAAACACTTATTGACCGGTACCTGGAGCGCCCGGAAAAATCAGGAATTCCAGCTATGGATGCCTACCCGCTGGACCCTTTTAGCTATACCAAAAGAAAAACCATAGAGGTGGGTAATTTTGGTGGAGGAAACGTGCCACGAGTGCTGACAGATATCTCCCGGCTGGAGCAGCTGGAGCCAAAAGAACTGAAGGGCACAGGTCACTTTTATTTGCCTGAACCGGATAAATGGAAAATGAACGACCAGGGATGCGATTATTTGTATTCAGGCCGTACCCCCGTCCCTTTTATGCTTCCCAATGGGGTGAAGGAGATTGTCGATCACGAGGTATGGATGCGGCATCCGGACAAAAAAAATACCTATCCGGCGATTTCGCTGAAGGTCCTGATTGAAAACAGGGAGCTGCATTCGGAGGTAAATTTTCTTTTTCTTGCTTGCGAAGAAGTAGCGGAAGCGGTGCCACTGCTCACCAATGCCCTTCCGGTCGTGATCGTATTGAGCACCGATAAGGTCCACCAAATGCAAGCGTTGAGGCGGGCCTTTGTAACGCTCATCCAGGCAGGCATTGATCTTCCAGCGGTGCCGAAAGTCACCTATTCGGAAAAAGATACCGATAAAACCATGCTGTTTGCCTCCACAGATGTGGGTGGTTTGTTAATCGATGGTTTGGGCGATGGTATATTGATCGGTCTGGATCGACTGAAGCTGGATCAACGGAAGGAACTGCTGGACCAGGTTAAATTGCATAATTCGGTCAGTTTTGGTGTGCTTCAGGCTGCCCGAACGCGGATGTCAAAAACCGAGTACATTTCCTGCCCTTCCTGCGGGCGCACCTTATTTGACCTACAAGAAACGACAGCCATGATCCGAAAGCGTACGGATCACCTGAAGGGGGTGAAAATTGGCATCATGGGCTGCATAGTCAACGGTCCTGGCGAAATGGCAGATGCCGATTATGGCTATGTGGGATCGGGCAAGGGTAAAATTACCTTGTACAAAGGGAAAGAGGTTGTCAAACGTTCCGTGCCCTCGGAAAGGGCCGTGGATGAATTGATAGAAATCATCCGACAGGACGGGCAATGGATAGAGCCTGAGGTCAACGAATACCATCATTAACGACGTAAATCAAGAACAGCATGTCCAATAAATTAAAGGAGTTCTTTCAGGTAGGAGAAGTTGGAAATTATTTTATTCGGGTTTTCCAAAAACCAGATCCGACCAAAAAAAGTAATTTCAACTTGCGTATGATGCACGGCATCAACAAGATTTCCATTCTTGTGTTCCTGGCCGCCCTTATCTTCTGGATCATCAAACGTATCGTTTAGCAGTGAAAATTGACCTCTTTAGGGACTACTGTTTGAATAAAAAAGGCGCGTCGGAATCCACGCCTTTTGGTGAAGATACGCTTTGTTTTCTGGTGGCCGGGAAAATTTTTGCAATCATCGATATCGAGCGCTTTGAAAGCGTAAACCTAAAATGCAATCCGGAAAGAGCGGTGCTATTGCGCGAGCAACACCCCGGCATCCAGCCTGGCTACCACATGAACAAGAAGCATTGGAACACCGTTTCTTTCGACGGGTCCATAAGCGATTCCTTGATTTTGGAATTGGTAGATCACTCCTACGACCTGGTTTGTGCCGGCCTACCAAAAAAGGTAAAAGAGCAGTTACGTTGATGGGATTTTTGAGTATCAGGGGATTGGAGAAAGTGTACCCGGGGGATATGGTTGCCCTGAACGGTCTATCTCTGGAGATTCAAAAAAGCGAGCGATGGGCGGTCATCGGCTCCAGTGGAAGCGGCAAAAGTACCTTGCTCCGACTCATCGCTGGACTGGAAACTCAGGACGCGGGAGAGGTTCTGTTAAAGGGCGAAAAAATAAAAAACGCCAGTGAAAAACTCGTGGCCGGATACGATGCGATCCAACTGGTTCGGCAAGACAATGGCCTTTACCCTCACTCTACCGTTGCCGAGAACATCCGCCGTCCGCTCTTGCAATACGACAAAGACTATGCTGCCGAGCGATTGGAAAGTCTACTTTCCCTCTTTGGGCTGGATCATAAGCGAGATGCCTATCCCCGGCAACTATCGGGAGGAGAACAACAGAAGGTAGCCATCGCCCGGGCGCTAAGTCTGGAGCCGGAAGTACTTTTGCTGGACGAACCGTTTAATTCGTTGGACAGTTTGCAGAAACGGGGTTTACTGGACGAACTTGATCTGATTTTCCGTGAATTGGAGCTCACGCTGCTCATGGTTACACACGATATTCAGGAGGCCATGTTGCTTACGGATCGCCTTTGTGTCGTCTCCCCCGGGGGCAAACTCGTCGCTCAGGGAAAGATCCCGGAAATTCATCAACATACGCAGTCCGCCTACGTTGCGGGCTTCTTTGGGCCATTGAATGCGGTACCCGGTAGGGAAGGGTACTACCTCCGGCCTATGGACATCAAGGTACAGGAGGAAGCCGGCAAGGTTACCGGGAAAGTGCTGATCAACCGGTATTTTCCGGAGCACGATCTGCTCACCGTTGCGGTGGCGAAAACAGCCCAGCCCTGGCAGGTAGTGAGCCCACGGCGGGGACTTTCCCGGGGCGAAACCATTCAGTTGACCTGGGAAGATGCTTGCATGCTGCATTTGCCCCAGTAAGATACACTCAGGGCATGAACCCCTCTTCTTTTTCCTTATCCGTAGCTTCCCTGACCTCGAATACCTCACCATCAAAGTGAAGGTTCATTCCTGTGAGGGGGTGGTTAAAGTCCAATAACAACTCCTCCCCGAGATCCTTTACTATTTTTGCCTGCATGGGATACCCTTCTTCGTCTACCAGTGGAAGAAAATTGCCTTCCTGCAGCATTTCTTCCTGAAATCCCCTTTCCTGATTGAATTGCGCTTTGGGTACGGACACGACGAGTTCGTCATCGGCTTCTCCGTATGCTTCGGCTACTTCCAAAACAAATTGAAAGCGATCGCCTTTGGTTTTTTCCCTGAGTTTTTTCTCAAAAGCCTCCGGCAGGCCGCTGTTACCGTAAAGGAAGTAAAAGGGATCTGACTCGTCACGTACTTCTACACTAAAGGGCAGATCCTCAGAAGCTTCGTTTGTGACTTTTAGTTCGTAGGTAAGGCCTACGACCATGTTTTCGTTGATTTTCATAGGTTTTGTTTATGCGGGCAAAGGTAGGGCATAACCATTGAAATTAAAATCTCCTCCCAGGCTCAACCGGAAGGCACAGGTAAGTTTTTCCAAAAGTTTTCCTTATTTTCACACGTAACTCTGGCATTAGGCCAGGAAACCGAATGAAATTAGCACATGAAACAGGTTGCGTTCACGATGAAGCTTCTGCCCGGAAACGAAGCAGAATACGAAAAAAGGCACCGGGAGATCTGGCCGGAATTGGCAGCGCTCCTTCGGGAAGCCGGGATCGCCGAGTACCACATTTTTTTGGATGAATCCAGCGGAACCCTATTTGCTTTTCAAAACCTACAGGACGATAGCACCGGAACCGACCATCTTCCGGAGACAGCTATCATGAAAAAGTGGTGGGCATACATGGCAGACCTTATGGAGACCCATGCGGATCACTCTCCAAAAGTGGTGCCGCTTCGCAACGTTTTTTCCCTATAATACGAAAGACTGCCTATGAACAATCGATACCTTCCGTATTCATCCATACTACTTCTCTTCATTTTCCTCCTGGGCCCGGTTGCTTGCAAGCAGGAGGGATCCACCCTGCAAACGAAGGTAAGGGCCGGGGAGTGGCCCGAAGAGACCCGAACGTCCAAACCCTGGACGCGCTGGTGGTGGATGGGGAGTGCCGTGGACAAGCAAAACCTGAGTCGATTGCTGAAAGCCTATGAGGAGGCAGGGCTCGGTGGGCTGGAGATAGCGCCCATTTACGGTGCGAAAGGCTTTGAGGACCGGTTTTTATCCTATCTTTCTCCGGAATGGCTGGAGATGTTGCGGTATACGGTGGCAACGGCCGACAGTCTGGATTTGGGCATTGACCTGACACAAGGCACCGGCTGGCCTTTTGGTGGCCCCATGGTGGGTCCGGAAATGGCCGCCCAGCGGATGGTAATGCAAGTCCACAGCTATTCCGAAGGCATGGGCTTGGATCGTCCGATTGTGTTGGAAGATACCCGTGCGGCACGCTTTGCCTACGAGCTGCACACCGTAATGGCCTACCAAAACAACCAATCCCCCATAAATCTGACCGATCAAATCGACGACTCCGGGCAACTTTCCTGGGATGCCCCGGGGACCTGGACAGTGATAGCGGTATTCCAGGCGCAAACGGGGCAAATGGTGAAACGCGCGGCGCCGGGTGGGCAGGGCTTTACCCTGGACCACTATTCCCAGGAGTCCGTAGGAAACTACCTTTCCTATTTTGAATCGGCATTTGGTGAGGATTTTCCCGGCATCCGGGCATTCTACAACGATAGCTTTGAGGTGTATGGGGCGGATTTTACACGGGATTTCTTTCGGTATTTTCTGGAGAAGCGCGGGTATGACCTGAGGGATTACCTGCCCGAATTGCTGGCAGAAGAACCGGGTGAGCATAGCAAACGCATAAAATCCGATTACCGGGAGACCATCGGTGACATGCTCTTGGAAAACTTTACCGGTCAATGGACCGATTGGGCCAATCAACGGGGAAAAATAACGAAAAACCAGGCGCATGGTTCGCCGGGGAATCTACTGGATCTTTACGCTCGCGTAGACATTCCGGAAGGAGAAACCTTTGGTTCCAGTTATTTCCCTATTCCGGGTATCCGCAGGGACAGTGCGGATATCCGAAACGTGGACCCCGATCCCATCATGCTGAAGTTTGCCTCCTCGGCGGCACACCTAAAAGGAAAAAACCTAGTTTCTACCGAAACTTTTACCTGGCTGGGAGAGCATTTTAAGTCCGCTTTTTCCCAGGCAAAACCCGAATTGGAACAGGCCTTTCTGGCAGGAATCAACCACATGTTTTACCATGGAGTCACCTATTCCCCACAAGAAGTAGAATTTCCCGGATGGCTGTTTTACGCTTCGCTGAACCTGACTACCCATAACAGTCTCTGGCCGCATTTTAGGGGCTTCAATGCTTATATTCAGCGGGTACAGTCGGTATTGCAATCCGGCATACCGGATAACGACCTGCTTGTGTACTGGCCGGTGTACGACATATGGGCAGATCCGGAGGGGATATCCAAAATGCTCACCGTTCACGGTATCGATGAGTGGCTGCATCCCACGCCCTTTTACAAGGGCTCCTCCCTGTTGATGGAACAAGGATTTAGTTTGGATTTTGTTTCAGACGCCTTGATCCAGGAGTTGCAGGTTTCGGAGGGCCAGCTGTCCGCTGCGAATGGGGCCTATACGGCAAAGGTATTGGTTGTGCCGCGACTCAGTTACCTGCCGCTTGCTACCATGGAACGACTCCTTTCGCTTGCAAAGGCGGGCGCCACGGTAGTTTTTCAGGAGCAGCCGTCGGATGTGCCGGGATTTAAGAACCATGCCGAAAGAAGGGACGCGCTGGAGCGGATCTGGGACGGTCTTTCCTTCGAACCCGCTGCCTCCGCCCAGGTCGCGGCTGTGGGAGAAGGTCAGGTCATTCTTTCCGGAGACTTGCTTCAGGGCATGAAAATCGCGGGGTTAGCGCGTGAAACCCTGGTGGATCAGGGGCTTCGGTTTATCCGAAGAAATGTGGCCGGTGAGCGGTATTATTACCTGGTCAATCACACAGCAGAAACCATCGCTACCCCTATTCCCCTCAACCAGGAAGGGGAGGCAGCCGTATTGATGGCGCCCGAGCAGGGCATGGTGGGATTGGCGGAAAGTACGAGAGAAGGAGGAAAATTGGCCGTTAGGGTTCACATGGAGCCAGGCGAATCGCTGATTGTTCACGTGCTGCGGAACAAGGGTTCCGGCATTCCAGCCTGGCATTACCGCGTTTCCGACCCCGAAATAAGAACCTTGCAAGGGCCCTGGAGACTTACCTTCCAGCAAGGAGGTCCGAGCCTTCCCCAGGCCAGGGAATTGGAGAAAGCCATCCCCTGGACGGATCTGCCGGATGCATCCAGCCAGCATTTTTCCGGGCAGGCACGGTACGAAACCACGCTGGACCTCCGCCTGGAGCCGGGGGCTCGGTACGAGCTCTCTCTGGGTAAGGTATTGGAAAGTGCCCGGGTATTGGTCAACGGGCAGGAAGCGGGGATTGCGTTTGGCATCCCATTTCGGTTGGATATAGGAGACTTCTTAAAAGACGGAACGAATGAAATCACCGTGGAGGTTGCAAATTTAATGGCCAATCACATTCGTTACCTGGATAAACAAGGCGTAGCCTGGCGAAATTACCACGAAATCAATTTTGTGAACATTGATTACAGGCCCTTTGACGCCTCCTCCTGGGAGGTGATGCCTTCCGGACTAGCGGGTCCGGTTACCCTACGGATCCACCATTGATAAAATTATTTACGGATTGCTTCGCCAAATTTAATTAATTGGAACGAGTTGCATGTTTTGTGGAATATTTAACTAAATTTAAAGAGCACTTCGATGGAAAAGTGCGTTGGACAGTAGCTGCTTAAAATAACCTGAATCCCATGATTGAAGTAAAGACCCTCATCCGCCTTGATGAAAATTCGCGAATCCCCAAATACCAGCAGATTGTCAATTCAATAATTGAAGACATCGAAAGTAGTCAATTGGTGGTGGGGGATAAAATCCCTTCCATCAATGAAATCAGCGAAGAACATTACCTCTCCCGGGATACCGTGGAAAAGGCGTACAATCAGCTTAAAGAAAAAAAGATTATCCTCTCGGTTAAAGGAAAGGGGTATTACGTAGCTAAAAATATTTCCACGTCAAAGGTGCGTGTGCTGTTTTTACTGAATAAACTCAGCAATTACAAGCTAAAGACCTACAATTCCTTTGTCGACGGCATGGGGGCCGATGCCCAGATCGATCTGACGATCTACCATTGCGATCCCAAACTACTGATCAATATCCTCAATGAAAATATGGGGGCATACGATTATTACGTACTCATGCCTCATTTCAAGGACGATCAACACAGCCACTACAATCTCGATCAGGAGGTGATGACCTGCCTGAAAAAATTTCCCTCAGATAAGTTGTTGATCATGGATAATCAGGTGCCTCAATTGGGTGAGCAGGTAGCCGCTATTTATCAGGATTTTAAGAACGACATATACAACGCGTTGTGTGAAGGCATCTTTCAGTTGCAGCATTACGAAAAGCTCATGCTCGTCTATCCGCACGACACGGTGTATCCCTATCCAAGAGAGATTCTCAAGGGTTTTAAGAAATTCTGTCAGGATTTTGATTTTGATTTTGAAATTCTGGAAACAGTATACCCCGAAATGGAATTACGCGCCAAAGATGCCTACATTGTTATCGAGGAAAACGACCTGGTGAATCTGGTGAAGCAGGTTCGGGAACAAAGTTATGAACTCGGCAAGGAGATCGGAATCATTTCTTACAACGATACTCCTCTAAAAGAACTTTTGGGCATTACGGTGATATCTACGGATTTTAAGCTCATGGGGGAAACTGCCGCCTACATGATACGAAAAAACAAAAAAGAATCTGTCAAAAACGTCTTCAAATTTATCAATCGTGGCTCGGTATAAGACGGGCTCGGTTTTTTGGGTCGGGTCAGTCCCCTCCCTTAGGCCTGCCTGCTAACAGCGTAGGGAATCAGCGTTTTTTAATAGGTTATATCTATCAACGTCTAATCACCATTGCAGGGAGTAGGTTGCTCCCAACTGCCTGAGGAATCGATCACTATGGAAAGAAATAAAAGTCTGGTAGCCCGCTTAAACTCAGTAAATGAATACGAGCAGCAGGCGATTCCTGCAAATAAATTGAAGGGCTGGAAGAGTTTTTTGGGAACCTACGCTGGCGAACACACGGCAGGGACCGAGTTTGTGATTGGCCCCTTGTTCGTTGCCCACGGAGCAAGCGCCATCGACCTGGTCACTGGCCTGATTTTTGGAAACATCCTGGCAGTACTTAGTTGGGCCTTTTTGACGGCAAAAATAGCAGTAAAGACCCGCGTCACCTTGTATTATTTATTGGAACAGATCGCCGGGAAACGATTTACCCTCATTTATAACCTGATAAATGCCGGACTTTTCTGTTTTTTGGCCGGGTCCATGATTGCTGTGGCGGCGACCGCGGTGGGCATTCCCTTTGATATGGCCATGCCACAACTCACGGACATTTACCCTAACAACCTGGGCTGGGTGCTTACCGTGTTTACGGTTGGCACGATTACCACCATCATCGCCATGTTTGGTTTCGAGCAGGTATCCAAATTTGCCATGGTTGCTGCCCCCTGGATGATCATGGTATTTATCGCTGCTGCGTTGGCCGTTTTGCCACGTTTGGGAGTGACAGACCTGGGTTCGTTTTGGTCGGTGGCGGAAAGTACCATTTGGACCGGCGTACCGCTGGAAGGACAGAGTAAGTTTGGCTTCTGGCATATCTTGTTTTTTGCCTGGTTTTGTAACATGGCCATGCATATAGGGATGGCGGATCTTTCGTTATTGCGTTATGCAAAAAAATGGCAGTACGGGTTTTCGTCGGCCACGGGGGTATTTCTGGGCCATTTTATTGCCTGGATAGCTTCTGGCATTTTGTATTCACTGTTTTTGATTGAATCGGAAGGAAGCCTCACCTTTGCCCCGGGTCCAATCGCTTACAGTGCCGTAGGAGTAGCAGGGGCCATTTGCGTGGTGGTAGCTGGCTGGACCACGGCCAACCCCACGCTGTACCGGGCAGGTCTTGCCATCCAATCCATTAATCCGCAATGGAAAACATGGAAGGTGACCTTGTTTGTGGGCTTGTTTACCACGATCGCCGCCTGTTTTCCAGCCCTGGTAATGATGCTGCTGGAATTCGTCGCCCTGTACGGGCTGATCCTGATGCCGATAGGAGCCGTCATTTTTATTGATGTGTACCTGTTGGAAAGAATGGGTCTCAAATCAAACTACGCTGCGGTAAGTGGAAGTAGCCTCAATGGCTCCGTGGCCGTTACCTGGTTAGTTACCCTTGCATTTTGCTTGCTTCTAAATCTGGTAGTGGGAATAGAAATCTTCTTCCTCGGATTGCCGGGTTGGTTTGTAGCCGTATTGGTGTATGTATTGGCCAGTAAAATCAATCAAAGAAAATGAAAAAGCTCCTCTTAAAAATCCTTTCGTTCGTTGGTCTGGCATTGACCATTGTTCCGGCTATCCTGGTTTTTTCAGGCGATATGGAATCCGATACCTGCAAACAGTTGATGTTTCTGGGAACCGTCGTTTGGTTTCTAACGGCTCCTTTCTGGATGAACGAAGGGAAGTCGGCTCCCGAAGATGCATAAGGGTTTGGCATGTAAATCCGGATTCTCAAAATTTTTAATGGTCCTGAATACCGATTTGTTTCTTTTGTTTGGATAGATTCCATTTGTAAAATTTTTATTGTAAGTCCTTTTCATTAAATTGGTCCTCCACCGAGAAAAAGGGTCTCCTAACCATGAAATTCAAGGACTTACGCATTTGGATGTTGATTTTTGGTGGCATGCTGCTACTTGGCGCCTACCTTTACCAGCATTCCAAAACCAATCAAAAACAGCTGGAAACCCAGGGAATCAAGGCCGTGCATTTGGCCAGGCAGAATTTTGTGGAGGCTTTTTACAATTACCACGTACAGTTAGAGGGCTATTTCAAACGAAACTTCTACAACTGGGCAGGGGGCGAGGCAGAAGGTGCCGCCTCCCGCATGGTGCAGTTGATCGATCGTAACCCTAAATTCGGAATCAAGGAAATCAAATCCCTTGAAATGGACCCTTCGCATGACCGTTCGGTACTGCATCACGAGGGAATTTCCCTGACAAAGAAGGACTCCGTGTTTCTGATTGGTGTTAAGGGTTTTCGCTTTTACCTCGACGAACGAACCAGGCAGGGAGCCCTTCCCGAATTGGACGATAGCCTTCTGGTCCGAAGCCTTCGGGAAAATTTGGGTGTTCGACTCAGGCAGGAATCAGCGGGTGCAAGGGCATTCGAAGTAGACCACGTGCTGCCGGTGCATGCACTCATGGAGAATAACCTGCAAAGTCTGTTTTTTGACCGGATGTTTGTATTGGATAGTGCCGGAACGGCTATTTACCCACGAGATGTCGCGGGATTGGCAGTCATCCCGCTGGATTCCCTCGGTGGCCGTCGGTCAGCGGGCGAGGAAAAGCTCAGCATACAACTCTCAGGCAGCGAATACCAGGGATTTCTGTCGCCGGCGATCATTGGAAATAAAGTCTTTTACCTGCTTGGCATCAAAGAGAAAGCCCAATTCGACCGGGTTGCACTTCGGATTGATTTTAAACTTCTGAGTACCTTTCTGACCTTATTGCTTCTTGTTTTCGTTTCCATTCCCATCATTAGTGTTTTCAACCTTGGAGATGGGGATGTGTTGACAAAAAAGCGGGTGATGGGATTGGGACTTTCCTTGATTCTGGTGATGCTCATCCTTGGATTTTTCTCCTTTTCCCTCGTGCAAAACTACCGGAGTAGCTCGCCAGCGAACACCTACGTTCGGGATTTAAAGCATGCCTTTTCTGATGAAATCAACGGTTTGATTGTAAATTTGGACCGCTTTAGCAAAGAACTCCGGACGCATAGCGACGATAACCGTTGGGCAGATTCCCTGAACCCGGACAAAAATGTCAACGAATTTCTGGAGTTTAACGGGTCGGGACACATCCTGAACATGCTGATACCCGATGCGCTAGACGGAACGATTGAGTTTGGCGATTTTCCATTTATCTCCATTGCGAACAGGGATTACGTACGTGAGCGCCCCCGTGAGCCGGGTAAACATTTTATTAGTGCCCATTTCTCCAAATCGACGGGTAATCTGGAGGGAGTGATCAGTAAAAGTCAGGGTGAACACGGGTATGCGCTAACCTTTCGTTTGGATTCACTGGCACCCAAAATCAGCAGGAATCAGCGCTTTTTTGTTTTCAAGCCGGATGGAAAAGTACTGTTGAAAAGTGAGAAGGTCAACATTCCCATCAACTACCTGCAAGAGGGGATTGGAAAGGAAAAATGGGATGAGATAAAAACACTCATTGTGAATAATCACCACGCTGGCGAAGAGCAGGTGTGGAAAACGCCCATCTATGTGAACGGCTACGAGTACGAGGCATTGCTAAGCCGGATCCCTTCCGGCCAATTTGTCTCAGAAAACTGGCTATTGTACCTGGAGAATAAAAACCTGCAGCATGCCCTTCATTCTTTGTCCTCCCTGGAAGCCTTTACTGTTTTTATTCCCTACGTATTGGTGTTGGCGATGTTGGCATTGCTCGTTCTGCTTACAAGTAAATCAAGTATTTACCTCGCCTATACTCCCTTTTCCTTCGAGTGGTACAGTCCTTCTCCTACCAAACGGAGCAAGTTTCTCTGGCTGAACGGAATATTATTTTTGGATCTCCTGCTCTTCGTTGCAGTGTACTTGTTTCTGCCATTGAGTATTTTTAAAATTTTCCTCTGGTCCGCTCTTTTTGCCATTCAATCCGGTACCTGTAATTTTCTATTGCTTTCCAGCTCGTCAAAAGACCGTCACTTGACAAATACCACCGCCTTTTCCATTGTTTCGGTGGGTTTATGGCTCCTGGTCTCCATCCTATTGCTCCAATTGTCCTGGGTGCAATCGGCCTATGCACCCTTGCTGCTCACCTCGTTTTTTTTGGTAGTACTGGGCCTTCTGCAATTCGCATGCCTTCGGCTGGCCCGGGTACGGGACCTTCCTTCGCTTGCGCCGGGAAGTTGGAAGGGACCTGTCAGGCTTCAGCGGATTCACCAGCGCATGAGTGATTTTTGGAATCGGCTTACCGGGGTCCATGTCGATAAGCGGGTATATGCACTGAATTTTCTCCTGTGGCTACTGATTATTGGGTTTTTGCCAGGTTATTTTATCCACCGACAGATTTTTAACCAGGAACGATTCATCTGGAACGTCGTGGAACAGGAAGAACCCTACCTGCGCGGCCAGCCATTGGAATCCAACGAGGCCTATCTGGAGTTGATCAAAATACACGAAGAATTCAGACGAACCAACTTTGGTAGGTTTTCAAACCACGAAGACGAACTGATTCGCAATTTTGTTGCCCCTCCGCAAGACGTAATGGTGCAGGCCTTCAATATGCCGCCCAACTTTAGCTTAAAGGAATTCTTTTCAGAGCAGAGTTTTTGGGAAATAGTGAAGGGGAATGTGCCGGTATTGCTTGCTCTGGCTGTGGTATTGATCTGGTTGTTTCAGATGATTATGCGTCTTGGAAATAAAATTTACCTCATCGATTACCATTTTACCCACGGCATGGTGCTACTACCGCAACGGTCCCGCAAACAGCAGCGAAGCTTTCTTATTGGCGTGGATGCCGCGCAGAACAGAAACTGGATAGCCAGACAATTTGACCTTTCTGCGCACCAGATGTTGCGGGTAGACGCCCTTTCGGCCTTGGTAGACATGCCCGAGCCGGACCCTACTCACGAGGCGATTGTGTTTGAAAACATACACTGTCTGGACGGCGCAGACCGCTTACTTGAGAGCATGCAGGCGTTCCTGATGGCGTACGGGGATAAAAAGCAATTTCTTTTCGTCACCTCTGGTAAGCCATTGCAAGAGATCGTACAGCCCAATACCTCCCAGTCGAAGCGCCTGCTTATCACGGAGATTTTCTCAGAGTTTCTCTTCCAGTACGTGCCTTTGGATTTTAAGAGTGAGTCGGTCACCCTTCCTTTTTCGGGGCAGGAATGGGAGTCCCTGGACAAAATTCAGCGGGAGGCACTGAAAATGCAGGTCGGAAGCCTGCTATTTAATGACAAACGAACACAAGAGCTGGCAGCCGAAATCGCTTGCAGTCCGCATTCGACGGTGATTGCAACGCTCATTACCGAGGAGTTGGCCAGAGATCCCCTGGATCAGCCGCTCTCTCAGGAGCGGTATGAAAAATGCATCCTGTCCATTCAGCGTTACAATAAGGCGTATTTTATGAATATCTGGGCCGAATTGAGCCTGAAAGAACGAAAGATGGTCTACAACTACGCCAGAGAAGGTTTCATTAATTTCTTTAATAAGGAAACCATGACTGCCTTGATACAAAAGGGGATTATCAAAATGAATGCGGAGCAAGATCGGCTGGTATTGTTTTCCAGCAGTTTTCGAAATTTCGTCTGTCTTTTTGTTAGCGATGCCGATGTGGAACGATTCAAGCAAGACGAGCGGAAATCGGGTAACGCCAAGATGATCCAGGCAGCGGTTTTTAGCTTTGTGTTGATTTCCATCGCTCTGATCAGCTTTTACGACCCCACCATCCTAAACGAGACTTCCGCATACATCAGCGGGGTACTGGGACTGGTAGGTACCCTGTACAGCCTGCTCGCCAAAGGATTTACCAAGGCTCCGGAAATGGACGCACCCTAGTTTTCCTTTCAATTTGGTATTGTTCTTGTTAGCATTCGATGGAAGTGTAACGAACACCGTATTGTATTTGGCGATAAATTTAACAAAAAGCATATTATTCTGAACTGTTTGGGGTAGGGTACTATTTGTTACAAAAAAATACAAAATTGGTTGCGTTATTTTACCCGATTCAATACATTTGACAACGCGATTTGTTTTTATTGACCTTAAATGCCACAATATGGGATAAATCTCTACGTTATTTAAACATCAGTTTTATGAGTAAAAGGGTAGGACCTAGAGACAGTGAGTTAATCTCACAATACAGGAATGGAAGTGAAATCGCCTTCGAGAAGTTGGTCGACAAGTACAAGACCAAGGTATACACGACCATTTTGATGATAGTGAAGGAGCAGGGGGTAGCGGAAGATTTATTACAGGATGTATTCGTAAAAGTCGTACAGACACTCAACTCTGATCGGTATAACGAAGAGGGAAAGTTCCAACCCTGGATCATGCGCATCGCGCACAATTTGGCGATTGACCATTTCAGAAAGTCGAAGCGACATCCGCTGGTGGTCATGGAAGACGGATCAAATGTATTCAATACCCTGCACTTTGCGGAGGAAAACGTAGAGGAGATCAAAGTGAAAGACGAGACCTATGCGTTGGTCAGGCAGTTGATTGAGGAGCTTCCGGAAAGTCAAAAGCAGGTATTGATCATGCGGCACTACATGGATCTGAGTTTCCAGGAAATCGCGGAGCAAACCGGCGTGAGTATCAACACGGCCCTGGGTCGCATGCGTTATGCCTTGATCAATTTAAGGAAGAAACTTAAACAAATAAATATCGCCTATGACCAAATCTTTTACCCAAAGTGATCTGATAAGGTACCTTTATCAGGAAATGACGGAGGAGGAAAGTGAGCAAGTCGGACAAGCCCTGCGGCACCAACCATTTTTGATGCAGGAGTACATGGACTTGTTGGACACCCTCGAAAACTTGAATCACCTCTTGTTGGAGCCCTCCGAAAGTATAGTAAACGCCATTAAGAAAAAGGCCCGGTCCGAAGGACTGGAAAAAGTGTAACACCAGCTAACGAATTTATTTTCCTACTCTCGAATTCCGGGGGTAGGATTTTTTATTTCTGTGGTTTCATTCAAAAAGATGTAGTAGTTTCGGGACCAGTGAAATCACCTCGAAAGACAGCGAATATGTTAAAAAAAGAAAGGTATCGGGCCTTTGTTGCTCATTTCACCGAAAACATGCCCGTGGCGGAAACGGAGCTCCATTACGAGACGCCTTACCAACTGCTGCTGGCAGTAGTTTTAAGTGCCCAGTGTACCGACAAGCGGATCAACCTGGTGACCCCGGCCCTTTTTCGGGATTTCCCCACGCCGGCACACCTGGCGGCGAGTAGTTTTGAGGAATTGTTTCCCTACCTGCGCTCGGTTTCCTATCCCAATAATAAGACCCGGCATTTGCTGGGATTGGGAAAAATGCTCCAGGAGGAATTCAATGGCGAGGTACCCGAAACGGTCGCTGACTTGGTGAAGTTGCCGGGAGTGGGCAGAAAGACCGCCAACGTTATCACCAGCGTCATTTGGAATCAACCCAATATGGCGGTTGATACCCACGTATTTAGGGTGTCCAAACGACTCGGTTTGGTGCCGCAAAATGCCAAAACGCCGCTGGAAGTGGAAAAGCACCTGATCCGGCACCTGCCCAGTGAGGTGGTTCATAAAGCGCATCATTGGTTGATACTTCATGGCCGGTATACCTGTGTCGCGAGGAACCCCAAATGCAGTGCCTGCAGCATCACGGCGATTTGCCGATATTACGAAAGACACGGGGCTTCGTTGGACGTAGGCAAAGCTTCCGTTTCCAAACCGCTAAAAAAATGACATGTGTGGCGTACACCTGCTGCTGACGTATCCCCGGAGGGAGGAGGACGCGATAAATGCCATGACACAGGCTTGTCGGCACCGGGGTCCGGATCATTCTGCCTGGCTGGAAGTGAGGCCAGGAGTTTACCTGGGAGCGAATCGGCTAAAGACCCTGGACCTTCGAGACAGGGCCAATCCACCCCTGGTACACCCGAAAACCCAGACCTATTTGTCCTGGAACGGTTTTATCTACAATTACCAGGACCTTAAGAATGAATTGCTGCAAGAAGGGGTGCGCTTTGAAAGCGCTTCTGACGGAGAAGTCTTGCTGCAGTGGCTGGTTCACAAGGGAACGGCTGGCATTGCGCGGATACAGGGAATGTATGCGTTTGCCTTTGTCGATGGAGAAAAGAATCGAGTCACGGTGGGTCGAGACCCACACGGAGTAAAATCCCTCTACTTTGCACAAGAGAGCGGGCGATTGGTTTGCTCTTCTGAAGTCAGCTGTTTGATGCGGTCTGGCCTGATTTCGGCCAGCCTGGATCAATCGCAGCTGCTCAGCTATGCGTACCTACGTCACCCCTTTCCTTCCCATTCGCTACTGAGTGGAGTGCAGGAACTGCAGCCTGGAGAATTGCGGTCCTGGGACCTTTATGGAACATTCATCGAGTCGACTCAGATTCCATTCCAGCCTACAGGACCCTGCAGCCGGGTAATTACCAATGAAAACGTTGAAGAATTGCTTTCAGATGCCGTGCTCCGGCAGGTTCATGCGGATGTGCCGGCGGGGTTGATCTTAAGTGGAGGGGCGGATAGCTCTCTCGTATACCATCTTTGGAAAAAACATGGAGCAGGAGCTGTACCCACCTTTACCGTCGGATTTCAGCGGCCTTACCGACGGGCATTCCCCGATGCTGATGTTGCCGCAAGCCTGGTCCGGGACCAACGTGCATTTCATCAGGAAATAACCATTTCTCCGGAATGGTTTTTGGAAACATGGCCCGCCTATATCCGGGATTTGGATGTGCCGGTCGGAGATGCCGCGAGCTACCTTAGCTGGGCCCTGGCGAAAAAAGCCCGGGATACGGTGAAAATCCTCCTGAGTGGAGCGGGAGCCGATGAGTTGTTTGCCGGATACAACCGACATTCGGCCTACAAAAAGTACCTGGCGCATCCGGTCTTCTGGAAACGAGTGGCTTCGGTAGGCAAACAGATTCCGCTGGGCGGACGGCGGGTTCGACATTTTTTGTCAGGAATCCATTCCGACCCGGTCCGGACCTTTATGAATTTTGCGGCGCTTTATCCCCTGCCGGATGGGTTGGCGGAAAAGCTCAAAACTTTGTACCCGAGGGGAGGGGATCCGTTTTCCAATGCTTTGGAATGGGATAGGCAGGTGTATTTGGTGCATGATTTGCTTAAAATTCAGGACAACGCCTGCATGGCACATGGGATCGAAGGCAGGGTACCCTTTCTGGATTGGCAGGTTGTAGACGCGAGTCGCCGCTCGGGTGAAGCAACTAGCGGGAATTTACCCCCCAAATACTGGATCAAATTCCTTTTGAGAAAGGAAGGACTACGGATCCAAGCCGGGCGAAAAAAGTTTGGCTTTGGCATGCCTTTGAAAGAGTGGCTTCGGAGCCATACCGAATTTCGGAACAGGGTTTCTTCCTCCGTAATCCATTTTGGCCAGCGGTTTGGACAGGTTTTGCCCGAAGAATGGGCTACGCTCACCCGTCATCCTGAAAAATTCCTGGATAGTCACTATTTGCTTCTTTACAATCTATTCCTATTGAACGACTGGATTGAAGAAAACCAGCTATGAAGCTTTGCTACATTCATCAGTACTACCTTACGCCCGACCAAGGGGGAGCAATTCGCTCCTACCATCTGGCGCAGGGCCTGGCCGCTTCCGGGGTAGAAGTCACGGTGATCACGGCCCACAACCAGCCCGGTTACGAAAAACGATGGGATGGGAAGGTACGGGTTCACCTTCTTCCTGTACCGTACGACAACAATTTTTCCGGCATTCGGCGTCTTCGAGCGTTTTACGCCTTTGTGAGAGCTGCAAAAAAACTAATTGGCAGCTTGCCCCTACCCGATTTGTTCTACATTACCTCTACCCCGCTTTCCACAGGACTCATTGGTACCTGGGCCAGGCGAAAATGGGGCATCCCTTTTATTTTCGAAGTTCGGGATCTTTGGCCCAAAGCACCCATTGAAATAAAACAAATACGGAATTCCTTGGTGCAAAAGGTGTTGTACGAGATGGAAGCAAGCATCTATCGGAAGGCTTGGAAAATTGTAGCCCTTTCTCCAGGAATACGAGATTCCATCCAAGGCCTGGTTCCCGAAAAAACGGTAACGCTGATTCCGAATTTTTCCGATCTGGATTTTTTTGGCATTCAGCCAAAACAGCATTCGAACCGGCGTTTTGACCGACAGCCACTGACGGTGTTGTATACCGGGGCAATCGGAGAAGTGAATGGCCTGCTTCGTTACCTGGATTTGGCGGAAGCCGCAAAAAAAAGGGGGAAGAATTGGGTATTTCAACTCATGGGCAAAGGGAAATGGTGCTCCGTGCTCAAAGAGGAGGCGGAGAGAAGAAAATTGAATCGGGTAGTATTCATCTCCTTCGGAAATAAAGTAGAGGTTAGGGAGCGAATGAGCGCCGCGGACATTGCCTATATTTCCTTTTTGCGGCTACCGGTTCTGGAAGATAGCAGTCCCAATAAATTTTTCGATGCTTTGGCAATGGGAATGCCGGTGCTCGTAAATTTTGGTGGTTGGATCAAGGATTTGGTGATTCACCACGAAATCGGCTGGTACCAGGAGGAGGAGCAGATCGAATCCTTGTTGCAGGCATTGGAGATGCTGGAACAGCGGCCGGATTTGTTGGGAATCATGGGTAAAAATGCAAGGATACTGGCCGAAAAGGCCTTTTCAAAAGACAAGGCCATCGCCACCCTGTTGGAAACGATAGAATTTCAGATAAAAAGGGGTGCCGAGAGTCCCTACCGGGGCTTGTATCCGGATCGTTTAAAAATCTCCCGAGCGTCTTCCTGATTCATCAATTCCCGAAGGCTTAGGTCATTATTCATACGGAAGTCGTCCACGATATTCCATCCCAGCCACCGGCCGATTCTCCCGGGTGCATCCGGACTAATGACATCCGTAAAAGGAGCCTCACCGACATACCGTCTGATTTCAAAGGCATTGGTTTCGTATAGCAATTCGTTTTCGATAAAATGTCCCCAAATCATTTCTTCGTTGGCATAGCTTCCGAAAATTTCCTCTTTTTCGTAGCCGATGATGTATTCGTCCGGAGTACAGGGAAGTATCGATTTGGTGAAATGATATGCTTTGCCGTAAAAAATCATTTCGGCCAGTAGCGTGCGATCTCCCAAATCGGTGCGGTTAAATCGGGAGGAAATCGCTGTAACAATCGTGGGAATCAGGTGTTCCTCCGTGTACCTCTTTACAATGTATTGTGGCAGTTCTACCGGCTGAAAGCGATGGTCTGCGGGGAGAAAATAGTCCAGGCCAATGACGATCAGGTCTTCTTCCACAATAAGGTCGGTGCCGAAACCGGTGACAAATGTGTACACGTCGGGTACCTTGAACTCCGGAAAATGAAAAAGAATGCCCCGAAATGCATCTTCCAGAGATGTCTCAATCCCGGCAATGTCGTCAAAATGAAGGGATACTTCCTCGTACAATTCCAGCATGCCGCTATCGCGATGAATGGCAAGTAGCTCCTCTTTGAGTTGTGTTTGGTTTTCAAACCCCATGTAACCGAACATGGCAGAAGAAAACCCAGGGTAATTCTCAAGGGTTTCCCCTAGTTTTTCCTCTGTTAGATCCTCAAAAAACAGTTTTTCCATGCGTTGAAGGGTTACATCAACCGGAATTTCCCGGTAAGAATCCGGGAGCGTACACGGTTCATTCGAATTTCGGCAGCTGAAGACGATAAGGAATACCCATCCGATGGATGTAGCGCGAGATAGTAATTTCATGACTACAAAGATAAAATTTTGAGCCAAAGCATGTGGATTTTCCTTCAACCAGGTCATTATTTTCGTGTGGGTATGGCAATCAGCCGTTAATGAAAGCACGTAGCCATCCGTTGTTCTTGTCTATACACTAAATTTTATCTATAATCTAAATCCTTTCGTTGACAAAAATTCACTTTTTATTTTTAAATACTAAACTATCCGATAGGTTAGTTGTTTACAAGCTGTTTAACGTTTAAACTAAACCAATATTTATTATGGAACTACACTTAAAGAATGCACGAAAATTAATGAGCCTGCTCGTTGCGGCTATGGTCTTATTTTCGTTCGGTTGCTCAGACGACGAACCCGCTCCCATGCCACCGGAGCCGGAGGATATTATTGATGTGGCTTCTGGGAATGTTCAGTTTTCTACACTGGTAGCGGCCATACAGCGGGCAGACTTGGTTGACGCACTTAGCGCTGCCGGTCCGTTCACCGTTTTCGCGCCTACCAATCAGGCATTCATCGATGCGGGAATTACGGACATCAATGCGGTTCCCGTTGATCAACTTACAGATATACTCTTGTATCACGTGGTCGACGGCAGAGTGATGTCCAATCAGGTAGCGACCGGAGAAGTACCCACCCTGCTGGAAGGATTCAACCTGGATGTGATGGTCAATGGAGACGTAATCACGATCAACGATGGAATTACAGTTGTCACGGAAGATATTGATGCGGCGAACGGCGTCATTCACGTGATCGACGGCGTACTCATGCCTGAAGAAGAGACCAATACAATCGCAGACATTGTTATGGGCAACAGCGATTTCTCCACCCTACTTGCAGCTGTTTTGGGTGCAGATTTGGACGAAGCCTTGCTGGAGCAGGGGCCGTTCACCGTTTTTGCACCGACCGATGCTGCATTCGAAGCCTACCTAACCGATAATGGATTAACCGCCGAGCAATTGCTTCAATCGCCTGACCTGGCGGACATTTTAAGCTACCATGTGGTACAGGGCGAGGTTCCAGCCTCAGCGGTCGCCGCTGGAGGTGTACCCACCCTTGCAGGACCTTCTTTTTACGTGAGCATTGACCCTGACGGTGAGGTATGGATCAATGGAAATACCAAAGTGGTGGATACAGACATCATGGCTGACAATGGTATCATTCACGTAATAGATTACGTGATCACTCCGCCCACACAATCCATTGCTGAAATTGCCGTAGGATTCACGCAGGCTGCAACTCCAGAGTTTACTCAATTGGTAGGTGCGCTGACGAGAGCCAATCTGGTCGATGCAGTGAGCGGTGGAGCAGACGATAACCTGACAGTTTTCGCACCTACCGACGCAGCGTTTGAGGCCCTATATACTACGCTGGAAGTGGATGGATACGAGGATATTCCGCTAGAGACCTTGACCTCCGTACTTACATACCATGTAGTACCGGCAAGAGCATTTTCTCAGGATTTACGAGAAGGAGCAAATCTGCCCACATTGCTTACGGGAGAAGAGTTAACCGTAAATCTGGCCGATCTTGAGATCAATAGTTCCGGACTGGTTCCTTCTCTGCTTAACGTGCATGCGACGAACGGGGTCATACACGTCATAGACGAAGTATTGGTACCATAAATTGGATATTGGGTTTTTTGTGAGAAAACAGGCGCCAAATTGGCGCCTGTTTTTTTTTATCCGGAATTTCGCGGCCAATCCTGTGAGGGGAAGGATTCCGCGTTTCTCCTCTCAGGAAAAGTGGCAGCATGCATTTTCTCTCCTGCTTTAATCGGCAAACACCCGCTTCAAAAAGAAAGGAATACGTATCTTTACGCTCGCTTTACGGATTATTTTGAATCCAAGCCGGAATACCCCGACGTTGTACGTCTGTGGGTAACCTGGCGAAGCTGTGTATCCACGATAATATTACCCGCATGAGTTGTTTTAGGCATCTAAATCCGCACCGAATATTTTTTATTGGAATGATCCTTTTGCTACCGTTCCTGCTGCAGGCGCAATCGTTGCAGGATATCTCTTCCCTGGACGTGGATGATTTGTCGGATCAACAACTTCAGGTATTGATGAATCGGGCCATGGAGGCGGGACTTTCGGAAGCAGAGTTGCTACAAATGGCGCAGATAAGGGGGGTGCCGGCTTCTGAAATAGAAAAATTGAAAGAAAGGTTGGAGGGGATGGTTTTTGGTTTGTCGGGTACCAATCGTGCCGGAGCCAGTATCTCAAAAAGAGAACCACGCAGGCAGCTCGACTTCAACGAAATTACCCGAGGGATCCTACCAGCCCCGGGAGAGGCAGGAGAAGTCGAGGTGGAAGAACAGGCTATATTTGGAATGGACCTTTTTTACAGTAAAAACAGGCGGTTGACCTTTGAGCCTAGTGTAAATATGGCTACCCCAAGGACGTACATCCTGGGGCCTGGAGACGAAGTGTACATTGATATTTATGGGCAATCGGAGCGATACTACGAAGCAGCGGTAAGCCCGGAAGGGCAATTAATTCTGGAAAATATCGGGCCCATTTCCGTTTCAGGATTGACGCTGGAGGAAGCCACGAACGTGATCAGGAACAGGCTTTCCACGTTTTATACCGGACTTAAAGGAAATCGACCCACGACTTTTTTACAGCTAAACCTGGGAAATGTCCGAACCATCAAGGTACATCTGGTCGGAGAAGTCCGGCTGCCCGGCACCTTTACCCTCAGTGCCTTCAGCTCAGTGTTCAATGCATTGTATGCTGCCGGAGGACCCAACGAAAACGGTAGCATGAGGCAGGTGCGGTTGATCCGCGAGGGCAATGAAATTGCAGAAATCGATATTTATGATTTTCTGACCAAAGGAGATCCCAGTATGAACGACATGCTGAAGGATCAGGACATGATATTGGTGCCTCCCTACCTGGGAAGGGTTACCGTGGAGGGTGCTGTCAAACGACCGAAAATATTTGAAGTGAAAGACGGAGAGACCTTTGCAGATGTACTGTCCTTTGCTGGTGGATTTACCGATCAGGCATTCAGGGATCGGGTGAATGTCGAACGGATTACCGAAAAACAAAAAGCGGTTTCGGATATTTACAACGATCAGTTTCACATGTTTTTGGTTAAGGGAGGCGATCGCTACCAGGTGGGGGAGGTATTGGACCGTTATACAAACCGGATTCAAATCAAAGGAGCTGTTTATCGGCCGGGCAATTATGCCTACCAGGAAGGGTTGACCCTGACACAATTGTTGGAAAAGGCAGAAGGACTTCGGGGAGAAGCATATGCCAAGCGGGTACAAATTTTGCGTACAAACGAAGATCTGAGCACTCGCATGCTGCAGGTAAACCTCGAGGAAATCCGGAGTGGCAGGGAAGCGGATGTACCGCTTAAGCGGGAAGACCTGGTGCGTGTTCCCTCTATCTACGAGCTCCGGGAAGAACAATATGTAAAAATTGCCGGAGAAGTAGTTCGTCCGGGTACCTATCCCTACTCCGAGGAGATGACTCCACAAGACCTTATCTTACTGGCAGGCGGCTTGAAGGAAGCAGCATCCGAAGCCAGTGTGGAACTCGCCAGACGGGCCTCCGATATTGCAGGGAGAGAGTTTTCACAAATCATCCCCATCCCGATAACCCGGGATTTGAGTGTGTCCGAAGCACCCATTGAATTGCTGCCCTTCGATCAGCTGACTGTGCGAAGAAAAACCAATTTCGGCCTAGAGCGAATGGCCAGTATCGAAGGGCAGGTGAATTCCCCGGGAACCTTCGCCATTCGGCATGCCGAAGAGAGAATCTCAGACCTGGTCGATCGTGCCGGAGGTCTGACGGCTTTTGCCTATGCCAAAGGCGCACGGCTAATCCGTCGAACCGAATTCTACAAAACCGAATCGGAAGACATGCGTAACGAACGAAGCCTGCTTAACATTTTGGAGCGGATCAATCGGGAAGAACTGGACCCGACAGAATCGCAGCAGGAATTAATTGATCGCATAACTGAGTACCTCTTTGAAAACACAGATTCCGTGGGTACGGACCTGGAAGATCGAGTGATTCAAGCCAGGGAAAACCTGCTGAATGAAATTTCGGAATCCAGGCAAAACGTTGCCCCAATAAAAATCAAGGAAACCGAAGCAATTGCCATTGATTTGGAAGCCATCCTGGCTAATCCGGGTTCCAAGTACGATTTGATCGTTGAGGAAGGAGATATTCTGAGCATTCCGAGGCAATTGCAAACCGTACGTCTTCGAGGAGACGTGATCTACCCCACCACCGTCAGGCATGAAGATTTTCGGACCATGTCTTACTACATCAATCGGGCGGGTGGCTTCGCGATGCGGGCGAAAAAGGGCAGCACCTACGTGGTCTACGCGAATGGGAAAGTGGCGAGAACAAGAAAATTTATTCTTTTTAATGTCTATCCAAAGGTAGAAGCTGGTTCGGAGATCATCGTACCGACCAAGGGCCCAAAGGTACCCATTCGCCCGGGTGATTTGGTGGGAATTACTACCGGGCTGGCTACCCTGGCTTTGGTAATCACTCAACTCTTCAATTGATGCGACAGCAAAACCGACATATTCTGGACGACAAAATAACTTTCGGAGAACTCGTTGAACGGTTGTACCAATGGCTTTTCGTCTTTCTTCGAAAATGGAGGTTCCTGGCTGCAATGGTACTGGCAGGCGCCGTGTTGGGTGGGACCGTATCGCTGCTAAGAAAACCGGTATACCACGCGGATACTACCTTTGTACTCGAACAGTCCGACATGGGGGGCTTGGGAAATATTTCAGGGATTGCCTCGATGTTGGGGCTCAACCTGGGATCCCTCGGTTCCGAAAGTGGCTTGTTTAAAGGAGACAATATTCTGGAATTGTACCGATCCGACGCGATGCTTTCTCAGACATTGCTGGCGCCGTTTGACCCATCAGACGAGAGTCAATTGCTGGTGGAACGGTACATTCGCTTCCATGAACTGGAAGAGAAATGGCAACGAAAGGTAGATTTCGCCTCTCTTGATTTCGGCCTTCCAAGGGAAAGGTTTTCCGTACAGCAGGACAGTGTACTTCGGGAAATAGTAAAGGAAATTCGCAAAGAGAATTTGCTGGTAGATAAGCCCGATCGAAAGCTAAACATCATCAAAGTTACCGTCGCCTCCAAGGACGCCGAATTTGCGAAGGGATTTAACGAACGGCTGGTTGAAACAGTCAATGATTTTTATCTGCGAACCAAAACCAAAAAGACCGCCGAAAATCTATCCGTACTGCAGCAGCAGGCGGATAGTGTGCGTGGTGTTTTGGATGAAAAAATCCAGCAACTGGCACGTTTTCAGGATAAAAACCCCAACCCCAACCCCTTGCTACAGGAGGGCATGGTGGCCTCGAGAAGCTTGCAAATAGACATACAAGCATCCGGAGCCGTTTACGAGGAAATTGTGACCAATCTTGAAATTGCAAAAATCAACCACCGGAACAATACGCCACTAATACAGATCATCGATAGACCACGGTACCCGCTCGAGCGATCCGAAATAAAGCCAACAACCGGGATACTAATCGGAGCGTTTGTTTTTTTTCTTCTCGGATTGGCATTCGTGTACCTGCAGACCTTGTTTCGTCGACATTTGAAGCAGGAGTAGCCTGTCCGGTCTGCCATGCGTGAAATGATCCAGCGATTGCCCTTTTTTAAGTTATTGCAGCATAAGTCCGTCAGGAATTTTGGTTTTCTTTTCCTGATCCAATCCTCCAATATCCTTATTTCACTGCTGGCCATGCCTGTACTTATCCGCGCCATTGGTGTGGCCGAGTTTGGCTTGGTAAACCTCTCCTTTTCGGTTATTTTGGCCTTCAATGTGCTGGTAAGTTACGGGTACAACCTGAGCGGCCCGAGAAGCATTGCCCTTAGCAAAGCCGATTCGCAGCAAGCAAGCGAGGCTTTTTCCGAAGTGATCGGAAGCAAATGCCTGCTTGCGTTACTTGCACTGGCCGCCATTTTTGTTCTCGGACTGGGTTTCGGTTTTTTTCGAGACTACTGGGTTATTTTGGCTTGGTCCTCGCTATTGGTGTTGAGTGAAGCGACCACTACCGTTTGGTTTTTTCAAGGAAAGGAAAGTCTTCACTGGGCATCCCTGGCAAATGTTTTCGCCAAGCTAATGTATCTTGGGTTGATACTTGGATTGGTAACTGACCCATCGCAAAGCTATCTGGCAAACTTTTTTCTAGGTGGCACGGCCTTTCTTGCAAATAGTGGCCTGCTGCTGTACATTCATTTTGCTTTGAAAATCCGCTTTCAGTGGCCAAGATTTGCTGTGATTTGGCAATCCTGGAAAGACAATGTATTGCTGTTTTTTTCTGGGATGACCGCACATCTCGCCGTCAATGGCGGGGTGATTGTCTTAAGCTTTTTCGCCACAGCGGAAGTATTAGGTCTGTACGGGATGGCGGAGCGGGTAGCAATGGTATTGCGCATTGCGCCTACCCTGATCACCCAGGCAGCCTATCCGCGGGCCAGCATTCTTTTCTATTCCGATACCAACGGTTTTTATGCCTTCGTATCCAAGGTCCAATGGGCCTCCTTGGTATTGGGCGCCGGAGTCAGTACGTTGGTTTATGTTTTCGCCTCCGGGATCATTCAGTTGGTGGCAGGAGACAATTTGGAGGGTGCAGTCCTCATTTTAAAGATTCTTGCTTTTTTACCCTTTTTTGCCGGACTTAACATTGGCAATATGCTGATCATTCTCGTAACCGACCGGAAGAAGATTTTATTTCACTCCACCTGGGGGTTTGGACTGTACATGCTGGCCGCATCCGTTGTGTTAACCAGCTATTTTGGAAGTCCGGGATTGGCGGTTGCCCTGCTGTCTACCGAACTGGTGGTGTACCTGTTTACCTCGTTCTTGTTGTGGAAAAGCCAACCGCAGATTTTAACCAATTATTACCGTGGACTCTTCCGTCGCCATCGTACTTCTTAATTGGAATGGCTGGGCCTATACCCGGCCTTGTTTGGAATCAATACGGCGTTCCGGCTTTGCCTTGGAACACGTCATTGTGGTGGATAACGGCTCGGAAGACGGATCAGCGGACGAAATTCAGCGGAATTTTCCACGTGTTCAGCTTATCCGCAAATCCGTCAATACGGGGTTTACCGGGGGCAACAATACGGGGATACGGGCTGCCCGGGCGCAAGGGTACGCCTATGTCATGCTTTTAAATAACGATACCGAAGTGAGCCCGGGGTTTTGGAAACCACTCTGGGCGGAAATAAACAGGCATCCCGAGGTGGGAGCGGTTCAGCCCTTGATTTACTATCTTCACAATAAAACCCTTGTCTGGAATGCAGGCGGCAAATACCTGTCCTGGCTGGGGATTTCCCAAACTGTCCGAAGTGTATCGGAGTGGAAACCTTATTCGACGGACTGGATCACGGGTTGCGCTTTCCTGGTTCGGACTTCCTTGCTGGAAAAAGTTGGGTTGTTAGACGAGCGATATTTTGCCTATTTTGAAGACGTGGATTGGTCGCTCAGGATTAGAAAACAGGGGTATGAGTTGAAAGTGATTCCGGAATCGGTTATTTTCCATGAGGCCGGTGCCGCTTCCAAAACCAAACAAGCCGGAAAGGAGGGGTTCCTGGACCCCAGGATTCATTACCTGAACGTTCGCAACCAGTTGTTTCACTTGAGGAAATACGGAAGGGATCCAAAAAGTTGGTTGTCCTGGCCGTTCCACCTGATAAAATTTGTCTTTTTTATGGGGTATTTCAGCCTGAGAGGCAGGAAGGCGAAGCGAAATGCCGTGCTCAGCGGCATAGTGGATGGAGTACGATTTCCAATAAACGAAACGAAATGATTGGTGCGATCCTGTTTTTTTTGGTTCTTATCTACGTGTCAGTCCTGGTAGTAGTCACTGTCAAAAAGGTAGTATTTCAGGGGAAGTGGGAGTTTATCATCGTCTTTATGATCCTGTATCTGCCTTTTTACATTGCGATACTGAGCATCGTATATCAGGCCACGGGATCCGAGATCGTGGTGGTATTTTTTCAATTTCTGAAAGAACTGCTGCTGCTTCTTTCATTGCTGGCCTTTTTCCTGTACCAGAGAGATTTTTGGAACTATCCATTTCGCTTAAATTCGGTAGACCTGGTGCTGCTGACATTCTTTGGCCTGGCTACGCTTTATGTTTTTTTGCCCCTCGGAGAAGCCCTGTTTGTGAATAAGTTGCTATACTTAAAAAACACCTTGTTGATTGGTGCATTTTACTTTCTCGGGCGAAATACCCGGTTGGCAGCTGATCAATTGGACCGGATATTCGGTTTTGTCATGCTCATCGCTGTGGGTGCGTTTGGCTTAAATTGCCTGGAAACAGTAATGGGGGTGCATTTTCAACAATGGACCGGTTATGCCCTGTTTAATTTTGCGGTCAACGGGATTGAGCCTTCCGGTAACTATGGGCTTTCCTGGACCTTTGAAACCCAGACTACCGGTATGCGCCTGGCTTCGTTTTTCTCCGACCCACTGGAAATGGCAAGTTCCAGTTTGCTGGCTTTTGCGACGGGCTTGATCTGGTTTCTGACCAAAAAAAGGGAAGAAAGCCTGTTTTACCTGATTGTAATGCTGGCGGCGATCGGCAGCCTCTTTTTTCTGCCTCACGAGCGGCTTTTGGTGCTTTCTTTGTCATGCTGTTCTTTATAGCTTTGGTTTTCAGACTATACCGTCTGTTGCTTCTGGGGCTTGCCCTGCTGATTGGGTTTACCGGCTACGTATTGTATTTTGCTTCCGAGGAATTTTATTTCTTTGTGTACGATACCCTCACCTTCCAAAATGCCTCCAGTGTGGGCCATTTGGTGGAGTGGTTTCTGGCCCTGGATGCCATGGTTGCAAATCCGGAAGGTATCGGCCTCGCCATGAGTGGGAATACTGGCAGCGTCGAGGACGATGTGCGGGTAGGGGGTGAAAACCAGTTTTTGATCTACGGGGTGCAATTGGGTGTTTTCGGAATGCTTCTGTACATCGCGGCATTGGGCCTTGGTATCTTTAAATCCCTTCAGGTGTTCAGGTACACAGAAAATGTCTCCGAAGCTCGGGTCGCATTTGTGGCTGCCAGTACCAAATTTGGCTTGTTGCTTCCCTTGTTTACCGCAAATGCCGAACTTTATGCCTACGTATCGCTGGTATCCTGGTGGGCGATTGGCTACAGTCTTTCGGTGTACAACCGTCTAATGCCTTCCATTAAAACTTCTTCCCATCTTTCTGCTCCTTGATGAAACGCAGGCCCGCACGAATACTGGTGGATGTTTTTTACCTCCACCTCGCTCAGACCGGAATAAAAACCTACATCGATAGCCTGCTTGCACAAGTTGCTGCCTATGAGGGTACCGAATTTCAATTCGTGGTCTATCCCTCTCCGCAGAAAATCAGAAAAAGTACCTTTTTTAAAGGCAAGACACCCCGGTGGAAAAATTGGTTGTTTCAGGGTTGGTATTTTCTGCATAAAATGTGGCTGCTTCCCCTGAAAAGTATTCGGTGTGGGTCCGATCTTGTCTTTTGTCCGGATATCCTTCCCCCGCTTTGGTCAGTAGGGAAGCGGGTGGTGGTGATACACGATGCGTTTTTCTGGGAAAGCCCGGAGCACTATCACCCGTTGTGGCGGAAAATTTACCTGGGGTATTTGGCTGTTGGAATTTGGAGCGGTGCACGGATACTTACCGTCAGCGAGTACGCTAAAAATCGCATTCAGATCTTTCTGAAAACATCCCATCCCATAACGGCCATCCCCACCGGCATGGATGCCCTTTCCGGGCGGCAGGAATCAACCGCCGAATTTTCTCCGGTCGCTTACCCGTATTTTCTGCATGTGGGTGTGATGGAGCACCGAAAAAATCTCGTGACCCTGGTACAGGCATTTTCGGTGTTCGTAGAAAATTACGGTGAAAAATTTAGGTTGGTATTGGTCGGAGAGCGTGGACCAAGGCCTACGTTGGATGCCTACGACGATGTCGTTCGGGAAATCACGCGTCTCGGCCTGGAGGAACAAGTGATTTTGCCCGGCTATCTGCACAAGGAGGAGTTGAACAAGTATTTCCGTTTTGCGCTGGGCTATGTGTTTCCATCCAAAAATGAAGGGTTTGGGTTACCGGTTCTGGAAGCATTTTCCTTTGATGTACCGGTCATCGTTGGGCCTCAGGGTGCGTTAAAGGAGGTCGGAGGGGACGGGGTGCTGTGCTGCGATTCCTACGCGCCAGAAGCCTTTGCAGCAGCCATGGGGCGGTTGGCAAGCGAACCGGATCTGAGGTTGAGTTTGGTATCCGCAGGCCGCAATCGGCTGCGGGCGTATAGCGGCGAAAAGTTTTTTCTATCTTTGCAGTCATATTTTAACAGACTTTTGCATGGCGACTAGGTTGGGAAAGCTGATCACGAAGATTTCCGGGATGGATTTTTCAGACCGCTTTGGTCCCGGTTGGGACCGCTTGTCTGCGTTTTCGGTGTTGGCTAGAATGGTGATCTGGTGGCTCCGTGGTTTGGGGCTTCGGTGGCGGATAAAATCGGCCCGGGGAATGCTGCTGATTGGCAAAGGAGTTACCGTCCGGCAGGCGGGTTATTTTCGTGTGGGAAGTAATTTTGTGGCACAGGATCATTGCGAGATCAATTGCCTTTCCAACAAAGGAATCGTCTTTGGTGATAAAGTGACCGTGGGTAGTTTTGCGCTGATTCGGCCGACCAATCTGTATGGGGGAACACCCGGTGAGGGCCTGCGCGTTGGAAATAATTCCAGCATTGGACCGTTTGCATATATTGGTTGTTCCGGGTACATAGAAATCGGCGATAATGTCATGATATCCCCTCGGGTCAGTATTTATTCCGAAAACCATGTCTTCGAATCCATGGATCAGCCCATGATCGAGCAGGGGGTGCGGCGCTCGTTCGTCAAGATTGAGGACGATTGCTGGATTGCTTCGCATGCGGTGATATTGGCGGGAGTTACGGTGGGGAAAGGATCCGTGGTGGCAGCAGGGAGTATCGTGACGAAAAATGTCCCTCCCTACAGCGTGGTGGGAGGAAATCCGGCCAGGATTCTTAAACGCAGAAATAAGGAATGAAATCCGAATCGTCTAAACACTGGAAGGAATGGGGAAAAAACGACCCCTACTATGGGGTATTGTCGGAGGAGAAATTTCGCATGAAACACCTTTCCGAACGGGTGTTAGAGGAATTTTTTGATACCGGAGCGGCTTTCGCCGAACAAAGCAGGAATAGGATCCAGAAGAAGTTTGGTCTGGACATCGCCGATGGAAGCATCCTGGACTTTGGCTGTGGCGTGGGAAGGCTGGCTATACCTTTTGCCCGTATGACGGGTAAGGAAGTATGGGGGCTGGATATTTCCGAAGACATTATTGCCCGGGCGAAGGCCCACGCAAGGGCACTGGCAATGGATCACCTACGTTTTGCGACTTACAACGGGGATAGTCTTGAGGGCATTCCTGAATTTGATTTTGTCAATTCGTACATTGTATTTCAACACATCGAACCCAGGCAAGGCATGCACCTGTTGCGGGAACTGCTGGACCATACCCGTACCGGGGGTATTTTTCAGGTGCAGGTTACCTATGGACATTGCCTGCCGAAGTCTGTATATGCTCATTTTTACCTCAGGACCCATTTTCCGCTCTATAATTTTTTGTATTCTTCCCTGAAGCACCGCAGGTTTTGCCGGGAGCCCGTCATGCAAATGAACCATTATGCTCCGGAGAAATTATTTGCCTTATTTGCCGGCTATTCCGATGAGGTACAGGTGGAATTCACCAATCACGGAGGTCACCTGGGTGCTTTTTATCTACTGAGAAAAAACCAATCCCCCTAACTCCCAGTCCATGATCTTAGAAAACTCGAGGGTAATGATGCTTCACGGTTCGTCAGATTTATACGGTGCGAGCAAAATATTTTTACTGACTGCCGGCATATTAAAAAATAGCGGTGCCGAACTGGTGGTGGTTTTGTCTGAGGAGGGTCCATTGGCCACTGAGCTCAAGAAGAAGGGGTACGGGTCGTATTCATCAAGTTGGGCATTATCCGGAGAAAGTATTTCAATGCCGGTGGGCTGTTCAATCGGGCAAAGGTCCTGTTTTCGGCATATAGGAGGCTGGCTGCGTTGGCGGAGGAAATGAGCATTACCCATATTTATTCCAATACCGCCGCCGTTTGGGTAGGGGCGCTTCTCGCCCGAAAGAAGGGATATTTCCATATATGGCACCTGCACGAGATCATTGGTAATCCTGCCTGGTTTTCCAGGCTCATGGGAAGAATCGTCCAGCATGCTGCGGATAAAGTTATCGTGGTTTCCGGAGCGGTGCAAGCGCACTGGGGAAAGTACATTGACAAGAATAAACTCCATTTGGTGTATAATGGGATAGATTATAATCCGTATCTTTACGTCAGGGATGATTTGAGAGAATCGATGGCTATTCCACAAGAGGCCTGCGTGATTGGGATGGTGGGAAGAGTCAATAACTGGAAAGGGCAATCATACTTTCTCGCTATTTCGGAAGAATTAGATAAAAAGTTTTTAAATTTACATTTTGTTTTGGTAGGAGATGCGTTTCCAGGCGAAGAATACCTGTACGAAGGGTTAGAGCAAAAGATATTGGAAAAGGAGTATAGACATAGGATACACAATCTGGGGTTTAAAAAGGATATTTCTCCGGCGCTTGCTACCATGGATATTTTTATTCTCCCCTCCATTTTACCGGATCCCTTTCCGACGGTGGTTCTTGAAGCGATGGCGGCAGCAAAACCGGTAGTGGCGACGGGCCATGGTGGAGCGTTGGAAATGATTACCCATGGAACGACAGGCTTTCATATTCCCTGGGACGATGCCAAAAGCGCTGCAGAAATCGTCGGAAAACTGATTGAGGATAAAAACCAAATTAAAACAATAGGGTTAAATGCAAGGAATCGTGTTTTGAAAAATTTTTCATTGCCGGCGTACGGCAAAAAGATAGTGGAAATTTTTTCTTGATTTTAGTAAATAAAAGCAGTATGTCAAAAAACAGCAAGCCGTTGCATGTGGCGATTGTAGGAACAAGGGGATATCCCTATGTATACGGAGGATACGAGACGTTTGTAAAAGAGATGGGCGAGCGACTGGTCCAACGGGGAGTAGCAGTGACGGTCTATTGCCACGCCCCTCTATTTGAGGAAAAGCCCAAAAAAGTAAACGGAATCAATTTGGTTTACATGCCTTGTGTGGAAACCAAATCCCTGAGTCAGCTGACCAATTCCCTCTTGTCCATGATTCACGTTTGCTTTTCAAAAGTAGACGTGGTCTTTGTCGTCAATAGTGCCAACGGTCCGTTCGGTATCCTTACCAAAATCTTCGGAAAGCCCTCTGCCATCAACGTTGATGGGCTGGAGTGGCTTCGGCCAAAGTGGAAAGGGCTGGGAGCCCGGTACTACTTGTTTGCTTCCCGACTGGCTACCAAACTGTACGATCAGTTGATTACTGATTCCGACGAAATGGAGAAAATCTACCTGGAAAAATTCAACGCACCCTCCAAAATGATTGCTTACGGCGCCAATCCCCGGGTATCTTCCGATAGCACGATGATCGAAACCTGGGGGTTGCAGAAGGAATCCTATTTTTTGATTGTGGGGCGCCTGATTCCGGATAACAATGCGGACTTGATCGTGGACGGTTTTGTTCGGTCCGCTTCCAAGCGAAAGCTGGTCATCGTGGGGGACGTACCCTACCACGATCGGTTTGCTCAGAAAATGAAAAGCATTCCGGACAAGCGCCTGGTATTTACGGGCTATGTCCGAGACCAGGAACAATTGGCCGCCTTGTACCACAACTGTTATGCGTATTTCCACGGGCACGAGTACGGAGGTACCAATCCTGCCATGCTCAAGGCATTGGGCTACGGTTGTGCGATTCTGGCGATGGACACCCGGTTCAATCAGGAAATGCTACAAAAAGGAAAATACGGCTGGTATTTTGATAAAAATACCGAATCGGTGGTTCGGATTATCGATCAGGCAGAGGGATCTCCCGAAAAGATGGAGTCCCTGCGGAACCGCTCCCGGGAAGGTTTAACGCCAAAGTACAATTGGGATGCGGTCACTGACGAATACGAAATGCTATTTAAAGCGCTGTGTAAAAGGAAGCTGAAAGAAAATTTGGTTGAAATCAACTACTAGTAATTAGCCCGGTTAAGCCGGGTTATTTTTTTTTCCAAGGGTGTGAAAAACGAAAGATTTGTTTAAACCCAGCACTTTTTCGAAATCGATTCCGGATCCCGGAAAAAGCTTTTTCATTTCTTCCAGGGAAAGCAGACGGATTTCATCCAGATAGCCTTTGGCAAATGCAGGATCCCATCGCTGCATGCGACTGAATTTGGTTCGGGTCAGTATAAAGAAGGCCAGGGAAGGCGGGAAGAATTGGAAGAAGGGAAGGGCATAGTGGGGTTCGAGAAAAAAATACTTGTTTGGGGTTTGCACAAAAAAATTTTTACCCACCCGTCGAATTTCCTGCGCCATTTTTTGCTGATTTTGGAAGGTATATAGGTGCTCAATCACTGAATTTGAAAACACCAGGTCGAAGGATTGGTCGCCGAATTGTGAGAGGTCCGTAGCCGTTCCAGCCAGGCTCTGTACCTGAGGCAGATTTGTGGTTTCTTTTTCGAGATTTAATAAGGTGATGCTGATTCGTTCCGGCTGAATAAAATTGTGGTTTGACCAGAAGCTTTCCGTTCCGCCCACGTCCAGGATCTTTATTTTTTCCTGATTGCCAAATGTTTCCCGAAAACACGTTTCAAAAAACCGAAATCGGCGTTGCCTGAATCTTCCACCGATTGATTTTGGCTCGTCAGAGGGAGCAAAAAGTCGTTTTATTTTTTGTTTCATTGGTTTAATTTCCAACGGATGCGTCCGGACCTGGTCCTGACAACCGGGGAAGTCAGGCCATTCGTATTTCCCCCGGGATCCATGGTTGAATCGTAATTAATTCCTAATTTTACGACAAAGTTGTGTACTTTGAAGTGAATATCAAAAAATTGGCTACAGATAATTCGATGGATCAAGTATCGAGTAAACGGGAATTGGCGGATCTGGCCAGGTGGATTGGATTTTCGGCGGGTGTACCTACTTCTTTTTGTTTGAGACGAATTCATGGCAAAACGTTTTAATACGTATTTTCCGGTTTTATTTATAGCGGCAGAGCTGACGTTCCTATGGCTCGTACTTTTCCTGTGGGTGTTTTTTTTTCGCCGTAAGTACCGAACTCGGTTCGTTTTCCTTCCTCCCGGAGTTTGGTCTTTTTGGCCTGGTCTGGTTAGGGGTTTTGCTGGTTAGAAAAGACTACGCGATCGGCCGTACTACCCTTTACTGGGATACCCTCAATCAGTTTTTTCTTTCGTTTGCCTGGGGACTCCTTTTTTTCTTGTTGCTGCGGGAACAGCTACCGGCGGGCGTTGGGAAAGCCGTTGGCGTGTATGTCTATCCGCTGAGCCTTTCCTTTTTGGCGTTTTTCAGAGTATCTGTACACGCTGCCCTCCGGCGCTATCGTAGAAGTGGACGAAATTATCTGAAGGCAGTTATTCTGGGAAAAGATGATCTGAGTGTCAGACTGGCTCAAACCTTGCAAAGCAACAAGGCCCTGGGGATAAAATTTCTTGGATTTTACGATCGGGATCCGCAGGGAAAAGGAAGTCTTGGAGATATCTCCGGGTTTTTCTTACCGCATGCATTGGACCAGATCGACCTGGTATACCTTAGCCCGGAGATTTCCCCCCAGCTGGTAGGAAAAGTCGTCGCACATGCGGACGAGAACCACCTGCAAGTTAAAATTATTCCCGGCCCGCATTTGCAGTGGAAAAAGGAAATGTCCTTTAGCAGGTACGGGTCCTTTTTGGTAATCAACCTAAATGAAATACCCTTGGATCGCTCGTTCAATCGGGTATTCAAGCGTGGGTTTGATTTGATTTTTTCGGGATTGGTATTGGTGTGTATCTTAAGCTGGCTCATTCCAGTGGTAGCCGCTTTAATCAAATGGGAATCCAAAGGCTCGGTTTTTTTTCTTCAAAAGCGAACCGGGCTGAATAATCGGGTGTTTACTTGCATTAAATTTCGCACGATGCGTGAAAATCCCTGGGCAGATACCCTTCAGGCCACCAGAGACGATCCACGCGTAACCCGGGTGGGAAGGTTTTTGCGGCGCTTTTCCCTGGACGAACTGCCGCAGTTTTTTAATGTGTTAAGGGGAGATATGTCTGTGGTAGGACCCAGGCCCCATACGGTTCCGATGAATCAGGAGTTTAAAAAGCAGTTGAACAGTTATGACAACCGGCATCGGATCAAGCCGGGAATCACCGGACTGGCACAGGTATTGGGGTACCGGGGGGAAATATCCCATTTATGGCAGATTCGGTCCAGGGTCAGGCTGGATCATTTTTACATACGCCATTGGTCCTTCTTTTTGGATTTACGCATTGTTTACAAGACCATGGGAACATTAGTTGCCCGGAGAGACGAAATCTATTGATGGATACATTTAATTGCCTGATTTGCTATCACGAAAAGCAGGGCCCGGTTTATGAGGTTAAGGAAATGATGTTCGGTACGGGGGAACGGTTTTCCTATACCCAATGTCCTCGGTGTGGCACGATACAGCAGCTTTCTCCACCGGCCCATATGGGGCGCTATTATCCGGTAGCATATTATTCCTTTAGCAGGTTGCACCTCTCCACGTTGCCGGTGCGCTGGATGAAAAATTTTCGATTTTTTTTATACCGTACCCTGGGTCTTTCGCTATTTCGGCCCGTTTACGGAAATTGGCTGAAACAACTTCAAGCGGGAAAAAACGACCGGATCGCCGATATAGGGTGTGGAAGCGGGCAACTGCTTTACGAGATGCATGCCTGCGGATACCATCATCTATCGGGATTTGACCCCTTTCTGGAGGATTCCGTTCGGGTTGCCCGGGGGCTGGATTTGTTTAAAATGGACTTGTACCAGATAAAGGAGGCGTTTGATGTGATCATGGTGCATCATGCATTTGAACACATGAAGGATCCCGATTCCGCCTTTGCGCAACTCGCCGGACTCTTGCGCCCGGCTGGAAGGCTGCTGATTCGCACACCGATTTCCGAAGGGGAAGCCTGGACCCTGTTTCGGGAATACTGGGTGCAATTGGATGCGCCCAGGCACTATTTTATTCCCAGCGTCGGCGCAATGACACTCCTGGCCCGGAGACACGGGCTGGAGCTCTTTCGTACCGAATTTGACAGCACTTCTTTCCAATTTTGGGCGAGTCGTCGGTATCAGGAAGGAAAATCGTTGTCGGGAATTGATCCCGCCCAACTTCCCCCAGCAGAACAAATGCAAGCGGACGAAAGAAAAGCAAGGAGCTTAAATAAGGTGGGAAAAGGCGACCAGGCTGCCTTTTACTTCCGGAAACCGGGATAGCGTTCGTTCGGTTTACAACCGAAATAATGCTTCGAAAAAGCTCATGTTCTCCCCTTCGTCTTTCATGACCAGCATGGGGATTTCTTGGTTAATGTTAACCAATTTCTCTGCCACGCTCCCCAGCAAAACCGCGGCGGATTTGGTCCTTCCCCGGCTGCCAATAATCAGGAGATCCGTTCCGGTATTCCGGGCATGCTGCATGATGTTATCCGCTTCGTCTTTGCTATGCCGCAGGATGAATTCGCAGGGAAAGTCAGGCAGTTTGTTTTCCGTCAAAAACGCCTGGTAGTCTTTTTTTGCGTTTTCTAACATGATTGCGGAAAATTGCTCAAACGATTTCCCGGTCTTGCTGTAGCCACGCGGAACCTCGTACAGGTGGCAACATCCAATGGCAGCTCCGGTCTGCGTGGCTATCGCGGTGGCCAGTTGGATGCTCACCAGGGAGTGTCGGGAAAAGTCGATGGGCAACAGAATTTCCTGGAAAGAATTTCCGGTATAGTCAGAAGGAAGTAGCAATACAGGGTGCGGATATTTTTGGGATAGGTTGTTGACCAGTGAATCGGAGGGAGATTTTTCTTTCTTTCTCCCCATTACCAGCAAATCGATGTCCTTGATCTTGCCCCATCGCAGCATGGTTTCCTGTGCATTTCCTTCTTTGACAATGATTTCATAAGGTATGTCCAGGGCAGGATGTACCTTTTCCAATTCGTGTTCGATTTCGGAAGCAATGGTCTCATCCATGGGAGCGATTAAATCCGGATAGGACTGGCTTACTTCTTCGGGTAAAATCAGGTTTTTTGCCACATGGACAAAATAAACTTTCTCCATCCCAAAGATCGGTGCAAGCGATTTGATCTGATTGATCAGGATCTCATCCATGGGTGAGAGGTCCAAACCTACCATTGCTTTTTTGAATTGACTCATTGGTATTTCCCTTTATTGGTCGACTATCTGATACGTGAACGAGACTTAAAAGTAGGAATTTAACCGTTTGGGTGCTTCATTTCACCTTTTTTTTATTCAAATTTCGTAAAATAGAGGATTACCGGCAGCTGAGCCGGTAATCGATCCGTTGAGAAGATTACAGCATGCCAAAGTCAATTCGGAAATATTTTATTGCCATCGTTCCAGAGGATCCGTTGCGGGAGGAAATAACCGCCTTGAAACAAGCGGTGTACGATCAGTTTGGGTTCAAGTATGCCCTGAAGTCGCCTCCCCACATTACCTTGAAAATGCCATTTCCCTACAACGAGAACAAAGAACAGTACCTTGCCGCAAAGCTGGAGCAGTTTTTTGCCGAGGAAAGTCCTTTCTCATTGTCATTGGCCGGCATTGGCCATTTTGGCAGGCGGGTAGCGTATCTACGGGTGCATCACTCACCGGATTTGCCAGCATTGCAGGAGCGGCTGGTCCGGTACGGAAAACGGCAGTTGGGCCAACAAATTGAACTAAGTGATTTGAATTACCAACCGCACCTTACCGTTGCTTTTAGGGATATAAAAAAGAACCAATTTGATGAGCTGATGCATTTCTTGCGAGCGAGGTTTGAAAAACAACGAATGGATGTTGGGAAAATCACGCTGCTAAAGAAATGCGACAGCCTATGGAAGGAAAAGGTTTACTTTCCATTGAAAGCGTAGAACGTACGCTCAGGGCAGGACTATCACACGCAGTGGGAGATAACTTTCAGACGGCTTCTTTTCAATGGATGATTTTGTAGGTCCTGGGACACCTGGCGTAAGCCCCTATTCGTCCAATAGGAGTACCCCCTCTGTTTTTCCTTTTCGGGTTAGCAGGCTTTTTGGCTTTCGGTTTTTGTAAAAATTGACAATGTTTTGTTGTTCCGGAAAATCATCGATCAGCAGGGAATTGTAGATTGTCACCTCCTTCGGCGACGGAATTTGTTCCGATTCCAGGTAAAACCAGGCGGCATCGGCTTCCACCTCGTGCCCCAGGTAATGAAGGCGAAGGGTATCCCCATCGATGAATAGGCGATTGTGCCGAAGCAGGTAACGGGCTGTCATGCTATCAAGCAGTGCGGGGTCCTCGGGGGATAGAAAGTTTACCGCTGTTTTGTTGGCGTTGGAAAGGGCGACTTCCAGATCGTCCCAAAATATTTTTTGAGCGATTTCAATCCTCTGATTCCCTTCGTTGTACACCATGTCCGTAAGGCTGATGTAAAAGGGGTGCAGCAGGGACCAAAAAATCAGGAGAAAAGGTAGGGAGATGCTTCCAGGCATTTATAGATCGGATTTTTGTTTTATCTGTGAAATATGCATTAATATTACGACAAAATTTCCACATCAAAAGTAATAAATCGCCCGTTGTATGAACCAATTTCAGTTGTATTTTAATCTTGGAATCCAACACATTCTTGATCTGAAGGGTTTTGATCACATTCTTTTTGTCATTGTACTCGCGGTCATCTACCTGATGCGTGATTGGGGGAAAATAGTAATTCTTGTCACCGCGTTTACGATTGGGCATTCCCTTACACTGGCCTTGGCTACCCTTCAGCTGGTCCGTATCAATACGGATCTGGTGGAATTTTTGATCCCGGTGACCATTGCCATTACGGCTTTTGCCAACCTACTCAAACCTCGTCCCTCCAGCGGAAGAGGAGTGCAGATTAATTATGTATTTGCCTTGTTTTTCGGATTGATTCACGGGTTGGGTTTTTCCAACTACCTGCGTTCCCTGTTGGGAAGGGAGCAATCCATTTTTCAGCCCTTGCTGGCGTTTAACCTGGGGTTGGAAGCGGGACAGTTGGTAATCGTGGTCTTGTTCCTGATCCTTTCATCCCTGGTGGTAGGAATATTCGGAGTCAACCGTAAGGAGTGGGTGCTGGTCGTTTCCTCGGTGGTACTAGGAATGGCGATCATGATGCTGTTGGAAAGCACGTATTGGTAAAAAAGATGGATTTTTAGCTAACATAAGCGAAAACAATGGGGTTATTTGAGTAAATTACCGTCTTAAGTTAACTTTTGGGTTACGTATATTCCCAAATAAAAAGAAACCGTATTTATGAAACGAATTTTCTTCTCATTTCTGGTAGGAATGGCCCTTCAGTTGGCCGGCTTTGCCCAGGTAGATGAACAGCGGCACGGCAATCGCTTCGAACAGTTGGGTACCATGCTTCGTTCTCCGAACGTTTATCGAACGGCCTCCGGTGCTCCCGGCCACGAGTATTGGCAGCAAAAAGCGGATTACGAAATCGAGGTTGAGTTGAATGACGCCAATCAATCTATTCGGGGGAAGGAAAAGGTGACTTATTACAACCAATCTCCTGATCCACTGGCGTACTTGTGGGTGCAATTGGACCAAAATCAACGCGCCAGTGATTCCGAGACGCCCAAAATGAGCAGCAGTAGTATCCAACCTAAAATGGGCCTAAGCGACCTGCAGGGAATTCTATGGCACAACCAGGATTTGGGGTTAAAAATCTATTCAGTTACCGATGATGCAGGAAACGAAATCCCTGCCACCATTAACCATACGATGATGCGTTTGGATCTCTCGGAGCCTTTGCTTCCGGGAGAAAGTGTGTCTTTTCACATAGACTGGAGTTTTTCGATTCACGATCGCATGAGTTTTATCGGTGGAAGGCCCGGCTACGAGTATTTTGAAGGCGATGGAAACTACCTGTATACCATGGCAGAATGGTTTCCCCGCATGGCGGTTTATTCCGATTTTGAAGGTTGGCAAAACAAGCAGTTTGCAGGAAGAGGCGAGTTTGCACTGGTCTTTGGCGATTACAAGGTGGCCATTACCGTACCGGCCGATCATATGGTCGGTGCTACGGGTGTCCTGCAAAATCCAGAGGAGGTGCTGAGTGCTACCGAAATGGAGCGATGGGAGCTGGCTAAAAAAACCTTTGACGCTCCGGTCATTATCCGTACGCAATCCGAAGCAGAAAAACTGGAGAAGGGCAAGGCCACTACGACCAAAACCTGGGTCTATCAGGCAGAAAATGTGCGGGATTTTGCGTGGACTTCCTCTCGAAAGTTTATTTGGGACGCTATGGCCGTGTCTCTGGGAGGCAAAGAGGTTATGGCCATGTCCTATTATGCCAAAGAGGCAAATCCGCTTTGGGAGCAATACTCTACCCGTGTCGTGGCGCATACCCTGAAGTCTTACTCTGCCCGAACCTTTGACTATCCGTACCCGGTAGCCATTTCCGTGGAAGCGACCAATGGCATGGAGTACCCCATGATCTGCTTTAACTATGGCCGACCCGATACGGACGGCACCTACTCAGCCGCCATTAAGTACGGAATGATCTCCGTGATCATTCACGAAGTTGGACATAACTTTTTCCCGATGATCGTTAATTCAGACGAGCGGCAATGGACCTGGATGGACGAGGGTTTGAATACGTTTCTACAATTTTTAGCAGAGCAGGAGTGGGAGCGCGAATATCCGTCGCGAAGAGGACCTGCTCATAAAATTGCCCCCTACATGCGGAGCGAAAAGCACCTGCTCGAACCCATCATGACCAATTCCGAGAACATTATCCAGTTTGGGCCCAATGCCTATGCCAAACCCGCAACCGCTTTAAACATCCTGCGGGAAACCATCATGGGAAGGGAATTATTCGATTTTGCATTTAAAACCTATGCCCAGCGCTGGATGTTCAAACACCCCACCCCGGACGATTTGTTTCGAACCCTGGAGGATGCATCGGCGGTGGATTTGGATTGGTTTTGGAGGGGCTGGTTTTTTGGGACTGAGCCGGTGGACATCGCCATACAGGATGTGACCTGGTACAAAATCGATAGTAAAAAGCCCGCTGAAGTGAAAGCCGATGAGCGGGAGGCCTACGAACGTGAAGAAACCTACATTTCCCGGCTGCGCAATGCCAAGGATATCCCGCAAACGGTGGTCGAAAGGGATCCGAAAGCGGCCGATTTTTACAATAGCTACGACCGATTCCGTGTGGGCCCGGATGACGAGACGGCCTATCGGGAATTTCTTTCCAGCCTAAGCCCGGAGGAGCGGGCCATGCTGGAAAGTGGCTTGAATTTCTACGAAATCAATTTTGAGAATGTCGGAGGACTGGTCATGCCGATCATTCTTGAATTTCACTACGAGGATGGCACTTCTGAGATCGAACGCATTCCCGCGCAGCTTGGCGCCTGGATGAATACCAGGTAACCAAGGTCTTCGCGAAAGAAAAAGTGGTAAAACAGATTGTGCTTGACCCTTATCGGGAAACAGCAGATATTGACGAAAGCAATAATTACTGGCCCAGGCAGTTTTTGCCCTCAAAGTTTGAATTATTCAAACAACAACTACCCGCGAGAGGCACTTCTTCAGGGCCTAATCCCATGAAAAAGAAAAAATAATTAGGTATTTTTCCTGGTACTAGCAAAGGTACGTTCTCGCCTACCGGCAGGGGACGTACTTTTTTTTATGATAAGGATCGACCTCCTGCGAGAAGAAGGACCTGCTTATGGAAATTCAGGTGCCTTTTTAGGCGCTCAGGGTGGGGCCTTTTTTTGCTCGGCGATAACTTTTTCCTGTAAGCGGAGCAGATGTCCCGGAGCTATTCCGGGCCCAGATGGCTGAGTAGCTGCACCAGCCCCGTCAAGACCGAATGGTCCATGCACCTAAGGGTACGGTCTGTTTTAGGAAAAAAGCCGGAAGCGCATACATCTCCTTTCAGCCAAAAGCCTGGCCGTGCTGAGCAAAGGGGCAAAAAAAAAGAGGCAGGAATCGTTCCTGCCTCTTTTCATTCTAAAATTAAAGCTGTAGTCAATAAGTTCTTTTATTCTTTTGTTGCGAAATCGGGATACGCATGCATGCCGTGTTCGTTGATATCGAGTCCTTCCACTTCTTCCCGCTCGTCCACTCGGATACCCGTGGTCTTTTTCAAAATAAAGAATACCAGGAAACTGAAAGCGACACAAAAAGCACCTATGGAAGCGATGCCGATTAGTTGCGAGACAATTTGAGCCCCTCCGGCCAGGTCGCCGAAGATGCCTACGGCCAAGGTGCCCCATATGCCGCACACCAGATGGACGGAGATGGCACCCACCGGGTCGTCGATTTTGATTTTATCGAAGAAGACCACACCGAACACGACCAGCGCGCCTCCAATAAAACCAATGATAACCGATTCCGTGGGAGTCATTAGGTCTGCCCCGGCAGTGATACTTACTAGCCCGGCCAAAATTCCGTTGAGGACCATGGTAATATCATAGGCCTTAAATTTCAGGTAGGAAGCAAGCAATGCTCCAAAAGCTCCGGCGGCTGCCGCCAGGGCGGTGGTCACAAAAACCAGGGAAACGGCGCCCGGATCGGCCGAAAGGACCGAGCCTCCGTTGAAACCAAACCAGCCGAACCATAATAGGAACACGCCAAATGTTGCCAAAGGAATGTTGTGGCCGGGGATGGCATTCGTTTTGCCGTCTTTGTACTTTCCGATTCGTGGACCGAGCAGGTAAGCACCAATGACCGCACCCCATCCACCGACGGAATGCACGATTGTAGATCCGGCGAAATCATAGAACGGCGTAGACATTGCGTCCAAAAACCCTCCGCCCCATTTCCACATGCCGATGATAGGGTAGCATATACCTACATACAACAGCGAAAAGAAAATAAACGGGCCGAGTTTGATTCGTTCGGCCACAGCTCCAGAAACGATGGTCGCAGCCGTGGCAGCGAACATGGCCTGGAAAATAAAATCAGTGAAAAAAGTATACCCTTCGCTATAGGCTGAAGTGTCCCAGCCCTCGGGAAGGCTTAATCCCAGACCGGAGAGACCAAACACGCCGCCCGAAAAGGCATCACCGGGATACATCAGGTTGAATCCAATAAATGCGTAGGTAATCAGCCCGATCGCGGGAATGATTGTATTTTTAAAGAGGATGTTGACGGTATTTTTCGCCCGGGTAAGTCCGGCTTCCAGGGCAGCAAATCCCAGGTGCATGATAAACACCAAAATGGTGGCCACCATGATCCAGAGGTTGTTAACGGTAAATAATTCCTGATTCATTTTTTGAAGTTTTATAAGTTGGATGATAATATGGTTAGCGATTCGCCCTACTGCTCCTTACAAGGCAGCCTCTCCCGTGTCGTCATTTCTGATTCGAAATGCTTTCCCGACGTCATAGACAAAGATTTTACCATCCCCTACTTCGCCGGTTCTTCCTTCACGGAGAATACAGCTGATTACATCCTCTTCCAACTCATCGGGAACAACGATTTCTAGTTTTGTTCGCGGGATGAACGTGGGCTCATAGGCTACCCCCCGATACGTTTGGGTACGGGCGTGTTGCAGTCCCATTCCCTTGACCTCGTAGAAGGTCAGAAACTTCACACCAAGTCCGGACAGGCATTGGTGGATTTCATCAAATTTCGAAGTCCTAATTAATGCTTCAATTTTTTTCATTTTTTCAACAGGGTTAATGTTTTGTTGATGAATCTATGATTAAAAATTTTGTTTTTTACAAAATTAAAAATCAAAACCGATTTCGCAATTAAATCTAAGCAAAAAATGTAAAAAAAGTCAAAAATGGGAGTAAATGGGACGCTAAATGAATGAAAATGCAGAAATATAGTTGACAATACCTATTAATATACCCACTATGATCAAAAAAAATGTCAAAAATGAAATCGATAGGTTTTCAAAAGATCGTAGCTTGCGCCTGCTTTTTTGACAGGGCGATGTAAAAAAACGGGAGATACGTCCACGTAAAAGCGCAAAAAAAGTACCTTTGGGGAATTAAACTTTTCCTGTTGCAGGAATTCACGAGCTACTTTGAATCAACAATGCGTGCACCAACACTTTTAATTTTAGCGGCTGGCATGGGCAGCCGGTACGGGGGAGACAAACAGATTGATGGTTTCGGTCCGAATCAGGAGACGATTTTAGAGTATTCCGTTTATGATGCGATCCGGTCGGGTTTCGGTAAAGTCGTGTTTATCGTCAGAGCGGAAATCTTGGAAGAGGCAAAGGCCATTTTTATTCCCAAGTTTGGAGAAAAAATCGCGGTGGATTTTGTCATCCAATCATTGGATAGCATGGTGCCCGAAGCCTACCTTGACCCTGCGCGGAAAAAGCCCTATGGGACAGCTCATGCGCTTCTGTGTGCCAGGGAGGTGATCAAGGAACCCTTCGCAGTAATCAATGCCGATGATTTTTATGGCGAAGAAGCGTTTCGGATGCTTGCCCGATTTTTGGGATCAGCGGTGGGTCCACAGCTACACTGCATGGTGGGCTACGCGATCAAAAACGTATTGTCTCCCTATGGAACAGTAAGCCGGGGCGTTTGTGAATCCACCTCTGAGGGCTTCTTGACGGGTATGATCGAGCGTACCGCCATTGCGCGCAATGAGGAAGGTATTTTTCACGACGACGGCAAAGAGAAAATCCAAATCCCCCCGGACAATCCCGTATCCATGAATTGCTGGGGCTTTCATCCGGCAGTTTTTGCGCAAACGGAAAAGTTATGGTCTTCCTTTCTGGCGGAAAACCAGGGAAACTTGAAGTCTGAATTTTATATTCCAAAGGTGGTGAATTCGCTGATCGAGGAGGGCATTGCGCAGATAAAGATCCTTGAGGGGGGTAAAATATGGTTTGGAGTGACCTACAGTGAGGATCGGGACTACGTGGTGGCTGCACTCAAGAAATTGCATGCGGAGGGTGTCTACCCAGAAAAGTTATGGTAAAAACCTGGGGACGGGAGGCAGTTCCTTGCTCGTAAACAAAAAATACGGTCAAAACAGGCAGAAAGTAAAATAAAGAGTTGTAAAAATTCTGTCGTAATGAAAGATTTTTACGTAACTTTATTTCGCTAGTACGCCATTTAACCTCCCTGAGCCAATGAAACGAATTGTTTTTTCCCATTTTCCGGTGGCCGCAGATCTTGCGTTGCTTTTCTTACGGGCCGGCACTGCCGTGATGTTGCTCACACACGGTTGGTCCAAGATTACCAACTTCAGTGATCGGCTGAATAGTTTTGCGGATCCGATTGGCCTGGGACCAGCCGTATCGCTGCAACTGGTCATTTTTGCCGAGTTTTTTTGTGCCATCTTTCTGGTGCTGGGATTCATGAGCCGTATTTTCTTGATCCCATTGATCATCAACATGGCGGTGATTGCTTTTGTGGTGCATGGTGACGACCCCTTCGGTCAGCAGGAAAAGGCCTTGATGTACCTTCTGGTATTTGTGGTGTTGATGTTTACCGGGCCGGGGAAGTTTTCGTTGGACGGGCAAATTCTAAAAAGACGCCGGTACTAGCCGATTTGCCGATTCGAAATGGTTCCCGATTCGATGGTAAAAAACGTGGCGGCCGCCTGAATGGTTTGTAGGATTTCTTTGGATCGTTCCGGCCGGGCATCGGTGATAAAGAGCTGTCCGAATTCTTTTTTAGCAACCCGTGCCATGAGGTGGAAAATCCGTTGATCATCAAGTTTGTCAAAGATATCGTCCAATAGTAAAATCGGTTTGGTGCCTTTGATCGCATTGAAAATAAAGAATTGCGCCAGTTTCAAACTGATCAGAAAGGATTTCTTTTGCCCTTGTGACCCGAATTTTTTGATCGGATGGCCATTCAACTGAAACACAAAGTCATCTTTATGGATGCCCCTGCTTGTCCGTCTCAGGCTCAGGTCTTGTTCCAGCGAGGATTCGAAATTGCTGGCAAAATCCGCTTCGCTAACCTGACTTTTGTAGGCGATATCCACGGTTTCCAGCTGTCCGGCTATCGCTGCATAATGATCCAGAAAATAGGGCCGAAACGCTTCCAGAAAGTTTTTTCGAAGGGCATGAATCTCGATGGAAAGTTGAACCAACTGGTGGTTATAAGGACTTAGTTGTAGCCGATCCAATCGTTTTTCTTCGGCCAACCGTTTCAACAGGCTGTTTCGTTGTTTCAGGTAATGTTGGTAGCGGATCAGCAGCTGCAGGTAGTGGCTGTCCGTCTGGCAAATCATGCCGTCAAAGAACTTTCGGCGCTCTTCGCTCCCTCCGGTGATGATCTGCGTATCGTCCGGCGCGATCATCACCAATGGGAGCAAGCCGATGTGCTCGCTCAGGCGATGGTAGGGTTTTCCGTTTACTTCCAGCCGCTTTTTTTTGTTACTTTCAACGATACAGCTTACGTCGAGGATTTTATCTTCTCGTTCAAAGGCGCCCTTCAATGTAAAAAAACTGCTCTCGTGTCGGATATGGTGGCTATCCAGGGATAAAAAGGCACTTTTCGTCAGACAAAGGTAGTGGATGGCATCCAGTAGATTGGTTTTTCCCGCTCCGTTTTTCCCGAAAAAACAATTGACTTCCGAATTGAATTCCAATTGTTCCCGTTCGTAATTCTTAAATTGGATCAGTTCTAAGTTTTTCAGGTACATGAAGGATTCAACGGATGTTTTTTACTATTTTCGCAAATGGTCTCAAAATTGCATTGATTTCACTATATTTGGGGCCTAAGTTAGCATATTTTATAGAATACGGTATGGCAAAAAAGAGTTCAACTACGAGTAAATCCAAAGCAAAATACTCCAAAGAAACCTACACTTATTGGTTTGAAAGCATGTTGCTCATGAGGCGTTTCGAGGAGAAAGCCGGGCAATTATACGGGCAGCAGAAAATCCGTGGGTTTTGTCACCTTTACATTGGTCAGGAAGCCTGTGCCTCAGGAGCCATCACAGCGCTCGAAAAGGACGACAAATGGATCACTGCCTACCGCTGTCATGCACAGCCCCTGGGACTGGGAACGGATCCCGGTGCGGTGATGGCCGAGCTATTTGGGAAAGAAACAGGAACTACCAAAGGCAAAGGTGGTTCCATGCACATATTTGATAAATCGAAAAATTTTGCCGGCGGTCATGCCATCGTTGGAGCACAGATTCCCATGGGATTGGGAATTGCCTTCGCCGAAAAGTACAAGGGCACGAAAAATGTTTGCATTTGTTACATGGGAGACGGTGCCGTACGGCAGGGAGCATTCCACGAGGCATTGAATCTTGCCATGTTGTTCAAATCTCCCGTGATTTTTGTGATCGAAAACAACGGCTATGCGATGGGTACCTCGGTGAGGCGTTCTTCTAATGTGGACGAATTGTACACGCTGGGTGAATCTTACGACATTCCCTCGTTTCCAGTGGATGCGATGAATGTGGAGGAAGTACACGAAGCGGTGAAAGAAGCGGCCGACCGTGCCAGAAAGGGCGATGGTCCGACCTTGTTGGAATTCCGTACGTATCGGTACAAAGGGCACTCCATGTCCGATCCCCAGAAATACCGTACAAAAGAAGAAGTGGAGGAGTACAAGCAGCGTGATCCGGTGGAGCAGGTGAAAGCCACCATCCTTGACAATAAAATTCTATCGGAGGACGAAATCAAAGAAATCGAAGCCAAGGTGAAGAAGCAGGTGGCCGATGCGGTTAAATTTGCCGAAGAATCCCCCTGGCCAAAAGGAGAAGATGCATTCAAGGACGTGTACGTCGAAGATGATTATCCATTCGTTCGGGACTAAAGGTTCTGAATTTAGCAATTGTCATGGCCACCTGCGCGAGCAGGTGGCTTTTTCTTTGTCCGGAGGACAGGACACCGGGCACCACGCAGCTTGTACATTTCTTCGCTCGGACCGGTGTTTTTTTGTACCTTTACCCCATGTCAGCGCCGCTTTCCGTTTATTCCGTACTGGGTGAAGAAAAAATCCAGCAACTCGTGGACTATTTTTACGAGGAGGTGGAGGGTACGCCCGAGCTGAGAAAATTGTATCCAAAAGATCTGGAACCTGCCCGGCAGCGCCTGTTTTGGTTTTTGCTTCATGTCTTCGGTGGGCCCCCCACCTATTTGGAGAAAAGGGGGCATCCCATGCTGCGTAGGAGGCACTTTCAATGGGTCATCGATGCAGCAATGCGCGATCGCTGGCTGGGATGCATGGGCAAGGCCATGAAGCGGCTTTCTCTCCCCCCTGAAATCCAGGACCCCATGGCTCGTTATTTCGACAATGCCGCCCATCATCTGGTAAACCGGCATCCGACGGAAAACGGCTGAGTGGCCGCCTGAGCCGCCTGCTTAAAAATCCGGACCATAAACGGCAAAACGCCTCAGTTCCAACGGTGATTCCTCTCCCGACAATTGCAGTCTGAGTCGGTCGGTACTCACTGGATCGAAGGAGTGGATGCGTTTTCGTCCGACCGTTTCGCCCCTCGCAAGATGCTGCCACCGCCCCGCTACCCAGGCTTCCAGTACGTACTGTTGGATGTGCTGTCCCTTTTGGAGGGCTTCTTCCAATTCCAGGAGGTGGACTGGTCTGGGATCGGGCAAGGTTAGGATTAGCTCGGAGGAGGGCTGGGCGCTGGAAGAAGTCACTGCAAGCGGATTGGCGAACCTGCGTTGGATGGAATTGCCGAAAGTTTTCAGGAGTTTTACCTCTGCCTCTGGAATAAGGCCGCTGCTGTCGGGAGTCATGTTTACCAGTAAACTGGCCCCCCTTCCGATTGTCTCCAGATAGGCCTTCATCAGATAGGTGGAATCTTTTAGGGTAGGGTCCGAACCGGGTTTCCAGAACCAAGTGGAGCGAGTGTGGAGGTTGGCTTCCGCTGGAATGTAGCCGGCATTTTGCGGACCTACCCATTTTTCCAGTCCTTCTCCGGGTTTTACCACATTTTCCAAAGGGTAGGGTGCCCAGCCTTGCTCGCTTCCCGACCAGCGTACATCTGGTTTGGTACCCCCCATGATGACCGCATTGGGTTGCAAATGCCGGACCATTGCCTGAATGGCATCGCCATAGGCAGTACCCATCGGAATCCCGGTATCCGGGTTCGTTACGTCCCAGCCGAACGGATCGTAGGCCCCGTCAAACCAGAGGTAGGAAATTTCCCCATACCCGGTCAGCAGTTCGCGCAATTGCTCCAGGAAAACGGGGAAATACCGGTGTACATCGCCCCGTATCACCCGTTCTCCCTGAGGGTCCGGGCTACTGGTACAGCCAAAATGGGTATCGCCCCCCGAAAGGTACAATCCTACCTTCATCCCATATTTTCGGCAGGCATCCACAAATTCGCCGACTACATCACTGGCACCGTCTTGCCAGGGGCTGTTTTTCACCGAGTAGTCCGTAGTTTGTGTGGGCCAGAGGCAAAAGCCATTGTGGTGTTTGGCCGTGAGAACGATATGCCTGGCACCAAAGGATTGGGCTGTCTTTACCCATTGTTCGGCGTCCAGCCGGGTCGGACGGAAGCGGGCAGCCTCCGGTACCGACATCATGTCTGCATTGGCATAGGTGGCGAGACCAAAATGAATAAAGGCACCCAGTTGCCTTTCCTGATACGCCAATTGCCGGGGAGTAGGTAAGAGCTGAGGACCTTGGGAAAGAGAGTCGATACCTTTCGTTGGTTTTTCCGGCGCCAGCAAAACCGGCAGCCAGTTGGCCTGGGGGTCCGGAGGGTCCACTTCCGCAGGGCGGATTTCATCGAAAAAATGCGTGAACAATTGATGGGGCGTACCGGGAAAGATGGCTCGCTGCAAATCGCCTGCAGTAGTCTGGTCGCTACCCGTATAATAGAGAATGGTCTGTCCCTGGAAGTAACACAGTTCCACGTCGGAGGCATTGCTTTCCGAAACGGAGGGGTCGATCAAGGGAATATTTTTATGATCTGGATTAAAGGTTACAAACGGTCTTTCATCGGGAGCGTCCTCCCAATGGATCAGGTCGCGGGAGCGGGTAATGTGCGTTTCGTAACCGGGTTTCAGGGATTTCAGATACAGCGTGTAGTACCAGTCGTTTTCGTAGTACAGGGCGGGGCCACCCACGTACTTCTCTTTGCCGTAGACTGCATTCGGAATTTCCTGCCAGTGTCTCAGATCCTCGGACCGCAGGTAACGAAAGGTAAAGGGCGTCCACTGAGGGTCGTTGGTTTCGCAGAGGAGGATGAAGTCGTCCTTTCCGCGGCAGACGGCCGTGTTAAAAAAATATTCTTCTGGATTGGCCCGAAGGATGGTTTCAGGTTTGGTCCATTCCTTCAGGTCGGCCGAACTGGTGACGACGATTTCCGTGATTTTCCGCCAGGGTTTGTTTTTTCCGTAATAGCCGGCAAAGACGTACACCCGGTCCCCCCAGGTAAGCACGGTTCCAAAGGCATGGTTTTTCAGGGGTACAGAAACGATTTCGTTGGTGGCGAGGTCCCGGATGCGTATTTCGTCTTCCTGAAAGAAATCTCCCGGTTTGGCCCCCGGGATGTCCCAGAATCGTTGGTTGTTTTCCAGTAGGTACAGCTTTTCTGCAAACACGAAGGGGGAGGTTTCCACGAGTGGGGAACCCAGCCTCCCTTGCTTTTGGATGGGGTTTTTCCAGGTGGTTTGCGCCATCAGTGCTTGGCAAAAAAGAAAAAAGACGAGGAAGGCGATGCGTTGGAACGAAGGCATGGTACGTATGATGCAATTGTAAGGTCTACGGTGATAGCGCACCAATATACAACATTTGCTGTTTTTATCAGTGAAATAGAAATGCAAGATTCCGGTGACAAATACGGCCCATTTTCATCTCGCTTTTTAGTGTAAGCGCTCAAGGTTACAAAAAGATAAAACCTGCGTCATATTCACTTTACAAGGCCGTAGTACCTTTAAAGATGCTTTGGTTTGTAAACGTTTGTTGTCTCGTCGCATTTATCATCCCATTTGGAGGAGCGTTTGGACAGAATCCCACCGATGTTTTGGATCGTTTACAACGGCTCTCCGAGACCAACCCGAGACAAGCCTATCGGGAGCTATCGGGTTTCCTGAGGCAAAATCCAGGCCTTGGGTTAGCCGACCAAGCGGAAGCCGCGTTTTTGGAGGGGCAACTTTTAATGGAATTTGGTATTTACAATCAGGCAACAACGAAGTTTTACGAGGCGGAAGAACATTTCAAAAACATGGGCTGCACCGCTTGTCTGGCGGATGTCTACAACCAAATCGGGAAGCTGTATTACAAAACAAAACGTATTACAGACGCGCTGGAGCGGCATAAAGCCGCACTCCATTTATACGAGGATGTTCAGGATACTCAGGGAATGGCCCGGTCCAAAGGACTGATCGGATCGATGTACGAGAAGTTGGGTGATTACGTGCAGGCGTTGGTTTATCAAAATCAAGCCATTGAGTTGATTCGAGGAAGCGGTGATTCGACTGATTTGAGCATTCTCTTCGAAAACGTTGGGAGCATCTACGAGGATCTGGAAAAATACGATTCGGCCGAGCGCTATTTCCAGTTGGCTTATACGCTAAACATTGCCATGGGCACTAAGTTGAACATGCCGGGGAATATCAATAACCTGGGGGATACGCGAAGAAAAACCAATCGAGCCGGGGAATCACTTTCGTACTACGAAGAAGCAATCCAGATAAGTAAGGAGCTTGGAAACAACTATTTGGAACGAAGTGCTACGGAGGACCTGGGTAAGGCGTATGCGGCACTGGGGGATTTTGAGAAGGCATATGAACAGGCGGCCAAAGCCCGGAAATTGAGTGAAACGATTTTTTCCGAAGAAGCCGCGCGGCAACTGGCCACACAGGAGTTTCATTATGAAATCAAGGAAAAACAGCAAGAAATAGCCCATTTGAAGGGTGTTCATGTTTTCGAAACCCGAATTCGCTGGCTATTATTGATGCTAATTTTGACGTTATTGGGACTTGGATGGGGTTTAATCTCCCGGCAGCGACTGAAAATTCGGGCAACCAAAAGTACTGTAAAAAAGCAAGAGGAACTCCTGGAAATCAACCAACGCTTGATTCAGACCGAGAAGGAAAACATCAATCTTCTGGAGGCAAGAATGGCTGCTGAGGTAGTGGCTCAGCAGAAGGCGCTTTCTGCCCAAACCCTTCATGTCATCGAAAAAAATGAAATGCTGAAAGAAATCCAATCGAAATTGAAGGCGGCCCTGGAGCACGATCCCCAGGACCAACGAAAGAAACTTCGAAATCTCGTGAAGCAAATCGACGCGAACCTGGGACAGGACAGGGATTGGGAAAGCTTTAAGCATACCTTCGAATCGGTGCATGAGGATTTCTTAAAAAACCTCACTCGCCGGAACCCATCGCTGACCACGGGAGATGTGAAACTTGCCTGCCTGATGAAGATGAATTTGAGCAGCAGGGAAATCGCCGCAACCCTGGGAATCTCCATGGAAAGCCTGCGAATTTCCAGGTACCGGCTCCGAAAGCGTTTGCAGCTTTTGGAGGGAAAGGACTTACAACATTACCTTCACTGTTTATGATTCAAGATTTCTTAATCTTAGGATAATACTTTTTAATAATCAGTAAATCAATACATTATCGTCTTTTTTTCGAAAACTGTTTCGGTTTTGTTAACGGTTTCAGCTGGCTAGCTGCGCTGCATTCTTAACCGTTAATTTCCTTTTTAAACCGCCATTTTTCCGAATCTTGTAAGGTCAGAAAATCAATAAACTATGCTTAAAAAACAGACGGGTTTTGTCTCATTTTTTGTTTTATCGGTACTCATCGCTTGCAACGAGACTATAAAGAAATCCGATGAATCTGCGGAACCTACTACCGAAATCATCCAACCGCTATACGTGAGTGACCCGGTCATTCACGATACTGACGATCCCGCTATCTGGATCAATTCCTCAAATCCGGATCAAAGTCTTATCATCGGTACGGATAAAGACTCCATTGGCGCCCTGTACGTGTTTGATTTACGGGGAAAAGTCATCGATAGCCTGGTCAGGCGCGGTATCCAACGTCCCAATAATGTAGACGTGGGCTATGGTTTGCCGATGGGTGCGGATACCGTGGATTTTGCCGTCACAGGCGAACGCTTGACTTCACGTATTCGCTTTTACTCCCTACCCGACATGCAGGAAATCAACTCCGGTGGGCTGGAGGTCTATGAGGGAGAAACTGGCGAAGAATTCCGCGATCTGATGGGAATCGCCGTGTACCAAAGCCCCAAATCCGGAAAAACCTATGTCATCGCAGGCCGGAAAAACGGACCGTCCGATGGTACGTACCTCTGGCAATACGAAGTGAAGGGAACTGATGACGGTTTATCGCTTGAGCTCGTGCGAAAATTCGGGAATTTTTCTGGAAAGAAAGAAATCGAAGCCATTGCGGTGGATCAGGAGTTGGGCTATATCTATTATTCCGATGAGGGTGCAGGAGTGAGAAAGTACCATACCGAACCGGAGATGGGAAATGAGGAGTTGGCCCTTTTTGCTACCGAAGGATTTTCGGATGATCACGAAGGAATTTCCATTTACAAATCCTCCGCTACCGAGGGCTATTTGCTGGTATCCGACCAGGGAGCCAATCTCTTTCACGCATTCCCGCGAGAGGGAAGCGTTAAAGGGCCACACGATCATCCCCTACTGGCCAAGATCCCATTGAGTACCCTTTCCAGTGATGGCAACGAAGTCACGGCAGTAAACCTGGGAGGAGATTTTTCAAAAGGACTGTTTGTCGCCATGTCGGATGACAAAACCTTCCAGATTTATTCCTGGGAACAACTCGAAAAGTACATTAACCTACAACAATAAGCAATCATGAAAAAACATCTACGTTTATTTTCTTCCTTGGCGCTGGTTATCCTGCTGGCAGGAAATGCATGGGCACAAGGAGTCCTGAAAGGACGAGTGATCGATGCCGAGAATCTTTCGCTGCCCGGTGCCAATGTGGTATTGATCGGGACCAATTATGGCACCATCACCGATCAAAAAGGGGATTTCTCCATAGCAAACTTGCCCGAGGGCTTATACGAAGTGAGGGTTTCCTACCTCGGGTATGGACAACTTTCCAAGCCTGTTGAAATTCAGGCCGGTGCAACAAGTGTATTAAATTTTGGCATGGACGAAGAAGCGCTTCAAGCAGCTGAATTCATTGTCTTCGGTGACCGACTCAAGGGGCAGGCCAAGGCGCTAAATCAGCAAAAAAACAATGCCAACATTACCAATATTGTATCCTCCGATCAGATCGGACGCTTTCCTGATGCCAACGTTGGAGATGCGCTCAAGCGTATTCCGGGTATCACCATGCAAAACGATCAGGGAGAGGCACGAAATATTATCATTCGCGGGATGGCCCCGCAGCTAAACTCCGTAACATTAAATGGGGAACGTATCCCGTCTGCAGAAGGCGACAACCGAAATATTCAAATGGACTTGATACCCTCGGATATGATTCAGACGATCGAAGTAAATAAGGCGGTATTGCCCAACATGGATGCAGATGCTATCGGAGGTTCGGTAAATTTGGTTACGCGCCAGGCTCCAAACAGTTTACGGATTTCCGGAACAGCGGCAAGTGGTGTCAATTTGCTTTCCAACAAACCAATTTGGACTGGAGGGGTAATCTTGGGCAACCGATTTTTGAACGATAAGCTGGGGGTTATTTTTTCTGGTTCGTACAACAACCACAACTTCGGATCAGACAATGTGGAAGCGGTTTGGTACGATTCCGACAACGGGGTCGTATTGGAAGAGTTTGATATCCGCGAATACCGCGTACAGCGTGTGAGACGATCCGCCACTCTGGCGTTGGATTATGCGTTATCTCCCAATCATACGCTATTTCTTTCCGGGATGTACAATCACCGGGACGACTGGGAAAACCGATTCAGAATGCGGGTAAGCCGCCTGGATGACGCCTTTGATGACGGAGATTTTACCCAAATCAGCGCAGATGTATACCAGACGGTCGGTCGCGTAGAATTCCAAACCAAAGGCGGATTGGATAACGATAGAATTAAGGCAACGCGTTTGGAAGATCAACGGGTGTATAACATCACCGGCGGTGGCAAACACCTTTTTAACAGGCTTCAGATGGACTGGAACCTAACTTATGCCAAGGCTTCTGAGGAGCGGCCTAACGAACGGTATGCTTCCTACAGGTCTTCTGGCCAAGATGTACGCGTTGATCTAAGCAACCCCAGATTCCCATTAGCCATTCTAAGCAATCCGGCAGAAAACCTTAATATAGGATTCAACGGGCTGTCCGAACAATATAGCTATACTTTCGATCAAGACGTAAATGGACGTTTGGATTTTAAATTACCCTATTCCGACAAAGGTATTCTGCAGTTTGGATTTCGGTACCGAGGCAAGGTAAAAGAGCGGGATAACAATTTCTACGAATACGAACCGCTCGATGAGGAAGGATTTGGAGCTACTTTGGGAGAGGTTCCCAATTCAAATTATTCCAACCCGAATTACCTGGCCGGCTCTCAATACGCTGTTGGGCGATTTATGGATCCTGGATTCTTGGGAAGCCTGGACCTGACCAACGCAGGACTGTTTGACGAATCTGATGTTTTGGAAGAATATGCTCCGGGAAATTACAATGCTACCGAAAACATCACGGGAGCTTACCTAATGGCCGACCATCAGTTTAGTACCAAGCTTTCTGCGATTGCGGGTTTACGAATGGAGCACACGGCCATTGATTATACCGGAAACATTTTCGATATCGACAACGAGACCATTTCCTCCGTTTCAGGGGACCAAAGTTATACCAATTTTCTCCCCGGTATCCATTTCAAATATGACCCTACCGCCAGTACCGTGTTGCGGTTTGCCTGGACGAATACAATTGCCCGACCAAATTATTTTGACCTGGTACCCTATGCCGCCTTTAGTATCGAAGACGAGGAACTGGAACGAGGAAATCCCAATCTCAAAGCAGCAACCTCCATGAACATCGATCTGATGGCGGAACACTATTATGACAGGGTGGGTCTCTTTTCTTTCGGAGGCTTTTATAAGGATATTGATAACTTCGTGTACACCATTACTACGCAGGGCTTCACCGATCCGCTGTTTGGCGAGGACCTGCAATACTCTAGACCAGAAAACGGAGGCACTGCATTGGTATACGGATTGGAAACATCCTTTCAGCGCCAGTTTTTCAAGAATTTTGGCGTGTACCTGAATTATACCTTCACTCAATCCGCTACGACAGGTATCGAGGACCGGGAAAACGAAGATCTCCAACTACCCGGAACAGCCGAGCACATGTTTAATGCCTCGCTTTCGTACGAAAACGAGCGCCTCGTGGTTCGTCTTTCGGTAAACTATGCATCCGACTACCTGGATGAATTGGGTGGGGAAGGTTTTGAAGATAGGTTTTATGATAGGCAGACGTTTCTGGATGCCAATGCCTCTTATGCGATCACACCTAAGTGGCGAATCTTTGCCGAGGGCAATAATCTTACCAACCAACCCCTCCGGTACTATCAGGGCATACGGGCACGTACCATGCAGGCGGAGTATTACAATGCCCGATTTAATTTCGGATTGAAGTTTGACTTGTTTGAATAAGTGAACATTGGATCCAAATGAGAGGGGCCGCCCAGTCAAGAAGGGCGGCCTTTTTTCTGGATGCTCGCCTTTTTGCCACCCGCCAAATCATAAAACCAGTGAGGGTATTCATTTTTTCTTTATCTTCAGGGAACTCGAAAGCGAGAAACCCGTGCCAAGAATCACACCAATGAAAAATCTCCTTTATTTCGTATTTGTTTTTCTTTGTTTTACGAGCGCAACCGCCCAGGAAATCAGGTGGGAAAGGTGGTTTTGGCCAAATAGGGGGCTGCCTCGAAATGCCAATAGCCCCCTATTTCAAGACTCTCTTAGCCTGCGGCCGTTACAGCTGTTTCACGAACCTCAGGTTTTTCCCCTGGTGAACCAACCGGTCAGTGGGGTATATAAAATTGAGTTAACCGATGTTCTACCTACGGAGCAGCCCTGGATCCTCGAGTTTTGGTTGCTTAATCACGTCGATCAGCCCATCGGTTTTGAAATGTTTTTGGACCAGCGCCCTCTTCTCGCCAATTGGAACAAAAAATGGTTGTTGCCCGGTCGCGAGGAGCCCCAGGGGTTTTGGGACAAGTACTTTACGCACCTCGTTTTGGCGACTGGGGAAAATGATCTGAAGATCTACGAAAATGGAAACCTACTCTTTCAAGGAGAAAAAGCCAGGGGTCAATCCTTATTGCTACGGTCCTACTTACAGAAAGAGCCCTATATGGAGATGGACCACTGGGTAAAACACCTGTCAATTTTCTCCGGTCAGATGCCTGAAAACTGGGCACGCGAGCGATTTGCACAGCACCAGTTCTGGAAAAGAGAAGGCGTTCGAGTCCCCGGTAAATTTCATTTCCTTGCGGAACCCTACCTCTACGTGCCCGGTCAAAACCAAATGCAAATCACTTTTGAATTGGATCGAAAAGCAGCGGTGAAATTGTTCCTTGGTGAAGCCATCGGTTCATTGGAGCCCATCGAGCTATCCCCCGAACAGGAGAATCGCTACCATGTGCAATTGAAGGATCTGAAACCCAATACTCCGTATTTTTACGAGATCCAGGCAGCCGATGATAAAGGAAACGTCCTGAAAAGTGGACCGTTGACGTTTCGAACGGCTCCGGAGAAGGACTCTCCGATTCTGGTTGGATTGGTGTCCGACACCGAATCCCGCCCCCAAATCAACGAGCAAATTGGCCTGCAGCTTTGGGAGGAACGGGTAGACGCGGTGGTGCATCTGGGGGACATGACCGATGGAGGTAACAAACCGGAGAAATGGCAATGGACCCAGGAATTTTTTCCAGGCACCTCTGCGCTCTTCTCGAGAATTCCGAACATCCCGGCAGCAGGAAATGGGGAAGGTGACCTTTTCTGGTATACCGCCTATCATCCGCAAGCGAATGCGTTGGGCTGTTACAGCACCGAATACGGGCCGGCGACATTTTTTGTACTCAACTCCAACCAACCCGATGAACTCAAAAAAGGAGGTGCCCAATACGAATGGCTGAAAGAGGAACTTTCCCGTTCGAATAGCCCCTGGAAATTTGTAATGATGCACCATGCTCCCTATTCCATGGATGAGGATGACTACGGGAATACCTGGCAAGGAAAGGGAACGTACGGGGATAGGCGTTTTCAGCCGCTCTTGAGGTTGTTGGAGGATTTTGAGGTAGATATGGTGTTTTTTGGGCATTTACATACCTACATGCGCAGCTTTCCGCTTTACCTGGATCAAGTAGATGTTGAGCGGGGAATTACCTACGTACAGGTAGGTGGAATGGGGGGTAATCTGGAAGATTTTGCGCCGAATCGGGTGCCGTTTTCTGCTAAAACCTTCCGTGGGTTTCATTACGGTACCCTTGCCATCACCGACGGTAGGCTCGAACTTCGCATGCATGCAGCAGATGGAAAATTGGTTGATCTGCTTGAAATCCAAAAGCGCAATTAACGGGAAATCTTGATTAGCTTTCCCCCTCCCTGGCGATTTATTCCACTGTCTCAAAAAAGATAAAAACGCCGCATGTTTTACTACCTGTATACCGCCAACTTTATCCACAGGTAATTGGTGTTTTATCCGGCGGTGAAACCGTTCCCAACCAGATCAAATGATGGTGGATCATGCACGCTGAAGGGCTAGATTACCCTGGCTGGAATAGGTATTCCCAGACGTTACCTTTTTCCTTCATTCGGGCCGACCCGAAGGTCGAACGCACCTGATGTTACCATTTTAATATAACGGTAAGTTGATCATTTTTTTACGTTTCGATTATACTTCTCAGCCTACTATTAAGTTTTTTTTAATTCGTATTTCTGGAGGCTAATCCATGCCCTATCGAATCATTGTTTGGCCTACTTTTGCCGCTGGGTTACAAAACTACTGACGCCCACTACCTTTCAGTACAGCTAGATAACAGTCTATTAATCAACCAACACCAACGTTTTATGAACCAACGATTACACGTATCAAAACTTCGCTATGCCGCCGCATGTGCTATCCTCTGGGCGGGTGTAGCTAGCAACTCCGTCCCACTCAATGCAGCAGCTTTAGGGACCGAAATCGACGCAAACAGTTCCAAAGTTGACCCGGAAATGCTGTTCCAGTCAATTAGCGGAACGGTGACTGACGAAACCGGTATGCCATTACCGGGAGCCACCATTTTGGTAAAAGGTGGCACTACCGGAACAGTAACGGATCTGGATGGGCAGTTTTCCCTGGATGTACCCGAGGACGCTATTCTCCAGGTTTCCTATGTGGGCTACCTGCAAAAGGAAGTTGCCGTGAAGGGGCAATCCACCCTGGCGATTCAATTGGAGCCAGACCTCACCCAGCTGGAAGAATTGGTGGTGGTGGGTTACGGAACGCAAAAGCGCTCGGATGTGACCGGTGCCATTGGATCCGTGAAAAGTGAGGACTTCAACCGGGGAGTGATTACCAATCCGGTGGATTTGTTGCAAGGAAAAATTGCAGGAGTAAACATCACCTCGACCAGCGGTGAGCCGGGAGCCAATCAAAATGTGATCATCCGCGGGATAGGAAGTTTGCGCTCTGGTACCCAACCCTTGTACGTATTGGATGGTTTTCTTCTTGACAATACGGATACCGGCATTGCTTCCAATCCACTAAACTTCTTAAACCCCAATGACATTGAAAGCATCGATGTATTAAAGGACGCAAGTGCCACCGCCCTGTACGGTTCCCGGGCGTCGAACGGGGTTGTGGTTATCACGACCAAGAAAGGAAAATCCGGATCCTCGCAAGTCAACCTTTCTGCCGCTACTGCCTGGTCGTCCATGGCCCGGCAAATCGATGTCTTCGGAGCGGATGAGTTTCGTCGACAGGTGCAAGCCGTAGGGGGTGCCCTGGAGGATTTCGGAGGAAATACCAATTGGCAGGATGAACTGACCCAGGTGGGGCTTTCGCAGGACTACAACCTGTCCATGAGTGGAGCCAATACCGAGCGGTTCTCTTATTTTGCTTCGTTGGGCTACCAGAAGCAGGAGGGTATTTTAAAGAACAGTGAGCTCACGCGGTATTCGGGCAAGCTAAACATGAACCAAAAGGCTTTTGAGGGCAGGCTGCTCGTAGACTATAACCTCACCGCCTCGTTTACGGAAAACCTCCGACCTGCGATCGGTTCCATCTCCAGCGACATGTTGTATCTGAACCCCACCATCCCGGCGTTTACCAATGGAGAACCTACGCTATTGAATACCAACGCCCTCAACCCCCTGAAGCGAAACGAGCTTTATAGTGATGACGCGGCAAACAACCGAATCTTGGGTACGGTATCTCCTTCCTTCGAGTTCATTGATGGACTCACCTATAAGTTGAACCTGGGAGTGGATTATTCCAATACGGCCCGATACATTCAATACCGGCCATTTACCGAGGTTGTTAACGAATCCAATGTCTCGGATGGGACGCTGGATGAGTTGATTACTGCCAACACGAATAGTTTAGTAGAAAATACGCTTACCTACCAATGGAACAACTACGAGCACAATTTCACCGTATTGGTCGGACATTCCTACCAGACCTTTTTAGATGAATTTAGAAGGACTTCTTCCCGAGGCTTTGCTGCAAACAACATTGACCCCCGGTATCAGGATCATAATAGCACCAGCGAGTTTCCGACAACGGTCAATTCTTCCGCGACCGAAAATGAATTGCAATCCTTTTTTGGCCGGGTAAATTATACCTTTGCTGAAAAGTACTTGTTTACGGCAACCTTCCGTGCGGACGGCTCTTCCAAATTCGGGGATAATAACAAATACGGCTACTTCCCTTCCTTCGCCCTCGGCTGGAATCTGAGCAAGGAAGATTTCATGGCTAACTCGGGTTTTGATAACCTGAAACTCCGCACAAGCTGGGGCCAAACGGGTAATCAGGAGATTCCTTCCAAAATCACCAAAGCAAGTTTCTCAGAGGACCGATTAGCTACCGGCGCAGGTAGCCTCAATACGTACCCAATAGATACCGACGGCACCACACTGGACAGCTATCCCTATGGTATTGTTTTTACCCGATTGGCTAACCCGAATCTACAATGGGAGGTGTCTACGCAATTTGATATTGGGTTTGATTTTGGCTTTCTCGACAACCGCCTGACAGGTGCGGTGGATTATTTCAACAAGGTGTCCTCCAACATTCTGCTGGAAGTCGTTCCCGCCGATCCGATTCAGCCTACCTCCACATTTTGGGACAATATCGACAACATGGAAATCGTCAACAGCGGCGTCGAGTTAGCTTTAAATTACAGCAGCCTGCCCAGAAAGGACTTTTCCTTCGACATAGGGGGTAACGTCACCTTTATTCAAAACGAAGTCCGGGACTCACCCTATTCGGTATTGACCACCGGAGCAGCTCAAGGAGCCGGTCAGACAGGGGCTACCATCAACGGCTATATCAATAATCAGGCTATTGGCGCATTTTACATGCTGCAGTTTGACGGGATTGGCGAGGACGGGTTGAACCGATTTGTGGACACGAATGGAGACGGTGAAATCCTGGACAATGATCGGGTGGTCGTAGGAAGCGCAATTCCAAGAATTATCTATGGGTTCAACACCAGTCTTCGCTACCGGAATTTTGACCTGGGTTTGAATTTTAACGGAGCAGCTGGAAATAAGATTTACAACCATACAACCATGTCGCTCTTTACCAAAGCCCAACTTTCACGGTCAAATAATACAACGGAATTTGCGGTACAGTATCCGGAAGAGTCTTTCAACAACTCAAATACTGTATCTACGCGGTTCCTGGAAAACGGTGCTTTCTTCCGGTTAAACAATGCCACCCTGGGCTACAATGTGCGTCCAAATCTCCTGGGCGTTGGCAATGCTTTCCAGGCCATCCGGCTATCCCTAACCGGCCAAAATCTGTTTGTGATTACGGATTACTCTGGATTTGATCCGGAGGTAAATACGGGGGCGACCACCGCTGGAATACAAACCTTCGGTATTGACCGATTTACCTATCCCAGGGCCAGGACATTTATGGTGAACCTCAATCTAACCTTTTGAAACCCCTAAACAGGTAAAAAATCTTAAAAACAAGCATTAGATGAAAACGATACGTTTAAAAATTCTAGTACCAACTGCAGCTTTTTTGCTAACCTTTCTAAGCTGCACCAATCTGGATGAACAAATCCTTGATGAATCCCTGACCGGCACCGGACAGGCAGAGATTGTCAGCGGCTCTATCGCTCCGGTGTACGGCATGCTTCGGCAGGTATGGCTGCATACCACCAATTTTGGTCTTCAGGAAGTTGCCTCAGACGAGGGGATTCTGCCCTATCGGGGCGGAAGAGACTGGTTCGATGGCGGGAAATTCATTGCTGTTCACCAGCACCTGATGACTCCCGGAAACAGTCTGGTGGGCGACGCCTGGACCTTTATCACGCTGACGCTGGCCAGAGCAGTGGCGGCCGAAGAACAATTGCGCCTGGAGGTCGAAAATGGTAACAGCAGTGCGCAAAACCCACTGTACGAAATGATCGCCATGAAGGCCTATTTGAACATGCTCGCGATGGACAATTGGGGTCTGGTATTCCGAAAGGATGCATCCGATCAGCAATCGGTAATCCTTCGAACACAAGAGGCGGTGGACTATCTCGAGTCAGAACTCCTGTCCGTGGTGAATGTAATCAGCAGCAACAGCGGCCCCGGCCGGATGAATAAGTTTGCCGTCGAGGCATTGTTGGCTCGCTTGTACCTGAATGCGGCCGTGTACCGCGATCCGTACGGTACGCCGGATTTTAGGTCAGAAGACATGGATAAAGTCATCCAATACACCAGCAACATCATCGATGGGCCCTTCTCGCTATCGCCGGAATATTTTGCCCTGTTCAACGACGATAACAATACCAACCCGGAGATAATTTTCTCACTGGATCAGCGCGGTGTCCTGCAAACGGAACATAGCCGGTGGCAATATTGGTCGATTTCCGGAGACCAGATACCCAGACCGGAATTTCCCAATACTCGCGGAACCGATGCAGTGGCCGCTACACCGGATTTCATCATGAGCTGGTACGATGCCTATGGAAACGTGGACCCGGCCGAAGCAGACGCACGCTTCTTTCAGGAAAACACCCTAATACCAGAAAACCTTCGCGACCTGACCGGCGTGAACCCCACGAATGATGCCGATCATTATTACTGCGTGGAGGCGACAGATTTTCAGATCGATCGGGGAATACTTCGAGGAATCATCTGGGGTCCCCGCAAGGACGAGAGCGGCAATATCATCACCTGTGATGATGGAAAAGTACGCATCTATCCGGTGATTAACCGGAGAAGTACGGGGGCAGACATTCGCTACGTGGACCATACCTTCCAGGTTGATTTTACCAACGAAGGTAGCCTTCACAATACTGGCCACCGCTTCTCCAAATACCAATTCAGCCGAACAGCCCCCAATTGTTGCAGCAATAGCAGCGTGGACATTGTATTGATTCGATTGGGTGAAATCTACCTGATGCGTGCCGAGGCACAATTGCGCAAGGGAGACAATGCCGCCGCTCTCGCCGATGTGAATACCTTGCGAACTTCCAGAAATGCCCGCCCTGCTCAGAAACCTGCTCCCCTGAGCGCGATTGATCTGGATATCCTCTTCCGGGAGTCGGGCTTTGAACTTTATTGGGAAGGGCTTCGACGGGTCTATCAGATCCGGTATGGAAAATACGAGGACAGCTGGACGGAAAAAACCGACAGCGACCCGAACAAACGCCTGTTTCCCATCCCCCAACGCGCCATTGACGGAGCTTCCAATGAAGAAGGATTCCTGGTTCAAAACCCGGGGTATTGATCGCATTTCGGTTTGATAGCTAGCAAAAGCCGGTGGGGGATTCCTCACCGGCTTTTTTCGTTTTACCTCGGCTATCATCATTCTTGAGAAAAGGTGTGAACTTGATTGGTACAATCACGTATTGTAGGTTTTGTATCTCCGCTATTTTAGACTCTGGGATTGGTTTGCCAGTTGAATTCCAGGCTTCCGTGGTTGTGGTTGTTTAAGGAGGGTATTTTTAGGTGGGTGATTTGCCGGTTTACCTAAAGTCGGCTCGAGAAGCTGTTTACCTCGAACACGTGATACCTATGTTGGCTGCTTTTTTGTTATCATCTCTCAATACGTATATGATTCTTATCGCTTTTCGCTGTCGATTCAACAAACTCTAACGCTATATTTTTAAATGTATACCGATCGCCCGCTGCCTTTGGAGCATCTTGAAGAAATTTAAACTCACTGTCAAAGCGCGGTCTTACCTGAATGGGACCACTCCCACTAGGCAGAGATGTATTCACAAGATAGACCAAAGCTCCTTCCCTGGTTTTTTTGTCAAAACCAATTTTTCGTTGGCTTTCAACCATTAATGTACTGGTGCTATCTATTGGCACCATCACTGCCTTTGTTCCTCCCGCATTTTCAATGGCTTCTATTTCTATAATCGCTTCGCGATTATGATGACAGTATATTTTACCATTATCAAGCCAACCCAAGACCCAGCGCTTAAAAGCAAAATGGCCCAGAGCATTACCTGCCTGCGTGACCATTATGCCGAAGGTTCCTACTGATTTAAGGTAGTTCTCTCCTTCAAAATCATATGGGTCGGGTAAACCAAAGGTATGCCCTGTTTCGTGGGCAAGCCAAAGTCCACTCCAGTAGTTCAAATCCTAACCGGAAGTGATTCCTACGGATATACTTGCTCCCGGAGCTTTTATATGCCAACGGGAATCTAGCGATTTAAATACAGGTCCCATCGCCATAGCTTCCGCTTTGGTATTTGACATGACTAATACAATATCGGTTTTTCTGAAGTCAATCCCATCCTTTGCCGAATCAACAGCCTCTTGGGTAAAATCCAGGTAGGGCTCAAATTCATAGATTGTACTCCCATAATGAGTGGAGGCTTTGCTCAATCACAGCCATTTATGATATGGAACCAAGTTTAATTCCAAACGAATGTAGAAACCTCGTATAAAAACTCGCGCGCTATGGGATTTATTACTGAAAAAAGGCGATCTGTACTTTTTCAGGAGGCTACATCATCAAAGTCTGAAAAAAAATATCGGTCGGCGTAACCTGTCCTTTGTAGGGAGTTAATCCTTTTACCTCCGGAAAACCGAGCGCAATAGCACCCTCCACTACTCTTGGCAGTTTACAATTCTGCTTTTCAATTTGGCCTTGTTCTGCCGCAAAATTGGATTTGATACCATTCGTGCAGCTTGAAAAATAAAAGATGATAAAAATTAAATATATCGGTGGCTTATTCACGTGTTTATTTTCCATGCGCGATTCCAGGTCTTTTCTTTTGATATTGTGATTGGCCGATCTCAAAACTGTTTCGGATGACTGATCTTTACACGATCGGAGACTGTTTGTTGATTGTACTTTCTAATGAGCTACTTCGCGAGAAAGTAACTTTTCTGTATTCTGAGCCAGTAAGTAAAAGAGCGGGATCAAAGCAACACACAGGACCGGTGCAATGTGAAGTTTGAGTTTTTCATTCCAGGGCGCTTCTGGTTTCCAGAAAAACCCTCGCATCAACGACCCTGCCTTCCCACTCCTGGTAGAAAATCTGGTAATGAAGTTGTTCTGCTTTTTGGGTGATTTGATTTTTGAATCGCTGATAAGCATCAAAATCCGTGCCTGCGAGGTGGCTGAAACGATGGTGGAAGTAAGAGACCGGATTGATAGGAAACCAAGCCCTCGAACAGGATACTTTCTCGGACTGGATAGCATCGAGCTTTCGGGTTACCTCACTGAGATACTTCCGGTATGCCATCCTGTAGATTTCTTGCAAGGCTCTTTCTGTTCGGAGGCTATCCGGAAGGCTTTGTTCTAGCTCGGGAATTGCCTCTAAAACTTGCTTTTTGGTAGGTTCAAATTCTCGTTCAAAGATTTCTGTTCTACCTGTCCGTTTGGCATCGATCATTTCCAAAGAAAGGGTATTGGGAAACTGTAGAGCAACTGCCTGTTGCACTGCACCGGGGATAATCAGGGCAAAAAGTATCCAAGCCAAAAAGAAAATCATTGCTTGTCCTGTTTGATAAAGGTTCAATTCGGAAAGGAGAAACAGTATAATCAACCAGAATATCAGATAAAGCATGGCCCAAAGGCCAAAAACGGCCAAATCTGAGATCGAAGCTTGCATTCCTCCCATCATCCAGCCGATTACAAGCAGCAGACCAAGCAGGATGAAAAAGAAACTTGCAAAAGCCGAAAATCGCTGGATTTTCCATATTCTTTCGTTCCCCAGGGTACCGATGAGTTTGTGCAATTGCACCTCCCGCTCAAAGCTCCCAATCCGCATGGCACAGGCAATGAGTACCAAGGGGAGGAGGTAAATCCACATTAGGCCAAAATCCAGACTTCCCAGAGAAATCCGTTCTGGGTTGCTGATTTCCGGTGCCAGATCGTGGTCGTAGGGTGTGCTGAACACCGATACTCGTTTAAAAAAGGGGAAAGACTCTGCCTGACCGATGGAAAATACCATCATCGGACTGGGATTCAAACTCACCAAAGGCTGCAAATAAGTCAGGTAGGCGTAATAGGGAGTCTGGATATTTATCCAGGGGCGGTCTTCAGGACCCGCCTTACCCGCTTGATACAACCCTAAAGCTACCGCTATCTGAGTTTCTGACTCAGTCTCAAGACGCTCCATGATTTCCTTTTGATGGGAATAAACCTGCTTTCCCTTGAATAAGCCATAAACAGAGGCGAGAAAAAACACCAAGATGATGCTTTTTTGAAAAGGGGAAGAGAGAATACTTTTCCACTCCCATCGGATTGCTTGATTCAGCTTCATAGCGCAGAGATTTTTGGTTGTGTCTTTGCTAGTCCGATTCCGAGTAGTCCTATCCAAGCCAGCAGTAGCAAAATGGAAGGAGTCTGCTGCCAGACGAGGGAGAGGAAAGGCGGTTCGGCATATTGAAAGTCTGAGATGGAGTTGAAAAATTCCTGATCCTCCTTGTATCCCCAGTTCCCTGTTAAGGAGCCTCCATAAGCGTGTCTTTCATTGAGGGTGCGGATTAAAACCCTTCGGTACGTTTCGGCTTCTTGTAAAAAATCCACCTGATGATAGTTATCTGTGCCGGAGGCCGCCATACTCAGGCTTTGGAGATTCCCGAAGGGATTGGGAAGGGAGGCCCACTGAACGAGACTTTTTTGCTTTTGCATTTGTTGATAGAGTTCGCCGAAATGCTTGTCCCATACCCGATTTCCAAACTCCTCATCTGCCTGCATCAGTAGTCCGTCAAAATTGATGGGGAGCATTTCCTTTGAGCTGACACCATAAGCTCGGAGCACACTGTCCTCCAATGATTTCAACGCCTCTTCTTCAGGATTATGCCCGTCCAAAAGAGCACTTCGGTCTTCCTTCATACTTGCTGAAAACTCCACCCGATCCGGTAATGGGTAGAGGATTGCCGCTACTGAGTAGGTAACTTTTGGGTAAAAAATAACCCAAACAATCCAGATCCCTAGTAGCCAGGAAAGGGCGGTATAGGATTTATCAGTTTGTGAACTCAGCCAGAGGGCCAAGGCGATAACAATCCAGTAAAACATGCCATATCCAACTGCCAATAACACGGCTCTTCCGAGAAGGGGAGTCGATATTCCCAATAAACCCAATTGAATTCCCAGAGTGAGCAGAATGAATAGCATCCCAGGCACCCACAGACTCCAAAGCTTTCCAAAAAGAATCTTAGAATAAGAGGCCCCTTGCACCAACAGAATCCTGACCCGATCAGCATCCCGCTCACCTCTTACTGACTGGAAGGCAAAAAGCAACAGTAAAATGGGCAGGATGATTTGTAGGATCAGAGCGGGTCGGAGTTTGCCAAATCGGGAAAGCATATCGCCTTGAGCGGAATCGCTCTGAACCAGTTCATTTTGCCGATGGCCTTCCAGAAAGAGCGTGCGCCCCACGTAGCCGTTTACCCCTTCGTCAAAGGCCGTGAATGCGTGATTTTTTTTAAAAACATAGGTTCCGTAATGAGCTGCTGAGTGAGGATTGTTGGGCCCCATGGACTCCCATTGTTGGCGTAGGTGGGCTTTTGCCTCCCCCTCAAGGGTGGAAATAACCCGATATTCCTCAAGACCCGCCCAAGCCGTGAATACAAGTGCACCCAGCAGCACCAAAAGGGCGCCTGGCATTCCGGACGTGCGGAGCAAATTTTTCCATTCGGTAAGTAGGATTGATTTCATATGATTATAATTTTTTCTTAAAGGCCAAATGGTATCTCGCTTGGTAAATACTCATACCAGCTTGTATCGCTTTTGACCGGCTGGATTTCATGGCTATTCGACTACTCCTTGATAAATAAGCTCCAGGTCATTGGCAGTGACCTCACTGGCTTTTACGATTTTCTTTAGCGCTCCATTTTTGATAATCCCAACCCGGTCGGCGGTTTCCTTTACCCGAAAAAGATCATGCGATACCATCAAAACAGCTGCCCCATGCGCTGCCACTTTTCGCAGCAACCGTGACAATTCCGCACTGGAAAGCGGATCCAGGCCACTGGCTGGCTCGTCCAAAAGGAGAAGTCTGGCTTTTTTTGAGTAAGCAATGGCTATCCCGACCTTCTGACGCATACCCTTAGAGTATGTGGATACGGCGGAGTTATGGGCATTTTCCTGCAGACCAGCCTCTAGAAGCAGGTTGGTTAGTTGGTCTTGGGAATAGGCTAAACCCGCCAATTGTGAGAAATAAGCTAAGTTTTCTTTGCCGGATAGGTGTGGATAGAGCTGCACATTTTCAGGGATAAAAGCTAGACGCTTACGTACCTCCATCAGGTTTTTGCTGACATCAAATCCATCGACCAGAATGGTTCCTTTATCGGCCTTTTCAAATCCGAGGATGAGGTTTATTGTGGTGGTTTTGCCTGCTCCATTGGGACCAAGTAAGGCAAAGACCTCACCATCCGGCACGATAAGTGAAAGCCGATCAACGGCCGTATGCTGTTTGAAATTTTTCGTTACCTCTTGAATTTTAAGCATAAGAGAATGGATAAGGGAAGAATTGCAATAAAGTTGCAAAAAAAAAATCAGATAAAAAATTTTTTCAAGCCCAAAATTGCAACTTTATTGCACGAATTGTTTCAAAATTTTTTGGTAACACTCCGGTATGTTGCTCAGCTGGAAGAGATCAGGTGCTCCCAGAAAAGAAAACTCTCCGCAGAACAGGCAAGACTGTAGGCTGACTGCTCCTGCGTCATACCTCCCCAAAACCTGCTAGTCACCGGCGCGACAGGATGCGGTAAACGTGTTTTGGCCTGCGCCTTGGTACTACAGGCGTCCCTGTATGACTATAAAACAAGCTACATCAACATGAATCGGTATTGAAAAAATAACCCCGGCCAAACTGGACGGAGCCTACGCCAAACTGCTCAACCAGATTGAGAGGATCCACTCTCAGTCCAAACGCCCATCTGTATTCGGCTTAATAACTTGGTGGGGTGTTTAAATTTTTCACCAGAATCTAATTAGCGTTGATGAAACCTATAACCCTGGTTTGACAGGGCAATAGCGGGTGCATCCCCAAACGATTCCTTCCCTCCCCGCAACCACCCAAGGAGTTTCATTCCTTGAAATTTCATCCTTTCTAACACCAAAAAGCTCCCCACCAGAAATAGGAATTTTGAAATGTACTATTTATGTTTGCAACATAATTGCATAAAAGAAATCATGAAAAAGAACCTATCCAAAAAACTCCTTTTTCCCGTTGCTATCTTGGCATTGGCCTCCTGTAACAACGATGACGAAGTTTTGCCACTTCCATTAGAAAACGAATTCGAATACATCCGGATTTTGGTCAATGACGAATTGACAAACGAGGTGTCACTGGTAGACCCTGTGGAACTCAGCACAGAGTCCTTTCAAGCCCTCTTTCCCAAATCAACCGTGTATGGCACTGAAGCAGGCCGATACGGTGCCTTGGTGCACAGGGCCAACAACCGCGTCCAATTTTTCGATAGCGGTTTTGAATCCCACGGTGACCATGCCGATGTGATGGGCGCGCCGGGTTTCGCTACTTTGATCGGTGAGAGCAATCTTCCTACACACTTCAAAAGCAAGGGAAATGAAGTCCTGACCTTCAATGACGGAGATGGTACGTTGAGCTCTGCCAAAGAATCTGATATGCATACTTCGGGAGCCAAGATGAAGACAATCAATACCGGAAACACCGCCCACCATGGTGCCATGGCAAAATTTGACAACGGCTCCTATGCTATTACCGAGAAAGACGGCTCCGTTGCTGGGGCACTCCCGGAAAGAGTAAAAATAATCGACGCTTTAGGCACAACACTTTTTGCCTCCACGATACAAACCAAAGGAATCCACGGCAATGCCAGCGATGGCAGGGTAGCCCTGTTCGGGTCTAGGGACGGAGTTTTGATGGTGGAGTCTACCGGTGTGCAATCGCTGATTCCTCATCCAGCCAATTTCGGTACAGCTTGGCTTGGCTCAATTTATGAAACGAATATAGCAAACAAATTCGTGGGCTATACAGGCTCAATGGGAGCCTATCTGATAGACGTGGCGACCAAGGCAGTGACTCCTATCATAGAAAGCTCAGACCTGATCCAGATTAAAATTGACTATGCTGGTAATAATCTAGTTGCGCTGTTTCACAGCGGCGAAGTGAGCATCTACGACCTGATAACAAACACAATGACCAAAAACGGCACTATATTAGAAAATGTAGCCAAAGACGAAATCCAAAAGCCCCAGATTGAAGCCACAAGCAGATACCTCTACATCACGCAGCCTAAGGCAGGCGAAGTGTGGAAGGTAAGCATCAACGACTTCACCAAGATAGATAAGATTGAAGTTTCCAGCACGCCGTATCGAATGGCGATTTTGGGTTTGGAGACGGATGAAGGCCACGACTAACGTTCCAAAGGCAAGAAGATAATGGCATAAAATCCGTTTTTATTCTTCGCCCTTCTTAAAGAAAAAGGAATACAACCTATCTTTATATGTTGTATTCCTTTTCTCATTTTTTTTATGATAAAACGCAATAGTAGCTGCTATACCTGGCAAATAGTTCTCAATTAACCTATAGCTGCTTGTCTATAATAAAAAAATAGGAAGTCTGATTTCTTCAGCCGTTCATAAATTCAAACTAAAGTCAAAAATATTTCTTTATTTGATTCTAACTGGTTCGGTCAAAGTTTTCTTTTTCAATCAATACGGTCAATAACTATTTCGTTAGGCATTTATCTTATTGAATCTTAATACTTAATCCCTTTAACGTCTGCCATCCCTCATGGTCGGTTAACCGGATCATAAAATGATAATCCCCGGGATCAATATCCTCCGGAATATCGATTTCAGCTGTACCCACAAACGTTGTTAGTCCTTCAGGAATAGAAAATGTCTGAATCAATAGGAGGGGGTTCACTGGACTTTTTTTAGGGTCTTGATTGCTACAGTCGTTCACTTCTGTGCTGTGGGTGTGGTGATCAAAATTATGATGGATGTCCAGACTAAAGCTTCCCAGCTCCTTGTTGTCTGAAAAATAGGCCTTAAACTCCGCGGTAGTTCCCCGCTGGAATACACTGCATTGCAAAGGAAATGAATCATCCATTACGGTTATTTCGGGATACTCGGTATCGATCAGTGGGTTATCGACGTCTCTGCAAGAGAGTGGAAGAATGGCTAGTAACAGGATTGGAAATATCCAATTTTTCATAAGGATGTTGTGATTTTTTTAGAATTCAAGACTGAATGCGAGGGTTATATTCCGCCCTGCCTCGGGCAAATTGATCAGGCGATAGAAACTGGTATGGTTCAGGTAATGAGTATTGAAAAGATTCTGAACCTGTAGGTCAGTCTGGATTTGCTGACCGAATAAGGTGACGGCAGCCCCTGCCCGTAGATTCAAAACCTGAGATCCTGGAGTGACTTTCTCGGGCGGCACGATATTTTCCTGTCTGGCAGTAGCTCTTAAATCTATGGCGAAATAGGGATTACTAAAATAACTTTCCGCCAAGGGCTTGTACGTAGCATTGATAATCCCTGATGGAGGTGGTGAAAAAGGCAACGTAAAACCTTGTTTGTCGCCGGACATCTGCTCGTTGTATACGTATTCCCCCAGCAATTCGAAGCTCAGCTTCTCATTCAGTTGATACATCGCGCTCAGTTCGGCACCATACCGGAATACCTCAGCCTGGGTATAATTAAACACTTGATTACCGGCGCCATAAAGAAGATCCATTTCTGCGGTAGGATTGAGATAAATATAATTGGAGAAATAATTTACAAAGGGGCTAAACGAGAGCAACCACTTTTCATTGATCAACTCGGCTCCAAAATCCAGCTGAAGGGAGCGCTCTGGATCCAGGTATGCATTACCCCGCTCGTACCGGAAGTAGTGATAATTCACCCCATTTGCCGCCAGCTCCTTTGCAATGGGCATGCGGAAACTGGTCCCCAAATTCGCTTTGAATGCCAGGTCTCCCGGCGTATAGTTTACGCCGACTGACCAGACCAGGCTGTTGAATTCACGCTGAAATTTTTCTGCCCTGAAAAGGTAATCATCTGCAGTAGCCCGGGAGGCATTTTCTACACTGGGAAACCAATCCTGGTGTTCCTCCACCCGAATTTGGCTGTGATCATAGCGCAGGGCAGCCATTACTTGCCATAATGGAGTGAGTTTGAACTTATCAATCACAAAAAATCCATAGCTGTATTGCTCAAATGCGGGGATCAAGAATCCCCACCCGCCAATATCATTGTGCTGGTATTCCAGACTTGCTCCCAATGCCAGTTCATGCCGGTCCAGAAAAAGCTCATTTTTTAGGTTGGCAGAAAACACCTCTTTATCAAATGCACGCTCCAGATCAGCCGGAAAAGTCATTTCGGTGGGATAGATCGCCGGCATATAGCCATGGTTGACATACTGGCTCCATTCTTTTCTGTCATTACGCTGATAGCCCAGATCCAATTGTGTAAAACTCTTCCCGGAAGCGTAACTGGATTTATTGATCACTTTGGTATGTGCCACCTCCTGAAACGGCAGGAGCATGTCCCGGCTGGAACGGTCATGAAGCTCGGTATCAACTTGCCTTGGCTCGAGTCCGTGCGCATTTGCGAAAAAACCTGCTTTCGTACTGACTCGACTCATTCCTAAGGTGTTGCGGAAATTTTTACCCAGAAATCCTACCCGGGTTGAAAAATCAAGTTCTTGACCGGCAGAATTCCTGACTTGTCCCTCATGTAGTGCCACGCCAAAATCATACACAAAAACAGAGTCGGTAGGGACTCTAAAATCTCCATAATCCGCTACAGTTAGCCTGCCTTCGGCAAACCAGTTGTTTTTTCTGTAAAATACATTGGCCGAGCCCCCCAACCAAGCATTGTTTGATCGGGCACCTAGCTCGATCGAGCCTCCGAGACCATCTTCCGCCGGAGCCAGCTTTTCCCGGATATCGATCACTCCGCCTATTGCATCAGACCCATACTTGAACGAGACTGGGCCTTTGATAATTTTGATTTGGTCTGCAGCAAATTGATCCACTTCGAGACCATGATCAGCGCCCCACTGCTGTCCTTCGTGTTTGATACCATTTTCCACTACCATGACCTGGTTGAATCCCAGTCCACGGATTAAAGGTTTGGAGGCCCCTGAACCGATTCCGATGATGCTGACTCCAGGAATTCGCTCCAATGATTTCATTAAACTTCCACCTCTATTCTCTCGAATGAAATCCTGTCTGACCAATTCCATACTGTTAGGTTCCTCCCGCCGTATCATCTCGGCCTGATCTACGACTACGACTTCTTCCAGTTCCTGAGTCTCCGGCAACGTATCAGATTGGAAATGATTTTGAATCACATAAGCACTAAAATTGTTACTAGGAGCAATCTCCTGCAACGCCATTCGTACCGGATGAATGGCAATTACTATTCCGGGTAAATTTAAAGTAGAAAGAAGAAGTACAACTTGGATCATTGAACAATAAATGCAATTATATTGCAAATATAGAATGAAATCATCCTGATACAAAGTTGCATAATAAAAAGTATGCGAATTAATACAACTCCTTTATCTATGATGCAGATCGGCATTTTTTGTTTGGAAGCCAAGGATTAGTTAAAATCAATTGCAACATGTTTGCAAAGGCAATTTTTTTTTAGATATTTGCAATATCGTTGCAAGATGATTGGTCATGCGAAAGACACTAGCCAGAGCAAAAATTCTGAAAGTAATCAGGTCAGCCACACATCCCATGAACTACTCCGAAATAAAAAATAGGGTTGGAGATACCTGCAACAGGGTTACGATTTATCGCATGCTACTCAGGCTCGAAAAGGAAAGCTTAATATATCGCTTTCCAGATTTTAATGGGGATTTTAGGTACGCTATCTGTACTGACTCGGGGCAAATCTCTACAAACAATCATTTTCAATGTCTGGAATGCAACACCGTATACAATCTCAAACCAGAAAATGTAGCGATTCAAATACCAGATGATTATTTGGCCTCCACGGTACATATTTTGGCGGCGGGTGTATGTTCCGAATGCAGGGCATTTAATGAAAAAAACAACTAAATTCAACTTTATACACCACAAACAGTACAAAACAATGAATAAACTGAAACACGCTTTGTTGATTCCAATTTTGGGATTGGCTCTTTTTTCCTGCCAAGAGGACCCGGAGCTTGCCGCACCTGTAATCTCGGGCTTTATGTTTGGTGAGGGCAGTACGCATGGTACAGACGCCACCGCTTACAGAGGCTCCGACTTGCACTTGGAAGCCGAGATCATGGCGGATGCGATGGTAAGCTCCATTATATTGACGATCCATGGGCACGACCTGGAAGTAGGCGATGGAGAAGAGGAATGGGATTTTTCCAGAACCTACACGGATAGTAAATATCTGGTCAGAAATCCTAGTTTTCATGAGCACGTCGATATTCCGGCTAATGCTCCTACAGGAGAATACCATTTAACCTTGGAAGTTATTGACGAAGCTGGTAACCGGTCAGAGGTAGAAGGGCATTTAGAAGTACTGTCTCCAATAGCTGTAAGCGGATTTGAAATGGACGAAGATGTGGCTAGAGGTGATGACTTTCATGTAGAATTCATGATCAATGCGATCCATGGCATTCATCAAATCACGGTAGATGTCCATGCCCATGGCTTGACCCCTGGAGATGGAGAGGTGGAGTGGGACTTTGAACAGGTCTACGAGGAAGGGTATCATGGAATGAGCGAAGTTGAATTCCACGAACACATTGATGTACCTGCGACCGCTCCTGCTGGCGAATACCATGTCATGTTTATTATTGAAGACGAGGAAGGAAATCTACATGAATTTGATTCGCATATTGACGTGAATGCTATGTAGTATTTAGATATGTAACAGAAAAGCCAGACTGTTGAATTTCCGTCTGGCTTTTTTTGTGTGCGTTTATGGCAACCAAAGCAACCAAACAGACGGTGAAAGTCCACTGTGGGGGTTTGTAGTTGCCACCAAAGGAGTCCATCTTGAGGTGCTATTTGAAGATTGAATACCGTCAGCCCAGGAGAATTGTGGCAAATCTTCGCCTCGACGAGCAGGAAGCGAATTGGATAGCACCAATGGGATAAATGGGAGGGGGCTACTGCAGGAGGCAAAGTGAATCTAGTACACGGACATCGAAGTGGAGACCCTGCGGGAACATCCAGTGAACGTGGGTTGCCGTACCACATGAGATCTGATGTACCTCGGACCGAAATATCATCGGAAGAAGCTATTGTATAGAGAAGCTATCGGTTTTCGTCTTCCAAAAGGAAATCGTACCTCAGGGATAAACCCGCGCATTTTCCAAGATATAATTACACTGATAAAAATCCACGGCATTAAGTTTGAGCTTGCCCCTGAATGTCAATACTTCATCCATCTTAAAACGTGGGTGATCTTTCGGGACTTTAAGTTCGATAATCGACTCAGGCCCGGCACCTCCACAGAAGAAACAAGCCGCAAATGGATTGGCAGAGAGGACATATATATCATTGCTAGCATCTATTTCCAACAAATATCCTTTAATAATCACCTCTTTATTATTCAAATCCAAAACGGTAGGACCGAAGTTTGGAAAATAGTAATAGGCATCTAACTCCTTACTGTATCTGTCCGTAAAGGTAACATCTGAGAGTGTCTCCCAGGTGATTCTGGTTTGAGAAAAAGTTCCAAAGGAAAGTAGGAGTAATAACGAAAATAAGCTAATGCTACGCATCAGAAAGACTTTTGGAAATATCGATTTTATAAACTGAAATGGCTGGGATCATAGTTGCAAAGAAGCCGATAAGGAGTGTGATCAACATCAAAATTCCTTCTTCCCAGATCATCCCCACTTCAAAAAAGTCATAATGATACGCTGATTTAAGCAGTAAGGATATCAAGAATAAGCAAAGTCTGCTAAGTATAAGGCCGGTTAGAAAGCCGGTAATAGCGATCACCATGCCTTCTTGAAAAATCATACCCAGCAATTGTCGTCTGGATGCCCCGTAGGTCCTGAGCAATGCCATCTCGTATGTCCGTTCTCGCAGACTCAAATACAAACTAATAAACACGCTTATACCCGAAACAAGGATAACGATCATTGCTACAATATTCATGGTCGTCGTAGCGACTCCCATCAAAGAAAAAAGTTTGTTTAGTTCATAATTTGGAAGGGCCGCCTGCATCGTTGCGTTTTCATTGACCATTCGGGGAAGCTGTACCAAGCCAAGTGGGTTTTTGAATTTCACCAATAGTGCGGTGATCTCCCGGTCTTCTGTATCGGAGTGGTTTTCCCCTTCTCCATGCTCATGTTCATGTGCTTCCTCATGTTCGTGACCGGGCCCTTCTTCATGCTCATGGTCAATACTTTCAGGGGTTTGCGCTTCCTGTCCGTGGTCATGATCATGATGCTCTTCATGTGAATGCGCAGTGCTATCCTTTTTATTGCTATGGTGTTCATCTTCATCATGGGCATGATGGTCGTGAATATCCCAGACACTTTGAAGATTGGTCAAAATCAGCTGATCTACGACCGATCCTGAGGCCTCAAATATCCCTGTCACCAGGTAATCCTGTCCCTCGTGCACATGTCCGCCTTCAGTCAATCCATGGGAACCCTGAAATTTATCTCCCAGCTTCAATCCGGTCTGCTTCGCTACTGCTGATCCTATCGTTACTTCCATGGACTGGGACCAAAGACTGCCCGCTGCCAATTTCATAGAATAATTTTCAGGGTATCGTTGATTCGTACCCACGATCCGAAAGCCACTGTAGGAATCGCCGTAGGACAGCGGAATCCCGTAGTCGATCAGCCGGTTTCTCAGGAGAGAGTTTGCTTCTTCCAGCTTAATATTGCCTGTAGGCACGTCCACCTGAAAAACAGCGGATAGAATCAATTGCAGAGGACTGCCTTTTGCTCCCACTACCATATCAATGCCCCGTACGTTTCAAACTCATCTGCTCCTTCAGGTGTCGTTCAGTTTGTATTATTATAGAAATCAGACCTACACCCAGAGATAGCAAAAGCAAGCTCAAGCCCGTGGGTAGAGGTTTAGCAGTCACGTTTTTGATACCAAGTTTAAAGATATTCATTGTTGTCTAATTACCGGTGTTTTAAAGAATCTTCCCTAACCAGGGTTATCGTGTTGGTAAATTCGGATTTCAACCGCTGATCATGCGTGATGATGATCAGGCTGGAGTTTGTACTTCTGGTTTGGCTTTTGAGCAGTTTTACCACCCGATAGCAATTCGTGTCATCCAAAGCCGATGTGGGTTCATCTGCCAGAATCAAACGGGGCCGGTTAATTACCGCCAATGCAATAGCCGCACGCTGCTGCTCACCCTGGGAAAGGTACCGGGGATTTTCTTTCATTTTTGAAAGCAATCCCAGGCTATTTAAGGTCGATTTGATTCGTTCGTAATCTTGGCTATTGCCTCCCAGATATTGAATCAGCTGCAGATTTTTCTCCAAAGAAAGCGACTGTATAAAATGTGGACGCTGAAATACCATCCCTACATGAGATCCTCGGAATCTATCCAGTTTCTTGCCCCTCAAATCCGAAATAGCGGTTCCTTCAATCGTGATTCGTCCTGTTTTCAGGCCTCAGGAGACCTGCCATGAGATGTAGCAGGGTGGTTTTTCCGACTCCCGACTCTCCGAGAACAAGTAAGTCGGATCCTGCCGATAAACCGATATCGGGAAACTTAAAATGATTTGCCTGATTATATGTAAAACTTACTGATTGGGTAATAAGCATTTCGCTATTGTGTTAAAATACTGGAGGACGACTCACTTTTTTAAATGCAATAATGTTGCAAACATAGAAACCACAATGTATATTTGCAACATAATTGCATAATAAACTCGATAAATGAAAGCCTTTTTTATTGACTCTCAACTAGATTTTGCTGGATTCATGGCCTCTTTGGTTTGCGCCATACATTGCATGGCTTTGCCTTTTCTGGTCGGTTTTCTTCCTATTCTGGGGTTGGGATTTCTAGCCAATCCGAGGGTAGAGTACACGATTATCGTTCTAAGTTTTTTGCTGGCTTTTTTGGCGCTATCCCATGGTTTTGCGAAACACCACCAAAAACTATTACCCCTGATCCTGATCGCCTCTGGCTTCATTATTATCGTTCTAGGGTTGATTTGGGGGCACGGGCACGCTGATGCATTTATAGAAACTGCCGGTCCGATTGCACTAAATCGGATAAAAAATGAGCACAGCGCAATCGAACATCTTATCACACCGATCGGTGCGATCGTTGTGTCTCTTGGGCATTATGCCAATTGGCAATATATAAAAAAAACAAAATCAGGCTGCATGATCCCGAAATTCAAAAATAATTACGATGAAAGATAAAATCCCTGTTACTGTTTTAAGCGGCTTTTTAGGAGCTGGTAAAACCACCCTGTTAAACACTGTTTTACAAAATAGACAGGGCTATAAAGTTGCCGTCATTGTCAACGACATGAGCGAGGTCAACGTGGATTCAAAACTGGTTCAGAATGAAATCAGACTTTCGCGCACCGAGGAAAAACTCATCGAGATGTCCAATGGCTGCATCTGCTGCACGTTGCGGGAGGATCTGATCCAGGAAGTACAAAAGCTAGCGAAACAACAGAAATTTGACTACCTCCTCATAGAGAGCACTGGAATCTCCGAACCCATCCCTGTGGCTCAGACCTTTTCCTTTGAAACAGGAGACAGTCTTGTTGATCTCTGCCATATCAGCAGATTAGATACCATGGTGACTGTCGTAGACGCTTATAATTTCTTTGCCGATTTTGGTTCAGCAGACACCATTTTGGACCGGGACATGACGGATGATCCTGCGGATGCCCGATCCATTGTCAACCTGCTAACTGATCAGATTGAATTTGCCAACGTCATTGTACTCAACAAGATCGACCAGGTTTCGGATGAAAGGATCAAGCTATTAGAAGGTTTTCTCATCAAACTGAACCCCGAAGCAAAAATTATCAAGACTTCCTATGGACAAGTGCCAATAGAGGAAATCATGAACACCGGGCTGTTTGACTACGACAAGGCCGAGCAATCTGCCGGCTGGCTCAAGGAACTGAATAAAGAACATGTGCCCGAAACGGAGGAATACGGGATCAGTAGCTTTGTATTCAGAAATCGGCGTCCCTTTCATCCAGGAAGATTCTGGCATTATATCAGGAATTCCTGGCCTAGTAATGTGGTTCGGAGCAAGGGATTATTTTGGCTGGCTTCACGCCCTCATCATGCATTGCTCTGGAGTCAGGCGGGAGGATCTCTCAAGGCTGAACCCTTTGGCACCTGGTGGGCAGCGTACTCAGAGAAGGAGAGGCAAAGAAATCCTGGCTTCGTAGAGAATAAATCCCTGATTATGGAAAAGTGGAATCCGACCTATGGAGACAGAATGAATGAACTGGTGATCATAGGACAGGATCTGGATGAAGAGGCCATAAGCAAAGAACTCAATGCATGCCTGGTCCAGGACGACGATTCAAAACATTTTTCCCTTTCGAAACAATTGAATGATGAGTGGCCATTGTGAAACCACTGTAAAACGATTTCTCAAAGCCTACCGCTCTGATGTAGCTGTAGGCCTTTTGATTTTCTTAGTTACATGTCCGAACTCCAGTTTCCTAAAAAAATAAACGTCTATCTGCTCACCGGGTTTTTGGGAGCCGGGAAAACGACGGTATTAAATTGTCTCTTGGAAGCCAAAAAGCAGGAGGAAAACATCATTATTGAAAATGAATTTGGCAAAGTGTCCATCGATGCCCACCTGGTCAAAAAAGAATTCTGTCCAGTATTCGAAATGAATAACGGATGCATCTGCTGCAGTCTGGACAATGAACTGGTGGATGTGCTGGCGGATGTCCTGAATGCAGAAGCCCGGCCGGATAACCTCTTTATTGAGGCCTCGGGTGTAGCTGATCCCGGTGGTATCGCCGCACTGTTCCGAAATCAAGAAGTAGCTAGTTTTTTTAGGTTAGAGAAGGTTTTATGTGTGGTAGATCCGTCGGTTCTGGAAGACTGGATCGTAGAGATACCCGAAGTGAGCCGTCAACTGGCAGCAGCGGATCTCATTATCATCAATAAAAAATCTTTGGTTTCCCCATCTTACCTGTCCAAGGTCGCCCAACTAGTACGGCATATCAACTCTTTTGCAGAAATACTACTTACCGATCATGGTAAAATCTCCGATGCCGTCCTATCCAATAACAAAAGCCAATGGTATCCGGCGAAGCCAATTCTGCAACAGGAGATCGGAAGTCCTCATCCCCTTAAAAGTTTGCTTCTGGAAGTAGAGCATCCCATAGACCGGGAGATGTTGCTGAACCAATTGACGCTAACACTTTTCTTGAGTTACCATCAACTTTACCGCGTGAAAGGATTGATCTGGGAATCAGAAAATGATAGTCCCTATGTGGTCCAAACGCATGGCCGTCAGGTTCACATTACTCGATTTGAGGGTGAACCTCCGCTCTCCTACTCAAAATCTCAATTGATTTTTATAGGGAAAGAACTGGAACGGAAATCGTTGGATCGGATGATTAAAAGATCCATAATTGTCAAGAAATCCTGAGTAAAAATTGCTCCAAGCGTACTCCTTCCTATTTTACCTGGTAAGATGAAACAATCTCATTTCGTTTACAGTAACATCTAATTTGGCACTACGTTAATTGTAGGAATCCAGCGACCCGAACAAACGCCTGTTTCCCATCCCCCAACGCGCCATTGACGGAGCTTCCAATGAAGAAGGATTCCTGGTTCAAAACCCGGGGTATTGATCGCATTTCGGTTTGATAGCTAGCAAAAGCCGGTGGGGGATTCCTCACCGGCTTTTTTCCATCAGCCTTTTTCTAACCGACTCACCACCCACTCCTTGGAAAAGCGGCGATCCTCCGCTTATTCCTTTGAAATGATGGCCTGCTTTTTTCTCCACTGTTGTAATTAGCGGGGTAAGAGTATTCCCATTTATCGGGGAAGTCTTATCTTAGTGCTGGTATTTGGACAAGTTTTATTTGCCAAAACTTGTTTCGGTGGAACAAAAAATTGATGAATCAGCGCTCCATAGCCGTACTTCCCTTTGACAACCTTAGCCCAGACCCGGAAAACGAATACTTTTCCGACGGCATGGCCGAGGAAATTATCTATGCCCTCAGCAAAATCAACGGACTGAAAGTAATCGCCCGTACTTCTTCTTTTGCATTCAAGGGGCAAAAAGAGGATGTACGAATCATTGGAAACAAACTGGGCGTCGCGACGGTCATCGAAGGGAGCATCCGAAAATCCGGAGATCGTGTGCGGATTGCGGTGCAACTGATCAGAACGGACAACGGATTTCAAATCTGGTCCGAAACCTTTGACCGTACGTTGAAGGATATTTTCGAACTGCAGGATGAAATCAGCATCCTGGTAGCAGATCGAATGCGGGAAAATTTTGGACACATGGAGATCAGGGACAGCCTGGTTTCTACCAAAACCAGCAACCCGGAGGCATACGATCTTTTTCTGAAAGCAAGCCATCACTTCAAGCGAAAGGATCTTGTCGATGTGAAAGAAGCCTTGGTTTTGTTCACCAGGGCCACGGAGCTGGACCCCAATTTCACAGAGGCATATGCCTATATCGGTGAAACCTATCTACACCATGCGGGCTTCAATCTGATCTCTGCAAAAGAAGGCTTTCAAAAATCACGGGAATATGCCCAGAAAGCCCTGGCGATCCACCCAAACGACATGCGCGCGCACAAGGTTATGGCCTACGTACACCTCTTTCACGACTGGAATTGGGAGGCAGCCATTCAATCCTATAACGAGGCGGTAGCCGCGGGATTGAGCAATGAGATCGATTTTATTACCAACTATTACATTTTTATCCAGAAGGATTACGATCTGGCCATTGCCGTCGCCAAAGAAAATCAATCCCGGGATCCCCTCCACATCATTAGCTACTGGTGGCTGGGACTCTGCTATTACCTGTCCGGAAGGTTTGAGGATGCCCTGCCGGCTTTTGAAGAAAGCCTTCGCATCGAGCCCAATTTCAGCGAGGCCCTTCGCTGGAAAGGGTTGGTATTGGGGTATCTGGGGAGGTTTGAAGAAGCCTTTGAGACCCTTGACAAGGCGATCGCATTGACGAACGGGGAAGGCTTGGTCAAGCTGGATGTGATGACGGTAAAAGTACTCAGTGGAGAGATTGATGGGGTGCTTGAGGAATTGGAAAACAGTCACTACATTGATCCCTGCGATCCAGCGGCCTTGTACAGCCTGATGAATCGACCCGATGAAGCCATTCATTTTCTTCAAAAAGGCCTGGAGGAAAAATCAAGTATGATGGTCAGCCTGAAATATTGGTGGGTTTGGGACAATATCAGAGAGGACGAGCGCTTTCAGGAGATTTACCGTCAGATGAATTTTCAGGATCATAAGGCCCATCGACAGCATCCCTCCAATCAACAACTCGTCATCACCCAATCCAGTCAAATGGGGGAAGAAGAATGCGCGCATTTCCTTCAATCCCTGCGAGAAAACATGACCCTGGAGGAAGTGGTAACGGATACCAACCTTACGCTTCGCTCTTTGGCTGAGCAGATAGCGCTGCATCCCAACAAGCTTTCCTGGCTAATCAACATGAAGCTGGGCCAAAACTTCAACGATTTTGTTAACTCCCATCGCCTAAAAGTATTTCAAACCAAAGCCCTGGAGACTAAAAACGCCCACATCACCTTGCTGGGATTGGCTTATGAAAGTGGATTCACCTCCAAATCCGTTTTCAATGAGTTTTTTAAAAAATCCACGGGGTTAACGCCCAAAGCCTGGGTAAAAACCCATCGAAACTGAGTTTTCATGGCCAAAAAGGAAGCTTTTTCTTCGTACCAATCCTTTGTCATTCTGGGAATAGCGGGCCTACTTTTTACCGTCGTGCTGGATTACATGTTGCTTCCTGCCTTGAGCAGCACTTTACTCGACCAACTCCACCTCAGTACACAGGAATTTGGTCTGATTGCCTCTGCCTACGCAGTCAGTGCCGGAATTTCTGCCCTCCTCGCCTCCGGGTATGCCGATCGATTTGACCGAAAATCCATTCTTTTAGTTTTTTATACCGGGTTTTTGCTGGGGATCTTGCTTTGCGCTTTGGCACCTGGCTTTTCCGCACTTCTGGTAGCCAGAGTCATTACAGGTGCCTTCGGAGGGGTGATGGCTTCGATTTGCTACGCAATGGTGGCCGATTTGTTTTCCCTTGCCCAACGGGGGCGGGCCGTGGGATGGATTCAAATGGCTTTTGCTGCCAGTCTGGTGATTGGCCTTCCTTTGTCCCTGTTCATTGCAAGTTCTTTTTCCTGGCAAATGGCGTATGGAATGATAGCCGGCATAGGAGTTTTTGCACTTTTACTAGTCGTCTTTCTCATTCGCCCGCTGGAAAATTCCTCGCCCGAATCGTCCTCTCCCTGGAATCACCTTTTTTCGAACCTTAAAAATCCCTCCTATTGGACAGTATATGGCGCCAACACATTGATCGTGGGTGGAGATGTGATTTTTATGACTTTCAATGCCGCCTTTCTCACCAATAATCTGGGAATAGCTGACAGTCAACTGCCCTATGTGTACGGTGCAATCGGCCTCACCAGCCTGTTAGCAGCACCGGCCCTGGGGAAACTAGCCGATCGATTTGGAAAATGGCCCGTATTCGTTTCGGGTACGCTAATCGCCATAGCTGCAGTAGCGGTTTATACCTGGGGAGGCATTCAAACCTTCGAATGGGTACTCGGTATCCACGTGGGATTATTTTTGGGAGTGAATGCCCGCATGGTTGCTGCCACGGCATTAGCTACGGCAGTTCCCAGAACGTCCGACCGCGGAGCTTTTCTGGCGATAGATGCTTCCATTCAGCAATTGGCAGGAGGCTTAGCAGCAGCGATTGCAGGCTGGATTACTTTTCAGGCGTTGGATGGACGACTCCTCCATTATCCCCAGATCGGTACGTTGATCGTAGTTTTGATGCTTTTATCTACGGGGATGATCTTTTTGGTGAATGCCCGGGTTGAAGCCAACCCTTATTCGGAATCGGATTGACCGAATAAATGTGTCTACCAAAACGTCCGAAATCATACACCCGGACGATTTGTCCGTTGGTATCCGCGACTTTTGATTTCTACTAAATAAAGATCAAATCATGAGCGGACCAGATAAAGACCAGGCCTTCCCTTTAGCAGCCTATGAGCGCCTTTGCTTTTTAAAGAATGTGATCAAGAATCCTCAAATCCACGTAGGCGACTATACCTATTACCATGACTTCGAGGATGTTCACCATTTTGAAAAAAATGTCAAATACCTCTTTGATTTCGTGGGGGACCGATTGATTATCGGTAAGTTTTGCATGATTGCCTCGGATGTGACCTTCATTATGAACGGAGCCAATCACCTTTCTAAATCGATTTCCTCCTTTCCTTTTGCTATTTTCGGAAAAGGATGGGAAAAAGCCATGGAAGGGAAAAGCTACCCTAATAAGGGAGATACAAGGATCGGGAATGACGTGTGGATAGGCTTTGGAGCCACCATCATGCCAGGAGTCCAAATCGGAGACGGCGCCATCCTTGCCAGTAAGTCGGTAGTCACCAAAGACGTCGATCCCTATACCGTGGTGGGAGGCAACCCAGCCCGGGAAATAAAAAAGCGTTTTTCTCCGGAAAGAATTGAACAGCTCCTGGCGTTGAAATGGTGGGATTGGCCAATCGAGCGAATCACCCAGCATGTACAGCAGTTGACCGGAGAGCAAGTCGATTCGCTTCTTTGATGGGCGTGAATCTACTGCCTCCTGGCTCAATCGGCCGTAGGGATCCACTCTCCTATGGGCATATCTTTCGGTACCCCTACTCCAATTGCCTGTTTTTTAAATCCCTCTTTACTTCAACGTTCGGGATTTCACCAAGACGTCCCGAATCATAAATCAAGACGACTGGCGGCTTGCTCCGGCCTACCTTTGTCCCACTCATTTATCAAAAACACAACTCATTCAACAATGAAAAACAAAGCAATTACACTGGGAACAGGTATTGGTGTTGCCATCGGCACCTTACTCGGAGTGGCCATCGGTACGGCCATCGGAATCACGGCACTCGGATTATTGGGAGTGGACCTTGATAATCAAATCACTTTCTGGATCAGTACGGGCATGGCCGTAGGTGGAGGAATCGGCCTCGTTAACTTCATGCTCAAATCTTCCGGGGAGGAGTAATTCATGATCAAATCGGCAAAGGTCCGGCATTTCATCGAAACGTCCCAAATCATCATTTAGGACGACCGACCGTTTCCTATCGCCCAACTTTGTCCCATCAACTTAAAACCAAAACAAGTCAAACGTAAACAACAAAAAAAATGAAAAAGCTAATCTTCACCTTCATTATCGCCCTGATTGCCGTCTTGAACATTCAGGCACAAACGGAAAAGCCCATCCGCAAAGGCTTCACTGCCGGAGCTTTCGTGGGGGTAGGCGCATTGCACTTCACCGAAGGCATGAGCGAAAAAGCCACGCGAGGAGGAATATCCCTCCCCAACCTGAAAATGGGTTGGTTTGTATCCCCCAGAACAGCCATTTATGTGAATACAGTCGGACAAATCTACGAGTCCGAGGGAGTGGATAGGAGCTTTGAAGGCATCGTTCCCTCCATCCAATTCTGGGCTACCGACAAATGGTGGCTCAGTGGCGGGTACGGAGCTTCGTTGGATACCCGTGCCCTGTATGAGTCGAAAAGCCAGTCCCGAAAATCAGACTGGGGAAAAGGGGTTTTGCTCGCCACTGGATATGAGCTGCTGCAGCGCGAAAGATGGGCCCTGGATCTTCAAACCCGGCTCTATATGGCTCGGGTGAGCCGCGATGAGGGCGGAAACCTGGATGGAACCAATTTCTCGATCGGAGTGGGCATTTCGCTTTTCTAAAATCAGCGATAATCCCAATGCCCCGGAAACCAGTAGGGGATAGCCATGGTGTTTTCCTGGCTTGCCCCCTGCCGGGTTTCTTCAACCAAATAATTCATTAGTAATGAAATCCCGAAACCTTTATTTACTCATTCCAGTCATGTTTGTTTTCCAATTCCTCGCTACCCAGGGCCTTCCCAAAATGGAACGAAAGCTCGATCGTCTTTTTCAAAAGACGATGAACAAGCAGCTACTAAAACAGGGCGTCTTTCGCCTTGAATCCAAAACACTGGATTTTGAAAAAAGTTGGGCCTTTGGGCAATTTAAGAACGGTCAAAAGGTAGTTGCCGAGAGTCCTTTTCACACAGCCAGCCTGGGAAAGACCTTCACCGCAGTGGTCATTGCCTTATTGGTGGAGGAAGGAAAAATCGAGTTTGATTCCCCCATGCACCATTTTCTTCCGGATACTCTAACCCAGGGACTTCATATTTGGGAAGGAAAAGATTGGACGAAGGAAATAACCCTTGCCCATCTTTTGCAACACCGCTCCGGGCTTTCGGATTACTTCGAAGACCGGCCCAGTATCGGAGAGAACATGCTGAAAGAGATCCTTCACAACCGAGACAAGTTTTGGTCTCCCAAAGAAATTCTGGACTTCTACACGGCGGGGTTCCAAGCGCGTTTTGCTCCTGGAACGGACTATCACTACACAGATACCGAATACGTCTTGCTGGGATTGATCATCGAAGAATTGGAGAAAAAGCCGCTCCATGAGGTGTTCGAAGAAAGGATTTTTACCCCGCTAGGCTTGGCCAGTACCTCCATGCACCTGAGATCTGCACCGCGGAAAAAACCAGTCGGTCCCATGACCGAGATTTACTTTGATGATCTGGAGGTGTCTCAAATGAGCAGTCTTTCCAGTGATTGGGCAGGCGGCGGTCTCCAAAGCACTACCCAGGATATTTCAACCTTTCTAAAAGCGCTAGTCGAGGGACGAATGATCCAAAAAGAAAGTTTGGAAGCCATGCAGGACTGGACTCCGGCCGGCAAAGGGGTGTACTATGGGTATGGCTTGATGCAATGGAGGCTAAATGAATTGTTCCCACTGTTGCCCAACCTTACCCTCGTCGGACACTCCGGATTCACCGGCTCATTTATGTACTACTGCCCTGAATTGAACGTTTACCTGACCGGAACTTTTAATCAGTCGGCATTTCAAAACGGCGCCATAAAATTTCTGATCGACGTGCTACGGCATATGCGGGACACCAAGGTGTGAAACCAATGGCTGTCGCCCGTTAGCAGGTAGGAGCGTACTCGATTTGCATCCAAAAAAGGCCTATTTGTCCAAAAAATCAAGAAGAATATGACCGGTAAAATCATTCTCGCAGGAGCCAGCGGATACCTGGGAGGGTTTATTGCGAAAGAACTTAAACGGCAGGGTAGGCCCCTCTCGGCTTTTGGGCGGAATGCGCAAAAACTTCGGCAATTAGGGCTGGAGGAAAAGGAAATAGAGCGGGTGGAAGTCACCAATTCTACCACGTTTCCCCGTCTGAAAGGCCCCATTGACGCCGTGATATCGACGGTAGGCATTACCCGACAAAAGGATGGCCTCAGCTACATGGACGTAGATTATCAGGCGAATATCCATCTTCTGGACTTTGCCCTCAGGCATCGTGCACGGAAATTTATCTACCTATCCGTTCTTCATGGGGATCAAATGCGCAAGCTGAAAATCACGGAAGCCAAGGAGCGATTCGTAGATGTGCTAAAAGCCTCGGGGATGAATTATACCATCGTCCGGCCCAATGGATTCTATTCAGACATGAAGGATTTTCTTGCGATGGCCCGATCGGGTAGGATTTTTCTATTTGGGGATGGTGAACACAAACTCAATCCCATTCACGGTCTCGACCTCGCACGCGTAGTGGTCGATCTAATTGACTCCAATCAGCAAGAAGTGGAGGTAGGTGGCCCCGATATTCTTACTCAAAATGAAATCGCTGCCCTCGCGCTACAGGCAATGCACAAAGAGGGAAGTATCATCCATTTGCCCGATTGGCTGCGAAAATCGGCCATCGGGATTCTTCGTGCCTGTACGGCTTCGCGTATCTATGGACCGATCGAGTTTTTTCTCACCATGGCGGCAAAGGACAACATAGCGCCCCGGTATGGGATACATCGGTTAGAGACCTTTTTCAGAGAAGAAAGCGATCGGATAGAGGAGAAGTAGGTGCTGCCGGTTCGCTCCCGGCACCGTCCAGCATTGTTTTAGGAATCCGATTTAGGATTGAGAATATTTCAAAATCAGTTCCTCCATTGCGGTTTGTAACTTCATCGTTGCGGCGTGGTTTCCAAACTGCTTGGTTTTTTTTCAAACCGCCTGATCTCCTCCTGTCGCAGATCGATTAAAAAATGATCTGAGGGTAAGGAATGATACAGCTGTTTGAAAATACTAAAAAACCGAACCAATTGGGCATCCAGAACCTGACTTTCCGACAATGGCTTATGCAGCAATTTTAAAAAAAAGCTTTCGTAAAAACGTAGCCTTACCGCGGGAATCAGGTTTTTCCCCAACTCATCTCCATTTTTTAGTAAATAGAAGTCCTCAATCAGCTTTCCCTGGAAATCATCCGGTCGCTCTGTTTGGTTTGTTTCTTCCAGTTTTTTCATCAAAAAATTTTCGCCGTCTTCGGAACCCATGCCCGCCCAGCGTTCCAAATCCATTTGGCTGAGTTCCTGCAATACAGCCGCCAGGTTTTCCGGCCAATCGGTTGGGATAAATCGGGATTCGGTCAGTTGTAGCAGGTGGTTTCGTGTATAGTCCAGGTAGTCTCTGGCGTCCAAAATACGTGGATTCCAGCGTTTGGGATCGTCGGTCTGTAGTAGCCATTGCTGCTCCACGCGGTACAGGTCAAAAAACTCATCCATGCGATCCACCGTTTCGAGTTGAATCGTAGAAATCTCCATGGTTTCCGGCTCCGGAAGGGTCAGGATTTTGTAGGCAGGGGGAAAGGCCGCCAAAGAAGGTACTTGTACATTATAGAGCGTTTTACCGCTTACAGCCTCTTTGAACATCCCGGTATCGTTGATGTGCATGTGTCCGGCAAAATGAATGCGTATGCCCGCTTTGGCATATTCGCTGCTGGTTTCCCGGGAAGGGACTCTGGCCAGCTGGAATTTTTTTTCGCCAAATAGTGATTTCATGGCATCCGAGGCGGAATCGTGGAAATCCACCAAGGGATAGTGGCTAAAGGAAATCAGCGTTTTTCCCCGTTTTTCGGCTTCCAGGACGACTTTCTCGATCCATTTCAACTGGTGGCGTTTCGCCGTTACCGCCTGGTTAAAACCCACGGATGAGCCACTCCAATCCTCTCCCGAAGGTGCATACACATTGCCATCCAGTGCCAAAAGCCAAACTCCGGCTACCGGTTCGACCACATAGCTGGCATCCGGCAATAGCCTTTGCGAGTTTTCGGCCCGGTACAGCCGCTGATCCAGTCGGGAATTTTCCAAGGCCCGGCGAAAGTCATAGCCGTCTACATCCAATTCCTGAAAGGGATGTGCCCAAAAAATGTCCTCCGCGGCCGGGAAAAAGCCAAAATCAGCCAAGGCCCGGGTAATCTCTTCGTATCCCCAATAATTGATCTGACTTGAAACCGCCACTTCCTCGGATGGAAAAAAATCAGCATCCCCCGCAAGGGCCTGTTCGGAGCCATCGCCTGCCAGAAAATCCTTTTTTCCCCCCGTTCCCCCAAACGGTTTTACCGGATCGTGGTTTCCGGTAGTCAAAAAAAATCGCATCCGGTATTTCCTGGCATAGCTATTCAATATTCCTTGCAAAGCCAGCACGTTCATGGGCTGTCCGTCGTCGGTAAAGTCACCCGGGAGGACCACCAGTTGTATGCCTTTGTGCCGCAGGTCCTCCAGGGCCTGTATAAAGGCAAAGTAGTTTTCATTGAAGAGCCGCGTGGAGTTCAATTGGCTTTTCATGCTGCGAATGGTGGCGTATTTGCCCGTTTTGGGATTAAATATCCCCTTGAATTCCGGAGAATGAAGGGGGGCATAGACATCTTGCAAATGGATGTCGGAAAGAAAGGCAAGTTCAATTTGCTGCGCTTGCGCTTGCAGGTTGGAATGGTAGCCCATCAGCAGACATGCGCCAGTCAACACGAGAAGAGGAAAAGCCTTTGCGGTCAATTTGGGTGAAAATTAAGGAGTTTGAATTAAAATGGGATTTGGCCTTTCAAAGAGCTCTCCTTCAAAACGGACGCGATAGCTGGAAGGGAAATAGGTCGAGGGCTGATAGTAATCCGTAGAAAGTACCTGTGCGCCGGAAGCCTTGGCATGTTCAAATTTGGTGTAATCTTCCGTGCGCGCTTCGCGCGTATCCGAATCCGCACGAGTTCGGATCATGTAGCCCTTTCGGACCAATTCCTGAATGTAGGCTTTGTTTTGGATGGGGTCGTTGATGATTCGAAAACCGGCCGTGGGATTTCCTTCCTTTTTATTCACAAAAAGTACAGCTCCTTTCAAATCAGGCTTGGCACTCAGGTAGCGATCAATTTTCTCTTCATTTTCATCCAATACAAAAAGAAACCGCCCCCTGACATCGTCCACCAAGGGCCAGTTGCCCGCCAAAACAGCTGTTTCCAGATTTGTAAATTCCCCGCGGACCAAATCGGGAGTGATGAGGTGTTTCGTTCCCAAATGGGTGCGGATTTCTAAATCGATGCTATCCAGCGCGGCTGCGGTAAACGGTAGCGTCTGCTGCGTACCGGGAATATTGCCGTCTTTTGCATTGATTAAAACAAAGACGGGTGTGTGTCCGGGATGCGCTTCGCTCCAAGCTTTTAGCGCTTTCAATGCATCTGCGAATAGCAGGTAATGGGACTGAATATCCAAATCCTGCACGTGAAAAAGTTTTAATCCGGGTTTAAGCAAGGATTTTGCGGAGTCAAAGTCCGAAAGACTCGCTCCCGTGGCCTGAATAATTTCCAAGCCCCTGGGATTAGCATACCGTCCGCCCAGGGGATCGTGAAACACGTCCAGCTCAAGATTTCGCAATCCCAAGTCCAATTGGGCCTCTAGGGGAATGTGGGCATACTCCAGGCTTTTTGACGAAGCCGGGTTGATACCTGCCAGGTATTCCAAAATTTCCGGTGCCATGGCACTTTTGTAGCTATTGTGACTGCCGATGACCTGTATCTCATTTAGTTTGAGACCTTGGGCCGGCAGAAGTAGGGGGACGAGCAGGGATAAAGCCGTCAGGAGGATTGAATATGCTTGTTTCATTGGATTGCTTTTAAATCTCAATTTGCTTTTTTTTCGTTACAAATCTCGAAGAATAAGATCACTTTTTTGTTACGATTTTATTAGGAATCAACGAAGTGACAATTAAGGCCACGACCTACGTTGGTTACGTTTTTTTAGCGGATGACGAGGATGGTTGTCATGTTGCCGCTTTTGAATAACCAAGGCAGCCGGTCATTGAATCCTGCCAGCTCCAAAAATGACCTGATGTCCTGGAACATTAAGGACAAAGGGTATTGTAAACTTGGATTTACGCAGAGAGGGGAAACCGGATCCTGTTAATTCAATACTTCAGCAGGTGCCACTGCTCCAAAAGCTCTTTTTTACCAAAATTAATTGAAGGAATGGGTAAAAGCCTTACGTCCGATTTCAGGACGGAGGAAGCGGGAATGCGCATCCCCAATTTCCAGAAACTGGTGAACATTGCTGCTTCAGGTGGTGATCTGCCATTGCTAACGTAACTTCCTGAGAAAAGTCAATGACTGGTCTGATGTAAATCATTATTTTTCTTGAGCATAGAACGTATCTTCATTGCCAGCAATCATTTGAGAATCAAATCTTTTATTAAAACAATCGTGTATGTTTCAGTTGAAGAAAAAGACTACCTTAAGTACTTCGGCGCATTCGTTCATGCTGTTAATGATGGTGTATGGCGGACTACTTATAGGTAGTTGTACCACACAGGAGCGGGGTTTTGCATTACCGGAGGGCGATCGTGAACTAGGAAAGGCGACCTATACGAGATTGGCCTGTAATGCCTGCCACAGTATTTCCGGAGTTGACTGGGAGGGAGAAAATGATGGTCTCAGAATACCCCTCGGTGGTGAAGTCAGCAGTCAGAAATCCTACGGAGAGTTAGTCACTTCGGTCATCAACCCTTCCCACAAAATCGCGTGGACATACAAAGAAAACGCCCGTACCGAAGAAGGGCTTTCCAAGATGAAGAATTACAACGAGCTGATGACGGTTCAGGAACTCATTGATCTGGTCGCTTTTCTTCAATCGGAATACAAGGTGACTGCACCGGCGACCGACTACCATCCCTATCTGTATTGATTGAAACCGTGCCGGGTATAATGAGGAACCAACTTCGTTACGGTATCTGGCACGGCTGAGGACAAAGCGAGAGCTTTGGGCCCGGCTGAAGGGAGGCAGAAGCCTTCCTGCCGCAGGCAGGGATATTCACCTTACCGAGAGGACCGAGCGTAAGGAAATCTTCCATTGGAAGATTTTAGCGAAGGGCCGGTTTGCAGGGTGGGCTGGATGTCGGGAACACCTTAGAGAAGTCAGCCGACTTGTGCCCCGCTAACGGTAGGTCATAATAGTCACCGGGAACGAGCTGTAAGAGCTACAGAGGTCTCACTGGGTAACGAAGCCCGACCGGATTAATAGTAGGAGGGGGACCGAACGCTGGATCCGTCCAAATTCGATGGAGAGCACCTTTCTGGTGTAGCCATAAGTCTACACTATTCCGTTAATTCATCCAAATCTACACCAGTATAAACAACCCCAAATCCTTGAATTGCTAATTACAAGTTGGTTTTCACCACTGTTTTTGCCCATCCTACCGAGTATTAGGGAAATGGGTCCGGTCAGAAATAAGCTGATTATAGCGCTTCCGACCCTGTTGTCTATACGATGCTGATGGTATTCGAATCATTGTGTTAGCACCAACTTTCAGCGGTACGCGATGTACCTGATTTTAGAAACAAGAACCTTGATTGCCTTTGTTTACTCCTGTGAGGACTAAAATAGCCATGATCTGAATGGCACTATATCAAATGTCAGTAAATAGCCGCAAATGGCAGCGAAAACCAGATTTAGCCCAAGAATATAAATTTTTAGTAATCCCGAACGACACCTTCTGATATTATTAACGCTTACAAGCATCGCAAGGACTGAAAACAGACCAAAAAGCAGGGTTAACGTGAATATAGCGATAGATGTTGGGGTTATTTTTCCGACAGTATCTAAAAATTTCAATATTTCCGGCGGAGAAGAATCCGCAGGAGGTACTATAAAAGCGATCACCAAAGCTGCGGTCAATAGTGAAAAAAAAGCAGTGCTCATCAATTGGATAGCAGGTTGAAAGGTTACTTCACTTCTTATTAAATATTTCAAAATGAGTCTTATCAGCAAAACCAACGGCAGGGAAAGAATCGTGAGCATGCAAAACACAGCTAAGGCTAGGCTGCCCCATACTGAAATTGCAGAGACCCTTTTCAGGTTGCCAGAAGATTTTCCGTTTTGTAAGATGGAATTTCCTTGCCAGTTTTCCCCCACAAAGAACCAGTTTTTATATCCCTCTTCATCGGTATAATAAATATGGTTCGCTCCATCCTCATAAAGCCTGTACCTTTTTGAATGGGTTAGCGCCGTGTAAAATAATTCGCCATCTTCTTCACCAATCCAGCTAGTGGTTAGGATCGGATTCAAAAAAGCGCCTATCTTACCCGTATTGCTTGGCGTGTTTAGAGACCTGTAATACCCTGCAATGGTTTCTTTTTTTGACGGTTTACCTTCCTCCGGCAGCCAGGTATTTTCGGAATCCACAATGAAATTTTGTAGGGCTGTTATCACAGGATTCAACGGAGGCAGTTCCGTATTGGACGCAACAAAAAAAGCCCGGTCCAACTCAGGAATAACGATCATATAAGAACCAAAACTCGGTTGTTCCCCCGAATGCCCTATCAATTTAATACCTTTGAAACGATCCGACCAAAGTCCCAACCCATATCCGATTTCATACCGCGATTTCCCAGACAGCGTTGACTGGGCGGTGGTCATTCGGTTCATTGAAGCAGGGGAAAGAATTGTGATACCATCGACGGTTCCTTGATTAAGCAGTAAACGAAGGTACTTAGACATGTCATGGCTATTGGTGAACATCCCTCCGGACGGCACGTCAACAATCAAGCGATAAGGAACATTATCTGCTATGGCGATGGCTAACCTGTCTTTACCAACCGCCGATGCCGGATCAAGGGAGGAATCGTACATGTTCAACGGATCCAAAATTTCATTTTTAATGAATTCCTCATACGAACTACCTGATATTTTTTCTAACAGATATCCGGCTACAGTAGGTCCGGTATTTTGGTAAGAAAAGTATTGCCCGGGAGGGTAATTGCACACTCTTGAGCCTGGAAAATCATTGGCTTGCTCAAAAATTGACAGGCTTTGCCGGTCGGCAGCGAACTGGGAGAACAGTACATCCGACCATCCTGTGGTATGTTCCAATAAATGAACTACTTTAAGAGGATGTGTTTCTTCCCAGGGGTTTTCAAACGAAATTTCGGGGGCAATATCCTTAAGTTTGTCATCCAAGCTTATTTCTCCTCGTTCTACGAGCTTCATGATGCCGATGCTGGTAAAGCTTTTGGTAATGGACGACACACAGAAAATGGATGTGTTGTCGATACCTTGATGCCCCCCTTTCTTTCTCCCAAAACTTTCCTGATATAACACACTGTCGCTGGAAACAATTACCACCTGAAGGCCTTCGATTTCATTCGCTTTCCGCAAAGAATCCAGAGTCATCGAAATTTGCTGCTTATGCAGTTTCTGTCCAAAAGCGTTTAACGTAAAAAACAATGCTAAAATGAAAATGACCTTATTCATCGTTGATTTTGGGCTACCGGTAGCCTCCGTTGATATAAGTGATTAGTGGCCTATTTAAGCACCTAATGTAGTAAATAACGACCAAATAGAAGGTCCCCGAGAATTAGTGTAAGGAGGCGACCTTTGAGCAGTGCGGTTTTACAGACGGTATCCGGCATATCCGGGGTACATACCCCTATACGATCGTTTCTGTTCGATAGCTGGATTTGCCTGCAGTGTCAGTGCTACACAAGAGCAAGCGTTGCGTAGGCTTAGGGGAGCCTGATTTGTTTTCCCCAGATCGTTTAGTTGTTGCTTGATCAGATCCTTGGCGCTTCGTTAATAAATTTACCCTTTTTGTCGATAAAGGCAACAAGCCGGTCTTTTTGCCCCCGAACGATCGTAGGATATGCATGCTCATGTTGGCATTCCCATCAGTGATTTAAATCGAAGCAGGGAATAGGTCAGGCTAGCAAAAAAAGCGTATTCGGGAAAGGTGGCCCATGCTGCCCCTTCCTTGGATTAGATACGCTACGGATGGTACGGCTGTGTTGGCGGCTCGTTTAGGGTTAGGAGGTATACGTGTGGATCTGGACGGGAAACAGGCGAACCGTATCAAGGGGTTTCTTTGGGAATAAGACTGCGAATAAATTCTCTACCCGCTCCTGTTTTGAGATATTTTTCTCTATTCATGGCTTCCTTTTTGGATTCAAATTCCTCAGTATGTATGACTTTCCAAGGGCGAAATTTAATCGTCCACCCCTTTTTGCCCAGTTCATTATGGGAGATCAGTCGTTTTTCCAGATCAGAAGTAAATCCGATATAGATTTTATTAAATTTTTCACTGTGGAGGACATAAACAGTAAACGTAACCATAAAAATAACAAAAAAGGCACTGTTTCCAGTGCCTTCCTAAGTAGCGGGAGCAGGACTCGAACCTGCGACCTTTGGGTTATGAGCCCAACGAGCTACCAACTGCTCCATCCCGCGATATATTTTTAATTTAAAATTTCAATTTTAGGGACTCGAACCTGCGTCCGCCGCGGCGGATATGAGCCCAACGATCCGCCGCGTCGGATCCATCCCGCAATATATTTTTAATTCAAAATTTCAATTTTAGGGACTCGAACCTGCGTCCGCTGCGGCGGATATGAGCCCAACGATCCGCCGCGGCGGATCCATCCCGCGATATATTTTTAATTTAAAATTTCAATTTTAGGGACTCGAACCTGCGTCCGCCGCGGCGGATATGAGCCCAACGATCCGCCGCGTCGGATCCATCCCGCAATATATTTTTAATTCAAAATTTCAATTTTAAGGATTTGAACCTGTGTCCGCCGCGGCGGATATAAGCCCAACGATCTGCCTGGGCGGATCCATCCTGCAAAATATTTTTAATTCAAAATTTCAATTTTGAGGATTTGAACCTGTGTCCGCCGCGGCGGATATAAGCCCAACGATCTGCCTGGGCGGATCCATCCTGCAAAATATTTTTAATTCAAAATTTCAATTTTGAGGATTATACTTCCGAGGGTCGGAATAAGCATTTTGCCTGTGAGGGCCGGTACAGGTCGAACCCCTTGCTGCGATCGACTTATCCGACTGTATATCTTGAATCAAAATTAGTTATAACCGCTTTTCGGTATTTTATACGGCATCAAAGGTTTTTTATCCCCCTGTCCGTTATTGTGATACAAAGGTAAGGACATATTCTCAAAAATCAAGTACCTTTGTAAAAAAAATGCGTCCATGCCCGAAAGCGAACACAAAGCAGGTTTTGTCAATATCATAGGAAAACCCAATGTGGGAAAATCTACCCTGATGAATGCCCTGTTGGGTGAAAAACTCTCGATCATATCCTCCAAAGCCCAGACCACGCGCCATCGGATTTTGGGAATCATGAACGAACCGGACTACCAAATTGTCTTTTCAGATACGCCCGGCATGCTCAAACCCAAGTACGAGCTGCACAAAAGCATGATGAGCTTTGTGAACTTATCGCTGGAGGATGCCGATGTGATTGTGTTCGTGACGGATTTGTTTGAAGACGATGCGGATATTGAGGAAATCATTGAAAAAATGAATGCCTCCGGTGTGCCGGTGCTTCTGCTCATCAATAAGATAGACCTGAACAAGGACGACAAATTAGAGGAAGTAACCCGATATTGGCAGGACCGCATTCAGGCCGTGGAAACCATCCCGGTTTCTGCGCTGGAAAATTTTAATTTGCAGAAGGTATTGAAGGAAATCCTGGACCGAATGCCGGTACATCCGCCCTTTTACGACAAGGAGGAACTGAGCGATCGTCCGGAGCGTTTCTTTGCTTCCGAAATCATCCGGGAAAAAATCTTTACCCACTACAAAAAAGAGATTCCCTACAGTACCGAGGTGCGGGTGGAGGAATTTGAGGAAACGGAGCAACTCATACGCATGCGGGCACTCATCTACGTGGAGCGTCCGAGTCAGAAGGGAATCCTCATCGGCGATAAGGGAAAGGCCCTGAAGCGGGTAGGTACCCTCGCCCGGCAGGAAATGGAGAAATTTTTCGGCAAGAAGGTCTTTCTGGAAACCTACGTAAAGGTGGAGGAAAACTGGCGTAAAAATAAGAATAAACTAAGAAAATTTGGTTACGACCAATAAAACAGCACATTATGGCTAATATTGTAGCAATTGTAGGGAGACCTAACGTGGGGAAGTCCACGCTTTTTAACCGGCTCATTGAGGAGCGAAAAGCCATCGAAGATAATCTTAGTGGAGTAACCCGGGACCGGCATTATGGACATGCACAGTGGGGAGGCAGGTTTTTTTCCGTGATCGATACCGGAGGGTACGTGACCGGATCGGATGAGATTTTCGAAAAAGAAATCAGAAAACAAGTGCGTCTGGCCATTGAAGAAGCCTCAGTGATTTTATTTGTGGTAGATTGCCTGGACGGGCTGACCGATCTGGACACCGAATTTGCGAAGGAGCTCAGGGGCACCGACAAGCCCTTATTCATGGTCGCGAACAAGGCAGATAACCTGGATAAAATGCTAATGGCCAATGAATTTTATGCATTGGGTCTCGGAGAAGAAAAGATTTTCCCCATCTCTTCGGCCAGCGGAAGCGGAATAGGAGACCTGTTGGACGAGGTGATCCAAAAGTTTCCGGACGAAGGTGAGGAAGACCCTGACGAGGGTGTTCCGAAACTATCCATTTTGGGGAGGCCCAATGTTGGAAAATCGTCCTTTCTCAACGCGCTGATTGGCAAAGAACGGTCCATTGTCACGGACGAAGCGGGCACTACCCGGGATGCGATCCACACCCGGTATCAACTCTATGGAAAGGATTACATCCTGACCGACACCGCCGGTATTCGTAAGAAAGCCAAGGTAAAAGAAGACATCGAGTTCTATTCCGTCATGCGTTCCCTGCGTACGCTGGAAGATTCTGACGTGGTCATTGTCATGGTGGATGCGACCCGGGGACTCGAAGCTCAGGATGTCAACCTGATTTCGCTGGCGATTAAAAACAACAAGGGGATCATGATCATGGTAAACAAATGGGATTTGATCGAAAAAGACCATAAAACCATGCAAACGTTTAAAGACGACATGACCCAAAAATTGGGGGAAAACAAATGGATTCCGATCATCTTTATCTCGGCGTTGACCAAGCAGCGGATCTTTCAGGCCATGGAACTGGCGATGAAAGTGTACGAAAACAAGCACCGAAAAGTCCCGACCTCCAAGTTAAACGAACGGTTGCTGCCTGAAATCGAAAAATATCCACCCCCTGCGAACAAGGGGAAATACATCAAAATCAAATACATTACCCAGTTGCCGACCAAGAATCCGGTGTTCGCCTTTTTCTGTAACTTGCCCCAATACATCAAATCTCCCTACACCCGATTTCTGGAAAACAGGCTGCGGGAAAACTTTGATTTTGAAGGGGTGCCCGTTAAAATCACCTACAAAAAGAAATAAGTTATGAATCGTCAGTGGTTAGTTGCATGGGTAGGATTGGTCCTGTTGGTTGCCTGTGAATCGGCGGAGGAAGCACCGGAACAGCCCCGATTATCCGGCGGCGTGTGGAATCTGGAAGCAGCCAGCGTGCAGGCTTCGGGCAGCGCCATGCTGCCGGGTTCCCCGATAGCAATTCCCGTATCCCTCACCGGAACCGGCGAGCAGTACCAAATGAGCGTAACATTCGCAGAGGATCCCCAATCGGTGGAAGCGACGGGCGGCTTTGTTTTTTCGGTAGAAGTAAGTACTGCCGGCCTTCCCCTCCGGACCGAGCGGTTTCCCATACAGGGCAGCGATCGCTTTACCGGAAATTGGGAGCTAAGGGATGGACAGCTGCGGATGCAGGATTTGGACGACTCCTTTGTGATGGAGGTGCTCGAATTTACCGACAACCGGCTGCGGGTTGCCACGGTGCCGGATGTATCGGATTTTGAGGAGTTTGACCTGGAGGGCGTCACGGTTGGGGAAGCCCGCGCAGAGTTCCTGCTGACGCGTTAGCATTCCCTTGTCATTGGTTTTTTTTCGGAACAACGATCCGTAGAGGTGGGCGCACTTCGATTCTTCCGGATCCGGCCTACCGTTTACCGGTATAGGGTATATAAACCACCTTTTTTGTAGAAAAAAACGGTTCGGTGAAGTAATCATCCAGAAAAAAGGAGACGTAACTCAGGTTCAGGGCTTCCAATTCTTCGTCCACCTCGCCCCCTTTCAGGTAAAATACACCGTTTTGAAAATCCTTGTGCAAGTCTTCCTTCCGAAATTTGCGCTGAACCCAGGGATAAAATTTTTCCATCCGGGTGACTGCCCTGCTGACGATAAAGTGATACGTACGGGTTAGGTTTTCCGCACGTACTTGCTGGGCTTCTATGTTTTTTAGGCCCAGTTGACGAACCACGTCTTTGACCACGGATATTTTCTTCCCGATGGAATCGACCAGGTGGAAGTGCGCGTCTGGAAACAAGATGGCCAGGGGGATCCCGGGGAAACCTCCTCCGGTGCCGATGTCCAGCACCTTGCTGCCGCCGGGAAACGCAATTACCCGGGCAATCCCGAGAGAATGCAAGACATGATGCAGGTAAAAATGCTCCATGTCCTTTCTGCTGATCACATTGATCTTGCTGTTCCAGTCCTGATAAAGGCCTCCAAGGCGTGCAAACTGCTCGATCTGAACGGGGCTAAGGTTTGGAAAATAAGACTGAATCAGGGTAGGGTTGGCGTCCATGGTTCAGATGTGCTCGTTTTTGCCCTGAGCGATTTCAAAAAGTAACTCCCTGGAGCGGTGTAGTTGGGCTTTCACGGTGCCCAGAGGTTTTCCCAGCTCTTCTGCAATTTCATCATAGGAGAGTTCATCAAAATACCGTAGTTTGACCAACTTGCGGTATTTGGCAGGTAGTTTGGAAACAAAAATCCGCACCATCTCTTTCCGTTGACTTTTGATGTATTCGTCCTGGGGATTGTTTTCGTCGTCTTCGATATCAATGGTCACCGAATTACCGCCATCGTCCGTCATGGTGTTGTTCAGGCTCATGGTTTTGAGTTTCTTTTTCCGGATAAAATCGATGGTATTGTTGGTCGCAATGCGAAAGAGCCAGGTACTGAAGGTATAGTCTTTTTTGAATTTATGCAAATTTCGAAATGCCTTCGCAAAGGCCTCCATGGTGAGGTCCTCTGCATCATCCGCATCGCGGATCATCTTGAGAATCATGAAATAAACGGCTTTTTTATAACGCTTCATCAGTGAGGCATAGGCCTGCTGGTCTTTCTCCCTGACCGCTTTGTCGATCAGTTCGAAATCCTCTAACGCTTTGTCCGAAAAACCTCTTTCGTTTATTTCCATTTAACCGTTCTTGACAGGTACCCTTGCATACCCAGTATCCAAAAATATACCATATACATGAGATCGAAAAACAGGGTCCAAGCCACTTTTCCCCGGCCTTCCAATTTTTTTTTGGCTTCACTGATGATCAGATACTGAATCATCGCTCTTGCCAAAACTAACCCCAATACCAAGGCAATTGGTTCCCAGTCGGTGCTAACAAAAAGGAGTCCGGCTCCCGTAGCCCAAAATACCAAATGACTTAACGTATACAGTCCCAGTTTTAGTTTATCCTTTGCCTGATAATATTTCCCCGCGTGGAAATGCCGCTTTTTTTGAATAAAATATTCCCGGAAGCTTGTTTTTGGCTGGGACACGGTGATGCTCTCCGGGTGGGCCACCACGGCGGTGTTGGCAGCCGTGGCATGACGGTTGACAAAGAGGTCATCGTCCCCCCCTTCTATGTGCCAGAGGGATTTAAACGCCTTCTTTTCCAGGAAGAAATCTTTTCGGTAGCAAAGGTTTCTGCCCACACCCATGAAGGGCGATTTCCAGTACCCAAAAGAAAAATAATAGATGGCAGTCATCAAGGTTTCAAACTGAATGACCTTGTTCAACAAGCCGGGTAAGGCCAGGTAGGAGCCGTGTCCCAGCGCGAAGGTTTTGCCCTCGTTACGTACCGGGGCTGACATGCGTTTGATCCAGTTGGGGGACACCGGCCGGCAATCGGCGTCGGTAAGTAAAACGGTGTCGTGTTTAGAAACTTTGATACCCAGTGTGAGCGCGTACTTTTTGGCTGTCAGGTGGGCAGGTGTGTAGCGGATATGCACCACCCGGAGTCCGGAATACTGACGGGAATACGCGTTCAACAGGGCTTCGGAGGCATCTGTAGAGCGGTCATTCACCACCACCACTTCAAATGTGGGGTATTGCTGTTGCATCAGCAGCGGAATCAGGTCCTTTAGATGGTCGGCTTCGTTTCGTGCTGCGATTACGATGGATACACCACTGGTATTCTGGTCCTGGGTACGCGCACTCCGGTTGGTATAAAAAAAAGCAAACCTTCCAAAGACAACCAGTAAATAGGTGAATTGAACTCCGGCAGCTAAAAAAAAGAGTCCCCATAAAATCATTTCCATAGCATTGCGCTTTGAAGGCAGCGTAAGATTAAATCAAAAATTTCGTTTCTTTTGTAGAAATGCACCTATTTTTGTGCGCAAATATACGGAGTAAAAGGGGGATTTTTCAACGAATGCCAGGAATGAAATTTAAACTTCAAGCGAAGGATCAGGCCAGCAAAGCCAGGGCGGGTGTACTACTGACAGACCACGGGGAAATCGAAACGCCGATATTTATGCCCGTGGGGACGGCGGGGACCGTAAAAGCAGTGCATCAGCGGGAGCTTACCTACGATGTGAAGGCACAAATAATTCTAGGCAACACCTACCATTTGTACCTTCGCCCCGGTCTAGAGGTCTTGGAGGCCGCCGGGGGATTGCATAAATTCATGGGATGGTCCGCGCCCATTCTGACCGATAGTGGCGGGTATCAGGTTTTTTCTTTGGCCGAAAGCCGGAAAATATCCGAAGAGGGTGTGGTCTTTCAGTCCCACATAGACGGTTCCAGGCACCATTTTAGCCCGGAATCGGTGATGGACATTCAGCGTAGTATCGGTGCGGATATCGTGATGGCCTTTGATGAATGCACGCCCTATCCCTGTGAGCGAAGCTACGCCAAGACTTCCATGGAGCTGACCCATCGCTGGTTGAAACGCTGCATCCAGCGTTTTGATGCCACCGAAGGAAAGTACGGATACCGGCAAGCGCTGTTTCCGATCGTGCAGGGGAGTACGTACAAAGACCTTCGACAGGAGGCTGCTCGTTTTGTAGCCGATCAGGAGAGAGAAGGCAACGCCATTGGGGGTTTGTCGGTCGGAGAACCTGCCGAATTGATGTACGAAATGACGGATCTGGTCACCGACCTCTTGCCAGCCGACAAACCGAGGTACCTCATGGGCGTGGGAACACCGGCCAATATCCTGGAAGGTATCGCGCTGGGGATCGACATGTTCGATTGCGTGATGCCCACCCGGAATGCGAGAAACGGTATGTTGTTTACCTCGGAGGGCATCGTCAATATCCGGAATGAAAAATGGAAAATGGATTTTTCTCCGCTGGATTCGGGATTTCAGTCGTATGTGAGTAATTTCTACAGCAAAAGTTACCTGCGCCACCTGACCCTCAGCAAAGAAATGCTGGCGGCTCAAATTGCGAGTATTCATAATTTATCCTTTTACCTTTGGCTTACCGGTCAGGCAAAAGAGCGGATTAAGGCAGGAGACTTTTTCTCCTGGAAAAAGCAAATGGTTGAAAAAGTAAGCCGGAGGTTGTAAACCGTGCCGGAGATTATCCGTCTGTATTGGAATGGCATAAACGACCCCTTGGTATGAAATTACTGGACAAGCTGATCATTCGGGATTTTCTCAAAACGTACCTGTTTGTAGTTTTGATGTTGATCCTGATCGTATTGGTGCTGGATTTTACGGAAAAAAACGACACCTATATCCGGAATAAGGTTCCTACCAAGGAGGTACTCCAGTACATGTTGAACTACGGGTTGTACCTCAACAACCTGCTCACGCCGATTACGGTCTTTATTTCGGTCATTTTCATTACCTCGAAAATGGCGGGAAGAACGGAGATTATTGCGATCTTGAGCAGTGGCGTTAGCTTTGTCCGCATGTTGGTTCCGTTTCTGGTCTCTGCCTGTCTCATTGCTCTGGTTAGTTTTTTTCTTAACGGTTGGGTCTTACCGGTGGCCACGGCCGGGGTCTCGGAATTTAAAGTCGAATACCTGGACAAGCAATACCAATCCAACCAACAAAACATCCATATCAAAGTGGCTCCAGATGTGTATGCCTACATTTCAAGGTATTATACCTCGGTCAATACCGGGCACGATTTTACACTGGAACAGATCGATTCGGGCAAGCTGGTGTCCAAGTTTTCGGCGGATCGCATCGTCTGGGATACGGCAAAAAATGCCTGGAGTGCGCGAAACTGGAAGTTGCGCGAACTGCGAGAGATGAAGGAGGAGTGGTCTACCGGGGAAGAACTGGATACCACCCTGTCCATCACCCCTAAGGATTTTGATCTGCCACTCAACCATCACGAGACGCTTACGCTTCCCCAACTCACTGAGCAAATTCAAATTTTGGAAGAAAGGGGCGCAGACAATATCAGTTTTTACCGCATCGAAAAATACGTGCGCTTCATGTCTCCCTTTGCGGCCATTTTGCTTACGTTTATCGGGGTGATCGTATCAGCCAAAAAGACCCGGGGAGGTTCCGGGTTCAAGATCGCTCTGGGATTTCTTTTGGCCTTTGTCTACATCATTCTGTTCCTGCTTTCCCGCACGTTTGCAGAGGCAGGTACGGCCTACCCGGTAATGGCGGTTTGGATACCAAATATTGTTTTTGGGCTTACGGGATTGGTGCTTTACAAAACCGTTCCCAGGTAAGATGGAGCAACAACTGGTTAAAGATTATCTCTGGCTTCACCTGGTGGTTTTCCTTTGGGGCTTCACCGCAGTCCTTGGCCTGCTCATTAGCCTCCCACCGGTAGAAATGGTAGCCTACCGAACGCTATTGGCAGGGATTGGGCTGGGAATTTTTATTCGTCTCAAAGGAAGGGGCTTGGGGGTGCCGTTGCAGGACCTTGCTCGGTTTATCGGAACAGGGGCGCTGATTGGTATTCATTGGATCCTTTTCTTTTGGGCGGCCCAGGTGTCTACCGTCTCGGTTTGTCTGGCCGGCATGGCTACCTGCTCCTTTTGGACCGCCCTGATTGAGCCCCTGGCAAACAGGCAACCGGTAAAATGGTACGAGTTGGTTCTGGGATTGCTGGTCATTGTCGGCTTGGTTGTGATTTTTAAATTCGAAGGGGGATATTGGCTGGGCCTGAGCCTGGCGCTGATTTCTGCGGTAGTAGGCGCCGTTTTTACGGTGATTAACGCGAAACTCACCCGCACCCGCAGTTCGTACATCATCACCTTTTACGAGATGGGTGGCGCGTTCCTGGCTTCCGTTTGTTTTTTGCCCGTTTATGCGGGGGTTGTTTCGGAAGTGGGGATCACATGGCTGCCGACTGGCTGGGATTGGTTTTGGCTCTTGGTACTATCGCAGGTATGTACGGTGGCGGCGTTTACCCTTTCGGTTGAGCTGATGAAGCGACTATCGGCATTTTCGATCAATCTGACCATCAACATGGAGCCAGTGTACGGCATATTGCTAGCTGTGCTGGTGTTTGGGGAACAGGAAAAAATGGCCGGGGAATTTTACCTGGGAACGGGCATCATCCTGGCCTCGGTAGCCATGTATCCCCTCATTCACTATGCCCTGAAGAAAAGAAGCATACGTCAATTGCGCCGTATTCAGTAGTTTAGGAAAGCTGCTGGGAGAAGGTGAAATAGCCGGAGGGAAAATTTAGCTTTTTCGGTTCTTCGGCAAAAAGGCCGATCACTGCGGACCCGGAACCGGACATGGCGGCGTACCAGGCACCTGCTGCGTAAAGCTGCGCTTTGATGGCGGCGATTTCCGGATATTTTGAAAAAATGCTGATTTCAAAATCATTGATCAGGTCCTGTTTCCAGGAAGCAGGATCGACCAAAACCTCCGGCAGTTTTTTTGCGGTCGGCGCCGGACGTACGCCCGCATAGGCTTCTGCCGTACCGATATGAATGGCCGGATGGACCAAAAACAACCAATTGCCCGCCAGGCTTAGTTTGACTTCTTCGAGGATTTCTCCCCTACCCCGGGCGAGTTGTGGCTTGTTTCGAATAAAAAAGGGACAATCGCTGCCCAATTTTCCCGCGTAATTCGCTAGTGTTTGATCGCTTATGTTTAAATCGAATATTTTGTTCAGCGCGGCAAGTGCAAAGGCGGCATCGGAGGAGCCGCCTCCGAGCCCCGCCCCGATGGGAATGTGTTTGTGCAAATGAAAAGCGACCGGAGAAACCTCGTGAAAATCTGCTGCGAGCATGCGGTAGGCCTTTACGATCAGGTTGTCTGCTTCGTTTCCAGGGATAGCGTTTCCGCTGCTGGCAAAAGTGAACGAGCGGGAGGGGATCATCTCCAGGGCATCGGTAAGGGGGATGGGGTACAGGCAACTCTCAATTTCATGAAATCCATCGCTCCTTTTTCCCAGGATGCGAAGGCCCAGATTGATTTTTGCGTTTGGAAAAGTAATCATGTCAGCGTGCGTTTGGTGTCAAAAGTAAAAGAAAGCGCTGAAATAGTTCCTATACCATTCCAAATTAACCTGCGGACGATTGAGCCGTCACTGGCCTCAGGTAAGGTCAGGACGTTGAGAGAGGGTGTTTTTGGCAAAAAAATTTAAGAATAATTTGTATCAGAATAATATTTTGAAATTTTTTCCATTGTTAAAATATAGAAAATTAAATTTCTCATTTAATGTAATAATAAACTATAATTTCTACTTTTATTTCAATCGCATAATTTTGTTGTTTTGTTCAAATTAAAAAAAGAAATAAAATATTGTAAGTATGGAATAAGGGTTTTAATATTGCATTATAATATACATGTCAATAGGAGAAAAAAGCCCTTTCGGGAGTAAAAATATGTTTATACGGGTTAGCGTCGTCGTCCTTATCGTCATTATCATCTAGTACAGGATGAAGTGCTAATCTATTTATACGATAGAAAAATTCAATAAAGTGCTTCATTTGAGTGAAGCACTTTTTTTTATAAGCCAGTTCTTAATAAAATCGATACAAAAGAATGAGTGATTCGAAAAAACACAGTTGGGAGGTAAGCGATAACCAGGAAAATCCTGCTTCCATGGCCATGTTGTACGCCACAGGTCTTACAGATGAGAAAATGAAGCAGCCGTTTGTGGGTGTGGCTAGCTGTGGATACGAAAGCAATCCCTGCAACATGCATCTGAACGATTTTGCCAGAGCCATTAAGGCCTCTACTGTGGAAGCGAAACTCACGGGAATGGTTTTTAACACCATAGGTATCAGCGACGGTATATCCATGGGCACCTCGGGCATGCGGTACAGCCTGCCTTCCAGGGAAATCATCGCTGATTCCATTGAATCCTTCATTTTGGGCCATGCTTTTGATGGAGTTATTGCCGTAGCCGGTTGCGACAAAAACATGCCCGGAGCAGTTATGGGCATGTTGCGGGTCAACCGACCCAGCATCATGGTGTACGGGGGAACGATTCGTTCGGGCAAGTACAAAGGGGAAAAGCTAAACATTGTTTCGGCATTTGAAGCCTATGGAAAGCGTATTAAGAATGAAATTAATGACGAGGATTACATGGGCGTCATTAAAAATGCCTGTCCGGGTGCCGGTGCCTGCGGTGGGATGTATACTGCAAACACCATGTCCTCGGCCATTGAGGCGATGGGTTTGTCGCTCCCTTACAGCGCTTCCAACCCGGCTACTTCTCCGGAAAAGGCAGCGGAATGTGAGGCCGCCGGAGCATACATCGCGAACCTGCTGGCCATGGACCTCAAGCCAAAAGACATACTAACAAGGAAAAGCATGGAAAATGCCGTAAGGGTGGTGGTTGCTCTGGCGGGTAGTACCAATGCGGTACTTCATTTGTTGGCCATCGCCCGCACAGCTGGCATTGATTTTGGACTGGAAGATCTGAAGCAAATCAATGCAACTACGCCAGTGCTGGGGGATTTCAAACCCAGTGGCAAGTACATGATGGAAGACCTGCATGAACAAGGTGGGCTCCCGGCATTTATGAAATACATGCTGAATAACGGAATGCTTCATGGGGATTGCATGACGGTCACCGGAAAGACCGTCGCGGAAAATCTCGCCAATGTCACTCCCGTGAAGGCGGAACGCGGAAATGTCATCCATCCCCTGGAGATCCCATCAAAGCAACGGGGCATTTGTGTATTTTGAGAGGGAATCTTGCACCGGAAGGGTCCGTTGCAAAAATCTCGGGCAAGGAAGGGATTTCGTTTACCGGACCTGCGAAAGTGTTTAATTCCGAGCAGGAGGCCAACGATGCCATGAAAAACCAGGAAATTCAGAAGGGAGATGTGGTCGTGATCCGTTACGTAGGTCCCAAAGGAGGGCCGGGTATGCCGGAGATGCTAAAACCCACCTCGATCATCATCGGCTCAGGCATGGGTGCGGATGTAGCCTTGATAACGGATGGCCGCTTTTCCGGAGGCACTCACGGTTTTGTGGTTGGTCACGTCACGCCAGAGGCATATATGGGCGGTCCCATAGGCTTGCTGCAAAATGGGGACGTGGTCACGATCAATGCCGAAACCCTGGAAATCAGTTGCAACGTGTCGGAAGAGACCTTTGCAGAGCGAAAGAAAACCTGGGTAAACAAAGACTTGAGCCATTTACAGGGTACCTTGAAAAAATATTCGCAGTTAGTTTCCACTGCATCCGAAGGATGCGTGACAGATAAAAGTTAACCACTATGAATGATTCACAAATGAGAGGGGCTGAAATTGTCATCAAATCGCTGGTGGCAGAGAATGCCAGATACATTTTTGGCTACCCCGGAGGCGCCATCATGCCTGTTTACGATGCCCTCTACGACTACATGGATCGCATACAGCACATTCTAACCCGGCACGAGCAGGGAGCAATTCATGCTGCCCAGGGCTATGCTCGGGTTTCCGGCCAGGTTGGCGTCTGTATGGCTACCTCCGGACCGGGCGCTACGAATTTGATTACCGGTCTGGCAGATGCCCTCATCGACAGCACACCGCTCGTGTGCATCACCGGACAAGTAGCTTCCCACCTGTTGGGCACCGATGCTTTCCAGGAAACGGATGTGGTGGGTATTTCCATGCCCGGCACCAAATGGAACATTCAGGTTCGCAGGGTGGAAGACATTGCTCCTGCCATTGCCAAGGGATTTCATATCGCCCGGTCGGGAAGACCGGGTCCGGTTTTGATTGACATCACCAAGGATGCCCAGACCAGTCTTGGGGAATTCAACTACGTGCCTTGTTTGAACATCCGTTCGTACCGACCCTATCCCAAAGTGGAAGATGCGATCATAGAAAAGGCTGCGAACCTGATCAATCAGGCCAGGAAGCCCTACGTTCTATTTGGTCAGGGAGTTATCCTGGGTAAGGCCGAACAGGCGCTGCAAGCATTCCTCGATAAATCCGGAATACCTGCGGCTTGTACCCTTCTGGGCACCGGAGCCCTTTCGGAGGAACACCCGAATTTCGTTGGAAAATTAGGCATGCACGGCAATTACGGACCGAACTTACTTACGAATCAGTGTGACGTATTGATTGCTGTTGGGATGCGTTTTGACGACCGGGTTACCGGGGATGTGAAGCGGTATGCCAAGCAAGCGAAGGTAATTCACCTGGAATTGGATCCGGCGGAAATCGATAAGACGGTGAAGAGTGAAGTAGCCGTTGTAGGCGACTGCAGGATCAGCCTGGAAAAGCTTACAGAAAAGGTGGCGAAGAAAACCCATCCCGAATGGATTCAGGAATTCCGTGAACTGGAGGCCGAAGAGAAGCGGGTGGTTGTGGGGAACGATCTTTCACCGACCAAGGTAGGTTTGACCATGGGCGAAGTGATTCGCCATATCAACGAATTCAAGGCGGACGATGCAATCCTGGTAACCGATGTGGGGCAACACCAAATGGTGGCCTGGAGGTATTTTGAATACAAGACCACCCGTACCCAGGTCACCTCCGGAGGACTCGGTACGATGGGATTTGCACTTCCGGCTGCCCTAGGAGCCCAGCTTCACGATTACAACCGGCAGGTTATTTGCGTGGTGGGCGACGGAGGTATCCAAATGACCTTTCAGGAATTGGGCACCATCATGCAAACCAAAGCGCCGGTAAAAGTGGTGTTGTTGAACAACAATTTCCTGGGAATGGTACGGCAATGGCAGCAATTGTTTTTTGACAAACGCTATTCTTTTACCGAGTTGGACAATCCGGACTTTATGAAGATCGCCGAAGCCTACAACTTCAAAGTACAAAAAGTAGACGAGCGATCGGATTTACGTCAGGCAGTAGCCGAGATGTTTGTACACGACGGCCCCTATTTTCTGGAGGTAGTCGTAGAAAAAGAGGACAACGTTTTCCCAATGATCGCCTCGGGAAGCTCAGTAGAAGAAGTTAGACTTAGTTGATTCAGATGCATAAAAAATATACAATTTCTGTTTTTACGGAAAATTTTATTGGCATTCTCAGCCGGATCACCCTGATATTTACCCGTAGAGGGATCAATATTGATGGATTTACGGCATCTGAGAGCCGGGAAGAGGGTATCTATCGGATTACGATCGTAGTGAATACCAGCCAGGAACAAATCATTCAGCTGACCAAACAGATTGAGAAAATCATCGACGTGATCAAAGCATTTTATTACCTGGATGAGGAGATGGTTTTTCAGGAAATTGCCTTGTACAAAATCCCCATTGACAGCATCGATTCCGGGCTGGAAAAGGTCATCCGGCAACATAATGCCCGGATTATTTCCGCCGAGAAAGATTTTGTGGTCATTGAAATGACCGGGCATAAAGAAGAGACACAGGAGCTGTTGGAAGTATTGAAAGACTTTAATGTGTTGGAATTTGTGCGTTCGGGAAGAGTTGCGGTAGCGAAACCCATGGAAACGATTGACAAGTATTTGTAACTAATTTAAATTAAATTTTACTCTATAATTATGAAACTGAAGTTCGGTACAGTTGAAGAAAATGTCGTAACAAGAGAAGAATTTCCTCTTGAAAAAGCCAAAGAAGTACTAAAAAACGAAGTAATAGCCGTGCTTGGATACGGTGTACAGGGACCTGGCCAAGCCCTAAACCTCAAAGACAACGGTTTCAACGTGATCGTTGGACAGCGTAAGGGTTCTAAAACCTGGGACAAAGCCGTTGCCGATGGCTGGGTTCCCGGAGAGACTTTGTTTGAATTGGAGGAAGCCTGCGAAAAAGGTACGATTCTTCAGTTTTTGCTTTCCGATGCGGGTCAGATTGCCTTGTGGCCCACGGTAAAGAAACACCTGACCCCTGGGAAGGCCCTGTATTTCTCCCATGGTTTTGGGATTACCTATAAAGATCAGACGGGCATCATTCCTCCAAAAGACGTAGACGTAATATTGGTAGCTCCCAAAGGCTCCGGAACTTCGTTGCGCAGGATGTTTGTTGAGGGTAGAGGGTTGAATTCTTCCTTTGCGATCTATCAGGACGCAACCGGCAATGCCCGCGATCGTGTGGTGGCATTGGGCATCGGGGTAGGATCCGGATATTTGTTTGAGACGGATTTTTACAAAGAAGTAACCTCAGACCTTACCGGAGAGCGCGGAACCCTGATGGGTGCCATTCAAGGGATCTTTGCTGCCCAGTACGAGGTGCTGCGGGCCAACGGGCATTCTCCCTCTGAGGCATTCAACGAAACGGTGGAAGAACTTACCCAAAGTTTAATGCCGCTGGTCGCGGAAAATGGCATGGATTGGATGTACGCCAATTGTTCCACAACGGCCCAGCGAGGAGCCCTGGATTGGTGGAAACCCTTTCGGGACGCGACCAAACCTGTTTTTGAAGAACTGTACAACAGTGTAAAAACCGGAAAAGAGGCGGCCAAATCGATCGAATCGAATAGCAAGTCGGATTACCGGGTAAAACTGGAGGAAGAACTAAAAGAACTTAGGGATTCAGAAATGTGGCAAGCGGGTGCTACGGTACGCAAGTTGCGCCCGGAAAATAATTAAATAAACCTATGTCAGAAAAGCTTTGGATATTTGATACCACCTTACGAGATGGGGAACAGGTGCCGGGATGTCAACTCGATACCAGGGAAAAAATTGTCGTAGCCAAGGCTTTGGAGGCATTGGGCGTAGATATTCTCGAGGCTGGATTTCCCATATCCAGCCCCGGGGATTTCAACTCCGTAGTAGAAATATCCAAGGCGGTATCGGAACCCACCATTTGCGCCCTTTCGAGGGCGGTTGAAAAGGACATAGAGGTAGCCGCTCAGGCTCTTCGCTACGCCAAAAAAGGCCGAATTCACACAGGTATTGGCGTATCCGGATACCACATCGAACATAAGCTCCGAAGCACACCGGAAGCAGTTTTGGAAAAGGCTGTCAAGGCGGTGAAATTTGCACGGAATCTGGTGGAGGAAGTGGAATTCTATGCGGAAGATGCGGGTAGAGCGAACCCCGAATTCCTGGTACGCGTACTGGAGGCAGTCATCAAAGCCGGAGCTCGCGTGGTAAACATTCCGGATACCACCGGATACTGCCTTCCCGAGCAATATGGAAAAATCATTCGACACCTGAAAGAAAATGTTCCGAACATCGATCAGGCCATCATTGCAACCCATTGTCACAACGATCTTGGCCTGGCAACGGCCAATAGCCTCTCTGGAGTCATGAACGGCGCCAGACAAGTGGAGGTAACGATGAATGGAATTGGGGAACGGGCCGGAAATACCTCCCTGGAAGAGGTAGTTATGGCGATCAAGAGCCACCAGGAAATACCCGTCTACACGGATATCAATACGAAGAAAATTTACGAAACCAGCCGGATTATATCCAAGTTAATGAACATGCCGATACAGCCAAACAAGGCCATCGTCGGTAGAAATGCGTTTGCGCATTCCAGCGGTATTCATCAGGATGGCGTGCTGAAAAACAGGGAAAATTACGAAATCATCGATCCCAAGGATGTAGGGGTAGAGGAGTCGTCGATCGTGCTTACCGCAAGGAGCGGTAGAGCCGCCCTGAAACATCACCTGAAATTGCTCGGATTCGAATTCGACAAAGAGAAGTTGGACGAGATATACGAAGATTTTCTGGTGCTGGCGGATTCCAAACGGGACATCGGTAGAAAGGACCTGCTTTCTTTGTTGGGTGAACATCTGGAGCATTCCCCTTTTATCGGGTTGGAAGAGATTTCCTACCAGGGCAAGGAGGGAGAAGAGGCGCAGGCCGAGGTGATCCTGAATATTGGCGATGAACGTAAGACGGGCAGGTCAAAAGGTAACGGTCCCGTGGACGCGGTTATCAAATCCATCAAGCAGTTGATTTCCCAGGACGTGATTCTGGATGAATTTCTTATTCAGGCCATTACCAAGGGCAGCGATGATATCTGTAAAGTACACATGCGTCTGATGCACGAAGGCAAGCCCTACCATGGTTTCGGTTCAGAAACGGACATTGTGTTGGCTTCTGCAAAGGCCTTTTTAGATGCTTTGAATAAATTACCCGTCAACTAATCTTGACAAAAACGTAACCATAATGGAGAAAAGAACATTATTTGATAAGATTTGGGACGCTCATGTGATCAAATCTATCCCAGGTGGTCCGGATGTATTTTTCATCGATAAGCATTTTATCCATGAAGTCACCAGTCCGGTCGCATTTCTAAACCTCGAGAAAAGGGGGGTCAAGGTCATGTTTCCCGAGCGAACGGTGGCCACTCCGGATCATAACGTGCCCACCATCGATCAGGACAAGACCATCAAGGATCAGCTTTCCCGGATGCAGGTGGAAAAACTGAGAGAGAATTGCAAAAAACACGGAATAGAATTGCATGACCTCGGTTCCGACCATCACGGAATTGTCCACGTAATCGGGCCCGAGTTGGGCATTACCCAGCCAGGGATGACCATCGTTTGCGGAGATAGCCATACCTCTACCCACGGGGCCTTCGGTACGATTGCTTTCGGGATAGGTACCTCTGAAGTGGAGATGGTCCTGGCTACGCAGTGCATCATGCAGGCAAAGCCGAAGAAAATGCGCATTACGGTGGATGGAGAACTCGGCCCGGGGGTATCTTCCAAGGACATTATCCTGTACATCATCGCCCAGATTTCTGCCAGTGGCGGGACGGGGTATTTTATCGAATATGCTGGAAGTGCCATACGTTCCCTGAGCATGGAAGCCCGCATGACGATTTGCAACATGAGCATCGAGATGGGAGCCCGCGGGGGATTGATCGCGCCCGACGAAACCACCTTTGCCTATCTTAAAGGAAAGGATTTTGCACCCAAAGGAGAGGCCTGGGATCAGGCGGTAGCTCATTGGAAAACCCTCAAAACCGACGATGGGGCAGAATTTGACCTGGAGTATCGGTACAATGCCGTGGACATCGAACCCATGATTACCTATGGGACCAATCCGGGCATGGGCGTTAAGGTGAAGGATAGCATTCCTACCACCGATGGTATGAAGGACAGCGTTAAGAAATCCTACCTTAAGTCACTGGAATATATGGGATTCAACCCCGGAGAGCCAATGAAGGGGAAAAAGATTGATTACGTTTTTGTCGGTAGCTGTACCAATGGCCGTATCGAAGACCTTCGTACGGTTGCCAACTTCGTTAAAGGCAAGAAAAAGGCGGATAACATCACCGCTTGGATTGTGCCGGGTTCCAGAGAAGTCGAAAAAAAGGCCATCGAAGAGGGGCTGGTACAGATACTGGAAGAGGCGGGCTTTAAGCTCCGACAACCGGGATGTTCGGCCTGTTTGGCGATGAACGACGACAAGATACCTTCCGGCAAATACGCCGTGTCTACTTCCAACCGTAATTTTGAAGGCAGGCAAGGTCCCGGAAGCCGGACCTTATTGGCTTCTCCGCTTACGGTGGCAGCGGTAGCAATTACAGGGGAGATTACCGATCCCCGGGACCTAATTGAGGAATTAGCATTAGAAAAATAAGACATGGCATACGATAAATTTGATATATTGACCAGTAGAGTGGTTCCGCTCTCTTCCGAAAATGTGGATACGGACCAGATCATACCGGCCAGGTTTCTGAAAGCAACCGAAAGAAAAGGATTCGGGGACAACCTGTTTCGCGATTGGCGATACGATAGCGAAGGGAATCCCAAACCCGATTTTGTGCTGAACGATCCTACCTATGAAGGAAAGATTCTCCTGGCCGGAAAGAATTTTGGTTCGGGTTCCAGCCGGGAACACGCGGTGTGGGCCATTTACGATTACGGATTTCGCTGCGTTGTTTCCAGTTTCTTTGCAGATATCTTTAAAAACAACTGCCTGAATATTGGGGTACTACCGGTGACCATATCGCCGGAGTTTGCCGAAGAGTTGTTTGCAGCAGTGGAGGCAGATCCTACCACCGAAGTGGAGGTAGATATCAACAAGCAGACGATCACACTTTTAGCAACGGGCAAGTCAGAAAGCTTTGACATCAATTCCTACAAAAAGCAAAACATGAAGAATGGATTTGATGACATCGATTATTTGTTGAACCTAAAGGAGGAGATACAGGTATTTGAGAACGGACGGTAGGAAACCAAAGGCTCCTGGGAAACCAAGGAAGTATTGATTAATGGACTGGGTATGAGTAGAGAAAAGAAAATAGAAATCATGGACACCACCCTTCGGGATGGTGAGCAAACTTCTGGTGTGTCCTTCCTCCCTTCGGAAAAGTTGCAGATTGCGAAACTTTTGCTTGAGGAGTTGCGGGTGGACCGCATCGAAGTGGCCTCGGCCCGGGTATCGGAAGGGGAGTTGGAGGGCGTTAAAAAAATAACGCACTGGGCCTCCGAAAAGGGGTTTTTGGATCAGGTAGAGGTATTGGGTTTCGTGGATACTCCCAAATCTGTGGATTGGATGGTGGATGCCGGAGCCAAGGTACTGAACCTGCTTACCAAGGGCTCACTCAATCACCTCACTCATCAACTGAAAAAAACGCCTGAAGTTCATTTCGAGGAAATTGCCGACTGCATTCATTACGCTTCGGAAAAGGGGATAGAAGTAAACGTGTACCTGGAAGATTGGAGCAATGGGATGCGAAATTCCAGAGAATATGCCATGTCCATGATCCGATTTCTCTCGGAATTACCTGTGAGACGTATCATGTTGCCGGATACCCTTGGGCTGTTGTGCCCCGAGGAGGTGCAGACCTTTTTGGGCGTGATTTGCACCGAATTTCCGGACACCCATTTTGATTTTCACGCGCACAATGACTACGATTTATCCGTGGCCAATGTGCTAACCGCGGTGAACTCGGGAGCCAGAGGTATACATACAACCGTGAATGGTTTGGGCGAACGGGCCGGCAATGCACCCCTCGAATCCGTGGTAGCGGTGATTCAGGACTTTACCGATTTTGGATTAAACGTACAGGAGACCAAAATCTATCGCATAAGTAAATTAATCGAACAGTTTTCGGGACTAAGGATACCGGCTAATAAACCGGTGGTGGGTGAAAACGTATTTACCCAGACCGCAGGTGTTCATGCGGATGGGGATAACAAAAAGAACCTGTACTACAGTGATTTGCTACCCGAGCGGTTTGGCAGAACGCGGAAGTACGCGCTCGGAAAGACCTCGGGGAAGGCCAATATCCTAAAAAATCTCGTGGAGCTTGGGATATCGCTTGAGCCGGAGGAATTGGCGAAGGTGACCCAAAAAATCATCGAACTGGGTGACAAGAAAGAACGCGTCACAACGGAAGACCTGCCCTATATCATATCCGACGTGCTCCAAAACAACTCCATACATCGGGACATCGTCATCGACGGGTACCACATGGTTCATTCCAAGGGGCTGAAGCCCTCGGTACAGCTTCGGGTCAAGATTTTCGACGAGTTTTACGAGCAGAACGCCTCCGGGGACGGGCAATACGATTCCTTCATGAAGGCGCTGAAGAAGATTTACAAATCCCTGAACAAAGAGCTGCCCAAATTGACGGATTTTCAAATCAGTATTCCTCCCGGTGGAAAAACGGATGCTTTTGTCGAATGTGTGATTACCTGGGACCTGGAGGGAAGGATTTTTAAGACCAAAGGTTTGGATAGTGACCAAACGATTGCCGCGATGAAAGCGACCGAAAAAATGTTAAATATCATCGAACAAATTAAAAACAGTAACAAAACAGAAAAGAAGAATCCCTATGGAAATGAATATAGCCCTATTGCCTGGTGACGGTATCGGACCTGAAGTAATCGCACAGGCAGTAAAAGTAGTCCACGCAATCGGGAAAAAATTTGGACATACGATCACTTTTAAAGAGGCAATTACGGGAGCCGCGGCGATAGATGCCGTGGGTCATCCCTATCCGGAAGAGACGCATCAAGTTTGCCTGCAATCGGATGCCGTCCTCTTTGGAGCCATAGGAGATCCGCGATTTGACAACGATCCAAGTGCAAAGGTCCGACCAGAGCAGGGCTTGTTGGAGATGAGAAAGCGCTTGGGTTTGTTTTCCAACGTACGCCCTACTTTCACCTTTCCTTCCCTGGTCCACAAATCACCCCTGAAGCGGGAACGCATAGAAGGAACGGATTTGGTCTTCCTTCGGGAGCTTACCGGAGGAATCTATTTTGGAGAGCCAAGAGGCAGAAACGAGCAGGGCACCAAGGCATTTGATACCTGTGTCTATTCGGTAGAAGAGATCGAACGACTGGCCCGAATGGGGTTCGAGTTCGCTCAGAAACGCCGAAAGCTACTTACTTGTGTGGATAAGGCCAATGTGCTGGCTACGTCCAGATTATGGAGAGAGACGGTACAGCGACTGGCGCCCGAGTATCCCGACGTTACCGTTGAATACGAATTTGTGGATGCCGTGGCCATGCGACTGATTCAGTGGCCAAAGGCCTATGACGTTCTGATCACGGAAAATCTGTTTGGAGACATTTTAACCGATGAAGCCTCGGTGATCAGTGGGTCCATGGGCCTGATGCCCTCGGCCTCGCTGGGTGAAAATACCAAGTTATTTGAGCCCATTCACGGTTCCTATCCCCAGGCCGCGGGCAAGGATATAGCCAATCCCCTGGCGACGGTGCTTTCGGCAGCCATGATGTTTGAATATGCATTTGAACTATTGGATGAAGCAAAAGCCATATCCGACGCCGTGAATCTCTCCCTGGAAAAAGGAGTCGTTACCGAAGACCTGGCCGAGGGCGAGGTGTCCTACAAGACATCGGAGGTAGGAGATTGGCTAGCGGAACAGATTTCGAACGCCTAAGGTAAAAATTCGACCAGCGTAAAAAAGCCGCCCTTCGTCAGTGTAGAAGGGCGGCTTTTTTTAAGTCATTTTTTCGACATGAAAATATCTATTAGCTCTTGCGTAATGCCGCTCGAGGAATACCCTCCGTCGTGGAAAAGGTTTTGCATGGTCACCATGCGTGTGAAGTCCGAAAACAGAGTGACGATGTATTCGGCACAGGACGCAGCGGATGCATTTCCCAAAGGGGAAGCAATGTCTGCAAAATCATAGAAATCGTTGAATCCACCGATTCCTGAACCAGCGGTCGTTTTTGTCGGTGACTGGGAAATGGTATTGACACGGACTTTTTTTAGTTTTCCGTACCTCAATCCGTAGTTCCTGGCGATGCTTTCCAGAATGGCTTTGGCCTCGGACATATCGGAATAAAAAGGGAAGGCACGCTGAGCGGCGATATAACTAAGACCTACTACAGAGGCCCATTCGTTCAAAATATCTTTTTTCTCCGCTACCTGTAACATTTTGTGAAAGGAGATCGCCGACACGTCGTAGGATTTCTGAACCCATTCGTAGTTCAGGTCTCCGTAGGGTTTGCCTTTTCTTACGTTGGGTGACATTCCGATAGAATGCAAAAGGAAATCAAAATTCCCTCCCAAAAACTCTTTGGCCTCGTCGTAGAGTTTTTCGATATCCTCTACAGACGTGGCATCGGCAGGGATAATGATGGTTTCGCAATGTTCGGCTAGTTCTTTGATCGCGCCCATCCGCATGGCGATGGGGGCATTGGTAAGTACGAATTTCGCTCCCTGCTCTTTGGCTTTAAGCGCCGCTTGCCAGGCGATTGAATTTTCATCCAGGGCTCCGGTAATAATTCCTTTTTTTCCTTTTAGTAAGTTCTCAGGCATATTTTAGTTTTAATTTTCTTTCTTGGAATAAATAATGTTTTACAAATTTAACGCTTTCTAGTGTAAACTTTTTGATTTTTGAAAACAACGATCGAATTGGTTTATTTACCAAGCAATTCCCTCGCGTTTTCGTAGGCAGTAGTGGATGGATTGGACCCGGAAATCATTTTGGCGATTTCAAGAAGACGTTCTTCCTCGTCCAATAACTTGATCTTGCTCACCGTTTTTTTGGCGCTGTTGTCCTTGAATACGAAATAGTGTTTTTCACCTTTCGCAGCTACCTGAGGCAAATGGCTGATACAGATTACCTGGTGCTTTTCTGCGATTTTTTGCATCATGCGCACCATTTGAAGGGCCACTTCTCCGGAAATGCCGGTGTCAATCTCATCAAAGACAAGCGTCGGCAGGGCCATTTTATCGGCCATGACGTATTTAATGGCAAACATCAGGCGTGAAAACTCCCCCCCGGACGCGACCTGCCCGATGGGTTGTGTGGCAATGCCCTTGTTTGCCGAGAATAGTATGTCAATTTCGTCGATACCGGATTCATTGGCGGGGACTTCTTTTCGATGGATTTCGATTCGGGCATTTTCCATCCCAAGTTGAGCCAATAATGCCTGAATCTCCCCACTAAAGTTGTCGAAAATCGCCATGCGTTTTTTTGAAAGGTGCTGGCCTGCCTGCATGAGGGCGATTCTGGCTGCTTCCAGTTCGGCTTTTTGGAGATCGAGTGCTTCTTCCAGATGATCGGCCCGAAACACTTTGTCCGCAAGCCTGGCGGTCAATTCGACTAACGCTGTATCCGTATGTACCCCGTGTTTTTTCTGTAGTTGGTAGATAGTACTCAGCCGCTCCCGGATCCATTCGGATCGTTCCAGATCCACATCCATCCGTTGTTCCTCGGTCGATAGGCTTTCCACAACGTCCTTCAACTCAATCAAAAGGCTGGTAAATCGTTGATTCAGTTCCTCGAATTCCTTTCCAAATCTGCTGAGAAACTGAAAATGCGGTTTTGCAGCACCCAGCATTTGCAGCGCACCCATTTCTTCGTGATCAAGAAATCCCAGGGCTTCCATGGCCTGTGATTTTATTTCTTCGGCGTGATTGAGTATTTCTTCTTCTGATTCAAGCCGGGCTTGTTCCCCTTCTTCCAGGTTGAGCGTGGATAGTTCTTCCAGTTGAAATTGGTTATAGTCGGATTCCTGTTGCAGGCTCAGCATCTCCTTCTCCAAGTCGTGCACTTTTTTTTTCAAGTCCTGGAATTGCTTGTAGCGTTCCTTGAAAACCGTTCGCTCGGCTTGGGTAGCAGCAAAGGCATCTATCAGCGACAATTGGTACACGGAGGCCCCCAACAGCAGGTTTTCGTGTTGCGAATGGATATCCATCAGGGTTTTTCCCAATTCTTTCAACACGTCCAGCTTCACGGGCGTGTCGTTTATAAACGCCCGCGACTTACCCGAAGGAGCGATTTCTCTGCGAATGATGCAGGTAGGGTCGTAATCCAGTTCTTCCCGATCAAAAAAAGCCTTTAAGCCGTAATTCTCTACAGCCACGACCCCTTCGATGATGCACTTTTTGCTTTCATCAAACAGGGCTTTTGTATCCGCGCGATTACCTAGCAATAAGCCTACGGCTCCCAGCATGATGGATTTACCCGCACCCGTTTCTCCGGTAATCATGTTCAGACCCGCGCAAGGATGCATCTCCAGTTGTTCTATCAAAGCATAATTCGTTATGCTAAGGTTGGTTAACATGCTGTTTTGATTTCGTTTAGGGAGTCAAAATTAACCAAAATTGAGGATTATCCTTTTAAAATATCATTGTATTTTCGAGCGTTGTTGGGATCCACTTTCAACAATACCTCGACGGCTTGCTCTTTGATCGTATCGGGGGCAGATTTTAATAGTTTACTGATTTCGTCTGATTTTGCATCCATAAAGCTGATGGTCAGGATGCTATTGGGTTGAACCCCATTGGCTTCCTGCACCTTGTTTAGTGCCTGAAGGATATTTTCAAACCCTTCGTCGGGTTTGGAAGTCAATAAGTCGAGCCCCTTTCGGTGATAGAGGTAGTAGGCATCCCTAACCGGTACCATTACCTGAGAGTTGTACAATTCGTTGGCCAGCCAGTAGCGGTTTCGTTTATCGGATGGGTTTTGGTTCCAGCCAGATCTGGAGGATTGCTGGGCATTTGCGACGATGTTGTTGGCAATTTCGAAATACGGATCGCCTCCCCGAGGCGCAAAGGAGTCGTAGTCCAAGCCGATGGCAATGTAGGCGTAATAGGCGAGAAGCGAGGTAATGTTGTTCAGGAAGGAAAACTGATTGAATTCAAGTGGCTGCGATTCTACGTATTCAAAGGTCCAGTTTCGATCGGCAAAGTTTAGCAGCAGGCTTTCGTAGTTGGATCCATAAACCGGTCGCACGGTCTGGATCTGAACAGTTGCGGAAAAAAGGCCTACCTGCGGCATGTCATTGATGGTAATCAGCAAGTTTCCCTTGATGCGTTCTTCAGGTTTAAATTCATCGTCGGTCCAGGTTCGGCCGTTTAAAAACTGCTCGAAGGAGGACTTCATTTGTTCAAAGATGTCTCGGTCCTGGGTTCTTGCGCGCTCACTGTTAATGGTGACGGTGAAGTTTAGTTGCTGGCTGAGGCTTGTCAGGGGTAACCATACCATTGCCAGAAATCCGAAAAATACCAGGTTGCGTGTCATCGGTTAAGGCTTTATTGTGTCTAGGCGTTTAAACGGTTTTCTCCACTTTCGGTTTTGCTCCGAGTAGCATTTCTACTTTATCCAGAATGATCGATGCCAGTTCCTCTTTTTTAAGGACGGGTGTTTTTTCACTTTTTTCGGTGGTACTGAAAAAGGTGACCTGGTTGGTATCTTTCTGAAATCCAGCTTCCGGATCGATCAGGGAGTTTAAAACAATGAAATCAAAGTTTTTTGACACCAGTTTATGCTCGGCACTTCCGGAGCCTTCATCCGTTTCCAACGCAAAGCCCACATGTATTTGCTTGCTGGTCTTTTTCTCGCCCAGGGTACGGGCGATATCGGGATTTTTGACGAGCGATACGCTCAGGTTTGTTTCTTTTTTTTTGATCTTTTCTACCGATGGTTTCGCTGGTCTGTAATCAGCGACGGCAGCAGTAAAGACGGCCACATCGCATGTGGGGTGTGCTTCCTCACTGGCTTCGTACATTTCCAATGCAGAAATAACGGGAATTACCCGAACGGAAGGGTGACTGGGACGCAGGTTCGTTGGGCCCAGTACCAAGGTCACCTGGGCTCCTCTGGCTGCGGCCTTGTCAGCAAGTGCGATCCCCATCTTTCCGCTGGAATGGTTACTGATGTAGCGCACGGGATCGATGGCTTCCCGGGTAGGACCGGCAGTGATCAGTATTCTTTTTTCAACTAGTAAGGAGGAGGGAGAAAGCAGGTGTTGGATCTGCGCCAGTATTTCTTCCGGTTCTGGCATACGGCCCTGTCCACTCAGACCACTTGCCAGTTCTCCGCTGGCAGCCTCCATCACGTGTGCGCCCTGCATTGCCAGGGTGCTTAGATTGTCACGAACGGCGGGATGCCGGTACATGTCAAGGTCCATGGCAGGCGCTACCAACACCGGGCAGGTACAGGACAAATAGGTGCACAAGAGAAGATTATCGCTTTGCCCCGTCACCAGTTTACTAAGGGTATTGGCCGATAGGGGCGCGATTACTACTAAATCGGCCCAGTTTCCCAGTTCCACATGGTTGTTCCATACACCGGAGTGTGTATCAAAAAAATCCCGGTACACGGGTTTTTTTGACAGGGTAGCCAAGGTGAGTGGGGTAATGAAGTCGAGGGCAGAAGCGGTCACAATGACCTGCACTTCTGCCCCCTCTTTGACAAGCAATCGAATCAGGTGTGCTGCCTTGTAGGCAGCAATTCCTCCGGTTACCCCGAGTAAGATACGTTTGCCGGAAAGTGATGGCATGTTACGATTCCGTCTCCTCTTCCGGATACCTGAACATCACCTTGTCTTCCATAAATTCTTCCATTGCCAGGGTGCTGGGCTTGGGCATCCGCTCGTAAAATTTGGAAATTTCAATCTGCTCTTTGTTTTCGAACACTTCCTCCAGGTTGTCTACCGTGGAAGCAAATTCGGATAGCTTGGTGTTCAATTCCTCTTTCATAGACGAGGAAATTTGCTTTGCCCGCTGCGAGATCACAAATATGGATTCGTAAAGATTGCCTGATTTTTCGGCCACTTTGTCCAGATCTCTGGTAACTATTGATGGATTAACCGCCATGATTGGTATGTGTTAGTTTTCTGTGTTTCGTAATGCTTCCGTTGCTGCCTGGTTTCTTTCTTCTTCCTCGCGTAGCTTCCGTGCCTCCGCCGACCGGGCTTCGTATTGTTCCTTCAAGCGGTAGTGCGCCTCTAACTCGGTTGTGGTTTCGCTCTTGATGTTTTCCACTTTCTTCCCGTAGCTACTGTCCGGGTATTTCTGACTAAAGTCTTGAGCAAAGTCGATGGATTGTTTCAGACGTTCCTCTTTTTTGTCAAATACACTCCGTTCTGCATAGGCAGCACTGACTTCTACCAGCTTGAACGCCAATTCTTCGTTGTATTCACTGTCTGGAAAAGACTTTGCGAAATTTTGAAAGTTGATGATACATGCCCGGTAAAATTCTCCCGGAAAAAGGCCTTCCGTAAGTCGGTAATACATTTTAGATTCTTCAAATGCTTTTTCCTCAAACCTTTTCTGAAGATCATCTATCATGGATATGGCGCGTTCGTAAGAATCGGATTCCGGGTACCGGTTCATAAATAACTGAATGGCATTCACTGCCTCCCGGGAACTTCTTTGATCCAGGTTGTAATCCGGGGAATCCAGGTATAGGGAATATGCATGCATGAAAAGAGCCTCTTCGGCCATGGGAGAACGGTTGTAAGTATCAAAAAAGGTTTTGAAATAGCCGGCAGATTCGATGTAGCGTTTGGTACGAAAATGGGCGTATGCATAGTTGAATTCCGCCAATTCTGCCTTACCGCTACCTTTGATGACCGGAAGGACCCGATCGTAGAGTATGATTGCTTTGTTGTATTCGCCCTGATCGTAGTACCGGTTAGCCGCCTCGTACAACTCGTCCCAATTGGTACTCTTTTCTAACTTGTAAAATTCACCGCAGCCGGAAAGAAGGAGCGCCAGTAGAAATACAAGAACGTATGGTGTTGATTTTATCATGTAGCCTGCAAATATAAGGGATTAATAATTGGTTTTCAAGGGCACATCCTGTACCAGGGACAACCTTACCTCTTAACGTATAGTTTTTCGGTGACAATATTCTTATTGTCGACAATCAAGGTGTAAAAATAGGTGCCGGGATTCAGGTCCGTCACCGGAATCACCAAGGTCTCCTGACCCGGATCCAACGTGAAGTCATATATCGGGTTTCCAATAAAGCTGTTGATTACCACACGCACACTGGCTGCCGGATTTTTGATTTTGTAATCCAACTGCGCCGACCGCACACTGGGGTTCGGGTAGATGCTTCCCATGTCCACGTCTTGATGGCTTACTTCTTCAGAGGGATTTTCTCCAATCACATTGTACACACTTTCGATAATGAAGGCATCTCGGGTCGAGTTGCTGTTAAAAAAATGCAGATCGAATGTGCCCTTAGTGGGAATGATTCCCAATTCAAATTCAATGTACAAATCCGTATACACTTCTCCAGGATTCAAGGTAAGTTTGATTTGGGAAAGGTCTTTCCTCGGATCGTAACAATTGTCCCCCAGGCAAACCTGAATGTTTTGAGAAGAACCGATATTTCCTCGCAAATACCTCAGGTAATACACCGATTTTTCCTGGGACTCGTTTAGAAGAATGAGCGATTTCCGCTGTGTAGTATTCACTTTTCCATTGAACTCCACTTTATCACTGAGCACGCGCACTTGCCTTGCTTCAGCATACTGCTGAAAACACAGGGTCAACGTGAGAAATAGTGATAGCAAGAGTTTCATGTAAAGTTCAATTCAATAGAATACCGTTTTTTCTTTTCATTACTAGTACATACGTATAAAAATACTTAATTGGTTCCACATTTTACGCACAAAGGGGTTAAAAAATGTTAACCTTCATGAAATTTTTCTTCGGAGCAACCGTTACAAAATGGGTTTTAAACTACCCGTATTTCAAAAAATTGTCATTTAACAGATAATTAATTGAAATTATCTATACGTTTTTGTAGTTCGTCCTCGTCGGGCAAGGGCAAGGTTACATCCGGTTCGTCGAAGTAACTGTAGAGGTTTCGCTCTCTTTTTTTGGGTGTTCTCCAGTCATCAATGCTTTGCCTGTTTGGTCTTTCGTCAGATCGCCAGGTAAATCCTTTCAACTGCTTCTGGTCCACTTCGATCAAATGGGGAGGCGTAAACGAGGCCTCGGGTTTGATGGAATGGCTAATTCGTGAAACGGCTCCTTCCTGAAATTCCATGATGATGCGACCACAAAGCAAGGTGTTCAGACCCTTAAAGGTGGTGTCATTTTCCAACGCGAAATACAGGGATTCTCCATTTCCTTCCACGTCTAGTAACTCGATGTCCCCTTCTGAAAAATAGGCGGTCATTTTTCTGCCCTTGATTTGATTGAAATTAGCTACGGTATCCCGGGTAATGGCAAAGGCATTGTCAATCAGCAGGGCCTGATCGATTTCCTCGTTTGCCAGTAGAAAGCGGATGCTGTCGGCCGTGATTTGGCTTTTGTTGTTCCACAAGATGGGATCTGAAAACAGGTAAACCGTGGAGTCTGCATAGGTGTAGGCCATGGAATCGGCCCTGCCAGCAAGCGTTGACTTGATCATTCGCATGTCCGGAAAGGCCAGCATGTATCGGTCCTCCGGTATTTCGCTGTCCTGGGTAATGAGGGTGTCGGCAATCATGAATAAGGTGTCTGCCTCAAAATATTTCCGAACCAGGGCCCGACCGTATACTTTCGAATATTGCCGCCCCTCCCAGTACTTTCCTTCCTCACCAAACACTTCTACGTTCTGCTCCTTGTTGAAGATGCTTACATTTTCCCTGGCCTCAAAGTATTCGGCTTTTTCGTCGTAATAGAGAATTTCTCCGTAAACGATGCTGTTTTCGGATTCTACGTTGCCGTCATAAAATCGGAAGATTTTATTTTCGGTATCGTAGTAACTTCCTCGTTGAGCATTCAATTTGTCTCCCTCTTTGGATACGATGTTGGTCAGTTTTTCTGTTTCAGCGATTTTGGTAACTGTGTAGTAGTAGAGCACCTTTGATTTCATCGTGTAGTCGGGATTCTCCAACACCACCTTATCCACAAAGGTGATTTTTTCATCCCGGGTTTCATAGACGCCCCGCTTGCTTGTCAGAGTATTGGTGCTGTCTTTAACCAGTCCATTGTTGTAATAGTTGGCCACCCCGGTTTCCCGGTTGTAATCCAAAAAATCGGTGTAAAGAGTCGTCCCTTCGTTGACCAAAATCACATTCGTTCGTAGTTTGGCCAATTGGGTTTCTCCATCGTACTCGGCGTAACGGCTGGTGACGGTAACCGAGTCTTCCTCGTTGTCGATTTTGACATTTCCGAAAAGCTTGGCCAGGTTTTCCTGTCCGTAAAAATGCGCCGAGTCGCAATAAATAAGGGAATTTTTGTGCTTCATGATCACGTTGTCCAGAAGTCGGTCGAAGCCCTTTCCTCCCTGCAGTGCGTCGGCTTGCAGGATTTCGAGCCGGCTCTGTTCGGTTTGGCTATGGGCCGGGAGCCAGCCCAGTAAGAAGCAAATGCCCAGTAAAAATAGTTTGATTTGTGTCATTCGCATGTATTTCCGGTTCAAAATTAATATAAAATGGTATTTTTGGGTTATGCTCAGCCGATTTATCCAACATGTACGGGAAAATAACATTTTAGATGCCCGAGAAAGGTATCTTTTGGCTGTCAGCGGAGGAGTAGACAGCGTGGCCCTGACGCATCTGATGCACCGGGCTGGCTTTACGTTTGAGTTGCTTCATTGTAACTTTCACCTGCGTGGGCAAGAAAGCGAGGCAGATTGCTTTTTTGTGAAAACGCTGGCAGACCGCTTGGGACATGGCGTCCATGTACGGGATTTCGCACCGGAAGAATACATGCAACAGCAGGGAGTATCTCTTCAAATGGCAGCGAGGGAGTTGCGGTACCAGTGGTTTTCCCGAATCAACGAGGAGCTACAAACGAATGGGGTGGTCTTGGCTCATCATGCGGACGACCAGCTCGAAACCATCCTGCTGAACCTCCTGCGGGGCACCGGAATCGAGGGACTGTACGGCATGTCTGAGCGAAGGGACTACCTTCTTCGTCCGTTACTGCCCTTCAAGCGGGCGGAAATCCTGGCCTTTTTGCGGGAACATCGGCTGGATTGGCGGGAAGACAGCAGCAACCAGCAGACCGTCTACAAGCGAAATTACCTGCGTCATGAATTGATCCCTGTACTGGAAGACCGGGACTCCCATGCGCCCGAGGCGATGCGGCAAAGTTTCGAGCGGGTAAAGGATACAGGAAAGGCTTTTTTTTACTTTTTCGAGCAGTGGCGTACGGAAAACGTATTGCAGGAAGCTTCCTTTGAATACCTGCCTTTTTCCAGCCTAGAGCCTGTCCCGGGAAAGGCATCGCTCCTTTTTTACTGGCTGAGAAGCAGGGGATTTACGTACCAACATGTCGTGGAAATACTGCAAGCCATGGAAAAAAAGGTCTCCGGAAAACGTTTTTTTTCTGGTGAATGGGTGCTAAACATAGACAGAGATAAATTAATTTTAGGGAAAGAATGTGGCGACCCGGAGCCCACCCACCTGGAGCAGCATGCCCTGTCGTTTCGTGCGGGTGAGCGTGGCAGCTACGAAATCATCCGGCTGAAAGGGGGCTGGCAGCTGGATCGTTCGGCTGAAAACGCCTTGCTGGACGGGGAATTACTCGAATTTCCCCTCCTTTTGAGAAATTGGGAACAAGGAGATCGGTTTAGGCCCCTCGGCATGCGGAAATTTAAAAAGGTAAGCGACTTTCTCATTGATTTGAAAGTACCCCTGATTATGAAAGATCGGGTAAAAGTGCTATGTTCTGGGGGAGAAATCGCCTGGGTGGTTGGGTATCGAATAGATGACCGATTCAAAGTGACGCATGCAACACGAGAGGTGGTGTATTTTAAAAAAAGATGATGATGAATCCGTTTAAAAAGAAATACAGTGCAAAGGAACTGAAGCAGTTTGCGTTTTTGGAAAAAGCCAGGTTTTTTCAGGACTTGAGCTACGAAGAGATGTCCCGTTTTTTACCAGCCATTCACCAACGAAAATACGAGCGGGATGAAGTGGTTTTCTTCCGCAACGATCCCAGTCAGGCCTTGTATATTCTGGAAAAGGGAGAAGTTACTCTGAACATTGACATTCGAGGCAGTTTTGAAACCATCATCAAACTCAACGAAGGCGACCCTTTTGGGGAGAACTCCATGTTAGCCGATTCCAAACGGATATACACCGCGATCGTAAGTACCGAGGAAGCCATTTTGTGGGTGATTCCAAACTACGCCATTCTTGATATTTTTAGAAACAACCAAAAAATAAAGGCGAAGATGATGACAGCGCTCGCCACCTTCTACAACCAAACGAACCAGCAATTATTCTCCTCCTACAAAAACTCCTACGGGTTTTTTAACCTGGGGCAGATGTTTGAATAATTCGGGATATTCCTTCCTATAAAGCGCATTCTTTAATATCTTAGCGCAAATTTTGAAAAATTACAATCTAAACCGATTATAACATATGACAAAAGTAACCGTAGTCGGAGCCGGAAATGTAGGTGCGACCTGTGCAGATGTTTTGGCTTACCGAGAAATAGCCGAGGAAATTGTTTTGGTCGACATCAAAGAAGGCGTGGCCGAAGGGAAAGCGTTGGATATCTGGCAAAAAGCACCGATCAATGTGTACGATAGCCGTACCATTGGAAGTACCAATGATTACTCGAAAACGGCAGGTTCTGACGTAGTGGTCATCACCTCTGGTTTGCCGAGAAAGCCAGGCATGACCCGTGACGATCTGATCGAAACCAACGCCGGTATTGTAAAAATGGTTACCGAAAACGTCATTCAGCATTCCCCCGACGCCATCATCATCATCGTTTCCAATCCCCTGGACGTCATGACCTACCAGGCGCATATCACCTCCAAAAAGCCAAAAACACAGGTGATGGGCATGGCAGGTATCCTTGATACGGCCAGGTATCGGGCTTTTCTGGCGGAGGAGCTCAATGTGTCTCCAAAAGAAATTCAGGCAATCCTCATGGGTGGACATGGAGACACGATGGTGCCGCTCCCGCGTTACACCACGGTAGCAGGTATCCCGGTGACGGAACTGATTGCGCAAGATAAATTGGATGCCATCATTGAACGTACCAAGTTTGGCGGAGGTGAGTTGGTAAAGTTAATGGGTACTTCAGCATGGTACGCGCCGGGTGCTGCAGCAGCACAAATGGTGGAATCCATCGTAAAGAATCAAAAACGTGTTTTCCCGGTTTGTATCAAGCTGGACGGAGAATACGGGATCGACGACTGCTACCTGGGTGTGCCGGTGATTTTGGGCAAAAATGGGATTGAAAAAGTCATTGAACTGGACCTGAACAACGAAGAAAAAGCCCTTTTAGAGGTTTCTCGAACACATGTGAAAGAAGTGATGGCGGTTCTTGATAAATTATCCGCAAACTGATCCCTTTTCTTTGTGAATTTTTGAAATCCCAACTTTCACGCGTTGGGATTTTTTTGTTGCTTTGGGTAAAGTGTAACCGTTGACGCCGTGAGCCAAGTTAAAAACCTGCTGGTAATGGTACTGATCCTGGTGTTGGGAGCAGCCGCGTTTCTAATGCTGAAAACCGGCTATTTCGACGATCAATGGGAGGGTACCGAAATGATTCCCCCGAATGCGGTTTTCGTCTTTGAGACAGAAGATCCCGTAGGTTTCTGGAATTCCCTGGTGCAGCAACCTGTCTGGGAGAAACTGCATCGGTTTGCCGGTTTGCAGCAGCTAGAATCCCAATTGGTTTTTTTGGATAACAGCACCGGAAACCAAGGCAAGCTTCACCAGTTTTTAAAAGGACAGCGTTTTCGACTCTCGCTCCATCCGCTGGGTAAGGAATCGTTCGGTTTCCTGGTCGCTGTCGCCTTTAAAAACAGGGAATTTGTTCCGTTTATTAAGAACCTGGAAAAGAAATTTGAAAATCAGGGAGGGGAGGTCAGAAAACGAAGCTACAGCGGGATTTCCCTGGTTGAGATCTCCCTGGAAAACGGTGAAAAGCGATTTACCTATGCCCTCTATGACAACGTATTGCTGGGCAGTTACCATTCCTTCTTAGTGGAAGACGCGATTCGCTATGCGCAGTCCGAAGGTCTGAAGAACTTCAAGGAGACCTTTCCATACCTTTTTGCAGGGGAGTCTGCATTGCCCCCGGAGGGACTGGTGCACGTTTCCGGTGCCAACTTTGCCGATTATGTGCAGGAATTGACGCAGGGCAGTACCAATAAACTCGTGGAAGACCTTCGTGCCGCGGATTTTTCAGCAAACCTCGTTCCCATTCTTTCCGATGCGGCTATCACGTTTCGGGGGGATTTTTTTGTCAATGGAAAGGTACAGCAATTGACTAGCGGAACGGCTGTCTCGGAGGCGGAGCTGGGGCAGATGCATTCCTTGATCAGTAACCGTGCGATGCTCGTCAGTAGCTATTGGATGCCGGATCTGAACGGGTTTGACAGCATACCCAACGCTTCTTTTTCACCTAAACCAGTTATCCAGGCAGAAATAGAAAACAGTTTGGAAATGCAGGTTTTTCGTAGCAAACTGAGTGGAACTGCCGCTTTGGTTATCGAGGAGGGATTATTGGAGACTTCGCCAAAACAACTACTCATTCTCGGCACAAATGACGCCAACCGATTGCTGGAAAGCCTAAATGCGTTTGCACTTTCGATCAATCAAAACGATTCCGCATCCGTTTTTAAAGATTATTACCGCGGTACGGAAATAGTCATGCTGGATCTTGAGGAATTTCCAGCACATCTATTTAGTGGACAGTTCACCGGGTTTACAAAGAGTTATTTCGCCGCGATCCATGGGAAATTGGTGCTGGGCAATAGCTTACGCACCATGAGGAACCTACTGGATGACCTGTACCAGGACAACACCTGGGGAAAATCGATCCGAGCGCAGCATCGGCTGCAGCCTCCCGCGCAAACCCCCGTTCACTTTCTTCTGAACAACGAGCGTTTTTTTCCAGCGTTGACGCGTTCCAGTCAGCCATCCTGGAGGGCCTTGTTTCAAAAATATGCAGAAGTCTTTGGTTCCTTCGACGGGTTGCGGGTTTCGTTTCAGGAAGACGGAAAAGTTACAGTAGACATAACCGTGGACCTGAATGAAAAAGTGGCAAACCGGTCGTTGACGCTCGTCGAAAGTAGAAGTACGGTTTTTGATACCCCACTGCTATACGGGCCTATTGGTCTACAGAATTTCAACGACCGAAGTACTGATTTTTTGGTTCAGGATGAGGATTTCTTTGTTCATTTGCTCACAAATGAAGGGGAATCGGTATTCATGCAGCGCATTCCTGGAAAAATAATCTCCGATGTGTTCCAAATTGATTTTTACGAAAACGAAAAACTACAGTTGGTGTTTGCGACCAGGAATCTGGTGTACGCGTTGGACCGATACGGCAACCTGCTTCCAGGTTTCCCTATCCATTTCAAGGAAGGGGTAGATATTGCTCACTTAAATGTCCTGGATTACGACAATAACAGGGATTACCGATACTTTGTCGCCGACCGGGAGGGGAACCTCTACCTGTATTCAAAAAATGGGATACTGTTGGACGAATGGGATCCGAAGGAAACCAGCGGGGGAGGCTTGGCGAGCCGACCAGCCCATCACCGGGTACCCGGACTCGGAGATTTTATGGTAGCCCTTCATGCGAATGGAAGCCTGGGCCTGTACAGCCGTCGGGGTGAATCAAAGACAGGCGGTCCGATCATGCTCGGAGAACGTATTTCCACTTCCTACGGTATCGAAGAAGGGCTGTCGACAGGGCAGACCCGATTGGTGACGATAAACGATGCCGGAGAAGTACTAAAAGTGAATTTTAAAGGTGAACTTACGTATAGAAATCAATTGATGCGGCCCGATCGGGATACCCGGTTTTCCCTGGTAAACGATCAGAACCGGTCGGAATATCTCTGGGTGGTCAAGGAATACAATCAATTAAAAGTGCTTTCAGCGGACGAAAGGCTTTTGTTTGAGTTGAACATACTTTCGGAAGAATTGGACTACAGGTATTTTTCCTTTGGTCCGGAAAATAAGATTTTTGTGGTGTTGGATAGGGTGCAGGATTTTGCATATTTGTACCATCCCGATGGAACACTGATTAATCAAAAACCTCTGAATGTCAGCGGAGACGTATGGGTGGAGTTTTCCGGTAGCACCAATGAATACAGCCTGGTGACCGTTTATATGAATCGGCTGAACGAATACAAAATACCTTTATGAATCGGTTAAGATGATGACTACTTCAATGAAACGAATCAAACAATCCGGCAGGTACGGCATGTTTCTCACACTCCTTCTATGGACTGGGATTACGGGCGCCCAGACCGAAGTGGATTACCTTTCCGATACAACGGATACCAATAATTTCAGTACCCCCTATCACAGCACCTATACATTCTTTTACCACCTGAACGAAGGTCACTACGACCCGGATATTTCGGCCGGAGCGTTGAACATGGCTGGCAGCGAAGGGCAGAATGCCTCCGCTTTGGCCGTTATGCTCAAGCAGATTTTTGATGGAAACGGGGTGTACGTGCACATGAACGAAATTCCAAATGCACCCAATTACCGCGATACGGTTCGAAATGGCCAACAGATTTACGTTTTTGATGAGATCATTCTTCCTTCGGTCTATTTGGAAAAAGTAGGAAATCAATGGAAGTTTTCTTCGAATACCGTACAAAACATCAAGGCGCTGCACCAGGAAACCTATCCCTATGGAACGGATAAGCTGCTGACGCTTCTGCCCAAGCTGGGGAGTCAGGTTTACTTCGGCCTCCACCTTTGGCAGTTATTTGGACTTTTTTTTCTGATTTTGTTGGTTTTTGCAAGCCACCGGTTGTTTACCTTTCTGGTAGATAGGGGGCTGTACTATGTCTTGGTTAGATCGGGCTACCGTACCATCGCAAAGAAATACCTGCTACCGGTAGCGAGAATCGTAAGTATTTACCTGATCGTCCTGTTGCTTGCCATATTTATCCGGGTGCTGCAGTTGCCCATTTCCATTGTCTCCTGGGTGACGATTTTTCTGAATGCGGTGAAGCCGCTCATTGTCACCATTATCTTTTACAAATTGGTGGACGTCTTTTCAGGCTACATGGAACGGTTGGCCGATAAGACTACCTCCACGCTGGATGACCAGCTGGTGCCTCTTGTACGAAAAACGCTGAAAGCCTTCGTGATCATTGTCGGCTCCCTGTTCGTCCTCAAATACGGCTTAAGGATCGACATCGTCCCGTTTTTGACCGGCCTTTCGATTGGTGGGCTGGCCTTTGCGCTGGCGGCACAGGACACCATCAAAAACTTTTTCGGTTCTGTCATGATTTTTATTGACAAGCCTTTTCAGGTGGGGGACTGGATCACGAGCGGTGACGTAGATGGCACGGTGGAAGAGGTCGGATTTCGGTCCACCCGTGTACGTACCTTCAGAAATTCACTCATGTACATTCCAAATGGTAAAATCGCAGACGCCACGGTAGACAACCACGGACTTCGAAAGTACCGCCGTTTTTACAGTACCCTTACCATTACCTACGATACTCCACCGGAGTTGATTGAGGTGTTTGTAGAAGGCTTGCGCCGGATTGTACAAAACCATCCCAAAACGCGTAAGGATTATTACAACATTTACCTTAATAACCTTTCAGCGTATAGTCTGGATATCATGTTTTACGTTTTTTTTGAGGTACCCTCCTGGCCCGAGGAGCTAAAGGCACGAGAGGACCTGATTCTGGCGGCGATTCGGCTAGCGAATAGGCTGGAAGTGCGTTTTGCCTTTCCTACCCAAACGCTTCACATGGAAACCTTCCCTGAGAAGCAAGGCTTTACTCCCGTATACGAAGGGGATCGGGCCGGCTACCAGAAAAAGCTGGAGCAGTTTATCAAGTCCGAAACCAGAGGGGAGAGTCGCCCTCCGGAGAAAACAGCCCATTAGACCAGTAAGACCTCTACTCCCTTGTCTTCCAATACCTGCACGTAATGGCTGGGAAGTGCCCGGTCGACGATAATGGTATCGATGTCTTCCAGTGCTGCGATTTTTCCGAAGCTTTTTTTTCCAAACTTGCTGCTGTCCGCAAGTACGATGGTTTTTTGTACGGATTGTATCATCACATGATTCAGGTGGGCTTCCATCATGTTTGAGGTGGTCAGACCAAATTCGGGGTCGATGCCATCCACACTGATGAAGAGTTTGCTACAAGCAAAATCTTCAATCATGGAGGCAGCATAATGGCCGACAACCGAGCTGCTGCTTTTTCGTACCACGCCGCCCAATTGCACAATCTCCACTTCCGGAAAATCCAGCAGTGCCATGCTGACATTCATGGCTCCGGTGAGTACGGTTAAGGGCAGATCCCGTGGAAGTGCCCGGGCAAAAGCCAGCACGGTGGTACCCGACCCGACGATGATGGCATCTTTTTCGTTTACCAGAGTACTCGCTTTTCGAGCGATAGCCCGTTTCTGCTCCACCTGAACCAATTGCTTTTCGTTCACCGGTTTATCGTTGACATAGGGGGCCACTGGTGTGGCACTCCCGTGGGAGCGGTAGAGCAAACCTTTGTCTTCGAGTAATTTAAGGTCCTTTCGAACCGTTACCATGGTCACGTTCATTTCCCTGCTTAGCGCCGCCACACTTACATAGCCGGCTTGTTCCAGCTTGTCCAGGATAAACTTATGTCGTTCTGCAATTACCATCGCTGCATTTTTTTCACTAAAGATAATAAAAATAATTTCTTTTTGTTTCTTTTTGTTTCCTTTTATTGTACTTTAGTGCAGTAAACAGGATTAAATGAAAAGAAAAGAGAATCTACTCCGGGTAGAAAAGACGGAAAAATCGGGAGATAGTTGGGATCTGGTGGTGATCGGAGGAGGCGCATCGGGACTGGGGGTGGCATTGGACGCGCTGTCCAGGGGCTTACAGGTCTTGCTTTTAGAGAAAGCTGATTTTGCCAAGGGAACTTCCAGTAGAAGCACCAAGTTGGTGCACGGCGGGGTACGTTACCTGGCTCAGGGAGAGGTTGGATTGGTGTTTGAGGCGTTGAAAGAACGGGGAAGGCTGTTAAAGAATGCTCCGCACCTTACGGTCAATCAGCCTTTTATCATTCCCTTGTATACCATCTTCGATCGATTAAAATACAGTATTGGCTTGAAGATTTACGATTGGATGGCCGGCGGGCTGCGTCTGGGAAAATCTCGTTTTATCTCCCCGGAGGAGACGTACCGGCGCTTGCCCAAAATCCGCAGGGAAAATCTCCGCGGAGGCATTGTCTACCATGATGGGCAATTTGACGATGCCCGCCTGGCGCTGATGGTAGCCCGAACCTGCGACGACATGGGTGGCTGCATGCTCAACTATACCAAAGTAAACGAGCTGAGCAAGGACGCCTCCGGAAGGATCAATGGTCTCGTATTTCGGGACGTGGTGGGTAAGAATAATTATAAGGTACGGGCAAAAACCGTGGTGAATGCCACTGGCGTATTTGCCGATAAAATTCTTCAGATGGATCGACCCGATGCTCAGAAGATGATCCAACCCAGTCAGGGTGTTCACCTGGTATTGGATGGTTCGTTTCTTGGCGGAAGCGATGCGTTAATGATACCAGAGACGTCCGACGGCCGCGTACTTTTTGCAGTTCCCTGGCAGGGAAAACTCGTAGTAGGGACTACGGATACCTTGCGGAAAAAACCAAAAATGGAACCCCAACCCTTATCGTCGGAGATTACCTTTATACTTGAGACCGCCGGTCAATACCTGAAAAAGGCGCCTCGTAGGGAAGATGTGCTTTCGGTATTCGCCGGTTTAAGGCCGTTGGCTGCACCAAAGGAGGGCAGTACCAAGACCAAGGAAATATCCCGAAGCCATAAGGTAATTGTCTCCGATAGCCAGTTGGTTACCATTACGGGAGGTAAATGGACGACGTTCAGGAAAATGGGCGAAGATACCGTGGACGTGCACTACAGGATACATGGAATCAAGGCGGTGGAAAGCACCTCCGCAGGAAAGCACCTGCACGGGTACCTGGAACACCCTGAGGAAGGGCCTTTACACCTGTATGGAGCGGATGCCGCCACCATTCGGGCGTTACAGCAATCCAATCCCGAATGGGCCCAACCGATCCATCCGGATTACCCCTACACGGGAGCGGAAGTGGTATGGTCGGTACGGGAGGAGATGGCCATAAAGGTGGAAGATTTTCTTTCCAGGCGGTGCAGAATTTTATTACTGGATGCAAAAGCTGCTTTGCACATGGCTCCCCGTGTGGCTGCCCTTATGGCAGCTGAACTTGGAAAAGATGAGGAGTGGATCATGTCAGAACTCGAAGAATTTTATAAATTAGCCAAGAAATATTTAATTCAGACATAACCCCATGGACCAAAATAACCAGTATTTAATGGCATTGGATCAAGGCACAACCAGTTCCAGAGCCATCATTTTTGATAAAAAGGGGCAACCGGTTGCCTCTGCTCAAAAGGATTTCGAACAGCTGTTTCCCCAATCGGGTTGGGTAGAACACGACCCCAGGGAGATCTGGACTTCTCAGGCTTCCGTAGCTACCGAGGCGATTACCCGCGCAAATATCAGCGCTCATCAGTTGGCTGGAATCGGGATCACCAACCAACGAGAGACCACAATTTTGTGGGATCGGGAATCGGGAGAACCGATTTTCAATGCCATTGTCTGGCAGGATCGCCGTACCGCGGCTTATTGCAATTCCCTCAAAGAAGAGGGGCATTCGGAAATGGTGCGGGATAAAACCGGTTTGATCATTGATGCCTACTTTTCGGGAACCAAAATCAAATGGATATTGGATCATGTAGAAGGGGCGAGAGCACGTGCCGAGAAAGGTGAGATTTGCTTCGGAACAGTGGACAGTTGGCTGGTTTGGAAAATGACGGGGGGAAAGGCCCACATCACGGATATCACCAATGCCAGTAGGACGATGATTTTTAATATTCATGATAAAACCTGGGACGAAGAATTGCTGGCCTTGCTGGACATTCCCAAGGCCATTTTGCCCGAGGTAAAATCTAGCAGTGAAGTGTACGGTACCACCTCTGGTGACTTGCTGTCGGCGCGGATTCCGATTGCCGGGATTGCGGGTGACCAGCAGGCAGCCTTGTTTGGACAGTTATGTACCGAACCCGGGATGGCCAAAACCACGTATGGTACCGGATGTTTTTTAGTAATGAATACCGGCGAAAAACCGGTAAAATCCAACAATCAATTGCTTACCACCATCGCCTGGCAGGTGGGAGATCGGGTGCAATACGCGCTGGAGGGAAGTGTCTTCATCGGAGGTGCCGCCATTCAATGGCTTCGTGACGGAATATCTGTTATAAGCGATGCCAGGGAAAGTGAGAAATTGGCCAACAGTCTTCCCGATAATGGTGGCGTGTATTTTGTCCCGGCGCTCACCGGTCTTGGAGCACCTTACTGGGATCAGGATGCCAGGGGTTCTTTTTTCGGCATCACCCGTGGGACGGGTCGTGCGCATCTGGTCCGGGCGGGCTTGGAGGCCATTGCCTACCAGGTATACGATGTATTGAAAGCCATGGAAAAGGATGCCGGGGAAGCTACGAAGGAGATGCGAGTCGATGGAGGCGCGAGTGCCAATGATTTTTTGATGCAATTTCAAGCCGATCTTACCCAATGTGCCATCAAACGGCCTGAAATCATTGAAACAACCGCTTTGGGAGCAGCCTACCTTGCCGGATTGGCTGTCGGCTATTGGAAGGACCTGGATGAAATCAAGACGCTTTGGACGGCGGATGAGTCCTTCAGCCCCAAGGAAAACAAGGAAGCGATGGAGAAAAACCTGGAATACTGGCACAAAGCCGTAACTAGAACCCTAAATTGGCTAACTGACTAATCGAATGAACGTATTTGCAGCAGAATTTGTCGGCACTTCCCTCTTGCTTGCCATGGGCTCGGGCGTAGTCGCCAATGTGGTCCTAAATAAAACGAAGGGTTTTAATTCGGGATGGATTGTCATCACCACTGCCTGGGCATTGGGGGTCTTTATCGGGGTAGTAGTGGCCGGACCCTACAGTGGGGCACACCTTAATCCCGCGGTCAGTATAGGTTTGGCAATCGCTGGAGATTTTGACTGGGCGCTGGTGCCCAAGTACGTCCTTGCCCAAGTCTTAGGGGCCATGTTTGGCTCTGGAATTGCCTGGCTGGTCTACAAGGATCACTTTGACGCGACGGATGACCCGGAGCTGAAATTTGCGCCATTTGGTACGGTACCCGCGATTCGGAACCTATCTTCCAATTTACTATCCGAGATGGTCGGTACTTCGGTTTTGATTATCGTGATTCTTTATTCCACCGGACCGGTTTTGGAAGACGGCCAAAATACTCCCATTGGCTTGGGTTCGCTTGGAGCACTGCCGGTGGCGTTTTTGGTCTGGGTGATCGGCCTTTCTCTGGGAGGTACCACCGGTTATGCCATCAACCCGGCCAGAGATTTGGGTCCCAGAATCATGCACCAACTGTTACCCATAAAAGGCAAGGGCCCTTCGGATTGGGCATATAGTTGGGTACCGATCGTCGGCCCGATTCTGGGGGCAGCGGTGGCCGCTGGAATTTACCTGCTCCTGGGTGTCGGGGGCATGGTATAAATCCCGCGTTAATAGCTCCTTCCCAAAATTTGGATGCGGTGCGAGTCCAGTTTGACGAAAATAAATAAAAGCAAGGTAAACGACCAGAGGGACGAACCGCCATAACTGAAAAATGGCAAGGGAATGCCAACTACCGGAAACAAGCCGATGGTCATGGCAATGTTAATGGCAAAATGAAAAAAAAGCAGGCTCACCACGCAGTAGCCGTAAATTCGGGAAAAGCGTGTTTTTTGTCGCTCGGCGAGGAAAATCAGCCTGAGCAACAAGGTGACAAATAGGGCAATCATCACCAGGCTCCCGATCCATCCAAACTCCTCTCCCAGCGTACAAAAGATAAAGTCGGTGTGTTGTTCCGGTACAAAGTCGAATTTGGTCTGGGTGCCTTCCAGATAGCCTTTCCCCAGAAGGCCTCCCGAGCCAATTGCAATTTTGGACTGGGTGACGTTCCAGCCTACGCCCAGTGGGTCTACGTCCGGATCAAAAAGGACCATGATCCGGTTTTGCTGGTGTGGGGGTAGTTTTTCTACCACCTTGTCCAGGCTATAGGAATAGCCCACCATGATCAGTCCGAGAAAGAATATTCCCAGTAAGTTTTTCCATGTTTTTTTACTGGCCACTACCAATAAAACAATCAGCACACCCAATCCTGAAAACAGGTACCAGGTATTTGCCACGGCGAGCGTAAGAACGGAAAGCGCAATCAGGCTTAGGGAAAATACGTAGTACTTCTGGGGCATCCCCTCTCTGTATAGCATGATAAAAAAAGCACTGTAGACCATGGCCGTACCGGTATCCGGCTGAAGCATGATAAACGAAACAGGAAGCATCACGATACCTACTGCCTTCAGTTGATAACTCAGTTTGCTCAGGTCGAAAGTGGGATTTTCCATGAGTTTTGCCAGTGCCAATGCAGTAGCAAATTTTGCAAATTCGGCGGGTTGAAGGCGGAATGCACCCAACTCAAACCAGGCTCGTTGTCCGTTGATCTCCTTTCCGATAAAAGGAGTTAGGAACAAGATGATTACAAAAAAAAGGTACAGTACCAAACTCAGGTTTTGAAAAAGCCGGTAATCTGCAACCATGATCAAAACGATCAGCAGAATCGCCGTTCCAATCCATACCAGCTGTTTCCCCGAATTGATGGAAAAGTCAAAGATGGATGTTGCATTTTGCTCATCGTAGACGGCCGCATAGATATTCAGCCAGCCCAGTAGAACCAGTGCAAAATACAATCCGATGGTTACCCAATCGATCCTGTGGAAATATGTGTCTTTCTGTCTCAATTAATAAATAAAATCTCCGGCCAAAACGTATTCTTCCAGCTGGGGCCGGCGAATCTCACCGGTCAGGTATTTTTCAATCAACAGGCTGGCCGTACTGGCGGCAGCCCGGCCACCCCACCCCGCATTTTCTACGTACACCGCGATGGCTATTTTTGGATCTTCTTTGGGCGCAAAGGCGATAAAGACCGAGTGGTCTTCTCCTGCCGGGTTTTGCGCCGTTCCCGTCTTACCGGCAATGGCGAGGTCTTTCATGATGGCCCGGGAAGCAGTCCCCGACAAGGCTGCCTCCATGGCATCCTGAATCAAATCGAAATGCACCGAATCGATTCCCGTATACAGCTTGGTTTTGAATTTTTCAGGAATACGCGAAGGATCGCCACCGATGGATTTTATCAAATGGGGGGTGTAATAATACCCCTTATTAGCAAAAATTGCGGCGAGATTGGCCATTTGTAGGGGGGTAACCAGTATTTCCCCCTGACCAATGGAAAGCGAGTAAATGGTGGAATACTTCCATCGCCCTTCTCCGTAAATGCGGTCATACAGCTGGCTGGAGGGGACGGAGCCTCCTTTTTCTCCATGGATATCGATGCCCAGCCGGTCACCTAACCCAAATTTCCGAACGGATTCCCGCCATTGATCCAGACCAATTTGGGTGTCTTTGTAGGTGTTCGAGCTAACTTCCCGGTTGATGATCTGGCGGAAGGCCTGGTGGTAATAGGGATTGCAGGAGTTACGTATGGCGCCAAAAAGGTTAACGGGGCTGGCATGGTCGTGGCAATTTACCAGGGCCTTGTTGCAGGCGAAGGTTGTGTTGGGTGTAAGAATGCCTTCCTGCAAGCCAATCAATGATTGAACAATTTTAAATATTGATCCCGGGGGGTACATGGCCATGATAGGCCGATTAAAGAGGGGCTTTTCTGGATCCAGGCTGAGGGATTGGTAGTTCTGCCCAAACTTTGCCCCGGTGAGGATGTTGGGATCGTACACGGGGGCCGAGATCATGGTCAGGATTTCCCCCGAATTCGGCTCAATCGCCACTATGGATCCGCGTTTTCCTTCCATCAGCTTTTCCCCATAGACCTGTAGGTCCAGGTCCAGAGTGGATTGTAGGTTTTCTCCCGGAAGGGAGAGCGTATCCAGATCCCCGTTTTTAAAGGCGCCCTTCTCGATTCCCCGCACGTTTACCAGCTTGTATTTAGCCCCTTTCTTTCCCCGTAACTCGGGCTCGTAGTAGGATTCGATACCGCTTAGGCCCACGTAGTCCCCCTGAGAATAATACCCCGAACTATCACGACTCAGTTGCGAAGCATTGATCTCTCCGATGTACCCAAGTGCACCGGAGGCGGCCGATTGAGGGTAGGAGCGGACGGACCGCGTCATGACAAAAAGCCCCTTGTAATCGATTAGAAAATCTTGAATTCCGGCAAATTCCTCCTTGGAGATTTGCTTGATCAGTGGAGAGGGTTTTACCCAGGAATAGCTTCTTGCCGCGTTGAAATTGGTGACCAACAGGTCTTTTTCCACACCGAAAAGCTCACAAAACCTGGCCGTATCTTCCAGGTGAAACTCCCTGGGGATTACCATCAGGTCAAAAACCGGGTCGTTGAAAACCAGCAGCGAATTGTTCCGGTCGTAAACCAATCCCCGGTAGGGATGATCCACCACCCGTTGGATGGCGTTTTTTTCCGCCTTCCTCAGGTAACTGTCATCCGTAACCTGAATTAAGAATAGCTTTCCCAACAACACAAATGCTATCAAGCCAATGCTGACAGCGACCACCAACGACCTACCTGTATACATTTAAATCACCCTTTCTTTTCTATAAAATATTGCTTGCACGATGCTTCCAAGAATAAACGTGAATGCAGTGCTACTCACTACCCGTATAACGAGCGGCAGGTATACTTCTGTTCCTAAACTGTCGATATAAAAAAACAATCCGTGATGAACCAGCAGCAAAGGCAGGCAATAAAACAAAAACCAACCGAATCCCATGTTTAGCAAGGTGGGTGGGACATTGTCATCGTAGCCTCCGGTGGGGGTGTTTACTTTGATCCAGGAGTTCCGGATAAAGCCCAGGAGAACGCCGCTGGCAGCGTGCATGCCAAGGCTGTCGTAAAACAGATCAATCAGCAGTCCCATAAAAAAGCCAATCAGCATGAGTGGTATGGTCGGTAATTCGTGGGGAAGACTGAGTATGAAAAATACATAAAGAAAACAAAAGGCATAGCCAAACAAAACCAAATCCTTAAGTATAAAAACCTGGATCAGGAAGTAAACGATAAAGCTACCGCTGTATTTTAAAAGTGCACCTGAGCTCATGGTCCTGGGGTCCTGTTTTCTATCTCCAAACTATCCAATTCCTCCCGAAGATCATTTTCCACCAAATAGACATAATTTAACCGGCTGTAATCGGCACTTAAACGTAAGGTTATATCCAGATAATTTCCCTCAACCCCAGGCTTAACCTCCTTTACTTTTCCTATGGATATTCCTTCCGGAAAAACGGCATTGTATCCCGAGGTCACAATTTCCTGTCCGGGAACGACTTCGACATGCCTTGGCACGTATAGCAATTTGGCTTCATCCGATTTCAGGCCGTCCCACTTAGTGGATCCGATGACCTCGGTCGCCTTGATTTTGGAAGAGATTAGCAGGTCGGTATGTAGAACCGAAATAACGGAAGAAAAATGTGTACTTGTTCCCTTCACTCGCCCAATGACCCCTTGCTCGTTAAATACCCCCATCCCCTCCTTGACTCCATCGACGGTTCCCTTATTCAAGGTTAGGTAATTTTGGCTAAGGTGAATGGAGTTATTGATCACCCTGGCCGACCAGAATTCAAAGGAATTCGCCAGGGTACTGTCCAGACTAAAAGCTACCGAATCCCGAACCGGGGTTAGTTGATGCAGGCGGTTGAGCAGCGAAGCATTTTTTTCTGCCAAAGATTGATTGACGGTATAGAGCGAAAAATAAGACATAAAGTTGGTTTTTACCGCCAGTAGGTTTCCGGTCAACTTATTGCTGCTATTGAAAAAAACGGCTCCCTGTGGTGAATTATGTGTGAATACGATCCCTACGGCCAACATCTCCAGGACTAGAAAAAGAATAAGTGCCCTCAGTCGGTATAAAAATAATATGATTTGTTGCATTCTGCTTTTACGTCATGAGTACGGTTCTAAAATTATTGATATTTTTCAGCGCATTTCCGGTGCCTCGAACCACCGCGCGCAGTGGATCTTCGGCAATGTGTATAGGCAATTTGGTTTTTTGATGCAATCGGCGGTCCAGCCCTTTTAGCAACGCGCCTCCTCCTGTCAGGTGAATGCCGTTGTCGTAAATGTCCGCTGAGAGTTCCGGAGGGGCAATCTCCAACGCCTTCAAAACCGCTTCCTCAATTTTCGAAACCGATTTGTCCAGGGCAAAGGCGATTTCAGAATACGAAACTTTGATGACTTTGGGAATACCGGTCATCAAATCCCTGCCTCGGATTTCGTAATCCTCCGGTGCATCGTCCAATTCTGTGAGGGCAGAACCAATGGCAATCTTGACCTTTTCTGCCGACCGTTCTCCAATCAGCAGGTTGTGTTGCCTCCGCATGTAGTCCAGAATGTCTTTGGTAAACGTATCCCCTGCCACCCGGATGGATTGATCGGCTACGATGCCTGACAAGGCAATTAAGGCAATTTCGGTGGTGCCTCCTCCGATGTCTACGATCATGGACCCCATTGGTTTTTCGATGTCTATTCCGATTCCAATCGCAGCTGCAATGGGTTCGTAAATCATGTAGACTTCTTTTCCTCCTGCATGTTCGGCCGAGTCCCTTACGGCTCTTTTTTCTACTTCGGTAATACCGGATGGGATACAGATCACCATTCGATGCGATTGGGGAAACATGCCCTTGTTGTGGCCCGGAATCATCTTAATAAGGCCCCGGATCATCTGTTCGGCTGCGTAAAAATCGGCGATTACTCCATCTTTCAGCGGACGGATGGTTTTGATATTTTCGTGCGTTTTTTCGTGCATGTTCATGGCCTCCCGACCTACCGCAAGTACTTTGTTATTGGTCTTGTCGATCGCAATAATCGAGGGCTCGTCCACCACGATTTTCTCTTTATGAATGATCAGTGTATTGGCTGTGCCCAAATCAATGGCAATGTCACTGGAAAAAAAGTCAAATAATCCCATCTTGGTCCTTTCTAAATTAAATGATTATTGGTTCTTTAAAGTTAGCATATTTCAGCCCTTTAAAAGAACGGGAGCCCACAAAAATAGTACCTTATTTCGGATTTATTCCGTTAAGCATTCCTCTATATTTGGGTTTGTTCCGTCGAAATCAGAAAAATCCGGGAAGGATTACTCCCTGCCCGGATTTTTCTCCGGCTTGGATCGCAGCTCGCTATTGCATGAACGGGTACCTCAATGCTTGAAGTGACGGATTCCTGTCATCACCATGCTCATGCCGTGCGCATCGCAGTAATCAATGCTCTCTTTGTCTTTAATGGAGCCTCCGGGTTGTACCACTGCACGAATGCCGGCTTGATCGGCTATTTCCACGCAATCCGGAAAAGGAAAGAAAGCATCGGAGGCCATCACCGCCCCGTTAAGATCGAACCCAAATTCCCGTGCCTTTTCGATGGCTTGTTTCAGGGCGTCTACACGGCTGGTTTGGCCCACTCCACTGGAGAACAATTGATCTTTATTGCTCAGTACGATGGTATTGGATTTGGTATGTTTGCAAATTTTTAATGAAAATACCAGGGCATCCATTTCATCGGCCGTCGGAACTTTTTTTGTGGCTACCTCAAAATCAGCCCTGCTCTCCGTTTTAAGGTCCTTGTCCTGCTGCACAAAGCCATTCAAAAGCGTTTTGACCTGATGGGTACCGGTAAGATTGATTTTCTGCTTGAGCAGAATGCGGTTTTTCTTTCCCTTCAAAAGTTTGAGAGCTGCATCGTCAAACTCCGGCGCTATCAACACCTCAAAAAACAGCCCGTGCATTGCCTCGGCTGCCGGAAGATCAACGGTCTGATTCGTAATCAGTACTCCTCCAAAAGCAGAAACGGTGTCCGCTGCAAAGGCCTTCTCGTATGCTTCCTTTACCGATTTCCCCAATGCTACCCCGCAGGCGTTCGTATGCTTGAGAATGGCAAATGCAATTTCATCCGGGAATTCTTCAATCAGCGCTACAGCCGCATCCACATCCACCAGATTGTTGTAGGATAACTCCTTGCCATTTAATTGGTCGAATAAATCACCCAAATCGCCGAAAAAATGAGCACTTTGGTGGGGATTTTCTCCGTAACGAAGTTGCTTTGCCTTGTTTTCACTGATTTTCAACGAAGGGATTTTTTCCTCTCGGTTGAAATAGTTAAAAATCTGGGTATCGTAATGGGAGGAGACCTGAAAAGCCCGGGCTGCAAAATAGCGGCGATCTTGTACCGAAAGGCTGCAATTCTGGGAACGGAGTCTCTCTTCCAATTCTCCATACTGATCCCGGGAGGCGATGATGGTTACGTCCTGAAAATTCTTTGCTGCCGCCCGGATCAAGGCAATTCCGCCGATGTCGATTTTTTCAATGGTTGCCTCTTCCGAGGCGCCCGATGCTACCGTTTCTTCAAACGGGTACAAATCCACGATGACCAAGTCAATCGGTGGAATGGCGTATGCTGCAGCTTGTTCCACATCTTCTTCGTTTCCCCTTCGGTGTAGGATTCCTCCAAAAACTTTCGGGTGAAGGGTTTTTACCCTCCCTCCAAAAATTGAGGGATAGCCGGTTAGCTCTTCTACAGGGATAACTTCGGCCCCCTGCGCTTCTATAAATTTTTGCGTACCTCCGGTAGAGTAAATTTTCACACCTTGCTCTTTGAGCAGGGCAATAATGGGCTCAAGGTTATCTTTATAAAAAACAGATAGCAGTGCAGATTGTATTTTTTTTTCAGCCATTGGTATGTGTAATTTTTTCTTTTCCGAAACCTGCAATAGATCCATCGTTTTACCTGCAATAATTCGGAAAATTCATCGGTAAGAAAAGGTGTTCGATTCGATTGAGAGGGCAAAGTTAGGAAAATCAGGGCATTAAATCAGGCTTTCGATCACATTTGGGTAGTATTTGTGTTCGAGTTCGTGGACTTTTTCGGCAATTTGCTCCGGACTGTCCCCTTCAGCAATTGGAACGGCCGCCTGAAAAACGATTTTCCCTTCGTCGTAATTCTCATTCACCAGATGAATGGTGATTCCGGTTTCGTGCTCTCCCGCTTCCTTCACTGCTCGATGAACATTCATCCCATACATCCCTTTACCGCCATACCCGGGAAGCAGCGCGGGATGGATGTTGACGATTTCCCCCCGGAATTCACGGATCAGTTCCCGGGGTATTTTGAGCAAAAATCCGGCGAGGACCAGCAAGTCCACTTGTCGGAGGCGTAATAGTTCTAGCAGCCCTCCATTCTCCATTTCTTTTTTTGAAAATACAGCGGTAGGTACGTCAAACAATTTCGCTCGTTCCAATGCGTAGGCATCTTTTTTATTGGAAGCGAGCAGGACGATCCTTGCCTTGGGGGATTGTTGGAAATACTCCATGATTTTTTGGGCATTGGTCCCACTTCCAGAGGCAAGAATGGCGATGTTTTTCAAGGCGAGCAGCAGTTTTGGTTGGGCTACAAAAATACAAAGGAAATCGAAAGACGTTTCGGATATTCAGGAAAAAACGGGCGATCACTCCGATGGGAAATGTACCACCACCTCGGGGTGCATGGTATAAAACCGAAATCGCTCGCCATCATGGACCAAAATACCGCTGGATTTATTGTCTCTCGTGATGGGGTTTTGTTCGTACTTGGTCCAATGAATCAGATCGCTGGAAACGGCGACATTCATGGTCCAGTCACTCCAGTCTTCCAGGGAGGTGCCGTGGTAATAGGCATAGTAGTAATCCTGGTATTTAATAATCTGGTTTACTGCCAATCCATACTGATCGTAGGTCTCGGGTCCCATGCGGATTACCGGATCGTCCTGAACGTTCGTCCAGACCTCGCGATCGGTGGAAGTGGCCAGCCAAATGCCTTGGTCGTTTCGTTCGTAAAACAGGTACCAAATGCCATCTTCTACCCAAACGCTGGGCGTCCCATAGGGACCTTCGCTCAAGGGGCTCCCATCGGTTTTTCGGATATCCAGGCTGCCCTGATTTTCCCAGTGGATTTTATCGGTAGAAGTCAGCATTTTCGCTATGTCATTCTTTCCCTCGGCAAACATATAATACGTTTCTCCCTCCTTCCAGACCATCATGTCTTCCACCCAGCTTTCTTCGAAAACGGGGTTGGCATCGGATCGCTCCCAATGAAAACCATCTTCCGAAAAGGCATAGCCCAGTTTGAGGAAGGTACCCGGATCGTATCCGTCAAAGCCTGTGTACCAAAGGTGATATCCGTCCGCTTCCTTTAGGATAAACCCCCTTTCCCGTATCTTTCGGTCCCAGGTATCTTCTCCCGTACCTCGGAATACAGGGTTTTCCTCCAGTGGAGAAAAAGAGATGATTTCTTTGGGGAATGGTTTGTTGTCTGCACGATCGGTATCCGAGGTGCCGCCAGATTCAGAGCGGCAGGCAAAAGAAAACGACCAAATAATCAGCAATGCTAATGGTATCCGTACTTGTTTCATCCCTCAATATACGGTAATGTGCCAAAAAACTAAAGAAAGCTCATGCTGAGAATACCGGTTAGCATCAAAATTTTTGAAAACCTACTCAATTCTGTAAAGTGAGACCGGCGGTCTGCCTGGTAGATTTTAAACATAAACAGAAAGAAAAACAGGCTCAGCATCCCAAAATAAAAGAATAGCAGAGGTTCGTTGAGCCGAAAGGTCACGACGAGTATGGCTGCTACGAACAAGAAAGCAATAACAAAGATAACCTGTTTCGTTTTTCGGAAACCCAACACGATGGGGAGCGTCCGGCAGCCGTGTTTTCGGTCCCCGTTTCGGTCTTCGATATCTTTCAGGATTTCGCGGATTAGATTGATAAAAAAGGCGAAGAGGGCATAGGTAAGGATCAGCAGCTCCGATTTTTGGTAGTACAGGCCTACAATCCAAATGGCCAGGCCTGTGAGCGAAGCAACGGTCAGGTTGCCGATAAAGGGAAGACGCTTGAGTGAATTGCTGTACAGCCAAAGCAAAAAAGCGGCGATAAAGGTAATGGCGCCAATTCTTGGATGTACCAGCACGCCTAGTAAAATTCCCGCGAGGTTCATCAGGCTGTGGAGAATCATGACCATTCTCCGCTTCATCCCTTTCCCGATGACCACCGCTTTGGGACGGTTTACATAATCGATTTTCACATCGTAGTAGTCGTTGATCATGTAGCCGGAGGCGGTTAAAATAACCGTGGAGGCGACCAATAAGTAGAGGTGATAGTCCAAAAGGACGGGTAGCCCCGACGCGGTGGTTTCAATCAGAAAAAAGGCGGTCATGACCTGGGCAAACGCCACCATTAGCAGGTTTCCCGGGCGAATAATCTTCACAAAGGCACTAAACGTAAAGACTGGCGATGCCTTCATTTTCTTCATGGTACAAAATAACGACAAAAGGACCAACGAGGACACTATTTCCCTGGAAAAAATCCATTTCATTTGCAGTTTTAAAAAATGACTGCCTGTGATGGGAATTCAGTGGCTATCAATGATGTTCTGCGAGATCAGCTGGTAGATTTCGGCTACTTTTTCGTTGGGAGACAGGTACTGAAGGTGGTTTTCCAGGGTGTCAAAATCGCCCCGTACGGCAGGCCCGGTTTGAGCTGCCTTTGCGCCCATCTGAAGACTCTTGTTGATTTGTTCCACCACCAGAGGTTTCAGCATGTCAAAACTCAGTCCCTGGTTCTTTATCAGCGATTCTGCCAATAGCAACATGTGATTGGTAAAATTTGAAGCAAAAACGGCGGCGACGTGGATGGACCGACGCTTGGCAGAGGCCACCTCGTAGTAGGGAGAAGAAAGGCTTTTGCAGACGTCTTTCAGCATTTTTAGGGTTTTTGTCCCATCGCCTTCCAGCAAAAACGGCACCTCCTCAAAATCAATTTCTCTTCCCTTACTCAAACTCTGCAAAGGGTACAGGATGCCGGTGTGATCCGCCGAACTGTAGCCCAAAATATCCAGCGGAAGCGTTCCGCTGGTATGTAACAGGGTACTCCCCTCTGGAAGTAGTACGGCTTCGGCGATGGAGGCAACCGCCGTATCGCTTACCGCGAGAATGTAAAGGCTTGCATCGCTTTCCGTAAAATCCAGACTGTCGCAAGCCTCGGTGCCGTAAAGCCTGGAGGCGAGTTGCTCGGCGGCTCCAAGGTTTCTCCCGTAGACCTCGGTAAGGATGTGCCCGGCGTTTTCCAGAGCAGCAGAGAGGTGGTAGGCGACGTTGCCGGTACCGATCATTGCAATCTTGTATTTCATCGGTTCATAATTTGCTTTTCAAAAGCCCCATGGTATCGTGTCAATTTTCTGTTTTCATGGGCATCTTGCAACAACCAACACTGGCTACACTCAAGCCTGTGGAATCTCCCAGGCTTCCCCTGTACTATTGCGGCAGCCGTCCCTATGTCGCTATCCCCATACCGCACTGTGCCAGGCGGGGGCGATTGCCTACCCGCAAACATAAAAAAATAACCCCCAAAATGCATTGGGGGCATGAATAATCTCAAAAGAAATGCAATAGGACGTCTATTCCATCCCCTTCTTTTTCATTTTCTGAAATTCGTCGAACCGGCGGAAAATGGCAACTGAGAATCCAATAAGCATCACGATGGTACCCAACCACAGCACATTGATCATTGGCTTGACTGCTGCCTTCATGACAACGTAATCCTTTTGGTAGGTATCTACCTTAAAAACAAATTTGTTTTCTTCTGGCACGATGTTTTCCACCTCTACCCGAATGCCGAGATCGTTGTCGATATCAGGAATTTTTCCCACCTGATTTCCACGAATCAGGAATACGGGCGCCAATTTTTTCTCCACGTCGTAATCCAGTATGGTAAGATTGGCCTTTACTGCTACGTCCCCTTCTTCCAAAGGCAAGCCGTCCAGCTCATTCACCACTTCTGCTCCTTCAAAGCGGGTGACAAAATCGTTGATAAAAAACTGCTCGCCTGGCGCGGCTTTGACCAGGTCGCCTTCCTTCCATTCTGGTTCTTCGTAGTCGTTAATTGCGGATACGTGGGTGTAGAGGTCCCGTGTAAGGTATCTTTTCGAGTCCGGCGAGGAAATCAGGCCCATGGTGGGATTCGGCTGGGACATGGGGAATAAGGTGAACTTCAGTTCGTCGTCCTGGTAGTACTCTACCTTAAAATAAGAGTTTTCCTGAAGCACCAAAGTCACGGTGTCTCCTTTTTGGTGATACAGTTGATTATTTACCCGAATGTCCCTGAGCGCCACCGATTGGTTGATCTCACCGGTGGCTTCGAGGGCATCTGCTTTCACGTAGCCGGGGATGCCTACTACTTTCTTGTACCGGCCTCGGTAGATGACTTCGTATTCTTTCATCTGAAGAGGCTTGTTGATCCAGAGCAGAACATTTTCTTTGTTCAACTCATCCTCCCAGTCCTTTTTATAGGTCAATCCGGACATGTTGATGGAAATGGTATCCGAGTAGCCGGAAGAAAACATCACTCCAATCAACACCATGCCCAGTCCAATGTGGGCAAGGGAGCCGCCAGATAGTTTGAACGTTTTCTTTCTCACAAGTTTGATTAAAATGGTGCTGTTGGCTACGATGGTAAAGGCTCCTGCCAAAACGATGACGATATAGGTGATATCGTATACTTTTCCAATGGTGACGATCAGGGCGGCAAGGACCATGGAGACGATGTACGGCATGACCAGGGCATTTTTCAAATCCTGCTTATCCATTTTATTCCACCAAAAAAACTGCCCGATACCGGTGAGTAGGGCCAATGCCACCGCAAACCAGAGTTGAAATTTGGTGTAAAAACCAATTTGATCTGCTGGTGGAGCCAGATTGGAAAGCCCGCCAAAGCTTTCGACCAGGGCGTTGTAAACAGGTATGGACGTTGGTACGATCACCTGAAATGCCATCAATCCCAAGGTGGTAGCACCAATAAATATCCAAAACTCCCGGGAGTAGACAGAGGCCTCTTTCTCTGAAGTAGGAATGTTTTTCCACTCCCTGATTGCAAGAAACATCGCTACCGCTAAAAAGAAGAGCATGTATATCAATAGTTGCCCGGAGAGTCCCAAATCAGTAAAGGAATGCACCGAAGAGTCGCCCAGCACCCCGCTGCGGACCAAAAACGTGGCGTACAATACCAGAATAAACGAGCTGATCACCAGCACCATTGAGGTCTTTAATGCAGTCGAACTCTTTTTGAAGGTGATCATGGTGTGGATGGCCGCGACCATGATAAGCCAGGGCACGTACACCGCATTCTCGACAGGATCCCAGTTCCAGTAGCCACCGAAATTAAGTGTGACATAGGCCCAGTAGGCACCCATAATGATCCCCATTCCCAGAATCATCGCAGAGAATATGGCCCAGGGTAGGGCAGGACGGATCCACTCGGAGTATTTTTTTAACCCGAGGCCGGCCATGAGGAAGGCAAAGGGGATTAGGGTAGAAGCATACCCTAGGAAGAGCGTTGGAGGGTGGATAACCATCCAGATGTTTTGCAACAGCGGATTTAGTCCCGTACCGTCTTCGGGAACGAACTCGGGATTGATCTGAAAAATGGGCGCTTCGGACACGTCACGCAGCAGCATAAACGGAGAACTCCCGATTTTCAGGTCACCAATGACCACTCCCAGAATCATGGAAACCAGAAATGCCTGAACCAGCATAAACACCAGCATTACAGGCCCTTCCCAAAACCTATTCGTATGAATCACAACCAGGCCCAGCACTACGTTCCAGAAAATCCAAAGGATAAACGCACCCTCCTGGCCTTCCCAGAAACTCGAGATCATGTAATGCACCGGCAATCCCCGGGAAGAATGGGAATATGCGTAAAAATATTCGAAACGGTGGTTGTATATGATTTCAAAAAGGGAAAACGCAATGGCCACCGATGCAATTCCGTGGATATAAAAAGTAATTCTGCTAAAATTTCGCCAGGATGTTTTTTCCAACTCGCTCGCACGAGTGTAGTAATAATAGGATACAGCCGAAACCAATGCGCTGACAAAAGCCAGGATCACCATGAAATGGCCGAGGTTACCCATAAAGGTATTCATCATGTGTTACGTAATTTTAAAGGTGTGCGAAATTCCGGCGCTCTCAGGAGGAAGCGGTTTTGACATCCGTCTCCTGGTATTTTGAAGGGCATTTCATGAGAATTTTATCCGCGACAAACATTTCCTCGCTCTTGTAGGTACCAATCACGACCACTTGTTCGGATCGGATAAAATCCGCCGGAACCGGCTCGTTGTAGTACACTTGCTGTTCCGTGCCGTCATTGTCAACCATGATAAAAGTAAAAGAGGTTTTGTCCTGGCCGACTTCGATGCCTACTACTTCCCCATTCTGGTCTTTTTTCAATTCTCCTACCACGTGGATGGCTTCGGTATTGCCGTTCACTGCCATTGTTTTGGCCGTAGAAAAACTTTCGTAAGTACTGGCATCTCCGATGGAGGTAATGATGATGATAATGGCCAGCCCAATGATTCCAAGCCCGATAATATGTCCTCTTTTCATGGTCTATTTATTAAATCTTTTCTCCAGCCCGCTGATCTTACGATCGGTCTGTATGACATAAACCAGAATTCCCCCCAAAACAATTCCAATTATGGTCACTAAAACATATATTTTTCCATTCGAACGCATTCCGTCTGCCATTTGAACGGAGGAATTACTGTAATCTTCCTCGGTGATGCCTATTTTGTCCTGCGCTTTCAGGCTGATGCTTGCCAGTAAAAGCATTGCAACGATGTATTTTTTCATGTTATTGATTGATCAAATTGTCCTCTAATTTTCGTTCCAGGCGCCGGTAACGGACGCGAAGGGTGCTGATCCAGGTTCCCAATAGTGTCCAGCCGATAATGGCCGGGTAAAATACCGTTCGTAGCTTGCTATCCATGTCATACGCATTGAAGCCGGGATTTCCACCGTTTCCAGGGTGGAGACTGTCGGTCAGACGGGGCAGGATAAAAATCAGCGGAATAAAAGCGGCAAACGCGAAAATACTGTAAACGGCACTGATTCTCGCCCGTTGGTATACGTCCGTCAACGAATTGCGTAAGACCAGGTAGGCAAAGTACATGAGCAAGCCGATGGCAGAGGCATTTAATTTTGGATCATTGGTCCAATAGTCCCCCCAGGTAAACTTCGCCCAGATCATACCGGTACTAATCCCTACCACCCCGAAAAGTATGGCCGTGTTTGTAAATTCCACTGCCAGATCATCGTACATCAAATCTCCGGTACGAAGGTATTTGACCCCGTAATACACCGAAACGATCAGCATCAGCAGCATACCGAACCACATGGTTACATGAAAAAAAAGTGCGCGAATGGTTTCGTTTAGAATGGGAAGTCGGGGTACTTCTATAAGCAGGCCCGCTACGATGGTGTACGCCAGTAAGAGTATAGCCAGAATTTTCCACCAATAAGTTTTCATAGGAGATCAATTTTTTCGCACCATTACCTTTTCCCGATAACTTCTCTTCGGAACGACTACCCCGGAGTAAAACGGGGATTTTCGAAAGGAATCGATACCGGAAAAAGGCGATTGTTACCTGGTATAACCGCAGGTAAAATTAAAGGTTTATACGTGATTTATTCACATTTGTCTGGTTTATTTGCTCATCGGTCAAAGGACCCGGGGGAGCTGCCCCGTATCTTCGGCGAAAGGTAGGCTAACTTCTCCAAAGGTATGGGAAAAGAATGTAGGAGGAAGCGGCAACAATCGCGTTGATGGCGAGCAGGGTTAGGATTTTGTCCAGGTTAATTTCCCGGTCCAAACCGTCGATGGCATTTTTTGAAACCTGAATGGCCATCAGCAAAATAGGAAGTAAAACAGGAAAGCTCAAAATAGCCATAAGGGTACCGTTATTGCTAGCTTTTGAAGCGATAGCGGATACCATGGTAAGGGAAGCCGAGAATCCCAGGGCGCCCAGAAGCAGGTTAAGCAAAAAAAGAGGCCGGTCAGCTACGGGGTCGCCAAATACCAATCCAAACACCAGGTAGCCGAGCAGGGCCAACACCAGGGTGAGAAGGGTGTTGTAGATGGTTTTGGAGAGGATAATAGATTCCGGAGAAGCAAGCATGTAGTAGTATAATTGCCTGCCCTGGTGCTCCTGGACGAAGCTTTTTGCGACCGCGTTTACCGAGGAAAAGAGCATAATGATCCAATACAGTGCATTCCAGACAGGAACTGCGAGGTTCCCTTTTCCTGCTCCCATACTAAGATAGGTGATGAAAATCGCACTGACCACGTACAAGAGGATGCCATTGATGGCGTATTTTTGACGCCATTCCAGGACCAACTCTTTTCTTATCAATAGGGCAATTTCCTTCCACATACCCTGCAAATATAGGGATAGCCTGAGATTCTTTCGGGCAGATAGTCGAATAATTTACCCTGAACCCGGCCCGGATTAGCCCAAATTTTGAAAAAAAAGTACCTTAGGTACATCGCAGATATTTCTGCATCCTTTTCCGGCTGATTTGGAAGGGACCCTACGTCAAACCTAAGCTAATTGATATGAACGATATGCAGATTACTACAGGACTTGTTCAACGAAGAAGATTTTTAAAGCACCTGATCCTGGGTGTGGCCGCAGGCGCAACGCCCCTGCCCCGGCTGCATGCCCGGGCTGCAACCACCGATACATCGGAAGAAAAGGCCTTTGTCCCGGTAATGCTGACTCCATATAAAAAGGACAAATCCATCGATTACAAGGGATTGGAAGCCTTGACCGACCATTACCTGCAATCGGGTGCAAAAGGCATGTTCGCCAATTGCCTGAGCAGTGAAATGTATGAATTGAGCCCGCAAGAACGCCTGAAGGTCACGGAAACAGTGGTAAAGCGTGTGAATGGAAGATTTCCTGTGGTGGCCACGGGATCTTTTGGTAGCAATGCTGCGGAAAAGGCGGATTTTTCGAAGCGCCTGGCGGATACCGGAGTGGACGCAATTATTTTGATTACCTCTCATTTTGCAGAAGCTTCCGAATCGGACGATACGATGATTCGCCGCTTGGAAGAATACCTCAAACATACGGAATCCCTGGCGCTTGGGACCTACGAGTGTCCCAGGCCCTACAAACGGATCCTTTCCGGAAAGGTATTAACGTTTCTTTTGGAGACGGATCGCTTGGTGTACCACAAAGACACCACGGAAGATATCGATGCCATTCGTGAAAAATTACGGCTATCCCGGGGTAGCGGACTGGATCTGTACAACGCCCACATGGGAAGCGCGGTGGCCTCCCTTCGTGAAGGGGCTGCAGGTTTGTCTCCGATTGCAGGGAATTATTATCCCGAAGTTATCGCCTGGATCTGTCAACACGCCGCCGATTCGGAACGAAAACGAGAGGTCGATTGGCTTCAGGAGAAGGTTCGGGAGATGGAGACGCGGATCACTGCAAATTACCAGCTATCTTCCCGCTATTACTTAAGGAAATCGGGTTTGCCGATGGAGTTGACCAGCCGCGGCGCCAACCAACCCCTTACTTCCGAGCAACGGCTCGTTGTTGATCGGGCATATGCGGAAGTTCAGGAATGGAAAGACCAGCTGGGGATGTAATGCGCGGCAGTGGGATGACCTCCATTGGGGATCAGCGAATCCATTCAAAGCCCAGGTAGGGCACCAGCACCTGTGGCATGCGTATACCCTGATCGCTTTGGTTGTTTTCGAGGAGGGCTGCGACAATTCGGGGCAATGCCAGGGCGCTTCCATTGAGCGTATGGGCCAATACGGTTTTCTTATCCTGATTTTTAAAGCGAAGCTTTAAGCGATTGGATTGGTACGTTTCAAAATTACTCACCGAACTCACCTCCAACCAGCGTTCCTGGGCCGCTGAGAAAACCTCCATGTCATAGGTAAGGGCAGACGTGAACCCCATGTCTCCTCCGCAGAGGCGAAGCACGCGGTAGGGCAGCTCCAATTTTTGCAGGAGCCCCTGCACGTGCAGGCTCATCTCCTCCAGGCTCTGATAGGAATGGTCGGGATGAGTGATTTGAACAATTTCTACTTTGTCAAATTGATGCAGCCGGTTAAGGCCCCGCACGTGTGCGCCCCAGTTTCCGGCCTCTCTCCTGAAACAAGGGGTGTACCCTGCGTTCTTTTTCGGTAAATCACTTTCACTTAGTACCTCGTTGCGGTACATATTGGTGATGGGTACTTCGGCCGTGGGGATGAGGTAAAGCCCGTCCGAGGCAGCCAGATACATCTGTCCTTCCTTGTCCGGCAGTTGACCGGTGGCATAGCCACTTTCTTCGTTGATGAGGATGGGGGGTTGTACCTCCCGGTACCCGGCTTTTTCCGCTTCATCCAGGAAAAAATTTACCAAAGCCCGTTGCAATTTGGCCCCTTTGCCTTTGTAGACCGGGAACCCGGCTCCGGTAATCTTTACCCCCAACTCAAAATCCACGATGTCGTATTTTTTGATCAAATCCCAATGGGGGATTTTTTGATTACCAGTTAATTCGGGAATGATCCCCTTCTGCAAAACTACTTCGTTGTCCTCGGCGGATATTCCAGCAGGAACAGAGGGATGGGGAACGTTAGGAATCGTGTAAAGCAGACGAATGAGCGCTTCCTCACAGGCGGCGTAGTCTTCTTCCAGCGTTTTTACCTTGGATTTGATGGCTGCTGTCCGGCGTTTGGTGGCCTCGGCTTCTTCTTTTTTACCTTCTTTCATCAATTGCCCGATTTGCCTGGCCATGGCGTTTGCTTCCGCCTGCAGGCCATCCCGCTCTACCTGGGTTTGTTTCCGTTTATCGTCCAGTTTTAGCACTTCCTGAAGTAAAGATTCCGGTTCTGGAAGGTTTCGTTTTTTCAATCCTTCACAGGCACGGTCGAAATTTTCTCTGATTTCATTTACCTGAAGCATGGTATGGGGCTTTTTTCGTAGAAATTTTTAGGCTGCAAAGATAAGGAATAAGTTCCGGGCATGGGGTATATTCCGGATATTTTGGAATCCCTGATTGGCAAAATTGTGCGAATTGACTATCTTCAACCTTTATCTTTTATTTAACCCATTATTTTATCCCATGAAATTTACTGTTTTTGCGTTAGCCGTTCTTCTGGCATCGGTTGCCGGGGTTCAGGCCCAGGAAGACCCCCTTCGGATCATTATGATCGGTGCTCACCCCGACGATTGCGACATTAAGGGCGGTGGCACAGCCTCCTTGTTTGTATCCATGGGGCACAAGGTCAAATTTGTTTCGGTGACCAACGGCGATGCCGGGCACATGGAAGAAGGGGGAGGCATGCTCGCGAAAAGGCGTATCGCTGAAACCCAGGAAGTAGCCCGGCGGCTGGGTGTGGCTTACGATGTGTTGGACAACCACGATGGCGAATTGCTTCCCACGCTTGAGATCCGGCTTCAGATCATCCGTAAAATTCGCGAATGGGATGCCGATATCGTGATCGCCCCCCGGCCAAACGATTACCACCCCGACCACCGGTACACCGGCGTGTTGGTGCAGGATGCAGCCTATATGGTCGGCGTACCAAACGTGGCTCCCGATACGCCCCCCCTACGAAAAAACCCCGTGTTCTTATACTTTCAGGATCATTTTCAAAAGCCCAACCCCTTTGAACCACACGTAGCCGTTGACATCACCCAGGTAATCGATAAAAAAATTGAGGGCATGGACGCCCATGTATCTCAGTTTTACGAATGGCTGCCCTGGATTGGGGGCTATGCGGACGAAGTGCCTGAGGGGAAAGAAGCGCGAAAAGAATGGCTCAAGGGAAAGCGGTTTGGAAGCATAACACCTGCGGTCAGAAGTAACCTGGAAAAGTGGTACGGGCCTGCCCGGGCGCAGCAGGTACGGTATGCGGAAGCCTTCGAGGTATGTGAATACGGCTCACAGCCAACCGAGGAGGACCTCAAGCGGCTATTTCCCATGCTTGGGAAATAGGATTTTAATTCATCCGTAACTAGATAATTGAAAATACTTTATGAAAGAAAAAACGATCGTTGTCACCGGTGGAGCCAGTGGCATTGGACTTGCTATCGTTAGAAAATTTGCCGGGGCAGGAGCCAAGGTGTACCTGGTAGATTTCAATGAGGTAAACGGGCAAAAGGTAACTCGGGAATTACAGAAAGAAGGGTTGCGGGTCGAATTCCGGCAGGCCGATGTATCGGCAGGAGCAGCGGTGCAACAGGTGATGGATAGCATTCCCGGGAACATCGATGTTTTGATAAACAATGCCGGTATTTCCCATATTGGAAACCTTGAAAGCACGGAAGAAGCAGACCTGGATCGCTTGTATGCCGTAAATATAAAGGGAGTGTTTCATTGCTCTAAGGCAGTCATCGGGCGGATGAAATCCCAGGGCGGAGGTGTCATTATCAACATGGCTTCGGTATCTGCAACCATGGGTATACCCGACCGGTTTGCCTATTCCATGTCCAAAGGAGCCGTGCTTAACATGACCTTGACCATTGCCCGGGATTATGTAAAAGACAATATCCGGTGCAACGCCATTTCGCCTGCACGTATTCATACGCCCTTTGTGGACGATTACCTGGCCAAAACCTACCCCGGAAAGGAAAAGGAGGTTTTCGATCAGCTGGCAGCCACACAACCGGTGGGAAGAATGGGCAGCCCGGAAGAAGTGGCCAGCATGGCCTTTTTCCTTGCATCCGATGAAGCTGCTTTTTTGACCGGGGCGGATTACCTGGTAGACGGCGGCTTTTGTAAATTAAAAATGTAACCAATACTATAAAACTAAGATAACACATGAAACTGATTCGTTTTGGAAAAGCGGGGAATGAAAAACCCGGAATTGTTACTGACTCGGGAAAAATGTTGGATTGCTCGGCCTTTGGAGCCGATTGGACCGCTGATTTTTTGGGTGATCCGAGTCGCATGGAGGCCCTTCAGCAGTGGCTCGCATCCAACGCCGCTTCCTGCCCCGAGATCGCTTCTTCAGAGCGGCTGGGGTCACCGGTGCCCTATCCCTCAAAAATTATGTGCGTGGGATTGAATTATTCCCTGCATGCCAAAGAGAGTGGGATGGAAGTTCCCAAGCAGCCGGTTTTGTTTATGAAAGCTACCTCCGCGCTGACCGGCCCTTTTGACCCTATCAAGCTTCCTAAAAATTCCAAAGCCACCGATTGGGAAGTGGAGCTGGCCATCGTTATCGGAAAGAAGGCGAGTTACGTTTCAGAGGAAAATGCCATGGAGCACGTATTTGGATACGTGCTGCACAACGATGTCAGCGAGCGGGATTTTCAGCTACATCACGGTGGGCAATGGGTAAAAGGTAAGAGCTGCGATACGTTCGCTCCCGTAGGCCCGTACCTGGTAAGCAAGGATGAAATCGAGGACCCCCACCGATTGCGCCTCTGGCTAAAGGTAAATGGAGAGATCATGCAGGACAGCACGACTTCTGATCTCGTGTTCAATGTACCGCAACTGGTAAGTTACATTAGCCAATACATGAGTCTGCTCCCTGGCGATATCATCAGCACCGGAACGCCCGCAGGAGTGGGAATGGGCCTGAAGCCACCGAGATATTTGAAGGCCGGTGACGAAGTAGAATTGGGTATAGACGGTCTGGGTGTTTCCCGGCAACGCGTGGAAGCACCATAAGGCAGGACGGAGGTACCGCCACGCTTACAGAAGAGAGGGCAATTTGGGTATTGCCTTCTCTTCTTTATTCGTCTACACTGTCAAAGTAAACTTTTAGGTGCACGCTCATTTTTTCTCGAAAGGTGGAGGGGGTACCTACTTTGAGATCCTGTAGTAAATCCCGGTGAGAAACGGCATTCCTAACGGCCGTTTTTCCGATGATTTGCCCGCTGTGAACCAAGTTAAAAATCGGGTACAACATCTTTTGAAAGCGGAGCAGGGTTTGGTTACCGGATAATTTTTTTTAACCTTATATTACAACAATTTGGTGCTTTGAGGCCATATGGCTGCCAAACGAACAGAATTGGCCAAAAAGATCCTACTGCTGCTTCGTAAAGTGCCTTTACGTGAGTTTTATACCAAGCCATCCAACCTATGAAAACGAAAAAACGTGCATTTACCGTAGAAATTCTTTTGCTGATTGCCCTGGCGATACAGGCCTGTGGAGGTGGAGATTCCAGGCAGGAAAGCCAGGCCTCTGTATCGGAAAGACACATTGAGCGGAAATTAGTGTTGCATCCAGGTGAAGATAATCCCCGAAATAGCGAGGGCGACTTCATTGCGTTAAAAGACGGTCGCATTCTGTTTGTGTATTCCCATTACTATGGAGAATCTTCTAGCGACCATGCCACCGCCTTTCTTGCGGGCAGGTATTCCTCCGATCAGGGTGAGACCTGGACCACCGAGGACGAGGAGATCATTCCCAACGAAGGAGGAATGAACGTCATGTCGGTTTCTTTGCTGCGCCTCCAAAATGGGGATATAGCGCTTTTCTACCTACGAAAGAACGACACCGATGACTGCATTCCGATGATGCGAATCTCCAAGGACGAGGCAAAAAGCTGGTCAGCGCCCATTTCTTGCATCACGGACAAAGAGGGGTATTTCGTTTTAAATAACGATCGGGTGATACAGCTGGCGGACGGAAGGTTACTGCTTTCCGTAGCCAGGCACGCCGGACCAGGAATGGAATGGAGCGGCAAGGGAGACATCTTTGCCTATTACTCAGACGATAATGGGCAAACCTGGCAAAGCAGTGAAGAGGTTCCCAATCCGGAAGGTATTGTACTCCAGGAGCCCGGTGTGGTGGAATTGAAAGATGGATCCATTTTGATGGTGATCCGTTCCGACGCGGGCGTACAATGCTATTCCTATTCCCGGGACCGGGGAAAAAGCTGGTCCCAGGTAGAAAAGAGTACCCTGGTGTCTCCTGTATCGCCAGCCACGATTGAACGAATTCCCAGCACCGGAGACCTTTTGGCGGTTTGGAACAATAACCTTTCGGAAGATCCCGATCGGGCAAAGCTCCGAACCCCGTTAAACGCAGCCATTTCCCGAGACGAGGGCAAAACATGGGAAAACGTAAAAACGCTGGAGGATGATCCGGATGGATGGTATTGTTACATCGCCATGGAGTTTGTCGGGGAGGAAGTGATGCTGGGGTATTGTGCGGGAAACCGGCCCGCTGGAACAGGTCTGTCGGTGACAAACCTAAGTAAAGTAAGGGTTGATTGGTTGTACAAAAACGATTACTAGCAATGAGTAGATTGTTTCGATTTTATCCAGTCTATTCATTCGACTTCCTGTTCTCGAAAAAATTGAGCGAAACCTAGCTGGAAAATGACCTCATAATCAAAGTGAACGTCAATAGTTTGATTCATTTACTGGTTTAATTCATGTCGGAGTTATTTCCTAAGTACACGCTACGTAGTCCAAAAGACGGTCCGAAGGGACTGATAATCGCTGGGATCCACGGAGACGAGTACGAACCCATACTGGCAGTGATGCAACTCCTCCAGACGCTGAAATCACGCCTGCTGCGCGGGTGCCTGACCTTGGTGCCCGTAGCAAACAAAAGCGCCTATCTCGCTGGGCGCCGGGTCGGGGAAGATGGGCTGGACCTGGCACGGACCTGTCCGGGAAACCAAGCAGGCAGCATTACCGAAGCGGTAGCTTACCAGCTCAGCAATCAGATAAGGGAATCGGATTTTTTGATTGATATGCATACTGGGGGCACCCTTTTCGATATTTTTCCCTTGTCCGGATACATGATCCATTCCAATCCTCGGGTGTTGGAAATGCAGCGTTCGATGGCCGCGGCCTTTAATCTGCCCGTTATTTGGGGGACCAGTCCTGATTTGCAAGGTAGAACCTTGTCTATAGCCCGAGACGCGGAGATTCCTGCCATATATACAGAATTCAGAGGCGGAGGATTTCGTCCGGAAGGAATCGGACGCCTGGTAGCCGGCTGCGAACATGTGCTGTCGTACTTTGAAATGCTGGGCGAAGAAGAAAGGTCAGCCAACATTTCCCTGAAAATCGAAGACAAAGAGCCTGGAAGCGGGCAGCTGCAACGGATGTATCCGGCCCCTGGAGCCGGTGTATTTGTACCTCAGGTTGGATTGGGCGCAGAGGTTCGAAGGTACGATCCGATCGGAGAAATCTGGGATTACAGTGGAAAGGTTACCAATCAAGTGTTGGCAGAAAAGGACGGCACGGTATTTTTGTTGCGCGCGATTCCCCGAGTCGAAAAAGGGGAAGCGCTGGCCGGGATATTACCCAATTCAAAAGTGACTAGCAATGGAAGGGATTGATAAACAGGAGGGTCGGGTGGTCATCGTCACCGGTGCATCCAGAGGAATCGGAAAAGCGATCGCCAGGCAATTTGTTGAAAATGGCGATCGTGTGGTGATGGTAGCGGATGATGTGGAGGAGCTACGCGGCGCTGTGGCCACCTTCGATTCGGAAGCAACCGTTCTGACATTGTCCGGTGATTTGGCCGATGGGGGCTTCCTCCAGCAGATTGTGGACCATACCCTATCCAAATGGGGAAGGGTGGACATTTTAATAAACAATGCGGCTTGGCGCACGCTGGAAACCTTGCGGACCATTTCCCTGGATACTTGGGAAAAAACCATTCGGGTTTGCCTCACCGCGCCTGTTTTTTTGAGCAAATTGGTGGCCGCCAGCATGGAAAGCAGGCTGTACCCAGGGGTGATAGTGAACATCAGCAGCATCATGGCGGAAAGGGCCGGAGGCACCAGCCCAGCCTACGTGGCGTCGAAGGGGGCCTTGCTGAGCATGACCTATGAAATGGCTGCTTTGTACGGCCCCTCGGGAATAAGGGTGGTTGCGGTATGCCCGGGAAATGTTCGTACAGCCATGAGTACAGATTTTACGGATGGTGTGGGGAAGAACATCAGTCAGAGGCTGGTGCAGGATATGGAAAACCTGACACCGCTCAAGCGAAGCGCAACCCCGCAAGAGATTGCAAACGGCGTGTTTTGGTTGTGCTCGTCAGAGGCCTCGTTTGTCACCGGTACTTCCATTGAGATGGATGGAGGGTTTAGTCACAATTTCAACAGTTATACCAATAAAAAATCACAATTTCCGAACGAGTTTTGAAAGGAATCTGGAAATACCAAAAATGGATGGATTTGCCGGGAGGTCTTCTTCCCTTTAGCCTGGGAGAGGGAGCTACCCCGCTGATACAGACAAAGAACATGGGTCCGAGTCAGGGTAGGAGTCAATTGTACTTAAAACTGGAGACAGCCAATCCCTCCGGATCGTACAAAGACCGATTCGCAGCTTTTGCCATTGCTGACTTGCTTCGAAAAAAAAGCAAACGCTGCCTGGCTACTTCCAGTGGAAATACCGGCGCAGCGCTTGCCGCTTACGCTGCTGCCGCCGGGCTCCCATGCTATATTGTGCTGGTTGAAGGAGCGCCAGAAGGTAAATTGGCCCAGATGCAAGCCCACGGAGCCCATCTGGTGACCGTGAAGGGTTTTGGGATCAACAAGGAGATTAGCGAAAGCATATTTGCGAAACTAGCCCTGCTGGCCTCCCATTACCAGACACAGATTCAGGTTAGCGCCTTCAGGTACAGTCCGGTAGGAATGCAAGGGGTGCAAACCATAGGATTTGAACTGGCAGAAGACCTGCCCGAGGCAGATCATGTGTTTGTACCCGCAGGTGGAGGAGGTCTCGCCCTGGCAATTTGCAGGGGATATCAGCTATGGAAGCACAGGCAACCTGAATTTAAGCTCCCAAAAATCCATTGCGTGCAGCCGGAGGGCAACAATACCATTGCCGGAAATTTACGGGCGGGTTTGGAACATGCCCAGGCCGTGGAAAATGCCTTTACCCGCGTAAGTGGACTGCAAGTGGCCAATGTAATCGACGGAGACAAAACCTTGCAGGCCTGCCGGCTTTCTGGGGGAAACGGATACCTGGTCTCTGATGAGGAGGTATTTGATGCACAGCAAATACTGGCAAAGCGGGAGGGCGTTTTTGCGGAACCGGCCGGGGCAGTCGCAGTGGCGGGGTGGAAAAAATCCGTGGAATTCGGCGAAGTGTCCCCGGATGAAAAAGCAGTTTGCATCGTTACAGGCAACGGCTTTAAAGATCCGCCTTCTATAGCAGGAATGATCGCCAAGAATCCCCTCCATTTTTTGGAGGACGTAGGTGAATTAGAAATTTATTTTAATAGCAACGAACCGAATCAGTAAGAAACAACGATGAATGAACGACTTAAAGGGGTATGGCCGGCGCTATTAACCCCCATGAATGAAGCAGGTAGGCCAGACATTGCTCAGTTGGAAAAATGGCTTGATTTACTCATCACGCAAGGCATGGATGGACTTTATTTGCTTGGATCTACCGGACAGGGATTCCTATTAGGAGAGACCGAAAGAAAGAAGGTTACGGAAGTAGCTAGCGCAGTGAGCGGAGGGAGGGTACCGTTGATCGTACAGGTCGGTTCCATGACTACCGCCGAATCGGTTCGCCTGGCCCGGCACGCGGCAAGCTGCGGGGTAGACGGGATTTCCTCTGTGGCACCGGTGTACTACAGTTCTTCTGATGGGAGTTCCGCCATGGCTTTGAAGCACTACGAATCGATTGCAAGTGCCACCGATCTGCCATTTTTTCCTTACCAATTGGGAACAAGCGGTTTTTCTGATGGATTGGTGGGATTTATTGATAAATTGCTTCAACTTCCCACTATGGCAGGCATGAAGTTGACCACCAATAATCTGCTGGAAATTAGTACCATCTCGTACAGTTCCCGGGGAAAGCTGACACTTTTCAGTGGGGCGGACGAGCTCATGTGCCATGCAGCCCTTTGCGGGACCTCCGGGGCGATTGGTTCTTTTTATAACGTATTTGGGCCCGAGTGCCGGTTTGTGCGCAATTCTTTCCTGGAAGGAAATGTAGCTCTGGCGACGGACTTTATGTTGATTTTTCAGGAAATGATCGCGGAGGTCTTGCCAAACGTCTGGACGTTTTTTCGGCAGGCCATCCTAATGCGGTATGGGGTGGATATCGGTTCGGCAATTCCACCGGTGGGCAACACCAATCGTCCCTGGAAGGAAGAAAAAGTGGCCGCCCTGTTGCAGCGGGTAATCGATGCGGCGAAAATCAATGAAACGAAAAAAACAAAATGAAGGAAGCAAACTACTCTCTGAAGGAAATTGAAGAACACCTATACGTAGCAGTTATTTCGGATGCTCTGGACGCCCTGGGATACCCCAATCAGTCGCCTGAGGGGGATTTTTCCATTCAGGTTGGGAAATCCCGACTAGCAGGCAGGTGTAAGACCACGCTTTGGTCGGACATGTACCACAAAGACCCAAACCCTTACGAGCTAGAGTTGAAGGCTGTGGACGATTGCATGCCCGGCGACATTTTCATCGCGGCGGCTGCAGGCTCCACCCGGTCCGGGATCTGGGGAGAATTGCTTTCCACGGCGGCAAAGAATCGGGGATGCGTTGGTGCCCTTGTAGACGGTTGCATCCGGGACATTGCAAAAATCCGGGACATGGGTTTCACCGTTTTTGCAAAAGGCAAACGGGTATACGATAGCCAAAATCGCCAACGTGTTGTCGGCATCGATGTTCCCGTCGAAATAGGCGGTGTACGTTTTTGTTCCGGGGATTTGGTGGTATGTGACGAAGATGGAGTGGTAGTGGTACCACAAAAAGTAGAAAGACTGGTGCTGAGCAATGCCATGCAAAAGGTACATGCCGAAAATGTCAGTAGAGAGGCGATAAAGAAAGGGATGAAAGCCACAGAGGTTTATAAAAAATATGGTATTCTCTAACCGGAACACTCGTCTTCGGCAAAAAACGGGGGTTATTTTGAGTAGGTTATGAAATAGGGTACGAAGAAAACGTCACACAGTATAACGGTTGCATGCGTCCTGTTAGGATTCCCTGGCTGCGGAAAGGCGGGCATTTGACCAATTAAGACAGATATAAACAGATGAAATCAAGCATGACGCAAGCGACCCATGGAGGGACGATTATCATACATGCGAAGATTCCATGTGGCAAATGAAAGCTAATTATGAACCTATGAAAAAAGAAGTTATTTCAGGGGAAGGAGTTCCTCAAAGCACCTTGCCATTTTCGCCGGCGTTGAAGGTCCATCAGCTGGTTTTTGTTTCAGGACAGGCCTCCGTGGATGAACAAGGAAAAATCGTCTCAGACAATTTTGAAGGAGAAGTACGCCGGTCTTTCGAAAATGCCCGAAAGATTCTTGCCGCGGCGGGGCTTGACTTTAGCCACGTAGTGCAGGTGAGAAACTACGTTGCCAGACAGGAGGATCTCGCAACCTTTAACCAACTTTACACCGACTATTTTCAACCGCCCTACCCGGCCCGAACAACCTTAATTGGCTGTCTGGGTACTTTGTTGAAGTTTGAAGTAGATTTGATCGCGTATGCAGAATAAACGTCCAAAGCGGATCGGTCTTTTGGGTATTTACCACGAGTCCAATACCTTTCTGGAAAAGCAGACTACACGGGAGGATTTCGAAAACGGACACCTTCTCTATGGAGCGGCACTTTTGGATGAGTACCGGGATGCCTATCACGAGATCGGGGGCATGCTGGAGGTAATGGATAGCGAGCCAGATTTTGAAATCGTGCCACTCTTTTATGCAGAAGCTACCCCGGGAGGAAGTTTGTCTGCTGATGTTACTGATTTTCTTTTGGCAGAGGTGAAACATCTGCTGACCGGGGCGCTCCCGCTAGACGGCTTATTGGTGGTGCCGCATGGTGCCGCGGTCAGCGAGGCGTACTCCGATTTTGATGGATATTGGCTACGCCTGACCAGGGAAATCCTAGGACCCCGGCTACCCATCATGGGGACCATTGATCCACATTGCAACCTCAGCTACGAGATGGTGGCCGCGGTGAATGCCCTCGTGGCCTATAAAACCAATCCACACGTGGATCAGCGAGCCGTGGGAAGGGAAGCAGCCAGCTTATTGATAGGTACATTAAACGGCCGATTATCGCCAAAAATGCACGCCCTTCAATGTCGGTTTGCCATCAGCATAGAAATGCAGCATACTGCATCCAGTCCCTGCCAGGAATTGTACCAGGTGGCCGAAGAAATAGCCAAACAGTCAGCCATCCTTTCTACCAGTATTGTCTTGGGCTTTCCTTATGCAGATGTGCCGGAAATGGGCACCAGTTTTATCGTTATCGCTGATAGGGTAGACCATGCTGCGAGAGCCGGCTTGCATAAGCTGAACGAGTATGCCCTGGAAAACCACCGGAAGTTTTCCGGAAAAAAAATGGATCTGGATGCGTTGCCCGAGGCCATGCGGCAGGCACAAAAACCCCTGCTGCTTTTGGATATGGGGGATAATGTGGGTGGAGGCGGCCCCGGAGACAGTACGTTCTTACTGGAATTATTGGAGGCAAGCCCGGATGCCAACGGCTTTATGTGTATATGCGACCCGGAAGCGGTCGCGACGATTCGGGATAGTCCGGGTTCCGGGTTCATTTCGCTCACCATCGGGGGCAAGACGGACCGACTTCACGGGAAACCGCAGAAAATGGCCGTCAAATTATTGGCCATGGTGGATGGGAAGTTCAGCGAAAAAGAACCCAGGCATGGCGGGCAGGTACATTTCACGATGGGCGAAACGGCTATTGTCAGAACCCGGGGGGGAAACACCCTAATGCTGACATCCTTGCGGACAGTTCCGTTTAGTTTACAACAGTTGGTGCATTTTGGAATAGACCCGGCACAGTTTGAGATTTTAGTAGCAAAGGGAGTACAGGCTCCCCTGGCCGCGTACCAGCCAGTCTGTAAAAGCGTCATTCGCGTCAATACGCCTGGGGTCACTTGCGCAGACATGCGTCAATTTGTGTATCACAACCGGAGACATCCCTTGTTTCCACTGGATGCGCTTTCGTTTCCCGAGGGACGCGGAGCAGGTTTGCCAGAGCCGGCCCAGGTGAAACCTGAATTGCTCCACAATTGGGAATATTATACAGAAGGGCCGGTGGTCGGTGGCGAAGGAAGCGTGTATTTTACCGATCTGCTTGGAAAGCATATTTTAAAGTACGAAAAGGGTTCGGTTTCACATTGGGCCGACGGGAACCGTCCCAATGGTCAGGCCATCCTTCCCGGAGGGGACCATTTGGTCTGTGATAGCGGTTCCGGCCGCGTGGTCCGCTACGCGGCAGACGGAAAACGTATAGGTGCGGTTTCCCCGGAAAGGATCGATGGGGAAAGGGTACGTTGTCCGAACGACATTTCGCTGGATTCTGCCAAAGGTTTTTATTTTTCGGATTCAGTACGCGAAGTGGGCAGGGTGTATTTCGTGGGATGGGACGGTTCGGCTCACTGTGTCGCAAAAGATCTGGATTATCCAAATGGGCTCTTTTTTCTGCGAGAATCGCAGCTATTGTGGGTTGCAGAAAGCTATAAAAATCGCATTTTGAAATTTGACTTGAAACTCCCTGCGGATCATCCAGATTATCGGCAGGTTTTTGCATCCCTACCCTACCATCCTACCAATCGGCTGACCGGAAATCTCCCGGATGGATTGGCCATGGATGCCGAGGAGCGCCTCTGGGTTGCGCATTATGGCATGCAGGCCATTCAGGTCCTTTCACGAGAAGGGAAATTGCTGGCAACCTACGATTCAGGAATCCCTTTGACCAGTAATCTTTGTTTTGTGGATGAAGAGGTTTGGATCACGGGTGGCTTTTCCGAACCGGGTCCGGGAAGCCTGACGAAACTAAGCGTAGGTATGAAGGGATACCCTATTGATTGAATGGAAAAGCAGGAGCAAAGGTTATCCGTCGGAATCATCGGTGCTGGAAATTTCAGTACCCGACACATTGAAGTCATACATCGGGTTCCCCAGCTACGGTTGGTAGCTATCTGCCGGAGAGATCCTCTGGCGCTGCATCAACTGGTGAAACGGTACAAGGTGCAAGGAACCAACGATTATACCCAACTTCTGGAAAATCCCGCTATCCACGCTGTGTTGATTGCTACTCCCCATCACCTCCATGCGGAAATCGCCGTTGCTGCTGCCAAAGCGGGAAAACACATTCTTTTGGAAAAACCGATGGCGACGTGCTGGAAGGATTGTGAAGCCATATACAACGCCTGTAAAGAAAATCGGGTTAAGTTGATGCTCGCTCAGTTGGGGCAATTCACACCGGCGTTTCTGGCGGCAAAGCGTTTTTTGCACTCCGGTGAGCTGGGAACCATTCGTGCAGCCCAGGCCATTTCCGCCTCTTTTTGGAAGCATGCCGACCGGAAGGATTGGCACTTGCGGAAGGAATTCGGAGGAGGCTACCTTTTTACCGTGGCGGTTCACCAGTTGGATGCGCTCTGTGCCCTGCTCCCCTCGAAAATTCGGCGTGTGTTTGCCATGCTTGGCAATGGGCTGCATGGGGACGCAGTGGACGATAATGGCATTCTTTCCATGGAATGCACCGACGGCCTACACGCATCGCTGCATTTTTCCGGATTCAGGGATGGTGTGAATCGGATTGAGACCCTTTTATATGGCGATAACGGCATGCTTAAGATTAGCTTCTCTGAGGGTGCATTTTTCGGGAAAGATCAAAAATGGCAATTATTGCCGGATTCTTACGCTTCGAACTGGATGGATCAGGCGTTGGTCTCCGAGTGGAAGGCCTTTGCTAACGGCATTGAGAAGGATGCCGTATTGCCGGTACCGGGCGAGCACGGCTTGTACCTGATGCAGGTACTTTTTGCGGCCCAGGCGTCTGCGGCCAGTGGAAAAGAGATTTTCGTAACCCCAGGTAAAACCATCAAACCTAAACAAGCACCATGAAGACGACACCGATAGTAAGGGTTTTTGGCCTGCTTTTTCTTATGTTCTCCGTCAGCCCTTTACTTGCCAAGGAGATTAACTGGAGAAATTTTCCCCCGATTCCAGATCAGGAGGGCTTTGCCGGCATGTTTGCGGGAGTAAGCGACGATCGGCTTATTGTAGCGGGAGGGGCCAACTTTCCCGAAAAGAGGCCTTGGGAAGGCGGGCAAAAGGTTTGGTACGACCACATTTATGTTTTAGACGCAGTGGATGGTGTGTGGCAAAAGTCCGGTAAAAAACTACCACAGCCCCTTGCTTATGGGGTCTCGGTAACGTATCAGGATAAAGTCTGGATCATTGGTGGAAACGACGCAAGAGGTCATTCAAGCCAGGTGCTGACCTTATCGTATGAGGAAGGGGAAATTCGGATCGATACCCACTACCCGCACCTACCGGTGTCTCTTGCCAATATGGCCGGGGCGGTAGTAGAAGGGGTGCTATACATCCAAGGCGGACAGGAAAGTCCCGATGGGCTGGCAAGGCAGGAATTTTTTGCTTTGAACCTGAACGATGAGCGGTCAGAGATGAAGTGGACCCAAGGGGCTGTATTTCCGGGGACCGGACGAATTCAGTCTGTGGCTGCCGCGCATGAAGGAAGTTTTTACGTGTTCAGCGGCTTTCACCTGAAGGCCCTTGAAGCGGGCGGCACGACCCGGGAATTACTTCGGGATGCCTATCGGTTCCTGCCCGGAGATCGATTGGGTGAGGGAACCTGGGAGCGACTGAAAGACCTGCCCAGGGGCGTTGCGGCGGCCCCTTCTCCGGCATTCAGCCTGGGTACTTCCCATATACTAATCTCCGGGGGGCTGGACGAAAAAACGATCCTGCATACCGATCCGGAGACGCATCCTGGTTTTTTAGATGAAATGTTGGCCTACAACAGCCGGGCGGGTGAATGGGTAGAGATGGGTGCGATGCCGGAAGGGATTTCCCGGGTGACCGCCCCTACGGCGTATTGGAAGGGATACTGGATCGTACCTAACGGAGAAAAAGGTCCGGGTGTCCGATCTCCGGCAGTCTTGGGGTTACAAACCCAAAACCAATTCGGATGGGCCAACTGGACTTCTCTATGCGTGTATCTTTGTTGCATGTTGGGAATCGGATTTTACTTTTCCAAAACAGATAAGTCCACGGCCCAGTTTTTTCTTGCCGGAGGTCGGATTCCTTGGTGGGCAGCCGGTTTAAGTATTTACGGCACCCAGTTAAGCGCGATCACATTTATGGCGATTCCGGTCATCGTGTATGCAACCGATTGGAGATTAGCGCTGGGTTCTTTTATGATATTTGCCATCGTGCCAATCATCATTCGGTTTTACCTTCCCTTTTTTCGTCGGCTGCGTATCACGACGGCCTATCAATACCTGGAATTACGTTTCAACCTAAACGTACGTTTGTTGGGCAGTTTGACCTTTATTTGTTTGCAGTTAGCCAGAATGGGGGTGGTCGTATTCCTTCCTGCGATTGCCATTTCCTCGGTGAGCGGCATGAACATCTACGTATGCATTGCCATCATGGGCGTGTTTAGCACTGCCTACACGGTGCTGGGAGGAATGGAGGCGGTCATCTGGACAGATGTGGTGCAGGTGGTCGTGCTTTTAGGGGGAGCGCTATTTTCATTATTTTTGGCCATTGGGCAAATCGAAGGGGGGCTGGCTCAGGTAATACAAGTAGGAATGGAGCATCAGAAATTCACCCTCGTGGAGTGGTCCTGGGATCATACCCAGTTGGTTTTTTGGGTCGCAGTGATCGGGTTTTTCTTCCTAAACCTGATTTCCTATACCTCCGACCAGGTCGTCATACAGCGGTACCTTACCGTGAAAAGCGAAGCCGAGGCTGCCAAAAGCTTATGGACCAATGGTATTTTGACCCTGCCGGGAATTTTGCTGTTTTTCGGGTTGGGTACGGTGTTGTATGTGTACTACCTCAGCAATCCACAGAAAATCGGGAGTACGAACCCGGAAGAGTTGCTTCCTTATTTTATTGTGGCAGAGCTTCCAGCGGGTCTCGCTGGATTAGTAATCGCGGGTATATTTGCGGCGAGTATGTCTTCCTTGGACAGTAGCATGAATAGCATTGCCACGGCCTACATCACGGATGTCCACTCCTTTTTCAATCCCGATTCGAACGATCGTCAACGCCTCCACCTGGCAAAAATTATAACGGTACTCATGGGCTTGTTCGGAACGCTTGCCGCCATGTGGATCGCCTCGTCGGAGGTTGGTTTCATTTTTGATTTATTCCAAAAGCTCCTCGGAATGATCGGTGGCAGCCTGGCAGGGGTGTTTGTGTTGGCCATTTTTACACAGCGGGCAAACGCTACCGGGGCGATTTCAGGTACGCTTTGCGGGGCAGGGATTACCTTTCTGGTCAGCCGATTTACCGATGTAAACGGCTACCTGTATGGTGCAATTGGTGTAATTAGTTGTTTCGCTATTGGCTATGTCGTCAGTCTTCTTTTCCCAAGGGGAACGCGTCAGCCGCGAGGCTATACGTATCGGAGCCTTGTAAAAAAGTAAGGTTTACTCTAATTGATCTCCGCCGGGATCTTTCTTTCCCTTCGGACTTTTTAGGTGCACATCGCGCTGGGGGAAGGGGATCTCAATGTTTTCCCGGGCGAAGGCCTGGTAGATATCCCTGAGGACATTGTTTTTTACCTGCAGCCACTGGTCAAAATTAGCGACCCAAAATAGAACGCGGAATTCAACCGCACTGTCCCCAAAATTATGGACCAGCACATTCGGCACCGGAAAGGAAAGGATTCCATCCCGGACGATTACTTTTTCGATGATAGCGTGCACCTTTTCCAGATCCGAGCCATAGGCCACACCGACTAGTATTTCCACCCGTCGGCTTTTATCGGACAGGGTCCAATTTACCAGGTGTTGGGACAAAAGATCTCCATTTGGAATAATTACTTCCGAACCGTCGTAAGCCTGCAGGGTGCTCGACCGGATACCAACTTCCTTCACAATTCCCGACCGCGACCCGACTTCGATCACATCACCTATTTGTATGGGTCGTTCGAAAGCAAGAATGATTCCGGAAACCAGGTTATTCACAATGGTTTGCAAGCCAAAACCAACACCAACACTGAGCGCACCCAACACGATGGCCAACTTGTCCAGGGTTAATCCGGAAGCGGTGACAGCCAGAAAAAAGCCCAATGTAAGGACGGCAAGCCGGATCAGGAGGATAGAGGACCCCAGCCTTTTGTTTCGCTGCTGCAGGCTGTGACTATCCCGGATGGAGGCAAAGTAGGCAATATTCTTGGCCAAAACCGATGAAATCCAAATTAAAAGGAAAAAAATAAGGATACTACCAAAGGTAAATTTTGTGTTTCCAATGGTTCGTGTTTCCTGAAGGAAGTCAAACATCACATTCGCCAGTGCCTGATTTAGGGAGAAATTGACCAGAAGCAGGTACAGCCACATGAGTAGGGCCAGGAAAGAGAAAATCTTTTTCAACCGAACGTAAATAGCCTGATAGTTCAGGAAATTGGCATAATCCTTTTGATTTTCCTTACTCAGTTCGGATTGCAAGTAAATGGCTTCCATGAGCACCAGAACGAACACGTATAGGGAGATGCCCTGCATGGTGCTCAGGGCAGAGGCAATTCCTAGCAATTTACCCAGGCTAAACCTTCCGAAGATGTGACAGCCTACCGAGAGAAGTTGCATACCTATAAAGAAATAAACCAAATAAGGTAAATTCACCGGAAACAGCTTCGGCTTTTCGTTGATTCGTTTCAACAAGCGATACCCGATACCTATTCCCAAAAGGGAAAATCCGATGAGGTACCATTTCTCCTGATGGGCGAGCTGGGTGATTAAATTACTGGCCCCGAAAACAAAGAAAGAAACCACCATCAGGTACCAAAGAAACATGGATTGGCGGTCCAATACGATTTGAATCAAGAAAGTAGTAACCAGGATACTGCCGAATAAAAAAATTAGAATCAGTAGGTAAGGAGGAAAGGAAAACAAGTACGGGCCAATGGCAAATAGAATCAGTGCTGTTCCCAAAAAGGGAGAGTACCGCAGGTATTTGCTTCTGTCGAGAATGAGGTTAGAAAAATCTTTGGTCCGGTAAATCTTTGCTATCATGTTTCGGGTGCCCAAATACACCGATAGAAAAACGATCGCCAGCAGGATTAGCCAACCGTTTCTTGTTTCCAGGTAGTGCCGGAGTATGACCCGGTTGAGTATCCATGTTTCCCTGATTACCTGCGAAAATGGTTTTTCTGAGTTGGCTGCGTGGCTTTGCCAGATGTAAGGGCTATCTCGTTTCAACAAGTCGCGCCTAAAATTTGACTGCCGCAACCGCAGGGATTCAAGTAATTCATCCAGTTGGATTTGAACGCCCGAAAGTCTGGTTTGAATACGTAAGCCGGCCATTCGTTTGGTTCCGTAGAGACTGTCAACGGAGCTAAATTTTTGTTGCAGGATATTTTTCTGCTTGAGGTATTCCTCCGGACCGTCGGTCACCAGCAGGGATTTTTCCTGATCGAGAAACTCCTGAATACGGGTCAATTTCTTTCCAAACTCGATGAAGTCGATTGCCTTTTCATCGATCTGCTCTTGCCATTTGTTTACCTGCTGATCGTAGCCGATGATAAGGTTTTCCAGTTCATTCAGGAGACGTAAGTTCACTGTGCTTTGTTCAGCGAGCGACTGTTCCTGAATCCGTTGCAGCACCAACTCGATGACCGGTATTTGGTTTTGCATGAACATCGTGTCCGGGATCTTCGTCAACCCTGACTTAATTTCTTGCGTGGCGTTAAGAAATTGTTGGTTTTGTTGGATGCGTTGTTCGATACTTATTGGCTTTTGTGCCAGGGAGTCCGCCAAGTTGACAGTGTCGGTAGCTATTTTTGGAAGAATATCGAAGAGGCGACTACTGTTCTGCGCTTTAGCAGGGAGTGTAAACGCGGTAACGAGTAGCCAGAGCCTGGCAAACAGGAAAAAAGGTTTGCCTTTTTTTGCAACCAGCGTGCGTATCCGCAGGGGAATGGTCCGACTCATTTCAAGAACTGAATGCGAAATCAAGGGGATTCGTTTATTTTTCAAATAAATTTACTGGAAATTTGTTAGATCGAGAGATTTAATTTGATAAGTTTTTTGTTTCCATCATGCAGGGTACTTGTACTGCTGCCGCGGAAAGAAGGTTTTCTACCCGTTAGGTACAAAATATTGGGGATTCGGTGTTAATTGCTGTTAAAATCAAGTGTTTCTTACGATATGGCACTGTTTTGGAAGCAACTTATTCCGCATATTGTCGTGTATAATTGAGTAATCTAAAAGAAAGGTATACAATGAATAGAAAACAGTTTTTCCTGGGAATGGTCCTTGCCTCACTGATTGGGGGAATGGTAGCCATACTGGGTGTGAGTTTGTTGCAAAACAATCAAGATTCATCCACAAATTTCGCAGAGAAGCAAAACACAAGTCTTGTGAACTGGCTGGCAGACGATCGTTTCGTCGTGCCGGAGGGCATTAATTTTGTCGCTTCGGCAGAGCAGGTAACTCCGGCCGTCGTTCACGTAAGGAGTACCGTCACCATGGGGAGTCGTGAAAGTGGAGTGGACCCATTGGAGGAATTCTTTGGTTTCCGTCCCCCAAGAGGGGAAGCCCCTCCGAGAGAAGGAAGGAGCTCCGGATCAGGTGCCATTATTTCGAAAGATGGATACATAGTCACCAATAATCACGTGATAGAAAATGCATCCAAGGTAGACGTTACGCTGGAAGACAACCGGAGGTTTACGGCTAGAATCATCGGGACTGACCCAACTACGGATCTGGCATTATTGAAAATTGAGGCGAATAACCTTCCTTTTATTCCCTTCGGTGATTCGGATCAGGCGAAAATTGGACAGTGGGTACTGGCCGTAGGAAATCCCTATGAGCTTAATTCTACTGTAACTGCCGGAATTATCAGCGCCAAGTCAAGAAATATCGGTATCCTTCGGGACGAAAGTAATCTTCAGGTCGAGTCCTTTATTCAAACGGATGCCGCAGTAAATCCTGGAAACTCCGGAGGACCTTTGGTAAACCTGAATGGGGAGATCATTGGTATCAATACGGCCATTGCATCCAGAACAGGCGGATTCAGCGGCTACTCTTTTGCGGTTCCCAGTTCCATAGCAAGAAAAGTAATGGATGATTTGCTGGAGTTTGGAGCCGTTCAAAGAGGCTTGCTCGGCGTCATCATCATGGATGTAAATGCAGATTTGGAAGGATTCATTGGTGAAGACGTGGGTGTAAATCGCGGCGTGTACATCAGAGAAGTCAATGAAGGCAGTGGGGGAGAAGATGCAGGACTTCAAAAGGGGGACATTATCATTGGAGTGGATGGTTTCGATACATTTACTACCTCTGCTCTGCAGGAGCGAGTCGCCAGAAAGAGACCTGGAGACCAGGTAGAAGTGAAATTCCTACGTGACGGCAAAGAAATGACCACGACCGCCACCCTGAAAAACGTATCCGGTGATACCAAAGTAGTCATCAAAGAACTGCCTAAAACCAGTGAATTTGAAGGAGTGATCTTTGAGGACTTGAGTGCCGGTGTAAAAGAACGACTTGAGTTGGAAGGCGGGGCATCCATTTCCGTCATTGACAACGAAATTTGGAAAGAAGCCGGTGTCAGGGAAGGATTCATCATCACCAAAATTGGTCGGGTAAAAATCCTGAATGGGGAAGATGTGATCAAAGCACTTAAAACCTATAAAGGCGAAGAGGTGACCATTTTGGGTGTTTATCCCAACGGACAACGATCCTACTACGATTTGAACTTGTAATGTTCGGAATAAAAAAGTAAAAAAAGACCGCTCTTTTCCAACGAGCGGTCTTTTTTTATGCCCGCCGTGCATGGTAACCTGCCAGGTGGTGAAAGTCTCCTGTGATTGGTTGTAGTCGACAACTTACTAGCCACGAGCAAGAGCGGTCCTCGTAAGGTGGAATCTGAGGGCTGCCTGTCGCGGGTAATGAGGCTTGTGGCGAAGCTCCGCTTCGGGGAACACGAACAAAAAATGCCGTAATCGATGGGATAAGACCCCAAACCAAGTCAACGTCCAAAGAGTACGCGAACATCGGGATGTAACTGTGGCAGGGACATGGCGTGAAAATGGGCTGCCTTACTACGGGAGGCCTACTGGATCTGTGGAAACGGCCTACGAGACCGGAAGTAAAGCTTGCCAGGAAACGTCAGTCGAAATGGTAGTAAACGATACAACTCATTTGGGTAAGGGCTGGAGGTTACTACCTGAGCTGTGGACGAAGGGTGCTGTACGAATGGAAGAAAGCAAAAAATTTCGGAGAAATAGATCTCCCAGAAGTGATCTACCGCACGATCGAGGACCGACGGATCGTACCTTTCCTGGTTTAGAAATGCCTGCAAGACGTTGGTTACCAGCTAGTAATCCATTGCTCTGGGCATCCCCCATGGCGAACCGCTACGTCCATTTTTGAGCAACTTTATGCTCGACGGGCTGGACCGGGAGCTGCAACGGAGGGGCACAGGTTCATGCTCCATACCGATGAAATGGTAGCTTTGTGTAGACACAAAGGAAGTGCAGAGCGAGTAATGAAGTCGTTTATCCACGTTAAAGGGGAAAATTGTTTCTGAAAATGAATAGGGCTAAAAAACCAGAGATCCCCGGTATCCAAGGCAAAGTTGTCTGGGCACTCCTTTTATGAAGTAAAAAGGGAAGGTAGATGGGGTCCACCTAAAAAGTGTATCGAAGATAAGGGCCAAACCAAATGAACGGACATCCCGCAGCAATGGCTGGGCAAATGACTACAGGAGGGAAGCCCTCCGCCAGTGTCACCGGTTGGATAACCTCCTTCAAACTGGCTGACATGCGTAATTTGTTGTTCAAGATTGACGAATAGTACCGGATACGGATAAGGATGATAACATGGAAACAATGGAAAAGGATACGGACCAGTCCGACTAATCTTACCAAATCTGGAGTCAAGAAATCCAAAGCAGGGGACTGGGTAAAGACAAGAAAGGGCTACTGGCCCACTACCGGTAGTTTTTTACGCAGCATCACCATTACCTCGGCCAGCCTTACACAGGCATTCCTGAGGGATTGGTATCGAAAGGTTGGGTTTACGATTAAAGGAATGACCTGTACCCTGCGGTACGCAGGCCGGGCTGAGCGCAAAGGTTGGAGGTACAATCCTTATCGTTCTATTCGATTACATGCAGACAGAATGGATGCGCAATAAACCTACCATCCCTGCACCATGCAACCCAAATGAGGTGCAGGGGTTGGTTGGTCCTGCATTGTGGCAGCCGGATAAAAACGATATATTTAAGCCCGTAAAAAAATTGATAGATGTTTCGTCATGATACAAAGGAAAAAGGATTACGTTTTCGTTTTGAGTTTGTTTTTACTTGTTTCTTGCAGCAGCGAAGGCGACAAAAACGATGAGCGCATGTACGGAGACAATTTACTTCACAAGCTCGCGTACAACAACCCAGGCTTGGTCGTAGATTTGGATGCGGGATTCAAAGCAGTTCCGATGCCCATGGACTTTGATGGCGATGGAGACCTCGATTTGCTAATTTCAGAATCAGCTAGCTATACGGAATCCGGAATCTTCTATTTCGAAAACCTATCGGGAAATGTACCCTTACCTTTGTTTAGAAGAAGAATGAAAGTCTCCTTTGAACGAAGGAGGTTGGGGGATGATGGGGCGAGGTTTCAGGTATCGGATGTTCAGGGTCGTATGCACGTGTTGACACCAGACAGGGTAAGGGAAAAATTGTTACTATATAAAGATGTTCCTGAAAATGTATTCTGGGACGAAAATGAAGTGATTCTTCCCGAAGAAGGGTACGATTATTTACACAATTGCAAGTCTGAATGGAAGCTTATCGATTTTGACGGCGATGGGGTGCACGATTTGGTAGCGGTGGCTACCGGGGATAGGCCTAGATCGTACCGCGGAAAGGTAGCCAAATTAGCGGAGAAGATTGAATACGTGACCGATGGAGAAAATCACGTTTTATTTTTGAAAAACAATGGAACCGACGATACGCCGGTTTACGACGTTCCGAAGCGATTATTGAAATCGGATGGTTCCTCATTGGCGGAAGGCCTTTCCCTCAAGCCTATGTTTGCAGATTTTGACAACGATGGGGACTACGATTTTTTGAGCATTGGGAAAAATCAAGAGAGTTTTGAAGTTGAATGGAACGATGATTTTCTGATTTATTTTGAAAACACCGGTTCGCCGACAAATCACGAATTTTCTTCCGGTAAGGTGCTGACCATTGATAAACTTCCCATACAGTTTGAATCCAGGGCTACCATGCATCTGGTGGCAGTAGATTGGGATAAGGATGGGTATACAGATATCCTTGCGGGAGATGAAGACGGTAAAATATCCTATCTCAGGCATACCGGAAAATTCAATCAGGGGTTACCTCAATTTGAGGCACCAGTTTTTTTCCAGCAGGAAGCCAAATACGTAGATTTTGGAGCCCTGGCGGCACCCAGGGTTTTTGATTGGGATGGAGATGGTCTGGATGACATTATCAGTGGAAATGGAGTAGGGCACATTGGGTTTATCAAAAATCGCGGAGGCAAAACACCTTCCTGGGATGCCCCTGAATTGTTGGAAGTAGGAGGGAAGCCAATTCGGTTGATTCAAAACGAAGCACTGCCCAACACAGAGCCACCTATTTGGGGATATACGACCATCGACGTAGGCTATTGGGATGAAGATGATTTACCGGATATACTGGCAAACGAGCACAATGGGAACGTCGTTTTTTTTAAAAATATTGGCACCAGGACGTCTCCTGCGCTTGATTTTCCAAAGCCACTACCGGTCATGTGGGAAGGCGACCCCCTGCGTCCCGCATGGGTGCCGGGAGTCGCCAATGACAGCGAGCTTCTGGCACCCTGGAGAACTTCTCCGTTTATCATGGATGTGAATGAAGATGGCTTGAATGATTTGGTGATGCTGGATCATGAGGGATACCTGGCCGCATACCCCCGTAAGAAAGTGGAGGGGCAGTTGGTGCTAGCACATCCACAAAGAAACTTTATCTATCCCGATGGACGTGCAATACTTCTTAATCAGCGACAAGGGTCCAGTAGTGGGCGATTGAAAATTACGTTTCATGATTGGGATGGCGACGGTCTGGAAGACTTGATCGTCTCCTCCAAACCAGCAGTGGACTGGATGAAAAACAAAGGGAAGAAGGATGGGAAAATCGTGTTGGAGTACATGGGACGGGTGCTTTCTCAAACGTTGATGGGGCATACCGATGGTCCGGTGGCGTCGGATTTCAACAACGACGGAGTCCCTGATTTACTGGTAGGAACAGAAACCGGTCAATTTTATTACTGGCAGCGATCTGGCTACGATATCACTACTACCATGACCTCTGTTGGAAGACAGCAGCCCGCTAATTACTCCTACTTTAAGCGTTAGCAGTGTTTTGGTCTTCGGAGGAAATTTGTTGGAGGAAAATAGAAAACCAAAAGGGGCAACATCTCCCTGTAGCTTCTTTGCTTTATCTTGTGTTTTCGAATTCGCTCGGAGAGTTTTTCGCAAGAATGTCCGATGTAATACCGGTCACTTGACTCGGAGAAGAGAATGTAGAAGAAGCAGGGCATAATAAAAAAAAGCCTCCGGAAGAGGCTAATCGTGGGAGTTGAGGGATTCGAACCCCCGACCCTCTGCTTGTAAGGCAGATGCTCTGAACCAACTGAGCTAAACTCCCAATAAATCAATCTGTCAATTGTGTTCAAGGTTTTTAACCCCCTAACCTTCCGATGGTAATCGGAATGCTCTGAACCAACTGAGCTAAACTCCCAATAAATCAATCTGTCAATTGTGTCCAAGGTTTTAACCCCCGGCTCTTCCGATGGTAATCGGAATGCTCTGAACCAACTGAGCTAAACTCCCAATAAATCAATCTGTCAATTGTGTTCAAGGTTTTAACCCCCGACCCTTCCGATGGTAATCGGAATGCTCTGAACCAACTGAGCTAAACTCCCAATAAATCAATCTGTCAATTGTGTTCAAGGTTTTTAACCCCCGACCCTTCCGATGGTAATCGGAATGCGCTGAACCAACTGAGCGAAACTCCCCGTTTGTCAATTTATAAAGCAGTGTCGCACATTAATTACGCCCGCCTTTTTCCATTTGTTTTCGGTACAGCCCGCGCTTTTGCGGGAAAACCGTTCCGCACTTAGTCGGATGGGAATGCAAATGTAGGATTAATTTTTTTTGTTACAAATTCTATCTGGCATTTTTTTCAATTGGTTTATTTCCCACCGAAATTCACGGTCAGACCTCCGCGGGCCCATCTGCCCGGCATCTGCACGGTACCTGCCTCAATATAGTCTGTGTTGCTGAGGTTGGATACTTCTGTGAAGAAGCCTACGTCTTTTAGTCGGTTGAAGTCAAGTCGGATGTCCAGGAGAAAGTAGGGATCAAGCTTCATTCGTTCAATATAACGACTTTTTGCCGTCAATTCGAGCTTATCTTTGTATGAGAGTTGTATACCCCCGATGAGTTGGTGACGGAGAGCATTCAGTGAATAGCGGGTTTCCTGCCCCTCCTGTTCTACCAGATTGGCATCAATGAAGTGATAGCTTACGGAAACTTCTTCCATTTTTAGGACGGAATTGGAGGAAGAAAATGTGTAAATCAGGCCAAGTTCCAGCCCTTGAAAATCGACTTCGTTAAAATTCTGCGGCTGCCAGGGGCTGTCGGCATCCGGCCTGGCCCATTCAATCAGGTTACTGGTGCTCCTCTTGAAGTATACCAGTTCTGCATTCAGGCCTTCTTTGAAAACCTTAACTCCACCCTCATAGCTCAGGGCCTTTTCTGGCTGAAGGTTTTCATTGCCTATGTTGGTGGGGCCGGAGTAATACAGGTCGGTATAGGTAGGGATCCGGAAACTGCTGCCAACGTTTGCGTATGTGCGCAACCAGGGACGCAGTTGGTAACCAATTTCGGCGCCTGGGAAATGCTTCCACCCGTACTCGGAATAGTAATTTGAATACATTCCGGCTCGTAGGTCACCCTTTTCCCCAACGATTATGCGGTGTTCCAGAAATGCACCCAAAAGCCTGCGGTCCCGTTTTCCAAGATTATTGCTATCGATCTGCTCTTTTCTGCCTTCTACCCCCATACCGAGCGTACCAATGGGAAGTTTCCGACGCGCATTGACCTCCAGAGCCACCACGTCAGTGCTGTGCTGGTTTTGGAAGAATTCCGGTTCGTACCTGCGCAATCGAAATTCGTCCTGATTTTGCCTCCAATAGGCCCGCGTTTGAATATACAATTGATCCTGTTCAAATGTATGGCTTAAGGCCGCCAGGGTGGTCTGTATGCTTTCCCATTGATCGGGGAAGGAGCTGGAATAAAACCCATTGGCTCCAAAATCCCGGTTGGCAAAGGCCACCATTGCTTTCAGTTCTTGAGAAGGGGTCAGCGCCAGGCCACTTTCGTAGAAAAGATTGGTAACCTTGTAGTCGGAATTGTACCAGTGCCCGTTACTTGCGTCATGCGAAACGGCCAGGTTTTGTTTAAAATTTCCCAAAGGCAGACCCAATTGGAACGTTCCTCCACGCATACCGAAGTCGCCGCCGTAGATGCCCGCGTGAAGTTCATAGGTCTCCGGAAGTTCGGTAATAACGTTAATTGCGCCTGCATAGGCATTTTGCCCAAATATCCTGGATGCGGGGCCTTTTAGCACATCTATCCGCTGTATGCCTGCCAGGGGAACTGGAATATTTACCATGTGATGGCCCGTTTGTGGATCGGATAGTTTGATCCCGTTGACCAGCATGAGCGTTTGCTCAAAAGATCCGCCGCGAATGCCGATATCTGCCTGAACGCCTGCCACACCCCGTTGGCGAACGTCTACCCCGGGGGTGAACGAAAGAATTTCCTGGAGGCTTCTTGCGGGGCTGGTCTCGAGGGCTTTTCGGTGTATGACCTGAATATTTCGGGAGCTTTTGGAAAAGGGGATTTCCATTCGGTTTTCCTTAATGGTGACCTCATCCAGGGTGAACGAGAGACTGTCTTCCTGTCCCAGTAAGGGCAAGGTATATCCAATAAATACTACGGTCAAAATGAAATACTTCATGGCTAGTTTCTGGTTAGGTCGATCAAAGTACCTCCCAAAAAATCAAAAAACCAAGTCCGAAAAATAGAGGCATTCATTTTCATAGCGGGAACATCGGTAACAAAGGTGAGGATAGGCGAAATTTTTTCTTATTTTTCCCTTTAATCTTAGATGAAAAGTCGTTTTTGTCTCCATACGAGCACTCGATGCTTCTTGAGGTGTTGATTTCTTATTATTTGGTAATTTCTGTTAAATTAGCAGAAAAGAAAACAATATGACTTCTACTAGTTTCCGCAAATGGATGGCAGTGGTACTGCTATTTTCGGTAAGCTGGGCTACAGCACAGGTGACCGAAAACAATCAGGATGATTTTAATGAGTTTATGTACAAGCGGGGCTCGGCTTACCGATCTGCTTCTGGTACTCCAGGGCCCGATTATTGGCAAAACCGGGCGGATTATTCGCTGCAGGTTCGCCTGGATGAAGAGAAACATGTACTGGCCGGGACGGTGCAAATTTCCTACACCAACAACAGCCCCGAGCCGTTGCCGTTCATTTGGATACATCTCGAGCAAAATCGATTTACTCCGGATTCGAGAGGAACGCTCACCACTCCCATTTCGGGAAACCGCTATTCGGGAGATACCGACGGTGGCTACACGATTCGGAATGTGCAGGCCCAGCTTAGCAAGCGCGGCAGTACTCCCAATTCACGTTACCTGATCAACGATACCCGCATGCAGGTTTTTTTTAGTGAACCCATTCCCGCAAAGGGAGGTGAAGCCAGCGTTTCTATGGATTTTGAATTCAAAATACCCGAGAAAGGGATGGACCGCATGGGACGCTTGTCGGTGGAGGACGGGACCATTTATGCATTGGCACAATGGTATCCTCGCGTTGCGGTATTTGACGATGTGGTCGGATGGAATATTGAGCCCTATCTGGGCGCGGGCGAGTTTTACCTGGAATACGGCAACTTCGACTACAAGGTGACCGTTCCTTATGACCATATTGTAGTGGGTTCGGGAGCCCTTCAAAATCCAAAAGAAGTTCTCAACAAGGAATTGCAGGAGCGAATGGAGCTGGCAGCCAGCAGTGATACCACGGTTTATTTGGTTCGGCCCGATGAGGTCTTGCACCCTGAACTGACCCGACCAAAACAAGAAGGTTCCCTGACGTGGCACTTCCGTATAGAAAATGCCAGAGACGTGGCCTTCGCTACGTCCAGAGCGTTTATTTGGGATGCGGCGGCGATACGGCTTCCCAGCGGGACCCTGGCCATGGCTCAAAGCGTTTACCCGAAAGAAAGCGACGGACCCGAAGCCTGGGGTCGGTCTACCGAATACAGCAAAGCCTCCATTGAGCACTATTCTCAAAAATGGTACGAATACCCCTACCCTGTGGCGGTAAATGTAGCCGCCGACATCAACGGCATGGAGTACCCTGGACTCAACTTTTGCAGTTATAGGAGCAGGGAAGGATCCCTATGGGGAGTCACGGACCACGAATTTGGGCACAATTGGTTCCCGATGATCGTTGGGACAAACGAGCGAAGGTATGCCTGGATGGATGAAGGTTTCAATACGTTCATTAACCACTACAGTTCTGAAGCGTTTAACAATGGCGAGTACGGGTCCAATTTGAATCAAACGCGTAGGTATCTCAATTGGCTAACCAGCGAGGACCGGGAAGGGATAGATACCTATCCGGATGTAGCCAATACGGCAAACCTGGGTATGATCGCTTACATGAAACCTGCCATGGGACTGCTGGTATTGCGGGAATACATCTTGGGTGAGGAGAGATTTGACAATGCATTTACTGCGTACATCGATGCCTGGGCCTACAAGCATCCCCAGCCAAGTGATTTTTTCAATCGGATGGAAAATGTGGCGGGGGAGAACCTGTCCTGGTTTTGGAAATCCTGGTTTTATGGAACAGGAAATATTGACCTGGCGATTGAACGCGTGGTCACTTATGGAAACGATCAGGTGATTATTCTGGCAAATAAGGGGGAGGTACCTATGCCCGTCAAGCTAGGGCTTACCTACGAGGATGGTTCTCAGGAATCACTAATGCTTCCTGTAGAAATTTGGCAGCGGGGAGACCGATGGAATTATCGGCACTCCGGGACGAAAAAATTGACGCGGGTGGAAATTGACCCTGATAAAATACTCCCGGACGTCAATATTGCCAATGACTCATGGCCGACGAATATCTACAAATAATCAACTGCAGGTAAAAAAGGCTGGATCGATTTTTCGGTCCAGCCTCTTTTTTCTCTCAGTATTCATCGTTGATTTCAATCCAATATCCGTTCGGATCCTGAATGTAAATTTGGCGAATGCCATCCGGGCGGATATTTATTTTGCCCTTGTTATCGACCGCATCTTCAAAAGGGATGTTGTAACGGGCAAGTTTCTCGATGAATTCCTCCAAATTTTCTACACTAAAGCAAAGGTGGTTGGTTTTATCAATTACGGGCTCCTTCCAGGGTTTTTCCCGCTCAATCAGGTGCATGGAAAGACCATATCCAATGGCGTACCAGGCGTGAAGGCCGTCTTTAAACGGTTCGTCAATCGGGGTTAACCCAACCACTTCTTCGTAAAATTGACTGCTCTCTTTCAGGTCTTTCGCATAGACAGCAAAATGGTTGATCTTGGTTTGGCTGAAGGCATTCATGGAAAATAAGGTAAAAGCTAGAATAATAAAATACGTTGGATTGCTTTTTTGAGGCATGGATAGTTTGGGTTTTGTTGGTGCCAAATCTAAGAAATAAAAAAAAGCCAGAAAGAATGTTTCTGGCTTTTTTAGGAGCGATTGCCCGTTATTCGTCAAAAAATGCCAGATTGTCGGCATTATCCAGCAGCTTCACTGCCTGCTGATAGATTTCATTGATATTGTTGATGACTTTGTAAAATGCATTGTCGTCATAGATATTTCTTGCCATGTGGGCTTTCAGGAGTGTTTTCAAATACACTTTTGATTTATTAAAATCCTTGGCATTGAATTCAACATCGTATTTCTCCCCGGTCTTGACCAGGGAATTCAGCATGGCGTCGGAAACCTCAAAGTCCCTGTAAAACTCGTCGAACGACATCTCTTCAAATTTACGTTTATTATCGTCCAGGTAATCCAGAATGAACTCTCTCCAGGACTCGGAACTGAAGAGGCGATTCACATAGGAACTGGTCATGCTGGTGTCCAAGGGGACAAAGTAATCCGGCATGATTCCACCGCCGCCATAGACAGTGCGTCCCTTTACCGTTTCGTATTTCAGGCTGTCATTGAAATTAATGCTATCGGCGCTAAAAAACTCCCCGTGCTCCAAACGATTGTAGTAATCCATCGCATAATCCTCCTCGTCTTCACCATAGGGTTTTTGGATGGACCGTCCGGAGGGGGTAAAGTAACGCGCAATGGTCAGCCTCAACTCTGCGCCGTCCGATAAATCGATGGGCATCTGTACCAACCCTTTACCAAACGACCGCCTGCCCACAATCAGCCCCCGGTCGTTGTCCTGCAATGCGCCCGCTACAATTTCAGAGGCAGATGCGCTGCCTTCGTTTACCAACACGACCACCGAACCTTCTTCAAAGGATCCCGGTCTAACGGCCCTAGCTTTTTGATTGTATCGTTTAAGTTTTCCTTCCTGGGATACAATGACCGCATTGTCCTTTAAAATTTCATCGGCGATATTGATTGCCGCACCCATGTATCCTCCCGGATTTCCCTGCAAATCCAGGATCAAACGGTCCATTCCTTCGGCCTTCAGTTTTTGAAGTGCCAGTCGAAACTCCTCGTGCGTGTTGGCCGCGAAACGGGTAATCTTAATGTATCCGGTTTCTTCGTCAATCATATAGGAAGCGTTGACGCTATACTGAGGAATTTTATCCCGGATGATCTTGTATTCCAGTAGATCCTCTTCGTTTTTTCGTTTGATACCGACGACTACCTGGCTTCCTTTGGGTCCTCTGAGCAGGTCAAAAACATCCCGATTGGTAACACCGGTGCCCGCTACCGTTTCCCCATCTACTTTAATGATTTGATCTCCGGGAAGGAGACCGATTTTTTCGGAAGGCCCGCCCGTCAGGGGGGATACCACGTAGATGGTATCTCGTAAGATGCCGAATTCGATACCAATTCCATCAAATTCACCCTCTAACTGAGACTTGGCGAGTGCAGCATCTTCCGCGGGAATATAGCTCGAATGAGGGTCCAGTTTGCCAAGCATCTTCTCAATGCCGTACTCCACCAATTCATTGGTGTCCACACTATCCACGTAGTCTCTGTTTATGTAGGTGATGATTTCCTGCAACTTGTAAATAGCCGATTTTAAATCGTTTCTGTCTGTCTTGGGCTCTGCAAAGGTAGCACCTATCCAGATTCCGGCAGAGATCCCCAGTGCCAGGAAAATGGGCAATCGAATCTGTGCTTTGGTGTTCTTCTCTATACTCACGTCGTTTCGGTTTACTATTTCTTCAGGCGAAGCCTTGTATCTTTCAAGGTACTCTTTTTTAATCAAATATACAATTAAACATGTATCGGGACTGATTCGTTTAAATAAACGCAATAAAATTCAAATCGATGTCGGAACATCCCGTTTTTTACGTTAATTTATTTTAATTTTACAGCCATGCACTCCCTCGAAAATAGTCGTAAAAAATCCATTGCGGACCTGGTCAACGAGAACCACGTCCTTGCGGGGGTATTGCATTTTTTTGGTATCAGTTTTTTTCAGCACGAGAATCATTCCCTGGAAGAGGCCTGCAACGCCCACAGGGTCAATCCCGCTCAGGTGATCGCGGCGCTGGAGGATTGGGCAGCGCGAAAGGAACCTACCCGGGAAGAATTGTTTCTCCATCCCATAGAATTGGTCGTGGGCTACCTGAAGAAAAAGCATCGGTATTTTGTCCGGCAAGCGCTACCATTTTTATCCAGCATGGTAGAGGGCATTGATCTTGGTCCGAAGCACAAAAGTCTTATGACGGACATGCGGTTGATGTTCCCGCTTTTTGTGGATGATTTTATTCACCACATCCATGAGGAAGAAGACACACTTTTTGAAAGAATCCGCCTTTTGCAGGAAATCGATGCCGCGGTTTTGCCGCTTTCCGAAGCGATTCGGGTGTTTTCGCTTCCGGCTATCGCCAAGATGGCGGCTGATCACGAAGCTCACGATGACGAAATGGAGGGGATACGGAAATTGACCAACGACTACCGGATTCCTGCCTCGGCAACCGTGTCCATGAAAGTTCTTTTTCACGAGCTTCAGCAGCTGGAACGAGAATTGGTCATCCACGCAAAAATCGAAAACGATTTGCTTTTCCCAAAGGCCGTCGAATTGGAAAAAGAAGTAAAGCGCAAACTCACCGTACAAATAAAAAGTAATTGATGGGCAGGATACTGGCCATAGACCTGGGGTCAAAGCGAACCGGACTGGCTGTAACCGATCCCCTGGGCATGCTGGCCAATCCCTTGGAAACTATCCCCACGCATAATTTGTTGGAATACCTGAAATTATATTTGGAGAAAGAAGCCGTTACGACAATTGTGCTTGGTTTTCCCAAGTCCATGGACGGAAGTGCTACCCAAATGACCCAGCCTGTGCTGAACCTGGAGAAAAAGTTGAAGCGATTGTTCCCAGACCGTTCCGTTGTGCTGGTGGACGAGCGGTTTACTTCCAAAATGGCCATGCGAACCATGATCGAAATGGGAAGCAGTAAAAAAGACAGAAGAGAAAAAGCGGGTAACCTGGATAAAATCAGTGCCGCTATTATTTTACAAACTTACCTGGAGAAAAAATGATATACCCCATCGTAGCGTATGGAAACCCTATTTTGAAAAAGGAGTCAGAAGAAATTCGGGAGGGAGAGGACGTGAAAGGGTTGATCCGAGACATGTTCGAGACCATGGGGTTGGCGAACGGCGTCGGACTGGCCGCACCGCAGATCAACAAAGGCATTCGCTTGTTTGTCATTGATAGCAGCCTGATGCTGGAAGAAGGTGACGAAGAAAAAGGGGTAAGAAAGGCCTTCCTCAACCCGATTATCTTGGATGAATACGGAGATAAATTTGAATTTGAGGAGGGTTGCCTGAGTATCCCCGATGTACGTGCGGAAATTACCCGGCCGGAAAAACTGACCATTGAGTATTTTGACGAAGACTGGAACCTGAAGGAAGAGGAATTTTCGGGGTTGACTGCCCGCGTGATCCAACATGAATACGATCATTTGGAAGGTATTCTTTTTGTCGATTACCTGAAGGGACTTAAAAAGCGGATGGTAAAGGGTAAATTGCTGGATATCAGCAAGGGCAAAGTACCGACGGATTACCGCATGGTCTATCCCGGTTAATACCTGTTTAATTGTAGTTGGTAAGCCCTATGGAAAACATCCGTGTAGCATTGGTTCAAACAGCTCTCTACTGGGAAGACGTGGCTGCCAACCTGGCCATGTTCGAGGAAAAGCTTTGGAAAATGGAAGAAAAGGCGGACATTCTGGTGCTACCAGAGATGTTTACCACTGGATTTACGATGAATGCGGTCAGCCAGGCCGAGCCCATGAACCTTCATAGTACCCGCTGGATGAAGCAAATGGCCGCACAATTGGACACCGTGGTCACCGGAAGCCTGATTATCAAAGCGGACAACAACTATTACAACCGCATGCTTTGGGTAGAACCGGGAGGGAAGGTAAGTCATTACGACAAGCGGCACCTCTTTCGAATGGCCGACGAAGACCACCATTATTCCATGGGCCAATCAAACACCATTTTTTCTGTCAAAGGGTGGAAAATTCGTCCCCAGATTTGCTACGATCTCCGATTTCCTGTTTGGTCACGCAACCGCTCGACGGAGGATGGAGTAATGGATTACGACCTGATTTTTTACGTGGCTTCCTGGCCTGCGCCACGCGTACAGGCTTGGGATACATTGCTTAAGGCCAGAGCGGTGGAAAACCTTGCGTATTCAATAGGGGTCAACCGTATTGGAACGGATGGAAATGGGGTGCATTATTGCGGCCATACGGCAGCCTACGATTTCAAAGGGAATTGCATCGCAAGCGCTGGAGAGCAAGAAGGAGTCGTCTACGTAGACCTGAATGCCTCGTCCCTTCGTGAATACCGAACGAAATTCCCTGCCTGGAAGGATGCAGACAGGTTTTCTCTATCCTAGGGACCTAACCAAAGTTTTTTATACAAGGGTTGCTGGTTTGGTGCCTGAAATTCAAGGAAGTACAATCCCGGAGAATATCCCCAAAGGTTGAGTTCGTTTTGCTCGTTTTCTCGTAAGGGTAGTTGGGATGTAAGCAATCGTCCGTTGCTGTCATACACCGAAAGGCGTACTTCGGCTTGGTTTACCACAATTTGGACGTGATGGTCCTGGCTGGGGTTTGGAAATATTAGCGCCTTTAAAGTTACAGAAGTCTCCCCGTTCGGATTAGGTATCCTTTCCAGGTACTCGAGCCCTCCCGCACGATTACCAATAATCAAATCGGGTTTTTCGCCCAAAAGGGAGGGAACCAGGCCGATCCAGGTATTTCTACCGAATCGGGTTTGATCAAAGATCCTGTTTTCCAGTTGAACCGAAACCGGGAGGACATTCCCCGCTCCCAAAATGTCTTCCGAAGAATACAACACACCTCGCTGGTCGATGGCCGTTAGGTAGGGCTTGGGTCCTGATTTCACTGCCACCGTGAGATTTCGACTCACGGGATTGTCTACAAAACCCAAAAACTCCCGCTCCAGGAGTCTGAGTTCCGGTGCCCCATCCAGTGTCAATGAAAATAGTACCAGTTCTCCAGTCTGCCGAGCCAATGCCAGGTAGTTCTCTCTGGAATCGTGGAAAAGATAAACCTGGTCCATTCCCCGCAAGACAAAGTCGGGTACGGTAATCGAAAACCTTTCTTCGGGTGTATCGAGTTTTCGAAAGCCAGATTTGTTTTTCCGGAATCTGCCCGGTATACACATCGCCGGTAATCACATGGTAGGTTTCATTACCTGCGGAAGTAAACCGCTGGTAGGAAGGCTCCAGCAGCTCGAGCTCCGACAGACGAAGGTAATCCTCGCTTACCAGTTGGATTTGGTTGTTCTCCCATTGCAATTCGTAAACCCGGCCCTGAACTCCTTTTGAGTCCCGGATATTTGCGCCCACAAAAAGACTGCCCTGCAAGCGGTTGCCCAGGAAATAGGGACGGGAATTTTCACCAAAGTCTACCATTTGTTCCTGTAAATAACCCGTGGTTTCGACGGTTCCGGAAAGGCCCGGTTGTAACAAATACATGCTCCTTGAAAAATCCGAACCGGTATTGATAATCGGTTCGGAGGAATGACTGGATACCAACAGGTCCTCTTCCAAAACGAACGCACTGTGAAAAATAGGAAACTCAGGTAAAGGCCCGAAACCAGGAAGTGAGGTGGTGAATTCCTCAAAGACAGGTTCCGTGTCCGAACCCTCGTTTGGCAGGAAATAAAGTACGCTGCACTGGTCTTGTCCGATCAGCAAGTCCCTTGTTCCATCGTTATCAAAATCCCGGTACAAGAGCGTATGCCCTCCCGAATGCAGGGTACGAAGCAAATCGGGTGTGGGTTCCCGATCAGCGATGGGCTGACCTGCGCAGGTAATGCCAAAACTGATGGATCCACAATCGCAAAATTCGAACCTTCCCCAGCGGGCAACCGCAGCGGCGAAACCGTCGACCGAAGGCTGTCCGGTGCGTTCTATGCTGGTGTTTTTAAAGAATTCCAGGTAGTCTCCCGTTGCAAAATTAAAGGTGAGGATGTCCAGGTCGCCGTCGCCGTCGAGATCCTCGATCAGCGGTACATCCAGGATATTGGCCGTGAGATTGGAGCCATTTTCCAGACGAAGAAAATCGCTTTCGACGACCCATTCCGGAAATTGATCAGCGCTTACTCCTTCATTTCGATAGGCTTTGATCCCAAAGGGGGAGCCTGTAAACAGGTCTTTTTTTCCATCGCCATTGAAGTCCGCCAATAGCAGAAATCCATTGACATCGTCTGGGAAATAGTACGCGGCTCCGGGGAAGTAGCGGTAGCCGTTTTCCCGGTGCTCGTAGGCATGGATACGCCCCGCATTTATGTCCCAGATAATCAGTTCTTCGCGCCCGTCTCCGTTCAGGTCGAACGCTTGTACCTGTGCGGCATTGATTCCGCCAGCAAATGGCATGGGTATTTCCTGTCCGGAAACGGTTACCGTAGGTGTGTCTCCGGTCAATCGAAACAGGTCCTGGGCGGGGGTCCTTAAGACCAGGAAAAACGAAAGAAAAAGGATCAGGTTGAATTGCCTCATCGGGGAATTAGGATTTGCAGGCTGTAGCCTGAGAGATTTTGGGTGAAATTAATGGTTTACCACTCATTCTAATAGTTATTTTTATTCTTTAACGTTAAAAGTTGAAATCGGATATGTTACTTTTGCTGCGAAAGCGGTGAGAACAGGCGTAATTTTAGTCATTCAAGAATAACCGACCTGAGAATGGAAACGATCAGTAAATTATACGAATACTTTCGGTCAGCCAACGGTGTCTGTACAGATACCCGTAAACTTCAAAAAGGCGCCTTGTTTTTCGCACTGAAGGGTCCCAATTTTGATGGGAATAGTTATGCGGCAAAAGCATTGGACCTGGGCGCCTTCCGGGTCATCGTCGACGATCCGGAGGTGGTAAATGGGGATGGTTATTTTTTGGTAGACGATGTGCTAAAGACCTTGCAGGATTTAGCCCGGTACCATCGGAAACAGTTTGCCGGGCCGGTCATCGCACTCACCGGTTCGAATGGGAAAACAACCACCAAGGAGCTGATGCAACAGGTGCTGTCCAGAAAATACCGGGTGCACGCCACCGAGGGGAACCTAAATAATCATATTGGCGTGCCGCTTACCTTATTGGGTATCTCCGCCGATACGGAAATGGTCATCGTCGAAATGGGTGCCAATAAGCAGGGGGACATTGCGGAACTGTGCGCCATAGCTTTGCCCACCCACGGTTTGATTACCAATATTGGGAAGGCACACCTGGAGGGCATGGGGGGACCGGAAGGGGTGCTGAAGACCAAGACCGAGCTTTTCCAGTTTTTATTGGAAGCAAACGGCAAGGTTTTTATCAATACCCGGCAATCGGTTTTCTCCCAAATGATCCGCCGATTTGAAGATCCGGTTTTGTTTCCAGGCGAGTCCGATTTTTGTTCTATTTCCTTTTGCGGTGCCGATCCCTTTGTGGTCTTCAGCCTGGGTACCGATCCCCACCGCTACACCTCGGGATTAGTCGGTTCGTATAATTTCGATAACCTGGCTGCGGCCATTTGTGTAGGCGTTTTTTTCGGCGTGCCTGCGAGCGAAGCGGCTGCTGCTGCGGCAGCTTACACCCCTTCCAACATGCGTTCCCAGATTGTGGAAAAAAGAAGCAACTGGATATTGCTGGACGCGTATAATGCGAACCCTTCCAGCATGGAGGAAGCCTTGCATACCTTTGGAAACCTGGACAAGCGGCCCCACAAGATGGTAATCATCGGAGACATGTTGGAACTGGGTCCCCATGCGGTGGAAGAACACCAGAAATTGGGGGAACGGTTACAGGAAATGTCCTTGGAAAAAGTCTGCCTGACGGGCGACCTGGTTCGCCATGCCCTGCCAAAGGTACCCAAAGCACTGTACTTTCCGGATCCCTTTTCGTTAAGGAATTGGTTAAGCGACTCCGCGCTGGAAAACCATCAGATTTTGATCAAAGGAAGCCGCGGCATGCGGCTGGAAACACTCCTGGATTTTATATAGCTCGCGGAAAGTATACGGAGCCTTCTACCTACGTTTTTGGCGGGATTGCATTCTGCACGTTGTTTCCGCGAATAACGCCCATACATCGGGACTCGGGGTTTGCAATGTTGCAGACCGTTCCCAAGGTGTCCTGCCTTGCCATTATAATTATAATTTCGGTTTCTATTCGAAATTCAGGCGGACCTCCCGTTGTCAGAAGGGCCTGGAAGCAAAAAAGCTCCTGCATACCATGCAGGAGCTTCGAATAAGGGGCTTACAAAGAAGCTGTCAGACGTGCAATGCCCGGTTATCTGTAGCTGCCAGACATGCTTCGCGGAATACCTCTGTGTAGGTAGGATGCGCGTGTGACATGCGCGCGATATCCTCTGCCGATGCGCGGTATTCCATGGCCACAACGGCTTCTGCTATCATATCGGCTGTACGGGGTCCGATCATGTGTACCCCCAGGATTTCATCCGTTTCTGCATCTGCGAGTACTTTTACGACGCCGTCCACATCTCCACTAGCCCGGGCTCTCCCGGATGCCATGAACGGAAATTTGCCCGTCTTGTATTTTTTACCGCTCTCTTTCAACTGTTCTTCGGTATACCCTACCGAGGCTACTTCCGGCCAGGTATAGACCACACCGGGGATGAGCAGGTAGTTGATGTGTGGTTTCTGACCGGCAATTTGTTCGGCGACAAACACGCCTTCCTCTTCTGCTTTATGGGCAAGCATGGCACCTTTGACCACATCGCCGATGGCGTAGATGGAGGGCGTAGATGTTTTTAGCTGATCGTCTACTTCTACCTGACCCTTGTCGTTTACCTTTACACCGGCTGCTTCCACGTTCAGGCCCTCGGTGTAAGGTTTTCTTCCGATAGAAACCAATGCATAGTCACCCTTGAGCGATATCGTTTCCTCTTTTGGGTTCAGGGCCGTTACCGTTACTTCCTTCCCTTTTCGTTCCACGCCGGTTACCTTGTGTTTGAGGTAAAACTCCATGCCTAATTTTTTCAAGGATTTCTGGAGTTCTTTACCCATGGTTCGATCCATCGTAGGAATGATGCTATCGAGGTATTCCACGACGGATACCTTGGCACCTAGCCTTGCGTACACCGATCCGAGTTCCAACCCGATAACCCCTCCGCCAATAATGATCAAATGCTTGGGAACTTCCTTCAGCTCAAGCGCTTCGGTAGAGGTGATGATTCGTTCCTTATCCAGGGTGATAAAAGGTAAGCTTCCCGGTTTGGATCCGGTAGCGATCAGTATGTGCTTCCCGGAAAGCTCCTCGGTTTTTTTATCTTTCTTCGTGACGAGTACGGTATTTTTATCCTTGAAAGAACCCAGTCCCTGAATCACGTCGATTTTGTTTTTTTTCATCAGGTATTGAATCCCGTCCACATTTTGCTTCACTACCTCCCGCTTTCGCTGGATCATTTGCTTGAAATTGACTTTCAGATCCTTGAGGTCAATGCCGTGGTTTTTAAAACTGTGGGCCGCATTGTGGTAATGTTCGGAGGAATCCAGCAAGGCCTTGGAGGGGATGCAGCCTACATTCAGGCAGGTACCTCCCAGGGTGTCGTATTTTTCTATGATGGCAGTTTTCAAGCCGAGTTGAGCGGCCCGGATGGCGGCAACGTAGCCACCGGGTCCCGAACCGATTACGATTAAATCATACATGCGTGATCGTGGTTTAAAGTCCCTGCCCGCGCAGTGCCCGTGCAGGATGTGAAAAAAACGTTAAATACCTAGCAATAAGCGAGCGGGATCTCCAGCAATTCCTTGACGCGTACAAGAAAGCTCACCGATTCCCTGCCATCGATGATGCGGTGGTCGTAGGACAGTGCGAGGTACATCATGGGAAGGATTTTTACTTCTCCGTTTACCGCCATTGGCCGCTCGACGATATTGTGCATGCCCAGAATAGCGGCCTGGGGTGCATTAATGATCGGGGTAGACATCATGGAACCAAAAATCCCGCCGTTCGTAAGGGTGAAGGTTCCGCCAGTCATTTCATCGATGGTCAATTTACCCTCCCGGGCTTTGATAGCCAGTCGTACGACTTCTTTTTCGATTTCGGCGAAAGAAAGCTGTTCGGCATTTCGGATGACAGGCACAACCAATCCTTTTGGAGAGGATACAGCGATGGATACGTCGCAGAAGTCGTGGTAGACGATTTCGTTCCCATCTATCTGCGCATTGACTGCCGGCCACTCTTGCAGGGCGATACAAGCTGCCTTGGTAAAAAACGACATGAAACCGAGGTTCACCTCGTACCGCTCCTTGAACTTGTCTTTGTATTGTTTGCGCAAATCCATGATGGGTTTCATGTTGACTTCATTGAAGGTGGTCAGCATGGCTGTTTCGTTCTTTACAGCAACCAATCTCCTGGAAATGGTTTTTCGCAGGGAAGTCATTTTCTCTCGTCGACTATTCCGCATACCGGATTTTTGGGGCGCTTCTGGCTGTTCTGCCTGTTTGCTCTTGTCGGTAGTGGCGGGTTTGGTGGCGGCAGCTGCCGGCTTGGATGCCTCCGCTTTAAGCGCGTCTTCCTTCGTGATACGTCCGTCTTTCCCGGTACCCGTTACAGCATTCGAGTCGATCCCTTTTTCCGAAAGAATTTTAGCCGCGGCTGGAGATGCATGTCCGGAGGCATAGGTTTCCTTACCCGTATTGTTCGTCGCCTTACCTTCCGACGTCTCGGAGGCCGCGGGCGTATGCGATTCTTCCGTAGGTGCGCCGTCTGTTTCTTCTATTCTACAGATTAGTCCACCGATTTCCAGGGTATCCCCTTCCTGGGCCACATGCCTCAGAATACCAGAGGACTCTGCGGGTAGCTCGAAAGTTGCCTTGTCGGAGTCTACTTCAGCAATGATATCGTCTAGTGCTACATAGTCTCCGTCTTCCTTAAGCCAGGTAGCCAGGGTTACCTCGGTGATGGATTCGCCCACGGTAGGCACGTGCATTTCTTTGACTTCCCCGGTTTGCTTTGGGCTTTCCGCAGGGGGTTCGGAGGGAGCCGTATTTTCCGTTGCCGGTGCATTGGACGGGGCGTCTTCGCTTGCATCCGGGTCAATTTCACAAATGACCGCACCGATTTCCAGACTGTCTCCTTCATCGGCTTTGGTATGCAGGATTCCAGCTGCTTCTGCCGTTAGTTCAAAGGTGGCTTTATCGGATTCCAGTTCACACAGGACCTCGTCCATTTCAACAAAATCGCCATCATTTTTAAACCATTGACCTATGGTAACTTCGGTGATGGATTCGCCCACGGCAGGCACTTTGATTGTTATACTCATCGGTTATTTGATTTTTACCGGATATCGCAGAGGTTCCGGGTAGCCTTTATCTCAATAAATGTTATACACTGACAATGAAAAGGGGAAATTAAGAATTAATTTTTAAAGCTTTTTCCAAAATTTGCTTTTGTTCTTCCAGGTGGACCTTGTGGTAGCCGGTAGCCGGGGAAGCACTTGCCTTCCGGGCGATGACATCCATGGGCAGCTCTTTGAATAAGTTTCTCACGATAAACGCCCAATACCCCATGTTTTCCGGCTCTTCCTGAACCCATACCGTCTCGGTGTCTTTCCCATAGGACTGAATGGCTGCCAACAACTGCTTTTTGGGCAAAGGATGAAGTTGTTCCAGGCGGATGATCGCTACGTCCTTGATTTTTTCTTTCTCCCGCATCTCGGTCAAATCGTAGTACACCTTTCCGGAACAAAGAACCACTCGCTTCACTTTTTTGGGATCCATCTGCTCGTCCAGCAACATCTCACGAAAATTTCCTTTGGTAAATTCCTCGATGGGAGACATCACTTTGGGATGGCGCAGCAAGGATTTCGGCGACATGACAATGCATGGTTTTCGAAAATTCCACGTCATCTGCCGTCGTAGCAAATGGAAGAAGTTGGAGGGCTCGGTAACGTTTGCCACAATGACATTGTATTCTGCCGCTAGCTGCAAAAATCGCTCGGGGCGGGCGTTGGAATGCTCGGGTCCCTGCCCTTCGTAGCCGTGCGGTAGCAGCATCACCAGTCCATTCATTTTTTGCCATTTCGACTCACCGGAGGTTATAAATTGGTCGATCATGGTTTGCGCTCCGTTGGCAAAGTCCCCAAACTGCGCTTCCCATATGGTCAGCGCATTGGGGTTGGCCATAGCGTAGCCGTATTCAAATCCAAGTACTGCATATTCCGACAGAAGCGAATTGTAAATGTAGAATTTCCCCTTGCTGTCTTTCAACTCCTGCAGAGAATTATAGGGGGTGTTGGTGGTAGCATCGTGCACCACCGCATGCCGGTGGGAAAACGTTCCCCGTTGACAGTCTTGTCCGGTAATCCGGACCGTTTTTCCGTCCAGTAGCAGCGAACCGTAGGCCAATAGTTCCGCAGCGGCCCAATTCAATGTCCTGGATTGGAAAAACATCTCCCTGCGCTGCTTCAACTGTGCTTCTATTTGCTTGATCGGTTTAAACCCTTTTGGCAATACGGTGAGTGCTTCGGCTACCTTCTCGATGTGTCCGGAAGGGATGGCAGTCTCCGGAGATTTTTCGAAATCCTCGGGTTTTGCTCGTTCCAGCGCTTTCCACGCTTTTTCGAAAGGAGAAAAGGTGTAGGGTAAAGGTTTTTCCTTCACCATATTCAGGCGATCTTGAAGCAATTGACGAAACTCTTTGTCCATCTGTTTGGCCAGTTTGGCGTCCACCTGCCCCCGTTCCAGGAGTGTTTTATTGTAAATTTCCCGGGGATTGGGGTGTTTGGAAATGAGGTTGTATAATTCCGGCTGCGTAAACTTCGGTTCGTCCGATTCGTTATGACCGTGCCGACGGTAACAGACCATGTCTACGAAGATATCCTTGTTGAATTTTTGACGGAATTCGACCGCAAGTTTGGCGGCATACACCACTGCCTCTGGGTCGTCTCCGTTTACATGGATTACCGGTGCATCAATGATTTTTGCCACGTCGGTACAATAGATCGAACTTCGCGCATCGTCGAAATCGGTGGTAAAACCCACCTGATTGTTGATGACAAAATGAATGGTTCCTCCGGTGTAGTAGCCCTTGAGATTGGCCATTTGGGTGACTTCGTATACGATTCCTTGTCCCGCGACCGCTGCGTCTCCGTGGATCAGGATAGGAATCATTTTATCTTCATCGCCCTGGTAGTGGTCGTCTATCTTTGCCCGCACAAATCCTTCTACTACCGGATTCACTGCTTCCAGATGGGAGGGGTTGGGGGCTAATTTTAAAATCATCAACTTGCCGTTTTTGGCAGGGACTTCGGAAGAAAAACCCATGTGGTATTTCACATCTCCGTCACCCATGGTCAGATCCGGCTTTGCCGTACCTTCAAACTCGGAAAAAATCTGTTCGTAGGTTTTACCCATGATGTTGGCCAGCACGTTTAAACGCCCCCGATGCGCCATCCCGATCATCACCTCTTCAACGCCCAGGTCCGAAGCCTTGTTGATCAACGCATCCAAAAAAGGAATGGTACTTTCGCCGCCTTCCAGTGAAAATCGCTTTTGCCCCAGGTATTTGGTATGCAAGAAGTTTTCAAAAACAACGGCTTCGTTGAGCTTGGATAAAATGCGTTTTTTGTCTTCCAGGGGAGGATTAAACTCCAGCGCTTCCTTTTCCACCTTGATCCGAAACCAATCCAGCATTTCGGGGTCTCGTATGGAGAGGTACTCAAAGCCCATGGCTCCCTCGTAAATGGTTTTCAGGGACTCGATGATTTTGGATAGCTTGGCATCACCGATTCCGATTTCATTTCCGGCTTGAAAGGTGGTGTCCAGGTCATTTTTATCCAGCCCGAAATCTTCCAGGTCCAACAGCGCTTTGCGGTCCCGACGTTCCCGAACGGGGTTGGTCTTCGATCGTAAGTGGGCCCGGGATCGGTAGGCATGGATCAACGCCCGCACTTTAATTTCTTTGGGCAGCTGCTCCATGTCCATGATGGTGCCTTTGGTTGCGAGGTTGCCGTTAACAGGCGTAGTGCTTGCCACTTCGGCTCCTCCGCTCTCGTCTTCGCCGTATTTGTTGATGGCAAATTCAAAGCCGTCAAAGAATGCTTTCCAACTGCCGTCAATGGAATCCGGGTCTTTTCGGTAGTCCTCGTACAACTCGTCTATGTAGGCTACGTGGGCATTGGAGATATAAGAATATTTATCCATGGGTTGTGTTGTTCAGATTCCAAAATTAAGGCATTAAGTTATTTAATAAAAACCGCATATGCGGTTTTACAAATAATTCTGATAATCAGCATCTTTATTTTTCGAGTACCGCATAAAAGTTGGTATTTTACAAAAAATAGATGGATTATTATTGTCATTCGTTTTTGAGGAAACTATATTCTGAAAAGCCTGCTGATTCGGTTTTTCTTTTTTTAATTTTTTTTGTACCCGCCCGGATTTGGCACGAACCCGGGTGAAAATCTTTCCAGCCGCTGTCTAGCATGGGACCGATTATACCTTATAGGTAAAGGCCAAGGGGTCTGGAAAATCAAAAGAAAAACCGGTTCTTAGCCATTTTTCGCAGGATATCTCTTTCCACATCTGCTGAGGGGGCTCCTCGTAGCTCGCCGGCGGGGGAAAACCCATGTCCCGCGCATTTTTTTCAAAAATGGCTCGTTTTTCCGGATGCTCCGGACTAACAATGTTATACGTTTCGTTCCAAAGGTTTTGCGAAATGATCCAGTGGATGGCACGAACGGCATCCGTCCGATGAATGTAGTTTACCGGCGGGTGTCCGGGCACGTTTTCCTTGCCGGAAAAATACCTCCCCGGTATCCGGTCGTCTCCCAGTAATCCACCAAACCGTACTACCGTTAGCTCATAGGATTTGTCTTTCCATAGCAATTGTTCGGCATTCCAAAGCGCGGGATTTCCAGTGGTGTCGGCGGTTAATGAATCCGTTTCACGGGCCACCTGGTTTTTACTGGGGTAGACAGAGGTGGCACTTACGTAGATTACTTTTTGCAAACCGTATCGCTCGATCGCTTCCCGTAAAAAATGAATCTGACGGGGATGGTAGGCGTCGGAATGCCTGCGACGTCCCGGAGGAATATTGATGTATAAGAGGTCGGTATCGAACAGATGTGCGGGTACCTCGGTAGCCGGCAGCGGATCCAAGAGCAGGCACTCTGCTACCATACCCTCTTGCTCCAGACGTTTCTGTTTTTCGGGACTTGTCGTAGTGCCTTTGACCACATGTCCTTTTCCTTGCAGAAAAGAGGCCAATGGCAGACCCAACCATCCCAGGCCAATAAGGCTAATACGCATGCTTGGTTTTGATCAAATGAATGTTTTTCCGTCAGATGACCAATCCTGGAAAATGTGCTCCGGACCGGTTTCATTAGTTTATTTAGATCGGGCCTCCCGTACCGGACAGGGAGCAAAAACCGACGAATTATTTTTTAGGAGCGGTACCGAATACATAGTCCCAAAGGGGCGTACTTACTCCGAATGCCACGTCCGGATCTTTGTAATGATGAATGGCGTGGTTCACCCAAAGGATTTTAAGAAAATTTTTCGGTGGCTGGTAGGCGTGTACGGTATAGTGCACACCCAGGTACAAGGCATAGCCCAGTAGAAATCCAGGCAAGAAAAACAATGCCGAATCTCCCATGATAAAGTCGAACAAAAAATACAGGATTACGGCATAAAGCCCCGAGATAAACGGGGGCATGGCCAGCCGGTCTTTGTCTTTTGGATAGTCGTGGTGCACGCCATGTACGGAATACTGCAGTTTATCCTTGATGTGCGAGTCGGGTTCCATGTGGTAAAGATACCGGTGCATGAGATACTCCACAAAGGTGAAGACCAGAAAACCACCGAGAAACAAGCCGGTTCCTTTCCAAAAAGATATCGGTGTCGACAAAATTCCGAAATACAGAGAATAGGTGCCTACACCCAGAAACATGGCTATAGGTATACTGATGTGGGTTCTACTAAGTTTTTCCAAAACTGGGTTGGCAAACATTTTGGCAGAACCGCTATTATCCGGCCGATCCAATCTTCCAATTTTTTTCATTCGTTTTGTAGCTTTATTATCGATACATGCTCCTCAATTTTTATGCCTAAGGTAGGCATTATTGCGTTGAGTTAAATAATTTTTTGGTTATTAAACGTCGGGTAGGTCGATGCTGTTCTCTTTCTGGCAGAAAAGAAACTTGATTTTACTCATCAATTTTGAGGGTGCAAACATTTTTCTATGGTTTTTAAGTAGAATGCTTCGTACAGCGGCAATACGGCCGATACGTCAAATTTCTTGGCCCGGGCCAAAGCATTTTTTTTGAACTCGGGTAGGTTTTTGTCGTTCAGGATAAACAATGCCTTTTCGGTCATTTCTTCAATATTCCCCACCTCACACAAGAAACCAGTTTCGCCATTGATATTTAATTCCGGTATGCCGCCCACATTGCTGGTCAGCAAGGGTACTTCACAGGCCATGGCTTCCAGTGCTGCCAGACCGAAGCTTTCTTTTTCGGAGGGCATGAGAAAGAGATCGGCTACCGACAGTACCTCCTCCACCGCTTCCAGTTTGCCCAAAAACCGAATGTCTTCACAAGTTCCTAATTGCCGGCAAAGCCGCTCCATTTTGTCTCGTTCCGGACCGTCTCCTACCAGTAATAGCTTCGCAGGTATTGCTTTTCTAACTTCAAAGAAAACGCGAATGACATCATCCACTCGCTTTACCTTTCGGAAATTTGAGGTATGTACCAGGAGTTTTTCGTCGTTCGGGCAAATGGCACGCTTGAAATGCTCCTTTTTTTGTTTTTTGAAACGGTTCAGGTCGATGAAATTGGGGATAACCTCAATGTGATTATCCACATCGAAGTGCAGCAGGGTGTCCTTTTTCAGGTCTGCTGAGACCGCAGTCACACCATCGGATTCGTTGATACTGAAAGTGACTACCGGCTCGTAACTCGGGTCTTTTCCCACCAGCGTGATGTCGGTACCGTGGAGTGTGGTCACGACAGGTATGCTAATCCCCTGCCTTTTGAGGATTTGTTTGGCCATGTACGCGGCCGAGGCGTGAGGGATCGCATAGTGTACGTGCAGTAGATCCAGTTGCTCGTATTTGACTACGTTCACCATTTTGCTGGCTAGCGCCAATTCGTAAGGTGCATGCTCAAATAGCGGGTAGCTTTTGATATCCACTTCGTGGTAGTAGAGGTTTTCGCTAAAAAAATCCAGTCTGGTAGGTTGGCTGTAGGTGATAAAATGAATTTGATGGCCTTTAGCGGATAAAGCTTTCCCAAGCTCAGTTGCCACCACGCCACTTCCACCAAAGGTGGGGTAACAGACGATCCCGATTTTCATTTTATTTGGTTTGGTTGAAAGCTATTTGCATGCCATGGTAAACACCTGTACCGTGTCATTTTGTTCATTTTCCTGCCAAAAGGAACTCATTTTTTATGGATTGATAGATAATATCTTGAATATCTGAACGAATGTTTTCCCTCAGCAGCCGATTGTTGCCTGCATCGGGATGCACCCGGTTCGATAGAAATACGTAAATCAACTGGTGCTCCGGGTCGGCCCATGCGGCGGTTCCGGTAAAACCCGTATGGCCAAAGGTACTATGGGATGCCAGATTGCCGGTGGGCCCTTTGTCTTTTTCCGGATCCGGTTTGTCCCAGCCCAGTGCCCGCCTGCTGCGGAAGGATTGTTGACTGGTGAAACGGTCAATTGTTTGCCGGTCGAGCAATTGCAGCGCGCCGTATTGTCCTCCCTGAAGCATCATTTGCATGAGTTTCGCGAGGTCATTGGCTGTCCCAAAAAGTCCGGCATGTCCTGCCACTCCGCCGTACAGGGCGGCGCCCGGGTCATGAACGAAGCCATGTACCAGCGTTTTTCGAAAACTTCGGTCGTCTTCGGTAGGAGCGATTTCGGTGGGGGTGAATTTTTCCAGCGGCAGGTAGCCAAATCGGTACATTCCCAACGGATGGTAGAATTGTTGTTCCAGAAACTCGTTCATCGGTTGGTTTACCCGGCTTTCGATCAGGCGATGCAAAAGATACATTCCCACGTCAGAGTAGCGGTAACTATACCTGCTGCTATTGCTACGCCGGTACCGAAGGTCGGAGGCGAGTGTCCACTTCCACACGCTGTCTGGAAGGGCCTGGTGCGCATATACGCCCTCCGCTACGGGGACCGTATACGGCCCTTTCTTTTCCCTACTGTAGTACTCCGGTTTCCATTCGGTGCCCTCCAGTGTGTTCGTAAAATGGGGTATGTAAGGAACCAAGCCCGCTTCGTGGGTTAGGATATCCCGGATTCGCAGAGGTCCCTTGTTGGTGCCTTCCAGTTCGGGGAGATAGGCTTGCAAGGGTTTGTCCAAATCCAGTAACCCCCTGCTTTCCAAAAACATGATGGCTTGGGTCGTCGCCAATACCTTGGTCAGGGAGGCCAGATCGTACATGGTCTTATCGGTAACTTCCACCGATCCCTGGTAATCCAGGTGTCCGTAGGATTTTTCGAAAACGACTGATCCGTTTTTGGCAACCAGAACCGTGCCACCGGGAGTGGCCCGCGTAGCGATGGCTTTTTCCATCAGGTCATCAATTTTAAGCAATTCCCGGCTATCCATTTGTTGGGCCTCGGGGGTACTGTACGCCAGTCGATTCAGTGTCGGGGTTTCGATGCCATGCCCCTGATTCCAGGCTTGGGCTACGCTTACCGGCAGCTTCCCGCTGCCCGGCCTTCCCCCAAAAATGACCTGAGGTACCAGGCTTTCTGTAAACTCATTTTCCTCAAAAGCCAAAATCAGGTTTTTCTGTGCCGTAAAATTCCGCGCTGCATAGGCATTGCCGAAAACTACCGTAATCACTTTATGAGAGGCCTGTAAACGGGTAATGAATTCGATTTCTTCCGATTTCAAGCCAAAGTTTCTTCGCGGATTGGAACTCATTCCCATCACGCCCACCACAATGGTGTTGTAGTCTTTCAGATTTTCCTCCAACACCGCAAAATTTGCCCGGCTACTGTTCCCCCGAAGCGTATAATGGGTAAATTCTGAATATTTGTCGAGGAATTTTTTAAAGGTTCTGCCCCCGTTTCCCAAGGTGAGGGAGGCCATTCGGTCCATGTCCAGGTGCCGTACAGGAATGGCCTCCTCTTCGTTGTTTACCACCGTTAGGGAGGAAGCGTATAATTGTTCGATCAGCGCCTTGGTGCCGAAATTACTCAGTCGCTCGACAAGGCGATGTGTATTGACCTGCTGCTTTCGATGCAGGCCTGCCCAGTATTTTGCGTTCAATATTTTTCGTACACGGGCGTCAATTTCTGCTTCGGTTATCTTTCCATCGGCTACCGCCTCTTTGATTAAGGCTTTCGATCGTGGAACATCCTCGGCATACAACAGCACATCGTTTCCGGCAAGTAATGCTTTGAGGTCCACCTCCCCCGGTCTGTACAGGTTGCTAACGCCTTTCATGTTGAGTGCATCGGTAAAGACCAGGCCTTGAAAATTCATTTCCCCTTTCAGCAGGTCGGTGACCACTTTTGTTGACAAAGTGGTGGGTAGGTTTGCCTCACTCCCCAGACTGGGGACGTGCAGGTGGGCCACCATAATACTCATCAGCCCTTCGCTGATCAGTTCCCGGTACGGATACAGGTCGATGTCCATGATTCGCTCCTTGCTGTTGCGAATCACAGGGGTCGTGTAATGGGAGTCCGCGTTGGTGTCTCCGTGACCCGGAAAATGCTTGGCATTTGCCATGACCCCATGATCCTGCATTCCCTTCATATAGGCCAGGGATTTTCTGCTTACCAGTTGCTTTTGTTCGCCAAACGACCGGTATCCGATGACCGGATTTTCCGGATTGGAATTTACGTCGACTACGGGAGCAAAGTTAATGTGCATGCCCATTTCTTTAAACTGCCGGGCGATTTCCTTTCCCATCTGATAGACCAGCGCATCGTTTGTGGCTGCGCCAAGGGTCATTTGCTTGGGGAACTGCAGGACGCTATCCAACCGCATGCCCAGTCCCCATTCCGCATCCATGGCGATAAAAAGAGGGGTCTTGGCCAGGGATTGGTAGTAATTGGTCAGTTGCGCCTGTCGTACGGGGCCTCCCTGGAAAAATATAAGTCCGCCTAAATTTTCTTGTTGAATCAGCTGCGAAATCTCCTCTTTGTGCGCAGGACCTTGATTGGAATACGCCGCCACCATGAACAATTGTCCCAACCGTTCGTTGAAGGAAAGGGAGTTAAAAACGCTGTCTACCCAGGCCTTCTGCTGAACCGCATTTTCACCGAGCAAGGGATCGGAGTCACCAACAGAAGGGTATCCGCCAACTGTTCCCGAAAGGAGGATACAAAAAAGTAATACGTAAACTTTTTGACACATGGCTGTGTTAAAATTTTATTGGTAGTAATTTAAGAATAACTTTGCAATCAACACCATGCTGAAGCGTTCAAACATACGTATTTTCCGTGCATCTACCTATACAAAAAGTGATGAACAGAGTATATGTTATTCAAAAAACAATAGTTGAATAATTTAGGTTTCGGAATAGGTAAGGTTTTCCCTCCCACCGAAAGCAAAAGTTGCCTGTAGGCTTTTCTTTCCCTGGGTCTTTGCAGTCAAATTCTACGATCATGAAGTTTCCATCCATATTTAGGGTCAATCAACCAAGAAAATTTCAAATCAATCCACGACACTACGATCCGGTAAAAGAAGAGATTCATCAGCGTACGGAAAATATCAAGCGAGAGTTAGCGGCCAAGGGCCTGCTTGAGACCGAAGACCGGCAGGAGCTGGAGCGGCGTTATTCTCATGGTTCGAGTATTCGGGGTGCATTCACCAGCGGAAGTCCCATTAAAAAGCAACCCTCCACGGTCATGCAAAGTGCCGGTATGATGCGCATGATCATTTTTGTTTTGCTTGTGGCCGGATTTGGTGGGTACTTGTACATTGGACCCGATTTCTTTTATTATCTGTTGTACCTGGGAGCCTCCGTGGCCTTGTTGATCGGTTTGTTTAGATTAAAACCTTCGAAAAAGAAAGCTACATGAACGACCTGATTCAGTTGTTGCCGGATGCTATCGCCAACCAGATCGCTGCTGGCGAAGTGGTGCAGCGTCCGGCTTCTGCGCTGAAGGAATTATTGGAAAACGCCATTGATGCCAAAGCCAGCACGATCTCGGTGGTGGTGAAGGACGGTGGCAAATCCCTGATTCAGGTTGTGGATGATGGTATGGGGATGTCCATTACGGATGCACGTATGTGCTTCGAGCGCCATGCTACTTCGAAAATCAGGAAATCAGACGACTTGTTTGCGATCCGGACCCACGGGTTTCGGGGGAAGCGATGGCATCTATCGCGGCTGTGGCTCAGGTGGAAATGAAAACCAAACGCAGCGAAGACGAGCTGGGGACTGCCATTGTGATTGAAGGATCCTCGGTAAAAAAGCAGGAGCCGGTCGTTTTTCGGGAAGGGACCTCGATTGCAGTAAAAAACCTTTTTTTCAATGTGCCGGCCCGTCGTAATTTTCTAAAATCGAATGCAGTGGAAACGCGCCATTTGGTCGAAGAGTTTCAACGAGTGGCACTGGCTTACCCGGGGGTGGCGTTTACGTTTCACCAAAACGACATGGAGTTGTTTAATCTGGTCTCTGGTAAACTTAGCAAACGAATTGTGGGGATATTTGGCAAACAATACCGAAATCAGCTGATTGTTTGCCAGGAAGAATCGCCACACATTTCCATACAGGGGTACATTGGGAAACCAGAACAGGCAAAAAGGACCCGTGGAGAACAGTATTTTTTTGTCAATAACCGCTTCATTAAAAGCAATTACTTGCACCACGCAGTAATGAATGCCTTTGAAGCACTGATTGCCAGCGATCAACACCCCTTTTACGTGTTGTTTTTGACGATCGATCCCAAACACATCGATATCAACGTGCACCCGACCAAAACCGAAATTAAATTTGACGACGAACGAACCATTTACGGGGTGGTTCGTTCGGCAGTGAAGCAAGCCCTGGGCGCACACCATGTGGTGCCCATGATTGATTTCAGCCAGGACGTAAACATCGCCGATACCTGGGAAAAGGACGGAGCAAAACGTCAGGAACTTCGCAACGAAAACGACTACCGGACCTATCGGGGGCCTAGTCTTTTGAACAAAGGCGTCAAGGGTTGGGAGCAATTATTCCAACAGAACCCGGAAGACCTGGCTCTGCAGGCTGATGCGGGAAAGGAAGCCCCCGACGAGGGGAGCTTGTTGACCTTTCCCAGCAGAGCGAACCAACGGGAAGGTGAACGGCCCCTGCCCGGATCGTTACCGGTGGGCGCAGGCAAAACGTTTCAGGTGGAGCAGTCCTACATCGTTGCACAGACCTCCTCAGGCTTGCTTATTTTTGATCAACAGGCCGCTCACCAACGTATCCTGTACGAACGATACCTCCGTCAGTTGGAACAGTCCGGCGGTGCCTCGCAGCAATGCCTGTTTCCCCAAACCATTCATTTGAGTCCTGCGGACTTTGCTTTGGTGATGGATTTGAAAGAGGAATTGAACGATTTAGGGTTTCAACTTACGGTATTTGGCCAGCATTCGATCTTGATCAACGGGGTCCCCGCAGACGTGTCCATCGCCAATGAAAAAGTGTTGGTGGAGGAGCTGTTGGAGCAGTTCAAGCATTTCAAACAAGAACTTTCCCTGGGAAGAAAAGAAAATCTTGCAAGATCGTTGGCAAAAAAAACGTCAATCAAGAAAGGGGATCCGTTAAACCATCAGGAAATGGAGAACCTGGCCGGTCAATTGTTTGCCTGCCAAAACCCGAATTACAATCCGGAGGGTATCAAAACCTTTGTTAAATTAGATGTGAGTAAAATAGAGCAATTTTTCCATTGATGAATTAAAACCGAATCCTATGTTTAGAGCCCTTACCCCCATCGTGAAGAACTTGCTATTGATCACCGTGGGGATGCACGTAGTGGTATCTTTTTTTATGCCGCAACTAAAAAATCTCTTTGCACTTTATTACGTGGAAAGCCGGTTTTTCATGCCTTTTCAATTTGTCACCTACATGTTCATGCACGCCGATTTCTGGCATTTGTTCAGCAACATGTTTGGATTGTTTATTTTTGGGCCCCTGCTGGAGCAATTCATGGGCCCCAAAAAAATCCTGATCCTATGGATGGTCTGTGGGATCGGTTCCGGCGTCCTTTATTCGGGATACAATGCGTACAAAATGGGAAGTCTCAACGACCGCATCGAAGCATTCACAGCCAATCCCGACCCGGAATCCTTCAACCGTTTCGTTTCAGATAACCGGCATTTGTTCAACCCGGTCATCTATGAATTTGTGGACGAGTACAGCCGAAACCCAGGGAATCAGGAACTGGAATCTCGGGCCAAGCGCACCATGCTTGACGTCCGGGACCGGCAGGCCAATATTCCTATGGTGGGTGCCTCCGGCGCTTTGTTTGGAATTCTCATTGCCTTTGGCATGCTTTTTCCAAATACCCAGTTATTTTTGCTATTTCCACCCATGCCAGTAAAAGCAAAATACCTCGTGTTGTTTTATGGACTATACACGGTTTATAATATATTTGTATCGAATCCCACGGATAATGTAGCTCATTTTGCGCACCTTTCCGGCTTGGCGATCGGTGCGGTATTGATTACCTATTGGAAGAAGGACAGAAGAAATTTCTATTAACGACATCATGTACGGAGGATTTTGGTATCATATCAGGCATGCCTTTGACCATAAAGACAATGGTCTCTACAAAATTATCGCCATCAATCTGATTGCCTTTTTGGTACTGATGGTGTTGCGGGTATTTCTTACCATCGGGGGAGCAGAGGATCTATACCGTTCCATCGTCTCTTTTTTTATGATGCCTGCCTCTTTGCCCAGATTTGTGACACAGCCCTGGACCTTGCTCACGTACATGTTTTTCCATGAAGGGTTTTTCCATATCCTATTCAACCTGTTGTTTTTGTATTGGTTTGGGTTGTTGGTACAGGAGTACCTGGGCAGCAGGAAGCTGGTAAACTTGTACATTCTGGGAGGTATTGCGGGAGGACTGCTGTACATGGTCCTGTACAATATCGCGCCCTACTTTAGTGATCGGGTGGACGGAGCCCTGATGCTCGGGGCCAGCGCCGGGGTGTATGCCATCGTGGTGGCTGCCGCCACGCTCCGCCCGGATACTCAATTTCACCTGCTGCTTCTTGGACCGGTAAAAATAAAATACATCGCTATTTTCTACGTGTTGATCGCATTTGCCAATTCCGCCGGATCGAATGCCGGTGGAGAGTTGGCCCACCTGGGCGGAGCAGCCCTTGGGTACCTGTATATCTTGCAACTTCAGAAGGGGGTGGATTTGGGTAAGCCCGTGCAGGCGGTTGGCCTGTTTTTTGAAAAATTGTTTTCACAAAAGCCGAAGGTGAAGGTGACCTATCGAAGGGGGAGCGAGAATGTAAGAACCAAAACCAAGGGGGGCACGGTGCCCAATACCTCGGCCAGTGCCGGCAGTAAGAGTACGCAGGAAGAAATCGACCGAATTCTGGACAAGATTGCAGAAAAAGGGTACGATAACCTGAGTAAGGAAGAAAAACGTAAACTATTTGATTTTAGCAACAAGGACGCCTGACCCGTGTCGGTTCACCGCTCGTATCCCAGTATTTTTTTGTATTGCGTCAGACCCTGATCGGTCAAAAAAGGCAGAACCATGGAAAAAACCAGCTTGCTATAGTATTGGTAGTGAAAAGAGTCCTGGCCAAATATGACCTGATTGTGAATGGGCCAATAATCGGAAAGCATGGTCATCTGATTGGCCAGGTTTTCGAAACTCCCCGGAAAATTCTCATTTTTGAAGATGTTTTCCTGACTCATTTTATGGAAAAGATGGATCAGTTGTGCCTTTCGTAGAGAAATGAGTTCAAAGTACCGGTCTTTTATGGCTTCGTGCCGGTTGATGATGGTTCCCAGGTCCATGAAGAAAAAGCGGTACTTTACCTGAATCCGGTAAGAAGCCAGGGTACTGGAATACAACTTCTCCAGGGAACCGCCGGTTTGATCAATCTCTGCTGCGGCTGCATCCGATTCGTTGCACAAGCGGTAAAAAATCCGGACGATCAAATCATCAAAATCCCGCACATCCCGGTACAAATCCGAAGGCCTGATTTGCAGTCGGTCTATCAATCGATCGAGATCTGTGCCGTGATAGCCTTGCTCGTTCAAAACAGGCAGCGATTTTTCTATGATGGCGGGAAGGTTCATTAATTCGCTTTATTTCGTATTTCAAAGTTAGAAAAAAGTAACTCATATCCTAATTATCCCTTTTGCAAATTACAAGTCAATTTTATTCGCCAGTTGCCCACAAGCCGCATCGATGTCCTGGCCCCGGGATTTTCGAACCTTGGCGATGATTCCGGATTCCTCCAATATCCGCAGATACATGCTTACCTTCTCTGGCGCAGCCTGTCGGAATTCCCCCTCATCGATGGGGTTATACTGAATGATATTCACTTTTGAGGGAATTTTTTTACAAAATTTCACCAATGCCCTCGCGTGGGTTTCGTCGTCATTGATCCCTTCCCAAATTACGTATTCAAAGGTCACTTTACGCTTGGTTTTGGAATACCAATAGGCCAATGCATCGGCAAGTTCTTCGACCGTGTTGTGCTCGTTGATGGGCATCAGTCGGGTCCGGGTTTCGTTGATCGCCGAATGCAGGGAAAGTGCCAGATTGAACCGAACCCCGTCATCGGCCAGCTTTCGAATCATTTTCGCAATGCCCACCGTCGAAAGAGTGATTCGCCTGGGCGAAATCCCCAGGCCCTCGGGAGCGCATATTCGCTCGATGGCAGCCAGTACATTTTGGTAGTTGAGTAAGGGCTCTCCCATTCCCATAAATACAATATTGGTCAGGGGCCGGTCAAAATACAACCGGGCCTCTTCCTGAATCGCCACTACCTGGTCATAAATCTCATCCGGATTCAGGTTACGCATTCGTTTCAACCGTGCCGTAGCACAGAAATTGCAGTCCAGGCTACAGCCTACCTGGGAAGAGACACAGGCAGTGATTCGTTTGGACGTGGGGATCAACACCGACTCCACAATTTGATTGTCGAACAACTTTACGGCATTTTTGATGGTTCCGTCGGTGCTGCGTTGCAGCTGATCCACCCGAATGTGGTTAATGGTGAAATTTTCTTTTAGATGTTCGCGGGTTGCCTTCGATAAATTGGTCATGTCATCGAAGTTTTTGAGGGATTTGTTCCACAACCACTCGTATACCTGTTTGGCCCGAAATTTCTTTTCACCTACTGTCTCAAAATACGTCTCCAATTCCGGAAGGCTTAATTTTCGAATGTCTTGCTTGTCTTGTTCCTGCATTTTTCAGTTTTTTCGGGAATGTAGTGAACAAAGCTTCCCTGTATCTTGGTTCCTGCATGGTGGCCCCTCTGCGCATCTATTTTGTTTCGTCGAATTGCCGGCGTTGTGGGAGCAGCGCTCCGGTTTCTTTCAGGTGCTGCATGAGCACCTGCTGCAGGGATTCTGCTTTATCGGGATGGCTCGTTGCCAGGTTTTTCGTCTCTCCGGGATCGGTTTCCAGGTTGTAGAGTTCGCTGGTCCCTGTCTCGTAAAAATGGATCAATTTCCAATTGTCTTTCCGAAGGGCAGATCCGGGTTTCCAGGCGCTGCCATGGTAATGAGGGTAATGCCAAAACAGTTCCTCCCGCTCAATTTGATCGTTGTAGCGGATCAATGGACTCAAATCCTTCCCATCACCTGCATCGTGTGGAATCTGGGCCAGGCTAAGGAGGGTGGGAAACACATCCATGCTAACGACCGGTGTCTCCGATACGCTGCCTTTTCGGGAAATACCCGGGCCCTGAACGATGAAGGGTACCCGGATGCCACCCTCGTAGCACCAGCCTTTGCCTGCCCGAAGCGGACCGTTGGCAGTGGGTGCTCCTTCCGTAAATAAGGTAGAAAGGCCTCCGTTATCGCTGGTGAAGACCACCCAGGTATTCTCAGAAACCCCAGTCTCCTCCAAAGCCCGAAGCAGCCTGCCCACATTTTCGTCCATGGCCGCTACCATGGAAGCATAGGCCGCATTGTCCTGAATCAGCTTGGTTTGGCCCGTTCCCTCTTGCCGGTAGGCTTGCTGCCCGGCTTCGGTTTCCAAATTTTCTTTTTTACGAAGGAAGTAGTCGTATTTGGTTGGCGCAGCCTGTATCGGCGTATGTACCGAGTAAAAGGACAGGTAAAGAAAAAACGGCTCCCCGCCCTGTTGCTGTATAAAGCGAATACTCTCCGATGTGAGCCGTTCGGTGAGGTACTCTCCGTCGGGTCCATCTTCCAATCGGGGATTCCCATACGGGGAGTAGTATCCATTTGCTTGGCCTTCTCTTAATTGGGGGGCGCCTACGCTCCACCCGCCGATATTTTGGTCAAACCCCTGGTATTCGGGCCAGTAGCGGGATTCTTCTCCCAGGTGCCACTTGCCCACAAAATAGGTTCGGTAACCGTTTTCTTTAAATTTTTCTGCAAGTGTGGTTTCCTCCAGCGGAAGTTCATGGCTAATTTCCGGAGTGGCCAGGGGCCAGGTTTCTTTGTTCCGACTAAAACCCGGGATCCAATCCGTAATCTGTACCCGATTGGGATGTTTTCCGGTCATTAGCGCGGCGCGGGTTGGGCTGCATACCGGATGCGCCGAATAGGCCTGAGAAAACCGCAGACCATTGGCAGCCATGCGATCGATGTTGGGGGTTTCGTAAAACGTCTCCGGGTAGTTGGCCCCGATATCCGCCCAGCCCAAATCGTCTACCAAAATCACGATTACGTTGGGTTTGGTTGGGTCTTTTTTCACACAGGAAAAAAAGAAAAGCAGGAAGGATACCGGTAGAAGGAGTTTCATGATGCCAAAACAGAACGATGGTACCCTGCAAAGATAGACAAATGCAAGAATACATGTGAATGGTCCCGCCGTATTTTCCCGACACGACGAAAGAGACGACTGCCAAAACGTCTGTAAAATAGCCAAAACCTGTTCGAAACCGGACATTTTTTCAGGGTTTTCTTCGAAAATCGGTTTGGTTGCATATTTGATCCCATCTGTAAAACAGGAAAAGAAAGTAACCAAAACCCGGAACACCATGGATTTTAAACAATTTACCATCAAGTCTCAGGAAGCCATACAAAAGGCCCTGGAGCTTTGCACGGCTGGACAGCAGCAATTGATCGAGCCTGCCCATTTGCTCAAGGGAATCATGCAGGAAGACAGCAACGTTACCGATTTTCTATTCAAAAAATTGGGCGTCAACAGTGGATTGGTTATGCAGAAGTTGGACGAACTAATCGGGCAGTTTCCCAAAGTGAGTGGACAACAACCGTACTTATCCAATGCCACCAATCAGGTGCTGGAAAAAGCCAAAGGATACCTGAAGACCTTTGGTGACGAGTACGTTGCGGTGGAGCACCTGGTGCTAGGTGTACTCGCCGGTACGGATAAGACGGCCCAACTCTTAAAGGATCAGGGCCTGAACGAAAAGAATCTCATCGAAGCCATTAAGGAACTAAGAAAAGGAAATAAAGTGACAGATCAGAACGCAGAATCAAAATACAGATCCTTGGAGCGGTACTCTAAGAATCTGAATGAACTTGCCAAAAAAGGCAAAATTGACCCGGTAATCGGCCGGGATGAGGAAATCAGGCGGGTGCTGCAAATACTTGCTCGCCGGACCAAAAACAATCCCATCCTCCTGGGAGAACCGGGCGTGGGGAAAACGGCCATCGTAGAAGGATTGGCGCAGCGCATCGTGAGCGGGGACGTGCCGGAAAACCTCAAGAGTAAAATTCTTATTTCCCTGGACATGGGATTACTCGTGGCAGGTGCCAAGTACAAGGGAGAGTTTGAAGAACGACTAAAGGCCGTCATCAAGGAAGTTACCGATTCGGAAGGGGAGATCATCTTGTTTATTGATGAGATTCACACGCTGATCGGAGCAGGCGGTGGCGGAGAAGGCGCCATGGATGCGGCCAATCTGCTAAAACCTGCGTTGGCCAGGGGAGAGTTGCATGCCATCGGGGCGACCACCCTCAAAGAGTATCAAAAATACATTGAAAAGGACAAAGCGCTCGAGCGCCGTTTCCAGCAGGTCATTGTCGATGAACCGGATGCCATGGATGCTATCTCCATCTTACGGGGTATCAAAGACAAGTACGAACTGCACCACGGGGTCCGGATAAAGGATGATGCCGTCATTGCGGCAGTGGAGCTTTCGCAGCGGTACATTTCCGATAGGTACCTTCCCGACAAGGCCATTGACCTCATGGACGAAGCGGCCGCCAAATTAAGAATGGAAATCGATTCCTTACCTCAGGAGTTGGACGAACTCAATCGCAGAATCATGCAATTGGAGATCGAACGGGAAGCCATCCGACGGGAAAAGAATAAGGATAAGGAGGCAGTCCTGAGTAAAGAACTGGCAGAACTTTCCGAAAAAAGACAGGGTATCAAGGCCAAGTGGGAAAGTGAAAAAGCGGTCATCCAGGGCATACAGCGCGAGAAGGAAAACATCGATAAATTCAAACTGGAAGCCGAACAGGCAGAACGTGCCGGAGATTTTGGTAAGGTGGCGGAGATCCGCTACGGAAAAATCGGCGAAAGCGAGAAGAAACTGGAGTCCTTTCAGCAGCAGCTAAAGGAGATGCAGGAGGGCTCGCCCTTGCTGAAGGAAGAGGTGGACCACGAAGACATCGCGGCGGTGGTCAGTAAATGGACGGGTATTCCCCTTTCCAAGATGATACAAAGTGAGCGCGAAAAGCTACTTCACCTGGAAGAGGAGTTGGGTAAGCGTGTGGCAGGACAGCGGGAAGCAATCGTAGCCCTTTCGGATGCCGTTCGACGCAGTCGGGCAGGCCTGCAGGACCCAAAACGCCCTATCGGTTCATTCATTTTCCTGGGTACCACCGGTGTGGGGAAAACCGAACTTGCGAAAGCGCTGGCCGAATACCTGTTTAGCGACGAAAACGCCATGGTCCGCATCGATATGTCGGAATACCAGGAACGGCATGCCGTGAGTCGCCTGGTGGGAGCACCTCCCGGATACGTAGGTTACGACGAGGGAGGTCAATTGACGGAAGCGGTTCGGCGAAAGCCCTACTCCGTGGTATTGCTGGATGAGATCGAAAAAGCCCATCCCGATGTGTTCAATATCCTGCTACAGGTACTGGACGATGGCCGGCTGACGGATAACAAAGGCAGGGTGGCCAATTTCAAAAACACGATCATCATCATGACGACCAATATAGGGTCTACTCTGATACAGGAACGCTTCGAAAACATGGAAGCATGGAACAAAGAACAGGTCATGGAACAGACCAAAGAAGAGGTTTTCAACTTGCTGAAAAAATCGGTACGGCCGGAATTTCTCAACCGAATCGATGAAACCATCATGTTTGAACCCCTTACCAAAGAAATCCTGCGAAAAATCGTGGATATCCAATGGAAAGAAGTACAAAAACGACTGGCGGAAGCTGGAATCGAATTGGAAGCCACACAGGAAGTGCTGGATTACCTGGGTGAGGTAGGTTTTGATCCCCAATACGGGGCCCGGCCACTAAAACGTACCATGCAACGCCTCGTTTTAAACGAGCTCTCCAAGCAAATTCTGAGCGGGTACATCAAAAACGACAGCGCCGTATTGGTGGACCTGGATGCAGACAAGCAGGTGTATTTCAAAAATGTGGACGAAGTAGGCGTGGAGTAACCCATAGAGGACGCCATGGGGGTAAGTACAGCGAGCAGCTGGCCGAGCATTTGGTCAGCTGCTTTTTTTATGCCCCGAAAGCGAGCTTCTTCCGAAAAATTCCCTGGGGTATGAAGTCAAAACGACTCGCGGTTGGTACCTTGTGGGCATGGATTACCAGCAATTAGTTGAGGAAGTATACCGGGAGGTCAACGAGCTGAATTTACGGGGCAAGGTAGCCGACTACATTCCCGAATTAGCAAAGGTATCGGGGGACCGGTTTGGCATGGCCCTGATCACGCTGAAAGGGGAGGTTTACGGAATTGGCGACTATCAGGAGCCCTTTTCCATTCAGAGTATTTCCAAGGTATTCACCTTGACAATGGTTTTTCATGTTTTTCGGAGCAAACTATGGTCCCGCGTCAACGTGGAACCAAGCGGCAACCCCTTCAATTCCATTGCACAATTGGAGTACGAAAAGGGTATCCCCCGTAACCCCTTTTTGAATGCCGGAGCCTTGGTGATCACCGATGCCCTGACGAGCAAATTTGACGAGCCGGTCCGTTGCATTCGCGAGTTTATTGACGAGCTGGCAGGGCAGCATTGCGTACGTATAAACGAGGAAGTGATGCGTTCCGAACTGCGGCATGCGGAGCGGAATACGGCCATGGCCTATTTTTTAAAGGCCTACCAAAACTTTGACAACGACATACAGGAAGTGATCCGCACCTACGTTTCTCAGTGTTCCATCGAGATGAGCTGCGAGGAACTGGCCAAAGCGTTTTCCTACCTTGCCAACGACGGGTATTCCCTGTTTGCAAAAAGGGAAATCCTAAACGAAAGCCAATCCCGCCGGGTCAATGCCCTGATGCTTACTTGCGGCTTCTACGACGAATCCGGAGAGTTTGCTTTTCGTGTGGGCCTGCCCGGAAAAAGCGGCGTGGGAGGCGGGGTGGCTGCGGTACTACCGGGAAAATTCAGCATTGCCGTCTGGTCTCCTGAGTTAAACGAAAAGGGGAATTCGGTAAAGGCGATCAAGGCACTCGAGCTCCTCACAGACAAACTGAAGGTTTCGCTGTTTTAGACCAGGTTGACAGTTCGCCACATGGCTTTTGATGTGGCGGCCAGCGCCGGTTCATTGTCCATGGCGTTTAGTTTTGCATTGAACGGTTCCGCACGTACCGGGCCATCGTAGCCAATATTAACGAGGGCCTGCATAAAGCCCTTCAGGTCGATCAAACCACTGTCTCCGGGGAGTTGGCGTTCACCGTCGATTTGTTCGATGATGCTTCTTCCGGCGGTGGCGTCGTTAAGGTCGCAGGTCACGATTTGATCATTGGTTAGTTTTTCCAGATCGGCGACGCTTTCGCTGGAGGTGTACCAGTGAAAACTATCCAACTGTACCCCAACATTTGGACGCCCGATGTCTTCAATGAGGTCCTGAACCTCTTTCAGTGTCCCTACAAAAGGGTATCGGTTGATAATTTTTAGGTTTTTTGTACCTACGTACTCGAAACCCAGCTTCAGCCCTTCTTCTCCGAGTATTTGGGCAGCGCGGCCGAGGCGCTGACTGTGTTGCTTCAGGTTTTCCAGGTAAGGCAATTCGTTGTGGCTAGGCATGATCCAGGTATTCACCCGGCTGACTCCCGCCTCCCGCAGCCGAACGGCTATTTTGGGTAATTCTTTAATCCCGGCATCGTAGGTAGCCTTGTCTTTGCGGAAATCCACGGGCAGTCCGGCCGAATCCCAAGTCAGTTGCTGCGCTGCCTTTCTGGCCAAAAACGCATCCAACTGGCCCGGTGACATTTCCATTAGCTGTGAGGGAACGGGCAGGATGGCTTCAAATTTATGCGCCACGGCTTTGTCAATCATTTCTTCCTGATTGATTTGTACCCCGATGGCGTAGGGGTTCAGGCTTATACGGAATTTACGTTGGCGAAAATCCGGAGCCGCCTGGCTCAGGTAGGGAGCAGCCGCCAATCCCAGGCCGAGGGCCCCACCGCGCTGAATAAATGTTCTTCGGTTCATTGGATGTTTGCTAATAGTTGTAACAAATTAGGATAGGATTTCCCGGATGACATGGCCTTCCACATCCGTTAGACGGAAAGGCCGGCCCTGAAAGTCAAAGGTAAACTGCTCGTGGTCAAATCCCAAAAGTTGCAGGATGGTTGCGTGAATATCGTGTACGGAGACAGTGTCTTCTACTCCGGAAAACCCAAATCCATCCGTGAGCCCGTGTGCCGCCCCTTTCTTAATGCCGCCTCCAGCCATCCACATGGTGAAGGCATCGACGTGGTGATCCCTGCCCTTGTAACTCTGGGTTTTCCCTTCCCGGTTTTCCTGCATGGGCGTGCGGCCAAACTCGCCTCCCCATACCACCAGCGTTTGGTCCAGCAAGCCTCGCTGCTTCAAATCGGTCAGCAGGGCGGTGATGGGGCGGTCGATTTCCCGGCACTTGTCTTTCATGCCCAGATCGATGGCGGTACTCTCACCGGTGCCGTGTGCATCCCAGCCCCAATCGTAAAGCTGCACAAACCGAACCCCTTTTTCGACCATCTTGCGTGCAAGCAGGCAGTTGTTGGCAAAAGACTCCTTTCCCGGCTGGGTGCCGTAGAGTTGGTGGATGTATTCCGGTTCTTCGTTGATATTCATTACCTCCGGCACCTCGATTTGCATGCGAAAAGCCATTTCATACTGGTTGATTCTGGCAAGAATTTCCGGATCGGCGTAGGTCTGGAAGTCGACCTCGTTGATCCCGTTGATGGCGTCAAGCATTTTTCGTTTTAGGCTTCGGGACATGCCTTTCGGATCTTCAATGTACAAAACCGGATCTCCTTGCGAGCGGCACTGTACCCCTTGATAGACGGAAGGTAGAAAACCACTTCCCCAGACGCTTTTTCCAGCATCGGGTGTTTTGCCCCCCGAGGTAAGAACCACAAATCCTGGCAGGTTTTGGTTTTCAGACCCCAGTCCGTAGGTTACCCAGGAACCGATGCTCGGCCTGCCCAGGCGGGGGCTACCCGTTTGCATAAACAGTTGGGCAGGCCCATGATTGAACTGATCGGTATGAACCGCTTTCAGGAAGGCCACTTCGTCCACTACCTGCTTGAAGTGGGGCAGGTAATCGGACACCCAGTTGCCCGACTCGCCGCACTGCTCAAAGTTGGCCTGTGGACCCAGTAAATTGGGCCGGCCACGGATAAAGGCAAACTTCCTCCCTTGCAGCAGGGATTCCGGACACTCCTTGTTGTGTAGCCGTGCCAGTTCGGGTTTGTAATCAAACATTTCCAACTGAGAAGGGGCACCCGCCATGTGCAGGTAGATCACCGATTGTACCTTTGGGGTAAAGGGAGGCGCTGTGGCAGAAAGGGGGTTGAGATCCCGCTCGGATAGTTGCATGCGCCGGGGTTCCGGGGCCTGGCAGCCGCCGATAAGCGATCCCAACGCCAGCCCACCCATGCCGCTTACACAGCTTTGGATGAAATGCCTGCGGGTTTGGGTCTGCAATTCTCTTTCCAGTTTCTCTGCCAGTAATTTTTTGATAATGTCCATGTCAGGATTTGGTTAGGAATTCATCCAGATTCAATAGTGCGTTAGCCACCACCGCCAGTGCCGCCAGTTCCGGGTCTTTCTCAGCTTTTGGGGCGAACTGTAGCCAGTCCTCCATGGCTTGCGAATCCTGCGCAAAATCTTCCTCCGCAAACTGCTGCAATTCCCGCAGGTAGCGGTGTTTCTCTGCACTGATGGGCTGCAGCAGGAGTTTTTCATAGGCCCAGGAGATGGGGTCTTCATCCCCTGACTGCTGCATGCGCAGCGCCAGTTGGTAGGAGGCTTCTTGATATACCGGGTCGTTTAAGGTCACCAGGGCCTGCAAAGGTGTATTCGTTACTGTTCGGTCGATGGTGCATACCTCCCGGCTTCCTGCATCAAAACTGATAAAGGACGGGTAGGGGCTGGTGCGCTTTAAAAAGGTGTATACGGCCCGTCGGTACCGATCTTCGCCCTCGCTGGTTTTCCAGGATTCTCCGTTGTAGACGGTCTGCCAGACATTGTCGGGCTGTGGAGGCATGACGGGTTTGCCGTACATCTTGTTGCTCAGAAGACCTGTTGCTGCGAGTGCCTGATCCCGGATCTGTTCTGCACTGAGTCGGAATCTCGGTCCCCGGGCGTACCATTGGTTATTTGGGTCCTTCTGGTGCAGCAAGGCAGAAGAGATGGAAGACTGTCGGTAGGTACCGGATAGCACCAGGTCTTTGATAAACGGTTTCAATTTCCAGTCATGGTCTTCCATCAGCCGAACCGCCATCCAGTCCAGTAGTTCCTGGTGGCTTGGAGGATCGGATTGGGTACCCATGTCTTCCAAGGTGCTTACCAGTCCCCGTCCAAATAATTGCGCCCATATTCGGTTGGCAAGGGTGCGTGCCGTAAGGGGGTTTTCTTTGCTGGTTAGCCAATAGGCCAGACCCAGGCGGTTTTTCGGCCATGCGGGATCCCAGCTGTTGAGCACGGTCGGTACATTTGGTGCCACTTCCTCGCCTTTGAGCATCCAATTGCCCCGTTCGAATACATGGCTTGTCCGCTTCATGTAATCCGGGTTTTCGATCATAATCGGAACGGAAGGGGTATTCGTATTAAGAAGTGCCAGGAAATCCCGGTCCGTTTCTGCGTGACCGGGTTGGTTTTTTCCGGGTAATTCCGGGAAAAAAGCCAGCCAGTTGATGGCCGATGTGGTTTGCTGGGGACCAAGCCGCCGGTTTTCCATGTGAAAATACAGGTCTACTTTTTCGCTAACCTCTTTGATGGGAAAGCGTCGGATAACCCTACCTTCCGTTTTATCCAGGGTGAACCGGGCAAGAATTTCTCCCTGGGGCCCGTCCCTACGAATGGTCAGCAGGTTTCCTTCGTTGGCAGTCCAATAGTTTAGGTAGATGTAGGGCGATCCGCCCGTGTAAATTCCCCGAAAATAACAGGAGCCCTGGTCCCAGAGTCCCAGCCATTTGGTATCTATCAATTCCCCGTTTTCGAAATCCTCTGCCAAATGTGCATGATACTTGGGCTCTTGGTAATGCAGGATGGCCGCTATTTCTTTTTCCAGTCCCTTGCTACCATGACGGGAAGCCCAGTCCTTTATCGCTTCGACCCGGATACTGTCTTCGTCGGTGTAGAATTTTAATTTGGGCTCCTCTCCGTGGGTGTCTTCATCCCGGCTATTATTGAAGAAGGCCATAAGCTGGAAGTAGTTTTCATGGGTAAACGGATCGTAGGGGTGGCTGTGGCATTGCACACAGGCGATGGTGGTACTTTGCCATACGTCAAAAGTCGTGTTGACCCGGTCGAGCACAGCGGCGACCCGAAACTCCTCGTCCTGCGTGCCTCCCTCGTCATTGTTCATCGTATTGCGATGAAAGGCAGTGGCCGTTAGCTGGTCAAGGTCCGGATCGGGCAATAAATCTCCGGCAAGCTGTTCTACCGTAAATTGATCAAAGGGCATGTCGGCATTTAGGGCTTTGATGACCCAGTCGCGGTAGGCCCATATTTCCCGGCTGACGTCCCGTTCGTAGCCCTTGGTATCGGCGTAGCGTGCCAGGTCCAGCCACCAGGAAGCCCACTTTTCTCCATACGCCGGGCTTTCCAATAGGGCATCCACCAGCTCCTCGTAGCTAAGTTCGTTGGATTTCCACCGGTTTACAAGTTCCCCGGAGGGCGGAAGCCCGGTAAGGTCCAGACTCAATCGGCGAAGGAGCACTAGCTTATCCGCTTCGGGAGAAGGCGCCAACTCCTGTCGGGTCAATCCCCTGGCAATAAACCGGTCGATGTCGTTTTGCAGAAAGGCGGGTGCGGACTCGGTGAAAAGGCCTGCCTGTACAGGCGTTTCGGGAGGTGTCGGTTTTGTCGGGGTTTCGTAGGCCCAGTGTTTGCCCCAGGGTGCCCCCTGTGCGACCCAGGCGGTGAGGATTTCGATTTCCTCATCGGAAAGGGGGGCTTTCTGATAAGGCATGCGTATTTCCGGATCGTCTGCCGTAAGGCGCTTGATAAATTCGCTGGCACTGGCGTCGCCGGGGATGATGGCCGGATGTCCGGACTCGGTGACGGACAGGGCTTCCTCTTCAAAAAGCAGGCTGAAGCCCCCGTTTTTTTTCACGCCTCCGTGGCAGGAAATGCAGTGTTGGTTCAGGATGGGTTTTACCTGTGTACTAAAGTCAATTTCCTTTTCCTGAGTCAGGGAATAGAAAAGCACCCCTGCGAACAGGATACTGGTCGTTCCAATAAGAAAGCCGCGCTTTTTCATGGGTTTTCAAGCAGAAATTCAACGCTGAAAATTAGCCAGAAAAGCCTGTAATCGCAAGGTGTTGCGATAGGTCTACGGAGATTTACAGGTTTTTTGGTAGGATGGACCTTCGGGAGGTAGCGAATTTCCGCATTCTCTGATACACTCGTCATGGAAAATCAAATTCAGATGGCATGAAATATGAAAAATTGCTTGGTTTGTGTCAATAATCCAGCACGATTTGATTCATTATTGAAATTTGTTGATCGCTTTTGCCCGGTGCGTGGTGCCGGATAGGTCGTCTCTCGCTCTCTGTATACGGGCTTCGGCCGGTTTTGATTGGGGGATTACTCGTGAGGGGAGCTGCCTCTAAGGCCCGGTAGTTAAACGTATCCCTGATTTTTTGATTGATCCGGTTGGGCCAGCGTATAAATCTGCCAACAATACTGGAAATTCCTGGAGGCTTTTGTCGGTCAGTTGCCGGATCTCATTTCGGACCGGTTTGAAAAGAAGGGGTAGGCACTACTGCCGCAGTACCTGAGTCCGACATTGGTTAATTGCCGCTGAATGTCACTGAGATTATTTTGACTCTGTCGACAGTATTCAGGATTATTGCCTTCAGATTCCTGTTATTTTCGTTCAGGCAATTTTTTTAGCAGGGTGACCGCAGCAGTATAGGTGCTCGTTAGTTGATTTTAAAGCAAGTAGGAACAAATTTCTTCGGAGAATACCGATTTTTTTGCTGTCGGGCACAGAAGCCCGGTAAAGTTTTTGGTTTGGTTCTAATCTTCTCATAGAGACATTTGACCACAGTAGGTACCCCTTGGGTAGGGCAGGTTTATCGGGTAGTTTTGCAGCCTGAAAAGAAATCGAAGAAAACGCCACCTTATTGGAAAATGGAATTTATAGTTAAGCAACCACCTGGTGAACACCGCTTATTACCGACGTTTTTTTTCGATTTTTTTTAAAAGTTCCAACTGTGCAGCCTGACTATCCATTAATGATTGTATTTGTTCTTCAATGATAAGGTCAATTTTCTGATTTAGTGCGTTTATCTCTAACTCTGCCTTTAGATTAATAAGGTAGTCGTTCTCTGCCCGTTTTCTATCTTTTTCTTCTTGCCGGTTTTGACTCATCATGATTACAGGGGCTTGTAAGGCAGCAATACAAGAGAGAATAAGGTTCATCAATATGAAGGGGTAGGGGTCAAAGATGCTCTGTACCGGAGACAGGCTGTTAAAAAGTATCCAAGCCGCCAGAAGTAGAAAGAACGAGATGATAAACGACCAGCTGCCCCCAAACTTTGCCACATTATCGGAGATGCTCTCCCCTTTTGTTAGCATTTCCTTTGGAGGGTTCAGCAAGTTGGTAGTGATCAGTTTTTCATCTTCGATGGCTTTTTTCACGATGTCCTGAAGCTTCTTGATTTGAGCCGTTTTCGCTGTGAGTAGGTTGTCGATTTCTTTTTCCATGTTCGTTTTTTTTTGAATTTACGGTAGTGGTTGTTTCAATGCATCTCAAAATTTTTGCTTGCTGACAGGTAAGACAAGAGGGGCAGGGTTGCCAGCAGCTGTTTTCTACCAAAGATAGTGTTTCTAGCAAAGAGTTTCAGAGCATGGCGGCAGGAAATAAGCTTTCGTTTTCTGACCGGAAAACTGAACCGAAGGGTGGTATTCTTCCGCCGTGCGGCACACCTATCCGTCGCTAAATCTATTTCACGCGAAAAAGACTTTGGGCACCGACATATCGGCCCTCGATAACCATCAGGTAGTATCCTGGAAGTACACCGCTTATGTCCAATTGGGTAACAGATTGCCTGACTTCCCGAGACATGATTTTCTCACCATCGAGCGTGTAGATGTGTACGTGATCTACTTCCTCAGGCTGCAAAGCCCCAATGGAGACGCTTAGCGTTCCGGAAGCCGCAGGGTTAGGGAAAATGACAAATTCTTTGGCTGAGCTTTTCGATGGGCTTACCGTCTTTGTCTTTTCGAAAGAAAAGCTATCCACATCGAAAAGGTATCCCGAAGCAGCACCCTTAAAAACCAGGAAGAGGGTCTGATCGCCCAGGAAGACGGTTCCGTCGCTGTAGCTTTCCGGTTCGGTCACCATGATGTCGAAGGGCGCAAATTTTCTCCACCCACCGGTAGTGGAAATTTCAGCCCTTGCGATAAGGGTACCGCTTGGGCTACCGGTCCTGAATTCGATGGTACCACCGGCGGTATTGCTGGAAGCGATGATCTGCCCGGTCAGCGGGCCTCGACCGAAAGCCACCTGATCAAACCGGATGTAGTCTCCGTCGTTGATATAGCCAACGGCTTTGCCCAGGTTGCTGGGCTGTATTCCACGTTGACCGGAAAAATCCAGGGCCTGAATACCGGCATACGGATCAAATGAAGTGGACGGCTCCTGAACGGTTATCGTGCAAACTGCGAAAACCGAACCGTCGCTAAAACTCGTAGCGGTGACCGTGACTTCCCCCGGTGCAGTCGCAGTGAATTCTCCCGTAATGTAGTCGACGCTTGTACCATCGCTTGCGGTAAAGGCAACAAATTGATTCGTAGTGTTCGTCGGAGAAAAAAGGACTTCGAGGTCGATGGTTTCACCGACCGTCAAGGGCTGGGAGGGACAATTCATAAAGCTCAACTCCTCCACTATCACGTCAGCGCTTTCAAAAGAAAAGCTATCCACATCGAGCAGGTATTCCGAAGCAGCACCCTTAAAAACCAGGAAGAGGGTTTGATCGCCCAGGAAGACGGTTCCGTCGCTGTAGCTTTCCGGTTCGGTCACCATGATGTCGAAGGGCGCAAATTTTCTCCACCCACCGGTAGTGGAAATTTCAGCCCTAGCGATAAGGGTACCGCTTGGGCTACCGGTCCTGAATTCGATGGTACCACCGGCGGTATTGCTGGAAGCGATGATCTGCCCGGTCAGCGGGCCTCGACCGAAAGCCACCTGATCAAACCGGATGTAGTCTCCGTCGTTGATATAGCCAACGGCTTTGCCCAGGTTGCTGGGCTGTATTCCACGTTGACCGGAAAAATCCAGGGCCTGAATACCGGCATACGGATCAAATGAAGTGGACGGCTCCTGAACGGTTATCGTGCAAACTGCGAAAACCGAACCGTCGCTAAAACTCGTAGCGGTGACCGTGACTTCCCCCGGTGCAGTCGCAGTGAATTCTCCCGTAATGTAGTCGACGCTTGTACCATCGCTTGCGGTAAAGGCAACAAATTGATTCGTAGTGTTCGTCGGAGAAAAAAGGACTTCGAGGTCGATGGTTTCACCGACCGTCAAGGGCTGGGAGGGACAATTCATAAAGCTCAACTCCTCCACTATCACGTCGGCGCTTTCGAAAGAAAAGCTATCCACATCGAGCAGGTATCCCGAAGCAGCACCCTTAAAAACCAGGAAGAGGGTTTGATCGCCCAGGAAGAAGGTTCCGTCGCTGTAGCTTTCCGGTTCGGTCACCATGATGTCAAAGGGCGCAAATTTTCTCCACCCACCGGTAGTGGAAATTTCAGCCCTAGCGATAAGGGTACCGCTTGGGCTACCGGTCCTGAATTCGATGGTACCACCGGCGGTATTGCTGGAAGCGATGATCTGTCCGGTCAGCGGGCCTCGACCGAAAGCCACCTGATCAAACCGGATGTAGTCTCCGTCGTTGATATACCCGACGGCTTTGCCCAGGTTGCTGGGCTGTATTCCACGTTGACCGGAAAAATCCACGGCCTGAATACCGGCATACGGATCAAATGAAGTGAATGCCTCCTGAATCATGGGTTTGGAAGCTTCAGGTTCGGCTTTGAAAGGCGCAGACCGATTCCAATCGGAAGCTGTTTCTGTGAAACGTAAATCGTGCGCCGTCTCACCATTCGTTATCAATGTGCTAAAAAAATCACCGGCATTTGGTGTTCGACTTTCTATCTCACCCGGTATGTCGGAATTAAATCTAAAGGGGTCATGCGGTATGCCCTTTACGTTACCCGATACCACAAGCAATAGAATGTGTAATTGGAGAAGTACGGCTTTTCGCATTTTTAAACTATTTAAATTGCGATTAATAGTAATTAATTTGTTTTTCATCCAAATATAAGGCAAAATAGTCGAAGAAAAAAGAGGGTTTTTTCTTGGACATTTTTCAAATTCGGAAGCTGGGTAACGCCATCCAGCAAAGGAAGCGTTCGTGCTGTCTCTTTCTCAATACATCCCGCCTTACCCCAGCATTCACTGTTTTTCCACCTGCCAGGCATAATTACCAGCACCCTCATGCCTGACTACTGATATTTCTGAGCGCCAAAGGTTTCGGCAAAGTGCCGATGTTAGGGAAGGTGGATTCAGGGTAGTTGTTTTCTACGGCACCTTCCGTTGGTTTCAGCGTGAACAAGATTGTGTATAGCTTTATTGACCAAACCGGTCGTTACGAATTGATAGCAGAATGGAGTAGATTGCGGATCCATGAACGGTAGGCGGCAGTGTCCGAACCGATGCTCGCGTAAAACAGGTCTGAAAATTGCCCAACCCTTGCGGCTAATCCACCACTTTCGCCAGCTGCCACCAGGCTGACCAAACCGTGCATGGATTATCAGTCATCGTTGCTAAGCTCCTTGTTGATCGCGAAAACCCAGCCCGCGGATGTGACCGTCGCTTTCCGGGGGTATATAACCGGCTTCTCCCCTTGCCTCAGAACAAATGGACTGCGATCGTCTAAATGAACCAGAAGTGAAGAAGACTACGGTCAGTTGAGTGATTTATCAGGCTGTGAAGGAGGGGTACCGACCTGAATGGGTGTATCGGCCTGTGTTTTGCAACGTACAGAAAGAAACCAGCTTGCATTCACTCTCAAATCCCCAATGTCAGTTGGTCTTTGACCTTGTGGTACCGTAAAGCCGCTTTGATGCATTCTTTAAGCTCCAGTACCGGAATTGGTTGGTTCAACCGAAACACAATGGCCCGGTTATCCTCGTATTGGAAGGTATCGTTAAATACCAGTCGAAAGGTGTCCACCAGACGGCTTGTGCATTGAAAATACAGCGCATAGTGTTCCGGTGCTTTTGCTTTCCAATCCATTCGGATGGTACTGCCATTTTTTGTCAGGAAGCTTGGTTCTCCCCATTTTAACGTCTCTTCAAGTTGGTCTACCCCTTCGGTTTCTTCGGCTGTTTCGATAACCAATTTCCGTAAAAAAGTCATTTTATCCCGAACGGCCTCGGGATATCGGGCGAATCGCTCCTTTACCTTAGGGTTTGTTTTCCGCGCTAGCTTTCCCATGGGCTGTTTTTTGGTTGCTGGAGGGTAGACGTAAAACTGCCTATTGAATGGCTTTTTTTTTGTAACCCTTTCAATGCCGTTAATCGGTTCCGTTCGGTTCAGCGGTTGGAACGCGTTGCCGGTCAACGATCATCAGTGTAAAGGTAGCGAATAAATCACATTTTTACCCGGTTATTACTCAGGGAAGAATGGGGGTTGATTGGTTTATTGCTTCAAGGTAATAACCACGACCCCGTTTCTCCCTTTCTCTCCGTATTTTTTAAGTGCAGCTGGTCCTTTTAGGACCGAAACGCTTTCGATAGAATCCGGATGTATGGCATCCAGATTTTCGACTATTTTTTCTTTTCCATCTTCGAACAGGAGAAAGAGTGGGTTATCCTTGCCTGTATTGCTATCCACGATGCGGATGGATTGGTTTTTATTGGCGGTTTGGTTGGAACCGTATCCGATTACGTTTATGGCTCCTTCCCGCGACCTGGCCTTATCCAGCTCCTGCTGTTGCGCCTCGTTTAGTTCATTTTTAATGGCCACGAGTGTGGAAAGCTGCAGTTTTTTCAGTTGATTTTCCAGGGCCAGTACCCGGTCCATTTGCTTTTCAACTGCACCCATATTGACTTTGGTGTTTTCCATCAGGGCTTTTAACTCGGAGGTCGCTTCTTCCAGGTCCCACTTAAGGGTGCTGAATTCGCCTGCATTTTTGCTATGGATTTCCTTTATTTTCTTGGCCTGTTGATCGGTGAGATCAATTTTATCGCGATGGCTCATGACCAGCTCTGCCGCATACAGGTGATTTTGAAACAAGTCCTGGGCATGCGAGAAATTACCCAGTAGGAGCAGAAGCAATACGAATACGGTTTTCATAGGATACATTGGTTGCGTTAAAATTCAGTTAAAAGGGATGCGGTAGGAGATTCCCAGATATCCATGGAAGTGGTCGTTGTCACGACAATGATTGGATCCTGTTCCTCGTTCTTTTCCAGGGAAATAACCAATACATCCTGGACAAGCGTGATTTCCTCCCTGCTGTTTTCTATATAGAAAAAACCGATAAGAATGGAAGCTGCTATCCCTAAAATGGCCAGCTTGCTTTTTTTTATTCCTTTGCGTGGTTCTGGAAATTCCGGAATCGGTAGCTGTTGCTCCTGCCTTTTGTAGGAGGCGAAGAAGTCTTCCAGCACGGCATCCGTAAATTCATTGGCTTTCTTCATGTTCTCGTTGTTTTAGTATCAAACACTTTAGCTTTTTCTTTCCGCGATCGTAATGGGTACGGGCTGTTCCCAGGCTGACCTGCATGATACGGGCTGCTTTTTCCAGGCTAAGGCCATGGTAGAAAACCAACAGTAGTACCTCCTTTTGTCTCTCGGGAAGCAATTGTATAAGTGCTTCGTGAGAAACCTGCTCCTGCTGTTCTGCTGCTTGGTCTTCTATTTCAATGATCTCCGGTAGCGAATTTTCAGCGGGGTGTTTTCGCATCCATTCCAGGGAGGTGTATCGGATGACAGAGAATAACCAGGTTTTTGCTGCCGATTGGTGGTGGAAAGTTGCCTTCCCTTCCAGTATTTTGAGGTAAACATGTTGCAGAACATCACCGGCCATTTCCCCGTCAAAGCCGCAGCATTGCCTTGCCCATAGAAACGCATCCTTATGGAGGGATTTTACGAGTGTTTCAAGTTGGCTTCTTGTCATGGTTGCCTATTGGTGTCATTTTGGAGCCGGTCATATGACCCAAAGGGAGAAATATGCTGAAAAATAGGCGAATTTTTTTTACCGATTAGGCAATCGCATGCCAGGATCGGGGTTTTTAGCGATTATTCAGCATTTCCCGGCCTGACCACCACTTTCCCCTGATGCTTCCCTACTCCGAAATAGGCAATAAGTCTTGGAATATTTTCGAATGGATAGGGCCCGTCCACCTGCATCTTTATTCTCTTCTGACTGACCAGACCCAGAAAATAACCCACCTGTTTATTGGGTTTTAAGCTCAGGATGTGTCGTTTTTTTACGGAAAACAGGTTCCGTATTTTACCAAGAGGAGCAGTTGCATCAAACTGCCTGGTTTGCCGCCGATTGATAGGTACCTCCCCTACGGCCGCAGCGCCCTTACGTAAGACCAGGGGTATAGCGGTATTGGTTAGTCTTGCAATCCAGGAGTAGCGCGCAGGTATCCCCTGTTTTGGTGAAATTGGTTTTTTTGAAATCGATGAGATGATCAAACCCGATTGACTTCATGCGTTCAAGTTTTTTTTCGGAATCAACTCCAGTAACCACACAATCTTCCAGCCTGGCCCCTTGAACAGCCAGGTTGCCTACTCCTCCGACTCCGCCATTGATTCGGATTTTCTTTCCCTTGTTAATTTTCCCAGGTCCTGGAGCCCTTGCGCGGCAAGACCCAATGCATGGGGAATTTCCCTGGCTTCTTCGAAAGAAAGGCCGACCGGTTTTTTTAGCAGGGCATTTGCATCAACGGAGACGTATTTTGCTAAGGTTCCAAAGCCATGCTCCGAAATATCCCCGAACACAGTCCCTCCAGCCGTAAATGTTGTCACACCTGATGCGACAGATTGCATAATTCCAGCCAATTCCATTCCGGGAATTTCCACTTTGGGTAAAAGCCAGTCAAAAAGCGGTCGGTACAGGTAGGGTTTGCCTCGTACCGGGCTCCAATCGGAATTGTTGATGGCCGTAGCTATTACCCGAACCAATACCTGGCCCGCTCTGGGTGCCGGGGTAGGTACGGTTGTGATTTCAAGCGCTTCTTTTGGCGATCCGTGTTTCACAAACCGGGCTGCTTTCATCGTGTCGGAATTCTCTGCGCGGCTCAACATTACAAGTAACTATACATATCCGCAATCCACCTAAAAGTATTTTTGTTTTTTTCAGTTCCTTTTGTATTTTTAAAGGTGCTTGTTTTTCAAGGTCTTAGGTCCTCTTGAAAACAGCTAGCAGAGACCAGACAACAAAAAAATATTCATATGATCTATGTACTGATTGGGATGAGTTTGTTTTTCATTTCCATCGCGTTTATTGTCACGGAAAAAAATGCGCGATACCTTTCTTTCGGGGTACAATACGATGAGCGAAGAGGATAGGAAAAAAGTAGACATCCAGGCGTATGTACCGTACTTCCGAAACTTTCATCTTTTTCTTGGCATATCGTTTTTGATAGGTGGGATCGCTCTGTACTTTTTTGTCAGCGAAAATGCAGGCGGTGTGTTTTTAGCGTTTTATCCGATCATCGCTTATATCTATTTCACCGCCACAAGTTCCCGCTTTTCAAAAGGACAAAGCAAAAAATGGAATAAAGTTGCGGTAGGTATCCTGGGAGCAAGCCTACTCCTTGTTATGGGGCTGTTGGCTGCTGGGTTTAAAGAAAACAAACTAGTCGTGGATTCAACAAGCGTCTCTTTCAACGGAAGTTACGGGGAGAAGCTGGGGATCGAAGAAATTCAAACGGTCCGATTGGTAAACCAATTGCCCCCTATTGCTTTGAAGAAAAATGGCTTTGCTCTCGGAACCATCAATAAAGGGTATTTTGGGACCAAAGATGGAGAAACAGTGAAACTGATACTTAATTCGGATAACAAGCCGATTATACTGGTAACAAAAACCAACGGAAAAAAAATATATTATTCGGCAAAAGATCAATCGAACGTAGAAATCGTGGAGGAGATGAAGCAAAAACTACCCACCCTTTCGTACGAAAAATAGCCCGTGATCGGCCCCATTTCACGGCTTGCTGTTCGTAGAAAGTCAGGGGGCTTTTGCATGGGAACAGGATGCTTGTATCAGGGTCTCTTCATGAAAATCAGGGAAGGCCCTCCTTCCATCCACCAACTACGCTTGGGCTATACATACATACAGGGTCTGAGGGGAGGGATCGGACCGGTCGATTTCGCTGAAATAAAATCCCGATCAAAAATCAAATGGCCGTGAAGGACTTCCCGGGAGTTGGCTTTTTCCTGAGCTTGATTTTGTAGTCCATGAGGTGAAATGCCCGAAACATCAACTGTCCCTTTCCCTTCGGAACCGTTTCACGGAGGTCAAGGTAAGGCGTTTTTGCCGGGATTTATCCCCTAAAGAAATTCAGGTGGAATGCTTACTTGAGGAAGCGCTGACTATCCTTTGGGGTTGGAAACGGTAATTTGCCCGAATCGGCATGCAGTCCCTATATGGAGGAATTACGAACGAAGGCAAAGCGGTAATCCGCTCAAAACAAACCAAACGGAACGATGGAAGGAGTTGCTATAATTAAAAATTGGCTGAAAAACGTTGCTTTTTTGAACGAAGAAGATTGTTCCTTCTTTGAAGCGCAGGTACGGGTAAAACGCTACGATGCCAAAGACTTTTTTTTAACGGAGGGGAAAATCTGTCAGGAAATCGGGTTTGTCAATCGAGGCTGTTTCAGAACCTATTACCTCTTGGACGGGAAGGAAATCAACACGCATTTTACCTTTGAAAATGAATTTGTCACAGATTACGATAGCTCCCTGCACGGAAAACCGAGTCGCTATTTCATTCAGGCATTGGAAGCGGCTGAGATCGTCACCTTCCACGTGAGTGCCCTGCAGCACGCGTACGATCAGTCCCAAAACTGGGAGCGCTTTGGGCGATTGATGGCAGAAAAGTCCTACAGCTTGACTACCCAGCGGGTGGAGAGCTTTTTATTTTTGGACGGGAAGCAACGGTACCTCCAGCTACTAAAAAATCAACCACATATTTTCAACCGAATTCCCTTGTACCATATTGCTTCTTATCTAGGCCTGGAACGTGAGAGCTTGAGCCGTTTGCGAAAAAAAGTTTCAGACGGATGAGGATTGTAACATGTATCAATTTTTTCGTCCACTTACCTTTGGAAGTTTGCAGTGAATGAGGACATGTTTCACCAAAAACTGTAAAAAAATGAAAAAGGCACTCCTTTTTATGGGAGCGATTCTGACAATGCTAGCGGCAAATTGCGGCGCCCCAAAACAGGTAGTCGTACCGCTAAACGACTCCATCCACCTGGACGATCATGCGTGCACCCTTATGTGGAACGGCATTAGCAAAGCGTATCGCAGCGAAAATGACGCATGGAAACGGGTCGAACCGTATGATTACCGGTTTAATGTGGTACGAAAGCGGTACGAGGGTCTGTGGAAATCGGTAAGAACAAGATACCGTATTCACCCCGAATACGACGACAAAGCCGGAGACAGAAACCAGACAATGAACGTTGAAATAATGTACGGGGAACCTGTTGATGGGAAGGTGCATGCCAGGATCAATTCATCGCTTGGAAGCGGCAGCGGGACACCTGATCCAACGTTTCGAAACGCTGTGCCATCATTGCCTGTACCGAATCCAAAAAAAGGAATACTTTACACGAAGTTAAAGATTCCGCAGCAAAACAAGTACGAAGCGGGGCTGCTCACCGAAACGGTTGAACTCATCCATGAAAAGAACGGTCGGGAGATACCGTTTATGACAAACGAAGAATCCGCTTATATCTTTAGCAAAAGCAAGCTTGATCAGGCACCCATCATCGTTAACCACTAAAAAGTCATGACCACAGAAGCCAAAAAAATAAGTGGGTACATATTACTTTCTGTTCCTACCATCGTGTACGGGGGGTATTTTCTACTCACTGTTCTAAGCGGACAACAAGCGCAATTGGACCTGACCGAGTTTCAAAAATCAATGTTTCGGGCCGGCCACGCCCATGCCGGAGTATTGGTAATCTTTTCGCTATTGGTGCAGTTTCTGGCAGATCAGGCTACCTTATCGACGGTTTGGAAATGGATTGCCCGCCTGTCGTTTCCGGTCTCCGCGATAGCCATTAGTATGGGGTTTTTTGCTGCGGCCATCGGCAGGCGACTAACCGAACCGAACGAACTGATTTTTATTTTGTACATTGGTGTTGCTCTATTGACCTTGGGGACAGTGTCCCTGGGCTTCGGCCTGATTCGGCAGAGAAAGCGAACCGACTAAGTCCAAAATGGTAGCCAATTTTGCAACACCGTGTTTCCTTCGGTGTAGGGCAAATCACAGAGATATGTCTTACCGGTGAAGGTATAATGCACACGTAACACAACTCCACGAAATAGAAAAAAGATGAGACCCTTGCTGCTAATTGTATCGATTGCACTTGCCTGCCAAACACAAAACAAAGAAGACCGGCAAAAAACAAGCATGGACCGTGCGGAACCTGTACAGGAGAAACTATTCATCGAATTAGGCGGTGAAGAACAATATGTGGAAATGACAGGAAGTTCAAGTGATTTACCGGTTTTGCTTTTTCTGCACGGAGGTCCCGGCTGGCCGCAAACACCCCATTTGCGGTATTTCAATGCCGACCTGGCTAGGGATATGATCGTAGTTTCCTGGGATCAGGCGGGCTGCGGCCAATCCTACCTGCGCAACCCCAACCCTGAAAAACTCAGTACGGAAAGCCTCATCAACGATGCGCACGAACTGACCCAATACCTTAAGGAGAGATTTTCTACCGAAAAAATATTCCTCCTGGGATTTTCGTACGGAAGCGTGATTGGACTACAGCTAGCTGAGAAGTATCCGGGTGATTACCATGCGTATATCGGTGTTTCCCAGATAATCAATACGCAGGATAATTGGGATCGGTCCATGCAATGGATAAAAGAACAAGCAGTATCTCGAGAGGATACCGCTGCCCTCCGCCAGATAAAACGAATTGAGGAGAGGGATCCCTCGGTATGTAAAACGGATCAGCAATGCTTCATGAGTAAGTACGAGTTATTGGTGAAATACAATGGAACGATTTACAAAGAGGAGATAGCAAATGAAATTGCGAAGGCAGAAAGTTATTATCCCGACTACAAGGAATACGATTGGTTTGAGGCATACAATTATACCTCGTCTCGGTTAGGAGGGAAGCAGTTTTACACCGACCTGTCTTCCATCCAATCCCTGGATATTCCGGTGTATTTCATGGCCGGCAGGCACGACTGGAACCTGCCGGGCAGCGTAGCAGAAGCTTATCTGGAGACTTTGACAGCTGAGGAAAAAGCCTTTATCTGGTTTGAGAATTCGGGGCACGAGCCACCTGAAGAGGAACCGGAAGAATTTAATCGAATCATCAGTGAAATAGTCAAAGAAAAAAGCAGTTAAGCCCTCCGGTTTTGCAATGGCAATCGATACGGGTTTGATTTGCGTTAGTACATTGCCTACCACAGGCAGACGGAATAATCGAGCAGCTTAGCTGCCATGGATTTCTACACCATCCGAGCAAGCAGGCAATGCAAACATGACCTGTTTTTGCCTCCTTTTCCATTCCCTCTGCCGGGCGTTGACTCGGTGCTAGCAAAAGAAATTGCGTTATTCAATTCGGGGGGAGAGCCTAGCGGCTGGCACGCTACCTGTTTGAAGGGTCGCTGTTGAACAACGAGATCAAACGCCCGGATGGGCCAATGTGGCAGTTTTGGCTCCAGCTAACCGGGAAAGTGCCGGTACTCCTGGCTGTTGCGAAAAAAGCCAACCAAAATCAGGCGAAAGGAGTGAGGGTGGTTGAAGGCACGAACGAGGTCTGGGAACAGTGCCGAAGAAATGCTATGCAGGAAACGGTTGTATCGGGTTACAAGGGCCTGGGCGTTGATTCCTGGGACGCGAACGCCGATTCATGGAACGTAAATCAGAAGGTCGGGAAAACCAGGTGTGAGCAGCGAAGCCTGAACCCAAACAAGCTTTTCTACGTTTGTGCAGGAGCATTATCGGAGCAATTAGGATCGGAGGAAGGCGCTTTTTAGCTGGCCAATCGAATCCGGAATGATCATTTATGGACTCAGTTGAGCGCATGGGTTGGACGGCAGTGATGACCTGTATTCGTAATTTTCCGTAGAACGGTAGGAAAAGTAGCGGTTATCGGAAGATGCATAAGACCGATGGTCAGGAAACCCCCATACCAGCGATCGCTCCCCACAGGATCGCTATGGATGGAGACCTTATTTCACATGTGACACACTAGTTTGACAAGAAATGGAAGACGTACTGTTTGACTTTATCGGTAAATACATCGCCTTGACGGAGGAAGAGAAAATGGCCCTGATCGATTTGGACCTTTTTCGCTCGGCGAAAAAGGGTACGATTTTATTGAAAGAAGGACAACTTTCTAAAAAAGGGTATTTTGTGCTGAAGGGTTGTATCCGGACGTTTTACACGATAGATGGAGAGGAAAAGACCACGGCATTTTTTACTGAAATGGAAGGGTTGACCCCTCCCTGTGTGCTGGACGGCAAGCCCTCCACCTACGCGGTTACCTGCGTGGAGGACACGATTTTTACCGTTTCCGATCCCAGTATGGAAACCGAAATATTTCAAAAATTCCCCGAGTTCGAAACGATGTGCCGGGTTTTATCCGAAGAATTGCTGGTGAAACAGCAAGTGGACTTCGACACCTTTAAAACCTCCTCACCGGAGCAACGATACCTCGATCTCCTGGAAAAACGACCCGATTTGATCCAACGGGTTCCCCAGTACCAGTTGGCTAGTTTTCTGGGGATTCAGCCGCAATCCTTGAGTCGATTGCGGGCAAGAGTTGTCGAAAAAAACAAACATTGAGCCCCCTTTCTTAACTTAAGTGAAGGAGTTTGGGCGGTCCGCTCGCCTATTTTTGTCCAATCGATTTACCTAAATGGAGAGGACATGCAAACGAATAAACTGTGGCTGGGCCTGGTCGTCCTGATGACGATTCATTTGACCGGGAATGCCCAAACTACCGAAAAAGAAAGGCGCTATTTTGTGGGAAGTACCTTCGCGCTGCTTGGGAATTTTGCTCAGACCAATGCGCCCGATTTTGCGCAACTTAACCTTGGCTTCCGGCTGACATCAAAGGACGTGTTATCCCTGGAGCTAAAAACCTGGAAATATGCCTGGCCATTAGGGATTCCTGTAACCAACAGCGCCTACGGAGACCCCGACACCGCCTTTCCCGGATACATCCGGGAATACGGAATGGCCCTGGTGTACCAACGGTTTTGGTGGAAAGGCCTGTATGTCGGGGTCCATCTCATGAGCGCCCGACAACACTTCTTTGACGAAGAAGGGCAGCAAATCGGCAAGGGCTTCCAATTGTTCACCACTTATCGCCTGGGCTATCAGATCAAGCTCTTTGACAATCGGTTTTTTATCGAACCGTCTATTGCGATTACCCACCGCCCCTTTCATACAAAAATGCCGGATGGATTCAGGCGGCAGGACGAGCAATGGTCCAAGTTTCTATTTGGCGAACCCGGATTGCATTTTGGATTTAATTTTTAGAGAATGAAAACCGTTGTATGCAACTTGCACGGGTTCCGGACGTACTTCCATTGAAACACCCAGGCAATCCCACCGGCGGAACCAACGAACTCCTGATACCGGTGAGGGCGTCGGTGGTAAATCCTGCCGATGGAAACCTGTGCTACCGGGTCAGGTAATCGCGTACATGGATCGTTTTGGGAATCCTGCGATTTTATGTCCGTTCGGGTCGAAGTAGCGATTGGAACAGGGGCTGACGCGGTACTGAAAATGAAGAGATTTCCTGATTTCGAGCCGTAGATTCGATTGAATTAAGAAAGTCTTTCCCGTTAAATGGCATTTCGACGGCTACTACGGCCGGTATGGCCTAAAGATAGCCGAACATCGTCTCCTATGAAGGGGAGCCAATCGATCCATGGCACACAGGCGCTACGCAAATCGGCGGCAGGAGCATTCCCTACCCCTACCCAGCAATCAAAAGGAGGCTGCCCAGAAACGAAATCGGTAGACGAATAACACCAAGTAGAAGAGTTGGTAAAACAAATTGTGGAAGCCTTTGCGGGGATTCTCACTTCGGTTCCCTACCGCCCTAAGCAAACCATCCACCCGCCCAACGCTACGAGCAAGTATCCTTTTTATCCCGAGGTCCGGCATTCTCCGGCCGTATGATTTTAAAGAGGGTAAGTACGACAGGGCTCACTTTGCCATGCACTACGGAATGGTGGGTGCAGTCGACAACCTACTCCGGAAGGAGAAAGGCATCTACGGTATTGAAACCCTGGAAGAAAGGGAGGTTCCATGCATGGATTAGGAGGGGATGGCGTCTTTTTTGGCAAAAAATTTCTGCTTTGGAGCGGTTGGCGAGGAAGGTTTCTCAAGAGCTTTACCTGGTTTTGGTGAAACGATTGGATGGGGTGTTATTTCTATCGGCCAGGGAACGCTAGGACCATTTGCTGAACCGTGGCGCCCGAATCACTCAAGCCGTTAGTCTCGGACACACCGCCTCTTACCCGGGCATCACGCAGGAGACCTTACGTAGCATTCGGCATTCGAGCTGATTTTTTGACATGAGTCAAATGCTGATACAAGTTGTTTGTTTACTTTTGTGTGTACGCTTACCAAACGAGAAGACATGGCAATTACTACGAAAAATCTGTTACTGCTGGATGGAATAGGGGCCTTGATTACCGCCACCCTGCTGAGCCAGGTAGTCGCCCGGTACGAGCCGCTATTTGGGATGCCGAAATCGATCGTTTACCTGCTTTCGGTCGTCGCGTTGGGCTTTGCGGTATTTTCACTGAGCAGCCATTTACTTGTAAAACACCGTTTGAGTCGGTATCTCGGAGTCATTATTTGGGCGAATATCTCCTATTGTTTGGCAACCGCTGCATTGCTCTTCGTTTACCGAGAGCAACTAAGTGGCTTAGGGATCACGTATTTCGTTGCTGAGATTATCGTTATTTTGCTCCTGGTGTATCTGGAGTACCAAAAAGGGATAGCGGATATTCGCGGTACCTCCTAGGATTGGCGGGAATACACAGATAGCCGTATGCCGCGGCTGGGATATTCCATACTCATGTGGCGTTTCGTGTGTTTTTGAAAAAAGCCACCGTTTCTTTTCTGCTCCGGTGGCCTGATTTTGACAATTCTGGATTTTTTAGTAGCTTCCTAACATGGCAGGTGAGCGGCCTGCCAAACGTTCAACCTATTTTGTAGGTTGCCCAGGACCCTTATCAAACATGAATATCAACCGAAGAACCTTTATTAAATCCGCTACGATCGCCGGAGCCGGATTAGCAACCCATCCGGATTTGTCCGCCAGATCCGTTGTCGTTAAGGCAAAACAGGGAATAGAAATTGATCCCGCACCCCTGTTTGCCCTATCCCCCTATTTGTACATGCAATTCATGGAACCCCTGGGCCGCACGGACGGGTCGGTAGAGGCCGCGTGGGATTTTAACGAACAGGCCTGGAGAGAGGACGTGGTGGAAGCTACCCGAGACCTGGCACCGAGTATGGTACGGTTCGGTGGTATATTCAGTTCGTATTACCGCTGGCGAGAGGGAGTCGGCAAGCGAAGTAGCCGCACCCCCATGCAAAATTTACTCTGGGGAGGGTACGAATCAAACCAGGTGGGTACTGCAGAGTTTGTTGACTTTTGCAGACAGGTAAGAGCCGACCCGCTCATGTGTGTAAATTTCGAATCAGAAGGTAATCCCGGATGGTCGATTGACGGTATGGGCAGCGACCGGCGGGGCACCGCCCGGGAAGCTGCCGAATGGGTGGACTATTGCAACAATCCGGACAACGCGCTGCGAAAGGCGCATGGCATCGACGACCCCCTACGAATCCCTTTCTGGCAAATCGGTAACGAAACCTCCTATGCCAAAGAACGTTTTCATCGGGATATTGCCGTTCGGAAGACGATTGCGTTTAGCAAGGAGATGCTTCGGGCGGATCCGTCGATTAAATTGATCGGATGGGGCGGTTTGCAACGTTGGGGTGACGGAGAAGAAACCTTTTGGGCCAAAGATATGATCGAACGGGCCGGAGAGCACCTGGATTACGTGGCGTTTCACCACATGTTTAACCCCTACCGCAGGGAGCAAGACCATCCCTTGAAAGGAATAGATTACCGGAAAGATCCAGCCCGAACCTGGGACTACCTGATGAATGCCTGTGCGTTTCACGAGAAAAAGGTACTGTCCATGCGGGAACAGGTAGAGCCCTACCAAATGCCCATGGCCCTGACCGAGTGTCACTACAGCTTCCCGGGGAGGAATCGAAACGAGGTGATGTCCACCTGGGCTACCGGTGTTTCCTATGCCCGCATCGCAAATTTACACGAACGTCACGGGGACCTGCTCAAGATTGCAACCCTGGCCGATTTCTGTGGCACCCGTTGGCAAGTCAACGCCCTGATGATTCCCATTCCCAGATCTTATGGAGAAGCGTTCCTGATGCCCGTAGCGAAAGTGATGAAACTCTACCGAAAGTACAGCGGTACGGACTATTGCGAAACCACACAAACCCCAGCCTATCTGGACGTTACAGCGAGTAGAAAAGGGAACACATTATTTGTTCACGTAGTCAATACCCATCGATCTTCACCCGTTAAAACCAACTTATCGCTAAAGGGAGCAACGATAGTCTCGATCAAGGTGCACGAGATGGCAGCCGATCCGGAGTTCGAAGTAATCGCCCGGGAGCCCGATCCACTTCAAATACAAACAAAGGCGGCACCTGTTGATGGGACCTGGACCTTTCCGGCTGCCTCGGTATCGGCAGTAGAGATCCGCATACAGTAGCCCGGTGGCAGTAAGCCTGGGTTTCAAAAGCAAACGGCACGTTAGGACACTCCGAATCTGAAATCGAACCGATGATTCGCCGCGAACCGACCCGAAGTTAGCAACGCGTGGGCAATTGTCTACTCATGGAATGGATCCCTGGAAAAAGGCAGTTCGCTGCCCGCCGGTAAAATAAGGCTGCCCCAGCCTTGATCCGGGGGATGGGAAAGCAGCCTGGTCAGGGGAGTGCAAAGGCGACGTATTGGTCTCCAACGGGGGTATTGAACCGTCCGCCTCCGCAGGCGAGTACAATGAATTGCTTTCCATTAACCGAATAGCTACTTGGTGTAGCAAAAGCAGCTGCAGGCAAACCTGTTTCCCAAAGCAATTCCCCGGTGTTGGTATCGAAAGCCCGTAACTTTCCGTCTCGGGTAGCTGCGATAAACAATAGCTCGCTTGCGGTAACCAAAGGCCCGCCAAAACTCTCGGTGCCAGCCGGGGAATTTCTCTGATCAATCCCTTCAGGGTTATCTCCGAAGGGTACCTGCCAGCGGAAATCGCCGGAGTTCATGTCGATTGCAGACAGGGTACCCCATGGCGGTCGTACCGCGGGATAGCCCCGATCATCTAAAAACTTCATGTAACGGTTGACCACATAAGCAGGAAGTTCGGGACTGTTTTCCTGGGTTGCCAGTCCGGGTTCTTGAGAAGCCTCGTTCATCTGTGCTTCTGTTAGCAGGTAGTTGATGAGTGCTTCCTTTTCTCCCCCAGCCAGTCCTGGAAAGGCCGGCATCATTCCTTTTCCGGCTTGAAGGACGTCCGTAATTTCGTTCGCCGTTTTGCGCTCGCTCAATCCGCGAAGTGAGGGGTAGCCGCTTTGAGGATGACCGTTCCGGTCGGTGCCGTGGCAAGGTGCACAATTGAGTGTGTACAGCCGCTGCCCGGTCCCCATGGCGTCCAGGATTTCGGGCGCGGTACTCGGACCGATCCCCATGTATCGGGCCATTTCGTTACTGTTGAGATACAGGATGCCTTCCGTGTCGGCTGCTGCTCCTCCCCAGATCGCACCGCCACTCAAACCGGGAAAGACCGGCATGCCTTTTTCGTTCAGAGGGGTAAAGGGTCCCTGGTAGCCGGAGTTTCCGAGTATTTCCAGGAGTTCGTCCCGATTGTTGGCTGCTGGATTGATCAGGGAATCGAATAGCACTTGCCGAGCGAAGGGAGGTGGTCGGCTGGGGATTGGCTGGGTAGGCCAGGCCTGTTCGCCGGGAATCGTGGAAGGCGGCACGGCTACCTCTTCTATTTCAAAAAGGGGTACGCCTGTCTCCCGGTCAAACAAGAAAACGTAGCCGTGTTTGGTAACCTGGGCCACGGCATCAATTTTTCTTCCTGCGTGTTGCACGGTAATCAGATTGGGAGGAGCTGGCAAATCCATGTCCAGGATGTCGTGGTGGACCAATTGGTAATGCCAGATGCGTTTGCCGGTACGAGCCTCCAACGCCAGCAGGGTATTGGCAAACAAATTGGTACCGGGCCGGTCACCCCCGTAAAAATCCGGTGCAGCAGAGCCGGTAGGTACGTACAAAATGCCGCGTTCCCGATCTACGGCCATGCCTGCCCAATTATTGGCGCCGCCAATTCCCTTGTTTTTATACACATCGGCTGGCCATGTTTCGTACCCGTATTCTCCCGGATGCGGAATGGTATGGAATACCCATACCAGGGCGCCTGTCCGCACGTCAAAGGCCTGAATGTGTCCAGCTGCTGCCTGGTGGTCTTCCGCTACCCGCAGCGGCATGACGATCAGGTCTTCAAAGATCGTCCCGGGTGTGTTGGATAGGACCATCTTGTCCCGGGCAGCCGGGCCAAGGCCGGTTTTCAGGCTTACCTTACCGGCCGTTCCAAAACCCGGAATTGGCTTACCCGTCTGCGCATCCACTGCATGAAGCCATTCTCCCCGGGTAAAGAGTATTCGCTCGTCGCTGCCTGCCTTCCAGTAGCTTAGGCCTCTGCAGGCGCTAAAGGCCTCTTTTTCTGTAGGTTCGTGCTTCCAGATTTCCTGCCCGGTGGCGGCATCCAGGGCAAAGGGGCGTAGGGAAGCACTCATCCCGTATAATACGCCTTCGACAATCAGCGGATTGGTCTGCATGTGCCCACTATCTCCTGTCGCATAGCTCCAGGCCACCTGCAGTTGTCCAATGTTATCCGGGCTGATTTGGGTCAGGGGAGAATAGTGATTTCGGTTGGGGCCACCCAGGTATTCGGCCCAGTCCTGATCTCCGGGACGGGGCGTGCAGTGAATGGTTCCAAGCAGGAAGAGAACGAGCAAAGGTGCCTGAAACCGGAGAATCGATAGGAGCATACGTTGGATCATGTGTATGGTTTTTACAGTCCCGTCAACAAGTGGGTGGCCGGATTACCTACGAATATGCTGAAATATCCGGAAATAATGAAATTTTGTATTTTGATTGGAGCCTGAGCTTCGCGGCCCGGGCATGAACAGGTCTCGTTTGCGCAGGAAGTATCAGGGAGTGGTTCCACGCGTCTTCCCTTGACTGCTGCGAAAAAGCCCCGGCCCCCTTCACCACAGGATTTTGTGAGCTACCCGTCCCAATTTGGACAGGGTAGAAATACTCGGGACACAGGCTGATTGACCGGGCCTTCGCTACGGTTTCGGTAATGCTGCTGCTACTTGTTGTAAGGTAGCGATGATGTACCGCACCTTGTTTCTGAATTCCTCCTCGTTGTCGCTGCGGACGACGTAGTCTTCCACCTCTCGAACGGTGTTTTTGATGGAATCTACCCCAAATTGGTCAATGCTTGGCTTGACTTTATGGGCGGATTTTTGAATGCTTTGCCAATCTCCCCGCTCCAGAGCTTGCTGCATTTCCTGTGTGATTTCCTCGGATAGGGAGACAAACAGTTCGCACATTTTTTGAATAAATTGTTCACTTCCCCTGCTAATTTCGTCCAATTGGGAAAGATCGTAGAGGGGTTTGGCCGGCTTTTTCGCGGACACAAGGCTTTCTTCACTTTCCATACCTTCCGGTTCAGGGGTTGGGTCTGCTGCTGTGCTTTGCCGTAATACCAGCTCGATTTTTCTGAAAAAGTCTTGCTCGTCGTAGGGTTTGGTGATAAAGTCATTCATCCCGGTACGGAGGTACAAGTCGATGTCGTGTCGGAAGGCATTGGCGGTAAGGGCCAGGATTGGCGTGTTCACTTTCAGTTGATCCCGAATGTAGGCGGTGGCCTCTACTCCGTCCATCACGGGCATTTGGATATCCATTAAAATTAGGTCGAAGGTTTCGTTTTTCACATGTTCAATGGCTACTTTTCCATTTTCGGCCTCGGTCGTCTGGAACCCCATAAAATCCAGGCTTTGTATGGCGATAAAGCGGTTCATTTCATTGTCTTCGACCAACAGCGCTTTGCGCCCCAGAAAGGCGCCTGGCTTGGCTTCCTTGTTTTGGGACACCAAGCTAGCGGGGTCACCGATTGGCAGCGTGAGGACAAAGGAAAATTGAGTGCCTTCGTTTTTCCTGCTTTTCACCTGCAGTTCACTACCCATGAGTCGAACCAGGTCGTGTGAAATGGCCATTCCCAACCCCGTTCCTTCAAACTTGCGGTTGGAGGTGTTTTGCTCCTGTGAAAACTTATCAAATATCTTTCGAACGAAGTCATCGGACATGCCAATACCCGTATCGGCCGTTTCGAACAGCAAGGTTTGGCTGGTAGCGGTTTCCTCCAAAACCTGTATCCGCAGTTCAATCTGTCCCTTTTCCGTAAATTTTATGGCATTTCCCAAAAGGTTGATGAGTACCTGCCGTAGGCGAACTTCGTCCCCGATTAATACGGGACGTACCGCTGGGCTCACCTTCAGAGAAAAGTCCAGGCATTTGTCTTTGGCCTGCGAAAAGAGGATGGAATGCACGTTTTGTGCCATAGCAGCCGGACTGAATTCGGCTTGAATTATCTCCAAATCCCCCGATTCGATTTTTGCGACGTCCAGGATATTGTTCAGGATGGTAAGCAGGTGCTTGGCGGAGGTTTGTGCCTGCAGTACGTAGCCGAGCTGTTTTGGGCTGAGGTTTTCGGAAGTTAGCTGCCGTATCATCCCGATGATTACGTTGAGAGGTGTACGGATTTCGTGGCTCATGTTGGCCAAAAAAAGCTCCTTCGCTTTGGCAGCGGACTCCGCAAAGGATTTTGCTTTGGCCAATTCCTGTTCCAATTGCTTCTGATCGGTGATATCCAGGTGTACGGCAATGCTTCCAATGAGCTGTTCCTGGTCGTTGTAATTGGGTGCCCAGCTAACGAACCACCATTTGGGTTCCCCGGTTTTGTTTTTTATTTCTACCTCAAAACTCGTAGTGATCCCTTGTTCGCTTTCCCGGTTTTTCTGGTTGAATCGACCTTGTTGGCCTGCTGGATAAAAGAGGTTGGTAGCCAGCCGCCCCTTCAGCTCGTCTAATGCGTAGCCTGACATCTGGCAAAAACTTTGGTTGGCGTAAATGACCTGATCCGATAGGTCTACCTCTAATAAGCCCAGGTTCATATTGGCGATCAGGTTTCTGAATTTTTCTTCCTGAACCTGTAGCTGAATGCCCCATTTTTTCCGGTTGCGGATATTGATCAGCATTTGCCCGAAGAGGTAGAGTAGCTTTTGCTCTTTTTCGCTGTATTGGTGGTGCTTTTTTACAGAATCAAAACCCACAAAGCCCACCAATTCCTCGCCGTCCAGCATGGGGATGGCGATGAGGCTTTTGATATTTTGTGGTTCGAGCAGGGATTTCAGGCCGCCGTCCTTATCGTCGTCAAGGTCCTCTATCCGTGGGACATAAAAGGCTTCGTTTCTCTGGTGGGCTTCCACCCAGTTTGGAAGCAAAGAGACGGGTATCTGCTGCAAATTGTTTATCTCTGGATTTATTCCATCCGCACACCATTCGTAGGTGTTTGAGGTAGTTCCATTTTTAAAGTCATAGTCGAAAATATACGCCCGGTCCGCGGACACAAAATGACCCATTTTTTCCAGGGATTGCTGGATGGTGGTGCCCAAATGCGTCAGGTCGAGGTTGATGTAAGTGGTAGCAATATCAATCAGGACTTCTTGCAGGCGAAGTTCCTGTTGCAGGTATTCCTGGGCCTGGTACTGTTGGGTGCGGTCCATCATTACTCCATCCAGGCGTATGGGTTTTTTTTCCGCATCGAAAATTAGTTTCCCTTTGTTCCGAATCCATTTGGTCTTGCCAGATGGTGTTAGAATCCGGTACCGTACCGAATAGGACCCACTGGCCGACAGTTCTTTGGGTATTTCTGTAACCACCCCCCGATCCTCTGGATAGATCAGTTTTTCCCAACAACTGATGTCTGCGATCCACTCGCTCGGGGCAATCTCGTACAAGCTTTCAACGGAGGGCGATATGAAGATGACCTGGTTTTCCGGTAATTTAACCGACCAGACCACATCGCTCATCTCGTTAAAGATGCTCGCCAATTTTTGGTTCGACTCCTTGAGTGCCTTCTCTTGTTTTTTTCGTTCGCTGATATCCCGGGAGATGGCTACAATAAACCTTTTGTCGCGGATGCGGGTTGTTGTTGCGGTGACTTCTACGGGAGTAGTTTCCCCGGTTTTTTGATGGACATTGACGCCCTCCAGGATCATTTTGCCCCCGGTTTCCAACTCCTGTACGTGGCGTTTCCAATTTTGCTCGTTCGCAAAGACCAGCTCAAAATCCTCCACGCGGTAGCGCTGTGCCTGTTGTTTTTCGATCCCCAGGCGTTCCGCCGCCACTTTGTTGATGTAGTAAAGTTTGCCGCTTTCCTCGGCTATTTGTATCGCATCTGAAGAATTGTCAAAGAGTTCCTGTAACAGCCGCAGACGTTGTCCTCTTTTGCCTGACAAAGGTCCCGGCCCAATTGGAAAGCAACACGCCCAAGCTCCCGCTGCATGTCCCTGCCGAGCGCCTGCTTTCGTAGCAAAATCAAACAACCGTATCGATCGAGGGGGATTGCGTACCAGTGGATGTCGTCCAGCACCTTGGAAACGGGTTGTTGAGAAGGGAGGTCTACCCCGGCCAGGAGTTGTTTCGCTTGTTCCAGCCAGTTTTTATGCTTGAGCATCGCTTGAGGCTGTACCCGTACCAACGCATCTTCCTGAAAAATTGCTGCCGCAAAACAGTTCAATTTGCGCAGGTACAGGGTCAATATCCTGCCCAGGCTATCTTCAATTTCGCCCTGAATTCGCTGATTTAAAGCGATTTCCAGGAGGACCTGAATGTTTAATTTTTCTTTTTCCATCGTGCCACAACTACCGTTTTATTAAACAATTCCAGGGAGGCACTGCCAATATTGGCGATTTCACCAATACTTAGCGCACCGTTCATGGGATGGTTTTGGTTGAGAAAAGTGAGTTCTTTTTGAAAGTCAGCTTGCATGAACAGTACCCGGGAAATGCAGTCAAAACAAACCTGATTTCCTTCGGCTTTTTGCTCAATTCCGGCGCCTGCTACTGCCTCCCGGGCACCTTTTAGCAGGGACTTCAGATCACCGTGCATGATGCGGATGTATTCCCCTTCGGGCACCTCGTCGACGACATGGAGCATGCCTTCTTCGGTCGCATAGGGATCCCTGACTATCATTTCGTCGTCGAGGCGTACCAGACCGAGTGGATAGGAGCGCGCAATGTCAAAAAAGTTTTCCGGGCTAAACCGTTGCTGGGAGTGGGCTTCGACCAGTTCCTTGTAGGTATCAAAAGCAGGTTTCCAGTTAAGACTGACAATGGTGTTTCCTTTGGTTTGAGTCACTTTGATCGGGTCACTGATCGTTTGCCACCCATGGGCGACTCCTAACTGTATGGTTTCATCCATGAGCCCGATAACGGCACCTTGCTCGATCACTTGTTGGTTGGAAAGGATGCAAGGAAAGGATTTGAAGGCCAGGGAACCCGCGCCGCCCCCCAGGTACGTGACAAAAGGACCGAAGACATCGTAAAGCGCGTGTAGAAATGCTTCTTTCTCCGACCAAAATGCGTTGACAAAACAAAAAATACTCTTCGCTTCACCCGGTTGTTTTTCCAGCCAGCGGGAGAGTTTTTCGGTAGAAACGGTCCCCTGAGGTGATTCGAAACAAGCCACCTGTAAGCGCTCTTCCAGTGGCACAAGGGCAAAGCCGGTGCGGTACCGTTTTCCATCTCCGATGATTTCGGGGAAAACGCCTCCAATCAGCGGTTTCTCATTTAAGGCAAGGATCTCCTCCAGGGTTGCCTTTTCGGGGTAATTATCAGCCGCAACAAAAAGTAAATAGGAGGCAATGCTCGGGTCTCGCTGTCCCTGAATCAGCGCCGATTTAAGCTGCTCCTGTGTTGGAATATACATGCCAGTTTATTCGATTTGGTTGTATCCACTGCTACCAAAGTAATTATTCCAGAATGCCTGCATTCAGATTTTTACATTACAAGAAAAGGAATTTCTTTCAGCTTTTTAAAAAACTATAGATAATAATTTATATGCGAGCGGTTTATCGGTAGATTTTATAAAATTTTTTGGTTGGAGCGGTCATCTATTGGACCTGTTTCCTACGAAGCGTAGGCTTCGGGTGATTTCCAAAGCCGTCGAAGACCCCAGCCCTGCGCTGCGCCGGGCGATACGCTTTGCCTTATCCAGGTAATCCAGACGGCAGCCAATCAACTTCCTACCTGGCTTTTTCGTTATTTTCGCGCATTTTGCTCCTTGTCTGAATCAGTGGTACCAAGAATTGGGTCGACATGGTTGATGAACTATTTCCCCCCTTTCCACGGCTGGGTTGCCTTTTTTGGTGACCGGTTCCCAGCTCGGGGAAAATTTTGGATCGGTGTCTCGTTGGCCGTACCTTAATTGGCTACTCCTTTTCGGTAACAAGGCAGGTCTGTGGCCCGGCGGAAATCCCCATACCCGCGTTTCACGTTTCTCGCGAACCCATCGGGGGAAATTCTGTAAAAAGCGTTTGACGATTTAGACGAACCTACTTGACGCTACCGGCCTGGGATGGGCGCTGGCTGTCGGTTCGTTTGTCCGACACCTTTCGTTTTCCGGGAAACAGATCCTACCGGCACTCGGGAAAAACGTATTGCCTACTTGTTCCACTCGAGGAACGCCCGCATCAAAAATCGTTGCTAGTACGCGTTCCGGTACGGGGAGCCTTTGTGCCTCCGATAGGGGAGATTATCAGCGCAGGTTAGTGCGTCTGCGATCGCCTTACAAGCCCCTATTTTTTTGTGCCCAGGGAACTGTTGGAATGGTGTCCGGCCGGTTCTGATCGGCTTCAAAAACTAACAAAAGCAATTAGGTTGAGTTGATTTCTGGACCGATTGGAAGTTCGTTGATTCATGAAGCCAATTTCGGTCCGAAGGTATTTTGAAAGGCGATACCCTAATCCGCCATACAATCGATTTCTGTCAAAAACGGGTTGCGTTGTCGTGACAAACAGCTCGTTGTAGGTGGAAAGGTAGAGGGTGTGATCCAGGAGTTGGCTGCGATTGAGGGCCAGGGTAATGCCCAAGAAATAGCGCAGCCGAAGCCTGGTATCGTCTTGAAAAAAACGTTGCTCAAAACGGTACCGGTGTTGGAAGGAAACGCGTCCGGTGGTTTGTCGGGTGATGAATTGCTGGTAGATGCGATGCTCGTTAAAATGGGTCTTGGCATCGGTATCGCCCAGGTAAGGTTCACTGTAAATGAAGCCGTATCCGAACAGAAGATTGTTGTTATTTTCACTCAGGTTGTACCCGATCCCCGTCCGGAGAAGCAACTGTTCGGTATCTCCGATCGCATTGAAATTCCGGTATTGAACCTCGTGGTGCCAATTCCATTTGTCAGAAATCTTTTTGTTGCCAAAGTAAATCATCCAGTTTCCTACCTCACTTGTTTGCGCCAGCAAGGAAACCGGTAGTAGGAACAGCAGGGAAAGAATACGTTTCATGGTATCGTTCGTTTGGAATCGGGGCATTTTTTTTACCGCAAGGTACCGAATGGGTGGAGGACCCGGAGGCTCAGGGGGTAGCTTTTTAGGTCCTCCCCGGAAAGTTGCCAACAGGTAATTTCGTTTTCAGGTTTTCCTGCGTAGGGTTGAGTCAGGTCAGCAGTGCAATTCAGACTCATAAAGTCTTTTTACACTATCAAAATCGATACAGTAAGCATTTTAGTTCCCAAATGCTTCTTCAAATTTTCGGATACTTTCGTCGGTTCCCGCCACAATGACGTAATCCTCCTGTTCGAATAGAAAGGTGCCGGGATCGATGGTTGAAATCTTTTTACCATCCCGGATCACGGCAAGAACGGTGCAGCCTGTCTCCGCCCGCACATTGCTTTTCGCCAGGGTGGTCCCGGTTAGCTTACCTACAGGTATCCGAAGGAGATTAATTTGTTTGTCCGCCGCGAGCGAGGTTTCGTCTTCAAAAATACTGGAGGCGAGCATACGGCCGCTCACGGTAGCGAGGGATTGCACGTAGTCTGCGCCGGCACTGTATAATTTCCTGACGTTTTCCATATTGTTTGCACGCACGATGATGTGTATTTTGCTATTCATGCTGCGAGCGAGCAGGCTGGCAAACAATGCCACCGTATCGTCCTGAATGGTAATGATCAGGGCAGAAGCTTTGTCGATTCCAGCATTCCGGAGGGTTTCCGCTTTCCGGACATCTCCTACAATGTGAACCCCCTGTTTTTCGCGAATGTCGATAACCGTTACCGATACATTTTTGGCTTTCAAGGCACCAAAGGCAGCTCGTCCCGACAATCCGTATCCCAAGATTAATACCTTGTTTTGTGCAAAACGCCGTATCCTTGTTTCTGCCTTTTTATTCAGATTGGCCAGTTCCTCCCGATCCCCTGCAACCAGTAACCGGGTCTTTGCCGTCAATATCAGGTTACTGGGTACCGGGCTTTGAAAGGTTCCGTTTTGCCATGCTCCGATGATATTGGTGTGCAAATTGTCCAGTAAATTGGCCTCGCCAACGGATTTGTCGCAAAGTTCACTGCCTTCCTCAATATCCATTTCGATCAATTCAACCGCTGCATCAATTTCCACACTGTCATTGATGGATATTGCCGGAACCTGAGCAGCCAGGCTTTTTCCAATGAGTTGCCTGGGAGAAATGGTGCTATCTGCGCCGGCGAGTTTATGATAGTTTTCCATTTCCTCATCTTCGAGCACGGCGATTGTTTTCACTTCCTTACTCAGATTTCTGGTCGAAAAAAGAATGCTAATGTTTTTTTCTGTGCCCGAATTAACTACCACTGTTCTTGCTTCTCTGACGTTGGCCGATTCCAACACGGATTCCAACTCCGGATTGCCGGTCATCACGTTTACCCCGGATAGAAAAAGGTCCGTTGCCGCCTGCTTTTTTGGTTCAATGATGACGTAGTCCAGGTTGCGAGAGGTCAATTCTTTTACCAATACTTCGGCGTGGGTGGAGTACGAACAAATAATTACGTGATCTGTTTTGCTAACGCTTGTTGGCGGAGATTTTTCGATGGCATTTTGAAGGAATGGAAGAAAAAAAACGGGGAAGGCCACGAAGACAAACACCACTCCGGTAAGGTTCATGATCAGCACAAAGTAATTCATGAAGTCACTTTGCCAGGGAGAAAATCCTCCGTAACCACTGGTGGTGAGGGATTCTACAACCACCTGCAGGCCTTGGGGAAAGGTGACCTCCCGGCTTTCAAAAACCGCCATGGACCATACAAAAATCTTTGCATAAAGTATGATTATTCCCGCTACAACAAGTACCGCAAAAAGAATTCTTCGTTTTAGGTTATTTTGCATGGAAGTCCATTTGATCGCTAAGTTATTTAAAAAAAAGTTTTGGAGGAAAGAGGTGGATCGAAATGAAAGAGCTAACCCGTATCCTTGAGCGGTCCAATTTCCCTGCAGCGAAACACAGCCATGCCAAAGGGAACCTGCCGGTCAAAGCAATCAGCCGATAGAGGAAGTGGGCCCGAACCAGGCCGGAACCCCTTTTTCATACGGAACGCAGCCGTCGTAGCCCCCGGGTGAGGGATTGTAGCGCAGTGCCTGGGTAACCCCGATTTCCGAGGTAAAGTACCCCAGCAGGGTCAGTTGCTTCATCAGCGAAAAAAAATGGGGAGCTGCTCCTGGCTTGGTTTGCCTGGCTTCCCAATCGAGTCGGGTCAGGAGCTCCGTCTTTTGCTGGAAATCGAGGGATAGGAAATCCCCTCCCTGCGTTTCCCTGGCCAGTAGATCAATTGCCTTCAATCCCTGACGGAAGATCTCTTGCTCCCGGTTCCCGTAGCAATCGAGCACCATTTTGGCCATGAAATGTCCGATTTCCACAGCTTTGGCTCCGGGAGATTGGTCTGATTCGGGCAAAATGGTTTCGCCAACTTCGTCCATCAGCATGAGTTCCCGGCCCGTAAAGGCAAGAGCCTGGGTTTTCTCCGAGTGGCAGCCGGACAAGAACAGCTCGGCGCCGACCACCGTACCGCCCACCAAAAGGGCCGTTTGTTTTAATGCCAATCGTCGATCCATTGCCTGGGGATTAAAGGTTTCCGTTTTTGAACTGTTCTGCCGCATAGTCAGCGGCGCGGGCCGATAAGGCCATGTAAAGAACAGATGGACTCTGGTTGCCGGTGCTGCTCATGCAGGCACCATCGGTCACAAAGACGTTTTTGCATGCGTGCAATTGATTGTGCCCGTTCAGCATGGAGCTGGCGGGGTCCTTTCCCATGCGTACGCCACCCATCTCGTGAATGTCCAGACCGGGATTTTGCTTATTGTCCACGTGTTCGATGTTTTTGCATCCCAGGGCTTCCATCATCTTCCGCGACTCTTCGTGGAAATCCTGAATCATCCACTCGTCGTTTTCATCGTAACTGATATCCGTGACCAATTGGGGAATGCCCCAGGGGTCTTTCTTGTCCCTGCTGAGGCTGACCCGGTTGCTGGCTTTGGGCAGGGTTTCGCCCTGCATGTACATGTAGACCCGCCAGGGACCCGGTTCGCTCATGCGGTGTTTGAAGGCAACCCCCAATTGGGGTTCGCTGGTAGGTACGCTGACACGCTTTGGGCGGAAGGCCCCCATGAAGGTCATGTAGCCACCCAGAAAGGTAGCGTTTCGTTCACCGAAGTTTTTAAAATTTGGCATGATTGGGCCGGAGGGAACCCGTCCATCTACGTACCGATCGTCGAAGCCATCGATCGTAGCCCAGGTACTGGGTCGGTAATTGTGAAAGCAGATGTATTTTCCAAGTGTCCCGCTGTCGTTGCCCAATCCATTGGGGAAGCGCGCAGAGGTGGAGTTCAGCAATATCAGGTTGGTGTTCAATGCCGAGGCATTCACAAAGATCAGACGAGCATCGATGATTTCCTCTTTTTTACTTCGAGCATCGATGATCTTTACGCCGGTCGCTCGTTGAGATTTTTCCTCGTAGACGATGGAATGCACGACAGCATGGGGGCGGATGGTCAGATTGCCCGTTTTCTGTGCCCAGGGAAGGGTGGAAGAAACCGAGCTAAAATAGCCGCCAAGGGGGCAGCCCCGCACGCAGAGATTTCTGCATTGACACTTCCCACGGCCCTGTTCCAGGTGAATGGCCTCGGGCTCGCTCAAATGGGCCCAGCGCCCTGCGACCATCTTTCGGTCGGGGAACTTTTCCGAAAGGATTTTTTGCATGTGCTGCTCCACACAGTTTAGAGGAAAGGGAGGAAGGTAGTCGCCGTCGGGCATGGATGCCACTCCATCGGAGCCTCCGCAGATCCCTGAAAATTTTTCCACGTGGGAGTACCAGGGAGCGATGTCCTCGTAACCAATGGGCCAGGAAATACCGTAGCCAAACCGTTCCGGAGCCTTGAATTCGTTATCGCTCCAGCGATTGCTGGCCCGCCCCCAGGTAAGGGATTTTCCTCCGACCTGATAGCCTCGGATCCAATCAAAAGGTTTCTTTTGGACATAGGGGTGCTCCTCGTCTTTGATGAAGAAGTGTGCCGAACCCTCGTCAAAAAGCCAGGCTTTGGAGGAGATGGGATTCGCATCCGAGTAATCTTTAGTGACCATGCCACGGTGCTCCAATTCCCAGGGATGTTTGGAAGCGGTGGGGTAGTCTTTGATGTGCTCGATATTTCGTCCCCGCTCCAGGACCAGCGTTTTTAAACCTTTCTCGCACAATTCCTTGGCCGACCAGCCACCAGAAATACCCGAACCGATGACAATTGCGTCAAATGTAGCCATTGCTGTTGAGGTAGTTAACGTTAACCGAAATAGATACCATTTTGCTTGTAATTTACAAAATGGAAGAGAAATACTCCCTAAAAAGAAGAAAAAAGAGGAAGGGAGTTAGCCTCGTTTACTTGTTGAGCGCCCGACAAGCGGACCGGAAATCCATGGAACGGGAGCCAGGTCATTTTCTTTTTCCTTTATCCAACCAGATAAGCAGTCCGGTGATGGGAAGGGATGCGGCGATCAATGCCGCTATACATACGAGGATCCTTCCCGGCAGCCCCAAAATACTTCCAAAATGAATTTCGTACACCATGCCGTTAATCGCATTGAAAGTTGAGATTTCGCTGGACAGACCGTTGCGGAATACGCCCTCAATTCTTTCTCCGCTGTATTGGTCGTGGTAGTAGTGATTGATGGCGGTCAGTCCTTTGCCGGGGTCAATAACAGAGAGGTGGATGGGGTCTTCCTCGCCATGCGGGACACCTATTCGTACTTCCGAATTGGGAAAGGTGTTCCGGTAGTCGGCAATCAATTGGTCGAGGATTCCATCGTTTTCTACGGGCCTCGCCGGAACCTGGGATCGAGGGATCTCCCATTCGATGTTATTTTCTCCACTGAGCAGCTTAATGGTTTCTTTTACAGGGGAAAAACCCCAATAAATCCCCGTAATAAGAGCGAAAATAAGGACCCATGAAACATAAAATCCCAGTACGGAATGCAGGTCGTAGTTTCGTTTTTTTGCACTCGCGGTTGCTTTCAGGAAAAACGTATCTCTGCTTGGTCGGCCCTTTGCGGGCCACCAAATGATCAGGCCGGATACCACTAGTGGGATCGCCAGCAAGGTTACCCAATGAACGATTTCCCTGCCCAATTCGCCCAAAAGCAAATTGCGGTGGAGTTTTTTCAAATAATTGATCCAGCCCTTGTTCATGTCCTGTAAATGGATCAATTCGGCCGAATAGGGGTTTAGCTGCGCCAGATAGTAGGTACCGGGTGCATAGAGCAAGACCTCGATACTACTTTCACGGTTGCGGTAGAGAGCCGTCCGGAAATCTCCTTCGGGAAAGGTTTTTTCGAGGCTTTGCCGTATGTCGGATATGGAAATCATGGGCCGGTCCCGAGCTTCCACGGTTTGGTGATAAGCCAGGCGACTGTATTCCGGCTCCCAGGTATAGAGCGCCCCGGAAAGGGCAATGACAAAAAAGAGCAAGCCAGTTCCCAGGCCTAGAATCAGGTGTAAGCGCAAGAGAATTTTTCTGACGTACATGCGAAAATAGGGGATATTCTGAACGCTACCTGCTTTCTATCCGGTGCCTGCTTCTGCGCATGTACAGGATAAAGCAGGCTGCGCTTATTTCTCAATAGGCGTCAAAACAATGTTTCGGTAGCTCACTTTTCCATGATCTCCCTGCAGGAATACCGGCCCGGCAGCCAATACGTTGGCGCTCATGGCTCCGCCGGTGGGTCCCCATGCGGGTTCGTTGTCGATGATTTTCTTTCCGTTCAGGACCACGGTAACGTGTCGATCTACCAGGGTAATGTCCATGGACTGCCATTCGCCTGCCGGTTTTTCGGCAGCCTGGCTAGGGGTGATCCGACTGTATAAGGCACCCATATTGTGGGAGTCCAGCGGTTTTCCATAGGAATCCACTACCTGAATTTCGTAAATACCCCGCAGGTACACGCCACTATTGTTTCCTTCCGGTACATTCACCTCTAGTTTTAGGTTGAAATCTTCGAATTCCTGTTTCGTGCGAATATTGCCATAGGAGACGTGTTCTCCGTTTTCAGGCTGTACGGGGTCGTTTAGCAGCACGCCGTTTTTTGCCGAAAAGCCATTGGCCTGATTGGGGTTCATCAATACCCAGCCGCTCAGGTCGGTGCCATTAAATAAGGAGACCGGTTTTCCGTACTGGAGGTTCGACAAATCGGGTTTGTCCGGCATGGGTGGCATGCGTTTGCCGGTAAAATGAGATTGGTACTCCCCGGCCCGGCTGGGTCCGGTCATGGTTCCTTTCAGGGAATCTCCGGTTTTCTCCACGCGAAGCGTATGGGTAAGTGTATGGCTTCGATCTTCACTTTTCCGGGAGCTGCTGGTCCGGGTGACCACCAGGGTATTTTCATCGGCCAGGTAGACATGCGCCACGGGCAGCACACTTCCCCCGATCCACAGCAGTTCGGCATCGAGGTACCCTTTTTCCTCACTCACATGTAGCCATCCGACTCCACCGCCTTCGATTTCCAGGCCCCACATCCCGAGAAAGGGATTGTCTCGTGGAGTTTCGGCGAAAGACGTTGCAAAGCAGCAGAGGACGATAATCAGGACAGCGATCGGTGAAAATAGCTTTTTCATGGCGTGGGGTAGGAGGTTTTTCTGGATTATGAGAGACTTTTATCTATTCGACTCGAATGTACAAAAAAATATTTACTTACCTCGGCTCTTTGTGCCGGGAACCGGTGGTGCACAGCATCTACTTTGGCTTTCGCCGGCCGAATTTCAATGATCATAGCTAATCACCTCGTTCAAAATCCAGCATTTGTTTTTCAATATCCAAACATGTACAAACCTCGCTGTTCCAGTCCATTTGTCCTCCTTTCCCGCTTCGCGCAGGAAGAAGTGGTGAATTCCGGTCTGCAGGACAGCGTACAGTTCCCCTGAATCATAAAGAGGAAATACATCCAGACTCTCAGCATCAATTCTCCGGATTGGTTTTTTTGCTTCCGTTGAACAAATGTATTCCCGGGTGTTTTTCAGGAAGCGTTCCCGATCCTGGAACCCACTTTGGTCGTGGTAGAAGCGTAAATCCGATGCGATATGATTTTCAAAATAGTCTATGTCGCAGCGATTAAATCCGCGTTCAAAAAATATGCTGTCTTGCCTTTTGAGTTCCAGGAAAAGCGGATCGTTTTTATCCAATTGGGCATGTGCAGGCACTGCGGCCAAAAGAGAGGCCAGGGCCATTACAAACAGGTAGGTTTTCATTTTTTACTTGCAAGATGGCACCGACATCGCTGGTTTCACCCGAAATCAACCCGCCAATCTCCCGCCGGTATGCCGTCAGTATTTCACCCGCTCAAATTAGATGGAAGCCCAGGTGAAAAAAAAGTTTGCCTTTTCTGTCGATCTCCACGGTGTTTCTAAGAACGATCCCCACGTTTGCCAGCACCAACAGCACCATGACCAGCAGCATGAAATTACCTCCGAGATAAAGCCATTTTTTTGTAAACGCAGCCAGCATAAACAGGATGGTCGAACCAATTGTCCAAACGATCTGAATGGTCAGGATTTGCCTGGCGCTAGAGCCCCACTGTTTTTTTACCGCCATGATAAGCAGGGGAATGAGGATATTTCCTGGCGGAAGTAGCGTAAAGGGCAGGGCAGACATTGACAATAGCTTGAGCAAGGAGGCGGAGGGCGGCGTTGCCGATAGGGGTTTGAGGAGTAGCTCCTCATCCCTTAGGTCTAAGGCGTTGGCCAGGAGTTTTCGTGTTTGACCGCTCGGTTCTGTACCGGACTCGATACGCTGAATCGTTCTGACGGAAATACCGGAAGCTTCCGAAAGTTCTTCCTGTATTAAGTTGCGTTGTTCCCGAATGTGTTTCAGTTTTGACATGGCATTCCTGGTCGGCCTTTTCCGTCTGCGCCTGTCCTTAAGCCCGTGCAAACGGCTATCGTGCAATTGGATATTCCCTGCACCGGATCCAAAAATACCCATGGTTTCGGTTTTTCCCGAGCCTTACCGAAGTTTTTTTACCGGGATCTCCGTTTCAGGGAGCTTGGAAAAACGGGCGTACCCTTTCGGTAGCGAAAAAAGATCTAGTGCTGTCGTTCTAAAAAAAACGGGCCTGGTATAAAACTAGTGGCTCCCGATTTTCCTTGCTTTCAACCGGAACGTTTCCGGGGGCTTTCGTAAGTTTACATGCGATCGGGTACAGGCACCTACCGTCCCTCCCTGAAAAATCTCAAATTGAAAGGACTGGATTTACGGAAGCCTTTCGTATCTTTCCTTCTTAAACGCTCAAAAAACCAAATTGTATGAAAACGTCAACACCACTTTATTTTCCGGCAGTGCTTAGTCTGTTGCTGGTTTTTTCTGTCTTTTTTCAGGCACAGGCCCAGCTGATGGCTCCTGCCCCCAGCCCTGCGGCAGCAGTATCCCAGCAAGTGGGCTTTACAAAGATCAGCATTGAGTATTCCTCGCCTGCAGTCAAGGGTAGAACCGTATTTGGTGGCCTGGTGCCTTATGGGGTTCCCTGGCGCGCAGGTGCCAATGCGCCTACGACCATCGAATTCAGCACAGCGGTTGCTATTTCGGGAAAAAACATCGCTCCTGGTAAATATTCCGTATTTATTACTCCCCAGGCATCGGGCGAATGGACCATTCATCTGAATAGCAAGGGAAATGCCATTTATGCGTACATGCAGGGGGATACTGTGGATGCAGCAGCATTGGCAAAAGACGATGCCGTAGCCATCAAAGTAGCCCCGATGATGAGTGGAGAAAGCCAGGAAAGACTTTCTTACAGCATATCGGCAGAAGACAACAAGGTGGCCAAAGTAATGGTTGGCTGGGACAAGGTGCGGCTTGCCTTCATGGTAGATACACAGGTAGACCAGAAAATGGACGGCTTCAAGGCTGCATTTTAAAGGCAATACGGTCGTCGGGCGCATTCCGGGCTTTCTTTCACAGAAAACCGGCTCGCAAACGACCAGCATTTGCAAAAATTGAAAAAGAGGCAAGCCGTGCAGGCCTGCCTCTTTTTCGTTTACCTTCACCCGGTGGCACCCCGTTTTTCAAGCATGGGAAGCCGGTTCTACTGAACTGAGGCGCTAAAGGAAGCAAAACTCAGGCAATCCCTACCCGTAGAAGTGCTGCATCGCACCTGGTCTGTAAAGAAAACGGCTCCGGCATGGGGTGATAGGATGGAGCCGAGACAGGTCTGGCGCTGGGCGACGGCGGCTGCGTCCGGTCAATCTTCTCTGAGTTTGGAAATAACGATGCCAACTTCTTTCGTTTCGAAGGCCCGGATCAGTAAAAGAAATAGAGCAATTGCCAGCGATTTGGGCGACCGGATCAGTTTGCTAAGGAGGACCACTATCCGGTCGATTTTTTGTATTGCCCCCGCTCTTTCCTCTTCGGGCAGGGACCAGAGGCGTTTGGCCGCTCGCCAGGATTGGGTGCGCGCCTTACGCATGCTAAAATTGATGATCCGCTCGTCTTTGTTTTTACCCATCAGGTCGAGTACAAACATCAGGGGTGATACCCGGCTAAGCCGGTCCTGTAACTCGTTCGTTATTTGAAAAAGAATGTCGTTCACTTTGTGGAAATCGTGCTCAATATCCTGGATGTCCCGACCTTCCATAACCTGGGCAGCGGCAACGGCAAGGTCCAGGTTGATGTGTGCATTCATACCCAAAAGGATGTGTTGAACAATGGTTAGCGGCTTATCGACCTGAGAAAAGGCATAGGCCCAGGCGCCGCTCACTTCCCGGTTATTTTTATAGTCCTGGTAGGCGTTCAGGTACAATTGGGCAAATGCCACATCAAATTTTTCCAGCAGTTCATTGTCTTTGAAATGGCCCAGGTTTATTTCCGAGGCAATTTCATCCGTCGTTCGCCGGTAAACGTAGGCAAACAAGCCGATCCTGCTATTGTTCGAAATACTCTCGTCGATGATTTGATCCAGCGCCTCCAGGACGCCTTGAATGGAGTGGGGGTTGGGCATGGTGTTTCATGTATGGGTGCGCTAACAGAAGCAGGCAGGCTTCATCGCCTCGCCCGTTTCGGTGAAAATAGTGGATTTTACGGCCTTTTGCTCACAAGAAGATGAAATTTTTTCAGAAGTACTTCCTTGCGTGCCCCTATGGAAGCCCGGCGGACAGAAAGGATTGGCCCTGCGGGTTGGTATGGAAAACCGATGGGGGATTGGCCCGCCGATCTCTTGCGGGAGCTGGTCTATTCCAGCGTAATGGTACGGCCTTCTTCCGCGGATTGATAGGCCGCATAGATGACATTCACGCAGTCCACGGCCAAGTCAATGCCTGCAAGTGGCTCCCGCCCTTCTCGGATTGCTTGTATGAAATCCGCAATCTCGGTAGAAAATCCCCGAAACCAATCTTCGTCACAGCTGGGTCGGTTCCATCCCGCCTTGGTCTCCAGTTTTTCGGTGAAATTCTCGCTTGCAAAGGTTGCCGGATCTACCGCGTAAGTTTCGATCACATCGTTTGCTGTCATGTTGGCTTTGATGACCCCGTCGGTCATGTAAGCCGTAACCCGGGTGTTGAGACCACCCAGTCCCACGTCACTGACGAGTACCGAGGCTCGGGACCCGTCATCAAACCGGATCACCACATTGGCCCAGTTTTCTACATCCGTCGGGTCGGAGCTTATCCACTGGTGTGCCTGTACTTTTCTTGCCTGTTCGGAGGCCTCCGAGTGGATCAGGTCTGCTGTATCTGCCATCACCGAAACCGGGAGTATGCGTTTCCCTCTGCGGTGCTCGCCTTCCCACTGCTTGAGGTAGAGGCAGGCACCCACCGCGTGTGCGCCCATTCGAAGCAAGGCCCCTCCGCCCATGGATTTCCATTCTTTGGAAAACACGGAATTTGAGCCAGAGTGGTTTTCTTCCGCCCGAAGCTCAAGAATGGATCCCCGGGAGGCCGCGATCAAGCGACGCATTTTAACGATAGGCGGCGCATATACCCAATTTTCGGCATAGCAAAAGATCACTTTGTTTGCCCGTACGGCCTTCCGTACCGCTTCTGCATTGTTGCGCGCGCCTGCCCTCATTTTCGCACGGGGAACGTGTAGCCCGATGGGTTCAGGGTCTCCTGGCTCGCCAAAATATCCGGTCAGGGGTTTTTCCATGATGAGGTGCTTTCCGGCTTCTGCAGCTTTGATGGCGATCTCGTGATGGGATGCGGGAGGCGTACAAATGTCAATGATGTCGATGTCTTCCCGCGCCAGTAGTTGATGGAGGTCGGTCGTTGCAAAGGAAAGGCCCGCCTCACGGGCAAATGCGGAGGCACTTTCTTCTGTCAGGGAACAAACGCCCCTGACTTCCACCAGTCCGGGCGGCAAGTTCCGGTAATTTGCCAGATGCATCCTGGCCCCGTAGCGGGCACCGACCATCCCTATTCCCAATGTTTTTTTCATTCTCTGGTCAGGTGTTTTTAGTAAGTTTTTGTCTTGATGTCCCCGGAGGTCGTTTTTGACCTTGTGTAACGATCGTCCGGAGGTTACGAAGCTAGCAGAATTTTGATGGATTTAAAAGTACCGGCCCAGTCCAGGTACCTACCGAAATCCGGGTTACCACCCGATACCGAAGCCGAAAGAAAGCCCGGCGCCGGGTTTACGGGCTTTTTCAAGGCCCGGTAGGGATTTCTTTCCTGAGGATTTCCCCTGCCGCTGTCTTCTGAACTCAGCAAACCTGAGCAGTAGCCCCTACTGAATTGGGACAAGGACCTAACCGGATCGCCCCCTCGGCCCCGTATGTTAAGCTTATGCCGCTCTTTCGCTATCATGCATTCTTCCAAAACAAACCTAATTGGTCGTTTTCATGACTCTTTCTAATTGACGGTTCAATTCGAGAAATTCACACAGCGTGGCTACATTTTTATTAAAAACGCTACTGCTAATGCGATCCATGGTCAGGTATTGGCCATTCCAGCGTTCTCCTCGTGGCATGTTCTTCTTAAATCGATCGTTTTTTGTGATCCAGGCTCCGGATTCCTCTTGTTCCTCGAGTACGCGCACCACATCCCCGGAGATATCCGCAATTCGTCGCATCAATGCTTCTTTTGAGTCCACGTACTGTTCTGCTTTACGCAGGGCCTCGTGACCCATTTCAAGGGCTTTTTCATACCGAAGAGTGCTTTTCTCAAGCGGTACCTGCAAGTCTGTCTGATAGGCATATCCGGTTCGGCGCTCGGGGTGCAGATCTTCCAGCTTTTCTACACGAATTCGGGGTCTATCGTAATAGAGCGCTTTGTTTGTGCCGAGTTCTACAAAGCGCGCCCACATTCCGTTTTCCATCCTGACCTCTCGAAGCCATCGCAAGGCATCGGGGATGGGTTCGAGTAATGTTTCGTTTCCGAGGATGAGGTACAAATCGATCAGGGTATTGATGTTCTTAACGGTAACAGAGGGACATACTGCTGGTGGCTCGAAGGTGCGCGCCCAGGCCGGTTGAAGAAACTCATTGTATTGTTGCGCCCAACCGGGTTGGGGCGGCGGTAATTGGGAGATCATCAGAAACCGGGCAGCCTTGCGCAGGCTTTGTTCAATGGTCTCGTCTTCAGGGTAATACCGGTAGGCCTCCAGCATGACACGGATGCAATCGTTAATCCCCCCATCATTGAAGGTGGCGTAATCGTGGTAATTTCCTTGCTCGGGGTACTTGTGCGGCCAGCCCCCGTTTCCGAGTTGGGTTTTCTGCATCATCTGTAAGGCTTTTTGGGTAGCCGCAGTCAATACAGGATCAACCAGCAGCTGATCCAGCGCCATCAAAAAGCTAACTGCCGATTGGCTTTGATCATCATCGAAACTCACTACTTCGTTGTCCAGGTTATTGAAATCGATGGTATGGTCCCAACCGCCATGTTTGTTTTGCCCCCGAATCAACGCATCTGCGGCCTCTTTGGCGAATGCCAATGCCTGCCTGTCGGAAGTGACCTGATAGGCACGCAAAAAGGATTGCCCTACGGCGGGAGTACCGGGAGGCTGCACCTCTATGGTGTGTGGATCTGCTGGACTCTCTCCCCACCGCATGCTTAAGTCGGGAGTGACGTAGTACACATAGCCTCCTTCGGTATTCAGGGAATGAAAAAACGCCAATCCTTTTTTCAGTGCCACATGGGTCCGGTCTACCAAGTCGTTTTGCCCGGATACGGGCGGTTGGGCATGCGCAGAAATCGGACATACGGCTGGCAGCATGCCAAAAGCGATCGCAAAAATCAGTAATCTCCTCCGGAAGAACATCTTTTTATGGGTTTATTGTTGAAAACAAATTGCAACGATTTTGCGGGTATAAACTACGCAAATCCGGTCAAAATGCCAGTATTCGCGCGGATTTTTACAGGCTTCCGGTACCAGAACGATCGTTCTGATACCCCGGGGGCAGGTGGCAGACGCGGTTGGTTTGAAAAGCGAACGGCTTTACCAATGCGCCCGAAGCAGCTGTACTACGGGTTTTGAATGCAGGCAACCGCTGCCGAATCCATGCAACTGATGAGGAAGAACCCCGGGCATCAAACGCGTTCACCGGGGGACGGTGGATGGTTCGGGGTGCAACGAGAAAGCCTGTTTGTACGCAGGGAATGGCCGAAGGGAGGCGTCAAAAGAAAAAAATCAAAATGACGTAAACGCGTTTCGCTTTACATTTCCCGCTTCGTCAACCGAGTAGCCTTCCGGGCTTCCGCCGTTCCAGATCATTTCTGGTAACATTTCCCGGAGTACCTTTCGGTGTGCTTCTACGACCGCTGCCTGTTCCTGTTTGTAGGCAATATTATCCCATTCATTCGGATCCTGTGCGTGGTCGTAGAGTTCTTCCAGGTTGATTTCCGGATAGTAGATGTACCGGTACCGCATGCTTCTCACGGCATGGCCGGTTACTCCCCCGGGTTTGGGATTGGGAAACTTGTAGCTGGAGATAACCGGATCTGTCGCTACATGGGGGTCATTGAGTTGGGGCACCAGACTATGCCCATCCAGGTGGGGAGGTTGCTCAAATCCCGTCAGTTCCACCAGGGTAGGGTACAGGTCCATAAGGCTCACGGGTTGGTCACATCGGCTGCCTGCCTGCGTCATGCCCGGCACGGAGATAAGCAAGGGTACCCGCGTGGACCGTTCCCAAAGGGTAAATTTTTCTATGTTGTCTTTTTCTCCCATGTGCATGCCGTGGTCGGACCATAGCACCACGATGGTGTTATCGGCATACTTCGATTGTTCGAGGGCATCCAGCAATCGTCCCACCATGGCATCGGAAAAGGTAATCGACGCAGCGTAGGACTGGATGATTTTTTCCCATTGCTTGTTTTCAAGCACCCATTCCATGATATACCGACGACCATGGTCAAATGCGTCTTCCAGGTCGTCCTTTTTACGTACCGGAAGCACGATGTCTTCCAACGGATACATGTCGAAGGTATTCTTGGGGTACTTCCCAGGGATCGTGGGGTTTCCACATGCCCGCAGCCAGGAAAAAGGGTTTGTCGTGGATTTGCCGGAGTTGATAGCTCGCCCAATCTGCAATGTGGTAGTCCGCCATTTTTTCATCTTCTACGGGGATGGCGCCCCAGGTCCACCAGCCATCTGCCCCGCCACCGGGGCGGTTTTCGTTGTCTACATCTTCCGGATAAATGACTTCCTTGGGGGCCCGGATTTGGAAAGGGTGGGAGATGTAGGGGCTGGGGTAATAAAAATCCCAATTGGCTGGCTCTACCTGGCTGGTGGGAGACCAGGGAGGTGCCTGACTGTGGTAGATTTTGCCTGCGCCAAGCGTTTTGTACCCATTTTTTTGAAAAAATTGCTCCAGTGTGAGGACTCCTTTAAGCGCCTCGAAATCCCGCCACTTTGGACCGTCCCCCCAATACACGTTTTCAGCCCCCGAACGTGCATGGTGTACGCCGGTGAGTATGGCGGCACGTGTGGGTGCACAGGCCGGTGCAGGGGTGTGGGCATTGGTAAACACCATGGAAGCGGCCGCCAGCCGATCGATGTTTGGCGTATGGATTTTCATGCCCGCGTTTCCGGCCAGGAACCCAGCCCAGTCGTTCATATCGTCTACTGCGATAAATAGGATGTTTGGCTTTGATGCGGCCGTTTCCTGCGGTTCCGTACAACTCTGAATTAGCAGGGCCGGTGTGACCAAAAGCAGAAGGAGGGTGGGGGATAAGAGACTCATCGGGTGCTTCATGGATCTGTTACTGTATAGGTGAATATAGGGTAAAAAATGGAAGGGTGCAAACGTCAAAAAACCCCAATCCTGTACCTGACAAAGGATTGGGGTTTGCTGCTGCATACAGCAGGTACACCTGGTCAGAGAAAAGAAAGCGAGCGTCGAAATGGCCGGAGACCGGAAAGATGGGTAGCAAGCGGCAAACCTTTTCTTTAGTCCATGATCCGTTCATTATCAATCACGGTCAGTATGCAGGAAAAGGTCAGGTCAGGATCTCCCCGGTGCGAAAGACTTTGGTAGATGGGAAATACGGTACGCGTTACCCTTTTTCGTGCCAGGATTCGCCCTTGATACTTGACCGTAATGGGTCGGTTCAGATCCAACATGTCGTCATTTAGGAACAATTCCAGTTTGCGGCTATAATTGGACAGGATATTGATTTCGTTTCCATCGGTGTTGTATTCCACACGGATTTCCCCACCTGTTTCAATGAGTTCCTCGGGTACACCCAACCAATAAAAATAGCGGTGATGCCGATCGTCCTGCTTCCATACGATCTTTTTTGGAATGGGATTTCGTTGGTGGTTTGCCATCCAGGGCAAGGCCACCGCATCTTCCAGTTTCATCCAGTGACCCAATCCTTCGTGAAGGATAACCTGATGGATGTAGGAGCCCGGCGCTTGTGCTTCCAGGCTATCGAGTAGCAATTTCCACTCCCGAGCTTTGGCGTTCCGCTCGTACGCATCGTCGAGTGCGCCCATGTGAAGTGCGAAGGGTACGTGTTTAAGGCCCAGGGGAGACGTTTCATTGGGATGCCCTGCCATCATGGCAGCCGCTGCCCAACGATCGGCCATGCGTGGGGCCAATTGGTATACGCCATCGCCGCCTGCAGAATAGCCCAGCAGGTACACCTTATTGGGATTGACCCCTTCCAAGGCTCCGGACAATTGAATCAAACGCGTAAAAAAGTCGTCGACGTGCGCTTCGTGCCAGAGGTTCCAGGTATTGGTGGGGGCCCGTGGAGCCAAATACATGCCTTCCAGTCCCTTCATTGTTTGATCGTACAAGTGTTTTTGGTTCTCGTATTGCCGGTCATTTACCTCGGGCCGGGTATTGCCTCCCCCGTGTAGGGAAATATACAAGCTCCTGCCATCGACGGGGGCATCCCCGAATACCTGGTAATAAAATGGCATGTTCAACCCGGCATGTTGTAATTCACGGGCATCCCATTGCGTTCGGAATTCCGAGATCAATTGTAGCTGATGGTCGCGAAAAAGCAGGTCGATTGACTGTTCCGCTTCTATTTCTGATAATGCATTCCTTGCAAAATCCAGACGTTCCAGCGGTTCCCGGGCTGAAATCGGCGTTGACAACCACTGTTCCAGCTCTTGTACGGTGTCAGCGTTGATGGCTTTTTTTGGGCTGCATCCGACCCATGCCGTCGGTATCAGCCATCCAAGTAGTAGGTAAACGTTTATTTTCATCGGTTTAGGTTTGTTCCGTAATGGGCACATGCCTGTCGTACTATGAGGGACTCTGGTTTAGGTGGTAGGCCGAGCTTCCAAGTGAAGGGCGGTTTGTTTACGAGGATCATTTTTTCCCTATGCAGGTATACGTGCGAGATAAGCTAGGAAAAAAAATTGTATTCTCATTCATTTATCGATTCGAACTTCCTGCCGTGTACTTTTCCACGCAGGAAATGAAGAAAGGTCCAGAGGTTCCTGTTTCCCAGCAAGCGAATCGGGCGTATGAAAAGCGCCCCGCTGCCTGGCGGGAGCACGGGGCCTTAGTGGCGGGTCAGTCTCTGTATAAGTTGCGCTTTGTCCGGAAATCGATCGAGGAGTACTTTTTCGGAGGCGAGTTCAAAATCAGCGAAGTTAAAGCCAGGTGCCACCGTGCACCCGACCAGCGAATAGCTGTTTGGCTCGATCACTTCTGCGGCAAACCAATGGCCTCCCGGAACAACAAACTGGGGCACCTCGCCTTTTTCGAGGGCGCGTCCAATTCGGTGAATCGAATGCTGCCCGGTTTCGGATAACAGATGAAGGTGTAGGGGAGAACCGTCGTAAAAATGCCAGATTTCGTCCTGCCTAATCCGGTGAAAAGCCGAAAAGTCGGCGGAAGTTAATAGGAAATAGATACATGTGGAATGGTTTCGTTTGCCAACGAAGTCCGAGCCCAGTGCGGATTCGGGAATTTCCCCGACACTTCGGTAGGTTTCCCGAAAAAAGCCTCCTTCCGGATGCGGTATCAAGCCGAGTTGTTGCACGAGTTTTTTGATGGTTTGCATGGTTTTTTTTGGATGGATACCGATAATCGACGGCTTCTGCTCAATTAAGGTACCGGAATTTATCTTCATCGTAGGGTATCATCCCCTGCTTGCCGCCTGGCGGGTCACACAGCGGTTGATGGTTATTATTCCGTCGAATCATTTGTGATAGCCTTCTTCAGGGCGATTGGGCGCAGCAAAAGCCGCCTGGAAAGATAGGACTAATGGATTGCGCTTACTTTATTCGTTCTGTTTTTTTTACAATCTCGTAAATCAAATCATCCATTTCCTTGGCAGATTTGCTAAGGGCTTTGGTGAGCTCCCTGATTTCCGATTCTTCGATGATTAAGTCGGTTTCGAAAAGGGAACAAAGCCCCAATATGTTTGACAGCGGACGCCGAAGTTCATGCGATTGTATCCAGGCGATGGATCGTAAATTTTCATTCTGTTGGATAATTGTTTCCTGGTTCTTTTTCAATTGCGTTACATCTTGCAGAATGACGATCGTCATCTTCCGGTCCCCATCTTGGAAGGTGTTCAGGCTACCGTTAAAGATCCGTTCTTCGCCGGATTTGGTTCGGGCAGGTATGAACCGTCCCATTTGGGCAAGCTTTGCTCCGGATTGTCGGTACCTTTCCGCAAAGGCATGATGGCTGGTATGGAGTCGATCCGGAATCAGCATTTCGATCGATTGGCCGGTGATTTCGGCTGGAGTGTAACGAAAGACAGTTGTAAAATCTTCGTTTACGAATTCTATCCGGTCTTGATCGTTTACAATCAGCAAGGGGTGAGGGATGGATTCGATTATTTTTTGAAGGCGATGTTCGTTGCTCTCGATCTTCAATTGAGCGTTTCTAATCTCGGTAATGTCAGAAAAAGCCACCAATACGTTTTTCAATTGACCGGTTTCGGCATCGAAGACGGGTTCGCTATTCACCAGAATCCACGCAAAATCGACCGGCGATTTTTGAATACCCATGATGTAGTTCCGGACGGCCTTTCCCGTCCGTGCGGTGACCGTTACCGGATGGTATTCGGGATTGATGAATTGCCCTTGCTCATTTCGGGCATTCCAGCGACTATCTTGCGCACTTTTCCCCAGGAGCTGTGATTTTGAAAGTCCCAAGATTCGGGCCGCGGCCTCGTTGCAGTCGACGATCGGATTCGTATCTTTGGCGGCATGCAATACAATGCCTTCCGACAGTAAATCGACCATTAGTCGGTATTTTTGTTCGCTTTCCTGCAATTTTGTTTGCCCCTGACGGGCCTCCGTCAGGTCTTTTGATACAATGGACACGCCAATCACCTGCTGCTCTGGAGTTCGAACGGCATTCATCGTCAATTCCCAAAATTTGCCGCTCGCCCAGTCTTCCAACTTTTGGGTCCTGCCGCTCATGGCTTGTTCAAGGTAATGGGCATGGCTTTGTCGATCGGAAAGGTAGGGGTAGTCCAGCGCAGAATCTCCTATGGCCGGTTCCCGCCCGAAAATCTCTACGTACTGGTTTTTTCCGGCTTGATTGATAAAGCGAAATACGAATTTTGTATCGATGAAGCTAACCCCTTCACCGGTGCTTTCATAGATCGCCCGCAGCAATTCCTCTTGGTCAAGAATTTTTCGCTCCGCTTCGACCATTTCGGTAACGTTTCGTATCAGGACAATGTACCGGTCGTCTTCCAGGTTATTCAACCGCCCCTGGTAATGTTTTTTCTTACCTTGGAATTCCATCGAATAGGTTACTTCCGAGACTTCCCCATGGCTACGAAGTTGATCCAAAGCGGCGGACAGCTTGTTTGCAACATCGACCGGTAGCGATTCGGCGTAGTGTCGATTTAAAAACCGGTCGGGGGAAGTATACAGTTCGTTAGCGTCTGCTTTATAGTCTACGATCCATCCTGCCCGGTCCAGGACGAAAAGCATGTCGGGTATGCTTTTCAATAAGCCTTTTCTGTAAATCTCGGCCTCTTTCTTTTTGGTTATGTCCCGAATTTGAACGACCATCTCCGGTTCTTCGCTAAGTAGGGGGTAGAAATTCATTTGGTACCAACAGCCACGAACGGTAATTTCTTTGGATGCCGTTTCCTTTTTTTCTATCAATTTCCAAATCGTTCGGATCTTCTCCCAATCGTTACTACCATCGAATACATCCCTAAAGTTGGCTCCGGTCTGAAGTGCTGTGCCGAATAAGCTCCTGTAGGATGCACCGGCAGCTTGATTAAATGAAATCACCTGAAACGAATCACCAATTAGGATGAAGGCATCCGCACTTCCGTCGAAAATACTTCGAAACCGCAGCTCCGCCTGCAGGAGTTGATTGGTCGCCTGCATGGCTTCCGTGCAGTCATACCCGACGCCGAGTATCCCTTCGGGTACTCCATCCACGTTGGAAAAGGACGAAAAAGCCCAGTTTGTCCAATAGAAGTTTCCTTGCTCGTCTTCGGGCTTTCGAAGTCTAACGTTTACTTCCAGCCCTGGCTGGGCCAGACATTTCCCGGCGGCCTCGATGGCCAGCGGTACATCGGGATCGTGCACGGTAATTGCAAATGGCAGCCCGATAAAGTCCTTGGCGATAAACGAAAACCGTTCACGAAAGACTTCATTTACGTAGGTGTAATTGCCTTCCAAATCCGTCATGACCACCGAGAATAATCGAGAGGTAGCTAAATAATCGGGGATTCGGTTGTTATAGGAAAACATTGATTTTTCCATTAGGTATCTGTACTTTATTGGATGCCTCCAGTTAAAAAATTGACTTTTATCCAAAAATTTTTCATCGATAGTTTCAAAAATAGAAAAAAATTATTCATCAAATAAATAAAAGTACCGTATTTTCAGAGATTGTGATTTGTGACGCAGGTTAAGGGTTTTTTCCGGCAGTCAGTTAAAACGGCGTAACGGTCCCCACGGCCTTCCTGCTTTGAGAAATCGAAGCGCTGCGGATTAAAAACTGTTTCCCCGAAAATCCGCGATGGGCATTGGGTGGGATCGAGGCCTAATGTGCCTCCTGTTTTCCGAGGAGCTTTTGATCTTTCGTCCCAATGATGCCAGGGGATATGGCGAGGCCCGAACTCATTGGGTCTGCGCTCCTTTCTGTCGGGAGAAAAGTGGGTACTGCTATACGGATTTTTCAACGTACTCCAATGGGGGAATTAGTATTCGATCAGGCCCAATTTAAACAAAACCTTAAGGGATTCGGCACCGAGTAGCAGCAGCATCAACAGGGGAATAATCCACAAAAACGTTATTCGTAGCAGCGACTTGATCGAGCGACTCGGGGAATATCCCCCCACGGTGATTTCCTCAAAGAGCTTTTCGAGGGTCCAGGTACTCCGAATAAAAACAGACAAAAGAAAGGCCCCCACCAGCAGGCAAAAGGTGCCAAAAAAATCCAAAATAAAGTTAAAATACCCCATGGTCACTGTATCGCTCTGTTTATCTCCGTATCCTAAAAAATTTGTAAAAAAGGCGGGAGAATCCGGGTTAAAGGATAGAATGGCGGGTAGACTGATCAGGAAAATACCTGTCCCAAGTAGCAGGGAATAGTTTCTCCGACGGATTTCGTTTTCCCCGGAGAGATAGTTTACCGCTGGTTCCAGCATAGAAATGGTGGACGTGACGATGGCCAGGTTAAACAAGGTAAAGAAACCCACTCCGATAATTCTTCCCCAGGGTTCACCAAACCCGTAAAAGGTGTCGACCAGGTTGATAAATACCAGGCTGGGGTTGAGGCCGACCTGACTGGAGCTGGAAAAAAGGGGGATAATCAGCAATCCAGCCAATAGCGCCACCAGGGTATCGCTGTGTACGATGTAATGGGAATTGGAAACTACCCGGGTGTTTTTGTCGATATGCGTCCCATAAGTGACCATGGAACAAGCACCCAGCGACAGGCTAAAAAAGGATTGCCCCAATGCCTCAATGATGCCGACCCTGCCATTGCTATCCATGGCAAACAGTGCGGATAAATCGAAGGTAAAGTTGGTGTAATTCACCCGGTCTCCGGCGACAAAGGGCAAGGCCAGGATCAGGCATACCATCATGAGTACCAACAGCGGGATAAAGCGTGTGCTCACCCATTCGATCCCCTGTTTGATATTGTTGGCTACAATGATCACAGTTGCTCCCATAAAGATCCCTGAAAAGAGCAATACCTTGTACGGGGAGCTCACAAAACTTCCGAACAGGCCGCCTACTCCTGCGACGGAGGGACTGTTTTTGGCCAGGGCTGCTTCCACGGAACCGGTGATTTCCTGGTACTGAAAAAGGTACAGGTACAAGTAGTATAAGGACCATCCCGCCACCACGATGTAAAAGGACAAGATAAAGCAGCAAGTGATCAGGCCAAAAAGGCCGGCAAAACCCCACTTTCTCCCCCCAATGCTGCGGAAGGCTGCCACGGCATCGCGTTGGCTGTTTTTGCCAAGGGCCGTTTCCCCGATCATTAATGGGACGCCAAGGATAAAGGTAAACAGAACGAATACCAGAATAAAAGCCAGCCCTCCGTAGTTGAATACCCGGGCAGGGAAAAGGACCAGGTTAGCGATGCCCACGGCGGCACCGACCGAGGCAAGAATGTGTCCGGTATTGCTGAATTTGCCGGGCAACAGTGCAAGTTTGCGCATGCAAGGGAAGGGTTAGGTGGTTAGTGGTTTGCCAGGTGCTGGTTTGAACCCACTTTCTCAAAGGGGTCGGTTTTTTTCCAGAAAACCAGGCAGCTTCCGTATCAAATTTATTCAAAAATTTGATACGGAAGCTTTCGTCCGATTAATTTTTAATCCCCGAGCAATAAATCCGCGGCATGGGGAGCAAAATCGGTACCGCCTGGGAAATCCATATCGCGATAGCACCGGTAGCCTTGCCGCGTCTGATGGTACGGGCCCGCCACGAACAAGGCAAGCCCCCATTGTATTCCGCAGCGGTTTTTTCAGAGTAAGCGTCCTTTTTCCCAAGAGCATTCTTGGGGCTCGTATGTGTACGGCACATTGTGTCCATTTGCGGAATTAAAAACGAAGGCCAAAGTTTAGAATTCCTACGTAGACCGCCCGTTCCCCGTCGGCCTCAGCTATCGGGTGCGGATTGCTTTTTGCTGCGACGTAGTAAAAACCATGCTGGACGCTCAGGTACGGATGGAATCTTGCGTTTGCTCGTTTTTCCGGTTTCATCAAGTCCCATCGATACCCCGTCAACAGCCCAACCTCATAATCCCAACTGGTATAATTGTTTCCGTTCACGGCATTGTTTCGGTTAAAGCCCGGACCAAATGCATTGTAAAATTCCAGATGCAGACCCTTCCAGACATATTGTCTGTATCCAAAGGTCAGGGCATAATTCGCAAAATCTCCTTCTTGTTTCCTGAATTCAAAAGGTCGGATGTGATACCCGACGAATACATCTCCGGCCAGGTCTTTTTTTCGCCAGGTTTCGTAAGTTACCTGTCCTTTGTACATGTTTCCTGGAAAAACTGGCCAAAGTACGTTAATTTCTACGCCCCATTTTTTTGGAAGAGGGGCATCCACCTGGGCATGCAGCTGGAAAGAAAAGGCAATCAAAAACACCCCGAATGTCACTAATTTTTTCATGGTTCTACGATTTAGACAGTGAATAATGGGACCAAATTCGGGCCCGGAAAAAATAGAAACATTGACCAAAGTCAATAACGCACACTTGTCTGGCTATTTTCTCGCGCGTATCCGGCTGAGTGTTTCGGGCTTTACTCCCAGGTAGGAGGCAAGCATGTATTGCGGCACCTCTTGCAACAGTTTGGAGTTTCGGTGTATCAGTTCCTGGTAGCGGTTTTCCGGACTGTCGTGTAAAAAGGAGTCAAGCCGTCGGGCAACGGTCAGGTACAGGTTTTCGGCGATAAACCGGCCAAGGCGTTCCATGTTTTTATGCTTGTCGTAGAGCGCCAGCAAGTCTGCTTTTCTTACTTTGTATACGACTGTGGGTTTTAAGGATTCAATAAAATGCTCAGAGGGCCTACCCGTCAGGAAGCTGCGGTAATTGGTCACGAAGTCACCCGGAAAAAAAAATGCCGTAATCTTTTCTTCCCCTTCCCGAACATAGAAAAAGCGGTAGATGCCTTCGCCAATAAATGCGATGTAGTCGCAGACTTCCCCCTGCCGCAACAGAAAGGTCTTTTTTTCATGGGTCTCTTTTTTTAGACAGGCGGCAAAGTCTCCCCATTCTTCATCGGATAGCCGTAAAAAACGATTGAAATAGGCTCTGATTTGATCCATTTTTTACAAGATAAGAATTCACCTACAAAGGCTTGTGTTGATCACGGCGGTTTTTTTTGAGTTTTTTGGTAGCGTACCCACCGTTTATTTCCAAGGATCGGTGTCAGAAAGGGGAAGCTGCATCTATTTCGGTGATGTCGCGATTCTCGTCTCTCAGTTGATAGTGCGCGCCTATGCCTACAGCCGAAGGGTTTGGAAAGGCGGCTCTCAGTGAGTATCAGGACAGCCTTCTTTGGTCTAGGAGCCGATATGTTCCGCAGGCCGGGTGTTTGATTACAACCTCATTTGTACCTATGCGGGGGAGCGTAAAACCCATGGACCTACCCTTTTAGTATTTCCTGGTCCATTGTCCGTACTTGTACCGAAAAACCATGTATTCCTGGTGAATGGGACTAACTGCCGTTGGGCTTGTAAAACTAGCTTTCGGTTAAAAATTTTCTGTGGATCTTCGTGACCCGGTCCGGATCATTACACGTAAAGCGGGTCACCACTTTCCCGCTTACCGGATTTGGGCGAGTTCTCTCGCTTGTAGTGCAGCTGCACCAATCCATCTGGAAGGCTTTTTGATTTTACAAGCTGGTGCCGATGTTTGGTTCTATCGGCGTTAAAAAGCCGGGTGCTGCTCCCCATTATCAGGGGTGCAACGTAAATAATGAATGAATCAAGTCCTCTTTTACTCGTTCGTTGACCAGTTCAGCCGCCCGTCGCTGAGCAGTTTCTTATGGGTCATAATGCATGCCCACCGTTGTTCTCCTCTTTTTTTATTTCTGGTTTCATCAGCGCTGGTTGGAAGGTATGGTACATGGGTTTTCGAGGCCTACTCTCGGCATGTTTTAAGGTAGGCCGGCGCTTTTGGGAACACATCATCAGCTCGGCAGCGATGTGAGTGCAAGCGATTTCGGGCCAGTTACCAGGGGCGATTGGACGTTTCGAGTGATTCTATTGTGAGCAGCAGCTGCCTTTGGGAGAGCTCTTCGGCGAAATTTCCGGTACCCACTAGTGCTCCGTACCTACCTTGCATTCCTATCGGCACCAGCTACCTGCAACTGCGCCCGTATTTGGGGGAGGACGGATAGTGTTTTTTCAACCAGGTCAATTCTTTTCGGGAAGGAAACATTTGAGATTTGGTGAGGGATAGAACCCGATCGTACGTTGGTAGGACTTAACCTTCCTTTGGAAAGGAATAGCAATAGACGGGATTTTCAAGGTTCATTATGGCCTGTTTCTGACGGGTAGGGAGATGCCGTGGGCGGGTATTTCCTTTCGGCGAACCCAGCTAATGGCAAGGGCCCAACTTGCAGGACTGCAAACCATAACGTCGATTTTGGTTTTTCGCAGCTCAATCGTCGACCCGTAGGAGCTTTTCGTCGGCAATGGCAATGTCTGGTAGAGGAATAGTTCCCCCTCGGAATTCTTTCCCCAGGCCGTTCTTTATTCGAACAGTTGCCGCTGGTTTGACCGGGAAGGAATTTTCATTACTATTGCTTAAGCATTTAATTGAAAAAAATGGACAGATCCAAACCGAATCGGACCGCGGGCAAAATACCCCTCCTCGTTTTATTCGTAATACTCCTTATCCAACAACCAATCGCGTCTCTGGCGCAAAAAACAGGTGCTTATCAGCCGCCGGTCAATCCGAATGCCTCTACCGAAGCCAAAGAACTGCTGAAATTGCTTTACGACTATTCCGGTACCTACCTGCTATCCGGACAGCACAACTACATCGGTGACGAATCGAAGCATAGCGAAGAGACGGAAGAAATTTCCGGTGAATACCCGGTCGTTTGGGGCAGTGACTTTGGCTTTGCCGACTCCACCAATGCGAAGGACGCCGTCTCCCACCGGTATGCCCTTGTAGCGGAAGTAAAAAAGCGGTTCGAAGCCGGCAATATCATCACGCTCATGTGGCATGCCTGTCGCCCTACCGATGAAGAACCTTGTACCTGGAAAGGAAGTGTACAGAACGAACTTTCAGAAGACGAATGGAACGATCTGATCCAGCCCGGCACGCGTACCTATCAAAATTGGGCCAATCAGGTAGATGAAATCGCCGTCTATTTGAAGCAACTGGAACTAGCCGGCATTCCGGTGCTTTGGCGCCCCTACCATGAAATGAACGGAGACTGGTTTTGGTGGGGGCAAAAGCCCGGAGAAAAGGGGTACCGGCAACTCTGGAAAAACCTGTACCATCGACTTACCGATTACCGCCAACTTACCAACTTGATATGGGTTTGGAATGCCAATGCGACCTTACCCCGAGAGAACATGGCTTACGATCTGTATTACCCGGGCAATGACTACGTCGATGTATTGGCTACGGATATTTACGGGGGCAATTACAAAAAGTCGGATCACGACCAGCTATTGAAACTGGGCAACGGCAAACCCATTGCCATGGGAGAAGTGGGGGCTTTTCCCAGTGCGGAAGTATTCGAAGAACAGCCCTATTGGGTATGGTTCATGGCTTGGTCCAATTCCAATTACCATCGAAACCCTGTAGAAAAAGTGCAGGAAATGTATCGTTTGGGGCGGGTTTTGGGGTTAAAAGATTTCAAGGAAATGGAAAAAGAAGGCAATTCTCCAAAACAAGGAAAGTAAACGTGAAAAAAATCCTCATTGGTGCCAAACAGCCAAGGGGCTTAAAGCGCCTGGTTTCGGTACAAACTTGATGTATCTGTGACCTCGCATGGGGTCAACCACCCGGTACTTACGAGGCTACGCTGGTGGGGTAGTTGTCTTTATTCAGCGTATTTTTGGTACGCAGCCATTTTACTCCGCAAGCGGTTGTTCAGGTATGCATGCGTGTTAACCAATAGCTCATCAATCAGGGCTGCTTCCTTCAGGTAATGGTTAATTTTATCTTTTTTCCAGTATTTTGGTGGTTCTTGAAGGTTGGTTATACGATCAGCCAGCTTTACCATGGCGACTTCTTTCTCCAGCTCTTTGATTCGATGCAAACTGTCCGTCATTTGGTCGATTTTCGATCCCAGGCGCTCATTTTTTGTAAGTGCCTGAACACCCAAAGCCACCTTTTCCCCAAAATTTTCGCTTAATTCAGCAATGTTGGTTTCGGTATCTTCCAGGGTATCGTGCAGTAAAGCCATTTGCAAGGCATGGTTTAATTCAAAATTAGCTTCCACGGTAAAAGCGAGCAATATCTCCATTGCAACATTCGAAATGTGCAACAGGTAGTTTGCATTTGTCCCGGGTACTTTCTGATTTTTGTGTTTTTCCGCGGCAAATTTTATTGCTTTTTGATACAGTTCTTGTGTCATCGCATGTGGGTTTCTTTGCCTATACCGGTAAGCTGTAAGGGCAGACACCGATACGGTACCGGACGTTCGCGTGGCGGGCAATTCGCCAACTTTCCTTGCAACAGGGTTGGGAGCTACTTGCCTTTTCACGCAGCATGCTCATTGCCTGTTTTTGTTTCCCTCGCCTGCCGGTGACCTATCCCTGAAAATGACCCGGCTCGGCCTACTTCCAAAACTGAAGAAGCATCCCAAAGATCAAAAATAGGGTCAGCTGGTACCCACCCTGTATAAGAAAGCGGGCCCATTTCATTTTGTTGTTTTCATTTGTCCACATGACGGCACCCGCCAGCGTCGGGATGACAAATGCCGCCCATATCCATAGCGCCCTTTCCATGCCGCTCGCGCGGGAGGTGTCTGCGATCAAATGCGCCAGCACAAGGACTTGAAACAGCGTGAGTACGAATTGGACCAGGTACAAGGGACCCGCATTTCGTTGCATTTGTTTTCTTTCATCCAGGCTCAAAGCATCGGCGCCGATGATTTGCAACCACTTTTTACCAAAGAGCGGGCCGTACCATATTGCCCCTATGATCATGGAGAGAATCCCGCCCGCAACAATTGCGAAATAATTCACTGAAATAGCCGCTGTTTCCATACGTACCTGGTTTTAAGATTTTTATGTACAAAATGTACTGTTTTCCATCATCAATTCCTATTGGTTTCGGTACTTTTTTCGCTCGCGGCTGCCGGAATTCTACCCTTGCCGTTTGTATACAGCATCCCTGGTGGCGCAACCAATTGTTTATTGAAATGCTGTCCTTCGCTCTTGGCAATCTGCGGTTAGCGGGTTGAAATGAACGGGGTTCTTCTCCCCGTATGCCAGAAGATCAATTGGCAAAAGCTTGGTGCAAGCTGCTTTTTGCGACCTGCCCGCGAATGAAACCGGGCAGGCCAAATGCCAGGGTAAACGGTGCCCCTGCAAAATTCGTTGCTAAACGCAGATCTTGAATCGATTGGCTCCATCCGTTTGGTGCAACAGTCGGGAAAGGATAAAAGGCCGAGCTATGCTGAAGCCCTTCAAAATGCTAAACTGACTTTTTAAATGATCCTGAAATGTCCCAATACCAAGGAGCCCCATGCTGGACTAATTTTGTACTTTTGGGCCAAATTCAAGAAAAACCAACTTCTGGTCTGTCTCAAAATATTCTGTTTTTGTTGACTCTGCTCCTTGTTTTGCTTCCTTGTCGGCCTTGGATTTTTCGGAATAGGTAAGGGGTGTTTTTTTCTTGATCAGCACTTCTATTTTTCTCAACGAAATCATCCCTTTTGCGATGATTGAAGGTGTTTTTGAAATACTTCTAATCGCGGGAGCCATCGCACCTATTACAAGCAGGAAAGCTAGCAATTGACCAGGACTTTCTTTGGTATCTGGTGCAAAGGAAATGGCAGAGAGTAATGAGAAAGTAAGCAAAGGACCTAAAATGGCTACCCAAGCCAACCTGGAATTTTCCCAGAATTGATATTTGAGATTTGCAGTAAGAGACTGCTGGCTTTTTTCTTGAAAAGTCGTGCTTATTGCGGTTCTATCGGATTTTGTAAAATCTCGATTTTGCTTAGAAAAAGTCTCCGTAACGTACTTTAAAACCAGGCTTTTTTTATTCCTCTTCGATAGGGTCCAGGGAATCTGTTTTGAATCAAGAAAGAAGGCCATTGGACTCACAATTAATATAGTGGCCACAATTGTCAAGGTCCAGTATGGGTTTAAATAAACTAATAAACCCAAACCTGTCAATAGGAACAAGGCATCTTTTAGTCCTCTATGAAAGCCATTGCAAAGCATATTTCGAACGGATAATTGATCCCCTGAATATCTCAGAAGGTATTTACCAAAACCATTCTTTTTGTAGTATTCTGAGGTCCATTGAAGCTGTCTTCGAAATAGCCTTTGCATCAGATGAAAATTGAACTTCTCCGCCTTAGTTCGTATAAGTTGCCTCTCCCAGAAATGTAGAAAAAACTTCAGCAGGATGACCAAGCCCAGAATCCAAAAGAATTGGTGTAGCGAGCCAACTCCTAGCCCGAAGTCGGCAAGTAATTCTGATTTGCTTATTGAATTTTGATACATCAGGTCGAAGAACCACCCGGTCATTAGACTGAGAAAAAAGGTGCTGACTGCTCCCATCCAACCTATCAATAGAATAACCGAAAGGCGACCCCAATGGGAGAACCAGTGCCTTTTGAGGGTTTTATTTGATATCCAGTCCATAGTGATTTTAGGCAGATAGGAGCTGATTAGGTCTGAGATATGCCGGGAATTCACCCATACTCAGCTGCTCCAGGTTCAAAATTGGTAGATAGCTGTGATCATTGTTCTCATCCAGGCATTCTCTTACCTCCTGAACCAAAAGTGGGCTAGCTGTAAATAACCCTGCCAGAGCAGTTGCTTGGATACCCCATGAATTCAACGTATAGAATCCATTAACTGCAGATAGACTATCTCCCGCTGAGAAAACGACTTGATGTACCGAACGCATAAATTTGGAATTTTTCAAAAGCATCTTGGTCTCGCGCTGAAGTATGCCGTCCGCTATTTCAATAACCACATAGTCTGGTCTTTTTTTCAATACATCCCGAAGGAGAGATTCGTAAAGATTTAATAGTTTTTCCTCAGAAACCAGATAGGTGGAAGGGTAACCATACCTGGAAAAATCTATTGCTTCACAGGCTCCGAGATCGAAGACTAAATTGGCATCCTTTGGATATGCGGTTCCAGTCAGCTTTATGTAAGCTGCTGTATGCCCCTTTTTTACAAGTCCATTTATTAGAAACGCCGCTGTAGTTGTTTTTCCACTGTCCATAGAAGAACCAAGAGAAAGCACCACTTTTGTTCTTTTTGCCAGATCGCCGGTAAAGGGAATGAGCTTCTGCTCCTTTCGTGAAATGGTATTTGCTATCTGTCCTCTTTCATCTGTGTAAAGGCCAACAAGTTCCACTTTGGTGGGCCCTATCTCGTCAAGTCTCTGATGCATAGATTTTACCTGTCCGATCACTCCAGCCCCTCCGAGCATGTGGAATTCACCTTTTAGATCGTCAGGGATATACCCTTCGAATTGATTGGTAGCATATCTATTTCCAAAAGCCCCCATGACCAAATCGCCCGGGATCAGCGTTGCGCTTCTGGACACTGTCTGGATCATTTTGTTTTTACCAATTTCGGTCACCATAAAAAGGCCCACATCACCTGCTTTTAAAGTGAAGTTTTGCTCTAATTCATCGATTGTAATTAATTCCATAGGTCTAATTCCATGACAGACCATTCCTATTTTGACTCGAGATTTCATCATTGTTTATGTTTGGTTAAAAGTTTATAGGTAGAAAATTTTCATTATGCTTGCCTTTTAGCTGGTAGCTGACCGACATTCCAATCACATGGTAATTGTTAAATGGGCGCTGAATTCGTCCGGTATTTGGGTTTAGGACATTGATTTTATCTGTTGGTGAGAATCCAAGGTTGAACTCATGTTGATTCATGTAATAGAGCGATAATCGGATCGGGTCACCTATCTTGAAATTGAAATTTGCCAGAATCCTGCCACGATGAAATCCGTTTGCAGGCTTCCTTGCTATTTCTTCTCCTTCATCGTTGAAATACCGAATATTTCCTCCACCCATATTGTAAAATAGGCCGTAGCTTAAAGAAGGAGCCACTCTGAGAAAATTTAGCCTTTTGCGAAGACCCAGGCGGCTGGATAGGATTACACGGTGGTCGAATCGGTACTCTTCCTGGCTATGGGTTTCAAATTGAATTCCACTCCGAAGAATTAATTTTCTGTTCAGCTTTTTCCTGTAGATGGCGTTGATGAAAAGCCTGTTGGTAGTGCGATTGGAGGAAGGAATGCTCAGCCAGGCGGTACCTACCCGAGTACTCCAGGTAGAATTAATTCGGTAGGCCAGACGAATTTGGTACCAGTTGAAATTATTCCTAATCTCATTCGTGATCTCTGTCGAACGAAGATATGCCACTCTGGCGTCTAAGTTGTCCGTAAGCGGCATTCCAAGGCTGAAGGTGTTCCAAACTCTGGTCTTCTCTTGCGCCTGTAATGGATTAGCCAAGAAAATGGCCAGTACTAGGAGACTGGTTTTTACATACGAGGTGGACATATTCTTATTTTTTATGCCTCTTTGTCGCAATATGAAATAGGATTGTAACCAGCCTTCCAAAAAAAAGTATGTTTTATTTCTTTATTTGCAGTAGCGTCCTAAATAAAAAGTATGCTCTTTGCCTCAAAAAATATAATACATCTCACGGGTAGTAATAAACTGTTTCTCAGATTGATAATAGGATTGAAATTCTAAATTTAAGAAGCTGGTATAGTCAAGGGAAATCAAGAAGCAGACACCAAATAATAAAATGGAAAACGAGTGCGGTGGGTTGACGCAGCAGCGGGGGGCGCGTTGGCAATGCGGGTGGAAGCTTTCTCCGCACATTCTGGCTCAAAAACTCTCGTTTTTGCCCTGTCTTGACTTTTTGGTTCTTTTGGGTCAAGCCAAAAGAACAATAAAAAGGCATCAAGATGGTGAAAAGAAGATGGAGTAGTGCCAGAAAAGGTTGAAGAAAAAAGCGATAAAAACCAATGGTGAAATAAGAATCGAAATTTAAGTTCAACCTGCCAAAAGGCGGGAGACAGGGTTTCCTCTCATCCTAAAATTAACCATGACTTCGGAAGCCGAGCGACGGTTGGTGAGCTTGTCGAACCAAGTCAAGGTAATTTTGGACTACTGGTGTGATTGCGGATAACCATATGTTTTGTTTGCCTATTTGCATCAGTAAAGTTTTAAAAATCAACTGAATTCCTGCTATCAACCTCATTCTGTCATGATCTTTGAAGCATAAAAAATAATCCGGTAAGTTTCCCTACCGGATTATTTTCCATCCGTTGATTTCTTAATTTCATTCCAGATCTATAGACAGTGAGTCTTCGATCCGATTCCGAGTTCGTTTCCAAAAATACCTACACGAATGTAAACAGGAAAAGCAATTGGCCATGCATATCCCGGCAAGCAAACAGAATTTGATGTGGGAATACATGTGAAAGGTGTCGAACCTCAAGGGATTCTTGAAGTCGACACCAAATTAAGCGGTATGGTTAGTCACAGAATCGCCATTAACCATGAGGAGCAATACTCAAAGGTATTGATCAAAGGCTTGAAATAAACCTAGCAAGCGGCCGAGTAAGCTCTAAATACTTCATCCTCAAGTTCGGCAGGTAGCATGTCAAAAATCACGTGAATGCGATCCTGATCTCCATCATTGCGGGCTTCGTGCACCTCATTGTTATCAAACCACCAAAGTTCACCCTCCTGCATTCGTACCTCTTCATCCCCTGTTTTCATCCATGACCCGAGGCTTGATTTTAGGACTAAATGATAGCGATTTCGAACCCGATAGTATTCACCTCGATCGATATGTGGGTAAACCTGTTTTCCAGCTGGCAAACAAACGATCTTTGCCCTTCCCAAAATTTCATTTCTTTCCTTCGCAAAGTCCTTTAGAAATTCCACAAATAAAGGATATTGTTTGCTAGCGCTTGTCCATCGGCTTTCGTGTACATCTCGACGCTTTCTATCCCCGATAGCCGATTTTCTTAGACCTCTTAAAGGAATGGCAAGTGCTTCACGCTGAACCATAATTTTGTCCTGTCGACCAGTCGATCCGGCCCAGGCATTTTCTATGGAATCTATTTGATCCAGAAATGGCTGGGTTGAGATATTCTTTTTGATACGTTTAAAGTTTTCCATGGTAATCATTCGATTAAATTGAAAATGACATTTGTGACTCTATGTCGCACAAGGCAGCCCGATTGTAACCACTTGTCTAGAAAAAAAATGCCTTTTTTCGGACGTTCTCCGAAACCCCGGCATGTTCGACCCAAAAGCGATTGTCCCACTTTTTATTCAACTCCAAAACTGGAAAATCCACCGCATGATCCCAAACCGTATCTTTTCTTGATTTAATACGAAGTTGTGCAACGGGTACCCATGTTAGCGGGTCGTTGTTTTACCTATTCGGCAGTAACAGATACAGAGTTAGCAGGATCGATGAAAGTAAAGATGAAACAGTCTTGACATTATTCCAGAAAGTCCAACGATTTACAAATAACATCCTGAAAGTTTCAAGTTGTTTTCCACTTGTATTGAGAACGTTAAGCCTTTCCAATTGATTAGTCAAAGGCACATGGATGCCAGCCGTAATGCCAATCACTAAAATGTAGGTAAAAAATCCTGCAATGAGTAACCACCGATTTGAATCACCAACTTGTGTAAAGTAAATAACAATAAGGGGCATTCAGGGACATTAGCGTTGATAGCGTTTAAAGCCTTTTTCTGTGGGATGCATTCGTCCTGCATTTCTGTGATTGAATACCAGGATTGAACCCGGTCCGGTTACATCAAGTGAGGGGTTCGTAGCTTTCAAACAAGCTTTTCTGATAGACCCCTCCCTTGATTTTATTCATCAGCTCCCGAATAAATTCGTAATGCTTGACGTATTGGTTGGGGATGGCTATTCTGGCAATATTTTTTGATTGCAGGAGTTGCATTTTGATTTTATCTGATGCGATTCTTTTTTTGTTCTTGTAATGTTCTATTCCATTTATTTCAAATACTACTTTTGGGATCCTGCCCTGAAAAATTACGCCGTCAAATTCTTTCTTATTTAAATCTGGGTTGTCAAATTCTTCCGGAAAGAGCGCTATCACTTTTACATTTCTTTCAAAACGACTTTCCTGCAAGGTGCAATAATGGCTCATCGTTTTATAAAATTCGTCTTCAAATTTTGAGTCATTCGAAAATCCGATCGTAAACCGGTTTGCTGTACTTTGTCTGACTGGCGCCATTCCCCTCTTCTGTACGTAATCAATCAGTGCATACAAATCATCATCTTTTCTGGACAGGATGTCTATGGCTTTTTTGTCGGCTACGACCACTAAATTTTCCTTTGCTCGGGTGACGGCAACATTTATCAACTGGCTGTTATTTTTTATCCATTCGTAGGTTCTGGCAGAGGTGTTTCTTGACAGAGAGGTGGAAATGATGATGGTTTTGTTTTCCTGTCCCTGTATTTTGTGAATCGTACCACAACTTACAGATTCATCGATTTCCTGATTTGCTTTTGCCGTTTTCAGGTAGTAATTCAATACCGCTTCCTGGTTACGAAACGGGGTGACGATGAAGGTATCCGTTAAATTATTTTCAGCTATGTACCTTAGGATTTCCTGTGCTTCTTCAATATTGGCATTCCTATCCTTTTGGTTTACATTGGACACGGCTATCAGTTGCAGGTTACCATTGGCTTGAATCTTCGAAAGGTTTAGCCGGTTCTCATAAAAGCGCATGTTGGAATAATTGATGATGTCCCGTCCACACCGATAGTGATAACTCAGCAAAATGTCTCTGGAAATGTTATCAATACCTTTATAGAGGGTGAGAATCGAATTGTTATAGTAATCGTAGGTCTTATCTATTCCAAATTGGCTTCTCAGGCGCTGGTTTCTGCTTTCTTCGAAAACAATTATTGGTTTGAGCTGATTGGTATCGCCTATCAAAACCATGTTTTCACATTTTGAAATAGGAATGAGACTGGTGGCGACATCACATTGTCCCGCTTCATCCATCACCATTAAATCAAATTTATATTTTCTTCCCAGCTTGCGGCTTGAGATATTGGTAGTGAGGATGATGGGAAACACTTTGGTGAGCTTTTCCAGGTTGTGATCGTCGCCAATCCATTTGTTAAATTCCTTAACCTGTTCCTTTGGTTCTTCCAGGTCCAGGATTGCTTTCAAATCGGCGTATTCCCTGCTCTTCAAGCGCTTGACATACGACAGCGATTCGAAGTAGAAAAATTGTAACAACTGCGGGTTATCCCTGATCACTTCGTAGAGGTCGTCCAGATCATCATTGCTGGTTTCGGGAAGATTTTTTAGTTTTTCTTCAATGGCCTGTTTTTCTTTTTCCAGCAGGTGATTTTTTCCTTTTGCCAACAAGCTGCTGACGAAAGAAAGATTTTGTACCTGTTCTATTCGGGTCTCATGATTGGTTATCTTCTCAAGCAATCGTCTGTTTTTCTCCCTGGACTTTTCTTTAAGATTAAATAACATGTCTTCCTTTGGTACATCTTTGGTTTCAAATTCGTACCGTTCTTTAATGACCTTCAGCGCCTCTGCCACCCGTTGATTGTTGCCAAGCCTCAGTATGGGCAGCTGGATTTCCTTGTTTCGGTAGTTGCCCAGATATAATTTTTCTTTGATTCCATCTATCGGGACATTGTTATTTGACGAAATCAAAAGGGTTTTTTTATTGGTAAGACAGTTTACAATAATATTTAAGATGGTTTGTGTTTTCCCTGTACCCGGAGGCCCCTGTACGTAGGTGATGGGATATTTCAACGCATTGTAAATGGTCTGAATCTGATCAATGTTGATGTTTTTGTCATACAATACCAGGTGCGGTTCTCTTCGGTTTTTCCTGTCCAGCAAGGATAAATTTTGAAAGAATGCCTTCATGGGAACCTTCAGTCCCTGTTGTGAATAGTCGGCATGTATCTGGTCGTAAATTCCTGCAATATCGATTTGCACATAGCCCAAAACAACCACTTCCGGCCTGGTGTTGGGCAATTCACCCGTTTGGAAATTGTTGCGTAAAATCTCCAGTGCGGCGTTACTGTCCTTTTTGTAAACGGCCTCAAAATCCTCGGGGCTCATGTCCGAGTAATAAGACAGGGAGTGCTTTACATCTTTGATATAAAAATTGGGATTGAATGCTGTTTTTGTGCCCAGGTGGAGGGTTTTTTTCACGGGATCAAGCTGCAGTTTTCGGTAGGCAACAACGAATTTTCCTTTTGAAGGCAAGTCAATAGAGAACTCGCTTATCGCCAGCTCGTAGTCATGATACTTCTTGTAATCATTATGGTAGATGTCTTTTATGATCTGCTGTAGTTGTCTGCCTGTCAGCGGATAGGGGCTTTTGGAGGCCAGCTCGGTTAGATCCACTCCCGGGATCAAATGTGCGCTGTACAAAAACGGATCCTTATTGGCCTTGTAGCATTCCAGCAGGTAGTTCAACACGTTATTTTCGTACCGATCAAATTGGTAGACCTGTAATTTTTCATCTTCATCCAGCTTTTTGATCAGGTTTTCCGATACATCGTAGTGCGAGAATTTCAGAATCTCGGCGGTCTGTATGCTTGAAAGAAATATTTTGGCATCCCATATGGGATCATCTTTGGTCACATTAAACAGGTTGGCCCTGAGTTCACCCTTTTCGTTAATATCTAAAATGCTTATCCAAAAGGGTGTGATCTCTCCCTGCTGATTTTTGTAGGTAATGCTCAGGTATTTTCCTTCCCGAATGGCTTTGCCAATCAGGAATAGGATTTTTTTATCAATCAGTTGCTGCATGTCCTTGCTAATTCAGGCTATAAACCTCCCTATTGTCTTTTTTACAATCGGTTGTATCCTGGCAATGCGATGCTTTCAGCGATAATCAGCCTCCGGGCAAGAGGGCATTTGCCCGGGAAAGGCATCAATCGCCTCTGCTCCAGGCTTTACTGCCAGAGCCTTAAAACTAACGATTTTCACATTCATCGGGAAGTCCTCACCTCATTAAAAAAATCCTGGTGCCTGTTTGATCGGGTGTAGGGGTAGGTTTTTTTGTTCCCACTCTCCTCAGTACCGAAAGACTTTTTGATCCCAAGAAATTCAGGTCAGGAGTTCGATCGGATCCGGTATCCTTTCCGTAGATCAGGAAAGGGATCGGTATTCGCAGGAATGGCATTTGAGTAGGGTTCCGGGACAAGGTCAAACCGGTAACTTCACCGGGCTACACGGGGCAATAAGCCCGGGATTTTCCACCGGAAACACCGCCATCCGTGGTAGCAATTTTCTTGGCGATTTCCACAAAAAATTTCGGAAAAAACCCAGGCGTAGAACACCCTGCCCAGGATACCGTCCATGACACCGATACCGGTGAGGCTGAGGAGGTGTTTTTTGGCGTTTGTAAAACAAGGGTACTGCGGGCGGACGATGCAGCGCGAACGACTATGCCTGGTTATCTGGTTGCAACGCCTGTTCAACTGACCGGGCCATATCCAAAACTGATTTTTTAAGCGGTATTGGGTCCCAATCAAAGGTTGCTTCCGTATCGCTGATGTCTACCGTAGGATGTTTGCCTACGCTGGTTAGCAATGCTTTTACTTCTGGATCAAAAAGGGCTATGAGTTTTAACATGAAAAGCGGAGCTTTTTTTGTGCTTGCTTTTTTGTATCCATTTTCCTTTAAGATGGAGGCGATTTCCAGAAAATGCGTGGTTTGTTTTCTTGCCGCAATAAAGCGTTTTCCATTGATGTCCTTTTTGGTAAGTGCTTGCACGTGCAATTTAGCGACGTCTCGAACGTCGATCATGGGGAAGGACAGGTCGGGTACCATAGACATCTTTCCACCGATCATTTGAGCGACCATGCCCATGCTGGTGCCATCCAGATTATGGGTAAGGGATGGCCCCGTTATTCCTCCCGGATTGATAACTACCAGTTCAATGGAATGATCTCCTTTCTGGGAACGAAAGAAGTCCCAGGCCGCTTTTCTGCCATGGTCTTGCTTATGGCATAGGTGCTGAGATTTTTGTCAGATAAATCCGTCCAGTCTTTTGGTGAAAACTGGCCCGTGTACATATGTGAGCTCATGGCTGCAGTGGAGGAGGTGACCACTACCCGTTTTACCTTCGCTTTCTGGGCTGCTCGTAACGCCCGTAGCGTTCCTTCTCTCGCCGGCTTGATGAATTCCTTTTCATCCTTGGTTTGCTTAAAATAAAATGGGGAGGCCACGTGTAGTACGTAGGTACAATCGCGCATTGCCTCTTCCCAGCCCTCGTCTTTGGAGAGGTCCAGCGTGCAAAACTCCAGTTGATTTTTTGGGTCAATAAATTTCGCAATGCCTTCCCTCACTTCCACTTCTTTTAGTGGGTTTCTAACAGAGCCTTTTACCTGGTAGCCTTGCCTGAGCAATTCCAGGGCACAATGTTGCCCTACAAAACCGGATATTCCCGTTACGAGTACTTTATTTTTCATGGTTTTTGTTTTTAGAAGGGGTGATGCACTGCCTCATGTCCAGGTATACGGCTTGTACTCCTCCAGCGTTTTTATCCGTTTTTTGAAACATGGAAAGGTCCGAAGGTATTTATGATGAATCTGGCTGGATAGTATTTACCCCACCAAGTATGGGGCTGGGGATTGTAACAGGCTGTAAATGTAGGTTTTTATTCTGAGTATTGCTATTTTGTTCCTGATCTGGAAAGTCTGCGGAAACCAGGCCGATGGATACCATAATTCTGCTTCGATTGAGTCGGCCCGCTTCTTGACAAACCTTTGCAGATCTCATTTTTCACCACATGTCCAACTGGCTACAGCTACTACCAGCATATCGTCAATTTTACATGCTTTCTGATACGGATTGGTTCCAAATACCAGTAGGCAGGGTCTTTTGTGTGTATGCTTCAAAAGTAGTGGCGCTGCGGCCCAGTACTCTTTTCACATCCTCAGACACCACTTGATTATCAGGGTTACCAAGTACCTCTTTAAACAAATAGCCGAAGAGCCATACATAGGAATCCGGTAATCCGGCTGCCGTCATTCCTGCTTTGAATTCTTCAATAGATAGGGGGATGTATTGGATATCTCTTCCAATGGCTTTTTCCATTATTTTTACCACCTGCTCAAAGGTTTGCTTTTTAGGGCCTGTCACGGTGATGGTTTCACCGTTGTACGTATCGTCTACCAATACTTTTGTCACTACTTCTGCAATGTCATCTGCATCCACAAAAGGGATCGCTGCCTCCGGCATAGGCAATGCCACCTGTCCTGCCAGCACGAAATCCAAGACTTTTCAATAAGCGAATCGCAGTATAAATGGTAATGAAATTAATTGTGGGTATGATGAAAACTACAGGAAAGATATTCACCCCGTTTAGACCCATAGCGATAATTTTAGCTGACAATGCGGACATTAAAATCGCTAAGAACACGATATAAATTGTCCCATAGATTAAACCTTGTAAAGTCTTTTTTAGAAACAGCAATCCTGACACAAAGCAAGTCGGTAACAATAGTCCTAAGTCGAAACCTTGGACAATTAGTGTGGTATAATGCTGTAGTTCGCGTGGGTAAATTGTTCCGTCTACCAACGGTGGAATTATAATGTTTAGCCATAATACAGCTATTAAAACCGAATTTACAATAAGGAACCAACCAACCCAGTTGTAAGGGATGCTAACTACTGAGGTCTTCAATCGTTTTATTTGAAATAGGTCACTAACGCTTAGATAAAGCCCGAAAAACGATAAACCAAGAAGGGAGACATAAATAAGGAACAGGATATTATACATTCCCATTGCCGTATAGAAGAGATATGTCACAAAGAAATAGCCTATCGTTCCTGCTAATAAAAACAAAGCTTCAGGTCTGGCTCTTGAAATACCAATAAGAGATAAAATAAGCAGCGGTAAAGCAATGAAAAGAGTGATAAAATCTTGAGCTATCCCCTGTATCGCTACATCTGAAGACATGTGGCCATATATTCCTATTCCGTATATTTCAACTGTTTGACCACGAATTGATTCGTATTGAAAGCTGCCCTGACCAAAATCGGAAAGAATTCCGAATCCTGTTGCAATAAGCGAGAATAGTGCTATCAAAACGCCTATAGCAAAGAGATATTTTCGGTTATTACTTTTCACTCTCATTTTTTTACGATTCGTCTACATGACGCACAACGGTGAGTGTATCCGCAGTGCGACCACTCAGGGAGCATTATCGCACCTACAGTGTTGGGCGTTTTAATTTCTACCAATCTGTTTCACAATTTCACCCGTTGGTTGTATGGACAAATTGTCCATCTTAACTAAGCGTTTTAGTAAATTGTCAAGATAATCGCCGTGAACAGGTCCCCAACCTTCTTCATCCAATCCATGAAGGTTCAGAATCAGCCAACCTCCGTCTGTTGCCAGGAACTTATTGATTTCCTCTTCGACATAGTCATCGCAAAAATCAGGACCATGCCCCCAACACCCTAAACGCAGCGGTTGCTCTTTGACCGGAATGGCATTCACCATAGAATCTTTCAGAACCAACCAGCCTCCGGTTCGTATAGCAGACACTTTGGTCAGTGCAAAGTCTTCCAGTTCAGGCGTGGATGCATTGTAGGCGAAGTTATAAACGGCACCGTCAGAAGTGTATCCACCAAGGTTATTTTCAAAATAGTCAAGGCATTTTTCGATATTTTCCTTGGCTTTTTCAATGGGGATTTCAGTAAGGTTTAGGTGTTCCCATGTATGAGGCATAATTTCATGTCCCCGTTCTTTTAGCTTGTTCCAATCATTGAAGTCGCCTAACAGGTTTTGAGGAATCCATTGAAACTCAGTGTTGAAGCTTTTTAGATGCCCTGTGGCAATGACATTCAAACAAGCCTTCAAGCCGTAGTTTTCATGAATCTCTGCAATTCGGTAAAAGGATTTTTTGAACCCATCGTCAAAGCTCAGCGTCAGGTAATGCGTCTTTTTAATAGTAGTGAATGATGCCATGCTCAACGCCAGTCCTCCTAATGCAGATGCCTGAATAAATCTTCTCCTTTCCATTTTTATTTGTTAATAATGCTAGCCTATAGCTGATGTTGGTCCGAACCATGCTGTTTGGCCTTTTTCCAGCGGTACACAACCATCGTAACCCCCTGGAACCGGATCATATCTTAAAGCCTGGGTAACACCAATTTCAGAGGTAAAATAACCCAGCAATGTAAGTTGTTTCATCAGAGAAAAAAAATGTGAATGTCCATCCTGGCCTGCTTCGGTAGCTTCACGGTCGAGCGGAATCAATATATCGGTTCTTTGTTGGGAAGTAAGCGCTACAAAATCCTTCGCGTGCGCTTTTTGCGACAGCTCATCAATTTTCTTTAATCCATCCATGAACATAGTCCTTTCAGCATCGGAATAGCAATCGGAGATCATTTTTGCCATAAACATTCCTATTCCTGCAGATTTTGCCCCCGGGGATTTTTCCGATTCTGGTAAAATGGTCTCTCCAATTTCATCCATTAGCGCAATAGCCTTCGAATCAACGATTTTGTATTCCTCCCGACCTGAAGTGCAGCCCGATAAAAACAGTTCAGACCCGGCAACGGACGTTCCTAACAAAAAGGCAGTATGCTTTATTGCTTTTCTTCTGTCCATTCGTAAAACAGCTTATAAACTTCCATTAGTATATTGTTCAGCCGCATAATTGGCCGCACGTGCAGTCAGCGCCATGTATAAAATTGATGGACTCTGATTGCCTGTACTTGTCATGCAGGCACCATCTGTGACAAAGACATTTTTGCAGTGGTGCAACTGATTGTACTGATTAAGCATGGAGGTATTGGGGTCTTTGCCCATGCGTACTCCGCCCATTTCGTGGATGTCCAGCCCCGGATTTTGCTTATTGTCTCTAAGCTCTATGTTATTACATCCTACTACCTCCATCATTTTTTTCGATTCCTCATGAAAATCCTGAATCATCAATTCGTCATTTTCATCGTAACCGATATCCATGACCAATTGGGGAATGCCCCAAGGATCCTTTTTGTCCTTACTTAGAAAAACCTGATTGCTTTCCTTGGGCAGTGTTTCACCTTGCATGTACATGTATACCCTCCAAGGACCGGGCTCACTTAGTCTGTGCTTGAAATCAATTCCAAGTTGGGGTTCTGATGTTGGCACACTGGTTCGTTTAGGCCGAAAGGCACCCATAAATGTCATATAACCTCCCAAGAATTTTGCATTGCGTTTTTCAAAGTTTTTAAAATTAGGCATTATAGGACCTGACGGAACCTTCCCATCGATGTAGATATCATCAAAACCATCAATGGTAGCCCAGGCACTTGGCCGATAATTGTGGAAGCATATATATTTTCCCAGGACACCGCTGTCATTTCCCAAGCCATTTGGAAAGCGATTTGACCTGGAGTTCAGTAGAATAAGATTGGTGTTTAATGCCGAGGCATTTACGAAAATAATCCTGGCCTCGATTAGTTGTACCTCTTTGGTAATGGTATCGATGATCTGAACACCCTTAGCTTTTTGAGATAAGTGATCATATACGATAGATTCTACAACGGTGTTTGGTCTTATGGTTAGGTTTCCTGTTTTCTTTGCCCAGGGCAATGTAGAAGATACCGAACTAAAGTATCCACCCAGTGGACAACCTCTTACACAGAGGTTCCTACATTGGCATTTGCCCCGGCCCTGTTGAAGATGGATATCCTCCGGTTCACTCAAATGTGCCCATCGGCCAGCTACCATTTTCCGGTCTGGGAAATGTTTGCTCAACGTTTTTTGCATATGTTGTTCCACACAATTCAACGGGAAGGGCGGCAGGTAATCTCCATCCGGCATGGAATCCACACCATCTGCGCCCCCACATACACCAGCAAACTTTTCAACATAGGAATACCAGTTGGCGATATCATCATAGCCAATTGGCCAAGGAATCCCGTATCCAAATCGTTCAGGGGCCTTGAATTCATTATCACTCCAGCGGTTGCTGGCTCGACCCCAGGTAAGTGATCTGCCACCAACCTGATAACCACGAATCCAGTCAAAGGGCTTTTTTTGAATATAGGGGTGCTCTTCATCCTTGATAAAAAAATGTGCCGATCCCTCATCAAACAGCCATGCCTTCGAGGAAATCGGGTTGGCATCTGTATAGTCCTTCGGCATTACTCCCCGGTGTTCCAGTTCCCATGGGTGCTTGGTAGCAGTGGGATAATCTTTGATATGCTGAATATCCCGACCTCGCTCCAGGACTACTGTCTTTAGGCCTTTTTCACATAATTCTTTGGCAGCCCAGCCTCCGGAAATTCCCGAGCCAATTACTATCGCGTCATAGTTAGTCATCAATTTATGTTTATTCTGATTTTGGTTTATTTAGCCAATCAATAAGTGCTGCACTGAATGCCTCCGGTTCCTCTAACTGTGGTGTATGGCCGCTCTTTTCGAAAATGATCAACTTAAAGTCCGGAATGCTCTCATAGGAAGGGCTCCAAAGCGTGTAGGGAATCACATAATCATACTTTCCTAAACCTACAAACACGGGAACGCTTATCGGTACAGGTGGATCAAACATATGGTAATCAAGGAACACACGGGTGAAAATGTGCTGTGTCACTTCGGAATGTACCGTCATATCTTTCCAGAGCCAGCCTGCATCGTATTCCGGATCGTACCAATACTGGGGAGCCATATTGTTGTACCTCGCAACCGCTTCTTTTTGTCCCGTCAGCCGATCGAATTCTTTTGTCTGCCCCCAGTTTTTTTCCTGAAGTGCTTTCCGTTTTGGGGAGGCGGTTTCCCAAATGGCTGCAGCCTTTTCTTGATAGGTAGCATTACCCCATTCGGCAGGTGAGCCTATCACAATGAGTCCGGACACTTTATCTCCATGTTTTTTGACATACTCTGTAGCCATGGTGCCATGTATGCTGTGTCCCATGATCAATGGCTTCTCAAGGCCAACGGCCGCCCGTATCTGTTCGATATCTTCAACAATGGTCTCAATGGTAACCTGGTTTAGATCTTCTTTGGCATACCCCTTGGCAAACCATTTCATATCCACGAAGTACATTTTCAAATGCTGCCTTAGCGTATCTGAAAAGGTTCGGGGATAATAAATCGAGGAACCAATCACCAAACAGGGAATCCCTTCGCCTTCGATCGTGTATTCCAATGTGCTTCCATCGATCGCTATGCTTCCAGCGTTCAGTGCTTTACGTTCGCTTTTGGCAAGTATTTCAAAATGGCTATTGTCTGCCATGGTTCTAACCACCAAAGATGGCGGCAAATCTCCCAAGGCCTTACATTCGTTCTCCATGTCTTTGAAAAGTGCCCTGGCGACCTCTTTGTTGCCTTCAAATAAATTATTCCGTTCTTCAGGGTCCTGCCTGATGTTGAATAGTAAGGTATCATGAGGCGCTACCGCTTGCCGCCATGTACTTGCCTCATTTCCCCCATAAGGTTTTTTGATTTTCCAGTCTCCTTTTCGGTACCCCTCTAAGACGTCCCGATTAAAAAACAGAAAAGAATCGCCATCCCTTTTTCCCCTTCCTGACAAAACCCGGGATAGATCCTTTCCATCCAGGGTAAGGTTATTGGGCAGTGTTGCACCTGTTAATTTCGCAATGGTTGGAAACCAGTCCATCTGGGTAGCCAGGCCATCATGTACCGAGCCCTCTGGAATATGGCCCTTCCACATAGCGACTGTTGGTACTCTCATGCCTCCTTCAAAGGTGTAATTCTTCCCTTCCCTTAATGGTCCGGCAGAACCTCCCAGTTCTTTCATCGCCAGCCATGGGCCATTATCACTTGAAAAAATGATTAATGTATTCTCCAGCAGATTTTCCGATTCTAATTTATTCAGGACCTGTCCGACACTCCAATCCAATTCCTGAACGGCATCTCCGTAAAGTCCCCTCTTTGAGCTGCCTATGAATTCATCTGAGGCATAAATTGGGACATGAGGCATATTGTGCGAGAGATACAAAAAGAAAGGCTGGTTTTTGTTTTGTTCAATAAACCGAATGGCTTCATCGGTATAGGTTTTCGTGATCAAGCGCTGATCTACTTCATGGGATTTTACATCGTTTCCTTGCATGTAGACGGCACTTGCCAAGTCATTGCTATACGGCATGCCAAAAAAATAATCAAACCCTTGCTGAAGAGGCAAATAGCGTTCCCTGTGCCCCAAATGCCATTTGCCGATTACCGCTGACTTATATCCCTTTTGTTTCAATAATTCCGCAATTGTTATTTCTTCCTCGGGCATACCGGTGAAGCTTTCGGGGAAAAAAACATCATTTATCCCCATTCTTTGTGGGTACCTACCTGTCAGTAAGGATGCCCGAGAGGGGCTACAGAGAGGAGAAGCAGAATAAAAATCCAGAAATTTGATCCCCTCAATTGCCAATCGGTCAATATGAGGAGTATTAATATCTTTGGAACCAAAGCTGCCGATATCACCGTATCCCAAATCGTCTGCAAAAATATAAACAATATTAGGAAGTCGTTTTTCGACACGTTGCTGGGCTACTGCCGAAATTGCAATGACTAAAAATAACGCACCTGATAGTTGAATGCTGATTTTTTTCATTCCATTTTAGTATTACGCCCAACGGGTTGCAGCTACCCGAACGTGGCGATTTAAAAGTACTTCACTGTCGACCAAGCAGAAACTTTGGTACCTGCCTGCCGGTAGGCAGGTTTAACCACTGAACTGCCACTTTTGGGTAGGTGCTGTGTGTGCCTGAAATGGTGAATATAATTTAAAAAGTTGACCGTTCCAATAGGTGAAATGCCTGTCCCGATCTTTTATCGGGAAGACCCGTACGCCGGGTGGTCGTACCTCCGAAAGATAAATCTGAGCGCCTCAACCTGAGCCAGATGGCTCAGGTCGGGCTACTCGATTGTAGCTCGTTACTCCATTTTTACTTCTCCCGATAGCTTTAGGATTTCATTACAAATGATATCTGCATTTTCCTTTTGGCTGAATATGGTAATGTGACCCCCTTCTAAAAAAAACGCCTTACCATTGGTTGAAAGACTTGCTACTTCTTCCTGCATTCTTCTTCTTTCTGTTTTAATTTCTTCTGGATTTAAACCCATATCAAGAAGTGCCTTTTCGTTCAAATTGGTTCCTGCAAACACCCTTATCGGAACGGAACCAAAGTCGCTTATCGTCCCAGATATTTCCACCAACCCAGGGTACCATTTTTCCTCTTTAAGATATCCCCAAAGATATTTTCCACTAAGCGTATAATCATGGTAACGCTCAGTTACTTCCTCGGGTAAACCAGGGGCCCAAAGTATCGGACCAAGGATTCGATCAAACATACCCAGAATGCCCAGGTCTCCCGAAACTGCTCCTATATAATATAGTGTATTCAGGAATTTTGGTTCAGGAGGCATATTTAGCCTTTCGCTCTCATTGGGATGGGGAGCGTCCAAAAAAACCAATCCCACTACATCGTCTGGATAGAGTTCTGTAAATACGCGGATATAATGACCGCCGTATGAATGACCAGCCATAATATAAGGAGGTGATATCCCTGCCTTTTCCAACAGGTTATGCAATTCTCTTGCGATCGTTTCCGGGTCTCTAGGAGTATCGCTCACATCACTATATCCAATACCTGCTCGGTCATAACGAACAACCTGCATGCTGTCCTTCAGTCCTTCACCCAACCAATAATAGTATTCGGTCGGAGCTCCTGCCCCGGATTCAATTACTAAGGTTGGCTTGTTGCTTTTTGATCCAATACTATTAATGTGTAAGCTAAAACCACCAATATCCATGAGTTCACCAGGAGGTTGGGGTTTTGGTGCAAAAAGACGAAAGATTAGTCCAGCAAAAATGATAATTGCTACTAGCAATCCGATTGACTTGAGGATCCCTTTACATATTTTTAATAGGACTTTCATTAATCATAAATATTTTTTCTTGTATGAAAGACAACCGTCTCGTGTAGGAGCAGTAGCGGATTTTTACTCACAAACTTTCGGTTTTGCGCTAACCTTTGTTTTATGTTTACACGCTTCTTTTATCGCTTTAACCGCTATTACTTTTAAACATTGTTAGCATACGCTTTTATTTCCCATAAATAAATCTTAAACCATTCGTGAATCCCACTCCAAAAATGGTGCGATGAGTTTCATTTTCAATAACCTCTGATTCAAGTTTTAAATTTAATATATTTTTCTTTTTCAAGAATTTAACGAATTCTTCCTGATAGTCATTTATTCTTACATCAAATTCTCCTGAAGCCATATATAGTTTTATTGGTTTATTGAAACTTAAACTTTTATTTGAAGCTTGATTGACTAATAATTTTTCTTTATACCACAGAGAAGGTCCCAAAAGTAGATACCTGTTAAAAAGGTGTGGTTTGTCTAAAAAAGTATAGGAACCAAAGAGTCCTCCATAAGAGTGGCCATAAATAGCTCTATCTCCTTTTTTAGTTCTAAATTCTTCTTCAATAAATGGGAAAAGTTCAAATTCGAGGAAATCACTAAATTTTGGTGCACCACCTGTTGGGTCAACATTTTTATTTCCCATTCTCAAGTGCTTATCCTCTACCGGTGTTAAATCTCTGCTTCTTAACCTGTAAAAGTTCTTGTAATCCGTATTGTAAGCAATTCCCACAACCAAGATTTCTGGAATTAGTTTATCTTTAATAAGTCTTTGTACTATATAGCTGACACCTCCGAAATTTGTTTCTGCATCAATTACATATAGAACAGGATAATTATTCTCTTTTTTCTCAAAATATTCTTTGGGATAAGAAATTTTTATTTGATATTTCTGATTGTTGAATTTTGAGGTCAATTCTTTAATGTCAGTATTTGCAATAGTAACCTGAGAAGTGCTTTTCAAACTGTCAGCCAATCGAATTTGAGTTTTAAGTTCGTTTATTTTATTTCTTAAACTATCATTTTCAATTTTCAGATTTGATTTGAATTCATTCGCTTTATTACAAGCAGTTAATAGTATAAATACAGTAAGTAGGTAGAAATATTTTTTCATTCTCTAAATGTATACTAACGTGATTCAGCTTGGAGACGGCGGCCTTCCTAAGACGTTCGCTTCCAGCTTACACCTATCTTTTTAAAGATAATGATTTTCATGTTTAATCGAAACAGCCCGCCTGCCTGCGGTAGGCAGGCTGGATGCAAGGTGATATGTGTGCCTCGAATGGTGAATATAGGTCAAAAAGTGGACCGTTCCAACGGGTGAAACGCCCGTGCCGATTTCTCGGCATCCCTTATGCGCGGGAGTTCCCGATAACTATCGGGACAGGCTGTGTCCCGAAGCATTAGCAAGTCGCATTGCCTGTCCCGCTGATGCGGGAGTGGTTTGCCGTGAGAGGGCCGAACGTTAAGAAAATGTAAGCGAACGCCCACCCCCATCTATTTTTTCTGGCAGGGGTTCGAGACCTTTGCCTGCATGAAAGATTTACAAACTATTTCCCCCAGGGATTATTATCATTCCCTTTATGAAGAGTGGAAGGCCAGTGGTATTTCCGTCGGTCTGTTCTGCAAGTAATCCTCAGTCAAGTACGCCACTTTCCGGTACTGGTCCAAGAAGTTTGGGCAGGAAAAGAATGTGGACACAGGTTTTACCGAGTTGCGTGTTAGCGATCCCGAACCTGAGCCTGTTGCGGTATTGAACTTTCCCAACGGGACCAGGCTTTCCTTTCAGCGCCTTCCGGATACCGCCTGGCTCAGAGCGCTGATATCGTAAGCATGCTTTCCCTTTCCTCTTCGGTACGCTATTTTCTATACCACAAGCCTGCCGACATGCGCTGCGGAATTTACTCCCTTGCCGGCCTTGTCCAAAACAATCTGGGACTTGATCCCCTTTCGGGTGACGTGTTTATTTTTATAGGCAAACGCGGCAACCAAATGCGTTTGCTCCAGTGGGACGGAGACGGCTACGCCATGTACATCAAGCGTCTGGAGTCGGGTACGTTCGAGCGTCCTAAAAACAGCAAAACACTGGTTTCCGCCAGGGAGCTGACCCTGGTTTTGCAGGGCGTGAAGCTTGCTTCCGTACAACTCAGAAAGCGGTACGAAAGGAATATTTTCACTTAAAAAAAAGTGAAAAATATTGTAAAAAAGTGGCCTTTAAATGATTTAAAGTCACTTTTTATATTTATTTTTATACTATGAATACAGCCGTACCGGACTATAAAGCGCTCTACCTGGAAAGCCAAAAACAGTTGGCCGAAAGCAGGCGCATGCTACTGGAAACGGAACTCAAACTTAAGTTAGCCCTACTGGACGCAGCCGAACTGCGGCGCAGGCACTTCTCCTCCTCAAAATCCGACAACCGGGTGAGCGGTTCGGGCAACGGGCAGCTGGGCCTCTTCCCCTTGGGTGCCGGGGAAGCCGATGTTCAAGCCTCCGAGGAGCTTACTGCCGCCGAGGTGGAAAAGGCGAACCTGGAGCAGGACATACAGGCACGCAAGCGTAGGAAAGCCGCAGCCCGAGGTCCCCGCATGGTGTTTCCCGAAAGCCTGGAGCGGGAAATCGATATCATAGACCCCAACCAAAACCTGGAAGGATACAAAATCATCGGAGAAGAAACCAGCGAGGTGTTGGTGATGGTACCCGCCAGTTTTAAAGTGCGCAGGACCGTTCGCAGGAAATGGGCCCTCATTGACCCTTCGCAAACCGGCAAAAAGGGAGTGCTGATCGCCCCAATCCCTTCCAGGACCGTAAACAGGGGACTCTTCGATGAATCGGTTCTGGCCCACCTGCTTACCTCCAAATTCGTGGATCACCTTCCCCTGTACAGGCAGCAGCAGATGTTCAGGCGAATAGGGCTCGAAATCCCCGCCTCCACGCTCATCGACAACACCAATGCAGCCTGTAAAGCAATCACCCCAATCTACAACGCACTCAAGCGCGAAACCCTGGCCAATCTCTATCTACAGGCAGACGAAACCCGGATGCAGGTACTCGAAAACGGAGGCGTGAAGGGTTCCTCCCATAGGGGTTTCGTGTGGGCCTATCATGCCCCCGTGGACGGGTTGGTATTCTTTGACTACCGGACCGCCAGGAACAAATCCGGCCCAGAGGAGATATTGGCCAATTACAAGGGCGTGGTCCAGACAGATGCCTATGAGGTTTACCATAGTCTTTTTGCCCGCAACAAAGGCATAAAGCACTATTATTGTATGGCTCATATCCGCCGCAAGTTCGACGAGGCAGCAGTTTATGACAGAGATAGGGCTTCTTGGGCGGTGGGGACGATTGCCAAACTGTATGCAGTAGAAAAACAGATCAGGGAAGCCGAACCGCCCCTTCCCGAAAACCTCATCGTCAAAAAACGGGTGGAGGAATCCCAACCCATACTGCGGGAACTCCACGACTGGATGCTCGCCGAGTATCCCAAGGTACTCCCTTCCTCACCGATAGGAAGGGCAATCGCCTATGCACTTCCGCTCATGGACAGCATGAAGCTATACACCCTCCACGGACAACTTCAGATTGACAACAACCTTATTGAAAACGCCATCAGACCGATTGCCCTGGGACGGAAAAACTACCTGTTCGCTGGTACCCACGCCACTGCTCAGAATGCCGCAATGATCTACTCCCTGTTCGCGACTTGCAAAAAGCACGAGGTAAATCCCCATGACTGGCTGCTCGACGTGCTGCGAAAACTCAACAACCCCACCTATGACGGCAAGTTCTCCGACCTGCTGCCCCACAGATGGAAAAATCATCAAGGGAATCCCAGAAAATTTTAATAGGGGGTTGGCCGTTTGCTTACAAAAAATGACCCCTTTGAGTCATTTTAGCGAAGGGCCGGATTGCAGGGCCGGTAGAGCCAGTCCCGATTTTTCGGGAAGACCCGTACGCTTGGTGGTGTGAGAGCCTCCACCTGAGCCATTTGGCTCAGGTGGAGGCTACTCGATTGGCAGTAGTTATTTTTATTTTTAATGGTTACTTGTCGTTAATTATTCAGTAAGCACAAATTGCCATGAAATTCCATATTTGTCTTGACACCATCCGAATTTCTTACCAAATCCGTAGTCTCCTTCACCTTTGTAATCGTCTAAAGGAACCATTACTTGACCACCATTTGAAGAAAGTTTCTCGAAAAGTGTTTGTATCAAATCATCAGAATTGTCACTTATAAAAATTGAAACGGCATGTGAAAATGTCCAAGCATGATTATAATTACTTTCAGATACCATATAATCAGTTCCATTTAATGTAAATACTCCATATTTGATAAGCTCCGGTGTTCCACCGGCTTCTCCTTCTCTGTATTTTGTTATGCTTTTAATTTCAGAATTCGGAAAGATGGAAGTGTAAAATCTTATTGCTTTCTCACCCTTTCCGCATTGGTCGCCTACAAATGTTAGAAATGTCGTTGTGGTCATTTTTTCAATTTTAATAATGGTTATTTTCGGTTTTGTCTAATTACTGCCAACGGTTTGCATATGGTTTGTGGCGGTTTCGAGGCACTTTTCAGTCTATCAAAACCAATACTGGATAGGAGGCGAAAAGTTTGCTCGTAGCCATTCACTCGCCATTAGCTATATGCATTGTTATGTGCTGTATTTTTCATTTTCTACACTGGTAATTCTGTGTCTATTAATTTGATGTTTTTTGTGTTGCAATTAGTCAATTTTGCTTTGTAAGGAATAGTATTATTTCCTGTTCCAAAGTCACATTTGGTCAGTGTAGTGTCCTCAAAATCGCAGTTAGTCAAATTGACACCCCAGAATCTACATTCGTCCAACTTACTTTTCTTATAATTGCATAATATCAATGTAGCATACCAGAAATTACAAACCAATAATTCGCTGTCTTCAAAATTACAGCTCTTCAATAAGCTTTCTTTGAACTCACATGTTTTTATCCTAGTGTCCTTAAATGAGCAGTTTTCCATGGTGCTTTTATTTAAATCGCATTTATTATTTATTCTGCTACCGTGAAAATCGCATTCCAGAAAGACTCCTCCTCTAAAACCACAATTTATTATATCTGTGCAGGCAATATAGCAGTCTTTAAATTCTCCACCCAAATAACAATCAGTAAATGACACATTCATGAAATTGCACTTTGCTGTCTTGCCTGTAAAACTGCAATGATATAATTTGGCATTTATAAAATTACAATCGGTAGAAGATCCTTCATAGAAATAGCATGTTGCCAATGTGGCTTCCTCAAATCTGCAATTTTTTAATAGAGCATCACGAAAATCGCAATCTGAAAAATCTCCTTTAAAAAAATTACAATCTTCTAATACACAGTTTTCAAAGTTTACTTTGTGCATTTCAATTCTTGGAAGGCTTAGATACTTTAAAACACTAAACGATAAATCATAAGAGTACTTTTTATAAACATTATTTTTCCCGTTGTAGTTAAGGAATAAATAATTAATCAGCGTTTGAATTACAACAGGGCATTTATTTGGACTAATGTAAAGACTTGCAGAGTTCTCCCTTAAATAACTACAAAACAAATTATGTACAATTCGTGTATAGCTTTTATTTTCTATGGCAATTTGGTGTAAAACATGAATACCCCCTAAAACAACAGTAGAATTGCTATTGCTTAAATGTCCTACTGCATTGTTAAAACGATTTTCAATATTACCCTTTTCTATTGCATGTACTTGTTTTGCCACATAATACAAAGCAATCAATGCACCAAGCCCGCCAATGGTTGAAAGAATAACTCTAAATAATTCACCTCGTGGATTGTCCTTTGCAAAAAAGTAACTTAAATCCGAAAAATGGGCTACAAGAAAGTATATCAGTGCAAATCCAACTATGCTTGTAGAAATATATATAATCTTTAACCTCATATTTCTTGTAGTCGGATTTTAATTAGTTCTATCATTTTATAGGTCGCAGATTATGGCACATAACGTTTTGCAGCTACCCGAAGGTCGCGATTTCGAAGCACTTCACTGTCAACCAAGCACAAACTTTGATAGAAGCACATAGCTTGATTTAACCACTGAACCGCCACTTTTTGGTAGGTGCTGTTGGCAGCTGGTGTTTTCATACTATGTAACCTATCCATTCGCCATCTAAGTTAAATTGATTGAAACCCTTTGAATTATTTGAAATAATATAGCTTATCTGCTGATTCGAATTAAAGTCGAACACCACATATCCCTTGTCAATTGCAACAGCATAATATATAGCTTCATTATTGAAGTCATAAAGGATTAGAACTTTGTCATTAGCCTTGATTGCATATAGAATAGGATTGGCATTTAAGTCGTAAATATAAAATCCGTCAAATGAAGGATTTAGTTTTGGGTTTATTCTTGAGTTGTATTTTGGGTTAATTGTCGAGTTGTATTTTGGGTTAATTGTCGAGTTGTATTTTGGGTTAATTGTCGAGTTGTATTTTGGATTAATTGTCGAGTTGTATTTCGGATTAATTGTCGAGTTGTATTTCGGATTAATTGTCGAGTTGTATTTCGGATTAATTGTCGAGTTATATTTTGGGTTAATTGTCGAGTTGTATTTTGGATTAATTGATGAATTGTATTTTGGATTTTTAAAACTTGCTCTAACAGTTGCTGTATCTTTTTTTACCAAGTCAATTAAAATAATAGTTTCTGTTTCTCCATCAATGAGTGAAAAGAATATTCTATAATCATCAACTTTGTGAACAAATACATTATTTAAGGAAATCTCGTATTTGCTCTGAATAGAATTTACATCAGTTATATTACTAAGCTCGTCAATGAAGCTCAACAATTTTTGTTGGAAAGCCAAATCAGAGTACCCATTTAGTTTCGTTTTGAATGCTTCTGTTGCTAAAACTTTCATTTCTTTAATTTTTTTAATTCGGCTCTTATATCTATGAGCTCTGTCAATTGTTTGCCTTCTTTTATATCCTTTTTATATCGTTCTGTAATTTCAGGCAAGCACTGATTTATAATGTATGCCTTACAGTAATCGTCATCAAGAAATCTTAAGATATTCTTTTCGTGCAGATAAATAAAGCGATTATAGAGATACAGCAAAACGGCATATGCACATAATAACCAAAAAGTTGTTGTTTTATAAAAGGTAAACCATTCCAATTTTCCATTAATTGTAATTTCCGTTATAAAACCACTACAAAGTATTCCCGATAGTAAAACAGACAATATAAATATTCCCGTTCTCACTTCAGGTAAATCTCTAATGTAGTTTAATATTTTACTCATTAATTCAACTGTTTATGATTAGTCTGGTTGTCCTTTACACTTGCTGCCAACGGCCCCGCTATGAAACGTGTCCCGAAGGGCATGTTTTATAGCGATTGTTGGCTGCTGGGCTTTTTATCGCCAGTCACGGTTGAAAAGTTTTCTTGTCTCGGATAGATGAAGTGTGCACTTATTTGTCAGAACTTTCTGTGACTCGTCCGAAAACTTATTTATGCCATCAAGCGCGATGAATATTTGTTTATCAAAATTTTGGTACTGGTCAATTATCCGATCAATTGCCCTATCTTCTATATTCTTGAATAACACTGAATCGTGAATTAACAAGGGCAAGTCAGTCAAACTCAATATTGCCAAGTCAAATTCGATTAAGTCGGCAAAGGATTTACCCGTTCCAGTATTTGAAGAATGGTCAAAGCTGTATCTCTTACGTTTGAGTGAGATACGCGGGATTTTTTTCTTTTCAGAATGAATTTCTTTATTGATCCTGATCAACTCATTATTGATCTGGACCTCTATATCTAAAAGTATGTTGTTTATTGTTTCGTCCAGGTTTAGATTCAACGCTTTGACATCTTCAGCTACAGTTTCTCTTTGTTCGTAAAACTTGTTCGACTCTTTAAGTTTATTGGCTTGAATAGTCAAGTCATATATCTTCTCAACTATGAAATTAGGTCTTTGGACATTCGATAATAGTTGGTCGATTTTTTGATTAATTAAGGAAATCTGCAGCTTAAATTCCTCATTTTCCGAGTTTAGTATCTCCTTGGTGGCCTCAAGTTCTCTTTGTAAGATTTTAGCAATGTTGTTGTGAAATGTTTCTATTTCGTTGATTTTATCTTCATTCGGATTTTCGAAAAACTGAGATAATCTGTTAAAATACTTACTCTTTACTCTTTTTGAAGAAAGGTTAATTTCTAATCTTCTCATTTTATTTTGAACGGATGACTGAGCGTCTAATAACCTTTGCTTTTCTGTTTTTAGATCAATAATCTCCTTGTTCGAAAGTTCTTCAATATTTAAAGTGAATTTTAACAGATTGTTTTGAATTTCCTCAACTTCATTATTTAACCTTTCGATTTCTTTTTCATTCCTCAAATAGTCTGTCTTCGTTATTTTAGGAACGATGTTCTTTTTGACCATTCCAGCCAATATCTTTTTTGACTCTTCTTGGCTTTTTATCTCGTTAGCAGTAACAGCAATCTCATTGTATAGGCCGAATAGTTTTATGATATTTTCTATTGAAATACTTTCTGCCTCCTTAATTGAATTTTGTATTGGTTTATCTACATTGTAATTATCCTTTCCCCAAATTCTCGAATATGGATTTATAGCCGCCCGAAAGGAGGATTCAATTCTGAGGTTATAATGGTTCTTTAGCTGATTCGTAAATGAGTTGGTACTTATTTCGCTCGTAATGTTGTATTCACTATCGCAAATACCTACTGTGCCACTTGTGCTTGTAGAGCGCTGGTAGTAATATGAAGTCTCGTTAAATTCAAATCTGAACATAAAAGTTAAGTCGCCCAACTGGTTAATTGCTCCAGAATCCTTTTCAAGAAATGAGTTACCTCCAAGTACAAAGTCAATTATCATGAGTAGTGTTGATTTCCCAATCGAATTTGTAGAGTAATCATCACCAAGGACGGTGTTAAGGCCTTCCTTAAACTGTAAGGTCTTCTCGATAAAATGATCGCACTTAATTTCTTTTAGCATACTTAATGGTTTCTGTTTTAAAATCCACCTCTATCATGTCTAAAGCATAAAGAACATCAAGCGACAATATGAATTCATCTGCATTGTTGAATTTATTCTTGGTCTTGGAGTATAGTTCATGGATGTTCATATAAGAATCACTCTGTACTTCCAATATGGATAACATTTTGTAAATGATGGAATCTTTGATTCTGATATGTTTATTTGGATAAATCATTCGAACACTTCACAATTTTGAATAAAGTATGAGATTAAGACTTCCGCCGCCTCATTTGTTTCTTGACTGGTTCTTTTTGATAACCAATTGACCATAGCGTCAAAAATTGCTTTTTGATTAAGGTCCTTATTCTGCTTGCATAGAAGGAGATAATGGGTTCTTACTTGGGAAGAAATAGTCTCTGTTGTCAGTGGAGTAACCTTGTCAATATCAATAAACTTTGATTTAACTATATGGTAGTAGTCCTGTACGTTTCTGTGGATTTTTGTAAGAACAGTTATGGTATCATCCACCTTCGTATCAATTGCTTTAGAGTCATATTTCAATATATCTTCTTTTTCAAGGTCAATTTCATCATTTGAAAGAATATCTATTATTTCGAACATCTCATTTTCAACCTTCGTGTCGCCCCATAGTGATTTTTCAGCCGTTCTCCTCAATAGTGTTTTCTTTATTGCGACAAGGTTTTGGTACTCTTCTACAGTTCTTGGTTTATCGAATTTTGTATGGCATATATCACAAAGACAAATTAGATTTTTCAAATCGTTAGGGTCGGTACTTAACCTCTCTTGGTCTTTTAACAATTCCTTTTCTTCTGGCTTAGGGTTAAGTGGATAAATATGGGCAATCTCGTAATTCTTTCTATTCTGGTCGTTTTTTTCATACATGAGGGTGTTAGGGCATAATGGGCACATTCCTTCAACCTCTGAATAAAGTATCAGATTGTCATTTTCCGTGAATTTTTTCCTATCGTTACTCATTCAGTCGTCTTGTTTTGCCTTGCAGCCAACGTTCCCGCTATGAAACGTGTCCCGAAGGGCATGTTTTTATAGCGATTGTTGGCATTAGTTTTCATTTGTCAATAGCATACAGTTTGTTCATTTGCGAGTTTATTACACTATCAGGAGTCATTTTCATCAGTAGTTTCATAATTGGTTGTCCAATTGTACTATGCGCCATTTTTCCAAATTGCCAGGAGGTATTGACAACGTAATCTACTTTTTCTCTCCTTTTTAGCTGGAACTCTTCAAATGCTCCTTGTACGTTTTGTGGTGATTTAGACAAATATTTACTGATGTAAAAAGCATCCTCAATACCCTGACAAGCTCCTTGTCCCATGTTAGGAGTAGTAGCATGAGCGGCATCACCTATAAGACACATTTTAGACTGGTACCAATCAGGAAGTCTCTTTAAGTCATGAAGTATTGCCTGATGAATATTCGTTGATTCAGTATTGGCGATAAGTTCATTTATAATGGGAGAGAAGCTCTCAAAAAGTTTTGTGATAAATTTTTTTCGATCCAGTCCATCTACTTTTTTCAGATGCTCAACATTTGCGACTGCAAACCAATAGACTTCCTCTTTCGCGATTTGAGAAAAACCAAACCGGATTTGTTTGCCCCATGCTTCTTGTCCCAGGCTTTTTAAAGAATCTGGTAGGTTCATTTTAGATATACCTCTCCAGCAAACTTGCCCTGAATTACGTAATGGTGAATTAGGGAAAAGTGCTTTTCTAACTGATGAGTCAATTCCGTCAGCTCCCAATAATATATCGACTGAGTCTTCGCCATCTTCAAATTGCAGATTTATTGAATCTGAACTAAAGCTGTGGTGGATGTATTTTTTATTGAGATGAACCTCATTTGATTTCAGCACTTCGTTGTAAAGAATTTTTTGCAACCTGGCACGATGTATAGCAATTGTCCTGTTTCCATCCTCATCCTGTACTACCTCACTTTTGATTTTTTTAATAGGAATTAGCTGATTATTGGTGATTTCCATTTTATTCAGCTCGATTCCCTGTTTCTGTATCTCCCCTTTTAAACCAAGCCAATCCAAAACCTTAATTGCATTCGGTTGAAGCCAAATGCCAGCCCCAATTTCATTGAGTTCAACAGCTTGCTCGTAAACAACTGATGTGATTCCTGATTTACGAAGTGCCAACGCAGCTGTAAGCCCTGTAATTCCTCCACCGATAATTCCTATTTTCATACGTTCTACAATTAATGCCAACGTCCTGGGCTTGTGGGCGGCGGGCAATTCCGGAGCCCTTTTCTTCCCAGATTTCAAAAACTTCCTTAAATGTACTAAAATAATATTTTACTCGTGAACTGCCTGCTGCACCCAAGCTTGGGTTACAGGACGGGCGTATACGTGCAGTTTTTCCCGGTGGTACCGGTCAAATTTTCAGAACCTGAATGGCCTCACTGTACTACCTGGACCGGATCTTTTCATTCAGTTCGAAACCCTTTCGGTTCCCTGGATGGCCGCCCCCCGGTGGATCAACACTTTCAGGGTTGTTCCGGCAGCTTCCCCATAGCGTCCAGTCCCTCCGATCTTCCTCTTTAAAGTCTTTTCCTTCCGGAGCCCTACCGCCCGGTCTTGCGCCTCCCCTGTACAGGACTGTGAGCTCCCGTAACTGGGACAAGACCCCTTCGGAAATCCCACACGTTGTCAGAAAAGGCACGCCTTCAGTCCTGAGTTTTACGCAGGCCACCTTCGGAAACCGAAAAAGTCCCTTGCCTTAGATGCCGGAAAAAACCCTATCCGGTCATTCGTGAACTTCCTAGCTATCGTGGACTTCCTTCCTAAGGCTTACCAATTTCCCTTACTTCACTTGCCTGTCCTGTAACGGTTTGTGTATGGTGCGTATCCCGCAGGGTATGCACTATACACTTTGTTATGCTGTGTTTTTTTTATTTATGATAATGATTTAGAGACTAAGTTTGATAAATCTACACCTAAATTAAAATGTCGGTCTTGGGCATCTTTCCAATCTTCCGATAAACTCATTATAGCTATTTGATTAATATCCTTATCATTGCTTAAATGACTGAATTCTCGCTTAAATAGTTCAACATATGTATTTCGGTCAGGAATCAAAATCATTTCAGAATCTGGTAAATTATTATGATCGTTCATGAAAATTGGACAATAGAGGATAGTATTCAGAATTCCACTGTTGCTATTCATTGAGTTCCTAACTTCTTCAAAATCCTTATAAAACTCTTGATTACTTGCGGCCATTAATAAAAACCAAGATACATGATGCTCAAAAGTGAAGTCATTTGATATTTGTAATTTTCTGATTATTCCTAAAGCTACATCCAAGACATATCTCTGAGCACTAATATTACCATCGAATAGAAAGAAAGTCAACGTCAAGTAAAACGGCACAAAGTCTTGGATGAAAATATCATAATCGTAATTCAAACCTGGGAGATATTCAATCTTATCAAAGGTTTCAGTTTTTTGAGCTTCAATCAACAGGTTTTTAAAATCAGTATCGCGTAAAGTATCTTTAAAATTGTAATGTAAGATTCCTAGATTGATGAACTCAGAGCAAATACTCGCATAATAGCTTTCGTAACTCAAATAGGGCAATGATTTATTGAGATATGATCTGTGAATAAACTTCACATACTGTTCTATAAACGAAATGTCTCGCGAACCAATATCTGCATAAGCTTGACCTGTCCGGTACGATTCGTTTTCTTGTATTAATTGCTCTAATTCTGTGAGAAATCTATCAAAAACAATTTCTGTCTTTATATTTTCATAATTATTGATATGCCTTATCAAATACGGAAGGTCAATATGATTATGAATTCTTCGGTGTTGTGAGATGATTTTTAAAATCAGATTTTCAGTTTGTCCGTTGTTGACTCTGAATAGGTCGTAATTATACTTTCCAAAAAGCCCCAAAAGATCATTATACTTTTCAGAGTTTTCAGCTCCGTCAATTATTATATGAAAAAAGAAGAGAGGCTTTTCGAATACTTTACTCTCCTTCCCGAAAATTTTAGTTGGATTATTGGCAATGGAATTATTACTAGTGCTTTCAATCTCGAAAATGAAAAGAGGGAATCTATCTCCTTGCTCATTAAACCAAGCGATATCAATTGCTTGACTTCCAAATGAATTTTCACTCATTGGGTATTCACTATCTGAATGATAACGCAGAATCTTTCCTAAACCAATAAGGAAATCAAATAATGTAAGGCTAGTATCGGTAGTGTGTTGACCCATTCATTTTTCTTTAATACAGCATAACGTCCGGGGCTTGTGGGCGGCGGGCAATTCCGGAGCCCTTTTCTTCCCAGATTTCAAAAACTTCCTTAAATGTACTAAAATAATATTTTACTCGTGAACTGCCTGCTGCACCCAAGCTTGGGTTACAGGACGGGCGTTTCCGTGCAGTTTTTCCCGGTGGTACCGGTCAAATTTTCAGAACCTGAATGGCCTCACTGTACGACCTGGACCGGATCTTTTCATTCAGTTCGAAACCCTTTCGGTTCCCTGGATGGCCGCCCCCCGGTGGATCAACACTTTCAGGGTTTTTCCGGCAGCTTCCCCATAGCGTCCAGTCCCTCCAATCTTCCTCTTTAAAGTCTTTTCCTTCCGGAGCCCTACCGCCCGGTCTTGCGCCTCCCCTGTACAGGACTGTGAGCTCCCGTAATTGGGACAAGACCCCTTCGGAAATCCCACACATTGTCTGAAAAGGCACGCCTTCAGTCCTGAATTTTACGCAGGCCACCTTCGGAAACCGAAAAAGTCCCTTGCCTTGGATGCCGGAAAAAACCCCATCCGGTCCTTCGTGAACTTCCTAGCTATCGTGGACTTCCTTCCGAAGGCTTACCAATTTCCCTTACTTCACTTGCCTGTCCTGTAACGGTCTCGGCTAAGAAACGTAGGGCTTTCGAAGTTATTCACTGTCCACCGAAAACAAAGTTTGCTAAATGAACAAATAGTTCTGAAAGCACTGTCTGCCCTATGTTTTCTTAGCCATTGTTGGCGGTAGTATTTATTTTCCAAATTCAAGGTTTTCTCTTGCCACGATTTGCCATCTTTTCTGCCTGTGTTTATAAAAACGTTTTGCAAAGGCAGTAATGAATCCTGTCAAAAATCCACCATAAATCTCAATGGAATCTTCGTAATAAATAGAATCTTTTCCGATGGCTTTAATACGCACATCATGATTCCAAACTTTCGCACTCTTATCCCATTCTTTTGTTGAAATTTGGTAGTTAGATGAATCAATTTTAACAATGCTCAAATAATGAATTCCACCAAATGGGATAAACCCAAAAACGCTCATTTTAGCTCCGTAAGTGCGTCCTTCCTGCCATTTTTTGGGGAAACCTTCATCATCAACAGATTTGAACTTAATCATACCTTTAGCGACAAATTGAAGCAGTTCAGGTGTTTGTACATTCTGCCAAGCTCTTCCAACTTCAATAGGTATAGTGCTTGATACAGTTAGTCTACGACCTTTAACAGTATCACCCTTATACTCAATGTAAATCTTTTCTATTTCATCAGTTGGTGTATTTTGTGATAGTACTTGCTCCATAATTAAAGTTGAAAAAGCTAGAAGTAGTGTTAGCTGTCTCATAAAGTCCAATCTTTTCATATTACCGCCAACTTGTATATATACCTGACCGGGTCAGGGTTATCTGTCCGTCTTGTGTTGGATAACCCTGATAAAATTACTTCTCTGTCCGGGTTTAATAGTACTACTCATTTCGTTAAAGATCATCAAATGGGGACTTTATTTGTTGCAGGGAGCGGGTGCTCACGTGCGTATAAATCTCCGTCGTCTTGCTGCTCTTGTGACCCAATAGTTCCTGAATGTACCGCAAATCTGTACCGTTCTCCAATAAATGGGTCGCATAGGAATGGCGAAGCCAATGGAGCGTAACGGGCTTGTTGAGCTTAACCTTACCCAAGGCTTGTTTCAATACACTCTCCAAGCTCCTGTCACTATACTTTCTCCCTTTTACCTTGCCTTCAAATAGGTAAACCTCCGGTTTATTTTCACGGTAGTACTGCCTCAGTAAAAGTACCATTTTTTCCGAAAGTGGCACAACCCTGTCTTTCCTGCCTTTGGACTGCCTGATGATCAATAATCCCCTCCTGGCATCGACATCTGCGAATTTCAATGCCAACAGTTCACTTCGTCTTAATCCGCAGGCGTAAATCAATGACAACATGGCCTTGTGTTTGATGTTGTCATGTGCTTCCAAAATCCTTTTCACCTCTTCCTTACTCAGCACATTGGGAAGCAGCATGGGCTTTTTTGGCCGTTTGATAATTTCCGGATCCAGTTTTTTTTGTACCAAAGTGCCAAAATATAGTTTCAAGGCATTGATAACCTGGGATTGGTAGGATGCTGAATACTTCCTTCTGATGATAAAATCCCTGTTGAACAATTCCAAGTCTTCATTGGTAACGGCCACTGGCTCTTTATTTCCCATGAACCGGAAAAACAAAGCCATGGCTTCCGTGTAGGTTTTGACCGTAGAATCTGCATACCTGCGGTTTCGCATCCAGTCCCTGAGCTTAGCTACTTCTGCCTGAATCGCAGGCTCAAGGATAGGCAATTCGGCAAATTTATCGGGGGGTTTTACTTTTCGCAAGCAGGAATAATCCAGCTAAACTTTCCCCCGGAAAAATCGAATCAACTCGTCCAATTGATCCTCCCGATACGGAACCCACCAGGTCTTGTGTTTTTTGGACCAGCCACATTCCGGGTAGGTTTTTACCAGCTCCTTTAGCCCAAAATCATAGGGGAACTCCAGGCAGATTACCGGCAATCCCTCGAAAACATCGTTTTTTAACACAATGGCTTTCATTTGATAAAAAAATTGATACGAACAAGATAGTGGATTTTATAATCGAAAAAAACAGAAACCCGCCGAATTACCACGGCCGCTTGGTACAGCCCGCCCAGCCTGATTCGCCTCGCCCTCCGGCAAGAAGCCGGAAACGCAGGTATACTACCCGAATCCCGGGACGTCTACGGACGATTTTTATTGGCGCCAGGCTCCTGCCCCCTTCCAAGCCAGGCTTTTCCAGCACTGCCAAGCGAACACCCGGAATACCTCCCGGTCTCCCAATACCGGTGATCCTGGATTCACCCCTGCACCCGCTTGTCTCTTCATTGGCACCTGCAGTATTTCCGCCGGGTTTCATAAAATTCAGGTTTTATTCAGAATCTTGTTGTATTTTGCCCGAATAAATTTGATCGGTAAGGCCGATTTTTCAACGATGTATAAAAAACGCTTTCAACCGGTGGCCTGATATGAATGTCATGGCCGGATTGACGGGGATGCACGGATTGCGTCGCTGTCTGTTGGCAGGATGGTCCTGTCTCGTATTTTTCCTCACTGCCTGCACGCAGGACGTTCAGGAAAACCCTCCCGCGGGGCCCCTCGCGGAATTTGATCCGCAGGAAAGCACCTTTATCTGTTGGAACCCTCAATTTCAGGAGATTTCGCTCAAACTGATTCAGGAGATCGCCAAAGACGATCGGGTCACGCTGTTCTACAACCAACGGAATCACCGCCCCGAAAACCTGGAAGCGCTCTTAGCGGCGCGGAAGGTCAACCGGAAAAATGTCAGCCTTGCCCCTTTTGAATTGGAAAAGGACAATATCTGGATCAGGGATTACGGACCGATACTCGTGGAAGACAGAGCGGGCCAGGAGGAATTGGTTGTGTTTCAGTATCCCCACGAGGAAAATCGGGAATACAATCTGTTCAGCGAACAGTATGCCACCAAAATGAGGATTCCGTTCCTGAAAAGTAAGCTCTTTAGCGCCGGAGGCGGCCGGGAGATCAATGGGCGGGGAACCATTATTTTGATTGAAGGGCACGAGAAATACATCAACCCGGGCCTTAGCCTGGAAGAAATTGAAGCGGAGTACAAGCAAAGGCTGCATCAAACGAACGTCATTTGGCTAAAAAAGGGCCTGCCGCAAGACGATCTGTTTGATAACGGACCCGTTATTGACAATATTTACGGCAATGGGGTGAATTGGCACGTAGATGAGTTTTGCCGGTTTGCCGACGCCCAAACCATCCTGCTGGCCCAGGTGGATCCGGCGGATCTTTCCCTGGACCCCTTTTACCAGGTGGTGCACGACCGCCTGGAAGAAAGCTATCGGATCCTGAAAAATGCCCGGGATCAGGATGGAAATCCGTTTACCATCATCCGGGTACCACAGGCGCCGATCATTTTTGATCAGGGGCACTACAACGGTCAGCCGATTTACTACACGCCCGTCACCAGTTATCTAAACTTTGTACTGACCAATAACCTGGTCGTCCTGCCTGCCTACCGCACAGCGGGTGATCCCGATTTTATCCGGCAAAAGGACGAGCAGGCCCAAAAGGTGTTTCAGCAGGTTTTTAAAACCAGAAAAGTGGTCACCATCGAAGCCACCGAGCTTAACTACAGTGGCGGGGGGCTCCACTGCATCACCATGCATCAGTCCAAAGTAAAAAAGCGATCCAAACTCCGGATGAAAATTGACCACACACTCAGGCGGTGGAAGGGGTAAACCGGGATCTTGAAGCCTAGACAAGTGGCTGTTTGACTGAATGAATGGGAGTATCGATCCCATCAAGTAGCTGTCGCAGCTTTTTCGGCTTCGCGGACTAATTGTAGACTTGTTGGAAATCTTCGAAACCTGCTGCTGGGACAGCCCCGGCTTTTCCGCAAGGTCTTTTTGTTTCGTGTCCAGGCCCAGATGCTCGTAAACGGCCCATTCGCTATTGATCCAATCGGTGCGAATGGATAGCATTGGGTTAAAGATCGTGTTAACAGCAATCGTCTTCCATTCATTTTGAAGATCGGCCAGGAAAAAAGACCTGCTCTTTTTAAGAGGACTACCGGATCGTTGCTTTTCCAAAATGCGGGTCCTCCAAAATTTGGAGAATTTTTTGTTTCCAAACCCAAGGCAACTTTGTCTTCAATCAGAACGAACCTGGATGTAGGAAGGATCTGGTAGGCTTGAATGGCGAATACGGTATCAACGGCGGATGCTATGCTAACGCAAATGCCACCGAAGCTGTCTCCGGAATAGATTGTATATGGAATTTTTTTCGACGTGCCGAATTCCTCGTGTATCGTTTTGATCCATTGATGAAAATAATCTCCCACTTCCGGTAGGGCGGTTTAAAAAAAACACCTGTTCAGGCTTGTCCCGCCAGGCCTTTTCCCACCCATTCGGCAATGGATACCGGGTCTTCCTCTGTCTTCCTTTCTAATTTTTTGGTAGATAAAAAATCTGGGTGGCATCTAACAGACCAGGTAGCGAACAAACCAGCCAAAATCGCCGACGGAAAACGGTAGTGCAAGGCACCTTAAAGATTTTCCCGATTTGCCTCCCAGCTTTTGTCCTTCTTGGACGATCGGCACTGCCCGGACCGGTAAGCGCAGAAACGGACACCTATTGCTTCACCAATTCGAGGGTATAGGTCCCTTCCGGGGAGATAATATTCTCGTTTGTATCGAGCGCGTGGAGCATTCCCTCTTTGTCCTGCAGGAAGCTTTTCAGGGGAGCCCCCGAATCGTCCAGCAGGCGGATGGCCATGGCGCCGGGATCGTTTTCCAGTCCGTAGACCACCTCGTATATTCCCGAACGGACGTACTCCCGGTCCCCGTCTTTGGTGCCCTGGTAGGTCTCGGTGAGTTCGTAGCCACGTTCCCGTTTATTGGGACTGTTTTCCAGCCGGAGTACGATCCGGATTCCCTCGCAGTCCGCACAAGGAAGCAATCCCTGGTACTGCATCCAGGTGGAGAAGGTCTCGTCAAGCACCAGTTCCTCCCGGTCTGCTGTGCCTTTCTTGTTCGGCTCCCTCGTACCGCTTTTCTTCGGTGGGCGCATCGCAAGAAAAAAGGACCGCCAGCACGAGTAGGCTAATCAATCGTTGCTTTTTCATCGTTTTTTTGGGTTTGTAGCGGCGTGTAGTTTCGGTAGTTCCTGCAAGATGTTCCGGATCATTGCCGGCATATCGTAATCTGGACACCATTTCCAGTCCCGCCGGGCTTCCCGGTCGTCTATGGACCGGGGCCAGCCAGCCGCGATGGCTTGCCGGTAATCCGGCTGGTAAGTTATGCGAAATTCCGGAAAATACGGAAGGATTGCCCGATACAATTCTTCCGGGGTAAAGCTCATCGCCGCCAGGTTGTAGCTGGACCGGACGCGAATGGATTCCTTGGGGGCCTGCATGAGCATGCAGGTCGCCTTGATGGCATCGGGCATGTACATCATGGGCAGACGGGTGTCTTTCGCTAAAAAGCAATGAAAATCCTTAGCCGCCAGGGCGGCGTGGAAAATAGCAACTGCGTAGTCGGTGGTTCCGCCTCCAGGCAGGGCCTTGTAGCCAATCAGACCGGGAAAACGCAGGCTGCGCACGTCTACGCCATATTGCTGGTGGTAGTAGGCGCACCAGCGTTCGCCGGCTAATTTGGCGATGCCATACGCGGTAACGGGTTCTTTGCTGGCACCTTGTGGGGTTTGCGCCTTTGGGCTGTTGGGACCAAAAACGGCAATACTCGAGGGCCAGAAGACTTTGTCCAGCTTGCATTCCCGGGCCAGTTCCAGTACGTGCAGCAAGCTGTCCATGTTCAGATGCCAGGCTGCCTGGGGATGGGCTTCGGCTCGGGCGGAAAGAACGGCCGCCAGGTGATAGACCTGGGTGACCTGTTCTTTTTTGATCAGGCTGCGCAGCGCTTCCGCGTCCATGACGTCCAGTACGACAAAGCGGCAATGGGGAAACTTTGCCTGCGCTTCCGGCTGTATATCGCTGGCGACGACGCACTCCGGTCCGTACAACTCGGTTAATCTCTGTGTCAACTCCGTCCCAAGCTGCCCTGCAGCTCCGGTTACCAATACCTTCTCCATTTGGATTTATTTTGATTTGCGCGATTCAAACAGGCAATTTCAGAATTTTTATACAATCGGCTGTCATTTTCCCTCAAAAATAGTAAATTCATCGGTTAGAAACCCTCAAAACAAAAATCACATGTTTGGCAGCATTCAGACGCAATTGCAGGAAGAATTGCAACAACTCAAGGATTCAGGACTTTACAAAACCGAGCGAATCATCCGGTCCCCGCAGGGTCCGGAAATAGCGCTTGCCGACGGCAGCCGGGTGCTGAACTTCTGCGCAAACAATTACCTGGGACTATCCAGCCACCCAAAGGTAATCGAAGCGGCCAAAGCAGCCATCGATACTCACGGCTTTGGGTTGTCCTCGGTTCGCTTTATCTGCGGTACCCAGGATATCCATCAAACATTGGAGCAAAAAATATCGGAATTTTTGGGCACGGAAGAGACTATTTTGTATGCCGCGGCATCTGATGCCAACGGTGGGGTATTTGAGCCCCTTTTGGGGCCGGAGGATGCCATTCTCTCGGACGTACTGAATCATGCCTCCATCATCGATGGCGTACGCCTTTGCAAGGCCATGCGCTTTCGCTACCGTCACAACGACATGGAAGACCTGGAAACCCAACTACAGGCAGCCAGCGAAAAAGGGGCCCGGCACAAACTGATCGTCACCGACGGGGTGTTCTCCATGGACGGCACCGTTGCGCAGCTGGACAAAATCGTGGCTCTGGCCGAAAAATACCAGGCCCTGGTGATGTCCGATGAATGCCATTCCACCGGATTTATGGGGAAAACGGGTAGGGGCGTGCACGAGTTAAAAGGCGTGATGGGTAAGGTAGACATCATCACCGGTACCCTCGGTAAGGCGCTGGGAGGGGCCTCGGGAGGATTTACCTCCGGCAGAAAGGAAATCATCGATCTCCTGCGGCAAAAATCCCGGCCCTACTTGTTTTCCAATACCCTGGCGCCGGCCATTGTGGGAGCCTCCATCGCCGTATTTGACCTGTTGTCTGAAACTACGGAACTGCGGGATCGGCTGGAAGCCAACACGCGCTTTTTCCGGCAAGGAATCCAGGACGCGGGCTTTAAGATAAAGGAAGGGATGCATCCCATCGTCCCCATCATGCTCTACGAGGCCCCTCTGGCCCAGCAGATGGCGGAGCGCCTGTTGGAGCGGGGCATCTACGTAATCGGCTTTTACTACCCCGTGGTACCCAAAGGGGAGGCGCGCATTCGCGTACAACTATCGGCCGCACACGAAAGGCAACACCTGGAAAAAGCCATTGCGGCCTTTACCGAGGTAGGAAGGGAATTGGGCCTGATTGGGTAAGGGTTTTTTTGGGGTATTCCTATCCAAAAGCGTGCATCGAGCCAGGAAGGGGAAGGTACAAACGCACCGGGAGCGTCTTGGCTTCGAAAGGGATCCGGTGCTTATTCAACGTCAAATTCCAGATACCGTTTGGTAATTTGGGGCTTGACTACCTCCTTCAGATGCTCGGGATAGCCCAATTCCCAGGGAGAAGGTCCGACGTATTCGGAATACTTCCCGGCAATTTTTATGTAGCCCTCGGTAGAAATTTCCACCAGGGTAAACAGCGGGTCTTTATAGGGAGCGGTATACTTGATCCAGCGGTAGTCCTGGTCCACCGCTTCGCTGTACCGGATGTGAGCGTATTCCTCTCCCAGCCATTTGTAGGACATGGAATTGATGGTGATGTACCATATACCACCGATCATTTCTGCCTGGTCGTGGTGGGTGTGTCCGTTAAAACAGGCGATGATCTTCGATCCGGGATTTTCCCGGTTGTGTGCTTCAAACAGTGCCCGTATTTCTGCATCGTTTTCAATGGAATACCGCTCGCCGGGGTTTCCGGGATCCGTGCCAATTCCCTGGTGCGAGAAGATGACGATGGGCATCTCGGCAGCCGCCAACTGTTCCTTCAGCCACTGGATTTGTACGGGTCCGATGTAGGAACGGTATCCCTTTTGGTCCGGATATTTTTTGTCGTTACCGTCGAGAACAAGGAAAAGGAAGCCCTTTTGCGTAAAGGAATAATACGAATTGTCCATGCCTCGGTAGGCGATGGCCTCCTGTAGCGTGGTTCCTCCGTCCATTTCGTGATTGCCGATCACGTGGTATTTTGGACCCGGAAAGCGTTTCCAATGCTCGTAGTAGGGGACGTATTTTTCCTCAGGAATCAGGAAATCTCCCAGTTCGATGATGAAATCGGGCCTGGCGATGAGCATGCTGTCGATAAAAGCTCCGATGCGTTTTTCGGAATCGTGCATGGTAGGAAGGTGTACATCGCTGCACATGCCTATCCGTACCGACTGGTACTGCGGCGTTGGTTGGCAATGGGCGAACAACCAAATGAGGAGCATGCTTGCAAGAGAGAGGCGCATAGGTAGAGCGGTTATTAAAAGAGTACCGGCCAATCGCTAGAATGGACTAATAAAAAAATAACAAAGGTACCCTGCTCCGTACGCGTGTCTGTTTTTGGATTCCGATCATGCGAGCGCCCGGCTATACTTCCGTAGGTTTTTTAAAATCCCTGGGCTTATCCGTTTGGCTAATGGGCTCAAATTTCTCTTCGATCTCCTCTCCGGTCAGGTAACGGTTGATTAATTCCCGTACCTCCTGAAAGGAAAGGTTGTGCAAAATTTTCCCGTTTTTGGCCAGAGACACCTGACCGGTTTCCTCCGAGACGATTAAAATCAGCGCGTCGGTTGTCTCCGACATGCCGATAGCCGCGCGGTGGCGGAGCCCAAATTGCGCCGGAACTTCCCGTTCGGTTACGGGAAGAATGCATCGGGCAGCCTTTACCCGCCCGTTGAAAATGATTACCCCGCCGTCATGCAGGGGAGAATACTTATTAAAAATGGACACCAGCAGGCGTTTGGACACCAGGGCATCGATAAGGTCCCCGCTTTCCGCGTAGAATTTTAATTCCGAATTTCGGGAAAGTACAATGAGGGCCCCGGTGCTGCTTCCGGAGAGGGTTTTGGAGGCCTCGATGATGGGAGTGACATTGAATGCCTGACTTTCTCTTTTTCGCCAGAAAAGAATTTCCTGCCAGAGGTTTTCGTTTGAAAAAATAGAAGACTTGCCGACGATCAGCAAAAATTTCCGAATTTCCTGTTGAAAAAGGATGATGGCGGCGAGCACACCTACCCCCATAAACTGCCCCAGAATGATGGTCAGGAGTTCCATTTGGGCCGCACTGACCACCAGGTACACCAGGTAAATGGACAAAAACCCTAAAAATATCTTGATGGCTACGCTTCCCCGCATCAACTTGTACACCTGGTAGATCAGGATACTGACCAGGGTGATGTCAATGAGATTGACCAGGGAAACGTCCAAAAAGCCTATTTTAAAGAGTAAGTTCAATCGATCAGTTGTTTATAGAGTAGTAGTGTTTCATTTGCTTCTTTTACATCGTGTACCCGGAGGATACGCGCACCCTGAATAAGTGCAGCCATATGCAGCGCGGTACTGCCGTTAAGCGCCTCTTCGGGGCTGCATTTCAATACCTTGTAAATCATTGATTTACGCGACAAACCTATCAAAAGTGGCAATTGTAAGGTTTTAAAAAGTGGTAAATTGCGCAGTAACCGATAATTTTGCTCCGGGTTTTTAGAAAAACCCAGACCTATATCTACAATAACATCTTTTATGCCAGCTTCGTAGCAAGCGCGAATTTTATCGGAAAAATATTCCAACAGTTCCTTTTCCAGATCCTCGTACTGCGTTTGCTGCTGCATGGTTTGAGGGCTCCCTTTCATGTGCATGCAAATATAAGGGGTGCCCAATGCTCCCACCGTTTCGTGCATGCAGGGATCCATCGCCCCTCCTGAGATGTCATTTACCAGATCCGCTCCCGCCGCAACAGCTTCTTTGGCTACCCGGTGCCGAAACGTATCAATGGAAACCAGCGTGTCCGGAAACCGTTCCTTTATATCAGTGATAACGGAAATGACCCTTTTTAGTTCGGTTTCTTCCGGTACAAAATCAGCGCCCGGGCGGGTACTGTATCCACCGATATCCAAAATGCGGGCGCCCTGAGCGATCATGGCCTCGGCTTTGTCCAGTACTTCTTTTTTCAGGGGCCTGGTTCGGCTGCCTTGAAAAAACGAATCCGGGGTAGTATTGATGATTCCCATGATCCAGGGACTGTCCAGGGTGAAGAGCTTTCCTTTTATTTGAAGTGTTATTTTTGGGGGAAATAAAGTATCTTCGGGCTTACTACCCGAATGTAGATTTTCTAACATAAAAACACCAGAGCTTTGGAAACGCAAACTGCAAGCGAATATAATGAAGTTATTGGCCTTTGTAAAGAACTTTTTAAGAAGAAAACGCAGGATTACGGAACGGCCTGGAGGATTTTACGGCTTCCTTCACTGACCGACCAGATTTTTATCAAAGCCCAGCGCATTCGGTCCATTCAGGAAAAAGGTACGCAAAAAGTCACCGACTCCATCAAAGATGAGTTCGTAGGCATCATCAATTACTGCCTCATTGCGCTGATTCAGCTGGAATTAAGGGAGGACCCACGTATGGAGATCGATTTTACGGAATTGGAGCCCTTGTACGACCGATGGGTGCGTGCCACACAGGAGCTGCTTGCCAATAAAAACCACGACTACGACGAGGCCTGGCGAAGCATGCGGGTGGCGTCGATGACAGACATCATCCTGATGAAGCTGTTACGCGTCAAGCAAATCGAAGACCATCAGGGAAAAACCCTGGTATCTGAGGGTGTGGCTGCCAATTACCAGGACATGCTCAATTACGCCGTTTTTTGTATGATAAAATTGAATCAGCATGATCGTTAAATTTCTTCTTGGTTCTGCCCGGTTATTGGTGGGCGGGCTCTTTGTATTTTCGGGCCTGATCAAGGTCAATGATCCCGTCGGTACCTCCATCAAGATGCAGGAGTATTTCGATGTGTTTGCCACCGATATTTCTCCCGTATTTGCGCACCTCAAAGCCCTCTCCTTGCCGATTGCTGTTTTTCTGGTAGTGATCGAAGTAGCTTTGGGCGTGATGGTGCTTACCGGCTGGAGAATCAAGACGGGTGTCTACCTACTGTTGGGAATGATCCTGTTTTTTACCTTTCTCACTTTTTATTCGGCCTATTTTGACAAGGTAACGGATTGTGGCTGTTTTGGCGACGCCATCAAGCTGACCCCCTGGGAGTCCTTTTACAAAGACCTGGTGCTACTCGCCCTTATTTTGTTGCTGATCGCCTTCAGAGGGCGACTTCCGGAGGGCCGCTTTTTTCTGGGAAAATGGATAACGCTCGGCTCCCTCCTGGCATCCCTGGTACTCGCCGTGCTGGCCATCCGAAATCTGCCGTTTATTGATTTCAGGGCATTTAAAGAAGGAGTATCTATCCCGGAAGCCATGCAGCCTTCTGCCAATCTGGAGTACCGCTACCTGATGCGGAAAGATGGAAAAACCGTCACCTTCGATCGGTATCCGGACGATGAGAGCTATGAATTTGTTGAAATGCAGTTGAAAAACCCCGAAGCCCTGCCGAAGATTTCGGACTTTGCCATCTGGAACGATGCCGGGGACCACACGGAAGAAATGCTCACGGGAAAAAAGGTCCTGTTGCTATCGCATCAGATCTCCAAAATAGACCTTTCGCTACCACAAATGGAGCGAATCAGCTCGCTGATCAACACCTTTCAAGGGACGGAGGTGCAGGTGGTACTGGTGGCAGCTTCCTCGGAGGAAGCGATGGAAACGTTCCTGAGCGAGCACGGGCTGAAACTGGGGTATTACATGGCCGACGCGACCGTCGTAAAGACCATCATCCGGTCCAATCCCGGAATCGTTTTTTTGCAAGAGGGTCGGGTACTGGGCAAATTTCATTACCGAAATACGCCGGATCCTGAGGCGGCAAAAGGCCTTTTTGCACCATGATGGATCCTAGAAAGATCGTTCTGGTCGGCATGCCTGGAAGCGGTAAATCGACTCTGGGTCGAGCGTTGGCGGACAAACTCCGTTTTTCCTTCTACGACCTGGACGACCTGATCGAGGAGAAAGAAGGAAAAAATATTGCCCGCATCTTTGCGGAAAAGGGGGAGGGTTACTTCCGAAAGCTGGAGTCGGCGGTGCTTGAGGAACGGCTTTCCGGAACAGAAGCTTTCGTGTTGGCTACCGGTGGCGGAGCCCCTTGCTACCACGAAAATATGCAGCGGATCAACCGCGAAGGGGTGTCTGTGTTTTTAGATGTCCCGCTAAACCACATTTTAGAGCGGCTGACGGGTACACAGTTGGCAATCAGGCCGCTGTTTTCGGGGATGGACACTTCCGAGATCATCCTGAAACTTAAAAACATGTACGTGGAGCGATGCCCGTTTTATGAAATGGCAAAAATAAAGCTCAGGGGAGAAGATATCTCCCCTGAGCTGCTCATTTCCTACTGGATGCCCTTGTTAAAATCGAAACCCTAGGGTCAGCATCCCGGTGATTCGATTGTTTTCCGTAGTAGCCAGATCGGATCCCGGATAGGAGGTGTAAAAGCTGTTAAACTGACTGTTGACCAGACTGAAATCGACGCTAAAGGAGGGGAGTTTCAGCCCGATGCCACCTGATATCTGGGTGGTGCTTCGGTCAAGTCCCCCGGTTTCCCCAAAGGGATCGCCAAAGAACGCATAGCCTGCGCGCAGGCGAAATTTTTGTACCCGGTACTCGCCCCCAACGCTGTAGTTTATAGCTTGGGAATAGATGCGACGGATTTCGCTATTGTCCTGCCCGGTATTAAATACGTTGGAACGTAGATTGGCGGTGCTGTAGTCCAGATAATTAACGTCGCCGGAGATAAACCCGTTCTTACCGAAGAAATAGGTCAGGCCTGCCCCCAGCTGCATGGGTGTACGAAGGTTGTAGCTGCTGATAAAGATATCCGTTTCTGCATCCGATTCGGCAATGGTTCCAAATTCAGGATCCTCGTAAGGAGGGGAGAAGTCAGCGAACAAGTCCGCGTCGTATTCCTCATTGAGCTGATTCCAGGTGGGTGACTTGAAGTTTAAGCCCAGATTTAGCTGGTCTACCGGCTTGTATATAAGTCCTACACCCAGGTTGATTCCGGAACCTTCCAGAAAGAGATTTTCCTGCAGGGAGCTGAAAAGCGTTGTCTGCTGGCCACCGTCGTCAAAAAACTCTTCGTTATAGGTTTTTGTGGAACGATACAGGATGCTATTGATTCCCAACGAGGCACCCAAAAAGAGTTTGTTTTTGTAATTTCCTCCGTACGAGAAGCTGATCTGGGTGAGATTTCCTTCGGTCTCGACCTGTTCGGACTTTTCCAGTGCGTTGCTTGCATTGGGAACAAAGCCGTATCCTCCTCCGTCTACCGGATTGATCAGGAACGCGTCAAAGAACAAGCCGTCTGTTCCCGTGGGTACGCCTTGTTCGTTATATAGGTCTACGTAGTAGTCCAGCATGGAACCCTGCTCGCGTTGATTCGAGAAATAGCCGAAATCCTGGTTGTAACTTGACTGGCGGTTTAAGCTTATGCCAAAGGAACCTCCCCGCCAGTCGCCTATTTCCAAGGGACCCTTGGCCCGGCTGATCACCGCGCCCAGATTGGGTAAAGAAAAATTGGTCCTGTTGTAGCCTTGAAGCTGATTTCTGAAAAAAGTATCCGAGGTCCAGTCACCATAGGCAGCAGAAATGCTGAATTCCGAGTTCTGGAAAAATCCCAAGCCGGCAGGATTCCCATGCACGTTGCTGATGTCTCCACCGAGAGAGGTCTGCGTGCCTCCCAGTGCCGTGATGCGAGCGGAACCCGTTTGTCCATACTGGCTAAACCTCAATGCGTCCTCCACATAGCCACTCTGCGCTTTCAGCTGCTGAGAATGAAAGATCAGCAGGAGTGCCGCAGTAACGATCAATTTTAATCCTTTCATGTCAACTAAACTAGTTTTGATGAAGCGTTCCATATTCTACACGGATATTTCCGTACGCTTCAGGGGTTTTCAAAATAAGAAATACTCACTATCCGAAACGGAAATCGTCAAATTAAGTTGAAATATACGTACCGTTGGAGTAGAAGTTTAGCTTATTGTGTGCAGGTATTCGTGAATTCAGCAAGTTTGGTCCCTTGCCGAGAAAGAAAGAGGATAAAAAAGGATTGCTGGTGTGGAGAAAAAAAGAGGGAATTAATTCCCTCTTCTACTGCCTCCGACGCTACCCCCTCTGGATGCACCGCCTCCATAGCTGCTCCTGCTGGGAGCACTGTAGGAAGAGGAAGATCTGGATGGAGCAGAATACGTGCTCCTGCTCGGGGAGGTAGATCGTTGTCGATAACTTGGTGTGGTCGTCCGCGTGGAACGGCTTCGATTATACGAAGGAGACGCACTGCGATTGGTACTTCGTGGAGCCGTGTAGGTAGATCGGTTGCTACTCCTTGAGTTGTAGCTGCGCGAATTGCTGTTCGAAGGCGCTACCGAACGGTTGTACGAATTGTTGCTCCTTGGCGCGTTATAACTACTACGGGTAGACGTACTGCCTGCACGGTTCATGGCCGGAGAATTAATGGTTCGTCGGGAAGGTGCTGCCGAAGCTGCGTTGTAGTAATCGTTTTGCGAACGGGAGAACGAGTTATTCGTGGCCGCGGTTCGATTTCTGTTGACGGCACTGCTGCTCATGGCTTCCCTGCGAGCGGCTGCTCTGGATGCGCCCGGTTGCGCAATGCTTCTGGATGAACGACTTGCGCTATTTGCCAGCGAGGAAGACCTGCCGGGTCGTGCGCCCTGAACGATCTGCCGTCGGTTGCCTTCGTTTCCTCCGGGTAGGACGATGATGGGAGAGTAGATCGGTCTGCCCCACATGCCTCCACCGTAAAATCCGGCAAGACCGGGTCGGAATCCGAATCCAGGTCCCCAGAAGGGATCATAAAATCCAAAGCCTGGCCGCATGAAAGGACTTCCCCATCCAAAGCCACCCATGCCAAATCCCATGCCGATGCTGAGATTAAATCCGGGTCGGAATCCAAAACCTGGACCCCAGAAGGGATCATAGAATCCCATACCGCCAAATCCCGGACCCCAGAAGGGATCGTAGAATCCACCCATTCCCATCATCGGGAACATTCCCATTCCCATCATGGGACTCATGAAGAAATTATTGGTGACTCCACCGGTATTTCCGTTTGTTCCCCGGAAATTATCGTATGCGTTGATATTGGGCTGTCCCTGTGGCAGGTCGCCGTTGGTCTGAGAATCGTCAAAATACACGGTTCCTTCCTCTTCGGCCGGGGCGGTGGAGCGTTGGTATTTTGCGATGTATTCGGGATTGACATTTTTGGCGGAAAAATTATCCGCCTCTCTATCAAAAGAGCGTATGTCTTCTATTTCCTTGAAATTATCAGGATTGTTGTTTTTCACGGCGAACTCAGTGGCGATACGCGCATCTGAAGCCATAAAATACAGGTTGTCGATTTCTTCGCCGCCTCTGCTTGCATTGTAGCTGGTGCTACAAGAAGCCAAGCCCAAAATCGCCAGTGCACCTACGGTCCGAATTGGATTGAAATGAATCATGGGTTTCTCAGTTTATTACTCTCTACTATATACGGGAACATAGCGGGAGGGTTATCATTTTTTAAATTATATTTGCCTGAAATCAAGAATCGAAATATAGCGAGTTTTTTTATTACAACAAAGAAATACTAATGAGCAAAGGATTACCGAAACGAAGTGAGGATTACTCCCTCTGGTACAATGAATTGGTGAAACGAGCAGACCTGGCCGAAAATAGTGCCGTGAGGGGCTGTATGGTGATCAAACCCTATGGATTTAGCATATGGGAGAAAATGCAAGCCGAACTGGACCGGATGTTTAAAAAGACAGGTCACTCCAATGCCTACTTCCCACTGTTTATTCCCAAGTCCTACTTATCCCGCGAGGCCAGTCACGTAGAGGGTTTTGCCAAGGAGTGTGCCGTGGTCACGCATTATCGGTTAAAGGCGGATCCTTCGGGAAAGGGAGTCATCGTAGACCCGGAGGCAGCGTTGGAGGAAGAGTTGATTGTTCGGCCCACTTCGGAAACCGTGATTTGGAGCACCTACAAAAACTGGATACAGTCCTACCGGGACCTGCCCCTGCTCATCAACCAATGGGCCAACGTGGTGCGTTGGGAAATGCGGACCCGCCTTTTTTTAAGGACCTCTGAGTTCCTGTGGCAAGAGGGGCACACGGCGCACGAGACCAAAAAGGAAGCCGAGGAGGAGACGCTTCGCATGATGAATGTGTACGCCACCTTTGCCGAAAACTTCATGGCCCTGCCGGTGATCAAGGGCAAAAAGTCGGAAAGTGAGAAATTTGCCGGTGCTGAGGCCACCTATTGTATAGAGGCGATGATGCAGGACGGGAAAGCCTTGCAGGCGGGGACCTCACATTTTCTGGGGCAAAATTTTGCAAAAGCCTTTGATGTAAAGTTTGCCACCCGGGAAGGGGGGCTGGAACATGTCTGGGGCACATCCTGGGGGGTAAGTACCCGCTTGATGGGTGCGTTGATCATGGCGCATTCTGACGATCAGGGCTTGGTGCTTCCGCCAAAATTGGCGCCGATACAGGTGGTGATCATCCCCATCTTCAAGCGGGCGGAAGAACTGGAGGCCATTCGAACCAAAGCCAACGAAATCATGGAATCCCTGGAAGACCTTGGGATTTCGGTGAAATTTGACGACCGGGATACCCATAAGCCGGGGTGGAAATTTGCCGAATACGAACTCAAAGGCGTGCCGGTACGCCTGGGTATCGGCCCCCGCGATTTATCCAATAATACCGTAGAAATGGCTCGTCGGGATACGCTCAGCAAATCCGTGGTGGACCTGGATCAACACCTTGCAGCTACCATAAAGGCAACCTTAGCGGATATACAGGAAACAATCTACCGCAAGGCCCTCGCTTTTACGCAGGAGAAAACCACCGCAGTGGATTCCTGGGAGGAATTTGTGGAGGTACTGGAGCAAAAAGGCGGATTTATCGCTGCCCATTGGGACGGTACGCCGGAAACCGAAGAACGCATCAAGGAGCAGACAAAAGCGACAATCCGCTGCATCCCGCTGGACCAGGTGTCCGAAGCGGGCAATTGCATCTATAGCGGAAAACCTTCCACGGGAAGGGTGCTTTTCGCTCGGGCCTATTAGTGACCACTCAAAAAATAGTAGGACCGGGAACCCGGATGAATTGGCCCTCGGCCTTTCAATTGTTCCGATTTCTTGTAAATTTACAAAAGTCTGGTAGCGACCGGACTTGGAACCAACAAAATCGACAAATGGCCTGGTTAATCGTAGGAAGTCTCATCCTCTTTGGGGCACTTCTGGTACTCCTGGAAGTGGTGTTTGTTCCCGGAACCACCCTGGTGGGTGGGCTGGGTCTCCTTTTTACCGGGGCCGGGGTGTATTACGCCTTCCAAAGTTTTTCACCGGAAGTCGGGTACAGCGTGTTGGCCCTGAGCCTGCTGATAAACCTGGGTTTTCTTGTGTATGGGTTTAAGTCCGGGGTGTGGAACCGATTTGCTCTGAAAGATACCCTGCAAAACCGCACTTACGACGACCGTCTCTCCGGATTGGCCGTCGGTCAGGCCGGGCAAACCATTTCGGATTGCAAACCTTATGGAAAAGTTGAAATCGGAGAGAAAATGTACGAAGCCAAATCCGAAGGGGGATTTATCGCCGCTGGAACCAAGGTGACCGTACGCAAAATTGCTAACAATACACTTATCATAAAACCGTAAATCATGGACATTTCTAATTCGGCGTTTATTCTGATCGCGGCATTTGCCGGCCTGATCCTCCTCTTTGTTTTCTTGTATTTTGTACCAGTCAATCTCTGGATTACTGCCATCTTTTCCAATGTCAAGGTGGGCTTGTTGGAATTGGTCGGGATGCGGATCCGAAAGGTGCCTCCCGGTGTGATTGTCAACTCCCTCATCACGGCCACCAAGGCCGGGTTAAACCTGACCACCAACGACCTGGAAACCCACTACCTGGCAGGAGGAAACGTCCCCAACGTAATTCGTGCATTGATTTCTGCCGACAAGGCAAACATCACCTTGTCTTTCAAGCAGGCGACGGCGATTGATCTGGCCGGAAGAGACGTGTTCGAGGCCGTGCAGATTTCCGTGAACCCAAAAGTGATCAACACGCCCAGCGTGGCTGCAGTGGCTGCCGATGGCATTCAGCTGATTGCCAAAGCCCGGGTCACCGTTCGAGCGAACATCGCCCAACTCGTAGGAGGGGCAGGGGAGGAGACCATCCTGGCTCGGGTTGGAGAGGGGATCGTCACTTCCATCGGTTCCGCTAAAAATCATAAAAGCGTGCTGGAAAATCCCGATAAAATCTCCAAATTGGTTTTGGAGCGAGGGTTGGATGCGGGGACGGCCTTCGAAATTCTCTCGATAGACATTGCGGACATTGATGTGGGATCAAATATCGGCGCCAAGCTGCAGATCGATCAGGCCACCGCTGATCTTAAGGTAGCCGAGGCCCGCGCGGAAGAGCGTAGAGCCATGGCCGTAGCCCTGGAGCAGGAAATGAAAGCCAGGAATGTAGAAATGAAAGCGAAAGTTACCGAAGCGGAAGCCGAAATCCCAAAGGCGATTTCCGAAGCCTTCCGTTCAGGGAATCTTGGGATCATGGATTATTACAAAATGGAGAACGTAAAATCGGATACCAGCATGCGGGATTCCATCGCCAATTCGGACGAAACCAAATCCGGAGGATCAAAGGGTAGCGACAAAAAATAACTCAACACAACGGGAGCTTTAGGCTCCCGTTGCTTTTCGCCTTCTTTTTTTCTTTTTACCCCCATCCGCTTCATCGAGATCGGCCTCGTCCGTCTCGCTTTTCGCCAGGATCTTCTGGTTGTCTTTGTCAAATAGAATGCGGCTGTAATACAAGGGCAGAACAAAATCTCCGTCTTCCCGCATGATACCGTAGTTACTTTCTTTACGAATCAAAATTCGGTTGGGACCTTCCGGGCGTATTTCGTCAAATTGGGGGCTGCAAATCAGTTGGCCATCCGGGCGGGCCAATCCAAGAAGTCCGTTTTTTTCCAGCAGGTAATACCCGTCCTGAGTCCTGCTGATACGGTCGCAGGTCTCCAGAAGTCTTTCGCCGTTACGGCCGATCAGGTGCCGATCTTCACCTTCGGCTACGATTGCAATTCCTTGCGAAAAGGAACCCGCAGCATCATAGGTACAGGGGACGATCAAGGCGTTTGCACGATCGATGTACCCCCATTTTCCATCCAACTTCACGGCGGCCATGCCTTCCGAAAACGGCCGTACCTCATCGTATTGGGCATCGATTACGGTGTTTCCGGCGGCGTCTACGTATCCGTAGCGCCCGCCTATCCGAGCTCCATACAAACCCTGGTTTCCGGGCAGAAGTTGCCTGGCTACGCTCGTGGGACGTACTTCCCACTTGCCCTCCGGATTGAGCAGACCCGTGGTGGCGTCCCGGAAATGTACGTTGTAATACGCATCAATTTTCCGAACCGAATCCATGCCCACGATGTCCAAAAGAATACCGTCTTTCTTCATGATTCTGCGGAGTTTTCCATGGATGTATTCCACCATTACTCCCTCTTCGATGCTGATCCGGTGAAAGCTATTGTACCGGATGTCTGCATCTGTGGAAAGGGCATTGATCAACAGGTATTCCCGGTTGTTTTTAGCAAAGAAATGGTTCTCTTCCAGATGGCTGATTTCGTCAATAATGGGCTCCAGAATGTACGAGCCCTCCCGGTTGATCAATCCGTAGCCCGTGGCTTCCCGGGCCAGAATCACGTCCGGGGCCGGGTCGGTCAGGGCGAGAAATCTTCGTTCGGGCATTTGGGACAATGGCAGGGCAAACGACCCGTCGGCATGCTGCGCAATCACCTGCCCGTTTTTTGCAATTCGCGCATTTGCGAAGGAACCGATGGACTCCGTGGTCCGTTTACCCCGGTCATAGACGTAGTAGTCTGTACCCTTTCTTGCGAGAAGGTGGGTATAAAAGGTCGTGATTTCGTCGTACTCACTCTCCAGCACCTGTTCCCCGTATTCGTGGAAAGCGCCAAAGGTGTCTCCATTTTTGATAACAATCCAGGGTTCCAGGTATTGGTAGAGGCGAGCGCTATCGATCCGGACAAAGGAATTGTACTCGGGGTCCAGGAATGACAAATCGTTCTCCCAGACATTGATCCGAAGGGAATTTCCCAGCAGGAAAATGTTCCCGGAAGAAATCTTTTTTTCAAGGTTAAAATCGCTATCGAAGACTTCCCAGGTTTGTGCACGACTTTCCGGAAAAGGAGACAGCCAAAGGACAGCGAAAAGCAGGAAACAGATCGGGTAGTTTTTTTTCATGCGAGACACGTTTGGGGTGAAAGTAAAAATAAACCGGCGCATTTTCAATAAAAAAGATCATTGGGAACGAAGCCAAAAAGAAATCCTTACAGTACCTGACTACAGCGGTAAACGGTTATTCCTGCTTTTTCTCCTCCTGCTTTTCCAGATCGAACAGGTCGTTGATGATGCCGATCATCTCCTCTGCCTGATCTCGCTTGCAGGCCGCTTTTAATTGCACCACGGGCACTTTGAGGATTTTTTGCATCATGCTCCTGGTGATTTTATCAATGATTTCGAATTGGGTATCCGAGGTATTTTTCAGGTACCTTTCCAACTCTTCCTTTCGGATTTGCTCCAGGGTGTTTTTCAATTTATTGATGGTGGGAGATACCATCATTTCTTTTTTCCAGTCGTAAAATTCGCGAATGCTTTCTTCAATGATTCCCTCTACCAAGGGGATGGCTGCGGTGCGTTTGCTAAGCGTCTCACTGGCTTTGCTACGAATATTGTCCACGTTGTATAACAGTACCCCTGGGATATCTTCCAGCGCGGTGTCGATGCTCCGCGGTACGGATAAGTCTACGAACAGTTTGTAACTCTTTATTTCAAAATTACTTACCAGGCCCTTGGTAATAAAGGGTTCGGATTTCATAACCGAGGAGATGATTACGTCCGCATCCTTCATCGCTTCGAAACAGCCCTCGAACGGGAGCGCATCAAAACCGTATTCCCCGGCAAGGGCTTCCGCCTTGGCAAAGGTTCGGTTCGAAATCGTGACCTGCGCATCTTTCAGGTAGACCAGGTTTTTGGCTACATCCTCTCCGATTTCACCCAGGCCAATGAGTAGTACCCGGGGTTGGTGCGTGTTGGAGGTTAGTTCTTCTATCAATTCTACGGCAGCATAGGAGACCGAGGCTGCCCCGTCCCTGAAGGCCGTTTCCTGTACCACTCGCTTGTTGGTAAAGAAAATGGTGTGCATGAGCCGGTGCAGGAAGGGACCTGCCATCTCCATATCGGCAGAAGCCTGGTACGCTCGCTTGACCTGATTGGAAATTTGCATGTCTCCGATTACCTGCGCTTCCAAGCCCATAGCTACCCGGAATAGGTGCTCGATGGCGTCTTTGTCATTGGGAAACAAGTCAAAATATTCCAGGTAGGAAATGGTATCGAGCAGGCCTTTTTCAAGACCCACCAATTTGATGATTTCCGTCGAAAGGTCCAGCTCGTGGCTGTAATAGATTTCCGTACGATTACAGGTCGAAAGTATCAACGTATCGGTGAGGCTAAAAAAGTCTTTTAATTTCCCCAGCAGCGAACGCACGGCAGGCTCATCCAACGAAACCAATTCCCTGATTTCTACAGGGGCGTTTTTGTAAGACAGACTTAAAGCTTTGAACGTTGACTGCATGGTACGATACTTTCGGCTACAAATTTATTACAGAAAACGGATGAAAGGAATAAATTCAGTGAAGGGAAACTAATTTATAACTCTTCTAAATAAATTTTTTCTCCATCTCCTATCATGCAATAATGCGAAATTTTGGAATATAATTCCAATAGTATTAATTTATCAAGTCAATAGACACCACCAATGGCAGATAAGTTGTTTTATTTCCTCAAATCGTATCTGGGGTTTACCCGAAAAGAATCCCGGGGATTCGTGTTTGTGATTCCACTGCTGTTGGTCTTGCATGCAGTTCCCCAGTTGATTTCGGAGTACCTGCGATCGACCGAGCAAAAAAAATACCGGCAATACCTGGAGATGGCCGAAGCAACGCCGGAGATTTCCTTGCAGCCCACGGCCGGATCGGATCCCTCGCCCCATCCGCCGCCGTTTCAGGAGGCAGGAAATGACAAGCCAACGCAAAAAAAGGCGACTCAACTTTCCCGACCGGAAACACCCTCCCTGAATACGGTGCCTTTCCCGGAAGCCGGCTCCGTTGAACTCCAAATGGTATCGGGCGTGGGTCCGGTGCTATCTGCCCGTATTGAGGCTTTTCGAGAAAAACTGGGCGGATTTCATTCGCCGGAGCAACTGCTTGAAGTGTATGGGGTAGATGCCGAGCTGGCTCAGAAGATCTATGAGGTGTTTCCGTTTCAGGCAAAGATAATGCGGACCCTCGCGATCAATGAGGCAGCGGTCGGTGAGCTGGCCAATCATCCCTATATTGGGTACGGAGAAGCGAAGGTAATGGTGGCCTATCGGCAGCAACACGGTGCTTATAGCAGTGCTGCAGACCTGCTACAAATCAAAATTTTCACGCCGGAATGGGTGGACCGTATCGCCCCCTACCTGAGTTTCTAGCAGGCATGGTTAAATAGGACTTGGGCGGACGGTTTTTTTCTCGCAACTTTGCAACATGTCGGAAAAGCTAGCGTATTGGACCGAACAAAAACTAAACCTGCCTTCGTTTAATTTTCGGATACGAGAGGAGGAAAATGGGAAAGTTTCTATTTTTGATCCGCTGAGAAGAAAATACCTGGTACTGACGCCGGAGGAGTGGGTTCGGATGCACCTGGTCCATTATTTAACTGCTTATTTGGATTATCCGAAAAGCTTGATTTCTCTGGAACGAGGCCTTCGCTACCATGGCCTGCAAAAACGGTTCGACATTCTCGTCAGGGACCGGGCGGGGTCGGCTTTTTTATTGATCGAATGCAAGGCGCCGGAAATCCCGCTGACCCAAAAAGTGGTGGAACAAGTCAGTATGTACAATCAGAAGATTCAGGCATCCTTTTTAGGAATCAGCAATGGCAACACGCATATCTGCATGCAGCGGGATGCGGTTTCGGGAAAATATCGTCAAATCAATCGTTTCCCTGATTTTGTAAGTTAGCTTTCCACACTCTCTTCCAAAAATAATGGTTGTTCAGTGACTTTAGTCATGTAATTTAGTAAATTTACGCTGTAAGTTTCGAGTGAATTTGACAATGTAGCATGAGCAATCCGGTAAAAAATACGCCCTGTGAATTGTGCTTGAGTAGAAAGTTTTCCATGTTTTCAGAGTTGGGAGAAGCTCACTTGTGCAACGTTTCTGATAGCAAGAACCTTATCTCCCACAAAAAAGGTCAGATACTTTACTACGAAAACACGAAACCCCTGGGAGTTTTCTGTGTCAGCAGTGGGGTGGTTAAGATTTTTAAGACCGCCTCCAATGGAAAAGAACAAATCATCCGTCTGGCCAAAAAGGGGGATTTTGTGGGCTACACTTCCCTGATTGGAGAGGAGGCGTACTCGACTACCGCAACAATCGTGGAGGATGCCAAAATCTGTTTTGTGCCGAAGGAAGTGTTTCTGAAGGTTTTGGGAGAAGACAATAACTTTCACCGACGCCTTACCCAGGCCCTTTGCCACGACATGGGGGTGATGGAAAGCAAGTTGACCGACGCCACACAGAAATCCATTCGCGAGCGCCTGGCCCTGGCGCTGTTAAAACTCGGGGATAGCTACGGGGTAGACGGAGGGGGAAACCAGCGATTGGACATTACGCTTACCCGCGAAGAAATTGCTGGGATCGTGGGTACGGCCACCGAAACAGTCATACGCCTGTTGTCGGAATTCAAAAAAGACGGATTGATCGATCTTCAAGGGAAAAAGATCCTGCTGCTGGATCGAAAAGGGCTGGCGCGTTTGTCGGATTTTTACGGATAACACCCGCCGGTTCATTCGGAAAGGCCGTTGATTTTTTCCAGGACTAATTTTCGAAATTCCACTTCCGCTCCTTCCGCCTGAACCGCTATTTGCCCCCGGCTGGCGGTGGCGCCGTAGCCGTCATTGACCAGGTCGCCATTTACCCATACCCGTACCCGGTCTTTGTAGCATTCGATGACCATCTCGTTCCAGTCACCCGGGGGATTTTCGGAGCCATCGGTCAGGTTCAGAATGCGCCGGTTTTTTCCTTCCGTAATGCCCCAGGCTTCTTTTGGCCCCCTTCGTTCCACCATGTTGTCTACCTCGATGTTTTCCACGATACACCAGAAATCGCCTGCATTCTCGTGCATCATTTGTACTTCGATGGATTTGGGAAACATGCCGTACAGGGACCTTGGTGTGGAGGCGTGGACCAGTATCCCGCAGTTACCCGTTTCGCCCGGAAAGCGGTACTCTGCGGTAATCCGGTAATTTTCATGGATAGCATCGGTAATCAGGTGTCCCTGAGGGGTCCCCAGGCTTACCAACATGCCTTCCCGAACCAGAAAAGACGGCCCGATCGTTGGGTTTTTGTCTTTTTCGGGCACGTCGGCGTGCCAGCCGCTCAGGTCTTTTCCATTGAATAAGGGCACTTCCTGGGCCATGCTCGCTGAGACAAGCAAAAAAACGGCGATCGTATTCAACCAGAAAAAAGACTTCATGGGCATTGTGGGTTCGTGTAGGAAAATAGGACAAGGCCGGAAATGGCTGCGGTGCGCAATTTCCGGCGCTTGAGTGAAAGGAACTGGACAGGGACCGTTACCCGATCAGATTGCCCTCATCGTCCCATTGGGCGATGGTACCCCGGGTTGAAATGTCCAGGTAAACGTCTTTGTACTTGGGATCATTTTGAAGACCGTGTTTGGCCAAAACTTCTTCCGGTACGCCGTCCCAGGCATTGGGCCGGTTGCCCACGTAGCCCAGGTCTTTGAACCCCTCTTCGCTGGTAAAGAAGCCGGTCGCAGTCAGGTTGCGCAGCATGTTGAAAAACCGGACACCACCCTCGTTTTCGGGTTTGGCTTTATCCGGCCAGGCAATCTCGTCGATGACCTGAAGGCGTTGGCCTTCGTCGATTTCAAGGAATTTTGCACCAAACATTTCGTCGGAAAGGTGGTCCAGCCATAGAAGTCCTCCCCGCATGGGGGTTTGGTACGTGGGGATATCCTTCATCATAAATTCAATGAAATCCGGAACGCCGGCTTGCGTGGCGCTGCCGGAGGTATCGTCGGCGGGAATGATGATGTCTACCAGAATATCCAATTTTCTCCGTTCTTCTTCCGTAAAAAAAGTCTGGGATTTTAGGTTTTCGTTGTAAAGGATTTCTTCGGGAGTTCGCCCATAACTTCCAAATTCACCGATGCTGGGATTGTGCGGAATTTCCGTGGATTCGGGCGCTTCGGGGCCACAGCCGGTAAAGAGGAAGCCCGAAGCCAGGGACCCTGTAAATAACAGTTTTAAATTTTCTCTTCTGTTCATGGCTTATATGTTTTGCTTTGCTAATTGATCGATGATGTATTCGGAGGTCCTCCAGGAGAGGGCCAGAATGGTCCAGGTGGGGTTTTTGTCAGCTTGTGATACAAAAGGTCCGCCATCGACCACAAATAAATTCTTGCAGTCGTGTGCCTGGGAATACTTGTTGAGGACGGAGGTCTCCGGATTGTCGCCCATGCGCGTCGTTCCTACTTCGTGGATGATCCGTCCCGGCTTGTGCAGGCCGTACTGCTGCTCGGCTCCTGGTTTGGATCCCAGGATAATGGCTCCCATGCTGCCGAGTATTTCCTCAAAGGTATCGTGCATGTGCTTTGCTTGCTTGAGCTCCTGATCGGTCCACTTGTAATGAAATTTCAACACGGGAATTCCGTATTTGTCAACGACCTGATTGTCAATTTCACAATAGTTGCTGTACTGTGGGATGCTTTCTCCCCTGCCCGACATGCCCACGGTGCTGCCATAAAACCGACGAATGTCTTTCTTCAGACCTTCACCGTACCCACCATTCGGGCTTGGGTTACCAAATTCATCTTTCACGTATTTTCGCATGGTATCCATTCCTCCGCCAAAGCCGTAAGAGGGCATGCCCATACCGCCCCAGTACTCGATATGGTAGCCTCGGGCGAAATCCAGGTTTTTTTCGTTGAGCCACCAGGGCGTATAAACGTGCATGCCACCTACACCGTCTTCGTTGTAGCGCTCACGATCCATCATGTCGGGAAGAATACCCATACGGTCGGCGCCGGTGGAGTCGTGCAGGTAGTGCCCCACTTGTCCGGAACTGTTTCCCAACCCATCGGGATGCGTTTGGGACTTGGAATTTAGCATGATTCGGGCGGATTCGCAGGCAGAGGCTCCGAGCACCACCACCCGGGCATGTAGGGTATACTCCTGCATATCCAGCTTGCTGATGTACCGTACGCCGGTCGCTTCGCCCCGGTCGTTGGTCACTACTTTTCGGACCATGGCCATGGTGTATAAGTCCACCTGCCCCTTTTTCATGGCGGGTTTTACCAGACAGGTTCCGGAAGAAAAATCCGCATAAACCTGACAGGCCCGGTTACATTGGCTGCAGAAAAAACAGGTGCCCCGATCATTGTTTACGGGCCGGGTGAGAATGGATAGCCGGGAGGGAATAACCGGAATGCCTACCTTGTCGGCTCCCTTTTTGATATGCAATTCGTGCAAGCGTGGCTTGGGTGGAGGAAGGAAAAAGCCGTCCGGCTCGTTGCGAATCCCCTCTTTGGATCCGAAAACACCGATCAGACGGTCTACCTTGTCGTAATAGGGCGCAACGTCTTCGTAGCCTATCGGCCAGTTGTCACCCATTCCATCCAGGTCTTTTCGTTTGAAATCCAAAGGGCCAAACCGAAGGGATATTCTTCCCCAGTGGTTGGTCCTACCGCCCAGCATTCGCGAGCGAAACCAATCAAATTCACTGTCATCACCCCGGGTATAGGGCTCACCTTCGATGTCCCAGCCGCCAATGGCCGCATCAAAATCGCCAAAGGGTCGCACGGTACCGGCACCCCTTCGAGGAGATTCCCAGGGAGGTCGGAGTTGTGTCCGGTGCTCCTCTTTGGCAGGGTCAAAATCGGCACCTGCCTCCACTACTGCTACTTTTAACCCGGCTTCGGCCAGGATTTTTGACGCCATGCCACCTCCTGCACCAGACCCTACGATGACTACATCGTACGCATCTCCGGCAGTTTGTATATGTACACTCATATAATTGTCCTTTGTTTAAAATTTTTCAAAAAGTAAGATAATTTTCTTAAAATAAAAAACGAATTGCTGTTCTCCCACAGAATACCCGAGCGGCCGGCTTCGGGTCGTTCGGAAACGCGTACTTACAGCAGTGGTTCCAGATACTCCCAAACGGTTTCGGCTACGAGTTGGTGCCCCTCCTCGGTGGGATGAATTCCATCCGGCAGGTTTAACTCGGGGTCTCCGGCAACTCCTTCCAGAAGAAATGGAATCAGCACTACACCGGTGGCTGCCGAGATTTCGGTATACATGTTTTGGAAACCCGCCGAGTAGTCGGGGCCCATATTGGGGGGGATTTGCATGCCGGCCAAGACCAGGCTCGTTTCGGGGTATTTTTCCCGCACTTGAGAAATGATGGCTTTCAGATTTTTTCGGGTCTCCTCCAGGGAAATGCCTCGCAGCCCGTCGTTTCCTCCCAGCTCCAGTACAAATACCTCGGGGGCTTCCTCCAGAAACCAATCCAGACGACTTAACCCACTGGCAGTGGTCTCCCCACTTAAGCCGGCATTGATGACCCGGTAATCCATTCCCAAACTGTCGATTCGATCTTGAATCAATGCAGGGAATGCATCCTCCTCGTCGATTCCGTACCCGGCGGTCAGGCTATTTCCAAAAAACAAGATCGTTTTTACAGGCGTTTTGTCCCGGGGCTTGGCTTCTGTCTTGCCCGGTTCCTGTTTTTCCTGTGGTTTTTGGCTACAAGATGGTACCAGGTACAGGAGTAAAGCAGCTAACACGATCAGATGGATGCTTCTCATGAAAATAAGATTTGTCAAGAAATTAGCGTTCATTTATCAAAAATACTAAACTTAATTCACTATTGTTTTTGTTACCAAGCGATAAGTATTTTTATTTGAAACATATGAATGTATTGAAAGTTGAAAATCTAACCAAAAAATACCGCAGTGGCAATCGGGAGCTCACCGTTTTGGATCAGGTGAATTTCGAGGTGGCATTGGGGGCAACCTTATCCATCGTGGGCCCCTCCGGAAGTGGGAAAACCACCCTTTTGGGACTCTGTGCAGGACTGGATGTAGCGACTTCCGGCTCGGTCATTCTGGATGGGCAGGCATTGGAAACACTGACAGAGGACCAACGGGCGGGTGTACGGAACGAGCGGGTTGGTTTTATCTTTCAAAATTTCCAACTCCTGCAAACCCTCACAGCGCTTGAAAACGTAATGGTCCCCCTGGAATTAAAAAAACGCAAGAATGCCCGGGAAAAAGCCATGGAACTGTTACGAAAAGTGGGCCTGGAGGATCGCGTGACCCATTACCCCAACCAACTTTCCGGAGGCGAGCAACAACGCGTGTCCATCGCCCGGGCTTTTGCCAACGAACCAAAGATTTTGTTTGCGGATGAGCCTACCGGAAACCTGGATACCGAAACCGGAGAAATGGTTGAAAATTTGATTTTTAAATTGAACGAAGAAGAAGGCACCACATTGATCTTGGTTACCCACGATCTGGAGTTGGCTGCCCGAACCCACCAATCCATTCACATCAAGGGAGGTAAACTACAGGAGGCGATCGATGGTTGATTGGAAATGGTCGCTGTTAATGGCCAAACGTGATTTGCGAAAAACAGGTGGAAGACTCGTACTTTTCGTGTCGGCGATCGTGACCGGTATCGCCGCATTGGTAGCCGTCACTTCGTTCGGTGATAACCTGAGCAAAGACATAGACGAGCAAGCCAAAGAATTGCTTGGGGCGGATTTGTCCCTACGGAAAAACCAGCCCATCGAGTTTCCCGACATCGAAGACCGTGCAGCAAAACGGGCGCTGGAAGTAAACTTTGCTTCCATGGTGTATTTTCCAGCAGTAGGCGAAAGCAGGCTTACCCAGGTTCGGGCACTGGAAGGAGATTTCCCATTTTATGGGCAACTGGAGACCTTGCCGGTCGCCGGCGATCGGGATTTTCGCAAAGGAGGCCGGCGCGCCCTGGTGGAAAAAACCCTGCTTGCGCAGTTTGGTGTAGGCGTGGGAGATACAATCAAGGTTGGAAATGTCAGCCTGGAAATCGTCGGCTCCCTGCAGAAAGTTCCCGGGCAAAACGGCATTACTGCCACCGTGGCCCCTGCGGTCTACATTCCCATGGACCAATTGGAAGCTTCCGGCCTCGTACAATACGGAAGTCGGGTCAATTACGTGCATTATTTTCAATTCGCGGAGGAATTTGACCTGGAAGCCCTCATAGCCGAAAAAGAAGAAACCTGGGAAGAGGATAAAGTAAGGTTGGAAACGGTGCAGTCCCAGAAGGAGTCTACCGGTAGGTCGTTTCAAAACTTATCAAACTTCCTGGTGCTGGTAGCCTTTATCGCGGTATTGCTCGGATGCGTGGGCGTGGGGAGCGCGATCAATGTGTTTGTGAAGGAGAAACTTCCCTCGGTCGCAGTCCTACGTTGCCTGGGGGTGCGCGCGAAAGAAATCGTGTTTGTCTACCTGGTGCAGATTTTTATCATGGGCTTCATTGGCTCCCTTCTGGGCGCCGCCGCTGGAGCCTTTTTACAGTTTTTGCTCCCACTGGTGTTCAGTGACTTCCTGCCCGTGGAAGTGACGGTACAGATTTCCTGGAGGGCCGTGGCCATGGGGACGCTCACCGGTGTGCTGATATCGGTGTTGTTTGCCTTGATTCCGCTACTGAAAGTCCGGAAGGTTTCTCCCATGATGACCTTGCGGCCGGACGAGGCCACGGCCGGCTTTGGAAAAGATCCCCTGCGTTGGATGGTATTGGTAGCGATCTTGCTTTTTATTTTCGGATTTAGCTACTACCTGCTGGGAGAATGGGACCAAATGTTTTGGTTTACCGGCTTTGTCCTCTTTTCCTTTGGATCCCTATGGCTGTTGGCAGTGGGGATAATGAAAGCAATCCGTACGTTTTTGCCCATTTCCCTGAACTACCCGGTTCGGCAGGCTTTGTCTAACTTGTACCGACCCAATAACCAAACCGTGTCGCTGTTGGCCACCATCGGTTTGGGAACTGCCATGATCGGAACGCTCTTTTTTATTCAGGACCAGCTTCTTGACGAGGTGCGCTTCGCGGATAAAGAAGATCAGCCCAACATGCTGTTCTTTGACATTCAAACCCACCAGGTAAACAGTATGAAAGCGGTGCTCGTAGCCGAAGGATTGCCCATCCTGCAGCACGTACCGATCGTGACCATGGGGGTAGCGGAAGTAAATGGCCTGACCAAACAAGACAATGAGGAGCTGGCAGAAGAAGATCAAAGATCCAGTTCCATGTATAACCGGGAATTCCGCGTCACCTACCGGGATACACTGATCGCCACGGAAGAACTGGCCGCCGGAAAGTTACTGCCCTTTGGCGAAAGCGATAGTATTTTTGTGTCCATGGAAGAGGGGTATGCCGAGAGAAACAACATTTCCCTCGGGGATGAGGTCGTATTCAATGTGCAGGGCAGACCGCTGACCACCTATGTTGGAAGCTTCCGAAAAGTGAATTTCCGGCGGGTATCCACCAATTTTCTGGTGGTATTCCCAGACAAGGTATTGGAAAACGCCCCTAAATTTCACGTGTTGATCACCCGTACCGACAACGATCAGGAATCCGCCAGCCTGCAAAACCTCATCGTGCGCCAATTTCCAAACGTTCTCAGTAGTGAATCTGAGCATGATCGTGGAAACCCTTGAAGAGATCCTGGGTAAAATTAGCTTTGTCATTCAATTCATGGCTTTGTTTAGTATCCTTACTGGCGTGCTGGTGCTCATCAGTTCGCTTTTGATCAGTAAATTTCAGCGTATACGGGAAAATATCCTGCTGCGCACCATCGGTGCCAGCCGCTCCACCCTGCTGAAAATCAATACGCTGGAATACTTGTTCCTGGGCGGATTGGCTGCCGGAGGAGGGATTGTGCTGTCCGTGCTGGCGGCATTTCTACTGAGTCGGTACCTGTTCGAGATTTCCTTTCGCATGGAATGGGCGCCCTTGGCCCTGGTATTCGCACTAATCACTCTCCTTACCGTGATTTTAGGCTGGGTGAATAGCACGAGTATTTTAAAGGCCAAAACCATGGATATTTTGCGCAGCTAGGAAAGAGTTGCCGGGGATCCACCGGCCAGGCTCGGGAAAAAAATTAAAAAAAAGTACTACCAATTGAAACTTTTCATGCGCTATTAATGTATATACATTAAATACAAACGAGACTAAATGAAAATCGAAGACGAGATCAGGCAAAAATCCTTCAATGACGTGTACAACAAGGCGGTGGTCAATCTTTTGTACACGCACAGTTACCTGGTCACCCGTCAGAGTAAACTATTCAGGCCCTTTGATGTGTCTCCTGAGCAATACAACGTGCTGCGGATTCTCCGTGGGCAGCACCCCAAGCCTATAACGGTATCCTCCATACAGGAACGAATGCTTAATAAAATGAGCAATGCCTCCCGTCTCGTGGAGAAATTAAAGAACAAGCACATGGTACAGCGAACGGAATGTGCCGAAGACCGGCGACAGGTGGATATCACCATTACGGAAAAGGGTCTGGCCGTTTTGGAGGAACTGGAAGGAGAAGTGAAAAAATTCAACAAGAACACCCTTCATCTGACAGAAAAGGAAGTGGAAACACTCAACGAACTCCTTGACAAATTGCGTGGCTGAAAAAAATTTACCCATATGTATGTATATACATTTAATGTATTAATATATAAATTAATTCAAACAAAAACGTAAACTGTAAAAAAATGAGTAAAGCAAAATGGATCATCGATCCCACCCATTCTGAGGTAGCCTTTAAGGTGAAGCACCTCGTTATTTCCACCGTTACCGGTTATTTTCGTGAATTCAGCGGAGAGGCGGAAAGTGATTCGGATGATTTCTCCGCCGCATCCATTGGTTTTTCGGCTACCGTAGATAGCATTGATACCCATCAGAAAGACCGGGACGCCCATTTGAAGTCCGCCGACTTTTTTGATGCGGCAAACCATCCGCAACTTACTTTCAGCAACGGAAAATTGGAACACAAGGGGGAGGAATGGGTCCTGAACGGTGACCTGACGATACGGGGGACGACGCAGCCGGTTGCCCTGAAAGCGGAGTTTGGAGGCATCGCTCAGGACCCGTATGGGCAGACAAAGGCTGGTTTTGAGCTGGAGGGCAAGCTGTCCAGAAAAGCCTTTGGGTTGACCTGGTCGGCAGTTACTGAAGCCGGCAGCGTGGTCGTCGGGGACGAAGTGAAAATCTTTGCCAGCATTCAGTTGGTGAAACAATAATCCCATCCGGGCTCCCGAATGCCGGGAGCCCGGAATAAAACTCAGGAATTATGAATCAAGGAATAGCTGGCATTCACCACGTCACTGCGATCGCCTCGGATCCGCAGCGCAACGTAGATTTTTATACCCGCGTACTGGGGTTAAGGTTGGTGAAGAAAACCATTAATTTCGATGCGCCGGACGTGTACCATTTTTATTTCGGGGACGAAACGGGAAGCCCCGGTACGATTCTTACCTTTTTCCCGTTTAAGGGAGCAACAAAAGGGAAAAGAGGGTTAGGAGAATTAACGTTCACGGCCTTTTCCATTCCCCGGGGATCCATTCCGTTTTGGCGAAAGCGATTAACCGATCTGGGGATTCCTGTCTCGGATACCCTGCAGCGATTTGGAGAAGAACTCATTCGCTTCACTGATCCCGACGGCATAGGCATTGAGCTGGTCACGGTTTCGGCGGATACGCGTACCGGCTGGAGCGGTGCAAGCGTACCTGCGGAGTACGCCGTCCGCGGCATCGCAGGGGTTACGCTGAACCTTCGTGAACTAGCGCCCACTGCCGCATTGCTGACACAGGTGTTGAATTATCGGTTTGAGCAGGCGTTTTCTGAAAAACGTAGCCGGTATGTAGTCGATGGGAATCCAGGTGAATTCGTTGACCTGGTCCTGCAGGATCCACCGGAACGCTCCCTACAGGGTGCGGGATCTGTCCATCACATTGCCTTTCGTACCGGTTCCGAGGAGCAGCAAATGCAACTACAGCGAATGCTGCGGAAAGTTGGGATACCTGTCACCGACGTGAAAGACCGGAGTTACTTTAAATCGATTTATTTTCGGGAGCCTGGTGGGGTGCTTTTCGAGATCGCCACTGATGCTCCAGGTTTTGCAACAGACGAGTCGCTGGAGACTATGGGGACGCAGCTGATGTTGCCGGATTGGGCCGAGTCCCAGCGAGAAGTGATTCAACGCAAGTTGCCGACCATTCGGGTAAACTATCAAGAACCATGGATCAACTAATACAGACTGGTAAGGACCTGCGCCTGGCAGCCGGAGTCGGCATCGTTTTGCATGGGCGAGGAGGGACCGCGTCCGGCATGAAGGGACTTTTGCCGGCTTTGGACCTGCCGGAGTTTGCCTTCCTCATTCCCCAGGCTCCGGGTAATTCCTGGTATCCCTTTGGGTTTATGGTCGAGGAGTCGAAGAACGAGCCGTTCCTGCGGCAGTCCCTGGAAAGGGTGCATACCTTGGTGGCTTCCGTTCTGGCTCAGGGCCTCTCGTCCTCTCAGATTTACTTTATCGGTTTCTCTCAGGGGGCCTGCCTTGCCCTGGAGTACGTTGCCAGGCATCCGCGTGTCTACGGCGGCGTATGTGCATTTACTGGTGGGTTGATTGGAAAGCAACTTCCAGAGGAGAAATACCGAGGGGATCTGGCAGGTACGCCTGTATTTATTGGCGCGAGTGAACGGGATTTCCATGTGCCCATGACCCGCATTCGGTTGTCGGGCGAGCGCCTGACTCGCATGGGTGCCGAGGTAAAGATTCTTGGCTACAATGACGGGCAGCACACGATTCGGCCAGAAGAGATCCTCGCAGCCAGGGAATTCGTATTTCGGTAGGTTTCTGAAAGTTCTGGCCCGGGATTTGAAGGAACATTTTTTGATCCTCCCCGTTCATGGGGAATAATGTTCACAAAAAATGCCGTCTGTATGAAAACTCCCCTTTTGTTTTTTTCGCTTGCTTTATTCGGTACCCTGTTTCATGGATTTTCCCAGGAGCTACCGCAGATTTCCGTAGTGGGACAAAGTGAAATCCAGGTGATGCCGGACCAGGCCATGTTGACCGTCACGCTTCGTGCGAAGGCCATGGAAACCGTGACAGCAACTGCCGAATTGAACAAAAAAGCGAAGGAAGTAACCATGGCACTGGAAAATTCCGGGCTGAGTGGCTACGAGTTGACCGCCGAAAACTATTACGTAAATGTACATCGGGTTTACGTCAAAGGGAGTTCCAGAGATAGTGGTTACGTGGCCAGTCAAACCCTGAAGGTTCTCGTTCGTGATACCGGAGACAAGTTGCTTTCCATCGTTCAGACCTTGCATGGGGCTACTGATTTGGGTTTTCAGTTGTCCTACCAGCTATCCGCGGAGAAAAAGAAGCGCTACGCAGAGGAATTGGTAAGACTGGCCATCGCGGATGCGCGCAGGAAGGCAGAAGCGATCGCTGGCGCGCTTGATATCGAGGATATTTTTGTGCACCGGGTCACGTATCAGGGGGGAGAATCCTTTGAACCGGTGCTCTACCGGGCCAAAGGGATGCGAATGGAATCCGACGAGGCCGCTGTTCCTCCTACCCTGCAACCGGGCGAACAGACCCTGTCCGAACGGGTACAGATCGTCTATACCTTTACGCAAAAGGCTCCGTAACATGATACCTGATTTTCCAGGCAGTGGCTGAGGGAGCTCGGCTCGGAAAAATCCCCCTTATGGATCAGCCCGGAAAAAAAAATCCAGTATTTTTTCTCCAGAAATAAGCGAGGCTGTGTACCTTTCGCCGGATTGATAACATTTGGCTTTAGACTCTGTTTTAATGGTATGAATGGGCGCGTAATTTTGAATTTTCTCAAAGAATTGGCAGCAAATAATTCGAAAGAGTGGATGGATGCTCACCGGAGTCTTTTTGCTCAGGCGAAAGAGTTATTGGAAGGCGATGCGGCAATGATTTTGGCCGGGCTGAGTGCCCATCGGCCGGAGTTTGCCAGTTTACGACCCAAGGATTGCCTTTTTCGTCAAAACCGGGACATTCGTTTTTCCCCGAACAAGTTGCCTTATAAAACCAATATGTCTGCCTACTTCGCTATCGGAGGGAAAAAATCAGAGGGTCCGGGGTATTACCTGCACCTGGAACCGGGCAAAAGTTTTCTGGCCGGGGGTATTTGGATGCCCGAATCGGACACCCTGAAAAAAATCCGGCAGGAAATCGATTATTCCGGGCAAGACCTGGAAGGCATTTTGAGGTCCCCATTGTTTTTCGAATGTTTTGGTGAAATGGAAGGAGACCAGTTGAAAACCTCTCCCAAGGACTACCCAAAAGAGCATCCATACATTCATTACCTGCGGTACAAGAGTTTTATTGTATCCAAACCGTTGGATGACAAGGCGGTCGATTCCGGGCAGTATGTTTCCCTGGCTTTGGAAGCATTTGATATCATGAGACCCTTTATCGATTTTTTGGATCGGGCGGTAGCAACATCTGACGACGAGGGATACCTGCTTTAGAGCAGGTATTTTTCTATGGCGATGGCGACGCCGTCTTGCTTGTTGCTGGCGGTGGTCTCCCGGGCAACTGCTTTAACCTCATCGATCGCATTTCCTACAGCCACTCCCAGGCCCACGGAAGCAAGTAACTCAATGTCGTTGTAGTTGTCCCCAAAGGCGATCACTTCTTCCATTTTAATTCCCAGATTGGTCAGCACATCCTCTAGGCCGGTGGCCTTTGAAATGGGTTTGGAGGCTATTTCCAGGTAGGTATTCTTGGATCGGTACAGGTGCAGCACCGAAGATAGGCGTTCCTGCAATTGCTCGTACAGTGTCTGGATTTCGTTCTCCGGGCCCATGCACATCACCTTATGCGCTCCGCATCCGTTCTTCGCCCAGGAGGAGAAGACGGCGGCGTTTTCAAGCAGGGTGGCTTGTACTTTTGTGGCTCGTTCCTCTTTTTCCGTCCAGGCGTCCCTTTTGGGAGCGTACCAGGAATTTCCCGAATACAGGCTCAGATGGATATTGGTAGATTGAGCGAGCAGGGCGATTTGCTGGCAAATCTCCACCGGTATCCACACCGAACGAATGGGATGCTGTTTTGCGGAGTAAGTCGGGAGTACATAGCCCCCGTTGTAACAAATAAGCGGATCATTTTCCCTTCCAAGGTCTTTCAACAAATGGATCATGGCGGAGGGCATTCTGGAGGAAGCTAAAATAACCGGTACCTCGGCAGGCAAGCGGGCAAAAGCGCGCCGCGTTCTGGGGGATAGTTCCCGGTTTTTGTCGAGCAAGGTGCCATCAATGTCGGTACAAATCGCTTTTAGGGGCATCAAAAAGAATTTTTTTGAAAAAGCGAATATAGGGAATCAAATGGCTTTACTAAAGACAGCGCCGGACTTTTTGTCCGAAGCCATGTAGGGATCGAATGCCATACAAATGTTCCTGACAAACGGTTTTCCTGCCTCGAGTACGTGGACTCCCTGCTGATTGAAAGCAATAAGTCCATCTGCTTCAAATTCCAGGAGTTTTTCGATCAGCTCTCCCGATAGTTCGTCCAGATTGATCCAGGAAGCGTGTAAGTTGCAAATAAGGTTAAGGATGATGGATTTTACTTTCAGATTTTCCTCCGTTTGAACATGACCTTTGATCAGCGGAGATTCCCCCATCAGGATACGATTTTTGTAGGTTTCGACGGATTTTTCGTTCTGTCCGTAGGCGTAGTAGATGTCGCTGATTGCGCTGCACCCCATGCCCAGCAGCAATTTCGATGGGGAGGTGGTATATCCCATAAAGTTTCGGTGGAGGGTTTTTTCTTTCTTTGCCCGTAGCAGCGGATCTCCGGGCAGCGCGAAATGATCCATGCCGATTTCTTCATAGCCCATTTCTTCCAACCAGCTTTTGCCTTGTTCGTACAGGGCCCGTTTTTCTTCATGGGTTGGCAGGTGTGCCTCAAACGATTTTTGGCCGGGAAAAGCCGAGGGCAGGTGCGCATAGCTGTAAAAAGCGATTCGGTCCGGCTGCAGTTCCTGCACCTTTGCAAAGGTATCTTTCAGGCTGTCCAGCGTTTGATGCGGCAGCCCGTAGATAAGGTCGAAATTAACCGAGGTATAGCCCAACGCACGGCTACTTTCCGTAACCTGCTTTACGTTTTCAAAGGGTTGAATCCGGTGAATGGTTTGCTGGACCTGGGGGTCGAAATCCTGTATGCCAAAACTAACCCGTGTAAACCCATGGTCAGCCAGGGTTGCCAGGTGTGCTTCCGTGGTATTGTTGGGATGGCCTTCAAAGCTGAAGGAGGGGCTTTCTACCAGGGTAGAAGTACCTTTGATGTGTTTTAACAATATGTCCAGAGAGGTGGGAGTAAAAAAAGTAGGCGTTCCACCTCCCAGATGGATGCCAGCCAATTTGGGTTTTTCCTTCAACCAGTCACGGTACATGTTCCATTCCTTCATTAGGGAAGAGATATAGGGCATTTCTACCTTATGGTTTTTGGTAATTCGCTTGTTGCAGCCGCAATAGGTGCAAAGGCTTTCGCAATACGGCAGGTGTATGTACAAGCTGATTCCTTCGTTCTCTCCAAATTCCGAATACGCCTGCTGAAAAAGTCCCTTCCATTGCACAGGGTTGAGAGAATTGTTCCAATGCGGCACCGCGGGGTATGAGGTATATCTAGGAGCCGGTACATTGTATTTTTGAATCAGTGAGGTGTCTGCCATAACCGTAAGCTGCTTGTTTCAGTAGCCAAATTACGGAAAGCCCAGGCTCAAAAAGTATGACGGTTACGGTTCAAAAACCTGATAGTGATCAGGTTTTTGAACCGGGTTTCCTGCCCATTAATGCTGGTTCAGGTAGTAACTTACGGGCACGTAAGGCAGGTCAAAGGTTTGTGCTACTGCCTGGTATACTACGTCTCCTTTGACAATGTTTAAGCCGGACCCAAGTTCGGGATAATGCAAGCAAGACTCTTGCCAGCCGTTTTTTGCAAGAGCGAGTGCATAGGGAAGGGTGGCATTGGTCAAGGCCAGTGTGGAGGTATAGGGGACCGCACCCGGCATATTCGCTACGCAATAGTGGAGCACACCGTCGATGGTGTAGGTTGGATTTTCATGGGTGGTGGGCTGGCAGGTTTCGATACAGCCGCCCTGATCAACGGCCACATCCACCATCACTGTACCCGGGAGCATTTCCCGCAGCATGTCGCGGGTGATGAGGTGTGGCGCTTTGGCACCGGGAATCAACACCGCTCCAATGATCAGGTCAGTCGATCCGATAAGTTTCCGGATATTGTATTCGTTGGACATCATGGTTTTTACATTCTTTGGCATGACATCCGAGAGATACCGCATCCGGGGCAGGGAAACATCCATGATGATGACATCTGCTCCTAATCCTGCTGCCATCCAGGCAGCCTGGGTACCCACGATCCCGCCACCCAATATCAGTACCTTAGCAGGTAGCGTCCCGGGTACACCGCCGAGCAGGATGCCTCTGCCACCCAGTGGTTTTTCCAGGTAATTGGCGCCTTTCTGCACCGCCATCCTTCCAGCCACCTCAGACATGGGTACCAAAAGCGGGAGGGTTCGGTCCGGTTTTTCTACGGTTTCGTACGCCAGACATACAGCCTTGCTTTGAATCATCGCGCGGGTAAGCGGTTCGTTCGAAGCAAAGTGAAAATAGGTGAAGAGCAGCTGGTTTTCCTTGATAAGCCCGTACTCGGGTGCGATGGGTTCTTTTACCTTCAGGACCATATCACCGGCCTCGTAGGTAGATTCGATGGTAGGCAGGATTTTCGCACCGGCCTGTTCGTACGCTTCATCGGTAAACCCACTACCGACTCCGGCATGCTGCTGCACGAAGACTTCGTGTCCTTCTTTGACAAACTCCTTGGCTCCAGCAGGGGTGAGGGCTACCCGGTTTTCGTTATTTTTGATTTCTTTAGGGACGGCAATGCGCATAATCTAAGGTGTTAGGTTAAAGTCAGAGACAAATATAAACAGCCCTTTTGCCCAAGGGTAGCATCCGGTGAAAAAATCCCCGGTTTTTTTGATTACTGCATACGTCTTCGCTGCTCCGGGGTTTTGGTAGCTCCATATAGGAAACTACCAGCGAATTTATATTTACCCATCTTGGCGTGAAATACCGATTATTTTATCAGCGTATTCAGAATAATATTTTTTAATATGAAAATTAAGTCGCAATAAACGATATAAAATTTGTTTTAATCGATTTTATATCCGCTTATACATTGGGATAACTCTAAAATTTGTGTATTTTTGAGCTTGTTGGCAAACCCATGTATTGAAAACAGTTTGAGTGAAAAATATGGAATCCCTATCCACATTGACTGAAGAAAAAACAGCGACTTTGGACAAGCAGCGTATATTGGCAGATTATAAACTGGTGATGATCAGCAGGCATGCTTCGCTGACGGTGCGGAAGGAAGTATTCATGGGGAAGGCAAAATTTGGCATCTACGGGGATGGAAAGGAACTGGCCCAGGTAGCCATGGCGAGGTATTTTGAGCCCGGGGATTTTAGATCCGGTTATTACCGCGATCAGACCATGATGTTTGCCATGGGGGAGCTCGGCTTGCAGGAATATTTTGCCCAGTTGTATGCGCATACCGACATTGACGCGGAACCGGCGAGTGGCGGACGTCTGATGAATGGGCATTTCGCTACCCGCTCGTTGAATCCGGACGGTACCTGGAAGAACCTGATGGAAATCAAAAATTCCACCGCGGATATTTCGCCTACGGCTGCTCAAATGCCAAAGCTTTTGGGTCTGGCCTACGCATCCAAACTGTATCGGGAGAATCCAGATCTCCACGGCATGAAAACCTTTTCCAATAAGGGAAACGAAGTGGCTTGGGGTACCATTGGTAACGCTTCCACCGCTGAAGGAATGTTTTTAGAGACATTTAATGCAGGAGGGGTGCTGCAGGTACCCATGGTGATATCTGTGTGGGACGACGATTACGGAATTTCGGTAACCAATGAGTATCAGGTGACCAAAGCAAGCATTTCCAAGGCATTGAAAGGCTTTCGGCGCAACACGCACGAAAAAGGCTACGAGGTACTGGTAGTAAAGGGTTGGGATTACGAGGCATTGGTGAGGGCCTATGGAAAGGCAGCAAAATTAGCCAGAGAATCCCACATTCCGGTATTGGTGCACGTGATAGAAATGACCCAGCCTCAGGGACATTCCACCTCTGGCTCGCACGAGCGGTACAAAAGCAAGGAGCGTCTTGAGTGGGAAGCAGCCTTTGATTGCGTCGTGAAATTCAAAGAGTATATCCTGACCAACCGGATTGCTACCAAGCAAGAACTGGATCGCATCGATGAGTCCGCCAAACAGCTAGTAAAGGAGAATAAAGACAAGGCCTGGAAAGCATTTACCAGCACCATAAAAAAAGAATTAGACGAAGCGGTAGGCCATATTCGTGAACTGGCGACGCATTGTGCATGCAAGGAGGAATTAAACCAGCTGGCACAGGACCTGCTGCAAACACTGAACCCTATCCGCATGGATGTGATCGGTACCGTCAGAAAGGCCCTGCTTTTGGTGCGGAATGAACCGCAGGAGATCAAATCCAACCTCCAGGACTGGTACAAATTGCAGCAAAAGTTAAACAAGGAACGGTATTCCAGTCATCAATACAGTGAATCTGGCGAAAATGCCAGGTCCATTGCCTCCCAACCTCCCATTTACGATCCGGATGCTGCCATGGTGGATGGAAGAGAGATTTTAAAGGCCTGTTTCGACGCGATGCTAAGCCGGGATCCCAGGGTATTCGCTATCGGAGAGGACGTTGGTTTGATCGGTGACGTGAATCAGGCATTTGCAGGCCTTCAGGCCAAACACGGAGAGCTGCGGGTGACGGATACCGGTATACGGGAAGTAAGCATCATTGGACAAGGAATCGGTACCGCCCTGAGAGGCCTGCGACCGATTACCGAAATTCAGTACCTGGATTACCTGATCTATGCTTTGATGACCCTTTCGGACGACCTGGCCTGCCTGCATTACCGGACAAAAGGTGGACAAAAGGCACCACTTATCATTCGAACCCGCGGCCACAGGTTAGAAGGGGTATGGCATTCCGGGTCTCCTATTGGTATGATACTGAACAGCCTGAGAGGTATTCTGGTCTGTGTTCCCCGCAACATGACCCAGGCAGCCGGGATGTACAACACACTTTTAGAAGCGGATGAACCCGCCTTGCTGATCGAAGTGCTGAACGGCTACCGCCTCAAAGAAAAAATGCCCGCAAATATTGGGGAATTTAAAGTCGCGCTAGGGGTCCCCGAGATTTTGAGGGAAGGGGAAGACCTGACCATCGTCACTTACGGCGCGATGTGCAGGATCGTGATGAGCGCTGCCCGACAGCTGGAGGAAATTGGGATCTCCGTGGAAGTGATTGACGTTCAAACCCTGATTCCCTTCGATTTGCAAGGAGTTATTTCCCGCTCGATTCAAAAAACCAATCGGGTCATATTTGCCGACGAAGACGTGCCGGGTGGAGCTTCCGCATTCATGATGCAACAGGTCATTGAAGAACAAAACGCCTATTTTTTCCTGGACTCCAAGCCGATCACCCTATCGGCGAGGGAACATCGGCCGGCCTATTCGTCCGACGGAGATTATTTCTCAAAACCGAGTGTGGACGATGTGGTGGACAGCGTATACCAGCTCATGCAAGAGGCCTATCCAAAGAAATTTCCCCCCATCTATTAAAAGAGGCCGTGATTTGCGGTCTAAGGGAGTAGTTGTAAGCTACCGTTCTATTTGTGAAAGGGTAAAATCGGGACTGCTGACTACATTGCTTCGGTTGAGCGCTCGGTCCTGGATCTGAATTTCCAAACGGATGGTATCCGTACGAAAAATATTATTCCAGCCCAGGGATAGCATGGCATAGCGTATTTGTCCTTCGATGGAGCGGGGTCGTTCTTCTTCAAGCATTCGCGGAAACCGCCCGTCAAAGGTGGTAAAAAACGGAGGAGCGGACCAGTCGAATTCGGTATAATTTCCTCCGCGCTTGATAAAAAAATCAACAAATATGTTGTAATGATCCGGATTTTCAGACACCCACAACGTGTCCTGTATTTCTACGTTGTTGATCAAAGGGAAAATCACCCAGTCCCGGTTGTTGAAATCCGGGGCATCGTCGGGTCGGTTGCTGTAAGTGATGAAATTCCCATTCTCGTCCGTAAGGTAGTTCAATTCGTTGAATGGCGGAAAGATATCGCGGGCATTCAATCCAAGGTCACCTTCGGCATCCTGGAATTGGATCGAAACAATCAGGGAATCTGCTCCGGGCGTTTGGACAAACTCCATACCGTTGAATTCGATCCTGGGGACCGTCGGGAAATCTTCCGGAGGGGAAATACAGCCCGTACCTGCGGCGAAGATGAAGAGAAGGAAGCGAATGTTGTTTTTTAACTTCATGGGTAATCCGTAAGTTTACATGTCCGGCAGCAGGGTGTAAAAATGATTAAATTTTGGGTTTTACCATAAAATAACGATGAATTATTTTAAAAGTTTTAGCGAAAAAATAATTTCCGGGGAAATCCAGGATTTCGAAACCCTTGCGCTGGAGTTGTTTCGTTTTCAGTCACGAAACAATCCGGTGTATCGCCGGTACCTTCAGGCCAGAAACCTTCAAAGTGACCGTATCTACCGCCTGGAAGACATTCCTTTTTTACCGATTTCGTTTTTCAAAACAGAAAAAGTAATCTCCGGACCTGAAGCGGCTTTCCAGCACCAATACACGAGTAGCGGTACTACCGGTATGCAGAGCAGTCGGCATTACATCTGGTCAAAGGAGTTTTACCTGGCGCATAGCCTTCGCTTGTTTGAGTCGAACTACGGTTCGCTGCAGAACTTCCACGTGCTTGCACTGCTACCTTCCTATCTGGAGCGAGAGGGAAGTTCACTGGTTGATATGGCGGCCTATTTTATTGAAAAGAGCGGGTCGGAACATTCGGGATTTTACCTCAACGATTACGAATCATTAAATCGGCGGCTCCTTGCGTTGAAAAAAAGCGACAAAAAAATCCTGCTTTTGGGGGTAACCTTTGCCCTGCTCGATCTGGCAGAACGGTACCGGTACAGTGGATTTGAGCGGTTGATTGTCATGGAGACGGGCGGTATGAAGGGAAGGCGCAGAGAGATGATTCGTGAAGAGGTGCACGATGTATTGACCCATGCATTCGGGGTAGACCGGATTCATTCGGAGTACGGGATGACAGAACTCCTTTCGCAAGCCTATTCCAATGGCGAAGGTGTCTTCAGGGAATCTTGGAGCATGCGGGTATTTATTCGGGATAGCTACGACCCCTTTTCCTGGGTAAACGCGACCTCCGGTGCCATCAATGTCATCGATCTGGCAAATTTTCATTCCTGTGCTTTTCTGGAAACAGAAGACCTGGGTAGAAAAAATGCGGACGGAAGCTTCACCGTGCTGGGACGAATGGATAACAGTGAGATACGGGGCTGCAATTTATTGATCAATTAATTTTGTATTTCAGGACTTATTCCACATATTTGGCCATAATTCCTAATAAGATGAAAGCAGCGTTGATTATTTTACTTGCAGGAGTAGTTTTGGTAATGTCCTCTTGTGCATCCAGTAAGCCTTGTCCGGCCTATGCCCGGACTTCTGATGTAGAAGTGAACGGTTGATACACGGGTCGCCAGGACTTAGTAATTCGCATATTTTTTTATGTCTTCGGCGGAGATCTTTTTTCCGCCCAGAATTACCAGCCGTTCGATGACGTTTCGAAGTTCCCGGATATTTCCTGTCCATGGAAATTCCTGAAGTTTTTTCAGGGCAGCCGTATCGATATCCTTTTTGGCGGTACCGTACTCGGCAGCGATCTCTGTCAGAAACTTATCGACCAGGAGTGGAATGTCTTCGCACCGATCGCGAAGGGGAGGAACTTGGATGAGAATGACGCTTATCCGGTGGTACAGGTCTTCTCTGAAAGTATTTTCTGCTATTTCCTTTTTTAAATCTTTGTTAGTGGCTGCCAATACCCGCACGTCTACCTTAATTTCTTTGTCTCCACCGACCCGGCTTACCTTGTGTTCCTGTAATGCACGCAATACTTTTGCTTGGGCAGAAAGACTCATGTCTCCGATTTCATCCAAAAACAAGGTGCCTCCATGGGCCTGTTCAAATTTTCCCTGACGTTGTTTCATGGCAGAGGTAAAGGCACCTTTTTCGTGGCCAAAAAGTTCACTCTCGATGAGTTCTGCCGGAATTGCGGCACAATTGACTGCGATGAATGGGGCGGAGGACCGGCTACTTTTTTGATGAATCCAATGAGCCACTAGTTCTTTTCCCGTACCATTAGGACCCGTAATCAGTACCCTGGCATCCGTTGGTGCAACTTTTTCTATGGTTTCCTTCACCACATTAATGGCCTGCGATTCGCCCACCATGTCCAGTTTTTTGGAGAGTTTTTTCTTCAGTACCGTTGTCTCCTGTACCAGGTGCTTTTTATCCAGCGCATTTCTTACCGTAAGTAGTAGTCGGTTAAGGTCTGGAGGTTTGGGAATAAAATCAAAGGCACCTTTTTTGGTGGCTTCTACCGCGGTTTCTATGGTGCCATGGGCGGATATCATGATGAACTGCGGCTGTTTTTGCATCTCGGCAGTCTTCGTCAATACCTCGATTCCGTCCATTTTTGGCATTTTGATATCGCACAATACCAGATCAAATTCCTCGTTTTGGATCATTTCCAGCCCCTTTGCTCCATCCTGGGCTTCAAAGATTTCGTATTTTTCATACTCCAGAATTTCTTTTAACGTAGACCGGATGACTTTCTCGTCGTCAATAATCAAAATCTTCGGCATATATCGTCGGTTTTTTTTCGTAAAAATGCGCAGGCCTGTAAGCCGGGTTCTGTACTTTTTTCAAAGTGTTTGTCATTTATCTAGCCTTTTCTTCACAGAAAAGGTCAAACGACCTACCCACTCCGGTTTCCCGGGGAACGGGATTGGACGAGCAGCCCTTGGACCGGAGCCTATTTGGTCTTTCAACCCATAAGGTTTGCCATGCGATGACGGTCACCCGTCACCCGGTGGGCTCTTACTCCACCATTTCACCCTTATCCCGGTACCGATTTCCGGTTTGGGGACGGTATATTTTCTGTGGCACTATCTGTTACCCGCTCGTTTCTTAGCGGGCACCTTCCCGTTAGGAAGTATGGCGCTCTGCGTTGCCCGGACTTTCCTCTTCTTCCTACCAAAGCGGGAAGCAGCGACAAACCGGCCTGCACCTTGCAAAAATAATCGAAATAAAGACATTTATCTCTATCGCCAACGCTTTTCTTGACAGAAGGCGATGCGGTTTCGTGCCTGACTGGGTGGCCTCCTTCGAAGGGAACCCCAAATCCCATGCGGCAGGCTACCGGCAAGTTGATCAGCGAGCTGCCGGTCTGTTTACATTCCGGGTCTACCGGCGGTAGTGTGCAGGGAAATGACATCCCAGGGTACCAAAAAAAACGCTCCTGAAAAAGTCTGGCAAAAGGATCGGGGTATCTCCTGCAGGGGCTTTCCAGGAAAGGACAGGGGATAGTGAAAAAAACTTCAAACAATTTTATCCGATCGCTGTTTGGTATATTGTAAGGCTTTTACGAGCTTTTCTTCATAGTGCTGGGTTATGCCGCCTCCATTGGAGGCGGCATTTTTATTTTGCCGCAGAAATTTTGAGCCGGACAGGGCTGCCGTTTTTTTCCGCTTTTGAAATTGGTATCTTTGTAAAAAAAACAACCATGATTATTGTTGGAAACGCAGTCATCAGTGACGATATAAAGGATCATTTTTTTGTGTGTGACCTGGAGGCATGTAAAGGAGCCTGTTGTGTGGAAGGCGATGCCGGGGCTCCGCTGACAGACGAAGAGACAGAGATTCTGGAAAAAGAAATGCCGTCCATCGCACCCTTTCTAACAGAAGAAGGAAGGAGAGCAATTGCGGAGAAGGGTGCCTGGGTTGTTGATCAGGAGAACGAAAAGGGGACCACTACGGTGGGCAAAAATGGTGCCTGCGCTTACGCCATTCGTGATCAGAAGGGCGTATTGAAATGTGGAATCGAGCAGGCCTGGAGCGAAGGTACGTCCAATTTCAGAAAGCCAATCAGTTGTCATTTGTACCCCATTCGAATCACCAAATACGACGCCTATGACGCCTTGAACTACGATAGGTGGCACATTTGCGATCCTGCCTGTCGGCTGGGAAAATCCCTCGGTGTCCCCCTGTACCAGTTTTTGAAAGAAGCGCTGCTTCGCAAGTACGGAGAGGCTTGGTACGCCGAACTTTTGGAACGAATCGCTGCTTCAGAAAAATAATTTCCTTCAAAATCTTTCCAAAGAAAGGCACCGACTTGCCGTTTTCACTGATTTTTTTGTCGTTGCTCGCACCATAAAAGCGGCTGCTAAGTTCTATCCGGATTTCCTCCTTATTCCGCTGACTATCAGCTTTTATATTTTTTTTACAACTTCTTTGTTGCTATCAAATTATTCTATTTATTACTTAAAGTAATCATATTTTACAATGTATATTTTAATATATGTAAAATGATTATTATTTATTATCAAAAAATAAAATACTTTTTAGGTAAAGTAAACAACAATTTATACGGAATAAAAGTGATGCAGAATGGTAACAGGATCCGAGATGGTTTTGCGGCTCACGAAAGCCAGACCATGGATTTACGGAGGCCTGCCTAACGCGAGGTATTTCCTATGATTATCCGTACCCCACATAGCGCTGTTTGGTTCCTTTTGGGCCTGGTTTGGCTTTCAGGAATCACCGAGGCTGGGGCTGCTCCGATCATCCGGGACGTTTTTCAATTTTCGGAATGCGAAAAAATGGCGTCCATCCGGGTTCGAAACGGAGTGGCGCCGTATACCTATGTCTGGAGTTATGGGGGTAACGTAATCCAGACCGATGTGGATTTAGGGGAAAGCGAAATGAGTACCATTGAGCAGGCCCAGGGTGGGGATTATACGCTGAACGTAACCGATAGTGATGGAAACACCTACACCGAAGTTATTAATTTTTCGGGGAGTACGAACTTTATCCTAAACATTCTGTACGAAGAAAATCAGGAGTGCGAGGGTGAAACCTTCGGTCAGGTTTATGGAACCATTGAAAATGGAATTGCGCCATTTACGGTGAATTTTTTTGATGAAAATCAAGTAATCGTATTGACCACTGTTTTGAATGGAAGAAACCTGGACCTAAACGGAGTCCCCGCCGGAGAGTACCTGGTAGAAGTGATTGATGCGTCCGGTTGCAAGGAATTGACCAATGTCACCATCGATGAAGTGGATCCGCTCCAGTTAGCGCCTGCGTCGGGGACCGGCACGGTGCCGGAAACCTGTATTGCTAACGGAGGGATTCGTTTTGACGTTTCGGATTACTTCGGTGACGTGACTTTCCGAATCCGAAGAGCCAACGGAACCTATGAAACTGCCTGGCTTCCTGCCGTTTCTGGCGAGATACGCTACGATCAGCTGGCTGCTGGCGATTATGTTCTTGAAATCAGAGATGATTTCCGCCTGGAGGATTGTCCGGAAGAACTGGTTTTCACCGTTGCAAACGAGCAACTCCTGGACGTGGCCGTCAGTGCTTCTCCCATTGGTTGCTTTGGGGCTTCCGATGGCATGATCCATTTGGAAGCCGAACGTGTATTTATGGGCTTTGCCTTTCCTCCCAACCAACTTACCGTGGATATTCTGGATGCGGCCAACCAGCCCGTTCGCACAAACGAGGTGGTGTCGATCGGCGCGCTTACGGGGGAAGCTGAATTTTCAGGTTTTCCTGCCGGAACGTATACGGTTATCGTGCGGCACGGGGGGGTCGACTATCCCGAGTGTACGCTTAGCTATGGGGTGACCATTGACGCGCCGGCAACGCCATTGACTGCCACCGTGAGTAGTACACCGGAAATTTGCTTTGGTGAACAAAACGGAACCGCCACCGTGAATCGTTCCGGAGGCTGGGGGGGATACAGCTATTTGTGGAGCAACGGCCAAACCGGGCGAACAGCAACGGGTCTTGCACCGGGGACTTACTCGGTGAGGGTATCCGACAGCAGGGGTTGTTTCGTGGATCTACCCGTGACAGTCGATGGTCCAACGGAGGCGATAAGCGGGACCATTGCATTGATTTCAGGGCTCACCTGTGTGGGTGCCAACGATGGTTCAGCCCGACTCTCCGATGTACAAGGGGGCTGGGGGAATTACACCATGGAATGGAGCAATGGAGAGACCGGGCCGGAAGCCACGCAGCTTCCGGCAGGCACTAATTCGGTGGTTGTTCGCGATGAGGAGGGCTGTGAAAGTATATTTTACGTAGATGTGCCCGTTCCCGATGCACCGGAAGTCACCTATTCCCTTACCGAACCAGGCTGTTTTGGGGCATCGGATGGAAGTATTCGCGTGCAAATCAACGAGGGCTCAATTACGTTTCACGTCACAATCGACGGAATTACCCAGACGGGAAACGACCTCCTCTTTGACGGTCTTCCTGCCGACCAGTACGAAGTGCGGATCAGCTATTCGGGTGCTTGTTCGATTACCGATTTTGTTACGATTGGACAGCCCGATGCGTTGCGGATCGAGGAGGATGCGTTGTTGATCACACCGGTAAGTTGCGCGGGTTCTGGTGACGGATCGATCGTGGGACTGGAAGTATCCGGGGGAACCGGTACGTACCTGTACCAATGGCAACAGGAAATAAGCGGGACTTTTGAAAACCTTCCCGGAGAAAACGGTCTCTCCCTGGTAAACCTGTCCGGTGGCCGTTACCGGTTGCAGGTGAGCGATGCAAATTCCTGTACGGTTTTCCAGGATTTTGAGGTGGACGAGCCGGCACCTCTTCAGACGGGCCCACCCGTGATTGAAGATGTGCGTTGTTTCGGGGGAAATGACGGACGGATATCCTTTCCTGTGAGTGGCGGTACCGCTCCGTATACCTATTCCCTGAATGGAGGAGCCCCGCAGTTAACGTCCGGTCCGGTGATTGAAGTTACGGGACTGGCAGCGGGAACAAATCATTTTATTAGCCTGAGCGACGCCCGGGGCTGTGTGGTTCCAAACATTAATTTTGCCATCGCATCCCCTCCATTGATTCAGGTTTCTAACGTGTCGATTCTGGCAGAAACCTGCTTTGGACAGGGCAACGGATCCATTTCGCTGGACGTTGCTGGCGGATCGGGTAGTTTTTCCTTCGAATGGCGGCGTACATCCAATCCAGCTACAGTTATTTCAACGACCGAGGATCTGGCCAATCAAGGTCCGGGGGAGTACCGGTTGAGCATTATTGATCTTGCCAATCCGGCCTGTGTCCTTTCGGAAACATTTACCATTCCGCCCACTCCGGCCTTACAATTGGCCCTGGACGGAGCTCCCATCGATGTGGCCTGTTTTGGGGAAAGTACGGGGTCCATCGACGTGTCGGTACAGGGCGGAACAGGCGCGTATAGCTTTTCCTGGACGGGCCCCAACGGGTATATCTCCGATCAACAAAACCCCACCGGGTTGGCAGCAGGCCTTTACCGGGTTCGGGTGACGGACGAAAATGGCTGTTGGGAGGAATTGACCGATATATTGATACGCGAACCGGCCTCTGCATTGGCGATAAACCTTTTGACTCAAGTAGCTCCTTCCTGTCATGATTCCGAGGATGGGCGCATAGAAATTCAGGTAGGAGGCGGAATGCCCGGATACCTGATATCCTGGGAAAAGGAAATTTCTCCCGGTGTGTTTGTTCCCCATTCGGGGTCCTCCGCTACCCTCTCCGGGATCGGTGCGGGAACGTACCGGGCCCTGGTAACGGACAACAATTCCTGCGTGAGTAGCCTGACGGTTGACTTACAGGCTCCGCCTCCCTTGGATGTTCAATTGATCGAGCGAAGGGATGTTTCCTGTTATGGACGAAACGATGGCCGGATCACATTGGAAGTAACCGGAGGGACGGGTGTGTATTTCTTTGATTGGGACCATGGGTTTATCAATCAAAACCCTACGAATCTCGGTGAAGGCACGTATGCTGTGACGGTGAGCGACGCCAACGGCTGTAGTTTCCGATTAGAGAATATATCCATCACTCAGCCCGATGAGTTGGCGATTGATCTGCTACGTGTGGACGAACCCAGTTGTGGATTGTCCGATGGTGCGATTGAAGTTGCATTCAGTGGGGGCGGTCCACACCCTGCCACCAGCCGTTGGGTGGAATCCGCTACCGAAACCCTGGTAGCAGAAAATGTCAACCAGGTGGATGGGCTTTCCCCTGGATTTTACCGGGTAGAGTACGGTACGGGAGCGGGATGTATCGTGAGCCGCACCGTTCTTGTACCGGGCCCCTCCAGCCCACTTCAGTTGGTAACCAATTCGCAGGATGCAGCCTGTCCGGGAGAAAGTGGGATCCTTTTCCTTTCCGCTACCGGTGGGGTGCCGGGATACAGTTTTTATGTGAGAAACGGAGGGGTCTGGGAAGAGGCATCGAGTGCCATTATAGCGGGACTGCCGGTGGGCGACTACGACGTACGGGTGACCGATGCATCGGGTTGCGAGGATATCGCAACCATCACGATCGATGCGCCCAATCCACCGGTAATAGACGCGGAAATTACCCGGCAGGTTTCCTGTTACGGAGCAGACGACGGAGCCATTGCGTTTACGCTCTCTGGTGGTACCGGAGGGTATTCCCTTCAATGGTACCGAAGAACCGCTCTGGGTGGCAAAAGCCCGGTTTCCACGGCGAGTTTGGATCAACTGATTGCAGGAACCTATTTCATGGAGTTGGTATATGCCGGTGGCTGTACCATCAGTTCTCCGGATTACGAAATCACCAGTCCGTCACCCATTGTCCATACCGTGGATCTGGACCAGCCCGTATGTGCGGAGGACCTGGGTCTTTTTTCCATTACCTTTTCCGGGGGAAACCCGGGAAAAGAATTGACGCTTTCCGGAGACAATGGTTTCTTTCAGTCGTATGGGGATGAACTATCCGGTACTTACACCTTTGCCAACCTGGCCGCGGGCACCTATTCCTGGCGTCTGACGGACCCATCCTGCCCGGTGGTCGAGGGTGGCTTTACGATTTATCCGGTGATTCAACCCTCGTTCACTACCAGTTTCCAGGATATTTCCTGTTTTGGGGCGGGGGACGGTTTGCTGGAAATTGAAAATCCACAGGTTCAATCGGGAAGAACCTTCTCCGTGTGGGTGAACGGGGTCAACCAAGGAAACCAAACGTCTTTTTTTAACTTGTTACCGGGAGCCTATCAGGTTTGGATCCAGGATAGTCAGGGCTGTCAATCCGGAGTTGAACTGGTCGAATTGATGCAGCCGGACCGGCCGCTAGCCCTGGACCAGGTGGAAATATTACCGGTTACCTGCCATGGTGAGGCTTCAGGTAGCCTACGTTTTACTTTTTCTGGAGGAAGACCGGATTATCGGGCCGTACTGATACCGGAAAGTGGTTCCGCTCAAACAATGTCCGCCCTTTCTGCGGAGACTGCCTACGAATTTGCTGGTCTTGCTGCTGGGGATTATACGCTGGAGGTACGAGACCGGGACGATAATTGCATCGTTTCCGGAACGTATACCGTGCAGGAACCCGCTGTATTGACAGCCGACCTGGAAGCCGGCCTGGTACTTTGCGCGGGGGGAACGACGTATCTGGAGCTTTCGGTGACGGGAGGCTCCTTGCCCCACGTAGTTACCTGGGAAACATTTGATACCGGTACCAATAGCTGGGAAACGCTTCCCAGTACGGGGTATACCGTTACCGGCATACCGGCAGGAACTTATCGGTACACGGTGACCGATGCCCTTTCCTGCGTGGAACTCAGCGAAACGGTAGTCATTGCGGATGCTGCGCCAATCAATCTTTCATACGATGCGGGAGACATTGGTTGCTATGGGGCTACCACGGGGGTAACACTTTCCGCAAGTGCACCTGGCAAAGACAGCTTTACGTTTTTTGTGAATGGAGCTCAGATTTTTGGAAATACGTTTACGGCGCAGGCAGGTACCTATGCGGTATACGCCCGCGATAATATTGACGGTTGCCTCTCCGAGGTAGCCTTTATCAGCGTGGATCAGCCGGCGGCACCGCTCTCGGTGGTGGAGTACTCCTGGCAAGACCTGAGCTGTTTCGAGGCAGCAGACGGTAGCATGACCCTGACGTTGACCGGAGGAACCGCTCCTTACACCATTGAGTTTAACGGGTCTACGTATACTGCCAACGAAAACGAGATACTTAGGTTTGATGGGCTAATTGCCGATACCGCGTACCTGCCCCTGGTAAGGGATGCCAATGGGTGTACGGTGGATTTGCCTCCGCGGACGCTGCAGCAGCCCTTGCCGCTACAAGCTGCGGTCACGGCGCCTGCCATAGCCTGTTTCGGAGGGCTAACATCGATTGAGCTTCAGCTCACCGGAGGAACCACGCCCTACGCCATTTCATGGGAATTCGCTACCGATGGAAGCGATTTCACGCCCATGCCTTCCTGGGAAAACCAGCGCTTGCTATTGGATGTCGGTCCGGGGCATTACCGATATTCCATTGCCGATGGTACCTGTGCTGAGCTATCGGGTACAGTAGTGCTGGAGGCACCCTCGCCCGTGGTGCTTGAGGCCGCTAGTTCTCCTGTCGCTTGTTTTGGTGGTACCGGGGGTAGGGTGGAATTATCGCCTTCCGGCGGCACCGGGTCCGGTTACCGACTATTTTTCAACGGAGCCGAAATTCAAGGGACTACCGTGGAAGGGTTGCGCGCGGGCACCTACACGGCCTTTGCGATGAACGGCAGCTGTCGCTCGGAAGATATTTCCATTCAGGTGACCCAGCCGGCGGCACCGCTCAGTGGAACGGTAGCTTATCCGGAAAACCTTTCTTGTCCAGGCGATGCGGGCACTGTTACCCTGCAGGTAAGTGGTGGAACGGCTCCATACACGGCGATTTTTAACGGACAGACCTATGCCGTTTCTGTACCTGGAGAGCAGTTGTTTCCCGGAGTAGTTGCCGGCAGTTATTCGATTCAACTAAGCGACGCAGCGGGTTGTACCTGGGAAACCAGCATTGTAGTAGAAGAGCCCGAGGCATTGGAAATCGTTCTTGAAAACAGAGCCAACGTAAGCTGCTTTAATGGAGAAGATGGCTCGCTTACGGTTTTGGCCTCCGGGGGGACGGGAACCTTTCAGTACCTGTGGAAAGATGCCACTGGTCAGCAGATCGGTACGGGTCGTCACCTGACCAACTTGGCGGCGGGAGTGTATGAAGTTGAAGTCCGAGATGAAAACGGCTGTACCCTGGTGGAAGAATACGTAATTGATGCACCGGACCCGGTAAGTTTTACCTTCCAGGTACAGGATGTCACCTGTTCCGGCTCACAAAATGGACAAATCAGCGCGGAAGGATTTGGTGGTAGTGCTGGCTACCATTTGGTGGTCAACGGCATCCACATGCCAGGAATGCTGGCCTCTGGACTTATTGCTGGTAGCTATCTGGTCATGGTTGTGGATCAAGCCAGCTGTGCCTCTCCTGTTCAGGAGGTTACCGTCAATGAGCCGCTTCCCCTTCAGATGGAAATAGTGGCACTGGATGTGACCTGCAACGCGGCCAACGATGGGGCTGCGGAGGTTCGCATACAAGGGGGTACAGCGCCCTACAGTTTTCGCTGGTCCGATGGCAACAGCCTTTCTTCCAGGACCGGTATGGCTCCTGGTAACTACGAAGTGATCGTCACCGATGCAAATGGCTGTACCATCCGCGATCGCGTACGTATTCAGCAGCCAGAAGCACTAGTAGTGGGGGCATCCATCCAGTCGGTAAGTTGTTATGCTGGAAATGACGGGGAAATTCAACTGGACATTAGCGGCGGCTCGGGGACGTTTCAGGTGGTTTGGGAAGAAGTTGGCTCTGGAATCCAAATTGCCGAGGGCATGCGTGTGACTGGCCTGGAAGCGGGCCGGTACCGTGCACGGGTACAAGATGAAAATGGCTGTAGTGTACAAGCTGAATACGAAATAACAGAGCCGAATACTCCATTGACGGTAATGCCTCTGGTGACGGACATTCGCTGTTTTGGAGAGGAAACGGGTAGCATCAGTCTGGTAGTCTCGGGAGGAACCGCACCCTATGCATTCCGCTGGTCATCTGGAGAAAACACCAGCCTGGTGTCTGGCAAGCCGGCAGGTACCTATCAGGTACAGGTTTCGGATGCGAGGGGCTGCCTCTGGGTAGAGGATATCATCATTGACGAGCCGGACCCGGTAGCCGTTCAGGCAGCTATTGCTGACGTTTCTTGCTTCCTCGGGACTGACGGAGCCATTGAGTTAACGATCACGGGAGGAAGTGGCGAGCCCCGGGTACAATGGAGCAATGGAATGACTGGTGCCTCCATTTCCGGACTACGGGCCGGCACGTATACGGCTTTCATTATCGATGGACAATCCTGTTTTGACAGCCATACCTTTCAGGTAAATCAGCCGGAGGAAGCCTTACGGGTGGAAGGGATCGGATCTTTTGAATTGTGTGGGTTGAACGACGCCATGAGCCTGGAGCTGCAGGTTTCGGGGGGTACCGCTCCGTATACCTATTTCTGGTCCCATGGGGCTACAGCAAAAGACATTTTTGATCTGCAACCGGGCGGCTATGAGGTAACCGTTACCGACGCCAAGGGCTGCTCGGTTACGGAAACCTTTGAGGTACCTTCTCCCACCCTGCCCATGGACCTGTCCATCAGTGGTAAACTCGGAATATGTACCAGTGAGGAACGAGGAGAAGCCGCTGTTACCGTCAGTGGAGGTATGGCTCCCTATACTTTTTTGTGGTCCAATGGTGCGACCACTTCTGGAGTAGAGAACCTGGGCCCCGGCAGCTATTTTGTGGACGTGACCGATGCCAACGGCTGTACCGTTCGCGAAAGCGTAGAAATCATCCGGTCCCGAAACCTTCAGGTCAGTCTGGAAGATATCCAGAGTATTTCCTGCTTTGGTGCAAATGACGGATCCATCCGTATCAGTATTTCGGAAGATAGCGGTCCTTACCGCTTGACATGGAGCAACGGGGTAGAAGATCAGTTGACATTGTCTGGTCTGGGCCCCGGAGTTTACACGGCCTCGATCACGGATGAAGCCGGCTGTGTTACCTCTGTGGCTTATCAGATCAGACAACCAGAAATTTTGGCAGTCTTCGAAACGATTCAGGACGTAACCTGCTTCGGAGAGGCAAACGGTAGTCTGTTGTTGGACGTGCGGGGCGGAACCGCTCCCTATTCCTATCAGTGGTCGAACGGAGCTAGCAGCAAGGATCTGCGAAATTTGGGCCCCGGCACCTATACGGTTCTGGTAACCGACCGGATGGGATGTTCCACCGGGGGGACTTTTACGGTTGCCGAACCTGCACCCCTTCAGGTGGAGGTCGATCAGACAGACACCCTTTCCTGTCACGGAGATAGCAACGGATTCATCAACCTAGCCATTTCCGGAGGTGTTCAACCCTACCGAATCACCTGGGCCGATGCTCCGGAACTGGGTACCCGAAATAGAAATGGTCTGGAAGCCGGGACCTACACCGTATTGGTGAGCGATGCCAATAATTGTTCGCAGGTAACCCGTGTGGAAATCGCGCAACCGCCAGCACTTGAGGTTCGGTTGTTTACACGAATCGACGTGGACTGTGAGCAGGAATTGCTCACGGGAGAGGCTTGGATAGAAATTACCGGAGGTAGCGGCGACGTGTTTGACATCGCCTGGAATACCGGGGATCGCAACGTATTGGAAACCCAGTTTTTTGAGGATGGAGTAATCGAGGTACGTGTCCGCGACGAAAATGGCTGCTCGGTAGAAGTATCCGAAGTAGTGACCATGCCACTTGCTTTTTCCAACGCGTCGTTTGTATATACGGTACTTTCCACGGGAGTGGAAGGAGAAATTCTGGTCAATGATCCGGTTCAATTCAGGGATCAGACCCTGGGAAATGTTTTCACCTGGGACTGGGATTTCGGTGATGGAACCAAGAGTAACGAGCAGCACCCGATTCATGCCTATACCCGGCCAGGCACCTATACCATCCGGCTCACCACCTTCGATGTGCTGGGCTGCGTATCGGAGACCGAGCAAACCGTGGAGGTGGTTTCTTCCTATCGTATTTTGATTCCCAATGCGTTCTCCCCCAATGGAGACGGATTGAACGACCGATTTGTACCCAAATTGCGGGGAATAGATGATTTTGAAATGCACGTTTTCAATAAATGGGGGGAATTGGTGTACTCTTCGTTCAGTCAGGAAGATGCAGGATGGGATGGAACACTTAACGGCAAATTAAGCCCCAATGGTAATTATGTGTACAAGATAATTTTTACTGCTGTCGATGGCGAAACCGGGTCGCGTACGGGGGTATTTACATTGATTTACTAATGCAATGCGCAAAAGGAGTCAACATGCGGGAAGGATGATGTAACCAAGAGGAACCATGAAAAAACGACATACCCTACTAATTTTTCTATTGAGCTGGAATTTTGCTCTGGCACAGGACATGCAGTATTCCCAGTTTTATGCAGCGCCTTTGTACTTGAATCCGGCCTTTGCCGGTTCTACCGAATTGACCCGTATGGGAGCCAATTACCGAAACCAATGGCCGGGATTGGACCATTCGTTTGTTTCCTATTCGGCGTACATCGACCATTACATGTTTGACATCAACTCGGGAGTTGGCTTAATCGTCAATTCTACCCGTGAAAGTCAGTCCCGACTCAGTACCAACGAGGTAGGCATGGCCTATTCCTACAAGGTTCAACTGGGACTGGACACCTACCTACGGTTTGGCGGGCAGGCGAGCTTCATTACCCGCGATGCTTATTTTGGGGACCTGGTCTTCGGCTCTCAGTTGGACATTGATCGTGGCTACGTGGACGATTTCAGTGGGGAATTGATGGCGGCAGATTACAAGCATAGTTTCGTGGATTATAATTTTGGCATGGTGTTTCACACCCAAATGATGTGGTTCGGCCTATCCGGGCACCATTTATCGGAGCCAAATACCTCCTTTGTGGACGGAAACATCAGTAAGTTGCCGATGAAGCTTTCAGCCCATGGAGGGATCAAATTTAGCCTGGGCGAGGGAATGATCAATAACTACTACAGCAATACGCGGCAGGAGCGTTCCGCATTTTTTGCCTTCAATTACAAGCACCAAGACCCCTTCAACCAATTGGATTTGGGGGCGCAATTGTTCGTCGAACCGCTGATTCTGGGCGTTTGGTACCGTGGTTTTCCGGTGAAATACAATTTGCCCAACAATGAATCTATTGTCGGATTGCTCGGTGTGGCCTTGAGTAATGGCATTGATATCGGCTACAGTTTTGATTTTACGGCATCCAAGCTTAGCCTGGGGAGTTCCGCCGGGGCACATGAATTTTCTATCCGGTACTCCTTTTTATACGGAGACCCCAAAGACCGGAACAAGAAGCGAACGCTGATTCCTTGTTTCCGGTTTTCAGTGGATCAATCAAACCGCACGATATCTGCGCCGAGGGCATTTAGGCGCTGGTCGATGTACTGGTAGCCTCGATCGATCTGCTCTACATTATCGATAACGGAGGTTCCGTCCGATGACAGCGCAGCGATGAGCAAGGCCACTCCGGCACGGATGTCGGGAGAAGTCATCCGGATGGCTTTCAGTGGATATTTTCGGGCGAGGCCGATTACGGTGGCCCGGTGTGGATCACATAATATGATTTGCGCACCCATATCGATCAATTTGTCGACAAAAAACAGCCGGCTTTCAAACATTTTCTGATGAATAAGGACGGTTCCCTTGGCTTGCGTGGCCACTACGAGCACGATGCTCAACAGGTCAGGGGTAAAGCCGGGCCAAATGGCATCCGACACCGTAAGGATGGAACCGTCGATAAAGGTCTCGATTTCGTACAGCTTTTGGGAAGGGATATAAATATCATCGCCTCTGATTTCGAGCTTTATTCCCAATCGCTGAAAGGTCTCCGGTATTAGCCCCAGCTTGTATACCCGGGCATCTTTGATGGTGATCTCGGATTGTGTCATGGCGGCCAACCCTATAAATGAGCCGATTTCAATCATATCGGGCAGCAGCGTATGGCTGGTGCCTTTCAAGTTTTCGACGCCTTCGATGTGTAGCAGATTGGATCCGATACCAGTAATCTTACCGCCCATGCGATTGATCATCAGGCAGAGTTGCTGTATGTAGGGTTCACAGGCAGCATTGTAGATGGTAGTTTTTCCCTGGGCCATGGAAGCGGCCATGATGATATTGGCCGTACCGGTGACTGAAGCCTCGTCCAAAAGCATGTAGCTACCCCTGAGTTTGCTTCCGTCTATTTTGTATATGCCTTTTTTGCCATCGTAATGAAATCGCGCTCCCAGTTTTTGGAATCCGGTAAAGTGCGTATCCATTCGTCTCCTGCCAATTTTATCCCCACCTGGCTTTGCTATTCGGCCTTTACCAAACCGGGCAAGCAAGGGACCCAGGAGCATGACCGATCCACGCAGGCTGGACGCTTTTTCAAGGTATTCCTCCGTATCTAAATACCCAAGTTTGATGTTCTTGGCAATGAAGGAATAGCTTTCGGGCCCTTTTTTTTCCACCCGCACGCCGATATCGGAAAGCAATTCGATCAGTTTATTGACATCCCGGATTGCGGGTATTTTGTGAACGAGAACCTCTTCCGAGGTGAGTAATACAGCACAAAGAATTTGGAGTGCCTCGTTTTTTGCACCCTGAGGGATGATTTCTCCGCTGAGTTGCGCCCCTCCTTTTACCCGGAATGAACCCATTAATTCCTTCTTTTTTTGCTATTGGAGCCGCTGTTTCTTCGTTTTCCCCCGGTATAATTTCTTCTCCCGCCCGCACTGGTAGAAGTAGGCTGCGGTGTTGCCACATTCGTTTTAAAATCCCTGCGCATGCTGGTTTCAAACAGGCCGTTCTCTTTTACCTTTTCCAGATCAATATGAAGCCGGCCCTTGGATAGGGTTTTGATATCGTCAATGATGATGGCGTCGTCAAAATTTTCGCGGTTCCAGGTGGAATGAAAACTACGCATCAACTGGCCAATGTAGATCAGGGCAGCTTCTTGCTCGTCGTCATCTTCGATTTCGATGGCTTTCTCAATAAGTTTCTCGATATTTCTTCCGTAGTGCTTGAATCGGACTTCGCCTTCCGGATAGCCGATAGGCTGCGGTTTTTTCCCAAGCAGCTCTTTTGGAGGCATGGGAAAGGGCCCGTTCACTTCCAACTCGAAGTCAGACATGATGTACATATCGTCCCAAAGCTTCTGATCACTTTCGGTTTTCAATTGGGGATTAAGCTGTTTCATCAATTCCACCAGGGCAAAAGCGTATTCCGTACGTTTTTCTTCTTCAGGAACCGTCTTGATGTAATCCACTAATTTTTGGATGTTTTTTCCGTATTCTTTCAAAATAACTTTGTTTTTAGGCTTTTCATTGTGGGTCATGATACCTGCATTTAAGTTTCCTGAACTTTTGACAATATACTAAAAAATAGGTTATGGTCAGTCTGTCATGCGCTGGGTATCGTTCTTCCCTTGTCTATTCCATGATGCGAAGTTTTGCAAAGCTAAGTAATAAAGTTTTATCTCCAAAATGCTCGAAGTGAATACGTGCTTTTCGGTTTGCTCCTTCGGTCTCTATCGCGGCAACTTTTCCGAAGCCAAATTTAGGGTGCTCTACCCGCATGCCCGCTGTCAGGTTGTTGGTATTGGAAGGTTTGAAGTCGGGACTTGGGGTATGTAATTTTGCGGTGTTCGTCCGCATGGCTGGTTTTTTCAGCCCAACAAATCCCTGGCTGCCCTCCCTATCCCGGAAACTGCTGGAAAGGCTGGTACTGATTTTCTTGTTAACCCGTATAAAGGTTGGATCAATTTCTTCCAGAAACCGGCTGGGTTCGCAATTGAGCAGTCTGCCGTAGCGGTAACGGGTCAGCGCATAACTCAGGAATAGACGCTCCATGGCCCGGGTGGTGGCCACGTAAAAAAGCCGCCTTTCTTCTTCCAGGTCTTCCCTGCTTTGCATCATCATTTGGGAGGGAAAGAGGTCCTCCTCCATTCCCACTACAAATACGTACTTAAATTCGAGCCCTTTGGAGGAGTGAATGGTCATCAGGGTTACGGTATCCTGATTCTCCTTGTTCTGATCCTCATCCGTCAGCAAAGCAATTTCTTGCAGGAATGCACCCAGGGATTTGTCCTCGTTTTCCGGATTGTCTACGTACTCTTTGATGGCATTGAGTAATTCCTGCACGTTTTCGTAGCGATTTAGCCCTTCAATGGTCTTGTCTTCATAGAGATCTCGCAGCAATCCGGATTGTTTCGCGATGCCGCTGGCGGTCTCAAAGGCGTCTTTTCGTTCGGCTTCAATTTTGAAGCTGCGAATCATCGTGCAGAAATCTCCAACCGTATTGGCGGCCCTTCCGGTCAAAAAGCTGCTGCTGTTGGAAATGACTTCCCACAGTGGAATGTCGTGCTCGTAAGCGGCAATCATCATTTTTTCCACACTGGTGGCGCCAATGCCTCGTTTGGGATAATTGATGATCCGCTTGAACGCTTCTTCGTCTTCTTGATTGACCACGTACCGGAGATAGCCCATCAGGTCTTTGATTTCTCGTCGCTGATAAAAGGAGAGGCCGCCGACTATCCGGTAAGAAATACCCAATTTCCGAAGTGCTTCCTCCATGGAACGCGACTGGGAATTGGTGCGGTAGAGGATGGCGAAATCACTGTTTCGCAGTTTTTTGTTGTTTTTTTCCTCGAAAATAGTCGTCGCAACCATTCGGCCCTCTTCGTTATCAGAAGCGGCTTTCATCAGTTCGATCAGGTCTCCGTTGGCATTTTGCGTCCAGACGTTTTTCTGTAGCTGGGATTTATTTTTTGCGATGATGGAGTTAGCGATCTCCACGATATTTTTTGTCGAGCGGTAATTTTGCTCCAGCTTTACCACGAAAAGGTCGGGATAGTCTTTTTCAAAGTTCAGAATGTTTTGAATATCGGCGCCCCGGAATGCATAAATGCTCTGAGCATCGTCGCCCACCACACAAATGTTTTGATGGACGGCCGCAAGTTTTTTGGTGATCAGGTACTGGGAGAGGTTGGTATCCTGAAACTCGTCTACCATCACGTAGCGAAAGCGTTGCTGGTATTTGTTCAGCACATCGGGATGGTCACGAAACAGTACGTTCGTGTTGAAGAGCAGGTCGTCAAAATCCATGGCACCTGCGCGGAATAACCTGTTTTGGTAGTTTTTATAGATTTCTCCCACCCGCGGCTTCATGGCTGCCTCGTCGTCAGCTTTGATAAAAGGGTCACTCAGGTAGGTTTCCCAAGAGATGAGTCTGTTTTTGGCTCCGGAAATTCGGGACAGGACCGTATTGGCCTTGTAGACCTTGTCGTCCAGTTTCATTTCCTTCACGATGGACCGTAGCAAGGACTTGCTGTCATCGGTATCGTAGATGGTAAAGTTACTTGGGTAACCAAGCTTTTGTGCTTCCACCCGAAGAATCTTTGCGAAAACAGAGTGAAACGTACCCATCCAGGTATTTCGTGCATCCAGGCCGATGAGTTTTTCTATCCGGTGCTTCATCTCACTTGCTGCCTTATTGGTAAAAGTCAGGGAAAGAATCTGAAAAGGATCCACCTGTCGGGCATGAATCAGGTGAGCAATCCTATACGTCAATACCCTGGTCTTGCCGGAGCCGGCTCCGGCAATGATCATTACCGGACCCTCCGTTCGTTCTACTGCTTCGCGCTGCGGGGGGTTGAGGCTTGCTAGGTAATCCATAAGGGAGGTTCAATTTACTTTATCGGAGAGATTGTTTTTCGCCGCTTCAAAGTTACCATTTCTTTTTCTATGTTACACGTTTGCATTTGTTTGCTTTTTCCAGCGATTATGCGACCAGAGGTACAGTGCCGGCTGTTCGCGTATATTTTCTTCCAGCAGGCTGATGAATGCATCGGTAATGGAATGAGGCGGGTGATCCGAATAAGGAGGGGAGCTGAGCAGCCGGTAGTCAAACTCGTAATAACCACGGCGGGGCTTGCTGGTATGGGCGTAAATGACGGTTAGATTGAATCTCTTCGCCAGTTTTTCGCCCCCTTCAAAAAAAGTGGTCTCTCGATTCATGAAGGATCGCTTGTAGCGGATTTCGGCGCAGGAAGGTCGTTGGTCGGCCGCCAGAACAATGAGCCGGGCTTCGTTACGTTTTTTCAGAAACACCCGCTGAAACATTTTTTTCTCGGTCAGTGCTGCGCCCATCCTCCCGCGAATTTTTTGCATCAGGTCTTCGAAAAATGGCTGGTTTACACGGGTGTATACGGTTTCGCACTTTTCCTGAACTTCGGAGGAAACCGAAAGCAGGTGCCCCTCCCAATTGAAGAAATGCCCACACATTCCTATGATGATTTCCCCCTCGCCTACCTTATCAAAGATGACGGAAGGATTCTTGGAAAGGAATCGACGGGTCAATTCTTTCTTGCTAATGGTGAGCAGTTTGATGGTTTCTGCCAGGGAATCGGTAAAATTCCGATAAAAATCCCGTTCTATCGAGCGCCGTTCACGCTTGCTTTTCTCTGGAAAGGCGTTCTTCAGGTTTTCTCGCACGACTTTTTTTCGGTACCCTAGCAAGTAGTAAGCGAGCAAGTAGAGCAGATCAGAAAAAATAAACAGGACCGGCAACGGCAATCTGGAAAAGAGGCGAATCAGGAGCATGCGGAATTTCAGCGAGGTTTAGCCAGGTAATGAAAAGTCAAAATAATGAAATAATGATGACTTTCTTGGTTTAAATTAGTTATAAATAAAGTCAATTTGTAATTTTATGTTCTATGTCCGAAGTGCAGCGAAAAAAATATTCCGATAAAGAAAAGACCAGCATCTTTGATCATGAGTTCATGCCCCACATTGATTCCATGTACAACTTTGCCTATCGATTGACCTTTGATGAGGACGATGCAAAAGATTTGGTACAGGATACTTACCTGAAGGCGTATAGGTTTATCAATTCTTTTGAAAAAGGGACCAATGCGAAAGCCTGGTTATTCCGAATTTTAAAAAATAGTTTTATCAACGAGTACCGGAAAAAGAGCAAGCAACCTTCAAAGGTAGATTATCAAGAAGTTGAAACTTATTATAACTCGGATAACGTTGACTATACAATGACCTCAGATTTGAGGGTGGATGCAGTCAAAGACATGCTCGGAGACGAAATCTCCAATGCGCTCAACAGCCTTGCCGTAGATTTCAGAACAGTGATTATCCTCTGCGATCTTGAAGGATTTACCTATGAAGAAATGGCTAAAATACTGGATATTCCCATTGGTACGGTTCGTTCCAGACTTCACCGAGCCAGAAACCTATTAAAGGATAAATTGCGGTCCTATGCTGAAAATATGGGCTACGATACGGAGGAAGAATAATCGAAAAATAAGTTGACATGGACAAAAATCTAAACAAATCCAGCGAATCCGGTGAACGAAAACTGAACTGCAGTGACGAAAGCAAATGCTTTGAGCTATTGGAGAGCATACTGGATGGGGAGGAAACGTCAAGTTCGAAGGAGATTTTAGATCAAAAACTCGCCAAATGCCAGCCCTGTTTTGAGCATTACCACCTGGAAAAGGTCATCAGGGAAATTTTGAAAAACAAATGTACCAAACACATGGTGCCGGCTGAATTAGCCAATAGCATTCGGCAAAAGATTCAAGAGATCAAATAAATTTTATGGCGCAGGGAAAAGCAATTATTTTTTCAGCCCCCTCCGGTTCGGGAAAAACGACCATCGTAAAGCACCTCTTGCAGCAAATGCCTCAACTTGGGTTCTCCATATCCGCCTGTACCCGGGACAAGCGGGGAAGGGATGAGGTCAATGGGAAGGATTACTATTTCCTTTCACCCGAGGAATTTCGAGAGAAAATTAATCAGGATGCCTTCATCGAATGGGAAGAAGTATACGAGGGTAATTTTTACGGTACCCTCAAAGAGGAGATTCAACGTATCTGGGACCAGGGAAAACACGTGATTTTTGATGTGGATGTAAAAGGTGGGCTGAATTTAAAAAATTATTTCAAGGAAAACGCGCTAGCAATCTTTGTTAAAGTCCCCACCATGGAGGATCTGGCCGAAAGGCTTCGGAGCCGGGGGACGGAATCGGACGAAAGTCTTTCCAGAAGAATTTACAAAGCCAAATTTGAAATGGGTTTCGAAAACCGGTTCGATGTGACCTTGGTCAATAAAGATTTACAGGTTTCTTTCAGGGAAGCCGAAAAACTAGTCGGGGATTTTATCGGTAAATAATAGGTTTGAAAGTAGGATTATTTTTTGGCTCGTTTAATCCCATCCATGTGGGGCACCTGATCATTGCGGATATCCTTCAGGATCAAACCGATCTGGAGGAGGTGTGGTTTGTGGTATCCCCACAAAACCCTCACAAATCCAGCCGTTCGTTGCTCCACGAATTTGATCGGTTGCGGATGGTAGAACTGGCTACGGCGGATCACTTTGGGTTTAAAGTATTGGACGTGGAATTTCACATGCCAAGGCCGAGCTATACGATCGACACCTTGACCTACCTTTCGGAGAAATACCCGCAGCACGATTTTTCGTTGATTCTTGGTGGGGACAACCTCACGCACTTTCACCGATGGAAAAATAGCGAGCAAATCCTCAACCATTACGGGTTGTATGTATATCCGCGTCCGGGCAAGAACAAGGCAATCGAGCACGAAGCGGTCCGCTACGTAGAGGCTCCTTTGCTGGATATATCGGCTACCTTTATTCGAAAAACGCTGCAAAAAGGGGGATCGGTCAGATACCTTTTGCACCCCCATGTATTGGATTATATCCGGGACAAGAAATTTTTTACCTGAATCCTACCGACGGGGCGCCTTTTCGGCGAGGGAAATTTTCCGGGTCCGGATCCGCCCTTCGATCCATGACGCGATGGCTCTTCCCTGATCGACGCCGTTGGTGATTGCAGGCAGGTAATGAATGCCTCCGTAAAAGCGACTGATCGCCGCTTCCTCTGCTGCTTCCCGGAACGAATTAAATTCACGTGTGCCCAATCCATACTTCACTTCGGTGGAGTCGAGAAAATAAAAGGGTTCTCCCAACAATCCGGTTAACGCTTCAGATGCTGCCGTAGAAATCACACTGTGCCCACTGGTATATTCCGGAAAGGGAGGCGTCTGAAGCAGTGGGGTCCATTCCTCATCCATGTAGCGATTGATATAGGTTTCGGGTCGGATAAGTACACTCCGGTATTTTTCATCCCAGCAGGAGATAAAAGCGTCAAAGAGGTAGATGGACGTGACGCACATCGCTTCGGCCGTTTGCCTCCAGTTCAGGCCCTTTGCTTTGGACGCGATCCCAGTGATTCCCATCCAGTGGCCGCCGGGCGTAATTTTTTTTTCCGCATACATCACGTGTCCTTTAACATTCATTTTATAGGGATTGCAATCCCAGAAATAGGCAATTTCCTCCTGGTAGTCGTTCAACTGATTGCCGGCGTCCATGACCTCTTTCGCGTCTTGAAAAAAACGGCTATCAGGTACGGTGTCGAAAGCCGGTGGTGGTTCCGGTAAAAACTGACTTGCTGAATCCAAGAAAAACGTCCGGATCTTGTTCCAGTGTGGCTCAATGCCCTCCATGTAGGCGGGAGGGGTGGGCCTCCAACTACCCAGGTCGTCGCGAATGGTGTATTTTTCAAAGGATCGACTTTCGTGGTAGTTGTCTGCGGAGGCATAGGCCAGGATTTGCTCCGCAACGGACTCGCCCAATTCTACAGCCCTGGTAAATTCAGCAGCGGGCATCCCTGCATCTTTTAATTTCTCAAAAAGCGCATCCCTGCGATCGATCAAGTCCTGTTCGGAAAAAACCAGTTTGGATGCGACCTTATAATAGGCAGCCAGTGCCGCCAAATGGTAATTCACGGGTTCCCCTGTTGTAGCTTCCGAAACGCGCAGTGGCTCGGAATCCTTCAACTGGCCCATCAGGGATACATAGGTCCCAGGCTCGGCCAAAACGGCCACCTCATAGGCAGCAATGGCCGGATAGCTGTAAATACGGCTTGCCACGGGTGGTGAAAATATGTCGTGTACCATGACCTCCGTTAGCTGTTCGTTGGCATCCACCAAGAAAAAATTATCCTGGAGTAGCTCTTTATAGGATTCATCGGGAGTACACGATATCCAGGTAAGCATGCTGGCAAGAAGGCCTATCCATAGCCCGTGCTGATTTCGTTTTATTCTAGGTACTATCATGTTTTTTGAAGTAGCCGGTGTATGAAAATGAATTTACTCGTTTTGCTGAACTGCCTGCCCTTGTCCCCGGTGTGCGTCTCGTCGATTCAGGATCCAGTGGCCCACTTTTTTTCCCTGATCCTGCCCCCGGGTGATTGCATCCATGAAATGAATACCGCCGTACAATCGCGAAATACTCGCCTCCTCAGATGCCTGCATAAACGAGCTGAATTCTCTGATTCCCAAGCCGTACTTTTCCTCAACGGTATCCAGGTAAGAAAAGCCTTCGCCAAAGAAATGAGTTAGAATCACCGCAGAGGTGGTAGAAATCGTGGAGTGCCCGCTAAGGTATTCCGGAAAAGGAGGTGTTTGAAGCAAGGGCTTGTAGGTCGGATCCACATATTTACGGATGGCCGTTTCGGGACGAATGCGGTCGCTTCTGTACTTTTCATCCCAACAGCTGATAAAGCCATCCATCAAACCCAGAGCGACAAAGGTGTTGATTTCCATGGACTCCTCAAACGATAATTCTGCCTTTTGGCAGGCGATGTCTGTGATACCCATCCAATGCCCCCCGGGAGATATTTGTTTGATACCCACCATCAGGTGGCCGGTTTCTTCCAGGGCGAAGGGATTGCAATCCCAGAACGCGGCTATCTCCCGTTTCTCACGGTCCAAATCTAATTGGTATACCTCCTGCATCAGGGCATAAAACTCCGAATCGGGATCCTCGGAAAAAGGTACCGGCGGATCGGGCTTAAACTGATCCGCAGTTTCAATCAAAAAGGGACGGACCGTATTAAAATACGGTTCCACCGGTGGGAAATACCCGGGAGGCGTGGGGTACCATTTCCCTTCCCCGGTGCTGGGTTGGTAGCGCGGATAGTTACTAATCTCTCTGTACTTGTCGGCTTTGGCATAATTCAGAATCTGCTGACTGATGTGCTCGCCGTAGGTTTTTGCCTGAGCGATTTCCTGTGAATCGTAGCCCCAGGTTTTGCAGGAGTCGGAAAAGGACTCTTCGAAGGCTTGCATTTCCGAACCGGAGGGTTGCAGGGCCGCAGCGGTGTGCACCATAGCGAATAGCGCGCTCATGGGGATGGATGGGCTGTTCCCTGCGGGACGGGAGAGGGAATCCAGTCCATTTAAAAGTCCGGAAAGAGAGGGGTACCTGGCATTTCCTGAGGCAATCACCTCGTATCCGGCAAGGCAGGCATAGGCATAAAATCTCCCGGCCAGGGGAGGATTGGTAATGTCATGTACCATCAGGTCGGTCATTTTTTCTGTTGCCCAACCGATGGCTTTGGCAGGCACCGGCTTCTTTTCAACGGTAGCCTGGCAAGAAAGTAAAAGCCCGGCAAGTGCCCAGACCAGTAACGTTCCTTTATGCCGATAACTGCCTAAAAAAGGTATCCCTGTAAATTCCATGCTTTAGTAAATTTTCTCGTGCTGTAGTTGGTAGGCAACCAGGGGCTGCCGGTTAATGCCCACAAGAAGGAGGCCATCCAGCCACTGCATGCCGCGTACATCCCCATTGATGTGCAAGCCGGAGTTTCGTTGCGGTAGGTAGGAAAAGTTTCCCTGTCCATCTCCCAACAGTACCGTGCCATAATTTGCGTCGTACTTACCAAAACGCAATCTGGCCCGTTCTATGTTCCCCCCCAGAACAAAATCCAGGTGACCATCCCCGTTTAAATCCTCACTAACTACGGAGAAGACCGGAGAAAACTGAGCTTCTGCAGGCAAGTTCGCGCGGGCAAAGCCGCCGTCTTTTTGATTGATAAACAAACTCGTTTCCAACGTGTTTGCGCGTAGGTAGCCCAGGTCTTCCAACTCCGATTTTGAGAATATGTTTTCTAGTTTTGCTTCCGCGTAGCTGGCGTAATCGGTGAAGCGCGTGCGCATACTGGATATCTGATCCAACAGTTCGTCCCGGGTCAGGTAGGGGTAGGGTTCTCCCTCAATGTATAAACTGAGAATTGGATCAACGGCCCCGTTGTCATCAAAATCCTTGAAGTACATTTCTGCAGGCTGCTCGTCGCTGGCTTTGGCCTGGCTATTCAGGCCTAAGTTACCGGCCAGCAGATCCGGAAGGCCATCTCCATTCACATCGGTTACGTGTAAGGTATTCCACCATCCCGATTGCGGCTCGTCAAAGAATGTGTCGGTGGCGGATTGCAGGGTTTTTCCGGCTTGCTCGAAAACAGAAACCGGCATCCATTCGCCGACAACAATCAACTCCTTCTTGCCATCCCCGTTTAGGTCCGCCCAGTTTGCATCGGTCACCAGCCCCAGGCTGGAGAATTCGGGGTACCAGTCCTTGGTTTTATCCACCATTTTTCCCCCGCCCTCATTGATCAGCAGGTAGCTTGGAGGGGTTTCCGGATACCGGCCCGGAATCACCCTGCTTCCCACAAAAAGGTCGGGGAGACCGTCCCCATTGAGATCCTCGGAGGCGATCGCAGCCGTACTGCTACGCATTTCCGGCAATAAATCCGGGTCCCTGGTAAAGGTACCGGTACCGTCGTTCACGTACAGCCGATCTTGAAGCAAGGGATCCTGTGGCAGGAGTGAGCCGTACCCACCGCTTGCTACATACAAGTCAGGTAGTCCGTCTCCGGTAAAATCCGCCATCAAGGCGTCCGTATCCTGAAATTCTTTGTCTGATTCAAAATCGCTCGAGTACTGCAGCCGAAAGCTGCCATTTGCTTGTTGAACGTAGAGTTTTCCCGCCTGACCACTTTCCCCGCCGATGTACAGGTCCTTTTTTCCATCACCCGTAACATCTCCGCTGCACAGCACCGGACCGGCAAAGGAAATTGGGTTAACCATCAGGGGTTGCCGTTTAAAATCATTGATTGTATTTTCCGGAGACCGGTGGTCGATTGGCGGCGTTACTTCCACAAAAAGCGCCGGCGGTACGTCGGGGGCAGGACTTTTTTGCGATGCGTTTTTCTGGACCAAAGTCAATGTTTGGTTGCTGGAAACATCCGTTAGCTTTTCGGAAAGCCCTCCTGGCCAGCTGACTCGAAGGGAGTCAATTTTCCTCACCTCGCCCAATCCAAAATGAAGGGTAGGGGATACGCTCGACTGGTACCCACGGCTTGGCATTTGTTCGATCATCTGGAGCCGCCCCTGGTGATAAAGGGTGACTTTTGCACCGATCCCCTGATTGTTGCCTGGATTTCCCTGAAGCTTTACACGAAGAAAATGGCGATCGCTGGACAAAGAATCTGCGTTATTTTGGTAAATAAAGGCAGGCTGGTTGATATTATTGACGATCAGATCCAGGTCGCCATCGTTATCCAGGTCCGCATAGGCTGCTCCGTTGCTATTGGCCTGGTGATGGACTCCCCAGTCTTCGGATTTCTTTTCAAAAAACAGTCCGTCTTTGTTTTTGAAAAGGTAATTGGTCAGGTTGGAGGAGGGCATGCGTTGTACCAATTCAAGTATGTTTTCCCGTCGCAGTCCGTTTTGGTTGTTTTTTAGGTAGTCCGCCATGAATTTCAAAAAGTCCTGATTGGTATAGTCCCGAAAATACCCATTGGTCACGTAAAGGTCTTTGTTCCCGTCATTATCAAAATCTGCCAGCAATGCAGCCCAGCTCCAATCCGTATTGGATACGCCCGCTAACTGACCCACTTCGCTAAACAAGCCGTTTCCATGATTTAGGTGAAGCATGTTCCGCATGTATTGGTGGTGGAACCCAACGTTTAGGTTGTATTCAAACTTCTCGTAGTTATCCGGTGCCATCAATAGTTTTTGGCGTTTGTTGTCTTCCGGTAGCATGTCGAGGGTAAAGATATCGGGGTATCCGTCGTTGTTGACATCTGCGATATCATTGCCCATGGAAAAATGAGAGGTATGGCCAAGCGCTTCTCCGATTGCATCCGTAAACGTACCGTCTCCGTTGTTCAGGTAGAGGTAATCCGGCACGGTGTAATCGTTACTGATGTAGATGTCCATCCATCCGTCGTCGTTCAGGTCCGAAATCCCGGCACCCAGGCCGTAGGAGAGCGCCACGCGCAGTATTCCCGCTTCAGCGGTGACTTCCGTGAAGGTGTCCCCATCGTTTCTGAAGAGTTGGGGCCCTGCGGGATCGGTGGTTTTGAGGATGTCCGCCGTACTGGCCTCGTCCAGCACGGGAAGCGATTTCGGATTGTGATTGAGAAGGAAAAGATCCAGATCGCCATCATTGTCGTAATCGAAAAAGCTGGCTTGGGTACTGGTGGCCTCACTGTCTATACCGTAGGAAGCTGCCATTTCCCTAAACACCGGGATTCCCTCGGAATTGGGACCCTGGTTGATGTACAATTCATTTTTCCGTTTTTCGGGAGGCAAACTTCCGGAATAACACACGTAAATATCCAATCTGCCGTCTCCATTTACATCGGCCATACTAACTCCCGTTTTCCAGGGTCCGGGACGAGTCTGTACGCCGGCCGTCTGCGTAACGTCTGCGAATTCCATGTCGCCTCGGTTCAGGTATAGCCGGTTTTCCACCATGTTTGCAGAAAAATACAAATCATCGAGACCGTCTCCGTTGAGGTCTCCGACAGCTACGCCACCACCATTGTAGAAATATTCATACATCAGTATGTTCGTGTTCAATCCTTCGGTGAGCGTATTCTCAAACTTTACCAGGGTTTTTTCAGCGGGTAAACGGGTAAATTGCTTTAGCGGAACCGTATTTTGCGTTTCCACCTGGCAGGAGATAAAAACCAGAATGGCTCCGAGAAAGGGGATTTTATTGAGGAAATAATTGTACATACGGATGAATGAGTCTTCCTACAAATATAGAAATAAATGCGGAGCATTCCGGGAAATTGTTCCCCGGATAGGTGCGTGAGATGCAAGGGTAAGGACCGAAAACAAAAAAAGGCGATCCGAAGATCGCCTTTTACTAATTTACTAATAGGGGAACAACAGAAGCTGTTAATCTCCGTAACCCGGATTCTGAATCAGGTTTCCGTTACGCTGCATCTCATCAAAGCTGATGGGCATCCAATACATTTTATCCAGCCAGAGGCGGTTTTCTTTTCCGGGGTCAATTTCGATGACCTCATAGGAATAATCGTAGAATTCCGGATCGTAGCGGTAGATGGAGAGTTCTTTGCCCGGCTTGAGGGTACCGACAATGCTGATACCGTCGGCTTGTCTTCCCAGGGTTTCCGGTGCAATCATCCAACGACGTGCATCGTAATACCGCTGCTCCTCATGGACCATTTCCACCCGTTTTTCGTTAATAAATGCATTCCATAGGTCTTCTCCGGATGCATCGGTAGCAGGTAAGCCCGCGCGGAAACGGATTTTATTCAACCAGTTCCTGGCTTCTTCGTCGTTTCCGAGGGCAATGTTCGCTTCTACGTAGTTAAACACCACCTCGGTGAAGCGGATATGCGGCCAGGGAATTTCCTGCCAGGTATTCTGGTCGACGAAATTCGGGTCTGGCTCGATGAATTTCCGCAGGTAATACCCGGTGTAGCTTCCGTTCCAGTCTTCGATGGGGCTGTTTCGGGTATCCAGACCAAAGTGGGTTACTTTTTCGCCCTGCGCGTTTACTACTTCGTAGGTACCGGTTTGGATTTGTCCCAGCGGATCGCGGGCCTGATTGGCTGGAGAGCGTGGTTTCCAGGGGGCACCTTCGTACAGGAAGGTGGCGTAGAAACGGGCTTCCCGATCTTCGTAGGGAGCGCTGGCATGTTCCTCGTTATCCCAGTCAAATTCGGTACCATCCATCATCTGGTAGTCATCGATCAGAAGCTGTATCGGGGTGTTTCCAGCCCAGTTGTTGTATCCATTGGGCCCGTTGTGTAACCCATGGCGTCCTCCCCATTCCGGCTTTTGAGACAGGAAGTACCTCCCAAAAATCATCTCGGCTTCCCCACCATTTCTGGAAAGGGAATTGTTCATGTAGGTTTGGATGGCTTCTTCGTGAGGAAGGGGAGCGCTCAGGTCCAGCATGTTGCCGCTGGCTTTGTCCAGTACTACTTTGGCAGCATCAAGAGCTCTCTGGTAGCGTTCGGTTTGGCTGCCAGACGTAAATCCGATCAACTCCTTATTTTGATAGCCGGCGATTACGTCTGAATTAGCAGAGGCAGTTGCCATATCGTGCAAGTCCGAAGCCGCATAAATCAACACCCTGGATTTCAGCGCCAGGGCAGCGATTTCGTTGGCTCTGCCCCGGATGGGGTTATGATCGCTTAGCAAATCGGCCGCACGATCCAAATCAGCCACGATGAAATCCACTACTTCCTGAAAGGTGTTTCGGGGAAGTTCGTAGGTTTCCTCGTCCAACGTAAATGGACGGTCTGCCAATGGAATAGCACCGAAGTTGCGAAGCAATTGGTGGTGGAAGTAGGCCCGCATAAAGGTCGCTTCGCCCAACAGTCGGTCCACGATCCCTCCGGTATTTGGAAACTGCGGGTCGCTCAGGTTCGCAATGGCAATATTGGTAGCCCGCAAGCTGTTGTACATGTTTGGCCAGTTCCGGGTACCGTCAATCCAGCCTGGATTTTGAGGGTTCGACCGGGCTTCGGTAACGGTATTGATATTTCTACCCGGGTGGGTAAAGATGGCTTCGTCCGTCAGGGAAGACAAGGCCTGCTCATTGAATCCGCCTTGCTGTAACCCGCTGTACAGGTCGGTTACGAAAGCCTCTGCAAGTCCCGCATCGCGCCAAACGGCGGATTCGGACACTTCTCCCAATGGTTGTGTATTCAGAAATTCTTCGTCACAAGAAGTAGAGAGCAAAGAAATCGCCAGACCCAACCCTAAATATTTTATATTTTTCATCATATTCAATGTTTATGGATTTAGAATGTTACGGATAATCCCGCATTGATTACCCTGGCTTGCGGATAGTACTGTCCGGTAGCACTATCGGATTCCGGGTCGTATACGTCCAACTTGTCCCAGGTGAGAAGGTTGAGTCCGTTGGCATAAAATCGAAGGTTGCTGATACCAAATCGCTCACCGACTTGCTGCGGTACAGTGTATCCGATTTCCAGGTTTTTCAAACGAATGTAATCGGAACTTCTAAACCAGAAGTCGTTTCCGCTGGAGTAATACTGATCGCTACGATTAGCGATTCGAGGATACTCGGAGCTTTCGTTATCAATGGTCCATCGGTTTTCATAGAATTCCAACAGGTAGTTGCCGATGTTTCCGGATTCGCCCAAACTAACCAAAGCAATGGCCCCGGCAGCCCCTTGAAACAATACGGACATATCCCAGTTTCGGAAGCTCGCGTTCATATTGACACCTCCCTGAAAACGGGGGATGTTGTTTCGGTCCAAACGAACCCTGTCAAGCGGGGTAATGGCGCCGTCTCCATCGTAGTCTTTAAAACGCATGTCGCCTGGTCGCAATTGATTGGTGATATCCGTGTAATCCAAGGTCTCAGCATCGATCGCAGCCTGATTTGGGAATACGCCGTCATACAGGTAAACCGGGGCAGGGGTATTCATGGGCTTGCCGGTAGAACGCTGCCAGTCTGGTGCTCCCGGAGGCTCGTCCCAGAACAGGATCTTATTGTACGCATAGCCGCCATTCGCACTGACGCTATAGGATAGATCACCTTTCTGGCCTCGGTAGCCGATATTAAAGTCAAAACCCTGGTTTTCTACCTCTCCTATGTTTTCCGCAGGAAGCAAGGAAGAAAGTCCGCTGGATTGTGGAACGGAAGCATTTTTTCTCCAAAGGATATTGGTTCGCTTGTTGTAAAAGTAATCCAGTTCGAAGAAGATTTTACCTTGTAGCAATTGGCCTTCCACACCGATGTTGGAGTTATTGGCCACCTCCCAGGTAATCGCCGTGTTCGGTACCCGGGTCTCAAACAAGGTTTTCGCCTCTGTATTTTCTAAAATCTGGCTGCGGAAACCATACGTAGACAAGAATTGGTATTCCTGAAGGGATCCACCAAAGAAAATCTGGTCGTTACCCATTTGGCCCCAGGAGCCTCGTAGCTTGAAGAAGTCCATAACGGGAATGTTGTTTTTCCAGAAACTTTCTTCGGATACTACCCATCCGGCCATCACACCGGGGAAGAAACCGAATCGGGTAGGTTCAGGGAAAATGTAGGATCCGTCGTAGCGCCACAAAAATTCAAACAAGTACTTTTCCTGATAGTTGTAGGCAACCCGACCAAAATAGTTGAGACGGGCTCGTTCGAAAGCGCCTCCACCGTTGCTCTTTCTCCGCATCACCGCCGGCAAACATCTGATCGATGGCAGGAGAGATGAAGAATCTACGGTAGGCAAAGAAGTCATCCCCTTCTACCGTCTCCTGGTTAACACCTGCCAGCGCGCTGATGCCGTGGTCACCGATTTGTTTTTCGTAACTGAAAACCCCTCCCAAAAGGATGTTTAACTGGTTGATATTCGTTTGCCGCAGGCGGGGCTCGGCAGGACCGCGCTCACTGGGAACCAGCACAGGCGTAACGCCATCTGCTTCAAAACCGCTGCCTCGCTGGTACAGAATCCAGGGAGTTTCCCATCGTTTGATGAATCGGCTCAGGTTATCCACAGAGGCAGTTCCTTGAAATTTCAGCCCTTCTACTCCCGGGATCTTGATATTTAACGCTCCATTCGTTTGGAAGTAGTTTCGGGTATCCCGGTCGTATCCGGTTGCATTGGTGGTAATTACCACCGGGTTTTCGCCGTTTTCGATGTCTGGTCCGGGTCTGCCATCCGGCCAGAAAGCCGGCTCGTGTGGCTTGCCTCGCATCTGCATGCGGAAAATGGCACCTGCTCCCCGGGTAGGGAAGAAGCGGTATTCCTGACGGGCCAATACACCCAACTGTAAATCTACGTAATCGTTGATTTTTGCATCCAGATTGATCCGCATGTCGTACTGCTTGTAACCGGTGGCGGAATTCTTGTAGTAGGCGTCTTGGTTTTGATACCCAAGGGAAGCCATGTACCGAAGGTTTTCAGAACCGCCGTTCAACTGCAGGTTGTGTCGCACTTGAGGCGACCATGTTTTAAGCGTCTCTCCGTACCAGTCGGTATTGGGATAATTCCAGGGATCTGTACCAGCTCGGTGCAAAGCCAACGCTTCCGGACTGAAAGGAGCGGTTCGTACCTGTCCGTCGGGACGGGTGTAGCTTCCTGTAGACCGGTAGGCATCTGTGGCAGATCGCCACTCGCTCACGGGCAATTCGTATACGCTCAGGTCATTCAGCATCTCTCCGTACTGGGCAGCATCTGCCAGGTCGGGAATCACCGTAGGCTGAGCGAATCCCTGATTGAACTGATAGGTCAACTCAGGTTTGCCTTCTTTACCTCTTTTGGTGGTAACCAGGATAACACCGTTGGCTGCCCGGGCTCCATAAATCGCAGCAGAGGCGTCCTTCAATACCGAAATGGTTTCGATGTCGTTGGGATTCAGTCGCTCGATACCCCCCGCTCTGGCGGGTATTCCGTCGATTACAATCAGCGCATCGTTGTTACCGAGGGTGTTTGATCCGCGGATTCGAATTCCAGAGCCGTCATAGCCCGGTTCGCCACTGCGGTTAACCGCGATTACCCCTGCCATTCGACCGGCAATGGAGTTGGTCAGGTTCATCGCAGGCGATTTCACCAATTCGGCGCCCTTTACAGTCGCTACAGAGCCCGTAATGGTTTCTTTCTTCTGCTCACCGTAACCCACCACGACTACCTCGCTTAGCGCCTGCATGTCTGGGCTAAGGGTAATGTCAATGGTGCTCTGGTTTCCAACCACAATTTCCTGGCTGTTGAATCCAACAAAAGAAAAAACCAGGGTCTCGTCTCCGGATTGTAAGGCCACCCGGTAATTGCCGTCGATATCGGTCACCGCTCCGCGAGTGGTGCCCTTTACCAAGACCGAAACCCCCGGCAGGGGCAGGTCGTCTTCCGCGGAAATGACCGTACCGGTCACCTCTCTTGACTGCGCATGTACTGTCAAGCTGCTTGCCAATAGCAATGCCAAACCTAACAGAAACAGTTTTGTTTTAGGTAAATAGTTTTGCATGAATAAAAGAAATAGGTTAATGATGATTGAAGTTATTGTTAAAATAACACTTTAAATTTCACGGTATTTTTTGGCTTATGCAATAGCTCCTGTGGTGTATGCAAAAAGGGCTATTCGTTTGTTTTTAATAGAATGGTGTTTCCCATGAATTATTTGAATAATCATTGCTGAACAATTATCACTTTGGAAAAAAATACCTTAAAAATTAACAGTTAGCACAGGATGTGTTTTTTTAGTTTTTATAAAAAAAAGTTTGATTGTCTCCAGATCGAGGAAGATTCTTCAAATGCGAAGAGGAGATCATACCAATGGCCTCGTTGCAGGCAGAGAAATGATCTTGGTCTACAGCAGGAGACGAGTGGGTGAAAGCGGGAAGAAAATTGTCACAGATCGCTTGCATCCTGCAGGTTAAAAAGTGTGCGGTAGGGAAAGCGCTTGCGGGAGATCGATTTTTTTATCCCCGGGAAAAATTCCTATATTTGTTTCGTAAGGTTTAATACAGGAAAGAATAGTCGGCTGCTAGCTGCCTGTTCTTTATTTTTTTATCCCCCCCTGTGACTGTAAGCGGGCCTCAAACTTTCATGATCTCGGCTTCTTTCTTTTCAAAGAGCCCGTCAATCTTGGCGGCATAGGTATCGGTATATTTTTGAACCGTATCTTCGGCCCGCTTTACTTCGTCTTCGGAAGCACCTTCTTTTAACAGTTTTTTCAATGCGTCATTGGTGTCTTTCCGAACGGTTCGGATGCTTATTTTGCCGTTTTCGCACTCATTTTTCACCTGCTTGACCAGGTTTTTTCTTCTTTCCTCTGTAAGCGGTGGAATGGTTAGCAGTACCATTTCCCCATTATTCTGGGGATTCAGGCCAAGATCAGAATTGATGATGGCTTTTTCGACTTCCGGAATAAGCGTTTTCTCCCATGGCTTGATAGCCAGGGTACGGGCATCGGGAGTGGTAATGGACGCCACCTGTTGAATGGGAGTAGGCGTACCGTAATAAGCCACCATTATTCCGTCCAGAAAATTGGGCATCGCCTTACCCGCCCTGATTTTGACAAGTTCTGCGGCCGTATGCTGAACTGCCTTTTCCATCAGTGATTTCGCTTCCTCTAAATACATTTGGATCTCTTCCATTGGATTTTATTGGTTTGATGTGATCAACGTTCCTACTTCCTCTCCCTGAATCAAATGCAACAGGTTATCGGTCCTGTTCATATCAAAAACAATGATGGGAAGGTTATTTTCCTGACATAGGGTGAAAGCGGTCATGTCCATGACATTGAGATTTTTTTCGTAGACCTCCTGAAAAGTGATGCGTGCGTACCGGGTGGCGTTTTTATCTTTTTCGGGGTCCGCGGAATATACCCCATCCACGCGGGTACCTTTAAGTACTACCTCTGCTTCGATCTCGATCGCACGTAGGCTTGCGGTCGAATCGGTCGTAAAATACGGATTACCGATACCCGCCCCAAATATCACGATCCTTCCCTTTTCAAGGTGTCGGATTGCCCGCCGACGAATAAAGGGCTCGCAGACACTTTCTACCTTGATGCCTGACATCAGTCGGGTATACATGCCGTTTTGCTCGAGCGAACTCTGAAGAGCCATGGCGTTGATAAGGGTGGCCAGCATTCCCATGTAGTCTCCCTGAACCCTGTCAATTCCCACTTTTCCAGCCTGAACTCCCCTGAAAATATTACCCCCACCGATAACGATCGCCACTTCCACGCCCATGTCGTGTACATTCTTGATCTGCGTAGCATATTCCTGCAGGCGTTTGGAGTCAATACCGTAGCTGTTTTCACCCATCAGGGCTTCCCCGCTAAGCTTTAGGAGGATTCGTTTGTATTTCATGTTGGAATGTTTTTGAATGGAAAACGGTTCAGGCCTTGATTGGATTCCGACCAAATATTATTTATTTATAGCCCGACAAATATAAATCCTTGTTTTTAGAATACTAAATCTTATTCCTAAAAATGGGTCCCGATGGCATTTTTTTTCTGTTGCTTTCTTCAGTCCAAGGAAAGCTGGAATTGGCATCTCTTCCAATGTATTTGATCCGGTAGAAGGTCCAGTCCATGTCCTCGAGGCTACCTGCGTCCCCTTAATTCTCCAACTAGTTGCACAGGGCATATGTCAGGAAAATACCGGTATAAGCGGCTTTCGCTAATGAGCAACTGCTATTTTCGGCACCCGATGCGCTTTTCTACCCTATAAGTAGTGGTTTGTTTAGTTAAAGTTCTGTCCTTTCCTTACTTTTAACCCCAGCGTATTGCCGACGTGCTGGTACGCCCGTTTGGCAGGTGGTAAACCGGTCCAATCGACAGGTGTTTTTTTGATCATAGAAACTACGTATCCATGCATCTACTTAAGAGCCGATCGCTTTGCTACCTGGGGGTACTTTGTTGCCTGCTCTCTTGCAAGCCGGCGGCACAAACGCTCCAGAAAGCAGCCCCGCAGCCGCAGCTCCTCCGGGCAGATACTGCGTTGGCACTACAGGGGGAGCGCACGCAACGCATTCGCGAGCAGGAGCAGGCGCTACAGGGGTATAAGGGCAGTGCAGCCCGTCGGTTTGACCTGCTAAACACCGAACTTTGGCTGGCATTCGATTATGCCAGAAAAGAGGTGTTGGGTGACGCGCTGCTAACAGTGACTCCGTATTTTTATAAGCAGAACACCCTGGTGCTGGAGGCGGCGGATTTTGAAATACATGAGGCATTCATGCGGCAGGCATCCGGGCAGGTTCCGCTTGCATTTACCTACGATCAGCAAAAGCTGACGCTGGTGTTGCCCAGGACATTTACCAAGGAGGACACCCTACAAGTGGGGATTCGTTATACCGCTTTTCCAGAAAAAGGGTCTTCGGAAAGTAGTGCAGCCTTTACGGACACCAAAGGACTTTATTTCATCAACGCTGATTCCAGCGATTCCGAAAAACCGGTGCAAATCTGGACACAGGGAGAAACGGCTTTTACTTCCAAATGGTACCCGACGATCGATCATCCAAACGAGCGGCAAACCCATGATTTTCACCTTCGGGTACCGGAAGGCTATCTCAGTCTCAGCAATGGAAAACTACTGAGTAGTCAGCATCACGAGGACGGTACCCGAACGGATCACTGGCGCATGGACATTGCCCATGCCCCCTACCTATCGGCGGTGGTGGTCGGTGATTTTGCGGCCGTTGACGGAGGTACAGTCGATGGGGTACCGCTTCGCTTTTTTGTAGAACCGAAATACCAAGGCGGGGCCAGGAAAGTGTTTGCCCATACCGGCGAAATGATGCGTTTTTTCTCGGACCTACTCGAGCTGCCCTTTCCCTGGCAAAAATACGACCAGGTGGTGGTGCGCGATTTTGTTTCCGGAGCCATGGAAAACACGACCTTGTCGGTGTTCATGGAAGCGCTGCAGCTTAATGAACGGGAAGCCCTGGATAGCGAATGGGATTACATCATTGCCCACGAGTTGTTTCATCAATGGTTTGGTAACTACGTGACCACCGAGTCCTGGGCCCACCTTACCTTAAATGAAGCATTTGCGGATTACTCCGAATACCTGTGGATGGAATACAAAGAAGGAATCGATCCCGCCGACATGCACCATTTTAACGCCATGGAGCAATACCTGGAAGAGGCAGAAGAAAAGCAGGAACCGCTGATTCGCTACCAATATGCGGACAGCGAGGACTTGTTTGACAACCATACCTATGCGAAAGGAGGGCGGGTGTTGCACATGCTTAGAAGGTTTTTGGGCGATGAGGCTTTTTTTCAGGGATTGCACCGTTACCTAACCGAAAATGCATTAGGTAGTGTGGAAATGCACCAGCTGCGACTCGCTATTGAATCCGTGTCGGGCCTGGATTTGCAATGGTTTTTTAATCAATGGTTTCTTTCTCCCGGCCATCCGGAGTTGGTCATACGCTGGGACTACTCGGAGGAGGACAACGTATTGCTAAGCCTTGAGCAGCGGCAGGATTTGGAGAAAACACCTTTATTCAAGCTCCCTTTTACCGTCAGTATCTATAAAGGGGGGACACGGATCGAAAAAGAGTTTGTCCTGGATCAGGCGTACCAGCAATTTGCCCTTGAAAACGGACCGGGGACCGACCTGATTCTCTTTGATGAGCACCAAGTGATACTCGCTCAACGGCAACAATACAGGGGCAGGGAGCTTTTGGAAAAACAATTTGCTCATGCCCGATCCGGTCTGTCCAGGGTAGAAGCGCTCGACAGCCTTACCGCAGCTGCAGGCAATGGGTTGGATACATGGCTTTTGCTTGAATCGGCGCTTCGGGATTCGTTCTGGGTAGTACGGGAGCTTGCTTTGCACCGAATGCTTTCGATGGACGCCGGCAGTTATCCAGACCTTTCCGTGGAAAATGCCATTTTGGATCTTGCAGAAAACGATCCAAACAACGCCGTAAGGTCCGTGGCGCTGGAGGTATTGGCAGGTGCTGACCCCGTGAAATTCCGTCCGTTGTTTTACCGCCTGATCAACGATTCCTCCTACCAGGTAGCCGGTGCCGCATTAACCGCCTTTATGGATATGGAGGGAGAGGAAGTCCGTAAAAGAGAACTGTTTGAGCGGCTTCGATCGGAGGAAAACATTCGAAATGATCGCTCCCTTGGCAGATTACCTCACAGAGACCCCGGACATAGAAGGAGCCGAATGGATGCACGAAAAACTGCAGGTATTGAATGGGGAGGCGCTTTACTACTTTATCGGGTATTATGGAGATTTTTTTGCGAGCCGGGAGGACGTAGATCCGGAGAAGGCGATTGACCGTCTGGTGGCGCTGGGTAGGGAGCATCCACAGAATTATATACGGTTGGCGGCATTCCAGTCCCTCTTTGGATTCATTGATCAAGAGGGAGTACTGAAAGAAGCGAAATCCCTCTTGGCAACCGAGGGGGATGCAATGGTTCGTCGCTACCAGGAATATTATCTGGAACCCTACCAGAATGAGGAGTAAAATACTGATGGTGAATAAGATACTTCTGCTTAGGTAAAAAACCGAAGATTTTTTTTTATAATATTTTGAATGTTTAGTAAAAGGGTATAATTTTGCCATCCGTTACGACAACAAAGTGGGTCCGTGGAGGATAGAAACGTATATATTTGTTGTTTTTTGGGGGAATACCAAAGCGGCCAACTGGGACGGACTGTAAATCCGTTGACTTATGTCTTCACAGGTTCGAATCCTGTTTCCCCACGAGCGCTTGTTCACGTTTGCTCTTTGAGTAAATTCGGAATGGTTAAGCGATTCGAGCTATTCTTTTCTTAATAATAGCTTGATATTTTTGGATTCTAAAAATAAAATAGGGAATTTGGACGCCTCTAACAGGGAAACGCGGTTCAGCGAACTATTTGTATGAAAGAATACAAGCGGGAGTAGCTCAGTTGGTAGAGCGGCAGCCTTCCAAGCTGCAGGTCGCGGGTTCGAGCCTCGTCTCCCGCTCTATGCTTTGTATAGGGCATAACACTGGATGTAAAAAGCCGACGTAGCTCAGGGGTAGAGTGCTTCCTTGGTAAGGAAGAGGTCACGGGTTCAAATCCCGTCGTTGGCTCTGAACATTTCAAACAATTAAAAAAATTTAATCTTTAACTAAACAGAGGATTTTCACGCATGGCAAAAGCAACCTTTGACCGTTCCAAACCACACGTAAACATCGGTACGATTGGTCACGTCGATCATGGTAAGACTACTTTGACTGCTGCCATTACCACTGTATTGGCCAGAAAGGGTCTTTCTGAATTAAGAGACTTTGCTTCCATCGATAACGCGCCGGAAGAAAAGGAAAGAGGTATTACGATTAATACCTCACACGTAGAGTATCAAACGGAGTCGCGGCACTACGCCCACGTTGACTGTCCCGGTCACGCTGACTACGTTAAAAACATGGTTACCGGTGCTGCCCAGATGGACGGTGCAATTCTTGTAGTTGCTGCGACCGACGGCCCAATGCCTCAAACCAGAGAGCACATTCTACTTGCGCGGCAGGTAGGTGTTCCGGCTTTGGTGGTTTTCATGAACAAAGTAGATTTGGTAGATGATCCCGAATTACTTGAGCTTGTAGAGATGGAAGTAAGAGAATTGCTTTCTTTCTATGAATTTGATGGAGATAACATTCCGGTAATTGCGGGTTCCGCCCTTGGTGCCCTGAATGGAGATGCCAAATGGGAAGAAACCGTTATGGAGTTGATGAACGCGGTGGACGAACACATTCCGCTTCCGGAACGAGCCATTGACAAAGACTTCCTGATGCCCGTGGAAGACGTATTCTCCATCACAGGTAGGGGTACTGTAGCGACCGGTCGAATCGAGCGCGGAGTTGTCAATTCTGGCGAAGCCGTAGATATCATCGGTATGGGTGCAGAAGGATTGAAGTCTACCGTAACGGGTGTAGAAATGTTCCGTAAGATCCTGGATCGTGGTGAAGCAGGCGACAACGTTGGTTTGTTGCTGAGAGGTATTGAAAAGAGTCAGATCAAGCGAGGCATGATTATTTGTAAGCCTGGATCCGTTACTCCGCATGCCCACTTTAAGGCAGAAGTGTACGTTCTTTCTAAGGAAGAAGGTGGACGCCACACTCCATTCTTTAACAAGTACCGTCCTCAGTTCTACTTGAGAACCACGGATGTGACTGGTGAAATCAAGCTACCTGAAAATGTAGAGATGGTGATGCCAGGTGACAACGTGACCATTGAAGTAACCTTGATCAACCCAGTAGCACTTGAAAAAGGGTTGCGATTTGCGATCAGGGAAGGTGGTAGAACCGTAGGTGCCGGTCAGGTAACTGAAATTTTGGACTAAGCTTGATTAGCTGAACATTGTATAAATGCGATCCTGACATTACTCGGGATCGCATTTGTTTCTTTGGCCTTTAATCACTACTTTTGCGTTCCTTATTCGAAGGTCGCAAAAAAACGGGCGTAGTTCAATGGCAGAATAGCGGTCTCCAAAACCGTTGATGGGAGTTCGAATCTCTCCGCCCGTGCATAAAATGTAAGCAAAACCCTCGTTGAAAGACGTTGAAAAAAGGGTTTTTCGGTACATGTTTTGAATAGGGACCATCTCCCGGAAACGGAGCACTGGCACTGGTTCTTTGTTAACCAATTTTAGACGAATGAATGTTAAAAATTTTGTAGTTGAGTCGATTGATGAGATGAAGAACAAGGTCACCTGGCCGAAGTACGCATCGCTTCAGAACAGTGCCGTGTTGGTGCTGGTGGCTTCCTTGATTTTCGCGTTGGTCATCGGGCTAATTGACCTGACCTTCGAAAATATCATGACATGGTTTTATGATTTATTCTAAAGAACATTAAAAAACGGGATGGCAGATCACAAATGGTACGTGCTCAGGGTAGTGGCGGGACAAGAGAAAAAGGCAAAGACTTATCTTGACAATGAAATTGCCCGACAGAAACTCGAGGAATTTATTCCGGAAGTTTTGATACCTTCTGAGAAAGTATATGAGATGCGCAACGGTAAAAAGCGGGTTCGGGAACGTAATTTCTTTCCTGGATACGTTTTGGTCAATGCGGACCTCAGTCATGGAGAAGCCAATCACGTAATAACGAGCATACCGGGAGTTATCGGTTTTTTAGGGTCAAACCAAGGGGGGGCTTCCAAAACCCCCGAGCCATTACGTCAATCAGAGATTAACCGGATCTTGGGTCGGGTTGAAGAGATTGATGAGTTTGCAGAAAAACTAGATACACCATTTATAGTTGGAGAGACCGTAAAAGTAATGGACGGTCCCTTCAGTGGTTTCTCGGGTGTAATAGAGGAGGTGTTTGAAGACAAGAAAAAGCTTAATGTTATGGTTAAGATTTTCGGTCGAAATACCCCCGTAGAGTTAAACTTTATACAAGTAGAAAAACAAGATTAGGAAATGGCTAAAGAAATCTCTGGTTATCTGAAACTACAAGTGAAAGGTGGCCAGGCAAACCCATCTCCTCCAGTTGGTCCGGCCCTTGGTTCAAAAGGGTTGAACATCATGGAGTTCTGCAAGCAGTTTAATGCCAGGACTCAGGATAAAATGGGCCAGGTTCTTCCTGTACTTGTGACGATTTATTCGGACAAGTCCTTTGATTTTGTGGTAAAAACTCCGCCGGCAGCAATTATGTTGTTGGAGGCAGCGAAATTAAAGAGCGGTTCTGCTGAACCCAACAGGAAAAAGGTAGGCGCAGTGTCCTGGGATCAGGTGAAAGAAATCGCAGAAGTGAAAATGCCCGATTTGAATGCTTTTGAAGTAGAGTCTGCCATGAGAATGGTCGCCGGTACCGCACGAAGCATGGGCATCACAGTTTCAGGAAAAGCTCCTTGGGAGGAATAATACGTAAAAAATGGCTAAGTTAACAAAAAAGAAAAAAGAAGCTCTTTCTAAATACGACCCTAGCCAACAGTATTCCCTGGCAGAGGCTTCGTCTCTAGTAAAGGAAATTACAACTACCAAGTTTGACTCTTCCATAGACCTGGATATTCGTTTGGGAGTAGATCCGCGAAAGGCCGACCAAATGGTCAGAGGCGTTGTGGCGCTACCCCACGGTACGGGCAAGGAATTGAAGGTTTTGGTGCTATGTAGTCCTGACAAAGAGGAGGAAGCCAAAGAGGCTGGAGCAGATTATGTTGGTTTAGACGAGTACATTGCGAAGATCGAGGGGGGATGGACAGACATTGATGTCATCATCACCACTCCAAATGTAATGGCGAAAGTAGGTAGATTGGGTAGGGTTCTGGGTCCGAGAGGACTGATGCCCAACCCAAAATCCGGTACCGTGACCCTGGATGTAGGGAAAGCGGTAAAAGAAGTGAAAGCTGGTAAAATTGATTTCAAGGTGGATAAGTTTGGGATCATTCACGCAAGTGTGGGAAAAGTTTCCTTTAGTCCTGAGAAAATTCAGGAAAACGCGCGTGAATTGATTTTGACGATATCTAAATTGAAGCCGTCTGCTGCAAAAGGCACTTATTTTAGAAGTATTCATTTATCAAGCACCATGTCTCCGGGTATCGTGATCGATAAAAGTAGTATTCAAGGTATATAATTATGACGAGAGAAGATAAAAAAACCATAATTGAAGAACTTACCGACAAACTGAAGACTACTCCGCATTTTTACATTGCCGATGCTTCGGGATTCAGTGTAGCGCAGGTAAACAGCTTTAGGAAAGTGTGCTTCGACAAAGGGTTGGAATACCGGGTGTACAAAAATACGCTCATAAAAAAGGCTCTTGAAAACCTTGAAGCGGACTACACCGAATTTGCTGAGCAAACACTGAAAGGGTTTTCCGGCATTCTGTTTTCTCAGGAAGTGGGAAATCTACCTGCAAAGGTAATCCTGGACTTCCGAAAGAAACTGGGCGCAAAGGAAAAGCGGCCGGTGTTCAAGGGAGCCTCTATCGACGGAGACCAGTTCCTTGGGGAAGCCAATCTGGAAGTACTCTCCAAACTGAAATCCAAAGAGGAATTGGTTGGTGAAGTCATCAGCTTGCTGCAGTCTCCAGCTACCAATGTGGTATCCGCGCTTCAAAGCGGTAAAAATATTCTTGCCGGTCTGGTAAAAACCCTGGCCGAAAAAGAAGCTTAATTCAATCATTCAAATTAGTAAAAACAATCAATTTAAATAGTTAATAAAATGGCAGATCTTAAAGCATTCGCTGAGCAGTTAGTTAATTTGACTGTAAAAGAGGTAAATGAGTTGGCCGCAATTTTAAAAGATGAATATGGTATCGAACCCGCTGCTGCTGCCGCTACTGTAGTAGCTGGAGGTGGAGCCGCTGGCGAAGGTGCTGCTGAAGAAGAAAAAACTTCTTTTGATGTTGTCTTAAAAGCTGCAGGTGGACAAAAATTGGCAGTCGTTAAACTTGTAAAAGAATTGACAGGTTTGGGGCTAAAAGAAGCCAAAGAAGTCGTAGACAGTGCTCCTAAAGCTGTAAAAGAAGGAGTCAGCAAAGAAGAAGCCGAAGCGCTTAAAAAGCAACTTGAGGAAGCCGGAGCTGAAGTCGAGCTTAAATAACATTGAATAACCAACTCCGATTGGATTTGGTTTACCGGTAACAGACCTGACTTATCAGTCAGGTCTTTTCCTGTTTATGGACATCAATTTAATTGCACTTTTTTAAGTGTAAATTGTCCTTTGTTTATAAAAACTTTCACTAAAATTATATACTGCCTTGGCTATCCAGAATCAAACCGAAAGGAAAAGTTTCTCATCCATAAAGGTAGTCAAAGACTATCCGGATTTCTTAGATATTCAACTTCAGTCCTTTAAGGATTTCTTCCAGTTGGATACTCCTGCAGAGAAAAGAAGGCAGGATGGTCTATTCAAGGTTTTTTCTGAAAATTTCCCGATCAGCGATTCCCGGGAAAATTTCACCCTTGAATTCATCGACTATACCGTAGATCCCCCAAAATACAATGTTTCCGAGAGCATCGACCGAGGACTTACGTACTCCGTACCCCTGAAAGCCAAATTGCGGTTGCTTTGTTCCGACGAAGACAACGAGGACTTCGAAACGATTGAGCAGGAGGTATTCCTTGGTAACCTTCCCTACATGACCGAGAAGGGTTCCTTCGTCATCAATGGTGCGGAGAGGGTCATTGTTTCCCAACTTCACCGATCTCCGGGCGTCTTCTTCGCCCAAAGTAAGCACACCAACGGTACGAAGCTGTACTCCGCCCGGATCATTCCTTTCAAAGGGTCCTGGATCGAATTTGCTACCGATATCAACAACGTGATGTATGCCTACATCGACCGGAAAAAGAAATTCCCGGTCACTACCCTGTTGCGAGCGATCGGTTATGGATCGGATAAGCAAATTTTGGATTTGTTTGGCCTCTCGGAAGAGGTGGAATCCAACAAGTCGACCTTGAAGAAAATTATTGGCAGAAAATTAGCTGCCCGTGTGTTGCGCACCTGGGTGGAAGATTTTGTGGACGAGGATACCGGAGAAGTGGTATCCATCGACCGAAACGAGGTGCTGCTGGAAAGGGATAGTATCCTGACCGACGAGGACATTGATTTGATTCTGGAATCCGGTGCCAAAAGTGTGATCCTTCATCGGGAAGATGTAAACATCGCGGATTACTCGATCATTTACAATACCCTGCAGAAGGATAATTCCAACTCTGAGAAGGAGGCGGTAGAAGTCATTTACCGGCAACTCCGAAATACCGAAGCCCCGGATGAAGCCACCGCAAGAGAGGTGATTCACGGGTTGTTCTTTTCTGACAAGCGGTACGATTTGGGAGAAGTGGGTCGGTACCGAATTAACAAGAAGCTCGGGCTCAACATCGATGCTGATAAAATCGTTTTGACGACCGAAGACATCATTTCCATTGTAAAGTACCTCATCGGCTTGATCAATTCAAAAGCGGTCGTAGACGATATTGATCACTTGAGCAATCGTCGCGTACGGACGGTAGGCGAGCAGCTTTACAGTCAATTTGGCGTGGGACTGGCACGAATGGCACGGACCATCCGTGAGCGGATGAATGTGAGAGACAACGAAGATTTCAAACCGGTTGACCTGATTAATGCCAGGACTTTGTCTTCGGTGATTAATTCCTTTTTCGGAACCAACCAGCTGAGCCAATTCATGGATCAGACCAATCCCCTGGCGGAACTTACTCACAAGCGCAGGCTGTCTGCACTTGGTCCGGGTGGACTTTCCAGGGAACGTGCAGGATTTGAGGTTCGTGACGTACACTATACCCATTACGGGCGTTTGTGTACCATTGAGACTCCCGAAGGTCCGAATATTGGGTTGATTTCTTCCCTCTGCGTGCATGCAAAGGTGAACAGCATGGGCTTCCTCGAAACACCTTACCGAAAAGTGAGTGAGGGGAAGGTGAGCATGAACGTGGAAGACATCGTATTCCTCACGGCAGAAGAAGAAGATGACAACAACATCGCTCAGGCCAATGCGCCGCTGGATGAGAAAGGGAATTTTGTAAACGATAAGGTGAAGGCAAGGTTTGAAGGTGACTTCCCGGTGCTGGAACCCAAAGAGATTTCCTACATGGACGTGGCCCCGAACCAGATTGTCTCGGTGGCGGCTTCGTTGATTCCGTTCCTGGAGCATGACGATGCCAACCGGGCACTCATGGGCTCGAACATGCAACGCCAGGCAGTGCCCTTGCTGAAGGCGGAAGCGCCAATCGTTGGAACGGGATTGGAAGGCAAAGCAGCGATCGATTCGCGCTCCCTGATTCTGGCAGAAGCGGATGGCGTAGTGGATTACGTGGACGCAGAAAAAATCGTATTGAAATACGAATTGTCCAGCGACGAACTGCTGGTCAATTTTAGTGACGAATACAAAACATACGACCTGATCAAGTTCAGAAGGACCAATCAGGATACCACCATCAACCTGACCCCAATCGTCTTGAAAGGACAGAAAGTAGTGAAAGGGCAGGTGCTGGTAGAGGGGTACTCCACGAACAAAGGAGAACTTGCGTTGGGTAAAAACCTGCTGGTAGCGTACATGCCCTGGCAAGGATACAACTTCGAAGATGCCATCGTGATTTCCGAACGGGTTGTGAGGGAGGACATCTTTACATCCATCCACATCGAAGAGTTTCAATTGGAAGTTCGGGACACCAAGCGGGGGGAGGAAGAACTTACCTCTGAAATTCCCAACGTATCTGAAGATGCGGTCAAAAACCTGGACGAGAACGGAATCATCCGGGTGGGATCGGAGATCAAAGAGGGCGATATCATTATTGGAAAGATTACACCCAAGGGCGAAACAGACCCCACTCCTGAGGAGAAGTTGCTACGGGCGATCTTTGGTGACAAGGCAGGCGATGTAAAAGACGCTTCCCTGAAAGCCTCTCCATCCCTGAATGGGGTGGTCATTGAGACCAAGCTATTTTCCCGACCGAAGAAAGACAAGGATCTCCGGGCCAGGGCCAAAGCCGAGGTGGAGCGTCTGAAGCAAAAGTATAGCAAAGACCTGTTGGCCGTGCGCGCCAAGATGATCGAGAAACTCGTTCAAATACTGGAAGGAAAAGTTTCGAACGGAGTGCGCCATAAATTTGGTGATGAAATCATCAGCAAAGGAGTGAAGTTTAATTACCAAAATATCGAAAACAACTTATTTCCCGCAAAAAACCCCTACAGGGACGAAAGCAATTACAACGTAGCGGAGGAAGTTAACCTGATATCCGATATTATTTTGGACGATTGGACTGACGATGCCCATACAAACCTGCTGGTTCAGCAATTAGTGAAGAACTACACCAATACGCGGAACGAGATTTCTGGCATTTTCAAGCGGGACAAGTTTACGCTGGAGGTGGGCGACGAGTTGCCTGCAGGCATCGTTCAGTTGGCCAAGGTATACGTCGCGAAGAAGCGCAAGCTGAAAGTGGGTGATAAAATGGCCGGAAGGCACGGAAATAAAGGTATTGTGGCCCGTATTGTACGAGACGAAGACATGCCTTTCCTGGAAGATGGATCCCCGATGGACATCGTGTTGAATCCCCTTGGTGTGCCCTCGCGAATGAATATCGGTCAGATCTTTGAGACCGTTCTGGCCTGGGCTGGCAGGAAGCTGGGGAAAACCTATGCTACGCCGATCTTTGATGGAGCGACCACCGAAGAAGTAGCCGCGGAACTTGAAAAAGCAGGTCTGCCATCCTTTGGAAGAACCTACCTCTATGATGGACTGACGGGTAAGAAGTTTGACCAACCGGTGACCGTAGGAATTTCCTACATGTTGAAGTTGGGTCACCTTGTGGACGACAAGATGCATGCACGGTCAATTGGTCCGTATTCGTTGATTACCCAGCAACCTTTGGGTGGAAAGGCCCAATTTGGTGGTCAGCGGTTTGGAGAAATGGAAGTATGGGCGTTGGAGGCTTTCGGTGCCTCACACGTATTGCGAGAGATCCTGACGGTGAAATCAGATGATGTCATCGGGCGGGCCAAAGCCTATGAATCCATTGTAAAGGGTGAGAATTTGCCAAAAGCAAACATTCCGGAGTCGTTCAATGTACTGGTGCACGAACTTCGGGGACTTGCTTTGGAAATTACGCTTGACTAACTTAGAAACCATTAGGCCTTTCGGGGCCTTCAACTACACACAAAAACTATGGCGTTCAGAAAAAATAAGAAACTAAACAACGACTTTTCCAGAGTCACCATAAGTTTGGCTTCACCGGAGTCCATTTTGGACAGTTCGCATGGGGAAGTTACGCAGCCGGAAACCATCAACTACCGGACGTACAAGCCGGAGATGGGCGGCTTGTTCTGCGAGCGGATATTTGGTCCCGTGAAAGACTGGGAATGTCATTGTGGTAAATACAAGCGCATACGATACAAGGGCATTATTTGTGACCGTTGTGGGGTGGAAGTGACAGAAAAGAAGGTACGTAGGGAGCGGATGGGACACATCGAACTGGTGGTTCCGGTGGCCCATATCTGGTACTTCAAGTCCTTGCCCAATAAGATTGGTTACCTGTTGGGCTTGCCTACAAAAAAATTGGATCAAATCGTTTATTACGAACGGTACGTGGTGATACAGGCCGGAGCGAAAGCTGACGACGGCTTGCAGTACCTGGATTTCCTGACAGAAGACGAGTACCTGGATATCATGGACAAGCTTCCCAAGGAAAACCAAATGCTGGACGATGACGATCCGAACAAATTCATCGCCAAAATGGGTGCCGAGGCATTGGAGATGCTCCTTGCCCGGTTGGATTTGGATGATTTGTCCTACAGCCTGCGGCATCAGGCGGCAACCGATACGTCTCAGCAGCGGAAGGCTGAAGCCCTGAAGCGACTGAAGGTAGTAGAAGCCTTTCGGGATGCGCGAACCAGAATCGAAAACCGGCCCGAGTGGATGGTTGTCCGGATGGTACCCGTGATCCCTCCCGAACTTCGTCCCCTGGTTCCCCTGGATGGTGGTCGTTTTGCCACATCGGATTTGAACGACCTTTATCGCCGTGTAATCATACGAAACAATCGTCTGAAGCGATTGATCGACATAAAAGCACCGGAAGTAATTCTTAGAAACGAAAAAAGGATGCTTCAGGAGGCGGTGGATTCCCTGTTTGACAATTCAAGAAAGGTGAATGCCGTGCGTTCGGATGGCAACCGGGCCTTGAAATCCCTTTCCGATATGTTGAAAGGAAAACAAGGACGTTTCCGCCAGAACCTGCTCGGTAAGCGAGTGGATTACTCCGGTCGTTCGGTCATTGTGGTAGGACCCGAATTGAAATTGCATGAATGCGGGCTTCCGAAAAACATGGCAGCCGAGCTTTTCAAGCCGTTCATCATTCGAAAACTTATTGAAAGAGGCATTGTCAAGACGGTAAAGTCGGCAAAGAAAATCGTAGACAGGAAAGATCCGGTGGTATGGGACATCCTTGAAAACGTATTGAAAGGACATCCGGTATTGCTGAACCGCGCACCGACCCTGCATCGATTGGGGATTCAGGCCTTTCAACCAAAGTTGATTGAAGGGAAAGCCATTCAATTGCATCCCTTGGTATGTACTGCTTTCAATGCGGATTTTGATGGGGATCAGATGGCGGTTCACGTTCCTCTGGGACACGAAGCGATTCTGGAGGCCTCTACCTTAATGCTCTCCTCGCATAACATCCTAAACCCGGCAAACGGGGCGCCCATCACCGTACCCTCCCAGGACATGGTCCTTGGATTGTATTACGTTACGAAAGGGATGAAGTCCACGGAAGCGCATCCGGTGGAAGGAGAAGGCATGACGTTTTACGGGCAGGAGGAAGTGCTGATCGCATTGAATGAAGGGGCGATTTCCAAGCATGCCCACGTAAAATGCAAAGTAAAAGTAAGAAACGAAGATGGATCCCTGTCCGAGAAAATAGTCGATACGGTAGCAGGTCGTCTGATCTTCAATCAGTTTGTTCCCGAGCAGGTTGGTTTTGTCAACGAATTGTTGACCAAAAAGAAGCTGCAGCAGATCATCGCTGAGGTGGTGAAGATTTGTGGTATTGCACGCTCGGCGCAGTTTCTGGACGATATCAAGCACCTGGGCTTCCAGATGGCCTATCAGGGAGGACTTTCCATGGGACTGGACGACGTGATCATCCCGGAAGACAAAGAGCCGCTGATTGAAAAAGCGAAAAGTGAAGTGGATCAGGTGTGGAACAACTACCTGATGGGATTGATCACCGATAACGAGCGGTACAATCAGGTAATTGATATATGGACGCGAACCAACTCCAATCTGACCAATATTCTGATGCGTCAGATGGAGGAGGATAACCAGGGATTCAATGCCATTTATATGATGATGCACTCCGGCGCCCGGGGTTCCCGAGAGCAGATTCGTCAGTTGGGAGGCATGAGAGGCTTGATGGCCAAGCCACAGAAAAACCTGCAGGGGTCTGTGGGGGAAATCATTGAAAATCCGATCCTGTCCAACTTTAAGGAAGGACTAGATGTATTGGAATACTTTATTTCTACGCACGGAGCGAGAAAGGGTCTTGCTGATACCGCACTAAAAACGGCCGATGCCGGGTACCTCACCCGACGATTGGTAGACGTGGCGCAAGACATGATTATTTCCGAAGAAGATTGTGGTACCCTCAGAGGGCTGGTTGTACAAGCCCTCAAGGACAACGACGAAATTGTGGAGCCGCTGTCTGAGCGGGTTGTGGGCCGAATAGCCGTACACGATGTGGTCGATCCGATTACCGACGAAGTAATCGTCGAATCCGGCGAGGAAATCACAGACGTGGTGGCCAAAGCCATCGATGAATCTGCGGTGGAAGAAATCGAAATCCGTTCGGTCCTTACCTGCGAAACTCGTAGAGGGGTGTGTTCCAAGTGCTACGGCCGAAACCTGGCCACCGGCAAACAAGTGCAGGTAGGTGAGTCCGTAGGGGTGATCGCGGCCCAGTCCATCGGGGAACCAGGTACACAGTTGACATTGCGAACCTTCCACGTGGGTGGAACCGCTTCGAACATTTCGGTAGAGGCCAGCATCAATTCCAAATTTGATGGTGTGGTGGAATTTGAGGAAGAATTGCGTTGGATCAAGACCACCAATAAAGATGGGGAGGAAGTTTCCATCGTAATGGGCAGGTCTGGAGAGATCAAGGTAAACGACGCCAAGTCAGGAAAAACACTGGTTTCCAACCATGTTCCTTACGGAGCCATTCTGAACGTGACGGACGGTCAAAAGATTGCCAAAGGCGCATCCTTGTGCACATGGGATCCCTACAATGCAGTTATCTTGTCGGAGTTTGACGGCAAAGTAGATTTTGAAGCAATCATTGAGGGAATTACCTATAAGGAAGTGGCCGATGATCAGACCGGATACCGGGAGAAAGTAATCATCGATACCAAAGACAAGACGAAAAACCCTGCCGTGGTAGTGGAACAGGGAGAACAGTCCAAGTCCTACAACATTCCTGTCGGAGCCCACCTTTCGGTAGAAAAGGGCGAAGAGGTGAAGGCCGGTCAGATCCTGGTCAAGATTCCCCGTTCTGTGGGTAAAACCCGAGACATTACCGGTGGTTTGCCTCGCGTGACGGAGCTATTCGAGGCGAGAAACCCTTCTAACCCAGCAGTGGTTTCCGAGATTGATGGTGTGGTTATTTACGGAGGTATCAAACGAGGTAACCGGGAGATATTCATTGAATCCAGAGATGGGGTGAAGAAGCGCTACATGGTTTCCCTCTCCAAGCATATTTTGGTTCAGGAAAACGACTTTATCCGAGCGGGTGAACCCCTGTCGGATGGGGCCATTACTCCCAACGATATCTTGTCTATCAAGGGTCCAACGGCCGTGCAAGAGTATCTGGTCAATGAAATCCAGGAAGTATACCGGCTGCAAGGCGTAAAAATCAATGACAAGCACATCGAAGTGATCGTCAGCCAGATGATGCAGAAAGTTGAAATTCTGGATGCCGGTGACACGGGATTTTTGCAAAACCAGATTGTGGACAAATGGGCATTCCGGGAAGAAAACGACATGATTCTAGACAAGAAAGTCGTCATGGACGCCGGTGATTCTGCCACGTTAAAACCGGGGATGATCATCACGGCTAGGAGGCTACGAGACGAAAATTCCAGCCTGAAGCGGAAGGACATGAAACTGGTTCAGGTGCGCGACGCGCAGACCGCAGTATCACAGCCTACGTTGCAGGGAATTACGGCTTCCTCCCTGGGTACCGAGAGCTTCATCTCTGCAGCCTCTTTCCAGGAGACCACCAAGGTATTGAGTGAAGCAGCGATTCGCGGCAAGCGGGACGAATTGTTGGGATTAAAGGAAAACGTAATCGTAGGTCACTTGATTCCTGCCGGAACAGGTCAACGCAAGTTTAATAAGTTGATCGTGGGATCGAAAGAAGAATACGAACTCTTGACTGCTGAGAGAGAAAACAGCAGTAAAAAGGTTCGGGAAACCATTAAATAAGAACATAGTTTATATTAAAAGGGTCTGCGCTACGCGGCAGGCCCTTTTTTATTCAAACACCGGTAACTGAAACGTATGGAAGACGATCGCATACCAGATAACGAGCAGCAACAACAGATCAACGTGGAATTAAGCGACGAAGTGGCTGAGGGGATTTATTCCAACCTGGCCATGATCGCACATTCCAACTCCGAGTTTGTCGTAGACTTTATCCGCTTGATGCCCGGAATTCCGAAGGCCAAGGTAAAGGCCCGGATCATCATGACACCGGACCATGCCAAGCGCTTGTTGCTGGCGTTAAAAGACAACATTGAAAAGTACGAAAAAGCTTTCGGGAAAATCGAAGGTGGGGGCGACGCTCCGCGGTTTCCGTTGAATTTTGGAGGCACATTGGGAGAAGCCTGATGCATTTTCCCTGTTTCTGGCAGGTTGGATGAGGGAACAAAAAGCGGGCCTCGGGGGAGGCTAAATTATAACTCCTTAATTTTGTTTGTTTTATTGATTTGTTTACCTTTGCAATCCGAAATTTATAAGTTTAAAAGCAGAATAATTAATTTATCTATTAATGCCTACTATACAACAGTTAGTTAGAAAAGGTAGAACCACTCTTGAGAGTAAGTCCAAGTCAAGAGCCTTGGATGCCTGTCCTCAAAGAAGGGGTGTGTGCACCAGGGTGTACACGACCACGCCAAAAAAGCCTAATTCTGCCATGAGAAAGGTAGCCCGGGTTCGGTTGACCAATGGAAAAGAGGTCAATGCGTACATTCCAGGGGAAGGCCACAATCTACAGGAACACTCCATCGTGTTGATTCGCGGTGGAAGGGTGAAGGATTTGCCAGGAGTACGTTACCACATCATTCGTGGTGCCCTGGATACTGCCGGTGTGAAGGACCGAAAGCAGGGACGTTCCAAGTATGGAGCGAAGCGTCCAAAGGCCCCAAAAAAGTAATTATTTAATCAGCGAATAAAATGAGAAAAGCGAAACCAAAAAAGAGGTATATTCTTCCTGACCCCAAATTCAATGACACGTTGGTCACCAGGTTTGTCAATTGTTTGATGGTAGATGGTAAGAAAAGTATTGCCTACCGGATCTTCTACGATGCCATAGAAAAGGTAGAGGAAAAAGTAGGTGAGAATGGTCTTGAGGTTTGGAAAAAAGCGCTTAACAATATAACTCCGGCCGTAGAGGTGAAGAGTCGTAGGGTTGGGGGTGCAACTTTCCAGGTACCTTTGGAAGTAAGGCCAGAGCGGAAAATTTCCCTGGGTATCAAGTGGATGATCACCTTTGCCAGAAAAAGGGGCGAGAAGACCATGATGGATAGATTGGCAGGAGAGATCATCTCAGCATCTAAAGGTGAAGGGGCCGCAGTGAAGAAAAAAGACGATACGCACAGAATGGCGGAGGCCAATAAAGCATTCTCGCATTTTAGATTTTAATTAATAATGGCAAAGAAAGACTTAAAATATTTAAGAAATATTGGTATCATGGCACACATCGACGCCGGAAAGACGACCACTTCCGAGCGTATTTTGTATTACACCGGCTTGTCTCACAAAATCGGTGAAGTACACGATGGAGCAGCTACCATGGACTGGATGGAGCAGGAGCAGGAAAGAGGGATTACCATTACCTCTGCGGCGACTACTACCAAGTGGAAGTACCCCACCATCCAGGGAGTTGCCAACGAAGACACCCGAGATTATCAGATCAATCTGATCGATACTCCCGGCCACGTGGATTTTACGGTAGAAGTAGAACGATCGCTGCGGGTATTGGATGGTGCGGTGGCTTTATTCTGTGCCGTATCCGGTGTGGAGCCACAGTCTGAAACCGTATGGCGACAGGCGGATAAATACCACGTGCCGAGAATTTGTTTTGTCAACAAAATGGATCGGGCAGGTGCAGACTTTTTTAACGCGGTAACTGAGATCAAAGAGAAGCTAGGTGCCAATCCGGTGCCACTTCAAATCCCGATAGGGGCAGAAGATACGTTTAAAGGCGTAGTAGACCTGATCACCAATCAGGCGGTGGTCTGGAACGAAGAAGACCAAGGTATGACCTACAAGGTGATCGATATACCCGATGACCTTAAGGATACCGTTGCCGAATACCGGCAAAGCCTTGTAGAGCAGGTGGCTTCCTACGACGAGGCCCTTATGGAAAAGTTCTTTGAGGATGAAAATTCCATTACCAAAGAAGAGATGATGGCGGCCATCCGAAAGGCCGTAATTAACATGGATTTTTCTCCCGTGCTTTGCGGGTCTGCTTTTAAAAATAAGGGAGTACAGGCCTTACTGGATGCGGTCATTGCCTACCTGCCTTGTCCACTGGATTTGCCTCCGGTAAAAGGCACCAATCCTGATACCGAAGAGCCGGTACTGAGACACCCGGACAGCGATGACCACTTTGCAGCGCTGGCTTTCAAAATTGCGACGGACCCATTTGTAGGTCGTCTGGCCTTTATGCGGGTGTACTCCGGTAAGTTAGAAGCAGGTTCGTACGTGTTTAATACGCGTACCGACAAGAAAGAACGTATTTCCCGACTGCTCCAAATGCATTCCAACAAGCAAAATCCAATTGATCGGGTTGAAGCGGGTGATATTTGCGCAGGCGTTGGATTTAAGGACATCAAAACCGGTGATACGTTGTGCGATGAAAAACACAAAGTGGTGCTTGAAGAGATGACTTTTCCCGAGCCGGTAATTGGGTACGCCATTGAGGCCAAGACACAGGCCGATGTGGATAAACTGGGAATGGCCATTTCCAAACTGGTAGAGGAAGATCCTACCCTGCATGTGAATACCGATCACGAAACCGGTCAGGTGATTTTGCGCGGCATGGGCGAACTTCACCTGGAGATTATTATCGATCGCTTGAGAAGGGAGTTTAAGGTAGAGATCAACCAGGGGGCACCTCAGGTGGCTTACAAAGAAGCGTTGTTTGCCAGCGTTGAGCACAAGGAAGTGTACAAGAAGCAAACCGGCGGTAAGGGTAAATTTGCGGATATTGTCTTTGAAATCGGGCCACGAGAGCCAGAGCCAGAGACCAACGAAATAAAGCCCGGCTTAGATTTTGTGAATGGTATCGTAGGTGGTGTGATTCCGAAAGAATTTATACCTGCGATTCAAAAGGGATTTGCGGAAGCGATGAAAAATGGACCCCTGGCCGGATACCCCATTGAGTCCATGAAGGTAAGGCTATTTCACGGTTCGTTCCACGACGTCGATTCGGATTCCCTTTCCTTTGAGATGGCCGCGAGAATCGGTTTCAAGGAGGCAGCAAAGAAATGTAAGCCCCAATTATTGGAGCCGATCATGGCAGTAGAGGTAGTTTCTCCGGATGAGTATACAGGACCCGTTACCGGTGATCTTAACCGTAGAAGAGGTCTGATGAAGGGAATGGATACAAAGGGAGCGGCGACGGTAATCAAAGCGTCCGTGCCTTTATCCGAGCTGTTTGGGTATGTAACTGATTTAAGGACCATATCCTCCGGCCGGGCATCCGCTTCCCTCACATTTTCTCACTACGATCCTGTACCAACCAATATTGCTGAAGGCATCATAGCCAAAGTAAAAGGAGAGAAGGCTTAAATCAATCGAAAATGAATCAGAAAATCAGAATAAAATTAAAGTCATACGATCACAGTCTGGTGGATAAGTCATCAGAGAAGATTGTGAAAGCTGTAAAATCCACCGGTGCCGTAGTAGTGGGTCCAATTCCGCTACCCACGAAGAAGGAAAAGTTCACCGTGTTGAAGTCTCCCCATGTCAACAAGAAGGCCCGCGAGCAATTTCAGCTTTGCACCTACAAGCGACTTGTAGATATTTACTCCAACAGTTCCAAAACCGTGGATGCCTTAATGAAAATTGAGCTTCCCAGTGGGGTAGATGTAGAGATCAAGGTTTAACCGGATCGGAAATGAGCCGATAAAAGCCCGTGCCAGTATAGGTACGGGCTTTTTAGGTTTCTACTCATTGGCCCGCTGCTTCACAGGGAAAATATTCTCCTGCATATCGCTCTGTGGCTAGCTAATTGTTTGAAAATATTCAGGTTGCGGTTTGTAACCTGAAATTAAATTACTAACTTTGCAATCCTTTAAAAGGGCACAGGTGTGTAAATGCTTGTGTATCATCGTATATTATATATCCAAAGATGTCTGGAATTATAGGTAAGAAAATCGGAATGACTAGTATTTTTAGTGCCGATGGACGTAATGTCGCATGCACGTTAATAGAAGCTGGTCCTTGCGTAGTGACGCAAGTAAAAAATGTAGAAACAGACGGGTACAACGCTGTACAATTGGCATATGGGGAGCGTAAGGAAAAGAATACGCCCAAGCCATTGATTGGTCATTTCAAAAAGGCCGGCACCACGCCAAAGCAGAAAGTTGTTGAATTCAGGGATTTCAGAGTGGAATTCGAAGGACAGGTTGACATGGGAAAAACCGTGATCTCTGATCAGGTATTTGTTGAGGGAGATTTTGTGGATGCCATAGGAACTTCCAAAGGGAAGGGATTTCAAGGCGTAGTAAAGCGACACGGCTTCGGTGGTGTGGGTGGAGCTACACACGGACAACACAACCGGCAACGTCATCCAGGCTCTATCGGTGCCTGTTCTTGGCCCTCTAGGGTTTTTAAGGGCATGCGAATGGCCGGGAGAACCGGAGGTAACAGGGTCAAAGTGCTTAATTTACGGGTACTAAAAATTTATCCTGAAAAGAACCTGCTATTAGTGAGCGGGTCCATTCCGGGAGCCAAAAATTCTTTTGTGATTCTAGAGAAGTAAGAAGATGGAATTAGCAATATTAAAACAAACCGGTGAAGATTCCGGAAGGAAAATCACGCTCTCTGAGGATATTTTTGCTCTGGAGCCGAACGATCATGCGATTTACCTGGATGTCAAGCAATACCTGGCAAACAAAAGACAGGGGACGCACAAATCAAAGGAGAGAGCGGAGATTTCCGGTTCGACCAAGAAAATCAAGAAGCAAAAAGGTACAGGGGGTGCCCGTGCCGGTTCTATCAAATCTCCTGTTTTCAGGGGCGGCGGTAGAGTGTTTGGTCCCAAACCCAGGGATTATTCCTTCAAATTGAATAAAAAGTTAAAGCAGGTCGCCAGAAAATCGGCACTTTCCTACAAAGCAAAGGATAACGAGTTGTTGGTGTTGGAGGACCTGGTTTTTGATACGCCACGTACTAAGGATTACGTCAGTCTACTTACCAACCTATCCCTATTGGGAAAGAAGACGCTTTTGGTAGTGGCCGAAAACAATAAGAACCTGTACCTCTCGTCCAGGAATTTGCAGAAAACCAAAGTCAGAATGGTGGACGAATTGAACACCTATGAACTGTTGGATGCGGATAGTTTGGTGCTTTGTGAAGGTGCAGTAAGTAAATTAGAAACCCTTTTATCGAAGTAAAATCATGGATATATTAAAAAGACCTTTGATTACGGAAAAGATCTCTGCCATGAACGAACGTGGGGTCTATGGTTTTGTAGTCGAAAAAACGGCAAAAAAGCCTCAGATCAAAGCCGCCGTTGAGAAAATGTACGGGGTGAAGGTAGTCGGTGTGCGTACCATGCGGTACGCCGCCAAGAAAAAGACCAGGTACACAAAGTCGAAGATTGTGTCCGGCTATACCAACACGTTCAAAAAAGCAATGGTACAGGTAGCAGAAGGTGAAATCATTGATTTTTACGGAGAAATTTAATTGAATCAAAGCAATGGCAGTTAAGAAATTAAAACCTGTAACCCCCGGTACCCGATTTAGAGTAGCTCCTTCTTTCGATGAGATTACGAAATCTACACCGGAGAAGAGTCTTCTCGCTCCTCTGAAGAAGTCTGGTGGCAGGAACCATACCGGTAAAATGACCTCCAGATACATTGGGGGGGGACATAAGAGAAAATTGAGAGTGGTTGACTTCAAGCGAACGAAAGAGGGCGTGCCTGCTGTCGTAAAAAGCATTGAGTACGATCCGAATCGAACCGCCCGAATCGCCTTATTGTACTACAAAGACGGAGCGAAGGCGTACATGCTTGCGCCCGAAGGCCTCGAAGTAGGACAAACCGTCTTGTGTGGGGATAAGGCAGCACCGGAAGTAGGCAATACGCTGTTTTTAAAAGATATTCCCTTGGGTACGATCATACACAACATCGAACTTAAGCCTGGAAAAGGTGGGGCGATGGCGCGTAGCGCAGGTGGCTATGCTCAATTGTTGGCCAGGGAAGGAAAGTACGTGACAGTAAAACTTCCATCGGGCGAAATGCGCATGGTACTGGGTACGTGCAAGGCGACGATTGGAACCGTTTCCAACGGCGATCACATGAATGTGGTACTTGGAAAAGCAGGTCGCAAAAGGTGGTTGGGAAGAAGACCGAGAACCAGAGGTGTGGCCATGAACCCGGTAGATCACCCAATGGGTGGTGGGGAAGGCCGTTCTTCCGGAGGTCATCCTCGGTCCAGAACCGGTTTGTTGGCGAAGGGGAAAAAGACCCGGTCTCGCAAGAAGTATTCCAATAAATTTATCATAAGCAGAAGATCTAAATAAGATGGCACGTTCGTTAAAAAAAGGCCCGTATATAGAGCACCATTTGGCAAAGAAGGTGGACGTCATGAACGAGTCCGGAAAGAAGTCGGTGATCAAGACCTGGTCCAGGCGGTCCATGATATCTCCGGATTTTGTTGGGCATACCTTTGCAGTGCATAATGGAAATAAATTTATTCCGGTTTTTGTCACCGACAACATGGTAGGACACAAGCTTGGGGAATTTGCACCTACGCGGAATTTCCGTGGACACATTGCCAAAAAAGACAAAGGAAAGAGATAATCATGGAAGCAATAGCAAAACTAAAAAATGTTCCAACCTCTCCGAGGAAAATGCGTTTGGTTGCAGATCTGGTAAGAGGTAAGAAAGTAGGTCAGGCCCTAAGTATCCTGAAATTTACGCCGAACCATGGTGCCATCAGGCTGGAGAAGCTGTTGTTGTCCGCAATCGCAAACTGGCAGGCAAAAAATCCGGACGAAAAGCTGGAAGATGCGGAGCTTTATGTAAAGACGATTGCAGTGGATAGCGGCAGGATGTTGAAGAGGTTACGACCTGCACCCCAGGGAAGAGCCCATCGAATCCGCAAAAGATCAAATCATGTAACGTTAGTAGTAGACTCCTTCGAAGGAGGCGTTACCGCTGAAAGTGTTGAATCAAATGAAAATGAAGACTAGAATATGGGACAAAAAGTTAACCCAATTGGTTTAAGGCTTGGTATCATTAAGGGGTGGGACTCTAACTGGTATGGTGGACGTGATTTCGCCGAGAAGCTTTACGAAGACCAGAATATCAGAAATTACGTATTCGCCAGGATACCCAAGGGAGGCATTTCCAAGGTTATCATTGAGCGTACCCTCAAGCGAATCACCTTAACCATTCAGACGGCACGTCCGGGAGTGGTAATCGGTAAGGGGGGTTCCGAGGTCGATAAATTGAGAGAAGAGCTCAAAAAGCTAACCAATAAGGATGTTCAGATAAATATCTTCGAGATCAAGCGTCCCGAATTGGATGCCAAGTTGGTGGGAGAGTCGATCGCCCAACAATTGGAGGCGCGAATTTCTTTCCGAAGGGCGATGAAACAATCCATTGCGGCCACCATGCGCGTCGGCGCAGAAGGCATCAAGGTGAAGTTGTCCGGAAGATTGGGCGGAGCGGAGATGGCCAGGTCTGAGATGTACAAGGAGGGTAGAATTCCCCTGCATACGATCCGTGCCGATGTGGATTATGCCATTTCTGAGGCGCAGACGGTCTATGGCAAAATCGGTATTAAAGTATGGATCTTCAAGGGTGAGGTGTACGGAAAACGAGATCTTTCACCAAATCTGAGCTCCGGTAGCGACGCCAAGGGCAATGCACCAGCAGGAAACAGACGAAGGAGAGAGGGTGGTGGACCCAAGCGGAGAAAAAGAAACAACTAAACATCTTTAACTGAGCGATCATGTTACAGCCAAGAAGAACGAAATTTAGAAAAATGCATAAAGGGAGGATCAAGGGGATTGCCCAACGAGGCCATACACTGGCGTTTGGCAACTTCGGCATCAAATCCCTTGAGCCTGGATGGATCACTTCGAGACAAATAGAAGCTGCCCGTATTGCGATGACGCGAGCCATGAAGCGGGAAGGACAGGTTTGGATCCGGATTTTTCCAGATAAGCCCATCACTAAAAAGCCTGCAGAGGTACGAATGGGTAAAGGTAAAGGAGCACCGGAATATTGGGTCGCGGTGATTAAGCCGGGGACAATCCTTTTTGAAGCAACAGGGGTTTCGGTGGAAGTGGCGCAGGAAGCACTGCGACTAGCCCAACAGAAACTGCCTGTAAGCACAAAATTTGTCGTACGTAGAGATTACGCTGGATCATAAGAAGATGAAAAATTCCGAAATCAATGCTCTAACGGAGAGCGAAATCACAGAGCGCATTGCCGCAGAAAAGGAGAACCTGACAAAATTACGTTTTGCTCATGCGATTTCTCCGATAGAGAATCCAAATAGAATCAGAGAATCAAGACGTTTGGTTGCGAGGTTACATACTTTTTTACGAGCCAAACAACTAGCTAAATAAGACACACAATGGCTACAATAGAAAGAAACCTTCGTAAGGAAAGAATCGGTAAGGTGGTTAGCAACAAGATGGACAAGTCCATCACCGTAGCTGTGGAGAGGAGAGTAAAGCATCCCATTTACGGCAAGTTTGTTGGGAAGACCACCAAATTCACGGCTCATGACGAAAACAATGACTGTAACCCGGGCGACCTGGTTAGAATCAGTGAAACGCGTCCGCTGAGTAAAAATAAGCGTTGGAGATTGGTAGAAATAATTGAAAGGGCATTATAAATCATGATACAGCAGGAATCCAGATTAAGTGTAGCGGACAATTCAGGCGCCAAAGAGGTGCTCGTCATTCGCGTATTGGGCGGTACCAAAAGACGGTATGCCTCTATTGGAGACAAGGTTGTGGTCACCGTGAAATCGGCCCTCTCATCCAGTAATATGAAAAAAGGTACCGTTTCAAAAGCGGTAATTGTACGGACACGCAAAGAAGTCCGGAGAAAAGACGGGTCGTATATCCGGTTTGAAGACAATGCTGCCGTACTTCTCAACAATAACGATGAACCCCGCGGGACCCGTATTTTTGGTCCTGTAGCAAGGGAACTCAGAGAGAAGCAGTTTATGAAAATTGTATCTTTGGCCCCCGAAGTATTGTAAACATGGAAAGAAAATTCAATAAGCAACCAAAATTGCACATCAAATCCGGAGATACTGTATTGATTATCGCTGGAGATGAAAAAGGCAAAAAAGGTAAAATCCTTTCTGTCGATCAGGCCAAAAGAAGGGCCATAGTGGAAGGAATGAATATGGTAACCAAGCATATCAAGCCAACTGCCACTACGCCACAGGGCGGTATCGAAAAGAAAGAAGCCCCCATTCACATCAGTAACCTGAAGCTGGTAGACCCCAAGACGGGAGACGCCACGCGGATCGGGAGAAAACGAAATGAGGACGGAAAATTAGTAAGGTACTCTAAGAAAACCGGGGAGGTGATCAATGGCTAAACCTAGATTAAAAGAAAAATTTGACAACGAAATCACCGCCGAACTGAAGGAAAAGTTTCAGTTTAAAAGCGTGATGCAGGTACCTAAACTTACCAAAATAGTTTTGAACAAAGGTATCGGAGCTGCGGTAGCAGACAAAAAACTCGTGGATCAGGGCGTGGAAGAGTTGTCCTTGATCACCGGTCAGCGAGCCGTTGCGACCAAGGCAAAGAACTCCATTTCTAATTTCAAATTGAGAGATGGCATGCCTATCGGAGCAAAAGTTACCTTGAGGGGCGACCGTATGTACGAATTTCTTGACAGATTGGTCAGCATTGCACTACCGAGGGTTCGGGATTTTAAGGGTATCTCAGACAAAGGGTTCGACGGTCGGGGAAATTATACCCTGGGCGTGACCGAACAAATTATTTTTCCAGAGATCAGTATCGAAAAGGTAAATCGGATTTCCGGAATGGACATCACGCTGGTTACCAGTACCAATAGTGATGAAGAGGCCTACGCCTTGTTGAAGTCTCTGGGAATGCCTTTCGTAAACAAAAATAAAGTAGAATAACCATGGCAAGAGAATCAATCAAAGCCCGCGAGAGAAAAAGAGAACGATTGGTGGATAAATACGCCAAAAAGCGTGCGGAACTCAAAGCGGCAGGTGATTATGAAGCATTGGACAAGCTTCCTAAAAATGCCTCTCCAGTAAGACTTCATAATCGGTGTAAACTTACAGGCCGGCCCAAAGGGTACATGAGAAAATTCGGTATCAATCGGGTGACTTTCAGAGAAATGGCTTCAGCGGGGAAAATCCCGGGTGTAACCAAGTCTAGCTGGTAAAAATTATATAATAGTTTTTATTCTAAATTTCATTGTGTAACTTTGCAGGCCCGTTCGGGTTTTGCAGTTAGACTAATACAAATATGACTGATCCAATAGCTGATTATCTCACCAGGTTGAGGAATGCCATCAAGGCCTCTCACCGGATAGTAGAAATACCTGCTTCTAACATTAAAAAAGAACTTACCAAGGTTCTTTTTGATAAGGGGTACATTCAAAACTATAAATTCGTGGAAGAAGGACCTCAGGGTACCATCAAGATTGCTTTGAAATACAATCCGCAAACCAAGGAGAACGCCATCGTGAGCCTTTCCCGAGTTAGCAAGCCAGGCTTAAGAAAATATGTGAGTAAAGATTCCCTTCCCAGAGTAATAAATGGTTTGGGAATCGCTGTTTTATCCACCTCCAAGGGGGTGATGACGGACAAGGAAGCCCGTGTGGAAGGCATCGGTGGAGAGGTCCTTTGTTATGTATATTAATTCGTAGATTATGTCTAGAATAGGTAAAAAACCAATAAATATACCGGCGGGTGTGACTGTAGACGTTTCTGAGCACAATCAGGTAACTGTTAAAGGTCCCAAAGGTACACTGGTACAGGAGGTAAATCCTGATATATCGGTAAAGGTGGAAGACAATCAGGTGGTTTTTGAACGACCCACGGATTCGAAGCGTCACAAATCATTGCATGGACTCTATCGTTCCCTGGTGAACAACATGGTTACGGGAGTGAATGAAGGGTACAAGAAGGAATTGGAATTGGTAGGTGTAGGGTACAAGGCCACCAATCAGGGGCAAGTTATCGAACTTTCTCTGGGATATTCCCACAACATTTTTTTAATGGTTCCTCAGGAAATAGCTGTCAAAACAGAAACTCCCAAAGGTAAAAATCCGCTGATCACACTGGAAGGGATCGACAAAGAATTGATCGGACAGGTGGCTGCGAAAATCAAATCCTTACGGAAAGTCGAGCCTTTCAAAGGTAAGGGTGTACGATTTGTTGGTGAGTATATTAGACGTAAAGCTGGTAAAACTGCCGCTAAAAAATAATTAGAAGATGGCTTTCAAGAAAAAAATTAGAAGACTGAGAATTAAAAAAGGTATCCGAAGAAAAATTTCTGGTACCGATGCCAGGCCCAGGCTTTCTGTGTTTAAAAGCAATACGGGTATCTACGCACAACTGATCGACGACCTTAAAGGTCAAACGCTTGCGGCTGCATCTTCCAAGGAATTTGGCGCTAGTAAAAACGTCAACGTTACGGTCTCGAAAGAAGTTGGTAAGAAGCTGGCTGAAAAAGCGGTTGCCAATGGCCTAAATGAGGTTGTTTTTGACCGAAGCGGATACCTGTACCATGGAAATGTAAAAGCTTTGGCCGAAGGAGCCAGAGAAGGAGGCCTTAAATTTTAATCATTATGTCCCAAATAAGCAAAAAACCCATTCGGGCTACAGATACAGAATTAAGCGAAAAAGTCGTCGCTATCAACCGGGTTGCGAAAGAGGTCAAAGGGGGACGAAGGTTTTCCTTTTCCGCGATCGTTGTGGTTGGAGACGGCAAAGGCGTGGTAGGATACGGCCTTGGTAAGGCCAATGAGGTAACCGATGCCATCACCAAAGGAATTGAAGATGCCAAAAAGAACCTCATAAAGGTACCCTTGTTGAAAGGCACCATCCCTCATGAGCAGCTGGGCAAATATGGAGGGGGATTGGTTTTGGTAAAACCAGCCGCTCCAGGTACCGGTGTGCTGGCGGGTGGCGCGATGCGTGCGGTTTTGGAAAGTGCGGGTTATACCGACATTCTGGCCAAATCCAAGGGATCCTCCAATCCCCATAACGTGGTGAAAGCCACTATTGATGCGTTGGTTCACCTCCGTGATGCCATCGCAGTTTCTCAGCAGAGAAGAGTAAAATTATCGAAAGTATTTAATGGGTAATCACATGGCGAAGGTTCAAATCACTCAGATCAGAAGCATCATCAAGCGGCCGAAAAACCAGAAAGCGACCATCGCAGCACTTGGTTTGGGGAAAATCAATAAGACCGTGGAGAAAGAGAATACCCCACAGCTGCAGGGAATGATCAAAAAAGTCAGCCATTTAGTGAAGGTACAGGACGTTTAAGGAGACATCCTTTCCGCTTCCTACGCGTTACACCATTCGAAAATTTAATCAAAATGAAATTACATACATTAAAACCTGCGGAAGGCTCCGTAAAGTCTAGAAAAAGGATCGGTAGAGGTCAGGGTTCCGGCAGAGGGGGTACATCGACGAGGGGTCATAAAGGCGCCAAGTCCCGGTCCGGTTATTCGTCCAAGTTGGGTTTTGAGGGTGGTCAGATGCCCTTGCAGCGAAGGATTCCCAAGTTTGGCTTTACGAACCACAACCGTGTGGCCTACCAAGCCATCAACCTGGATACCCTGCAACGACTCGCGAGCGACCTGGGCGTGGACACCATCGATTTTGATTTGTTGCACCAAAATGGACTTGTTTCCAAGAAAGATCTTGTAAAAGTCCTCGGAAGAGGCGAACTTACTTCCAAAATCAATGTAAGTGCGCACAATTTCTCCGCTTCAGCCGTTGCGGCTATTGAAAAGGCCGGAGGATCTGTAAATAAGATTTAATTCATGAAAAAGTTTATTACAACAGTAAAGAACATCTTTTCGATTGAGGACCTTCGAATTAGAATCTTGAATACGGTAGGCTTGCTTATCGTGTTCAGAGTCGGCTCGTTTGTGGTCCTGCCGGGTGTGGATCCAAGTCGTCTTGGAGAAGCTGCGTCTGGTATTTTCGGATTGATCGATACCTTCCTGGGTGGTTCTTTCAGCAGGGCTTCCATATTCGGTCTGGGGATAATGCCCTATATATCTGCATCAATTGTATTGCAATTGCTGACTGTTGGGGTACCTTATTTTCAGAAACTTCAAAAGGAGGGGGAATCCGGTAGAAAACGGATCAATCAGATAACCCGTGTGCTAACCATTCTGATCACGTTTGCTCAGGGAATTGGTTACATTACGGCTACTATTCCTGACGAGGCGATCGTTGTGGATAGCAAGATTCTGTTTATGGTTTCCAGCCTTATTTTGCTTACCGCCGGTACCATGTTTTGCATGTGGATTGGCGAAAAGATCACTGAAAAAGGCATCGGCAACGGTATATCCATGCTGATCATGATTGGTATCATCTCCGCACTGCCGGGGGCGATCATCTCGGAAAGCTTGTCCAAAGGCGGTGGCGGGATCCTGTTACTCATCCTGGAAGCAGTAGTTCTTTTCTTTGTTGTAGTCGGCGTCGTTGCACTAACCGAGGCGGTTCGACGGATTCCGGTACAATATGCCAAACAGGTCGTGGGCGGCAAGGTGTACGGAGGACAGCGTCAATACATCCCGATAAAAGTCAATGCATCGGGAGTTATGCCCATTATCTTCGCACAATCCCTGATGTTCTTACCTGCCTTGATCGCTCAGATTTGGGCAGATACAAGCGATATCGCTTCCTACATTGGTACTACGTTCAGTGACTTCACTTCCTGGCAGTACAACCTGGTCTTTGCGGTAATGATTATCCTGTTTACTTTCTTCTACACAGCGATCACGGTGAATCCGGAGCAGATTGCGGAAGACATGAAGCGAAACGGTGGATTTGTTCCGGGGATCAAACCGGGCGCACCAACGTCAGAATTCATTGATAACATCATATCCAGGATTACTTTGCCAGGTTCCATTTTATTGGCCCTGGTGGCCATTATGCCGGCATTTGCTATTATTGCAGGGGTCAGTGGTGAATTTGCGCAGTTTTACGGAGGAACCTCTTTGCTGATCATGGTGGGGGTGATTCTTGATACCTTGCGTCAAATTGAAAGTTATTTGCTAATGAGGCATTACGAAGGGATGATGAAGAGTGGAAACATGAAGAACGATCCTTCCAGTTTCGCTGTGGCTTAGCAATGATACAGTTCAAAAGCGAGGAGGAAATTGAGATCATTAAACAAAGCGCGCAGATCCTGGGAAAAGCCCATGGTGAAGTAGCGAAATATGTAAAAGAAGGGGTAAAGACCGCTTTTTTAGACAAGATAGCTGAGGAATTTATACGGGATAATGGAGGTGTTCCTTCTTTTAAAGGATACAACGGATTTCCTTCTTCCCTGTGTATTTCGGTGAACGAAGTAGTCGTTCATGGTTTTCCTGGCCAATATCAATTGAAAGATGGCGATATAATCTCGATAGATTGTGGAGTCTTTCACCAAGGTTTTCATAGCGATTCCGCTTATACTTACCCTGTTGGTGAAGTCTCTCCTAAAGTTAATGCGCTCCTAAAGGCGACCGAAGAATCTCTCTATTTGGGAATAGAAAATGCTGTTTTTGGCAAGCGTGTAGGCGATATTGGTCATGCAATCCAGAAATTCGTCGAAGCGAAGGGATACACCGTGGTTCGGGAATTGGTTGGGCATGGATTGGGGCGACAGCTTCATGAGGCCCCAGAGGTACCGAATTGGGGTAAGCGTGGTAGCGGGGCGAAACTGCAACGTGGAATGGTAATTGCCATTGAACCCATGGTCAACATGGGCACCCGCAATGTGGTGCAGGAGCGGGACGGATGGACCATTCGCACGGCAGACAGGAGGCCTTCTGCCCATTTCGAGCACACGGTTGCCATATTTGAGGACCGGACGGAAGTATTGACCACGCATCGTTATATAGAAGAGAATTTTAAACGTTAATTATGGCTAAACAGGCATCTATAGAACAAGACGGCACCATCGTTGAAGCGTTGTCTAACGCGATGTTCAAAGTTGAATTGGAAAATGGGCATCAATTGATTGCACATATCTCCGGTAAAATGCGTATGAACTACATCAAGATATTGCCCGGTGATAAGGTGAAGTTGGAAATGTCCCCTTATGACCTTTCCAAAGGCCGGATTGTTTACCGGTATAAATAGCCCTAGAGAGGGCTTGTCTCGATCAACAGTATACTGAAAAGAAAACAAGTATTGATATGAAAGTTAAAGCATCTGTTAAGAAAAGAAGCGTTGACTGTAAAGTAATCCGGAGAAAAGGAAAGCTTTATGTGATCAACAAAAAGAATCCGAAATTTAAACAAAGACAAGGTTAACAACTATGGCTAGAATTGCAGGTGTCGACATACCCGACAATAAACGTGGTGAAATAGGCCTTACCTATATTTTCGGTATTGGGCGCAGTACCGCCAGGGCCATCCTGACGAAGGCCGGTATTTCTTTAGATAAGAAGGCTGGCGAATGGGACGATGATGAGTCAACGACCATCCGTAACATCATAGCCGAGGAATACAAGACGGAAGGTGTACTTAAATCCGAAGTACAGTTGAGTATCAAAAGGTTGATGGATATCGGTTGTTACAGGGGCTTGCGTCACCGGAAAGGTTTGCCTGTGCGCGGACAAAAGACCAAGAACAACGCCAGGACCAGAAAAGGTAAGAGGAAAACTGTTGCCAATAAGAAGAAAGCGACTAAATAAATCCTGACATAGATTATGGCTCAGAAAAGAAACGAAAAGACCAAAGCTAAAAAGCGGGTTGTTAAAGTAGAAGCGGTGGGACAAGCCCATATCAAGGCTTCCTTTAATAATATCATCATTTCCATCACGAATACTTCAGGTCAGGTGATATCCTGGGCATCTGCAGGTAAGATGGGATTCAGAGGATCCAAAAAGAACACTCCGTATGCAGCGCAGATGGCTGCGCAGAATTGCGGTCAGGTTGCGTACGATCTCGGACTACGGAAGATAGAAGTTTTCGTCAAAGGTCCGGGTGCGGGAAGGGAATCTGCTATCAGAACCTTGCAGAATGTAGGCTTGGATGTGACCACCATTACGGATGTTACTCCGCTGCCGCACAACGGATGCCGCCCTCCTAAACGCAGAAGAGTTTAATTTAAAGAAAGATACGCATGGCTAGATATAGAGGTCCAAAAGCAAAGATTGCCAGAAAGTTTGGCGAGCCCATCGAAGGGCATAGCAAAGTGCTTCAAAAGAAAAATTATCCTCCCGGTATGCATGGGAGGGGGAGACGAAAGAAGCAGTCCGAATTTGCCATCCAACTTATGGAGAAGCAAAAAGCCAAGTACATTTACGGTGTATTGGAGAGGCAGTTTGCGCGCATGTTTAACATCGCTTCCCGAAAAAAAGGGGTAACGGGTGAAAATCTGTTGCAGCTTCTGGAAGCGCGTCTTGATAATACCGTGTTTCGGCTGGGAATCTCTCCCACGCGAAGAGGCGCCCGGCAGTTGGTTTCTCACAAGCACATCCTTGTCAATGGTGAAGTGGTGAATATTCCCTCTTTCCTCTTGAAACCAGGTGATGTGGTTGCTGTCAGAGAAAAATCGAAATCGCTGGAGGCGATCACCGAAAGTCTTAGAGGTCGAGGTACCACCCGGTACAGCTGGTTGGAATGGGACAATGGGTCCCTGAGCGGAAAGTTTGTGAGTGTTCCATTGCGGGAGGACATCCCCGAGAACATCAAAGAGCAGCTGATCGTAGAATTGTACTCTAAGTAATCATTTACATTCCTATAAAAAGAATTAAAGATATGTCCATATTAGCATTTCAAATGCCAGAGAAAGTGGTAATGGAAAAAGCAGACGATTTTCATGGTCTGTTTACCTTCAAGCCACTTGAAAAAGGATACGGGGTAACCATAGGTAATGCCCTTCGAAGGATTCTTTTGTCTTCATTAGAGGGATACGCGATCACTGCTGTAAAACTGCCCGGTGTGGTGCATGAATTCTCCAGTATTGAAGGAGTGGTTGAAGACGTTACAGATATCATTCTTAATCTTAAGCAGGTTCGTTTTAAGAAAATTCACGAAGCAATCGATAACAAGATTACCGTGGAGGTCAAAAACCAAGAGGTATTTACTGCTGGCGATATCGCTAAATTCACCACATCTTTCGAGGTATTGAATCCTGATTTGGTCATATGCCACCTGGACGACTCCAAAAGTCTGGAAATAGAACTCACCATCGACAAGGGCCGGGGATACCTGCCTGCCGAAGAGTCCAAACCCAAGGAGCAAATCTACGGTACGATCTCCGTGGATGCGATATTTACGCCCATAAAGAACGTAAAGTACAGGATTGAAAACACCCGTGTGGAGCAAAAAACGGACTACGAACAATTGATCATGGAGGTCAGTACCGACGGTTCGATCCACCCCGAAAAGGCCTTGCAGGAATCGGCCAAGATACTGATCCAACACTTCATGTTATTTTCTGATCAGACCATGGTGATCGATGCTCCCGGAAGCGGAGCGATTGAGCCCATCGATGAGGAATACCTGCATATGCGAAAGTTGCTGAAAACTTCCCTCAGCGATTTGGATTTGTCGGTCAGGGCCTACAACTGCCTCAAAGCTGCCGATGTAAAAACACTCGGTGATTTGGCCAAACTTGAGATTTCTGACATGATGAAGTTTAGAAATTTCGGTAAAAAATCATTGGCGGAATTGGAGCAGTTGATCCAGGAAAAAGGCCTGACCTTTGGCATGGATCTGTCTAAGTATAAACTTGATGAAGAATAATTAAACATGAGACACGGTAAGAAATTTAACCATCTGGGTAGAACCGCCTCGCATAGAAAGGCCATGCTATCAAATATGGCAAAGTCTCTCTTGGAACACAAGCGGATCAGTACCACCCTTGCCAAAGCCAAGGAGCTGAGGAAATACATAGAGCCCCTTATTACCAAAGCAAAAGAAGACTCTACCCACAATCGCAGGGTGGCTTTTGGTTACCTGAAAAATAAAGAAGCCATTAAGCTGTTATTTGGAGAGGTCGTAGAGAAGGTAGGAAATCGTCCGGGTGGCTACACCCGTATTATCAAAACGGGATACAGGCTTGGCGATAACGCCGAGATGTGTATCATCGAGTTGGTAGACTTTAACGAATTGATGTTGAAGGAAGAACAGCCCGTGAAGAAAGCCGGAAGAAGAAGAAGCAGAAGAGGGTCAGGAAAAGGCAATGAATCTGCCGGTACCGGCGTTGCAACTGCGGAAACCACAGAGGCGTCAGAGAGTAAATCCACCGAGGCCGAAGTCGTTGAAGAAGTTTCCTCTGAAACTCCGGAATCGGAAACACCCGAAGCGGCGGCTTCTGATGAGCCGAAGGCCGGTGAAGAAGAGGATAGCGGTGACAAAGAGGATGACAAAAAGTCTGAGTAAGTTATGTCCCCATTGCATGAATAAAATCAGGGATTGGCCGTTTGGTTCAATCCCTTTTTTATATCCTTTTTCTTGAAAGCTTTCTACTACTTAGAAATTTCTTAAATTTGCCTATCAAAAATTGACATGAATAAGAAAAAAGCCACCCTTCTTTTAGCAGATGGAACAGTATTCACCGGAAGCCTGGTGGGTAGCCATGGAACCAATGGTGGAGAAATCTGCTTCAATACCGGAATGACGGGATACCAGGAAATCTATACCGACCCTTCCTACACCGGGCAAATTATTGTCAACACCACCCCTCATATCGGAAATTACGGCGTCATTGACGAGGACCAGCAGTCGGATCGGCCCTTGATTGCCGGGATCGTGGTCAACGATTTTTCCGAGATCTACAGTCGCCTGGACGCGACAGAATCCCTCCAGGACTACCTGGAGCGACATGGAATCACCGGTATAGCCGATGTAGATACCCGCAAATTGGTGCGCCACATTCGCTCCAAAGGAGCCATGAATGCAATCATTAGTTCTGAGTTTGACAACCTGGAAAAGTTGAAATCGGAGTTGGCCAAGGTCCCGGATATGAACGGTCTGGAGTTATCTTCCACCGTTTCTACCAGTGACCCTTATTTTTACGGAGATGAAAATGCTCCGATCAAAGTGGCCTGTGTGGATTACGGAATAAAAAGAAACATTTTGCGCTGCCTGGCCGATAGGGGAGTGTACTGCAAGGTATTCCCGGCAAAGACTTCCTTTGCAGACATGGAAGCCTGGAATCCCGACGCCTATTTCCTCTCCAACGGACCGGGAGATCCAGCGGTCATGGAATATGCGGTGGCTACCACCAAAGAAATTCTGGAGCAGGGCAAACCACTTTTTGGAATTTGTCTGGGACACCAGATCCTTGCCAGGGCCTGCAATGTTTCTACCTATAAAATGCACCACGGCCACCGGGGACTGAATCACCCCATCAAAAACTTACTTACCGGAAAGAGCGAAATCACCTCTCAGAATCATGGTTTTGTGGTGACTCGTGAAGATATCGACCAAAACGATCAGCTTGAAATTACCCATTTGCATCTAAATGACGGCACGGTAGCAGGAATCAAACTGAAGAACAAGCCGGCTTTTTCCGTGCAATACCACCCGGAGAGTGCTCCGGGGCCGCATGATTCCAGGTACCTATTTGAACAATTTATTTCCCTTATACAGAACTAAATCATTAACCTTACTTTGTTATGACATTGATACAATCCATTCACGCAAGACAGATTTTAGATTCCAGGGGCAACCCCACGGTAGAAGTAGATGTATTTACCGAAAATGGAGCCTTCGGAAGGGCTGCGGTTCCCAGCGGTGCCTCTACCGGTGTGCACGAGGCAGTAGAGTTACGAGACGGGGACAAAAGCGTTTACATGGGAAAGGGCGTGCTGAAAGCGGTAGCCAATGTAAATGACCTGATTGCTCCGGAATTGGTCGGTTTTGATATTTTTGAGCAAAATCAGATTGACCAGCTTATGATTAGCCTGGACGGTACCAAGAACAAGTCCAAACTGGGAGCCAATGCCATCCTTGGAGTATCGCTCGCCGTTGCCAAAGCCGCGGCCATGGAATCGGGGCAGCCCCTTTATCGATACATTGGTGGAGTAAATGCCAATACACTTCCCGTTCCAATGATGAACATTCTGAATGGAGGCTCCCATGCCGATAACGGGATTGATTTTCAGGAATTCATGGTGATGCCTGCGGGAGCAGCCTCGTTTTCCGAATCGTTGCGTATGGGAGCACAGATTTTTCATGAGCTGAAAGCCGTACTAAAATCAAAAGGCCTTTCTACCAATGTAGGAGACGAAGGGGGATTTGCGCCGGATTTAAAAAATAACGTAGAAGCCATTGAGGTGGTGCTGCAAGCCATAGAAAAAGCCGGTTTCCGACCCGGAGAAGATGTGTTTATAGCCATGGACCCGGCCTCCTCTGAGTTTTATGACGAAGAGCGGGGATTGTATGTGTTCAAAAAGTCTACCGGAGACGAACTTACCTCCGAACAGATGGTCAACTACTGGACCGAATGGGTAAACAACTATCCCATCAAGTCCATCGAAGATGGCATGCAGGAAGATGACTGGAAAGGTTGGAAAATGATGACCGAAGCGGTTGGCGACAAAATTCAAATTGTGGGGGACGATTTATTTGTGACCAATGTGGAGCGTTTGCAGAAGGGAATTGACGCACACGTGGCGAACGCCCTGCTGGTAAAAGTAAACCAAATCGGTTCACTAACCGAAACCATCAATGCGGTAGATTTGTGCCACCGCAATAAATACAAATCAGTCATGTCACACAGGTCTGGTGAGACAGAGGATGCTACTATAGCGGATTTGGCAGTAGCGTTGAATACCGGCCAAATCAAAACGGGATCTGCTTCCCGTTCCGATCGCATGGCCAAATACAACCAGCTGCTAAGAATTGAAGAACAACTTGGTGACTCAGCGTATTTCCCAGGATTGAAATTTTAACACTTCACTCCCTCTTGGTACCTACGGTTAAGCGGTTACCAAATCTGTAAAAAAAACCTTTTATGCCCCGGGGCGTGAAAGGTTTTTTTAATGAAACGGGTTGTATTTTTCAATGTCGTACTCGAAGGTACCATTACTTCTAATTTGGTATTTGGATAAAATGGTAGGTTTTTGATTTCCAATTACTTAGGTTTATCGGGTCATGGAGGCAATGAAACTGACCGTGTTTATTTTGTTCGGGCTATTTATCGGAGCATCACCCAGCGCCTTTCCGCTGATGGCCCAAGACATTACCCTAAAAGGAAGAGTGGTGGATCGGGAGTCGAAGGCGCCTCTTTCCTACGTTACCGTATTTGTCAATAATACGTCAACGGGCACGGTAGCCAATGAAAATGGATTATTTGAACTGAAAATGGCAGCCGGGAGGCATGAATTGGTTTTGTCGTTAATGGGTTATGAAAACCTGGTTTTTGCGAATGATTTTTCAGGTGATCTTCCGCATTTTGTATTTCAGATGACCCCAAAACCAATCGACCTGAGCGAGTGGCAGGTGGATGGAGAAAGAAGCCAGGAGTGGTACGATAATTTTCGAATTTTTGAATCCTATTTTTTGGGCAATAGCAGGTTTGCCTTGGGCTGCGATATTATCAATCCGGAAGTTTTGGTGATTGACTTTGCGCAATCCGTATTAAAAGTTCACAGCACGGATTTTCTAATCATTGAAAATCACCAACTGGGGTATCGTATTAGCTATCTGTTGACTTCCTTTGAGCTGGACACTGCCAAAAGAAAATTCCACTATCTCGGCTATCCCAGGTATACGGAAATGGAAGGCGGGAAAATGAAAAAACGTCGGTGGGAAAAAAACAGATCTTCCGCTTACCTGGGTTCCTGGCTGCATTTCAAGCGGAGTCTCAGAGATCGCACCACCAATAAATCGGGATTTGAAGTCAAAAAAATAGAGCAGGTTCCGAATCCGGATCGACCTTCGGAAAAGGTAATTTCAGAGGCGAGGCAGCAACTGGACGCGACAAAAGATTCGGAGTTTGGCATTTTCAGGGATTCTCTTTCGGCGATAGTAAAGAAAGAATCACTGCCGAAAATGATTCCTAAAGTAGGTTCGGTGCTTTTGAACGAAGAAGATTACAGTAAAGTAGTAGATGGCGAAGTACTATTGGAGTTTGCGGATTATTTGGAAGTCACCTATGTCGCGGGAAAAGTCGGCAGGGAATTCGCTCGTTTGTTTGTGCCGGGGCAAGCCCCAAAGCCCCCTTATCCGATTTCCACGATGAGCCAACTATCCCCTGTAGTGATCTACCCTACGGGATTGGAGTCCGATCCACTTTCCGTCTTTCTAGAAGGGTATTGGAGCTGGCAGCGAATGGGGGATGCGTTACCCATTGACTATAAATTTACGGAAGAAACTAATTAACCAATTAGCTGTTTTTGGAAGGATGGCATTTGTTTTCCTATATTTGGAGAAACATAAAGGGAGACAATGGCGAAATACCTTAAGTACACCAAAAACTTCTACTTCGTTTTTACCGTTTTATTCATTATCTGGATGGTTTTTATTGACAGCAATGACATCATCAGCCATTTTAAACTCCGTTCCAAACTGAACGATTTGGAAAACCAAAAGGAATTTTACCGGGAGCGGAAAGAGAAGATAAAGGCGGAACGAGAGGAATTGCTGAGCAATTACGAGCTGTTGGAGAAATTTGCGCGGGAGCGCTATTTGATGAAACGGAAAACGGAAGACCTTTATGTTATTGTGGAAGAATAAATGCCTGCGCGCCTGGAGTGTTTTTTGGCTGTTTCTTTTTTTTATGGGCACCTTGCCGACAGCCACGGCCCAACGGGTCATCTATCCGGAAGATAATCCACCATTAAAGGAACGCGTCTATTTCGGGGGGAATTTCAGCCTTCAATTTGGTTCGGTGACTTTTGTGGATATTTCCCCATTGGCCGGTGTCATGGTGACGGATAAGTATTCCGCAGGCCTTGGAGCTACCTATCAGTATATAAACAACCGGTTTGTTCAAAACGCAGATGCGCACATTTACGGAGGCAGGATATTCAATCGATACAATGTGCTCCCCCGGTTCTTTTTGCATGCCGAGTACGAAGCACTAAATGTAGAAGTAATCAACCCGATTCCAAATACGAACGAATTTGTGATTTCACGTGATTGGGTCCCTGGTTTGTTTGGTGGAGCGGGTTATTTTACTCCCTTTGGGGAGCGCGGCGGCATTAACTTTATGCTGCTCTACAACTTTTCTTACGACAATAGAAGATCTCCGTATAGTGAACCATACGTGATCAGAGTGGGTTTTGTATGGTAAAGCTACGAAAAGCATGGATTCATTTATAGATCGCTTGCACCAGGCTCACAATCACTGTCCGGAATGTCCTTCACCAAAAGTCATCAATCGTTTTTTTGACGAGGTTCTTGGTTTGCTTTTTCCCGAGCATGCCCACGAAATTTACCGTGAACGTGATAAGCTCGAAACAAAGTTTTTTGATTTAAGGGTGCAACTGCGGAAAATTCTGAAAAACAACAAGTCGCTCCACAAAGGCGATGGAGAAAAGCTGGCTGATGCTTTTTTTGATCGCTTGGAGCAGGAGGTATTCGAGCGCGTAAACGAAGATCTGCAGGCGATGTTTGAAGGGGATCCTGCCGCCAAATCCAAGACGGAAATCATCCGTTGTTATCCGGGATTCTATGCCATTGCCGCTTACCGGATCGCTCACCTGTTGCACAGCCTGGGTATTGGTTTGATACCAAGAATGATCACCGAATACGCACATAGCAAAACTGGTGTAGACATTCATCCGGGCGCGAAGATTGGTAGGTATTTTTGCATCGACCATGCAACAGGGATCGTGATCGGCGAAACCACCCGTGTTGGAGACCGGGTAAAAATCTACCAGGGCGTCACCCTTGGTGCGTTGAGCGTAAACAAGGAAGATGCCGATAAGAAACGACACCCGACGATAGAAGACGATGTGGTCATTTATGCCGGGGCCACCATCCTCGGAGGCGATACCGTTGTCGGGCAGGGAAGCGTGGTCGGTGGCAACGTGTGGTTAACCAAGAGCATTCCGGCCAAAAGTAAAATTTATTACCAAACCAAAATTTACGACGGCTCTTCCAATCTCACAGATTTTTATGTATTGAAAAGTGACGCGTGATTCTCCAGCCTATGAAGTTATTTGAGTTGATTGGGAACACTCCCTTAATCGATCTACAAACGATTCCTGAAAACCCGCGGGTAAAAATTCGTTGCAAACTGGAAGGTCAAAACCCGGGAGGCTCCGTAAAGGATCGCGCTGCCTATCAAATGATTCGTGCCGCACTCGACCGTGGCGATATTCGTAAAGGTTCCCGGCTTGTCGAAGCTACCTCAGGCAATACCGGTATTGCTTTGGCGATGGTCGCCAATCTCCTGGGAGTGGAGATGACCCTTGTCATGCCCGATAATTCGACCAAAGAACGTATCCTATCCATGGAGGCCTACGGAGCCCGGGTGATTTTAACGCCCGCCGAAAAAACCATCGAGTATTCCCGAACCCTGGCGGAGGAAATGGCCCGATCAGAAGGGTATTTTATGTTGAATCAGTTTTCCAATCCCGACAACTATCGCGCACATTACCAAACCACCGGACCGGAAATCTACCGGGATACAGCGGGCAAGGTTACCCATTTTGTTTCAGCCATGGGGACCACCGGTACGATTATGGGCGTATCGAGGTACTTAAAAGAGCAGAATCCTGACATTCAGATCGTCGGTACCCAACCCACAGACGGATCCAGCATTCCCGGTATCCGCAGGTGGTCCCCGGAGTTTCTTCCCCAGATATTTGAACCGCAACGGGTGGATCAGGTGATTGACGTGAGTCAGGAACAGGCCACGACCATGACCCGACGCATGGCCCGCGAGGAGGGTATCCTGGCAGGGATGAGTAGTGGGGGAGCGCTTCATGCAGCAATGGAGCTTGCCAAAACACTTGAGGAGGGATTGATCGTGTGCATTACCTGCGATCGAGGCGATCGCTACTTAAGCTCGGATCTTTTTGGCTGATGATTGAAATCCCACCTGTCTGCGCAACAGTACCTGAGGTTGGCTTGCAGATGGATCGGTCCTTCCGTCAATGATTGGGAGTAGGTACCCAGCTCGGAAATCTGCTGCCCGTCCAACACCATTTCTGTTCAAAAATTACCCAAAGAAAAAATCTGGCGCAGAAATGGTAGATCCTTCCGATCGGCAGGCAAAACGACCCCCAAAGTAGTAATCCCTTTTGCAAGGCGTATAAAACCCGTATATTTCCCATCATGATAGATTATTCCGCACTAAAGAACGCATGCCGCGAGAATTCGGATTTCACCGCTCGAATCATTGATAAGTTTCTGATCCATTACGCGGCAGATAAGGATAAACTTGGAAAACAAGCCGACCAGCAGCTCGGTGCATACCGGCATATTTCTGCGGGTATGGATAAAAGTTGGGTAGACTTGCTCAAATCCCAGTATATCATACATCGGGTGATGAAAGCAGAGGGGCTTATTCATAAGTACCTGAATCATGCCGCCATTTCCAGAATGCCCGAGGAGGACAGGGAATGGTTGCGAAGACAGGCAGAAACTCCCTGGAAATTTAGCTTTTCGCGAATTCTCGACAGTCCCGAAACGGATTTTTATTCCATGGAGGACCTTTTTTCGGGAGAGCAATACTTACTTTACTCGACGGGGATGCGTCGGATTTTGGCCCAACAGGATACAATGGAAACCTGGTTCAATCTGATTGGGTACAACGGTGCCTGCTGGCAAACCTTTGGACCTCTGGCCGGTTTTCGGAGTTTTTCTGCAGACGACTTTTTCTTCTTTGCGACAGAACTATATCCAACCATTGCTTCGGAAGAGGAATTGCTAGCGAACGTTGCGAAAAATCCGGTACCCTACATGATGTTGTTTGCAAGGTCCAATTATCCACTGACCGTTCACGAGGGGGAAGTATTGGAATTGATTATTTCAGAATTGGAAGATCAGGAAGTACCGTTGACTGCAATGGAAAAGGATTTTTTAATGGATCAGGTGGAATCCGTATACCGGATACGTCTCAAAGATTGGGCGGGAAAGCCGCATTTCGCGGCAGCTTACTATGACAGCGAAGAACGTTTGTTACAGGTTACGGCCATGACACAGCGGGGGTATGGGGTGTTGGCGGAAGCTCTTCGAAAGCACCGACTGCCTGTCGAAGAAGTTGCAGATATTTACGTGCGGCCAGCCATGCTTACCGTCACGGAAGAACTATTGAAAAGGGAGATTGAACTGATGCCGTATGAGCTGCTGTTCGAGGAGGAAGACCCCGAGGAGAATGAAGATTTGGAGAAGCTCAATGCATTTATTGGATTGGCCCTACCCGATTTGAATGCCGGAAAAGAGCCCGATGTGGAACGTCTTGCGGAACAGGTAGGGCTGGACCTGGAGGCAAACAGGGATGCTATCGAACAAGTCTTTGCGGAGTTTCACAAAAAGCGAAATAAATAAGCAAAGCTTTTCTTCTTTGGTTTGTCCGGCGGGACAAAAGAGCGGTAATAGTTGGACTGCGGGACGACACCCGGGCGCGTATCGGAAGGACCCGTTGGAATGATTCGCTTTCCGTATTTTGCAGATCGTTGATAAAATGATTTCTTTTTTCATTTTTAGCAACTAACTTTCCCATGAAAAAAACAAGACCCATGAATAACAGAAGATCGTTTATAATCAAATCGACGCTGGGGATGATAGGAGTAGGCCTGTCTCCTTCCTGGCTTCAGAGTGCGCCGTCCATCCTGCGGAACTACAACAAACCAAATTCAAAAATAAACGGAGTACAGATCGGTTGTATTACCTACTCATTTCGGTCGATGCCGGACCAAAGTGCTGAAGCGACGCTCAACTATGTCACTGAATGCGGAATCAATGCCATTGAGTTGATGGGCGGACCAGCAGAGAGTTTTGCGGGAATGCCGGAGTCAACGGTTGACAGGAGGAAATTGGGCCAACTATTGGGCAAGCAACGTAGGGGAGAATCGTTGAGCGTCGATGAACGCAAGGAATTGGTGGAATTGCAAAGGGAATCCGAAGCACATGGGAAGCTGGTTGCAGACTGGCGGTCCAACACGGATTTTAAGGCTTTTGAGAAGTTAAAGAAAATGTATAAAGAGGCCGGTGTCAGCATTTATGCCTTTAAACCTTCCGCTTTTGGAAGGGGCAATTCCGACCTGGAGATCGCCTATGGAATGAAAGCGGCCAAGGCGCTGGGAGCTTCCCATGTGACGCTGGAACACCCCTCCAACGATGCCCATACGCAAAAGTTGGGAAAAATGGGAGAAACCCACCGCATGGCTGTCGGGTACCATGGCCACGAACAGCAAACGTTTGATTTTTGGGACACCGCTTTGGCACAAAGCCCCGCCAACGGGTTAAATTTTGATGCGGGTCATTACATCGCCGCCGGGCACACCGATATCATGGATTTACTAAAAAAACACCACAAGCGAATCCTCAGCATGCATACCAAGGACCGTCAAACTCCCGCTAATGGGAAAGGAAACCTGCCCTGGGGGGAAGGGGATACGCCGATACAGGATATTTTGCATCTGATTCGGGACGAGAAGTATCGTTTTCCTGCAACCATCGAACTGGAATATCCCGTTCCCGATGGATCCGATGCCGTGAAAGAAGTGCAGAAATGCCTGGAATACTGCAGAGGACTATTGGGATAGTGGATGATGGGCTTCTGCCTGAACAGTGCTGCCGACGGGCCTTCGTTTTAGCAGGCAAGGATTAGTCTCTTCTCCTCATTGCTTTTCCGGACGCCCAAAAAATACTTTGAGCCAGGAGTTTTCGGTACATGGGATGAGCGAATGCATCCGGTCCATGGCCCGGTTGGATGTACACCGACCGGGTTTTTTTGGCCGGCTGTTGGGTCCATGCCAAAATGGGCATGCTTTGCGGATGCGGGGTTGAAAGCAGCGGGTCAACGGCCGCTGAAATCCACACATTTCCGTATATTTCGTCAAAAAGTTTGAAATCCTCCAATCCCTCGAGCAGGCCATTCCGGTTGTTTTCCACGTGTACTTTCACCGCGACGTCGTGTTTGTAGATGGATTGAAGGGAGGGATTCCCTCCATTCTCTACATAACGCCCGCCCAGGACGTTTTTGTAAAAATCCCACTCCTGGTACGAAACAAGCGCGTGGTGCAAAAAAACCAGTCCTGTACCCTTTTGGACCAGTTTTTCAAACCCTGCTTTTTCTTCGGGCGAAATTTCCTGGATCATGTCATAAAATACGAGCACGTCGAATTTGCCGTGGTGCTTTGCTAAAAAGTATTCCCGTGCTTCGGGGTGGGGCTTTTCGGTATACCGAATACCCGGCAGGGCATCCATCATTTCGAAAAAAGCAGGACGGTCAAAATCGTGTCCCCCTGTCAGCACGAGTACAGATAAATCTTGTGCACGGGCGGTGTGCGTCAGAAGAAAGAACAGCCACAATATCCAATAAGTTGTTGTCATTTGCATCGGAATTCATCTAAAAATAAGAAGAAACCAACGGAAAGAAAAATTTCAGAACGGGCAGGTGCGGTACGCAGAAAACCAAGTCCTGTCAGTCTAAATCCGGTCTTCGGTTGGTACTTTGGAGCAATGGGGGTGTTTCGCCAGGTTTTTGGGAGCCGGCAACTGAGTTTCCTACGCTCCCCCCTTTTTGTACTTGTCCGATAAGCAGAGGTAAAGTCAAAAAGCCCGAAGGTTTTTTTTCTTCGGGCTCGCAATGGATCAATGAGAATTGATCCATTTCTCCACTTCGTCCTTGCTGGGGTTGGGCACGTTTAGTTTCAATTTTTTTCGTTTGCCACAGACATCGTTAAACAACTTGCTTGGGTTTTGGGCCCGGAGTTGCTCCAGCGTATGAATGTTCAATTCCCGTACCACTGGAATCAACGCCGCCGGGATGCCCACCTGCATGAACTCCTCGTCCGTAGCTATCTTTACTCGCTTTTCGGGTTTCATTTGTGGAAAAAACAATACCTCCTGAATGGTACTCTTATTGGTAAGGAGCATGCATAGCCGGTCTATTCCAATCCCCAGACCAGAAGTAGGCGGCATACCGTACTCCAATGCCCGTAGAAAATCCTCATCCATGGCCATGGCTTCGTCGTCACCACGTTCAGCCAGTTTGAGTTGTTCTTCGAATCGCTCCCGCTGGTCAATGGGATCATTCAGCTCGGTATAGGCATTGGCGATTTCCTTTCCATTGACAAAAAGTTCAAAGCGTTCCACCAAGCCTGGTTTGTCGCGGTGCTTTTTAGCCAGGGGAGTCATTTCGATTGGGTAGTCGGTGATGTAGGTGGGCTGGATCAGGTGGTCCTCTACTTTTTCGCCGAAAATTTCATCAATTAATTTCCCCTTACCCATGCTTCCGTCCACCTCTATCTCCAGTTCCGCACAGACCGTTCTCAAGTCCGGTTCTTCCATGGTGCTCACATCAATTCCCGTGTATTCCTGAATGGCTTCAAACATGGACAGGCGTTTGTAAGGGCCTGCAAATTCGATGGTATGTTCTCCAACCTTTGCCTGGGTGCTGCCCAATACGCTAGAGGCAATGTGTCCAAGCAGCTCTTCGACCATTTCCATCATCCATACGTAATCCTTGTAGGCCACGTAAATTTCCATGGAGGTAAACTCTGGATTGTGGGTTCGGTCCATGCCCTCATTACGAAACATTTTTCCTATTTCGTACACCCCTTCAAACCCCCCAACGATCAACCGTTTGAGGTAGAGTTCGTTGGCAATTCGCAAAAATAGGGGGATGTCCAGTGCGTTATGGTGTGTGTCAAAGGGCTTGGCAGCAGCGCCTCCATGCACCTGTTGGAGAATGGGGGTTTCTACTTCCAGCCAGCCATGGTCGTCGAAATACCTTCGCATGGAAGAGATTACCTTGGAACGGGTAACGAAGGTTGATTTCACCTCTGGATTGACGATCAGGTCCACGTACCGCTGCCGGTATCGCAGTTCCGGATCGGTGAAGCCATCGTATACATTGCCCTCATCGTCTCTTTTAACGATGGGAAGGGGCTTTACGGACTTGGACAACAAGGTGAATTCCTGAACATGAAGCGATATTTCGCCGGTTTGCGTGGTGAAGATAAATCCTTTGAGGCCAATAAAATCGCCGATGCCCAACAGTTTCTTGAAAACGGTATTGTACAGGGTTTTGTCCTCGTCCGGGCAGATATCGTCTCTCCGCACATAAATTTGAAGCCGCCCGTAACTATCCTGAATTTCCGCAAAACTGGCCGAACCCATGATGCGGCGGCTCATGAGCCTTCCCGCTATGCTGATGTTCTTGTAGTCGTTTTTCCGATTTTCGTAGTTTTTATGGATATCCGCCGAGGTGGCATTGATGGGGTAAGAAAGGGCAGGGTAGGGATCGATACCTAGCTGTAGTAAGGCCTCTCTGTCTTTCCTTCGTTCTATCTCCTGTTCGTTCAGTAATTGCATGTGTATACCGATGATTATGCTATTGTTGGAAATTTAGGCAGGTGTTTTCTCCTGCGTAGTTCTTGATTGATGCGTTGTAGTTCCGTACTGGCCTGTCCGGACACGCCTGTGTTTTCATCCACTCGGCGAGCAAGATAAGGAAGTACCTCTTTTACAGGGCCGTAGGGCAGGTATTTGACCACGTTGTATCCGGCTTTGGCCAGATTGAAAGAAGATGGGGTCACTCATGCCGTACAGTTGCGAGAAGAATACCCGCTCGTCCGAACGTGAGAGTCCGTGAAGGTCCAATAGTTCGGCCAGTAGGGCATTGCTCCATTCGTTATGCGAACCACTGACCAGTGAAACCCGCTGCTTGTTATTGACGCAGAACAGCAGTGCCTCGTTATAGGCTTCGTCCGTGGCCTCTTTGCTGGCATGAATGGGATCACTTAGCCCCCTTGCCTCGGCATGTGCCCGTTCTTTTTCCAAGTAGGCACCACGGACTAATTTTGCACCCAGAAAATAGCCATTAGCTACTGCGTCGTGGCGGGCGTCTTTGAGTCGACGCAACATGTCTTTGCGGTACATCTGAAAGGTATTGAATACCACGGCTTTTTCGCTATTGTACTGACGCATGGCTTTCCGGACCCACTCATCTATAATTTCCTGAAACCAACTTTCCTCCCCATCTATCAGCAGCCGCACGTTTCGCTCAGCGGCACGGCGGCACAATGCCATGAACCGTTCCTCAGCCCTTTCAAAAGATGCTGTTTCGCCTTCCGATAGCTGCTGCTTCGCCTGAACCTTTTGCAGTAATTTCGTATCCGCAATGGCGGAGACTTTGAAAACGGCAAAGGCCAGGTGAGGGTTCTTTTCTGCTTCCTGAAGGGTTCGTTCGATTTCTTCGGCTGCGGCGACGAAACCCGCTTCCTCTTTTTTGGCTTCTACCGAATAATCCAGAATGGACTTTACGCCAAATGCATCCAGCATTTCGATCACAGGTCGGCAGGCGGCAATGGTTTCTCCTCCGCAAAAGTGGCGAAAAACGTTTTGTCTCACGAAGCCCGCTACCGGCAAGCCCATAGCAAATGCCATTTTACTCAGCCAAATTCCTGATTTAACCAGAAGGGGGTAATGCATCAAGCGAAACAAGGTCTTCGTTTTTTGCAAGTCCTCGTCCGAAAGGTGCGCAAAGGCAATTTCCAGATTATCGAAAGAAAAGTCAGGTTTTTTTTTCATTTACAGGGGGCAAAGATACCAAAAAAACAGGAAGGATCAGCGGTTAGTCTTTTCAAATTAACCGAATGCAAGGAGCCGGCTTCTTTTATTTTTCCCAATAATTCGTAAATTTATACAGGCTCACGCAATACACGGTATGGATGCTGTTTTTAAAAAGCTACAATTTAAATCCCAGAAAAAAGTACTGATCATGGCAGCCCCGGATTCATTTAAAGTCCCGATGGAGGCGATGGCAGCGCATACGCAAATTTGCGAACACCCGAAAGAAGGGGAGAAATTTGATTTTGCCCTGATTTTTGGAGAAACCAGGGCAGACATGGAATCCCGTGCCCGGGCCGTGCTTCCCCTGCTGGAAGCCGACGCGGTGTTTTGGATTGCCTATCCAAAAAAGAGTTCTAAAAACTACCGCGCTGATTACGACCGGGATAGTGGCTGGGAGCTCCTGGGAGAATGGGGTATGGAACCGGTCAGACAGGTAGCCATCGACGGAGACTGGTCCGCCCTGCGGTTTCGGAAGGTAGAAAATATTCCGAAACTAACCCGAAAGTTTGGAATGCTCACCGAAAAGCAGAAGCCTTGAAAAAAGCAAGGCATTGCCCCATGCGTGCAGAGACTGCCGCTGTCTTGACGACCGTTTTATCCGGATGGCTATTTTTCTCTGCAGCGGTACCGATCAGCCTATCGGGTGTTGCGCTGGCACAATCGGCGCCTGATCGTTCGGTGATTTCCGCAGCCGATTTGGATTTTTTAACAAAAATGACAATGGACGTGCTGGAGCATGCCAGGATATATCCCAACCAGGTTGTGTCGGAGGAGTTTGGTCCAAACAGAACCGGTGGTACCCTCGTCCGGCCCGGAGGAAGAAATGCGTATCCCTCTTTTTGGATTCGGGATTATGCCATGGCTCTTGAAACGGGCATGATTACCCTCGAAGAACAAAAGCACATGCTTTTCCTTACCGCCGCCAATCAGGCAGATCAGACCTGGATAACCTCAGGAGGCAGTTTGATCCCCATGGGGTCCATCCCGGACCATATCCGCATCGATGACGGCTTACCCATTTATTTTCCCGGAACCTACAGCTATGAATTGCAGGGCACCAGGGAATGGGGTAGCCTGCCGCCTTTTGGGGATGCGTTTTTTTTCATTCACATGGCCCACCAGTTGGTTGCTTCCGGAGCTGCGGTGGCAATACTCAGCGAGTCGGTCAAGGGCATAACACTGATTGATCGGCTGCGAATGGCTTTTCACGTGTCCCCGTCCCGACAGGAAAATCAGCTGGTTTTTTGTACGGAGCAATTCCGGGGGGTCGATTTCGGTTTCCGCGATGCCATTCAGTTAACGGGAGACTTGCTGTATCCGTCGATCTTAAAATTCCGCGCGGCCAATCAACTAGCAGAACTACTCGACCTACTGGGAGATCAAAAAGGGAGCAGGTATTACGAACGGATTGCGGAACAGATTCAGGAGGCTGTCCCCGAAGTGTTTGGAGATTCCAGTGGCTTATTAAAAGCAGCGACCGGAAGTAGCAATCAGCCGGACGTCTGGGGGACGGCCCTGGCGGTATACGAAGGAGTCTTGCAGGGAGAAGTCCGGGAAACTGCCTGCCTTACCCTGGGAAGAGCCTACCTGGACGGTACCTTGAGCTATCGGGGCAATATCCGACACGTACTTACCATTCATGATTTTGATGCCGATAGGGTCTGGGAGCGTTCGATGGCTCCCAAAAACCGCTACCAAAACGGGGCTTATTGGGGCACACCGGTTGGCTGGGTGGCGCATGCCGTGTATCAGGTCAATCCGGAAGCCGCCCGGAAGCTGGTCCGCGAATACATCGCCGAGTTGCTAGAAAATGATTTCCGGAAAGGGGCAGACTTTGGTGCCCCCTATGAATGCTTTGCAGCCGACGGCTACACACAAAATCCGGTGTACCTTACCTCCGTTGCCAGTCCCTTGGCCGTCTTTATTAAAATGATCAATCCGGAGAAATAGGGGACATGAGGTAGGTTTGCAGGGTAGCATGTTTTCAGCTGATGACGCATAATTCATCAACTTTAGAGATAAATTGCGAATGGAGCCATGAAAGAAAGTGTAGTATTACCAAGCTATCACTTGGGAAGTGATAGGGATGGATCGGGAAGATTGTGTATCATCTTTGACAATTTCCTACCTATGCGAAGTCCGAGTGGAGGCGTTCCCTCATTGCCGCAAAGCACTGGCTGAGATAAACCTGGGGGTATCAATACGATCATTAGCTATGATGTTTACCGGCTATCGTGCTAGTAACCGAGTCCGGTAGTTTTGAAGCTTCTGTAGAAGCGGAGCAGAAAATTGAAATTTTTTGGGCAAAAAAAAGAATAACTATTTGATTTTTACTAGGGGAAAGTTTACATTTGACGCATGAAAAAATTCGCAGCTACCTATTTTAGCTTCTTTTACTTTTACTTTCGTCCCTACGGCCGAATCGGAGCTGCGTATTGTCTTGAAAAAAACTAACAAAAGATAAACAAACAGGAAGCCCGATTCGAGAGAGTCGGGCTTTTTTATTTAACCTCAAATCAAAATGGAAAATCACTTACAAACGAAAGACTGGGGCTTGGGCCTGGACAGGGAGCACCTCATCATCGCCGGACCTTGTAGTGCGGAAACCCCCGAGCAAATCGAAAAGGTTTGCCTGGACATGAAAGAAGCCAATGTTGTTCCAGACGTATTTCGCGCGGGTATTTGGAAACCCAGAACCCGACCCGGTAGTTTCGAAGGAATCGGAGAGGACGGACTGAAATGGATGGAAATCGTACGGCACCATCTGAACATCCCCATTACCACAGAGGTAGGGAATACCGCACACGTTGAATCTGCGCTGAAGCACGGTGTCGATATACTTTGGATAGGCGCCCGGACCACTGTGAACCCCTTTGCTGTGCAGGAAATCGCCGATGCACTGAAAGGCGTGGACATTCCCGTGATGGTAAAAAACCCCATGAATCCAGATCTGGAGCTTTGGAGAGGAGCCCTGGAGCGCTTGCAAGCGGTTGGCGTAAACAAATTGGCTGCCATCCACCGGGGATTCAGCGATGCCTATGACAAAAAGTTTCGAAACAAGCCCAATTGGTCCATGCCGATCCATTTAAAAAGACTTTGGAAAGGCATGCAAGTGATCAATGATCCGAGTCACATCGTAGGAAACAGAACAGGCATTCTGGAAACTGCACAGCGGGCAATTAACTTTGGTTTGGATGGTTTGATGATCGAGACCCATCACGATCCCGACGACGCCTGGAGCGATGCCAAGCAGCAGGTTACCCCCCGGCAGTTGCGGGATATCCTGGATCAGATTGATTTCAAGCACACGCTTCAGACCGAGCATCCCTCCGAAAAACTCCAGGATCTGAGAAATGCCGTAGACCATTTGGATGATCAATTAATGGATTTGTTGGCCGAACGCTTTTCCATCATCGATCAGATCGGAGCACACAAACGGGAACACAATCTAACTGTTTTTCAGGCGGATCGCTGGAAGCACGTGATGGATTCCCGGACCCAGAAGGGCATGGAGAAAAACCTTAGCGAGAAGTTCATGAAGGAATTGCTTTATTGCATTCACGAAGAATCCGTAAAACGACAAGAGAAAAAACTCAGAGAAGGATTGCCTTCAGGAAAGTCTGTTTAACGGTTAAACCCGTTTTATTCAAAAGAAAAGAGAGACCGGTAGCTACCGGTGGCAGCAAGCAAATGCCGGTCGGGAAGCACTTGTTGGTTTTAATACCTGCCCGCTACTTTTCCGTGAATAAAACGGGTTTAATTTTTACCTTTACCAAAAAAACCAACCTTGGACACACTACTCTTTTCTTCTGATATTTTACAGGATCTTCCCCGCTATCTGAACACGAAAAAATATTCGAAATTGGGGTTGCTTATGGACAGTAAAACCATCAACCATTGTTACCCCATCGTTTCAGCAGCGCTTCCAGAGCATTCCATGCATGCTTTTGAAGCCGGGGAGGTACATAAAAATCTGGATACCTGCCGGGACATCTGGCAATGGATGACGGATGCTAATTTTGACAGAAAAACTCTCCTACTCAATTTGGGAGGAGGAGTAACCGGAGATATGGGAGGCTTTTGTGCCAGTACCTACAAGCGAGGCATTCGTTTTGTTAACGTTCCAACCACGCTCCTTTCTCAGGTGGACGCCAGTGTGGGGGGCAAATTAGGGATAGATTTCAATGGGTTTAAAAACCACATCGGAGTTTTCAATCAGCCAGAGGGCGTGTTGATTAGCGATGAGTTCCTACAGACACTACCGGAAGCGGAATTGCGGTCAGGCTATGCAGAAGTGCTTAAACACGGATTGATCCGGAATGAGAATTATTTTTACAGTTTAAAGACCGAAAATTGGCAAAGCCAGCAGTGGAAGGATATCATCGCTGTTTCGGTGGGTATCAAACGGGAAGTCGTCGACAAAGATCCAAAAGAAGATGGATTGAGAAAGATTCTTAATTTTGGACATACCATCGGTCATGCGATCGAATCCCATTACCTGGATACCCCCTACCATTTGCTGCACGGTGAAGCCATCGCAATCGGAATGATAACCGAAGCCTATTTGTCCCATAAGTTTCTACGGATGCCTGCCACGGATCTGGATATCATCCAGCAAAAATTGCTGGCCGTTTTCGGAAAAATCACTATCGCAGATACCGATTTCCATGCGATCATCAGGCGTTGTTTCCAGGACAAGAAAAATGATGGAGAGGTCTTGAACTTTTCCTTGTTGAAACGGATCGGTTCTTGCGACTTCAATATTGTCGTTGGTAAAGAAGCCGTGATCGAATCGCTTGAGTACTACAACAGTTTGGCCGACTAACTTGCGGCTTGCCAATAACCATTCAAAAGACTGCATTTGCACCATGAATACCATCGAATTACCGGTAAAAAATAGGTTTGGAAGCGTTCGGATTCCTCTTCCTTCGTCCAAGAGCGAAAGCAATCGGGTACTCATCATTGATGCGCTGACCTCCGGGCAAAACCAGCTTTCCAATCTGGCCGAGGCCAGGGATACCCAGACGATGATTCGACTGCTTCGGGAGGATCCGGAGGTGTACGATGTAATGGATGCCGGGACTACCATGCGTTTTCTGACGGCCTATGCCGCATTGAACAACAAGAAAAAAGTCCTGACGGGTACCCCTCGAATGTGTGAACGACCGATTGGGATCCTGGTGGACGCCTTACGAGAAATCGGCGCAGACATCGATTACCTTTCACAGGAAGGATATCCGCCCTTGCAAATCAATGGATTTGAGGGACAAAAGTCGGCAGACATACACATCCGGGGAGATGTAAGTAGCCAGTACATTTCGGCCTTGCTGATGAATGCCCCCCTGCTACCGCAGGGCCTGACGCTAACCCTGACTGGAAAAGTCGGTTCCGTCACCTATATTACCATGACGCTGGAACTAATGAAGGCGTTTGGTGTCAGGTCGCTATTTGAAGGAAATCGCATTCAGATCGCCCCGCAGCCCTACCGGCCGACTTCTTTTTCCGTCGAAAGTGATTGGTCCGGAGCCAGTTATTGGTTTAGTCTCCTGGCTGCCGCGGATTCCGGGGAACTATTTTTAGAAGGATTGAAATCGGATAGTCTGCAGGGAGATGCTCGCATTGTAGAAATTATGACCCGGTTGGGCATAAAAAGCACCTTTGAGCCGGGGGGGGTACGCCTGCAAAAAACTGCAGTGCTTGGGTTGCCTGCATTTGATTTTACACATTGTCCCGATCTGGCCCAGACGGTAGCGGTAACTTGCGCCCTGACAGGTCAAACCTCCGAGTTTAGCGGTCTGGAAAGTCTGCGGATCAAAGAAACGGACCGCATTTATGCCCTGCAGCAAGAACTTGCGAAAATCGGAGCTAAAATGGAGGAGCGGAAAAGCGGTGTATTTACCCTGCTCCCTGCAAGCCGTTTTCCGGAAAAGGTGGAAATTGACACCTACGATGATCACCGGATGGCCATGGCGTTCATGCCCCTGGTAACGCGGACACAGCTGCGCATACTGGATCCTTCGGTGGTGAATAAATCCTACCCCAGCTTTTGGAAGCATTGTGAATTATTGGGGCTAAAGGCGGTGCAAGGGGTATAGGGTAAACGGGGCCCACGCGCGAAAGGAATAGGTGCCGCAAGAGCCTGGGGGACCGCAATGAACGAAAAATAACGAAATGGTTTTGAAAAAAAAGTTGAAAATAGCCATTCAGGGAGTACTGGGCTCTTTCCATCACCAGGTGGCCCAGCAATACTTTGGGGCGGATATCGAACCCGTTGGCTACCACACCTTTGAGGAGGTGGCGAAAAGTGTGGAAAACGGGACGGTCGATTACGCCGTGATGGCGATCGAAAACTCAATTGCCGGGGCCATCTTGCCCAATTACGATATCATCGACCGACATGATTTGCACGTGACGGACGAGCATTACCTGCCCATCTCTCACAACCTGATGGCACTTCCCGGGCAACAGCTGACCGACATTCGTGAGGCCAGGTCACATCCCATGGCGCTACTGCAGTGCAAACGGTTTTTTTCCCAGCATCCGACTATACGAACGGTGGATGATGTGGACACGGCGTATGTGGCAAAAATTATTGCGGAGCAGGAAATAAAAGGATTGGCGGCCGTAGCCAGCAGCAAAGCTGCCGAATACTACGGATTGGAAATACTGGCAAAAGACATACAGACAGTGGCCAATAACTTTACCCGGTTCATTATCCTGCAGAAGGACGAGCCTGTACGAAAAGCCTCTCCGTCCAAAGCCAGCCTGAAGATTACCATACGTAACGAAAAAGGGGCCCTGGCAAAATTACTCACATTGATGAGTGCCTATGACCTGGATTTGACCAAGATTCAATCCATTCCCGTGATGAGTAAACCCTGGGAGTATACCTTTTTTATTGATACCCTGATTGCCGATGAATCCAAATTTGAGGAGGCATTGAAGCTTATTGAGCAGAAGTACGGAATGGTTAAACTATTGGGCGCCTATCAAAGCAGAAGAAAAGGATGAAAGGATATTCAAACCGGTTGGGAGAAGTTCAGGAATATTACTTCTCTAAAAAACTCAAAGAAGTTCAGCAATTACGGGAAGCCGGACGACCTATTATCAATATGGGGATCGGAAGTCCCGATTTGCCGCCCGATCCACGGGTGACCGAGGCCCTCAAAAGGACTGCCGATCTCCCGAATGCACATGGGTACCAATCGTATCAGGGGATTCCTCGGCTGCGGGAGGCCATGGCGGATTTTTATGTCAGAAATTACGGAGTCTCTCTTGATCCGCAATCCGAGATCTTGCCCCTGATGGGCTCCAAGGAAGGCATCATGCACATTTCCATGGCCTTTTTGAACGAAGGTGACGAAGTGTTGATACCCAATCCGGGATACCCCACCTATACCTCGGTGACCCGGTTGCTCAATGCGCATCCGGTGTACTTTGACCTATTGGAAGGTACGCAGTGGGAGCCCGATTGGGAAGCGTTGGAAAACAGGGACCTTTCCCGGGTAAAGCTGATGTGGGTAAACTACCCCCACATGCCGACGGGTGCTCCCGGAAGCAAGGAACTCTTTGGAAAACTACTGAATTTTGTACGTAGAAACGATATTCTGCTGGTTCACGATAACCCGTATAGTTTCATACTGAACGAACAGCCCAGGAGCATCCTGGAGTTGCCCGAGGCGAAAAATCAGGCACTTGAATTGAATTCCTTGAGCAAAACATTCAACATCCCGGGCTGGAGAGTCGGTATGGTGGCGGGCAGACAGGATTACCTGCAGGCCGTTTTGCGGGTAAAGAGCAACATGGATTCCGGCATGTTTTTGGGGATCCAAGAGGGCGCCATTTGCGCGCTGAACCTGGATACATCCTGGACTACGTCCATCAATGATATTTACAAATCCCGCAAATCCCTGGTTTTGGAAATGGCCGAAAGGCTGGGGTTGCAGGTAGCCGAGGAGGGTGCCGGAATGTTCGTGTGGGCGAAAGTGCCTCCTGGCAAAAAGGCCTTAAATTTGGTAGACCGGCTGTTGTACGAAAAGGATATTTTCATCACACCGGGAGAAATCTTCGGAAGCAGGGGAGAAGCACACGTTCGTTTTTCGCTTTGTGTAGACGAACAAAAGATAAAAGAAGCATTGAATAGGTTGGTAAATTACGACTAGTATGAAAAAAGTACACATCATAGGGTTGGGATTATTGGGTGGATCTTTCGCGCTCGCCCTGAAAAAATTCCGGCCAGACTGGGAATTGACCGGTTTTGATAAAAACCCACTTCATCTGGAAACCGCGCTTCAGTTGGGCTTGGTTGGTAGAGCATGCGAGCGGCCGGATAGGGACACCTCGCTGGTGGTGTTGGCTACACCCGTTGATAGTTTGTATGACTTGCTGGATCAAACGCTGGCGCAGGTAGGGCCAGATACCCTGGTAATGGATTTTGGTTCTACGAAGGAGCAGCTTTGCCGACAAATGGTAGACCATCCCAAACGAGCGCAATACCTGGCAGTCCACCCCATTGCAGGAACGGAAAACTCCGGGCCAAAGGCTGCCGATGAGATGCTTTTTGATGGCAAGGTCTTGATTCTGTGTGAAATGGAAAAAACGGATGTACATCTCAAAGGGTTGGCCTACGAGGTTTTTGAAGCGCTCAACATGAAGCTTCGGTTCATGGATCCCGCCGATCATGACCTGCACCTGGCCTTTGTCTCCCACCTCTCACACGTATCTTCTTTCGTGCTCGGCAAGACAGTATTGGACAAGACCCGGGACGAAAAAAATATCTTTGACATGGCCGGTAGCGGTTTTGCTTCCACGGTACGTCTGGCCAAAAGTTCTCCTGAGATGTGGGCACCGATTTTTTTTGAAAACAAAAAAAACGTATTGGAAGCCCTGGATAGCTACCTGGAGCACCTGTCCCACTTCCGTAATCTCCTGGCAAAAGGGGATGCCGAGGGCTTGTACCGGGAGATGGCTGAAGCCAATAAAATCAGGGATATTTTGGATTTAAGGGATTGATTTCGGCGAAAGCTTTTTCGTTAGCTATCAGTATGGTAATTTTTTTGTAGATTTAATCCTATGCACTTGATGATTGATTCAGAATACGAAACCCTGCGGGAGGTTTTGGTACACCGGCCAGGAAAAGAGATTGACCGTCTTACGCCTTATAACAAAAAATTGCTTTTGTTTGAAGATGTTCCCTACCTGGAGGAGATGCAACGGGAACACGATGTGTTTACCGGTTTGATCCAGGATAGTTGTGGGGCGAGGGTGTATTTTTTCGAGCATTTGCTCGCAGAGATTTTGACCGACAGCCAGCTGTTACGGCAGCTGATGCAGGAGGCATTGTCCGCATCCCGACTCGATCACCTTACGGAGGATTTGCTCGGCGTCTTATCAATTTCGGACTGTGTGGAGGCCTTGATTGCGGGGATAAAAGTTCATGAAGTGCGAGGGAAGTTGAGTAGTCGGTCCCTGGCGGACCTTCTAGACGTGGCTTTTTTGATCCCCCCCTGTCCCAACCTGTACTTTCAACGAGATACTGCCGCTATAGTACCCGGAGGAATGCTTTTTTCAGCCATGCGTCTGGCGGAACGGCAACGAGAGGCGAATATGGTGCGGTTGATTTTTGAAAATCATCCCCTTTTCAGGGACCGGGTTAAGAAATGTTACCCGCCCGTCAGCCATAACAATCCCGCTTCATTGGAAGGGGGCGATGTAATCATACTGAATGAAAAAGCAGTGGCCATTGGATTTTCCGAACGTACGGAAGAGAAAGCAATCTATCACGTGGCGAAATCGCTGATTACCTCCGGTAGTGTCGAGAGGGTCTATGAGGTGCATCTGCCGAAGAAGCGCAATTTCATGCACCTGGATACCGTGTTTACCATTTTGGATGAAAGCAAGGTGCTCACCTATCCGGATGCGATCCATTCGGTGCAGAAGATTTCGCTGTATACGCGAAAGGAAGATGGGGGTACCGAGGTGCATATCAAACGACAGCACGTAAAGGAGCAACTGCGGGAAATCTTGAAGCGGGAGATACCCGGGCTGGAGATCATCGGAACGGATAAAGTAAACCAGGAGTATGCGCTGCGCGAACAGTGGTTTGACGGGGCCAACGTGTTTACCATCGCGCCGGGAAAGGTGATTTCCTACAACCGAAACAAACACACCAACCGCGCCCTTCGAGAACTTGGGGTGGAGGTACTGGAAATGCCTTCTTCCGAATTGTCCAGAGGACTGGGCGGACCCCGGTGCATGAGCATGCCCATCAGTAGAAATTCAGCCTGACAATAAAGACACCCGGGCCGGTCTTGGGTTTCTCCTTGCGTTCCATCGGGATTAGTTTCGCCGCAGTATTTCTCGCGGAGCCTGTATGCCTATCCAGGCAATTTACTTGCTAATCTGAGTTCGATTATCCAATTGGATGGGTTAAGAGCGCTGTTTTTTTTCGAAGGCATATGCATAATCCCCTTAAAACGATAAGCTTATAAGCTGATTTGGATGCTAGATAAGGTGTATGGCATGTAAACCAAAAAAGAATGGGGGAAAGAGCCAATCCCGACACAGTCGGGAGGTTTTTTTTCGCGACCGTCCCGTTCCCGGGAGCACCAAGATTAATAGGTTTGAGTCATTCTACCATTGTACCTTTTTATGAAAGGACAGCTAGAATAATTGATGCTGCTTTAAAATCGAACTCAGGTTTGGTAACTACTTGTTCGACTGGCAGATCAACGCCAGAGCGGTGAATCGGTAGGTTTTTATCAAAGAGCAGCGAGGGCTGATCGGACCGTTTAGAAGCTATCAAAGAAGGACCGCCGTCTGGACACTTTTAGGTCGCGTAGGATATTGGATTTTACGCGTATATCGATATTGTAGGACGTGAACCGGCCAAACGGAACCCAGTTCACGTTCATTTGCCAGCAATGGAGGTCTCGGGCGATGCCGATCATGGTCTGGGTGATTCGGGCGGCCGCCACGTCATAGCCAGAATTGAAGTTGATTTTCCATTTATCGGAAAGGCTCAGGTCTCCGGAAACATTTATTGCTTGGGTAATATTTGTAGTCCCTGAAGGTGCTTTATTATAGCTGAGGTTGTAGCTAAAGTTCATGTTCCAGGGGATGGACCAGTCGATGTATTGACTAGGGTCATTGGCAATGCGGTTTATTTCGTTTTCGACAAAATCATTCATTTGCCCCCCTTGGTTTAGAAATTCATTGGTGAGTTCGTCCCGAACCTCAGCGGGCGATTGTTCCGTTTTGCTGGGGTTGATGCTTCCACTCATATTCAGAGATGCGCGACGGATCGTTCCAAGGCCCTGTCCACGTTTCCATGCAAATTCATTTACCCGTCGAATGACCTGCTGTTCTCCATTGGTAAAGGTCTGGGTGGCATAGGGATCAAAGTTTGCGCTGAGGTTTACCGATAGTCTTTTGTCAAACAGGGAGGTCCGTGTATTGAAATTAACCGGTGCCAGGTTAAAGGAATCAACCGCGAAGTTATAACTGGTGGAAACGTTTAAGGTCTGAAGTATGGGTACTTTTTTTGTTTCGGCCTCTGCTGTATCACTTTCCGTACGTACTTTGGCTTCTACCACGTTCCGGATATTGATGCTCAGTGACTTGGCTTCCCCCATAGGGGCGCCACCGTAGATAAAGCCCTGATACCGGGAAAGGCGTTGAATCCGCCCATCGCTATTGGTCTGAACTTCCTGGTAATAGCCAAAGCGCGGGTCGGAAAAATCCGGAGTGCTTGTAAAGCCAAAGGTGGGTTGCATGTGATGCCTGATGGCTTCAATTTTCGACCCTTTTTTAAAGGTATAAAAACCATAGATATTCGTGGCCAGGTTGAAGGAAGAATTATAATAATTGATCCGGTTAAATCCATTTTCCAGAATCCTGTCCAGACGCTCTTCAGCTGGGTTATAGTAGTAGTTGATCCGATCCAGATACCAGATTTCGGTAAAGTTCATGGAGGCGGTTCCGGTAAAAAAGCGGAACAGGCTAAAATTGGAGGAGATGGGAAGTGTGTGCCTAAAACCGTTGTTGGCTTCACGTAGCAGCTGAGGTAAATTCGCGAAGGTAAAAGGAAGCACATCCGGTGCCGAGGGTTGTCCAAGCTCTTCTATTTGCTGCTGAAGATCCGGGTCTACGCCTAATTCTGGAGTAATGCGATTGTTAATCGAGTTTTGCGCGTTGAAATTCCAGGCGATGTTCAGTGTTTTTAGTGGTTCGAAACGGATGTTGCGAAAGGGATTTTGCCTATTCATGTTTACCGCCACGTCGGGCAACAGCAGGTTTACTTCGTCGGTTACCTGATTTTGCGAATGCCGGAGGTTTGCCGACATGCTAAAGGGGGTGCCCGTGAAGGTTTTACTGTAGGAAATATTGGAGGAAAAGTCCGATTGTTGATTCTGTTGAAAATTTCCCGGATTTAGAATGTTGTCGTTGTAGGATTTGGTGCCAAAATTGGCCGCTGCAGAAAAGCGGGAATTACCTCGGGTTTCCGGGTTGTGGTTCCATCGAAACCAGAAAGCATCGTATTCCAGGGGTTGCTCGGCGGTTTCCGGACTCTGAAATTTTTGGTAGTCGATATTCAGTCCTCCTTTGAATCGGTAGCGTTTGTTGTAAACGGATGCTGTTTTCAATCCGTAGCCTCCTTTGGAGAAAATCTCGCCGGTTACCCGGGTGTGTATGTAGTCGTTGAACGCAAAATAGTATCCGAAGTCCCGAAGAAAGAAGCCGCGTCGTTGTTCTTCACCGTAGGAAGGGAAAATGATGCCGGAGGTTTTTTCTTCCGGTGTATCGGGAATGACTCCAAAAGGAAGTCCCAATGGAGTGGGTATATTATTGAAGTACAAGTTAAACGGCCCGGAGATTACGTGTTTCCCGCGTACGGACTTGATTTTAGAAGAGGAAATATGCCAGTGCGGCTCTACCAAATCGCAGGTGGTATAGAAGCCTTTGTTAAGGTAAACCGATCCATCTGTCGTTTTTTTTACTATTTCTCCCCGCAGTAGTCCCTCGTCCTGTTGGGTCACCACATCCGAAATGAGGGCTTTTTGGGTTTCAAAGTTGTACCGCATGTGCCGGCGAATTTCGTAGATGCTATTCCCTTCCTTGAATACGGGCGTACCTTGCACCACCCCTGTACTATCCTCCAGGCCGGAAGCATACAGTTCTGAGTTTTCCCAATCGATGATGATATAGTCAGCATCCAGTCGGATATTGCCGTATTCAAACCAAGCGCCCTTGTACAGAAACACCTTATTCTGCATGAAATCCGAGATAATGCTGTCTTCGGCGTAGTAATTAATGGTGGTGCTGATGTCTCCGATTTCTTGTTGTACGGCAGAGTCTAACTCCTCCGGACTAATCTGCAGGATGCTATCGGGAAGACTTGGGAGTATTTCCGGATCCTGAACGGGTGTAATCAATGTGTCCGGTGCGGTAAGCTCCCGCTCGGCCTCCCTGCTTTTGTCGGTTTCCTGTCCAAACACTGTGGGCCCAAAAAGCGTAAATGTACATAGGGAAAGAAAAGCGCGGGTAAGATAATGCACCGATTATTTCTGTTTGCTTTAAAAATTTCTAAATTTTGCGTAAAGTTAAGGTTATTAACGTTTATGAAACGAACCAGGTTGAAAAATATTCTTTTAATTTCGCTGCTCTCCCTAGCCTTCGTTTTTTCGGCTTTTATTCCTGCTGGGGAGAAAAAAATGGAGTTTAAGCTACGCCGGATTGTAATCGATGCAGGGCACGGAGGGAAAGATCCCGGAACGATCGGGGCTACCTCCCGAGAGAAGGACGTGGTGCTCGCGCTGGCACTTAAAGTGGGAGGCTACGTGGAGGAATTACTCCCGGAAGTGGAAGTTATTTACACCCGAACCACCGATAAATTTATCGAGCTAAAAGAGCGGGCCAATATCGCAAACCGAAACCGTGCCGATTTGTTTATTTCCATTCATTGCAACGCGACGTCTTCTCCCCGGGTTCATGGAACAGAAACCTTTGTGATGGGAAATAAGAACTTCGATGCCAACTTTGAAATCGTAAAACGAGAGAATGCCGTGATCTTGCTGGAAGACGATTACCAGGAAAACTACGAGGGTTTTGACCCGCAGTCTCCGGAATCGTACATGATGTTTAACCTCATGCAAAAAGCCTATTTCTCCAATAGCTTGTCCCTGGCTGAAAAGATTGAAACCGATTTTTCTACCCGTGTCAACAGGCATTCCAGAGGCGTGAAGCAAGCTCCTTTTTATGTATTGTGGACCACCAGCATGCCCAGTGTATTGGTAGAAGCGGGCTTTCTTTCCAATAGCAGCGAAGAACGGTATCTGACCAGCAAAACGGGTCAGACCTACGTGGCTTCGGGAATTTTCCGGGCGATCAAGGCCTACAAAGAGGAAATTGAATCAATTTAGCGGGTGATAGCCGCAATTTCCGTAGACCAAAGGATCTGATCGGAGTTTTCCTACCTGGAATTTTCCGATAAATTTGGTAAATTTAAACGGGTGTATTACTACAGAAACTTACCTCATGGACAGTCACTTGACAGATAGAGAATTAGATGCCCTCGTTTCCTTGTTGGATGATACCGACCAGGAAATCAAAGCACATGTGCGCGGGAAAATTATCTCTCTGGGCAACGAGGTCATCCCTTTTCTGGAAAATAAGTGGGAGAGTTCTTTCAATCCCGAGGTGCAAAAGGAGATCGAGGAACTGGTGCATGAGTTGCAGATAAACCTACTGCACCAGCGTCTGGAAAACTGGAAAAAATCCGAAGAAAGAGAATTGTTGGAAGGGCTTTGGATCATAAACACCTACCTCTATCCTGAATTGGAATATGAGCAGTTAAATGCGATCATGCAGCAAATTTATTTTCAGGTATGGACGAATTATAAAAACGAGCTTTCCGTTTACGATAAGATCAAGTTGATCAACAATGTCTTGTTTAACGACCTGAAGTTTTCGGCCAATACAAAGAATTTTCATAGTCCGGGAAACAGCATGATAAAGACCGTTTTGGAGACAAAAAAGGGCAATCCGATTAGTCTCTGTTCGGTGTACCTGTTGGTGGCGAGAAAGCTTGGGCTCCCCATTTATGGAGTTAATCTACCAAATTTATTCGTACTGACTTATAAATCAGGGAAATTCAATTTTTATATCAATGCATTTAACAAGGGGCTGATTTTTACCCGACAGGACATAAATAATTACCTGGAACATCTCAAGATGGATCCTCAACCTGCGTTTTTTGAACCCTGCGAGACCATTGATATCGTGCAACGCATGTTACGAAATCTGGTATTTGCATTTGACAAAATCGGGGAAGTTGACAAAAGCAGGGAGATCAAAGGACTTTTGGAGATACTGGAAAGAGATTAGTGGATGGGACGAATGGTGCACCCCACTGCCCGCGTTGCCGCCGGTCCGGGTCTTCTTCTGTCAAGGATGTCTTGAATGGCATTGTTCAGGTACGGAACCGAGACACTTTCTGCCGATTGGGCATTATTATCAATGGCGCCCTGGTAGACAATGGAATAGCCGGTAGGACCGGAGGAAATTACGACAGCTTCAGGGATTTTTTTGGCTCCACACATTCGGGTAAATGTCTGATCTGGGTCCATAAGAAAGGGGATGCCTGCTTGCCGGGCCCAATGTAGCTGTTGCATCTGCGCCTGGTTTTCCGTTTCCATCCAAGCGTGTGGATTGACAAGCGCAAACGCCAGGTCTTCGTTTCCATATTTTTGGTGGAGGGCCAAAATCCTGTCTTCGTATAGTTTTGCGAAGGGACAATTCATGCTGGTAAACACAAAGACCATGGTTTTTGCAGCACCCTGTTTGGACGTAGAAATCCGCTGGCCAGTGAAGGCATCTACCAACTCCAAATTGGTTATTTTCTGTCCGTAGGCGACAAATGCCCAGAGAAAAAAAACCATAAAACACCCACCATAGCGCATGGTACAAGCTGTCTGATTCGCTAACAAAGATAGAAAAAATCACCAGACCGTGTAGGTAAGGATCACATCATTTTCCGAAATGACTTGTACAGTATAGTGGTGATCTGCAAAATCGGTACCGTATATCCTTCCTTTGATAACGCGATCGGTCGAAGTGAAGGGTTGTAACAAAATGTTTTTACGCAGACTGATTCCCTTCCTCCCCTGGCATTTGAAAATACTTTCCTTGACCGACCAGGCCAGAGAATACAGAAAGGGGTCGTTTCCCAGAAAATCCATTTCTTCGGGGTCCAGGTATTTTGGGCCCAGTGGTACCGTTTTCTCGCGGACCCGCTCCAAATCGATTCCCACCGGCATTTCTTTGTGGTATACTGCCGCTGCCAGGTCTCCGTGGTGGGTGAGTGATACAAAACCGACACCGTCCATCGCATGGGATTTTCCATGGGAATCCTTGTAAAATCCGGGATAGGGGAGTTGAATGCATTCCAGGGCGGCTTTAATAGCCAGCCGCGCACCCTTCCATTCCATTCGTTTCTTTGGATGGCTGATCGTCGCCAGAGAAAGTTTCTCACGAAAGCTTAAAAAGTCTATGGGGAGGTGGTTGGATTCGTGAATATTGTTTATGGCAAAAGCAGATAAAGGGTTTATTTTTTCTATTTTTGTTTGCATGGTTACTCAAAATGAGCTGGGTGATACTAGTAAGTTGCAATATATGGTAAAAATTCAAGTAAATAAACTGAACACCTTACGCGGCCACAACCATTCGATTTATGCACTTTCGGGCGGAGTCGCTCCCCACTACTTTTATACCGGCTCAGGGGATGGCATGGTGGTAGCCTGGGACCTTCGCCAACCCAAAGACGGGCTTTTACTTGCAAAACTTCCCAATTCCGTGTATGCGCTTACGGTGGATAGAAAAAGAAACCTGCTGTTTATTGGTCAGAATTTTGAAGGGATACATGCGATCGATCTGGATAGCAAAAGAGAGGTTTGGTCACTCAAAACCACTTCCAATGCGATTTTTGATGTAAAGGTGATCGATGACCTCCTCCTTGTGGCCACCGGTGACGGGGTACTGGTGGTGGTAAACATCGAGGAAAGATCCCTGGTCAGACATTTGAAAATCAGCGAAAAATCCCTGCGGGTTCTGTCCGTAGACCCCTATCGGAAGCAATTTAGCGTCGGTGCGAGTGATAATCAGGTAAAGGTTTTCACCTGGCAGGATTGGAAGCCGGTAGCACGACTCGCCGGGCACAGCAATTCGGTGTTCGCGCTCGGGTACTCCCCGGATGGCAAAACCTTGGTCAGCGGTGGGCGAGATGCTTTGTTGAAATTTTGGGATACTGCGGATTTTAGCCAGCAGTCCAGTGTAGCTGCTCACATGTACGCGATCAATTACCTCTCCTTTCGGCAAGACGGTAGGTTTTTTGTAACTTGTAGCATGGACAAATCAATCAAGCTATGGGATACCTCCGAATTCAGGTTGCTAAAAGTAATTGATAAAGCAAGGCATGCGGGCCACGGGACCTCAATCAATAAAATTATCTGGACTGCCTACAAGGATCAGGTGGTCGCCATCAGCGATGACCGTACCGTATCGGTCTGGGACATTCACGTTTCCGATTGAGCGCTGCTTGTTATTCACCGGATTTAACCACACAATAAATGAAAATTACACCCTTGGATATTCGCCAAAAGACCTTTGAAAAAAACTTCAGGGGTTATGACAAAGAGGAAGTCACGGCGTTTTTGGGCTACCTGGCCCAGGAATGGGAAAAACTGGTAGACGAAAAAAATGCTCTTAAAGCGAAGTACGAACAGGCCGAGAAAGAGGCTTCGAAACTTCGGGAAGTCGAACAATCGCTCTTTAAAACCCTCAAAACGGCCGAGGATACCGGAGCCAGTATCATCGAGCAGGCCAATAAAACGGCTGAACTCATCCTCAAAGAGGCCCAGATGAATGCGGACGCTTTGCATGCGGAGTCAAAGACGAAGGCGCGAAATCTCGTAGATCGCGCTGAAAATCAGGCCAAAACAATCATAGAGGACCTGAAAGAAGACGTGCAGCTATTGGTGGATAATTACGAGAAATTGCAGGCACAGCGGGACTATTTATTAAAAAACCTAAAAAAGACAGCAAACGAGACCCTGGAAAACGTAAAAACGGTTCAGGAAGGATTTTCCGAAATTGATGCCGGAGCACATTCCCGAATGGTCAAAGATTTGCAACGCAAAGACTCTTTTTTTGCTTCCCTGAGCAGAGACTCTAAAATGCCGCTACCTCAGGAACCGGACGAAACAGCGCCCAGTGACACCACCTATACCTGGCAACAGCCTCTGGCTACCGAGGACTCGCCGGGTATGCAACCTGACACTGGAGCGGATGAAGAGCCATCCGATGCGTCTGATTTTCAGGACAAGGATCCAGACAATGCGGGAGAAAAAAAGCAGGAAGAAAATCCCGGGAAAAAGCAATCCGGATCCTTTTTTGATCAATTTGACTGATGGGAAAGGTATCCTTGGAAGGTATTGAATTCCATGCATATCATGGCGTTTTTTCGGAAGAAAAGAAATTGGGTAATCGCTTTACCGTTGATGTGCACGTGCATACCGACTTTCGGCAGGCTATGCTGCATGACGACCTGAAAAAAACGGTAGATTATTACAAATTGTATCAGATCGCAAAGGGGCACATGCAGGTCCCCGTCAAATTATTGGAGCACCTGGCTCACCTGATGATTCAAGACATAATTAATGCCTATCCAGACACCTCCCATATTTGTGTTGTCATAAAAAAACACAACCCAGCGATCGGCGGCGTGGTAAACTACTCGGTAGTCGAAGTTAACTACCCCGAAGATTATAGCTGAAACGGAGCCCCATGTATACCAGGCATCAAACAAGTAAACTAACACAGGAGTTTTGGACGGTGTTCGGTGCGTACATGAAGCCCGTTCCTTCGGCCGACGGAAGCCGGGTGAATTGGCAGAACTACCGCACGGGGATTCGGCATTTATTTTTTCGAATTAATGCGGACAGTACCGGGGTGTCCATTTCCATAGTAATCCGGCATCCGGATCCGGTGATTGGAGCATTGTATTACGAACAATTGCAGGCGCTTCGAAGGTTGTTGGAAAAAGAACTGGATGAATGCTGGACCTGGAGGGCGGAGCGGTCAGAAGAAACCGGTGCTTCCGTCTATTCTGTAAGTAAAGAACTGAAGGGAGTCAACGTCCTTAATCGGGAGCATTGGCATCGGATCATTTCCTTTTTAAAGCCGCGAATAATTGCTCTCGACCTATTTTGGTCGAAGGCAAGGTTCGGTTTTGAGGGATTGATTTGACCCGAATAAAAAAGCAGGCGCCTGGCTCGGTTCAGGCATCGTGCCGCTTTGGAATAGTAGGATTGGTGAAAACAAAACCTCGGGCTTCGTTACTTTCGTAGAAATCGACCTGCATTCCCATCAGAAACATGACGTGCTTCTTTTCAATCAATACCCTTAGCCCTTGTATCTCGAATTGTTGGTCTCCCTCTTTGGGCTGGTCAAACCCCAATGCATAGGAGACTCCCCCACATCCCCCGCCTTTGACACCGATCCGCAGCGCGTAGTTCTTGGGAATGTTTTTGGTGTTGATAATGTTTCTAATTTCCTCCAGCGCTCTGGAGGTAATATTGACAGGTAGCTGCATGTACAAAAAAGGCCCGGTGGTGAAGAATGGTTCAAAATTAGGAGAGAAAAGCCTATTGGCATAGCATAAATTGACATTATTTTGGATATTGTGAGTCAAATGCATTTTCGATGGAATACCTGACACAACTTTTAAGCATCGTCCTTCCTGCCGGCCTGGTAATCTATGGGATGTTTATTATTACGGTATCATTTTTGAAGAAGGAAAAGGAGATGAAATGGGTGGATATAAAAACAAAAAATACCGAACTGCTAGTCCCCCTTCGATTACAGGCTGCGGAACGACTTTGCTTGCTGTTAGAGCGGATTTCTCCGAACAATCTGATCCGAAGGATCAATGAACCCGGTTTTACTTCCGGGGAACTGCACAGCAGGTTGATCGAAGAAATCAGGAACGAATTCAATCACAATCTTTCGCAGCAGGTCTATTTTTCCGACGATACATGGGCGGCCGTACGTTCATCTGTTGAACAGACGCTATCCCTCATCAACCAATCCTACCAACAGATGGATGGAAACGAGCGAAGCCTGGACCTGGCAAAAAAGATTTTTCAACTATCGTTGGAACAGGAACAAGACATTGTCGTCCTCGCACTAAAGAAAATAAAAGATGAAGTCCGGATATATTTCTGAGTCCCGAACCAAGTGTTGCAGAAGCCATGAATAAATACAACGAAGAACAGAACATCTTTGAAAAGGCAAAAGCCATCTACCTGAACCGGGCCATGCACATAGCGGCTACAGAGGAGAGATTACGTGCGTTGCTGGTAAAGGCAAGTTTAAAATGGAAGGAGCTTTCCCAAAATCCCACCTTTGCCCAGGTAAGATATCAACTGGAAGTGTTTATTCGAATGATTCGAGCACACGTCAACAAGCAATACGCGGGCCTTTCCAATCGATCCCTTGGATTGCTTGTGCTTGGCTTGTTTTACTTTGCACTGCCAACAGATTTTGTTCCGGACTTTATTCCTTTTGTAGGGTACGTGGATGATATTACGGTATTGCTGGCTATTTTCAAAAGCCTTCAGTCCGACATCGAGCGGTTTCTGGAATGGGAAAAAGAACGGCAGGTATGAGTAAGGTAGCAATGGTAGCGGGCTCGTCTGGACTGGTGGGCATGCAATTACTTCACCAGTTGTTCCAAAACCCGGAATACGATTGGGTTATTTCCTTTGGCAGGCGTGAGCTCGCCTTAAAGCATGCCAAACTGGTACAGGTAACAGTAGACTTTAACCGGCTGGAAGCGTTGAATCTGCTGGAATCCATTCGCGCGCAAAATACAGGAGGCCAATTTCAGTCGCTTCTTAAACGTCTGGAAAGCGGAGAGGTAGCTCTTTCTGCCTTTTGCTCCCTTGGAACCACCATAAAAAATGCAGGATCAAAGGAAAAATTCTTTCAGATCGATCACGATTTCGTTATTGGATTCGCACGCATGGCCCTTGGTTTTGGTGCAAAACGTTTTTTTTATGTAAGCGCGCTCGGAGCCGATGCCGAATCTGCGGTCTTTTACAACAAGGTAAAAGGAACGGTAGAAAATGATCTGAAGCGAATGGATTTCACCTATCTTGGCATCTTTCAACCCTCTCTTCTCCTGGGGGAGCGAAACGAACATCGTCTCGGTGAAGAAGTAGGAAAAGTTTTGATGAAAGGCCTTACCTATTTGGGAATGTTTAAGAAATACAAGCCAATTTCCGGGTCGCAGGTTGCCAGGGCCATGCTTGTAAAAGATCAGGAAACTCATCTTTCCGGAAACGAAACCATTCCCTCGGCCGAAATGCACAAGATAAGCGCATGATTGCAGTTATTCAGCGAGTTTCCCAAGCGGCCGTAACCATTTCGAAGCGAGAAACGGCATCGATTGGATCGGGATTGATGGTATTGCTGGGGATAGAAGAAGCCGACAAGATGGAAGACTTGTCCTGGATTAGCCGAAAAATCGTTCAAATGCGGATTTTTTCCGACGATGCCGGCGTGATGAACAAAAGCCTACTGGATATCGGTGGGGAGTTGCTACTCATCAGTCAGTTTACCCTCCATGCCAGTACAAAGAAAGGAAACAGGCCCTCCTACATCAAAGCTGCGTCGCCGGATTTGGCCATTCCGCTCTACGAAGCCTGTATTGACGAACTTACGCAGCAACTCGGCAGGTCCATAAAGACAGGTGTTTTCGGTGCCAACATGCAGGTATCGCTGATAAATGACGGTCCGGTAACCATTATCATCGATTCCAAAAACAAGGTATAGACCGAAAAAGGTGCGAAGGAATCCTTGCGCTCCGATGAATCAATAAAACCCCCACAGATGTGATGGAGAAAAAACCGACCACTACCGCAAGATTTACTGGAGATTTTTTGCGGATTGAGCAGGCGACGGTAAGACATTCGGGAAAGATACGTTTTGAGCAACTGGATTTCAGGATCGCGAACGGGGAGTCCTGGGCAATCCTGGGTGGTTCAGGAAAGGATCGGACCGCATTTTTGGAAACGCTATTGGGGCGCACATCCCTTGTTGGCGGGCGGATTTCATGGCCCTTCGCTGAGAGCTACCAGAAAATTAAGCGCCAACAGGGCCAGGTCAATAGCTTCCGGGATTTGATTGCTTTTGTGTCCCAGAAATACACTTTTCGAAACAAATCCGGTCAGCAAAATTTTTATTATCAGCAACGGTTTAACAGTTCGGAATCGGAGGATTCAGAAACGGTAGGTGCGTACCTCGCCCAGGTGGAACCCAAGGGGGGTGGCAGCTGGACCCTGGATCGGGTGATCGACCTTTTCAGCCTCGGGGAGTTACGGGATAAGTCGCTAATCAAATTATCCAACGGGGAAACCAGGAGGTTGGCGTTGGCCACCGCCTTACTTAAAAACCCCCGCTTGTTTCTGATGGATATGCCGCTGACGGGTTTGGATGTGCAGACCCGGCAACTGTTTGATCACCTACTGGACGCTATCATTCAATCTGGGATACAGGTGGTCATGACGAGTACCGTTGATGAAATCCCGGCGTCCATCTCCTGTTACGGGTGGCTGGAAAAGGGAAGGCTGGAAGTAGTCACCAATAGAAAACGACTTTTGGCACGGGAAGAGGCCTTGCGCATGCAGAGGGGGACCGCTTTTGCCGGGTTTGATGGACTATTAAAAAACGTATTTTCCGGTTCAGGGATAAAAAGGGTGGTAGCGATGCGGGAAGTATCTGTGGGGTACGAAGGTAAGCTGCTTTTGGACCGGATCAGTTGGGACGTAGGACCGGGAGAGCAGTGGTTGATTCGTGGACACAATGGAGCGGGAAAGTCTACCCTCATTAGCTTAGTTTTGGGAGAGAATCCGCAAGCCTATGCCAACGATATCGTACTATTTGACCGGCGGCGTGGTACAGGGGAGAGCATTTGGGATGTCAAAAAACCGACCGGCTTTGTGTCACCCGAATTGGGTCGCTATTTTCCGATGAACCAAACCTGTAAAAAGGTGGTCTTGTCCGGGTTATTCGACACCATGGGTCTGTTTAGAAAAATTGATGAGACCCAGGAAAGGCTGGCAGATCTCTGGTTGGCTGCATTGCAATTAGATCATCTGGCCGCTAAAAATTTTCATCGGGTCAGTTTGGAAGAACAGCGGTTTTGCCTGTTAGCCCGAGCCATGATCAAATGTCCCCAATTGTTGGTATTGGATGAAGCCTCACAGGGGATGGACGAGACGCAGCGGGTACGATTTCGGCAAATGATTTCTTATTTTTTAAAGGAAACCGGGATGTCCCTGATATTTGTGAGTCATTACGCTTCCGACATTCCGGAGAGCGTTGACCGGATTATAGAATTGAATCAAGGAAAAATTACCTACCAGACCTAAAGCAAATGACACTAGCAGAAGCACAAAACAAAGTCGATGCCTGGATTAATTCCACGGGCGTCAGGTATTTTAATGAACTTACGAATATGGCCATATTGACGGAAGAAGTGGGGGAAGTGGCACGTATCATGGCCAGGAAATACGGCGAACAATCGTTTAAAGAAAGCGAACGAGACAAGGATCTTGGCGACGAAATGGCCGACGTACTGTGGGTACTTATTTGCCTGGCGAATCAGACCGGAGTGGATCTGACACAGGCATTGGAGAAAAACTTTGAGAAAAAAACGCTTCGGGACAAAGACCGACACCGGTCCAATAAGAAGTTAAACCCCTGATCATCTGGAAAATAGTCAAAAAAAAGGCTGGACAAATTCATTGTCCAGCCTTTTTTGTTGAAAGGAAAGCCGGCTATTGAACGATAAGTTTAATCTTCTTGATCCAACTTCCTCCGTCCGTAACGGTCACTACATAGACCCCGGACTGCATACCAGCCAACGGCAGGGTATAGGTGCCATAGCCGTCGGAAGCAGCTTTCGGATCGATGCTTTTCACCAACGCACCGGAAGTACTTTGAATGTAGATTTCGCGAACGTTTACATCCTGCCCAATGGATAAGGTGGTTTGGTAGGAGGCCGGGTTGGGGTACACGTTGGTGACGGCTGTTTGTGCAATTCCGGCTTCCTGTGTTGGCAGCATGTTTTCACTAGTCGCCAGCCGAAGATTTGAGGACCAGGAACTTCCATCCGGAATCACGGCAATACCTGCCACCGTAGCGTTGTTACTGGTTGCATTCATGGATATATTGAGAATCCCGTCCCCCACTTTTATCGAAGTAAAGGTCAGGGTGGTCGGATTATTCCCGTTTTCACTGAAGATATCGAAATTCGATTTGACCCGGTTGCCTTCGATGGAGATATCAAAAACCCGATTGCCTGCCTTCGCTGCGGGTCCGAAGGAACCGAACCAGAGTTCATTGTGGTAGGTAACAACCGTATAGGTACCGTTTTCTACCGGGATGCTGTATTCCAGGTTGCGCCCGTACCTTTCCGTAAGAAAAATTTCGGATCCATTGACCGTGAAGTTTGCGTTTACATTCGATGGATTGAAGAAGTTGGTTTTTCTATCTCCCGTATGTAGCTGCCCGTTGTAGGATTTGTCGTCGAAGGTTCCGGCATTCAGGAAGATGGGCTCCTGTGTGCTTTTCGGAGGACTCGTGGGTGAGACTGCCTTTCCGACGTACAACCCAGAGATACTCACGTCACCGCTACTCGCAGAAAGGAATAGATCCAGAAATCCATCGGTAACTACAATATTTTCGAATGAAAAACTGGTGGGCAGGTTTCCGCTTTCGGAAAAGATATCAAAGTTATCTTTCTTCAGTTCACCCTCAATGGAAATGTCAAAAACCCTATTTCCAGTGGCGGCTTTCGGCCCGAAAGAACCAAACCATAATTCGTTGTGGTAGGTCTTTACCAGATAAGTGCCATTCTCTACGGGTATGCGAATGTTCATGTTCCGGGCATATCGTTCCGTCTGGTACAAGGGCTCCCCTGGAATTGTGTAATTGAAGTTAGGGGAGAAATTACCGAAATAGGATGTTTTGTAGTCCGACACAAACAGCTTGCCTTCGTAACTGATATCGTCACGACTACCGGCATTTATCATCAGGTAGTCTTGATAAACGGGCCCATCCGCAGAACCAGGGCCTGCAACCAGGTCGGAGGGTATGCTGATGGGTGTTTCGCTTACGATGATTCCCGAAACAGATGCGTTATTTACAGAGGCATTAAAGTTAATAGTTAAAACCCCATCGGTCACGGTTATACCTTCGAAGGCGAGTACCAGGGGTTGATTTCCGTTTTCTTTGTAAAAATCCAGATCATCTTTCACCTTGTTGTTTTCGATAGAAATATCAAAAAGACGCATTCCTTCCTGGGCAGGGGGGCCCTGCTGACCAAACCACACTTCATTGTGTAGGGTATACACGTAATACGTGCCATTTGGAACCGGTATTGAATAGGAAAGATTCTGTGCATGCCGCTCGGTTTGGAACAAGGGATGCGTACTCGCGGATATTTCGGTAAACGTCCTGGACGTGCTGAAAAAGTTGTTGCCTGCATTCTCCCCTGTAAAAGCTAATCCATTCCAAATCGTCGCATCAGTTGTGCCTGCATTTAGGAAATAGGAAGTGGAGGAACTTTTCGGGTCTGCGGTAGCTGGAGCAACAGAAAAGCTCAAGTTGGAGGAAGTCGCTTGTTGGCCGTTGTCAGCAATTGCCACAGCAGATAGATTGAACGTTCCCTGCGGGACGTTTTCCCAGGCAAATTGGTAAGGCGAATTGGTTGCCGTTCCCAGCTTGGTGGAGCCGTTGTAAAAATCCACCTGCGAAATGGATGCATTTTCTACGGAAGCGTTCGCCTGTAGGAGTATCGTTTCCCCCGCTTTCGCGGTTAGCCCGGTTTCCGGATTTACCAGACTTACTGTGGGCTTGAAAAGGGCTTGCTCAATAACTCCACTGCCTGTTTTCAGTAGCAACAGCGAGCGATAAGGTGGGATGACTTGAGTCGCTGAAAGCATTTCATTAAGAAGGCCCACAAAACCTCCGGACGTGGAAAAACTTCGTTCCAATCGGGTGGGGTTTTTCTCAAAGAGTACCTTTTCCTCTGGACGTACGACGGAGGCTTCTACTTCGTATAATTCGAAATTATCTATCCACAGTGTGCCGGTTTCACCGGTGCCTACTTCCATGATCAGGCGCGAGGTTTCCACATCTGCCAGGGATTGAATCAACACTTCATTTTCCCCTCTTTGCCAGGATATTCCTACATTATGTCTCTGCGACAGTTCGTACCAGGGCGAACTTGATTGTCGTAAGTAGAAGGAAACAGGGATGTCTTTGTCGGCAATAGCGCTAAACTTCAGCAAGTAATAGCTACCTTTTTTAAGCGAGCCTGAGTTGATGGTGGTACGACTTGTACCGCTGGTACTTATCTTTAAGGAGCCGCCATCCAATTTCCCATTGTCCCATGATTTGGAGCAATCCGAACAGCTTATATAATCCGCGTTTCTGTCAAACGAGCCATTCGAATAGCGGTTGCCATCTACCTGCTTGGTGACGGTGTATAGATCCTCTACTTGCGTACCGGTTTTGGAGTTCCAATCTTTATTGTAGGCACGCTGCCAGCCCTTTAAATCAAAAAATTTGTTCGTTTCATTACTCGAATTTACATTGTATCGAATCCTGAACCTGTAATTGTCTGAAAATGGAGCCGAATACTGGTTATTGTTGAAATTCGCCAATTCCCCCACGTCGTTGAACAAGGTATAGATGTATACAAAATTTTGGGAGGCGTCCTTTGCGAGCAGTTTGTTGTTTTCAATGGTTGTGTTCGTAAGGGGATTTCCCATTAGGTCATTCCGAAGAAAGATCAGGTTGTCAGAGTCGTAAACCGTATTGTTTATGACACGGATGTTATTGGTATTGTGAAGATAGATGCCCTTTGAAGTGATGTGTGCGATGGTGTTTCCTGACACCTCTACATCCGTCACATTGTCATCCAGGTAAATACCTTCCGCCTGGGGCTTATCCACGAAGTTTCGGATACGCGTACCTTCGCGAACGCCGACCCCATTGATAATGATGTTGTTGGTGATTTTTCTGTTTCTGTAGTTGTCGAATTTACTCTGAAAGGAGTAGATTCCACCTCCATCATTCTTTGTGTAGCAGAAACCATCGATAAAATTATAATTGACCTGGGTGTCGTGCCCTCCAAACCGAATACCGATATACCCACTTTTTTTAATCTCGTTGTATTCGATCCGGTTGTTGTTTCCGGTAGAAAAGATGGCAAGGCCTGCCCCATCACCGCTTCTGGCGTGTCCCGGAAACATGTACGTATGCTGAACGCGATTTCCACGAATGACGGCATCGTGGGAAATCTTAAGATTCATCCCCACGTTGTTGGCATAGTCCACTTCGGAGTTTTCGATCAGCAGGTTCGATACCCCTGCGAAAAATAATCCATCTTCTCCGGAAACATGGATTTTGCAATTGGTTACTTTGATATCGTTGCCACCCTCAAACTGAAAAGCATTTCGGTTAGCACCTCTGAAATGTAAATTTTCAAAAACGATGTGGCTTGCCCGCCCTGTCTTTTCTACGATAAAGTCCAACGTACTTGCTTCCACCCGGGCCGTACCGGGGCTGGAACCAAAGTACACGCGCATTTTTCTGGTAGAGGGATTGTAGTACCACTCACCGTAGCGGTCCAGTGTGTTCGGATGGTTCTGAATAAAGTATCCGTATCCGGCCTGGGGCTCGTAGCGAGTTTCCGGATTGGATGCATAGTTCAACGTGTTTCCTGCGTGAGAGGTGATGGTGTGCCTGTCGGTGATCCAAAAAACTTTCCTCATCACGACCTCTCCACCCGTCCAATTGGGGCTGGAGGATAATTGATAGTCGGTAATCGAACGATTCCCGGAGTTTTCTTCGTAGGTTAAGTATCCCCTGTTAGCGGTATTTGAATTTGGAAACCGGCCCATCTCCTGGGGTGTATCGTTGATGGTTACCATATTTATTGGCTTGCCGGGTAGGCGATTGTCCGAGGCTTCATAGACACCGCTACCAACGGATTGCCAGTTTGAAAGCCGTACGAAGGTGGTCAGGATCGGGTCCGGGCCTGAACCGTAAGCACCGAAAGTAATGGGTGCGCCCGATTGTCCAGAACGGTTCAATTGGATAGTGCCGTAAAAAGTGTCTCCTCGACGAAAGAAAACCTTATCTCCCGGGCTAAGACTGGACATAATGGAATTCAGTTTGTTGATGGATTTCCATGGGGTGGCCGCGTTCTGAGCCTGGGAAAAGCTCCTGGAATCATCTCCAATTTCACTGGAGAAATAATAATTGGCCGCATGGAGATGCAATCCGGCCAACATGAACGTGCAACACAGGATTAATCGGTATAAAACTGTATTCATGTAGATATAGGTTTAGTTGGTGTTTGTGTATATCAGGTTTTACTTTTTTACATACAAATCCCGTCAATTCTCCGCTATGGAAAAATGCGTAAGATTATCAGTCAGTTTGAAATAACCCATCAAACCCCATCAAAAATCTCCCCTACGATAATGTGATTATTTACTGCTTGACTACTGCTGAATTATGTGTAGTCATTTGGGCAATCAAGTTGGTTTATTTCAGCGTCAAGCATTTAAATTTCGTGCCAAAGGTAAGAATTGTTTTTTAACGAACCCCTCTTTCCCTTTTAACAACGGTATTTCCAGATAACCGAAAACACATGGAAATTGTTTCGTACCTATTTTTCAGCGCCTAATATTAATAAAAATGTATTTAAAATACTACGACCAGCTCCCTAAAATTTATCAACGGCAACGTTCTAGTAAAGAATTAGCAAAAGGGGTGCACCGGTTTTTGGAAATTTCACCCTCACTGTGTATACAATCTACACAGTACTTGCGGAAGGTATTAACACAAACGAATGGTGTCGCCCAAGGCGATGTAGCCTTCCTCCAGGGCGATCCCATTTTGCCCAAAAAACACGTTACCTCCCTTTTTCCTGTATTTGGATAGGGTATAAAGGGGCTCACTCCCTTTTGTTCCTTCGTCCTGGTCCACGGTGGTCATGACACATCTCCCGCAGGGTTTGGTGATTTTGAACGGTACAGCGCCAATATGAAATTCGTCCCAGGCGTCTTCGACGTAGGCGGGCCCTCCGGAAAACACTAAATTTGGCCGAAAGCGATTCATGGGCACGGGAGTAGCCAGTCGTTTATTCAAATCATTCAGAGAAGATTGCCCAATAAGCAAGAACGGCATGCTGTCGGCAAATCCCACGTGTTCCCCGTTAACCTGGTATTTCTTTTTAAGCCAGCGTTTGTGGTCGGAACTTATTTTCGTTAGTCTGCAGGAAACACGAAGCATGTCTGAAAACCATTCGTCTGCGGTCGGGTCTACAAGCAAGGCATCGATTTGGTCCTCCCAGATTTGTACTTTTTGCAATCGACCCGAATCTCCCGAAAGGGGAATACGAAGTCCGGCATCGGCTTGCTGTTTGTGACTGATATGTAGGGATTCCTCCTGTAGACTGACCTGAAGCAGGGCCATTTGGGGAAGGTTTCGCTGACTCATAAAGTTTCCCTCCTGGTCTACCAACATCCACTGACGGTCGTATTGAAGCCCGGAGGATAGGACCTTACTTCCCGAGAGCGCGATACCGCCGAGAGATTTTATCGGATAAATATAAAGTCCGGACAGGGTTCTTTTCATGCATAAGAATGGGTTAAGGCGTAGCAAAACACCGGATCAGCGGGTGAAAATTACTAATAAAAGCTGACAAACCGCATCTGAAAACTGTCACAAATTATGACAATGTGGCATTAATTCCGGCATTCATCTACTTGGCACATTGGTTGTTGTTCTTGTTTTCGTAGAACAAATGAAAACGATAAAATAAATATAATTATGGGAAAAATTATTGGTATAGACTTGGGTACGACCAACTCTTGCGTCGCAGTAATGGAAGGTAGTGAGCCCGTGGTCATTCAAAACAGTGAAGGTAGAAGGACCACTCCTTCTATCGTGGCATTCTTGGACAACGGAAATGGAGAGAGAAAAGTAGGGGATCCTGCCAAACGGCAGGCCATTACAAACCCGTCAAATACCATTTCTTCTGTAAAACGATTTATGGGAAAAAAATTCTCCGAAATCTCAGAAGAGCGGAAGCATGCTTCTTACAAGGTGGACCAGGGTCCCAACGATACCGTTGCCATAAAAATTGGCGACCGTTCCTATACGCCACAGGAGCTTTCTGCGATGATTCTTCAGAAGATGAAGTCCACCGCAGAAGATTTCCTGGGACAGGAGGTGACCGAAGCGGTAATTACCGTGCCAGCCTATTTCAATGACTCGGAACGGCAGGCGACGAAAGAAGCAGGACAGATAGCAGGCCTCGATGTGAAACGAATCATCAACGAACCTACCGCAGCTGCGTTGGCGTATGGCCTGGATAAGAAAAACCAGGACATGAAGATCGCCGTGTACGATCTGGGTGGAGGTACGTTTGATATATCCGTCCTGGAATTGGGAGACGGGGTATTTGAAGTGAAATCGACCAATGGAGATGTGCACCTGGGTGGAGACGATTTCGATCAGGTAATCATCAATTGGCTGGCAGACGAGTTCAAGGCGGAGGAAGAAATAGATCTACGCAAAGATCCCATGGCGCTGCAGCGTTTGAAAGAAGCCGCTGAAAAAGCGAAAATAGAACTTTCCAGCTCTTCAAGCACGGAGATCAATCTCCCATACATCACTGCCACGCAGTCTGGTCCAAAGCACTTGGTTCGGAATCTTTCGCGTGCGAAATTCGAACAACTTTCCGATGATCTGGTAAGACGCTCCATGGATCCGGTACGAAAGGCGATCAAGGACGCGGGCCTTTCTCCCTCCGACATCGACGAAGTAATCCTGGTCGGTGGTTCCACCCGAATCCCTAAGATTCAAGAAGAGGTGGAAAAGTATTTCGGGAAGAAGCCGTCAAAAGGGGTAAATCCGGATGAGGTAGTAGCCATTGGTGCAGCGATTCAGGGAGGCGTGTTAACGGGTGAAGTAAAAGATGTTTTGCTCTTGGATGTCACGCCACTGTCCCTGGGAATTGAGACCATGGGTGGTGTGTTCACCAAACTGATTGAATCCAATACGACCATTCCTACCAAAAAGTCCGAGGTATTCTCAACAGCAGCTGATAACCAGCCCGCAGTGGACATCCATGTGCTTCAGGGAGAACGATCCATGGCCAAGGACAACCGAGCCATCGGAAGGTTTCAACTGACGGACATCCCTCCAGCGCCACGGGGAGTGCCTCAAATTGAGGTAACCTTTGATATCGATGCCAACGGCATTCTAAATGTATCGGCAAAAGACAAGGGTACCGGTAAGGAGCAGAAAATCAAAATTGAAGCGTCCTCTGGTTTATCTCAAGAGGAGATCGACCGAATGAAGAAGGAGGCAAAAGCCAATGCGGCCACAGATAAGGCTGAAAAAGAGAAAATCGATAAGATAAATCAGGCAGATAGCCTGATCTTCCAAACGGAGAAACAGTTGAAGGAGTTTGGCGACAAGCTCTCCGATGGCAACAAGGCTGCGGTAAACGAAGCGTTGGAAAAGCTGAAATCGGCTCACCAAAGTCAGGATATGGCAGCCATTGATTCAGGAATGGAAGCGTTGAACACGGCATGGACTGCCGCGTCTCAAGAGATGTACAACGCTTCTCAGGGCGCGGAAGGGGGCGCTTCTCAGGGCGGTTCGACCGGCGCCGGATCTGCAACGGATGCTTCTTCGGGAGATGGCGTATCTGATGTAGACTACGAAGAAGTAAACGAAGAAGATAAAAAGTAAGCTGCCTTCATCAGTTACTGACAATGAACATAATGGCGTCTTCACGAAGTGGAGATGCCATTATTTTTAATCTGAACAGCAGTATTTAGTTTTGGCTAACAACAATCCAATATGCAACTGACCTCTGAAAATAAATTAAAAAAACTCATCATTGTGGGAGACCGCCTGTTGATCAAATTAAAAAAGCCGGATCAAAAAACCTCGAGTGGGTTATACCTGCCACCTGGGGTTCGGGAAAAGGAAAAAGTACAGCAAGGCTATATCATTAAAGCAGGGCCTGGATACCCCATTCCGTTGCCCGTGGAAGAAGATGAGCCCTGGAAGGACCATGGCGAAAATGTAAAATACATTCCGCTGCAAGCGAAGGAAGGGGATTTGGCTGTTTTCCTTATGAACGGTGCTTTCGAGGTCATTTATGAAGGCGAAAAGTATTACATCGTTCCGCAAAATGCAATTTTGATGCTGGAGCGAGAGGAAGATTTATGAAAATCAGGTCAATAGTGCCATAAAAAAAAAGCGCGCGAAAAACCACTAAAGGTTTTTCGCGCGCTTTTTTTGCTTGCTGAGGCATGGTCACCTTCCGGTATATTACTCGTTTTCCCAAGCCTTGCGATTTTTTGCTTTCGGCCCCGTAATTCGCTCCCGTTTTCTCAAATTTGTTGCCGCTTCCGTTTTTTTCACATTCTTTACCCGGTGTTTTTCGTTTTTGTAGGCAGGTCCTTTACTGTCTGCTGCCTCCATATTTACCAGCAAGACACCATTCCTGGCTTGCTGTTTCCATGGTTTATAGTTTTTTGCGGCAGGCCCTTTGAGATCCTCGTGGGATTGGGCATGTGATACATTTAATGTAAGAAAAAGTGCAGCTAACAACAATGTGAACCTGATCATCGTACTGTTTCGTTAAGTTTATAATGATTCCTTATTTACCTATACGTATTCCGTAGTAGAGGTTGTGTTTTTTCAGGTTAAAATGAACGTAATTAATTAAAAAATAAAATTATATACTGACAAAACTAAATTAACGATAAAAAATTAGTTTATTATCAAACCGAAATTGTCAAAAAATGCAGAAAGTCCAACTTGGAAGGGTCGTTTTTGAAGCGGTTTTGAAATCATCACTGTAAAAACACAAAAAACCGCAGTTTTTTTGAAACACTGCGGTTTTTTGGCAATTTTTAAGAAAAAAAACAGAAATTTAGAACGAAAAGACGGCCGCGAGGAGAAAAGAGGTCAGATTACTGGCGTTTTCATAGTTATTGTTCAAAAAGAAGTTTTCCGACATGGAGTCAAAGCGCACCTCTGGAATCAGGGTAAGGTTGTTCATTACCTTTGCATTTCCAGAAAGTGTAAAAGCAAAGACATTTCCGTCACCTAGGTTATTAAGACCGACTACGCCTTCCAAACCATCGTTGAATACGCTAAAGTATTCACCTCGAGCACCCAACGAAAACACTTCGGATGTAGCAAATTGAAGGTAGCCGGCGACACCATAGAATCCGTAGCCATCCCCGGTAGCGTCCTGAATGGTATTTCCATTAAGGACTTGTCCGGCGGATGTGGTGTTATAGGTGGCATTCAATCCCGCATAAATCGATTCAGATAGGTCATACCCCGTGGTAAGGTCTATTTGGAAGGTATTTCCTTTAGACGCATTGCCAAATGAGGAGACGGTGTTCATATCAAGTCGTCCGTCCTGGTCTCCATACAGTACATTCAAGTAGGTACCCCCTGCATCGGTTGTGTAGGCCAATTGACCGCCAAGGGTATAGGATCCGATATTATTAAATTCGGTAACATCTGTCGGGTTCATTAGTGATGCCATCAGCGACCAGTTATCGGAGAGCTGAAAGTCTGCTTTTAATCCGGTATGGGAAAATGGACCGTACGAAAACATATAGGATGTTGAGTAATTGAAATTACCCGTGGGAGAAATAACCTCGTATCCCAGATAGGTATTAAAGTTCCCGATAGTGAACGTCACGACATCGCTTGCGTTCCAATATACGTACAACTGATTTACTACCTGAGAGCTTCCGGCTTCGAAGGCAGCGTATAACGGAGATCCGGATACGGCATCTTCTCCTCTGGGTCCGAAGACCAGATCTGCCACAAACCCTATTTTTTCACCTTCGTAAGCCGCTATGATGTTGGCCATACCTATTGAAAAACCCGGTAGGTTAGCGAAGGAAGTGGCAGGTGACTGATATTCGTCTCCTTTGTTCGGAGCATTAATGTTTGTTCTGAAATAGGCATCAACAGATCCTGAGAGAGTTACCTTTGGTGTTTCGCTCGCTTCCTGTGCGTTGACGAGGGTCAGCGTTGAAAAAAGAACGAATAGTACTAGCAGTTGGAACTTTTTCATTTTATTTTTAAGAGTTAGTTGACAATAAGTTGACTGATGAAGAACCCCTGCCCACGTACAAAGAGGCTTCAATTTCTTTCGTGGGCGGGGTTCTGTTTTTTATTCTCTAGGGGGTATTTTGCTTTTTATTCGTCGTATACGATCGTGTATCCGCGAATTCCGTGTTCGTGACTATCCAAGCCGGATCGCTCGTGTTCCTCGGAGACGCGTATGCCGATCGTTATTTTTAGGACATAAAAGATGACAAGGGCCGATAGAAAGGCGACCCCGCCGCAAATGAGCACACCAATTAATTGCGTTAAAAATGTGTGGTCCGGATTGTTTGAAAATAACCCCACGGCCAGCGTGCCCCACACGCCGCAGGTAAGGTGGACGGAAACGGCTCCAACAACGTCATCTAATTTTAGCTTATCGAGGAATACAGCAGAAAGTACTACCAAAATCCCTGCGATAAATCCGATTAGCAGAGCGAATATTGGACTGATGACATCTGCTCCCGCCGTAATTCCCACCAATCCTGCGAGGATACCGTTCAGTACCATGCCCAGGTCTAGCCGCTTGAAAGTTAGATAGGCCGTTAAGAATCCGCCCAAACCGCCGGCACAAGCACCCAATGAGGTGGTTACCAAGACCAGTGACACCAATCCTGGATCCGCTGAAAGCACGGAGCCTCCGTTGAATCCAAACCAACCTAACCACAACAAGAAAACGCCTATTACAGCTAGAGGCACACTTGAACCGGGTTTTTCGATGGTTTTGCCATTGACATACTTACCGATTCGTGGTCCTACCATGATGACACCTGCCAATGCTCCCCAGCCACCTACAGAATGCACGAGGGTGGAACCCGCGAAATCATAAAACCCCATCGCGTCAAGAGCGCCGCCGCCCCACTTCCAACTACCAATGAGTGGATATACCATTCCAACAAAAATTACCGTAAAAACTAAATATGCCCAGAGTTTGACTCGTTCGGCGATGGCTCCGGATACAATGGTAGCTGCAGTAGCTGCAAACATGGCTTGGAACAAAAAGTCTGTCCAATACGTGTATCCGGCGTCGGCATATGCTGCACTGATGTCCGCATCCGCTGGATTAAACCAGAACATCGTCCAACCAGCACCGTCAAACCCAAACCAGCCGGGTACCTCGAACCCCGGGTACATCAGAAAGAAACCGATCAGCGCATACGATACGATACCGATAATCGGAGTGACGGTATTTTTAAAAAGAATATTAACCGTGTTTTTGGCCTGACCAAATCCGGCTTCTACACCGGCAAATCCTAAATGCATAATAAAGACCAATGCTGTTGCCAACATCATCCAGACATTGTTGGTAGTCAATAAGTTTTGGGTGATCGCACTACCGTAATCCATTCCCTCAGCAACCGCAGCCGCGTTAACCTGAGTTAAAATTGGGAAAATACCTTCCATAGAATCCATAATTTATAGAGTGAACAATAACTTGCGCCATTTTAGGTACGAATGGCTCCATATGAATACGTAATATGGTTTAATTTGTAACCAAAAACAATTGGATATATGCGGATATTCCGTATCATAGATTAAAAAAAGACTTTAAACAATAATATATATGCTAAAATGATAAATATTGGTTAAAAAACGATCGTTCAACAAAACCGATTGAAATTCTAAAATAGTACCAAAAACAACCCTTTTTTTCTATAAAATATATTAATGAAAAATAAAATATGTTTTATGTCAAAAGGAGGGCGCCTACGAATAATCTACAGATGGTTTGGATGGAAATGATGATGTAAGTTTTTTTAGAAAAAATATTTTTTCGATTTTGATAAAAAAATTTTTTTTCATTAGTGTTATTTTAAAAAATAGCTCCTTTTCATTCATATTTCGCAACTCAAAGCGTGCTGGCTGATTTTCGCAAGGAAGAGTGATCCATCAAAAATCAGCTTCTTAGCGAAGTAGGTATCGCGACTTTTTATATTTTTTTTCAAAAGGTTCGGTTGGTAGGATGCTTCCGAGGGATGCCTTGTCTGGCATGTTGCTTCGGCGAAGCTTCATCCTCTCTGGCTAAAGCGATGTCTGAGATAGACGATCCCTGGTGTCCGACGTTGGGTAGGAAGAACTCGTTTGAAAGGAAAGGTGCTCATCTTCCCGGATAATTCAATCCATTCCGATCGGTAGTAGATACGGTTTCATTTTTGACTTGTAGCTTCCGGAGATACTTCAATATGTATTACACTAGTGTTAAAACGAACAGAAATCAAGTAACTAAATAATTTTGATTAACTAGTAAAATAAAAAATTAAATACTAAAAAATGGTTTTTTTTTTCTGGAAAGGCTACATTTTTTCACATAATTATTCCGTTTGTATACTTTGTGTAAAGGTAATAAAATGACTAAAAAAATTAAAAAAGACGAATTAAAGGTCATTTCAAGTGAAAAAAATAGCAAAAAATGATTTTTTTTGCAAAATTGATCATTATAAAATAATTTTTTCTCATCGTATAACCCTGGTTATTTCAAAAAATAATTTTGTTTTACCAACATTTTAAAAATTAACCTTAATTATCAAAATTATGAGAAAAATTAACAATCCAACTTTAATGAAAGGCATTCTATCGCTTTCATTGTTTATAATCATGGCAGTAGGTACTGCAAACGCTCAGAGCGAAACGTCAGATAAGTTTGATTTCACAATCACTGTCAATTCTGACCAATTTTTTGGTTTCTATCCGTTTTTTGCCGGATCTTATGCGGTTAGTGAAACCTCCGCATTTACATTTTATGGTATTTTGTGGTCCGGTGGTACCGGCGGTGTACAGGGATCCGGCGGGGGCTGGGGTAACTGGACCGAGTTTGGTGTCGGGATGAACTTCGATGTAGCAGATGGTCTGAGCGTGAACCCGCAGATTGGTGTTACCGGTGGTAACTTGCTATCTTCAGGGACAGCAGGGCCAAGCATTTTCGGCGACGGTATCGTTCCCAACCTAACGATTGGTTTGGATAAGGCAAAAACCGAAGGAGAAATCTACTTTGGTCTGTATTCTCCGCTTCGAGACGAAGCGCCTAGTGGGGGAACAACCCTGGCATACATTCACTATTGGACGAACTTCGGTGTGAAAGCTTCTGATTTCTTCTCATTGGGCCTTCACTACGAGCACCTGATCAATTCCGGCGGGTCAAACGTATCCGAGTCAACAGATGTATACCAGTGGTTTGGTCCGTACATTCAGTTTGCAGATCCGAATGGAAAAGCATTCGCAAGACTATCTGCGGGCGGAGACCTGGTGGAAGGAAACGACTCGTTTTTCAAGGTAACTACCGGTCTTAGTTTCTAAGCCTGTGTCACCATCAAAAAAAGGAGTCCGCCTAGCGGGCTCCTTTTTTTGTTTGCCCTAGTTCCAGCAGGCAGAAGCCTTGGTGCATGAATGTATGCTTGCTAACTGGGGCTTCCTTCTGTTTTGGGATACAGCATGCGGACGTATTAGAGTCCGATTTGAGCCGCTTCTTTGGCAAAATAGGTCAAGATGATTTTAGCTCCAGCTCGTTTGATGCTGAGCAGGGATTCGAGCATGGCTCGCTCTCCGTCCAGCCAGCCGTTTGCCGCAGAGGCCTTAATCATGGCGTATTCGCCGCTGACATTGTACGCAGCGATGGGGAGTGGAAATTGCTGGTGAAGAAGCTGAATGATGTCCAGGTAGGCCAGTGCGGGTTTTACCATAAGGAAATCTGCCCCCTCCTCCAGGTCCAATTGACCTTCGATCAGGGCTTCCCGGCTGTTGGCCGGATCCATCTGGTAGGTTTTTTTATCACCAGATTTGGGAGCGGAATCAAGAGCGTCGCGAAAAGGATTGTAAAAAGCGCTTGCGTACTTGGCTGTATACGACATGATCGAGACTTCTTTGTAGCCGTTTTCGTCCAGCAGTTTCCGAAGATAGCCTACCCGTCCATCCATCATGTCCGACGGACCAATGATGTCCGCACCTGCCTTTGCCTGGGCCAGAGTCATTTTTCCCAGAATTTCCAGCGTTTCGTCGTTGAGGATGCGTCCATTTTCGACCAGTCCATCGTGTCCGTCGGAATTGTAAGGGTCCATGGCCACGTCGGTCATCACGCAGGCTTGCGGAAAGTTTTGCTTGATGGTCCGCAGAGCCTTCAGGTAGAACGTATCTTCCCGGTAGCTTTCGGTGGCGAAGCGATCCTTTTTTTCTTCCGGATACGCTGGGAAAATGTCAAAAGCCGATATTCCAAGCTGTAAGCAGGAATCAATTTCTTCCAACATCAAATCAAGCGAATACCTGTAAATCCCTGGCATGGAATCTACCGGTACTTTTTGATTGATCCCGTCGATCAGGAACAGGGGGAATATGAAGTCGCTGACGGCTAATCTGGTTTCCTCTACCAATGATCGAATGGCTGCGGATTTTCGGTTTCGGCGTGGTCGTCTAAGCATCACGGATTGTTTTCTGGGTGGGTAAATTGTGGCAAAGAGTACAAGGTGGAAGATCGGGATTTTTCTCAGGACAGCAGTTTTGATACCGTTTCGGGATCAATGTCACGGTAATCACGTATGTAATGGTCGCAGGGAGGCAAATCTTCTTTGGCATGGGAAGAAAGTACACCCACCACGCGCATACCGGCATTTCGAGCCGCGGATACCCCGGAATGAGAATCCTCAAATACCAGGCAATGGGCCGGGTCCACTTCCAGTAGTCGAGACGAACGAAGGTACACTTCCGGATCCGGCTTGTGTTTGCTCACATTTTCGCTCGCCAGCACCGATTCCATACTGGGTCCAAACCCCAAACTATTCATGATCAAATCCAGGTTTGCCCGCGGGGCAGAAGTAGCGACCCCGGTTCGGTATCCTGCTTTTTTCAATGCATGGAGAAAAGGCAGGAATTGGGGTAAGGTTTCTACCTTATCTGCATAGATTTCACGAAACAAACCTTCTTTCTCGTTTTCCAGTTCAGCGAATTCATTTCCGAAGATCTCCCGACCCAGGAAATGGGCAAAAATATACTTATTGCTTTTCCCATACATGTGCCGGGCAAACTCTTCCTCGGTAGGATTTAGGCCCCGTTTGCCAAAAAACACCCGAAACGCTTCCGAATGAAACGGATTGGTATGGCAGATGACCCCGTCCATATCGAAAATGATGGCTTGCTTTTTCATCAGGTTTTCTTTTTGGGAAGTGACAAAATGGTTTTTTCGATAATGTCGCAGCAACTGTGCAACTCTTCCAGGTTCATTACGAGCGGGGGTGCAAAACGGATGATGTTCCCATGGGTAGGTTTGGCCAGCAGTCCGTTTTCCTTTAAGGCCACGCAAATATCCCAGGCAGTGCTGCTGTCCGGGCTGTCATTGATCACGACGGCATTTAGCAGGCCTCTTCCCCTAACCAGGCGAACCCAATCCGATTTTTCAGCGAGCAATTCCATGCGTTTTCGAAATACCTTTCCCAGGGAACGGGCATTTTGAGACAATTTTTCATCCCGGATCACTTCTAGTGCCGTCATGGCAATTTTGGCGCCTAATGGATTGCCACCAAAGGTGGAGCCGTGTTGTCCCGGGTGAATCACCTCCATGATAGCATCGTTGGCCAACACGGCAGAAACCGGAAAAAACCCGCCGGAAAGCGCTTTGCCCAGAATCAACACATCAGGGTTCACGTAGGTTTCCTGTTTTTCGCAATGTCCCTGACAGGTGCAATTGCCACACACAGCCAGTAACGAACCGGTTCTGCCAATTCCGGTTTGGATTTCGTCGGCCAGTAAGAGTACCTCCCGTTCCTGACAGATTTTTTTTGCCTGCATCAGGTAGTCTTCGTCTGGAGTGTTGACGCCTGCTTCCCCTTGAATGGGTTCGATCAGGAAGGCCACCGTTTCCGGATTAGCCAACAGGGCGGCTTGAAGTGCCGGAAGGTCGTTGTAAGGAACCCGTATAAAACCCGGCGTGTAGGGCCCGAAATGATCCCGGGCGTTTTTATCACTGGAAAAGGAGATAACCGTGGTGGTTCGTCCATGGAAGTTGTCCTCCGCAACGATAATTTTTGCCTGTTGCTCGGCTACTCCCTTTTTCTCATAGCCCCATTTACGGGCTATTTTTATGGCGGTTTCCACAGCTTCAACCCCGGTATTCATGGGGAGTACCTTATCGAAACCGAAGTAATCGGTAATGTATTTTTCGTAGGGTCCCAGCACATCGTTGTAAAAGGCCCTTGACGTAAGGGTCAGGGTGCTTGCCTGCTCTATGAGGGCTTCTTTTATACGAGGGTGGCAATGGCCCTGGTTGACCGCCGAGTAGGCAGATAGGAAGTCAAAATACTTTTTTCCTTCTACGTCCCATAGGTAGACCCCCTCGCCCCTGCTTAGCACAACCGGTAAGGGATGGTAGTTATGGGCGCCGTAGCGGTGTTCCATTTGTATGGCTTCTTCACTTGAACGGATCTCCTGCATCATGGATTTCTTTGTTTACGCGTTTCATGCGGAATATTTCTTCCCGATGGGGCAAATATAAGAAAAGCGATCCGGAATCAGGAGGCTATACCAAAAAGTTGGCAGGCAGGGATTTATTAAATATTTATGAGTGCTGCTTTTGTTATTTAATGAAATCTTCCGATATTTGCAAACCCAATTGAAAAAGTAAAACAACACGGATACAAGATATCATGGCAAAAATTTGTGACATAACTGGTAAAAGACCTCAGGTTGGAAATAACGTATCACACGCCAATAATAAAACCAAGCGTAAATTTTACCCTAACCTGCACAAGAAGAGCTTTTACATCCCGGAAGAAGATGCCTGGATTACGTTGAAAGTATCCTCTTCTGCCCTAAGGACGATTAATAAAAAAGGGATCAGTGCGGTGCTAAAAGAGGCGCAGAAAAAAGGAGATATCGTTATTAAGTAAAGGTAGTCCTTCCAACCACACTAAATCATACGAAGCAATGGCTAAGAAAGGTAATAGAGTTCAGGTGATCCTGGAATGTACGGAACACAAACAGAGTGGAATGCCCGGCACTTCCCGGTACATCACTACCAAAAACAGGAAAAACACAACCGAGCGCCTGGAATTGAAAAAATTCAATCCCATCCTGAAAAAGGTAACGGTGCATAAGGAAATCAAATAATAACGCTCCCCAGGGAGGTAAATCCAAACGAATTATGGCGAAGAAAGTAGTAGCAACACTGAAAAAAGAAGGTGGTGTCTCGTATGCCAAAGTAATCAAAGCCGTCCGGTCAGAGAAGACTGGAGCGTATACCTTCAAAGAAGAAATGGTTCCCAGTCCCATGGTACAGGAAACCCTGAAAAAATAAGGATAATCCCAGCTTTCAAGCATGGATACATCCCTTTCGGTTCCAATCGAAAGGGATTTTTGCGTATATTCGGACGATAGAAACGTACTTATGGGAATATTTGGTTTTTTTTCTAAAGAAAAAAAAGAAAGCCTGGACAAAGGGCTGGAAAAGTCCAGCGAGAATCTTTTTTCAAAATTGGGCAAGGCCATTGTGGGCAAGTCCAAAGTGGATGAGGACATCCTGGATGAATTGGAAGAGATTCTCATTACTTCCGATGTAGGCGTGGTAACCACGATCAAGATAATTCAGCGGATTGAAGCCCGGGTAGCCCGGGATAAGTACGTAACGACTTCCGAGCTGGATGTGCTGCTGCGGGAAGAAGTGGCCGGTTTATTGGAGGAGAACAATACACAGGATCTGGAGAACTTTGATCTTCCAGAAGGTGAGCGACCTTACGTGATCATGGTTGTAGGTGTCAACGGAGTGGGAAAAACGACCACAATCGGAAAGCTGGCGCATCAGTTCAAGCAGGCGGGTAAGTCGGTGGTGTTGGGAGCGGCCGATACCTTCCGGGCCGCAGCAGTGGATCAACTGATCCTTTGGGGGGAGCGGGTGGACGTGCCGGTCATTTCTCACGGAATGAATACCGATCCTGCTTCCGTAGCTTTCGACACCGTAAAAAAAGCAGTGGAAATGAAAGCCGATGTGGTAATCGTGGACACCGCAGGCCGTTTGCACACGAAAATAAACCTGATGAATGAACTGACGAAAATCAAACGGGTGATGCAAAAATTCATACCAGAGGCTCCGCACGAAATTCTACTGGTTTTGGACGGCTCTACGGGACAAAATGCATTTATTCAAGCCAAAGAGTTTACAAAAGCTACCGAGATCAGCGCATTGGCCATTACAAAGCTGGACGGGACTGCCAAGGGAGGGGTGGTGATCGGTATTTCTGATCAATTCAAAATCCCGGTAAAGTACATCGGGGTGGGAGAAAAGATGACCGATTTACAAGTGTTCGACCGTAGGGAGTTTGTGGATTCACTCTTTAGGAAAAAGTAAGTTGTTCCAATTTGCACCGTCTCTGAGTATACTCGGGAGCAAGGGGCATCCTCGCCCTGGTGGTTAAAAATGTAGCGTCCATCTACTCCGAGTCCACTTGTTTTTGCACTTTTTGGTCGCCTGGCTCCCGGTTCAGTAGTGCCTCTTTAAACGTTACGAAAAGGTTCTTTGTTTGCATCCAGGCTAACGCTCCCCTTGGGTTGTTGTGGAACCATTCCAATCCCTTTCAGGCATTACACGGAGAAAATGCCTTGTCATCGGCTTCATTGCTTGCATCAGTTCAATACAGACGCATTTTCATCGTTATCAACATTGATGACTTCTACCGTAATATTCCTGTCCCTGGCATTGGTTTGAAAATCCCGGATGACTTCGATCACATCGTAGTCGATGATTTTCGAATTGCTGCCATCGATGATCACCTTTTTGTTGTCGCCCACATGTTTGAGGGTTTTTATCAGAGACCCTTTGTTTAGGAAACTTACCTCTTCTGCAAGGATAATGTGTACGGTGCTTTCGTCGGCTTCTCGGGAATCTTTGAAGAAGTGCGAATTTTTATAATTTCTCATCAGGATGTACACGATGCCGACGATCATGCCCATACCGATGCCTTTCAGCAAGTCAAAGAAGATAATCCCCAAAATTGTAATCAAAAATGGTAAAAACTGATCCCAGCCCAATTTGAACATGGATTTGAATAAGGATACTTTGGCAAGCTTGTACCCGATAACCAGCAATATGGCTGCTAAACTGGCCAAGGGAATTAAATTCAGAAGATTTGGGATAATCAGTACGCTAAGTAACAACAAGACGCCATGAAACACCGCCGACATTTTTGATTTGGCGCCAGAATTGATATTTGCAGAACTCCGGACAATAACAGCGGTAATGGGCATACCCCCCACCAAACCATTCAGTAGGTTTCCCGCTCCCTGGGCCAAAAGCTCCCGGTTGGGAGGTGAGATCCGCTTGTGGGGATCGATTTTATCTGCTGCCTCCAAGCTTAGCAGGGTTTCCAAACTGGCAATGATGGCAATGGTGATAGCAATTACCCAGACGTCCGGGTTTCCGAGTCCGGAAAAATCCGGAAAAAACAAGTGCTCCCTCAGACTGGAAAAACCAGTAATCTCCGGAAGGGTTACTTTGTCTTCAGAGTCAATGTACAAGCCCGGAACTACGTATTTAAAAAACTTATTCACCCCCACACTAAGTAAAACGGCCAAAAGCGGGCCGGGAATGAATTGAAGGAAGCGATGCTGTTTGATTGCTGGCTTCTCCCAAAAAATTAAAATAAGCAAGGATACCGCCGCAATGATTACAGCGCCGTATTCGATGGAATTCTGAAGCGACTGTAGGGCAGTGACTGCCTGGAAATCGTTTACAAGTGGTATAAAATCCTCCACCAATTCGCTGGAATTGGTGCCAAAGACAAATGGCAGCTGTTTGATTATCAGGATTATTCCGATCCCAGCCAGCATGCCCTTGATTACCGATGTCGGGAAATAGTACCCAATTACCCCAGCCTTGATGATACCGAGAACCAACTGAATGCCTCCAGCGATCACCAGTGCTGTGAGAAAAAGATCGTAGGCTTGCAGGTCTTCAATCGCATTCAGTACAATCACTGTCAATCCGGCAGCAGGTCCCGAAACTGCGGTGTGTGAACCGGAAAGAAAGCCCACGACAATACCTCCGACAATTCCCGCAATCACTCCGGAAAAAAGTGGTGCGCCCGAAGAAAGCGCTATCCCCAGGCACAAAGGAAGCGCTACCAAAAACACCACCAGACCGGCCGGTAAATCTGAGCCTAGATTCGAAAAAAGTCCATGTTTACTTGACATAATGTACGGGTTACTTCTCTGAAATGGGGTATGGGCTATTGGCATTTTTGCCATTTTGTACGTTTCCTCGCCCATCCGGTGGCCTTTGGCGGAAACGTCCCGATACAAACTCAAAATTATGATTATGGTTTACATAAGCAAATTTTATGCAAAAGGGTTCAATAAGGCAACTATTTCGAGAAGATTTTTACCAAAAGGCCGGGGGAAATTACCGCAGCCCTCGGTATTTTAAAAAAGGGGAGGGGTACAGCTCTCCGGAAGGGTACAAAAATCCGATTCAACGAAAAAAATAGTATATTTGCAGGCGGGAGACTCGTACACCATCTTATTCACGCTTACCGGCCCGTGTAGGTGAAGGGACTAATCGCTTTTAGTTCGTTTTTAATATCCTCAGATACCTCTAATCCGTCGATAAACGTTCCGATACGTTGCTCGGTAATGGCCTGATTCGTTCGGGTGAGTGCTTTCAAGGCTTCGTAGGGCTTTGGGTATCCCTCTCTTCGTAAGATGGTCTGGATGGCCTCTGCCACCACTGCCCAATTATCCTCCAGGTCCTTGTTGATAGCAGAGGTATTTAATTCAAGTTTATCCAGCCCTTTTTCCAAAGATAGAAAGGCAATAAGCATGTGGGCCAGAGGAACCCCCAGCACCCTGAGTACGGTACTGTCCGTAAGATCACGCTGTAGTCGACTAATGGGTAATTTTCCCGACAGGTGTTCCAACAAGGCATTGGCAATGCCCAGGTTGCCTTCGGCATTTTCAAAATCAATCGGGTTTACCTTGTGAGGCATCGCAGAGGAGCCTACTTCACCGGATCTGATCTTTTGTTTAAAATAATTCATGGCGATGTATTGCCAGGTGTCTCGGCTAAAATCTATCAGAATCGTGTTGATTCGTTTGAGGCCGTCCATATGGGCTGCCAGGTGGTCGTAATGCTCTATTTGGGTAGTAGGAAAGCTCCGTTTCAGGCCTAACCGGGTCGATACAAATTCATCGGCAAACTGTTTCCAGTCAATATGTGGATAGGCCACGTAGTGGGCATTCAAATTTCCAGTAGCTCCGCCAAATTTTCCCGCATACGGAACCCCCTGCAGGAGGGTCACCTGCTCCGTTAAACGCTGAACAAAAACCTGTAGTTCTTTTCCGAGACGGGTAGGAGAGGCGGGCTGCCCGTGTGTTTTCGCGAGCATGGGTACCGCTTCCCATTCTTCGGCTCGTTGTTGAATTTTTTTCTGCACGTTTTCCAGCGCAGGGAGAAGGATGGCACGACAGCCATCCCGGTACATCAGGGGTATCGCGGTGTTGTTGATATCCTGAGAGGTGAGGCCGAAATGAATGAATTCCGAAACCTGCGCCAATCCCATTTCCGCAAACCTTTCCTTTAAAAAATACTCCACAGCCTTTACATCGTGATTGGTGGTTTTTTCAATATCTTTGATTGCCTGTGCATCTTGTTCATTAAAGTTTTTTTCGATCTGCCGGATAGCGGGAAAGGCGCCTTTGTCTACTTGCGCGAGTTGGGGCAGAGGGAGCTCACATAGGGCAATAAAATACTCTATTTCGACAGCAATCCGGTAGCGAATAAGGGCAAACTCAGAAAAATAAGCCATCAAAGGGCTCGTTTTGGAGGCGTACCTTCCGTCAATAGAGGAAATAGCAGTGAGTGGGGAAAGAATCATAGGTTTCGTTCGTCCGTCTAATGGAGTTGCAAAATTAAACGATATTTGTCAAAAGGCGAACCACCTGCCTTATTATTGTTTAAATAAAAAAGCCCCCGTTTGAATGGGGGCTTTCGGTATCCGATAGGCTGGTTAATAGTTGGGGTAGTTTCGGACCAATTGCAGCCGAAGACCTTGCTCCGACTCCCCGGCCGCTTGTTTTTCGCCACGGACGATCAATGTGTAGATCCGGCCTTCTCTAAGGTTTACATCGTTCAGCCGGGCCCATTCTTCGCTTCCGTCGGTGGCCATGAGGGCCAGGTCCCTTTCTCCCGCCGGTACATTGATAAAGTCCGTGATTTCCATGAACCCCTGGTTGGAAAAGAGGGGCTGAGCCAGGTCCGATTGGTAGATAGCAACCTCGGGGCTATCCGAAGAAAGGTGTACCAGGCGAATCAAGGCGTTGCCAGATACGGGCAAATCCAAACTGTCTTCTGCAAACAAGGTTTTGATTTGCCCCCCATCTTCGGTCATGAAAAAGGTATAGGCTTTTTCTACCTCCAGGTTTACGGCGGTATCCAGTAGTGATTGATCCGTGGTGGGGTCCTGAAACGAAAAATCTCTCCTACCGGTATAAAAATACCAGTAGTCGATGTACTGGCCGAAATCAAAATGCCTTCGATCGTAAATCCGATCGTCCACGGTGATCTTGATTTCCTGATCCACCTTTGTTCCATTAAAAAAAGAAACATAGGCGGTCGGGGTGTTTTCCAGGGATTCATCTTCCATATTCAGGCATGAGAAGCATTGTGCCAGCACGAGTACCGTGGCCATTCCTTTCCAAAGCGTATTTAACTTTTTCAGATACATTATTGATTGGGATGTCATACAATAGTTTGGTTGAGTCATTTGTTCCCTTTACGTGAAAAGTTCCGAAAGTGCGACTAATTCGTCTAAAAAAAATAATTCCCGGTTAGAACCATAACGGCGTTGACCGGGTTAGGATAATGATGGTATTTTCCGATCCCGTTGCGGCGGCATCGGACCGTTGGGTTTATGCAGAAAAACCGTTCATTTTATCTACAATAGCGATGTTGTTTAATCTATTCAAAAAAAACAAAGAAGAGGCAGACACCAAAGAAGATGCCTATCTCACCTTGCGCATACGGGAGACCGTTCGCGAAACTGCCGATACGCTTACAGTATATTTTGAGCAGCCCGAACCTTTTTTGGACTACAAACCAGGGCAGTTTCTGACCCTGATTCTGGAGTTGAACGGAAAGCAGGAACGCCGTTCCTACAGCCTTTGTACCTCTCCTTTTGTAGACCCTTTTCCAGGAATCACGGTAAAACGCCTTGAAGGGGGACTGGTTTCCAATCACATCAACGATCAGTTTTTTCCGGGCAAGCGCGTAACCGTCATGAAGCCGTTGGGTAATTTTGTTTCGGATTACCACTCGAAAAATCGGCGGATATACGGCATGATCGCCGGAGGAAGTGGCATCACTCCTATCATGGGAATCATCAAGACCATCTTGGTAAACGAGCCCCTTTCCATAGTCCATTTGTTGTATTGCAGCCGTTCTCAGGACAGTATCATTTTCAATGAGGCGATTAAAGGTCTTCAGGAGAGTAATCCGGGAAAATTGATCGTGGCGCATCAATTGTCTCAGCCTAAGGAGGGCTGGGAAGGAGCTTGTGGCAGGTTAGACAAAGGCAAAGTGGCGGCATATTTTGCGGAACAGCTTCAGGATCCGGGTTTGGAATCGCGTTTTTTTATCTGCGGACCTGAGGGGATGATGCGTAGTTCTCAGGATGCCCTGGCCGAACTGGGGGTTCCTGCGGAGGCCATTCGAACGGAGAGTTTTTATCTGGAAAAAGAGCAAACAGTGGCCGAAGAGGACACGAAGGACCTGGTAAGCAGACTTGTGACGGTGGTATTGGAGGGAGAGGAGCATGCTTTTGACGTGGTACCTGGCAAGACGATCCTCGAAGCAGGCCTTGACGAGGGCCTGGACATGCCGTATTCGTGCCAGAGCGGCTTGTGTACCGCGTGTCGGGGTCGGTTGATTGCCGGTAAGGTGACGATGGACGAAGATGCCGGTTTGAGCGAAAAGGAAATTGCCGAAGGATTTATTCTTTGTTGCTCCTCCAAACCTGCGGATTCCGAAGTAAAAGTCCGGATCGAGTGATGGACAGGGAGGAACAACTCATCCAATTGAAAAAAGATTTTAGGCTGCTTGAGCGAAACGTGCTGTTACTGATCGCCGTACCACTTTCTTTTTTTGCTTTTGCGTACCTATATTCCAGCAGCGATACCCTTTCTTTTGATCTTCCGGTATTGCCTCAAGCACTCAATTACCTGGGGCTGTCTTTGGTCGGGCTGCTTTTGGTAATGCAGCAATTTGGATTTGAGGGACGAATAAAGGTGGTAAAAAAGAGTAATTCAGACCTGCACCAGCGGGTAAAAAGCTACGCACGCGCCACGTTTCTTAGGTACTGGCAATTGTTTTGGGTGGGCATTATCAGCGCATTGGGGTTGTTTTTTTATGATAATCCTGGATTTACCGTTGGATATGCCCTGACGCTGGTTTTTGTATCTCTGGGCAAACCCACCCCGCATCGCATTGTGACTGTATTGCAGTTAAAAAAGGCCGATAAAGACCTGGTCTATCAAATCAATAAGCGGGATGAATGACAGACCAGGTCATGAGTCAAATTGATTAAATCGGTACAATCGCGATGTTTCCCGAGTTGATTTTTCCTTTTATCGTGGGGAAATCTCCGTTTCGTATGTGGAGGGATCCCGGCTGTGCCTGACTGGCTACCCGAATGTTTCCACTTCCTGCCTGAAGTTCAAAGTTATAGACGGTCAGGTCGCTCGTCGTGCGCACGTTTATATTGCCAGATGAGCCTGAGAAATAGGTCTCTCTTCCCAATCCCGCCTGATCGGCGTGAATGTTACCTGACGTTATTTCCAATTTTCCCAACTCCACAATCTGTTTTAGCCGCATATTGCCGGATGTCAGGCGAGCGTTGAGTACTCCATCCACGGAAGAAGCATGTAGCTGCCCGCTCGTTGCCGTGAAGGATAGGTTTCCGTCAATTTGGTGAAGGGTGGCATTGCCAGAGGTCAGGAGGCAGGTGACGTCTCCGTGTATGGATTCCAATCGAATGGTACCCGAAGACCCCTTTGCCCAGACCTCGCCGCTTATTTCCCGTGCCTGGATTTGACCGGACCCCACGCGCAGCCGCGTGTGTTCGGCACGTACGCCGGCCACCGATAAGGAGCCCGATCCGTTTACAAAATCGAGTTCAATGGAGGCGGGTCCTTTCAGACGGATGAATTTTTTTTGATGACCGTATTCTCTAGGCGGCTCGTAAGCGATCTTCAATGTATTTCCCACCGTAACCATTAGCAGGGTTTTGTCGCTATTTTCATTACTGCCCAGAAAGGCTTCCAATTGGATGGTTTCCAGATCCTCCTGTCCCTGGTAGGAAACCTCGATTGACCCGGCGTTCAGTTCCAGCTTTTGAATGCCGGAGAAGGTTTTCTGAATCAAATCCTGTGAATATACAGCCTGGCTGCAGCACAGTAGCAACAAAAGATAAACGAATCGAGTATGGGTATTTGATGTCATGGGGGATAGGTTTTTGGTTTAAAATACGATTCCGAAACTCATGGGATTTAGCTCAGGGCTGAGGGATTGGTGAAACAGAGGGTTGAAATCATACGTGGTAAAGAAGGTAATGCTCTTGAAGCCGATCTCTCCCCGGATACCGTACCGGAAATTATTCAGGTAACTTCCTGCGGGTTCTTTTTCTTTTTTCCTCCCTGATCCATCGAGTTCCCGATAAACGAATTTGCTGCGTCCCCCGAGGCGATAGCCGGCATATGGACCTACACCGATACGAAGTCCGTTTCTTCCGGAATCGTTGATCTTCCCAAAGTCCACTTTGAACAGGGTCAATGCGTTCAGATAGGAAGCAGAGACTTTACTCTTAAAGCCATTTACGTCGGTCCGGTTGATGAATTGAATGCCATTTTCCGATCCAAGTACCTGGTACCGGGGATTATCCAGTTTGAAATTGTACCAGCTTACTCCGAGACCAAAATCCCAGTAGGCACCTTTGCTGAGTCGCTGGCTGGCCATCCAATGGAAGCCCACGTTCCAGCTGCCCCATCCCTTGGGTCCATACGCTGCTCCAGCTCCGGGAATGGTGCCCGATTCAAAGTAGCTGTTGATACCGATATCGGTATTAAAATAGGTCCGGAAGGAGGGGTCTTTCTCCGCTTTTGGGCTCGTTTCTACCTTCACTTTCGTTTTACTACCGGTTTCGTCCACAATTAGTTTGTACCTGCCAATTGTGACCTCTGTTTCTCCAACATCTTCATAAATGCTTACGATTTCTTTGGTGCCCTCTTTCTGTCGGATTTCGATGACCGTTAGTTCCCCTTTGTGGTTGGTTTCGGGAATGTTTAGCTCTCGAATAATCTGGTTGATATCCATGTTCTTTAACCGGTCAAAGTCATCGGGATTATCAATCACGAATACCATCTTTCCGGATTTCCCAAATTCCACAATGATGCTATCGTTCACCGGTCTGTGATCGGGAAGGACCGGGTTGCCAAAGGCCAATTCGACCAATGCCATGAGGAACATGGCGAGTAGGTATTTTTTCATTTTTCTTCGGTTTTATTTTGTCGTCTTTCGTTCTGTTTTTTTGGTGGTGAGGGAAGCGAAAAGTGTGTTTTTTGCATCCTGCAAGTCGCCAAATCCTTCGTCTACCCTGGAAATAAATCCACCTATTTTGGTTTCCAATTCCTCCACTAGTTTTTCTTTTTCAGGCTGTAGGGCATATCCTCTGGAAACGATACGTACCGTATACGTTTCCGTAGCCTCTGGACCTGAATCGTTTGTCAAGGAAGGGGGCTGTTTCACCAGCAGCTCTTCCGCTGCCACTTTCGGGGCGCTGATCGCCTCCAGTCGTGTCCGAACGCTTGCTTTCGGCACCTCGGGAATGAAAGATTCCTTTTTCGGAAAGCTTTTAGTCTCTTCCACCACCGGCTTGCTGGCCGCGGCGCTTCCATCGGCAGCTGCTAGTTGTTTTGATTGTTCTTGTTCCGGAGCTGTTTTCTGTCCTTTTCCCATTGGGACGGCCTTTGAAGCTTCGATTTCCCCGGGTAGAACAGGGGGAAGAACCTGCGGAAAGGGTGCCTCTTCAGCGGTCATTTTCTGGGGCGTATCGGGGAGCCCCGTCAGGAAATAAAATATCCAGGTAAGTCCTAAAAGGAGCAGCAGCCCCGCGGCCCATTTGATCCATATTGGAAGCGCACGCTTTTTTCGCTGATCCAGTCGGTCCGAAAGCTGCTCCCAAACCTTTTCGTCAGGACGGATGCGATGGCCTGCCAGGGCATCCCGAAAAAGGATATCCTGATTTTTTTTCTTATCTCCCATTTTTTACTGTTTTGGTACCATTGATGCTGAGTTTCTGTTGCAGCATGGCGCGGGCCCTGCTCAACTGTGATTTGGACGTGTTTTCGGATATGCCCAGCATTTTACATATCTCCTGGTGGCTGTAACCCTCAATGGCAAACAGGTTAAAAACCGTTCGGTAACCTACCGGCAGCGAGGCGACGAGTTGCAACAACTCTTCTACTTCCAGTACGTTTACGTTTGGGGCAGCGGTAAATTCCCTTTCGGAGTCATCCAGGTTCACTTCCATCGACAGTCTTTTATTTTTCCGTAGCGTTTGTAGGGCCTGCGTGACCATCACACGCCTCATCCAACCCTCGAAACTGCCTTCTTTTTTGTATTGGGAAAGGTTGTCGAAAATTTTCATGAAGCCCTCTACCAATACATCTTGTGCCAAATCCATATCTTTTATGTACCGCATGCACAGCGAAAGAAAGCTTCCGGAGTAGCGCTCGTACAGTAGCCGTTGGGATTTTCGATTCCCTTTTAGGCAACCCTCGATTAACTCTTCTTCCCTAATGCTATTTTTGGCGGACATGCGTGATGGCTTACATTGAGATAGATGCGGTCTTCGGGAAAAAGGTTGCATCGAGGAGTAAAAATAAATAAAAAAGCATCCCTTTGTCAGGGTACCGGACGAGGAGTTGAAACTAAAGCAGTCAGGATTAGTAACTTGCCATGTAGTCAATGGTGATTTGGGTAGTTTTCCAGGCGTTTCTTTTTACGGTCACCGGGTGAACGTAGCTATCCAGATCGAATACGTTGGCAAAGTAGCCTTTTTCTTCGACCGTAAAGAGCGAATAGCTTCCAGGCGGAAGGCGTACTTCAAAGAACCCGGATTCATCCGTTTGAATTTCAGCAACCAAAGTAGTTTTCGATATCGCCAAAAAGGTAGTCCCCCAAACTGGCTTCGTTTAAATGCGTGAGTTTGTGGATCCGCACCGTACGTTGGACGGGTTTCTTTTTGGGGGGATGCGTGGCCGGTTCCCCGGATACGTTGGCCTGTGGCATTCGGTTGCCCTCCACCCAAAACACCTGTCCCCGTATGCCTTGTCCGGTAGTGGAGGGCGATGTTTCGATCGGCTTGTTTTTTGCACCGGGGGCTTCCTCTTCCACGGGTGCCCCGTCAATTTGCCGGGTGGATTTACAGGAAATCACCAAAGAGGAGACCAGCAAGGCAAACGCAAGAAATACTAGAGATCGTGTAGTCATGGATGTTTTTTTAGATTCCCCTGGTTCCAACGAATATACCCTCGAAAATTACTTTTCATATGCCGGTGAACAATTTCGAAAGATTCCATGTATTGCGGGCAAATCGTATGCCATCCATATGTTTCTTTCAAAATCCCGGCTAGTTTTTCGCTGGCTTCTTTTTCTCCATGTACCAAAAACGTGAATTTTGGTTTTGAGATAAAATTTTCACACCAGCTAACCAATTCTGTTTGGTCCGCGTGGGCGGAGAGCCCGTCGATGAAGTGAATCGAAGCCTTTACCGGTACGTCTATTCCATAAATGCGGCAGGTTTCTTCTCCATCCAGGATTTTCCGTCCCCGTGTACCTTCAGGTTGGTACCCGACAAACAGTACACTATCGTTTTCATTGGGAAGGCGGTGATAAAGGTGGTGCAGGATTCGTCCTCCGGTAGCCATACCGCTGGCCGAAATGATGATGGCGTCTCCCCTGATGTGGTTAAGGCTCATGGACGCCTCTTGATCCCTGTAATAGTGGAGATTGGGATGCAGGAATGGGTTGGCACCGCGTTCCTCAAGAGAGGGGCCGAGGTGGTGGTAGTGTACAAACTTTTTGTAGAGTTCCGTAACATTGATGGCCATGGGGCTGTCCACGTAAATTGGGATATTGGGGATCAAGCCTTTTTCCTGTAATCGGTGCAGGTAAAATAAAATCATTTGCGTTCTTCCTACAGCAAAGGAGGGGATAAGAGACACTCCTCCCCGCTGATAGGTTTCTCGAATGACTTTACCCAGGCGTTTGTCAATATCGCTGGATTCGTTGACGCGGTCTCCATAGGTAGATTCCAAAAAAAGTACATCCGCAAAGGGGATATCCGCCGGCGGATTAAGAATGGGGTCACGGTACCGCCCCAAATCGCCCGAAAACACGAGCTTTTTTTCCTGATTCTCACCTTGTATTTTCAGTTTGAGGATTGCTGCGCCGAGAATGTGCCCGGCGTTGTAGGCGGTAAGCAGGACGCGGTCGTGAATGACAACTTCCTCCTCGAAAGATATAGGCTTTAACAAGGGGAATACCTTTTCGGCATCTTCTTGAGTAAATAGTGGCAAGGGCTTCTGATGCTTGGAATACCCTTTTTGGGCAGCAAATTTGGCTTCCTCCTCCTGAAGTTTACCGGCGTCCAGTAAAAGGATCTTTACCAGTTCCAGCGAGGCTTCGGTAAGGTAGATCGGACCGGAAAAACCTTCTTTAATCAGTTTGGGTAAGTAGCCCGAATGATCGATATGTGCGTGGGTCAGCACAATGGCATCAATTTTAGCCGGATCGGTAGGAAAAGTTTCCCAATTCCGTAAACGCAATTCCTTCAGTCCTTGAAAAAGGCCGCAATCGATCAATAGACGAAACCTGTCTATTTCCAAAAGAAATCGGGAGCCGGTGACCGTCCCGGCTCCACCCATAAATTTCACCCTTATATCCATGTAATCTGCCTATTTTCCGCGGTTGAAGTTAGCGAAAACCGGGGAAAGACCCTCATTTATTTCATAAAATAGCGGTCTTTAAACTGAGCCCGGGACGCACTATCGGCGGGAGATTGGTTGTGGTCATTGATGCAATTCAGACAGAGCAATCCTTCCTCGTTAAAAACCCAATGGTGGCTGCCGGAAATATCCCTGTTTTTGTATCCGTCCCGAGCCAGGGTATTTCTCAGTAAGGGTAGTAGGCTCCGATCCATGACAAAAGGTTGGTTGTAAGGCAGGTACATTCTTTGGTCCAACTGTTGCATGCGAAACCTGGTCCCATCAGGGAAATTGAGTATTTTCCCAAATACCATCACAGAATCGGTCAATTGTACCGTGTAATCCACCGAGGAGGCATTTTGTAAGGCATCTTCGTAGGTAGACCCTTTGGAGGAAAACGATTGGTTCAAGAGGATTTTGTCGGTGGCATGCCCTCTCAGTTCCAGGTTTACCAATCCCCAATCGTTGGTATCAAGTAGGGAATCCTCCGCTCGCAAGACCAGGGTACCCGAGGGGATGTCCAGCTCTTGCTCCAGGGCATGCGTGGCGTCCACCTTGAATTGGCTGATAATTTTTGGAACCTGAAACGCGACCAGTAAAATGCATGCCAACCAGATACCAAACAAGACCAGGCCAAACCGACCATCTATTAGGTTTCGTTTGATCAGCACGCTTATCCCCAGAATAACCAGCACGATACTCGGGATAAGTACCAGTATGGACGCAGCGATAGCCAGCCAGATAGGTAGTAATTCTACCAGCGAGTCAATGGGGAAGCCATCCAATACGTACGTCCATCCTTCATTGGAGAGGATGTCGGTATAGATCCCCAGAAAGGCCAAGGGTAAGACCAGAATAAGCATGCCTGCGAAGAAGATGGCAAGGCCAAAGATCACCCGTACCATTTCCACGAGAAATCGGCCAAAGGGGCCAAGGGCTTTTCCAATACCGTTTATCACCATTCCCAGGAAGCGAAAGGGTGCCAGTATCAGTTTCTTTACGGTAGAATCCTCTCGGGTACTTTCCGCCGAAAGGTTTTGTTTGATGGTAGTCTCAATATTACTGAGGGTAATGGCTCCTCCTTTCATTTCTATCCGCTCGGTGATGGATTTGGCGACGGGCGTAATGATCCAAAGGATCAGGTACAACACAAACCCCGACCCTCCCGCAAAAATCAATCCCACGAAAGCCAACCGCATCCAGATAACATCCAGATTGAAATAGGCTGCGAGGCCGCTCCCCACGCCACCTAATACTCGGTCATCCGGGTTTCGGTAGAGTTTTTTAATGTGCTTGTCTTCCGGTTTTTCATAGGACACCGGCAATATGATCCACAATAACGCATAGGCGATCAGCGTCCACCAGCCAAGAGCCATTGAGATGCCAAGACCATCGGAGAAGAAAGGAAGGGGGAATGTCCGGAAATCAAGCCCACCGCTAAATACCAGCAAAATGGTTATCAGCCGGGTCCAGAGAGGGTCGATGGAAAAGTAATTGGCAAAGCCTGCACAGACGCCACCCAGGATTTTTGCATTGGCTAGGCGGGTTAGTTTTTTATAGGCTTTTCCGGATTTTTGCTCCGGTGGCGTAATGTACTTGTAAAAATCGTTTTCGCCCTCATCCGATTTTTCCTCACCCAGATCGAGCGCAGAGGCCTGAAAATCTGCGATGGTACCCATCTTTTCAATCAGGGCACTTACGTTTTCAGCAGTGATCACCTGTTTGTTGTTTTTTAAGTTACTCAGGAATATTTCGGCAATCCGGTTTTCAATGTCCGAGATGATTTCCTGATTGTCCTCATACAGGGAAAAGTGCTGGTTGATCGCATCCAGGTAGTTTTTCAAAGAAGTGTAGCCATCCTCTTCAATATGAAACAGGATTCCGCTGATATTTATACTGATGGTTTTTTTCATGACTTCTTGTACTAAGATTAAGAAATAATTGGCAATATCCCGAATGCGATTAGGGGTTTTTTGGTTTTGATCGTAATTGGTTGACCGTGGAATTCAACTCCTCCCAGGTGGTTTGTAGTTCGTTTAGAAAGGTGTGTCCTTTCTCGGTCATCGAATAATATTTTCGGGGGGGACCGGCATCGGGTTCTACTTTTTCGGAGGTAACCAATCCATTATTTTTCCATTGCTGCAACAAGGGGTATAAGGTGCCTTCGATTGCAATTACCTGGGCGCTTTTTAGTTCGTCAATCAAGTCTGAAGTATAGACTCTTCCACGTGAGATAATATGCAGCACACAGAATGCTACGATTCCTTTTCGCATTTGTATTTGGGTGTCTGAAGCGTTCATCGTTTTCTTATTAATAGCCATTCGCCGGGACGGCTCTTCCGGTGAGCGGGTCCGGCTTGTAAGAATTATATGAAAAATAATACCAAATTATTCGCGCATCTCCGGTGGTGCCAGGTTTCCTCTATAGGCAAGGGAATTCAGGCGGCTGATTGGGTTGTAAACTGCTGTTTATTAGCTGTTAAGAACAAAATTTAAGGGCTAAGGTGCAGGAAAAGTTTTTTTACTTTTATTTCCCAGTTAAGACCGATGTCAAAATCCGCGCGAAATAAACGTGACTTCGAACAGTTTACTGTTCGGTTATGGACATTACATGACCGCTTGGGCTGAATTTTTCCATTTGCTGCGCATTTCGATTGATTTTTTCTTTTTACTTTGCAAGGGATTTATTATTTAATCTTATGATTTCCAGGGCTTATTTTTGCGTGTTGGTAGGACTGGTGCTGTGTTTTTCCGCAAAGGCTCAGGGGATAGCACCTAAGTATTCCAATGAATTTTTAACCATTGGGATCGGTGCCAGGGCCCTTGGGATGGGCGGCGCGCAGGTAGCTGCGGTGAAGGATGTAACGGCAGCTTTTTGGAATCCGGCGGGTCTTTTGGGGGTAGCTCACGAGCATGAGTTTTCCTTGATGCATGCCGAATATTTTGCCGGGGTAGCATCGTACGATTACGCCGCGTATACCACCAATATTCAGGAGGATAATCAGGTAGCCGTATCGGTTATTCGATTTGGGGTGGACGATATTCCAGATACCCGTTTTCTGTACGATGCAAACGGTGCATTGAACTACAATAATATTCAATATTTCAATGCTGCCGATTATGCATTGATTTTAAGCTATGCCCGGGACCTGAGCGATCATTTTAAGATGGGGGTGAATACCAAGATTATCCATCGAAATGTCGGGAAGTTTGCAAAATCCTGGGGTTTTGGACTTGATTTTGGTGCCATTTACCTGGTGGATGGCTGGAGGTTTGGATTTATGGCCAGAGATGTGACGACTACATTTAACGCCTGGTCCCATAATGCCGCAATGGTCCGGGATATCTATGCGCAAACCCAGAACGAAATACCCGTTAACAGCATCGAACTTACCCTGCCCAAGGCCATTTTCAGCCTGGCAAAACGTTTTGAAATAGGTACAGACCTTGGTTTACTGACTGTTTTGGATCTGGATTTTTCCTTTGACGGTCAACGCAATGCTCTTTACGGAAGCAGCCTGTTCAATGTAGATCCTCGATTCGGCCTGGAGTTGGCCTACAAAGAAACTGCCTACCTTCGAATGGGGGCAGGAAACCTACAGCGGCTGAAAAACTTTGATGGATCTTCGTATACTTCGTTTAAACCAGGTTTTGGCTTAGGGTTCCGACTGAGCGAAAAGGTATTGGTCGATTATGCGCTTACGGATATTGGAAGTATTTCGGAGACTCCCTATTCCCATGTCTTTAGTGTAAAGGTTTCGTTGAATCCATTAAAAAATGACTTCAGAATATATGGTGGCTGGGAAAACGAGTAAGTTCCTGAGCAAAGGATGCAGCTTGCTTTTGCTCCTGTTCTCCCTAAGCGGTCAACTCCTTGGGCAGGACAATCAATGGATTGATTTTGAAGGGGAATATTACAAAATCCCCACCGCTTCCGACGGGCTATTCCGATTGAGTTATACCAGTTTCGCTGCCTCTGGTATTCCGGTAGCATCCATTGACCCCAGAGCGATACGTGTTTTTCACAGGGGAAAGGAAGTGGCCGTACACGTTTCGGGAGAAGAAGACGGTTCTTTTGATCAGGGAGATTACCTGGAGTTTATTGGAAAACGAAACAATGCCAGTTTGGATCGGGAACTGTACGAAGATCCCGACTGGATTCCAAATCCCTATTACAATACCCACAACGATACCACGGCCTTTTTTTTAACGATTACTCCGGGAGCGCAGGGGAAAAGGATGCGTGTGATCCCATTCCGGTCGGATAGGGAAGAAGTGGCTAGCTTTGAGAAAACCGATCTTTCCTTTTTTGTGGAACAGTATTCCATGGGAAGGGAATATTTTCCCGGGGTCCGCTTATCGGTGTACGATGAGGGGCAGGGATGGACCTCTTCAATCCTGTCCCGGGGGCTCAGCAGGTCCATCCGGCACGCTGGACTGGTAAACCTTTCGGATTCTTCGTTACCCCAGCTGGTAATAAGTCTTGTGGGGCGTTCGGGTACGCCACACCTTACCTCCATCCACGTTGGCCCTTCTGAAAATGCGCTTAGAAGCCTTGGCAATTATGCGTTCAACGACTACGAGATCCTTCGGATTGAAGAAGAATTAATGGTTTCAGACATTTCGCCACAGGGAGACCTGGTCGTACGAATTACCTCTTTGGGAGACAACAATGCCGTTGACAATATTTCCATAAATTATTCCAGAATCACCTATCGCTCGAGCGGCGGGGAAGGGGATTTTGAGACGGAGGTACTCCTGGCAGACGATGGAGGAGGGAAGGTAGTCTTTTCTGGACTCAGCGACTCCTATCTGGCCTTTGACACAGAAGACCCGGACAATCCATTGAAATTGGAAACACAGCGTAATGGGAACCGGCTCGAATTCCCGGCAGGTATTCCCGGAAAGCCGTCCGCCCTGTTTGTTCAAAATCAGCGTCTGATCAAGGAAATTAATGTGATGAAGCGCGTACGGTTCAGGAATTTATTGGCACAACAAGCGAATTACCTGATAATTTCCCATGAGTTACTTCGTCGACCCGCTTCCAATTACGGAGATCCGGTAGGCGCCTACGCTTCGTACCGAGCCACACCGGACGGAGGGGGTTTTGATACCCTGACGGTCAACGTACAGGAGTTGTACGATCAATTTTCCTATGGAGAAAAATCACCCCTCGGTATTCGAAATTTTTTGAAATTGTACCAGGCCCGACACCAGCCGGAATACCTCTTGCTGGTAGGAAGGGCGTACGGTATGATCAATACCCGCAGGCAAGCTGGGGTGACTTATTTCTACCGAACCAATCCCGATTTATTCGATTTTCAGGAGTTAGTCCCGTCTTTTGGTTACCCTTATTCCGATAACCGCTATGCCGTCGGCCTGGATCCGGGAGCCCCGATGGAGCAACGTATCAGCGTTGGACGCATCCCCGCAAGGACGCCGGACGATGTAGGTGCATATCTCGACAAGATCAAAGAGAAAGATGCGTTGGGAGTTACCGAGCCCTGGCAAAAAGACTTGATCCATCTCAGTGGGGGTAGGTCAGCGTTTGAATTAGAACGATTTTTTAATTTCCTGAATGGGTTTAAAGCGGTGGCGGAGGACATTTATTTAGGGGGAAATGTGGCCACCGTGCGCAAGCGATCCAATGCGACCACAGAACTCATCAACATATCGGAGCAGATCAATGAAGGAGTGGGTCTCGTTACCTTTTTTGGACACGCGGCACCTTCCACGACGGATATCGATATCGGATTTGCGAGTGTGAATGAAATGGGCTACCGCAACAAAGGCAAATATCCGGTGTTGCTGCTAAACGGTTGTGATGCCGGAAATGCGTATGGGGATGCGTACACCTTTGGAGAGGACTGGATCGTTACGCCGGATAGGGGAGCGTCCAATTTTCTTGCTCACGCCGATATTGGCATTGATGTTTACTTAAGGCGGTACAGCGAATCTTTTTATGCAAAGGCCTTTGCGGACTCTTCCCTGATTCACCAAAGTCTGGGTAAGGTGAAAATTGAGTCCGAAAAGTTGCTTTATTCTCGGTATGGGAGCTCTGAGGTCAACCAATCCCATGCAAACCAAATCATTCTATTGGGCGATCCTGCCGCCCGCATGTTTCCGGCAAATAAGCCCGACTATGCGATTTACCCAAACGAGGTGCAGCTTCAGGGACTCGATGGAGAGCCGTTGAATTCCTTGTCGGATTCCCTGGAACTCTCCCTCGTGGTTCGAAATCTGGGGATCGTGCTGCGGGATTCGGTAACGATCGATATCGAACGCCAACTGCCGGACGGCAGCCTGATTCGACTCGATACCCGGATGCTCAGTCCGGTTTTCAGAAAGGATAGTCTTTTCATTACCATACCCAACACAGGGATTAATTCTTTTGGAGACAATCTTTTCACGATTGCCCTGAATAAGGGGCGCGAACCTGATGAAATGACTTTTGCAAATAATTCGGTATCGGTCTCCTTCTTTGTGCCATTGAGCGGGACCTTAAATTTGTTTCCCCTGGAGTATGGGATCGTTAGCGAACGCGCGGTTGAAATGGTCGCACAGATACCCGGGCTTATCCGTGAACAACGAAATTTGGTGATTCAATTGGATACGGCGGCTGATTTCTCAAGTCCCAGAAGAAAAGAAGTTCGGGTGACTACCGACAACCTGGCCCGGTGGGAAGTGGACTTGTTCTCCGACCTTCCGCTAGTGGATTCTCTGACATTTTATTGGCGAACCCGGTTCCTGGAGCCCCGGGAGGGTGAAAATGCCAGCTGGAACGGCAGTAGTTTCTCGTTTATTCGAAATGGTCCCGAGGGATGGACGCAGCGTCGACTCCCTCAGTTTGCCGACAATCAAATGGAAAGAATTCGTCTGGATTTAGCCAAAAGAGAATGGCGGTTTCAGGAAACCGCACTCAATATCGATGTATTTACCTTTGGTTCGGAAGCAGAGGGATACAGCGTGGAAAACACGCAGATCATGCTCAATGGAGTCTCTTATATTTTGGATACGTTCAATCGTTTTTGTCCAAATGGCTCCCTGGGACTCATGGCCTTTGACCACCAGACGCTGGAGCCCTATTTGCCGGTTCCACTGGTCACCGTTGACGTATTGGATCCCAGATCCTGCGGCAGGGTACCCCAGGTAATCCAAAGTATTCGAAATGCATCCATTCTAGGGGAAGGGCAGACCATGCTTTTGGATTTCGTAGATGGCATGAATCCGAAGGATTACGTGATCATTTTTTCGGTCGGCAATGTCACCTTTTCTGACTGGCCGGATGCTGCCTATTTAAAATTAAAGGAACTGGGAGCCAATGAGGCCACACTGCGGAATTTAGAAACAGGAGACCCCTACATTTTATTTGGGCGAAAGGGGATGAATCCAGGGGAAGCGATCGAAGTGGTACCGGATACCGGCGCCGAATTACCGCGGGCATCACAGGTCCTTGATTTTGAAACCGATATTACAGGGTATTTTCCCTCCGGAAGAATCGTGTCTCCACAAATAGGTCCTGCATCCAATTGGGTAGATTTCTTCAATGAGATCAACGACCAAGCACTGTTTCCATCAGTGGCGAGCCGTTTGGATGTGGTGGGAGTCACAGTGGAGGGTGGGGAGGTGCCCCTGCGAACAAATATACAGGAACAACAATTGGATCTTTCATCATTTAGTGCTGCGGATTATCCATTCCTGAGGTTAAGGTATTCTCTGGATGGTCTGGAGGAAAATTCCCTACCCCAATTGGCCAAATGGCAAGTGAACTATACCGGCGTTCCAGAAGGGGTGTTGGTGTTTAAGGACAATCGAACCGAATCGGTTCTCCAAGAAGGGGAAGAAGACGAGTTGGCCTTCGAATTTGTAAACATATCTGAGCACTCCTTTGCCGATTCCATTACGGTAGAATACACGTATCAAAGTCAGGAACGCCGGAGCATCGAGCGAGGAAGCCTGAAAATTGCACCCGTGCAGGCTGGCTCAACCGTGGCCTTTACCTTGCCCTTTGATTCCAAAGGCCGGCCCGGAAACAATTCCCTGAACGTTTTTGTCAATCCCCGAATTTTTCCCGAACAGTTGTACAGAAACAATGTGTTGGACCTGCCTGATTTTTTCAAGGTGCAAGGAGACGATTTAAACCCGGTGCTGGATGTCAGTTTTGACGGGAGATACATCATGAATGGCGATATTGTGTCCCCAAACGTGATCATTGCCGCGCTGGTAAAGGATGAAAATAAAATTGCACTAAAAAAGGACACGGTGGGAATGGAATTGCTGTTGCGAAGGCCCTGTGAAACCTGTGATTTTGAGAAAATTTCCTTTAGTGATCCCAGGGTGAAGTGGTTCGAGGCCACCGAAAACGCAGACTTTAAAATTGAATTTCAGCCAGGACCTCTGGAGGATGGGCAGTACGCCTTACGTATCAATGCCATGGACGCCTCTGGCAATGTAGCGGGAACAGTACCCTATGAAGTCAATTTTGAAGTGATCAACGAAAGCCAGATCACCCACTTTTACCCCTACCCCAACCCGTTTAGTAACCGCGTCCGCTTTGTGTTTACGCTTACCGGGGCTGAGATTCCTGACGAGATCAAAATCCAAATCATGACCGTTAGTGGGAAAGTGGTGAAGGAGATTTTTCAAGAGGAGTTGGGTCCGGTACACATTGGGAACAATCTTTCCGCCTATGCCTGGGACGGCAAAGATGAATTTGGCGATCAGCTGGCCAATGGAGTCTACATTTACCGGGTATTGGTCAGAAAAGATGGCCAGTTTATGGAACTTCGGGATAGTGCAGGAGATAAGGCGTTTAAAAAGGGATATGGGAAAATGTATTTACTTCGCTAAGGCCTCATCGCCATACAATATCAGCGCCTCGTTGTCAATAAGCGCTTGAATCGATGGGTTTTCGGCTACTTTTTTCCAGAAGGGGGTTGGTTGGAAAAGAACAATTACCGCAGTTCCCTGCATCAGGGAAAGTAGCGATGCCTGTCGTTCCTGCCACCTTGCAGCAGGATCTATTGGTTCATTTTTACCGTTGACGAAAGCATGGGTGGGGTCCAAACGAATTACCGCTCTGTCTCTATAGGAAAGCATGAGTTTTTCGGGGTAGTCGGTTCGAATCGCTACCCGTTTTCCTTCCAATAGCTTCAAGATATCCGTCCTAAGCTCACTGTTATGAAAGGAGCGGGCTTCAAATAAAGAGGCGACGTTTCCACGCTGCCATAGCAGCAGGTGGCCGACACCCGTGTGACCAGTCACAAGCAGCGCTAGCACCAGTAGTGTTTTTGGTCGGTTTATCCGAAGTAAAAATAGCCAGAGAGACCAAGAGACGGCCAATAGATACGGAAAAAGGGTGCGAAAATTGATTTCCCGAAAGCCAGCCCACTGCTGAAACGCAAGAAAAAACAGGGAATACGTGGTGCCAAAAAGTAGCAGCGCATACCGTTTGTTGCCGATTTTGTTTTTGTGACCAATTAGAAATAGTAGAAGAAAAGCCAACCAAACCACTCCCAACACAAAGGCAAGCAGTCGGGGGATGTAGTGACTAAGGGTATCGGAAATCACCAGTCCGATGCTTACTTGCATCCAGGTTGAAAGATTCTCGTAAAGCAATGCCACCGCTTCGAGCGCACTTCGTTCGGAAAGCGGAGATGCCGCCAGATGGTACCTTAGAATGTTTTCCGGGACGATCCATTGGTAAACCAGCCAGGAGAGTAGCGTGGTACCGGCGATCAAAAACCAGCCTTTTTTTCGTTCAATACAGCCCCAAATTAATAGAAGGGGGAGTAAAAACAAGGCATTTAGTTTCACCCACACCATCACGGCAGACAAGCTTCCCAGGGCCGGTAGGTAGTAATTTTCTTCTTTGTCTCCCCAAATGAATAAGTACAACCAGGCGACTAGCAGTAGGTAAAACAGACTGTCAGCATGTGCACTTCCGATTACCCGAAAGGACCACCAGGACATGGAGCTGATACCAAAGGAGAGGAAAATCAACGAAAAATGATTTCCCGACCTGCGGGCGATTTTTACGAGTAACCAAAATAATCCCCCGATTGCCAGGATACTCAGGAGCAGGATTCTGTCGATCAGTGGAAGGAGTGTAAGGGGGGGTAGGGTGAGAAGAAAGGGATAAAATGGAGACAATGAGGAAAGGAGGTCGGAATGGCCTTCGCTGAGTTTTACATAACTCAAGGTGTCCGGACTCAGATAGGGGCCGAATTTGATATAGCTGATGGCAGATAGAAGAAGCAGGGACCCCAAGAGGACTTTTAGGACCGATACGTAATGGCGATCCCGGTTTGCATCCGGGGACAATTTTTCGTTTTCTGGCTTCGCCATGTTGCTTCTCAGGATAGACCGCTGTCCGTAACTGGACATTCAGTATTCTAATTTATACAATTTAATTATAAACTTTCAGTAAAAATTAGTAATTTTATACTTCAAAACAAGTAAAAACTGTATAATAATTCTGTGATCGACAATTTCTTTAATGAGAAATTCAGTTATTTGTATAGATTGGTAGCAGGGAAGTGAATGCATAAAATAATGGTCAATTCGGTCAAGCCAAAAACTTTTTTTTGTTGGCGAATGCTCTTTTATCTGAACGCATTTGCCTGGGCGATTGCTGCCTTTTTGGTGACTACCGGGCCTGTTCTCTCTCAAAGTCACGGGGGAGCCTCTCGAATCTACACCGATTTTAGCGGTTTTTGGACCTCCGCGGTGGGTGCCATCAATCCCGTTCAACCGGATGACTCGCACCATTTGCTGGGATTTACCTGGCAGGGAACGGTTTATTCCACGGGGGTGAACGATGCCCAAATGACCTTGCAAGGTGTCTCCTATTCTCCGCAGGTGTACCAGGCATTTCCCGTGCGAAACGTAGTGGCGAAAAGTTCGGGAACCTATATTGGTTTAGGCCAGCTATACGATGGGGTAGACGATGCCATTTCCAGCCCCGCTCCTTTTCCTATCCCCCCAAATCTCGCGGGATTCCTTACAGACGGTCTTCAGGGTTTGGATTACGGTACCGGGGTGGCCAATGTTGCCGCAGGGAATGTCATTTTTGACTTTTCAGGGATTATCGACCCCTTGCAAATCGGCGATGGGATTCCGGACATCCTGGTAACTCAGTTTGCAAATCCAAGTGGTACGCTGGACGAAATATTTCTTACCGATGAACTCGGCAATCAGGTGGGTAATTCCCTGACCATTAACCACAACGGGATCGCTGTATTGGGACAATGGATCGCCGATTTTTACGAATTGCACGGAAACTCAGCGGCTTTTATCAATGAATCAAGAGATTTGCGTTTGTGGGTTGCCGACCTGGAGTCTTTTGGTATCACTCTGGGCAATTACGAAAGTGTAAGGAGTCTACGGTATCGGCTGAATGGGAGCAGTGATCTTGCTTTTGCGGCCTACAAGGTCGGGGTATTTGACATCGTTGCGGCCAATAACGACGAAGGGGTCACCAGGATGGAGGAGCCTCTTGTCTTGAATGTTTTGGAAAACGACCTGCCAGAAGGTCTTTTGGACCCAGCCTTCCTGACCATTCTGGCCCAGCCGGCTAATGGCACGGTGTCCGTCGACACCAACACCGGCAGCATTTCCTATACACCCAATCCGGAGTTTTTTGGCTGGGATCAGTTTACCTACGAGATTTGTGGAGCCGGTGGCCTGCAATGCGATGAGGCCCTCGTGACCATAGAAGTAGAGCAAATATTCCTGCCCGTTGTGTTGTCGAGTTTTTCCGGTACGGTATTGGCAGGAAAAGGGGTTGCCCTACATTGGACAACTTCTTCTGAAAAAGACGCTTCCCATTTCCAGATCCAGTCTTCCACTGACGGTAAAAACTGGGTTGTACAAGGAAAGGTACAAGGAGCCGGTGCTGCCACGACTACCACCACCTACCGACATTTTTTGCCGCTTTCAGTAAATGAGCGCCTTTTTTTCCGGCTGAAGCAGGTGGATCGCAATGGAAACTCCAGCTATTCGGAGGTTTGGGCGGCAAATTTTGAGCAAAGTGGAAACAGGCGGTTACGGGTGTATCCCAATCCCTCTGATCGGGAGCTTTGGTTGGATGGGGGAGTTTCGTGTGGGGAAGGAATACGTGTATTTGACCTATTTGGCCGTGAGAAAACGGATTGGGTGAGGCATACTACCCCTTCTCCCTGCCTGAACCGCTTGGAAATTGATCGGTTGCCACGGGGAATATACATAGGTAGGATGGGGCAAGACGTTTTTCGGTTTGAAAAGAATTGATAGAGCGAAGCGCTGAAGGGCTGAAATGGCATTTTTTTTTGTAGATTTATCTGCCTTTCCGGCGCCTTTCCGATCAAGTAATCATTCCGTGTACGAATAAATAAACGCATGAAGACCAACAGAAGAAACGCAGTAAAAAGTATGGGCCTGGGTGCCCTGGCCGCGCTTGCTCCGGCCCCCGCCTTTTCCCGTTCCCCAAAAGAATCTACTTTTAGTTTTTGTCTAAACACCAGTACCATCCGCGGTCAGCAGCCGGGGCTGCTGCGGTACATAGAAATTGCGGCAGCAGCCGGATACGATGGCATCGAGGTGTGGGTAGATGACGTAAAGAAGTTTCTTTCAGCCGGGCACAGCACGACCGAATTACACGATATCGTCAGGCAGCATGGGCTTCGTGTGGAAAACGCCATTGGTTTTGCTCCCTGGATGGCATCAGACGAAGCCAAAAGTAAGGCTGGCTTCCTGCAAATGGAGGAAGAAATGAACATGCTCGCCGAAATAGGTTGCAGTAGGGTGGCTGCCCCGGGCATCGGTGCGGAGGCCCCCGTCGATTTGATGGCAGCTGGAAGAAAGTACAAGGCCTTGCTGGACCTGGGTCGAAAGACCGGCGTGATGCCCCAGCTTGAGTTCTGGGGAGCCTTTGCCCCCTTTCATCATTTGGGCCAGATTTTAATGGTAGCGGCCGTGGCCAATGATCCGGATGCACGCCTGCTTCCGGACGTGTACCACTTGTATAGGGGTGGCTCCGGTTTCGATGGTTTGAAGCTCATCCATGGGCAAGCTATCGAGATATTTCATATAAACGACTATCCCGACTCCATTCCACGAGAAAAACAGCAGGACAAGGACCGGGTTTATCCAGGAGATGGGGTGGCCCCGTTGTCGCAAATACTGGGTGATCTGAGAGAGATGGGTGGCAACAAGGTGCTTTCTTTGGAGCTTTTTAACCCCACTTATTGGGCACAGGATCCCTTGGAAGTGGCAAAAACCGGGCTTGCAAAAATGAAAAATGCCGTCAAGGCAGTTTCCTGAGGATTATATGTAGTCTTAGCACAAAAAAAGGCGGGTTCAAACCGCCTTTTTTGCTAGTAATCGTTTAGTTTCCTCCTCTTCGGGAGCGCTGACTAGAAGCTGCAGGAGCACTGCGTTGGCTTCTTTGTGTGGTAGGAGCCACCCTGCGCGCTGTCCCGCTACTACCTCTGTTTTGATAGGTTCGGGTAGGACGGGTAGCCGGTGCGCTTCGAAGCGTTCTATTCTGGCTAGCCGGCGCCGAACGCCTCATTTGGGTGGTGTTATTTCCAGGTTTGGCTGCCCGAACCTGGCCTTGTGCCGGGCGGCTTCGTTGTACCGTCGGTGTGGAAGATCTGGTGTTCCGTTGTAACGTAGACGGCTGCCTGCTGGCGTTTACCCGTGGTTGAGAAGGGGCGGATCTGACCGAGGACTGGGCAGGTGCGCTACTCCGTGGAGCGACGGTCGTGGTCCTGGACCGGGCATAGGGTTGGGACCGTTCCGCTGCAGGTGCCTCCCTACGATACGGGCTAACGGCTCGGTTGGTATACGTGGTGCCCCTGCGCGTGCTGTTATCGGACCCAATTCTTGCGGGAGCTATCGCCGGATTGGTCCGGGCTGATCGGCTATCCCGAATATTCCCGTTTTTGAGCGTTTCGGATCTCAGGGAATTTCCCGGGGCCGCTTCTGGAAGTACGGCTCTTCTCTCCGATTGGATGCGTTCCGCATTTCTGGCCCGGTACTCGTCGGCGGGGATATAGTTTCTCGGTCTAGCCTGAACCTGTCTGCCATTACTTCGAGCCTGATCAGGCTGTATTTGAGGCCTGTACAGCTGTATGCTGTTTTGGCTGACGGCAGTCCTCCCGGGTCTTCGTCCTTCTCTTACTTGAAATACCGGTACGTCTCGTCGGGTTACCTGCTGCAGTTCCCGTCTGCTTGGTCCGGCTATGTAATTCCTATTATTGTATACGTAGGTATTGTTGATTACCGTCGTCTGTTGGTAGATCACGTTGACGTTTCTACCCGGTAAGTAATAGCGGAAGAGGTTTCGGCTCAGCAGACGTCGTCTTGGGACGAATACCCAATGGTTGTACACAGGAAATCGGAACGAGGTGTAAAAGCTAACCCGTGGACCCAGTGGAAACCACCCGTAATAACCGCTGCCGGTTCGCCAATTAACCCAGGCAGGTCCCCATTCGTAGCCAGGAATCCAGGCCCAGCCGTAGAGGTCGCTAAAAAACCACCTGCCATAGTGGAAGGGAGCCCATCCCCAATCGTAATGCGATACCCAGGTGTTGCCATAGGTAGACATGACCCAGTGTCCGTTGGTGCGGTAGGGTTGAAAGCCTCTTTCGGCATAGGGAATCCATACGAATCCGTAATGAGGATCTTCTATCCAATCTCCATAAGGACTAAGCTCTTCATAGAAAACCTGAAAGGACACGGCAAATGGGGAAGCCTGACTTGCTTTGGTTCCGGCAAGCAAAAACAGCAACACAGTCACGATGACAAATCCTACAACTTGCCCTGGTAGCGATGAATTGATTCTGAACGTTTTCATGGCGCATAACAATTTGTTGTTAGAATGTTATACGGCAATAAGCGTACCATGTTTCGCTCGTTGGATCAATACAAAATAATATTTTGAATATTACGCTTTTTACGCTGGAAAAATAACTATAAAAAGAAAAAAAATATCAAAAAAAAAGCTGGTAAAACCAGCTGATTATTTTTTAAGCGCGTCGATTTTCTTGGCGACTTCTTCGGCTTGCGCCATCAAGTCATCTGCCAACGCTCTGTTTTGGTGGGAGGCTTTGTGTGCTTTTTCCATCAGGCTTTTGTAGGTTTCCTGCAATTTTTCTACTTCTGTTTTCTTCTTGAATAAACCAAACATGTCTTTCTTTTTCTTAGAAAACAGTCATCGGGGCAGTTTGTTTGGATTTAGTTAAAATCCTGAAATAAATCGCTTTCCTCTGGCAGACTTTCCGGCACTACTTCGTCTGCTTTGAAGGTGATGATGTCCTCCAGATTGCCCGATCGGGTAAAATATTTCCAGGCTCCTTCTTTCTTTCCATCCACCATCTGCCCTTCAGACGCTAGTTTTCCGTTGTCGTGGTAGTATTTCCAGGTGCCTTCTGCCTTCCCCGACTTGTAATTACCTTCCGATTCTTTTTGTTCATTGATATAGTAAGTCAGTCGGGTACCGTTGCCGTCGGTCAATGTCCCGGCGTCCAGTGTTTTGGTACCTTCGTAGTTATTGTATTCGCTGACGTTCATCAGTCTGCCAAACTCCCAGGTTTCCTCCTGTGTGAGTTGTTTGTTGTCGTAAAACAGGCCCCACATACCATCTTCTTTCCCCAGGAGGTAGCTTCCCACCGACTTCAACTGCCCACCGTCGTAGTAATAAAACCACTGTCCCGTCTCGTTTCCAAGTTGGTAGCTGCCCTCTGCAATTAAAATACCTATTTTGTTAAAGTACTTCCAAAGTCCGGATTTGAGATCGTTTTTGTATTCACCGATGGAATAGAGTTTTCCTTCCGGATAGTAACTTTTCCACACGCCTGTGCGAAAGCCATTTTCGTATTGTCCCCGTACGGAGGGATTGCCGTTACTGTGGTTTTCTACGTAGTCACCTACGGGTACTCCCAGGTCGTACGTAACCTTTTTGGATAGGGATTTGTCCGGGAAAAACTCCTCCCACATGCCTACCGGAATGTTGCTTTCGTATTTTTCAATACGTGCGACCCGTCTGTTTTCGTAATAGTAGGTCCAAGTACCGGTCTTATTGCCAGATTCGTCAAAATTTTTCTCGGATTCTTTGATGCTTGTATCCGGAAAGAAACTCACCCATTCGCCTACTTTCTTGCCCGCATCATAGGTACCTTGTTCCTGGATTCGCCCGGAGGGAGAATACCGCTTGAATTCTCCGTGCGGTTGGTTGTTTTGGTAGGAGGTTTCGACAACCAACTCCCCAAATGGAGCATATTCTTTATACGCCCCGTCTTTCACGCCTTCCTTGTATTGGATTTCCACTGCCTTTTCTCCGTTCTCGTAGTAAAAAATCCAGGTGCCCGAACGCTTGCCGGCGGTATAGTTACCTTCCGTCTTTACCTGCCTTGGGTTGGAAAATCCAGACGCACCTTGGTTGCCATAGTATTCCTTGTAGGGGCCGATCAATACGCTGTCCTGATAAACGGCTTGTTTGATCAGCGCCCCTCCCAGGTCAAATTCCTGGTAGGCGCCGTTGAGACGGTTATCTTTGTATTCGGCTACGATTCGCTTCTGGCGATTGGAAAAATAACTGATCCACTGCCCGTCTTTTACTCCCTTGTCGAAGGTGCCTTGCTGGATCAGGGTTTGGGTTTTTGGGTTAATGAACTTCCAGAGGCCGTCCATTTTATTGTTCACCATGACCCCGTTACCCATGAGTGTGGAGTCCTTGTTGTACAGGTTGACCATTTGACCTTGTCCAAAAGCAAACTCCATAAAAAAGACAGTGGCGAGACAGGCAAACAGGTATTTCATGAGCGATTTCAATCGATTTATAAAGGTCTTACGGATTGGGCCCGTTCTTGGTTCCAATTTACGGCATATAGTTAAAAAACTTTATTTAGTTTGGAAAAACTTTCATGTTTTTTGTTTTTTTATCGTTAAAACCAATTATTACCTGTTTTTGATTGCTATGTTAGGGCTTACTCCCGCAGCAGGGAATACAACTGCCTGATCTCCAGAACCAATTCGGGTACCAGTCGCTCCGGCTCTCTTATCGGCAGGGATTTGATCAGCTGAAGGTGAGAATAGTGGAGCAGGTGGTTTGGCAGGTTTTGTGTATCAAAGGGTTCAACATGCTGCTCGTCAATGATTTTTTGGTAATTCCATCGATCGGCTTTGCACAGGTAAAAGCGGCTTTGCGCTAATTTTTCCAATCCGGGGGTTTGAAGAAATGGATGCATCCGGCCAAAATAGAGTTGCAGGAAAAGACCTCTTCCCCACCAATGCAGTACCCGGATATTCAGACCTGATTCCTTGTTAAAATCCCGTATTATATCCAAAACCTGATAGGGACATTGCTGCAATTCGTTTCCCTTGCTGATTTTCATCCCTTTCTGATCCGGATGTATCTCGTTCAGATCTACCAAGCCTACTTGATTGCCTACCTCGGAAAAAAGGGTTACAAAAAGGCTTTTGGCGGCGCTGATTTTTTCGAAGAGTTCCCGTTCCCGGGTAATGGAAAGCAATGAGGCGAAGCTGTACATGGGATAGAATTTTTTACCAGCGAATGAGCGCCGAAGCCCAGGTAAACCCACTGCCAAATGCAGCCAGGCAAATCAAGTCTCCCGGATGAATTTTTTCCTGCATCAAGGCTTCCGAAATCGCTATAGGAATGGTCGCCGCGGTGGTATTGCCATAATGGGTGATATTGTTGTAGACCTGCCGGTCTTCCAGCCCAAGTTTTGCCTGTATGTATTGGCTGATGCGGAGGTTGGCTTGATGCGGAATAAGGAGGTCCAGGTCTGCTGGTACGTTTCCATTGGCGTGCAAAGCTTCCCGAATAACTTCATCAAACCGAACGATGGCATGCTTGAAAACGGCATTGCCATTCATGAATAAGTTGAACGAGCCCGAGTCGATTAATTCCTTCGAAATACGTATTTCCCGACTGCTCCCCGGGTCTTTGACGTACAGTTCCTCTGCAAAGTCCCCGTCCGCATGCAGGTGGGTTGAAAGGATACCTCGATCAGTTCCATCGGTGGCTTCCAGGACGACGGCGCCGGCTCCGTCTGCAAAAATCACCGCAGAGGAGCGACCTTCGTCACTCTTATCCAGTGCAGAGGATTGGATTTCTGCCCCTACGACCAAAATTCTCCGGTACATACCTGTTTTGATATATTGGTCGGCAATTGATAGCGCGTAGATAAAACCCGAGCAGGCATTTCGTATATCCAGAGCACCGATTCCCTGCAGACCAAGTTCCCGCTGCAGCAGTACGCCGTTTCCAGGAATAAAATAATCCGGAGTGATGGTCGCGAATACGATAAAATCAATGGCCTTGGCTGTCAATCCGGCGTTTTTAATGGCCATTTCGGATGCTTCTTTTGCCATGCTGGTGACCGTTTCCTTTCCGGGAGTAAACCACCTTCGCTCCCGGATGCCTGTGCGTTCGACGATCCATGCGTCATTGGTATTCATCATGCGGGAAAGGTCTTCATTGGTTACCACTCGTTCGGGGAGGTAGTGTCCGGCGCCGGTAATTCGGGAATACTTCATGGTTTGGAAAGACAGATTTTTTGTTGGCAAGTAGGGCAAATAAAATGTAAAAATCAATTTTGGCATTGAATATGCCCCCGACCGGCAGGCGAGCGGCTTGATTCACCCAAATTCAGCGGAGCCAGATTAAAAAAAAAATTCTTTTCGAAATATATCTGGCAGTGGGCTCATCCCATCTGTTTTTCGACGCTCCTCCTGAAATAAATGCATTTCGATCGTTTTTTCCATTTCCGACCCGGAAGCTTTTTATAATAACGTTCTGAAAAGAATGTGGATGTGTTTTGTTTTTTAAAATTAAATACTGTTTATTTTAATAAATACCTATTTATTCAGAAAAATATATTGCTGTATTCAAAATACAGTTTATATTATTTGTATTGTTTAAATACAATAATCGGTTTATGAATTTCTTTTTTTTACCAATGTATGGAAACAGCGCTAATCACAAGTAAAATGAAACAGATTGTTGAAACCCGCATGAGAGCTGGGTCGCGGCCGCTCGAAGGGCTCAAAAAAAGAGCAGCTTATGTAGTTTTTCTCGCTTACTTCGTTGGGATCAATGGGTTGATTGCCAGGGAATTTAATTGGAATACCCTCAGGCCTTCCGCACCGGTTCCCCTTCAGGAACCGGTGCCGTCCAATCGACTGGGAGAACAACTATGGGGCACAGGACACGAGAGTGGCTCCCAAAGGGATTGGTTGCTAAATGGAGGAGGAGGAGAATTTAACAGCAACAGGGGCAACAGTTTCGTGAGTACCGAGGTGGCAAGAACGGGAAAATACGCATTAAAAATGTCCATAAATACCACGAATGGGGGTGGACATGCCACAAGAAACTACCGCTGGAAAGAAATATCCGAACACAAGGATTTAATTTTTACCCAATATTTTTACTTTCCGAATCGGATCGATTTTGACCGTAATAACGACTGGTTTAATTTAATTCAAACAAAAGGTGTCAAGTTCGCTCCTGGAGGCCCGGGAACCGGCCCGGACCAGATCAATTTACCCCATTTCGTGCTTGGGTTGGAGGTTCGCGGAGGCGCGGGTAGTGGAGGTGCAAATTACCTAAGCCTCGCCGATCTCCAAAAGTTTTGGGGAAACAACAGTCCCGATGTTGTTTGGAAAGCCCCTGAGGGCATCGATTTACCCGTCAGGAAGTGGGTGAAAATCCAAGTGCGAATCATTCAGGACAGAGGAGATAAGGGCAGGGTGCTCGTTTGGCAGGACGATGAACTGGTCATCGATACAGGGTTTCGCAATACCCTAAAACCAGAAGTAGACGTAAACATGTTTAGCATCAATGCCTACGCAGACACAACCTATCCCCATGTAACAAATATTTTTCTGGACGACTTGTCAATCAATCTGCCCGGAGTACCGGAAGTTGAACAAAAATCAGCACCCATCGAGGCCCCGGGCGTCGTCATCGTTTCTCCGAAGAATGAAACATCTCTTAAGTCTGGTGATGAAGTGACCATTGAGACAAAAGTCTCTACCGATCCGCGCGTGGACGTCTCAAAAGTGGAGTTTTTCAGCAATGATGAATGGCTAGGTGCCTCCGATGCAGCTCCTTACCATTTCACCTTGTTGACGCTCGATGAAGGCAATTACCGGCTTAGAGCAAAAATATGGGATACGGAAGGGAATATCTCAAATTCGGAAGAGGTACTCCTGCAGGTCGCAGCAAATGAGGCAGTGGAAACCTCCGAAAAGGTAGCCCTCACGGAGGAACAACAGGCGCCGTCTCCGGAAGGATCAGGCATTCACTACAGTTTCGGAACCAATGAGCCCGTTATTTTTAAAAATACCTACTTTGCATCGGACCCTGGATCCTCATTTTTTTCGGGGACTTCTTATACTTTTCGCAACCCGGGTGCAAGCGATATACCGTTGTACAAACAAGAAAGAAATTCCCCGGACCTGCGGATAGAAATACCCGTAAAAAATGGGCGGTACACTGTCGTTACCCATCACCACGAACTTTGGTTTGGAAAAAGAGGGCCTGCTGCGAGACCTGGAAGACGGGTTTTTTCCATTCGTATGGAAGGCCGCACGGTAAAGGATGCCTTGGACCTGTACCGGGAAAGCAACAACTCTCCCCTGCAATTGACGTTTCCCGACATTGAGGTGAGAGATGGAGTTTTGAGCCTCCGCATGATTGCCAGCGCTAACCGGGCCACCCTTTCGGGTATCTCGATTATACCACAGGAGAGTGCCGTTTCGAAGGCTGCACCCGCTCAACAACCCTTTCAGTTGTCCCTGAATACGGGTTCCTCAAGATCTACGGTACTGGGAGATACGGAGTTTTTGGGGGAGATTGGGGCGTTTGACTTTTTTAATTCGCGGACTACGTACCAGCAAACCACAGCCAGTACAGTAGAATTGTTTCAAACCGAACGGCATGGGCCTGACCTCAGGTATCGAATCCCGGTACCCAACGGTACCTACCTGGTTAAAACGTACCACAACGAACTATGGTACGGGAAAGCCGGTCCGTCGGCAGGACCTGGACGAAGGGTATTTAGCATTTCTTTGGAAGGGAGACTGGTGAAACCTAATCTGGATCTGTTTTTGGAAAGTAACAATCGGCCACTGGAGCTCGCTTTCGAAGAAGTGGTGGTTCAGGATGGCCTGTTGGAGCTTGAGATGGTAGCCTCGGCTAACCGGGCGACGATTTCGGGTATTTTGATTTATGGCGGCAAAGCCTCCGCTGCCAACTACCTAAGGCTTCAAACAAACCAGCTTCCGGTGGTGGATGAAAACGTGGACACTCCGACTGGAGCCCGCCTATCCTTGTATCCCAATCCAGCGGTAGATCGAATTTTCGTGGAAGGAGGGAGTACTGGTTTTCAGCGATTTCTAATTCACGATACGCTGGGGAATCTCTTGTTTCAATACGATGCCGAAAATCTGCAGAGAGAGGGCGACGGGTACCTGCTCTCGCTGCCGGGAATTAAGGAAGGAGTGTACCTAATCACTGCCGTAAAGCAGGATCATTCGGTTGAGCGCTTGCGTTTCCTCGTGGCTTCCTGAATCGGTGCCAATTTCTCCAAAGGTACTTCCTATCGACACCTATTCGGGAAACGAGCGCAGGTTGGGAGGAGTACTTCTGTATGCTACGTATCGCCCATGGGGATTTCTGGGAATCGAAGCGTGCGGGAAATCAAGCGCCTCCTTCCGGGTATGGCTCGCGAGGTTGCCAAAAAAGGCTAGTTGACGGAAATCGGTTATTCCTGTACTGCTACAGACTGCCAAGGACCGTTTGAATTCCGGATGATTTCACAATGAGTTCGTTGATATCTGAGGTATCGTTGGGATCCAATCTCCGGAGAAGAAATGGGTCAGAGTGGGTGGAATTATATCCCGGCTTTACTGTCAATGCGCATGCATAGCCGGCGTCCCTGGCAAACACGACCTCCCGTTTTGTGTAGCTGCCATTGGGATAAGCAATTGCGTTGATTGGGCGTTTAAGCTTTTTTTCAAGGGCACGTTTTGATTCCGAAATCTCCCACTCGGATTCTTCGTCCTCGCAGCGACTCAGAATGGGGTGGGATACGGTATGGGATTGAAAAGAAACAAATGGACTCATCTCTTCGATCTGCGCCATGGAAAGTGCTTGTTTTACGGGGTATTCCTTTTCCAGCTCAAAACCTTTGGATCGAAGGAATGCGATTCGGTCTTTATTTGGGATTTCCTTTAAATGCCGGATCGTTTGCCTATCCAATCCCTCCCGGAACCAATAGTGACGGCCCGTATCGATAATCCCGGAACAAATGAAGATGGTCGCCGGAACCTTGTACTTTTTTAGTACGGGAAGCAGTGCATAATTTCCGGCATGTCCATCGTCAAACGTGACGACCATGGCTTTTTTTGGGAGATGGCTGCTATCCTTTCTTTGGATGGCTTCAACCAGCATGTCCAAAGAGATGAAATTATAATTTTTTGAGAGGTAGGCAAACGAAGTCTCGGCGGTTTGGAAATCCATTTCGTGAAAAACCAATACCGTCACCTTATTTCGTTGAAAAACCTCCCGAAATAAAACGGGTAGCCCGGAATACCGCAACAAAGCAAAAATTATTTTCTTCATTGGTGCTAAAAAGATCTTTGAGTGAACAGAAAGGCCGGGTAGCTGCGTACCCACCATCCTGTAATATAATAAATGGATCGGTATATTTCATCGGTTGACGGCGAATCGCAAAGGCAGCACTTTTTCTTTGCCAAGGAAACTACTGTCCGCAATCGGAATTTTTGACACCCGAACGCTGCGTTCGGGAGTTTGCGGCTAACGCTCGACCCTATCGGCTACCCAAACGACTTTCTCAGGTGTAGTCGTTTGGGGTCCCAAGGGACAGGAAAAGTAGTCCTAAAAGGTAAGTGCTCCGCTCACTGATAGACTCCGGTTTACCTTTTCCTATAGAATTTTGGATAATTTCTCATGTTTTTTTAAAGCGTTTCCATGTACTGATCGAGAAAGTTAATAATATTTTGTTTACTTGAGACAAAAGGTTTCGGTTTCGAACGAGTCGATCTGCACCAGCAGATCCGCAAGATCATCGGTTTCCCGCCAGGCAAGGAGGTAGTTTTCTTTTTCAAATTCCTCCAGGATTTCAAGTTGGTGTTCATCCACCACCTCACCGTATTTTGGCATGCGCGGAATGGCAATGATTTTTTTTCCCATCTTCAGGCCCTTCAGCAAGGAGCCTGATCCTGCATGGGAGATAATGATTCGGGCCTCTTGATACAGCAAATCGAGCTCCTCTACCGGAACAAAGGGTTTGTAGTCAAGATGCTCGGAGGGGAATTCTGTGAAGCCACTTTGAACGATGACTTTTTCACGAATCTTTCCTTCCTTACAAAGTGCATCGATGGCGATCAGCGGGCGTGTGAATTGCGTGGGAAATGTTCCCAATAGTACGAGTATCATTTTGGGTAAATTAAAGGGTTAATGAATGAATAACCAAGTTCAGTAAATACCGCCCAGGTAAATGGCTTTTTTGTAAAACTTTTGCGGTACTGGCCATTGAATAATAAATTTATCTGCAAATGGGTAAATCAAATCAGCGGAAGCCGCTCTGGACTTTATTCGAGCGTATGACAATATCCACACAATCTTTGCTCCCAGGGCTTTTCCTATCAAGCACATAGGGATTGCGGTATGGCTGCCGGTCGTAATGATCGCTTTTGGGCGATGGTGCAGGAGAATTTTTACTGTCAGGTAGAAATTGACTAACAGGTGAAAGAAAAAGGAGAGACTTCGTTTCTTCCCTTTGGGTCGTCCCTTTAGAAATTTCATGTTTAGGTGCTTCGCATAAGGCAAAGTAGAGGGGGCCTCTTCTGTCACGACAAGGTAGTCAAACTTAACAAACCAATCTTTTAATTCCATGATTTGTGCCAGATGTCCTCCATTGGAGCATATCAGAATGAGCTTTTTCTTTTTTTCTGGGTTTTCCATTTTCGTACGAAAATTTTATTTTCACTTAAATTTTAGGAATTTTTGCTTTTTTTCAATTAGGATACGGCCTTTGCAGTGGTTTTAGCCGGGCCGTTTACGGATTCTACGTTTACTGCTTCTAGGTAATATTTTGCCACCTCTTCGGCGATTGCCAGGTGCTGGTATTTTTTGTTTTGAAGAAAGGCCTGCCGAATATTTCCTCGCTTTTCCTGCAGGCATTCGATTACCAAACGGGCCAGCTCATCGGCATCATGGGAAGTAGCTACCTGGCAATTGGGAACTCCGGCGACGATTTCTCTGACATCTCCCACCGGAACGGCCACCACCGGTAGGTTGCAACAAAGTGCTTCTTTTACTACTTGAGGTGATCCCTCGGTTTTCGATGTAAGAAGGAGACAATCGGCGTTACTTAGTAAACTGCGAACGTCTGATCGGCTTAACTGGTCAATACAGGCAACTCGTATTTCAAACCCCACTTGTTCCCGAATGCGGGAAATGACTTCGCAAAACAAAGGATAGTTTTTTACCTCACGTCTGGGACTGCTTGGAAACACTATTAATTTCGACTCGTCGGAAGAATTCCTCCGGGCCTCTGGTTTGAAAAATTCTGCATCTACCCCGCAGGTAACGACGGCCACTTGTGGATTATGAGGGAGGACCAAGTTTTTCATTGCCTGATTTTGAACAAAGATCTGATCGGCTTTCGAAAGAATCTTCTTTGTCAGCCAAACTTGCCAGGCATTGTTTTTTCGCCGTTGAATATCGCTTCCGTGCAGGGTGAGGAATACCTTCGCTTTTGGTTTGTAAAAAAGCAGGAAGAGGCCAGACAATCCGTAGTGGACGTGTATGATGTCATAAGATGCAGATCGGATACGCTTGGGGATGGAGACGAGCGATTTAAGGTATTCCTTTTTTCCTTGATGCACAGAATCGATCAATGCGACTTCAGCCGAAAGCGGCAGGATGTTTACCAAATCCTGAATTTGCTCCTGGATGAAAATTCCGTCTACCGGATGCTCCCTGGTGGGGTACATATTGGTTACAAAGAGCGAGTTTATTTTCTTGTTCTGCATGGCATGATGTAGTTAACCGATCTGAAATGAGGCTTTCTTTACTTCAGCAATGTTCTCCAGATAGGGACGGAGGTTTGTCAAGGCGATGTTTTGCCAGGAATGCTCGCTGCAAACCTGCCGGATAATTTTCGAGTCAAACCGGTTCAGGTTTTGCAGCAGCTTGCCGAGCCCTTCGGCGACTCCCTCTTCTGTATCCGAAATCAGTACGCCGCAGGTATCGGAAACGATTTTGGCATTTTCTTCTGTGGCCGTCGCCAATACCGGCAATCCTGAGAGTAAGTATTCGTAGGTTTTGGTAGGAGGCTGATGCGTATAGTACGGTGTGATCGGGACAAAAGAGATTCCAACGGTTGCCTTTTCAAAATAGGTATGCAAAGAATCATTATGAACGTATCCGGTCGTTTGGACCAGGTTTTCCAGGCCCTTTGACTGGATGTATTCCTCAATTTCCGCACGTTCGTTTCCGGGTCCGTCGCCAACTATCGTACAAGAAATTCTAGGAAGAGAGGTTCCTTCGTAGCTGCTGATGAAGCGGTGCAAGCCGCGGATAAACGTTAGTAAATTTCTGTTTTCCAACGTGCCTACATAGAGCAAATGCAATGCATCGAAGGTTTTATCTTCCGTACAGAACCGCTCTCCCCCAAGCGGAAGAAAATGGTAGGTTTTGAACCCCAGTCTTTTGGCCAGTCCATGGCTCAAAATGGAGCGGTGCGGGAACCGATTGCTCTCCCATTTCAAAAGACTGTCTTTCCAGAAATTGGTAAATGAATTGTCGGTATCGGTCGCCGTTCGTATGTCCACGTTAAAGGCTTGCTGCGGATTTTGCAGCAGGAGATACGAACAGCCGGGGAAATAGACCAAGAAAACCAGGTCGTAGGTTCCCGTCCGTATTTCCTTATTGATTTCTCGCAGGAAGCGGAAAAACCGCGAGGCTTTATTCCCCTTTCTGCTCAGGTACCTGGTTCGAATGCCTTCTCCCTTGATTTTGGGAAGGCCAAAATCCCAACTCAGGTGATGAATTCGAAAATCATTTCTCAGATAGATCCCAAACTTATAGGGGTCGATATGGTATCCGTATTGGGATTTGGTAACAATAAGCAAATTTTTCATTTTTGGATGCTGTTTGCTGTTTTTCGGATGGATTAAAAACGCCGGTATTTTATCAGACACCGGATGAGTAATTTGCCGCATTGGTACAGGTCTGCCGGAGAAAACCTATTGATCTCTCTCAGGTAATTGATAAAGACCGGCAGCCCTACCTGGGATGATTTTTTGCTGACAAAAAAGAAGATGATTCCCAGAATCTCGGAAAAGGCTTCCGGCTCGTAAATCTTTTCGATTTCGTTTCGTTTCTGCAGGAAAATAAGCCAATCGACCGCTTCTTTATAGGAAGAATAGGTAGGGAAAAGTTGGGTGGACCCAATTCTTCGGTGCACCCTGAGCTGTGCTTCGGTGGGAGCAATGCCTAGTTCTTGCAGCGATTTCGTGTAAATAATTTTATGGATCGCAAAACTTTTTTCCTCCGCGCCGGAAAAGCTTTTCATGATACTGGAGTCCGAGTCCCGATAGAAGTACAAAGATTCCGGAATATTGGCAACAGGGAATTTACGGCATGCTTCCCAATAGAAATCGTAGTCTTCGGCTACGGCAAGTTGGCAGTCAAAGGACAATCCCGCTTTTTTGATTCGAGCCAATCGGTACATGGCAGTGGCATTCCAAATGGCAGGTTTAAACAGCAAAAGTGCTTTGATGGAGGCATGATCGGTGGGAGATTTTGATACCTCCGATTTTTTCTCGTCAAAGCGGGTCAACCAGCTTCCACAAATAACAACCTCTGGGTGCCGATCAAAGAAAGCCAACTGTTTTTCAAACCTATCGGGAGAGATCAGGTCGTCACAGTCCATCCAGGCGAGAAATTCTCCCCGGGCTTCTTCCAAGCCCCTGTTGCGGGTAAAAGAAATCCCTCTGTTGCGGTCATTGCGAAGTACCCGTATGCGGTGATCGGAAAACTGCTGAATGATTGTGGCAGAACCATCGGTAGATCCATCATCGATAATAATCAATTCAAAATCGGCAAAGTGCTGTTGAAGCACACTGTCTACGGCCTCTCGCAGGTGCTTTTCGCCGTTGTACACGGGCATGACTACAGATAACGCAGGTGTCTTCATTCGTTAATAACCGTATCTTTCTTTGCCTGAGATATATTCCGAGGTATGCCGGCGGCTGCTGCCGAATTTCGGATCAAGTTTCTGATCATGAGCCGTTTCTTTTCTTCCATGCTAGCGCGGTGATAGATGTAGAGCGCAAAGATCGTGGCGATCAGGTAATGATAATGGTAGACCGAATACCAGGTAAAACTGGTAAACAATAAGTACCACAAGTAATACTTGGCATAAACAAATTTTTCCGGAAGGGCTAGGGTAAAGCTCTTGTACCACATCAGGCCAAAGCCCACGATGGCAAAAATTCCGAACATGGCGTAAACGGCGATAATCCCCACATCGGAGAGAAAATACTCCTGTGTGTGGCTCAGCCGTTCCATAAATTTTCCATACCGTGAAATGCCCCAATTCGGCGCACCGTTGCCAAATACCTGGCTGAGGACATTTGGAGAAAAGTCCGTAAGAAAGTATTCCCCCGCCTGAACACGGATGTAGTCTTTTCCTAGCTTGGCATCTCGCTGCTGTACGTCTATTACGCCCTGTACCATGGGGAGGTCCGAATTGACCAACACCAGGATGCCTCCGGCAAATGTGCCCAGAATCAAAGCTTTTTTAACAAAAGACTGACGCTTAAAGAAATGGTAAAAATAAATCAAAAATACGCCGGCAATGAATTGTCTGGTGACTTGCATGATGGGGATAATTAATCCCAGCAGGGCAAATCCCAGGTAAAACCACCGGTATTTTACAGCCTGCGTAATTTTAGTTAATGAGATAAAAATTGCTAATAGAAAGATCCCCGCCCCGGGGAAGACGATTCGGATGGTGCCGCGTTGCTCGGTAAACTCGTCTCCTGAAATGGGTTTGCCAAAAAGCACCGTGTGGGCATTGGCGTATTGGTAGAAATAAAGCAGCACATACAGGAGACCATAAGCCAGTACTATCTTTTCCAGGCTTCGAATGGGAATCTTTAGGTGAAGCAGTAGGAAAAACAAGGGCCATAACAGGTACTGAGAGGTTTCCAATAAGCTGTCTCTAATCCCCTGACCCCATGAAATATAGGCCATTACCATCGAAAAAATAATGGACAGGGAAATCAGTTGTACCGGAAGTACGAAACCGCCTGTTCTGTCAAACATGTAGGGTACAGCCAGTAAAACTGATCCCATTACGGCAGCAAATTCCAGGTAGTTGACGATTTTGGCCGGTATGAATTTTGCATCGAAAAAATTCAAACTGATGGCTACCAGGAGGACGAGGGCGAGGAGGTGAAGATGGGCTTTCATGTGGATTTAGCTACTGTGTAGTTTTTGAAAAAATACATACTGGTGAGAAGTATGGCTCCCGAAGCCATTAGTAGCTTGTAGCCCACATGCAGATCGCTCGCTACATAATAGGAAACTACAAAAAGTACTGCTGCGGAAAACCACATTAACCCACGGTCTTCAATGGCAAAATGAAGGGTTTTTCCAAACACGTGCCAGAGGTAAATCTGAAAAAAGGCGAAGGAAAAAACCATACCGGAAGCCAGTCCCAATGCTCCGTATTGACTGCTAAAGTAAAGGATAGGAGTGGAGAACAGAGAATTCACAATGCCCAACCGAAGAATCTTTTTTTCGTTGTTTGTCGCGCCAAAAATGGTCCCGATCAAACTGTCTACCGAAGTGAGGAATAAGTACCATACTTGCAGCTGGCAGACCAATATAGCCGGGAGGTAGCTTTCCGGGAAGACCAATCCCAAAAGTTCCCTGGCAAAAAGGGTAAAGAGAAAGCACAAGAGCATGCCCAACAGCATGTAATATTTAAAACCGACGCTCACGTAGGTTTTAAATTTGGCTTTGTTGGAAACCCAAAGTGCCGATAGGTTAGGGAATATCGCAACCAAACCAAAATCAAGGACAAATGAAATCGGGCCGGTAAGCCTTTCGGACAGATTGAAATAGCCAATTTCCTCCCGGGTAGAATTGATATCCAGAAAGTTGTTGGTGAATTTTGTGTACGGCAGCATGACCAATACGAGTGCAAGGTACGGCCAGCTTTCTTTGAGTAGGGAATAGGAGGAGGAAAAAAAACCTTTCATTTTTCCTAGAATCAGGCCTTGCTTGTGCAGCACAACATGGAACACCAGGTTTTTCAGGAGATTCAATCCCAGAAATGAGTAGAATAGAAAAGTGACGCTCATGGTCGCCGCCGGTAATAGAAAAATCCATAAAAACCAAAGAATGCTGAAGCTGAGGTTGATGACCGAAGGAGGTAACATTTTCTGATGGCCAAGAAACGCGGTTTCAAACAGCTTACCAAAACAGGAAATGAGCGCGAATAGAAAGACAAAGAGTAGTTCTTCGGCCTGGAGAGTACCCAGGAAATAGTTGTATATCAAATAACATCCACCGAGTACCAGCAGCGCCAGGGTTCGAAGAATTGCGCCATTGTAGATCAAGTCTTTGGATCGATGAGGATCCCGGGCTATTGATCGGATGACGATGTTTCGGATACCCAAATCACCGATGGTAAGAAGTAAGGTTCCCTGGGCAATCATAAAGGTGTACAGTCCGTAGTCGTCCGGGTGCAGGATTTTGGTTATTTTCAGCACCGTCAATAAACTCACCAATTGTGACAGTATACTGCCCATTGTGAGGTACGAAAAGTTCTGAAAAACTTTATTTTGAAAAATTTTTTTGATCACGATTCGATGGGGTTGGACGCGTTCCTTTGAGTTAATTTTGCTCTGACCAGCTTCACCAAATCGCTGGAGGTCGGGTAATCAAATCTCCTTGCAAATAATTGGGGCGATTCCAATAGCCTGGGAAGGTCTGATTTGTCCAAGGTAGCAGGGCTGTTTCCATTTCGGTACTCCCAAATCACCAGGGTAAGGGTGCTTCCGACGATTGCCGTTTTGTAGGGCGAATTCATCAAAACGGTTTGAAAGAGTATTTCCTCGGCACATTTGGTATATCGGAGACGTTTGAGAATTACCGGGTTCTTTTCGATGGTGTCGAGTACGAATCGGACGCAATCCCTGGTCAGGGACCACCAGGTTGACCCACCGTATAGTTTCGGAAAAGAAACAAAGGGTTTTCGTCTGATGCCAAAAAAACGTTGAATATTTAACGCCGTATGAATGAAGAAAGCACCCATACGGGTTTTTCGGTCAAAGGTGTCGTACAGGTTAAAGTAGTTCAGCCGATTCAGCCCTCCTTCTGCCCAACGAGCGGTAGGTAGGGGGAAATGTTCGATGAACTGTTTTCCGTTGTTGCGTACGAAAAACTCCTTTATTTCCTGGCTTCTTTTTATGGGAAGGTCCTGACCGCTCATGGTATGGATATAGCCGACTTGGGGATCTTTCAATGCCTCCTTCGCCAGGTAGATAATGGCCTTTAGTAAATTGAGCCCTCCCCAATTGACGGTGTATTTACGGCTGATCAGTCGGACGTTTTTTCGTTCAGAGAGCGCTCTCAGCTGCGCTTCGGTTACCACACTTTTCTTATCAATGTGTACAAAGAACAAAAAGTCATCATCCAGAAGGTCCATGTAATCGGCCAAATGATGTAAGTTTTTATAGGCTAGAAACAATACCGCGTGTTTCATTTGTCGTAAAAAAAAATGGTAAAAATGATTTTCTTAGATTTTAGCTGTTTTCCTGGTATAGTAGTCTCCGTACCCATATCCATAGCTATGTTCAGATTTGGCGTCGTTTAGTATCAAAACGGGATTCTTGAACTTGCCCTGATCGGCAATATCATTGATAAGCTTCAGGTGGTTGGGTTTGGTATAGTAGTACCGAACTACATAGGCCAATAGGTCTGCATACGGGGACAATGCGTACGCGTCTGCCACCAGCCCTATAGGGGCACTATCCACCAGGATATGGTCAAAACTGCTCCGTAATTCCGCAAATAGCTCTTCTAACCGAGGGCTATTCATCAGTTGAACGGGATTTTCAGGTAGTTTCCCCGCACTTACCAGAAAAATGTTGGCGTTATCGTCGGAGAGTGTGAGAATGTCTCGAGCGGTATAACGCTCGTCGGATAGGTATTCGCTGATACCGGGCTTATCGGGTTGTATCCCCAGTTGCTGAAACACAGAGGGCTTTCGAAGGTCAAATTCCAGTATAACGACTTTTTTACCGGATAACCCAATGGTCCGGGCCAGGTTGATGCTGAAAAATGTTTTCCCTTCTCCGCCGATGCTGGAGGTAGTTAGAATCACTTGATTTGATTTTCTCATGGACGCAAATTTCATATTGGTCCAGATCATGTTTACTTGTTCACCGATTACCGATCGTCGACTTAATTTATTCAGGTACAGATTTTTCTTTTTTCCGTGCGAGATTTCTCCCATGATAGGTACCCGACTGATTGCCTCTACTTCGTTTTTCTGACCGATTTTCCCAAAGAAATAATTGTTGAGATAGATGAGTCCGAATGGGACACCCATGCCCAGGAGCAGGGCGAATGCCATGATCAATTTTTTTAACGGCTTGGCGGGATAAATACCCGCCATGGGCGGATCAATTATCCGTGCGTTGGATACCGAAGTAGCGGCCAGGGAGAGAACGGATTCTTCCCGCTTTCGCATCAGGTATTGATAATTTTCCTGTTTGGTAGCCTGTTGGCGGGTAATGGCCAAAAGCTCCCGCTCTATTTGTGGAACCCGGTTTGCCCGATCTTCGATTCTCATGGAGTTTTCTTCCAAACTTTTTTTAGCGACCTGAATACTCCTTTTATTGCTCTGAATATTTTCCAACAGGTCGGACTTCAGACCGTACAATTGTTCGTCGAGGTTTTTCACCAACGGATTGTCTGCCGTGGTGCCATTCAGGAGTCGCTGCCGGTCCCGCTGCAGTTCGTTGTATTTTTTCACCAAATCCGATAGGGTCGCATCGTCGATTAAGAGCGATCCCTGCACCATTTTTGAGGGGTTATTTGGATCGCTAAGGTTTTCTTCCAGATTATTTAGAACCTCGATGCTGATTTCGTATTCGGAAAGTTTTTGCTTGGCGTTGCTCGAGTTTTCCAAATACAACTGCGATTCGGCGCTCAAGTCAGAGATGGCATTTTCGTTTTTATACGTTTCTACGGCCTGTTCTATCTCCGCCAGCTCAGCCGTAAGTTTGGCCATTTGTTCGTCGATGAATGTCAAGGTATTGGCTGCTGTAGAATTGACGTTTTTCAGCGCCTCACTGTTATAGGTCTCTACCAATCTTGCCAATAGTTGCTCTCCTTTTTCCGGAACGGAAGTCAGCAAGGATAGCGAAACGATGGTAGATAGTTTATTGGTAGGTTCGGCCTCGATGTCTTCGCTGTAGGCGAAGGCCAGTTCACGCATGTCATTGAAGGAGAAAAATAGCGTTTTTGGAAAAGCGCCTACCCGATTCTCTTTCAGCTGGATGGAGAAATCACCGTAAAAATTGGATAAATTGTCACCAAACTGGTGTTGGCTGCTATGCCCCTCCTCCGTTTCCAAACGAAAGGAGGTCTCGTCAAGTAGTTCCAGGCGGATTAGTCCTGGTGCTATTTTTGGACGTTCGGTGAGCCTGGTGTAAGCGATCGTCACCGGAATCTCCTCTCCAAAAAGTTCCCGATACCTTCTGAATCCATTCTCCTCAAAAAAGGTATTGTAGAGGTTCATGTTTTCCAGAACCTTCCGGATCAGGGAGACGGAGGTCAATACCTCTACTTCATTCTCTATGATATTGGTTGTTTGATAACCGTCCAGATCGTCCAGTACCGCATTGGTAGAAAACCCTCGTTTCGCTTCCTCTCCCGAGTTGATCATCAGCGTAGCGGTAATTTCGTATTGATCCGGCGTGTAGTAGATATAAGTCAGTGCAGCACCGCTAAAGGCGATAACACCCAGTAAAAAGAAGTACCAAAGCCTCAGGTATTTCTGAAAATAAAACCCGATAGGAACGGAACTTGAATTCCTTTCATCAATTTCCTGGGTAAACAAATCCTTGATTTCCATGGCTGTAAGTAAAAGAATAATGGTTAAAAACTGCTTTTGCGTGCTCTTCCAAATACACAACTTCGCCCCGTCAATCACATGGATGTGATTGACTCTGAACCCGTTCCAATTGGTAATGATTTGCTGTTTATTGGAACGCCTGTCGCTGTTCAAAAAGCATATTTAAATATTTTAGCAATAGCTAGAAATAATTAAATATTGTTTGCTGTACGGTATTAAGCCCCGTTTTAGCCGTTTAATTTATATACGTATTTTTTATGTATTTAAAATACATTTTTACAAATTTAAAACAATAAAAATAATTTTAAAGAATACTGGCCAATTTTTTTTTCTGATAAACGTCATGGTTTCTTCTCTGGAAATAGTCCTGTAGAAAAAATTGAGCACATGGGGATCTACCGATTCTATTTTTAGTTCCTTTCTAGTCCATCTATTTACCATATATATACCATAAAGTTTATAGGGTAATTATTTTTTAAAATTATATTTGGTATAATCTAGTTAGAAAAAAATATATAAGCAACAACAAATATTTCGGATGGTTACGAAGTTTTACGCTAAAAAGAAAACTAAATGGGTATTTAATATGTAAAAACAATATAATTGATCATTAATAGTACAAAATGAAGAAAATAATTAATATATTATATTTTCCCTGATTCTTTTAATTTCCAATACCGGAGCAGGCCACTTACCGACATCCAGCTCGGGTTGGCAAGCTCGTAACGTTCTCTAAGGGACCTATCGACCCCCTGGTTTGCCAGTTGTTGTTCCGTGTAAGCCATAAATTTTTCGGTAATCACTTCGGGCGCCGTGCCGGCGTCGAATTCGATTTTCATCCATGCGGCCCAGTCCTCCATTGTTTTCTCCAGCGCCTGAAAGTGTTTGCCAATCGCCGTAACCGAACCGTAATGGGTTAAATACAAAGTCTCGGGCGCAAGTGCCCGTATTTTGGCGATGGAGGCTTTCCAATGTTCCAGATGAATATCGGGCGGAGGGCAGGGAGGAACCACCGGGCCACCCTGGATTGCCACCCCGGCCACGTCTCCTGTAAACACGTTATGGTCCAGTTTCCAGGCCACGTGATGGATGGCATGGCCGGGCGTGTGTACAGGGACGAAAGTCATGTTTCCAAAAAATATCGCCTCCATGTCCCTGGTTGGAACGAGTTGCTCCGGGTCTATGGGTTTCATGGTACCCCAAAGCTGTAGCATGTTATCTTTACCGTAGATTCGGGCGGCTGATTGCCAGAGCTTTTCCGGGTTTTCCAGATGAGGAAGCCCTAATGGGTGCACATAGATGCGGGCACCTGCCTCGGCGAACTTCCATGCCGCACCGGCATGGTCGAAGTGAATATGGGTAAGGAGCACTGCATCGATATCTCCGGGACGGAGATCGTGGGACTGGAGTTGCTCCACCAGTTGGAGCCAGGTACTTTCCGGTCCGGTTTCTACCAGCAGGCGGTGCTCATGATCCGATACCAAAAAACTGGCAATGGTGTGGGCCTCCTTCTGAAAATGGAGGTCCAGGCTTTGTATGGTATACATTATCCAAATAGGGTGTAGTTTCCAAATTGGTCCATGGGCAGCGTCTTTCGAATGACGTAAGGATTGTCGTTGGCAACCTGATTGACCATGGGGGAGACCGTATAGGTCATCATTTCTTTTTCGGGGTAGGGCCGGAGCATGTCGAGCAGGACATTTTCGGGCGTGTGCGGGTCCAGCCATTTTGCTTCCAGATCCGGAGGAAGTATGACCGGCATCCGGTCGTGAACCTCTGCGGTGAGCGAATTCGGCGTGGTGGTTAAAATTAAAAAGGTATGCGCGGTATCCCCGTTTTCAGTTTCGAACTGTTCCCAAATTCCGGCAAAGGCAAATAATTCTTCTCCGTGGAGGACGAATCGATAGGGCACCTTGGTTTTCTTTCCAATTTTCTTCCATTCGTAAAAGCCGTCGGCAGGGACCAGGCAACGGTTTTTTCTGAAAGATGATTTAAAGCTTAGTTTCTCCGCAATGGTTTCCGACCGGGCGTTGATAAGCTTGTTTGCAACCGGCTTATTCTTTGAAAATGCGGGGGTGACTCCCCAATAAAAATGGGAAAATCCCTGGGGACTGTCGCCAGTGATTACCGGGACTACCTGAGAGGGGGCAATGTTGTACCTGGGGACAAAATCTTCCAGCATTTCCGAAGCGAATCTGTTTTCAAGCGCTGTTTTTGATTTGGTTAAAGAGTATCTACCACACATAAAGGTTTTTTTTTGCTCGAGCGAATAACCTGGAGTTAAAGATAATTTTCAGATTGAATAAATTCAAGTGCCTTGATTTCGGACCAATACCGTTCACGAATTGTTCGCGGACTGAACCCCACATGGCCGCCATGGGAAGGAAATTCCATGCGCACCTGGCCTCGGGTTTCTGTTCCCTTGTCTGGATAACACTTCGCACTCAAAAAAGGGTCATTTCGGGCGTTTAGTACAAGGGCAGGATGGCGAATACCGGACAAAAACTGCAGGGACGAACACTTTTTGTAGTAGTCTGCCGCATGCTCAAATCCGTGCAAAGGTGCGGTAAAAGCGTCGTCAAAAGCACGGAGCGTTTGAATTTTATCGAGGCGGATTTCACTGGCAATTTCCGGGAAGTGCAACGCTTTTTGACGAATTTTTTGCTTTAGGGAACGCAGGAAGCGAAAAGCGTACAATTTGTTGGCAGGCTGATCGATTCGGTCACTTGAGCCGGCCAAATCAAGGGGCACCGATAGGGCGACTGCTTTTTTTATTTTTTGGTGACCGGGCCAATGGGCTTCTCCCAGGTATTTTAGAGTCAGATTGCCACCCAGGCTAAAACCGATCAGCGAAATCGATCGATAGCCAGGCTGGGCATGGACTACCACTTGCTCCAAGTCTGAAGTGGCTCCGGAATGATAGAAATATGGCTTTCGATTCATGTCCCCGCTGCATCCCCTGAAATTCCAGTTAAGTACGTCGTAACCCATCGAGAAAAAAGCATCGGCCATCCCGCTCATGTAGGGGCGGCGGCTATTGCCCTCCAGTCCGTGACTGATAATGATCAATTCGGGACTTCCCCGTCTAAGCCAATCCAAATCCAGAAAGTCCCCATCTGTAGTGGTAATGCGTTCTCTTTCAAACGCTAAGGGGATGTTTTTTCTAAAAAGTGCTGGAAAGATGGTTTGGAGGTGGCCATTAAATAAAAAACGGTTCGGATTGTATGGAGACTCTTTTGGGACTGACATTCAGCGTATAGGGCATTCCGTAAAGATTTCTTTACGTGAAAATACTATTATTAAATTTGAATAAACATCTTTTAAGAACTATTTTTGGATTGCTGAAAACAAGAATTCGAATAATATAACTTATGGCCGAAATAATACGAATGCCCAAAATGAGCGACACCATGGAAGAAGGGGTGATCGCGCAATGGTTAAAAAAGGTAGGAGACGAGGTTAAACCCGGTGATATTCTGGCAGAGGTGGAGACAGATAAAGCGACGATGGAACTGGAATCCTACGACGAAGGCGTACTGCTTCATATCGGGGTGGCCGAAAAAGATGCGGTTCCGGTGAATGGGGTCATTGCTGTATTGGGCGAGAAAGGCGAAAATATAGACGAACTGCTGAAGGAAATTCAGTCCGACGGAACCGGAGAAGCGTCCAAGGAAGAGGAAAAGGAGGATGCACCGAAGGCAGAGGCAAAAGCGGCTGAAACCAAAAAAGATTCACCGAGCGAAAAAATTGACACATCCTCCATCAATGCTACGGTGATCACCATGCCCAAGATGAGCGATACCATGCAGGAGGGCACCATTGCGAGTTGGCTGAAAAAAGTCGGTGACGAGGTAAAATCCGGGGATGTATTAGCAGAAGTTGAAACCGATAAGGCGACCATGGAACTGGAATCCTACGACGACGGGACCTTGTTATACATCGGGGTGGACGAAGGGGATTCAGTGGAAGTAAACGGGGTCATTGCGATAATCGGTGAAAAAGGTGCCGATTTCGAAACGTTGTTGAAAGCCCATGCGCAGGAGTCTTCCTCGGAATCTTCCCAGGAAAACGAGGCGCCGAAGGAGGAAAAAGCCGAAGAATCGACCGCTGTCCTCCCGGAGTCCGAGGAGAGACCAGCCGCTGGAAAGTCCGATTCCGGATCCAACGGCAGGATCAAGGCTTCTCCGCTCGCGAAGAAAATGGCTCGTGAAAAAGGCATTGATATCAGCTTGCTGAAAGGATCGGGTGATGGCGGAAGAATTATAAAAAAAGACGTCGAAAATTACACCCCGTCGAAAGCTGCTGCTGTACCGGAGTCCGGCAGTGCCCCGGCTGGCATTGGGCAGGAGTCTTTCCGGGAAGAAAAGGTGTCTCAGATGAGAAAAGTGATCGCCAAGCGACTTGCTGAGAGCAAGTTTACAGCGCCTCATTTTTACCTCACCATGGAAATCAACATGGATAAAGCCATTGAGGCCAGGAAGAGTATGAACGAAGTCGCTCCGGTCAAGATTTCCTTTAACGATATGGTTATCAAGGCGGTAGCCGCTTCACTCAAACAACATCCCAAGGTGAATTCCGCCTGGCTTGGGGATAAAATTCGCTACAACGATCACGTTCATATCGGCATGGCTGTAGCCGTAGAAGAAGGCTTGCTGGTGCCGGTTATTCGATTTGCTGACAGTAAATCCCTTTCTCAAATTTCTCAGGAAGCCAAAACGCTGGCTGGTAAAGCCAAGAACAAAGAACTCCAGCCCAAAGATTGGGAAGGAAATACCTTTACAGTTTCTAATTTGGGGATGTTTGGCATCGATGAATTCACGGCCATTATCAATCCGCCAGACGCATGCATCTTAGCGATCGGGGGTATTCGGCAAACACCTATTGTCAAGGATGGAGCGATCGTGGCGGGTAATTTAATGAAAGTAACCCTTTCCTGCGATCACCGGGTAGTGGACGGAGCCATTGGCTCTGCCTTTCTACAGACGATCAAGAATTTGCTGGAAGATCCAGTCAGGTTACTTATTTGAGGAATGGTATAAAAAAATCTCCAAAAAGTCCTAGTAATAGGGCTTTTTGTTTTTAAATAGAAGGGGTATACAGCGTAGAAAACCAAAGATATGGAACGATTAAAGTCTACCACGGTGGTAGCCATCCGACACGAAGGACAGGTGGCCATTGGAGCGGATGGGCAGGCCACATTGGGAAATACCATCGCCAAAAGTAGCGTGAACAAAATTCGGAAATTACAAGGAGGCAAGATCGTTACCGGTTTTGCAGGTTCCACAGCGGATGCGTTCACGCTTTTGGAAAAATTTGAAGAGAAGTTGGGGGCCTACAGCAACAATATGAAACGGGCTGCTGTGGAGTTGGCCAAAGAGTGGCGCACGGACCGTATGCTAAGCAAGCTGGAAGCAATGATGATTGTGGCCGACGCCACGGATATCCTCATTCTTTCCGGAACCGGTGATGTCATAGAGCCGGACTTGGGCATTGCCACCATTGGATCCGGAAGCATGTACGCACAGGCTGCCGCGAGGGCATTAAAGAAATACGCAGCACAGTTGAGCGCGGAGGAAATGGTACGAGAGAGCCTGAGCATTGCGGCTGATATTTGCATTTATACCAACCACAACCTGGTCATTGAAAGGGTAACTTCCTGAGGGTGGCTGCCCCGCTCCCAATAATGGAACGCGGCACTGCCTATATTTCAAAGTCGTATACTTTCACGTTTGACCACTTGTCCTTGTGGTCTTCCACGAATTTCAAATGTACAGGGTCGGTTTGATAGCGGTCATGTGCCTCCAAAGAATCGAAAAACACGGTTAGGGAGAGGTGGAAACTATGATCCACGACTTCCCGGTGGGCCGTACCGGCAGGCTTTCCGATGGAATAGCGGTTGACGCTTTCGGTAGTCGCGATAGCGACACATCCTTCCCGTACGGCTTGCAGGTCTTTATCGGGACGGTGTAACCAGAAAAACACTTGATGGACGATCATGCTGAGTTGGGTTTTTTGAAACGTTTTGAATGGAATTCATGGGCGAAGGCCAAAGGAAGCGTTTGCGGTCATAAAGGTTCTTCTTGCAAGCATCCGTCGTTTTGGCTTTTGGCAATCAATACATGCGGTAATCATATACGAGTTAAAGGTAAGGTCAAATTATGAATTACAGAAAATTAGGAAAGACAAATTTTACTATTTCAGAAGTTTCACTGGGCACCTGGCAAGTTGGCGGAGGGTGGGGAGGATCCTTTGACACGCAGGCAGCTTATGGCATTATCCACGAGGCCATTGACCAGGGCGTTAATTTTATAGACACAGCGGACGTGTACGACGCTGGGTTGAGTGAAGCAGCTGTGGGAAAGGTTGTGAGGGAGCGAAGGGAAGAGGTGTACATCGCGACCAAGTGTGGTCGCCAAATACAACCACACCTGGCCGAAAGGTATACACCGCAGGTATTGCGGAAGTATGTGGAAGCAAGTTTAAAAAATCTGGGAGTAGAAACCATTGATTTGATTCAGTTGCATTGCCCGCCGAGCCCCGTCTACCAGCGACCCGAGATCTTCGGTCTTTTTGAACAGTTGCGAGAGGAAGGAAAGATTCGCCACATGGGGGTAAGCGTGGAAAAAGTGGACGAGGCCTTGCAGGCGTTGCAGTTTTCCAACGTGGCGTCCGTACAGATCATCTTCAACATGTTTCGGCAAAAGCCAGCAGACGTTTTTTTTCAGAAGGCGAAAACCAGCGACTGTGGGGTAATTGTCCGGGTCCCGCTGGCTAGCGGGCTTTTGGCGGGGACTATCTCCAAGGAGACTACCTTTCACCCCGAAGATCACCGGCATTTTAATAGAACGGGGGAAGCCTTCGATAAGGGGGAGACCTTTTCCGGCATTCCGCTGGATAAGGGGATTGAGGCCGTAGCAGAACTCCACGAGTTGCTGGGGGCTGATTTGGCGGCAAAGGCCATTCGCTGGGTACTCATGTTCGACGCCGTTTCAACGGTCATACCCGGAGCTTCCAGGGTGGAGCAGGTTCGTACCAACGTGAAAGCGGCCGACCTGCCTCCCTTTTCGCCAAAAGAGATGGACGCGGTAGCCGAGTTGTACAGTCGGTATTTTAAGAAAGAGATTCACCCACAATGGTAACGATGCCGTGAGAGACCGGCTGGAAGGAAAGGTCTGTAATCCGGTTCAGACAATCCCCCGATGCGCCTGTGGGATCTATAGGACCGGTGGGGCCACCCTTGCCCCACCGGTAGCTATCAAAAAATAGATCCAAAAAAGTCGAGTGAAAAAAGTGCTTGGATTTAGGGCTTGACTTTTTCGCCCATAAGCAGGACGTCGTTTACCTGCACTTCTGTAATGTATTTTTTGTTTCCGGCAGTGTCCTCGTAGGACCGACTGACGAGTTTTCCCTGGATGCAGATTTCTGAGCCTTTGTCCGTGTACTTGTGAATGATTTCGGCAGGCCTCCCGAATGCTACCAGATTGTGCCAGTAGGTTTCCTCTATTTTTTCTCCTTTGTTGTTTTTGTAGGATTCATTGGTCGCCAGGTTGAGCCGAACCATGGGCGTGTTTCCATTGACGGTTTTGAAGTCTGCTTTTGCTCCCAGTCTTCCGATTAGCTGAACTTTGTTTTTGATCGCATTCATGATGTATGAGGTTTTAGTTAGAAATGATTTTTTTCCGAATTGGAACGATACAAAGTTGCGGGACTGGGGTTGCTTTAGTCGGTTTTTTTTCGTTTAAAACCGTTTGTAAGCGTTTGTAAACGTTTAAAAATGGTTAGCGATTGGGAATAAATCACATTTTATACGTATATTTTATCCGATTTATCCACTCAAATTGGATTTGTATGGCGGTACGTCCTAAAAAATGTCTAAGTTGTGGTAAACCAGTGGCGGGTAGGATTGACAAAAAGTTTTGCGATGATTATTGCAGGAACACCTACAACAATCAAATGAAATCGGGCAGCAATAACCTGATACGTAACATCAACAATGCCTTAAAAAAGAACAGAAATATTCTGGCCGCTATCCTTCCCGACTCGGAGGACACTGCGAAAATATCCCGGGAAAAATTACTGGAGCAAGGCTTTATTTTTAAATACCGCACCCATACCTATACCAATAAGAAAGGAAACGTATACGGGTATTGTTACGATTACGGCTACCTGCGACTAGAGCAGGATTGGATCCTGGTCGTGAGAAACAAAGAGGAGCAGCGGGAAAAGCTCGGTTCTTTTAAACAATGAAATTGGGTTTATCAAGTTTTTTGTCGATTCGATAAGCAGCGTTCAATAACCCCACATGGCTGTAGGTTTGAGGAAAGTTTCCCCACTGGCTGCCGGTGTGCTGGTCCACGTCTTCCGAAAACAATTTGAGATGATTGCAATAATTGCTTAGGGTTTCAAACCCCTCCATGGCTTCGTCCAACCGGTTTACACAGGCAAGCGCTTCAATGTACCAAAAGGCACAGATCAGAAACGTAGTTTCGGGCTCGCCGAAATCGTCCTGGTGTTTGTAGCGGTAAAACAAAAAATCTTTCGCCAGGAGGTCTTCTTCGAGGGCCTTTAGGTGGTTATTTGCGCTTTCGATATCCTCTCCAAAATAGCCCATGGTAATCATTTGCAGGGTGCTGGCATCCATATTCTTTGTGCCAATGGCCTGTGCGTAGGCTTTTCTCTCAGGGATATAGCAGGCCTCAATTTTGCGAATCGCCTTGTTTTTGAGTTCGACCGCTTTGTTTTTCATCTCGTGATCCGCTAGCCGCTCTGCGATCTTGATGGCTGCACAAGCCCCCGCCCAATGGAAAAGAAAGGTGTAGCAATGTTCCTGTTTCAAGTTGCGGAACTCCCACAGACCAGCATCTTTTTCGTCCATGGTTTCTTCTATTTTATTCAATAGGTTGTGGATGAAGGGTTTGGAGTGACTCTTTTCTGATTCGATGAATCGCTTATCGGCATACAATGGCAAAAGTGTTACCAATACCTGTCCGTACAAGTCATTCTGTACGTGTGTATGCGCCTGGTTGCCAAAGCGAACCGGCTTGTTTCCCATATACCCGTCCAGGTCCGCTACCAGTTCGGGTAATTTGGATGAACCCGTGATGGCATAAAGCGGCTGATAGCGGCCTTTTTCGTCGGTAGGCAGGTTTTGGATAAACTCAAAATAGCGTTCCAATTCTTCGAAGTGACCTAAATGATTAAAAACGTTGAGGGTATAGTAGGCATCTCTCATCCAACAATACCGGTAATCCCAGTTTCGGGTAGACCCGGGTGACTCGGGCAGGCTGGACGTAGAGGCAGCGATGATGCCTCCCGTATCTTCGTACTGGTGAATTTTCAGAACCAGTGCGGAACGGACAACCAGCCGTTGGAAAAAGTTGGGAATACTGGTGGATTTCACCCAGTTTCTCCAGTACTGGCAGGTGGCATTCAGGAATTTTTCGATGGTGCTTTCGATGGGAGCCTCCAGCGGTTTGCCATAGGTAAGTACCAAATACACCGTGCGCTGCAGCCGAAACTCCTGTTCTTCCATGATGTAGGTAATGGAACAATTGGTGGTCAGACGGACGTGCTGATCTCTTCCACTGAATTCAATGTGGTTGCTTCCCGGAATCGGCCGTAGTTTGCGTTGCCCGTAATCCGATACCGGCACACAGTTGATTTTAATTTTTGGTTCACCCCGCAATGGTTCGATCTTTCTCACCAGCATCGAGGGTTTAAAGTACCGGTCGTAGTTGTAAAATCGGGGAGCAAAATCCGTGACTTTGTAGGATTCTCCTGCGGATGTTTCTATGTAAGTCTCGAGAATATTCGTGTTTTCCATGTAGGATTGCCGGGAAGTGAACCCTCCATTTTGGGGCAAAACCGTAAATTCTCCCCCTTTTTCCTTATCCAACATACTTCCAAATAGAAAGTCGCTATCAAAGCGGGGCATGCAAAGCCAACTGATGTTGGTGTTTTTTTCAATGTGTGCGATAAAACTGCAGTTACCTATCAGGCCGGTTCCGTATGTGTGTTTTTCCATGGGAGCGCTCGTTTCGTATAAAAAAGGGACCTGTTGCACGTTCTATAAAAAAAGTAACAAACAGGTGATTGGTTTAGCGAAGTTATTAAAATCAGGGCTGAATGATAATGAATTTGCGTTTTTATTCGCGGATCACCTTCAAAAATTTTCTTGGCACTTTCACCAACATGCTCTGGTTGATACTCGGAATGCGAATAATGAAATAGTCCTGATTGGATTTTTGGATGCATTCCCCGGTGACTCCCTGGAGCGGCCCGCCTAAAATATGAACCATTTCTCCCTGTTCGATCGCTCCGGTATCGACCTCTATGGCTACCCCGGTCTCGATCACTCGTTGGATCGCATCAATCTCGTCTTGATGCACGACGGCGTGTTCTCCCGAAAAATTAATAAACTTTACTGCGCCACTTACTTGAAGGGATTCCCAAAGCCGGTCCTTGCTGGTGTAAACAAACAAATAGCCGTTGAATAAAGGTTTTTGCACCTTCTTTTTGCGATCGCTCCATTGCCGGATTTCTTCTATAATTGGGAGGTATACATGGATGTTTTTTTCTTCTAATCGTTTGGCCACTTGTTTTTCTGCACGAGGCGCAGTATACATGACGTACCAGCACAACTTTTCAGTCATAGTTCTAACGTTAATGGACGAATTTACCGAATTATTTGGGTATGCTTCAAGTAATGGTGTCGAAAATTTGCCTGGATTTTCCGAAGCTAACCCCATTTATTATTTTTAAACACATTAATATGTGGTTTAAAAATATAATAATGTAATTTATATAAATTTTTTTCATTTGATTTTTTTATTTACTTTTGATGCGGTATTCGGTGCCTGATGAGGTGCCGGGTATACGTTGGACTTGATCACTTTTCGTACAGTCCATCACTTTTACTGGTACAGCTAAACGGTTTAAATGCGTACCCGAACCTATTTTAGAGAATAACGATTTTGTAAGCACCGGCCCGCAAGCAGGATGCCGGTAGGTGAATTATAGCAAACAACAAATGCATGAAAATCATCAATGTGGTATTGTCCGGTGGAGTAGGGAGCAGGCTATGGCCACTCTCCAGAAAAAGTAAACCCAAGCAGTACCTGCCCATTTTTGACGGGCAGTCCCTTTTGAAAAAACAGTGCTGAGAAATGCATCGGTCTGTGATCAGGTGATGGTAGTCGGAGGTGTGGACAACTACCAGTTTTCCAGACAAATTCTGAAAGAAAAAAACAATGATTTTTTGGAATTGGTAGAAGCAACCCCCCGAAACACCGCTGCCGCCATTGCGTTTGCCGCTTTTTCACTACCACCGGATTCCGTGATGCTGGTTACGCCATCGGATCACTTAATCGGGGATCAGCCGAGGTACGAAGCTGCCCTGTCAAAAGCGGTAAGCCTTGCCCGGGAAGGATTTTTGGTTACGTTTGGCTTGAAGCCCTCCCGGCCGGATACTGGATTCGGTTACATCGAACACGCGGGAAACGAGGTGATAAGCTTTCGCGAAAAGCCCGATGCGGAAACGGCACAGGGGTTTTTGGAGAAGGGTAGTTTTTTATGGAATAGTGGCATGTTTTGTTTTTCTGCAGGCACTTACCTGGAAGAGCTTCGGCAATATGAACCGGTGGTGTTTGAAAAGTCTCAGGAAGCGTACAAGTCGGCGAAAGATGGTTTTTTGCCTCTGGAGTTGAGCCTTGAGATTCCTTCCATCAGTGTGGATTATGCCGTGATGGAAAAATCCGAAAAAATAAAAGTGGTACCTTCCGATTTTTCCTGGTCAGATATGGGATCATTCGAGGCGCTGTTTGAATATTTTCCGGAAAGTAGCAAGGAGCGGCACGGCAAGAATCTGGTACTTGGTGCAGGAGCCAAACACGTTGAATTCCTCGGTTTGGACGACGTTATTTTGGTGGAAACGCCGGATGCCATCCTGGTATTGAACCGGGCGAAGGCACAGGATGTTAAAAAGATTTATGAGAAATTGGAAAAGGAAAATCCAGGATTAGTAAACTGATACGTAGATGCACAAGCATAGCAAAATATACATTGCAGGACACAGAGGTATGGTAGGTGCTGCCATTTGGCGGAATCTGGAACGGAAAGGCTACCAGCATTTGATTGGGTTAAGCAGAAAGGAATTGGATTTGAAAAATCAAGCCGACGTGAGTCGCTTTTTTGAGCAGGAAAAGCCTGCGGTGGTGATCGATGCTGCCGCCAAGGTGGGAGGTATTTTGGCGAATAATAACCACCCCTATCCTTTTTTGATGGACAATTTGATTATTCAAAACAACCTGATCGAGTCCTCTCTGAATGCCGGTGTAGAAAAGTTTATTTTTCTCGGGAGTTCCTGCATTTATCCCAAACTGGCCGAACAGCCGCTTCGGGAAGAAGCGTTGTTGACCGGATCCCTTGAACCCACCAATCAATGGTACGCCCTGGCAAAAATCGCCGGTGTAAAAGCCTGCGAGGCCATCAGAAAGCAATACCAAAAAGACTACGTTAGCTTGATGCCAACGAACCTATACGGGCCGTTTGATAATTTTGATCTGGAGACTTCCCATGTACTGCCGGCCATGATTCGAAAATTTCACGAAGCAAAGGAGGCCGGCAATCAGGCAGTAAAACTTTGGGGCTCGGGTGCACCGCTACGGGAGTTTTTGCACGTAGACGACATGGCAGAGGCCGTGTGTTTTGCCATGGAAAATACCTTTGACGAAAACCTCTACAACGTGGGTACCGGGGAAGACTTGACCATCCGTTCCCTGGCGGAACTGGTGCAGAAAATTACGGGACATCAGGGGGAGATTATCTGGGACAGTACTAAGCCAGACGGGACGCCAAGAAAATTGATGGACGTTTCCAGAATGACTCAGGCCGGATGGAAAGCGAAAATCGGTTTGGAAGAGGGAATCACCTCTACCTACCAATGGTTTCTGGCGAATAAAGAGTCCTTTAAAGAAGTAAAGATGTAAGGCAGGAAGTCCAACCGATAACGCGCCACCTTGGAGTGCTTTTAATTTGGCTGGCTACCCGACAGGAAAACGCAAACGGAATTTCCCACAGGTGTTCCCAGGGATAGTCACGATGGATTTCTGACATCGGCTGAGCTGCCCGGGTATACGCGGTCAATGAAACGCAGGTCGGACGGTGGGGGTGGAAAAAAGCGTTTCCGCTCATCGGCACGAGTTACATGCTTCCCTCCGGTGGGATACGCCCGAACGGGAGGAGTTAGCAACCCAAAATAACGAAAGAATGGAGGTGGCCAGTGGTGGTCAGGTCTGGTACCGGCAAGGGGGATAGGGTATTCTGCTAACCGGTATTGGGAAGCATTTGAAACGGGTATTAAAAAAAAAGAATTAAACGACAACTTAGAGCTACACGGTGTTGATTTAGGTGTAGCTCTGCGACACATCAATCATGAAAACAGCATTAATTACAGGAATTACCGGTCAGGACGGAGCCTACCTCGCCGAGTTACTACTTTCCAAAGGCTACACCGTACATGGAATCAAGCGTAGAGCTTCCCTTTTTAATACGGATAGGATTGACCACTTGTATCAGGATCCCCACGATGACAATAAGCGGTTGTTTTTGCACTACGGGGACCTTACCGATTCGATGAACCTGACTCGGATCATTCAGGAAACCAAGCCGGATGAAATTTACAACCTGGCGGCCATGAGCCATGTGAAGGTAAGTTTTGATACTCCCGAATACACTGCCAACGCCGACGGCATCGGTACGCTTCGGATTTTGGAAGCGGTGCGGCTGCTGGGAATGGAAAAAACCACGAAGATTTACCAGGCATCCACCTCCGAATTGTATGGCCTGGTGCAAGCGGTACCTCAATCTGAGTCCACGCCTTTTTACCCGCGATCTCCCTATGCCGTGGCCAAACTGTACGGCTATTGGATCACGGTAAACTACCGTGAAGCCTATGGCATGTATGCTTGTAACGGAATCTTATTCAACCACGAATCTCCGCTGAGAGGGGAGACCTTTGTTACCCGGAAAATCACCCGTGCGGTGGCGAAGATCGCATTGGGCCTTCAGCGTGACCTGTTTATGGGAAACCTGGACGCGAAACGAGATTGGGGACATGCCAAGGATTACGTAGATGCCATGTGGCGCATTTTGCAGCAGGACGAGCCGGAAGATTACGTCATTGCTACAGGGGTGACGACCAAGGTGAGGGATTTTATCAAAATGGCCTTTGAAGAGGTAGGCTTTACTCTGGACTTTGAGGGAGAAGGGATAAACGAAAAAGGTATCCTCGCGGATATCGACAAGGAAAAAGCCTTTGATGTGCTTGGAACCTCTCATTTTAAAGTAAAAAAGGGAGATGTACTTGTCAAGATTGATCCCGCGTATTTCCGACCGACCGAGGTAGATTTGCTTATTGGCGACCCAACGAAAGCGATGACCAAACTCGGTTGGAAACCAAAGTACGATCTTAAGATGCTGGTAGAGGACATGATTCTGTCGGACGTTAATTTATTCAAGCGTGACATCCATTTGTTAAAAGGAGGACACAAGGTGCTGAACCAGGCGGAGTAATGGCTGTCATTCTTTACGGATACCGGGGAGGAAAGGTGTTTTCCTCCCTTTTTTTGTTTTCCCTCTTCAGGCTCCTTCCGTAATTTAGCCTTTTCAATTGCATTGTTTTGCTTCCTGCCAGATTAAAAAGTCTTAAAAACGGGTGAAGGATCGGTTAATGTGCATAATTGACTAATTAAAAACGCACTTTCCCGCGTTCATTTTTTCCGGGAGTATTGAGCTGAAAAAGTGGAAAACCGCACCGTCTTGTTTTCCTTCATTTTTTCACAAACAAAGTTCCTATTGTGTTATTACGAATGGAATCATTACCTTTGTGCCGATATTTATCTGATAAAAAAAGTGATTTTTTTTCGTTTTACTCCGTTATATAATGTGACTGAGGGAGCGAAGCTCTGTCATTAATTATTTCTCTTTTACCAAAGAAAACCTTTAGGATGCGCATAAAAGGCCCTTACCGAATAAAATTTCTGCTGGTTTTATTTTTCATTCCCATTTATTATTCTGTAACAGCTCAATCCCTTCAGGATATTCAAAAGCTGCGGGCAGACGATCTCTCCGATGTGCAAATTGAACAATTGATTAAGCGAGCGGAGGCTTCCGGAATGAACGAGCAGCAACTTATAGCAGTGGCCAGGGAAAGAGGCTTACCGATGAGTGAGATTTCCAAATTACAACGGCGGATCTCATCGCTGCGCAGTGGGGGAGGGGCCGCTGCCACATCCACGCCTAACGGGAGTAGTCAAACGAGGCAAATCGCAGGGGGCGAAGTAGATAGTATTTTTGAGGGGCTGGAACCGCAAGACCCTTTCGCCAATTTGACACCCAGACAGAAACAGATTTTCGGATATACCCTTTTTTACAACAAAGAGCTCAATTTTAATCCCAGTCTAAACATTCCTACTCCTCCAAGTTACATTATAGGTGGAGGAGACCAATTATTGATTGATGTATATGGTGCCTCCCAACAGTCCTATGAACTGGTGGTTAATCCGGAAGGAAACATTTTTATACCGAACATCGGTCCCATCCAAGTGGGAGGAGCGAGTGTAGCGGCGGCGAGTGCTCGAATTAAAACTGCACTGTTACAGATTTATTCAGGCCTGGCGGGAACGGATCCAAATACGTTCATGGAACTTCGCCTGGGAAATATTCGGACGGTATCCGTGGCACTGGTGGGCGAATTGAATCGTCCGGGAAATTACAAATTGCCTTCTTTTGCCTCTCCGTTTAATGCGCTTTTTGCTGCCGGGGGGCCCAACGAAAACGGCTCGTTTCGACACATTCAGTTGTATAGAGACAATCAACTATTCATTGAGATCGATATCTACGATTTTCTGGTCAAAGGCGAGCTAACTACAACGAGCACTCTTCGAGACAACGATGTAATTATTGTTCCTCCCGTCAGAAATCGAGTGGAGGTCGTGGGACCCGTGCGTCGGGAGGGATTATTTGAAGTCAAACCTGGAGAGAATTTATCAGATCTTATTGGCTACGCAGGTGGTTTTAAGGCGGATGCATACAAGGAACGGATCACCCTAACCCGCGTTACGGAGACAGAAAGGAAAGTGGTGGATGTTGACGCAGAGAATTTTGAGGATTTTGTGCCCCAGGACGGAGATAGCTACAGGGTGGGTCAGATACGTGATCGATTTGTAAACAGAGTGCAGATTTCGGGTGCGTTGATGCGGCCAGGAACGTTTTCGTTGCATGCTGGCATGACGGTTCGGGAACTCATAGAAAAAGCACAGGGCCTAAGGGAAGATGCCTTTTTAAACCGTGCAACCTTATACCGGATGCAAGCAGATTTTTCGCTTGAAATAATTCCGTTGAATCTCGAGGAAATAATAAACGGAGAAGGGAAGGATGTGGAATTGCAGCGGGAGGACGTTCTCTACATAGCAAGTATTTACGATATTCGGGAGGAATACTTTGTGAAAATTTCCGGGGAGGTAAATAACCCGGGATCATTTCCATTTGGTGAGAACATGACAGTGGCAGATTTGGTGCTTCGATCCGGAGGTTTCAAGGAATCTGCCAGTGCCTCTCAAATAGAAATAGCCAGAAGAGTGAAAAGTGATCAAGAGGGTAAGCTCGCAGAGATTATCCTGATTGACGTCGACAGGGACTTAAAATTAGATGGAGAAAGCGCGCAATTAAGATTACGGCCTTTTGACCACGTAATTGTGCGAAGAAGCCCTGGATTTCAGCGGGAAAAATTGGTGAGGGTGGAAGGCGAGGTGAACTATCCGGGAGAGTATGCCATTTCCAGGGCGAACGAACGAATTTCGGACCTGTTGAATAGGGCTGGAGGGATTAACCAGTTTGCATACATCAAGGGAGCGACCTTAATCAGAAGGAACGAATTCTACGACGCTCCCAGCGAAAGAGATATTGAAACCAAAAACCTAAGCTCTGTTAGAAGAAACATTTTACGCAGTAATTCGGGCCGTTCGGAATTTGATGAAATCTTATTGGAAAACATCAACGAGGAGGTGGAGGAAAAAGACGTTGAACAAACTGACGTCGACGGTAATTTGATTTCGGATGATTTTAGAAAAAAGACCCTCGAATCCTTCGTTAAACGGGATTCTGTTCAGATTGAAATTAAGACGATGGAAATGGTTGGAATTGATCTTGCTGCGATTTTGCAAAATCCAGGAGGACCGAATGATCTGATTCTTCAGGAAGGCGATGTGCTATCCATACCGAAAGAGCTCCAAACCGTTCGTATGCGCGGGGAAGTATTGTACCCAACCTCTGCGAGGTATCGTGAAAAATCCAGTTTTAAGGATTACATTTCAAGAGCAGGTGGATTTACTAGCAGGTCGCACAGGGGGCGATCCTACGTGGTGTATGCAAATGGAGATGTAGAACGAACAAAAAAGTTTTTATTCATCAATGTTTATCCTTCCATGGAACCGGGAGCCGAAATCATTGTTCCAAAGAAGCCTGAACGTCAGCCGATCAGTGTACAAGGTTGGGTTGGCCTGGCGACCAGCCTGGCGACGTTGGTGATTTTAATTGATCGATTGGGTACAAATTAACCAATTTTTCACCTGTGGAAATGAAAGAAACGAATAGGGCGAGTAGTAGATCGAACGATGAAATCGATATTTTGGCATTAGCCAAAACCGTTTGGAGACAGCGGAAAAAGGTTTTATCCATCGTCATAGGCTTTGTTTTGTTAGGTTTGTTTATCGCTATTTTCTCTCCAAAAGACTTTACTGCGTCCTCTACTTTTGTCCCACAAACGGCCGATTCAAATAAGGCAGCCGGTTCGTTGGGGGGATTGGCATCGTTAGCCGGCATTAATTTGGGTGCGATGGGGGGCGGTGCCGAGATACCGCCCACACTTTACCCAAAAATTGTTTCTTCTGTAACGTTTAGAAAAGCATTATTAGCGGCTGAATTCAACGTAGAAGGAGTAGATGAACCGGTTTCTTACCGGGAATATTTCGAGGAAATCCATTCTCCTGGACTTTTGGCATGGCTGAAAAAATATACGGTTGGTTTGCCCGGGGTCATTGTGAAAGCATTGCGAGCAAAGCCAGATACTACTGTCGTGCAAAGTGAACAGGGTTTGATTCGGGTCTCTCAAGAAGAATTCGAGCATTTTAAGAGGTTAGAGAACCAACTATCCGTCGTTCCAAACGACAAAGAGGGCTTTGTTACGCTTTCCTTTGTGCTTCCGGAACCGCTGATGGCTGCTCAGATGTCTCGATTTGCTCAACAATTACTGCAGCAGGAAGTCATAGCCTATAAGATTTCGAACGCCAGGGAGCAATTAAAATTTACCGAAGAACGCTATTTGGAGAAAAAGAAAGAGTTTGAAGAAGTACAGGCCAAACTGGCGAATTTCAAGGATAGAAACCAAAATATTGCTTCCGCTACGGTGCAAAATCAATTGCAGCGCCTGGAGGCAGATTACAACTTTTCATTTAATATTTATAACGAATTAGCGAAACAGCTAGAGCAGGCCAGGCTGCAGGTTGCCAAGGATACCCCCATTTTTTCTGTAATTCAGCCGGTCACGGTGCCAACCGAGAAGTCAGGACCGAAACGCCTGCTAATATTGATAATCTTTACCTTTTTGGGCATTGTTCTCGGATTGGGATATATCTTCGGATCCGAGTTTTTGAGGAGCATGAAAGAACAGTGGGAGAGTTTCGAGGGATAAGGGACCATTACGCGCAACCGTACGGTACCTAGCCATTGCCGGATCATTTATATGGAACAAACAAATACGTTCGTGCAACTTTACGAGAGCGTATATACCCTAGAGAATCTTCGAAGGGGCGTCTGTAGGGCAAATCATTGCTACTATTTCCCAAGGGAAGTGGGTTTTCTAACGGGCAATTTGAGAGAAGTTGGTATACTCGCTGTTCCACGAAAACCGGGGGATAAAGAAATGGTTGGAAATAATTATTGATTCACTTTTCGTCAGGAAAAAACTCGGTAATCTAAGAAGGCGTTAGCTTGGTTTAAAATAGAAAGACATTTTATGGGTAATCATCTTACATCGGATATACGTTCGCTCAAAGTTTCTAGAAGTAGGCTTGCAGGCACCGTGAAGCTCAGCGGGGCCAAAAATAGCGCATTGCGGCTTCTGGCCGCCTCCATATTAACTGATGGCGAGATTCGCTTGTCTAACTTCCCTAACGGTTTATTGGATATTCAGGTGCATTTGGAAATGTTGGAGGTCTTGGGAAAGAGCTACGTTTGTGAGGGTGACCGGGTAGTTATCCGGCAGGAGGGCATGCTTGCAACTGAGCTAGCCTGGCACAAACGATCCATACGAAATACGCTGTTAATTTTGGGAGCGCTCACCAGCCGGTACGGAGAAGGTAGGGTTCCGTTACCGGGTGGTTGCAAGCTAGGAGAACGAAAGTACGATATTCACGTGATGCTCTTGGAGCGGCTTGGAGCAAAAGTATGGGAGGAAGGCGATTTTTTATGTGCCCGTGCAGGTAGCGAGGGTGTTTTACAGGGGAACGATATCTTTTTACCCATTCGGTCTACCGGGGCCACTGAAAATGCTATTTTATGTGGTGTTTTGGCAAGAGGACGTACTACGATCTGGAATCCACATATTCGTCCTGAAATATTGGATTTGATTCAGATGCTGAATAAAATGGGGGCCACTATCACTGTCTTTGGGCAGAAATGTATCCTTGTCGAAGGAAAACAAGAATTGAGAGGTGTAGAACACGAGGTGATTCCAGACAATATGGAGGCACTCACCTGGGCTATCGGTTCTGTAATTACCGACGGAGACGTGGAAATTCTCAATTTTCCCAAAAATCACCTGGATGTACCTTTGGTATTTCTCAAGGAAAGTGGCATGAAATTATACGAAGGAAAGGATTCGGTAATTGTGAAGGGAGGGACGCCCTATCCCCTGGAAATCAGCACCGGCCCTTATCCGGGAATTAATTCCGATATGCAGCCACTATTGGCCGTTTACGGAGCGATGTGTAATGGGGTGTCCAAGATCGTTGACCTTCGATTTCCGGGAAGGTATGCCTATGCAAAAGAATTGGGAAAAATGGGCGTAGATTTTGATATACAGGGAGACCTGCTGGTCATCCATGGTGGAAAACCACTCACCGGGGCTCAGGTAGAGGCGCTTGATTTGAGAGCCGGAATAGCTTTGTTACTAGCGGGGTTAACTGCTGAAGGCGAAACAATCATTGAAAATTCCTGGCAGATCCATAGGGGATACGAGAATTTGCAGGTTAAACTTCAGGAATTGGGTATAAAAATTTAGTTACTTCCTTTGTCATTGTGCGTTCAATAGTCAACGTTTTCAAAAAAGATAGGAGCGCGTCTGCCTCTTTTCTGTATGATTTTTTTTTGAATCCAAGGTACCGGGTTTTATTAAATTACCGAATGGGTGTATACATCAAACGAAGCAAGATCCCATTCAGGGGTGTGATGGGTAATTTCCTCCGGTACCGAATGCTCGTAAAATGGAACTGTGACATTTCGTATTCATCCAAAATAGGAAGAAATTTACATCTGCCTCATCCAATTGGTATTGTCATTGGAGAGGGGGCGGTCATCCACGATGATGTGACGATTTTTCAAAATGTGACCTTGGGGAGTCATGGGAAAAGTGGTGAAAAATTAACCTACCCCACGATAGAAAGAGGAGCAACGATCTATGCCGGTGCAATTATCATAGGAGGCGTGTCAATAGGAGAAGGAGCGGTGATTGGAGCCAATTCGGTAGTGAATATCGACGTGCCACCATTTTCCGTCGCGGTAGGCATTCCGGGAAGAATCGTTTCGCCTAAATGAAAGGATTCCTGAGTGATGTTTTTCGGGTAGGGGTCTCGAAACTAATAATCATCGTATCTGGGTTTGCCACATCTATCGTTGTGGCAAGGGTATTGGGTCCGGAGAAAAATGGAATCATTACTTCGCTGTTGGTTTATCCCACAATTTTTATGACGGTCGGTTCCCTCGGCGTCCGGCAATCCGTCACCTTTCTTTTGGGCAAAGAAAAGTATTCGGAGCGAAGTTTAAAAGAAGCCATATTCCAAATCTGGATTTTGACGTCCATTGTTTCGACAATCCTATGTTTTTCTTTGATTTACTTTTTTAGTAGGACCCATAAGGATCTTTCCTTGATCGTGCTTGCCGTTGCCCCCATTACTTTCAGTTTATTCAATACCTACTGTTCGGGTATTTATTTAGGAAAAAATAAAATCAGCGAATTCAATGCGATCAATTGGATTCCAGCTGCGGTAACAACGGTCATGTCATTTTTATTTCTCGTGATTTTTAAATCAGGTATCGATGGGTACCTGATTTCTGTTTTTAGGGCAATCCATCATGTTTTTCATCTTGTTTTTCAGGGTGGAGTTTCCAGCATTTTTTAGTTTAAAGATAAATGCCGGGATTCTCAAAGACTTAACTACATTGGGAGTGGTTTATGCAGTATCCCTCCTTGTCATTAATTTGAACTATCAACTCGATATCGTAATCTTGGAGCATTTGAGTTCGGATTTTGAGATTGGCATCTATTCCAGAGGAGCAAACATTGTACAATATCTATGGCAAATTCCCATGCTGTTTAGTACGATTGTTTTTGCGAGGAGTAGTATTTCAAAAAATAGTTTCGCTTTTTCATTAAAAGTTGCTCAATTATTACGGATATCCTTGCTGGTTATCGGTGCGCTTTCCTTGGTGTTGCTGGTGCTATCGGATTGGATTATTCTTGGGATGTATGGTTCGGCATTTGCTGAAAGTGCTCCGGTTCTGAGGTTTCTCTTGCCTGGAGTATTGATTTTAACCCTCTTTAAAGTGATGAACATGGACCTGGCCGGTAGGGGAAGACCCTGGGTTTCGATGAAGGCGATGGTTCCGGCATTAGCTGTAAACATTCTACTAAATATATTGCTCGTTCCCGACTACGGTGCACAAGGTGCCGCCTTTGCCTCGACGGTTAGTTATTCTGTAGCCGGGATATTGTTCCTTTGGTTTTACAATAGGGAAGTTCAAATCGGGATGAAGGAAATATTGAGAATAAGGGAGACGGATTTTGATCCGTTTCGAGCGATGTTAAAAAGATTCAAATAAATGAAAGTTTTCGAGAATTTTGACTTAACGAATTACAATTCCTTCAAGATTTATTCAAGATGCAAGCGGGCGTTTTTTCCTGATTCAGAAGGAGATATCCAATATCTTTTTTCTAATAAAAAGAACTACATCCTGCTGGGATCGGGTCACAATGTCATTCTGTCTAAATCGTTTTATGACGATGATTTCATTGTTTTCAATGGAAATTTTTCGCAAATCGAATTGGCAGGAGAGCGAGATATCATCGAGGCGCAGGCGGGAGCAACCATGTACCACTTGAGTCTCTTTGCCAGGGATCAAGGCTTGACTGGGCTGGAAATTTTCTTCGATATCCCCAGCTCCTTGGGTGGCGCCGTGGTAATGAATGCTGGGGCAAGTGGTGAGGAAATCAAGGACGTTTTGCTAAAGGTAAAATACTTGGATTTGGAGACAATGGAAGTCGACGAAATCAATAAGGAAGAGATTGGTTTTCAATACCGAAATAGTTTTTTCCAAAGAAATACAGATAAAATTATTTTGAAGGCGTCATTAAAGCTTGAAAAAGGGGATAAGCATAAGATTCAATCGAAAATGGATCTTATTAAAGAACAACGGTGGAAAAAGCAACCCAGGGATCTACCCAACGCTGGAAGTGTATTCAAGAGGCCCAAAGGATTCTACGTGGGTGCAATGATTGATGAACTAAAGTTGAAAGGAATGACAAGAGGAGGAGCGAAAATCTCTGAAAAACATGGAGGATTTATCGTGAATTATGACAATGCCACTGGAAACGATATCCTCGAGTTAATTGCAGAGATTAAGCGCAGAGTCAGCGAAAGATTTGGCGTTGATTTAGAGGTAGAGCAAAGAATCATTTAAGATCGATGTTGGTTAGCGTTATTTCTGTATTTTACAACAGAGAAAAATTTGTCGATTTTTCGGTAACTAGTTTGATTAAACAAAGCTACCAGAACCTCGAGATCGTTTTGTGTGACGATGGATCCTCTGACGATACGCTGTCGGAATTGAAAAAGTTTGAAGCATCGGACCCCAGGGTTAGGGTCCTGCATCACGCCAATAGTGGGTTTACAAATTCCATTCGTAGGGCAGTAGATGCATCGAACGGAGAGCTCGTTGCGATTCACGGTTCCGGAGATCTATCACATCCCGAACGAATCCAAAAGCAAGTAGAATTTTTAGCTCAGAACCCGTCCGTTGGGGTGGTTGGCTGTCTCTTTGAACGGGAAGACTTGATTCTTCGTCGAAAGGAAGTTGTCGGACGGCAAAAAGGAGGCGACGTGCTCAATAACATTTGCGTAAGTCATGGAGAAGTAATGTTCAGGAGGGAGATTTACGATGCGGTTGGTGGGTACAGACCATTTTTTCATTTCTCGCAGGACAGAGATTTGTGGCTACGAATGTCTCTCCTATCCAAGATAGACTTTATTCCCGAAGTATTGTATACGGCGTATACACGAAGTGACGGTGTCACAGGTAGCGCATATAATAGAGCGATACAATTGTATTTTGCTGAGATTTCGAAACAGATGTATGAAATGAGGTTGAGAAATGGCTGGGACTTTATCGATAAGTTTGGGAGCAATGCCTGGGTGTTTAAACGTAGATCCAAGCGTCTGGGAAAGGAATTGATTAAGCACGCACTCTGGGCGTTCAGACAAGGTAAGGCAACGGAATCTTTCAAAATAATTGAAATGGCGAAAGGAGAGTCAAACTCAGCTTTCATTCAATTCTTAGCTTTTCTGATTCTTTTTTTAGGGAAATTTGACCAAGGCCCCGCCTATTTATCCCGGATCCTAAACTTGAAAAGGAGGTTTATCAAATGAATCGATTGATAATCCGCAGGGAAAGAGTAGAGGTTTTGTTTGTTTTAACGCTTTTATTTTTCGCCATATACCTTCCCCCTATTAGACTTTTAAAGATTTCTCCGGAATATTTGTTGATCATTGGTTTTATGGCCTGGCTTTTTATCCGCCTAAAAACCCTACGCTATGCAGTCACAACCAGAGGGATCTTTGTGTTTTTTTTAGTGTTTTCTCTTATCGTATATTATTTATTTTTGAGAGAGTATCTGAGTTCAGGAGTGAAAGATATTGGTTTTCAGCAATTGTATTGGGTTAAGCAGTTGAGGTTTTTGATCAATATACTCCTGATTTCGCTTCCTTTTTCGTTAATTTTCTATCGGCGTAATTGGTCGGTCGATAGGCTGCTGGAAGCGTTTGTCGTACTGGGAATTATTCAATCGATTTTTGCAGTCCTAATGCTCGCCCTACCTGGCCTGAAGCAATACATCACCGAACAATTCCTGGATTTACAGTTTATGTTTGATCAAAAGGGCGAATTGTTACTTTTCAGAATATACGGGCTTTCGTCCGAGTACCTATTTACCTATCCCATTTTTCAAGGCATGGTTTTAATGATAATATTTACCATGGTAGCTCGGGGTGTTTACAGGTATATTTGGTTTGTTCCCATAATCCTGATTAGTATCGTGTTTAATGCAAGAATTGGTCTGGTTGCTCTTCCAATTATTCTTTTCGTTTATTTTATTTTTACGTTACGAAAATCGGATGCGTCGGTTAGTTTTTCGAAATTTATTAAGATTTCTTTGTCTATACTGGTAGCTGTTTTATTGTTGGTTGTAAGTATTTCATTATTTATTGATCCCGAGATCTTTACTTACATGGTTTTACGAGGCTTGGAATCGAATGCTAGTGGGGCGAATCACTGGGATAACCTATTTCAACGCATGATCGTTCTTCCGGATAGTTTACAGGGAATAGTCTTTGGCGAAGGGCGCTACCTTTACGGGAATGTCTATGACGTTCAGTCAGATATTGGGTACATAAACGACTTGCTGTTTGGAGGCTTATTTTACATCATTGTCTATTTTTCCTTACTCTTGTATTTGCTTTTCAATAAGTTCAGTCATTTTTCAAGAATCCAAAAGGTATTATTTGCATCCATATTCTTATACATCATGGTTTGTAACTACAAGGGCCCATTGCTAGTGAACAATGGATTTTTGAGGGCTGTACTTATCGTTTTATTCCTTCACCATTTAAATAGTAGAGATGAATCAGAATCCGCTGATTTCTATAATAACCGTCTGTTACAACAGTGAAAAGTATATCGATGATGCATTTTCATCTATTTTGAACCAAACCTACAGCAAATTTGAGTACATTTTAATAGATGGATCGTCGACGGATGGGACAGTGTCGAAAGCCAAGGCCTTCAAAAAAGTGCTGAAGCAAGAGTTTACGATCGTTTCAGAAAAAGACCAAGGCATTTACGATGCCATGAACAAAGGCATTAAGCTGGCGAAAGGGGACTTGATTTGTATTTTGAATAGCGATGATTTTTTTGTTCCCGAATCTCTTCAGCGGTATGTAGACTGTTTTCGGTCCAACAATTGCGCGGATAATTTAATCATCGTTGGAGATGCAAATAGAGTTGATAACAAGGGGGAAATCAGGTATTTGCGTAAAAATAACCTTTCGATACTTCAGCAACAAATAGAATTCACCATGCCCTTGGTTCACCCTGCTTTTTGTGTACATCGCCACGTATACGGAGAATTGGTTGGACTTTTTGACGTGACGGTTAAATTGATCGCGGATTATGATTTTACTTACAAAGCCTACAAATCGGGCAAAGTGGTTTTTGCATTTGCCAACGCAGTGACAGTAAACATGAGAGAGGGCGGTGTGTCCGATGTTTTCGATCTCGGGTTGATATGGGACAGAGCAGCGGCTAGATTTACAGTAAGAAAACACCATCAAAACGCAGCAAAAAATTTCCTTTTGTGCAGCAGGTTTTACCTGGAGGAAGTTGTGCGGCAGTTTCTTAAAAAATACTTCAGAAAAACCAGGTTGTTGAAAACTAACCGTAAGCATGATACATAAATTAAGATTTTTGATTCCCGATGCTCTTAAGCAGCGCCTCCTGTATCCGGGGTACTTTTGGTCATTCATTCAATCGAAATTCGAAAAAGCTTTTTCCGGGGGTACAGAAATCATTAGTGCGGGTTACAAGAACGAGTTTGGGGGATATTTCAATTTGCCGATCGGCAATGCCTCAGGAGATGTGTTGTTTCATGGCTCCGATCAAGACGCTTGTTCATGGCCACCTAAAGGAGCATTGGCAATATGCTTGAGCGAGCACGGAAAAAAGGATGCAAGAACCATAGCTTTTTCGCATGCCTGGAATTGGCAACAAGGCGCTTTTTTAAGGTGGTATTCGGACGATTTGATTTGCTTTAATGACTTCGATGGCGACAAAGGCACCTACTGCTTCAAGATTATTGACAAGCTAGGAAGTGTGGTCAGGCAAGTTGATTACCCCCTCGGTGCAGTTGACTCTTCCGGAAATGTCGGAGTATCCTATTCCTTCGAGAGGCTGGCAATTCTTCGAAAGGATTATGGCTATTTTGCCAAAGATTTATCAAATGAGAAGGAAATTCTCACGGACCCGATCGCCTTTCGGCTGGTTGATCTTCAGTCCGGAGATTCGTTTCAAAGCATTTTTTTCGATGAATTACGGAAGTTGTTTGGGATTCATCCGGAAAACGATAAAGTCAATCATTTTGAATTCAGTCCTGATGGGAAAAAAGTGGCCTATTTATACAGGTATTGGGTGGATCAAGTGAAGATAACAAAAATGATGGTTTTTGATCTTGAAAAAAAGTCACATACAGTGATCGGAGACGAAAGGTTTTATTCTCATTTCTGTTGGATGGATAATGAACAAATCCTAGTATTTGGCCAATTGGAAAGAGAAAATAAGTTTTTTATTATTGACTGCCGCACCAGCAGAAAATTTGTACCCGATTTTTTTGTTCCTCCTCATGACTCCCATCCTTCGAAAAAGACCGGAAGGTTAGTTGTTTTTGATAGTTATCCAAGTTTTTTTAGAAAGTCAAATGTACTGGTCGTCAATCGTGAGAAGGGAACCAGCATGTCCATTGGCAAGAGCGTACACCATCCCACGTTTCGGGGAGTGAATAGGGTGGATCATCACCCCAGGCTTAGCGAGGATGAACAGCGGGTGTATATTGACGTTCCTCAAGGCAGAGAGCGTAAGTTTGGCGTGATTCATTTATGAGAGTTTCGATCGTACTGGCCTGTAGGGATAATCGGGGGAGTCTGAAAGCAACCGTAGCATCCGTTTTGAGGCAGAGTTATGCGGATTTTGAGCTGATTATTGTAGACGATGGTTCCAAAATTCCAATTAGTGGTAGTTTTTCCGGTATTTCAGACCAGCGAATAAAGGTATTCAGAATCGAGGGTCAGGGACTGGGGGCGGCCCTGAACTACGGTATTTCGAAGAGTACGGGAGAATACATTGCCCGTATAGATGACGACGATTTGATGGACCCTTACAGGATTCAGAAGCAGTTGAATTTTTTGGACAATAACAAGCGAACGGTATGTGTAGGTACTCAATTGTGGTTTAAATCGGGCAATCGGTATAAAGCGCTGAGGAAATTCCCAGTAAAAAACGATGCGATTTTGGACGATTTGTTGCAGCTAAAATTCAGTATAGCCCATTGCGCGGTAATGTATAGGAGAAGTGCCTTCGATGCTGCAGGAGGGTACCGGGTGAAGGGAGGCGGCCAAGACCTGGATTTGTTTCTTCAATTCACCAAAGTTGGCGAGCTCGCTAATCTGGATGAATACCTAACCTATTATAACCTTTCTCTGGGGGGATTATCCGTTCGGGCGCCAAAGAACAAATACAAAGCCTATTTATTTGCGTTGAATTCAATCGCAAATGATCCTTTGTTTAAACCTCGTCGGAGTGAAATTTCAGGAACAATAAATATCCTTTTATCGAAATTAAGTTCGAAATCAAATTACTTATTTGCTGCGAAGCGTTTTTTTTTGATATGGGGAGTTTGGTTGTTTGGAAAGAACATGGATGAAAATCTCAACGTACAATAGCTTATAATGGAATTTTTTGACTATACGATTAAAGAAGAACTTCCTTCGCGTTTAAACGGGGGAAAAACGATCATCAATACGCTCAACCCTCATTCTTTTTGCATTGCCAAGAAGGATCCACTGTTTAAGAAATCACTTGTAAGCGCTGATTATTTAATACCAGATGGGGTGGGAATAGTTTTGGCAGTAAAAATACTATTTGGAAAGAAAATCAGAAAGGTATCCGGTTCTGATCTTCACGCACATATTTTGGATGTGGCCAACCGCTATTCCCTGAGAGTCTTTTATCTGGGCGCTTCGGAAAACACCTTATTAAAAATTAAGGAGAAGGTAAATCTATCCCATCCAAACATAAAGGTAGGATGGTTTAGCCCACCCTACAAAAATGAGTTTGATCCCGATGACAATCGTTTGATGCGCGAAAAAATAAACGATTTTAATGCGGATGTACTATTTGTTGGAATGACAGCGCCGAAACAGGAAAAGTGGATTTATGAAAACATTCAGGACCTCCACGTGGTCTTTGCTTCAGGAATAGGGGCGGTATTCGATTTCTATGCCGGCACTGTAAAAAGACCATCTCAGTTTTGGATAAGAATGGGGTTGGAGTGGTTGCCGAGACTTTTTAGAGAACCTAAGCGCTTGTGGAAAAGAAACTTCCACTCGACCCCTGAGTTTTTATTTGATATTGTTAAGGAGAAAATCAGCCCTATATCTCGTTTTAACTAGCTGCGTGTAACTTGTTGCGTGGCTTTGACACATCTTGCCTGGAGATAAAATGACCCACACTTTTTTGATGTCTGTATGTTAGACCGCTCCTCTCTTTCCCCTTCGTAGCTCGATTACCGTTATTTCCGGCCAGATGCCTACCCGTCCCGAAAAGGCATGAAAGCCAAAGCCTCGGTTGACATAGAGGTATTTGCCCGCTTCTTCTGCCAATCCTGCCCAATTGGGGTACCGGTATTGGGCGGGACTCCAGCGAAACAGGGGGGTCTCTATCCCAAACTGCATGCCATGCGTATGACCACTCAAGGTCAGGTGAATGTTTTTTGGATGCTTTTTCACCTGCTCGTCCCAATGGGATGGGTCGTGTGAAAGCAATATTTTAAATTCTCCGTCGGCCACTCCTGCCAGTGATTTTTCCAGATCCCCTCTGGATTGAAATCCCACTCCCCAATTTTCCACTCCCAAAAGCCTAATCTGCTGCCCGTCTTTTTCCAAGACGCGATTTTCGTCCAGCAATAAATCGTAGCCCAGTATTTTGTGCTGCTGTTTTAGTCGTTCGAAATTTGCCCGCTTTGCTTCCGGGCTGGGCCAGGAGGAATAGTCCCCGTAATCGTGGTTTCCAAGTATGGAATATTGCCCGAAAGGCGCCCGGATCTTCGAAAAGGCTTCCATCATGGGTTCGATCTCATCCGCCTTGTGGTTGACGAGGTCCCCGGTAAATACGAACAGATCCGAGTTGTGCGAGGCAGCAAGCTCGGCTCCCTTTTTTACGGCTTCCATGTCGGTAAAACTCCCGGCGTGTATGTCCGATAGCTGAGTAATGGTAAAACCATCAAAAGCCTCCGGCAAATCGGAAAAATAGATGGTTTTACGAATGGTTCTAAAATCGTATTTGCCCTTGAATACCCCGTAAACAAAACCTGTGAATGGGATCACTGCAGCGGCAAATGCAAGTTGGCTAATAAACTTTCTCCGCCCGGGGTAAACTCCCGCAGTATCCGAAGAAAGACCTGCAGAAAAGTAGGACCAGGTGGCACTTAATCCCCGGAAAATATCCTCCCCAAACAAAAACACAATGATTGTAAGCTGGGTTACCGTGACGATAATAAATAGATTAAGTGTTTGCTGAGAGGTGGTAGATATTCGTCCCTCTTGCATGATACGAAAAAATGCCAGTCCAATCCACAGACTGATTCCCCCGGATATCAGCCAATAAACGATTTTTCCTTTGGTGAGCCAGGATACCGGTAGCAAGGTTTTTACTCCCTGGTAGACGTACCAGTTCAAAAAAAACAGAAAGGCCAGTACGATGAAAATGATTACGATGCCACCCACTTTTGTCATGGTTTTTAGTAATGTTACCCTAATTAATCGCAAACAGAATAAAAAGGTTTGTTATTCGGGCAAAAAAGCAGAAATAAGGCGATCAGTTTCCTCCCAAGGCCTCGATATGAACGGTTGCCTGTAGGGAAGGTTCCTGAAGCTGATCTCCTCCAAAACTCCCGTGGACCGGTAGGGTGTTTTGCGGTAGAAAGCTACAAGCCAGGGGAATGTAGTGCTCGTCGGTCATCAATCCCAGACTGGGATCCAGTCCAACCCAGCCGGCTCCCGGCAAATAGGTTTCCACCCAGGCATGTAGTTCGTGTCCTTCTTCCAATTCCGGGTTAAAGGCATACCCGCTGACGAATCGTGCCGCCAACCCCAGATGACGGAGCATTTCGATCAGCATCCAGGACAGATCCCTGCAAGATCCCTTGCCGGCAGCGAAGGTATAATCCGCTTCCCATAGATTTTCTTCCTCGCGTAGGATGTGTTGCCAATCGGCATGGATGGAGGCATTGAGTCCGGTCAGGAAACCAATGGGATCCCGGGAGGTCAATTTTGACAAGCCGTATTTTTTCAACAAGGAACTTCCACTGTGCCCCAAATAGGCCTGAAGTACAGGAGCCTCCGCTTCCTGATAGGAAAAGGGCGTTTCGGATTCCGGATCCAGCCGATCAATAAACCATTGGTCCACCAAAAATAAAAAAGGGTTAAACGGTGTATGAACGGATTCGAAGGAGGTGCGAATGTGTAGTGATTCGGTTTCTTTTGAAAACCATACCTGAAAAAAGGGGTTCCCCTCCAGGCTGTACCTTTCGTTTATTCCGGCAGGTTCCGGTTGGATATGCAGCCTGAAATCGTAAATTTCGAGGTAGTTGCGTTGCAGGGGCCGCAGAAAAATTCGGTGCGGGTTTAAACCGACGAGCTGATGGTAATGGTAATGAGTATCGTGTTGAATTTTTAGACGCATGGTGTATTCGTAAATTGGTGAGGAAAACCCGGGCATCTCAGGAATTCAAATCGGATGGAATCTACTCGCTTTCTTCCATTTCTTCGTGAAAAAAGGCTTTTTTCAACACATCTGCCGGTAGTTTATGGATAGCCTTCTTTAGCGAATTGTTCCAGAATTCGGAGAGATGGTTTAATTCGTGCTGTTCAAAGCGATTTTCGATAACGTGGAAACTGTCGTTTTCAAGAATGACTGTATCAATGGGGTAGTCAACATCGTTAGCGCTGATTCGGGTAGCGTCAAAAGCCAGAAAGGCACTCTTTAGGGCAAAATAAAGTGGCTCCTCGTATTTTAGCGACCTACGCAGCACGGGATTTCCAAACCCCGTATTGCCAATGATGACGAAGGGTGTTCCCTGCCGGATTTCAATCCAGTTTCCCTGGGGATAGAGCAGGTACAACTTGGGTTCTTTGTCTTCTTCCAGCTGTCCGCCGATGATCGAATAGAGGTTGAATGAAAAGCCAGATTTTTCCAGAGAGTCCATGTCTTCCTCGGCAACCCGCTTGACTTGATCGGCAAAACCATTCACCGCCTTGTACAATTTGTCGAAAGAATCGTCTTCCTTCTCGATGAGTTCTCCAAAGTAGGTAATGGCCTTGTCCCGGACCGAACGAAGGCCGGAAGTCATTATAAAGAAGGAGTGTCTTTTTTTGTTGACCGTATATAATTTCTTCGAGGTGGTGGTTTCGTTGCCCGAAGTGATTCTGGTGTCTGATAAACCAACGATTCCGTGCTTCGTCTTAATTCCAATACAAAATGTCATCCTTGCTCCATGGTTTGGCTTACAAAGTTATCTTTTATTTGGAAATAATTATCGTTTATCTGATTGGATATATGATTGATTTTTACCTGAAGGTGTTCCAGGTATTCGTGGAGTCCGGTGGCAATGATATCGTTGACATCGTCAAATTCCAATTTGGACCGAAGTTCCCCCATGGATTTTTCGGCCCGATTGGAGAATCCGGAGCCGTTGGTTCCGGAGATTTTGAATAGGCTCTGTTCGGCTTCACGAAGGCAGAAAAATACGGAACGAGGGAAGTACTGGTTTAGCACCAAAAACTCCACGACTCCGGAGGGGTCAATGGTGCCATAGAGCCTGCGATAGGTGTTAAAGGCAGTGACCGATTTCAACAGGGCCATCCAATGAAGAAAGTCTAATGGAGAACCCACCTCTTTGGGGGAAGGGAGGAGGATGTGGTATTTAACATCCAAAATGCGTGAGGTCTTGTCTGCTCGCTCCAGGTATTGTCCGAGTTGGCGAAAATACCAGCCCTCGGTGCGTGCGACGGTACTATCGGCAATCCCATAAAGCAATAATATTTGGGATTTGACTGATTCAAAAAAATCCCTTGGGTCCTCCTTTTTCCAAAGTTTACTTTCGGAACCGCGTTTTACGAAGTGATAGGTTTCGTTCAGTTTTTCCCAGGTTTCCTTGGTCAGGTTTTCCCGGATCATGCGGGCATTTTCACGGGCTTTGCTTACGGATGATATCAGGGAGTTGGGATTGTCTGCATCGAAAGCCAGGAAAAAAATTACTTCCTGCATGTCGTAGTTTTTATTTTTTTCCTGGTAAAGATCCTTATCTCCTGTAGCTACAATCAAGGGTTCCCACTGTTCTTTTAAATCCCCGGGAAGATCCAGCATGAGATTGAAGTTTACGTCAATAAAACGGGCGTAGTTCTCTGCCCTTTCGAGGTACCGGCCCAGCCAGTAAATGGAATTCGCTACTCTACTTAACATAGTCGTTGTTCTTGGTTAATACAATACCCAGGTGTCTTTGCTACCCCCGCCTTGCGAGCTATTGACGACCAGCGATCCTTTTTTTAGTGCCACCCGGGTAAGGGCACCAGGAATCACTTCGATCTCTTTGCCGTACAAAACGTAAGGTCTTAAATCTACATGCCTTCCTTCAATGGACTTATTGTCAATGATTGAGGGAACCGTCGAAAGCGATAGCGTAGGTTGAGCGATGTAGTTGGTAGGGTTGTCCTGAATTAGTTTTCGGAAACGTTCGTGTTCGTTGGAATCGCTTTTGGGCCCAATCAGCATGCCATATCCTCCGGCAGCATTGGTTTCCTTGACGACCAGATCCGCAATATTTTCCAGTACAAATTGCCTGTCTTCCTCCTCCCGGCAGAGGTAAGTAGGAACGTTTTTTAAAATTGGTTCCTCGTTTAGGTAGTACCGAATGATCCTGGGTACATACGCATAGACGGCTTTGTCATCGGCGACGCCGGTTCCGGGCGCATTGGCCAACGCTATATTGCCTGCTTTATAGGCTTCAAACAGTCCAGGGATGCCCAGCATGGATTCCGGATTGAAAGCCAATGGGTCGAGAAATGTGTCATCGATTCGCCGGTAAAGTACGTCAATTTGCTCGAGGCCTTTGGTGGTCTGCATGTACACTTTTTTGTTTTCCACCAGTAGATCCATTCCCGATACCAATTCTACCCCCATCTGTTGGGCCAGGTAGGAATGCTCAAAGTAGGCAGAGTTGTACACTCCGGGTGTCAGCACGCCAATTACAGGTTTTGGTTTTTCGGATAAAAACTGCAGCATGTCCAATAGTTTGGTGCTGTAGTCCGACACCGGGCGTACTCCAAGGCTGTTGAAAAGCTCCGGGAATGCACGTTTAATGATTTCCCTGCTTTCCAGCATGTAGGACACGCCCGAAGGACAGCGCAGGTTATCTTCCAAAACGTAAAAATGTCCATCTTTATCCCGGACCAGATCGGTACCGGTAATGTGGCACCAAATGCCTTTAGGAGGCGTGAGGCCCTCGCAGGGTTTTAAATAATCTTTACTCCCCAAAATGAGTTCTTTGGGGATCACCTCGTCTGCAAAAATTTTTTGTTCGTTGTAAATATCCTGAAGGAATAGATTCAAAGCATCGATCCGTTGTTTGAGTCCCTCTTCTAGTACCTTCCATTCGTTTCCTGGAATGATCCGGGGGATGATATCGAGGTGTAAGATTTTTTCCTGGCCTTCTTTATCGTGGTATACATTGAATGTCATGCCCATGGCCATTTGTGCTTTGTCAGCCGAATACTGAAGGTGGCTCAATTTTTTTGCCGAAATGCTTTGAATGTAATCGCCAAACCGACTGTAATGGGGTCGGAGTTCCTGTTCACTCTGGTACATTTCATCGTAAAAGCCTTGGGGGTTGTTGTGGATTACCTTCATTTTTATGGATTGATGGTGCGGTAATTTTTTCGGTTTTGGAGATAAATTGATTAATAATGTACTCAATGATTAGCATAATTGCAATTACTTCTCCCTATTCGGTTAAAATTATTACGAATTCCCTCCTTTTTTTGATCAAAACAGCAAATAATGCTCCTTTCGCATTCTTACTGGTTTTTTTCAGCCAACCATAGCAAGAAGGCATATTCCATGGCCAGTTCCTTCAATGCATTGAAGCGGCCACTTGCTCCCCCATGGCCTGCTTCCATATTGGTGTGGAGCAACAAGAGCGAATCGTTGCTGCGTAGGGCCCGAAGTTTTGCAACCCACTTGGTAGGTTCCCAGTACTGCACCTGGCTGTCGTGGAGACCCGATGTCACCAATAGGTGGGGATAGTCTTGTTCTTTCACGTTGTCATAGGGAGAATACGATCGGATGTAATCGTAATAGATCTTGTCCTTCGGGTTTCCCCATTCGTCAAACTCCCCGGTAGTCAAGGGGATGCTTTCATCCAACATGGTGGTAAGCACGTCCACAAACGGGACTGCAGCTACGGCACCAAAGAATAGGTCGGGTCGCTGGTTGATTACGGCACCGATAAGCAATCCTCCGGCACTTCCACCCATGGCAAACAGCTTTTTGGGGTGAGCGTATTTTTCCCGAATCAGTAGCTCCCCGCAGGCGATAAAGTCGGTAAAGGTGTTTTTCTTCTTCAACATTTTCCCGTCCTCGTACCAATACCTGCCCATTTCCTGCCCGCCACGCACATGGGCAATGGCAAACACAAATCCCCTGTCTAAAAGGCTCAGCCTACTCGAACTAAAGTAGGGGTCCGTACTCAATCCATAGGCTCCGTATCCGTACAATAGCAAGGGATTTTTTCCTGTTTGGGTAAACAATTCTTTTTTATACACCAGTGAAATGGGGATTTCCTGTCCATCGTTGGCAGGGGCCCAAATACGCTCGGATTGATACGCCTCGGGATCGTGTCCTCCCACCACCTCTTGTTGTTTCATGAGTGTTTTTTCCCGACTATCCATGTGGTAGTCATAGATAGAAGAGGGCGTGGTCAGGGAGTTATACCCAAAGCGGAGAATTTCCGTGTAGTACTCGGGATTGGTTCCAAGCCATACCGAGTAGGCAGGGTCCTGCATGCGGATGTTGTGTTTCCCCCCTCCATCCCAGGTACGGATCTCGAGTCGGGTCAGTCCATTGAATCGATTAGCAATGACCAGGTGGTGTTTAAAAACATCAAATTCTTCCAACAAGACGTTTTCACGTGTTGGAACCAGTTCCTTCCAATGTGTCTTTTCCGGATTGGAGACCGGCGCCGTGACCAATTTGAAGTTGGTAGCCCCGTCTGCATTTGTCAGAATAACGAACCGATCCTCGTGGTGCTCCACTTCGTATTCGAGATCTTTTTCCCTCGACTGAATGACTGTCCAGGCTCCGTCTGGCTGATCGGCAGCCAGGTACCTGAATTCCGAAGAGATGGTGCTCTGACAAGCAAGGAAGAGGAATTTCCCTGATTTGGACTTTTGGACACGAACGGTAAATTTCTCGTCTTTTTCCTCGAAGATCAGTGTGTCTTCGGTTTGGCTTTGGCCCAAAACATGCTTGTATACCTTGTTTGACCGCAAGGTCTGTGGGTCCTGCTGGGCGTAAAAGAGGGTTTTATTGTCATTTGCCCATACCATATTGCCGGTCACCAGGCTGATCTTCTCATCCAGATCCGTTCCGGAACTCAAGTCTTTAAAAAAAATGGTGTAGATTCTTCGTCCGACGGCATCAGCAGCGTAGGCCAGCAGCTGAGCATTTTCAGAAACCGCCATCGCATTTACCTGCAGGTATTCTTTTCCCTCTGCTAACGCGTTGACATTTAAAATCACCTGCTCTTTTGCCGTTAAGGTCCCTTTTTTTCGGCAGTAGATCGGATATTCCTTTCCCGCTTCAAAACGCCGGTAATAGTAGTACCCGTTCTTAAAATAAGGGACGCTGGTATCATCGTCCTTTATCCGGTTTTTCATCTCCTGAAACAGGGATTCCTGTAACGGTTGCGTAGGTGCCAGGCAGTGAGTTTTGAAGGCATTTTCCGCTTTCAGGTAGGCCTGTACTTCCGGATTTTCCCGCTCGTTCATCCAATAATAATTGTCGATGCGGGAATCCGAATGAAATTCGATGCTTTTCGGTACAATCGCAGCTACAGGGGCTTCCATGGAAGAAGGTGTTTTCATTTTCTGGAATTTTGTTTTCTTATTTTGTTTGCTTCCGGCTAATAAACTATCCGGATAAATACATATATTGCCAGGCTTTGTTGCTTTCGTTTCCTTCTCTATGTAACACATTTAACTGACAAAAGTATGGGATTGATTAAAGAATTCAAGGATTTTGCTGTAAGGGGCAATGTGGTCGACCTGGCAGTGGCGGTTATCCTGGGTGGCGCCTTTGGCAAGGTGGTGTCGTCGTTTGTAAACGATATTTTAATGCCTCCGCTTGGATTGCTACTTGGGGGGGTAGACTTTAAGGATTTCAGGGTAGTGCTCAAAGAGGGCTATGTTGATCCGGCAGGTACAGAAATAGCCCCGGTAGCGATCAATTATGGAAACTTTATCCAATTTGTTGTTGATTTTACGCTAGTAGCGCTGGCGGTTTTTATGATCGTTAAGCTGATCAATAATTTGAAGAAAAAAGAAGCGGCTGCACCTACACCACCACCACCTACGGTTAACAAAACCGAAGTTCTTTTGGAGGAAATTCGAGATCTCTTGAAAAAATAGCGGAGCGGCCGTTCGAGTCATTTGGGCGGCTTTGCTTTTCCCTGGCTCATCGATGAAGCCGATACCTCAGTTGAATGGTGGTTTCGGTGACTTCGCTGCCCGGGATTTCCTGAAGGCCGGATCCGATTCCCTCCCGATTGGAGTAGCTGGTTTTTGCCCAGCGTATCCAACCGGTCAAATGCCGGCTGATCTCGTACGATGCCAGCAAATAATACCGCATGCCTTGTCCGTAGAAACTGGGCACAGAGAATGCCCAAAGCACGTTTTTCTCAAAGAGAAACTGCCGGTTTTCAAAATCGTCGGTATCAAAGAGAGAAATCCGTCCACTAAAGGTAAACCGGTTTATTTCTCCGGACAGGTCCTGAGAAATCGCGTATCCCCTGGTGGTACGACCGTTAATTGAAAAAGAGCTCTGCTGGATTCGGGTCTTGGCTTGCCAGCCCGAAGTTGGTTGGTACGCAAGGTTCCAGGCGAAATTACGGCGTGTTCCCTCCATCAGAAGATAGTGATTGGCTGATTGTTCCTCGGATAACAGGTTTCTGCTTTTCCGCTCTTCCCTGTATTGAAGGAAGACAATCAGCGATTTATTGGGGGTATAGGTAAAACGACTCAGCCACTCGCTGCCAGCGGAAGGTGCATAGGCCCGAAACCGCAGCCAGGGAAAGGAGAAATGGTCGTAATAGGCAGACCAGTTTATTTTTCTGGAGGGTTTATAGTTTATTCCCATGTAAACCCCCGCTTCATTAATTGGTCGCGAGCCTTCGGAGAAAGCATTACCATAAAAAGAATGAAAGTTTCGTTCGAAATTTCGCCATGCCAGGGAAAAATCAACCTTTCGGCTCAAGCTGCTCATGATCCCCAATACCGACCCGGTGCCGCCACTTCTGGAGAGTGCGGTTTCGCCAAATAGGTAGTGGTTGGCGAAATTGTACGAAAAATACAGGCTGCCGATTGCATTTTGGTCGCCCCTGAATTCAAATTGATTGTAGATTCGGAACCGTGGCAGCAGGGGTCGGCTGTACCGGGTATACAAAAAATTGGCTCCTGCCTGCAGGCCGTTTTTTGGGTTTTTGTAATGAATGTTGCCGCCAATATTTTTCTCCCTTGCCCGGGCTTTTTTTTGAATTTCGCTTTCCGTACGGTGGTATCCCGAAAGCACCAGGGAAGACAAGTAACTATCCGATACCTCGAGGCTGTCTTGCGACAGTTGTACCGTTGCATTTCTTGGTGTATACGAATACATGGCGGTCCAGGCAAGGTTGCCGCTTGTAACCGTAGCAGCAGCTCCTCTGAAAAAGCCGGTTTCCAAAACCGAGGTATACGGGCGAAGCCCTAGTGAGCTTCTTCTCACGGTGGCGATGGTTTCTGCCCCTTTGCCCACGGAAAATCCGGCCCCAAATACAAGCCCTTGTCCAAATTGCAGCTGATAATCCCCCAGGGTGAGGGTCTTGAGCGCCCCTTTGTTGTACAGGGTGTAATGAAGCGACAAGAAATCCATTCCATACCGTCTGCTTCCCGGATCCCAGCTAAAGGGTTCGCCGGCGTCCTTCTCGGCGGTCAGACCTACGCTAAAGTCACCCGGTTGCTGCAGCCGTAGCCGGACATAGGCATCGTTTGGATCGCCCAGGTAGCGGCTGCTCAGCCTGCCATCGGAGAGCGTATCCGGAGGGCTAAACCCTTTTCGGGTCTGCCAGATTCTGCGGTGCCGTAGAATGATGTAGGCATTTTCTGCGTGTGAAAGTCGCTTTAACCCCGGTGGTCTTACCGGGACCGGATCGGGTTCCAAAAGAACAAAAGGCAGTATCTTTTCAATGGTTGGCAAATCCCATTCCGGTATGGCTTGTAATTCGTAGATTGACAGCAGCGGACCAAATTGGTCCCGGTAGCGGATAAATGATTCGACTTGTAAAGGCGTTAGGATCAAAAGGGACCGAAGCTGTTCGGCAGTGGCATGATGCAGATTCAATGGCTGGAGGTGTACTTGTAGCAGGGTTTCGTACAGGTCTTCGTAGTCTATGTCTTCCTCCTGAAAGGCAAAGCGCTCTTCCATAAAGGCTTCGATATCCAGTTCTCCCTTACCGGGTGTTTGGGCGCTGAGCGACGACACTCCCCAGAGCAGATAGATTGCCTGGATAAAGGCAAGGGGCTTCACGGGGCGGACAGGTTGTAGTTAAACGAGAAGTGGTGCGTGAATCCCAGAAGGAAGTTGCGACTCATGGCGTAGTCGATCTGATACCTGCGGGGTTTGAAACCGATACCAAAAAACAAATTATTGGGCCGGGCATTGATACCGGTTCGTACCCATAGCTTTTGCTGAAAACTGTAGGCAACTCCTGCCTTGAATTGCGCGGGACTGAGTAGTTCCTTTTCGGATTCGAAATTGACCAGTAGGTTTTCGGAAGGCCGGTAGGAGATACCGGCTTTCACGGTAGTGGGAAGGTAGTCGCCACTCGTCTTGCTGATCGCAGCCCGGTTAAGGTTGTACACATGGGCACCGAAAAACAGTCCCGGAATCAACTCAGCTACACCTCCCAGTTCTACGACTGGACGGGCACTTCTTCCAAAACCCTCAATATTGGTCTGAAAATAGCTGATTTTCATGCCCAAACTTGCTAATCCCAACTGGTTGGCAATACCCAGGCCGATTTGCTGCTGGTTAAACAGTTTTCCTCCAAAATTAGACACCCCAATACCCAAGGTTCCGATCGCAGGGGTGGGGATTACCAGACCGGCGGAGACCGTGGTCAGCTCGTTTAATCCCAACCGATGATCGTAGCCAGCGATGGCCTGTATGGCTTCCCCGGCCTTGCCAAGCGCGCCGATATTGTTAAAAACCGCCCAGGGATCGCTCATCGTCACGCTGGCATTTCCCAAGCCCATGCTGAGGGCCCCCTTTGGAAAATGATCCATGCTGTTTTGCGAAAGGGCTTTCCAGGTGATCAGGAAAGAAAAAAGGAATGCTATCAAAATCCATTTCACCATGTGGATAAAAGTTGGGAGAAACACCAATTGACAAAGGAATATAATGCAAAAAAATGTAATTTAAAAACAAAAAAATCAATTTTATAAGGGAGCGCGAACGTTGATGAAAAAGTTGCTGGTTCCGGCGTTGTTGAAGGAATATTCGAAACGAAAGACCGTATCATAAATACCGATAAGGTCCAGGCCCAAGCCGTATCCGGAAAGGTACCGATTGGTCAATCGGGCGTTTTCAGGAATTCGGTTGGCATCCCTGACGAAACCCTGGTCAAAATTTGCACTCAGGTATAGCTGGAAAGGGATCACCGAAAATTCTTCAATGGGCATAAAATCCGAGATATCGAAGGCGATATTCAGCAATTCGTACCGAAGGCTGTTTTTATGGACGATGGTCTGCTGCCCTTCGATCACATTCACCTCATAGCCGCGAATAAAATCCGGTCGGTATCCGATTCCTCTCACCAGGGTATAGGGTTGCTGCCGGCTAAAAAAGGCGGAGCCGGAAATTCCGGTAGCGAAATGAAATTTCCTCCCCAACCGGGTATAGGTGCTGGCTAGCAGGGAAAACTCGGTTTCTCCAATATCGTCTCCCGAAAAAAGACCATATTGTGTCAGGCTGAGGTCCAGCAGGGTGCCTTCCGTCGCGTAGGCTACGTTGTCGCGATTGTCGTGGCGGTACCGGTAGGTAGCCATAAAATACTTCAGCCGCTGACTGCCGTGGGGAAAATAGTTTGGATTTTGCTCGAGCACGTCCTCATGAATCCGCGTGTTGTGGAAGCCTGCCGTCAGGTAGTGGATGTTGTAGAAGCTACCCCGAAAACTGTAGGTAAGGAAGGCGTTGAGCGTTTTCCGCAGCACATCTTCCGCCTCATTTCTGTAAAACAACTGCTTGTTTTCGACGGATCGGATGGGGATGTTTTTGTTGGTAAAATAGTTGAATTTGGCAGCCAAACCATGGAGTTGGTTTTTGTCAAAGTATGGAATGCTGTAGTTTAGGTCAATGGCTTGGGTGAATCCCAATTGCCCGATGACGCGTAACTTTTCGTTCCTTCCGCCCACGTTGTTGTGGTCCAGCTTGACGCCGTAGTTGACGCGGGAAAAATCCCTGCCCTGGTTGATCCACCATTCGGAAAAATTTCGGTCGGCCAGGTTAAAAATCAGGCTTGGTAAAATGTACCACCTTTCTTTCAATGAGACGAGTAATTCTACCTGTTCCTCTGCAACAAACAAGGGAGTCAACGTGGCGGTGGTAAATAATTGTAGGTTATAGATCTTTTTTTCGTCTGCCAGCAGCAATTCCACGAATTCCTCCCACTCGTAGGTAACACCCGTTTCGATGTCCATTTCCCTTAAAATGATATTTCGTCGGGTTTTCTCGTTTCCAACCACAAAGATATTATTGACCGTTACCCTTTTGGGTGGGTTGATTTTTCCGGAAGGATCGTCTTCCGGGACCTGTTGTGCCGTCAGGGGTTGATGCAACAGGCAGCAGGCAGTGCAGCAACACAGAAAATGGAAGAAAAATGAAAAACGGTAGGACAAAACAACCGGGGTTTTTGTAAAGCTTTTCAGAACTTAAATTACTAATTTTAACTTGTTAGAAGTAAATACGATACTTGTGAATAAAATAGCTAAGAAAATCGCCATTTTTCCTATTTTGATCTACCAATACGCCCTATCTCCGCTGTTCCCAAGATCTTGTCGGTATTATCCTACCTGCAGCCAGTATGCCAAAGAGGCGATTTTGAAACACGGTATTTTCAAAGGAGCCTGGCTTGGGATCAAGAGGATTGGTCGTTGTCACCCCTGGGGAGGCCAGGGCCACGATCCGGTACCCTGACTGCTTTCCTATTGAGCAGTCGATTTTTTCGATTTTAGAGAAAAGAGGATCAGCCCGATACCGGCCAGTACCAGGGGAACGCTTAGGGCTTGCCCCATATTAAAAGCCAGGTTGTCCTCGAAATCTACTTGGTTTTCCTTGAAAAATTCCCATACAAAGCGCATTCCAAATACGGACACAAGAAATAGTCCGAGCAGCAGCCCTTCCGGGATCCCGGATTTGTAACGTTTCCACCCCAAGTAGAGGAATACGAAAATCAGGAAATAGGTAAGGGCTTCGTAGATTTGGGTCGGGTGCTTCGCAATGCCGAAGGTTTTTACCACGGCGAGGTAATGGTCCCCCTGTTCGGTAACCTCCATGTTTAAAGGGGTTTCGGGGTCCTCTGCCATGTATTTTTTTGAACTACTAAAGCGGGTGAGGGCATATTTCACATCTCTTTCCAAAACGGACACAAGGTTGCTTTCGTCGAAGCCGCCCTTACTGATCCGGATGTCGATGTTTACCGGTACTTTTCCATTCCCTTGCAGCTCTCCCTGACGATTTTCCGGTTTGTAGGCCGAAATGGATTCGATGGGTAGGTTCATCGTGCTCAATATTTCTTCCGTATCCCGGGCGAATACGAAACCACTATCATTTCCAGTGGCCTTTCCACCAATTTCAGAGTTCATCAGGTTACCGATCCGAATCAGCGCTCCCGTAAGTGCAACGACGATCACGATCCGATCCACTACCCATAAATACGACTGTCCCGGTGTTTTTTTTGCATAGAGCCAGAGGGCAAATAGAATTCCGATGGCGGCACCGTGGCTGGCGAGTCCACCTTCCCAAACTTTTAGGATGTCTATGGGATTACTCAGGTAGCGTGCAGGCTCGTAAAACAATACGTGACCCAGTCGGGCCCCCAAAATAGTCGCTATCACCATGTATATGGTCAGCCGATCCACGAGTTGCTCGTCCTGGCCTTCTTCCCTGAAAAAGTGTATCATGATTTGCTGGGAAATAATAAATCCCAACGCAAAAAGCAGACTATACCACCTCAGTCGGTCAAATCCCGAAAAAACGGCGGGGTTTGGGCTCCAAACCACGTAATACAAAATGCTATTGATCATTGTTTTTGTTTTTTTGCTATCGCCAAGAATTAATCCAACAAGTTTTCCATTTCTTCAAGCTCTTTTCGGTAGCCTCCCGATAGAATCGGGAAACGGTACCAGGTTTTGGGATCAACGTTGAATTCATCCAGGTGAAAGGAGGGGGCCAACCGCTCTCTTTTCCATTGGTTTCTGGACCATAAGCTGAAGAATTTGGCAATGTACCTTTTTAATACAGACGATTCAAGAGAAAGTTCTTCTTTCAGAATTAGGTAAGTATCTACCGGAGAACGCCGGTCCCGGATGGCCTGCCGTTCGATCGCAGTAAGGATCGGGTAAGGCATCAGGTCGTCTTCATCCGTCTGCCGGGATTCCAACGGACGTAGTTCGGCCGTGGGCTGCAGGGCATTCACTGCCTGTAATCCCGAATACCCCAGTTTGTTTTCGGCCCATCGCAGCCACTGTAAAATAAAGTCCTTCGGCACCGCGGCGATCGGAGAAATGCTTCCACTCGTGTCCCCATCCATCGTCGCGTAGCCCACATCGCCTTCGCTACGATTGGAGGTGCTCAGCAGCAGGGCTTGGTTGATATTTGCCAACATCCAAATAATCGGGGAGCGCGCCCGGGCTTGAATGTTTTGCAAGGCGATGTCGTCTTGCTCCCATTCCAGGGACCTTCCCAGTGCCGTTTCAATTTTTGCCGTATATCCCGCAACCTCTTCGTCGATGGACCAATGATAAAAGTTTGCACCGATGCTTTCTGCCAGATTTTTTGCACTATTCAGTGTTTCTGGCGAGGAATTGCGGGTACTTTGGTAAGCAGTGGTCAACAGTTTGTTGACGATATCCGGAAGGCTACTTTTTGGATCGATGTCTTCGCTTCGATGGATTTTTCTCAGAAACAGCGCTGTACCCAGACAATTGATGCCCCGTTTTACCATTTCAGCCACCAAAACAGCAATGGTGGAGGAATCTGCCCCGCCGCTCAGCGAAAGAACAAAACCCTTGCTTCGGCTTTTTCTCAGGTAATCAAACAATGCCAGGGAGACTGCTGCCGTAAACTCCTCGTTTTTGTCATGCCTGCTCTCGTACACGGGCAGGTCCGGGGTTTTTTCCGGGGAGAATGGAATCCGTAGCAATTGAAAATCCTGAAAAGACAATAAAGGGTTCTTGATAACTATCTTGCCTTCGGATGCAAAAAGGATTTCTCCGTCAAAAATCATTCTACCGCTCTCGTTGCCGAGCAGGTTGACGTAAAAATAAGCGGCGTCCAGGGATTTGGAGCTCTCCCTAACCAGTATTTCGCGCTGCTCGCTTTTACCCATGGCAAAATGACTGGCACTGGGGTTGAATATCAGGTCAACCTTCCGGTCCCTGAGGCGGTATCCCGGTCGTTGGGATCCTCTCCAGGCATCTTCGCATATCTCGAAACCATAGCGAATGCCCTTTTTTTCGAACACCTGATCGCCAAACGGAACAGAGCTGCCGTCAACATCGAAATGGGTGAGTTCACCCGCCTTCCAGGGCGTAAACCAGCGACATTCGTAATGAACCCCGTCTATGGCAAGAAATTGCTTGGGAACAAATCCCAGGATTTTCTCGTCCTCCAGTATTGCCATACAGTTGTAAAGCGTTTCCTTTATGCGACATGGCAATCCCAGGCATACGGTGATGTCTTTTGTCAGGTGCAGGATTTTCCGAAGGTAGGCAAGGGCTTTCTTTGGATACCAATAGCTCAAAAAAAGATCCTCACTCCCATAGCCCGTGATGCTCAGCTCAGGAAAACACAGTACATCGACTTGTACTTCTTTTGCTTTTTGGATGGCCTGTGCGATGGTATCGAAGTTTCCCTCCCAATCCAATGGGGTTTGATTCAGGGTGGCACCGGCAATGTTTACATGAGGCATACGGTAATAATTCTATTCCCTGCGGGGCGTGCGTGATTAAAGGATAAGTTGTAGCTTTTCACAGGCGAGTTTGGCGGCTTCCTGTTCTGCTTTTTTCTTGGTCGAACCCTTGCCTTCGGAAAAGGAGGTTCCACCAATGGTCAGTTCCACCGTAAATTCTTTAAACCGTTGGGTACCCGCTACTGACTTTAACACGAAATCGACCTCCTTGTTGTCTTTTTGAGACCATTCGATGATTTTACTTTTGAAATTCGTGGTGGTGGTGATGATATTCTCCAGGTCAAAGAATGGGGTGATCAGCCGTTTGAAAATAAATCGACGGCAAAAATAATATCCCCGGTCCAAATATATGGCTCCGATCAGTGCCTCAAGGGTATCCCCGTAGAGGGATTTGAACGAATAAGGGACTTTCCCATCCATTTCAGTTTCGACGATCTTGGCCAGACCGATTTTTTGTCCCACCTGATTCAAGGACTCCCTGTTTACGATCCGGGAGCGCGTTTCGGTGAGGAAACCCTCGTCCCGGTAAGGGAATTTCTGAAATAAATATTCCGCGACCACGGTGCCCAGAACCGCGTCACCCAGGTATTCGAGGCGTTCGTTGCTGATTTTCACTCCGGATTTTACTTCCTTGGAAGCGGAGACATGCCGGAAGGCTAGCCGGTAAAGCGATAAGTTTAAAGGCCTGCTACCCACCATATTCTTTATAGCGGAAGCAAGCCTTTTATCTTTCTTATCGTACGTTAGCTCCTGAATTCGGAGCAACCGAAGTATTTTCAAATTTATTCCTGGATTTTTTTGAAAATGATCGAACAATTATGTCCGCCAAATCCAAATGTGTTACTCAGCGCGATCGTTACTTCTCGTTCCTGGGCCTGATTGAAGGTAAGGTTTAATTTTGCATCCACCTCCTCATCGTCGGTAAAATGATTGATGGTGGGTGGGATTAGGTTATATTTCATGGCCATGATGCAGGCGATGGCTTCTACAGCCCCGGCGGCACCCAACAGATGCCCTGTCATGGACTTGGTGCTGCTGATATTCAGTTGATAAGCGTGGTCTCCAAAGATCTTTTGGATGGCTTTTACTTCGCTTAAGTCGCCCAGAGGCGTAGAAGTGCCGTGTACGTTGATGTAATCCACTGCCTCGGCAGCTATACCGGCATCCTCAAGGGCAAATTTCATCACGTTGGCAGCACCGCGGCCTTCCGGATGCGGAGCCGTGATGTGATAGGCATCCCCGGTCATGCCCCCTCCGATAAGTTCGGCGTAGATGGTGGCCCCACGTGCCTTCGCGTGCGCGTATTCCTCAAGTACCAGCGCGCCGGCACCTTCTCCCAAAACAAATCCATCGCGGTCCTTGTCAAAAGGACGGGAGGCGGTAGCAGGGTCGTCGTTGCGCTGAGAGAGCGCTTTCAAAGCATTGAAACCGCCCACACCCGCTTCCGTGACAGCCGCCTCGGACCCACCGGAGATGAAAATGTCTGCTTTTCCAAGGCGAATGTAGTTGAATGCATCGATCAACGCATTGGTAGCAGAGGCGCAAGCCGAGACCGTCGCAAAATTGGGACCCTGAAAACCATATTTTATGGAAATAAATCCAGCGGCTATATCAGCGATCATTTTTGGAATAAAGAAAGGATTAAAGCGAGGCGTTCCATCCCCATTGACAAAATCCGTTACTTCATCCTGGAAGGTTTTCAACCCGCCAATGCCAGATCCCCAAATCACCCCGGCGCGGGAAAGATCGATTCGATCCAGGTCTATCCCCGAATCGTTCATCGCTTCTTCTACCGCCACCATGGCGTACTGCGTGTAGGGATCGATTTTTCTTGCTTCTTTTCTGTCTAGAAATTGCGCGATGTCAAGGTTTTTTACCTCGCAGGCAAATTGGGTTTTGAATTTTGAGGCATCAAAACGGGTAATAGGTGCAGCACCACTCACACCCGTTGACAGGCCCTTCCAGAACTCCGGAACGGTATTGCCAATGGGCGTAAGGGCACCTAAACCTGTTACTACAACTCTTCTTAAATTCATAAATGATTTTAAGTATGGGTTATTTTACGTTAGCTTCCAAATAGCTAACCGCCTGGCCAACCGTACCGATCTGTTCAGCCTGGTCATCCGGAATGGAAATGTTGAATTCTTTTTCAAATTCCATGATAAGCTCTACGGTATCAAGAGAATCGGCCCCAAGGTCATTGGTAAAGCTCGCTTCGGGAGTAACTTCGGATTCTTCGACGCCTAACTTATCAACGATAATGGCTTTTACTTTTTGTGCAATTTCAGACATTTTGTGATCAGTTTAGTTTAAACACTCCGCAAAGAAAATTATTTAAAACCTTAATGTCAAAAAAAAAGACAAACTAAATTAAGAACTTTCTTTCAGGGATAGAAGTTGAAATAAAATTTTTAACTTTGTTTTTTTAAATTCTTCCTGAATGAAGAAAAGTAAGCTTCATGTTGAAAACTCGTTTGATTTTGATCTTTTAGGCCTTATAGCCCCTTTGAAGGACTATAAAATGGCTTGGTTGATCAATCAATCATTAGGGATTAATTTAAAAAAAACCGCGGATTATCAAATGGAATTTCTCCGGCAACCGGACCTGATTATTTCTCAATTTATACTGGAAAAAGAACATGGATACATACAATTGCTGAGAAACAAGTCGTATCCCGTCGGCGGACACGCTCGTTACCTGGTGCCCGAACTCCGGAGCATGGATTACTTTTTACTCTGCCAGGACTTCACCTTTGAAGTGGATTTAAATATGTATATTGACGGCCTTTCCGGGGTGCGCGGAATACAGAGCATCGTAAAAATTGATATCAACAAGTTAAAATCAAAAGAAAACCTGTTAACATATTAACTATAACTAGAAATGAGAGTACCGATTTTTAATAAAACCAAAATATTAGCTACCATTGGACCTGCCAGCAATACCAAAGAGATCATTACCGAGTTGGTGATGGTGGGAGCAGATATTTTTCGGTTAAACTTCTCCCATGGCGATCACAGCATTCATGCGGAAGTGGTGAAAACGATCCGCGAGCTGAATTCTGAGATGCGTTTTAACATCGGCATTTTGCAAGACCTTCAGGGGCCTAAAATCCGGGTGGGGGAAGTTGAAAACAATGGGGTGCTCATCAAACAAGGAGACCCGATCACCATAACCAACGAGCCGGTGATGGGAAATGCATCGCTGGTCAGCACCGTTTACCAAAATCTACCCAACGATGTTGTACAGGGGGACCGCATTTTGATTGACGACGGCAACCTGGAGCTGGTGGTTTTGAAAACAGACGGAAAAAATGTTGATTGTACGGTCGTCCATGGAGGTATTTTAAAATCCAGAAAGGGCATTAACTTGCCAAATACCAAAATTAGCGCACCTTCCCTGACCGAAAAAGACCTTGTTGACCTGGAATTTGGTCTGGAGAATGAAGTTGACTGGATTGCTCTTTCCTTTGTCCGTACGGCGGACGATATTTTGGACCTTCGGGAACGAATCAGCAGCGCCGGGAAAAGCTGTAAGATTGTAGCAAAAATTGAAAAGCCGGAAGCCCTGGAAAACATCGACGCCATCATTCAAGCCACCGATGCCATCATGGTGGCAAGAGGCGATCTGGGAGTAGAGGTGCCGATGGAAATTGTTCCCCTCTGGCAAAAACGAATGGTGGAGAAATGCAAGCTGGCTTGCAAACCGGTGATTATCGCTACCCAAATGATGGAAAGCATGATCGTAAATCCTCGCCCTACCCGCGCCGAAACCAATGACGTGGCCAGTGCGGTTCTAGACGGTGCGGATGCTGTCATGTTATCCGCAGAGACTGCCTCAGGAAAATTTCCCATAGCTGCAGTCAAAGCCATGAGTAGCATCATCGATCACATCGAAGTCAACGCTGACATTTACCACAATTTGTACAAAATACCCGAGGATACGGATAGCTATTTGAGCAATAACCTGTTGCTGATGGCCAGCAGGCTTTCCAGAAATGTGAAAGCGAAGGCGATCGTGGGTATTACCACCTCCGGATTCACGGCATTTCGTCTCTCTTCCCATCGCCCCTCGGCCGGTATTTTTGTATTTACCCGAAACAAGAAGCTACTGACGCAGCTAAGTCTGGTGTGGGGTGTTCGGGCCTACTACTACGACAATAACGAGTCGACCGATGCTACCTTCCATGACATTCAGGAAAAGCTGAAAGAAGAAAACCATGTCAGTGAGGGGGACATTATTATCAATACGGCCAGCATGCCACTCAGAGCCAAGGGAAGGACCAATATGATGAAAATACACGTCGTCGACTGACACAGCCCCACGGAGTACCGCAAGCGTTTCCAGTGTATTGGCAAAAAAACAAAAACCGTTTTGGGGAAACCTGAAACGGTTTTTTACGTGTACCCTACTCAGAGCGATTCAGGACCTTCCGGAGGCACCATGACGACCTTTTCCTTGTCGACCGTCACCGCACCCGGAGCAGAGCCCTTGACTTTTCGCACGTACTTGCAAGGGGTGTACATTACCGCTGCCAGACCGGACGTTTTGCTTTTGGAATAGTAAGCTGCCAACGAAGCCGCACGCTCCAGCACGGGAGCGGGTACCGGGGTTCCGGATTGATTCTTGATCACAACATGCGAACCGGACACGTCTTTCGCGTGCAGCCACAGGTCGTCTTTCCATACGTACCTCCGTAGCAATTCGTCGTTCGACCGGGCGGATTTACCTACCCACACCTCAAAGCCCAGTATTTCGAAACGCTTGAAGGGCAATTGCTCCGATTTGGTACGATCCACGCTGTGATCCTCGGATTTGATATACGCCTTTAGTGAGCGAAAATCCTGCACCATTCCAAGATCTTCGGCTTCCTGTTCCAGACTCACCAGGAGCGCTTCCTTTCGGGCCAGGTTTTGACGTACCTGTTCGAATTCAATTTTTTTGTTTTTACTTTTTCTATACAGGTTTTCTGCCTGCTTTTGCGGCGTCTGGCCGCGTTTCAAGCGGACCTCTATCATTTTATCGGCGTAAAAATCAAATAGTTTGATCTTTTCAGCACCGGCTGGAATTTGATGCAGGTTGGCCATTATGATATCCGCCAGTTGGCTTGGAGAGGCCTCTGCTTCCATCAATGCCAACTTCTCCCGGGTCTTACGGATGTAGTTTTCGGTTTTTTTTCGCTGTTCTGCCATGCCACGCAGCAAGCGATTTTTTTCCTGCTCAAATGCCTGGCGTACCACCGCTTTCTGGTAGTACCTATTGGCTGCCTCAATGGGATCTGTGGTCGTTTCCAGGGCTTGCTCACAGGGCAATAAGGTGAGCTTGTAGTGCTCTTCCTCCTGGTAGATTGAAAAGAGTGGGCTGTCCAGTAAATCCAGCAGCTCACCGATCAGGCGAAAGCGGGTTTCTAATCCAGCGGAAAGGTAGCCCCGGGCTTTGAGCCAGGCCCTGGGTAGTTTACCAAGCGTTGGTAGAAACTGAGAGGCATTTCCGTCGAGGGAAACAAACCGGTCCCAGTCCAGCGAGAGGGGTTTTTCCAGTTCCGAAACGTAGAGTTGCCGGTCTTCTGCCAGTTCTTTTCGAAATAGTCGAATCGGTCGCTCCTGCAGGGAAGGATAGAGGAGTATATTGGACCGGCTCCCGTGCATTTTGAAGAGCAGTAGCATGCCGGAGTCCAGTTCGAGGTAAAAGGCTCTTTCGAAAGCGAGCAGACGAGTCCGACGGACTTTTCGACCGAGTAGTTCCGGAAACAGGTCCACGTTATTTTTTTTACTTCTCCGAAAATCATTCGGGAAACTCAGACAAGGAGTTGTTGGAAGGAGGAGGGCACGAATAAAAAACGGAGGGCCATTTTCGGGTCTGAATTCCAGGATCAATTCATCCTTGTTTTGGGAGAAACAGGCATGCAACGTGGAGTCCGAGAGGATCTTGTCCAGTGCCGGGCATAGAAAGCGAAAAAAATGGTAGTTGAGGTGCATGTCAGGGATGTATTGTTAACCCGTCGTAGGCAAGGTTCACGTTATCGGGTAAGCCTTGCTGCACCCGTTGGTGCATGCCCATTCGGTGACTTACGTGCGTCAGGTAAGCGGTTTCGGGCTCGATTTTTTTGATAAAGGAAAGGGCCTCATCCAAGGTAAAGTGCGAGATATGGGGCTGGATTTGCAGGGCATTGATCACCAGCGTCTTTGTGCCTTTGATTTTTTCAATTTCTTCCGGAGCGATGTAGTTGGCATCCGTAATATAGGTGAAGTCGTCTATTCTAAAGCCCAATACCGGGAGTTTGTGATGCATCACCTGTATGGGGATAAAAGGGATTCCCAATACCTCAAACGGCAGGTTCCCGATCTCGTTGATAAGCACCCGTGGGACGCCGGGATACTTGTTTTTGGCAAATACGTACGAGAATTCTGTTTTTATTTGGTTGAGGACCTGTGGGGTTCCGAAGAGGGGGATATCGGTTTGTTGACTGAAATTAAATGGCCGAATATCGTCGAGGCCAGCCGTGTGATCTTTGTGTTCGTGGGTGAAGACTACTGCATCCAGCCGGGAAACATCCTCTCGAAGCATTTGCATGCGAAAATCCGGCCCGGTGTCAATGACAATACTTTTGCCGTCTTTTTCCAGGTGTAAGGAAGTTCGCAGGCGCTTGTCACGAAAATCCAAAGATTGGCAGACCTCACAATTGCAACCGATGACGGGGACCCCCTGGGATGTTCCGGTTCCTAAAAATGTGATCTTCAAAGTTTGAGTTCGGTTTGTTTGAGTTCGGTAAGAAAATCCTGTTGTTTTTGGTTGGTAAAGGATTTGGGGTTGAAATCCAGGGTTTTCAAAATATCGATCAATGCATTAATCTTACCTTCCAGCGTAAAATACTTGTTGATAATCACGATTTTTGTTTCTTTCAGTATGCAATAACCGGATTTGAAATTCCCTTTTTCGTACCGGAGGTGGTATTCCGAAGCGGCAAAAATATCTTCCAGCTTATCCAAATAGCCTTTGGTATATTTGATAGGCATTTTAGTTGTCGATGTGCTTTTTTACTGTGGCAAGTAGCAGGTCATAATCGAGTGGTTTTTGCACATAGTCGTTCAGTCCTGCTTTTTTAAAATCGTCCAAGGTGTAATTTTTATAATTTCCGGTGATGGCAACGATGGGTATCTTGGATTTTTGAGGGTCTTTCAACTGCCGTATCGCTTTGGTACAGGCGATTCCATCCATCACCGGCATGTTGATGTCCATTAGAATCAGATCAAAATTCTCCCTGCCCAATTTGTCTAACACCTGTTGACCATTTTTGACTGCGGTAATGTGGAAGTTCTCAAACAACAACACGTTTTTGGTCAAATTGATAATCACGGAGCTGTCTTCTGCTACCAATACTCTTTTGGGTTCATTCATATTTCGAAAAGATTTTGTCGCTTTCAATTATCTGTTGGTAGGTTTTTAAACCCGATTCCAAATACGCCATATCTGTTTTTATATTTTCCAGATTGGACTGTTTGATTTTTTTTTCAAATCCTGCCGTGGCCCTATAGATGGCAAGCACCCCCAAAGTACCTGAATTTCCTTTTAAAATGTGAAGTTTTTCTCCAATTTCATCAAATTTTTTTAATTCCGCCAAAATTTTTATCTCTTCGGTCAGGTTTTTCGCTTCTTCCAGAAAGTCAAAATAAACGGCCTTGATGTTTTCGATACTGTGGTATTTGAGGAGTTGCCGGATCACAGTTTCGTTCAGGTCCACATGCTCTCCGGAATCCTCCCCATCCACGGCCGAACTGCCCAGGCCGGGCTGCAAATGAAAATGGATGGTTTCCAGCAGGTCTTTGGGTTTTACCGGTTTGGCAATGAAATCGTCAAAGCCCGTTGATAAAAAATAATCCCGATCGCCTTGATTGGAATAAGCGGAAATGGCAATTACCGGAATATCGGCGATGTCTTCCTCCCGAATAATTTTCAAGCAGGAAATACCGTCCAATTTAGGCATCTGGATATCCATTAACACAATATCGTAGTGGTTGCGCTTCAATAGGTCGATCGCTTCCAGGCCATCCGAAGCCGAATCAAAAAAATAGTTGTGTCCAATTACATTTTCGAAAACCCTTCGATTGAGTGCGTTATCGTCTACGATCAGGACTTTTTTGTTTTTCATGAGTGAAATTCCTTAACTTAGGGATTCTAGTTCAGGTTCGATAAATAGTGACCCCCTCTAATCAAATACTTTTAGTCATCGCTGGTCCAACTGCAGTAGGAAAAACTGATTTGTGCATAAATTTAGCCAAAAAATTTAATACTGCGATAATTTCCGCTGATAGTAGACAATTTTTTCGGGAAATGGATATAGGAACGGCCAAACCTGGGAAGGAAGCATTGGCACAGGCAACACACTATTTCATTGGGAATAAGTCGATTCACGAACCCTACAATGTCCGGGACTTTGAGCAGGAGGCCATCGACCTGATGGAGGATTTGTTTCAGAAGCATTCGCTGTTAATTCTTACGGGAGGTTCTGGCTTGTACCTGGACGCGGTGGTTCACGGTTTGGACGAAATACCAGACATTGATCCGGAAATAAGAGATACGCTCATCCGCGAGTTCAGGGAGTTTGGGTTACCTTACCTGCAGGAGAAACTGGGACGTTTGGACCCGGTCTACCACCAGCAAGTCGATCTACAAAACCCGCACCGACTCGTCCGGGCACTCTCAGTATGCCTGGGAACGGGGAGGCCGTTTAGTGACTTCCGGAGAAAAAAGCAGGTGTCCCGCTTTTTTCACCCCATTAAAATAGCCTTGAACCGGGAAAGACAGGAGCTGTACGAAAGGATCGATCGGCGTATGGATGAAATGATCGAGAGTGGGCTTTTTGAAGAAGCAAAAAGACTGTACCCCTACCGTGAAGTAAATGCGCTCCAAACGGTGGGCTACAAAGAAGTGTTTGGTTTTTTTGACGGACGTTACGATAGGATAGAGGCTGTGCGGCTATTAAAAAGAAATTCCAGGAGGTACGCCAAGCGTCAGCTTACCTGGTTTCGAAAAGACCCGGACTACCAATGGTTTCATCCGGATGCAGTGGAACACATGCTGGACTGGATCGACGCTCGTATCAAAGCGGGTGATGGCCAAAAAGGCTAGCAACGAAAGAGTAGGGTTTGGTGCGTAGCAGGTGGTTGTATTCGTAGCGGGTCCTTTTTGCGCGAGCCACTAACTCCCCGAACTCCCTCCTCTCCATCTTTTCGGCAGCCGCATTGGCGGAACGAAGGCGTTTTTCCAGGGATTCCAGTCCCTCCCTCACAAGTGTTTCAGGCGGTGTCATGCCAGGTTCTTGAACCTGCAAAGCGAGCGAATGCAGATCCGTGTTAAATGATCTTTTTTTTTGCCGCAGGTTTTGCTGGACCAGCAAGACAAATAAAAATACAAATCCACCCAAGGTGATGAAAATCGGTACGAAGCCCATGCTAAATACTTAACAGTTCCTGAAGCCGGAGGTATTCCTCCTTGAGGGGCTTGCTTTTGGTTATGCATTCTTCAAAAGGGGTATATACCACCTGATCGTTGATAATGCCAGCCATGCAGTTGGATTGTCCGTTGATCAAGCCTTCAACCGCTGCCATGCCGCTTCTGCTACCCAATATGCGGTCCTTGGCCGTTGGACTGCCCCCGCGTTGGATGTGCCCCAATGTAGTCACTTTAAATTCCTTGTCCTCTCCCTTAAATTCCGACTTCACCCGTTCCATGATATCAGCGGCGCCACCTTCCTCGTCGCCTTCCGCTACGACCACGATGCTGGAAGTTTTGGATTTTCGAAGCCCTTTGAGGGATTTCACCACGTCATGAATGGTCGTAGTGGTTTCCGGTACCATGACCAATTCGGCACCCCCTCCAATACCGCATTCAATGGCAATGTATCCACTATCCCTTCCCATTACTTCCACAAAGAAGATCCGGTCGTGGGCGGCCGCTGTATCCCGAATTTTGTCAATGGCCTCCAGAGCGGTATTTACTGCGGTATCGAACCCAATGGTATAGTCCGTGCCGTAAATGTCGTTATCAATCGTCCCGGGGCAACCGACCGTTGGGATGCCAAATTCTTCGTAAAATATCTTGGCTCCCGTAAACGTTCCGTCTCCGCCAATGGCGACCAGCCCCTCAATACCGTGCTTACTGAGCTCCTCAAAAGCTTTTTTTCTCCCTTCTTTGGTTCTGAATTCCTCGCTCCGGGCTGATTTCAAAATGGTGCCCCCTCGTTGCAAAATATTGCTTACCGATTGGGATTGCATTTTCTTTATGTGTCCGTTGATCATCCCGTCATAGCCATACTTGATGCTGTATACATCCAATTGATGGTATATTCCTGTTCTCACTACGGCCCGTACACAGGCGTTCATTCCTGGCGAATCTCCTCCTGAGGTAAAAACTGCAATTTTTTTCATAGGTACATTTCCATTTTTTTGGTGAGTCTGGGATCAACTTTCGGCACCGGTTTACTGGCGCAACCCGATTGGCTCAGGCTGTAAAAATACAGAAATATGCCCAATCCCTTCGCATCAGACAAAAAAAGGATGGAAAAAATCCATCCTTTCGTTTTCCTGCCTTAGGCATTTTGCATCTTCGCGGCCCGATTGCGTTCGTTTTCGTCCAGGTAGATTTTTCGCATCCGTATGCTTTTCGGTGTGATTTCCAAATACTCGTCCTTTTGGATGTATTCCATGGCCTCTTCCAACGAAAATTTTCTTGCGGGTGCAATTTTTGTATTATCGTCAGAGCCGGATGCCCTCATATTGGTCAGTTTCTTTCCCTTCTGCACATTGACGACAATATCGTTGTCCCGGGAATGCTCTCCAATAACCTGTCCCGTGTACAATTCTTCGCCAGGGTCTACAAAGAAAAATCCCCTGTCTTGTAGTTTGTCGATGGCATAGGCCGTGCAAGGCCCTCCTTCCATCGATATCAAGGACCCGTTTATCCTTCCTGGAATCGGTCCTTTAAAAGGCTCGTAGGCCGAGAATCGGTGATTCATGATGGCTTCCCCTTGCGTGGCTGTCAATACATTGTTTCGTAAGCCGATCAGCCCCCTGGACGGGATTTTAAACTCAAGGTGCTGCAGGTCTCCTTTGGGCTCCATGACCAATAACTCTCCCTTGCGTTGGGTGGCCAATTCGATCACCTTGCCCGCTGATGTTTCCGGAACATCCACGAACAGGGTTTCAATGGGCTCGTTTTTTACACCATCGATCGTTTTGTAAATCACCTGGGGTTGCCCTACCTGCAATTCGTAGCCCTCTCTGCGCATGGTTTCGATCAAGACCGACAAGTGCAAAATACCTCTCCCGTAGACCAGAAATTTATCTTCGCTATCGGTTGGTTCCACGCGCAGGGCGAGGTTTTTTTCCGTTTCTTTGATCAACCTGTCACGAAGGTGCCTTGACGTCACAAACTTACCCTCTTTCCCGAAAAAGGGAGAGTTGTTGATGGTAAACAGCATGTTCATGGTAGGTTCATCGATAGAAATCCGTGGCAATGGCTCCGGTGTTTCCAAATCTGCCAGCGTATCACCAATTTCAAATCCTTCAATGCCTGTAATGGCACATATATCTCCCGTTTGTACTTCAGTTGTTTTTACTTTGCCCAGGCCCTCAAATACGTGGACTTCTTTTACTTTGACACGCTTGGTACTTCCGTCCGCCTTGCAAAGCGCATACTGCTGTCCTTCCTTGATCAATCCTCTTTTTACCCTTCCGATGGCGATTCGGCCGACGAAACTGGAGTAATCCAGGGAGGTAATCTGCATTTGGGTGGTACCTTCCTCGATTTTTGGCTCAGGAATGTATTTGACAATGGCGTCTAACAGTGGAAGGATGGAATCGGTAGGGTTTTTCCAATCGGGACCCATCCAGTTGTTTTTTGCCGAGCCATATAGCGTGTGAAATTCCAATTGTTCCTCTGTCGCATCCAGGTTAAACATTAAGTCGAATACCGCTTCATGTACCTCATCCGGACGACAGTTTTCTTTGTCTACTTTGTTAACCACCACGATGGGCGTAAGCCCCAGCTCCAGGGCTTTTCCCAAAACAAATCGGGTCTGGGGCATCGGCCCTTCGAAGGCGTCGACCAGAAGGATTACCCCGTCGGCCATCTTCAGGACCCGCTCCACTTCCCCGCCAAAATCGGCGTGACCGGGGGTGTCAATGATGTTAATCTTGATATCTTTGTACCGCACGGAAACGTTTTTGGAAAGTATGGTGATCCCTCTTTCCCGTTCCAGGTCGTTGTTGTCCAGAATCAGATCATCAAACTGTTGATTTTCCCTGAAAATTTTTGAGACATGAATGATTTTGTCCACCAGGGTCGTCTTTCCATGGTCAACGTGTGCGATGATCGCAATATTACGGATACTCTGCATGTGAATGTAAATTAAGGTGCAAAAGTACAAATAATATTTTGAAAAAGGTGGGTTTGTTTCGATAGATAATGATTTGTTAACCACTACTAGCCAGTGGTACAGGCGAATCTTCCATACCCTACCTCAACTCAAACGGTCGGCTTTTAAATACCACGTGGGTTCCAGGGTAGGAAACATCCAGGCTGTTCTCGGCCGTTACCAGGATCCTGGTTGGGCGGTAAAGGGTCGTGACTTCAAAGGATGCCTTTCCCCGGTTTCTGAAAATACCGGTATTATTGATCATTTCTCCCAGTTTCTGAATACCCTCGTCGGGGGTATCGATCCACACCAGGTAAAATTGCTTTGGAGGGCTCAACCGCTCGGGAAGTGCCAGTTGCGAGACGCTCAGGTAGAGCGTGTACGTTCCTTCCTTCGTTTTGGAAACCTTCGCCTCCGGATACGCAGCGGGAACTACCCGGGAAACCGGGAAGGTTATTTTCGTGGCGCAGGCAGTAAAGGCTGCGAGTACCAGTGGGAATAGGAAGGTTTTCCAGTGTGTAGTTGGGTAGGAGCATGTGGGTCTCAAACATCAAATGATTCGTTAAAAAAGGAATTTAGCTACCTTATCAACAAGGGTAGGTGGAAATTCGTTACAGAATCCGGGCATTTTTATCCATGTGGGCCCTGGACTGCCGGCATCAATTTCCTGAACTCATGAATTTCCAGCGAACGTTTCCAATCGTGTTGGGTTTTCCTGCGGGAGCTGCCGAAACGGTGCCTCTCCAGTTTCCCTGCCCGTCTTTTTCCACCTTAAATTCTCTCCAGGTATAGGCTCCTTTTTCGAAATCGAAGGAGTAGCCATCGTCGTCGTAGTACCAATAGGTAGCGGCTTCCCTACCGTAGTGCCGTATTTCCAGATCTACACGCTCATCCGGCCCGGGAGCATGCAGCCTGGGTTCCATCAGCGGAATGAGGCTGCCTTCCCGTACAAATACCGGGATTTGGTCCGGACCTGCCGGCACCTCGATGATTTCTCCGTTACCCACATAACGCCCATCGTAGAAATCGTACCAGTTTCCTTTCGGAAGCAGGACGGTACGGGAAGTTTCACCGGCAAAAAAGGGAGCAACCAAAAGCGAAGGACCGGCCATGTACTGATCTTTTATTTCACGTTTTATGGCCTCTTCGTAAGGATTGGATTCCAGGTCCAGTGGACCGGGGGTGGCATCCGTTGCCCCTAAATCGTGAAAGCCAGGCTCCAGATTCATTCCCCTAAACGGCGGTATTCCTTCAAAATGGTAGTGCGCGAAGCTGGTATACCAATAGGGAATCATCTGCATACGTAGTAATGCCATGGCTTTGACCTGCTCGGCTACTTCGGGGTAGGTCCAGGGTTTCGTCCCACTGGCCCAGGCATTGATCATGGCCATGGGGGAAAAAACAACCGTTTGAAACCGCCGTAGCCACTCCTCTGCGGTTTCGGAGGCTCTTGCTTCGGGCGTCCAAAGCAGGCCGGAATAGCCGCTGTTGATCAATGCGGTGATAAAGTCCCGGTGATTGTAGTAATCGTTGTAAAGAACGTAGGGGAAGGATACGCCTCCGCCGTTAGATGCCCTCACCAATCCCCAGGTGCGGCGGTTCTGCTGTCGGAAGAGGTCTGCGCTTTGGTTTTGCACAAGAAGCCCATAGGTTTGACGCAACTGTTCTGCGGCAAGTCCGGAGGGAAAGGTGGCCACGTCGGGCCAAAGCCATCGGTCGTATCCGTCAACTTCGTCAATTTTGTATCCGCTGACCCCGATATCCAGGTGTTCGCGGCGAAAATATTCCCAGTACAGCTCCTGTGCACGGTCCATGCTCAGGTCAGGGACCGCCCCGGCCCATACCGTATGGCTTCCATAGTACGGTTGGAGACGATTGTACAACGGGGCATCCGGTGAGACATAGGGGTTTATCCAAAGGTTGATACCCACGCCTTTTTCTTTCAGGGTTTGGGCGAGTTCCGCAGGATTGGGAAAGCGTATCGGGTCCCAGGAAAAGGTGTTGGGGTAGGATTTGCTTTGCCAGCCTGGCTCCAATCCGACAAAATCCAGAGGGAAACCTCTCTCTTCAAAGGCATTAACTTCCTGGATTACTTCCTCCTGGCTGTACAAGCGGTGTACCCGCTGGGTAAAACCCAGGCCCCAGCGAGGAGGTAGGGGGCCGCCGCCGTTGAATAAATTAAACCGCTGGACGGCTTCCAGGGGAGTAGGCCCGGCAAATACATACACGGTAACCCCAGCAGCCGGTACCAATACCTCTACCGCATCGGAATAAGGACTTGCGGTCCATGTAGCGTCCGTATTTCGGTCCCGTGCTTCCGGTGGGTCGTCGCTGTCCAGTCGAGAGGCGGATCCTGCGTAAATATCGAGGTAGCGGGCCGAGTTCACGAATACGCCATATCCCCGATCCGAAACATAGAAAGGTACGGGCGCATGTGTTCTGCCGTTATCTGTTCCTCCGTAATGGTCTACATGTAGTCGAAGTATCCGTCCTCGTTGGTGCACCGTTTTGAAATTTAAGCCAAAGCCAAAAATCTGTTCACCCCGCTCCAGTGGAAAACGCAAGTAGGTGTTTCCGTCTTGCTGAATTCCGGTGATTTCCGCCTGGTTTAAAGGGAATACTTCGGCTCCCAGTTTTTCCAGCGCAGCGAGTTTGGTTGCCGGTTTTGCGGCAGACCACAGGTCGTAAGCCTCGGGCAGGCCGCTGCTGCCTTTCCACACTCCCGGAGCAATGGGTTCCCACTGGATTTCCTGAGATAAGGTGGGTGTGCTGAAATAAAAAAGAAAAAGCAGGGCGACTGTTAGGCGGATCATGGCAGGGGGTTAACGTTGAGCAGGGAAAAATGGTGAAAAATTTCGGTTTATGAAACACCTTTGCTTTGGGTAGTACGAATTCCGATGCCTTTCGTATATTGGTAATCGTTGTTTTCGATGCGTATGATTTCAAGTTTGTTAAAAGCATACCCCTTCCCGGCACTTTTCCTATTGGTTTGCATGCATGCCCGAGCCCAACAAGAATGGGCGATCCGGCAGCTAACCCAGGAGCCCTACAATCACGAATTGGATCATAACCAGAATTTTTCACCGGATGATCAATGGATTGCCTACGATACCCGACCCGATCCATCCGGCATCGCCCTCAACCAACGCATAGAAAAAGTAAACGTGGGTAGCGGGCAAATCCAATGCCTGTACCAGGTACCGGAAGCAACGCCTTATGGCCCGGGAATGGGCGCCGTCAGCTACCATCCCCGGGAAAACAAAGTGGTATTCATTCATGGGCTACCCGGTGCCGATTCCCTGAGGCCGTATGCGGGACACAGAAGGTTGGGGAAGATTGTTGATGAAAGCGGGTCCTATTGGATGGATAGCCGGGACGTGACGGAACCGTTTACTCCCGGTGCCTTGCGGGGAGGTACGCACCGACATCATTGGAGCGGGGATGGAAACTGGGTGGGATTTACGTACAATGACGCGATCATGGTGGACCTGGAGAACCGGTCGGGGAGGGTGCACGATCTGCGTACCCTAGGGGTAGCCAAGCGGCTCGGCCCGCCGGTTCGAGTGGATCCGGGTGAGCCTGGAGAAAATATCCAGGGAACCTGGTTTTCCGTGGTGTTGGTGGAAGTGGTTCCGGATCCCGAGCCGGGAAGCGAAGCCATAAGCCGTGCGTACAGTGATTGGTGGGTAGGAGCCTCCGGATACCTCAAACAGGACGGCGCCCGGCAGCGTGCCATGGCATTTTTAGGGGACCTACGAGGCGGCGATGGAAAGAAGCTCACCGAAGTATTCGTCGTGGATATCCCGGAATCCATCGAGGAACCCGGGGAGAAGGGTCCCCTGGAAGGCACCCCTGAAAAAATGCCCGCCCCACCGAAAGGCGTACAAGTGCGGCGATTGACCTATACCGAGGGAAGGAAATATCCTGGAGTAGCAAGCAGCCCGAGGCATTGGGTGAGTTCGTCCATGGATGGAGCCTATGTAAGTTACCTGGCTAAGGATGACGCGGGGGTTGTTCAGATTTTTGTTGTCCCGACCATTGGAGGAGACGCTGTACAGGTAACCCGTCACCACAGTTCGGTACAGAGCATGGTGCGCTGGCATCCGACCCGAAGGGAGTTTGTTTATGTATGCGAGGACGGACTTTTTTTAGGAAAACTGGACAGCGCTGGAAATCCGGGAGTGCCAACAAAGATCAGCCCCTCGTACGGCACTGCGCCTTTTTCCCCAGTTTATTCCCGTGATGGCAATCGAATCGCTTTCAATCGTTACCTAGACGGGTACATTCAGGTATTTCTGGCGGATCGCCCCTGAGTCAGTCCTTCAATTCGTACCAGTCAATGTCCGTAAGCGGAGGCCTTCTTCCGGATTTCACCGGGGCATAATTTTCTGCAAGATAGTCCAGGATGGCTGCCTCCTGCTCACCCAAATCCCACAAGTTTTGGGTTCGTTGCATCCAGCGAATCATTTGTTGCCAGCCTTCCCGATCGGCCCGGTTTTGGGTGACCAGTTTTGCCGAATGGCAGGCGGTGCAATGAGCGATGACCAAATGTACCCCTTCGGCTGCAATGAAACCGGTCGGTACATGGACACCATTTTTGATGTCGCCATCTATGCCCGTCATGGGAAGAGGTGCATCCGCTTCTCGTATTTCCCCATCTTCAAGGACCGGGCTTGTTTCGGATTGAAAGTAAACCCCCAGGCCTGCCAGTACCAAAACCAATAGGCCGGCACCGATCAAAAGGCGTAGGTTGCTAGGAAGGTGTTGCATGGTTTAGGTGATTTTGACCGCGATTCGGTGACAGGCATTGTTCAAATATCCTTTTGGGTTCCAGCCCGGAGTAAGCATGGGCTGACTGATGCCCTCGGTATCGGTCGCCCTGGCCCATACTTCGTAATAACCCTTTTTAGGAAAAGAGATATCGGCTTCAAAATGTTGCCAGGCAAAGCGGTTCACTGGGTCTTGGAGGCGGCAAGGCTGCCAGGTGGCACCAAAATCAATGGAGTAATCCACCGATCGGACCAGGCTTGCGCCCGCCCAGGCATGACCTCTGATTGCCAATCGTTGGTCCGGACGAAGCATTGCTCCCGATTTTGGATAGGTAATCAGGGATTTGACGGGCATGTTTTCGATGATGCACATGGCTTCTCCAGGTACCTCTGTTCCGGGCTGAACCGGTTCACAGGGGACCGAATAGGAGGGGGCGGCCATCTTTTCCCCATCATGAACCTTGTCCCTCACGGCTAGCCGGTGAATCCATTTACCCGATACCGAAGCAGGGTAGCCGGATGCGATCAGGCGAAGCGGATGCCCGTGGGCGATGGGAATGTCGGCCCCGTTCATGGCGAATGCCAGGAGGGTTTGGTCCTCCATGGCCTTCGAAAGGGGGATGCCGCGCGAGATCGGGTTTTTGGCGGGGTCTCTGCTCAGGTGGCTGTCTTTGCCATAATATCCTATGTATACCGCATCGTCTTTGATCCCCACATCCCGGAGCACATCCCTCAGCCGGATACCCGTCCATTCTGCGCAAGATACGGCACCTACGGTCCACTGGTTGCCCTCCGCGGGTGGGTAGTACTCGCTTCGACCGTTCCCCCCACATTCCAGGACCAACTGGTACGTATGGGCCGGAAATTGTGTTTTCAATTCCTTAAGGCTGTAGGTTTTTTGTTGGGCGACGGACTCGCCGTTTATGGTCAATGTCCAGGCCTCGGGACTTACCTCTTCTGGAATGATTCCGTTGTTCCGGACAAACATTTTGTCAGCAGGGGTCACCGCATCGTCGAGCAAATGGGCCTGCGCTTCGATATTCCAGGGTTGATCGTTTAACACACGCATGTCCTTGTGCTTGCCAAAAAGTTTCTGTGGATCTTGGTCTTGAAGGACAGCGAGCGGCAGGTATCCTTTGGGAAGAGCATAGACGATATCCAACCCTGCCCAGGCCGCCAGGGAACCAAGTCCGGTATTTTTGATAAATTTTCTTCTCGTGACAGGTTTTTTCATGAATCCCTTTTTTTGAGCAAATTAAGCCATTTTTAAAGTTTATTCAACCGTGCCGGACGTAATTTACGCATCGTTTCACGATTGCACGTCGAAGTAGGTATTGAGTTCTTCTTTCATTCGAGTTCTGTCCTGCAGGTCTTTTATTACCCGGCCTTTTTCGAGCAGCACGATTCGTTCGCAAATATCCGTTACGTGATTCAAGTCGTGGCTGGAGACGATGAAGGTGACCCGCTGTTCGGCTTTTTCCTTTAGGAGTAGCCGCTTAAGCCGGATTTGAGAACTGGGGTCGAGATTTTCAAAGGGTTCGTCTAAAAGCACGGCTTCCGGTTGCCCCATCAGTGCTGCGGCGATTCCGACTTTTTTGATGTTGCCCTTGGAGAGGTCTCGGATGTATTTATTAGTACCGAGTATTTCGCCGTTGAAAAATTCGGTAAATTTATCCAGGTGATGCTGTAAGGCTACTTCCGATAGCCCATAAATTTTTTTAAGCGTGGAGAAGTATTCTTCGGGGCTGAGGTACGAAAGCAGCATGTTTTCGTCGAGGTATGCACCAATTTTTGATTTCCACTGTTCGCTTCTGCTGACGTCTTCTCCATCTACGTAAACCGCCCCTTGGGAGGCCCGTACCAGGTCAAGTACTACCCGAAAGAATGTGGTTTTTCCGGCACCATTGTTTCCCACCAGACCAAAGCACTGTCCCTTTGGGATTTGTAGATTGGGTATATCCAGTGCGGTGGTGGTTCCGTATATTTTCTTCAACCCGTCGATTTGTATCATAATTCCTGTCGAAATGCGGCGGCTATATCGTATTTCATTTGAATCACCTTTTCAGCCATTAGGGAAGAAATTTTTGGGAAGACCCCCAGGCCAATCAGGCCGGCAATCCCAAGGGCCATCAGCCCAATATAGTCGTCAAACCAGTACGAAAATGGTAGAAATATGGCGTATGGCGCAACCAGCAAGGGGAGAATGATCAGCAACTGCGAAATGCCCATTCCTTCGTAATTAAAGATAGCACCTTTGTTAAGGTCCATGGGTTTGGGTTTCCAAAGTGCCAGATAAATCACCAGGTGCATGGTGACGCCCAGGTTGAATAGGAAAGTTGCCAAGTGAATAAAAAGCACGTGCCAGCCAAAATACACATAGGGCATGGATAGTATGAAGCACAGCAGCGAAATACCTGCAAATAGCAGGTACTTTCCACGGACCAGGGCGCGTAACCCGTTCTGCTGATGGGCGTAAAAATCAAATGCAGGAGAATTCCAGCTTAGAAAAAGCTGTCCGTATTGAATCATAAAAATTCCGGTGATGAAGGTGCCTACAAAAATAAAGGCACTGTTGAATCCGGATTCCACCTGATACGCGGGATGGCTATAGAAAACGAGCCCGTATAAAAGAAAAACCAGGCATAATGTCAGGTAGGTCCGACTTTTCTTATGCCGCAGGATGAGCTTCCATTCCAAATTTGCGACTTCCCCTGCCAGACCAAATTTTGATAGAAAACCCAGATCCCGGTTTGCAAATGCTACGTGTTCTCCATCACTGAGTTCTTCCAGGTATGCGTTTTGACGGTAGAAAGCAAAACACAAGAAGTAACTCAAAATCAATACGGTAAGCAGGAGAAAAACAGGTACCGGACTTGCCAGTGCAAACGTAAACACCGGTTCGAAAAAGGCTCCGAGGTCGACAAGCGAAAAATAGCTGGAGATGATGCTAAGAAACAGCGCACCCGAAATGACCAATATGCCGGTAAGGCTGTCCTCGAAGCGCTGTTTGAACCAGAGAATAAACCAATGAATGGACCAACTGGTAAGTACTACCGCCAGCAGCCAGGTCAATGCGGGCAGGGTTCCGTATGCCGGCAAAATCTCCCGCACCGCAAAGGGACCGAACAGGAGTAAGGAAATGCTGTTTAAGGGGGATAGAAAACTGCTTGCTAGCAGGATATGGATGATTCGGGATTTTGCTATCGGAAGGTGAAGAAAGCGCTCCAAGCTGACCACAGGTAGTTGCTGAATAAAATACCGGTAGATCAGTTCCAACAAATAGAAATAAAGCAGGCAACTGTTGATGCCGTACACGGCATCCGAAATCCCCATCAGCTCCCTCACCAACCGATTCAGTACCAGGCCAAAGAGGAACAAATATGCGAGAAAGAACGACCCCAAGATGAAGACAAGGATTCCGATCAATACACTTCTCGAAAACGAACTACTCCTTATCCATTTTAGTAGTTGCAGGCGCATAAGGGTAATCAGCATATACGGTTTGGGTTTATTGGCAGCATTGCCGGCTACGACTCGTTTGATTGTCTAAAATAGAAAAAAATTACCAAGAGCCGTCAAAAATTTCGGGTTTAGTGGTAACTAGTGGATCTTTAGAAGCAAATAGAAACAATGAACACGGAGCTTTACCTACGGAAAATGCAGGCAGAGGACCTTGACCGGGCGATGGCCCTCAAAAATGCAGAAGGCTGGAATCAGACAAAAAAGGATTGGTTGCTATTTCTGAACGGGCGGCCGGAATTTTGCCTGGTGGCCGTCGCCGGAGACAAACCGGTGGGTACCGTTACGGCAATTGCCTATCAGCAACGGCTTGCATGGATTGGGATGATGCTAGTGGACCGGGATTACCGAAGAAACGGTATCAGCAGAAAGCTGATGGCCGAGATCATAGACCGGTTATCAGGTGTAGAGACGATCAAACTAGACGCTACACCGGAAGGTCAGTTGGTGTACGAGCGAATGGGGTTCATAAAGGAATATACCCTTTTACGATACGTACGTATGCCTGCAGCATCGGAGCAGTCCACGGTCAACCAGGAGGAGGTTTTTTCGCTGAGTCGGGAGCAACTGCCTGCCCTGAGTAAGTTCGATGCAGCGGTATTCGGGGCGGAACGGGAGCAGCTGCTCCGGTACTTGGTCCATGAGTTTCCGGAGGGAGCATTTGTGTGTAGAACGGGCAAACATGTCAACGGTTTTGTGATTTGCAGGGAGGGAAGTAAGTACCTGCAGGTAGGTCCGCTCGTGGCGGAGACGGATGAGACGGCAAAAAAGCTGGTTAGCCGCGTACTTCGGCAGTTTTCCGATCGCCCCTTGGTTTTGGATGTGGCAGACGATAAGCTAGCATTTAGGAATTGGCTCAACGCACAGGGCTTCGAACGGCGCCGACCGCTGATACGGATGTATTACCGGAGGAATGGCCGGGTAGGAATGCCCGAAAAATACTACTTGATTGCTGGCCCTGAACTGGGCTAGCCATTGGGCCAGATGCGCTGGCTGAAAAAGAAGCGTGCCGGCAACGCCTTCATTTTAATGGATTTATTTTGAAAGGGTTAGCAAAAATGCGCTGCTAAAAACCAGGTCGGACCGGATGTAAGTTGGATTAATTTTATAACTTGCGGTAATGGAAAATTTTGTTGTTTCTGCCAGAAAATACAGACCTTCGGACTTCAAGAGTGTGGTGGGGCAAAGTCACATTACGACGACGCTGAAAAATGCCATTAAGAACGACCACCTGGCTCAGGCTTTTCTTTTTTGCGGTCCCAGGGGAGTTGGAAAAACGACCTGTGCCAGGATTCTGGCTAAAACCATCAATTGCGAAAACCGTCTGGAAAGCGGGGAAGCATGCAATGCCTGCAGTTCCTGTGAAGCATTTAACTCCAACAGTTCGTTTAACGTGCACGAGTTGGATGCTGCATCAAATAATACGGTGGAGGAGATTCGCAGCCTGGTAGAACAGGTGCGGTACGTGCCGCAAAGGGGCAAGTACAAGATTTACATCATTGATGAGGTACACATGCTTACCACGCAGGCATTCAATGCATTTTTGAAAACCCTGGAGGAGCCACCTAAGCATGCCATCTTTATCCTGGCAACTACGGAAAAACATAAAATTATTCCTACCATTCTTTCCCGATGCCAGATATTTGATTTTAACCGGATTCAGATCCCGGACATCAGCCAGCACCTGGAGTACATTTCGAAAAAAGAAGACATTGATTACGAAGAAGAAGCGCTACGCCTAATCGCTACCAAGGCGGACGGTGCGCTTCGAGATGCGCTTTCCATTTTTGACCTGATCGTCACGTACTCTGCCGGGAAAAAGGTTACCTATCAGGAAACCATCAATAACCTGCACATCCTCGATTACGATTATTATTTTCGGGTGACGGATGCGCTGTTGGAAGAAAGTATTTCCAAAGCCTTGCTGATCTTTGATGAGATCCTTAAAAAGGGCTTTGATGGACATAATTTTTTGGTGGGATTGAGTGAGCATTTCAGGGAGTTGATGGTTTGCAAAGACCCCGATACTGCACAGCTGCTTCAGGTTTCGGAATCGGCCAAAAAGCGATACAAAGAGCAATCGGTACAGGCCTCCCTTTCTTTTTTGTTGTCCGCACTGACAATTTGCAATCAGGCGGACATGTCCTACAAGACCAGTAAAAACCAGCGTCTGCACGTAGAATTGGTATTGATGAAGCTTGCAAAACTTCCCCACGCCATCAATCTTGCCAGCCTTGCAGAGGATCCTTCAAAAAAAAAAGCGTAACGACTGAAAACACTATCGCCTCGGATCCAAAGCCCCTACCGGCCGGACAGGAAGGAGGGACACGCTTTTCTGGGCTAAAGAAGTCCATCCCGATTCCTTCCAGCCTTGGGCAGGTGAAGCGACAACTAAAAGACCGTCCCCTTCCACAGGTAACGGAGGAAAAACGATCGGAGCCAACCGTTTCGGTGGAAACCCCGGTTAACCCCAATCGATCAATTACCGGGGAGGAGGTGCAGGGGGTTTTGGAAGAAGTGAAACGGGCATTTAAGGAGGGACATAAAAACATGGAGATGGCACTCCTGCAACAGCCCTTTGAGGTTCGGGAACAACAGATTGTATTTCTCATTCACGGAGGGCTGCAGGAGGACCTTTTTCCCAAACTCAAGCCGGAATTGACCGGTATTTTTCGCAACAAACTGCAGCACCCCGAGGTCGAGGTAAATTTTGAAGTCAAAGCCGAGGCACTGGATCCGGTTAAAAGCCTGTACACCTCGCGTGAAAAACTGGGGTATTTATTAGAAAAGTCACCCGCACTCAAGGAACTAAAAAACCGGTTTGGCCTGGAAACAGACTTTTAGAAATCGACTCCGATTCCAAAATTGATGAGGTTTTGAAGTTGTATCGCTCGGGTTGAGGTACCGTCGTCCTGTTCAATAAATACGCTCTCGTCGTAAATGATGATCGTCTCAATGCGTGTGGTAATGTATTTGTTGACCTTAAGGCTTACGATAGAATTGAAATTGACGACGGTATTGCCCAGTTTTTCGTAGTTCGAGAAAAGATTGAGGTCCGTTTTCCAACGCACGTTTTCCATTAACTGAACGTCTGCGGACGAACCGAAGGATACACCCGCTTCCGCCCGTACGTTTTCGCCGGGTAACACCCCAAAAGCGCCCGCCCTGCTTAGGGAATCATCCAGTACGATGGTAAAACGACCGGTAAACGGGGACAGGATAAACGATAGTTTTCCCTTATTCTCCAGAGATGTCTGGTAGTTCAGACCGGTGGAGGATTGCACATACCCGGGACTGAGGAAGTCTGAAATTCGATTTCGGCTGTCTCTCTCGGCTCCCGAGGGCCGGAAATACCGGTGCCCCGCCAAAAGCTGCGTTCGTGCATCGATTTGGGTGGACAGGTAAATCTTGTCGCTCAACTGACGCCCGTACTTACTGGTGAAAATGAAGTTATCGTTGGTCTTGCGGGTAGGAAAGGCACGTCCGGACTGCCGATTGATCCCGTAGTTTACGGACAACTTCGTGTCCCAAATGATGTTGTCTTTTTTATAATTAGCAAAAAGCTGCAGACCAGTGGTGAAGGCAAAGGAACTGGCACCACCGGCGGACCAATTGCTCAAACTTACCTGTTGCATGCTCAGGTTGTAATTCCCTCCTTTTTCCCAGTAAACGGGGGGCGCTTCGGTCGTGAATATGAGTGAATCACCTAGCATGACCAAGGTATCTCCCCCGATGATGACGGTGTCTGCGCGGGACAGATCCTGACTGTAGCCGGTACGGGCGGCAAAAAGCATCAACAAAATCATTAAAATCCGATACGGCATGGCATTTTTTCAGATAAAGGGCAAATATACGGTCATTTGCTTTATTTATTTTCTGATCTCGATTTTTTGTCCGACGGAAAGGAGGTTGTTGCTACCGATTTCGTTCCAGGATTTCAACTCCTCTACCGTTACCCCGTATTTTCTGGAGATGGCGTAAAGTGTATCTCCCGGCTGCACCGTGTGTACCTGTACCGAAGCGGCGGGGCTGGGTACCGTCTCGGTAGATCGGATATTTTCCGGTGAGGTTTCCGGTTTGGGTTTCGTAGGAGCGGCTGATTTTACCACTCCCGCACTACGCGGCCTTGCCGGGGCGAGTTTTACACGGGCAATCGGCTCGTTGCGTTTGTAGTAGCTTCGCAGACGCAGGACCATTCCGGGAAGCAGTTGTTCGTCTCGGTACACCCGGTTTTTCGCCATGAGCGAATGCTGCCGGATGCCGTACAATTGGGAGATCTCCCAGAGCGTTTCGCCCGGCTGGACGATGTGCTCCTCCGGTTCTCCTTTGCTTTTTTTGCGTTGGGTATAATAATACTTGCCGGCCTGCACGGGATCGGAGGCCTTTAAGTCATTGGATCGCCTCAGTTTTCGTACGCTGATTCCGGCCTGGGCGGCCAATTGGTTTTGGTTGCTACTGTTTGCCAAAATTCCCCGGATTCCGTTGATCCTTATTTCCCTGGGCTGCCGGGCGTTGGAAAGATTTCCGGTAATTTGTGGGAAGCCGCGCGCATTTTCTCTTCCGGAGGAGAGGCCATCGGAAATGGCTTGAGGCGCGTTGGTGGCGATCAGTGGGCGGCTGGGTACGATTCCGTTGAGAATGTACGTCACCACGTAGGTACGGTCACCGGGAATTTTGCCCTTGCTTGCCCAGGTATTGTATTCCCTGAGATGGGTTTCGCTGACTCCCAGGGTTTTTGCCAGTGTCTTCAGGTCAGTGGGGCCGTCTACCGGATATTCGTGCAGATAATCGCCATTGCTGACAACCTGGCCCAACCGGGGTTCGAATGCAATTTTATGGGCCAGGAATTTTTTCAGGTACCAGTAGGTGTCCCGGTCCAGCTCCATGCTTCGTTCGCCCTTATGCCTGCCCTTGTAATACTTGTTTGCGCCTCCAAGACCCATTTGGTAGGATACCAGAGTAATGGCCCAGTTGTCAAGGTACCGCTGGTGTTTTTTTAGGTAGCGGGCCGCACCCCGGGTAGCGGATACGATGTTTTTCCGTTCGTCCACATCCTGGTCCACCCGCAGGAACACCTCCTCTGCCGTAGCCTGTTTGAATTGCCAGAATCCGACCGCATTGGAAGTGGAGACTGCATCAGCGATCAAACTACTTTCCTGAATGACCAGAAATTTAAAGTCATCCGGCACCCCTTCTTCCCGCAGCACGCGTTCGACGATGGGGAGGTAGAGGTTTACCCGGTCCAATTTCGTTTGAAAATGGGAAGGACTTCGGTATTGGGCATTGACCTCTTCTTGAATATCTCGCTGCAAGCCGGCATCCAGGCGAAGCGTCATGTTGGCAAATTGAATGGTTCGGGGCACCTGCGGAACCTGGCTCATGGCGGCATTCAGCCAGCAAAAGGTAAAAAATAAACCAACGAAACTTGTTTTCATCATGATAGAATCAGCGCTTTCGTGCAAGGGTAATGCCGTCCCGAATAGGTAATACAACGTTTTCCACCCGGGGGTCTTCCTTCACTTTTTTGTTAAAAGCCAAAATTGCGGCGGTATCTTTGTCCAATTTTTTTCGGTTTTTGGCGAGAACTTTTCCTGACCAGAGTACATTGTCCGCAACTAACAGACCTCCCGGAAGCAGCCTTTCAACGATCCGGTCGTAGTAGTGGGTATAGTTTTGTTTATCTGCGTCAATAAAAACAAAATCAAAACGATCGGTAGACTCGGAAAGTAGATCGAGTGCATGTCCCAGCCGGTAATCGATCTTCTCTTCGAGCCCCGATTGCCTAAAGAAGCCACGGACCATTTTTTCCAATTCCTGGTTTTTATCCAGGGTAAGGATGGTTCCTCCTTCCGGAAGGCCCCGGGCCATACAGATGGTGGCATAGCCGGTAAAGGTACCGATTTCCAACAGGTGTTTTGCGCCGGTCATCTTTACGAGCATCTCCAGGAATTTCCCCTGCAGCGGCCCGGAAAGCATGCGCGGTTTCAGTACTTTCAGGTGCGTCTCCCGGGAAATATGTGCCAGTAAGTCGTCTTCCGGACTGCTGTGATCCACACAATAGCCCCATAATTCTTCAGGTATCATTGTGGTTTCGGTAAATAGGTAAGAAAGCTGAATTGCGCATCATCATACACCTCATTCGCTAGTTCCTGCAGTTCCTCGGCTGTGCTGGACCGGATCGTTTTGAAAATAGCTTCCAATGATTCAATGCGGCCCTTGTCCAGCAAGCTCTTTCCATATACCAACATCAGTCCGGAGTAATTTTCTTCGGCCATGGCCATTTGCCCGATGGTTTGTTCCTTTCCCATATGCAGTTGCAGGGTTCCCAGTTTTTTTTCACGAATTTTTCGGATTTCCCTCAGGACGATCCTTCGCGCTTTGGCTCCGGCTTTTTCTTCGGTTCCGTAAAAAATCCCAATGTATCCGGTGTCGGTAAAGGGCTGGTAGACCGATTCAATGCTGTAGGCCAGTCCGTGTTTTTCTCTCAGCGCCATGTTTAATCGGGAATTCATACTGGGCCCGCCCAAGATGTTATTGAGCAGGTACAATTTAAACCGCCGTTCGTCCTGGAGCGCCAATGCAGGTTTTCCCAAGGCACAGTGCGCCTGCGTAATTTCTTTGTATTGAATCGTGGTTCGTGGGGAATAGCCGTTTACGGACTTTCGCTGTCTTTTGCGGCTTGCCGGGGGCACGGCACTAAGCAAGGGAACCAGCGTGCGGAGGGCTTTTTTAAAGCTGATGTTGCCCACTACCGAACAAACGATACGGGAGGTATCCAGGTGTTGGTCCACAAAGGTCAGAAAATCCTCCTGGGTAAACTGACTTACGGTGGCTTCGGTTCCCAGAATGTTGTATCCCAGCGAATGCCCCGGGAATAACAAATCGTCGAACTCGTCCTGTATGGCGTCGTCCGGCGAGTCCCGGTACATGGCCATCTCCTCCAGGATCACCTGCCTTTCCTTCTCAATCTGTTTCGGTGGAAAGGTGCTGTTAAACGTGATGTCACATAGCAATTCCGCTGCCTTCGTCCAATGCTGCTGCAAAACACTGGCATAAAAGCAAATTTTCTCCTTCGTGGTGTACGCATTCAATTCCCCGCCTACGGAATCCAGTCGATTGATGATGTGAAACGCTTTCCGTTTTTTTGTCCCTTTGAAGGCCATGTGTTCCCAAAAATGTGCCAGTCCCTCCTGTTCTTCTCGTTCGTCCCTGCTTCCAATATCCAGGATAAACCCACAGTGCACCAATCGGGTACTGCTTACTTCCTGATGTACAATTCTGATGCCGTTTGCTAATTCCTTAATCTGGTATCCCATGCGATGTTTTCCTGAACACAAAAATAACAGCAAATTTTGGGAAAGAAATCAGAAATGAAAAAAATGGCCCCCGGGTGTGTTTCGACCGGAGTGCTCCGGGCAAAACGATACGATTTTGGACGAGAAAGGTGATTTCCCTGCCTGCTGTAAAAATGGTGGATCAGGATTAATCGAAAGGAGCCGCCGGTATTCAGTAACATCTCCGCCACTTAGTGGTGGATGATTTTCAGGTGCTGCACCTTACCGGCACAATGAATCTCGAGAATCAAAACCCCACTGGGTAGCCATCGGGTCCATTTGCTTAGTTCGATCGGTGTCACCTCCCATTCGGATTTTATCGCCGAAAATCTCGATGAAGGGTTCCGGCTAAAAAAAATAATTTTTTTTTGAATTATTTTTTTGGAGCGAAATACAGTTTCTTTAAACTGACATACATTATTTATTTTCTATAATGAAACTGCATTTAATGACTTGATTTTCAATCAATTTTCTGGTTTGGTAATTCTGTTTTTATCGCCGACATTCGTGAAGTAAAGGGGGGTAATTTCGGAAAACAGCCCTTTTTTCTTTCAAATTTTTAATTCTATCACGTCATGAAAAATCAAACAAAATTAGTGTTGGCCAATCTGTTTGCAATGGTATCGGTAGTGGTAATCGTATCGGTATGCGCACTGTTAAACGTAGATTGGAGCCTGGGTTCCGGAGCGTTGCTTCCGCAACTAGCGTTGGTGTTGGTCCCTCAATCGGGGTTTGTTTTTTTTCTTTGGAAAGCCCATCATTCGACCGACCACCAAGCGGTCGCCTGAAGGAAATGAATCAATAGTTGGTGCAAATACCGCCCAGCCTTCTTCAGCCAGGCTGAGGAATCCGGGCGGTATTTTTTTTGGTCGGAAAGCGCAAAGGCTCATCGAATCGGATTGGGCCGCTGATGCATCAAAAATAAAGGTGCTCCTACCTTGGTCCTGAGCCGAATGACAACGGGCTTGCCTAGGATCGACCGGTCTCAATAGGAACAAAAGGTGGCAGTGCGGTACTGGCAATGTACCTCGATGCATCTTTTGCGTATAGCGGACGGGCAGACCAGAGGCTACCGGCTGCGTTAAACCTGCTGGATCGGCAATTACTGAATGGGTATCCGCAGTAAAACGCCGAACTCATTTGGGAAATGAATGCTTACCCGGGCATGGATCGCTCCCTGTTCGTCGTAAAACACGGCTTTTTGTTCCAGTGGAACGATCGCTTCGTGCCAGACGTTCGGATGAATGTACAGCCCCATTCCTCCTTCCACTTTGAAAGCAACAAAGTTTTCCGGGCGTACATCGTCTCCAGGCAGCGCCAATGCCGTGATAAAAGGCTTGCCATCCAGGGGAAAAAACAGTTGCCCTCCATCCGGGTGATAGTTGGCATGCCAGAGCAATACTTCTTTTGGCTGCTCGAGGGACAGAGGGTCCGCTTTTTCCGGCGGTTTGCTCCAGCCAAACAGGTATTCGGAACCTACCGCATGGTTTTTTCCTTTGAAGCAATCTCCTTCCCAAAAAAACTCAAAATCGCCCGAGACCGTACCTGCTTCGTCTCCGGTACCTTCGTCTACTTTTCTCCATCCGGAGGCTGGCCACCGAACGATTTCGATGGGGTAGTTGCGGTACCTGTCTTTGCTGACCAGTTTACCAAATCCCTTCAGGGATTCTTCAGTAGCCAATACCAGGGGTACATCTACCTGCCCGGTGCCGGGAGGGATTTGGGGATTTTGGTAATCAATTTTCATAGGTTTATTCGTTATTTTTCAGCAGTCTCAACTTGTCCCCTACCCTAGGCCGGGATAGCCTGCCCCGATCATCATCGGGAGAATCTGGACACGATATCCCTCCCGCCATGTATTGCTTGCGTCAGGCTCGCTATCCTGAAACAAAGGAGTTTGGTTGGTAAGATACCCTCGACATCACTAAAATTAGAGAAATTGCCTGGAAATACGGCCCCTGCAGGAGAGATTTATTTGGCAATCCAGGTTGATTAGCAGGTATCCATTAGTTTTTCCAGACTTCGATGCTGCAAGATAGTACCTACACCTACGTTCGGAAGTGAATGAGACGGTAGCAATGGATAGAAGGTTAACGGTTTGATTATTTTCCGGTAACCTGTATGGAAGTTCAATTTGCTACCTTTCTTGGGTAAAGCAATCAATGATTTATTTGGATCGAGCATGAAAGTTATTCCCTGGCGCAAGTGCCGGCAATCCCTCCCACGCGTTTTTTTTACCGGATACGTTTTTTTGTTAGTACTCCTCCCGGTTGTTTTGCTTGGAAAGGAAAAGGGCTACTGGGAATTGTGGATCAATCGCCAACACACAGACATCCTGGATATTTTTTTCAAGAGCGTTACAAATCTGGGAGACGGTTTGGTCGCTGTATTTCTAGTCGGCGGCTTTTTATGGGTTCGGTATGCCGATGCCTTGTTTCTGACGATTGGTTTTTTGCTCCATGCTTTTTTGGTTCATTTCTTTAAAAAGGTTTGTTTTCCAGGAACGCTGCGACCGGTGGCCTACTTCGAAGGTGAGCCCTTGTACCGCATCGAAGGGATGCGCAATGCCCTCTACCATACCTTTCCTTCGGGACATACGGCCAGTATTTTTTTATTCGTAACCAGTTTGTTGTTGATTCGACCTGCTGGAAAGCAGTGGCAGGTCTTTTGGTTGGCGATAGGGGTGCTTGTGGGCTTCAGTCGGGTGTACCTGCTACAGCATTTTATTTGGGATGTGTATGCAGGTTCGCTACTTGGTATTTTCTCCGCCTATGTCGGGTATTTACTTCTGCATTCTTTACCCCACCGTTCCTGGTGGGAGGGACGATTGGAGCTACAGATAGGCCGTTTGCGGATTCCCGGAGAGATCAAGTTCCGAAAGTCAAACATGTCAAAGCCTTAGGGATGTATTTCCAAAACGACAGTGATGGGTGGTTCAAACAGATCTTTTTGGGCATGCACTATGTGGTAGGGGATGTCTAGCCGGTCAAACTCCGGGAGGTATTTTTTTCTGGTAAGTACAAAACCCGAATGCGGAACACGGTTTTGTTCTTCGATGTTCTCGACTTTTTTTTGAAGATAAAAGGAAAAGGCCGGATTGTATATCTGATAATAATACAGTTCGGCCTGGCGCAGGGTTTGTAGCGGGGCATTCAATACCGGATTGAATCGATCCAGCGAAGGAGCAGAAAAATAAAAAAAGGTAACAGCAACCAGGTAGAAGGAGATTCCTATTGTTGCGATGATTGCTTCATTTTTTCTACGAAAAATCAGGATCAGGGCAAGTACACCGATAGAGACAATTCCGAGCACCAGTAGGGGGAATGCGGCTTCTGTAAAGTGACGTAGTTCTTCGATGGACCAAAACAGGATGTAAGGAAGCAGGGTTAGCAGGGACAAAGTAAGCAGGGAGACATATCCGAAAACGCGAACCGGAGTATGGTTTTTCATTCGAATAAATCGGTTGATCAAGAACCCCATCAGAATCGCTAAAAATGGGTAAGCCGGTACAGTGTAGTTCGGAAGTTTGGTTGCGGAAACTGAAAAGAAAAGCACGACGACCACTGCTGCGCAGGCCGAAAAGAGTAATAAGTCATTTTTTGGCTCGAGCAGTAAGCGAAGTTTTCGAAGCCGAAAAACCAACAGTGGGGAAAATGGTAGCATTCCCACGAATACATAAGCCCAGGTTAGCCAGGGACCGCCCCCGTGCCCTTCCATGGGGGCGGAAAACCGGCTTATATTGTGCTTCATAAAAAATTCCGAAATCCATTGGCCCTCGGATTGTATACCGACGAGCACGTACCAGGGCAGTACCATACTTAAAAATAATACCAATCCTGGAATATTGAGTAGGGTGCCGATTTGTCGAAGCGGGTTATCTTGACGAATAAGGAGAAAGAGACCCATCGTGCCCACAACCAGAACAATAGCTACCGGCCCTTTACTTAGTACAGCCAATCCTAAACTTGAGTAGGCAGCGAGTAGAAGAAGACGCGACTTTTTATCGCTTTTGACAAACGTAAAAAAGCAAAACAGAGAGAAGGTTAGAAAAAACAAAAAGAATGGATCCGGAACGGCCATGTGAAACTGTATGGCCCAATGGGGACTGCAGCACAACACAAAAGCGACCCAAAAACCCAGGCGCTTGTTGGTATGGTATCGGGTAAATCCATACACCAGCCAAATCAGGCCAAATCCAAGAAGTGCGGGGAAGAATCGCGCCGCAAAGGGATTGATTCCAAACCAGGAATAAGCCAGGGCAAATGCATAGTAGTGCAGAGGTGGTTTGGCGTACCTCGGTTCCCCGTTAAATGTGGGTAAGATCCATTCGTCTTGTTGCCACATCTCGATTGCCGCCGTGGCATTTTTTGCCTCATCCAGTGCGTAAATACTGAAACCGCCAATATTGGCAAAATGGATCAGCAATGAACCAAGCACCAGGCACCATAGCCATTTGGATTCGTAACTCTTCATGTTTTGTTCGTTGGGCGAATATAGCTAAAAACCAAAAGTGGGGTCAGAAAGGGACCGTTAAAAAATCATTAAGGTTGGCTGGCGCAGTTCCATTCGGCTTGCGAGTCACGATACGGGCCTTCCGCGGGGGGAGGTAACGCATCCCTGGTTTGCACCAAGATTTTGATGGATTTTGGTTTTCGACCAGATTGGCACATTTTTTTCTGTACATAACCCGTCGAATGAGTGTTAATCAAAAAGAATTGTGATGATGAATCGATTGAATAATTATTTATTAGTACTAGGTCTTACCACGTTTGCTTTCGCCTGCGGGACTGGAAACAATACCTCAGAAGAAGGGACAAGCGCGGATCAGGAAATGACAACCAACGAGCCGGAAGCTTCGGCCATGGAAACCAGTTCCGCAGTAGCGGTTTTGTCCGGTGCCAGCGGAGCCAATGTCACCGGGACAGCTACCTTTACCGCCCTTGATAACGGAAAGGTACGTTTGGTGATGGATGTAGAAAACCTGAGTGCCGGAGAACATGCCTTGCACCTGCATGAAAATGGCGATTGCAGCGCAGCTGATGCCACGTCTGCTGGCGGTCACTGGAATCCTACCGATGACCCGCACGGCGAACGAGGCGAAGGAGAGCACCATAGTGGCGACATCGATAATATGGTCGTTGGAGAAGATGGGGTAGGTAGCCTCGAGATGGAAGTCGAGGGATGGAGCATCGGTGACGGTTCCCGTTCGGACATCGTCAACAAAGCCGTGATTATCCATGCCGGAGCAGATGACTTCACCTCTCAGCCATCCGGTGCCGCCGGAGCAAGAGTCGCTTGCGGTGTCATACAGGCGGGCAGTTAAGCAACAATGCCAGTTGCATAAAATGACCGGCCTGCATCGAAGAGAGCCGTTCGCTTTACCTGGCAGCAGGAAAGTCCGGACGCTCCTCTGGTAGTTAGGCCGTTTGGGTCCCGGTGGAACGTCCACCGGGATTTTTTGTTTATGCGGATAAGGTGCCGCTTTGGTTACCGAAAGCAGGCGACCGTTTATGGGTATCCGAGTGTATGTAGCGGTCTATTCCGGGTTAAAAACGGACTCCGCCTGAAGGAAAAAAAGAGAGGTTGGGGATTTTTCCCCAACCTCTCGACCCATGAGCTGCTTTTCTAAAGCGACCGATCCTTTCATCGGCATCTGTATGTGCGTCCGCTCGTTATTTTTTTTCTACATTGCTTTGCAGGGCATAGGCTGCCAGCTGTTCCATGCGTGTATCGTCCAAGGATTTTTCGAAGTAAGCCGTGGCCGAATGATCGTCGATAAACATGTGGTCGGCACCAATGAATTCGATGAGGCGCCACTTATCCAGCACGTCTCGAATCGGCCCTTTGGTACCGGTAATGGCTACGTCAATCCCTTCGGCCCGCCAATCCATGATCCAATCGTGTAGCGCGTGCGCCCCGGTACTGTCCATGCTGGTGACACTTTCCATATTGAAGACGATCATTTTGGTTGGCTGTTTTCTTTCTGTCAGCCATTGATTCATTTTATCCCGTATGTACTCCACATTGGCAAAGTAAATGGGTCCGTCGATGCGAACGATCAGCAACTTATCGTTGACTTCAAGATTGGCAAACCTCCGGACATTCCGGTAAATTTTGGTTCCCGGTACCCGTCCCAAACGGGCCATATGGGGTCTGGATGCCCGGTAGATCACAACCAGCAGGGATAGAACCATTCCCGCGATAATGCCGGTTTCGATGCCCAGGGTAAGCGTGATCAAAAAGGTGGCGATCAGCATGGAGAAGTCCGTTTTATCTTTTTTCCAAAGGTTTAGCGGTTCTTTGAAGTCGATCAACCCCGCGACGGCCACCAAAACTACTGCAGCCAGAATGGCACTCGGCAGGTAGTAAAACAGGCCGGTAAAAAACAAAAGCGTCAAAAGAATCAATCCGGCACTTATGATGGAAGCCAGAGTGGTTTTGGCCCCCGCCTGGTTGTTGACCGCCGTTCGCGAGAATCCCCCCGTTACCGGGTAGCCCCGGAAAAATGCGGCGCCAAAATTGGCTATGCCCAGGGCCATGAGCTCCTGATTGGCATCCAGCCGGTAGTTTTTATGCTTGGCCTGAATGGTTTTGGCTACAGCAAAGCTTTCCGCAAAGCCAACCAGAGAAATCGTGAGTGCGATCGGCAGCAGCGTGGCCCAGCCGCTGATATCAAAAGAGGGAAGGGAGAAACCAGGTAATCCACTTGGGACATCTCCTACAATTTTAACGCCCTTTTCCGTCAAACCGAAACCCCATACCAGGACAATCCCTGCTACTACTGCCAGCAAGGGGGCTGGAAGAGAGGGATGAATCTTTTTACCAAATTTGATGATTAGAATCCCCATCAGTCCGATGCCAAAGGTAAGCCAGTGCAGGTCTCCGATGTTTTGATAGATCGCCACGATCATTTCCTGAATGTGTTCACTGTTCGGAAGATTGATCTTAAAGAGGTGTTTGATCTGGCTTAATCCGATGATGATGGCCGCTGCAGAGGTAAACCCGTTGATCACCGGGTGGGAGAGAAAGTTCACCACGAAGCCCAGGCGCAAGGCCCCCATCGAAAATTGGACCAACCCTACCAGAAAAGCCAGGGTCAGCGCGTACAACAGGTACTCTTCGGGAGAGGCGGGTCCCAAACTGCTGATACCTGCTGCAGTCAATAGGGAAACCATGGCCACGGGACCTACCGCCAGCTGCCGGGAACTTCCGAAGATGGCGTATAAAATGAGTGGGATGGTGACCGCATAAAGGCCATGAATGGGTTCCAGGCCGGCCAACATGGCATAGGCCATTCCCTGGGGAATCAGCATGATCCCCACGGTAATACCGGCTGACAAATCTCCCTTCAAATACGTTTTGTCGTAGTGGGGCAGCCATTGTAGGAAGGGTAAGTATTTTTTGAAGTCCATTGGTGTCTGATTTTGAACGTTACTCGGATCTCAGGACCAGGGTCGGTCTGACAAATCCTACGAACCACAAATTTGGCCGCTTTCATCGGTTAAAAAAGTGATTTTTATCACAGGGGAAAGCAGTAGTTAGCCCATCGTCAGGCGAATGTCTTTTTTCAGGAAGTGGCTGAGTGTATCCGAAAAGCGCCGGGCTTCCCATAGTTCCAGTGCGATGTTCTCTTCCGCAAATACTTTGATTTCGATGGCTGACCGGCCGGGAAGGCAGTAGACCGTCTGTACCCATTGATTTTTGGTTTTATCCAGGCCGATGGCGATGCGCAAAATACCCGCCAATAATCGAACTTGATTTCGTTGCGCCGGCGAGAGCCGCTTGAATTTTTTGTGCTTTTTCCGGGGTCCTTTTTTTCGATGGTAGCGCGCCAAATGTCCCAGTACCAACACCTCTTCATTGGTAAAACCCCGCAGTTGGCTGTGGTCAATGATGTAGCGCGAATGTTTGTGGTAATCCTGAAATTTCACGTAGAGGCCTACATCGTATATCAAGGCGGCGTGATACAGCAGGCTTCGCTCCGGATCTCCTGCCCCGTGAAGCGATTTGAGTTGATCAAACAATTGGAGGGCCAGGCCGGACACGTGTTTTTTGGCGTCCAGTTCGGTCTCGTAGCGATTGGCCAGCCAGATGCAACTCTTTTCCCGCAGGTTTTTCCCCTGGGTTTCGCTACCGATTTGCAGCTTGTGTTTTTCGATGTAGTGCAGAATCATTCCGTCGCGTAAGGAAGCATCGGAGATCGTTATTCGATCGGCTCCGGCCAATTGCAGCAGTTCTACGAGCAGCAGGGCTCCCAGATGGATGGCATCGGATCGGTTGGGGCTGATTCCGGGGATGGCCGCGCGGGTATCGGGATTGGCTCGGATCAATTTGTTTCGGAGTTGGATGAGATCGTCCAGGTGAATTTCTTCGGCGTTCACACGTTCGGGGTCCGGATTTTCCGTTTTTTCAAGACAGGCTTCTGCCAGGGAGCGGATGGTTCCGGAGGTGCCAATCACCCGGTCGAATCCGGATTCGCGGACGGTTTCCATCAGCTTGGATGCGGCTTGTCGAATGTGCCCCTGCAGGTCCTGCTGTGCTTCTTCGGTCAGTGGTCCCGAATGCCCGACCTTGTCAAGGAGCCGAAGCACGCCGAGTTTCATGGAGTTACCGAAATAAACCCGGTGTTGGTCCCCCACAACGGCTTCTGTACTGCCACCCCCAATATCCAGCACCAGTACTTTTTCTTTTTTGATGGCGATGGCCTGCCTCACCGCCAGAAAAATCAAGCGTGCTTCTTCTTTTCCGGAAATCAATCGAGGCGAGATGCCGGCTTCCCGGATCAGGCGGTCTAAAAATTCCCGGCCGTTTTTGGCTTCCCGACTCGCGCTGGTGGCGCTGACAATGATATCATCGACGCCGTATTGATCGGCGAGTTGGACGTACTTTTTTACCGTTTCCACGCCGCGCTCCAGCGCTTCGGGGCTCAGTTCGTTGTTGGCAAATACGCCCAGGCCCAATTTAACCATGCTTTTTTCCTGCATGAGGATGTCAAACCGGTTTCCTTCCTGAACTTTCACAAGGATCATGTGAATGCTGTTGGTGCCGATATCGATTGCAGCCAGGTTCATCTCGTCAGGCTATTTCCAAAATTCCCGGTTCATCAGGGCGATGTGGGCGATCGAAATGCCCTGGGGGCACTCCACTTCGCAAGCCCCGGTATTGCTACAGGCCCCAAAACCAAGTGCATCCATCGTTTCTACCATGGTTTCGATACGCTTTTTGTGTTCCATTTTTCCCTGAGGCAGCTGGTACAAATGGCTGATTTTTGCGGCAGTAAATAATGCGGCGCTGCTGTTTTTGCAGGAGGCCACGCAGGCGCCACAGCCGATGCAGGAGGCCGCATCAAAAGCCTGTTCTACGGCCTCGCTGCTGATCCGCGTTTGGTTGGCTTCCGGTGCCTGTCCGGTGCTTACAGAAATGTATCCCCCGGAGCTAATGATTTTATCCAGGGCCTTCCGGTCGACGCTGAGGTCCTTTCTGATGGGAAACGCGGCCGCCCGAAAAGGTTCCACATAAATCGTCTCCCCTTCGCTGAAAGAACGCATGTGAAGTTGGCAGGTGCTGGTTTGGTCCAGTGGCCCGTGTGCCCGCCCGTTAATAAAGAGGCTGCATTGCCCGCATATGCCCTCCCGGCAATCGTGATCGAAGGAAATGGGCGATTCTCCCCGAAGCACCAGTGACTCGTTCAGTTGATCCAGCATTTCCAGAAAGGAGGTGTCCGGAGAAATGTCCTTCACCTCGTAATCCACCATTTTTCCTTTTTCACGGGAATTTGCTTGTCTCCAGATTTTTAGTTTGAATTCCATTACTTGTAGCTTCTTTCGGTAGGTTCGGTGTACGCAAATTTCAGCGGTTCTTTGATAAGCACCGGAGTTTTTTCCCCCCGGTTCCAGCAAGAAATAAAGGCGTAGTCCCGATCGTTTCTTTTTGCCTCCCCATCGCTTGTCTGGTATTCTTCCCTGAAATGAGCACCGCAGGACTCTTCCCGGCTCAGGGCATCCACACACATCAATTCCCCGATTTCCAGGTAGTCGGCTACCCGGCCGGCTTTTTCCAGTTCCTCGTTGATACCGTTTACTGTTTGCGGAATCTTTAACTCCTGGTAAAATGCTTCCCGAAGCACACGGATGGCCTCTATCGCCGCGATCAGCCCTTTTTCGTTTCTGGACAGGCCACATTTGTCGTAGAGAATTTTACCCAGCTCCCGGTGAAAATGATCCACGGTCTTGCTTCCGTTTATCTGAATTAGCTCGGTAAGTTTGGTCCTGACTTCCTTTTCACATTGCTCAAATGCCTGCGATTGGGTGTCTGTCTGCGTGCCTTTTCCGAGGAGGGCCAGGTAATGCGGCAGGGTTTGGGGAAGGATGTAGTAGCCGTCCACACAGGCCTGGAGCAGGGAATTGGCTCCCAGCCGGTTGGCTCCGTGGTCCGAGAAATTGGCCTCTCCAATGACAAACAGGCCCGAGATATTGGAGCTGAGCTCGTAGTCCACCCACAAGCCTCCCATGGAAAAATGAGCGGCCGGGGAGATCATCATGGGCTGTTGGTAGGCGTTGATGCCGGTGATCTTTTCGTACATGGAAAAGAGGTTGCCGTATTTCTTTGCAATGGCTGCTTTTCCCTGGCTGGCGATGGCGTCCTTGAAATCTAGGTAGACGGCATTCTTCAAGGGTCCCACGCCGTGTCCGGCATCGATCCGCTCCTTGGCGGCCCGGGAGGCAATGTCCCTGGGGGCAAGGTTGCCGTAGGAGGGGTACTTCCGTTCCAGGTAGTAGTCGCGTTCCTCTTCCGGAATGGCGCCGGGAGGGCGGGTATCATTTTTTGTCAATGGTGTCCAGATTCTGCCGTCGTTTCGCAGCGATTCCGACATGAGGGTGAGCTTGGACTGGTGGCTTCCGGACTGAGGCAGGCAGGTAGGGTGTATCTGTGTCCAACTGGGGCAGGAAGCCCAGGCTCCCCGCTTGTGCGCCCGCCAAATAGCGGATCCATTGCATCCCATCGCGAGGGTCGATAAGTAATAAATCTTCCCAAACCCTCCCGAGGCCAGCACCACCGCATGGGCCCCGTGCCGGCTGATTTCGCCGGTATCCAGGTTGCGCACCACAATGCCCTTCGCCACGCCGTTTTCGGTGACCAGATCCAGCATCTCGTGCCGGGTATATGCAGTGACCCTTCCCAGGTGCACCTGCCGCATGAGTGCCTGGTAAGCACCCAGGAGCAACTGCTGTCCGGTTTGTCCCCGGGCGTAGAAGGTGCGACTCACCTGCACCCCCCCAAAGGAGCGGTTGTTGAGGTACCCGCTGTACTCCCTGGCAAAGGGAACGCCCTGCGCAACCGCCTGATCGATAAGGGAAGCCGAGCATTCGGCCAACCGGTAGACATTGGCCTCCCTGGCTCGAAAATCGCCCCCTTTGAGGGTGTCGTAAAACATGCGGAAAACGCTGTCCCCGTCGTTTTTGTAATTTTTCATGGCATTTACCCCTCCTTGTGCAGCCACCGAATGGGCTCGCCTGGGCGAGTCTTGAAAACAAAACGTGGTCACCCTGTACCCTTGCTCGGCCAGTGAAGCAGCGGCAGAAGCACCCGAAAGACCCGTTCCCACGACGACGATGTGGTAGTTTTTCCGGTTATTGGGGCCGATTAGCCGGGCCTTGTCTTTGAAATGGGACCATTTTTCGGTCAAATTACCTTCAGGTATCTTGGCAAAAGGTGTGGTGGCTGTGTCGGTGGTGTAATACATGAAAGGCGTTTTTGCTGTTGCAATCGCTTAATAGTAAGAAATTATTCCCAATGTTCCCAATGAATGACTCAGGTAATTGGCCTCTTTTTCGACCAAATGTAACCCTTGTCACCAACCGGTCAAATCGCCTGACTTATCTTTAACCATCAAAACAGCAAGAACCGGTTTTTGGTTATTTTGAGTAAAACCTATTTGGTTTTTATTGGGTTTAGTTATCTGGAAAGAGGAGACTTGTGTGGGTCTCCTCTTTTTACGCTAGGGATTTCCTTCCCAGACCGAACGGTTCGGTGTTTTGGGCGAAGCATTTGGGAAAACCCCACGCAAATTGGAAAAATAGACATGGAAAAATACGGTAAAATCATCATCGATGCCTATTATGGGTACTTCAATTACCTGGTGGACGAAATCATGTATCCCTCCTGGACCAATTATTTTTGGTGGCTGGTGGGGCTCTCGCTAGCGGTTTGGTTGCTGGAACTGCTGTTTCCCTGGCGAAAAGACCAACCGGCACTGCGGAAGGATTTCTGGTTGGATGGATTTTACATGTTTTTTAACTTTTTTCTATTCTCCCTGATCGCCTACAATGCCATCTCCAATGTAGCCGTTGAGGCCTTTAACGATTTTCTGGGCCTGTTTGGTATTACCAACCTGGTAGCCCTGGAGGTGAGCTCCTGGCCAAGATGGGCACAGTTTGCCTTGCTGTTTGTGGTGGCCGATTTTATTCAGTGGAACGTCCATCGCCTGCTGCACCGCGTGCCGGCGCTATGGGAGTTTCATAAGGTACACCATTCCGTCGAGCAAATGGGATTTGCCGCGCACCTGCGCTTTCATTGGATGGAGACCATTGTGTACAAGAGCGCTCAATACATTCCCCTGGCCATGATTGGTTTTGGATTAACGGATTTCTTTCTGGTTCACATTTTCGCTACCGCCATCGGCCATTTGAATCACGCCAATCTACGCATTACCTACGGACCGCTAAAATACCTGCTGAACAATCCCATTATGCATATTTGGCACCATGCCAAAACGCTGCCAAAGGGATCCTATGGCGTGAATTACGGACTCACCCTAAGTATTTGGGATTACCTCTTCGGTACCGCCTACATTCCTCACGAGGGCAGGGACATACCCCTGGGCTTCGATGGGGTGGAAAAATTCCCAAAGACCTTTTGGGAACAGGTAACCTACCCCTTGCGGAAAAAAAGCACCTGATACCTGCGCTGCGTGAAACGTGTGCCTTTCCATGAAAAGGCGGGTTGACTGCAGTCGTTTCCTTTCTTTCTTCTAACCGCCTACCTACGATCCCCGGCAGATCTGCACAGCAGGATTCATTCGGATCGAAGAAACCGCTTTCAGTAGCTCCCTTGTACCTTGCTGGATTTGGCGATCCCGGGAAACGCAGGCCACCCGGGGCATGGCGTATTTCCCCCGACCATCGCCCAGACCGTCTGCGGGTGTGAAAAAAAGACAATCCGCATGATCCCGCCGATGCCTCCCGGAAGACCGCTGCCACCGGATCCCCTTGATATCGGCAGGCGATGGGGTGCCGATTCGCCCGGTGCAAGCGGTTTTTTGGTAGAATACGGCCTGTTTCCCACGGCAGGCGCCCGGCCCGATGGTTCGGGGCGGTCAGGAATCAGCGACCCTTATTGCCCCTGCTTTGCCAGCGCATTGGGCAGGTGTTCCCGTTGGTAATGGCTTCTCAGTGCATCGCCTTGCCCAAAATCGTTTTGCAGGTCACGGACCACGGTGTGCACGTGGTTGGCATTGTTTTGAACGTTGTCGTACTCGATCAGCAGGTCTGCTCCCTGTATGCGGTAGTAATGCGGTTCTCCAACAGCATTGGTTTCGCTGCCAGCCCAGGCAAAGGTAAGGTCTTCCCAACCCTGTTTGTGTATCCGTTCGAGCAGGATGTCCCGATAGGTAGCCGTGTATCGCGAAAGGTAAGTCATCAGCAGGGATTGCAGCAGGTGCTGCTGATTTTCATTCAGTGAGCCATAGGCAATCCCTTTTGGGTCCAATAGAGCCGCCTCCCGGTCGTTGGATGTGATGATATCCACCGGGGCTTTTTCCGAGAATTTTGCCTGTTTTCGTTGGGTTTCGTCCAGGGCATGCAGCAGGGCAAATCCCTGATCGGTTTCTTCGGCCAGGACCTGTTGGTTCATAAAAGGCCCGGAGAGGACGAGGGCAGGGTTCGAGCCCATAAAAGAAGGGGTGGCCGACACAATGGTTTGGTTTCGCGAGGAAAAATTCAGTGATAGGTGATGGCCTTCGAGCCGCCAACCCCATTCGTTTTCACCACCGGGCGTTCCAAAAATGCTAAAATAATAGTTTAAGGGATCCCGGTACCTGTCGTTTGCCGGTCGGTTTTCCACGTCCCGCAACACGTTTTCCAATTCGAAAATGGCCTCCGTGCGTTTCACGCCCGGTTCACCCAAAGAGGCACGCATCAGGTCGAGGGCGGCGGCTTTTTGCTGCGCCGTCATGTGGTGAAACGTAAGCCCGTTTCGTTGGCGAGGTACAAAATGCCAGTCGAAGCGCTCACGGTGGTCAAAGGGAAAGCAGGCCTGCCTTTTGGCATCGGCATCCAGACTTTCGATAAAGGCATTGGCCGCCGGAGCCAGGTCCTGCGCAAAACTGATGCCCAGCTGCAGCAGGCAGGCAAAGAGGAAGCAGCAGGTCATTCGTATACGATTCATGGGAGGAGGGTTTGGTTACATGGGTGGGAAAAGCGCTTGCTTATTCAGTTGTTGTTGTTCCAGTAGACAACCAGGTTTTGGGTGGACCTTCCGGAGGCGATGATGTCGGGTTTGCCATCGCCGTTCAGATCGGCTATTTTCAGGTCTTCGCAGGCCATGCCGTTTTTGTCGATCCAATGTGCTTGCCAGGAGTTGTCCGGGAGTTGTTGGTAGAGTTGGATGCCGATCTCGCCTGCCTCGTTTGGTTCTCTCCAGCCAATGACGATTTGATCGCTTCCCTGGCCCAGTACATCGGCAGCGGCCAGTCCATGCCCTTGATTCATGGCCTCGGTGAGGACCTGTCGGTCCAGGTTTTCGTTGGTAAAGCCGGCGGCTGTGGGAAGGTAAACCGATAAGGTAGGGCCATGAAAAGGTTCCACGCCTGTCAGGAATTGCCTGCCGGCCTTATTCTTTCCCACCCTGATTTCTCCGAATCCCTGCCCGCTTACCAGCCAGTCCCCGTTGGGATGTGCTTTCCAGGTGCCGTTTGCGTAGTGAAAGGCCTTCACGCCCTCTTTGCCTCCGATGTACAAGGATTCTGTTGCATTGCCTTCCGGGACGATTTCCAGGTTGTGGGTAAGGTGCATGGATTGGTCGATGACCCAATGCCTCCAGTCCCGACCCGCTGCATCCTGCATTTCGTAGCCGATTACCTTTACTCCTGCTCCTGTGCCTCCGGAATTTCCCCGGCCGTGCAACGGCAGCATCACCAAATGAAATAGCGTGTCGTTTGCTTGTATCCAGCGCATGCGGTGGACGGTGGGCTCATGGTGCAGGCGTACCGGCTCCCATTTTTGGGTAGGATCGTCGGGGCGTATCAGGTAATGCACCGAACCGGACTGCGTATCGTCGGAGGTTTCGCCGGGATTCCATTGGGCGCCTACGGCCACTTCTACCTTCCCGTCCCCGTTAATGTCTCTGGCCGCGATGCATACGTTGTCATAGGGGGTGAGGTTTTCCACCATCACAAATCGTTTCCAGTCCCCGTTTCGGTACCAGACAAATTCCGTCTTATCAGCCAGCAGAATATCGGGTTTTCCGTCTCCGTCCACATCGCCGATTCCGAGTCCATATCCGATTTTAACCCGTTCGTCCAGTACCTGTCGGTCGAAGGAAGGGGAGGGGTTGGGCGCGGAGCCCAACAAGGCGGGTAGCAGCAAAAAAGACAGCCAGTGTATCATGGTATTTGGTTTGGGTTGATGTACTCAATAAATTTAACCAAAAAAAACGATACCGGGCAACTATTCTACCAAGATAGCGCTAGATTACAGGCTGTCCGGATGTCAGGAAGAGCCGGATGGCTTCCGGAATGGCTACCTTTCCGCCGAGAATTTCGAAGACCTGAGGGCTGCTGAGGGAATCGTCCAGCATGTGCACCAAAACGGCTGCCAGGTCTTCCCGGGAAATTTCCCCCTTTTCGTTAAAGATCGAAGAAACCTTAATTTTTCCCGTGTACGGCCCGTCGGTAAGTCTTCCCGGACGAACGATGGCATGGGGAAGGCTGCTGGCCTTCAGGTGCTCGTCGGCTTCTTTTTTGGCGAGCAAGTAGTGTTGCATGGATTCGTCGGCCTTTTCCGCATTTTCCACCCCTCTGGAGCTCAACATCACGAATTTTTTCACCGATTGCTCCAGGGCCAGGTTTGTGCTTTTGATGGCGCCGATTTTATCGACAAGGGTGGTTTTATCCTTTCCCGTTTTGGCGCCCGAACCTGCTGCAAAGATCACTTTATCGATGCCATCGAATGCCTGGCTGAAGTCCTTTTCCAAATCTCCCAGCACCGTTTTGACTCCCCATTCCTCGAAATAGGACTGTTGGTCCCGATTCCGAATCATGGCCACCGGATTGTAGGCACTATGTGCCGCCATGCGTTTTACCAGCAAGCGTCCGGTTTTTCCATTGGCTCCAATTATTAGTACGTTTTCCATAGGTATACTTTTTTTCATCCATCCAGTCCAACAATTGTTCCGAAGTCTTCCGGGGGAATGCTTTTGGGGTTACCGATGAGCCCAATATTCCAAATCAAATGCCATCGGTGCAAAGTTTACCTTCGGTCGTTTCCTGCTAAGCGAAATATAGAATACCACTTTGCAACCACCAGATAAAAAAATGTCTATCGGTATCCCTTAACCAGGAATAGCGATTGTTTCGTATGGCCAGAGACCTTGCGCCACTATTTCAACCTTGTTTCTACTGAATAGCCACCTAATCAAAAATAACTAACTACGTAGGCAAACTGTAACTCCACGGATACTAGCTCAGGAAAATAAGTGGTATTCGATGGTTTGATGGCGATCGATTACTGGTAACTCCGCCTCTTTCCATTTGCAAAGAAGGAGGGATAGAGGGGGGTAGTTGCAACCTACACCCAGATGGGACCTATTTTCTCGGAATTTTCAGTTTTTTAATTAACAGCAAGGATCATTTTATTTACATAAGTTGGATAATTTCCCAGGAATCGAGGTCAGAGAACAATCATGAGTTATTTTTACTAGTGATAAATACTAGTAGTACTAGTGATAAATACTAGGCTTATCGCCATTTTTCCTGGTTGTACGGTATCGCTTAAAAGCTTTTTTCGGCTTGGCGATCGTCCTTAAACTAGCAGACGAGGTCTGAATGTAGAGGGTACGGCGTCCAATGCATGCGGCCTACCAGTGACAGCGTGCAAGACAAAGAAAGTGGCTTTGTCAGCCGATAATTCGGGTCTTCGTTGCACGTCCGCCGGGTGTGGATATGGATCAAGTAGAGAAGAAAAATTACATGGTTTATCATTATAACAACGCTTAAGCAGTCATTATGCAAAAATTATACCGTATCGAATCAGTAGAGAAACTTCATGATTTTTTTCAGATTGGTGGCCCTAAAAATCCGTTAATTTCAATCATTTCGAACATGGAAATAGCTGGTTTTAGTGCTGATGAAGATGCTTTTTCCTGTGACCTTTATGTAATTGCCTTAAAAGAAAATTTAAAAAGTTCCTGCGTTTATGGCCGTTCTGTATACGATTTTGATGATGGGACGATGATTTTTACGGCGCCCGGGCAAATTGTATCCGGTCCCATGCAAATAGAGGATGACTTACGGGGCTTTACCCTGTGCTTTCATCCCGATCTGATCCGAGCTTCTCATTTGTCCAGCACAATTGATACCTACGATTTTTTTTCGTACAAGGTCAACGAAGCCTTGCATTTAAGTGAGGGGGAAAAGGGGAAGATAAAAGGATTTGTGGCGAATATCAAAGAAGAAATTGAGCGGGCTTCTGATGATTTGGCTCTTGAACTGGCCGTCGGAAACTTAGAATTGATTTTGAACTATTCCAGAAGATTTCAGGCGCGCCAATTTTCTACAAGGGCTGCGCAGTATTCCTGTATTTTGCGTGATTTTGAGACGTATTTAACGGATTATTTTCAAACTGATCAACAGTTGGTCTATGGTATTCCTACGTTAGAGATGTGTGGGAAAGCAATGAACATGTCGGGTAAGTACCTGAGCAGTTTACTGAAATTTGAGACTGGAAAAGGCCTGGTTGATCACATACACGACTTTGTTGTAGAGAGGGGGAAGAATCATTTGGTAAACTCCGACCAATCGGTTGGGGAAGTGGCGTACCTTCTCGGTTTTAACTATCATCAACACTTTAGCTACTTGTTCAAAAGGAAGACAGGCACCAGCCCAAAGGAATTTAGAATGCAGTACGGTCAAGCCAGCTAGTGAAGAAAAAAGAGGTAGCAAAGGTCCTGGTTGCTGTTACTTTTTGATAAACCAATCCCAGGTCGAGCATGTAACGAAGTTCGGAGATTGTCTGCGTTGGTAAAGTCCATTTCTATGTCCGGGTCTTCGTGCCGGCCCCAATAGGGGGTGGACGGACCGAAGGTGTGGTCCACAGGTTTTCTTCCACTTATTCGGGTATTAACTCCAGAACACGCAGGCTTTTTTTTGGTCCATTCGGTCCTTTTCTGAAACGACAGCAAAACGGATGAATGTTTCAAAAAAATACAAGGGGGCGATGGCTCAACGATGGCAGGCTGAAAGGATTCACTGCCACTATCCACTCCCTGTAAGGGAGAGAAAATCGGTAAAATCCGTTCGAAGTACGCTATTTTTTTTGTTTATAATCAAGATATATAAGTTTAATGTACAGAAAGCGTATCGGTCAAATTTATTAAAAGTTCTGCTATTTTTATAAATAGATCAAATTACCCACCAATAGTTTTGTGAAAACTAAAATTCTACATCTGTCTGGAACGGACATTTTCACAAAATACTATGGTAAATCAGAATTGGAAATCAGTTTTTGCAAGCCTCATTATCTATCTCGGTCTGTATGTGACACCTGGCCTGGCCTCAGCTGATACGGCTACTCCATCCTCTGTGGGCGATACCGACAATTTCATCACCGTTTGGGACTTGAGTAAGCAGGGCAATTATACTGCAGAACTTCGATTTGGCACCTCGAATTCAGGAGGTTCCATTTCCTACAACTGGCAGGAGCTTCCAACGGGTGCCAGTGGAACCGGGACGTTTGAAGCAGGAAGAAACGTATTGAGAAAAATTCAAAATTTACCTGCAAATGCCAGAATTCGTCTGGAAATAGAACCGACACATCTGGAAAGATTCTATATGAGATCAGGTAGTTTTGAGGAGGGGTTAGTGGATGTGGAGCAATGGGGCACGGCTTCCTGGACCCGAATGAGGGATGCGTTTTTTGGTTGTGAGAATTTGATCATTACTGCCACGGATACTCCTGATTTATCAAGGGTGACCAGTTTAGTTGAAATGTTTAGGGATTGTAAAATTCTGAATGGCCCTTCAAATATCAACGAGTGGAACACTTCGAACGTGACCGATATGTCAAGGATGTTCGAAGGGGCATTTACATTTAATCAGGATATAAGCAATTGGGACGTGGGGAATGTAACTAATATGTTTAATATGTTTTACGAAGCTTATGCTTTTGATCAAGATATAAGTTCATGGAATACCTCCAACGTGACCAATATGACTTTTATGTTCAGAGAGGCAACTTCCTTCAATCAGGATATCAGTTCATGGAACACCGCCAATGTGTCCTTTATGGCGTACATGTTCTTTAGCGCTGCTTCTTTCAATCAGAATCTGGGCAGCTGGACGCTGAATTTAGGTGTGAATCTGTCCAACATGCTGGATGATTCCGGATTGGACTGCGCCAATTACAGTGCGACCCTGATAGGCTGGGCTGAGAATAATACGGATGTCGTGGACATAACACTGGGCGCAAATGGACTGAGCTATGGGACCAATGCAGCCGCTGCAAGAACGACCCTGACTACGAATCGAATATGGTCAATCTTGGGAGATACGGCCGGTACGGAGGCTTGTGAGTTGGCTCCGTCCCTGGCTGATACGGATTATTTTGTGACTATTTGGGATTTGAGTAAAGAGGGAGGGTCAGATGGACAGATCGCTTTTCAAACAAATAATTCATCTGGATCGGTTAATTATCGCTGGGAGCAGCTTCCTAGCGGTGAAACTGGAAGCGGTTCATTTGATACTGGATCGGGAATAAATGGTGTAAGAAGAAGTATATCCGATTTACCGACTGAGGGAAAAATCCGCTTGGAAATAGAACCGACAAACTTGGAAAGATTCTTCTTTCTAACGACTAGAAATACCAATAGCAGATTAGTACAAGTAACACAATGGGGTACTGTTTCCTGGTCTAGCATGAAAAATGCATTTTTTGGTTGTGATAATTTGATGATAACAGCATCAGATACTCCTGATTTATCAGGTGTGACAGATATGACAAGAATGTTTAAAAATGCTAAACTGCTGAATGGCCCTAGCAATATCAACACCTGGAACACCGATAATGTGAGTAATATGTCAAGCTTGTTTGAAGGGGCAGAGGCATTTAATCAGGATATCGGTAATTGGAATACTCTCAATGTGGCCGATATGAGTTATATGTTTTCAGGTGCTACCGCATTTAATCAAGATATTGGCCAATGGAATACCGAAAAGGTGTACACGATGTACGAAATGTTCCGAGGGGCTGCGGTCTTCAATCAGGATATCAGTTCATGGAATGTAGGGAATGTAGAGGATATGTATCGAATGTTTTCTGGCGCTACCTCTTTTAATCAAGGTATTGGTTCCTGGAATACTGAAAAGGTGACAGATATGAGTTCGCTGTTTAATGGAGCAACTTCCTTTAATCAGGATATCAGTTCCTGGAATACCGCTAATGTAAGCGATATGTCGAGTATGTTCGAAGGTGCATCTGCCTTCAATCAGAATTTGGGTACCTGGTCGCTGAATTCAGAGGTGGATCTAAGCAATATGCTGGATGATTCCGGATTGGACTGCGCCAATTACAGTGCGACCCTGATAGGCTGGGCTGAGAATAATTCGGAGGTTGTGGACAAAACACTGGGCGCAAATGGCCTGAGCTATGGGACCAATGCAGCGGTTGCAAGAACGACCCTGACTACGACTCGAATATGGTCAATCTTGGGAGATACGGCCGGTACGGAGGCTTGTGGAGAACAGACGCAGCCTAATACCGACAATTTCATCACCATTTGGGACTTGAGTAAAGAGGGAATTTTAAGTGATCAAATTTTCTTTTCTACTTCCAATCCAACAGGGCCCATTGCCTACAGCTGGCAGGTGCTTCCTGATGGGGAGACGGGATCGGGGACATTTGAAGCAGGTTCAGAGGCACTGAGAACAATTCAAGATTTACCTGCAAATGCCAAAATCCGTTTGGAAATAGCCCCTACCCATCTGGAAAGATTTTATGTATCGAGCAGTAGTGCGAATGGATTAGTGGATGTGGAGCAATGGGGTACGGCTTCCTGGACTAGTATGGAAAATGCCTTTAATGCATCGCAAAATTTTGACATTACCGCTACCGATATGCCTGATTTATCTCAGGTATCCAGTTTAAGTCAAATGTTTAGTTATTGTAAAATTCTAAATGGCCCTGCTACTATCAAGGATTGGAATACCGGGAATGTGACCAATATGTCAAACATGTTCGAAGGAGCGGAGGCATTTAATCAGGATATTAGCGGATGGAATACTTCCAATGTGACTTCCATGTCGAGTATGTTTGATGGAGCGGTTGCATTTAACCAGCCAATCGGTTCATGGAATACCGCTAATGTGACCGACATGTTGTCTATGTTTCAAGGGGCCACTGCTTTTAGTCAGGATTTAAGCAATTGGAATACTGGAAAAGTGACCAGTATGTCGAATATGTTCCGAAGAGCCAGTGCCTTTAACAGCGACATCAGCAATTGGAATACTGGAAACGTGACCAGTATGCCGAATATGTTTCGAGATGCCACAGCTTTCAATCAGGATATTAGCGGGTGGAATACTGAAAACGTGACCAGTATGTCGAATATGTTTCGAGATGCCACAGCTTTCAATCAGGATATTAGCGGGTGGAATACTGAAAAAGTGGAGTCTATGAGCAGTTTATTTCGAAATGCTGCTGCTTTCAATCAGGATATTAGCGGATGGAATACTGAAAAAGTGGAATCGATGTGGAGTATGTTTTCAGGAGCTACTGTATTTAATCAGGATATCAGTTCCTGGAATACCGCTAATGTAAGCGATATGTCGAGTATGTTTGATGGAGCGGTTGCATTTAACCAGCCAATCGGTTCATGGAACACCGATAATGTGAGCAATATGTCAAGCTTGTTTGAAGGGGCAGAGGCATTTAATCAGGATATCAGTTCCTGGAATACCGCTAATGTAAGCGATATGTCGAGTATGTTCGAAGGTGCATCTGCCTTCAATCAGAATCTGGGCAGCTGGTCGCTGAATTCAGAGGTGGATCTAAGCAATATGCTGGATGATTCCGAATTGGACTGCGCCAATTACAGTGCGACCCTGATAGGCTGGGCTGAGAATAATTCGGAGGTTGTGGACAAAACACTGGGCGCAAATGGCCTGAGCTATGGGACCAATGCAGCGGTTGCAAGAACGACCCTGACTACGACTCGAATATGGTCAATCTTGGGAGATACGGCCGGTACGGAGGCTTGTGGAGAACAGAGTTTTACTACGACAGCATATTGTAGTGGCGGGTCTACATTCACGGACGAATCAGGCTCATTTTCAGATGGAAGTGTTGATGGAAATTACATAAATAATCAATCATGTTCCTGGCTTATTGAGCCATCCGGCACGGATAATTTTATTATAGAACTTTCTTTCTCTGCATTTGAATTAGAAAATTGCTGTGACTATGTCAGGATTTATGATGGCACGAGCGATGAAGCCCCTTTATTAGGTGAATTTAACGGCACGGATTTACCTGACGCTGTAAGAAGTACAGGTCGTTCCATGTACGTCACTTTCAGTACTGATGGAAGTATTGTCTATGATGGTTTTGCAGCATCTTACCAGAAAATACCGCTACCTACCGTTACCACTACAGCGATTACTACTTTCGACAATGAATCAGCATCTCTTGGGGGTGAGTTCGCTGGAGTTGAAGATGCATTGGTTACCGAACGCGGTTTTGTTTATTCGACGACCACAAACCCTACTACAGAAGATGGCGTCTTGCAAGCAGGTTCTGGAATTGGTTCATTTTCAGAGAATTTGACAGGATTAACGTTGAATACAACGTATTATGTGAAGGCATATGCAATAGCCTCAGGTATCACGGTATATGGGGAAGAACAGAGTTTTACTACGACAGCATATTGTAGTGGCGGGTCTACATTCACGGACGAATCAGGCTCATTTTCAGATGGAAGTGTTGATGGAAATTACATAAATAATCAATCATGTTCTTGGCTTATTGAGCCGACCAATACAAATCCTTTTAATATAGAACTATCATTCTCTGAATTTGAGTTGCAAACATGCTGTGACTATGTCAGGATTTATGATGGCACGAGCGATGAAGCCCCTTTATTAGGTGAATTTAACGGCACGGATTTACCTGACGCTGTAAGAAGTACAGGTCGTTCCATGTACGTCACTTTCAGTACTGATGGAAGTGTTGTCTATGATGGTTTTGCAGCATCATACGAACTAGTCCCTGCGAATATTTCTGTCCTTACGGTAGAAAATATAGCCGATCAGACGTATATGGGCTCTGCCCTTGAACCATCAGTTGTAGTAAAAGACGGCGAAACTACCTTGGAACTGGATACAGATTACACGCTTAGCTACGAAAACAACACAGATGTAGGTATTGCTATGATTACCATTACCGGTAGCGGAAATTACACTGGAGAGAAAGAGGTGACCTTTAATGTTATTAAAGCCAAGGTGACGATCACGGCAGATAACAAGCAAAAGACCTTTGGCGAAGAAAATCCGGAGCTAACCTTTACCTACGATGGTTTGGTGAATGGGGACACGAAGATTGATACCGAACCAAGCATCACCACGACTGCGACGGCTGCATCAGCAGCAGGCGATTATCCGATCACCTTGACAGGTGGAGCAGACGACAATTACGAGATTGAGCTGGTAAACGGCACCCTGACGGTTGGTAAAGCCAAGGTTACGGTCACGGCTGATAACAAGAGCAAGATCTATGGGGAGGAAAACCCGAGTTTGACCTTTACCTATGATGGTTTGGTGAATGGGGATACGAAGGTGGCCACCGAACCAAGCATCGCTACGACTGCCACTGCTTCTTCAGCAGCGGGCGATTATCCGATCAGTTTGACGGGTGGAGCAGACGATAACTACGAGATTGAGTTGAAGAACGGTATGCTGACGGTTGGTAAAGCCAAGGTAACGATCACGGCTGATAACAAGAGCAAGATCTATGGGGAGGAAAACCCGAGTTTGACCTTTACCTATGATGGTTTGGTGAATGGGGATACGAAGGTGGCCACCGAACCAAGCATCGCTACGACTGCCACTGCTGCTTCAGCAGCGGGAGAGTACCCGATCACCTTGACAGGCGGAGCAGATGACAATTATGAGATTGAGCTTGTAAACGGCACGCTGACAGTTGGTAAGGCGAAGGTCACGATTACCGCTGACGATAAGAGCAAGACGTATGGGGATGAAAATCCTGAATTGACCTTCACATACAGTGGTCTGACAAACGGGGACACGAAGATAGCTACCGAACCAAGTATCACCACGACTGCCACTGCTGCATCAGCTGCAGGGGAGTATGCGATCACTCTCGCAGGTGGTGAAGACGACTATTACGAGATTGAATTGAAGAATGGTACGCTGACAGTTGGTAAGGCGAAGGTCACGATTACCGCTGACGATAAGAGCAAGACCTATGGGGAGGAAAATCTTGAATTGACCTTCACATACAGTGGTCTGACAAACGGGGACACGAAGATAGCTACCGAACCAAGTATCACCACGACTGCCACTGCTGCATCAGCTGCAGGGGAGTATGCGATCACTCTCGCAGGCGGTGAAGACGACAATTACGAGATTGAATTGAAGAATGGTACGTTGACAGTTGGTAAGGCCAAGGTCACGATTACCGCTGACGATACGGGCAAGACCTATGGGGAGGAAAATCCGGAGTTGACCTTCACATACAGTGGTCTGACAAACGGGGACACGCAGGTGACAACCGAACCTACGTTAAGTACCTTTGCTACTGCTACTTCAGCAGTGGGCGATTATCCGATCAGTTTGACGGGTGGAGCAGACGACAATTACGAGATTGAATTGAAGAATGGTACGCTGACAGTTGGTAAGGCGAAGGTCACGATTACCGCTGACGATAAGAGCAAGACCTATGGGGAGGAAAATCCGGAGTTGACCTTCACATACAGTGGACTGACAAACGGGGATACGAAGATCGAGGTTGAACCAAGTATCACCACGACTGCCACTGCTGCTTCAGCAGCGGCTGAGTATCCGATTACCTTGACGGGTGGAGCGGACGACAATTACGAGATTGAGCTGGTAAATGGCACGCTGACGGTTGGCAAGGCGAAGGTGACGATCACGGCAGATAACAAGAGCAACACCTACGGGGATGAAAACCCTGAGTTGACCTTCAGTTACGAAGGCTTGGTCAACGGAGATACAAAGGTGGCCACCGAACCAAGCATTGCTACGACCGCCACTGCTGCTTCAGCAGCGGGCGATTATCCGATCGAACTGACGGGTGGAGCAGACGATAACTACGAGATTGAATTGAAGAATGGCACGCTGACGGTTGGTAAGGCGAAGGTGAGGATCACGGCAGATAACAAGAGCAAGACTTACGGGGAGGAAAACCCGAGTTTGACCTTTAGGTACGAAGGCCTGGTGAACGGGGACACGCAGGTGGCTACCGAACCAAGTATCGTTACGACTGCCACTGCTGCTTCAACAGCCGGCGATTATCCGATCGAACTGACGGGTGGAGCAGATGACAATTACGAGATTGACCTGGTAAATGGCACGCTAACAATTGGTAAGGCCAATTTGACGATCACTGCTGACGATACGGGCAAGATCTATGGGGAGGAAAACCCGAGTTTGACCTTTACCTACGATGGTTTGGTGAATGGGGATACGAAGGTGGCCACCGAACCAAGTATCGCTACGACCGCCACTGCTGCTTCAGCAGCGGGAGATTATCCGATCGAACTGACGGGTGGAGCAGACGATAACTACGAGATTGAATTGAAGAATGGCACGCTGACGGTTGGTAAGGCGAAGGTGAGGATCACGGCAGATAACAAGAGCAAGACTTACGGGGAGGAAAACCCGAGTTTGACCTTTAGGTACGAAGGCCTGGTGAACGGGGACACGCAGGTGGCTACCGAACCAAGCATCGCTACGACCGCGACAGCCAGCTCGAATGTGGGAATCTATGCAATTAGGCTGACAGGTGGAGAGGATCAAAACTATTTGATTACTTTGGCAGGAGCTGAATTGGAGATCAACCCTGCTGTACTGCAGGTGAAAGCGGAAAATAAGATCAAAATTTTTGGACAGGATGATCCTGTACTTACGTACACGGTAACTGGCCTGGTGAGCAAGGATGAGGCTCCTGAAATTCTGAAAGGAGACCTGGCAAGGGAGGCCGGGGAAGTACCGGGGAGGTATGCAATCAGGCAGGGAACGTTGACAGCGAATGCGAACTACCTGGTATCCTTTTCCGCTGGTAGCTTGCTAATTGAAGCCGCAAAGATCCTTGTAGCTGCTGAACTGGGGCCGATTGAGACAGCCTGGGGCCAGGAACCTGCTTTACCTTCGAAGGTGACTGTTCTGACCCGGGATGGGCAGTTGTTTGAGGTGGACGTTCGTTGGGATACCCAAGCAGTAAATATTTTCGGAAGGGGTACCTACGGCCTCCGAGGCACCTTCGATCTACCAGAGGGGATAACAAATCCGGATGAAACGATTGGTTCTGTAGCGGTTAACGTGGCGGCAAAACCCGGTCCATTGGATGTAACGTTGAGCAATAGGGAATTTGCCGGTGACGAAACCAATTTCTTTATAAATATTGGCTCCTTTGCTATTCAAGATCCAATCGATCCCATCCACAAGGTTGAACTCTTCGGTCCGGGCTATGACAATCCGTACTTCGAGATTAACGAGAACAGTCTGTTCTGGAGTAGTTCAGCTCGTGCCGAGGGCAAGACAGTCTTCACGATTATCGTACGGGTGACGGATCGTGACGGAAATACGCTGGACAAGTTCTTTGAGATCATTCGTACCCGTCCTACCGTAGATTCGATAGATGTTTACGATACCTTCACACCGAATAATGACGGGCCAAATGACCGCTGGGGAGTGCCCGGTATTCGTTTCTTCCAGGGAGCGCGGGTTCACGTGTTTGACAGGAGTGGAACCCGGGTATTCTACACCGAGGATCCGGATGTTCGCTGGGATGGAACGTACAGGGGAAAAGAGCTTCCTACGGGCGCGTATACCTGGGTATTGGAGGTGCCTGAGACGGGAGAGAAACGGATGGGTATCCTAAACCTCTTCAGAAAATAAGTTGAGATCAGGTGTCAAAGACGAGACGAACTAAAAAAGATGGAGTAGTGGGTTCGGTAATTCCGCCCCGCTCCATACTTGTTTTTATCAATCGTATAAAGAGCACTGGGATCAAATGGACCCTGCCCGGAGTTCGGCATGCATGACGGGTATGTTACCTACTGTAACGATAGAAAGCATCGGAGCCGCCTGCTGGTAAGCAGGGATTTTCCCGATCAATCGGGATGATCGATTAAAAACAAATAACAAACAAATGAAAAGGACACTATTATTGACGCTAAGTTTACTAATCAGTACGTTGGGCTGGTCTCAATCCCAGAAGTACATTAGTCAGTTTTCACATTTTCAAAGTTACTTCAATGCGGGGCTTACGGGTTATGAAGGCAGCACGGTGCGAAGCTTTGTGCGGAATCAATGGTCCGGCATTGAAGGCTCCCCGAAAACCTATTTTCTTAGTTTCGAGCTCGATTTCGGGGAGTTGGGTGGTTCCTCAGATGGCGATCTCCTGGGCAAAAACGCGATGTCTGTAAATCTGCTGCAGGATACCTATGGGGCCTTCCGAGAAACCGAATTGCTTTTAGGCTATGCCTCACGTATCCGACTGAGCAGTTCACACAACCTTCGTTTGGGTGTTGGCTTGAGTTATCAGCAGATTCGCCTGGACGGGGCCTTACTAAACCCCGAACAACGGGACGACCCAACGTTGGGCCAGTACATGGGCTCCTTTACGAATATGGCCGTAAGGGATTTCAACATGGGTTTGGCATTGACCCATCGAAAGTATTACCTGAGCTATGGAGTACACCGGGTGAATGGGGGTAGGCTAACTTCCGGGGACGCGTTTATGGATTCCTATCCGGCAGCTCAGGTAGTGCAAGCTGGTTTTCGTGATCAAGCGGGGCCGAATATATCGGTAATCGTAAACGGCATGTATCGGCTGCAGCGGGATCTACCCAGGCAACTAGATCTCAATATGAAGGTGTTGCTACAGGACCGGGTATGGGTGGGACTCGGGCACCGAGTGAACGACGCGAGCCATCTCCAGTTTGGGGTAATAGCCAATGGCCTACGGTTGGGGTACATTTATGAATTTCCATTGTCGCAGGGCTATCGTTTACCGGGGAGGATCCATGAGTTTACGGCTGTTTTGCAGTTGTTCGGCCAGCGAAATGAGGGCCGGGAGATGCCGACTATTTGGTAGAGCCCGCGAAAAATAGGTAAGGCAATAGGAAAGATGGCACCGCCTGCTCTTAGTCATAGCTTCATTTTTAGGTCGCAACGTTACCAATATCAGGGTAGTCGAAAACAGGCCAGGTTCTAACGATCCTATCGGTAACATACTGTCCGACAGGGTTGATAAAGGGACCCTCACAAGACTCTTGTCTTGCAATGATGTTGGGAGTAACATCCGTTATAAATACCTGGATTTATTTGCCAACTGCCCGCTAAGATCCGAGCAATTACCGGTAATGCAAGTGTGCTCTAGTGCAAATAGGCGAAATAAAAGCCCGGCCAGTCCGGGTTTTTGCTTTAAAGAGCCGCGACATTTTCCTGAAAGAAATCCTTAAACTTTTTGTTGGTGAGCATGGTGTCGATGAGCCTGAATACGGTGCTACGGTCGTCCTCGTCCAGTTGGTTAATGAGCTTGATGCGCTCAAATTCCGGTTTATCCTCCAGTGTCACTTCGCCGGGCAGCTTCCCTTCTTAGTTCAGGATCTGATCTACGGTCATATCAAAAAGCCTGGCCAGTAGCTTTGGTACGATTACGATTAATATAAGATCAGGGAACAAATTAAAGATAGTAAGCAGTTTTGCCGAGTACAATAATTTGAGTTACCCATGTAGGTACAAACATATGGGCTTTGAAGAATTGAGAGAGCTGATAAAGAATCAAAACTTGTTCGATTCTATTCAAATTACTTGGAAAACGCAACTAAATACAGTTACTTTGAGTTTATGTCTAAGAAGGAAAAACTGGTCGCCAGGTTTTTGGGCATGCCATCCGACTTTCATTATGAGGAGATGGTGAAACTGCTTGGATACTTTGGTTTTGAGGAAGTAAAGAAAGGTAAGACCTCCGGTTCGAGGGTGAAATTCGAGAACGGTGAAGGGGTTCCTGTCATGCTCCACAAGCCCCATCCAAGCGGGATTATGAAGCAATACCAAATGAAACAGGTCAGAGAATTATTGGAGTTATGAAATTGAGCCTGCACGGGGCAGTCGGGCATGACGCAAACGGCACACGGAGGGATGATTATAATGGTGAGATTCCTCGTCCGACTGGTGTCATCCGGGCGGGCATATGTCCTTTAAAAAGCAAATTAAAATCATATGAAATATCTGGAATACAAAGGTTATACGGGCAGCATTGAGTATAGTCCCCAGGATAGTCTGCTCTATGGAAAAGTGTTGGGAATCAGGGGGCTGATCTCCTACGAAGGAGAGACAGGAAAACATCTGGAAGAGGATTTTAGAGAAGCCGTTGATGCTTATCTGGCTGATTGTAAGGAAGGCGGAAAACCCCCTGAGAAGCCGTTTAAAGGAAGTTTCAATGTGAGGATACCGCCATCGTTGCACCAACGGGCTGCATTGCTGGCCATGGAGGCCAAGACCTCCCTGAACAACTTTGTGGCCGAAGCGATTCGGTATAGGGTCGACAAAGAACCTGCCTGATTATTTTTTTACAGGAAAGGGATCCGTTCCGAAAAGACACTCGACGTAAGGGAAACTGTCACAGGTTAAGCGGCGTTCCTCATCGTCATCCGGCAAAAAGCCACGCCAGCCCTCAGGTAAGCTTCGTAGCTCAGCCCACCTGCCGTCCTTCGGGTCTTCGCTGTGCTCCGAGGCTGTCATGTCTTTTGTGCTCCCTCTTCTTTCTCATGGCTGTCCCCGTGTCTCCGTGCAGATGCTTTCCGCCACGGCGGATCGCTTCGCCAGTCACTGCCGGGATCTACCCACCGCTTAAACCGCCCCACTCCCTTGCTTTTTGCCCATACCCGCCTAATTCAAGGCTTTCTTTTTTCAACCGAAAAAAACTATCTTTATGGTTGTCCAATGGGGCGAAACGTTCTTTTTAAATGTTGTGAGGAGGTTGGAAAAGCTCAGGAAATTGTTGTGCAGAGGTGTACCGATACCTTTACAACGGGAACGAGATCATAAGGGACCTTAATCTGGAAATATACGACTTCAAATCAAGGTTTTACGATCCTGCAATTGGGCGGTTTATAAGCATAGACGTGCTGGCCGACCACCCAAGGCAGATTGGGATGTCCCCATACCAGTTCAGTTGGAACAATCCGATCAAGTACAATGATCCAGATGGTAAATGTCCCAGCTGCTGGCCTATGCTTTACGCCGCATATCAAGGGATGAAAGCAAAATATTCAGGTATTTTAAGTCAAGCCAATGCTCCATCACAAAGATTGATTTCGGGAACGTCTGGTAATACCCCTTCAAATATCGGGATGAATGAAACCACGAGGTCAGCCATTAAGATTGCAGGGGTTGCTTCCGATATCAATGCAGTGACCGAAGTCGGAAAAACCTTTGCAAAGGAAGCAACAATGGATGTGGGAAATGTTCTTGATAAAGGTGGAGAGGCAGTATCAGATCTAGGAATCTTGCTTGCGATACCGACAGAAGGGGCTTCTATGGTTCTTGTACCTATTGGTGAAGGAGCTTCCATACTTGGTATATCCATGAAGGCGGGAGTTCATTTGAGCAACGGAAATGTCCCAGGGGCAGTCCAAGAAGGTGTTAACCTCGCTGTAGGTGCAATTACTAATTCGGCTGCAGTTGCAGCAATTCAGCAATCTAAAAAAGTAGGATTGATAAATAACCCCATTCAGGAATATACTCAAAAATCTGCCTTAGGTGTTGTTGAAAGTGGGGTTAATAAAACTAGCGGGTTAATCAATGAAAATGTTCAAAGAGGAGATGAAGAAGAAAAAAGACGATAATGAATTTTTATTAGCAGGCAGGATGAATTTTATTGGCCTACTTATAGTATTACTAATGATATTATTATACTATCTTTTTGGGTAGTTTTCTTTAAGAACAATTTAAACTCTTTAGTAAGTTATATTAAAAAAGCCCCGATTAAGGGGCTTTTTCTATTTAGCGAAAGCCTGTTTGGTTTTAAAATTTTGGATGTAAGTATCAATGACGTTTAATAAAACGCTTTTGGTATCTGCATCCATTTTTTGTATGTCGTTTATACGATCCACCGTTTCTTTGTCGTAAGAAGCGTTTTCACCTTCCCCGATTAAAAAATCCACCGTTACGCCAAAAGCCCTGGCCATCTTAGCTACCATCTCGATAGAGGGCAGGTTTTCGTTACGCCCATACTTGCCGATCATCTCCCTGGAAGCGGCGATCCGCTGCGCTAATGAAATGCAGCTGCCGTCACTCAGGGATCAGGACGACGGTGTGGAAATGCCATCTTTTCGTACAGCAGAAACTTAACTGAACAAAAAAACCATTAACTTTAAAGAACAGATAAAACTGATCAAAATGGATATCCAAACTATCAAAGTCGACCTTATCCACTGGCTCACGGAGCTACAGGATCCGAAAATACTGGAACAGCTTCAGGCTCTCAAACACCTTCAGGAGGGAGGGTTAAGCGATGCCCACAAGGCGTTGTTGGATGAGCGTATAGCTTCCTATGAAAAAGATCCCGGCAATGCGTTGGACTGGGATGAAATAATGAAAGAGATTGAAAAGGATTTATGACCTACAGGATTAAGCTGCTCCCGGAAGTTCGTTTCGACATTAAGGAAATAATGGAATGGTACAATGAAGAAAGGCCTGGATTAGGTAAAGCGTTTTATTTGGCATTGAAATCAAGGCTTGATTCTATCCGGAGGTATCCAATGCATTGTCAGGTTAGCTATAGGGATCTGAGAAGCATTTTGTTGGACAGGTTCCCCTACCAGGTACATTACAAAATAGAGGAAACGGACGGATTGATTGTTGTTTTTGCGATCACGCATACCAGCAGGGATCCCGAGGTCTGGAAAAGCAAGAGGTGATACCATACGGATTGGTATGAAAACCTCAAGATCCAACTGCATTCTTTTGTGATAGCCACTTCGAAAAGTAAATTCAGCATATCGATAAAGTTGACAGGTTAGCGGCGTTCCTCATCGTCATCCGGCAAAAAGCCACGCCAGCCCTCAGGTAAGCTTCGTAGCTCAGCTGTAATAGCTCCGATATTATCTGACAGTTGGCTAAATTTAGTCCGCGTTTTCTTAAGGGATATCACTCCCAAAATGATTGTAAGGTAAGATAAATATCCTTTCTGTGGCCCAGATCGATCACATCCACCAGCAGGACACTGTCCTGTATCTCGTAGATGATTCGGTAATCGGCCATACGGACACGGTAGCCGTCCCTGCCTTTTAACTTCTTGCAGCCTTTTGGGCGAGGGTCATTTCCCAGATCCAGTGCTATGGATTTGAGGGTGAATCAATGCGGTTTGGCTTGACTGGCGTATTTCCGGCACCTGCTGCCTCGTCGAACGGTGTTTCTCTTCACCCAGGGCCGCATCTTCGATCCCGCGAAAGGCCTGTTCGACCTGGTTATGCGCCGATTTGTCCTGTTAGCCTCCGGACCGGATCGTTCCCGATCTTACCCACCTCCCGCATCCTATTTCGGTCCGTATGCCTGCCCATGCTGTTTGGAGTACCCGGTGCTAGCGATGGTGTATACGAATAAGTTCTCAGGAAAAGCACTTTCAGTTTTTTTCCTTGCCATGGAGGCAAGGGTCCGGGATGCGGGAAGAAGCGTCAGGAAGGGTACAGGCGATTCAGCAGACCGGATAGTATTTTACGCATCGCGGGTTCGGCGCTTGCAGCAGCTCGCAGCACATCGGCAATGCTGATTTTTTGGATATTTCCCGGCGTACCGAGATCGGTAATGGCCGAAAGGGCTGCCACTTTCATGCCGCAATGAACCGCTACCTGCACCTCTGGCACGGTGCTCATTCCGACCGCGTCTGCACCGAGGATTCGGAGGTAGCGGTACTCGGCCGGGGTCTCCAGATTGGGTCCCTGCACGCCTGCATAGGTACCCCGGTGCAGCCGGATTCCATCCGTTTGTGCGATCTCCAGGGCCCATTCAATGAATCGGGGACAGTAGGGAGCACTCATGTCTGGAAACCGGTCTCCAAATTCGTCCAGGTTGGGCCCACGAAGCGGGTTTTCCGGAAAGAGGTCAATGTGGTCGTCAATGAGGAGCAGGTCGCCCACGTTTTGCGCCGGATGTAATCCCCCGGAAGCATTGGAAATCAGCAGGTTTTTCACGCCCAATTTGTTCATGACCCGAATCGGAAAGGTCACCTCTTTCATGGAATAGCCCTCGTAATAGTGAAACCGTCCTTTCATCGCAAGGACCGGGTGTTTGCCCCATTTTCCCAGGACCAGTTTTCCGAGATGGGATTCCACCGTAGAAACGGGAAAAAAGGGAATGTCGCCATAGGGGATTTCCCGCACCGGCTCGATGTCCCGTAGGAGGCTGCCCAGTCCGGTACCCAGAATGATTCCGGTTTCGGGAGGAGTTTTTAGAAAAGGCGCGAGGTAATTCACCGCATGGGTGATTTTTTCAGCATAGGGAATGGAGGGTTCGTTGCGCATGGGGAAGAAAGGGTACAGTGAGGCCGGAAGGCAATGGATTCCGGTTAAAACCAAATATAAGGAAAGGGAAACTTTATGGGGTACTTGTTTGTATTTATGTAGTTAGAAATTATTCTTCATGATCAAGATCATCGTAAGCACGAATCGTAAAAATGCGGTATCGGCCAAAATGGCCGGGTTGTATCAGCAGATATTGGATCAAAACGGAGCAGAAAGTGAAATCATTCACCTGACTGACCTTCCGGATGACTTTGTGTTTACTGCCCTGTACGAAAATAACGGGAAAAATAGCGCCTACAACGCCATCCACAACCGCGTAAAAAGCGGGCACAAGTTTGTATTTATTGTGCCGGAATACAACGGGTCTTTCCCCGGTATTTTAAAGTCATTTATTGACGGAATGACCTATCCAAATAGTTTTCGTTCAAAGAAATGTGCCCTGGTTGGCATTTCCTCAGGTATCGGCGGTGCCAGCATAGCGCTGAGTCACCTGACCGATATATTTAATTACCTGGGAATGCATGTACTGGCCAATAAGATTAAACTCGCCAAGATCGAGGAAAACATGGTTGACGGGCACCTTTCCAATAAGCTATACATCAGCCTCTTGCACGAGCAGGCGAGGGCGCTGATCGATTTTTAGGCTCAGTCCACGTTATCGTGAAGAAACCGGTTGTTGCTGATGATCTCGTTGTCATCGTTTAGGTTAAATTTGGAAAGATTCCGCTCCGAACTGTGCTGTACTTCGTGGAGTTTGATGTTTTTCCGTTGGTACGCCGGTATTTCCAGTTTTTCTTTAAACTCCTCCGGCGTCTGGTTCACCGAGCGCATTTGGCGCAGTTTTTCGAACCGGTCGTGCGCCCGCTTCATTGCCTTTTCCTTTATTTGCTCGAAGTAGTCGTTTTGATACATGTTGGGCTCTTCCTTTTCCCTGGGCGCGGCTTCCTCCGGCCGGTCGAATAAGGTCAGTACTTTTTTTGCTTCCGGAGCAGGGGCTCGTGCGACGAATTCGAAATCGTTCCTCTCCTCCTCTTTCTGACTGGTTGCGCTTGGCGTCACCGGGTTGTTTTTCCTTTCCGCAGGGGCTTCCTGAGGAGTGCCGGACGCATTTCTGGAGGCATCCGGGGAAGGTTGTGGAGGTTGTTTGACAGAAAAGGTCACGGTTTGTCCCGGATTGCTTTCGTCTTCCTCCACCTTTGAGGTTTTCCCCGACTCCAAATGGATCACTTTTTTGCTTTCCTCCGCTTCTTTTTTCCTGGTTTCGGCAAAGGTTTTGTCTGCAAGGGAGTCGGTTTGAAAGCCGGTGGCAATGACCGTTACCCGGATGGCCTTTTTCAGATCGGGATCGATGCCCTGACCGAAGATGACGTCTGCCATGTCTCCCGCCCGGTCTTGAATGAATTCGGTGATCTCCACCAACTCGTCCATGGATAGCTCTTCGTCTTCCCCCGACATGATGGAAAGGAGTATTTTTTCGGCGCCTTTGATGTCCACGTTGTTGAGCAGGGGAGAAGAAATGGCTTTCTCGGCAGCTTTGATGGCACGGCCTTCCCCTTCTTCCATAGCCGAACCCATGACGGCTGCTCCCGCGTCCTTCATGACGGTTTTGACGTCCTCGAAGTCCACGTTGACATCCTGGGTTTCGGTAATGATCTCGGCGATGGACTTGGCAGCGGTACTCAGGATATTGTCAGCCTTGCCAAATGCCTGGCGTATGGGTAGGTTGCCGTAGATATCCCGAAGTTTATCGTTGAGGATGACCAATACGGTATCGCAGTTTTCCCGCAGGGCTTCGATTCCGGCCTGTGCGGAAAAGGTTTTTTTCCTTCCCTCAAATACGAAAGGTGCGGTGACAATGCCCACGGTAAGGATGTCCATGTCTTTCGCGATTTTTGCAATGACGGGAGCTGCCCCGGTGCCGGTGCCTCCGCCCATTCCGGCGGTGATAAATACCATTTTGGTAGTGTCTTCCAGGAGTTTTCGGATTTCCTCTTTGCTCTCAAGTGCGGCATTTTTTCCTTTTTCGGGGTTGGCACCCGCACCCAGCCCTTCGGTGAGGTGCGCTCCGATCTGCAATTTCAGCGGTACCGGGCTGCTTTTCAACGCCTGTGAGTCGGTGTTGACCACCACAAACTCTACGTCTTTGATCCCTTGGTTGAACATGTGGTTCACGGCATTGGAACCTCCGCCTCCGACACCGATGACCTTTATGATCGATCGGTGATTTTTTTGAATATCGAATTCATAATCTCTCATGATCTATGCTATTTTTTTGGCTATGTGTGATGCTGGGCGAAACCGCTCAGTAGTTTTCGTTATCGTCGCCGATATCATCGGTGATGAAATTTTTCAGTTTTTTGGTAATGGATCCAAATATGTCCCGGCCTACCTGCTCGGATCGGTAGGCTTTTCTGGCCGCCGGATTGCGTACGGTTTCCTTGAGGCGGTAGGTATCCTCGCGGTCATCCAACGCCTTGAATCCGGCCAGTACCAGGCCCACGGTCGTAGCGTACATGGGACTCTTTACATCGTCAATTTTAGATTTACCCAGGTGCTCGTTGGGATAGCCGATGCGGGTATCCAGCCCGGTAAGGTATTCAAACAAGGGGCCCACTCCATGCAGCAGGGAGCCGCCACCCGTCAGTACAATTCCGCCGGCCAGCTTTTTGTACACCCCACTGGTGGCGATTTCGGATTGGACCATTTCGATGATTTCTTCCATGCGGGCCTGAATGATGGAGGCCAGGTTTTTTACGGAAATCTCTTTGGGCGGCCGGTTGCGCAGGCCCGGAATCGAAACAATCTCGTTTGGATTGGCTTCTTCGGCGATGGCCTTGCCAAACTTGGTTTTCAACAACTCCGCCTGATGGTGCATGACCATGCACCCTTCCTTGATATCGGCCGTGATGATATTGCCTCCAAACGGAATTACCGCGGTATGCCTAATGATGTTTTCGTAAAAAATGGCCACATCCGTGGTGCCTCCACCGATGTCTACCAGGCAGACGCCTGCTTCCTTGTCCAGGTCGCTCAGCACCGAAAGGGAGCTGGCCAGGGGTTCCAGGATGAGGGCTTTGGATTGAAGATTGGCCCGCTTCACGCAGCGGTCGATGTTGTTGATCGCCGCCGACTGGGCGGTAATGATGTGAAAATCTGCTTCCAGACGTGCGCCGGACATGCCCACCGGATCCCGAATGCCCTCTTCGTAGTCTACGGTGTAGTCCTGCGGCATGACGTGAATGATGCTGTTGCCGGGTGGAACCACGATGTTTTCCATGTCATTGGCCAGACGGCGAACGTCTTCCACGGTGATTTCGTCGTCCTTGGGGTTGCGGATGATCACGCCATGATGAATCGCACTTCGGATGTGCTGTCCGGCGATGCCGACGATCACCTCTCCGATGTCTACGTTGGACATTTCAGAGGCCTCGTTGACCGCTTTGGTGATCGCGTTGACGGTTTTATCGATATTGGTGACGATGCCACGGATTACTCCGTCGGATACGGCTTTGCCCATACCCAATACCTCTAGCTTTCCGTATTCGTTCTTCCGACCGATAATCGCACAGATTTTCGTGGTACCTATATCCAGTCCTACAATGAGTTTTTCGTTTTCCATAGCGCTAACAGTTATTCACAAATGATTTGATCCTTGTATTTTACATTTACCCGTTCGTACCTATTCCATCCTTTTTCCGGAAGGATTTTCTTGTAGTAGGTTTTGATTTTTCTAAACTTGATGTCGATGTTTTCGGGTTTCCCAAACTCAATGACCTGCTTCCCCACCTGTTGGTACAGATCGATGTCTCCATTGTCCCGCAGCTCCAGCGAGCTGATTTGTGCCGCCCAGAAGGGGTCTTCGTTGATAAATTGGATCAGGTCCAGCAATGCGGGTTCCGATGCGGACAAATCTTCCAGCTTCAGTAAAGCTTCTGCCCGTCTTCCGGTCATTATCAGCACCCGACTGGTGTAATTGGACGAGGTGGGTAGGATTTTCCCCGTGCTGCTGATGTAGCCATCCGCTGCCATGGGACGGACAATCCGTGCCATTGGGACATGCTGGCTTACACGAATCCGTATCGTTCCTTTCAAATCACGATAAACCTCGGCCTTCTTCACGAAGGGGTGCGCTTCTACCTTTTTTTCCAGCGCATTGATGGAAATATCCTCTAGCGTTCCCTGCTTTTCCAATTCGGGAAAGGCATTGGTCAGGAGGCCGACGAGCTCTTTTTCTTCCACAAAGTAGACGTCGCTGACCCCCTCTACGTGGATTTCCAGGCCGGATAGCGTTCGTGATGCCGCCTTCTTCTCGACAAAAGCAATGAATCCCGATACTACCAGGCCAGCCAATACCATAAGGACGATTTTTTTAACCTGTCTCATGTTAACTCCTTTCATCCGCTATCCATTTTGCTATAGGTTCCACCAAACGATCAATATCGCCCGCCCCGATGGTCACCAGTACTTCCGGTGGCCGTTGCTGCAGGTAGGGCAGGAGGGCTTCTTTTTCCAATACTCTTTTCACCGGGCTGCTGATTGCCGGCAGCAACATGGCCGCTGTCACCCCCGCTATGGGTAATTCCCTGGCGGGATAGATGTCCAAAAGCAATACCTCGTCCGCAAGGGACAGGCTTTCCGAAAACCCGGCAGCGAAATCCCGGGTTCGGGTAAATAGGTGGGGCTGAAAGACAGCCGTCAGTTTTTTAGTAGGGTACATGGCCTTTACCGAACGCAAAAAGGAACGGATCTCTTCCGGATGATGGGCGTAATCATCGATATAGGTGATCCTTTCTCCGGAATGAATGAACTCAAACCTTCTTTTAACTCCCCGATAGCTGGCAATTCCTTCTCTAATTGCGTTTTCGGAAAGGCCAAAATACCGGGCAGCTGCGATGGCTGCCAGGGCGTTTTCGATGTTATGAAAACCGGGTACGTGAAGGTTTAGGTCGTCGATTCGTTCGGTTTCGGCACAGTAATCAAAGGAGAATGTGACGGTACCTGCCTGAATGTTCGCTGCCCGTATGTTACCGGAGTCCAGGCCGTAGGTACGGACCGGAACGCTTCCGTAGGCCTTGTCCTTGATTTTCTCGTAGGCCCGGTGCTGAATGAATAGTTGGCCGCTGGGATTGGTCAGGCGAATGAAGGCAAGGAATCCCTCCAGAAAGTGGTCGGGGTCGCCGTAGATATCCAGGTGGTCGGGGTCGATGCTGGTGACGATGCTTACATTCGGATGCAGTTGCAGGAAGGAACGGTCGAATTCATCCGCCTCCACTACCACCAGGGGAGCTTCCTTGCTTCCTTCGTCGTGAAGGATCAGGTTGCTTTGGTAATTCTGGGTAAGGCCGCCCAAAAAGGCTGCCGTATTGTGTCCGGCGTTTTTCAGCAAATGGGCGATCATCGAGGAAGTCGTCGTTTTGCCGTGGGTGCCTGCGACGGCCAGGGTTTCCATGGACTTGGTAATCAAGCCCAACACCGCGGAACGTTTCATCAGGGTGTACCCCTGATCGGTGAAATAGCGAAAAAGCGCGCTGCTTTGGGGAACAGCGGGCGTCCAGATCACCAGGGTTTGTTTCCTGTCCGTTTGCAGGAAGGCAGCGGGTATCTGATCGGGGTCATCCCGATAGCTGATGTCCATCCCTTCGCTTTCCAGGGTCGCTGTAAGGGGAGAAGGGGTTTTGTCGTAGCCAAAAACAGGTACCCCGATGTGTGCAAACCAGCGGGCAATGGCACTCATGCCAATACCTCCAATACCGAGAAAATAGACGCTATGTAGGTTTTTTACGTTCATTGTATCAGATTTTCCATGACGCCGACGATTTCCACCGCAGCGTTTGGTTTCGATAGTTTTTTGATGGCCTGCGAAAGAGATCGCTGTTTTTCGGGGTCCTGAAGCAAGGCATGTACCATGGACTCCAGCTCCCGAACCGCCATCGAATCCTCCAGCAGCAATGCACCTCCCTGAGTTACTACGGCCCTGGCATTTTTGGTCTGGTGGTCTTCCGCCACGTTTGGCGAAGGAACAAAAATCACCGGTTTGCCAACCAGGCTCAGTTCCGAAACCGAAAGTGCTCCCGATCTGGAAATGACCAGGTCAGCGGCCGCATAAGCCAGGTCCATCTCCTTGATGAATTCCTGGGCATGAATGTGAGTCAACCCGGAGTCCTGAACCTGCTGTTGGATCTTCTGGAAATAGTACGAGCCGGTTTGCCACAAAACCTGGTATCCCTTCGCTTCGAATCCCTGCATGCTTTCCAGCATTGCTTCGTTGAGTGTGCGCGCGCCCAAACTTCCCCCAATAGACAAGATCACGGGCTTGTCTGGCTGTAGGCCAAAGTGTTTTCCTGCGGCTTCTTTTTTGCCGGTTACATCCAAGATGTCTTTGCGTACCGGGTTGCCGGTATAGTGTATTTTTTGTTTGGGAAAATAGCGCTCCATTTGCGGATAGGCCACGCAGATTGCCCGGGCGTTTTTTGCCAGCAAGCGATTCGTCAGACCGGCATAGCTGTTTTGCTCCTGTATCAGCGTAGGAAGTCCCTTTCGTTGGGCGGCAAAAAGTACCGGGCCACTGGCATAGCCACCCACGCCCACCACCAGGTGAGGCTGGAAATTTTTGATTAGTTTTCGGGCTTTTTGGAGGCTGTCCAATACCTTAAACGGAAAGCTGAGGTTCTCCAGCGTAAACCGGCGTTGCAGGCCGGCGATCCGCAATCCCTCGATCGGGTACCCGGCTTCCGGAACTTTCTGCATTTCCATCTTTCCTTCGGCACCGACAAACAACACTTCGCTTTCCGGAAACCGCTCGTTCCAGGCCTTCGCAATGGCTATGGCCGGATAGATATGGCCTCCGGTGCCCCCTCCACTGATAATGATTCGATATGTCTCTCCGTTCTTTTTCAACCGATTATGCAACGTTTACCAGGTTTTTGACCGATTTTTCTTCTCCCACGAAGGCATCTTCGTGGTCTCCCCTGCTCACACTCAGGATGATGCCCAGGGAAATTCCCGTAAAAATCAACGATGTTCCGCCCATGCTGACCATGGGCAAGGGCAAGCCGGTAATCGGGACCAATCCCACGGCTACTCCCATATTGATCATGGCCTGTATCACCAGGGAAAAACTCAGGCCTGCCGATAGCAAGCCGCCGAAAGGCCGGGTAGAAATGGCGACTACCCGCATGCCGCGGTACAGCAGCGCCAGGTACAGAAACAGTACAAAACCTCCGCCTACCATGCCGTATTCTTCCACGATGATGGCGTAAATGAAATCCGAATAAGGATGTGGTAAAATGTTTCGTTGCTCGCTTTTCCCAGGTCCTTTGCCGGTGATTCCACCGGTGGCAATGGCTATGTAGGAGTGTTTGGCCTGAAAGGGTACTTCGCCGGGATCCTCGTTCATGAATTTTTCGATCCGGGAAAAGAAAACACCGCCTCGTTGTCCCATCAGTATGGCCGTGGACAACACGAGCGCCCCCACCATGCCGACGACCAGGAGGTATTTAAGGGGCACCCTGCCGATAAACATCAGCAACAGGCAGGTAGACAAAAGCATGACGGCGGTGGACATATTGGCCAGGGCAATGAGCAGGCAAATGATCCCGATCCAGATAATGATCGGGATAAAGGTGCCTTTTATATCTGCAATTTTTCGTTGCCTCTTTGCCAGCATCCCCGCTACGGCAGCAATCAGTGCCAATTTGGCCAGATCGGAAGGCTGGAAAGCCTGGTTGATGATGGGAATGGTCAGCCACCGGTTGGCCTCGTTGATGGTCGCACCAAAAGCATAGGTGATCAATAACAACGGCACACTGATCCATAAGGCAAAGAGACTCAGTTTGGAAAAATACTTGTAGGGAATGGTGTGCACTCCCCACATAACCACAAGGCTGCTCAGGATCAGCGCACTGTGCTTGAACAGGTAGATCTCCGTATTGCCACCCATTTTTCGGTAGGCGAGGGAGCCGGTAGCCGAATAGACGGCCAGAATGCTGATCATGGACAGCAACAGCACGATACCCCAGATAATGGGGTCTCCTTTAAGGTTCTCTTCCAGCCAAACTTTAACTTTCGCCATTTTCAATTGCTGTTTTTAGTTGCTTCACGGCCTCCTTGAATTGGTTGCCACGGTCCTCGTAGTTTTTGAACAAATCAAAGCTTGCACAAGCCGGAGACAGTAGGACCAGGGCCCCGGGACTTCCCTTTTCCAGTGCCCAGCGAAGGGCCTGATGGATGTCCTGGGTTTCCAAAATCTCCGGTATTTTTCCGCCAAAGGCCGATTTGAGCTTTTCGTTGTCCCGGCCCAGGCAGATCAGTACCTGTACCCGTCCTTGCACCAGCGTATCGAGCTGGGAATAATCATTTCCTTTATCCACCCCGCCCGCAATCCAAATGAGCGGGGAATCGTAGGCTTCCAGCGCAAATGCCGTTGCATCCACGTTGGTGCCTTTGCTATCGTTTACAAATTGAATGCCGTTGATTGCTGCCACCCACTCCATTCGGTGTGCCGCATTCACAAAAGTCCGGAGAGCCGGGCCCAGCGTAGTTGCCGGCACCCCCGCTGTGGTGGCCGCCAGAACGGCCGCCAGGGAATTGGCCAGATTGTGTGTTCCCTTTAGGGCCATGTCTTCAATCGGCCAGGACCATTCTCCCGCATCGGTTGTTACCCGCAGGTTTCCTGCAGCCACATGGGCCCTGCGTGCAGGACTGGCCTCCAAACCGTAGGGCAGTGCTGCGGGCTGACTTTTCTTGTGGGCCAGCGCCAAGCGAATGTTTGCGTCGGAATCGTAGTATATGAAATGGTCTTCCGGTTGCATGGCATTCGTCAGCTGTACTTTGGTGGCCGCATAGAGCGAAAGGTCGTTGTTATACCGATCCAGGTGATCGGGGGTTATGTTGAGCAACACGGCGATGCGTGGGCGGAATTTCACCAGGCCCTCAATCTGAAAACTACTTACTTCCAGTACCCACCAGTCCCGGTCGCCTTCGCAGAGCTGTAGCGCCCAGCTTTGGCCCACGTTGCCCGCCAACCCTACCTCCAGCCCTGCCGCTTGTAGCAGGTGATGGATCAGCAGGGTGGTGGTGGTTTTTCCATTGGTCCCGGTAATGGCTATAACCTTTCCCTGCGAATAGCCGAAGGCGAATTCCAGTTCGTCTACCACCGGAATGCCGGCGGCTTTGAGCTTCACAACGATGGGGTGGACATAGGGGATTCCCGGGCTTTTGACCACCGTATCGGCAGCCAAAAGCTCCGCAATGGTATGGGTTCCTTCTTCAAACCCAATACCTCGCTTCTTGAAAACGGCTTTCTTCTCCGCAGCGATTGCTCCGGCATCGGACACAAAAACCCGATGCCCCTGCTTTTGGGCAAGAAGCGCGGCTCCAAAACCGCTTTCTCCGGATCCTATCACGACCGTCTTCTTCATTTATCGCAGTTTAAGTGTAGCCAATGCCAGTATGGCAAACAAGATTCCAAGTATCCAGAATCGCACCGTAATTTTTGCTTCGGGGATGTTCTTTTTCTGGTAATGGTGATGCAGCGGCGACATGAGAAAGACGCGCTTTCCCTCCCCGTATTTCCGCCGGGTATATTTGAAATAGCTCACCTGAATGATCACGGAGAGCAATTCGATCAGGAAAATGCCGCAGAGCACGGGCAGCAGGAGCTCCTTTCGAAGGGTGAGGGACAATACCGCAATGACTCCCCCGATCATCAGACTGCCGGTGTCGCCCATGAACACCTGGGCGGGGTAGGAATTGTACCAAAGGAATCCCACGCAGGCACCGACAAAGGCAGCACAGAAGATTACCAATTCGCCGGAATTTGGGATAAAGAGGACGTTTAGGTATTGGGAAAAGATCGCATTGCCGCTGATGTAGGCGTAAATAGCAATCGTAAGCCCGATGATGGCCGAGGTGCCGGCCGCCAACCCGTCTATGCCGTCGGTGATGTTCGCGCCGTTGGAAACAGCCGTCACCACAAAGATCACGAGTAGTACGTACAACACGGGGGTGAAATTTTCCCCCAGGAACCCAAAAATCACGTCGTAGTTCAATTCGTTGTTTTTCAGGAAGGGAATGGTGGTTTTCATGGATTTCACATCCTGGAAGGCCGGTGTTGCGACCACACCTTCGGCGATGGAGACCGTATCTTGAAACTCACGAATGACCACGTCCTCGTGAAAGTACAGGGTCACGCCCACGATAATCCCGATCGTTACCTGCCCGATGATCTTAAACCAGCCGGCCAGTCCTTCTTTGTTTTTCCGGAATACCTTGATGTAGTCGTCCAAAAAGCCAATGCCCCCCAGCCAAAGGGTTGTTACCAGTAGCAGAATGATGTAGATGTTGTAGATATTGGCAAACAGGAGCGTGGGTAGCACGATGGCTGCCATGATCATCAATCCACCCATGGTCGGGGTTCCTTTTTTTTCCAATTGGCCCTGCAGACCCAATTCCCGGACGGTTTCCCCGATTGACTTTTTTCGGATCCAATCAATGATTCCTTTACCCAGGGTAATGGTAATCAGCAGAGAAAACAAGGCTGCCATACCTGCACGGAAAGAAATGTAGCGAAACACCCCTGCACCGGGGAAATCGTAGGTTTGGTCGATATAGTCAAAAATATGGTACAGCATTCGGTTATTCTTTGTGTAACATTTCTAAAAATTCCTTTACCACTTTTTTATCGTCAAAGGGGTGTTTGACTCCTTGTATTTCCTGATAGGTTTCGTGCCCTTTACCCGCAATCAGCAAGATGTCGCCTTTTTTGGCCAGGCTGCAGGCGGTTTTGATGGCCGACCGTCGGTCAGCCAGGCTGAGCGTCTTTTTCTGGTCGACCGGATTTATACCGGCTTCCATCTCCCGAATGATTTCCATCGGGTCTTCGTCCCGGGGGTTGTCTGAGGTAAAAATGACCCGATCGCTCAGGTTGCAGGCAATTTTGGCCATCAGGGGCCGCTTGCTCCGGTCCCGGTTTCCTCCGCAGCCTACCAGGGTGACCAGGGTTTCCCCGCCGGTTCGTAGTTTTTGTATGGTTTTGAGTACATTCTCCAGGGCATCCGGGGTATGTGCGTAATCGATAATGGCAGTAATACCTCCGTACACGACCTGATCAAAGCGGCCAATGGCTCCCTTTAATTTCGATAGTTGGCGCAGCACTTCCTCCTCTTCTTCGTCCAGCAAGAGAGCGACCCCGAGCACTCCCAGCAGGTTGTAGGCGTTGAATTCACCAATCAGCCGGAACCAAACCTGTTTGCCCTCGAAATCGAGTTCGAGTCCGTGCAGGGAGTTGGCCAGTATTTTTGCTTTAAAATCCGCGGGGTATTTCAAGCCGAAGGTAAAAGGCCTGGCCCGGCAGTTTTGGAGCATGACGCGACCTCGTTTGTCGTCCGCATTGATCAGCGCAAAGCCGTCTTTCGGAAGTTCGTCAAATAGCTTTTTCTTTGCTTTGATGTACGAATCAAAGGTGCCGTGATAGTCCAGGTGGTCGTGCGAAATGTTTGTAAACAAGGCGCCCGCAAATTTCAGTCCGGCCGTGCGTTCCTGAACGATGGCATGCGAACTGGCTTCCATGAAACAATGGGTACAACCATTTTCCAGCATTTTCACGAGCAACTCGTTGATCGCCACTACGTCGGGCGTGGTGTGGCTGGCAGCAAGCACCTGATCTTTGATTCGATTTTCTACCGTGGATAGCAGTCCGGTGGCATACCCCAATTCGGAAAACAACTGGTGCAACAGCGTAACGGTTGTAGTTTTTCCATTCGTGCCGGTCACGGCCACCAGCGTGATTTTTTCGGAGGGATTCCCGTAAAAATTTGCCGCCATGAGTCCGAGAGACCTGGCGGCGTTGATTACCTGCACGTAAGTAATCCCCTCCCTGAGCTTTTCGGGGAGGTGTTCGCAGACGATGGCCGATGCCCCTTTGTCCAGCGCATTGTCGATAAAGGCATGCCCGTCCACCTGGGTGCCCGGTATGGCTACGAATACAGCTCCCTCCCGAACCGCTCTGCTGTCAAATGCGATGCTGGCAATAGGTACATCCATGGAGCCTTTCGTAGATACCAAAGAAACCTTGTAGACGATATCTTTTAATGGTTTGCTCAACGTAAGTTTAGTTTAATGATCTGGTCCCTGTTGATCCGGCTGCCCGCGGGCAGGGATTGGGAGCTAACCCGTCCCTTGCCTGCATGCTGTACCCGAAGTCCCTTGTTTTCAAGGACATACAGCGCATCCCGAAGAGTCATGCCGGTCACGTTCGGAACGACCGGTTTTTCCACCGCATTGCTGACCCATTGGATCGACCGATTCGAAACCTTGGAAGTCACCCAGGTTTCGTTCCCGGAATAGTGATTGGAGATACCCATGCTGTTGCATATCATCTGCAATTCCTCCACTTTTCCTGCCCGGATATAGGGAAATTCACTTCGGTCTATTTCGGGTATTTTCCGGGGTGTTTCGCTGCTTACCTGTACGCTCATGTCCTGAGCGTACAATTTGTCTGCGATTTCCCGGAATACCGGGGCCGATATATCTCCGCCGTAGGCATTGAATCCCTTGGGACTATCGATCACCACAATGGCGCTGTATTTAGGACGTTCCGCGGGAAAATAGCCGACGAAGGAAGTGTAGTATGTTTGGGTGTACCTTCCGTTTTCTAATTTTTGCGCAGTGCCGGTCTTCCCGGCAATCCCGTAGGTCGCCGTTTTGATGTTTTTTGCCGTTCCGTTATCCACCACACCTTTCAGGAGGCTTTGGAGTTGTGCAATGGTTTTTTGGGAGGCGATGTTTTTTTGAACGATCTTTGTTCGAAAGCGGGCTTCTATTACGTTGCCTTTGGATATTTGCTGCACGATCAAGGGTTGCACCAGGGAGCCTCCATTGGCCACTGCATTGTACAGGGCAAGGGTCTGCAAGGGAGTAATTTTCAGTTCGTACCCAATGGACATCCAGGGGAGGGTGGTTCCGTACCAGTTTTTATCCTCCGGGTTTTTAAAATAGGGCAATCCTTCCCCTTTGATTTGAAAGCCCAGGGGCTGGTCCAGCCTGACCCGGGAGATGTATTCCATAAATCGGTGGGGCTGGTGACCAAAATGGTCGTTGACCATTTTCGATATGCCCACATTGGAGGATTTTTCAAAGACTTCCCGAACGGTTAGCTTCCCATATCCTCCGTTTTTCGCATCCCGCATAAAGCGGTCGTAAAACTTAAAACGACCATTGCCGGTGTCAATGGTGTCGGTTAAATTGATTTTGCCTTCTTCCAAAAGAGCCATCATGGACAGCAGCTTAAAGGTAGATCCCGGTTCGGTAAGTCCCTGTTCGCCTACCGCGTAATTGTAATATTCGCCGTATCCGTACCCGTTTTTGTTTTTTTGCAGGTTAGCGATTGCCTTTATGTGGCCCGTGGCCACTTCCATCACAATCACGGAACCGTAGGCGGCGTCCTTGTTCATGAGTTGCCGGAGCAGGGCCGATTCAGCCAGGTCTTGAATGTTTACATCCAGGGTCGTGACGATGTCGTAGCCGTCCGTGGGTTTGATGTCTTCGGCGTCGTGCAGGGGTTTCCAACTCCCGCCGGCAATTTTCTGAAACATCGCTTCTCCATTTTTTCCCTCCAGGTAGTCGTTAAAACTGTATTCTAGGCCTACTCCGTACTGGTCTTCGTTTAGAAATCCGACGGTTCTTCCAGCCAGGTTTTTGAACGGCCGGTAGCGCTTGTCGATTTTTTCGAACAAAACACCTCCACCCATTCTGCCTTCCCGGAAAATGGGCCAGGTCATCATCTTCAGTTTGTCCTGATAGCCGATTTGCTTTCGGTTGAGAATCAGGTATTTCTTGCCATCGTTTCGGGCATCCAGGATCATGCGCTTGTAGCTCGCTGCCGATCGATCCCGGTAAAAGTCCGAAAGCAACGTTGCCAATGAATCCACCTTTGCTTTGAGTTGGGCTCCGGAGACGATGGAGGGATCCATCGCTACCCGGTAAAAGGGCAGGCTGGTCGCAAGGAGACTTCCATCCGCGCTGTAGATATTGCCACGGGTGGCCTTTACCGGCCGGTATTGCAAATGAATGTCCTCGGAGAGCTGGCGCCATTTGTCGCCCTCGACCAGCTGGATGGTACCTATTCTGTAAAAAATAGCACCGGCGATTACAGTGACTGCCAGAAAGGCCAGCCGAACCCGGAGCAATATGGATTTTTTAATGTTCACTTCTCTAACACGATTCGTTGTGGCGGTTCTTCTATTTCAACCAATCCCAGCGGTTGGATTTTTTTGGCAACTTCGGATTGCTTGCTGGAAAACATGTATTCCGCTTCCAATGTGGTGACGTCCGCACGGAGGTCTTCCACTTCCTGCTGGGTCCGTTCAATTTTTCGAATGGTATTCTCCGCCTGGTGATTGCTCCAGATGTAGAGCATGGCCAGAAAGGCTGCATATAAAAAAGGGGGCACCAGTTTTACCGGTACTTGCTCACCCAGCAGTCCGCTGATATCCAACTTTTGCTCGATAAACGCAAATGGATTCAGCCAGGACTTTTTTGTCTTGCCAAGGGGCTTGATTGGTTTTCTGAAACTGTTTTTACTCATGGCTGTATTTTTTCGGCGATGCGTAATCGGGCGCTTCGAGCCCGTTTGTTTCTTTCGATTTCTTCCGGATCAGCAACGATGGCTTTTCTACTTACCGGCTCCAGGGGTCGAATCGGGTTTCCATAGAAGTCTTTTTCAAGTTCCCCATACAGTTTTCCCTTGGTCATGATGTTTTTTACCAAGCGATCTTCCAGGGAATGGTAACTCATGATTACCAAACGCCCGCCGGGTTTTAACAGGTCAATGCTTTGGAGCAGCATTTCCTCCAGGGCCACCATTTCCTGGTTTACTTCGATTCGGAGCGCCTGGTACACCTGCGCGGCATATTTTGCGTATTTTCCGCGGGGAGCGTGGTGGTCGAGCAAGCGTTTGAATTCGGCACTTCCCTCGAAAGGACTGTTTGCCCGGAAGGACACGATTGCCCGGGCCAATGTTTTCGCGTTTTTTACTTCTCCATAGGTTCCGAGTAGTCGCTGCAGCTCAATTTCCGTGTAGGAGTTCAGGACCCCTGCTGCCGTGAGCTCCCCGGATCGGCTCATTCGCATGTCGAGCGGGCCTTCGAAGCGCGTCGAAAAACCTCGCGAGGGTTCGTCGATCTGGTGGGAGGAAATCCCCAAATCGGCCAATATGCCGTCTACTTGTTCCACCCCGTAGAGCTTCAAATAGCGCCGTACGTCCCGGAAGTTTGCCGGTATAAAAGTGAAGCGTGGATCCTCGGGTGCATTTTTTTCGGCGTCGGGATCCTGGTCAAAGGCATACAAATGCCCGTTTTCCAACCGGTTGAGGAGCTCCCTGGCATGGCCACCTCCTCCATAGGTCAGGTCTACATAAATCCCATTGGGATCGATAGCCAATCCGGAAAGGCAGGCCTCACGCATAACGGGGATATGGTATACCGGATCAGACATGCTTTCCTAAAAATTTTCTGTTCAATGCTTTATACACTTGCTCTTCTTTGGCAGCGAATTCCTCGTGAAGGTCAGGATTCCAGATTTCTATCTTGGTCCCGATCCCGATGAGCACGGCATCTTTCTCCAGCTGCGCGTGGCGAAGCATGTTTTTGGGAAGCAGAAACCTTCCCGCACTATCCAGTTCCACCGGCGATTCCCGCCGGAAAAAAGACCGTTTGAAAATCCGTACCTCCTCGTCGGTATCATCCAGACTGGCCAGTTTGCTGTGGTCTTTACGGACCTCCATCATGGGAATCAACTCAAGGCAGGGTTCCAGACCTTTGCGCAGCATCATCTCCTGACCCAAGGATTCAGGAAGGGATGCCTTCATCTTAGAAGGTAAAACCAACCTGCCCTTGGCATCCAGTTTACACTCAAATTCACCGGTGAAAGATGCCATGTCTGTACTTCCTGATTCGTGAATACAAAAGTAGTAAATAGCCAAACACTTTATACCACTTTGCCCCACTTTTTACCACATCGCTATAAAAGTATCCAAAACAAACTACAAAGACAATATTTTTAGTAAAAAATTATACGGGTATCCCTGAGGTACAAACGGTTATAAATCAGTAGTTAAAAGGGTTCAAAGGGGGATGATTTCCCGTTCAGAGCCTTTTTTTTGCTGATGGGATAAAGGTAATTGCGACTCGGGAAAGGGCGTATAAAACGAAGGTGGGAGAAAATCCCAAAGGATGTACAAAAAAATAGAAAGCTGCTTATTTTTTTCGTGCGATGGTGTAAGTCACCAGGGATGAAAGGGAGGATTTGTAGGGAGATTCGGGAAAATCTGCCAAAATGGCCAGCGCTTCCTGGTAAAAGTCGTTCATGATTTTTTGGGAGTACTCCAATCCTCCCGAGGCTTTAACAAAATCAATGACCTCCGTGACTATTTTTTTGTTTTCGCTGCCATTACGGATTTTGTAAATGATCTTTTTCCGTTCCACCCAGGAGGATTGATTGAGGGCATAGATCAGTGGAAGGGTCATCTTCTTTTCCTTGATGTCTATACCGACCGGTTTGCCGACCACGTCTTCGCCGTAGTCAAACAGGTCGTCTTTGATTTGGAAGGCCATCCCCACTTTTTCACCAAATAGCCTCATTTTTTCAATGGTTTCCGCCGTGGCATTGGCCGTTGCGGCTCCGACGGCACAGCAGGAAGAGATCAGGCTGGCGGTCTTTTGGCGGATGATGGTATAGTAGACCTCTTCGGTAATGTTGAGCGTACGGGCTTTTGAGATTTGCAATAGCTCTCCTTCGCTCATTTCCCGAACGGCATTGGAAACGATTTTTAGCAGGTCAAAATCATCGTTTTCCACGCTGAGCAGCAAGCCTCTGGATAGCAGGTAATCCCCCACCAAAACGGCAATTTTGTTTTTCCAGAGGGCATTGATCGAAAAAAATCCCCTGCGGTAGTTGGCATCATCGACCACGTCATCGTGCACCAGGGTGGCGGTATGAAGCAGCTCAATCAATGCTGCGCCCCGATAGGAAGCTTCGGTGATGCCACCGCTCAGGCCTGAACTCAGAAAGACAAACATCGGACGCATTTGTTTGCCTTTTCTCCGAACGATGTATTGGGTGATGTGGTCAAGCAATTTGACCTTACTCTGCATGAAGGAGCGGAATTTTTTCTCAAAGTCAGCCATTTCGCTGGCTATGGGGGCTTGTATCTGCTGTAAATCCTGCTTCATTTGTGTTTTGGATGGTGCAATATTACAACCTATTCCACCATTGACAAAACCGCCCAAATGATTATTCTGTTTAATGAATTTTATTTTTGGTTATCTTTGAGCAAACAAAAGACATTCCCTTGGCCGACGACTACATCAAGCATCAATACGACCCTATTTTGCCGGAAAAAGACGAATGGCCCGTGGTGAGGCTGAGTAAGGGGAGAAAAGCGTTCATTCAACAAGTAGTAGCGTCCAGCAGTGAAAAAATCAAAAGCCTGACCGGAAATCAGGTGCCTGCACTCAAGGAAGAACTGGAACTTACCCTGTACCGGGAGCGAATGCGGATCAAGCAGAATCCCTGGCTGGTGGATCCCGATGACGAGGCTTCCTTTTGGTCCGGTGTGAAATCCTCCCTCTTATCCGTGGGTGTGGACCAGAAACTTACCGAGGACGAAAAAAAGGAGCGGTACCTGGCAATTTTAACGGGCATTACACAGCGGTATTCAGAGGAGATTGCCAGTAATTTTAAGCACAGCCATTACAAGATGACCCGTAGGATTGTCACCTTTGGTTTTTCGCGATTGTTGAATACTGCACGGGTAAAGGGGTTTCGATCTGTTTTTAGCAATCAGTACAGCCTGCAGGACAAAATCCAGATTATCGGCGAGACGGATCAACTACGCGATCTTGCTTCCAAAGGTACCATCGTTATGGTTCCAACCCATTTTAGCAACCTGGACAGCATTTTGATCGGCTGGACCATCAGTACCCTTGGCCTTCCCCCCTTTATCTACGGAGCAGGCCTCAATTTATTCAACATCCAGATTTTTGCCTACTTTATGAATGCCCTAGGCGCTTACAAAGTGGATCGGCGAAAGAAAAATCAGATCTACCTGGAAACGTTAAAGACCTATTCCAGGGAAGCCATCCAGTTTGGCTGTCACAGTTTGTTTTTCCCGGGCGGTACACGCTCCAGAAGTGGAAACATCGAATCGAAATTAAAACTGGGTTTGCTGAGCACCGCCATCGAAGCCCAGCGGGCAAATTTTCAAAACAACACTGAAAACCCAGGAAAGGTCTTTATCGTGCCGGTGACCATTAACTACCATTTTGTTCTGGAGGCGCCGGGATTGATCCGGGATTACCTGAACCATACCGGTCAGGAGCGGTATTACAGCGAATCGGATGAGTTTTCTACCTCGTATCGAATATCAAAGTTTCTGGTTAAGTTCTTTACCAAGGGCTCGGACATCTCCGTTTCGATCGGGCGGGCCATGGATATTCTTGGCAACTACGTGGACGAAAACGGCAACAGCCGGGATCAGCACGGCAGGCCGATCGACTGTAGGGATTACTTTGTAAGCAATGGCAAAGTGACCGTAGATTTGCAGCGGGAGGAGGAATATACCAAAAAATTGGGTACCCGTATCGTGGAGGAATTTCATAAAATCAACCGGGTATTTAGCAGCCACCTGGTCGCATTTACCGCCTTTCGGCTGATCAAACGGGCCAATAGCAAGTTGGATTTGTTCAGCTTGCTGCGGGTGCCGGAGGAGGACATTTTTCTCTCGTACGAAACCTTTAAAGACGCCTGTGCGCAAGTGTTGGAGGGGATCCGCCAGCTGCGGGCAGAGGGGAAATTACACATGGCCCCACACCTGGAAATGCAGTTGGAGGATATCATCCGGCACGGACTGGATAACGTAGGGATGTATCATGCGAAAAGACCGCTGATTCGGAACGAGCAGGGGCATATCGTGACAGAGGATATCAGTTTATTGTACTATTACCATAACCGACTGGATGGATACGAATTGGACAAAATCATTTAAAACCCGGCCCATAGGGGTAATCGGTATGGGTAGTTTTGGGGCAGCCATTTCGAATTTGCTGGCCGAAAAAAATGAGGTTTTGGTGTATGCCCGGGACGAAGCGGTAGTGCAGGCCATCAACGAAACACATCGGGTCAAAAACAGGCAATTGGCGAGTAAAATTCGTGCCACCAGCGATCCCGAACTGCTGTGCGAAGCTTGTGAAGTGATGTTTCCGATGATACCCTCCTCTGCTTTTCGTGAGGTGATGGTCCAATTTGCTCCGTTTCTTCATCCCTATCATTTTTTAATTCACGGAACCAAGGGCTTGTCCTTAAATTTGCCGGAGGGAAAAAATCTGGAAAACGTCAGCTACCTGAAGCGAGAAAACATCTGCACCATGAGTGAGGTAATTTTGCAGGAAACCGTGGTGGAACGAATTGGCTGCCTGGCAGGACCCAATCTGGCAACGGAACTGCTGGACCACCAGCCAGGCGCCACGGTGGTGGCCAGCCGGTACGAAGAGGTGGTCCGAGAGGGGCAGCGCCTGCTTCGTTCGGATAATTTTCAGGTATATGGTAATTCGGATATTGTCGGGGTAGAGCTTTCCGGCGTCTTGAAAAACATCATCGCCATTGCATCCGGGGCATTGTCCGGGCTGGGATTGGGGGACAATGCCAAAGGCTTGCTGGTCTCCCGCGGCATGGTCGAATTGATTCATTTGGGTAAAGCCATGGGGGGGCGTACCCAATCCTTCTTGGGTCTCGCCGGGATTGGAGACCTGGTCACTACCTGTAATTCTACCTTGTCCCGAAACTACACGCTGGGCTACCGCCTCGCGGCCGGGGAGAAGCTACCGGATATCGTCGGCGATATGGAAGAGGTGGCCGAAGGTATCAACACCGTGAAGCTGGTAAAGCGCTACCTGGAATCTACCAACATGCGGGCGCCCATCACCGAAAATTTATACAAGGTTCTTTTTGAAAATTTTAAGGTAGAAACGGCTCTTCAATACCTGATGAAGTACCCTAGTTACACCGATATTGATTTTTTATGAGTGTTCCGGAATTCCGAGCATTTGCAGGGCAGCCGGGCTGATTCGGTTTCGGGTGGCCTCCCGGAAATACTGACCTTGGTTGATTTGCTGTACCTGGTCCCTCCGACAAAAATAGCTGTGTATCGCTCGCCGAGGCGCGGAGGTACGGTTGGTAGTGCCTCCATGCCAGGTATGGGAGTTAAATATCACCACCGAACCTGCCGGCGCCTGGATGATGACTTCGTCCGGGTGCGTATCCATGGGGTTTTCCATTTCATCCTGGGGTAATTTGGATTTCAGATGCGTTCCCGGAACCACCCGCGTGGCACCATTTTCCGCACGAAAGTCGTCCAGTAGCCAGATGGAGTTGCAGACTTTGAAATCGTCGCTTTTCACAGCTTCCGGCCAATCCGCATGCAATTTTTGCAAGCCGGCGCCCGGGAGGGCGGCCCGAAAATTAAGGGATGAAAGTTTGAAGGAATTTCCCAGGACAAAAGAAATCGCAGCGAGTACGTTGGGTTGGGTATAGAAGATGTCGAATTCTGGTCCTTTGTTCACCAGGTCACCCAGACGGACGGAACCGGGATCTTTGGGATGCCGTATATTCGGAGATTCTTCCAGTTCTTTCCCCGCGCGGTCTCCTTCCTCTTGCAGCAATTCCTCGATTTTATTCCGAAGGATTTCTACCGTCTCGTCCGAAAGGAGTTTTCCCAGATTGAGGTATCCCTGGGTGCGAAGAAAATCTTTTTCCGTGTCGGTGAGAAGTTCTGTGTGTACGCCTAGTTGCGAAAGAGGGTCCTGTATCATCGTAATCTCGTTTTTTTAATGCCGCATCCGGTTTCTGCCGTAGGTGCCACGGTTGGGTCGCGTTCGCTGGAAAGAAAGGAAGCGATGGTTGATCCCCTGGCTTTTTTAGGGGGCTTTTGGTGATTAAAGATACAGCCTGCAGGTGAAAAAACAAGCAGCTCACTCCAATCTTTTAAGCCTGCTGAGCAGCGGAGGGTGCGAGTAGTTTACCATTACAAATAGCGGGTGCGGGTTGATATCAGCGAGGTTATTTACGGAAAGGGTCTTTAGTGCCTCCGCAAGGGGTTTGCCGGCATAGGTGGTTTTGGCAAAGGCATCGGCTTCAAATTCGTGTTTTCGGCTAAAGTAATTGGTGACCATTCCCAGAACCAGCGATATGGGGGAAAAAAGCATGGTAAACCCGATGATATTCAGGTGGATGGATAATTGATTACCATTCAGTGCAAAGCTGATTTGTTCATTGAAAACGAAGAGGGAAAGGATGTAGAGAATGATTCCCGTTTGCAGGATCCCTGTGATTACGCCAAATGTTATGTGGCCTTTCTTGTAGTGGCCAATTTCGTGAGCCAAAACGGCTACCAGCTCGTCCGGAGGATGCTGCTCCAGCAGGGTGTCGAACAGCACCACTTTTTTGCGTTTACCAAATCCTGAAAAAAAGGCATTGGCTTTGGTGGAGCGTTTACTTCCGTCCATGACGAACACATTTTCCAGGGAAAAACCTACCGATTGGGCGTAAGCGAAAATGGTGCGTTTCAAATCTCCCTTTTCAAGTGGGGTCAGTTTATTGAATAGGGGAAGAATCAATCCGGAATAAAATTGATTGACCAAAACAATAAAAAGGGCCGAAATAATCCAGAATATCCACCAGAAGTCGGGGCCGATTTCCAGTATCAGCCAGAGCAAAACAAGAAGCAAGCCGCCGCCAACGAGGATGGAAAGCAAGTAGCCCTTGACCTTGTCGCCAAAAAAGGTCCGAACCGTGGAAGTGTTGAACCCGTAATCCGCTTCAATTTTGAAGGTATGGTAGTAGTCGAAGGGAAGGGAGAGCAGATCGGAACCAATAAACAAAACCCCAAAATAAATGACCGACAAGGCGAGGGGTGAGGGGCCAAATTGCCGCAGCCATTCGTCCAGCCATCCGAAAAAACCGAAACCGATGAAGAGCAAGGTAATAACAAATGTAAAACTACCCGAAAGCAGGCCGAAATTGTAGTTGGCTCTTTGGTAACGTTTACTTTGCTGCAACTTACCTTCTTCCAGGTATTGCTCGAGTGTTTCCGGAACGCGACCCGTTTTCCGGGAAACATTGAGGAAACTGACCGTTTTTTCGAAGATAAAAGTGAGGGTGACTACCCCCATTAAGAAATACTTGATAAGTTCCTGATCCATGCTATCCGCGTATCAAAATTTGGGACAGGGTAAAATAGTGTCTCGTTTTCGGGGGGCTCCGGGATTGCTGGGAGGGAAAATGTAGGAAATACTGATTTCATGCGCTCCCCCGGATTGAATTCCCAATTGAGAAACGGTATAGTCAAAACTATAACCGATGTTTAACCCAGAGGGTAGGTTAAAACCCGCCATTAGCACCAGGGCGTCCCGGTTGCTTTGGTTTTCCACCGGTTTGTAGGGAAGTCCCCGATACCAAAGTCCGAATACGATGGGTTCGAGGTAGACATAGGCGCCTACATCCAATTGTTCAAAAGGCCCCTGTCGCTTGTAATTGATGGTAGGCGTAAAATACCGTTGGCGGTACGTATGGGTAAAATCTCTTTTGGGAGCTCCTCTTCCCAGAGAGATACGGTACCCGGTATGAATGGAATATTTGATGGGAAGTCTGCTGATTCCCTCTTCAATAAAACTCTGATTGGGTTGGTTTACATGGTGAGTAGAAAGGCCAAACCAAAAATCTTCGGTGAAGACCAGACCGCCAAATGATAAAGAAAGGAGGTTCACGGGTTCGCCAAATCCCTGCAGGTCGTTTCCCGGAAGCAATGGGCCAAAGGGATCCGTGGGGTTGATTTGGTTGGCAAAAACCAGATTTTCGTAAAAACCTATATCCCGTCGCATGTAACTTGCCTGGAACCCCGGCCGTACATAGAGGTTATCGGCGAGTCTGAGCTCGTAGGAAAGCATTCCGGATACATGGGTGGATTGCAGGCCTGCCGCTCCTTCCGTGTCGTTGGTGACCAAAAAGCCAACGCCCGTATTGTATTCCTCGAGAAAGGTATCCCCATACGCAGAGAACGTTGAAAATGTGGCATCCAACCCCGGCCATTGATTCCGGTAATTAACGCCAACCCGGGTGGCCAATTCCGAGCCCGCAAAGGCAGGGTTCAGATAGAGTGGTGCCGCATAATATTGACTGTATTGCGGATCCTGACCGAAGCAAGTACCTGCGATGCACATTGCGGACAGGGTTAAAAAAACTGAATTTATTTGTGACTGAAACAAAGATTTATTCGTTTATTGGATACCAGACAGTTTATAAACGTTTTGCTGCTTTCCAGTGTATATAAAGCAGCGTGTAAATTATGAAATCTAACTATTTTAACACCATAATTGATTTTATTTTTAAAGCAATATTTTTATTTATTGGTCTTTGCACTCCTTTTTTGGCTTTTTCTCAAGGTTTTAACGAAAATGAATGGATATTCGGCTATTGTGAGGGAGGAGAAAATAACTACCTGTCTTTCGGCAAGGATCAGCGGGCAGAGGTAGCTACCCTTCCCGGATCGATCACCCTTGGCAACGCCAATTCGGCCATGGCCATTGACCCGATTACCGGGGAGATTCTTTTTTATACCGACGGTGCCCTGGTCTACAATTACCTGAATCAGGCGATGCAGGGCGTGGTAGGGGAGCTTGGAGGCATAGAAACGGCCCGGCAATCCGTGGCTATCGCTTCGCTGAACTACGATCCCCAAGCCGGTGGATCCAGGGAATTCTACATTTTCTACATTAGCCCCGGAGGGGATTTGGAATACAGTCTGGTAGACATGAACGATCCGGGCGGGGCTCCGGCCAATCAACCCCCGGCCGGTGCGGTCGCTGCAGGAGGGACCATCGGCGCGGCAGCAGGACCGATCCTGGTAGTGAAATCCGGTGTTTCGTCCAATTTTCTCCTAAGCATAGAAAACGGGCAATTGGTGTCCAGACGGCTGGAGGCAGCGGCCGGGCAGTTCACCGAAACGGCTACAGCGGCATTGACCGAGGACCCGCATACGATGGTTTACGACGAGGCGTCTGGAATCCTCTACCTGATTCCCGAGACAGCCGGTGCGGATATCATAAGCGTGCCCTTCGATACTTCGACCGGGCTATTCGGTGTCCCTGCTTCGGTACCGGATACCGGAGGAGCGGAAACTATCGAAGGTCTGACCGTATCCCCGGATGGGGATTTTTTGTATTTTTCCAGAGGCGATGAATTGATTCGGTATTTTCTGGGGGACCCGGAGGATGCCGCTCCCGAACTGGACTCTTTGCAAATCCCCGGAGATGAGCCGGTGACTCTTCCGCTTACCAACGACATTCATCGAATTTATTCCCTGAAAAACGGGCCGGACGGGCAGCTGTATTACATCTACGAAGAGGTGGAAGGCGGTCCGCAGTACGTAGGAAGGGTGACCAATCCCGACGAATGGTCCCAGGCAGCAGTGGTCATTGAAGAATTGCCTTTTGGCGGAACGGATTTTTGTGGGACCGTATTTCCGCAGTTTGCGCCGAATGTAAACCTTGATCCCGTGGCGGATTTTACCTGGGAACCGGAAATGCCCTGCATGAACAATCCGCTTCAACTTACCAGTACCATTAATCCGCAGAATTACCAGCCCGTAAGTTTTGAGTGGGAAATACTCCCGCCTCTCACTGATGAAGAAGGAAACGAAATCGAAATGGATCTAAATGCCGAACACTTGCTGCTGCCTCAGGACGCTACCTCTCAGCAGCAAGTGACGGTAAGCCTTACGGTAACCTACCCCAACGGTGAAACCAACAATGTGACAAAAAGCATTACGTTTACGGAGAATAATCTGACCGTACAGTTCAGCCCCTCGGATACCACGCTTTGCGATCCATCCTGCCTGGACCTGATGCCGCTGGTGCAGGCCCAGAGCGGACAACAGGGAGGCCAGGGCGGTGGCCAGCCGGGAGGGCAGCCTGGTTTTGGTCAGCAACCCGGCGGTGGCCTGGGCGGCATACCGGGATTGGGGCAACAACCGGGTGGTGGCATACCCGGGTTGGGACAACAGCCAGGCGGAGGTCAGGGGCAGGCGCAGCAAAATTTTGAATACTTTTGGTCCAACAAGCGGGAAGAAGGCTGGGGCCCCGAGGCGCCAAACGAAATATGCCGTCCGGGAACCTACTGGGTACTGGTCCGTGAGCAGGGATCCTCCTGCTATGCCTACGCCAGCATTCGGGTAAACATGTGGGATGTGCAGGACCAGACCAATAATATCTGGTATTTTGGCGACGGGGCAGGGCTGGACTTTAACCCCGACCCGGACGATCCGGACGCGCCCACCCCGAGACCCATCGAATCCCCGCATCCGCAAAACATTCCGGCCGGGGTGACGACGGTTTCGGATCAGGCCGGTCAGGTGCTATTTTATACCGATGGGCAGACCGTTTGGGACCTGAACGGCAATCCCATGCAGAACGGCGAAAATATTGGCGGAGACAACCTTTCGACGGGTAGTGTCCTGGCCATCCCGGTGGCATCGGACGAAACCCTCTATTACCTATTCACCACCCAGCAGGGTGCGGGGGGCGAAAACGAAGTGAGGTTTTCACTGGTAGATATCAAAGGAGACAACCCGGATGGCATTGGTAATGTCATCACCAAGGATAATTTTTTGTTTAGTCCCGGTACCGAGCATTCCGCGGCGTTTAACTCCGGAGACACCACCTGGGTTGCTTTTCACGAAAGAGGCACCGATGCATTTCGTTTGTATCCCGTTTCCTCAGAGGGGATCGGGCAGCCGGTATTCAACTCGGTCGGAGGGGAACATGATTTTGGCGATGGCATTGGCACCTTGAAGTTTTCTTCGGATGGGAGTAAAGTGGCCGTTGCCTATACCGAAGGCGGTACGAATTGGGTAGAGGTATTTGATTTTGATCAAAGTACGGGAGAGATGACATCGTATGCAACACTCGACCTGGGCAGCGATGGGGAGGTGTACGGGTTGGAACTATCGTCGGATGCCACCCGCCTTTTCGTTTCCTACCGAAATGGGGGTCCCGGCGTGGAGGAATTTTTTATTCAGGCAGCAGAAGAAACGGATGAAACCGACCCGGAAAACCCTGTGACAACCAGCTGCCCGGAATGCTTTGAAACGGCCACGGAACAGGAAGCCATCGAACAATGCATTCTGGACAGCCGGGCGGCAGTTTCCGGGACCGCCGGATTGGATCTGGGAGCGGTGCAAATCGGTCCCGATGGGCAGATATACGTAGCGGTGGTGGGATCCAATCAAATCGGACAAATTCAAATCGGATCGGGCTGCAATCCGTCCACATTCAACCAGGATGCCGTAGAGCCCATGCCCGGGACCACGAATCTTGGTTTGCCCGCATTCGTACAGAATTCCGGTAGTAGTATTCCGGAACCAAGTCTGAACGGTCCGGATCGGCTTTGCCTGTCTGACGAAGAGGGGGCTGTGGGTTTGTTTGAAGGTGGGGGAGAACCCGATATTGACACCTATAATTGGACGATTTTTAACGCAGACGGAGAAGTGGTCGATGAATTTCTCAACGGGGGTGAGGAATTTCAGGATCTGGAGTATGCATTTGACACGGTGGGTGTATTTACAGTACAGTTGGAAGTAGATCGATGCGGAACCCCCTGGGAAGAAGTGTTTTCCATGGAGGTAGAAGTTATCGCCTCTCCCGAAATCATTCTTCCTTCAGATGTGTCTTTGTGCGGTGCTTCCGTAACTCTGGTTGCCGTAGACCCGGAAGATCCCCGGCTAGGGGAGTACGAATTTATTTGGGAGAATGCCGCGGGAGAGATCGTCGGAAACACCAATGAATTGGAGGTAACCGAAGAGAGTATTTACACGGTTACCGTCGCCTACGCTCTGCCCGACGGCGCGGATCAAGAATTGTTCGAAACCTGTCCGGTGAGTCAGGACGTGTTTGTAGGCCCCCCCTTTGAATTCGAATTGGAGCAATCAGCAGATGAGGTTTGTTTTGGAGAGCTCGTAAGTTTCAATCCGGACACTCCTGTTTCCGGCTTGTGGTCGATCCGAGCCAGCCCCGACGGAGCCTACAGTATTTTAGGTGAAACGCAAGTGCTGGAGTTGAATACCGGTGAATTGGATGGGCCTGGCGTATTTGAGTTGTTGTTCCAAACGCAGGATCCGCTGGACAGTACTTGTGCGGTCGAGCGGACCATTCCCCTGACGGTAAACCCACTTCCGGATTTTGCGATACAGGCGATATCTCCGTCGCAAAGTTGTGAAATCGGAGACGGGACCATTCAGCTGGATGCCGGCTCCGGGCTGGACAGTCTGTTGGTCCAACCCACCGGGGAAGTCTTCTTCGATTTGCAGGCAGGAGAGGAAGTGGTACTTTCCGGGTTGGCCCCCGGGAGGTACACGTTTACCGGGTATTCCGGGGCCTGCCCTCAGTCACAGGTTGCAGTGGTTGAAAATGCGAATCCTCCGGCGGATGTATTGTTTTCCATACGTGCGGAGCCGGAAACCTGCGTGGGTGAGGGTTTCGAAGAGGGGGCCATTGTTATCGCCTTTAGTCAGGGACCGGCTTCGGGCAGGTATAGCCTGTTGAATTTGGGTACCGGCGAAGCGGTAGAGGCGGATTTCACCAATCAGGACAGTATTGCAGTAAATTTACCCCAGGGAGAATACCTGGTAGAGGTGTCGGATACCGGAGGATGTGTGGTGCCGGACCCCGAGGTATACCGCATCGAAACAGGAACCGACGTGGAAGTCACTTTGAGTAGCCCCGGTCTTTGTGGAGGCGTAAGGGAAACCGAAATCCTCGCCGAGGCGGACTTTTCCCTGGTTGAGACGATCGAGTGGTACTATACGGTAGGAGCCGGTAGCAACCTGATAGCGGGAGCTTCCGACTCGGTAGTGCAGGTAGATCAACCTGGAACCTATGAAATCAGGTTGTTAAATGCCGCGGGCTGTGTTTTAGGATCCGAAAGCATCGAAATACCTTTTTCCGACGCCAGCCCACCGCAGTTGGAAGATAGCTACGAGATATGTCGGGCCACCAACGATCTGGTTTCCCTGAATGCGGGGAGTTGGGCCAGCTACGAATGGTATCGGGACGGCGTGCTTGTCAGCGAGGAAGCAGTGTATGCACCTGACGCGGAGGGAAATTACGAATTACGGGTTCAGGATGAAGCGGGCTGTGCTTTCGAGGTTGCATTTTCAGTAAATGAAATTTGTGAGGTAGCCATCCGTTTTCCCAACGCCATGCGACCAGGGGACCCTTCGCGTGACTTTTTGATCTACACGCAGGGTGAAATTGATTCGCTAATGGTGTATATTTACAACCGGTGGGGCGAATTGGTGTATTTTTGCGAAGAGGTAAACGTGTCCGAAAATATTTCGGTTTGTAGGTGGGACGGTATGGTGAACGGAACGAAAGTACCCGTAGGAACCTATCCGGTGGTTGTAAGGTTTACCAACGAGGAACAAATGATTCGAAAAACAATACGAAACGCAATAGTAGTAATTGATTGACACATGATAGTAGTAATTTCACCGGCCAAAACATTGGACTACAGTACTACCGAGGTGCCGCTGGCCACGCAGCCTCTATTCCAGAAGGAGACGCAGGAACTGGTGGGGATTATGAAAAAGAAATCCAGCAAGGCCCTTCAACAGCTAATGGGTATAAGTGAAAACCTGGCCAGGCTTAACGAAGAACGGTACCAGCAGTTTGAGGAAGAATACACCTCTGAAAATGCAAAACAGGCCTTGCTCGCATTTAAGGGAGACGTGTACACCCACATTGATGTGGAATCCTTTTCCGAAGCTGATTTTGCATTCGCGCAGGAGCATCTGCGGATCCTGTCTGGCTTGTACGGATTGTTACGTCCCATGGACCTTATCCAGCCTTACCGATTGGAGATGGGGATTAATTTAAAAAATAAAAAAGGCAAGAATTTGTATGGCTTTTGGGGAGAGAAAATTGCAGCCGCTTTGAATGAAGCAGCAGCAGGGCAGCCTATCATCAACCTGGCTTCAAAAGAGTATTTTAAGGCGGTGGACGTAAAGGCCTTGCAATCGACCGTCATTCATCCGATCTTCCTAGAATTCAAAAACGGCTCGTACAAGAACATTGGAATTTTCTCGAAACAAGCCAGGGGAATGATGACTGATTTTATCGTGAGGAACAGACTAGCCGATCCCGAACAACTAAAGACGTTCAATCAGGGGGGCTACGAGTACGCTGAAAATAAGAGTACTGCTGATGAATGGGTTTTTATCCGGTAACAAGGTTCCTTTCATTCAGTTAGTTTCCGAAAGCCGGTCGATTTGGTAACGAATCGGGCGGGACTGTCGGTAGTGTAACAAAACGTATCTATTAATCATTTATACCATTTGCAGGTGTCGGCTCGTCAGGTAGTATCTTTTTTGCCATTCTTGGTGGTTTTATTGGTTGCTTTTTCTGCAGAAAGCCACCGAATGTCCGGTTTTTTCACTGAACCTCAATTACAGGGTCCGGAAGGGGTTTGCCTGAATGGAGGATTTGCCTATGCGGACTTTTCCGCGGGCGGGGATCCGGGTACGGATCGCTACATCTGGAGCATCACCGATGCCAGCGGTTTTGAGGTTTTTTACGAATCTGGCGGAGCCGCGTCCCAGGACATTTCGTTTCCATTTACCGCTACCGGCGTCTTTACCGTCAGTCTACGCGTGATTCGGGGGAGTGACCAGAATTACTACCAGGCTTCTCAATCCGTTACGGTGGAGCGAGGGCCTTCCTTTGTTTTGCCTACGGATGTGGTGTTTTGTGGGAATGACCCGGTCACCCTACAGGCGCTGGAAGCGACGGATGCCAATAGCGGTCGCTACACGATCGAATGGCTCAACCCTGCCAATACCGTGTTGGGAACCGGAAATACCTACATAGCGACCGAGCCGGGACGGTATTTTGCAAAAGTAACGTCCATAGCTTGCGAGGCAGTTGCCACTACATTTGTTGGTCCCTCCATTTCCGTTTCCGTACAGGCATCGTCTTCCGTAGCCTGCCTGGGAAGTACAGTCAATTACCGGCCGGATGCACCTTACCTGGCCGCTTGGTTTTACCAAAAGGAAGGCGCTTCCGACCGTACTTTCCTTGAAAACGCATTTGAACTGGCTCTGAATACCGATGATCTGGAAGGATTGGGCAATTATACTATTTTTTTTAGTGTGGAGGATGCAGAGAGACCTGGATGTAACGTGGAGCAATCCTTTGACCTGGAGGTTCGGGACGCTCCGGAGTTTACCCTCACCAAACGAAATGACGCCGAAAGTTGTGAATCGCCCACGGGTATTTTTGAAATTGAGGCAATTACTCCCCTGACTTCCGTGCAAATTTCAGGCGGACAGGCACAGACCATCAACCAAATCGCGCAGGGAGAAGTGCGTACCGTTACCGCTCTTGAGCCAGGCGTGTACACGGTGACGGCCAGATTGGGAGATTGTCAGCTAAGCCGTTCCATCAGCATCGAAAACGAAAATCCAGGCCAGGGAATCGACTTCGAAGTAACCTCGACACCATCCGTTTGTACCGCCTCGGGGGTGCAGCGAGGTGTTTTAACCTTGGATTTCAAAGGACTATCGGTGTCGGGGTCGTATCGAATCGCCGGAGCGAACGGACAACTTTTTCAAGGAGGGTTCCAAAACCAAACTCAAGTAGAAGTAGAAGTGCCCACGGGAACGTATACGGTGGGCGTGAGTGATGAAAGTGGATGCAGTGCGACCCGGTCACAGACCTATCAAATGACAGGCGCGCAGCAGGTTAACTTCTCTGTTCCGGCAAACCTCACCGTTTGCCAGCAATATACCTTGGTTCCCGAATCCAACCAATCCCTGCAATTCCGGATGGTAGCTCCGGATGGTAGCGAAATTACTTCTCAAGGAGGCGGGTTTTTGCTTGATCAGACCGGTACCTACCGCCTCACGGGAAGCCCGGCAGATCCCGCTGTGGTCTTATGTCCCAGAACCAGGGCAATTGAGGTGGTAGTAAATGAACCCGTTCAGTACGATTATACCCAGCGCACCATCAACTGCTTCGGAAATCAGATTTTTGGTGTCGAACTTTTTGGAGAAAACCCCAATCAATACATCATCCGGTGGATGCGGGAAGACCGAACGATCCTGGGAAGAGAGTTGGAGTTTTTTCCTCCTTCTACGGGAAATTTCCTTCTCGAGGTGCAGCCCAGGGGAAGTAGTGCCTGTCCGGTGTCCCCTGTACGTTTTGAGGTAGTGATTCCGGAAAACGATGCCCTGGCATCCGTGACGGGTTCGCCCATCTGTGGAGAGGGGTCCGTTTCGCTTTTACAGGCAGAAGTAAGCGGCTCCGCCGTTGAAAAAGTTGAGTGGTACAAAATTGAGGAAAGTGGGGACAATACCTGGCTTTTTGACTTTGATGATCAACTGGAAATCGAAGTGGATGAGCCAGGGACCTATGAAGTAGTATTGCGAAACGAGATTAACTGCAGGTTATTTGGTGCGGCATACGAGGTGGTGGAAATTGTTCCTGCCGCGATAGATTTAGCTGACTCTTACTCCATCTGCAGTGCGGAAAACAGGCGTCCAACATTAAATCCAGGTACGTTTGAAACCTACCAATGGTACCTGGAAGACAGTCTGCTGAGCGAAGCGAGTAGCTATATGCCGCAAGCGCCCGGAGCGTATACACTGGAAGTGGTAGATGAAACCGGATGTGCTCAGGAGCACTCATTTCAGGTGGACGAAGATTGTGTGATACTTGTTCGTTATCCAAATGCCCTGATCCCAGGCGATTCGCAGCGCCAATTCAGAGTTTTTGCTGCTTCGGAAATAGATTGGATCGAGGTATTTATCTACACCCGTACCGGAGAGTTGATTTTTTATTGCGAAGGCAGCGGCGGACAAGCAAGCCCTGCCTGTTCCTGGGATGGTTTGATAAATGGACGGGAAGCCATGGATGGCACCTATTCCCTGATTGTAAACTACAGGAGTAGCGAACTGGGTCTGGAGAAATCGGAAAAGCGAGCCCTAACCGTTATTGGAAATTGATGTAGTCCGGCGGTTGAATGTTTTGCAATCTGAGATAAACGATCAGTTGGGCGCGGTGATGCGTCACATGGTCAGCAAGCAGCAAAAGAAATTGCCTTCTGGTTCGGCTAAACTTCCCATACGAGGCAGTTTCGTCCAGTTTGTCCGGATCGAATCCCTCGATTAGCTGTTTTGTCCGGTCAAATTCCCGAGCCACTTCATGAATCAGTTGGGCCTTGTTTTTACCCTGTTCCCGAAAATCCTCCCAGCGTATAGCTGCTTCGCTTCCCCCAAATTTGCTGAAGGCATGCCAGTCGATGATGACGGCGATGTGCATGAGCTGTTCGGCAAAACTCTTACCCTCCGGGTAAGGCGGTTGGAAATAGTTTTCCTCGGGCATCGCTTCGGCGACGGCAAGCAGGTAGGCTTTGGATTGGTCCCAGCGTACCAAAAAATCACGCAGGAATGGGTTTTCCTGACCCAAGCCCTTAGGGCAGGTTAGAGAGAGTAGGAATAGGACAAGAATCACAGACTTTTCCATTTTTATTGGTAACTTTTGATGCGAAAGAATATTTCCCGGCTATAGCCGTCGAGGCGTATTCGAAGGTAAGAAATAGAAACCATTCAGGAGGAATACATGAAAACATTTTGGAACGAACGGTATAAAGCTACAGATTATATTTACGGAGAGAAACCCAATGCATTTTTTGCCTCAAAAATAGCTTCCCTTAAACCAGGTAAGCTATTGCTGCCGGCGGAAGGAGAGGGTAGGAATGCTGTGTTTGCGGCTAGCCTTGGCTGGGAGGTGTGGGCCTTTGATTTTAGCGAAGAGGGAAAGAAAAAAGCGGATCGGCTCGCCGAAAAAAATCAGGTCTCTATCCACTATGAGGTGAGCGATACGAGTGACGTGATTTACGATGCCGATTCCTTTGATTTGATGGGTTTATTTTTTGCCCATTTTCCCGAAAACGTACGTGCTACCTTTCACCGCAAATTGGCATCTTTTGTAAGACCGGGAGGCAAATTGTTGATTGAAGGCTTTCGAAAGGAACACCTAATGTTCAGTCGCCTGAATCCAAAAGCGGGCGGACCTAAAGACGAACGCATGCTATTTTCCCTCGATATGCTACGCGAGGATTTCCCCGATTTCGAATGGGAACAATTGGAAGCGGTCACTGATCACCTGGAGGAAGGTGACTTTCACCAGGGGGAGTCCGCCTTGGTTCGTGCCGTGGGCAACAAACGTAAACAATAAAACCAATCACATCATGAGCCTGGCTAAACTAAAAATATTGGGAAAATTGGCACTGCTATCCGTCCTTGCGATAGGCGTTGCGTGCAATGCATCCAATAATCGGGACAGCGCAGTGGGGGATTTCCCTTACGAAGAATGGGAAATCGGGGATTTTCAGGATGCCTACGCTGCGGGGTCTTTGACCGTGAGAGCGGTGGTCGAGGCGTACCTGTCCAGAATTGAGGCCTTGGACCAATCCGGCCCGGAATTAAATTCGGTATTGCAGGTCAATCCCGATGCGCTAACCCTGGCCGATTCCCTGGACCGGCTTTTGGCCTCCGGAAAAGCAGAAGGACCCTTGTTTGGGATCCCGGTACTACTGAAGGACAACCTGGATACGCACGATGCAATGGCCACCACGGCGGGTTCACGGGCACTGGCCGGATCCAAGCCAACGAAAGACAGTTTTGTAGCAAAGAAACTAAGGGAGTCGGGTGCGGTGATTCTGGGAAAAGCCAATTTAAGCGAGTGGGCCAATTTTCGGGGACAACTATCCAGCAGCGGATGGAGCGGGATTGGCGGGCAAACCAAAAACCCCTACATTTTGGATAGAAATCCCTGTGGGTCCAGTTCCGGCTCCGCGGTTGCCGTTTCGGCGAATTTATGCGTGCTGGCGATCGGGACAGAAACCAATGGATCCATCGTTTGTCCCGCGCATGCCAATGGGATTGTGGGCATCAAACCTACCGTGGGTCTGGTGAGTCGGTCTGGCGTGATACCCATTTCCTACACACAAGATACTCCCGGGCCAATGGCGAGGACTCTAAAGGACGCCGCATTGGCACTGGAAAGTCTGGTGGGTGTCGATCCGGAAGATGCAAAAACGCTGGCCAGTGCCGGTAATTACCAACGGGATTACCTACAGTTTCTGAAAGCGGACGGATTGAAAGGGAAACGAATCGGCTGGTTTAAAGGGCCTTCGGGAAGGAATTTCAAGGTGGATCAATTGATGGAAGAGGCAGTGGCCTTTATGGAGCGCCAGGGTGCGGGAATTATTCCCATTGACCAGGTCGAACCTTCAGGTACTGGCACCCATTCGCTGCAAGTAATGCTTTACGAGTACAAAGAGGGCTTGAATGCCTATTTTTCTTCGCTGGGCCCCGATGCTCCGATCAAGAATCTGGAAGAACTGATCGCCTTTAATGCAGGAGATAGCATCGAACTGCGACACTATAACCAGTTTTATTTGGAAGAGGCGCAGAAAAAAGGAGGGCTGGAGGAAGCAGCGTATCGGGAAGCTCTGTCAGCCATGCTCCGAATGAGCAGAGAAGAGGGCATCGACAAGGTGCTGAAGGAAAATCAGCTGCAGGCCATCGTCGCGCCTACCGGAAGCCCGGCCTGGAAGACCGACCCCATCAACGGCGACTCGTTTCAGTTGGGTAGTTCTTCCCCGGCAGCACACGCAGGTTACCCCAACATTTCCCTGCCTATGGGATTTGTGAATGGGTTGCCCGTGGGAATCTCCATCTTCGGGACGGCCTGGTCTGAGCCTGTTCTGCTAGAAATAGCTTACGGATTCGAACAAGGTACCAATCACCGCAAGGCTCCGGAATTTAGGTAGGTGGAAACTGGAAATATTCGATTCGATCGGACCATAGCCTGACCGGTTTTCTCCGGGTATCCGGTTTATTTTGCTAACTTGGGAAATTAAATTTTTGATTCATGGTACGCATAGATTTGATCGCGGGTGCGAGACCCAATTTTATGAAGATTTCCCCTATCATTGACGCGATTCGGGAGGCGTCCGATGCGGGCAAGGGCATCATTGATTTTCGGCTGATTCATACCGGACAGCATTACGACAAAAACATGTCGGGTAGTTTTTTTGAGCAATTGGGAATTCCGGCGCCGGATGTGAACCTGGGTGCCGGAGGTGGCAGTCAGGCCGAGCAGACGGCAGCCATCATGATTGGGTACGAAAAATTACTCATGGAAAAAAACAAACCCGATCTTTGTCTGGTGGTAGGGGACGTCACTTCGACCATGGCCTGTGCCATCACGGCGCAAAAGCTGCATGTAAAAGTGGCGCATGTAGAGGCAGGTATCCGTTCGGGAGACTGGACCATGCCCGAAGAAATCAATCGAATGGTGACCGACAGCATTACCAATTATTTTTTCACTACGTCTAAGGTGGCCAATGCCAATCTGAAAAATTCGGGCGTTGGAGAGGAACGCATTTTTTTTGTTGGCAATACCATGATCGATACCTTACTCAAACATCGCCCGCGTTTTCAACGACCGGAGGTGTGGAATCGGTTGGGCCTGGAAGAGGGGAAGTACCTGGTCATGACATTACACCGGCCAGCCAATGTAGATCAGGAGGAAAAGCTCAGGGAATTGATCCAAAAAATCGTGGACCATACATTGGATTTGCCGCTCGTCTTCCCGGTGCATCCGCGAACAAAAAAGATGCTACAGCATATCGGCATCGGACACGAGCGCCTTCACATGATAGATCCACTCGGCTACCTGGAATTCAATTACCTGGTAGAGCGGTCCAAGGCAGTGGTGACCGATTCAGGGGGAATTACCGAAGAAACTACCGTAATGGGCATTCCCTGCATGACTCTCCGGGACAATACCGAGAGACCAGAAACCATTACAGAGGGTACGAATGAGCTGATCGGAACCGATCCCAAAGCCATCCCTCCGGCCATGGAAAAACTGTTTTCCGGAAACTGGAAACAGGGGCAGGTACCTGAACGGTGGGATGGAAAGACGGCCAGCCGCATTGTTGCGATTCTATTGGAAAAACTGGCCCTGCGATAATCGCCGCCTGGCTTTCCGAAAGTGTCCGTGGCGGGGGATTGTTTAGCTTTTCCTGGCTAAATATATCAGCTCCTTTTCCGGGAGCGCATGCTTTTTAATCAGGGAGGGATCCAGGGTTTGGACAAATGGGATTTCCGTTACAGTCAACCCGGAAGTGCTCAGCCGGGCCGCATAGTCGGTTCCATATTTTCGTACATGGTCTCGCTGGCCGAAAACACGCTCCCTTTCGGAAGGATCCGTGAGGGTGGGATCTTCGATGGTTTTTTCCATATCGTATACCGGAGACTGAACGATTCCCCATCCACCGGGTTTCAGTACCCGATTGATTTCCTTGCAGGCTTCGATGTCGTTTTCCACGTGTTCCAGCACATGATTGGAAAACACCACGTCGAAGCTATTATCGGGGAACGGGATCTGGTGGATGTCCATTTTGATTGTGGCAAGGGGGGATTCCAAATCACCGGTAATGTATTCCAGATTGTCCAGCGCTTCAAAACGTCCCAAAAAGCACAATTCCGGTGCTATGTGAAGTACTTTCAGCGGATTTTTGAAAAAATCAGTTTCCTGTTTGAGAAACAACCACATGAGCCGGTGCCGCTCCAATCCCAGGCAATTGGGGCAGAGGGCGTTGTCCCTGCCCACTCTACCATAGGGTAAAAACTTTCGGAAACTCCGTTCGCATATGGGGCAGTGGACGGCATTTCCACGGTAAAATACCGCCGCCAATCGTAAAAAAAAATGGCTGAAAAGCTGCAAGTACCTTCGCGGAACGTATCGAATCGTCCAACTGATTAGAGATTTCATGCGACAAATATAGCCAATGAAACGGAACCCTATACGTTTCTATGGATTTTAGAGACACGAGGTTGTTTGGCAGGAATGCTACCCGCGATCATCAAAAAAGGTCTACGAACGAAATAGGTTTAAAATTACATTTTATGTTAATGGACAAATAAAAGGCTCATTGGGAAGGACTTGATGGATGAAAAAGCTACCTTTGAGTCAGTAAAAGACAGGAAAATGAAAAAGAATTTAATTTACGTAGCGATTGGAAGTGTGGTCGTGATCGGCGCGCTTTACTTCTTTTTTGCTTCGGGTAGTGCCGGGGTAGAGAACGATATTCTTGCCAGCGTCAAGAAAGGCGAGTTTCGGGTGGAAATCACTACAACCGGCGAATTGGAGGCCTTGCGTTCGGTGCAGGTCTTCGGTCCGGCAGAGGCCAGGCGATTCAGAATCGGGAATTTCACCATTGACAAGATGGTGGATGAAGGTACGGTCGTAAAAAAGGGAGATTTTATCTGCTCGATTGACAAAACAGAATTGTTTGGACGTCTGGAGGACCGGCGGCTGGATCTGGAACAAACCCGGGCCCAATACGAGCAAATCCAATTGGATACCTCACTGAACTTACGGGTAGAACGAGACAATATTCTCAATCAGGAGTACATCGTACAGGAGCAGGAGCTGATACTCGAGCAATCCCAGTTTGAGCCGCCAGCGATCATCAAACAGAACGAGTACAACGTAGAAAAAGCCAAAAGAGAGCTTGATCAGGCCCGAGAGCGGTACCGCATTAAGAGTCTTCAGGAAAAGGCCAGAATGATGGAAATTGCCGCAAAGCTTCGGGAAGATGAATTGGAAGTGAATCAAATGGTAGAAGTGCTTGATAAATTTGTCGTAACTGCCCCGCAGGATGGCATGGTGATCTACGTGGATTACAGAGGCAATAAGGTGAAGGAAGGCTCACAGATTACCTCCTGGAACCCGGTTGTCGCGACTTTGCCCGACCTTACCACCATGCAGAGCATTACTTACGTCAATGAAGTGGACATTCGGAGGGTAAGAGTAGGTCAGCAGGTGGAACTGGGAATGGATGCTTTTCCGGATAAAAAATACACCGGAGAGGTAACCAAAGTGGCAAATGTCGGACAACAACGGCCAAACTCTGACGCAAAAGTGTTTGAAGTAATGGTTATTGTCAACGAGAGTGATCCCATGCTAAGACCGTCCATGACTTCGAGCAATACCATTATCGCTGACCAGTTGGACGACGTCTTGTACGTGCCCCTGGAAGCTGTAAACGTAGAAAACGACAGCATCAATTATGTTTACATGCGAAATGGCGTCAAACAGGAAGTACTTCTGGGGATGACAAATGCCAACGACGTGGTCATTGAAAAAGGGCTGAATGCCGGAGACTATGTCTACTTGAATACACCCAATTGGGGAAGTAATCTTACCGTTAATTTATTGGAAGAGCTAAACGGCAAACGAAATCGGGATAAACAGGAGGAGGAAGAACCTGTGGCGGAAGCCTCATCGGCTGGCAGAAGGTCTTCTATGCCCTCTCCGTGACCCGTAACTGCAGTGAATACGAATTCCTTATCCTATCAAACCTATGATTAACGAAAGGCTTATCGCCAATTTTTACATTGCCTTTGAGGCAGTGCTAGCCAATAAGGTACGTTCCTTGCTGACCGCCCTGGGTATCATTTTCGGGGTAGCGGCAGTCATCGCCATGCTGGCCATTGGTACCGGAGCCCAGCAGGAAATCATGGAACAGATCAAACTGGTAGGGGTAAACAACATTGTGGTCGTACCGGTAGTAGAGCAGGTAGAGGAGCAAGTGGACGAGAATAGCAGCTTGGAAAAAGAACGCAATAAGTTTTCTCCCGGCCTAAAAATACAGGATGCAGAGTCAATTCGCGAGATCATCCCTGGCATTAGTAAAATCAGCCCGGAAATTGTGTTGGATACCTATATAGTAAAAAGCGGGGTCCGTAGGTCCGCAAAACTCGTGGGCGTAACTCCCGCCTATTTTGACGTGCTGGATTTCAAGCTAAGGGAGGGCAGAATGTTTAGTGAGAAAAATCTCGTCAAAGGGGACCCGGTTTGTATCATTGGCCGAAACGTGGCGGCTCGTTTTTTTCCAAACGAAAGCCCGATTGGGGAAAAAATTAAAAGCGGCAACCAATGGCTGGAAGTAGTGGGAATTTTAGAAGAGCGGATCGTGTCTGAGTCAAGTATATCCAAGTTGGGGATACGAGACTTCAATATGGATGTTTACGTTCCCATTCAAACCATGCTTATCCGCTATAAAAACCGGGACCTGGTTACCGAATCAAGACTGAACGACAGCAACAGCGGATCCAGTAATTACCACCAGCTGGATAAGATGGTTATTCAAGTTTCCGACAGCGAATTATTGAACCCCACCGCCGAGGTATTGGCGAAAATGCTCGAGCGACGGCATTTCAACGTAGTGGATTTTGAGATTACCATACCCGAGCTTTTACTTAAACAGCAACAGCGGACCCAAAACATCTTCAATATTGTACTGGGAGCCATTGCCGGGATTTCCTTGCTGGTCGGAGGTATTGGAATCATGAACATCATGTTGGCCTCCGTGATGGAAAGAATAAAAGAAATTGGCCTAAGACTTTCGTTAGGAGCAAAAAAGAACGATATTGTGAATCAGTTTCTATTTGAATCCATAATGATCAGTGTTTCGGGCGGGCTGATTGGCGTGATTCTCGGGATAATTCTGGCGCATTTGGTGTCTACCTTTGCAGAATTTCCTACGGTCATTACCATGAGCTCCATCGTATTGTCATTTGGAGTGGCCGCCACGGTTGGGTTGGTGTTTGGAATTACCCCGGCCAAGCGAGCAGCCAGTCAGGATCCGATAACCTCTTTACGCTATGAATAAACTATTTCTACCTACCCTGATCGTTGTGTTTTTAGCGATCATTTTTTCTGTCCAATCCCAGCAGGTCGTTTCCTATACGTTGGAGGAGATCATCTTACGGGCCAAACAACAGTCTCCTGCTGCCCTGAATGCAGATACGCGCAGGGAAAATAGGTACTGGAGCTATCGGCTTTACCAATCCAATTTTAATCCACAGTTGCGCCTGGAGGGTACCTTGCCGCAATACTCCCAGGCTTTCAATAACGTGACCCAGCCGGACGGTACCATCGAATTCCGGGAAGTACGACAAAATTTGGTGGATTTGGAATTGGGACTACGCCAGGTGATTGGGCCTACCGGCGGTATCATTTCGGTGAATAGTTCGACGAACCGTTTCGATAATTTTCTGGCATCGGATTCCGAAAACCAGACACGCTGGAGTGGCGTTCCGGTAAACATTCGCCTGTCCCAGCCCATTTTTGCCTTTAACCCCTTCAAGTGGGACCGAAAGATCGAACCCATTCGTTACGAAGAAAGCAAGCGAGAGTTTGTGGAAGAGATGGAACAGATCAGCGAGCGGGTAACCCAGATGTTTTTTGATTTTTTAGTGGCCCAGGTAAACCTGGATATTGCTACGAAGAACCTGCAAAACTCCGAAGCGATTTTAAAGATCGAACAGGGTCGATACAATATCGGTACCACCTACGAAGATAAACTGCTACAGGTCGAACTGCAGGTGTTGGAAGCCCGGCAGGATGTGGCACAGGCCCGTTTGGATATGGAAGCCTCCTCCCTTCGCTTGAAATCGTACATCGGCCTGAACGAAAATACCACCTTAAACCTCAAGCTACCAGATGAAATTCCGGAATTTGAAGTGAAGGTGGAAGAAGCGATAGAATATGCGTTTCAAAATCGATCCGATGCCATTAGTTTCGAAAGGCAGCGATTGGAAGCGGAGGCAGACGTAGCGCAGGCGCGGGGACAACGCTTTCAGATGAACCTGAATGCCAGCTATGGGTACAACAAGGCAGCCCTGATGTGGGGAGATATCTACACGAACCCCAATACACAGGCGCTTGTTAATCTGAGCATTGGTGTGCCTATTTTGGATTGGGGTCGGAACAAAGCCCGTATGAGCATGGCAAAGGCCAATCAAAAACTTACGGAATTTGAAATAGAGCAGGAAATCATCAACTTCGAGCAGGAAATATTCACCAGGGTTCGGAATTTCATCATGCTCAAAGACCGACTGGAGATTACCAAGACCTCCGATCTGGTAGCGGATAAACGATACGAAATATCATTTCGCAGGTACCAGAGTGGAAATGTGTCCATTACCGACCTGGGAATCGCCCAACGGGAGAAGGACGAGAACAGACGGAGATACGTGGAATCCCTCCGCGATTATTGGACTGCGTATTTTGAGTTAAGAAGGCTGACGCTCTATGACTTCCAAAACCGTGAGCTTTTGTACACGCCGGAAATGTCTTTTCAGGAAGAGTGATTTGTCAGTGGGGAAAGGGACGGGTAATCCGTTCGGTAATGTAGGCCTTGTACGAATTGCCCAGGCAGTAAATGGCGGCACCAAAAAGCAGGGCAATGTGAAAAAGACCGTTGTTGTAGATTCCAAAAATGGAATTTAACGCAGAGAGAAAGGAATCCGTTCGAAGAATATGGCCCCGCACCCATTCGATGGAAAATACCACCCGGATGAAAATTGACAAGATGGCAAGTGTTCCACCCACCAGGCCGATCAACGGTTTTTTGTAATGAATCAGAAGTCCAAAAGCCGCGAAGGTTTCGATCCCAGCGAGTAAAATGGCCCAAAAGAGGCTGTACTCTAACGCACCGATCAGTTTTAGCTTGGTAAAGCCACCAAACAGCAGCAAACAGGCCAAAGAAATGCGGATGACATGACCACCAATTCCTTCAATTTTTAGGTATTTTAAAAACGTTTCCACTTTCTAATATAAGAATTAAACCGAACTATTACCTAAACTCAAGCAATTAAACTTCAACCGCATTTTTAAATGAGAACCTGCTGGATGTATCGTGAATTTGTAGGGGCCGTTTAATCCTTCGACTTACTGATTTCTCTACCCACAGGAGCAAATGGGCAGGTCTTTTTTTCTCCTCGTCTTGTACCAACCTTCGTAAATTGTCGGGCCCTGCAGCCTATGGTTTCCAACCGGGTTTTTTGGATTGATTTCTACGCGTATTTTCCGATTGTTTCCGTAATGCGGCGATTGGCGAAACGGAAAGAAACCCAAACAAGCGCGATACGTGTACGGGTTGAGCGTTTCTGTCCCTGAAGCCATTGCCTTCATTCGAATAAATGGTGGTAACGGAAGGCGGCTTCAGTAAGACCTTTTTTATTCAAAACTCGGCGTTGCCGGGTGTTCTTGGGAAAGGAATGACATCCCGTATATTTCCCATCCCCGTAACGAATTGAACCAATCGTTCGAAACCCCAATCCAAAGCCCGAATGTGGGGCGGTGCCGAATTTTCGGGTGTCCAGGTACCACCACATCTCCTCCTGGCTAATATCCAGTTCCTGCATTCGCTCGGTAAGCTTATCCAGCCTTTCCTCCCGTTGAGAACCACCGATGATTTCCCCAATACCTGGGAACAAAATATCCATGGCAGCGACCGTTTTCCCATCGTCATTTTGCTTCATGTAAAACGATTTGATCGCTTTGGGGTAGTCGGTAATGATTACCGGTTTTTTAAAATGCTTTTCGACCAGGTACCTTTCGTGCTCGGATTGCAGGTCTGTGCCCCATTCGTCTATGGGGAAGGTGAATTTTTTCTTCTTATTGGGTTTGGAGTTTCGGAGGATTTCCAATGCCTCGGTGTAACTAATTCGTTCGAAAGTATTTTTCGTGACAAATTCGAGGCGTTCGATAAGGCCGAGTTCGCTGCGTTGTTCAGCCTTTTTGTTTTTTTCTTCTTCGGCTGCCCGTTGGTCAAGAAAGGCCAGGTCTTCCGGGCAATTTTCCAGTGCGAAGCCGATGATGTACTGCAGGAATTCTTCGGCCAGGTCCTGGTTGTCCTCCGCATCGTAAAAGGCCATTTCCGGCTCAATCATCCAAAATTCCGCAAGATGCCGGGTGGTGTTGGAGTTTTCAGCACGAAAGGTGGGCCCAAATGTATATATTTCAGAAAGGGCCAAAGCTGCAAGTTCCCCCTCTAACTGACCAGAAACGGTGAGGTTGGTTGCCCGCTCAAAGAAGTCTTCTTTGAAATTGATGGCATCGTTTTCGTCCCTGGGTGGATTTTTTAGATCCAGTGTAGTGACCTGAAAGGTTTCACCTGCCCCTTCGGCATCCGAGGCGGTAATGATCGGGGAGTGCAGGTAGAAAAAGCCCTTTTGGTGAAAATACTGGTGGACAGCGAACGCCAAATGGTGGCGAATGCGAAAAATAGCCCCAAACGTATTGGTTCGAACCCGCAAATGGGCGTTTTCCCGCAAAAACTCCAGCGAATGTTTTTTTGGCTGTATGGGGTATTTGTCCGGGTCGGCTTCTCCCAGGATTTCCACCCGATCCGCCAGGATTTCCGATTGTTGTCCGCTGCCTTGGGAGTCGACTACCGTCCCGGTTATTTTAAGGCAAGCGCCTGTATTTGCTTTCTTTAGTGTTTCTTCATCAATTTTTTCCGGATCGGCTACAATCTGGTAATTTTTTATGCTGGAGCCATCGTTCAGGGCGATGAAGGTGACGTGTTTGTTGCTGCGTCGGGTTCTGACCCAGCCCATTACCGTTACTGTTTCGTCTGTGAACGTATTTTCCAGTAAATGTTTGATTTTTATTCGCTTGTTAAATGACATGGTTCCTTTTTCTCTTGAAGTGACTGCCTGCGCAGCCTGCGTGTAAAGTGAATGCAAAAAAACGATATAATACGCTTTTTATCAAAATTTTGATCTTATTTCCTAAATTTGAAAAATGAAAGCAGGGGTTTGGCGGTCGAACCCTTGATGTATACCTACCTAACCATTATCAGGTAATAGAATATATGCAAAAACTGAATTTAAATCAGATCTTATCCCAAAAGTTATCTCCTCAGCAGATACAGTTTATCAAGCTTTTACAGGTGCCTACAGCGGAGTTGGAAGCAAGGATTGAGGAGGAATTGGAGGTCAATCCTGCGCTTGAGGAGGGAAAGGAGTCCGATTCGGACATTCAGGCAGATGAATTTGCGGAAGCAACGGATAGTGCGGAAGTAAAAGAGGACAAAGACATCAATATTGACGAGTATTTGAACGAAGAATACGGCGGGTACAAAATGCAGGGCGATGGAAATTATTCCGGAGAAGAAGAGGAACGGGAAATGCCGATCTCAAGTCATTCTACGCTTCACGAGCAGCTGCTTTCCCAACTTAATTTCCTGAAGTTGGACGAGCAGCAGCGGCTGATAGGGAAACAACTGATCGGAAGTATCGAAAACGATGGCTACATCCGCAGAAGTTTGGAAGCCATCATCAACGACTTGGCTTTCAGTCAAAATGTGGAAACCGACCTGGACGAGGTAGAAGAGATTTTACTTAAAATCCAGGGATTTGATCCTCCGGGAATTGCCGCCAGAAACCTTCAGGAATGCCTGATAATCCAGCTTGAAAGAAGAGACGATCCGAATGAGCCGCTGCTCGAGAAAGCCATTTTTGTCGTGCAGCATTGCTTCGAGGAATTTACAAAAAAGCATTACGAGAAGATCCTTAAAAAAGCAGGAATCACAGAGGAGGAGCTTAAGGAAGTCATTCATTTGATCACCCGGCTAAACCCAAAACCCGGGGGCATTTCCGATGGAATGGTGCGCAACCACTACGTGATTCCCGATTTTATTTTGAACAATACCAACGGTAAATTTGAAATTGTATTGAATTCAAAGAACGCGCCGGAACTTAAAGTATCCAGGTCATACTCTGAAATGTTTAGTGCGTATGATAAGAGCGATAAAAAAGACAAGAAGCTCAAGGAGACGGTTACCTTTGTTAAGCAAAAACTGGATTCGGCAAAATGGTTCATCGATGCAATCAAGCAGCGACAGCATACCTTGATGAAAACCATGCAGGCAATTCTTGATTACCAACATGATTTTTTTATTGACGGAGACGAGACCAAACTTCGTCCGATGATATTAAAAGATATTGCCGAAAAAATCGACATGGATATTTCGACGGTCTCGCGAGTGGCAAACAGCAAATCCATACAGACCGAATTTGGGGTATTCCCGTTGAAGTATTTCTTCTCGGAAGGAATCGCTACCGATGGAGGAGAAGATGTTAGTAACCGGGAGGTAAAAAGTGTCCTCAACAAACTGGTGGAAGAGGAAGACAAAAAGAAACCCCTTTCTGATGACAAATTGGTTAAATTGCTCAATCAGAAAGGATACAATATCGCCCGAAGGACTGTAGCCAAGTACAGGGAACAACTG
>NZ_CP159481.1:1882500-4990000 GCF_042140265.1 Cyclobacterium xiamenense | reverse complement strand
CACTCTTTCTTAGTATAGCCACAGGTACTTCAGTACGAAGCAAAACATTCGCAAGGGGCTAACGCTTCCTTAACAGAAGGAAATGCTAGCTGGCTAAAAAAGCCTCATGACTAACCACCCTACCGTGTCTCTACAATCGTCCGTAGGAACTACCCAATCAAACGCTCAAACTTGGGAAGTTCTGAACTGAGGCGCAGGATTCTTGAAATTTCCGGAAGGAAGTTATTTGTTTTCCACGGCAACGTTCGTAAACCAAATGATCTTTTCTCCGTTTTCCAGTTTATGGTCAAGGGCGATTTTTATACCGTCGAAGTCCTGAACATTCTCCCAGGTAAATGCCCTTCCTTCCGGCCCATCACCCCGACGGAAAACCCATTCTTTGATCATGTAATCCTTATCCACGTAAAGGTCGTACGCGTCCCCAGGTGTGTAGCCGTCGGTATCGTTGTACCGAACGATCACTTTAATGGTATTCTCTCCATGAATGGGAGAAGATGCGTTTTCTATGATTTCGGCATCATAGCCATCATCCCATGCCAGTTGAAATGGAAAGAGCAGCCAGTATTTGTCGTTAATAAATCGCTGATCCACTGCTTCAATTTCGGGTGATTTGTTTGCAAGCTGATACGTAGCAGTGGTATCCGGACCTTTGTAATACACTTCTCCGTTTTCTCTATCCCAGGACCAGTCTCGTACAAGAACCGTTGCGCTGTCCCTGCGGACATTCCAAGTGTAACTAATGGAGCTCACTTTATCCAGGTGGTCGAAGCCGTAGGCCTTGGCGATTTTCATCGGGATACCCTCTTCTTTTGGGGCGCAGGAAGCAATCACCAAAAGGGAGGCATATAGGAAAATAGCAATGTTTTTCATGAATCTATCGGTTGTGGTTACTGATACTAATGTAATCATTTTAAGCCATTTAGCCGGTCAAAATGCGGAAGGATCTTAGCTTTTATTTGTCCACTGGTATTTTTTTCCGGGGATTGCCTTTACAAAACCCAAAAACTCCAGGTTTAACAACTTGATCGCGAGCTCGGAGATGGGAATTCCCATATCCCGGCTCAGCCAATCAATGTCAGCTTCTTGTTTTTCAAGCAGTCGCTCCAAAATCTTTATTTCTGTTGGATCCAAATGGGAGGTGTCCGGCAATTTCGCCGGTGCGTCTACCGGGCTTTCTCGATTCCAGGACAACGATTCTTCGAGTTCATTCACGCCCATGTAGATTCCTGCCTTCATACGCCGAATCAGGTTATTGCAGCCTTCACTGTATTTCGATTGCAGATTTCCAGGTACGGCAAAAACCTCCCTGTTGTAACTGTAGGCTATTTCTGCAGTGATAAGTGCGCCGCCCTTTTTGGCAGCTTCGACCACGATAAGCGCATCCGAAAGTCCCGCAATGATCCGGTTGCGTTGTGGAAAGTTCGTAGGTTTCATCGGGGTGCCTAGTTTGAATTCAGAAAGTAGTCCCCCGTTTTCCATCATCTTTTCTGCGGTGAATTTGTGGGCGGCAGGATAAATGGTTTCAAGATCTGAACCCAAAATGCCTATGGTCGGCAAGCCAAAATTAAGCGCGGCCCGGTGGGCTTCCACGTCAATTCCATAGGCCAATCCACTAACAATGGTCGGATGAAACCGAGCGAGTTCTTCCGTGATTTTTTGGGTGATATTCTTTCCGTAGTTGCTGGCATTTCGGGTCCCAACGATCCCTACTGAACGTTTGGGGTTTAAATTGATATTCCCTTTGGAAAAAAGAATGGGAGGGGCGTCAGGAAGGGTCCTCAGTCGGTTTGGAAAAGAGGAATCCGGATAGCAATGTACCTGAATGTTTTTTTTATAAGCCGCTTCCAACAAGGATTCTGCCTCTTTCAGATAAGTTGCTTTTGATTTTCTGTGGGCCAGGAGTTTCGGCCCGATGCCCGGGATTTTTTCCACTCTTCCCTGTGGAAGCGTAAAAAAACCTTCCGCTGATCCGCAATAACTTACGATGGTTTTAAAAATTGTCGGGCCTAGTTTGGGGATAAAAGCGAGGGCCACGTTATGCAATGCTTCATTGCTCGGTTGGCTGTTCATCCAGATTATTCCTGATTTCAATCAAAAAACGTTTGATTTCGTGTAGCTGGTGAATCATCGCAGCAGTATCCTGAATTTTATGCAGGTCTTTTTTGATGATTTCCTGAGCACCGGTGAGCGTGTATCCCTTTTCTTTTACCAAGTGGTAAATGAGCTGTATTTTTTCAATATCATCCTTGGTAAACCGCCGATTTCCCTTCTTGTCTTTTTTGGGACGGATGATATCAAATTCGCCTTCCCAATACCGAATAAGTGACGTAGCCACTTTGAATTGGTCAGCAACTTCCCCGATGGAGTAGTATTTTTTCTCTATTTCTTTTTCTTTGTAAGGCAATTTGTAATTTTTTTTCAGCAAAAATATACAACATATTCCAAAAATAACATAGCAGTCTTTCGAAGAATTTATGCAAAAAATGGATACATGAAGACCAATAAAAAGCCTTTCCGCGATTTGGCGGAAAGGCTTCGAAATGAATTTGCATGATCGGCTTAGGAAAGCGACTGATTTTCTCTGGATGCGAGTTCCAATATTTTGTCAAATTCCGTAGGCTCCAGATCTTTAAAGAAGTAATTCACCGGATTTACGTATTTATCGTCTTTCATTACCTCGTAATGCACATGAGGTGCCGTGGATGAACCTGTGTTGCCAACGGTACCAATCTTATCCCCACGTTTCACTTTATCCCCTACTCGTACATCGAAATCGTTCATGTGGGCGTACCGCGTCTTAAAACCAAATCCGTGGTCGATCACAATGGACTTTCCGTAACCTCCGAATTCCGTACGTACCTGTTGCACCACTCCGTCTCCCGTAGAGTAAATAGGCGTTCCTTTAGGGGCGGAAAAGTCCACGCCGGTATGCATCTTTCTTACCTTAAGGATCGGATGCAGCCGCACTCCGTAGCCGGAGGCCAGCCGATTCAATTCTTCGTTGTGTATTGGTTGTATGGCAGGAATAGATGCCCAATATTCCTCTTTATTCATGGCTGTTTCTGACAATTCGTCGTAGGATTGCCACTGGATAAACAGCTGGCGTTTGAGGGTCTCTACTTTGTTAGAAACTGAGATAATCATCTTTTCCTGGTTCAACCCTTTCTCCTTGATCTCCCTAAAACGGTCTGACCCGCCAAATCCTGCCTTTCTGATGGATGAAGGGATAGGTTCCGACTCAAAAATTACCCGGTAAAGATTGTCGTCTCTTTCCTGCAAATCGGCCATCATGGTATTTAATTGCCCCACCTCTTGTTCCAGAAGTTCGTAGTACAGTTTTAACTCCCTGTTTTCCTTTTTCAGCATTAACTCTTTCGGGCTGTCGAAATAATAGTGAAACACCAAAAGAATTCCCACCGCCAGAATGGACGATAGGGATAAAAAACCAAGTAGGTTCAAGGTCACATCCCATTTGCTACGAACGTACCGTTCGTACTTGCAGGTTTTGGGATCGTAATAATATTTTATTCTACTCATTTAACAAATAGTACGTTAAAACTGCTAATTTTGTAATCCGAAAAAAACCGGGTGACTTGTTTGCTTGGGTGTCTGGGTACAAAGATACTCCAAAATCCTTATAATATCCAAGTATTTCATTCTAAGCTAACTAAACATGAATTCAAAACAAATAAGAAGCCAATTCATTGAATTTTTTCAATCTAAGAAGCATCAATTTGTTCCTTCCGCACCCATCGTGGTAAAGAATGATCCCAGTTTGATGTTTACGAACGCAGGAATGAATCAATTTAAGGATTTTTTTCTCGGAAACGAAGTTTCGGAACACTCCCGCATTACCAACAGCCAAAAGTGTCTTAGGGTTTCGGGAAAGCACAATGATTTGGAAGAGGTGGGTGTAGACACCTATCACCATACCATGTTTGAGATGCTAGGCAACTGGTCTTTTGGAGATTATTTTAAAAAAGAGGCAATCGGTTGGGCCTGGGAGTTGCTTACAGAGGTGTACAAACTGCCCGAGGAGCGCATGTACGTAACAGTTTTTGGCGGAGATAGTGAAGATGGTCTGGAAGAAGACAAGGAAGCCTTTTCTTATTGGGAGGAATGGGTTCCCGGGGAGCGGATTCTTTTCGGCTCAAAGAAGGACAATTTCTGGGAAATGGGCGAGACAGGACCCTGTGGACCATGCTCTGAAATCCACTTCGATATGCGTAGCCCGGAGGAAATCGCGAAGGTGCCTGGGAAGGAGCTGGTCAACGCTGACCATCCCCAGGTAATCGAAATATGGAACCTGGTTTTTATTCAGTTTAATCGGTTTTCGGACGGACGGCTAAAGGAGCTCCCATCCAGCCACGTGGATACGGGAATGGGACTGGAGCGCCTCGTCCGGGTGATTCAGAACAAATCATCCAACTACGATACGGATTTGTTTGCTCCGTTTATTGAAAAGGTTGCGCAAGTATCGGGGTACCACTACGGGCAATCCGAAAAAACGGACATCGCTTTTCGGGTTATCGTGGACCACATTCGCGCCATTTCTTTTACCATTGCCGACGGACAGTTGCCATCGAACAATAAGGCTGGCTATGTAATCCGTCGTATTTTGCGCCGGGCAGTACGGTATGGCTACACCTTTCTGGATTTAAAATCTCCCTTTCTTTACTTGCTGGTGCCGGTTTTGGCAGAGAAGTTTGGTGAGTTTTTTCCGGAAGTAAAGTCACAGCAGGATTTTATCGCCAAGGTCATTCATGAGGAGGAATTGGCATTTTTGCGCACGCTGGACAAAGGGTTGAAAAATCTGGAAACCATCCAGGAGATGCTGGAAGCTAAAAACGAACAGGTCATTCCAGGAACTGTGGTCTTCGAACTGTACGATACCTATGGGTTTCCTTTGGATCTGACTTCCCTCATCGCCCGGGAAAACGGCCTAATCGTGGATGAAAAGGGCTTTGCAGAGGCCATGCGTGTACAAAAAGAGCGATCCCGCTCGGCTGCCCAGCTGGAAACCGGAGACTGGGTCATCGTGTACGAAGCAGAAAGCGAAGGGTTTGTGGGCTACGATTCGTTAGAGGCACGTGCCAGAATCATAAAATTTCGAAAAATAACAGATAAAAAGCAGGACCGTTTCCAGGTAGTTTTGACGAAGACACCCTTCTATGCGGAAAGTGGGGGACAAGTCGGAGATACAGGGACCTTGAGTACCGCCAATGAAACCCTCCGAGTGTTGGACACCACCAAGGAAAATGACCTGATTATCCATTGGGTGAATGCAGTGCCGCAGGGAATCGAAGATGAGTTTACTTGTCGAGTCGACGCCGAAAAACGGGCAAACATAAAACACAACCATACGGCGACCCATTTGCTCCAAGCTGCCCTGAAGCAAGTCCTCGGTCACCATGTACAACAGAAAGGCTCTCTGGTTAATGAGCAGATGCTGCGGTTTGATTTCTCCCATTTTGCAAAAATGACTCCCGAAGAAATGGAACGGACCGAAGCGATCGTAAATGCCCGAATCCGCGAAAATATTCCTCTGAACGAAAGGCGGGAAGTACCCATAGCGGAGGCCAAAGCGATGGGAGCTACCGCCCTGTTTGGGGAAAAATACGGTGAACTGGTTCGGGTCATTACCTTTGATCCGGAATTTTCTGTAGAGCTATGCGGAGGCACACACGTGCAGGCCACGGGAGAAATTGGTTTCTTCAAATTGGTTTCGGAAAGTTCTACCGCCGCTGGTGTCCGAAGAGTGGAAGCAGTAACAGCCGAAGCAGCGGAAGCGTTCGTAAATCAACGGTTCCAACTCATTCGGGAAGTACAGGAGGTGTTAAAAAACCCGAAGGACATGTTGGGGGCCATTGAGTCATTAATCGAGGAAAGGGCCAGCTTGCGCAAGGAAATTGAAGGATTGCATTTGAAAGCCACCGATGAAATCAAAGAAAGTCTGAAAAACCAGGCAAAATCCTTGAACGGTTACCATTTGGTGTTAGGTTTGATTAAATTGCCTAACGGAGACGCATTGAAAAAACTATCCTTCGAGTTAAAAAACGAGATGGAAAATTTAGTAGCAGTGTTGGCCGCTGACATTGGTGGTAAACCGCAGGTAGCGATTGTGATTAGTGAAAATATCGTCGAAGAAAAAGGACTTCATGCAGGCAGACTTGTGAAAGAACTTGCCAAAGAAATAGGTGGAGGGGGAGGCGGCCAGCCCTTTTTCGCCACCGCAGGAGGAAAGGAGTCCGCGGGATTACCCAAGTTGCTGGCAAAGGCGGAATCCATCCTCACACTCTCCTTGAAATAATTTTGCTGTTTTAAGATTTGGTTTTGGGGGAAATCCCTGCCATTTTTGGAACGATAAATGTAATAATTTAAAGATGATAGAAGAGAAATCCATTTCCTTAACTGAAGATATTCGGAAAAAGTATGAGTTGGTTATTGGTTTGGAAGTTCATGCCCAACTGCTCACCCATAGCAAGATGTACACTTCGGATGCAACCACTTATGGGAACATGCCCAATACGAACATATCTGTCATTACCCTGGGCCACCCAGGCACCTTGCCCAAAGTGAATAAGCGAGCGGTAGAATTTGCCATAAAGATGGGGTTGGCGTGTAACTCTTCCATCACCCGGAAAAACGTATTCGCTCGTAAAAATTATTTTTATCCAGATTTGCCAAAGGGATACCAGCTCACTCAGGATAAAGATCCTATTTGTGTCGGGGGATATGTTCCGATTGTTTTGGCGAGCGGTGAAAAGAAAAATATTGCCCTCACCCGCATACATATGGAAGAAGATGCGGGCAAATCCATTCACCTGGCGGGTGAAGTAGACACATTGGTTGATTTCAACAGAGCGGGCGTGCCGCTGATAGAGATTGTGACCGAGCCAGACATGCGTTCTTCCGAAGAAGCGTACAACCTGCTCGTGGAAATCAAAAAACTGGTAAAATACCTGGAAATTTGCGATGGAAATATGGAAGAAGGTTCGCTGCGCTGCGATGCCAACGTTTCCGTGCGGCTTCGGGGAGAGAAAGCACTCGGTAAGAAAGTAGAAGTTAAAAATATGAACTCCTTCCGGAACGTGGCCCGGGCCATTGAACATGAGTTTGAGCGGCAGGTACAGTTACTCGAAGAGAACAAAGATATTGTTTCGGAAACCAGAACTTTCGACGCCACAACCGGCCTCACGGGGAGTATGCGGACCAAGGAAGACCTGAACGATTACCGGTATTTCCCAGAGCCTGATTTGAGTCCGGTCGTCATTTCCGAAGAGTGGTTACAGTCGGTAAAGGAAGAAATGCCGGTGTTACCCGGGGCGCTTTTCACTAAATTTGTCGATATCTACGGCCTGCCGGAATACGATGCACGGGTTTTGACGGACCAGAAGGAGATCGCCCTGTGGTTTGAAACCCTCTGTAGCCATACGCAAAATTACAAGAGCGCCTCCAATTGGCTCATGGGGCCGGTTAAATCCTATTTGAACGAATTGACACTAGGAATAGAAGATTTTCCTGTGGGTCCGGATAAGTTGGCTTTACTAATTGGATTAATCGACGAGGGGAAAGTCAGTTATACCGTCGCTTCTCAAAAAATCTACCCCGAACTGTTGCAACGTCCGGAACGATCTCCTCTGGAGATTGCCCAGGAATTGAACTTGATTCAGGACAGCGACGAAAGCTCGATCAAACCCCTAATCGAAGCAGTATTGGCTGAAAACGAAATCAAAGTGCGGGAATATCGGTCAGGAAAAAAAGGCCTGATGGGAATGTTCATGGGGCAGGTGATGAAAAAGTCAAAAGGAAAGGCAGACCCAAAACTAGCAAGTAAGATTTTAACCGAATTATTGGACCAGTAATTATGAGAAAATTGATTCAGCATGCGTTCGTGATGGGGTGGGCAGCCCTGCTCATCCTTTCCTGCGGGAATAAAGAAGAAGCGTTTGATGGCTCGGTATCGCTAAGCGGAAAGCTCAGCAATCAGCCCGAAGGACAGGTAGTACTTTCCCGGTACGATAACGACCGGATCCAGGCAGTAGATACCCTTTCCGTCGGTGATAGCGGGGAGTTTTCTTACGTGTTGGAATTGGAAGGCCCAAATTTTTACGAGTTGGATTTGTATGGGGAAAAGACCGTTCGTCTGGCGCTTTTTGAGGAGGATGTTTTTGTAACTTATGATTTTGAAACCGATCAACTGGATGTCGCTGGCTCCAAAGACAGTCAATTGATGCTAGCCATTGACGAACTCACGGCGGCCTACCAGGAAGCGGGAAATGAACTAAATAGCGAGTTTTATGAAGCCATGGCGGACAAAAACCAAGCGAGAATTCAGGAGATTCAGGAGCAAGCCATGGAATTGGAATTGGATCATGCGGAAAAAATAAAAGGCGTCATCGCCGAATCCGGCGGTAGCTTTGCCGCCCTTGCAGGTCTTGGGATGTTGAATCCTCGCACGGACTTCAACTACCTTGATAGTGTAATCGTAGCTCTTGGAGACCGCTATCCTGAGATGAAGCTTATCGCATCCTGGAAGCAGGAGCTGGACGAATTGCGAGCACTCTCTATCGGGCAGCCTGCCCCGGAGATTTCCCTGCCAAATCCAAAGGGAGAGGTGGTCAACCTATCCGATTTACGGGGTAAATACGTACTGATAGACTTTTGGGCTGGCTGGTGCAAGCCCTGCAGGGATGAAAATCCCAACGTGGTTCGGCTGTACAACCAATACAAAGACCAGGGGTTTGAGGTATTTGGTGTATCGCTTGACCGAACCCGGGATATGTGGATCAGGGCCATCGAGGAGGATGGTCTGGAATGGACTCAGGTTTCAGATTTGAAGTATTTTAATTCGGAGGCTGCAGCTACGTACCAGATCAATGCCATTCCGGCCACCTACATGGTCGACCCGGATGGAAACATTTTAGCAAAAGACTTACGCGGGAAGTCGCTGGAGCGAAAGTTGCAGGAGTTGTTCGATTAAACAACGATTCGACCGTTGGTATAAGCTTTTCCAGAAATTGAAGACGAGCGAGACAGTAGTAGATTGGTTTCACAGCGATCAATTCGGTAGGGAACGTGTATTTCAAAAAATTATTCCCTATAATTGGGTACGTTTTCGTGAGGATGCTTTGAATAACGTATCGTTTGTATCGAAAAAATTGTGTCTATTAATTTGTCACCCAACACCAAATTTATGTAATATAGATAATAAAAAAGTAACTAACGCGTAAACAATTTCTCCAATCACCGATGTAAATTCCGAGCAAAGCAGGTAGTACCAACGAGCGTGCACTGGGTTTGCATTAAACTTAAAAACCATTCAATTCTTATGAAAAAAAGAAACCTAACATTTCCCTTGACACGGTCGCTGACCGTTATGCTATTCGTCCTGTTAGCCATGGGAGCCTGTAAAAGTAAAAAGGCGGTCGTTGAGGCTGAGCCTGAGCCAGTGCCGGTAGAAGAACCTGCACCTGAGCCTGCACCAGAACCAGAACAGCCTTCCGCTGAAGAAGTAGCTGTGGGTAAGTTGGAAAACTACTTCAACGCAATCGCTACGGCCAACAGTCTGCAAAGTGCCAACAATACGATTAGAGAAGCCTTAGGTATGTTTTCCAATCCGAATACCCCGGTTTTAATTGTCATTCACGAAGAAAGTGGCGTAAAAGACTATGACGAGCCCACCACGATTGAAAGGTACCTGAACTACTTGAAAGACACCAAAAAGAACCTGAATTTTATCAGCGACATCAGAATGGATGGATCCGGAAAGGTAACCGAATTAGAACTTAGAAGAAGATAATTTTACAAAAAAAAGAAAGTACGAAATTATGAAAAAATATATTCCATCCCTTTTGATCTTTTTCCTGGCAACCTCTATTTCGGTATTTGCACAGGATGAAAGCATTAGTCCGCAGAGAAAGCAGGCCATCGATTCCCTTGCTTTGGAGAAAGTAAAGGACCTGAGTAAGTACATCAGCATTATTGGCAGCAAGGAAACGCAATTTTCTGAGGCTACTCGTGTCATGGATCGAGCGGAAGAGTTATTTGCCCCTGACGCAGAGATGGGCGTTTCCTCCATCAATACCAATGAAATCGCCTATTACAAAATCAGAAGGTATTTTGAGCGGCTGATGGCATTGAATTACGATCGGGTGAATATCAGCTGGTACGATATCCATTACATCAGTGATCTTGAAAGGCAGCCGGATGGCAGGTACGTAGGAGTAATCACTATTTATCAGCGATTCGAAGGTACGTCTCAGGAAGCTGGATTAAACTACAGGGATACCACCAAGAAAGACATTACCATATACGTGGAGAAGAAACAAACCCAGATTTCCGGTCGAACCATTGAGTTTTGGGACGTATTGTTGGGTGACGTGAGAGTGACGGAAACATCAGCATGAGAATAACACCCTTCATTACATTAATTACCATATTTCTATCTATTCATACCGCACCGGGGCAAACGTTCAATAGCTCCGGGCGGGTGATAGATGACGGCAGGTTTGCTGCCGCTACCAAACAGGTCAACCAATTTTTCAGAAGATTTAATGCAGAGGAAAGCAAAGAGGGCGACATTCGTTATCGCCCGGGAGATGAAAATTATCGAGACGTTGATCTAAGAAAATCCTTCATTAATATTCTTTTCGACAACGAAACATCCGGTATCAGCAACGAGCTAAAACGGGAGTTTATCAGCTATGTCGTTTCCGATACCTATCCGCAATACCTAAATTTTCATGGAGGGGAATGGTTTGCTGAGGTAAACACCGTTTTTACTTACAATGGGCAACGGCAAGAAGTGGTACTGTTTTTGAAGCTGCAACCTCAGGGCCTTGGCTACGAGTGGGTCATAGAGAATGTGAACTTCCAGCCGTTTGCAGATGCGTTCGATAAACCTACCGGAGACGATAAAAAATTTCTCCACCCATTAAGCCATGAACTGGGGTTTATGAATTTACGAAAGGCCATCGTTGAAAATTCCAGACCGGAATCCTATACACCGGATGGATTCGAACCGGACTTTCTGACGTTATTTCTCTTCGAAATAAAGAGCGACCGAATGAAATTTGAGACAGTAAAAGACACCAGGTTTCATTTTTTTCAAATTGATAAATGGTATTTCGAGCTGGCTCAGTTCAATCGCCCCGGATTCAATACGGGTTGGCTCATAGCCAATTTGATGAAACTGGAGGAAGGAGATAAGGAAATTATATTGGATTATATATATGACAGGAATTAGATCGATTAGCTTTCTCCTGATGCTTTTTTTTTATACCCAGGTTGCGTTAACGCAGGATTTGGGGGAATATAGTAAACAGGAAATCAAAGATTTTAGCCAACAGGCCGAAGATCAGGTTCGTTTTTTGCAGTACTTTCTCAATACGGTAGGTAGCAGCGAAACCTCCGCCAGGGACAAGGACGTGATTATCCGGGAAAGCTACAAAAAGATTTTTAGGGACGAGCAGGTACAGGTAGAGGACGATTTGCTAACCGATAGAAAAGTTATTACCAATAAGAACATCGTTTCGTATCTCAAAGACATCGAGTTTTTTTTCAAGGATGCCGCATTTGAGTTTAAAGTAAAAGAAATCAAACCCAAACTCAACGATCAGGAGGAATTGTTTTTCGAGGTATCCCTCGACAGAACCTTGACGGCTCTGGGCTTGGATGATGAAAAAATTGAGAATACACAGTCGCGCTACATTGAAATCAATCTTGACCGGGATTCCAATGAATTAAAGATCGCCAGCATGTATACCACCAAACTCTCCCGTGACGAGGAGTTGCTGGAATGGTGGAGTACTCTTTCCTTGGAATGGGAAACCCTTTTACGCGAAAAGTTTGGGTTTCTGGATGATTCGGTCACGGTGGAGCAGCTGTATAAAATTTCTTCGTTGGATACGCTGGACTTATCCGGAAACCGCTTGCTTGTAGACCTTTCTCCCATACAGGTGTTCCGCGATCTCAAATACGTTGATATTAGCCATACCCGTATTGAAGAGTTGGCTCCGATCAGCAACGTTACCTTCCTTTCCTACCTCAATATCGCGCATACACCAACTTCAGACATTCAATTTATCAAGTACTCCGATAAGCTGACCCATCTGGACATATCGGGTACATCGGTAAATAACATCGATGAATTAAGCAGTCTTAAAAGCCTTACTTTTTTTAATGCTGCCCAAACTCCATTGACGGGCTTCGCCGTGCTCGAGAATTTCACAGCCTTGCAACACCTCAATCTGGAGGAAAGTGGATTTAATAACATTGAAAACATTCAGTCGCTTACAGGCCTAAAAACTCTGAACTTAAAAGGAAACTATCTGATTAATTTTGGATTTCTATCCGAATTGAAAAGCCTGGAAGAAATCAACCTGGAGGAAACAAATATTCTGGACTTGTCACCGCTTTCGGATCTGCCCGCTCTTTGGCGCGTGAACATCAACGGTACGGAGGTAAGCCAGCTGACGCCATTAAATGGATCCAGGTCTGTCAAACGAATTTATGCAGACCGGACGAGTATTTCAGAAAGTGCAGCTGAGGAGTTTAGCAGGTCCAATCGGGGTATCTTGTTGATACACAATGTAGAAAACCTGCAAACCTGGTGGGAAACGTTGCCAAACGGCTGGAACCAGGTGTTCATACAGAAGTTTCCACATTTGGGACGGGGCAAGCCGTCCGTTGAAGAATTAACCGTGCTTGTGAATATCGATTCGCTTATCCTGGATGAAAGTTCGATTGTCAACCTGCGACCGGCGCTTAAGTTTAAGAATGCCGCTTTTATTTCCTTCCAACATACTCAGGTAGAAGATTTGTCTCCACTGGCAGAAATGAAAAGCCTTCTGCAAATTCAGGGGAACCATAGTGGCGTCCGTAACCTCCGGGCACTGCAGGAATTGCGTGGGCTCCAAAAGATTTCTTTTGAGTCGACTCAGGTCACATCCATCGAACCATTGAAGCAGCTGCAATCGTTGGAGTTTATCAATCTGGACAATACCGAAGTTGCCGACTGGGAAATCCAGGAACTGGCCCGATTGCTGCCTCAATGCACCATTGTTTTCCGAACGGAAGCCTTGAATCGTTGGTGGAAGGAGCTTGACGAGGAATGGATGGAGTTACTCATTTCTTATTTTGATCTCTCGGCCGATCCCTCTACCAGTGAATTGCACCGCATGACGGCCGCTGCTTCCTTTTCGATAGAGGATGCCAGAATCTCTCAATTGGAGCCTTTATTGGTGTTCTTTAACCTAAAAAGCCTTCGAGTAAAAGGCGTCCCCTTGCAAGATCCGTCAGCCGTTTCCCGTCTGGAGCTTCTCGAGCAGCTAGAATTGGTGGAGACACCGTTTCGCGAGTTGTCCTTTTTGGAACCGCTTGCCTACCTGGAGGAGTTGGATCTTTCCAATACAGCAGTCGAAGACCTGGAGCCCTTGTCCAACTTAAGTAGGCTCAAACGATTGAACCTATCTGGAACCAATATCCGTAGCCTGAAGGGCCTGGAAATGCTTTACGATCTGCGTTACCTGGATATCGCTAGCACGGGAGTAAAGAGCCTTAATCCGATCAGCCACATGATCAATCTTGAAAATCTTGTTTGCTACAATACTCGAATTAGTAGTAGAACTATCGAAAAATTTCAGGAGGAGTTGCCAAACTGCGAAGTGAGGTATTACTAGCCTACCTCCGCCTGGAAAAAGGCGGACTTTCTCCCGGCGGGCTATTTCTCTTTGGTGTCAATTTGTCAGGTAAGCCTGCCTGCAAAAAGCAAAATGGATACGTTTTCGGAAGCCTGTCCGCTAGCTCTTGAGACGGGTTTTTTCCGCACGGGTGCCATTGGAATGACCGATGGAGAAACCGGCGAATTTTCTGGGAGCCACTAAATCCTGTTACGTTTTTTTGAAGGCTCCATGGCTTCGGCTTTGGAGCGGGAATGAAAAAAAGCCGCCGTTGAGGCAGCTTTTTTATTTCAAACGGTGAAGTTTCTATTCTTTGATGAAAGATGTAAGCATCCAATGGTGCAATTCCAAACTTTTAATGAAAGCTATTAACATGTCCTCGGTAGCGGTATCACCCAGGTCGGCGACTTTTACCGCACATTCGTTCATGTTATCAACCAGGATTTGAAAGTCTCTTAAAACTTCCTCCACCATTTCTTTCGAGCTGAGATCAGTGCCTACTTCTTCGATGTCCGCATGTTCCAGGTATTCCCTCATCAGGCTGTAGGGCGTCATACCAAACACCCGAATACGCTCTGCAATCAAGTCAATGTTTGCAAAGGATTCGTCATACAGTTCCTCAAACTTCTCGTGCAGATCGAAGAAATCACTACCGGTGACGTTCCAGTGGAAATTTCTTAGTTTTTGGTAGTGCACGTGGTAATTCGCCAGAAGCTTGTTTAGGGATGCAACGATTTTTTCTGACTCGTTTTTGTTATATCCAAGTTTTTTGAAAACCCTTTTTTCTGCTGTAATGCTCATACTGATCAATTTAAATTTTACGTTTATTCACTGACTTATTCTGATAAGTAGTCAACACAAATGATGCCAATCCTGTATTTATCGAATCATTAAAGCCAATTTTAAATTGGTTTTATTTGGTTTTCTGGTGATTTGGTCTGCAATTCAGTAGAATAATCTGCGGGATAAAGGATGCTCCCTAGCGATGCAAAACCTGGTTTAGACTCATTCGCAGGATTTCACCCATATTGGTGCAGCGTAAAAACGCAGGATTTTTGTAATGCCTGGCCAGTTCGTGTTTGAGGGTGTAGGTGTTTTCTTCCTTTGAAAGCGTATCCTTTTCCATGCTGTTAAGGATGTCTGTAATTTCTTTGGGAGAGCTTTTGAGCCGGGTGGCGATTAGAGCCCGTTCCTCTTTCTGGTATTGGGCCATTGACTCAGGGGTGATGTGCCGGATACCCAACTGTATCAGTGCGTTATTTTGTTTGAAGTATTGTGGGAGGTAAATTGATTTTTTTCCTTCGTACGATTGCTGATCAAAGTCAATGGAGCGAATTCGGTAGTGTGTTTCTTCAAAATCGGGGGTAACGTCAATCACAAAATTGGACGAGTGCATGTCTCCGAGGAGTCGTACAAAACACCTTTCGTTAAATTTCACAAACTCTTTGGAAAGCCGGATGGGATTTAATAGGGGGTCATTTATCTGTTGTTTCATGAACTGCTCACCTGGGATACCGGCAATGTGCTCTTCTATGAGAGAGTCACGGTACACCAGGTAGCCGATTCGGTTGGGAGAAAGTAAATGTTCTAATTCCAGCCCATAAACCCTTGAAGCATCCGCATTTTTGATATAAAAGTAGTCAAAGTTATCGTTAATACGGTTCACGATCCGAACCCGAAAAGGCTGCGTGTTACCGTAGGTACAGAGATCTATGCGATCCACATAGAGGTGTTGCATCACCGACATGTCACCGTCGGCTTTTAGTAGCGCATAAATCTTTTTTACTTTAAAATGGATTTCATTGCGGTCGGATTCGTCATAGAAAACCGTTTCCCATAAGGTATCGCTGCCCTTAAAATCGTAGAGGGCGATGGAATTGCTGTAACGAAGTAGTTCTTTGTAGTGGATGGGGATATCCACTTCCCGACCGTATTTGATCAGGTATTGCCTTAAGTTTTCGCTGATCGGATAGATGATCTTCTTTTTGCTAATGACCGCCATCGCATCAAATGCTTAGGGTTGTTGGTCCTCTAACAATCTTTCCTGTTTCCGTAGTTTCCTGTCAAACAAAAAAGGGCCGAAAGGCAGGACAGCAGCGATAAGTGCGAACATGGCATTTTGGAAGCGCCAACGCAATTTGCGGGATGTGGGGAAGAGAACCAATATATAGAGTATGAATAGAATCCCATGGATCCAGCCCACATAGGTGACCATATCGGGCAAATCGAAGATCCATTTCAAGGGCATCGCTATAAATACGAGCACCACCATGGAAACACCCTCGGTGAGGCTTATCATGCGGAAGCGTTTTACGATGGACAATCTTTCTTCATTCGTCATGTTCGTGTTATTTTACGTTGAAAAATACCTGTAGGGTATCCCATAATTTTCGCTTTAGGGCGACGTTTTTTTCCAATTCTTCCAGCTCGTCCGCAAAGAAATATTCGAGCGGTTCCTGCATGATGCGGTAGTTTTCTTTTCTTAACTTCATCAAGGGATGATGCAGGGTTCCAAAAAGCACCATTTTTGACGGGTTGAGCTGCGAAAGCGGATCTTCGTTGCTTTCTTTCAGGGATTTTTCAGAAACCAGTGCAAGGTCCTTCAGCGAAAGGTGGACTGCCCTGAAAATCTTCAGCAAAAATTCCCGGCTACCAGGCTGTAGCTCCTCACCCTGGTAGACCACCAGAATGGATTTCTGGAATTCACCTTCGAAGGGAATCGGCTCCGGATCGGAAGCGACTGTAGCTGCAGGACTTGATTCCGGTTCTCTGAGTACCTGCGCATCTGGCGCTTCGTCCAATTCCAATCGTGATGCCAACTGCGCCGCAGTTATCTTCTCCCGCTCTTCGTCTTTCAAGACAAAGATATCCTCGGTAATAAACAGACCTAATTCATGGAGTCTCATAGTAGCCTCGTGCTTTTCCCTTTTGCAATTTATTGCTTTTGACTGACGCCATCCAAATCAAACAGGGATTTTAATTCCGTTGCATCCTGTGGATCCATTCGGTTTGCGAGAATTAACCGCAACTGTCGACGACGCAAAGCACCGGCAAACAGTTCTTTTTCCATCTGGGATACGGGTTCCAGCGAAGGGACCTTTACCGGTCGGCCCCGATCGTCCACAGCGACAAAGGTGAAAAATGCTTTGTGGGTGGCGTATTTACGGTTGGCTGGAATGTCTTCTGCAAATACTTCGATAAAGACTTCCATGGAGGTGGAAAACGCCCGGGTCACCTGTGCTTTCAAGGTCACTACATTTCCCAGGGCAATGGGATTTTTGAACGAAATATTATCTACCGAGGCGGTTACTACGATGGAATTGGAATGCCGTTGGGCAGAAATCGCCGCGACTACATCCATCCAATGCATCAACTTGCCCCCCATTAAATTGTTTAGGGTGTTCGTGTCGTTCGGAAGCACCATTTCTGTCTTGATTACCTCTGAGTCCGCTACGTATTTCTTCGAAATTTTCATGATTTTCCTATATTATTCCCAGCCTTCGTCACCAAGTAAGGGGACAAAGGAAAAGTTATCGAAGTTTTCGCGAAGGATTTTCTTGTCCGTTTGCCGGGTGAGTCGTAACATTTGTTGGGTTTTGCGGTCACCCACCGGAATTACCATCCTTCCACCTATACTCAGCTGCGCCAGCAGCGCCTTTGGTACCAGTGGCGCCCCAGCTGTAACGATGATTTTATCAAACGGAGCCTTTTCCGGCAAACCCAAACTCCCGTCTCCCCAATAGTGCTGCACCTGGACCCCGATTTTTGGCAAAAAACGCCGCGTGCGTTCGTAAAGAACCTTGTTGTATTCGATGGTGTGTACTTTTGCTCCCATGCAGTACAAAATTCCTGCCTGATATCCCGATCCGGTGCCGATTTCCAAAACCTGGTCTCCTGGTTGTATCTCCAGCAGGCTGGTTTGAAAAGCTACCGTGTAGGGCTGAGAAATGGTTTGCCCCTCGCCGATCGGAAAGGCTTTGTCTTCATAGGCATGGCTGAGTAAGGCGGAGTCGAAGAAAAAATGCCGTGGAATTTGGTTGATGGCATCCAAAACGACCTCATCGCGAATGCCTTTCTCGCGTAAGGTACGGATCAATCCCCTTCGTTGTCCTTTGTGCAAATAACTGTCTTCGAGTCTCAACATGGCTTGGATGATATCTTATCCCGATTGAAGTGCTAAGTTAATGCTAAAAATGCCTTAATTTGCCACCAAAAGAGAATTATATCCATCCGGTTCACTTCCGGTAGAAATGAAACGCCAATATAATGTTTACAGGAATTATCGAATCCCTTGGGACCGTCAGACGCGTCACACAGGCAGGGAATAACATTCATTTTGATATCGAAAGTAGCCTTGTACCCGAGTTGAAAATCGATCAATCGGTCAGTCATAATGGAGTATGCCTCACGGTAGTGGACCTGGATCGGGATACCTATCGGGTGACAGCCATTAGCGAAACCCTCCAGAAGACCAACCTGGGTGATTTGAAACCCGGGCATTTGGTCAATCTGGAACGCTGTATGCCCGCAAACGGTAGGTTTGATGGGCACATTGTGCAGGGGCATGTAGACCAGACGGGGATTTTAACCGAAATGCATTCCGATCATGGAAGCTGGATCGCCGATTTTGAGTACGATGGCAGCCGGGGAAACCTTACGGTAGAAAAAGGATCGATCTGCATTAACGGAATCAGCCTCACCTGTTTCCGCTCTGGCGAAGGACGCTTCCGGGTGGCCATTATCCCATATACCTATGCACATACCACCTTTCACGTTCTACAGGCTGGAGACCGTGTAAACCTGGAATTTGATGTCATTGGGAAGTACGTTCAACGAATTCTCAAGGGGTATTGATTCGTTCGTTTCGCAATCTGGATTGCCAGGCCTTGACTCCGGATAGGGTAGCCCACCACAGCAGCCATGCCAGTAGTATGCCCAATACCGCTCCAACCAGCACGTCCAGGGGATAGTGGACGCCGAGGTAAATTCGGGTATAGGAAACCAGTGCTGCCCAGCCGAATAGCCAACCCATTCTCCGCATGCCGTTTTTTCCGGCTTTCTGCATGAATGCCGCCAGGGCGAAGGTATTGGCAGCATGGGAAGAGGCAAATCCATACCGCCCCCCGCAACCTGCATAGTTCCGTATCAATTCATCCCATCGGGGATCGTGGCAGGGGCGAAGCCTTTCAAAAAACGGTTTCATGATCCCAGAGGTAAGTTGATCCGCCAGTGTTACGGTAAGTACAAGACCTACCACATATCCGATCCATACCTGTGGATACCGCCGGATGATCAGGTACAGGAGGTACAGATAGAGGGGAATCCAGATGTACTTGCCCGTGAGCGCCAGCATGATGGGGTCCAGCCATGGTGCATGCTGCCCGTTCAGAAACAGAAAAAAAGCTTCGTCCCATTGCTGTATTCGGTGCATCATTCGTCTGCCTTTAGCCAGTTAATATTCTTTTTCAATCCTTCCAGAGTTTGCGCCTCAGGGGAACCAGCGGCCGGTTTTTGATTGTATTCCCAGTGCGCGACTGGCGGCATGCTCATCAAAATGCTTTCGGTGCGACCGTTGGTATCCAGTCCAAACTTGGTGCCCGCATCCCATACCAGATTAAACTCCACATACCGGCCCCTTCGCAAGGCTTGCCAGGCCAATTCCCGATCGCCATAGGGTAAACTTGCGTTTTTGGCCATAAAATACCGGTAAAGTTTCGGAAAGAGGTATCCCACGTCTGTAACGAAGGAAAAAAGCCTGGGGAAGGAGAGCGTTTTATCGGCCACCAGGCGGTCGAAAAAAATACCACCCACGCCCCGCGTTTCTTCCCGGTGGGGCAAATAAAAATAGTCGTCGGCCCATTTTTTAAATCGAGGGTAAAAGTCTGGATCGTAGGAATCGCAAAGACGTTTCAAATTTCGATGGAAATAGCCGGCGTCTCCCAGGTCGAGGTAATGAGGCGTTAAGTCGATGCCTCCTCCGAACCAGTACCTGCCGTTGCTCATTTCAAAATACCGGATATTCATGTGAATGATCGGGACCATGGGGCTGACGGGGTGGATAACAATGGACACGCCGGTAGCGAAAAAATCGGCCTGTTCCAGCTTTAGTTTCTTCAGAATTTTATCCGGTGTGGGTCCGTGCACCGCTGAAAAAGCCACCCCACCCTTTGCGATGATCTTGCCGTTTTTCAGTACGCGGGTGGTGCCGCCGCCCCCTTCTTTCCGGGTCCAGTGGTCACTTTCAAAACTTCCTTCCCCATCTTCTGCCTGAAGCTCCTCACAGATATGGGCCTGAATTTCTTGAAATTTTTCTGCAATTTGTTCTTTACTTATTTTTTCCATGTGATTAGGTGCGATTAAAAGGGATACCCGATTCCAATATTGAATACCTGTTGGCCTCGTTCTCCCAAGGGTTGCTTGAGTGAAAGATTGTCTAAAATAAAGCGCTCCCCCTCCGGACGGGCAGGGTCATAGGCTTTGATACCCATGTCTAGCCGAAGCACCAGAAAATCGAAATCCATTCGAAGGCCTAAACCGGTTCCCACGGCCAATTCTTTATAAAACCGGTCTACACGAAAGTCCGTTCCTTCCCGTGCAGGGTCCACGGCAAAGGTCCAGGTATTTCCTGCATCAATGAAAAACGCGCCATCGAAATACCCGAAAAGTTTTCGTCGGAATTCAAACATGGCTTCAAAGAGGATTTCACCCGGCTGTTCGAACCGGTAGTCAAAGGTGCCGTCTTCCCGGATTTGTGGAGTGAAGCTTCCCGGCCCCAGTCGCCTGGGTTGCCAGGCCCGTATACTGGTACTTCCTCCTGCAAAAAAGTACTTCTCATAGGGCAAAACCCCACCGCTAATGCCGTATGGTTTGGCCAGACCCAGATTCAGCCGGTAGGCAAAGGTACTTTTACTACTTAACGGAATGTAGCGCCGGAAATCGGACTGAAACTTGAGAAACTGAAAATAAGTCAAACTTCGGTCGGCCAGGCTTTCTGGATTAATAAAATTAAAGGTAGTGCCCCCGCTTTCCAAAAATAGGCGCCAGAGGGATGCCTGCTTTTTTTGGTACAGCCCATATTGGTTGAAATTGATGATCACCTGTCCCGAAATGCTACTCACGTAGGAGGGAAGAAAGGAGTTGATCAGGTTGTTGCCCTGCTCCTGCAGCTCCTCCAAACGCGACTGAAAAAGGGAATCCAGTGAGGAACGGATCAAATTGGCATCCAACAGGTTTACCGAAAACTGATGGCGCAGGTTCCGTGTAGCCCAGGTATACGCCAGAATGGTATTCAGTGCGTCCCGTACGTATTCAGGCCGATTTACGTAACTGTATCCCAGGAGTGTCCGCGTGCGGGGGTTGTAACGGCCAAATTTTTCCAGGGTACCGAAATTAAAGGGTACCAGAAATTGCGGAAAAATAATGGATGCGGAAGTGGATAGTTCCCGGCTTCGGTATACTCCGCCCTCAGTGGTAGCCGAGGCCACTCCCTCCAGGCCGGCCCGAAAATTAAATTCAAAAATTTCCAAACCCCGAAAAAGGTTGCGGTTTCGTAGCGAATGGCTGAAAAACGGACCGGGGAGCTGTTCGGTGACACTGGCTCCAAGTTGGTTCGTGATTTGAAACTTCTGATTCGGTCGGGTATATATCTTTGTTCGGATGGTATTCCCGAGCGTATCAAAGGAAATGTTTACAAACCGAAAAACATCCAGGTTTGCCAATTGCCGCTGGGTCTCAATCACGGCATTTTTGCTGTAAACGTCTCCCTTTTTCTGAAAGATGCGGGAACCGATGATTTTCTCAGCGTACCGATCCTGGTACATGATGTACCGGATACCGTTCCATTCCGTAGAAATGGCTTCGTCAGGGATCACATCGTTGGGGCTGGCGATTGTGAAAACGATCGAATCGATGGTATACCGCCGATGACTTTCTCCCTGTTCCGGCGTTCGTATCAACTGCTCAATGACTACGTTTTTCTTCACAGTATCCTTGTAGACATTGTATTCGATAAATGATTTGGAAAAGGTATAATAGCCATTGTCTTTAAGCAAGTCCTCCACGCGCTGCCTTTCGTTGGTAAGATCTGCTTGCCGGTAGGTCTGCCCTGTCGCCAAAGGGCTGTATTTTTGGTTTTTTTCCAAGAGGCGGTACAGCTGCGCATCCTCAGAACGGGTGAAAATACTGTCGATGCGGTAGGGAACGTTTTCTTCAATTCGGTAGCGCAGGCGGGCCTTTTTTCCGGAAGTATCCGTCAGGGTGCGCACCGATGCATCAAAGAATCCGTTGTTTTGCAGGTAGAGAAGCATCTGTTGACGGGAAATCGCCGTTTCTGAGCTATCCAGCAGGACACGGGCATTACCTGTTCGCATGAACCAGTTACCGTATTCCAATTTGCGTTCCAGGGCACTTGCCTGGCTATTTACCTTTCGGTACCGTTTTTCTGTTTTTCGGTACGAATTGCCCTGACTGATCAGCTCGGAAAGTGCATCTGCTTCCTGTTGGCTGTCTCGGAGTTTTTTGGCAACGCGGGCGCTGTCATAGAAGCCCTGTCCTACGGAATGAAGCAGGACCCCCGGAGAGAGATTCAATAGGGGAATACGGGTATTGGGCTTTTGGCGAATCAGGTTTCGCAGATCCTCTGCATTGCTTTCCCGGATCCCTTCCATATCCACTTCGTAGAGCAGAAGCTCGTCGGGGGGCAACCCGCGGGTAAGGCTGCAGCTCCAGAGCGAAAGGATCAAAAAGAGAAAGTTTATATCTTTGGAATTCTTCACCACAACAGTCTCGACAAATGCTAAGCAAAAATACGGTTAAGTTTATTAAATCCTTGCACCAGAAAAAATTCCGTAAGCAAGAAAAGGCCTTTTTCGTAGAAGGGGCTAAAAATGTAACGGAATTGCTACGGTCAGATTATACCTGCACGCATTTGCTGTATACCGATAAATTTGCGGCGACCTGGCCGGACCTGGTAGCGGGATTTTCCGGAGAAAAAGTACAGGTTCTTCCCTCGGTACTCAAATCCCTGGGTACCTTTTCCAGCAACGATCAAGCCCTGGCCCTGGCTACCTGCAAACCCAACCTTCGGGTAGAGGTGGTTCCCGGCGAACTGGTACTTGCCCTGGACGATATCCGGGATCCTGGCAACCTGGGGACCATTATCCGCATCGCCGACTGGTACGGCATTAAAAAAATGTTGCTTTCTCCGGAAACTGCCGACTTTTACAATCCCAAGGTACTACATGCCAGCATGGGTTCATTTACGCGGGTAAATTTTGAATATGTGCCCTTAATCGAAAAACTACAGGAGGTGGGGGTACCGGTATTTGGCGCGTTCCTGCAAGGCTTGTCCATTCATGTGCACCAGGGTAAGGCAGATGGGATTCTACTGATGGGCAACGAATCCCATGGGGTCTCTCCTGACTTGGAAGCCTTGGTAAGTCAAAGGCTGACCATTCCGGCCTTTGGTGGTGCCGAATCCCTGAATGTGGCGGTAGCCACAGCGGTGCTATGCGATCACCTGCGTAGGCTGGGCGGAGCGGATGGATAGTTGGCCCGCCGTATGGACATTGTTGCCTGGGTAGGATAGAGGGGAACACCATCCGGCTTTGGCTGCGTACGAAAGGTCGCACTCGTGTTGACAGACCAGTCGCTAGACTCCGGCGTTTCCCATCCCCCGGTTGGACGACCCAGGTACCATGGCGTATACCGCATATTTAACCATAAAATCCGTAAAAAATGAAATGAAATACTAAATAATGTAAACGTATCGTTATCCTTACAAAGGAAACGGGGACAAAGAATCGGTAGTCCCGGATAGCTCCTTCCGGGTTTTGGAAACGGACTGTAAGGCGATACCGGGAGGGCCATTGCCTCCCTACTGAAGAACCAACGAATACATTTCTATCATGAACGATCAGGTAGCAAACTCCCAAAAAATTACCGTGAATACGGTTCTGGCCGCCGAGCGAAAAAAGGTGTGGGAATACTACACCCAGCCAATCCACATGACCCAGTGGAACGTGCCCTCGCGGCAATGGGAATGCCTCCGGGTTGAAAATGACCCTAGGAAAGGAGGAAAGCTTTTTGTCCGAATGGAGGCCAGGGACCACAGTTTTGGTTTCGACTTTGAGGCGGTGTACGAAACGGTGCAGACGGAGCAATTTCTGAGTTATACGCTGACTGATGGGAGGAATGTACAGGTATGGTTTGAAGATTTGGGACTGCAAACAAAAGTAAGCGTTCGTTTAGATACCGAACCGAAGAATTGTCCGAAAATGCAACAACAGGACCGGCAAGCCATATTGGAGCGGTTCAAGCGATACGTAGAAACCAAGGAATCTACCCAATAGTAAACCCAGGTCCGACCGAATGCCTGTCGTGCCTACACCGGGCCGGCTGGAGCTATTCATCCAAACAGTTGAAGCCTGTGTGGGCCGGAGTCCGGGGATAACGCAGAGGCACCAATTAAAAATTGCCATATTTTCGTTATTTTGCCGGGCACTACGAACAAACTTTTCTCTATGGTATCCCTTCGGAAACACCTGGCAAAAGCCGGGATAAATGGTTTTTTCTTCTTGCTATTGCTGACCATCGCGTTGGCCTACTGGTTTCCGGAATGGGGAGCGGGAGCGGGAGAACGTCTCATCGACGAGTTGACCTATTACGGGGTATCGCTGATCTTCTTTTTTTATGGGGTAAAGATAAGCCCCGCTACCTTAAAGCTGGGTTTGTCGAATTGGCGACTGCACCTCTGGATCCAAAGTACCACCTTTTTGGTTTTTCCGGCCATTATTCTGGGCTGTTATGGCCTTTTTGGGGAAGCGAGCAGCCTTTTTTGGTTGGGCACCTTCTATCTGGCAGCCTTGCCCTCTACGGTATCATCTTCGGTGGTGATGGTCTCCATCGCTGGAGGTAATTTGCCTGCGGCTATTTTCAATGCCAGTATTTCCAGTCTTCTGGGGGTTTTTATTACCCCGTTGTGGATGGATTTTTTTCTGAGTGCTTCGCAGGCGGATTTTGCACTTTGGGAAACGGTAGGCAAACTGGTACTTCAGATTTTCCTTCCAGTGGGTTTGGGTTTTTTAGCGCACCGGTACCTGGGGTCCTGGGTGCAGCGACAAAGTCGGCCGCTGAAATATTTCGACCAGACGGTTATTTTATTGATTGTGTTTTCTGCCTTTTCCCAATCCTTTGGTCAGGACATGTTTGCGGGGCAGAATGTTCTGGGGCTTGGGTTTTGGATGCTGATCTTATTTCTTGTGATGCTGGGTGTCATGTTTGGCGTAGGCAAGTGGCTTGGGTTTAGCCGCGGGGATCGAATTACCGTGGTTTTTTGCGGATCCAAGAAATCCCTGGTTCAGGGAGCGGTAATGGGCAAGGTACTGTTTCCCGATCCGGTGGTATTCGGCGTGGTCCTGCTGCCCATCATGGTCTACCATACCTTGCAGCTCCTGCTTGGCAGCGCGCTGGCCGAGCGACTCGGTGCCCTCCAAACCGATGCTAGATAAACGAAGTGTCCTGAGCTGCTTCTTCGGCCATTTGTTCCGCCAGGGGCTTTCCGAGATACCGGTCAATCAGTCCGTGTCCCAAATACAACAAAGGAGTAAGCAGAATGGCTACCGAAAACTTATAAATATAATTGATGATGCCGACCGCGATGATTTGTTGCAAAGACCAGTTGCCGAAAATATAAAAGGCAATTCCCAATACCACGAAGGAATCGATGAACTGAGACACCAGCGTAGATCCCGTCGCCCGTAGCCAGATCATTTTGGGTCCGGTGAGGGTTCTCAGTTTTTGGAACACAAATACGTCGAGTAGTTGCCCAAGGAGGAAAGCGATCAATGAGCCGATAATGATCCCCAATCCCTGCCGAAAAATAGTATTAAAGGCATAGTCGATATTAAATGGGTTTCCCAATGCGTCGCTTGCGTTGACCTCCAGCCAGAAAGCCGCCGGGGGAAGCTGGGTGACCATGCTGATGACGATAAACGCATACACGATCAGACCGGCGGTAATAAAACTGATCTTACGGACCCCTTTTTTACCAAAATACTCATTGATAATATCGGTGGTAATGAATACCACCGGCCAGATTACGGCTCCTGCGGTCAGGTTAAAATCCAACACATAGGTTCCAAAAAACGTCCAACCGGCGGGTTTCAGCCCCAGGGTTTCTTCTCCGGAAAAGATTTTAACCCCAATGATTTCTGCGAGGATGGCATTGGTAAGAAATATTCCTCCCAGAATGATGAATAAATTGGTTTTTTTTGACTGATATGTTTTTTCTTGATCGACCATGGTCAGGAAATGCGATAGATGGAGCCTTCTTCACTTAAGAAGCTGTTTGGAAAAACTTCGCGTGCCTCTTCCAGCAAGGGTTGTAAGTTGCTGTACCGTACGGAATAGTGACCCAGTAGAAGTCGTTTTACCGCAGCCTCTTTCGCGATTTCCGCGGCTTCTTTACCGGTACTGTGTTTGGTTTGTTTGGCCCGGTCTTTTTCGGCTTCCATGAAGGTGGATTCGTGATAGAGCAGGTCCGCTCCGTGTATATAAGGAATGATTCCGGGATCGTAAACGGTATCTGAGCAGAAGGCATATTTCCTCGGCGGCGTTATCTGGCAGAAATCCGATGCCCTGTAAAGCACTCGACCGGTCCTATCACGGACGTCTTTCGCTTTCAGCAGGGTATGGATGGCTTCCAGATCCGGTTGGTGTTGGCGTATCGGCTCTTTTCGGAGTCGTACCCGGCCATTCTTTTCTTCAAAACTAAACCCCGTGCAGGGTATGCGGTGTTGTAAAGGAAAGGCATGGACTTCCAAGTCATCCAACTCCAGCAAACGGGTTTTTTCACGAACAGAGACCGAATGAAACACCAAAGGAAACTTTAGCAGGGTTCCCGAATATTTTAGCTGAACGGTGATGATATCATCCAGCCCCTTCGGTCCATACACGTGCAGGGCCTCTTTCCGGTTGTTCAGGTGATAGGTGCCAATCAGCCCCATCAAGCCCAGGTAGTGGTCTCCGTGCAGGTGCGAAATAAAGACCTGGTTGATTTTAAAGTATTTGACCTTAAACCTTCTAAGCTGATGCTGAGTGGATTCCCCGCAATCCAACAAGAAACTATGGCTTCCCCAGGTTACTACCTGAGAAGTCTGGTTTCTGCCATGGGCGGGGGCAGCCGAGTTGGAACCTAGAATGGTGATTGAAAAGTCCAAGCGGATAGGAAGCTACTCTTCTTCGTCTTTTTCTGCACCTTGCTCGATTTCATGGATAAACACGGCCTCAGCGGCGGCTTCGTTGTCTTCCACTACCTTGAACACCTTGTCGAGCATGGAAATCCGCATCAATTTCAATACATGTTCCTGCAAAGAGGAAAGTACAAAAACGCCACCTTCTTCTCCAAAGGCCCTGTTGCCCACCAGAAGGGCACTGAGCCCGCTGGAGTCTGCATATTTTACCCGGGCCATGTCCAAAATCAGGTTTTTATACCCTTCGGCATGCACGGTAAGTAATTCCGATTTGAGTTGAGGAGAAAGGGTGGAGTCAAGTTTTTCCTCCAGTAAGGTGAAAAGCACAAATTGTTCTTTTTTATCTACGGCGTATTTCATTTGTTTATGTAGGTTTACCTGTCGGTGCGTTCGGTCAAAATCTACCTGTAGGAAAATTTTGAGTTAAAATTAGTCTAAAATAACGTGGTGCCAAAATGATAGGTTCAATTAAATGTGTTCCAGAATGGCCCGTTCGATTCGTGATTCCATATTCGAACTATCCGCAGGCACAAAGGTTTTGCCCGTGATGTGTTCAAACAATTCGATGTACCGTTCGGAAATGGAAGCAACGATCTCCGGATTCATCTCAGGTACGGTTTGACCGACTTTTCCCTGAAAGCCATTTTCGATCAGCCATTGCCGGACAAATTCCTTGGAAAGTTGCTTTTGTGGCGCGCCCTGGGCTTGTCTTTCTTCGTATCCATCCAAATAAAAATATCGGGAGGAATCCGGCGTGTGAATCTCATCAATCAGCAGAATTTCACCGTCAAAGGTTCCGAATTCGTATTTGGTATCGACCAGTATCAATCCTTTTTCCCGTGCCATTTCGGTGCCCAGACGAAACAAGGTTCGGGTATACGCTTCCAACTGCAGGTAGTCTTTCTCCGAAACGATACCGTTTTTCAGAATGGCATCCCTTGAAATATCTTCATCGTGCCCCTCGGAGGCTTTGGTAGTAGGGGTGATGATGGGTTCAGGCAGTGGATCGTTTTCCTTTAGCCCGTCAGGAAGGGGAACGCCGCACAATTCACGTTTCCCTGCCCGGTATTCTCGCCAGGCATGCCCCGCCAGGTAGCCCCGGATCACCATTTCTACCTTGAAGGGGGAGCAACGCTTACCCATTGTTACATTCGGGTCGGGAGACAGACAGACCCAGTTGGGGACAGTAGCTGCCGTGGCAGACAGAAAATGGTAGGCTATTTGGTTCAACACCTGTCCTTTAAAGGGAATGGGCTCCGGAAGAACTACATCGAATGCCGAGATCCGATCGGTGGCCACCACAGCAATTGTTTTTTCGAAAATATAGACGTCTCTTACTTTTCCTCGATAAAAATCGATCTGACCCGGAAAATGGAAACTGGTACGTTTGATGCCTTGACTCATGTGGATTACTATTACCCTGCAAAAATAGGAATAATTCCGGACTTCCGGATGTTCCATTGCAAGCAAGTGAAGCGACCAAAACATGCGGCATTCCTTTTGCCCGTAAGGATCAGTATATCAGGGGGAAATGCCTTTTTTATACATTGTTTCCCGCACCAGGTTTCCATTTTCGTCGTAGATAGTAAACCGGCCATGAAGCAGTCCTTTTTGGTAATTCCCTTTGCTTGCTACCTGGCCATTTTCGTGATAGGCAATGAATGGTCCATGTCTGACTCCATTTTTGTATTGGACTTCGAAGGCCATATGTTTGCAAGAGCAATAGCATAAGTTTCAGGAAATCATTAGATTAAGTTTTCTAGAACCATGCTATAACCTCCGAAACTTATGCAAACACAAGTTAACAAAAACGATTTTTCCGGCCAAAACATTTATGTGGGTATTGATGCCCACCTCAAAAGCTGGAAAGTTACAGTGATGATGGATAATCTTCATAAACGCACGTTTTCACAGGATCCCTGTGCAGAGACTTTGTACAATTATCTTGTCCGGAACTATCCGGGTGCTACCTACTTCAGTGCCTATGAGGCTGGATTCTCGGGATACTGGACTCATTACAAGCTTTGCGCTCTTGGGTTCAATTCCATTGTGGTCAATCCTGCTGATATTCCGACAACCGGCAAGGAAAAAGTACAGAAAGAGGATGCCAGGGACAGCCAAAAAATTGCCCGGTCCCTAAGAAACGGGGAACTGGTCCCTATCTACATACCCTCTTTGGCCTCTCTTGGTGACAGGGGGCTTATGAGGTTAAGAAAAACTGTCGTCAATGATACCACCAGGATCAAAAACAGGATCAAGGCCAGCCTCCATTTTAACGGCATAAGTATTCCCGGGGAAATAAACAGCCCAAAATGGAACAAAAAGCTTCTTAGATGGCTGGATGGACTTGAACTCGGTATGGTGGAAAAACAAATAATGGACAGTCATCTGTCCATTTTGTACCATATGCGGAAAACCACCCTAAATGTCACCAACCAAATACGAACCCTTTCCAAAACAGAAAAGTATGAGCAGGAAATCAAGTTATTGATGACCATTCCAGGAATCGGGCTCCTGACGGCAATGACCCTATTGACCGAGCTGGAAAGGCTGGACAGGTTCAACTCCCTCGACAAACTATGCTCTTTTATCGGCCTTGTACCGTCAACCAACTCATCCGGGGATACCGAAAGAACGGGTAATATCACCCCCAGGGGGCATAAGGTGCTGAGAGCTGCTCTAATAGAATGTGCCTGGGTCGCTGCAAGGACTGATCCGGCATTGGCAAAAAGCTATAACCAATATTGCAAAAGGATGAAAGCCAATCAAGCCATAACCAGAATAGCAAAGAAACTTTTAAGCAGGATCAGATACGTATTGAAAAACAAACAGCCCTATGTGCTTGGAGTCGTCAAATAAAACCGCACAAACATATTATTCTGTAAAACAATCCCCAACCTTTATTGGGACCGTTAAAAAACCTTGCAGCAACTAAGTTGACTGTTATCTCGAAGGCTACGGCCCAATATCCAATAAATTAAAATGTGGCAATGCAGCTCATTGAGTCTGTTAATAGAAGGTTGTTTTATGGAGTAAGTTGCTGTTTTTGATAGTAGTAAAACGAGTTTTTTAAGCTATCAAAAGACAAAGAATTCAAAGATAAAAAAAGCCCCTAACTAAAGGGGCCTGGGAGTATATTCTCCGTCATGAACCCTATTGCTGGTGGGTTGCTCTCCAGCAGAGCCCACTTCCTCTTCAGATTCATGTTTTAAAGATAAAATGTATCTTTCTCAAGAAAAAATATCCCCGCAAATTAGGAAAGCAACATAGAAGGCTTTCTGTTCGTTTGCGTGAAATTCGATAGCCAAGCCCTCGAGCTGTCCTTCTCGGAAGGTTTTTTCGAGCAATAGTTGGCCATCTTCCGAATACTTTTGGTACAGGCCCTCCGGTACTCCCTGATCAAACGTGGTTCGCTCCTGCACCTGCCCGTTGGAATAAAAGGTTTCCTGGATCCCGTGCGGTTTTCCTTCCCGAAAATCCACGCGGCCCTTTATTTCTCCAGAGGGAAAGAACGACTCCAGCACTCCTTGTAGAAGGCCGTTTTGGAAGAAGGCTCGCTGGGCTATCTGACCGCTCGGGTAAAACGATACCACCTCGCCCTGAACCTGATCGGCCAGGTAGGGAGTAATTTTCAAGGTGTCTCCGGACTGCGGATGCAATTCCACAAACAGGCCGGTTTTTTCGCCGTCCAAAAACTGCCCCACCTGAGTAAGATTGCCAAAAGGATCGTAGCGCTGGTAGCGACCGTGGGGCAGTCCATCCTGTGTTTCGTACCGCTCTTTTACTTGATTGTTCTCGGCATCGTAATAGCTAACCTCTACCTGTGCCAAAGCGGGCATCGGTACCCAACCTACCTGTAGAATGGCCAACCCGAAAAACAATTTCATGACATATTTCTTGGTGAATCCTAAGCGACTGATGCGGCTCAATAGTCAGGCAAGCCCCTTTTAGGTTGCTCTGTAGGCTTCTTCCGGTTTTGTTGAATGTATCGCAATTCATTGCTGTTCATCGCATCCAGGATTTGCTCTGCCTGTTCCGGTGTGATGTTCATTTCTTCAAGTCGCTGACGCAATTCCTCCATGGCCTTTTCCCGATCACTGAGATCGCTTTCCATATCGCTACTATCCTCCGATTCCTGATTTTCTTCGGTTTGCTCTCCTCGAGGCTCCTCCATTTCATCGGACTCATCTGCTCCATCCTCCTGGGTTTCTTCCTCTCCCTCTCCACTTTCCTGATCCTGGCTCTCCTGGTCCTGCTGCTCCTGATCTTCCGATTCTTCCTGCTCTTGTTGCTCCTGGTTATTCTGATCCTTTTTTTCTTGCTCTTCCTGCTGTTTTTGAAGTTTTTCCCAAAGTGCATTAAGTTTCGGATCCTCCGGGTATTTCTCCAACCCTTCGGCCAAAAGCTGGCTGGTAGCACGAATGTCTTCGTTGACATATTGCCTGGCCGCCTGATTAAAATACTCCGTTTCGGACTGGGCCACAAGGCTCAGGGGACCGATCCACGCAAGGACTGCAGCCAGAAGCAGCCGGCTATTGGATTTCATTGATTTCATTGATCTCGTTTAGGTGATCCATAAACTTTTGGTAGTGAGCCACTGTTTCATCAATTTCCAGCGCTCGTTCCATGATTTGTGCAGCCTCTCCAAACTGAAAACGATTGACCATTTCGTCTGCCTGCGCTTTCATGCGCTTGGCGTAATTGGAAGGTTGTATCTGGTCTTCATCTTCTCTGTTCTCTTCGTTTTCCTGATTTTCTTCATTCCCTTCCAGCCAGCGACTTAGAAGTTCGTAATTGTAACGTGCGTGTTCGTTGCCGGGTTCCTTAAGCAATGCCGTTTTGAAGTAGGAAAGTGCTTCCTGGTACTTTTGTTCGTTTCCGAGTAGGACTCCTTGTTGGTTGGCCGCAAACGAAGGTATTGTGTGGCCAGGCGCAGACACCAATGGCTCATAGGTTTTTTTTGCGTCTTCTTCCTGGCCGTTGTTTTGGTAACTTAGTGCCAGATTAAACCGTATCTCCGGCTGTTCGAGTCCGTGTTCCTCTACCAGAGCCAGGTGGTTTCGGACCGCGTTTTCGTAATCGGCCTCTTTAAAGGATCGTTCCGCTTTTGCCAACGCTTCATTGGTCAGGGCAATTTTCTTCCAGTCTGCAGGAATCAGTAGCAAAATCCAAAGTAGGTACCGGTACATCATGGTAGAAATCGTTGGTTAGATGGATAAAGTCCTGACGGGCATTAGCGCATCCAATACCGCCAACACCAATGCCGCAAGCAGAAAATAGAAATATTTATTCGACGAAGCTTCCACCGTACGACTGGCCATTACCGTTCCCTCCAGATTGGCGATGGCGTCAATAAGCTGTGGAATTTCCTGCAGGTCCTCACTCAACTCGAAATAGTCGCCGTCGGTCTGACCCGCAATTTGCTTCAGGTTTTCGGAACTAAGGCGGGAGATGGCCGGTCGGTTGGTGGACTGGTCGATCACCACTCCACTTCCTCTTGGGATTGTACTGCCTGCACGCGTTCCGATTCCCATACTGAATACCTTTATGCCGGAGTCGCGGAGTTTTTCCAGGGTACCCTCCAGCTCCCCACCAAAATCCTCCCCATCGCTGATCAGGATGATGGCTTTTGACTTTGGCTCCTGGCTTTCGTCGTTCATAAACTTATCATAGGCCATCAGTAAAGGCGCGGCAATATCGGTGCCGGAGTTGGGAACCAAACCGGTGTTCAAGCCATCCAGATGCAATTGAATTACGTTCTGATCGAAGGTAAGAGGACACTGGATAAATGCTTCTGAAGAAAAAATAATGATTCCGACCCGATCTGAACTAAAATTTTTAACTAGATTTTTCAACTCAAATTTGATACGCTGCAGGCGACTGGGCTGGATGTCTTCGGCATTCATGGAACGGGACAAGTCGATAGCCAGAAAGAGGTCTTTTCCTTCCTGTTTGATTTCTTTCATGGCATTTCCAATGGAAGGTCCGGCCATAGCAAGCAAAAACAGAGCAAAATACACGCTGCGCAATAGCATCTTCCAGACCAACCGACGTTTTTTGACATTGATCTTTTGATTTATTTTCCAGAAACGGTACAAATAGATCCCGTACAGCAAAACGAAAACGATAGCCAGGATGAGTAATAAGGTGGTATCAGGATATGCCCAAATCATGGCTTGAAATTAATCATTAATACGTAAAACGAAATGGTAAAGTCCGAATTATTACCGAATCGGAAAAATTACCCATTTGCTGCCGGAATAATGGTTGGATTCCATAACCATTTTTACCCGATGCCGTTATCTCTTTTGATGCATCAGAGGCAATCTTTCTTTTACCTTTATCGGTTTCATTCCATCGTTCACTAGTTATGTTTGTTTTTTCAAAAAAACATTTTTGGGTACCGTTATCCATTTGTTTTGCCTTCATTTCGATTTCAATTCCATCCATAGCGCAGGAGCTTTCCGAAATACAGGGGCAGGTAATGGACAAAACCTCCGGCGACCCCTTACCGGGAGCTGCCGTGTATTTCGAGGGAAATGAAGACGAGGGTACCGTGACGGACGGGGAAGGTCGCTTTTCCATCTACCTTCCCGGGACAGAGGGGACGCTGGTGGTTCGTTTTTTGGGCTTTCAATCAATTTCCAGGCCCATAAAGAAGGGTTCGAAAATGGATGGTCTTCAGTTTTTCTTAAGTCCGGAGGAGTGGATGCTTGAGGAAGTGGTGGTTTCCGAAAGAAGCCAGGATCACCACGTGGTAAGCACCGAAATGGGTAAAAATGTGATTTCCGGGCAGGAACTTAAACGGATACCGGCTTTATTTGGGGAAGTGGATTTGCTCCGCGGAATTCAGCTGCTCCCCGGGGTGACCACCGCAGGGGAGGGCACTACCGGATTGTTTGTCAGAGGGGGATCTGCCGATCAGAACTTGATTCAGATCGACGGAGCACCCATATACAATCCTTCGCACTTCTTCGGCTTTTTCTCCGTTTTCAATCCTGATGCGCTAAGCGACGTGGCCTTGTACAAAGGCAATATTCCTGCCGAGTACGGCGGGAGGGTATCCTCATTGGTCGATATTTCTCTCCGAGAGGGGAATACAAAAAAAATTCAGGGCGAAGGCGGGATTGGCAGTATCAGCTCTCGGCTTACCGTAGACGGCCCGCTGTTTTCGGAAAATGCTTCCTTCGTGGTTTCTGGTCGCCGGACCTATGCTGACGTGTTTTTGCCCCTTTCTCCCAACGAAGACATTCACGACAATCAGCTGTATTTTTACGACTTGAGTGGAAAGCTCATGTGGAGGAACGGCCCAAAAAATAAATTCACGTTTTCCACCTATTACGGAAGTGATTTTTTGGGCCTGGACGGCCAGTTTGGCTTGGGTTGGAACAACTGGATCAATTCGTTTAATTGGGACCGGCAGGTCAATGATCGCAACTACCTGGACCTGTCAGCCTACTACAGCCGATACGAATACCTGATCAGCCTTCGAGACGAGGAAAATGGATTCGATTGGTCCAATCATTTTTCGGAAACTGGCCTGAAAGCGTCCTGGACGTTGATCCCAGGTGAGAAGTCAGAAGTAAAAGCGGGGGTACACGGACAGCTGTACCATTTTGCGCCGGTAGACCTGCGGGGAACTCCTGAGAGTGGTATCGAACCCTTGGATTCCAATCCCAGAACAGGCCTTCAGTTCAATTTTTTTCTGTCCGGAACTACCGAAATCAGCCCGCGCCTAAGTGTCGAAGGGGGGCTGCGCTTTGGGAATTACCAGCAGATAGGTAACGGGGTGAATTACCTGTACGACAGCAACGATCCGGGAGGTACAGGATTGGTCACGGACACCCTTGAATACCGTTTGGGCGAAAGGATGCAACAGTATCAGGGTTGGGAACCGCGGTTTGGTGCCCGGTACCGCATTGGGGAAGGTACCTCGATCAAGGGAGGCTTCAACCGAAATTACCAATACATTCAGGTGGCTTCCAATAATTCCGCCGGGTTGCCGATCGACCGCTGGGTGCCGGCTGGAAGGTACATTTTGCCCATACGCGGAGATCAGGTTTCCGCCGGCTTGTTTCAAAACCTAAACGATAATCGATGGGAAGTTTCTCTGGAGGCCTATTACCGGGATTTTCGGAACATAGTGGATTTAAAACAGGGGGCTACTGTTCTCTTTACAGACAATATTGAAACGGAACTTCTTACCGGAAATGGCTGGTCCTACGGTCTGGAGTTTTTGTTGCGAAAAAACGTGGGTAAAACCACCGGCTGGCTCAGTTATACCTGGTCCCGCGTGTTTAGGGAAATTCCAGGTATCAATAATGGGCGGCCCTATCCACCGCGATTCGACAGACCGCATGACCTTAGCCTGGTACTTTCCCACCAGTTAAGTGAGCGCTTGTCGTTCTCCGGTACATTCATCTATACCACGGGCATTGCTGTTACCTTTCCGGCGGGCTCCTACCTGGTGGACAACCAGCGGGTACCGCTATATAGTGAACAGCGAAACAGCGATCGCTTCCCGGATTACCATCGGATGGACCTCTCGGTAACATTAAAAAATAAAGATAAAGGTCGCTGGTGGCAGGGAAGCTGGAATTTCAGTGTTTACAATGCCTATGGGCGCAAAAACCCCTTTTCTTACGATTTTAGGACCATTTACAACGACGACATTACCTTTGAGCCGGGTCCGGGGGAAGCGGCTACCAGCGCCAGACCCGGAGTAGTGATGACGTATTTGTTTGGTATTCTTCCGTCAGTAACATACAATTTTAAGTTTTAAATCCATGCGACTAGTTGCAATAGCCGGCCTGATAATAGTGTTTGCCTCCTGCCAGGAAGAGGTGGAAATGTCATTGGGAGCCGTCGAACGAATTCCCGTCATCGAAGCGGTATGGACGGACGATCCTTCCGAAAATTTCGTATCGGTGGCTTATTCCCGGGATTATTTCGATACCCTGGAAAATGAACGAATAACGGACGCCCTGGTCGAAATCGAGGACCTGAACAGCGGAAGGATGGTTGAATTTCGCTACGTAGAGGAGCTGGGACATTACCTTGCGGTAAATCAACAGGCCGCGGAGATAGGGCACGAGTACCGGTTACGGGTACTACTGGATGCGGGTGAATTTGGGGCTACCGGGACCACCTTGGAGCCGCCCATTTTGGATAGCATCACCTATGCATTCAAAGAAGAGCGTTTTTTTGCGGACGAGGGGTACTACCTTACCTTGTATGGAGACATTCCCTTTCCGAACAATAATTTTTACCGCCTGATTCTTACCCGGAACGACACGCTCCTGAACAGACGGTCTGACTATTTTCTATTTGATGATACGTTTGGAAGTACCATTTTGAACAATGGATTTGAGTTAACGGGATTTACGTTTGAGAAAGACGACAAAGTAAAACTGCAAATGCTGCGCTTGAACCGAAGTGCCTACGATTATCTCAACCAAATGGTTTCTCTTTTATTCAATGATGGGGGATTGTTTAGTCCTCCACCAGCAAATCCCATCAGTAATATCAGCGGTACTTCGGCAGTAATGGGGTATTTTATGACCGCTCCCGTGCTTACCGAAACAATTCTGATTCAGGAAGACGAGGAATGAGCGGGGAGGTATGCATGCACTTGCTCCATGCTGTATTCCCACAGGCGATCCCGTAATTTTTTGGAGCGGGCTTTTGAGGAAACGGAGGCGGTTTTAGACTTTTTGAAGTAGGCACCGTTTTTACCCGGGACCTTTGCTGTCGTCGCTAAAAAAACGCTCGTTTCCGCCCCCTTGGCAGGTCCGATCATCAAGGGCTTAAACAGGGATAATAGGATTTTAAAGATGCCTTTGCTTTCGCTGCCGAATCCGGTATTGACTACTCCTGGATGCACGGCATAGGCTTCCAGATGTTGATCGGCATACTTTTCTGCCAGGGATTTGGTAAATAGGATGTTGTACAATTTGGCATTGGCATAAGCCTTGAACGAGCTGTACGTTTGAGTCAGCTCCAAATCATCCGGATCAATACCAGCACCTTTATGCGCTTCGGAGCTCACGTTGATGACCTGGCCGCCTGTTCCATGCGTAAGCAGTGGAAGTAGCAAGACGGTAAGCAGAAAGTGCCCCAGGTGATTGGCGGAAAACGTGCGTTCGTGACCGTCGCCGGTCAGTTTCTTTTTTGGAAAAATGCCTCCGGCGTTATTGATCAATAGATCAAGCGTATCCGTGGCCTCAGTCAGGGTATTGGCTGCCCGGGCTACTGAATGCAGGTCGGTAAGGTCACAAGGGACGATCGTGAATTTTTTCTGCGTTCCCAGGGGGTCCAGCCGTTGCACCAGCTCGCGTGCTTTTTCTACATTTCTGACGAGTAAGAAAATTTGGCTACATTTTGGTGCCAGCGCTTTTGCTGTTTCCGCGCCAATGCCTGAGGTGGCACCTGTAATTGCTAGTTGCATCATGTTTGGTTTTATTCACCGGTAAAACATGGTAGATAGGATAAATGTTCGTGCGGTGTTCCTGCGATTCTCTCTGTCCGATCATCAGATCAAATGGGGAAGGGGCCGCATAGGCAGACAAAAGATTCAAAACGGATGGCCGGAGGAAGTTAATTCCGTAAAGATATTTTACCTATTTTTGCCTGGAAGAATCTTACTGAAAAGTTAGTTGCATCGGATTGTCCTTACAGGTCTCCCCGGTATTCATCCGGGGTCCTTTCCTTGGTAGCAGTGCAACCAATTCACTCGTCAAACAGATCAGCGTTTTCGTGGAAAAAAAGAAATTCATCGATATCAAACAGGTTATTGCAACCAAAAATCCGGGCCTATTGAAATGGCTTCCCGGTTTTGTCCTTCGATACATCAAACGAATCGTGCACGAAGAGGAAATAAACGGCATCATGGTCCGCCACGGTGACCGAACAGAACTGGACTTTGTGGATGCGCTTATTCAGGAATTCGGAGTGGACGTAGAGGTGCGGGGGGCGGAACACATTCCATTGGATCGAAGCGTTATTTTTGCATCCAATCATCCTCTCGGTGGGTTGGATGGGATCGTATTGATGCACGTGCTTGGAAAATACCGGAGTGACCTGCGTTTTTTAGTCAACGACTTATTGATGAATATTCCTCATTTTGGAAAACTCTTCGTGCCGGTAAACAAGCACGGTAGTAATGGCAAGCGGGGAGCGGAGCTGATTGAAGAGACGTATGCTTCGGACAATGGGATTCTGGTTTTTCCGGCCGGGTTGGTTTCCAGAAAGCAGGAGCAGGGTATTCGGGATTTGGAATGGAAAAAAAGCTTTGTAAACAAAGCTCGTAAATACAAAAAAGACGTTGTTCCCGTATACATAGAAGGACGGAATTCCTCCTTTTTTTATAATTTGGCAAACCTGAGAAAAAAAATAGGAGTTAAGGCCAATATTGAGATGTTTTATTTGGCGGACGAGATGTTTGGGCAAAAAAACAAAAAAATTGTTGTCCATATAGGAAAACCAATTTCTTACAAGTATTTTGACGACTCCAAAATGGATAAATACTGGGCAGAAGAGGTCAAAGAAATAGTATACAACATTGTCCAAGACAAGTAGGATTTATGCAAGACATTATCAACCCGATCGACCGGGAGGTTATACAACGTGAACTGACGCCCGAGCGCTTTTTGAGATATGTAAACAATGGGGAGAATGAAATTTATCTGGTCAATCAGCACAATGCTCCCCAGGTTCTCAAGGAAATTGGCAGGTTGCGTGAGGTCTCGTTTCGTGCTGCGGGTGGAGGTACCGGTTTGCCCCTGGATATTGATGAAAATGATACTTGTGAAAATTGTTACGATCAGCTCATCGCCTGGAATCCGGAGGATAAAGAGATCATTGCCGGTTACCGCCTGATCAAATGCGCCGATGCTGGATTCACATCCAAGGGGGATGTAAATTTGTCCACGGCACACTTGTTTGACTTTTCGGAGGCCTTTGTTAAGGACTACCTGCCCTATACCATTGAACTTGGGCGCTCCTTTGTGCAGCCCAATTATCAGCCGAGCGTGGACAACCGGAAGGGGATTTTTTCCCTGGACAACCTGTGGGACGGACTCGGAGCCGTAGTGATGATCAATCCGGACATAAAATATTTATTTGGAAAGGTGACCATGTATCCGCACTACAATGCCAACGCCCGGGATTTACTGCTCTATTTTATGAATCATTATTTTCCAGATAAAGATAGGTTGATCCGGCCCATTGCGCCCCTGGGTTACAAAACCGATCCGGTACAATACGAAGGGATTTTTGACGGGCTGAGTTACAAAGAGGGGTACAAATTACTCAACTCGAACATAAGGGCGTTGGGAGAAAACATACCCCCCTTGATCAATACGTACATGAACTTGTCGTCCACAATGAAGACCTTTGGCACGGCAATGAACTACGAATTTGGTGCCGTAGAGGAGACGGGTATCCTCATCACTATCGCCGATATCTACGAGTCCAAAAAACACCGGCATCTGGAAACCTTTGAAAGGGACCGGACCTTTGGTAAACGAAAGAAATAAACCATGCAGTTTCGCCAACTTCCCGAACAATGATCGTACGTCCCTTAGGAAAGACCGGTTTGCAGGTACCCCCTCTGGTTTTTGGGAGTAGTTCCCTCGGCAATCTTTTTCAGGAATACCCGAAAGAAGACAAATTTGCCATATTGAGGGAAATAATGGATGCCACGGCACCCCATACCGTTTTCGACACAGCCGGAAAATACGGTGCCGGACTGGCCTTGGAGGTATTGGGAGAGTTTTTATCCAATTCGGGTGCCCCCGAAAATAAGGTAATTATCAGCAACAAATTGGGTTGGGTACGGGTGCCACTAGAAGCAGCAGAGCCTACGTTTGAGCCGGGCATTTGGAAAGGGATTACACACGATGCGGTGCAAAAAATAGGCTATGCCGGCATTTTAGAGTGTTTTGAGAAAGACACCGCTCTTCTGAAGGGGTATGCGCCACAACTTATTTCGGTACACGATCCGGACGAGTACCTGATGACCGCTGCAGATGAGCGGGAAAAATCCCAGCGATGGAAGCAAATCCTGGAAGCTTACCGGGCACTGGCTGAATTGAAGCAGGCCGGAAAGGTCCAGGGCATAGGAGTAGGCGCTAAGGATTGGAAAGTGATTCGAAGGATCTATCAGGAGGTTCCTCTGGACTACGTCATGCTGGCAAACAGTTTGTCTATTTTTTCCCATCCGGAGGACTTGATGGAATTTGTAGCCAGGCTCAAAAAAGCAGACGTAGGAATCATTAATGCGGCGATTTTCCATTCGGGTTTTTTGGTCGGAGAAGATTACTTTGATTATCGTAGATTGGATCCCCAAAGCGAAGAAGGAAAAGAAAAGCTAGCGTGGAGACAGGCGTTTTTTGAAATCTGCAGGCAGCACAGAATTGCTCCTTTTCACGCCTGCATTCAATTTGCACTGTCTGTCCCGGGTATTTCCAGTGTTGCACTGAGTATCAATCGTCCGGAACTGGTGCGAAAAAATATCCAAGCAGCCGAAGACCGATTGCCTGCGGCATTTTGGCAAGAATTAATTGATCGTTCGTTGATTTCAGATTTCTCCTTTCTATTTTCAGATTAATTCAAAAACTATACCCATGAGTTCACAAATAACCTCTGCAAAAACCGAGCTGATTTCCAAAAAAAACTTTTGGCCCTTCCTTTTGCTCACCACCCTTTTTATGCTCTGGGGTGTTGCACATAACATGACCGACACCTTATTGGCTGCATTCAAACGGATCATGAGCATGAGCGATTTTCAGACTTCCTGGATACAATTGGCTTTTTACGGATCCTACTTCTGTCTGGCTTTGCCGGCCGCGGTATTTATACGAAAATATACCTATAAATCAGGTATCTTATTGGGTTTAGGGTTATTCGCTATTGGATCGTTGCTATTTTACCCGGCCGGAATGATGATGTCTTATGGGTTTTTTCTGCTCGCCTTGTACGTGCTTGCAGGGGGGCTGTCCATTTTGGAAACAGCCGCCAATCCCTACATTTTGGTAATCGGTCCCACGGAGACGGCCACCCAGCGGCTGAATCTAGCCCAATCTTTTAATCCTATCGGGTCGGTAATCGGCGTTTTCCTGAGTAAGGTTTTTATATTATCCCAGTTAAACACGGCCGAGGCAGCAGACCGAACTTCCATGGATGCGGCAACCTTGAAGGCCATTCAGGCAGAAGAGCTTGCCGGAGTGGTCAGTACCTACGTAGGGGTAGCAATTTTTTTGGTGTTAGTATGGTTTGTGATCCGGGCCGTGCGCATGCCGGTGGCTTCTGAAACCATCGAAAGAGACGGAATCATCGCTGGGTTTAGGCGCCTTTCCAGAAATAAAAACTATGTTCGGGGGGTGATGGCCCAGTTCTTTTACGTGGGCGCCCAAATTGGCGTGTGGTCTTTCACCATTCGCTACGTCATGGCAGAACTAGACGTGATGGAAAGTGGGGCCTCCGATTATTACCTGGTGTCACTGATTTTATTTGCAGCCAGCCGTTTTTTGTTTACCGCCCTGATGAAATTTTTCAAGCCATCCATCTTGTTGGCGATTTCCTCCTTATTAGCCATCGTGCTGAGTTTGGTGGTGATATACGGGACCGGTATGACTGCCGTTGTGGCGCTGGTGCTGATCTCGGTCTGTATGTCGCTTATGTTTCCTACGATTTATGGACTTTCGGCAGAAGGCCTGGGAAATGATACCAAATTGGGTGGATCGGGATTGATTATGGCTATTTTAGGAGGAGCGTTGATCACCGCTGCGCAGGGACAGGTCTCAGACATTACCGGAAGCATTCACCTTTCGTACTACGTACCGTTGGTTTGCTTTGTAGTAGTGATGTATTTTGGTATCGCTCACTATTTCCACAAGCCTGCGCCCAAACCCGTAGAGTTCATGTAAAAAAAACAATGAGGTCAAAAAAAAACACAAGCACGATTCGATGCTTGTGTTTTTTCTATATTTCAATCGACCCAGGTATCAGTCGGTTTCGTAAAAGCCAAAATACTCCCGGGCGTTATAGTAGCAGATATTTTCTACCATTTGTCCCAGCCATTTTTCGTCCGCGGGGAGTTCTCCATTTACCACATCTTGTCCGATCAGGTTGCAAAGAATCCTACGAAAATACTCGTGGCGAGGAAACGACAAGAAACTTCGGTTATCGGTGAGCATGCCCACAAAACAACTCAGAATCCCCATGTTTGACAGGGTGTTCATTTGTTTTTCCATACCGTCTTTCTGGTCCAGGTACCACCACCCTGAGCCAAATTGAACTTTACCTTTAATGGACCCATCATTAAAATTGCCCACCATGGTGGCCATTACTTCGTTGTCCGCCGGATTGAGGTTGTAGAGAATGGTTTTTGCCAGTTGGTCGGTGCTATCCAGCTTATTCAGGTATCGTGCAAGCGCGACACTTTGCGGGAAGTCTCCAATGGAATCAAATCCTGTGTCGGGTCCCAGGATTCGCGCCATTCGCTCGTTGGTATTTCGTAAAGCACCCAGATGATATTGTTGGGTCCAACCTTTGGCATGGTACATCTTGCTGAGTGCGGAAAGGGTTTTAAATTTAAAAAAGCGGATTTCCTCGGGATGTAGGATTTTACCTTTGCAAACGTCTGCGAAAAGATCGTCTATTCCATGATCGTTTTCATCAAAGAAATAGAGTTGTTCGAGCCCATGATCGGCCAATCGTCCGCCATTTTCGTGAAAATAGGCCACGCGATTTTCGAGGGCAGCCAGCAAGTCTTCGTAGGAGTGAATGGGCAGACCGCTGACCTCGGAAAGCTTGTCCAGGTATTCCAGGTAGGTTTTGGGGTTCTCCACTGCATAGGCTTTATCGGGTCGGAATGCAGGTAAAAGCTTGATACCGATATTCTCGGCTTTTGCCTGCTGATGGTAGCTCAGGCTATCGATGGGATCATCGGTGGTACAGACCACTTCCACGTTCATTTTGGCAAGTAGGCCGCGGGTTTGAAAATCTTTCTGCTGGAGCATATCCGTCGTTTCTTCGTAAATCTGATCGGCAGAATCTTCGTTGAGTAACTGATCGATTCCAAAATAACGGAGGAGTTCGAGATGAGTCCAGTGGTACAGGGGATTTCGCATGGTATGCGGTACCGATTTGGCCCAATTGTAAAACTTTTCTTTGTCGGAAGAGTCCCCGGTAATGAATTTTTCCGATACTCCCAAGGTCCGCATGGCCCGCCATTTGTAATGGTCTCCTTCCAGCCAGATACTACTCATGTTTTTAAACTTCCGGTTGGTCGCAATATCGTGAGGAGAAAGGTGACAATGGTAGTCGATGATCGGCATTTTTTTGGCATGATCGTGGTATAAGGCCTTGGCAAAATCACTCTTTAACAGGAAATCATCCGTTAAAAAGGTGCTTTGGGTGGCGTTTATCGTATGCTCCATTTTTTTGGTTTTTTTTAAATCGCAGTAAGTATAAAAATTATTTCGCTTTTTTTCCAGTGAATGTCCGGATTTAGGCAATCGATTGCACAAATTAAATTAAAATTTTATAAAATCCCATCGGAAACGCGGTTTATTACCGAAATCCGGGGTTTGACTGGGTTATTGTATTTGGAAAATGCCCCTATGGTTTTTTTTTAACTATTTTCACAGTATCTTCCTGCTAACGTCCGAGTTACCAATACAGGTTTGCACACAATGAAACGAAGAAATTTCCTAAAAAAGGGCCTTCAGGTGGCCTCTCTACCAGCTTTGGCCATGCATTACCCCTCCCGCACGTTGGCGGGTAGCAACAGTAATTTAAAACTAAGCTTAAATGCGTTTTCATTTAACGCCGCTTTGAGAGACGGCTCTGTGGGGATCGAAACCCTGTTTGATTTTTGTGCAGGGCAGGGTTTTGCAGCTGTAGATCTGACCGCCTACTACATTCCGGGGTACCCGGAGGTGCCTTCGGACGAGGTTCTGTTTGGCATCAAAAAACTGGCACACCACCGGGGCCTGCACATCAGCGGTACCGGCGTCCGGAATAATTTTACCGAATCAGATCCGGTGATTAGAAAGGGGGAAATTGATTTGGTGAAGCGATGGGTGGTGGCTGCTGCAAAACTGGGAGCCCCGGTCCTAAGGGTATTTGCCGGGCCCCGCCTTCAGGAGGGAATGGTATGGGAGGAAAAGGCAGCGTTGGTTGTGGAGGCTTGCCGGGAATGCGCAGCATTTGCTGCCAACCATGGCGTCATTCTCGCCATGCAAAATCATAATGAATTTATCCAAAGTGCAGCGCAGGTAGAACAGATCATGAGGGAAGTAGATGAGGAATGGTTTGGACTGGTACTGGACATTGGCAGTTATTCCCAGGCCGACCCATACGAGGAGATTCAGAAAAATATCCGCTATGCGGTCAACTGGCAACTTAAGGAGAATGTCAATCATTTCGGCATACAGAAGCCGGTAGATTTGGCGAAGTTGATGCCATTGATTCGCGACAGTGATTACCAGGGCTATTTGCCCATCGAGACCTTGGGACCCGGTGACCCGTTTGAAAAGGTAACCCGGTTTCTGGCCCGGGTCAGGGCTGAAATGGGGTAACCCGGCGTTGGAATCCGAATAAAAAAAAGCAAGCCCTGCGGACTTGCTTTTTATTGAATGCGGGAAATGGGCCTTATTCCAGCTCCCGGATTTTTATGTTTTTGTAGTGAACCTCGTCACCGTGGTCCTGCAAGAGGATATGTCCTTCCTCCGCTTCTCCAAAATTATCCCATTTTTTGTACTTGCTTTCCGCGACCAACTCCCGATACGCATCGGACCCGCGGGTATAGGTCAGCACCTTTAGTCCGTTGATGTAGTGCTCGACGGTATTGTCCGGGTGAACCACCACGCGGCCTTTGTTCCACTCGCCAATAGGTCGCACAAATCGGGACTGCTTGTCTGCTTTAATCAAGTCATAAAGTGAAGCCAGGGTACGATTCCCGTCTTTTCCCTGCTTGGCATCCGGATGTCTTTCGTCGTCCAGTATCTGGTATTCCAGTCCAATGGCCGATCCGGTATTGTTTTCATTTAGGGTTACGAAATATTTTACACCGCTATTGGCTCCCTCGGTCAGTTTGAAGTCGAAGGCCAGATCAAACGCGCTGTATTTGTCTACCGTAACGATGTCCCCGGCATTCGCTGACTCCCGTCCGTCGCTGGCTTCAATGGTAAGGACGCCATCGTTGATGGTCCAACCCCCTTCTGGAAAGCTTTCGCCACGGGCGCTTCTCCATCCTTCGCTCGTTTTTCCATCGAAAAGTAGTTTCCAGCCAATCTCTTCCTCATAAGGAGTAAGTTCATTATTCAATGTACTGACGACAAAGACATCGTTTTCGAAGGGTGTGGGGGTTAGGTTTTCCGTTTTGATGCGGATGTTTCGGAAATAGGTTTTTTTCCCAGCATTTTCGGGGTTATTGCCAATGCCGTGTACTTGAAGGCCGATAAACCCGGAACGATCCATATCGTCTACGAGGTAGGCTACTTCCTGCCCATTGACCCAGGTTTTTAGGGTATTACCGATAAACTCGATACGGTAGGTATTGAATTCCCCCAGCTTAAATGCGCTTCGTGCATCCGGATTGTAGGTGAGGGGGTACAACCAGCCCCGACGTGCTTCGTCGTAAATTCCTCCCGACCAGGCGCGTTCTTTCGGGTCGCACTCCACCTGATAGCCAAAAACCCTTCCTTTGCCATCGTTGGCATCTGGATTGTGCTGGCCCCGGGCCATTACGCCGGAATTGCTCGACTCATCGTCTACGCGAATTTCCAATTCGAGAATAAAATCTTCGTAGGTCTGATCGGTTACCAAAAAGGTATTGGGTGTATTGGCAACGGCGGACCCTACGATTACGCCATCTTCTACGGTGAATTCGGCGGCTCCATCTAATTGATGCCATCCATCCAGTGTTTCCCCGTCAAATAAATTGGTCCAGCCCTCTTTCGTCTCGACCGTGGGCTTTCCACAGGCTGCAAGAAGAATAAACGCCAGGGCAAAAAGGCTTAGGTGTTGTTTGTTCATGATATCGGTTATTTTTTACGAATGTGTTAATGATTCATCCATCTTTGGAGTAGATGCAACCACGTGCAACGGGTAAAGATAAACATTATCTGATGAATTTTTTTAAAAATACGCAATCGATTGCACAGGATCGGTAAAACTTGCTAAGATTTTTCGTCTGGCCAACGACAGAAAATCCGTTCGGTTCGCCCCTACTTGCACGAAAAGTTTGTTAAATTTAGGGGAACTTCACGAACGAGTCCTGAATTCCTCTTTCCTGGTCGCTGGAAAGAAGAAGCCTGCCTGGGATGTTCGGAAGGCACGGATTTTTATTCTAGTTACAAACTCATGCAAGGAGTATTTGATTATTGGGAGTTCCTGGCCGGAATTGGCTTATTCCTCTGGGGAATGAGCCAGGTAGAGCAAGGACTCAAAGGATTGGCAGGGAACTCGTTCAAAAATCTGTTGCATCGGTACACGGACAGAGCCTGGAAGGGAATCCTGGTCGGGACACTTGTAACGGCAATCCTACAGAGTAGTTCTTTGGTCACCCTGATGGTACTGGCCTTTTTAGGAGGGGGAATGATTCACCTCAAAAATGCCCTGGGAGTGGTTCTTGGGGCCAATATGGGAACCACCTTCACAGCTTGGATTGTCGCGACCTTTGGGTTCAAAATAAGCGTTGCCGATTTTGCCTTTCCCTTTCTGGCCATTGGTGTACTGACGTATTTGTTTACGAATAGCCGGCCGTTTTTAAAGAATGCAGGGATTTTTTTATTGGGATTTGGGCTGCTGTTTTTGGGCTTGGACTTTATGAAAGTATCCATCGATACCTACGCTGCAGCCGTGGACCTTAGCACTTTCGATGAACATGGTCGCTGGTGGTTCCTGGTTTTAGGCATCTTAATTACCGCCATGATCCAATCCAGCTCAGCCCTGATCGTTATCGTATTGAGTGCCATCAACGCCGGACTTATCGGTTCGGACCATGCCCTTGCCATGATTATTGGCGCAAATATCGGAACGACCTTCACCCTGATCCTGGGTGCGGCCGGGGGGACCGCCGATAAGAAAAGGTTGGCGCTGGCTAATTTTAGTTTTAATTTTATTGCCGGTATTCTGTGTTTTTTTTGGATCGATGCATTGATTCTGCTGAGTATACAGGTTTTTCACCTAACGGATCCGCTGATGGAGCTGGTGGCCCTAAATTCTCTGATAAATGGGCTGATGATCCTGGGTTTTTATCCTTTTTTATCGCCCCTTGAGCGTTGGTTGAAAGGACGGTTTCGCTCTGATGTTCCCAAGGGAAGGTCTCGTTTTGTCAAAAATATCAGTGTGGAACTTCCTTCCGTGGCCCTGATGGCGTTGGAGAAAGAAATGGACGGCGTTCTTGAAGATACATTGAAATTGGTGTGGAAAATTGTGCACAAACACAAAGGTCCAAAAAAAGAAGCCTCTGTTTGGCGAAAAATAACCTATCAGTCCAAGGATTTACTCCTGGATTACCAGCAACTGAAAAATCTCGAGGAGGAGCTGTTTGCGTTTGCGTTGCGCCTGCAAGCAGAAAACCTGAGTCCAGAGGAAGCAAACCGTTTATCGGATTTGTCCCAGACCCTGCGCTTATTGGTGGTCGGTGCCAAGGAGTTTAAAGACATTGTCCATAACCTGAAGGAAATGGAGGACGCCACCGAGCCCTTCGTTGCCGAGGTATTGGCGGACCTGCAGCAGCAGGTAAAGGATTTTTTGACGGTATTCGAAGAATACCAGGCACTTCATGAATCAGATGCAGCTACTTTGGTCACAGTAGAAGAGAAACTCAAGGCCAGCTATTCCGAAACGATGCATGCTCTTTACAGTCAGCTACGTACCAAAAAGACCGACGTGCCGGTGTCCACGCTGGCCAATGTGCTTCAACAGGTTTTTTCTGGTCTCGGATTGATATGGAAAGGCATTGGCTCCTTGCGGAAGGAATTGCCCGCCAAGATGGATCTATAGAAAATGATTTACCGGCTTCTGCGCATAAAAAAAAACCGGAAGTAGGGAACGACCTTCCTCGGGCTATTGCCAAATTCATCTAAAAAAAAACGCCTGAAAGTCAGCTGTTTTGCTCGATTTTACGTATACTTAGCAATCAACAAAAATCCCCTGACCCATGATTAGATCTGCAATGTTCGTTTTCGTTTTTGTGTTTGCTTCTGTGGCTACATTCGGACAATCGCCCTGGGAGGTCAAATCCCTTCCCTATTCATTGAATGGTGCGAAAAACTGGTCCGCGGGTGCGGATTTCGGATTACCGACAAGCAAGAGTCTTGAGAATGGCTTTTTGAGTACAAACAGCCTTTCAGGGTCTAATGATCAAAATCCTTTTGGATTGAACGATTTCCGCAAAAGCACCAGAGTGGTCTTGCCCGTGAAAGTGGCCCGGGGTCCTTGGAAGATGCCCATTGCCGACTTGTCAACAGGATACACCTCCAATTTACCGATAAAGCGATCTTTAGGCGATTTTTCTTCCCCCATGCCGATGGTTCGCGAGAAACCAACGTTACCGGAATCCGGCTCAAGGTATTCATTTGAAGGTAATCCCCAGTTATTTCCAGGTGGTTCCGAGGGGGCGTCTGTCCTTAGCCCGGGAAAGTGACCGCCCCAGGCGGCATTACTGCCCCCAGGAAGTAGGGTTGAAAAGACGGTTGCGGTAATTTCAAGTCGCTAGCTATCAATACCCGTCAATTAATCCAGCAACCGATCTCCCCGGAAGGATTGCCTTTGCTGGCAAGGGGGACGGATAAGCCGGCCCGCTCCTCAGGGCACTCGCAGCCTTAGGCATTTCCGGGCTGTATTATCGCGTAAACCTTCACACGGTATCGATAATATTGCTTCGCGATTCGTCGTTCCAAAAGAGCGATTATTTTTTGTTTCAGGCTCGCCGGTTAGCCGCATCCCGGAATTCACTCGTTTTCGAGGGTTTTTTCTTTCGGTTAATTCCCAAGTTTATATCTTTTTCACGAACTTACACTCCCGGGATGTTTCAACGATCCCTGATTTACCTGCCGGTCATCCGTAAGTAGTGTATACTCATCGGCAAGAACGCCCAAATTACCAGTATTTTATCCATAAAATCCCTAATCGAAATGAAATGTAATCACCTCACGACAGTAAAATTTCATCATACGTTTGCGTTAACGCTTGCTGTTCTGTTGGCTTCGGCCGGGATCTTGCTGGTGCAAGCCCAGACAAATGACCCGGAAACGCGACTTGCCGAAATGGGTATAACCCTGGCCGAACCGGCGGCACCTACCGCCAATTTCGTTTTGGCTGTGCAGACCGGCAACCTGGTTTTCCTCTCGGGCCATGGTCCCATGCAGGAAAATGGCGAATACATGAGCGGAAAGGTAGGCGACGAACTGAACCTGGCCCAGGCTGCAGATGCAGCAAGGCTTACGGGAATATCCCTGCTCACATCGTTGAAAGCACAGATAGGCTCACTAAATCGGGTGAAGCGGATCGTAAAAGTCCTGGGAATGGTAAACGCGGTGCCTGACTTTACCCAGCAGCCACAGGTGATGAACGGTTTTTCTGACTTTATGGTGGAGGTTTTCGGTGAAAAAGGCAAGCATGCCCGGTCTGCTGTGGGAATGGGTTCCTTGCCCTTTAATATACCGGTGGAAATCGAAATGATTGTCGAACTGTACGAGGAATAACGGCGCGGACCTTTACGGATAGAGAATGAACCTTAAAGGAAAAGGAAGATGCACCTACCTGCTTGCCGGAGCGCTGTTGTTGTTTGTTGTAGCGCTGTTGATGCTGGCTATGCGCAACACCTCGCACCTTGGTCCGGTGTTGATCGCATGCTTTCTTTGTGCTTCCTTGGGTGTTAGAGGATTTCAGGCGACGAAAGGCCTTTCATTCACCCTATTAATTTTGGCGGTGGTGGCTACTGCCTTGAATTACCCGGCGTATTTTCTTGAAATGAATGGCTTTGAATTGGCGGAGCTGATTACACCGTTGATACAATTGATCATGTTTGGGATGGGTACGTCGATGGGCGTAAGGGATTTTATCGCCCTCGCAAAGGCTCCCAAATCCGTACTGGTGGGGGTGGTTGCGCAGTTTTCACTGATGCCAACGATTGCTTTTTTTTTGGCGTCGGTAAATGGTTTTTCTTCCGAGATTTCAGCAGGACTGATTTTGCTAGGCTGCGCACCGGTATCGGTGGCGTCACCGGTAATGGCTTATCTGGCCAAAGCCAATGTGGCGCTTTGCATCACCATCGTATCGGTTACTACCCTTCTGGCTCCTCTGGTGATACCGCTGCTTATGAAGCTATATGCGGGTGGATTTATTCCCATAGCTGTTTTTGACATGATGTGGGGCATCGTCAAAATGGTGCTGTTACCAATCGGCGCCGGGCTGCTATTCAATAAATTTCTGCACGGACGGGCCCGATGGTTAGATGTTTCCATGCCGCTGGTATCCATGGCGGGTATTGCATTCATCGTCGCGATCATCATGGCAGCAGGAAGAGAGAGCCTGTTAAACATGGGCTTGCTACTGGTAGGAGCAGTTTTGCTGTTAAACCTTGCAGGGTACCTGGCGGCCTATTGGATGGCCCGGCTTTTCCGATTGAAGGAGCAAGACTGTCGGACCATCTCGATTACTACGGGAATGCAGAATGCAGGTCTTGTTTCCGGGATTGCCAAGGAAATGGGAAAAATCGCAACGGTGGGACTGGCCTCGGCCGTCTGCGGGCCCCTGATGGGGTTTACCTCCTCGGTATTGGCTTCCTATTGGAGTGGGAAGAAAAACAAACGCCTGCCTGCAGATGCAGCGACGGCAAATAAATCCACCTCTTTATCGATGGAACGGGCGGACCAGCAGGACTGAGGATTTGAAGCAGGTGCGGACTTCGCAAATATACACCGCCTTTAGCGGATAGGGCCTTGCATGGTCGCGATAAAAAAATGATATAACCGATGAAAAATTTTGATGAACTATTAATTCTATTCCGAAAAACACTTTCTGCATTGCTGGTATTGCTTACGCTAGTAAGTTTTCATTCCCAGGCCCAGGTGGCCAAGGAAAACCTTCGCCCGGCAGCAGTAGGGAAAATGGGAATGGTGGCTTCGGCCAACCCATTGGCCAGCCTTGCCGGCCAGAAGATTTTGGCAAAGGGAGGCAACGCAATAGATGCCATCGTGGCTACCGCGGCAGCCCTGAATGCCGTGGAGCCGTACATGTCCGGTACAGCCGGTGTGGGATACATGCTTTTTTATTCCGCTGCCGAAGACCGGGTTCGCTCGCTCGTTTTCGGCGGTTGGGTACCCAAGACCTTCGATGCCGGATCGTTGGCGGCAGCAGCGAAGGCAGCAGACGGGGCAGGTCACGAGGCAATCGAAACCGTCGGGCCGAAAATCGTGGCCATACCCGGTAACCTGGCGGGCTGGAACCGGGCATTGGAAGATTACGGCACCCTGTCTTTGGAAACCGTATTTGAATCCGCTATTAGCTATTTGGAAAATGGAGTGCCCATTACCGAGTTTGACGAAGCGATGTGGAAAGGAACGGTGGAGCGGGTAAAGCCACACAAGGAATCGGTAGCGCTACTTTTTAAAGACGGACAATACCCGTACGAGATCGGCGATTTCTTTACGAACAAACCCCTGGCGGCGACGATGAGACGCATCGCAAAAGAGGGAATTGATGTTTTCTACAAGGGCGAGATTGCCCAACAAATAGCCGAGGCTTTTAAACAAGACGGTGGTTTTATTACCGTGGAAGATCTGGCAATGGTTCCCGACCGGGTCCAATGGACCGAGCCGATTTCGATCGACTACAGAGGATACAAGGTTTACAACAATCCCCCTCCGGGCATGGGCTTGCAGCAACTGCAAACGCTAAAAATTATGGAGGGGTTTGATGTAAAACGCATGGGGCACAATAGTGCCGAATACCTGGCCCACCTGATGGAGGCCATCTATCTGAGCAGGTTAGATACGGATGCCTATATAGGAGATCCGGACTACGTGGATGTTCCAGTGGACCGGCTGCTTTCTGAAACCTATCTGGATGAACAACGAAAAAAGGTAGTCGCACGCGTGAAGAATAGAAAAAAATCAGCGGCCAGCTACCCAGAGGACACCATGCAGGAGATCCCCGATTTGCAAAGGGGAACAGTAGATCCGACCTATCAGTACGCTACCACCAGCCTTTCGGCCATGGACCAGTGGGGCAACGCAGTGGTGATTATCCAGACGCATGGGGGTGGTTTTGGTTCCGGTTATGTAGCTGGCAAAACCGGTCTGATCTTCAACAGTGCCATTGATTGGATGGAAAAGGCGCCTGGGAAAGCGAACAGCGTGGAACCCTGGAAGGGTGTGGGTTGGTGTATCGGAGGGATGATGCAATTTCACAAAGCAGGCAAACCTGAACTAATTGTCGGTTCCCCCGGCAGTTTTGGGATTTTGCAATCCGTTCCCCAGGTTGCCATGAATTATATTGATTTTGGTATGAATATACAGGATGCCATCAGTGCACCGAGGTTTCGCTGGAAAGACGAATTGGGTTCGGTACCTGCCAAAGAAATTATCATAGAGCAACGGATAGCGCCCGAAGTACTCAGCGAATTGCGGCAAATGGGCTACCAGCTGGATACGAGTTTAGGCGATTGGTCCATGACCGTGGGCGGTGCCCAGGGTGTTTCCATTGATCGTGAAAGTGGCTGGATGATGGGTGGGGCAGATCCGAGGCGAAATGGCTATGCGGTAGGCTGGTAACCAACACCGGCTTCTCGGGAATCGGGCTCCCAACCAGGCAACGAAGGTAGCGGTGGTTCCGAATAAACCGGTACAAAGGGCTATTGAAATTCCGGAGGACTTCGATGCCAGACAAGTAAGGATACTGCTAGTATTGAATAAAAAACAAGTACCTACCAATGAAAAGGACTATGGAGACAAACAAGGAAAATCCAAGAAGGGAATTTATAAAAAAATCAATTTTAGCCGGTTCATTCTTCCATCTAGGGGCTGGTTTGGGTGGGGCTCAGGCGGAAGCCATGGCCCGGATAATTGGAGAGAGTAGCAAGAAGTCCCCCGCAGCACAGAAAACGGTGGCCCTTATCGCCAACATTTACCGTAACAGTGCCCATGCAGATGTGATTGGGACGAAGCTTTTCGCGGGTATTCCCACGGACGAAGGGATGGTTGCGCCGCAGGTGAAGATTGTCTCTGTATGGATTGACCAGATTGGAGCCAACGATACCGGGGTTAGAATCGCCAAAATGAACGGGGCAACAGTCTATGGCACGATCGCGGAGGCACTTACGCTGGGCGGGGACAAGCTGGCAGTAGATGCAGTGATATACATTGGCGAACACGGGGAGTATCCTTATAGTCGCTACGGCATAAAAATGTATCCGCGCATGAACTATCTGGAGCAGATTTTCCGTGTGTTTGATGCCTCGAACAAGTCAGTTCCGCTATTTACGGACAAGCACCTGGCTTACAGTTGGTTGGATAGCAAATGGATTTATGACCGATCAAAGGAACTGGAGGTGCCCATGATGGCGGGCTCTTCCCTGCCATTCTGCTGGAGAGACCGGCCTTTGGAGCATCCTATTGGCCTGGGTATTTCAGAAGCAGTGGCGATCGGCTACGCCTCACTGGATGCCTATGGCTTTCACGTGGCGGAGATTTTGCAATGCATGGTAGAGCGAAGGGCAGGAGGTGAAACAGGGGTGGCAAGTGTGCTGGGACTAAAAGGGGAGGACGTTTGGAAAGCCATGGATGATGGACGCATCAACATGGATTTAGTCACCGCCGCCTGTAATTCGATCAAAGGAAGGAAGCAAGGAGACATGCGGAAGTTGGTGGAAGCGCCCCATGCCATTCTGGTTTCGTACAACGATGGCACCAAAGGCGCGATCGTCATGCTTACCGGGTACGTGAACCAGGGTTGGGCCTATGCTGCCAATACCTCGCAGGGGCAAGTAGCCACAGAGTTTGTTCTGGACCACAGCATGAGCTATTCCCATTTTAGCTACCTGACGCTTAACATTCAGGAGTTTATCCGTACCGGTAAACCCACGGCCCCGGTGGAGCGTACGTTGCTTACCAGTGGTATTACCGATATGGGTATCCGCTCGCTGGTGGACGGAGAAACAAAACAAACGCCTTTTTTAAACCTGAGCTACTCTGCGGAGGGATATGCACCCATCCGGCCCACTGCTCCCCGGCCGGAAGGACAGAGTATCGGGCCCTGGCCACCTGAAGGCTACGAATTTATCATTCCCGATAGATTCAAAGAGTAGCTCTTGAATTCTTCCTATCCTGAGGTGTCAGGCGGCTGTAGCTTTGTCCCGTAGGGACTCCGGCCCGGAGTCCCACGCCCCGGGCAGGATTATCAGCCCGGAAGGAATGGGAGGACGGTTACTTGTGCCGAAGCGAGCAAACCCCTTCCCGCATTTATCTTTTTGGTATTCCCCATGCCAATGGAATGGCGGAATCCGAGGGGATTTTTTCAAAAAGTTTGTTAGCTTTAGTCCAGAAAAATCACCTGTTCCATCCAATGTACCGAAAGGGTGCAATGGCTATAAACCCATCCAACCCATGAATAACCGATCGATCACGCTCGTTTTTCTTTCCCTGCTTTTGTGCGCATTTTCCGCGCAGGCCCAGGACCGTCCCAATATCGTTTTGATCATGGCCGATGATCTTGGCGGAAGGGATTTGCCTGCCTATGGCAACCGGTTTAACGAAACACCCCATATAGACAAATTGACCCGTCAGGGAATGCTCTTCCGACACGCGTATGCGGCGCCCGTTTGTTCCCCCACCCGAGCCAGTATTCAAGCCGGACAGTACCCGGCCCGGGTAGGTATTTTTGACTTTATTCCCGGGCATTGGCGCCCCTACGAGGAGGTCGTTGTACCTCATCACCGGGTGCAACACCTACCGGATAAAATTGAAACACTGGGTAATTCCATGCAGGCCGCAGGGTACAAAACCGGGTATTTTGGCAAGTGGCACCTGGGAAATAGTCCGGAACACCTGCCGCAAAGCAGGGGCTATGATCGGGCCTATACGTATGCTGGTGGAGGCTTTTATCAGCCGAGATTCATTCCGGAATACACCGGAGGGAAAAATCGGAGGCTCAGCGAAATCCTCACGGATATGAGTGTGGATTTTATGAAGGAAAATCAAGCGGAACCCTTCTTCCTGTTTCTATCGCATTACGATGTACACGTGCAATTGGATGCAGACCGATCGCTGATCGATAGGTTCCTCAACAAGCCCAAAGACCCGAGTTACGCCAGCAATGCCGTTTATGCAGCCATGATCTCGCATGTGGATGCCAGCGTGGGGGCATTGATGGAAGCACTCGAAGACCTGGGCCTCGCGGACAATACGGTGGTGATTTTCTATTCAGACAATGGGGGTGTAGATAACCGGTTTGACAACATTCCTCTATTGGGAGGGGACAGCAAAGATGTCTACCCGGAAGGGCACCCCCTCCGCTATATCGCTACATCCAATGCGCCGCTGCGGGCGGGCAAAGGGACGGTATACGAAGGGGGAATCCGCGTTCCCCTGATTGTCCGCTGGCCTGGAAGGGTAGAACCGGGCAGTACTTCCGAGGCCATAGTATCCAGCGTGGATTTTTACCCTACCTTTCTGGAACTGGGAAAGGGAGAAGCCCCGATGCAGCAGGTGCTTGACGGGCATTCCATGGTGCCGGGCCTATTGGGAAAGGGCGTGGATCCAGAGCGGGAAGTTTTTACCCACTACCCGGTTTACCACCACGAAGTCCCTATGTCTGCGCTTAGAAAAGGCGACTGGAAGCTGATAGAAAACCTGGTATCGGGCGAGTTTGACTTGTACAACCTCAGGTACGACATCAACGAAATGACCGACCTCAAATTTAGCTTTCCGGAAAAGCTAGCCGAGATGAAGGCAGCCCTGAAAAAATGGCAAACCGACACCGGCGCCCAATACCCGGTACCCAATCCTGATTTCAATCCGGCTCGCCGGTACGAATGGGGAACCAATCCCTTTCGATAGCCCAAAAGGCCTGTGCTGACCCGGATAGATTGACATTTTTCGTTGGATACCGTCGGTAACCGGTGTGTATAAAAAGCAAGAAACGCCGGGTATCCTGTTTTTGGGAACAAGGCTCTTAGCCAATGGATTGCTCGGTCATTAGGCCCCCTGTGTATACCCTTTTGCATGGGCGTACGATGGCACCAATACCTCAAAAGGCTGAAGCGCGAATGATGGTGCTTGGTTTCAGGGCTGATTCTGCTCCCCGGGAATTGTGCCTTTGAGTTCGATGATCCGGCCGGGAAGCGGGTAGTTGGCTCCTTCCAGGGCTTCCAACACGGCCAGTATGGCCGCTGCACGTACAACGTGGTCCGCATGTTTCTTGTCATAGGTATTGACCCAGTAACTTACGCGAATCAAGAGGGCACTATCGCCGATTTCGTTCACCAACGCCATCGGTCCCTTTTTTCCCGATAAGACGCCCGGTACCTGATTTAGTGTCTGCGTAATTAATGCCAGAGCCTTTTGGTAATCGCAGCCGTACCCCAGGCCTAACATAAAGTTGTAACTAAGGTATCCATCGATGGTGAAATTGATTAAGGGACTTTTTATGATGGAGGCGTTTGGAAGGAAAACGTCTTTCCCATCCAGGGTTTTGATTTGGGTGTCGCGAAGGTTTAGCGCCCGTACCTTTCCACTGATACCCTGAATTTCCACCAAATCTCCTATTTTAAAAGGCCTTTTGAAAGCCAGAAGTATTCCGGCCAGGAAATTTTCACCGATATCCTTGAGCGCAAAACCGATGATAAAGGCGGTGATACCAGCTCCGGCCAATATACTGCTGACGACCCCGGTGAGACCTAGAAAACGAAGAATCAGGGTAATACCGAAAAGCAGAACGATAAACCGAATGCTCGTGGCAATAAAATCTGCCAGCAAGGAATCTTCGGTTCGTTTACCAAGTCGGATACGTGCGATTTTTTTTATCCAGCGGGATAGGTAAACAAAAAATACCAAAAGCAGGATGCCGATGAGCAAGGCTACCAACAATTGCCGCAGGTCTGCCAGGTCGTCTGTAACAAGGGATGCTAATTTTTTCAAGGATTCACTCACATTCATCGGAATCGTTTTTTTATGGCATCAAGGGTTCATGGTTGGTCAAAACGAGTTGGCGAAGCCATTTTTCTGCCAGGTCCGGCCAGGTTTCCGCGGCATCGTTGCCGTTGCGCATCCCGTATCCGTGCCCACCTTTCGAAAGGAAATGTAGGGTCACGGGAATTTTCTGGTCCCGAAGCGCCCCTGCCATCACCAGGGCACTGTTCCCATACCGATCATCTGCGGTACCAAAAAGAAACTGCGGAGGAGTGCGGTCACTCAGGCCAAGCTCTGGTGTCAGGCTCCGATTCTCCCCTTCGTCCAGATACGCTGGATAGATCAGCAGGGCAAAATCAGGGCGTGCCGAGAGGCTGTCCGCCGCATCGACAGGCGCATAGGTCCGCTCGTCAAAACGGGTGCTTGCCCGGGCGGCCAGGCTGCCGCCGGCAGAAAAGCCAATTACTCCCAACCGCTTAGCGTCCACATTCCAGTCGCTGGCTCTTGCCCGGACCATTCGAAAGGCCCGCTGCAGGTCGTAAAGTGCAGGTTCCCGCTTGTCCGGAACACGGTATTGGAGCACAAATGCTGTAAAGCCCAATTGACTAAACCATTCTGCTACCTCGTACCCCTCCTTGTCAATGGCGAGGATATTGTACCCCCCTCCCGGACAGACGATGATGCCGGCGCCATTGGAAGGTGCTTTCGGCTCGAATACCACCAGTGCCGGGTCGGTTACATCGGTAAGCCGGATAACATTTCCGCTGGTATTGGGCGTTTGAACCGGAGGGTGTTTGGCCATCGTTTCACCGGGGACCGTACCCGGCCATAGGTAAAGGGTGTCGGTGCCTTGTGCATTGCCAATGGCCGAAAAAATCAATAAAACGAAACAGGTGAAGCAGGTTTTCATTCGGAATGGGTTTTGATACTTGGTAGGACAAGGTTTTTTTCATCGGACGTAAAGAGTATGTCAAGTTAGTAGATTTCCTCGAAAACCTGCGGGTTCTACTTGGAATTTAGCGGCTTTCACTCCTCAAAAGCAACAACAAAAACGCATGTAAAAAAAATATGATGCAGGTACAAGCAATAAATACCCAAATAAGGTCTTTTTTGCCGGTAATCTGCTATGGTTTTAGTTAGGTTGTGTTTGGATTGGTTGGTGCTTAGCTGTCCCAAAAGAAATTTCGAGTAATGGGCAAACCATTGAATTAAACTTTTCGTAGAAACGCATGTGGATTTTGAATAAGCAAGGCTATACCAAACAAGTACGACATTCAATACGATTCTCTTCGATGAAACACTTTCTGCTACCGCTTATTTTTGTTTCCGGATTTTCCAATGCTTTAGCCCCATTTAACCGGGGCAATGGGTTGGGGTCGGGAATTCCGACTTCCCTACAAATTGCACTTACTCCTCAGTAATCCACTCGCTGCTTATTTGCTCAAGTAAAAGAGTGGAGGTCGTTTCGTCAACAATCCTTAGTTCCTGAATCTGTGTTCCCCCCCAAAAGCCTGCTTCCAGTCTGATTGTTTGTCCGTTTCTTTCCCAGTTTCCCTCGTAGTCATCGGTCAGGATGGGAGGGGTGCCGCACCAACTGCTGTTGGCCCGATGTAGTAATTTTCCATTGCTAAAAAAACGATACCCTTCTGTATTTTCCTGCAGTTTGTTTACCTTCTCCATCACAAAGCCATTTTCCTTGTATTCCAGATTGCTCCAATTGCCGATTGGAACGGGTCCGGATTGCAGGGTAGAAAGATTTTCCTCTTCCATACAGGAAAGAAGCAATAAGCCGGATACAAAGACAAAGACGATTTTTTTCATCGAAACGAGTTTTTAATTTCAATGTCAGGACGCAGAATCTCCGCAGTGTGTTGAGGTAATGACGGTTTTAACGTTTTTTCATTTCCCCACGCCACTAGTTGTTTTTTCGCCTTAACATTTTTTCACAAAGTAAAATTTCACTGCAGGCAACGTATGCCTAACTTATCGGGTTCCTACCTTTACATACACAATAAAACATTTTGAAAGAGTTGGAAATCTTATCAGGTTGTCTGAAAAACGACCCCGTTGCGCAAAGAATGCTCTTTGACACCTATTACCGGCAGACGTTTCGAACGGCCATGCGGTACCTGGCCAATCACCACGATGTGGAAGATGTGGTGTCCGTCGCCTATTCCAAGGTGTTCAGCCGTATCCACCAGTTCGAATACAGAGGAGAGGGCAGTCTTGGCAAATGGATCTTCACCATTGTGATTCATGAATCGATTCGCTTTTTGAAAACAAAAAAGGAGATGGTTTTTCATGAGGATGAAGCGTTGATGGCAAAAAGCATCTCCCAACCTCCACCGGCTGGCTACCTGGACATGGAAGAAGTCGCTGAGATTCTGGATGACATGCCGAAAGGATATCGCACGGTTTTCAATCTCTACGCCATCGAGGGCTATTCTCATAAGGAAGTTGCGGAAATGCTTCAGATCAATGAAAACACTTCCAAATCGCAGCTAAGCAAGGCCAGAAATTACATCATACAGCAACTAAGGATAAATAATCATGCCGTACCAAGAAATAGATGAAGGTATCCGGAACGGATTGCTTCATACCCGGAAAAGGGACGAAATCTATGCCAGTGAGGCCAAACAAAGAATATGGGCAACCATTGAAATCAAAAAACGCACCCTTTCCTGGGGCATGCTTTCCGCCATGGCTGCTTGTGTGCTGTTGCTGCTCGTTTGCGGGGTCCTCTTTCTTAAACTTGACCAGCAAGCCGAAAAGCTGGACGAGATGACCGCCCTTATTCATGTTTTGAAACAGAATAAGCCAGCCTACTCACCAGATTCTTTGGGGGCACAAAGACCAAAGCCGGATACGAAAGTGAAGCCGCTAGTCTTAAAGGCGAAGCCCCTTGCTTTCCGGCCCGAAGAAAGTGATAGACATTCGTCTCGGCGAGAATTTCACCAATCAATAGGTGGGTCCAAACCAATTTCGCGCCCGGCCCTGTCGCTGCCAGGTATAGAAATCGCCATTCCCGAAATAACGACGGCAGGGCTGGCTCAAACGAAAGCCATACCCGAAAAATCAACTCCACAAAAACTACCCTACGCGTCTTTGCAGGAGCCGGGATCAAAGAATAACCAAAAATTTAGGATCAGGTGGGGCAGCATTGGGCATTTCCCGGATAAAAACCAGTCGCTGGCACTACAGATTAAATTATAAACTACTAAAACACACCTACCATGAAAACGCGCGATTGTTACTTACTGACTTTTCTTTTTGTACTTCTTTTTCAAGCCGTGTCGGCACAGCATGCGGAAGTGTTGAGAGATACCATACGTTTTGAAGAACACGCCCACCTGGACCTGTTGATTCTTGCGGAAGATTACCACGAACTGAAGAAAAGCGGGGGCCTTAAAGAGGTATTCGAATCGTTTCAAGTCGATCTGAACGAAATTCAGGAGGACCTTCCGGAAGATATTCCTTACCTGGTCGAATACTGGCATCAGGATAACGTGCATATCCAACCAAATCCTATCCTAAAAAGCTATCGGTTTTCAGGGGAGCGGGAACTGCTCGAAAATTTCCGGAATCGGATTATTATATACGATGTAGCAAATAAGATGGAAGCCATTATTACCTTCAATGATGTGGCGGCGCTGTTGGATGTTGATTTTCCATTGCTGGCAGAAGAAATCAGCAACCAATTGCCCGAGCGGCACCGGTTTTTGCGAAGCCTTGAATACCGGCAAGACCCTTCCAATCAGGGGCTAATCCTTAGCCAGGACCGCTTTACAGGGTACATGGACATGCTGAGCATCCGTGCAGGAGTAGGGGCTAATGTGTATCAAAATAGTTTTTTGACAGATATTTCCGGGGAGATTGGTATTCATCTAAATCAAAAAGGGCTGTTAAAAGATCAGTTCTATATTTCCAACAACCTCTTGTTTTCCTTCAGCGAGAACGGTGGAATAATTACCAACAATTTCACCAATCTGGGATACCGTAGAAACTTTTCCGACGACCGGCTAAAACCCAATTGGCTGGGAGTGGAATTTGGTCTGGTAACAAAGCGAAGCGGAGCGCTTTTCAAATCGAACACCATGCGGCTGGGCGTGAACTGGGAAATCGTAAAAAACATCAGCGTAGCCCCTCAACTCTATTTTAACGGTTTTTTCAAACAAGTCAGTCCGGGCTTTCGAATCGGGATTGGATTATAGACGGAAGAAATATGGTGAGGTCTACTAGATAGGCTTCTCCTTTTTTAACGGCCTCAAATCGTAGGAATAGCCACTTATTGATCAACTAATTCCCTCGGGTCGAAACAAGAATCATGCAGGCAGGAAAAGGCCACCAATCTCCAAAAGTGAAAAGTTCAGAAAGGACAAATCGCTCTTCCCGAAGCGTACCCATTGGCAGTGTTGGGTCTACCGGATGGATGATCGACTATTGGCAGACACGATTTTCTTCATGCCTTTTGGCATTTTCTTGTATGTTATATTTGTTGCCCTCGGGTTATTGACGATTCCTTTGATAAGCGCTACCGTTCGCTTTTTACTTTCCAAAAATGTTGCCATGCTTGGGAATAGCTATCGGGGGCCGAGAGGAGTGCTTTTATTCGGTAGTATGATTCATTGGATACGTAGTGCCTTTTACTCTTGCTGACCGGTTAGGGTTTAAAGGAAAGCCTCTTTGGATGCGGGTATAAAAGGAATCCAAATCGTCATTTTTCCGGACAGTTTATTGATCGATAGCGAACAGGTAACGGTGTGGGTAACAAGGTAAATCCCGTTGAAAGTATCGATTCGCGTGTTTTGGAAAATAGGCACGGCATTGGATGTGGAAGGGAAAAACCATTGAATCAAGTCACCATGAGACTATTTACCGGACTGGTCCTTTGGGCCATTCTCTTCGTGCTGTGCTGGCCCATAGCCTTGTTATTGCTGTTACTTTATCCGCTTATCTGGCTGCTACTACTGCCGTTTCGGCTATTGGGTTTCGGGGTGACATTGACCCTAACCATGATTTTTGCCTTGTTTATGCTGCCGTTTAGCCTGATGCGGTAGGTGTTTTCCTGGCAGTGAGTAGCAGGCCTAGATAAGTGATGGCGGCGTTGACCAAAAGGATTTCAAAACCAAACTGAAAACCATCAAACCATTGGGCGGAATTCCAATCCAAAACGAAGGAAAGAGCCGGACTCAGAAGGCAAATAGCCGGGACCAATCGATCCCGCACTGCGAGCGGATTGGTAAGACCAAAGGCAAACAGTCCAAGTAAAGGACCATAGGTAAATCCGGCGGCTTTAAATACCGCGCTTACGACGCTTCGGTCGTTCAATTCGTTGAAAACGACAATGGTCAAAAAAACCAGAAAAGTAAAGCCTATATGGATCCACCGGCGGGTCTGATCCTGGTTGAGCTTCTTTTGGGCCGGTAAATCGATTATGTCGATACAAAAGGAGGTGGTAAGCGCGGTCAGGGCTGAGTCTGCGCTGGAAAATGCTGCCGCCGTGACGCCCAACAAGAACACGACTCCAGCCAATGTGCCGAAATGGTTTAGGGCCAGGCTGGGAAAGAGTTCGTCCGTGGCTCCAGGCAGGGACAGCCCATTGACGGCGGCATACTGGTAGAGCAGTACCCCAAGGGCAAGAAAAAGGAGATTGGAGAAAAAGAAGGTAATGGCAAACCAAAAGATGTTTTTTTGGGCGTCGTTTTGGTTGCGGCAGGTCAGGTTTTTTTGCATAACGTTTTGATCCAATCCGTTCATTGCAATGGTGATGAACACCCCTCCGGCAAACATCTTGAAGAAGTTTTGGCTGGTATTTCCCTCCCAGACAAAGATATTGGAGAGTTCGCTTTCCCGGACAATTGCCAGCATTTCCCCTGCACTTTTACCCATTTGCCCCGCAATCACGACGATGGTGATGATCACGGCCAGCAAAAGAAAACTGGTTTGCAGGGTATCGGTCCAAACGATGGTCTTGATCCCACTTTTGTAGGTATACAACCAAATCAGCACCATGGTAGCAAAGACAGAGGCGTAAAAAGGAACACCAAAAGCATCAAAAAAAGCGATTTGAAGCACCGTGGCGGCCAGGAAGAGGCGGAAAGAAGCGCCTATCGTCTGGGAAATAAGGAAAATGGTGGCCCCGGTGAGGTAGGTGCTTCTACCAAACCGGCTTTTTAGGTATTCGTAGATGGATATTAAATTGAGCCGATAAAACAGGGGGATCAGTACCAGCGCGATGACCGCATAGCCGACGATATTCCCCATTACAAATTGCAGGTAAGCCCATTGCGTATTGCCTACCTCGCCGGGGACCGAGATAAAGGTCACTCCCGACAGCGAAGCACCGACCATACCAAAAGCGACCAGAAACCAGGGGGACTCCCGATTGCCCGTGTAAAAGGTGAGGCTATCGGACTTCAGGGAGGTAAGGTAACTGATCACCAATAACAGCGTAAAATAGCCGGCGATTACGCCAAAAACGAGTAGTGGACTCATGGCTTCTGGATTAAATGGGGAATATTCTTCCCAATGATAGGTATTTTTTTAGATCCGTTTCAAGCAGAAGCCACAAAATTGGTATCTTTCCGGATAAATAGAAGAAAGAATGCAAAAATTCAAAATAGATCGGATGGAAAGCGGACGGGGTTTTCTTAGGGATTGGGTGAAAGGTCCGGTAACGCACCTCCTGCTGGTGTTGGCATGTTTTTTTACCGGGTATTTTCCTCTTTACGGGCAAGTGCAGCGGCCTCCTTTTTTGGACGAGCGCTTTACTCCCTGGGCAGATTCGGTGTTGGCAACCATGAGCCAGGAAGAAAAGATCGCCCAATTGATCATGATCCCCGCGTACTCCAATAAGGATCAAGCCCACGTGGATTCGATTTCAAATTTGGTCAAGAAATATGGAGTAGGAGGGATTATCTTTTTTCAGGGCGGTCCGGTTCGGCAGGCTCACATGATCAATAGGTTTCAAGCCGAATCAAAAATTCCCCTGATGATCAGTCTCGACGGGGAGTGGGGCCTGCGCATGCGTCTGGACAGCACGGTGAGGTATCCCTATCAAATGGCTCTGGGCGGTATTGGAGACGAGCAACTCCTCTATGCCATGGGCGCAGAGGTAGCCCGGCAAGCACGGCGCTCCGGCATTCACGTGAATTTTGCACCGGTGGTGGATGTCAATAACAATCCGGGAAATCCGGTCATCGGCTTTCGCTCCTTTGGAGAAGAGAAGGAAAATGTGGCCCGAAAGTCCCTCGCCTACATGAAAGGCATGCAAGACCAAGGCATCCTGGCTTCTGCAAAGCATTTTCCGGGTCATGGTGACACCGACGTAGACTCTCACTACGGACTCCCGGTGCTGCATTTTTCAAAAAGGCGCCTGGAAGAAATCGAACTCTATCCGTTCCGGGAGCTGATGGATCAGGGTCTGGGTAGCATAATGGTGGCCCACATGCAGATCCCTGTTTTGGACGATACGCCTAATCTGGCTTCCACGCTTTCCAAGCCGATCGTGACGGGACTATTAAAAGAAGAAATGGGGTTTGAAGGCCTGATATTTACCGATGCGCTAAACATGCAGGGCGTGGCCAAGTACTATCCGCCCGGAGTGGTGGATGCCAAAGCGCTGTTGGCGGGCAACGACATGATGCTCAACACCATGAATGTCCCTGCGACGATTCGTGAGGTGAAGAAACTTTTGGAGCAGGGTGAGATCAGCAAAGAAGAAATCGATCAACGGGTGCTGAAAGTATTGAAAGCAAAAGCCTGGCTGGGCCTGGATAATTTTCGACCGGTGGAAACCAACCATCTCATCGCAGACCTGAACAGTCCCGAGGCTGAATTTCTAAGCCGAAAACTAACCGAAAGCTCGCTAACCCTACTGCGGAATTCGGAGGCCATTTTACCGATCAAGGGATTCCAAAATGTAAAAATGGCGTCCCTTTCCTTGGGAACCTCCCGGACCACTGATTTTCAAAAGGGATTGGAGCGCTACGCGCCCATGCCGCATTTTACCTTTCCAAAAGAGGGTAATCTGGGGGATGTGGAGCAGCTCAGACGACAACTAGCCGATTACTCCCTTATTCTAATTGGATTGCATGGCCTGGGAATTCGGGAGGGCACCAACCAATACGGCATCAGTCCGGAAATGGTTGTGTTGATTCGGGCGTTGATGGAGGAGCATGCAGTGGTAGTCAGTGTGTTTGGCAATGTTTACAGTCTGGGAAAAATTCCCGGACTGGAAAACGCAGAGGGACTGATCGCCGCTTATCAGGAAACACCGCTGACTCAGGATCTTGCCAGCCAATTGATTTTCGGAGGGATTGGCGCCAGGGGTACTTTGCCGGTTGCCATCAATTCGCATTTTGGATTGGGCGATGGGATCAAGCTAAGTGGAGGTTTTCGGCTGGCTTATACCCAGCCTGAGGCCTTGGGAATCAATACCGAGCAGTTACAAGGTATCGATTCCCTGATGCACCTTGCTATCCGGGAGAAGGCGATTCCCGGAGCACAAGTGCTGATTGCCAAAGAAGGTAAGGTGTTTTATCACAAAGCATTCGGCCACCATACCTATGATTCCCTGCAACAGGTGCGCATAGACGACCTGTACGATTTGGCCTCCATCACAAAAATCAGCACCTCCCTTGCCGCATTCATGCACCTGAAGGGCTTGGGAAAATTTGACGAGAACCAAACCCTGGGAACCTACCTGCCGGCAGCCCGTGGCACCAACAAAGAGGATTTGCGGTACCGGGACATCCTGACACATCAGGCCCGACTGCGTGCCTGGATCCCTTTTTGGATGAGTACGGTTCGGAAGAACGGCTCGTTTAAATGGTTTACGATGAAAGCAGACTCTTCCAGAAGATTTCCGATACGAGTGGCCGATGATCTGTACATCCACCGCAATTACCATCGGAAGATTTACAAAGAAATTCTTGCGTCTCCCCTAAACGAAAAGCCAGGTTATGTGTACAGCGACCTGTCATTCATATTGGCTCCTCGGGTAATTGAAGCCATTACCGGAGAAAAGTTCTACGACTACCTAAAGCAAAACCTCTACGAGCCATTGGGTGCGGGGACGCTTACCTTCAACCCCTACCAAGCCTATCCACTGGACCGAATTGTGCCCACAGAGGTAGATACGGCTTTCCGTAAGCAATTGCTGCACGGGACGGTGCACGACGAGGGAGCAGCCATGTTGGGCGGAGTCAGCGGCCACGCAGGCCTGTTTGGTACCTCAAATGATTTGGCCAAATTGATGCATTTGTATCTTTACGATGGGAATTATGCCAAACAGCAACTGATTGCCCCCGGGGTCGTCAGCGCTTATTCGAAGTGCGTTTTTTGCGAAGAGGGCAATTACCGGGGCATGGGATTTGATCGCCCAAATCGACCCGGCGATCCCAGCGGTAATGCAGCGGCTAGTGCACCGGCCAGTAGTTTTGGACACTCGGGCTTTACAGGCACGTATACCTGGATTGACCCGGAAAACGAACTGGTGTACGTATTTCTGTCAAATCGGGTCTATCCCAGCCGCGAAAACCGGAACATTTATCGCCTCAATGTACGGACATCCGTGTTGGAACAGGTATATCAGGCACTTAAGAAGTAATGGTATCAAAATCCAGGTACCGCTGACACGTAGACGATTGCAGGAAAACGAAGCAAGCCTGCAGCACTATTCGCCCAGGATTCGGGATTTTAGCGCTTTAACCTTTTCCAGGGTGAGTGGCTTTACAATGTATTCCGCTACCAGCGGATAGCTTTTCGCGCGATCTATTTCGTCCTGATTGATGGAGGAGGAAACCATAAAAATTTTTGTAGGGTGTGAGAAATCCGCTTTGGACACGTTTTCGAGAAATTCCCAGCCGTTCATGATGGGCATGTTAATGTCCAAAAGGATAATATCCGGTAAGGGGTCTCCATCCAGAATGCGCTTGGTAAAGTCTTTCAACGCGTCCTCTCCATTCAGAAAATAGGAAACCTTTTCGGAAAAGGAAGTGAATTCCAGTATTTTTTTGGTTCCGAAATTGTAAAGCGGATCATCGTCCACAATGTAGGTAAATCCTATTCTATCCATAAAAACTGCGATTGGCTTTTACCATTTTCATTTCTCTGCGACCGGACTGCTTTTTCTTTAACAAATAAATGTAAGTCATTTTTATCATTTTTTTGGTAGCATTTTGATAAATTTTAGAAACAGAAACCCAAAGAGGCGAAACTTATTTCTGTCGGTCGGTACTCCCGGAAGCATTCGCGCCCGCAAATCAGGCAATGGGGCCAGTCCCTCCCTAAATAAAACTCACTCGTTTTACGCGATATTGACTTATTTTCCTTTATTTTACCGTTCTATATTGATTCAATGACCAACCCCTAAAACCGAAAAAAATGAAAGTATTGCTTTCCAGCCTGATGATTCTTATAGCGGCTTTTGGCTGTCAGTCCAATGAAACATCTACCCAAAACGAAGAAACACCCGTAAAAATGGAAGAATCTACTGCCTCAAAACCTCTGCTGCGGCACGTGGTTTTATTCTCTTTTAAGGATGAATCCAGTCCAGAGGATATCAAAAAAGTCGAAGATGCCTTCGTTGCCCTTCAAGGTAAAATACCCCAAATCAGAGATTTTGAATGGGGAGTAAACAATAGCCCGGAGGGCCTCAACAAAGGGTTGACACATTGCTTTTTTGTCACTTTTGAAAGCGAGGAAGACCGGGATATGTATCTGCCCCACCCCGATCACCAGGCCTTTGTGGAGGTGTTGGGTCCCCATTTGAAAGACGTGACGGTCGTGGATTATTGGACAAAATAGTTCCTGTCTACTAGCGCAACCTTAAAAAAGATAGGCGAGTTTTAGCCGGGAATGAAAATTGGTTTTTGTATATCCCGTGCTTCCAAGGCTGTTTGTTTGCTTGATGGCATAGTTGTAATTGTGGGAACGTATCAGGCGGGCATTGGCGGCCACCAACAGGCGGCTGTAGCGTTGTTCCCAATGTGCTCCCAAGCTAAGGTCTACCCAGCGTAACAGGTCCAAACCATTGGCGAGGTTGTAGTTATAAAAATTGTTGTCCCTGCTAAGCCGTTCTAGTGATAGCCCGTATTGGGTAAGACCCCGCACCTTACTTAGCGTGATTCGGGCGCTATTGCCGCTATGTCCCAGTCCGGAACCGATGATTTGTCCCCGCTGGGTAAGCCCATGGATTACCTGAAAATTCTCGTACAACCCCAGCCCTCCGTGGTTTAGGTTCAGGTTGCCACCTTCGTATTTTACCAGGTTATTGATGCTGTTTTCCGTTTGGGTCATTTCCAGTTGAAGGTAAAGTTGTTCCCCCTTTTTGATCGGGATCAACTTACTGAACCCGAGGGTGTAGCCACGTGAGTGTTCAGGATTTAATAGTAATTCGCGCCAGTTAAGTGCGTGATCGGTTCGCATGTATTCTCCGTATACTTCCATCCGGGCGGCTGGAATTACCCAGCGCGAAAAAATCGTGAAGTGCTGGTCGGTTTCCCGTGCGCGGGAAGCATCCAATCCAACTTGTTCTTTTTGTAAGCCTTCAAAAATCGGAAACCATGCCTGCCACCCATCTTCTTCCAGTTTTTGGTGATACATCATAAAGGTCCGACCCAGGCCTATCGATAAGCCTTCGATCCAGGTAGGGGAATAGGAAACGGTAATACCGGTAAAATACCGCCAGTCGTCCCGGTAGTTGCGGTACCGGTCAAAACTACCATCGCTGTAATAGGGGAAGTCGGAATTATCGAGCCGGCCAAGAAAATATTGTCCTTCAAAATGGCCAATACGGGTTTTGACAGGTTTTCGACTGTGGATGGTTGCGTGCAAAAAGCCTTCCGCATTGTCACTGATCAACAAGGCCTGCTGTTTTCCTGGTCCCCACCAAAGGTTTTCCGTGGAGATTCCCGCGGCGAATGCGCCGACGTGCACTTTCAGGTGGGAGTTGCCCGGAAGGAGGCGTCGTATCCTATCTTTGCCCGGCCGTACCGGAATGTCCAGTCTGCTTGTGAAGGTGGCGATGCGTTTAAAAAATAGCTCCGGCAGCTCCGGGTTGTATTCCTGGAAAGGAACGTTTTGTGCCGTATGTACCTGTGGGTACACTTGTAAATGAACCGGTCCAAGTCGAGTATGGATACCAAATTCGATTACGTGTTGAAAGCCGCGGGCCGATAGCAGGGGACCATTGCCCCAGCCGTAGGGATGGGTTGCATTGTAGTTTTGGCTCAACTGCACCGGCATAAGATGGAACTGCAGCTTTTTTCCTTCTTCGAGCAACGATTTTCCAAAAAAATCCATTTCCAGACTATCGGTATCAACGTATTCGCCGGCAATGTCGGTCCAGGTGAGAGGATACTGCTGAAAAGAATACGTGAGGGGAAACCTTCCCATGAGCTGCTCCCGTCGGAGTTGATCGGTGAGCAGGGGGAAATTGACCGGTAGGCTTTGGGCGAGTACCGGTGTAGCAATCGAAAGGCAAACGAAAGATAGGAGGCCGGCGAACATCGTCCGGTAATGAGTCATGCTTTTCCTATAGGGTATGCGCTTGCTCATCGGGCGTGGTTACCGGTGGGGACCGGTCTTTTCCTCCATGCGTACATCTTGTCCCGGGCGAATCTGCATGCGGTAGTATACAAGAATCTCTTCCCCTCCGGCATCAATTACTGCTTGCTGCGCCTTTTTTGCGACGGCCATCAGTTGCTCTTCGGGTCCCTCCATGACGGTTTCAAAGGGATTCACTTCGTATTTCACACCCGAAGCAGCGATCACGGCAATGGCCTCATCTACGAGCTTGTAGCTGTCCATTGTCGTACTTTTTGGGACAATTTGTATTCCAAGATTGATGGTTCCCATTTGTTATCGGTTGAATTGATTCATGGTTTGCTCCAAACCAATGGTGCAAAAGGACGTAATCATGTCTATTGCTTTGTCCATTGGGTCCGGTAAGGCCTCTATTTCCTGTCGGGTCCACCTGCCGAGTACGTAGTCTATTTGCCGGCCTTTGGGGAAATTATCCCCTATACCGAAGCGTAAACGGGCATAGTCTTGTCCGCCCGTCAGTTCTTCGATGTTCTTCAAACCGTTATGTCCGGCAGCGGAACCTTTGGCTTTCAGACGTAATTTACCAAAAGGAAGCGCAATATCATCCACCACCACCAATACTTTTTCCTTGGGAACGTTTAAATTTTTCATCCAGTAATTCATTGCTTTCCCACTGAGGTTCATGTAGGTGGTTGGTTTGATCAGGTGGATTTGTCTGCCTTTGTACGAGAAATCTGTCCGGAAGGCTAGCCGATCGCTTTTCCAGGGGAGGTTTTTGTTGTCTGCCAGTCGGTCCAAAATCAAAAAGCCCACATTATGTCGGGTAAGTTCGTATTCCGGGCCTATATTTCCCAAGCCTACTATCAGGTATTTCATGTAATTATACGTGTTTTTGAGTTGCTATAACCTGGCCATTGAAGGGATGGCCGGAATGGCCGCTGCCGAACTTTTTTCGGAAACTTCCGCATGCTTGACCGTCACTTCCTGGTTTGCCTGTGTCACTTGCCCGTACTACCTGACCGCGCCAGACAGGCTCGGTTTAATCTGCTTTTTCACTTCATTTTCATGTGACGCGCTTTGCATTGCCGCCCGGTTGGATGTGTAGACTCTTAAAGGAATAGTAAGAAAAAAAATCCTGCTCCGTAACACCACAGAACAGGATTTTATCCAGCATGAATAGCAGAATGAGCTTAGGCTTCTTCCTCTTCTCCGGCTTTTTTACCTCTCAGTGCTCTTGGAATACCAACTGTGGCGATGGTAACATTTTCACTGTTCAACAGCTCAAAATTGGATACACTCAGATCTCCTACCTTTACGGATTTGCCCAGTTCCAGGGTGGAAATGTCCACTGGGATTTCGTCCGGAAGATCCTTTGCCAACCCTTTTACGAGCAGGGTTCTTGTTTTGATTTCCAATTTACCACCTTTGATGATACCTGGTGAAGAACCGAAAGGTTTGATGGGGATTTCCATCTTAATAGCTTTGTCATCGCTGAAAGCCAAAAAGTCGGCATGGAGCAATACCTCGCTTACCGGGTGAAACTGTGCTTCCCGCAAGATGGCTTTGATTTTGGTGCCTTCGATATTCAAATCGACCATGTGCACTTCAGGCGTATATATCAAATCCCTGAATAGGATTGCCGGTGCATGGAAATGGATTTGCTCTTTGATCCCGGGACCGTATACCACGCAAGGCACATTTCCTTCTTCTCGAAGAAGATCGAGGGATTTTTTGTCGAGATTTGCTCTTTTAAACCCTATAATCTCAATTGATTTCATACGTATAGTTTGTTAAATTAAAATTCTTACACGAAAAGTGAGCTGATGGAGGTGTTTCCCGTTACGGCATGAATGGCCTTGGCAAATAGATCCGCTACTGTCAGCACTTTGATTTTTGAAGAGTCCTGCTTAATGGGGATGGTATCGGTAATAACCAACTCGGAAAGCACGGATTTTTCGATATTTTGGTAGGCTTTGCCGGAAAGTACGCCGTGCGTTGCAATGGCTCTCACCGATTTCGCTCCATTTTCCAATATGATAGTAGCCGCTTTACACAAAGTGCCCGCAGTATCCACCAGGTCATCTACCAAAACCACGTCTTTCCCCTCCACATCACCGATCAATTGCATGGAAGCCACTTCATTGGCTCGTTTTCTGTGCTTATCACAGACCACCATGTCCACTTCGAAATGCTTGGCATAGGACCTGGTTCTTCCCACACCCCCAACGTCCGGGGAGGCGAATATCAGGTTGCCCAAATCCAGGCTTCTCAAATAGGGCACAAAGATAGCTGAACCATTCAAATGATCCAAAGGAATGTCAAAAAATCCTTGTATCTGACCGGCATGCAAGTCGCAGGTCATGATTCTGTCGGCGCCGGCGGAGGTAAGCATGTTGGCAATCAACTTGGAAGCGATGCTGACCCTTGGCCGGTCTTTTCTATCTTGTCGTGCATACCCAAAGTAGGGGATGACTGCGCAGACCTTGTAGGCACTGGCACGCTTGGCAGCGTCTATCATCAGGCATAGTTCCAATAAATTGTCGGCAGATGGATTGGTTGATTGTATAAGAAACACGTTGCAACCTCGGATCGATTCGTTATAGCTCGGGGACATTTCCCCATCGCTGAACTTTGCCAGCGTGAGGTTCCCAAGCGCCTGGCCATAGGATTTTGCAATACTTTCAGCCAATTGAGGAGTATTTGAACCTGAGAAAATTTTTGTCTCGGGCATGGTTGGATGTTTGTTTAGGTGGAATGAATTCAACGGAAAAACAAAGGTAATAAAATTTACCGGTTCTGTTTTTCCCAAAAAATCCCGCATCGGGTAATTTATCTCATTCCTGGGCAGAGGTACGCAACACTATAATTTGAACTGAGAAAAGTTTTTTAGAAGGTAGTCCAATTCTTCCTGAATCTCGGCGCCGATGTCGAAGAGGAGTGACGGTTCGTCAACGTCCGCATGGCGCTCCAACTGGTCTGTGAGGGGAAGCAATACAAAAAATCCCGCGGTGGCAGCTGAACCCTTTAGTTTATGACCCAGTTCCAAAAGGGCGGTTTTGTTTTCTGTTTCCATTGCGGATTGGAGGCGGGTCCGGCTTTCCTCCAGGGTGGTTTTTGCTATTTTTAGCAATTCTTTTCCCAGGGATTTGTCTCCGTCAAAAAGGCTCAGTAGGTGGATTTTGTCGAAATGTTTTTTTGTGAGCTGGGGATTCTCCGGGGCCTTGCTATCCTGACCTTCGGTACGATGGGCGGGCAAAAGCCATTTGACAATGGTTTGCGTAAGGCTCTCCTGCACCAAAGGTTTGCTCATGTAATCGTTCATGCCAGATTCGAGGCAGCGTTCCCGTTCCCCCTTGACCGTTCCGGCAGTTAAGGCAATGATCGGCAAGTCTTTTCCATTTTCAATAGAGCGGATGGCTTTGGATGTTTCGTAGCCATTCATAATGGGCATTTGCACGTCCATCAAGATCAGATCGGGCTTGTTTCTAAGCACGTATTCGTAGGCTTTCAAGCCATTATCCGCCTCCACGATTTGAATGGTAGGGCTAATTTTGGAAAGGATTATTTTTGATAATTTCATGTTGATCGGGTTGTCTTCCGCGATCAAAACCGTGTAGGTACTGTTTGCCAGGATATTTTTTTCTTCAGAAATTGGCGGCTGTATTTCATTCGCTGCCACTTCATCCGGATGTGTGATCTTTTGGATGACCTGTGCCAGTTGATGGACTTTTATCGGTTTCAATATCCGATGGTTTATCTGTAGCTCATGCATTCTTCGCTTATCCAGTACATCGTCATTGGAACTGCTCAATAAGACCACCGGCACCTGGGCGAAGGCAGGTTCGCTCAGATTTCTAATTTTATGGGTAGTTTCAAGACCGTCCAGAAACGGCATGCGAAGATCCATAAACACTAAATCAATCCCTCCCGTTTCTTCCAGCAGCTTCAGGGCTTCCATTCCATTAGACGCTTGAAGGCATTCAATCTTTTTGGCGGTCAGGATTTCCTGCACCAGATTGCGGTTGGTTTCGTTATCGTCTACAACCAGCGCGCGTCGAATACCGTGGTCTTGTGGCCACTGATCTTCCGCGCCTTGTTCCGCCATCAGCTCTATATCAAAATAAAAGGTGCTTCCTTTTCCAGGATCACTCTGCAGTTGCAAGCCACTACCCATGAGTCCCAGCAGTTTGTTAGAAATAGCCAGACCCAGGCCGGTACCGCCAAATTTACGGGTAGTACTGGCGTCTTCTTGAGAGAAGGCATCGAATATTTTCTGCTGCTTTTCTTTGGGAATGCCAATTCCAGTATCCTTAACCGAAAAACGAAACAGTACCGGAGCCCCCTCTTTCATGCCCTCGTCCCGCTTTTCTACCTTTAGCTCCACCTCCCCTTTGTCGGTAAACTTGATTGCATTTGTCAACAAGTTTACCAGAATTTGGCGTAGCCGAACGTCGTCCGCATGGATGAATCGGGGCAGGTTCGGAGAAAGGTTCAAGAGCAGTTCCAGTCCCTTCGAATGGGCTTGGTATTTGGTAATGTCAGCAACTTGGGTGCCTAATTCAAAAATGTCGGACTTTTCAATGGAAAGATCCATCTTGTTGGCTTCGATTTTCGAAAAATCAAGAATATCATTGATCAAGTCCAGCAAGGAGTGAGCAGATTGGTACACCGTTTTCATGTACTGCAACTGGGTTTCCGAGAGCGGTGTTTTCATCAGCAAATCTGAAAACCCGATCACACCGTTCAGGGGGGTGCGGATTTCATGGCTCATGTTTGCCAGAAATTCTGATTTTGCCTGATTGGCGCCCTCCGCCGCTTCTTTTGCTTCTTTCAGTTGGTTTTCGATTCCTTTACGCTCGCTAATATCCTGATGCGTACCGTACATGATTTCGGGCTCTCCGGATGCGGCGTTATAAAATACCTTGCCCCTGTCCTGTATCCAGACATAGTACCCTTCTTTGTGCCTTAGTCGGATTTCACAGGCATAAAAATCAGTTTTTCCCTCAAAGTGCTTTTTTAATAGATGATTGCGGTGCAGCAAGTCTTCCGGATGGCAAAGAGCGTTCCACTGACCCGCGGTGAACTCCGCCATTTCATCTAGCTGGTACCCCAACATTTCGGCAAAACGCTCGTTGGTATGTATTTTTTCGCTTTGGATTTCCCACTCCCAGGTTCCCGCGTTGGTTCCGCGGATGATGGCATCCAGGCGATTGCCTTTTTCCAGCAAGGCAAGTTCGGCTTTTTTCCGATCGCTTATGTCGTTAGTGATTCCCACCATACCAGTAATGTCGCCGGCAGCATCGCTAAGCGGGATCTTGGATATCAAGCAGTACCGCTTGCGTCCATTTTTGTGGGTTTGCACTACCTCCTTGTTGATAATTACCTGCCCCTCCAGAATCACGGATTGATCCTCTTTCCTGGCTTCACGCGCAGTTTCCTCATCAAAGAGCGTCTCGTCGGTTTTACCCAACGCTTCTTCCTCGTTCGGTATTCCCAGGTAATTTAGCTCGGCCTGATTTACCAGCGTCTTTTCGAATCGACTGTTTTTGGCATATACGTTTATAGGAATGTTGTCGATGATTGTTTTCAGTAAGGTCCGTTCTTCGTTGATTGACGCCACTGCAGTTTCCAGCTCATCATGTGCAGTAAGCGACTCGGTCATATCCATTCCATTTCCCAAAATAAAGGATTCACCCAGTTCGGATTCAAAGAGTACGTTGTTAAAATGGAAGGTGACTGTTCTACCGGATCGGGAGACCAACCTTCCGGTACCTTTGAACACACGGTCTCTTAGGATCGTTTTCAGGTACTGTTCGAACATCTTTTCATCGAGCGCAAGGGATCTCAGGTTGATACCGAGGAGTTGTTCTTGCTCGTACTCAAGAATTTTGGCTCCGTCGCGGTTGATATGGATGATGTTTCCCTCCAAATCGTGCCGAATCATGAGCCCGTGAACGTTTTCAAAAAAATCCCTGAATTCCTTTTCCTGTTCTTTAATCTTTAACTCTTTCTTTTTCCGTTGGCTGATTTGATTGATAATGCAAAGAATCTCCGGTGGTTCCGAAGAAATCTTTTCTGCACTCATTTCAAACCATTCTTTTTTGCCGCGTAGGGAAAGGCTGTATTCCGTGTTTTTCTTAACTCCGGATCGGGAAACCTCTGAAATGATCGATTCAAAATGAGCCCGTAGCTCGTCAGAAAAACCAATCTCGGTAATCTTTTTATGTAGAAAATCCTGAGGAGAGACAAAGAGTTGTTGCTCTTTAGTGGTGAAATAATCATGGATCACCAGTTTTTTGTCCACCAGGAAGACCAGATCTCCCAGCTTCTTTAAGGTGTTGTCGATGCGCCGATTGGCCTGGTTCAGCTTTAATTTTTCCGCCTGAAGCTGAATCAGGTTTTCCACTTCTTTCGAAAGGATGTACAATGCCCGTCGTTGCTTGGGATTGAGTTGTTTCGGCGTATGGTCCATTACACAAAATGTGCCGAGCGGATGCCCTTGTTCGGTATGTATCGCATGTCCGGCATAAAACCTGATCCTTTTGGAACCGTCGATAGGAGGTATTTTTTCAAACCGTGGGTCTTTGCTTGCGTCAGGTACCTCCATCAATTCCTCCGAAAGAATGGTGTATTGGCAAAACGAATCTTCTTTGCGGGTTTCTTGAAAATCAATCCCAACTTTTGATTTAAACCACTGCCGATTGCCGTCCAGCACCGTAACCAACGCAATTGGAGTTTGGCAGATTTCCGCAGCAAGTTCGGTGAGGTGATCAAAGGAAGCCTCAGGAGCAGAATCCAAGAGGCTACTGGCAAGGACTGCTTTCAAGCGCTCTTCTTCGTTTTCTGGTAATGCTATTTCCCTCGGTTCCATCGTAAGGTGTTGATTCCTTTTTCGCTGTGATTTTACTTAAAAATCCAAGCATATCCTAAAAATCAACATGCAATTTTCTGAGCAAAAGCTTTAAAAAATCCATTTAAATATGTTAAAAACAAAAACAAAGATGCAATCAGCATTTTTGAGTTAGTAAAACTAATATGCAAAGTCTCTCTAAATTACCATTCCTCCAATACCGATTCCCCCATACTCCGGTCGCCCGAGGTCCACTGCCATTTTTCATAAAGTCTGATTTTTCCATCGGGAAGTATTTCAGGGCTGGATTGGCAGGTACCGGTCATGATTTTCCCGGATAGGTCTACCTGGTGGTAGCTCATGGAAATGGTGCCGTTGCTAGCAACGGTTCCGATCAAATGTCCCAAAAGAATGGATTCGCTACGATACCTGCACCACAGCAGGTGGTCTTTTTGTTGGTAATGAAAAACAATGTCTTCGGATAAGGCACCGTTGCTCGTGGTTTGGACCAATTTAAATTTTTTATCGTGGTAATTGATCATTGTCAAGGCTACCTGTTGCATGAAACCGGCCGGCGAAAAAGCCGGTCGGTAAAAATAAGGGGAATTTTCTATCTTTGAAAAACCTGTTCCAAAAAAGAACCCCTTTCATCATGAATCCATTTTCTTCCCCGCGCCTTTTGTCGGTTTTCCTTTCCGTTTCTTTTTTCGTTTTTGGAGCATTCGCTATTCCGCTGCACGGGCAGCAGCCAACGCAAATCCAGGTACTTTCCTACAATATCCATCATGCCAACCCCCCTTCCAAGCCAGATTCGATTGATCTGCCTGCTATTGCCCGTGTGATTCGTCAAAGTAGTGCCGATCTGGTTGCCTTGCAAGAGGTAGATGTACACACAGAGCGATCGGGAAAAACAGTGCATCAAGCCGAATCCCTGGCCGAGTTGACGGGAATGTATGCGTACTTTTCCTCTTCTATCCCTTTTCAGGGGGGCGAATATGGAAACGCCATTCTATCCCGGTACCCCATCCAAGCCTCGGAGAAAATTTTTCTTTCTACGACAGAAGGTACCGAGCCCCGGGCATTATTGCTTGCCACGATTGGCCTTCCGAACGGAGAAAAAGTCCTGTTTGCAGCTACCCACCTGGATTTTAGTAACCCCGATATTACTGCCCGACAGGCGAGGGATATTATCGAAAAATTAAAAAATCAGCCCATTCCAGTTATCCTTGCAGGCGATTTTAATGCTACTCCCGGGACCGAAGCCATCAATGAGCTGGACCGTCACTTCGAACGGACCTGTTGGGAAGATTGCCCGCCGACCATACCTGTACTTCTTCCGAAAAGGACCATCGATTTTATTTTTTTTAACCGGGAGAAAAACGTCAGGGTGCTCCATCATGAGGTGATTGAGGAGACTTATGCTTCCGATCATTTGCCGGTAAAGGCCGTGCTCGCCTGGTAGGGAACAGACGGAATTTGCTTTTTTTTTCTGTTTTGAGAGGCAAGGCTGCGATTCGTTTGGGGAACTTTTTTTTTACCGGTAAATTCACGCCATCTTTGCAGGTATCGAAAGCGGCAGTTTCGCCGTGCCGTTACGCCAGAGTATCAGTAGATATGCAACGAATATTACAATAGCCACCCCATTTCATGAAAAGCTACTTTGTCCTGCTCGGCTTTTATAGCCTTTCATTCTTATTTTCATGCAGCTCCCGCGGGCCGGTGGAACCCACTTTTTCTGGGAATCCGGTCATCACTGGCTGGTATGCAGACCCTGAAGTAATTGTCTATGGGGATCGCTACTGGATTTATCCAACGTATTCCGACGAGTTTGACCGGCAGGTATTTATGGATGCATTTTCCTCCCCGGATTTGATCGAATGGACCAAGCACGAGCGAATTCTGGATACGGCTGAGGTCAGCTGGGCCAAATATGCCATGTGGGCTCCAGGCGTTATTCAAAAAGGAGATCAATATTTTCTTTTCTTTTCGGCAAATGACGTACACGAAGGGGAGATCGGCGGCATTGGGGTAGCGGTAGCAGACCGCCCGGAGGGCCCATTTAAGGAGATGCTCGGCAAGCCACTGATCAATGAAATCGTAAACGAGGCCCAGCCGATTGATCAATACATCTTCAGGGATACCGATGGGGAGTACTACATGTATTACGGCGGTTGGGGTAGGTGTAACGTAGTCCGTCTCAATGAGGATTTTTCAGGGCTGGTACCTTTCGAGGACGGATCGCTTTTCAAGGAAGTGACCCCGGATGGATACGTTGAGGGTCCCTTCATGTTTATCCGCAATGAAAAATATTATTTTATGTGGTCGGAAGGTAATTGGACGGGTCCTGATTACCGGGTTGCCTATGCGATTTCGGACAGTCCTTTTGGGCCATTTCGAAAAAAAAGGAGTTATTTTACAGCAGGACGAAACCGTGGCCCGGGGAGCGGGGCATCATTCGGTACTTAAAATTCCCGGAGAAGAAACCTATTATATGGTCTATCATCGGCGTCCCCTGGGGGAAACGGACCCCAATCACCGGGTGACCTGCATCGATCGCATGGAATTTGGTCCGGATGGGGAAATAGTACCGGTAACCCTGACCGAAGAGGGAGTCAAACCGCACCCGATAAATCCTTAAATCACCTATCGCTGATGATGCGTTTTCTGTTAGTAGTATTCCCGCTTCTTTTTGCCTGTTCGTTGGGGATAGGCGAAGGAAAAAAAGATCCCGAGCCGGCATTTCGGGTGGTAGGCTACCTCTTTAGCCCCTCAGACTGGAAGGCCGGACTTGAGGCCATTGACTGGAGTTTGTATACGGATGTTTGCCTGGCATTTATCCAACCCGACGAGAACGGGGACTTTGCTCCGAATCCCGTTTACAAAGAAATAGTGAACGCGGCTCATCAACGGGGGGCAAGGGTTTTCGTTTCCATCGGAGGAGGAGAGCCTCCCGAGTACCTGCCAAGCCTGATGCGGGCAGAGAAAAGAGAATACTGGGTGGAGCAACTGGCAGCATTGGTAAGTCGCTATGGGTTTGACGGTGTGGACGTAGACCTTGAAAACGCCCTGATCAACGAAGACTATGCGCCTTTTGTGAAGGTGCTTTCCCATCGGTTGAAGCAAGCCGGAAAACGGATGACAGCGGCCTTGGCCGCATGGAATGGGGATGCCATCCCGGATGAGGTACTTGCCCTCTACGATTGGGTCAATCTCATGTCTTACGACGATACGGGTCCCTGGAACCTCGAGAAGCCGGGCCAACATGCTCCCTTTGAAATGGCTGTTTCGGACATTCGGTATTACCGGGATCAACGGAGAGTACCGGTAGATAAAATAATCCTGGGACTTCCCTTTTACGGATATGGGTTTGGGCCGGGGGCTCCGCCAAACCTTAGGTACCGGCATATTCTGGAGCGGTTTCCCAGCGCATACCTACAAGATAGCCTGGTCATGCCCGAAGGAGGCGTGTTGTATTACAATTCCCCCGCTCTAATCCGTAAAAAGACGCAATTGGCAAAGGAATTGGGTTTAGGGGGCGTGATGGTCTGGCACATACAGGCAGATTCCAACGGAGAAAACTCCCTGAGAAATGCCATCCGTAGCGAACTGGATCAGGAATAGGAAGCAAGCGCTTGCAAACGTTTCTAGAAAACTAGCAGAGAAAATGGAGCGAAAAAGAGATTTAAAAATTGCCGCCGCCCAATTTGAAAACGCGAGCGGGGACAAGGAAAAAAACCTCCAGACCATTGAAAAGCTAAGTCGACAGGCAGCGGCTGCTGGAGCCGATGTGATCGCTTTTCACGAATGTTCAGTCACCGGTTATACCTTTGCCCGAAAACTAGACAAAAAACAGATGTTGGATCTGGCCGAATTTGTCCCGGAGGGTCCCAGTACGAAGAGACTGATCGAAATCGCCGGAAAATATGGCATTACCATCCTGGCAGGGCTATTTGAAAAAGACGGAACGGGGTCGATTTTTAAATGTTACGTTTGTGTGGATGGGGGTGGACTTCGCGCCCGGTATCACAAGCTCCATCCTTTTATCAACCCCCACATCACGCCAGGGTCCTCTTATTGTGTCTTTGAGCTTCATGGCTGGAAATGCGGGATCCTGATTTGCTACGACAACAATATCGTGGAAAATGTGCGGGCAACCAGTCTTTTGGGAGCGGAGGTGATTTTTATGCCGCATGTCACCATGTGCACGCCCTCGACGCGGCCCGGTGCAGGTTTTGTAGACCCCGCTTTGTGGCGCAACCGACACAAAGACCCAACCTCCCTGCGGATAGAGTTTGACGGAATGAAGGGAAGGCAATGGCTGATGAAATGGCTTCCCGCCAGGGCATACGATAACGGTATTTTTGCGGTCTTTTCCAATCCGATCGGGATGGACGACGACCAGCTAAAAAATGGCTGCTCCATGATTCTGGATCCCTTTGGGGACGTCATTGCCGAATGCCGCAAGTTGGACGATGATTTCTGCATTGCCAGCCTTGATCCGGAAAAGCTACATCAGGCAGGTGGCTTTCGGTACAAAAATGCCCGGCGGCCCGATTTGTACCGTGACATCATTGGGAGGGAGCATGCTTCCAAACAAAAAGTGGCCTGGCTTAACGAACACAAAAACGAACAATAAGGTGAAAAATCAGGGTGTACCGGAATGCTTTTACCGGGTGAGTGTAAAGGCATTGGTGCTGGATGCTTCCCAGCGCTTCCTTTTGGTTCAGGAAGACAACGATTGGTGGGAATTACCCGGTGGAGGGCTGGATTTCGGAGAAAGTCCCCAGGAAGGAATACGTAGGGAAATCTGGGAGGAAATGCGCCTGGAAGTGACGCACATCGCTGAGAAGCCCCGGTATTTTTTTACGGTAAAAAACCACAACGAGGTGTTTATCGCCAATGCAGTCTACGAAACAAGGTTGGCTCATCTGGATTTCGTCCCTTCCCCCGAATGCAAAAATGTGCGATTTTTTTCGCCACAGGAGGTGCTGGAGGCGACAAACATGTATCCGAATGTACGTGTTTTCGCTTCCATCTTCGAAAACAATCCTTGAAATGCAAAATCGCGCTCGGCTAAAAATGCGTGATTAGGGAACGGGTGGTGCATGCCAAAACCGCAAACGCCTTTTCTCCCTATGTTCTTTATTTCCCCCCCAAAAGTAACGGTACCCCTAAAAGGATCGTTATTTTTTGGTTCAGATGATCCCTTCCCAGACAGCTAGCCGGGGACATTTCCCGGGTGTTTACGGATGGGGTGGTATAGGAGGAAAGCAAATCGACACGCGCATCCATCCCGATTACTCCAGGCTGCTTTTTCTTAGGGGCAGCCTTTGTACCGACGAGGATACCCCTGGCTGTGGGGGGGCTCTTGCAGGCGAGATTGGAAATTTTCGTTGGGTTCGGAGGGACTTGGTGGTTTCGATGGCTTGTTGAAAGACGTTACAGACGCGATCGATCTAGTTGGCAAAGGGAGGGCGAGAGGTTCGACACCCCTAGCTAGTGGCATCTTCCACATCAACGGGATCAAATCGGGTAAAGACATCGGAATTTTTTATCCAGGCCAACGACCTTGAGTACATCGATGTCCATGCTTGACCTTGGTGTTCACCGGCCAGTTCCGATCGTACGCCCACCAATTAGATGTCTCTCGGTCGGGTCTCGCCAGGTTTTGCCCATCATTAACTTAAATCAAAGAAGGATACCATGTATCGATTTCCCAAGAACGTGCCACCCGCTTATGGAAGGGCAGGTATGAAACCAAAAATTTTTGATTATTTTGCGTACGCTGAAGTACTGGGCACTTCGTCGGCTACCAAAAGGCTTTCAGAAGGGCTGGCATCAAAGAAACCACTAACTAAAATTTATTCAAATGAAATCAACAACCAACAGAAGGAGCTTTTTTAAAAAAGCGGCTGTACTGGCAGGAGCCTTTTCATCCAACAGCCTTTTTGAACAGTTGCATGCCGCCGATATCGAAGCGAAAAACAGGCAATATGCAGGCATGTCTCCGCAAAAAATGGCCGAGAATGAAGATTTTTGGACCACCATTCAGCAGGGATACCCGGCGAGTTCCTCTCCCGTATTGAATCTCAACAACGGGGGCGTTTCACCCAGTCCCCTATTGGTCTTGCAAGCAGTAGATCGCTACAGCCAACTTTCCAATCAGGCTCCTTCTTACTATATGTGGCGTATTTTGGATCAGGGGAGGGAGCCCCTTCGACAAAAGTTGGCGCTTTTAGGGGGCTGTGATCCGGATGAACTCGCGATTAACCGCAATGCTACCGAGGCCTTGAACACCATAATTTACGGACTGGATTTGCAAAAAGGGGACGAGGTGATCGGTTGCAAACAGGATTATCCAAACATGATGCACGCCTGGAAGCAGCGAGAGCAGCGGGAGGGGATTCGATACACCCAGCTGTCCTTTGATTTCCCCATCGAAGACGATGATACCATCGTTGAGGCTTACCGGCGGGCCATCGGCCCTAAAACCAAAATCATACATGTCACGCATGTGATCAACTGGGTGGGGCAAATTATGCCAGTGCGTAAAATATGCCGCATGGCCCACGAAAATGGTCTCGAGGTAATCGTAGACGGGGCACATTCGTTTGGATTACTTAATTTTCGTATTCCGGACTTAGAAGCGGATTATTTTGGCACCAGTTTGCACAAATACCTGTCTGCTCCTATTGGCACGGGTATGATGTGGATCAAGAAAGAGAAGATTTCGAAGGTATGGCCGCTTTTATGCAGTGGAAATCCAAAAAGTGAAGACATCCGAAAATTTGAAAGCCTGGGTACCCGAAGTTTTCCTCTGGAGCAGGGAATAGGGGAGGCAGTTAATTTCCATAATGGTATTGGCGCGGAGCGAAAGGAGGCCCGGGTTCGCTTTCTCAAAAATTACTGGGCGGAACAGGCCTTGGGTATTCCGGGTGTCAACATCCACACGTCTCTTAAACCGGCTTACAGTTGCGCCATCGCAGGGGTCTCCGTCGAGGGGCTTAGCCCGCAGGAACTGGAGCGGCAACTTTTGGGAAAGTACAAGATTCATACCACGCCCATTAGCTACGAAAATATTCAATGTGTTCGGGTATCGCCCCATGTGTATACCCGGCGTCCCGATTTGGATCGGCTGGTAGCGGCGCTTGCCGAACTTGCTGCCGCGCACGGCAGTCAACCATTGGAACAAAAAGGAACCTGATGCCGTCAAAAGAGTACGATGCGATCGTTGTAGGATCTGGCCCCAATGGATTGGCGGCAGCCATCACCCTGCTTGAGCAAGGCCTGCGGGTGCTGCTTATTGAAGGGAAGGAGCAGGTAGGAGGGGGCATGCGGACGCAGGAACTTACCTTACCAGGTTACCGGCACGACGTGTGTTCGGCCATACATCCTTTGGCTGTGTCTGCTCCTTTTTTCCGGCGGCTTCCGTTGGAACAATATGGTCTGCGCCTGGCGCATCCCTAGGTACTTGCGGCCCATCCGCTGGCGGACGGTACGTCGGTGAGCCTGTACCGATCCCTGATTGACACCGCGGCACAGCTGGAAGAAGACGAACAGCAGTACCTGGATTTGATGCAACCCATAGTAGATAATTGGGAGTCTTTGTCACTGGATTTTTTAGGACCGCTGAAATTCCCCAAAAAACCCGTACAATTGGCCTTATTTGGACTCAAGGCCCTGCAACCGGCAACCCGGCTGGCTCGCTCGTTCAAATCCGATCGTACAGCGGCCCTGTTTGCTGGAATGGCCGCGCACGGCATTCAGCCACTTACCAACTGGGCCACATCGGCCATAGCCTTGGTTTTAATGGGCGCCGGCCATGTAGGAGGTTGGCCCGTGATCCAGGGGGGCTCGCAAGGACTGGCGGATGCCTTGTTGGCCTATTTTTTAGACAAAGGAGGCGTTTTTAAAGCCGGTTGGATGGTGGCGGATTTACGGGAACTCCCGGGAGCAAAAGCCGTGCTGTTCGATACCAGCCCTCGGCAGTTGCTGAAAATTGCCGGCAAGGTGTTTTCTCCGCTATATACCTGGCAATTGAACCGGTACCGCTACGGGATGGGCGTGTTTAAGGTTGATTTTGCCCTGGACGGCCCGGTCCCCTGGATTTCAGATTCCGCCAGAATGGCGGGCACCGTGCATTTGGGGGGGACGTTGCCGGAAATCGCCGCGTCCGAAGCGGGCCTTTGGAAGGGCAGGTATTCGGAAAATCCTTACGTTCTGGTGGCCCAACAATCTCTGGCAGACCCGCTCAGGGCTCCCCGGGGAAAGCATACCCTCTGGGCCTACTGCCACGTACCCTCCGGGGGAAATGTGGATATTACTGAGGTCATCATCCGGCAAATTGAAAAGCAGGCGCCCGGATTCAGCAAATTGATCCTCGCAAAAAGATCGATGAACGCCAGCGATTACGAATCCTATAACCCCAATTATATCGGAGGAGATATCAATGTAGGAGTGCAGGATATTTATCAATTGTTCTCGCGACCGGCCCTTCGATTTTCTCCATACCGCAGTTCGGCGAAAGGGATTTACCTCTGTTCCTCGGCTACGCCTCCGGGTGGCGGAGTGCATGGAATGTGTGGCTATCATGCCGCAAACCGGGCGATACGTGATTTATTTTAAATACAAAAAACTGAAATCAAAATACATTTTATTTCCTTAAAAATCATTTTTTAAAATTATATTTGCATAAAATTGTTTTTTTATTACTTTTGGTAAGGAACCATAAGCGCTTTTTGAACGATGCAGGTGATGCATAAAACAATTATCCTGGTATTTTTTGTGTTGCTATTTTCTTCGGCAGCCAGGTCAGGTCATCTTCCTTCCAACGCCTCAATAGAGGTATTGATGGAACAGGTAAAGGCCCTGCAGTACGACAATACAAAAATGGCTTTTTCCCTGCTTTCGGAAGCCAGGGAACGTGCGGGAGTTGATCCCGGCCCACTACTGCTCGCAAAACTGGGCAACCGTGAAGCTACATTGCATTACATTTCTGGTAATTACGATTTGGCGCTGAATCAGTTTATCCTCGCCCGCGAGCACGGAGAGAGAGCGAAGGCACAATCCGAAATTGTCTATGCCTTAAACGGTAGAGCGTTGATCCAAATGGTGGACAAGGAATACCTGGAGGCCCTTCGCTTGCTTCGGGAATGCGTAGAGATCAATTCGGAATTGCAGGATAGTCTGTCACTGGCAAAAAATTTTTTCAATATGGGGATTGCTCATGATGAGATGGGACAATCGGATCAATCATTGGGTCACTTGAAGCAGGCCCAGGCCTATCTGAGCGCCGATAGCCTTACCGTATTACACCTAATGGTCAAAAACAGAATGGCCAAGGTATACCATAAAACCGGCAAAAGGCAACAAGCAGCTGCTCTCTACCGCGAAGTACTGGCGACAAAATCCATACTTACCAACTGGGAGAAGTCATTCGCTCTTGCTGGCCTGGCCGAACTCAAACTGGAACAGGGAGAGGTAGCGGATGCACTGAATTTTGGTAACCAAGCACTGGCCCATGCGGAAATTCACGGAGCTCAGTGGGATTTGCAGCAAATCACCGGGCTACTGAGCCGAATTTACCAGCAACTGGGGAAGCATGAACTGGCTTTTTTTCATTTAAAGGCGCACAAGGCCTACAGCGATAGCCTGTATAACGACGCGAGAAACAGGCAAATGGCCCGCATGGAATTAGCGGTGGCAAAGGCGGACAACGAACGTTTGCGGGTAGAAAAGGAACGGGATCAGGCCTTGATACAGCATCATTATAAATGGATGGGGTTTTTGGTGCTGATTGTCGTTTTTTTAGGCGGAATTCTTTACTTTTTTCATAAAAATTTGCGCTTAAAAAACAAATTCACCCGCTTTTTAGCCAAAAAGAATAAAGCAATCCTGGAGCAGAAAGAGATCATTTCACGTCAAAACCGGGCATTAATGGAGGTCAATGGTACACGCACAAAGATCCTATCGATTATTTCCCATGATCTGAGATCTCCGATCAATGGACTGAAGCAACTACTGGACATTCGTAAGAAAAAACTATTGACAGTAGAGGAAGAAGAAGAGGTGGTGTCCTTGCTATCGCATCAGATCCAGCAGACCGAATCGTTTCTTAACGATTTGTTGCAATGGGCCAATACTCAAATGGATGGCATGGTTGCCCAACCGGGAAACGTGAACGTCGTCGAGGTGGTAAATACGGTGCTGGAACATCTGGACTACCAGCTCAAATCAAAATTTCTGGTCGTCAAACACGTTTGGGGACCGACGAACCAACATTTTGCCTGGGTAGATACTCACCACCTTAAAATCATCCTGCAGAACCTCCTGGGAAACGCCATCAAATTCACGCCTGAATACGGGAAAATACGTGTTTTCTATACGCTGACGCCTACCAATATCGCCTGCCACATTGAAGATTCCGGTACTGGCATCAACGAAGCCCAGCAGGAACTGATCAACGGGCAAGAGGATGCACGGATCCCGTCCATGGTGGGCACAAGCAATGAGAAAGGCACTGGCCTGGGCCTACTTTTGGTGAAGCAATTTCTGGCGTTAAATGGGGCCAAAATGGATGTGGCCAGCATTCCGGGCCTGGGCACCCGGTTTACCCTTCATTTTCAGCGAAAACCGGAGGAAAAGCAAGGCTAAAACCAGCCGGGGGAAGGGCAGTACATCCCGTATGCCTTTTATCGGAGCGGATAAACAAAACTGCCAAAACGCTGGTAAATGGCTTTTTCCAATTCCTCCTGATGCTCTGGAGCAGCAATTTTCTTCAGCTCGTGCGCCCGTTGCCGCAGATTTTTTCCATAGAGGTAAGCAGCGCCGAATTCGGTCACAACGTAATGCACGTGGGCCCGGGTGGTAACTACCCCTGCCCCTTCTTTCAGGAAAGGAACGATTTTGGATTTCCCTTTTTTCGTACTTGCCCGTAAGGCCATGATGGGTTTGCCGTCATTGGATAAAGCGGCTCCTCTCATAAAGTCCATCTGGCCCCCCACGCCCGAATACTGGTAGCTACCGATGGAGTCGGCACAAACTTGCCCCGTCAGGTCGATTTCAACACAGGAGTTGATGGAGACCACCTTGGGGTTTTTTCGTATCACCGAGGTATCGTTAACATACGCCGCCTCGTGAAACGAAAAGGCCGGATTGTCGTGAATGCTGTCGTACAGTTTTTGGGTACCAATCACGAAGGAGGACACGACCTTCCCTGGGTGTTTTTTCTTAAATTTATTCGTGATCACCCCTTTATCAAACAGATCGATGACGCCGTCGGAAAACATTTCGGTGTGGATACCGAGGTCTTTGTGGTTGCCCAGGGACTGCAGTACGGCATCCGGAATACCTCCGATACCTAGCTGCAGGGTAGCGCCGTCGTCAATCATTTCCGCAATGTACTTACCGATTTTATAGTCGGCTTCGTCGAGTTTGGCGGCATAGTTGACCTGTGGTAGGGGCTCATCTACCGCAATGACCCGGTCGATCTTGCTGATGTGAATTTGCCCGTCGCCCAGGGTCCGGGGCATTTGTTGATTGATTTGGGCAATGATGTATCTGGCTGTATCGACTGCCGGGCGGGCGACGTCCACCGAAGTGCCCAGGGAGCAATACCCGTGCCGGTCTGGAGGAGAGACCTGCACCATTGCCACGTCTATCGGAAGGATGTTTTTTCGAAATAGTCTCCCTATTTCGCTCAAAAAAATGGGTACGTAGCCGCCTTGTTCGCTGTTCACGGCCTGTCGTACAGTTTCTGAGACGAAAAGCGAATTGATATAAAAACTCCCTTTGCAGGATGGTTCGGCCAGAGGCATGTCGCCCAGCGTGGTGATGGAAACAATTTCTACGTTTTCCAACTCCTCCTTTCTATTTGCAAGGGCATGAACGAGCACCGAGGGTGTCGCGGCACTGCCGTGGACAAATACACGCTGGTGACTCTTGACTAATTGGACTGCCTCCTCAGGACTTACTACTTGAAAATCCGGTTTCATACGATGTAGCGATTAGTTTATACATTTCAGTCACCCAAAATACCAGGGAAGAAATAGCTGCCCAGCCGAAAAATTCCCACACAGATAGGGGTTGAAATTTAAACAAGCCGGCCAGCGCAGGAACTTCAATGATGAGCACCTGAATGGTGATGGATACAACCAGGGCGTAATTTACCCACTTATTGCTGAACAGACCAACCTTAAAAGCAGAACCTTTTAGGTTTCGCATGTTGAAAACATTAAATAGCTGCGAAAAGCCCATGACGATGAAGACAACGGTACGCGCTTTTTCGATACCAGCGGGCAGGTAGTGGTGGAAAGCCACTAGTGCCATGGATGTCATCAAAATGGTGTTCAATAGCAAAAACGGGACGATTTCCCGGTTGATGATGTTTTCCTTAGCGGATGCAGGGGCGACATGCAACTCGTTACCTCTCCCCCTTTCAGTAGCCAGTGCTTTGTCGCAAAACCCGTCTGTAATCAAGTTAATCCATAGGATTTGCGTCGCTGTTAGTGGCATGGCGTATCCCATACCGATGGCCACAATGAGGGTAATGATTTCCGCAAAATTCGTGGTGACGAGAAAAAAACTGGTTCTTCTGGCATTATTGAACACGATTCTTCCCTGTTCTACTGCCCGTACGATGCTGGCAAAGTTGTCGTCTGCAAGTACCACCAGTGAGGCTTCTCTGGCCACGTCGGTGCCCATCATTCCCATGGAAATGCCCACATTGGCCTGCCGCAAGGCAGGGGCATCGTTCACCCCATCTCCCGTCATGGCCACCAACTCGCCCTTCGCCTGCAGGGATTCAGCGATTCGGACTTTCATCATGGGACTTAATCTGGAAAAGACATCCACTTCCTGAATTGCCCGGTCGAATTCCTCTGCGCTTAATTGCTGCAGCTCAGCGTCTGTGAGCACCCGTTCCCGGCCAGGAAGCACGATTCCGACTTGTTTGCCGATGGCGAGGGCAGTTTGCGAATGGTCTCCAGTGGCCATGATTACCCGAATTCCGGCCTGATGGCAACCTTTTACCGCATGGTACACTTCCGGTCGGGGTGGATCGACCATGGCCGCCAATCCACAAAAGACCCAGTCCTGGTCTGAAAAGTCTTTGGCAGCCTTCGCATCCGTAGTTTGTAAAGCCAGGGCTAATACGCGAAAACTACCTTTTGACCATTGATCCAGTTTTTTTTTCACACGAATCCGTTGATTTTCCGAAAAATCGAAAACACCATCCTTGGCCTGAAAACGGCTGGATTTCTCCAATAGTTTTTCCGGCGCACCGATTATAAACCGGACGTGTTTTCCCGATTTTTCGACCAGGGTAGAGCGGAATTTCTCCACAGTGCTAAACGGTTCTTCCTCTAAAACGGGGAGGTTTTTTTCAAATCCAGCTTTTCCGGCGAGAACAGCAAAGGCCGCCTCGGTAGGATCTCCACTTACTTGTAGCTGGCCTTTTTCGTCCAGCGAAAGTGATGCCTGCTGGCAATGTGCCGCAATCTCCAATAGGGGAGGCAATGCAGCTATGTCGGCCTCATCTCCGGAAAACTCTCCGGTTCTATCCCAACCGTCTCCACTGACTTCTACCTCCGACCCACCTACCTGCCAAAGTTTTTTGATGGTCATGGTATTTTGGGTAAGGGTGCCTGTTTTGTCCGTGACAATCGTGCTGACGGATCCCAGGCTTTCGGTGGCGGCGATTTCCCGAATGATGGCATTTTTTTTCGACATTCGGTAAGAGCCAATCGCCAACACGATGGACAATACCGCAGGTAATCCTTCGGGAATCGCCGAAACAAGGGCAGCCAGGGAGATTAGCAGGAGTTCATCTATCGGGATTTTTTGGAAGAAGTACCCCACCAAGAAGAGTAAAAGCGCACTGCCAATGGATAAGAGTGCCATCTGCCGGGCGAGTTTATTGGATTTATTCTGGAAATTTGATGCCTTCTTTGGGATGGATTTCAAGCTGTTTGCGATCTTTCCAAGCTGGGTCGAAGCGCCGGTAGCTACTACCCAGGCCAATGCGCTCCCCCCCGATACAAAGGTGCCTTTCCATACCATATTGGTTCGGTCTCCAATCGGACTGTTTTCGGGACATGGTTCAGTGGTTTTTTCGATCGGTACCGACTCGCCGGTCAGGGATGCTTCCATGGTTCGGGCATTGTGGTTCTGAAACAGGTAACCGTCTGCAGGGATCAGGTCCCCCTCACTGAGGCGCATGACATCCCCAGGAACCAGATCTTTGGAGGAGATTGTGATAAGTTTGCCTTCCCGAATGACCGTGCATTGGGGTCGCAGCAGTCCTTTCAGGGCGCGAACGGCATTCTCAGCCTTGTATTCCTGAACAAATCCAATGGTGATGTTTAGTACCACGATGGCCAGAATTACATATACATCCACCCGATGTCCGGTCAGAAAAGAGATAAGTGCCGCAAGCAGCAGAATGTACACCATGAGGTTGTGTACCTGTCGTAAGAGGATGTACCAAAAGGATCTTTCTTTTGTATCGGGGATTTCGTTTTTTCCAAAAACCCGTCGTAATTCTTCAACTTGCTTTGGGTTTAAACCGGATTCGGTCGTTTGGAGGATTTCTTTGATTTCCTCGGGCGCAAATTGGTGAGGGCTTTCAGGGATTTGGATCATTGATTCATGGCATTTTTTACCATGATAAACTCTGATATGTTTTCCTGATCCACGATTCCGAGAAAATGCTGTGCTTCGTAAACCAAGGCTACTTTTTTGCCAGAAGAGGCCATTTTTTTGAATGCCTCCTGCAGGGCTAGCGAGGTTTCCAGCTTTAACGGATCGGTGTCAAAAACCGATTCTATGCTGCTGCCTGGACTTCCCTGCTGCAAGCCACGAACAATCCCCTCCCGGCTAAGTGTGCCTATGGGGCTATCCTCCTTTACCACCACAAAATGGGTAGCCTGTCCATCCAGGAGTTTATCGATCGCTTTCTGCAAGGGAGCATCGAAAGCCAGTAGGGGGAACTTTCGCATGAGCACATCAGCCACCGTATAGCCCTCCAGAAATGACTGTTGTTTGGTTTGGTTTACTTCCGCCTGGGCGCCCAGAAAAATAAATATTCCGATCAGCACCAACACCGGATTATTGAAAAGTCCGAAGAAAACAAATGCGATGGCCATTACCTGACCAATGCCTCCGGCAATCTCCGTAGCTTTAATTCGCGGCATCCGGGTGGACAACAAGGCCCGTAATACACGTCCCCCATCCATCGGAAAGGCAGGCAAAAGATTAAATAAGGCCAGAAAAAGGTTGGCAGATGCTAAAAAAAGCCAGATACTGTTTCCATCCAGCCGTGGCTCTTCCAACAGATTTACATCAAAGCCAGTGAAGGAAATCAGAACAGCCAGCAAGAAAAACAATGCGATGTTGACCATTGGTCCGGCAATTGCCACTTTCAATTCTTGCCGCGGCTCCTCGGGTAATTTTTCCAGTCTTGCCAAACCGCCAATCGGAAGCAAGATGATATCCCGGGTTTGAATACCGTATCGTTGCGCGGTAAGCGCGTGCCCAAATTCATGCAAAATCACACAGACAAAAATCAGTACCACGAAAAGAAGGGTCCACCAGGTATCGGCCCAGGGAATTCCGGAGCGCATGTTGGAAAGAATGATCCACACCAAAAGCAGCGAGAACGTCCAATGAATGAATACCTTGATGCCACTGTACTTTCCTAAATAGAGCGAGAATTTCATGGTGCTGCGGGGAATTTGGGAATTGCCAATACTTCGAATTTGCCTGGTGTAAAAATAGGGCTTTGGTGGTACTTTGCAAATGCTCTTGGGTAAAGAAATGGGAAAAGAATCTCCGCAGACCTGAAAAAAGGCAGCAAAAAATGTATCCGGACGCATGCGTATTTTCCGTGCTTCGCCGAACCATTTACCGTAAAGCTAAGTTATTGTCAATTAACCAAATTTTATTATTTTCGGTCCAAACATGAGTAAAAAGCAGATTACCCTTCGAATGATTGCTGATCACGAATACGAATCAGTAAATGCAACCGGAAACAAGCTTCGGATTGATATGTACGATGGAAGTGAAAAAAAGCACCAATCCCCGATGGAGCTGTTGCTTTCCGGATTGGCAGGTTGCTCCGCCGTTGATGCGGTGCAGATGATGAAAAAAAAGCGGAGAGAGGTAAGGGATTTTAAAATAGAAGCAGAGGGTACCCGTAGCGACGGCATTCCTTCGTTTTATACATCCATACACCTGCATTTTGTTTTGACCTCTCCCGACGCTACCCAAAAAGAGTTTGAAAAGGTGGTTAAGCTGGCTGTAGATAAGTATTGCTCGGTAGCGTCGTCCCTCAAATCTGAAATTCACCATACCGCGGAGGTAATCCGTCCGACATGAGAGTTATCAGCAATGCGACAAAAGATGGGATCAATATCACCCTTTTTGATTGGAATAATAAGTATTTGCTAAAATTTGAAGTCGGCGGCATGGAGCAGACGTTCAAGATAGCGGCATTGGATATTACCGAGGAGAGTGATTTGGACGAATTGATGAAAGGGATTTTTTTCGATCAGGTAAAAGAAAGATTCCATGATATGAATCAGGCCCTTCTAAATGCGATGGAAAATTTCTAACTTTGTATATATTTAATTATTCAAAGATGAAATATCTATTTTTTATAGTCTTTTCCATTTTATTGTTTTCAGTTGCCTGTCAATCGGATTCTGGTAGCGAGGAATTGTATCATTTACAGATGTTGGATTCGGTGATTCGAAAGGTTGAGGCAGATTTATTACCCCTGGAGGCCGATATTTTTGCCCTGGCACGTTTTTCTTCTTCTCTTTTTCAGAAATCGGACAGCTTGATTTCCAAGGTAGACAAAAGCAAGTTTTTCACCGATGAGAATGGTTTTTTCTACAACCCGAATGAGTCCGGGATGGAAAGTACGGTTTTTATTTCCTTAACTTCGGAAGACAAAGAACGCGCCAGGAGGGAGGTATTCACGACGGAGCCCATGGACGAGGCTTTTCGGGGAATTGTAGCGCAGCGTGAGATGGTCTGTCAGGTGTATTTTAATGCAGCCAGTAATTTCAGCAGGTTGTATCCCCCCTATGACCTGCTGAATTCCATCGACCCCGCACTGGATGTGACAGCGTTTAATTTTTACTACCAGGCCGATCAGGAGCGCAACCCCAGCAAAGACGCTGTTTGGCTGGAAGAGGTATACATTGACCCGGTAGGCAGGGGCTGGATACTCTCGCTGGTTCATCCGGTATATTTCGGCGACGAGTTGAAGGGGGTTTTAGGGTTTGATATTACTTTGTCGGATTTGATGAACGCGTTTTTGGAAAAATCCAATAAGAAACTGATGCTGGTGGACAGTCAGGGGACCATCGTGGCAGGAAAGGCGGAGGCCATTGAGGCATTGAGTATGCCTCCGTTAAAAAACCATGCTTATTTGCAGACCATCCATTCGGACAACTTCCGAAAGGAGGACTTTAATCTATTTAAGAGTAAAAGCAAGGAGGTGCGTAGGATGGGTTCCAAATTTCTATTGGAAAAGGAAAACTACCATAGTTTCGAGTTGGGAGGTCGGTTGTTTGAAGCCTATTGCAAGCGGATGAATCTAATGGGTTGGTATTTATTGGATATTCATGACTAAGAAGCACGCAAATAAAGTGGGTAAAAACAGAAGGGAAGCGAAGCGGTTTTGGTGGCTTATAGGTTTGAGTATCGGTGCCATTTTATTTACCGTCAGCCTGGCATTTTTGTTTTATCGGTCCTTATCGGAAAACCTTGTTGAAAACCGGAAGGTATTTTTAAACAAACAAGTAGAATTGGCAGCAAACGAGGCGCAACGGAACCTGAACAACCTGTACGAAGATTTGATTTTTTATGCCAATACTCAGGAAAGATCCGGGAATAACCTCGATCTGCCGCCGGAACCCATCCTGGATGAAGCCAGGATACGGCGATTATTGAATAACTATATCAACCTGATCGATACACTGATCGTCGAAAAGGGCGAGTTAAGAAAAGCGTATCGTGTTTCAGAAGCCAACTATTTCTCGATTACAGAGCCCGGCAGGTCGATTGATTCGGATTCCTGCCGGTTTTGCTTTCGGGTAAAATCGGACAAGGGTAACGTAGCGCTGCTGGCCAAACTAAACCTGGGGCGGTATTTTTCCAGGCATTTGGTGAATTATTACCTGGGGCCGAATACGACGAAACTGGTGTATTTTGAAGAGAACTTTTTCCAATTGGTGGACGACGCCATGCAAAAGCCGGTCTCCCTGGAACCCAGGCTGCGCGAAACCGTAGAGCGTGAAGTAAGGGGAGGGTTGCGCGGGCAATACGAAGGCTTATTGGAAGTTTCGGGAGAGCTTGGAAGCCAGGAAAGTCTTCTGATTCAGTACCCGTTCACGCTGTTTCGCCTGGACTTAAAAAGCCCCATCGCTTTTGTATTTACCCAGGATAAATCTACGGTCGTATCGGGTCTGTTTGCGAATTACTTTTATCTATTTCTTTCACTTTTCGCCCTGCTGTTATTGGTGGTTTTTTTCCTGTCAAAGTATTTCAGAGTCACCAGCGAAAACAACCAGTTGTTGGAAAAAAAATCACGGGACCTGGATCAGTTATTAAAGCAGCAGACCATGTTGTTGCAGCAGTCCAGGGGTTTTATCTATTACCAAAACGAACACCTGAGCCTGTATCAGGTTAGCGATAACGTGACAGAAGTATTGGGCTATTCTCCGAAAGAGTTTCTATCCCTATCGGTGGAGGAATGGATGTCTGAGGATACCGGCGCTTTCCTGGCGACAAAAAAAGACGCCATCGCTGCAAAGGAGGATTTCTACTATTACGAATCCAATTCCAACCAAAAGCAAGGGAACCCCATTCGGGTCAAAATATTCGAAAAGCTCATCTACGATGCTGAAGGTGGATTTTCCGGTGCGGTTGGAATTTGTACCGATATCAACGACAAATACATCGCCGATCAGGAATTGATACGAAGCGAGAACCGCTTGCGCTCGGTGCTGAATAGTTTACCGGACACGATTTTTATTTACAATAACAAGGGTGATTTTTTGGACTATTACGTGCATAACGACGAACTCCTACTCGAGCCTCCGCAAAATGCACTGGGAAAAAACCTTAGCGAGATGCTGACGGGGGAGTCCGGAGAGCGGGCAATGCGTGCCTTCAAACGGTCAGTAATGACCGGTAAAATGCAAACCGAAGAATTGGATTTGTTGCTGGAAGTTGGAAGAAGGTATTTTGAGGTACGGTTTTTTAAATTGGATGACAAACGGATGATGTCTGTCGCCCGGGATATCACCGGCCCCAAACTTTGGGAAAAGGGCTTGCGGGAAGCGAAAGAGGCTGCCGAAATCGCCAATAAAGAAAAGTCGAACTTCCTGGCCAATATGAGCCATGAAATCAGAACACCACTAAATGGCCTTCTTGGCATTACCGGGTTGCTAAACAAGACCTCACTGACCGAGGAACAGCACGAATTACTGTCGATTATTGGTGATTCGGGAGAATCACTCCTTCATATCGTGAACGACATTCTGGATTACTCGAAGATTGAAGCAGGCAAGATGGAGCTGAATCCGATGCTATTTAAATTAAAGCCGGAAATGGAGCGCATCATCAATGTTTTTTCGGGGATGGCCCAAGAGAAATCTTTATCCATCCGCCTGCACATCGACGAATCACTGCCGGAGGTAGTCGTTTTGGATAAGGAGAAATTGACGCAGATATTTTTTAATATCATCGGAAATGCTGTCAAATACTCCAAAAAGAACGGCGAGATCTCAGTTTTCCTGAAAGGCGAAAAATTATTCTCGAATAACCTGATTCTCCACTGTGCGGTGGAAGATAACGGGGTAGGCATCGACCAGGACAAACTGCCAGAATTGTTAAAACCCTTTACCCAGGCCGGCGCCGCATCCAACGGAGAATACAAAGGTACGGGTTTGGGTCTGGCAATTGCCAACAAGCTTATCGAATTGATGGGTGGTGTATTGCAGGTCGAAAGCGAACTGGGCGTGGGGTCCACCTTCTCGTTTACCTTGATCTCCTACATCAATGGGAAAGAGATCGAGACGGATTCCGTAGCCCCGGCCGGTGTCAAGGAAACCCTGAGATTTGAAAACATTAGCGCAGATTATCCACTGGATCTCTTGATCGTCGAAGATAACGAAATCAACCTTAAGTTCATGGGGATGCTTTTGGGACAAATGGGCTATGAACCCGATGTGGCCTTGAACGGAATAGAGGCCATTGCTTGCGTGGAGCAGAAGAAATACGACCTGATTTTTATGGACAATCAAATGCCGGGAATGAACGGCATGGATGCGACCAAAGCCATACGAACCATGCCTAACGGCAAGTCAGTAACCATCGTGGGACTATCGGCCAGTGTATTCAAAGAGGATGTGGAGCACGCCCTTTCCATAGGAATGAACGAGTACCTTACAAAGCCCGTCAAAATTCAACAAATCGTCAATACGATTAAATCCTGCGCCTTGATGACCACCAAGGCCACTAGATAGTGGTGTCCATATCAAAGTCCTCCAGGTAATCCGCTACTCGTTTTACAAACATTCCGCCCAAGGCGCCGTCGATAACCCGGTGGTCGTAGGAATGGGACAATATCATTTTGTGCCGGATGGCGATCATGTCTCCGGTGGGAGTTTCCACCACGGCGGGTTTCTTGGTGATCGTGCCTACAGCCAGGATGGCTACCTGGGGTTGTACGATGATCGGGGTACCCATGATGTTTCCAAAAGAACCGATATTGGAAAGGGTATAGGTGCCACCTTTAAGCTCCTCCGCATTCAGTTTGTTTTCCCGCGCCCGCTTTGCCAGGTCATTGATTTTTTTGGATAGTTCAGTCAGCGTGAACCGGTCCGCCTGGCGGATTACCGGCACGATCAGATTCCCGTTCGCAAGGGCTACTGCGATCCCGATGTTGATGTTCTTCTTTTTTATGATCCGATCCCCTTCCACCGATATATTAATCATCGGAAAATCCTTTAACGCTTTCGCTATCGCCATTACGAAGAAAGGGGTATACGTAAGGGATTCGCCTTCCTTTTTTCGAAACCTATCTTTGACATTGTTTCGAAAGAGCACGACTCCGGTGAGGTCAGCTTCTACAAACGAGGTGACGTGTGCCGAAATATTTTTAGAGTCCAGCATGCGTTGAGAAATCATTTTACGCATCCGGTCCATTTCAATGATTTCATCGTCCGCATCGCTAATTGGAATAGGATCGTCGATCGCTGACGTCTTCGGCTCATCCATTTTCCTCTTTGCCACATACGCCAGGATGTCGTCTTTGGTCACTCGCCCATCCTTTCCGGTTCCTGGCAGGCTAGCCAATTCTGCGGAACCGATGTTTTCCGTTTTGGCGATACTTAGCACCAAGGGAGAATAAAACTTTTTCCCTGTGATTTTTTCCCGTTCTTTTTTCGAAACTGCTCCCAGAATAAGGGAAGTGTAGGCAGGAATCTCCGGAATCGTTTCGGTTTTTTCGAGCGCAGATTGGCGGTCACGCGTCGTAGCAGCTGCGGTCGAAGTGGCCTCGGTAGGCTCCTCAGTGAGGTCGCTACTAACAGTTTCGATCAGCGCAATTGGCTTTCCCACCTCCACGACCTCGCCTTCCCGGGCCAGGATGGATTTAAGGATGCCGGCATGGGTGGCAGGGACTTCCGTATCCACTTTGTCCGTGGCTACCTCCAGAACGGACTCGTCCTGTTCGATTAGGTCCCCTTCTTTTTTTAACCAGGAAAGGATTGTGCCCTCCATTATGCTTTCCCCCATCTTGGGCATCACCATTTCTACCGTTGCCATACTGCTTCTCTAAAATCTTTTTTAATTTGCCTTTGAATATAAAACTAAAATTTAGGAACTGCTTTGCAAAAGGAAAGCCTTTAAATTTTATTCGGCTTCCTTTAAAATGGTCTGCCTTAACAGATTTAGCGCAGCGATTGCCGTTAGGTGAATGTTTACCGTTCGGTCCTGGGTGAGTTGCAGTTTTCTCGTAACGTAGCGGCTTCCATCGTGACAGGCAATCCATACCAAACCTACCGGTTTTTCGGCGGTACCGCCTCCCGGACCCGCGATGCCACTAGAGGACAGGCCATAGCTGGCCGAGAATTTCTCTCGGACCTGCCTTGCCATTTCGATAACCGTTGCTTCGCTCACGGCGCCCTCACGGGCCAAAACCTCTCCGGAAACGCCCAAAACCTCCTCTTTGTAGGCATTGTGATAGGGAATCATTCCACCGTTGAAGTAGTTGCTGGAGCCTGCAATCCCTGTTATGAGGTGAGAAATATAGCCTCCGGTACAGCTTTCGGCAAGTGCAAGCGTTTCCTTACGTTGGGTCAACAAATGCCCGATTGCTACGGGCAGTGTTTCCTGATTGTACCCATAAATGTATTGGGGAATAAGCGGTTTCAGCCGCTCAATTTGCTCCTCTACTTCTCTGACAATGCGATCCTGTTCGGTACCAAACCCGGTGAGTCGAAGTTTTACTTCTCCCAGGGAAGGCAGATAGGCCAGTCGGATGTGGTCAGGAAGCTTATCTGCCCAGTCCGAAATCTTATCGGAAAGCCAGCTTTCGCCGATGCCAACAGTTCGGATCAATTTGTGGTAAATCACGGGCAACTGATAGGCTTTTTTCAGCCGGGGGATAACTTCATGCTCCATCAGGTATTTCATCTCATGGGGCACGCCCGGCATGGACATCCAGATTTTACCAGCTTCTTCAAACCACATGCCTGGAGCGGTTCCCACGGCATTGCGGATGTAGGTGCAGTTGGAGGGCAGGTAAGCCTGTCCCCGATTGGTGACAGTTAATTCCCTTCCCCTGCTTTGAAATAGCTTACGGACATCTTCCAGGGCGTCCGGGAATAGGATCAGGTCGCTTTTAAAGTACTTGGCAAGGAGCTGTTTGGTTAAGTCATCCTTGGTCGGGCCCAAGCCGCCAGTCATCAGGATAATGTCTGCCCTGCGAGAGGCGGCATTAAACGCCTCCAGCAAGGATTTTTCCTCGTCACCTACGGTGGTCCTACGGACCACCCGGATGCCTATTTTATCCATTTCTTCACTGAGCCACTTGCTGTTGGTATCCATTATTTGCCCATAAAGTAGTTCGTCACCTATGGAAATAATTTCTGCATTTACAGATTGATGCATAAGGAGGGGGTATCGTTTATGGGCCAAAAATAAAAAGTTTCCGCATAGGGATATGGATTTGTTTTCAAAATTTATTCCCGGCCAGGTTTATCGGGACTGCTAAGGCACTATTTTCGTTTGTAGGTAACGAAGGTATGGGTGTAGGGGTTTTTTTCGCTTTTCTCTACCCTGATTTTATCTACGACCTTCCAGTCTTCCGGATCAAATGTAGGAAAAAAAGTGTCGGCTTCTGGTTGGGTTTCTATTTCTGTAATGATCATTTCGTCTGCCTGGGGGAGGGCTTCCCGGTAAATCTCTGCACCACCCAACACAAATACCCGTTTCACACCCTCCGAGTCGGCTATGGATAATGCCTCGTCCAGGTTGTGGGCAACGAAGTGCCCGTCAGGTACCTCAAACTCAGGGTTTCGGGTCACCACGATGTGCGTTCTTCCGGGAAGGGGTTTTCCCAGGGAAACAAAGGTCTTTCGCCCCATGATGACGTGGTGGCCGGAGGTGGTACGTTTAAAATGACTAAGATCCGAAGGCAGGTGCCAGGGCAAATCTCCGTCAATCCCTATCGCGTTATTGGCAGCCCTGGCTACAATAATTGAAACAACCATTCAAAAAATTAATTTTCGCTTCTCATGACATTGGGATAATCCGCCAATTCAAAACGATTGGGTTGCTTCGTATCAATTTCAATCATTTTCATTTGCGAACTGCTTTTATCTTCCGTGCTGGAAAAATCCATTTCAAGGATATTTCCTTTCGGTAGATTATTAAAATACTCCCGGTTTTCTTCTTTCATTTTTTTGGTGATCAAGGGGCTGTTTTTGCTCCAAAAGGACTCCAATCCCGCAATCGGTTCCTGGCTGATCCAGTAGGTGCCCTCGGAATCTTCACTGGCGACCCGGTATTCTTCACAGGTGTAACCCAGTATGTCCTTCGTGTTTCCGGTTTTCTCAAACGTGATATTCGAAGCATCAAACGATTCCATTTCAGTGCTGGGATCGGATTCCACTGCTTCCATCATGCCTCCCCAGTCGATGGAAAATGCCATGCTGGATTTTTCTTCGTCGTTTTCCATGAGCATGACCGTTGCTTTGTTTTTATGGTCCATGATGATCACGGATTTTTCAGTGGATTTTTTGTTTTCGTTGTCGATGTACTCCATTCCAAAGTAGTCTGGATTTTCAGAAAGAAGCGAATTGAAGACGATGGGTTCGTTGGTTTTTCCATTTTCGTCGGTGCTTTGTATCTCCATGACGGCAACCCCGGAAAATTCGTAAGCACTTTCCGTTTCCACGTTCATGTTGATCGAACGCATGATTTTGCTGTAATCGTACGTTTCTCCCGGAGCACCCCCTTCCACTTCCCCCAGATCGCCGTAAAGATTGCTAAATGCTTTCTCCAATTGCCGCTGAGTGGCTTTCGCTACTTCTTTTTCAACCGTTCGCTCAACCGCGCGGGCTACGCCCTCGGAAGCTGCATTTTTCAACCTTTTCAGAAGCTGAGCCTGGACATTCAGGCCGATTAGTGAAAGGATCAGAAACAATGAAAAAGAGACTAGGAATTTCATAATTGAAAGTGATTTTGATTACGAGATTAAAGTTATGAAATATATTTTTAAAGTCCTAAACAATGTTTTTCTGTATGTGAAAGGGACTATATCTCTAAAATGTACTCAAGGATACCTGCATTTTTTCCTTTGGGACGGGTTACGAGTAGGGGTACTTTGTCGTTCATCTGAATCAGGCGTTCGGCCAGACTGCCGATAAAAAGAGCCGTTGCGGCCGTTCTGCCTTTGGCCCCAATGATGATGATGTCCGCTTTTATTTCCAACGCCTTTTGGATGATGTCCTCTACCGGATCATCGTCCTGATCTTTGGTATAAAGCGGTTTGATTTTTATGGACTTGGTGTCGATTTTCCGGATAAATTTTTTGTAATTTATTTCTGCATTTTCCAACATGATCTGGCTAAACTCCTCGTAGGATTTCCCTGTAAAATGATAACCTGACGGTACCGCATACACGTTTTGACAAACGATCTCTAATTTTCGCTCGCTTTTTTCGGCAATTTCGATTGCTTCTTCCAGCGCGTCTTTTGAGTAATCCGAGAAATCACTGGGTACCAGGATTTTTTTGATTTTAGGCTGGCAATTTTCGGGAACGATCAATAGGGAACAAGAGGCCCGTCTTGCCAGGCGCTGGGATACCACCCCCGATCCGGGGATAGAAGTTTTTCTTCCAACGAGAATCATGTCTGCCGATTTTTCATTGGCAAGCTTTAATATTTTTTTCGACAGCTGCCCTTCCTTGACAATATAGGAGCTGCTCAACGAAAGATCCGGGTCGAAATGTTCCGATACAACCCGTTTCATTTCGTCCTTTCTTTCTTCTACCATGTTGCTAATTAGATTGGGAAACTCGGCGAGGATATCCTTCGGAATTGACAGGTTTCGAATCACATTGGTGAAGTAAATCTTTTTCGATTGGTTGGCCCTAGCGATAAATGCGGCAAATTTCACCAGAGTTTTGTCCATCTCGGTTTGGTCCAGACAAACAATGATTTTTTTGATTTGATACATTCCTTTTGGTTAACTAAATGAATTCCTTCGGATTAAGCCGTTACAGTCACGCTCCTGGTTTTTTAAAAAAACCATAAGGTTTAAATTAGTAAAATAAAATGTCAAAACAATCTAAATTTCGTTGATTTTGATCGCAATTTACATGAAATTTTTCCAAAAGGTTGTTTTCGGGAAGTTCGTTGTTTATGCGAGAGCTGCTATTCCGAGACGAATTTGAGGTTTGTTGGAATAGGTTGTATATTTGTCCCAAGGTTCGGTTCAGCGACATGTTCGAACTTCACAAGTTGATTAAAATGCCGAGTGAAGCACTGCTTCAAAACCAGGCCTCATCTTTCCTTGTGAAAGACCTCGTGTTCCTCTGGAATGCAGGTTAACAGTGGAAGGTTGCGAAGAAGGTGCAGCTCAAATCCTGTCATATCGGAGGTTTGTAACACTCCTGGAACCGGACCGTATTAAAGGGAGACCGCTTTGCGGCCTCCCTTTTGTCATTGTACCGGGATACTTTTGGGAATGAGACGTTTTTTAGCCAGGCGCCCATCGATCGGAACCGAAAGCCAGGTTTCCGGCCTGCAGGCCTATCTGCTTTTTTTCATTCCTCCCGGCTGTTCGTGTTAAAAATGCGCACCTTCCCAATTAGTTCCTTCGTTTTCATAAAACGCGCATCCCTTAAGGAATCCATTGCAAATTTAAACCCGCGGAAAATAAGAAATTGTTTTCGCCGATTGGTGGACGGTGGGAAAAGTCTTTTCTAATTGCATTTAGAATTCGACCGGTAACAAAATTCACTTCGGTATTGAACGGGAACTGTCCCTCACTCCACCGGTACAGCGGTAGCCTCACACCGTATCCCCAGGTAAAGCCGGATTTGTCTGTAGAAACCCAAGCCCCTCCCTCCGGTCGGGTGCCTTTGGGTCGCTTTTCGAAATAATATCCCATCCGTAATCCTATGGTGTTAAAAAACCAGGCCTCTGTGCCCGCTCCAAAAGCACTGGTATACCCCTGGGTATTATAAGGATCTTTTCCCGGTAGTTCGTCCCGGAATTGCAGGTGTAGGCCGAGGTCTAGCTGCTGGGAGCTTTGATCAAAAAATTTCTTTCCCTCTACAAGTCGGCTTGCCAGGGGAAGCGAAAAATGATAAAAAGCACCGGCCGATAAAAAGATGATCATGGAACGGAAATTTAACAAGTCCTCGTATGTCTGCTCGGTTCGGTTATTCATGGCCGCATTGACCAGGCTGCTCGCTACCCTGAATTTTTGATTGGTCAGGTTTCCGACCTTGATCCATTCTACGTTTTTTTCGTAGAGTGCGCCTACATTGACGATAAAGTCATTCGACGTAATGTGTCCCGGTACGCCCTCCTCGTAGAGATAGACGCCGGATGCCCCCAGGTACAGGTCCTCAATGACCTCGTAGGCACCGGTTACCGATACCATGTTTTGTTCCCGCTTGTCCACAGAAATGGAACTCCCACTAATATCGGTAGTCCAGATTGTTTGGTTGTCGATCCATTTGAATCCGCTGAACCCAAGGTTTAACTTCTCATTGATACGGTAGGTAAGGCCAAGGAATGGGAAGTGTGAATTGATGCGGGTTTGTCCCCCGTTTGCATAGTTGAGGTGGCTACTAATTTTGGGGTTGGTAAGCCCAATACTTGCCGGGTTGTTAAAGGCATGATCAATGCCATCCAGGGTAAGGTAAGTGAGCCCCATTCCGGAGGCCCTGGCAGAAGTCGTTTCCAGCGAGAAAAGACCGAGATAATGGGTGGGTGTGTAGTAACTGAGTCGCCCCTGAGAATGTACACCTTGACACAGAAAAAGGAGTAATAGTGATGAAAGTAGCGTTTTTTTCATGACGATAGATCTTGTTTTTGAATACATCGGAAAAAAACCGATACGTCATCAAGAAAAAAAACGATCTACCGGACCGAGCCCTTCCTTCTTCACTACGAGACAGGTGCATGGAAGTCCCTCACTACCCGAAGCAGACGAAAAAAAGAGGCCGCAGCGGCGGCCTCCGGAAAGAATGACTGCTAGGATTAGTACAATACCCGGAACCGGATGGTCCCTTCAAGCGCTTTGAGTTCGTCGATTACTTTGGAGCTGTACGCTTTGTCTATGTCCGTGATCACATAGCCAATTTTTTCGTTGGTTTTCAAATATTGACCAACGATATTGATCGAACAATCCGCAAGAACCCGGTTGATTCGGGCCATGATACCGGGTTCGTTTAAATGAATGTGGATCAATCGATGCGCATCCTGGAGGAAGGGCAACTGGATATTTGGAAAGTTTACGCTATTAAAAGTGTTTCCCGTGTTGATGTATTCGATGATTTTTCCGGGAACAAAGCGTGCGATGTTTTCCTGCGCTTCCAGGGTACTGCCCCCAATATGCGGTGTTAGAAGGGTATTGGGGAGTCCGATAAGTTCCGATACAAAGGGCTCGGAATTGTTTTTGGGCTCGGTTGGAAAAACGTCAATACTTGCTCCTGCGAGATGCTTTTTTTCCAATGCTTCTTTCAACGCAGGCACATCCACCACGTGGCCCCGGCTAAGGTTGATGAGGTAGGAGCCTCTTTTCATCAGCGCCAGTTTCTCCCGATCTATGAGCATGGCGTTTTCTTTCCGACCGTCCACATGCAAGCTAATCACGTCGCAGGTCCGCAGTAATTCTTCCAGCGAGTCAATTTTTGTTGCATTTCCAAGTGCAAGCCGCTCGATCACATCGTAATAATACACATCGAGTCCCATGTTTTCTGCCAATACAGAAAGCTGAGAGCCGATGTTGCCATAGCCAATAATGCCCAGTTTTTTACCCCGGATTTCGAAACTACCCGTGGCGCTCTTGTCCCATTTTCCCTGATGCATGCTGCTGATTTTATCGGTGAGACCCCGCATGAGGAAAATGATCTCGGCAATGGCTAACTCTACTACCGAACGAGTATTGCTAAACGGAGCATTGAATACCGCGATGCCCTTCTCCTGACAAGTTTCCAAATCGATCTGGTTGGTCCCGATGCAAAAGGCTCCGATAGCTATCAGCCGATGGGCATTTTCCAACACTTTGGCAGTAACCTGCGTTTTGGATCGGATACCTAATATGGATACTTTTTTTATCTTCTCTGCCAGCTCTTCTTCGGAAAGGGCAGAACTGATCACTTCTACATTGTACCCCTCTTGCTTCATCAATTCGATGCCGATCGGATGCACGTTTTCCAAAAGCAAAACATTTATCCTGCTCTTTGGGTAAGAGAATTTTTTATTCATTTTGTTAACATATAAAATCTCATCCAAACTCGGCGCAATATGGTCGGCTTTCGAAGAAACTGACGGTCGATGTACGTTTTCTGTAAATGCGTAAAATTTGTTGGCCACACCTGAGGCTTTTATTTCGTAATCGGTGTAGCCGTCTCCAATCACGTAGATGTCGCCCTCCAGTTTCAGGCTGCGAATGGTTTCCGGTTTTCCATTGTTTTTCGAAAGCGGGTTTTCCTCGTTAAAGCCGGAGATCTTTCCCGATTCATCGTAAACAAACTCGTTGGCAAAGACATTTTCCGGCTTGATGCCGTAGTCCGTAACAATCGGAACTACAAAATCTTTGAATCCATTGGAAATGATAAAAATATCATCGGCATTTTCTTTCAGGAATTCCTTATTTCTTTGAAAAGAATCGGAAACTTTTTTCTTTAAAGCGGTGATCAACGCGCTAATTTGCTCTTTATTTGCATCAAGGATGTCCAACCGCTGAACCAGGCTCTCCCGAAACGTAAGCTTTCCCTCCATGCCTTGATCCGTGATATCTTTGATTGCCTGTAATTTCTTGGCTTTATCAGGGTCATCTTTCAGGCTTATTTCTCCCAAAATATCCAGGGCTTCCACCTTTGTAAACGTACTGTCAAAATCAATTATGAATTTTTTTGTGACGGTCATTTTTCAGCAAAATTTTTATGAGTTGCAAAATTAATAGATTATCAGGGAATTTGCAGGTAATCCTCTAAAATAACTTTCGGGATCAGAAACTGGTAAAAAATCGGGAATGCGTATACCTTTGTATCCATGGATCGTGCAATTCTCCAACCGATAAAGTCATTCGTTCGTACTTATGCCTTGGTATTGTCTCTACTTGCGGCTTGTACCAGTACCTCGCAAAATAACCGGGCCGAGACGGCCCCTACAGGTAGCTACGGGGAGGAGTTTTCGGATCGTTTGACCACGTCGCTCAGTGAAATGCAGCAAGAGGTGCGCGAGCAGGGACAGTTTCACGGGCTTGTGACCGGCAGGGTATTGGAAGTATGCGCGAACAAGGGCTGTTGGATGACGATGGAATTGCCCAATAAGGACATCCTGAGGGTGACCTTCAAGGAATATTCGTTTTTTGTTCCGGGCGAATTGGCGGGAAAAGAGGTACTGTTAAAGGGAAATGCGAGGAGTCAGCGCGTAGGAATAGAACAACAACGCCATTATGCCAGGGATGCCGGTCAAAGCGATTCCGATATATCCGCGATTCAAACAGAAAAAGAACAAATTTTCTTCGAAGCTGTTGGAGTAAAGACGGTAAACTAGCAAAAAAAATACCTTTCAAAAACCAACCCACAACACGAACGATCCATGCCACTTGCAATTGATAACATCCGTGTAGGCCGTGTTTATCGGCTGGTCAACTACGGAGAGGTTCGGTTCCTCGAAATCATGGAGCGAACCGGCAGGGAGAATTTTCGGGTAAAAGACCTGGATACCCTGGAATACTACGAGTTGGAAGAGTTGTTGCGATGGGGCAAAGGAAAGGATTATGACCTGGATGAAATCCGATAATACAAGCAACCAATGGAAAAAGAAACGAGTCTCACGAAAGCAATTTTTACCGCAAAATGCCCCAGATGCAGAAAGGGATCCATTTTTCCCGTGTCCCTGTACAGTTTTAGAAAGCTGACCGAAGTAAACCAGAACTGTCCGCATTGTGGGGTGGAGTTAGTTCCCGAGCCGGATTTCTATTACGGGGCCATGTATGTCAGCTACGCGCTATCGGTTGCATTGTTTATTTCCGTGATGGTCGCCCTCAATGTCCTCTTTGATGATCCGGAGCTAATGGCCTATATTTTATCGGTGCTGTTTTTCAACATTCTTTTGCTACCGATCATGCTTCGGATTTCTAAGGTACTGTACCTGTACGGGGTAGGTAAAATCAGCTACGAACCCCAGAAATAGCCTTGTCAACGTTTGTCTACTCGTTGCATCTACCGGCGGTTCAGCAGTCCCGGATTTTTTTAAAATTTTTGCAAGTAAGTAAAACTTACTTTTTGTTGGTTCGTATAAGGTTTCATATAGTAATACTTTACATCTAAATGGAGCAAATTTTAACACAAATTGTTGTTCCGGTCAATCAAGAAATTTACCTTAAAGACCCGTTGAGTTCGGATTTGGGGAAGCGAATCATCCAAGAGGGGACCGAATTGATCGAGACCCTGGGAATGGAAGGATTTAATTTTAAGAAGCTATCGGAAAAGGTAGGTAGCACCGAGGCAGCTATTTACCGGTATTTTGAAAATAAACACAAACTATTGCTGTACCTTACGAATTGGTACTGGGGATGGTTGGAGCACAACCTTGTGTTTGTTACCGCGAACTTACACGACCCCAGGGACAAAATGAGGGTCGCCATTCAGTTGTTGGTCGAAGGGCCGGTATACAAGGAAAATGTGTACATAGACATACAGAAACTCCGGGTACTGGTCACTGAGGAATCGTACAAGGCCTTTTTGACAAAAGAGATTGACGCGGAGAATAGCAACGGCTTGTTTACGCAATTTTACCGGTTGACCGACCGAATCGCACAGATAATCAAAGAGATAAACCCAAGGTATTCCTATCCCAAAACCCTGGTCACCACACTGGTAGAATCGACGCTATTACATGCCTTTTTTCTCAGGCACATGCCTAAAATGACCGAATCCGGGCTCAAGTCCGATCAAAAAATGGGTTTTTACTTCGATCTGGTATTTAAAACATTAAAAGATGAATGAAGATTTAATCAATACCCCCCTTAAACGATTCTTTAGTTTGTTAAGGGAAGAAAAAAAGGAGATATATGCAATCTATTTTTATGCGGTCCTCAACGGGTTGGTTTCCCTTTCCCTACCCCTGGGGATACAGGCCATCCTTAATTTTATCCTGGGGGGCCGGCTGACGACCTCTTGGGTGCTACTTGTGGTGATAGTGGCCTTGGGGGTGATCTTTGGAGGCTACCTTCAAATCAGCCAATTGTACCTTTCGGAGAAATTGCAGCAGCGGGTTTTTGGTAAATCGTCCATGGAATTTGCCTACCGGCTGCCTCGCATTAAGACCGAAGCACTTCGTGGGAAATTTGCCCCCGAATTGGTAAACCGTTTTTTTGATACCATTAACTTACAAAAAGGGCTATCCAAATTGCTGATCGATTTCAGTACGGCATCTCTTCAGGTCTTTTTTGGCCTGATTTTGTTGGCGATTTACCATCCGTTCTTTATCGTTTTTTCAGTCATGTTGGTGCTTATTTTATATCTTATATTCAGGTATACCAGTCCCAAAGGCATGGCTACCAGCCTGAAGGAGTCTTCCGCGAAATACGAAGTGGCCTACTGGCTGGAGGAAATTGCGCGTACCTTGGGCACTTTTAAGCTTTCTGGTTTCTCGCCCCTGCCCTTTAAGCGGGTGGATAAGTTGATCGGGAAATACCTGGAATTCAGAAACTCGCATTTTGCTGTTCTGATTTTCCAATACAAAATCATGATTGGTTTCAAGGTATTGATCATCGTGACCTTGCTGGTGGCCGGTAGTTTATTACTGATGAACAATGAAATTAGTATCGGCCAGTTTGTGGCCGCGGAGATCATCATTGTATTGATCATTAATTCGGTAGAGAAACTTATCCTGAGTCTGGAAACTGTCTACGACACGCTTACCGCCACGGAAAAGCTTGGGTTGGTAATGGATCTGGACCTGGAGCGATCAGAGGGGATAGACAAGGCATTCGGTGAATCGAATCCCGGATTGACCTACGAATTTAAGGACCTGACATTCCACCCTCTGGATAAAAAATTCCCTAACCTCCAGGACATTAATGTGCGCATAAAGGCTGGAGAGAAAGTAGTCGTTACGGGAGAGAGCGGCTCGGGAAAAAGTTCTTTCCTGCAGTTAATGGCTGGCTTGATCGAGGATTACAAGGGCAATATTATCATCAACAAACTCCCCCTCGAGACCCTGGCTTTGGAAAAGCTCCGCTCCATGATTGGGGACAGTCTTTCCCGCCAGTCCATTTTTCATGGCAGCATTCGTGAGAACATCACGGTTGGGAACGAAGCTGTATCGGAAACAAAAATCCGTGAGGTTTTGCAAGTGGTAGGACTCAGCGATTACATTTACGCACTCAAGGACGATTTGGAAACCCAACTTTTGCCGGAAGGAAAGCACCTGAGTAATGCCACCATCAGTAAACTAATTCTAGCCCGAAGTTTGTGTTTCGACCCGAAACTCCTGCTTTTGGAGCAGGAGTTGAATTACCTCAACGATCGAGAGGCAGGTACCGTTCTGGATTATATTTTTTCGGGTCCCTGGACGCTGGTGGCGGTCTCTACGGACGAGGCCCTGCTCCGAAGAGCGGACAAAATTCTGGTGCTGGATGGAGGAAAAATCGTACTTGAGGGCAATTTTGAATCCTTTGAACAGTATAGAAAAAATAAAAAATACTAACAGCCATGCTTAATATTTCAAAAAACTCCGTAAAAGGATACATCAATCCTTTTCTATTCGATAGTTATCGGATGACCATACCCAATGACCACAGTCGCAAACGGGTGCGTGTGCTTTTGTACTTGCTCTTGGCGGGGTTCGTATTTTTGTTTCTTCCCTGGACACAGAATTTTCGGTCGCAAGGAATGGTGACGGCCCTGAAACCGGAACACCGGCCGCAAACCGTACACTCGGTAATCCCGGGTAGGATCGAGCGTTGGTACGTGCAAGAAGGGGATTTTGTGCAAAAAGGAGATACCATCTTGTTTCTTTCAGAGGTGAAGGATAAATACATGGACCCGGAACTCGTAGACAGGACCCGAATGCAGGTGGGGGCCAAAGAGCTTTCCGTGAAGTCCTATGAAGAAAAAATCAAGGCGCAAGAAAATCAGTTGCAGGCATTGGCACAAAACAACCGACTACGGAAGGAACAGGCCCAAAACAAGCTGCAGCAGGCCCAATTAAGTGTGCTCTCGGATAGCATCATGCTCGAAGCGGAAAAGGTAAACCTGATAGTGGCTGAGCGGCAGTACGAGCGTATGGAGAAACTTTACGAAGAAGGCTTGAAATCGCTGACCGACCTTGAAGCCCGAAGGATCAAGCTTCAGGAGTCTCAGGCCAAAAAAATAAGCGCTGAAAACAAGCTACTGAGTAGTAGAAATGGAGTCATTATGGCTACCATCGAGCTCAACGCCATCGACAATGATTTCCGGGACAAACTGGCAAAAGTCAATGCAGAGCGGTATACCGCGTTGTCCAATCAATACGATGCGGAGGCCACGGTGACCAAACTGAGGAATGAATTGTCCAACTATACCGTTCGATCGGGCATGTACTACGTCTTGGCTCCCCAATCGGGCTACATCACCCAAGCCATTCAGGTGGGCTTGGGCGAGACGATCAAAGAGGGGGCGGAAATCGTCAGCATCATGCCGGAGAATTATTCACTGGCCGTCGAAATGTACATCGACCCCATTGATTTGCCACTGATCAAGGTCGGAAACAAGATCCGTTTTATTTTTGATGGTTGGCCCGCGATTGTCTTTTCTGGATGGCCCCAACTTTCCAATGGAACCTTTGGGGGCCGGGTTTATGCCATCGATAATTTCACCAGTGCAAACAATCAATACCGCTTACTGGTAGTGCCTGACCCCGACGAGGAACCCTGGCCAGAGGCATTGCGGATCGGCTCGGGAGCGGACGGGATTGCCTTGCTCAACGACGTTCCCGTCTGGTACGAAATATGGCGACAGATGAATGGATTCCCACCGGATTATTACACATTAAAAGAAGTGAGGGAAATGAAAAGTCAGACGAAATGATGTTTCGATTGCTGTTGTTAGGTAATGTATTGCTGGGGCTCTGTATTCCGGCGAAGGCTCAGGAAATCCTTTCCTATACCGATTTTATGGTTTGGGTCAGAGACTACCACCCGGTGGCCAGACAAGCGGACTTAACGTTGGACCTGGGTCGGCAGGAACTCCGGGCGGCCAGAGGCGCTTTCGATCCCCTGGTCTTTGGAAACATGGACCAAAAGCAGTTCAAGAATACCGAGTATTACAATAACCAGGAAGCGGGGCTTTTACTACCTACACTCGGTGGGGTGGAGCTACAGGGTGTCGTAGAGCGGAATACCGGCGAATACTTAAATTCAGAGAACGTCGTCCCTGAAAGCGGACTTTTCGCGATAGGTGCAGCCGTCAACCTGGGCAAGGGACTTTTTATTGACGAGCGTAGAGCAAGTCTGCAACAAGCAAAGATCTTTGCCTTATCCACGGAGATGGAGCGCATGCAGGTATTGAATGACTTGTACCTGGAGGCGGTCAAGGCTTATTGGAAATGGGCTGGCAGCTATGCCGATCTGGAAGTTCGCAGGGAGGGCTTGAAATTGGCCTCTATCCGCTTCGAAGCCATCAAATCCAGCTTTGAACAGGGGGATCTCCCGGCCATAGATACCGTTGAAGCGTATACGCAGGTATTGAGCCGGACCATCCGGTTACAAAAAGCCGAAAACAGTTTCTTCGCCAGTACACAGGATCTGAACGTATTTCTGTGGGACATGGAACAGAACCCAATTTACCTGGAACCCGGTGTCATTCCGCAGGAACTGGAGGAATATTATCCGGCGGGTATAGACAGGGAGGTGTTTCGGGAGTTGGTTGTGCGTCACCCGGAGTTGCGCCTGTTGGATTACGACCTGGATCACCTGGAGATCGAACGCCGCTACAAGGCTGAGCAATTGAAACCCACGGTCAAGTTAAAATACAATTTCCTGACAGAAAACCTGGGCGGGATGGAAGGCGTAGGATTTATGCAGAACGACTATAAATTTGGGGTTGAAATAGCCACGCCACTTTTTTTGCGAAAAGCAAGAGGGGGCCTGGGACTCACCAAAACCAAAATCTCCATGGTTGGCAACAAGCGGGATTTGAAATCCCAACAGCTTCGTGCAAAACTGGAACAGGGGTTCAACGATTACCAGGTTTTGAATCAGCAAATCGCTACGTTTCGGGATAATATCACCGGCTTGGAAAGGCTTTTGGAAGGAGAACGCGTTAAATTTGAGCTGGGAGAAAGCTCGTTGTTTTTAATCAACGCCCGTGAAACCAGCCTTTTCGATGCCTTGTTGGTCAACAATTCACTCTTTGTGGACAAAAATATCGCTTTTTCCAAGGTTAGAACTGCTGCTGGCCTGGGATTTGAAGGGGTCAACCCATGAAACACGTCTTGGTATTCAGATGGTTGTCGAGTCCTTTTCGCTATGCATTCGCTAAACTCAAAAGAAAACTCGGGAAATTGAACCGGCTGAGACTGGAGATTTTCCTCGTTATCGGGAATAAAACGTCGGTGTTTATAAAAGGCCGGGTAGTAGAGGGCTATCGTCAAAGTCGCCCCTCAGATAAAAAAACAGCCCTGCAAAACCTATTGGCTACGCTGCGACGGTATGCCGGCAGTAGTGTGCCGGACGCGACCGTTTGTCTCGCATACGGAAACCATCAGAGGGAATTGACCACCGATTCGGAAGGCCTGTTCGAAACGATGCTGCGGTTTACCGATGCAGAGAAGCGAGACATCCAATCGGTTCGCTTCTCGCTGCTTCCTGAACGCGGGCTTGTGCCGGAAACGAACTGGGTAGAAAAAAGAATACATTGGATTTGCAAGGTATGCCCCCGGGCGGTAATATCCGATATCGATGATACGGTAATCATTTCAAAGGCGACAAATATCGGCGAAAAGCTGTGGTTGTCGGTGTCCAAAAATGCCTACACACGCCGGCCTTTTCCCGGAGTAAGTGAGTTTTACCGCTTGCTTACGGCAAACGGGGAATATCCTGTATTCTACGTTTCCAGCAGCGATTGGAATCTATTCGACCTCATCCAGGACTTTCTATCTTACCGAGATATTCCCGTCGGCCCAATTTTGCTCAAAGATGGGCACATAAATCTGAAAAACATTTGGAAATCGGGCGGAGGGAACCACGCGCATAAATTGGAAAAAATCCAATTCCTGTTAGAGTTTTTTCCGGAGCAACAAGTCCTACTGATTGGAGATAGCGGGCAGCATGATCCCGAATTGTACGCAGAGATTATTCGCCGCTTTCCGCACAGAGTTGAGGCAGTCTACATTCGAGAGGTCCGAAAGGGGGATGCAGCGCGCGAACAAAAATTGAATCAACTGCTCCCGCCGCATAGAGTTGCCTGGGTGAAAACTACCCGCGAAGCCATGATTCATGCGCGGGAGCATTTGGCTGTCTAATGCATTCAAGCGTTCCGAGTCCACCTGATATGGCCTCCTGTACCCGTCCTATTTACCTAACCGAACCATGAAGCACTCGGCACTATTTGTTGTGAATCCATTTTCCGGGGACCTGCCCCATAAAGATGAGATCGTCCGGTCCATATGCGATCAATTGCCGTCCTACGACATTAGGATCTGGAAGACTACCGGCGAACAGGATAAAGAAAAACTCTCCAAGGTACTGGGCGAGGTAAGCTGGGAGTTGATCCTGGTTGGCGGTGGAGACGGAACTATAAAAATGGTAGCCGAGGCGATGGAAGGAAAAGATTGTTGCCTGGTTCCTGTACCCTTTGGTTCGGCCAATGGCCTGGCGACCTGCCTGGGTATTGAAAGTTGGGAGGACAGTTTGAAGAGTCTGGCGTCCGGAACCCGCAAACCGATGGACCTGCTGGAGGTGAACGGACAGGTTTGCCTGCACCTGTGCGATTTTGGGTTTAACGCGGACCTGATACGTAAATTCGAGGAAGGGCACGAGCGGGGAATGCCGGCCTATTTAAAGAATTCCCTGGCTAGTTTTTTTGAACTCAAACCCTACCGATTTGAGGTAAATACCGGAGCAAAAAAGGAGTGGGTTTCGGCCAAAATGCTGGTAATTGCAAATGGCACCAAATACGGCACCGGGGCGACCATCAATCCGCATGGGCGCATGGACGATGGTTTATTTGAGATCATCGCACTCAATCCCGAAGGCATGCAGGAATGGGTGGAACTGACCTATGGATTGGTAAAAAAAGAACTGGACGGCCTGGATTTCGTACAAACATGGAGTCGCTCTTCGGTACGTCTGCTCAACGCAGACGATGCACCCTTTCACATTGATGGAGAGCCGGTAGCAGGTGCCGAATCGGTAGAGATTCGCATAGGAAAGCGGAAAATATGCCTGTATTATCTGGATTCCTGACGAACCTGAAAAACCGGCTATTGCACGAGTTTGTTCAAATATAGTTAAGGCAGGGAACTTTTCGTACGGATAGCAGGAATTTGCAATTGGCAGATAATCTAGTAGCTTTGAGAGCTATTTTCAAAAAATAAACCCAAATGGATAAGCGGCAAGTGGACGTGAAAGATGAGCGCTTTATTCTGGAGTTGCGTGCCGGAAGCAGCAAGGCATTTGCCCTGCTTTTTGATCGGTATGCTGGCCAAATATACCGGTTTGCCAGCAAATTTGGTCTTGGTCATGAAGATGCTGAAGGGATCATACAGGACGTATTTTTAAAGCTTTGGGAAAAGAAGGAAACGTTGGATTATCAGCGAAACCTAAATGCCTATCTCTACAAGATCGCAAAGTCTTATTGCATCAAACAAAAGAAAAAACTACTGCTGGAAAAAGTATTTGTCCTGCTGGAAACGGAAGGCTCTGCGCTGGCAGATCCCTTGGAGTTGGAAAATGGGTTGATAGTTCAGGATTTCATTGCCCTGATCTACCGATGGTCCGCAAGGCTTCCAAAAGGTCAACGTGAGGTATTTGAACTGAGAAACAAAGAGCAGTTAACCATAGACGAGATTGCAGTGCGGTTAAAAATACCCAAAAGAAAGGTAGAGAATCGCATGTACCAGGCAAATAAGACACTTCGATCCAAACTGGCTACTGATAAACTACTGGTATGGACAGGAATCAGTTTCATTGATTTTTTATAAATTGATTCGTTTTTTTTCGATATCGATTACCATGAGGCGGTCTAATTGAAAAAAATGTAATTTTCACTTTTTTTTAAGCATTTCCTTACGGTCCAGGCTACTATAGAGTAAAGGAATTGCCTGGATTTATGTTCCAATCGTTACTCAAAAAACTTCAAGAAGGCCGACTGTCGCGGCAGGAAGCAAAAAAATTGGCCAAATGGCTGAAAAGCAAACGTTCGGACCGCTATTTCGCTGATCTGTACGATCGGGAGGTGAAGCGCAGTGATTCTGCGGAATTGCCGGCCCTTTCCCCGCAACAGCATGCCGCACTGAAACGTACGGTTATGCAGCGCTTGGAATTTGGGTCCAAAGTCCAACAAAGACCGAAAAAATTGGCTTCTCCAAAAGCGTTTGCGCTGCGGAAGTGGGTAGCTGCGGCATCCTTGCTACTTTTGCTGGGTCTGGGACTTTACCTATATGTGCCCCGGCCGATGCCGATTTCGCCTGTTGTTCAGGTGCCCGCCTTGGAATGGGTGGTCAGAAGCAATCCTGCTGGCAAAAAGACGCTCATTCATCTTCCGGACGGTTCCAGGGTTTACCTGAATTCAGAAAGCACCCTAAAGTATGCAAAAGGGTTCGCTACCAATCGGCAGGTTCATTTGGAGGGGGAGGCCTATTTCGAAGTAGCCGAAGATAGCCTTCATGCCTTTACCGTACATGCCGATTCCCTGCGCACCCGGGTACTGGGCACGGCTTTCAACCTACGTTCTTTCCCCGAGGAAGATCTCGTTTCGGTGGCATTGGTCAGTGGTCGGATAGAAGCCGGTATCAATGGATCGGAAGCAACCGAAATATTGGTACCCGGAGAGGGGCTTGCGCTAACCAGGGGAGCAGAGCCTGGTATATCTAAGTTTGATGCGGACCTCACCGCTGTGCAGTATTGGAAAGAAGGAATCCTACATTTTGAGCAGGTGTCCTTTCTGAAGCTGATCCGTATTTTGGAAAGGTGGTACGGCGTTACCATCGAACTGCGGGGAACGATACCAAAGGACAGTGGTTTTACGGGTACCTTTAAAAATCACGAAAACTTAATCAATGTATTGGATGCAATCCAGTTTTCCGAACCCTTTACCTATCAGTCCAAGGGTAAAGAAGTAATCATCACCTTTTAATTGATTGCCTATGAGAAAAAAATCCGGCGAGGTACTGGCATACCCCACCGGACTGAAGACCAAACAATTTCGAGGCAGCGCAGATGAGCCGCGCACCTGCCTCAAAACTTGAAGAAATTATGTTTAATCTAACGTTCTAAATTATGAAAAATTTATTACGCATACTACTTATGTCAGTCAAATTTGTACTGTATGGATATGCTTGTTTGGTGGTGACCATGACTTCAGTGGTTGCTCATTCCGTGAATGGACAGGTAAAAAGCATCGAGGAGATCCGTGTGGCCCTAACTAACCAAAACCTTACAATAAAGCAAGTATTTGAGACCATCGAAGCGGAAAGTGACCTTCGTTTTTTTTATTTTGAAAAGAATGTTGATTTGAATCAGAAGGTAACCCTGATTCCCGATCGCCGTTGGGTAGCAGATATTCTGGCGGAGCTTTCTTCCAAAACTGACTTGAAATTCAAGCAAATCAACACAACGATAGCCGTGAATAAGCGCCGGACTCGCTCGTCTACCAAGGCGGCAGCGGTGCAGGAATTCAAGACTGTCAGTGGCATTGTGAGGGATTCCGAAGGGGAGCCGTTACCCGGGGTAACCGTTTTTGTAGAAGGGGCATCATCAGGTACCGTGACCGATCTGGATGGACGATTTTCGCTGGAGACCCCGGAAGAGGGCTACCTGATCATATCCTTTATTGGGTTCAAAAGAGCACGTGTGAATCTCTCCAACGGAGGCACTTTTGACATTACCTTGCAGCCAGACAATACCACGCTCGAAGAAGTAGTGGTTACGGGCTACGGTAGCCAACTCAAGCGGGAGGTCACGGGTGCCATTTCCTCCGTCAAGGGAGAAGAGTTGGCACGCGTACAGGTGCCTTCATTTGATGCGGCCCTGCAGGGAAAAGCGGCAGGTGTGCAGGTGAACCAGGGTAGTGGTGTACCAGGCTCGCCGTCCAGGATTCTTATACGGGGTACATCTTCTATCTCAGCAGGATCCGAACCCCTTATTGTAGTAGATGGCTTTCCTTTGACACAAGAACTCACCGGTCAGGGGGGAATCAATTCGTTTATGTCCATCAACCCTTCCGACATCGAGGACATTCAAGTCCTAAAAGATGCAGCTGCTACGGCCATTTACGGTTCCAGGGGAGCCAATGGGGTGATTTTGGTCACCACCAGGTCGGGAAAGAAGGGTCAGAGTAGCATTAACTTCAACTACAGCTACGGCGTGCAAGAGCCGGCCAACATGGTGGAAATGGCAGACGGCGCTCAATGGCTCCGGATGGTAGATAGCTCGTTCGCAAACGATGGGTTTGACCGCCCATGGGACCCGGTTGTAGACGGTGGATTGGTGAGTTCGTTTATCGATGCTCCCAATGAATACCTCACCCGGCAAATGGTGGAGCAGGTGGCAGCCGCAGGGGGAACGGATTGGCTTTCCCCTATTTGGCGACAGGGATCCATTGAGGACGTGAACGTGTCCGCAACGAGGGGTACCGAACGGTCCTCCTACTTCATTTCCTTGCGGTACCAGGACCACAAAGGATTGATGAATGCGCAGCGGTTGCAAACCTATGGATTACGCGCGAATCTGGATTTCACCATTTCGGATAAGCTCAAAACAGGAATCAAAACCAACTTTAATTATTTTGAAAATCAACGGGGTCAGTTGGGCGGAACCAACGAAGCCAACCCCAATGGGGGTAGACCGGACCGTGGAAACCGGGGCGGGTATGGCGCAGCTATCGGCGGAGCGGTACCGGTGTTGCCTGTATTTTTGGAAGGCGGCAGTTATTTCGACCCTTTTGGTGGGCGAAATCCTATCGTGGCAAACCTTCCTTCCAACTTTCTGGATAAAGCAGAAAATTACCGAAACATCAGCAATGTTTTTGTGGAATACACACCCCTGGAGGGGCTGAGTCTACGGGCCGAGGGGGGAATCGATACCTGGTATACCAAATCCACCTATCACGTCAGCGATGCGGTACGTATCTCCCGGTACGGAGAAGTAGGAAATACCTTGCGCAATAACCTCAATATCAACGCCTATGCTACCTATACAAAGAAAATGAATGCACATTCCTTTACCCTGGTGGCAGGTGCGGAACGGCAACGCAGGAATTTCTTCCGAACGGACGCTCGGGCTGAAAATCTGGTCTCTTCTGATTTCAATATTGGAGAGACAGCCGGAGACAATGTCATTTCTCTCGTAACCGGAACCTTCCCGGAATTTCGGATACAGAGTTATTTTGGAAGACTGAATTATACCTATAAGGACAAGTATTATGCCATGGCGAGTTTTAGACGGGACGGGGCTTCCGTATTTGGCAGAGACAACCGATACGGGCAATTTCCAGCCCTGTCTGCGGGCTGGATACTCAGTGAAGAAGATTTTGCCAGTAGCCTGGGCCCGGTGAACTTTTTAAAACTACGTGCGAGCTTTGGGCGAACCGGAAATGCCGATATACCCAATGTATTGGAAAACCAATACGTGACCTGGCCAGCCTACTCCTTCGGATCGGGAATCATTCAAAGCGTTATCGGCGTGCCGGATATCCAATGGGAAGAAATCAACACCTTTGACGCTTCCCTTGACTTCGAGGCCTATGAAGCGCGGGTCAGCGGTTCTGTTGGGTTTTACCAACAGGATGTGAAAAACATGCTATTACTGAATCCCATCCCTCCGTCTCAGGGCATTTTGCTGGGAAGTTCGGCCATTTGGACCAACATTGGCGATTTGAGAAATCGAGGGGTTGAACTATCCCTCAATAGCGTCAACATCGATCGTCCGGGAGGGTTTAGTTGGCGAACGGATTTTAACCTGACGCTGATACGTGACAGGGTCATGCGCCTGGTCCCCCGACTGGATGAAAACAACCTGGGAATCGTTCAGGGAGCCACCATTACCCGATCGGGAGGCCGATTGGGCACCTACTTCATGGCAGAGCATGCCTTTATTGATCCCGCTACCGGCTACGAGTACATTTACGAAATCAACCAAGACCTGTTTGCCGAAACCGGGATCATCGAAAAAACAGGTGAAACAATATTGGCGACTCCTGCCAATGCCCAGCAAAACCGGGTAGAATTGGAAGGAAAGAGCGGCCTGCCCACCTATTTTGGGGGCTTTCAAAATACCTTTGGCTACAAAGGACTTGAACTGACTGTGTTTCTATCTTTCCAGGGCGGGAATTACCTCTACGATGGAAATCGGGTAGAAGTCTCCGGTAGCTCAAACTTCCGGGCAGACCTGGAGGAGCGTGTTTGGACGGAAGACAATCCCAACGCAGAACTGCCCAGACAGAGCAACTTGAAGCGGACGCGGGAAAACGAACCCCTGGCCCGACCGGGATCCACTTCCCTCTACCTGCAGGATGGCTCTTTTGTGCGCCTGCGAAATGTACAACTGAGCTATGACCTACCCCAAACCTGGCTTTCGAAAGCAAATATCAAGAATGGGCGGGTATATGTCAATGCCACCAACCTGCTGACCTTTACCGGATACGATGGCTTTGATCCGGAGGTGGCTAATTTTGATTCCAACCGCCAAAACCGGAACCTGACGCAGGGTTTTGTGGGCGGCAGCCCTTTTCCCCAACTGCGTACCATTACCGGGGGTGTTTCATTTACTTTTTAACAACTAACCTAAAAAGAACATGAAAAAGACAACAACGATCAATACATACGTTTGCCTGCTCCTGTTTTTGGCAGCGGGATTATTCAGTTCCTGCGAAGACCAGTGGCTGGAAGATATCGGTACTGTTTCCAATGGATTTTCGCAACCCAGAAACACCCAGGATTTGGAACAACTGGTCAATGGTGCGCTTTGGGTAGCAGGTGGTAGCGGAGGTTTTCGTGGCATCCATGGCAACCAGGCCATTTATTCCGCCACCATCTCCGATGTGGGAAAACTAATGGATGACCTGGGAGTGGTGGGTCAGGATGCGGTCGATTGGTACAACCGTGATTTTTCCAACAATTCGCATTCCCAACCTACGCGCAACTGGGAGGCTGGGTATGCAGTCCTGCTTGCTGCCAATGCGGTAATCGATTGGGTGGACCAAAACGGTGCCTTTGACGATGCACAGTCGCATTGGACCCCCCGTATTTTGGGGGAGGCTTACTGGTTGCGTGCCTGGGTTAATTTTCACCTGGTGCGCATTTTTGCACCACCCTATGGTTCCGACAATAGTGCTCCAGCGGTAATTATCAAAAACAGGATGCCCAACTCTGCTTTTGACAATCCTGAATTGAGTACCGTTCAGGAAGTGTACGATCAAATTTTGGCAGATTTGGAACAGGCCATTGAATTGCTGCCGGAGCAATACGACGCGGACAGAGATCCTCCCGCCTACGTGGATCGGCAAGACCGTATGGCGGCTCATTTCCTGGCCATGCGCGTCAATTTCCAAATGAGAAATTGGGAGCAAGCCGAGGAACATGCGGATGCGGTCCTGAATTCAGGACGGTATCCGCTTGATCAGGATCCCATTGAAGCCTGGAACAAAGACCAATTTGGTGACAAAGGCAACGAGGTGGTGTTTCAGTACGTAACCTCTGGTTCGCAAACCCGGTGGAAACCACCTGTGATTTCCCGGTGGTTGGGATACTCCGATCCCAATGGGAGATGGAACCTTACGAACCGGTTTAATAACAACCAGATCATGTCGTTGAGCGAACACTTTAAATCAATCACCGGCTGGGACAACCACGAGGAAGCGATGAACGATAAGCGGTACCAGCAATTGTTTATCTCGTTTGGACCGAACGAAGACCCCAGACCAGCCTACCAGGGTTTGGCTAGCCGGGAGGTGTGGGGGCATAAATGGTACCGAGCAGGAGAGGCTGAAGCATCGAATCGCGTTTCCAGCCTCCCGCTGATGCGGGCGGCCGAAGCCCATCTTACCCGGTCCTACCTGCGTTTTTCCCGTGGAAACGAAGACGGTGCCCGATCCGACCTGAATGTCGTTCGGAACAGGGCTGGGCTGGAAGCCTATTCGGGTCCCATGTCTGCCGAAGTCATCGAAATCGAACGGATGAAAGAGTTGGTTTTTGAGAACGATAGGCTGTACTACCCTGCAAGCCCTGCAGCGGGAGATTCCCAATGGTGACCGTGGACCGGGCGGCATCGACTGGACAGCCAGAACCTGGCAGCCTGTTCCGCAAAACGAACTGGATTTAAACCCAAACATTGACCGCTAAACCTATGGAGTGTTTTTTTTCAAAGGAAAAGCCTTTTACCGGGCTTTTCCTTTGTATTCTCCTGGGAGGCTTTGCCCTTGCTTTCCCCACCGAAGTCCATTCCCAGCAATATTGGTCCATTGAGAGCTATCCGGATGAGCAGGGATTTCAGGACAGATCCGCCGGACTGTTGGAAAGACTGGCGGCTCAGGAGATTGCAAAAAGGTCTCAGGGCACGGCCATTTGTCCGGACACCGGACGTTCCTTTAAGACCTGGGCAGTGGAAGGAGAATACGTGTTTTCTCCTTATACCGGAAGAAAAATCCGACAGGGCCCGACAGGATATTTTGGACCCAAAGAAAGGGGAGAAGACGGACAGATCATTCGGTTTGGCGGAGATGCCTTAAAAAAGGACCTCATTCCTGCCACAGCAAAGTTACTACAGAACTCCTCGGATTCATTGACCCGTGCCTTTTTGTCAATACCGGGAAATTTAGCCCAGCAATACCACTTTGCTGCCAAGAACTGGGCCCGGTTTTACCCCCTTCTCGCCGAGGAAATGGGTCCCCGCTGGAGAAAACAATTTCAGCAGGCTGTGGCAGAGTATTCGGCATTGTCCAGACCTTCGGATGGATACCGGACCTATGCGCCCCTTTCTATCCCTCATGATCTGGTGGGAGAGCCGGGGGAATTGCTGGGCGGGAATAAGAAAGACGGAGGCACCGAAAATCACAAAATCATGTGGCGAACGGCAGCCATGGTGTATGCCGGCTACTTTCCGGACAGTGCCCGAATTTCCGGCTGGCCCGTCCATCAGGCAGAGTCCCTGGTGAATGGGTATTTATCTGATTTTTTAGAAAGGCTATTGACCACGGGAAACGGAGAATACGATTCCGAGATTTATTATCCTCATAGCATCGAATCCTTGTTAAACGTTTACGATTTTGCCCGGTCTGCAGGAGTAAGGGATGTAACGAAGGCCATTTTAGACTATTTCCTCATCACCCTGGCCGTAAAATCGTACGATGGCGTCCTGGCTGGTGCACAGAAACGCGGTCCCGCTCAGTTGAATCGGGGAGGCGAGCTAAGTAGCCTGTTTCATACCTGGTTTGGTTCTCCCGTGTTGGACGACAAGCCCGGTTCCTTACATCAGGCGACCAGCGGATACCGACCGAATGCACTGATATGGAAGCTTTTTCACAAAGACTTTGACATGCCGCTGGAGTTAACCGTCGCCAGGCCTACCTACGCTATGGATCAACCAAACGATGCGCAGGAATATTTCTACGGAAGCAGGAATTTCGGAATGGGAAGCGTTTACCTAAACCGATTGGATAATCCCAACCAACAGGTTCAGTGGTCCCTCGTGTTTCGAACGGATCAGGGACCTCAAACCATGGGGGGAGGGCAGCCCTTTCATGGGAGCCCGGGGGGACACAGTCCCTACACCCAGACCTTTCAGTACCGGCAAACCCTCATCGTTGCTGCTGCGGAAACCGATAGCATGGGAAAGAAGAAGGACCCGGCCCAGCCCATGCGAAACAAGCTGGGCAAAGAAGCGTTGGTGAAATTGGACAAACCCCCTGCGGTGGACAGCCCGGGCTTTATTGACTGGTTGAAAAAGGCCAGGTACCAGCAAGCCTGCTGGCTATTTGTCCCGAAAAATGGCGCTGAAATCACGGAAATAAATGGAAAGCTATTTCTCCGATCGGACCGGGTATACATAGGAATTACACCGTTCTCCAAAGACTATTACTGGATCGATTCTCCTGCAAGGGACGGATGGTCCGGAAAGCGGGATCTTTTTCTGGATTATTCTATATTAGTGGTGCCTGGGCCTTTCTCTGGGTATGTGTTGGAAGTACACGAGAGCGAATCTTTTGCAAATTTTGAGGAATTCATGGGGCAGATGCAGGCTGAATCCGCCCTGAGACTTAGCCATGGTTCAAAGATAGCAAGGTACCGATCCAGTACCGGTGATTCCCTGGAAATGGCGTATCGGGGGGATGCATTGCATGCCACCGGTAGGATAAATAAAAAAGAAGTAAACTTCGCCGATTGGAGCCCGGAAGGGGTGTATACATCGGAGGTGTTAACGGTTGGAAAGGGTGTCCTTCGGTTAAAGCTGGACGGTAAGGTTCAAACGATGAAATGGACAAAAAATGGCATTGAAAGACACTAACGGGAATAGAGGACAGGCCTCGCTGTTGGGGATACTGACTCTGGGGTTGCTGCTGCTTGGGCAGGTATCCACTACAATGGCACAAAAAAATGCTTTGGATTGGCTGATAGATATGCCGGATTTGGACAGCACGGTTGCGGTGGGGATGCATCCAAGAGGTCTGCTGTTGCCGGAGGAAGTGCCAGTTCTTCGGAAGAAATTGGCAGAGGAGCGGTACGCCGGTGTCATTCCTGCCTGCAGAGAAAAGGCGGAACAATTGGCAAAGGACCTGCAGGAAGGGAATCCCGATGCCCGGCAACTCGCTGAATCGGCCGAAATGTTCGCCCTTTTGCATTTGTTTTCCGGCGAAACCGGATTTGCCAACCGGGCATTTTCTCAGTTGGAGCGTTTGTTTGAGGACCGGGTAATTGTGAACAATCCCATATCCAGAGGGCTCACACGGGCAGCCGTCCTCCGCTCGCTGGCGATGACATACGATCTGTGTTATACCGGATGGTCTCCCGGGCAAAGAAACCTGGTAAACCGGCAATTGTACAAACTCACCTATACCACTCAGGCAAACATGGGTGCCGAAGCCAACTACAGCCTGGTAAGTAATTGGATGGGAGTACGCTGGGGGGCGGCCCTCTTTGCGGGAATGGTCTGGGACAATCCCTTTCCGGAAGAACCTTCCCTCATGGATCCGCTGGTATGGGACGCCACCAAGCGACTGATGGATCATGTCAGGGAAAACATCTATCCACAAGGCTGGAACGCGGAAAGTATCGGTTACCACTTGTACAATTGGTCGTTTATCGGCCCGGCCCTCATCGCATTCCAAAACAGAGGGGGCCAGGGAAACAGCCGGTCTGCGCTGGAAATGCTCGCTCCTACCGCCAGTGAGGCCGTCGAAGCCATGGCACCAACCATGGTCAATATCTTTGCCAGGGAAGGACTCACGGGAATGAAGCCCGATCTATCCGATGACAACCTAAATCTTGGCACGGGACTTTTCGGACTGGCTTTTCGCCTGTATCCGCGGTCCCAACTTCCCCAAATCAAATGGATGCACGACTATTTGGGCGACAGCTCCCTTTATAGCCTGCTCTATTATCCGGAGGAGGTGCGTAGTAAAAATCCAGCCGAAAGCGGCTGGTTAAACCACGCCGATACCACGCAGGGGGTGGTCGTTTTTAGAAACCGATTCGCCAACGACAAAGACATAGTGGCTGTTTTTAATACCTCCTCCAGACGCATCTCCGGGCACAAAGGGCCGGATGTCAATACATTCCGCATCATCGGTGGGGGTGTTCCCCTGGTTATCGGAGCTGGCAGAACCGGAAAAATCGCTGGTCAAACCAACGTATTTCCCCAGGTCCCGGATACAGACCAAAAGGGGAAAATGGACGCGGGTATACTGCTGGATTTTGGCTTCGACGGCTCCGGTTCCGGTTTTGCAGTAGGACAGGGAAGCAATACGGGGGTGCAGGAGCACCGGCGTAAATTTACCGTTTGTTACGACAAAGCATCCGCCGCAGAAGCTGTATTCCTGGTTGAAGACCGATCCGAAAACGGACGAATCTGGAGAATGGCTACTCCCGAATTCAATGAGGTTTCCCTTTCTGAAAATGGGTTTACAATTCATACACCCACCGGTTATACCCTACGTGTCATTGCGCTGGGCAGCCTCGGGAGGCAGGTTGTAAAGGAAGGTAAGGTTCCTTACGGCGGCAGGCTTTCCCGGGTGAACCCCGGAATCGTCTGGAACGGCCGGTCGTATACCCAAAGCAAGGTAATCGACCTGGAAATGGAGGGAAACCTGAAGGTAGTGATGGTGTTGAAGGCACCGGGTCAGCCGGAACCCGAAGTACGAATCTCTGACGACGCCGAACGTGTATTTGTAGGGAATTTGACGATAGCATTGGAATAAACGCGCCCCTCCGATCAAATGGGGCAAGACCGCGGCTACCTATTTGGGGACGCTCCGTTCGCGGGAAAGAAACCAAGGTCTCCAACATCCCTGCGGGGTAAAAAAGGACCGTAATACCTTTAATATAAATGTAGTATCAGATGAAAAAAGAATCCCTTATCGGCTGCCTGTTGCTTGGATTTCTGCTTCCATCATGCCTGGAAGCCCGGCAGGAGCACGATTTTCTACACGATTTATACGATAGCAGGCATCATTCTGCAGCCCAACAGCGTTACCGGGACCTGGCTCCGGTACCAGCAGGAGTGGTATACATTCAGCGACCGGGAGAGGGTGAAGCAGAGATTCGCTGGCACTTCCGGACGATGAAAGAGTTGGGCTTTACAAATCTCAAACAAATCATGCCATTGCCGGATTGGTCGCTGGAGGACATCCAACGGATTGCGTTGGAGGAAGGGCTCATTCCCTGGTGGTATGCCGAGGGAGGCTGGGATCCGATTGGTCCAGAGTTGCTTCAGAAACTCGGCCTCCCAACCGGCATGGAATTGAGCGAAGTTCGGCGGCATCCAAAAATGATTGCCTACCAAACCGAGTTTTTGAAAAAGCGGGTACAAAGGTATGCCGAGGAGGTGCGTCGTACCGGGCACCGGGAACGCATCCGTGGTTCCAGCAGTGCCTATGACCCAATTGTCGGCAAAAGGGGGTTGGATTTGAGCGATAGGGGCAAGGAATTATTTGTAACATGGGCGAAGGAGCAGTATCAAACCATTGAGCAGCTTAATTTTGCACACAATCAACACCACCACGGTCTGGCAACGGGGGGAAAGCCCTACACTTCCTGGGAGGATTTTGAGAAAAGGTGGCCTACGTACAATCACCGGGAACTGCGTATCGTCCGGGATATCCTCCGCTTCAAAGCGGATTATGGGATTTCGGCTCTGGAAGAAAAAGTAAAGTCTTTCCGGGAAATTGACCCTGACGCACCCTACCGGGCAGGGGGAGAACTCGGTTTGTTTCGTCCACATGCCTATTTTGGCGTGAACTTTCCTGGAATTGCCGAAGCGATGAAAGATGTCGGTTCCTTTTACCCGTCGATTCATTTCACCTGGCATTTTGACCAGGTTCGGGACGAGCTGGGTCCTACGGTGTACATGCAAGCCAGTTACATTCAGGACATGTTCAAAGGAGGCTGGAGTGGTGGCTGGGAAACCACTGGAGGCCCTCAGCAGTTTGGCGGAGAAAAATTCGGGCAAAACAACAAGGGGTTTACGGTAGATGCTCCGGAAATGGAGCAATTTGTACTAAGCATGCTTGCCGCCGGATTCAAGGGCTGGGGCCTTTGGAGTTGGTCGGTGCGGACAGCTGGGGCGGAAGTCGGTGAATATGCCCTCCTGGATCATCAGAATAACGTCACCGAACGGGCCATAGCCGTGGGAAAGATCGCCAAAGCCATGCAAAAATACAGGGAAGAGATCTGGTCCATGCACAAAGAACCGCAGGTCGGTGTTTTCTTCGACTGGGACAACGAAGCCATGTGGACAGCCCTATCGCTGAAGGGGCAGGACAGCCTGAGGTACCGACCCATGGAGGCTCGTGTTGGGCTGACGCGTGCGTTGATCAATTCCGATATTCCATTTGAATTTGTAAATAAACAGGATTTGGAAGCGGGCCTGGCCCAACGCTATCCCGTCATTTACCTACCGGCAATACTGGCCCTGGACGCATCCATCGTTTCGATATTGACCGAATATGTTTCAAGGGGCGGGCGGTTGGTGATGGACATGCCAGGGGCTTGGATGGATACCTATTCGGCCCTTTTTCCCAGGGGTAGCGACAGTGACTTTGCGGACCTGTTTGGTGTAATCTTGAGAGAATACCAGTTCTCAGGTATAAACCGGAATTGGTCCGTGCAGGGAGCAGCACTGAAAGGTTCCATAGGTGATATTCAACCTGTTTCTGCGCAGGTGGTTCAACGATTCGACAACGGGAAGGCGGCGATTACTTCACAGAAAAAAGGAAAGGGAGAGGCCATTCTTATCGGCTACGAGGCTGCCAGAGCTTGTTTTAGGCCCCATCAGGATTTTGCTGAAAAGCGTCTGTTGCACGCAATCCTACCCGATGGAATCAAAGCTCCGGTAAGCAGCGAACAAGCGATTGTATACCGCCTGGCAGGTCCGGAAAGTGACCATTATTTTTTATTGAACGAACAAGCCGAACCGATAGATGCAAGCCTGGCTATCGAAACTCCGACCTATGTCGAGATGGAAGATGCTGTCAGCGGCGAGAAAATCCCGCTTCATGCACCGGTCCGAATTAAGGCGCACGGGGCCAGGTGGTTACGCATGCAAAAAAAATAGCCGGTTTGTAGTGAAATAGGGTAGGGAGGCAGGAGGGAAGCGGTAGGCTAGATGAGTGTTTCGAGCTTTTCGTGAGTTAAGGGTTTTTCTATGAACCCGCTAACAAAAGGAAACTCTTTGGATTTCTGCCGGTCCTGGAAGTCTATCGAACTCGATAGCATGATGATCCGATCATTTCGTTCATTTTCAAGTTCCACATAGTGGCTTAGAAAATCCCAACCGTTCATTACCGGCATGTTGATATCTACCAAAATCAATACCTTTTTATCCAATCCTGGAGTTTTTAAGTAGTCCAGTGCCCGTTCTGCTTCTAAAAATTCGATGGTTTTGGGTGAAAGGTTTAATTTGTTGATTAACCGTTTATTGATTAAGTTATTAATGGGGTCATCATCAATTAAAACAATTAAATCGAATGGATACATTGATTTTTAAAATAACATTTCTCTCGCTCGATCTCTATTTTCTGAAATTTAACACTATAATCTCAGTATTAAAATATTCTTCACATTTTTTGTTGCCTATGCATCGACGGGGTGCCAGTGGGCCAAGGACCGACACTTTGATTGAGATTGGGACAAAAAAAGAGGGGAAGCTGTAGGCTTCCCCTTTTTCTTATTCCCGGACGCGATGCATTACATCATACCGCCCATTCCTCCGCCTCCCATTGGAGGTCCAGCTGGAGCTTCTTCCTTGATGTCCGCTACCACACATTCGGTAGTCAGCAGAAGTGCCGCGATTGAGGCAGCATTTTCCAGCGCCAAACGGGTAACTTTGGTAGGATCGATTACACCCGCTTTGAACAGATCTTCAAACTTATCTGTTCTCGCGTTGTATCCGTAATCGCCCTTGGAATCTCTGATCTTGTTGATGACCACAGAACCTTCTCCACCGGAATTGGAAACAATGGTTCTCAATGGAGACTCCACTGCTTGTTTGATGATGTTGATACCGGTGTCTTCGTCTTCGTTTGCTCCTTTTAGTTTATCCAAGGCGGCAGAAGCGCGAATCAGAGCAACTCCACCCCCAACGACTACACCTTCCTGTACAGCGGCGCGTGTAGCGTGCAGGGCATCGTCGACGCGGTCTTTTTTCTCTTTCATTTCTACTTCAGTGGCTGCACCAATGTACAGGATGGCGACGCCTCCGGAAAGCTTGGCAAGCCTCTCCTGAAGTTTTTCCCGATCGTAGTCCGAAGTGGTTTTTTCGATCTGACTCTTGATCTCGTTGATTCTACCTTCGATCGCTGCTTTTTCACCAGCACCATTTACGATGGTTGTGTTGTCTTTGTCAATATTGATTTTTTCGGCGGTACCCAGGTAGTCGATCGTAACGTTCTCCAGTTTGTACCCTCTTTCTTCAGAAATCACGGTACCTCCGGTAAGTGTTGCGATGTCTTCCAACATGGCTTTTCTACGATCGCCAAAACCTGGTGCTTTCACCGCAGCAACTTTCAATGCGCCTCGGATTTTATTCACTACCAGGGTAGCAAGCGCTTCTCCATCCACGTCTTCGGCAATGATCAAAAGTGGTCGACCAGACTGAGCTACGGGTTCCAATACAGGAAGTAACTCCTTCATGGCGGAGATTTTCTTATCGTAGATCAAGATGTAAGGGTTCTCCAATTCGGCTTCCATTTTCTCCGTATTGGTGGTGAAATAAGGAGAGAGGTATCCTCGGTCGAACTGCATCCCTTCAACGGTCTTCACTTCAGTTTCGGTTCCTTTGGCTTCTTCGACGGTAATCACCCCGTCTTTGCCTACCTTTTCCATCGCATCTGCAATCATTTTACCGATTTCGTCATCGTTGTTTGCAGAAATGGTCCCAACCTGAGCAATTTCTTTCGAAGTGGAAATTTGCTTGGATGCTTTTCTTAATTCTTCTACTACAGAGCTTACCGCTTTGTCGATACCTCGCTTTAGGTCCATGGGATTGGCGCCTGCCGCTACGTTTTTGATACCTACTGAAAAAATCGACTGTGTCAAAACGGTAGCGGTAGTGGTACCGTCTCCGGCATCATCTGCCGTTTTTGAGGCGACTTCTTTCACCAACTGGGCCCCCATGTTTTCGATAGCGTCTTCCAGTTCAATTTCCTTGGCAACGGTTACCCCATCTTTGGTGATGGTTGGGGCACCAAATTTTTTGTCCAAAATCACGTTTCTGCCCTTGGGACCTAACGTTACCTTTACTGCGTCTGCAAGCGCATCTACACCTTTTTTCAGACGATCTCTCGCATCCGTGTTGAAAAATAATTCCTTAGCCATTTTTACTCTTTTTTTTCGTTAGAATTAATTAAACTTGATTAAAGGATCCTTACAGGATAGCGAATATGTCCGCTTCTCTCATGATCAGATAATCTGCACCTTCCACGGAAAGTTCGGTACCGGCGTACTTGCCATAGAGGACGGTGTCTCCGACCTTGACAGTCAACGGCTCGTCTTTCTTGCCGTTTCCTATCGCGACGACGGTGCCTTTTTGTGGTTTTTCTTTGGCAGTGTCAGGAATGTAAAGACCTGAAGCTGTTTTTTCTTCAGCAGCAGCGGGTTCTACCAAAACCCTGTCTGCTAGAGGTTGGATGTTAACTTTAGACATTGTGATTGAGTTATTTTTAAAGTTTAATTTCTACAATACATTTTCCCATTGTACACTTTCTGTGCCAATCCTAAAGGAATACTTTTTCCTGACATAAAGTCTTATTTAATCCGTCACTCCCTGACAGCCGTCTGAAAAGCTATTTTTTGATCTGTCATTTTTTCTGTATGGCATTGCATGGCAGGTCCGATTTTCGTATTTTTTGTGACATGAATTAACAACGTTTACCTATGGACAAATTATCTGAAAACTGGATCTCGGAAGGTTGGATTGATTTCGAGTACAAAAAGTATCTTTTACTGGCTTACCTAAAGGAAGTAAACGAAAAATTTCAGGCGGTAAAGCTGTATCCGGCCCTAAGTGATTTGATTGCGCACCACGAAAAACTTTCGCTTTTGGATCAAAACCGAAATCAGTTGAAACTTGCGTTGCCGAAAGAAATGGAAGGTATCGATCTGCAGAAAATGAAGATCAGGTACAAAAACAAAATGCAGGAGGATGATGTCATGAAAGAGCTAGGCGACATCATTTCCTTCTCCCTGCCCAAAATCAAGCAGCATATCGAAGAAGGAAAATCCATCTACGACTTTATCGAAAGCCACCTGGAAATAGAACCGGTAGGCTTGACACCGATCTATCAACGGGAAGGCTATGCCTTGTTATCTTACCAGCATTCCCGGGATGTTTTTATTTACCGGTACCAGATAAACCTTTTTCAAAATAGCGTGGACCGCTTTAGGGGAATCGCCCTGCGGTTTATCGCCGCAGTTAAAAGGAGTTTGACAGTGACCTACGAACGTATAAAAATGGATCTGGTCAAAAAGTTTACCGACTTGCCCAATCCGTCCACCTGGAAAATCCATTCTGCGCAACAGGTTCCTTTGGAGGAAAGCTTGCTGCCGGTCAGTAAACGTTTGTTGTTAAAAAACGTGACGCCCTAAGCCGGGTACAGCAAGCCAGGGGTAAAATAAGGGACATTGCATCGGCCGTACGGCGGACTGATACCTGCCGTTTCCTTTGCAAAAAAAAGAGGCCGTCTTCCCAGGGAAAGACAGCCTCTTTGTGAACCCGTTCAGTTCATTCGTTATTCTTCTTTTTTCAACAGCGAATTTTCATTGCTTACGAGAATAGGGCGCGGGGCTTCGTGAGCCCTGGCCTTATTTTTTTCCTCGGCTTCTTTTTCCCGCAGTTCCCGGGTTTTGATCACCTCATCACCCGGTTTACCAAAGAGGATACGGAATGCTTCTTTCCCATTTTTTGCCTTCCGAAGGTCCCTAACGATATCTGCCCACTCGTGAAAATTTAAATAAATCGGATTATAGGAAGTGACCGGTTTGGTAATGCCGTAATTGGGTCGTTCCCCTTCCGGCATAAATGTGCCGAATATTCGGTCCCAAATAATAAAGGTCGAACCGTAATTCTTATCAAGGTAATGCGCATCGCTGGCATGATGGACCCGGTGGTGCGACGGCGTGGTAAAGAAAAACTCGATAGGCCGGGGAAGCTTCGTTATGTACTCGGTATGGATCCAGAATTGGTACAAAACGGCTATTTGGTGGCAAATGAAGAACACAAAGGGATCAAATCCCATAAGCATCACCGGTACGAAGAAGATAATTTTTATGTGTTGGGTCCATCCCAATCGAAAGGAGACCGAAAAATTATACTTGGATGAATTGTGATGGGTAATGTGGGTAGCCCACCAAAAGCGCTGCTCGTGAGCCACGCGGTGCGCCCAGTAGCGAGCAAAATCAATGGCAAAAAAGCAAACAATGAACGACCACCAGGTAGCCGGTATTTTCCAAGGTACCAGGTTCCAGCAAAACAATGCGATTCCAAAGGTAAAGACTTTGAGCAGGGCACTGATGCCGACATTTACCAGGCCAATCGTCGTGGCGGCCATGAAATCCTTGCTGTCGTACGTGTCTTTTTTCTGATACAAGCTGATTCCCCACTCGATGAATACCAATAAAAACATCACGGGAGCGGCCCACAGGATGATATTGGGCCACTTATCGGCACCCAAGTCTTCCATTGTTAAATGATTTTCAAACATAAATCGTGTTTTTGGTCGGTTTTGTATGGTTGTTAAAACGTTAAATTAGTCATATTCCCGCTTTTCGTCAATATTTTCGGTGATTTGTTGAAAAATAAAAAAAGGCCTGTTTTTATAAACAGGCCCGGAATATCTCGTATAAACCGATCGTTATTCAATGGAATCAGCCGCGCTTTCCGACTCAAGAGGCTCTATCTCCTGGCCTTGAGTGGGGAGTAAGGACTCCTCATCGAAAGAAGGTGTGAGTATTTGTTTTTGCGCATTTTCTACGTTGGGAGAGCTAAATCCGGAGGGAGCGCTGGTTCGGTGAAAAGCAGAAGATCCAAGTGAAAGCACCAAAATGGCAATGGCCAAAACCCAGGTTGCCCGCTCCAGAATGTTACCGGTTTTGGTTACACCCATAATTTGCGAAGCACTTCCGCCAAACGCGGCTCCCACTCCTCCTTTTGAGTTCTGGCCAAGAATGACCAAAATCAACAACACGGCCAATACAATAATGATACTGATCAGTACTACAAACATGTTTTATGCTTTTAATTTTTCAATTTGATCTGCAAAGTAAGTCTTTTTCTTTGGGAATTTCAATATTAATTTTCTATATATTTCGATGGCTTCTTGCTTTTTGTTTTGCTTCACCAATAGCTTGGCAAAAGACTCGGAAAACATGGAATCGTTCAGATGGGTGCTTTTTTCAGACAGATCCGGTAAGTCCGGCTGTACCTCCATTTGCTCCCGCGGCAGGCGAATGGGCTTTTCCTCAAACGAATCAATCAGGTCCATTTGTTCTTTTTTCCGCTCATCTGTTACCAGCCGCTCTTCCTTTTCGGCAATGCTATCGATCAGGTCACCGGCGGACGCGTCCGGAGCTACCCCCTTAATTTGCTCCTTTTTTTTCTGACTCCTCTTCCGAAGATGGACTGCCACCATTTTTTTTGATTTTTTTTAGGTTTTCTTCCAACCTGCGCAGAATCTCGTCCCGATTAGGTCGGGAAGATGGGGTGTGGGGCGGTTCTGGAGGAGGTGCCGTCGCTTCTGACGCGGAAGATTCAGGAACAGATGCAGGTAGAGAAGCATCGCTTTCTTTTTTTTCTTCCGTTTCCGCTGCGGAAGGCTGATCCGGAAAAAGGGTTTGCCTCAGTGACAGACTCCCCGTGAGCAATCCCTTCAGTCGTTTTCTGTCGGGACTAAGCACCGCCGCGGCATGCAACAACTCGTTGGAAGGGTCCGGCGATTGATCCCATCCGTATTTCGCTCCAAGAATCTTAGGTAACAGGAAGTAGGGAAACTCCTCCTGTAAGGAAAGCGCTTCCTTAAAATCTTCAGGGCTCAAATGCTCTATTTTTTGAAGCAGGGCGAGAAATTCTTGAGAGTTCACAGCTTTTCGGTTTATGTATCTTCCCTTAAGTTACTTAATTTTTACCAATTAGCCACGGTTGATGTAAAAACATCCTGGATGATGTTTTCAAATATTACTTCTACGAGTTCTGTTTCTACTTGCAGGAGGGAGGTAGTCCGGGGATCGTAGTCCTGAAAAAATGAAAAGGTTTTCTTGCCATTTTCTTCTTCGTTGGCAAGATTCACAAAATCCACTTCCACACCGATGGTGATACGCATTTGTCCCGCCCGGTCCGGTTGGTTGCTGTTGGGATTGGCAACGGTTGCCTGCGGGCTGATGGTGTATCGGGTGATGGCTCCGGATAGCTGCAGATCTCCACTGTTTTGTATCAATTCGAGTTGTGTGTTTCGCTGGAAATAGTCCTTTAGCTCCTCTGTAAATAGTTGCCCCATATTGGCCGGTCCCCCGCCGGAGTCGTTAAAGAAGTTTGCCACCGAAAAGGTCTTGGTCACGTTGTAATCCAGGGTAGTTCCGGTAAAGCTGTATTCTACCTTACAGGCCTGTATCCAGCAGGAAGCCAGGCAGATGAGAAGCAATGAACAGTTACTCGATGTCATATTGCTTGATTTTTCGGTACAGGGTTCTCTCCGAAATACCCAGGTCCTGGGCTGCGTATTTGCGTTTGTTGTGGTGCTTTTTTAATGCCCGGGTGATTAATTCCTTTTCTTTCTTTTCCAAGGACAGGGAATGGTCGTCCTCTTCGTGTAAAATATCTTCGATAATGTCCTCTTCGTACGGGTTTCTCGCCACTTCCTTCTCCTCGGTATGTGCCTTTTTGTCGCTCAATGATTCCAAAACCAGCGGGAGATTTTTGGACGGTTGCGGACTATCTTCGTAGGGAGTTTCCGTATCCATGTCGTCAAAAAGGGTCTGGTGTTTTTTCATGATCGTTTGGTCCAAGCCGCCCGAGCGATAGGATTCAAGGATCAGCTTTTTCAACTCGGTCATGTCTTTTTTCATGTCAAACAAGACTTTGTATAAGATTTCTCTTTCAGAAAAGTCCGAGAAGGTGTCTTGTTGTCCCTTATTCCCGGGAAGGGAGGCAGGCAGGGTGCTGCTTTCGTTGGGCAGGTAGCGCGCCAGGGTATCGGCATCTACTTCCCGTTCCTGTTCTAATAGCGAAATTTGCTCTGCCAGATTTTTGAGCTGGCGAATATTACCCGGAAATGGAAACTTGGTCAATAGGATTTTTGCCTCATCGGTCAAAACGATGGGTTTCACCTGGTATTTTTCCGAAAAATCCGTGGTGAATTTCCGAAAGAGTAAGACCATGTCCTCTCCCCGCTGCCGCAAGGGAGGGACAAAGATCGGAACGGTATTCAGGCGGTAGTACAAGTCTTCCCTGAACTTGCCCTTTTCTACCGCCTTAAGCAGGTTTACATTCGTGGCAGCGATTACCCGTACGTCCGTCTTCAGGACTTTGGAGGATCCCACTTTGATAAACTCTCCGTTTTCGAGCACGCGCAAAAGCCGGGCCTGGGTCCCAAGGGGCATCTCACCGATTTCGTCCAGAAAAATAGACCCTCCATCGGTCACTTCAAAGTATCCTTTTCGGGCCTCATGTGCTCCTGTAAACGACCCTTTTTCGTGACCAAAGAGCTCGGAATCAATTGTGCCCTCCGGTATAGCGCCGCAGTTAATGGCAATGAATTTACCGTGCTTCCGCTTGCTGAGCGCATGGATGATCTTCGAAAAAGACTCCTTTCCACTCCCACTTTCTCCGGTAATAAGTACCGTCATCTCTGTGGGAGACGCTTGCATGGCTACCTGAATGGCATGGTTTAGCAAGGGGCTGTTACCTATGATACCAAACCGTTGTTTGACACTGAGAATTTCTGATTCGCTGATTGGGACCATACGCTTTTCCTGATTATCAGTCGGTGACTTCTCCAAATAACGTGGCTGAGGAGCAATCCGTAATCCGTACCTGTACGTAATCGCCAATTTGTAACCCTCCCGCAGCAACAATCACCACCTTATTCGCTGAATTTCTTCCTTTCAATTGTTCGGCGGAGCGTTTGGACTGACCTTCGATTAAAATTTCCTGCACGGTGCCAATGTCTCGTTGGTTACGCATCAAGGAAAGTTGATTTTGTTTTTCAATGATTTCCTGCAGTCGCCGTTTTTTCGTTTCCAGAGGCACATCGTCCGCTAGCTTTTTGGCGGCAAGGGTTCCGGGTCGTTCCGAGTAGTAAAACATGTAGGAGAAATCGTACTGGACCAGGTCCATCATGCTCAACGTATCCTGGTGTTCCGATTCCGTTTCCGAACAAAAACCCGCAATCATGTCCGAGGAGATGCCACAATCTTCTCCCAGAATTTCACGAATTTTCCGTACCCGATCCAGATACCATTCCCGGTCGTAGGTACGGTTCATCAGCGCCAATATACGCGAATTACCACTTTGAACCGGCAAATGAATGTACTTGCAAATATTGTCGTACCGTTTCATCGTCAGCAGTACCTCGTCCGTGATATCCTTGGGGTGAGAGGTGGAAAAACGTACCCGTAGTCGGGGATCAATACGGGCAACCATTTCCAGTAAATCTGAAAAATGAATCACTTCGGACAGTACTGTCTCTTTTTTGTTCAAACGGGCCTTGTTATTTTCTTCTGCCGACCATTTGTAACTGTCGACATTTTGCCCCAAAAGCGTGACCTCCTTGTATCCTCGTTGAAACAGTTCTCGGGCTTCGTTCACGATGGAATGAGGGTCCCGGCTTCTTTCGCGACCCCGGGTAAAGGGAACCACGCAGAAAGAACACATGTTGTCGCAGCCCCTCATGATGGAAATAAAAGCCGAGACTCCGTTGGAATTCAGCCGAACCGGAGAAATATCCGCGTAGGTTTCTTCTCTTGATAAAAAGGTATTTACTCCTTTGCTTCCTTCTTCTGCCTGTCCCACCAGATTGGGCAGGTCCCGGTAGGCATCCGGCCCTACCACAAGGTCGACCAGTTTTTCCTCCTCGAGTAATTTTTCCTTCAGCCGTTCGGCCATACATCCCAATACCCCGATGGTAAGTTCCGGCTTTTCGGACTTTACCTGATTGAATTGGCTGAGGCGCTTTCGTACCGTCTGCTCGGCTTTTTCCCGTATCGAACAGGTATTTAAGAAAATCACATCCGCAGTCCTGAAATCAGATGTGGTATCAAACCCATTGTCCTTCATAATGGAAGCGACGATTTCGCTGTCCGAAAAATTCATCTGACAACCGTAACTTTCTATATACAATTTTTTTGTTCCTCCGGTACTTTCTTCCGCAGTGATTGCTACGTCACAGCTTTTGTCCTCCTCCTCCCGGATGATATCGATGTCTTTAATTATGTTTTCCATGGGATTACTTTCTTTCGGACTGCAAATTTAATAAAATACAGACAGATTGTCAGGATTACCTCTTATTATTATGAGGTAAATCTGCAAATGGGATATTCATTTGGTGCGTGTTGAGATTCCCCTGGATTTTTTGTAAATTTTTGGTGTAGTCTTTGATACGAATGTTCTGAAGAATAAATTTTATGTAACACGAGAGTGGGTCGGTTATCCACTCTTTTTTTACCCATATTTGTAGTCTTGAGTAAGAAAAAAACCATAGTGGGCCAGATTTTAAAAGTAGCCGGCTGGATTTCCCTGATCCTGCTGCTGCTCCTTACCAGTCTGTTGCTGTTTATAAGAAGCCCATTTGGTCAGCGAATAATCGTCGGTAAAGCGACAAGGTACCTTACTGAAAAAGCGAATACCCGATGTTCGATCGACCGCTTGTTTGTGACCTTTCGGGGAGACGTGTTTTTGGAAGGGCTTTACCTTGAAGACCAGCGTGGGGATACCCTGATTTATTCGCAATACCTGGAAACAGGAGTGGCACTACTTCCTTTTTTTAGAGAAAACGAACTTGTTATTTCCCGTTTGCAATGGGAAGGGCTGCGGGCAAACGTTCGCCGGGATAAAGCGGGCACCTTTAATTTTGATTTCCTTGTAGACGCATTTGCGGGATCTGCTTCGGACAGCACGCCCGTTTCGGAAGACGCGGAACAAAGCCAGGCCTTTTCGGACATTTCTTCAGGCCCGATAATCCTTCAACACTGGAAAATCCGCTATGCCGATGATTTTTCGGGTACATCGGCTGCTTTGGACCTTGGCGAACTGAACCTAACACTTGAGATGACTTCTCTCGAAAGCATGGAATTTCATGTCAGCAATCTTCACTGGGAAAACAGCGAACTTCGGTACACACAGCAGGAACCACTTCCCGAAGAAACCGATGGAGCGGATTCGGGCCTTGAGCTGCCGCTGCTTATCCTGGATCGGTTTTCCCTGAGCAATATTCAGGCGCGGTACCAATCTGTACCGGATGGCATGGATCTGAAAGCCAGTATTGGGGCCTTTCTCCTGGAATTGCCGGAGGCCAACTTGCCGGAAAAGCGCATCCGTATCAAAAGGGTGCAGCTCGAAAATAGCCAGATCGCCTACAGCAGTGAATCGGGAGAGTATCGTACAGATCTTCCCCCAGCAGATTCCCCAGTGGAGGATTTATCCTGGCCTGACTGGGATGTAGCGCTAGCTTCGCTGGATTTGACCCAAAACCAATTGCGCTATCGGGTGAATGGAAAGCAGGCAATACGGGGAGCATTCGATCCGGAAAACGTCGAGCTTACGGATCTTACGTTGAAGTCCAACCACCTTTTTCTAAATGCTCGCGGCGCCGGAGCCTCCCTAAAGCAATTGGCGTTTCGAGAACGTTCAGGCTTTGCCCTGAAGGATTTCCGAATGGACCTTCAATTGGATACAACCGCCTTGCGGCTGGAGGAAGTGCGCGTAGCTACGGGTTCAAGTAGTCTGGCCGCTAGCATGCAGGTTGCATTCGAATCCCTTGACGATTTTATCGCTCGCCCGGAGGCCTCCCGTTTTTCTCTACAGCTGCCCCAGATGGGGCTGGGATTAACGGACGCCTACTATTTTTCTCCGGAGTTACGGGACGACCCGTACCTGCAAGTTCTGGAACAGAAATCCATATCCGGCGAAATCATGGCTTCGGGCACCATGCAATCTCTCGTACTGGAGAACGTCGAAGGCCGTTGGGGGAGCCGTACGGCGATGCGTTTACAGGGCCAAATTGGCTCACCAATGGATCCCGATGAATTTTCCTGGCGCTTGGATTCGCTTTCCTTTCGCAGTGTTGGGGAAGATTTAGACCGGCTTTATCCGCAAGATAGCCTGGGTATCGCTTATCCTAACGAACTGGAACTTATGCTTCGCAGCGAAGGCTCCCTGGAAAATTTTTCGCTTTACTCCCAACTGGCTGCCTACGAAAGTCGCATGGATCTGGAGGTTACCGTAGCTGAGGCCGAAGGTGGATACGACTATGTACTCCGGTCTGATCTAACTGGCTTTCCCCTGGGAAACCTGTTGCAGAATCCCCAATTTGGCGACCTGGGTTTTGCCTTGACGGCGAAAGGAAACACCGGGCCTCCCGAAGCCTTAGACTTGCTGCTCGACACGCAAATCCGTCAATTCGAGGTTTTTGGTCACGACTACGCCGGTCTTCGACTTCAGGCAGACATTTCGGAGGGGCGGGGGGATCTGGAAATTGCCCAGAAAGAAGAATTTCTGGACATGCGCTTGACGGCAGGTGTGGACCTGAATCCAGCGGATTATCGACTTCAGTTGGACATCAATCTGGTCGGCGCCGACTTGTATGGCTTACACCTGAGTCCAAGAATGCTTCGTCTGGGCATGGATTTGAGCGCAATTGCGCAGGGCTCCGGCGAAAGCTACGAGTTGCAAACAGAGCTCAGGAATGGTACCGTGGTATTGGACGAGCAGCCGTTGCCGATGGGAGATTGGGACCTTTCGCTTGGTGTCAGTCCGGATACGACGGATTTCAAACTATCGAGCAATTTGCTAGAGGGCACTTTTCACGCAAACGCCGATCCGCTCCGCACCGTTGATGGCTTGGTAAGGCATGTGGGCAGGTATTTTTCGGATAGTGTTTCTCGTCCGCATGCGCAGGATTCTACCGCGGTACTGGCGGATTTGGCCTTAAAAGTTCGCTCGACCCTGTTGCTCAACCAGGTGGTATTGCCCGGGCTGGAACGGTTGGACGAGGGATCGGTTAGAGTCACGTTTGACGAGGCAAATGCCGCCCTGGACGGCACCGTTTTTTTTCCCTACCTTTCCTATTCCGGGTTGGTTATGGATAGCCTGGGCATGCGGATTCAAAGCGATCCAGAGAACGTTGATTTTAATTTTGGTTTAGTGGCATTGGAGTCAGGACCGCTTTCACTGGGCCGAACGTATTTTACCGGTAGGGTTCTGCAAAAGATGCTTTACCTGGATTTCAATGCCTGGGACCAAGATACCTTACTTACCCATCTCGCATTCGATGTGAGTCCCATGCAGGATAGTGTTCGGGTACATGTAAATCCGGACCGTCTGATTTTCAATAGAAAGCAGTGGTTGATTCCCCCTGATAATGAGGTGGTGCTGGGGTCTTCATTGCTTGGTTTTCGCGAATTTGTCTTCAGCCGGGAAGGGCAGGAGCTCTCCGTTTCCAACCGTACAGAGGAAGCCATTTCGGTGAATTTCAAGGATTTCCGCATGTCCACCTTCACCAGTCTGCTAAATGCAGACGAGATGGTCGCTTCGGGATTGGTTAATGGAGAGGTAATCGTCAAAAATCCATTCGGTGCCACCGGTCTACTGGCCGATCTATCGGTTCGCGATTTGCACGTGTTGGAAGTACCGGTTGGTAATCTGAGCCTGAATGCAGCCACCAGGGGCGATAACAACTACGATTTCGATTTGGGGCTTGCAGGCAAGGGTATTGAACTGCAGCTTTCGGGTGGCTACATTGCCGATACGGAAGGCGCTCAATTGGACCTTGCCGTGAATCTGGAGCGTTTGGAGATGGAGGTTCTGGCAGGACTCTCCGCAGGGGCTATCCGTGACGGTTCGGGCTACCTGTCGGGTTCGTTCGAGGTAGCGGGAACCACCAACTCCCCCAGGTACGCAGGCAGACTTCGCTTTCAGGATACCGAGTTTAAAGTGTCCGCGTTAAATACCGTTTTTGCGCTGGACAAGCAAGAGATCGAACTGGACGAGAGCGGGGTTTTCCTGAATCAATTGACCATTCGGGATGCCCAGGAAAACGAATTTAAGATGGATGGGAAAATTTCGACGGAAAGCCTCGGCAATCCGCGGTTTGATTTGACGCTGCAAACCCAAAATTTCCGCGTACTCAACGCTTCGGTAGAGGATAACGATTTATTTTACGGAGACGCAATCATTGGGGCAGCGGTCACCATTCAGGGAGATTTGAATTTACCGATCGTGGACGCCGAATTAACCGTTGAAGACGGTACCAATTTGAGTTTTGTGGTTCCCGAGAGCCAGCTCGATGTGGTCGAACGAGAAGGGGTGGTATTATTTGTGAACCGAGCCGATCCGGAGGATGTACTCACCAAGCGACTCAACGAAAACGTCAATGCAGGTTTTTCCGGGTATCAAATCTCTGCCTTGCTCAAGGTGTCCCGCTCTGCCATTTTTAATCTGGTGATCGATCAGCGGTCGGGAGACAATTTGCTTTTGGAAGGGGCAGCGGATCTGCGCTTAAATATTGATCCCAATGGCCGTATCAATCTGACTGGGATGTATGAGCTCAGCAGAGGACACTACGAGCTCAGCCTGTACAATCTGGTCAACCGGAAATTCGATATTCAGGAAGGAAGTTCCATCACCTGGGCCGGGGACCCCATGGATGCAGACCTGGACATAACGGCCATTTACCGCATTCGAACATCCGCTGCAGGGCTGATGACCGCGGCTGCTGCGGGCGGGAGCCGCGAAAACATGGCACAATACCGGCAAGAACTTCCCTTTCTGGTGTATTTGATAATCAACGGAGAGCTGCTAAGTCCGCTCATTTCCTTTCGCATGGACATGCCCGAAGACCAACGGGGCGCCGCCGGGGGGAGTGTGTATGCACAAGTACAACAATTGAACAACCGGGAGGGAGAACTGAATAGGCAGGTTTTCTCCCTGATGGTACTGAACCGGTTTTTTCCCGATGGCGATAATGCGGGTGGAGGCAGTACAGCGGCAATGGCCCGGTCCAGCGTCAGTCAGTTGCTTTCGGGGCAACTAAAAAGCCTGACAGATAATGTATTGGGAAACAGTGGCGTGGAGCTGGATGTGGATTTGGATAGTTTTCAGGATTACCAACAAGGATCGCTACAAACCCGTACCCAACTCAATCTGAATGCCAGAAAACGGTTTTTGGACGACCGGTTAGTGGTACAGGTAGGTAGCCAGATCGATATAGAGGGTAGCTCCCTAAACCGTGGAAGCGAAAATGCCCTTCTTGGAAACGTCAGCATCGAATACCTGCTTACCGAAAACGGGAGGTACCGGCTGCGAGGATTTCGGAAAAACCAATTTGAAAGCTTTATCGAACGGGCAGTTGGTAGTCACCGGTATTTCGGCCATTTTCAATCGCGAGTTCAACTATTTTCAGGAGTTGTGGAAAGGCATTGATACCCGGAGAAACGGAAGCAATCTCATGACTTCGCCGACGGAAAACGTGGAAAAAAACCCAGAAAACTAAGATGAGTACCAACCGTTTTTTGCATTTCTATCGCATTCCGATGTTTGGGCTTCTCGCGCTCTCGTGGCTAGTCGCTGCCTGCAATGTCAGCAAACACCTGCCGGAAGGCGAATTGCTCTACACGGGAGCCGATTTGGAGATTGTGCAGGAAGAACCCGTGAAAAAAATAAAAGCAGTGCGGGAAGAACTCCAGGGATTGCTTCGTCCGAAGCCCAACAACAAGATTTTGGGGCAGTACCTCGGATTGTGGGCCTATTTTAACATGCAAAAGGATCATCCTGGCTTCATCAACCGCTTCATTTACAAAAAACTGGGAGAAGAGCCGGTATATTTCAGCCAGGTACAGCCAGAAAAAACGAAAGAACTACTGCTAAACAGGTTGGATAATAACGGTTTTTTTTATGCAGAGGTGGTGTCGACAAGTTCAAGGACTAACAAGAAAGCAGACATAAGCTATCGGGTCACCCTTCCCGCTCCGTATATCCTTCGAGATTACCATTACGAGCGGGACAGTTTGCCCATTGATAAACACCTTAAGGAACTGCTGCCTGGTTCGAAGATTGAGAAGGGTGATCGATTTTCATTGGATGAAATGAAAGCGGAACGGGAGCGATTGAATACGGCATTAAAAAACCGGGGCTTTTATAACTTTAATCCCGACTACCTGATTTTTGAAGCGGACACCAATCAGTACCAGGGGCGTGAATTTGATTTGTATTTGCGTCTGAAGGAGACCGTACCGGAAGAAGGGATCCTTCCTTACCAAATTCGCTCCATACGTGTTTTTCCCAATTACTCACTTGACGAATACGGTCCGGGTACGGATACCACACGGGTAGAGGGGGTGGAATTTATTCAGGAACAATTTTCCTTTAAGCCAGAGTTGCTGCGGCAGTATTTATTGATTGAAAAGGGTGGGCTATTTGATTCGCAACAGTCCCGGCTTACCAGTAATCGCCTTTCGGGGATTGGCAATTATCGTTTTGTAAATATCCGGTACACAGAGGTAGCCGGAGAAAAAGAAGGAGAAAACGGTCTTTTGGATGCCAAGGTTTACCTTTCTCCCCTGGATAAGCGTTCGATCAGGGCCGAATTACAAGGAATCTCCAAGTCCAACAACTTTGCAGGCCCGGCCTTGCTTTTGAACTACCGTAACAGAAACCTCTTCTACGGAGGAGAGACGTTTAATCTGACGGGGAAGATTGCCTATGAAAGCCAGATCGCATCCGGAGCACGGGAGGGACTGAATGCATTTGAATTTGGGCTCAAGGGAGACTTGATTTTTCCCCGGGTGGTATTTCCTATTCCAATCAAAGAGCGCTTTGCTTATTCCGTGCCCAAGACAAAGATCAGTCTGGGCTCGGAATACCAGGACCGCAGGGATCTTTATCGTTTGAACAGTATCTCTGCCTCCTACGGTTATTTTTGGAACGCCAATCGGTTTGTGTACCATGAGATCACCCCCATTAGCCTGAATTTTGTGAATCTATCCAACACCTCTGCGGAGTTTGAGGAAATACTGGACAACAACCCGTTTTTGCGGCAAAGTTTCGAGCAACAGTTTATTGCCGGCATTACCTACAATTACGCCTTCAATAAGCTGATGGATAAATACAGAACTCACAGCGTATACGTGGGCGTGAACATGGATCTTGCTGGATTTGGTCTTCGTTTTGCGAACAACGTTTTCAACGGGTCAGACCCCAATACCTTCCTCGGATTTACCTTTGCCCAATACAACAAAGGTGACGTCGATTTCAGGTACTACCTCCGGTTTACAGAAGAAAAGCTCCTGGCCCTTCGTTTGTTTGGAGGTGCCGGGCTTCCTTACGGAAATTCGGTTTCGCTTCCGTTTGTGAAACAGTATTTTTCCGGAGGCCCCAACAGCGTACGGGCATTCCGCATTCGATCGTTGGGACCGGGATCATTTCGGCCCGACAGCGAATCTACGGCCAACTTTTTTGATCAGGCAGGAGATGTGCGCCTGGAAGGGAACCTGGAATTTCGTTTTCCGATTTTTTCCTATTTAAAAGGAGCTGTTTTTGCCGATGCCGGGAACGTTTGGCTAATCAATGAAAACGAAGCACTCCCTGGGGGTAAATTAGGGAAAGACTGGTACCGGGAGTTGGGAATCGGGGCAGGTCTTGGATTGCGGATCGACATTGAGTTTTTTGTCCTACGATTTGACCTGGCCACACCTTTGCGAAGACCCTACCGGGAAGAGGGGCAGCGATGGGAGCGAGATTTTCGGCTTGGAGATAGCGACTGGAGAAAGGAAAATTTCATTTTTAATTTTGCAATTGGCTATCCGTTCTGACCCAGTGTAGCCTCGCTGAAAACGGAGGATCATTGCCCTGATGCTTCCCGGACTGACAATTTTCACGTTTTTTGGATGTTATCGCGGACCTGGCAGGCTGGAACAGTAGCTTCATTGGGTGTGGTGTCAGGCAAGCCTTTGGAAAAGGGGATAACCTTACGGGCGAAACAATCAAAGCCCCTCGCCCTTGTCATTTACCTTTCTGAACAATTACACCACTCCAGCCGACCGACGTATTTCTCCCCTGCAGCCTGGCGGTACCTGACCCGTGCCGTTCCCGGTCTTTTCCTTGCGGCTTATTGGGGCTTTCCTTTTCATATATTTCCATTTTAAGGAATAAAATTGCAGTTTTGCAAAAATACCTACCGCACATGACCGTACGCTTTCAGTCCCTTAGAATCATTACTGAAAAGGAAATTCTTCCTCCAGCTGATTATATTTTTGATGGCAATACATTGACGAAAGCCGGCTGGGCGGCCGCCGGAGACCCGGAAGAGGAAGTCAAGGTCGATTGTACCGGATTACTTGGTTCCAGAGGATGGACAGACCTCAGATGTTTTTCAGGCGAGCCCGGTTTGGAACACCGCGAAACGCTGGAGAGCCTGGCCCGGGCGTTGATGCAGGGAGGCATGACCGAAGCGGTGCTGCTTCCAAATACGCAGCCGCCCCTGCAGTCCAAGAATGAAGTGGCCTATGTACAGAGTAGGACAGCAGGATTGTTCCCCACCTTTCACATACAGGCAGCCGTAACAAAAAACTTTATCGGAGAAGAATTGACCGAAATGCTGGACCTGCACCATCACGGCGTGCGGATATTTGGTGAGGGCCTGGAGCCCTTGTCCCACTCAGACCGCATGATGAAAGCGCTTCAGTACCTGCAAAAGTTTGATGGGATTCTTTTTGACCAGAGTTTGGACCCAATGTTGGCTCTTTTTGGCCACATGCACGAGGGCCTGGCCTCTACCCGATTGGGACTGAAAGGCATCCCGGACCTGGCGGAGGAAGTAGCCGTTCAAAAAAATCTGGAGATTCTCCGGTACACCGGCGGAAGACTTCACTTTCAGACCGTTAGTACGCGAGGGGCATTGGAGCAGATTAGGAAGGCGAAGGGCGAGGGGTTGGCAGTTACCGCAGATGTGTCCATCTACCAGTTACTTTTTTTTGACAAAGACCTGTGGGAGTTTGATACCCGTTTGAAAGTGATGCCGCCCTTCCGGGGAGTCTCCCAACGGGAAGCATTGATAGAAGGACTAAAGGACGGAACCATCGACGCCCTGGTATCCAATCACGTTCCACAGGATGGGGATGCCAAAAACAGGGAATTTGATCTGGCGCCCTTTGGTATGTCCGGCTTGCCAGCTTTTGTGCCCGCACTCGTAACCTTATCGGAAGAATTGGGCTACCCTTTGCTGATCAGCAAACTCACCAGGGGACCACAGCAGGTGTTGGGACAAGCCGGGGAAGATTGGACCAGCCTTACCGTTTTTGATCCGGATGAAGCCTGGGAATTGAACGAGGTGACAAACGCCTCCATGGCGGAGAATAATCCCTATTGGGGTCAGTCAGTAAAAGGCCGGGTGAAATACCTGGTCAATAATGGAAAAATGGAGGGGCTTCATGAATAGGTACTGGAGAGCGGCTTACCCATTTGGCCTGTCGGGGGCTGGCTTGTGCCTGCTGGGAATGCTGGTAATGTACCTGCTACAGGTTGAGCCCGTCAGCATGAACCTTATCCTTGGGTATATTTTTACGCCAATTTTCGTGTTTTTTGGCATCAAAGGCTTTCGGGATGGCTATAATAACGGAGACTTGTTTTTTAGCCAGGGAATGACGGTGGGTTTCCTTGTCTACACACTAATGGCCCTGCTTTCCGGATTGTATGTGTTTGTTTTCCTTCAGGTGGAAGTTCAGGCTTTTGAAACGTTCCGGCAGGTTAATCTGGACCTGATGTCCGACAATCAGGAGGTATTGAAAGAACAGCTGACTGAGCAGGCCTACAACGACACCTACACCAGCGTGTCGGAGATGAGCCGCGCAGATGTCGCTGTCAATGATTTTCTCAGAAAAATCTTCCCGGGTTTGTTCTTTACCATTATAATTTCCATAATTTTAAAAAGGACTAGTCACAACCAATAACCTGCTATATCATGGAAACACAACCTCAACCTTCAAATTCCCCCGCGAGTAGCGCACTGAAATCCGGGCTGATTATCGGCCTTGTCATGCTCAGTATCAATTTTATCGTCTATTTCATCGACTACAGTTACCTGGTAGCAGGCTGGTACGGATTTTTTGTGCTGGTACTTTTTTTCGGGCAGGTGATTTATTTTGGCAAGCAATACCGAAAAGAGATTGGCGGGTTTATGGATTTTGGTACGGCTTTTCAGTTTTCCATTGTTACGCTCATCGTATCGGGTTTGATCAGCACCCTAGGAAACATGCTTCTTTATTTTGTGATTCATCCCGGACTTCCCGAATTGCTTGTTGAGACCCAATTGGAGAATATGGTGGCCATGCTGGATAGCTTTGGGGCAGGAGACAGCCTTTCAGGCGATCAGATCGACGAAATGCGAGAAGAAATGGCTTCTAATTTTACCCCGGCCGGACAATTCAAGGCCTTTGGCATTTCCTTGATCATTTATGCCATCCTTTCCCTGATTTTGGGCGCCATCTTAAAAAAGAAAGACAAATCGAACGACCGGTAAACCTGCATGCCCGAACTATCCATTCTCATACCCGTATTCAACGAAGAAGAGTCCCTTCCCGAACTCCAGGATTGGATCGTCAGGGTAATGGATGATGCCGGGCTGGATGTGGAGTTGTTATACATTGACGATGGGTCAACCGACGGGTCATGGCAGGTAATTCAAGCCCTATCCAAAAAGGATCCCCGCGTAAAAGCGGTTCGATTTATTCGCAATTACGGAAAATCTGCTGCCCTGGATGTGGGCTTTTCTAGAGCTTCCGGCGCAGTGGTGGTGACCATGGATGCGGACCTTCAGGACAGCCCCGAAGAAATTCCTGAGCTCTATCGCATGGTTCGGGAAGAGGGCTACGATTTAGTGAGTGGCTGGAAAAGAAAGCGGTACGATCCCCTTTCCAAAACACTACCTTCCCGCTTTTTTAACGGCGTCACCCGGCTTCTTTCAGGAATCAGGCTGCACGATTTTAATTGCGGCCTGAAAGCCTACCAGCAACGGGTGGTGAAAAACATACACATCTACGGAGAGATGCACCGGTACATTCCTCTGATTGCCAAATGGAATGGGTTTGGCAACATTGGCGAAAAAGAGGTAGCCCACCGGCCCCGAAAATACGGAACGACTAAATTCGGATTGGAGCGGTTTGTTCATGGTTTTCTGGATCTTATTTCGGTATCCTTTGTCAATCGTTACCGTAAAAACCCCATGCATTTTTTTGGTGCTTTCGGCACGCTTTCTTTTTTGTCAGGTTTTGTGATTACCCTTTGGCTGGCCCTGGAAAAGATTCAAGGATTACGTAGGGGGATTTCCGTGCGTGAAATTACAGATCAACCGCTGTTTTTCCTTGCCCTCGTCGCCTTGATAATTGGAGTGCAATTATTCCTTACCGGGTTTCTAGCCGAAATGATGACTTCCAATAATTCCGGAAAGGCCGATTACAACATAGCTGAGGAAATCAAGGAGAAGAGCTGATGCGTTTTTCTGTCATTGTCCCGGTATATAATCGTCCCGAGGAGATCGGAGATTTATTGGAGAGCCTTTGCCGGCAGACCTATACGGACTTTGAAGTGATTATTGTGGAGGACGGATCGTCTCGGACTTGCGAGGCTGTAGTAAGAGACTACAGCGAAAAGCTGGATTTGCGGTACCATTACCAAGCCAATGCCGGACAGGGTTTCGCGCGAAACAAAGGGATGGAATTGGCCGGGGGAGAGTATTTTGTGTTTTTTGACTCGGATTGTATCCTCCCGCCGGAGTACCTGGATGAGCTCTTGCAGGCGATTCAAGCCCGGGGCCTGCAGGCCCATGGGGGACCGGACGATGCCGATGACACCTTCTCTGCCTGGCAAAAGGCGATGAACTTCAGCATGACCTCCCTCTTGACCACCGGAGGGATTCGCGGCAAAATGAAAAATCCCGCGAAGTACCAGGCGAGGGGCTATAACATGGGGTTTTCCCGGCAAATTTATGAGTGTTTGGGGGGATTTGTTCATCCAAACATGGCGGAAGATATCGAAATAAGCTTACGAATAAAAAAGGCCGGTTTTCGCCTCGAGTTGGTCGAAAATGCCCGGGTATATCACCGCCGCAAAAGCACGTTGAGGTCCTTTCTCCGGCAGAGTTATCAGTTCGGCAGAAACAGGGTGTTCATTCGCAGGTTCCATCCGGAGGCAGTGAAGGCTGTTCATTTGTTGCCGGTTTTTTTTCTTTTAGGGATCCTTTCCTTGCCGCTGTTTGCGCTGTTCTTGCCAGCGCTAGCGCTGCTGATGGGGCTGGGATTTCTGGTGTGGACGCTGCTTGTTTTCGTTTTCGCCTTCGAAAACTTCCGGGTAGCTTCCTTTGCCGTGGTTACTTCTTACGGACAGTTGATGGGCTATGGCCTGGGCATTCTTCGTGAATTTTTATTTCCGAAAAAGGAGCATCGGGCGGTTTTTTAGACCTTTGGTACCTTTGAGTTCATTTGCGACGAGGCTGGTTTTTGCACTTCGGAGGCCTGGATGCACTCCGGTGGGACCGCACTTTCCCTGCCAGTCACCGGGCAGATTGCCTGGGGTGGGAGGCCCTGCCAAAATGCCCTTTGCTGTCCGGTGATTTCATGGGGGTAGCGGTATCCTGTGATTTAGTTTTAAAATAAATCCCATTTACTTTTGAAAATGAGCCCCCTTTTCTATATTTGCCCAACCTTATGAAACAAACGAATCAAATTTGGTGGTGGCTTTCTTACTTCTTTTAAAGGGAGAACAGCTATCCATTGCGCAAATTTGTTAGTGTAACGATACCATGGCTTGCTGGACTCCCGGCAAGCCTTTTTTTATTTTAAAAACACAGCAAATGAAACCAATTCGCATCAAAACCCGGTACAAGAAATTGCTGGCAGACACCATCACTCCGGTGAGTATCTACCTTCAAATTCGGGATAGGTACCACAATACCATCCTATTGGAGAGCTCGGATTATCATGGAAACGAAAACAGTTATTCCTACATCTGTTGCGAGCCTATCGCCTCCTTTTCGCTGATTAATACCAAAGTCAGACAGTCCTTTCCCAATGGCCAAAGTACCCTCCGGGAGCTGGCACCCGGAGAAAAGGTGATGGATGTTTTGCGGGCCTTTTCCAACACTTTCCAGGAGGAAAAACTTGATTTCAAATTTATCACCAATGGCTTATTTGGCTACATTCAATACGATTCAGTAAACCACTTCGAAGACATTCACTTACAGAATACAGGGTCTTCTGAGACGCCTCTGATTCACTATGCGGTTTATAAGAACATGATCGTGGTGGATCACTTTAAAAACGAATTGCACATTTTTGAGCATTATCTGGAAGATGAGCCGGGGGAATCGGGTATTGCCAAAATCGAAATGATCCTTAACAATAAGAACATTCCGAGTTATGATTTTAAATTGGAGGGGGAAGAACATTCCAACTACACCGACGCGGAATTTTTGGAAATTCTTGCCAAAGGGAGAGAGCATTGCTTTAGGGGAGATGTTTTCCAAATTGTTTTATCGCGCGCATTTTCCACCGGATTCAAGGGAGATGAATTCAACGTGTACCGGGCTCTTCGTTCCATAAATCCATCTCCTTATTTGTTCTATTTTGATTACGGGTCGTACAAGGTCTTCGGCAGTAGCCCCGAAGCGCAAATCGTGGTAAAGGGCAATAAAGCCACCATTTATCCGATTGCGGGGACGTTCAAGCGTACTGGAAACGATGCGGCCGATGCAAAACTAGCGGTCAAACTATACGACGATCCAAAAGAGAATTCGGAGCACGTCATGCTGGTAGACCTTGCCCGAAATGACCTCAGCCGCTCCTCGGAAAAAGTCAACGTCGACGTATTTAAAGAAATTCAGTACTATTCACATGTGATTCACCTGGTTTCCAAAGTCACCGGCAAGTTGCCTCCAGGAGCCAATCCACTACAATTGGTGGCAGATACGTTTCCTGCAGGCACCCTGTCGGGAGCACCCAAATATCGGGCGATGGAATTGATCGATTCCCTTGAAAACAAAGCCCGGAGGTTTTACGGGGGAGCCATCGGCTTTCTGGGTTTCAACGGCGATTTCAACCATGCCATCCTGATTCGTTCTTTTATCTCGGAAAATAACCAGTTGCGCTTTCAGGCGGGGGCAGGTGTGGTGGCCAAATCCTCTATCGAGAGTGAGCTCCAGGAAGTTAGTAACAAATTGGAAGCCCTGCGGGTGGCGCTGAAGTCTGCCGAGGCCATTTAACTTTTATCACAAAACAATAGAAAATGAAAATACTGGTACTGGATAATTACGATTCCTTCACCTATAATCTGGTCTACATTCTCCGGGAATTGGGATGCACGTTGGACATCTACAGAAACGACAAAATCAGTCTGGAAGCGGTGAATCAGTACGATAAAATCCTTCTATCACCCGGACCGGGCATCCCTTCGGAAGCCGGCATCATGCCCAAACTGATTAAAAAATATGCGCCTACCAAGGACATACTGGGGGTATGCCTCGGTCACCAGGCCATTGGAGAAGCTTTTGGTGGAGGGCTGATTAACCTCAGCGAAGTAGTACATGGTGTAGCCTCTAAAGTACGCATTCAACCGGACTCGTTATTCAAGGGACTCCCTGAATTTTTTACCGTTGGCCGGTACCACAGCTGGGTCATTGACGAAACGGTGCTACCACCGGAACTGGAAGTAATTGCCAAGACGCCTGACGGACAAATCATGGCGGTACGGCATAACCGCTACCGGGTCAAGGGGCTACAGTTTCATCCGGAAAGCATCCTTACCGAACATGGAGTAGAGATAATGAAAAACTGGATCGACGGAAATTAAACCATTGGACAATGAAAGAAATTCTGAATCACCTGATTGAACACAAAACCCTGAACAAGGAACAAGCGAAAGGGGTTCTGAAAGAAATGACCTCAGGAGAGGTCAATCAAAGCCAGATGGCTGCCTTTTTGACCATATTCATGATGCGTAGTGTTCGTGTAGAGGAACTCATGGGGTTTCGAGAGGCCATGCTGGAGCGGTGCATACCGGTAGATATTCCCGAATACAATGCCATTGATCTTTGTGGAACAGGCGGTGACGGCAAGGACACGTTTAATATTTCCACGCTGGCCTCCTTTATCGTTGCCGGTGCGGGGCAGCCGGTCGCGAAACATGGAAACGTGGGGGTGTCTTCGGTTTGTGGTTCTTCCAATCTTCTGGCCCATTTCGGATACGAGTTTACCAATGACCTCGATAAGATAAAAAGCAGTTTGGACCGGGCAGGAATTTGCTTTCTGCATGCGCCTTTGTTCCATCCTGCCATGAAATACGTGGGACCCGTGCGCAAGGAATTGGGCGTAAAGACCTTTTTTAACATGCTCGGACCCATGGTCAACCCCAGCTTTCCAAAAAAGCAACTGGTAGGGGTTTTTAGCTTGGAACTTGCGCGCTTATACGGGTACCTCTACCAAAACAACGAGGTACAGTTTAGCATCTTGCACGCGCTTGACGGCTACGATGAAATATCCCTCACCGGTGACCTGAAATGGATTTCCAACACGGGAGAGCGGGTAGTCAGCCCGGGGGAACTCGGGTTTGAAACCCTCTCTCCAGACTCCATCGTGGGAGGTAATACCGTGGAAGAATCAGCGGCTATCTTCCTCTCCATACTGCAAGGGAAAGGTACCTCAGCCCAGGAAGCCGTGGTGATCGCCAATGCTGCCGCCGCCTTGCTGACTGCCAAACCCGAATGGACCTTCCAAAAAGCAAAGGAAATAGCGACCGAAACGCTTAAAAACGGCACGGCTTTTACCGTGTTCAAGAAACTAATTGATCCCCAAACCTCCATTGCAGCGAGCTGATATGAATATTCTGGATACGATTATTGCCCGAAAGAAAGAAGAAGTAGCAGAGAAAAAAGCACTTTATCCCGAAAAATTGCTTGAAAAAAGCCTGTTCTTTGAAAGCCCGGTGGTCTCTATGAAAAAATACGTGAGAGACCCTGAAAAAACCGGAATCATCGCCGAATTCAAGCGCAAATCTCCCTCTAAAGGATGGATCAATCCCACGGCGTCCATCGAGAAAACCACCATTGGGTACATGCAGGCCGGCGCTTCCGCCCTGTCGGTGTTGACCGATAGCTCCTTTTTCGGAGGGTCGGAAGAGGACCTGAAAACAGGCCAGAAAATTCAACTATTGCCCCATCCTCCGAAAGGATTTTATGGTCGACGAATACCAATTAATTGAATCCAGGTCGCTGGGTGCAGACTGTATTTTATTGATAGCAGCCGCTTTACCGGCCGGGGAGCTTCGGAAACTGGCGTCTTTTGCAAAGGAATTAGGGATGGAAGTGTTGCTCGAAGTCCACAATCGGGAGGAACTGGACGATTCTCTGAACGAACACGTGGATCTGGTGGGGGTAAATAACCGGAACCTAAAAACCTTTGAGGTTAACGTAGAAACTTCTCTGGAGCTGGTTTCGCTTATCCCCGAAACCCATGTACGTATTTCGGAAAGCGGGCTGTCTGAGCCGGCTACCCTGGTACAGTTGAAACAGGCGGGGTTTGACGGATTTCTCATCGGAGAAAACTTCATGAAAACCATCCGACCCCATCAGGCGGCTTATAATTTTATGAATCATTACAGGAAATTAGTAAAATCACTTGCTGAAGAAAATAACCCGTGATCATTAAAGTGTGTGGAATGGCCGAGCCCACTAACATTCAGGGACTGGTGGACCTGCAGCTGGTGGACTGGATGGGCATGATATTCTATCCGCCCTCCCGGCGTTACCTGCCCGGATTCCAGGTAGATCCCGAATTTTACCGGGATATTGTCCTACCGAAAGTGGGGGTGTTTGTCAATGCCGGTGTTGAAGACATTTGTTGGGCGGCGACGACCTATGGCCTGGATCGGATTCAGCTTCACGGCGACGAAAGCCCGGAGCAGGTCCGGGAAGTCAAGCAGCAAACGGGGCTCCCGGTAATCAAAGTATTGCGGATCGGGGAGGATTGGGATTGGAAAGGTTTGGAAGCCTACGAAGCCCAGGTAGACCATTTTCTTTTGGATACCGATGGCCCTTCCTACGGAGGCACCGGGCACCGATTTAATTGGGAAATAGGTAAACAATATCCCTTCCACAAACCGTTTCTACTCAGTGGTGGCATCCAGGCAGATCAGGTGGAGGAACTGCTGGACATGTATCGTTCCTGTCCGCAGATGGTGGGGATAGATATCAATTCAAAATTTGAGCAGCAGCCGGGAGTAAAAAACCTGGACCTTATCCGGATATTTGCCAGCCAAATCAGACAACAACTTGAAAAAACGAACGAATAAATGGAAAGAACGATGATAAAAGTAGACGAAAATGGATTTTATGGGCAATTTGGCGGTGCCTTTATTCCGGAGATGTTGTATCCCAACATCGAGGAGCTACGGGAGAATTACGAAAAAATCATGGCCACGCCTTCGTTTCGCGAGGAATTTGATTCGCTTCTGAAAGACTACGTGGGCCGTCCGACCCCCTTGTTCCTTGCACAACGTTTGTCTGAAAAGTACGGCGCAAAGATCTACCTTAAACGAGAGGACCTTTGCCACACGGGTGCCCACAAGATTAATAATACCGTGGGGCAGATCATTCTGGCCAAAAAACTTAACAAAAAACGTATCATTGCGGAAACTGGAGCCGGGCAGCATGGAGTAGCCACGGCTACGGTCTGCGCCTTGATGGGAATGGAGTGCACCGTCTACATGGGAGCGGTGGACATGGAGCGGCAAAAGCCGAATGTCGAACGCATGCGCATACTGGGAGCCACCGTGGTGCCCGCCAATTCGGGAAGCAAAACCCTGAAAGATGCCACAAACGAGGCGATGCGTCAATGGATCAACAATCCGGTAGATACGCATTACATCATTGGCTCCGTGGTCGGCCCGCACCCTTATCCGGAGATGGTTGCCCGGTTTCAATCCGTGATTTCGGAGGAAATGAAATGGCAACTCAAGGAAAAGGAAGGCCGGGAAAACCCCGATCTGGTGATTGCCTGCGTGGGAGGAGGAAGCAACGCAGCCGGTTCCTTTTATCATTACTACAACGAACCTTCGGTACGCCTGATTGCCGTAGAAGCTGCCGGGCTAGGCATCACCTCGGGCAGGTCGGCAGCTACTACCACACTCGGTAAACCAGGTATTTTGCACGGTAGTAAAACGCTGCTGATGCAAACCGATGATGGCCAGGTAGTCGAACCGCACAGTATTTCGGCAGGATTGGATTATCCCGGTATTGGACCGGTACACGCTCATTTGTTTGCCTCGGGTAGGGGCGAATTTGTGGCGGTAGAAGACGAGCACGCCATGCAGGCAGGAATCGAAGTAAGTCGTTTGGAAGGGATCATTCCGGCTATCGAATCGGCCCACGCTTTTTACGCCCTGAATCAAATCGACTACAAGGCCTCCGATGTGATCGTCATCAACCTCTCGGGCAGGGGGGACAAGGATTTGGAAACCTATATTAAATGGGGAAATTATTAGCAGTTATGAATCGAATAGATAAATTATTTAAGCAAAAAAAGGAGCGCATTTTATCCATCTATTTTACCGCAGGATTTCCGCAACTTGGGGATACAGTGGCGATCATGGAGGCCATAGCGGCAGCTGGTGCCGACATCATTGAGATAGGGGTGCCCTATTCCGATCCCATAGCAGACGGACCCACCATACAGGAGAGTAATAACCAGGCCTTGAAAAATGGCATGACACTCAAGGTTCTATTTGAACAGCTAAAAGGATTCCGGGAAACCGTACACATCCCGGTGATCCTCATGGGATACCTCAACCCCGTCGTGCAATACGGGATGGAGGCCTTTTGCAAAACCTGCAAGGAAGTGGGCATAGACGGGCTAATTTTACCGGATCTGCCCATGCAACAATACCTGACGGAATACAAGCATACATTCGATGCCTACGACTTGCGCAATACTTTTCTGATTTCACCCCAGACCTCGGAAGCCAGAATACGCGAAATAGACCAGCAAACGGATGGTTTTATTTACATGGTTTCCTCGGCCAGCATCACCGGGGCTAAAAAAGAGGTGAGCCCGGAGCAGATTGCCTATTTCGAGCGGGTAAAGGCCATGAACCTGAAAAATCCCCGCTTGATTGGCTTTGGTATCTCGGACAGGTATTCCTTTCAAACGGCTGCGGCCCATTCGCATGGTGCCATCATCGGTAGTGCCTTTATAAACGTGCTGCGGGAGTCAACGAATTTAAAAGAGGATATTCAGGAATACATTCAAGGAATTTTATCATGATCATTCAACTCAAACAAGATATCCCCTCCGGTCAAAAAGAAACCCTGATAGAGAAAGTAAATGGGTTGGGCTACACCGTCACGGAGGTAAAGACGCAGGTGGGGGCTTACCTGATCGGCATCGGAAAGAAAGCATTTGATATCCGGAAGATAGGCGCACTCGATGGCATTCAGGACATTCATATCGTTTCGGACGAATACAAACTGGTTTCGAAAAAATGGAAAGTCAAGCCCACCAGCATTGATCTGGGCGATGGCATTGCGATCAAAGACGGCGACATGGCTATCATTACCGGGCCCTGCTCCATAGAGTCAGAAGAGCAGATCGTTAAGGTGATCGAACACATGAAAGAAAACAATCTTTCCATGATGCGGGGTGGGGTATTCAAGCCCAGAAGCAGTCCCTATGCCTTTAGAGGATTGGGCATGGAAGGGCTCAAACTGTGGCATAGGCTGGCAAAAGAGGCCGGAATCAAGATCGTGACGGAAGTCATGCAGGTTTCCCAAATTGAACAAATGTATGACTACGTGGATGTATTTCAAGTGGGGGCGCGAAACACACAGAATTTCAATTTGCTGGATGAATTGGGTAAGGTGGACAAGGCCGTTCTGATAAAAAGGGGGATTTCCGGTACCATTGAGGAATTGCTGCAATCCGCCGAATACGTTTTTTCCGGGGGAAACGAAAAATTGATCCTCTGTGAACGTGGCATCCGTACCTATGAAAAAGCCAGTAGAAACACCTTGGATTTGAACGCTGTTCCCATCCTTAAGTCAAAATCCCACCTGCCGGTGGTGGTCGACCCCTCTCACGGCATCGGTATCCGTGAGTTTGTGCCGCAAATGGCGCTGGCGGGCGTCATGGCAGGTGCCGATGGGATCATTTACGAGTCGCACGAAAATCCCGACAAGGCCTATTCTGACGGACAGCAGACGCTGAATTTTGCGCAGAGTTCATTATTGGCCGACCAAATACGAAAAATATTTGCGATGAGAAAAACCTTTGACCTGCTGTAGTGGATGCGAACAGCTTTGCGCGGCCCCGAAACCTAAAAAGGAAGGTATAAAGGAAACAGATTGAAGCGATTTGCGTTAGGTTAAGGAGATAGCGTGTGCCTTCCAGCGAGAAAATGTGCAATTAGCCGGAAATTGGCGCTTTTGACTAACCCGGACGACAAATATGACCGATTCACTGAACCCGACCAATTTTTCCGATCCGCGATTGAAACCCCTGTACCAAGATTACTCGGCCTATACATCCGAGGATTTCCAGGTGTGGAAAATTCTTTTTGAACGGCAATACAAAAACCTCCCGGGTGCAGCTTCCCGTAAATTTCTTCAGGGGCTGGAAATCATTGGTTTTTCTTCCGAGCGCATTGCCGATTTTTCGACGGCAAACGAGCGGCTGAGAGCCGCTACGGGATGGAGCATTCAGGTAGTGCCGGGGTTGATCGATGACGATCTGTTTTTTGGGTTGCTCTATCACCGCCGTTTTCCTGCCTCTACCTGGCTACGTTCGATGCAGGAGTTGGATTATTTGCAAGAACCGGACATGTTCCACGATGCCTTTGCCCACCTGCCCCTGTTGACCGACCTGGCGTACACAGGGTTTTTAAAAAATTTAGCCGGGATTGCCCTGAAGCACCTGGATAACCCACTGGCTATCGATTTGCTTTCCCGGATTTATTGGTATACCATTGAGTTTGGACTCATACGGGAAGATGGACAGTTGAAGGTGTATGGCGCGGGCATCCTTAGTTCGGCGGGAGAGACGCAGTTTTCGCTATCGGAAGAGCCACGGCACCTGGCTTACGACGTAGAAAAAATTTTGAATACTCCCTATTGGAAGAATAAATATCAGGAAAGGTATTTTGTCATCAATAGTTTTGAAGACCTCTATGCCTCCATTCCCTTGATTGAAGAAAAATTGGGCGAACTTCTTGAAAAAGCTGAGTAAATTACGAAAGATTTTCAGTATTCTTGGTTTGAAAATTGAAAGTAAGTACACCTGAAAATCCATTGTATGCGCCTGTCGATTAAACTACTATTGCTAATTTTTGCTACCTGTCAGCCAGTGGGGTTGCTCTCCGCGCAGCCAGCCCCGGAGAAGGATCTTGATATTTACCTGGCGATTGGGCAGTCCAATATGGCGGGTAGGGCCGTGGTTCCACCTGACCTTTCGGCACCGCTTGATGGGGTCTTTTTGTTTACCGGTGAGAATTGGGTTGCCGCCAGAAACCCACTCAATATCTACTCCAGCATCCGAAAAGACAGCGGAATGCAACGACTCAGCCCCAGCTACGGGTTTGCCAGAAAGATGGCAACGCTTCAGAAAAGCAAAAATCTGGGACTGGTCGTCAATGCCAAAGGTGGGAGTGCCATTGAGGAATGGATGCCCGGCACCCCTTTTTTCGAAGACATGCTGCTTCGTGTACGGCAGGCAACGAAGGATGGGACACTCCGTGGCGTGATTTGGCACCAGGGCGAGTCCAATGCGGGCAAACCTGAGGTGTACCTGAATCAGCTGGGGCATTTCATCACCGCCTTGCGGGATTCCCTGTCAATGCCTCATTTGCCTTTCGTCGCGGGTCAGCTTTCAGTGGACAAGGAACTGCGAAAGCCCTTTAACGAACAATTGCTTCAACTCCCGGAAAGGGTTCCGCACACTGCGGTGGTTCTTTCCTATGGCACAGCTACCTTTGATAGCACCCATTTTGACAGTCCCAGTCAGGTTTTGCTGGGGGAACGATACGCCGAAAAAATGAACCTACTTCTGCAAGAAAATCAGCACCAGCAAAGCTTCACGTTCGGGCTTATTGCTGACGTACAATACGCCGATGCAGCGACGGCAGGAAAACGCAACTACCGCGGTACGTTGAAGACACTGGAGCGGACCATTCCGTTTCTAAATGCATTCGAACCGGAATTTGTCCTAACACTTGGGGACCTGATCGATCGGGATTTTGAAAGTTTCGACGCCCCACTTGGTATCCTGGAAGGCGTCCATGCTCCCCTGCATCACGTTTGGGGCAATCACGACTTTTCTGTAGCCGATAACCTCAAAGCGAAGGTAGGCGAGAAGCTGGGAAATTCCACCGGTTACTATTCCTTCGAAAGAGGGAATTTGGTTTTTTTGGTAGTCAACGGAATGGACATTAGTCTGGAGGGGCACCCGGAGGGCAGCGAAAATTATCAAAAAGCCAGCGATTGGATGGCCCGGCTGGAATCATCGGGGGCCAACAACGCCAAACCCTGGAACGGAGGCATTGGCGAAGAGCAACTCGCATGGTTGGTTTCGAAAGTGAGTGAAGCCGAGAATTCCGGAAAAAAAGTATTGGTATTTTGCCACTACCCCTTGCTTCCTGAAAATGGACTTCACCTCCTGAACAGCCGGGAGGTATTGAGTAAAATTGGACGGTCACCTGCCTTGGTGGCCTGGTTTTCCGGACATCACCACGAGGGTAATTACGTACAGGATGCACAAGGCCTGCATCACCTCACGCTCCGCGGAATGGTGGAAGCCCAATCGCCGGTCCTCGGGGCCGCGGTTCGGGTCTACCCGGATAAAATGGTAATTCATGGCATAGGCGATGAAATGGACCGTGTGCTGGAATTCAGGTGATTACCCCGTGTAGGTAGCCATTTTCAGAAATGGATCTTGAAGTTTCCAAATTTCGTACTGGATAAATTTTTATATTAGCGATTTAAATAAAAAACCATGTACACCCGTTTTGCCAAAGTGTTTTATTTTCTTTCCCTGGGTTTGTTTCTGTTCCTACTTCTTTATGTCTATGCTTCGCTGCCCGACTTTGCGACCTATGCCGTAAATGACGCAGGCATGCCACTAAAGCAGGTCAGCAGAGACAGTTTCTTCTATGCCTCCATTGGGGTGTTTTTGGTCGTGAACCTGGCGTTGATCGTACCGGCGAAACTGATGGAAATGAAATTGAGCAATTCATTGAATCGCCTGTTTCCCGTCGGAGATGTTTACCGGGACAAGATGCTGGCCTGGCTGTTCTCCTTTATTGCCGTCGCGAACCTTGCCACAGCGGTATTGGTTTTTTATATTCATAGCATCAGCAATCAAAATGTGATCAGTAGTTCGGAGTACAACTTCTTTTTTTACCTGGCGCCGCTCTTGATGCTGGTGTGGGTAGTCTTTCTTTTTTACCTGATTGCCGGGAAAATAAAACAGGTGAAATCAGGAAACATCCTAAGTTGAAAAAAGGTACTTTATGGCAGCAAACGCAAATTACACGGAAGAAAGCATCAAATCCCTGGATTGGAAGGAGCACATTCGCCTGCGACCCGGGATGTATATCGGAAAATTGGGCGATGGCAGCGCGCAGGATGACGGAATATACGTATTGGTAAAGGAAATTCTGGACAATAGCATTGACGAACACATGATGGGGCATGGGCGCTCCATTGAGGTAAAGATCAGCGAACACAAGGTGGAAATCCGAGACTATGGCCGCGGCATTCCACTCGGGAAGGTGATCGATTGCGTATCGAAGATCAATACCGGGGGGAAATACGACTCCGGCGCCTTTCAAAAATCGGTGGGCCTGAACGGGGTGGGTACCAAAGCGGTAAATGCCCTATCGGAAAATTTCATGGTGCAGTCCTACCGGGAAGGGGAGTGCAAAGTGGCGAGGTTTCAAAAGGGGGAATTGATCGAGGATCGGAAAATCGAAAAAACCTCCGAGCGAAATGGTACCCGGATCGTGTTTTCGCCGGACGCAAGCATATTTAAAAATTACCATTTCATCCCCGAGTATCTTGAAAACCAGATTTGGAATTATGCCTTTCTCAACTCTGGGTTGACCATCAACTTCAATGGGGTGAAATATTTTTCCCAAAACGGCTTACTGGACCTACTGGACAGGAAAGTGGACGACGATAGCCGCAGGTACCCCATCATCCACCTGAAAGGAAACGATATCGAAATCGCCATTACTCACTCGAATCAATACGGTGAGGAATATTACTCCTTTGTCAACGGACAGTTTACCACACAGGGGGGCACCCACCTGGCTGCCTTTAGGGAGTCGATCGTAAAGTCGGTTAGGGATTTTTTCAAGAAAGACTACGATGCCGCCGATATCCGGCAGAGCGTGGTGGCAGCCATAGCCGTCCGGGTGCAGGAGCCAGTCTTTGAATCACAGACCAAGACCAAACTGGGTTCTCAGAGCGTGGGGCCGGACGGGCCAACGCTACGGACCTTTGTCAACGATTTTGTGAAGGTAGAACTGGACAATTATTTGCACCAGCATCCCGACACAGCCAATGCCTTGCTGAAGCGCATCCTTCAGTCAGAACGGGAGCGTAAGGAAATATCCGGCATAAAGAAACTGGCCAATGAACGGGCCAAAAAAGCAAACCTGCACAACAAAAAGCTACGGGACTGTCGCGTGCACTACGACGACCCGAAAGCAGATCCCGAGGTAAAAGACGGGACCATGCTCTTTATCACCGAGGGTGATTCCGCTTCGGGATCCATCACCAAATCCCGCAATGTACAGACCCAGGCGGTTTTTTCCCTGCGGGGCAAGCCTTTGAATTGCTACGCGATGACCAAAAAGGTGGTGTACGAAAACGAAGAGTTCAACCTGCTGCAGCATGCCTTGAATATCGAAGACGGCATCGAAAGCCTGCGGTACCGAAAGATCGTAATTGCCACAGACGCCGATGTAGACGGCATGCATATACGGCTATTGATCATGACGTATTTTCTTCAGTTTTTTCCCGATTTGGTTAAAAACGGTCATTTATACATCCTGGACACCCCACTTTTTCGCGTACGAAACAAAAAGGAAACCATTTACTGCTATACCGACGAGGAGCGGCAGCGGGCCATCCACAAGTTGGGGAAAGCCGCCGAAATCACACGTTTCAAAGGCTTGGGCGAAATATCACCCGAAGAATTCGGAACGTTTATCGGGGAGGATATTCGTCTGGAACCCATCATTCTCAACAAGGAAACCAAAATCGCGGACCTGTTAAGTTTTTATATGGGAAAAAACACCCCGAACAGGCAAACCTTTATCATTGATAATCTGAAGATTGAAAAGGACATAGTTTTCGATGACCCTGCGGTAAAGGCTGCTGAAGAAGAGACCGAAACGGTTTGAAGCTTGGGTATTTTTTAATGGGATACCACTTATTTATTTCATATTTTGTGAAATAAATTGATCTATTTCATATTTTGTGAAATAAAGTTTATTTTTGTCAAAAATGAAGTGATATGAACTATGTCCTGATGGCAGATATTATCGGGAGCGGTGAGTCTTCTGACCTATCTAAATTAGCCAGGTCTTTTGCGGATTTAGTGGAAAAATGTAATACAGCTAACCAAAAGGAATTGATCTCTCCACTGACCATTACATTGGGAGACGAATTTCAGGGAATTGCAAGAAGTGAGTGTTCGATTTACAAAATAATCACATGGATAGAAGAAAATAAGTGGAGGGTGGATGTGGAGATACCCTTAAGGTACACGGTTGAACTGGGGGTAATTGAAACAGAGATAAATACGGAAATAGCTTATGGTATGATGGGGCCTGCTTTGACTGAAGCGAGAGAAAGTATGATAACGTTGAAGGATAAGGGTGAATTTCTTGCTCTTGGTGGAGATATTGAGGATAAGGAGTTGAAACAAATTCAATTTAACCTATACCTGTCCTATGTAAGAAATTGGCATTGGAGAGATAAAGTTTTAATTTCCAACTTATTGGAGTTGAAAGATTATAAATTGGTAGCAGAAAGGATAAAAAAGACCAGGTCGTTGGTTTGGAAAAGAAATAAAACGTTGGGGATGGATAATTATTTTAAATTAAAAAGGTCTTTGGAAATCCTGTTATGTCGGTAAAATTTCTTTGTATTCTATTAGCCACCTATTTTTTCCTCGGAATTCGTGGCGTTTTGGATATTTCTGATGCTCAGGAAGAAATTTATACAAAAGGGGTTTTCTCTGAGGCCAATGATATTAGGAGTTTTAGAACGATTATTTCTTTATGTAGGTCTAATCCAGGGTGTTGAACAATCCCTTATTTTATTTGGAGCTTTAAAAATTGGTACAAGGATTAAAAATGAAGAAGATAAGATTTCTAACGATTATTTTCTGGTTGGGAATATTGTCTCGGTTTTATTGGTGTTTACTACCATAGCTATTTGGAATTGTTTGAATAAATTATGAGTGATAACGATACGAACCCCGAAAACGGGGACAAGAGCTTACACGATTCGATTCCGGTTACCGGAATGTACAAGGACTGGTTTTTAGATTACGCTTCCTACGTGATTTTGGAACGAGCCGTCCCAGCCATCGAAGACGGGTTTAAGCCCGTGCAGCGGCGGATTCTTCATGCCATGAAGGAAATGGACGATGGAAGGTTCAACAAAGTAGCCAATATCATCGGCCAATCCATGCAGTACCATCCGCACGGAGATGCCTCCATTGGCGATGCCATCGTCAACCTGGGCCAAAAGGATTTGCTGATCGAAACACAGGGCAACTGGGGAGACGTGCGCACCGGCGATGGAGCTGCTGCGGCACGGTACATTGAGGCCCGGCTATCCAAGTTTGCGCTGGAGGTGGTGTTTAATCCACAAACCACCGAATGGCAACTGTCCTACGACGGTAGGAAAAAAGAGCCGGTCACCTTACCGGTGAAGTTTCCCTTGCTATTGGCGCAGGGAGTGGAGGGGATTGCCGTGGGCTTGAGCACCAAAATACTTCCCCACAATTTTTGCGAGTTGATCGAAGGGTCCATTCAAATCCTGAAAGGGAAGAAAACCAACCTACTTCCCGATTTTAATACCGGGGGGCTGGCGGATTTCTCCGAATACAACGAAGGACTCCGCGGAGGACGCATTAAGGTACGGGCAAGGATCGAAGAGGAGGACAATAAAACCCTCCTGATCAAAGACATCCCATACGGAACCACCACTAACTCCGTGATCGAATCCATCATCAAAGCCAACGATAAAGGGAAGATCAAAATCAAGAAAGTGGTGGACAACACCGCCAAAGACGTGGAAATTCAGGTGCAATTGGCACCTGGGCAGTCTCCCAACATGACCATCGATGCCCTGTATGCCTTCACCGACTGTGAGGTCAGCATTTCTCCCAATGCCTGTGTGATCATTGATGAGAAGCCTGTTTTCCTGACCGTAAACCAGATTTTGGCGTACAATACCCGGCAAACCAAGGCCTTGCTAAACCGCGAGCTGGAAATCCGAAAGGGGGAGTTGATGGAAAAGTTGCTGTTTTCTTCCCTGGAAAAGATATTTATAGAAAATCGAATTTATCGGGATATCGAGGAATGCGAGACCTGGGAAGCGGTTATTGCCACCATCGATCGGGGATTAGACCCCTTCAAACCGGACTTTTACCGGGAAATCACCCGGGACGATATTGTCCGCCTCACGGAAATCAAGATCAAGCGTATTTCAAAATTTGACACCTTCAAGGCGGATGAATTGATGCGAAAGCTTCAAGAGGAGCTGGAGGAAGTAAACCATCACCTCGAAAACCTCACCGATTACGCCATTCAGTATTACAAGAACCTGCTGAGCAAATACGGGAAGGGCAGAGAACGAAAGACCGAAATACGGACCTTTGATACCATTTCCGCGAACGTGGTGGCCGCAAACAACGCCAAATTGTGCATCAATCGGGCCGATGGATTTATAGGATACGGGTTGAAAAAAGATGAGTTCATCTGCGATTGCTCCGACTTGGACGACATCATTGTCTTCCGCAAAGACGGGATTTGCCTGGTCACGAAAATTCAAGACAAAGTGTTTGTCGGTAAGGATATCATCCATGCGGCCGTTTTCCGAAAAGGGGACGAACGGATGGTATATAACCTGGTCTACCTGGAGGGAGCTTCCGGACGGGCCATGATCAAGCGCTTTCAGGTATTGAGCGTGACCCGCGATCGGGAATACGTGCTTACCAAAGGCACGAAAGGCTCCCGCGTATTGTATTTTACGGCCAATGCCAACGGCGAAGCCGAAATCATCACCGTCTATCTGACCGCAGGCAGCAAGGCACGCGTTAAGGTATTTGATTTCGACTTCAAGGACATTGAGATCAAGGGTCGGGGCGCCCAGGGAAACATTCTAACCAAGTATCCTGTCCGGAAGATCCAGCTAAAGATGGAAGGCGTGTCCACCTTGGGGGGCCTGGACATCTACTACGATCCGGCCGTGGGTCGGCTCAATACCGATGAGCGGGGCAAATGGGTAGGCAATTTTCTGGGAGAAGACAAGATCGTTGCTTTTTTCAAGGATGGCAGCTATGAGTTGACCAATTTTGAACTGACCAACCGATACGATCAGGAAAACTTGCAACACATCGAAAAATTTGATCCGGAAAAAGTAGTCTCGGCGATCTATTTCGATGGCGTTAGTAAAAACCATTACGTCAAGCGTTTTTTGATTGAAACGTCCACCTTGAACAAGAAATTTAATTTCATCTCTGACCACAAGAAGTCCCGCCTGACGGTGGTCACCACGGAGGAACAACCGCAAGTCAAGGTGAAACTCCAGAAAGGCAAGGAAGTCGAGGAAAACGTGTACGACATGGACATACTGATCGATGTGAAAGGCTGGCGGGCTGTCGGTAACCGGCTGAGTACCCATACGGTAAAAGCCGTAGAATTGGTGGCATCACCGAAAAAGAAACGGGACAGTCCCGAAAACAACTTGTCCGTAGGATCCACCGTCAAATTTGATCTGAAAAAAAAGGGTGAGGGGGACGATGGCGAGGATGAGGACAAAGAACAATTGGGTTTGTTTTAGGCTGGAATGGCAAATCGATGGACCTGAAAGCAGAGGATTTGGCTTTTTTTCATTACCTGAAGAAATTCATCACCCCTCATAAGCAAGCGGTAATTGAAAGGGTTTTGTGCAAACGAACCCGTTTTTTCTCCCTTGTCCTGGAAAATATCTACAAACCACACAACGCCTCCGCTGTAGTGCGCACGGCGGATTGCTTTGGTATTCAGGACCTGCACGTCATTGAAAAAGAGCCGGGTTATAAAATTAATCCTTACGTCAGCCGGGGGGCGGGGCAGTGGGTGGATATCCACCGGCACCTGGCTACCGACCGTGCGGGTGTGGAAGCATGCTTCGACTTACTCCGAAAAAAAGGCTACACAATCTTTGTTACCAGCCCGCAGCAGGCTGGTAGCATTCCGCTAGCGGATCTGCATCCCAACCAGCCTATTGCCCTGGTTTTCGGAAACGAGCATGAGGGCGTCAGCGAGGCCGCAAAAAAAGCTGCAGATGGATTGGTGCACATTCCCATGAGTGGCTTTACTGAAAGTTTTAATATTTCTGTCAGTGCGGCCATTTGCCTGTATGCGTTGCAGCAGAAATTACCCGGGCAGCAAGCTCCTGAACTTGACGAATCGGAAAAAATGGAAATACGGTACCGCTGGTACCAGCAGCTGGTAAAAAATATCGAAGCCCATCGAAGGGAGTTTTTTCGTTAGTCACCCGCTTGTTCGTTCGGTTGCACAGGCCGAAATACCGGACTTATGACCGGATCGGGTGTACGGGCTGACGCAAAACCTGGGCTCAACCACAGGCATAACCCGTATAGGGGTAGGTTTGGCAAAGGGGGCAGGCACATCTTCATGCCTTCCCGGGCTGGGTTGGCTGGTTGGTTTTCCAGCTACCCTGCGGGAGGAAAGTGCTAGGGAAGTTCCTTTATCCGGTAAACGAAATCAGGCCAGGAGATTTCCTTCGTATCCGCTTTTGTCGTTCGCATCGGGTCTGTCGCGTAGCAGATCTGTTGTAAATCAGACCACCTTTTGCGGCTTTCGTTCCTTTCCGGGGATAAGCCCGGTTTCTCCTTTTTTTTACCCTTACGAATGTGCATATTTGCAGTCCGTTACAAGACACCTGTTTGTAAAGGTGAAAACAAATCGAAAGCGCGCGCATGTCACAAATTGAAAATGAAATCAATGTAACCTTTCCCGATCGCTCGGTCCGGGTTTTTGAAAAAGGGGTCACCAGTCTGGATATTGCCTTGAGCATCAGTGAAGGGCTGGCCCGAAACGTCCTGGCTGCAAAGGTCGACGGGGAAATCTGGGACGCCACCCGCCCCATACACAAGGACGTCAGTATTGCCCTTCTTACCTGGAACGACAAGGAGGGGAAATCTACGTTTTGGCATTCCTCTGCTCACCTGCTGGCCGAGGCTCTGGAGGCACTGTACCCCGGAATCAAGTTTGGTATTGGGCCGCCAATCGAGCAGGGCTTTTATTACGACGTGGATTTTGGAGAGCGAACGCTGGAGGGGGCAGAACTGGAAAAAATTGAAGCCAAAATGGTGGAACTTGCCCGTCAGAAAAATGCCTACATCCGTAGTGAGATTTCCAAGCAGGACGCCGTGGAATATTACCAAAAGAAGGGGGATGAATACAAGTTGGATCTACTTGAGCGACTGGAGGATGGCAGCATCACGTTTTACAAGCAGGGGGAGTTTACCGATCTTTGCCGCGGGCCCCATATCCCGCACACTGGGTTTGTAAAGGCCGTCAAGTTGCTAAACATTGCCGGGGCGTACTGGCGAGGGGACGAGCAAAACAAAATGCTGACCCGTATTTACGGCATTACCTTTCCCAAAGCCAAGGAGCTGAAGGAATACCTGGAAATGCTGGAGGAAGCCAAAAAGAGAGACCACAGAAAGCTGGGAAGGGAATTGGAGTTATTTACTTTTTCGGAAAAGGTAGGGATGGGCCTGCCCCTATGGTTGCCTAAGGGAACGCTGCTTCGGGAACGCCTCGTTAGCTTTTTAAAAAAAGAGCAGGACCATTCGGGCTATCAGCAGGTGATCACCCCGCATATCGGTCACAAAGCCCTGTACGAAACTTCCGGCCATTACGAAAAATACGGCAAAGATTCCTTTCAGCCCATTACTACACCACACGAGGGAGAGGAATTTTTACTCAAGCCGATGAATTGTCCCCACCATTGCGAGATATACAAAAGCAAACCCCGGTCCTACAAGGACTTACCGGTGCGGTATGCCGAATTTGGCACCGTATACCGGTACGAGCAAAGTGGGGAGCTGCATGGATTGACTCGCGTACGCGGATTTACACAGGACGACGCGCATATCTTTTGCAGGCAGGATCAGGTGAAGGAAGAGTTTATCAAAGTCATAGATTTGGTCCTGTACGTATTTAAGGCCTTGGGATTCGAAAACTATACGGCACAGATTTCGCTGCGTGATCCGGAGAATGGCGAAAAGTACATCGGTGAGGAAGCCGCATGGAACAAGGCCGAGGCCGCGATCATAGAAGCTGCCGGGGAGAAAGGGCTACAGACCGTCACCGAGCTGGGAGAGGCCGCTTTTTATGGGCCAAAATTGGACTTTATGGTTCGCGATGCACTGGGAAGAAGCTGGCAATTAGGTACCATTCAGGTGGATTACCAGTTGCCCGAACGTTTTGAGTTGGAGTACACCGGCTCTGACAACCAAAAACATCGCCCGGTGATGATCCACCGGGCACCTTTTGGCTCCCTGGAACGTTTCGTGGCGGTATTGATTGAGCATTGTGCGGGCAACTTTCCCTTGTGGCTAGCCCCCGAGCAGTTGGTCATTCTTCCCATTTCCGAGAAATTTGCTGATTACGCCGAACAGGTGAAACTGTTGTTGGCCGATCAGGGGATTACCGGCGAAGTCGATCACCGGGACGAAAAGATCGGGCGAAAGATCCGGGATGCTGAGGTCAAGAAAATCCCGTTTATGGTGATTGTCGGAGAGAAAGAACAGGAAGAAAACCGGATTTCCCTGCGCAAACACGGGGAGGGAGACAAAGGCAGTTTTAAGCTGGAAGCCTTTGTGGAGTACTTCCAGGGAATCATTCAGGAATCATTGAATAAATAACGGTATAATAATTTGCTGATTTTTAATATTTAAAAAATTATTAGATATTTGCAGATTGAAACTTTAAACGACAACCATAACTATTTTGAGAGGAAAAAGAACGTATACTCCGAGACAAGAGGAGCCATATAGGGTAAATTCAAAAATCAGGGCCCGAGAAGTGAGGGTTGTGGGGGATTTTGTAGAAGGTGGAAACGCCGTCATGCCGACGGACAAAGCCATCGCACTTGCCCAGGATAATGGTCTTGATCTCGTGGAAATTTCTCCTTCCGCTGCTCCACCCGTTTGTAAGGTGATTGATTATGCCAAGTTCAAATACGAACAAAAGAAAAAGCAGAAAGAAATCAAATCCAATGCAGCAAAAACAGTAGTTAAGGAAATACGGTTCGGTCCCAATACGGACGACCATGATTTTGATTTTAAACTAAAACACGCCATTAATTTTCTCAAGGATGGCGCGAAAGTCAAAGCCTACGTACATTTTGTGGGACGAACCATAGTGTTTAAAGAGCGCGGAGAAATGTTGCTGTTGAAATTTGCCCAGGCCCTTGAGGATTACGGGCAGGTGGAGCAGCTCCCCAAGATGGAGGGAAAGCGGATGAATATCTTCGTATCTCCCAAGGCAGGAAAGAAATAAATTAACTAATAGATAGAGGGTAATGCCAAAAGTAAAAACCAAATCAAGTGCAAAGAAAAGGTTCAAGCTTTCTGCCACCGGAAAAATCCGAAGAAAGCATGCATTTAAAAGCCACATTCTGACCAAAAAGTCTACAAAACGGAAACGAAACCTTACCAAGTGGGGGGTCGTTCACGAAACGGACGAGGGACGAGTAAAAGCAATGCTACGAATCTAATCCATTCCATTCAGGTTATTTAATTCAAACCAGGCCTTTGGTTGAGCAAGACTTGCCAGCAAAAGCAGCAAGCGCCAACGGCCAAAATCGAAAACAATCATGCCAAGATCGGTAAATGCAGTGGCTTCCAGAGCCAGAAGAAAAAAAGTTTTAAAAGCGACCAAAGGCTATTTTGGACGAGGAAAAAATGTCTGGACGGTAGCTAAAAACAAGTACGAAAAAGGCCTTCAGTATGCCTACAGGGACAGAAAAGTTAAGAAAAGGGAATTCCGCGCTCTGTGGATTCAACGTATCAATGCGGGTGCCCGACAGTACGGAATCAGCTATTCCCAGTTCATGGGTATGCTTAAAAAATCCAGCATTGACTTAAATCGAAAAGTACTGGCCGATTTGGCCATGAATCACCCGGATGCTTTCAAAGCAGTGGTGGAAAAAGTAAAATAAATCCGATGGTAACCGGATACAAAGAAACCCTCGCACGAGGGTTTTTTTGTATCCGGTAATTGCTTACAAGCTTTACTTTTTTGAAAATTTCAGTATATTACTTTTCGATAGGTCGAACGGATACGGGTATCCGTAGGAAGAGTGGTAGTGGAGTCAAAAATAGCCATGTTCAGTGAAGGAACAGGGAAAGGCCAATTGGCTGAAATTGAAATCCGGGAAATTTTGTAAAAAGGGATAGTAGCAACCATCCTACCGGCCTCTTGCAAATCCGGCGGGCTAAAAAAAAGGTCTCATGTGTGAGACCTCTTGCCTGTAGCGAGGAGGGGAGTTGAACCCCTGACCTCAGGGTTATGAATCCTGCGCTCTAACCATCTGAGCTACCTCGCCGAATGGGAATGCAAATATGTGAGGATAATCCTTGAATTGCAAATTGAATACCTAAAAAAAATACTTTTTACAACCAGAAACAGAATGGCCATGCAGAAAATTAAGTTTGTTTCAGACTACCAGATCAATACATCGAAAAAGATAATTTATCCCTATCTAAGTACTGCCAGCGGGCTGGCCCAGTGGTTTGCAGACGATGTGGTCATCAACGAAGACAAGGTATACAACTTTATTTACGATGGAGAAAACCATTACGCACGTCCGGTGATCATGCGTACCAATCACCATGTAAAATTTGAATTTTTTGATCCTTCGGATGAGGACGAAGCGGATACCGATAACCCCTTTATTGAGTTCAAGCTGGACGAAAACGAACTTACACAGACCTTCTACCTACGGGTCATCGAATACGGAGACGCGTACGACGAACAGGAACAGCGGTCGATCTGGGAAGGTCTGATCAATGGCTTGAAGGAAATAATCGGCGGATAAGCGGGAAAAATATTCCAATTTGTGACATAATATGCTCAATTTTGTTTCGTCTTTAAAGAAGAAAGACGTTTCATGAAAAAATTAGATAAACTCATCCTGGGGTCTTTTCTGGGTCCCTTTCTCCTGACATTCATCGTCGTAGATTTTATTCTGCTGACGGTAAACATGCTCAAGTATTTTGACGAAATATTTGGGAAGGATCTGCCCTTTGCGGTATACATGGAGTTGATTGGGTATTTCGTGATCAGCATTTCTCCCATGGCACTTCCTTTGGCGGTCCTTCTTTCCTCCCTGATGACCTTCGGTAATCTGGGGGAGCATTTTGAATTGACGGCTATCAAAAGCAGTGGCATATCCCTGCTTCGTGCCCTGCTTCCCATTGGCGTTTTTGTGGTATTTTTGTCGGTTTTTGCTTATTTATCGAACAACTACCTGGTACCGCGGGTAAACCTGAAAACCTTTAGCTTACTGTACGACATTCGCAAAAAATCACCCGCATTGGATATCAAGGAGGGGGTCTTTTACAACGGCATCCCCAATTACAGCATCAAGGTAAACCGAAAGTTGGACGAGGTGCGCCTGGAAGACGTATTGATTTACGACCATACCCGGGGGCAGGGAAACCTTCACCTCATCACGGCTGATTCGGGCCGGATGGAACCCTTTTTTAATGAACGCTACATGATGCTTACCCTGTACCATGGCAATAGCTACCAGGAAGGGCAAAGTCAGCGCGGCATCAAGGACAAACCAGTGGCTTTTAGCAGAACCCAGTTTGAGACCAACCAAATGGTCTTCAGCCTGGATGCGTTTGATATGAAAAGGACTCCGGAAAACCTCTGGTCCAATAGTAAATCCATCAAAAATATCGGTGAAATCCGGGTGGATCTGGACTCCATGGACCGGGAGCTGAATCACTGGTACTTTTTTAATTTTGCAAATACGGAAGCCTCGTACAATTACTTTGGCAGGAATCGGGAGTTGGATCCGCCACAGGCAATCGTGGATAAGAAAAACGAATCCGATTCGCTTCGGAATTTAAAATACAAGGAGGAGAATGAAAACGCTGAAAACGGTCTTCCGATCACGGGGACCGGGACTAACGGCGATACCACTTCAAGTTCACCGGCATTGGGCAGGCCCGGAGTAGATTCATCCCTGGTAGAGAGGAGCTCGCAAAGGAATGACAATGCATCGAACGGGCAGCAAGGTAATTCACCGGATACAGCCGCTACCCAAAACCGGGGGCGAGCGGCCCGTTCCGGCGAGGTGGATAGCGTTCGAACCGGTACCTTGGCTGCTGAAAAACCGGGGAGGTCCGGCCCCGATCTGCGGCGCATCAATCAAAACGCTGCTGCAAATATACCGGAAAAGCCTGCACCGGTACTCAGCCTTAGCCCAGCCCAGCAAAAAACCTTGGATTCGCTGCGCAACACGCCTCGTTACCAAACGTCGCAAGCTACGGTAGGGCTGACCGCTGCCCGGAACATCAAAAATAATTTTACCACTAACAAGGCCCGTATTGAAGAGGTGGAGCGAAATTATCGGGTGTTTAAAGTTGCCTGGTACCAGAAGTATACCCAGTCGTTGGCGTGTTTTGTCTTGTTTATGATCGGTGCTCCCTTAGGCGCCATTATTAAGAAAGGTGGTTTGGGCATGCCGGTGCTTCTGTCCATTATCTTCTTCATCATGTATTACATGCTGACCATCACGGGAGAAAAGTGGGCGAAAGAAGGGATGTCGGATACCCTGTTTGGTACGTTCTTCTCTAATTTGGCCTTGATTCCCTTCGGCTTGTTCTTTCTGCGGCAGGCCAGAAAAGACGCCCGGTTGTTTGAACCGGATTTTTATCAGGGGATTTGGGATAAAGTGGTAAAGGTAGCCGGGCGGTTTCGGCCCCAAAAAAAGTTAAAAGAAGATATTTTATAAATTGGAATAAAACAGCTACCTTTGTCTCTGTTTTAAAAAAATTACCATCATATTTGACTAAGCATGTATTTAGCGAAAGAAGAGAAAGTAGAACTATTCAAGAATCATGGTCGGTTGAAGTCAGAGGTGGATACGGGCTCTCCCGAATCACAAATTGCCCTGTTTACCTACAGGATCAAGCACCTGACCGAACATTTGAAGACCAACAAAAAAGATCATTCATCCCGAAAAGGGCTTTTGAAATTGGTAGGTAAGCGAAGGCGTCTGCTGAATTACCTGGTGAAGATCGACATCGAGCGCTACAGGGCTGTGATTGCAGACCTGGGTATCCGTAAATAACAACACGTGGGGTTCCCTGTAGTAGGGAACCTTACTTTTTTACTACCTCCTAGTATTAAGCCTTACTTTTACAACTATACACGTTACAGAATCAAAAATTTATGTTACCAAATGTAATTTCAAAAACCATCACCCTGGAAGACGGCAGGGAGATCATCCTGGAAACGGGTGCCCTGGCCAAGCAGGCCGATGGAGCCGTGGTGGTTCGAATGGGGAAAGCCATTTTATTGGCTACCGTAGTTACCAAAAAAGAAGCCGGAGAGGGTGTGGATTTTCTGCCCATGTCCGTAGATTATCAGGAAAAATTTGCCGCCTCCGGTAAGATTCCGGGCGGATTTCTGAAAAGAGAAGGAAGGCTGTCGGATTATGAAATCCTGATTAGCCGAATGGTAGACCGTGCGATTCGCCCCATTTTTCCGGACGACTACCATGCCGATACCAATATCAGCATCACCCTCATGTCTTCGGATGAAGATATTCTTCCGGATTGCCTTGCAGGATTGGCCGCATCGGCTGCCCTGGCGGTGTCCGATATTCCATTTAATGGTCCCATATCGGAGGTTCGTGTGGCGAAAATTGAGGGCAAGCTCTGCATCAATCCCAAGCCTTCCGATCTGGAAAAAGCCAGCATGGAACTGATCGTAGCCGGTTCGGAGGAGTTTATCCTGATGGTGGAGGGCGAAGGCGACGAAATTTCAGAAGACGAAATGGTGGAAGCGCTTCAATTTGCTCACGAGGAGTTGAAGCGGCATTGCCAGGTGCAGAAGGAGCTTACCAAGGCGGTCGGAAAAGAGCAAAAGCGCGCGTACAGTCACGAAGTAAACGACGAGGCACTTTTCGAAAAAATGAAGGCCGAGTTGTACGACAAATTGTACGAAGTCGTGAGCCGTCAGATTGCCAACAAACAGGAGCGTTCCGACCTGACCAAGGCCATCAAGGAAGCGTTTGTGGAGAGTTTGGGCGAGGAGCACGAATACGACGAATCACTCATTGGACGGTATTTTGGAAAAATCCACAAGGAGGCCGCCAGGAATTTCACCTTGAACGAGAAGAAGCGTCTGGATGGAAGAAATCCGGATGAAGTTCGACCCATCTGGTCGGTGGTGGATTACCTGCCCTCTGCCCACGGATCGGCCATTTTTACCCGGGGTGAAACCCAGTCCATCACTACCTGTACGCTGGGTACCAAACTGGACGAACAAATGGTCGATGGTGCGGTATTGTCTGGCTTCAATAAGTTTTATTTACACTATAATTTCCCTGGATTTTCCACGGGCGAAGTAAAGATCAATCGTGGTCCGGGCAGACGGGAAGTAGGGCACGGAAACCTGGCAATGCGGGCGCTGAAAAAAGTGTTGCCCCCCGAGGCCGAAAACCCCTACACCATCCGTATCGTATCGGATATTCTGGAATCCAACGGATCCTCTTCCATGGCAACGGTTTGCGCCGGTTCGCTGGCGTTGATGGATGCAGGGATTTCCATCAAAGCGCCCGTGACAGGTATTGCCATGGGGATGATTTCCGATGCCAAAACCGGTAATTATACGATTCTTTCCGATATATTGGGAGACGAAGATCACTTGGGCGACATGGACTTCAAAGTGACCGGTACCGCCAAAGGTATCACCGCATGCCAAATGGACCTGAAAGTAGAAGGACTCGATTACGAGGTTTTGAAGGAAGCCCTGTATCAGGCGAGAAAGGGCAGGCTGCACATTCTGGATGAGATCAATAAGACACTGGAGGCGCCAAGGCCGGAATTCAAGCCGCATGCACCGAGATCGTTTAACATGCAGATACCGAAGGAGCTGATAGGAGCGGTCATTGGTCCCGGAGGGAAAGTGATTCAGGAAATTCAAAAAGACACGGGTGCCACCATCATTATCGAAGAAGTTGATAACGTGGGCAAAATCAACGTGTTCTCCAATAATCAGGATTCCATGGATGGAGCCATTGCTCGCATTAAAGCCATTGTAGCTCAGCCTGAAATCGGTGAGGTATACACCGGGAAAGTGAAAAACATCATGCCATTTGGTGCCTTTGTTGAGTTTATGCCAGGCAAAGACGGTCTCTTGCACATCTCCGAAATTAAATGGGAGCGACTGGAATCCATGGATGGCGTATTGGAATCCGGCGAAGAAATCGCTGTAAAACTAATCGATGTCGACAAAAAAACAGGGAAATACAAGCTTTCCCGCAAAGCCTTGTTGCCCAAACCGGAAAGAAAAGGATAAAAGGCTGAAAGTTTCCTGAGAATGTAGAACAATTTCTTATAATTGAACTTATTTTCAGGGAACTTCTGTTATGATTGCAGAAAAAAATAATAGACAAAATTGAATGAGGCAGCTTAAAATCAGTAAACAGATTACCAACCGGGAGAGTCAGTCTCTCGATAAATACCTTCAGGAGATAGGTAAGGTAGATCTATTGACAGCAGACGAAGAGGTGGTTTTGGCCAAAAGAATTCGTGAAGGGGACCAACTGGCCCTGGAAAAATTAACCAAAGCCAATCTCCGTTTTGTTGTCTCTGTTGCCAAACAATACCAAAACCAGGGCTTGTCTTTGGGAGATCTGATCAATGAAGGAAACCTGGGGTTGATCAAAGCTGCGCAGCGTTTCGATGAGACCAGGGGATTTAAATTTATTTCCTATGCGGTTTGGTGGATCCGGCAGTCCATTCTGCAGGCATTGGCCGAGCAATCCCGGATCGTCCGCTTGCCTCTCAACCGGGTAGGCTCGTTGAATAAAATCAGCAAGACCTTTTCGGAGTTGGAGCAAAAATTTGAGCGAGAACCGTCACCGGAAGAACTGGCAGAGGTACTTGAGGTCACCGCCGGAGAGGTGGTAGATACCATGAAAATCTCCGGAAGACACGTGTCCATGGATGCACCTTTCGTGCAGGGAGAGGAAAACAGTCTGCTCGATGTACTGGAAAACGACGGTGAGACCAAGCCGGACGATGGATTGATGAACGATTCTCTTCGTAAAGAAGTACAGCGAGCATTGTCCACGCTAACCCAACGGGAAGCCGATGTGATCACCTTGTATTTTGGCCTGAACGGGGAGCATGCGATGACATTGGAAGAAATCGGCGAGAAATTCAACCTGACCCGCGAACGGGTTCGGCAGATCAAGGAAAAAGCCATTCGAAGATTGAGACATACCAGCAGGAGCAAAACGCTGAAGCCCTACCTGGGATAATCAGGCTCCGCTGTAGAATGAAAGTAAAAAGGGCTATTTGCCCTTTTTTTATGTAATGGTAAAATATTATAAGGAAAATTAAACTTTTTTGTTTTTATATTTTGTTACCAACCCAGAATAGGCAGTGCCTAGGATATAGTTAAAAACCATTGAACCATGAATCAGGAGATTGAACGTGTAAAAGTGCTCATTATCGGATCCGGTCCTGCCGGTTATACAGCGGCGATCTACGCTTCCAGAGCAGGCTTATCACCGGTATTGTACACCGGAGCCCAGCCCGGGGGCCAACTTACTATCACCAATGATGTAGAAAACTATCCCGGTTATCCGGATGGAGTCGTGGGGCCGCAGATGATGGAGGATTTCCGGAAGCAGGCCGAGCGCTTTGGCACACAGGTACGGTACGGGGTGGTGACAGCCGTTGACTTGGGTACGAGACCTTTTAGGGCTACCGTAGACGATAGCAAATCCCTAATTGCCGATACCATCATCATCTCTACCGGTGCCTCTGCCAAATGGCTGGGGATTGAAAGCGAAACACGCCTGAATGGAAAAGGGGTGTCTGCTTGCGCCGTGTGCGACGGGTTCTTTTTTCGCGGAAAGGAAGTAGCCATTGTAGGAGGAGGAGATACCGCCTGTGAGGAGGCCAGCTACCTGGCGAATATCTGTAAAAAGGTATACATGCTCGTGCGCAGAGATGAACTGCGCGCCTCACAGATCATGCAAAAGCGGGTGATGAATAATCCAAAGATCGAGATCTTGTGGAACCACGAAACGGAGGAAATTCTCGGTGAAGAAGAGGTAACCGGGGTGCGCGTAAAAAGTAATCGATCAGGCGAGGAAAAGGTACTGGCAGTCGAGGCATTTTTCGTAGCCATTGGTCACCAGCCCAATACCTCCATTTTTGAAGGCCTGGTGGACATGGATGCGAATGGATACATACAAACGGTTCCGGGCACTACCCGAACCAATATTCCTGGCGTTTTCGCTTGCGGTGATGCGCAAGACCACGAATACCGACAGGCGGTCACTGCAGCGGGAACAGGCTGCATGGCAGCTCTGGATGCGGAAAGGTTTTTATCGGCAGAAGAATAGTCTGGGTTCTCCATGTGGCAACCCGAACGATGGATTCCTTTGGCGGTTTTGTGTTTCTTGTCGTTTTTACAGGCAGCAGCTCAGGAAATGAAACGATCAGACCAGGAGCCGAATCGGGTAGAGCGGAAAATTATTCCCCCGGAGGCATTGCAAATTTTTGATGCCGACCGGTACCGGGAAGCGCTTTCGGACATTACCAATACCCTTATCTTTCCGGCGGAGCTTGACTTAAGAAAGAGGTTTTCCCTGGTTAGTGAAGAGCTTTCCTATCCCCTTTGGGTACCCACAAATCGCCTGGTGGAAGTAGCAGAGGAAGTACTGGTAGACAGCATTTGGATTACTGCCCATGAGTATTACGGGCTTTGGGATAGCAAAAAGGTAGATAGCTACGACTTCGATCCCAGGGAGTTTGACGATACGCTGCAGGTGATCCTGTACGATCCCTATTTTGGATCCAATTGGAGTGTTCCGGTGGAGAATACGGAAATCAATTCCCCATTCGGTAGGAGGTGGTACCGCTGGCATCACGGTGCGGATTTGAAACTTTCCGTCGGTGATCCGGTCAAAGCAGCATTTGACGGCATTGTTCGCGTCCGCTCGTACGAAAGGCAGGGCTATGGTCATTACCTGGTCTTGCGCCATCGAAATGGGCTCGAGACGCTTTACGGTCACCTTTCCAGGGTGCAGGTGGCCGTAGGGCAGGAAATCCGGGCCGGGGATGTGTTGGGCGAGGGTGGAAATACAGGTAGAAGCACCGGGCCGCACCTGCATTTCGAAGTGCGGTATCGAGGGCTTTCCATCGATCCCACCGAGATTTTCGACTTTGAAATTGGTCGGATCCGCTCGCAGGTTTTTCAGCTTACCGCCAACAGTTTTGAGCACGAGATTCGGATGCGCGAGTCCATTTACCACCGGGTGAGGTCCGGGGAAAATCTTTCCCTGATTGCCCGCAGGTATGGCGTTCGAATGAGCCAGATTACCCGACTGAACGGCATTAGCACCCGTGCAGTTTTGCAGATCGGACAGCGGTTACAGATACAATAAAAAACATAACGTTTACGAAACGGATAGCTATGAAACTGGATATCTTGGCCATTGCGGCACACCCCGATGACGTGGAACTTTCCTGTAGCGGTACCTTGGCTGCACAGGTCGCGAAAGGATATAAGGTGGGTATTTTGGATCTTACCCGCGGTGAAATGGGTACCCGGGGCACTCCCGAACTTCGACTCCACGAAGCAAAGAAATCGGGGGAGCTATTAAAGGTTAGCGTGCGGGAGAATTTGGGATTTCAGGACGTGTACTTTGCAGACGATAAAGCCCATCAGGTTGCGATCGCCAGGGTATTGCGTGAATATCGTCCGGAAATTGTGCTGGCCAATGCGGTCAGTGACCGACATCCGGATCACGGCAAAGGAGGCAGTCTCGCTTCCCATGCCTGCTTTGTGAGCGGGTTGCGGAAATTGGAAACCGAAAAAGACGGGAAACTTCAGGAAGCCTGGCGTCCCAAATTCGTGTACCACTACATTCAGAACAACTATATCGAGCCGGACCTGGTCGTAGATATCTCCGATCATTGGGAAACCAAAATAAACAGCATCCTGGCTTTCCAATCACAGTTTTACAATCCGGATTCCAGGGAGCCCGAAAGTTTTATATCGCGACCGGATTTCCTCGATTTTATCGAGGCGAGGAGTCGGGAAATGGGCCACAAAATCAACGTGAAGTACGGAGAGGGATTTACTGCAGAACGCGTCCCGGGGGTTCGTGATTTATTTGACTTGGTGTAAAGCGAAAAGCTTGCGTTTCTTGCCGGATGGATGGCAACTCCCTTTGGACTTGAATACCCGTGTTTTCGATTCGCCACCACAGCCGGTAGGCAATCGGTAATTTGTTTCGGATGCGCCGCAAGAAGGCAAGGCTCCGGATAAGGCCGCTCCGGAAGCTTAGGGTGCCAGCCGATCCATCTTCCACGTTCTTTCGAATAGCTGGTAGCGAATCCGGTCGTGCAGTCGCGCGGGCCGGCCTTGCCAGAATTCCAGGGATTCCGGAACGAGCCGGAAACCGCCCCAATGGTTGGGTCGTTTGAGGGGTTCTTCTTTAAATCGCTTGACGGCTTCCGCTAATTTTTCTTCCAGATACGCCCGGTCCGGAATGACCTGGCTTTGTGGGCTGACCCAGGCTCCCACCTGGCTCTCCCGGGGTCGGCTCAGATAGTATTCGTCGGATTCGGCCCCACCGACCCTTTCCACCCTGCCCGCAATACGTACTTGCCGTTCCAGTTCCGGCCAAAAAAAAGTCAGGGAAGCAACTGGATGCTTTTCGAGCTGTTTGCCTTTGGTACTGCTGTAGTTGGTAAAAAAGACGAATCCTTCCTCTACCCCCTTTAACAACACGATCCTCCCATCGGGCTTCATGTCGGCATCTACCGTACTCAAGTGCATGGCCGTAGGTTCGTTTGCCTGAGCAGTGATGGCTTCTGAAAGCCATAACTTGAATTGTTCCAATGGATCGGTTTTCATCCCTTTAATATCTAAAGTTTTAGAGGAATATTCCTTTCTAATGTCCGCGAGTTTCATCTTTTCAATTTTTGCGAGGAAAATCAATTAAAGATTGCAAATATATTGTAATTAAAAATTTTTACTTTAAATTAAACCCTCGTTGTCATTATTTTTCATGCAACCACTACCTAACATATCGCCTCAATCCGGGAGTCTGTTGATTTCAGAGCCATTTCTTCAGGACGAAAATTTCGTTCGTTCCGTGGTATTGCTATGTGAAAACAACGAATTAGGGTCCTTTGGTTTGGTACTAAACAAGCTTTCCATCTTCAAACTGGACGAACTGCTCGATGGCTGTGAGCTACGGGACAAAGAAGTGTACGTAGGCGGTCCTGTGGAACAAAATACGCTTCACTTTATCTATCAGGGGGAGCAATTGCTGGCTGACAGTATTTCCGTGGGTAAAAACCTGTGGTGGGGCGGCGATTTTGCTGAGTTAATGGAAAAACACCGGTTGGGGATGATCAATACGGCAGACTTTCGGTTTTTTATTGGATATTCCGGCTGGGAACAAGGACAGCTGAAGGAAGAGCTTACCGAGAATACCTGGATCGTCTGTGACAATGCCTATGCCCCAAATATTTTTTTATCGGAACCGGACGATCTTTGGCGGGTAATATTGAAAAACATGGGCGGCGATTTCCAGGTTTTGGCAAATTATCCCATAGACCCGAGACTTAATTAGCCCAAAATTGCTATTTTTGTTTCGTATGGATTGATTTACTCAAGAATACAACACTATTATGGATAAGGATAAAGAAATGTCCGAAGAATCGGATAAGGTTACTGAAAATTTGGCGGATAGCCAAAAATCAGGTTTGGATGCATCGAAAGGGGAAACGGAAGAAACGGCAGAGAAGTCGCAGGCAGAGGCACTACCCGACGCAAGCGCAGAACAGCCAGATACAGCAGAAGTGCCAGGAGAAGCGGAAGAGGTAAACCAGGCGGAAATGAACTCGGAATCCAGCGAGGAAGCCCCTGAAGCCGGGCAAAGCCCGGCACAGCCGGAGGCTTCGGAGCGTTCAGAGCTTCAGGCAGACCTGCCCTCCGCGCAGGAGACGCAGGAAATACCTGAAACGACCGTGGACGGGCCAATTAAGGAAGCCGCTGTAAATGCAGCGGAAAAAGCCGAACCAGAGGCAGTAGAGGAGGACACGGAGGAACAGCAGGAGGAGGAGCACGAAGAACAAGTGGATTTTAGCCAGTATAGCAAAACCCAATTGCTCAAAGCCCTGAAAGATTTTGCCGCGGAGCAGGACTTTATCAAGCGGGATGCCCTTGTCCAGGAAATAAAGAATCATTACGAGGAATATTACGCAAAGGAAAAGGAGCAGGCGCTTGAGGAGTTTATCCGGGATGGAGGAGAGGAAGAGGGTTTTGAGTTTCGCGGAACGGATGAGGATCGGGAGTTTTTTGCTACCTACCAGCAGTTTAAAGATAAAAAACACCAACAAGTAAAAGAGATTGAGCGCTCCAAAGAGAAGAATGCAGAGGAGAAGAATACCATTTTGGATCGGTTGAGGCACCTGGTAGATGGCGAGGAGACCACCCATAGCATCGAGACGATCAAAAAGATACAAGACGAGTGGAAAAAGATTGGCCCCGTCCCTCATAGCCAGAACAAAAACCTTTGGGCATCCTATAATGCGCTAATGGACCGGTTCTATGACAACCGAAGCATTTACTTTGAGTTGAAGGAGTTGGACCGCAAAAAAAACCTCGAGAGCAAGTTGGAGCTTTGCGAAAAGGCAGAGGCATTGGCGGAAATGGAAGATATCAAGGAGGCCATCCGCATATTGAATGACCTGCACGAGGAGTTCAAGCACATCGGCCCCGTACCCAGGGAAGAGCAGGAAGGCCTTTGGACCCGATTTAAAACCGCCTCCGACGGGGTGTATAACAAACGAAAGGCCTACTACGAAAGTCAGAAGGAAGTGTTTAAGGCCAATCAGGAATTGAAAGAAAAGCTGATTGAGAAATTAACCGCTTTTAGCACCTTCAAGGGAGAAAAAATCAGGGATTGGAACAGCAAGACCAAGGAGATTTTGCTCCTTCAGAAGGAATGGGAAAGCATCGGTCCGGTGCCGCGGGAATCCGGAAAAGAAATCAACAAAGGTTTCTGGGGATTATTCAAGCAATTCTTTCATCACAAAAATCAGTTTTTTAAGGAATTGGATGAGATTCGGAACGAAAACAAGGAAAAAGCAGAGGCGCTGATTACCGAAGCCGAATCCCACATGGAAAGTACCGACTGGAAAACTACCTCCAATCACTTGATCCAATTGCAGAAACAATGGAAAGAACTGGGGCCCCTTCCGGAAAAGTTCCGCGATAATTTGTATTCCCGTTTCAAAAAAGCCTGCGATACGTTTTTCAACAATCGGCGGGATTCGAACAAGGAGACCAACAAGGCTTTTGAAGAGAACCTTGCAGCCAAAGAGGAGGTTTGCAAGCGCATTCTGGCAGCGGTATCCACCCCGGGAGAGACCAGTCCCGAAGCGCTGGAGGCCCTGATCCAGGAATTCAACGACATAGGATTTGTTCCCCGAAAGAGCATGAAAGATATTCAGTCCAAATTCAACGAGGCAGTTAACAGCTACCTGGGTACCTTGGAATTGGAAGGGGCGAGCAAGGAGGATTTTATGTTTCGGCTCAACCTCAATAAGTTACAATCCGACCCGAATAGCAACCGGGTATTGAACAAGAAGGAGCACGGAATACGTAAACAGATTTCCGATCTGGAAAATAACATCACGCTGTGGCGAAACAACCTGGAGTTCTTTGCAGCCTCCAAGACTGCCGACAAGTTGAAAGATCAATTTGAGGAAAAAATCGACAAGGCCGAACAGGAAGTGGATAAGTTAAAGAAAAAACTATCCATCATTCGGGAATTTTAACGGGCTCAATTTGAGTGGACTAGGTATTTTTATGTAAAAATACCTTCTGAAATTTTGATTTACCAGGCGTATAAAATTATATTTGCCCTCTCATTTGGCGATTGCCTTTTGGGTCTTTCGTCATCAGCGAGAAATACGTTAACAAAAGCCTCCTTAGCTCAGCTGGTAGAGCAACTGACTTGTAATCAGTAGGTCGCTGGTTCGATCCCGGCAGGGGGCTCAAAAAATGCCACTCATGAAGGCTCCTTCGTGGTGGCTTTTTTCTTTGGTAGGTGTAACGTTTCTTTTTAGCCAACGCAGACGGAGGTTGGTTTGGGATAGCCCGATTCAATTTTAGCCTGCCTTTTCGGTACCAGGCGCTGCTGCGAGGCCTTTTACCTATTGGTTGAGTTGCTGCGTTTTTTCCCCGTTCGATCCCACCAAACATAGCCGATAAAGCCCAGGAGACTGGCGATGCCGATCCAGACCAGGCCGGTTTTTAGGCGCTCGGTATTTTCTCCCAAAAATGCCGTCAACAGGGTTAGCGGAGCGATTCCCAGCAGGGTGCTGCCAATAAATCGCCAGTAGCCCATCCGCAGCATGCCGGCAATGATGCTGATGGCGTCGTTCGATAAAAAGGGAGAAATCCGGGTTACAATGACGGCCCAGAAGCCGTAGTTTTCCAGGAAAACCGATACCTTTTTTTCTGTGTTTTTACCCAGCATTCGGTCCGTAACCGGCGTGCCAAATCTAAAACCAAGCCCATACCCAATGGTAGAGGCCGTAAAAATCGCCAGGAAAATAATACCGGACCCGGCCCAGGGTCCGTAAGCCAGGACCGTAACCACCATCAAAAGAAACGAGGGGATCACCACTAAAAACATCTGCAGGGTCATCGCTGTTACGATGACCAACGGGCCCCAGTAATCAAATTGATCCACCCAATTGGAAATTTTCTTTTCGTCGTTGCTGCGTAAGACCTGCCAGGCTTCAGAAAAAAAGTTTTGAACGGAGTCATTGAGAAAATACAGGGCAACGAGGCTCCCGATAACCATAGCAGATACTACATAAGGCCAGACGGCCCGCTTTTTTTCGGACATAAGGATCGCTGTAAAGTCGGGTAATTGCACCGCATAGATCGTACCGAAAGTACCAATTTTTAGCAAAATAATGAAGATGTCTGTGGGAAAACCCTCATTTCTTAATTCCTTCGTTTTTTTTCCTTCGTTTGGACCCCCTTCGCAGGAATGCGGTTATTCCCGTCCTAAAGTTGTTGATTTTTTTTATCCGCCAAAGTTGGTTAATTTTCCGTTACCCGATAAGGCAGCTGCTTTATGGTCATCCAATGTTGCTCGGTCTTTATTCGCGGTATGCCTGAAGGGATTCAGGCTGATTTTTGTCTAAAAATAACCCTATGTTGAAGCCTAACTGTTTTCTGTGGGTAGTTTGTTGCTACGTCCTTGCGTGCATGACCACTTTCCAGAGCGTTGCTGTGGGTAGGGGAGAATCCTGGAAATATCAACCGGTAAACCCAAATTCTTTCGACGGCACGGATACCGAACGCATTATCCAGGCCATAGAAATTGCCAAAACAAGCAGCCAGGTAGTGCGAATTCCAAAGGAAAATACCAACGGAACCAACATTTGGATGATCGATAGCGCCTTATTGTTGCCAGGAAATATCACGCTGATTCTGGACAATTGCACCTTGCAACTTTCCGATAAAAGCAGAGACAATCTGTTCCGTTCGGACAATGTAGGAGCCGGCATTACCCACCCGAGATGGAACGAAAACATACGAATTTATGGGGTTGGAAATGCGGTGCTCAGAGGGGCAACTAATCCCCGGGCTACTGGTGACGGTGCCAGAAAGCTCAGCCTGAATCCACAGCGGGAGCAGGAAAAGGGGAATTGGCGGGTCAGCTACGGAAGCGATGCCGGAAAGCCTGGGTTGAAACAAACGGGTGACTGGAGGAATATCATGGTATTGATAGGGTATGTCCGGGGCTTTAGCCTTAAAAATGTTCGCTTTGAAAATGCGCATGGCTGGACCATCAGTTTTGAGCGAACCGTGGGAATCGATGTATCCGATGTGACCATTTTCAACCAGGAGTTTGTGACTGTGGGTGGCCAGCAATTGATGACGGCCAATAAGGACGGGATTAACCTGAGACAGGGATGTAAAAACGTTCGGATCGATAACATCTCGGGTATAACGGGCGATGATTTTATAGCGCTTTCTAATCTGGATACCGCTCCTGATATTCCCAAAAAGCATGGTGAGATTGACCGGAGTATGGTCTCGGCCAGTCGCTGGTACGGACCGGAAGATGACATCGAACAAGTGGTGATTACGAATATATCTTGCGAAAACCGGTACCGGGCGGTCGCGATCCGAGCCAGCGATAGGGCAGGAATCCATCATGTCTTCCTTAATGGAGTTATTTTTAGAGCCAGAGAGGATCGGTATGAAGCCCTACTGATTGGAGGCAGGGGATATGGAAAAGAATCGTTACCAGGTAAAATACATAGCATTCAGGCCATGAACATCATGGGAAACGGTCAATCTTTGCTAAGAATTCAGGCGAAAATAGCGAACTGTCACTTTATGAATGGCATGTACACGGGGCCAAATGAACACGCAACCTTATATGAGATTGATCTAGCGGAGACCAGCAATGTGACCGAAAATGCCTGGCTAAAGGTCAGGTGAATGGTGATTATCCCCTTGTTTCGAACCCTTGAAATCACGAAGGAGACCGATGAATACATACCTGAATCGAACCGTCCGGCCCGTCTGAACCCCACGTACCCTCCTTGTATTATTCGAAAAGGATGGATACATTTAGAAGATACATACGAAACGGGTACCGAATGAATGTGCAATCCATGAATAAGGTGAAATTAGTGAACTCCATCGTTTTTTTGCTGGGCCTCGGGTTTTTAAGCCTGACGAATCTGGCTTTTGCCCAAAATTCCTCGCTGCTGGAAGTAAATCCACCGGACGGCCCGTCAAATGATCGGCTCAGCGCGATTGTAAATGTGCGCCTTATCGATGGGCTGGGAGGGCCTCCTCTGGAAAATGCCGTCGTGTTGATCCAGGGTAACCGCATCTTGCAAGCAGGTCCGGCCAATCAGGTAAGCGTACCGGAGGGAACAGAAATCACCGATGGCAGTGGCATGAGCCTGCTTCCGGGGCTGATAGATGCGCATTTGCACAATGTAAACAACAACAAGGCCCTGCATGCCATACTCACCAACGGTGTAACGACCATCAGGGATCCCGGACATCCCTTTCGTTTTTACCAGTCCCTGCATTTTGCGCAGACAAAATTACCTCGGGTATACCTGACCGGGGCGCACCTGGATGGGTATCCGGGGGTCTATTTGGATCAGGCGTCGCTGGTGAGGAGTACCGATCATGTTCGAACACTGATTCGGGACTATGTTACACAGGGTGGCTCAGGGATTAAAATATATTTTCGTCTTCCCTTGAAATATTTCGAGACAGTGATCCAAACGGCCGAGTTTTACCATATCCCGGTAGTGGCCCATTTGGAGCTAGTGGATGCGGACGATGCGATTCTGGCAGGGTTACATGGGGTAGAGCACGTTACTTCTTTTGGCACCGCCCTGGCTCGTCCGGAGGATGCCAGGGAATTTCGGGAGGGGGTTCAGGCAGACAATAACTACCGAAGAGATGGCAGGTACCTGCTTTGGTCAAAAATAGATTTGTCCGCTGACCGGGTGAAAGAGGTGCTCGCCCTCGCCGTGCAAAACAACGTAGTACTGTCACCCACCCTGACCACTTTCGAAAGGCAATTCGGGGACGAAGAGGTGGAGGAGTATCAGGCAAAAGGCTTTAAAAACATGCTCGATTTTGTAGGGATGGCCCATCAAGCCGGAGTTACGGTGGTAACCGGCTCCCACAATTCCGGCAAATATGCCCAACGCGGACTGGCGTACCAACGAGAGATGGAGTTATTGGTAGCAGCCGGAATGAGTCCCCTGGAGGTCATTTCCAGCAGTACCCTTCATAATGCGCGTTATTTCCGGACTCAGGACCGACTGGGCAGTATTGAATCCGGCAAACTGGCTGATCTGATTCTGGTGGAAGGGGATCCATCCGTGGATATCAAAGCCATGTACGCCATCAAAAAAGTCATGCTCAACGGAGAATGGGTAGATGCTGCCGCTATGGTCGAGTAAATGTTCCGACTGCCTGAATGAATTCCCGGTTTCGGCGACCGGGTATCCGTTCAGGTGGTGCAGGCATCGCCCGGGGTCCGCAGTCCGTTACCTGGTTCCGCGGAAAGGAAAAAGGATGGCCACCCGATTGGTAGCGGTCGAGTGCCGATCAACTCCTATTTGTGCGGTACTTTCTAGTTGTCAGCAAAACCTCAACGATTCGTTTTATCAACCCAGCAAAACATAGCTTATGTCTGTAGTTTCCCGCGGTTTTCTCTTGGTTTTGATTTTTCTCAACGCATCCCTTTTTCATGCCTGCCTGTCAAAGAAGGAAAAGAAAGTGATTTCCTATGTCAACTCGTTTCACCGGGGACACCCATCGAGCGACGAGATCATGGATGGCATACTGACACATTTTCCGGCCGACAGTTTTGAAGTAGCTACCTATTTTATGGATACCAAACGGGAGCCCGATTCCCTGAAAATCAAGCAGAAAGCGGCGGAGGTATTCGAATCCATTGTCAGAGATGCTCCCGATATTTTGCTCGTTTCGGACGATAACGCGGTAAAATATCTGGTACAACCTCACCTGGACGAGTTAAACATGCCAATTATTTTCTGTGGGGTAAACTGGACAGATGCGGAATACGAGCTTCCTCCGGACAAGGTAACCGGGATGCTGGAAATACTTCCGGTTGCCAATATGGTAGTCACCATGCAATCCTACTTTCCGTCCATGGAAAAATTACTTTTCCTTTCCGAAAATACCACTACCTCCCGAAAAGAAGAGCTCTTGCTGGATACGCTTTTTACCCGGACAGGGCTGATGGCTACCTACCGGCTGGTCGATGATTATACCGAATGGAAGGCTGCATTTAAAGCGGGGAATCGGGACTACGACATCATTTATTTGCCCACCAATGGAGCGATCAAAGGGTGGGATCGGGACGATGCGATTCAGTTTATCCATCGGCACCTACAGGTTCCGGTCGTAACCACGGAGGACTTTATGATGCCTTATGCTGTTTTTGGATTAACAAAAGTGGCCAGGGAACAGGGGGAATGGGTGGCAATTACCGCGAAAAAAATTCTCAACGGAGCCCGGATTATTGATTTTCCGGTGACAACAAACAAGAAATCAGCGTACTGGATCAACGCCTCGCTTGCCGGGCAGAGTGGCTTTGAACCGGATAGTGCACTACTTGGCAAGTCCACTATTGTTCGGCACAGGTGATTTTTTCCCGGCCCGGTTTCTTAGGGAAAACAGGTTGACCCCGAGGGTTTTTTGTCAAAATTCCAGGCCTGGGCTTTTGGCTCAGAGTGGTTTGTGGACAGGCTTTTTTCCCGGTCGAATCGATTTCAGGCCGGAAAAGAAATCGTATCGGTCTGGAAACCGGGAAAAGCCTGCCGTTTTCCGGTTGCGTTTCTGCTGTTGGGCTTGCTGCAGACTTTTTGTTGGGTTTCGATGACGATATGGTTTTTTTTTCTTAGCTTACTAACGGGAGTCCGGTTGCCTGTTCGGGTCCGCGCTACCTGGCTATGGGAGTGGGTACGGCAAGCCCACTGCTTCGGATGCAGCCGTTTCGGTCCTCAGCAAAAACCTTCTGTCAGGACCTGAACAACAAAGGAATGGGTTTCGGACTTTCAAATCTCTTAGCAGAGACTACCAATGCCGGGTTTATTTTTACCCGGATCGTATACACCTTTCAGTTAAAAAATACAGAAATGAACCTGCGCTGTTTACTACTTATTCTATGCCTTGGAGGCACGCACCTGGGAATTGCCCAGGACCGGCTATCGGGAAAGTCTTTTGCCACCCGGTCCGAAGTACTTGCCGTACATGGCATGGCGGCCACCAACCATCCGCTCGCCACACAAATTGCTATTGACATATTGAAACGTGGAGGAAATGCCGTGGATGCGGCCATTGCGGCGAACGCTTTCTTGGGATTTGCCGATCCGGGAAACAATGGCATTGGGGGTGATTTGTTTGCCATTGTCTGGGACGCGAAAACCCAGGACCTGTATGGAATCAACGCCAGTGGAAAATCCCCCGCCAGCTTATCGCTAGCCGAATTCAAGGCTGAAATAGCTGCCGGTAACACCTACAAGACCGGGCCGCTTTCCGTAACAACGCCGGGCGCGGTGGGCGGCTGGTTTGCCTTACACGAGCGATTTGGAGCAATGGAATTAAGTGATTTATTGGCGCCTACCATTCGGTATGCCAGGGAAGGTGTTCCGGTTTCGTCTGAAGTGTCGGATAATTTTTCAACCGTCAATCTGGGTTCCGGCAATCCATCGTTTGAGGCAACCTATTTTACGGGTGAAGGCAGGCTTCCGCACTTAGGAGAGCTATTTTCAAACCCAGACCTGGCGAATACCCTGGAAATCATCGCCAAAGAAGGTAGAGACGGATTTTATACGGGAAAAGTCGCGCGCGCCATTGTTGATCAGGTGCAGCGCGAAGGGGGCTACCTCAGCATGGATGACCTGGCAAACAATCGGCCCGAATGGGTGGAGCCGGTATCGATCAACTACCGCGGCTACGATGTCTGGGAAATGCCCCCCAATGGACAGGGCATGGCGGCGCTACAGATGTTGAATATCCTCAAAGGATTTGACCTGGCGGCTATGGGCTATGGCAGTGCAGCCCATATTCATACCTTTCTGGAGGCAAAGAAGTTGGCCTATGCGGACATGACTACCTACTATGGCGATCCCAACTTTGGTACCATTCCTATTGATGGGTTGCTGTCCGAAGATTATGCCGTGGAGCGGAGAAAATTGATCGATCCCGATCGGGCGGGAAGTTTTACAAAAGGGCTGACCTCCGGTGATCACACGATATACCTGACAGTAGCGGACGATGCCGGCACGATGGTTTCGTTGATCCAAAGCAATTCTGCACTTTTTGGATCCCGGGTGGTACCGGCTGGCCTGGGCTTCGTGCTGCAAAATCGAGGTGCTGGGTTTGTTCTTGAAGAGGGGCATATCAACCAATACGCACCTGGCAAGCGGCCTTTTCATACCATCATTCCGGCGTTTGTTACAAAAGATGGCGAGCCGTTCATGAGTTTCGGTCTGATGGGTGGGGACATGCAAACCCAGGGACATGTGCAGATCATTACGAATATTATTGATTTTAACATGAACCTGCAGGAAGCCGGGGACGCACCGCGAATCTATCACCGGGATGAGAACCTCGCCAGTGGCGGCACCTATCTGGAATCCGGCTTTGACTACGAAGTAATCCGAAGCCTGATGGACAAAGGGCATACCTTGCGAATGGGAAAGGGTATTTTTGGAGGCTATCAGGCCATTATGCGTAAAAACGGGGTGTATTACGGGGCTTCGGAATCGAGGAAAGACGGACAAGCGGCGGGGTATTAAGCAGGTTGTCGATTACTGGGCTTATAAATGGGCGGAATGGCCTGGACAAGCCATAACTTGGTGTGACGAAAAACGGTCGGTAAAGTGGCGGGTCACTCCGATGAGCTACCTCCCACCGAACAACCCCACACCCCAGCCAAACTGGATGTGCACATCCAAAAAAGTTGACGAGATTGAATGAAGCGGGCTGAGCGTCTTCGCTATCGCTCAGACGGTGATTGAAAGAAAAAGATTGAAGAGTCTGATCGCTGGACATCAATCCCCCTCCATCTATTTCAATCTCCTTTACTACAGCCTTGGGAACACCTGGTCTTAAAAAATAAACGTTTCACCCGGTTTTGTTTTTTCCAATGCTTCCGCATCTTTTGGAAACAGGGATTGCTCATATTGAACCTGCTCTGCAGACTTACTATACATCCGCTTCCCTTAATAGCTCCCATTCCGTCCAAACCACCTAAATTCCCGCATCAATCGCAATCAATCCCCCCAACATCTAATTCTTCCCAAGCGGATAACCCCACAAAACTTTTCCCCAATAAAGGCCAAATTTTACCTACCTTGTCAAAAAGTGTATAGTTGGAGCTTGATCAGGACATTAAGGATTCGATGCGTTGGCTAAAATGGAGGATGAACAGTCTTCTGGCGATCGCTATATTTCTAGACCTGGCTGCTGTTTCGTTTTACCTGTTATCGGTGATCAAACCCATGACGGTGCAGCGTTTTTTCCCCCAAAGTATGCCCGAATATGTCAATGGAGTATCCGTGGTACTGGCTTCTCTTTCCGGCGTATTGTTTGTCTATGTGGCCTTTCTGGGGCAGCGCTGGCAGATGCTTTTTCAGCAGCAAGAGATTCGCGACAATCGGAAAGAAATACGGTTTTCGTCCCGGGAACTGCGAGGCAGGATCGAACTACTTGCCGGTCAAGTGGTCCAGGTGGATGGGGACCTTATCTGCCAGACATTTTTTAAGACGCTGAATGACTGGTGCCTGGCACGGGAGGCCATTCGTTATACTCCTCGCTTCCACAGGCCCGATCGGCAGAACGGCACAAATGCTGGAAAGAACTATGTAGCTACCAGAGAACATGCATTTGCATGCTTTTTGAAAGACCTGATCTACTGGGTCGATGATGAGGAAAGGGGCTGGAAGCGACCGATGGACCTCCCGAAACAAAAGCAGTTTTTCCTTGAAAAGGGCTATGCCTGGCAGGTGCCGCCTTCCGGCCCGGGACCCATCGGGGATGTAGCGAACCTGCGCTTGCAAACCGGCAGGGATTCCCGCAGCCAACTAACCAAAGGCGAGCTGACGTTTCTCATCCAGGCAGTACACGACGGGACGGCGTTTGATACCTACCTGCGATCGGGTTTTCACTTGTTTTTCTTTATTATGGATAAAAACCTTGCTCAATACCTGCCAATGGTTGAGGGAGGTATGGGCAGGCACGAGCGCAGGTTTTGGTTTTATCAGCTTGCCACACAATTTGAGGGAAAGGAACGTATAAAAACCAAGGAGTGGTTGCAACACTACGGGTTTCTTGCCGGGATTTCCAAGAAAGAACTCCTGTCTCCGGAGCACGCAAGCTTCTTCGGTCCACCGGCAGTAGTGGCGGGGGCAAAATAATGGGCGGCTACACGAGTATCCGATAAGGGATAAAAATCAGGCCGCTGTTCGCAGCTCTAAAACTAAAAATCAGGTAGGGTTTCCTGCCTGGCTTTCCTGACAGCAGCTCCATTGACCCTCTATCCCTCCCTCTCGCTGTAATTTCAGGGATTCTACAGGTCTCCTGGTCCTTTCCAGGCACCTAGCCGATACGCGGTGAATTGCTGCAAGTTGGGTTTGGGTTCGGGCTGCTCCCAACCCCTTTTTTTGCAGGTGAATTTTGTTTGAAGACGTTGGTTTTTTCTTCAATTATTCCATTTCAATAGCGAGGTATCAATCTACGGAAACCGTTCGTTTCGGTCAAAGCGGCACCGACAGCAAGCTGGACCGCATGCCCACCCGCCTCAAAGCCTACCTGGTAGACAGCGAATGGCAGGAGTTTCGGGAGCAAAGGGATGCGCTGGAGGAACAGTGTATGGGCTATGAAATACGTGCAGATGCTTTACTATTCGGTGAATACTTTTGTAAGTGCGATGCGATTTTTTCTACTTACAAGAGGGGTTGACTCTGAAGAGGATATAAGATTCCGGCATTGTGTATAGCAAACCTGGGTGCACCAAAAGGAGTTACAGAAAAAAATAGTTTGATGATGTTACGCGGGATTGTTTCCGAGTGGATGATTACACTTAACCGTAGACAAAGCATGATCGCCATGGGGCGAACGTATCTTTTATTTTTGCTTCCGATTATTAGCCTGTCGGCACAGACAGAATACGAGTACCAGTACGAAGACTTGTACCTTCCCAGGGATGCCAGCGGAAACATTGTTTACACTGACGCGGTGGCGGTACCGGGTGTATCCGGAGACGAGATTTTTACCAATGCCCGGCATTGGTTGTACAATAACTTCAAATTTTTTAGGGAAAGGATTCAATATGAAGATCCGGAGTCCGGAGTTATCGGAGGTGGCGGTATAATGATGGTGCGAAATAGGTTTTTATGGTATTTATTCGAGACGCCGGTTTTGTTTTCTTTGAGGATTGAAACAAAAGACGAAGAATTCCGGTACTTTATTTCTGATTTGGTAATCGTTCACGCCGACCCTCGATTTATAGACCAACCTATTGAACAAGCTTTTAGTCAAGAAAACCTGTACAAAACGAGTGGAAAGCCAAGAAAGCGCCTGTTTTATTTTTATTGGATGTTTGACGAAATGATCGTCGGACTCGAGCACCGAATCAAATTTGAACTACCCCCTCCTCCGTTAGGACTTGGGGAAGATTGGTAAAGAGAATAGCTTGAAAAAACGGCAAGAGTTCCGCGAGCAGCGTTGGAGCAGCGGTATTGAACTTGAAAGGTTGACTTACTCTTGTGCTTTTTATTGATTCAGCCGTATTGGATCTGCTACATTTCATTGGACAACAATTTAAGCCCCGTTGACGTGGAGGCAATAAAGAAAAGGAAAATCCTTCGAATAAGTCTTTAAACTGATGGTGATTTAGAACCATAAGTGTGGAAAAATCTTTGGAGAAATTGGGCGAGAGCTTGATATTCCATCAGGTATGGTGCGCGGATAGAGTAGGGAACATTCAGCTACCGGGGAGGCAAGTTTTGCCGGCAATGGAAAAGCGCCTTTGACTCCTGAGTAGAAGGAAATCGACCAATTAAAAAAAAATCGTTGAAAGAGGCTGAGAACGAACCTGGCACCCTAAAAAAGGCCGTCTGCACCTTCTGTTAGGCCGAACTTTATTCGAAGGTTTCATCATGCGCCCCACCCAATGGGTACGTCCAGCTGCAAGGAGTTTCATCGCCCTGCATCAAAGGGTTTTATTTCCGGCTGACCAGCGAATACCTTAGGGAGTAAAGGTTCGCATGTCCTATGTTTTAGAAATAGGAATAAGCGTCTGACGTTTTATTTACAAAAAAACGCACGAAATGTGTCCGACACTGTTTGCTTATTTATTTTTTCGTACTTTATTTTGGCAAAATGTTTGTCAGGTGTATCCCAGTTAGCCCATAACGCCTTCTGATAATATAAATGCGTTTAGCGCTCTACAGTATATATTCCATTGACTAAATACGCGGGCTTCATCGTCTGAAAGCATATTAACTAAGTTTTTAAATTTTTCTTTTTTTATTGTATGTTGGTTCCTAGAGTTGGTCTATCCCAATTGGTAGTATATACCATTATTTTCATGTTGAGTGGTGTGCTTTCCTATGCGGTCGCGAAAAAGCCTGACTCGCATGCTTCGTTAATCGAGGGACCTTATTACGCATTGCTTGACTCTTCCCGTGCCTTTTTAAACAACGATTTAAGGAAATCACTTTATTTTGCCAATCAGGCCAGGGGCTATGCAGATTCTTTGGACCAACCCGACTTATTTGTCAAATTGTACAATCAGTATGGGAGAATTTATTTTACCGGGGGATTGTCGGATGTTTCTTCGGAATATTATCTGAAAAGTTATGAAATTATAAAAACTGCAGGGGATCTTCCTACATCCGATCGTATCAGCACCCTTTTGGGTATGGGTATCAATTACCTTTTCATAAGGAATTACGATAGAGCCGAAGATTATTTTCTTCAGATACAGGAGTTATTCGAAACCCTTCCCGAACCTGACTATAAGATTCTTTCAGCGGTTATCAATAACCTTGGCGTTATCTACAGAGAAAGAAATGACCTGGTACAAGCCTATAATTGTCTGGACCAGGGAATCGAAAAAATCCGAAAATTCGATCCCCAAAATCAAAACCTTGGTTCCCTATACAACAATCTCGGTTTAGTCTATGCTCAAATGAAGAATTATGAAGCTGCCCTGGAAACGTTTGCTTTTGGTGGAGAGGAAGCGCTCCGGAAGGACAATATTCACGTGTTAGCCACTAACTACAGCTACATAGCAGAAACATACAGGGAAATGGGCGATGCAACCCTGGCGATCAGGTACGGAAGACGAGGTAACCAACTAGCAGCAAAGGGCGAAATATTGGCAATACAGCATAACAGTAGTGAGTTATTGGCCGACTTGTACAAGGAAATGCGGATGCCCGATTCTGCCCTGTTTTTTTTTGAGGAGAAACAGCGTTTGTTCAGGAAGATTAACCAAAGCAAGGCTGAACAAAACCTGCTGACCCAAAGCCTCAAGGAAATGCATTCGCTGGAAAGGGAAAAGCTGGTGGCGCAATCAATAAATAGTAATAAGAAGCTCATTTCATTCTTACTGTTTAGCTTTCTGATTTTGGCAGCACTTATTTTATTTTATGTCACTATCCGGAGAAAATACCATCGTGTACGTTTGGAAAGGAAGAAGTTACTGCTTGAATCCCAGCAAAGAGAGCGCGAAAGAGAACTCTTGCAGGCAAAGCTCCAGGAAAGAAGCAAACAGCTTACGACCCAAATGCTCTATGAAACCAAAAGGCAACGTATTATCAAAGATACGGTAGATAAACTGGTCGGAAATAGAAATGAATTCTCAAAACAAGGAAAGAAAATTGTCAGCGGCGTCATTGGCGAACTGAGTCAGTTTGATCAGGATAAAATTCTTTCGGAGTTTGAGGTTTCCTTTTTGGACCTGCACACGGATTTTTATAAAAACCTTTTGGATTCCTTTCCAAACCTTAGCCCTAACGAAAGGCGACTTTGCGCCTTTATCAGACTGAATCTAAACAGCAGTGAAATTTCGGCACTTACCGGGCAGAGTAAAAGCACCCTCAATATGGCGAAAACCAGGCTGAGGAAGAAACTGGGCGTTACCCATGGTAATGTGGATCTGTACGACTTTTTGTCCAGGTTTTGATTTTCAATTAGTGTATTAGTTACTGATAAAATAAACTTTTTTGCGCGCATAAGATGGCATTGCCAACACCCTACATATTGGATTATCGGATAGCTCCCGACTCATTTTGGATCGGTTGAATCTGTCGACGTATTCGTTGATATAGATTTATTACGGAATGGTAGGCGCCTGTAGGACGAGCTTTGAACACCATTACTATAGTACACGATGGATCTCGACCAAGTTTTCATACTTCTTGCCTCAGTTTTCATGGGCCTTGTTGGGAAAATGAGTTTCTATCCCCTTACAACCACTCCAATAATCGGGATTAATTACCTGTGTAAATTTTCTTAAATCCTTCGTCTGAAGTACATTTGGGAGTAGTTAATTTGACCTACGCTCGCTCAAATTAGTTAATATAAATCACTGATATTTAGTTAGTAATGAATTTGTGTTACGAAAATGTTATTGCGTTTTTAACCGTGTAATGCACTTGTATCTACCCCTTTTTGTTTTTTTTGCGGTGAACGCGTTTTATTTGTGACTTAAATAATCAGTCAGGGGGCACCGAAGTAATCGGCCAATCCCGATGAGTTTTCGTTTTCGGTAGATTCTTAGCGATTTCAGCGTAATAGATGCATGAAACGTTAGGCACAAGGCAGAAAACGAATACGCAAAAAGTATTCAATAATCAGTAATTTGAATACATTCACACTTTATAGATGCTCTAATTTTGCTTCAGAATTAATTGTAAATCTTTAAAAAAAGAAAAAATGAGCAAAACAATTTTAATAACAGGAGCATCATCAGGAATTGGAAAAGCAACAGCCAAAAAATTTCAAGCAAAAGGATGGAATGTAATTGCAACAATGCGTAATCCTGAAAAAGAGAATGAGCTAACCTCTCTAGAAAATGTTTTCATTACCAAACTAGATGTTCAAGATTTAACTAGTATCACAAGTGCCATTGAAGAAGGAATTGATAAGTTTGGAAAAATCGATGTCGTCCTTAACAATGCTGGGTACGGTATATTGGGTACTTTTGAATCTGTAGCTAGAGAAAATGTTTCGAGACAGTTTGATGTCAATGTCTTGGGTCTTTTTGATGTAACAAGAGCCGTATTGCCGCATTTTAGAGCAAATAAAAGCGGAATGTTCATCAATATATCATCGGTTGGTGGTAAAACAACCTTTCCAATGATGCAACTTTACCATGCCACAAAATTTGCGGTGGAAGGTTTTTCAGAATCTTTACAATACGAATTAGAACCTATTGGCGCAAAAATAAAAATAGTGGAACCAGGTAGCATAAAAACAGATTTTTCAGGTCGTTCGATGGATTTTCAACACAATGATGAATTAACAGAATACAACGAATTTGCATCAGGGGTTATGAATATTTTTGAACAATTAATGAGTTCTGAAAAAAGGAACAGTCCAAACTTGGTAGCAGATGTGATTTATAATGCCGCAACCGACGGAACCAATACGCTTAGATATGTAGCGGGTCCAGATGCTGAACATTTATTAAAGGCCAGAAAAACGATGAATGATGCTGAGTTCCTTAGTATGATGAAAAATAACCTAAACATTAAATAAGAAATAGAAAAGCATACTTTAGGGATGAAAGTGTGCTTTTCTGTACAAAACTTAGCACATTGAAAGATTTTATAAAAATAGAAACCATATCGGAATTTCATCAGGTTTTAGGTTTAGCAAAGCCAAAACATCCACTCATATCTGTATTACGATTAGGTTATGCTCGAAAAAAATTAGAAGTTGATAACCTAAAGTATTTACTAGGCTTGTACAAGATCAGTTTAAAGGATAATTGTCCTTATAGCATTGTCAATTACGGTAGAAATTCATATGACTTTCAAGAGGGTACAATGATTTTTACAGCACCAAACCAAGTGATGGAATATAAAAAAGCTGAAACAGCCGAAACTGACAAAGGCTGGATTTTAGCTTTTCATCCGGATTTGATTCGGAAAGCAACATTGGGTCAACGCATAGAAGATTATTCATTCTTTTCCTATGATTCAAACGAAGCCTTACATCTATCCGAAGAGGAAAGAAAAACGGTCACAGATACCATTGAGAAAATCGAGAAAGAAATCAGCAACAATATTGACGCACACAGTCAAACTTTGATTATTTCAAATATGGAATTGTTATTGAATTACTGTATTCGTTTTTATGATCGACAATTTTATACTAGAACCAATCTAAATCAAGACATTGCCAGTCAATTCGAGCAACTATTAAAAGACTATTACAAGCAAGAAAAGCAGTTGGAGTTGGGAATCCCCACCGTTCAATATTGCGGAGACGCACTTAATATGTCGCCTAAATATTTAAGCGATTTGCTACGAAAAGAAACCGGACGAAGCACACAAGACCATATTCATCTATACATCATTGAAAAAGCAAAAAACAGACTCCTAAATTCCAACGAAAGTGCAAGCGAAATAGCTTATGCTCTGGGGTTTGAGTATCCACAATATTTTAGTAAAATCTTTAAAAAGAAGACAGCGATGAGCCCAAGCGAATTTAGGAGAAATCTGAATTAAGGAAGCCCAGTGCCTAACACAAGCTATACGTCCATGCTCCTAACGTCGCACGGCGCATAGCCAAACCGTTAGCCGGATTGGATGCAGCTATTGGTAGATCAGTGGATAAATCGACGCAGGTTTCTGTCACCGAATAAGAACGGATTTGTCTAACTAAATTTCAAATGAAGTAGCGTATGTTTGGCTACCCTCAGTGAGTTGACTGGTAAGCCAGGCGGGACTTCGAGGGACCGGCGAATAAATTATTTGTGAAATCAAAAAGATATAAACTACATAGTTAAACTATTTTCATCACAACAGGTGAAACAGCGTCTTTTGGTCATTCTAGCTCGTTTAAGGAGAACTTGAGGTGTTGACATTGAATTCTGTTTTGATTGAGAGTAGCGACTAATTTATCCGTTAAAAATTTAAATTACTAAGTAAATAATTTATGAAAACAGTGAAATTCTACTGGGATCGCTTCGAAGAAAATCTATACAAAGACCTTCCCTTGCAGGTATTCAGTGCAAATGAACCACAAATGGTTAGGAATCTGGTCTGTAGGGATACCCGGAACTACCGGGCGGCGCGGGCGATCTGCAATTTATCGAAAAATGGGCTGGGTCAGCCTAAGGAGTTAGTAAAAGGGGAGGGGGTGTCTGATGGATAATCGTGTGCATCTACGGATCTCAGGTAAAAACCCGGAAGGAAAGAAACGGATATTTGAGATCATCAGGGAAGCCCTTGACTCGAATGGGTACCGTACGATAAACTTGCAAGCATCGCCTTGGGCAACTGACCGCTTGATGGCTTATAATGCAGCACATGATGTAGATTTGGAGTCGATAGATGAAAAACCTACGATGAAATCTGACAGTTAGGGATTAAATTTAGGTGTTGAATCTAATCACGAATTCCTAAAAACTGTTAGATGAATACAGAGACAAAAGTAACAAAAACCAAGGTAGGTTTAGCATAAGTAGCAGAACAATTAGGCAATGTTTCCCAGGCTAGCAAAGTTTTCGGTAACAGCAGAGATAGCTTTTACCGGTTCAAAGAACGCTACGGGCAGTGAGGAGAGCGAGCATTAAGCAAAAGGATACCAAATCTCAAGAACCGCAAAGAGGCAGAGATTGAAGAAGCAGTAGTCAAGTTTGCTTTCGACAATCCTGCGATGGGCCAGTTGCGTGTATCCAACGAACTTAAGAAAAAAGGTCTTTTTTATTTCTCCCGCAGGGGTAAGATGCGTATGGTTGCGTCATGATCTGGAAATCTTTAAAAAACGGTTGAAGGCATTGGAAGCCAAAGTAGCCCAGGATAGCCTACCTGGTAGACAGCGAATGGCAGGAGTTCCGGGAGCAAAGGGATGCGCTGGAGGAACGGTATAGGAGTTGATAATCAACGGCATCGTTTTTTAGTTGATGAATTTTTATACTTTGACTACTTATCAACAGAAACGTCATCATGTCCACTTTTGAACTGATACTAAGCATCCTTGCCTTAGTTGTAATCGGATTTTTGATAAATTCAGTTAGAAAGCGTAAACAGAACGCCACCAAAGTCCCTGGCCCGAAACCGGCCGAAAAATCTAAGACCACAGAACAAATTGTTATTGAAAAAATCGAAGAATCGTTTCCAGAAGCCGAACCTGAAGATGTCCGGCATACGATAGTCGTCGCACTTGCTGTAGATGGCAAGCCAGATGACTACGACGCACCGCCTACGGATACCGACAATTGGCCGGAACTATTATCCTTATCTTATTTCATTTTCGACAAGGAAGGGTACCTTATAAAGGACAAGGATTTGATTTTCAAAAATAGTACGCCACCCCCGGAAAATACACTAGAGGAATACTGCATTTCCATGGACCATTTGCAAGAAATGGCTATCCCACCGAATCAAGCGCTAAGAGAATTTATTAAAGATGCACAGGGGTGCAAAAAATTGGTCGCTCACAACGCCAGTTACGTTAACAATGTACTGCATTCCAATTTTCTCCGAAATAAGGAAAAATACCCTTTTTCAAGAACAAAAAAGGTTTGTACAATGAAAAAGACCAGACAGTTTTTAATGATACCATCTTACTATTCAGATGATTACAAATACCCGAAACTGGAGGAACTGGCTGCTGCTTGTTTTTCATCGGGAAAGGACCCAGAAGGTTTTGAAATAAATATAGCAAAGAGCTCCTATTGGAAAGCCAGGGCCACCGCAAAATGTTTTTGGTTTCTACATGATATCGGAGAATTATGAAATTTGTCAGCAAAACTATATTTTACAATTATATACTGGAAAATCGGTTTTTAGCCACACTACCTCCAAAACACCTCCTTGAACCTACTCATTTCGCATGGTTAGCTCCCAGCTATACCTGATTTTATTCGGTAAACTACGATTCTTTTTTTTCCACTCAATCTCCGTCAATCTCCCATCAATCCCACTGTCCCCTCCATATCCCACTAATCCCGACCTTGTCACTTAGCCCACAGTGAAACCATGAACGGAAAAGAAGACGGGTACGGTATTTTGTGATTTTTTGCGGTGGAATCAGCCTCAGATCGCTTGATCCCTAAGAAAAGTCCCGAACAAAACCCTTCACCGGTTAGTGAAGTGCCGTCGCCTACGCATAAAAAAAAACGGCCCAACGAAGGATTTTTCCTACATTGGGCCGGTAAATCGTTGGCCGACCAGGGCTCGAACCTGGACTCTTCTGAACCAAAATCAGACGTGTTGCCAGTTACACCATCGGCCAAAAAATACAGGGCTTCGAGCGCCCTTTTTTAAGTGTCACAAATGTAGCCGAACTTTCTTTTTAATGCAAATCCCTCTCTTAGGAATTTTTGTTTTTTCCTGGTAATCCACTTACGATCAGAAAGAAAGATTCCCTATCCGGTGGTATGCCCCGGCATTGGCCTCCACGATCGCCAAAATACAACGCAGCTAGCCGCTCCTTTTCCTTCCATTTTCCCCTTTACAATTAAATCGATAATTTACCTTATACATTAGCCCTGCCTGCCTTGACATAATAGAATTTGGCTGGCTGAAGGATTGTGGCGAATTTTCGGTCTAATATTTCGAAGCGATTCCATCTAGTTTGATAATTTACCATTCCATGCCCTTTCGATTGTCCTTTTTCGTTCTGCTTGCCTTTGTCTCCACTTCCCTTTCGCTTTTTGGCCAGCAAAAATATACCGGGACCATTGTTGACAGCGATAGTAAGGAACCGCTTTTCGGAGCTTACGTTTTCTTGAAAGACAGTGACGGGGAAACGCTTAGCTCTTCCTACACTGATTTTGATGGGGTGTTTCAAATCAACAAACCCGGGAAAAATAGCTTTTTGGTGGAGGTGTCGTTTATCGGTTACCAAACCTTGCAAAAAAACGTAAATGCCCCTACAGGGAACGATCTGGGTACCTTCGAGCTGCAGAGCGACGGGCAGGAAATGGAAGCTTTTGAGCTTTCTGCCGATGCACTCACCGGGGAAGTTCGCGGGGACACGGTGGCCTTCAACGCCAATGCCTTCAAAACCCGTCCCCAGGCCGATGCGGACGAATTGGTTCGGAAAATGCCCGGTGTGGTCATTCAAAACGGGGTGATCGAAGTGCAGGGCGAAGAAGTTAAGGAAGTGTTGGTCGATGGAAGGCCATTTTTCGGGGATAATCCGGCGGCGGCACTTAAGAACCTGCCCGCCCAGGTTGTATTGAAAATTGAATTTCTGGACCAACGTAGTGACGAAGCCCGCCTGACTGGCTTTGATGATGGGGAAACCACCAAAACGATCAATATCATCACCAAGCCGGGCATGCGTGCCGGCAGGTTTGGTAAATTTTACGGAGGCTATGGCACGGATAACAACTACATCGCCGGCGGCAACATGAACTTTTTTAATGGCGCCCGCCGGCTTTCTATCCTGGGATTGACGAACAACATCAACCAGCAGAATTTTGGGGAAGACGATCTGGGAAATCTTAATAGCGACGATAGCCGCCGGGGGGGCAACGAACTGGCGGTGGGAGAGTTGCCGGGCATCACCACCACCAATGCGGTTGGTGTCAATTTTTCCGACGAGTACCTGGACGAAAAATTAAAGGTAACGGGTAATTACCTGTTCAACGATCGGGACAACGTACTTACCCGGAGTTCTTCCCGGGAATACATCTTGCCCAACGATAGCTTGCAGCTCTACAACGAAGACCGAAACAACCAAACCCGTACCCAGAGTCACCGGATGAGTGCGCGCATCGATTACGAAATCGACGAACGGCAGGCGCTGATTCTGCGGCCAAGAATTGGTCTGGATTACCGCAAATCCACCACCATTCGGGACGCCTACAATCTCTTTGATGCAGCTACCCCGATCAGCCGCAATCAAAACACCACCCTCTCGGAAAGGCAGTCCATGAATTTCAGGAACTCGCTGATTTACCGGTACAATTTTGCGAAGGAAGGTAGGACCTTGTCTACCTATGTGTATACCAGCACCTACGATAGCGATAGCCAATCGGACCTGGTCGCTGCCAACCAAAATTTCCAAACAACCAACGTCGATTCCCTCATCCAGTTCCGGAACAGCCTGTATTCCAGCCTGTATTACAGCACCGGTGTCAGTTATTTTGAACCGTTGGGGGAGCGTTCCCGATTGCGCCTGGAATACCGGCTTTCCAACAATGCCTCCGACACGGACCAGACAGTAGAAATTCAGGAGCCGGAAACGGACCTCATTCGCCTGGACACCGCGTTGACCAACCGCTTTGAAAACCAATACATGACCCAACGTGGCCGTATCGGTTACAGCTATAACTCGGAAAAATTGTCCCTGTACAGCACGATCAGCTACGAATCTGCTTCCCTGGACAGTGACCGCTTATTCCCTGGTTTTGAAAATACGCAGCGCACTTTTTCGAACGTGCTCCCCAGATTAGTGGTTAATTATCAGATGGGAGAGTTCAGCAGCCTGCGCGTGGACTACAATACCGATACCGATGCCCCTTCCATCCGGCAGCTGCAGGACGTCATCAGCAATTCCAACCCCATGCAGATTTCCAATGGGAATCCGGATCTGAAACAGGAATACAGTCACCGACTTTTTACGCGCTTTCGTAAGATCAATCCGGAGACCAATCGCTCCCTGATGTTTTTTCTTTATGGAAACATCCGGCAGGATTATATCGGAAACGAGACCTTTATCGCACCAAAGGATACCCTGATCCAGAACGAGGTATTGCTGAATCAAGGCGGGCAATACACCCGGCCTGTAAACCTGAATAATTATTACGTGGCGCGCTTGTACGGAAGCTACGGGTTCCCATTGAAATTCATGAAAAGTAATCTTAACATCAACTCGTCCTTCACGGTGCGTAACCGGCCAGGGATCATCAATGGCCAGGAAAATTTCAATACCAATACCACATTCACGCAAGGGATCAACCTGAGCAGCAATATCAACGACCGGGTGGATTTCAATATCTCTTCTCGTGGGAGTTTTAATACCGTCCGAAGTAGCTTGCAAGAAGATTTAGACAATAATTTTTATACCCAACGGACGCGCGCAGACCTATTTTGGAATTTTGTAGGTGGAATCTTTGTAGGCAGCAGTGTCAATCACCAGGTGTACACCGGATTGGGCGAAGGGTTTGATCGAAGCATTTTTCTGGTCAACCTGGATCTGGGTTACCGCATCCCGCCCAGTAACAAAACGGAGATCAAGCTTACGGTTTTTGACCTGATGAATCAAAACGTAAGCATTGACCGAAATGTAACCGACGTGTTCGTCGAGGACGTTCGTACACAAGTTTTGCGTCAATTTTTTATGCTGACGGTAACGTACAACCTGCGGCGATTTGGTGGCTACGACATGGCTCTCTGATCGGTAATATACCGGTCTCCGGTGCGGGCTTTTTTGCCGGCAAATCGGTCAGCCGGTCTCAGTTCGTTCGATCCTTTTCGGCGATTTCCACCTGGTAAATCGTGACAAAATCCTCTTCTACTTCCGAATTGAATCGGGAAAGCCACCAGAGTTCTCCGCCCCGCACCAGAAATTGGCGGTGGTCCAGTGATTTAGGTAGGTCGAGTTGCTGAATGCCCTGGCCCTGATGGTCCATAAGGAAAAGGGCAGATGGATATTTATCTACGATGCTTTCCCTGAAGGCACGGTAATCGTCCGGATTGTCGATGGTCAGGTACCGTTCCCGATCGGCAAAATTGTATCCGGGATTGAAGGAGCTGATCAGGAAGTTTTTATACACTTTAAGCGTATGCGTCCGGCCAGCGGATGCATCGGAGGTAATGGATTTGGGGTCGGCTTTGGCCCGTTCGATTCCCTGGCCAGCGTTGTACTCGGGATAGGCAATGGATTTCCGAAACAGCAGCCGATGCGGTGGCTGGATGGTATAGGCATTGAGGTGGGGATCCGTGCCCGCGACGACCAGAAGTTTATCCTCCAGGATGGTAAAACTCGGGCTCATTTCGGGAATTTCAAAGGCCATCCCACTACTGCGAAAAGGGCTTTCTTCTTCCAGATGGACGATTCGTTCGGCAGACCCGTTTTCGGGGTCAAATCTGACCAATAGTTGGAATTGCTCGTAGTATTCCTCATCCGTTTTGTTGTACTCGCCCCGGGCTACCAGGCCTTTTTGAAAAAAAATCCCTTCGTGTTCCAACAATTCGGAGTCGGCCGCTGCCCTTCCACCGAAAAATGGAACGGCTTCTTCAAAAGGCCTGAACCTGGCCAGATTTCCCTCCGAATCGAAGGTAAAAAAACCTTTGTGGGAGATCAGGAAAATACCCCCGCCGGTTTCTATCCGAGCCGGGCTCCACAAATACTGCCCGTAACTCCCCTTGTCATCCCCCTGCTTGTTTAGGTCTAGTAGCCGATTCCCCTCAAAATCGGTCAGCAAGATGGTTCCACGCTGACGGTCGTAAAGGAGTATCCGCTTCTGGACGGGATCCACATCCATCAGGTCCAGTAGTCCCGGGTAGTCTACCCGAATGCTATCCCGGATTTCCAGTGCAAAGGAGACGCTTGCTTCCTCTTCCTCTGGGCCACAGGCTATAGCTAACAGTGCGCCACAGGCCAGAGCCAGCGATTGTGTTCGTATCATGGGATTTTTTTAACTAAAATAATAAGCAAAAAGATGCAATGCAAGCAAAGCGCTGATTATTGGCGATTTATGGTTCCACTGCGTCAGAGCATTGTTCCGTGGTTGTTAGCGAAGATATCCTTACCTTTGCGCCGATGAAAGACCTTTTGCAGCGCATCAAAGGGTGTACCCACTGTTCGGCCCATCTTCCATTGGGCCCCAATCCGGTACTTGCTGCCAGCGAGCGCAGCAAGATTCTGGTCATTGGTCAGGCTCCCGGAACCAGAGTGCATGCCAGCGGTATTCCCTGGAACGATGCCAGCGGCAAGGAATTGAGACGCTGGCTGGGAGTGTCTCCGGACCTGTTTTACGATCCGACTGTTTTTGGGATCATACCTATGGGTTTTTGCTATCCCGGTAGGGGAAAGGGGGGCGATTTACCACCGCGCCCGGAATGTGCTCCTTTGTGGCACGGAGAATTGCTGCCAAGGATGCCGGACATTCAGCTGACCTTACTGATCGGGCAATATGCCCAGCAGTACTACCTGGGAAAAAGTCGCAAGAAGAACTTAACGGAAACGGTCCGCCATTATGCCGATTACCTTCCAGAATTTTTTCCCCTGGTGCATCCTTCTCCCCGTAACAAATTGTGGCAAAAACGAAACCCCTGGTTTGAAGAAGAAGTGCTCCCTGTCCTTCGCTTTCGTATCCAGACAATTCTACAGGCATCGCAGCGTCGGTAGTTGTCGAAACGGACCCATCTTTTTGATACGAAGGGAAGCAAACGGCAGTTTGTTCGGGGAAGGGCTTACCTATCCGATACAGAAGGCGGAAGGACATGGTTTTTGCCAGGATTTTTTTTGTTTCCACGGCCAAATACCCGTATTTTCCGGAATGAAAAATTCGAGACGCTCTTTTTTAAAAAAGGCGGCCCTTGCTACCGGGACCGTTTTCGGAATTCCCCAGTACATTCCAGCAGCTGCCCTGGGAAGAGACGGGTTTGTGCCTCCTTCGGACCGCATCACCCTCGCATTCATTGGTGCCGGTAATCAGGCAGGGAATGACGTGCGGGGCTTTTTACCGGACAAGCGGGTACAGGTTACCGCCATTTGCGACGTGAACAAAAAAAGCCCCGGGTATTGGAACGGGAAGGTGGCCGGCAGGGAATACATTCAGCAGGTCGTCAACGACTATTATTCCGAAAAGCAAGGAAAATCGTACCGTTCTGCCGCAGGCTATACCGATTTCCGGGAAGTGCTGCAAAACGAATCCATCGATGCGGTGGAGGTGGTTACTCCCGATCATTGGCATGCCATTCCGGTGATGATGGCGGCAGCGGCGGGTAAACACATCTATTGCCAGAAACCGCTGTCCCTGACCGTGGAGGAAGGCCGGGCCATGAGCGATGCCGTCAAAAAGTACGGGGTTACCTTTCAGACAGGCAGTCAGCAGCGTTCCAGCCATCATTTTCGGCGAGTGTGCGAACTGGCAAGAAACGGCAGGTTGGGAGAGCTTCATACCGTTACCTGCGGACTTCCCGGCGGGACACCGGATTTCGGGAAAACCGGCCATTTGACGGAAACGGTTCCCGTACCTTCGGATTTTGATTACGACCTTTGGCTGGGTCCGGCGCCGGAAGCGCCGTACAGTCCCTGCCGTACCCACGTCAATTACCGATGGGTCATGGACTACTCCGGTGGAAACGTGACCGACTGGGGCGGGCATCACCCGGATATCGCCCAATGGGGTATGGGTACGGATCATACGGGACCGGTAAAAATCCAGAATGCCCAGGCCGTATGGTCCGATCATCCCGTATGGAATACCGCGACCCGCTTTTACTTTGAATGCATCTATGCAGATGGAGTCAAACTAATCATCCAAAGTGACAAAGACTTCGGAGTGACCTTTCATGGGACGGAAGGTTCGGCATGGGCCACCCGCGGCGACCACAAAACCACGCCGGAAACATTGATGGATACTGTCATCGGGCCTAACGAGACCTCGCTCTACCGCAGCGATAACCACTATGAAAATTTTATCGACTGCATTCTCTCGGGGGAAGAAACGGTGGCTCCCGCTGAAGTGGGACATCGGTCCATCACCCTTGCGCATTTGGGGAATATCGCCATGATGCTTGGCCAAGACCTGGATTGGGACCCTGTGAAGGAAGAGTTTATTGGGAATTTTGCAGCGAATCAGCTGCTGGCTAGGAAAATGCGAGAGCCCTGGGCTTCGCTTTACCGTAGTTTACAGGTGTAGCACAGCTCCAGGTCGGAAAGGCTTCGGGTACTTTTCCTGACGAAAGTCAGTTCCGAGGCTGAGGGTTTTTAGGTTTTTTGGGAGGTCAGGTCGGTAGCTTTGTGGTGCAACGCTTTCGAATGGTCAAAAAGCGTACCTGTTACCGTAACAAATCACCGTTTATGTCAAAAATGCATAGTTTTCACATCCCAGTCATGGGATTGGGATTTACCGTTGATAGCCCCCTGAAAGTTGCCCGCTTTGGAATTGATTCTGTGGTTTCCATCATGGATGATCAATTGCTGGAAGAGATGCGGCGCATATACTCCGGAAAGTTGGGAATTCCCTATGTACCCATCGAAGAAAAAGCAGCAGACGCCCGAGCCAGAAGGGTCCGGGAGTACCTGAATTTTTTACAAGCTACCGTGACCGGGCAGATCAGGGAACTAAAACAACAGGCCTTTGGCGAAGACAAAGAAATAGATACGTATTTTACCCTATTGCCCGAAACCCATCCCCTTTACCAGGTATATCGTCGCATGCAGCAAGCAACGGGTGCCGAACGAGGAGCCTTGGAGGACGAATTACGAAAGGCAATCGTACCGGGGAGCATTGATGTAAACATCATGACCAAGGTCGATAAAATCAATTACGACAAGGAGGGGCATGCCTTACCCCGAGAGTATTCCGATGCCCTGGCCGCGTTGCGGGGCTTCGCCCAGAGTGAGGTCAAGGGTGGTGTGGTCTTTTCTGCCGGAATGAATCCTGCACTATACAGCTATCTGGGTGAATTTTCTGATTTCTTTCCGGATCGGAAGGGAAGGCTTAAAAAGTCCATAATTCTAAAGGTTTCGGACTATCGGTCGGCTTTGATTCAGGGGAAGTTTTTGGCAAAAAAAGGGCTTTGGGTCTCGGAATTCCGTATTGAGTCGGGAATGAACTGCGGCGGCCATGCCTTTGCGACGGACGGTTTTTTGGCGGGACCGATTTTAGCGTCATTTAAAGAGAATAAAGAAACCCTGCGTCAGGAGTTGCTCACGCTTTGCCAGCAATCCTTGGAGGAAAAAAAGCTGCAACGCTTACCTGAGAGTATCCGTCCGAAAATAACCTACCAGGGAGGAATCGGGACTGCGGAAGAAAACCAACTGCTGCTCCATACTTACGACTTGGACGGAACCGGATGGGGCAGTCCTTTTTTGTTGGTTCCCGAGGCAACGAGTGTGGATCCGGATACGCTGGATCGGCTATTGGCAGCGAAAAAGTCGGACTTTTACCTGAGTCGCGCCTCTCCCTTGGGTATTCCTTTCAACAACCTCCGAACCAGTAGCGGAGAGGAGCAGCGGAAAGCGCGCATCGATCGGGAGCGTCCGGGAAGCCCCTGCTACAAGAAGTTTTTATCCACCAATACGGAATTTACGGAGAAACCTATCTGTACAGCCTCCCGGCAATATCAGCTCTTAAAAATCAAGCAAAAGGCGGCTGGAGAAATTTCCGAGGCAGCTCTGGAAGAAATTCTGGACAAGGATTGTTTGTGCGAAGGCCTGTCCGCACCGGCCATTCTTGCCGGTGGGGAAACACCCCGAAGAAACCTGAAAGCAGTGACCATATGTCCCGGCCCAAACCTGGCGTATTTTAAAGGGACATTTAGCCTAAAGGAAATGGTGGACCACATCTACGGTAAGATGCCGTTCCATCTGAACGCCGATCGGCCTCATGTCTTTCTGAAAGAATTGCAACTGTACGTGGAACACCTGAAGAATGAAATAGAGACAGCCGTACCCGAAAATGCCAGGAAATTCGAAAATTACGTAGAGAAGTTTCGAAAAAACCTGGCAGAGGGAATAAGCTACTACCAGGAATTGACTTCCCTTTGGTCGGCCGAGAACGAAACGCTGCTAGCGAAATTAAAAGAACAGGTTTCCGGATTGACCTGGGAGCTGGAACAGGTTTGACTAACTTTCCTCAATAAAAACGCGTCGTACCGTAAGACATTGGATTTTCCGGCTACCGTCAACTGATTTTTTGGGAATATCGATCGAATATCTAAAAAAAAAGCCAGCCCGAGCTCATTTTTGCCTAGGGCTGGCTTTTCTGGCCTCCTGTCGGATTTAACGGGAAGTTTGTGCTTTTTCCGCCTCTAAGGAGCTGGGATAATCCGTGTACCCCTTGGCTCCAGGTGTATAAAAGGTTGCCTGGTCCCATTCCGTAAGGGGTAGATTTTTTTCGATGCGGCTCACCAGGTCCGGATTGGAAACAAAGGGTTTGCCGAAAGATACGGCGTCTGCCAGCCCTTCTTCCAGAAATCGATTACCCTTATCCCGGTCAAACCCACCGTTGATGATCAGGTTTCCCTGGTATTTTGGTCGGTATCTTTTGGCGATTTGCGTTTCTGCATGGGGCAGCTGGGACACGTCTGTAAACGGCTCGGAAAGGTGCAGGTAAGCCAGATCGTAGTCATTGAGTTTTTCCACGATGTAGTCAAAAGTAGGAATGGTTTCTTCGTCCAGGGTCATGCCAAACAAACCGTGCAGCGAGGGATTCAAGCGCACACCGATGCGGTTTTCGGGGAGAACCTCCTTGATTGCGTCAATGATTTCGAAGAGAATTCTTGCCCGGTTCGCGATACTCCCGCCATAGGCGTCGCTGCGGACGTTTGAGGTTCGACTGAAAAACTGGTGTAGCAAATAGCCGTTGGATGCGTGGATTTCTACTCCGTCAACCCCAGCCTTGAACGCGTTTTCGGCACCGTTGCGAAAATCCAGAACGGTTTGCCGAATCTCCTCCAGGCTCATTGCCTTGGGAGTGACGGTCTCTTTGAATCCCTCCGGTGTAAAGGATTTAGCTTCCGGATTGATTGCAGAAGGAGCCAGTGGCAGCTCGCCTCCGTGAAAATCCGGATGGGAAATCCTTCCCACATGCCAAAGTTGAATAAAAATACGTCCGCCTTCCTCGTGTACCGCCTGGGTGACTTTTCTCCACCCTTCCACCTGAGCCGGTGTATGGATTCCTGGGGTGTTGATGTAGCCGACTGCCCTGGGGGAGATTTGTGAGCCTTCGGTAATGATGAGTCCGGCGGTTGCGCGTTGCCGGTAGTAGGCTGCATGCAGCTCCGTGGGAGCCTTTTCCGGATTATCCGCCCGACTACGGGTCATGGGTGCCATTAAGATCCGGTTCCTTAGATGCAGGTCTGCCATGCTCCATGCGGTCAATAACGAAATGGGTTTCATAGATTCTAGTTGGTTTAGCTACGTTGTTTTCTTTTTCATTGCTACCAATCGCTCGACCGAAGTACCAGAGGGATTGATAGAATGTTTGTACAACATGTGTAGCTACACAAAAAGTTCTCTGTTGCGGAAGCACATTGCCAGGAACCGGAATAAATACATCAGGGCCTCGCGAAACAGCAATCCATTTCGAGTCTAGACCAAGGAGAAAGCGGTTCGTTGGGGGCGCTACCTTCTTTAGCAAGACCCGCCTCAGTCGAGGGTGCTTTTTTCCAGCCAACCCCTAAGGGCTGCTGTCTTTTATTCCATCTCCCGGCGCTATTGGTAGTAGGCAGGCTGCCTGTCTCATTTTCCATCCTTTGCGGTCACCCCTTCCAGGGAGTATTGCTCGTGGATCGTTCGGGGCATAGCGCAGGTTTTGGTGGTCTGCATTTTGTAAACGGTATTTTGGCATCCCATTTTTGCATGAACGGCTGGTCTCGGATTACCCGGATGTGCCCTCCATTCGCTGATTTCAAGAGCGGTGGGGAGTACTACAGTGACAAAAGCTACCGGGGTTGAAAAAATCACTACCTAATTTAGCAAAAAGGGCAAGGTGCCAGGCAATCGGTGCTATGTTTCACGCTTTTCCCCATTTTGGGAAATCCAGAAATTCAAAATTGATGAAAACGATTTTTACCTATTTGTTACAGACCGTCCTACTGATGGCTCCATTTACTATCGTCCATGCCCAGGAAGGCAAACCCCTTCGCTTTTTTGACAGTGAGGATGGGGTGCCCATCTCTGGGATTACTTACCGGTACGGTTCACAGGTGGGGAGCAGCGACTCATCCGGTACGATTTACTTACGTAGGGACCGGGCTAGTCGGCTGCAGTTGCACCACCTTCGGTACGGGAGCAGGGAACTCTCCGAATCGGCGTTTGACCGGCTATGGGAAACCGGAAGCGGTACCCTACAGCCGGAGTGGTTGGAGCTGCTGCCGGTTTCGGTCATTTCCATAGGCAGCCGGCAGGAGAAGGATCAGCAAATTTACTTTTCGGCGCGGGAAAAACTCCACCACGATGCAGGGGCGCTACTAAATGAGAATCCCATGATTTCTTCCATCCGCAAAAGTGGTGCCTTTGGCTTTGATCCGGTGATGCGAGGGTTTAAATACGATCAGATCAACGTGGTGGTAGATGGATTGCAATCGGCCACTGCTGCCTGCCCCAATCGGATGGATCCGCCCACTTCGCAAATAGCACTGGGCCGCATGCAAAAAGTAGAATTACTCAAAGGACCCCATGCACTTCGCTACGGAATAGGTCTGGGAGGAACGGTAAACTTTGTAAGTGAAGCGCCGATTTTTGTCGAAAATCCGGAGACTTACGGGAGGTTTTCCAGCATGTGGGAGCAAAACGGGCAGGTGCTGCGAAACGAAGGGAAACTGGGTTGGCGAACAAAGCAGGCGGATATGGGGCTCATCGGTTCCTGGTCCAGGGGTTCGGATTACCGGGACGGTGAGGGCAATACCGTACCCGCCTCCTTTATGCGCGCTTCCGTCGGCTTTTATGGGGATTTTGCTACGGGCGAGAGGGAAAACCTGTCGGTGAATCTCAACCGGAATTTTGCCCGTGACGTGGCCTTCCCCACCTTGCCAATGGATCTTCGAAAGGACGATACCTGGATGGGTAATGCCAGGTTTACGAAGTCTTTCCTGGGGCGGCAGCTCAAATCCATCACACAGTCGGTATACCTCAGTCAGGTGGACCATTTGATGGATAACGGATTGAGAGAACTGAATCCCCGGATGATGGATGCCCGAACTCCGGCAAAAACAACCAATGCAGGGGGAAGGGTAGAGGCAGAATGGCGGCCGGGCGCCGGTAGGCTGTTTGCAGGCCTGGATTTCCGGAGCGAAAAGGCCCAAGGAATCCGGGAACGCACCTTTCTGATGGGGCCGAACGAAGGCAAAACCATGCTGGACAATGCCTGGCAAGAGGCGTTGATTCAAAAGTTCGGTGTTTTTACTGCATATTCCGTTCCCTTGGCCACAGGTATGCTTAGCATCTCCGGTAGGCTGGACATGAACCGGGCTCAGGCTCTGGACCCTAGCGCCGAATTCAGCCAGCAGTTCGAGGAAATTTCTGCGGTTCAAGCCAACCCCGGCTTATCGCTGGGTTGGCAAAATGACCTGAACGAGACCTGGCAGTTCGGTATCTGGCTTGCCCGGGTAAGCAGAAGTGGCAGCCTTACCGAGCGGTACATCAATTATTTTCCGGTAGGATTGGATCCGTACGAACTTTTGGGAAATCCACAACTGAACCCCGAGACCAACAATCAGGTGGATCTTAACCTGCAGCATCGGACCGAACAGTTTTCGCTGTCGGTTAGCCTGTTTGGGGCCTATTTGAATGATTACATTACGGGAGTACGGACCGAACTTACGCCTCGCTTGCCCCAAAGTCCCGGAGTCAGGCAGTTTGTCAATGTGGAGGAGGCGTTTAAATCCGGGATGGAATGGGCCATTGAGCATCGGATAGGGGCTAACTGGTCCCAATCCTTTATGGCCGCGTATACCTACGGTCAAGATCTGGCAAATCAAGAGCCGCTCCCGGAAATTGCTCCCCTGGACCTCCGCTATACCTTGCAGGCCAGGCATCTGGACGGAAGACTGACCACGTTGCTTCGCTTGCGGGCGGTTGCTGCGCAGCAACGGGTCTCTGCTCGCTTTGGTGAATCCACCACCCCCGGGTTTCGATTGGTGGACCTGGAGGGCGCGTATCGGGTGCTGCCTACTTTAACGCTCCGGGCGGCGGTGCACAATTTGCTGGATCAACGCTATTACGAGCATCTGAACCGACCCATTCGAAGTCAGGAAGGCCCGTTGTTTGCGCCAGGCCGGAATTTTCGGCTAATGCTGAGCGTGGATTTCTAAAAAAAGATAATTAAGTATTTTATTTGCAGGGGAATCTGATTATCTTTGATTTCTTTTAGAAAGAAAGCAAAGCAACTGAAACAACGATCCATGCATAGACCATTGAAGCGGCACAAAGCATTGGTACCCTTGTCCCGGGACCATCATTTCGGTCTGCTTTTGGTATGGAAGATTCGGCAAGGACTTTCTTTTAAGGTAAATCTTTTGCGGATTCGCGATTACCTGGTCTATTACGTTGACCAGCATATTTCCCCTCATTTTCTATTGGAAGAAGCAGCTGTATTTCCCTTTTTAGAGGCGAAGGATCCGCTGCGGCAACAAGCCGAAGCGCAGCACGAGGCGATCCGATCGACTTTTGAAGGGATCAGGGGTGGAGAGCCGGAAGCGATGTCCCAATCTTTGGAGGAATTTGCCGGAAGTCTGGAAGCGCATATTCGGTTTGAGGAACGATCTCTGTTTGAGCACATGCAGGCAGTACTTTCGCCGGAAAAGCTGACAAAGCTGGGCGAAAAAATAGCGGAAAGCCATCGGCTTTCGGACGAAATCTGGGAAGATGAATTTTGGAAAAAAGATAACTAACTATTAGCGCATGTTTTCTAAAGCTTGTGAATACGGGATCAGAGCAGTGATCTACATTTGGTCCCAAAACAAACGGGGGATCAAGCTCGGAGTAAAGGATATTTGCAAGGAAATTGATGCCCCGGAATATTTCACGGCAAAGATTTTACAATCGCTCGCCAGGCAAAACCTGGTGAGCTCAACCAAGGGTCCGAACGGGGGATTTTACATCGATACGGACCAGGAAAAGATGCGTTTATTGGATCTGGTAATTGCCATTGACGGTGATTCCCTGTTCAAAGGGTGTGGCTTGGGGTTGAAGCATTGTTCGGAACAGCATCCTTGTCCCATTCATGATGAATACAAGACCATTCGGGAAGGACTCACACGTCTGCTTTCTGACAAAAGTTTAAAGGAATTGGCAGAGGAGGTGGCCGCTGGAAAAGCGACACTCTCCACGGCAACGAGTACATGATGTAGGAGTTAACCAGGGAAAGGAGAAAGAGATGAAGAAGGAAATTGGCGGGCCTGAAGAGATTCGCGAATTGGTGGATCTGTTTTACGGCAAAGTGAGAAAGGATGACTTATTGGGTCCCCTATTCGACGAGCGCATCGGGGAAGAATGGGACCTGCATCTGGATAAAATGTACCGGTTTTGGCAAACCGTTTTGCTTCAGGAGCACAGCTACCTGGGAAGCCCGTTTACGCCGCATGCAAGCATGCCCATCGGTGAGGCGCATTTTCGTCGCTGGCTGCTGTTATTTGAACAAACCCTGGAGGAAAACTTCACGGGAGAAAAGGCGGAAGAGGCCCGGTGGCGGGCCGCGAAAATGGCGGAAATGTTTCAGCTTAAAATAGCCCATTACCGAGACCACTCCATTCACCCAATCGGGTAATTTTTCGGGGATACCTGTAGAATTTGCGCGATGATTTCGTCGTTTTGCAGACCCAAGCCTTCTTTCTGGTAGGTAAGAACTCCCTCCGTATCGAAAACGCTGAGAATGTTCGAATGGGAAAAATCGATCGGGTCGATTCGCTTGTATTTCATGGAACGTACGTCGGCAAATTCCCCTACCAACAGCAGTGCAGGAATCTATCCCGCCCCTACAGGGCTACCACACCAATCGATGCTTTGCTACGATGGGCTTCACCCATCGCTGGGATCTGCCGCCCCTTCAGGGCTAGTAGCAGGCAATACAAGTTGAGAGCCAGAATCAATCAATAATAGAATACCTGGCCTTTGCTGAATAACGAATACCTGCTTTATAAAAAACCTCAGCGATGAAAGGGCGGCCTACCCAAGCACAGGGTGCAGCCCTGTGAAAAATTAATCGATACGGGAATCTCAAGCTCCGTAGGGGCGAAACAGGTTTGTCAATCCCCATACCGCCGTGCAGGAATCTATCCCGCCCCTACAGGGCTACCAAACCGATCGATGCTTTGCTACGATGGGCTTCACCCATCGCTGGGATCTGCCGCCCTTTCAGGGCTAGTAGCAGGCAATACAAGTTGAGAGCCAGAATCAATCAATAATAGAATACCTGGCCTTTGCCGAGTAACGAATACCTGCTTTATAAAAACCCCCAGCGCTGACGGCGGGAGCTACCCAAGCACAGGGTGCAGCCCTGTGAAAAATTAATCGATACGGGAATCTCAAGCTCCGTAGGGGCGAAACAGGTTTGTAAATCCCCATACCGCCGTGCAGGAATCTATCCCGCCCCTACAGGGCTACCACACCAATCGATGCTTTGGTACGATGGGCTGCTCCCATCGCTGGGAGATGGCGCCCTTTCAGGGCTGGTAGCAGGCAATACAAGTTGAGAGCCAGAATCAATCAATAATAGAATACCTGGCCTTTGCCGAGTAACGAATACCAGCTTTGCAGAAAAACCCAAGCGCTGAAAGTGCGAGCTACCCAAGCACAGGGTGCAGCCCTGTGATAAAATGGATGAACGGGTTCCAAGCCCTGTAGGGGCGAAATATTTCCGTCATTCCACCCGGTTCCGTAAAAACCCGGTCCATGACAAACGATTACTGCTAGTCCCAAACATATCTCTCATCGTACTCAACATTATACTTTTTTAAAAACGCACGGTGCTCTTCCTGGAATGTCCTTTTGTCATGGTGAGCATGTTGGTTGGAAATGTATTGAATTACGGTGTCCACCTCAGTGGGATTTACCGAAAAAGCACCGTAACCGTTTTGCCAATAAAAGTTTTCCAATCCTGCTGCTTGTGTCTTCACCCATTTTGAGGAATGGGATTTTAAGTCCTCCAGTAATTCTACCAATGCCCTCTTTTTTGATAGCAAGCAGAGAATATGAACATGATCGGTGTACCCACCTATTTTTATAACCGGGCATTCCATGTTGTTGCAAATCCCTCCCAGATAACGATGAAGCGCATCTTCTACCGTATTACTAATCAATGGCATTCGGTTTTTTGTACTAAAAATAATATGAATATAATTTCTAACGTGAGACTGTCCCATAATGCGTATATTAGTAGCCCCCATTTGAAGAGGAATGTGTAAATATCTGATTAACTAACCCTTATAAAAATATTTTATTTTCGGTTTATTCGCAAATTTGGTTGTAAAGGAACAATTAATTTTTAACGAGGTTGTGGAAAGCGAAAGGGGTAAAATATCTCGCCCTTTCAGGGCTGGAATATAAACCTGGCTTCTTTTACGATGGGCTTCACCCATCGCTAGGATATCCCGCCCCTTCAGGGCTAGTAGCAGGCAATACAAGTTGAGAGCCAGAATCAATCAATAATAGAATACCTGGCCTTTGCCGAGTAACGAATACCTGCTTTATAAAAACCCCCAGCGCTGACGGCGGGAGCTACCCAAGCACAGGGTGCAGCCCTGTGAAAAATTAATCGACACGGGAATTCCAAGCTCCGTAGGGGCGAAACAGGTTTGTCAATTCCCATACCGCCGTGCAGGAATCTATCCCGCCCCTACAGGGCTACCAAACCGATCGATGCTTTGCTACGATGGGCTTCACCCATCGCTGGGATCTGCCGCCCCTTCAGGGCTAGTAGCAGGCCTTTGTCTTCCGCGAAAAAGATAAACAGAAAGCGGTCCAGCAGCTTTTGGCTTTTTTTATAGAGTTCCAGTTCGTCTGGCCCTGGATTCTTGGCCACCATGTCTTGCCAGAGTTGCTGCTTGAAGGAGGAATAGTCGGCATAGAGTTGTTTCGTGATGTGTTCCTCCACGAGCAGGGATTCCTCCTTGAGATTTTTGGGTAGATCGCTGAGCAGGTTGTCTTTTTGGAGGAGCAGCCAGAAGCGTTTGAAGGCTTCGGGTTGCATGTCAAACAGGTTGAACTCTACGAAATCGATGGCATTGTCGATGTAGAAGCGCAGCTTTTCGAAGTTGCTGGTGACGACGTAGCGGCATTCCGGCTGGTTGTTTTTGTAAGCGAAGGCCTGGTCCCGGATTTTTTCCAGGTCTTTGGTATCGGTTCCCTTGAGTTCGATGACGGCCAGGGCTTTTCCCTCCCTGAGGATGGCGCCATCGGTTTTTTTAGCATCTTTTACATTTTTAAGCTCGGTGGTGAGGTTGTAATCCGGATTGGGATTGATGGTATAGCCCAGGATGTTTACGAAGAGTTCCCGCAGGAAGCCTTCCTGAAACTGCTCTTCCTTTGCTGCGCGGATGTTGGCCTGGATTTGTGGATGGTGAAAATACCTGCGGTAGGCCTAAAAAGCCTCCAGAATGGGCCGCTGGGTCTGGGCGGCCAGGTATTTTTTGATTACGGAATTTTGGAATAGGGCCATTCAAACTAGCGGATAGTCGGATCGCTCCGGGGAAACATTTTTCTAAAAATAAAAAGAATGATGGTTTTAGGTAAACCAATGGCAAAAATTATTGAAATTTTTAACAGGAAAGCGACTGAAATTAACAGAATGGAAGGGAAGGCACCAAAAATATAATTGTTGGTTCAAGAAAATACTGAAACCTTTCAGTATACCCCAAGTTAATCGATTTTGTGATATCGGGATTTATTTATTTAGGTAACGAAATTAAACTAATCTATATTTATTTTGACTAAAAATTTATTAAAATATATATTTTGATTGAGTATTTTATTTAAACTTGCTAATTTTAAATAAAATAGTATTTTTTATTTAATAATTTATCCCGTGGGAAAATCTTTCTACTTCGCAATTATACCTTTGTTTTTGCTTACAAACAGTGTATTTGCCACTAAACCTCCAAGTGTTGACCCGGTTCCTCCGAGGGTTAATGTAGATGGCACCTGGTACAACGATGGTGACACAGCATACATCGAATGCAGTAAAACAAGTACTACAATATTAATAGATCCGGTTTTTACGGGTTCGGGGGTATTGAGAATATCGGTAGAAACTACCGCCAATTTCAGTAGTAGCGATACACCTTCTTCCTTGCAAAAAACACTAAATTTGGATCCTAACAGCCAAAATGGACATGTTGATGTAGGTTATCAATTTGTTGTTGGTGACAAAATGAGAGTGTACATCCAACAAAAGCCTCCTGAACCAATTATTACAGCAGGATCCAATGTTTGTGCGGGAAATTCGGGTAGTTTTACGGCTATCAGTAATTATGATTTTCAAAGCACAAAACCAATAAACCTGGTTTGGCAGACAACTGGTGGGGTCACCGTAAATGGGAGTAATAGCTATACGGAACAGCCTGGAGTATCCAGTACAGTCACTATCGCGAATGGTTCTACGGGATCCTTTTCTGTCAAAGCTGTAATTGCCGGTTGTAGCAGTTTAGAAAGTACCCCGAAAACCGAAAATATCGGTACCCCTGTCGTAACAAATCCTAATTATTGGTTATTTGATTCCTATTCCAATATGTGGCAATTCAGCCAAAGTGTAACCGGGCCTGGAATAACCTATACCTTTTATGTTTCCTCTGGTTCTGCCCAGCTAAATCAACAGCTTCAGGACTGTTACATCACCACGACAGAAGGAGCTACAGTCTGTGTAACCGGAACAAATTCATGTGGAACAGGAACACCTTATTGTTTTTACATTCCTCCGGCCAGTGGACTTCTTCGAACAATATATCCAAACCCTGTTACCAACCTACTGACTTTAGAATTCAACACCAGTAAATCATCCTATTCCATTCCTTTTGAGGTGATTCTTTATTCTGAAAAATCTATGAAAACAGTTAAGCACTTAACTCAAGAAGATGTCAATTCACTAGAATCTTTTAAAGCAAATCACCGTATTGAGATGGATGTAGCAGATTTACCCCGAAGGCCATATGTTTGCAAGAGCAATAGCATAAGTTTCAGGAAATCATTAGATTAAGTTTTCTAGAACCATGCTATAACCTCCGAAACTTATGCAAACACAAGTTAACAAAAACGATTTTTCCGGCCAAAACATTTATGTGGGTATTGATGCCCACCTCAAAAGCTGGAAAGTTACAGTGATGATGGATAATCTTCATAAACGCACGTTTTCACAGGATCCCTGTGCAGAGACTTTGTACAATTATCTTGTCCGGAACTATCCGGGTGCTACCTACTTCAGTGCCTATGAGGCTGGATTCTCGGGATACTGGACTCATTACAAGCTTTGCGCTCTTGGGTTCAATTCCATTGTGGTCAATCCTGCTGATATTCCGACAACCGGCAAGGAAAAAGTACAGAAAGAGGATGCCAGGGACAGCCAAAAAATTGCCCGGTCCCTAAGAAACGGGGAACTGGTCCCTATCTACATACCCTCTTTGGCCTCTCTTGGTGACAGGGGGCTTATGAGGTTAAGAAAAACTGTCGTCAATGATACCACCAGGATCAAAAACAGGATCAAGGCCAGCCTCCATTTTAACGGCATAAGTATTCCCGGGGAAATAAACAGCCCAAAATGGAACAAAAAGCTTCTTAGATGGCTGGATGGACTTGAACTCGGTATGGTGGAAAAACAAATAATGGACAGTCATCTGTCCATTTTGTACCATATGCGGAAAACCACCCTAAATGTCACCAACCAAATACGAACCCTTTCCAAAACAGAAAAGTATGAGCAGGAAATCAAGTTATTGATGACCATTCCAGGAATCGGGCTCTTGACGGCAATGACCCTATTGACCGAGCTGGAAAGGCTGGACAGGTTCAACTCCCTCGACAAACTATGCTCTTTTATCGGCCTTGTACCGTCAACCAACTCATCCGGGGATACCGAAAGAACGGGTAATATCACCCCCAGGGGGCATAAGGTGCTGAGAGCTGCTCTAATAGAATGTGCCTGGGTCGCTGCAAGGACTGATCCGGCATTGGCAAAAAGCTATAACCAATATTGCAAAAGGATGAAAGCCAATCAAGCCATAACCAGAATAGCAAAGAAACTTTTAAGCAGGATCAGATACGTATTGAAAAACAAACAGCCCTATGTGCTTGGAGTCGTCAAATAAAACCGCACAAACATATTATTCTGTAAAACAATCCCCAACCTTTATTGGGACCGTTAAAAAACCTTGCAGCAACTAAGTTGACTGTTATCTCGAAGGCTACGGCCCAATATCCAATAAATTAAAATGTGGCAATGCAGCTCATTGAGTCTGTTAATAGAAGGTTGTTTTATGGAGTAAGTTGCTGTTTTTGATAGTAGTAAAACGAGTTTTTTAAGCTATCAAAAGACAAAGAATTCAAAGATAAAAAAAGCCCCTAACTAAAGGGGCCTGGGAGTATATTCTCCGTCATGAACCCTATTGCTGGTGGGTTGCTCTCCAGCAGAGCCCACTTCCTCTTCAGATTCATGTTTTAAAGATAAAATGTATCTTTCTCAAGAAAAAATATCCCCGCAAATTAGGAAAGCAACATAGAGGGGTTTATTATCTTCATACAATACCTAGTAAAAAATCAAAGCTTGCTAGTCAAAAAGCAAAAATCATTTTAGAATAAAAAATCGTTATTAATACGAGCAAAAAAATAATGACATTTTTATCATAAACTACTCTCATTATGAAATACAGAAACAGGATGGTTGCCCTTTTTGGCCTTGTACTTTTTTCGAGTGCTTTCTGGGACGGGTACGGACAGACCGGTATCCGGATAGGAATTACGGGTGGGGTTAATGCCGGTCAGCTAAAAAACAGTATTAACCTGACAGATAGGTTATGGAAGTACAATGTAGGGCTTGCATTTGCTAAACCGCTTTCAGGGAAGTTTTCCCTGGCAAGCGAACTGGTCTACAGCAAACAGGGTAGCAGCATAGACGGGTCTCAATCGAACAAATTACTTACCCATTTTGACTACATTGCGCTTCCTGTCATGGTTCGTTTCAGACCAGCTGGGAAAAATATTTTCCTTCAGACAGGTGGCAAGTTTGGGTATCTGCTAAAAGGTGAAAGGTTAAATACCAACAGTAGTTCTCCAAATGACATACCGCATCTCCGCCATTGGGATGCAGGAGCTTTAGCAGGTCTGGGATATCGATTGGGAACCCATATGGTGTTAGATGTCCGCTATTATCATGGACTGGCACCTTTGATTAAAGACCATTGGATATTGGATGGGGATTTAAATCCAATTTTTTATGGGGCCGACCGATTGGTTCACCGGGTGTGGTCGATGAATCTGACCTATTATCTCTGAGTACAAAATATCCCGCCCCTACAGGGCTAGCAAACCAATAGTGACTTTTCCACTTAGGTAGTTTTTGCTGCGCAAACGATTGGAGCTGTCAGCTGGGTTTCTGGCCCCATTATCAAATCCAACGATTTAGGAGCTACTTGTTTCACCACTATTCTCAACGTTGGTTTCAGCGTCTTTTAGTTTTCCAGTGGCTTTTGCCGCTGGAGAAGTAGCCGGTATTTCTCCGGGTTGATGGACGGTTATTTTTCGTAAAAGTGCTTTTCTTCTGCTCAAGGTGGCAACCACTACCAGCGCTAAAATTAGTACGAGAAAATACGTATCGGCTACTATCTTGAATAACTCCGGCTGTTTTGCCTTTGCGTAATCCATCACGATCAGCAGCACAGTTAATAGGGCTAAACTAAAAAATCCCACAAATTCCGCGTATGCTTTAGAAACCAGTTTCGCCTTTTTCCTTTTTATCCTGTCCGAGAATAAGTTGATCAAACCACTTGATAACGGTTGTATCAGGTGCCCGAGCAAATACCCGGAAAAAAGTAACACCAACCCGTTCTCCCTAACGCTATTCATGGGTATATCGTTTGTAATCAGGTAAAAGGAAATAGCAAGGCAGCCGGGTAGCAATCGGGCATACCAGTCAAACCAAATATCCGGAATTTTTTCCGTTAATTTCTCGATTGCTTCCTTCATGGGTTATGACTGTATGGTACAAATTTATCTGTGATATCTAGTGGAGTTTACTCAACATCTGCTTCGTATGCGTGGCGCTTCAAGCGTTACTTTAGTCCGTTTGCAGCTTACGCAACTTGTGGTGGAAATATTCCGTCCCAGTACATGCAAGCCATTCCGTTTGCAGCCCTTGTGCTCGTTACGCATATCGGTATACCATTCGAATATACTGAAATATCCAGATATTTAGTATCGGATTATCAATAAGCCGCTGGTTCACAACGCCCCTCACTACCAAATCTCTCGCGGAATGCGTAAACCCCATGATGGTATTAAACCCTTGCCTCCTAAAAACGTATTTCCTCACACATCTCAAAATGCTACGTAGGTCGACAGAGACATCGGTTGCCGGTAAATAGGAAATGGATTCGTAGTTTCACCTTGCCTCGATGGTAGGTCATTCATCCATTTCTACACGGCAAAAACGTATCGTGCTTTTCATCCGGAACGGCCGTTAGGCCCTGGAAGACTGCGTTCAACGCCCAACCTATTTGTGAAATTCGGTTGTTTAATCCCCGTGCGTACAACGGAGATCGGTTTGGATACGCACCGATCCGGTTGCCCCGGTGGCCCGCCGCCCTTTTTTGAAAACGGCGTGCATTGGTTTTTCCGATAGGTTCGTCCGTATTGCGCTTTTTGGTTTCTTTGCGTTGGCATATCCGAAAAGATTGGTGATATTTCGAAAAATAAAAAACGCCATCTCCATGCTACTACATCTGTACTACCTTTTTCTTTATGTGGTGCCGGCCATCACCGGCGCGCTGGTTGAGGAACAAAGCCCAGGGTTGATTTTTCGGGAGGATTGGAAGGAAATTCCCGCCGAAACGCCCGTTACCCCTGCGCACCTGACCCATCCGAATCTGGAACTTCACCTCTACGGGGCGGCAAAGGAGCAGCTGAAGAAAAGTAACCACCCGGAAATCCCCAACGACCCCTTTTACATCTGGTCAGGGACCTGCGAGGGAAACTGGGCAATGGCCCTTGCCTTGAAAAATGGTTCGGCCATGGACCTGACCGAAAACGGCAAGGTAATTTGGAAAAGCCGGCAGTCTGGTTTCCGGCAGTTGCGGGTGTTGGTACAACTCAAAGACGGCTCCTGGCTGGTAAGCGAGGAAGGCAGTGGTGAAAGTGCCGATTGGCGGGTGTCCACCTTCCATCTGGATGAAATTGGCTGGCGAAAATTGAACATGGAGCGGATTACGGAAGGCGCAAAAGTGACCGATCCGGATCTGAGCGCGGTACAAAAAATTGGACTGAGCGACCTGAGGACCGGTGGAGGAAGCCCGGCATCTTCCCGAGTGGATTGGCTGGAGGTGCACGGTGCCATCAGACAATGACTGCATTTTTTTTCCTATCGTTTCTCCCTTTTGCTGGTCTAAAAATACTTGTTTGTTCCAAAACCTTATTTCCTAATCGCGACACCAAGCCAATAGGTAAACCCATCCCTGCATCCGTTTATGTATTTTTTCCAATCCATTCTAGGTAAGGGCAGGATTCAAAGGGGACAAGACCATGTAGGTACCGGGGGGTATACTATTTCGTTTAGGTTCACAAGGTCGCAACTGGTTGCTATGCAATCAGTTAGTGGTATTTTTTGTGGAAAATACAGGGAGTAGTAACATTTAATTAAAAAAAATTTTATCTGTTTTTTTTGCTTTCAGCTGTGTTTTTATTATGTTTAAAAGAATTTGAACGTTTGGAAATCATCAATTCGACCAAATTTCAAAACATTATAGCTGTTAGTCAGTTTAAAATAAACCCAACTTGAAGGATCTTTACACGGTCCTTCTTTTTTTTGGTTAAAATTTAAACCTGATTTTGATAAAAAAATATAAAAAAGAGAAAAATTGGTTTAATTTTTAACCAGCGTACGTCAAAATGGGTAGTTTCGGGGAAAAAAGATTTTATTTGACCGGATCGCTGGCTTTTTACCGGCATTACCAGGAATTGGGTTCATTTGGAGGGGGGGGAAGAAAAAATTCACCGAATAATGGGTTGTATGTGCCTGTCCTGCAAGTGCCGAAATGTCTTTTCGGTCAATTTCGTAGCGGAAAAGGTTTTGGAAGCAAGGGAGGTTTGGTTTTTTTGTGTTTGAAGGGATGTCTTTGACCGGGCATGTCAACCCAAGCCATTTGTGATCCATTGGTACGAAATACCCGCAGCCACTCCAAGTACAACGATTAAAGGGGAGGGGATTTTCGTGAATTGAAGCAAGGCATAGGTGCCGATAATCGCGACAATGTTGAAAAGGTTGCTCTCCAGAGGCTCGAATAACAAGTAGGCTGCGGCAATCAACATGCCGCAACTCACAGCATTGATTCCCTCCAGGGCAGCCCGTACCCGGCGGTATTTTTTGAGGGCATCCCAGAACCGAATGACAAAAAATATCAGGAAGGTGCCTGGTAGAAAGATACCCGCGGCAGCGATCAGCCCACCCGTCACCAAACCGGGCACGCCCCATTCCCGCATGGAAAGGGCACCTATGTAGGAACTGATGCTAAATGTAGGACCGGGGATGCTTTGCGATATGGCATAGCCGGTCAGAAATTCTTCCGAACTTAAGTAGCTTTTGAATTCCACAAACTCGGTATACAGGTAAGGAACAAGGACCTGTCCTCCACCAAAAATCAGGCTGCCGTTTCGATAGAAGTTTTCAAAAAGCCTGACGGGCAACAGCCGGGTATAATGCCCCAAAACGGCAGCAGTCACCAGGACGGCCGCCCACAAGACAAAGTTACTCCAGGAGATGTTGAACGTCGACTCTTCCTCAATGACCGGCTGCTTGTTGTAATTATGTGTGGTAATCAGGCCGCCGATGACGAGCATGATTGGAAAAATAAAAGGTGAATTGTAGAAAAACGCTACAAAGGCTGCCATCATCATGAGGACGGCGGCTTCCACCGAATGAATCATTTTCTTTATCGTGATCTGGGCGGCGTACAGGATATAGCCAATGGCCATGGGCTGGATAAATTTCGCAAAACCCAACGCACCGTCGGTGTTGGCTTGCAAATGATCGATCAGCAGGGCCGTACCGATCATCAGACAAGTGGCTGGAAAAATCCAAACAAGTAGCGATAAATAGGCCAGGGAAGGCCCGCCGACCCGGAATCCAATTGCCGAAATCGTTTGTGTAGACGTCGGACCGGGAAGCACCAGGCAAAGGGCGTTTAATTCCAGCAGGTCTTTTTCCGAGAGGTAGCCTCGTTTGCGGACCATGGTATCAATCACCATGGCCAGGAAAACCTGAGGGCCACCGAACGCCGTTAAGGAAAGCACCAGTACATCCTTTAAAAAAATGTAAAAGCGTACCCTCCGTATGGTCATCATGGCCCGTTATTTTTTTAACCCCAATTCCTTTAAACGTTCTTCCAAAAATTCTCCGGCGGTACAGTCTTCAAATGCTTTCGGATGCGCATCGTCCACGCAATTATCCAGGCAGCTAAGGTTCATGCCGGACCGTGGATGCATGAAAAACGGAATGGAGTACCTGCTGCTATTCATTTTTTCCCGGGGAGGATTCACTACTCTATGAATCGTAGACTTTAGTTTTTTATTCGTTAGCCGTTCCAGCATGTCGCCTACATTGACTACCAACTGGTCCGGCAGGGCAGTGATGGGGATCCATTTCCCATCTCGCCGGAGTACTTGCAATCCATCGGCACTGGCGCCCATAAGCAGCGTTATAAGATTGATATCCCCGTGTTCGGCTGCTCTGACCGCATCGGCAGGTACTTCCTCCGGATTGGGTATGGGGAAGTAATGAATGGACCGAAGAATGGAATTGCCGTGACGTACCTTGTCGTCAAAATAGGATTCTTTCAATCCCAGGCTCAGTGCAATCGCTCGCAGCATCTGCCTGCCAGCTTCCTCGATTGCCTGGAATACCTGCAGCGAAACCTCTTTGAACGCAGGAACCTCTTTTGGCCAAACGTTTGCCGGATAATCCGCCTTTATGGGGTCGTCATTTGAGATCCAGTCCAGTTCCTGACCGACATGGTAAAACTCTTTTAAATCTCCGATATTTCTTCCTTTAGCGTGTTCTTTTCCTTTTCCGGTGTACCCTCGCTGAAATCCAATCTGAGGCCGTTCGTAGGCTGCTTTGACCTCCTCCGGTAAAGCAAAAAAGGCCTGAATGGCCCGGTAAAGTTCCTCCTGAAGAGAAGCATGCAAGCCATGATTTTTAATGGCTACAAAGCCAATGTTTTGGTAGGCCTCACTCAGCTTTTTCACAAACGCCTCCTTTTTTTTCGCATTTCCGGAAGTGAAATCGGCCAAATCCAAAGAAGGCACCTCGTCAAATAATAGTTCGCGCATTCGTCCGTAAGTTTGTTGCAAGGTAATTTTTTTTGGGTTAAAATTAAATACCTTTGTTTCCTTTTAAATCCGTTTCGATGACGCTTGTATCTCGTATTTCTATCGCCTTCTGCTGTCTGCTCCTGACGGTGTCCTGTGATTCTTCCGAAACAAAAAATGAATCCATCGTTCATTCGGAAACAACGGATAGCCTGACGGTTGAAAAACCGAATTGGAAATGGGAAGAAATCACCACCTCCGGTATGCCGGATGCGCTGCTAGACATGTATGCTCCCGCTGGAAACGAGAATTTTGATGAAGGGAAGGTCTCGTTTGCTTTCAACATACGCAATTATCCCCTTGGAAAGGGTCGGCCGCTGATGTTCGCTGTAAATGGCGCAACGGCCACAGCGCACGGTGTCCCCTCCTTTGGTATGCAGTTGGAAAAAGGGGCTTACCAGGTGGTTGCTTTCCTCTTGGATGAACGGGGGTTTGCATTGAAAGAATACGGTAACTTTTCAGAACGGTATTTTACGGTAGGGGGCGTAGAAGCCTTTTCGGAGAACAACCACCCTGCCCTCTACCTGCATTTGCCGGCAGATGAGCAGCGATTTGAAAGCGGAGAGCCGGTATACGTAGACTTTATCTACCTGGGGGGTGACCCGGTACTGGACGGTGTTTCCATTCAGGTAGAAATCGGAGCTTTCCGGCGAACGACCCAACAGGTTGCGGCCTTCGCCATTTCAGGCCTTCCAAAAGGAACCTTTGACTTGCAGGTGAGCCTGGTGGCAACGGATACCGGCAAGGCGATCCCTGGTAGATTTTCTTCCGTTTCCAGAAAAATCCAGGTGGATTGACAGGGGTCTGTTACCCTACCAAGGTCCGAAGGACCGCTAAAGATTTGATGTCGCCAAATCCATCGATATGAATCTTGTAAAAGAGAATCCAGTCGTCGGTCAGCCTTCGCTTGAGATGGCCTGGGAGCGAAGCGGCCACCGATTCGCTGTCTTCTAACAGTCGATTCAGGAACTGGGTTTTCTCCCCTTGCCACCGACTATCCGGGTCGACCGGTAGCTGCAGGTAAAACTCTCCGGCATCTTCGGGTTCAAACCCCAGGTAGCGGGAAGTACGAATGAGAAAGCGGAGGATAAAAAGTCCCGGTTGGAACGTGGGACCGTCAAGTTCCAGAATGCTCTCGAAGAAATAGTCAAAAAGCTGCTCGTTCTGGTAATTATCGACCACCACCTTCCCCAAAATCTCACCCATAAACATGCCGATACCGGAACGGTAAAAGTCAAAGGGGATGCGTTGAAAGGCCCGTGCCAGTTTTGCTTCCGAAATCCGGTTGATCGAGGCGGTTTCTCTATCGTAGACGACCAGATCCAGCAGCGTTAATGGCTGAAAATGCGCCATTTTTGTTTTTGAACGCGCACTTCGGACGCCGTTTACCAAATACGTCTTCAGGCCCATGTCCCGGGTGAAAATCCTTACGATGATGGACGTTTCCCGGTATTTGATATAACTGATGACAATACCGCTTGTTTTTCGGAGCATAGCGCTAGTGTTTGTCTTCGTAAAAGCAGCGACGACAACGGGCTTCGTAGCTTTCTTTCTGTCCCAACATTACCTTTGATGTTTCTCCAGACAGTCGGTAACTGAATGCCGCCAGGTCTCCGCATTTCATGCAGATGGCATGCACCTTGGTGACGTATTCGGCGATGGCCATTAACTGAGGCATGGGTTCGAATGGTTTGCCCTCAAAATCCATATCCAGGCCCGCTACAATCACCCGTATGCCTGAGGCGGCCAGCTTTTCGGCGACGACGACAATTTGGCTGTCAAAAAATTGCACCTCGTCGATGCCTACCACATCGCAGTTTCCCGTCATTAGCAAAATATCATCGGCAAATTGCACCGGGGTGGAGCGAATGACGGTATCGTTGTGTGATACCACGTTTGTTGCATGGTACCGTTGGTCGATGGTTGGTTTAAAAATTTCCACGTTTTGCCGGGCGATCAGGGCGCGGTTTAGTCGGCGGATCAATTCTTCTGTTTTGCCGGAAAACATGGAACCGCAGATCACTTCCACCTGTCCCTTGCGGCCGGTTTGGTGGTGGTTTCCTAAGGAGGTTTCAATAAACATGGTGTAAAAATAGTCGTAAACCGGTTTACTGCCCAAATGAACACTAAAATCCCTTCCGTAATTCTTCGAAATTTTAATTTAGGTAAAATATTATAGGTTTTCTCTGTTTGTTTCCTACAATTTGCGGGGCATTCCAATAGCGCATTAAGCCCTGTGTTCGTTGTATAAAAGAGAAAATGCCTACCTTTACCCGTACTTTTAATCGAATTAAGACAAGTCAAATGCCAAAGCAACACCGTTTACATCATGCGTATGCAACCCATTATTCTGCGGAATTCGCCGGGAAGGTTTGCAGGGAATTTTTTGAAGCCAAGGAAACCATCTGCGGATCGGAAATCGTAGAACTGAGCCCTTGCAAGCAGCTCAACCTGATGATCATCAAAAGTCTTTTTGAAAGTTGGCAAGAGCAGCTTGAACAGCTCTCTGGAGTTCCCTTTTTTGACTATACGGACGAGGCCGTACAAGCAGCCCTTCAGGAATTTATGAACAGCCTCTCACAGGCTATTAAAATCCGAAGGGCAGATTTTGAGCCCTTATTGGCCCATTCCGTGGAAAAGACGCTACAGCTTGCAGTGGAACCCAAACTATTCATGGAGCGCGAGATAGCTGCGTTGATGCAAAAATCGCCCCCGGATTTTTCCTCCCTACGAAAATACATCAAATGGCATGCGGATGCATGGAGGCCTGTTGTGGACCTGCTCTCCGATTCTCCCGAAAGTACTTCCTGGAAGGAACTCCTGTACCAGGGTTTTGCCCATCCGGAAAACCTGCTTTCGGTGGGTGATTTGCTTGCTCCCCTTCACGAAACCCTACGGATTAATCTGGATGAGTTAATGCTCCGACCGGAAATCCAGGATGCCGACAGCTCCGCTGGTTCGGCGGTTCGCTCCGTACCAGAGAAGCCGGGGGAAGAGCAGGCGAGTTCCGGCCGGGGAGCGGAAGAGGAGGCGGATCCTTCCGACGCCTTCATTGACCCGGCGCTGGCCTGGGCACGGTTTGAATCCGAGGAGCATGCGTACATGAAGGGGAGCATAGGCCATTTGAGAGAGGGAATGGGAATCAATCAGCGGATCATGTTTACCAAGCGGCTTTTTCAGGGAAACCAGGACCTGTTGGACCAGGCTCTGGAGGAATTGGATCGGACAGAGAGCTTTTTTGATGCGGTAAGCCTGCTGAATGCCAGTTTTGTCGGTACGCTGAAATGGGACGTACAATCCGATGAAGTGCAGGAATTGCTTCAATTGATCTTTCGGAAATTTGACGGAGACTAAAGGTGGGAGAAGATGGATCTGAAAGCACACTACCGCCGCCTGCACGGGGAAGCACTGAACCGGATCAGGCAGGAAGGATTTTCGTTTGATCCTCTCCTGCTGGATCCGACAGATACAAGAAAAGGGCTCACGCTATTATTGCGGCCGAATACCAACCTGCTGCGGTCTTTCTCAGGGTTCGTGGAGGCGGTACAGCGCCTGGCCCCCGGGCATCATGGCTACCCGCCATCAGACATGCACGTGACCCTCATGCCGCTGGTGTCCTGCTACCCGGAGTTTCGTCTGGGCGCGGTCGATCTTCCGGCCTATATCGAACGGATTGAAGAGTCCCTCCGAGACATCCCCCCCATACAGATCGAATTTAAGGGTGTATTCGCCTCCTCCTCCTGTTTGATGATTCAGGGGTATCCGCTAGACGCCTATCTGGAGGAGAGCAGGGAGCATCTGCGAAGACTGTTCAAACACTCCGGTCTGGAGCAATCTCTGGACCAACGGTACCGTTTGGTGACCGCGCATTGCACCCTGATACGTTTTCAAAAGCCCGTTTCGAGAACACAAACTACAGATGTTTTGGCGCTCCTGGATCACTATCGGGATCATTTTTTCGGTTGCCAGCATTTTGAGCAGGTCGAGTTTGTGTGCAACGATTGGTACCAACGCCAAAAAAACGTAACCCTCATCCAAACGTTTTCCCTGTCGGGGAAAAGGCCCGATCAAATCAGGGGCGAATACCAACCCGGTCGATAAAAAACCGCGCCATCGGTACTTTTTCATCGGCACCGGGCAGGGGAGGGACCGGGTCTTCGTTTGGCGTTTTTCTACCGGGCAGGTTCCGGTAGGGGCCAGTTCGGAAAGACAGCCGTTCAATAGACTTTACGGCCACTGTCAGGGGAATGTGGTCGGCAATGGTCTCCCCATTCCAAGCAAGTGAAAAATGCCCTTCGGGTCTCGCCACCACCTGGAGGCTCAGGTGCTGCCAGGTACCCGCTTCCACCCTTCCCAGTATCTTCCTTTCGTGGCCCGACCAGTAGCTGAGATTCCGTTCTTCGTCCAAAGTGATTCTCACGGGACGGTTGCCATACCGATCGGTGATGTCCATTTCCAGTCGGCCATTTTCACCGCTGGAAGCCATGAATTCCCATTCCAGGGCAACCTCCTGGCCTTCTTTAAAAACTCGGATGGCTCTGGCATAATCGTAGGGATCTTCGTCCGCAAGCTCCAGCACCATTCCCTCGCCAGAAGGGGAAGGGACTACCTGTACCGGTGCCCAAAGGGGTGCATAGATGTTCCAATCCGGAATGGAACCCTTGGCATGCAGGGCATCAAAGTCCTCAAAAATGGGTCCATCGACTGCATACCGTATGGGAGTGGGAACCCGGCTGACCCACATGTCCTCCTTGTTCATGCTGTAGGTTAGCCACATGTCTTTTCCCGGAGGGTTTCCGTTTCCGGCCACGATCCCGCGGACATAACAAGGGCCGAAATCTTTCCATCTCCCGTAAAACCGGCGGGGAGGGACCTCTCCTTGAACCAGTACCATGTCATCGAAAATAACTCCGTCATCGGAACCGATCACGATCAGTGGATACCGGTATTCATCGATGTCAATGGGATTGTACACCAAGGCATAGCGCTCGTCAGCGGTCTGCTGCGCCCAGACCTTGCCTCCGGCCATGGTGAGCGTGGGAACTTTCACGGAAGGACTAAAGGATCGGCCCTTATCTTCGGAAATAGCGACCATCGAACGCTTCCAAAAGCCGATCGTTTTTCCGTCCTTCCGTGTATAATACGAAAAAGCAGAACCGCCACGCTCTCCGGTATAGAACCCGTCCAGTCCATTGTCTTCGTCTCTCCACTGCAGGGTGATCAGGGTGTTTTCCAACAATTCTTCACAGGCACGAATGAATTCGGGATCGGGAGATGTTGTAAAAAAGGGAAAGGCCGTGTTGCTTTCGTTCCAATCGGTGTGGCTGCTGTACCGTATAAAGTAGATGGGGCCAAAGCTTCCGTCTTTTTTTATTTCGCGGACAACCCGACCAATACCACCTGCTTCGAAAGGGTCTTCTGAATGACCATAGAAGGCCAGGCTGAGTAGTTTACCGCCGCTGCTCACATAGAATCCCATCCGCTGGTGCATCATGTATCCCTCGTAGCCTTCGGGTATCTGCACGCCCTCCGGTGCAGGGTAGGGCGGAAAAAGCACGATAGGTTTGGACCAGTGTCGCCCATCATCCGACCGTATCAACAGGGTTTGTCCGGGGGATATGTGCTCGTCCACGGGATTGCTCAAGTACTGTTGGAAAAACGTACCCTCCCAATAGGCCAGGTTGGATGCATGGCTGTAGGTCCAGCCAAAGCCATCGGCCAGTTCCGGTTGGCTGCGGTTTACCCGCAGGGTTTGCCTGCTTTCTACCCCGACGGCGTACCGAAGCCTCCCTTCGTGCACATCTGGATCAATGCTATTCCCGCCAATATAGCGGACCGGTTCATGTACGCTACCCGTTTGGGCCAAAGAAGTCGTCAAAAAACCAAAAAGACCGACGAAAACGAGAAGGCAGCGTACGAGTGGGTAGGAGGTCATGGTGCTATAATTTGATGAATATGTTTCGTTGATACAGCAGGTAGGCAGGGATAAAGTTGATACCTACGAAAAGCAGGGCATAGACCATACTGGAAAATTTCAGAGGTAATCCGATGCTGGAAAAGGCAGTCAGAAAATGGATGTTTAGCGATTCTCCCCCAATCTCCCATCCGTAAAATACCAGGGAGAGGACATCCGCCAGTACATAAACGGTAATGGCATTGGCTCCGAAAATAATGCCGATACGGGTACCTTTTTGTTTCCCCAAAATGTCTACCAGAAAATAACAGGCGCCAAGTGCCAAAAACGCCGCTCCGCCGGTTACCAAGGTAAAGGAACTGGTCCAGAGGTGTTTATTGATTGGGAAGACCTGGGCCCATAGCAATCCCAGCAGGATCAGCGGCAAACCCAGCGCCATCAGGTAATTGGCTTTCAGCTGTTGGGTTTTATCGGAAAGCAGGATACGCCCTGCCAACATTCCCAAAATGCCCGTAACGACTGCGGGAAAGGTGCTGAATAGACCTTCCGGATCCCAGGTGCCCTCCCACATTTTCCCGGGAAGCAGGATACGGTCGATCCATGCGGCCAGGTTTCGTCCGGGTTCCAGCATCACAACTCCCTCATCCGGCGTGGGGATCAGGGTCATGGCAAGCCAGTAGCCGAGGAGAATACTACCGGCCAGGTAGGCTTGCTTTTTCCAGTCGCTGTTTAAAAAAAGAAGGGCACATGCCAGAAAGACGATAGCGATTCGCTGCAGCACGCCAGCGATACGCATGTCTGAAAAGTCAAAGGTAGGAATCAGGTTCAGAAAGATACCCACGAGGAAAATTTTAAGGGAACGGGTCAGTATTTTTTTGTACATTTCCCCCTTGGGAAAGCCAGCCTCGAGTCGTTTGGAATAGGCAAAAGCAATGGAAACCCCGACGATAAACAGGAAAAAGGGATAGATAAAATCAGTCATCGTCAGGCCATTCCAGGATGCGTGCAAGAGGGGAGGGTAGACCTGGTCCCAGGTACCGGGATAGTTGACCAGGATCATGGCTGCGATGGTAAATCCTCTCAACGCATCCAGAGAGATCAATCGGGCTGGCTTCATAAAATTAATTTAGGTTCGTTTAATAGTCAATTTAATACCATTTGCGGTAATAATAAGGCTATTTAAATCTTTTGAATTATGAATAAATCCGCACCTTCCTTTTTGCTACTGGTTCTAAGTCTTTTGTTTGTGGCCTGCGAGTCGTCGCCTTCCTGGCAGCAAACCGTGGATCAGCTTCACCTGGAATGGGAGTTGGTGAGCAATTTTACCGGTGAGGAGGGGCAGTTTAAGGCTCGTTTTCTCTTTGAAAACAAGGGAGACGAGCCGCTGGAAGACGAAGGCTGGGCCTTGTTTTTCAATATGTCTCCGCGAACGATCCTAAACAGTACACAGGCAACCATTACTCATCTCAACGGTGATTGGTACGAACTCCGTCCGGATAAGGGTTTTTTTCTTGGTCCTGGCGAGCAGTTGGAAATTGCCTACACGGGCGTCGAGGGTGTGATAAAGGAAACGGACGCTCCGATGGGGCTATACATGGTCTTTTACGGCCCGGATCAGCAAGAGCTAGCTACCGTTCCGGTGGACCATTGGAAAGTCCGGCCCTTTGTGCGTGAGGAGCAGCTTTTGCGTGGTGGCGCAGACGAGGAGGAACCGTTCAGTCCCGCCCGGCTATATGCCGAGAACGCCCGCCTGCGTCAGGTAGACGAGTCGGATTTGTTGCCCATCATCCCCAGTCCCTATCGTATGGAAAAGCGAAACGGAACATTTTCGATCGATCCATCTATGACCATTGCGTATCAGGAAGGATTGGAAAACGAGGCCGCTTACCTCAAGGAAAAGATCAGAAGTCTGACTGGCCTGGATCTTGGAAGCAATGCCGAAGCGGCAGGGGGGGCGGCTATTCGGCTTTCGCTCTCGAATATACGCGTGGATGGAAAACAGCAGGAAGCGTACCGCCTGGAGGTGGACGAATCGGGTGTTTCCATCAGTGGGGGCGATGCTGCGGGCGTTTTTTACGGTGTGCAGAGTTTGCTCTCCCTGCTGGGACCGGATATTTACCTTGGAGAGGATGCACCCTTGGAAGTACCTTTTGTCTACATAGAAGACGCTCCCCGCTTTCGGTTTAGGAGCTTGCATGTGGACGTGGCCAGAAATTTTCAAACCAAAGAGACCATCAAAAAGGCATTGGACATGATGGCCCACTACAAACTGAATCATTTTCTTTTTTACACCTCCGAAGACGAGGGCTGGCGGGTAGAAATCCCCGGACTACCGGAGTTATCCGAAGTGGGCGGGCAGCGTCAGCACGTGGAAGGAATGGCCGCTCCTGCGCTCCACCCCGGGTACGGTTCGGGTCCCGAGGCTTATGCAGAAGGCAGTCACGGGAGTGGCTTCTATAGCCGGGAGGAATTCATCGACATACTTAGGTATGCGAGGGAACGTCACATCACCATTATTCCGGAGCTCAATTTTCCAGGACATGCCCGGGCGGCCATTAAGTCCATGGAAGCCAGGTACCATAAGTTTATGAAGGCCGGTGATAGGGTGGCTGCCGAAGAGTACCGCCTGATCGACCCGGAGGACCGCTCGAAGTACCTGTCTGCACAAGCCTACAAGGACAACGTGGTCAGTGTCGTAAGGGAATCCACCTACCGTTTCTATGAAAAAGTGGTGGATGAATTGGCCTTGATGTACCGGGAGGCAGGGCTGGAGCTGAAAAAAATGCACGCGGGCGGAGATGAAGTACCGGTCGGCTCCTGGACCGAATCTCCTATGGTTGCCGAACTGCTGGAAGAATCTCCCGGCGATTCCCCCTCGGCAGCCTTGTTGCTGGAAAACCTACCGGATATACAGGACATGAAAAACCTGCAGGCCTTCTTTTTCCGTGAGCTTCTGAAGCGTCTGGAAAAGCGTGGCTTGGAGGTACACGTTTGGGAGGAAATGACCTTGATGAAAGATGAATCAGGCGCCTACCGGCCCAATCCCGAATTCGTAGGTCGAAACGTGATTCCCTACATCTGGAACAACATGTTTGATTATCCGGACCTGGGTTACCAATTGGCCAATCAGGGGTACGAAGTGGTGCTATGCAATGTGTCTAATTTTTACTTCGACCTGGCCTATTCAAACGATCCCACCGAGCCGGGCTTGTATTGGGCGGGATTTGTAGATACCAAAGATGCCTGGACCTTTGCTCCGTTCGATTGGTTTAAAACCACCTATACCAGCGGCATGGGGAGGACGATTGATCGGGAAAAAGAATTTGAAAACATGGTCCGCATCCATCCGGAGGCAAAAGAAAATATCATGGGATTGGAGGCACAACTTTGGTCGGAAACCGTCAAGGGGGAAAAGATGGCCGAGTACTATATTTTTCCCAAACTGCTCGGTTTTGCCGAGAGTTCCTGGGCAAAGGAACGGGATTGGGAAAAGGAAACCGATCTTGGGGAAATGGATGAAGCCATAGCACAAGGATGGAATCGCTTTGCCAATACCCTGGCCCAACGAGAGTATCCCAAACTGGCCCGCTGGAACGGGGGATATAATTACCGGATCGCACCTCCCGGCGTGAGGGTAGAAAATGATAGCCTGTATGCAAACGTAAATTTTCCCGGACTTGAACTTCGCTATACTACCGACGGGACCGAACCAACCCCGGCTTCTCAGCGCTACGAATCTCCCCTACCGCTAAAAGGTGCCGTACGAATCCGGGCTTTTGATGCTACCGGAAGGGGAAGTAATACCGTGACGGCGGATACGCGGTCAGCAGTGGTTTCAAGAGCGGGCCAATAGGAGAACGATTGCCCCTGGGTCAGACAAAAAGGTCCTTTTGGTTGGAGGCTTTGGGGAGAGAAAAATGCTTTTGGTGTAGATATTCGACCCTTTAAGTTGCGATTGACCGGGTCCCGCTGTTCTCGCTTGGGGGCAAAATCACCCCAAGCACAAAAAAATAACCCGGTATTTTTTGGTAGTCTGTACGCACGGCGGGGCGGGTGATTTTCCATTTTTTACACCTTACGCATACGCAGATGGCGCTTTTTTTCGCCCCGGTTGTTGGCAGGAAACCGCTTCCATAGGACCCGTTGCAGTGGCTTTCGCTCGTTTTGGTTCGATTGCTTTCCGATCAGCCTGGAAACTCGATGGGATTGATTGACCGCATCGTCTACGCGATCCTATTTGGTATCGTTTTTCGCGTTCCCCTTATTGGTTTGCTGAACGCAGGCCTTTTTGTTTTGCCACTAAGGTTTGGTACCCCTTCGGATCGTGGCTTTGTATCTGCTCCACCGTTTCTTTTAGCCTCACGCTTAATTCTTCGGAAAACAGATCGTCTTCGTCCGCCGCCTCGTCGAGGATCTCCCGCCAACGCCGCTGCACTTCTGGATCCGATGGATTGGCCTGAAGCTCGTTGATCAGCTCGTGATCTGCGATTCGGGAGAGTTTAGACTGTAACCATCCATAGGTGTTTTCCAGTCGTTCTTTCACGTGCACGTTGCCGGATTCCCAATTCAGGTAGTGCAGGAAAATTGATAAATTTGTTGGAATCGTTTTCATTGTTGACAGTATGTTTTCGCCACCCTTTCTTTTCCTTTTAGCGGAAAGGAAACGGGGAATAATTATTATTACCTAAGGCTGGTCAAAAAGCGATCCAAAAAACATCCGGATCAATAAATTTCTGTAGACGGATTCACCGATTTATAAGTTGTTTGTGGAATAAAGCAGCGGCTCGAAAAGCCCCTCCTGAGTGCCTGACAGGTCGGTGATCCTTGTGGGGCTTGTTCCGGGTGCCTCAAAGCCAGGAAATACTCCCTTCAGGATGGTCCTTCGGTTGACGTTTTTTGTGAAAAAACCGTATTTTTTTGCGAGTGGCCCGATATGCACGAAAAATTAACACTATTTTAATGAGAAGCGGATTTTAACGTGGTATTATCAATCATTCGGCTAATCTTTTGTTATGAATTTGTTAAATACTTCATTTCCAATCCTTAATGAACTTGTTAAATTCGCAAATTGAAGATTTATATACGTGATTTGCGCAGAAAATTTGGGTTTAAAGCTTCATATTCATAAAAAAATAAAGGGAGCCTTTCCATTTCCGAGGTGAAAGGAGGGTTCCGGACGGCGTATACCAACTTAACGAACAAGGATATGGAACAACCTGACAAAAATTTGCTGGATGGTTTTCGAAATGGAGACCGCAAGGCCTTCGAAAAGATTTACCAATATTACCGTATTCCGGTAATCCGTTTCAGTGTTTCCATTATCAAGGATGAGCAAGAGGCGGAAAACATCTACCACGAGGTATTTATGAAAATCCTCAAGCGGAGGACCAAAATTCGACCGGAATTGAATTTCAATTCGTACGTATTCACTTCCGTAAAAAACGAAATCTTCGATTACTTAAAGGCCCTCAACAAGAACAACCACCTGAAGGAACGGTTTTGGGAACGCATTCATCAGGAGACGGATGAGTGCGAACAGGTGAAGGAGGCGCAGTTGACGAAAATGGAACGCATCATCGAAGGTTTATCGCCAAAGCGGCGAAAGATTTTGGAGATGAACTATTTTGAAAAGAAGTCCTACAATGAAATTGCAGATATTTTAATGATTTCAAAAAACACAGTGAAGAACCAATTGGTTAAGGCCAAGTTTATCCTTCGAAAAGAGATGGAGTAAATTCGTGGAGCAAGTGATTTTTTGACTCCGGCAGCTGATTCGTAAGGAAAGATGCTTGTTTTTCTCTGGTAAACGAGCCAATTCTTAGGTAGCGAATGGCCTTCCGTAGGGGCGCAGTCGGATGCATTTGGAGAAATTTGAACCGGGGCTTTTGCAATCAAGCCCTGGACGTACGGACTACCCTTTCGATTTTTTTCACCCCATGTGAGTAAGGGCGGGTCGTTATTCGTATCGGAGCAATCACCGAGAGGCGTACAGGTACCATCGGTGAAGCGGTCAGCTTACGTCCGCTTAATATGCTGCATGCCAGACTGAAATATCGTATTGTTATTTTCTATGAAAAGAGGAGGAAAAGGTAGGTGCTTGGCCTCGCTGGTGTTATCGGGGTATGTTTTAATCAGCCAAAGTAAAAAAAGAAAGCAACTGGAGGGGATTTTTCCAGATTTTTTCAGTAGTAAATAAGAACCGTTTAACAGCAAGCCACCATGAAATACCTTTTACTAACGTCTGTACTCATCTCACTAAGCCTTTTCGCCGGCCTTGCCCAAGAAATCCCTTCGGTGGATGCGGTGAAAATCTGGGATCGTGCTCCTCACAATGCCTTTCCAGATATGATTAGGTACCGTGGGGAATTTTACATCGCTCTCCGCGAGGGAAACGATCACATGCCGGACAATAGCGGCGCAATTAGAATTATAAAATCCAAAGACGGCAAGAACTGGCAACCTGTAGGCCTGCTGGAAAAGCGGGATATGGATGTGCGAGAGGCCCGTTTGTCCATTACTCCGGACGGCCGTATTATGGTTTTGACGGCTGTAGGCGTGTACGAAAAGGGGTATACCACACTGTATCCAATGGTTTCGTTTTCGGATTCCCATGGAGAGAATTTTACAGCCCTGCAAAAGGTAACCGTGGACCTGCCATCCTCATTGGACTGGATATGGAGCCTTACCTGGCATAAGGGTACCGGCTATGGAATCCTCTACCAGATCAAACCCTCGGGTTGGGAAGTACATTTGCTTGAGACCAGTGACGGCATACACTTTGACCATCTTTCCCAATTGCCCATTGACGGCAACCCGAATGAAGCGACAATTCGTTTCGATAACAAGGGGAAAATGTTTGTATTGGTTCGGAGAGAAGCCGGCGATAGAATGGGGGTTCTTGCAAAAAGCGATTATCCCTACGTCGACTGGACGACTTCCAAACTTACCAAGCGACTGGGAGGGCCTAATTTTCTTTTTTTGAATATGTCTACCCTTGTTATCGGAAGTCGGGAATACCGGGACACAGGCTCTAAAACGGCAATCCACATCACGGATGTAGACGGGACGATTAAAAGAACCATCGAATTATCAAGTGGAGGGGATACCAGCTACCCCGGAATGGTTTTCTACAAAAAAAATCTTTGGATTGCCTACTATTCCAGTCACCGGGGCAAAACGAGTATTTACCTCTCCAAAATCCCGATGAACGCACTAAAAAAATAAATTGGTTATATTTCGATTAAAAAAAGCGATGTTTGTTCCCCCGTTGAAGCCTACGTTTCGGCTGCTTGCCGTGTTTTTATGTGTCCTCACCTGCTTTGCCAGTAAAGCCCGGCAGCAGCCTGTCTCTCTCGCTGACCGCCGCGAACTTTTTGTCGACGGGCACCTGATAGACTCCCTCAACGGTGCCAGCTTGCGGATGCATGCGCCGGTGGACGAAGGAGAGGTATTGCCTTTTGACTTACCCTGGGAGGGAGCTTTCTCCGCATACGTCACCATCCTCCAGGATGGGGATACATTCAAGGCTTATTACCGCGGTGTCCCCACGGCAGGCAAGGATGGCAACAGTGCCGAGGTCACCTGCTATGCCGAGTCCACCGATGGTATTCATTGGCAAAAACCACACCTTGGCATCCACGAAGTAGGAGGCGACACGAACAACAACGTAATCCTGGCAAATGAGGCGCCAATTACCCATAATTTCAGTCCCTTCATTGACACCAACCCCGCTGCCAAACCGGATGAACGCTATAAAGCATTGGGAGGTACCCAAAAAAGCGGATTGGTTGCCTTTACTTCTCCCGATGGCATTCACTGGAAGCGCTTACAAAAGGAACCGGTTTTTCGTCAGGGTGTCTTCGACTCGCAAAACGTTAGCTTTTGGTCCGAGAGTGAGAACAGGTACGTATGTTACTTCCGGTCCTGGACCGGTAAAGGATACCAGGGTTTTCGTTCGGTAAGCAGAACCACTTCCGGGGATTTTATCCACTGGACCGAACCGGAGCCGATGGGTTTTGGAAATACGCCCTATGAGCATTTGTACACCCAGCAGACCAGTCCTTATTTTCGCGCACCCCACATTTACCTGGCTATTGGAGCACGCTTCATGCCCAATCGAAAGGTGGTTTCAGACGAAGAAGCCAAGAAATTGGGTGTAAATCCAAAGTATTATAACGACTGCTCCGACGCCATTTTGATGTCCTCAAGGGGAGGAACCCGTTATTACCGGCAATTTATGGAGTCCTTTATCCGGCCCGGTATCGGTCTTCAGAACTGGGTATCCCGTTCCAATTACCCCGCCCTTAACCTGGTGCAAACCGGGCCGGCAGAGATGTCGCTGTATGTCAATCAGGATTATGCCCAGCCTTCCGCCCATTTGCTCCGGTACAGCATGCGTCTGGACGGGTTGGCTTCCCTTTCGGCAGGTTATGCGGGTGGGGAAATGCTTACGCGTCCGCTTACCTTTACCGGTAATAGGCTGGAGTTGAATTTCGCCACGTCTGCGGCAGGAGAAGTCCGGATCGAATTGCTGGATGCATCGGGAAACAAGCTGCCCGGCTACTCTCTGGAGGAATGCCGTCCTCTTATCGGAAATGAAATTTCCAAAGTCGTGTATTGGAACAACAATGCCGATGTTTCGGAATTATCGGGTAAAGAAATCCGGATGCGGGTTTTACTGTCCGATGCCGATCTTTTTTCTTTCCGTTTCTATGCCAGTGCCGACTGATGCCGGGCAATAGACAAAGATTTACACCCAAACGAATTACATAATGAGACAATCTTCCCTTTTTTCCTTAACCCTTTTTGTGGTCATTGTTGCCTTGCAACCTACTGTTGCCCAAACGAAGGGGTCCACCGCGACAAAAATCCGGGACCTGGTGATCTACCAGGATTCCATGTACTACGCCAGTTTTCCTTCCATTGTGCAAAAGGCGGATGGGGAGTTTTTGCTTTCTTTTCGGCGTGCGCCCGATCGAAGGGTGGCATTTGGAGAAAAGGGAAACAATCACGTGGATCCCAATAGCTACCTGGTCCACATGACTTCCAAAGACGGACTCAACTGGAACCATGCGCCGGAATTGCTATATGCGCATGATTTCGGAGGCTCTCAAGATCCATGCCTGTTGCGACTTCGGGATGGCACCTTGCTGTGCGCCAGTTATGGATGGGCGTTTTTGCGGGAAGATGGTGTGGAAAACCTACCTACCCCGAACTTTCAGAATCGTGCCGGTACCGTATTTCTAGGAGGATACGTGCTGCGTTCCATCGATGGCGGAAAACGCTGGTCCAACCCCATCTATCCCCCACACATCGAACCAGAGATCAATTTCACGCCGATGGGGAATCCGGTACCTGCCTACAATCGTGGAGCCATGTACGAAGGGAAAAACGGGCGTATCTATTGGGTGGTCGCGGCAAATGACCGGGAAACACCTCGCCGAACCTCCAATTACTTACTCGTTTCGGACGATGGCGGTATTAATTGGGAACACCTGTCCACCGTCGCCAGAGACGAGGAGGTACTATTCAACGAGGCGTCCATCTATGAAACGCCGAAAGGAGATTTGGTGGCATTTATCCGAACGGCTAATTTCGAAGACCAAGCTGTCATTGCGCGGTCCACCGATGGAGGAAAATCCTTTACCTGGCAAGGAATGGGGTTTCAGGGGCATCCCCTGCAGGCCACACGGTTGCCGGATGACCGGGTACTTTTGGTTTATGGCTACCGACACGAGCCATTTGGGATCAGGGCAAGGATACTAAACCCGGAATGTACCGATTTTGCCACCGCCGAAGAAATTGTCCTCAGGGAAGATGGAGGGAACGGTGACATCGGGTATCCCTGGGCAGTAGTTCTCGACGAAAACCGGGTGTTGGTCACCTACTACTTTAACAAAGAAAACGGTTCCAGGTACATTGCCGGCACATTGCTCGAGATTCCCTGAGCGGATTCTTTGGTTTCCAATGGACTACCAATCAGGCGAACGGAAAGGGTCTGCTGGGCTGAATTCTTTGCAGCCTTCTCCTGAAATACGTACGATAGGGTAGCCAATTCCAAAAAAATGGTAATCCATTATCCTGAGTACCCGCCAAAAATTTGGGAAAAGGTAAATGCCCGGCGATGCAGATTTGGCATACCTCGGGATGCGAACAGATTGCAGATGGGCTACAGCTAGAAAGCAGTAGTCATGTAAACTCAGGGTTGAAAAGGGTTTTTGGCGTGTAGTAATAGCCGGGAAGCTGGAAATCCCGGGCACCACTGCCAGGAAATTGACTGTTTCTGAAAATTTGCAATCAACTGTCAAGGGCCTTCATTGGACCATGGGTAGAAAAAAACACGAAGAAATGACGAAGGAAAACGAACAGATTCAGCAATTCTCACGCGATGGCTACCTGTACTTACCGGGCTTTTTATCCCGCAATCAGGTGGAGGAGATCAACGAACAGTTGGACACCTTTATTCGTGACCAGCTCTCCGATATGGCACCAGAACATAGGAAATACGAAGTTCCGGGAGAGATAGAAACGTTGAAAATGCTTCAGGACCTGCACGTCTATTCGCCGTTTTTCGAACGTTTGCTGTTGGAAAGTTCCTTTTCTCAATTGGCCGAGAGACTCCTGGGAGAACCCGTGACCGGCAAGACGCTTGAGTATTTCAATAAACCTGCAAAAATTGGGAAGGCTACCCCTCCGCATCAAGATGGCTATTACTTTATGCTGAAACCCATGAGCGCCGTGACCATGTGGTTGGCGCTGGAAGATGTGGACGAAGAAAATGGATGGGTAAGCTATGTGAAAGGTTCGCACAAGAAGGGCATGCGTACTCACGCAGCCACGCAGACGGTTGGGTTTTCACAAGGGATTGTAGATTTTGGAAGTCCCGCAGACTTGAAAGACGAGGTGCACGTTCCGGCCAAACCCGGGGACCTGCTGCTACACCATGCCCTGACCATCCACCGGGCAGCCCCCAATACGCATCCGGAGCGAAGCCGAAAAGCGCTGGGTTGGATTTATTTTGGTGAATCCGCCCAAGAGGACGTGGCGGCGAAAAAAGCCTACGTAAAATCCTTGAATCAACGGCAGGCATGAGCAGGAAGCTAATCCGAAACCTAAGCATGGGGGCGTGGGTTCTGTTTTTTGCATTGGCTTGTCAATCCAGACCTTCTGCGGTGAGCCCGGAACTCCGGAAGCGCGCGGTACAGGAGCTGCAGCAGGGGATGGAGAACCAGGAGCAGTGGGTAAAAGTACACGCTGCAGAATATAAATTATGGCTGGACTACACCGATGGCGTGTTGGAAACCTTTCTGCTGGAGGAAGAGAAATGGGATCAGCTTTCGCCCTATCGCATCGGAGTCTGGCGAGTGTTAGCCCAGGCAGATCCGGCCTCACGCGATAGCTATATACAGAAAATCCTTAGGGCCTTCGAAGACCGAAATGGTCCCGACCGGGTACATGCTGCCGAAACCCTGGCCAAGCTGGGGGAATCGCTGGCCGACTTGTCACCGGAAGTTACGCGGGAAGTAGTAGATGGTCCCGTAAACAGCCTGTATGTCTACACCCTGTGGAGTACCTTACAGGGTAGCGATTCGGCCGCGGCCTGGGAGCAATTGCTGGACCTGGCACTGAATCCTGAACGAGATGAAATAATCCGGCTTCAGGCAGCTTTTGTCCTCCGAAGTGAAGGAGTTTTTTCTTCGGCTTCCTGGAAAAAACTAGCCAAGGTCGGTCTACAAGAGCCGAAAGCGTCCCTTCCCAGGGTGTACCTGTTATCGGCCGCCCTCATGCATGCACCGGAGGAAGAACGAAACAGTCCGATTTTAGGGGAGGTAAAAAATGCCCTGCGGGACCTAAAAGAGTCCCCTTCCAAGGGAGTTCGAATGGAAATAGCCCATGCATTGGGTACTGCGGGGAGTCCCGAGGACCTACCGGTGCTTGTGGCGCTGTTCGAAAACGAAAACCCGCTGGTGCCTGAGGCGGAAGTTCCCGGCGAGGATTTGCAGGCGGAGGTGAATGCAGACGTTCGGGCCGCGGCTGCCTATGGAATTCTGATGCTGGACCGACGGCAGGAGTACAGCCTGGCCTGGGCCGATTGGTTCGTAGTGGCGGCTTACCTGGCCGGCATGGTTGGCGTGGGTTATTATTTTTCGCGAAAAAACAAAAGTGAAAGGGATTACTATCTGGGCGGTGGAAAGATGAACCCGGTTGCAGTCGGTTTATCGCTATTTGCTACCCTGCTTAGTTCCCTGAGTTACCTTTCCTATCCGGGAGAAATGGTGAAATACGGTCCGGTAATCTTCTCCGGCGTATTGGTTTTTCCGCTGGTATATTATGTGGTGGGCTGGTTTCTGATTCCCCGGTTTATGAAATTGCGGGTCACCAGCGCCTACGAGATTTTGGAGATAAATCTGGGTGTGAGCATACGGGTACTGGCAACCTTTTTCTTTTTGTCGCTGCGATTTTTGTGGATGGGTACGATCATCTTTATTACGGTGCATACAGCCATCCTGGCAATTTTCGGAGTCGATCCGTCGTATACATTGATCATTAGCATATTGTTGATGGGGATTACCATTTTTTATACCACGCTAGGTGGGCTGAAAGCCGTGGTGTTTACAGATGTGATCCAATCGGGCGTGCTGATGGGTGGGGCCATTTTGACCTTGCTGGTGGTGACCCTCTCTTTTGGGTCGGTAGCTGCATGGTTTCCTACCGAATGGCTGGCGCATTGGGGCGAACTGAAGTTGGGGGTAGATGCCCGGGAGCGCATGACGATCGGCAATGCCCTGCTGACCACCTTTGTATGGTACCTGGCTTCTTCGGGTTCCGACCAGATGTCCATACAGCGTTTTCTCGCTACTGAAAATGCCCGAACCGCCCGCAAGACTTTTGGTGTGTCCCTTTTTACGACGTTTGTAGTACAAACCTTACTGGGTTTGGTGGGGCTGGCGGTGTTGGCCTATTTTACCGCGTTTCCCCATTTTCTGGCTCCGGGTGAGACAGTAACCACTCATGCCGACCAGCTATTTCCGAAATTTATCCGTGTAGGATTGCCGGTTGGAATTTCCGGCCTGGTGGCTGCGGGTATCCTGGCAGCAGCCATGTCCAGCCTATCTTCAGGTTTGAACAGCACATCCTCGGTCATTTCAGAAGATCTCATCAAGCGCTTTACCCGCAAAGCACGGGCGCCTCAGAAACAAATGGCGGCGGTGCGCAACCTTTCCCTGTTCGTGGGGGTTTTTGCCTTGCTGCTCAGTTTGCTAATCAGTAAGGTAGAAGGAAACCTCTACGATGTAATTGTTAAAGTCGTTAATCTCTTCGTTTCCCCCTTATTTGTGCTGTTTTTTCTAGCCCTTTTTGTTCCCTTTGCCACGGGAAGGGCGACCTTTCTTGCCGGGATAGGGAGTGTTGCCATTGCGGTGGCCATCGCCTTTTTTAAATTTTTGGGGATTGAGGTATTGTTTATTCTCCCCGTTTCGCTCGGAGTAGGTGTGTTATTGGGCACGATATTGAGTTTTCTGGATGTGCGATTGCTTGGGAATACCGAAACCATGGAAAAGCGCAGCCGGGAGGCAGCCATTTTCAAGAACTCCGGCGAAATTGACTAATCAACCATGAGCGTATGCGGGTATTGGATAAAGGAATGATACGTGGATTGCCAGCATCGCTGGGATTGGAAAGCCTTACTTTTCCGGCAATGGAGGTCTTGCCCTCGGGCCGCTGGCTGGCTGGGTTTCGCGCCGCGGACCAAAAGAAAGACGGACGCTCCATGAAGGCCATGATGACCTGGTCCGATGATCGGGGGAAGACTTGGGTTCCGCCTTTCGAGCCCTTGCTTCTTCCAGGGATTAATGGTAGATCCGGACACTCTCATAGCCTGTACTTTCTTGCGTTGGGAGCAAACCGCGTGTTAGCAGTTACCAATTGGGTGGATGCCAGCTATCCGGAAGCGCCCTTTTTTGATCCCCATACGGAAAGTCTGAAAGATACTCGAATTTTTTATAGTTTTAGTGACAATGGAGGCGCGGACTGGTGCGAGCCCGTACTGATCGATAGTGCCGCTGCCCAGGGACCCGTGCCGTTAACAGGCCCGCCACTGAGATTGTCGGATGGAAGCCTGATTTGTTCGTTTGAAATAAACAAATTCCGCGAGGATCCGATGCCCTGGAATCATCGCTCGGCCATGCTATTTTCCCGGGATCAGGGAGGGTCCTGGTCGGAGATGCAGGTGGTCACCTGTCATCCTGGTCGGTACTATTGGGATCAGCGCCCGCTGGTGGTGATCGGAGGAGAGCGGGTGGTGAATTTCTTTTGGACCTTTGACGGAATAAAAAACCGTTACCAAAACATTCATCGTTCGGAAAGCATCGATGGAGGAAAAACCTGGAGTGAGCCGGAGGATACCGGGATTTATGGGCAGCCCGGCCGGCCGGTGCAACTGGCAGACGGTCGCCTGGTCCTGGTATCCATTGATCGGCGAAAATTCCCTGAAATTCACCTTCACCTGAGCAGGGACGAAGGAAAGACCTTTTATCGCTCCCGACGACTGATTACTTTTGAGCAGAAGCCACAAGATAGCGAGTACCTGCGCATGGACGAGGCCTGGGAGGAAATGGCCCGGTATTCTGTTGGTCATCCCCAACTCTTGGCCTTGGATGCCTGGGAGATATTGGTCTACTACTACCAGGGGCCGGATACAGACCGTACATCCATACACTTTCTACGAATCTACCTGGGACCTGGGGATTAACTATAACTCATCGAATCCATGAAAACGAATAAACAGGGGGCCTTTGGCTGGGATTTTTCCGAAAAGGACCGGGAATTGGTGGACAGCCTCCGTGAATTTCTTCCGCCACGTATGTGGGACAGTCATGCCCATTGTTACCAAACAGAGGACTTAAAAAAGCCCGCACCCGGATTGTGGGCGGGAGGTCCCGAATCGGTGGGTATTTCGGTTTGGGAGTCGCGGGTGAAACCTATGTTTCCCAATAGCCGATTGGAGGGAGGTCTTTTTTTTCCAGCCCCCTTGCCGGAGGTGGAGGTGCAGGTTGCGAACGCTTTTTTATGCGCAGAGCTGGATCGATATCCGCATTGTCGCGGATTGGCGCTGATACGTCCCGAGATGCATCCGGAAGAGATGGAGGATATCCTGCAGCACCCCCGGATAAAGGGGCTGAAGCCCTATCATGTGTATAGTCCGGAGCGCCCCAGTCTCCAAAGCTCCATTTCCGGATTCTTGCCCGAATACTGGTGGAAATGGGCCCACGACCACCAGGCGGTGATCATGCTTCATTTGGTAAAAGACCGTGGTATTTCCGATCCGGAAAACCAAAAAACGATTCGTCGTATGTGCCTGGATTACCCCGGATTGAAGTTGGTACTTGCCCATGCCGCTCGTTCGTTTCACGCGCCCCATGCGGCGGGTATAGCGGTACTAAAGGACCTGCCCAATATTTGGTTTGACGTGTCTGGAATATGTGAACCTCAGGCGATCATGACGGTATTGCATCATTTTGGGCCTCAAAAGCTCCTGTGGGGTAGTGATTTTCCGATCTCCTCCCTGCGGGGAAAATCAATTACACTGGGGGATGGTTTTTTTTGGCTGGACGGGGAAGCTTGCAAATGGGATAAAGCATTGGGGTCTCCCAGCCTGGTGGGCATTGAATCCCTGCGGGCTTTAAAAGAGGCTTGTGAGTGGATGGCCCTGGACAAAGAAGAGCAACAAGAGATTTTTTGCGCCAATGGCATGCGACTGGCTGGTCTCGGGGACGGACCGGTCCCGGTCAATCAGGCCCTGTACCGGCATGCCAAAACCCGTATCCCCGGGGGCGTGCAATTGCTTAGCAAACGACCCGAAAACATGGCTCCAGCGTATTGGCCTCCTTATTTCAGAGATGCCCGGGGATGTGAGGTGAGGGATCTGGATGGGATCCGTTACTACGATTTTTCTACCAATGCGGTAGGTGCTTGCTTACTGGGCTACGCCCACCCGGCGGTGAATGAAGCGGTGATGCGCCGGGTCCGAAGAGGTTCTACTTGCTCCCTGAATCCACCAGAAGAGGTAACCCTGGCAGACAGGCTTTGTGCATTACATCCATGGGCGGAACAGGCGCGGTTTGCGAGGGGAGGCGGCGAAGCCTGCGCCCTGGCAGTACGCATTGGACGGGCTACCACGGGAAGGTCTCTTGTGGGGATTTGTGGGTACCATGGCTGGCAAGACTGGTATCTGGCAGCAAACCTCGGTACAGAGGATGCATTGAACGGGCACCTGCTCCCCGGTCTGGAACCTGCCGGGGTACCGGAGGATTTGCGCGGTACGGCCTTTACCTTCCGATACAACGATACCCAGGCTTTCCTTGAGCTCATAAAAACCCATGGTAACCGGATGGCTGCTGTCATTATGGAGCCGGGCAGGAGAGAGGAGCCGTTGCCTGGTTTCCTGGAAACCGTGCGAGAAGTGACCCTGAAATACGGCATATTGCTGATTATGGATGAAATTACCGCTGGTTGGCGAATGCATCGGGGAGGACTGCATTTACGGTATGGGGTAAAGCCCGACATGGCGGTTTTTGCCAAAGCCCTCGGTAACGGATTTCCTATCGCGGCAGTCCTTGGCAGCCGGACGGCAATGGAAGGGGCCCATCGTTCATTCCTAAGCAGTACTTCCTGGAGCGAGGGCATCGGCCCAACCGCTGCCCTGGCCACACTAGAGCAGATGAATGAAATCGACCTGCCCGCCTTGGTGAAGGCCAGGGGAGAAAGCGTGCAGCAGTGCTGGAGGGATTTGGGAACCGCCTGGGGGTTGGATTTGGAGGTATATGGCTTTCCGGCACTGGCTGGATTTCGCTTTTGCCATCCGGACGGTGAGCGACTGCGTACGCTGTTTACACGCGAGATGCTTCAGCGAGGTTTTCTCGCCGGGACAGCTTTTTATCCCGGTCTGGCGCATGCGGAAAACATTATCGCTTCCTATCGGGAGGCGGTGGATCAGGTATTTGCGCTGCTCTCGGAAAGCCTCGAAAAAGGAACCCATCGGCTCCTACCCGAAGAGGAAGTGGCGAAAAGTGGTTTTTCGCGATTGGTATAACCGGAGAGATCAATAGGCTCTCCTGCGGACCTGAAGCGGCCAATCTATCCGGCGAACCTACGGCATTAGTCGATTCTTTGGATAGCCATTTTTTTTTCGCTCCGCCGGGTATTCCCAGTTGTAATTAGGAGAGGGTATTGAGGTTATTGAGAAGTTCCTGTTTGTGTTGCCTGCTGATAGGAAGCCTGGTATTGTTGATTTCCAGATAATTATCCGCTACTGCGTCCAGTTTGCATACATTGACCAGAAACGATCAGTGTATCCGGACGAATTGCCTAACGGGGAGCTTTTGGTCCAGAACCTTAAGCGGGTAAACGACCAGCATTGTCTCTCCTTTGACGTGAATTTTCGCATAGTCTCGGTCGGCCTCTACGTAGTAGATGTCATCGAGCACAGCCTGTTTCCTGCCTCCTTCGGCAGTAACAAATATTTAGCTGCGAAATCATTTTTTACGTATGGGTAAAACCCAATGGTGGTAGAAAGACCCTGCGTTTCGAATAAAAAAATATTTCCATTGTACCAAAAGTGGTTTTATTCCTTTATATTACTTTCTAAATTTCGAATCGCTTTTTGTCATGCCTTCCTTTTTACACGTACATCCCTTGTTTTTTTTATTCCTGGCAATAGCTATGGTCCCGTTATCGTTTCTTTTTTTTGCACGCAAAAAGAAGGGAGAACAGGCCTACACTTATTTTTTATGGATCATGCTTGCTTGTTTTGTCTATTCCTTTACCTACTTACTGGAGTTAATGCTATTGCCTTTGAATTGGAAAATCGCAATGATCAAACTGCAGTACCTGGGAGCAGTGGCCTTTGCCCCACTGGTGCTTTTTTTTACCATGGCGTATACGGCAAATGAACGGTGGATTGCCGGGCCGAGGAAACTTGTATTTCTGATTATTCCCCTGATAAGCCTGCTTTTGGTAGCTACCAATGAATGGCATGGCTCGTTTTATGCCTCTTTCTCCGTTAGCAGAGAAGGTCTGTTTCCAGTACTGGTCACAGAAAAAGCTTGGTTTTATTGGGTACACCAAGGGTATACGCTCTTGCTGATTTTTGCTAGTCTGTGGCTGCTCGTGAAACGTATTTTCGAGGTGCCTGCATCGGACACGAAGCAGGTATTTACGGTGATACTGGGGCTTTGCAGCCCCTTATTGGTCTATATTTGGCACCTCACCGGAAATGAAGCATTTCAGCTGGATCCCATCCCTTTGGGCTTTGTGGGGACCGGATTGTTCTTCTTTCTTGGATTAAAAAACTTTAAACTTTTTCGTATTGCTCCTATAGCCTACCGAACGCTATTCGATAATCTTCAGGAGGGTGTTATGGTATTGGATAGCCAGGGAGCATTGGTGACGTTGAACCTTTCCGCAGCAAAGATCCTTGGCATCAAAAAAGTGCATCAATCTGCAGCACTGCAGGAAATCAATACCCATTGGCCGGAAATTTCCGGTATGCTCGACAACTCCGATTATTACCAGGTGAGGGAATTTACCCGTTTCAAGGACGGTCATAGCCTGTGGTACCTTCTTTCCAAATCCAAGGTCAGCGCTCAAGATCAGCACAAGGTTGGGAGCTTGCTGGTATTGCGTGACATCACCCAGGAAAAAAACTTTCGAATAGAAATCGAGCAGGCCAGAAACATTGCAGAAGACGCAAACAAAGCCAAAAGTGAGTTTTTGGCCAATATGAGCCATGAAATACGAACCCCGCTAAATGGAGTCATCGGTTTTACCGAACTCCTGACCCACACCGACTTGAACGAACAACAGCGGAGGTATGCGGATACGGCCCTGAGGTCGGCTTCGTCTTTGCTGGATCTGATCAATGATATTCTGGATTTGGCTAAGATTGAGTCCGGCAAAGCAGAGCTAAACCTGGATTTAGTCGACCTGCACGAACTGGCAGAGACCATTGTGGATGTGTTAAGTTTTCAGGCCCATCAAAAAGGATTGGAGTTGCTGCTGGATATGCATGCGGATGTGCCGCAGAAGATTGAAACAGACGAGCTCAAGCTCAAGCAGGTATTGATTAATTTGCTCAACAATGCACTGAAGTTTACCGAGCAGGGGGAGGTGGTGCTGACCATAGAAACCATCAACGAACAGCCATCTGCCGGGTCCGAGCATCTCAGATTTTCGATTCGCGATAGTGGCATTGGCATCGCTCCGGAAAAACAAGATCAGATTTTCGACGCCTTTTCACAGGCAGATTCGTCCACAACGAAGAAATTTGGCGGCACGGGGCTGGGATTGACCATATCCAATAAGTTACTTTCGTTAATGGATAGCCGCATTCGACTGGAAAGTGAGCCCGGGCAGGGGAGCACCTTTTTCTTCGAACTTTCGGTAGGTGCTCCAACGAGTGCTGCCAAAGAAAATCCCGTGTCAAAAGAGTATTTATCCCGTTTTTCACAGGTAATAATCCTGGATGGAAATGCATCGTCAGGTGCCCTGCTAAAAAGGTATTGGGAAGATTTTGGGCTGCCCGCAAGGCATCTCCAAACGATCAACGAAGCCTTTTCTGCCATGGAACATGGCTCCGACCCTGTCTTGGTCTTTGTCAACAATCGGCTTTTGGGAAACAATAGTCCGCACGCCATTCAGCAGATGATGCGGCTGGCACAAAAAGCAAACCGAAAGGCCTATTTTGTGCCGTTATTGGGTAGCAATGACAGGGAGAATGCCGTTGATGACTTTGCGAAAATCGGCTGTTTGGGGAGCATGGACAAGCCGGTAACCCCTGGCAAAATCAGGGGGTTTCTTGCCAAAACCTACAGTCCTTTGATGCGATCCCCGGCAATAAACCCAAAAGACCCCAGGCAGGATGGATCTTGTGGCAAGGGTTTTACCCTGCTGGTAGCCGAAGACAATCCCATTAACCGCATGCTGGTAAAGGTGTTTTTGGAGCAAATGAGTCCCGGGGCGCAGGTTCTGGAAGCCGAGAATGGAAAAGATGCTTTCGCCATGTTTATCGCTAGCAAACCCGATCTGGTTATCACAGACATTCACATGCCGGAGATGAACGGATACGACTTGCTACAGGCCATTCGGGAATACCCTGGTAGTAAAGAGGTGCCGGTGATTGGCTTTACCGCAAATGCCTACCCGCAGCAGCCCACCGGTACAAATTCCTACGATTTCGACGATTACCTGACCAAGCCCGTTGCACAAAAAACCTTTCAACAAGTCGTAGGAAGGTGGATGAAATTGCTTTCCAAGCAGGAAGAAAAGTGAACGTGACTCGCGCGCTCACCTTTTTTCACGAGGCATTAATTGTCTTCTCCCCGAAGCTTGATTACCGCCCCGTCCAACAGCTCGCTGATCCGAATCTGGCAGGCGAGCCGACTACTGGGAAAATATTCCGGAAGGGCTTCCAATTGATCCAGTTCGATGTCCGTTGCTTCTCCCAGACCGTTTTTTCCTTCCAGTATTTCAACATGGCAGGTGGCACAAAGTGCCATCCCTCCACAGGTGGCCAAAACGGGATACTCGGATGCCTTCAGTACCTCCATCAGGCTTAGTCCCATGTCGTCCGGTGCTTCAATATCCTGACGATTGCCATCGTGATCTTCTACGGTGAATGTTACCATTGGTTAAAAATGCGATTAAAATGAGTTGACTCCGTTTACGGTCGTGTATTTGAAGCTCAATTTCTGGTCCGGGTACACGTACTTGAAAGCCGATTGCATCATGATGGCGGCTTCATGAAATCCACATAGAATAAGCTTTAATTTGCCCGGGTAGGTATTAATATCACCAATGGCGTAAATGCGCTCCACTCCGGTAGAATAATCTCTCGTATCCACTTCAATAGCGTTCCGGTCGACGGTCAGTCCCCAGTCGGCGATGGGCCCCAGTTTTGGACTTAGACCAAATAATGGGATCAGGTAATCCGTATCAATTTTTATTCGGGTCTTGGCCTTGTCCTCCAAAAATACCGAAGCGAGATGGCCGTTGCCCCCAAGCTCTTTCAGATTGGCAGAAAGGATCAGGTCTATTTTTCCTTCATTCGCCAGATCAAACACCTTGGCTGCTGAATCGGGCGCGCCTCTGAAAGTTTCGTTTCTGTGAACCAGCGTTACTCGCTTGGCCACATCGGACAGATAAATGGCCCAATCTAGGGCTGAATCCCCTCCGCCGGCCAAAATCACTTTTTTATCCCGGAATAGCTCCGGATTCTTCACCATGTATGCCACTCCTTTGCCTTCGAAGTTTTCCAGGTTTTCCAAAACCGGTTTTCTGGGTTCGAAACAGCCCAAACCTCCGGCGATCACCACTACCTGCGCATGGATCTGTGTCTTATCGCTGGTTGTCAGAATGTACGAGCCGTCGTCCTGCTTGCTGAGGTGGTCCACTCGTTCTCCCAAAGAAAACGTGGGCTTAAATGGCTTGATCTGCTCCATGAGATTATCTACCAACTCTTGCGCCTTTACCTCCGGATAACCGGGTATGTCATAAATCGGTTTTTGCGGATAGATTTCCGACAACTGCCCACCTACTTGTGGCAAGGCATCCACCAAATGGCAACGCATCTTTAATAATCCGGCTTCAAAAACCGCAAATAAGCCTACCGGGCCTGCTCCAATTATGCAAATGTCAGTAGTAATCATGGTATAAATAGATTGTTTTAATGGTGGAACCCCGTCCGGGTTCGTTTGTTTTTGCAAAGATAATTAGTATACCAACTATTTTAAATTTTCCGGCAGTTTATTCTGCCAGGTTGCCGTAGATCGTATTCAGTATCCGCTTGAATTCCTCAAAATCCTTTTCGGTTAGGTTCTCCCATGCCTTTTGACGAATCAGGGCAATTTGCGGCTTCAATTCCGCCACTTTTTCCTTCCCGCTGCTCGTTAAATGCAGCCGGTAGCTTCTGCGATCCTGAGGGTGAGGAATTCGCTCCACGTACCCTTTTTTGCAGAGGAGGTCCACAATGCGCGTCAGCGTTGGCTGATCCTTGAATACCAAATGGGCCAATTCCGTCTGGCTAAGCCGGTCGTTTTCCTCCAGGTTTTTCATGACCAACCATTGGTCCACCGTGATGTCAAATGCGTTCAACTTAAACTTTTGTTGGGCGTATTGCTTGACCTTTCGCGCCGTCCTGTCCAACAAAAAGGAGTACCTGCTAAATTGCTCGTATGTCATGCCAATAGTTAGTGGGGCAAATATAATCAATATTTCGCTACTTCTCCCAACAAACCCTATAATAATAATAGGTTTTATCAAATAATGGAATGAGCCCTTTTTAAGCTTGCCTATTTCTTTGGAAAGGCCTATTTTCCGGAAGCGAATGTGTTACCTATAAAAAAACCAAGAAATGATCATTGATCTCAGGGGCTACCGGGCGGTAGTAGGAGGAGCCACGCGGGGACTGGGATTGGCCGCCGCACGGCAACTGGCCGCCTCCGGTGCAACGGTTACGCTAATGGCCCGAAACGAACATTCATTGAACGAGGCTTTGGCATCCTTATCTTCCGATGCTGGCCAACAACACGATTATCTGCAGGTTGACTACCTGGATTTTATCGGGTTCAGGCAGCTCACGGAAAGTTTTTTTAGCGGTAAAAAAGTTGATATCCTTGTTAACAATACCAACGGTCCGAAAGCCGGTACAGTCAATGAGAAAACAACCGAGGACTTTCAGGAAGCCTTCGATCTGCTGTTTAAAACCTACCATCACCTGACCCAACTGCTGGTGCCGGGCATGCGTTCCCGGGGATACGGTCGTATCCTGAATGTTTCCTCGGTTTCGGTAAAGGAGCCCCTACCCAATCTGGTTCTGTCCAACAGCATCCGTACGGCTGTGGTCAGTTGGGCGAAGAGCCTGGCAGACGCAGTGGCCTCCGACGGAGTTACGGTAAATTCCATCCTTACCGGCGCATTTGATACCGAACGCATTCGGGAGTTGACTCAAAAGCAGGCCCAGGCTTCCGGCGACACGATCGACGCGCTGTTGGAAGCACGGAAAGCCAGCATCCCCGCAGGTAGATTTGGGGATCCCAAAGAATACGGCTACCTTCTTGCCTTCCTGGCTTCCCCCATGGCGGCCTATATTACCGGAGCCAGTATACCCATCGACGGTGGGGCCATCAAGAGCCTCTAGTACTGCCCCGGGGAGTATTTGCTTAGGGCCTACTTACCGGCCGCGGACTTTGCAAGGAGTCAAAACTGCATCAAGTACCTCCCGGCTCACTCCTGCCTACCCGCCCCTGCCCGGTGGGCTATAGAAATCCCTTGGCTTTCCTAGTCCCTGAATCGTTCGATACCTTGGTTTAGCTTCGGTTTTTTTTATTTTTTTGTGTGTGAAGCAAAGTGGGTAGGAGTTCGCCGTAGAAATTCAAACGCATGTTTAGGATTGAAACAATCAGGACCGGGATTTTCAGTGGTAAAAGCATCGATGGATGGATGTTTGACCGGCAGCAACTGTCAAAAGTGGAAAGAATTTGATCCCGTTTTTACAAGTCAGACGGTAGTTTTCCCAGGAATTCGATAAATTAGAAGGTGATACTAGTGACGCGAAATCGCCCAGAACGCAAGTGACGCAGGAAGGAATGATCATAAAGCATGCGAGAGTCCACCTACGGGAAGGCGCTCAGGTAGGGCTGCCAGAAAACGACGGTAGCAGTACTCACAGACTAGTTTTTTTGCGGGAATGGGTCGAGAAGTTACCTAAGGAAAGAATTTTGTGTTAAAAATGAATATCCTTTTCCGGCCGGTGTTGCAAGAAGCCAATCAGTTCAGAAATACGTCCAAAGAGGTAGTTTTTTTTGGCAAAGGTTGCCCTTATTTCGAAAGGGGAACTGCTGAGATGGATGGAATCCGGAAGCACAAGGTTTGGGTTTTTCCGCAGTGCATTTCTTACCCAGTAAGCCAGGTTTTCGGGCCCTTCGATGGGGCACGCAAGGGGAATCGTGGCCCGAACAATTTTTCCGGAAATGGTGTCTACCTGCCATTTGGCCCCGGGGACGAGTCGCTGTATGCCGCCATTCACCATCAAGTCTTCCGGGCTGCCGGTCAACAGGGGCTGGTTTTCGTTCATCAGCCAAATTCTATCTGCCGTTTCGAGCGCTACTTCCAAATCGTGGGTGACGACCAGAATGGCTTTGGACGCTTTTCTTGCCAGGTCACGCAATAAGTACATGATTTCAAACCGGTTGCTGAGGTCCAGGTGAGCCGTAGGTTCGTCCAGGATCATGACGGGGCTGTCCTGGGCCAGGGCCCGTGCGATCAGGGCGGTTTGCCGCTGTCCGTCACTGAGCGCCGATATCCGTTTTGCTGCGAGGTGGCTGATAGAAGTCCATTCCATCACTTCGGCGATTTTTTCCTGGTCCGGTGGACTTAGCTTGCCCCACCAGCCTGTGTACGGAATCCTGCCCAATGCTACCAAATCCCGGACCGTCATCATACCGGTTGGGATTTTTTCGGTCAGTACCACGGCGATTTTTTTTGCCCGCTCCTTTTCTCCAAGCTGCGCAGTAGCGATGTTCTCCAGCCACACCTCCCCCTGCAAGGGAGGGTGCTGATGCATGATGGCCTTTAGCAGGGTGGATTTACCCACCCCATTCGGCCCCATCAGGCAGGTAAGCTCTCCCCGGTACAGGTCAAAGCTTACCGGATAGGCTACCCGATGTACCTGCGTACCCATGCGGTAGCCCAATTCCAAATCCCTGGCCTTTAATAAGGGTGGATTTTCGGTACTCGTTTTGGTTGCCTGCTCCATTCTCGTAAAGTTAAAACTCCTCACTGAAACTCCGTTTCATGATCAGCCAAATAATCAACGGTGCACCAAAGGCTGTGGTAACGGCATTCAGAGGCAAGCTGCTGGCCATGCCGGGCAGTTGGCTGATGGTATCGCAGGCAAGCAGAATCAAGACTCCCAAGCTTGCTGCAGCCGGAAACAGGATGGCGTGGTTTTGAGTCCGGAATAGAAGCCTGGCCAGGTGCGGTACAGCGATTCCGATGAAGGCTACGGGTCCGCAAAATGCCGTAATGCTCCCGGTAAGTATGCCGGTACTGAGGATCATTACCCAACGCAGTTTTTGGAAGTTGATGCCCATGCTGACCGCATAAGCCTCGCCTAAAAGCATGGCATTGTAGGCTTTGGTCGAACTAATAGCCGGTACCAATCCCAAGAATACGGCTCCTGAAAGAAACGCAAGGTCTTTCCACCCGGTATTACCCAAATTACCCATGGACCAAATGGTAAACTCTTTCAACTCCTCGGCCGCACTGAAAAAGGCCAAAAGGGTGATCGCCGAGGAGGCCGCACTGCCAAACATGAGTCCGACGATTAACAGGGTCATGCTATCTTTTACCTTCCAGGCCGCCAGACCCATAAGTACCAAGACGGCGATTGCGCCCCCACTTGCAGCCAGAATCACCGACCAATACCCCCCGGAATTGCCCAGCAGGTGCCAGCCAAAAGCGGTTCCCGCCATGGTCAGTAAGGCCACGCCCAGTCCGGCTCCCGAGCTAATGCCCAATACGTAAGGTCCGGCCAGCGGATTTCTGAAAAAAGTCTGCATCTGTAAGCCGCTTAGACTCAGACCGACCCCGGCAAGCATTGCCGTGAGGGATTTTGGCAGCCGGTAGTCCACGACGATGATTTCCCAGCTGCTCTTTGTAAACGGGATGCCTCCCAGACGCCGGAGCAGCTCGTTCAATGGAATGTCTACGCTGCCAAGGCTCAGGTTAATCAGCCATAACCCGGCACAGAGAAAGAGCAGGATCGCCAGTCGGGGGGAAACGCGCTATTCATGGAGGCGTTGGAAATAGTGAAAATCACGATCCATGGCCTTCTCCGGATGCAGGATTTTGATCAGGTCCCAAAGTACCCAATCCGGACGGAGGTAGCCCTCCTCAAAATACATCAGTCCACCTGTTTCGCCACGGTTTCGCGTGTAGGTGTATACTTGGCCCTTGGAAAAGGCCCTGAAATCCCGGTATTTTGGGTTGGTGTTTCCCATTTCATCCAAGGACACGAAATCTGCCGCGCCAATCCAATAGCTCGCTTCACGTGCATGATCGAGCACGAATTCGTAATTGAGGGCGAGGCTACCGTGGCCTTTGAGGTGATCGAAGACATAGGCTCCTCCGGCATCCCGAACCAGTTGGGCTACCCAACTGTCCTTTCCCGGAGCATACCAAATGTCTTTGTACAAGGTTCCGGATACTACGGATGGCCGGTTTCCTCCCTTTTTGCTGGCAGCCTGTGTCCGGGCAGCCAGGTATCCGGTCTCTATTCGTGAAAAGATACTGTCCGCAGCCTCCAGTTCGCCCAATAGGGCACCCGTCGCTTTGATCCATTCCGCCCTTCCCAGGGGATGCGGTTCCAAAAATTCCCCGTTCACCACAACAGGAATGCTTGCTGCCTTTAGTTTTTCGGTGAGTTTTTCCACATCTCCAAATCCAGATACCATTACCCAGCCTGGATCGACTGCAATGATTTTTTCCAGGTCCGGAGATGGCCCGGTTCCCAATTCGATGACCTGTCCTGCGGCGATTCGTTTGCGAACCGGTGGGGAAGAAATAAGGTCCAAATTTGGAAATGCCAGCAAGCGGTTTTCGGCACCCAGATAGGTAAGGTGTGGAATTTGGGTGGTTGCCGTGAGCACGAGTTTCTTACTGTCTGCGAAAATGGGTTGGCTACCTTTCGGTAATGGCAGGGAGTCTGAGGTAGCAGAGGTTCGGATTTCATACCATTGATCCAGTCCCGGTTCGAAATGTGTTCTCAATGTATACCCTCTTGCCGTTTTGTACAGGGAAAATCCCTGCGCATAGGTCATGGGTATTTTATTGCTTTCCGAAACGGAGGATGCTTCCGAACGCTTTGCTTTTTCTCCGCAGGAAAAGCCAGCCAACAATAGCAGGTTTATGGCTAGGTACAAGTGAATTCCCGGGTACGATCGCTGCATTTTTGTATTACATTTGATGCCAAAGTAAACCATTGTACCCCCCAATTCCAACAGCTAATTTCTGGTAAAAATTTTTTGAACGCGGATTTTCCCGTAAGTTTGCCTCGATTAATGGTTCCCGAACCTGTACCAGGCTCTCGGGATTAATAGGGAATCCGGTGAAAATCCGGAGCTGTCCCCGCAACTGTAACCCACTTCTGCAGCCAGATTTTGGCGGCAGTGGTTTTCCATCCTCAGCCATTGTCCTTTTACAGGGACGAGAAGGCGGAACAACCAAGGGAAGTCAGGAGACCTGCCATTTTTTGTCGCATTCAACGCTTTCGGGAGAAGGGCCGAGAAGAAGATTTGTATTGGTTGTTATTTCTAGCCGTCGCTGGCGGGCGTGAAGTCATTTTACACGTACGGCTCGCTATTGGTCTGTCCAACGGATACATCTGCTTTTTCTTGTCGTTTCTGTCCGGATGGGAAACAACCGATGGTATCATGGCAGCAGACAAACGAAGTAGTCTTTTTCTGGTAATAGTATGGCTCCTACTGCCTATGGGGGCGTTTGGCCAGGACCTGGCTCAGGATACGGTCGATTTGGATCCTGTGGAGGTAGCTGCGGTACCGATGAGTACCTACGCCTATGGTCAGCGGATTCGGAGCCTGGATCTTTCAGACGCAGCGGGGCCTGCAGGCGGATCGTTGGGAGATCTTCTTCAGGATCGGACCGGACTTTTTATCCGCACCTATGGATCGGGAATGAGTGCTTCCCTAAGCATGCGAGGGACCTCCGCTGGTCATAACGCGTTGTTCTGGAACGGACTCCCGGTCAATAGCCCTTCCCTGGGTCAGGCCGATTATTCCGTTTTTCCGATGGCTGGCCTGGACCAGGTGGACATCCATTACGGAAGTGCCGGTGCGCTTTACGGGACGGATGCCATCGGAGGGGCCGTTCATCTCACCACTTCGCTATCGCCGGACCAGGAGCGGCGTACCCGTGTCAGGAGCCGGCTGGGAAGTTTCGGTAACTGGGGGCAGGAAATCCGTCATCAGCAGCGTATTCAATCCATTTCTTTTCGCACCAGCCTGTATCGAAACGTGCTGTCGAACCACTTTCCCTATAGGGATTGGGCCAGCCCCGATACCCCGGTTCGGTACCAGGACCATGCGGAAGTGCAGCAACAGGGCTGGATCCAGGACATCCGTGCCGACCTGGGAAAAGCCCAGGTATTACAAGCCTCCCTCTGGCTGGGGGAAATCCAGCGGGAGATTCAACCCGTCTTGGGTTCTGTAGGTAGAGATACGCAAAAGGGTGTAAATCTCCGGGCAGTGGTGGATTACATCAGAAAGGGTTCGAAAACGACCTGGAACATCAAGACAGGAGTCGTGCACGACCGCATGGAATTCAATGGAGCGCTCAACCTCACGCGGCAGGCCTTGCTCGCAGTAGAGCTAGACTGGAAACCCTCGAAGCATTGGCAAAGTCGGTCCGGAGTCCGGTATAGTCGTATTCAGGGGGATTTATCCACCTATTCCCATTCCGAACAGCGGATTGAGCTGTATCAGGCAACCAATTACAAGCCTCTGGACAATCTGGGATTTTCCCTGCAATTGAGACAATTGGTGCACGAAGGGCAGTCCGTTCCCTTTACGCCCGGACTAGGGGTTTCCTGGACGTTTCTTTCCGGTCCGGTTCAGCAATGGGAGGTCTCGGCAAATGCATCCAAAGGGTTTAAGGTGCCCACCTTAAACGACCGTTTTTGGATGCCCGGGGGAAATCCAGACCTGGCGTCTGAGCAAAGCTGGAGCAAGGAATTGGGACTGAGCCAGCATTTCGCCGACCATCACTTGGAGTTTAGCAATCGCATTTCCCTTTTTCACATGAGCGTGGATAATTGGATTATCTGGCTTCCTGAGGCGTCGTTCTGGACACCAAAAAATGTCCGGAAGGTAGTAAGCAAGGGCCTGGAGTATTTCATGGAGTGGAAGCTGATGAAAGGAGCATGGGGCCTGGCCTGGGAGGCGGATTATGCCTGGACTCGTACCAGTAACCGGAGCGTAGCAACGGGAAATGAGGAGGACCTGGGCAAACAGCTGCCATACGTTCCCCGCCATAAATTACAGCTGCGCTGGACCCTTACAAAAGGCCGGTTTTCCGGATTTGCGTCGGGACAATACACCGGGCAACGCTTTGTTACCTCCGATAACCGAACCGCGCTTCCGGCCTACACGCTTTGGGGAGCGGGGATTTCCCAAACGTTTTCCTGGAAAGAATCGGTCAGCGGGACAGTTGGGCTAGAGGTTCGTAATCTGTGGAATACCGACTATCAGGTACTACAGCTACGGTCCATGCCCGGAAGAAATTTTCAACTCACGATACAATTAGATTTATGAAAAATGTGAAGGTAGTCTTTGGCAATCTGTTTTTCGCCTTGCTGGCATGTTGCACGACGGATCCGGTAGACCTTCCGCGAGGTGCGTATGGCGAAGGAGTCTTGGTGATCAATGAAGGAGCATTCGGTGCCAATGACGGGGAGATTTACCATTACGATACCGAACGTGCAGCGATGGAATCTTCTATTTTTAAAAGGGCCAATGCGCGGCCCTTTGCCGGGCTGATCCAAAACATGCGCTCCTTCGGGCCTTACTATTACCTGGTAGCCAACACAGGAAAGGTGGAAATCGTACGGGCCGCGGATTTCGTGAGTGTCGGTGCGATAAATGGAGACCTGGTCAATTCCAGGTCCCTAGTGGCTACAGAGGGGAAATTATTTATTAGCGATTGGGGCGAATACGACGAAAACTGGAACAATCCGGATTCATTTATCGCCGTGGTAGACGGCCTGGAGGGCGGACCGGTTCGCATGAAAATCGCTATTTCCTCCAGGCCCGAGGGCATGGCTATCCGTGGGGGGCGTATTTTGGTAGCTTGCCAGCAGCAACAGCTGATTTCGGTCATTAATCCCGAAACAGAAACCCTGGAAAAGTCCGTACCCGTAAGCGGCACGCCTTTTTATTTCTTTGATTACGAAAATCGCACCTATGTATATGCCCGTGATGCAACAAGCGTCTACCTAAATCGGCTGAACCCGGTGACATTTGAGCTGGAAGAAGTACATAGCTTTGGCGTTGAAAATAGCATCTACAATGGGAATTTTGCCCTTTCCGATACGGGCGTATTATTTGTCATTAGCAACCAGGCCAATGAAGATGTGGTAGTGATGTTGTCCCTGAATACGGGAACAGTTTTGGAAGAGCGGTTTTTTTCTGGAAATAATTTCTACGGATTGGGATACCATGAGGCGACGCAAACCCTGTATGTGGGAGAACATGCCGGATGGCAGGGAAACGGATCGGTGTTGCGGGTTAATTCAGCCGGTGAACGGGTAGATCAATTGCCCGCAGGAAGAGGACCCAGTGGCTTTTATTTTCCTTGATTTCGAGAGATGATCCAATGGCAGGGCGATGAAAGGCTGGCTTCTTTCCAACGCGCGCTGAGGGCGAGTTTTTTTGAATACAGATGTTCGCATCATTCCTCTCACCCGCTGTAGTTTGATGGGTCAGGCTGTGCGACCGGTTTGCATTTCGTATTCCAGGGCGGACTTGCGTTCCTGACCCGGATTAGCTTCCTTTCCCGGCAGCTTGCGCCTGTCGAAGCCCTTTTTGCTCGGGATGGCGCCTTTCGATGATGGGTACTTGCGATAATTGGGTATTCGGCTCCACAACCGCATTTGTGCAGGCAGGGAGCATTCGGTAGTCTGGGAGTCGGGCCTTTCGGTATTTGTTAAAAAATGTTAATTTCTCGATTTGGGTCTTGTGTAAATTCTGCTTCTCACATAAACTTGCCAGCGCAATTCTTGAAGTTATCTCAAGGTAAATAGGGTAGATTTTAATGGTATTAGTTTAATCTATAAATTTCACTTATTTATATGAACTTAGAAGGTAATTTTAACACAAAGGGCTCCAGATGGAGCATGGATTGTTTTTCTGCATTAATGGTTATTGCTTTCCTGATCCTGTCTCCCTTCCGGGCGGCGGCACAGGAATTTGAGGACGGGTCCTCGTTTACAGCAAGTTTGCTCAATATCGAAGCACCTGTCAACGAAACTTTCCGCTATCAGGCCACACTTACGAATAACTCCGATGAAGCGCGGGTATACCAACTAAGTGCAGAAATGCCCGAGGGGTGGCGGGTGGTATTCAAGGCCAGGGGTAGTCAGATCACCTCGCTAAACGTGGAAGGAGGGCGTACAGAAAGCCTTACCATCGAAATACGACCCGCCTATGGGGCAGCGCCTGCCAAGTATCCGGTATCCGTGCAGGCCCGCGCAGCCAATAAGACACTCACCCTTGCGCTAGAGGCAGTAGTAGAAGGATCCTATGAATTGGAGCTCACGACTCCCACGGGCCGTCTGAGTGGCGAAATCACGGAGGGAGAAAAGGCAGAAATCCTCCTTCAGGTCAAAAATATGGGTTCATTGGCCTTGAACGACATTACTTTTTCATCTCAGACACCACCCAATTGGCAGGCTACCTTTTCTCCGTCTGAAATTCAACAGCTGAATCCGGGAGAGACCAAGGATGTGATCGCCACATTGTCCGTTCCCGACAAGACGTTGGCCGGGGATTATGTCAGTAAGTTTACTGCCAAAAATACACCGAGCACCAGCACAGCAACTTTTAGAATGACGGTCAAAACCTCTATGCTTTCCGGATGGGTGGGCATATTGGTGATTTTGCTAGCGATCGGTTTTGTATTTTACCTCATCCGAAAGTTTGGAAGGAGATAAATGTGTTATGGAGAACCCAATCATACAATTGAAGCACCTGACAAAAAGTTATGGAGACTTCAAAGCGGTGAATGAATTGGATCTTACGGTAAACAAGGGGGAAATATTTGGATTATTGGGCCCCAACGGTGCCGGAAAGACAACGACCATACTCATGTTGATGGGACTGACGGAACCCAGCTCCGGCACGGCTCGCGTTTGCGGATTTAATGCATCCAAAGACCCGCTATCTGTCAAGCGCCTTGTGGGTTATATGCCGGATAGTGTTGGTTTTTACGATACCATGACGGCCCTTGAAAACCTGATGTACGTGGGAGAACTAAATGGGATTCCACGCACTGAAGTGGAACAACGAGCCCTTGCTACCCTGGAGCTGGTAGGACTGTCCGGAGAGGCCATTCATAAAAAGACGGCTGCGTATTCCAGGGGAATGAAGCAGCGTCTGGGCTTGGCAGAAGTGCTTATCAAAGATCCGGAGGTCATTATCCTGGATGAACCGACACTGGGTATTGACCCCAGTGGCGTGAAGGAATTTCTGGGCCTTATTTTGCGCCTGAGCCGTGAGAAGGGACTAACGGTATTGCTTTCCTCCCATCATCTGCACCAGGTGCAGCAAGTTTGTGATCGGGTAGGGATTTTTGTAAAGGGAGAACTGCTCGCTGAAGGTACCATTGATACACTTTCGAATCGGATTTTTGCTGAAAAATCCTACGAGGTCCATGTCAATTTGGAAAATGCCATCGATCTGCCCTGGAAGGATGAGGAGGAAATGCTTCAACTGGAAGCGGTGCAACAAGTACGGGTACAAGAGCAGCTAATCGAGGTGATAAGCAGCAAGGACCTGACCCCCGACATTGTTCGGTTTTTTGTACACAAAGGTTACGATGTTTCCGGTGTCCAGAAAAAGGAGTATGGATTGGAGGAAATTTACGAAAGGTATTTTGAGAAAAATCTAACGTAAAAGAAGAGCAATGAAAGCAATCAGGGATCTATTTGAAAGTCATTCTTCTACAACGAGAGAAACCCGCCAACATCCCTTTTGGGTGATGGTACGAAAAGAAATTTCGGGTCATATTCGTAGCTGGCGATTTTTGGTGCTGCTCCTACTCATACTTTTGACCTTTTGGGGTAGTATATCGGTGGCCATGAGCAACATACGCGAGGTAGTGAGCAATGCAAAGGACCCGGATCGCCTGTTCCTGTATTTGAAGTTGCTTACCACTACCGAGGGCACGTTACCACCGTTCCATGTCTTTCTGAATTTTCTGGGCCCCATCGTGGGAATCAGTCTCGGCTTTGATGCGATCAATTCTGAACAACAAAATGGGACATTGACCCGCATCATGGCGCAGCCGATCTATCGGGATAATTTGCTTTTGTCAAAATTTGTCAGTGCGCTGACGTTGGTTGGAAGCTTACTGCTGACACTCTCTTTACTGATGATCGGTGGTGGCATTTTGATCACCGGCGTACTCGTCGAAGCAGAGGAGGTGTTTCGAATTGTTGGATTTACCATCCTTTGCACCGTGTACGTGGGATTTTGGTTGGGTCTTTCTATTTTATTGTCGATCGTTTTCAAACAGGCTTCCACCTCCGCGCTGACGGCAATTGGCATTTGGCTGTTTTTTACCGTATTCTACCAAATCATCATTGACCTGATTGTTCCGGCCGCCAATGAATTTTCGGAATCGGATGTGATTCGGTACAACCGACAGGTTTTAAGCCTGTTGCGCCTCTCGCCCATTCAGCTTTTTACCGATGCGACGACTACCTTACTGATGCCTTCGGTTAGGAGCCTGGGACCGATTACGATGGAACAAATGGCCGGTGCCATCCCCTCACCACTTCCCTTGCGAGACAGTCTGATGATCGTGTGGCCGCAGGTCAGTGGCCTGATTGCTGCCACTACGATGTGTTTTGCTGCTTCGTATTATTTATTTATGCGTCGGGAAATAAGGGGATAATCCCGACCGAAGGGAGGAATGCGATTTGCCAAACCCTGGGGAGCGGTTTCTTCGCCGGGATGAAAAAGCTGCCCGGAAGAGTAGGCATAGGGACAGCCATTAATTCAAGCCCTAGTAGTGTCAACGCCCGCAGCCGAAAAGGCCAGGAAAATCCCTGACAAGCAATGCAGATTTGTGGTGAACATAACGATTGATACACCGATCGCATGGATCAATAGGATCGGCACTGGATTGAATACGTTGTATCTTCTTGCTGGTATCGCAGTCATCAGCGGAAAAACCCCGCCAAATATCGATTTGGAATGGCATACCGCTGCTTTTTCAAAAAAAAACTTTTTTCCTACAGTTGTTCAGCCGGACCCGGCAAGAGAAATACCTTATTTGTTTCGGGAATTGATTCGCCGGGAGGCCGCTCAAAAATCAACACTCTACACGAAAAATAAAAAAAAAATAGCATCAACGAATACAAGAAGCCCCGATCATTTGCGGGGCTTCTTGTTGCTTTTGTCAATTTTCAAAACCAATACCCCAACCGGTACACCACGTTATTGAAGGTGATTTTATCCCTTGCATAATAGATCCAGTCTTCCGGGCGACTGGGATTGGGCATCGGGACCATGGGATTGGCCGTGGTGAGGTGGTAGATTTGCCGTTTATAGGACAGGCTGATTGTCCAGAAATTGGACCGTTTCGTTTGTAGGCGTAGCCCAATGCTGCCCTGCCCCATGAATCCTCCGTCCTGCCAGCGGTGTTCGTCCCATTCGGTAACCACCGTTGGCTCCAGGATGGTAGACCCGTAGCCCAAATCAAGGGCCCCGTATACCTGCCAGGTATCTTGTGGATTGACCAGGGTCCGCCAGCTCATGGCCACTGGCACCACAGAAAGGGCGCCGTATTGATCCAGGCCGGTCAAGAATCCAAACGCATGCCTTTCAGAAAGCTTAAAACCATTAAAGGTTTGGAAGGTAAAATTGGTTCGGTTTCCGAAATCGTCTCTCCCGCTCAGAACGCCCACCTCAGAATGATGGGTAAAAGGTAAGGCCTGTCCCCAGCTGTTAAAAGGACAGGCCAAATAGAGGGTTGCTGCAAAAATGATATAAATGACTTTCATTTAACGAAAAGACACATTGATACAGCTTAATTTTTTCAGCTTTTCCGGATCGGAATAGTCAAACTGACAAACACCATCCGGGCCAATCACGATCAGGGATTTGGGTCCGGGGATGATGTCTATGGCGGAAAAATCATCCAGATGCTCCAATTGGTTGTTGGTGATATCCAACACATCCGCTACGTTAAAACTCTTCAGACCGTGTTCACCTTCTGCAAGGTACAAATAATCTCCCAAAAGACCCAGCCCATGTGGATTATCCATCGGGTAGGATTTAATCAACCGCGGTTTGTACAGGTCGGTGATGTCCAGCACATGCAGTTCATCCACACCCATGCGGCACATCGCCCCGCTCCGAAGGGTGACAAAGGCATGGGTATCGTTGACTACCACCGGATCGCAGGAGGTAACGTGTTCGTATACTGCCATTTTCTTCGGGTCGGAGGGATTGCTCGCATCGTAAATATGCATGCCCGTCATGGAACCGATAAAAAGGTTTCCTTTAAATGGAAAGATGGTTTCAATGCCCCAACCCAGGTTGATGTTTTTCAGGTAGTGTGGGTCGGTGGGGTCTTCCACATTGAAGACGCGAAGGTCGTAATCGTCTACCGTGTACAAATGACCCGACAATAAGGTGAAGCGAGCCATGGATCCACCTTGCCCGTAATTTTGTCCGCCAGTTCTGCTCGCATCGCTACTTGCAAACGCCATGGACTCAAAGGCCAGGAAGTCCGTTCGGATAGCTGGCCGCCCCCAGCTGGACCACATCATGTTGGGATCGGTAGAAGTGATCAGGGTATCCTTGAAGGTAATGATCGTACCGGTCTCCTCGTTGGAATACAGGTTGGGAAACACATCCTCCTCCCGTTTTACCAGTTTAATATCTTGCGGATCGGATATATCAAAGGCCAGCAGGTCCACGTAGTTATCGGCATACAATATGTGATCGTTGATAGCCAGATCTCCCGTTCCGGGTATATTGATAAAATTCAAATTACGGGGGCTGGCAGGATCGGTATTGTCCAAGATGTGAATGCCTTTTCCCGGCTCGGATACAAAGAGGTAGTCCCCGAAAATGTAGATTTTACCGGGATTATCCAGTGGCTTGGGTGGTTCGATGATGATGTCTGCTTCACGGAAGGTATTCACCTGAAGGAACACAGGCACCTGCGTTTGATAGGTGTAGCTGGATTCCAATTGGTCTTCGCAAGAAGGGAAGAACACGAGCAGCAGGACCGAGAATAAGACCGGAAGGCTGCGTTTGACTTTTTTTTGTACCTGTGTTTTCATGGCCATTGGGAATTGATTTGAAAAGGTTTTTTGGAGGCATCTCAATCAAATGCTTTTCCCTGAGACGCAATGAATTGTAAAAGTGCGACAGCCGAACCAAAATTTTTTTCTCATTTGGTTTACCGTTCCAGGTCTTTTTCCATGACTCGTTCAAATCCTTCCAGAAAATCGATGTATTTTTTTACAATGTTCTCGCTCAGGGAACCGAGGTAATCCCCGGGATAGAGGGGATTGTATTTGATACGACAGATAATCATGTCCAGCCATCCCTGTCCATCGTCGATCAGATTCGCATGGAAGGCTTCCACTGTGGCATCACGGGACCCGGAAAAGGGAGGTTTCCCTTGTTTTCTAAAATAGGCAGCGATGGTTTCCAGGGCCGCGTCATGGGCTTTTTCAAAGGACCTTACAATGTCAGCCCGAGTTCGGTCGTCCATGCCGCGACGTTTGCCTTCCTGTATCAGGTCCCGTAAGTCATTGAGTTGTTCGACAAACTTGGCATAACAATTTTCACAATCCAATTCCTTTCGTTTCATGAGCATTCCATTTACATCGATAGGAGTCAATGTACCAATTACTGATTGAAATCGGAATAGTTAGGTGATTATTTTTTCACCCGGTCGGGGTTTTCGCTAAGGAAGGATTTCCAGCCGGCGTTTCTTCCCCGTGTTTGGATCCGACCCTCGTGAAAGTGGTGGCAGAGTGCCACGGCCAGAGCATCCGTTGCATCGAGCAATTGGGGAAGTTCCCGAAGGTTGAGAAGGGTTTTAAGCATTTCTGCCACTTGCTCCTTGGAGGCGTTGCCGTTTCCTGTGACCGATTGTTTGACCTTCTTTGGCGAGTACTCGGTTATGGCTATTTCTTTGGCCAGTGCGGCCGCCATCGCCACTCCCTGTGCCCTTCCCAGTTTGAGCATGGACTGGACGTTTTGCCCATAAAAGGGGGCTTCGAGCGCCACGGCGTCCGGAGAAAATTCCTCCAAAATGCCGCTTATTTTATCGAATATTTTCTTCAGCTTCAAGGCATGATCGCTGTACTTTTTCAAATGAATGACGCCAAATTGAAGAACCGAGTAGCTATTGCCTGTTACCAGCAATAGCCCGTAGCCCATCACCGTGGTCCCCGGATCGATGCCTAAAATTATTTTTTCCTTTTGCTGATTTTTCGCTTCTTTACCCATCGGTGCAATTTACGATAATTCTTTCAAAGCAAGACATGGGTTTACTTATCGCTGCCGTAGTAATTTTGATCCTTTCAAGCTACCTGGCAGGCCTGTTTTTTCTTGCTTTTACCTGGAAGCGTCTACCTCCGTCTGAATTAGGACCAGAAAACCAACGACCGGATTGTACGGTACTGGTTCCTTTCCGAAACGAACTCCCAAACCTTCGGCGGTTGCTTCCCCACCTGGCCCGGCAGCTTCCCAATGGCCTGCCGGTCATTTTCATCGATGACCAAAGTGAAGATGGAGGAGAAGCTCTGGTACAGTCCTTTATCAGCAAGCGGGTTATGGGGGATTGGCTGTGTATCCGTAGTGAAGGAGTGGGAAAAAAGGCCGCTTTGCGTACGGGTATCGCACGGAGTACTACCGCCCTGATCCTGACTACCGATGCGGACGTACAGGTCCCGCCAACCTGGGTTCGGTCCATGTCGGCTTTATTTAAGCATTCCGAGGTGCAATTGGTGGCGGGCCCGGTAATCGCCACCGAGGGACCTGGAGTCTTTGGCCGGTTTCAGCCCATCGAATGGGCGAGTATCGGACTGATAACGGCCGTATCGTTTTTCATGGGAAATCCGCTGATGTGCAGTGCTGCCAACCTGGCCTTCCGCCGCGCAGCTTTCCACCGGGTTTCCGGGTACGAAGGAAATGAACACCTCCTGACGGGAGACGACGAGTTTCTAATGAAAAAAATACGTGCCGAATTCGGCGCGTCTGCCTTGCGGTACAGCGCCGCACCGGAATCGCTGGTAACAACCCGACACCTGCCGGGGGTAAATGCCTGGATTGCTCAGCGTAGCCGATGGGCCAGCAAATGGAATGCCCACCGGGATGGGGGGCACGCCGCGTCGGCCGGTTTTTTAGTAGTTGCCAGCCTATGCCAATTGGCGGTACTCCTGCTTTCCTTGCTGCAATGGCCATTTCTCGGCTGGACCGTGCTGTATTGCGCGCTAAAATTCTTCCTGGAAAGGCGGGCCTTGGGTCGGTTTCTTCGGTACTTCGGTAAGCCGGTGCGCAACCTGGACTTGTTTCTGGCCGGTTGGTTGTACCCCTTGCTGGTAGCCCTGACCTTTCCCCGGGCGATTTCAGGAAAATATACCTGGAAAGGAAGGAAAAACTAATCAATCCCTTATTTTTGTCATTCCACCTAACCAATGGGCGCATAAAATGACCGACGACGAATTTGACCTGCTGGACGAATTGTATTTTCTTCAATCGTACGATTACCTGAAAAAGAAGCTGGGTTGGGAGGACGAGCGGCTGTTGGTCACCCTGGACCTGCTGCTGAAAAAAGCATGGATTAAGTGCTACTCGAGCCCGGAGGAAGAGTTATTCACCCCGCCTGCGTTGAATGAGAGCGGCAAAGAGCTGCATTACCTGGCTACCAAACAAGGGCTTTTGAGACACAATACCCTCTGACATGACCACCGAGACGCTAAAGTACCAACGAAAAGAATTGGAATTAAAGGCCCTGTTGGAAATTACACAGGCCATTAACGAAAACAAGACAGAAAATGTATTGCTAAATATTTTTAAGTTCACCTGTCTGGTACACCTCAACATCAAGTCTTTGTTATTGTATGTATTCAACGAGCAGGAGCAGTTTTTTGAACGGAGGATTTCTCACCAGGTGAAGGGGAAGTTACCCGAGCACATCCCAAAAGCAGATGTACAGGAAAACAAACACCTCGGCAAACTTAGTTTGAGCCTTGCACAGGAGTATTCTTTCTCGGAGGTAAATATTTATGTACCCGTTTACCACAAGGAAAAAATGCTGGCCATTCTTTTTTTGAATACCAAGGACAAAGAGAAAGGGCTGGACCTGGATTTTACTCAAGCGCTTACCAACATCCTGGTAGTGGCATTGGAGAACAAACGTTTTTCGCGAAAGCAATTGGAACAGGAGCGCTTGCGGAAGGAAATGGAAATCGCCAGCAACGTGCAGCGCATGCTTTTTCCGGCAAGCCTGCCATCCAATCACCGATTAAAAGCGAAGGTGACCTATTTCCCCCATAGTACGGTCGGGGGGGATTACTATGATTTGATTCAGCCCAGCAAAAATGACGTTTATTTTTGTGTAGCGGATGTATCAGGTAAAGGAATGCCCGCTTCGCTGCTGATGTCTAACTTTCAGGCTGCCTTGCGAACCTTGTTGCGAAGCGGGTCGGATTTGGTGACCATTGTCCAGCAGTTAAACTCTACCATTTTTGAAAATACCAATGGAGAACGATTCATCACTTTTTTTCTCGGACATTACAGCTATTCGGACGGACGACTCCGTTACATCAATGCCGGGCACAACCCGCCGGTGCTTTGTACCGAGCAGGGGCAGCAGATAGAAGTGCTGGAGGCAGGTACCACCATTTTGGGGGCTTTCGAATCCCTGCCTTTTCTGGAACAGGGAGGGCGCAATGGCTTGCACAGCTTTGTTCTGCACCTGTACACGGATGGCCTGACCGAAACCCTTAACCCCAGGGAAGAAGAGTACGGGGAGGAAAACTTTCTGCAGTACATCCGTAACAACCCCTGTGCAACCCCCGAACAATTTCATGCAGGCTTCTTCACCGAACTGGATGCCTTTTCCGAGGGGGTAGGAAGGAGGGATGACCTCACCTTGCTAAGCCTTCAATTCAACGGAGATGCGGCCCTTTAAGATTCCAGACATAGCGCAGCGGGTGTTCAGTGACTTTACCTGGCACCGGGCGAGGGATCAAAGGAACGTGTTTCTTACCTTTGACGATGGTCCGGTGGCGGGGGTTACCGACTTTGTGCTCGAAGCGCTGGACAAGCGCCGGATGAAGGCTACGTTCTTTATGGTCGGAGACAACGTAAGCAGGTCCCACGATCTGGCCCGACAAGTAGGGGAAGCGGGGCACGGCATCGGAAACCATACCTACCACCACCTAAGAGGGGCAAAAACCAGTGCCGCCCGGTACCTGCAGGATGTCGAAAACTGCAGGGAAATCATCCGTGAAAAGACAGGCGCACGTCCCACCCTGTTTCGGCCGCCCTACGGCAGTATCAGTTGCAGACAGAAGAACGTTTTAAAAAAAGATTACGAGATAGTCTTGTGGGACCTGATTTCATGGGATTTTGTGCCCGGCATGTCTCCCAACCGCTCCCTGCGAAAGTTACGGGAAACGACCAGAAATGGCTCCATCGTATTGTTTCACGACCAGGAAAAATCACGCCATTTTCTTAAAAGCATGTTGCCCGGATACCTGGACTATTTAGCCGGCAGCGGCTACACGACCCAATTATTGTAGGAGGTGGGGCAAGTGGCGCTACTCATATTGTCCCTGGTTACGCTCCAATACCTCTTACTTTGGTTACGCCTGAAACGATTTTTTCGAGCATACCCGGCAGATCCGACTGATTCGCTGCCAATGATCTGTATTTTGCTCCCTTGTCGCAACGAGGCAGAGAACCTGCCCGATTGCCTGCATGCGCTGGAAGGCTTAGCGTACCCGACCGACAGGATTCGTTATTTATTGGCCGACGACCACAGCAGTGACGAGACGGGTGCCATCCTCGCCAACTGGGCAGCTAAGGGCACCAACAGGCAAGTGATTCCGCTTGGCCGCCGGCCGGCACCTGGGGAAAATGGTAAAGCCCTTGCATTGGCTGAGATGGCCGCTCAGGTAAGAAAAGGAGAATTCATGCTTTTTACCGATGCGGATTGCCGCGTCCCGCCTGGCTGGGCGGCCTGTATGGCAAAAACCTATCGGAAGGAATTCGGTTTAGTGACGGGGATTACGAGGATCTCTGGAAATTCCTGGTTTGCACGCATGCAGGCGCTGGACTGGTGGCTTACCCTGGGCAAAGTGAAAGTGGTGGCCGATTGGGGATATAACCTGACGGCCATGGGCAATAATATGGCGATGGCGGAGAGCGCTTATCGGAAGGCAGGGGGCTTTTTGCCTCTGACAGGTGCCGTAACGGAAGACCTCGCCCTGGCACGTGCGGTGCAGGGCATCGGATATCGCCCCATTCAACTGGTAAACAAAGCGGTACTGGTTAGTACCTTACCCGAGTTGGGTTTTACTAACCTGATGAAGCAGCGTAAACGGTGGATGCGTGGTGCATTCCTCTTGCCCTGGTATTGGCAATTGCTATTGGGCCTGCAAGTGGGGTTTTATCTGGCACTGATGGTAGCGATGTATTACGTCCCGTTACAGGCAGGAATCGGTTGGTGCATCAAAATTTTGGTCCAGTCGCTTTTTATCGGGACCTTTGCCGCAAAAACGGAAACCAAAACGAGATTTCTCGATCTAATTTGCTTTGAAATTTATAACTGGATTGTAAGCTGGTCCACTGTATTGTATTATTTTTGGCCCGGAGCCATCCAATGGAAAAACCGCAATTACCGATGAAATTTATAGAGACGCACGCTCATCTTTACAGCAAAAAATTCGATTCCGACCGATACGATGTGATCAGGAGGGCCAGGGAAAGTGGTGTGGCGAAGTTTTTTATGCCCAATATTGACCTGGAGTCCATTCCGGGAATGATGCAGATTGCGGATGATTTTGAGGGTATTTGTTTTCCGATGCTCGGTTTGCACCCCTGCGATGTGGGGGAGGACTTTGAAGAGAAGCTGACCAAAATGGAAGAATGGTGGGGCAGGCACCACTTTGTAGCAGTGGGGGAGACGGGCATTGATCTGTACTGGGACAAGACCTATTTTGAGCAACAACAGGAGTCGTTGCGCAGGCACATTCTATGGGCGAAAGAGAAAAGCCTCCCCTTGGTTTTGCATTGTAGAAATTCCCTGGACGAAACCATCGACCTCCTTCGATCTACGCACGAGGAAGGCCTTTCCGGCATATTTCATTGTTTTTCGGGCAATATTGCTCAGGCGAGGCAAATCATCGATATGGGCTTTTATTTGGGGATGGGCGGCACGCTGACCTACAAGAATAGCGGGTTGGGTGAGGTCGTCGCCGCATTGGGATTGGAGCGGCTGGTGCTGGAAACCGATAGCCCTTACCTGGCACCGGTCCCGTTTCGTGGAAAGCGGAATTCACCCGAATACATTCCATATATCGCCGAAAAAATGGCCGGCTTTGCCAATACCTCAGTGGAGGAAGTAGCCGCGGTGACCAGCAAAAATGCATTGACCGTCTTCAAACAGCCATTCGATGAATTATAAAATAGTCCGGTTAAACACTGCCGCCCGCACAGAGATCGAATACGCAGTTTTGATCATATATACGGGAGGAACGCTGGGAATGGCTTATGACGAAAAGGGTGCGCTGGTACCGTTTAATTTCGGGAAAATCCTGGAAAAAATCCCCAACCTGAACAACCTGAATATCAGTATTACGGTCATTTCGTTTCCCGAACCCATTGATTCTTCCAATATCAACCTTCAGCACTGGGTGGATATGGCCTACATCATCTACGAGAACTACGATACGTACGATGGGTTTGTGGTACTGCATGGGACGGATACCATGGCATACAGCGCTTCCATGCTCAGCTACATGCTAGCCGGACTTAACAAACCGGTGATTTTTACAGGAGCACAGTTGCCCATCAGTGCGATGCGGTCGGATGCCCGGGAAAATCTAATGACCTCCCTTGAAATTGCAATCTCGAAAGCCAACGGTAAACCAATTGTACCGGAAGTATGCATTTTTTTCAATCACATGCTCCTGCGGGGAAACCGTGCGAAGAAAGTGCAAAGTGTCCATTTTGATGCGTTTGAATCCGAAAACTATCCGCCGCTGGCGGAATCGGGCATAGTCATCGATTACAACTACGCTTCGATCCGCCCTTACGAAGAAGGGAAAAAGCTCAAATACCTGAACAGGCTTGACAATCAAGTGATGGTACTGAAACTTTTCCCGGGAATCACCAAAAACGTTATCGAACATTGCCTGGGGATCGAAGGGCTGAAAGGTATCGTACTGGAGACCTACGGTTCTGGCAACAGTCCCAGCGAGGATTGGTTTATTCAAACCATGGAACAGGCGGTGGACAGGGGGTTGCTGGTATTCAACGTCTCTCAGTGCAACGGAGGGCGGGTGATACAGGGCCGTTACCAGACCAGTACCGACCTCAAACGTATGGGGGTGTTGAGTGGTGGAGACATTACCACGGAGGCAGCGATCACCAAGATGATGTTTGTACTGGCAAACGAAACGGACGAAACGGAAATTAAGCGAAAGATGATGACCCCCCTAGCCGGAGAGATGTCAGTATTGAGCCATTAATGGAGAAAGAATCAAGGGTTTGATGGTCAATCTTCTAGCATTCGTTGTCAGAAATATTCCGTTTGAGTTTGCTTATTTTTAGACAATAAACAAGGCAATAATTTGCATGGGCTGAATTTTATAATTTTATTTGTCGCTGCAATAAAGCCGAAATTCACCAGAAAAACAGAGAGGTGTCCGAGCGGTCGAAGGAGCACGCCTGGAAAGCGTGTATACCCCTAAAGGGTATCGAGGGTTCGAATCCCTTCCTCTCTACAACTATTCACCCGATCGGGAAACACGCGTTTCCAGTTCTTTGAAACCTGTTAACACGTATTGGTTTTGATCCAAAAAAAGGTATGGGCTCCGTTTAAACGGAAGTATACCCACTGGCATAAATGGGATGAAACAATCCTATTAAATAAAATAACTTCAATTCTGGTACCAATTGCCACCCTTTGGGAAGGTTTTCTTAGAAATTATACGGGAATCATTTGCAAATTGAACCGAAAAAATTATAACTTTAAAAACTTAATTCGAATACAGAAACCGTTCAACCTTTAAAAGTCTATTAAAAACTACATTATGAAAAAGTTAATCGCTTTGTTCATGCTTTTCGGAATTTTATTTTCTCCGATGATCACAAAAGCACAAGAAGAAACAGAAGAAACAGAAGCTGACACCACGGAAGAGGCAGCTGCCCCGGCCCCAACTCCCGCTCCTGCACCGGTGATGACCGATGACGACATCGTAGCCGAAGATTTATCCTTTCACCAGGTGATCAAGGATAAGTTCATTGAAGGAGATCCTACCTACATGACGCCCGTATTGTTGTGTTTGATCTTAGGATTGGCAGTCGCATTGGAACGAATCATCACGCTCAACCTTTCCACGACCAACACTAAAAAATTGCTGGCAAAAGTTGAGAGCGCGTTGGAAGAAGGCGGAATCGAAGCTGCCAAAGACGTTACAAAAGCGACCAGAGGTCCTGTTGCTTCTATCTTCACCCAAGGGTTGATGCGTTATTCTGAGGGCATTGACATGGTAGAAAAGTCCATCATTGCCTATGGATCTGTAGAGATGGGTAGGCTTGAAAAAGGGCTGGTTTGGATCTCGCTTTTTATCTCCCTTGCCCCAATGCTGGGTTTCATGGGTACGGTAATTGGTATGATCGGAGCCTTTGATTCCATCGAGGCGGCCGGTGACATTTCTCCATCTCTTGTGGCCGGTGGTATTAAAATCGCCCTTTTGACAACAGTAGCAGGTTTGATCGTAGCGATTATCCTTCAATTGTTTTACAACTACTGTGTGGCAAAAATTGACTCCATCGTTAACGACATGGAAGATGCTTCTATCAGCTTAGTAGACATTTTGGTGAAACACAAATTGACCAGGTAATACTGGTCTTTTTTGTGTACCTTTAAATGATTTATTCACTCAAGATTTAAGATAAAATGGATACTACTGATATATTTTTATATGCAGGGTACTTGCTGATCATCATAGGAGCGATAGTAGCGATACTGATGCCGCTGATCCAGTCCCTTGGTGACCCAAAGAGTCTGTTGAAGACCGTCGCCGGGGTGGTTATCATTGGCGCCCTATTTGGTATTGCCTATTCCTCCGCGAGCGGAGAGGTGGCAGCCAAGTACATCGCTGACCCATTCAACATTACTCCGGAAGGTGCCAAGATGGTGGGAGGGGTATTAATTACCGTTTATGCCCTATTCATTCTGGCCATTGTAGGCATCGTAATTACCGAACTCAACAAATTAATCAAGTAATTATGGCTAGCAAGAGAGGTAGAATGAGTCAGGAGGTAAATGCAGGGTCGATGGCGGACATCGCCTTCTTGCTTCTTATCTTCTTTCTCGTAACCACAACCATCGCTTCGGATAAGGGTATCCTTAATATCCTTCCCCCAAAGCAAGACCCCAATCAGCCGCCTCCTGAGGTGGAACTAAACGAGCGGAATATTTTCAATATTCTCATCAATGCGAACGATGACTTGTTGATTGAAGGCGAATTTCGAAATAACGCAGACGGTTTGTCCGAGGAAATCAAGAAATTCGTGTTGAATTTTGGTAATCCGGATGAAGATGCAGTCGCCTTGTTTAACGATTTGCCTCCTTCTCTCCGGGGAATGGCAGAGCAAAGCCCCGAGTCATCCGATCATCCCATGTCCGGTGGAGCAGTTATCTCCATCAAGACCAATAGGGGTACCAGTTACGAAACCTATCTCGAGGTATTGGACCTGGTGAAAAAGGCGTATTTTGAAATCTACGGAGAGCGGGTAGGATTGACGGCAGAGCAATACAGGGCACTGTCCGGACAAACTGCGGCCGAAAAGGAACTGATCGATCGTGGCAAAGAAGGGATTCCCATGGCCATCTCCATTGCTGAACCTGATAAAATCGGAAGCTAATTATGTCGAAGTTTAAAAAGAAAACCAAAGCTGACACCAATATTCCTACCTCAGCGCTACCCGATATCATCTTCATGTTGTTGTTTTTCTTCATGGTGACAACGGTACTGAGAGAGCAGGAAATTCTGGTAGAACAAAAAATCCCGCAGGCTACTCAGCTTCAGAAATTGCAGAAAAAGACCCTGATCTCCTATCTGTACATTGGAAAACCAAAGAATACTTCCCTGTACGGATCGGAACCTCGTATTCAGGCCAATGATGTTTTGATCAATACTTCAGACATCATTCTCTGGGTCAATCAGGAAAAGGATAATCTTTCAGAGGCAGAACGGGATCAAATAACGATTTCACTGAAAGCAGATAGGGACGTTAAGATGGGTCCTATCAGCGATATCCAATTTGAATTAAGGGAAGCAGATGCACGTAAGTTGATGTATGCTTCTGTAGGAAAGGTTGAAAACAACTGATCCGGTTATTTTTGCTAACAAAAGAAAGCTGTCCCTTGGGCAGCTTTTTTTTTGTCCACAATGCCAATGTGATAAACATTACTTTTTTTCCTTTTTTGTACCGCTATTTTTGTAAGGTAATTTAAAAAAAGAGGAAGATGTTTAACTTATTTCATAAAAAAGCAAAAGCGTATAGCGATCTCAATGCCGAAGCATTCCACGACGGCATGAAGCAAAAGGACGCCGTAATTATTGATGTTCGGACCGCGGGGGAATTTCACAGCGGCAAACTTTCCGGAGCCAGGAATCTGGACATGATGTCCCCTGATTTTAAGAATCAACTTAAAAATCTACCAAGGGATAAGGCTTACTACCTGTATTGCCGTAGCGGTAATCGAAGCGGGCATGCCTGTGCAACCATGGCAGATATGGGTTTCGAAAAGGTATACAATCTTGCCGGTGGTATCGTTTCCTGGCCTTATTAAATCAGCTATGTGACCAAAGTCCTATTGCATATGGGACGTCGCTTATAGTTTCGTACTATCATCATTAATCAATAAACGCCATGAAAGTAGAACAAATTTATACCGGTTGCCTTGCCCAGGGGGCCTATTACATCGAATCGAATGGAGAAGCAGCCATCGTAGATCCACTGCGGGAAGTGCAGCCCTATATCGAAAAGGCCGAACGAAACGGGGCAACCATAAAATACATATTCGAGACGCATTTTCATGCCGATTTTGTTTCGGGGCATCAGGACCTGTCGGCGAAAACCGGCGCTAAAATTGTCTTCGGGCCTACAGAAATGCCCATGGGTTTTGACGCGATTGTAGCTAAGGATAACCAGGAATTCAAGGTGGGTGGAGCCACGATACGGGTGATCCATACACCCGGTCATACCATGGAAAGTTCGGTTTTCCTGCTGTCCGATGAGTCGGGTAAGGAAGTCGCGCTGTTTACCGGGGATACGCTATTTATAGGGGACGTGGGACGTCCTGATCTTGCGCAAAAGGTGATCAAGGACCTGACGCAGGAGAAATTGGCCGCTCACTTGTACGACTCGCTTCGGGAGAAAATCATGCCTTTGGCGGATCACCTGATCGTGTACCCTGCTCATGGGGCAGGAAGTGCCTGCGGAAAAAATATGAGCAAGGAGACCAGCGATACGCTTGGCAATCAAAAGAAGACCAATTATGCACTTCAGGAGATGAGTAAGGAAGCCTTTATCAAGGAAGTTCTAACCGGATTGACGCCTCCTCCCGCCTATTTCCCTCAGAATGTGTTGATGAACATTCAGGGCTATGACAGTATAGACGAGGTATTGGATAGGGGGCAGCAGGCACTGTCTCCCGAAGGATTTGAGGCAGCCGCCAATGAAACAGGCGCAGTGGTATTGGATACCCGTGCCCCAGAGGTATTTGCACAGGGATTCATTCCCAATTCGATAAACATTGGTATCGACGGTAGCTTTGCGGTTTGGGTAGGTACGCTGATACCGGATGTAAAACAAGAAATTCTCGTGGTGGCGGAGAAAGGAAGAGAGGAAGAGGTGATCACACGCCTGGCGCGTGTAGGCTACGATCATGCGTTGGGATACCTGAAAGGTGGTTTTGCTGCCTGGAAAGAGGCCGGCAAAGAGACCGATCGTATTCCCGTGATATCTGTTGATGAGCTTGCCAGCTTGCGAGCTAAAAATCCCGACCTGAATGTTTTGGATGTTCGAAAAGCCAGCGAGCACCAAAGTGAGCACATGATCGGAGCTGGGAACCTGCCGCTGGACTACATCAATGAAAACATGGCAGAGGTAAAAAAAGATCAAACCTACTACGTACACTGTGCCGGTGGGTATCGATCCATGATATTTAATTCGGTATTGAAAGCCCGAGGCTACGACAATCTGGTAGATATTCAAGGTGGTTTTGACGCAATCAAAGCCTCTGGAAAATTTCCGGTAAGCGATTACGTCTGCCCGACCACTTTGTTGTAAATACATTTTTGGTTGATGTTTTGGTTTTGATGGCAGGGACCCGTTCCCTGCCATTTTTGTAGACAAAAACCTAAGGTGACAAGGGTCACAAATTATATGAGGAAAAATGAATTGATTTGCTGGTAGATTCCGGGCAGGCACCTTCGGTTTGTGGGTGAGTAGGCGAAAGCGGTTTAACGCCGATTTGCTTTGAGATCGATTGGAAGTGTTGGGTCTTACGGTATTGAAATAGGATGGGTTTGCTTTTGACCTGGCCTCAGGCGAAAATTCAGCGCTGGGGGCGTCCGCTGATGAGATAGCGAATGGCGAGTCAATATTAAATGGGGAGATTCCTGCATAGTTTCTCTTCTTGACTTGATTGTCCTCTTATTGGGGATTGGATATAAAAGCGTTACTGGAACACCTGACCACCTGAACCCGGAAAGGAGTAGCCGAATTCAAAATGACAAAGCGGGTGACTCGGGAGCCCTTTGGATCCTTGATTATTGATCATAAACAACAACATAAACGATAGAAAAAAATGGAACAAATGATAGAATGGATCAAGCAGCCCTGGCCCTGGTACGTGGCCGGCCCCTTGATTGGACTTACGGTACCGGTATTATTGATTATTGGAAATAAGTCTTTTGGAATATCCTCATCGCTACGGCATGCATGCGCAGCTTGTATTCCCGCGAAAATTCCTTTTTTCCAATACGATTGGAAAAAGGAAACCTGGAACCTGATGTTTGTATTGGGTGTGTTTTTGGGTGGTGTCATTGCTTCGGTCTTTCTTTCCAATCCGGAAGCAGTAGTCGTAGCAGAAAGCACCCAACAAGATCTGGCTCAACTGGGAATTACCGACTTCAGGAGTCTGCTTCCTGCGGATATTTTCTCCTGGAGTAATCTTTTCACGTTGAAGGGGCTTTTCTTTTTCGTGATAGGGGGCTTTTTGGTTGGGTTCGGTACCCGGTATGCGGGTGGATGTACCTCTGGCCACGCCATCATGGGAATCAGTAACTTGCAATGGCCTTCTATGGTAGCCACCGTATTCTTTATGCTTGGAGGGTTTGCCATGACCCACCTGATTTTGCCCTACATCATGCAATTTGTTGGGTTTTAGAAAGGAAGCCGAAAAAAAATGTCATTTCAAAAAACAAAGACAATGGAAGTTAAAGAGAAAATAGAAAGCAATCCGATTGAATGCGAAGCACCGAATATGCGGAAGGAGCAAGAGTCTGGCTGGAAGCTGGTGAAATACCTGATCGTGGGTTTGTTATTCGGAATCGTGTTCGTAAAAGCGGAAATCATATCCTGGTTTCGAATTCAGGAGATGTTTCGGCTACAATCCTTCTTTATGTATGGGGTGATTGGATCAGCTATTTTAGTGGGGGCCATTTCCATACAACTGATCAAAAGGCTTGGAGTAAAAACACTTTCCGGTGAGCCCATTAAAATAGCGAATAAGGAATTCCGAAAGGGACAGGTTATCGGTGGATTCATTTTTGGGTTGGGATGGGCACTTACAGGCGCCTGCCCGGGACCCCTGTTTGCCCAAATAGGGTTTGGTTACTCTGTGGTTGTCGTGACGCTGCTTAGCGCCATTGCGGGCACCTGGGTGTACGGTAAATTTGCGGACAAGCTACCCAACTAAGAGAAACAATACTGCCACATGGAATTTCGGCCCGGTTATACGCCGGGCCGTCTTTTTATGCTAGCGGCTTTCTTCGCCCTCTTCTTCCACCAGTTCACGCAGATCCACCGGTACTACCCGGGATACACCGGCTTCAATCATCGTGATTCCATAAATGATGTCGGTACTTGCCATGGTTCGCTTATTGTGGGTGACTATAATGAACTGGGATTCGTTGGAAAAGGTCTGAATGATCTGATTAAACTTATCAATATTGGCATCGTCCAGCGGGGCATCTACCTCATCAAATATGCAAAAAGGAGCAGGTTTTAACAGGTAGATGGAAAATAATAGGGAAGTTGCCGTGAGCGTTTTCTCCCCTCCGGATAATTGGTTGATGGATAGGGGACGTTTTCCTTTTGGTTTGGCGATGATTTCAATACTGCTTTCGAGGGGCATTTCCGGATCAGTGAGCCTGAGATCGCAGTCGTCCTCTTCCGTAAACAGCGAACGAAACACCTTGATGAAATTGGCCTTGATTTTTTCGAAGGCATCCAGAAACGTTTCCTTTGCGACCTGATCAATTTCGTCGATGGTGGCAATCAACGACTCTTTTGCCTTAAGTAAATCTTCTTTCTGCTCGGTGATGAATTCATGGCGCTGTTTGATTTCGTCGAAGGCTTCCATTGCCATGGGGTTAATGGGGCCCATTTTCTCCAGCTTGTTTTTTGCTTGCATGACCTCATCCCGAAGACTGTCCTCGTCTTTCGAGGCGAGCTCCTCCGATTCCTCAGGGTTTTCCTGAATCAGTTGGTCCAAATCGAGCTCAAATTCCACACTGAGCCGTTCTTTTAAGCCGTTTAGCTTAAGGTTGATTTCATTGGCCGCTTGCCTGAATTCCATGATCAGCGCGTCTACCTGCTCTTTGTTTTGCTGGATTTCTCGGATGGCTTTTTCGGCCTGGTCGATTTCTCCGCGAAGCGCATAATAGCCCTTCTCGGCCTCACTTACTCCTACCTCAATCTGCTCTTTTTCGGTATAGAGTTCGATTAGCTCATCGTCCTTCACTTCGTTATTGTCAATCAAGGATTTGATTTCCTGATCGGTTTGCATAAGCTCCCGCTGCCCTTTTTCGATGCGTTCCCGGCTGTTCTCGAAGGTGCTTTGCTTAAAGCCAATCTCTTGCTCAATACTCTGTAGCTTATTGAGCTGTTGGTGGTACTGAATGTTTTCCTCGTTGTATTCCGACGAACGCCGGGAAAGCTCTTCGGATGCCTGCTGCAGGGTCTCGTTCACCTGTCGAATTTCTTCCTCAAGGGACGCAAACGCTTCCTTTTCCGCAGCCAATAGTGGACCCAATTCATCCAGCTCGGTCGTCAGGTCTTGAATTTTCTCCTGGATATCTTCTTTTTTATTGGCATTTGATGTCAGCATTTCCGCCAACTGTTCCTTTTTTGTCCGGACAGAGACCAGTTCCTGATTCAGTTCATTGACGATGGACTGTTTTTCTTCCAATTCGGATTTAAAGCTGACGGCCTTAAGTTCTGAAAGGTCGGCCGTTTTTCTGTCCAGGTTGGATTTTATCTCCGTAATGGTTTTTTGATGGATTTTGATCTCCTTTTCTAGTTTTTCGAGATTTTTGGCTCTTCCGATCCGCTTGCCTTCAAACAGCCCTACAGATCCACCAGAAATGGTAAACTTCCGGTCGATAAACTTCCCACTTTCCGTAATGAAAATCGCCTCCTGCGTTTTGGGTACCTGGTGAATATCTCCTTTGAATATGTACACATCGTCCAATAGGTACCCCACCAGTCGGGCGTACTTACCATCGTATTCGATGATTTCGGTGGCCGGTACGGCATCCGAAAAAAGCTTGTTTTGGGTAGGTCGAAATTTTTCGAACCTTTCCAGTATGAAAAAATGAGCTTTACCCTTACCCGCATCGCTCAGCAGCTTGACTGCATCCATGGCCTCTTTCTCGCTTTCTACTACATAGTAATTCATGTAGTTTTCCAGGAAGTTTTCGATCGTTACCCGGTACTTTTCATCGGTAGTCAAAACATCCGATAGCAAGGGGGTGTTTTTCCCCCATTTGCTGTTTTTCTTTAAAAACTTGATGGCTTCAGGAAATCCTTCCAGGTTATCAACCAGCGACTTGGTCAGTTGGAATTCATTGTTCTTGGCATCGAGCTTTCTGTTCACCTGCGTCAACTCCTCCCGGATCAATTCCAGTGTATGGGAGGCTTGCTCCAGTTTTTGTTGGTGGTCAGATTCCGCTGCCTTCAGGCGAAGGAGTTCGCGTTTTTCTACCTCCAGGCGTTCCTGGAGTCCTTCTAGTTTTTCCTTAAATCCGGCCAGGTTTTCCACCTGACTGCTGTCATCCGTTGCAGTTTTTTCCAGTTCTTGCTTAAGGGTGGAAATCTGTATTTGTTTTATTTCCTGGCTTTTGGAGAGCTGGTACACGGCATCTCTTTTTCCGGCATAGGATGCTTGCAGTTGTTTTTGTTTTTCCTGACTGGCGGCGTGTTGTGCTTTCTTGTCCTCGTATACCGCTTTTAATTCCAGTACCAGCTGTTCTTTTTCGGCAATTAGTTTTCCCGCAATCGTTTTTTCTTGTTCGAGCGAGCGAATGCTAAACCCAGCACGTTCGTTGCTTTTTTTATCCTCGTCGATTTGTTCCCGTAATTCCCGCGACTTGTCCTGAAGGAAGCGCAGCCGTTCGTTTTTTATTTTTTTGTCGCTTTCAAATTGGCGAATCTTTAATACGTGTTCATTCAGGGTTTTTTGCCTGCTGGCCAAAAGTTTTTCCCTGCTGACCATATCGGTTTTTAGCCGTTCCAAATCGGCTTCTTTGGCGCCGATTGCCGCATTCAATTGAATTTTATGATCGCTTTCCTGCTCCAGTTGCCGGTTCAATTGGATAAGGCTGTCCCGATGCTTCAGAACGCCTTTCCTTGCCAATGCGATGCTGGAGGCTTTGTAGGACTTTTTGATTTCAAAATATCGAGCCGCCTGTCGGGCTTGTTTTTCCAGTGACTTTAGGTTCTTTTCAATTTCGTACAGGAGATCCTCGACCCGGTCCAGGTCTGCATCGGTATCTTCCAGCTTGCGTAAGGTTTCTCTTTTACGCGTTTTGAACTTTGAAATTCCAGCAGCTTCTTCGAAAAGTTCCCGTCGGGAGTTGTTCTTGTCATTGAGAAGCTCATCAATCATTTTCAACTCAATGATGGCATAACTATTTGAATTGATGCCCGTGTCCATGAATAGATTGGTAATGTCCTTTAACCTACACGTGACGCCATTCAATAAATATTCACTGTCACCGGATCGGTAATACCGTCGGGTGATGGTCACATGGGTGTATTCTGTAGGCAGTAGGTTTTTGGTGTTTTCAAAAGTTAGAGAAACCTCCGCCATATTCAGTGGTTTTCTACTTTTGGTCCCGTTAAAAATGACATTTTCCATCTTGTCTGAGCGGAGCATCCGGGTCTTTTGCTCTCCCAATACCCAGCGAATAGCATCTACTACATTGGATTTTCCACAACCGTTGGGACCAACGACTCCGGTAATGCCCTTGTCGAAATGAATCAGGACCTTGTCACCGAAACTTTTGAATCCCCTAATTTCTAATTTGGAAAGCTGCATGTAGGTAAAGTTTATGCCTAGCAAATTTAACCCAAAGGATTAAAATAGCAAGGGAGACTGGGTTTGTTATGAAGCTAAAAAGCCAGTCAACGTTTCGGCTGACTGGCTTGACCCGTTCGGACTGGCGTAAAAAGGCTAGTCGAGTGCTTTTTTATTTTTTGTCAGGACAATATTTTTGTCGAATAAATCGTAGATTTCGGTGAACACCTGCGGGTACACCGGCTTTTCCAGGTAGCCGATCACCTGGGGGTATTTGTTTGATTTTTCTTTGTCTGCGGGGTCGGTGGAAGAGGTAACCATCACCACCTGTATCTTGTCTTTGTAGGTTTTTTCCTGAAGCATTTCCAAAAAAGACCATCCATCCATTACAGGCATGTTGATATCCAAAAAAACCAGAATACTATCAAAGTCTGCGTTTCTGTTTTCCAGAACATCGAAGGCAAGTTTACCATTTTCTGAGGTATGAACCGGACCTCCAATGGGTGATGTTTTGACTATCTTTTTGATATAATGCAAGGTCAAAATATCATCGTCAACGATTATGGTTTCTAGTTTTTGTTTCATTCTCTACCTGGTTTGGTTGCCCGGGATGATCAAATGGTCCTCATTTAATCTCCTGCCTTTCGAATTTATTACTTAAAACACGATAATCAAAACAGAAGTTAAAAAAATAAGGCGCGGATTCATAAAATTAACCCTATATACTTAAAGTATAAAATTTATAATATTTAGTAATAAAAAACATATGTATGAATCGGGGACTGTTATGCATCCGAACCGAATGTACATTGGTTTTTGTCGTTCAAATGAACATATGCAACATTCATTTTACGGCAAATACAGGATTGCTCTTCCAGCTGTTCCGCTGGTAGCATGCAGTTAATTTCCAATTTATTGTTGTTAAACAGACCGAATTTGTAATTCGATCTCACCGTATTAGTTAGGTAAAAATAAATCATGCTATAATTCTATTAATAAAAAGCGTGTGAAGTCTGTCGGTTTATAATTAAAAAATTAATAAACGTTAATTGTGGCCATATATCAAATGACAGTAATATATACGGAAATATTTACTTTAATTACTCTTAAATGCTTTGTAAAAATTTTTGTTGCGCGGTGTTTTTTTTATCTCTATGTTTATACAATTGAAAGAGATACTTGTAATATTTAAACCCAAATCTCGTCGGATTCCTGATTTACCGTTTACTAATAAAAAATTAAACCATGTGGACCTCAGAAAAAAAATCAGGCCAGTCAATGGCTGAGCCAAGTACAACTTCTTTTTTTGCCCCGGGATTCCGGATGATCGGTGACATTGATTCCAACAACGACGTGCGTGTGGAAGGCATTATCCAGGGAAATCTGACCACCACCAAACGAATCATCATTGGGAAAACAGGTCAGGTTATTGGAAACGTCAAAGGACACCAAATCTCCATTATGGGGGAAGTGGTCGGAGAGGTCATTGCCTCGGATATCACCGTAATTGGTGAAACCGGCGTTGTACACGGAACGGTCCTTACAAACAAGATAAAAATCGAATCCGGTGCAGAAGTAGAGGCCTGCATTAAAAAATACCGGGAAATTTCAGAAACGGATACCGGTTCAAATAACACGAAGATTTTGGGTGTCAACAAACGCAGGGAGTCCGAACTCCTGCAGCCCGAATTTTCTAAAGTCAGTTTGGAAAACTAATTTGGGCAGTTGCCCGTCACGGATCGTTAAGGGCTCAACTATCCCTTGGCGATCTGTTTTGCTGCAAGGGCTGTTCGGACAGTACCAGGCGGGATGCTTGCTCTACGATTGGTTTCAATGGATCGGCCCCCTTTCGGATTCCCTCCAGGACAAGTTGTGTGCATCCATTTTTGTTCAGAAAAAAAACGGGATTCTTTACACGGATTTTCTCTCCATAATTCTTCTCCAGGCAGGAAGTTACTTCGTTGGTTGGTTGGTAGAAAACGGGGAATACCAAGTCATCGCTCAAATACGAATTGATCCAATTGACTGAGCGTAAATGTTCGTCGAAAGAGTTTTTATTGAATCCGATCAAGTGGAAATTCAATTTTTTTAATTTCTTGAGTGACTGAATCAGCCCTTTCCTTTCTTCTTCACGAAGGGGTATCATCTCTGACGGATTGGTAAACACAATGATGCGTTTGTCCCGAATAAGGGATCGTAGGTGCACGTTGCCATGATGCGTTTTAACCAAAACATCCGGAAAAGCAATGTTCATCACGAGGGACGATGATATTTGTTTTTTAGTTTTCATGATAACGAAGGGTTTGTATCCACCTGTAGTAGTATTTTTTTGTTACAGTAATATACGAAAAAATAGAAAAATATCCATATAAATTGGCATCATTCGTGGAAAAGCTGACGAAAATCATTCGATCTCCTGCTTTAATTATCAAATGGCCGTTGCGCCTACGGATCTTGTTTTCCATACCCCTCGATCGGTAGGTGCGGATCAATAGGGGAGGTGATGCTGGATGGCAGGATTCGATCAAATAATTGTTCCAGGAAACGAATAAATTTTGTACATTCAGCCCTCAACGTAAGCGAGACCCTATGGATTCAGGTACGGTATTTTACATCATCGCCATCATTATTTATTTTATTTATACGTCCTTTATTCAGAAAAAGCCGGAAAACAAGGAAGTTGATCCGGAAGAATCGGATCGCCCTCCCCAAAAGAAGACCAGCTTTGAAGACTTACTGAGGGAAATCAGAAACGAACAAGGACAACGTGAACGAGACCTGGAAGGTACTGCCAAACCGACAGCTGTAGAAAGTGTCCCCACCCGTACCGAAGTCGAAGAGCGAAACGAATCTAAACGCCTGGCCGAGCAGCAAGAGGCGGAAGGAGCCTACAAAAATCCCTACAAAGACATCAAACAGCCTTTGGTGAAGTTGGACGACCAGGTAGATATTACAGATTCGAAGAGAATTCTTGGCGAGGTGGTGGATGTAGCCGACGAATTTTCCGGAGCCAGTAAATACACCAGACTACTAAAGAATACCTCTTCCGCTCGCGATGCCATTATCCTTACCGAAATTTTCAACCGAAAACATTTTTGATCAACCCATGGGGATGTATTCTTCTCTTTTGACGAAAAAACCTGCTGTGAAAAGGTGGTAGCGCGTTGGTTTAGATCGCTGGGACCAGGCCTGATAACTGCCGCATTGGTATTTGGACCGGGAAGCCTGACCATCACTTCCAAACTGGGTGCGGTATATGGATTTCAGTTGTTGTGGGTCATCGCGGTAGCGGTGGTATTGATGATCAGCTTTACCGGGATGGGGGCACGGATTGGCCTTGCCTCTTCGGACTCGTTGATCGAATTATTTCGCAAAAAATGGGGCAATCTGGCTGCCTGGGTTGCCGGATTGGGAATCTTCTTCGTGACAGCCTCCTTTCAGGCCGGAAATACCGTCGGCGCAGGTCTGGCACTTTCGGAATCATTGGGAAGGTCGAATGCGGTGTGGATTGTATTTATTTCGCTCCTGGCCATTTCATTGCTTTTTTTTAAATCGTTTTATCGGATTCTTGAAAAGGTAATGATTCTAATGGTAGCCGTTATGGTGGTTTCTTTTTCTTTACCCTCGTTTTGGCACCTCCGTCCCTCGCTGATGTCTATTCCGGATTGGTCCCGGTAATCCCTTCGGGCTCGTTTATTTTGGTGATCGCCCTGGTTGCTTCCAGTTTTTCAATTGCGGGGGCCTTCTACCAGTCGTACCTCGTTCAGGAAAAAGGCTGGAAGAAATCCCAGAAGGAGGATGCCTTGCGGGAGAGTTTTACTGGGATTGTGGTATTGGGCCTTATTTCTTCGCTAATTCTGCTGAGTGCCGCCACCATTTTGTATCCCCAGGGAATTGCTGTGGCTTCAGCCGCAGATATGGGCATGGCCCTGGAGCCGGTGTATGGAAAATTTTCCTTCACGGTATTCATGATTGGGCTTTTTGGTGCTTCATTTTCTTCCCTATTGGGCAATGCCACGATCGGTGGCACCTTGCTGGCGGATTCACTTTCGATGGGTAGGGACCTGAATAGTGTTCCGGTCAAACTCCTGATCACATTAATCGTGGTAATTGGTGCAGCCGTGGCGCTAATATTTGGCAGATTGCCGTTGGAATTGATCGTTTTTGCTCAGGGAATTACCATTTTTGCCGTGCCCTTCATCGGTTTGGGAATCTTTCTGATCGGCAATGACGAAAAAATAATGGGAAGCTTGAAGAATAAGACCTGGTCGTTCATCCTGGGAGGCGTTGGCTTGTTGGTATTAGTTACGCTGGCTATTAGTAACGCCTATGCCTTGTTTTTTCAATAAAAACCCTTTCAAAAGACGAAAACAGACAGTTTTTGCGTGCGCTTTGCAGCCATGGCTTGAGGAAGGGGCTAAAAACAGAAACCAATACATTCATGAATACCATCAAAGAACTTGAAGAAAAGCTGAGCAGTCCTTCCCCTGAGTTGGTGAAGGATATTGCTAAAATTAACGGCGATATCCTGTTGCTGGGGGTGGCAGGGAAGATGGGACCCAGTCTGGCAAGACTGTTGGTTCGTGCCATTCAGGAGGCCGGTATCCAAAAGGAGGTGATCGGCGTGTCTCGGTTTTCGGATCAGCAGATGAAGCACGAATTGGAAAAGGACGGCGTGCGGTGTATTCAGGCAGATTTACTGGATGATGCGGCCTTACAGTCCTTGCCGCTTGCCGAAAACCTGATTTTCATGGCAGGAAAAAAATTCGGCACCTCCACAGACGCTTCTACAACCTGGGCAATGAATGCCTACCTTCCTGGCAGGGTTTCAGAGAAATTCAGGAACTCACGAATAGTGGTTTTTTCCAGCGGCAATGTTTATCCATTTGTGCATTATGCCTCTGGGGGTGCAACGGAAAATACAGCTCCGGATCCGCTGGGAGACTACGCGCAATCCTGCCTGGGCCGCGAACGGATTTTTCAGTATTTCAGCCATCGGTATTCGATCCCCATGCTCATATACCGATTGAATTACGCCATCGACATGCGGTATGGAAACCTTCTGGAAATTGGAAAAATGGTGCAGAATGGAAGCCCTATTGATTTGCGAACCGGACACATGAATGTGATCTGGCAAGGCGATGCCAACGAAATAGCCATCCGATCCCTGCTGCATACCACCTGTCCACCGCGGCTATTAAACGTAACCGGACCGGAGACCGTCAGCATTCGACAGGTCGCCGAAAAATTTGGCGAACTCCTGAATACCCGCCCGCAGTTTGTGAATGAACCGGAGCCTTTTGCCTTGCTCAACAATGCGTCTCTTTGCCACCGAACCTTTGGATACCCTCGTGTTACCCTGCTTGAAATGATTGAAATGACGGCTGATTGGATTCTAAGCGGCGGGGCAACGCTGGATAAACCAACCCATTTTCAGGAACGAGAAGGAAAATTTTAATGATCAATGTAACCAAATGAATGTACTGCTAGAAAAACACCTGCAGGAAGGAACTGTAATTCCTGCACATCCTTTGGCCCTAACGGCTCAACGATCACTGGACGAACGCCACCAGCGGGCCCTGACCCGGTACTACATTGCTTCCGGAGCAGGAGGTATTGCGGTTGGCGTGCATAGCACTCAGTTTGAAATTCGTGATAAAAAATACGGTTTGCTACGGCCGGTTTTGAAGATGGCGATGGAAGAAGTGCAACGGAGCAGATTGGATCGACCTTTCCTTACGGTGGCAGGGATTGTGGGAGGAACCGATCAGGCCTTGCAAGAGGCGTATTTGGCCAGGGAGTTGGGCTACGAGATGGGCCTTTTAAGTGCCGGAGGATTGGGAGATTGGCAGGAGAAAGAACTAATCAAGCGGGCCGAAAAGGTAGCGGAGACGATACCACTTTTCGGATTTTACTTGCAGCCCTCAGCCGGAGGCCGGTTGTTGAGTTATGATTTCTGGAAAGATTTTGCACAAATCCCCAACGTAAAGGCCATCAAAATGGCTCCTTTTAACCGGTACCAGACACTGGACGTGGTTCGGGCGGTATGTGCATCCGGGCGGGCAGAAGAAATCGCATTGTATACTGGAAACGATGATAACATTGTTGCCGATCTGCTGACCACCTTTTCCTTTTTGGTAGACGGTCAAGAGGTGTCGAAACGAGTTGTTGGCGGCTTGCTTGGGCACTGGGCCGTATGGACATCCGCGGCCGTAGGTCTGTTAAAGGCGATTAAGGAATGCCTGAATCGAGAAGGAAAAGGGATGGGAGAGCTGCTCAGACTGGGTGTACAGATCACTGATGCGAATGCTGCCATTTTTGATCCCAGTCATCAGTTTAGGGGCTGCATATCGGGGATTCACGAAGTGTTGCGTAAGCAAGGCTTGTTGCGGGGGATTTGGTGTCTCAATCCCGAAGAAAAGCTTTCTCCGGGACAATTGGAAGAAATCAACCGGGTTTGCGAGGATTACCCCTGGTTAACCGATGATCGCTTCGTGGCCGAACACCTGAATCAATTTTTGAGTGAGTCCTAGGGTATTAGGTAATACTCGAAAAAGGAATAAATGATTTCGTTGGATTCCGGCGTGGGCGCGTGATGGGGACGGTTGCTCATGCCAACCCGGTTCTCGGCTTCGTACATTTCATTTGCCTGCAGGCTGTACTTCAGTGGGATCCATCGCTCCTCCGGGTCTTCCGAACCACCCGACACCAAAAATGGTCGGGGAGCCATCAAAACGTGCAATTCGTGCAGGTTCATGCCGGCCTCCAGCAGTTCGGGATACAAGCCCTTTGCCGGATTTTCCTCCGTGGGAATCCCACGTTCACGCCAGGGCTTGGGGTGGTATCCCAGATACCAAGGTTCCCAGTAGTTGATGTTCGGCTTGTTTTCTTCGAAGACTATTCCCGGATCCGACCAGGCTGCAGCTGCGAAGTTGTCAAAAAGGCAGGAAGCAAACATGGCCCATTTTCCTCCATACGAGTGTCCGGTGATGCCAATTCGCGTTTCGTCCACTTCCGGCATTTTCGATAGCAAATGCCAGGCATTGCCGGCCGCGTACGCCAATAGGGAAAGCGGCTGCACACGTGCGCTATCAATATGTGGGTAGTAAAGGGAATAGGTCTCATTCTGCGTGGTTTCCGAGGTACCCAGCGACAGGGTGACAAACCCTCTTTTTGCCAGCTGTTTGGCGAAATCTCTGTCTGGTTTTCCCTGCCCGATGGCCGTTTCCGGTTCGTAATACACCGTTACTACCGCGGGGTTGTTTTTGGCTCCGTACGGCAGCAGCAAGTACCCTTCGGTCATCTGCCCGGGAACCCATTCGAAGCGAATTTTTCGCTGCACATAGTATTCCGTGTTTTCTGTTTCCAGCACCTCAAAGGATGGATTGGTAATCATTGCCGGCCATTCCCCCATCATGCCGTGCCATTTGTTACGTATTTCTTTCCTCCGTTCCTGCCAATCGGCCAGGTCATCTACCTTGCTGCCGTCGTTGAAAACAAAGGGATCACTATAATCCCCCACCATCTCTTCGTATTCGTACGGAATAGAGAAATACGGAGCCAATTCGTCCCATTGGATCATTTTTTTGAGATAGGCAGGAAAGGTTTCGCCCCGGCTCGTACCGCTGCCCTCGACTCCCTGACCAAAGGTGATGCTGTCGCCAAAGAACACCACTCGTTTTTTGGCGGTTATTTTTCCCTTGGCCACCAAAAAGTTAAAAATCTGCTCAGCAATGATTCGATTGCCTTCGCTGGTGGGATGCACCCCGTCAGGTATTCCGGAATTAGCCACGTTCATGATCAGCGAGCTTTTTCCCGGGTGTGGAGACTTGCGTTCGATGAACTCCTGATACAGATCAATTAGCGCTAATCCATTTTTATCGGCTAATTCCGCGATGATCGCGTTTGCCTTTTGAATTTTTGTAAGGGGTGGGGAGTCAAAAAAAGACAGTTCGTACCGACTGGAAATGGCGTTGGTATCGACCGGTGTGAGGTTGAGCAAAACGGTCTCAATTCCGGCTTTTTTTAACCGGGAGATGAGCTGCTGGTAAGACTTTCGGAACGTACCATAATCCAGAAATTTATGCAGGTTGATCATGTCGTGCATGCCCACCATGATAAAGACCATGTCTGGATTTTCGCTCAGCACGTCCCGATCGAGCCTGGCCAGCAGATCCATGGAGTTGTTGCCTCCGGCGCCTTTGTTGAGAATACTCCAGGATGCTTCCTCCGCGGTTGATTCACGCAATACGGAGTCCTTTTCGAATTCAGCGCGTGCCAAGGCTGCATTCCCGCCTGCAAAAAGAAAAACCCACGCAACGATTAATTTGAAATGCATTTTACATTATTTAAAGAATATTTTTTTAAATCTAAGAATTTTCGTTCTTTTTCACTACACCTGCGCCCACAATTCTGCAAGAAGGCTAAATAATTGTTGGTCAATGCTTTATATTTTGTAATTTTTCCAGGAATAATGCAATTGATTTTTGCCCGTGCTGGTTTCAGAAGTGCAGCTTATCGCATATCTTGTCCAGATAAAATAATCAACGCATGGATAGGTGTAAAATGGGGATATTGGCGTTGCTGCTAACGGCTATGGCTTGCGCAACTGTCACGAAAAAAACCGTTTACGTGGTGGGTTCCGCGGAAAACGACTTGGTGATATGGCTTTCATCCGAGGGGTTTCAGGTTGAATTTTTTCCGGATGCCCAATCGGCAATGGAAGAAATTCCAATCGCTGCTACCTTGTTGGTGCTGGCAGATCACTATCCGGAGGAAAGGGTATCGGTTCCTGACAATTTCTATGAGGAGATGGTTGAAAAGGATATCCGGTACTACGTGGAATTTCCGCAGCGGGCACCTGGCCTCATCCCGGATGGAAAAGTGATGCAAAACCGACTGGAGCGGGCAGTGGTTGCTGGAAACCACTTTGGTCAACAGCTTCCGGCCATGCGCATACTGGGAGTCAATGATTGCCACCTTATTCCTGCGGAGGCTACCGACCCCCTGCTGGTTTTGGCAAAAGTTGCCGGGTTGGATACTGCACCCTATGGCTTGTCTGGCGTACCCGTTCATCCATTATTGGTAAAAAGTGAGGCCGGATACATTGCTCTGACCAAACTCTCCGACTTTGCCAAGGGCAGGTTTGGGCCGCAAGCGCACTGGCAGGAAGTCTGGGCGTATCTGATCGAACAACTAACCGGTACCCGGGATTTAACCTTTGCCAGTTGGCCACGCTACCTGCAACCGACCTTTGAGGAAGAGGCGGAGGTAACGCAAGCAGACAAGCAAAGTAGCGTAGCGAAAGGAGTGACCTGGTTTACGAAAGGGAAATTTTATATTCACAAAGATTGGAAAGAGCGTTGGTTGACGTACCAGGGGGACGGCACCAACCCGGTGGGGCCGCCAGTCCCGCGCGATTTTCCGGTAGGTGATGGCAGTGAAGGGCTTTTAGAGGGGCATTCCTCCACCATCTATTACGATGGTAGCCAACAATACAGGTATTGGATTCGGGCAGACGTACAGGGAGAAGGTGCCTTTGCTCTTGCCGCTGCTGGTAGCCTGCTGAATGAACCGAATCACTTTTCCCGAGCCGAAAACCTGATCGATTTTATTTTTCAGGAAAACTTGCGCAGCGGCCCTAGAAACGAGCCGGACTCGGCGGCCTTTGGGCTCATTGGATGGTCCCATACCCATCCCCACGTGTACTACGGGGACGATAACGCCCGGGCGATCCTGGGAATTTTAGGTGCCATGGCCTTTATGGAACGGGAAACATGGAATCAGGAAATGACCGAAGCCATTCTGGCAAATTTTCGAACCACTGGTAAAAATGGGTTTCGTAAAAACCGCCTTGAAAATCCGGACTTGCAACGGTTTGGCTGGAAACATTTCTGGAACCGCGACATCGTTAATCCTGCGCCCCACTTTGAATCCTGGATGTGGGCCTTGTACCTTTGGTTATACGATAAAACCGGCTACGAACCACTTCTGCAAAAGGCAAAAACTGCCATCAAAATCACCATGGATGCCTATCCGGAGGACTGGCTTTGGACGAATGGCATCCAACAGGAGCGGGCCCGTATGATTTTACCGCTGGCCTGGTTGGTCCGCATCGAGGACCGTCCGGAACATCGGGCCTGGTTGGATCGGGTGGTGAGCAAACTACTCGAAAATCAGGTCGAAAGCGGGGCCATACGGGAAGAATTGGGTGGTAATGACAAAGGAAGGTACGGCCGTACGAAATCAAATGAGGCCTATGGGCTGCACGAGGCGCCGCTGATTTTCGAAAACGGTGACCCCATAGCCGATATGTTATATACCATTAATTTTGCCTTTTTTAGTTTGAACGAGGCTGCCCATGCTACGGGAAATCCGCGGTACCACGAAGCAGTGGAAAAGTTGTCGGACTTCCTTACCCGGGTACAAGTAAAAAGCGAACGGTTTGAGGATCTGGACGGAGCCTGGTTCCGCGCGTTTGATTACGATCGCTGGGAATACTGGGCGTCCAATGCGGATGTGGGTTGGGGTGCCTGGGGTACCCTGACCGGTTGGACTCAAAGTTGGATCGTTGCCACCCAGGTATTGGTACTGAGAGATCAAAGCTACTGGGAATTGACCCGCGGTTCCAAGATTGATCGGTACATGGACGAACGGCTCAACTTGATGTTGGAAGAATATAAATAAACCTCCGAGCAGCACCGCCTTTCCTTCCCGTATCCGTAGGGATTTTTTCCTACGGATACGGCGGAAAATACTTCTGGGGAGTAGCTACTGGAAGCATGTTACTGCACCGGCTTCAATCCTCTTGAAAGGAGTAAAAATCTGCCGGCTCTTATTACAATCTTTTGATTTTTATGTTACGAAAGTACACCTTATCTCCATGGTCTGTTAGGAGTATGTGTCCCTCTTCCAACTCTCCGTAGCGGGCGTCGTCCTTAAATTTGTTTTTGCTCTTTTTATCGAGAAAATCGTTGCTTCCCCGCTTGTAGCTGACCACTTTTTTGCCATTTAGCCAATGCGATACCTTTTTACCTTTTGCCACAATTTTACCCGAATTCCATTCTCCGTGGGGGTGAAGGGTTTTGTTTTTTAGTGGGTAAAACAGGTAAGCCGCAGCAGTAGAGCTAAGTCCATTGGGGTCTTCTTTGATGCCCGGATAATTGAAATCGTCAATGATCTGGTATTCCGGGCCATTTACCATCATTTTTCCCGTGGTTTCCTTAAACAGGGTATCCACAAAATACTTGATCCCACTATTGGCGCCTTCCGTTAGTTTGAATTCAAAAACCAGTTCAAAGTCACCGAATTTTTCTTTGGTCAGGATGTCTCCTCCGCCGGATGATTCCAGAAAAAGCATGCCATCTGCGATTTTCCATCCTTTTTCAGGAAAACCCAGCGATTGCTTTCCTCGCCATTTTTCCATGGATTTTCCATCAAATAAGACCTCGTAACCGTCTGCCTGGGCCATGGTTGGAGGGATTCCCGGGAATATCAGGTAATAGAGGAGGAAAAGCAGGGGGATTTTGGTTCGTTGTAACATAGAGAGGTACCGTTTTTGTTTAAGGATTATTCGGGCTTGCTGCCAGATCAATTTTTTGTGCCAATCGGTCAAATGAGGCCAGAATTTGTTCCTCCAGCCCGGCTTTCCAGGTATTGGGCAGACCGTACACCATTTGGGAAGAATAGCCCTCGTATCCTCCTTCCCGGAGGACGGTTTCTGTGGGAATGTAAGCCATCACATCGTTGCTGTAGGAGAGCACGAAGGCATCGACACCGAAGCGTGCTTTGAGTCGGTTGGTGTACCCGATCGTCGCCTCACCTCCCATGGAGAATAGTAGCTGTCCGCCCAATGCCCAGATTTGAATCGGATAGGGATAGGTAGAAGGGGGGATAATTCCCTGGTCTTGCTCAACGAGCATTCGCTCGGCCCACTGCTTCATGTATCCGGTTTCGGTATGCACCATTTTCTCCAGCCGTTCACGGCTCATGGGATCGTTCAATGGCAGATCAATTTCCTGGTAGGCATGCCGTAACGTCGGCTCCAAAGCATTCATTTCTTCTTCCAATACCCGTTCCACGGCTGCAGCCAGTTCTTTCCCATATTGTTTTGCGAGGGGCAAGGTTCGCCTGGGTAGCGGATTTTGATCCCCAGCAGCCCCTTGAAAAAACAGCGCCAAGGCACCCGGATGGTTTTTTTCCAATTCTTCCTGCGCGTAGCCTGGAAAATCTGCGGACCAAAAATAGCTGCTCAAGACGGTAGGGTGGCAGGCATACCCAAAGGCAATGGCCCTAACCCGGCCCTCCAAATCGGTCACTTTAATCACGGGTACCGAATGATCGATCGGGCCTTTTAACTCGGTCAGCAAGTGGATATCGCTTTCCTTGTTATTCCGACGGTTTACCTGAAATCGGGCCGTACCGTTTCCGGAATAGATGCGGGAGGCTTGCATGTGCTGCAGAGCCCTTCCCACACTTTCGACAATATCCGCCTCCAATTGTTTGCTGTAGGCCTCTACCTGAGCCCGCTGCTGCATGTTTAGCGGATAGATGTCGAACAGGGCAGCTGCCAAAACCGGCCCGGAATGGGTGTGGGAACTATTTAGTATCACTTGAGATTTGCTGAGGCCGTACTTTTGGAGAATGGCGGTTCGAATTGTTTCCGACATTTTTTTTGGAAATCCGAGAAGGTCGGATGTTAGCAGGACGGATCGGTTTCCCTCCGGATCTTCGAAAGCGAGTACTTTAACCCAAAGTTCGCTGTATTTCCCTTGAGCGGGTTTATCGCGGTGGGCATAACCGGCCATCCAAAGGGGGGCTTTCGGGGTAATTTGAAATTTATCCGTTCCGGTTTTCCACACGGAAACGTTTTGTCCGTAGACAGAAATAACGGCTCCGGTAAGGAAAAATACCAGGCCGAGAAGTAGTATTGGCGGAACGGGAAGAAAGGATTGTGGATTCATGTGTCGATGCTTTGGAGCGAAACCGGCTTAATCAAGTGTCCAACGGATGGCGTTTTTCAAAAGGTGTAGGAATTGTGGATGGGTAAAGTCTGTGGGATAGCCGAGCGAGGTGTAGAACACCCGGCTTTTTCCGTATTTTCGTGTGTAGGCAATGGCGTTTGATTGTCCGGAAGAGTTCCCGTTCAGAAGGATGTTTGCTTTTGGGTCCAGGCTATTGCCGATCAGGTACAGGTTACCATCACTCGTCCACGGCTGGGCTTTCAAACCTTCCAGCAGGCGTTTTCCCGGTTTTTTAGCGAAGGCTACGGTGGTTTTGACAGTGGCGGGTCCATAACCCATGTTTTCATGTCCCAATACCTCAGGCACGAACGCCCACCAGTCTTCGTAGCCAGGTGCGGTTTCCTCCCGCACCGAAAAGGCATGGTTTGCTGTTCGGATTCCCAGGACCGGTTTACCGGCCTGCAGGTGGTTTCGTATCAAGCCAAGTTGCTCCGGAGAGAGGGCCACCCTGCGTAGAAAAAAAACCAGCAAATCGCTGTCCTGAATGCGCTCCAAATCGGGCAGGTGAAAAGCCGTTCGCTCCCCTTCTCCCAGAATGACTTCGGTTTGATACCCGTTTTCTTTCGCCAGCTTCATCGAAAAGTAGGGGATGGTTAGATCCGCTTCGTAGTTGTCCGGGTCTTTGCTAATCAGAAAAGTGATTTTCTTCTGCTGGGGAGCAGGAGTAGTTTCGGGGTTGGGAAGGATTTTTCCGTATACCTTCAATTGATAATCCCGGTAGGTCGTGTACCTGCCTGAAAGCCAAAGTACCACTTCCTTTTCTGAGTCAGCAAGGACGATCGGGCGAATATTGTCCTCGGAGGATCCGAAAGTGATGGGGCTGAAATACCAGGGCTCGCCGGCTTCCCTTCGCTCCGCACGAAAGATTTCGTACCGCCGTTCACCGTTTACCAGAAGGGGCTCTCCGCTTACCGGATGTACGTCGGAGGAGAAGTAAAATACCGAAGCATTCCTTGGGTGCAGGGTGATTAGCCCAGTGTATTCGTTTTCACCCGGGTAGAGCCTGCTTCCCGCGTGAGCCACTTCGGCGGCGATCCATTCCCGGCCATTCCATTCTGCATAATGGTAGCGGTGGTCAAATCCTCCCAGTGAGGTGTTTCGGGTTTCTCCTCGGGTGATTGGATCTTTGGTGACGGAAAAGACGAAAAAAGGCATTCCTCGTTCATCCAGCTGAATATCGCTGGTCCAGGCCACATCCGTGCGTGTCTGTAAGTCGCCATCGTATACCAGGGTAAAGTCAGAAGGCTGTAAGGAACTTTTTTCATTCGTGCTCAAGGGTCTCACCAGTGTGCCGTCAGAACGGTAAGCGTTTCCGTTTTCCAGGTATCCGTGGTAAATGTTGTTGTTGAAATGGCGTGGGTGCCCATCGGTGGTAATAAAGTGGATCCGGCTTTTTCCGTCCGACACGTATTTGAGGTAGGATCTTCCGGCAAACTCAAACAGGCGTCCGCCGAATTCCCAACTGTCCCCATAGTCTTTTGATACCAGGTAGTGCGGGTTGTTTTCATTGCCCCGAAAAAAATTGTAGGTTAGGTCTTCGTCCTCCAGGTAATACAGGTTGGAGTAGCAAACCCGACCGTTGGTTGCCACCACGGATTCCTCCTCCCAGGAGCGTATATCGAAGGGACGATTGGTACTTCGGTACCGGACCAGGCTGTCAATGCTATGCCCGGAATAGGTGGTAAGTATTTTTCCATCGGGGCGTAACATGAGTGCAGCCACGTTGTGGTCATCGGGGGGAAGCGTGCCTTCCGTCAATACCTGCGTTGTGGTTTGTTTTGTCGATAAATCCCATTCGGTCACCGTATTGTGTCCCGCCGAGGTGACACCTGTAAAAATGACCTTGTCCTCGATCAGTAAGGCGCGCTCGTCTTGAAACCAGCACCAGCTACCGTCCTCCGATAGTAAAAAGGGACCGTAAGGGTCGCTTTGAGATGCTGTGGGTTGTTGGGCGGAAGAAAGGGAAGCGCCGGTAATTACGAAAGCAAGCGTACAATAAAACCAATATCGGGAAGCTACCATGGCAAATATAGAATCAATCAATCAACGATATAATTGAACCAATTTAAGCGATATTGCTTAATCTCCCAGTAGAAAAGGGATAAAATCTGCAATTATCCTGACCGCCGGTAGAACGGGCAGCAAAAGGGGAGTGGATTAGCCGTGTACCGGAATCTCTTGCTCTGGCTCCCAAACCTCTACCGTTCCTTTATCATTGATCTCGGTCAAGGTGACGGTTTTAATCTCATTGATCAATACGGGATCGTATTTTGCCCGGACGCGAATGTAATTTTCGGTAAACCCATGCATCTTTCCATCCTCAATATCGTCTTCGAAAAGCACCTGGAAGGTTTTTCCCAGATTTTCCTCATAGAACGCACGTTTTTTCTTTTCGGAAAGAATTCGTAGCATTTTGGACCGTTGGTTTCGGACCTTTATAGGGACCACTTCCTCCATTTGGGCTGCCCGGGTATTGGCCCGCTCCGAATAGGCAAACACGTGCAGGTAGGAGACGGGCAGGTCTTTTAGAAAGTCATAGGTCTCCAGGAAATGTTCCTCCGTCTCCCCTGGAAAACCGACGATTACGTCCGCTCCAATGCCACAATGGGGCATGAGGGTTTTGATTTTTTCTACCCGATCCTGGTACAGTTCCCGGAGATACCTACGCCCCATTTTGCGAAGCAGAAAATTGCTTCCCGATTGCAGGGGAATGTGAAAATGGGGTACAAATCGTTCCGATTGGGCAACGAAAGAAATGGCCTCGTTGGTCAGAAGATTGGGCTCTATGGAGGAAATGCGAAATCGATCGATGCCGTTGACTTGGTCGAGTGCCCGGATCAGGTCGATGAATTGCTCTTTTCGTTTTCCGTCTTGTATGCCAAAATCACCGATATTTACTCCGGTAAGTACTACCTCCTTTACCTCCGTGGTTGCAATCTGTCGGGCCGATTCGAGCAGGTTTTCAATTTGCTCGCTCCGGCTTTTTCCACGTGCCAGGGGGATGGTACAAAACGCACAACCATAATTGCATCCGTCTTGTACTTTTAGAAACGTGCGGGTTCGGTCGTGTATGCTGAAAGCCTGGTGGAATGCCTGTGCCTCTTGTATACCGGAGGCAAAGACCCGAGCCTCCTGCTGCACCGAAAAATCATCCAACAATTCCAGCAGGCGGAATTTTTCGGCCGCTCCCAAAACGGCATCCACTCCGGAAATCTCTGAGATTTCCTTCGGTTTTAGCTGTGCATAGCAGCCAATGATCGCTACGAAACCATTGGGAGAGATCTTTTTTGCCTCCCGAACCAGTTTTTTACATTTTTTGTCCGCATTTTCGGTAACCGAACAAGTATTAATGATAAAAATATCCGGACGGTCGTCAAAGGACACCTTTTGGTAACCCTTTTGCTCAAACATTCGGCTGATCGTAGACGTTTCTGCGTAGTTCAGTTTACAGCCGAGAGTATAAAATGCAACTTTTTTCAAACCGATGGTATTTTTTTCGTTCGGTGCAAATTTAGTGAATTGAATTGAGTTTTCCATTTTTGTAAAAAATCTCATTCAATGCATTTTTTTGCACCGATTTGATGGATATTTGCTCGTATCTCGTTGCCAAAAGTGTAAATATTGCGTATCAGTCCTCTAATTTTCACCATTTATAGTAAACATTCATTTATTTTTCTACATTTGTACGTAGTTTTTAAACCATAAACTCTAACAATGGCAACACTAAGACAAAAAGCATTAATGAAGGTTCAGGGCAGGCCAAAGGTGGCTGCGGTTGCCCCTTCCTTAAAGATCTCCGACTACTTCGGTTCGCAGGTGTTTGGCTTAAAAGAAATGCAGGAAACCCTGGCAACCCCTGTGTTTAAAAAAGTCAGCACGGCTATTGAAAAAGGCACCAAAATCGACATGTCTACCGCCGATGAGGTTGCTACCGCTGTCAAAAGTTGGGCACTTTCCAAAGGTGCTACCCATTACACACACTGGTTTCAGCCCTTGACCGGGTCGACCGCAGAAAAGCACGATACCTTCTTCGACGCCCTCTCCGGTATGGAAAAATTCAAGGGAAGTGCACTCGTGCAGCAGGAACCGGATGCTTCTTCATTCCCTAGTGGAGGAATCCGGACAACCTTCGAAGCCCGTGGGTATACCGCATGGGATCCCAGTTCCCCCATCTTTATTTTCGATCAGACACTTTGTATTCCAACTATTTTTGTTTCTTTTACAGGCGAAGCCCTGGATTTTAAGACCCCTCTCATCAGATCAACCGAAGCGATCAATAACGCTGCCGTTGATATTTGCCAATATTTTGATCGGAATGTAAAGAAAGTGAATCCGTCGCTGGGCGTGGAGCAGGAATACTTTGTCATCGACCGGGCCCTGTATGCCACCCGTCCCGACCTGGTAATGGCTGGAAGGACTGTTTTTGGTCACAACCCCGCCAGAGGGCAGCAGTTGGACGATCATTACTTCGGCTCCATTCCCTCTCGAGTGAAGGAGTACATGAAAGATTTTGAAATCGAAGCGCTGAAATTGGGCATTCCGGTTTCTACCCGACACAATGAAGTCGCCCCGGGACAATTTGAAGTAGCTCCTTTGTTCGAAGACATTAACAAGGCCACCGACCATAACCTGCTCCTGATGGACGTGATGGAAAAAGTGGCCGAGAAGCATGGACTGAAGGTTTTGTTCCACGAAAAGCCCTTTGCAGGACTGAACGGAAGCGGTAAGCACAACAACTGGTCGCTCATCACCGATACCGGTGTCAACCTTTTCCAGCCAAGTAATTCCGCCCGCGAAAACTTGCAGTTCCTTTGCTTCCTGGTGGCAACATTAAAGGCCGTTTACAAAAATGCCGACTTGCTGCGCGCAAGTATCGCTTCTGCCGGAAACAACTTCCGATTGGGAGCCAACGAGGCGCCTCCTGCCATTATCTCCGTTTTCCTGGGATCCACCCTTACAGGAATTCTGGATGAATTGGAGAAAAACGGAAACATAAAGATCGAGAAAGGCGATAATATGTACATGAAACTGGGAATTTCCAAAATCCCGGAAATCATATTGGACAATACCGATCGTAACCGAACGTCTCCTTTTGCTTTTACCGGAAACAAATTTGAATTCCGTGCTGTCGGATCGAGCGCCAATCCGGCCGGTCCAATGACCGCGCTGAATGTGATCGTCGCCGATGTTCTGAAAGAAATGAAGAAAGACATCGACAAAGAGATCGACGCCGGTAAGGAAAAGAAAATTGCCATCGTGGATGTACTGAGGAAATACATCAAAGAGAGTAAAAAAGTAAGGTTTGAAGGGGACGGGTACTCTGAGGCCTGGGAAAAAGAAGCCGAAAAGCGAGGGTTGTCCAACCTGAAAAGTACTGCAGAAGCCCTGGACATCTTGCTATCCAAGCAAGTAGCCGATCTCTATAAGCGACACAACGTACTGAATGAGAAGGAGTTGCATGCCCGCCATGAAATCCGACTCGAAAATTACGTGATGAAGGTGCAGATCGAATCCCGCGTAATGGGTGACCTGGCGCTCAACCATATCATACCTACCGCTATCCTTTACCAAAACAAGCTCATTGTCAATGCCAACGGCTTGAAAGGGCTAGGACTGGATCATCGGGCGGCTATTGAGACCATCGAGGAAATTTCAAAACACATTGAATCCTTGAAGTCCAACGTTAGCAACATGATCGAAGCCAGGAAGCGCGTAAACAAGGTGGAAGATATCTCCGAAAAAGCGAAGCTTTACAGTTCCGACGTAAAAGATGCCTTCTTTGATAAGATCCGGTACGCCGTCGATAAGCTCGAACTGCTGGTAGACGACGAGTCGTGGCCTTTGACCAAATACAGGGAAATGTTGTTTTTGAAATAAATTAACGATGTTTCCACACACAGAAAGCCCGGATAATTTATCCGGGCTTTTTTTATTTACTGGCACCATCTTTTTTTGATTGAGGCGCCTAAAACTGGTACAAAGGTATGTACCAGGAAACGTACTGCTCCTCAAACTTTGGCAGGCAGTCTTTGTTCTCTTCTACCTTCATTCTACGTCGGATGGCTTTTTCCAATCTAGCAAAATCCACTCCGTGCTTCTCAGGGTCGTTGTCACAGATAAAGTATAAGTCCCTGATCTCTCCGAAAATGTCGACGTATACCCTAGCTTGGATTTTTATATTTCGAAAGATCGTTTTGGACTCGTCGTCAAAATAAGACGCGATCTTGTCGAAATTCAATTCCTGGCTCAAGGAGGTGGAGGAACAATCCAAACTCAACCGCTCGGTATTGATCCGGGTGTAATCGATGGCGTCGGTCTTAATTACGTACGCATTGTTGGTTTTGAGTATGTTGTATTGACTTCCTGACTGGCCAATTAGCCGGAAGGGTAGGCAGCAAACGCCCAAAATCAGAAAAGAAAGCAAGAAAGCGTGCATAAAGCTGGATTTAATGATTGATTCCATAATGGATACAGTAGTTTACAAAAACCAATCCAAAATTGGTGCCTTATTTATCCCTTCAGCGATCTGCCTTCGGGAAATCAACCATGGCTTTGATCACCTGGTTTGCAGGCCGTGTCAACGTCTCAAATTTTTCAGGTACTTCATCGAAGGAAAGGGTATGCGTGTGGTAGGGGCTCACGGGAAACCGCTTGTTTTCCAAGCTTTCGATGACAAATAGAAAATCATCTTTGGTGGCATTTCTGCTACAAAGCAGCGTCAGTTCCTTTGCATGCATGGCAGGATGTGGAAAACATAAATCGGCTTTGTAAAGCCCAACCAGTACATAGGTGCCGCCGTGGCATACGAAGTCTGGCCCGGATTCCATGGCCTGTTTGTTGCCGGTAGCGTCGAATACTACCTGGTAGGCATTCGTTTCCGGATACCTCGCGGGTTCGTCTTTTTTAACGTGTATCAGGTGGTCGGCAGAAAAGAAAGCCGCGGCCGTGGCTAGCCGTTCCTCGTTTAAATCCATGGCCGTTACCTCTGCTCCGGAAAGTTTGGCATAAACCAGTAAAGCCAGGCCGATTGGACCACATCCCATTACCAGTATCCGGTCACCCGGTTTGATCCGCGCCCGGTTTACTGCGTGTGCGGCCACGGAAAGCGGTTCTACCATGGCCATTTCTGCCCAGGAAAGCCGGGGAGTCGGAATAAGCAGGGAATCCCGAATGGCCAGAAATTCCTGCATGGCGCCATCGGTATGCACACCCAGCACTTGCAAACGCTCGCAACAATTGGTTTTACCCACGCTGCAGGCACCGCATTTGCCGCAGTGTAGGTAGGGTATCACCACCACTGGGCTGCCCTCCTCCAGGTTTGAATCGTTGGACTGGCTAACCCTGGCAGCAATCTCATGCCCCAGGATTCTGGGATAGGAGAAAAACGCTTGATTCCCTGCGAACGCATGCAAATCCGTTCCGCATATCCCGACCTGTTTTACCTGAATCAGTACCTCCTTTTTTCCCGGCTTCGGTACAGCTACTTCGTGTTGTTGAAATAAACCGGGTCGTTCACAGCGGATTGCTTTCATACAGGTGGATCGGCTTTGGTCGGATACAAAAGTAAATAATCCGGAATAAATCTGTACACGAATTGTCGTATTTGTGTACATAGGTCGCGGTAGTTTTCCCTAACGGCCGGATTATTGCCTGGTTAATTTGGTTTTGGAAAGCTGCCTTTAGTACCTTGGAAAGCAAAAATTAACCGGATGTACCCATGGATACAACAAAACGGATCCCCTACAAGCAATTGAAATCGACCCTGGAAGAAGTACTCAGGAAGACAGGTTTTTCTGCCAGAAAAGCAGCCTTATGTGCCGAACTTTTTGCTAAATCCAGTTTAGACGGGGTGGCTTCACATGGGTTGAATCGTTTTCCATCCTTTTTAAATCAGGTGAAAAAAGGGCTGGTAAATCCGGATGCAGAGCCGGTAACGGAGTTTTCCCTGCCCGTCATGGAACGTTGGAATGGCAATCAGGGTCCTGGAATGTACAACGCCCATTTGGCGATGAGCAGGGCCATCGACCTGGCAGCGAAACATGGGATAGGTTGCATCGCCCTTAAGAATACCAACCATTGGATGCGGGCGGGGAATTACGGTTGGCAGGCGGCTAAGTCCGGATGTATCGGCATTTGTTTTACCAATACCATCCCCAACATGCCAGCCTGGGGTGGCAGCGAGCCGAAATTAGGCAACAACCCCTTGGTACTGGCAGTACCTTATGGATCAGAAGCCATCGTATTGGACATGGCGATGACGCAGTATTCCTATGGCAAAATGAGTATATTCGAGCGGGAGAACAAAGAGCTGCCCCATCCGGCTGGGTTTGATGGCAGGGGAGCGCTCACGCGGGATCCCGTGGAGGTAGTGGCCCGGCAACTGGCCCTCCCGGCAGGGCTTTGGAAGGGAGCTGGTCTATCGCTGATGTTGGACTTGCTTGCATCGGGATTATCTCAGGGGAAAGCCAGCCATGAAATCAGTGCACAAAGGGAGGAATACGGGATTTCTCAATTTTTTCTTTGTTTTCATGTAGAAACCTTGGGAATAGTACGGGAGGAACTTGAAGGCAGTATAGCTCGTATCGTGGAGGATTTAAAGCGATCCGCGGTATTTGAGGGCCGGGAAGTTAGCTTCCCGGGAGAAAAATCGCTGGAACGAAGGAAAGAAAACCTGGCACTCGGTGTCCCGGTAGCATCGGATATCTGGCAGCAGGTGCAAGGCCTTGCCGATAACTTGGGGGGGAAAGAGTAGGCATCCTTTGCCTATTTCATTACCTTTGCAAGATGGTGGTATTGGTCATGGGACTACCCGGATCGGGCAAGAGTTTTTTTGCCAGAAGACTGGCAAAAGAAGTCCGAATGGTTTACCTGAGTAGCGACGCGATGCGTATCGAAATGAATCTCAGAGGGAAATATGCCCCAGCGGACCGTCAGCGTGTTTACGCTGCTTTGGAGAAAAGTGTCGAACTGGCCTTGTCTCGTGGAGACGCTGTAGTGGTGGATGCCACCTTTCAGCACCGCGCTAATCGCCTGGCTTTTGCAAGAATTTCAGAAAAGTACCAGCAACTGCTCGCTTGCATTCAGGTGACGGCAACGGAAGCAGTGGTAAAAAGGCGCCTGTCCAAAGGCAGGGAGGAAAGTGAGGCGGATTTTGCCGTTCACCAAAAATTGAAGGCGAATTTTGACCCCATCGATCAGCCCCATCTAACCATTTACTCGGAGGATGGGCAGATTGATGCCATGATCAATAAAGCACGGGAATACCTGAACCAAGCCCATGAAAACTGAGGAAGTCCAACAAGTTGCCAGGGAAGGATTCTACAATGGCCGTCGCATGGAGGGGCAGCTGATAGAGACCCATATTTCCTGGATCATACTCACCGGTAAATGGGTATTTAAGCTGAAAAAGCCCCTCAAATTGTCTTTTTTGGATTATTCCACACTGGCTTCACGGGCCCATTATTGCATGGAGGAGGTCCGTTTGAATAGCCGCTTTTCCGCCATTTACGATCGCTGTTGTCCGATTACTCACCTGGACGGCCAGTGGTACATGGACGGAAAAAGGGGAACGGTGCAGGAATATGCCGTTGTCATGAAACGCCTGCCCGAAGCCCGCCGGATGGATAAGCTGCTGGCGGAAGGAAAGGTGACGGATTTGCAGGTAAAAAAGCTTGCCGAAAAAGTGGCCCTCTTTCACCGCAGGCAACCCGCCGAACGGATTCCCTTCGACCTGGGCGAAGCAAAAGCGCTTTTCGCAGATGTGTTAAACCCTTCCATTCGGTATACCACCGAGCATCGAAAATTTCTCCAGGCGGCTGTGCGCTGGAGCGATGCGTTTTTAGAAGCGCACCAGCAGCGCCTGGCAGAACGAGCGGAATTGGGCTGGGTGCGGGACCTTCATGGAGATTTGCATGCCGGTAACGTTTTTCTGACCGAGCATCCGGTAATATTTGATTGCATAGAGTTCAGCAAACGTATGCGAACCATCGATCTCTTGTACGAGGTGGCTTTTTTATGCATGGATTTGGAACGCTTTGGACAGGATCGCCTCGCTGACTTGTTTTTGGAAAGCTACCTGGCGCGAATCCCCATCCTGGATCCACACCGGGATGCTCCCCTTTTTACGTATTTTAAATGCCTGCGAGCGAATGTACGCGCCAAAGTTCTGGGGTTGAATCCATCACCGAAAAGCCGAAGGGAACAAGCCGGCTATTTGGCCCTGATGGAAAGCTACCTGCGGCAGGAGGAAACGAAGTAGCTTCCACGGGAATTCCGGTTCCAACCGCGAATCAGGGATGCAAGATGCTTTCAAACCGGTACTCACCCGAACCGAGCAGGACCGCCTGCCTTCCTTCCAGAAAATTACCCAGCCGGATATCGGCATGCTGCTCCAGCGGTTTGCCGTCCAGATGTACGGCAGTAGGATCCACGGCGGGGATCCAGACAACGGCTCGGGTATTTACCGGAATGATTACATCCAGCCTCAGGCTGTCCGTACTGCGCGTCCAGGAACTTAGGATTTCTCCGTGAATGGACCGGAGGCTGGCGTGCACCCGGTGGATGTCATTTTCAGGAATTTCCGGCGCTATGGTAAACGATTTGTATCCGGGAAGATCTGCCTGGATACCCGCCATATTCCGAAACATCCATTCGTACACGGAGCCAAAAGCATAGTGGCTGAATGAATTCATGCCAGCGTTTAGGGATTCCATCTTCTCCGGGTCGTCTTTCACATAGCTATCCCAACGCTCCCAGATGGTGGTGGCGCCGTTTTCAATTTCAAAACCCCAGGAGGGGTACTCAGTGGCTAGCAATAACTGGTAGGCCAGGTCGGAACGACCCGTCGCCGACAATGCCGGCAATAGCTGTTTTACTCCCAGAAAGCCGGTCGCCAACTTTCCCCCATTCGCTTCCAGCAAGTCCGCCAGGTGTTTTCCGGCCACTTGTTCCTGGGATTCGGTGAGGAAATCGTGGTAGATGGCATTGGCGTAGGCGGTTTGGGTATGGCCGGAAAAGCCTTGTTGTCCGTCCACGTAGCCGGCCCCATTTCCATAAGCTTCGGGCTTTGCAGTCAATTTGCCGGAGGACGCTTCCAGGTAATGGGAAGCGAAAGCTGCTTTGATTTTACCGGCAAGCTCCTGGAAGTGCAAGGCCCGATTTGACTTGCCAATGGCTGCCGCCATTTCGGCCATCAACTGAGCGGTGTAGCCGTAGTATATCGTGGCCAATAAATCCGGTGGGGTTTTTTTGCCGATGGATAACCAATCTCCATAGCCACCTTTAGGATTTAGGTCTGCAAAGGAGCCTTCGGGATATACGTAGCGGTCACCGCTTCTTTTGGCGTGAAAAGCCATGAATTTTTCCATGTTTGCCCAGGAACGTTCGATGATTCGTGTATCGCCATAGGCACGGTACATTTCGTAGGGATTGATGATGCCGGCTTCCATCCAGCCCGGGGCGAACGTATCGCTGGCCCTAACCGAAGGTGCTGGAGCGTAGTCGGGATAGGCCCCGGATTCCCATTGGGCGTCTTGCAAATCCTGGATCCACTTGGTAAAAAAAGCAGCCACGTCCATATTCAATGCAGAGGTTCCACCGTAGATCTGCGCATCTCCAGTCCAGCCCATGCGTTCGTCGCGTTGCGGACAATCCGTGGGAATGTCGACAAAATTGGCCCGCTGCGTCCAGACGATGTTTTGGTACAATTGGTTGACCAGCGGATGGTCGGTTTCAAAATGGCCCACCTTCGGGGTATTCGATCCCAATACCAATCCCGTAAAATTCTCTTTTCGGGGCGTCCCCGGAAACCCGGACACCTCTACGTATTGAAATCCGTGATAGGTAAACGCGGGCACCCATTCCTCCCCGTCCGGATCACCTTTTACGATGTACGTATCGGTAGCACGGGCCATGCGGAGGTTTTCAACCATCAATCTTCCGTCGCGATGGAGCATTTCACCAAAACGAAGAACGATTTTATCGCCGGCCTTCCCTTTTACACGTAAACGAATCAGCCCTGCGATATTTTGCCCCAGATTTACGATATAGGCCCCATTCGGCCGTTGGGTAATGGATACCGGTGAAAGCGAGTCGGTCACCTGTACCGGCTGCGCCGGATACAGCTGCAGCCGGCGCTCAGATGTGGCGATAGGTTCGGCGGATTCCCAGTGGCTATCGTCGTAGCCGGGGAGATGCCAGTTTTCGGGCTCTTTGCGAGCGTCATAGGTTTCTCCGTGCAGGATATCCGATTCCAGTAGTCCTCCACTGCTGACACGCCAGTCGCTACCAGTAGCCACCGTCTGAGTTTGGCCATTTTCGTACGTAAGCTCCAGTTGAGCTTTTAGGGCAGGAACCTCTCCGTAAAACGCGCGGACCACCGGGTTTCCAACCAGTAATGCATATCCGATATAGCCGCTGTACCAGCCGTAAGACAGGCGAGCCTGCAAGACCTGCATGCCGCTATTTAGGTGATCCGTGACATCGTATGCCTGGTAATGTACGCGTTGATTGTAATCGGTCCAGCCAGGCGCCAGGTAATCCTTGCCAACCCGTTTACCATTTATCTTAAATTCAAACAGTCCAAGTGCCGTGATGTACAGACGGGCTTTGGTTAACTTTTGCCCCACATTCACCTCTTTTCGGAAGATTGGCACGGGTGGGAGTGTCAGCTCCTTTCCTTTAAAAGGTACCGGTGCCGCTTCGGCGACGAAATCCTTTCCGATCCAGTCCGCCTGCCAGTCTTCCGGTTCCAGCAGCCCCATTTCCCAGGTGGAGATCGGGCTCCAGGGGCCAGCTTGTCCTTCCTTGTCCCAACTTTGCACTTTCCAGAAGCATTGCTGCCGTGAACTAAGGGCATTGCCCCCATACACCACTTGGGCGGTTTGGTCACTATCGATCCGGCCACTGTCCCACAGGTCAGCCTTTCCCGTTTTTAGTAGTTCCGGTTTACTGGCCACCAGGATTCGGTAAGCCGATTGGTATTGATTTTTTCGGTCGGATTTCAGTACCCAGCTTAGCCGTGGCTTCCTTTCGTCCGTGAAGGGGTTGGTGAGGTACTCGACGCGGAGCTGCACAGGGGTAAGGTCGCTAGTTGCTAGCACGGCAGGACTTGCCAACAAGAGCAGCAGCCCAAAAATCAGGGGATTTTTCATGGACACAGGTAACTAATCAGGTAATGAAACGAAACTACAGAATTTTCCCGAATAGCCCATCCCGTACTGTCCGGGTCTACAGGGCCGGTCGCAAGAAGCTGCAGTCCTCCCTCTTTTCAGGGAACAGGCAGCCCCAATCGGAAGCTAGTCGCGCTGAAAAAAGTCCCGGGCAATGTGCAGGGGCCCAAGGGTAAATTTCTTTTTGGTACGCCGGCCGCTGGTTCGTTCCATGATTTCTTTCAGACTTCTTAAAACAGGGATGGTGTGTGCCCCCTTGTTGATCATGACGCATTCGGCGAGGGCGGCCTGGCCGGCATCGGTGATTTCAGAACGCGTGGGCATGCCCGATTTTTGAAGGTTTTCGAGTACCTGTGTGGCCCAGACTACGGGTACATGGGCCGCCTCGCAAATCCACAGGATTTCCTCCTGGATTTCCCCCAAGCGCTCGAATCCGATTTCAACAGCCAGGTCACCCCGGGCGATCATGACACCAAACGGCGGGGTCTTCATTCCCTCCAGAATCAACGCAGGTAAATTTGCCACCGAATCCGGTGTTTCGATCTTGTAAACAACCGAAGGTTTGGGGCCTCCCTGCGTTTGCATGGCGTCCCGAAGGCGGCGTATGTCTTGTGGCGTTCTAACGAAGGAATATCCCACGGTATGTGCATGCTTGCAGACGAAAGGAAGGCATCGGAGATCAAAGTCAGTCAACGAGGGGATGGTAAGTCGGCTATCCGGGAAATTGATGCCTTTTCCCTCCTTTAGCCAACCTTTTTTTGAAGAAACCCGCTCAATACTGACGGCTACCTTTCCTTGAAGGGTGGCACTGACCCGCCCCCCGATTTCCCCATCGTCGATAAAGACCCGCTGTCCGAGTTCCAGAGAGGCGATGATGCCCATTTCATTGGGGTGTAAAACGATATCTTCGGAATCGAAAGAACTCGTGGATTCGGATAGCCACACCCGGTCCCCAACTTTCACCTTTACCTTTCCCCGCTTTTGGCCCTTGCCGAGCAGGTGGGTTCGAAATTTTCGGTCCGGCCAGGTCAATATGAATTTTACAGCTTTTTCCTGTAGCCTTCTCCGCGCGCTTGATCTGATTAATCATCGATTCCCAGACTGCTTCATCATCGTGGGCGCAGTTGATCCGTGCCACATTCATGCCGTGTAGCAGCAAAGCTTCCACGGCAGAGGGGTTTTGCGCAAAATCCGTATCGAAAGTCACCATAATGGCCGGCATACCGGGATGATCGGACCTGCCAAAGAGTTCCTGGCTATTGGTCGCCAGTTGGTTTTGGCTGAAAGCATAGGTACATGGATTGTGATCACCCGGCGCATAGCGGTGTCCGAGTCGTTCGCGGATAGTTTGAATCTGTCGGTGGAGGTGATTTTCTGAGTTGGACAGAGCCGAAAGTCCATAAAGATGCAGTTTTTCCTGCAGGGCTTTCCGATCCTCGCTTCGAAAGTAAAGGTATTCTATCAAGTTAGCGGCAGCATGCAGGCAACGGTCCGGCAGTTCCCTTAGCTGCGGTTCGTGGTAGTTTCTTGCGTCCACAATCCCCTGTTCCAGGGAAGCCAGTTCCCGATCAAGTTGTTTCAATGCGTCTTCCATCAAAGGTAAATATAGAATATATTTTAGCTTCGCAACAGTGTATTTTCTGGTGACTATCCAGGAAAGGGTCCCATCAGCCGATTTTATGGAAACGGGCGGATGCCAGGAAGTACATGCGCCGTAGTCGACCAATAATTACCCCTCCCGCACCATCTAGTCTAGCTACCTCATCTTTTAAGTCTGGCACCTTTTTCCAGAATAAAGGTATCAGAAGTTCCATAGTTGTTCGGAATGATTAATTTGAGCAAAGGAAAGGGAAGATGTGGGATTGATACAAGCGATGGGTTCTGGAAAAAGCTGGCCCGGGATTCTGTGGATGTTTTCTCCAAAAAACTTTACTTGTCTTATGGGTTGCCGCTCTTGCGCGACGCGCTGTCCCTGATTACCGAAAAGCATGATGTACCGATTTGCCTGATTTTTTAAAAAAAATAATGGCAAGGGTGTAATAGTATCCAACCCTGTGCCACTAAACAAGAAAAAGAAAACCATGACAAGTAAAAACGCAATCAAGCTTTTCCACCGGTTTGCCGCTAAGGCGACCAAAAGATCAGATATTCGCATCTATCAGGAATTCATACGCATACTTTCTAATCTGGAAAACAGAGAACTGACGCAATCTGAAACCGAATCCATAGAATCGAAATTGGATGCGGTGGAATTAACCGGCCCGGTAAAAAAAATCGTGCATTATAGAACCGCACTCCGGCGATTTGAACGCTATTTGCACGAGAGCTTTTCTTTCGTTACCAAAGGATACTACAAAAAGCGAGGGATTGCATTCGGCGCCGTTTTAGGCGTCGTGGTTGGGACTGTGTGGCTATCGGATTTCGAGCGTTCCATAGGTATTTCCCTGGCCGTTTCCGTAGGAACGTTACTTGGCATTGTTGTCGCGGATTATCTGGAATCTCGTGCGAAATCTTCGGGAAAGTTAATTTAAGCAGGCAGCTACTTGAGTAACGACTTTTACCAAATATCGATAAAGCCCTATGCTGCAATCATCATAAAGATATGCAGGGCCTATACGAATTCTCAGGAAGATTTTGAGGACTACTATCAGGAGGTTTGTTTGCAAATCTGGAGAACCAGAAACAATTTCCGAGGGCAATCGGATTGGTCTACCTGGGTGTATCGACTGGCATTGAATGTGAGTTTGACGTTGCTCAAGAAAAAGAAAAACAATCCGCAGCTATTCACTTCTGAATTCCCGCAAACCGAAGACGTAGAAAGTAGCCCGGTATTCGCAGATGAAGCGCTTAATGACCTGTACGATGCCATCAAACGGCTATCGGATGTAGATCGGGGTGTGGTGTTGCTTTATCTGGAAGAGAAGTCGTATCAACAGATCGCCGATATTACCGGTACGAACCCAAACAATATCGGCGTGCGCATCACACGAATCAAAGAACGATTAAAGAAACTAATGGATGGAAAAGTCAATTGAATCAATATGGAAACAGGGGTTTTTATCCGATGATGCATTGGTCGCGCCAAAGCTGAACAACTTGTACAATCAAAAATCCATACACCTGATCGAGAAGTTCAAGCGCATGTTCAGAATAAACCTGTATGCAATCGCAGTTGGCTCCCTGCTGTTTTTGGTGGCTTCTTTTTTGATCGGCAGTCTGTTTTTGGGAATCGGTTTTTTTCTGACTTTGGGTAGTATCGCCTTGGTCAACAGAAAGCTTTATAAAGGATTGGGTGAGATCGACACCAGTGAAAATACCTATCGGTACATCGGAGCCTTTGACCAATGGGTAAAACAATTGGTACGGGTGAATAAATGGATGGCTCGATGCTACTATCCATTGTTTTTTTTGTTCACGATCGTTGGTTTCTGGCAATATCGGCCAGGCGGAATGCAATGGGGAGAATCCATTACGCATACGTTGGTCAGGTACGATTTGGGGAGTCCCCTTTTTGTTGGCGTGCCCGTCCTCATCATCGGCGCTGTGGCGTTTCTGATGCTTTTACTAGCTTTCCTTGGGGGTAGAATTTACGACTGGGATTTTAAGGTGATTTATGGAGCGGAATGTAGAAAACTGGATGAACTTATTTCCGATATGCGGGAATTGAGCAGTGAGCGTATTTGATTGTATCCCGAGAAGCGTATTTTTTGCCGGTAGGGCGGAATAAAAGGCAGTTTACCGACCATCCCGGGCTACCAGCGAAGGAATGCTGGCCTTGCATAGCTGCCGACACCCGTCAGTGAATCCGGTGGACGTTACGTAAAAGATAACAGATGTCTATACCTTACGATTCCTACAATCTGACAGTAAACTTATTTGGCGATCCGTATCCGGAGTTGATTGAGTTTTTTGCGATCGATCCCAAGAAAGGAAAAGCACTCGACCTCGGATGCGGGCAAGGGAGAGATGCATTAGCACTGGCAAGACTCCGGTATTCCAAGACGGAAACGGATAAGTCGGCAGTCGGAATCGGCTAAATGAGTCAAATCGCGAACGCAGAACGATTGGACTTGATGGGGAAAGTCGGCGATCTGTACGGGTGTAATCAACCCCGGAGAAATCCTGGTCGTTTGTATACAGGACACAGCAGCCACGGTTGCCATTCTTACTCAGTCCATCGATCGTGAAAAGAAATTGAAACGATTGGCGGATAAAAAGTTCAGCTACACCTGCGAAGACAAGGAACGTGGACACAAATCCTGAACCGATTACCGCATGATTGTGGTTCAAGAAGAGAACCGGCCCGGGAAATCACGAAGGCTTTGGGACCCCGAATCAGGGTAAAAGAAATTCATACGCCATTTATTCAGCCAGGCCATTCGCAGCGCTTTGTTTGCTGCCGACCGCTTCAGCCGCATGCGATCGTCTGATGAAACAAAATCAGACAAAGATAGAACGCATCTGCATGAAAGCCCAACCACCGAGTTGGCAGATTTTTTCGGCGATGGAGGCAGCAACTTTTTTCAGAGGAGTGAGAATCCTTTTCATCCACAGTGTGGGCCTTCCATCCCAGTTATCCGTTGATTATGCTAACCCGGGGGTGGTCTCCGGGCGTTTTCGATAAACGAACCGCCGGCTTCTCTCAACATTCCTCTGATTTCCTTGGGCGAAACGGATCGTTGGAATGCGGGCTTGATCCTTACTGGTATTGGGGCCATGCCCGGTAGGCCAGGATACCGCCGGATACCATTAAAAGTACCTGAAGTAACAAGCTGGGTGTTGCTTCCAGGCTTCTTCCAATCATAAAAAGCAAAAAGACCATGGAGAAAAAAGCAAGCAATCCGGTCACTTCCTTTTCCTGCTCCCCTACTTTTCGGTTGTAAAAAATCTTGGCCACCAGCCCACCGTAAAGAAAGGTAAACCAAATCAGTCGGTGCCGAAGATGTTTGACCACGTAGCTAAAGGTGGGAAACTCTTTTCCTTCCAGCGCGACGAGTACTATATCTATCAAAACCATCAATGCCAACAGGGAGGCCACAACAATTTTGACCGTACGGATTTCGGATAAATGACTTTTTAAAAACCGATGTAATTTTTTCATTTGTTCGGATGTGTGTTTTTACGGCCCGATGCCAGCGGTAGGGAGGTGCGATTTCAAGGTGTTTTCAGGTAATTCATGGACCAAAAGAAATGTCCGTACAACAGGCCCGCGATCAATAGTGCGGTCAGGAAGGCTTTCGATTTTTTAGCCGTCCATAAAAACCCTATCCCCGCCATAACGAGTGCCAGCCCGAACAGAATCAGCACTGGAAAAACCCCATTGCTCAGTTGAAATGACGTATTGGTGGTGCCTAGAAACAAATGACCGGCGATAGCACCCAACGCAAAAGGAATAAAGAAGGCGCGACCTCGGGACCATTCCAGTAAGAGCAGGTTGGAAGTGTCGTTATCAATACCGTTTACATTGAGTAGGATTTCAAGGATCACGTAGGCAGCAAACAGCCCAATCATGATGTCTATTACCAGAAAATACTGCGCACTATCCATAACCAGGTTCGATCGTTCCGATTAAATATACTGGATTTTTTTACAAATAGAAATGGATATTCCCGGTATTTTCCATCGGATTCGAGACAGAAGGCAACTGATTCTGAGGGGAATCGGATGCTTTTCGGTGTTTCTTCTGGTAGCAATGGGTGAGTTGTAGGACGCGTTATTTCCCTGGTAAATCACCAGCGCTCCCTATCAATTGCCTCCTCGGTTTCTAAACGAATACAGCCAATAGCGGCCGGTGAGTTAGGGATATTGGCCAGATTTTTTAAGGGATTGGAGATGCATGCACCGGAGCTGGCCAAACAACCGATTCGTTACCAGCTGATCCTTCGCATACGATGGTTTTCATCTCGCTTGCAAGCTTCTGAAGAAAAACGGTTGGCTTGGGGTGCAACGAGCAGTGGGCGGTAGGGTCCGAGTAGGAACGCGTCAGTGTGTGTAAAATAGTCCATTTCGGCAGTCAGAGGTATAATGGTTTTGGTAGCACGATTAAAGTAAAGTCCTCTATGAAAGATTCGCTATTCCTCGTTATTCTGATTTTTCTACTTTCCTGTTCGGGTAAGAAGCCCGGGTATGAAAACGAAATTCTCTGGGATACCTGGGGCATTCCCCATATTTATGCCGATACGGACAGCAGTCTTTACAAAATGATGGGTTGGGCTCAGATGCGAAACCATGGCAACCTTTTGCTCAAACTATACGGAGAGGCGCGTGCCAAATCCGCCGAATACTGGGAAACCGATCCGGAAAAAGACATCCTCCTGCACCAGACCGGGGTGCTGGATGCAGCCGATAAGGTCTATACCCGGATGGCGGACACCGACAAACGAGTGCTTGCCTCCTTTGTCGCCGGAATCAATGCGTACGCCGCAAGGTATCCGGAGCAGTTGGACGCACGGTACCGGAAGGTACTGCCTGTTCGTCCTCTGGATGTTGTGTATCATACGTTTCGGGTGATGTACCTCGAGTTCCTGATCGCCAGAAACCTTAGACCGGCCCGGGAATGGAGTGCCGGGTCAAACGCCTGGGCCATCAACGGTTCTAAAACCGCCTCGGGAAACGCCATGCTGCTGGCCAACCCGCACCTTCCCTGGAATGACTTTTGGTTGTTTTTTGAAGCCCAGCTGATCAAAGAGGGTAACAGCCTTTACGGTACCACTCTGGTGGGACTACCGACCCTGGGAATCGCTTTCAATGAAAACCTGGGATGGACACATACGGTAAACACGCTGGATAATGTGGATTATTTCGAAATTTCTATAAAAGGGGATAGCTACCTGCTCGATGGAAACTACCAGCCCATGGACATCGACAGTGCAACGGTATGGACTGGTTCGGAAAGGCTGCTGGTTCAAAAGAAACGCACGGCGTTTGGAACGATTATCGAAGAACGAGGTGACAAGGCGCTGGCTATCAGTTGGCCAAACAAAGACGGAGTGTTGGATCCCATCTCCCAATGGCGTGCCATGGGGGAAGCGGACAATCTGGAGGAATTTCAGGCGGCTCTGGATCGAAACGCCCTACCGCTTTTCAACGTTCTCTACAGCGATCGGGAGGACAATATTCTGTACCAATTTGGCGGACATGTACCCAAAAAAAATGGGGACTGGGGGAAATGGCAAGAGCTACAGACCACTTCTTCCAGTAAAGAACTCTGGGACGGTTTGTACCCGGCAGCCGCTCTTCCCCGGTATACCAATCCATCCAGCGGATGGATACAAAATGCAAACGATCCACCGTACACCAGTACATTTCCGGCAGCGATTCGCCCTTCGGATTATGCTTCCCATATAGCCCCGAATTCCATGGGGTTTCGGCCCCAGCGCTCGGCAAAGCTAATCATGGAAGCGAGCAATCTGTCTCTGGATGAGTTCATTGCGTTGAAACACGATACGAAGTCCGAGCTTGCCCTGCGCCTGATGGACGATTTTGAACAGTTAAAAACTGCGACCCGGGATAGCCTGACACTAGCCGCTTTGCAGGTATTAACCGACTGGGACGGTTCGTTTGATGCCGGTAGCACCGGAGCGGTGCTCTTCCATCGTCTTATCGGGAAATTGGGGGTTTCGGGATATTTTGCTGAGCCCTGGTCTCCTGAAAAACCACTCAAATCGCCGGATGGCTTAAAGGATCGCCGGATCGTCCTGGAAGCGATTTCGCAGGTCGCTCGGGACCTGGTGAGGCAGCTTGGGAGACTTGATCCGGCCTTTGGTGATTATTTCCGCTTAAAGGCAGGTGCACAGGAATTTCCCGGTAACGGTGGACCCAATCGGCTGGGCTTGTTCCGTACGGTGGAATACGCTGCCGGAGAGGACGGTAGGTATTATTCCAATGCTGGCGAAACCTACGTGTGCGCAATCGAATTTGGGAGTACCGTAACGGCAAAAGCTATACTTGGTTACGGAAATGCAACCCAACCAAACAACCCCCACGTAGGAGACCAGTTAGCGCTGATGGCCTCAAAACAACTCCGGGAGGTGTGGTATACACGGGAGGCACAGGAATCGAATCTGGAACGTATAGAAAAAGAAATTGAGATGTAGACGGAGAGTGGAGCGGCTGATCCAAGAATAACATGTGCTTGGGTTCGCGCTCGATCACCTCCGAAAAAAAAAAACGGGACATCCTGTGTATTGATGCCCCGCTTTTCCTAATCCTAAGCTGTTGCTTTTTCTTTCTTGCTGCTCCAGTCCTCCCATCCACCTGAATAATTGTAGACATTGTCGAAACCCTTGGCTCTCAACAGGGAGTAGGCGATGGCTGCCCGCCCCCCACTTTGGCAATGGACCACGACCGGTTTGTCTTTGGTGACTTTATCCAGGTTTTTATCCAACTTGCCAACAAAGAGGTTGTGAGCACCCTCGATGTGTCCTTTTTTGAATTCAGCGGCTCCTCGTACGTCGACCACCTGTACCTCGCGGTCGCTTAGCAGCGCTTCCACCTTTTCTGCCGTTATCGGCTCGTACGATTCCAATGTCTGTCCTTTGTACTGCCGCAATTGCTCCGGAGTAATAAATCCGTACAGATTATCCAAGCCGATACGCATGAGTTTGCGTGTCAGGTCTTCCACCTCCGATTTGTTGGCGATCAAGACGAAGTAGGCGTCGTAATCCATGTACCATCCCATCCAGGTGGAGAAGGAGTTGTTGTTCGCAATATTGAGGGATCCTTTGAGAAAGCCCTTGGAAAAAACATCGGGTGTACGGGTATCGATGATTGTCATACCTTCCTTTTCAGCTCGCTCAAATGCCTCCTGGGACAGATTTTCGATTTGAGGCACCTCGGTCAGTAGTTTCCGGTCTACCTTGTTTAGTTTTTTCATCATGGCAAAATACCGTGGTGGTTCCGGCTGATCCGCCAGTAGTTCCTTGCTGAAGGCAGCTTTGTCATTCAGTAGCTGCAGCGCCCAATTTCGGATTTTTTCGTAGCCCACCGTGGACATGGGAACGGCACCCAGGGATTTTCCACAGGCAGATCCCGCTCCGTGTCCGGGCCATACCTGTATAAACTCTTGCAGCTTGTTGAATTCGTGCAAGGAATCGAACATCTGGGCGGCACCGATGTCCTGGGTACCTTTTAAGCCAGCCGCTTGTTCGAGCAGGTCGGGCCTTCCCACATCGCCGACAAAAACAAAGTCACCGGTAAACAACATGACGGGTTCCTGTGAGGCCGGGGTATCGGTTAGTAAAAAACTAATGCTCTCCGGTGTATGACCCGGAGTATGCAGTACATCAAAATTTAGATTGCCCAGCTTTATCCGGTCACCGTGCCGAAGTTTTTTGTGGGGGAATTCGTATTTCCAGTTTTCATCCCCCATATCGGACAGGTACATGTCGGCCCCAGTCAATGCAGCAAGTTCTCGCGAACCACTCAGGAAATCCGCGTGAATGTGGGTCTCCAGAATGTGGGTAATTTTCATGTTGTTGGCTTTGGCTATTTGCAGGTAGGTGTCCACATCCCTTTTTGGGTCGATTACGGCAGCAACGCCTCCGGCCTGACATCCCACTACATAACTGGCCTGCGCCAGACTCTTATCGTATACTAGTTCGAAAAACATCTTTTTTTAGTTTTTATTTCCTTTTTGATTTTACCTGAAGGGTTGGCATTATGGCCTGCCCCATTCAGGTACAATGTTAGGCATTCTTTTCCTGCCAAAATGTGATAAATATTACCTAAGGCGGCCTGGGAGGTAAATTTCGGGATTCCAGCCAGAAAGGCCCCGCACGGAAGATAACGCGGGTAAGGATTTATTCAATCTAAATAAAGGGCTGATTCTTTATTATTTTGGGAAAATTGTAGTAAAATTGCCCCGTGGATCGTTGATCCGGAACAAAAAGTAGCCTACAGACACCCTCATGACGGCAGCTAATCTCAGTGCAGATCTATCGTACGAAATTGTGAGCATCGCCAACACGCCCTTACGGGTGCGGATGATGGAGATGGGTATCTTGCCTGGTAAACAGATCCGATTATTCAAAAAAGCTCCATTCAACGGCCCCATGGCGTTTTTGATTGATGGGAACATCATCGCCTTACGGACAGAAGAAGCGGCCCTCATCCAATTAAAAGAAGTCTAACGCATGGAAATTGCCGAAAAACAGGCCTTGAGACGCATCGCCATTATAGGTAACCCCAACGTAGGGAAATCCAGTATTTTCAATCAATTGACGGGGTTGAATCAGAAAATTGGTAATTATCCCGGCATGACGGTTGATAAGATGGTTGGGCAAGTGCGCATCGGTTCTACCACGTTTGAGTTAATTGACCTGCCGGGTACCTATAGTTTGTACCCGAAATCTGAGGACGAAGTTATCGCCCATAAGGTGCTAAACGGGCAGGGGGTGGAAAAGCCCGACGCCGCTCTGGTAGTCCTGGATGCCTGCAACCTGGAGCGAAGCTTGCTTTTGGGAACTCAGGTGATCGATCTGGGGATACCGGTGGCTTTTATCATCAACATGAAAGACCTTGCCGAGAGGAGGGGTTTGACGATACATAGTTTTTCACTCTATCAGGCACTTGGGGTTCCGTTGGTCATGACCGACGCAAGAAATAACGAGGGAATGGAATCGGTTCGGGAGTTATTGGTGAAAGGAGATTTTGAGGTAGGTAAACCCTTTCACCCGATGGGTTTTTCCGATTTGCTGGGCGAGGTGAAAGCAAAATTTGGACTTACTACCGAATACCAGGCCTTTCAGCAGTTGATTTTTTCCAAGTTTGACCCGGTACTGCCAGCGGCACAAAAGGAATGGTTAGCGGAAATTGCTGCAGCCTACCGTTTTGACGGGGAAGAGCAGCAGGCCCTGGAAACCGAACAGCGCCTGGGAAAGATCAAGAGCCTGCTCTCCACGGCACAGACTTCGGTCACGAAGAATCCCGGGAAATGGCAGTCCGGTCTGGACGCGGTTTTTATGCATCCCGTATGGGGTTACCTCACGTTTCTATTGATTATGCTATTGATTTTTCAGGCCATCTTCGCCTGGGCGGAAGCGCCCATGGATCTGATAGATGGTACGTTTGCAGCCCTGAGTGGATGGGTAGCAGAGGTGTTGCCACCGGGTGTTTTGACTGACTTACTGGCAGAAGGCATCATCACCGGTATCGGGGGGGTGGTGATCTTTATTCCCCAGATTGCGCTTCTTTTCGGGTTTCTGGCATTTTTGGAAGATACGGGGTATTTTTCCCGGGTTGTGTTTTTGATGGATCGGCTCATGCGCCCCTTCGGATTGCATGGAAAGAGCGTGGTGCCGTTGATTTCGGGGATGGCCTGTGCCATTCCGGGTATCATGGCTACCCGAAATATCAGTAATACCAAAGAACGACTGATCACCATTCTGGTGACACCCTGGATGAGTTGTTCGGCCCGCCTGCCGGTGTACATCATTTTGATCGGGCTGACCGTGCCCGACAGTACCTGGATGGGCGTCAACCTGCAGGCACTGGCCTTGCTGGCAATGTACCTGTTCGGTACGCTCTTCACCCTATTGGGGGCTTTGGCACTGAAATACGTGCTTCGGACCAGGGAACGAAGTTTTTTAATGACCGATATGCCGATCTATCGCATGCCGCGCTGGCAGACGGTGTTGCTGACCATGTATTCCAAGTCTAAAATATTTGTATTAGAGGCGGGAAAAGTCATCCTTGCCATATCCATCGTATTATGGGTGTTGGCCAGTTATGGGCCCTCCGGGCAGATGGAGGCCCTGGACAAGCAAGAAGAAGAAGCGCTGGCGGTTGCATCGGAGGAACAGAAACAGGAGTTGACGTCTGAATTTGCTTCCAAAAAGCTGGAAGCTTCTTACATCGGTCTGTTGGGCAAAGCAATCGAGCCTGCTTTACGCCCTCTGGGCTACGACTGGAAAATAGGTATTGCATTGCTGACTTCTTTTGCGGCAAGGGAAGTGTTCGTTGCGACGGTCGCTACCATTTATAGTGTGGGAGAAGATGTGGAAGACGAACTCACCATCCGGGAAAAACTGGATAAACAGGTGTACGCCGATACGGGGGAAAAAGTATTTACCCGAGCTACCGGATTTTCGCTGATGGTATTTTATGCCCTGGCCATGCAATGCATGAGCACGGTGGCCGTTGTTTACCGGGAAACCAAAAGTTGGAAATGGCCCTTGATCCAAACGGTTGGTATGACGATTGTGGCCTATTTGGGAGCCTTGATTACGTATCAAATATTTGCTTGAGTGATGTGGCAGGAACTGATTGTAGGAATATTGTTTGTTGGAGTCCTGGGATATTGGGCGTACAAGCTATTCTCGAAAAAAACGAACAAAAATAAAAATAGCTGTGGCTGTGAAAATTGCCACTAGTTTTACCCGTATTATCGCTTTTTTTTAACACTTTTCCCCGTAGCTTTGCTGCACCTAACCGATCTGCCTCAAAGTTTGGGTCTAACCCAGGCAGGTCGCAATGAAATCGACGCTTTCCAGCAAAAGGCAGCCATCTGAGGGGCAACCTTAAGAGGGATGCCACAACCGTTATTGCCGAAGGCAGCGGAGACACTGCCTGTCTGAAAAAAATGAAACAAATGAAATGGACGTACACCGTTAAGCACAAACTTACCGCTGCCTCACTGCTTTTTGGAGTCATCCTGCTGGTAATGGCGACCAATGTCAACCAGCGGAGCCAAATAGCTGAGTTGGAAACTGCATTTGAAGCCATCTACCGGGATAGACTCGTAGCCGAGAGCTATATTCTGAATTTTTCGGAAAAACTGCATCTGCTGCAACTGACGATCAACGAACCAGGTAGTTCGCTGCTGCAAAAGCAACAAGTGGCAAACCAACTGCTATCAGAAATAGATACCCTCAACCGACTGTACCAGGAAACGAGACTGACGGAGGAGGAGGCAAAGTATTTTCTTCATTTCACCGGTTTGACGAAGGAAATGGATCTACGTCTAAAGGAGGGCGACCTTGCAAGTGAGGAAACGATGATCCAGTCCGCCTTTATGGACTTGCACGTGCTCTCTCAGATCCAGTTGGCCGAGGCCGATAAAATAAAATCCAGAACCGATCGGATTTTTCACCGAGGTAGCCTGGTATCCCAGTTGGAGATGGTAATACTGATCGTCATGGGACTCCTTATCCAGGCACTTTTATTCACTTCCAGCGCGACGAGGCCCTCCAAATGGCCGGCTAATCCCCGAATGAATTGACGGAAGCGTCCGAACGGACCGGGGTCCCTTCCCAGCGTAAGGGAGATCCTTCCGGGATAAAGGGTTGCCAGCAGACCAATTTGTACGGCAATTGGGAGCAGGCCCTATTTATTTGGTAGAATACCTCCCAATTCCAGGCGAATGCGTTCGGTTCCCCCTCAGGACCCGGCTCATCGCGGCGGTAAGCGCGTAGCGTCTCATGTAGGAAACGCTTGGCTGTTCTGACAGCCAAAACACCGTGCAACCCCGTTTTTTAGGCATCTTGAGCCAGTGGAAGGCAGCCAGGGTAGGAGTGGGCTGGTTATTCCTTTCTTTCGAAGGGTCAGGTAAAATACTATAAAATGAATTTCGCTGCGCATCGTCCGAGGCATCCCTGGGATTTTTATTTTGGTTGTCTGGGATTGCCCGGATTTTTAGACCGGGCGGTGAAGGACGCGATGTTTTTGTCTTTTATTTGGTAGGCATCCCCCACATTTTAGTCTTCCTGCTTTCTATGGGAATCGACCCATTTCTTTGCGTTAATAAAGGCCTGAATCCAGGGAGTTACTTCTTGCTGTCGTTTTTCCCGGGGAAAATACGGCCAGTTCCAGGGCGCAAGGGCGCGTTCGATATGTGGCATGATGGCCAGGTGCCTCCCGTCCCTGGAGGCCAGACCCGCAGTTGCATGATCCGACCCGTTTGGATTACCGGGATAGCTCGAATAGGAATAATGCATGCAACTGTGGTAATCCGAAAGCGCCATTGGCATATGAAATTTCCCTTCTCCATGAGCCACCCATACGCCCAGACGCAATCCGGAAAGGGACTGCAGCATCACCGAATGGTTTTCGGGTATGGTCACATTGACAAATGCCGATTCAAATTTATGACTGTCGTTGTGCAACATTTTGGTTTTCTGATCGTGTTCCGGGTTGACCAGTCCGAGTTCTATCATGAGTTGACAGCCGTTGCAAACACCCAGGCTCAGGGTATCTTCTCTTGCGTAGAATCGGTCCAGGGCCTGTTTTGCCGTTTCGTTGCAGAGAAAGGCACCCGCCCATCCTTTGGCAGAACCCAATACATCGGAATTGGAAAATCCACCCACAAATACGATCATGTTCACCTCCTCGAGTGTTTCTCTTCCCGAAATCAGGTCGGTCATGTGTACGTCTTTTACGTCAAACCCGGCGAGCCAGAGGGCATAGGCCATCTCCCGGTCGCCGTTGACCCCTTTTTCCCGAATGATTGCCGCTCGGGTACCGGTCGCGTTTTTTCTTTCCGGATTCACATGCAGTGATTCGTACGTACCTTTCCAATCCCTTGGAAAAGTGTAGGTCAACGGTTGATTTTTGTAGTGCTCGTACCGTTCTTTGGCCAATTTCTCTCCAGACTGATTCCGGTCCAGCAGGTAGGAGGAACGGTACCAGGTGTCCCGTAGGTCTGCTACGTTCCAGGCGTATCCCAATGGGGAGAGGTGCAGTGCTCCGTCGTAGGACAGGCTGGCTACGGGAATGGCGTCAATACCTTCCGCTAGCAGTCGGGCAGTGACTTCGTCCGGGTTTTGGACCTGGATGACCAATCCGGGATTTTCCGAAAACAGGGCTTTAATAGGATCTTTTTCTCTAAGGTTTTCCAGATGTACCTGTAGCCCCAGGTCTTCATTTGGAAAGCACATTTCCAACAGGGTAGTGATCAGACCACCCGAAGATATGTCGTGCCCGGCAAGAATCGCATCCTCACGAATCAGTTGCTGCACGGCTGCAAAGGCGCGAACAAAATAGCTCGAATCGACTACGTCGGGTGCCTCGGAACCGATACGTTGACGGATTTGGGCAAAGGAGCTTCCTCCCAGACGTGCTTCGTCTTTGGAAAAATCCAGGTACAGCAGTCCGCTACCGGTATTCGTTTGCAAGGTTGGAGACACGATTCGGTGGATGTCCGCGCATTCTCCGACCGTAGAGATAATGACCGTTCCTGGTGCCAGTACCGTTTGTCCGTCCGGATATTTTTGGGTCATGGAAAGGGAGTCCTTCCCGGTGGGAATATTGATGCCCAGTTCGATGGCAAAGCGACTGCAAGCTTCTACTGCCCGGTACAAGCGGTCATTTTCGCCGGGATTTTTTGCGGGCCACATCCAGTTAGCACTCAGGGACACTCCCTTCAGTCCCTCGGTCAGTGGTGCCCAAATCAGGTTGGTCAGCGCCTCGGCGATTGCCAGCCGCGAGCCTTTCTCCGGGCTGGACAAAGCTGCTACGGGCGCATGCCCGAGAGAGGTCGCTATTCCTTTTTGCCCGCTGTAGTCCATTGCCATCACAGCAACGTTGTTTAGCGGCAATTGCAGGGGTCCGGTAGATTGCTGGCAGGCGACCCGTCCCGTAACCGATCGGTCGACTTTATTGGTCAGCCAGTCCTTGCAGGCCACCGCTTCCAGTTGCAAGACCTGCAGCAGGTATTCTTCGATCTTTTCCGAGTGGTATTCCGGATTCGCGAAAGAAAGCTGGGAGCGACGGTCACTCAGGACTGTTTTTGGAGAAGATCCGAACATGTGCTGCAAGCTCCAGTCGATGGGCTTTTCGCCGGTTTTACTGTTTTCAAACCGGAAGTGAAAATCTCCCGTGGTTTCCCCGATTTCGTAAAAAGGGGCGCGTTCGCGTGCTGCTATTTTTTTGATGGTTTCTAACCGGGACTTTTCTAAAACCAGTCCCATTCGTTCCTGAGACTCGTTGCCTATGATTTCTTTGGCAGAAAGCGTGCGATCGCCCAGGGGTAATTTCTCCAGGTGGATGGTTCCACCCGTTTCTTCCACCAACTCCGAAAGGCAATTGAGGTGTCCACCTGCTCCGTGATCGTGAATGGAAAGGATCGGGTTATCCTCGCTCTCGGCCATGGCGCGGATGACATTTGCCACTCGTTTTTGCATTTCCGGATTGGATCGCTGTACCGCATTCAGTTCCAGCGCATTTGTAAGTTCGCCCGTATTCAGCGAGGAAACTGCGCTTCCCCCCATCCCGATGCGGTAATTGTCTCCCCCCATCAAAACGATACGATTCCCTTTGCCGGGTCGTTTCTTCAAGCTGTAAGGTGCCCGGGTAAAACCCACCCCTCCGGCAAGCATGATGACTTTATCGAAACCCCAGGTCCGATCGTGCTCCTGGTGCTCGAAGGTTACCAAACTTCCGCAAATCAACGGCTGGCCAAATTTGTTCCCGAAATCACTCGCTCCATTCGAAGCTTTAATCAGGATATCGAGGGGGCTTTGGTACAGCCAGTTTCTTTCTTTCAGCCCCGCTTCCCAGACCCGGTCGGGAGCGGTTCGCGGATAGGAGGTCATGTACACCGCGGTACCGGCCAGTGGAATGGAGGCGGTACCTCCTGCCATCCGGTCCCGGATCTCACCACCTGAACCCGTGGCAGCACCGTTAAATGGCTCCACCGTCGTAGGAAAGTTGTGGGTTTCCGCCTTGAGGGAAAGCACAGTTTCAATTTCACGAATGGCAAAAAAGTCGGCCGTTTCCGGATTTGCCGGGGCAAATTGAAGCGCCCTCGGTCCCCTGACAAAGGCAACATTGTCCTTGTAGGCCGAGACAATTCCATTTGGATTGGCCTGTGATGTTTTTTTTATCCACTGAAAGAGTGAGAGTGGTTTTTCTTCTCCGTCAATGACGAAGGTGCCGTTAAATATTTTGTGCCGGCAATGCTCGGAATTTACCTGGCTGAAGCCAAACACTTCGCTATCGGTCAGGGGTCTACCCAGGGATTCGCTCACCCCCTGCAGGTAGGCCACTTCCTCCGCATTAAGGGCTAGTCCCTCTTGCGCATTGTAGCTGTCGATATCGTGGATAGACAGGATCGGGTCGGGAGTTTGTTCTATGGAGTATAGGTCTTGATCCAACTCGGGATAGAGGCGTTGCAGCATGGGGTCCAGCACAAGGTCTTCGGACCAGGGTACGAAGGCTTCGATTCTTCGAACCCCGCTGATTCCCATGTTTTCGCAGATTTCCACGGCATTGGTAGACCAGGGAGTGATCATTTCTTTTCTCGGGCCAAAAAATTTCCCTGGGATCCGATCTTTTTCCAGAAATTCTGCATCGCCGAAGAGCCAGCATAATTTCTGTAATGTAATTGAATCCATGGGCTGGCCGCTTTCCAGGGCGTATACCGTTTTTTCAGAAGATTGAAAAAAGAAAATAGTCATACAGATTGTGATGGTAAATTGAAGCAGCAAAGGTACAAAATTGCTTTTTAAATTTACCGCCTATTCTGCTGACAAACCTCCGTCCCAGAGGGGTACCTGTCCGTAACCGGATATATTTTTTTAAAAGCGTTCGTATTCGGACATTTTATCGGAATGGTCCCCGACCGGCCACTCGACCTTTCCTAAAAAAAATGATCTTTTGGGCAGTTTTTGCGAGGGAATTCAACAGGTGGAAATGGGAATTCGATGCAAAAAATGTAGCTTTTTCTTCTTTATTAAAAAAATTAGTTAATTTCGCGGAAACTTTGAACCTTTTGAAAGTTTCCAGAGTTTCTTGGCAGGAAGTTTATAGAAGAATAGTTGGAAACACGAGAGAAAATAATTCAGGTTGCTCTGGAGCAATTTTTTGTTTTTGGTGTACGCGCCGTTACCATGGACGAAATTGCACGGCAGGCAGGTATGTCGAAGAAGACCATTTACGAGGAATTTGCGAGCAAAGAAGACCTGGTAACCGCTGCTTTTGATGCAGCGCTTGAAGCGGACGAATGTGCTTTTTATGAAATGATGGCATCGAAAGAAGGGGTAATCGATCACCTCCTACAGATGACCCGTTATCTCAGGGAGCGGTTTTCCAAAATGAACCCTTTATTGTTGCACGATGTGCAGCGATTTTACCCCAAGTGTTGGAGAAAGCTGGAGGAGTTTAAACGGGAGCATGCCTGGAAAGGGATTGTGCAGATTTTGGAGAAAGGAAAGCAATCAGGGGATTTCAGAAGTGAAATCAATTCGGAAATTTTGGCCTTCATGCGGTTGAATCAGATTACAAGTTTCATTTCGGGGAACCTGCCTCAGGATAAATACACGCTATTGGATTATCATTTGCAGCTATTGGATCATTTTATACATGGAATACTCACCGATCAGGGAAGGAATACCTATTACAAAAAATTACAAACACAGGAATCTTAGTTTTATGAAGTTCAAACCGGTAATTTTATTCGTTTTTGTTTGGGTGTTTGGAAGCGGCCTGCTCGTGCAGGCCCAACAAGTGCCATTCACGCTGGAAGAAAGCGTCGCCTATGCCTTGGAAAACAATGCAGAAGCCAAAAATGCCCGATTGGAAATCGAGGCAGCAAGGGGTTTGGTAGGAGAACGTACCGCAGAAGGGCTTCCCCAAATCAATGGAAATCTTAACGCTACGAAGAATCTGGTGGTTCCCGTCACGCCGTTTCCTGCGATCATTGCCGATCCGGAAGCTCCGGAGGGCGAATTTATCGGTGTACAGTTTTCTCCTGTGTACTCAGCGGGGCTCACGGCAACGGTTTCACAGATGATCTTCAACGGTTCCTATTTTATTGGATTAAAGGCAGCGAAAACCTATCGGCAGTTGGCGGAGGTCGATCGGAAGTTTACCGAATTGGAGGTGATCGAAAATGTCAAGAAAGCGTATTATTCGGTGTTGGTGAGTCGGGAGCGCGAAGCCTTGGTAAGGGCAAATTTAAGCCGGATCGATACCCTTCTGAAAGAAACGGAAATATTGTACAAAGAAGGGTTTGCGGAAAAGATCGACGTCACCCGAATCCGGGTGCAGCACAACAATATTCAAACGGAACTTGACAAGGCGGAAACGGCAAGCCGTGTCAGTTTGCGCTTGTTGAAATTCCAGATGGGGCTTCCTCAGGATCAGGACATCAGGCTGGTGGACACCATTTCGGCAATGGAAACCCTGCTGGACGCTGAGCGATTGCTATTGGAAGAAGGGGAGCGCCGGATAGAAATCGACCAGGTCAATACCAACTACGAACTGGCCAGCCTGGACCTAAAAAACAACCAGATTCAATACATGCCCCGTTTGGATGCAAATTATACGTTTCAACGAAATTCATTTGGCGGGAGTTTTCCGGGACTGTGGTCCGGCGAATGGTTCACGGGTTCTATTTTGGGGGTAACCTTACAGATTCCCATTTTTGATGGGTTTACCAAGCGGTATAAGATCCAGCAGAATCGCGTACAACTTCGGCAGTTAGAGGTACAGAAAGAGTCCTTGCTTCAGAACATTGTCGTGGAAAAATTTCAGGCCCGGCAGAATCTGGTGAATAGCTTGAAGTCCCTGGAGGTGCAACGTGAAAACCGGGACCTTGCTCTGGAGGTATACGACATGGCCAAGATAAAATACCAGGAGGGCGTGGGGTCAAACCTGGAAGTAGTTGAGGCGGATTCCGCATTAAAGGAGGCCGAAACCAATTATTTCTCGGCCTTATACGATGCTTTCATTGCCAAGGTCGATTTGGAAAAAGCTTTGGGAATTTTAAACTAAAAAAACGAATACCATACCTTTATGAAAAATACAATCAAGTTTTTAAGCATGGCCCTAATCGTAGGGGTCGTCTCCTGTTCGGCACCTACGGATGAACTGGCCGAAAAGAAGGAACAACTAGAAGGGTACAAATCGGAGGCCGCAGCGTTGAAGGTGAAAATTGAGGAGCTGGAAACCGAACTTTCCCAATTGGATCCCGAATTCCGGAAGAATCAACGGAAATCGGTTCTTATCACCACCATTCGACCCGAGCAAGGAAATTTTGAGCATTATGTGGAAGTGACCGGCTCTGTCCTTTCGAAGAAAAATGTCAACATCAGTGCCGAAGTTTCCGGACGTATCGAAGAAGTGGTCACCCGGGAGGGAATGTCCATCCGAAAAGGACAGGTGATTGCGAAAATAAATGCAGAGTCTGTCGAACGAAACCTGGAGGAGATTGAGACCCAATTGGAGTTGGCCAGAACCATGTTTGAAAAGCAGGAGCGCTTGTGGAATCAGCAGATTGGGACAGAAATGCAATACCTGGAGGCAAAAAACCGGAAGGAGACGCTTGAAAAAAACCTTTCTTCCCTGCAGCTGCAAAAGGATCGTACCACCGTACGGGCACCATTTGATGGCACCGTTGAGGAATTGCTGGTTCGTGTGGGCGAATTGGTTCAGCCCGGGACACCGATAGTAAACATGGTGGGAGAGGACGATCTGTTTATTGAAGGGGATATATCCGAACGGTACGTCGGTATCCTGGAAAAAGGAGATTCGGTCAGTATTCGTTTTCCCTCCATTGGGGAATCACTTAAGACAAAGGTAACGGCCATTGGGAGGATCATCGACCCCAATAACCGAACATTTAAAGTGGAAGTCTTTTTGCCGAAATTAGAGAACGTGAAACCGAACATGCTGTCGGTGCTCAATATACAGGATTACCAGAATACGGACGCTGTGACGGTACCTACTTACTTGATTTTGCAAGACAACAAGGGAAGTTATGTGTTCGTGGTAGAAGAGGGTATGGCGCGTAAGCGGTACGTGGAGCGTGGCATGACGTATGATGGAAAAACCGAGATTCTGGAAGGATTGAATGGTTCCGAAACCCTCGTTGACAAAGGCTTCAGGGAAGTTGGAGATAATTTTAGTGTAAACATCGCATCCTAAAGCATTTATGGCTACAGAAGAAAATTCAAAAAAAGGCGTGATCAGAGAGTTTGGAATTTCCTCGCTTTCGGTGGACAATCGGACCAGTGTGGTTATTCTGACCTTAATCATCACATTTCTGGGCGTTTTTGCCTACCGTACCATGCCAAAGGAAAGTTTTCCCGAGATTGTTATTCCTACTGTCTACGTGGGGACGGCCTATCCGGGAAACTCCCCAGTGGATATGGAGAATTTGATTACCCGACCCATTGAGAAAGAACTCAAATCCATCAACAACCTGAAGGACGTGAGCTCTACTTCCATACAGGACTTTTCTTCCATCGTAGTGGAGTTCAATCCCAACGTGGATATTTCTAAAGCCCTTCAGGATGTGAAGGATGCGGTAGACAAAGCCAAAAGCGAGCTTCCGTCCGACCTGGACCGGGACCCGGATGTACTGGAAATCAATACCTCGGAATTTCCTATCATGAATGTCAATATCTCCGGCAACTATACGGAGCAGGAACTCAAGAAATACGGGGAGTTTCTGGAGGACGAGATCGAGAAGCTTTCTGAGATTTCCAGTGCCGACCTGAGCGGAACCATCGAACGGGAAATCCGCATTGATGCCGATTTGTACAAAATGGAATCCCATGGGGTAACGTTTTCGGATATTTCCGGTGCGGTCGCTGACGAAAACGTAACCATTTCCGGAGGCAATATCCTCTCCGGGGATTACCGCAGAACCTTGCGGATAGCGGGAGAGTTTACCGATCCCATGCAGCTTGAAAACGTCATCGTAAAAACGGAAAACGAAAAGATCGTATACCTGCGGGATGTGGCAACCTTTAGTGATACCTACAAAGAACGCGAAAGCTATGCACGCAGCAACAAACTTCCGGTCGTTACCATCAACGTGGTCAAGAGAAGTGGAGAAAACCTCTTGGATGCATCCGATAAAATCAAAGCGCTGATCGAAGAAGTAAAGATCAACCGTTTCCCGGAAGATCTGGAAGTGACGATTACCAATGATCAGTCCAAGGCTACCAGGTCGCAAGTGGATAATTTGGAGAACAGCATCATTTCCGGAGTGATCCTCGTGGTGTTGGTACTCATGTTTTTTCTCGGATTCAGAAATGCGCTGTTTGTGGGGATCGCTATCCCCTTATCCATGTTTATTTCGTTCCTGGTGCTAAACTCCCTGGGGGTGACCCTAAACTTAATGGTGTTGTTTTCCCTGATCCTGGCATTGGGAATGTTGGTCGATAACGGTATCGTAGTGGTGGAGAATATCTATCGCCTCATGCAGGAAGGCAAATCCGCCGTACGTGCGGCCAAAGAAGGGGTGGGAGAAGTAGCCTGGCCCATCATCACTTCCACGGCCACCACGCTGGCCGCTTTCCTTCCCCTGGCTTTCTGGGACGATATCATTGGCGAGTTCATGAAGTACCTGCCGATTACGCTGATTATCGTGTTGTCCTCCTCCCTTTTTGTTGCCCTGGTTATCAATCCGGTGTTGACTGCCTTGTACATGAAGATACAGGACGTAGACCAGAACAAGCCGGTAAGAAAGCCGGTGATCGTGGCCGCGGTGCTTACCCTGGTGGCCATTGTTTGTTTTTTCGCTGGTTGGGTTGCCCTTGGAAACCTGTTATTTTTGGGTGCATTGCTGACTTTGTTTAACGTTTTCGCACTCCGAAAGGCCATACGTTGGTTTCAGAATTCCTTTCTGGTGAAGCTCGAAAACCTGTACGAAAAAACGTTGCATTTTGCGTTGAAGGGCAAAGGGCCCTATTTGTTTTTTGGCGGCACGGTTCTGTTACTGATAATATCGTTGGTATTGCTAGGGGTTCGGGCGCCTAAAATTCTATTCTTCCCGGACAATCAGCCCTCCCTTGTCAGTATTTACATGGAAAAACCCATTGGTACGGATATCGAAGCCACCAATGACTTTGTGAATAAAATGGAAAATGACCTGTTTGAGGTTCTGGAACCGTACGAGGACATCATTGAGTCGGTCATTACGCAAATCGGAGAGGGTACCGGAGATCCCTTGGAAGGCCCGAGTCAGGCCTCTACACCCCATAAGGCAAAAATTACCATCGGCTTTGTCGAATACCAGTTCAGAAACGGGGTAAATACGAATGAGGTCATGGAAAAAATCCGGAAACTCGCGGAAGGCTATCCAGGCGTGTTGCTCACCGTCGATAAACAGCGGAATGGTCCTCCGGTAGGAAAACCAATCAATATTGAAGTTAGCGGCGAAAACTTCGACCAACTGATCGCTTTTGTCAACCAGATGCGGGAGCAGATCAACGAATCGGGAATCGAGGGGATAGAGGAATTGAAGACCGATCTGGAAACGGGAAACCCGGAGTTGATACTGGATATTGACCGGGAAAAGGCCCGTAGGTTTGGCTTGTCCACGTCTACCATTGCCAACGAGCTTCGGACGGCACTCTTTGGCCTGGAGGTGTCCAAATTCAAAGAAGGAGAAGACGATTACCCGATACAGCTGCGCCTTGCGGACGAATACCGGTACGATATTGGGGCGCTGCTTAATAAGAAAATCAGTTTCCGGGATAAGTTTGGTAATCAGAAAGAGATCCCCATTTCTTCCGTTGCGAGTCTGGAGTACAGTTCTACCTACGGTTCGGTCAAGCGGAAAGATCTGGAACGCGTGATTACCTTGTTTTCCAACGTAAACGACGGATACAATGCCACCGAAATCAATAACGAAATCAAGCGGCTCATTCAGGATATTGAAATTCCGGAGAGCATCGATGTGAGTTTTACCGGCGAGCAGGAAGAACAGGCCAAATCGGCCGAATTTCTTACCCGGGCCTTGATCATTTCAATTTCATTGATCTTCCTGATTATCGTTGCACAATTCAATTCGGTGACAACACCTTTCATCATCATGGCTTCGGTGGTTTTCAGTACCATTGGCGTATTTCTCGGATTGGTGGCATTCAATATGAATTTTGTAATCATCATGACTGGCATTGGGATTATCTCACTGGCCGGGGTGGTGGTGAACAATGCCATCGTTCTCATCGATTACACCAACCTGGTACGGGAGAGAAGACGGGAGGAATTGAACGTGCCTGAGAACGGGTACCTATCGAAAGAAGAATTACTTGACAGCATCATTCAGGGAGGAAAAATTCGTTTGCGCCCGGTATTGCTCACTGCCATTACCACGGTGCTGGGACTGATCCCCCTGGCGTTGGGAATGAACATTGATTTCTACGGATTGCTCTCCTCCTTTGATCCCAAGTTTTACATTGGTGGGGATAATGCAGATTTTTGGGGGCCAATGGCATGGACCGTCATATTTGGCCTAACCTTTGCGACCTTTTTAACGTTAGTAATAGTACCTGTCATGTATTTATTGGCAGATAAATTAAATTCAGTTGTTCGCAAGAACAATCAATGAGTTTTAATTAAAGGTTGGTGGTTTTTTTAAGTGTTCAAACCTCCGGAACGTTGTTCCGGAGGTTTTTTAATGAGGGTAATCGGTCAGCAGCCTTCTTGTCCGTAATAGGCGCTTGATCCGTGCTTTCGATCGTAGTGCTTTTTTATCAGCGAGGCCTTTAAAGGGCGTGCCTCCGGATTGATTTGCAACGTCAGGTAGGCCATTCGGGCGATCTCTTCCAACACCCGGCTGTTGTAAACGGCTTTTTTGGCATCTTTCCCCCAGGTAAAAGGTCCGTGGTTTCCAATCAAAACCATTTCGACTTCCTGGTAAGACAATTTTTTTTCTTGAAAGCAATCCAGAATTTGTTGCCCGGTCATGTATTCGTAATCGCCATCGATCAACTTGTCGTCCATGGGTGGGGCACAGGGAATGTCCCGGGTATTGTGATCGGCATGGGTCGTGCCAAAGATAGGGATATCACGCAAGGCTTGGGCCCAGGACACGGCAAAGGTAGAGTGGGTATGGCATATTCCCCCAATTTTCTCCCATTGCTGGTACAAAAACCCATGGGTGCGCGTGTCGGAAGAAGGCCGCAGTTTCCCTTCGACCACCCGATTTTCAAAATCAACCACAACCATGTCCTCGGCTTTGAGTTCTTCGTAAGGGACTCCACTTGGCTTAATGGCAAAAACACCGGCCTTGGGGTCTGCCTGACTGACGTTCCCAAAGGTATACACCACAAGGTTCAGTTTCGGTAAGGCCATGTTTGCCTCAAAACAAGCCCTTTTTAGCTCTTTGTATTTGCTCATAATCTTCTTTCGATCGTTAAACACTGTGTCGTTCTCCCGCCGGAATTTCGGAACTCCAAAAGTAGCCATCGGATACATGGCAGAAAGGCTTTTTTTCGGTGGGCCGATCTTCCGCTAGGTTACTGCTTCCACAAGAAAGTTAGCAATTATTTTTTATTCTCTTTTTTTGTTTTCAAATTTAGGTGTAATTATGACATTTAAGAAATCCCAACCAAAATAATGAAACCGTTCGAATCCCTTAAACTATGGTTGTTTACAGGTAGTCAACATTTGTACGGACCCGAAGTGCTTGCCAAGGTGACCGCTCATGCGAAGACTGTAGCGGGGTATTTGAACGATTCTGCGGGCCTGTCGGTGTCTGTGGAGTATAGAGCGGTGGTCACCCGAACGGAAGAAATTACCAGAGCCTTCCAGGAAGCGAATAACGACGTTTCCTGTATAGGGGTAATTGCCTGGATGCATACATTTTCTCCCGCAAAGATGTGGATCAATGGATTAAAAATTTTCCAAAAACCCCTGCTTCACCTGCATACCCAATACCGGGAGACGATTCCCTGGGACACCATCGATATGGATTACATGAACCTCAACCAAAGTGCTCATGGAGACCGTGAATTTGGACATATCTGTACCCGCCTGAAAATCCGAAGAAAAGTAGTGGTAGGCCACTGGAAAGATGCACAGGTTCATAAGGAGATTGATTGCTGGAGCCGTGCAGCTGCGGGTTGGATGGACTGGCAAGAAGCAAAATTCGTTCGTTTCGGAGACAATATGCGCCAGGTCGCCGTCACCGAAGGAGATAAGGTAAGCGCCGAAATTAAGTTCGGGTTTTCTGTGAATACCCATGCCGTCGGAGATCTTGTGCAGCAGATTGACAGCATTGAGGGACAGGCCGTGTCGGAACTGGTGAGGGAATACGAATCGCGGTACGTACTGGATGAAAAACTGAAGGAAGGCGGAGCGTATCGTTCCTCGCTTTTGGAAGCGGCTCGGATCGAGTTGGGCTTGCTTCGGTTTCTGCAAGAAGGTTCCTACAAGGGCTTTACCAATACCTTCGAAGACCTGCACGGCATGCACCAACTCCCCGGAATAGCGGTGCAGCGGCTCCTGGGGAAAGGCTATGGCTACGCGGGAGAAGGAGATTGGAAAACCATGGCGCTGGTTCGTGCGATGAAGGTAATGGGCAGGGGCTTGCCCGGTGGTAATGCGTTCATGGAGGATTATACCTATGATTTTCAGGAACAGGGGGGGCTGGTCCTTGGAGCCCACATGCTGGAAGTAGACGAGAGTCTGGCGGAAGGCCCGATACGTTGTGAAATTCATCCGCTGGGAATAGGAGGAAAAGCCGATCCGGTCCGGTTGGTGTTTACAGCCGGCGAGGGAAAGGCACTGAATGCATCCCTTATTGATCTTGGCGGTTCCTATCGTTTACTCGTCAACGAGGTGCGGGCAGTACGCCCACCCAAGGGTCTACCGAAGCTTCCCGTAGCGCGAACCATGTGGCAGCCGCTTCCGGATTTTAAAATTGCTTGTGCCGCGTGGATTCTGGCGGGGGGTGCTCACCATACCTGTTTTAGCCAAAATCTGCCGGTGGAAGTCCTGGAGGATTTTGCAGAAATTGCGGGATTAGAGTGCTTGCTCATCGATGCGCAGACGACGCTCAGGGATTTTAAAAGCCTTTTGCGGGCGGACGAATAAAAATACCTGTTTTTGTGCATCCCAGCCACCCTGGTAGGTAAGCGATTTGCTCTTAGGATTCTTCGCTGGGGAGTACCATCAGGGGAGTGTCCCCTTCGTGGACCAGGTCGCTGATAAAAAAATTTCTAAATAGTTGGTCGTTCAGCGTACGTGATCCTTTTTGGAGCACAATGTAATCGTCAGGGAATCCCCGCAGTCGCTCTTTTATCGTTTCAAAGGCATCGACATTTTGATACAACGAGACCGTACAGGAATAGTTGGTGCTTAATTTTTCTTTGAGACCGTTCAGATACCGCTCACTTTCCTGCTGTTCTGAGGTATCTTCCAGGATGCTCAGCAGTTCGATTTCCGAAAGGGTATTTCCAATGCTTTGTAGCAAAAAGAATAAGGCTTGCTCGTTTATAGGGTATTTTACGTGACAGGCCACGACTAATTTTTTTGGAATACTTTGCTCGATTCTTTTTGGTAAGGCAATGATCAGCCGGTCAAGCCGATTGATAATATCGGTTGCCGTACTCCCCACAAGTAGTTTTTTCAGAAACCCGGTACCTTTCAATCCAAGTAGCAGGATGTCCTCAGAAGTTGTGTTATCTTGTAAAAAATGAACCAGGGGTTCGCTGATCGGCAGAAAAGTTGGTTCCTTTCTGGAAATGCCCAATTTTTCAAGTTCCACAAAAAATTTGGCCCGTGCTTCTTTTTTCTCAAAATCAATGATTTGGTCTTTGCCAGGGGCCCTGGAGAGTGTAGGTACCAGACCGGGTACTTTGTAAACAAAGGTCAACGAACAGCCGTACGCTTTCTCCCATTCAAACGCAAGGGATACCAATCCAGGCGTGTAGGGAGAAAAATCGATAAGTACGATAAGTTGCTTCATGATAGAACGAGAAAATGCCAGGTACGAATTTGGAATTAAAGATAGGCATTTACCAGCAGATTACCATTCTCCTACCGTTTTAGAGAACGAGCGCTTACTGGTCTTCGTACCACTTCTCTTCAAAGGTGTGCGCGGGCTCAAAGACCGCTTTCAATACCCGAATGACCATCCAGATCATCAAGATCGGTGAGAGGGAGAACATCAATAAAATGACAGCGGTGTTGAGATTGACTGCGACGGCAACCACATATATCAGCAGAAAGCCAGTCACTATGGCTACGGGAGTTAACGAATTGTCCATGGTTTCGAGTTTTATGTAAAGAACAAGCCTCAAATGCAATTTGTTTGCCAATTCATTAGTTTTCGAAACCAATTCACCGGCCCTATGCCACCCTTGGTGCCCAATAGGTACAGTAGGCACCCGCTTCTACCGGCCCTTTGAAAAGTTGGCAGCCTCCGCATTTTCTTTTTGGCGTAGGGGGTAGGTAAAGTTGGCAATTATCGCATCGATTTTCCGAGATAGGTGTAGCCGATTCATAGCCCAGACTTTTCCTTTTTTCCAGCTCTGCCGGATCAAGCCCCGTCAGGTCGGTGCAGTCGGTGATGTCTTCCAGGCTGTACTCTTTTTTTTTCGGTGCGCATTGGGCTAGTAAATACAGCAGGCCAGTAGATCCGAGTAAGTAGGTAATAGTCTTTCTGCGTGTCATGGGAAGGTATTTTCAAAGAAGTGCTACCAGTTCCTTTAATTGAATAGTTGAGGGGTTTGAGGTGGATTCCAATTGGGTTTTGAGTGAAGACAGGCTGTCGGAATGCCCACTGGCTGATCGTTCGAGCCCTTTTTGCAATCCCTCTAATGCCACGCCTTGCCATTCATCCCGAACCGTAGTCGGCAAGGACGCAAGCAGATCCATATACGATTTGATGGATTCCTCTTCGCCTTTTGCCCCAAGGATATGCGCTACTTCATTGATATAGTCTTTTTTCCAACTTTCGGAATTCTCAAAAAAACCGTGCTCTTTATCCAGAATGGCTAAGATTTCGGGTCCGGAACCGGCGTTTGAACTCAAAATGGCGGTGCGAAACCATTTGTTTCTGCCTTTTTCCACCAAGGATGCTGCGAGGTTTTCGCGAACAAACGCGTCTTCCCAATTCCCCAGACTTAAAATAGCTTGCAAGGCTACCATTTGGGAGGGGTCGGTGGTTTTTGCGGCAATTGCCCCTTGCAGCTCTGGATAGTCCTCGGCCAGGATTAGTGCGTTTTTTACCAGTCCCGGATGGTCGCTTTTCAAAGCACTTTCTACCATATGCTGCTCCAGGGCATTCATGGTTTGTAGTAAATACAGGGCTAGAACCCTGGATTGGGGCTGTTCTCCGGCCGCCAGCTCTTCCAGAAAAGGAATATATTCCTGCTTTGGTTCTTCCAAAATAAGGCGCTGTGCCGTACTTCTCCACCACCCATTTTGATGGGCCAATTGTGCCACCAGCGTTTCGGCGTCCATGGACGAAAAGTCAATGGAATTCGCCGGTGTACTGTCTGCACGCTTTGGCAGTATGCGGTAAATCCTGCCCTTGTCCGCGCCATTCATGAAATCCATTTCTTCTTTCAGGTCATCGGGGATGGACACGGGTGTTTCGATGTGCTGCCGGTAAAAATCCACAAGGTATAAATAGCCGTCCGGGCCCACGGTAAACCCCGCCGGACGGAACCAAGGGTCGGTAGAAGCGATAAATTCCCGATCTGACTCTTCACCTGCTCGCCGGGCGATCTGCGTAGGTGCTTGCGGATCCGCTACGATAACATCCCGGTGGACCAGATTTCCGGCGACGTCTCCGGTAAAAAGATTCCCATAGAATCCTTCAGGAAAGGCGCCTCCATCGTATATGGTGCCTCCGGAAGCACCGGTAAAATAATCCTCGGCATGCTCCACCCGGTCCAACTGCTGCTCCTGATATTGCTTGTTTCGACGGTCGGTTCGTTCGGCCCTCCAGTAAGGAGGAGGTGTCATTTGAAACATTTCGAAATCATGATCGGAGATGTTGTGATTAACGGACATGCTCGATAGGTGCCCGTGTCGCTCCAGGTACCTGCGGGGAATGACGGCCTGTTGCACATGAAGGGTGTTTTGGGTAAAAAACTTATTTCCCCAATCGTCAAAGGTCATCCCAAACTGGGCGGTCCCGCTTTCCTTTTCAAATTTTTCTTTATCCAATCGAAAACGAAAATCAGCTCCCTGAAGGTTTAAGGGCTCTGCATTCGGTTTTTCTGTATAGGTGACTTCACTACGTTGCCCGTTGTTCGCTGCATAGATCCAATTGTCAATTCCCAGGCGCAAGTTGGTTATCTGTGCTTCGGAGTTGTTCTCAAAAAAGCCGGAAAAAATCTGCTCTTTCTGATCTGCTTTTCCGTCTCCATCCAGATCCTTCATGTAATAAATATAGGGAGCTGCCGTCACCAATAAACCACCCTTCCAGGGCATCAGGCTGGTAGCGTCCGCAATCCCCTCTGCAAAAACCGTGGAGGCATCAATACGCCCGTCCCCGTCGGTGTCCATCAGTTTTTTGATCACTCCCTGACCTTTACCCGGTTCGGGTTTGTAAGGGTAATCGGGCATTTCGACGGCATAGGCAATGCCGTTTTCATCGAATACCAGGTCTACCGGGTCCATGATATGCGGCTCCGAAGCGAATACCTGCACGTCAAAATCTTCGTGAATAGCAAAGGTAGCCATGGATGCTTCGGGGCTAAGCGATGCTGCATACTTGCTGTCCTCGCAGGCGCCGATGACAAAGAGTAACAGAAAAAGGGTGAATAGGGATATAGCGGATCGTATCATGGATTAAGTTAGTGTGTTCGTATTGACTACCAATATCTTATATAAATGTAAAAAATAAAATTATTTTAAGGGCAAATACCGGATCTAGGCAACATTTTATGCAAGCGGAAGATAGCGTGGATCGACTACTCAAAAGCCAGCTTTTTTTGTGGGATAAAGCCAAAATAGTCATCCAAAAACGCATAGGCTTCTTTCCTTACACCGGGAGGAAAATCATGTTCGGCATCCGGATAGCGGACCTTGAGATGTTCGGGAAACCCGAGCCAGGAGTACACCGGTTGAACTGCCTCAATGCCCGATTTCACGCCTTCTACGCTGAAGTTGCTGTCTCTCAGTGGTGCATTTGTAAATACCGGCCGGGGGGCGATTGAGGCAATAATATCTGTAAAATCAAAAGGGAGCACTGCATCCGGTAGCTGCGTACGGATGGCGGGCATGTACTTTTCCTGGGCCCAGGGACCCAGGCGACCGCCATAGCGCTTCGTGCCTGCTTCACCAATATCGTAATAGGCAAAAGGGGTCCAGCCACAACTACTCACTACTGCACGGATGCGTTTGTCGTGTACGGCCGCAAAAAGCGCATTGTGACCACCCAGAGAATGCCCAATGACTCCGATACGGTCGGGGTCTACCGCTTCCAATTGAGTCAACACATCCACGCAGCGCATGTGGTTCCACACGCCGAGTAGGGTACCCGAGGGAAAACCATCGGTGCTGAAGTCATGCTCTCCCTGCTCTCCAAATCCTGGGTAGTCCGGCGCCATTACCACATAGCCCCGCTCGGCCAGTTCTCTTGCTATTGCCCGGTTGGCAAGAGGTCCCTGACCGTCCACGATTTTTTTACCCAGTTCCCCGGTACTGTGAAGTGCCAGCATGGCAGGCCGTAGCCTGCTTTCGTGGGGAATGTACAGGTAGGCGGTGACCTCATTTCGTTCGTCGGAAGGGAAGGATACGTGGTACCGCGTAAACCTGTCCTCCGTCAGGGTATCCAGGTAAGTGAGGGCCGGGGGGACACGTTTTTCCCGGGAGGGTAGGGTGCCCATGATTGCGGCCCGGTTGTTTTCCCAGGCGCGTTTTTTTTCTTCCCACTGCTCAAGTGTTTTAATAGGCAGGCTGGTTTCGCTTTCATGCAGGTAGGGACTGTACTGGCCGTAGTCCGTCGGTGGATCCTGTAATAGTTTCCGGATGGCTTTCATCAAAATTGGTTCGGCTGCCGCGGTTACCGGGCTTGCATTGATTTCATACCCTCCCTCTGCATAAGCAGCTGAGGTACCTATATAAAAAGGTCCATAATCTCCATAGGCTGCCATGGCCACAAAAAGATCCGGGCGTTCCGCTTTCGCCGCCAATTGGTATTCTACAAAAAGCTCTCCCGGCAGATGCAGGATTCGGGCATCCCCCAGGGAAAGTCGGCTTACGGAGATTTTTTTACCTCGCTGCTGCCGGTGGTACCAGGCTAGTTTTTGCATGTTATTGGTGAGCCACCGGGCCTGCTGCCGGTACATTTCCCGGGCAATTTCCGGAACCTTTTCGTTAGCAGGAAGTAGTACGTCTTCATGGGCCCAATGGACCGATTGGGGTTCGATCGTTGTCTTGGTGGTATTTCGCCAGGCTTGTTCCATACCGGCCGCCAGTCTTTCGGCCAGTAACTTGCGATTTATTTTTGCACCGTCGTTGTATTTGCCTGCGGTCACATTTGCCCCAGCTCCGTTAAAGTGCACGTGTAAGGCTTCCGGAACGGCAAGCTGCCTCAGGTACCTGGCGATCCCGGGGAAGTCCGGATTGGCAATACGCGTCAGGTAATAACTTTGCGGATGGACGGCGTAATAACTGAGCACCGCTAGCGGCTGTTCTTCGTTCCAAAAGCTGATCAGGGATACTTCCGGATCAATCAGTCCCTCCGGAAAATTCCTGATTTTTGGATCTTTGGTGGACGAGGTTCGGGAGTACTGAATTTTGCCATCCGGTCCTTTGATTCGGCGGTTGGAAGCGACCCTGTCCACTGTGGCCTTGCCGGTACCGATATGTGTCAGGGGTTGGGCTACTCCTACCGCTTTTTCGATGGCCTCCTCCAGCCTATTCAATAAAGCCCGGTCGAAAGTACTTTCAAATGCGTTTGCATCCAGTCCCGCGGAGACCAGTAGCCGTTCGGCACCCCAGTCACTGATGGGGGCATCGTGCTGATGGACCGTATGAATGGCCACGCGTGAGGGGAGGGTGGATGCGGCCTTTGCGAGTCTTGCTTTGAAAGCATCCTGGCTTTCGTTTCCAATACCTATCCAGTCCACCGAGCACAACACAATAGGTAATCCGCTTCCTATCAGAACAATGCCTCTGGCTCTCAAGCCCAGATCGTCCTTCTTGTCCATCGGATCGTAGGCCAGCAGGCTTCCCACCGGAGGTGTAGCGTCTACGTCAAAGACTGCCAGGCTGAGCCTTTCGGTGACGGGGGAGTCGGATTGGCGGCAAATACCCGGTAAGGTAAACAGCAGGCAACAAAGGCCAGCAATCAGTCGGTGAAGGGATACATTGAGCAAGTTCATAGTCGTTATCGGTTATTTGGTCTTTTGGTGAATCCAATCGATCAGGTAGTGTTGGGAACTGGATCCAAAACGATTAAACCCGGGAGGTACGTAATGGTGCGAGTTCTCGGGCAGACCTCGTTTCTTAGCAATTGATTTCAGCATTTCCATGCTTTGGCTGATGTCCCGCAGGCTGGCATGGCGGTCCTGTTCAGGGCTGATGACCAATAGTGGCCGCGGTTGGATGGCCGACAGGATTTCGGGAAAATCTACGGGTATTTCCGAAGGATCATCAGAGAAATATCCCCAATTCGGAACAAGGCCATACAGATGGGAATACCCTTTGATTCCTTCCATTGAAGCATCGGCGCTGCGCAAGGGAGTAAAGGCAGAGGCCACCGCCACACCGGCTATCGTTTCATCCAGAGCGGCCGTAAACAAGGCAATCGTTCCTCCCAGCGCATAGCCCGCGAGAAAGATCCGGTCAGCATCAAGCCCTTCCACTTGCCGGAGCGCCCGTACGGCGTCCCGGGTGTCTTTGACCATTTTGCCCATTTTGGACCAATGCGGATACCGATCGTAAAAGGAGGCTCCTTCCTCGATACGGCTACCGTATCCAAGGAGGTCCATGGTAAATACAGCCATTCCCCGCTCCAGGCATTCCCGGATAAAGGGGTTCATCGATTCATCAAAACCAGTATTGATGTATTTATGCAGGTAAATCACCACTGGAATGGCTTTTTCGGTAGCATCCTGCTTTTTCTCGGGCAGGTACAAGGCACCGTGTTGGTAGTCGCCCAGTGCGTTATAGGGAGCGATATTTAGCCGTCTTCCATTGGAAACCTCCGGCCGGTTCAAAAGCAGGTCCATGTAGTCCGCCTGGGTACTCAAAGACTCAATGGGGGAGGCAGCCAGGCCTTCCGGCTCCCGGCCTAAGGTCCACTGGGTCCATTTTCGCACCTCTTTTTGCCAATCCTCCAAAGGCGTACTCGCCGAGCCGGGACGTTCATGTAGAAGTGATGCAAGTTGAAAAGGGCTTTTGGGGACGGTATCGGCCGGGTTTTTGTTTTGTTTCCATTGATCAAAGTCATAGGCGTAGTACCGCTGGTTTTCCCAGGTCTTATCCGACCTGCCAAACTGGATATCCAGCCAGTCGATGTAGCTTTCAATGTCGCGCGCTGCGACCGCGTGTTTCCCATCCCGAAAACGCAGGCTTACTTTTTCCGGGACGCCAAAAAAGCGATACAGTTCCTTTAGCGAAACATAGGTTTGCTCGATGGCCCAGGGATCGCCACCGCCAGCTTCCCGGATTGAAGAACTCAACAGTAAGGCATTGGGTGCAATCAGGGCCATCAGGGAATTTTGATCGATAGGGAGCTTGTGTTCGCGGCCGTTGTAAAAACGTAGGCGTGGGTGAAACCACTGGGGACGAATGGAGTTCAGATAATCAATCGATTCGTTCGCATGTCGTTCGTCGGTATAGCGGTAGGGGATCTCACCTCCCGTGCCACCGCTGCTGCTAATCACGGCTGTAATTCGTGGGTCAAAAGCTGCTGCGAATAAGGATAGTTTGGCGTTTCGGGAATGCCCGGTGAGTGCAATTTTTCCCCGATCCACCTGGGGCAGCGTGTACAGATAGTCGACCGCACGGTGGGCCGCCCAGGCTCGGGTCATCAGTGCCGACCAATCGTATTCCGGATACACTTCCTGGTAATGGATGGTTTCGTCAAATACATCTGCCCCTGCATAGATTACTCCCAGGTAGCCCCTTCTGACAGCAATCTGTACCCATCCGCGGTGGTTCCACTGGCTCATGAAAACAGGATGTGGCCCCGGTCCCGCAGGGAGGAATACCTCCAACGTCAGCTTCGCTTTCGGGTGCGTTCCAAATCGGAGTACCACCGTTTGTACACGAATAGATCCTTCCATGCGCTCTTCCCTGATTTCTGCAGTAAGGTTTTTGGGAGGATCCGGAAAGGTACCGGAAAGAAGTTCTTTAACTTGTTGGGTGATTTTTTTCCGTTTTCGTTCCCATTGGGGGAGGGAGGTAATCGGGGAGCTATTTCCTCCTTCGTTTTCGACCAAAAGCTCGGGAAGGAAGGGCCTGTCGGGCAGCGTGGAAAAATCCGGGGGAGCTCTCCCGTTCGTTGTTGCCAGGCAGCCCAGGTGCTGTCTTTGAAGCTGAGCCGTTCAAAAGACGCAAAGACATTTCGGGCCCGTTCCGAGGGCAGCGGATGCGGGCGGTTCAGCTCGAGTAGGTTTTCCAAATAGGCTTTCCGTTTCAGGCTGTCTGTGGACTGTGCAATCGCGGCCGGTATACTCATCAGGGAAAGGACTTGCTGGAGCAGGAAGAGCAGAACAAATGTAAATTTTTGATACCGATTTTTCATGGGAAAAACAGAGAAGGTCTTGAATCAAATTAGGCACTATTTTTTCACAAAACCCAAATGATATTGCTTTAGCGGTGTAAATCTCCCCTGAGTAGAGAAGAACACGTACTTTTTACCAAATAGCTTCGCCAAAAAGCCAGAAACCCAAGGTGATTTCGTTGAATTCCGGAAATAAACAAGGAAAATAGCGAAAAAACATGAGAAGCAACAGGTTTGATGCAGTCGTTGGCATCTTTTACCATTTCTTTCTTGAAAGGATTGGGAATAATAATATCTTTGTCGAAATTAAAAAAAATAAAGATTTCTTTAATAGCTGATATGGAACAATTATTTCTCTATTTGGTCCCATTTTTGGGCATTGTTGGGCTAGTGGTAATGGCCATAAAATCTGCCTGGGTTACCAGACAACCTTCCGGTGAAAAGAACATGGTCGAGCTGGCCGGATACATTGCCGACGGCGCAATGTCATTTTTGAAGGCCGAATGGAAGGTAATGATCTATTTTGTTATTATTGCGGCCATCATTTTGGGATGGTCCGGCACCTTGCTGGACAACTCCAGCCCAGTGATCGCGGTCTCTTTTATTATAGGCGCAGTGCTTTCCGCGTTTGCGGGTTATCTGGGAATGAAGATAGCAACAAAGTCCAATGTAAGAACCACGGAAGCAGCCAAGACCAGCCTGGCCAAGGCCTTGAATGTTTCGTTTACCGGTGGAACGGTCATGGGGCTCGGTGTAGCCGGACTTGCTGTCTTGGGCATGGGCGGCTTGTTCATCGTCTTTTACAACATGTTTGTACTTTCGGCCGGCGGAGGCGTCAACGGTCACGAAATGGAAACGGCTCTGGAAGTTCTGGCGGGCTTTTCTTTGGGTGCGGAGTCCATTGCGCTTTTTGCCCGCGTTGGGGGAGGAATTTATACGAAGGCGGCCGATGTAGGCGCTGACCTTGTAGGGAAAGTGGAAGCGGGTATCCCCGAAGACGATGTCCGAAACCCGGCTACCATTGCAGATAATGTGGGGGATAACGTAGGGGATGTAGCGGGAATGGGTGCCGATCTTTTCGGATCCTATGTAGCCACCATTCTTGCTTCCATGGTTTTGGGAAGGGAAATTGTCAGTAACGACGATTTCGGTGGGATTGCGCCGATTTTGTTACCCTTGGTAATCGCCGGATTGGGATTGGTATTTTCCATAGTGGGTACCTTTTTTGTTAAAATCAATTCCGAAACAGGAAACGTGCAGGCCGCATTGAACCGCGGGAACTGGATTTCGATCCTGCTCACCGTAGCCGCTTCCTTTTTTGTCATTCAGTACATGTTGCCTGAAGGCGATCTGGTGATGTCCCGGCTGAATTCTATCCCGTTTACCAAAATGGGCGTATTTGGTGCGGTGTTCATTGGCCTGATCGTGGGAGCGCTCATGAGTATCATCACCGAACATTACACGGCCATGGGCAAAGGTCCCGTTAACTCCATTATTCGGCAGTCTTCCACCGGTCATGCGACAAATATCATCGGGGGTCTGGCAGTGGGGATGCAATCTACGGTTTTGCCCATTTTGGTATTGGCTGGCGGAATTTTCACGTCTTACATGGCGGCAGGACTTTACGGGGTGGCCATTGCCGCAGCCGGTATGATGGCGACTACGGCCATGCAGCTGGCAATTGATGCATTTGGCCCAATCGCTGACAATGCAGGGGGGATTGCCGAAATGTCAGGGCTTCCAAAGGAGGTTCGGGAACGCACCGATATTCTGGATGCCGTAGGCAATACCACGGCTGCTACCGGAAAAGGTTTTGCGATTGCCTCTGCCGCCCTTACCGCCCTGGCTTTATTTGCAGCTTATGTGGGCATATCCGGTATATCCACCATAGACATCTACAAGGCGGACGTATTGTCCGGCCTCTTTGTGGGAGCCATGATTCCGTTTATTTTTTCTTCCCTTGCAATAGCAGCGGTGGGACGGGCCGCCATGGACATGGTCAATGAGGTGAGAAGGCAATTCAAAGAAATGCCTGGAATCATGGAATTCAAAACCAAACCGGATTACGAAAAATGTGTGGAAATCTCTACCAAAGCATCGATTCGGGAAATGGTCGCCCCGGGTGCCATTGCCCTGGTGTCCCCAATCATCGTCGGGTTTCTATTCGGGCACGAAGTATTGGGGGGCATGTTGGCCGGTGTAACGGTGTCGGGTGTCTTGATGGGAATCTTCCAAAATAATGCTGGCGGTGCTTGGGACAACGCGAAAAAATCCTTTGAGAAAGGGGTGGAAATAAATGGAGAAATGTACTATAAGGGTTCCGAACCCCATAAAGCCTCAGTAACTGGAGATACAGTGGGTGATCCATTCAAAGATACCTCCGGTCCGTCCATGAATATCCTGATCAAACTTACCTCTATTGTGTCCATTGTGATCGCTCCATTTATCCCGCTGGATAGCCCCTTGGGTATTTCGGACGCGGCGGGAACGGATGTGATTCCCAAGGTGGTGCAGGTTCCGCAGGATATTCCTGAGGTCATTGAAACCCTGGAGATACATTGACAGCGAATCAGTGAGTAACCTACCTTTTCATTGATTGAAAATCGGCGCGCGTTGCGTCCTGGAAAAACCCCTTTGCTGCCAAAGTGAAGGGGTTTTTTTAGGGCCGATCCCCGCAGTTAGGATTATCGCGATGAGAAGACTTTTTTGTACCGGATTTTTGCAGAAAATGGCCATGATGCTACCGCTTCCGCCCTTTTTGAGGGTTGGACAGCACGGTCTATTCGTCCTTTCTAAAGGTGTAGCGTAGCCCAAACAAAGCCCGAATCGCAAGCGTATTTTCGTAGAATGGGGTCCCCTCCAGTACCAGTACGAATTGCCGGTGAGCTGCAATGGGCTTGAAACTGAGACCCAATGGTAGTCCAATTTTACCATTATCCAACTCGGAATATCCAAGCATCAAGCCGGTATGCAGGTTGTACCAGCTTGTTTTTTGCAGGTTGTAGTGACCAAGGATTTCCACGCCCAGAAAAGGATTCACTTCTCCCCCTGCCAGCAGACGGGCCTCGGCAAAAAAGGACTTCTCTACATCCGTTCCTACGCCAATATGGCTCAGTATCCCTCCCTGATACAATCCCACGTGTACTTGGGAAAATGCAGTGGAAAAAAAACCAAAAATGAGGAGCAGGGCGAGTCCGTGTTTCATGCAATTTTTTTTGCAAAACTAGTAAATAATCTGGTTAGAAAAACTTTGTATGAAAAGTCACCGTAGGAAGGATGAAGTACCCTTACATTTGTGTATATATTCATGCATATGGACTGGAAAAAGGAAATAAAAAGTTGGGCAATCATGTTGGGAGTCTTTGCCATCCTGTATTTTACGGGTTTGATTACTCCGATCGTTGGCGGGCTGCAATCCTTAGTGCTTGCGACCGGGCTGATCCAACCGAAGGTGCTTTTGGAAAACAAAACCAACGAAGCCTTTGATTTTAGCGGTCAGTTTCTTGATACGGATGGCGATCGGGTGGGACTCTCACAATTCCGGGGAAAAACGCTTTTTATCAACCTTTGGGCGACCTGGTGCCCGCCCTGCAGAGCTGAAATGCCGCACATATCTAGTTTGTACGATAAGGTGCAGGATAACGATTCGATCGCTTTTTTGATGATAGCCCTGGACGATGATTTTACTAAGAGTAAGAAGTTTGTTGAAAAAAAAGGTTTCTCCTTCCCGATTATTCATGCGGCCTACGGTCTTAATCCGTCCCTACAAAGCCAGGCGATCCCCACTACCCTGGTGGTGAGCCCTGAGGGAGAGATCGTCTTTTACCAGGAAGGCATGAGTAATTTCGATAACCAGGAATTTCAAGAGTTTCTGGAGGGGTTGTAGGCCAGCGATTGCGTTCATTAGCAACAGGAGGAGCTACGTCTTTTTATTACAAAATACCGGAACAATACACCTTTCATGGCGAGGCCATTTCCTCCAGAGTGACTCGTCATAATCCCGCCATCTTTTTTCGAAATCCGAAGAAAAATTACTCGATTTTTTAGTCAGAAAAAGATTGTAAAATATTGGAATAAGAAAATTTTTAAAAAATAGCTACAAACAGAAACGACCTGTTTTTTTTTATCGGCTATTCAAAATTGCTCAGGTTTCCTTTCCTATTTATTGGAAATATATTCTATTAAAAAAGTAGGTTAAATATTTTTTTATACATTTCATTTAACGGAGGAGTTACCTAAATATAAAGTAGTCCAACTAAAATAATTGCATAATTCAAAGAATATGAAATTTTTTTCCTAGTAAAAAAACCGTGAAAATTGGATACAAAATGTGGTATTTTATCGCCATCATAATTTTTTAAAGTAAATTATTTGTTTTTTAAATACACAGATACGTCTTTTGAATCAGTAGTAGGTTTTAGTTATTGAATAAATTGGATTCTATCATGGACTTGGCAGGATACAATTTTTTCATCGCAGACCAAGGCCAAAAATGATAGACCAATTAGTTCGATTCGTATGAACCACCGTTACCTGACCTCGCTTCTTTTCCTCCTGTTGCTATTTTTTCATGCAACAGCCATCTCTGCAAATCTGACCTCGTTCAGTGCTCCGAAATTTCCCGGCTTCCTTCTTGGGGCGACTGATCACCGGGAAGGTCCACCGATCGCCATGGGAACCGATCGCTTATTCGAGGCACCTTGTCCCGGAATAAGCCCACTGGATTGTAGTGAGATTTTGCAGAGTCTACCGGTAAATTTGGACTTTACGCAAGATCAGGGCAAGCTTTCGGGAACCGGTTTTACCATGGTGCTCGAGCCGAGCACACCGCTGGCAACACCTTCGGATCCTGTTGTACCCGGTTACGAGCCCGGCTTGATTAGCAGGGATGCCGCCGGACTGAGCATTACCAGTACCAAGGGAATTTTTTTTAGTCAGCCAACTGGTTCACCTTCCAGTAACAATACCAATTCTCAGGTAAATGCCCTCGGTGTGGGACTGGAGGTTCCTACCGGAAAATTCAGCGTTTCAACAACGCTAATCAATCCAGACTTTTCGGTGAGTTCTGGAAACAGTTCTCAACAGGCGGGACTCTGGTTTGGAAAGAACGAGGATCAGTACGTGAAGCTGGTGGTGGTAAAAAACGGCACGGCCAATCAACGAAAGATTCAGCTGCAGGTGGAAAACATGGACAACACGACCACTCAGACGGCGTTTTTGGAAATCAATACATCCAACCTGCCGACTGAAACGGGGCCGATAACCTTGCGTCTGGAATTTGACCCTGTGGCCAATACGGTGCAGGGCTTCTATCGGTTAGGGGAAGGGGAAGAGGTGCTGGTAAGTGGACCTGAAGGAGACAGTCGGGCCGTTCCGGCAGCCTATTTCTCGGGACAAACCTATACCGGAATTTTTACATCCCATCGCAATGCAGCAGCTAGCGACCCGATTACTGTTTTATTTACTGATTTTGCGGTTGAGGAAGTGGTAGTTCCCGATCTGGGACTGATCACCATTCCTTACCGGATGAATGTGGGCGGTTTTGAGTACACCAAAGACGGCGATCTGTTTTTGCAGGAGAATACTGATTTTTTGGTAGAGACCAGCGAAACCACTGCATCTATAAGTTCCTTTAGCCCCTATTTGGTCGACGGTGGACATCAGGATCTCTATTTTCCACGAAGGTTTGGCGCCAATTTCGGGTACAGCTTTCCCATTGCGAATGGCCAATACACCGTGCGGGTTCACATGGTGGAAAATTTCCAGGAAGCTGCCGGGCTCCGCACTTTTGACATCTTGATGGAGGCCGAATTGGCCCAGGATGACCTGGATTTATTCGCCCTTTACGGAAAAGGCGTGCTGGGAATCACCCAAAACAACGTGACGGTAAGTGATGGTGAGTTGAATCTACAGTTCCTTGCGTCGGAAAACAACGCACTGATTCAGGCGATAGAAATTTTGCCGTTGACCGCCAGCTCGCAAAAGGAGATGCTTGGCTTCACTGTAGACGGACAGCTCGATTCCCAGACGGATGCGCAAGCGGGCACCATAGCGGTGCAGATGCCTGCAGCAACCGACCTAAGCTCCCTTGCACCTACCTTCACGCTCTCAGACAATGCAACAGCAGAGCCAGCTTCCGGCAGCGTTCAGGATTTTACCAACCCGGTAACCTACATCGTTACTGCCGAAGACGGCAGTGTTAAGGAATGGGTTATCACCATCACCGCGCAATCGTCCGATTTTTCGTTTATCGAAAATTTCGATAGTTACGGGGCGGGTAACCTGCACGAAATTGCTCCGACCCAATGGCTGAAAGAAAAAGCGGCCGATGCATCCATACCGGTAACAAATGAGGGATTAAGTGCCGGTAGCAGTCATTCCCTCGATTTTTCGCTTGGGAGTCATGCACACGACCTTCTTCCCCTAACAAACAATCCCGTAACGCTAACGCCGAATGTACCGTTTTACTTTTCCACCTATTTTCAGGTAAATGGACTGGGCACAGGTTCTGGGGACCGCATCCGCACGGCGATCCGAATTGATGAGAATTCATCCGCTACCCCTTGGGTGCGGCTCCAGATGGCCAAGGGTGGCAGTACAGGCCTGATTGCACGTATCGGATTGGGGGGGCCAGCATCCGACAATGGTATCCAGGAGCTGCCTTTCGGCGAGACTGTTCAGTTTCTGGTGAAGGGCGTATGGGACGGTGCGTCCAGTATTGACTACGAATGGATCCTGGCTCCCAAACTACTGGAGGGCGAAACATCCTGGGTGAACGCCGGCAGTCAAACCGTATCCGGAACGCCACAGATTGGTCGGCTGTTTATGAGTTCAGTCGGCACCAACGATGCCTCGGTCGGTCCGGTGCGCTTAAGTACGGATTACACACAGGTGGTGACGGAAGACCTGACTTTGGTTCCCCTTCTTTCAGGAAATTCAATTGAGTCGTTTTCCCTGACCGAACAGATTGAATCCGCAGCAATTGACCCTGAAACCTTCACGGTAACAGTACAGGTTCCTTTTGGGACGGATCCAGGCAGTCTTTCTCCGACCTTTACCCTATCCCCGGGAGCAACTGCGCTGCCGGTTAGTGGGGAAGCGCAAGACTTCACCAATCCGGTAGCATACACCGTCACGGCAGAGGATGGTAGCGTGCAGGTTTGGACGGTCTCGGTAAGCATAAGCTCTGGATTTACCGTCAATGTGAACTTCCAGGATCGAACCACAACCCCTCCAGACGGCTATCTGGTCGATTATGGGAAGCAATTTGGTCATGCGACCGTTCTTTTCGAAGGGACGGAGTATCCGTATGGCTGGAAATTGAAATCGGACGGAACCCCGATAGATGCATCGGATGAAGCCGCAAATAATTCGAATGGAGTCGGTAGAAACCGCATCGCTGCCAGCTATGCCGGTGCCAGCGAACAGCAAAAACTTGAGGGCACGCTCGTTCACTTTCAGGGAGATAATATACTCAACGCTACCGGCGGCATTCAATCCTGGTCCGGCCAACCCCGAGGGAACGAGTTGATTTGGGAAATTGAAATTCCGAATGGGATTTACGAAGTGACGATTGGATTGGGAGACGCAGGTTCGGATCGGGACAGTCGACACAGTGCAGCTGTGGAGGGCTACACGGTGGTACCGGCATTTGTACCGGAAGAGGGAGAAAACAGAAGCGGAACCATCGTGGTGGAGGTTCTCAGATGGCCTGCTAACCATGAGCGGACTAGGGGGATACAACTCGAAAATAAATTACATCCGGGTAGCGGAAAGCACCGGCACGCCCGTATCGGGTCAGTTGAGTTTTGACCCGACTACGGTTAGTTCCGGTCTGGCACCTGGTGAGACCGGGCAGTTTAGCAGTACGCTTTCCGGAGCAGTATCCGGCCCGATAGGGCTGGTAATCGACGATAATATCAATGCGGTAGATAAAAACATTACAGGCAGCAACGATTGGATGAGTCTGCCGGCAACGGCGGCATTGGGAGCAATTGACTTCAGCATGGACGCGAGTACCCTGGCAGAAGGTACCGAGCGCAGCAACACGATCATCGCCACAGCCCAGGGCTATCGGCCTGCTCTGTTGGAAACGAGCCTGATGGTGGCTACTCCATTGTCCTCGGATAGCTCCATCGATAGTTTTGCGCTAGCGGGCGGATTGGGTACGAGCAGTATCGATGCGGCAAATAATGCGGTGACCCTACAAGTTCCGTTCGGAACTGACATTTCCGCACTGACCCCTGAATTTACGATATCGGGTGCTTCGGTGACACCGACCTCAGGCACGGTACAGGACTTCACCAATCCGGTGGAGTATACCGTAACGGCAGAAGATGGTAGCGTACAGGTATGGACGGTGACGGTGCTTGTAGATGCACCCGAACCTTGTTCGCCCTGGAGCCTATTGGATTGCAATGGTATCCCCAAGGCCCTTCCGATTCGTTTGGAATTTGATGGTACCGAAGGAGGACTGGTCGATGGCAATGGAGTAGGTACCGGCTTTACCATGGCCGATCCGCATTCCGAAGCCCGATTGACCGCTGATTTGCCGGTAACTTATCCGGATGTAATCGGCTACGAACCCGCGAAGATTTTAATTTCCGGAGGGAATCTGAGCCTGACGGCCTCAAAAGGGATTGCGTACCTCAACCCCGGACAGAGTGCTAATACCAATACCCAGGTTAATTCTCTGGGTGTAGGTATCGGTGATCTTACGCAACCATTGGTGATCGAAACCCAGTTGCTTGGAATCACTACCGGAGGAAGTTCCGCACAATCAGGCATTTGGTTTGGGTTGGATGAGGATAATTTTGTAAAACTAAATGTCAATTCGAATAACGTAGAGCTTCGTAAGGAAGTCAATGCCATTTCAGTGAATGGAGCCGGCACGCCCGATCAGATACAGGTAACGAATGTAGGCGTTAATGGTCAAAATGTGACCCTTCGTCTGGTCATAGATCCGCTGGCCATGACGATACGCGGCTATTATGCAATTGGAACCGGCGATTATGTGGAATTGACCAAGGCCGATTTGGCGGTCATGACCTTGCCCCAGGAATACCTGGACGGAATTACGGTAGGATCAGAGACGGGAATGGCGTTTGCCGGTATTTATTCCTCGTATAGAAACGGTAATACTGCTTTCGATACCGATTTTTCCTATTTTTCAGTGGATCAGGAAAGTCCGGAGCTAAGTCTGAATTTCTCGGTATCCCAACTCAACTTTGTAGCCGGGCAAGGGGAATCCATTGCTCCGCAAATGGTGGAATTATCGGCAAGTACTGGCAATCCAACAGTAATACTTTCCGATGATCCGGATGCCGGGGAATGGTTGAATTTGCCGACGGGACCGGTTTTAGGGACCCTGGAATTCAGCATAAAAGAAGACCTACCGGTCGGTACCTATTCCACGATGGTTATTGCCATCGACCAGCCGGATCTTGGCTACGAAAATGCAGAAATGGAAGTATTCCTGGAGATTACGGAAGCACCCGTGGATCCAGGTACACCGGATTTTGAAGCAAATATTAACTTTTCCGATCCCGGGACGGCACCACCTGCCGGTTATGTTGGAGATAGCGGAGATGCTTACGGGGATCGGGGCAACGGATTCAGCTATGGCTGGGTCGATGCTGCCAACAGTAGTCCGGCTGACCTTAGCTTGAACGGAAGAAACCGGGAATTGGCAGGCGTAAGTGTACTGGAAAATACGCTTATTCACATGCAATACGGGGATGTTTCCGAAAACGCGGCCAACGGCTACCTGCCGGATGCCAACTGGGAAATCGAGATCCCCAACGGTTCGTACACGGTAACGGTAGGTGTTGGAGATCCCGCGGTAGATGGTTCAGTAGAGGATACGCCGTCCCATACCATCGATGTGGAGGGCATCAGTGCCATTGCCGCGTTCGTTCCTAGCGGAGACGCAGGAACGGCCGGCCGATTTACTACCGGAACGGTTCAGGTATCCGTTACCGACGGGCGGTTGACATTGTCCCCGGGAACGGGGTTCAATACCAAAATAAATTTTGTGCGCATTCTTCCCGGGGTGGGCGGCGTGCAAACACCGCGTATCCTGGGTGTAAACCCTGCGGACGGAGCAGTGGGAGTATTGGTAACCAGCAGCGTATCTGCAAATAACCTTTTCCTGCCTAATCCGAATGAAGATGGATTGACCAGCGTGGATAACAGCACCATCACCAACAGTACGGTCAGGCTGTTCAAACAAGGAAGTACCACACCCGTTGGGGCAAGCGTAAACGGAACCGGAGGCGGAGATGCCATCAACCTGGTCCCCAGTTTGCCGTTAGAGGCCAACACTACCTATGTATTTGAAATAGATGGGGTAAAAGACCTTGCCGGTGAAACCTTTGAATTCTTCACCGCCTCCTTTACCACTGGGGCCGGAGGAACCACCGGTCCTACGACGGATCTGGATAATGTCGCCTTTACCAAACAGGGAGCCGTAGCAACAGGAGCCAAATATACCACACTCACGATAGGACCGGATAGTAAGTTATACGGGTTGACCATCGGCGGGGACATTCACCGATGGACCATTAATGCAGATGGTACACTTTCCGGGAAGCAGACGCTCTCCGCATGGAAATCCGCGTATGGTGGGCGCACGGCTGTGGGACTGGAATTTGATCCCAATGCTACTGCCAGCAACCTCATCGCCTATATTTCTCACAATTCTGCCGGCTTAAGCAGTGCACCGGACTGGGATGGCAAACTTTCCAGGCTGACCGGAGCGAACCTGGAAAATGAGGAATTGTTGGTTACCCATCTTCCCCGATCGCTCAGAGATCACTTGACTAATAGTATTGCTTTCCGACCCGGAGAGCCCAGCATGCTGTATTTCAACCAGGGAAGCAACAGTGCCGGAGGCGCACCGGATGGTGCCTGGGGTAATCGGGAAGAGAGTTTGCTTTCTGCGGCTACCCTGAAACTGGATTTGACCAAACTTCCATCCACGCTTCCTCTGGACGTGATGACCACCCGTAACCAATCGGCTATCAATGCAGTGGATGTCAACTCGCCCACACTGGATGGAATGTACAACCCGTACTACGTAGAAGCACCGCTTACCTTATTCGCTACCGGGGTTCGAAATGCCTACGATTTGGTGTGGCATTCCAATGGTCAATTGTATGTGCCCACCAACGGAACGGCGGGAGGTAGCAATTCACCTGCTTCTGTCAATGGTACGAGAAGACCTGACGGAACAATTTATGACCATGCCAATGCCGACTATCCACCGATTTCGGCTTCGAATAACAACAACGTACAGCGAGATTGGCTGTTCCGAATAGACCCTGCCGCAGGATTGGGCTACTACGGACATCCCAATCCTTTCCGGGGCGAATACGTGTTGAACCGCGGCGATGTGGACGTGACCAATAGTGCGTACAACGGTGTGGAACCGGATGCAAACTACAGGGGTGCTGCCTTTGATTTTGAATTCAATAAATCGCCCAACGGAGTCATCGAATACCGAAGTAATGCCGAAAATGGCAACCTCACCGGCGCTCTGCTGGTGGCCCGATACAGCGGTGGAAGTGATATCATCGCACTGGTTCCTGACGGAGCCAATGGAGAAATTGCTGCGTTTAAAGAAGGAATTCCAGGTTTTACCGGGTTTGGCGATCCCCTAGATTTGATAGAAGATGCGGCTACAGGCAATATTTACGTATCGGATTATGCCAGAAGTGAGATTGTACTACTCAAACCCAGCAACCAGGCCGCACCTGCGCCTTCCATAGCTGTAAGTACCGAAACGATTTCTGGAGATGCCGTCACTGGACAGGATTCCTACGAAGAGGAGATTTTGTTGTCCAATCTGGGCAATGCACCACTGAATGGCATCACGGCAAGCATTTCCGGAACGCATAGCAACCAATTTGCTGTCATCGGGTTGCCCAGCACTATCAATACGCAGAATTCAGCATCGTTCACGCTCGTATTCACACCAACCAGCAATGGGCCAAAATTTGCCCAATTAACCCTGTCCGGTGCGGGAGCCGACCCGGTTCAAATCAACCTGAGTGGGCTGGGCAAAACCGGAACGGGTGGAAGTGCGGAGCCTTCTTTACAGTGGATTTTGGATACCCAATTGGGTCAGGGACTGATTGATGTGGGAGATTCAGATCCGGCTACCAACCTTATCAATTTACCGGCCGGAAGTTCTTACAACAACCTGCTGGGCGATGAACTGGATATTCAGGCATTCCAACGGGCCAGCGACGCGCCGGTAGAACTTGAAGTATTGGCCGTTTACGGTCCCGAAGCCAACAACCCGATCACAGGTTTTGGCTGGTATGCCAGCGGTGACGGTGGTTCTACTCAGGAATTGTTCACGGTTCAAAATAACGTTGCCGGAAACGGGCAAACACTGAATCCGGTCCTGACAGGGACGACTTCCTTTGATCCGGGAACGGCGAGCTTTGGTTTCTACAACCGATGGCCATTCTTCGGTAATCGTTTTCTGTACAGCGAAGACGCGCTGAATACCTTCTCCGGCGCCATCCCGCATCACATACGTGTATATGCCTTACCTGGAGAGGCGGATGCCTACGTTATCGCTACCGAAGAACATATTAGCGGATTTGATTATCAGGACATTGTGGTCATTGCCCGAAATGTAAGGCCGTTTGAGGGCATTCTGGATGGATGTTCACCGATTAGCTTGCTGGATTGCAGCGAGTTGGAGGCAGCGTTGCCCTTCAACCTGCAATTTAACGGAGACGATGGAGGATTAGCCAATACCGGCTTTACCATGGTAGATAATCCATCTGCCCGGGTGCTGCTAGATGGTCCCGTTTCCTATCCGAATGTACCGGGGTACGAACCATCGAGGCTTGGCTTGACCGGCGGGAATTTGCAGATTAATGCTGCAAACGGAATCGCCTATCGTACCAACGGTACCACGGCTACTACCAGTACCGATGTAAACTCACAGATAAATACCCTTGGCGTAGGTCTGGATGCCAATGGCTATGGCAATTTCAGTATCAGCACCACCGTGGCCAACCCCTACAGCGACGGTAGCAACAATTCGGAGCAAGCAGGTATCTGGTTCGGTTTGAACGAGGATAATTTTGTGAAGCTGGTGGTTGCAAACGGCGGTAAGGTAGAGTTGCTTCGGGAGATCAACGGTTTGGCACCTTCGGACGCTGCCAACAACGTTCAGGTGAACAATGTGGCTGGGCTTCACAGCAGTACTGTTACCCTGCGCTTGTACGTGGATCTTGAAAATAATCTGCTTACGGGCTACTATAGCCTGAATAATGGGGCCGAAATCGAATTGGGTTCCGTTGCTCTCCCCGCGGTATACCTCAACGGAAATCCTGCCCATCAGGATCTTACCTTTGCAGGAATTTTTGCCAGCAAACGGCGGGAGGAAGTATCCGAAGTCGTGTATACCTTCACCGAATTTAAAATCACACCCGATCAATTGCCGATCAGCGATTTTGATCCAATAAAAATCAACTTTTCCAGGCCCATCGACGATGTACCTGCCGGGTACCTGCTGGATGCGGGTGCTCCCTACGGTGATCGTGGAAATGGATACGTTTACGGTTGGTTGACCACCGATGGCCAAACCCCACTTAATCTGGAGGCCAATACCCGAAACAGAACACTGGCAGGAGTGAGCCTGGTGCAAAACACCATCATTCACATGCAATACGGAGACGTCGGTGGAACAAACGGGGTAAACACCGAGGGAATCTGGGAAATCACCGTGCCAAATGGTACCTATGAGGTAACACTGGGTGTGGGCGACCCGGAAGTAGACGGTCAGGAGAATACCACGCCTTCTCACACGGTATCGGTTGAGAATGTCAACGCCGTGAACGGCTTTGTTCCAACTGGAACCGAGGGTGCATCCACGCGCATGACTACTACCAGCGTGACCGTCACCGTATTGGATGGACGGCTTACGGTAGATGCCGCTGGTGGGTTCAATACGAAGATCAATTCCATTGAAATCGTACAGGTATCGGGATCGGATGTGCCGGTATTTACCAATGTAACTCCCGCAAATAACGCGACCAATGTTTCGCTAAATGATCTTCAGGTAAATGTAGAGATACTCACCCCTGATGGTTACGAGTTGGATAACGGTACCCTTGCCGGAAACGTCAATCTCTACGAATTGACGGCAGACGGGGAGGTCCTGGTACCGAGCAACTCCAACGATACCGGAGGAGGGGATGCTATCACCCTGACGCCAATCAACCAATTGAAGGAAAACACGTCGTATCTGTTCCGAATTTCCGGGGTGGAAGCAAACCGTTCTGGCGACCTATCCGATCGGCTGACCTTCGCTACCTTTGAATCCCGCTTTACTACCGGTTCACTGGACGATTTGCCCGTTCCGATCCGAGACCTGGAAGGGGTGGAGTTTACCATCGTTCCTGGAGGAACGGCTTTGGGAGAAGGTACCGACAACGAGCGATTCTCCAGCCTGGTCGTAGGACCCGATGGAAAATTGTACGGAAGTACCATCGGAGATTTTCAATCGGATGGCAAGATCTTCCGTTGGGACATGGAGGCTGATGGTACCTTGAGTAACCTGGAGGTGTTGAGTCCCGAACTCAACGGATCGCCACATCCCGTATCCGGGGTCATGGCAGGTAACAACCGATTGATTATTGGATTGGCATTCGATCCGGCTTCTACTGCTGATAACCTGATTGCCTACGTCACGCACAGTGCTGCATCGCTGACCAATGGTCCCGAATGGGACGGCAAGCTCACCCGTCTTACCGGTGCGGACCTTTCCACCGTGCAAGACTTGGTGATTCATTTGCCGCGGTCTACCAAGGATCACCTGACGAATAGCCTCGCCTTTGACGAAAGTGGCCTGATGTACATTGCTCAGGGAAGTAACTCAGCAGGTGGGGATCCCGATCCCGCCTGGAATAACCGACCGGAACGCCTGTTGGCGGCAGCTGTATTAAAAGTTGACCTGGATAAATTGCCAGCTAATCTACCCTTGAGTGTGTACACCACTGACAATATCTCGGTTATTAACGCTGCACCAGCTACGGGCCTTCTGATGGGAGATGGGACCACCTATAATCCCTATTCGACCGATTCTCCGGTGAGTATATTTGCCACGGGCGTACGGAATGCCTACGACCTGCTTTGGCACTCCAATGGATGGCTGTATGTGCCCACCAACGGGACGGCCGGGAACAACAACAATTCGCCAAACTCTCCAAGTACAGCGGATTATCCCCTTGCCAGGAGGATTGACGGGTTGACCAGCATTCCTTTTGCGCCAAAACTAACGGGTGGAGAAACTCAAAAAGACTGGTTGTTTAAAACTCAGGGTGGAAGCTATCATGGACACCCGAATCCTTACCGGGGTGAGTTTATTCTGAACCATGGTGGATTGCCATACAGTGGCGTACCCGGTCAGGAAACCGAGCCGTACAGAGATGTGGTGAAATATCCGATTACCCTGGGACCTGATCCCAATTACCGTACACCTGCCTACGATTTCGGCAATAATAAGTCGCCGAATGGAGTCATCGAATACAAGAGCGATGCCTTTAACGGAAAACTTCAGGGCTTACTCATGGTCGTACGGTTCAGCGGTCAGAACGATATTTTGGTGATGGAGCCAAACAACAATGGAAATATTGGAGAAGTATACAATCAAATTCCGGGACTGCGTGGCTTTGACGATCCCCTGGACTTGGTGGAAGACCCTAAAACAGGTAATATTTACGTTTCCGAGTATGACCGGGATAACAACGGGACACCGCGACTGACCCTGCTGCGGGCTGCCATACCGGCGGCGCGTAAGGCGGAGTTGGTTGCGGCGCCGAACGAGTTGCTCTTCGAAACCACCAATAATACACAAGGCGATCAGTCTCAGACCAAGGTGGTGGAAATCACCAACGAAGGAAACGAAGGAGTGACCATCACAGGCGCGATGGTAGCCGGTGCGTTTGCTGATCAGTACGATCCGGTCACGCCGGCGGGTCCCGTTACCCTCGCTGCGGGTGAATCCATTTCGTACGCGGTCACGTACGCCCCGGATCTGAATACCAGCAATCTGGGATATCAGGAAGCGGTGCTGGAGATTGCAACAGATAATCCGGATCAGCCCTTGCTGGAAGTGGGACTGCATGCCTTGAAGAAAACCGGCTACGAAGGTGGAAACGAGCCTCCCCTTCAAGACGTGGTGGATGCCTTGGGCATTTCCATCAATGTGGGCTGGACCTCCCTTTCGGATGGTACCCAGGCCGTCTTGAAAGGAGACGAAGTACTGGTGCAGCAATGGGTGAAAGCAGGTACTGAAGCAGTAAAAATCACACCTGTAGGCAGGTACTCGCCAAACGAAGAAATTCCTTTCGGTTGGTATACCCGGGACGAGACCGTTACCCTTAATGAGGTGGGCGTGATGTCTGGTGTATTCGGCCAACACCAAACCCTTTACCCGGAAATTGCATCAGGCACTGACACCTTTGATCCACTGGGTTCTGTATTTGGTGTATACGTTACCTCGCAGGTATTCAATCGCACGAATTACACCGAGGACGACCTGAATACAGGCGGGGTAGCGCGACGTGTGCGGACCTATCCAATCGTCGACAGGGAAGGTAATCCGGTTGAAAACAGCTACCTGATTAATTTCGAGGATGCGACAAACGGTGACTACCAAGACTACATGTTCGTCATGGAGAATGTCATTCCTTTTGAAGACGGTACGCTACGTTTGGAATTCGATCCGGAAATAGTGGTATTGAACGGAAGTATCAATGATCCGGATCCCCTCTTGCAGCAGATCAGCTTAGCTGCAAATGGTGGTTTGACGGCAGGAGAAGTTACGCTTAGCAGCTCGGATCCAAGGATCACCCTTCCATCCAGCTTTGAATTGGGAACCCCATTTGAAATCAGTTTTGACCAGGCAGGATTGGCCATCGGTAATTATACGGCTACACTTACAGCGGATGCGCCCAATTACGAGCCCGCTACGCTGGAGATAAGGGCCAACATCAGCCAGGAGGCCGTCTATGTGTACCAGTTCAATTTCCAAACACCGGAGCAGGTGTCCGTATCTCCCGAAGGATACATTGACGATTTGGGCGCGCCGTACGGCTTGCAAACCACCGATTTGGGACAATTGAACTTTGGTTGGGTACTTCCGAATACAGAGACTCCGGCAGATGCCAGCGCCAACGGTCGAAACCGCAATACCCTGGCAGATGAGGAGCCACTGTTGAATACCTTTACGATTATCGGGCACCGTACTGCGGCTACCTACCCGCAGCGGGACTGGTTGCTGGAGATTCCGAATGGACTATACAATGTAAACATCAGTGTGGGAGATCCGGACTTTACCGATAGCTACCACGCCCTCGATGTCAATGGAACACGCCTGGTTGATTTCAACCAGGAAGCCGGTAATCCGGATAACCTGGTGAATTTTGAGAATACCGAGCTGGTGGAAGTGACCAATGGCAAACTCCGATTGAGTCTGGCGCCAGAAGGTGTAAATGCCAAGCCGAATTATATCCGTATTGCCCCCATCAACACGGCAGCCCTGCCACCCACCCTTCGTGCAGAATTTGAAGGACTGGAGGCTGCGGAAGGGGTCTATCGAGGACCGGTGACCGTCACACTGTTTGCTGAAGATCAAAGTGAAAGTGGTGCGATTGAGCGACTGGAATACAGTATCAATGGTGGAGCATTTGTAAGCTATGACGGACCCTTCGTTTTGGAGGATACCGGTGATCTGCAACTACTGGTTGAAGCGGTGGATGCCAATGGCAATACCAGTTCCAGAAATTATTCGTTCAGCATAGCAACGCCCACGGGTGCCCTGGTGGAAGTGGAAAACATGACCAAAGTTCCGGGCACGGACCGCGGATTCCCTGCAGAGGATTACTTTACCTTCTACCGAATCAACAACACCGGCTCTACCGGAGCACGCTTCCATGATGCCAATATCATGAGATTGAACAACCCGGGAACGGCACCGTTAGTAATCGAAGCCATCAATATCTCGGATGAGAACCGGTTTATATACGCGATCGTACCTCAGGGAATTGAATCCACGGAGCTTCCATTGACCATACCGCCAGGTGGATCACGGGATCTTTCCATCACTTTTATCGGAGCGAACGGTAACACGACTACGATGATGAAAGAAACCATCGAAATTGTCAGCAATGCCGACAATGGGGCCGCCGCAATGGCTACGCTTCACGGTGGTTACGTACCGGTGCCGGAGGGAGGCAAAGAAATTGATGCCCAGCAGGTTTTTGATGCCTTTGGCTTCAAATCCAGTATGCTGAGTATTGTTAATGACGAAGGAACCATTGATCCGCCCAATACCATCACTTTCAGGCCAAGTTCCAACTACCCGGATCCGGCAAATGTCGACGCAGGGTACGAAGGGGACTTGATCCTGTCCGATAACTTTGTGCAGGCTGATCCTACCAAACCGGTGATTGGTATCCAATTGTCTGCCCTGCATGGAGGGCCTTCCAGTAACAGTTCCCGACTGGTGGAGGTCGATGGGACAGGGACGGTCGCCGGCATGAATTTTGGGCATCAGGCGGACTGGTACCAAACCTTACTACCGAAAGGCAGTGACAACGAGACCATCAATTTTGACGTGGCCAATACCATTGCTGTTCCTTTCAGAATTGCCGTTTCCAACTATCTTTCCAGTGGTGGGAACAATATTAATGGCGACCGACCGGATCTGTTGGGTCTACGTGTCTACAAAGCGATTGACAGGGACGGAAACATCATACCAAACGAGTACATCGTATTGCAAGACTTTGTGCAGAACGGATGCGGTGCCGGTTCGGCCAATTGTGACTGGAACGACAATACCTTCTATTACATCAACATACGACCAGAAGCAGTTCCCACGGCCGCTCTCATCGAAGATTTGATTGTTGATCCAGGCCAGGCCTTTACTACGGATCTCTCGGGATTCTTTGACAAGGGATATCCAGGAAACAAACTGCAATACAGCGCAACAATTGCCGACGGATCTATCCTTCCGGCATGGTTGACGATTTCTGGGCAGGGAGTACTTTCCGGAACCGTTCCTGAAAACGAAGAAAACAACTACCAACTATCGGTAACGGCGACGGACCTGAATGGATTAACAGTGGATGCCCAGGTAGATCTGCTGATCAATAAGGCGCCGGTAGTAATTCTGGAGGCGTCTGTCACAGAAGGAAGGGTACCCCTTACTGTGGAATTTAGCAGTGCAAATTCCACCGATGAGGGAGAAATCGTTGCTACCGAATGGGATTTCGGGGATGGAACAACTTCTGAATTACCTAATCCTAGCCACACGTTCACTAGCGTGGGAGCGTACACCGTCGAACTCATTCTTTCGGATGATCGTGGCCTTACAAGTTCGGCCACACAACTTATCAATGTGGTGGATTTGCAAGAGCCGATAGCGGTTGCTACGGCAGATGTGCAAGAGGGAATTGCTCCTTTGACCATTCAGTTTGACGGCAGCGAGTCCGAGGCCAATGGCAGCATCGTGTCCTATTCCTGGGATTTCGGCGACCAGAATGGTTCTACCCTGGTAAGTCCGGTACATACCTTTACCGCGCCGGGAACCTATACGGTTACCCTGGTGGTCACAGACGATGCCGGCGATACTGCGGAAACAACACTGGGTATAACGGTTCAGGAAAACCTGCCTCCAGTGGCAGTGCCAGAAGCCAATGTGACCAGTGGAAATGCGCCATTGACAGTGTCCTTCGCCGGAGATGGAAGTAGCGATGATCTGGATGAGCTGACGTATTTCTGGGATTTTGGAAATGGCGATTCTTCGAGTGAAGAGAATCCGTCGTATACCTTCACCGAGCCAGGTACCTATACCGTCGTCCTTACCGTTACGGATGGAATTGGAAATGAGGACGAAAAACAGCTACAGGTGGTCGTTAACGATCCCGGAGCTCAGCCAGCATTCGCCTTGCGAATCAATGCGGGTGGGCCGCAGGTGTCTTTTGATGGCAACGTGTTTGAAGCAGATAACTATTTTGAGGGAGGTAAAACGTATTCGAATACCAATGCGACCGTTCCGACACTCTACCAGACGGAACGTAGTTCCACACCCCAGGTGTTTGGCTACAATGTTCCAGTACCCAATGGTACCTATCAGGTGATCCTGCACTTTGCCGAGATTTATCACGGCGCTACCGGCGGTGGGGGCTCCGGAACGGCCGGTCAGCGTGTATTTGACGTCAACCTGGAGGGAATCCTGGTTCTGGACGATTTCGATATCAACGAATTGGTAGGCCCACAAACACCGATAACGGAGGTATTCGAAGTGGTAGTGAACGATGGGCAACTAAACATGGATTTTTCTGCTCTGGCTACAGTTGGCGGAACCAATCAACCCAAATTGGCTGCCTTTGAAATTCTTAGTGTGGTTGAAGGACCGGTTAGCCCGGATTTCTCGCTCTACCTCAATACCGGAAGTACAGCGGACGTAACCCTTGAGGGTAAGACGTTCATCGGGGATGTTAATCTTCCGGCATACTATACCACAGACCATACCTATACCAATGCTGCTGCCAGCACAGAGCCTCTCTACCAAACAGAAAGAGGATCCGGGGCCGACCTGACCTCCCTTACCCTAAGTATAGTCGTACCAAATGGGAGTTACACTGTAAGCACCTACCACAACGAGTTGTATTTTGGTAAAGTGGTGGCAGGGGGAGCCGGAAGTAGGGTATTCGACATCCTTATGGAAGGCGAGCTGGTGAAAGATGACCTGGACCTATTCCTGGAATCCGGAAACAGTCCGGTGAAATTGACCTTTACAAATGTAGAAGTCACGGATGGTCTGCTCGAGATCACCATGAATCCGAGTGCAAACCGGCCAAGTATTTCCGGGATTGCTATCGAAGGAGCCACACCAGCGAACGAAGCACCGGTGGCTTTGGCAGAAGCAGACGTAACAACTGGATTTGCTCCGTTGACCGTAAATTTCACCGGCTCCAACAGCACGGATGCAGAGGGAGACCTTACCTACCTTTGGGATTTTGGTACAGGCGTCACAAGTACACAATCAAATCCAGCATACACCTTTACTCAGGCAGGTACCTATGAAGTAGCGCTGACGGTGACGGACGAGCAAGGCGAGAGCAATGCGACCACGATCAGTGTGGAAGTGGTAGCGAACGAACCGCCACTAGCTTTGGCAGAAGCAGACGTGACGACTGGATTTGCGCCGTTGACCGTAAACTTCACCGGCTCGAACAGTACGGATGCAGAGGGAGACCTTACCTACCTTTGGGATTTCGGTACGGGTGTGACGAGTACCTCGATGGACCCCACCTATTCATTCGATTCCCCAGGTAGCTATCAAGTGTCGTTAACAGTCACGGATGAGCTTGGATTAACGGATGAAGCTACTGTCACGATCGAAGTTTCATCGAATCAGCCACCTACCGCAGTTGCGACGGCGAACCTAACCTCCGGTACTTCACCGCTGACCGTAAGTTTTACCGGAGACGGAAGCAGTGATGCAGAAGGAGCGATCAGCTACTTCTGGGATTTCGGAAACGGGTTTAATTCAATCCAACCGAATCCAACCTATACGTTCAATCAGGTTGGCACCTTCAATGTGGTACTAACGGTGACCGACGAGCAGGGAGAAGAGGCCACCGATCAACTGACGATTGTGGTATCTCCGGATGTACTACCGCCAGTGGATCCTACGTTCGAGTTGCGAATCAATGCGGGCGGACCTGCACTCACGCATGAGGGCAACGACTTTGCGGCGGATACCTATTTCAATGGAGGAAGGAGCCATACCTACCTGGCAGCACCGGTTCCCACCCTTTACCAGACGGAAAGGAGTTCTCCGACGAAAGTATTCACCTACGATATACCGGTTCCAAATGGTAATTATGAGGTGGTGCTTCACTTTGCGGAGATCTACTGGGGTGTATTTCCTGGAATTGCCGGTGGCAGTGGCAAGCGCGTGTTCAATGTGAGTATGGAAGGTGCTCCGGTATTGAGTGGATTTGACATCAATGCAGAAGTGGGTCCGGCGACGCCGATGACCAGGACCTTCGAAGTTGAGATAAGCGATGGAGAACTGAATCTGAGCTTTTCTTCTCAGGGTGGCAAGGACCAACCGAAGGTCTCGGCCTTTGAGATCCTGGGAACAACCAATCTTCCAGTAGCCGTAGCGTCAGCAGATAAAACGTCTGGCACCTCGCCGTTGACGGTCAATTTCACAGGAGACGCTAGCAGTGCTTCGGCAGGTTTGGTGAGCTACCTGTGGGACTTTGGAACGGGAGCCACATCTACGGAAGCCAATCCAAGCTATACCTTTACGGAGGCAGGCACGTATGAAGTCACCTTGACGGTAACCGATGGCCAGGGATCAGCGGATACGGATGAGTTGGAGATCACGGTATTGGAAGAGGGAGTGAATCCGGTAGAACCAGCGTTCGAGTTGCGAATCAATGCGGGCGGACCTGCACTCACGCATGAGGGCAACGACTTTGCGGCGGATACCTATTTCAATGGAGGAAGGAGCCATACCTACCTGGCAGCACCGGTTCCCACCCTTTACCAGACGGAAAGGAGTTCTCCGACGAAGGTATTCACCTACGATATACCGGTTCCAAATGGTAATTATGAGGTGGTGCTTCACTTTGCGGAGATCTACTGGGGTGTATTTCCTGGAATTGCCGGCGGCAGTGGCAAGCGCGTGTTCAATGTGAGTATGGAAGGTGCCCCGGTATTGAGTGGATTTGACATCAATGCAGAAGTGGGTCCGGCGACGCCGATGACCAGGACCTTCGAAGTTGAGATAAGTGATGGAGAACTGAATCTGAGCTTTTCCTCTCAGGGTGGCAAGGACCAACCGAAGGTCTCGGCCTTTGAGATCCTGGGAACAACCAATCTTCCAGTAGCCGTAGCGTCAGCAGATAAAACGTCTGGCACCTCGCCGTTGACGGTCAATTTCACAGGAGACGCTAGCAGTGCTTCGGCAGGTTTGGTGAGTTACCTGTGGGACTTTGGAACGGGAGCCACATCTACGGAAGCCAATCCAAGCTATACCTTTACGGAGGCAGGCACGTATGAAGTCACCTTGACGGTAACCGATGGCCTGGGATCAGCGGATACGGATGAGTTGGCGATCACGGTATTGGAAGAGGGAGTGAATCCGGTAGAACCAGCGTTCGAGTTGCGAATCAATGCGGGCGGACCTGCACTCACGCACGAGGGCAACGACTTTGCGGCGGATACCTATTTCAATGGAGGAAGGAGCCATACCTACCTGGCAGCACCGGTTCCCACCCTTTACCAGACGGAAAGGAGTTCTCCGACGAAGGTATTCACCTACGATATACCGGTTCCAAATGGTAATTATGAGGTGGTGCTTCACTTTGCGGAGATCTATTGGGGTGTATTTCCTGGAATTGCCGGTGGCAGTGGCAAGCGCGTGTTCAATGTGAGTATGGAAGGTGCTCCGGTATTGAGTGGATTTGACATCAATGCAGAAGTGGGTCCGGCGACGCCGATGACCAGGACCTTCGAAGTTGAGATAAGTGATGGAGAACTGAATCTGAGCTTTTCCTCTCAGGGTGGCAAGGACCAACCGAAGGTCTCGGCCTTTGAGATCCTGGGAACAACCAATCTTCCAGTAGCCGTAGCGTCAGCAGATAAAACGTCTGGCACCTCGCCGTTGACGGTCAATTTCACAGGAGACGCTAGCAGTGCTTCGGCAGGTTTGGTGAGTTACCTGTGGGACTTTGGAACGGGAGCCACATCTACGGAAGCCAATCCAAGCTATACCTTTACGGAGGCAGGCACGTATGAAGTCACCTTGACGGTAACCGATGGCCTGGGATCAGCGGATACGGATGAGTTGGCGATCACGGTATTGGAAGAGGGAGTGAATCCGGTAGAACCAGCGTTCGAGTTGCGAATCAATGCGGGCGGACCTGCACTCACGCACGAGGGCAACGACTTTGCGGCGGATACCTATTTCAATGGAGGAAGGAGCCATACCTACCTGGCAGCACCGGTTCCCACCCTTTATCAGACCGAAAGGAGTTCTCCGACGAAGGTATTCACCTACGATATACCGGTTCCAAATGGTAATTATGAGGTGGTGCTTCACTTTGCGGAGATCTACTGGGGTGTATTTCCTGGAATTGCCGGTGGCAGTGGCAAGCGCGTGTTCAATGTGAGTATGGAAGGTGCCCCGGTATTGAGTGGATTTGACATCAATGCAGAAGTGGGTCCGGCGACGCCGATGACCAGGACCTTCGAAGTTGAGATAAGTGATGGAGAACTGAATCTGAGCTTTTCCTCTCAGGGTGGCAAGGACCAACCGAAGGTCTCGGCCTTTGAGATCCTGGGAATCGAGGGATCCGGACTTCGTGTAAGTCAGGAGGTAGCTCCTCTATTGGTTGCGACTCCTATGGAAGGTGCTGGTCCACTGATGGTGAAGTTTTCTGGCGACTTGCTGGGAACTGCCGATCCGGAATTGAGCTACTTCTGGGATTTTGGAGATGGAAAAACCTCTAAAGAAAAAAATCCGGTGACCACCTTTGTAGAGCCGGGTGTGTACGAAGTCAAGGCCAGGATCGGTAAATACGGCGTACCGTTGTATACCGAAACGGTCACGATCTCTGTATGGGACGAATCCGAGGTGATGGACAATGAGTCGACCCTTGACAAAACTGTTTCCATGGAAATGTATCCAAATCCCGCATCAACTTACGTAAACGTGAGATTGGCTCATTCCAATGAAAAAATTGCGGAAGTTAGCGTCTTCGATTTGCGTGGCAGGTTGGTGAACACCTTTGTCCCGGCTGAGAGCCAATTCAATACTTCGTACGAATTCTCGGTCAACGATCTCCCGGCAGGACTGTATTTTGTTAGTACAACTACCGATTCGGGCTTACGGTACATGCAGCGGTTGATCATTGTACGATAATGCCGGTAAACAGTAGTTCCTTCAGGAAATCAGCCGATTGATCGATTTGTTCGGTTTACCAGACAGAGGAAAGGGAGTTCGATTAGAGCTCCCTTTTTTTTCGTTTGGCTGGTAAATGCGGTTAGTTCGCTGGAATCGGGCACTGTTTTAATGGTAGGAATGCAAATTAATCAACAAAAACGTGCATTATTTTTGATAATCCGTGGAATGAATTATTTTTGCCAACAACCTTATGACGGTTTCTGCAATAATTTTAGACTAAATTTTTAATAAAAAAGTAGAATTTATTTTATACTATCCGCAATTGTGCTGATTTAAACCAAAAAAAAATGAAAATCCAGAATATTTGTTGTATCGGGGCGGGATATGTGGGAGGCCCGACCATGGCAGTGATTGCAAAAAAATGTCCAGACATTAAGGTGACAGTGGTGGATATTAACCAGGAGCGTATTGCTGCCTGGAACGATGAGAACGTAGAGAATATTCCCGTTTACGAGCCGGGGCTTTCTGCGGTGGTGGCTGAGGCCAGGGGGCGCAATTTGTTTTTTTCTACAGACGTGGACAAAGCCATTGATGAGGCTGAGATGATTTTTATTTCGGTAAACACGCCAACGAAAACGTATGGGGAAGGGAAAGGCCAGGCAGCGGACTTGAAATGGATTGAATTATGTGCCCGCCAGATAGCCCGGGTGGCTAAGGGAGATAAAATCGTTGTGGAAAAATCAACCTTGCCCGTTCGTACGGCCAGTACGCTAAAAGACATATTGACCCATACCGGTGACGGGTTAAGTTTTCAGATTCTTTCCAATCCGGAGTTCCTTGCGGAGGGCACGGCGGTAGAAGACCTAATGGATCCGGACCGGGTGTTAATTGGTGGTGATCAAACCCCGGAGGGCTTGAAAGCCATACAGGCACTTGTGGACGTGTACGGACGTTGGGTTCCGAGGGAAAGAATTCTTACGACCAACGTTTGGTCCTCCGAATTATCAAAACTTACTGCCAATGCCTATTTGGCGCAGCGGGTGTCTTCTATCAATTCTCTTTCCGAACTGTGCGAATTTACGGAGGCGGATATCAATGAGGTAGCCAGGGCGATCGGTACCGACTCGCGCATTGGACCCAAGTTTTTAAAAGCTTCTGTGGGTTTTGGAGGATCCTGTTTTCAAAAGGACATTTTGAACCTAGTATACATTTCCAGAAGCTACGGCTTGAACGAAGTGGCGGATTATTGGGAGCAGGTGATTATTATGAACGATCACCAAAAAAGGCGTTTTGCTAAGAAAATTATCAAGAATTTGTACAACACGGTAAGCGGTAAGAAGATTGCGTTTTTGGGTTGGGCCTTTAAAAAGGACACAAACGATACCCGTGAATCGGCAGCCATCTACGTAGCGGACCACCTGTTGAATGAGCAGTCTATCATAGAGATTTATGACCCCAAGGTTAAAAAACAACAAGTGTATACCGATCTGGACTACCTGGGGAGTAGGTCATCGGAAGAAAATCGTAAAAATGCTTCGGTAGGTACCGACCCCTACAAAGTCTGTGAAGGATCTCATGCGGTGGCAGTGTTAACCGAGTGGGATGAATTCAAAAGTTACGATTGGCAGCGTATATACGATGGGATGCTCAAACCTGCCCATGTATTTGATGGACGAAACATTCTGGATAAAGAGGCACTTCAATCCATTGGTTTTCAAGTGCATGCTATCGGAACAGCCGATTAAAAAAAGCAAATTTCAGGCATAAAAAAAGGGTGAACATTCACCCTTTTTTTATGCTCGATATTCATTCGATTATGCGCTTTTTACATCGTCTTTTACTTCGTTCATGATTTTCTCGAGCGCTTTCACGTCCAACTTTTCATCTTTAGCGAAAAAAGAAGCCAATTTTGCGAAAGATCCACTAAAATATCCTGAAAGAAGATTCTTGATGGTGAAACTTCTGTATTCGTCTTTCGAAACAATGGGGTAGTATTCATGGGATTTGCCATAGGCACGGTGTTTGACAAAACCTTTTCTTTCCAAAATCCGTATTATTGTTGAAACCGTGTTGTATGCCGGTTTTGGTGTTTTCATTTTTTCCAGGACATCTTTGACAAATCCTTTCTCGATGTCCCATAGAATCTGCATAATTTGCTCTTCTGCTCTTGTTAATTCTCTCATAATTTTAATAAAGTAGGTGATTTTGCCTGAACTTAACCATTTAGTTTTTTAATTGCAAAGCTTTTTCGAAAAAAAAAATCAGTAAAAAGAATTGTTCAAAAAATCCTAATAAAAGTTAAATGTTTTATCCAGAGACAGAGCTGTTTGACGAAAAAAGGAGCCGTCCAGGTGAAACTGGGCAGCTCCTTATTCAATAGAGGATTACGCGATGGGTTTTAATTTAATTATTCCCGTTGCATGAAGTAGTTTGACAATGGGGTACGTAGGGTCAAACTCGTACCACTTGACGGCAAAGTTGGCTCGTTTGGGTAAACGGTGATGGTTGTTTTGGAACAATTCTCCCAACATTAAAAAGTCTAAAAACAAGGAGTTTTTTGAGTGGTCGTTGTTATCAAAATTTGCATACCCATACTTGTGGCCGCTCCAGTTCACAATGGCTCCATGGACGGGGCCCATCATGAAATGGATCGGTAGTAGAAAGTACATCCACCAATGCGTTCCGGCCAGCTCGAACACGCTGATGCTCAGTACGTAAATTAATACATAGACCAATCCCCAGCCGATGCGTAAAATCATTGTATCGGCAAACCGATCAAATCGGTTCCAGTCGGGTACGTCTTTTGTAAATCGTTCCTCTGGTTTGACCTTAAATGTAAAATGCTCGTTGTATATTTTTTTTGTTTTCCACATCATGGTAAACAGATTTTCCGTGTGGTGCGGACTGTGCGGGTCCTTTGGTGTATCGCTATACGCATGGTGCATCCGGTGGAGGATGGCGTACGCCCTGGGCGAAAGGTAGGAGCTACCTTGTGCGATCCAGGTGAAAATGTAAAAGAACTTTTCCCAGAATTTGCTCATGACAAACATCTGGTGCGCTGCGTACCGGTGCAGGAAAAAACTCTGGCAGAACAATGAAAAGTACCAATGTAGAAGAAATAGAATTAGTAAAATCACTTGATGGAAATTTGATGATGGATGTAAAAATAAATCCAAATTTTCGGAATCAATTGCTATGGGCGATATTTTTTATGAAAGGTAGGCAAACCTACTCCCGTGGACTCGTTTCTTCACTTTTCCGGGACGGCAGGTTGATGTTCGTTTCTCCTTCAAAGTAATTCCATAACATTCCGGATACGCTGCGCTGAAGCCGGTAGGCTTCGTTGTTATTGTCCCAGGAAGTATCCCGATTGTTTTTGGTGGCGATGTAAAATACGTAGTCACCCGAAGGCGCGTTCACCATTACCAATTCGGAGCGCGAATCGCTAACCATCCCTTGTTTGGACGCGGTTTGCACATAAGGGGGTATGGCGGAAAGTGCGTATTCGTCGTAGATGACCTTGGTCATTAGCCGGTACATTTTTTGTGACAACTCTGGAGAAAACAATTCTTCCCGACGTATCATTATCAATAGGGAAGCCATCTCTCTGGGACTCGTCTGACCCCAGCCATATTTTTTCCAGGCTTCCTGCCTTCCCTCCGTTCGCGAATTTACACGCGTGTGTTCCAATCCAAGGCTGTCCAGTAACTCGTTGATTGCCCCCCCGCCCCCGGCAAGGCTTTGGCACCAGAGGGAGGTGGTGTTGTCGCTGTATCCAATCATTAGAGAAAGAAGGGTGGACAAATCCGTGTCGGTGCTGTCTTTGAAATATTGCATGATCCCCGATCCTCCGTAACGAAGGCTATCCCGGTAAACCAAAGCAGTATCCAGGTCGAGCTTCCCGGTATGAATTTGCTTAAATATACCCAACATGATAGGCACTTTGATAACACTAGCGGTTGGAAAGATCGAATCTGCCCGAATTGCAATTCGTTCTCCTGTTACCAGATGTTCGGCATACAAGCCTGCTTCCCCATTGAAGCCCGACAGTTCCTTTTCCAGCAGTTGCTCGATGGAAAGAGACTGGGCCTGAACGAGTTGAGTGGCCGTAAAGAATGCAAGAAGCAGCACATAGGTATTTTTCATAGTTGTTTTGCGGGAGGATTATAGATTCCCTGTCTTTTGGCCGAAATCACTGTGATTAAAATGCAATTTTTTGTTCCAGTAAAGATCTGCCTTCCTGTCCTTTAATCTGAAAATACATAGATTTCTCCACCCAATCAATCGTTAACAGGCCGTAGTTCAACTCACTAACGACTGCTCCCTGCCGGTATCTGTTTGGCTCTCCCGAATAGGCCGAATATACGTGTGTCAGACCACTGCTGGTGATTTCGTAAAGCGGATACCCGTCCTTCAGGACAACTTTGGATACCTCGGATAGGTGGCGATCACCGCTTATCAAAACCGTACCCCCGGGCTTGGTTTTCTCAATCAGTTTCAGAAGTCGCTCCCGCTCTTTAGGGAAATTTGCCCATTTCTCAAACCGGTGTTCTTCCGGTAAGAACTGTATGCCGCAAGCAAGGATGTGGATGGCTGCATCGCTATTTTCCAAGGACGCTTTCGAGCCATTCCCATTGGGCTTCTCCAAGGAGGGTACCTTCCTCATTCGGTAGGTAGCTGCCCTCCACTTTTAATAGCGTATCCCGATTGTACCGTGCATCAAGCAACAGCAACTTAACTTTTTGATTGCCGGAACCGAAGATATGTTCGGCATAAGCGCCTTTTTGAGATCTTCTTGGACTAGTTTTTGGGACGTCTAAAAAATCAAGCAGCAATTGCTGGCTGGAGTCTTTCTGGCTGTAATTTTTACCACCATCGTTGATCCCGTAATCGTGATCGTCCCAAATCCCCACCACAGGGGTGGTTTGCCGCAATTTCCGATAGTCCGCTTGCTGGTATTGCAAGTCGTAACTCGCGGCCATTTCTTTCATGTCGTGCGTATCCGCGTAGATATTGTCACCCAGCCAAATCCATAGATCCGGTTTTTCCGCGAGGATGGGTTTCCATAAGGGTTGAGGCAGATGCTGCCGGTTGCATGAACCGAAGGCGATGACGCGAGGGCCTTCGGTGGTACTATTCCCCGAATTTGGGCCGGAACAAACGCCGTGGACCAGGCATATCAAGGCCGCGATCGGTACCAAATAGGGCATTCCAACGGGGCGAAACTTCATCTCAGCAAGTGATGGTTGGACGTTCTTATTAAATCAAAGCGGATGATACACACCATATAAACAACTTAATAGACAGGAAATTCTTTTTGAAGGCCGGTAAAGTTATCGATCATTTGCCAGGTGTTGCGCTGGAATTGCTTTCGGGAGGTCGGTGAACGATCGCCGTATTGGATAAAGGTAAGCGCGCTCGCCAGATTATTTTCTTTCGGATCGCCCCAATTAAATGCAGGGTTGTCTGAGGAGGGAATGGTTACCGGAAAGCCTTGGTAATAGGCGGCATTTCCTGCGGCATTCGCAATGGCGAACGTGATGGGTACCAGTTCGACCTGGTTCTGCGAAAGTACTTCGTTAAACTGCGAAAGGGGAAAAGATCCCACCGGCTTACCATAGGTGCTTTCTCCGACCAGAACAACCTCCATGTAGGGGTCCAGACAGTTGATGAGTAATTCACTTGCAGATGCAGAACCCCTGGAAGTAATGACTATCAATCGATCCAATTCCAAATTTCCAGTCTTACTGAACTGAAAGACTTCGTTAAAGTTCGCTTTGTCTTCGTTCAGGGCATTGGTATACATCAGTTTTCCATCTTCAGAGGCCGGAATCAGGGCATTTAATATCTGTTCGGCTACATCCACAGATCCTCCACCGTTATACCGCAAATCCAGAATCAGTTCATCTATCCCTCCATCATCGAAATAGGCCAATGTTTCTTCTACTTCCAGGCTGCGATTGGGGCTAACATCCGGACTTACCTTGAAACTATTGTACACCCAATATCCTACTTTGCTGGCGCCTATTTCCTTGATTTCGCGGTGAAGGACGGAATTCGCCTGATATTCGGCTTTGACGTTTGTGCGCGTGGTGGTGCTGCCGTCTGGCAATTTGAATGTAAATGTGTTGCTTACCCCGGGCACGTTTTCTCCCAAATTAAAGTTGTACCCGTTCGCTGAACGGTAGGACGCTATCGGTCTTCCGTTGATCTCAATAATTTCCCAACCTCGTTCCCAGCCGTCCAATCCGGCCGGTGCGTTTTCGTAAACAAACGAAACATACAATTTACCATCGTCTCCGAGACCGAAACCAAACCCATGACCTGCGTTCTGACCGGTAAAGGCCTTATTGAACGCCTCCTGTGTAGTAAGGTACGACCATCGATCCAATTGTAGGTACATCAAGTCGTAGAGCAAGTCATCATTGCTTCGGTAGCTGCCCGGGTCTATCCCTGCAGGCAAACGGTCGTTCCAGTAGTACCATTCTTTCATGCTATCAAAAATCGCCTCTTTAACCAGCGATTCGTTGGTGGGCATTTCGTCAAATTCCCTGTTACAGGAAAAGGAGACCAATGAGAGCCCAAAAAGTAACCCAAGAAAATTTTTCTTCACAAACAACGCCATAACCTAAATATCATTTTCTTTTTCATCACTAACGAAAAAAAATCCAAATTGGATGCATTTGGATAAACAAATCTGTATGTCCTATCCGTTCCAGCCTGCCGTTAGTCGGTACGATAAAATTATTTACTCATTTTAACAAACCTCTTCCACCCCGAACGTGTTATTTCCACGGAGTACATAAAAGATGAGGAAATGACTGAAAAAACGAAAAACCAAAAATCGGATAAAAATAAGATAATAGACGCGTATATCCATCACGTTTTGGAGACCGGCAAAGAACCCGCTTCGGTATTTAAGTTTACCAAGGAGTTAAAAATGCAGGAAGCGGCGTTTTACGACCATTTCACTAATTTCGATTCCATCAAAAAAGCGGTTTGGTCGCGTATACACGAAGCGACTCTGACAAACCTGGAAAGTCAGGATGTGTACAAATCATACAGTGCCCGAGAAAAGCTGCTCGGGTTCTATTTCACCTGGGTGGAGGAATTGAAAAGCAGGAGATCCTACCTATTGGCGGTCTATGGAGATAGCTCATTCAAGGATAAAAACTTTCCGACCGAGCTAAAGGGATTTAAAAGTAATTTTAAGGATTTTGTTAACGAATTAATCTTGGAAGGTAAGGAAACAGAGGAAATCGCGGAGCGACCGTATGTTTCGGATCGGTACGACGAAGCCCTCTGGTTACAAGTGCTCTTTTTGTTTCGATTCTGGTTGAAAGATGATTCCCCCGCATTTGAAAAGACCGATGCGGCCATTGAAAAATCAGTGAATCTGGCATTTGATCTGATGGGAAAATCCGCTGTGGATAGTTTCGTGGACTTTGCTAAATTTTTATTCCAATCCAGGTAATCATGACTCAGAAGCTGAAAGAACAACAAAGTATTCCCGTTTCAAAAGTTCAACGGGCGGCAAAATTTATTAGTACCGGTGCGCGGGTAGGAGGAAACTACATGAAGCATTATGCAAAAAAAGTAGTAAATCCTTCCATGAACAAAGACGATTTACACCGGGACAATGCTTCCGACATCTATGCTTCATTGAGTGAGCTAAAGGGTAGCGCATTGAAAGTAGCTCAGATGATGGCCATGGATAAAAACATGCTACCTCGGGCGTATCAGGACAAGTTCACCATGGCTCAATACAGTGCTCCTCCTTTGTCCTATCCCTTGGTGGTGAAAACCTTCGTCCAATACTTTCAAACCGGGCCGGAAAGACTTTTCGATACGTTCACACCGGCTGCTGTCAATGCAGCGTCTATTGGACAGGTGCATCAGGCCACAAAAGGAGGGAAAACGTATGCAGTCAAAATCCAGTATCCGGGTGTAGCATCCAGCGTCCGGTCGGACCTTAAGCTGGTAAAACCCTTCGCCCTCCGGCTTCTAAACATGAATGAGCGGGAGTTGGACCACTACATGGAAGAGGTAGAGGAAAAGCTTCTTGAAGAAACCGATTACGAATTGGAAGTCAGGCGAAGCAAGGAGATTTCCAATGCCTGCAGTCATATAGCGGACCTAAACTTTCCGAAGTACTACGAGGAGTTGAGTAGTCCGCGTATCATCACCATGGATTGGATGGAGGGATTGCACCTGAAAGAGTGGTTGGCTACACAGCCCGATCAGAAAGCGAAAAATAAGGTAGGACAGGCCTTGTGGGATTTTTACCACCATCAGGTACACCTGCTAAAACAGGTGCACGCCGATCCACATCCGGGAAATTTCATTATTCAGGAAGGAAACCAATTGGCTGTGATTGATTTTGGATGTGTCAAAGTGATACCGGAAGATTTCTATCGTGGCTACTTTTCGTTGATAAAAAAGGACTTGCTCATACGGGAAGACGAGTTAAATCAGATTTTTTACAACCTGGAGTTTATTAGCGATAAGGATACGGTGGAAGAAAAAAGCTATTTCAAGGCTATCTTCAAGGAAATGATCTCACTCCTCGGTAAGCCCTTTCATGTGGACAGGTTCGATTTCGCGGATGATGCTTATTTTCAACAGATCTTCGCCTTGGGCGATCGGATATCGAATGACAAAATGTTTCGAAAATCCAAACAGGCGCGGGGGTCCCGACATGGTTTGTACATTAATCGAACGTATTTTGGGTTGTACAACCTGCTTAATCAGCTTCAAGCCTCCATCGATACCACCAAGCCAGATTGGCTGAAGTGATCAAGGGAAGGCTTTTGGGCGGAATCAACCGGTTTGGAGAAGAAAACGCACTAGTTTGTAAGGGAGTAAGGGCCGGTCGCATTGGTTGACCGTACCCGTAAAAAATATGTTGCGTTCGGGCAGATACAGGGAAAAAGCGCCCGTAAATCCGATTTGACCAATTATTTCCGGTGATCTCCCCCAAGGGAAGACATACCACGGCTTTCGGTATCGCCGGACACCCAATCCTTGAGAAAAGGAGAGCGATTCCTGCGACCAGTCAAACATGACTTCCAGTTCGGTCATCGGAAAGAACCTCCCATGTATGTAAGATTTGAGAAAGACCATGCAGTCCTGCGCTGTACTGACCATTCCGCCTGTGGGACCGAAACAAGCCATGGCTCGTGGGATGTGTACCGCCTTGCCTCCCTTGTAAAATGGAGCGGGAGTTCTGTCGTAGGGATCGTTGTAAACGTAGGTTTCGCTCATCGACAAGGGGTCCGTCTGAAACTTTATCAAGGCATCTTCCAGGGATAGACCGGTTACCTTTTCAATCACTTCTCCCAAAAGATGAAAATCGGTGTCGGATTCGTGTGGCTTTCCGGAAGTACGCGGCTTGAAAACCGCAGGGGAATTCCGGACCTCCTGCAACAATTCAGAAAATGTCCATTCCCGATCATCACCTGATAGTAACGCCTCTTTAAGGCTCCTGTCTGCTCCAAACGGAAGCTGTAGGTAATCCGGTAATCCAGATTGGTGCCGGAGTAACTGGTCAAGTGTGATCGTCTGGGTGAAATCGGTATTGCGTATCCGGCATAGGCCGGAATATTCCTTTCCGGGTAAATACCGGCGAAAAGGTTCGCTCAGGTCCACCTTTCCCCTGATTTTTAATTTGATCATCAATGCGGCTAGGTGTAGTTTGGCCACACCGCTGATAAAATAGGGTTGTCGCCACGGGAGATTTCCGGAGGCTCCGGTCCAGGCGATTGGTTCTTTACTTTCCTGATAGACGGAGAGCACGACTCCCGGTAGATTTTCCTGTTTGCAAAACCGATCCAGTTGATGTTGCCAATGCCTGGAAGCACTGGGAATAGGCTCATTGAAGATCATGGCTTACACCTTAGGTTACTAGAGAAAAGTAATTTGTAGTTATGAGGTTTAATTTACCCAGAAAATGGCAAAAAAAGCCAGTTACTTTGATTAGATTGCAAAAATAATTTACCGATAACCGCTTTTTAGGTTTGCTATTGTTGAAATCCTGCATTACTAAATCTCGTCGCCCATGGTTTTTATTTCCGTCCTCTATACCCTCCTGCTTATTGCATTTTTTGTGTTGGTTTTCAGGTGGGCCAAAAGGCACAACGATCTCAAGGAAGAACAGAATTTTTTATTGCGGGAAATACTCGAAAAACTATCGAATCAAAAAAACCATCCGGATTAGTCGATCCAGCGGATGTGTCAGCCTCGTGCGCGGAATGACTGAACGTAGGATCAGCCCGCGTAATAAGTTTCCATATATCTAATGCATAGAATAATGACCACAAAGAACCACTACTATTTCGTACTTTCTATGGCCCTGCTTGCTTTCTTGCTGGAGGCATGTGGAAGCAAGGGCCTCCAGCAGGAACAATCTGCAGATTTGCCACGAATTGCCATCGCTGGCCTGGCGATCGAGTCCAGCACCTTTTCTCCGGCGGTGACCGAAGAAGATGCATTTCGCGCCCGCAGAGGCGATGAGGTGTTTGGGTATTACCCCTTCATGCACGAGGATTCGCTGAATCGTTCCCGGGCTGTTTGGTTTCCGACGCTACGGGGACATGCCATTCCGGGAGGTATCGTGACGCGAGCAGCGTACGAATCCTTGGTAGGCGAAACGCTCGATCGGCTCCGGGAAAATCTCCCGTACGATGGACTTTTTTTTGACATTCACGGAGCCATGAGCGTGGTGGGGCTGGATGATCCGGAAGGAGATTTTATCAAACGAATTCGCGAGGTAGTAGGCAAGGAAACCCTTATTTCCACATCCATGGATTTGCACGGCAATGTGTCCTGGCGCTTGGCCGCGCACTCTGATCTGATTACCTGCTACCGCATGGCTCCTCATGAAGACGCGCTGGAATCCAAAAAAAGGGCCGTGGATAACTTGCTGGAAAGGTTAGAATCAGGGCTGGGGAAACCTACCTATAAAGCATGGATCCCCGTTCCTATCCTGTTGCCTGGGGAAAAGACCAGTACTCGGGTAGATCCGGGAAAGGCATTGTATGCCGAGGTGTACCCCGCCGCAGAGCAGGAAGGCGTAACCGATGCGGCGATTTGGGTGGGCTATGCCTGGGCCGATGAACCCAGAAATCACGCGGTGGTCATGGTTACCGGAGATGATCGGTCGACCGTTACCGAAACGGCGGAAAGGCTGGCCGAGAGTTTTTGGGACAAAAGGTTTGCATTCGAATTTATAGCGCCTACGGCAAGCCTTCGCGAGAGCCTGGACATGGCCATAGCCAGCAACAAAAAACCCTTTATGATCAGCGACATGGGTGATAATCCCACAGCAGGAGGGGCAGGCGATGTGACCTGGACCCTGCGGGAAATTCTGGCCCGCCCGGAATTTCAGGCAAAAGATGGGCCTTCGTTGATTTATGCATCCATTCCGGGCCCGGAACTCGTGGAAGCCGCTCTGGAAGTGGGTGTGGGTGGGCAGGTGACTGCAAAGGTCGGAGCGGCAGTAGACGACCGCTTCTCTCCGCCGATCACCTTGAACGGAACGGTTGCCGCCATTGAGCAGGGCGACCAAAATGCAGAAACAGAAGTGGTGGTCACGGTGGGCAGCGTACAGGTAATCGTTACCGCAAAACGCAAACCCTATCACCGGGAAAGTGATTTTACCAACCTGGGGCTCAATCCCCGGGAAACGGATATTGTGGTGGTAAAGATCGGATACCTGGTTCCCGAACTTTACAACATGCGGGCAGATTGGATCATGGCACTTACACCGGGAGGAGTTGATCAGGATTTAGAGCGCCTGGAGTTTAAGCGAATCAACCGGCCCATGTTCCCCTTTGATCCGGAAATGGAAACGCCCGATCTATGCGCCCGTTTGGTACCGCTTTCCCATGAATTTGAGGAATGAAGTCCTGTACAGGCGGAAAAGATCACAGGTTTCAGGAAGCTGGAAAAAATGAGCATCCTAAAGTGGGGATAAGGCTATTGGACCCTGCTTAAAAACGCTCACTGGTTGCTGGAAGATCACCAGAAATTCATTTTCTGGTTGCGGTTTCTCCGCTGCCAATACAGGAAAAAGGGCAAAAAGGGTTTGCCTACCCTTTTTTAGGAAATCCCTTCCTCTTTCTGGATTAACCTTCTAGAGGCAGGTACGTTTACTTTGATGGATTTCATTTCGAGCCGGTCCTCCGGGCAAGTGAACGATTGTTTTCGCCCTCTATGGGGGGGCTGAGGGCCTGTTTTGATACCTAACTCGACGCGAATGCAAGACACAACGACTTGGATCTGTAGCTGGCTGGTAGTAACAGTTTTTGTTGCAATAGTAGTCGCTCCTGTCTGTGGACAGGGGAAAATTGAGCGGGAATTTCGCATCGATCCAGGCGAAGCCCCGGAGACTGCTAAATCTTGGCTGCGCGAGGCGTATGGGGAACCGAGAAAATTAAAATGGTATTTCGAAGAAACTTCAGGGAAAAGCAGCTACGAGGCCAAATATGTGTTTGATGGAGCCGCTCATAGTGTAGAATTTAATCTTTCGGGCGAAATAGAAGACATAGAGATCGAAACCAGCTGGGAAGAATTACCGGAAGTGTGCCGGGAGTCAATCAGCGCATACCTGCATGGGACCTTTAAAAAGTACCGCATTGAAAAAATCCAGATACAGTATACGGGAGCGCCGCGGGACCTGAGCAATTGGGCAAAAAAAAAGAACTCGTGGAAAATTCAGACCCACTACGAAATCGAATATTACGGGGAAACCGATAGCAGTAAACAACTCTGGGAAGGTCTTTTCAGTGAAACGGGAGCCTTAATCAGGCAACGGGAGATACCCATCCCTTCTACCAATCACCTGTTTTTCTGATGCGCCAGATGCTGATGATTTTTTTCGCCCTGGTGTTGGCCCGGGAAGGGATGGCCCAGGAAGGGCTTACCAATTTGGGCTTGTTTCCGGAGCTTCAATTCAGGGTTAAATCCGGTGAAAAACGCCAATTCACGGGGAAAATAGAAAGTCAACACGGCCTGGCTTCAATACCAGAGGGTAGGGACGCTGCCTGGAGGTACAGGCACGTGCTTACCGATTTTCAAGGTTTTGTGGGTACGTCGATCAATCCCTTTATCTCGTTGTCCGCAGGATATCAGTTTCGTTTGGATGGTGGCAATAAGGACAGTCACCGGACGATACAACAGATTTCATTTTTGCAACGCAAGCCTACATTTCGACTGGGGCACCGCATTCGAACCGATCAGACCTTCGCTCCGGAGGAGGCCATAGAATACCGCTTGAGGTACCAGTTTTCAGCCGAAATAGCTCTTGAGGGCCGAACCGTTGATCCGGGGGAACACTACCTGGTATTGGCAGACGAGGTAATCTACAGCTATCAGGGCCAGCAAAGTGGGCTGGAGAATCGTTTCGTAGCAGCCTTAGGGCATCTATCGAAAAGTCGGCAGAAATTTCAGGTAGGCATTGATCATCGAACCGACCGCTTCTTCGATGGGGCAATACGGCAGCGAATCTGGTGTAAATTTGGCTGGTACCTTACGCTGTAACGGTACAGACATTCGCCAAACGGATGTTATCTCTGGCTAAAAGACCTCCAATATGGTGTAGGTATGGCCATTCATTGAAAATGAATCTCCTTTCTTTTTCCCCACCATTTCTTTGTAAATCGGTGCTTTTCTGGAGATACCAAAAAGGTTTTCTCCCTCGACTTCGAAATTCTCAATGCTCACACTAGGAAAAAAAGTCATTTTATCCGTTTTTACGATGGCTCCCAAGGTTACCTCCTCAAATAAATTTGTAGCGGTTTTCATTTGTTTCAGGAAATCCAATTCTTCAATCACAAAATTTAACTCGTCAGCGATCCGGTTGATCACGATGGCACTCTCGTCTTCCTGTCCCTGTTGGTCGTATTCGTACAACTGATCCTGGGTCTGTTGTTCGCCTTCTCTTAGTTCTTGAATGCGGTTTCTGAAATCGGCAACAATAGCTTCCTGGTAACGAATGGCTTGCTCCATTACCTTCTTTTTGTAGGCTAGTTTTTCCATTGTTCGGGTTATGGGTTTGAAACGAATTCTGGCTACCAAGATGAATTCATTCGATAGCTTCTGGTAAAATACGTACAATTTCGCGCCTCTGCAAGTTAGTATTGGCCCAAAAGCCAAGTGATTCCCGCTGAAAATTGAATCTCATGATAAAAGGTGTACCTTTATAGCGTTGTGAAACCATTAACCGTATAGAAGATGAAGTTTGCGTATCGTTTGAAATCTACTGCCCTATTGCTAATGCTTTTGGGTTTTTACTTTTCTGCCACCGTTACTTCTTGTGGAAACAAGAAAAGCGAAAGCACCGAAGAAGCAGCGGAGCATCCTGAAGGAGATGCCGAACACCCAGCAGAAGGTGGGGAGCACCCGGATGGTGGGAGCGAGCATCCGCAATAAGTTCCGGATCGCCTTCCGCGACCATTTCTCCCTTTACCAAAGGGAACGCCTGAGTGACGAAATATCGCAGGATGGTTGTCACCACTAGTGAAATGCTTTCACTAGTGGTGAACGCTGCTTGCTTTGTTTCGTCATTTTTTTGATTAGTGAATGCGTGTAAAAGAGAAGCTAGACTTGGCGGTCGCCGGTTCTCCTCCGATCTCAAGCAATGGATAGGCGAGGAAATTGATAGGACCAGATTCCGGGCCGGGGTTCAGTTCCAGATCCCTTCCCCTGCTGAATTCGATGCGATTGGCAGGGTGTCGGCCGAAGTAGTAGGTGGCCAATGCGGTATATTTATTCCCTTCACTGATATCCAGGGGCCACCACTTGCCTTCTGCATAAAATTCGGCCCAGCAATGGTAGCCATCAATCCCGCCTTCGTTTCGATCCGACGGGATCGCGGCCCCGATTGAAAAGCGGGCCGGAATGCCAACCGATCGGGCGAGGGAAATAAATAGGGAATGAAATTCGGTACAATTGCCGGTTTTGGTGTCGCAGGCATAGACGGCATCCCCCTTACCGTATTCGCCCGATTTTGCGTACCGCATGTTATCGATGATGTAGTCGTAGATTGCGCGGGCTTTCATCAATTGGCTGTCGTTCCTTTTTTCTCCTATCGCTTCCATGGCGATTTCCCGAAACCTTCGATCCACGGGCATGAGCCGATTGGATGCCAGGTACCGGTCGGCTACTTTTTCCCCGTCCTCATAGGGTCCTTTTTCCTTGCGCCATACCCGATAGGTTAATGCAATTTCCTGGCCACTATGTTCCGGTGCCAATTCCATGTACAGGATGGTATTTGCGTTGATTGGGTCTTCTATCAAGCGGTGGGTACCAGGTACCTGCATGGTTTCCAATTCCACGGTTTGAAAGGAATCGCTGACGGCGATGGGGATCCACATCTTAGCTTGCTCTTTAAGCGGTGGCAACGTCGCTTTGTAATGAAAGCGAAATTGATCTTCTCCTTCGATGACACCCATTAATTCGTTGGTTGCTTCTTCAATGGGCAGGCGAAACCATGTTTTGTCCGCTTTTTGCTTCCAGCTGTAGAACGGTTTTCCATTCAGTTTGTGCACCGATGTTTGCGTCACGTCCATGGCACCCGGCTTTCCCTCGAGAAAGAAATCCACATCGTACACGTCCCCGTTGACATCCGCCAAATCCACGCAGGCAAAATGGCTGTTGGGCCCAAGATTCGACAGGTACTCGGTGTGAACCCGAACGAGGCGTAAACGCAAAAGCTTATCCTCGTCTCTAACCAGGAAATAGCCGTCGTTTTCAGCAGTTTTTGCGTCGATATAGGCTTTAATCCCTGCTTCAATATCGTCGATCGCCACTTTCGGAACCGGTTTGCTTGGTGCGACCGAACGGTCGTCAACTCTTTCCCCCGGCTTATTTTGGCAGCCTACCACCAGGGATACTCCCAGCAGAAGCAATAGGGAGGGCAATAGGTACTTACGGTAAGAAACAAACAGGCGAGAGGTAGGTGACTTTGCTGGCATCGTTTACGGAGCTTTGTACATGGTCAATGAAGCAAAGATACGGTTTATACAGCAGGTAGCAAGGTCTGCCTCGTACAAACTGGCGTTTGATCGAAGTTAAACAGGTTCACCAATCCTGGAAGGGCCAGGCGCAGGTTCTTCCACGCCTTCACTTTCTGCATCATTTTAATTTTATAAAAACCTTATTTGACTATATTGCATCTTTAATTTCCCGAATACGACCCAATGAATTGACAAAAGACCGAACCCATTAATCCACTTCTTCATGAATTTCACCGCGTTAGACCTGTTCATCTTCTCGGGTTACTGCCTACTCATTTTATCCATGGGATACCTGGTGTCCCGTGAGAAAAAGGGACACATAAAAAACTCCAACGATTATTTTCTCGCCTCCAAAGCATTGCCCTGGTGGGCGGTAGGCGCATCCTTAATTGCCTCGAATATCTCTGCGGAGCAGTTTATTGGCATGTCCGGATCCGGTTTTGCGCTGGGGCTGGCAATATCGACTTACGAATGGATGGCTGCAGCCACTTTAATTATTGTTGCAATTTTCTTTCTTCCGGTATACCTGAAGGAGGGAATCAGTACCATGCCCCAATTTTTGCTTCGTCGGTACGATTCACGGGTCAGGACCGTGATGGCTGTGTTTTGGCTGTTGGTTTATGTGTTTGTTAATCTTACTTCCGTACTCTATTTGGGAGCTTTGAGTCTGGAAACCATTCTGGGCGTACCCTTGGTCTATGGAATTGCCGGATTGGCGGTTTTTGCCATGCTTTATTCCATCTACGGAGGACTAAAAGCCGTGGCATGGACCGACGTCGTTCAGGTGTTTTTCCTGGTTCTGGGAGGCTTGGCCACAACCTACCTCGCCCTTTCCATTGTCGGTTCGGGAGATGTGTTCGCCGGTTTTGCTTCGCTCCTACGAGAAGCACCGTCTCATTTTCAGATGATCATCCAGGAAGGTGAAATGATGATTCCCGATGGAGCGGGCGGCCAACGCGACGCCTATCTGGACTTGCCCGGGATCAGCGTACTCATAGGAGGTATGTGGGTCATCAATCTCAATTACTGGGGTTTCAACCAATACATTACCCAACGGGCTTTGGCTGCAAAATCACTCAACGAGGCTCAGAAAGGAATGGTATTCGCCGGGTTTTTGAAGTTACTCATGCCGCTGATCGTGGTTATCCCTGGGATCGCTGCTTTTGTTATCGTCAATCAAGGGCTGGATACCAGCTTTATTGCCTCCATGACTGATCCGGAAAGTGGCATCATCAAATCCGACCGGGCATACCCTACCTTACTTCAACTTCTTCCCTCCGGGTTGAAAGGCCTGGCTTTTGCTGCCCTGACTGCAGCCATTGTCTCCTCCTTGGCCTCCATGGCCAATAGTACCTCTACCATCTTTACCTTGGATATTTACAAGAGTTTTATCGACGAAAAAGCCTCTGAAAACAAGCAAGTACGGGTAGGGAGGATAACGGCCATAGTCGCCTTCTTTATTGCGGCGATCGTCGCACCAGCATTGAGCGAATTGGATCAGGCATTCCAATACATTCAGGAATATACAGGGTTTGTTTCCCCGGGCGTTTTCGCGATTTTTATCTTTGGGTTTTTCTGGAAAAAGGCCACCTCCAATGCAGCATTGACAGCGGCCGCACTGACCATCCCCTTGTCAACTGCCTTTAAATTTCTGACACCGGGTATTCCGTTCATTGATCGGATGGGGCTGGTGTTTCTCATTATTTCTGTGTTGATCATTGGCATCAGTTTGTACGAAGGAAAGGGGAAAGATCATCCGAAAGGAATTGAAATCACCAGAGATCTTTTTGTTACCAGCACAAAGTTCAAGATTGGGGCCATTTTGATCTCAGGCATCATCGCGGCACTTTACATTGTATTCTGGTAATTTTTAACCGTTAAAAGGGAACATGAGACGATTATTGATAGGCTATGACCTGGGGAGTTCATCGGTAAAAACCACGCTACTGGATGCGGACAGTGGTAAAGTTGTGGCTTCCGAAGGATTGCCCAAAGAAGAAATGACCATTCATGCGCCAAAACCCGACTGGGCAGAACAGGATCCGGAGCTTTGGTGGAAATACGTGCAAGCCACCACGCGCGAGGTAGTAAAAAAAGGAGCGGTGAAAACCGGAGAAATCAAAGCCATCGGCATCTCGTACCAAATGCATGGTTTGGTGTTGGTTGACAAGCACGGGGAAATCATTCGGCCCGCGATTATCTGGTGTGACAGCCGGGCGGTGGAAATCGGTCGACGGGCATTCCAGGAGATGGGAGAAGCGTACTGCCTCCAACATCTACTAAATTCTCCGGGAAATTTTACCGCATCAAAATTGAAATGGGTCAAAGAAAACGAACCCGCGTCCTACGAACGGATTCATAAAATCATGCTTCCGGGAGACTTCATTGCCATGAAGCTTACCGACGAAATACGAACCTCTGAAACGGGTCTTTCCGAAGGAGTATTTTGGGACTTTACCACAAATGGTCTCTCCCAACGCCTGGTTGATCATTACGGACTGGATGCCTCGCTACTTCCGGAGGCGGTTCCTTCCTTTGGTATACAGGGCACCCTCACTGAAGCGGCTGCTCAGCAGTTGGGACTGCAGGCAGGTATACCGGTTACCTACAGAGCCGGGGATCAACCCAATAATGCGTTTTCGCTAAATGTATTGGAGGAAGGCGAGTTGGCAACCACAGCCGGTACGTCAGGGACCATTTACGGCGTGAGTACAAAGCCCCTCTACGATTCCCAGTCCCGGGTCAACACCTTTGTGCATGTCAACCACAAGAAAAATGATCCCAGATTTGGCGTCTTGCTCTGCGTGAATGGAACCGGGATATTGAACAGTTGGCTCAAAAAACTTTTGGGAAACGATAAGATCAACTACGAGCAAATGAATGAACTCGCCATGCAGGTCCCGATAGGAGCTGAAGGGCTGAGTTTTATTCCCTTTGGCAACGGAGCAGAGCGCATCATGGAAAATAAGCAGGTAGGTGCGCATTTATCCCGGCTTAATCTACTGCAACACGATCACCGTCACGTATTGCGTGCCGGTCAGGAAGGCATCGTTTCGGCCCTCACCTATGGATTTAAAATCATGAAGGACATGGGACTGAATTTACAAACGGTAAAAGCCGGAAAGGCCAATATGTTTTTAAGCCCGCTATTTCGGGAAGCCTTCGTCAACATGAACGAGGTTTCCCTGGAATTGTACCATACCGACGGGGCGCAGGGTGCTGCCAGAGGGGCTGGCATTGGTTTGGGTATCTATGCAAATGCTGCCGAGGCCTTTGAGGGCCTGGAACGGCTGCAGGTGGTGGACCCGGTAGCGGAAAAGAGGGATGCCTACCATGAGGTTTACCAACGCTGGGAAAATACCCTGAATCAGCTGCTCTTCTGATGAGAAATTTGAATGTTAAATACCTTAACCTATAGTTCACTATGTCAAAAACATTTTTCCCCAGTATCGAAAAAATCAAATTTGAAGGCAGGGATTCGAAAAACCCGCTGGCTTTTCGGTTTTACGACGAAAACCGGATCGTTCGCGGTAAAACCATGAAGGATCACTTTCGCTTTGCCATCGCTTACTGGCACAGCTTCTGCGCAACAGGAAACGATCCTTTCGGGCCCGGTACAATGGTCCGGGATTGGGATAAAGCCTCCGACCCGGTGCAGCGGGCCAAGGACAAAATGGATGCTGCTTTTGAATTTATCGGCAAGATAGGTGCTCCTTTTTATTGTTTTCACGATGTGGACCTGATTGACGAAGGCGATGACATCGCTACGTACGAGAAGCGCATGGAAGCCATCGTGGCGTATGCAAAACAGAAACAGCAGGAGACCGGCATCAGACTGCTTTGGGGAACCGCCAACGTGTTCAGTCATCCACGCTACATGAATGGCGCAGCTACCAACCCCGATTTCAATGTGCTAAGCCGTGCTGCTACCCAGATCAAAAATGCCATTGACGCCACCATTGAATTGGGTGGAGAAAACTACGTTTTCTGGGGAGGCCGGGAAGGCTACATGTCCCTGTTGAACACCGATATGAAGCGCGAAACGGAGCACCTTGCACAGTTTCTAGGCATGGCCAGGGATTATGGACGCAAGCAAGGATTCAAGGGCACCTTCCTGATCGAGCCCAAACCCATGGAGCCAACCAAACACCAGTACGACTACGACGCAGCCACTGTCATCGGTTTTTTGAGGCAATATGGATTGGATAAAGATTTCAAACTGAACCTGGAAGTTAACCATGCCACGCTGGCAGGGCACACCTTTCAACACGAATTGCAGGTGGCGCAAGATGCCGGACTGCTTGGCAGCATCGATGCAAACCGGGGCGATTATCAAAATGGATGGGATACCGATCAATTCGCGATCAATCTGCAGGAATTGACTGAAGCCATGCTGGTACTGTTACAAGGTCCCGGTTTCACCACAGGTGGGGTGAACTTTGATGCCAAGATCCGCAGAAATTCTACCGATTTGGACGATTTATTTCACGCACACGTGGGCAGTATGGATGCATTCGCCCGAAGCCTCTTGATTGCCGATGAGATCATGGAGAAATCCGATTACCAATTGCTTCGAAAAAGAAGGTATGCCTCTTACGATGCGGGGAAAGGCAAAGATTTTGAATTGGGGAAACTTAGTCTGGATGACTTGAGAGCCCACGCCTTGGAAGTCGGCGAGCCGGATATGATAAGCGGTAAGCAGGAGATGTACGAAAACATTCTGAATCAATACATTTGACGCATGTAATTCAAGCAATAAAAAAGGCTTCCCGAACCGGGAAGCCTTTTTTATTGCCTTTATTCCGCCGCCAGCAGGGCATTTACTTCTTCGATCAGTAGCTTGCTTAGTCCCTGGACAAGGTTTAAATCCTGGTCCCAGAAGTCGATTCTCGAAAGCACGTCACGTACGAGCTCTTCCGGCTTTTTGATTTTCCAGAGCTGATCGAAATAGTGCAGGGTTTCGTCCGTGTCGCGCAGGGGAATGGGCTCTCCTTTGTAATGTCCCCGGTAGAAAACCAATAGCGCCGCAAAGGATTTGCATAGCTGGGGGGGCAGTTTACCTTCCCTGATAGAAAATTCCAACAAGGAGGGGAGCACCCGGACCTTCCATTTTGCAATAGAGTTTAGAGAAATGTCGATCAACTTGTGTTTGACAAAGGGGTTTTTGAATCGGTCCAACACATCGTGCGCAAAAGGCTCCACCAATTCCTGGGACAAATTCATGGAAGGAATGATTTCGTCAAAAATGGTAGATTCCACAAATCGGGCCGTTTCCGGGTCGTCCAGCACCTCTTTAACCAATCGTTTCCCATGAAGGTAGCCAATCGGTACCATGCTGGTATGCGCACCATTCAAAATACGGACCTTTCGGGTACGGAAAGGGCTTAGGTCCTTTACCAGGATCACGTTTAGCCCTAATTTTTCTGCAGGAAAAACCTCCGGAAGCCATTCAGGCCCTTCGATCGCCCAAAAGTGAAAAGGCTCCGCGACCACCAGTTGCTCGTCGCGAAAGCCAAGTGTTTCCTGGATTTGCGGGGCAGATTCGATGGGGAATCCAGGGACAATGCGGTCCACCAAGGTATTGCAAAAGTGGTTGTGTGTCTCCAGCCAGTCTTCAAACGCCTTCGGAAGCTCCCAAAGCCGGGCATAGCGCAAGACGTTTTCCTTTAGCTTGTCTCCATTATTCTCTACCAGCTCGCAGGGTAAATGCACCAGTCCTTTGTCCGGGTCCCCCTCAAAATGTGAATACCGTTGGTACAACAGGGCGGTTAGTTTTCCAGGAAAAGCCTCTGGCGTTAGCGTGCGGTCTTTGTCTCTTTCGTCAAAATAGATACCGGCTTCTGTAGTGTTGGAGAAGACGAAGGCAAGATCGGGTTCATTGCCCAATGCGAGGAAGGCCGGGTAATCCACGAAGGGATTAACGGCTCCCCGGACGCATTGTATCAACCGGTCTTCTTCAATGGTTTTTCCTTTTTGGAAGCCACGCGTCAGCAGGTGGTACAATCCGTCCTGCGCATTTATACCGGCAGCAGGTTTACGGCTGTGAACCTGCACCATTTGAATGTCGCCATTGAATCCGGCTTTTTCGTTTAGCAGGTCAACCATCCAGTCTGCGAAGCCCCTTAGAAAATTACCTGTACCAAACTGCACGATTTTTAAAGGTCTCGGTGGGCTGGGGGGAATGTTTTTTCTGTGTAAAGGTTTCATAAATGAATCAAAATAAACAAATGTAATTTAAGGTTGGAATTGCTTGATTCTACAAGAAGAGGTGCGGGTGATCAGTTGCGCATCCAGGGTTTTTTTGACCATGGCTTTGGGTTTTCCATCGCCTGCGATCATCTCAAAAAAGAGGGCTGCAGACGTTTGTCCCATGTTGATGGCTTTCTGGTCGACGGTGCTGAGGGCCGGCTCGGTAAATTCAGTAAAAGGTTCGTTACTGAATCCGATCAGACCTACTTCCTGAGGTATTTTTACCTGGATCTTTTTCAGCTCCTGTAAGGCACCGACGATTGCATAATCACTGGCAGAGAAGATGGCATCGAACCCCAGTCCCTGATTCAACAGGAATCGGGTGCTTTCCTGCCCTCCGTCTAGCTGCATGTTGCTTTCTACGACCAATCGTTCATCAAACGGTATACCAAAATCCGCCAAGGCCTGAGAGTACCCCCGAAGTCTTTCGAGATAAATCTTGATTTTCATATGGCTGGTAAAATGAGCGATGTGTCGGTATCCCTGTTCAATCAGATGTCGGGTAGCCTGGTAAGCGGAGGCAAAGTCATCGATTACTACCTGATTTGCCTGAAGCTCATCCGTGGTTCTATCAAAAAATACCAGCGGGATTCCTTTCTGAAGGACGGCATCGAAATGGGCATAGGTGTGCGTATTTTTTCCCAGCGAAACCATAATGCCATCCACCCGGGCATCCAGTAACGCGTCGATGGTTTCTACTTCTTTCTGGTAATCGTCATAGGATTGGCTAATCATGACTTTGTAATCCCGCGCATTGGCGTATTCTTCAATACCCCTGACGATGGAAGAGAAAAAGTTACGGTTGATCGTGGGGACGATAATGCCAATAAGTTTGCTCTTTCCATGCCGCAGAGCCGCGGCAATTCGGTTGGGCTTGTAGTTAATGGCTTTGGCTGCTTCCAGAACCATCTTCTTGGTAGCCGGGCTGATCCGGGGGTGGTTATTTAACGCTCTGGACACGGTGGAGGCCGTTACTCCGATTTCCGTTGCAATGTCATGAATTGTGATTTTTTCTTTTTTTTTCATCTGTGCGCTTCGGAAAAGCGAATGGTAAAAAACGGTTGTATTGCCGTTTAAAATGAATAATAAGGAAATAATCCAGCAAATGCAATCGATTGCGCTAATATATGTTTTATTCTTTTGCGATATTCTTTATATTTAATCCGTTGTCGTGTTAGCTACTGCTTTGGATGTTCGGGGCCGTGCTCGAACCACCGCAGTCAACACCTTTTAATGAATCGAACGACTTTCGTTTATCAATCCTATCAATTTTAAAAATCGCTCTATGAAATTCAATAGTAAATTTTGGTCACCTATTGCTGCATCAATTTTACTTTTATCCATCGCATGTACCAACGAGAAAAACGTGGAAAAAGAAGTGAAAACAACCTTTTCTGGTGAGAAGAATGAAATCAAACTGCTCACGCTGGACCCGGGACATTTTCATGCACACCTGGTTAAAAAGTCCATGTACGAGCAGGTAGATCCTAAGGTGCACGTATATGCCCCAGACGGTCCCGAATTAGCTGCGTACCTGCAAGCCATCGAAAGTTTCAATACCCGGGAAGAAAACCCCACTTCCTGGGAATTGGATGTGTACAAAGGAGACGATTACCTGGAACGAATGATTCAGGAACGTAAAGGCAATGTCATGGTAACCGCCGGAAATAACCGGGAAAAGACCGCCAACATTAAAGCCACGGTAGATGCTGGATTCCATGTGCTTGCAGACAAACCCATGGCCATTGACGTCGCGGGATTTGAATTGCTGAAAGAGGCTTTTGCCTCGGCCGAGGAAAACAACGTATTGCTCTACGATATCATGACCGAGCGGTACGAAATATCTACCATTCTTCAACGAGAATTTTCCATGATTCCCGAAGTGTTTGGTACGCTGGTAGAGGGTAGTCTGGAAGATCCGGCTATCACCAAAGAAAGCGTTCATCATTTTTACAAACAGGTATCCGGCAAGCCCCTCATTCGTCCAGCCTGGTTTTATGATGTAAATCAGCAGGGAAACGGTATCGTTGACGTCACGACCCACCTGGTAGACCTGGTACAGTGGGAGAGTTTTCCGGAAAAAATTATCAACTACGAGACCGATATCGAAATGCTGGCGGCCGAACGGTGGACAACGGATCTCACGCTCGAACAGTTTTCCCGCTCCACTGGCCTCGATGCCTATCCCGCTTACTTGCAAAATGTGGTAGAGGACGATACACTCAGGGTCTATGGCAACGGTGAAATAAGCTACAAAATCAATGGCATTCACGCTAAAGTATCGGTGATCTGGAACTACATTGCGCCGGAAGGTTCTGCAGACACCCACTATTCCATCATGAGAGGTACCAAGTCCAATCTGGTAATCCGCCAGGATGCCGAAGAGAAGTACATACCAGAACTCTATATTGAGCCGGTGGAAGGGGTTGCTACCGAAGCCTTCGAGACCGAGGTAAAAGCCCAAGTCGAACGACTTGCGGGTAAATTTGCGGGCTTGGATGTGGTGAAAGTACCGGGAAAAGCCTCCTGGCGGGTGGTCATCCCGCAGGCATTTCGCACCGGTCACGAAGACCACTTCCGAGAGGTAACAGAAGCGTATATCCGGTACCTTACGGCCGGAAAGTTGCCCGAATGGGAGGTCCCCAACATGCTCGCAAAATACTACGTGACTACCCAGGGGCTGGAACTCGCGAAATAATTGAAGCTGTAAGCTAACCTGTACATGGAAAACGATCGAAGAAACTTCATCAAAAAAGCGGGGCTGGCCGGAGCAAGTCTGGCCGCCGGATTCTCTCTGCCTGCGACATCGAATCCCGGTCCAGTGACCGAAGCGAATACGCATCGGGCCCAACAGAGCATTATCGGTCCTTATGGGCCCTGGTTGGATCGCGTGAGGAGTAGTGAACTACCTTCCTTGTCTTTTCGTAACGACTCTTTTTCTGATGTGGCCGAATGGAAAACCCTCGCCCTCGCCCGCACCCGCGAACGGTTGGGTATTCCGGTGATGGGTGAGATTCCGCGCGTAACGATTCATGCCACTCACCGATACGAGGGACTGCTTTTAGAGGAAGTCTCCTGGCAGCTTCCCTATGGGCGACCCACCAAAGCCTTGGTATTGAAACCGGAAAATGCCAGTGGGAAATTACCGGGGATACTGGCCTTTCACGATCACGGGGGCAATAAGTATTTTGGTTGGCGAAAAATCACAAAAACTGGTAAAGATCAGCATCCTTTGATGAAAACCCATCAGGAGCATTATTACGAAGGAATGGCCTGGGCCAATGAAGTTGCCAAACGAGGCTACGTGGTCATGGTGTCTGACGCATTTACCTTTGCCAGCCGACGGGTAATGCTGGAAGATGTTCCCGAAAGCCATCGTTCCGGCCTGACCGACAGCGATCCGGAAAATCCGGCTTCTATTGAAGCATATAACCAATGGGCCGGAGCACACGAACATGTCATGGCCAAATCCCTTTTTTGTGGGGGGACCACCTGGCCAGGTGTTTTCCTGGCAGAGGACCAAATGGCCCTGGATATCCTGGCGGCCCGCCCCGATGTAGATAAAAATCGGCTTGGTTGTGGGGGGCTATCCGGTGGAGGCCTGCGTACGGTGATGATGGCCGGATTGGATCCACGCATTCGTTGTGCCGTTTGTGTGGGATTCATGAGTACCTGGACCGATTTCCTTTTGAACAAATCGTATACCCATACCTGGATGACTTACGTGCCGAGGTTGCCGGAGGAACTTGATTTCCCGGAAATACTTGGTCTCCGAGTCCCGTTACCAACCTTGGTTCTAAACGACGAACAGGACCAATTGTACACGCTTCCTGAAATGAAAAGGGCAGATGCGATTTTGCAAGAGATCTACCAAAAAGCCGGTGCGTCGGATCGGTACATGGCTTCCTATTATCCCGGACCTCACAAATTTGATCAACCCATGCAGCAAGAAGCCTTTGCCTGGTGGGATAAATGGCTGAAAAACTAACCCCATTCTTATGAAAGATTGCCCAATTTACCGCCTCGCCTGCTTAACGGGCATGCTTTTACTTTATCTGGTATTGCCTTTCTCTGTGGCAGTTTCCCAAACGAAACCCTCAGAAATGCTTTGCGTGGGCGCACACTGGACCGAAGACGAAGGCGCCGATTTCCTCCAACGCATGCGGGAAGCCTATCCTTCTGAAAAAGCTTGGGACAAACGCGCAAAGGCCATCCGAAAGCAGCTATTAAAAGGAACCGGCCTGACGAAAATGCCCAAAAAGACTCCATTGAATCCTGTTTTGGGAAAGGTGCGGGTGTACGAGGGCTATCAAGTACAAAACGTTGCCTTTGAAAGCCTGCCGGGAGTTTTTGTGACAGGGAGTATTTACATGCCCTCCGACCCGAGTGGAAAATTGCCCGGAATTCTGAGCCCTCATGGACATTGGGACCAGGAAGGAGAGGTCGGTCGTTACCGTCCGGACGCGCAAAAGCGATTTGCGTCCATGGCACGGATGGGGGCAATGGTTTTTGCCTACGATGCCGTAGGATACGGACAGCAAAAAGAACTGGGATGGGAACACCGGGCAAATGGAGAAATACTTAAGCTGCAGCTGTGGAACAGTATACGAAGTGTGGATTTTATACTTTCGCTGGGCGCCGACCCGGAGCGTCTGGCGGTCACCGGAGCCTCTGGTGGGGGCACCCAATCCTTTCTACTTGCCGCAGTGGACGACCGTATAGACGTTTCGGCTCCGGTAGTCATGGTTTCCGCCCACTTTTTTGGCGGCTGCGTGTGTGAAAGCGGTATGCCGATACACCGTGCCAAAAATTTTCAAACGAACAATGTGGAAATAGCAGGTGTAATCGCTCCCAAGCCTTTATTGCTGGTGTCTGTGGGTGGAGATTGGACAAAAAATACCCCCGAAGTCGAGTACCCGCACCTGCAGTACATCTATACCCTGAAAGGCAAGCCCGAACAGGTGCAAAATGTGCACATTCCCGAGGATAACCATGGCTACGATGCCAAAAAGCGTCAGGCGGTGTATCCCTTTCTAGCCAAACACCTTGGGTTGGATCTTTCGAAAGCGTTGCATGCCGATGGAAGCCTTAATGAAGAAAAAGTGGTAGTGGAGCCGCAGCAGGCCTTGCATCCCTTTGGAGCCGAAAACCCGTTTCCAGCGGGGGGCATTACCTCTATTTTTGATGTAAAATGGGACTGATCGTGGGTAACAAGCAAATAGAAAGGCGAGCGTTTCTCAAAAGAACAGTGGTTTCAGGACTTGCGCTTAGCGGTCTTGCGTCCTGGTACTCCCCTAAGGTCAGTTCAATGAAATTAGGCCTGGTCACCTATTTATGGGGCAAGGACTGGTCCCTTGCCGAACTCATCGCCAATTGCGAAAAAACCGGATATGCAGGTGTTGAATTGCGTACCGAACACGCGCACGGCGTAGAGGCATACCTGAGCAAGAAGGAACGAGAAGAGGTTCGCCGGCGGTTTGAGGACAGCTCGGTCACTTGTATCGGATATGGAAGCAACTTTGAATTTCACAGCCCGGATCCGGCAGTGCTAGTCGCAAATATTCAGCAGACCAAAACCTATATTCAACTATGCCGGGATATTGGCGCTTCGGGGATTAAAGTAAAACCCAATACCCTTCCCGAGGGTGTTTCCCGGGAAAAAACCATTGCTCAAATTGCCAAATCTTTCAATGAGATTGGCCAGTTTGCAGCCGATCACGGCCAATTGATCCGGGTAGAAGTTCATGGAAAGATTACCCAGCAGTTGCCGGTGATGAAGGCGATTTTTGATCAGGTAACTGCTTCAAATGTAAAGATTTGCTGGAATAGCAACGATACGGATCTCATGGAGCCCGGTCTCGAAGCGAATTTTGCGCTGGTGAAAGATCGGTTGGGAGACACTACCCATGTACGGGCCTTCAATGAAAACGACTATCCCTATCAAGAGCTTTTCCGCCTGTTGGATGGAGCAAACTACCAGGGCTGGATTTTATTGGAAGCACATAGCAATCCACCGGATAAAATCGCATCCATGATTACGCAAAAGGAGATGTTTGAACAACTCGTCACCCGTCTATAAATGGCACTACAAATTAACCGAAAATACACATGACCGAACGAAGAGAATTTATTAAAAAGAGCCTGTTGGGTAGCGCGGGCATTGCGATGGCCGGAATGACCATGAGCGCAAAGTCTTATGGCAAGATCTCAGGCGCCAACGAACGTTTGCACCTGGCCGTGATTGGTATCCGCGGGCAGGGAACCAACCATATCAATCAATTTTGCAAATTGAAGGAAAGTCGCAACGTGGTAATCAAGACCCTTTGCGATACAGACGAATCTACCTGGGCAGAAAAGGTGAAGCTGGTCAACGATCGGGTGGGGGACACGCCCGGAACCGCTTACGACATGCGCAGGGTTTTGGAGGATCCGGAAATTGACGCCGTGTCTTTCGCAACTCCCAACCATTGGCATGCACTGGGGACCATTTGGGCCTGTCAGGCGGGAAAGCACATATATGTGGAAAAACCGGCCAGCCACAATGTGTTTGAAGGAAGGAAAATGATCGAAGCCGCCCGGAAATACGATCGTATTGTACAGGTGGGCTTCCAAAACCGTTCCATTCAAAATGTGATGGAGGCAATGAAATTTTTGCACGATGGAAACATCGGGGATGTATACATGGCCCGAGGCCTGTGTTACAAGCCAAGAAATTCATTTGGAATTGCTCGTGACAGCGCACCCCCGGCCGGGCTGCACTACGACCTGTGGCTGGGTCCAGCTCCTTACCGTGCGTACAACGAGAAAAAGGGCCATTACAACTGGCATTGGCACTGGGATACCGGAAACGGAGATACCGGTAACCAGGGACCCCATCAATTCGATATTGCCCGGTGGGGTTTGAATAAAAACGAACATCCGGTTTCCGTCTATTCTACCGGTGGGATTTATGGAATCACGCCCCAGGAATGCTCGCAGGAAACCCCCAATACGCAAACCTCTCTTTTTAAATACGAGGATGGAAAAGTACTGGAGTTCGAAACCCGGGGAAGGTATACCCACGGTGAGTCCAGTTTGGGAATAAAAATTGGAAACATGTTTTACGGCACCGACGGCTACCTGGAATTGAATGGAAGCACCTGGAAAGCCTTTAGAAAAGACGAAAAAGAACCTTTTGCCAGTTCTCAGAAGGCACAGGCCGAAGCAGCTGCTGCTTCCAATGTTTTGGCCGCGCCAGGAGGAGCGGAACATTATGCAAACTTCCTGGATGCCATCCGCGATGGAAAGAAGGAAAGCCTGCATTGCGATATCCGGGAAGGCTACTATTCTTCGGCTTTGCCCTTGATCGCTAATATTTCCTACCGATTGGGAAGAGAGTTGAAATTTATGGGAGAGTACGAGAAGTTTGCCAACGATACCGAGGCAGACACCCTGCTAACCCGACCCAGCAGGCCTCCCTACGTGATTCCCGATCAGGTTTAATCGCCCGACCTGGCGCGGTAGCACGTCAACAAAAAACAAAAGGGGAAGGCAGATTGTCGTTCCCTTTTGTTTTTAACAAACCCGCCTCCCGGAAAGCCATAAAATACGGTGTCCCGGCAGCTTAGCAATGGATCAAAAAAATAACTCAGTCTCGTATGAAATACATTTCGTTTACCCTGCTTTTTGTCTTGATACTTTCTGCAGCAACTCTGGCGCAGGAAGATTTAAAAGTGATTCAACCCCAATGGGTAACCTTTACCGACGGGCCCAATGCCTTGTACAAGTACCAGGCTGCCCAGGCTTTCGACTTGCTGGATGCGAGGGAGGAAGCCGTCGCTCGACTCAAGACATTGGATGAATGGAAAGGGTGGCAAAAGCAGGCAAAAGAAAAACTAATGCAGGCTGTAGGGCCCTTTCCGGATAAAACCCCGCTGCATCCGGAAATCACGCGTACTATTCAGAAGCCTGGCTATCGCATGGAGCACCTGGTGTTTCAGTCACAACCGGGCTTTTATGTTAGCGGGACCCTTTTCATTCCACAGGGCTTGCCTGGCAAAGTACCGGCCATAATTTATTGTTCGGGGCACGCGCTGGAGGCTTACCGAAGCGTTACCTACCAGCATGTAATCCTGAATCTGGTAAAAAAGGGGTTCATTGTTTTTGCATTTGATCCGGTCGGTCAGGGCGAGCGCCTGGAGTATTTTGATCCCGAGACAGGAAATCCGACGATCGGCGGACCCACCAAACAACACTCTTATCCAGGGGCACAAGCTTTTATCGCCGGATCCTCTCAGGCCAGGTACATGATATGGGACGGCATACGGGCGGTGGATTACCTGATTTCCCGACCGGAGGTAGATGCGGAAAGGATTGGGATCACCGGCAGATCGGGAGGAGGTACCCAGGCGGCATACATCGCTGCTTTTGATGAGCGAATTCGTGCTGCCGCTCCTGAAAATTACCTGACAAATTTTAAGCGCTTGTGGCTCACACATGGACCCCAGGATGCCGAGCAAAATTTTTACCGGGGCATTTCCTCCGGTTTGGATCAGCCGGACCTGGTATTGGTGCGTGCGCCGAAACCAAATCTGCTAATCGCTACAACCAGGGATATTTTCAACATAGAGGGGGCAAGGGAGACTGCGGATCAGATTAGCCGCATTTATGCAGCTTACGGAAAACCTGAAAACGTGGAAATGGTAGAAGATGACGATGGCCACGCCTCGACAAAAAACAACCGCGAAGCCATGTACGCCTTTTTTCAAAAACACCTGCAGTACCCGGGAACATCAGTGGATGAACCCATCGATACCCTTTCTCGGGAAGACCTGCGTGTCAGTCAGACGGGACAGGTCCTCGGCAGCTATCCGGGAAGGACCGTATACGAGCTCAACAGAGATCAGCTGACGGGTAATCTGGCAGAGGGAAGCCTTGCGGAGCGCGTCGCTTCTTCCCGCGAACTCGCCGGCTACCGTGAACCCGATCCAGCATCGGACCGCATGATGACCGGTAGGTACCAACGCGATGGGTACACCGTAGAAAAGCATCTTGTACAGGGAGAAGGCGGTTACTGGATTCCTTTTCTACTTTTCAAACCAAACGAAGGAAGTTCGGAAGCGGTACTCTACCTGCATCCGGAAGGGAAAGGTGCGGATGCAGCTGTGGGAGGAGAGATAGAGGCACTTGTCAAACAAGGATCAACCGTATTGGCCCCGGACTTACTCAATACCGGGGAAATGGGAGGGGGAGCCTTTAACGGAGACTCTAATTTTGGAGGAAATTCGTACAACCATTGGTTTGGAAGTATTTTGATCGGTCGAAGCCTGGTAGGCTTGCACGCCGGAGATGCCAATCGCCTTGCCCAGGTGCTGCGGGAAGCTTCGGGTGAGGAAACCATCCGGGGCCTTGCCAAGGGGGCCATGTCGGCCGTCCTCCTGCACGCAGCCAATTACAGCGATGCATACGAATCGATCGCATTAATCGATCCGATGGTTTCCTATCGGGAATTGGTGGAGCGTCGGGACTACGATACTTCTCTTGTACCCTACGCGGTGGCCAATTCGCTTCCCTATTACGACCTACCAGATCTGTTGGAAAACCTTGCGGAAAAACGTCCACTGGTGATCCACGGCAATTCCGGAGATTCATTGACGGAAGGAAATCTGTTGCCCGAGCGGGGCTACCCGGAAAAAATCAACTACTTGCGGTCAGAAGATCCCGAGGAAAGAAGCAGCTACCTAAATCAATGGTTGCACCGCTGAGCTTCTGGGGCAGATTGGGGCCAAAAACGGCTAAATGAGTCACTCCTTGCATTTCCCGGCCGGCGTTTGAGCCGCCCCGGGAGCGCCTTTGAATGTTCCGGGTTCGATGCCCCCGGATTGGTCCGCTGCCTTTTCGCTGGTAAAGAAGCGAGATAAGGTGATGAGAACAAGGGTAAAAACCAAAAAGCCATCCCTTGGGATGGCTTTTTGGTTTTTTATTTTAGTCCTTTAATTGCGATTGATCGCGTTCAGCATATCGAAGGCCAATTCAAGGCGTTTTCCAAAATTTTCCTCTCCCTTGCGTAACCATACTCTCGGGTCATAGAATTTCTTATTTGGATTATCTGCGCCGTCAGGGTTACCCAACTGGGTTTGCAGGTACCCTTCTTTTTCCTGATAGTATTTCAAGATACCTTCCCAAAAGGCCCATTGTAGGTCGGTGTCGATATTCATTTTGATGGATCCGTATCCGTTTGCTTCACGAATTTCCTCTACCGTGGAACCAGATCCCCCGTGGAAAACGAAGTTTACGGGTTTTCCAGTCGTACCAAATTTTTCATTGATATAGTCTTGAGAATTTTTCAAAATGATGGGTTTCAACGATACGTTCCCCGGTTTGTACACCCCATGGACGTTGCCAAAGGCGGCTGCTACCGTGAACAAATCCCCCACCTTTTTTAATTCTTCATAGGCATAGGCCACTTCTTCGGGTTGGGTATACAGTTTGGAACTGTCCACATCGGTATTGTCCACGCCGTCTTCCTCCCCGCCGGTCACTCCCAGTTCAATCTCGATGGCCATCTGAAGTTTGGAAAACTCTTTGAAATAGTCTACAGAAATGGAAATATTTTCTTCCAAAGGCTCTTCTGAAAGGTCAAGCATATGGGAACTAAACAAAGGCTTTTTGAAGGCTTCGAAATAGGCTTTCCCTTCTGCAAGCAAGCCATCTATCCAGGGAAGCAGTTTTTTGGCAGCGTGATCGGTGTGAAGGATAACCGGCACTCCGTATACTTCAGCCATTTTGTGTACATGCATGGCTCCGGAAACACCGCCAGCGATCGATGCTTGCTGCTTGTCGTTGGGCAATCCTTTTCCTGCAAAAAACTGAGCTCCCCCATTTGAAAACTGGATCATCACGGGAGAATTGACTCGTTTGGCAGTTTCCAGTACGGAATTGACTGTATTGCTATTGATACAGTTAACGGCCGGCATGGCAAACTCACTTTCTTTGGCATACGCCAACAGGTCTTTAAGCTCTTCGCCGTATTTTACTCCAGGGTTGAATTTCATAAGGAACGAATTTTTGGTTTTTATCTTGCGGTCTTTTAAAAAGACCGAATCAGATTACAAAGATAGGAATACCGTCGAACAATTGCCTTATGAAGTGCATGAAAAAATCGGATAGACCAAAGAAAGCTAGTGAAAACAGGGATTTTTTCTTTATTAGAAACTATAAAATTTCCTTTTTATCTTTGAGTATGGAAAAAATAACCATTACCGGCGTTCCGGAGCATTTTAATTATCCTTGGATAAAATTGATCGAAAGCCAGCCCTTCCTTAAGGAAGACATTCAATTGATTTGGGAGGAGGAGTCCAGGGGATCCGGCGCCATGAACAAAGCCATCCGAGAGGGAAATTCGGATCTTGCCATTATCCTTACCGAAAGTTTCGTAAAGGATAAGATCGAAGGTAATCCGGGAAAAATAATTGGTTTTCACGTAGATTCACCGCTGGTCTGGGGGATACATGTGCCGGCCAAATCGGCTCTTCAGCACCCCTCCGATCTGAGAAACGTTCCTTTTTTAGTAAGCCGACTGGGTTCCGGATCTCATTTAATGGCTTTCCTTCTGGCCCAAGAGCAAGGCTGGGATACCCGATCGATGGAATTCGAGATAATCGGGAACCTGGATGGTGCCATCAAATCGTTTAAAAGTAGCAATCCGAAGGCTTTTCTCTGGGAAAAATACACCACGCAACCGCTGGTATACGGCGGTGGGTTTCGGCGCATTGGTGAAATCCCTACACCCTGGCCCTGTTTTGTGATTGTGGCCTCTGAAAGCTTTCTTGCGAATCATCCCAGGCTGATGCAGGGGCTTCTTGGCGAAATTTACCGTACAAACGCCCGCCTGATGGCGGATAAAGCAGGGATCGTTCCTGAAATAGCCAACAGGTATAAGCTGGACCAAAAGGATGTGAGCGAATGGTTGCAACAAACCCATTGGGCCACCTCCGAAAAGATTGATCCTAGCCACTTGCAAAAAACCATGGATATCCTGGTACAGCTCAGGTTGATCCAGAAAAAGATGCCTGTGGCGGACTTGTGTTATCAGGGGGGAGCATAAAAAAACATGCTGCCCCGATAGGGGACAGCATGCTGAGTAGTTCGTATACCTGAATCGGGACTAAAAATCGGAATAGTCGGTCGGGCGAAGGAGACGTGTATCGTTTTTTGATACCGTATTGCGGTACTCTTCCAGGTCCTTCATGGCAATCCAGTCCGGATCCACACGAAAAGCATCCCAGTGGGCGTCACGGTCTGCTCTGTTTTCAAAGGTCGTCATGTAGACAAGGTTGGGCATGTTTGCTCCCGCCAACGTTTCGGCGTAGAAAACCGGATTAAAGTTCAATTTGTCAAAAATATCGATCTCGCCGCTGTTGAACATTTTTACTTTTTGTCGGTACAGACGTTCCGTAGCACCTTCGTAACTTCTCAATTCATAGACACGCTCCGATTTTGGCCCACTCAGGTTCGGTGTGGCCATCCGCGGACTTCCAGTAAATGCTTGTAACAAAGAAGTCTCCAGCCGAACGAAAGGTGCTTGATCATGGGCAGCATAGATATAGCTTTTTCCAGCGGTCTGGTAGGCTTGGTCTTTGTCCAACTTCCCCTGAAATTGGAAATACTCCTTGGAATTCCGGAAGGGCAACAGCACGTAGATTTTTTTACCTGCCTCCGCTTCGATAGGTTTAAAAACGCCTACATTGGACACGCCGGCTCGATGAGCGGCGGGGATAAATGCCGATTCCAAATAGTCATCCACCATCTTTTCCTGAGCTTCCGTTTCCAGGTGGTAAATTTTCAATTCGTACAGATCCCTTTTTCCATCCTGGGCCTGGGATTCGGTAAAAGCTGCGAGAAAAGCCAAAATCAAAAAACTACCTCCGAGCAGTAGTGAATAATCTTTAAACATGTTAGTTTGCGTTTAATGTGTAGTTACCGGAACAAAAGTTCCATTTAAGTTGCTAAAATAGATAAAATCGAACTACTTTTAAAAATAAATTATAGCAATGGAAATTTTCTTATTATTTTTGGTTTACCTTTTGTGATTATTGTTAGGTTTTATTCTTTATTAGTTAATTTTAAAAACATGAAGCGGATTTTAGTAACGGGAGGGGCTGGTTTTTTGGGCAGCCACCTTTGCGACAGACTTTTAAGCGAAGGAAATGAGGTAGTATGTGCCGACAATCTTTTTACCGGACGAAGAAAAAACATTCATCATTTGCTCGACAATAAGAATTTTGAATTTCTTAGGCACGATGTCACACTTCCCTTGTACGTGGAGGTGGACGAAATTTATAATCTCGCATGTCCGGCAAGCCCGGTGCATTACCAGTTTGACCCGGTGCAGACTACCAAAACCAGTGTGATCGGTGCAATCAATATGTTGGGATTGGCCAAGCGCTTGAAAATAAAGATCCTCCAGGCAAGTACCAGTGAGGTATATGGGGACCCGGAAATCCATCCCCAGCCCGAGTCCTACAAGGGAAGTGTAAGTGTCACCGGACCCAGGGCCTGCTACGACGAAGGAAAAAGGTGTGCGGAAACCCTGTTTTTTGATTATCATCGGCAACACAAACTGCAGATAAAGGTGATGCGGATATTCAATACGTACGGGCCCCGAATGCATCCTTCGGATGGGCGCGTCGTAAGTAATTTTATTGTTCAGGCCCTGAAAGGCGATGATATCACCATTTTTGGAGATGGAAAGCAAACCAGAAGTTTCGGCTACGTGAGCGATTTGATCGCTGGTATGCATGGTTTGATGAACAGTCCAAGTGACTTTATCGGTCCTGTTAATATCGGAAATCCGGTAGAATTCACCATGCTTGAATTGGCTGAAGCCGTTCTTGAACTTACCGGCTCGAAGAGTAAATTAAAATTTTTACCCCTTCCACAGGATGACCCGATGCAGCGAAAGCCAAACATTGATTTGGCCCGGGAAAAACTGGGATGGGAGCCCAAGGTACAACTCCGGGAGGGCCTGGTGGAGACAATTTCCTATTTTGATCAGGTTTTACGAGAAGGGTCGTACTAAAGACTACGCGGTCTTTTTTGCCAGAGCATTGTTTTCGGATTTCGAAAACAATGCTTTTTTTTTTTTCCTACCGGTTTTGCTACCAAAGGAGCTTTTTCCTTTAGAGACGAAATTTAGTTGTTCAAATAATAAATTTTGTATTTTGTGTCAATTCAGAATAATTATTATTTTTTTTTAAATTTGAATTTATTTTTTAAGAAAAATAATGTGTAAAACCTTTTTTTATTTGTTCGGTGCTGGCTATATTTAACCGGTAAAATACGTCACCTAATCCTACATGCACTCATGAAAAGCAGGTACAAAATTTTTGCTATCGATGATGAGCCTTCCGTTTTGCTAATCATTCAACACTACTTCAAAGGTAAGTTTGAAGTCAATGTATTTAATAAGCCTGCCGATGCCGTTGCAACCATGCACGAAGGTAATCTGCCGGATATTATTATTTGTGACCTTAACATGCCAGAAATCAGTGGAACCGAGTTTGTGGAATTGATTCGCTCCAGCGGATTCTTCTCGGCTATTCCGCTAATCGTTCTTTCTGCGACCGACTCTTCCGAAAAGAAGATCGACATCCTCAATCTCGGCGCGGACGATTTTATGGTGAAGCCATTTAATCCAAAGGAGCTGGAGGCTAGAATTAATTCTATCTTGAGGAGGACCGGTAAACCTTCATTTCAGACGCTGAATGGATAAGTCTATCGGTAAAATTGCGTTGATTTCTGAAAATCAACAACTTGTTCAGGAAATTGCCGAAGCGGTGGAAGGTGTTTTCGAAATGAACACCTTTACTAACGGGATTACCTTTTATAATCACCTTTCCAAGTTGAAGGGTGATGATTTTATGGTGTTGAGCGATTCTTCCTTGCTGGGTGTTCATGGACTTCCGCTGAAGCAAACCATGGAGAAATTGGGTTTTGGTCACCTGCCATTTTTTTTATTGGTGGATCAGGCAAGTCGCGAAGAGATTCAGCAGGCCATTCAGCAGGGTGTTTCTGATTTTATCATGAAACCCATTGACCCGAAAAAGTTGGTCACCCGCCTGGAGTTTCAGGTTCACCATCCCATCGGAAAAACCAAGGATTCCGAGATCGTACCGGTCAAAGAATACACGATGCCGCTAATCAAGCGGTTGTTCGATGTCGTGGTATCCGGGCTCATTTTGATCGGATTGTCTCCATTGTTTTTGGTTGTGGCCATTTTGATCAAACTGGAATCTCGAGGACCGGTTTTTTACTACTCTTACCGGGTAGGGACGGGGTATACGATATTTAAGTTTTACAAATTCCGGTCCATGGATCCGGATGCCGACGCCAAGTTGCAGCAGTTAAAACACCTGAATCAATACCAAAAAGCGGAGGACGCGCCGCAGGAGGAAGTCCAGGCCACTTCTTTTACCGAAGTTAAGGAATTGTGTGAATTTTGTGAACAAGCGGGTGGTGGTTGTCTGCAGCCCATGTACGACGACAATAAAATGGTTTGCGAAAAAATTCTATTGGCAAAAAAAGCGGGTAACCAGGAAGCTGCATTCATTAAAATCAAAGACGATCCCAGGGTTACCCGTATCGGCAAGTTTATCCGGAATACCAGCATTGACGAATTGCCGCAACTGTGGAATGTTTTGCGAGGAGACATGTCGCTAGTAGGCAATCGCCCACTGCCTCTTTACGAAGCCGAAAAGATTACCACGGACAAGTATTCTCTCCGTTTTCTAGGACCTGCGGGGATTACGGGTCTGTGGCAGGTAGAAAAAAGAGGGAGAGGAGAGATGTCCGAAGAAGAACGGTTGAGTCTGGATAACGACTACGTAAAGAATTTTTCCATTTGGTTTGATCTCACGATACTATTGCGCACCGTTCCGGCTTTGTTTCAAAGCGAAAACGTCTGATTTATCAGTTTCCAGAATAAGGATACACGTCCTTCCCAGGTATTGGCGGCAGCTTCCTGATACCGCTTGGCCGCCTTCTCCGGAAGGTCTTGCGCAAGTTCTTCGTCAATGGCCTGGACAAAGGATTGCTTATCTGCTTCCAATCGGATGTGGGGGTGAAACGACCGGATGTCTTCCGAGAAAGGCGTTGCAACAACGGGCTTTCCGGAGGCCAGGTACTCGTTGATTTTTAATGGATAGATACTTTTGGTTACCTTATTGCACAAAAATGGTAGTACCAACAGATCAAAATGAGCTAAATAAGCCGGCAACTGTTCAATTTTCTTTGGTCCGGTAAAATGCAAATTAGGAAGGGCATCCAGGTCAATGTCCGTGTGCCCCCAGTGGTTTCGAGGTCCCACCATCACCAAGGTTTTTTCTGGGTTTTTCTCGCAGATTTCTTGTATGATTTCGTAGTCGATCCGATGGCAGATATTACCGGTATAGCCTATGATAGGCCGGGGTAGCCCGTCTAACTCCCGCGGAAGTGGTAAATCGGCTTCGTAGGCCGCCTTAAACAGATTAAAATCAGCTGCATTGGGGAAATAGGCAACCTTATTTCCGGACAGTTCTTCCAGCTCTTTCTTTAAGAGACGGGAAGTAGCCAGGCTAAGGTCAGCTTCTTGAATCGCGTCGATTTCCAGGTAAGACCCATGCTTTCGCAGATAAGGCTCAAGCGCTCGGATATTGTCCCTGGACTGATAGATAAAGGCCTTTGGGGAAAACCCGGTAGGAAGACTGCTTAGGTAGAGCGGGTTGAAGGAATTGAAAAAAATGAAATCCGACCACCCAAGATGCCGTAGTCCCTTCGTTATTTGCCGACTCAGGCGCCGGTCGTTCCAGCCTGCCAATTTCCGGTACAGCCAGCCCGGAGGCAACCAATTTATCGGAAGCATGAGCGGTGGCGTGAGGGCATACAAGTTGGGGCCGTAATCGGTAAGTGGTTTCAGGCAATTTTCCCCAAACAGCAGGGCACGTTTTCTTGCCTTTACGCTTGGTTTTTTTCGTTCCCGGAAAAAATCCAGTAACGTGAAGGGGTAGTCAACATAGATCACTACCTGGTCCTTGGCGAAAGTTTTTGCCAGGGACCAGGAAGCCGATGAAAAATCACCGTCCCATCGGGACATACTGGTCATGACCAGGGGCAGCTGTTTGAATTTGGAGAGAGAAAAATTGCTCATAAAAATCGAATTTTTTATCGACACAAGTTGTCGAATTCTATTCAAGAAATTGTAAATTTAGGATAAAAATAATCATAAATTTTTGGAGCTTTGATCGTATTTGAAATTATTGCCTGGCTTTGCTGTTTTTACCTTGTTTTTCCCTTCTTGAGTGGTTTTTTTGCGGTTTTGGGAAGGAAGGAATCCCTAGAGGAAAAACCTTTTTATGCGGACTTCGCGTGCATCATCACTGTCTACAAAGAAAAGGACATTGCCTGGCCGCTGGTCCGGGCCTTGTTGAAGCAAGAACACCCGAATTTCAGGATATACCTGGTAGCAGATGGAATCGAGGAAGCATTTGAGGCAAAAGTGCTGGACGAACGACTTTCGATTTTCCAGCCCCGTTCGTTTTTAAATAGTAAAGTCGCGTCGATTGCGATGGCATTGGAAAAGATGGCAACCCGTCATACGCATGTAGTTATTTTTGACCCGGATAACCTGGTGCCCCCCCATTTTCTACGGGTCATTGACCGTTACCATGCCAATGGCTTTCAGGCGGTGCAGGGCAAGCGCATTGCTAAAAACACGGAGGGAACCTATGCGGCGCTGGATGCACTTGGTGAATATTATTACGATTTTGCCGTGCGGAACGTACCCTACCTGCTGGGATCTTCCTCTACCATTGCCGGGTCCGGTATGTCGCTGGAGATTGATTTGTACCGGAAAAATATTGCGGGAGAAATGCAGGTTTTGCAAGAAAAAGGAGTGGTCGTTGCCGAGGATAAGTCCTTGCAGTTACAGCTGGTGGGACAGGGTGTTCGGATTGCCTATGCCGGTGCAGCCGTCCTGTTTGACGAGAAAATTACCGCCGCAGCCCAAATCGGCAGGCAGCGTGGTAGGTGGCTCAACAGCTTTTTCGGTCAATTACCCGCTTCCCTTCGCCTTTTGGCCAAGGGCCTGACGCAGCTGGATTGGAACCGCATCTATTTTGCGCTGATGGTGGCCATGCCTCCCATGGTGATGCTTATAGGAATAAGCGGAATGGTGGCGCTGATAGCCTTATTCGTGAATGTCGGCTACTTCTTCTTGATGGTTGGCTGCCTATTCGTGTTTGGGTTGGGTTTTTTAACGCTGCTGACCTTTAATCACACGCCTTCTGAAGTACTCCGAGCCATACCGAAAATTCCACTTTTCGTTTGGGGGCAACTCTCCGGCATGCTCCACATACGCAAGGCCAACAAGGATTTTATGGCCACCAGCCATCAGGAGATAAGCGAAATCGAGCCACTTTGGGCCAAACGGAAAGTGGAATTCAGACACCTGGAAAATTGGTGGAAATGAATCCTGCCTTTCTGGGATTAGCGTCTTGCCAGTTTTTCCCGGACAGAGCTTACCATGCTGGGGTACATGCGAAAGGCCTGCACCAGGCACTGAAAAAAGCGGATGGGCAGGTATTTTCTCAGGATCAGGTGCTTGATAAACGCTGTGCAGAAAACCGCGGCGACCAAGCCATATGCTGCGCCGGATAATCCAACCCAGCGTATAAACAGCCAGCTCAATCCCGCCCCGTATACGAAGGTACCGAAGACCATGAGCATGTTGACAAAGGGTTTGCCAATTGCGTCCAAGAACACACCCGATTGGCGATCAAACGGTCTGATTAAGGCTAAAAATGCCATAATTCGCAGGAAAGGAACGGCATCCAAATACGCTTCTCCGGCAACGAATAAGACAATATAATGTGCGAATAGAAGGCAGAACAGCCAAAAAGGGCCGGTCAGGCTTAACATCATTCCCAATGTTTTTTCGTAGAGAATCCCCAGACTGTCTGTTTTTTTTGCGTCATGGGCTTCCGCGGCCTTGGGATAGCTGATAGAGGCAATGGAGTTTACCGGTATTTCCACCACATTCATCACCCGCCCGGCTGTATTGGCCAGGGCTACCTGTACGGGCGACAGCAAGGCGCCGAGTAGAAATTTATCCAGTCCATTGGTAAGCATGGAAATCAGGTTGGTACCAAAGACATATTTCCCAAAATGAAAGACCTTTGAAAGCCAATAGTTTTTCACCTGCCACTGAATCCGAAAATACTTCCGCACCTGGTAAGCCGACATCAGGGTGGCCAAGGCAAATGCCGCGTTTTGGTACCAGGCAAGCGCAAAGAGCGTCAGTTCCATTTCCAGCAGGTAGCTTAGGGCGATGATCAGAAAAAAGGGGAGGCTCTTGCTAATGCCAGCGAAGAAATACGCTTTGAAGTCGTATCGCGCTTGCATTAATACCAAATTGTGGGTATGAAAAACCAATACAGGTAAAACCCAGGCGTAAATTAGTAGAATTTCTGCCAACTTTGGCGCATTGAAGAGGCTGGCAAGGGGAGAAGCCCCCAGTACTAGCAGCAGGGCAAGCAAAAGGGTTAACAGGAAATTCAGTAGAAGCGCGGCGGTTTGAATTTTCCGTTGGACCAACAAATTTTTACCTACGATAAATTTAATCATTCCATTCTGAATAAAGCCGTTGCGCGCCATATCCAGAATAGCAGTGATGGTGATCAGCAACACCCATACGCCAAAATCCTCGGGTGAGAAAATCCGCACCAGCAACATGAAGCCCACAAAGCCCAGAAGAAAATCCACTCCGCGGTGCATCATGGTAAAAAAACCACTCGTTAGCCAGTATTTCTTATCGCTCATGTGTTGCGAACGAGTTGTTTGTAGCAGTCCAGTGTAAGGCGGGCGCCTTTTTTGTAATCGAAAAGGGGTGGGCGTCGATAGCCTTTTTCGATGCATTCCGCGCGGGCGTCCGGGTGGGTGAGCAGGTATTCGATTCCTTCGCTAAGGCTGAGCGGATCGGTGGGATCGATGAGCATGGCAGCATCGCCTGCTACTTCGGGCATGGAGGAAGTAGTAGAGGTAATGACCGGGCATCCGCAGGCCATTGCTTCCAAAATCGGAAGCCCAAAACTCTCGCGAAGCGAGGGGTAAAGAAATAGAACGGCCTGGCTGTAAATTGCGGGAAGGTCTTCGTTTGGGATATATCCTGTGAGGTGGATCTTGGCGAGCAATTGGGGGGAACCAATTTCGGAAAGCATGGATTGCAGTATTTCTTTTCCGATATCGGGCATGACCAGGTCCGGGAAAGGCACTTTTCGGGATTCCAGGAGAGCCAATCCTTTCAGTACACCTCGCAGATTTTTTTTGGGATCGGTATTGCCCAAAAACAGGATGAAAGTTTCGGGAAGCGCGTATTTTTTTCGAACCGCTTGCTGCCTTTCGATCGATTCTTTTTGAAAATGACCGGCCACCCCGTTATAGACCACCTGTACATCGGAGTTGTTCATCCGAAAGTGTCGGGCGATGCGCTCTTGTTCGAAGGCGGAAACGGTAAAAATAGCGACGGCCTTTTTGACCACCCTCGGTACGTTCCACCGGCGGTATAAATTGCCGAACCGTTGGTACAGCGATCCCTCTTTCAAGTTGATTTTTTCCAGGTAGATGATATCGTGGAGGGTAATTACCAACGGGGCCTGGCAATTTACAGGAGCGGTATTGCTGGTGCAATGGAGCAGGTCAAGTTGGTATGAACTCACCGCTTTTGCCAAATGGTATTGTTCCCAGACCGGGTAAGGGCTGGGAGGTAGCGGAACAATGGTAAAGTTTTCCGTTGGGCTCAAGGGGGAAGTATCCTCCATTTCGTTGACAAAGATGAAATACCGGTTTTCCCGGTCCATTTCCTGCAGGTTTCGGATAAGCGCCAGGGCCACCATGTCCATACCGTGTCGTTTTTTACGAAAAATGCGCTGCGCTTCAATTCCGATTCTCATGGTGGATTAGGGTTAGATTTTCTTGAATGTTTTGCATAAAAAGTCCCGCCACAGAACCATTGAGGTAGGTTTTGGCATGTGCCCACTCGCCTTGGGTCAGGTGCACCAGGATATTTTTGGGTAAGGCTACGGCAAAGTAGTAGGCGGCGGTAAAGAAAAACAGGGGCCAGGTCACATTTCTGCGCAAAAATAGCCAGCGGTTTCTGCTCATGTAATAGGTCTTCAGCAGAGAGTTTTTCCCCACACTCATGGACTCTTTGTGCAATACATGGCTTCCCGGCTCGTACCACAGGGTGTAGCCTGCATCTTTGATGCGTTCGCAGTAGTCCATTTCCTCGTAATACAGAAAGTAGAGTTCGGCCATCATGCCAATTTCACGCACCACGGACCTGGGAATAAACATGGCGGCGCCATGTGCCAGTTGGGTGGGTTCGGCCCGCTGGTACTGGCCGCGATCCTTTTCCAGGTATCCCTTTCCTTTTCCCCTTCCGGTGATGGGGTTAATCGCAGAAAACCCTGCGTATTGGATCGTATCGGGTTGGTCGTAGTATAAAATCTTGGGGCAAATAAGACCTGCTTTTGGACTGGTGTTTGCTCGTTCGAACAACACGTCCAGGATGTCTTCGGCGACCTCGGTATCGTTGTTTATCAGAAAGAAATACTCCCCTTTTGCAACTTCCATGCCCCGGTTGTTTCCGCCCGCAAACCCCTCATTTTCGGGGTTCCGAACCAGAACGGTATTCGGGTAGCGTTCGGTAATGAGCCCCGGGTCTTCGCTGGATGCATTGTCTACTACAATGATTTCAACATTCGGATAGCGGACCTTCTGAAAGGAGGCTAAAAAATCCAGGGTATGGCTCAATCCGTTGTAATTGATCGTGATGACAGAGATCAGTGGCTTATCCATGATTATCCAATTTGGTGGCGTTTGGTTCGAGTTTTGGTGCCAGGTACAGGTAGGCCCAGGACATGTACAGAATGATTCCCGTAGGCATTTGCCCCAAAAGGGGGTTTCCAAGCGAAGCGGCTGCAATTCCCACATAACCGGAGAAAAGGGCTAGTAATTTTTGCCGCAGACGGGGATCTTTTACCTGCCATATGCGCAAAAGGCCCATCAATCCAATAAAGGCGAGAATACCAATGTGCAGGTACAGCCCGACAATTCCCATCTCTGCCCAGATCTTAATAAACCAGCTATCGTTGGGTGTTTCTGCCAGGAAGGTTCCGGGACTAAAGCGCTGTCCCCAAAATCCGGAAGTGCCGATACCTCCGCCAAAGGGGCGGTTTTTTAAGTATGCGGAGAATTTTGCTTTGTTTTCCAACCTTACGTTGAGCGAGGCATCGTTGGGATCAAGTGCGGAACGAAGCCGCCGGATCTGGTAATTTTCATTGCCGATGCTGGTGAATTTCAGGAAAATAAAGACCAGACTAAGCGCTCCTAGTCCAATGGCCATTAATTTAAAATTTTTCGATGCGAAGAGGTAAGCCAAAGAACCTGCTACTGGCACCATTAGCGCTCCGCGGGTACCGCTCATGATCATCAGATAGAAAAATAACAGTGCACAGGTGGCAAAAATCAACCGTTGTTTTACCCGGAAGGGTCCCAGTGCCAACACCAGTGCGATCATGGCCGAGTGAGCGATCCCTGCGCCGAACTGCCCCGCATCTGAAAAGAAGCTGAATACCCGTAGGTTTCCAAACAAGACGTGAGTGGATCGGGATCCCGCGTCCAGCCACCGGTTTTCCGCAAAGTCCAGACCGATGTAATACTGCCGCAATCCCCAAAAAGACGCCAGGATGGACAATGTAAAAATAATTTTAATCATCCGGTTCAGGTCTTTTTCTGTATTGGCATACAGCAAGGTCAGCGGGACAGTCAGGAACATGTAGAGGGCCGTGCCTCGTACCGCATAGACCCAGGCAGTCACGCTTCTGGCCTCGGGATTAAAAATCTCCGCTACGTTGTAGGCCATCCACAGCAAGGTCACTGCCATTAATGGATTTTTCAATCGATTAAAATCGGTTTTTATCCGGTTATGAAATATTGCGCTGAGGATTACAAGGACCAGGGCAAAATCGACGGTCAGCCCAAGCGGCAGGTTGGGAATGTACCTGGCTGCCCCGATGGAGACAAATGCAAGGACCAACGCGGTATACAAGGCGTGATTGGGATTCCATAGTATAAATATGCCGATACCCACACCTATTGGCAGCGCAAAAAGTGTGGCGATCCCGATCAACTCCGCCTGAACGATCCATAGGCTGATCAGCAAGGATAGAAGTATCGCAACAATGGGGAAAGCGAGCTGGGTTCGGGCGTACTCCATGTCCTTCAGGAAAGGTATTTTTTGACTTTTGCACGCAAAAAGGACCGGTTTCGCGGGATCTCTCCATTCATGTCCTCCAGTTCATCCGCTTGCAGCCGGTTTAGCCAGACAGTATGGGGTATTTTTACCATTTCTTTCAGGCTTTCGTGGAAGCGCTCGTCGGCCGGTTTCCAATTGCGTTGGCCGTCCAGTACCATGACCATCACATTGGCCTGGTTGATCAACTGGTAATTCAATGGCACTTCTTCTATCGGGGGTAATTCCCATAAAATAAACTCTTTCTCGGACTGAGCAATCCGCTCTTCCCAATAGGTGTCCTGTTGGTCGTAAAGGATGGCCTGCTGATCGTAGGAAAGCGTATCGCAGGGCATTTCTTCGGTGTCCCGTGAATGACCCCAGTACACGATGTCTCGGTGTTGCAGGTTCAATTCCTCTACCAGCTTACGGATCAGAAAAGTTTTTCCCTCAGCAGGTTTAAGACTGTAAAAAAGGACGATCTTTTTTCCTTGCCTGGGGAGGTATTTACCCAGATTATTGTACACCTGCTTTCGCAACCGGTTGTACAGGATGTCTTTTTTCACTGCACCACTCAAGCCGGATTCATCGATCCAGGCGCCGGAGACCTTCAGTCCGGTTAGTTTTTCTGCCTCCGGAACAGATTTAATGGTACGGTCGATAAAAAAGGAAAGGATCGCAACGGAAAGCCCTAAAAAACCAGTAGCCAGACTTCCTCCGATAACAAAAATTAACCGTTTTGAAGGAAGCGGCTTTTTAGGATAGTATGGCTCATCGATTAGTCGTTGGGGAGAAGACATTTGCAGATCGTATTTTTGAAGGTAGGCCATGTTTAATCCATGTAGGATGGACAGGTATTGGTCTTCATTCACGCTTACTTCCCGTTCCAGTTTTTTCAATTCGGCACCTAAGGGGGCAAATTCCTGAATTTTTTCCGACAGATACGCTTTTCGGCTTTGCATGACATCCAGTGCTTGCTTTTGCTCTTCAAAAAGAATCTTAAGCCGCAACCATTCTTCCAGGACAGTTTCCCGCTCAATACCTTGCAGTGAATTGCTGTTTCGAAATAGTGCTTTTGAATCCTCGGAGATTTGTTCTTTCAGGGTAGCGATCTCTTCCTGTAATTGCCCGATCCTTGCTTCGGCACTGTTTTGGGCCTGCAAGCCCTGGATTTCCATGTCTCGGGTCACAATTTCATCTTGAAGTTTCGAGATATTTTGAATGATCACTTGTCTTTTGTCAAAGTTTTCAAACATCTGCTGGATTTCATTTAAATTGGATTCCGTTCCCGATAACACCCGTTTGGATCGCTCCTCGTCCTGTTCGTGCTCCAATTTGGCAATATCCAGGTATTTCCCCTGTTCGTAGTAGTTTAGGATCCGGTTTTCTGTCATAAAAGACTTGAGCTTTTCCTCCGCATCCCGCAATTTACCCTGGGCCATGTCCAGTTGGCTTTGGAAATAGGCAATGGAATTGATATTCTCCGTTTGCTTCATGCCCGAATACCGCTCCATGAAAGCCTCAGAAAGTAGCCGTAAGGTGTGGTAGCAAACGCCCGGATCGTCGGTCCGGTAGGCCAGCTCCATCATGTCGCTGGAGAATTTCCTGGCAACACTTAATCGTTGTAAAATTTTCGTGGTCGAATAGTGCCGGTGCTCGCGCAGCAGGTATTCTATCGGTGAATCGGGTACACTGGTGTAATGGGCTTTCACCCGGAGGAGTGTTTCCTTCTCGTCTCCGGGCACCGATAACTCCTGCCAGAGAGCCGGTTGAATGTGCTGCTGAAGGTCCAGAAAGCAATCATTGTGGATTACGGTAGGATCGGGTTCCGGTAGGGATATATGAAGGGCGAGCAGGCGAAGTGAAGCCTCTTCTATCGTCTCCCGTGATTTTACGAGAAGCGTAAGGTTATCAAATAAGTTATTGGAGGTATAGAAATCCATTCGGATGGCACCTCCATCAGTGGCTCCGCGATTACTGGTTGGATTTGTAAATACAATGGTATTGCTTTCGTACTCCCTTGTCATGTTTTGCGTCAGAAAAAATACCGCAATACCTACCAGAATCGGAGGCAATAGAATTCGGAATTTATTCTTCCAAAGAAGACGAAAAAGTTGCTTAAGGCTCATTTTTTTGAACAATTTGCTTCAACGAAACGCCAGTCAATAATTCCAACTTTTGAACGGCGACAAAAAAACTACTCCTTGCATTTTCATATTCGGATTGGGCGATGGTATGTATTTCTGCATTCCTCATGTAGCTGGAGGCATCCAGATTTCCCAAATTAAATTCCATTTCTACCTGTGAAAGGTTGGTTCTTGCCTTTTCCTGCATTTGCATGCGGATCTTCATCAGTCGTTGGGCAAGGATTAGGTTATTGTATTGTTCGATGACCTGATCCGCTATTACCAGTTCCATTTCCCGGGTTTTATAATACGTGGCCTCCATTTCCTTTTTTTGGAGATTGATGCGATCCCCCCGATTCAAGATTTCAGACAATGGGATACTCAGGTTCGCACCGGCCCTGTACCCGTTTGCAATGTTTGACAGGTCGGCTCCCTGTGTTCCCGTCGTAACGATGGCCTGATTGCCATAGCCGTAATCCACGTAACCCCGTAGCAGACTCGTCCAGGATTTTCTGGCAAGTTTTAATCGTGACTCGGCCGACCCGATCAGCGCTTCGTTCAGACGGATGGTTGGATGCTGTGCGATTGCCATATCAATCAGGCTGTCCAACGGAGGTAATTGTTCCTCCAGGGATAGGTTCAGATCGATGTCCTCATAATAGGTTGTGGCCTGCTGGGCACGTAAGCTATCGAGGGAAATAGAAAATCCCAAAAAGTAAATCAGGCCAAGGAAAAGTAACCATGAAGGGTTTTTTAACATGAATTTCATTTATTTATATATCAATGACAAAAATCGAATTATGTAAAATAAATTTCTGTTTTTGACTTAATTTTAAAATAAAAGTAACAAAATTTTTAATTTATCCTTTTTTTTTGAATTTAAATTTTCACCCCATATATTCATTAATTATTTAGAAGAACCATGATTCAGCAGCAATTAGCGGAGAGATTATCCCGAAAAAGCGAAGCGATTTACGGTAGGGAAGCACATTCCACAGGCGAGAAATTAGGCCTTTACCTGGCGTTTTTTAGCGAACTGGTACAGGGTGTTTTTCGGATTATTAATGCAAAATACCGCCTGAGGAAATGTGTTGCGGTGGGTAAGCTGGTGACGGTCCGGGGTAACCTCCGGGTGGAAGGGTTGGGAGAAATCCGAATCGGTGATCGTTGCACCCTATGGTCTCATATGGGAATCACTCAGTTGTATGCCGACAGGGGCGCGGAATTGGAAATTGGGGAGGGTACCTTTATCAATACCGCCTGTATCATTTCTGCGAGCGAACGAATCTCGATAGGCAAAAACTGTCAGGTTGCCAATCAGGTTATCATCATGGACGGGGATTTTCACGGCGTGGAAAACCGTTCGGAAAAAGGAAAGTCAGGAGCCATTACCATCGAGGATGGCGCATGGCTTGCCACCCGATGCATGGTGTTAAAGGGTGTGCACATTGGCAAGGGTGCGACGGTAGCAGCCGGGTCGGTTGTCACCAAAGATGTACCACCGTATACCCTTGTGGGAGGAGTACCTGCACGGGTGATCAGAAAATTGCCGGTACCCGAGTCAATGCCAGCGATGGAATCGGATTCAAAGTTTTAGTTTTTGAAACCAGTATAAACGTATCCAGATAATATGAATCGTTGTGTAGTTATCGATGACGATGCGGCCAGCATAGCAGTCTTGTCGCATTATATTTCCAAAACAAAGTCGCTGGAACTGGTGGCTACATTTACGGATGCAATTGAGGGATTAAACTTTCTGGTGGAAAAGAAAGGAACGATTGATTTGATTTTTCTGGATATTGAAATGCCCGAAATGAACGGATTTGAGATTCTGAAGCACAGCCAGTACGATGGGGCGCTGATTGTCATTTCGGCCAATCACGAAAACGCCATATCTGCTTTTGAGACCAATGCCTGCTTTTACCTTCCCAAACCCTTTTCGTACACTCAATTTCTAAAGGGGATTGAAAAATTCAAAGAGGCGGAAGTTAGGATTGACCCCAACTCCTACTCCCGGGATTTTATTTTCGTAAAGGACGACCGGCTATACAAGAAAATACTGTTTGCAGACATTAGTTATTGCGAAGGCAAGGGGGACTACATCAGCCTCAAATGCAAAACACAAACCTATACCATCAAATCGACCATTTCAAATTTTTTAGATAAGCTCGCCTCGAATCCGGAATTCGTGCAAGTACACCGTTCTTACGTAATCAACCTTCATTACCTGACGGATTTTGATAGCGATACCGCGGTGGTCGATGGAAAAATCATTCCCATCGGTGCCAAGTACAAGGAGCAATTAAAAAACAGTGTCAATTTTTTGTAGCCATCCGGCATCCGGCTCCTTTTCAGGAACGGCAGGAATTCCGGGCAGGTTTTTGACCGGATCTAATCGGAGTCCACATGCTGTTGGATGAGTTTTGTCACCAGCGCATTCTCTTTAGAAAAATCTTCCAGTAGTTTCGCGATTGTTTCTTCTTCAAATGTTTCTAGCGACTCAATCGTCACTGCAATGGCATACAGCACATCCAGTCCGGCAGTCAGTGCAGAACCCTTTACCTTATGACCCTCGGAGGAAAGTCCTTCCAGGTTTTTTTCGGCAAAGTGTTTCTTTAGAATTTGGTCGGATTGCTTTAATTCGTTGACAGTCAGCTTGAGAACTTCCTTGATTACCGCGGGTTCATTCCCCAGGTACTCGATCACTTTACCTAGATTAAAGTGGGACCGCAATTCGTCTTCAGTAAGGTTTACTTGTTCTGCCAAGGCCGATTCCCCTCCGGGAGCGGGTTCCCGGGCTGGCAGCTTTTTGGCAGGCAGCCATTGCTCAAAAATGTGTCGGATATTTTTTTCCACGATGGGTTTGGCAACAAAATCCACCATTCCGGATGCCAGACACTTTTCCCTTTCCCCTTTGATATTACCTGCGGTAATGGCCACCATAGGAATATCTTTGAGTGCCGGGGATTCCTTGATCCGCTTTGCAGCCTCATGGCCACTGAGAACGGGCATCTGTATGTCCATTAAGATAATATCTGGTTGATGTGCTTCTGCCATTTGCACCGCTAATAGGCCATCTGTTGCCTCCAGAATTTCCGTATCGGGTGACACCTTTAGAATGATGGTTTTTGCCAAAAACATGTTAATGGAGTTGTCCTCGGCGATGAGCACTTTAAAATTATCGCGGAGTGATTTTTCGGCCGAGGGTACTGGGGCGGCGGGTGCCGGTCCCTCATTGCCTGGGTTAAGCTGGGCCAGCGCATCGTACAGGTCTTTGATTTTAATGGGCTTGGCCAATTTGATGCAGATGTCTAATTCCCTGCACCTTTTATGAATGTAGTCGTCGTCGGCCGAACTGTGTAGCAAGACGATGGGTAGACTCGCTTTTTCATCCGAAAAATTCTTTCGTATTTTTTCGGCTGTTTCCAGTCCATCCATATACGGCATGTTCAGGTCCATCAAAACGGTATCGTAGCCTCCATTCGATTCGATTTTTTGCAAGGCATCGAAGCCGTTGGTCGCTTCCTCCATTTGAATGCCTTTTAGAGAAAACATTTCCTTCAAAATTAGTCGGTTGTTTTCGTTGTCATCCACAACCAATACCTTTTTGATAAAATCCGTATCCGATTTTTTGATGAAGTCTCCGTTTTCTGTCGCCAGTTCGATGTCAAAATAAAATTGGCTCCCTTCTCCCAGGGTACTGATTAGTTTCAATTCAGACCCCATCATGGCCAATAGCTTGTTCGAGATGGTAAGCCCCAATCCGGTACCTCCGTATTTTTTGGTGGTGGAGCCATCTTCCTGGGAAAACGCATCAAATATTCTCTTTTGGTTCGTTTCGGAAATACCGATCCCCGTATCACGAACTTCAAACCGAATTAGCTGTTTTCCATTCGCACGGACTTCCAGGGTTTGTACTTTTAGTTCGATTTCCCCTTCTTTGGTGAATTTTACCGCATTGCCAAGCAGGTTGATCAGGATTTGTTTGAGGCGGATATCGTCAATATAGATGAATCGGGGAAGCCCTTTTTCCAGATTGAGCAGCATTTCCACGCCTTTTTTCTGCGCCTGGTACGAGACTACATCGGTGGCCTGGCCCGCCAATTCAAAAACATCGGTTTTGCTGATGTCCAACTCTAGTTTGCCCGCCTCGATTTTTGAAAAATCCAGGATATCGTTAATGATGTTGAGCAGGGTGTTCGCCGACTGGTTAACAATACCTATGTATTGATTTTGAACCTCATTCAGTTCGGTTTTTAGTAGAAGGTCCGTAAAGCCAATGATACCGTTGAGCGGGGTACGGATTTCGTGACTCATATTCGCCAGAAATTCGGACTTCGCCAGACTTGCTTTTTCGGCAAGTTCTTTTGATTCTACCAGGTTACGCTCCAGGATATTGCGGTCAATGGCATTGGAGATGCTGTTTGCAAAGCTTTTGAGCAGGGACAATTCCGCCTGGGACCATTGCCTTTCCAGTTTGCAATCGTCGTACCCGGTAAACCCCCAAAATCCTTCCTCGGTAAAAATCGGAATTGCCAGAATGGACTTGATGTGTTGTTCTTCCAGAAACTCCCGGGTGGACGAAGTCTCCGGCATCTCCGAAATGACGGCCTGGAATACCTCGTTGTTTTCCATGGGTTTGACAAAGTCCCCGAAAATATTGATCGGCACGTCCTGCAGATCCGGGTTGTTTACCTGAGGGTCCACTTCATCGGCACTCCACTCAAACCGTTGAGAGGTGAGGATCGTACCGTCAGGGGATTTGCTATTTTCCCAATAATATACCCGATCCACATCTGCAGCCTTCCCAATAAGCTCCAGACTTCTTGAAATGGCTTCGTTTAGGTTTCGGTTGGAAAGCAGTTCGTCGGTAGCTTTCGAAATGGCTGAAAGCATTTGTTCTTTTTGAATCAGCTGGTTTTCCCGATTTACTGCGTCGTCTATGTCTTGAATCGTTCCAAAAAGGTACAGGCATTTTCCTTCTTCGATGTGTGCTTCGCCAATACTGCGCACCCAAATTTCCTTCCCGGCATCGGTGACGATTTTTAATTTTTCATCCCAGGCTTTACCGTATTCCTTCGCCAGCGAAAAAAGCTCTTCCATGCGTTCCCGATAAAACCCGTCTTTGTAAAACCTGTAGGAGTCCTGCAAATTCGGTTTGTATCCCTCATCTACCTCAAAGATCGCCTTGGTAATGTCGGTCCAGCTCAAAAAATCCTTCTCTACATCGTATTTCCATCCGCCGATTTTTGCCATCATGTGCGTTTGATTCAGCAGCTCTTTGGCATTTTGAATGGTTCGTTCCAGCCGTAGTCGTTCGGTAATGTCGATGGAGTTGCCGATAACGTAGCTCTTGCCTTCATGGTCCTTTTCCAGGGTATTGCTGTAAAGCCAGACTTTCAGCGTTCCGTTCGCCTGACGGGTAGTCATCAGGCCTTGTGCTTTCCCGTCATTTTTTAATTCCTCAAAATAGCTGTCTATATCGGAATGAAAACGGGATGGAATGATGTCCCATAGCTTTTTGGATACCATTTCTTCTACGGTGTACCCCAGAAGACGCGCTCCGTAATTGTTAAAGCTCAAGAAATTACCCTCCAGGTCGTGCGTTAGCATTAATCCCTGACTGTTTTCAAAAAATGAGCGGAACTTTTCCTCGCTGGAAAGCAGCCGCTCTTCCTTGTCTTTCTCTTCGGTAATGTCCCTTCCGATAGCGAAGATCCATTTGTTTTTTAAATCACCCGTTGCCGTCCAGGCGAAGGTTCTGTAGCCTCCCCCATGTGTTTTTAGGCGGTGATTGAAATTGCTGCTTGCCTCACCTTTGATCAACTTGTTGATTTCCACCATGGTTTGATCCACGTCTTTTGGATGGATGTAGTCGGTCATCGGCTTTTCCGAAAGTTCTTCTTCTCCGTACCCCAGCAGGGTCTCAAATGCTGCATTTACCTTGATGAATTTCCCATCAAACCGTATAACGGTAATCAGGTCCTGAGAAAGTGACAGGGCTTTGCTGAGAATGCGGTCTTCGAATATCTCTGTTTTGATACGAATTTGTTCCCAGGTGGCTTTCGACAATAGGCTTAAATTTTCCGCTATCCTTTCGGTATGCTCCCGGGGTTTGCTGTCCATTACCACCAGGTAACCCAAAATCCTCTCACCTGATTCGGGCACCGGTTGAACGGCCAGGTAGCCTATTTCATGATTCTCCCTTAAAAAGTCGCTGGTTTCAAGCTCATTTTTTTTGGATACATCCGGTAGTTCTTCGAATGCGTTGGCGTCTGTTATCCACTGGCAGAAAGGATCACTTGTGGAGATGGCCGAGGATGAAATTTTCTCCGATTTGGACTTAAACCAGAGCCCTTCATTATCGGGAAAAGCTATAAATGCGTGCGCGCATTCGGTAAGTTTTTTGGCTAACAATACAATCCGGTCAAAATTTTCATTGGGAACACCTTTTCCCAGGTAAAAACCGGAAATTTTTTCGGCTTTGTTATTTCCTCTTAAAGAATTACCTTTATTCATGGTGCGAATACTGAAGGTTGGCGGTTAGTACAATTTATAAAGTTACGACGAAAATAATGACAATTGCTCAAAGAAATGAATCGCCGGTTTCAATGAGTAAAAAACGAAAATTTTTGGTTGATTCAGCAATGCTTTCCAATCATTCCACTTATTTTTACAAATTCGATATTTTAATTTAAAAATCAAATCAAGGCGCAAAATTATATCCCATGCTTGATGTATTGTTTTGGATGGCCATTGGCATAGTTTTTTATGCTTTTTTAGGATATGGCCTTGTCTTATTCATTTTGGTTAAGGCAAAAAATGCTTTTTCATCTCCTCGAGACCGTCACGAACCGGAGGAATGGCCTAGGGTGAGTTTGGTGATTCCCTGCTTCAATGAGGCGGATATCATGAAAAGCAAAGCGACGAATTCCCTTTCGCTGGAATACCCGGATTCCAAATGCGAGGTGGTATTTATTACGGATGGGTCTACGGATAATTTTCGTGAGGCCCTGGCCGAGTTTCCCAAGGTAAAAATTCTCCACGAGGACCGAAGGGCTGGCAAGACAGCAGCTGAAAACCGAGCCATGGAGGAAATCGATACCCCCATTGTGGTATTTACCGATGCCAATACCTTGCTGAATAAAATGGCGCTGAAAAATATCGTGCGCCATTTTTCTGACGCGCAGGTGGGATGCGTTTCCGGCGAAAAACGGGTGTTGATAGAAGAAGTCGATTCGGCCAGCTCCGCAGGCGAGGGGATGTATTGGAAATACGAATCCTTTCTGAAAAAACTGGACTCCATGCTTTATTCCGCTGTGGGAGCGGCGGGGGAACTGGTGGCCTTTCGTTCTTCCTTATACCAGCCTTTGCCGGAAGATACCATTCTCGATGATTTCATGCAGTCCATGCTCATTGCGTCGGCGGGGTACCGGATTGTCTACGAGCCCGAGGCGTATGCGATGGAATCAGGCTCCGATTCGACCGGGGAAGAATTGAAACGAAAGATCAGAATAAGCGCAGGTGGCTGGCAATCCATGAAACGGTTAACTTCCAAAATCACACCCTTTAAGCAACCGCTATTGTTTTTTCAGTATTTTTCCCATCGTGTACTCAGATGGACCGTCACGCCTTTTCTACTGGTGTTCATCTTCATTGCCAACCTGTTTTTGTGGGACCAGGGTTGGGTATACCAGGTAGTGATGGTGGGGCAGTTTTTTTTCTACCTTGCTGCTGCGTTGGGCTATGTTCTGGAAAACCGAAAGCTTCGGATAAAGGTACTTTTTGTACCGTATTACTTCTGCCTGATGAATTATGCCGTCATTGCCGGGCTGATTCGGTTTTTAAAGGGTAGCCAAAAAAGTACCTGGGAAAAAGCCAAAAGAAGACAAGCCTGAACCTCGTCGGTACTTGCTGCATTCCGGTTTCTTTAAGGATAGGGCAGGCGGCGCTTTTTGGAGGATTGCCCCTTATCCGGCACCGGACGCTTGTGCGCACCTGCCGATTGCTGTCAGGGAGTCCGAAGTCACAAAGGCTAGAGATAGGGTGGTAGTACCCATTCCTTCAGGTGCAGGATAGTCCATTAACCGTCGGATGCAGACCTTGGATAAAACTAACCCACATTGGCCATTTTCAAGGCCTTCCGCTTTTGGAAAAACGTCCGCCAGCGGGGAAACTACCCGGCCGGGCAGAAAACCGGATTCCGGACATACGGAATCATTTCAGCCTGGAACCGAATGGACAGGACCAAAGGAGGCTTTTTGCTTGCGCATTCGTTCGAGTGCAGGATGTCCCAAGTCTGAGGCAACCGGGGAACCTGCTCAATGCCTGTCGATCCCAATTTTGGCACAGGGTGTCAGCCATATTGCCGCTACCAGGATGACCCCTGGCGTTGACAAATTGGATTTTTAATTAGGATACCTTCGGATCGACCGGCAAATCGGTAGCCAAAACGGTCGGAAACGGGTAGCCTGCTCGTGTACGTCAAACAGTGGACCGACCTCTCCAGACCTGCTATCCCGGAGCGTAGTTCCTTTTTTGGCAAAAGGCGGAAATGCGAGCCAGGTAGCCACCGCATTTGATACCGGACCGGGAGCCTGGTATTCAGGCAACGCCGTGAGGATGGCGGCGACTCTCCGTGCAGGATCGCAACGAAATCTTTTCACAGGGTTTACTTGAATGGGCGCGCGTTTTTATCGGGCCGTTGCGGGTATTAAATTGTTTTGCTAAAAAAATTACCCTATTTTCACCCCAATATAAACCCAACTACCAACATGAAAATCCTACTATCGCTTGCCTTGCTACTGGTATTCGGCCATGCACAGGCCCAACAGGAAAAACCACACCCTTCGGCGGCATTTGAGTTTAAGATGCTACCCACGGCAGCACACGAGCGTGGGGAAGAAAGAAGGTTAATGGATTGGCCCACGAAAACGCTGGAAAATTTCCGCGTGGCGCACCGGGTACTTACCAAAAGGGATCCGCTGTTAGTGAAAGAAGACCGTGAAATGTTGGTTTTGGTCACCGCCGGTGGCCTTAGATTTCAGACGGGGGAGACGGTCGAGACCCTTGGCGAGCGAAGTGTCGCATGGCTGCCCCGGGGGGCGGAGGTCCTGCTATCCCCGCAGAATTCCCAGGTTTCCCTGTATTTGATCGCGTGGGATGTATACCCGGCTTCCGGGGAAACCAATGTTGAGGGTTGGAAGCCCAGGATTTTTCACTATGCCTCAATGGACTATCAGGAAACGAGCAAAGGGGGCAGGCGTTCGGTGATGCGAGCCGCCACCGAAACCCTTCAGGAGTTGGAGATGCACATCACCACTTTAAAGGAGGGTGAAAAAAGTCACGATCCTCACGTGCATGCCGACGAAGAGATTATACTCGTTTTACAAGGAGAGGTAAGCGAACACATCAACGGTACGGAGTACCGGCTAGGGGAGGAGTCGCTGGTGTTTTTATCCGCTATGGATCCCCACGGCATCCGCAACGTGGGAACAGGGGAATGCGAGTATTACGCCATTCGGTGGATTACAGCCAAAACCGGAAGTGGACAATTTTGAGGCGCAACTCCTTAAATAAACGTAATTTTTTATTTAAAATGAAATAGGGTATATTGTACCGGCTTGATTTTCAAACCAGTTATACCTTTCCGGTGCTTTTAGCAAGTTGAAGCCCGATCCTACGAAATCATTCCATGGGAGTTTTACACAAACATACGGATAATGAATTGCTGGTTTGCCTTCGTCAGGGAGATGGCGCGGCTTTTGACGAACTTTATCGACGGTATGCAAAAAAGCTGATGGCCTTTTCCCGTACCTTTTTTTTTGACCAGCACCTGGCGGAAGAGGCTGTGCAGGTAGTTTTTGTTAGGATTTGGGAGCGGCGGGATAAACTGGATGCGTCGAAGTCGTTTAAGAGCTACCTGTTTCAGGCAGTGAAGCATTACATGTACAATCACGTTCGGGACCGGAAAAAGGAATGCTGCCTGGAAGAAGCAGCCGGACAGGTCGAATTTACAGAACAGCAGCGAGAAAGTGAGCGGGCTTACCAGGAATTGGAAGAGCTGGCGATGGAATTGATCAACAACCTTCCCAAGGTACAACAAGAGGTATTTAAGCTAAACAAGCTGAGTGGTTTGAATAGCGAACAGATCGCTGTTCGAATGAATCTCTCCAAACGTACCATCGAACACCATATTTACCTGGCTACCAAAACGCTGAAAAAAAACCTCCTTCAGTACCCCTCCTTTCAAATGCTATTTTTCTTCAGCATCAACTTTGAAGTCATTGCCTGATTCCGGATACTTACGGAATATGGGTTTGTTGTTTGTTGGAATCATGTAATCGGAAAATTATTTCGCATTTTTTCATTTTTCATTAAGTAAATCAACTGGCTGCCGGTTTATACACCAAACAGCAATAAGCCCAGTGAAAAAAGAGCAACTCATTCGATTTTTAAACGGTACAGCCAGTAAAGCCGAGCAAAAGCAGGTGCTGAATTGGTTGGAGCAGGAGGGTGCCAGGGAAGTTTTTGACCAATTTTTAAACGAAACCTGGCGGCATTCCCGCCCGGATAGGGACGATCCCACCGACTACGAAGCCCTATTGGAGCGGATACACAAAACAATCCGCCCAAAGTCAACAAGCAGAAATAGTGGTTCGGGCCTTTCCTTGGGAAAGATTTTTCGAGTGGCGGCCTCTTTTCTATTGCTGACCGGCAGTATTTTCTTTTTAAGGGAAGGCATGCAGTACCAGAAACCCGCGCCGGTTGCGATTGCTCAGACCACAATTACGAAAAAAACCGGGGATGGAGAAAAGCTGACCCTGCAGATGCCGGACGGTACCCATATCACCCTAAATGCAAACTCTGCCTTGTCGTTTTCTTCCGGATTTGGGAAGCAGGACCGGGTCGTTTACCTGCAGGGAGAAGCCTATTTTAGCATTGCGAAAAATCCACGGCTTCCCTTTCAGCTACATACGGGGGAAATGATTACGACGGCTCTGGGTACGGAATTCAATGCCTATGCGCGTTCGGGGAGGTTCGCGCTAGCCCTTACAGAGGGGAGGGTGGCCGTTGATGCAGCCAAAAAAAGAGTGGAACTGGAACCGGGTCAAATGGCTACGTTGCATACGGAGCGAGAGCCAGATGCTCTGGATGTACGCCCTTTTGACATAGACAGGACCGTTGGATGGAAGGAGGGGCAACTGGTACTTGACAGAAAGCCCCTAAAGGCATTATTGGCTGACCTGAGCTCCTGGTACGACGTGGAAATGAAAATTGATCCGCGTTTGGATCTGAATGCCCGGGTCATTGGAACCTTTCGAAACAAAAATCTGGCGGACGTATTGACGGGCCTGGGTTTTTCCATGGGCTTTGATTTTGAAATAAACGATAAAATGGTTGTCATAAAAAAAGAAAGCCTATGAACTAAGCAAAAAATGCAGGGCAAAACTCCCATCGCCAAATGAAATGCTTTACCCTGCAGATTTCAATCAGTAACAATTAAAATCCTTTAAAATTATGAAAAGAAAACTACTGTACCTAATCAAAATGGTATCGAAGAACCTACTGTACGGATTGGTACTTCAATGTCTGCTCCTAACGACATTGATGGCGCACGAGATGCACGCCCAGATTATACCCATCGACGAATCGTATATAAGGCTGAAAAAAGCCGATTGGGACCTCAGAGAGGTCTTCCGCGAAGTGGAAAAAGCAACGGATTACCAATTCGTATTTCCGGAAGAAATATTGACCGCTTCGACCCAACTGACCCTTACTAGTAAAAAACAAACGGTTAACGAGCTGCTTGTGGACATCGCACTCCTCGCCAACCTGCGATTCAAACAGGTCGATAATTCCATATACGTAGCGAAGGGTAACCGCTCTCTAGCTGAATCGGCCGTGGAAATTCGCATCGAGGCCCGCCCGATTACAGGGAAGGTGGTCGATGTCAATGGTGAAGGTATTCCCGGAGCCACCGTCCTGGTGGAGGGTACTGCCACCGGCACGGCTTCGGATATCGATGGAAACTTCAGCCTGGAAGTACCGGACAATGCTGTTCTGGTCATTTCTTACATCGGCTACGAGTCTCAGCGAGTAGAAGTCGGCAATCAAAATGAACTCACGATCACCCTTTCCGAAGACCTTTCCTCCCTAGAGGAAATCGTGGTAGTCGGCTACGGTACGCAGAAAAAAGTGAACCTTACCGGAGCCGTGAGCACGGTCACTTCGGAAGACATTGTGAATCAACCGGTGGGGCAGACTTCTATGGCACTGCAGGGAGTTGCGCCCGGTGTGACCATCACCCAGCGAAGCGGGCAGCCCGGAAGAGACGGAGGCGCCATCCGAATCCGCGGCGTGGGAACCCTGGGGGATTCCAATCCGCTGGTCATGGTGGATGGCGTCGAGACCAGCATTGATAATGTGGATCCCAACGAAATAGAAAGTATTTCCATTTTGAAAGACGCCTCTTCGGCCGCGATTTACGGTGCCCGGGCAGCCAATGGAGTGGTCTTGATTACCACCAAACGAGGTGTAGAAGGCGTTCGGGTAAACTATAATATGTACGCGGGCTTCCAGATGCCTACCCGGTTGCCCTCGATCGTGGGAGCCCTGGATCACATGGAAATGGCCAATGAAGCTTTTACCAACGTAGGCAATGACCCCCAATACTCCGAGCAATTTCTTGCCGATTACCGGGCCGGGATGCCTTCCGATCAGTACCCCGATACCGACTGGCAGGCGCTGACCATGAAAAACTCGGCCTTTATGCAAAATCACAATGTCAGCATCAATGCCGGCAGTGAGAAAGCCAGGGTGTTTGGTTCCATCAGCTACCTGGACCAGGACGGGATTATTCCCAATACCGATTTTAACCGGTTTAACCTGCGGCTCAATTCGGACGTAAACGTATCGGATAAACTTACCCTGTCCACGGATTTATTTTTGAGCAGGTCGTTTCAGCGCGAACCATCCTCCGGTACGGGCTACGTGTTTCACTGGATGCGCCGTATTCCGGCCAACGAAGTAGGAATTCTATCCAACGGACGATACGGAGAAGGCTGGAACGGGGACCATCCGCTGGCCCGGGCCCGGGACGGTGGCCTGCGTACCGTAGAGAGCCTGGATGCCATTCTCAACTTTCGTCTGAATTACAAATTCACCGATTGGCTATCCGCTGAGCTGATGTATGCACCGAAGTTTTGGAATCCGCATACCAAGAGTTTTTCGAACATCACCCAGACCTATGCCCGCGATGGGGAGACCCCTACGCACTTCGTGCCGCAGCGGAATTCCCTCACCGAACGGTACGATCGGGAATGGTACAATAACATCCGGGCCATCGTTTCAATGAACAAAACCTTTGGCGAGGTGCATACCCTCGGGATCACGGCAGGTTACCAACAGGAAGACCAAACCAATCAGTGGATTTCCGCTTATCGGGAGGTATTCCCGCTTCCACAATACCAGCAAATCAATGCCGGCAACCGGGCAAACGAGCAAACGGGCGGTGCGGCTTCTCACTGGGCCCTGCAGTCTGTTTTTGGCCGGGTGACCTATAATTACGACGAACGGTACCTGCTCGAAGGAAATGTGCGCCGGGACGCATCGTCTCGTTTTGCAGAAGGAAACCGGTCGGGTGTGTTCCCCTCGTTTTCCGCTGGATGGCGAATTTCTGAGGAGCGCTTCATGCGGGGTTCATCCGGTATCATCGACCAGTTGAAACTACGTGCGAGTTGGGGCCAATTGGGCAACCAAAATATTGGCTTGTATCCGTTTGCAGCGTTTATGTCACTCGGGGGCAGTGGCCAAGACTACGTGTTTAACGGTGCCAACGCGCCCGGTGCCGCATTAAATAGCATGGCCAACTCCGCCATACAATGGGAAACTACAGAGACGACAGATATCGGACTGGAATTTAATCTTTGGGGCAAACTGGATGTTACCGCCGATTACTACATGAGAAGGACAAAGGATATTTTACTTGCCCTAAACATCCCCCAAACCATCGGTCTGAGCGCTCCTTTCCAAAATGCGGGAGAGGTGAAAAATAACGGATTCGAATTGATGGTAAACTACCGAAACAAGATCGGCGAGCTAAATTACAGCGTCATGCTCAACTATTCGGATGTGCGCAATGAAATTGTGGATATGCGGGGTATTGAAAATACCGGATTGACCGTAAACAGGGAAGGGTATCCCATTGGATCGTTCTTCGGCTACATTTCCGAAGGTTTGTTTCAAACTCAGGAGGAAGTAAACAATCACGCCGATCAGTTTGGTAACGTTGCTCCCGGCGACATCAAGTACCGGGATGTAGACGGCGATGGCATGATCAATGACCGCGATCTGGCGGTGATCGGAAGTCCTATCCCGAGACATACCTTCGGCCTACGTCTGAACGCAGATTATAAGGGATTTGATTTTTCCCTGTTTCTGCAAGGTGTTGGCCAAGCCGATGGCTATTTGTTTGGACAGGGGATTATGCCCTTTTTTCTCGGAGGAACCGTCCATGAGCAGCACAAAGACCGCTGGACGCCGACCAATACGGATGGATCCTTTCCCCGATTGGCCTGGAATCAAACCAATAACGAGCAGAATTCAAGTTTTTGGATGCGCAACGCGGCCTATCTGCGGGGTCAAAACCTTCAACTAGGCTATTCCATTCCAAAGCGCGTGCTGGAACCGATGAATATTGGAAACGTACGGGTGTACCTGAGCGGAAGAAATCTATTTACCGTTACGGATTTTTACGAAGGATACGATCCGGAAGCACCGGTCAGCAATGGGGGCTGGTACCCGCAGATGACCACCTACACCATGGGCTTGAATGTCAACTTCTAAACAGCAGCAACCGATGAAAAATCTATTTAAATATATCTTACTGATACCGATTTTGCTCCTTGCGTTTTCTTGTGAGGACGCGTTTCTGGAGCGGCTTCCCCTGGATTCTCCCTCCAGTGAAACCTTTTTTGAAAACGAGACCGAATTGGAAATGGCTGTGACGGGCGTGTACAATCGCCTCTGGTACTGGCCGGCAGGGATTGCCTGGTTTTTGTCTTTTGATTTTGCATCCGATGACGGCTGGGATCGAAACGGTAGCCCCTTGCAGGCCTTGGGCCGGGGTGAACAAAATGCAGATAATTCGTATACCAATGGTTTTTGGGCCCACTTTTACCGGGCGATCAACCGTACCAATTTTATTACCTCGCGGGCAGAACACCTACGGGACGAAATGGATCCGGCCGACTATGACCGGCTGGTAGGAGAAGCTCGTTTCCTGCGCGCTTACTTCTACGCCTACCTGGCGGAATTGTATGGAGATGTTCCATTGGTCACCGGTACGCTTACCCTCGAAGAATCGCAAACTCCGCGTACCCAAAAATCAGCGGTCATTGATTTTGTTTTACAAGAACTCAACGCGATCAAACCCCACCTTCCAATGAATGTTGGGGAAAAGGGTAGAATCAGCCGGGGTACGGTTTTGGCGCTTATGTCTCGCGTGGCCTTATGGAACGAGCGATGGGATGTGGCTGCTACGGCAGCGAAGGAATTGATCGATTCCGGAACCTATTCCGTGGATCCCAATTATGAGGGTATGTTTACCTTTGCCGGGGATAATTCTCCGGAAGTAATCACCCGCATTCAATACCTACGTGGGGTACAAACCCATAACCTGCCTCGAAATTTCTGGTCGCGCATGGCGCTGGGGCACTCCAATAAAAAACCGCCGCAAGACTTCGTAGATACCTACGATTGCACGGACGGTTTGCCCATTGATGAATCGCCTCTGTACGATCCACAACGGCCCTTCGCAAACAGGGATCCACGGTTGCATTATACCCTGGTGGTACCCGGCACCCGATTGGTGAATTGGATCTATGAAACCCACCGGGATAGTACCATGACCTGGGAATTTCGCGGGGAGGATAGTGTACGTGTACCGAATATCGAAGCACAGCATGCCTTTGCTTCCTTCACCGGATATTTGTACCGTAAGCACATTGATTTGGCAAATTATCCGACGGATGTAGGCTCAACGGACCAAAACCTTACCATTTTCAGGTTCGGCGAGGTGTTGTTGAATTATGCCGAGGCGAAAGTCGAACTGAACCAAATTGATGAGAGCGTTTACGATGCGATCAATATTCTGCGGCAGCGAGAATCCGTACAAATGCCGCCCATTGCTCCCGGTAAGACGCAGCAAGAAATGAGAAATCTGGTGCGAAAAGAACGGCGGCACGAATTGGGTATGGAAGGCTTTCGCTATTTTGATATCCGTCGCTGGGGAATTGCCGAAGAGGTGATTCCGGGCCCTTACCGCGGCAGGGTAAACCGCTACGGTGAAGGAGGCTGGTTAAGTGAAGCACCGATGATCGATCCCATTGGTACGCCAAGCTACGACCATATTAGCAATGTGGGCGACATGGTCGTGATCGAGACCCGCAATTTTAATCCCGATCGAGATTACCTGTGGCCCATTCCACGAATTGAATTGGAAACGAATACCACATTGACTCAAAATCCGGGTTATTGATCCTGTACCAATGCACCAGCATGTGGTAGCCTTGGAATCCTGCCGCCCACCCAGGCGGCGGGATTCCGTTTCTTTCGTAATCATGCCTCCCTTGAGGAACGATAGGAAGCACGGGAGACCCTCTGGAAAACCCACTCCGCCTATCAAAAGGGCCGGCTGGGTTCCTTGCTTGCCATACGAGAATTCCGGTGCGCCTGCGCAGAGTGGTCTCGCCTTGGACTACCCGAACGAACCCATGTGGCGGGCGGGGACAGGAGCCTTTTCGGCCATCGGTTGGGACCATTTGGTGCGGGATTTGGCCTAATTGCATTAAAAATCAGCAATAATCGCCGATCAACAGCGGCGGGAACAATAAAAATTGCTTAGATTCAATTTGGTATAATTGCTCAGATTCTATTTATTAAAAATCCAAAATACATGAAAAGTACATTTACGGCTTTATGTTTCCTTTTTTCAATCCTGGCTTTCACTTCAGCCACGGGACAAAGCCAATCGTATGACATCGTCATTTACGGAGGGACCTCCGCCGGAGTAGCGGCTGCCATCCAAAGTTCCCGCATGGGCAAATCGGTCATCCTGATCGAACCCTCGGCACATGTAGGCGGACTCACCACGGGTGGCCTGGGAGCCACCGATATTGGAAACAAACAGGCCATCGGAGGGATATCCAGGGAGTTTTATCGGGGGATCAAACGGTACTACGACGATCCGGACAACTGGACCTGGCAGGAACGATCCGACTATTTTACGCGCCCGGACCAGGGAAGATCCAGAGAGGGAGAGGATGCCATGTGGACCTTCGAACCTTCCGCAGCCAAAGCGGTCTATGCGGAAATGATGGCCGCCGAAACCATTACCCTGGTTACCGAAAAACGCCTGGACCGGGCCGATGGGGTGGAAACTAAAAACAACCGCATTACCGCCATTACCATGGAAAGCGGGGAAACCTACCGGGGCAAAATGTTTTTGGATGCTACCTACGAAGGGGACCTGCTGGCAGCAGCGGGGGTAAGTTACATGGTCGGTAGAGAGGCCAATAGTGAGTTTGGAGAGACGCTCAACGGCGTCCAGGCCAATTATTACAACAGAACCCTGAAAAACAATCTGTCTCGTAATGCCGTTCACCACAATTTCATTCCGGGAGTGGATCCCTATGTGGAAAAAGGAAATCCCGCCAGCGGCTTGCTTCCCTTCATCATCGAAGGTGGTCCCGGTATCGATGGGACGGCGGACAATAAGCTTCAGGCCTATTGCTATCGGATGACGCTTACCGATCATCCGGACAACCGGATTGCCTTTGAAAAGCCCGCCAACTACAAGGAACTGGAATACGAGTTGTTGTTCAGAAATTACGAGGCAGCCACCGGACCACTGGAAGAAATGTATCACTACGGGGATCCCCTGGTGCCCTGGATCAATACCCCCATGCCCAATAGAAAAACGGATACCAATAACCAAAAGGGTTTTTCTACAGATTTCGTCGGTCAAAATCACAATTTCGCCGATGCAAGTTACGAAGAACGAGAGGCCATTGCCCAACGCCATCTGGACTACCAGCAAGGGTTGATGTGGACCCTGGCCTACCACCCGCGGATTCCAAAGAAAGTACGTGATGTCGTTTCTAAATGGGGTATGGCAAAGGACGAATTTGAAGCCCGGGGAGGCTGGACACCCCAGCTGTACATCCGGGAGGCGCGCAGGATGCGCAGCGATTACGTCGTCACCCAACGGGACTGTGAAGGCCTCGAACCGCCGGTGAGCGACGTCGTAGGTTTGGCAGCCTATGGCATGGACTCGCACATGGTGCAGCGTTACGTGGACCACAACGGCTTTGTGCAAAACGAGGGAAATTTTGAAGCACGCGTGGAAGCACCCTATCCCATTCCCTATCGGGCCATTGTTCCCAAAAAGGGGGAAGCAGAAAATTTACTGGTTCCTGTATGCGTGAGTTCCACCCATGTGGCCTTCGGGTCCATCCGCATGGAACCGGTTTTCATGGTATTGGGGCAGTCTGCCGCCACCGCAGCCTCCCTGGCGATCGATCGGGATGTTTCGGTTCAGGAGCTGGATTATCAGGTATTGGGAGCCAAATTGAAGGCCGATGGGCAAATTCTGGTACACCGCTAATCAGGCCGGTATCCCATCCCAGGCTGCGATGTTCTTGTCCTGAAAAAAGAGATTTGGAATCCGTTCTTCCCTTCTCAAAAATGGCAAGGGTATGCCCGGGAGGAGCTTAAATAAAAACAATAGTCCAGGAAAACGAGCCTGCAGGAGGCCGGGTGGGAATTGGCGGTTTCCCCGAAAGCACGTTTGCTATTCGGCCGGCAGGAATAATTCCTAAAATTCGCTACTAGATAAACGATGAACCTACGAAGTCCAATAAAACCCCTCAGTCGTTTCTTACTAAAAAATCGGCAACTCTGCAGGGATAGTCGCCAAAGTTCCGCCAGCCTGAACACAGGGGGTAGCCAGCGGGACCGAATTATCCCTGGTTAAAAAAGGATGGAAACATGCCTTTGGGCATCCCAACTAAAAACAGAGCTAGCCACCTATCACCGAAAAATTTTCACTACACGTTAAATCTTATTTCGAATGATCCAGTTACACCGAATGAAACATGCCCTGCTGGCGCTGGTCCTGCTGCCCTTATGGGTAGCCTGTAGTCCAGGCCAGGAGCAGGAGGAAATCACCGATCTCATCGTCTATGGAGGTACTTCCGGTGCCATAACCGCAGCCATTCAGGCTAAAAAAATGGGCAAATCCGTACTCGTCATTTCCCCGGATAAACACCTGGGCGGACTGACGGCAGGCGGGCTGGGGTGGACAGATACCGGGAAAAAGGAAGTCATTGGCGGTCTTTCCCGGGAGTTTTACCAACGCGTCTACGACAAGTACCAGGAAGAAGGTGCCTGGAAATGGGAGGACCGGGAGGATTTTGGAAACAAAGGACAAGGCACGCCCGCCATAGACGGGGAGTTTCGGACCATGTGGATTTTTGAACCCCATGTGGCCGAAGAAGTCTACGACGAATGGGTCGCCGAGCTGGAAATCGAGGTACTCAGAGACGAATGGCTGGACCGAGAAAACGGCGTGACCGTTGAAGATGGCAAAATCACCGCAATCCGCACCCTCAGTGGAATGGAATTCAAAGCAAGAATGTTCATCGATGCTACCTACGAAGGGGACTTAATGGCTGCTGCCGGCGTGAGTTACCATGTCGGAAGGGAAGCGAATAGCGTATACGATGAAGAGTGGAACGGTGTACAGACGGGCGTATACCACCACAAACACCATTTTAAGGTACTGGACCAGCCCATCGATCCGTATTGGGTTCCGGGAGACCCGTCTTCGGGCCTCTTGCCGCGAATAAGTGCAGAGGATCCGGGAGTAAAAGGTGAAGGCGATAATAAAGTCCAAGCCTACTGCTTCCGAACCTGTATGTCCAACCATCCGGACAATCGGGTGCCCTTTCCCAGACCGGAAAACTACGATTCCACCCAATACGAATTGCTCGTTCGGATTTTTGATGCAGGTTGGAGGGAGTGGTTCGGAAAATTCGATAGGATACCCAATCGAAAAACCGACACCAATAATCACGGCCCCTTTAGTTCGGACAATATTGGCATGAACTACGACTACCCCGAGGCAAGTTACGAACGCAGGAAGGAGATCATCAAAGAACACGAGGACTACCAAAAAGGACTGTTGTATTTTGTAGCCAACGATCCCCGGGTACCTAAAGAAACGCAGGAGGAATTTCAGAAATGGGGATTGGCCAAAGATGAGTTTACCGATAACGGCAACTGGCCCCATCAGATTTATGTTCGGGAAGCACGGCGCATGATCGGTTCCTACGTCATGACGGAAAACGAGTTATTGCAAAAAAAGCCAACTCCTGAATCGGTGGGAATGGGTTCCTACACCATCGATTCCCATAACATTCAGCGATACGTGGACGAAAACGGCCACGTGCACAACGAAGGGGATATCGGTGTACCGCTGCCCCAGCCCTACGAGATCGCCTACGGATCGCTGGTTCCCAAGAAAGAAGAGGTTCAAAATCTGGTCGTGCCGGTGGCGGTTTCTGCCAGCCATATCGCATTCGGTTCCATTCGCATGGAGCCCGTATTCATGATTTTGGGTCAGTCGGCGGCCACGGCTGCAGTCATGGCCATGGAAAAGGGAATTTCCGTGCAGGACCTACCGTATGCCGAACTGCGTACACGCTTGCTTGCCGACGGGCAGGTACTGACCCTGGAAGACCGAATACAATAAACCAACCCGCGGATGAGTCGATGGATAGCGTATCTTTTTTTACTGGGTGTTGGTGGATCCCTGCTGCCGGCTTGCCAGCCGGCTGCCCCGGAGCGCCCTCCAAATGTGCTGATAATCCTGACCGACGATCAGGGATGGGGAGACCTGAGTCACTCGGGTAATCCCCACCTTTCCACTCCGGCTATCGATGGGCTTGCCCGGGAGGGCGTGAGTTTCGATCGGTTTTACGTGTCGCCCGTGTGTTCGCCTACCCGGGCGGAAATGTTGACGGGGCGGTATCACCTGCGGGGAGGGGTAAGGGGAACCTCCGCAGGAGAGGAGCGGCTGGATTTGGACGAAACGACCTTTGTAGAATTGTTTCAGCAAGCAGGATATGCAACGGGTGCATTTGGTAAATGGCACAATGGCATGCAGCATCCGTACCATCCGAATTCCAGGGGCTTTGATACCTTTTACGGATTTTGCTCCGGCCATTGGGGGGATTACTTCAGCCCGCCACTGGAGGAAAACGGCATTCCCGTGCAAGGACAAGGCTACCTACCGGATGATTTGACAGAAAAGGCCATGAACTTTATCGATGCGCACCGGGAAGCCCCCTTTTTGGTTTATTTGCCGCTGAATACACCCCATTCTCCGATGCAGGTACCGGACTCCTGGTGGGAACGTTTCGAAAACGAGCCGCTGGATAGCCTGGTAGCTGGAGAAGATCCGGACTTTACCCGGGCAGCCCTGGCCATGTGTGAAAACATCGATTGGAATGTCGGCCGCCTGCTGGAAAAGCTGGAAAACCTGGGACTTACCGAACATACACTGGTGGTATTTTTTACCGATAACGGCCCCAATAGCTACCGCTGGAACGGAGGCATGAAAGGTAGGAAAGGTTCCACGGATGAAGGAGGGGTACGAAGCCCTTTCTTTATGCAACGAAAAGGCCACATTCCGGAAGGAAAAGTGATTCGGCAGATAGCCGGAGCCATCGATTTGTTTCCCACGTTATTGGACCTGGCGGGATTGACCCACTCCGGTGAAAAGCGCCTGGATGGCAAAAGCCTGAAGCCCTTGATTATGGAAGAAACACCTTCCTGGGCCGACCGAATGCTTTTCAGCCACTGGAATGGAAACAGCAGCTTGCGTACGCAACGGTACCGGCTGGATAAGGATGGAAACCTGTACGACATGGAATCGGATCCCGGGCAGCAGCTACCCGTTCAGGACCGGTACCCGGAGGTAGCGAAGAATCTCAGGGCATCCCTGGCAGATTGGGAAGCCGAGATGGCGGACGAGCGAAAGAAAGATCCGGAGACCCGCCCCTTTACCCTGGGTGCGGCGGAGGCCCCACTGACTCAGTTGCCTGCGCGAGATGGAATGGGACATGGCACGATACAAAGATCCAACCGTTTTCCCAACGATTCCTTTTTCACCCATTGGGTCAGTCTGGAAGACAGCATTACCTGGGAGGTGGAGGTTTTGGAGGCAGGCGACTACCTGGTGGAGGTGTACTACACCTGCCCGATGGAAGATGTGGGATCCGAAATTCGCCTGCAGGCGGGGGAAAACCACCTGGATACACGGGTAGAGGAAGCACACAATCCTCCCCTCAAGGGAATGGAAAACGACCGCATCGACCGCATGGAGTCCTATGTGAAGGATTTCAAACCCATGCTGATGGGTAGCATCGCACTGAAGCAAGGGATACAAACGTTCAGCCTGAAAGCCCTGCGCATTCCGGGAAACCAGGTGATGGACGTACAAAAATTACTCGTCAAACCTATAGAAACGAATTAGCAAACGTAAAAGAAAATGAAACGAAAACTGCTCCTTTGGGCTTCCCTGGTTGGGATGCTCTTTTCCTCCTGCAAGGAAGCGAATGATCCAACGTCAACCCATGAAACCTACGATGTAGTCGTGTATGGGGCTACGTCCTCCGGCGTAATTGCCGCCTATACGGCCAAAACCATGGGGAAATCCGTCTTGCTGGTAGAACCAAGCCACCACTTAGGGGGCCTGACAACCGGGGGGCTTGGTTATACGGATATTGGTAACAAATATGCCGTGACGGGACTTTCCAGGGACTTTTACCGAAGATTGGGCGATCACTATGGAAAATTTCGAACAGTGGATATTCGAGCCCAGCGTGGCTAAAAAGACCTTTCAGGAATACCTGGACCGCGTCGGAATTGAGGTGCAGTACGGATGGAGAATGGAGGCGGCAACGAAAGAGGAGGGTTGGATTACCCAAATCCGGTTGGAGAATTCGGATGATCCTTCTGAGGCAAAACGATCCGTTTCCGGGAAAATGTTTATCGATGCCAGCTACGAAGGAGACCTGATGGCCCGGTCCGGCGTTTCCTACACCATCGGTCGGGAATCCAACGATACCTACGGCGAAACCTATAACGGAGTGCAGTTGATGACGGGGCACCAGTTTCCCGACGGCGTAGACCCCTACCAAATACCCGGTGATCCCTCTAGCGGTCTGCTGTGGGGAATCAGTGAGGATGCCTTGGAACCAGATGGTACCGGTGATGCGAAAATTCAGGCCTATAATTACCGTATTTGCCTGACCAATGATCCGGCAAACCGCATAGAAATCACCGAACCCGAAGGATACGATCCTTCCGTATTCGATTTATTGGTTCGGCTGTTTGAGGCACAACCCGACCGGCGAAGTCTGGGTAATTATTTCATCTGGAGCCGCATGCCAAATAACAAAACAGACATCAACAACCGAGGCGGTTTTTCTACAGATATGATTGGCATGAACCACGACTATCCGGAGGCGGATTATGCCACCCGTCAGGAGATCATCGATGCACATACCCACTATACCAAATCCCTGCTCTATTTTTACAAGACAGATCCCCGGGTACCAAAGGAGCTGCAAGCGGAGATACAGGAATGGGGCTACCCGAAGGACGAGTACACGGATACCGATCATTGGACTCCGCAGTTGTATGTGCGGGAGGTACGCCGAATGGTAGGCGAATACGTCATGACCCAAGCCAATTGCGTGGGAGAAGTGGTGGTAGAGGATGCGGTAGGGATGGCTGCCTATACCATGGATTCCCACAATATTCAGCGCCTTGTGATCGAAAAGGACGGCAAAAAGATGGTCAAAAACGAAGGCAATGTGGAAATTGGCGGGTTCGGCCCTTATCCGATTGCCTACCGTTCCCTTATTCCCAAGTCGGCAGAGGCAAAAAACCTGCTGGTACCCGTAGCGCTATCCGCCAGCCATATTGCCTACGGTTCCATCCGAATGGAGCCCGTGTTTATGGTTCTGGGTCAGTCAGCTGCCGTAGCAGCCAGCATGGCCATTGATGCGGAACAGGCGGTTCAGCAAGTGGATGTGTCCGCCCTTCAGAAAGAACTGAATACCAACCCGCTGGCGGATGGAAGTACGGCGGATGTACTGGTGGACAACGACGATTCGGCGCAGGTGAGCCTGGTTGGAAATTGGGAAACGATGAGTAGGGGAGGCTATGGACCGAGTTTTCTAGTTGCGGGTAGCGCCGGTGAAAGTTCCGCCCGGTTTCGCCCAATCATTACGGATGAAGGAAAATATGGTGTTTACGTTTACTTTTCCCGGGTGGCCGATGCCAGCTCCCAAACGCACCTTGTATTGGGAGATGGATTTGAGGAGCACGAAATGATGATCAGAGAAGCGGACATTCGGGTAGAAGGGCAAACCTCCGGCGAATGGGTGCATTTGGGAGATTTTGATTTCAAACCCGATACCGCGCCTTTTGTGAAGGTCTCCAATAAAAATGCCGACGGCAATGTGGTCGCAGATGCCGTCTTGTGGGTACCGGTACGATGAAAATGCGCGCCTTCGACAGGCTCGGCGGGCCCACAACCTACGGTTCGGTTAAGAAACCCGGGGCAATCCGCAGGATAATCGGTATCAATGAATAGCATTAAACGCATTCCATTAAACTCGCTACCTCTATGCCAAAACTGATTGTTGCCTTATGCTTTGCGCTTTTTTGGGGGCGGCTGTGGGCACAGGCATTCGTTCCGGAAAAACCGGATCCGGCCATGCTCACCCTAACGGTAGATCCGCAAATAAGCTATCAGACCATCGATCATTTCGGGGCCTCCGATGCCTGGTCCGGGCAGTTTGTGGGCAATTGGCCCGAACACAAAAAAAACGCCATTGCCGATTTACTATTTAGTAAAGAAAGGGACGGCAGAGGAGATCCCTTGGGTATTGGCCTATCCTTGTGGCGGATGAATCTGGGCGCTGGTAGCGCCGAGCAAGGGGCTGCAAGCGGAATAAAAGACCCCTGGAGAAGGGCACCTTCTTTTGTGGACAAAGATGGAAATTTCACCGTTAAAGGGCAAAAAGGGCAACTGTGGCTGGCCAATGCGGCTAAGAAAAGGCAGGTGGAATACCTGCTTGCGTTCATCAACAGCCCACCGGTCTGGCTAACCCGAAATGGAAAAGCCTTCGCAGATACCGGCAGACAATCCAACCTCGCACGGAAGAATTACGGTGCGTTTGCAGATTTTATAGTGGCTTCCCTGAAGGGTCTCCGGGAGCAGGGGCTGACCGTCGATTTCGTCAGTCCGGTCAATGAACCTCAATGGGACTGGGAGGATGGCGGGCAGGAAGGAACTCCCTTCTGGAACCACGAAATCGCAGGAATCGTCCGCTCCCTGAACGGAAAGTTGAAAAAGAGCGGTCTTTCTGCCAAGATCGATATTGCCGAGGCTGGCCAAATAGAATACCTATACGGGGAGCACAACCGCCCCGGGAGGTCCAATCAAATTGTTGAGTTTTTTGATAGCAGCAGCCCACATTTCCTTGGGGAGTTGGAACATGTGAGCAAGGCTATTTCCGGGCACAGTTACTTCACCACATCCCCTTTCCAGGAAGCAGTGAGGAAACGGGAATTACTGGCTACGGCCGTGCAGCAGGTCCCCGAATTGAAATACTGGATGTCCGAATACTGTATCCTCGGGGGAAACAATGGGGAAATCTCCGGTAACCGGAAGGATTTGGGAATGGCCCCTGCCCTGTACATGGCCCAAGTGATTCATAACGATCTGGTCGTGGCAAACGCCTCCGCCTGGCATTGGTGGTTGGCCATTTCTCCGTACGATTACAAAGACGGATTGGTATATATTTCCAAATCAGAAGCCGACGGGGAATTGGAAGAAAGCAAACTGCTGTGGGCCCTGGGAAATTACAGCCGTTTTATCCGACCCGGGTACCAGCGGATTTCCGCCAGGCTGCATGGGGAGAATGCTGCGAACGGGAACGTATTGGCTTCTGCCTACCGGGACCCCGACTCGGCGGGTCTGGTGGTTGTTCTGGTAAACGCAAACCCAACCGAGGCAAAGATAGCCTTGCAGCTGAAAAGCGGACAAACCGAGGGAAATTGGACGGCCTACCTTACCGATTCGGATCATGATCTGGCTTTCAGGGAAATTTCTACGTACAAAGAAGTATTGGTTCCCAGCGGTTCTGTGCTTACACTTACCAACGGCGTCTACTGAATCGGAAAGAAACCAATCTGGCGCTAGTCGGACCCGATGGGCCACTGCTCGACCGGACCCTCTGGAGACGGCGGGTTCATTTTTAGTTGGGGTAGTTGTTTTACCCAAAGGGTTGGTACCGGATGAGCCTACGGATACTGCGCCTTTGATGAATTTGCCGGTAGCAAGCAGGGTAGCCAAAAGGGATTACATACCGTATGAATAGTTAAAAAAATACGGTAATTTTGGTTATTTCACTAAACTTTCACTCGCCTATGAACCTCACCAAGACCTCTTCTATTCTGTTACTATCGCTTGTAACGCTTATTCTTCAGTGCAGTCCGGCAGGGGAAAAAAACCAGGATCTCAGCAGTGAGCTAAACGAATGGCTGGACCAGCAATACGAAGAATGGCTGCAGTTTAGCCCCTTGCAATTGACAGCGCAGGGCCGCAAAGAGCGGTACAGCGAAATCGACGACATGAGCGAGAAGGCCGCTAACGAAAAACTGGCCTGGCTGGAAGGCAGCGTGGCGGAAATGCAAGCGAAATTTCCGAAAGACCAACTCAACCCCGAAGCCCAGGTTTCGTACGAGCTATGGCAATACCAGTACGAGATCGCTCGGGAGGAAGCTAAATACCGGCAATACCCCTACGTTTTTCACCAAATGGGCGGGGTCCACGCCGGTCTGCCCAATACGCTGATCAATTACCACAAGGTGCAGGAACCCGCAGACATGGAGGCGCTGATAAGCAGAATAGGCGAAACCGGCAGAGCCATTCGTCAACTACTGGTACGGGCAAAAAAACAGGCAGATGCCGGTATCCGACCTCCTCGATTTGCCTATGAGATCGTTATTCCTCAGGCAGAGGCGCTTATTCAAGGGAAACCGTTCGATTCGGGAGAACAGGGTTCGCCCTTGTGGACCGATGCCCTGACCAAAATCGATCAGCTGCTGGCAGCTGATAAAATTGATGAAAATCAGGCAGCTGCTTTTCGGGAATCTACTGAAACAGCATTGAACGAGCAATTTAAACCTGCCTACGAAGCCTTGATTGCCTGGCTAAAGGATCAGCTTCCCGAGCTGGAAGAAACGCCTACGGGGGTCAGCAGGCATCCGAATGGAGAGGACTACTACCAACTCCGGTTGAAGGTGTCGACGACCACCGACCTCACGGCCGAACAGATCCACCAAATAGGGCTGGAAGAAGTAGACCGCATCCAACAGGAAATGCTGGAAATCAAAGAAAAAGTAGGTTTTCAAGGTAGTCTGGAGGAGTTTTTTGAATTTATCAATACCGACGAACAGTTTTTCTACCCCAATACGGATAGCGGAAGGCAGGCCTACCTGGACGATTTCGAAGGCTTTTTTGGATGCGATTACGGAAAGGCTTCCCGACTATTTTGGTCTGTTGCCCAAAGCAGAATTGCAGGTCAGGCGGGTGGAGGCCTTCCGAGAGCAGGACGGAGCACCCCAGCATTATTCGCGGGGAACACCGGACGGCTCGCGAAAGGGAACCTATTATGCCCACCTGTCAGACATGCGCGCCATGCCCAAGTCAACGATGGAAGGTGTGGCCTACCACGAGGGTAATCCTGGCCACCACATGCAGGTTTCCATCGCCCAGGAGCTGACAGGCATACCCAAATTCCGCACGCAAATGGGTTTCAACGCGTACGTAGAAGGCTGGGCCTTGTACGCCGAGGTACTTGCCAGGGAAATGGGGGGCTACGAAAATCTGTACTACGACTTTGGGCGCCTGGTTAACGAAATCTGGCGGGCCATCCGTCTGGTGGTAGATACAGGGCTGCATGCCAAAGGATGGACGGAAGAAGAGGCCATGCGTTATTTTTCGGAAAATTCCTCCATTTCTGAGGGGGCGATCAGAGCCGAAGTGCGCCGATACATGGTGATTCCCGGGCAGGCCACCGGCTATAAAATTGGGATGCTAAAAATTCAGGAACTGCGTGCATTGGCTGAACAGGAGCTGGGTGAGCAATTTGACCTTGCCGGTTTCCACGATACGATTTTGGGTGGGGGAGCCCTTCCTCTGGGGATTTTGGAAGCCGAGGTAAAGCGGTGGATTGCCGGGGTGAAAGGATCCTAGATCCTGCCTTTTTTCCTTTAGGCGCTGAGGATATTTCAATAGCTTTCGAGGACTACGTTACCTTGAACGTGTTCGTCTTGGACCTGCGATACCGGCACGTTCGGGAAACGACTACCGGAGAGTGAATGGCCCGATAGCTTTTGCATTTCCGCACATCTGAAATTCCCCGATCTCCCCGGAAGAAAAACGCTTACGGTTTTGTATCCATTTCCTTCTCCCAGGCATCTCGCGCTTGGAATAGTTCCCGGACCAACTGCGGATAGTCTTGCTTTAAATCGCTTGTTTCAGACAGATCTCTTTCGAGGTTGTAGAGTGCGAGGGAGCCGTTTTCCCGATCTTCCAGTAGTTTCCAGGGACCTTTTCTCACGGCAATGGCTTCTGGCGTCCGCCAAAACAGGGTTCGCTCCGGCATGACTTTTCCCGAAAGCAAAACCGAAAGAAAGCTCTGGCCATCCAGACGATCCGCTCCTTTCGGATCAGGGAGGGGCTGATCGGTCAAATCAAGAAAGGTTGGCAGCAGGTCGAACGAGGCTAGCGTTGCCTCAGAGCGACTACCGGCCCTAATCTTACCGGGCCACCAGGCGATGCTGGGTACCCGGTGTCCTCCTTCGTACAAATCGGCCTTTTCTCCGCGAAGCAGGCCGTTGGAACCCACAGCAGGCCAGGTATCTCCCTGGTAACTCAGGTACTGTCCGTTGTCGGCGGTGAAAAAGATCAGCGTGTTTTGGTTCAGCCCAGCTGTTTTGAGGTAGGCCATGAGTTTGCCCACATTGCGGTCGAGTGCTTCGATCATCGCCACCAGGGCGTCCGGAACTTCAGCGGGGGCATGGGGCCCTAATTTACTCGCCGGGCCTGGCTTGCTGGAGGTGTAATCGGTCCCTTCTATCCGTGTTTCCAATGCACCGTCCTCTGGGGATTGCCAGGGAAAGTGGACCCCCAGGTGGGCCATGTAAACAAAAAACGGCTGGGTTCTGTGTCTTTTTATGAATTGAATGCCGTTATCGGTAATTACATCTGTGGTATACCCCTCCTGAAAACTTAGGCGTTTGTTATGCCACCAATCCGAATAACCGTGACGATCCAGTTTGGTGAAATAATCGCCGTCCCCAGAGGTCAGTCCTCTGAACTCATCAAATCCGAAATGAAGGGGGTTGGCGCTGGGGTGATTTCCCAAGTGCCATTTGCCAAAAAAAGCGGTGGCATAACCTGCCTTTCTGAGGTAGTCGGCCATGGTCGGCGAGGAATACAGCTCGTCCCCGGCAATGCCTTTGATCGCGCCGATTCCTTTTTCTTGCCAGTCCCCGGGTAAAGGATCCTCGATTCCGAGGCGTTGTTGGTACCTTCCGGTCAGCAAGGCCGCCCGGGTAGGCGAGCACATGGCCCCATTGCTGTGAAAGTCGGTAAATAGCATCCCTTCTTCGGCCAGTCGGTTGAGATGGGGTGTATGGGCTTTTCCCCCAAAATAGCCTCCCAAATCGCCGTACCCCAGGTCATCGGCCAATATGACAATTATATTGGGTCTGGTAAGGTGGGAATTACCGTCCTGCGCTTGTAGGTGCAAACCAACGAGCGCAAGGCAAACCGAGACCGCTAAACGATGGATTTTCATTTTCACAAATCGGATTTTTAATAATACGACAGCGCCTTCCTATCGGGCCATTGGCCGTTGCGGAAGCCGGGTGAATTTACGGAGCCTGTGGTGGAATATAGCATCGCGTTGCGGATCTCTCACCAGCAACTACGGGAACGAATGCTTCTCCAACCCAAATAAACACCCGATCAAAAATGCGCCAATTTCGGATATTTCCTTGAATTTTAAAAAAAAGTTCGTTAACAAAATAAAAAATTTGTTTAACTATTGGATTTTGTTTAAAAAAATTATGTAATTGACCTCTTAATTGTTTCTTGTAATTATTCGTCAAATGTAAAATTAGGTATTGCCTATGAGAGAAGTAGCCTGACAATCGTTGTCTATTGTCCAATCAACAAAATTTTAGTTAAAAATTTATCCAAATGTTCAGGCGTTGCCAAGGCGTACCTGGACCTGACCCATCAACAAATGAAAAATGAGAAAAAACTACTAGTAAGCTCCGTTGGCATAAAAAAGACGCTGTTCTTTTTGATTCAAGGGATTGTGCTGACCTGTGTCGTAGCTACACAGGCATTGGCTGCCGCCGGTTCGGCAGCACCTGCAGCGTTTGAAGCAGCTGCCGCTGACGTGGATATCCGGGTATCGGGTACCATTACCGATGAAAACAGTGCTCCCATGCCGGGAGTAACCATTACCGTGCAGGGAGCATCCATGGGTACGGTTTCCGATATTGAAGGAAAATACAGCCTGAATGCCCCGGATAATGCCACCCTGGTATTTTCTTTTATCGGTTTTAAAACCCAAACCATTCAGGTAGGAAACCGCAGCACCATCAACGTCACCATGCAGGAGGACGTAGGAAGCCTGGACGAGTTTGTGGTGACTTCTTTTGGCGTCGCCCGGGAGCAGCGCGCCCTAGGCTACGCTACCACTACCATTAAATCGGACGAATTGGTCAAGGTGGGGACCCCCAATGTGGCGACTGCCCTGTACGGAAAAGCCCCAGGTGTTCGGATTCAGGCGGGTGCCGGTGGTGCTACCTCTGCGGTAAACATCACCATTCGGGGAATCAACTCCATTACCGGAAGAAACCAACCGTTGATTATTCTGGACGGAGTTCCGATCCGGAACGAGGAGGTAAACAATACCAACTATTGGGGTGACCAACGGTTGCGAGGAAATGGCCTGCTGGACATCAACCCAGAAGACATTGCCGATATATCCATATTGAAAGGGGCTTCGGCGGCCGCATTGTACGGATCCGAAGCGGTAAACGGTGTGGTCTTGATCACTACCAAAAAGGGCACCTCCAAAGGGTTTACCGTTGACTTTAACGCCAATTACGCACAGGATCGCATCGCGTACCTGCCTCGGTACCAGAACGTTCGGGGACCAGGTGCTCCCCAGCACGTACAGGCGCTGAGCTTTGCAAACAATGGCGTAAACGAAGACGGCTTCTTCATTTACGAAGACGGTTCTCGTGGCCTTCCCAATACGAATATCAATTACGGCCCGAGATTTGACGGGCAGCCTGCTCGGTCATGGGATGGGGAAATGAGACCCTACGTGGCGCAGGAAGACAACTATTCGGCCCTGTTTAACGATCCCATCAGTTCTCAGGTGAACGTAGCCATCTCGAATTCTACGGATGTAGCGGATTTTCGGGTGTCGTTGACCCGACAGGATAACGAAGCGTTGAGTTTGAATTCCAAAAACAGCAAGAATATTGCGAATTTGAATGCCACCTTCCGCGTGTCGAAAAAAATTCGGACGGATGTGATGGTAAACTACATCAACCAGTACACGGCCAACCGCCCGTATTCCGTAGACCGGCTGATCAATAATTTTGGTGGAATGATGACCCGCTTTGATAACGGTGCCTGGTACCTGGACAAATACAAGACCAGCCTCGGCTACCGCTTTGTGACCGGAAACGGACAAAGCCTAACTCCCGATGAGAACATTACCCTAAACGGGTTTCAGGGAGCTATTGGCGATTATGTTTGGCGGGTAAATGAGCACCGGGCATCTGAGTTGAGCAACCGGGTTATTGGTAGCATTACCAATTTCATTGATTTTACAGACGAATTGACGCTGCGAGCCAGGATTTCCACAGATTTTACCTATAGAAATAGCGAGAATGAGACATCGACAACACGTCCTTTGGCTTTTGGCCCTTCGGGAGGTTTCAGCATGTCTAACGAGACCTTTAATATCCTCTACGGAGATTTATTGCTAACCTACCGTAAGCAGCTGACCGATGATTTTACCTTCAGCGCAATGGCAGGCTATACCGCCAATAAGGAGAGCTTTTCCATGGTGTCCCGAGGGACCAACGGCGGCTTGAGTTCCGAAAACCTTTTCGATATCGTTGCCTCGGTCAACATACCAAACAATGGCTCCAGAAGAACTTCTCGTGTAATTGACGCGGCATTGGGTACCGTAAACCTGGACTACAAAGGTATCTTGTTTGTAGAAGGAACCATTCGTAGGGACCGCACCTCCACCATGAATCCGGATAACAACGCCTTTGTCTACCCTTCGGCCAATACCAGCTTTATCTTGTCAGATGCAGTGGACCTGCCCAGTTTTGTTAGTTTTGCCAAACTTCGTGGATCCTGGGGTATCGTAGGTAACTATCCGGATGTGTACCGGGCCAATATTGCCTATAACCAAAACACGCTTGGCGTACAGCAGCCAGGAGGATCCCCGGTTTTGTATACCAATATTCCCAGCAGTTTTGGAAACGACGGCATTCGCCCCGAACAAAAGCATGAATTTGAGCTGGGATTGGATAGTAAATTCTTCGCAGGCAGACTTGGACTTGAGTTTTCTTACTACAACGCGCAGATTCGCGACCAGATCCTACCCTTGACTTTGCCTGCTACCTCCGGAGCGAACTCCGTACTGGCGAATATCGGTACGCTGCGAAACAAAGGAATCGAAATCGCATTAAACGGAACCCTGTACCAGGGACGTGGCCTTACCTGGATGGCGGGAGTAAATTTTGCCCGTAACATGAACATGGTAGAGAAACTAGCCAACAATGCCACCGAATTGTTACACGCCGATTACGATGGCAATGCGGCGCAGCTTCGTTCCGTTGTAGGCCGCCCCATGGGAGATTTCTTCGCCCGTCCGGTAGAGACCAATGCCAACGGAGAAAAAATCGTGCAGCCAAACGGGATGTATAAAATCGACGCCAACAATTGGATTTTGGCAGGAAACGCCATGCCCAAAGCAGTGGGTGGAATCTTCAATAATCTTGCCTACAAAAATTTCTCGTTGGACATCTTGGCGGATTTCCAGATCGGAGGACACGTGATGCCTACCGGTATCAACTGGATGATCAGTAGGGGATTGACCGAAGAAAGCTTGAAGTACATGGATGCGGAAAGCGGCGGATTGGCGTACTACGTCGATGCCGACGGCAAGGGCGTTCAGACTTCCAGCCCTCAAGGACCCAATGGCGAGACCGTATACAATGACGGCATGCTGATGGAAGGTGTGACTGCCGATGGCAATCCCAATACCAACGTGATTTCCCAAGCCATGTACTACCAACGAACCTACAACTGGGGTGGTCCGCAATACAGTCAGGCCAGATACGAGCTGTACATCAAGGAAAATACCTACCTGAAATTGCGTGAGCTATCTCTGGGGTACCAGGTACCTACGGCTATCGCTCAGAAATTGGGAGCTACGAGTATCAACGTTTCTGCGTTTGGACGAAACCTGTTTTTCTTCTACCGAAACATCAAGGATCTCGATCCTGAAGTGTTGACAGGTGGCTCCAGGTGGTCGCAAACGCTGACCAGCGCTGGAACGAATCCGGCCACACGTACCGTAGGTTTAATGCTTAGGGCGAGATTCTAAGCGGTCGTTTTACTAAAAAATATACGCATTATGAAAAATAAACTAGTCATACTGAGTCTCGCACTGCTTATCGGTCTCGCGGGCTGTCAGTATTCCGAATTTGAGGAGAATTATACCGATCCTTCCAAGGTATCGGAAACCTCTGTAGAAAAGCAATTTACCGGTTTCATGATTGCAAACCGGACGTACGTACTTCCCAGTTATTGGAATTATTTCGTGGTATTGCGCATCACGCTGAACCGCTATACACAAGCGGTTGGATGGGCCAACGAGGAGAACCAGTACGTACCCGGTTCCGCTGCCATTAACGACCGATGGAATAACTACTATCAGTTCCTCGCACAGTACCGCGAGCTGGAAAAGGTGTATGCGGAACTCACCGATGTTCAGAAGCAGAATAACCGCGTGTTCATGATCGCGGCGGCCACCTATTTGTACGACCATACCCAGAAAATCGTGGATTTGCACGGCGCTATTCCGTTTTCTGAAGCGGGTATGTTGAGTACCAATGGCGGTGATTTCGGAAAATCCTATCCGGGTTACGACGAACCACAGGCCATCTACACGAAGATGTTGGATGACCTGGCAGGGTTTGCGGATGAGCTGCGTACCATGACCATCAATCCGGGAATTCTGACCGGTTTCCAAACCCAGGACCTGATTAACCGTGGGGATATCGACATGTGGTTGAAATACATCAACTCGCTACGTCTGCGCATGTTGACCCGGGTAAGTGGAACCTCGGAATTCTCTTCCCGAGCGACCGCGGAGATCAACGCGATTTTGTCGAACCCCACCAACTATCCCATCGTGTCTTCCAATGCGGATAACATCACTTTCCGGAAGCATGAATTGGGAACCCTAATCGGTGCCAATGATTTTCAAACGGGTCTCGAAGACTGGAACGGTAACATAGCCGGTAAAGTGATTTTGGAACACATGCTCACCAACGGCGATCCCCGACTTTCCTATGTCTTTGAGCCAGGCGAAGCAGCCGAGGGCGAATACATCGGACTGGATCCGTTTTTGAGCTCTTCTGAACAGACCGAATTGATCGGCTCCAATACGGTAGCCATTTACAATCGGTCTACACTGAGCCGAAACCAGTATTTCCCCGGAATGCTGATCAATTCCAGCCAGGTTCATTTTATGGCCGCCGAGCACTACCTCAAGGCCGGGCAGGATGCACAGGCAAAGGCGCATTACGAGACGGGAATACGGGAGTCCGTTCATTACTACGACATGCTTCGTGGCATGAGTAATAACAATGTTTCTCCCGAGCCTACCGCTCCGACGGATGCAGCCATCGATGCTTACCTTGCCGATGCCGACATCAGCTGGGACGGGGCTGCCGACATGAACGAAAAGATGGAGCGGATCGCTCAGCAGCGCTGGCTGCATTTCAACGTGGTGCAGCCCAACGAAAACTGGGCGGAAATGCGGCGTGTGGATGAATTTGAGCTTGAGTTCTGGGAAGATAGCTCCAATCCGCAAAGCCTTCCCCCCAACCGATGGATTTACCCCGGATCGGAAGCTACTTATAACCTGGAAAACTACCAGCGCGTACAAGCGAACGATAATCTAACTACGCCCCTTTTCTGGGACAATTAATTATCGGCAATTACAGGTATTCCTGAGATAAAAAGGGCACCCCCACCGGGTGCCCTTCTTTTTTGCCCGGCGTCCCAGGCAGGCTGCAACTGGAAAATCGACTGACCCTGGCGAACGGATTTGATAAAAAATTTCTATCTTGTTTATAAAATTTTACACACCCTAAATGAATGGTTCTTACATGGCTCGATTTACATTGACAATACCCCTGATTTTCAGCTGTATTTTTACTTTTTTTTCCGGCTGTTCCTCCGAAAAGAATGAGGAGGAAAACCCCGCAAAAAAGCCCAATATCATTGTCATCTACATGGATGACCTGGGATATGGGGACATGAGTGCTTACGAGGCCGGTAGCCTGGAAACCCCAAACATGGATTTTTTAGCAAATGGAGGGATGAAATTCACGAAGGCCTACGCTTCCTCGGCTACCTGTACCCCCAGTCGCTATGCCTTGCTCACCGGAACCTATCCCTGGAGAAACAAAGAGGCGAAAATTTTGCCGGGAACCGCTCCTTTGGTCATTGGTACGGATGAATTGACCCTTCCGAAAATGTTAAAGAAGCAAGGCTATACCACCGCCGTCGTGGGCAAGTGGCACCTGGGTCTGGGGACCGGGCAAGTAAACTGGAACGAACCGATCAGCCCGGGACCGAATGAAGTGGGCTTCGATTATTCCTATATCATGGCGGCTACCCAAGATCGGGTGCCCACCGTCTACCTGGAAAACGGGTTGGTACAGGGCTTGGACCCCGACGATCCCATTGAAGTCAGCTATAGCGAAAATTTTGACGGAGAGCCCACCGGCAAAGACAACCCCGAGTTATTATCCATGAATTGGCACCACGGGCACAACAACAGCATCGTCAATGGAATCCCACGAATTGGCTTTATGAAAGGTGGCGAGAAGGCTCGATGGGTGGACGTAGACATGGCCGATCATTTTTTGGAAAAGGCCAGCGCTTACGTTCGGCAAGATCGGGAAGAACCGTTTTTTCTATACTATGCCTTTCAGCAACCCCATGTGCCGCGCACGCCGCATCCACGATTTGAAGGCAAGTCGGGCATGGGCCCGAGGGGAGACGTGATTTTGGAAGCAGATTGGTGCATTGGACAATTTATGGAAACCCTTAAGGAAGAGGGCTTGCTCGAAAATACCCTGCTGGTATTCAGCAGTGACAACGGCCCGGTACTCAACGACGGCTATTACGACGAAGCGGTAGAAAAACTAGGCAACCATACGCCCTGGGGACCCTTCCGAGGAGGGAAATACAGTTTGTTTGAGGCCGGCACCCGGCTACCTTTCATTACCTACTGGAAGGGGACCATCGAGCCGGGAGAATCGGATGCGCTCGTTAGCCAATTGGATTTGCTAAATTCCCTGGCCGCCTTGACGGGAAGTACCGAACGCAGCCTGGATGGAAAAGACCTGATGGATACTTTTCTCGGTAAGTCGGAGCAGGGGAGGGAGTCCCTGGTATTGGAAGCTACCAGCCGTACTGCATTCAGGCAAGGCGACTGGGCGCTTATCCCTCCCTACGAAGGGCCGGCAGTTAATACGCAGGTAAACATTGAGTTGGGAAACGATGCGGAGTTTCAGTTGTATGATTTGAGCCAGGATCCGGGACAGCGGGAGAACCTGGCGGACAAACATCCCGAAAAGCTAAAAGCCTTGTTGCAGGATTTTATTGAGATCCGTGGGGAAGGTTTTGTGAATACCGAGGCGCTGGAACTGAAGTAATACAGGTAGGCAAGTTGCGTCGGTGGATACCCAGGTCTCCCCGACAGCCGCAGCCTACCGTTTAAAGAAATCATCAAATGAAAGGATATTCCTACCTAATCGTTTCGTTGTTGTTCGGCTTTTTTCTGCCGGGCAATGGAAGCTGCCAGCAGAAACCACGGGTAATCGTGTTGACGGATATCGGAGGAGATACCGATGACGAGCAGAGCCTGACCCGCTTCTTGTATTATGCAGATCATTTTGACATCCTGGCATTGTGTGCCACGAGTAGGATGGGGCACGGGCAAGACGTCCGACCGGAAATCATCCGGGGACACCTGGCTGCTTACGAAGAAATTTACCCCAACTTGCGCTTACATTCCGATGATTTTCCCCATCCAGACTCCCTATTGTCCCGGGTGCGCGAAGGCCTGGGCAATTCCAAAGACCTTGGAGAAGGTTTGGATAGCGAAGCCTCCGAAGCCATTATTGAATGGGTTGACCGATCGGAGCAGCTGGTCCATATCCCGGTTTGGGGCGGTACGCGCGAACTGGCACAAGCACTCTGGCGGGTAAAGCAAACCCGGTCATCGGAGGAAGTGGATGCCTTTTGCAGGAAAATTCAGGTGCATGCGATCGGTGATCAGGACGGGCACCGGGAGTACCTACTATCCGAGTTTAAGGCACTGAACCTGATTGCCAATGGTTTTGCCTGGCAGGGCTTTACGGGGATACGGGAGCTATCCGTCTTTCGGGGCATGTACATGACCGGCGACCAAAGCATGCAGGACGGTGATTGGGTGCGGGCGAATATCCACGGAAATGGGCCGCTCAGCGAGCGGTATCAGCTGCACGGACATGGAACGAACGGGATGAAAGAAGGGGACAGTCCTTCTTTCATGGGTCTGCTTGCTAACGGGCTGAACGTACCGGATCGCCCGGAATGGGGCGGCTGGGGAGGTCGGTACCGACGGCTACGTGGAAATCTCTTCATAGACGCGCCGGATTTTCTGGACGGTACCCTCAACGAACGTCACTCCGTGGCACGCTGGCGGAAGGCGTTTCAATCCGATTTTATGGCCCGGGTGCAATGGGCCCATCGCTCCTACGGAGAGGCGAACCACAATCCCGTACCTGTAGTGAATGGGCAATCCGGTCCCGAACCTCTGCTCATTTCTGCGAAAGCTGGGGAACAGGTACGTCTGGAGACGCAGGGAACCTACGACCCCGACGGGCAGGAACTGGTATTCCACTGGTGGGTATACGAGGAGATTTACCGGCCCGAGACGGACCTTCGGATGGCTTACGAAGCAGGTGGCGAAGCCCTGAGGTTTACCATGCCGGTCCTGCCTCCCAAAAAAGCGGTGCACCTGATTCTTGAAGTGCGTGATGTCGGCCTCCCCTCCCTGACTGCATACAAGCGTATCCTGCTAACTTCTCCGGAATGAAAGTATTTACTGGCGATATGGTTTTTTTTCTGGTCTTGCTGCTGACCGCTTGTGCGTCCCCATCCACTGAACGGATGGTACCGGAAGCGCGCTCCGGAATCCGGCCCTGGGCCGAGAATTCCGCTTATTGGGAATACCGGGGCAAACCGGTGCTCCTGCTGGGCGCTACGGACAATGACAATTTATTTCAGAACGCTCACCTAAAATCCCACCTGGATAGCCTGCATGCCGTGGGAGGAAATTACATCCGCAACACCATGAGCGATCGGGATCCGGGGGATCTGCGCGCTTTTGCCCGAAACGAGGAGGGGACTTACGATCTGAATGCTTGGAACGAAGCCTATTGGCGCCAACTGGACAGCTTGTTGCATTGGACGTCGGAGCGAGATATTGCGGTTCAGATTGAAATATGGGACCGCTTTGACCATTCCCGCGACAATTGGCTAACGGATCCCTACCACCCGGCCAATAACATTAATTATACCTACGAAACCTCAGGACTGGATAGCTTGTATCCCAAGCATCCCAGAGCAAATGAGCAGCCTTTTTTTTACACCGTACCGGCCTTGGAAAATAATCGGGAGGTCTTGGCCTATCAGGAAGCATTTGTGCGAAAACTGTTGGAGCATACGCTGGAACACGATCACGTTCTGTATTGTATTGATAACGAAACCAAGGGGGAGGATGAATGGGCGCTTTACTGGGCTGCATTTTTAAAAAAAGAGGCAGGGGAAAAGGAAATAATGATCACCCAGATGTGGGACGATTGGGATATTACCTCTGCCATGCATCGGAGAACCCTCGATCGACCGGATACCTATTCCTACACCGATATGTCTCAAAACAGCCATAATACCGGGCAACAAAACTGGGACAAGGCCCGGGCCATCTTTGAGTACATCGAAGCCAATCCCAGACCAGTCAACAGCACCAAAATTTATGGCAGTAGTACCAGTTCCTGGGTGAACCGGGGAATTGACGGCAGGCATGCGGTAGAAACGTTCTTTCGCAATATCCTTGGCGGCTTTGCATCGAGCCGCTTTCATCGTCCGCCATCCGGTCTGGGGCTCTCGATTCCCTCCATGCGGGCCATCGCATCGGTAAGAAAAGTGGAGCAAAAAGTACGTTTTTGGGAAATGCAGCCGCGCATGGACCTGCTTATTGGCCGGGAGGAAAACGAAGCGTATTGTGCTGCCCAAGAGGGCAAGTACTACCTGATTTATTTCCCGGACCAGGGAGAAGTAGGCCTGGATATTTCCGCCCTGGACGGACCCGCTGCGCTGCATTGGCTTTCGGTAAGCGAGGCCAAATGGCTGTCTTCCAACGATATTCCCGATGGAAAAACCGTCCAATTGAAAAGTCCGGTGCGAAACGGCAGCCTGGCATTACTGGTTAGAGAGTGAAGCCATCAAACCAACATCAATGCTGCCGAAAACCTATGCGGTAAGCCGGCCATTGGTGCAGGGGTTTGCAGGCTTATGAAAAAAAGGAAAAGGTAAGAAAACAAAACATGAACCGTACAGCCTATACAACGCCTGGCGGACGCAGCCTCCAATCGTTGCTGCTGCTTCTCTTTGGATTGGTCGCCTGTGGTGCGCCCGAAGCCTCGTTGGATCGCCCCAATATTCTATGGATTTCCCATGAAGACCTGAGTCCCATATACGGCTGCTATGGTGACAGCTATGCACAGACCCCAACTATTGATCGTCTGGCGGAGAAGAGTATCCGGTTTACCCAGGCATTTTCCAATGCACCCATTTGCGCACCTGCGCGCTCCACGCTGATTACCGGCAGGTACGCAGTTTCGTTGGGAACACAGCATTTGCGCTCTGAAATTCCGGTGCCAGAGGGCATGAAAATTTTACCAGAGGTATTACGCGACGCCGGCTATTACACAAGTAACAATGTCAAAACCGACTATAATTTCGACCATCAGGGTCGCTGGGACGAAAGCAGCAGCGAAGCTCATTGGAGAAAGAGGCCGGAGGGAAAGCCTTTTTTTAGTGTTTTCAACTTTATGATGACCCACGAAGGCCCAACAAATGCCTTGCGGAGCAGCGATACCGAGTCGTTGGAGGACTTTCATGACCCCGAGCAGGCAGTGTTGCCACCCCACCTGCCCGACAGTCCTAAAATGAGAGAAATTTGGGCCCACATGTACGATTTGCTGGCGGTGTTCGATAGAGAGGTGGGTAGGCTTCTTGCCGAGTTGGAAGCAGATGGGCTGTTGGAGGAAACCATTGTGTTTGTTTTCTCGGATCACGGAAATGGCTTACCCGGGCACAAGCGATGGTTGGACAATGCCGGCTTGCAGGTCCCGTTTATTCTGCACGTGCCGGATAAATACAAGCACCTGACCAGCAATTTATCCGGCCGGGTGACGGACCACAAGGTGGGTTTCGTGGATTTCGCTCCTACGGTGATCCGACTGGCGGGTGCTGAAGTTCCGGATGCCATGGAGGGGAAAAGCTTTCTCGGAGAAACGGCCGAGGAAAAAGAGTTTATTTTTGGCTACCGGGACCGGGCGGACGATTGTTACGAAGTATCTCGTTCGGTATTTGATGGCAGGTACCTGTACGTACGGCATTTTATGCCGCAGTTGCCTTATTACCAGAATGCCTTGATTTTTAACAAAGGGGGGAGTTACGAAGAAATCAATCGCTTGCGGGCCCTGGGACAGTTGCCCGACCCGGTGTTACAGTTTTTTGCTCCCAAGCCGGTAGAGCTACTGTATGATTTGGAAAACGACCCTTTGGAACAGACCAACCTGATCGATCATCCGGAGGTAGCCGATCGGGTTTCGCGCTTGCGGGACGAATTGGATGCCTGGATGATCCGATATCGGGATACCGGGTTGATTTCTGAAGGTATCATGATGGCACAGGCCAAAGCGGCGGGGAAAAGCGTTTACGAAATCGCCCGGGACTATTCTTCCGAGCAGTTTCGCGCCATTCTGGAGGTAGCCCAATGGGTGGGACAGGTCGAGGATCCGGCCGTATTGGTGCCGTATTTTGATGCCGTGGAACCGGCTCAACGGTTTTGGTCCCTGGTTGCACTGGATGCCTATTCCGGAGAAATCGAGTCCGTATTGCCTGGGGTGCGCCGCCTCATGGACGACGATATGCCGGCCGTACGAACCAAAGCTGCCGAGATTTTGGCCAAGAGAAAAAATGATCCGCAGGCTTTTGCCGTGCTGGAACAAATGCTAAAACTCGAGGACGAAGTACAGGTGTTGCAGGCGGCGATCAGCGTGCGGCAGTTGGGAGAGAAAGCCCAACCCTTATTGGCTACCATTCAAAACGAGGTATTTCCAAACTATTCCGGGGAAATCTGGGGCCGGTACAAAAGCTGGAGTTATCCCATGTTTATCGGCATGGCATTGGACCAAACTCAAATAAACTGTGGCGTGGAGGTGGATACTCGTCGGTAAAGGAAGGCTTTTTTACCGAATCGGGCAGGCTGTGATCGATCAGGATGGATAATTTTTACCAACGCCGCATTCATTGACTAAAATAAATACCGTGAAATCGAAAAAAGAAGGAATTTGTTTGATAGTTTTACAAGAGGGAAGTAGCATTTTGTTTTTTTGGTTTTAGCATTTCGACTACTAAAACTGATTTTTAACGATAACCATCGGTCATTCTTATGCGTTCGATCAAAAAAAATGCAGACCCATTTGGTACCGCATCGTTCCGGATGGAATTGTTTTTTGACTTATCACTGGATTTATTATGTGTCGCGGGTTTTGACGGTTTTTTTAAGAAGGTCAATCCTGCCTTGAAAAAAGTGTTGGGCTATTCCGACGAGGAGCTGTATTCCCGGTCGATCAATACCTTTGTGCATCCCGACGATCAATCCCATACTTCCCGGTCTCGCGAAGCACTTGTTGCAGGTATGCCGCTGATGAATTTCGAAAACCGGTATTTATCCCGGGATGGAAACGTTCTTTGGTTTTCCTGGACATCGGTTCCGGATCAGGAACAGCAGCTGGTTTACGCGATTGCAAAAAACGTCACCCACCAGAAGAAAATCGAAGAGGAGCGGAATCTGCTGATTGCCAAATTAACGCGTTCCAACAAACAGTTGAAAGAATTGACCTTCACAACCTCGCACGATTTGCGTTCTCCGGTAAATAATTTACTGTCCTTATTTAGCTTGATCAATGCCGGGGGCATGGAAAAATCCGAAATGTCGGAATTCATTGATTTGATGCAGGTTTCTACCGAAGGACTAAAAAGCACACTCGATGGCTACCTGGACCATATGAGTCAGCGGGAGGCAGCGGCGGTACCGCTGGCACCGGTGGAACTACACAGCACCTTAAAGAAAGTCGTGCATTCCATCCGGTCGCTGATCGATACGTCAAAGACCCAAATCAGGACCGATTTTTCCGAGGCAGCTACGGTCAACTTCAATGCGGGTTACCTGGAAAGTATTTTTCTCAACCTGCTGACCAACTCCATTAAATATGCGAAGCCGGGGATTATTCCCCAAATTTCGATCCATTCACGGCTGGGTAGCGGAGGCACTCAGTTGGTTTTTTCTGACAACGGGATCGGTTTTGATACGGACAAGGTCGGAGACAGATTGTTTGGTTTCGGAGAAACGTTTCATTCGCACGCAGACAGCAAGGGCATTGGCCTTTATCTGGTACATAGCCACATCACAGCTCTGGGGGGCAAAATTGACCTGGACAGCAAACCGGGAGAAGGAGCCCAGTTTACCATGAGCTTTAAGGACTGATGCCGATTGCTTACCGATCTGATTGCTCGCCACAGTCTCGACCTGGCGCCCCCTGATGGCTGTTGATGCCTGATAAATTGCGCCGAATGCTGGCTTTTACCGCGGTCTTGCTCGTTGTTTAAGGTTTATGTCTTATATTCCGGGCATGTTACTACAGGGCATAGATTGGCTGATCCTCTTTCTGTTTTTTGCATTATCCTTGGGTATTGGCGTGTACAGTTCCAGGAAGTCCTCCGAAAACGTTCAGGAGTTTTTTAAAGCGGGAGGCAATTTGCCCTGGTGGGTATTGGGAATATCGATGGTTGCTACGACCTTCTCTACCGATACTCCGAATCTTGTCACGGATATCGTCCGAAAAAACGGCATTTCCGGAAACTGGGTTTGGTGGAGCTTTTTGCTGACCGGTATGCTGACCGTTTTTTTCTTTGCCAGATTATGGAAACGTTCCGGTGTACTTACCGATATCGAGTTTTACGAATTGCGATACAGCGGCCGGCCCGCGTCTTTTCTTCGGGGCTTTCGGGCGCTGTACCTGGGTATTTTTTTCAACGTGGTCATCATTTCCGGGGTTTCGCTTGCAGCGATTAAAATCGGAGGGGTACTCTTGGGGTTGAACCCCTTGCCCGTTTTGCTCATATCCGGTTTTGTCACCGTGCTCTACAGTTCGTTGGGAGGATTGCGTGGCGTGGTATTTACGGATTTTCTCCAATTCGGCCTTTCCCTGGCAGGGGCCATCGCGGCCGCCTGGGTCTCGGTCAATCATCCTGCCGTGGGTGGTTTGGACCAATTGATTCAGCATCCCGAAATTATCGATAAACTCAACTTTATCCCAGACATTAACCACTGGGAACTATTTTTGGCGGTATTCCTGATCCCGGTTTTTGTGCAATGGTGGTCGGTTTGGTACCCCGGGTCCGAGCCGGGAGGGGGCGGATTTATTGTGCAACGAATGCTGGCCGCCAAGAATGAAAACCACGCGCTTTCCTCGATCATGCTGTTTACAATCGTGCACTATGCCATCCGACCCTGGCCCTGGATTCTCGTTGCCCTTTGCAGCATCCTGGTTTTCCCAAACATGGAGTCCCTTCAGGAGGCTTTTCCGAATGCCGACGCCGCTATCGTTCAGGACGACATGGCGTACCCCGCCATGCTTTCCTTTATGCCGGTCGGGATCATGGGTTTGGTAGTCACCTCGCTGGTAGCTGCCTACATGTCTACCCTGTCTACCATGCTAAATCTCGGTTCTTCTTATGTGGTAAATGATTTTTACCAGCGATTTATCCGCCCCGATGCTTCTCAAAAACACCTGATTGCCATTGGGCGGCTGACCACCGTGGGCATTATGGTAGTGGGAGGGTACGTGGCTCTGCACCTGGAAAATGCCCTGCAGACCTTTGATATTTTACTTCAGATCGGGGCAGGTACCGGACTGATTTACATCTTGCGGTGGTACTGGTGGCGGATCAATGCTCTTAGCGAATTGGTGGCCATGGCAGCGTCCTTTTTTGCTGCGTTGTACTTTACCTTTTTGCACGAGGTGTATTTCGAGCCGCTCCCAAATGCTATGGAATTGATCGGGGGTATTTTGTTTACCACAGGGAGTTGGGTGCTCACTGCTTACCTTACCCGGGCGACCGACAAAGAGGTCTTGATCGCTTTTGTCCAGAAAACCAAAGCCCCCGGCCCCGGCTGGGAACGAATTTACGGCTTTTTGAAAAATAATGGAAAAAAGGTGGATGCGCGACCGCTTTTTGACTTTCAGGCCGCACTATTGGCGTTCGCTGCAGGGATTACCGCCGTGTATGCTTTTTTATTCGGAACAGGTTCGATTTTATTCGGAAACCTCGGTTCCGGGCTGTTGTTACTTCTCCTGGCTGCTGTTGCCTCTGGGGCCTTGTTTTTATTGAAAAAACGGTTGCTGTAGCCATGCGAAAGGGTGCAACCAGTCCGAGGCCCGGAAGGCATCGGAATCCCTGTTCTCCCCGTGGCCGGTGCACCCAACCCCTCCCCGTGCGCGGCAGGGTCTTGGCAGCCCGATTCACCGAAAGTGAAAAAAGTAGCTGCAGGGGTAATTTTTTTTCATCGTTGCCGGGTTTCTGTGTAGCATCTGCAGCCCGTTTCCCGTCCTTACGGTGTACACCGGCCTTTGCAAAACGACGAAGGTAGATTCCATCGCATCCCTTGTTTCCACCCGTGCGTAGTCGAAGACGAACAGCGGATACCGGTACACTATATAAATGGTAATAATTTGCTATTGGATTTACTAATTGTTTCTGGTTGCTAAAAAAAAATCTAATAAATTTGAAAGAAAATTTCCGTTGACCCCAAGGGTTATTCACCGTATTCTTCCAATGAAACACCAGATTATAAGCTTTTTTTTCCTGCTACTCAGTATTTCCGGCTTTGGGCAGCGGATTTCCATTAGCGGAACCGTGACCGAGTTGGGTACGGGTGAACACCTCATTGGTACCAACGTGTTTGATCGCGTTTCCGAAAAAGGTGCCGTTGCCAATCAATTTGGCTTCTACAGTTACACCACCACGACGGATAGCGTGGACCTTTACTTTAGTTTTGTCGGTTTTCAGACCAAACGAATTCAAATGCGGGTCGCGCGGGATACTGTACTCAATGTGGCACTGCTTCCAGACGGAAACCTGGAAGAGGTCGTGGTCTCGGCGGCGGAGATGGATCAGATACAGGAAGTAACCAAGATGAGTTCGATCAACGTTCCCCTGAAGCAAATCAAAGAATTGCCCGCCTTTATGGGGGAAGTGGATGTATTCAAGGTATTGCAATTGCTCCCCGGTGTACAATCCGGTACGGAAGGGGGCAGTGGGCTCTATGTCCGGGGCGGAGGACCGGACCAAAACCTGATTTTGCTGGATGGGGTACCGGTGTACAATGCTTCGCACCTTTTTGGCTTTTTTTCCATTTTTAACGCCGATGCCATCAATAACGTGGAATTGATCAAAGGAGGTTTTCCATCCCGATATGGCGGTCGGCTGTCATCGGTAATCGATATCAGCATGAAGGAGGGCAACATGCAGGAGTACAAGGGAGAGGGTTCTATCGGGTTGATTGCTTCCAAAGTGACCGTGGAAGGTCCCATTGTGAAGGATCAAACCTCCTTTATTATTTCCGCGCGGAGAACGTACCTGGATTTACTGGCGCGTCCCATCATCAAAGCGGCCACCTCCGGAGAGGAAAATATCGGGTATTATTTTTACGACCTCAACGGAAAGATCAACCACATCATCAACGATAAAAACCGATTGTACCTCAGTGTGTACTCCGGAGACGACAAAGCCTATTCCCGATACAAGGATTTTTATGTTTTCGAAAACGAACGGACCGATTATGAAGAAGAATTTGGGCTTAGTTGGGGGAATTTTATTACCGCACTTCGCTGGAATAATGTGATCAATAGCCGGCTCTTCAGCAACCATACCTTTACCCATAGCCGGTATAGATTCGACCTGTTTAGCAATTACGACGAGCGGGTTACCGGGGCAGGTGTAGACGAAAGGAGTTCCTATTCCGAGCGGTATTTTTCGGGGATCCGGGACTGGGCAGCGAAGTCGGATTTCGAGTACATCCCCAATCCCGATCACTACATTCGTTTTGGGGCACAGGGAATTTTTCACCGATTCTCTCCGGGCGTGTATGCCAGCAGAAGTAGTTCGGCCGATAACGATCTCCGCCTGGGAGCCGAGGAACTCGATTCCTTCGAGTACGCCGCCTATGCGGAGGACGATATCAACTTTAGTAGTCGTTTGAAGGCCAACCTTGGCCTCCATTATTCCGGATTTCTTTCCGATGGGCAACATTACCGCTCCCTGCAACCCCGCGTCGCCGCCCGCTATCTGGTAAATGCGTCTACCTCGGTAAAGGCTTCTTTTGTTACCATGGCGCAATTTATCCATCTGCTGACCAATGCAGGATTGGGACTTCCTACGGATCTCTGGGTACCGGCTACCCCGAGGATTGGTCCACAGGAAGCCATGCAGGTAGCCCTGGGGGCTGTGAAAAACGTGAATGGTTTTGAAATTAGTCTGGAAGCTTATTACAAAACCATGGATGGTCTGATCGAATACAGAGACGGGGCCACGTACCTGAACCTGGATGAAGATTGGCAGGACAAGGTGGCCGTGGGCGAAGGCAAAAGTATCGGCGCGGAGTTTCTGGTGCAGCGCAAGGTTGGCCGGGTTTCGGGCTGGTTGGGCTATACCTTGTCCAATACCGAAAGAAGGTTTGACGAAGTCAATTTTGGGGAGTGGTTTCCCTACAAATACGACCGCAGACACGATGTAAGTTTTGCCCTTACCCACGAATGGAAGGACAACAAGGATTTTTCCCTGGCCTGGGTATACGGGACAGGAAATGCGGTCTCGTTGCCTACTCAGCGGTACGAGGGTCTGGAAATGAGCCGGTTTGGAGGCCTTTCCAGACCGAACGTCAATTATTACGAAAGTAGAAACAATTTCAGAAACAGGGATTACCACCGCCTGGACCTGAGCTTCAGCTGGTGGAAAACGAAACGGTGGGGCGAGCGCAAATGGACACTGGGCATTTACAATGTCTACAACCGCTTGAATCCGTTTTTCATGGATTTGGGTTACGACCGTCAGGGTAGCAGGAAATTGATGCAATACAGTCTTTTTCCCATTATTCCATCGTTTGCCTACTCATTTAAATTCTAAAAGCTGATGAGAACACACCTTCGCCAATTTCGGAATTTCTGCCAACTTCGGCACCTGCTGGTACTTTCTGCTGTACTTTTTTTCTCCTGTGAGACGGTTATCGATATCGAAATTCCTTTTGAAAAACCACAGGTAACGATGAATGCCAACCTCCAACACAACTTGTTTCCTGCGGTGCGCCTGACCTATAGCAAGCACATTTTGGATAACGATTGGGAATTCCTGCCCATCCGCGATGCTGCGGTTAGCCTGATCCATCAGAACGAACGCTACCCACTGAGCTTCAATGACGATACCGGCGAATACACCAACCTGCAGCTGTTGCTTCGGGAAGGAAATACGTATACGTTGGAAGCGGAGGTGCCCGGATACGAGACCGTCCGGGCTACCGAACGTATCCCGGTATCCGTACCGATTAAAGAGGTGGTTTACCAGGGTCGGGTGCAGCTGGATGCCTGGTCTACCCGAGAAGACCTCCGGTTTCTTTTTGACGATCCGGAGGGCGAAAACTACTACGAAATTTCGGCCGATTTTTACGGGTTTTTTTCCTACACGGACGAGGACGGGAATACCGTCCAGTATGAAAACAACTATCCACTGTACCTGGAGCCGAAAAATCCCAGCTACGAACGGGATTACAATACCGACGGCAAACTTCTTATCGACGACACGTTGTTTGACGGAGAGGAGGCCGCTATTGAGCTTTTTATCGACAATGTGTTTTCTCAGGAAAACACGGAGGGCGAAATTCGATTTACTCTAAAGGCCGTCTCCAGTACATACTTCCAGTTTCACACCACCTACGGGTTGCAGTGGTGGAACGAGGGGGATCCGTTCGCACAGCCGGTGCAGGTTTTTTCCAATATCTCCAATGGAATCGGGATCCTGATGGCCGAGAGCGTCTCCGTTCTGAGCGTAGCTCCACCCCAGCAGGAGCAGTAGGGGCAAGGCTAACCGTTTTTACACGGTTCCGGTTGCTTCTGGAGAGTGGATTGTCCTCGGAATACAGCGTCGAGTGAAACATACCCTGTGAACGGTAAAAAAGACCGCACCCGTCAATCGCTCAGCCGTTCCAATTCCTCGGAGGAAAGTAGGTTTTCTTCTTCAAACCGAAGGGTCCAACCCATTGTTTTGGTTAGGATGTAGATCTTCGACAACTCGCTGAGTAACCGTTCCCGGGCATCTTCCTTCAGGTCGGATTGTTCAATCTTCTTCTCCAGAAGCTGGTGTACACTTCCTTTGATCTTGTTGTAATCGTCTGCATCAAACTTGTTAAAATAATCTTGACTTACATCGTAGTACTCTAAATCCGGATAGATGTTGATTTCCGGCTCCGGCAGTTGAAGGATGCGTACCTGCCTGGCTTCTGCATCCACTTCCGTTTCTAGTTGCCGTAAATCGTATCCCACGGTTACCTTTGCGTTGACGATGACCAATGCTTTTTTATTCGCAGAAAAAATATCGAAGTAGTTTTTTCGAGAATTTTTGTAACTCAGCACCTGGGAAAAGTGCCCTTCGGTGACTACTAGCTTTCCCACCTGCCGGATTTGTTGCTCCAGCAGAGCGGTATTTTGTTGAATTTCTTGTTTCTCATTGGCTTGACGGACGAAAAACTGAATCAACCCATACAACAAGAGCGCCGTAACGATTCCAGCCAGAAACCTACCCATAATTCTTAGTTTTTCTTATTCCTCCAAACGATTCTGTAAATGAAAGGAGAAAAAGGGGAGCGTGCAACCGGTGCGGCCTGGAAAGATTGAATTTCTTTGCAAAAGGCCTCTCCGCAATTAAATTTTACAAAACGTTTTAAAAGAAGCGTACATTCAATATCTTAGTGGCATTGGCCCAATTACCTGACCTTAACTAATCGGACATGCAAGATTCCCCCTGGTTTAAATTTTACCCCGAATCCGTACCCACCTCCATTGACCCGGATGAGTTCAGCAGTGTGGTGGATTTATTCGAAGAAAGTATCGGGAAATACGGAGATGCCGTAGCCTATGAGTGCATGGGTAAAACCGTCTCGTTTAACGAATTGGACGTTTTATCGAAAACCTTTGCAGCGTTTTTGCAGGGAGAGTTGCAGCTAAAGAAGGGAGACCGCATCGGGATTCAAATGCCCAACTTGCTCCAATATCCTGTGGTCATGTTTGGAGCCCTCCGGGCGGGTCTGATTGTGGTAAACACCAATCCGCTGTATACGGCATCCGAAATGAAGCATCAATTTACCGATGCCGGTGTGAAGGCGGTGGTGATTTTAGCAAACTTTGCGCATAATCTGGAAAAAATAAAAGAGGAGTCCGGGGTCAATCACGTGATCATCACCGAAATCGGAGACTTGCTGGGTGGGATAAAGGGAGCGATTGTTAACCTGGTCGTAAAATACGTCAAGAAAATGGTGCCCGCTTATTCCATCCCCTCTGCCTGGTCCTTCAAATCCGCCATGGCAGCGGGCAATCCGAAGGCCTTTGAAAAGCAGGGAATGGAGGGCGCCGATTTGGCTTTTCTCCAATACACCGGAGGTACTACCGGGGTTTCCAAGGGGGCGATGCTGAGTCACCGCAACATTGTGGCCAACATGCAGCAAATTTCTGCCTGGATGAAGCCAAAGCTCCGGGAACGGGAAGAGACGGTTATAACGGCGCTGCCGCTGTACCATATTTTCGCCCTCACCGTCAATTGCCTGGCCATGATGAAAATTGGTGCGCATAACGTGTTGATCACCAATCCCCGCGACATGCCCGGTTTTTGCAAAGAACTCAAAAAGCATCGCTTTACTGTATTTACCGGTGTCAATACATTGTTCAATGGATTATTGAATCAGGAAGCCTTCCGTGCCCTGGAATTTGGCTCCCTGAAAATTGCCGTTGGGGGGGGCATGGCCGTGCAGCAGGCGGTAGCCCGCCGCTGGCAGAAGGTGACCGGGACTCCACTTGCGGAGGGCTACGGTCTTACCGAAACCTCCCCGGTAGTTTCCTGCAATCCCATCGATGGGACGGAGCGCCTCGGGACGATCGGAGTGCCGCTGCCCAATACGGCCGTAAAAGTGGTGGACGATGCCGGAAATGAGCTTCCCCTGGGAGATCGGGGTGAACTCTGTGTCAAGGGTCCCCAGGTAATGCCGGGGTATTGGCAACGGCCCGAAGAGACCGCCTCGGCATTTCTGGGGGACTGGTTTAAGACGGGAGATATCGCCGTGCAGGACGAAGATGGATTTCTGCGAATCGTTGACCGCAAAAAGGAAATGATCCTGGTGTCGGGGTTCAACGTGTATCCCAATGAGGTCGAAGATGCCCTGGCAGCCCACGAGATGGTAAACGAAGTGGGAGTGATCGGGATTCCGGACGAGAAATCTACCGAACGCGTAATTGCTTACGTAGTCAGCAACGATCCTTCGCTTACAGCAGAGGAATTAATTGCATTTTCCCGGGAAAGCCTGACAAGCTACAAGGTACCGAAGGAGATTTATTTCGTACCTGAACTCCCCAAATCCAACGTGGGGAAGATTCTCCGGCGGGTCATCCGGGAAAATCATGAAAAAAAGCTGCAAGCCTGAGCTAGGCCCGCTGATCTCTATCGTTTAGGTTTTTGAGGATTCGGGCCGGATTCCCTCCTGCTACCACATCCGAAGGCAGGTCTTTGGTAACCACGGCTCCGGCTGCTACGATGCTGCGTGCTCCGATACTTACCCCTGGACAGATGATCGCCCCTCCGCCTATCCATACATCGTCTTCGATGCGAATGGGTCGGCCGTATTCCTGCAAGGATCCACGGGTGGTGGCATCCAGTGGGTGGGTGGCGGCATAAATCTGCACATTGGGCCCAAAAAGGCAGCGGTCACCAATGTGTACCGGTGTCACGTCCAATACGACACAGTTGAAGTTGAAAAACACCTGATTGCCCACCCTGATGTTGTAGCCATAGTCGCAGAAAAAGGGCGGTTCCAGCCCGAAATCCGTCCCTACCGCCCCCAATAATTCGGAAAGGACCTGCTGCCGAAGCAAGGTTTCATCCGGGGCGCTATCGTTCAGTTTTTTTAACAGGACCCGTGCCTGCAGCCGTTCTCTCGAAAGCTCCGGATCGGAGGCGAGGTATAACTCGCCTGCCAGCATTTTTTCTTTTTCTGTTTTCTTCATTCGGCGGCCAATAAGGATTTCAGTTGCTTGCAATGCCTTTTCTCGTGAGCGATAATAATATCTATTGCAGTATCCAGTGGGTATACCAGCCAACGATTGGCGGGAGATGCGATCATCAAACCCCGGCCAAAAAACGGTTCCAGCTCCTGAACATACGCCGATAACCGATGCTGGGTGTCAACGAAGGCCTGTAACAGTTCGTTGTTATGCAGGGTATCGGTCGGTTCCCAGGGGCCAAAGGTTTTGATTCGGGCCGGTTTTTTGTTGGCCGCAAGAATCAATTCCCCCAATTTCCTGCCATAGAAAGAAATTTTCCCCAGCAGTGGGGCTTTGTACTGTTTGGCGATCAGTTGATCAAAGGTGGGAAAATAGGACCGGTTTACCAAAATCAGGTGTTGCAGTACCTGCATGGGGCTCCAGGTTTTCGGGTCAGGTTTTCGGTTCAGGGTAGTCAGGTCGTAGTCGTGCATCAGCTTGTCTACGGTGTAGGTAATGCGCGTCAGTTCCATCTGCCAGGCATCGGCTTTATCGTTCATTGCATTGCGGTTTCGTTGGTTGATCCATCCGGATGTCTGGGATTGTGTAAAAATCAATGTCCCGCTATCCAAATATAATAGTAAGCAATTGAGTAGAGGAATTCAAGTAAGAATTTAAATCAATTCTTTTTGATTCTCTCCCCAATAGCCGTTATTTTACCCCTAGCTTATATGTATGCCATTGTAGATATTGAGACTACCGGCGGCTTTGCTGCCCAGCACCGGATCATTGAGATTGCCGTTGTCTTGCACGATGGGGAAAAGATTACCGGCCACTACCAGCAATTGCTGAATCCCGGAAGGTCTTTGCCTGATTTTATCACCGGTCTTACCGGGATCGACTCGGGCATGTTGACGGATGCGCCCGATTTTTCCGAAGTGGCCGTTGAATTATGGGAGCTGCTAGCGGGAAAGATTTTTGTGGCGCATAACGTGAGTTTCGACTATAATTTCATCAAGCAGGCATTTGCTCGGGAAAACAAGGATTTCAGACCCCGCCGATTATGCACGGTCCGGCTTGGCAGAAAGATTTTTCCCGGTCTCAGAAGCTACAGTCTGGGCAGGTTGTGTGAAGCCAGAGGCATTCAGGTAACGGATCGGCACCGGGCGCTGGGAGATGCCTGGGCCACGGCCTTGCTATTCGGGCAAATGCTTCAGGAAGATCGTACCGGTGAAATTCCCCGGGCCATCAAAGGAAAGGAGAAAGCCCGCATACTTCCGCCGAATATCAGCCACGAACAGTACCGTCAGTTGCCCGCTTCCACGGGTGTGTACTATTTTCACGATCAAAACGGCAAGGTCATTTACGTAGGCAAGGCAGTCAATATAAAAAGCCGGTTTGAGAGCCATTTTACCGGAAAATCGAAGGTAAACCTGAAATCCGAAATACACTCCGTCAGCTACGAAGTCACCGGAAGTGAATTGCTTGCGCTGTTGCTGGAGGCGTTGGAGATAAAACGGTTGTGGCCAAAATACAACCGCTCCCTAAAAGTGAAAGCAGCCTCCTGGGGGATCTTTGCTTACAGCGATCAACAGGGGTATCAACGGTTTCAGGTAAGTAAAATTTTGCCGGGTGTAAAACCCATCCTGACCTTTGGTACCCATGCCGAAGCCTGGAAACAGCTGCTGGAAAAAACCGGCGAACTTGCGCTGTGTCCAAAATTGACGGGGATACAAAAAACTCCCGGAGCTTGTTATGATTTTTCCCTGGGAAAATGCAGCGGTGCCTGCTGCGGCGCCGAGGCTCCCGAGGCGTACAACCGAAAGGCAGCGGGCTTGTGGGAGGAAGTCGGTGCCCGTACAGGACAACGCTTCCTTATCAAAGACCGGGGAAGGAGCCCTGAAGAGGAAGCCGTGCTACTTGTGGAGGATGGGTTTCTGGCGGCCTTTGGCTACATCGATCAGGCAACAGACCTTCGGCACAGTGGGGAAGTACTCTCGTTTTTGAAACCGGTAAAACGCCTGGTAGAAACCCAGGCGCTTTTGCGGTCATTTTTGCCGAAGTTACCTCAAACACGGATTATACCCCTGGCGGAAGATTGATTTCCATTTTCTGGAATAAAGTGTACCTTTAACGCCCCAACAAACCAAAAAATTACCGATGAAAATTAACGATTTGGATCCATTGATGCCCTACCAGCCGAAAGAAAACAGGTACGAATCCATGAAATTCAGGAGGTGTGGCAAAAGTGGTTTGGACCTGCCCCTAATTTCCCTGGGCCTTTGGCATAATTTTGGCCATAGCGACGACTTCAGAAATGCGAGAAGCATTCTCCGTACCGCATTTGACCTGGGAATCACGCATTTTGATCTGGCCAATAATTATGGACCACCCTACGGAGCCGCGGAAGAAAACTTCGGTCGGATTTTTCATAAAGATTTTAAGCCACTTCGCGATGAACTCCTGATCTCTTCCAAGGCAGGATGGGACATGTGGCCGGGCCCTTATGGAAATTTTGGCTCCAAAAAATACCTGGTCGCCAGTCTGGATCAAAGCCTTCGACGGATGGGTTTGGACTACGTGGACATCTTTTACCACCACCGCCCCGACCCGGACACTCCACTGGAAGAGACCATGGCTGCGCTGGACCTGATCGTGCGACAAGGGAAAGCGCTTTACGTAGGGATTTCCCAGTACAATGCGGCAGATACGGCACGTGCATCCAAACTCCTGAAAGACATGGGGACGCCCTGCCTCATTCACCAGCCGCGGTACAGCATGATGGATCGTTGGGTGGAAGAGGGATTGTTGGACGTGCTGGATACCGAAGGAATCGGAGCGATCGCTTTTTCCCCGCTGGAGCAGGGCATACTGACCAATAAGTACCTGAAAGGATTTCCGGAAGACTCCAGGGCCGTTCGGGATGGGAGGTACCTCCAAACCGACAAAATTACCCCCGAACTACTGTCTACAGTAGAGCAGCTCAACGCCTTGGCGGAGAACAGAGGCCAAAGCCTGGCTCAAATGGCCATTGCCTGGCTACTGAAAGACCCCCGAATTACCTCTGTGCTGGTCGGAGTAAGCAAAGCGGAACAGCTCAAAGACAATGTAAACAGCCTGCAAGCGCTCGATTTTTCGGAGCAGGAACTGAAAAAGATCGAAGAATTGCTTCAGGCATAGGCCGGATAGGCAACGACTGAATTACGTGGCCCTGGATAGTTTTACCTGTCCAGGGCTTTTCATTTGCAATAAAACTCATGCAAATGGTGATAAAAACGGATAATCGGTATTTTTTCTGTGTAATTATTTGTACCTTATCAGAGAACCCAATTAACCGAATTATGAGAAAGCAGCTAATCACGGGGTGTGTGGCTTTACTGGTAAGCCTAAACCTCATCGCACAAGAACAGCAGTACCTGGTCTTCGAATTTATCAAAGTTGAACCCAACCGGGTGTTGGATTACCTGGAGTACAAGGATTTTTTGGCGCAGGTACATAAAGTTTCCAAATCGGAAGGAAACATCGCGGGTTGGGACTTCTGGTCCCTGCAGTCGGGCTCCGATCTGGAGGGCGAGAATTTCCAGTACGTAACCGTCACCTACTATCAAGATCCCGTAAAAATGATGAATGGCAACGACCCGGACCGATCGGTGGACCTGGCTATCAAGGCCCATCCGGAGCTGACCGAGGATCAGGTACGGAACAAAATCAAGGAGGCCATGGACATGCGGGACCTGGCGGTACGAAGCTACATGGTGGAAGTGGCCCGGACCTCTGAGAGCTTTGAGTTCAAGCCTGGAATTCTTGCCTCCTTTGACCTGATGAAGGCAGTAGAAGGGAAGTTTCAGGACTACGAACGGGCCGAAAAGGAAGTATTTTTGCCCATTCACGAAAAAAAGATACAAGCAGACCTCATGGAAAACTGGTGCTTCCTGCGCACGGCACTCCCCACCGGTAGTGAGGCCAAATCCACCCATCTCACCATGAATATCTATGCCGATTACATGCAATTCTTCAATTCCATCGAGTACGAGGACATGGAGGTGACCGAAGAGCAACAACGGGCAGTGGAAGCCGGTCTGAATTCCAGGGACCAGAAATGGGTATACCTGGCTACCCTGGAAAGCCTGGTTCGCTAAATCAAGCGGGAAAAAACACTTCGTTTCGCCAGCCCATGTGCCGACATATTTGTACCATCAGGTAGTTGACACCGGTGTGGAACACTACCAACAGGAAGATGGCCAAGAGGGGCACGCCGAAAAACTGATAGGGCCAGGCGTAGGTCCATACGCCCATCTGTATGGTGATGATCTCGCCGTAGGTAGGAAAAATCAGGGCTACCATTAGGGTACGGATTACCTTGTCACGCGTACGTTCCATTCCAAGGGATGCAAACAGGTCTTTTTCCAGCTGATACACAAAGGTAAAGGCCAGGGCCCAGGCAAAGGGCAGCCAATAGGGAAAAGTACGCCCTTCCAGATCGTGGTATTCCCAGTGTCCGTAGTAAATCCCCCAGGCTTCGCAACAGACACCCAAAAACCCTCCTAAAATGGAACCTGTGAGGTATACGTACCGATCTTCGGCCTTGTTTTTGAATTTTCTAACTAGCGAATAGGCCAGGTACAGCATCAAAATCAATCCTACCCAGGCATCCTGGGCGTGAAAACCGCCTATAAAGAAACCGGCAATGCTGAGCTTCAGGACGTTTTTTGCAACAAGGAAACCGGTATCGGTTTTAGTAGAACGGTTAAGGACTGTTTTCAAGGGATGCTGTTTTGGAAACAAAAGTACTAAAAAAACGATTACTGCGAAAAGAAGACGTTTCGCAGGTGCTGCTCCAGGAGGAAGACGCCTTTTCCTGCCGTTTCTTCGATGGGAGTCAAATTTGCCGCAGGAAAATAGCTGGGCATTCTGGGATCCACGATGTACTTTGGAATTTCCACTGCGGCAAAATCCAGCAATCCGGCTGCCGGGTATACCAACAGCGAGGTTCCGATCACCGCAAATGCATCTGCATCGGTGACGGCCGCGATGGCGGCATCCATCATCGGGACCGGTTCGCCAAACCAGACCACAAAAGGCCGCAATTGCGAGCCTTTTTCACAGGTGTCCCCCGGATTGATTTCCACTCCCTGCATGGGGTAAACCAGGCTGGGATCCAAGCTGCTTTGCGCCTTGAAAAGCTCTCCATGCAGGTGAATGACCCGGCTGGAACCGGCTCGCTCGTGCAAGTCGTCCACATTCTGCGTAACGATCGTTACCCGGTACTGCTGCTCCATTTCCGCAAGTTTCCGATGGGCTGCGTTGGGCTGGGCCTGCCGACAAGCTTTCCGTCGTTGATTGTAAAAATCCAGTACCAGTTCCTGATTTTTTTTCCAGCCTTCCGGCGTTGCCACTTCCATCACGTCGTGGCCCTCCCATAAGCCGTTGTCGTCCCGAAATGTTCGGATTCCACTTTCCGCAGAAACGCCGGCTCCGGTCAATACAACCAGGTGTTTTTTCTTATCCATCCTAACTGACAGGTTTCGCTATTGAATCCTTGAATTTAAAAATAAAATCCGAACTTCTACTTTTCTATCCTCAGGTGCAGCCGCCGGCGCCGGACCTCGTATCAGTTGCGCACCGGGGCCAATTTGGATGCGCTGTCCGGCAATGCCAAATGTTTCTTCGAGGGCTCGGGCAACCGACTGCGTTCGCGCTACCGCCAGCCTGAGATTGTATGCGACGCTTCCGGTATGGTCTGCATAGCCCCTGAGCAGTACCCGGGAATCCGGCATTTGTTCCAGGGTTTCGGCAATGGCTGCCAACTTTTCCAGGGCAGTTTCTGCCAGGCTGCTTTGATCACGTTCAAAATACAAGGTCGTGAAAAGCAGCGGAAGGATTGGTTTTTCCGGAGGCCGGAAACGGTAGGCCAAACCGTAGGGGGTTACCTTCCCCTCGCTCCAGCCGACCGGATCCATCCCTGTTCGGACGGGTCGCTGTGCCTGCAGCCGCAAGCCTGGCGGGCTGGGAAAGGCGGTTGCCGTTGCATCATCCGGCAAGGCTACTGCCGGATCCGCGGCATTGTTCCTCGCGGCCGAGTCCAGAGGAGCGGCAGGCCGTTTGATGGTCGCGGGAGGCAGCAAAGGTACAAACCTCAGGTAGCTGCCTTGGTTCGACGGACTTCTTTGACGGGTTGCGTATGGAGGTACTGCTTGCGATAGTTGCCGGATTTGTTTGTTTTTAGCTTCCGCCTGACCTTGCCTGTATCGGCTAGCTGGCGGAACCAGGTTTGGGTAAAAACGGCTTGGTTCTTCTACGTCATAGGGATACAAGAACGGCGTTTCTACCCGCGCTGGTACGTAGCGGTTTCCCATTTCCTGCTCGGGTAGAGGGATTGTACCGGATTCCGGCAGGTCTTCCGGCCGTTGAACCGGTTCCTGTACTTCCCCGAAGGTTGGATTCGCCGGATTTTCGGATAGCTCCGTTGCCTCTTCCATTTTCCGGGTTTCGGAGGCTGTAGTGTCGGAAAGGGTGGTTTCCGGGATAGGCGCATTCCTGCCTGCGAGTCTGGATGGACTGATGGCATTGGCCCGAAAGGCAGCGCTGCGTGTACCGAAGCTTACCTTGATTCCCAGTTGGTGTTGAAACAACCAATCGGCACTTCCGTTCGGTCGATTCCAAGGATTCTCCGGACCGGGGAAGCCGGGTAGTGTTCTTTTCACTCCAAAAAAATGGTCTCCATTTGTTTGTGCATTGGTTTGTATAAATAGTTCGATCCGGGTGCCGAGTCGGAAGCGTAGTCCCAGTCCCATATCCAGGTAAAACCGCTCTTCCCGTTCCACCTGCCCGTACAGCGGCTGTACCGCGGTTCCGGAACCCTCCCTTTGGGGATCGTCTGCCAGCAGCAATCGGGTTTGGCCATTCCAGCGATGCCACCCGAGCCCAACTTGTCCGTATGGGGCGATGAAAGAAGTTTCCCGAAGCAGCTTTCCGTTATCGGACCGGAAAACAAGTGCCGTTCCCAGGGACCAACGGCTGGCCTGGTACTGTGTAATTGCCTCATTCCTTGCGCTCTTTTCCGGGCCGGACCCGAGCAGGGCCTGCTTGCCTCCGTAGAGTGAGAGTCCCAAGCCAGCCGTCAGCCGCTTTTCCAGACTTGCATTCCAATTGGATTCCGGCGATAGGGGAAGGGAAGGACGGAATACTTCCCCTGCTGCCGTAAAATCATTGGTAGGAAAGGGGTTTAATTGACCCTGATACTTCGTATACCCCGTCGAGAGTCCCAGGCGCCACTGGTACTGTTGGGAAAAACCCGGCACCAGGCAAGGAAGCAGAAGCAGGCACAGCAAGATACTACTTTTGGTCTTCATCCACTTTTATTTTCGTAATCCTAACCAAAGACTGGACTCCGCGCTAAAGCCAACAAAGGGGTATAGGGTGATGTCTTCGACGCTCGAATTTACATCCGTTGACGTCAGAACGGCACCGGCGTTGAAGCGCAATACCCGGAATAAACTGTATCCCAGGCCTACATAGATCGGCCTTCCGATGAGCGGACCGCTGATCTCTTGCTCGTTGCTATCCCGCATATTACTGAAAAATACGCCTGTTGAAACGGAGGCATTTCCCAGCACCTTGGTGAAATTTTTATTTCCCAATGGAAGCGAGATGCCACCGAATGCCGAGGTACCGTAGTCCAGGCTGTTGAAATTGCCACGAAAGTAAGTACCCCCGTATCCAATGCTCAGGGGCAGGTAGTATGGCTTGTTTTCCGTGGGGTAATGGTCGATCACCCGTACGTCCACCAGCATCAACATCTGGTTTTGCAAGTATTGGGTCGTTTCTGCTTTGAGGAGTTTGATTAACTCTTGTTTTAGCTGATCGGCAAAGCGTGCCTGATCCTGAATGTCCGGATCCGTTTTTTTTTGCCAGCAAATTAAATTCCGCCTGTTTTAGTTTCACCCGGTCCAGTTGGGTAATTTTTTGTTTTACCACGTCGGAGAATCCCTCAAATTCCTGATCCAGCGGATGCTGGAAGTTTTTTAATCCCTGCCAGACGATTTCATTTAGGTGATCCAGCATGGCAGCGGGGCGACTCAAGGTTTCGGTCCCGCGCTTGCCTGCCAGTATGCTGGCCTGTATGTAGCTTTCCAGGTTTTCGTGTAGCGCTTCTTGTAGGGAACGGGTTTCTTCCTTGTCCGAGGCACTGTAGAAATAAAATTTCAGCGTGTAATTTTCGCTGCTACGCAAAGGATAGGCTACAAAGAGCTCGTCCGTAGTCGGGCTGCGCAGGTAGGGCGCTTTCCAATAATAAAAATCGGCCTGATTTTCGGTCTTTTTACTTTTGAATACCTTGACTTCCACGCGTTTGACGCCCTCAGGTAGGCTTCCCTCCAGGTAGAAGGGGGTCTCGGAAGGCAAGGGAAGCCCGGCGTTCAGTTGATTTTTTTCGGCGGAAAATACTACCGATTCGTATTGTGCACGTACCAGTGCTGGCCAACATAGCAAAGCGGTGATCCATAAAATTCGTTTCGTGAGCATTGTCAAAAGATCGTATTTAAAGGGTTAGATAAGACTTATTCGCGAAAAAAATCGAATAAGTAGCCGTATCTTTTACTAACAGTGCAAAAACTAAGCCGAGCTTTGGTAGAAGTGTTCCTGGTTTGGTCGGTTTGGTATATAGGGAATAGTTTTTTTGAAACCGTTCGATTTTTCAGGAGGAAGGATAGCAGGGATTTGCGTGCCTGGCATTGGAACAAAAAAAGAGGTTGCTTCCTGAAGAAGCAACCTCTTTTTTTGGGATGTGAGCCGGGTAATTAGAGCGCTTTCACCCGGATGTTTTTGAAAAATACCACGTCTCCATGGCCCAGGAAGCCGATATGCCCTTTTTCCCGGAAAAGCCCCGGATGCTCCCTACCGTCCAGGGTACCGTTTTTCTTGGCCGCCGCGATGTTTACATCCAGTATTTTCGTACCGTTCAGGATGACCTGGATTTGGTCGCCCTGTACGATCACTTCCTGGTAGTTCCATTCGCCCACCGGCTTTTGGTGGCCTTTGCTGGCGGCCGCCACCCCGTAAAGGGAGCCGTGGTACTGGTATTCTTTCAATTGACTGTATATTTCAGCGGTATCGTCCAGAATTTGCAATTCCATGCCCACATAGGCGGCATCTCCTTCCAGAGGGGCCCGGATTCCCAGCCCGTTATTGGCACCCGGGGTGAGCTTGAATTCAAAGCGGAAGACAAAATCACCGTATTCTTTTTCCGTCATCAGGTTGCCGCTGCCGCCCCTGTCCGGGTAGATGGCCAAAACGCCATTGTCCACCACGTAATCCGTCTTGTTTCCGGTCCATTTATCCAAATCGTTTCCGTCAAACAGCACCTCGAATCCTTCCTCTTTTTCTTCTTGACTAAGTTCAAAAGTCGGTGCACCCGTTAGTTCGCGGATGTAGATGTCCCGGTAGGCCACGTACGTACCGTGCGCCTGCAGTTCCAATTGCCCTTCCGGAAAAATCGGTTGATCGCGGTCCCAGTAGTTTTCCAGAGGAACCTCATCCACCACCCGCTCGCCATTCAGGAATACGGTGACTTTTTCCCCCTGCATGCGAATATGAAAGGTATTCCATTCGCCCACCGGATTGTCTGCCACTTTTAGGGGTTTGCTGGGGTAGGTCTGGTTGTTGTACAAGCCGCCGGAGCCTACCTCGGCTCCTACATCCGTACGGGCAGTATCCCATATTTGAACCTGGGGTGTGCCTCTCAAATAAAGCCCGGCATCCCCGTCTTCCGTTATTTTCCAATCTACGAACAACTCAAAATCACCAAAGTCCTTGGTAGTGCCGATGTTTTGTCCCTCTCCGGTAAAAATCAGCAGGCCGTCTTCGGCTTTCCAACCGGTCTTCATGATTTCGTCGGCTTTCGCCTGCTCTCTTGCACGCGTGCGTTCGTTCATTTCGGCCCGTTTAATGGGGTTACTGATTACCCCTTCCCAGCCCTCCAGGTTTTCTCCGTTGAACAGGGAATAGTAGCCTTTGCCCTCCGGCATTTCATCCAGGTATTTCTGCAAGGAGGTTTTGTAATACTGACTGTCTTGTCCACTGATAACCGCAATGGTTTTTGACACGATCTCCCGTACTTTTTCTCCATAGATCTCCTCGTTGTTCAGCACGATGTTCATCACCGCTCTCGCGGCAGACTGCTGGTAGGCCCCTTGTTCCTGGTATTCGGCGGCTACCAACAAGGCTTGCAGGGTCGGGTAGTTACCCAACTGCCCCAGTGCTGCCAGCACCGTTTCATCGGATTCGGCGAGTTCCAGTGCATTGCGGAGCATGAGTACCTTTTGCGTGGCTGTTGCGTCCACGAGTGGTACCAGACGGATAAACCCCATCAAGGCATCTTCACGCAGGGGGGCATTTGCCGCCTGACGGGCGATGTGGAGCAAGGCCACATTGGCCGCCGCGTCGTCTGCCTGATTTAGTGCGGCTACCACGGCTGCCTGCCGGGAGGGATTGCCGGTTTCGTAGATGTTTTGCAATTTATCCAGGGCTACCTTTCCGCCAGTTTTCGCCAATACTTTATACAGGTACGCTTGTTTGTCTGCAGGTAGCTGGGGCAACAGGTCCATCGCCCATCGGGTTTCTGCGGCAAGATCGTCTTTCTGGGCGTTTGCTACGATGATGGCCTCCTGGATTTTTTCCAAATTGGCGGGATTTTGTTCGCTGCGTAACAAGCCGACCAATTTATCCAGGTCGCCGGGGCTGGCCATGTCTGCGAGGGCCGACAGGGCGGCTTGCTTCACTTCCGGGTTGGAGTCCGCCGTGGCTTCAAACACCACGCCTATTTGCGCTTCGGCCGCGCGCGATGCCAGCAATCCGATAAGCTGGATTTTCGTTGCCGGGGACGCATCGGAAATTCGGTCGGCAATTGCCTCCGTCACTTGTGGGCCTTTCATGGTTTTCAATGCGGTAAGCAGAACTTCGGTCTCCGCTTCCTCCGGAGTCATTTCCAGCCGATCCAGTAGCGGCTCCAGCGCCAGGTCGTTGCCGGCAGTTACCAAGGCGGGTACGACGGCCATTCGGACTGTTTCGTTTTCATTGCTCAGGTAAGGCAGCAGCGCCTGGGCAACCGCCGGGTCCTGCACCTTTCCCATCCTTCGGATAAGCGCTGCTTTTGCCTCCGGTGTTCCTTTATCGAGGGTGTTTTTCCAGACATCCAGCTCCGCTACCAAGGTCTCATCTGTCAATAGGGTCAATGCCGTTCCCCGGAAACGGGGATGCGTATCAAGGGCGGCTTCGGATAACAGGTCACTGCTTTTTTCCGGTTGAAGTTGGACGATCAGGCCCAAAGCACCGGCTTTGGTATGGAATTGGTCGCTGGTACTGGTTTTTTTATAGAGCTTCTTCGCCAGTTTCAGTGCCGTTTTTGTTTCTCCTTTTTCTGCGAGCCTGGCTATGTAGCCCAGGTATTCCCCCGAAGCATTGCTGGGGTCGTAGGTGAAACCCGCATTTTCCGCTGCCGTGTAGAGCACTTTTGCGCTCGCCGGGTCAGCGATTTGAGAAAGGGCGTATAGCGCTACTTTTTTCAATTCCGGATCGGAAGCGCTGGCATAGGGAGTGATTTCATCCAGGGCTTCGGAGCTGGAGAAACTCCCCAGTGCTTCGATAAAATTGGCCTTTTGGCTGTTCGAATCGGTGGCACTCAAAGCCAGGACCAGGGCGCGTTCCGCAGATTCCGAACCAATATTGGCCATCACGCGTGCGGCCGTACCCGAAAGGCGTTCGTCTAGCAAATAGGGCTCCACGTAAGGCGTGGCATCCTCTTTTCCGATCCACTTGAATTGCGTCAAAAGAAAGTTTTTCGCCTCCGGATCTTCCAGTTGATCCAAGGCTTTTCCATACGCCTGCACGGCCATACGTGCCAGGTTTTCCCGGTAGGGATCGCTGGCATAAAACGCGAAGCCTGCCAGGGCGTATTCCAGTTTTTCATTGGCTGAACCTGGCTTTAGCATTAGGGCCATCTGGGTAATTCCCTCGCTGCCCAGATCTTCCATCTGTTCCATGGCGTTTTGCAAGGCCTGCGCATTTGGGGCAGGAAACCGATTGAGCAGATCCGCGATTTTGGTGGCGGTGGTCCGTCCCTGATCCAGTTGATTTTGCGCCAGGCCGAAAAATACCTGTCCAAGGACCAGGCCCACTACCAAGGCTATTTTTTTTATGGGGTGTTTTTGCATCGTTTTGAATTGTTCCTTTAAAATAAGTTGCATTTAGATGGTATATGGCGCGCGCATGGGTTGATCGATTAGTCGGTTGGCGCCTTCGTCGTTAATAAACTCCTGCTTATCCGGATCAAACTCCAGACTTCTGCCCAGGCGAAGGGCCACCAGTCCCATGTTTACCAGCGTACAGGAACGGTGCCCGTTCTGCTCGTTAAGAGCAAATTTCTTCCGATTTTTCACCGCATCTACAAAGTCCGTTACCTGGGGAGCAGGATCCGGAAACTGCGCCAGTTTGCGTTCCATATTCGGGATATCCGATTTGAATCCCCGGTAGAGTTTTCCGTTGGGACCTTCTATGTAGGGGGCTTCGGTCGTGCCCTCTCCGTCCAGAATGATCTGGCAACCGTCGGCATAGGTATAGGTGATTTTTCGCCAGGTGCCCACGGCATCCGGGTGCTGCTGGGGTGCATCGATTTCCACCTTCACCGGATTGGTATCGTCCTTGCCCAGAAAATACTGAATGGGGTCCATGTAATGCTGTCCCATGTCTCCCAGGCCGCCTCCGTCGTAGTCCCAGTAGCCGCGGAAGGTGCCATGGGTGCGGTGCTCGTGGTAGGGCTTGAAAGGGGCAGGCCCCAACCAGCGATCGTAATCCAGTTCCCGGGGTACGGGCATGGTATCCAATCCGGTCCTTCCTACCCAGTAAAATTTCCAATCAAAGCCCGTCAGCTTGCCCACGGTTACTTTCAGTGGCCAGCCCAACATTCCCGAATCCACCAATTTTTTGATGTTTTTCACTTCCGTATTCATGCCGTAAAAATTGGCATCGAAGCGAAACCAGGTGTTCAAGCGAAAGATATTCCCGTGCTGCCGGATGGCTTCTACGACCTTTTTTCCTTCCCCGATGGTGCGCGTCATGGGTTTTTCGCACCAGATGTCCTTGCCCTCGCGCGCGGCATCTACGGCCATGATTCCGTGCCAGTGCGGGGGAGTGGCAATATGAACAATATCCACTTCGGGCAATTGGATCAGCTCCCGGTAGTCCGAAAACGTTTTTACACCCTGGCCCAGCGTTTCCTGTGCAATGCCAATGTGCCGGGTATCTACGTCACAAATGGCCACGGTCTTGGTTCCTGCGTACTTGAAATGACCCCTTCCCATGCCACCGACCCCAATAACACCCTTGGTCAGGTGGTCACTGGGGGCCAGATAGCCTTTTCCCAACACGTGTCGGGGGACAATGCTGATGCCTCCCAGGGCCAGGAGACTTCCCTTAAGAAAGCTTCTTCTTGATTTTTTTGAATTATCGCTCATATTTCTATAAAATTTTTTCGAACTATTGCTACGTGAATATATTTCCTTGGGAAAGGATAAGCAAATAAAATGGTACTTCAGGTAAAATTTTCCTGTGAAAAAAGTTCTTGGGGTCTTTTTGGAATGGTTTTGGATTCCTGTTTGGTAAAAGGAAAAAAGTAAAAACCCATGATGACGAAAAAAAACACACAGTCCGAGACGGGGGATTTCGAAGACAATAGTTTTCAACGAGCCCAGGAAGAAGTCAGAGACGGGAAGCAAGCCGCTACTGACAAACCTTCCAGCAAGAAAAAGTCTACGGAAGAAATGAAAAAAGCGAAGGATGAACTGATGCGTGCCAAAGAGGCCGACAAGGAATGGAGCAGTGAAAGCGATCGGTTCAGAAGAGATAACGCCTAACCAACACGATCATGCCAACTGAAAAACGTCCGCAAATCAAAAACGAAGAACAGTACGAGGCCCTGAGGGAAAAGGGTTACGGCAAGGAAAAAGCCGCCCGGATTGCAAATACCCCGGATCGGGTGGCCGGTAAAAAAGGAGGAAGTGCATCTCCCTATGAAGAGTGGACCCGAAAGGAATTGTACCAGAAAGCGCGTGAAATTCCTGTTTTGTGCAACGCATGACCCAAGATTAAATTTCCAAATTTAATAACCATTCCTGCTCGTTCGTAGGCTTTAGGATTTTGGTTTTAGTCTCTTTTGATTTTGGTAAGGTATAGCTCAGCTGCTTTATTTCCTTGATCTCGTTTATGGCTTTTTCGGGAGATAGTCTGATTTGGTTAATAATGATAAGCCTTTCGAGTTCTTTATATACCGTGTAAGCTGCAAAACAAATACAAATGTGGGCCTCTATCCGGTTTCTGAGCCTGTGATAAACCGGTCGGATTCTTAGGTCTGTCTTTGATATTCTAAAGGCTTTTTCTATTTGCCATAGCTGTGAATATTGGCCAATAATCTCCTCCCTGCTGAGCAGAGTGTTGGTTATATATCCTTTCAGCCCATCCCAGATTTTATCGGCATTATATTTCTGATAATCAATGTTCACGCTGGCTTCTCCTTCCAATCTAAGGTATTTGTTGTACCCTCGGTTGTTGATGTGTTGCTTGCTGATCTTTCCGGTTTTTACTTTCGATTCCAGTCTTTTCAGCCCCTTTTCCCGGTTTTTTTCATCCTTTTTAGCCCTTCCTGCTGAATAGCTGACAATCAACCTCCCGTTTTTTGATTTTATTTCTTGTGGCCTGCCTTCGGCTACCTGAAGGGCAATTACTTGCTGTTTTATGACTTCCGTCTCATTTTTCACTCTTCCTCCCAGTATGTATTGGTAACCATGTTCTTGCAAAGCATCAATATTGGCTTGGGATAACAGGGCCGCATCTGCAACTACTATGGGTGTGGCGATATCAAACTTCTTTTGAAAGTTCTGGAGTACAGGTATTAAAGTTTTTGTCTCCGATGTGTTCCCCTCAAAGATTTGATAGCCGATGGGATAGCCATTGTTACTGACCAAAAGTCCGATCATGATCTGGGGATGCTGATGCTTGCCGTCCTTGTTGAAACCCGGAATCCGGTAATCATCGGGCTCTGAGGCCTCAAAGTAAAGGGTAGTCATGTCATAAAAGACGACTCCGATACGACCATCCAAAAGCTTTTTGGTGTAGTTAAAAGTTGTTTTCTCGATAATAGGTTTCAGACTTTGATCCACCTGGTCAAGAAAACGATAAATAGAATAGACACTGACATCTACTTTTAGATGTTTCTTAAAGTACTCAACGGTCTTTAGCTTGCTTCCAGGATAAACCAACCGACACAAAACGAGATTTTTAAAATAATCGAGTGACCCGCCCTGCGGGAAGCCTATTTTTTGGTATATCCTGCCTAAAACAAGTTCTGCTCCAACCTTCTGCAAATGGTCGTTTGAGAGGCTTTCTACAAAACTTTCTACTACCAGATCATCATGTTCAACAAACAGCGCAGAAACACCTTTCAAACGTTCAATTTCATTGTTAGCAAGCAATAAAAGCAGTTCTTCTTCCCTCTTGGTGTGGGCAATGCCCACCGTTTTGATCAATTTGTTTTTCCGCTTAACCTTTCGGACAATCTGAATGCTTACCGAACCACTTCTATTCTTGTTCTTTCTAACAAACATAGGCTAAAAATAGCCCCGCATGACCCAAAATTCAAATCTAAAAATCGTAAATAACTGAAAATCAATAGATATAAAAAAGAGCGATCACGTCGCGCACAAAACAGGAGTGGACCCGAAAGGAATTGTACCAGAAAGCGCGTGAAATTGGGCTTTCGGGCATCAGTAAGCTTCGCAAAAGTGAATTGATCGAACGACTCAGGAACCACTGATCAGGCTTACTTTTCCTGCTCCCTTTCGGCGTTCCTTTTTTTTACCGCCCGTCTCCAGAAAAAAATCAGAACGATTATGATGGCCGGAAGGATGATAAAAATCACCAGATTGCTTGTATCGCTCAAGTCCACGGGTCCCCGGGGCTGAGGGATGTCGGGCTGCATCTGTGCTAAGGCAGGAGCGTAGGTAAGCAGCGAAAACAGCCCGGTGAGCGAGAGGAAGGGTGTGGTACGGAATAGGTATCTCATGTCCTTACCAAAACAAATAATACGCCAAACTCGACACCGGGTGCCGAATTTTTATTCCGTTAGTTCCCTCAGTAAGCCTCTCAGGTCCAGTTGGCGGGTATACATTTCCAGGGAGCCGTCTGGTTTTCTTGGCCACTGATCTACCGCCCTGTCCCAATACAATTCCACCCCGTTCTTATCCGGGTCGTCCAGGTACAGGGCTTCGGATACCCCGTGGTCGGCCGCTCCTGTCAGGGGATACCTTGCCTGGAGCAGGCGCTGAAGAATAGCGGCAAGTTCCTTTCGGCTCGGATAGAGAATGGCCGTGTGAAACAGGCCGGCGCTGTTTTTGGGAGCTGCCGTTCCGTTTTTGCTGAACCATGTGTTTAGACCGATGTGGTGGTGATATCCGCCGGCCGAGATAAAAGCAGCATCTTTGCCATAGGTACGCATCAGGTCAAAACCCAGGAGTCCACAGTAGAATTCGAGCGATCGTTCCAAATTCGTTACCTTTAGGTGCACGTGCCCGATTCGGGTACCGGCGGGCAAGGCATAGGCATCGTCTGGGGTAGCTTCCAAGGGTTTTACGTTTTTTGTTACTTCAGGGATTTTTTGGACAAGCAGTACGGTTCAGGAAAATAGCAGGTGTTGGCGACCGGTGTTAGATGTTCGTTTTCAGGCCTTCCCAATCCCAATCGTCGTTTATCTGCGCGATGGCATGGTGTGCGGTCATATCAAATTGGCAGGGGACCACGGCGGCATAGTTATTGGCGATCGCCCATTCGTCGTTGTCTTCTCCTTTGTCAAAATTGACGAAATTACCTGCCATCCAGAAATATTTTCTTCCGTTGGGGTCGTATCTTTCTTCAAAGTCTTCCTGCCATTTGGCCCGTGCCTGCCGGCATATTTTGATCCCCTTGAGCGGCTCGTTTCTTTTGGGCGGGAAATTCACGTTTAAGGCCACTCCCTTGGGTATGCCAAATTCGAGGACTTGCTTTGCTATCTGGTACACGTAATTCTCCACGTGAGAAAAATCTGCATGCGAGCCATAGTCACACAAACTAAAGCCAATCGAGGGGTAACCTTCTATGGCTCCCTCGATGGCGGCGGACATGGTTCCCGAGTACAAGACACTGATGGAAGTATTGCTTCCGTGGTTGATCCCACTGACGATCAGGTCGGGCTTTTTGTCTTTTAAAACGTAGTGCTTGGCCAGTTTGACGCAGTCTGCCGGTGTCCCGCTGGATTTGTAGGCCAACACGTCCTGAAAAATTTCTTCCTCCGACAGGCGGAGGGTGTTTCCAATGGTGATGGCGTGTCCCATGCCCGACTGGGGGCTGTCCGGAGCCACTACCACTACCTCTCCCAATTGCTTCATTACGTCGACGAGTACCCGAATTCCCCGGGAGGTGATCCCATCGTCATTGGAAACCAAGATTAACGGTTTTGTCATTAAGAATTCTCTTTAATTTGGTTGTAATAGGCCGTAATCCGGAGCAAATCTCCGCGCTTATCGTGCGAAAGCCTGTTTTTTCTCATGTAAAGTTTCACCTCGGCGGAACGGTCATCCATGAATTCGTTGAACAACTCCCGCTTTTTCTGGCTGTACCGGTAGATTTTCTGGTCCCGAAGGAAGAAAAACTCAAAATCCAGCCGGTTAAACCCCATTCCCATGGGCATTCCCCACATGGGGTTCATGTACATGCCTCGCATGCCCATGGTGTTGAAATTTCGGTTATCTACCGTGATAAATTCCCTACAAAGCAAGGTGATGTCTTCGCCCTCGGTCAGTAATTCGAAGAAAATCGGTGTTTTGTAATCGGAATTCAGCGCATAGGGCAGGCTGTAAAAGACCCGTATACCTCCGTAAATTTCGTCAAAAATTTCAAAATGGCTGATGGAGGCGGAACTGAAGGTTTCCATTACATTTGACTGCACCTGCACAATATTCGCTTCCAGGTCGTATTTAACTTTCCCTTCATGGATTTGGCCCGAGCTTAGAAATACCTTACCGTCGTGCCAGACCTGCGAAGGAAACTCCTGAGCAAAGGTGCCGGAGGAAATCAGTACCAGTAGTACCAATGAATAGATGGCTCGTTTCATAACTGTGTTGATTTTTGTTTCTACCCCCTGATACGTAATTACTGTACGGTTTGTTGAAGGATTTCTACCAAGAGCCCGTTTACTCCTTACTCTGTGAGAGGATTTGATGGCCCATTTTATCCCGCTTGGTTTGCAGGTACCGCTCGTTGTGGGGGTTGGAGGTGATCTCCAGCGGCACGGTATCCACAATCTCCAGCCCGTACCCGGATAGCCCCACGCGTTTGGTAGGATTGTTGGTGATCAGCTTGATCTTGCTCACACCCAGGTCCCGCAGTATCTGTGCGCCTACCCCGTAATCCCGTTTGTCCATGGGGAAACCCAGGGCCAGGTTGGCCTGCACGGTATCCATCCCTTTTTCCTGCAACTTGTAGGCCTTTAGCTTGTTGATCAGGCCGATGCCACGTCCTTCCTGATTCATGTACAGAACCAGTCCCTTTCCGTTTGCTTCCACCATTTTCATGGCCTTGTGCAGTTGCGGACCGCAATCACAGCGGCAGGAACCAAAAATATCCCCTGTAATGCAAGAGGAATGTACCCGTACCATGACTTCCTCGTCGGGTTCCCAGCTGCCTTTGATCAGGGCCATGTGAATCTCATCCGTATTTGTCTGCCGGAAGGCGATGAGGTCAAAATCACCCCATTCCGTGGGCATTTCCACCCCGATTTCCCGCCTGATCAGGGATTCGTGTTTGAGCCGGTAAGCGATCAGGTCTTTGATGGAGACCAGTTTCAGGTCAAATCTTTTGGCTACCTCTATCAGGTCCGGCAATCGGGCCATGCTCCCGTCTTCGTTCATGATTTCGACCAGCACACCCGCGGGTTGCAAGCCGGCCATGCGCGCCAGATCAATCGCCGCTTCCGTGTGGCCGGTCCGGCGCAAAACACCGCCCCTTTTGGCTTTCAGCGGGAAAATATGTCCGGGTTTTCCCAGCTCTTCCGGCTTGATGGAGGGGTCAATCAGCGCTTTGATGGTTTTGGAGCGGTCGCTGGCTGAAATACCCGTGGAGCAGCCGTGTCCGATCAGGTCCACGGAGACGGTAAAAGGTGTTTCAAAGGCCGCGGTATTGGTGCCGACCATCAGTTCCAGGCCCAACTCTTCGCAGCGGTCCTCGATCAGCGGTGCACAGATTAGACCCCGGCCATGGGTTGCCATAAAATTGATGATCTCCGGGGTGACCATCTCTGCCGCACACACAAAATCTCCTTCGTTTTCACGATCTTCGTCGTCCACGACGATGACGATCTTTCCATTTTTGATGGCATCTATGGCTTCCTCTATCGGATCTAATTGAATGGTATCGGTCATTTTATTCGTTCTACGCGATAAATCAAGTTGCAAAATTACGATTAATTATTTTCTTAACCGTTTTTACAAAATTTTAGTTTAGTTTTTGGAAGGAATCACGTTTCCCAGTTCCCGGTCAATTTTGGTTGTTAACTGGGTAATTTCCATGTGAATCCGCAGCAATTCCTCCACATCGGATTCCCCGGCAACTTTGATTTTTTCCTGCACTTCCAGGCGCATCTTTTTAAGGTAGGCGCTCTTGAGGCGAAGGGAAGTACGGTAGGTGGTCGCCGACAAATCATCTGTTTCCCGGTGGGTGAATATTTGATGCCTTGATTCCCAATTTGCGGATATTTCCCGGCTTTGTGCAATCATGTCTACCACCGTTTGTTTGATTTCCCCGTCCTGGATTTTCAAAAAATGATCAAATTTCGGCAATATGCCCTGAAGAAGGGCTTGTTTGTAATGCTCCAGAAGTTTCTGGTACACCGGGGTGGAAAATTCCAGTTCCCTGATTTCCTCCAGCAGGTATTCGCACACGTGCATTTCGTCGGAAACTTTCTCGAAGCCATAATTGATCAGGATACGGATCAGTTCCCGCTCTTCCTTCTGCTGCCGGGGTCCGGGTTTTTCCTCCAGGGCCGGGTCGACGGGTAGCAGGTCTTCCACAGGACTAGGCAGGCTTTCGCCGGACTGCCTGGCATCCTTCGAACGGGTTTTTAGCAACTGCCGATTGAGTTCTGCCAGCAACAGGTCCTCTTCCATGGACAGCAAGCGGGCCGATTCCCGGGCATAGACGGATCGGGTGATCGGATCGGGTATCCGGGCAATGCTACTCACCACCTCTCGGATGGCGGCGGCTTTTTTTATTGGGTCGTTCTCCGCATCGCGGGTAAAAAAATCAATCTTAAACTGTATAAAATCCTTGGCTTGCGATTCGATAAAGCGGCGGAAATCGGCGGCTCCTGATTTTCGGGCGAAACTATCGGGGTCCTCTCCGTCCGGGAATACCACCGTTTTGACGTTCAGCCCGCCTTCCAGCAACAGGTCGACGCCCCGCAGGGAAGCTTGTATACCGGCCGCATCTCCGTCGTACAAAACCGTCACGTTGTCGGTAAACCGTTTGATTAGCTTGATTTGGCTTTCGGTCAGCGAGGTGCCCGAGGAAGCAGCCACGTTTTCTACTCCGGAAAGGTGCATGGAAATCACATCCGTGTAGCCCTCTACCAGGTAACAATTGTCTTGCTGCCGGATGGCCTGCTTGGCCTGGAAAATCCCGTACAGCACGTCGCTTTTGTGGTAGATCGCCGTTTCGGGAGAATTGATGTATTTGGGTTGTTTTTTATCCTGCGTCAGGATGCGGGCGCCAAAGGCGATGGTTTTGCCGCTCAGGTTGTGGATGGGGAACACCACCCGGCCCCGAAATCGGTCGTAGTAGTTGTCGGGGTTGTTTTCCCGTTCCAGAATCAGGCCTGCTTTTCGCAGAATTCCGGTTTCAAACCCGGATTTCCTTGCCTGTACCAGTAGCCGGTCCCAACTGTCCATGGCATAGCCCAGCTGAAATTTTTCGATAATGGCCGGGGTAAAACCCCTTTCCTTGAAATAACTCAGACCGATGGATTGTCCTTCTTCCGTGGTCAGGTTTTGCTGAAAAAATTCCCGTGCAAAATTCAGGGCGATGAAAAGGCTTTCTTTCTCGTTGTAGGCCTGCAGGGCTTCCGGGTCCGTATTATTGCTTTCTTCTTCGATTTCTATCCCGTACCGGTTTGCCAGGTGGCGGATGGCTTCTACAAACCCGATACCCTCGATGTCCATAATGAATTGGATGGGATCACCCGCCTTACCGCAGCCAAAGCATTTGTAGATTTGTTTGGCGGGAGAGACCGAAAAGGAAGGGGTTTTTTCCTGATGAAAAGGGCAGCATGCCCACAGGTTTTGCCCTTTTCTCTTCAGGGTAACGTAGTCGTTGACTACTTCTTCAATGTCAACGCGTTCCCTGACTTTTTCGGTGGTTTCATTGGAGATGGCCATAGGTAACTATCGATCTACAAAGATAGGGTTAATCGGTGAAAGATGGTAGGTACATAACTTTTCTCGAAAAGAAACTATTTATCTACGGCGAAAGTTGACATAACGAAGGACGTATTACCTCCGGTTTTAATTTTAATAAACGGCAGATTACCCCTAAATTGCAGGAAAATCAAAAAAACAGGAATGACCCTTTCTAAAGAGAATGTATTAAAAGCGCTAGCAACGGTAGAAGATCCGGATTTGAAAAAGGACCTGGTCACTTTAGGAATGATTCAGGACCTGGAGATTACAGCCGATCAGACCATTCGTTTCAAGGTGGTATTGACCACACCCGCTTGTCCGCTCAAAGAGCTTATTCGGATGAACTGTGAGGAAGCCTTGAAAAAAGCCTTTGGAGAAGAGGTGTCGACCGACATATTCATGACGTCCAATGTCACCACCATCCGGGACAATGCGCCGCTTTTACCCAAAGTACGAAACATTATTGCGATAGCCTCCGGCAAAGGGGGAGTGGGAAAGAGTACCTGCTCGTCGAACCTGGCCGTTTCACTGGCCCGGTCGGGTGCCCGGGTAGGCTTGATTGACGCCGATATATTTGGACCCTCCGTACCTACCATGTTTAATGTAGAGGGCGAACAGCCCGCTGTGAAACAAGATAACGGAAAAAACGTTATCCTACCCATAGAGCAATACGGAGTCAAATTGATGTCGATTGGATTTCTGACGCCCGCAGAGAGTGCGATGGTGTGGAGAGGCCCCATGGCCAGCTCGGCGCTAAAGCAGTTTATCGGCGATGTGGATTGGGGAGAGTTGGATTACCTGTTGATCGACTTGCCTCCCGGGACTTCCGATATTCACCTGACCATGGTGCAGACCGTGCCGGTGACCGGTGCGGTCATCGTGACCACGCCGCAAAAAGTAGCGCTGGCAGATGCGACCAAGGCGCTTACCATGTTTCAGCAGGCTCAGATCAACGTTCCGGTTTTAGGAGTTGTGGAAAATATGGCTTACTTTACACCTGCTGAATTGCCGGAAAACAAGTATTACATTTTCGGTGAAGGGGGTGGTAAACGCCTGGCAGAAAAATACAACGTGCCTTACCTGGGTGAAATACCGCTGGTACAGGGCATTCGGGAAAGTGGCGATAGCGGCTATCCTGCGGTGATGAAAGAGGGGTTGATCGCGGAGGCATTTGGCAATTTTGCCGAAAATGTCGCCCGACAGGTAGCCATCCGGAACGCGGAAATGAGTAAAACAGAGGTAGTACAGATAAAAGTATAGATGATGCTGGAACAATACAAAGATCAAATCGAGCTTGCGTTGGATACGATCAGGCCCTATTTGGAAGCGGATGGAGGGAATGTCCGGGTAATCGGGCTTTCGCCCGAGATGGTTTTGCAGCTCGAGTTGACCGGTGCATGCAGTTCCTGCCCCATGTCCACCATGACCCTGAAAGCAGGCGTAGAGGAGGCCATCAAGAAAGCGATACCGGAAATCACCAAAGTGGAAGCGGTCAATGTTGAAGTGGCCTGATGCGGTTCCTGTAATGGCAAAAACGAACGGTCAAGCACTGATACGGATAGCGGTATCAGTGCTATTCTTTTTTCTGGGGTTTGCGGATAGGGTATCCGGGCAAGTTTCCCTTCCACTATCGGAGGAGCACGTTCATTCGGAGCGCTGTGGAGCCGTTTTTATCGAAAAGAAACAAGCCGATAAACTCGGCTATTTTGGTTCAAGGGGCTACTTTGAAGGCTGGCTGGACGACAAAAAAGAACAACTCCGGGAAAGTTCCCGGAACAGCCGCCGACAGTCGGAGGGGCTTCGTCAGATTCCCGTCGTCGTGCAAGTGATTCACAAAGGCGAGTCGGTGGGCGCGGGTACCAATATCACCGAGGCCCAGATTTTGGACCAAATCCGAATCATCAATGAAGATTTTCAACAACGAAATCCGGATTTTTCCAATACACCCAGCGAATTTTTAGGCGTAGCAGCGAGCCCCAACCTGGAGTTTGTTCTGGCCAGGCAACGTCCCGATGGCTTGCCTACGAACGGTATCAACCGCGTGCAGGGACCCAAAGACGAATACAGTTCCCGGGATGCAGCCTTGGTTGCCGATATGGTGTCCTGGCCACCGGAAGAGTACCTGAACATCTGGGTGCTTCCGCTGGTACCCACACAATTGGGCTATGCCAGTTTTCCCGTTTCCGACGAATTGGACGGGCTGACCAATCCGCCCACCTTCCGTGAAATGGATGGAATCGGGATCGACACCTTCCATTTTGGAAGCGTGGGGAATGTGACGGAAAGCTCCAGGGGACGGACCGCCACCCATGAGTTGGGCCATTTCTTTGGCCTGCGACACATCTGGGGAGACGGGGGCTGTGAAGTAGACGATTTTGTGACGGATACGCCCCTGCAAAACGGATTCAATGCCGTTTGCTCGCCCACTCCCCGGGAAACCTGCAATTCCCGGGACATGGTGGAAAATTTCATGGACTACACCCCCGATCGGTGCATGAGTTTGTTCACGGCCGGTCAGGTGGATCGCATGGAGGTAGTATTGGCCTTCAGTCCGCGAAGAAATTCCCTGCTCAGCAGCCGGGCCCTGCAAGAGCCGGAAATGCTCGATTTGGATCTGGCACTCGAAAAATTTCTATCTCCGGTGGGCTTCAACTGCTCCGAGCAGGTACCCACAAAGGTCCGCGTGCTCAATACCGGATTGTCCACCATCACCTCTGTAGAGCTTGAATTGGCCTTAAACGAGCAGGTTTTGGTCCGTCAGACCTTTGCGCTCAGCCTGGAATCGGAAGGTCAGGCCGACCTGACATTCGATCCGGTACTTTTTCCGGGATTGGAAAACAACCTGGAGGTCAGCATCTCTCAAGTCAACGGTGCAACCGACGGCAATCCCTTTAACAACCGGATTCAAACCATCGCGCGGTTGGTTCGCGAGGAAGATTTACCCTACGACTATCCGGGTCACCTTGCCCAGACCGGCTGGGACATCCTCAATCCCGACAATGCCATTACCTGGCAACCCATTACCCGCCTGCTCGACGGAACGCAGCAAGACCTGTTTTACGTCAACAGTTTTAATTACAACGGAAGCGGGGAGTTGGACTACCTGATCAGCCCCCGTTTCGATCTAAGCAATCTCCCGCGACCGCAGCTGTCGTTTGAAATGGCTTATGCACCCTACGACAATCCCAGCCTGCAGGAGAATCTGTTGGTAGCCATTTCTACCGATTGTGGCAACACCTTTGACCTCTTGTCCGCGGCATACAACAAAAGCGGTGAGAGCCTGGCTACCCAGCCAGAAACCCTCAGTGAATTTGTGCCGACCAACTCCGGGCAGTTTCGGAAGGAGATCATCAACCTGTCTCCCTATGCGGGCAATCCGGACGTTCGGATCGCATTCGTTTCCATCAATGGCTTCGGGAACAATCTGTATATCAAAGATATTCGGGTGGAGCCGGAGGAGATTTTTACCTACGAATTTGCCCTGAATTCGCTGCAAAACCCACTCCCCGTGGTGGGCCGGGACCAGAGAAGGGAACGGGTACTGGTTCAAAATACCGGGAACCTGGACATTGAGCGGTTTCGGGTGGTACGCACCCTCAACATCAGCCTCACCGACACCCTGGTGGTGGAGGAGGAGCTGCCGGCGGGCACCTCGGCGACGGTGGTGCTGCCCAATACCAATCCACTACGCCTGGGACTCAACCGACTGGATTATGTCTTGCGGGACCCCAATTTTGATCAAAACCAACCGGCAGCCGACGAGCTGCGGCAGTACCTGGTCTTTGACAGCACCCGGGTGCGTAGTCCCTGGAGGGCGAATTTTGACCGACCGGAGCAATTTGAGGAATGGGTGAGCATCAATCCGGAATCGAATCAACTGGCCTGGGATACCTATGCCGAAAGCAACGGGGAAAGCGAATTGCTGGTGCTTACCCGAATGGAGCCCGACAATACCTATTGGCTGGCTTCCCCGCAGTTTTCGCTAACAGGCACTTCCCGTGCCGGCCTGTTTTTTGATTGGGCCGGGGCCGGGTTTACCCAACAGGAAGGCTCCCTTTCCCTGTGGATCAGTACAAACGGGGGTCTCAGTGGAATTCAGCTGTGGGAACAAAATGGCGATGCCCTGGAAACGCTGCCCGGGCCTCCGGGTGTGTTGCCGGAGTCGAAGGAATCCTTTACCTCGGCCTTTATCAACCTGAACAACTATGCGGGCTTGGAAGATTTACGCCTGTATTTCAAGGTAGAAGGCGTGCGGCGTCCGGAAGCCGTCCTGTACCTGGACGATATCGAATTGTTCTTGTCGGACAATCCGCAGCCGGTGGTGCCGGATTCTGATGAGCTGCTGCTGTATCCCAATCCGGCTAACGAAGTGTTCAATTTGGCATTTAACCTGGAAGATTACGAGGACCTGCGCGTACAGATTTATACCACCTCCGGGCAATTGGCCTGCGATAAGCTGTTTCCCAGTACCCTTAACCAGACGTATTCCTTTAGCAGGGCGCTGTTGGGGCCGGGATTTTTTGTCGTGAAAATTACCGGAGATCGTTGGACCCAGGTGAAAAGATTACTTATTCAGTGATACCAAACCGTCGACGCCCACGTTTTATGGTAAAAATACCCGCTTTATCCTACTTCTTCTAAAATTATAGCTGTAATTTGCCGGTACTTAGGAAACGACCCGGGAAGCGGTTGCGCGTACTGGGAAATAAGTGTAACTACGATGAGTGAATTAAAAACAGGATTAAAAAAAATAGGAATGCACCTATTGATCATCATGGGCATTGCATTCGCCCTATTGTTGGTGTTTTTTAAAATCTATTTACCCGGATATACCCACCACGGCGAGTCCGTCACCGTTCCGGATCTGGAGGGCTTCGACTACGAAGAGGTACGTTCCTACCTGGAAGGCAGGGGACTCTTGCTGGAGATTGAGCCGGACAGCGGGTTTGTGGCCGAAGCGGATCCCCTGGAAGTGCTGAAGCAACATCCAAAACCCGGATCCAAAGTCAAGCAAAACCGGAAAATCTACGTGACGCTCAATGCCAGAAATGCACCCATGGTGCGCATGCCCAATCTGGTCAATACCCCATTGAAAAATGCCCAGGAAATCCTCGCTAATTTTGGTCTGGTCCGGGGAGACATTGTGTACGTGCCGGACATCGGTCTAAACGCGGTATTGGAACAAAAATACCGGGGAAGAGAGATCAAAGAAGGCTTTGAGATTCCCAAAGGTTCCCAAATAGACCTGGTGGTCGGGGACGGCCTCGGCAACCAGGTTTTGGAAATGCCTAACATCATTGGAATGGACGATGTGGAGGCAGAGTTCCTGATTCTCGGGTCGGGATTGAGTATGGGAACCATTAATTACGTCGAAACCGACACCGTACCCAAGGGAACGGTCATCAAGCAATTGCCGCCCCCCGGACTGGACATGAAGACCGGCGAACGCGTGGATGTATGGGTATCCCAACTGACCGATGAATTAAACTTTGAATGACCGCTCACGGAATCCTCGGTTTTTGCTGCCTTTTTTTACTGGGCCTTGCGCTTCCACCGGAAGTCCTGGCCCAATTTCGCCAATTGCCCCTGGTACCGAACCATCCGCAGGAAATGCCCACAAAGGAGGCATTGCGGACGCAGGAGATTCCCCTGAGTTTGCCCTTTTGGGACGATTTTTCAAGTGGTATCCTTTCGGAGGAAAAGTGGGAAACGCAAGGGGCCTTTCCTTCCTATAGCATCGGCATCCAGCCTCCCTCACTGGGCGTGGTATATTTGGATGGGGTGGATGCCAGCGGCAACCCCTACTCCCGAAATGCATTGGAAAATGGAGAAGGGGATGCGCTCCTATCTCTGCCCATTGATTTGACCGGAATCAGCGCTGCAGAAGAGGGGAGCCTCTACCTGAGCTTCTTCTGGCAGGCGGGCGGCAGGGGGGAGCAGCCCGATGCGCAGGATGCGTTGGTCCTGTCCTTTTTGGACGAACAGGGAAACTGGGTACCCGTCTGGACGCAGTCGGGTGGGGATGAGAACTCCCCGGAGGAGTTTCAGCAAGAAATCCTGCCCGTACCGCCCGCGTACCAACATGCCAATTTTCGGTTCAAATTCGGCCAAACCGGGCGCTTGTCCGGTCCTTTTGATACCTGGGTGGTCGATTACGTTTTTCTCAACAAAGGCAGAAGCGCGCAGGATCTGTTTCGCAGCGACCGCGCATTGACCCGACTCCCGGGCAGCCCCTTTGCGCCCTATCACGCCATTCCCCATTTTGAATTTGCGGGAGATCAGGTATCCGGAAGGGTGGAAAGCCAGTTCTACAACCTGACCAATCGCTTCCGGGCCATGCAATTTACGGTGGAGTTGCGGGAGCTGAGCTCGGGGCGGCTTATTGCCCAGCCGGATCTGAATAGTCCGATTAATCCGGTGCCGCAGGCGCTGGAACGCAGGGATTTTTTCAGCAGCCTTTCCGGGGAACTCGAATTGCTGACCGACAGCCCCTTTGACCTGCAGGTACAGGTGCAACTTTCTGCCGGAGATGGTTTTTTGGTGGAGTCCGTTACCGGTGAAGACACCTTGTTTCAGGAATCGGTGGATTTTCGACGAAACGATACCGCCCGCATGGTAATCCCCTTTCGGGATTTTTACGCCTACGATGACGGTTCGGCGGATTATGCGGCAGGTATCAATCAGCGGGGAGGCATGCTGGCCGTACAGTACCGGGCGCTGAATCCAGGTCGATTGACGGGGATCAGCATGAAATTTACCAATGCCCTCCAGCGTGGAAACGGCATTGAACTGATGGTCTGGGATTCCCTGGAAAACGAACCTTTGCTGCGGCAGGAAGTGGTGATTCCACCGGATACCGATCCGGCGGGATTTGCCTATTTCTCCATCGACACGACCGTGGTGGTACGTGACACTTTCTATGTGGGGTTTACCCAGTTTTCCAACGACTACCTGCACCTGGGCCTGGACAAAAGCAGCGATACCGGCGAGCGGATCTTTTACAACGTCCTGGGGGCCTGGCAGCAAAACGAGCAGGTACGCGGCAACCTGATGATCCGACCGCACCTCAGCCCGGAATTGCTTCCGGAGGGCGCCGAACCGGCGAATCCGGACGTTCGCCTGTACCCCAATCCGGTAACGGAGCGCTTGTGGATTCGTGGCGAGGTACAGGATGTGGTCGTGTACGATTTTCAGGGAAGGCAGATAAAAATCCCGCAGGAGGGGGATAAAAATGGGAAAATGCTTACTTTTACAGCGGTCCAGAAGGGGCTGTACCTCATCAAATACACGCAGGGTAACCGCGTAGTTACCGAGCGAATAATCGTTAAATAGGTTATGAAAGATATAGAAGTAGACGAATTGAAAGAACGTCTGGATAAGAACGAAAAGTTTGTGTTTATCGATGTGCGGGAGACCTACGAATACGAGGAAGATAACCTCGGTGCCTGGTTGATTCCTTTGGCCCAGTTGCCTCATAAGTTGGCCGAATTGGAGCCTCACAAAGAAGAAGAGATCATCATCCATTGCCGTTCCGGCGCCAGGAGTGGCAATGCCAAGCAATTTCTCGAAAGCAAGGGATTTCCCAAGGTACGAAACGTGCTTGGCGGAATTTTGGCCTACCGGGAATTGGAGGAAGAGGACTGAAATTTCGCGAGGTCGCATTTCCCGGGTAGCGCAGGGCTGCTACGCTCCAACAAGGTCCAGGAACAAATCTTAATGCCAGAAACGTACCTAAAAACCTGATCGTAAGCAAATCCCCCTTGCCCCCTTATTAAGGGGGATTCATGTACGTTCGACTTGGTCGTCTGAAAAAACCTGTTCCTACCCCAAGCCGATTACATTGGCAAAATTCAGCAGAGAATTCCAATTTCAGCAAATCCCCCTTGCCCCCTTATTAAGGGGGAATCATGTACGTTCGACTTGGTCGTCTGAAAAAACCTGTTCCTACCCCAAGCCGATTACATTGGCAAAATTTAGCAGTGATTTCCAATTTCTGCAAATCCCCCTTTTTTCAAGGGGGCAAGGGGGATTTTTTTAAAGGTTTTAAACTTGAACTAAAACTATTTTCCGGTTAGTAGCCTTCAGCATGGAAGTAGCTTACTCCATCAATTTCAATGACCAATGGTAATCTCTTGCAGTAAAAATCGACAATAAAATCTGCTAATGGCTTTTGCCTGTTACATGCGTAGCCTCGAAATTGACTTGCCCGTAGTTTTTGCCAAAATAAAACCTCGGATAGCGTTGAATGAGATCGTACTTCTCTTGAAAATTCTTTCAAATTTTTGTTGCAGGGAAGAAATCGCCTGAAAGAACCTAAAAATTATCCATTAAACCTCAATTTTTTACTTAGAAATTTTAATTCGTAAGGAGGGGATTTTTCAGATGGTTTCCTTTATTCTATATACGGATTTATTGATAGTTACGTAGGTAAATCCCCCTTGCCCCCTTATTAAGGGGGAATCATGTACGTTCGACTTGGTCGTCTGAAAAAACCTGTTCCTACCCCAAGCCGATTACATTGGCAAAGTTCAGCAGTGAATTCCAATTTCAGCAAATCCCCCTTTTTTAAAAGGTGCAAGGGGGATTTTTTTCAAGGTTTTAAACTTGAACTAAAACTATTTTCCGGTTAGTAGCCTTCAGCATGGAAGTAGCTTACTCCATCAATTTCAATGACCAATGGTAATCTCTTGCAGTAAAAATCGACAATAAAATCTGCTAATGGCTTTTGCCTGTTACATGCGTAGCCTCGAAATTGACCTGCCCGTAGTTTTTGCCAACGTAAAACCTCGGATAGCGTTGAATGAGATCGTACTTCTCTTGAAAATTCTTTCAAATTTTTGTTGCAGGGAAGAAATCGCCTGAAAGAACCTAAAAATTATCCATTAAACCTCAATTTTTTACTTAGAAATTTTAATTCGTAAGGAGGGGATTTTTCAGATGGTTTCCTTTATTCTATATACGGATTTATTGATAGTTACGTAGGTAAATCCCCCTTGCCCCCTTATTAAGGGGGAATCATGTACGTTCGACTTGGTCGTCTGAAAAAACCTGTTCCTACCCCAAGCCGATTACATTGGCAAAATTCAGCAGAGAATTCCAATTTCAGCAAATCCCCCTTTTTTAAAGAGGGCAAGGGGGATTTTTTCAAGGTTTTAACTAGATAACCGTTACTCGATCATGAAAGGTTGGGGGATAAAGCAAAGGACAAAGATCAGGATAGCGATCCAGCCGATAAGCTTTCGTCGGTCGTCCAGGGGGCGGCCGTCGGGTACTTCCGGGTGGCGGATGCCCAGGACCCGTCCGATAAGAAACGCAAACAGCAGCCAGCCGGAATACCCTTGAATGCCGGGGAAAAAGCTGGAAAGGCTGTATTGGAGGGCGGCAATGCCCAGGGCCAGTAGCCATTGGTTGGCCGGGGATAATCCGGATTTGCGGAAGCAGATATACAAAAAGCCGATGTACAGCGGTAGGGCGAATACCAGGTAACTGAGTTCTTCAAAGGGGCTTACCACCCCCAGTCCGGCAAAAAACAAAAAAACGGTATAGGCGATCAGGGACATTTCCTTGTGCAGTTTGGGAAAGAGGCCAAAGACCACGTGTCCCCCATCCAGTTGTCCAATGGGCAGCAGGTTTATGGCCGTAAAGAACAGGGCCAGGTAGCCGGCAAACAAGTAGGGGTAATGGATCACCTCGGCCATTTCCGGCATTCTTTCCGGGTCGGCCAGGGTCTCCTGCATCAGCCAAAACAGGAGATTGTAGCCCAGTTCCAGGTCCATCACATTTTCATCCGCTGCTTTGTCGTAATTGGGATCGGCGTATTCCGGGTGTATTTCGTAGATATACGAAGCCTCCGGCAGGTGGGTAAATCCATACGCCAATACGGCCACAGCCAGCACAAACCCCGCCAGGGGTCCGGCTACGCCGATGTCGAAAAACTTTTTGCGGCTACTGACCAGGCTTTTCATCTGAATGACGGCGCCGAAGGTCCCGATAGAGGGGGCGCCGATAAATCCCAGCCAGGCCGGAATAAAGAAGGGCAGCGAGGAGCGTACCCGGTGGTAGATGGAGGTCAGCAGATGTCCGAGTTCGTGTACCAGCAGGATGCCCAAAAAGGGTACGGAAAACTCCAGGGAGCGCAGAAAGTAGGGCCAGGTGAGCGGTTTTTCACTGGAGAGGATGCTGCGTCCAAACAGCCATTCCCCTCCGGCGAGGGTGGTGGCAATCAGCGTCAAGAAAAAGAGAAATCCGTGTTTGAAGTAGTCTTTGGTACTATACATGTTGTTGGAAAAAGTGGATCAGCGCTTTTGGATGGTCGATGTGGTGGGTTTGTATGCCAACCTTCTCTGCTCCCAAAAGGTTTTCTTTCAAGTCATCAAAAAACAGACATGCTTCCGGTTTGGCGCCCAAGGTTTGCAACACCGATTGGTAGATCGCTTCCCCGGGTTTACGCAGGCCCATCTCGTGACTCAGAAACAAGTGATCGAATAGCCGAGGCCAGGTATTTTCGGGGAGTTTTTGCAAAAACACCTGTTCCACCACTGTAAAATGGATGGAATTGGTATTGCTCAGCAGGTACAGGGGGTAGCGTTGTTTGAGTTGTAGCAGCAGGTCGATGCGTTCCTGAGGGATATCCACGAGCAGGCTGTTCCAGACCTCGTCGATCCAGGCATCTTCCCAATCTGCGGTGAAGTAGTCCCGCACGCCGTTTCGAAAGGCGGCTTCGTCGATTTTTCCCGTTTCCAGGTCCATGTGCAGCGGGGATACCATAAATTCCTTTACCAGGGGATGTTTGTCTTCCGGCAGGCGGCTATAGAGTTTGTCAAAGGTTCGCTGGTAGTCAATATCGTAGATTACATTCCCCAGGTCAAAGATCAGGTGTTGGATTTCCGGACGGTTTTTCATGCAGGTATAAGTTGTGAAAGTAAAATCAAATATGTAACATTGCAGTCCCAAAAGCAAGGTAAAACGGGTGAAAAGCCACTTTCGGAGCCTCCGAGGGATTTGCACAAAATAGCCGGCTTTTGGGAGTATGTTGAGGGCCTATAGCTCAGTTGGTTAGAGCTTCTGACTCATAATCAGGAGGTCCCTGGTTCGAGCCCAGGTGGGCCCACAAGCCGCTTCGTTTCGAAGCGGCTTTATTGTTTGTCCCTGAAATAGCGATTGCTGCTGACTGCCTGGAAAGCTTTCGGGGCAGGAGGATCCCGGTTAGAGCCCAAGTGGGTCTAACATATCTTCGATTATCAGGTGGTTACAATAATTTGATGCACATTTACCAAATCCATGTAGAGGAAATTAGTCCTGTCAGTTAATGCTGGCAGGATTTTTTTTGTCTGATCTCGAAAGATCAGCGGGCTGTAATGGAGGATCAAGGATCAAGCGAAAAAGTTCGTTGGCCATATCATTTTTTGATCACTATATAACCGGTTTCCTGTGATCGTCCAAAGTGGCACGGTTTGAACCAATATGAAAGGCATAGGACCTACCGTTTCAGCGCCAGACCTGCGACCTGCTTAAAAAAAGCTTAAACAGTTTGGCCCGGAATCACTGGCATACAAATACCGGATGGCTGGAATTAGACGAACCGTTACATTCTGCTGGTAATCGGTAAGTAGTGATAGTATCCGGTAGCTGTTTCAATCCTGGCTTAACCTAAGAATTACTAATCAGGGCAATCTAAGGCATATACTGTTCCCTCTGTTGCAAATGGCATTTGGAGGGTATATGTTTTGGCATACTCCGGGCACATCCCTTTCTTTTGGAATCGTACCAAAAATAGTGCTACCAAATTGAATTTCATCTATTTAGCAGTTTTGTTTCCTGTAAAAATATCTTAGAAGGTAGCATCAATCTTGATTCGACGACTACAGTTGGTATACATAACACTGTCTTTGCTAGCTTTTTCTTCGGATCGAAAAAACATTAAGATTACAAAATTGTAACAATCGAGTAAAAAACAAATAATATTATGATCAAATACTTACTAACAATCCTATGCTTTAGTCTGTCAGTGAAGGTAGTTTTCGCACAGACTACTGAGGTACGCGGGACGATTATATCGTCCGAAGAGTCTGATCCCATCCCGGGAGTCAGTATACTTGTAAAAGGTACCAATATCGGTACGATCTCCGATTTAGAAGGAGAATATTCCATTGCTGTTCCTGCGGGGAGTACAACGCTTCGGTTCTCCTTTATTGGTCTTTCCAGTCAAGAGATCGAAATCGGCGGACGGACGGTAATTGACGTTACCATGGATCCGGATGTCAAATCACTTGCTGAGGTGGTGGTAACCGCCCTCGGCGTATCTCGAGAAAAGGCGTCTTTAGGCTATGCTGTACAGTCGGTGGATGCAGAGCGCTTGGCAGAAACCCGAGAAACCAACATTGTCAATGCCTTGCAGGGGCAAATAGCCGGGGTTCAGATACAAGGTTCGCCGGGTGCAATTGGTGGTTCTTCCCGTATCACCATCCGTGGTGCCAATTCTTTTTTGGGTGAAAACCAGCCGCTATTTGTTGTGGACGGTATGCCCATTAATAACGATAATTATGCTTCTACTGCCCAACAACGAGGCTTTGGCGGTGGTAGTTACGACTACGGCAACGCGGCTTCCGACATTAACCCAGCGGATATTGCTTCGATGGAAGTGTTGAAAGGCGCTGCGGCAACGGCACTATACGGTACGCGAGGATCTAACGGGGTGATTTTGATCACGACAAAGAGTGGTGGCACCAAAAAGGGGCTAGGGGTGGAAGTTAATTCTACTACGACCTTCGAAAATCCCATGGCCCTTATGGCTCACCAGCAACTCTATGGTGGAGGTGATATTTCTCCTACTGAGTCCGGCTTTGTGGAGTTTACGGAAAATGGCCAGCAGTTTCTTGCCCCCATTTATGCCAAAGATGGTGCTTGGGGCCCTCGTTACGATCCGAACGTCAGCGTACGCCACTGGGACTCTTGGGATAAGGATTCCCCCAACTATGGTGAAACCCGTCCTTGGGTCGCTCCTCCTATGGGGTACGAAAGCTTTTTCGAAACGGGTATAACACGGCAAAACAGTTTAGCTGTTACTGGATCTAACGACGTTGGCAGCTTCCGCTTGAGCTACACAAATCTGGACCAAGAGGGTGTGATCCCTAATTCTAATCTCTCGCGAAACACCATCAGTATTAACACCAGTTATAAGGTATCTGACCGCCTTACGGCTTCAGCCGCAGGTAGCTTGGTTCTTCAAGCTGCAGATGGCCGCAACGTTACAGGCTATGATAATGCTAATCCAATGCAAGGCTTTACGCAATGGTGGCAAACTCAGTTGAATGTTGACAGGTTGAAAAACGATCGGTTCACAGATGGGCGTCAGCAAACCTGGAATCCAATAGGACCGGTTATTGACCCCGAAACCGGTGAATTGATTTCTTTCAACCACCGTCCACGTTTCTTCGACAATCCATACTGGGTGCGAAGAAACTATTTACAGGAGGACACCCGCGATCGATTCTTCGGCAACTTCAACCTGAATTACAGGATCATGGATGGCCTGAGTTTCAATCTAAGGGCGATGCGGGATGGGTTTACGTTCCGTTCCCGCGAAGGTATCCCGCAGGGGGGCATTACGCAGTCCAGCTATGCTGAGGATGTCAGGACGTTTTCAGAGACCAACTTAGAAGCCAAATTACTTTACGATAAGCGGTTAAGTGACGATTTGTCAGTGACTGCGATGGTTGGTGGTAACTTGATGAATCAGAGCAATACCCGTAACAGGATCAACACAGTAGGGGGCTTGGCGTTGGATGGTTTCTTCAATATTGCCAACTCAGTCGGTTCGGCGCAGGTAGTTACTGCGGAGGAAAACAGGGCCATCAACAGCTTGTTTGCTACTTCTTCTATTGGGTTTAAGGATATGGCTTATGTTGATTTGGCGCTGCGTGGCGACTGGTCTTCTACTTTACCCACCGACAATAACAACTATTGGTATCCTTCCATATCCTCCAGCTTTGTGTTTACAGAGCTGGAAGCGTTGCGAAACTCGTTCCTTTCCTTTTGAAAACTTCGTGTAGGTTATGGTCAAGCAGCTAATGATGCGTCTCCCTATCTACTACGAAATGTCTTTCAAAATCTAGTACCTAACTTTGGTAACTTTCCTCGGTATACCGTACCGTTGGGTAGCCCCAACGCCGATCTTCGCCCGGAACGTACAAATGAGATCGAGTTTGGTTTAGAGTTTGCCGTGCTAAATGATCGGCTCTCTTTTGATGTTTCCTACTATGATCGTACCACGGTAGACCAGATTTTCAACGTTCCCTCCTCAGCTTCAACCGGATTTACATCAAGGATATTGAACGCTGGATCTATGCGTAATCGAGGCATCGAAGTGATGATGAACGCGCGCCCTGTAATCAAAAATGACTTTACCTGGGATTTGATGGTAAACTTTGCGACCTTCAATAACGAGGTAATCGAATTGGCACCTGGCGTTGAGAATATTATCGCCGGCACAACTTGGGCTGCCGATGTGCGCGTACAGGAGGGCTTCCCTTACATGTCCCTTTTCGGAGCAGATTTTCGCCGAAATGACGCCGGCCAGATAATAGTGGGGGCTAATGGGTTTCCGTTGGTAAACAGCGATAGGGAATTTTTGGGTAGTACTATTGCCGACTTTGCAGGCGGTATTCGAAACAGTTTTTCTTACAAAGGTTTGGAATTAAGCGCCCTGATAGACTATCAAGGAGGAGGAATCATACACTCGACTTCCTTGCAGTGGTCCAAATACTCAGGTATGGATCCGGTAACCGCTGAAAACAATGTACGCGAAACCGGACTCGTCGTACCGGGTGTCACAGAGTCTGGAGAGACGAATACCGTGTCCGTCACGCCGCAAGCGTATTACCAAACCATCTGGTCAGTAGCAGCTCCAAACGTTTTCGATGCTTCTTTTGTCAAACTTCGGGAAGTTTCGTTGGGGTATAGCCTGCCCAATAGCTTGATCTCCAAATTACCTGTACGTGATGTCCGCTTTCGTTTGTTTGGCCGTAACTTGGCTATCCTGCACAGTAACCTACCCTACCTTGATCCGCAAGGAGTGAACGGCGCAGGGAACCTTCAGGGATTGGAAAACGCACAGGTGCCGACTACGCGTTCCATGGGCTTCGACATCAGCTTTAAATTCTAAGCGTTTTCGTCAATTCAGCAGGTAGGCGATATTCCCAAAGGTAATGTTTTACCTGCTTGTTCAACCCTGTTTAAATGACTATTTAAAATTTTAACTTATCATGAAACATATTGCAAATTACCTAATGATCTTGTTCCTCTCCAGCTTAGGAGTTATGAGCTGTACAGAAGGCTTCGATGAGATGAATACAGATCCCAACAATCCCGTAGAGGTTCCGGCCGAGAATCTGCTTACACAGGCGGAGTTTTCTCTTTCCAATTTGATGTGGGGAGGTGGGCTTAACTACGGATTTGGAATGTTGATGGTACAGCACTTCTCCCAAAGTGAGTATGCGGAGGATACACGATTTAACCAAAACCCTTCTGACTTCGACGGTATTTGGAACACCTTCTATGCCAATGGCATGAATGACCTGCAGGCAGCCATGCAAATCACCGCGGACTATGGCGGTATCACAGAAGTTCAGCGGGATAATCGTATGGCTATACTGGAACTACTTCGTATTTGGTCTTTTCAGAACGTGACAGACATTTGGGTAAATGTACCTTATTCACAGACCTTCAATGCCGCTGAGTTCCCAAATCCTACGTACGATAGACAGCAGGACATTTATGCCGGTTTAGTTGGTGAAATCGACGCAGCGCTTGGTAAAATTACAATTGGTTCCCCAAGCTTCAATTCGGGAGATATTTTTTATGGGGGCGACATGGCCATGTGGCAGCGGTTCGGTAACTCGCTTAAGGTACGGCTCGGGATGCGGATGGCTGACGTTGATCCCGCTACAGCCTCCCGGGTGGTTTCTGAAGCCTTTGCTGCTGGTGTTATCAGTTCGTACGACGAAGGTTTTCACTTCCCTTTCCAGTCCGACCAGCGCTTAGCCAATCCCTTATTCGTGAATCATTTCATCAATAACCGTGACGATTTTACGCTGTCTGATGTGTTGGTAGACGCGTTGAAAGAACGTAACGACCCCCGTCTAACGGTATACGCGAAGCCGAACGTGGGTGGTGAGTTTGTTGGGCTGCCCTTTGGCCTTACCGATGGCGAGACGTTTGCCTTGCAGGGCACCGCTTCCAGGCCAAGCGACCTACTGCGGTCCGCTACAGCTCCAGCATACCTATTGACCGATGCCGAAATGAAGTTTTTTGAGGCGGAGGCTATTGAAAGGGGCTTTATCAACGGAGATGCTGCGGCGGCATATAACGCAGCGGTTGCTGCTTCTATGATGCAATGGGGATTTACCGACCAAGCAGCAGTAGATGCATACTTGGCCGAGCCCATCAACTCCTATGATGCCGCCAACTGGAAAAATACCATTGGTATGCAAAAGTGGATCGCTCTTTATGGCAACGGTATTGAGGCTTGGGCAGAATGGAGAAGGATGGACGTACCCCAGCTGGCGGTTCCTGTCGCTGCTGTACGCCAGTATATTCCTGTAAGGGCTTTATATCCCGCTGTAGAGCTGGGAAATAACCCTACCTCAGTCGCCGAAGCCGGATATGAAAACGAAATGAACATCAAACCTTGGTGGGATGCGAATTAAATTTAAAACAGTCAGTTGACTTGTGCAAGTAAAAGCCGCTTCCATATCGGAAGTGGCTTTTACTTTATTGGACATTTTTATAAAATTTATTTACCCATACGCTCGGATAGCTGATCGGTTAGCAGTGGGATTATAGTCGAGCTACGACCGTAGCGGTTGCGGTTGATAGATAGTAGAAATAAGGTTGAAATAGTGGCCCACGGGTTCGGGTTTTATTGGGAACTTAGTATTTATTCGTAGTTACCAGATACTGATAGGTATTTTTGGTCTGTTGGTTACTTTTCGCAATCTTTTGAGCCTACCATTCTGGATATTTAGAGAACTGTTTGGGGCAAAGAATGGATCTTTTCGATAGATGACCTACTTTTTTGAGAGCAGTGGATTTGCAGGGCTGGGATTCAACAGTTTTTTTCCTGAATGCTTGTGCCATCCTGGATTCGATGACCGTTTATGTTTTCTTTACCGGAAAAAGCAGACGCTCTCCGAAAAGGAAGCCTTCGATTTACCGGAAGGTGGCAATCCACTTGATGCAGGATCGATGCATTGCAAGTGGAGATATTAGCGTAGCCTCTGGCAGCATCCCCCGCCCATAAGGGAAGTAGCCGCAAGGGCTGCGGTTGGCCAGTAGTTACCGCCAAGCAGAAAAACGACAATGCGGAGATTAATTGCTGTAATCTGAGCATATTTTGCGGAGAAAGTTTCATTTGCGGAGAATAAAGAGTATATTTGTCGCATAATTTGCGGAGAATGCAAGTCTATATACACGAAAAAGAAAACTGGACTGACTTCACTTGGGACAATAAGAAAGTGTTAATAAAACTTGGTGAGGCTAGAAATCAACAAGGCAGACTTATTGGGAAAATGGAATCGCTAGGCTTTGATTTGCAGAATGAAGCGGTTTTGAACACTCTTACTTTAGATGTTATCAAATCATCTGAAATCGAAGGCGAGTTTTTGGAAATTGAACAAGTACGTTCTTCAATTGCTCGTCGACTAGGAATTGATATAGCCGGAGCAGTGCTATCGGAACGCCATGTTGACGGAATAGTTGAAATGATGCTTGACGCTACACAAAGATATGATTTGCCTTTGACTAAAGACAGATTGTTTGGTTGGCATGCAGCGTTATTCCCGTCAGGTTGGAGTAATCTATATAAAATCACAGTTGCAGACTGGAGAAAAGACACGACTGGTCCAATGCAAGTTGTATCGGGACCTATGGGAAAAGAAAAAGTTCATTATCAAGCTCCAAGTTCAGACAGGATAGAACCAGAAATGAGAAGATTCTTTGACTGGTTTGAAAACGAGCCTGAAACAGATTTGGTTCTTAAAGCGGCTATTGCTCATTTATGGTTCGTGACAATTCATCCATTCGACGATGGAAACGGACGAATTTCGAGAGCAATTACCGATATGACATTGGCACGTTCTGACAAAAGTATCAGGCGGTTCTATAGTATGTCTGCACAAATTAGAGTTGAAAGAAAACAGTATTATGAAAAACTTGAAAAAACACAAAAAGGAAATTCAGATATTACAGAATGGGTTTTGTGGTTTTTGCAATGTTTAATAAATGCTATTGACTCCACAGATGAGACTTTATCGAAAATACTTCATAAAGCAGAATTTTGGAAAATACATTCCACCACAATTCTCAATGATAGACAGCAAAAAATAATAAACAGACTACTTGATGGATTTGAAGGAAAGTTAACAACCTCGAAATGGGGAAAAATTAACAAGTGCTCACAAGATACAGCTCTTCGAGATATTCAAGATTTGATTAGGAAGGATATCTTACAAAAAGAAGCGAGCGGTGGACGAAGCACAAATTATGAATTGAAAGAAATGGCAGGCGGTAACAATGTATAAAAATAATAGCCGAAATAGTAGTAAATTCAAGGCTTGTAGCCCGCATCAACTTTTGTGTAATTTGACAGGAAAGTACCACGCAGTCGGCTACTATTCTTATGCTAACCGTTCTCATCCATTTAAAAAGTAAAAAAATGATAGAAGAAAATTCAAACTGGTACTTAGATGAAACCGACGATGAAGAAATGGATTTTTCATTTACGGAGTACGATTTAACTTCTGCCCCTAATGATTTTAATATCAAGACCATATATGATTTTATCGAATCTGGAGTACTTAAAATTCCAGGATTTCAAAGGAATTATGTTTGGGATATAAAGAGGGCATCTAAACTAATAGAGTCTTTAATTATGGGGCTTCCTGTTCCACAAGTCTTCCTATTTGAAGAAGGAAGAAATGAATTTCTATTAATTGATGGTCAGCAGAGACTTATGACCATTTATTATTTTATAAAAAAGCGTTTTCCACGAAAAGAAAAAAGAACAGAACTTAGAAGAATTTTTTCGGAGAAAGGTCAAATCCCAGAAGAAGTTTTACATGATAAAGAATATTTCTCAGATTTTGCTCTGAAACTCCCTGAAAAACTACCTAATGCCCCAAACAAACTTAAAGATTTAAACTACGCAACTTTAGGTGAATTCAAATTTGCATTTGACTTAAGGACGATTAGGAATGTGATTATTAAACAAAACCTTCCTCCTAATGATAATTCTGCTGTTTATGAAATATTTCATCGCCTAAATTCTGGTGGAGTAGTTCTTAAACCTCAAGAAATCAGATCGAGTATATATCATTCTAAATTTTATGAAATGCTATTTAGGGTTAATCTAAATGATAATTGGCGGAATCTAATTAATAGACCAAATCCTGATTTACACTTAAAAGACGTCGAAATAATTCTGAGAGGTTTTGCAATGTTAATGGATAAGGACAATTACAGTCCTTCAATGACAAAATTTTTAAATAATTTTTCACATAAGGCTAAATCATTTACGGAAGATTCAATTGAATACTTTGAAAACCTATTCTATTCCTTTACAAATGAAGCTATGAATTTTGGGCATGGAGCATTTGTTTCTTCAAGAACGAATAGAATTAATGTATCTGCGTATGAAGCGATTTTTAATAGTTTAACTGAACAGGCCTTTAGTCAAAAGCAATTAAATGTTAAATCAGCTATTCCAGAAAATTTACATGTTCTTTTTGAAGATACTGATTTTTCTGAAGCTACAGAAAAAGACACAGCAGGAACATCCAACGTTAAAATAAGAATTGATAGAGCAAGACAAATCCTGTAATGATATGTCTGAAATAATAAAAAGGATATATGAAAATAATAATGCTTTAATCGAATATCTCGATACAATGCAGCAGCCCTCATTTAGGATTGAAGCAGAACTCAATTTTAAGAAAGGGTTACTGCTTAGTATTGCCAGTTTATTCGAAAAAGAAGTCACGGATATTTTAACTGAATTTGTATCAAAAAAATCAAATACAAACGAATTAGTGGTTTCTTTCTTCAACAATAAAGCGATAAAGCGACAATATCACACATTATTCAGTTGGGATTCTTCAAATGCAAATTCGTTTTTTGGACTGTTTGGTAATGATTTCAAAAACAAAATGAAAGAAAGAGTTCGAAGCGAAGAAAGGTTTGAAAGAGCAATAAAATCGTTTTTGGCATTAGGCAATCTTAGAAACCAACTCGTTCATAAGAACTTTGCCGAATTTCACATTGATAAAACCGCTAAAGAGTTACATGATGAATTCTATGAAGCTTTGTATTTTATAGCTGAATTGAAGAATGAATTAGAAAACGGATGAGAACAATGGCTATGATGTCCATGCCTCCTAAACATCGGCACGGTACATAGCCAAACCGTTCCACAAAGGAACCCGTTAATTGACCCTAGCATGCCAAAAACCAAAGCCTTTTTCGGCAGAAAATTCAACCCCAAACGTAGTCCCACTGTAAGCGAACGCCCACCCCCATCTATTTTTTCTGGCAGGGGTTCGAGACCTTTGCCTGCATGAAAGATTTACAAACTATTTCCCCCAGGGATTATTATCATTCCCTTTATGAAGAGTGGAAGGCCAGTGGTATTTCCGTCGGTCTGTTCTGCAAGCAATCCTCAGTCAAGTACGCCACTTTCCGGTACTGGTCCAAGAAGTTTGGGCAGGAAAAGAATGTGGACACAGGTTTTACCGAGTTGCGTGTTAGCGATCCCGAACCTGAGCCTGTTGCGGTATTGAACTTTCCCAACGGGACCAGGCTTTCCTTTCAGCGCCTTCCGGATACCGCCTGGCTCAGAGCGCTGATATCGTAAGCATGCTTTCCCTTTCCTCTTCGGTACGCTATTTTCTATACCACAAGCCTGCCGACATGCGCTGCGGAATTTACTCCCTTGCCGGCCTTGTCCAAAACAATCTGGGACTTGATCCCCTTTCGGGTGACGTGTTTATTTTTATAGGCAAACGCGGCAACCAAATGCGTTTGCTCCAGTGGGACGGAGACGGCTACGCCATGTACATCAAGCGTCTGGAGTCGGGTACGTTCGAGCGTCCTAAAAACAGCAAAACACTGGTTTCCGCCAGGGAGCTGACCCTGGTTTTGCAGGGCGTGAAGCTTGCTTCCGTACAACTCAGAAAGCGGTACGAAAGGAATATTTTCACTTAAAAAAAAGTGAAAAATATTGTAAAAAAGTGGCCTTTAAATGATTTAAAGTCACTTTTTATATTTATTTTTATACTATGAATACAGCCGTACCGGACTATAAAGCGCTCTACCTGGAAAGCCAAAAACAGTTGGCCGAAAGCAGGCGCATGCTACTGGAAACGGAACTCAAACTTAAGTTAGCCCTACTGGACGCAGCCGAACTGCGGCGCAGGCACTTCTCCTCCTCAAAATCCGACAACCGGGTGAGCGGTTCGGGCAACGGGCAGCTGGGCCTCTTCCCCTTGGGTGCCGGGGAAGCCGATGTTCAAGCCTCCGAGGAGCTTACTGCCGCCGAGGTGGAAAAGGCGAACCTGGAGCAGGACATACAGGCACGCAAGCGTAGGAAAGCCGCAGCCCGAGGTCCCCGCATGGTGTTTCCCGAAAGCCTGGAGCGGGAAATCGATATCATAGACCCCAACCAAAACCTGGAAGGATACAAAATCATCGGAGAAGAAACCAGCGAGGTGTTGGTGATGGTACCCGCCAGTTTTAAAGTGCGCAGGACCGTTCGCAGGAAATGGGCCCTCATTGACCCTTCGCAAACCGGCAAAAAGGGAGTGCTGATCGCCCCAATCCCTTCCAGGACCGTAAACAGGGGACTCTTCGATGAATCGGTTCTGGCCCACCTGCTTACCTCCAAATTCGTGGATCACCTTCCCCTGTACAGGCAGCAGCAGATGTTCAGGCGAATAGGGCTCGAAATCCCCGCCTCCACGCTCATCGACAACACCAATGCAGCCTGTAAAGCAATCACCCCAATCTACAACGCACTCAAGCGCGAAACCCTGGCCAATCTCTATCTACAGGCAGACGAAACCCGGATGCAGGTACTCGAAAACGGAGGCGTGAAGGGTTCCTCCCATAGGGGTTTCGTGTGGGCCTATCATGCCCCCGTGGACGGGTTGGTATTCTTTGACTACCGGACCGCCAGGAACAAATCCGGCCCAGAGGAGATATTGGCCAATTACAAGGGCGTGGTCCAGACAGATGCCTATGAGGTTTACCATAGTCTTTTTGCCCGCAACAAAGGCATAAAGCACTATTATTGTATGGCTCATATCCGCCGCAAGTTCGACGAGGCAGCAGTTTATGACAGAGATAGGGCTTCTTGGGCGGTGGGGACGATTGCCAAACTGTATGCAGTAGAAAAACAGATCAGGGAAGCCGAACCGCCCCTTCCCGAAAACCTCATCGTCAAAAAACGGGTGGAGGAATCCCAACCCATACTGCGGGAAATCCACGACTGGATGCTCGCCGAGTATCCCAAGGTACTCCCTTCCTCACCGATAGGAAGGGCAATCGCCTATGCACTTCCGCTCATGGACAGCATGAAGCTATACACCCTCCACGGACAACTTCAGATTGACAACAACCTTATTGAAAACGCCATCAGACCGATTGCCCTGGGACGGAAAAACTACCTGTTCGCTGGTACCCACGCCACTGCTCAGAACGCCGCAATGATCTACTCCCTGTTCGCGACTTGCAAAAAGCACGAGGTAAATCCCCATGACTGGCTGCTCGACGTGCTGCGAAAACTCAACAACCCCACCTATGACGGCAAGTTCTCCGACCTGCTGCCCCACAGATGGAAAAATCATCAAGGGAATCCCAGAAAATTTTAATAGGGGGTTGGCCGTTTGCTTACGTCCCACTGCCGAATGCGTCAAATTCCGGATGACCGGATCTAGCAGCCTGCACCGGGTAGCGGCCGTATTCGGTTTTCCTTCCTGTAGGCAGTTGACGGGTAAGTGCTTGCTGCTCGTTATTTTCGCATGCTTTATGTGTGCATGTGCTCCCTCCAAAATTCCTGTGGACCTATTTTTTGACGGGCAGTCATTCCGGGGATGGAATGTCCACACCGCATCGGTTTGGCGCATTGAGGATGGAGTCATTACGGGTGGCAGTTTACAGGGGAATCCGCAGAACGAATTCCTGGCGACGGACAAGGTCTACAAAAACTTTCACCTGCGGCTCGAATACCGGCTTGTGGGCTCGGAAGGATTCGTGAATGGGGGCGTGCAGTTTCGCAGCCAACGAACCAGCGATCCGGCAAATGAAATGATCGGATACCAGGCAGATATCGGTGCAGGCTATACGGGCTACCTCTACGACGAATCGCGGCGCAAACGTTTTCTGGCGGAGGCAGACCCTGATTTCATTGCTTCCATTGAGCGACCGGGTCAATGGAATCGATACGAAGTCATTGCTCGGGGCAAGCAGGTGACGATCCTTCTCAACGGTCAACGGACGATTACCTATCGGGAGCAAGAGCAAGGTATTCCGCAGGAAGGACACATCGCCCTGCAGATCCATGGCGACAGCAAAGCAGAAATCTCGTTCCGCAACCTGCATATTGAGGAATTGGAGGATACGGTCACCCCTCCCAATGAGGCTAGCCTGAGTCGTTTTGGAAGCGTACAGACCCGGACGCCGGTTCCCGCCTTCGAAGACGGCACCTTTCGGTTGCAGGAAGAAGATGTTGTCGTATTTGTAGGTCAGGAGAATTTTGTACGTGAGCAACGATCGGGCGAATTGGAGTCGCTGTTGGCGGCAGGTTTTGCCAGACAACGGCCTCGTTTTCGTTCGATGGCTTGGGAAGGGGATGTGGTCTATGAGCAATGGCGTGACCTGAATTTCGGCGATTGGGGCGATCAATTGGATGCGGTGGGCGCTACGGTGATCCTGGCTCAATTCGGCCAGATGGAAGCGCTGGATGGGCCCGACCGACTGGCGGATTTCGAAGCAGCCTACAAGCAGTTGCTGGATGAATTTTCCCGCCGTACCCACAAGTTGGTGCTGGTGTCTCCCATCCGTTTTGAAAAACCGCTTGCTTCCCATGCACCCGATCTTAGGGAAAGGAATGACGATCTACAGCTGTATGTGCAAACGATGAAAACGATCGCGGCCCAACGCAATGCGCTGTTTGTGGATTTGACCAGGATGCGTACCGGGAATCGGCTCACGGAGAATGGAATCCACCTGACACCGGGGGGACTGCGTCGGGTAAGCTCGGAAATTGCCCGGCAGTTGGAGGTGGAGATAGGGGAGCTACCTTCGGAGCAGGTCCGTCAGGCCATTGTTCAAAAAAATCGCCTGTGGTTTGATTTCTGGCGGCCGGCAAACTGGTCCTTTGTCTACGGAGACCGCGTGAATCAGCTGTATGGGCAGGGGGCCGGGGCAGAGCCCTCGCTGCAGGTCGCGTTTGAGCAGCAGCTGCCCCTGGTGGAAAACGCAGATGCGGTCATTTACGACCGGATCGCTGGAAAAGAAGCACCGGGAGTATCGGTCGATCCGGTGGTGTACAGCGAGATGGATGCGTTGACAGCAGAAGAACAACTAGCGGGGTTCACCACCGCCGAAGGGTATTCGGTCAATCTTTTCGCTTCAGAGCTGGAAGGAGTCGTGAATCCCGTACAATTCGCCTGGGACGAGGAGGGAAGACTCTATGTCGCATGTTCACCTTCCTACCCGCAGACCCTGGCCGGGATGCCTGCGCAGGATTACATTCAAGTCCTGGAGGATCGTGACCGTGACGGGGTCGCAGATAGCTCCTGGCGCTTTGCCGAAAGCCTGAAAATGGTACAAGGCGTAGAACCGGGTGGAGACGGAGTCTATGTCTGCGACTTTGATCGAATTCTCTATCTCCGTGACACCGACGGAGACAAAAAGGCCGATGATCGGCAGGTAGTATTCTCCGGTTTCGGTGTGGGCGATACCCACCAACTGGTAAACAGCATTACGCATGGACCGGATGGGACGCTGTGGTTTACCCAGGGTCTCCACGCTATTTCCCGCGTGGAGACTCCGCATGGCGTTGCCCGTCTGGACCGGGCCGGGGTTTGGCGGTATCACCCCCGCCGCTTACAATTGGAGAGTTTCTTCGGAGGAGGAATGGCGGGCGCCAATTGCTGGGGCTTGGCGTTTGACGACTACGGGCAGGTCTTTCACAAGACCGGAGACCGCCCGGAAGGCTATTGGACCGTGCCCGGATTGGTTCCTTTTCCGGAGCAGGACGGTTCCCGCTACCATGAAGATCCGAACAAGGCCTACCAAACGAACAATCCGGAGCAATACCACGACGTAGGCCCCCTATTTGAGACTTCGCCCAAAACGACGTCCCTGGAAATCATTGGAACATCCGCCATGCCCGAAGCGCTGCAGGGCGCGGCACTGATCGGCGGATATTTTGGATCGGTGGTGGAAGTGCACCAATTCGAGGATGCAGGTGCAGGGTTTGCTACCAGACAGCTTCCCCGATTGATCCGATCGGCCGATAATTCCTTTCGCCCGGTGGATGTTTCTGTGGGGCCTGATGGGGCGTTGTATGTGGCGGATTGGTTTAACCCGATCATCGGTCACTACCAGGCGAGCTATGCCGATCCCCGTCGCGACAAGTCACATGGCCGAATCTGGAGGATCACAGCAGATTCCAGGTCGTCCGTTACCTATCCCGATCTGTCTGCGATGAATGAGGGCCAACTGCTGGAACTTTTGGATTCTCGGGAGCGATGGTTGCGCTACCAGGCGAAGCGCCTGCTTTTTTACCAGCCAACGGAAACGGTTGTGGCTGCGGCAGATGCGTTGGATCTTCAAGATCGTAACGACCGGTTTCTCCTCGAATTGATTGGGGTCTATCAGGCCCATGAAACTGTTCGGCCGGCGTTGCTCGATCGCCTGTTGCAGTCGAAGGATTTCCGGATTCGGGCCTATGGTGCCCGTGTGTTGGGAGATTGGGCGTCCCGACTGGACAGTGGGGCGCTTGCTCGGCTACGGAAACTCGTAAACGATGTCCACCCCAGGGTCCGCCTGGAGGCAGTGATAGCCGCCAGCTACCTGCGGGAGACCCCTGCGATCGAAGTGGTAACCGCAGCGCTCGAACACGCGTTGGACCCTTTTCTACAGTACGCGGTGAGGCAAAGTGCGAGGTCCCTTCAACTTCTCTGGGAGACTCCTTTTCAGGAGGGGGAACTTCACCCCGCATCCACGGTTCAGGAAAGCTTTCTGCAGGAACTGCTGGATCAGGGACCTGCGGTCGTTACAGCTGGCGAAGCGTTGTATGAAAAGGCCTGCCTGACCTGTCATCAAGCAGGTGGTAAGGGTCTGCCAGGGGTGTATCCACCCCTGCTGGGTTCAAAGCGGGTCACCGGAGACGAAACGAAGCTTATCAAAATCCTGCTCAATGGACTTACCGGTCCCCTAGACGTAGCGGGAGAACAATACGGAGCCGGAACCCAGTCCATTCCCATGCCTCCCATGGGCGGAATGAGCGATCAGGAGATCGCGGATGTCCTTACCTACGTCCGCAAGGAATTTGGTAACGGATCAACCGCGGTGACTGCGGAAACGGTCGCGAAAACCCGGGAGGAGGTCTCCGGTCGAACCAAAGCCTGGACCATCAGGGAGCTGGACGAGTAAACAGCCTTCCAGGACAAGCACTACAGTCCGGCCTACGGTTCGGCCTACGGTTCGGAATGAGGGGCAGTTGGGGCCTAGTGGACTTTATTTAGGGCGTAGCAAGCGGATTCTGGGTCGCTAGTACCAAGCAAGGGGGTTAGCCGGTACACGGAAACACCATTTTATCAGGTGGGCATACCCTGTTGGAGAGGTATGTGAATCGCATGAGGTAAAAAAATGAGGGCAGGGTCCTGTACAGGATTCATACGGGTTTTAGCAGTGTTCGAGCAATGGGACCGCATCATTTGGGGTAGTAAACGAAAAAATCCATCACTCTACCCGTTCAAATGCTGGAGCAGCATTTTTGACAAGCCGTGCTTCCAGATTCGTTCCCGGAATCCTGGCAATGTTTTCACCCTGTTTCAGGTCCACAGGAATCAGCTTGGTGCCTTCTCCCCGAAAAGTCACGTTATACAGGATATCGTTTACCAAGATATCAAACTCCCTGGGCCTAAGCGTGCCGAAGTTACCCATGGTGGCGTGCACCAGCACTGCAAAATTTTGGTTGGGATCGACGCAATCGCCCTCAAGGATTACTTCGCCGTTTCGATAGCCAAAATCTACTCCCAAGGCCTCTATGATCACCTCCTCATCTCTACTACAGGCGGTGAATAAAAGGGCAAAAAGTATTGTCAGCAGAGTGTTCTTGTTTTTCATGGTTGTTCGATGATTACCAGTTTTTCAAATGCTGTGGTCTGCACCGTATACGTTCCCGGTACCAATCGATCGAAGAGCACTTCACCACCTGTCATGGACCGACTGCTGATTACCTGACCGCTCCGAATCAACGAAACGGATTGCCCGTCGCTACTTCCAGTAACCTTAATGGCGCCCGCTTCGAAACAGGTGGCATTTCGCCGGTATACCAAAAGTTCACTGGCAAACTCAATAGCGACCGTCCATGACCGGATCACCGAACGATCCTCCGAGCGAAGTTGTAAACTGACAGGTTGGGAAAAATCCAGGAGATTCTCTCCGGAAATGACCGGTTGATTATTCCAAAAGAGCCCGGCACCGGCAGTCAACGTAAATAGCAAGGTATGGGCCGATACGGGTGTGTCTTTTTCTACCAGGAAGACCACTTTCTGATCCGCTACCTTTACGTTCAATGGCTCCAATCCCGCAAGGCTGATCTCGGTAATGGAGGCGGCGGCACTTAGTGCAGGTTGTGCGATGCTGAAGGGCTGGAGCAGGTTTCCTTCGTGGGCATTTATTCGAAACACCAGTTGCTGCGCTACGTCGACGACCCGATCGGCAGTGGCATCATATATTTTAAAACTCACGACTTCATTGTTGGTGTTGCCAAACACCGTGAGGTAAGCCAGATGTTCCTGATGGCTGGATACTTCTGTCAAACCGGCTACGCCTCTGCATTCTCCGTTTACAAATGCAGCTACCCGATCCCCGGAGCCGGTAAGTGTTCTTCCGTCCACATTGACAAAGGCTACCAAAGACATGGTATGTTCGAAATTCTGCTCTGATACCTTCCAGTCCGGGCTCTGACCCCATACTGGCAGGAAAATAGAAGCAACCGAAACGAAACAGATGATTTTTTGCATGGATCGTGTCATTATCGTCGAATGATCTTTTTGTGGAGTACTCGGCCATCGACCTGGATACGCAGGATGTACATTCCGCTTGCAATGGCCGGCCGGAATTCTACTTGGTTTTTTCCGATTTTGGCGGCGACAAGCGATTCATCTACTTTTCTGCCGTCCACGGTATATACTTGTACCAAAACGTCTTGCACCTCTTTGGCACCAAATTGAAGCATGAATTTATGGTCGAAGGGATTGGGCATCACGTTGAGTTGGGTTTCAGCCACCTGCAGGACTACGGGTTGCCTGAGTGTGCCCAGGATTGTGTTTCCCGAGAACTCAAAGGTGGTGGAGGTCATTATTTCATCGCTTCCCCGTCCCAAATAGAAAGTCAGCTTCTCTTTTTGATCACCATAAATGGTGAGAAAGCCAAGGGTTTTGCCAGCAATTTCCATGGGGGCTACTTGTCCCTTTATTTCACCGTTCCGGTCATAGACCAGTACCTGTTCGTAGCTCTTTGGCAGTTGCACGATGGCATTCATGGTTTCCGGATACTGAAGCCAGGAAGGCTGCATCCGCCCTCCTTCATCCGGTGCCATTGCCTGGGTGCTTTCATTGGGCTGGGTTCGGAGGTTGGCATGGAAAATGGACGGATAGGCAAAGCGCTGACCCATTGCGGATTTAAGCATGTAGCCTCTTCCCGCCCGCAAAAAGGTCAGGTTACCGCTCCAGCCGTTACGTGCGTCATATATGGCAAATTGGGATTGGGATTTGATCAGGTCACCTTCTGTGGCCTGAAAGCCGGCCAAGGCGTCTCTCACAGGTATATTCTGCCCTATTGGGAAAGGGAGCCAATTCCAGTTGGGTTGCACATCGAAGGTCCACTCGGATAGATCCACGGGTCTACCTCGGAGTTGGAGCGATTGTTCTTCCTGTAAATAGACCTTATACATACGTTCCGCACTCAGCCCGCCACTAGTGCTGATGGTACCTGACCAAGTGCTGTTGCCAGGTTGTAGTTCGTCTCTGAAATAGGTCTCCAAAAGTGCGGGGGAGTGGCTCTGAATACGGTCATCGGTATGCAAATTCATGCCGGCGGTCAGTTGATTAAGGTCGGCAAATAGGGGATCATGTACCCGAGAACTAATCCAGGTCCAACCCTGATTCAGCGGGATCGCTTGTTCCTGTATTTCGGTATTTGCAACTATTCCAGGGTCCTGCAAACTACCTATGACCTTATTGAGTATAAAAGGGGTACTCAGTTGGTTGTTTAGTGTAGCCTCATAAATAGCACCGTTGCTCGCATTCCAGATTTTAAAGGAAAGCGGTTCATCGAAGAGCTCGTTACTGTAAATCGTTAGAAAGATAAAATATTCATCATAGGCAGGTTCGTAGCTGAGATTTCCGACCCCGCGCAGGGCTCCTTGATGGAAAGCTGCCACCTGATCCATCCCGTCCCGGCTAAAGACACCGTGGAGTCTGACTCTACCGATTAGGGTCATGCTGTAGTCAAAAGCAGCAGGGTCAATTTCCCATTCCGGGCTCTCGGGAAGCACCCTAAGATTGATCACCTGGCTTTGGGGGAATCCGAAATCGGTATCCAAGACCAAGTTTTCGGTATAGACCCCAGGCGTAATTTCCGGGGCAATATGTGCCTGAATGGTTACTTGGCTAAGCGGGGGGAGCGTTCCTGAGGTCCTGCTTAGGCTGATCCATCTCGGAACTCCGCTAAAGCTAAAGGACTGTGGTGTGCCGCCCTGGTTTTGAACAACCAGGTTCAGCGTCATATCTTGCTCGGATTCTTTTACCAGGTCCACAGGCGCTGTATGCCCTTCCACGAACCAGTTGACGGCGTTTTTCTGTACATAGGCAGTCCAAGTGACGGGGGATTGTTGTTGGTTATTTGCTCCGTCGAACATTCGGTGTACCGTGATGTCCAATACCTGACCTTCAATTTCAGCCCAACGATTGATAACCGGTTCCAAGATCATCTCATCTTCGTTGATGATTTGGTTTACCTGGAATCTTACCAGGTTTCGAACCGGTTTGATCGGCGGACCATCCGCGCTGTAATTCACCTCGCCTTGGCTAAGTAACGCCGGGGTTGAGATCAGGCTGTTATTGCTAAAGGCGTGGAAGTACCTGGGTCCGCTATTGGTCAGGCGGTCTGGGGCGTTCATCCTGGCATAGAGAAGTAGGCCTATGGAGGTTTCGTCGATTTCAAAGTACCTGTCACGACTGATTTGCTCCTGGTTCCTAAGCGTGTTCCAAAGCCTCAATTCGTCGATTTGCCCCTGAAAGGGACGGTCTACGTTTTCCGCGCCATCTAGCGACGTACTGCCTCTGGCACCGATCCATATCCGGTTTCCTGAAAATCCGCCGATACCCGTGGACGAGTGGGAGGACACCTCCTCGGCGTCCACCAGGGTTCTTAAATTCCCGGAACGATTGAGCAATAGGGTGATATGATGCCAGGTATCGTCTGCAATGGACGTGGTGGTCAAGGGAAGTTCCAAGCCCTCACTGGCAAAGGAAAGGTTACCTTCCGCGTTCAGATTGATGGCCCACTTATTGGCAAATCCGTTGCTTTGCAGGACGTCTGTGCCATCGCCCTTTCCATTGGAAAAGAGGGTTCCCTCGTGACCTTGTGGTGTTTTAACCCAGAATGAAAGGGTTGCATCCATGGTAGAGGTAAGTTGTACAAATCCAACATTGTCCAAGGTCATGTATTGTGTTTGATCAAAATGATAGGCCGTTCCTTTGGGTCTAATGTCCCAGTCCGTTTCTACGCGGGCATGTTTGAATCGGGCGAGGTCATGGGCAATATTCCCCCTGCCTTCGTCAAGTGGCCAATAGCCAATGAGACCTGGTTCATTTCCTTGTAGCTTGTTGTACATATTGGCAAAAGCATCTTGCAGGGAAATGGCTCTTCTCCACATCCTAACGGAGTGGATGTTGCCGATAAAGGTGTTTCCGCCCAGGACAATGGGGTTGTTTGAGGCGATACTCATGTTTGTGCCTCCATTGCCGGAGGCTACCACGGTACCCTCTTCGTATACTTTAACATCCCCATTTCGGTGATCGTATGTGAAGGTATAATGATGAAAGAGACCATCATCTGAGATCAGGCCTTTGATCCGGGTATTTCCTAAGGTGAAGGCCAATTCCCCGTTTTCAAGTGCAATTTCCAATCCTCCAGCCTGCTGTAATAACCTGGCGTTAGGTGCTTCCGTGGCATTGTTCATCCAGAATTCCAGGGTCAAATCCTCGTTCAGAATTTGGGGATTTTCCAGGATCATCACGTTTTCCTGCCCTTGGAATCGAAGAGAAACCGCATGGTTTACCGGGAGTTGGTTGGTTTGTCCTTTTATTTCCACCAACGATACTGCGGAATTAAAGAAAAGGGGCTCATTAAACCTTACTTTTAGATCTGATCCTATCGATAATATGCCGTCGGTAGGAGAGGGGGTTCCAAATCGCAAGGGTGCGTTCAGATCTACCCTTCCCTGTACAACTTCCGAAACGAATTCGGTACCATTGGTACAGGTGCTTCTGGCCCGGATTTCATACCGGCCATCGGCAAGGCCCCTTTCCACAATGTCAAACGGGAATGTCAGATTTGGGGTGGCGATAAGGCTTATCTGCTGCCTGTTGGAGGCTAGCGCATTTTGGTAGCTGGCTTCCAGGTTGTAATACGTGTGCAACCTGCTCCATGTGGGAAAGCCCAGGGGGCGGTATTCCAGATCAATGCGTTCGAAGCCACCGAAATTTCGATTGTAGCCACCCAGGTTTATCAGTAAGGGATTGCTGCTGCCATCCAGGTTAAATGCCGTCTCTCGGTTAAAGGTCCAGTTTTCGAGAGGAGCGCTCAGGGTAACTTGCGAACAGGATGGTACAAATTGGGCGGAAATCACCACCTCGTCAAAGGTGTTTATCGGGTCGCAGAGAGACTGCAAGATTACCTTGATATCCTTGTAATCATAGACATCGGAGATGGATTTTCCGAGTGTTAGCGCGTATTCTACCCTTTCCCCGTAAGGGATAAAGACCACCGTTCCGTTTTGGTTGATATTGAAAATGGCATTGTTTGGATTGCTCGTATTGTCCACGATCAATTGAAAGTACCCGTCTGCTTCCGCGGCGCTGTTATTTTCCAAGATCAGCCTGAACTCTGCGTTTTGGCTTTCCGGGACATTGGCCAGGTCTGCTGTTTCCACACTGATCTGCGGGACTTCTATGCGTTGGGTAGCATTACTTAAGGGGACACGATACTCCTCCGGCACTGGTAAAATAGGGAATGTACTTCCTTGAAATTGAGGGGAATAGAAATAGGAGAGTTCCTCCCCTTCGTACGGACAGGAGGTGCTCCCACCGATCGTACTGAAAACGGGCCCGTTTCCGTCGAACGTGTTCATCACATTGACACTAAAAAGGTTAAACGGGGTAGGGTCTTTCAAGGTATAGGAGATGGTTACGGTTGAGGCACTTTCCTCTGTAAAGGAGGCATTCATATCCTGCTTGGCAAATCCTCCACCTAAAATCAGTAATCCCGCTTTATTCAGGCGAAATCCTGTAGTAAATGCGAACGTTTCGTCAATGGTAAGGTTAAATTCTTTTGTATTTTCATTCACTATTGCCGTTTCTACGGTTCTCGTAATTTCGCCCGCTCCCGCATCAAAGGAAATATTGTTTACCTGGCTTTGATTGATCAATTCCAATAAAGATTCCGAACGGGTCAACCGGTTCCTTAACCTGCCTTCGTAGGAACCCGCCCCATCCCCCTGAAGCTCGGACTCATTGATTAGATTGATTAAATCAGTATTGTATTCCTCTAAAAACAGCCTGGACGCTCTCGAAAAGAAGAATTTGTCCCTTATGGCCAGGTTTTTAGCCCGTTCGTTGTCTTGGATGGTTTTTCGCCATTGATAAATTTGCTCGAGGTACTCGTCTCTGCTCAATACTCCCGGATCGTCTTCTTGGATAAGGCCGTTATCCAAGTTTTCTATGATCTTTTCGAGTTCTGGGATCAATTGATTGATAATGTGATCCTGTGTATAAACAAAGAAAGTTTCCGTAGGCCGTTCATTAAAGAATATGGCTTTCTGAGTACTGATAAAGGCGCTTTCACCATCTTTGTTTTGGAGTTCAAGGAACGGATTGCTCCCAATTCGAGCCTGGGAAGCCTGTACATTGTCAAATTGACCATAGGCAATGTTTTTTGATTGGCCGATATACAGGTCGCCTTTGGCACCCACAAACCTGGGATCGTTGCTGGTCGTCATTCGCTGGGTAAAGGTGTAGGTTTTGGTAAGCGACTCCCCATCCGTTGATCCCGTCACCAGGTTTATTCCGGTTTCGATATTGTTTATGGTTTCAGTTGTAATCAACGGACCAACGATACCACCGCCTGCGGCAACTTCCACGCCGAACATGACCTTTAAGTTCAAGGAAAGCCCACCGGAAAACACATTTCTTACCCTACTGGTAAAACTCACACGTTGTCCCTGGTCTATAGCAGCAAAGCTGTTCGAACCTGGAGGATCTCGCAAAATTATGTCCGGAATATCGGGAGCCTTTGTAATAAAGGTCTGACTGCCATCGGATTCCCCTCCCAGAATAATCCCTTCACTCAGGTAATTTTCCGCTGGGTAATCCACCCCGTTTACACGAAACCGAATGTCCAAACTTCGGGTAAAGGGGGGCGAAACGGCCGGGCTGCCGGCTTTGAAGGTATATCGGATGATGCTTTGGTCTACTTCGTCCCTAAAGAAATTCTCTGAATTATACAAGGCAAGGTTGTTATTGACGATCATTTCCCCATCCAAAATGGGTACCTGGTCTTCTTTTTCTTCACCGCCATCAAAGTTTACATACCTTTCAAAACTGCTCATAGCGATTTCATACTCCCTGAATTGCGTAAAGATGGGGTAGGGCATTCCTTCTGTGCTAATGATTGTAGAATCATTTAGTTGAAGCGTTGGGTCAACGGTTTGGGAATTGATCCTGAGCACTGGCATCGACCGATGAACAAAACTTAGCTCGTATTGAAAGGGATCTCCAACGACCTTACGCTGATCCGGAAGGATAAACTCCGGGCTTATTTCGGGCCTTATCTGCTCAAAATTCAATTCTTCTGTAGCTTCCAACAAAGAAAGCGTGGGGTTTGAAGGAATCCGAAGGCCATTTAATTGATTTATTTCATACTGAAGCGGCAAAACCTTGATCCTAAACTCGCCCGACGCTGGATGCGTATGAAACCTATGCCGGGTTTCCTCAGTCGGATTGTTTCCTCCGGGTAGGTGTTCCAACACCAGTTCTGCCAGTCCTATATTATTGATGGCACTAATTACCTGTTCTTTTTCAACCCCTTCTTCATCCAGGTACCTTTCTATCCGAATACCCTCTCCACCAAATCCAATCGGTTTCTCGGCCTCCACGCTTCCCCCTACCACTTTTCCTACCACTGTTACCCGGGTGGTGTCTATAAAATACACGGTCTCAGTGGCATCTTCAAAAAACTCCTTGAACTCCCCCTCCTCGGCAGGGAATCTGCCGTTGAATAGGAAGTGATGCCCGGTTTTTTCCACCGAAATTGCATGATCACCGATGGGAACCCTGATCTCAAACTCTCCTTGTTGATTGGGCTGCACCGGACGATTATCGGGTCCCATTACGATCTGTCCATCCACGCGAATGCTGATTTCCTGCGGGCTGATGCTCGCATATTGCTCCAGGTAATCGTCGTCGGGGTCTGCTGGTGTTCCGTTATCGTTGTACCAATACTGGCCCTTCGGATACTTCAGCCCCCCTTTTTCGTAATAATTATACCCCTCCTCGATAATCCCTGGGTTTGAAACATACTCTATGCCTTCGCTGAGATTTTCAAACTGCCCTCCATTGGTTTCTACAAACGAGGGGAAAACGCCTCTGGTGTCAAACAACACCCGGCCCCTGAAAATAAAGGAACTGATATCCGTAAAATCTATCCTATTAACCACCTCAGAGCCTCTTCCCAAAAACACCATCTGCTGGCCGGGATCAAATTTGTGCTGACCGAATATTGGGGTAATGTTGAACGATTCCCCGGTGCCGGAATAGGAAATGGCACTGATCTCATAGTTTCCATTGCTATTGGTAATTCCCATCACGCCCAGTTGGTCGCTGTTGGGAATGTTTCCGCCCCCACGCACCCACTTCGGTCTTTGGTCTTCCGGCGTAAGATCTGTGTATAAGCGGATATCGTTTTTATTGTATTCAAAACCCTTTCGTGAGAGATCATAGGCATACCGGCCGGTGCCTTCATTGGCTCTAAAATAGGCGATCAGCGATCGATCGTTGCCTCCGATATAGCGCTTGAAGTCCTGTCGTATGGCGGCAGAGTCCAAGCGGTTTTCGCGGTTGTCCCAAAGCCGGATTTCATCCAGGATCAGCCTTCCTTCTCCTCCCATGCGGAAGTCCTGCCACTTGCCTTGGTTTCCTCCACGGTCGAGTACCAGGGGGTCGCCCTGTGTGCTGATCTCCATTGGGCTTCGGGCATACGTAGGATCCAACAGCCGTTCTGTAGTATTGATCAGGTTCAAATAGTCTTTTCCAATTTTTCGGCCATTCAGGTATAGCTGCGGATGATCGTTATCCTTTAGAACGATGGTGAAATGCGTGAATTGATTGACAAAGTTTGCAATGGGAGAAAGGAGATCGTCGCCACGGGCGTCAATAGTTCCGTTAGGTAGGTAGTTTTTTATCTCGAAGGTAGATTCATCCACTGTGACACGCAAGGTTTGATTGGATGCCTCAAAAGCATAATGCGCATCCAGCGTTTCTTCAAAATATTGCATACGGAAGATCCTGCCCGTCGGATTGTTTTCCTCCTGATCGGGTTTTAGCCAAGCTTGGAACACCACCGATCCCTCGAGTGGGCGGTTGACCAGGTTCAGTGTCAGTTCACCCTCTCTCGGAATCTGGAGTGCACTTCCGGTGTTGATCGGAGTACCGGTTGGTTCCGCGTAAACCGTCACGTCGGCTACCGGATTTCCGCCTTCAAACGAGATATTGCCTGTTACCGTAGCCGTGGGAGAACGGAAGCCAATGCCTGTAATGAAATTCACGAATGGCATTTCTGTCTCTAAAATACCCTCGGCCAACACTTTATATTCATACAAGATGCCTCCCTCCGCAAACTCGTCTTCAAATTCTGTCGTAGTACCTGGTCGGTTGGCCAGCAATTGAAAGGGATCCGGTGAATTATCTCGGTATAGTCTTCTAAATATCTTTACGCTGGTAATGCGGTCTTGATTGTTTAGAAATTCCCAGTTTAGCCGGACCTTATCACCAAAGTATCCTTTCGATATTTCAAAAAACTCGGGAGCAAAGGTTTGGTACTGATAAAAAATGTCCCAAGGAAACCGTATGTCCAGAGGAGCAAACCTTCGTTCCGACACTGCCTTATTGGTGCCCAGTATAGGAACTCCGACCTGAAATGTAAACCCTTGATTACGAATAGCCTGGGAAGCAGTGACATCTTTTACATTGACTCGCTGTGCAAAGACAGCAGCAATGCAAAGGACCAATAGAGGCAATATAAGGACTAGCCGTTTCATTTGTCGGCTCAAAGCTTGATGATGTAATTTACACCCGTGTTGACAGGGCGTGTTTCATTTCCTCCGGTTTCGGCGGTACTTCCTTCTATCGGATGGGTGTGAGCCCCGTCACGCTGTGTAAAGAAATTGGTCATGTCACCGCCGTTGCTACGTATATAGCCTACAACTGAGCGATATAGTCCAGTTACTGCAGGTGTGCCATCTGATCGAATGGAATGCTGATGTTCTCCTCCCACTGCCTCCATATCAGCGCCCGCTTCATGACGATGTGCTCCCAGCATATCCGCTTGTGTCTGCAAAAGGTCCGGCCCTTCTTTTCCAAATTCCTGATTTTGACCGGTACCTCTTAAAAACATCCCCCTCAGATCGGGAACGGTCGCTTTGCCCAGCAGATTTCGCAGTCTTTCCGAACCTGCTATATTTGAGATATCCTGTCCGTGACATAGCACCCAGCCTTGGGGCGCGGTATCTCCAATATAAGGCATAATGGACCCGGTGGGCACTCCATTTCCTGCACTGACAGCGTAGGGAACCTGTTTTAGTTTCTCATCGGAGATACTCGTGGAGCCTTCTTCTATCTTTAGATAGGTTTCGTAATAGGCAATAAGCGGATAATGCTGCTGGCCTACCTCCAATACATAGGAAAAAACCCCAAAAGCATCCGTCTGAAGGTTTTCATTTACGTTTAGAATGGTTTCCTCTGTATTGTTTTCTGTCAGGTAATACAGGGTAAACCGCAAGGTAATATCTTCATTTGATCGGGCGTTGTTATTGGCATCTCTTGCAATGCCTTGTATTCCGATGCCTGCCTCATTGGCGATCATTTGAGAATACGCAACAAAAATCTGCCCCATTAAGCATAAAACGAATAGACCCTTTTTCATAATAAGTGGATTGAAATTCGTTGTAAATCTGGCCTTTTTGGAGGCAAAAAAATGTTGATTTTGGGTCAAAAAATGAAAGATTGGGGACATGAAACGCTGAATAACCCCTTGCGCTTAGGAGTTTTTTCGTTTCAGTAGCGCATTTCTATATTCCTTGGGAGTTTGCCCATAATGCTTTTTATAACAGTTGGTGAAGTAGCTGCTTGAATTAAACCCGACCTTAAAGGTGATTTCAGCAATGTTGAGATCGGAATAGGAAAGCAGCTGCTTGGCGTATGCTAGTCGTTTTTCCTTGATTAGTTCGTTGGGATTTTTTCCGATTAACTGATTGGTTTTACGATAGAGGCTCTTTCTACTCAAACATAAGGCCTCACTGAGTTGGCTAACGCCAAATTCCGGAGAGGACAGGTGCTGATTTACAACTCCCTCAATCTTTTCGGCAAATCCATCCAGCGATTCAGAAAGTGGTTCTACAGGTGGATCGAATGGGGAAGCGAGTCTATCCTGTTTTAGCCTGGAGTGGCGTTTCTCCTTACGGGATTTCTTTTGCCAAAAGAAGGCAAAAACCACTACGGCAAGCAGCGCGCTTCCAATCATGGTGGGCACCAGTAGTTCATGAATGGTATAGCGGTGTTGTATATGTAGGGGCAGATTTAGCATACCGACCACGCTACCCCGGCTATCTAGTGCCCTAATAATTAGTTCATCCTGTCGCTCCGGAAGGTCCACAAGGTGTAGCATGGGATCTTTCGACCTCTGCCAGCCCGCACTGTCAGATTTCCATCTGTATTCGAATGACGCGTATCCTCCCAAATTAAATAGCTTCAGGGAAAGTGTTGTGGGCTCGCCGGTGAGGATGATCGGTTTTTTTAAAAGTACCGCAGAAGTAATATCTTCCGAGAAGCTTCCATCCTGGGCTGTAATTACAGCGGCATTCCATTTAAGTGAATACGTACTATCTGCGTAATTTCTGTAAATGTTGGCCGGGTCGATTAAATTTATGCCTGCTACCCCTCCAAAATAAAGGATTCCTTCCTGATCTTGAAAGTGAGCTATGCGGTTAAACTCATCATCGGTCAGCCCATGTTCCTTTCCGTAGCGAACGGCTCTTTGTTCGGATGGATCAAACATAAAAAGCCCATCTTCGGACGGTATCCATAATCCTCCCTTATGGTCCTCGTAAACAGCGTGTAGTTCGCCACTGCTTATCCCATTGGATGCGTCAAAGCTGGTCAACTGCTTCTTTTCCGGATGCCATTGCAGCAACCCTTTTCCATGACTGGCGATCCAAAAAATGCCTTCCTTGTCTATGTGTAAGTGGTAAATGGGCGTGCCTTTGGTAAGAGTTACCAATGAATCATACACTCCCACTTGCCCACTAAACCCCTGCTTGAAATCAAAATGCTGTATACCTAAGGTGGTAGCCAATAAGAGGCCATCCTGTACAGGATGTATGTGGTTGACCCTTGCTATGGAGTCTGAAGGGATCAATGGGGGGGAAATAAAGCGTATCTGCCCTCCCAAGCTATCCAAAACAGCAAGGCCTACACTGGTCCCGAGCCAAACGGTGTTCTCAGGGTCTTCGTAGATGCTCCATATGTTCAAACTGGTGTAATCAAAGTGAGGTAGGAGAGGAAGTGTATAGATGGTAGGTTTCCCGTTCGCATCGTGAAACCGCATCAGGTAATGACCATCGGATAGCCAAAGGGAGGCTTCGTTTCCGGCATGGGCTGCCAGTGGATGCACGACAGGCGTGTCGTTGTAAAACGGTGATTCTCTTCCTTCATTGAATTGGTAATTAAATCTTCCCGAGTAACTGTTTGCGTACAATTTCCCCCTCCATTGGGCAATGCCCCGGAAGCTAAATGCATTGCCAAACCTATCCCTTCCCGTAAACAGTTTTTGCGCGATGGAAAATGTCGGCTTTATTGCAAAAACCCCGTCGTTTGTGCCCAGCCATAGCTGCCCAAAACGGTCCATAACGGCACATTTAATACCATGGGCTTTCGGGAAATCCTGTAGAAGAAAAGAGAAGTCTCTACTTTCTCTGGTCTTGCGATCCACGTGGGTGATGCGCCTTTTTTTTATATTCCATTGGGAAGAGCTTGTCGGGTCAAGAAAAATGTAGGATGTTTCAGGAAAGGAAGATACCGTAGGCGAGTATAGCAGGCTACGTAACATGGGGAAAAAGTAGGAAAGATCGTTTGATGCCACATTATGGATAGGGTAATAATCACCTTCCAAAGGTATCGTTTTCTCATAGGGAGGTAGTTCGGATTCTTTGATTGAAGTGAAAGTTCCCGTGCGACTTACCCTAAAGATGTCCTTTGACGTCCTAAAAAAGAAATTTTCAGTCGTAGAGAAGGCTGAGATGATAGGCGTTTGCGCGGGCGATTCGAACAATCGTGAGATCCGATCACCATCGGACAAAATGACCTCCTCTTCGGTTGTAATAAATAATAATTCTCCGTTTTTGGCCGGGATCAACGCCCGAATGGGATGGACAGAGACCCAGTCACCGTCTACCACCGTCAGCTCCTCCGTATCACAAAGCAATCGATAAAGATGGTAAGTATTCCACGGGTCAATACCGACTGCATAAACGGTACCTTTTTTATCTGAAGCAACAGAGGTGAAGTTAATAGAATTAGCTTCTTTTCCGATAGGAACAAAGCTTGTAAATTCCGTGCCGTCAAATCGTGTCAATGCACCTAACCCAGCGACCCAGAGATATCCATCCTGACTGATATATAGGTCATTGACCATGGAAGTAGACAGACCACTGTCGGTGGAAAAGTGACGAAAGCTCACGTCAATTAACTGACCAACTACCGACGACGTAGGGTACAACAAGCTGAATCCATACAAACACCATTTGAAAAAGAACCTTCTAATGAACTGAATATAGAAGTATAACCTTGTCATGGCATATACAATATTCTATTAAATACTGCTGGATAAATTTAAATAATTTGATCCTTGATTTCAAAAAGGATTGGCTTAAAATATTGTCACAACTAAAGATCTTCGGATCGAGTTGCTTTCAATCGGGCATAAACAGATTTCCATTTAATAGGCGGAAGGAAAGTGCCATGAAATCCCGTATTTGGATCCAGAAAGGTTTAAAGTGCTGCCGTCCCCGCCAAGGATTCGACACCCTTTTTATCTGGCGTTGGCAAAATACAGATAGGTTTCTGAGCTAATGGAATAAAGATCAGGGAAAAACTGCCAATCAATTGTATATCGGGCTTGGGAAACCGCAGGCTGAGTTACCGATCATTTACCAAGCTGTTGTAGCACACCAACGGTGTCGTAATCCGCCGCTGATTTGAACCTAGTTCGGACAGAAAGTACCACCGGCTGAAAGTCAAGTGGGGAGGATCTAGAAAAATGAGCAGAAGATGAACGGTAAAGGTTTTGATTGTCAACTGATGAGATTTTTTAAAGATTTTTCTTCGGACAATCCCCAAATCTACCCCTCCTGTTTTGGTTGGTATTTTGTACGTTCATAGCTATATGTTTTAGACAACAGAACCTACGTAACGCAGGCCGGTTTACCTAAGGGAAACCGGCTTATTTTGCTGTTAAGAGCACTTTTTTCTTAATTTAACAGGATTGGGTATAGCCCGGCGGTACCTTCCGGGCCAGGCTGTGGGAAAACCTGTGTGAACAGGTGCACGGAGAAGCGATTACTAGCGATTTCAACGCCTGGGGTTCCCTATGGGTGGAACGACTAAGACAAATCGTACTGATAAAGCTAGTTGGGATTCCTACAGATTTTTTTATACGGATGGAAGTTACATCCGCCTCCCAAAAGCCAAGTAGCCGCTTGGCTGCGGTTGGGCAGTCGTTGCGCCTCGTTAAGAAAAAAACAGCGTTCTACCGGGACGAAAGAACGCTGTTGAAATAGAAGTTACTTTTTGGGCAGAAGCCTTCCACTAACTGGTTCAAGGTCGTACATTACGAATGATTCGATAATGCTTTCCATGTCCTCATTTTCACCGTGGTCGTCCTTGCCTTGTTCGGTTTCAAGAAAATTGTAAAGGGTTTCCTTTTTGTCATAAGTTGCCCAGACAACTACGGAGTTTCTCTCGTTATCAACGCTGACTTGATAAGCGATAAGACCATCCGATTTTTTGTCCATTTTCTTCGTTGGAGCGGTAGCCATTCGGATTAAGTCTTCAAATTTCCCTGGTTTAGCAGTGGATACCGATACAAAAGTGTACGTTGGATTATTCATATTCATTGTAAATTTAATCTATAACTATGTTTCTGATGTAAATTTACAGAATTATTTCAATTCCACAATATATTTTGTAAATTTGTTCAGAATCGATGTAAAATATCAGGATGGAATACACATTACTTAAGGAATTAATAACGTATGTAGAGGAATATCAAGAGGGAAACCCTTCCATTAGCATCGAAGATTTCACAATTTGGCTTAACATCAAATTATTTACGAGCAAAGATAATGGGGGCCATTCCACACACGATGAATTGCTAATAGCTTTTAAATTGATGCATTTGAATAAAGCATTGAAAAGGCAAACGAAAAGCGTTTTGTCAGGTTCCCTTGTTTCTTCTATTGATGAGTACAGTTTTCTTTTACACTTAGATTATCAAGAAAGCTTCAGAAAAATGGAATTAGTGGAAATGCATAACCTTGAAGCACCAACAGGAATAGAAATTATTAAAAGACTGATAAAGAATAAGTTGGTAGAAGAGTTTCCAGACGAAGAAGATAAAAGAGCAAAAAGGATAAAGATAACAAAAAATGGAAGTAAAGAACTGAGCTTACTTAAACCAAAAATTGATTTGATTTTTACTAAATTCACAACGCCTTTGAACCTTAATGAAAAAATTAAGATTAGTGGAATTTTAGACAAATTGTCAAGATAAACAATTAACGAGGCATACACGGTGTATACGCAATAGCGGTTTAACGTAAACAACCGAACGAATTCGCTTACTATTTACTACCTGAATAACTAAAAAGTAAGTGAATTTAAATTCGTTACAGCTCCTACACAAAACCGTTGTGCGCAATCTAAATTAACGAAAAATGACAGAATTAGAACTGCTAATTGATTTGCATAAAAATTCGGAAAGACAAGGGCCAGGTAGCGAAAAAGACACCCTAAAAGCTCTTGATTTACTGAATTTGCCGACTGACCGAAAATTGAAAGTGGTGGATATTGGTTGTGGTTCAGGTGGACAGACGATTTTACTTGCTAAAAAAGTAAATGGACAAATAACCGCAGTTGACGTATTTCCGGAGTTTTTGAAGGAACTCAATGAGAAATCTCAAAATTTAGGGTTGACCGACAAAATCGTAACGCTTGAAAAATCAATGGACGATTTACCTTTTGCCGAAGGCGAATTTGACCTCATTTGGTCGGAAGGAGCGATTTATAACATTGGATTTGAACAGGGACTTAAAAAATGGAAGGATTATTTGAAAGTCGGTGGCTATTTGGCTGTAAGTGAAATCACTTGGATAACTCAAACCCGACCAGAAGAAATTGAAGAGTTTTGGAAAGCGGAATACCCAGAGGTCAACACTGCTTCCAACAAAATCAAACAATTGGAAAATAATGGCTATTCGCTTGTCGGATATTTTTATTTAGGTCAAGACAGTTGGATTGAGACCTATTACAAGCCAATGCAAGCAAGATTTGAGCACTTTCTGAAACGCAACAACTACTCAGAACTTGCAAGAAAAGTAGTTGAAGATAATCAAGCTGAAATCGACTTGTACCAAAAATTCAAGGACTACTATAGTTACGGATTTTACATAGCTCGGAAAAATGAATAAAAGGTGGCACACAAGATGGGGTGTGGGCTGTACGTAATGCGGGTTAAAGCGTCGATATAAACGTATTTGCCTGGATTAACTAACTGCTAAACGGAACGGGAAGTGCCCGAAATTGGTCAGCTTCGGGGAGCTACGAATCGCTACGTTGCAGGGCAATGAACCGCTAGTGGGCGTTTCCTGGAATTTTCCTATATTTAGGAGAGTTATGGTGACCGTCGCACGCGAAATAACCGCAAAGGTCCGCCTAGCCATTCGTATAGCCAGTTTCAAACCATGACGAAAACGGACTACAACGACAATTTGTTTTGCAAACAAGTCAATAAAAATAAAAAGGGAAAAAAAATGAAAAATGGACTTATTTTACTAGTAGCAGCAATTCTCATTTCTTCTTGCAACCAAGCGACAACGGACAATAACGGTATTGCACAGGAAGTTGGACCCTCACAAATCGTCGAAGAATCGAGAGACGGTGTCTTCATACATATTACGGAAAGTTACAATGACCCACACAAAGTACTGATGCCAATGAAAATGGCTGTAATGATGGCGGAAGACAAAGATGTTCTTGTTTATATGGATATTAACGCAGTAGAACTGTTAGTCAAGGACGCAAATGATTTGACGCATGAGGATTTTGAGACCTTTCAAACCTACTTAAAAATACTCTTAGAAAACGAAGTAGGAGTTTATGCTTGTCCGACCTGTTTGAAAGTGGCAGGATTCAATCCTGAAGACTTGCTTGAAGGCGTTCAGACCGCTCAAAAAGATAAATTCTTCAATTTCACCAAAGGACGCATCATCACACTGGATTATTAAAATCTAAAGAATTATCAGATGAACTAATACCAATCAACATAGAAAGCCATCACTACTTTTTTTGCAGTGGGATAGGCTTGGGAATTTGACAGGTTCTACCTGTCGGTTTTTGTTTTGACTTTTCCCATACCGATCCGAAATGGGAGTGGGCACTGGTTGAGATCAACCCACCGGGGATAGGAATGGCCGACCGAAACGGTTTTCAGCCTTGTCGAGTGCGCTCCCTTTTGTCTCTCTGCTTTGGGAGATTTTTTCCGAAGGAAAACCTTACGCCGCATTGCCAGGAGGGGGCAATCCGCCTGCTGCAGGATCAAATCAGTGCAAATGGGGATGTTAGCGTAGCCTTTGACCCCATCGCTTGTCTGGATAGCAAGGGGTGTCTGGATAGGTAAAACAGGCATCAATCCACTATAGCAGATAAAGGCAACGGTTCCTCGGGCTTCGCAGCTGCCAGGCATAGGCTGAGGTTCAAATTTACCCGCTCGGTATTTTTTCACCACACAGGAAGTATCGGCCGTTGGATTCGATTCCGCCCGTTTTGCCAGTTGCTTACGAAGTAGGTTACAGGTACGGGGGAGATAAATCCAGCTGGGCGTCAATTTGTACCGCAGCGGCCGTTTTTGGGGAATAAATTAAAACGCACAGGCGAGGGGAAGGCCTGTAGTTTCCCGATGCAAGGCGCCGCATGGCTCTTCGTTTTCGGGAGAGGGGGATATCCGGGCAGGATCACCGGAAAAGGGGGGCTGGTTCGCTGTATGCACCGAATCCAAACGCCGGTGTGCACGAGCCGTAGCCTTGGCTACGTTGCAGGGCACTGAGCCGCTAGTGGGTGTCCCCTGGATTTTTCCCTAGTCCGGGGAGGGATGAATACCGCCGAAATGGGAAGCAACCGCAAAGGATCCGGGTAGCCAGAAATTAGGCAAAACAGGGATCGACAATTTTTAAAAAAAGCCAACTTCCTGGATTTCATTTAGTCTTTCCGTGAAATCATTTAGTAACCTCAAGTGGTTCCGCTGATCTTTGTGGTACAAATAAAAAACGAGGTTCACATGCTTAGAAAGATATTCGGAATTGCGCCCACCAAAGAAAAGAGTGGCGCCGGTTTTATTCCTTCTCCTGTAGGAAGAACGTTTGGTGTTGATAAGGTGAGCGGCTACAAGGCGTCGGACTTTGGTGGCAAAAAATATACCGGGGAGAAGAAAGTATTGGTGCTTTGCACGGAGGAGCGTTATTTCAAAATGACCAACGGCAAGCAGTTTTCTACAGGAAACAACGTGCAAGAAACCATGGTACCCTTGATGCATTTAGTAAATGCCGGGTTTGATTTTGACGTGGTAACTCCAACGGGGAAAGCAGCTGTACTTGAAGAATGGTCGGTACCACAAAAAGATGAAGCGGTACTTGAATTCAGAAGCAAGCATGCGTCCAAATTCAATAAGCCACAGTCCTTAAAAAACCTGGTTGAAAGCAATGAATTAACGGAAGCATCTGATTACGTGGCCCTTTTTTTGCCGGGTGGGCATGGCTCTATGGTAGGTCTTCCTGACGATGAAAATGTAGGCAAACTACTTAGATGGATCAACGTGTCTGACCGATACCTGGTAGCTGTATGCCATGGGCCTGCAGCGATGATAGCTAAAGACAGGAAGAATGAACCCAATCCATACAAAGGCTACAAAATAGTGGCCTTTCCTGATAAATTTGATAAACAGTCGCCTTCGCTCGGCTACCTACCGGGGCAGCTTCCCTGGTTTCAGTGTGAAGCACTTGAAAAAGAAAGGCATTACGGTTATAAACGATAAGATAACCGGTGCTACGCATATAGACCGAAAGCTGATCTCTGGTGACAGTCCAAAAGCCTGTGATGAGCTAGGGAAGATCACGGTTGAAGCGCTTTTCAAAGAGCTACAGGTCAATTGATACCCTTTAAACGAATTCAAGATGGGAGTCCTGAAGCACTTTGAAAGTTACATAGCAGCGCAGAAAGCAACGGGAATGCAGTTCGTCATTTTTGGTGTATTGCTTCTCATCGCAGGTATACTGCTGCATTTTAGCCAGTTGACCCCCATTACCCAGGGTTTAAGAAATGGTTTTTTTGTAACAAGCATGCTCCTTCTAGCCAGCGGGGTAGGTTTTATTGCGAATCAGAACACACTTCTGCAAACAAAAACGGAGACCTATCAAACGAACCAACAGGAGTTCAGGCAGCAGGAAATTGAGCGGATGCAAGGCGTGAATAAACGTGTGCCTGCGATAGTCAAAGGCCTGGCTGTCGCGCTTATACTGGCCCTGCTTGCATTAATTTTGATTGGCATTCAGCCATTGTGGAAGGGAGTACTATTCAGTGTCCTTATCTATCTTCTGGGACTTTTAATTCTTGAGTCCATCTCCTACCTATCCGTCAAAACCTATTTGGAATCTCTCTTAAACGATGCAACATGAACAAAACACTATTGGTGACCGGAGCAAGCTCTGGAATCGGCAAAGCGACTGCTAAACTGTTTCAAGAAAAGGGCTGGAATGTGATCGCTACCATGCGGACTCCTGAAAAGGAAACGGAATTAACAAGCCTTTCGAACGTACGGGTAACCAAACTGGACGTACTGGAACCCGACACCATCGATCGTGCGCTGCGGGAAGGTGTTGAGCAATTTGGTAAAATAGATGTTGTGCTCAACAATGCAGGATATGGCTTGATGGGAACCTTCGAATCTGCCAAACGAGAGCGTATTATCCGTCAATTTGGTGTAAACGTGCAAGGACTTTTTGACGTTACTCAAAAGATTCTACCTCATTTTCGAAAAAATAAGGAGGGCATGTTCATCAATATATCGTCTATTGGTGGGAGAATGACGTTTCCTTTAATGCCGCTTTATCATGCTACCAAATGGGCTGTAGAAGGGTTTTCTGAATCGTTACGATGGGAAATGGCTGCTATTGGAGTAAAAGTAAAGTTGGTCGAACCCGGTGCCGTGGCTACTGATTTTGGCGGTCGTTCCATGGACATGCAACACAATCCTGCACTTACCGAGTACAATGACTTCGTAGAACACTTGATGAAAGCGATGCAGGCCTCCATGGATCCTGCAAACATGAGCAAGCCCGAACAAATTGCAGCGGTCATTTATACGGCTGCTACCGATGGCAAAGACACGTTACGGTACAGAGCAGGAGCAGATGCCTTGCAGGTATTGGATGCACGATCCAACCTGTCGGATGAGGAATTCTTTGCGATGCAGAAGCAACAGCTTGGCTTGTAAAATTTAATCAGCGTATAGGAGGTATAGTCATGCCATACCCCTTATTTTTGGGAAGTACCATGAAATCGTTTGAAATAAACACCATCAGTCAGGCGCATCAAGCTGTAGGGCTTCCTGCACCTAAGCACCCATTGGTTTCAGTAGTGAAGGCAGTAGATTTTAGGCCCACCATAGACTTCAGTGGTTTAAAGGTGATCAATAACCTGTATCAGATTACCCTAAAACAGCCAGGCTGTGGGAATCTGGTATACGGGAAAAACTCCTATGATTACGAGGAAGGTACGTTGGTATTCATTTCTCCCGGTCAGGTTACGACTTTTGAGGGGGAAATGCCAAGGGATGACGATGCGAACAAAGGCTGGACGTTGGCTTTTCATCCGGATTTGATTCGGAAATCGAGTTTGGCCGACAAAATGAGTCAATATTCATTTTTCAACTACGAGGTGAATGAAGCCCTGCATCTTTCGGAAGAAGAGCTCGTCACGATCGAAGATATTTTGGATAAAATCGTAAAGGAATACAGTCAAAACTTAGACAAGCACAGTCAGAACCTTATCGTTTCGAATATTGAATTGTTACTCGACTATTGCACAAGGTTCTACGACAGGCAGTTTTACACCCGGTCGAATATGAATCTGGATTATGTCTCAAAATTTGAGAAGCTTTTAAAAAGGTATTACGACGGGGAAGCGGTGGTTGAAATGGGTATGGCTACCGTTAAATATATTGCGAACGAGCTGAACTTCTCGTCAAGTTACTTAAGCGATTTGTTGAAGAAAGAAACAGGGAAAACTGCTCAAGAACACATACATCTTTTCGTTATTGAAAAAGCAAAAAATAGACTGCTAAATTCCGAAATTTCAATTAGTGAAATTGGCTACTCTCTGGGCTTTGAATACCCGCAACATTTTAGTAACCTGTTCAAGTCAAAAACAGGAATGAGTCCGAGTGAATATCGAAAATTGAATTGAAACACGCTAGCTGTTAACCAAGTTTTCTGATGGCTGGGACAGCCTGGTCTGCCTGCAGCTTTGAGCACGTCGATGAGCTCAGGTTGAACTTCACGATACAACTAACAGGGTGCGGGGTAGTCGTTACATGTATAATGGTTTGGGCCGCTGCTTCTTAAGTGCCGGGAAATATGGGAAGTAGCTGTTTTTTTAGTAAGTCTTTCGTTTGGGCCTCTTTTTTAGTAGAAAAGTACCTGCATGTCCAGGACTTTTGAAATGAATGGTTTGCCATAGATGACCCGCTTTTTGGAAAGCAGTAGTTTTGCCGGTTTCGTATCCAGCAGTTTTTTTTCCCTGAGTGCCGGTACCCTCCTGGCTCTAAAGACGGTGGACATTTTCTTTACCGGAAAAAGCAAACGCCCCCGGAAAGGGAAGCCCTCCATTTACCGGAAGAGACCCATCCACCTGCAGTGTAAGTGGGGTATTCGCTTAATTGCTGGCCCCTGGCTCGTCCCGATAGCAAGGCGTATCGAGGTAGGTAAAACAGGTATCAATCCACCGTAGCCGATAAGAGCAAGGGTTTGTCGCACTTCGTAGGGGCTTGGCATAGGGTGATGTTTAAATTCACCCGCTTGGTATTTTTTTATCACACGGGAAGCATGGACCATTTGATTCCGCCCGTGTTGCGAGTCGCTTGCAAACTGGGTTACATTCGGTACAGGGGAGATGCATCCAGCTGAGGCGGCCATTTTTCGGAACAGAAGTAAAAACGCCCAGCCGAGGGGGAGGCCTGTAGTTTCCCGATGCAGGGCGCCGCATGGCTCTTCGTTTTCGGGAGAGGGGCATATCCGGGCAGGTACCTGTCAGGGTAGGGTCCGTATACGCGGCTAGCAACGAATCCAAAGGTTAGTGGGTAGGAACGGCCCTGCATCTCCAAGATACTGAAGAATATAGTTGTTATTCCTTCGAATTTCTTTATATTTAGGGGACTGATCGTCCCCGCCAAAGCGGGAAATCACCGCAAGGGTTGCCGTTAGCCAGTGGGCACATGCAAGCTAAAAGACAGAAACGGTACCAATGATCCTATTTTTTTATTTACATATAGCCGAGACCGCCAATCTCCGTAAGCAGAAATGACAGACAAAAAGGAACCTTTAAAAGCAACTGTTGAAATTCTGAGGAACGAACTCGAACAGCTTTTTGCCTTTTTCGAGCGAGGGCTTGACTACCATAAAATGGTTTATGAATTATGGAATGCAAAGGACATTCTGGGGCATCTTACGTTTTGGCACGAGAGTTTTGCAAGGAATATTTCGGACGTAGGCAAGGGCATTCAACCAAAGCCGCTAAAAGGAAAACTGTCAGAAGTCAACAGACAAAGTGTTGAAACTACAAAAAACGAATCAATCGAAAACTTAATCAAACGTCTAAAAGATGCTCAGAATACGATTGAAGCATTCGTATTTGAAGACACAATCCACCAGATACCCTATAAAAAGGGCTCACGGGATTACACAAAGACCGAGCATTTGGAAGTCGTTTCAAATCACATTCACAAACATTTAAAAGACATTCAGAGGACGTATGGCAAGACCAACAAGCAAAACGGAATTGCTGGACTTAAGCCGAAGGAATTTTGAACTTCTTATGGATTTCATCGGCAGCTTGACGGAAAAGGAACAGCATTCAGATTTTCCAAAAGGGACCATGAATAGAAATATCCGAGACGTATTGATGCATCTTCATCATTGGCATCTCCTGATGATCGATTGGTATACCATCGGAATGAACGGTGAAAAACCAGACATCCCAGCGAAAGGATACACCTGGAAAACCCTCCCGGAACTAAACAGCTGGATTAGAGAACGATACAAGGACACCTCCCTTGAACAGGCCAGGAAGCAGTTCAAATCAAGCTACCAAGATCTTAGGAGTTTGATTGAGAAACTCAGTGAGGAAGAACTATTTGAAAAGAAACGATACAAATGGACGGGAACTACATCATTGGGAGCTTACTTGATTTCAGCTACTTCGAGCCATTATGACTGGGCTATTAAATTGATTAAAAAAGCAAAGAAGTGAAAAGGATCCCTGGCAGGGTATACGCGATATCGGTTGGTATCCGCTCTAGCAGGCGTTCAATGGCCCTTAGTACACCTTGTAAATTTTGCTTACCTTTGTACGGCTAAAATCAGGCCGTATAAACAATTGACGCATGTTACAGAGGAAATTTGACCAAATAGTAAAAAAGGAATTCCCGAATGCCAGGGATGCGAAGGACACCTCCGTTCATTTTTTGGGAAAAATGCAGATCGAGCATCAACTCGATATTTCAAAAGTGCTGATGGCTACCTCCGTTTGTTCGGACGATATCAACGTGCCGTCAACCACCTTCTTCAACGTCTTGTTTGGACCTTTTGTGATGGGTGGACTGGGCGGCATTCCCTTTGTCGGAAAAACAGGCATGACGGCCTATGCCCACCACATTCCGGATGAAGGAAGTGCGTTTATTTTTTATGGCCCCCATATCGGAATTACCCTGGATGGGGAATTGGGTAAGATGTACCGCCCGAGAATGGAAGCAAAAGGCAATTCCTGCGGGGCCTTGATGCTTGCCCTGGATCGTTTCCGGACGGACGGATACACACCCCTGTTGAACGAGGACGACTACCAGCAAATGAAGTTGGAAGAAAGTTTGCTTCCCTATCGAGCGGAGATACTTGCGAGCGAGAATCCCCCAAAAGCCATTACGGAAGCTACCTACCGTATCATCGACCAGAAGATTCGCCAATACCTGAAAACCTGCAAAGATGAATTTCATGTGAAGAGGGTAACTTTGTTGGGCGGTATCATTATAAACACGGACTATGGATTGGACGATTATTTTGATGCCAGGAATTTTGAGGTGATCGATCTGAAAAGCGTATAAGCCTAGGCTTCAGTCGCAACCAACCGGGGCCTGTTTCTTACCTGCCGGTTCGGATTTCCTGCTACGGGTTTGCAGGGATAAAGAAAGCTTTTGAAGCGTTTTACCATTCTACCCCGGCCCCGAAGGTTGGGGAAATCCTGGCCGAACCTGAGGTAGAACCAATACACCAGATTAACGAAAAAATACGTTTACAGTTGCGTCTCATCCGGAAGCTAAAAATTCAGCCATTGACCCAACTTCATTGCCCGCTTATCAGGCAGTCGCCGAATACCTAATGAAAAAATAATGCAATGGGGTATACCTGATGGGGCAGGTAATGATTACCTTGGCGGCAGGTGCCTATCGCAAACCAATCGATGGTTTGGCAGGAATGAGCAAAAAAATACCCTGCGTTTCCTACACCCCAAGGCTGCGCGTATCTGATATTCTTTTTACAAGAACAATGACTAAAATAAAACTATATATCGCAACGTCGCTTGATGGATTTATCGCAAGAGAAGACGGTTCACTGGACTGGTTAGATGCGTTACCAAATCCCAACCAAATTGATCACGGATATGCTGATTTTTTAAAAACCATCGATACCGTAATCATGGGAAAATCGACTTACGAAAAAATTTTGAGCTTTGGGGTTGACTGGCCCTATGCAACTTGTCACAGCTATATTTTGACCACCGACAAAGACTTCAGAGCCAAAACAGCGAAAACCCAGGTGATTAACCAAATAAATCCCTCCATGATTGAACAGGTGAAGGCTGCTTCCAAAAAGGATATCTGGATCGTTGGTGGGGGAATAACGATCACACATTTCATCAACCTTGGATTGATTGACGAAATGATCCTATGTCTACTACCAACCATCCTCGGCAAGGGTATCCGGCTATTTCCAAATAATCCCAAAGAGACCCTGTTAAGCCCCATCAAATCCGAACTATTTGAAACAGGAGCTGTGATGGTGACCTATGAACGAAAAAAATAACCAAACATCAAAAAATATACAGCATTCGGCACAGAGCAGATTCTGCAGGTGTAGGGCTCTATGCAAGATTTCTCACGGCAGGCAAGTTCGTAGCGCTGACATGCCCTGCCTTTTCTACCCGAGACCCTGTGACCAACGAACAAAACACCTGTAAAAACGGAAGATGAAATTTCAGCAACCCACGACCATTTTACGAATTTTCGACGGGGCAAAAGCAAAGAAGTTTTGTGTTGATGACCTCGGTTTCGATATTGATTGAGAACGTCGTTTGCTGGTACCCTGCCGATGTATGCCCACATTTCGAAGGGTGAATGCATCGTTCATTTGTCTGAACACCATGGAGACGGGATACCTGGGACCAGGATTCGTACCACCTGTGATCAGGTAAAAGCGTGTCACAAGGAGCTGAGGGTAAAAAATTACCGGCTGCTTTTGCATCCGGGAGTCAGCAACCAACCTTGGGAGGCGCAAGAGATCCCCCCACGCATCCATTTGGGAATACGCTTGTATTTTTTGTCAACTAAAAAATAATCCGGTCCCTAAGCACGACCACAGACATACCGGCTGTTTCTGTTTTCGAGGCGGGAAAGTAACCAAATGAAAGGCTGCCGCTTCGGGAATATATCGTCGATACGATTTCGCTTCTAGTCGGAGGATCCGGATGCCAGCCAGGCCGTTAGACACCGGTTCAAACGCCGAACGTGCAGCATCAGCCGGAAAAAGGAAATGCGTTAAATACGTGTACCTAATGGGTGATTACCTGGAATTAACGAGATCTTTACCTATCTTGAAGAGCTAGGTAAAAATGGGGCGTAAGCAAAAAGCCGTTCCGGTAGCAGCACAAGAAAAAAAACGTTTTATGGGACTATTTTCATCACTTATTGGCAATGCAGGTGTCGTTGACAAAGCAAAATTGGAGCAGGAGTATGCGCAACTTTTAACAGAAAATGAGGAAATTGAAATTGGTTTTAAACTGGTAAGGGATACCTTTATTTTTACGAGCAAACGACTCATGCTTGTTGACAAACAAGGTCTTACCGGAAGAAAAACGGAATACATGTCCGTTGCCTACAAGAGTATCTCCAGGTTTAGCATCGAAACTGCCGGGACGTTTGATCTGGATGCTGAGTTAAAGATTTATATATCGAGTGAAGAAAAGCCAAGTATTGCCAAGAAATTCAATAGCCGTGTGAACGTGTACGATGTGCAACGGGTATTGGCAAAATATGTACTAGGCTAACCGTTGGTTTCCCCTTGCCCTCGGCTGGTATAAATCTTGCCTTGGTGGATAGACATACCCTTTTTTCTACCTTCCTCCTGCCGTTGACGCTTATCGCGGGTTTTTACGGGATGAATGTTGAAAATATGCCCGAACTTCACTGGATTATGGATAGTGTCGGACATTTTTGTGGGGTGCAAACGGAAAAAATAATTTGAAACCAAGAAGTTTATGGCAACTGCAATGATCTCCCTGCACGCGATCTATTGCTTCAACGTCCCTAATGTCCGCTCGCTGTTCGCGAATTTTGATGATCTGTTTTTCATTACGTTTGCTCGTTTTCGCAATGGCTGCCTGAGAAATTTACGTTGGTATCGGTTTAAGAAAGCAGGCGAGTACCTGCACACTGCTGCCACGCTGAAACGCCAGGCGCCTTCGGGGGAATTGGTTCTCTTGGAAGCCTCTGGCAAGACTTTTTAATCGGTCCAATCCCAAGGTACAAAGGAGCGGTACAAATCCTCCCGGTTTGATCGGCTTCCAGGCAACTTTTCGTCCAATTAATAAGAAAACCCCGATTGAATTTTTGGCCGATATTCCTATATTTAATGGGACAAGCTTAGTTGGCCCTGAGGGAAATAACCGCGCCGATCGTGGTAACTGGGTAGTTGGCCTCAAGGTTAAGCAAAAACTCATAAAGCAGTGTATTATGGAAAAAAAAGACCTTTACAACTTGACTGACGAAGAACTAATAGTCGAGAAGAAGAAACTAAATAAATCCAAGATCATTTCTGCAGCATATATTGGCTTTCTTGGGGGCATACTCATTTTCGGTGTTGTCTCCTGGAGCCTATCTTCAGAGAAAAATTTTGTGTTTCTTATTCCAATGCTAATACTCCTTGTGGTTATTTACCGGATGGGTAAAGGTCCTGACAAAACTAAGGATTTGGAAGAGGTTTTAAAAGAACGAAACTTAAACTGACGGATTACTGAAAGCAGGTATTGAGGTAAAAAACCATACGAATGCGGGTATTTCTCGGAATTATGGCCGAGAACAGAAAGACGGCTTGTAAAAAGACATAGAGAAAAAACAGGTGCTGCAGCAAACCATAACACTCCCCATTCCTTGGACCAAAAGAGTCAGTTGTTACGTTAGTTAATTTGTTGATGACACTTTTAGTTATACTGCTTTCCCTATGTACATTGTTATCTTTCTTCCGGTTTTTGCATTGTAGTAGGATGGACCTTCCTGGTATAGTATGTCAGGTAGTTTCGCAGTTCCTTTGGCGGAAAAACAGGTATGACGGCCTTTGCCCACCACATACGGGATGAAGGAAGTGCGTTTATCTTTTATGGGCCCCATATCGGAATTACCCTGAATGGGAAATTGGGTGAGATGTACCGCCCGAGAATGGAAGCAAAAGGCAATTCCTGCGGGGCCTTGATGCTTGCCTTGGATCGTTTCCGGAGGGATGGGTACAGTACAGCTCCCAGTTGGACGAGGACGATTACCAGCAAATGAAGTTGGAAGAAAGTTCGCTTCCCTATCGAGCGGAGATACTTGCGAGCGAGAATCCCCCAAAAGCCATTACAGAAGCTACCTACCGTATCATCGACAAGAAAATTCGCCAATACCTGAAAACCTGCAAGGATGAGTTTCATGCGAAGGGGTAACTTGGTGGGAGGTATCATTATAAACACGGACGATGGATGGGACGATTATTTTGATGCCAGGAATTTTGAGGTGATCGATTTGAAAAGCATATATACCTGCGATTCGGTCACAACAAATGCCGGTTTGTTCGTTGTTTGTCGGTTTGATCTCTGGGAAGTGGCACGCAAGAGCCCACGAAAAAATGCGAAAATGCGTTGGAAAGCTCGGAGCAGACCGAAAAGGTTATCGGTTACGAAAACGGACCGATTTGGCTAATAGTTACGCACGGGAAGCACTTATTTATGATTGTATGTTTTGGAATTGGTCTATTCTGGAGGCTTTCGAAACAAGGTTACCAAATACTAGGGGAGAGATTTGTTTGGCGGAAGTTTGGAGATATGTCGTTGGGTGTAACAAATACATTCTTTGGTTACTCATCAGTATCTTTTTCGAATGGCTGCTTTTTTGGTGGGTAGGAAAATCCTGTATCGAAGGCTTTTTAAAACGGTTGAGGCAGTAAATCGGGGGACAACGTGGGAAAGAGATTTAGTCGTATATTGATTTGTTCAGGGTCGACAGGGGTAGGCAACTTATTGAAACGCAAGGCCAGCTTGGAGGTGGTGCGAATAATTGAGTCTCTTTTCCCTGCGCCGACTACGGCGATTCTTGAACGGAATTTATCGTAAAGTTCCAGGAATCCTCCTACATTGGTACAGGATATCTCGATAGGGTTTGCCGTCCTACCTGAGGGCACGTTTTCATGATTGTAAGTGATATTTGATTGAATATAATTCTTACCCAGTATTGAGAAGTTCTGGAAACTATCGTAGATTTAGTGGAATAAGGGATGGGACCAATGTCGAGGATTCGGTGATAAATAGGCGGTTGTTTTCGCTCGAATTGTTCTTTTCAGGGGACAAGAATGGCGACCCCGAACTCCCGCATCGGTTACAGCCCGAGCCGCAAGCTGCAATTACAGATTGCTATGAAAGATCAATTCGAAGCGTTTATCTATAAAAGAGTAAAAACTGCAAAGGACGATGAGGTAAGGGCTATTTTATCCATTTTCAACGAGCAGTATTGCGATAAGGGGACCCTTTTCAAAAAACAAAATACTGTCATCCAAGAATTAGGCTTCCTAATTACAGGTAGTACTCGATCTTACTTCATTAATGAAAAAGGCGAAGAAATAACCGATGAAATTCTCCTATCAAACAATTTTTTATCCGATATCATCAGCGTGAGAACCAACGAAAATTCTCCAATCATCATCGAAATTCTGGAATATTCCAATCTGCTTGTTGCCCCCATGAATAATGTCTGGGAATTGCTTAATTACAATGTAACCTTCAACATACTTTTACGCGAATACATGGGGGATCGAGCCATGCAGTTGGTTAAACATCACCTTTTGTTTTTAAATGGTTCGGCCAAACAACGGTACGAATACTTGGTGGCTACCAACCCATCCTTGCTTAAAAAATTTCCCCTTAAATTCATAGCGTCCATGATTGGCGTCACACCAACGCAGCTGAGCAGAATTAGAAACCAAAAAACTTGAATGCCTGCAGATACTTAACGTATCAAAAAACAAATGAAATTCATTATACAATTTTTCCTTCCAAATAGTGAGCTTTTAAGCCAGTGTTAAAAGACGAACCAGTATTAATGCAAAGATAATACTGGATACCGTTTTTTCAACATATGTAGAGTTCTCATGGATTTCCAGGTAGTACTTTTGAAAAAAAAACTACCATGAAAAATCAATCCAATCAAAAAAGCTCGAAAAAGTCGATAGTGTTTACGCTTACCTTTTTCACAATGATCAGCACGAGTGTAGTAGCGCAAACTGCACAGACCGAGGTAGAAATCATTCAGGAGGCGTTCGGTCTTGAAAAGAAGATCGCAGTGGCAAACTTTATGAATTTGGAAGAATCAGCGCTGAACTTCTGGACTATTTATGATGAATACGAAGGAAAGCGCAAGAAACTTGGTAAAGAGCGAATCCAAATTATTTCAGAGTATGCGGACAGTTATCCCAATATTTCTGACGAAATGATACAGGAGTTATTCAATCGAACCCAATCAATTAAAAAATCATTTGCCAAACTTCAGAAAACCTATTTTACTAAAATGAAAAAAGAGGTTGGAATAAATAAAGCCGCGCAATTTTGGCAATTAGAAGGCTACTTCAACTCCATCATTCAGGCAGATATTTACACGCAAATACCTTTCATTGGCGAGAACCTGAGTGGTCAATAGATATAAAATCTTCTGAATAGTTATAGGTCACACCAAAACCCGTGTAGTCATGAAACTAAGTAAAAATCTAGTTTACAGTCTTTCAACCGCCGCCGCTTTAGTGGTACTGTTCTTCATTTTCTTGAACCCAATTCTTCATTCCTTAGGTTTTCATCCAGACGACCCTGATGGAGAGCAATTTGATTTGAAAGGGAAGAAAGCGCTTATCGTCACCACCAGTCACGGAATTTTGAATAAACCCGGTGAGACTGACGGACGACCTAGTGGCGTATTTGCTTCGGAGATGACTATTCCATACTATGAATTTCTCGATGCGAATATGGAGGTAGATGTTGCGAGCATCAAAGGTGGAAAAATACCTGTCGACCCGCAGTCATACGTAAGCGAACGCCCACCCCCATCTATTTTTTCTGGCAGGGGTTCGAGACCTTTGCCTGCATGAAAGATTTACAAACTATTTCCCCCAGGGATTATTATCATTCCCTTTATGAAGAGTGGAAGGCCAGTGGTATTTCCGTCGGTCTGTTCTGCAAGCAATCCTCAGTCAAGTACGCCACTTTCCGGTACTGGTCCAAGAAGTTTGGGCAGGAAAAGAATGTGGACACAGGTTTTACCGAGTTGCGTGTTAGCGATCCCGAACCTGAGCCTGTTGCGGTATTGAACTTTCCCAACGGGACCAGGCTTTCCTTTCAGCGCCTTCCGGATACCGCCTGGCTCAGAGCGCTGATATCGTAAGCATGCTTTCCCTTTCCTCTTCGGTACGCTATTTTCTATACCACAAGCCTGCCGACATGCGCTGCGGAATTTACTCCCTTGCCGGCCTTGTCCAAAACAATCTGGGACTTGATCCCCTTTCGGGTGACGTGTTTATTTTTATAGGCAAACGCGGCAACCAAATGCGTTTGCTCCAGTGGGACGGAGACGGCTACGCCATGTACATCAAGCGTCTGGAGTCGGGTACGTTCGAGCGTCCTAAAAACAGCAAAACACTGGTTTCCGCCAGGGAGCTGACCCTGGTTTTGCAGGGCGTGAAGCTTGCTTCCGTACAACTCAGAAAGCGGTACGAAAGGAATATTTTCACTTAAAAAAAAGTGAAAAATATTGTAAAAAAGTGGCCTTTAAATGATTTAAAGTCACTTTTTATATTTATTTTTATACTATGAATACAGCCGTACCGGACTATAAAGCGCTCTACCTGGAAAGCCAAAAACAGTTGGCCGAAAGCAGGCGCATGCTACTGGAAACGGAACTCAAACTTAAGTTAGCCCTACTGGACGCAGCCGAACTGCGGCGCAGGCACTTCTCCTCCTCAAAATCCGACAACCGGGTGAGCGGTTCGGGCAACGGGCAGCTGGGCCTCTTCCCCTTGGGTGCCGGGGAAGCCGATGTTCAAGCCTCCGAGGAGCTTACTGCCGCCGAGGTGGAAAAGGCGAACCTGGAGCAGGACATACAGGCACGCAAGCGTAGGAAAGCCGCAGCCCGAGGTCCCCGCATGGTGTTTCCCGAAAGCCTGGAGCGGGAAATCGATATCATAGACCCCAACCAAAACCTGGAAGGATACAAAATCATCGGAGAAGAAACCAGCGAGGTGTTGGTGATGGTACCCGCCAGTTTTAAAGTGCGCAGGACCGTTCGCAGGAAATGGGCCCTCATTGACCCTTCGCAAACCGGCAAAAAGGGAGTGCTGATCGCCCCAATCCCTTCCAGGACCGTAAACAGGGGACTCTTCGATGAATCGGTTCTGGCCCACCTGCTTACCTCCAAATTCGTGGATCACCTTCCCCTGTACAGGCAGCAGCAGATGTTCAGGCGAATAGGGCTCGAAATCCCCGCCTCCACGCTCATCGACAACACCAATGCAGCCTGTAAAGCAATCACCCCAATCTACAACGCACTCAAGCGCGAAACCCTGGCCAATCTCTATCTACAGGCAGACGAAACCCGGATGCAGGTACTCGAAAACGGAGGCGTGAAGGGTTCCTCCCATAGGGGTTTCGTGTGGGCCTATCATGCCCCCGTGGACGGGTTGGTATTCTTTGACTACCGGACCGCCAGGAACAAATCCGGCCCAGAGGAGATATTGGCCAATTACAAGGGCGTGGTCCAGACAGATGCCTATGAGGTTTACCATAGTCTTTTTGCCCGCAACAAAGGCATAAAGCACTATTATTGTATGGCTCATATCCGCCGCAAGTTCGACGAGGCAGCAGTTTATGACAGAGATAGGGCTTCTTGGGCGGTGGGGACGATTGCCAAACTGTATGCAGTAGAAAAACAGATCAGGGAAGCCGAACCGCCCCTTCCCGAAAACCTCATCGTCAAAAAACGGGTGGAGGAATCCCAACCCATACTGCGGGAAATCCACGACTGGATGCTCGCCGAGTATCCCAAGGTACTCCCTTCCTCACCGATAGGAAGGGCAATCGCCTATGCACTTCCGCTCATGGACAGCATGAAGCTATACACCCTCCACGGACAACTTCAGATTGACAACAACCTTATTGAAAACGCCATCAGACCGATTGCCCTGGGACGGAAAAACTACCTGTTCGCTGGTACCCACGCCACTGCTCAGAATGCCGCAATGATCTACTCCCTGTTCGCGACTTGCAAAAAGCACGAGGTAAATCCCCATGACTGGCTGCTCGACGTGCTGCGAAAACTCAACAACCCCACCTATGACGGCAAGTTCTCCGACCTGCTGCCCCACAGATGGAAAAATCATCAAGGGAATCCCAGAAAATTTTAATAGGGGGTTGGCCGTTTGCTTACAAACATTTCGCAGATTGGACTTTAAATGACATGATTGAAGTAGCTCATGAAGTTGGTTGGATTCAACTTGATGTAAAGAAATTTAGTCATGCACTTAGGGACTTTAGAAATATTATACATCCATACCAGCAGCTTGCGTACAGAACTTTTCCGGACGTGGATACATGTAATATTTCATGGCTAGTAGTTCAAGCTGCATGTAATGACATAGCTGATTGGATTAAGAAAAATGAATAAAAACACGACCCGCCAACAATGGGTATAAAACATAGGGCGGACAGTGGTTTCCGCAAGTTTTCGACACTTAGCAAGCTTGGTTTCAGGCGGACAGTTAATTGCTCCGAATCGCCCTACGTTTCATACCCGAGACCGTTGGCATTAATTGTAGAACGTATGAAAATAGGAATTATCGGTGGAGGAATTACAGGGCTTACAGCTGCGTTGGCACTTCGTAAATCAGGAATCACATCAGTTGTTTACGAGCAAGCTGTTGAACTCAATGAAATTGGGGCTGGCATTTGGCTTCAACCGAATGCAATTAAGGTTTTGGATTGGCTTGGTTTAAAAGGGGAGATACAGAAACAGGGAATCGAGCTGAATAAAATGGAAATCACCAATAATCAGCTAATTCCTATTAAAAAAATCAAAAGTGAGGTAGTACAGGATGAGGATGGAAACAGGACAATTGCTATACATCGTGCCAGGTTGCAAAAAATTCTTTACAACGAAGTGCTGAAATCAAATGAGGTTCATCTCAATAAAAAATACATCCACCACAGCTTTAGTTCAGATTCAATAAATCTGCAATTTGAAGATGGCGAAGACTCAGTCGATATATTATTGGGAGCTGACGGAATTGACTCATCAGTTAGAAAAGCACTTTTCCCTAATTCACCATTACGTAATTCAGGGCAAGTTTGCTGGAGAGGTATATCTAAAATGAACCTACCAGATTCTTTAAAAAGCCTGGGACAAGAAGCATGGGGCAAACAAATCCGGTTTGGTTTTTCTCAAATCGCGAAAGAGGAAGTCTATTGGTTTGCAGTCGCAAATGTTGAGCATCTGAAAAAAGTAGATGGACTGGATCGAAAAAAATTTATCACAAAACTTTTTGAGAGCTTCTCTCCCATTATAAATGAACTTATCGCCAATACTGAATCAACGAATATTCATCAGGCAATACTTCATGACTTAAAGAGACTTCCTGATTGGTACCAGTCTAAAATGTGTCTTATAGGTGATGCCGCTCATGCTACTACTCCTAACATGGGACAAGGAGCTTGTCAGGGTATTGAGGATGCTTTTTACATCAGTAAATATTTGTCTAAATCACCACAAAACGTACAAGGAGCATTTGAAGAGTTCCAGCTAAAAAGGAGAGAAAAAGTAGATTACGTTGTCAATACCTCCTGGCAATTTGGAAAAATGGCGCATAGTACAATTGGACAACCAATTATGAAACTACTGATGAAAATGACTCCTGATAGTGTAATAAACTCGCAAATGAACAAACTGTATGCTATTGACAAATGAAAACTAATGCCAACAATCGCTATAAAAACATGCCCTTCGGGACACGTTTCATAGCGGGAACGTTATGGGCAAATCAAGCAACTTATTAAAGAAGTTGTTTATTATAGAGCACGAGATAGATTAAAGATCAATTTATTTATTAAAGAATAATGATATGCCAATATTCATGGATCGTCACGATGTTTCTGAAGCTGTTACTGCCGAAAGTGTTGCCCACCTCCATCAAGCTGATTTAAAAATTCAACACAAATATGGTTGCAGGGGTTTAACCTATTGGTTTGACGATACCCGCAAAACTGCCTTTTGTTTGGTGGAAGCACCCAATAAAAATGCAATTATTCGGATGCATGAGCATGCTCATGGCGATGTACCTCACCAGATTATTGAAGTTGATAAAACTATTGTAGAATCGTTTTTAGGTAGGATAGAAGACCCGGAAAAAGCACAGGATACAACCCTGAATATCATTAACGAGCCCGCATTTAGAACAATAATGATGCTTACAATAGAGAATCACTCCTTTAAAAATTCTGACCCTTTTTCTGTTTTTTCAAATGTGCAGCAAATTTACAAACAGATAAATCCAATTCTGAAATCGTTTAATGGAAATATTGTTCAGCAAAAAGAGGATGGTCTTTTAATTTCATTTCGGAAAGTTACAGAAGCCATTTTATGTGCTTTAAAAATCCATGAAACTTATAGGATTTTCAGAACACAATACCAGATTAATTTTACAGAGTTATCTATCGGAGTGGATGCCGGCATTCCAGTAACCGATAAAAAATCAATTTTTGAAGATACGATTAAAATGGTGCAACGGATGTGCTTTATTTCCAGTTCTGAAATAATTATAACATCTGCAGTAAAGCAGTTGTTTGAAAGCGAGAATTTTGGGGAAATGCTAAGCGGAAACCAAATACACATACTATCACCGGTGGAAGAAATATTCGTAAATAGTTTAATGGAATTCACTGAAAAAGAATGGCAAAATGCCGAAATAAAAGTTGAAGATTTCGAAAAAAATATAGGTGTTAGCAAATCAAAACTCTACCGAGAACTGATTCGGCTGACCGGGAAATCACCACAAGTTTTTTTACTTCATTTCAAGCTGCGGAAAGCATTGCAAATGTTACAAAAGCAAAAGGGCAACATATCAGAAGTAGCTTTCAAAGCAGGTTTTAACAGCCCTTCCTATTTTGCTAAATGCTTCCGCAATAAATACGGAATTATGCCCTCCGAATTAGTGCCTCAATAAAATTTTTGCTTCCTTATCTTTTTTTTTCGCCTTAATCCAAAATTACTTGCATAAGAACCAAATGTGCTATTGAATGCTATTTAGCTGCCGTAGTTTTGCAATCTAACATTTAATAATAAAAATTATGCAAAAGCAACTCACATTCTTAATCGCACTTTTTACCATAACCTTTATGGCTGGTGCACAAACCACATCCACCGAAAAAACACTTTTCGAAAGATTGGGTGGAACAAGTGGCATCACCGCCATTGTTGACGATGTAATTGAAGCGCACATGAACAATCCGGCAATTAGTGCACGTTTTAAACCTTACGAGGATCAACCGGAACGATTTGCAAAAATCAGGCAGCATACCATTGAATTTTTTAGTGCCGGAAGCGGTGGTCCGGTTGAATACAAAGGCAAAGATATGCCGGTCACGCATCAGGGAATGAATATTAGCGCTGCAGAGTATATGCATGTAATTGACGATATTATGGGAGTGTTGGAAAAACATAATATTGACGAAACATCTGAAAAAGATGTGCTTGCTATTCTGTGGTCGTTGAAAGGAATGATAATGTCTAAATAATTAAAAAGAGAAACAAAAAATGAAAATCGCAAAAGAAGACATTGAAGTAAAAATGGAAATTCCAGGAGCTGTTATACGCCAGAAAACAGAATTTGGTGATGCATCCGCGTTAGGTAAGATAAGCGGTGAGTATTTCAGCCTTTCAAAAGGAGTAGATACCACCCCGCTTTTTATAGGACTGGAAGGAAACTTGTGTCAGAGCCCTCACTGGGGTTATGTTCTGAAAGGTGAACTAACGACCACTGATGCGGATGGCTTGCAGGAAACGGTAAGGGCTAATGATATGTTTTACTGGCCGGCTGGACACAATGTAAAGGTCTATGCTGATGCAGAAATAATCATGTTCAGCCCTCAGCATGAACACAGCCATGTAATTAATCATATGATTGAAAAAACCAAGGGTTAGTTTATCACCGAAAAAGAGTGGAGACTATCATTAATTTTATGATAAACATGTTTGCAACATGAGATAGATTAGTTTAGAGCACAAATCCTGAGTTTATCTCAACAAGATTCCATCTTTATTTTACGGTAAAGATGGAATCCTCATTTAAAAAAACTGTTCCTATAGTAGCTTGAGCTATATCAAAATAAATAGAAATATTTATTGTAATCAGAAAAGACTCTGAGTGTAATCAGCCCATAACATTGTATAAAAGCAATAGCGGGTGAAGCGCTAAATTCAAGGTCTATGCATTTAATATACTTTAGTGGTGACGGACAGGTAATCGCCTTGAAATCCGCTACTGCTCTTATACTTGACCGTTGTAGCTCATAATCGCAGACGAAACATTAATTTCATGAAAATGCTTTTAATTTTCTCTTTCATATTCTTTCTGCAAAGTTCTTTTCTAGTTGGCCAGGAGTCGAAAATCTCGTTGTTTGTAAGTCCTGACACATCACTTTATCATAAGCCTCTTAAAATAGAAGTAACAGGGATTGAGCCTAGAGAGCAAATCACAATTCAGGTGAAAGCAATTGATGCAGAAGGCAATAAATGGACATCCCGTGCCGTATTTGTTGCGGATGGGTTTGGAATGGTCAATCCAAAACAATCAGCGTCCATAAGTGGATCGTACACTGGAGTTCACCCTATGGGGTTGTTTTGGTCAATGAAAAGCAAGGATGACCATCAGATCGCAACCGGTAAGGGGTACACTGCTACAATTAATGTTCTTGTCAATGATTCAATGGTTGCCCGTAAAACGGTATATAGAAGAAGTACGAGGGAGCTTGACGCACTTAAAATAACGAGAAAGGAAATAAGGGATAGCCTAATTGCTGATTATTACCTGCCAAAAAGTGAAAAGAAAGTTCCGGCAATCATTTTTCTCGGAGGATCGGGTGGTCAATTTCGACAAGAAAGATCCTCTTTATTTGCCAGTGAAGGGTTTGCTGTACTTAACCTTAAGTATTTCAGATACGATGGTTTACCGGAAGGAATAACAGAAATTCCTCTCGAATACGTAGCCAAAGCGTATGAATGGCTGAAAAATCAAGCGGAAATAGACACCGCCCGAATTGGGATCATGGGATGGTCGATGGCGGCGCAGTTGGCCTTGCTGTATGCAGCGCATTATGATGGTCTGCAGTATGTGGTGGTGGAAGCACCCTCCAATGTGGTCTGGTTTGGTTGGGAAGATGGCAAGTCTTCCTTTACGTATAAAGGAAAAGGATTTCCGTATGCTGAATATTCAGAGGAAGATTCCGAAAGAATAGAATTGGAGATGAAGGAAAAGGGAGTTCAGTATCACGATGGACCTAAATTTCAAAGTGCCTTCAAAAACGAAGAAATGATCAATCAATCGGCTATTGAAGTAGAAAAAATAAAAGCTCCTATCTTGTTCATTTCCGGAAAAGAAGATAACGTATGGCCTTCTTTCATGATGTCTGAGATGATGATGAAAAGGCTTGAGCAGCGGCACTTTCAGTATGAGTATGCACACTATTCCTATGATAAGGCTGGTCATAACTTTGCCGGTGGTGGACAAGGTTGTGGAATTCCTTATTTGCCACCGGAGGATTATTCCAATAGCGCTGCCAGAGGTGGTACGGATGAAGGAAATGCTTTGGCTGCAATAAAATCATTGGAAGAAATCCTTAGATTCATCTCTGAACACTAAAAACGAGCTACAACTAATAATACAATGAATATGCGAACCGAGCCATAGGATGCGACCACGCAAGCCCGAAACTTTGGTGCTTTTGGCAATTGTGTCGCCTGCTCGTTTTACCTGGACGTTGTACCCAATAAAAAAATCATGAAGACCAAACAGTATATAAAAAGCGGAGAAGGGGAGAATTATAATTATTCGCAAGACCATTGCTTCGTTAAGCTTTCATCAAGAGATACGAATGGTGAATTGTGCCTAATCGAGGACACATTGAAACCTGGATTTCATTTAAATCGACATCATCATAAATTGATGACAGAGATATTCTATATGTTGAAAGGCGAAATGAAACTTGTTTTTGACGATGAAACAATCATTCTAAAAGAAGGGGATACCATCACCGTACCCCCGAATGTGTGGCATGAAGCCATCTGTAAGAATGGTGGAAAAATGCTTACGCTATTTAAAAATGGACAATTTGATGTTTTTTAGAAGAACTATCACAAATGACGGAAGAGGATTTCGCCAACAAAGAACTGATGAAATCTGTCTCGAATAAATTTGATATCTACGAAGAATAAAAATTGTGTACAACAACCAAGTATTCGTGCGGTTCGAAAAGCCAAGCGTGAAAATCCCGTTAGGCGAAACCGGAGCAGTCACCAGGGTGATTCGATCAGAATTTTAGGGGCAGTAATCATGTCATTCAATTCAACAAGTTATCCCCTTGCAAACGGACTGCCCAATTCTTTAAAAAACGAATACTTCTAACCCACGTTTCAGGCTTGTTCTCTTGGCTCACAGAAAACGAATCTAAACCAAGATCTCCCTCGGTAAGGTGAACAGAACATCGCTACCTGTGGCAGGCAGGCTTGTGCCTTCCCTCATCACGGCCCCAAGCTCCCGCTTTGTCCTCTGCCGTACCCGTCTGCAGCAGGCAGGTCTGCCATTTCGGTGCTTCCGTCCTTTCGGAAGGTTGGGACTTCGGCCTAGCCTTGATGGTCGGAACAATTCCTGGCACCTTATCCAACCTCATGGCCTCAGGTATATGGTGGGTTCTGCGCTTCCTGCACACTCCCCTGTTCGGGCCTGTTCGTCCATACAGCCACCGCAGTCTGGCTTAAAGTATAACCCGATACGCCAGGGCTTCACTGCAGGCCTTCCGACCAACCACTCCCGCATCGGCGGGACAGGCAATGCGACTTGCTAATGCTTCGGGGCACAGCCTGTCCCGATTTTTATCGGGAATTCCCGTACATAAGGGATGCCGAGAAATCGGCACAGGCGTTTCACCCTCTGGAATAATTTGGTATCTTCGATACAGGATGTCCATGCCGGGCACACACAAGGTATAAAATGCATGCAAATACATTTTATACGAAAACTTGGTGTGCATTTTGTCTCGATCAAATAGTGGATGAAAGATTATGAATGTAATTTTAAGTATTGGAATCTTAATATTTTCAGGATATATAGTAGGAGAACTAGCCCAAAAAATAAAATTGCCAAAAATATCCGGTTATATTTTAGCGGGTATCCTATTAAATCCTGATGTCACAGGAATTATGTCCAGTGTTTTTGTGGATCATACGGATCCATTGCTAACGATATCGCTTTCATTTATAACATTTTCAATAGGAGGATCACTTTCTGCGAATAAATTAAGAAAAACAGGTAGAAAGATAGTATTGCTAACTGTATTTGAATCCCTTTTTGCTTTTGTTTTTGTTTTTTTATTAATGTTTTTATGTCTTTATTATTTTATTCCTATCCTGGATTCTGTATATACAATAACTGCTATTAGTCTTGTTCTTGCTTCACTGGCTGCTCCAACTGACCCCTCTGCAACTTTGGCTGTAATTCATGAATATAAAGCAAAAGGAGAAGTAAGTTCAACAATGCTTGAAATAGCCGCGTTTGATGATATCGTAGGAATAATCATTTATACATTGGTAACTGCATTTGCTGCTTTTTTTCTAGGAAAAACTGAAATACATTTTAGTCAAACGTTAGTGGAACTATTAAAAAGTGTAAGTGGCGCAATTATTATAGGCGGACTAATGGGGTTATTATTCAATTTCATCGTAAGAATAGTTGAAAAGCAAGAAGATGGTACATTGATCGTCTTAACCTTTGGGTTAATACTCGTAAGCTACGGAATTTCCGAATTTATGGGTTTTGAATCACTGCTTTCTACGATAACTCTTGGATCGGTGATTTCAAATTGGAATCCACTGTCCAACAAAATATTTAAACTCATTGAACGCTATACGGATGAATTGATTTTTGTGATATTTTTTACTTTATCCGGATTACATTTACAGCTATCCTCAATAACCGGTAGCTATGTGCTGATATTTATATATATAATAGCCAGAATGCTAGGTAAATTCTCCGGCATCTATTCAGGGGCAGTAATACTGAATACTAGTTCTAAATTAAAACGATACACCGGTGGAGGGCTTATTCCACAAGGTGGTATTGTAATCGGTTTAGCGCTTTTGCTTACAGAAAATGCGATGTATAAAGAATATACTTCCATGATTATGGGAGTGGTAATAGGAGCAGCTTTAATTCATGAGATTATTGGACCTATTTTATCTCGGTTTTCACTAAAACAAGCCGGGGAGATAAAATAATAAAATGACCTGAAGAAATATTTTTCCTAACAATTAAGAAAAGGCACCCTACCAAGCAATAAAAAAGCACTGAGCAGAAAGTGCTACATTTGAACGATCTTACACCTATTAAACGGACCGGTACCTTGAAAGGAAGGAGCTTCGAAATGCCTACCTTTCCTAGCCGAACCGTCACACGTAATATACCCGACCTATGCATAAAGTATACCTAATCGCATTATCGACCCTCTGCAGTACGCATCTGCTAGTCGCCCAATCCAAAATAATCGACATGCATATCCATTCGTATTCAGAGGCGGATATGCAGGAATTGACCAATGCTACTGACTATTACGGAACTCCGGGTGCTGCCTCTGCGGAGGAACTCAGACTTGCAACCTACAAGGAATTCGAAAAATGGAACATTAGTAAAGCTGTGGTGAGCGGAAATCCGGAAAGTGTTGAAGAATGGGCTTCCAAAGATAGTAGTCAACGAATTATCCGGGGGATCTTGATTTTTCACCCGGATGACTACGGGCTGGATTCTGTGGCGTTCGAACAACTAGTTCTGGATAAAAAAATTGAAGTATTCGGCGAAATCGGTGCCTACTACAGTGGTACGACCCTCAGCGACGACATTTGGCAGCCCTATCTCAGAATTTGTGAAAAGTACGACATTCCCGTGGCCGTACATACGGGCGGTGGCGATCCCGGGGGAACGTATTCCTGGTCTCCCAATGCAAGACTGCGGTTGGGAGACCCCTACCTGATGGAGGATGTTTTGGTAAAATACCCGAAATTGAGAATCTACCTGATGCACAATGGAGGAGAAGAATGGCACGAACATGCGTTGCGACTCATGGCCTATTACCCGCAACTTTACACGGACATAGCCGTTATGCTGTGGGTTGAGCCCAACGCCCAGAGAACGGTGACCGACTTTTTAAGAAATGCAAAGCATGCCGGATATTTAGATCGAGTGATGTTTGGATCCGATCAAATGACCTGGCCCTACGCCATCGGAAAGTCCATACATTTCTTGAATAGCCTTGACTTTTTGACGGCACAAGATAAGGAAGACATTTTCTACAACAATGCAGCTAAATTTTTGAAAGTAGTCGAACACTGAGTTTGGCAAACACGAAAATGAATGGCAGAACGGTGTTTTGGGAACGGACCATGCGAAAAAGGCGTTTGAATACACCTGGCAACGGGTGCGGATACTCCTGTTGCTTGCTTGTTGGACTCAATAGAAGACAGGCTGCAAAATGATAATGCCATGACTTTAGAAGATTTAGGGTATAACGACAGGTTCGAAAAACTAAGAAAAGAGCATCATCTGGAGGATTTCGAAATTGGACGGGTACTATCCGAACACAAGGAAAGATATCGTGTAAAGAACGAAAAGGGAGAATTTGACGCTGAAATTACGGGAAACCTTAGGTTCACTGCCACTTGTCGTGAAGACTTTCCGGCGGTTGGAGATTGGGTTGCCTTAGTAAATTGTGAGGGGGATTTTGCGATCATCCATCGTGTGATTCCCCGACTCTCGCTTCTTTCAAGACAAGCCGTAGGAAAGGTTGGTGAAACGCAACTGATTGCCGCAAATATTGACTGTGCACTTTTAGTTCAGGCAGTAGATAGGGATTTGAATACGAATCGCCTCGAACGATACTTGACCATTTGTTACGCTTCGAAAGTAAGACCCGTTATCGTTCTCACGAAAACCGACCTGGTTGAGGCTGAAAAGCTCAATGAACTGGTAGCGCATGTGAAACAGCGGGTAAAAAATACGCCTATTTTTGCGATCAGCAACGAATCAAAGGAGGGGTATGACTCCATCATGGGGTTATTGGAAAAAGGAAAGACCTATTGCTTGCTTGGCTCTTCCGGTGTGGGTAAATCAACATTGATGAACAACCTGGCAGGCAAGCGCCTGATGAAAACAACTACCCTGAGTAAAAGTACCAATAAAGGAAGGCATGCAACCAGCCACCGGGAATTAATTGTTTTAGAAAGTGGGGGAATACTTATTGACAATCCCGGCATGCGGGAAATCGGAATAATTGATTCCGCAGGTGGATTGGAAAATACATTTGATAGAATTATCAGTTTTTCAAAGAAATGTAAATTCACGGATTGTACCCATACCCATGAGACGGGTTGTGCCGTAAGGGAAGCGGTTGAGCAGGGGGAGATTGATAGCAAATCGTATGCGAATTTTTTGAAAATTGAACGGGAGAGGGACCATTTTGACCGTACGGTTGCAGAAAAAAGGAAAAAGGAAAAATCCTTCGGAAAAATGGTAAAGAACGTTAAAAATGATCTGCAGAAAATTAGCAGTAAGCACAACAAAGGATACAAAAAATAGGTGAAGTAGTAGTAAATTCAAAGAGAGTCGCCTATTCAAATTCCCTGAGCGGGTCTACGCGAAACTACCAATGGTTTTTAGTTGGACGCCTGCCACATCAATTGAACGAATCTTTAAAAAGCGGCTGCCATTAACCGATTTTTCCCGCTTTGGCGGGGAGTCTGTGGGGCCGGTAAGGGCGATGTGCCCCCTTGCCCGGCCTGTTCCGATCGTTTGGGGGGAACCGCCAATGTACGTATGGGGCTTAGGTCGGGTTTTTGTAGCGTCTACTTGGCGCTTTTCGGACAAAAGGGTAGGGGCAAGATGCGTCAGCTGTAGGAAAAAATTACTTTTCGTGCGCTTTCACAGCTGAAATCTTCGCATGATTGGTTGGTCCATGAGGACCCGGGTAGATCCCCGACATCAGCATATTGTCAGCAGGTGCATCGGGCATTTGGAAGGAGCTTGCAGTGTTTGTTGTGAATTTGGTTTTCGCATGCATTTTTCGGATAGAAGCAGTACCGGCGCTACTCGCCCTGGCTTGGGCACTACCCAACGCCTTACGGGGCCAGCGGTTGGCCTCGGGCGCTGTTTTGTTGGTGCTGCTCGTTCGGTGGCTGTCTGGAAATCCAATGCGGTTTTTGGCATACCGGTAGCGAATCACTGAAAAAAACAAGGCCTGCCTGTAACCCTGGCTAGCCGGCAGTGGACAAAAGCGGATAAAATAGTATATTTGGCAGGGTGAGTAACGTTTGGTAAAGCCCGGCGGTAAGTCCCCGAAAGCGCCTCCGAATACAGCTTGGCCGGATGGTACGCCTTTACGTAAGTCCAGCATTCCGTTTTCATGCATGAACAGATGGATTTTATATACGTTCCTACTGGGATTGGCAGCCTATTGGGCTTCAAATCTTCTTTTGTGGTTTCCGTGGAGTTACAGCCCTTACCTGGGAATGACATTGATGCTCACAATCGCTCCGATAATTTGGGCGTATGTGGCCTTTTTGGCATTGAGGACGTATCCGAAAGCAGAATTGCTGCGCGCGGCCTCAATGATTGCAGCGATGTTTTTAGTGTTGGCCGTGGTAATGGATTATATCTTCTTTGGAATTATTCGAAATGCAATGGAAGAACTGTACCATCCAACTACCTTCTATGGATATGGTTTTTTAGTGGTATGGCCATTTGTGCTGGTAGTTAGCCTAAAGAGGAAAATTGTCAGAAGGAAAAAAACCAGTACAACTACCGATCTCTTGAGAGCAGGAATAAGCGGATTGATTGGTTTTAGTCTGTTGACGTTGATAATCATGCTGGAAATTGAATTAGCAATAGCAGAGAAATGCCAGGATCGACTATGGCCCCTGGCCGCTAGCAGTTCGATGCATGTGTCCGAGCAACTTGACCACCAAGTATGCGCCGTGAAGGAGGCATCCGCCGATGAGCGGTTCAGGGGCTATTGACTCATGGCGGGCCACCGCCGATTGTTCGGGATGTTGCATGTAAAAGCATTATCTTTGAAGGGGCATGCACCATAGGTGCAGAAAAAGAGCTTCGGTGATGGAAGCTTGGGTGGGTAAAGACCAGCGAATCGAGTCAGGGCTGCGCGCCACGACCTCCTTAATTTTCAGAAAAGCACAAACACGCAGCGGAGACCACTCATTCGGCTCGTTGGTAGGTAATTTAAAAAGAAACGTTGCGAAGACCTTACAAAAGGATGATAAAAAAGAAATTACATCAACCAAGCCAAAACAATCCGATCGTACCTTTTCAGAAACAGGAAGGTACGAAGAATAGGAATTTCCTCTTTTTGTGTTACGGTTGCCTTGTGCTTTTTTCCATTTTTGGATGTTCCTCCAAAGGTAGCGGTAATGTATCTCAATCGGATACCGTCGGAGAAAATGCTACGGATTTTTATTTTGAGACGATCCAGGTAATTGACCACTGGAATTTACGCTACCACAAACGGTACGATATTTTCACTTTGCAAGAACAGGTTTTTCAAATCAAGGCAAACATGGATGTTGCCGCGGAATTGGGATTTACCAGTTATTTGTTGTTTCAGAAAGATGCCTTTCAGGAATTGTTGACCTGGGGAGGTAAACATGAGCCAGATAGGGAGCTAATAAATGCTGTGAAAGAAGTTATTGAGTATGGAAAACAAAAAGGTCTTGACCTGTACCTGCACAGCAACCAGTTTGCATGGCCCGGTGACGTAGGTGTTGATTTTAAAGATTCACAAGAATCGTGGCAGGTATACGAAAATGCCATGAAAGAGCTCATCGAAACCTTTCCCGATGTTGCAGGGTATCAGGTAACCGGAGATGAAACAGAAGGACAGCTTGACACAAGAGAAGGCCTTATGAAGTTTCATAATCTCACGGCAAAAGCCCTGAAATCGGATCAGAAGGAACGAATTGCATTGATGCGGACCTGGCAGCGTTGTGATTTTTTGGGAGTTCCGGACAAAGAATTGGGAGTTGGTGATGAAGAAAACCTAATCTATTCGATAAAACATACGCAAGGTGACTTTTGTATAACCAACGAGTTGGATACCGACTTTATAAGAAAAGGGGTCGATGGCACTCGACTTTTAGTTGAATTCGATGCATGGAGGGAATACGAAACGCACAATATTTTTCCCGTTTATTTGGGCGACTATTGGGCCCCACGGTTTAAAGCAGTAGCAAATGCCGGTATCAAGCATGTTGGTGTACGGTTTAACTGGAATTCAGGCCGTTTCCCTATTATTGATAAAAATCGTCCATGGGCCAACTGGATCAATATTTACACCTTTCACCGATTTGTCCAAGACCCGTATGTCAATCCGGATACGGTGTTGATGGATTTTTGTAAGGAGTATTTTCCGCAAGCACCGGATGCGGCCTTCGACATGTATAAAAATACCTTTGATTTTGTTAAGAGCATTTATTACAACGATGAAGAATTATTCCTCCACCATGGTGGACTGAAAAGGCCAAGAGGGGAACCTATAGAACTGGAAAAGGTAACTCAGGCATACGATAAAATGAAACGATTGATTGATCAATTGCCTGATTCCAATCCCTATAAAAAAGATCTTCAAAAATATTGCCTTATACTATCTTATTTGGGGAGAACAGCTGCAGGCGACAAAAGTGTTCTAGAGCATTGGGAGAGTCTTGACCATGAAAGCTTCGAGGAATTGGAGGCAACGAATGCGGACAAATGGTAGCGATACGCGGAAATAATAGGATTAGTATTGCCCCGACCAAACAACGAAATCTGACCCGGTAAAAAAGCTACCGATGGAATGCGGGCAGACCGGGTTTTCCGGCTATTTCGCCCGCTTCAATCACCGCGAGGCTGTCTGGGACGATTTAAGATTTTACATCAATCGTGCACACTCGTCTGCCTGGCTCGTTGACGGATTTTCGCAGGAAACCGTTTCAACACCCCCGCTCCACTTTCCGGTACCTCTCAAAGCCAATCCAATAGCAGCAGATCAGCTCATACCCCTGCTAAATTCCTCAATTGACTTTTTCCCCTGCTCTGTAGCAAACAAGGAAAGCTGCTTTGCGAGTAGGAACAGGTAATGCCGGATGGTTTTATTTTTATCAGGAAATTTAGTGAACAAAGTGGCTTCCGAAATCCAGAAACGCCCAAATAAGGTGATGTGAGCTACCAAAAAGGCAATGTCCTCCCCGTTGACCCTGAGCTGCCCGGCAGCGTCCAGCCCCTGGAAGATCTTTTGAAAAGTTGACGCTCTCTTTGTTGCGATCGATTGATAGTCAAAACGGTCCTGGCTTTGTAATTCTGTCCGTACGTATTGATTGCCAATATATACCCCCCGGTACTCATACTGGGAGTTAAATATCTTTTCCATTAGCTCCAAAAAATGCGCATTCGTGGGGGAAAGGGTCAAATAATGCTCGTAAAATGAACTGTTTCGGGCAGAAAATTGCTCCAGCAAAGCTATCAAGATATCTTCCTTCTTGCTGAAATGATAGGATAAGTTCCCCGGGCTGATCTCCAGCATGCGGGCCAGTTCCCTGACCCCCACCTCCGAGTAGCCCCGTTCATTAAATTGCTCCAGCGCTTTTTGCAGGATCCACTCTTTTTTGATCATTCAAGATTAATTTTAGCACAATGTACTAAAAAAAGCTTGCAAAAATAGTACATTGTACTATTTTTGCATGAAAACATCTGGTATGAACTATCCCTATACGTATCCGCACACGGTTGAAAACCTGTTTGGAGAAATTCTTATTTTCCAATCCATCGTGGAAGAAAACGGAGAAAAAAAGCTGATGCTTCTTAACAAACTGAGCCCGGGAGCGGGTCCCCCTTTCCATGTTCATTATAAACAAGATGAAGGCCTCACCGTAAACAGCGGGCTGTTGGGCTATCAGGTTGACGGGGAGGAGGAAAAGTTTCTGCATGAAGGCGAACGTGTGGTATTTAAAAGAGGTGAAATGCACCGCTTCTGGAATGCCGGTGAAGACATACTGGAATGTGAAGGGTGGGTCAAACCGGCCAATACCTTGGATTATTTCCTTACCGGCATTTATAATTCCATGAATAAAGCGGGTAAGGCCGAAGGCGATCCTTTTGATAGTGCGTTTCTAATGACCCGTTACAAATCGGAATATGACTTGAAGGATATACCAAATTTTGTCAAGAAGGTGGTATTTCCCATCACGGTCGTCGTTGGTAAATTGCTGGGCAAATACAAACACTTCAAGGATGCTCCAAAACCCATACAATAACCGATACCTCAAAAAGGAAACGGCTTACCCGCTGATTATCCGGCCCGGCTATTTGCAAGTGCTTTCGGCTGTTGTCCGTTTCGATGTTTCTGTCGGAGCTCTCTTGCGGGGTTATGGGGGAGCAGCTTTGCCGGCTTTCTACTCATTTTTTCCAGGGGGGTCTTTGCTGTTTTAGCGGCCCTCTTCGGAATGGCGCAGCGTTGTCGGACGATTCCACCTAGTCGGTCACCCGGGTTTGTCCCAGGGGCCTTCGTGCCTTGGGCGGGAAGCAATAATACGAAAATTCAGTACATCGATTCCTGGTAGGGAAAGCCCGGCGGAAGGCTACGTACGGTAGCGAGATGCACACGACAAACTACCGGGGGGAAAACAAAAGCAGGACCAAAGCCGCTTCCCGGTAGGTAGGTGATGGGAGAAAAAAGGCGATCGCATTGAAAGAAAGACGCTCCATTCGGTCCCATAAATTGGATTGAAAACGACCACCAACGAAGGCTATTTTTAAGCGTTGGCAAAAGCCAGCAAATCACTAGACACGAATCCCGTATGCCCTGAAACCAAGCTCAGCACCTTGAAAAAATGAACGAAAGCGAAGGATGAATTTTTCAACGAAAAGCTGAGGTGAACAATAAGGTGTATCCAGTTGAGGCGGGCTCGTTGCGGAGGTATGCCATCGGTGATAAAGGTTCAGAACCTATCTGTCCGTTTGCATCAGAAGGTTGGGTGGTTGCCGGTAATGTAGCATGCGAAGCTTGCTGCGCCTGGTTTATCGATGCTATTGAAGACCCCATTTTCTGGTAATGAAAAAACCATCACCAGGAACAGCGTGTACCAGAGTTGATACAGCCTGTACCGGTGTTCCAATAACGAGTCATCGTGCTCATGAGCACTTCGGCCTTACCTTGGTAGGAGCATTTCGAGGCAACTGATCCGAAAATCCGCTAGCGTGTGCCTCAAAAATCATAGCAGCCAATTTGGGCACCACATCGGAAGCGCCCTCCATGGTTCGCAGGAAACGAAGCACAAACAATTGAACTACTATTTCTTTCTTAATCTACATTAATGCGCAGGCTTTGCGCTTGCCCTAGTTTTGTGTCCTAAGAAAATAGCATGCGTACGACATCAAAATCATCGACTGTGGACCCCTCAAACTCCGAAGTAGTATTTGAGGTAAAAAAGCTGGGGATAGTAACTATCAACGGTAGCATCAGAGATTTTTCAGGGGAGGTATCGCTACCAAAAGAGCGATTGGCAGCAGCCAATTTTAACGTTTGCCTGCGTCCATCAACGGTAAATACAGGAAATGCGAAACGGGATGAACACCTAAGGAGCAAAGACTTTTTCTTCGTAACCAGGTACCCGAAAATCTGCTTCCAATCTACTTCTGTAGCAGCCGTGACCAATGGGTACGAGGTGATTGGAAACCTCAGCCTGCTCGAAACTACCCGGAAAGTTGCCATTCCTTTCTCATGTAAGAATGGCTTGTTTACAGGTCAGCTCTCACTTAACCGAATGGACTTCAAACTGGGCGAGAAATTCCCGGCGTTTATTGTGGGAAAAATCATTCAACTAACGATCAAATGTAAAGTCAACCAAGATGAAAAGACTACCGATTCTATTTAAAATCAGCGCACTACTTTGGGTTATCTGGGGCTTGGTACACCTACTAGCGGGGGGAATGACCATGAAAGGCGTGCTCACCAATGATATCAGTGCTTCTATTCGTGGTATTGCCGATGCAGTGAATCCCGAAAGTTTAACGATGGATTACCCAGAAGCGGCCGGTGCGGTCATCGGGCAGCACGGTTTCAACCTGCTCTGGATTGGTCTGCTTACCTTTATTTCCGCTTTTTTTATCTGGAAAGGTAACAAACAGGCTATTTTCCTGGCGGCCATTTGTGGGGGTTTTGCCGATTTGGGTTATTTCTTATTCCTTGACCTGGGCGGCTTTGTCAATTTCGTTCCGGGGACCATCATGACCTTGATTTCCAGTGCGGCCATTTTACTTAGTTTCTATGGGCATTTCAAACGCCAGACGAGCTAAGCCGTAACGAACAAGTTGATTCCTTTCTGGGCTACATGGTTTCATTCGGCTCGGGAGGACGAATGCCACCTGCCAAAAAGGCTATCCATCCTGTGGATTTTTACTTCGTTGGCGTTAATCCGAACGAATACGTGTAAATGATGTAGGCGGAGTGGCAATCCGTCAGCGTCCAGAGATAGGAAGTTTTGGAAATGTGGCTGGGCGGTGGACCAAGGCTACGGAAATTATCTGCCAGTTCGGTGATTTAGGGGGTAACTCCTTTGCAGCATTCCCGATTGAACCGGATTGGAGATTTTCAGAAAAAACCAAATTGCGAACCCTGGTTAGACTGAAGTTCGGTATTACCTCGGAGGATAGAGCGCAGGAAGAGGGAAAGGTGTACCGGTGAAATCTCTTTTTTGTAAATCCCGCCAGTCATGATCCAGTTGGGGATAAACGGGCCAGCCAATCCAAGCAGCGTGCATCCCAATGTGACGTTTGGTTGTAACAAAATGCCCATGTTTCATTAATCAGGCCCTCTTTTACAGAACCTCCTGCAATGGTGGTTCGTACATCCTTCGAAGGTTTCGATTCGGAGGGGCACACGAGATGTCAGACCGGAAAATTGGGGGTGCCTTCGGATTACAAATAGGTTGCGATCGTACCCGAAACAACTCGTTCGAACGTAACCCCGGTATTTTATTTCAGTAGATTTTACCTAAGCATCAGGCAACTCTGAAAATATTCTTTATATTGCTCGAACGCCAAATTTCCGATGTTGATAGATCCGGAAAAAAGGAATACCGAAAACGGCATACAACCCCATAAACGGATCGTGCGCGTCACCTGCTTGAATTACGGGCGGAAGAATAATCGCTTCAAAACCCGCGCAACGCTTATTCCTGGCGGTTCAGCAGGTAACGAAATAACCTTTATTCATAAACTAGCGTGAAAAGAAACAAGTACGATTCGGTTTCATTGTCAGTTTTCGTACGGATGCTTTTCGAGTTGGGTTGCAATCAATCCTGCCAGGAAAGCGAAATGGAAATGGGAGATAGAGACAGAACCAGTATACCATTACCCGAGCCGAAATTTGGTGGAAGAATTGGTAAAGCATACCAAGAGTCCCAATCTGAATGGTCTGCATTACCAACTCCACCAGCAGGTGTGCCCAATGTGGTGGGGATCTTATTGGATGATGTAGGTTTTGGGCAAACAAGTACTTGTGGCGGCCCGATTCCCACTCCTGTTTTAGCTGCATTGGCCTCTCAGGGGTTGCGGCATACACGTTTTCATACCACAGCTATTTGGGCCCTTCCAGGGCATCCCTTATTACAGGCCGAAATCAATTGCCCGGATACTGGCGCGGATGGCGTTCTTGTGGCTGAAGGCGGTTCTGCCGGTGGTTTCGTCTGGTATCGGAAAGACGGCAAACTCCTCGATGAATACAACTTCTTTGACGAAGAGAGGTGTATGGTAACATCGACGGATAACATCCCCGTGGGCAAATCCACCCTGCAAATGGACGGTATCTATGAGGGCAAAGAAGGGGATGTGGCAAAAGGAGGAACCAATGTTCTTTGCGCAAATGGGAATAAAATTGCCGAAGGAAAAATGGATAAACCCATTTCGGGACGTTTTGGCATCGATACTTTCGGTTTTGGCGAGGATAGCGGTTCGCCTCTGTCTAAAGACTATCGGCCTCCGTTTAAATTTGCTGGTGACATGGTAAACGTGGACATCGAATGGAAATAAACACCCGTAATACTACCAGAATAGGCAAGCTGGTAACAACCTGTAGAAATGGTAGTCGATTCAGTGATGAATGCAAGCGTCGAAAGCCCGCTTCAACTTCTGGTAATGTGAAAGCAAAAAGCCAGACAGTCGGCTACTATTTTTTTCAAGACCGATAACGAAAAAGAAAAGCAAATGAACCCATTCAAAAATAAGTACCGTTCTGACGAAACGGACCAGGAACTCATCCGACAAATTTTGGACGGGAAGAAATCTGCTATGACAATTCTTGTAGAAAGACACCAACCCATAATTTATAATTTTGCCTGGAAATTGACAGGAAATATTCCGGATGCAGAAGATTTGACGCAAGAAACGTTACTCAAGATCATTTCGAATCTAAGCACCTTCAAACAGGAAAGTTCATTTGCCACCTGGGCTTATCGAATTGCTAAAAATCATTTTTTGAATAATCAAAAAAAGGCATCCACTATTTTTGCTTCGAGTTTTGAAGACCTCGGGAATAGGTTGGATGCAGCACCAAGCCTGGCTATTACTTCCGAAGAACAAGAGCAAAAACGTGAAGAAATTCGTGAAGTAAGATTGCAGTGCCTTTCGGGAATGCTGCTTTGCTTGACCAAAGAGCAACGAATGGTCTATATTATTGGAGAGATATTCGGAGCAGACCATACCGTTGGTTCGGAAATTATGGAAATAAGCAAGGATAACTACCGAATGAAATTGAGTAAGGCCCGGAAAGACTTATACAGTTTTATGCAAAATAAATGCGGATTGGTCAATAAGGCCAACCCTTGCAGGTGCCATAAAAAAGTAACCTTCGCTACCGAAAATGGGATGGTGGATGCCAAAAATCTTTTGTTCAACCGAAAAGAATATTCCACATTCAAAGCGCAACTGCAGCCTGATGCTGATTTTTTGGTGGAGGATTCCGAATTGAAAATTGCAGCATTGCACCAGGACCATAGCTTCAAAACCGCTTTTGAGAAGAAAAACTTCCTTGTAAAAATTCTGGAAGACGCCAATTGGCAAAGCCGTTTGAACCTGAATTAAAAATAATTTCTTTAAAGTCTTTACACATTCCAACCTCTCTTGTCTAACAAAGAAAAGAGACAAAGAATGGCGCTAAAGTTATTGGACAAACGTCTGCCGCGACGGAGTAAAACGGGCATCTGGGCAAGCATCGTATCGGCTGTGATGTTGATTGGTAGTGGCATTTTTTGGGTAGCACACCCTGCTGCCACCGAAGGTTCATTTTCCGTAGTCCCCGACTCGTATACCGCCATACGATTTGCAAAAATCCTCGCCATTATCGAAGCCGTCGCTGATGTTCTTCCATCCATTTTCGTTTTGCGGCCCATTGCTTTCTCAAACCAACCGCTGAATAGTCATAGGTATGCTACTCTTCATTCGTAGTTTCCTGGTGTTATACGGCCTTATTGCTGCGGCTACGGGTTTTATGGGCACCACGGCCAGGTTCAATGCTGCGCAAACAGACGCAATGACCGACAATAATCATCGCTATCTGGCGGCCATTTGGATGGCTACCTCTTTGGCGTTCTTCTATGTAGCCTGGAATCCTTCTGAAACGGCTTTATTCCGATTTTTGATGATTGCCCTTATCATTGGTGGTATCGTCAGAGCGGTTGCATTGATAAATTACCCTGCCACACCCTTTCTTATTTTTCTCATGCTGATTGAGTTGATTCCACCCGCTTTGATGCTTTGGTTTCACACCAAGCTACTCCATGCAGGTTCACTTTAAAAACATTATTTCTAATGAAACCATCCAATAAAAAAGTATTGATCACAGGCGGGAGTTCAGGTATTGGACTTGCACTGGCAAAAAAGTTTTTAGAAAATAACAACACCGTTATTATTACCGGCAGAGATTTAGCCAAACTCGAAAAAGTAAAGGCAGAGCACCCAGAGATTCACATTTTCCAAAGTGATGTAACCGATGACACAGATGTCAGAATGTTGGCAGACGCCATTGACCGACAATTTGGTGGAATCGATGTGCTGATTAACAATGCAGGCATAATGCTTTTGCTAGACACCGGCAATGAAGCAAACGACTTAACGAAACAATTTGCTGAAATCGACATCAATTTCAATTCACCCATTCGTTTGGTGCATTATTTTTTACCTCAATTAAAGAAAAGCAAAGAAGCCGTTATCGTCAATGTTTCTTCGGGTTTGGCTTATGTTCCCTTTGCCCAGGCACCCGTATATTCTGCCACAAAATCCGCTTTGCATTTTTGGACAAGAAGCATACGACTTCAATTAACACCTCATCACATAAAAGTAGTGGAATTATTGCCACCGGTGGTAGATACACCATTGGCTCAGGGAGCAGACATTGCCGAAGACGACAATTTAAAACCCATGCCTCCGGAAAAATTAGCTCAGGAATTTTGGAAAGGTTACACAAAGGGCAAAGAAGAAATTACACCGGGCATTTCTACCCAGCTCAAAATAATGAGCCGGCTTGCACCAAAATTTATATTCAAGCAATTAAATAAACAGCCAATTCCGATAGCTATCGGGACTAAAACGAAAAAGCATTGAAAAAAGCATTTTCTTATCTCGCAATCATTGGCACTGCGGCCTTTATTGGTAACCTATTGGTGATTGGCCTTGGCTTCGGCATCTATTGGCAAACGCTGGAACCAATGGAGTTCATGAGGCAATTTGGTGTACAATTCCCGCTGCTAGTGGCGCCAACCATGGGCATTTTACTCCCGGCTTTGATCGCCACCATAGCAATGGTGGTAAATACGAAAGGTAAACCTGCAGTTCGGAAAGATTGGGCCATTGCCTTAGTTGGGCTGATGATTTCCTGTACCATTACGAGCCTGTATCACTTGCCAACCAACTTCGGCTTTATGGACATGAAATACTCAGCCGAGGTAGCTAGCAGTAAACTTCAATTGTGGCTCATCCTTCATTGGGTTCGAGCGATGTTTGTCCTTATTGCAGCAATTTTTTCTGTAAAGGCTTTTCAAAAACAACAAAGCTAACTTACGATGTTGTCACGTCATTTCGCACCTGCTATACTAGCTCAAGAAAAGCGGCTTCCAAAAGAAGCAGTGCTCTACTTTTTGATCGCCAGCCAATGGCAGGATTTACTTTGCTTGGGGTTTCATTATCCGGGGTTAGAAACCACTTTGCCTTCCGATTCCCCCAATAGCACATTGGAACGCATAGCCCTGGATATGCTGTATCGTCAGGATTTGTACCCGCAAATGGTATGGCTTTTCTTCAATAGGCAAACCAAAATGGGACGCAGCAGAAGCCACAGCGATACACGTCAATCATTGGGGTTTTTGCAGCCGGAGTCCTCTTCACGCTGTTTATCGCTTTCATTACAATTCGTGCCTGGTTTGGTATTCCGGAATTTGCCATTCCGGTCCATACCACCCTACCCCTAGGCCTGCCTACGTATGCGCGCACGATCTTTTATCTCAATCACTTACTATCAAAACACTCAAAAACGTAACACATGGACAATTTTACAATCATCAACTTACAAGCCCTAACTGGCACAATCGCGATTATTCTGGCCTTCAAATGGTGGATTCAACCACGTGTGTCAAAGCTTTCCATCCAAGCTGCTCTTTTACCTTTTGTATTCCTAAATACCTTTCGATATTTGGGTTTGTCCTTTATGGCCAAAGAGCAGTTTTATGATGGATTCCCATCCGAATTTTTAACCACCGTTGGAATTTTGGATTTTACAACGGCAGTTTTAGCCATCGTAACCGCAATTGCATTAAAAAACAATTGGCGTTTTGCTATTCCGCTAGTTTGGATTTTTAATCTTGTAGGGTTTGGCGATTTGGTTACTGCATTTCCACAGTTTTTTGGATTAAGGCTCTATGAGCAAAATCTGGGTTTCATTTGGCTCATGTTTATCACTTATGGTCTGACTACTTTTCTGAGCCATATCTACATTTTTTACAGACTTTTACGGCCTAACCCAAAGACCTGAACTACTTGCTTGGAAAGGGGAGGGAAGAAAAAATGTGGCGAATACTCCCGAGGCTAAATGCGGGTTGAATCGTATAAATCCCGCCTTGTACGTATCCCGACCCTTGCCTGTACCTGCTAAGTCAGGAAGGGCCTCTTGCCAAGGCATCAAGCCTGCGTAATTCCCCATCCTGGGTTGTTCCTGCCTGTTGCTCAGTGCTGCTGCTCCGGTCCAGCGAACTTCTGCGCATCGATGGCTGCAAATCGGTCCCGTTTTGGAAGAAAGGGCTTGGTTACAGGCAGGGCTTCGGGTAAGGCCTCCCCGGCGGAAGGGATTTTTATCCGTTGGAACGGTCAACTTTTTGCCCTATATTCACCAGGTAAAGCAAACAAATAATGGGAAAAAATTGCAGCCGGGTTGGGTTGTGTTCAACAAGATTTGACCGGCGGTAAGCGTGTAACGGTATGAACGGTGTTTTCCATCGAACGGGCTACTGTTCCAATGCAGACGGTTGGCTTGAATTTCCCAAGAAGGTTTCCAAGAAAGAAACAGGCGCCTACCTCACATAGCATAAGCTCCAGATCATCAGGGAAAAATGGAAGGAATGCGCCCTAAGAATAATTCATCAAGTACCTATTATGACGAATAGACCCTGTTTTGTATTTTTATCGATCCTGCTTGCTGGTTTGCTACTCTCCTGTCAATCGGTGCCATCATCCGAAGACCGACCAAATATTATCTTGGTTATGTCAGACGATCAGGGTTGGGGGCAAGTCGGATATTACGGTCATCCAATCTTAAAAACTCCAAATTTAGACGAGATGGCAAAAAATGGATTACGATTGGATAGATTTTATGCCGGGGCACCTGTTTGCTCTCCCACTAGGGCGTCGGTTTTAACCGGTAGAGCAAATGACAGAACAGCGGTATTCTCTCACGGCGAGCCAATGCGGATACAAGAAAAGACAATAGCTCAGGCGCTGAAAGGGATCGGATACACCACCGCTCACTTTGGTAAATGGCATTTGAATGGACTAAAAGGCCCTGGAGTACCGATTCTAGCCGATGATTTACGGAATCCCGGGTATTTCGGGTTTGATGAATGGATTTCGGTCACAAATTTTTTTGATATAGACCCCTTGATGAGCCATAAGGGAGAAATAGAGGAATACACCGGCAGTTCGTCCGATATTATTGTAAGGCAAGCGTTGGAATTTATCGCCAACAATAAAAACAACCCTTTTTTTGTGGTAATTTGGTACGGAAGTCCTCATGACCCATGGAGTGCGTTACCTGGTGATAAAATCGATTTACCGCATCAATTAGAAGAGAAGGATAAAAATTACGTGGGTGAAATTGTGGAGATGGACAGAAGTATCGGTGTTCTGAGGAATGAGTTGAAAAATTGGGGATTGGCCCACAATACGATACTCTGGTTCAATAGTGATAACGGAGGGTTACCTCAAGGCGGCAAAGCGGGTGTTGGGGGCTTAAGAGGTTTTAAAGGGTCTGTGTATGAAGGAGGAATACGTGTTCCCGGGATAATCGAATGGCCAGCACAGATAACTGGCGGACAAATAAGCAGCTATCCTGCTTCCACCATGGATATTTTTCCGACCATAAATTCCATTGTAGGATTGGCTACGAACCCTATGGTGCAACCGATCGATGGAGTTAGTATCAAGTCTATTTTTAATAGGACTACCACTATTCGCCAAAAACCGATTCCGTTTAAGTATAGGAACAAAGGGGCGCTTATTGACAACAATTACAAACTGGTGGTAGAGGATATTGAAAAAAAGCGCTATGCGCTGTATGACTTAAACGTTGATACCAATGAAAATGAAGACATTCTATCAACACAGGCCGAAAAAGGCAGGGAAATGATCGAATATTATGAAACCTGGTTGGAAACGGTAGAAAATAGCATCGCGGGAAATGATTATCAAGGCGGGCTAACTGTTCCGGATCCCGATTCCGAATTTTGGTGGGACACTCCGGAATACAAACCCTATATCGAAAAATGGAGAGACAGACCAGAATACCACGATCGATTAAAAATGGCAAATAAAATCGAAGGCCAATAAAAAATGGAAGCCCGGGTGGGTACCATTTCGTTAAATACCGAATTGTATTTTTTCCTGGTCTTTCCCAAAAGAGAAACCTCAATAGGGGTCAAGTCTCCCCGCTCAGGCCATACAACCGCTGTTGGGTTCTCTATTCAATTCTGGCCTCGCTGCCTTCTGGTAGTATAACGATACGCTTACAACGGGATTTAATCAGCCTTTTCGAAAGCCCAAAATCCTGTTTTAGCCACTGAATAATTCAATAGTTTTCCTAACTTACTAGCATGGACTCGACACTAGACCGTCGCGGTCGTTGTAAAACGACACCGAAGAAGCATTGAACAAGAAGAACCCGGGTAACTACTTAAAAAATGAGCGAAATATATAGCCTGTATCTATTTGCTTCCAATTGTCTTTTTCAGGGGTCCGTGAAAAGGAAGAAGCTTCTTTTATAGAGGTCTCCGGAATAACTATGGAAAAGGGAATAGAGGAGCTTCCAGAAGGTGGCGGTAACGAGAATAAAGATCCTGCGCCCGCCCCGATAAAATTCCCGAATTTGATGCTCGAAAGAGGTTTAGCGTTTAAGACTTCTGTAGGTAGCACCGAAAGATCCATTGTACGAAATCATTGGGAGCTATAAAAGTCAAACTGCCAAGAAAAGAAGTAACGATGAAAATAGAGACAGTTGAGCAATACATTTCGCAACTGAATGACGACAGAAAACTTGCGGTCCGGCGATTGCGTGAAGTCATTACAGAAAACCTGCCGAAAGGATTTTCCGAGACAATGAGTTATGGAATGATTGGTTTTGTGGTTCCCCATTCGATTTATCCCGAGGGGTATCATTGTGACCCGAAGGAGCCATTACCCTTTCTAAGTATTGCTTCAAGGAAAAACTTTATCGCTCTTTATCACATGGGACTTTACGCAGATAACAAGCTGCTCACCTGGTTTGCGGAAGAATATCCCAAGTACAGCAAAACCAAATTGGACATGGGAAAAAGTTGTATTCGTTTCAAAAAGCCTGACAAAATTCCATTTGAACTGATAGGTAAGCTTTGTTCAAAAATGTCAACACATCAATGGATTGAAATTTACGAGGCGAAGGTGAGACGCTAACAGGGGCTCGAAAATTTTTGGCGGGTAAAATAGGCGGAAGCTGTGCTACGTAGAAATAGTAGATGATATGGCAACGATTGGATTAAAAAAGGCAACAAGTATGGACAAGGCCACTGTGATTGCCTTTGATCGCCGGCTTGACAAGAACGAATCTATCAAGCGGAACCGAGAAGAAAAGATTTCAAAGGCTATTTCGAAATCAAGAATGTTTTATCATTTTAGCAGATAAAAAGGAAGTTGGGTTTATGATTTTTGATTACCGCTTTTTTGATCAGGGGTGGATCGAGCTTATGGTCATAGACGAAGAATACAGGGGAAAAGGGATAGCTAGAAGCGCATTTGATTTGATAGCTGAGCACTGTACGTCGGAGAAGCTTTTTACGTCTACAAATCGTTCGAATATTCACATGCAAAAGGCACTTGCTAAGGCTCAGTTCACCTTTGCAGGGGTACTAGAGGGACTAGATGATGGAGATCCAGAGCTTTTTTTTTACAGACGGATATCATAAAAGCTCAACTATCGAAATGAAAATGACGGTAAGAAAGCTAACTAGTGGGGAATCCTATTTCCAGCCAGATAGGTTCTTTGAAACAATTTCTGTTCTAATAGGAAAGGATTTTTCAAAGCCAAACCTTCGCCATTTAAAAAACTACCATCGAATAAGATGACACTATTCCTTTTTACATCAATCAGTCAGTTGCTTTTTTTTATTTTTTGTGAAAAAGAATATACTGAACCGCCTACGTTTTTAAAGAAAATAGAAAAGAAAGTTGTCAAAATTGCCAAAAACAGAAACATACCCTCGTTGGAACTCACCATTCGCACAGAAAATGGCATTGTCGATTTTTACTACAACCACAAAGCAGTAAAAAAGCAATCGACTTACGGAATCGGAAGTACGACCAAATTTCTTTCAGCAGTTGCGATTTTCAAACTCATCGAGGACAAGAAACTGAGAATCAATGACAAAGTTTCGGATTATCTAACACTCACTCGACCCATACCCGGATTTGAAAGCTTAACCATTAAAAATTTATTAAATCATACAAGCGGATTAGCTGACTATACAAAAAATCCAGGCTGGATGGAAAATCTGATGGACGATAACGTACCCAAAACGTTCGAAGAAAAGGTGTCTCTCATTGACGAAACGTTGGAAAATAGGGGCAGTTTTTCCTACAGTAATACCAACTATATATTTCTTCAAAAAATAGTAGAGATCCTAACGGGCCAACCCTACGACGCTTATTTTAACCGCTTTTATGCGAGTAACGGTCTTTCAGCTATAAAAATGGGAATTGACGAAACGGGATTACAGGCTTTTTTTGGACAAACTGATCGGGAGAGTCTGGACGTCTCCAATTGGAGAGAACACTATGGATTTGACGGCGGAGCTTTTACCGACTCAAAAGCGCTCGATCGTTTTTTGACCAAACTATACCGGGACAAGTCACTATTAGAACCAAAAACGATAGAGGAAATGAATGAATGGATAGAAATGGATCTGATGACGATTCCGATTGGCAATGGAATAATCTCGGCATACGGCAACGGAATCATGAGATTAAGTTACGGTGGAGAAGCGTTTATCGGTCATTTTGGTAGTACATTAAAGTATCAATCGATGGTTTTTTTTAATACGAAAAAGAATATCTCGATAAGCATGGTAACAAACTGTAGCGGGAGATATTACAATAATGTGTTTTTCCAAGAGTTGATACCTGCTATTCTCGATGATCTGTAGACAAATGGCTTGCAATGATGTAGATCGTCACTACGCAAAACTCTGGTATAATCAAGGGTTTGGATCCGGATCGACACATGCATTTTACCAAACGGTAGTTATTTGAAAATGCTTATTTCCCGATTGTTACCAAAAATCGTGGCGTATACCTAAAAACGACACAAATGATACACCTGCGAACCGCGACAATAGATGACCTGAAATGGGTAAGGCATTGGGACACGAAACAGCACGTTATTGATTGCGATCCGGACGATGAATGGGATTGGGAGGCTGAGCTCAACCGCAATCCCGAATGGCGGGAGCAGTTGATCGCTGAGTTGGACGGCCTACCGATTGGGTTCATCCAAATCATTGATCCGCACCGGGAGGAAACGCAATATTGGGGAAATGTCCCCCGGAACAAACGAGCCATTGATGTGTGGATTGGAGAAGAAGCACACCTAAATAAGGGATATGGGACCGCCATGATGGAACAGGCGATTCAACGGTGTTTTCAACATCCGGAAGTAGACGGGATACTTGTCGACCCACTGGCATCCAATACACGGGCCCATCGATTCTACGAACGGCTCGGCTTTGTGTTTGTCGAAGAGCGTCAATTTGATGGATCTACGTGTTTTGTGTACGAGTTAACACGGGAAAACGCCGGGAAATACTAACCGCGTACGACCAGGACTGAGCTGTTCGAGAGTTCCCGGGGAACACGGAAATGGAATAATAGGAGCTTTCCCCCGGTGTTTGGTCGGGTCCCGGCAAGCAGGCCCCTACAGTACTTAGCGAAACCTTGGATAGTATACGCGTTGTACGGTAGCTGCCTGCTCGTTGCCAATGAGGGAGGGAGTTTCCATTCGCCAGAAAATCCCGAAAACCCCGGACAGGCGAGCCTGTATCTCAAGGTTGCACCCGGTGTGGTAAACCAACTCGGTACTTTTCGCGGATCGCAAGTATTTTCACCATTGAATTTTTTTTCGTCCCTACAGTAGCGTTATTTGTGGCGGGAGTTCATTGCTCCGGTATAGGGCCCAGGTGAAACAGGAGTGAATAAAAGGCCGTGATCCGCCGGGTCCACTGCAGCCAGTGCGAATATCCTTCGGGTCGGCAATGCGTCGATTTTCCACGGGCATCGATTGAATAGCCACCAAACGATGGGTAACCGGCCCAAAATCAGGAATAAAAAACGATGCAGACAGCTATACATTACTTTTTACATGTTGGATTTCCCTTTTTTATTGCGTTCGGATGCTTTAGAAAAGACTGGAAAAGGGTATATTTCATCCTCATTGCCACCATGTTGGTTGATTTGGACCATTTGCTTGCGGATCCGATTTTCCAGTCGAATCGTTGCAGTATCAATTTCCATCCATTGCATACGTACCCGGCGATGGCGGTCTACGGGATATTGCTCTTTTTTCGTAAACCCATTCGCTTAATCGGTATTGGACTTTTGTTTCACATGCTGACGGATTTTATCGACTGCCTGATGATGTATGTTGCCTGCAAGGACTGTTTATCGGACTCCCCGGCATTGTACCTGTTACAAAAGGTTGCAACGGCTTTGGGTAGGTAGGTTCAGCGGAAGGAAACGAATACCGTTCAATACACAACGAAAAAGATTGAAAAAGGCGGTCGCCGCGGTTCCTGCGAAACACTGGCTGCCCTTCTGCCGCTCGTTTGCGTAGGGATCGGGTACTATTTGGCAGCGCTTGTTCCAGTGCTTTGGAATGCTCTGGAAAGAAGGGAGCGGGAAGTAAATCGAAGGAGCGAAGTTCCTCAGGGCCAATGGTCAGGTACTTCCTTAGGATGGAACCTAGCCTACCCGAGCGGAGGAAACCTTGCCGCGCACGGACCAAGAAAATCTGGGCCCATGAAAAAAATTCGTTAGGGTTGATTCCATCCGGTCAGGGAATTTGTTGTAGTCAAAAGGAAAAGAAGATGCGCAAATCAGACCGCATTTTGCGTAACCTAAAATCGTTCATCTTGAAAAAAATCTACGTACCCAAGGGACAAATCCTTCAAAGAAAAGGAGACTTGAACAGCAAACTTTACCAGGTTGAGTCTGGCTTATTGCGCAGTTATGCGATCAGTGATAAGGGTAAAGAACATATCTACATGTTCGCTCCCGAAGACTGGATCATTGCAGACAGCGTAGCGCCCGATGAACCCTGCGATCTATACATCGACGCCATCGAGCCCTCTGTGGTTTGGCAGGAAGAAAAAAAGCAACACCTGGAGCACGATGTACCAAAGTTGATAAAACGTATCAACGTGCTGCAGAACCGCGTCATTTTGCTGATGTGTGCTTCAGCACTTGAGCGATACGAGGATTTTCTGGCTACCTATCCGGAGATTGTGCAGCGGGTGCCTCAAAAAATGATTGCTTCGTATTTGGGGATCACACCCGAAGCGCTTTCAACCGTCCGGAGGAAACGATCGTAAACCAACTAATTTCCGTCTCCTTTTTGCGCTCCTGATTGTACAGGAAGGTACCGGCGGCAGGTGCACCTTACTTTTTTCGTAACGAAAGGGTATCCTTATGGCAGCCAACTCGTTTACCGCTGACGCGGCAGATTCCCTCCTGTGTCATGTTTTCGGTGCAAAAACTTGGGTTTATACCATGATTGGTAAGATCTACGGTGTTACAGGAGCCGGTTCTTTTTCAATAGAAGCCCTGGCCAATATCCTTTCCGAAATGTGCATTGGCCTATCAGCCATTCATAGAGGCGATCCAAAACGCGACGAACACCTCGGGAGCAGGGCATTTTTCTTTCTCGATAACCGCCCGAACATCGGTTGCTGATCCGCTGCGATACAGGACGGCTACCTGGCTATCGAAAATCAGGAATCTTAGCCCCGCTTTTATCGCTTCCCAGGGCGCTCAAAATAAAATCCGTATATTGTCCGGGTACATGGTTTGGATCAGCTGTGCTGGTACGGAGGTCCGTAGAAGTTTATCTCTATGTAGCCTAAGCCAGGCCTGGCTACGAATTATCCTTCCTGGGTGTAGTAAAAAAATCAAAAGAAATGAAAAACCTGTTGTTCTGCCTGGCCCTTGTTTTGATAGCCGGTTTGCACGAGTTACATGCACAAGGTGCTAAAATCGGAATTGTCAAAGCGGATGAAGTAATTCAACTGTCAAAAAAAGGAAAAAAATTCATGAATGAACGTCTCCTGGAACGGGATAGAGTGGCGGACGAAATCAAGAATTTGTACGAAAAATATCAGCAAATGGAAAAAGATTTTTCGGCGAAATCGCCCGGAATGGATGAACGAGAGCGTATGGAAGCGAGTAGGGAGATGGAGCGATTACAGGTTGAAATTAGAAGCAAAAGTCAAAAAGGAGAGACGGAGTTTAGGGAAACGTTAGACGATGGGTTAGCGCAAATTACAGAAGAGCTGCTCCCACTGATCCGGCAGATTGGGATTGAAAAAGGCTTCGACTTGATAATCAACGATGATGGCAATTCCAACGTGCTGTACTACAGAGATGCGATTGACATAACCAACGATGTAATTGCCCGATACGACGAGCTTTGATAACCGGTCTTGTCAGACAACACTGTACCGGAGGCATCGGGTGTCTTGAAAGCTTTTTTGGATCGATCAGATAGGAGGGCTTTGCAAACCATTCCTGGAATGTTCGTAGGCAATCACGATTGGTTCGCTCTTATTTTTGCCATGAAGAACTCCGGCATTGCAACGATTGCAGATCAAGCCCGGGACAGGTACATTCGGTTGATAACATAGCAGCCCCCTATCGTCCGGCACATCTCTTTGCAGCAGCGTGCCGCCAATTTGGGAATTACCCGCCATGCCTTACCCGGGATCTGGAAAGAAATCTCGCCAGGCACGCACTTTTTTTGCCCTGAAGCAACTTTTTTCACTCGAGTCTCCTGCATTTTTGTACCCCATCCACCAGTCAATCTGGTTTGGAAAAAAAACTATGGAATTCATGTTGCTGTTCAGAAGGTCCCTATTGCTTTTTGCCGAGCTACGTGGTGCCAATCGTTTTCGTGTCGCAGGTAGTACTCAGCGGCCGATCCGTTACCGATGAGTTCTAAAATTTGTTCCCTTGGATTCAAAAAATCCCGCTGAGGAAGGTTTGCAGGAGGCCTTGGAATCGTTATCTTGTTTCATCTAATGGATTCCCGGGCTTGGTTTTTTCGCCCTGCTGCAGGGAGGTACATTCAATCACCCTTGAGGCAGGTACTTGTGAAAAAGTGGACGATCGTTTTTTTTCTGGCAGCGCTACTGGGTGCGGGAAGCTACCTGGCCTTGGAAAGCGGGCGGATGCCCGATGATTCGGTACAACCGGTCAGGATAGACCGCTACCTGACCAAAAGGGAAATGTCCGCGGATGTGGACGCTGTGGTTCATGCATTTGATAAAATACACCCAAACCCCTACCGCTTCATCGAAAGACAGGTCCTCCTGGCAAGCGTAGATTCGATAAAAATGCGGCTTCCAGACAGTTTGACCACGATTAATTTTTGGCGGGTGCTGGATCAACTCATTATCCGTTACACGGACGCACACTCGACAATAGCAGACCGTCAGGTATTGAGGGACTATGTGAAAAAGGGGAGGCGATTTTTTCCGATAGCCGCGCGAGTTGCCAACGAAAAAATTTTGGTTGCTAGCCATGAAAATTCAGAGCAAATCCTACCGGAAGGGACGGAAATTGTGAAAATAAACGGGCAATCCGCCAACCAGGTAATTGAAGACATGCTACAACACGCGACGAAAGAGACCCGAGCGTTGAAACTGCGAGAGATTTCGGACGACTTTGGTTTTTATGTATGGAAGACCTACGCCTGGGATTCGGTTTTTCTTGTTCATTTTAAAAGTGGTGAATCAGCCAAAATAGATTCAATGTTTTTGAAAGGCATTGGCTGGGAAGATCGTGAACATTCAGAAAAGCAGGATGTCGGTCCCTATTCATTCACGCGTATCAAGGACAAGGTGGGACTCATGAAGATCACCGGTTTTACTGGCAGTGCGCGCAGCACGAAGGATTTTTATGCGCATTGCTTTCAATCGCTTGCAGCGAGCAATGCAACCCATTTGGTATTGGATTTTAGAGGACATCGTGGAGGAGTAGACAGCTACGGGGAACAGTTGGCGACTTATTTTGCCAAACAGCCCTTTCGAAAACTCTCGAAGGCCTATTGGAAGGTAACACCCGAGTTTAAAGAGGCATTCGATACACGATTTGTTCCCAAAATCATCCGATGGTTCAAACCTGTTTACTTGCTTGATGAATATGCACGCGTGTTTTATGGATCCCAAGCCAATGAATGCGTGACGGTCAATTACCCACTGAAAAATCCCCTGCCCGAAGAAGAACGATTTCAGGGAGCAGTTTACCTGATTACCGATCACAATACGTTTTCTGCGGGGTCAATCTTTGCCGAGATGTTTAAGTATTACCAGATGGGGACCATTGTTGGACAGCCTACGGGTAATCTGGCATCCTTTAATGGGTTTGCCTTGGCAGAATTTACCCTGCCCCACTCAAACTTATTGTTTAAGGTTTCCTCGGTATACAATATCGCCAACAATGAAGCACTGGGAATGGAACCTGTCGCGCCGGATATTTTCCTGGACCGGACAGAGGATCCCGTTGCTTATGTGATCGAAAATCTGGTACCTGCGGGCGACTAAAAAGCCGACCAATGGATTTTACAGGGGGAGCAGGTTCTCTGCTACGATTTCTTCATCGCCTGTAGTTTCCGATAGGTTAAGGATCGCCAGGTCCATTCCAGGGGGCCAAACCGAAAGGAGTTCAGCCAGGGCTTTGACCAGCTAAATTGAAGCGCCCAAATTCCCAGGGTAATCCCTAGCTGTGTCAGTCGATCCGCCTGCCCGAATAAACCCAAGCCAACACCGTAAAAGATAATCCCCCCAATGATCGATTGGGCAACATAATTGGTCAAAGCCATCTGCCCGACGGCAGCAAACCGGCTTTTTATTTCGGCGGAGGCAGTGGATTTCGACCACAACATGACTGCACAAAGGTAGCCATAGCTCAGCCCCAGGCTTCCCCAATAGTTATAGGCACTGCCTGTAAACATGGAATATTCCATCTGCCATCCAGCCTGGAAATTTTGAAACATCCCATAGACCGTAATCGGAAAACCAATGGAAAAGCCAAGAAGCATTCCTTTTTTATAAAATGAGGCACTGCGTGAAGCCGTGAGTATGCCCCATCCATACAAGGCCATGCCGATTAGCATCAACCCGGATACACGCCATAAAAAAAGAACAAAAAAAACAAACGTATGCATTTCCCATGCAGCGTGCGCGTTGTGCGCGAGTAGCCCGGCAAGCGAACCCCTTACCTCTGCGAGTTCCGCCAGGAGCATTTCCTCGGAAGGATGCCAGTCAAGACGCAATTCCTCCAATACATCTGGCGGCATGAATTGCAAGGAAGCCGAAAAAAACAAGTTGATGAGGGTAGGAATACAGAGAACGATCAGCCCAATGGCTAGTAAGGTACGGGGAGGCTTGTTCCGCAGCCATACCACAAGGAACGAACACAGCGCATAGATAACCAGAATATCACCGTACCAAATCAAATAGGCATGTACGAGTCCGATAATCAGGAGCCAGAAATTTCGGCTAAAATGAAATCCAAGCGGGGATTGTGATTTTCGTTTCGCCCGCTCGCTGACAAGCAAAATACCCGCGCCAAAAAGTATGGAAAAAAGTGTCATAAATTTCTGATCCGCGAAAAGGTGGCTCAGTACCCAAACCCAGTGGTTGACTCCCTCTAAATTCCCATAGGCGGTAGGGTTGAGATAGGCGGCGCCCGGCATGGAAAAGCTTTGAATGTTCATCAGCAAAATACCCAGAACGGCGATTCCACGGAGAAGATCCAACGATTGGATGCGGTCTTGGGCGGAGGTGGGGCTCAGTGGGACGGCCATATAGATTTGATTTTAAGTGGACGAGTACGCAAAAATACGTCCCTTATTTCGTTGAAAAAAATACGTTAGGGAAATTTGATCGGGTATACCTTTATCGGTCCTCCGCTGCTGAAGTACATCCGGGGGTTGAGCGGAGAGGTCTGCACGGAAGATTCACCCGCACTTGATCGGCTGGCAGCAATGCCAACCGATCAAGTGCGGGTCATGTAAGATCTCTTGCCCGCTGTTTTTTTTCAAATGAAGGCTACCCCTGCTGTGTGCGGAAAGAAAAAATCCAACGGGGCTGGCTGAGCGACTGCGACCGGGAGAAGGGATCGACCATGCATGGGAAGCGAGGAGTCATCCGTTACTGGCCCTGGGTGCAAGGCTTTTCTGCCGGAAACTACTTTTTTGAATCGGGCAGGTAGCTGTTGACCGATTTCGCTTCATTTTTCTAAGGAGCGCAGAAGCCTGAGAATGACTGCGGATTGTTTTTCCGGGCTTTTTGCATCCACAATGTCCTCCAAATAAAGGGTTTGCCTTTTCGAAGGAAGGGAGCGAAACCGTTCCAGGCTTCCCGGGCTGTCTCGGAAGCAAGCCAGCAATTCCTCGGGAATTTCGGTCGGTGTCGGGACCTTGTACAGTTTCACCCGGACTTCTTCTCCCGCTTCTTTACCCAGGACCTTGCGGATACGGGCATTGACTGGTAAAAAGAGTTCACACTTGCCTTTGGGCATCAAGCGTACGGTGCCCAGCTCGTACCCGTCCAGGCTGCCACATACGCGTAGCATCCCGAAGGGAAATCGATTTTCATACGGTATTTCTGGCAGGGAGACGTAGGTCCAGCCCCCTTTTCCGGGGAATTTTTCCAGGACTTTACGTTGGTCGACCAACGGCTTGGTATCGGGAGGCATGGGAAGGAATTTTAGGGGCGGATTTGTCCCGTGCCACGAATCAGCCATTTGTAGGAACACATCTCCTCCAGAGCCATGGGCCCCCGGGCGTGCAGTTTTTGGGTACTAATCCCAATCTCAGCCCCCATACCAAACTGGCTGCCATCCGTAAACGCGGTGGAGGCATTGGCATAAACCGCTGCGGCATCCACGGCCTGCAGAAAGTGCGCGATGGTATTTTCATCTTCGGCAATGATGGCCTCGCTGTGTTTGCTGCTGTACCGGGAAATATGTGCCAGAGCGGCTTCCAGTCCGTCTACGGTTTTGATGGACATCTTCAGGGATAGAAATTCTGTTCCAAAATGGGCTTCGGTGGCAACCTGCAGCAGATCCTCGGGATAGGAGCCAGACAAGGCCTCAAAAGCAGCTTTATCAGCAAACAGCGTTACGCCCTTCTCGGCAAGCGGCTGGACAAGGGCCGGAAGATCCGCCAGTCGGCTTTTGTCGAGCAACAGGCAATCCAGCGCATTGCAGACACTTACGCGACGGGTCTTGGCATTGAAGATCACGGCTTTTCCTTTTTCCAGATCTGCGGAGCCGTCAACGTAGGTGTGAACGATCCCTGCACCGGTTTCGATGACGGGTACCTTGGAGTTTTCCCGGACAAAGTGAATCAGTCCCTGACTGCCCCGGGGAATGATCATATCCACGTAGTCAACAGCCTGAAGCAGCGCTTTGGTGGCCTCCCGGTCGGGAGGAAGTAGCGTAACGATGTCGGTACTCAATTTATTTTTTTTCAGAACCGAATGGATGACTTCCAGGATGGCCGTATTGGAAGCATGAGCGTCCGATCCCCCTTTTAGCACCAGGGCGTTGCCGGTCTTTAGGCAAATACTAAATACGTCAAAGGTGACGTTGGGACGGGATTCGTAAATGATTCCGACCACACCGATAGGGACCCGTACTTTTTGGAGCTTCAGGCCATTTGCAAGCGTTTTCTCCGCCAGGATGACACCGAGGGGTGTGTCCAGTTTTGCTACATTGATGAGATCTTCGGCAATGTTTTCGATGCGTTCTTCGCTGAGTTTGAGGCGGTCGTATTTGGGGTCGGCAGGGTCCATCCGGTCCAGGTCTTCCTGATTCGCCTCAAGGATTTCCGGGGTATATTTGATGGCAGCCATGGCGAGGTCATCCAGGACCTTATTGATTTTCATTTCGGATACCAGGGACAGCTGCCGGCTGGCGGCCTGTACGTTTTGAAAGATTTTTTCCAGGTTTTTCATAAAATATGCTTGTCCGGCCAAGACTCAGTTTGATTCAGAAATATAAAGGTAATCATAATGTATGAGGGGTCTTTGTCCGCTCAGGCCAATTTTCTCCCGGGCGGTTTCGGCTCCATATTCGGCCTTCCCCAGTCCGATCCGTTTGCCGCTGCCGTCTAAAATGCGGACGATATCTCCTTTCAGAAATTCCCCATTGATGGATTGAATCCCAACGGGCAAGAGGCTGGTTATTTTATCGGAAAGCAGGGCCCTTTTCGCCCCATCATTAATACGGACTTCTCCTTTGGAGTAGGTATCGCTGTGGGCGATCCATTTTTTATGGTTGTGTTTGGATTTGCCCGGTTCAAAATAGGTACAGCGGAGTTCCTGGCGGTAAAAGTCGATCAAGACGCCATCTTTTTTTCCATTTGCGATCCATACTTCGATGCCCAGATCGGCCGATTTTTTAGCCATACTCATTTTGGTTAGCATCCCACCCCGGCCAAAAGCCGAGGTCTGGGTCGCAATGTACCGGCTAAGGTCAGGCATTTTTTGCCCAACATGGGTAATCAACTCGGCCTCGGGATCGGAGGGGTGTCCTTTGTAAATACCATCCACGTTGGTCAGCAAAATCAGGCTGTCTGCATCAATCATGGCAGCCACCAATCCGGCCAGCTCGTCGTTATCGGTAAACATAAGCTCCGTGACGGCTACCGCGTCGTTTTCATTGATCACCGGAACCACCTGGTTCTTGAGCAGCCCGTCCAGGCAATTTTTCATGTTCAGGTAGTGTGTCCGGTCTCGAAAATCTTCCTTGGTCACCATCAATTGGGCAATAGGATGGCCCTTTTGGGAAAACAACTCCTGGTAGGCGCGAATCAGGGCGATTTGTCCAATGGCCGCCCAGACTTGTTTTCTGGAGACGGCGTCGGTTTTGGTGGCAAGCGCCTGAGACCTTCGGCCAAAGGCAACGGCTCCGGAAGTAACCAGAACCACCCGGAGTCCTTTTTCCAGTAAAAAGGCCATTTGATCCACGAGATTTCGCATGCGTTCCAGGTCCGGACTGCCATCCTCCATGGTCAATACATTGGAGCCTATTTTGATGACAATGGTTTGCGGTTTACGGATCATTGGCGAAAGAGTAGCGGACATTCCCGCAAAAATAGAAAGCTTTCGGCAAATAGGCTACTGTGCGAGCCCTATTTATCCCATCGGGTCGGGTGTATTTTCGGATTTTATCCTTACTTTGGAGGAAAAATAAGCAAATTTTGGCCACTAAAAATAGCGTATCTTGGGAGATTTAATCATTGCCTTCAGTAATTGGATTTGGGGTACACCTTTGTTGATTTTGTTGATGGGAGGTGGTTTTTTTATGCTGCTGTATTCCCGCCTGATTCCCTTTAGGGGATTGCGGCACGCCATGAAAGTGGTCGGTGGCAAATACGACGATCCGAATGCATCCGGAGACATCACTTCCCTGCAGGCCTTGTCTTCGGCAATCGCGGCTACCGTGGGGTTGGGAAATATCAGCGGAGTGGCCCTGGCCATCGGTACGGGAGGTCCCGGTGCTATTTTCTGGATGTGGGTTTCGGCATTTGTGGGCATGGCCACCAAGTTTTTTACCTGTACGCTGGCGATCATGTACCGGGGAAAGGATTCATCCGGACACATTCAGGGAGGTCCCATGTACGTGATCGAAGAAGGAATGGGTAAAAAATGGCGTTTTCTCTCGGTGATTTTCTGTGTGGCAGGAATCATGGGCTTACTGGCCATCTTTCAGGCCAATCAGCTCACAGAGGTGTTGCGGGTGGTGCTCTTACGTCCCTTTGGCCTGGACTGGGGACAGACCTCCCGCTGGATCATTGGCGTCACCGTCATGTTATTGGTGGCCCTGGTCATTTTAGGGGGTATCCAACGCATTGCCAAAGTAGCTTCCCGACTGGTCCCGTTTATGGTGTCCATGTATTTCGTTTGTGTATTCATCATCCTCTTCAAAAACCTGGGAGAGATTCCGTCCATGCTCGTATACATTATTGAAGACGCATTTACCGGGAAGGCTGTTCTCGGTGGGGCCGTGGGGCAGGTGATCATCATCGGTGCCCGAAGGGCTGCGTTTTCTAACGAAGCCGGCATCGGCACCGCCCCCATGGTCCACGGAGCCTCCAAAACCAGCGAACCGGTGCGGGAAGGTCTGATCGCCATGTTGGGTCCCTTCATCGATACCATCGTGGTTTGTACCCTGACCGCCCTCGTTATTCTGGTTACCGGGGTTTGGAAGTCAGGAGAACGGGATGGAGTCTTGTTGACACTCTCGGCTTTCGAACAGGGCTTGCCGGGTGTCGGCAAATACCTGCTCATGGCAGCCGTCTTGATTTTTGCTCTTTCCACCATGTTTACCTATTCCTATTACGGTCACAAGTGCTTCAACTACCTGTTTGGGGCCGATAAGGCAGATTATTACAATTACTTTTACCTGATCACGATCGTCGGGGGAGCGGTCACCTCACTGAGTGTGGTCATGAGCTTTGTAGACGGGATGTATGCCGTGATGGCCTTTCCTACCATGATTTCCGCGCTTTACCTGTCCCCAAAGGTAATCGCGGCTACGAAAGACTATTTCGAACGGATGAAGATTCTTGACGAAAAATGAATTGGTTGATCGCACCAAATGCGTTTAAAGGTACGCTGGAGGCGGATCAGGCCGCAGCCATCCTTGCAGAGGTCCTGGCGGCCCGGCGCCCCGATGATCAGACCGATTGCTGTCCGATCGCGGATGGAGGGGATGGAACTTGTTTTCTACTGAGCCAACAGCTGGGCCTGGAAAAAGTGGAGGCCTGGGTCTGCGGTCCCCTGGGCCGGCCGCAGCCTGGTTTTTTTGGATTCGAACAGGCCACCCGAACGGCTTATTTGGATGTGTCCACCGTTTCTGGAATAAAGGGTCTCAAGGAATACGAAAAAGATCCCCGCACCAGTAGTACCTATGGGACCGGGGAATTGATTCGGTTGGCTCTGGCAAAGGGCGCGGAACATCTGGTACTGGGGCTGGGCGGAAGCGCTACCGTCGATATGGGTACCGGGATCCTTCAGGCATTGGGTCTGCAGTTTTTGGATAAAAATGGGCGGGAACTGATTCCTTTCGCACCCGGTTTTCTGGAAAAAATTGCCCACATACAGTTGCCGGTTCCCCTTCCCCACCTACATGTAACCTGCTTGTGTGACGTAAGCAATACTTTTTTTGGGCCGGAAGGAGCCATTCCGGTCTTTGGTCCCCAAAAGGGCTTGACCGAGAGCGGGCAAGTTTCGTTTTTAGAAGCTGCTCAAAAGGTTTTTGCCTTGATGCAAAAAAAATCCAAGTCACCGCTCAGGGATCGGGCATGCTTCGGTGCTGCCGGAGGGATAGCCTTGGGGTTATGGGCTTTTTTTTCGGTGGACCTGAAACAAGGAGCCCGGTATTTTTTCGAAAAAACGGACGTGGAAAATCGCGTTCGGGAAGCAGATGTGGTCTTGACGGGTGAGGGCCGGTTTGATGCGCAGTCGGCCCAGGGGAAAGGAAGTTATGAATTGCTGCAGTTGGCCAAAAAATACGGTAAAAAGTGCTGGTTGATTACCTCCGGTGAGGCAGGCGCGGAAGCGGGGTTTGACGAAATACTTCGCCTACCGGACCTGGATTTTTCCTCATCGGGGCTGAGCGTTCAGGCCGAATCGAATCTCCGGGAGACCTTACAGAATCAGTTATCCAAAAGTTTTGGCCAATAAACGGTGTAGGGTCCTTGCAAGGGCTGATTTTTTTTAATAAAGCTACTGCTTGCATCCAATAATTTACTTATTTTTATGGGTCTCAGCGAATCGGTAGGCTAGGTGCCGATGGAAGGGCGACTAACATTGGACGCATCAAGAAAGGCCGGTTCGTTCGTTTCGGCGAGGGCAAAGCAGCGTGAATAGCGGGCGAGATTGCCGTGGCGTGTTTTCCAACCGACAGGGTCCGGTGTCTTGATCGTGGGACTGACACAATTGATTTTCTTTTATCCATTATTTTATATAAAACCATGAAAACAGTTGTTTTGATTATCGTTGGATTTTTGGCAGTGCTTCCATTTGCTTTTTCTCAGGACAAAATTCCTCAATTCGATACCCGCCACAAAAATGTGTACGGAGAGTTATTGGGAAGCCATATCCTTGCAGGCGTAAATTTCGACATGCGATTAAAAAAGGGAGTCATGGACGGGATTGGTTTCCGTGCTGGCGTCGGGGGCATTTCCACGACCACCTCGGATCAAACTTCGGATGTATCCTTGGGGATCGTCACCTTTCCGCTGGAATTCAACCATTTGGTTGGGAAAAAGCGCAGTTCTTTTGTAACCGGTGCGGGCCTGCTTCCGGTTTACGCCAGTTTTAGTTCCGAAGGGGGCACGCTTGACGATTACGAGTACATCAGCGGAGAGGGATTTGCCGTGGTAGGTGGTTTTCTATCCATGGGCTACCGGTTTCAACCAAAAAAGTCGGGGGTCATGTTCCAGTTCCACTGGAATCCGTTGATTTTACGAGGATCGGGATTTACAGCGGGTTGGTTTGGTTTGGGTTTAGGTGTTGGATTCAAGTAAGGTTACAAAGTCCTGCTGTTGTGTCGCGGGCATTGGTAAAGCCCCTACGAAGTTTCCCATGGGGTTCCCGGCAAACCAACGGATAATGCTGGTGGTATCATCGGGCAAAGGGTACTGTATCGTTCACCGTTGGTTTAAACACAGTCTCTGCAGCAACCTGCTATCAACCTATCGTGACCTTGGCATCGCATGGCTCCGGTAGTAACTGTATCAGGCAGCTGGAAGCAAACGGGTACTCTGGAGTAGGGTATTTCTACCGATCACTGTACAGTTGGCTGGATGACTATTTCCAACCTTTGCAGGAACGGATTCCGGCCTTTTTGGTACGGCACAATCGTTCCGGACCAGCGAAAAAGTTAGTGGAAACCCATTGGCAGGAAACCGACCTTTATAACCGGTGTAGCGCTTATTACAGTTACGGATTTTATATGGCCAGAAAAGATACCCGTTTGACTTCCGGAGGCCCTGAGGCTTTCTGATGTTTTGCTTCGCGATCGCTCGCCAACGCACCGATTGCCGGCTGAAAAGCGCTGCTGCTTTCACCGGCTTGGTGGAGTCGGGATGCCATCCGGATCGGGCGACTTGTTTACTTTCCTACCCAATAACCATGAAGAAACCGATTCACTACCTATTCCTCCTCATTTGGATACTCGGCTGTCCGTCCGCTCTTGCACAAAGAGCGAATATTGTTTTTTTTCTTGCGGATGACTGCACCAACTGGGACCTGTCTTGCTACGGGAGCCCGGATGCGCAGACACCCTACATCGACCAACTCGCGAAGGAAGGGATGAAATTTAACCGGTGTTACCAGGCAGCACCGATGTGTTCCCCTACACGACACAATCTTTTTACCGGCCTGTACCCGGTAAAAACCGGCGCCTATCCGAACCATACCTTTGCCAGGGAAGGGACCAAAAGTCTGGTACATTACCTGGAACCCCTGGGATACCGGGTAGCGCAGGCGGGCAAACGCCACATTCAGCCAAAAGAAGTTTTTCCCTTCGAATACTTGGGAAACGACAAAAATCCGGATTTCGCTAAAGTAGAGCGGTTTTTTCAGGAGGTGTCCGCTTCAAAGGAACCCTTCGCCCTCTTTCTATGCTCCAACGAGCCGCACAGCCCCTGGGATAAGGGCAATCCGGCTCAGTACGATGCCCGATCGATCCAACTCCCACCGAATTTTGTAGACTCCCCGGAAACGCGGGAAGCGTTTTCGAAGTACCTGGCGGAAATCAGCTACATGGACGGGCAGGTGGGGCAGGCATTGGACCTGCTGGAAAAATACGATTTGGATGAAAATACGCTTTTTGTTTTCGCAAGCGAGCAGGGCAATAGTTTTCCCTTTTCGAAGTGGACACTTTACGAAGCCGGAGTGAAGTCGGCGCTGATCGCACGTCTGCCGGACCGCATACCGGCTGGTTCCGAGTCGGAGGCCATCGTGGACTACACCGATTTGGTACCGACCTTCATCGAGTTGGCCGGTGGCACGGTGCCCGGGCATCTGGATGGGCATAGCCTGCTACCGCTGCTTGAAGGCCGTCGTGAAAAGGGAAAGGAGTATTCGTTTAGTTTGCAGACCACCCGTGGAATCATACAGGGAAGCGAATACTATGGTATCCGTTCGGTTGTGAATGAGGAGTACCGGTACATTTGGAACCTGACGCCCGAGGTACCCTTCCGGAACATCGAGACGAATGGAGACCGGGTGAGTGATTGGTACAAGTCCTGGCTTGCGGCTGCAGAGACCGACGAGCGCGCAGAAAACCTGGTAAGTAACTACAGTCATCGACCAGCCGAAGAGCTGTACCACATCAAAAACGACCGCTGGTGTCTGGTCAACCTGGCGGGAGATCCTGCCTATGCCGGGGTCATTCAGGAATTGCGCGGGGAATTGATGGCCTGGATGGAAGCCTGCGGGGACGAGGGACAGGAAACGGAACTGAAAGCATTGGTTCACCAATACCGCTAGAAAGTAAAAAACCCTGTAACAGGATAGCTACAGGGTTTAGGCGGTGATGCTCGTGGAGGATAACGGATTCGAACCGATGACCTCTACACTGCCAGTGTAGCGCTCTAGCCAACTGAGCTAATCCCCCAAAACGGAGTGCAAATATAAATAGGGAAATTCAATCGCCAAATTATTCCGTGGAATATTTTACGCGGGTCAAAATGCTTCGTCCAAGGGTTACCTCGTCGGTGTATTCCAGTTCTCCGCCTACGGGTATTCCCCGCGCAATCGTGCTTATGTTGATGCCCTTATCTTGTAGCTTACGGGTTAGGTAGAAGGCCGTGGTGTCTCCCTCCATGGTACCTGGAAGGGCTAAAATAATCTCCGTGATGGGTTGTCCGCTTTCTGGATGATCCACCCGATTCATCAGGGAATCAATTTTCAATTCGTCGGGCCCTACGCCCTGAATGGGAGAAATGACCCCGCCCAGTACGTGATACAATCCCGAATACTGGTTCGTATTTTCGATGGCCAGCAGGTCTGGTAGATCTTCTACCACGCAAATGATGCTTTTGTCACGTTTATTGCCCTCGCAGATGCTACATATATCTCCATCGGAGACATTATGGCAACGGGTACAATACCGGATGTTCTTGCGTAGAGAAAGTAGGGATTCTGCCAGCGAGACCGTTACCGGCTCTTTCTGTTTAAGCAGGTGCAAGGTCAACCGAAGCGCCGTTTTCTTGCCGATGCCTGGGAGGCGGCTGATTTCGGCGACCGCATCTTCGATTAATTTGGAAGGGAAATTCACCAAAGGCGGAGTTAAACAATGGTGGCCTGAATGCCGGCATCGAGAATGGACTCACACATGGGTTTTAATTTTCCAATGCTGCCTTTTTTTACGGAACACTTTCCTTTGTAATGAATGATCATGGTACACTGTTCGGCTTGTTCCTGACTGTGCTTGCAAACCTTGATCAAAATTTTGGTGACGTGTTCGAACGTATTGAAATCATCGTTGAAGACGACAAGATCGTGTTCCTCCTTGTCTACCTGCTCATCGAGCAGCAATTCTTCCTCTGTTTCCGCTAAATGTTCTAAAGGTTTCATTTTGCAAAGTTAATAATTAATCACAACTTTATCGGCCTTTAGCCTGAAGCAATATGGATTCAAATTTAGTATTAATTGTCATAACGTCCTACTTTTTATTGTTGTTCCTTATTTCCTGGCTTACTTCGAGAAAACTAACTGCCGACACGTTTTTTACCGGGGACCGGCAGTCTCCCTGGTTTTTGGTGGCATTCGGAATGATCGGTGCTTCGCTTTCGGGGGTCACTTTTATCTCCGTTCCCGGAGAGGTGGGGAACAGCAACTTTTATTATTTCCAATTGGTATTGGGCTATACTGCGGGCTATGCGGTGATCGCCAAGGTGTTACTTCCCCTGTATTACCGGCTTCAACTGGTTTCCATCTACACCTATCTGGAAGAACGGTTTGGCTTCTGGTCGTATAAAACAGGGGCTTTTTTCTTCATTCTCTCGCGCACGCTCGGATCCTCCATCCGCGTATTTCTGGTAGCAGCGGTTTTGCAACTCATTTTATTCGACCGTTGGGGTATTCCCTTTTGGGGTGCTGTGTTGATCACCGTCACCCTCATCTGGCTGTACACGTTTCGAGGAGGTATCAAGACGGTAGTGTGGACGGATACCTTACAGACCTTGTTTATGTTGTTGGCGGTGGGGGTAAGTATGGTGTTGGTTTCGAGGGAGTTGGGTATCCGCGGTGTCGGGGAATTGGTTACCCGTGTAGCGGATCATCCTTATTCCCGAATTTTCGACTGGGACTGGCGTTCCGGGACCAATTTCTTCAAGCAGTTTTTCTCAGGTGCCTTTATTGTCATCGTCATGACGGGCCTGGACCAGGACATGATGCAAAAGAACCTGACCTGCCGAAACCTCAAAGATGCCCAGAAAAACATGTTCTGGTTTACCAACATTCTGGTGGTTGTAAACCTGATTTTTCTGGCCTTGGGGGTTTTGCTCTACCTCTACGCTACAGAAAATCAACTGAACCTTCCCGATCGCTCGGATGATCTGTATCCGCTGCTGGCCACTTCGTATTTTTCTACTTTTGCAGGCGTAGTCTTTGTGCTGGGAATCACCGCAGCCGCATACAGCAGTGCGGATTCCACGCTTACCGCCCTGACCACTTCGTTCTGTTACGATTTCCTGGAGATCAACAAACGTTACGAGGCTTCTGCCGCTGTCCGAATCCGAAAAAGAGTACACCTGGGATTTACGTTGCTGATGTTTTTCGTAATACTTGCCTTCCGATGGATAAATGACCAAAGTGTGATCAATGCAGTGTTTACCATAGCGGGGTATACGTACGGACCGTTGTTGGGTCTGTATTCGTTTGGTCTGTTTACGCGGTTTAAGGTTCGGGACAAGTGGGTGCCTTACCTGGCGCTTCTGGCACCTTTTCTTTCCTTTTTGATTTCGTATCAGTCGGAAGAATGGCTTGGTGGGTATCGCTTTGGTTTTGAGTTGCTTATCCTAAACGGAGCCTTGATGTTCCTGGGCCTACTCCTGCTTCGTCAGGATACGCCGAAGCCTGAGATCCAGGCATAGCGAGAAAGGGAGATCAATAGGCTTGATCTTTGTGAAGCAACAGCGAGAGGATGGTCCAGAAAATGATCTTCAGGTCGAGCAAGGGAGACCAGTTATTGACATAAAAGATATCCAGTTTGCATCGGGAGTAAATGTCGTAAAAGTCCCGGGTTTCCCCGCGAAATCCTTTCGCTTGTGCCAGACCTGTTATTCCAGGTTTGACGGTGTGGCGAAACATGAAGTTATCGATTTCGGCAGAAAATTTGTAATTCATGGGTACGGCATGTGGCCGGGGACCCACAATGGACATGTCTCCTTTGATGACATTAAAAAACTGTGGCAATTCGTCCAAACTGGTTTTTCGCAGAATTTTTCCGATCGGGGTGATCCGCGGGTCGTTTTTTGTGGCTTGCACGGTGTCTGCCTGATCGTTTACGTACATGGTTCGAAACTTGTAACAATAGAAGGGGATGTTGTCCTTTCCGTGGCGGAGTTGCTTGAAGATCAGTGGGCCCTTGGAAGTGAGTTTTATCAGCACTCCGATGATGGGAAAAAGCCAGGAAAAAACGAAAACCACAAGACCGAAACTGATCATCAAATCCATTGTCCGCTTGATGATTTGCTGGGATTCGTCAAAAAATACAACCGGGAAGGACCGAACTTTTCTACCTACTCGGTGGATTCTTCTTGATTTTGGTTTTGTCTCCGTAATAGTAGAGGCCATATGGTAGTAGTTTACTAATTTTTAATTTGAATCTCCCCAACCATTATCATGCCACAAACCCGGTCATGGAATTTTGTGATTCTAAAAATGCATTTCAAAACTAGAATAAAGTGGTTTAATTTCCTAATTTTTAACCAATATTTTTGCTAATGATAACAGGAATCCGTAAAAAATTAACAAAAAGTTAATTTTTAAGGTGATATTTTATACATTCAATAAAACAGTTGGTACCTGACTTACTGTCGAAAATTCTCCTTTTGTAGCAAAAAACTTGCGGGGTGTAAACTTGCCCGGCGGGATTCAGATTTTTAGGTGTTCTGCCGGATCCCAAAACAAACGGGCAAAGTCTTTTATCCGATCCGATTCGACCATAATGCCTTCTTTCTCCAACAGGCGCTGCATGGCTTCCGGGTCTGAAAAATGATTTTTTCCCGTGAGGAGCCCCTCCCGGTTGACCACCCGATGAGCGGGAATACCTGCCTGTTTGTGGGATGCATTCATGGCCCAGCCCACCATGCGCGCGCTTCCCTTTGTTCCAAGGTACGCAGCAATGGCACCGTAGGTACTCACTCGCCCGGGCGGAATCAGCCGGACCACCTGATAGACCAGCTCAAAGAAGTTGGTTTTATTGGTGTCCATGTTCCAGGTCGATGAGCGTTTGGTTGATTTTTCTTCTGATTTTCTTTTCTACTTCCCTGGAGGGCGTATTGAGCTGGATTTGAAGTTTCAGTTTGACCACTTCTTTTCGTATTTCGAGGGCGCGGAGGCTTAATCCGCCCTTTTTTACCTCCTGCGCAAACGGCCGGATGACTTCGGTTAGTTTTTCCTCCATCCGGTCAACATTTAGCCCGGGTCGATTGCCAAGCTCAAATTCGAAGGTCAGCCTCCGCACACTTTGTCGGCTGTGGTTGACGACCTGCGAAGAAAGTATCAGACTGTTTGGGATCAGCACAAGGTCTCCGTCGTCATTCATTAGCACCACATTTAGTAGGGTAATGTCCTGAATCTTGCCCTTTTGGTCGGCGACCTGAATGTAGTCCCCCAGGGTAATCTGATCGGAAAACATGATGATCAGTCCATTGAACATATTCGTGATGTAATCCTTGGATAGAATAGCGATGGCGGCCGCTACCAGCGCTATGCTACCCAGAAATTCGATCGGTTTGATCTGAAAAAAGATCATTACGGCAAATAGAAAAAATACCACATTGAGCAGGTTGGCGATGTGATTGATTCCCAGCACAAAATTGGAATGCAAGGATTCGGATTTTTTTTTCCGCAGGTAAAATCGGACCAGAAATAACCGGCCCAGAGAGATCAGTATGTTCCCTGCAAGTAGAAATACCAAGGCGTCCATCAGGGAAGACAACCGGAGCAACAGGGGTTCTTTTTCCCAATCCAGGCTTTCCCGTATAAAAAACAAACTAATGTATCCGAGGACCTTCACCACAAAGGCAATCCTTCTTCTGCGCTCGTTTGCCTCCAGCTTGCTTTTTCCCAATTCGACCATGTTTGTTAAAAATAAATCTTAATTTTATGTTTTGGCGTTCGCCATGCAAAAGTACCGGATTGTAACCAAACTAAATAATCGCATGAATAGAAATATTATCATTACGGGAAGTGCTGGGAATTTAGGTCGGGCAGTAGTGAGTAAATTCAAAAGAGAGGGGTTTCAAGTAATTGCACTCATTGAGCCCGATAGCGGACATGAAGTGGAGGAGGCCGACGACACCTATCAGGTAGATGTTACGGACGAGGCCGCGGTCGCGGCTTTTGCGAAAGAATATCAGTTGCAGTACGGCGAACTGGAGTGCATTGCCTTGCTCGTCGGCGGGTTTGGCATGGGTGGGATCGAATCCACCGGAACCAAAGACCTGGATAACATGATTCGACTCAATTTCTTCAGTGCCTTTAATATGGTAAAAAGCTTTCTCCCGCTGATGAAGAAAGCCAACAACGGCACCTTCCTGTTTGTTGGCGCCAAACCGGCCTTGCAACCCCAGGAGGGAAAAGACGTTTTAGCCTATGCCCTTAGCAAAGGGCTGGTGATCGACCTTGCGGAATTTATCGCCAACGAAACAGCGGATCTGAAGGTGCGTTCACACGTGTTTGTTCCAAGCATTATCGACACCCCTCCAAATCGGGAGTCCATGCCGGATGCGGATTTCGGACAATGGGTAAAACCCGCTGAAATTGCAGAAGCCATGCACTATGCCGCAACCAATGCAGCCCTCAGAAACATGACCTTTAAATTGTACGGTGGAGTCCATTAAAATCAATAATTATGAATCCCTTACGATTAACCAGTATCCTTGTTTGGCTTTTTGTAGCCAACGTACTTCAAGCCCAAACCGTCACAGAAACGCGCAGTTTGTCGGCATTTGACAAACTTATGGTAAGCAATTCCATTGAAGCGGAGCTTGTCCCCGGAGAGCAATACGAGCTTACCATTACCGCATCCGGTATGGATCCGGAAAACGTGGAAACAAAGGTGAACAAGCGGAAATTGGAAATTTCCATTTCGGGAAGCTATCCAAAATCGAGTTCCGTGAAAGTGGTCCTGACCTATGTTGAGCTGGACGATATTGAAGTTGATAGCGGAGCCAAAGTTATCCTGAAGAATGCCCTGGAGAGCAAAACCATCCGGCTTCAGGTGGCAAGTAATGGCTACCTTGAAGCCGAAGTAAATGCGGATGAGCTGTACCTCAGGGCGCAGACCAATTCCAAATTATACGTGAAAGGCAAGGCCAATAGCTTGGATTACAATGCGTTTACCAATGCAGAGATAGACGGCGAAGGCCTGCAGGTCAACCATGCAGAGGTACGCACCAATACGAACGCATCCGGTTCCTTTGAAGTAAAAGAGTCACTGAAAGGATCTGCTGCTACACGGGGTCGAGTAAGATACAAAGGAACCCCAAATGTCATTGATATCAAGGAAACCGTAGGGGGCACCATCGAAAAATTGGAATAAGTGGGGGTCCCCACAGGGGTTTGCTGCCGGAATACGTCCGCCGGCAGCGAGTCTTTCCGGTTCTGTTTTGCTCCTTCCGCCAATGAACGGGCTTCTGGCCGATGGATCCGGCGGGCAACCGCAGTGTCTCCTGGCGGCGTTTGCCGGTCTCTCAGCTAGCCACTGCCCGGGACCGGAACCTGCACCGCACGAAACGACAGGGTCCGGGAATCCCGTTTTGGAATTCCTCCCATTGTCCCTGCATCGGGGTTTTTCTACACCGAAAAACTTGTGATATATAAAATTTGTCCTTAGAATTGTCCCTTCAAACAAAGAAGCATGGTTTTCGCAGTAACAAGTAGTTTCCAACACATGGCTTCCCGGTCAATCCTGGCAGCTGATTGCCGTATTTTTTCTACCGGTACCACCACGACCATCACGGGGTAATCCCGAGAAACGATGCATCCTTTTCCAACCCCAAAAGGTCCCTCACAACCTTTTTTCGTATCATTTTAACCGATAAAAAGTAGCAATGAAAATAGTAAAATTCGGAGGTTCGTCAATCGCTGATTTGGAAAGCATAAAAAACGTGCTTTCCATCCTGCAAAGAGCATCGCAAGAGGAAGAACTGGCAGTGGTTTTTTCAGCCTTTGGGGGCGTGACGGAAAGCCTGCTGAAGTGTGCACATTTGGCCAGGCAGAACGATGCTACCTACCAATCGCTCTTATTGGGGATGGAGAAACGCCACTTGCAACTGGTGAAGCAACTTATTCCGGTCCAGAAGCAGTCCAGCGTACTTACTTATGTTAAAGTAAGGTTCAACGAATTGGAAGATTTGTTTCACGGGATTTTTCTGATTAAAGAATTTTCCCCCAGGACCTCCGATTACGTGGTGAGTTTTGGAGAACGGATCTCGGCATTTATTCTGGCAGAGGCGTTGAAGGTGGCCGGTCTGAATTCCCGGTTTGTGGATGCCCGAGAGCTAATCCGTACCAACGATCGGTTTGGAAATGCCAAGGTAATTTTTCCAACAACCAACCAGCTGATCTACGACTATTATTCCAAAAACAAGGGATTGTTGGTCATTACAGGATTTGTGGCTTCCACGGACAAAGGAGAGACCACCACCCTGGGAAGGAGTGGCTCCGATTATACGGCTGCGATTTTTGCTGCCGCGCTGAAGGCAGATAGCCTCGAAATATGGACCGATGTTTCCGGTGTGATGACAGCGGATCCAAAATTGGTGTATTCGGCCATCACCATTCCTCAGTTGAGCTACAGTGAGGCCATGGAGCTATCGCATTTTGGCGCGAAGGTAGTTTTTCCGGCCACCATGCAGCCGGCCATGCGGAGAAAGGTGCCGATTTATATAAAGAATACTTTTCAGCCCGAAGCCGAGGGCACGCTGATTTGCGAAACCTCCGAAAACACCAAGTTGATCAAAGGTATTTCCTCTTTGAGCCACATTTCCCTGCTGAACGTGCAGGGCTCCGGATTGGTAGAGGTGGTTGGCGTTAGCAGCCGTGTATTTGGAACCCTGGCCCAGGCTCAGGTAAACGTGGTGCTGATCAGCCAGGCTTCCTCCGAGCACAGCATTTGCATCGCCATAAAAAGTGAGGATGCAGAACTGGCTAGAGAAGTGCTGGAAAAGGAATTTCATTACGAGATCCTTGCCGGAGAAATGGATAAGGTGCAGATCATGCCCAACATGGCCGTGATTGCCGTGGTGGGGGAAAACATGAAGCACCATCCCGGGGCAAGTGGAAGGCTGTTTCAGGCGTTGGGCAGGAATAATATCAACGTTTCTGCCATTGCTCAGGGAAGTTCGGAGCTGAATATATCGGCTGTTATCCAGCAGTCCGACTTGCAAAAAGGACTCAATGCCCTGCATGAAGCCTTTTTCCTCTCGGACAACAAGGTTCTCCACGTGTTTTTGATCGGCGTGGGTCTGATCGGAAAGACGCTGATCAAAATGATTCAAAGTCAACTTGCAAAATTGCAGGAGGAATACATGTTGGATATCAAAATCCACGGCCTGGCCAATTCCCGTTTTATGGCCTTCGATGAAGATGGATTTGACTTGTCTACGCTTCCCGTGCCTGCCGAGAAGGATTTGCCGATGAACCTGCAGGTGTTTTTGAATACCATGAACAGCATGAATTTTTCCAACTCCGTGTTGGTGGATTGTACGGCTAGTCAGGAAGTGGCAGACACCTATCAGCGTGTGCTTGAGTCCAAAGTCGCCATTGTTACTCCAAATAAAAAAGCCAACTCGGGTCCGCTGGAAAAATACAAGGCTCTTAAAAAGCTTTCCGGCCAGCGAAACATTAAGTTTTTTTACGAAACGAATGTGGCGGCAGGATTGCCTGTCATCAACACCCTTCAGGACCTGATTTTAAGTGGGGATAAGGTGATTAAAATTGAAGGCGTGCTGAGTGGATCCATGAATTATATATTTAGCGAGCTCAGCAAAGGAGCGCCATTTAGCGAGGTGGTAGCTCAGGCCAAAGAAAAAGGGTATACCGAGCCCGACCCCAGAGACGATTTGAGTGGAATGGACGTGGCGCGGAAGATTCTAATTCTCGGTAGGGAAGCCGAACAAGAGCTGCATTTTGAAGACGTGTCGGTTCAGAGCATGGTCCCTGAGGATTGTGCCCACCTGGATTCGGTCGATGAGTTTCTGGAAAAGCTAAAAGACCACGACGGTCATTTTAAGCAAATGCTGGAGGAGGCCGACCAAAAAAATGAAAAACTTCGGTTTATGGCGGTGCTGGAAAACGGAAAAGCTACGGTAGGCCTGAAATCCGTGGATAGCAAACATCCCTTTTATTCCCTGGTAGGAAGCGATAACATGATCCTTTTTACCACGGAGCGCTACCACGAATTTCCGATGATTATCAGAGGTCCGGGAGCGGGAGCAGATGTCACCGCCGCGGGTGTATTTGCCGATATTATTCGGTTAGGAAATTATTCTAGGTAGTATGGAAAAGCAAAAAGTGACTGCATTTGCACCGGCTACTGTAGCCAACGTTTCCTGCGGTTTTGATATACTGGGCTTTGCCGTAGAAGACCTGGGAGACAGGGTAAGCGTTTCCCTTTCCGGGCAGCCGGGGATTCGGGTGACCCACATTGAGGGAGACCAGGGAAAACTGCCGTACGAGGTAACGAAAAATACCTGTTCGGTGGCGATTCGAGCCATGGCCGAGGCGCTTAATTTTGAAGGGGGCCTTGAGATCGAGCTCTATAAGGGGCTTCCCCTGGGTAGTGGGATGGGGTCCAGTGCAGCCAGCGCGGTTGCCGCACTCGTGGCGGCCAACACCCTTCTCGGAAATCCATTTGAAAAAAAGGATTTGCTGCCTTTTGCCATTGAATCGGAGCGGATTGCCTGTGGAGCAGGACATGCCGACAATGTGGCTCCGGCGCTGTTGGGAGGATTCGTTTTGATCCGTGAATACCATCCCCTGGACGTCATTCCCCTGCACGTTCCGAGGGGGCTGTACTGTACGCTGGTACATCCTCATTTGGTGCTGAATACTTCCGATTCCCGAAGCGTATTGCGCCGAAGTGTTTCTCTCCAGGACGCTACTACCCAGTCTGGCAACATTGCAGGGCTGGTAGCGGGTCTTTTTCAAGAGGACATGGCCCTGATCAGTCGCTCCCTGAACGACGTTATTGCCGAACCTTCCCGCTCGGTGCTGATCCCCGGTTACGACGAGGTCAAGGAGGGTATCCGGCCTGCAGGAGCATTGGGGTGCGGAATATCCGGTTCCGGCCCCACCATTTTCATACTCTCACCTTCCGAGGAGATAGCCTGGGAAGTTAGCCGACTCGCCCAAAACGTGTTCGATACCATGCAACTCCCCATAGATCTGTATGTTTCGGCCATCAATACCCGGGGCGCCTATATACTTGAAGAGGAGATTTAAACCACCGTTTGCACAGTAGACCTTGCAATGAACTATTTCAGTACCAACAATTTCGATCATAAAGTAGGCTTAAAAGAGGCAGTCATCAAAGGTTTGGCCTCGGATCAGGGACTGTATATGCCCGAAACGATCCCATCCCTTTCCGCTGAGTTTTTTGCTCGTTTGTCTACACTTTCTTTTCGGGAGATCGGCTACGAGATCATCGGTGCACTTTTTTCCGAGGATTTAACCCCCGGGCAAATCCGCGAATTGGTGGACCATACCCTGGAGTTTGATGCGCCCTTGGTTCCTATCCAAGAGGAGATATACAGCCTGGAATTATTTCACGGTCCCACACTGGCTTTCAAAGACTTTGGTGCCCGCTTTTGCTCCAAGCTCATGAGCATGCTTCAGGACAGGGGTGAATTAAAAGTATTGGTAGCTACCTCCGGGGATACCGGCAGTGCGGTTGCCAATGGCTTTTATGGGGTGGATGGCGTGGAAGTAATCATTCTTTATCCTTCTGGAAAAGTAAGTGACCTACAGGAAAGACAGTTTACCACATTGGGCGGCAATATCCGGGCTTTGGAAGTAGACGGGGTATTTGACGATTGCCAGCAGATGGTAAAAAAAGCTTTTTTGGATCCGGATCTGAACCGCAGCATGACGCTTACCTCGGCTAATTCGATCAATATTGCCCGGTGGATTCCGCAGTGCCTGTACTATTTTTATGCCTGGTCCCGCTTGCCCCGATCCGACAAAAAAGTTGTTTTTGCCGTACCTAGCGGAAATTTTGGAAATCTTGCTGCGGGCATTCTTGCCGAGAGAATGGGCCTGCCAATTTCCTGCTTTGTGGCCGCAACGAATATCAATAAGGTGGTGCCGGATTACCTTAATGGAGCACCTTTTGCCGCAAAACCTTCGTTACAAACCATCAGCAATAGTATGGATGTAGGGAACCCGAGTAATTTTTACCGACTGCTGGCCTTGTTTGGTAACGAGGAATCCTTGCTTAGAGACAAGGTAAGGGGTTATTTTTACACCAATGAACAGACCCGGCAGGCCATGCGCGCGGTGAAACGCGAAACCGACTACATCATGGACCCACACGGGGCGGTTGCCTACCTGGGTCTGAAAGATTTCATGCATAAGGCGCCGGGATTGTTTCAGGGGGTCTTTTTGGAGACCGCGCATCCGGGTAAATTCCGAAATGTGGTGGAGGAAACACTCGAACTGGAGTTGGCCCTGCCCGAACGCCTGCAGGCATTTTTGCAGCGGGAAAAAAAATCCGAGAAAATGGCCAACGATTACGAAGCCTTTAAAAACTACTTGCTAAAAAGCTAATGCGATCAGCAGGAGGGGATTCTTCCAAGACGTCGCTCCATTCATAGAGTCGTTTGCAACTGTTTCAGCGCGTAGCGGAAGGTAAAATACCGGGGCCAAAGGATGCCATTAGCGGAAGTACCTGGCTATTTTGATTGCTTCCTTCCCGAAAACCAGCTAATTTCGTAATTTCATCTTTGAATCGTACCCGTAACCGAACCCCAAACGCTATGAAATGGATACCCGCTATTGCTCTGACCGCCCTTCTTTGGCTACCCCTGCTACCCGCCAAGGCGCAGGAATGGCAGACGCTGAACCCGGAAAATACCTGCACGGAACGACACGAGTGTGCCGGAGCAGCGGTAGGAGGAAAGTTCTACCTGATGGGTGGAAGAGGACAAAAGCCCGTGGAAATGTACGATCCCAGCCGCGGAAGTTGGGAATTAAGGGGCGCTGCTCCCTTTGAAATGCATCATTTTCAGGCGGTAGCCTACCGCGATAAAATCTACGTGATGGGGGCTTTTACCGGCGGATATCCCCATGAAACACCCGTAGCTCATGTGTACATCTACGACCCTGCTACCGATACCTGGAGCAAGAGTCATGAAATCCCCGAAGCCCGCAGAAGAGGTGCCGCGGGGGTAGCCGTCTATCGGGACAAATTTTACCTCCTGGGAGGAGCCCAGGATGGGCATTGGGCCGATAACCGGGATTATCTGGACGAGTACGATCCGAAAACGGGAGAGTGGAAGTCGTTGCCTCCCATGCCCCGGGTTCGGGATCACTTCCAAGCCGTGGTCTTGGATGACCGGCTCTACGCAGTCGGTGGACGCAGGTCTTTTGCAAAAGAGGGCCACGGTTTTGAACTGACCTACGAGGAGGTTGATGTATACGATTTTGAATCCGGGGAGTGGACTACGCTGGATGCGCATCCCTTACCCACCGAGCGTGCAGGGAGTTCCACCATTGGCTATAAGGATGGCTTTTTGGTCATCGGTGGTGAAAGCGATTCTCAGGTGGCAGCGCACGATGAGGTAGAATTTTTTCACCCCGAAAAAGGATGGAGTTTACTGAACCGACTTGAGCGCGGCAGGCACGGGTTTCCAGTAGTAGCCATCGACGGTAACCTGTACCTGGCGGCGGGTTGCGGGAACCGGGGAGGAAACCCCGAATTGAATAGTCTGGAAGTGCTTCCGGCAGAATAGGTTGCAGTAGGGTTATCCACAGAATACATCGAACGAAACAGAACAAGGGCAATGGTCAAAGGCACTCACCAGGCGAAAGAAGATCCAAGAAACAAGGACGTTCAGATTTTTATAAACGGTACTTTTTATGCACGGGATGAGGCCCGGATTTCTGTATTCGACAGTGGCTACCTCGTCGGGGATGGGGTTTGGGAAGCCTTCCGGGTACACAAAGGGAAGCTGGTTTTCATTGACGATCACCTGGATCGACTCTGGCAGTCCGCAAAGGTCACCGGAATAATGCTTCCTTTCTCCAGAGAAACCCTGATAGCCCATGTTCAGGAAACCCTCTCCGTCAATGGGATGTGGGATCATATTCACGTTCGGGTCATGGTAACCCGGGGCATTAAAAAAACACCTTCTCAGGATCCCCGTCTTACCATTTCCGGGCCGAACCTGGTAATCATTGCCGAACACAAGCAGGCGGCGGTCGAAAGTAAAAAAGAAGGTATTCGCTTGTTTACAAGTACGTTTCGTCGGGGATCGCCAGATTACCTGGACCCGCGGTTAAATTGTCACAGCAAGCTCCACGAAGTACAAGCCCTGATACAAGCCATTGAAGCCGGGGCGGACGAGGCATTGATGTTGGATACGCATGGATTTGTAGCGACCTGCAACGCAACCAATTTCTTTATGGTAAAAGATGGCGAAGTATGGACTTCTACCGGCCAATATTGCATGAATGGGATAACGCGGGGAAAGGTACTGGCCGTTTGCGCAAAGCAAAACGTGCCTTGTTTCCAAAAGAATTTTTCACTTTTTGATGTGTACGGCGCAGACGAGGCGTTTGTCACCGGCACCTTTGGAGGGCTTACGCCGGTCGTGAAAATTGATGGGAAGCCGATCGGGACCTCCGGTGCCGGGCCCATTACCCGTCAGCTAAGCAATTGGTACGAACAATGGATCGAACGGGAAATACAGGCATGAAGGCTAATTCTGCCATCAAACGGCTTTTCCTATGGTCGGGACCTAGAAACATTTCTACGGCCCTCATGTACAGTTTTTCCCAGCGAGCGGATACCGCCGTGGAAGACGAGCCCCTTTATGCACATTACCTGAGTCGTTCCCTAGCCAGTCCCTACCATCCGGGTGCATCGACGATCCTGGAAAATATGGAAAGGGATGGGAGTAAAGTGGTACATCACATGCTTTCCAAAAGAGAAAAACCCGTCCTGTTTTTTAAGAACATGACCCACCACCTGATCGATTTGGATTGGTCTTTTATGGGAAAGGGTATGAACATCCTCCTCACCCGCGATCCCAAAGCCATGCTTTTGTCATTTTCCAAAATTATCGAAAAACCGGTCATGGAGGACATCGGTTATGCCATGCAATGGAAATTGATTCAATACCTCAAAGATAAGGATTTCCCTTTCGTGGTGCTGGAAGCAAAAAAGTTTCTGCTTGACCCGGAAGGCCAGCTTCGAAAATTGTGCAGCGCTTGCGGTATCGTGTTTGATACCCGTATGATGCGCTGGGAGGCAGGGCCCATTCCCGAGGACGGTGTTTGGGCGAAATATTGGTACGCAAGTGTGCATCGATCCACGGGATTTCAGCCTTACGTGGAGAAAAATGAGCCATTTCCTGCCCATTTGCTTCCTTTGCTAGCGGAATGCGAACCCATTTATCGTAAGTTACAGGAGTATTCACTCTGAGAGTAACGGGCGATTGCCAAGCGTTCTAATCAGCTGAAAAGTACTCAAGCGAGATAATGCCCTATTCCGGGCCGTAGAGGAGGGAAACCAAACGAGGCCTGTCCCTCAGGCAATGGAACGATCCGGGGAGTCTCTTGGGAATCTGAGAATAATTTAATAATGCTTCGGTTACCGGCTTGCTTTGTCATCTTTTAAAACATAATTTTGACCTTTAATCCTTCCGCCCGGAAACGCAGCAAAAGTTTACCTGATCATCCGGGCTTGCTCATCGGAAATGTACACATACTGAGTACATCCTCAAATTTGAAAATACGTACCAATGGAAAACGACCAGCCTGTTGAAGTGAATGTGATGCCCAAAGGATTGATTTACCTACCGGAACCCAAAAAGGGATCAAATCTGGTAACAGAGGGAGACCTCGATGCCTTGTACTACAACCCGGAAAAAAACCCCGATGAAAACCTGAACTATAAGTTTTTGCTTCCCGCTCTTGAAAAAGTCAAAGGATTGGATTACGATTTTGTCGTCGGTTTCGATCATTCCCTGGATCGAACCATCATAGGCTATCCGAACCCGGAAGGAAAGTTTCTGGTGTTCACCGCTCACCAACAGGCGGCTTTGTTCGCGCAAGCGTTTTTGTTCGAGGAAGAATACCCTGACTTTGACCAGGAAAAAACCAAATTGGTGATCAAAGGGATCGTCTTATCCCAGCAAATCGATAAAATCGTTACAAAAAACAACGGAGCGTACAAAGAATCGCACGCCGGGTACGCGGATTTACGCGAACGGGTTCTGGAAACGGCGGATGATTTCACCGATTTTCTGGCCTTTGACGAGCGTAACCACGTTTTGATGGACCTGGACAAGGAAAAGAACGTGGGGAAGCAACTGGCATTGCTTTATTCACTTGCTAAGAAAGCGAAGCAACGCGAAAAAACCCTGTTTGACGTTCATGTGGACTTACAGATTCGTTACAAGCTATACGGAGAAAAAACCTTCAACATCAGCTCCGAAGGAGAGAATAAAAAAATATTCGACCGCTTTCGAACAAAGCCACCGTCCGATGCCATGCACGAGGAACTGGTAAGCATCTCCGATTTCAAAAAGCAACTCTTTTTCAACAAACTTACTGGAAGAAAAAGTGAGCCGGAGCTTCGGCAGATGGACATTGTGCAATTGGAATACAGCAGCGGCCTGAAAATTAGCGTGGAACTGACGGAAGGAGGCGAAAAATTGTTTTTGCATCTGAGTGATTTTACGGACTGTTATAACAAGGAATCCTTTGCTGCCTCCCGGAAAAACATCCACGATCGCTTGTTAAAAATTGTTGTATCTTTAGGAAAAATGGTGATTAATGTAAATTAAGCTTCCACCAGCTTGCTACGTAACCCGTACTTGTACCATGACCATGCCTTTTTTCCGCTTCTTATTGCTGCTCTTTCTGGTCTTCGGCCCTGGGGTAGCCGGGGCGCAGACACCGGAAAAACCCTTTCAAGCCCCTTCCCTTGAAAACGAAAACGCCTGGACGCTCGTGCTTTTTCCCGACACGCAGTCTTACGTAAAATTTCAACGTAACCAACCGATTCTGGACCTGATGGTTCATTGGGTTGTGGATCAGATCGAGGCCTTACAGGTAGCACTGGTTTTGCACGTGGGAGATCTGGTGGAGCACAATGCCCTGCAGGTTCCCGACGGATCGATCGCCGACCAAACCGGAAAGGAACAATGGGAGGCCGTGTCGCGGTCGCTGGGTAAATTTGATCAGCTGGTTCCGTTTATTGCCACCACGGGAAACCATGACTTTGGCATAAAAAACGTTGAAAACCGAGTCAGTTACTACGATCGGTATTTTCCAGTCGAAAAAAACCGCTTTACCCGTGGGATGTTGCGGGACCACGGACTGGACGAACAGGGAATGCCCACCCTGATCAATGCGGGCTACGAGTTTTTGTCACCCGATGGGGAGAAATTTCTAATTCTGGTGATTGAATTTGCCCCCAGGGATGCCAGCCTGGAATGGGCCATCGAGTTGGTGAACCGAGAAGTCTACGCCGATCATCGGGTGATCGTATTGAATCACAGCTATCTGGACCGTGACAGCCAGTTTATCGAAACGGAAGGTTATCCGATTAGCGATAGAAATTATGGTAAAGCAGTCTGGGAGAAATTGATAAAACCTTCCAAAAATATCGAATTGGTATTTTCCGGCCATATCGGAGAACCCGATAACCCCGAGGGCCATGTGGGCTTCCGAACCGACACCAACGCAGCAGGCAGAAAAGTACATCAAATGACCTTCAATGCCCAGGCATTGGGTGGAGGATGGCATGGCAATGGCGGTGACGGATGGCTTCGCCTGCTCGAATTCAATGGGTTGGAAGTAACGGTCAAGACCTATTCTCCGCTCTTTGCCATTTCTCCGGCGACCCGGCATCTGGCCTGGGGTACCGGAGCTTACGAAACCTTTACCTTTCGTTTAGACCCCTGACCGAGAAACGCTTTTTTACTCCCTTTTTTCTCTGGTTACTCCTGATATTGCCCGGAGTATTCCTGTCTTTCTGAAAGGCAGGTACATCCAGCGTCCGTCGCGGCTATTTATCCCGTATCGTTTATCCGTTTTCTATTTTTAAAATTATGGGTAGGCAATCGCTTTTTTTTGCGATTTCCTCGCTTCAGGGCTCTCGATTCCCTGGGTCCTACCTTACGAAATTTGCCCGGGCTATCCGGGCGGCAAGGGAGTAGTTGGATTGATTTTTGCACACGGTGTATGTAGCGTTTCGGTCAATTGGGTTGCAAGAAACCGCAGGACCCTCTTCTCTTTCCTCGGGTCTTTGGCTCCTATAGGCGGATGCGGAATCCGGGACGTTTGAGACGAAAGCTTTATTCCGGTGGAATGAAGCTAGGGAAAAGCGTACGCTCCCTTTGGCCCGATGTTGCTCGCAAGTGTGGACCGATTTACCTGTTAGGGATTTCACGGAACACCCACTCTACCGGTCGTTTCCCTGGCCACTTCCGGATCGGAATTGCTGCCCCTGCCGAATGAAGTCGGGAGTGGAGGGTTTTTGAAAAGACCGTTCCATGTGCTGGAGTTCCTGAGTGATTCCCATTCGTCTGTCGCCTTGACGCTACCTTTGTCTGGGGAACGTGTACCGGCAAACCGAACCCATAACGCTGCTTTTTCGGAACCTTGAATGAAGGAAAAACGGATGTTGGGTAAATGCGTATTCGCTCGTCTTGTTGGAAAGTCTGTAGACAGCGACCCTTGGGGATCTCAAACGAGGACACTTGTGCGGAAATGAAATGGAAATGAGACGAAACCGATGTATCGATGAAAGCAGAAAGAGAACAACTTAATCCAAATTTGTTAACGATCCGATGGGGCGCTATTCTGACATTATTGGCCCTTTTCGGCTGCATGAAGGAAGACCCCGATCCGGGGCTGGAAGAGCGCGTGCTTTCTGATTCTTTCGAATCCGGCATGCAGGGATGGGAGGGAGGCTTTGCGGATTTGCCCGTGGACGGTCTGGATACCTACGAACTGGACGTTTCTCTCGATAATTTACCCCAAGAGACCGGTACCAGGGACCAAGCCCTTCGGATTCAGGGACAAAACCGTAGCGACGATTTATTTATGTTCTTGAAGAAGGAAATATCCGGGTTGGAGGCCGGGGCGCGCTATCGGGTGGTCTTTGAACTCAGCCTGGCATCCAGGTATCCGGAAAATTCGGTGGGAATCGGTGGAAGTCCCGGGGGATCGGTTTTTTTGAAGGCAGGGGCCGTGACGAGGGAACCCAAGCCGGCACTTGTGGAAGAAGCAGGTTCGACGTACTATCGCATGAATATCGATAAAGGGAATCAATCTCAAGAGGGGGCGGACATGCAGGGTTTGGGAACCATCGGTATCGCCGGAGAGGCATTCGTGTACAAAATAATCCGGCGCGATAACTTGAATCGACCCCTGGAGGTCCGGGCCGGTCCGAACGGTCAGTTGTGGCTAATTGTAGGAACGGATTCTGGATTTGAAGGATTGACCGTTTTGTACTATAAGGAAATCAAGGTAACTTTAACCAAGCTTTAAACCGATCCGGTTTGGACCGAACCTATTTCTGAATTCTAGTTACTGGCACATGGCTGAAAACAATTGGAAGGGATTTCAATGGATGAATGAACCCGGGAGTTTTGCTTTGGAGAAACACTCGCTTCGTCTGCAAACCGATAGCGAAACGGATTTCTGGCGTGTCACCGAACACGATTTTATACAAGATAACGGGCATTTTTTTTACCGGGAGATCAGGGGTTCTTTTGAGATGCTGCTGCGGTTTTCCGGAAGCTATCGCGACCTGTACGATCAGGCCGGCTTGATGGTACGCCTGGACGCTTCAAACTGGATCAAAGCGGGAATCGAATGGGTGGAGGGTTTGCCAAAGGCAAGCGTGGTGGTGACCCGCGATTTCTCCGATTGGTCCATACGAGATTTACCCGAAACGCCCACCGATTTCTGGATCAAAGCCAGGCGGGGCAGGGATCATGTGGAGATTTCCTACAGTATCGATTGCCTGAATTATGAAGTTTTACGTGTGGCATATTTTCCTCCTGCAGGATCCATACAGGCCGGGTTGATGGCTGCTTCTCCCAAAGGTAAAGGTTTTGAAGCTAGTTTCGACCCTCCGACTTTTACTAAAGTCTGACTCAGGAAAGTATTTTTTCCACAACCTCTTCTCCGGAATTTATAGCGCCTTCCATGAAGCCCTGCCATTCAGCCAGGTGTTCTCCGGCAAAATGTACTGCCTGAAACCGTTTTTTTAGCACAGGCATGACGTCGAACCATTGACCGACACCGTATTGGGCATAGGCTCCATAGGAGTATTCGTCTTTGCCCCAATAATAACTGGTCTCTCCGGATACGAGGGAGCGAAGGTCGCCAAAAGCTGGACGAAGGGAGTCGAGGATCAATTGAAGGCGGGCAGGTTTTGGCTGCGCGTGCAGGACCTCGGCTTTGTCCCCGATTGCATAGGCCACCAACACGCCTTTTGTACCGGCCTGATCCTTGGTTCCGTGGTAAAAGTAATGGCCCACGCTATCGGTGATGCAGTCAAAATTCTCCCGTCCCCAGAAGCGTTCGGAAAAGACAATTGGAAATTTTCCGATACGGGCGTACTGAAGCGCGTGCAGGGCTTCGGACAGGTCCGGCGGCAAGGCGGGCTGCCAGTCAATTTTCAGTACCATGTAAGTGGGGGCAGTACAGATCAGTTGGTCTGCCTGAAAGACCTCTCCGTTGACACAGCGCACGGTTACTCCCCCATTGGACTGCTCCACGCGGCTGACTTTTCTACCGAGGTGCAGAGATGTCTCTCCGATGGCCTGGGCCATTTTTTTCGCCAGCAGGTCGTTTCCACCTTTAATTTTCAGGTCCATCTCGTTTTTTTCGCTGCTTTCGGCATATTCAGCCAATGCACTGTAGCTGGAGACTTTCCGGATGGACTCCCCAAAATCGGTGCTATCCAGAAGCTCACGCAGGTCGATGTCCCTGTCTGTGAAGCCCTTCCTGGATAAAAATCGCCACCAGTCCATTCGATCCATTTTTTGCTTTTCCCTGGCGCTAAGCTTTTCCCAATACCTTGTTTTTTGAGCCCAAAAAGCTTCCATTTCCGGCGAAAATTGCCAGGTTCCTGCTTTCGCATGGTTTCCCCGGTAAATTAAATCCGTTTCAAAGCGGTTGTCAAAAAGTTCCAGCCCGAACTCCCGGCAAAGTTCAATTACCCGTTCGTGAGAAGCCCCTACCCATTCCGCGCCCAATTCGATGGTTTGGGTTTCCCCCTTTATCGGTTGGTGGGAAAACACCCGTCCACCCACCCGGTTTCTGGCTTCCAAAACAGTCGTTTTTATGCCGGCTTTTTTGAGCTTATAAGCCGCTGCCAGTCCGGAAAATCCGGCGCCAATAACGAGTACGTGTTTGGGCTGCCTACCGGTCAAAAGGGAGGGGTACCCTTTTGTGGGTAGGGTAAGCGCGCCGCCTAATAGGGCAGTGGCCTGCAGGAAATCTCTTCTTTTCATGGAACGAAATGGTTTTTTCCTGAATATAGGAAAAAAACAAATTTCTTTTCCGAAAGCGAATAATAAAAAATAAAAATTTTATTTCTCCATAGATAGGAGCACTTCTTTGGATAAATTCACTTTTTTCAGAATATATTGGGCAATTTGATCGCCTTGTTTTGTGCCTTCTTCAATGGCGTCCCGAAAATGAATCCCCCCATAAAGCCTGGAAATGGCGGCCTCCTCTGAAGCCTGAAGGAAGGAATCAAAGGCGCGTTCGGGCAGTCCAAAAAACACTTCAGAAGTATCGATAAAGTCAAAAGCCTCGCCAAAAAAATCGGTCAGGATTACGGCGCTGGTTCGCGAGATGACGCTGTGCCCGCTCGTGTATTCAGGAAAAGGAGGGGTCTGCAACTGCGGTCGCCAGGTATCGTCAATGTGTTCGTTGATGGCAGTAATGGGCCGGATTCGGTCGCTCCGGTACTTTTCGTCCCAGCAGCTGATAAATGCATCGTGCAGGCTCATGGCGAGCAGGCAATGGATATAAATGCTTTGCTTGAGGTTCAATCCTGCATCCTGACAGGCGATTCCTGTGATACCTATCCAGTGGCCGCCGGGGGTGATTTTTTTCAGTCCAATAGCCATGTGTCCACTGTAGGTGACATTGAAGGGGTTGCAATCCCAGAAATTTGCAATTAATTTCTGTTCCTCGTTCAGTTGGTTTGTGACGCGGTAGACTTCGTGCAATTGTTCGTAAAAACCGCTGCCTTCCTTCAAGGAAAATGGGGCAGGAGGCGGGGGAGCAAACTCGCTGATATCGTCTAGAAAGAAGGGGCGGATCGTTCGCCACTCCGGATCAATCGCAGCCAAATAGGCCGGGGGCGTAGGGTACCATTTTCCTTCATCACCGGAGGGGCTGTAGCGTTTGAGGGTGCTTAGGAAGCGGTAGCCATCCGTGGCCGCATAGTCGATTACCCATTGGGCCACCTGCATCGCATAATCGATTTGAGCAGCCATCTCTCGTTTCCTGAGGTATTTATTATTCAGGTACTGCTTTTTAAGCTTTTCCTGGGCACTTACCAATTTTTTTCCGGAAGGCATGATCTCTTTTCCAACTTCCAGCATGGCAAACAGGGCTGAAAAAGCAGGATTGTTCGTCGCCTTTCCTAGGGGAGGTTGTGGGATGGGTGTAGAAAAGGGGCCTTTCAATTGACGAAGCAAGGGATCCGGTTCCTTATCCTGTCCCTGTTGGAAAACCAAGTGGGCCGCTAGTAAACTGTAGCTGTAAAAACGCGCTGCTCCGGGAGGACTGGCCACGTCGTTGACCATTACCTCCGTGATGGAAAACAGGTGGTCAATCATCCATTCCAGTTCCTGCTTTTCGCGATTTGGATCTCTTAGGGCTGTTCCCGGCGCATCCAATGGGTACAAATACGAAAGGAAGAAAAACAGGAAAGCGGTATGTAGGAATTTTGCCATGCCAGTTGCGCTACGGTATGCACAAATCTATTGAAATATCAGGGAATACCCAAGTGCTCCCTCCTTTCGGTGCAGGCAGGGTGGATGCTGAAAACTGACGATGTGGTTCGGTGGATTCAGGCGATAAAGGTACGGGTATCCACCGGGGTTTCGCCTTTAATCAGAAATTCGTTTTCTTGTACAAGGGAGATAGCGCCCAAAATGGCCGAGTCGTCCAAGTCTGAAACGTAAATACTCAGATTTTCGGAAATCGGCTTGTAAGGAAACTGCTGTATGACCTCCTGAATACCTTTTTCGAAGAAAGGATACGCTTTCCGGATGGATCCGCCGATGACGATCGCCTCCGGTGCGTAGGCCAGTAGGAGTCGGTATATTAACTGTCCGAGGTGGTTGCCGTAGGCCTTAAAAATAGATAACGCTTCTTTTTCTCCTTTTTCTGCACTCTTTGCCAGTTTCTTGGCGCTTTGATTAAACTCCCGTTTAAAAAACTTGCTACTGCAATAATCTTCAAACGTATGTTGGAGGTAAGGAATACCCCCCCATTCCCCGGCACCGCACAACCTTCCTGTGTACAAATGGCCGTTTGCAATAATTCCGGTTCCTATACCGGTGCCCAGCGTGATGCCGATTACATGTCGGTGGGCTTGGGCTGGTCCAAATTTGTATTCACCCAGGGCAAAACAGTTGGCGTCGTTATTAATCACCACCGGAACACTGAATTTTTTTTCCAGGTAGTCCTTTAGATTCACCTTTTGAAAAGACGGGATGTTTGCCAGGTTGTACACGATCCCTTCCACCGGGTCTACTAGCCCTGGGATACCGATGCCGATGGATTTGAATCCGAAAGAGGTATAGTGTTCGATCTGTACGGAAATGGCATCCAATATTTCTTCTTGCGGCGAACTGGCTGGTGTACGGGTTTCTTTTCTCTCCGATAGTTTTCCATTCCGGATCATGCCAGAGCTAATTTTGGTACCCCCGATGTCCAATCCAAGAACCATGTTATTTACTTTCATTGTACGAGTGGTTTTCGGGTGTCACCCGATTTTAATAGTTAGAGAAGCCCGGGGTTCCCGGTTTCTTTCCCAGAAGGCGATGCTGGGTTGACAGCAGCAAATCAGGAAAAAGTGCCGGCAGGTTCTACTCCCACCTGCGGGCAAGCAATACTGCGGCGCGTGTCAAAGCATTCCTTCGGTTGATTTTTCCAGTTCGCGAGCTTCCACCAGAAATTCTTCTACCCCCATTTCCCGGAAAAAAATCAATCCGTGACTGGATCGCACTTTTGCCGTTTGGTGCTGGTAGAAATAATTTTTCCCCAAGAGTAATTGCACATCACTCAATTGATTGACCCAGGTTCTGCGGGCCAAGGTACTGAATTTCCCGTTGTGTGCGTAGCTGGGGAAAGAGGCATTGACCTGGCTCAAATAGCAATTGGCAAACGAATCTTCCATGACCGACATGTCGCCCAGCGACACCGGAACAATCACGTTTGATTCGGCCGCATCAAACTTAAACCATACGTTTCGGTATCCGATGATCTTGAAATTGCTTAAATCCTCTTCCAGGCTCCATTGCCGAACCGCTTCTGCGGTGGCCTGCAGTACTTTGTAATGCGTATCGGGCCCGCTTCCTTCCGGGTCCAGGGTAAGACTAAGCTTGGTGGGCTTTATTTCCCGAAGCATGTTTAAAATCGGCTCCACGTCTCGTTTTTTATCCGGCTGTTCCGTAAAGATATCTCCGGTATAAAAGCCGAGCCTCAGGTGGTGAACGTTCTTCACCTGTACACCAAAATGTGCCCAGACGAGTTCTTCTTCAAACTCACGAATCATTCCCTTGAGTGTCTGAATATTTTTTGGATTTTTCTCTCCGTCGTAGGAATTATTCAGTACGGTGATGATTTCGTTTATCTGCTCTCGGAGCTGCATGGTGTTTTTGATGCCAAAGGTAAATACAATCGCCCGAACGACCCGGTGGCACAGTCCTCGCAGTCTTTCCTCAGAATTTTCCGAAGCCACGTTGGTTAGGTAGTGGTAGACGTCCTTGTCCATTTTAAGCTTGTATCCGGATTCGTAAAAGTCATCGAATTTTACCATCTGTATGCGGCCCTCGTCCAGAAACTTTTTGGTGCTCTTCAGTGTATCAATCACAAAGGAATTGGTCACTGCCGTAAATCCGGATGTAAGCACTGCAAAGTGGGCTTGATTGCTGTTTTCGTGCAGTTGCTTGGTGATTTGGGGCAAAATACCCAGGGATATATCGTCGTGGTGGGGTCCTGTGTGAAGGAATACTTCGTTTTTTTCCTCCTGCATCCCTTTGTCGATTTTACCGCTAATACTTTTAATGACTTCTTTGACGGTGTTTTCGTTCAGGTCAGGTATTTGACTGGTGTATTTGTCGTTTTTTAAATCCTCCAGCGTGATGCGATGTCCGTATTTTTGAAGTTTTTTACACAGGTCCAAAACCGCTCGCTCCGTTTTGGTATCGTTCCATTTTCCAGTAAAATAGTACTGATTGGTACTGTCGGTCAGTTTGGAAGCAGCACCTTTCGTCAGATAAAACCGTCCGTTTTTGAGTTTTTGCAGCACGGTTGCCGGGTAAACATTTGTCAGGGATCGTTCCAGTGACTCCTTTACAATGGGTGCTTTGGCTTCTCCTGCGGCAATGATGATGGCCACCGCCTCCGGATTATGCACGATCGTGTCCAGCCCTATGGTAATCACCAGGCGGTTGGCGGAGATTTCAATACCTCCCAGATCGCCCGCTGCTACGGCCTGGGTCTCGAAATTCGTTTCTGTAAGCCGGGTGGTCGAAAAGATATCCGATCCCCTGGTGTTAAAGGCGATGTGCCCGTCAGGGCCAATGCCCCCAACAAAAAAACCGATACCTCCTTTTTCCCGGATCTGTGCTTCGTAGTTTCCGCACCATTGGTCGATGAGGTAGATGGATTCCTGCTGCAATTTTTCCAGGGGGGAAGTGTATTCCCGAAACCTGAGGGATAGGTCTACCTTGGAATCAGGAAATACCTCCCGGTAGGATTTTCCCTCCGCCAACGGGATTTCGTCGGAATTGATCAGTAGGGCTTTTTTAGGATCCAGGCCAAACCCTTCAATGTAAAATTTGTTAACGTAGTGAAAAAAGCTGTTTTTCTGCTGCGAGGAGATTGGGTAAAACTCGTCAATTTGAACGAATTGAAGGTCCTTTAAAACCGGTTTTTTACATTCTTTAAGTCCGTATTTTTCCCGGATTTCCAATCCTTTCTTTTTGTCCCAGTTTTCCAGTAAAAACTGGGTCCATTTGATAAAATACTCCGGCGTCTTGCCAGTCGGCAGGCTGATGACTCCCTCCGGATTGGTAGAAACCCATTCTAAAAACCTGCATGCAGTAAGTAATCCCAGTTTTGGAAAATTATCAACGGTGAGGTAGGGGATTTTGGTAGAGATGGTTTCCGTTTCAGAATCCTTAAAAAACGCCTCTTCAGTTTTGGAAAGTGGGTAATTTGCTAACATATGCTTTCTGTCTTTGTTTTTCTAATGCGATTGAATGATGTCCTCAAAGATGTGTTCGTTGACGATGGCGATGGCACCACGCAACCCCACTTCTTTCCCTAATTTTGATAACTCAATAGAAGTCTTTTCCCGGAGCTTGGCCATGCTGTAGATGTTTAATGCCTGCTGTATGGGCGTGGTGATGTATTGATTGGCCTCCGCAATGGCTCCTCCCAAAATGATCAGCTCCGGATTTAATAATTGAATCAAAATGGCGATACCCCGGCCCAGGTCCAAGCCCTATCGGACAAGATACTAATGGCTCGCTGATCTCCTGCCATCGCAGCTTCCACCACGATGGAGGGCTCCAGATTTTCTTCCTTTCCTTCGGACAAACGGGCCAGAATGGAGTCTTTGTCCAGGGCTATGGCCTCTTTCGCGAGGCGGACCACTGCTCCTCCCGAAGCCACCGACTCGAGACAGCCACGTTTGCCACAACTGCAGCTGATCTCTTTTGCATCAAAAAGAGGCGAATGGCTGAATTCTCCGGCAAAGCCGGAATAGCCCCTGTAGAGTTTTTCGTCGATGATGATGCCAAGACCGATGCCCCAGTCAACAAATATCCCCAGGACATTTTTGTGCGTGTTGTTGTTGCCAAATTTAAATTCGGCAAGGGTTTTTGCCCGCGCATCGTTTTCTATGAAGACTTTGCGTTCAAATTTGGCTTCCAACTGAGCGGTAAGCGATTTTTTTCCGGATTTTAGGTAGGTATGGTTGATTCCCGCCACACTATCTACCAGGCCCGGCATGCTGATGCCTACCGCTATGACTTTTTCATTCGGTATTCCCGAGGATTGAATGACCTCCATTGCAAAATCATATATCCTGTCCAATGTCTCTGGCTCGTTGTTCAGGGGGAGCTTTACCGTTTTTACCTTCGATACCTTCTCATTTTTGGTATTGTAAACCGCCGCCTTGGCCCCGTACCGGCTCAGGTCCATTCCTAAAATAAAAAACGAGTCAGGCGCCAATCCATACAGATCCGGTTTACGACCTCCCTGAGATTGCCCACGACCCTCTTTTACCACGATGTTTTCCTCCAAAAGATCGCTGAGTAAGAGGTTGACGGTAGGCAAACTGATACCTACCAGCTGGCAAATGTTGCTCGCGGTATTGTTCCCCAACGTATACAGTTCCTTGACGATTTTTAGCTTGTTGATGTAGTTTTTTATCTCTACGACTCCCTCTTTCTTGTCCAGTACGATTTTTGGGTCTATCAGATTCATTGGAATGATTTTACTGCAAATTAACAAAAAATTTTACCAAACTTACACAACTTTATATAAAAAATTCTTTAATATCCACTCAGAGCATTGCTGATTTTATAAGTCGTATATTTTAGTAATTGCGACAGACTTACATGTTTCAACGACCCAATGTAGGTAAATAAAAGTTAAGTTATTTATAAAAATAAATAAAGCAAAGGTATTTTTTGAAAATATTTTATCATGTTTGTTCTGAACGTTTACCATGGATGTCTCAACTACCTGAAAAAATCATGAAAGGCAGAAGAAAATTTATCAAGCAATCGGTCATGTCTACCCTGGCGACGGTTCCACTTGCGGGAATTGCCGGGGGACATTTGCAAGCAGCCACGAAAACAGCAGCCTACAAGCCTCAGCTTTTGTCCACCTGGAACCACGGCATGCCGGCAAACGACAAGGCCTGGGAGGTGTTGGAAAAAGGCGGGTCCATCTTAGATGCGGTGGAAAAAGGGGTAATGGTTACCGAAAACGATTTAAGTAATTTGTCCGTAGGCTTGCAGGGTTTGCCGGATCGGGAAGGAATTGTCACGCTGGACGCCTCTATTATGAAAGGGGACGGTTCCTGTGGTGCAGTGGCCTTTGTCAGGCAGGTCAAACACCCCATTTCTCTGGCACGCAAGGTCATGGAAAAAACACCTCATGTATTGCTTGTAGGAGAAGGAGCCCGGCAGTTTGCCATCGCAGAGGGAATGCCGATGGAGGAGGAGGTGCTTAGCCCCAATGCCGCCAAGGCCTACGAACGATGGAAGGAAAACGCCCGATACCAACCCATTATCAATATTGAAAATCACGATACCATTGGTATGATCGGGCTCGATGCAACGGGGGGCCTCGCCGGATCATGCACCACAAGCGGCCTCGCGTATAAAATGCACGGAAGGGTGGGAGACAGCCCGATTATCGGCGCCGGTCTGTTTGTGGACAACGAAGTTGGCGCCGCCACGGCTACCGGATTGGGTGAGGAGGTGATACGAATTTGCGGGGCCTTTTTGATCGTGGAACTCATGCGGCAGGGAAGAACCCCTCAAGAAGCCTGTGAAGAGGCTGTCAGGCGGGCGGTGGCAAAGAGCAAAAACCTGGATTCCACCCAAATAGGTTTTCTCGCCATGAACAAAGAGGGCAGTTTTGGCGGCTATGCCATTCGACCCGGTTTTAATTTCGCCCAACACCACAAGTACGGCAAGTCGCTGGTCGATGCCGGAAGCTGGTTTAACTAGCAATTGATGCAACCAAGAATTCTTTTCGAAGCCCCGGTGTACACGATGGAGGCTGCCGTGCTGGCAGCAGCCAACGGCGTGGACCGCCTGGAACTATGTGCGGATTATGGAGAGGGGGGGACCAGCCCGAGTGCCGGGCTACTGAAAACCATCAAAGCGAACGTATCTGTTCCCGTGTTTGTCATGATTCGTCCTCGCGGCGGCGATTTTGTGTATTCCGATCCGGAGCTGCAGGCCATGGAGGAGGATATTCGGATCCTGGGTGAGCAGGGAGCCGACGGATTTGTTTTGGGCGTATTGCATCCTTCCGGGCAGGTAAACGAACCTGCCTGTGCTGCGTTACTTGCTGCAGCGGGAGAGAAGCCCTGCACGTTTCATCGGGCCTTTGACCTGATACCCGACAAGTTATCCGCCCTGGAACACATCATTTCCCTGGGCTTTCAACGCATCCTTTCCTCGGGTGGAGGGAATCGCGTCTCCGAAGGCTTGCCTGTCTTACAGCAGGTCATGAGGCAGGCCATGGGACGGATCGTCCTGATGCCGGGCGGAGGATTGACGACGGAAGACCTGAGGCCCCTGTACCAAACCGGTCACCTGAGAGAAGTACACCGCTCCTGTAAAAGGTTGCGGACCTCGAATGGCAGGCAGGTGAATCCCCCGGTCCGGCTATCGCTCTTGGACGAAACCGAAGGAAAAATACTTACCGTAGACCCGGATCTCGTACGCTCATTCCGCAAATCATTGGATGGTCTTCCGGGAGATTTATGCTAAAAAATTTGTGAAATACCGGTACTAGTGGTATATTATGTATTCAATAAACCCTATGACGTATGGTAAAGAGTTTTCAGGGGGTACGTAAAGCCCCGATCAAACCGAGCAATCAGCCCATTTTGGTGAGCGACTACATGTCCACCCATCTGATCACATTTAGTCCCGAAGACTCTATAGATCTGGTGATCCGTGTACTGACTAGAAAACGTATTTCAGGAGCCCCTGTCGTCGACGAGACAGGCAAGTTGGTAGGCATGATTTCCGAAGGGGATTGCCTGAAGGAGATCATCAAAGGGCAATATACCAATACCCCAAAATTTCCCGCCGCCGTGGCCGAACACATGACCAAAGATGTCCACACGTTGCCGCCGGATATCTCGATTTTCGATGCGGCTGACCGTTTTCTCACCCTCAAGATTCGTCGGTTTCCAGTGGTCAAAGATGGAAACCTTGTCGGTCAAATCAGTGTCAGTGACATTGTACGGGCCATGCCCAAATTAAAGTCGTCCACCTGGTAATCGGCTCATCAGCAGTTGCCGGGCAGTCAAATGTAGCCCACCAGTCGGTAAGTCACCAGGCCCACCCATTCTTTCACCAAAATATGCCAAACCATAAGCGAGTTCAGGTTCGGCTGCAGGAGCCTTTTTCCGGTAAGATGGGGAGCGGCGCCGTAGTAGTCCACTGGAAAGGTATCCGGAAATAGGCCCGTCTTCCTGAAACAGGCCTCTGCCCGGGGCATGTGGAAGGCAGAAGTGATGAGCAGCAGGTTGTTTTCCGATGATTCCAGATACCCCATTTCATGCAGGATGCGCTGGCTAAAAACGGCATTTTCTCGCGTATTCCTCGCTTTTGTTTCCAAGATAAGGTCGGATTTTTCCACTCCGGCCCAGACCATGAATTCCGCAAGCGATTCTGCCTCCGTCTTGGGATGGACGGGAGCGAATCCGAATCCGCCCGTGATCAGAATTTTTTTCAGTTTTCCCATTTTATACAACTGGATCGCATGGGTGGCTCGGTCTGCTCCCTTGTTAAAATACGTCCGATCCTTGGGGAGCTTGTCGATGTTTGTCACGCCGGTCAGTACGATTCCCAGGTCGTAGACAGGAAGTTCATCAAATGCTTTTGGTTCGGGTTCCCAGGCATGCATGAGGCGATTGGAAAGGTAGCTATTGGAAAAAAATAGCAGGAGGACAATCCCTCCGAGAACTAGCCGCTTTCCCCATTCTTCGCGTATCCGCACGAAGCCGACCAATAACATGATCAGGCAAATGGAAAGAGGCATGATGATAAAACTGGCTACTTGTGAGATATAAAAAAACATATCGGGATGTGATTATCCGAGATTCACTCGATGATTCGAAGCACTAATTAGTAAAAATATTCCGAAATAATCTGCCGTCGGTTGTTTTTCTTTTTACCTTCAATGCGTGATTCGGCGGTTCCAAAATACCGTCGGTTAAGGCACCATCTTCTGTTTTTTTATGGAAATTCCTACTCCCTTTCAACTATACAAATCGTCAGCAGGTTCTGGAAAGACCTATACACTGACGACCGCCTACCTGAAGCTGGCTCTTGAAAACCCGCTTGCATTTCGGCAAATACTTGCCGTGACATTTACGAACAAAGCCACGCAGGAAATGAAAGAGCGGATCCTTCAGGAACTTCGGCGAATCCGTGGACAGGTGGACGAGACCCAGCAGATGGATCGGGAGCTCATGGAAAAATGGGGCTTGAGTCCGGTCGAATTGTCTGCCCGGGCAGCCGCGACCTTGACCGCCATCCTTCACGATTACGCGGCTTTTTCGGTGAGTACCATCGATAGTTTTTTCCAGCAGGTGATTCGTTCTTTTGCCCGGGAGATTGATTTGCAGGCGAAATACGATGTGGAATTGGACATGGACCGTGTCATGGAAAGAATCGTAGACCGTCTCATGACGCGGGTGGAAGAGGCGTCTGATTTACACCGCTGGCTGGTGGCATTTTCCCTTCACCGAATACAGCAGGGAAAAAGTTGGGATACCAAAACAGCGATTTTTGATCTGGGTAAAAAAATATTTCAGGAAGACTTTAAGAAAGTACAACCGCAGATAAAGAAATTTCTGGAGACACCCGAAAACCTTAAGAAGTTTGGGGAGTACTTGCAAGGCCAAAAACGATTGCTGGTGTCGGAGGCACGAGAAATGAAGGCCAGGGCAGAGCAAATCCGGACCCGCCACGGTTTGGAATGGACGGATTTTTCGGGAGGAAAGCGTTCGTTTGCGAACAAGCTGGAAGGACTGGGTATTCCTTCCAATCCAATACCGGAACTCACCGACTCCCAAAAGGAGAAGATTCCGGATCCCGATACCTGGTATACGAAATCCAGTTCAAAGAAAGCCGCTATTCTGGAAGCGAATCGGGAAGGGCTTGCCGCCATTTTTGCCCGATTTGAACCACTGAAAAGAATCTGGAACAGCCTGGAGGCGATGCATAAAAACCTGTACGTATTCGGGTTGTTTGGCTATCTGTTGAAGGAACTCGATGCCCTGAAGGAGGAAGAAAACATCCTGCTTATCTCAGAGGCTAGCGACTTTCTTCGCACCATTACCGCCGAAAATGACGCTCCGTTTATCTACGAAAAAGTAGGAAACCGCTTTCGGCACTTCTTATTGGATGAGTTTCAGGATACCTCCGCATTTCAGTGGGAAAGTTTTCGTCCGCTCCTTCTCAATGCCCTTTCTATGGGAAAAACCAATTTGGTCGTTGGAGATGTAAAGCAGTCCATCTACCGCTGGCGGGGAGGGGAAATGCGCCTGCTGATGGAACAGGTGGAACGCGATACCGGGCATTTTGGATTGGAGGTGAAGCAGCTGGATACCAATTATCGAAGTCTGCCAAAAGTAGTGGCCTTTAATAATACCCTATTTTCCCACCTTTCAGGATTGCTGGGTACTGCCCTAACGGCGGAGTTTGGGGACCAAATGGGCGAGTTGATAGCAAAGGCCTATTCTGAAATTCGACAGGAGGTCTCTCCGAGACAAAAAGAAAAGGCCATGCCGGGAAAAGTAAAGATGGAGTTTTTACCTTCGGGCGACGAGCAGAACTTTACAGAAGTGGCATTGGAGGCCTTACCCGGAAAGGTAGATGCCTTGTTGGAAAAGGGCTATCGTCTCAAAGACATTGCCCTGCTGGTGCGAAAAAATGAGCAGGCGGCGCAGATTGCGGATATTTTTTCCACCTATGGTCACCAGCATCCTGATAAAAAATACGACGTAATTTCTGACGAGGCCTTGTTTTTGCACAGGTCAGCGGTGGTCAGTTGTTTGTTGGCAGCCCTAAAACTGGTTAGCAATCCCACCGAAGAGCTGGCCAAAACCAACCTTTGGGTCCAATGGGCGCGGGCAAAACAGCAGCCATTGTCTCCCCAATTTTTCCTCAAGGGTACGTTGCCCGAACCCTTCACCGGTCAGGAGGCTGCTTTGTACGCGAAAATTGAGGAATACAAGCGGCTGCCACTGTTGGATTTGTTGGAGGCTTTAGTTGACCTGTTGGGGTTTAATGAATCCCTGGAAGAAAGGGCCTACCTGTCGGGATTAAGGGAATCGGTCTATGATTTCGTCGGCAAGAACAGGGCCGATCTGGGTAATTTTTTGGAATGGTGGGAGCTACATGGACGCAAGCGTACGGTGAAGCTGCCCGATTCCCACGACGCCATCCGTATCCTTACGATTCATAAGTCAAAAGGCCTGCAGTTTAAGGCGGTTATTCTTCCTTTTCTGGATTGGAAGCTTTTTGATACGGCGAAAGATTCGATTGTGTGGACACACCATGTATGGGAGGATGGGCTGCCGCCGGTGGTCATGCCACTGACCATTCGGAAGGATTTAGTGCATTCCGCATTTGAACAGGTTTTCAGGGAGGAATGTTTGTTGAGCCACCTGGATAGCCTAAACATGCTTTACGTGGCATTTACGAGGGCAGAGGAGGTCCTTTGGGGACTTGCCCCTCAGCGAAAGAGGAGCAGCTCCGGCAAGTTCACCACTGTAGCAGACCTGCTCCGGCAGGCAATGGCGCGTCGTACGGGGGAAGACGAAATACATCTACCGGATTATTTTGATGAAGCGAAGGAATCTTTTGAGTTGGGAAGCTGGCCTTCCGGGAAAAAGGTGTCCCCTCCGACAGTGGCAGCGGAAGAAAATCTGGCCTGGAAATACCATCCCTGGGAAGAGCGCCTGCAGGTCCAACAGGTTTTTGGTAGCTTTGATGAATTGGGGCTTTTCAGCCGGCGGAATTTTGGCCAGTTGGTGCACGCATTGATCGAACGATCGAAAACCAAACGCGAATTTTTTCTGGAGTTGGACGTCCTTTATTTCGAAGGCGCGGTGGATGCGAAAGAACGTGAAACCTTGCAAAAGCAGTTTAACGGTCTGTGTCAGGTCTCCGAATTCGATGGTTGGTTTGATGAAAAACACCGGATTTTGACCGAACAGGGAATTTTGCTGCCCGGGGGAGGTAGCAAGCGGCCCGATCGGCTGGTATTTAAGAAGGATCTCGTGGAAATAGTGGATTTCAAAACGGGAAAAGAGGCAGACCGCTACAAGGATCAGGTGCAAGGGTACATGGAGCTGATTCGGCAACTTGAGACGGGCAAAACGGTAGTCGGTTTCATCTGTTACCTGGAGAGTGGATCGATAATCAAATTGACATAAATGAACAGTTTTTTAAAAGAAACCGCCGCCAGTCTGTTGAAAAACAAGGGCGATTTGAAAGGGGTGAAAGTAATTTTACCCAACCGAAGGGCCGGTCTGTTTTTTACCCGGCACCTGAGCCAATTGGTAGATAAGCCCTTGTGGATGCCCGAGATTACCACGATCGAATCCCTGTTTTACCAGTGGGCTGGAAAAAAGCCTGCGGACAAGTTAACGTTGATTTACGAATTGTACCTGCACTTTCGTTCGTTGACGCAGCGAGAAGAGAGTTTTGACCGATTTTATTTTTGGGGAGAAATGATCCTAAAGGACTTCAACGACCTGGATCAGTTTTTAGTCGATCCCAAAAGGCTATTCACCAACCTGAAGGAACAAAAAACTCTTGATAGCGACTGGAGTTTTCTCAGTCCCGAACAGGTAAAGTTGATTCAGGAATTTTGGGCCTCTTTTGAAGGACGAGATCGGTACCATCAGGAAAAGTTTCTGCGATTCTGGGACATACTATACCCTTTGTATACCCGGTTTAATGCCGCTATTGAAAGCCTCGGGCTGGCGTATGGCGGAAAAATCTACCGGGAGGTCGCGTTGGGCCTGGAAAAGCTCTCAGAACCTACCGAACACCTGGTGTTTGTTGGGTTCAATGCGTTTACCGCGGCCGAAGAAAAACTGATCAGGCATTCGGTAAAGCGTTTTGGTGCCGAGATTTTCTGGGATATTGACGCTTACTACCTGGAACGCCCCGAGCAGGAGGCCGGCCTGTTTTTCCGGCAATACCTGAAAGACCCCGTTTTTGGTCCTACATTCCCCAACCCGATCCCCCGCCAGATAGCACAGCAAAAGGCCAGTATCAAGACCTATACCGTTCCCCTGAAGATCAACCAGGCCAATCTGGTTGCCGGTCTGTTGGATCAGCTACCGGAAGCGGAACATTGGGAAGAAACGGTAGTGATTTTGCCCGAAGAACAGTTACTATTTCCGCTTTTGAACGTGCTTCCCGAAAACATTAATCGGGTAAATGTCACCATGGGTTATCCGGTTAAGCAAACGCCGGTATATACTTTTCTGGAAGCAGCCCTGGAATTGCAGCGGTATACGAAAATAGAGGATGGGCTGCTTGTGTTTTACCACAAACCGGTAAAGGAACTTCTCAGCAATGTCTACCTGCGGGAACTTGCCCCCGATTTCACGCAATACCTGATGGACGAGCTGGTACGCACAAACTCCATTTACTACCCCGCCGAAGCGCTTCAAAAGGGAGGGGGGATTTTTGCTCGCGTTTTCCAGCAGCTTCGATCGGACACCATTCTGGAAGTGGTCATGGAGCTCATACGTGAACTGGCCGCTCCAATGGATGAAAGCAGCATGGAGCGTACCTATTTGTTTCAATGCTACAAACAGATGAATCGCCTACGGGAGCTATTCGAAAAAGAAATCCGGGAGGAGGTGACAGTGGAGTTTTTTATCAAACTTTTCCGACAGGTATTTGCCGAAACCCGCCTGCCCTTTCAGGGCGAACCCCTGGAAGGGCTGCAGGTGATGGGGGTCCTGGAGACCCGAAACCTTGATTTCAAGCGGGTCATCATCTGTTCGATGAACGAAGGGAGTTTTCCGCCCTCGAAGGCCATGGATTCACTGATTCCGTTTAATTTGCGGCGGGCTTTCCAAATGCCGGTGCAGGAGCAAAACGATGCTATCTATGCCTACACTTTCTACCGGCTGTTGCATCGGGCAGAGGAAGTCCACCTGATTTATTCCACTGCGGCCGCACAAGGGCAGGTGGGAGAAAAAAGCCGTTACATCCAGCAGTTGCAGATCGAAATGGAAGGACTCGGCGTCCAAAAATCGGATACGTCGGTGCATGTGCCGGTGCGTTTGACACAAATAGGTCCCATCTGTATCGAGAAAGATCCGCGGCTACTGAAAATACTGGACCGGTACACCGATCGTAGCGGGAAAGATCAGGTGGGTACGGCCTTTTCTCCCTCGGCACTTAATATGTACCTGGACTGCCGTCTTAAGTTTTACCTGACCTACATTGCAGGGTTGAATGTTCCAGAGGAGGTTCAGGAAGCGGTGGACCCCGCGATTTTTGGGAATCTGGTGCACCAGTCCCTGGAGAATCTGTATGCGGGATTTATCAGCCGAAAAGGCCGAAATCGAGTAGAAGCATCCGATATTGACTCGTTGAAAAAGTACATCAGTCCGGCGGTAGAAAAGGCCATCCGGTCTCAGTACTTTTTGGAGGACGGCGCCGCGATAAAATTGACGGGTCAATTGACCATTGTGCGGGATGTGCTGCAAAAATACCTATCGGGCGTGCTGGAGCAGGACAAGCGTACCGCTCCCTTTGCCATCATTTCCCTGGAGGGAAACAAGAAATATCAGGCGAAGCTAAGCGTGGACACGCCAACCGGCAGGATGTCGGTCAATCTGGGGGGGATCATTGATCGGGTGGATCGGGTGGGTGCAACCATCCGTCTGATTGATTACAAGTCGGGAGCAGATAAAAAGGAATTTTCCAGTATTGGGAGTCTTTTTGACCGGGAAGATACCTCCAGAAACAAGGCGGTCATGCAAACTTTTTTCTACGGATTGCTTTATGAATCCCGGCATCCAGAGAACCAATTGCCGCTACAACCGGCGCTGTTTAATTTGCGAGAGATTTTTAAGGAGGATTTTTCTCCGTATTTGCTGGAAAAAGTTCGAAATGGACAAAGCCATGAAGTGATCGATTACGGCGATTACCGCGAAGATTTTATCCGTGGGCTAACCGGATTGCTGGAGGAAATCTTTGATCCGGGTCAACCTTTTGATCAGACAGAGGACCGGGCCAAATGTGCGTATTGCCCCTTTGCTAAAATATGTTCCAGGTAAACGGGCACTTTCGATATTGGGTGAAAATGATTACCTTTATCCCTTTGACGTGGAAGATGAAACCAACAATTTATTCGGTTTGGCTAGTTGGGTTGACAGGTGGACTCGCTCTGCTTGCATCTCCCTTTCTGATCCGGAATTTTAAATGGGTTTTCTTTCAGGAAAATACCTGGCAATTCGTACAGGTGTATGGCTTGTTTTCCGGAGGTATGCTGGTGCTGTTTTCATGGATTTTCCTACGCACGAACAGAAAAGACAGTAGCCTGGAAGGCGGACTTTCCTACCAGATTTTCAATAAGCTACCTAATTGCGTTTGGGTTTTTTCGTTGGCAAACCGGAAACTGGAACTTTCGAATGAAATGGCGGATTCTATGTACGGTACGGCAAGCTTTCCGGATCCCTTTCAACATTTTCAATCCCAGTTTTTCACCTCAAAAATAGGAGCGAAGGTGCTGGATGGAGAGAATCATACGTATCGCAACGTTGTCATGATCGATAAGTTTTACGAACCACGTTACGTTGATCTTTTCACTATTCCATTCACAAGCAGGACACATCGGATGGTTCTGGTTATGGCGCTGGACCACTCGGAGGTCCATCGATCGCTGGAGGAAATCCGAAGGTTATCGGAGTCGCTGCAGCAACAAAACCAACAACTGAGGGCGTATTCTTTTCGAAACTCACACAACATCCGGTCGCAATTGGCCAATATATTGGGATTAATTCAGCTGGAAGAGCAGGGAATTTCCGGAGATGCCCTGCGGATGCTGAAGGAAGCAGCTCTTCGTTTGGATACCGAGATTCAAGAGATGAACAGACTACTGATGGATAAAGACCTAAAATCGAAAGAGGTGGAGCAAAAACAGCAAACGATCGTATTTGTTGACGATGACAAAGTGCAGCACATGATCAACAAGCGAATTTTATTAAAGGTCAACGAAAAGCTCAAGTTGGTTTTTTTTGAAAACCCCTACGAAGCCCTGAATTGGCTGGAGAGAAATGTGGCAGACGTGATATTGTTGGATATCAACATGCCGGAAATGGATGGCTGGTATTTTTTGACATTGATGGAGCAGAGAGGTATCAAGGGAGACGTAAAAATGCTAACCTCCTCCCTTGACCCGGAAGATGTGGAAAAAAGTAAGGACTTCAAACAGGTGACGGGATTTATAGTAAAGCCGCTTAAGGATGAAAATATTGCTGAATTTTTGGCCGTTTAGAAGTATAGCTTGATTTTTGCATTCGATTCCTAGTTCCAACTAAAATCACCATGATATGTCGGGAGAGCCCACAAACAAAGACAAAGTAATCAGTAAACGGATCGACAGGTTTTTTCTAGGCCTGGAGCGTGCGTACGATTTTGTCAAAAGGTTTTTTAAAGAAGTATGGTTTCCACCCTACGAGTTTAAGGAGGTGATCCGACAGTGTTACCAAATCGGCTACAACTCCCTTCCACTGATCTCCCTCACGGGGTTTATTGTGGGGGTGGTATTCACCAATCAATCCAGGCCCTCTTTGTCGGAATTTGGCGCCACTTCCTGGTTACCGGCTTTGATTTCCATTGCGGTGGTTCGCGCCATGGGACCCCTGGTCACTGCCCTGATTGCCGCCGGAAAAGTTGGCTCCAGTATCGGGGCAGAAATCGGTTCGATGAAGGTGACCGAGCAAATCGATGCCATGGAGGTCTCGGCGACCAACCCCTTTAAGTTTCTCGTGGTTACACGGGTTTTGGCCAGCACATTTATGATACCGATTCTGGTATTGTACACCGATTTTGTGGCGCTTTTGGGTGCGTTCGTAAACGTTCATTTCAACGAGTTGGTAAGCCTTAGCACGTTTTTTGTTCAGGTATTTGATGCCATCTCCTTCCTCGACATTACTTCTTCCATGCTGAAGTCGCTGGTTTTTGGGTTTACCATCGGGATTGTCGGCTGTTACAAAGGATACAATTCCACCAAGGGGACCGAAGGGGTAGGCAAGGCGGCAAATTCTGCGGTCGTGATGGCCATGTTTTTGATTTTCATCGAGGAGTTACTTTCCTTGCAGGTAACCAATTTCTTTAGACAACTTTAACCATGAGAGAATCAGTAGTTCAGGTGCGAAACCTGGTCAAATCATTTGGAGACCTACACGTGCTGAAGGGCGTGGATTTGGATCTTTATCGAGGAGAAAACCTGGTCGTGCTTGGAAAATCCGGTAGTGGAAAGTCGGTGTTAATCAAGATAATGGTTGGCTTGTTGACCCAGGATGAAGGCTCGGTGCGGGTGCTGGGCCAGGAAGTAAAAGATCTGGATTCACGGAAACTTAACGAACTCCGACTGAAGATCGGCTTCTCGTTTCAGGCTAGTGCCCTGTACGACAGCATGACCGTGCGGGAAAATCTGGAGTTTCCACTCGTGCGGAATGTCAAGAACCTGAGCAGGGAAGAAAAAGACAAACTGGTGGAAGAGGTACTCGATAGCGTGGGGCTGCTACAAACAATCAATCAAATGCCCTCCGAGCTTTCTGGCGGACAGCGGAAGCGAATCGGTATAGCCAGGACGCTTATTTTAAAGCCGGAGATCATGTTGTACGACGAACCCACCGCGGGTTTGGACCCCATTACCTGCATGGACATCAATAATCTGATCAATCAGGTAAACGAGATGTACAAAACGACTTCCATCATCATTACCCATGACCTCACCTGTGCAAAGGTGACAGGGGATCGCATGGCCGTATTATTGGACGGAGTTTTTGGAAAGACTGGACAATTTGACGAAGTCTTTGAGCGGGCCGAAGACGATAGAGTAAAATCATTTTATGACTATAATTTCATCAAACAATGAGAAACGATAACAAAAAATCGGTTACCGTCGGCATATTTGTGCTGATTGGAATAATTATTTTGGTGACCGGGATTCTCACCTTGGGTGCGCAGCAGAAAGCATTCGTGAGAAGCATTCGGGTTTTTTCGGTTTTCGATGATGTGGGAGGCTTGCAGCCGGGAAACAATGTTTGGTTTTCCGGGGTGAAAATCGGAACCGTTAAAAAAATTAATTTTTACGGAGAATCCCAGGTTGAGATAGAAATGAACATTGAATCCTCCGCCAAAGAATACATCAAGAAAAATTCCAAGGCAACAATCAGTTCCGATGGGTTGATTGGAAACAAAATCATCGTGATTTACGGAGGTTCGGGACAAGGCCCATCGATAGAAGAGGGAGACCGGTTGGATGCCGAGATGCCGTTGGATACCGATAAGATGATGGAGACCCTTCAGGTAAACAACAATAATCTGGTATCCATCACCGAGGATCTGAAGGTTCTCACCCATAAAATTGCCAGCGGGGAGGGCATCGTGGGCGCTGTGCTCACCGATAGTGTGCTCGTACAAAACTTCAAGCAGATCATGGCTAATTTGGAACGGACGGCCGCAAATAGTAGCCGGATGACATCGGAATTAGCTAGTTTCTCCAGGGAACTTAATAAAAAGGGGGGACTCGTCGATGAACTGATAAACGACACGACGGTGTTTGCCAGTTTGAAATCCACCGTTATGGAGCTGGAAGCTACGGGTAGGCAGGTCAACGATGTTTCACAAAACGTGAAAAATATGACCGAAAACCTTCAGGATTCTGACAATGCGCTTGGCATGTTGCTGAACGACGAGGAGTTTGCCACTTACCTGAAGCATACCATGATCAACCTGGATACCGGCACCGTGCGTTTGAACGAAACCTTGGAAGCGCTGCGGTACAATTGGCTGTTTCGTGGTTCGTTTCGGAAGATGGAAAAAGCCAAAGAGAAAGCCGAATAGCCCGGTGTGGACCAGGCTTTATGGATACGGATTTGCTTCGAAATTCGCCAAAAATAACCTATATTAGAGGTATTGGAAACCCCAAGCGGTTCCAAGTTTGTAAGAAACTCTTTTTTATCATTTAACCAATACGACGCATGGCTAATGATCCATTTCAAATAAAGAAGAAATTACCATCTCCTAAAGGCGACCTGACTTACTGGAGTCTGGACGCCCTGCAGCAACAGGGATACGCGATCAACAAATTACCTTTCTCCATACGGATTCTTCTCGAAAATGCACTGAGGAATTTCGACGATTTTGCCATTACCAAAGAAAACATTGAAACCCTGCTACACTGGAAGCCGGAAGCATCGGACAAAGACATCCCCTATAAGCCTGCCAGGGTGTTGATGCAGGATTTTACCGGTGTACCTGCCGTGGTTGACATCGCATCGCTTCGGGCGGAAGCGGTACGAAAAGGAAAAAATCCTGAAAAGATCAATCCGTTAATTCCCGTTGATTTGGTGGTGGACCATTCCGTGCAGGTGGATTATTTTGGCACCAATTATTCCTACAAGCGTAACGTCGACGTAGAATACGAGCGCAACGGGGAACGTTACGAATTTCTGAAGTGGGCACAAAAGTCCTTTCACAATTTTTCTGTGGTACCCCCCGGAATGGGGATTTGTCATCAGGTAAATCTCGAATACCTGGCCCAGGGCGTTATCGCGAGAGACGGAAACGTTTTTCCGGACACATTGGTCGGAACAGATTCCCATACGCCCATGGTCAATGGAATCGGCGTGGTTGGATGGGGAGTTGGGGGCATTGAAGCGGAAGCTGCCCTGTTGGGCCAACCCATTTATTTCATCATGCCGGAGGTGGTGGGTCTGCGCCTGACGGGTAAGCTACCCCTGGGTACCACCGCCACAGACATGGTTTTGACCATCACGGAATTACTTAGACGCCAGGGAGTGGTAGGGAAATTTGTGGAGGTATTCGGTCCGGGATTGGATGGTTTGTCCGTACCGGACAGGGCCACCATTGCAAACATGTCTCCCGAATTCGGCTGTACCGTCACCTACTTCCCCATCGATGACCGCACCTTGGATTACATGTCTCGTACCAACCGTTCGCAAGAGCAGATCGAGCTGGTGGAAGCATATACCAAAGCCAACATGCTCTGGCGGGCGAATGAAGATGAGATCAACTATTCAACGGTGGTAGAACTGGACCTTGGTACCGTGGAACCGACGGTATCCGGACCCAAGCGTCCTCAGGATAAGATCCTCATGAGGGAATTCAAGGATCAATTCGGAAAGCTGCTGAAAGAAGTGCATGGCAGGGATTACATTCCGATCGACAAACGAGATGTCGGGCGGTGGTACGGCGAAGGAGGAGGCAATCAGCCGGTGCAAAAACCGACGCCTACAGGCGAGAAGGAAGTAGAAATTGAAACCAAGGTTAAAAACGGCTTAAAGACGGTCGTGGTACAGCTGAATAACGAAGAGTTTGCGCTTCATGACGGATCGGTGGTCATTGCGGCTATCACCTCTTGTACCAATACTTCCAACCCAAGCGTGATGATTGGGGCGGGTCTGGTAGCCCGCAAAGCAAGGGAACGCGGGTTGGACGTTAAGCCATGGGTCAAAACATCCCTGGCTCCCGGTTCTAAAGTTGTAACCGACTACTTGAAACATTCCGAGTTGCTGGACGATTTGGAAGCCTTGCGTTTCCACGTAGTCGGCTACGGCTGTACCAGTTGCATCGGTAATTCCGGTCCCCTGCCGGTACACATTGCCAAGGCAGTTGAAGAAAACGATCTGGTGGTGGCCTCGGTATTATCCGGAAACAGAAATTTTGAGGCCCGGGTGCATCCGCAAGTGAAAATGAACTACCTCATGTCGCCCATGTTGGTCGTTGCGTACGCGCTGGCAGGCAGGGTGGATGTGGACCTGAATAATGAACCCCTTGGCTACGATCCCAATCTGGAACCGGTGTACCTGAAAGACATCTGGCCGTCCAACGAGGAAATATTCGAAGTTTCCAACCGCGTCCTTTCGCCAAACGATTACAAAAAAAATTACGGAGAGATCTTCGAAGGAAACGAACAATGGCGGGCGCTGAAAGCACCGGAAGACAAGGTGTACCAATGGTCCGATCGTTCTACCTACATCAAAGAAGCCCCGTTCTTTAAAGGGATATCAGAGGAGGTGGCCGAGGCAGCGGACATTGTTAACGGCCGCGTTCTTTTGAAATTGGGTGATTCCATTACCACCGACCATATCTCACCCGCAGGATCCTTTTCACCCACCTCTCCTGCCGGTAAGTACCTGATAGCAAAAGGAGTGGAACAAGGTATGTTTAATTCCTACGGGTCCAGAAGAGGAAACGACGAGGTCATGGTAAGGGGGACCTTCGCAAATGTTCGGATCAAGAACCAGCTCACCTCAAAGGAGGGTGGCTACACCGTCCACATGCCTTCCGGTGAAGAAATGACAGTTTTTGATGCCTCAGAGCGGTATCGTAGCGAACAAGTGCCCCTTTTGGTACTAGCGGGGAAAGAATACGGTAGTGGTTCTTCTCGTGACTGGGCAGCGAAAGGCACCTCACTTCTGGGAATCAGAGGGGTCATTGCCGAGAGTTACGAGCGCATACACCGCTCCAACCTCGTGGGAATGGGGGTGCTTCCCATGCAGTTTGCCGATGGACAATCCGCCGAAAAGCTGGGGCTTACCGGCAAAGAGCAAATTTCCATTGAGGGAATTAGCGAAGGGCTCAGTCCGTTAAAAGTCTTGAAAGCTACCGCCATTAAAGAAGATGGAAGTCCAATAAAGTTTGACCTTATAGCCAGACTGGATTCCGCCATCGAAATCGAGTACTACAAAAACGGAGGTATTCTGCATTATGTGTTGCGACAGTTCTTGAAATCCTGACGAGAGCTTGTCCTCGAAAAAGCAGCTGCCAGCACACCGGTAGCTGCTTTTTTTGTTTGACGCCTTTTCAATGGGAATGCCACCGACGACGCGTTCGGTTTTTTTAACCGGGATGAAGCCTATTTCGGGTTTGACGTTTGGCCCCATTTCAGCCGGAGCCCAAGGTTACACGGGCCGCTTTCCAAATACCGCTCCAAGGGAAGCTCCTCCCCTGGGTCGCACTTACGAGGGCCGATACGAAAAAAGCAGAAGTTGTATTCCAAGGATACTTCAGCTGGTTTTTTTGGCCTTTCCATCGGGGCAGAAAGTGCTTCGTGCGTACCGGTATGCGCCACCAGTTGAGCTCAGGAATCGATGGTTTTTCAACGGTAGCGAAAGCGTCCGCTAAAGTCTCAATTACCGCCTACCGTTTGGTGATCGTTTCAAGACTTGAAGCAGCGACCGTCCGCGTCTTTTGCCGGGACGCTTCCTGCACCTTTCCCGGGAAGGATGGATAGGTTGCTAAAATAAAAAATCCTGCGAGTGCTCACAGGATTTTTGCATGGATGTGATCCCGCTGGGGTTCGAACCCAGGACCCTAACATTAAAAGTGTTATGCTCTACCAGCTGAGCTACGGAATCGATTTTTTTCTAAGACAGAGAAAACGTCCGATAACGTTTCGGCCACTGCCTTATAATCGGTGATCCTGTCAGGACTCGAACCTGAAACCTACTGCTTAGAAGGCAGTTGCTCTATCCAGTTGAGCTACAGGACCATATGTTATTTACTGTCTGTTGCTGAACCTGAACCCTTCCCGACCCAAAAGTCGGGATGCTCTTTCGAGTTTAGCCCGAGGCTCCTATTTTTATTTACTGTCTGTTGCTGAACCTGAACCCTTCCCGACCCAAAAGTCGGGATGCTCTTTCGAGTTTAGCCCGAGGCTCCTATTTTATTTGCTGTCTGTTGCTGAACCTGAAACCTTCCCGACCTAAAAAGTCGGGATGCTCTTTCGCGTTTCACACGAGGTCGCTTTTCTGGGTTACACCCCCCTGGCATCTACCCTAGATCAAAACCCACCCAATCAGCAGGAAGTAGTTTGTCGTTTGCAGTAGCAAAAGAACCATTTTCTATAAACAGAAACAGGCTTTTCAGCCTGTCTGGGAGTGCTTTTTTTGAAAGCTTGTGCAAATGTAAGGTGCTTTTCTCTAATTACAAATAGTAATTGGCAATTACTTTTTAATTACTCGAAGGGAATACGGATCTTTGCAAAAAAGCTGTTATGACGCAGGAGCCATTACCTCCCATGGATGACTTTTATGTCAAGACCGTCGGAGATATTCCCCTAAAGAAAATTCTCTACTGCCCGCCTGAAACGTCCGTTTTGGAGGCTGCCAGCATCATGCGTGATGAGAAATCGAGCTGTCTCTTCGTTGGTACCGGGACCGGAGATATTCAGGGGGTGATTACAGACATTACCTTGCGGGACAACGTCTTGGCTTCCGGAGTCTCTGTGGAAAGTCCGGTGTCTCAGATCATGGACCCTGCACTGGTCTCCATCTCCAAAGATGCTTTTGTTTACGAAGCTTTGTTGCTAATGTTTCGAACCAAGAGCCGGTACCTTCTGGTAGAGGAACAGGGTGCTTATCTCGGTGTCACCAGCCGTAACAAAATACTAACAATCCAATCCCAATCACCCTTTGTGTTTATCCAATCGGTAAAGCTCGCAGTGAGCGAGCAGGAGTTACTGGAGAAATGGAAGCAGGTACCTGGAATTGTTGATCAGTTGATTGGACGCGGCGTACGTTCAGAGATCATTAATCAGATAATTTCGGCCATTGCAGACGCTATTACGCTCCGGGTCATTGAGCAGGTAATCAAGGAAAATGGCCCACCGCCCGCAAAATTTGTGTTTTTCGTGCTAGGGAGTGAGGGGAGAAAGGAGCAAACCTTAAAAACAGACCAGGACAATGCCATTATCTATGAGGACAAGGCAAACGAGCAACGGGAGTTGGTACGAACTTATTTTTTGGCGGTTGCGCGAGCAGTTTCTGAGCGACTGAATAAAATTGGTTTCAACTATTGCAAGGGAGGGTTTATGGCCAGCAATCCCAAGTGGACCCACTCCCTTTCGCATTGGAAAGCAAATTATGCCGGGTGGTTTCAGGAATCCTCCATGGAGACGGTGATGAATTACGGGACATTTTTTGATTGCAGACCCATTTACGGTGATTTTTTTCTGCTTGACGCATTAAAGGATTTTATGGAAGAGCAGCTGCGCCATCCATTGGAGCGTTTTTTCTTCAATATGGCGCAAAATACGCTACAGTACGATCCGCAATTGACCTGGCTGAGCAATATTCGCACGTTCAAGATAGAGAAAGAGCAGGTTTTTGACATAAAAAAAGCGATGACCCCGATGGTAGATGCTATCCGCCTGTACGCACTCGCAAACCGGGTATTTGAAACAAATACCGGGAAAAGGCTAAAAATTTTGACGAAAAAGGGGATATTCTCCGAAAAAGAAGCGGAGGAGCTTTATCAGGGCTACTATTACCTCATGGGCCTTCGTCTGGAAAAGCAAGCCGTGGCCCTCGTCCATGAGAAGCAAGATCCGGTAAATTACATCAAGATTAGCTCGTTGACCAAAGTTCAGGCCGCCACCATCAAGGAAATATTCAAGGTGATTCGGGATCTCCAGGTTAAGGTGAAAATCCAATTCACCAAATCTTTTTAGGTGTTCTGCTCGTGGAGGTTCGCCGATTGAGATAAAATCGGTAATTTGCCTGGATAAACCACATCAGGAATTTCGTTTTTTGTGAGATTCTCATCCTATGGAGAAAAACAATCATGCTTTTGGACAGGTGCCCATTGGTAGGTTATTGCTTCAGCAAGCCGTTCCTGCCGCAGTTGGCATTTTGGTGTTGTCAATATATGGAATAGTTGATACGATTTTTGTGGGTCGTTTTGTGGGTTCCATTGGCATTGCGACCATTACCGTCGTTCTTCCGATCACTTTTTTGATTTCAAGTATCGGGATGTCCATCGGTGTAGGGGGAGCCTCGGTTATTTCCAGGGCCTTTGGAGATGGAAATGAAGCGAGGGCATTCTCTACCTTTGGAAATCAGATCGGAATGACCTTGACCTTGGCGGTTTTGTTCGTTGGGCTCGGCTTTTTATTTTCAGATGAGATATTGCAGCTTTTCGGAGGAAAGGGAGAGGTTCTTGAGCCGGCAAAATCCTATTTCAACATCATTTTAATGGGGATTCCCTTTCTTGCATGGGCCATGATGAGTAATAACGTGATCCGCGCGGAAGGATATCCGAAGGTGGCCATGTACACGTTGATCGTGCCGGCAGTATTCAACATTATTCTGGACCCCGTATTTATTGTAGTGCTGGAAATGGGCCTGGAGGGGGCGGCCTGGGCTACCACTCTCTCGTACGTCGCTAGTGCTGCCTATACCTTGTGGTTCTTTTTGTTTGGGAAATCGATCATGAAGGTAAAGGCGTCCTGGTTTACTCCCGATTTTGCCTTGGCCAAAGAAATTGCATCCCTGGGAGCGGTCACCTTGGCCAGACAAGGTATGGTAAGTATCCTCGCCATTGTATTGAATAACGAGCTTTTCAAGTATGGGGGCGAGATGGGACTCTCGGTGTACGGGGTAATTAACCGGGTGATGATGTTCGCGAATTTCCCGGTATTGGGAATCACGCAAGGCTTTGTACCCATCGCCGGCTATAATTACGGGGCGAAACTAAACGAACGTGTGCACAAGGCCATACGGCTGGCACTCCGTACTTCGAGTCTGATCGCGTTGCTTATTTTTGTGCTGATCATGAGCTTTACGGGCCCACTGGTTCAAATTTTCACTTCGGATGAAGGCCTCATCAATGAAACCATTCCAGCCATGCGAAAGTCCTTTTTGGCGACTCCGCTGCTGGCTTTTAGCCTGATTGGTAGTGCCTATTTTCAGGCGATTGGAAAGCCTACGTCTGCCCTTTTGTTGGCATTGAGTAAACAAGGCATCTTTCTTGTACCTCTGGTGATTATATTACCAATTTTTTTCGGTTTGGACGGTATTTGGTACTCCTTCCCTTTGGCAGACAGCGGTGCGGCTGCCATTTCCTATTTTTACCTCAAAAAGGGCACAGATGCACTTTAGCGCTGGACCCTACCGGTCTTTTCCACGCTAAAGGGAATCGTGCCCGTACTCGATACAGGCGGTGGGAAATTTTCTATCCCTAAGAAAGATACTCAACCCAATCCTGCTGCTTCCGGATTAAAAATAAAAAAAGCCCCGATCAAACGATCGGAGCCTTTTTACTAGACCTAACCAACTTTAATAGTCTTTGCAGGCGGTGCTTCCACCGATTTCACCTTTGGAAGCCGAAGGTGCAAGATTCCGTTTTCGTACCTGGCACTTATTTCGTCCTCGTCAATGTTGTCGGGCAGATTGAACGACCGCTTGATGGAGGTATACGAGAACTCCTTTCGCTTCATTTCTCCTTTTTCTTCTGCCTCCTCATTTTTTTCTCTTTCTGCTTGCAGTGTCAGCGTACCATCGCTGAAATCGATTTTGAAATCTTCTTTCTCGAAACCGGGGGCTGCTACTTCCACCTGAAAGTCTTTTTCGTTTTCTTTAACATTTACGGATGGGATTTCAAATTTTTCCTCCCCATCGTAAAACCGCTTGCTCCACTCTGGCAGATTCTCTGATTCGAAGAATTCAGAAAACACGCGTGGCCAGAAATTTTCTCTGAATTTGGCTGGAGTTTTCATCTTTCGCTTTTTTAACTACCAAAAATGAATTTTTTTACACTACTAATGTAGAAAACCATCAACCATTACTCTATGACAAATGTCACAGAAACGGCTGATAATCATCAAAAAATCGAATTATTTATTGGGCGATGATGTGACCGTCCTCCATTTCAATGGTTCGGTCGGTCTTTTCGGCAAATTCCGGGTCGTGCGTGACGATTAGCAGTGTCTGTTTGAACTCGCTAGCCAATTCCTTGAAAATCCCAAAGACGATGTCACTGTTTTTTTTATCGAGATTGCCGGAGGGTTCGTCACCCATAATGATTAAGGGATCGTTGATAAGTGCCCTTGCGATGGCTACGCGTTGTTTTTGTCCTCCGGAGAGTTGATTGGCTTTTTTCAGGGCATGCGTTTCCATACCGAAAATCCGAAGTTTTTCCATGGCATTTTGTTCCAGCTCTTCGCGCTGCAATTTTCCCAACTTGAGTCCTGGGACCAGGACGTTTTCCAAAACCGAAAATTCATTTAACAGGTAGTGGAATTGAAAAACAAATCCAATTTTTTCGTTTCTGATTCGGGAAAGGTATTCCGGCTGTTTGCCAGTGATCAGCTCCTGATCGATCAGAAGCTGACCCTGATAGCTGGTGTCCATGGTGGATAAAATGTAAAGGAGTGTCGATTTGCCACAGCCCGATTTCCCCATCACCGAGACAAATTCTCCCCGATTGATCGAAAAGGTGATATTTTTGAGTACTTGCGTCTTTTGGGGGCTGTAAAAATATTTGTCGATATTTCGGGCCTCCAATACCAATTGTTCTGCCATCCTATTTTCCTCTGATGATTTCTACGGGATCCACGCCACTGGCTTTTCGGGCAGGAAAATACCCGGCCATGTACGTGGTCAATAGACTAAATATTCCTCCAATAATGTAGTACCTTGGATTGAAATCTACTGGAAAGGTTTTGATGGTAGGCAGGGCTTCGGTCTCAAAGGGTAGCCGATCAATTCCCAGCCCCGCCAGGTATCCGAAAACCAATCCAACCGTACCTCCAACCACACCAATAATCAGGGCAATGGTGATAAAAATAATGTTTACATCTTTTCCCGAAAAACCAATTGCCTTCAAGATGGCAATGGTATCCATCTTTTCATATATCATCATGTTCAATATATTGTAAATACCAAATCCAGAGACAATCAGCAAGGTAATTCCTACCGCATAACTGATCAGGTTTCGGATTTCAGTACCGGTTTCAAATTGTGCGTTTACGGTTTGAATATCGTCCGCTGTCAGTCGGAATAGTGCTTCGTAGTCCCTTGCCATGGGAGGCGCTAAATCCAATTCGTGCAGTTTTACCTGTATATCGGTGACATAGGAGGAAGGTTCACCCAGCATTTTCTGGACCGTTTCGAGGGAGGCGTAGCTCTGTACATTGTCCAGGTCGCCAAGACCTGACTGGTAATAGCCTACTACCTTTAGCTGCACCCGATCTCCTCGGGCAGTAGTCGCTTGAATCACGTCTCCAATCGATGCCAGCATGCGGTCGGCTGCACCTTTTCCCAGAATGATGCCATTCGTGGATTGATCCAAATCAATGTAATTTCCTTGAGTGACGTAATCTGAAAAGGCAAAGAGTTGGTTCTCTGCCCGAACATCGATTCCATTGATGGTACCACTGATGTCACTTGTACCGACGTTAAAAAATACCTGAGTGGAAATCTTCGGAGCTATTCCCATTACCCGATCGTCTTTCTTCAGTGTTTCGATGATGGCCGCACTGTTGTAAATGCGCAGACGGTTGCTGTTGGGTTTGATGGACCGGATGGTGTTTCCGTAGTCCCGGAAGTCTTTCGATCGGTCGATGGGTTGATCCGGATTCGGTTTGATTTCATTGTAAAATCGAATATGTGGGGTACGGTTCAGTACCAGTCCGTCCAACATTTCGTTTAGTCCATTCATAAAGCCCAGGAGCGCGATGAACATAGTGATGCTAAACGTGACTCCCACGGCGGCTACCGTGGTTTGCTTGAGTCTGGCCAGCATTAACGAACGGGCGATCTGTATCAGCAAACCGTATTTCATGGCTTGATCAGCTCGGTGGTGTCGTCGATACCCTGGATTATCTCCGTGTGGTTGTAATTCTTTATCCCCGTCTGGACCGTTAGGGTGTCCCCCTCCGAAGTGATCACATGGTTCTCTTTAAAAACGAAAGCACTGGGTACCAACAAAGCGTTTTCCTTTACCTCGATGATGATATTTGCCTCCAGGCTAAGGTTCGGGTACAAAGTGGGTGGCCGATTGATGAAAGTGGCTTCTACCACGAAGCTTTTATTTCCGGAGTCCATCATCGGGTGAATTTTTGAAACCCGGGCATCAAATACCTGTTCCCGGTAGCTGTCCAGGCTTACTTTTACCGGCTGCCCCTCCTGTATCTGGGAAATGTCATACTCGTCTACCAGCAATTCTAGCATGAACTCGTCCTCGTCGCCAAGGACAGCAACGGGCGTCTGGGAAGTAACCAATTCCCCAGTTTCAATAAATAGCGCGTACACTTTTCCGTTTATGTCGCTTTTAACCCGAAGGTCGCTTGCCGCAGCGTCGGCTATTTCAAAGTTCTTTTCCGCGGTAGTTTCGTTATGCGCCAGCTCCCGGACAAGCATTTCTCTTTGCAGCAGTAGTCCCGAGAGCTCGGTTTTGGTCTGTTGGAAGGCCAGCTCGCGCTGCTCTAACTCCAATTCGGTACCGATACCTTGCTTTTTCAGTCTCGTTTGCCGCTCGACCATCAACGAATCGTGGTTCAGCCGGATTCGAGCGAGATCAATGCGGGCGTCGAGGTCCCGGATCTTTTCTACATTATTTTGCCTGTCTGCAAAGGCTTTGGAAAGGGAGGCAATTTCCCGGTTGAGTTCGGCGGTTTCGTTTCGAAGGGAGAATAATACCGAGCCCGCCTCTACCCGATCGCCTTCTTTGACGTAAACTTCCTGAATCGTGCCATTGGCATTGGGTTTGACTTCGTACTGATTTTTACTTAGGACTTTTCCGGAGGCATACACCGATAAGGTAATGTTTTGCCGCACCGGCAGTACCGTTTCCACTGTACGGTTGCAGGATAAACTGGCCAGCAATACAACGAAAAATGTACGTGATGCAGAATAGGACATGGTAAATTGGAAGTAATGAGCTGCTCGAATTTGTGAAGCAAGTTACTGGAATTTTCCATTCGAATAAACCGAGAAAAGAAAAAATACCTGTTACCTTTGGATTAATTCTAGCACATATTTATTTTCTAGTCAATTTAGTTTTGTATTTTCAACTTCAGGTATAAAAGCGGGAGAGAGCAGCGCGGATGGGAGCTAACCGTTCAGGAAAATGACAGCGAGTAAAAAGATTTCCATTACATATGTAGTGGTAGGTATTCTTTGGATTTTTGTTAGTGATAGATTGATGCTTTTGGTGCACGATGGGATGGATACCAAACAGTTGGCAATCTTGCAATCGGTAAAGGGAGTTTTCTTCGTAACACTCACGGGATTGTTGCTGTATTTACTCATCAAAAAACACTACCGGTACCTGGACCGGAAAGTCAATGAGCTGGAATTGGCCAATTCCAAAATGGAAGAGGAACGCGTGAAATCTGAGCACGCCAAAAACCAATTGGACCAGTTTATTTTGGTTGCAGCCAACGACCTGGCTGGCCCCGTTAGGCAAAGCCAGGGATTTTTAGAGCTATTCATTCGTAAAAACGAAGCCAATTTGCCCGAAAAATCCATGTCATTTTTACGGCTCACCCTGGATAACTTTATCCGGATAAAAGGGGTTATTCAAGATTTGGTTTCATTTTCTCAGCTTTCGGAAAAAGAGACCTTGCATGAAGCGGTGGACCTGAATGAAGTCCTTGATAAGGTCATTCACTTGAATTCAAAAAAAATACGAGAACATAACATCCACCTTCGCAAGGAGGTACTTCCGATTGTAACTGGTGATTTTCAGCGATTTACGCAGCTTTTTGATCACTTATTAAATAATTCAGTTAAATTTAGAGATCCGGAGCGCGGGTTGCGCGTATCCGTGAGCGCTTTCAGGGAAGGGGATGCGCATGTACTGGCAGTTAGGGACAATGGGAAAGGTATCGCCCCGGAATACCTCCCACGAATATTTTATGTCTTGCAGCGATTCGACGATGGCAGCATCAAGCGTGGTACCGGCATGGGATTGGCCATATGCAAAAAGATAGTCGAAGATGTGGGTGGCAAAATATGGGCAACATCTGTGCCTGGAGAGGGTAGTACGTTTTTCATTTCGTTTAAAGCGAACGGAGTTTTTTAATCATGAAGGGAATCACTCACTATTCAATTGACCTGTCTTCTGTGTTTGAAAACGCAAAAGTCGGGATCGCCTTTGTGGATGCCGATGGCAATTGGGAAGGGGGGAACGAAAATTTTTTGCGGGTAACGGGTTGCACGGAGGAGGAATTTCTCCGTAAAAATTGGAACGATATTTTTGAGATTAACAGTACCCATCCGGGGTTTTCCACAATCAAGGCTGATTCCTCAAAGCGCCTTTCTCCTTTCGAGTTAAAAGTAATACGGAGGGACGGTGCGCAGGTTTGGTTGAACGTTTTTTTACTACCCCGTCAAGAAGCGCGTTTTGCTTGCATCGCAGAAGACATCACGCGGGAAGTGGTTTTTAAGGAACTGGATCAGTTGGAACGAAACGTCCTGGAAAAGAATGCGCTCTCGTACTACACCCTAAACGATGTTTTGGATCAGTTTATCATCGGGTTGGAGCAAATATTTCCTGATATGATCTGCTCCCTGATGAAAGTGGTTGATCAGCGGGTGTATTGTTGGGCTTCAAGAAGGCTTCCGGACGCTTATCTCAAACAGATAAATGGAGCTCCAATTGGGCCAAAAGCGGGTTCCTGCGGAACTGCTGCCTTTTTGAAAACGGCAGTTCTGGTCGCCGATATTTCCACAGATTTCCGTTGGGAGGAGTACAAATCGGCCGCGCTTCCCTACGGTTTGCAGGCATGCTGGTCCCATCCAATCATCTCAGCTTCGGAACGGGTGTTGGCTACCTTTGCCATTTATTACAAAAAGAAAAAATCACCCGAACCGATGGAACTGGATTTCATTGACAGGTCCAGTAAGATACTCGCCATCATTCTGGAAAATCACGAAAACATTCAATCGCTGAAAGAAAGTGATCAGCGATTTCAGTACGTACGTGAGGCCACTTCCGAAGCTATTTGGGATGCAGACTTGCCAAAAGGCACCGTAGTCTGGAGTCAGGGCTACCATACCCTTTTTGGTCATGCCCATCGTGAAGAAGAAATGCCAGGCAGCTCCTGGTCCGATTTTATCCATCCCGACGATTTCCGGGAAGTCACAGATAGCATTCAAAAAGTCATCAACGGTCGGAAAAAAACCTGGACCATGGAGTACCGCTTTCGCAAATCCGATGGACAGTACCTTCGGGTGGAGGACAAGGGGTTGGTCGTCAGGGATCAGCAAGGGAAACCGCTACGAATGGTAGGTGCCATGCGGGACGTGTCTACCCAGTATGAATACCGAAGATCTCTGGAAGAACTCAACCGAATTTTGGCGGCCAGTACCCGAGACCTGGAAGCCACCAATGCCGAATTGGAACGGTATGCCTACATCGCCTCTCACCACCTGCAGGAACCGCTCCGAATGGTCATCGGGTTTATGGACAAACTGTATCGCTCCCAATACTCGACGTTGGACGAGAAGTCGCGGAAATACCTTTCATTTGCCCGAAATGGGGCCGAGCACATGCGAAAGCAGATTCTTGATTTACTCGAATATTCCACGATCGGAAAGGAAGGCCAAAAATTCCAATCCCAATGGGTGGATAGTTCTTCTTTGGTCAACGAAGTTTTGGCAGAGCACCAGGCCTACCTGGACGAGACCGGCGCCCGGGTCCAAGTCCGGGAACTGCCGCGAATTTGGGGAAATAAAAAACGATTGTTTCAGGTTTTTGAACACCTGATCATAAACGCCATTACCTATCGGCCACCGATGCAAGTTCCGGAAATTGACGTTTCCAGCTACCGTGAAAAGGGAATGGTTATTTTCAGCGTTAAGGATAACGGATTGGGAATTGACAAAGCCTATCACCAAAAAATATTCCTCCTTTTTCAGCGACTCCACAGTAGGGATCAATTCTCTGGAACCGGTACCGGCTTACCCGTCTGCAAAAAAATCGTCGAAAACCACGGGGGAAACATTTGGCTGGAATCCGAACCCGGAAAAGGCAGTACATTTTTTTTCTCGGTACCCGATCAGCCCGATTAGAGGGTTTTCTCCCGCTTGCGGGGGATAGTCTCCGACAAACGCTGCCATCGCTGGTAGCGGTAAAATGCCTACGGTATTAGGTGTATTTAAAAAAAGGAATCGATTTTTTTTCCGTAACTTGCGGATAATATCGAGGACGAGTGAATTGACAGTGGAAATTTTGAACGATAGCCATGTTTAAGCTTTTTTTAATTGAAGACAATGAAGGGGACATTTTGTTGATTTCTGAAGCCCTGGAAGACCTACATGTTCCCCTACAAGTGTCCTTTGTAAAGGACGGGCAAGAGGCAGTTTCCTTTTTTAATTCCTGTATCAATGGGGGCTTGGATTTGCTGCCGGACCTGGTCTTACTGGACATCAATCTACCCAGGAAAAACGGACAGGAGGTATTGCAATTTATTAAATCGTCCACGGACTTAAAGCAAGTACCGGTGATCATGCTGAGTACGTCTTCCAGTCACCAAGACATCCTTGAATCCTATCAAAACCAGGCAAACAGTTTTATAAGTAAGCCGGTGGGAGCGGAAGGCTATCAAGACATATTTCAGAAAATCGAAGATTTCTGGTTTTCCCTCGCTCAGCTTCCGTCAAAAATTTGATTTTATGGCAACCGTGTACGATTACTTAAACCTCCTTGTCATCGAAGATAACGATGGAGATTTTCTGCTGGTTTCGGAGGCGATTGAGGAAGTTTTCCCATCTTGTACCATCGATCGGGCCCAAACGTTCAAATCTGCATCAGAAAAACCCGTATTGGATTACCATCTGATATTGCTAGACTTGACCCTTCCTGATAAAAGCGGTGAGGAATTGGTCAGGGATACACTTCGGCTGGCAGGAAAGGTCCCGGTAGTGGTCTTGACGGGATATTCAGACAGAAATTTCGCCATTAAGTCCATTGCTTTGGGTATGTCAGACTACCTGGTCAAAGACGAGATTCATCCGGATATACTTTCCCGAAGCATCGTTTACAGCAGGGAACGAAAGAAAATTTTTAATCGTCTGGAACAATCCGAACTGCGTTACCGCGAGCTTTTTCACCTCAGTCCGCTACCCATGTGGGTTTTTGATCGGAGTTCTCTCAGGTTTCTGGACGTGAACGAAGCCGCCATTCAATCCTATGGTTATTCCCGCGGCGAATTCCTGTCGATGACCATTGCGGATATCCGTCCGGAAAATGAACAGAAAAAGCTGTACCGGGCATTGGAGGAAGGTAAAACGGATACCGGGTTACGAAGTGCAGGGACCTTTTTGCACAGAAAGAAGAGTGGCGAGTTGATCACCGTGGAAATCACTTCCAATCGGATCAATTTCAAAGATAAACCCGCAAAATTGGTGCTGGCCAATGACATCACCCAGAAAATAACTCATATACAAACCGTTGAGGCACAAAACAAACGGCTACGCGAGATTGCCTGGGTCCAGTCCCATGTGGTGCGTGCCCCACTTGCACGTCTGATGGGGCTGGTGAATTTGCTCGAAATCGAATTGGCTGATTTGACAGCGGAGAAGCGGGAATTGCTGGACCATATCCTGTTTTCTGCGGATGAATTGGACGAAGTGATTAAGGACATCAACCAAAAGTCACAAAACATGGGCTTGCCAGAGAAGAAGAATTAAGGGGTATGGAGTTCTTTTTCTAGGCAATAGTCGTCCATGACATAGCCCTCGCCGATAGGAATCACCTCTTCCCGCACAATTTCGAATCCCATCTTAAAATAAAACTGAATTGCCGATCGATTGTACTTATTGACATTGAGCTCCAAAGCTTTTTGAGACGCTTTATAAGCTCTTCGCTCCAGATCAATCAAAATTTTTTTCCCTGTCCCTTTTCCCTGCGCGGCCGGTAAGAGGTATAATTTATGAATTTTCAGGTGGTCCGTTTCACGGTAGTTGACTTCAAAAGAAGTAAATCCCTGGATTTTTCCCGCCTGATAGGCAATCAAAAAACGGTGCCCGTCTTGCATCTGTTGGCTTAGGGATGCAGTGCTGTACATGCGTTTCATCATGTAGGCCAATTGCTCCCGGCTGAGAATTGCACCAAAGGTGGATGGCCAGGTTTTCTGCGCAATTTCCTGAATGAGAGGTATTTGAGCTGAGCCAGCCGGTGAAAGTCGAATCATGGTCATGAGATAGGGCAGTACCTTAGGGAGCGATATCCCGACAAGGTAATCAGTTTTGCGAGTTGATGCAATACTCCCTGAAACCCAATGGCTCGAATGGAGAACCATCTGCAGGGGCTTTTTTTTGGCGGAAATTTTCGTTTTCTTCGTTTTTGGCTCCGTGCCGGACTACGGAGTCTGCTACTAAAAAAACTGAATCATGAACTACCGAAAATTCGGAAACACCTCACTCAGGTTAAGCGAAGTTGGCTTTGGGGCCTGGGGAATTGGTGGACCCGCAATGGCAGGCGACCTGCCCATAGGCTGGGGAGATGTTGACGACCGAACTTCCCTGGAAGCCATAAAAAGGGCACTGGATGTAGGAATAAATTTTTTTGATACGGCTGATTTTTACGGGTTGGGACACTCCGAACACCTGCTGGGAAAGGTCCTTTCAAAGGAAAAAGAGGCCATAGTTGCGAGCAAAGTGGGACATCGCCTGGATGCAAAGGGTGGTATTTATACGGATTATTCCAAACAGCACATCATTCGTTCCTGCGAGGAGAGTATCGGTCGTCTAAACCGGGACATGATCGACTATTACCAGTTACATACAGCCAAAGTAGCGGATTTGGAGCAGGGAGAATGTGTAGAGGCGATGGAACAGCTTAAAAAGGAAGGAAAAATCCGCTATTGGGGGTTGTCATTGAATACCTTTACACCGGCACCAGAGGCGAGCTACCTGTATGACCATCAATTGGCCGACGGGATGCAACTGGTGCTAAACCTGATGAATCAGGAAGCTGTATCCATCGTGGAAAAGGCCAGGGAGAAGGGCTATGGCATCCTGGCGAGGATGCCTCTACAGTTTGGACTGTTGACGGGTAAATTTTCCAAAGCGACAGTATTTTCAAAGGATGACCATCGGATTTTCCGATTGCCGCCCGACTTGCTGGCCCGGTCTCTTGACCTGCTCGAGCAAAAAGTATGGCCTCTTTGCGCTACCTACGGCCTCACGAAAACCGAACTGGCCATGAGTTTTATTCTGAGTTTTGAGGGGGTATCCTCGGTAATTCCTGGAATAAAGACACCCCGGCAGGCCGTTGAAAATACCCGGGGGTTTCAGCAGTTGGACCCGGAAGACCTACGGTACCTGCGTTCGCTGTACCCATCTCCGTTTGCAGATTTATTGGGACAATAGCCGTTTTCCCACTCAGCTATTAAACCCCCGGAGCTTTACCTGGGTGAGTTTTCGTTTGGTGTCCAGGGGAAAGTCTCCTTTCATCATCCAATCGTAATAGCCAGGCTCTTCTTTTAATACCTGTGCGATGGGCTTGCCCTTTTGTTTGCCAAAATTGAAGCATTCCTCTCCCTTGTCGTTGAACACGAACCTTCCCGCCAGGTCGACCATTTTTTCATTGATCAAGTGGTGGATTTTTTTCATGTCGTTTTCCAAAACTCCCACCCGATTTCCTTGCAGGTCCTCCATTTCCTCCCCGGCATACCGGGCAATTTGGGCTTTAAAAACTTCGTAGGTAGCCAGGGTATCCGCTTCTGCACTGTGCGCATTTTCCAATACCTTTCCACAGTAAAATTTGTAAGCGGATGCCAGATTTCTTTTTTCCATCATGAAAAATATTTTTTGTGCATCCAGCAGATTTCTTTTCTCTACGTCAAAATCAATGCCCGCACGCAAAAACTCCTCTACCAGCAGGGGGATGTCGTATTTCAGCACGTTAAACCCCGCCAAATCGGCGCCCTCAAAAAACCGGAACAATTCACGTGCTACGTCTTTAAACGTCGGTGCGTCGGCCACATCTTTGTCGTAAATACCATGGATCAGTGAAGATTCCGGAGGAATGGGCACCGTTGGATTTAATTTCATGGTCTTGAGTTCTTTTTGCCCCTCAGGAAACAATTTTAAAATAGAAATTTCAACGATTCGATCCGTAGAAATGTTGATGCCGGTGGCTTCGAGGTCGAAAAAAGCAATGGGAGATTTTAAATTTAATTTCATCTGATAATCGTGTCGTGGAATGAGAGGAACTACTGGAATTTGGTAACTAAGCAACTTCGAAATGGCACTTTCTGCCAGAAAAAGACAACGTCGGGTGTAACCCGTACTGCAAAGATAGAAATTTTTATCGCTTTCTGTGCCGCCCGTCTCATTTCGCCTTCCTCAAACGGATCCCTTTCAAAAATAATTGAGCATTGGGGAATAAATTTGGCAAGCAAATGGTTGTGCAGGTAGTGGTTGTCAATGTGTGGATAATAAAGTGTATAAGTTGTTCAAAAACTTTAGCTTGAAAGGGGTACTTTTGTGACTATGGCGGATAAAAACAGTAGCAAATTTGAACGAAGCGCAGGATTGAGGAGGAGGTCGGTGGAGCCACATACCGCCCTTGGAAAATTGCCGCCGCAGGCCATCGATCTGGAAGAAGCCGTATTGGGCGCCCTCATGTTGGAAAAGGATGCCCTCACGGCAGTGGTAGATATTCTTTCGGCCGATAGTTTTTACAAAGACGCGCATAAATTAGTCTACGAGGCTATATTGGATTTATTCAACGCAGGCGAGCCAATCGATCTGCTCACCGTAACGAATCAGCTACGAAAAAATGGCAAGTTGGAGTTGGTAGGAGGCGCCTACTTCATCACCGAACTCACTTCCAGGGTCTCTTCCGCATCGAACATTGAATACCATGCGAGGATCATCACGGAGCAGGCCATGAAGCGGGACATGATCCGGATATCCTCAGAAATACAAAAGGAGGCATTTGAAGACACCACCGATGTCTTTGAGTTGTTGGATAAAATGGAACAATCCCTTTTTGAGATTTCGGAAAACAATATCAAAAAGAACTACATGGACATGCGGTCCATCATGCGGGAGGCCATCGTAGAGTTGGAAAGTAAAAAGGGGCAAAAGGATGGGCTTACCGGTGTACCATCGGGTTTTACCGCCCTGGACCGTGTCACTTCGGGCTGGCAAAAATCCGATTTAGTCATCATTGCCGCCCGACCCGCCATGGGTAAAACTGCTTTTGTCCTTTCGGTTCTTCGAAATGCTGCGGTGGACCACAACCGGCCGGTTGCTATTTTTTCACTGGAAATGTCTTCCTTGCAACTGGTCAATCGATTGATCAGTTCGGAAGCCGAGTTAGATTCTGAAAAAATAAAGAAAGGAAATCTGGCCGACTACGAATGGCAGCAATTGATTCATAAAACCGGAAAACTGACTGCTGCCCCCTTGTTTGTAGACGATACTCCTGCCCTGTCGATCCTAGAATTGCGGGCAAAATGCCGGCGTCTAAAGGCACAGAACGATGTTCAATTGATCGTAGTCGATTATTTGCAACTGATGTCAGGCGACAGTAAAGGAAATCACGGAGGAAATCGGGAGCAGGAAATCTCCAGTATTTCCAGGGCTTTAAAGAAAATTGCCAAAGAACTCAATGTGCCGGTAATTGCCCTGTTCTCAGCTGTCCAGGGCCGTGGAGACCCGCGGAGGTGATAAGCGTCCCCAGCTTTCCGACCTCCGGGAGTCGGGCGCCATCGAACAGGACGCGGATATTGTCATGTTTCTATACCGGCCGGAATATTACGGCATTACCGAAGACGAGGACGGAAACAGTACCTCCGGCGTCGGGGAGGTAATCATTGCCAAACACAGAAACGGGTCCCTTGAAAACGTGAAACTCCGGTTTATCGGAAAATACACCAAGTTTACAGACCTTGACATCAATGTGCCGTACCAGCCACAGGATGCCTTGTATGGAAGCCGTTTTCCCAGCAGTGCCGGGGGACAAGGCTTCGATGAGGCGGGAATGGTGAGAATGGGTAGCAAGGCAAATGGAGACAGTCAAGGTGAAAATCCGTTCCCCGCAGGCGACGACAAGGCACCGTTTTGATCCGTGTCAGGGATCGGCCGCTGCATTCCCGAAAAACGAAACGAACGCAACCACCCGTATTTTTCAATGAAAGATCGGTGGAAGGCCAGCCGCAGGTAGGAAGGACGGAAGTCCGTTTTTGGGGCTGATGTGGACGATAGGAGGGCACAGCGAGTTTCTTTAACCATAACCAAAAAAAAGGATGAATTGTATCGTATTAGACAGTACCCATCGTGATGGCATCAATTATACAGAGCTTAGGGAACCGGTGCCCGGGCCCGAGGAGGTAAAGGTTCGGATAAAGGCAGCTGCCCTGAACCATCGGGATCAATGGTGCCGGGAGCAGAAGTATCCAAATTTGAAAGACGGGGTCATTCTGGGCTCGGACGGTGCTGGAGAGATTGTCGAGGCCGGAAATAAAGTAGACAAGTCCTGGATTGGAAAGCAGGTGCTAATCAATCCTGCGCTTCATTGGGGGGAGAATCAATCCGCACAGCAGTCCGAATTTCGGATCCTCGGAATGCCGGATCACGGCACGTTTGCCGATTACTGTTGCGTGCCGGTAGACCGGGTTCACCAGATTCCCGCGCATTTGGATAGCGTGCATGCAGCCGCCCTCCCCTTGGCTGGATTGACCGCTTACCGGGCGCTGGTCTATCAGGGACAGGTAAAAAAGGGTGATCGGGTTTTGGTTACCGGGTTCGGTGGTGGCGTGGCCCAGTTGGCAGTTCAGTTTGCGCTTGCTTCCGGAGCGGCTGTTTCGGTAAGCAGTGGCTCTGGCTGGAAACTGAAGAAGGCCCTGGAAATGGGCGCTGAGGCAGGGTATCTATACCATTCGGCGTCCTGGGTGGAGGACGCGAAAGCCAGTGGCAGCGGATTTGATCTGATCATTGATAGCGCCATGGGCACGACCGTCAACGAGCTGCTCGAACTGGTTCGGCCCGGAGGAACCATCGTGGTTTACGGAGCTACCCTGGGCAATATGAAGGAAGTGAATGCCCGAAGTCTGTTTTGGAAACAGGCGAGGTTGCAGGGAACCACCATGGGCTCGGATCTGGACTTTGAACGGATGCTGGATTTTGTTGTTCACCACCGCATACAGCCGACCGTAGATCGGATTTTTCCCTTATCGCAGGCAACGTCGGCTTTTGATAAAATGGAAAAGAAGGAACAGTTGGGAAAGCTTGTTTTGCAGCCAACCGGCGGGTAATCGGCCTCGCTCTCGAAGGAATTCGTAGAAAAACGAGGAAACCTTCCCTTCGCTTACGGGAAGCCACTTAGGAAAGTTCAATCGTTTTCAACTTGAAAGTTGAAATAGGCATTTTCCAATTCCCTTTGGGCATGGGCATTTTTTTGTTTTTTGGCAAGCTGTATACCCTCCAAAAAGGTGGATTCCGCCTGCGTTGATTGCCCCAGCTCTGCGAATAACTGAGCGGCATGGTAATAGCAGGGAAGATAGCTTTTATGTTCGCGTAATAGTTTGTTAAAATAAAAAGAAGCCTTTTCTTTGTCTTGATTTTGATATTCCAAAGCCAAAGCGTAAATATTGAAAGGGTTTTCGGGTTCTTCTTCCATGTAGCTTAATAGTTCCCGGACCCGGTCATCTTTTTCCATAATGCTGCGTTTGGTTTTGTTGGTGACAAATTTAATTAAAAATAGATGAAAATATTGGTTTGTATCACGCATGTGCCGGATACCACTTCAAAGATCAGATTTACCGAAGACAATAAACAGCTTGACACAACGGGGGTTCAGTTTATCATTGGACCCTACGACGATTACGCACTAGCGAGAGCAGTGGAGCTAAAAGAGCAGACGGGTGGCTCGATTACGGTGGTCAATGTAGGCGAAAAAGAGACCGAGCCCACCTTGCGTAAAGCCTTGGCGATTGGTGCAGACGAGGCCATTCGGGTAGATGCCTTTCCCAGTGATGCGGTATTCGTCGCCCGGCAAATTGCCCACCTCGCCAGGGAAGGAGCCTACGACCTGATTCTTATGGGTAGGGAATCCATTGATTTCAACGGAGGTATGGTACACGGCATGGTGGGAGAGTTGCTGGGAATTCCTTCGATTTCGCCCGTAATGAAATTGGAAATTGAGGGAAAAGCGGCCAGTATTTCCCGGGAAATCGAAGGTGGAAAAGAAGTGATCACCGTTGATTTGCCCTTGATAGCTGGCTGTCAGGAACCCATCGCCGAATGGAAAATTCCAAACATGCGGGGCATCATGTCGGCCCGAACAAAGCCCCTGACTGCGGTGACCCCCATAGCGGCCAGGGGTGCTACCAGCGTTGAGAAATACAGCGTACCTCCGGCAAAAGAAGCTGTAAAATTGGTGACTACCGTGGAAGAATTGGTGGATCTTTTGAAAAATGACGCCAAAATACTTTAAATAACCAAAGGAAATGTCAATATTAGTGTATATAGAGAAAGACGAGGGGAAAATTAAAACTTCGTCACTGGAAGCCGTTTCCTACGCGGCCGTATTGGGCAAGAAGACCGGGGCGCCTGGCGTACATGCAATTGTTCTGGGTAGTCTGGAAGACGCAGAATGGGATCGCCTGGGAACGGCCGGTGCTTCGTCGGCTTATCAGGTTTCGGACGATCGACTTAATGCCGGCGTGATACAGGCGCATGCTGCCGTGGTGGCTGAGGTCTACCGGAACGTGGGCGCGAACACGCTGCTGCTGGCCAAGTCGTCATTAGGAGATGCGGTGGCAGCTCGGTTGGCTATCAAACTGGACGCCGGGTTGGTAACAAACGTCGTGGATTATCCCGATTTGACGGATGGGTTTGTCGTGAAAAGAAGTATTTTCACAGGAAAAGCGTTTGTCGCCACCCGTATCGATACCGAAAATAAGATTCTTGCAATAAAGAAAAACATTCAACCGGTGCAAACCGACGGAGCACCGGTATCGGTAGAGCAGATGGCAGTAGATCTTCCGGAGGAGGTATTTGCCGCCACGATCACCGGTACCGAAAAGGCCACCGGAGAGGTGTTATTGCCTGAGGCAGACATCGTGGTTTCCGGCGGACGGGGGCTTAATGGACCAGAAAACTGGGGGATCATTGAAGACCTGGCTGCTGCCCTGGGCGCTGCGAAGGGATGTTCCAAGCCGGTATCCGATTCGGGATGGAGGCCCCATCACGAGCACGTGGGGCAGACTGGCGTAAAGGTGGCACCTACCCTTTACCTGGCGGTGGCCATTTCCGGAGCCATACAGCATCTGGCCGGAGTGAATGCTTCCCGGAATATTGTGGTTATCAATAAAGATCCGGAAGCACCATTTTTTAAAGCCGCGGATTACGGCATGGTTGGCGATGCATTTGAGATCGTCCCAAAATTGACAGAAGCGATTAAGGCACTAAAATAATGGACCGTGGACAATACTGTTGAGTTAGAAATTTTAGGTTTATCTTCCAATAGCACCCAATCAGGGTCCTTTACATTGGTATTAGGGGAATCCGAGGGTAGGCGCAAATTACCGATAGTAATCGGTATGTTTGAGGCCCAGGCCATTGCCATAGAAATTGAGAAAATCATTCCTAACCGGCCAATGACGCATGATTTGTTCAAGTCCTTCGCCTCGAATTTTCAGTTTTCGGTGGATCATATTTTGATCTCCGATATGAGGGAAGGGGTGTTTTATGCGAAAATCATGTGTCAGAGCTCTTTTAAGAAAGTAGAAATCGATGCGCGTCCCTCGGATGCAATCGCTATTGCGGTTCGTTTTGATGCGCCGATTTACTGTGCCAGCGCGGTAATGGCAGAGGCAGCGATCGAGTTTACGGAAGAAGACGAAAAGAGAGAGCAAGAAGCAGCTTCCGGAAGTGCCACTGGAAAAGGTAGTCCAAAAGAGAAGAGTAAATCCCGGGAAGAAGCCTCCCTCAAAGACTTTAGCCTGGACAAGTTGAATCAGTTATTGGAAAAAGCCATAACGAATGAAGATTACGAAAAGGCGGCACGTTTGAGAGATGAGATTAACCGGAGGAATTGATCCCAGGTCGTACCAGGTATGGGAGGTGATGTCCTCTTGGTGTTGTGCCGCCGCAAGTCACCGAATAGGGCCACGTCCAAAATGGGCGATTTAAAACCGCTAAAATTCGCCTGAAATGGATTATGTAAGAGGTGCATTGGGAATTGTGGTCCTGGTCGGTATCGCCAGCCTTTTTTCTGCGAATTCACGAAAAATCGACTGGAGGTTGGTTGGCATCGGCATCGGTTTGCAAACCGTTTTCGGTATTTTGATCACGAAGGTCTCTTTTGTAGCCGCCGTTTTTACCAAGGTGAGTTTCGGGCTTTGTTACGTTTCTAAGTTTTTCGGAGCAAGGGGCCACGTTTCTTTTTGGAGAATTAGCCAGCGACTCGTTTGGGTTTATCTTCGCTTTTCAGGTGCTACCTACAATTATTTTCTTTTCCACGGTTTCGGCAGGGTTATATTACCTGGGCATCCTTCAAAAAGTAGTATTTGGTATAGCGTGGGTAATGGCCCGCACCATGCGTTTGTCCGGGCCAGAAAGCCTCTCTGCAGCTGGGAATATTTTTTTAGGGCAAACCGAAGCGCCCTTGTTGGTGCGTCCCTTTATCCCGACCATGTCCCGTTCGGAATTGATGTGCCTGATGACCGGAGGAATGGCCACCATAGCCGGTGGAGTGCTGGCAGGGTACGTGGCATTTTTAGGTGGTGAGGATCCGGTAGAAAAAACCCGTTTCGCAACCTACCTTTTGGGAGCCAGCATCATGAATGCACCGGCGGCCATTGTCATTTCCAAGATCATGATACCCGAGGAAAGCAAGGAAACAATCAATGATCGCTTGCACATCAGCGGGCAGGTTACCGACGTTAACTTGATCGATGCCATGTCCCGAGGCGCATCGGAAGGACTAAAACTCGCACTGAACGTGGGCGCCATGCTCCTGGCATTTATCGCGGTTATTGCCGCGCTGAATTATTTCCTGACGGGTATTATAGGCGATTATTCCGGTCTGAATTCCTTGGTGATCGCTTCCACCAACGGTACATTTTCGGGACTTTCCCTGGAATATTTACTAGGGCAGATTTTCCGGCTGCTTGCCTGGATTATTGGCGTAGAATGGAAAGACACCCTGGCGGTGGGTTCTTTACTGGGTCAAAAAACAGTGATAAACGAGTTTGTGGCTTACCTGGGCTTGGCTGAAATGCAAGCTGCAGGTGCACTATCTCCAAAGTCCATTGTTATCGCCACCTATGCCTTGTGTGGGTTTTCCAATTTCAGCTCCATTGCGATTCAAGTGGGAGGGATTGGAAGCATAGCGCCCGGGCAACAAGGAAACCTCTCCCGACTGGGGATGCGGGCCCTTTTGGCCGCTACCATCGCTTGTCTGATGACGGCCACGGTCGCCGGGGCGCTATTTTAATTCGTGCTGCCGTTTTTTCAGTCAAGAATGACTATTTTGGAGATGGTATCGCCTCCCCGAATCTGATCGATCACCTCCAGTCCTTCGGTCACTTTCCCAAAGCAGGTGTGGTTCCGATCCAGGTGTTGGGTGTTTTTTCGGTTATGGCAGATAAAAAACTGTGAGCCACCGGTATTCCTTCCGGCGTGTGCCATGGACAATACCCCACGGTCATGGTACTGAAGCTCGCCATCCAGCTCGCAATCGATGTGGTAGCCGGGCCCACCGGTACCTGTTCCGTTGGGACATCCTCCCTGAATCATAAAGTCAGGTATGACCCGGTGAAAGGTCAGTCCATCGTAAAAGCCTTTTTTGGCAAGTTCAATAAAATTTGCTACCGTTTTAGGGGCGTCTTCCTCGTAAAAGGTAACTTTCATCGTGCCCTTTTCGGTGTGAATTTCTCCGGTTTTCATGAACGTATCGTTTGTTTTTTTGCAATAATACTGATTTTATGCTAGTATCATGCTATACTTGTAATCCGTGCTTCGCGCTTTTTCGAAAATTCCATCTTATAAAACCATTGCAACTTGAGAGAAGAAGATCAGTTTGTAGGAAAACACAACGCTCCGGAAGAAATTCTGGAATTTGAAGGCCCTCAGTTGTTTGGGCATCCGAAGGGATTATTGACGCTATTTTTTACCGAAATGTGGGAGCGTTTCAGCTACTACGGCATGCGTGCCTTGCTGATCCTGTTTATGACGGCGCCAATTGCCTCCGGTGGCCTGGGATTTGACGATCAGACCTCCGGCGCCATCTATGGCCTCTATTCCATGGCCGTTTACTTGCTGGCGCTTCCGGGTGGCTGGGTGGCAGATCGGCTCATCGGCCTGAAAAAATCCGTTTGGTACGGGGGAATCGTCATCACGCTCGGTCATTTTACCATGGCTCTTCCGGGTGTTTTTTCGCTGCTTTCCGAAACCCCCAGGGCTGCCGGGCAGCTTGCTGCATGGGATCTGCCATCATTCTTTCTGGGGCTGGTATTGATTGTTTTCGGCACCGGCTTGTTGAAGCCAAATATCAGTTCCATCGTAGGTCAGTTGTACCCGAAAATAGCCCCAAGCGGGATGCTGGTTTTTCGATATTCTACATGGGTATCAACCTCGGTGCCTTCCTGGCACCCATCGCCTGTAGCACCCTGGCCGTTTACGACTGGCACCTGGGTTTCGGTCTGGCCGGCTTCGGGATGTTGATGGGGTTGGTCCAATACAAATGGACCGGAGGCTACCTCCGAGGGGTAGGAGAGTCCCTGGCAGCAGAGTCGCCGGCCCAACGGGAAGCCCAAAAGCGCCTGCAAAAACGCGTCTGGTGGGTGCTTGGATTCGTAGCGCTCCTTGTGCTGCTCTTTTTTCTGCAGCTTATTCCACTAGACCCTGTAGCCATAGCCGGAGTGTCCAATACGGTCATCGCACTCGTAGCTTTGTTGTTTTTTGGATATGTATTGCTGTTTGGCGGGCTTGATGCAGGACAGAAAAAGAAGGTACTGGTGATCATGATTCTCTTCGTGTTTTCTGCGGTCTTTTGGTCGGGGTTTGAGCAAGCCGGATCATCACTAAACCTCTTTGCAGAGCGGTTCACCGATAGGATGGTGCTGGGTTGGGAAGTGCCCGCGGGTTATTTTCAATCCGTGAACAGTATTTTTATTATTTTGTTTGCCCCTTTCTTTGGCGCCATGTGGGTAGCTCTGGCACGAAAAAACCTGGAGCCATCCTCTCCCCTGAAATTTGCCATCGGGCTGGTATTTCTTGGAATTGGTTTTTTGGTCATGTACTTTGCCGCGAAAATTGCTGCTGCTGGAAATCTGGCCGCACCGACCTGGCTGGTCATTACATACCTCTTTCATACATTTGGAGAACTTAGTCTGAGTCCCGTCGGCCTTAGTCTCACGACCAAATTGGCACCCAAAAAGTTTGCCGGACAAATGATGGGTATGTGGTTTTTATCCATCGCAATGGGAAATCTCGTTGCCGGACGGATTGCCGGAAGCACCAGTGGAGGAACAGAGGAGGCTCTGGCGAACATGCCACAACAGTATTTACTGATCGTGTATACGGTAGCAGGCGCTGGTCTTTTGCTAATGCTGGTCTCGAAACCTATTCGGAGCCTTATGGGAAAAGTGCATTAGGTAAAAAAAAGCCGGTTTTACGAAACCGGCTTTTTTTTACTCTTCTTTGTGGTCCTTTTTGAAGACGGTACTCCTGAAATCAATGGCGGAAAGACCTGCTCCCAGACCGACTAAAATTGCAACGATTAGCCAAAAGGTTTGTGCTCCTGAGGCAATGGGGGAATTGAATATTTCTAATAACATACGCTAATGGTTATGAAAGCTTTTGAAGCTGCAATTTAGCACCCAAAACCAGGATAACAAAGCATAAAAATAAAAAGGAGTGCATTCAATCCTCTGTTAAACGAGAGGAGAAGCTTTTGACCAGAAGGCTCCGTTGCACCGGGATCACTCAAAAATCATCTTCTTCTTCCTCTTCATCAAAAGAGAAATCGTCGTCTGAAAAATCGTCCCCGGCATCGTCAAAATCATCGTCTTCAAAATCCATGAAGACATCGTCTTCCAATCCGTGATCTTCGTCTTCATCGTAGACCTGATCGTCAAATTCACTGCTAAATTCGTCTTCTTCGTCGAATTCATCTTCAAAATCCTCATTCATAAGCGTCAAATAGATTAAAGGCTGTTTTTTGCGCTAAGTAAGGAAATTTTTATAACTAACTCAATACCTCTGTATGAAATATTTCTTTGCCGCTGGGAGGAAGGCTAGACCTTTGGTTTTCAGCCCATTGATTTTCCAATTGACGAACCCAGTTTTCCAGGTACAGCAAGAGATCTTCTTTCTTGTTTTTTACCAGATTCAGGCGACGTTCCCTGGGGAGCAGGGCGAGAATTTCCGGGTCGGACAGCCGTTCGAGATGCATGAGGTCCTCTCGGGTCAATCCGATTTCCAATAACTCAGAGATCATCAGGTCCATCGGCAATCCGCTGCTTGGACAATAGTCGTTCAGTTGCTCGCTCCAGTCCCCGCTTCGTTGCATGGCAAACCGATGTATGTCCGATTTGCTGATCCGCGTTATTTCCTGTGCCAGGTTGCCACAGTTGCAGGCTCCCATGTGACCCCATTGGTAGGGAGCACCATTTTTTAGTTTCGAAACCGTTTTTCGAAGGGCTAGAATTAATTTAGGATTTGCTGTTGCCATGTACGTTTGGTTTTACTTAATAAACTCAATTTGGCAAAAGTAGTTTCCAAAAAAAAGGATTAATTGGGAAAGATCAGGAAAGGTGTTTTTTGTATTTTCCGAAAATGAGGTTAATGTATTGCTTGATTAACGGCTTGGAAAGGTATTTCTTTACTTGTTGGTATTGATTGGCCTTGATTATGTCCCGCTCATCTACCGAACTGCTTAGGATATAAATTTCCGGGTTGGATTGAGGCGGTTGAAACATCTCCAAAAAATCCCAACCGGTCATTTCGGGCATGTTCAGATCCAGAAAAAGGTAGTGGGGACTAATCTGGTAGATGTCCCGTAACGCATCCACTGCATTGTCAAAGGAAAACACCTTACAGGGCTGCATGATGTTTCTTTGAATCAGTTTTTCGGTTACAAAATTGCTGATGGGATCGTCGTCGATAAGAACTATCTTAATCATTAAAATACATAAACCTGTTTTTGAAAAGCAAAATACAAGTGACAAAAGTAGTTAAATATTTCCATATTGAACTTTAAATTCCTTCCTTTTTTTTTGTTTGTACCTCGGAAATCGGGAATTGAGATGAATAATTACCTAATTTTATGCCGGGTTTATCCTGACGTAAGGAGTGCGGTTGGGCATTTCTGTAAACGAAGGGAAAATGACCTCATGGATAAAAAATAAAACCCTATGAAGCGACCAGATTTTGACGATATTTTCATGGAATTGGCAGTGAGTCTTGCTCAACGTTCTCATTGCATCAAAAAGCATGTAGGGGCAGTTTTGACCAAGGATACCCGGATTATTTCCATTGGCTACAATGGTCCCCCTTCCGGTACCCACAATTGTGACGAGGAATTTCCAACGGAGGGTTGTAGCCGGGATAGCAAGGGTAGCTGTTCCCTCGCCTTGCATGCTGAACAAAATGCCATTCTGTACGCGGTAAAAAACAAAGCATCCGTGGAGGGATCCACGTTGTATGTCACCCTGGCGCCCTGTTTGCCTTGTGCCCGCATCATTTATTCCATGGGCATTCAAAAAGTAGTCTACCTGTATTCCTATGCGGCCTATAAAGGCATTGGAATTGACGAGGGGATTCAGTTTTTAGAAAAATTTGGGGTGCAAGCAGAGCACTACAGCAAAACAATACGAATACCGGACGAACTTATTTAAGAGGAACATTTCCTGCATGTTCAGAAAACTAAGGCCTCGCCACATCGTCGCGGCCGACAAGGTTTACTTCTCGCTCCAGGGAAATTCCAAATTTTTCCCGAATATCTGTTTGTATTTTTTTGCTTAGCGCGACTATCTCGGATCCCTCCGCCTCCCCATAGTTGACCAAAACCAATGGCTGATTTTCATGCACGCCAACCCGGCCGAATCGTTTCCCTTTCCAGCCAGCTTGCTCAATCAACCAGGCCGCGGGTACCTTGACCAGCGGGCCCGAAGGAAAGCCTGGTATCTTTGGATACCTTTCTTTTAATAACGAAAATTGTGCCTGTGGAATGCTGGGGTTTTTGAAGAAACTCCCCGCATTCCCCAATATTTTTGGGTCGGGGAGCTTCTGCTGCCGAATTTTGATCACGGCCTTGCTTATGTTTTCGGGGCTCGGGCTGCTTGCGCCCATTTCTGCCAGGGTTCGTTCAATATCACCGTAGCTGGTAACCGGCCGCTGTTTTTTTGATAGGCGAAAGACCACCCGAGTGATCACATACCGTCCTTTCCATTCGTTTTTAAAGATGCTGTCCCGATAACCAAACGCGCAGGTAGCTTTATCAACGGTCAGGGATTGTTTCGTCGCGATTTCAATGGCTTCCAAGTGATCAAAAACAGACTGCAATTCAACGCCGTAGGCGCCGATGTTTTGCATGGGGGCCGCTCCCACCGTACCGGGTATCAGGGATAAATTTTCCAAACCACTCAAGCCAAGTTGCAGGGAAGTAACCACGAGATCCTGCCAAATCACCCCGGCGCCCACCTTAAGCAACACGCTGTCTGCGTCCTCTTCTATTTGCTCGATGCCTTCAATGCAGATCTTCAGGACCAATGCGTCAAGGTCTTCTACCAATAGCACGTTGCTTCCCCCGCCCAATACGAATAAGGGCTTCCCCAACAGGTTCGCTTGCCTGATTGCCTCCAATACATCCTCCGGTCGATGGGCTTCAAAAAACAGGCTGGCTTTTTTGTCGATGCCAAAGGTATTGTGAGCACGTAAAGAAATATTTTCTCGTATCTTCATTGTCGAAAGTATGCGCGAATTAAAGATTATTTAATCAAATAGAAAAAGATTCCGGTATTTTCCACCTCGTCCTGAGTCCAGAGCAGCTAGTACGGAAACGAGACAAAAACGGCAAACTATGAAAGAAATGGTGATCAATGGTATCCGGATACGTCCGGGTCAAACGTTAAACATCGAGATAGCCATTGCCCGGCTACCCACGCATACGCTGATTGATTTACCTGTTTTCATTCGGAGCTCCAGCAACCCGGGTCCGACCGTACTGATCAGCGGAGGCGTGCATGGGGACGAAATCAATGGTATTGTCACGGTAAAGCGGATGTTGGAAGAAGAAATCTTTGAACCCACGCGAGGGACCCTTATTTTTATCCCTCTGGTAAATGTGTACGGATTTTTGAGTAATTCCCGTACATTTCCAGACGGCCGCGATTTAAACCGGAGTTTTCCCGGTAGTAGCAAGGGGTCACTTGCATCACAGATCGCCTATATTCTCACCCACGAGATCATCCCGCAGATAGATTTCGGTATCGATTTTCATACCGGGGGACGGATGCTTTCCAATTTTCCCCAGGTGCGGGTAGATTTTAAGGACAAGAAAGGGCTGGAACTCGCCCAGGTTTTTGGTGCAAACTTTACAGTAAATTCGCCACACATCGACCGATCCTTCCGAAAAGAGGCCTTCAAACATAACAAGCACATACTCGTTTTTGAGGGAGGAGAATCCATGCGCCTCGATGAGCAGGTTATTCAGGAAGGAATCATGGGCACGGGTAGGTTGCTGAAGTACCTGGACATGATTGAGGGTTCTTTTCCTCCGGTCCGAAGCCTGAAAATTCAGGATAGCAGCTGGGTGAGAGCCAGAATATCAGGTATTTTCAATGCCTCGGTTTCGGCGGGAGACGAAGTGAAGAAAGGGCAGGTGCTGGCGAAAATATCCGACCCCTACGGACAGGTAAAAGTGCCGGTAAAAAGTCCCTCAGCCGGACACGTGATTGGGATCAACAACCAACCCGTAGTGAATGCGGGTGACGCTCTCGTACATGTGGGTAGAAGCCAGACCGGCGCATCGGGGCCGGACTATTGAATCTGACTCCCTTTTCCAGGTCCGGGTTGGGATCCACCTGAGCGCCTACAAGTAGCAACAGGTCCGATGCCTATCCTAACCGACCGGGGTACCCACGGGCTCCTGAAGTCCCGATGCATCGCTTTTCTGCTATCTGAGATTGGAATGCCTGCCCTTGCTTTTCAGCCAATAGAATGTGGTATCCGAGGGCTACCCATCGATGAACGATAGCCCCGCTTTTTCAACCGGTCGAGCTCCCTTCAGGCCCGGATCCGGAGGTGTCCTGCATACCGGGTAGATAGCGGGCAGCGGGCACAAATACCCGCTAACGAAAAAAAGGAGGGGTCATGCATTGCAACGCGCCACCTGGCGTTTGATCCGGTATTTAGGGTGTTTTCTCCATAATAACCCCTTCATCCAGACGAATGGTGGTTTTGGAGTCGCAAGCTGCTGTGACCGCGTATACCAGTTCATGCGTAACGGGATTATCAGCAGCCCGGAATATGGTCCAGGACTCGGTCCCGCTTGCCGCCCGGGGTAGCGGCTCTGACAAACAAGCGATGCTTAGTAATTTCTGCGGGTCCACAACCACTTCAAAATCGTTTCCACTCCAGTTTCTTCCTTGCATTTGTCCCTGACTGGCGATTTGAACCAGTCGATTGGATTGAAGCGAGCCCTGATGCTGGTAGGCTGGTTTCAGCCGCGTAGACGAACCCTGCGGATGGATCAAACGCAGGGAATCCGTCAATTCGGTTAGGGTTATTCGCAGAGGAAGGGCTTCGGTAACTCGGAAAAGTCGCTGGCCGACCAGTTCCGTACCTTCCCTCTTGTAGCCGGCAAATGACAGGCGTAGCGTGTCTCCTACGGTAGTTGATTCGCCCCCGTAATGGATGGAAACGGTCCCTTTTCTCTCTACCGCTATGTCACTGCAACCGGGGCGATCGTAATCCAATGAAACAGAAAAAGTCAGGGGATCTCTGGTTATCTCCGGGCATCCGGGAAGGGTGTCCAGAAAGGGTTCCTGCGCGAAATACTCCCAGGGTTGAAAAATTAGGTACAGGTGTTCGTCCAGACTTTTGGATACCCAATAAGCTTCTTCCCCTTCAAAAGATTGGTTGATCTGCAAGTCCCTGCTGACATCGGGCTGGCAACCAAGCAGAAATGATAGCAACAGGTATGCGACCACTATTTTTCTCATCGTTCCATAAGGTTTTCCCGGTACTCTTCCGTGCCGAAATTACTGAAAGTTTAATTAATTTCCATCCCTGCATTCCAAAGCATGGAAAATTACGTATTTTAAGCTATCTAAAACCTAAACGAAGCTAGGATGCAGAATCAGAAAGGAATGTTGGTCTCCGGAGCACTGCAGGGACAGGTGCTATTGATCACTGGCGGGGGGACCGGATTAGGAGCCGCTATGGCCCGCTACTTTTTGGAGCTGGGTGCAAAATTGGTGATTTGTAGTAGGAAAATAGACATCTTAAAAGCAACCGCTTCGGAATTGGAAAAAGCGACCGGTGGGCAGGTATTGCCCCTGGCCTGTGACATACGGGACTACGCAGCACTTTCTCAAATGTATCAGGAAGCGAAGGCCTATTTTGGCAAAATAGATGGGGTGGTAAACAATGCGGCGGCAAATTTTATTAGCCCCACCCATCGGCTCTCTCCCAATGCCTTCCATACCATTCTGGATATCGTGCTTAAGGGTACCTCCAACATGACCCTGATTGCTGGAAAGGACTGGATCGAGGATGGGAAGCCCGGTGTTTTTTTGAACATCGTGACCACCTATGCATTCACCGGTTCTGCCTATGTGGTCCCCAGTGCTGCAGCAAAAGCCGGAGTGCTGGCGCTGACCCGATCTCTAGCAGTGGAGTGGGCGCCGCATGGAATCCGATCGAATGCCATTGCGCCCGGCCCCTTCCCTACAGAAGGAGCCTGGGAGCGGTTGCTGCCCGGTCATCTGGCGAAATCGTTTGATCCCGTTCATCGAATTCCGTTGGGTAGGGTAGGAGAGCACCAGGAATTAGCCAATTTGGCAGCTTATTTGGTTTCTCCCTATTCGGCCTACATAAATGGAGAAATAATCACGATCGACGGGGGGGAATGGTTACAAGGTGCGGGCCAGTTTAATGGTTTCCGGCAGGTGACACCGGCAGAATGGGACTTACTTGCCGCCAAACGAAAAAAGTGCAACTGACCCAGGTAAGGAACGCCGTTGAGGGATTCAGCGCTTGTCCTCTTTGAACACGGGTGGCTTCTTAAAGGGCAAGGTCAAACGAAAATCCCAATTCGGGAGTACTTTCTGTATGTTATTTTCCTCCAACGATGTAGTTTCTATAAAATACCAGTTCGTTCGGTTTTCGGTACCCACAGCGATCAGGTTGCTATCTGATGTCAGTGTACCGCCCGGAACCTTTGTGACCAGTGTGACGGGTACCAGAGCATGGATTTCATCCGACACTTCTACTAGCTGTATTTCTTCACCGAATGTCATGGAGGCCAATCGTTGCCCCCGCTCCTGCTTGGTTTCCTGTATTTGTTTCAGTATTTTTTTCATGGCCTCCCTACCACCTGCTTTTTCGATCAGGGCAGGGTACGTAAAGTCTAGTAAGATTTCATGATCTCCGTGCAATTGCGCATAGGCATAAATTTGTCCGGCGGTTTTGATCTCTTCCCTAATTTGGTTTTGGGCCTTCAGGGATAGCGATATTGCCCAAAAAACAATCCCAAGCAGCAGTGTTCGTACCATAGCTATACCGTTATTTACGGCCTAAAATAGGCTTTTGAAAAGGATATTCAAGGTAAAAACAGGTAAAATTTTACTGCTCTACACCAGTTGCATTAAACCAACTAAGATCTCCATTTTCTGTTCCATAACTGATCTGAAGGGGGTTGCAGCAAACTTCACAATCCTCTATGTATTCCTGTTCGGATACGCTAGGATCTAGCAATACGGAGATTTCGGAGAAACAGAATGGACACTGAAAAAAATGTTCGATTTCCATAGCGTTAGTTTATTGGACCTGTCTGCTTGGTAAAACATGCGTAGGGACTGTATCGTTCCGCCCCCGTTGTGTCTCCGGACTAGCAGGAAAGCCTCTTGGAAGACTACCGAGTACCGACAGGTCTGTCTTACAGCCTGGAATATTCGTAACAGCGGGACACGAAAAGCAGCGAGCGCCCGTCACAGGCCAGTCGTACCCAAAGAGATTGTGGTAGTTTTGCTATCCAATACCCTCGCGTTTTCGCATTTCAGAATTCGGTAGGGATGCTTTCTGAGCAATTCGTAATTGTGGGTGGCCATCAAAATGGCGGTGCCCTTTTTATTGATTTCCTGAAACAATTTAAAAATACCGTCTGCCACCTCCGGGTCCAGGTTTCCGGTGGGTTCGTCGGCCAGAAGGATAGAGGGTTCGTTTAGCAGGGATCGGGCAATGACCACCCGCTGTTGTTCCCCACCGGAAAGCTGATGGGGCATTTTGGAAGCGGCGCCCCCAAGACCCACACCCATCAGCACTTCTATCATTCGATTTTTCATCTTGATTTTATCCTTCCAGCCGGTAGCTCTCAGGACGAAGTACAGGTTTTCGGACACGGATCGATCGGGGAAAAGCTGAAAGTCCTGGAACACAATTCCCAATTTGCGACGCAAATACGGTATTTCCTTTTTTTTCAGCTTGTCAATCGAATAGCCGGCCACGCTGGCCTGCCCCATGATGAGTGGGAGGTCAGCATATAGCGTTTTCAGGAGAGAACTTTTTCCACTTCCCGTACGACCGATCAGAAACACAAATTCATCCTTTTCGATGGTGAAGGTCACGTCCTTCAATACGGTGTTGATTCCCTGAAAGATACAGGCCTGCTGTACCGAAACCACCGGTTCGTTTCGAAAAGACCATATCAAATACTGAGTTTTTTGAGTTTGCCAAAGGGCAGTTCCCGGATCAATTCTTCCAGTTCTGCCTCTTTTCCCTGGAGCCCAAATTTTTCGATGTTTTTCAGCGGGCGGTCTGCCCTGAAATAGGCTACCAACACAAAGTTTTCGTCCCGGATCTGTATGTAATCCGGGATTTTCGCTTTCCCTTTTACTTTGATAATGTACATATCCGGTAAGTTTTATGCGTGTTGGCTAAGGGTTATTTCTGACCTTTCTTTGGCGAGAAAGTCCTCCCATCAGGCATTCGCTTTGGCATGGTCAGCCAGAAACTGAGCCAATCCTTTGTCGGTAAGCGGGTGATTCAGCAAGCCGGTAATGACCTTGAGCGGGCAAGTAACCACATCGGCTCCCAATTCGGCACACTTGATCAGGTGCATGGTATGCCGGATAGAAGCGGCCAATACCTCCGTTTCGAATCCGTAGTTTTGGTAGATGTGTACGATTTGACCAATGAGATCCAAGCCATCAAAGGATATGTCATCCAACCTGCCGATAAAGGGTGACAGGTAGCTGGCGCCAGCTTTTGCCGCCAATATCGCCTGACCGGCAGAGAACACCAGGGTGCAGTTGGTACGGATACCCTCGCTGGCAAAATACTTAATGGCCTTGATTCCGTCTTTGATCATGGGGACTTTTACGACGATTTTGTCATCGATTTTGGCCAATGCTTTCCCTTCTTTGACCATTCCCTCAAAATCGGTGGCAATCACTTCCGCACTTACCTTATCGTCTACGATATCGCAAATGGCTTTGTAATGGTTTGTAACGTTTTCATCCCCCCGTATACCTTCTTTGGCCATCAGTGAAGGATTGGTGGTCACGCCATCCAATACGCCCAGGTCGTGGGCTTCTTTAATTTCGTTTAGGTTTGCGGTATCGATAAAGAATTTCATGTGCAACAAGTAAGTTTGAGTGTATCTGCTGGTAAATCTACGTCAAAAGTAGTAAAAAGCGGGCGCGCGTAAAATAAAAAGAAAAAAAATAAGCGGCATCGCACCGCTACAACCGCCTACCCTTGCTTCCTTCCGGACCTGGGGGATTTAGCAGGAGCTGGTCGTGCCGCTCGATACAAAGGTAGATAAATTTTCGACCCAAACAAAACTATTTCGCCAGCAAACGGCTAATGGCTTCACTATCAAATCTTAATTTTTTGGCCGAATTATTGCCCTCTGTCGGGTGTTCCTGAAGATAACTAATTATTTTCGCTAAAAACTGTTTTGATATGATGATAAAAGCATTGGGTACCCTGAGCATCGTTTTTCTTTTCGGCGCCTGCGCGGTATTTCAGCCGCGAATCCCTTATCAGTTGGGCATGTCCGAAAGTAAATTTCTTCGGCAAAATCGCGAGGCGGTTATCAGCCAACTGAACGAGCAGAAAAAGGTGTACCGCCTTAGTTCTGACGAACGGTTTTACATACTCGCCACCTTTGAGAACGGGCAATTGGTGAGTCTGGAAGAAAAGGAACTGAGGCCCCAATGGCCCCGGCAGCGAATGATGGAGGAAAATAACATCTACGAAGACAATAGCGAGCAGCGGCAGCCCAATCGGTGATGTACCTATGAATCGTTAGACCAGAACCTGTAGACCCTTCGAGAAAGCACCTGCAAAGATTTTTGTTTGGGATTAATAGGGTTTCTGGAAACGATAATCTAAAATTTTTAGTAAGTTTGGTTGATCTATGCCTGGCATATCTGAAGGATTCCAGCGCTGGATTCGTTTTTTCAAGAGATAACGATCGGTAGGAAGGAGCCTTTTTTTCGATGGCTATCGATCTTTCGATTCGTACCTCGTTCAAGGGGCAGCAACGATCTGCGGGGCTGATTTCCTTTTATTCAAGTTTAGGTCGAAAGCCTATTCTACCGCAGGCATCAAAATTGTTGTTGGATCAATTGTAAACAAATGGAAAATAACCGACGAAAGTTTTTAAAAAGATTAGGAATGGCCGGCGCTGCTTCAGCATTCGCTCCGGCCGCGTTTGCCGGATCGCCAGTCCCAAACCTGGTGCAGATGGATCGATTGTCCAAAGGAAGCGCCGATGACCGGGAGTTGAAAATCGCACTCATCGGTGCAGGCATCATGGGAACGCAGGACCTGAATACAGCGCTGCAGCACGAAAATGTTTCGGTCGTTGGGGTTTGTGACCTTTACGATGGACGCTTGGAATCAGCGAAGGAAAAGTGGGGACAGCACCTATTTCTCACGAAGGACCACAAGGAGATTTTGAAGCGAAGCGATATTGACGCGGTACTTATCGGGACGCCCGACCATTGGCACAAGCAAATCAGCGTGGACGCGCTGAATGCTGGAAAACACGTGTATTGCGAGAAGCCCATGGTTCATTCTGTAAAGGAGGGCAAGGAAGTCATCGATGCCTGGAAGAAATCGGGGAAGGTATTTCTGGTAGGGAGCCAGGGGATTTCCAGCCTTGGCAACGAAAAAGCAAAGGAATTGCTCGCCCAGGGGGCGATTGGCGATATCAATTATGCGGAGGGTTTTTGGGCGCGTCATTCGCCGGAAGGAGCCTGGCAGTATCAGGTTCCCAGCGATGCCTCCGAGAAGACCGTGGATTGGCAGCGTTACGTATCCAATACCAATGAAAGGGAGTTTGATCCACTGCGCTTTTTCCGCTGGAGGAATTACCTGGACTACGGGACAGGAATGTCCGGAGATCTTTTTGTACACTTATTCACCAGCCTGCATTTCATCACCAATTCCCTGGGACCGAATAAGATTTCGGCCATGGGGGGATTGAGGTATTGGAAGGATGGGAGAGAAGTTCCGGACGTCTTGTTGGGCATGTTTCAATATCCCGAAAGCCAGGAACACCCCGGGTTCAATTTATCACTGCGTTGCAATTTTGTTGATGGAACCAGCGGCTCCACCTACCTGAAAATTGTGGGTAGCAAAGGTTCGATGGATGTAAAATGGGACGAAGTAGTGGTGAAAACCAATCAACAGGTCTCCAGTGGCGATCCATTCTTGGAAGCTCAGGCTCAAATGCGGGGAGGAGCTCCCGACCGGAAGCGAATGCTGCCTCCCAACGAAATGGTCTACAAGGTAGAACCAGGATACAAGGGAGCACATTACGATCATTTTGGAAACTTCTTCAGGGCCATTCGTGAAAACGGGACCGTAGCAGAAGATCCTGTCTTTGCATTTCGGGCGGCTGCGCCTGCACTGCTGTGCAATGACAGTTATTTTCAAGATAAATTTATCGCTTGGGACCCTGTTCAGATGAAATTAGCGTAAACCGATTGCTTTTCCAAAAACTAAAAATAAACGAAACAATGAAAAGAGTAACAAAACAGTCCGGCCTTTTAGTGGCCGCGTTGATCGGTTTGGTTTTTACCGCTACCGGTCAAACCTCACTTTTTAATGGAACCGATCTTTCCGGATGGATTGTCTACGGTACCGAAAAGTGGTACGTAGAAGATGGGATTCTGGTATCCGAAAGTGGTCCAGATGCAGAGTACGGCTACCTGGGTACAGAAGATGACTACAAAGATTTTGAACTAACAGCGAAGTTCAAGCAGGATCAGGACGGCAACAGCGGCATTTTTTTCCGATCTACTTTTGAAGGAACCAAGGTGTCCGGCTGGCAGGTAGAAGTCGCCCCTCCGGGTAACGACACCGGGGGTGTCTACGAGTCCTACGGAAGGGGCTGGTTGATCAAACCCGATGCCGAAAAAGACAAGTACCTGAAGTTTGGCGAGTGGAACGACATCAAGGTACGGGTAAAAGGAGACCGGGTAGTCACCTGGCTGAATGGAAAAAAGATGGTGGACTTCAGTGATGAAAAAATTGGTGAAGGAGAAGGGCAAATCGCCCTTCAAATCCACAGTGGTGGAGGCCTGAAAATCTCTTGGAAAGACATTAAAGTAAAGGAACTCTAAGTCCGTGGCCGACCACGGACTTCCCGAATACTCGCGAAGTATCGGTAGAGTAAACCAAAAGAGCCCCGAAACAACGGGGCTTTTTTGGGTAGTAGGCCTATTGTTTGACAAAAGGAAAGAACCTTTGGGGCATTTTTTGTAATTTGCGACCTGATAAAAGATACTATATGTCGAAATTTGATTCCATAAGACCTTTTTATGATAGCGAAGTAAACAAAGCCTTAAAGGAAGTCGCCGCCCATCCAATGATGAAAGCGATCATGAATTTTACGTTTCCGGACCAACCGGACGAGGAATGGACAGAGCAATTGCTAAAAACGCATTCCATTCGTGATTTTCAAATCAACTTTATCTATCACTCCGTACGAAAAGTACTGGATATCAGTTCGGATGGGTTGACTACCTCCGGGTTTGAGCAACTACAACCCAACACGGCATACCTGTTTATTTCCAATCACCGGGATATCATTTTGGACACCTCTCTTTTGAATGCCACCTTGTACGAGCACGGTTTGCTTATGACTACTTCTGCAATTGGTGATAACCTCGTAAAAAAGCCTTTCTTGCGTACGTTGTCGAAATTGACGCGTAATTTTATCGTTCACCGGGGGCTGAGCAACAAGGCCATGTTGGCGTATTCGACGTTGAATTCGGAGTTTATTCGGGAGGCAATTTTTTCGCAAAATCGTTCCGTTTGGATCGCGCAGCGGGAAGGACGCACCAAAGACGGAATGGATCTCACGCAAAAAGGCGTTCTAAAAATGCTTTCCAAAGCCTGCCATTCGATGACGCTGGAGGAATATTTTCTAAAATTGAAAATTGTCCCTGTGTCCATTTCCTACGAAAACGATCCGACGGATGTCTTGAAAATGCCCGAACTGCTGGCAAAGGCCAGGGAGGAAACGTATGTAAAACAAAAAAATGAAGATTTTCGAACACTGGTGAGTGGAATCATGGGACAAAAAAAGCAGATCCATATTTCCGTGGGGAAGGTATTGGACGAGGAAATAACTACTATTTTTGAAAAGGAGACCAGTGTCAACAAACAGTTGCAGGCTTTGGTGGAAGCGTTGGACCGGGTAATCGTTCAGAATTACCGGTTGTGGCCAACCAACTACATTGCCTTGGATTTACTAAACCAGAGCAACGAACATCGGGGACACTATTCCGTAGAAGAAAAGGAAGAGTTTCAGGCTCGTATACGAAAAGGCGTGGAGATGGATAATGAAGTGGCCGTACGAAACTTTCTCTCCATGTATGCCAATCCGGTCATTCACAAAGAAAAAATGCAGCTTCTGGCTCCCTAACCGGGGAATGCGGGAAGCAGCGCTCTGTATAACCGATCCATTAGAAAAAACAGCAATCGTTTGAAAGAAAAGTCAGTAAAAATAGGTTTGGTGCAATTGAGCTGTGGTGCCGAGCCACAGAAAAACCTCGAAAACACAATCGCTGCTATCCGAAAGGCAGCAGGCGCCGGGGCTCAGATCCTCTGTTTGCAGGAGCTTTTCCAATCCCTTTACTTCTGCGATGTGGAAGATTACCGGAATTTTTCCCTTGCCGAGAAAATACCCGGAACGGCCACGGAAGTACTTGGTCGTCTGGCAGAAGAGCTGGGAGTAGTGATCATAGCTTCGCTTTTTGAAAAGCGTGCAGAAGGAATTTACCACAATACCACCGCTGTATTGGATGCCGATGGGAGGTATCTGGGTAAATACCGAAAAATGCACATCCCGGACGACCCGGGGTATTACGAAAAGTTCTATTTCACCCCGGGAGATTTGGGGTACAAGGTATTTTCCACCGCCTACGGAAAATTGGGTATTTTGATCTGTTGGGATCAATGGTATCCTGAAGCAGCACGAATTACCAGCCTGATGGGCGCAGAGATCCTGTTCTATCCCACGGCAATTGGCTGGCATCAATCCCAAGATGGGGCGACGAATGAGGAGCAATACCAGGCTTGGCAAACCATTCAGAAAGCGCATGCGGTAGCGAACGGTGTACCCGTAGTAGCGGTAAATCGCACGGGAGTTGAGGGTGACATGCAGTTTTGGGGCGGCTCCTTCGTTACCAATGCCTTTGGTAAGGTGCTTTACCAGGCACCACACCTGGAAGAGCAGGTAGAAGTGGTAGAAGTAAGCCTGACCCAGTCAGACAGCTACCGAACCCATTGGCCATTCCTTAGGGATCGCCGCATCGATAGTTACCAGCCTCTACTCAAACGGTTTCTCGATGAAGATTGACCCCGGTTTTTTTTTCAAGAATAGTTTGGGTAAGGATCCCCTGCTCCCTGCCGATTTGGGGTATTTCTTTCCAGCGGAATTCCACCGGCACGATGCCACCTGGCTGAGCTGGCCGCACAAACAAGCCTCCTGGCCCGGAAAGATCAACAAAATCTATCCCGCCTATGCGACATTTGTTGCCTACCTATCCAGAAGCGAGCAGGTGAATATCCTGGTCGCGGACGATCGCATGCAGCAATTTGCGCAAGATCATCTCGCAAAGGCTGGTGCAATCGAGCAACGCGTTCGATTTCATCATTTCCCTACCAATGACGCTTGGTGCAGAGACCATGGCCCTGCCTTTCTGATACACCCAAAACCTGGATGGAGCAAAGCGATCGTGGATTGGGGGTACAATGCATGGGGCGATAAATACCCTCCTTACGACCTGGATAATCAGGTTCCGGAAAGGGTAGCCTTGCACCTGGGCCTCCCTTGTTTTCGACCGGGGATTGTCATGGAAGGTGGTTCAGTGGATTTTAACGGGGCGGGAACGCTGCTGACTACCGAAGCCTGCCTGCTGCACCCCAATCGAAATCCTCATTTAAACCGGAAGCAGATAGAAACCTACCTCAAAGCTTATTATGGGGTCCAGCAGATCCTCTGGCTAAAAGACGGTATCCTGGGAGACGATACGGATGGACATGTGGATGACCTGACGCGTTTTGTTAGTAAAAACAAAGTACTGACAGTGCTTGAGTCCAATAGGAAAGACGAAAATTACCAGGTCTTGCAGGAAAATCTGAAACTGTTGGAATCCTTTCGGCTACTGGACGGCAGCTCCCTTGAAATCGTGGAATTGCCCATGCCCGCTCCTGTGGTCTGCCAGGGGGTTCGCCTGCCGGCCAGCTACGCCAATTTCTACATTGCCAATTCCTATGTCATCGTGCCTACCTTTCGGGATGCCCATGACGAGCCAGCATTGGATATTATCAGCAGTTGCTTTCCAGACCGGGAAGTGGTCGGAGTAGACTCCTGGGACCTGATTTGGGGACTGGGTTCCTTTCACTGCCTCAGCCAGCAGGAACCCGCGGCCAGCACCATCCCTGACGTTTCCTGAGAAAATAAGCAACCCCTGCCGGCTCCCGGCCCGGGAGGAGGCTTTGGATGTCCTGCTTAGTTCGCAGCCTGGCAACCAAAAAAGCCTGCTTCGGTTTGCTTCCGAAGCAGGCCTGCGTCCTACCTCAAAACGAGTAGGGAAGGTTTATTGCCAGCCGCCGCCCAGGGCACGATACAGGCTCACCAAACGCTGAAGTTGCAGCATTTTTAATTCGATGTATTCCAGCTCGGAAGCCAGGGAATTGGATTGGCTATTGATTACGTCCAGGTAGTCGGCATAGCCTACCTTAAACATGGTATTGGCGTTGTCTACCGATCGCCGCTGCACCAGGACCTCATCGGTCTTTAATTCCAATTCTTCCCTTAGCGTGCGGTAATCGTTCACCAGCCCAAGCACCTCCAGGTATCCGCTGAGGACGGTTTGTTCGTAATCGTAGAGGGCGATTTTCTGACTGGCTTTTGCGGACTCGTAGCTTGCTTTGATTCGGTTCCTGTTGAATACCGGGGCTACCAGTCCACCGCCCAATTGATAAACGGCAGAGCCTGGATTCAGAAAGAGTTTGCTGAATTCAAAGGCATTGAAGCCGGCCATGCCATACAGGTTAAACGTGGGAAAGAAAGCGGTTCTGGCAATGCCCACTTCCAGGTTATTGGCTCGAAGGTTTTGCTCGGCTGCCCGTATATCGGGGCGCATCCGCAGTAGGTCCGAGGGAAGACCCAGTTCCAATACTTCCGGAAGCATCGTTACCTCTGAAAGCGACTGGCGCTGCACCGGTTCCGGGTAGTCGCCGGTAAGATAGGCCAGGTTAAGCTCGGCCTGCCTCAGTTCCCTTCGTTTGCTGATCAGGATGCCTTTTGAATTGAGCATCAATGCCTCGAATTGATCAATGGACAACTGGCTTTCCTGGCCGGCGTTTTTCAGGCTTTTCCCCAATTCAAAGGCTTGTTCCTGAAAGGCTATATTTGTCAGCAAGGTCTCAATTTCCTCGTCCAAGCCGACAATGGTGTAATAGGTACTGGCAATCTCAGCGATGAGCCAGGTTTTGGTTAGGTTGACCATTTCTTCAGAGGCCAGGTACCGGGCAAGTGCTTGCTTTTTCCGCATCTGAAGGCGCCCCCAGATATCCACTTCCCAGTTGAAAGTAGCTCCCAGAATAAAGTCCTGATAAGGAACGGGGATGCGCCGGTCCTCCGGGACCGTAGGAGAGAGATTCGTGTCATCGTTTCCTACCCCATCCATGGTGTAGTCGCCAAATTTTTGAACTTCCGCTCCTGCCCGCAGGTTGAACTCGGGAAGTTGTCCCATTCGTGCTCTGCTGAGCGAGGCTCGGGCAATCTCTATCTGCGCGAGGGTCCGGGCCACATCCTGGTTTCGCTCCAGTCCTTTTCGGATCAGTCCCTGCAGCTGTGGATCACTGAAAAAGGATTCCCAGCCTACCAGTGCCATGTTGGAACTATCGGCGTTCGCGGTAATGAAGTCGGGGTACTGCTCCGGAGGTTGGTTGTAATCGCTGAGAAGCGGTTGATCTACCTTGCAGGAATAGAGAATACCCAGCCCGACAATTGCGACTAGCAGCAGGCCCGGGTTGAGGGTGGTGTTTTTCGTTCTACGCATCACTATTACGAAGTTTTTAGGCTACTGGAAGTCACTGCCCGATCGGAGGGGATGGGATCGGGTTGTTTTTTTAAGTAAACCGCCAGGGTTTCGAAGGCCACGAATAAACCTGGAATAAGGATAATTCCCACAAACGTACCGATGAACATACCTCCGGCGGCAGCCGTACCGATGGTTCGGTTTCCGACTGCTCCTGCGCCGGTGGCCAGGGCGAGTGGAATCAATCCGCTGATAAAGGCAAAAGAGGTCATGAGAATGGGGCGCAGCCTTTCTACGGCTGCGTGGATGGCCGAATCCAGGATTCCCATGCCTTTTTGCCTGGATTGCACCGCAATTTCAATGATAAGAATTGCATTTTTTCCCAAAAGACCAATAAGCATGATTAGCGAAACCTGCGCATAGATATTGTTTTCCAATCCGGTGAGCTGTAATAACAAAAAGGAGCCAAAAACACCGGCAGGTAGCGACAGGATCACCGATAGGGGTAGGAGATAGCTTTCGTATTGGGCCGCTAGAAGCAAGTAGACAAATACCAGACAAATCAGGAAGATGTATACCGCTTGATTGCCGGATGCAATTTGCTCCCGGGTAATACCGGACCAATCAATAGAGAACCCACGGGGTAGAATCGATACGGCGGTTTCCTCGACTGCACGAATGGCATCCCCACTAGAGTATCCCGGTGCCGCGTCGCCATTGATCATGGCAGAGATAAACATGTTGTAGCGGGTGAGTTGCTCCGGTCCGTAGATTCGTTCCAGGTTGACAAAATTGGAGTAAGGGACCATTTCGCCCTGCTTGTTTTTGGTGTACATTTTTAGCAATGATTCCGGATTGGTCCGAAATTCGGGAGATGCTTGCAGCATTACTTTGTACATCTGTCCAAATTGGATGAAATTGGAACTGTAATAGCTCCCGATAAAGCTCTGCAGGGTCTCCATCGAAGCCCGAATGTCCACACCTAATTTTGCGGCCTTGTCATGGTCTACCCGCAAGATGTATTGTGGAAAGGAGGGATCAAAGTTGGTGAACGCTTCCTGAATTTCCGGTCGCTCCCGAACGGCTGTCAGAAAATCATCAACGGTTTGTGCGGTGAAGGCGAGGTCTCCACCGGTTTTGTCCTGCATTTGCAATTCAAAACCCGATGCATTTCCAAATCCAGGAACAGGCGGCGGAGCAAAAAACTGAATGGAAGCCCCTGTAATGTGTGCGGTCCGGTTCTGGTATTTTTCGATCAACTCGTTAACGTTTTCCTCCCGGTCATCCCAGCCGACCAAATTGATCATTCCCATGCCATAGGAGGCTCCGGCAGTTTCCGTAAGCAGGCTGTATCCGGCCAGGGTAGAGATGGTTTCAACCTCCTCAAAAGGCAGAATTGAAGCCTGCACATCGTCCATGATTTGTTGGGTTCGGTCCATGGTTGATCCGGGGGGAGTCGTTACGTTGACATAAATCATGCCCTGATCCTCGTTCGGGATGAATCCCGTAGGTAGAATGAAGGTGATTCCATAGGTCAGCCCAAAAAACAAGAATAAAATCCCGAAAGTAAGGGTTTTTCTCCCGGCGGTTTTGCCAATCAATCCAGCGTATTTGCCTGCAAAGGCCTCGTATTTTTCATTGAAACCTGTGAAGAAGCGACTCAGCAGGCCCTTTCCTTTTTCGTGATGTACCGGTTTCAATAACAAGCTGCACAGGGCAGGGGAAAGGGTTAGTGCATTGATCCCGGAGATCACAATAGCGATGGCCAAGGTCAGGGAAAACTGTCGGTAAAAAATCCCTACCGGACCGGAAAGAAAACTCACCGGAACAAATACTGCCGACATCACAAGGGTGATGGCAACGATTGCTCCACCAATTTCATGCATGGCCGCAAAGGTGGCCTCTTTTGCATTCATTCCGTTTTGGTGCATTTTCACATGCACGGCCTCCACGACCACAATGGCATTGTCCACAACGATGCCGATGGCCAATACCATGGCAAAAAGGGTAAGCATATTGATGGAGAAACCAAAAAGGCTCATAAAAAAGAACGTTCCCACCAAGGAAACCGGCACCGCAATGGCTGGAATGAGGGTGGAACGCCAGTCTTGAAGAAAGATAAAAACGACCAGAGAAACCAGAAGAAAGGCTTCAATAAGTGTTTTCACTACTTCCGAAATGGAGGCGTCCAGGAAACGGGAAACATCGTAGGAAATGTTGAAGGTCATGCCGGGGGGGAAGGAAGCTTCTTGCAATTCGGCCATTTTATCCTTGATGTTTTGTATCACTTCCCTGGCGTTCGAACCGGGACGTTGTTTGATCATGATGGATGCGGAGGGCTGCCCATCGGTCATTGACACCATGTTGTAATCCTCCGAATCGAAGGCAACTTCTGCCACGTCCCGGATTTTAAGCAGGGATCCGTCCGGTAGGGATTTTAACGTAATGTTTTCGTAATCCTCTTTGGTGTTAAACTTACCGGTGTATTTGAGGACGTATTGCAGGGACTGCGGGTCCCGGTCCGAACTAATTCCGGATTTTCCGGGAGCAGCTTCTACATTTTGGCTTTGAATCGCCTCACTGACATCCTGTGGGGTAAGGTTATAGGCCACCATTCGGTCCGGATTTAGCCAGATTCGCATGGCATAATCGCGATTTCCCATGATTTCCGCACGCCCCACTCCATCTATTCGTTTTAGTTCGGGAAGAATATTGATGTCTGCAAAATTGTAAACAAATTTCTCGTCCTGTGTGCTGTCTGAGGTCATCAGATTGAGGTAGAGCAGCATGGAATTCACCTCTTTTTCTGTCATTACCCCAGCGCGGATAACTTCTTCGGGCAATTCATCCACGACGGTTGCCACGCGGTTTTGCACGTTTACGGCAGCTTGATCCGGATCGGTACCTACACTAAAGAAGACCGTAATCACAGAGACGCCGTCGTTGGTATTCACCGAAGACATGTAGGTCATGCCCGGAACACCGTTAATGGCGCGCTCAAGGGGAGTCGTGACGGCTTTGGTCACCACCTCCGCATTCGCTCCCCGGTACTGAGAGGTTACGGTTACCGAAGGCGGGACGATCTCCGGAAACTGGGTAACGGGTAATCCGAAAAGTGCCAATAGGCCGATTAGGGTAATCAAAATGGAAATTACCGTCGACAGGATGGGTCGTTTTATAAACAAATCAAACATGTGTCAAGGGGTTTAAACGGCTAAAGCGGTAGGTTTAGGGAACGGTAAACTTCTTCTTCTCCGACCGGATTCGGTTTTACCGTGGCCTCGTCTTTGAGTAGCTGAATTCCTTCAAGTACAACTTTATCGTTGGTCGTAAAGTCTTGCGCCACGTAAAAAAGTCCGTGTCTACGCAGGGGCCTGAAGCTTCGGACATTTACTTTATTGTCTTTGTCAACGAGGTACACATAATTGTATTCCTGAATCTCAAAAGTAGATTTTTGCGGGATCAGAAAAACATCTTTCAGTTCATTGCTCATTTGCACTTTGCCGCTGGCTCCGTGTTTGATCAAGCCATCCGGGTTGGGAAACCGGACCCGAAGAGCAATGGACCCCGTACCTTGCTCGAAATCTGCTTCCATCGTTTCCAACCGGCCTTTGTAGGGGTACTCCACCCCATCCGACAAGATGAGGGAAATTTCCTCCTGCTCGTCCAACAGCGTCTCCCGAACCTGTTCGTTCATTTGTTCCGAGTCGGCATCTTTGTCTAGTTCACCCCGCATATACCGCAGGTATTCGTTTTCCGTGATGCGGTAATAGGCGAAGATTTCGCTGATATCCGTGATATTGGTGAGCAAGTCTCCACTTTTCACCAAGCTGCCGGTTTTGTAGGGAATCCGGTCCACTATGCCGTCAAAAGGAGCCTTCACCGTGGTGTACGAAAGGCCTACCTGTGCATTTTTTAGCATGGATTCGGCCTCCAAGATGGCAGATTCTGCCATTTCCTTTCTGGACTGGGCCAGTTCGAGTTCGGAAGAGGAATAGATTTTCTTGTCGACCAGGACTTTCAACCGTTCTACTTCCAGGCTGGCTGCCCTTTCTTCCGCTTTTGCCTGCATGAGTTTGGCTGTCGCAGAATTTACCAACTCGTTGTATTCTGCCGAGGAGAGCTGAAAAAGGGCCTGTCCTTTCCGTACTTCCTGCCCTTCGTCCACATAGATTTGTTCCACAAAACCCTCCACCTTGGAGCGAACTTCCACAAACTGAATCGCTTGCAAATCGCACACGTAGGTTTGGGGTACCTCTATGTCTTTCGGCATCAAGGTAAATACCGGTACTTCCAGGATTTCTGCATTTTTATTGTTTTTGCCACTTCCTTCGTTACAGGAAACCAGGGCACTCCCTATCGCCAGGAAACCAATAACTTTCCACAGGGATTTCAAACGTGCATTTTCGCTACCGGTATACCGGAGCCCAGAATTTTTCTTATTCATTTCAGAAACGAGATTAAACAAACAATAGAACGCAACGATTTCAGCCAACAAATGACAGGGAAGCATGCATGTGAAGCAGACTACCGATAGTTATTTCTTGTAGTTATTTTGGGGATTCTTGAAAATCGGCTTCGAATGAAAACCAATCTTCCGGAGAAGACAAGCGGTAGGCAATCCCTCAAGGCGCGTTGGAACACACCACCATAGACACGATACGCCTGAGTTGGTCCCGGGTGATGAGCGGTAGGATCGGGACCGGCGCTGAGGAGTGAAAAAGCTGCAACAGATGAAAGGGATCGTTACGCAGGTAAAAAACGGGAAGCAGCATGTCCCTTGACGAATGACTGCTTGATTGCGCCCTGCTGAGGGAAGTAGGAAAATCCAGGTAATCAAAATCGGATACGTCCATGTAAATCCCCGCTTTGGGAAACTGGTGGACTGCTTCTTCACCCTCAGCTACGGATAGACCAACTAAAAACAGCGCTAACAGGTTGCTCAGAAGATACCTTGAGAAAAAAGACGCTATTTTCCCTTGTTTGCTTTTCACGATACAAAAATAACGAGAAAATAACCAAGAAGGATACCGTTCACAAAGGAAAATCAACGCTAGTCAAGAAAAAAAAACGAATCAAATCGTAATTTTAAATAAAATAATCACACATATTAACTGAATAAAGGTAAATATTTGATATATTATTCTGAATAAATTAGATTTCTGAATGAAAAGAATGGTAGATATTGGCATCGACGGATTCCTTCATTCGGGGCGGTAAAATGGCCCTGCTACGGTGGGGTTCAACTACCCAGCCAAATATAAATGAGAACGGTTACCAGACACAAGGCGGCGGACACCGGTTTCGCGTATTTCCAGGGTTTCATCTCCAATACCGGCGGTCGACTTATGTAAGTATTGGGCTTCCCTGGGAAGTAATGGCTAATCGTATACATCAGCGCCAGGTTCATGACAAACTCAATCGCCCAAATGTGAATAAAATGGATACCGGAGTCGAACACGAAGCTTGTCAACAGGTAAAAGGTCAGGCCGGTAACCAGGCCTATTTTGGCTCCCCGGGCGGTCACTTTTGGGATGAAAAATCCGGCGATTAAAATCGAGGCGATCGGGATAAAAAATATCCCATTGAGCTGTTGCATCAACTGATAAAGTCCCTCCGGCGCATTGCCTACCAAAGGCGCAATGCCGATCGCAAACAAGGCGAGCACCAGTGAGCTTAGTCTTCCTACCCGAACCAACCGCCGGTCTGAACAGTCTGGATGAATGAGTTTTTTATAGATGTCGAGACTGAATATGGTGGCTGCCGAATTCAAAACACTGTTAAAGGTACTCAATATGGCCCCCAGTACCACGGCCGCAAAGAAACCGAGAAGCCCTACCGGCATCACTCGCATCAGCAATACCGGATAGATGAAGTCCTGGTTGTCGTAGTATTGATCTTTGTAATAATAATAGGCGATGATGCCGGGCAGCACAATGATCAACGGAATCAGTATTTTAAAGATACCGGTAAATAAAAGCCCTTTTTGGGCTTCGGCCATGTTTTTTGCTCCAAATGCCCGTTGAATGATGGTTTGGTTCATGCCCCAGAAATACAGTTGATTGATCATCAATCCTGTAAAGATGGTTCCGAAAGGTAATACGGAATCCGCCTCACCGATGACATTGAATTTTTCGGGAGCAAACGCATAGACCTTACTCATGCCATCGATGATATTCCCATCGCCTATGTCCCAGAGAGCAAAGACAGGGACCATGAGTCCACCGATCACCAGGCCAATTGCATTGATGGAATCGGACAAGGCTACTGCCTTCAAGCCTCCAAAGATGGCATAAACGGAACCGATCACCCCGATGGTCACGACGGTTATCCAGATACCTTCTGACAAACTCACTCCCAATACTTCGGACACACCGAAAATACTCTCCAGATTGATTGCACCGGTATACAGGACGATGGGAAGCAGTGTGACCACAAAAGACACCATCAGCAAGAACGCCACGAGGGTCTTGGTGGAGCTATCGTACCGGTTTTCCAGGTATTGGGGGATGGTGGTTAAGCCCATTTTTAGATAGATCGGCAAAAAATACAAAGCGGCAATTACCAGGGCAATGGCGCTGGTCACTTCCCAGGCAATGATGATCATTCCGTTTTTGTAGGCGGAGCCATTGAGCCCAATCAAGTGCTCGGTGGAAATGTTGGTCAATATCATGGACCCTGCAATCACGCCACCCGTGAGGGAGCGTCCGCCCAGAAAGTATCCGTCCCTGGAGCGAATATCGTCTTTTCTCAATTTGTACCAGGAAAAAAATGCAACAAAAAGGGTAAATCCGATAAAGGTCAGGGCTGTGAGCATCGCATAAAATTAAATTGCTGCCCGGGGTTCCGGGCAGCAAGGAGTTGGTCATCCAGGGTTTGTAGCGCCTAAAATTTCAGTGTATCGGGTAGGTATTTCGCCACCAAATCTTCGTAATAGGGACGAAGGGCTTTGGCATCCGGCGGCACCGGTACTTTGGAGTACAAGTCGTAGGGGTTGAATTTATCAACCCATTTGAACATCTCCCGATCGTGTGCGTTGAGGAGGTGGTCGTAAGCACCTTCCCGGTGCTGGGCATAAAAGGAATGGTACCGGATCATATACAAAGCAGGTTCCGGAAGGTAATCCTTCGTCATTTGGTAGAGGTACTCGTCGTGACCCCAGGACATTTTTACATTGTCCAGACCAGTATTTGGCTCGTATATTCCGTACGTTGTGTTGTACCGCTCGTCTTCAGCATCGGGATTACCCGCAAAAAATTCAGGATAGACAATTTTATCCGAATGCTTGCAGCCCACCGGAAAGGTATCCCCAACTACGGCCCACTGGGGTTCTCCAAATAAACAAAGCACTTTTCCCATGTCATGAATAAAACCGGTAAGCACAAACCAATCCGGATGCCCGTCCGCACGAATGGCCTCCGAGGTTTGCAACAGGTGCTGGAGTTGATCCAGGCTGGTGTCCGGATCGGAATCGTCCACCAAGGTATTCAGGTAATCGATAGCCTCCCAGAAACGCATCTCCTTTTTATCAAACCTGAGAAATTCCTGTTCTTTTTTCGTCACAAAATCATAGGTCTGGTAGTGGTGGTTCAATCGGTAAAAATCCCGAACCGTATCTACCCGTTCCGAGTCGTGGTAATTTCGGTAATCGTCCTTGGCTTTGGCTTGTTCGGACTTTGGTTTTGGATACCTGATCTTTAAATCATCTTCCCATTCTTCAATATTTGCAAGAGGTGCCTTCTCTTGGTCGCTGAATTGCTTGCTCATGTCATCCGGTTTTTTTTTCGCTCTAAATTTAGAAAAAACAAATTGTATTTTCTACAGGTCCATTATTTTTCAAAACAATAGTTTACAAATTAGTTGAATCCAAATGCCTGCGAATGTTTTCCTTCAGCAGCTTCAGGTTTCGGGTGTTGGATTCGCTGCTGGTTTTTATTTCCAAAATCTTAGGCTTGAGGGATTTTTGATAAAACGATTCCAGGCAGTTTTGCAGCGAGGCCAGGTCTGCCACACACCAATAGTCAAAGCCCAATTCCGCCGCCAGGTGCTCGGCGGTCAGTTTTTGTCGGGTCTCGAAATATTCCTCCAACTCCGGTAGGAGCGCAGGTCCGTCTATCATCCGGAAAATGCCGCCGCCCTGGTTATTGAATAGGAGTACCCGAAGGTTGGCCAGTTGGTATTGGTGCCAGAATGCGTTGCGATCGTAAAAGAACGCCATGTCCCCGGTAATCAGGGAGACCGTTTCTTTGGTGGTAAAGGTGCATCCCACCGCCGTGCTGTTGGAGCCGTCAATACCGCTGGTTCCCCGGTTACTGATAATCTCAACATCCCGCAGTGGCCGCCCCAGAAAATTGACATTGCGCACGGCAAGGCTATTGGCCAGGTGGACTTTTCCATGCGCTGGAATTTTTGGTAAAATCTGCTGCAGTGCCTGAAGTTCTCCAAAAACTTTCGATTCTCCCAAAAACCGGTGCAGGTGGTTGCGAACCGCTTCGTTCGTTTGCATCCACCGCTTTTCAAACAGGGGATCCACCGGATTTGCTGCGGCTAAGAAGAAAGGAAGAAACGTTTCTGGCTGCAGCCGAATGATCTGGCTCAGATTTTTATACGGATCCGATACCGGCCCTTCGGGTTGGATGTGCCAATGTGCAGCCGGGTGCTTTCTCAAAAACTGTTTCAAAGCTTTGGATAGAATGGATTTCCCAAAACTGATGACCAGGTCGGGCGCCATTTCCTGCTGCCGGGCCGGGTCACCAATAAAAAAATCGTGGTAGGCAACCGATCCCTCCTGGCTCATGTTGCATATCGTGTCGGTTACCAGTATGGCTTTTTGCTCCCGTACAATGTCCGCCAATACCGCGTATATTTTGGGGTTTGGCCGCTGCTGACCGGGGATGAGCAGTATCCGCCGAAAGGAACTGAGTTGATTTCTCAGCTTGCGTTCGGCATCGGTTCCCAGGATTTGGCTTCCGGCTTGTACTTCCAATACCGGTTCGAGATCCGTGATTTCGAATGCATAGTTTTCGTTGGGTTCCGGATAAAAAGGCTCCCTTACCGGGATGTTGATGTGCACCGGACCCATGGGGAAGCATTTGGCCAGTGCCAGAGCTTCCTTCACCAGTCGCTTTGCATGCCAAAGCTTATCGGGCAGCCCGGCCTCATCGGGGAATGTAAAGCTTCCCTTTACATGTCTTCCGTAGAGATTGTCCTGGCGGATGGTTTGCCCGTCCCACTGATCGATCCATTCGGCCGGCCGGTCTGCGGTGAGAACCAATAAAGGGATTTGCTGATAAAACGCCTCTGCCAGGGCAGGGCCGTAGTTTAGTGCCGCCGATCCGCTGGTACACACCAGGATTACTGGCTTATTTAGTTGTTGAGCCATACCCAGGGCGATGAACGCCGCGGATCGCTCGTCTGGGATGGTCCGGCAGTGCACCAATGGATGGCGTATCAAGGCCAGAGAGATCGGCGCACATCGAGAGCCTGGCGATAAAATGGCCTGCGTGATGCCGCTTTTTGCACAGATTGAGGCCAAATGACTGAGTTGGGGTAGTATCAACGGGACGTTTTGGTTTGGATGAATTTTCCTAAAATTGAGCATTTTAATTCCGTCTCATCCCACTCTTGCCGGGCAACAGAGTCCTCCGTTATGCCGGCGCCGGCAAAAAGGAGTGCCTCGTTGTTTTCCAATCTGGCGCAGCGAAGATTGACAAAGAGATCGGTTTCCCCATCCAGATTGACCGGCCCGATGAATCCGGAGAAATACGCGCGGTCGAATCGCTCTTCGGTCAACAAAAAGTCCAGCGCTTTTTCCTTAGGCATCCCGCATACAGCAGAGGTAGGGTGCAGCAATTTCAACATAACGCTTCCCAACTGCGGGAAGTTGGTGGCCCGCATGTCTACCAAAAATTCGGATTTAAGATGGAGCAGGCTACCTGCAACGGACGTTTTGGGTCCGAGTTCCTGGTATTCGCGGAGGCGGATTTTTTTAAAGCAATTGACGATGTACCGGCTTACGAGTGCCTGTTCCTCGATTTCTTTTTGTGTCCAGGCGGCATTTTTTAGCGGATTATCTCCCCTTGCTTTCTGAGTTCCGGCCAATGCCATGGTGTAAAAACTGTCACCCTTTGTTCGGATCAATGTTTCCGGGCTGGCCCCGACCCAGCACCCACTGTCCTCGCTGAAATAGCAATTAACAAAGGCATTGGGATAGGCCTCACACAGTTCCAAAAAGACGCCGGCTAAATCAAAATCCTCCGGAAGTCGCTTTTTTTTTAGGCGAGCCGGAACCACTTTGTAAAATTCTCCCCGCTCAATGCAGGCAACTGCTTTTTTTACGGTCGCGATAAACTGCGATTTTTTGGAGGAAGGACTGTGATCTCGGGCTGGGAGTGAAGCAATTTTGTCACGGATAAATGTAGCCGGTGCTTGGAGCGTTTTTCCCTCAGCTTCCCATTCCCGAGCCTCCAAGGGGGCATTTTCTCCAAGCGTGAACCTTTCGTACTGTGAAGCTTTGATGTATACCGGTGGATTGGCTTCGGAAGGCTGAAAGGGATGCACCATGAATCCTTCCGGAAGCTCATCCAAATCCAGGTTAGGTGAGACCGTATTTTGGGAATCGTTGTCAGAGATCATTTCCACCACGCCTCGTTTGGGTTTTTTCCAAATGGCGAAAGAATGATTTTTCCTAAACGCCCTGGCGATGAAGGATTCCAGAAAAAGCTTCTGGGAAGTATCACGTGCTACGTTGATCGTTTCCATGCAAGTTACTTTCGTAGGATGGCCATGGTAATACGGCTGATGCAGGACAGGTTGCCCTCGGGATCGGTTATCCGTATTTCCCAAACCTGGGTGGTGCGGCCAAGGTGAATGGGAGTAGCTCTACCACATACTTTGCCTTCCCTGACGCCTCTTAGGTGGTTGGCGTTGATGTCAAGGCCTACCGGATAGGTGCCGTCATCCTCCAGACAGAGCAAGGCTGCCACCGAGCCCAGGCTTTCTGCCAATACCACGTTTGCCCCTCCATGTAACAGACCAAAGGGCTGTTTGGTTTTGGTAGTAACCGGCATTTCGGCCTCCAAATAGTCCTTTCCAAACCCGGTATACCGAATCCCCAGAAAGCCAGTCATGCTGTCCTTTCCCATTTGATTCAAAAAATCCAGATCGGGTTTTTTCTTAAATACCATGTTTTATGGGATAAAATTTTTTTCTTTGGATGGAAATCCAAAAATAGAGAATCTTGAGCAGTAAAAAAATATTTGTAGTAAGGCACGGTCAGACGGATTACAATCTCAAAGGGGTAGTACAGGGAAGTGGAATAAATGCTCCCATTAATGAAACAGGCAAAAAGCAAGCGGAAGCATTCTACCATAGATTCAAGCAGATACCTTTCGATCGGGTGTATTTTTCCTCCCTGATACGAACCAGACAATCCGTTGAGCGCTTCCTCACGCCGGATGTATACCACGAAGAGCTATCGGACCTTAACGAGATTTCCTGGGGGCATTACGAGGGACTACCGATGGACCACGACGAAAATCAATACTACCTCAACATGCTTGCAAAATGGTCGGAGGGGGAATTAACGCATAAAATAGTAGGAGGGGAGTCCCCCATGGAGGTGGCCGTCCGATTGAAACGAGCCATGCGGTACATTTTATCCAAAGGGGGCAATCAGCTGTTGATCTGCATGCATGGAAGAGCAATCCGGATTCTTATGACGGTGTTGCTTGGCTATGACTTGCGGTACATGGACGTCTTCCGGCACGAAAATCTGTGTTGCTACGAGCTGATTCAGGAGGAAGATGGCACCATTTTTCTGGAGGCTTACCATCCCTCTCCGTTGAAAAAAATCAAAGAGTTATAGGGTTAGTTTGATAGTAGCGACTTTCTTGCCGGAGGCTTGCTCCTCCGAATCGGAAAGAAGGGTTTGAAAGTTTTCCTGGCACTCGTTCATGTCAATGATGCGGAAAGCGATGGATTCCAAGGGAACCTCCTTATCTCCCGAAATCTGCACCAGCGAATTTCCCATTTCGCATACCGTCCAGTTCGAAAATGGAACCGTAACGATCAGGGCGTGTTCTGAATTACCCGTATAGGTTCGCGTTTTGAAGGTATCCATAAAACTCAATTCCATCTTTGCGGCACTGGATTGGTATTGCGCCAATTCCTGCCGATCAAACAATATCAAAAAGGTTTTTTGAGGACCTTCCTTCGCCAACGATACCTGAGCAAAGCAAACAAATGAAAGGAGAATGTAAATTACCTTTTTCATAGACCGGAAATATAAAAAATAAACGCATACGAATCAACAAAGTTTTTGGTGAATCCGGAAAAAAGAAAAAAGTGGGCGTTTTTCGGTACTGTAGGATCCGCCAGGCTATGCCTTGCTGCGTTTTCGTTTTGGCGTAGGTTCTTCGACGATTTCATCCTCCACGCCTGCAAGTATGCGTCCGCAGTGCTCGCACACGATGATTTTTTTACGCTCTCGTATTTCGGCTTGTCGCTGGGGAGGGACAATGTTAAAGCAGCCACCGCAGGCACCTCGTTTCACCAAAACCACCGCCAGACCGTTTTTTGCGTTGTTTCTGATTTTATCGTAGGATTTGATGAGACGGTCTTCTACTTTTTTTGCAGCTTTTTCCCGTTCGTTTTTTAATTTCTTTTCTTCCGATTCGCTCTCGGCCACAATGGTATCAAGTTCTCCTTTTTTCTGGTCCAGGTCGTTTTGCCGGTCTTTGAGGATTTCGTTGAGGTCGGCAATGTCCTGCTGCTTTCCTTCGATCCGTACCTGCGCTTCCGTTATTTTCTTCTTGGATACCTGAATTTCCAAATCCTGCAGTTCCAATTCTTTGGTGATCGCATCGTATTCACGGTTGTTCCGCACATTCATTTGCTGATCCTGGTATTTTTTGATCAACTTCTCGGATTCCTTTATGGCGTCTTTGTGGTTTTTGATTTCCGCCTCCATCGCCTCTATATCCGTGTTGAATTTGTTCAGTCGGGTTTCGTAGCCGATTATTTCGTCTTCCAGATCCTGAACTTCCTCAGGGAGCGCTCCCCTGACTTTAAAAATAGCATCTAGGCGGGAATCTATGTTTTGAAGATTAAGAATGGCTTCTAGCTTTTGTGCGACTGGACTTTCCATGTACTAAAGGTAACTTATTGGATTTGTAACGATATTTGTCAAATAGGTTGCAATATTACTAAATTTTTGCGACAATAAATCTTTTAAAAGTTCTTTTGTATAAATTTCACTTTCGTAGTGCCCGATATCCACAAGGGTGATTTGCCCATCCGCGTCGAAAAACTCATGGTATTTAATATCGGCAGTGATAAAGACATCGGCCTTCGCACGGATCGCTGCGCCAAGCAGAAAAACTCCTGCGCCTCCACACAGGGCAATCCGCTGCACTTTTTTGCCGGAAAGTGCGGTATGTTTGAGGATTTGTAGGTCCATCGATTGCTTCAGGTGTAGTAAAAAATCCCGACCGTCCATGGGGTCTGGGAGGAGTCCGATCATGCCAGACCCTACTTCCTGGTGTTCGTTTTCCAGGGGCTGAAGGTAATACGCAACCTCTTCGTAAGGGTGGGCGGTTTTCAGCGTTTGTACCAGGCGGGAGCGCAGGTGATCCGGAAACATCAATTCTACCCGTACCTCTTGCACCCGACTTTCAGTACCCGCCGATCCCAGGTAGGGATTGGCCCCTTGCAAGGGTAAAAAGGTACCGGTTCCCGGGACCTGAAAACTGCAACGAGCGTATTGACCAATGGTGCCGCCTCCTGCCCGATACAGGGCCTGGAGTACTTCTTCGGAATGCTCCGCAGGAACGAAAGTCGTTAGTTTGGTTAACAGGCCTTTCTTCGGTGCCAGAATTCGAGGCTGTTGCAGGCCGATCTTCTGGCTGATTTTCTGATTGACCCCTTGGGTAACGGCATCCAGATTGGTGTGTATGGCATAGATGGCGATATCGTTTTTTATTGCCCGAATGACCGTTCGTTCCACGTAGGTTTTGCCGGTCAGGCTTTTTAGACCTTTGAATAGGATGGGATGGTGTGCGACAATCAGGTTGCAACCCTGTTCTTTCGCCTCTTCCACCACCGCTTCGGTTGCGTCCAGGGCGCACAGTATCCCGGTGACTTCTGCTCGGGGGTTGCCTGTGATCAGTCCGGAGTTGTCGTAATTCTCCTGGTAGGCAGGGGGCGCAACGGATTCCAAATGGGAAATGACATCCTTAATCAAATAAACCATATATTTGCGTTTGTTTTCTAATCAAAATTACAAAAAAATAAACAATGCGCCTTTCTGAATTATTGCTGTTTCCCTTTGCCTGTATGTATGGGGCAGCTACGGCATTCAGAAACAGGATGTTTGATTTGGGAATGAAGAAAAGTCAGGCATTCGATGTTCCCACCCTGGTCGTAGGAAATCTGGCAGTGGGCGGTACCGGAAAAACGCCCTTTATTGAATACCTGTTGCGCCATCTCGCTTCTGACTACCGCCTGGCGGTTTTGAGTAGAGGGTATGGTCGAAAAACGCGTGGGTTTTTATTGGCCGACGACACCAGCGGACCCGCTGAAATAGGGGACGAGTCGTTTCAGATCTACCAAAAATTTAAGGAGAAGGTGAGCGTAGCCGTAGGTGAGGAGCGTGTTCTGGCCGTTCCCATGCTACTTGCTTCCTGCGGACCTATCGATGCCATTTTGTTGGACGATGCCTACCAGCACCGGTACCTGGAGCCCGATCTTCGGGTCTTGCTCACCACCCATTCCCGTCCTTTTTTCTCCGATAAATTACTCCCTCAGGGAAGACTCCGGGAAAGCCGAAAAAATGCAGCCCGGGCAGACATTGTGGTGGTCACCAAATGTACGCTGCCCCTGCCGGCGGAGGAGGAAAAACGGTACCGCCAAAGCATTCAACGTTATGTTCGGGAAGGGGTGCCGATTTATTTTTCAGGACTGTCCTATGGAAAGCCTTATGGCCTTCGGCACGAAAAGGAAACGCTACCCCGGTATTTGATCCTGGTTACCGGTATCGTAGACCATGTACCTTTATTGGATGAACTTTCAAAAAATCATACCGTATTGGAAGTGATGGCCTTTTCAGATCACCACCGATACAGTATGAACGACCTGCGGGCAATCAAGCAGACCTGCGCGAAGCATCAAAAGTACGAGCCGGCCCTTTTGACCACAGAAAAAGATGCTGTAAAATTGAAGGACGAAGCGTTGCTGTCCGTGTTGGCGGACCTACCCGTTTTTGTTCTGCCTGTAGCGGTTACGATGGCTTCCGGGGACAGTCAACAGCTCCTCCAACAGGTAAAGCGAATGATCACCGACAAACGATATACTAGTGAAGCATAAGCAGGGGATTTTTTTGGCGGTATTCTTTTTCACGGTGCTGTGGGGCATCCTTTCCGCAGCGGCACAGCAGAACCGTACGCCGGAAGAATCCAATACCCCCAATCGCGGACTGCTCGATGATTCCACAAAAATGGTGTACGGCCCCAATACCTCGCAGTATTTTTACGAAAAATACGTTCGTAACAATCGCTTTAAAAAGGTAGCGCTCGATACCTCCCTGACGGGTTTTCACAACTACGAGCCGGTGGCCGATACCTGGTATACCTATCAGGATCTCGGAAATTTGGGTACTGCTGCCCGCCCGATTTTTTACGAGGTGCCCCTGCAAATCGGACGTACCTCCGGGTTTCATGCCTACGACCTGTATTACCATTCCCCGGATAGCATTCGGTACTTCGATACCAAATCTCCGCATACACACATTGCGGCATTTTTTGGTGGCGGCAATCGCAACAAACTGGACGTGGAATTTGTACGAAATATTCAACCCAACTGGAACGTTGGCTTTGCCTACCGTACCATTCGGGCCCGAAAGACCCTGAATCCTACGCGTAGGGATGATAATAATGTGGTGAACGATTCCTACGAATTTCACACCAATTATGTGTCTCCAAATGGGAAATACCGGCTGCTGGCGAGTTTTTCACGGATGAAACACAATGTCAACGAACAGGGCGGTATCATCCCCCCCGATGTGGATACTACCTCCCTGTATTTCACCTACGAAGATTCCAAAGTCTGGCTGCGAAACTCAAGAGCCAGAGATTTACGGCAGGGGTACCACCTGTACCAACAATTTGAAATTGTCAAAGGCTGGCAAGTGTATCAGGTTTTCGACAAAAAGAAGCAGGAAGTCACCTTCTTTTCGAACCTTCGGACTACCGACGCAGATTTTTTCAACGAAAACCGGTTTAATTCCTCGGATAGCAGCCTGGTGCACAGCAAACCGGATACCACCAATAATCACAACCATTATTCGGAATGGAAAAACGAATTTGGCTTTAAAGGCGACCTGGGGCCGGTGTACTACAATGCCTACATTAAACTCCGCACCGGACGCATGGCCAGCCGTTTTTTCTCTGAAAACAATTCGTTTACCGAGCTGTTTTTAGGGGGTGCGCTTCGGGGAGAAATCAATGAAAACTGGATCTTTGAGGCGGAAGGAGAATACCTGATTCCTGATGGTTACCGGATATCCGGGTTGTTTATCTCGCCTTACCTGGATGTGCGGTATACCAAGGCGTTGTACAAACCCACACTCGCTCAGGAGCGGTATGCCGGAAACCATTACCGCTGGATCAATGATTTTTCCAATATAGGGGTGGACCAGATCAGGGGAACAATCAAAGTAGACCTGGGTAGGAGTGTTCTTCGCCCCAACCTAACCGTGAACAGAATCAACAATTACGTATTCTACAACGAGGAGCAGGTGCCCGAGCAAGCGGGTTCGGAAGCCTTTATGGTTATTCCTGGATTTTCGGGAGACCTGGTGCTGTCGGGGAAATTTCATTGGGAGTCGGACGTCCGCTACACACTGGTTACCGGAGGGGCTGCGGATGCATTTAGGATTCCGGAATGGTTTATCAATTCGCGGATATATTTTGACGGTCCGCTATTTGATGAAAATGTCTACGTACAAATAGGATTGGAAGGAAGGTACCGTTCGGGCAATTATGCACCTGCATACATGCCTGCTACCCAACAATTTCACCTTCAAAACGAATTTAACGTGTACGCCTACCCGGTTGCCGATGCCTTCTTGAATTTCCGGATTAACCGGACCCGTGTACTCTTTCGTTACAACCACCTCAATGCCGGATTTATGGAAAATGACGGCTACTTCATCACCCCGGGCTATACCGGGTTGAAAAACATGTTGGATTTGGGAATTAGCTGGTATTTCTTTGATTGACAATGGCCATGGATTGGAAAGAATCGACAAAAAACAAAATGTTGCGCTTGCAACTGCCTACCGATCCCCGTTGGGTGGATGTGGCGAAAATGAGCCTGGAAGCCATTTTGGTGGACCATGCCTATTGCGAACAAAAGGCAGCTTCTTCCTGCATTTCGCTGATCGTTAAGTTTCCCGAGTTTCGAAGCCATGGTAGAGCGACTCAGTCCGGTTGTGGCCGAAGAATGGGGGCATTTTGAAGCAGTGATGCAGCAAATACGAAAACGTGGGTACCGTTTTGGGCACCCGCGAAAGGATGCTTACGTGGTGCAATTGCAGTCCTTTGTACGAAAGGGAGGAAGCCGTACCGATCAACTCACGGAACACTTGCTGATGAATGCGCTGATCGAGGCCCGTTCCTGTGAGCGGTTTAAATTGCTTTCAAATAACCTGCCCGATGAAGAGTTGAAAGAATTCTACCACGAACTGATGGTATCCGAGGCCGGGCATTACGTGAATTTCATCCAGTTGGCAAAAAAATACCAGGATCCGGAAAAGGTAGAAAAGCGCTGGAAGGAATGGCTGGATTTTGAGAAAGAAGTCATGAAGCACCTGGAAATCAGAGGAGACCGAATCCACTGAGGGATCGCGCAGGTGTTAAAATTCTTAAAAGGCTTTGCCTCCCCGTATTTTATGTGTAATATTATTGAAATAGTTTGTCCGGAAAACACGTTCCGGACCTTTTTATACGAGACATGAATTTGATCGAAAACATTCGCGAGGCCTTTCGTTCCGTGAAAACCAATCTTTTGCGCACAGTATTGACGGCGATGATTATCGCCATCGGTATTACCTCTCTGGTAGGGATGCTGACGGCCATTGACGCGATGAAGGCACAGATTGAGGAGAGCTTGTCCGGCTTTGGAGCAAACAATTTCGATGTGAGGAGCCGCGGTTTTTCCGGAGGTAGGGCCACTACAGCCGGGGTTACGCAAAAAAATTACTCACCCATTTCTTTTCGAGAGGCCCAAGCCTTCAAAGAGAAATACAATCAGCGGGGGATATCCACCATTACAACCCGGGTCACCGGTTCTGCCGAGGTTTCCAAAGGTTCCAAAAAAACCAATCCCAACAGCCGGATTATTGGCGGAGACGAGAATTATTTTCTAATCAACGGTATAGCCATAGAGGAAGGCAGAAGTTTTAGCAACGTGGAGATTCAGTATGGAACCAATGTTTGTGTCATCGGAACGGAGATCCAAAGTACCCTATTTGCGGACGGTGAAAACCCCGTCAATCAATACCTGACGTTTTTTGGCCAGCGCTACACCATCGTCGGTGTCATGGAACGGCAGGGGGGAGTTGGGGGAGATACCGGGCCGGACAGGGCCATCATCGTCCCCATTCTCAATGCGCGAAATCTGGATCAGCGAGGCACGTTCCGGTACACCATTACTGTAGCCGGTCAGGATCCGCTCAAATTGGATTACGATATGGGGCAGGCGACGGGTATCATGCGGTCCATTCGGGAGGACCGAATTGGGGCGGAAGATTCCTTCGAAGTGGTTAAATCACAAACCATCGGCGAACGGCTGGAAGAAATCGCCGGATTTCTGCGGATTGGAGGTTTTGGAATTGGGTTTATTACACTTCTTGGAGCCGCCATTGGTCTGATGAATATCATGTTGGTTTCGGTAACGGAGCGGACCCGTGAAATTGGTATCCGAAAGGCCATGGGAGCAACTCCCAAATGGATCCGGCAGCAATTCTTGATTGAAGCCATTGTTATATGTGTGATGGGAGGGCTTTTGGGAGTAATGATGGGTATTGGCATTGGAAACCTGGTAGGAAATACCGTTGGGCCCGGTGGGTTCCTGGTTCCCTGGGTATGGATCATTTTCGCCTTTGTTGTGTGCGTGGTCGTTGGACTGGTTTCCGGTCTTTTGCCCGCCTATAAAGCAAGCCGGCTGGATCCTATCGAGTCCTTGCGATACGAATAAAGACGACAACTGATGACGAAGAATACATACGATGCCATCGTTATTGGCTCCGGCATAAGTGGCGGCTGGGCAGCAAAAGAGCTTTGCGAGAAAGGGTTGAAAACGCTCGTTTTGGAAAGAGGGAGGCAGGTCAACCACCGGGAAGACTACCCCACCATGCATACGCCTCCCTGGGAGTTTCCCCTGCGCGGCCAATTGCCCCTGGAAGTCCGGAAAGAAAACCCCGTCGTTTCCCGATGCTATGCGTTCAAGGACGATGCGGATCATTTTTTTGTAAAAGACAAGGAGCATCCCTACATTCAGGAAAAACCTTTCGACTGGATTCGCGGGTACCAGGTAGGAGGGAAGTCCCTGCTTTGGGCCCGACAAGTACAGCGGTGGAGCTCTTTTGATTTTGAAGGCCCGGGAAGGGACGGTTTTGCAGTGGATTGGCCGATTCGCTACGAAGACATCGCTCCCTGGTACAGCTATGTGGAGCGGTTTATCGGTGTCAGCGGCAACAAGGATGGATTGGACACGCTACCGGACGGGGAGTTTTTACCCCCCTGGGAAATGAACAAGGTGGAAAAGCTTGTTCAGGAACGTATTCTCCAAGCCTATCCGGATCGGAAATTTGTGATCGGGCGCTGTGCCCATCTGACCCAGCCGCAGCCTCATCATATCGCGCAAGGCAGGGGGCAATGCATGGCCAGAAGCCTGTGCCAACGGGGTTGTCCCTTTGGTGCCTATTTCAGTTCCAACGCATCCACCCTTCCGGCTGCCGTTGCAACGGGTAATCTGACCCTACGGCCGCATTCCGTGGTCCATTCCCTGATCTTTGACGATGCCAAAGACAAAGTCACGGGCGTTCGCATCGTAGATGCGCTGTCCAAAGAAACCACGGAGTATTTCGCTAAAATCGTTTTTGTGAACGCATCTGCGCTGAATTCGAACCTGATTTTGCTGAACTCCAAATCGAACCGTTTCCCCAATGGCCTGGGCAACGACAACGGTCTGCTGGGAACGCATATTGCCTTTCACAATTACCGGGGTTCCATTTCGGCCCGGATGGAAGGGCACCTGGATTCCTACTATTACGGAAGAAGGCCTACTGCCGTCATGTTGCCGAATTTCAGGAATGTGAAGAAACAGGAAATGGATTTCCTGCGGGGCTATATGAGTTTTTATTCTGCGGGAAGAAGCGGTTGGGGAGGAGCCCGTTCGGAAGATTTCGGTGCGGATTTTAAAGCCGCAAACGCAGAAGCCGGACCCTGGGGCGTTTACATGATGATGCAGGGAGAGACCATTCCGAAACGTACCAACCGGGTCTACCTGGACGACACCCTTACCGACGAGTGGGGAGTGCCGCAACTGCGGGTGGATGTGGGCTACGACGAAAACGACGAGAAATCCCTGCGGGATTTTTTGGATCAGGGCGCCGAAATGCTGGAAAAGGCCGGCTGTACGGAAATTCGCCAAAACGATAGCCGGCAAGCGCCGGGACTGGATATTCACGAAATGGGTGGGGTACGCATGGGAAGAGACCCCCAAACTTCCCTGTTGGGAAAATTTCATCAGATGCATGCCTGCCCGAACGTCTACGTCACCGATGGTGCTTGCATGACTTCCACCGGCACCCAAAACCCCAGCCTCACCTACATGGCCTTTACCGCCCGGGCGGTGGACCATGCGGTAAGCGCATTAAAAAGGGGTGATTTAACCTGACACCTTTCACAGGCATGCATTTTGTTTGGCTTCGAGCCGCATCGATCGAATTTTTTTTACCCAAATTTTACAAATTTCAGCAATAATGAACAGTTTATACCCTGATTTTGCTGAAACTTTCAGTAAAATCACCAACACTTTGTGTATTTTCTTTAAAAAGAGTCGTTTTTTTATAAAAAAAAACGAAGGATTATTTTTTTAAGAGTTTAGGAATTCCCTACCTTTATCCCAACTAAATTCATTGGCAGTTTTTTGAGTTCCAATTTCGTGAACCATATTTTCAGGTATAAAAACGTTGATTCAATACGTAAGTCCCACATGTTTATCTAGTTATGTTTTGCCAACGGATCTCCAGCGGAAGGTCCGGTAAAGCGATTTTAACCATCTATTTCTAACATTATTAATCAGTTATGAGAAAAATTTTATCAATCTCGTACGGGTTGGCTTTACTGCTTCTTTTGAGCATGGAGGGTCAGGCCCAAACACGCACCTTGACAGGTACGGTCGTGTCCGAGGCCGATGGCATGCCGATTCCCGGCGTATCGGTTCTGGACAAGACCAATCAAACCGGAACCGCCACGGATATGGACGGAAACTATTCCATCGGCGTGACCGACAACACGGTTTTGGTTTTTTCATTCATTGGCTTTGCCAGCCAGGAATACACGGTTGGCAACCGTTCGCGCCTGGACGTAGAACTCAGCGAAGACGCCAGCGAATTGAACGAAGTGGTCGTAACTGCCCTGGGTTTGACCAAGGAAAAACGAAAGTTGGGATACGCAGTCTCTACGATCAATAGTGACGTCATGGACAAGGCCCGCGAGCCAAATGTGGCCAACTCACTGATCGGTCAGGTAGCCGGTTTGGTAGTGAAAGGAACCAACGGTGGGCCACAGGGATCCTCCAATATTGTGCTTCGGGGTCTTCCGAGTATCTCCGGAACCGGATCTCCGCTATTCGTTATCAACGGGGTGCCCATGGACAATACCCAGCGGGGTGCAGCCGGACAATGGGGCGGATCGGATAATGGCGACGGTATCGGTAACCTGAGCCCGGATGACATCGAATCCATGACCGTCCTGAAAGGACAGGCGGCTTCCGCACTGTATGGTGCCAGAGCTTCCAATGGTGTCATTCTGGTAACCACCAAGAGCGCAAAAAAGGGACAGGATTGGTCACTTTCCTACAACCTGAATGTGATGACCGATCAGGCGATGGATTTCACCAACTTTCAGAACGAATACGGTCAGGGTAGAGGCGGACGCAGGCCGCAATCTGCCACGGATGCACGCACTACTGGCAGGTTTGCCTGGGGGGAACCCATGGGTGGATCGGCGATCGGGTACGACGGCAACCAGTATCCCTACGAGCCTTCTGACGAAACCTACCTGGATTTTTACGATATCGGTACCAATGTGACCAATACCGTAGCCGTGTCCAAAGGGCTGGGCGAAGACGGTTCCTTCCGACTATCCATCGCCAACCTGAACTCCAATTCCATTGTTCCGAATAGTGGCAACGATCGATTGACCCTCAATTTGAATGTGGATCAGAACATTACGGATAAGCTGAACGTGACCGCGATGATCAATTACATTGATCAGAAAAGTACGAACATTCCAAACTTGAGTGACGGTCCGAAAAATCCGAATAACTTTCTGTTCTTAGCTCCTAATATCGCACCCAGCATTTTTGCGCCGGGCTACGACGAAGAAGGAAGAGAGATCGTATTCAGTGACGATATCTTTGTCACGAACCCCTATTTCATCGCCAATAAGGGAATCAATGATCGGGGTAGAAAGCGTACCATATCCGCATTGTCTGCGAAATACAGCTTTGCACCAAAAATCTATGCGATGCTTCGCGTAGGTAATGACGTGTCAAACGATGACTTCTTTTCGGTAGACCCAACCGGACTTGCCTACTCCTCTGACTTAAAGGGAAACCTGAATGGCAGGGGCTTGTCTACACGGTCCGAATTAAACGTAGATGCCCTGTTTGGCGCAGATGTAATGCTTACCAGTGACATTTCGCTGGATGCCCTTGCCGGAGGGACATTCCGGAACAACCGATTCGAGCAAGTAGGCGTGGGCGGAACCCGCTTTGTCATTCCAGAACTGTATTCTCCATTCAATGTGGAGGTATTCAACCGCTCCTATGGATTCAACGAACGGGAAGTAGTGTCCGGATTCTACTCCATGGGCTTCGGCTACAAGGATTACCTTACATTGACCACCACCGGTCGATACGATGTGTACAGTACCTTGCCTACGGATAATAACAGTATTTTCTCGCCATCGGTCACCGGTGCGTTCCTGTTTGACCAGTTTCTGAATATTCCCGCATTGGATTTCGGAAAGCTCCGGGCTTCCTATGCGGTGACGAGTGGCGAGCCTTTTGCCGCCTATCAGACGCAGTTTTATTACAACTCGGCCAATTCCTTCAATGGCGTTGCCGCAGGATCTTCTCCGCTGGGTTTGCCGAACCTGTTCTTGAAACCATTTACCACGGATGAAATCGAATTTGGGTTTGACTTGAGTTTCTACAACAGTCGTTTGACCTTTGATGTGGCGTATTTCTCGAAAACTACCAATAATGAAATCATGAATGCCAGCTACAGCATCGCCTCTGGCTTCAGCAGCGCGGTAGTGGCTACCGGTTCTACCAATAACAAAGGACTGGAAGTGATGATCACTGGGGTTCCCATTCAGACCAGCGATTTCACCTGGAGGACTTCGTTGAATTTCACCAATGTGAGAAACGAAGTACTGAGTACAAATCTGGACAACAACCCGATCAACCTCGGGCAGAACCGGGCTACCCTGGGAAATGCCGTAACGGCCTACGTTCCCGGTCTTCCCGGTCCGCAGATACGGGCCTACGATTACCAGTACGATGCCAACGGCGATATCGTGGTAAACGATGCCGGCCTGCCGGTAAGAGGAGAGCTTAAAAACTGGGGTTCGGTACTCCCCACCCATTATGGGGGATGGAATAACGAATTCAATTACAAAGGAATTGGTTTTTCGTTTTTGGTTGACTACAGCTTTGGAAACAAGGTCCTGTCCGCAACGGAGTTTTATTCACACTTCCGGGGATTGCATCAAAATACCCTGGTGGGTAGAGAAGAAGGCATAACCACGAACGAAATTACCGCTCCCGCAGAAAACTACTACCAGGCCCTCGTACAAAACGTGACGCGTACCAGTGTGGTGGACGGCGATTTTATTAAACTACGGCAGTTGACCCTGGGCTATACCTTCCCACAGAATTGGTTCAATTCCGTGCCGGTATTTAAAGGATTGACCGCCTCGATTGTCGGAAGAAATCTGGCCATCCTGATGAGAAAGACCGATAACATCGACCCCGAGGCGACATTTGGATCCAACATCAATTACCTCGGTATTGAAGGTACCAGTTTACCTCCTACCCGCTCCATTGGATTCAACTTAAATTTCAAATTGCACTAATCATGAAAAAGTACATAAATCTAATTCTTCTAAGCAGCTTTCTGGTGGTCAGCTCCTGTGACGACCGATTTGCAGAGCTGAATACGGATCCCAACAGGCCCGGTGCAGACGTTTTTGACCCGAACCTGATTTTGCCGGTGGCCACCTACGGCTACGGCAATATGTTAACGGGATATTCCGGACCGATTTTGTTTCAGAGTATGTGGATTCAGTCCCTGGCATCTACGTCTACCGGAGGCGCCAATTACTACTCGAATGCGGACAAATACGTGATTTCGGGAAGCACGAATAACTACATTCAGGGCGTGTGGAACAACGGCTACCAGATCGCTTCAAGGATCAATCAGATGCAGAGCCTGGCTCGAACCAAGGACTTGAGCAATTTGGATGCCGTGGGTGGAATTTTCAAAGCAAGCACGTTGGCCTTTGTATCCGATGTATACGGAGACGTTCCCTACACGGAAGGGCTGCAGGCAGAGGAGGGAATCACCCAGCCCAAATACGACAGCCAATCGGAAGCCTACATGGCCATGTTGATGGATCTGGAGACTTCCCTTGCGAGTTTAAATCCTGCAGGCGATCCCATCCGTAACGATGTGATGTACGGGGGAGACCTGGAAAAATGGAGAAAGTTTGGCTACTCCATGATGTTGAAAATGGCACTGCGCCTCGTGAAGGTGGACCCTGCCGCTGCCCAGGCATGGGTACAAAAAGCGGTAGCAGGTGGGGTATTTACTTCCCCGGATGACGACGCGTTGGTGCCTTCCGATCAGGCGAATGGCTATTCCAACCAAAACGCCAATGCCCTGAACGTAGTGGATGATATTTACGAAGTAAGGTGGTCCGATAAAACGATTGACTTCCTGAAAGCCACCAACGATCCGCGGCTTTCCATTGTGGCCGAGGTACCTCCTGCAGGCCTGGCAGCCAATAGAGACGGTGTGGTAGAAGGAAACAGCGATCCGGCGGTTCAAATTGGCCTGCCCAATGGCTTTGACCTGACAGGCGGCGCTTTTGACATCACCACCCATCCCGAATACCCGGGTCCTACCGGTTCCGGTGCGGATGTGGCCATTATTGGTGCCTATTCCCGACCTACGGCGATTTATCGAGACCGTGATGCGCCCGTGTTCGCGCTGACCTATGCAGAAGTACAACTTCTCCTGGCGGATGCCGCCGTGCGTGGTCTGGCTTCCGGCTCAGCAGCCGACTATTACAAGAATGGCGTGGAAGCGGCCTTTGTATCCATAGGTAAATTCGGAGGCAGAACCGTTGCTGTCGAAGACATCACCAACTACACGGATGCCCATCCCTTGGATGTGTCGACTACAGAAGCTTCGCTGAAAATGATCAACGAACAAATCTGGGTTACCACCAGCCTATTTGCCAACTTCGTGGAGGCCTGGAATAACTGGAAACGAACCGGCTATCCCGAGTTGACCCCCGTTAATTTTCCGGGTAACTTCTCCTCTGGTCAAATTCCTCGCCGACAGCCGTACCCGGCTGGTGAAAGCGGGGTAAATGGAGAGTCCCTCAGTGCTGCCGTTTCCCGAATGGGAGGCGACGATTGGATCACCCGTACCTGGTGGGACGGAGGGAATTAATTCTTTTCCAAATTGGAATTGCCACAAAAAGAAGAGGTTTCGACGCAAGTCGAGACCTCTTTTTTTGCGTTTTGCAATGGAGGTTGCTGCTTACGGCCGAGAAAACAGGGCTTCTGGTAAGTAGCGAATTTGGGGAGTGGAGCCTGCAATGGGTCAGTTGCCAGCGTATCAAGTGCCTGCACTACGATCGATTCCTTCAACCCCGGTTGATCTGCCACTGGTACCTCTGTACAAACACGCGGCGCTGATGCCGGGTTTTGAATGCATTTGACCCCTGGGAGGCATACAAACGTTCCCTTCAATCGCTCCTTTCTGATTTTTTAATCCGGTCTCCGCAGCCGATTTAGCGGAGTGGACGATCCTGCCAAGCTACCGCCCCCTTGTTGAACCTTGCACCTGCTGCCTTTTACTTCGGGAAAGGGGAGTGATTCCGTATCTTATTAGAGATATTTTGCAGCTCATCAATAGATTATTGGGGTTTGCCACAAATAGGCTTATCCCCAGATACAACATCTTTACGGTATTGTGCGGTAGCTTGACGAATTTCATTCGGATGCGTAGGTGTGGATAAGGTAATTTTCGGTAAGAAAAATCCCAGACCCCTGAGGCAGGCAAGCCTAGGAAACATACGGCCCGGTTGTAAGGAGCCGGGGATGAGCCTCCTTTAGGAATGTGAGGGGTTTTTCGCAGGTACAGATGCATCCGTCACCGAATCACCACTTAAGTTACAAAAAAAGCGGATCAATAAAATTAGGCATTGAAAGGATGCCAGCACCCGACTACAAGGTCTGGCAGCTGTCAGTTGAGCGCCCGTTTCAGGCTTATCTATTGGTCCGGACTTGCAGACGATTTCGATAGGTCTATCGATTTGGTCAGAAAGGCAAGAAAAACAACATCCATTTATTAAGAAAAAGTTGCAAAACGTAAACAAAACAATCATGAATCGTTCAAAAACAAGAATTATCTTCGTCTTAGCCTGTATGATCGGCAATTTTGTCAACAGTGGAGCCCTCCTCGCTCAATCGGAGTCGAGCAAATCCTTTTACACAATTGCCGTGGATCCGACTTTCGGTGGCAATAGTAATTTCGTAGCCGTGCCACCGGTAGCGCTTTATGTGGAAAAAGGCTTTGCTGATTTTCTGAGTCTTGGTTTTGCCATTGGTGCCGATATGCGCGAATGGTCATCCACTGAAAACACGGTTGCCCTCGGCTTTACTGGCCGTTTTGTCGGTTATGCCTTGCAGGCAGTAGAGACATTTTCCGGAGGAGACGTTACCGCCGCCGGATTCGAACCCTATTTTGGGCTTACCTATGGCTACTATATGCCTCAGCCTTTTGATGAGGTTGGATCTCTTTTTAGCTTCAGTGGATTTGGGATGGTTTTGGGTACCCGCTGGTATCCCGGAGATTCCCGAAAATTCGGTCTGATGCTCGAGTATTCCTCCCGCGGAAACACCGGCATGGGGACGGGAATCAATGTGGGTGTCACCTTTGGACGGTAAGGTTTTCCGAAAGGCTGCGGAGGTTGTGTCGGGAACGAGTCGGGATTGGCATAAATCTATCTGCCTTCCGGTTATTCGGAACACAACCTCAGCCAGGCACCGACCCCCCCCGTTAGAAAATCACCGAAGCTGTCTGCACTGTTTCCGGCGGGATTGATTGAGCGTAAAACAGGCTCGAGAACTTGTTGACACGGTCTACCGATATCCCCAAAGAAAATGGGTGGGTTACCGATTCAGGCGTTCGGGAGGTTTTACCCGATCCTATTATCGGCCTGCTTGCAACAGTGACTACTTCCGATGCCCAACGGACGTAGTTTGGGCATGATTGGCCCATGTGCCGCGTTTTGAGGGGGCCTGAGTACTTGTAATCAACGGTACCATCCGAAGGTCCTGTCGATGGGTAGTGCCTACCTCAACCATTACTTTCTTTACCACTAAATACGATTTAAACATGAAACCACTATTGATACATTATTTTCTAATTGCTGCTATTTTTATTTCCGGCTGTTCCTCAGATGATGACATGGAGCCCGAGGAGGACCTTGTCGCTGAAATCCCGAGTGAATTTCTGGCCACCACCGAAGGCATGGAAGTATTTACCACCGGGGAACTCAGCGGGAGAATTGGAAACGAATCCTTTACCGCAGAATTGAAATCGGTGATGTATACCGATTTTCAGGGTATCCCCGGTTTAACCTATACAATGGTTAGTTTGGTCGGAATGGTTTTGACACCCGACCGAAATGAAATGATTTTCATAAGCCTTACCTCATTCGGCAATGACATAATTGCCGGGGTTACCTATGGGAATTCTTCCGATCAAACCATGTTAGGCCTATACAGTGTGGGAAGTGACGACGATTACGTCTCCAGACTAGTCGATGAAGTAGAACTAACCTTTCAGAAATTGGATATTGGATCAGGAATTGCCTCGGGTTCAGTAAAAGGGAATTTACTTTCCGCGGAAAGTGGTCAACCCTTGGGTACCGTTGAGCTTTCCTTTGAAAATATTGAGCTTGTGAAAGTGGAGGAGTAAATAGGCAGATAATTCATTCTCCAGATATCCCGGAAGGGTTGGTATCAATTTTGACCGGTTATTTTTAGTGTAAATACGGCCGAACCAAAATCCTTTTTTTATCTAGGCAGTAAAAACAAAAAACAGGTAGAAAATTCGCGAAGCTGGGCTCTCAACTCGTGAACGTACAAAATTGACTCGTGAGATCCGTTACCCCTAACCACCGTAATCAACTAACGATTGCTAAAATTATTTTGATAAACCGAATATATGCCACATTAATTTTTATTTTTTATACAAAAAACCCATCTTTAACTACTTGTTTTCCGAAACGGTATACCTGACTGTGTTTTTTGAATAACCCACTAACCAACATGAAAATACCTGTTCCAAAACATCCCTTTTTCCGGTATTTAGTACTTGCCCTTGCCCTGGTAATTTCTTCTGCCTGGCAGCAGCTACCCGATCGAAGTCAGTTGGATAGTTTGCTGGAGAAGGTTCGCCGGCAAATTGATGTTTACGCCCTGGATTCCGCTTCCCGTACATTGGATCAGGCGCTAGACCAAGCCCTTTACCTCGGCGATTCCAACCGCATTCGACGGATTTATGGCGACCGGGGATACATACTAAATCTCACCGGGGAATACGAGGCCAGTATTGCTGCCTATAAACTTGCCTACGCCTATGCAGAAGGGCTCCGGGATTCCAGCCTGATGGTCGCTTTTTCCAGAAGCATCGGGCTCAATTTCCAGCGAATGGGCCTCCATGCCGTTGCACTCGATCAGTATTTAGCAACCTTGGAGTTGGCAAAGAGTGGTTCGGATAAGAAAGTATTGGCCAATTTGAATAACTCTATCGGTGTGCTGTACCAGCAAAACAATGCGCCCGATGTGTCCATGAACTATCTCCGAGAGGCGCTAGCACTTTACAACGATATTGGTGACGAAACGGGTGTAGCCTATGTGTACAATAATATGGCGATTAATTTTCAACAAAAAAGCGAGTTCGATTCCTGTATTTATTACAATGAACTGGCACTCGAACAAAAGAAAACCTTGGGTGACTTGCGGGATATTTCCTCCACCTTCAATAATTTGGGAGAAATTTTCCTGGATCTAGCACTTTTGGATTCCGCCTATCCGTATTTACAGGAGGCCTATTCCATCCATCGCCAATTAAATGAACCGGAGTCGATGGTAATCAGCTATAACAATTTTGCCGCTTACTGGCTAAAAAAGGGCAACTACTCCCTCAGTGGAGAATATTTGGATTCGGCTGCGCAAATTATCCGGGAGATCCAGACCAAAGAACTGGCGATCAAAAACGCCGCCTTAAAAGTGCAGCTGTACGAAATCACCCATCGTTATGACCGGGCGCTCCAAACCTATAAGATTTGGGACAGCCTGAAAACCGATTTGTTTATGACAGAAAAAATCCAGGTACAGGAGCTTGGAAACCTGTATTTACTACGGGAAAAGGAATTTGAGAAGGAACAAGTCGCCCAACAAGCTAATTTGTTCGAAATCAAGTCCGCCCAGTTTCAAACCACCAGTGTGCTACTCGGCTTGGTGGGGCTATTGCTAACCCTCTTTTCGGTCATTACCTACCGGAACCTCAACACCCAAAAACAGCAATCGAAACTAATACAGGAGCAAAACTCCGTAATTAAGGCACAGCAGGTCGAAATCCGCCACCGCACCAGCAATAGCCTGGCCAAGATTCAAACCGTAATCAATACCATACGAAGGAAAGCCACCGACTCCGGTACCAAATCGGAACTGATACAGGCAGGCCGTATCCTGCAAACGGCGGCCTCCCTGGAACGGTATCTGTACGATGTGGAAGATGAATTTGAGGTATCCCTGGCAGAATACCTCAACGGTCTGCTGGACCATCATCGGGAATTATTCCGATTGGAAAAAAGGGACATACAAATTACCCTGGATTGCCCCAAAGGCATTGTACTTTCGGTCAATCAAATCCTGAGCCTGGCGATCATTCTGGACGAGTGGCTGCGAAATAGTACCAAATATGCCTTTGCGAATACCCAAAATCCCCAGATTTCCATTCAACTCCGGAAAGAAAACGAGGCACTTACCCTGCACTACCGGGACAATGGATCTGGTGTGACGGTAAATCAGCACAGGAGGGGTACCGGAACCGAGTTGATTGAAAAGTTTGCCCGTGACCTTAACGCAGCAGTAACCACCAAAAGCGATGAAGGAATGTACCATTGCCTTCGCTTCAACCTACTGACAAAACCAATCCAAACTCCCGTATGAAAATTCTCATCGTAGAAGACAATCCCTCCATCGGCGAAGAAATAGCGCTTTCCATCAGCGAACACTTTGCTGAGGACCCCCACGAAATCCTCGGGCCCGCCGAAACCTACCAGGCGGGCCTGGACATCGTGCTGTACCAACAACCGGATGTAGCCCTGCTGGACATAGCGCTGGGAACAGATGTGGATGCCGGAATCCGCCTGGCCCAATACCTCAATCGTTCGTACCCCATACCGATCGTCTTCTTGTCCGGTTTGCCGCGCAGCCTGGGATTTAATTTGGCAAAGTACCTGATGCCTTTCGATTTCATCCCTAAACCTATTGAATACCAGAGGCTTATGGATAAGATTGAACTCGCAACGATCTTTCAAAGTCAACGAAGCAAGGTGGAATCCATGGAGCCCAACCAAAATGGCATTCAGAATAAATCCATCTTTGTCGCTACCTCGCACAACGAGGCCACCGCCATTCCGATTAATGAGCTCATCTTGCTGGAAGCCGATGACAAGCTCATCCGCGCCTATACTACCGACAGCACTGCCCCCATTCCGTTTACCAGCCCCGGACTCAAAAACTTTTACCGGGACAACCTGTACCTGCTCAAAGATTTTCACCGTATCAATCGGAAATACGTAATTAATCTTCCCATGGTCACGCAGGTTAAGGACAATCACGTGATCCTTCCTAAAAAAGTGAAAGCCGGAGAAGATCCCTTTTTTAGAATCCCTATCCCCAAAAATGGCGACGCCAGAAAGCTCCTTTATGCGCGTCTGGGCTTTAAACTCAGACCCGATTGACTCGCCGGGAAAGAAAAAGTCTGCCGAAACAAGACCATGTTGTCGGGTACCAGCCAATAAAATTTTCGAAAATTAGTAAAGGTAAACGCAGATTTACAGGAGACAGGGCTTTTCGGTTGAGCAACTATTTCGGAAATTCAGCCAAGTTCTGGCCTGGATTTCAGAATGATTACGACCTCGCTGAATCGCGTGATGAAAAAAAGCGGAACTGGACGAAATAAAAAAACCTAAAAAATAAACGCAGCCTATTCGTGGCCCCCTCCTGTACGTTCTGAGAAAAAGTGGGGGAAATAGTTTAGGGAACAGGCGCTATTCAGTTGAGGATGCCAGCTACCAGTAAAAGAATTCACGAGTTAATTCCGCACCTTCACGAATTTATTGCTCCGCTTCGCGAATTTTAGGCCGGTTATTTATTTTTGTCTGCGTACATTTAATTGATGATCGAGTTCGGTGGGCAGTTTATCAGGTGTTCATTGAAAGGCTGGCGTAAAAAAACCTGCAAGAAGTGTTGCAGGCTTTTTAGCATAGAAAGTAAAACGGTTATCCGGTATTATGGTGTAGGGACTGATTGGTTTTTAGCTCCCGCCACCATTGGCTGGGTCGTCATTCGACTTGCCCCCACCTCCCGAAAATGCTTCGGTATCAGGTTTTTCTTTTGGGAAACCCTCTTTGTCATTAATTCCAACAAAATCACACGAAGCAACTATTAACATAAGTGTAATTATCAACACCTTCCATTTGATTGTAGCCTTCATAACTTTTTAGATTCTAAATTGAAGTTTTGATTCAAATGGACCCGATTGGGTTGACAAGAATTAGGAAGGGTCCGATTCCTATTTCCTGTCATTTCCCACAGCGTCTGCGCCGATACGTATTTACATTGGTTTGTAAATTCTGATCAGTTTTTTCGGCCGACATAGTAATAACCGGATAAGAACTAAATTTGGTTCGTGTAATAAAATGCAGTATAAAAAATTTAAAAAGTGAAAAAATAAAAAATATTATATAGTAAAAATTTGTTTTATTACACTATGTGTGCTTCAAAATAATCATACATAGCGCCGGGGCCAGTAATTTTTTTTCCAGTGGAAAAATTTTTCAACAACAGAATCGGTTTTAAAAAAATAATTCAGTATTTTGAAGTAATTACTGATTTATTCTTCAAAACGAGTAGTCTTGTTATCAAATCGAATCAGCACTACTGATCTATGGCAGCGTTACAATACCTTAATTATGCTAAAAATCACCCATACTTAAAGGAATTGGTCCAAGATGAAAAAGGAAAATACGAGCCTTTTTACAGATTGGGCGAGCGTGTAAAGAATAAAGTCGCGGTACTTCTTCGGACAAGGGGAACCGGAGAAAGTGAGCTATCCGAATACATTCCTTTTTTAAAAAATGATCCAGGAGAGTTCAAACAAAATCATCAGACAAATTTAAGAGAATTGGGGTGGCCGGATGATAAATGGCCTTTTGCAAAAGATAGCACAATACTGCGGTCGTTTTGGTATTGTTACGCTAGATTTAAATATGATGATAAATATCGTTATAATAGCTTTGTAAAGCTGGACATACTTGATCTTTTGAGTCAGTTTGTTGGCTTTAGGGACTTTGGAGAGTTTGTTCATGTGGAGTTTTCCTGTCCCGATGGGTTGGTTTTAACACTTGTGAACAATACAATGATTAAAGGCGATCAGATAAAGGATAATCTTAAATTGTTACTTCTTAACATGATTGAAGATGAAAATTTACAAATTTCGGGTAACTTTAACAGCGCGGTTGGACAGCAAATTCCCAGCGTAAATACTTTTTCGAAAGCAAAGGAAATTGCAATCAAAGACAAAGCAGATTTGGTATTGTTTGTTAACGGAACCGCCGGAGATTTCGTCTCGTTGATATGCCATGCCTTTGATAAAATTTGGGCGCAACATCATGGGAGCTGGATAAGAAAATTCAAGACTGGCGAAATATTAAGTGCGGATTCTGAGGATGGGAAATCCGGTTTACTACAAAAACAAATAAAGCACACCATCTATTGGTGTCTTTCTCACCGGTACTTTTTTAAAAGGAGATTACAAACTAGCTGCGACTACTTGAAGAAAGCAAAAGAACTAAAGTTGGATACAATAGAAGTTCCTTTTCGATTGGGAGTACTACAGGACTTGCTGGGAAATCCTATGAAAGCTCAAATCCAATATTTAAGATTATTAAACCAAATTGGTGTAAAGTAAGCAAACGGCCAACCCCCTATTTAAATTTTCTGGGATTCCCTTGATGATTTTTCCATCTGTGGGGCAGCAGGTCGGAGAACTTGCCGTCATAGGTGGGGTTGTTGAGTTTTCGCAGCACGTCGAGCAGCCAGTCATGGGGATTTACCTCGTGCTTTTTGCAAGTCGCGAACAGGGAGTAGATCATTGCGGCATTCTGAGCAGTGGCGTGGGTACCAGCGAACAGGTAGTTTTTCCGTCCCAGGGCAATCGGTCTGATGGCGTTTTCAATAAGGTTGTTGTCAATCTGAAGTTGTCCGTGGAGGGTGTATAGCTTCATGCTGTCCATGAGCGGAAGTGCATAGGCGATTGCCCTTCCTATCGGTGAGGAAGGGAGTACCTTGGGATACTCGGCGAGCATCCAGTCGTGGATTTCCCGCAGTATGGGTTGGGATTCCTCCACCCGTTTTTTGACGATGAGGTTTTCGGGAAGGGGCGGTTCGGCTTCCCTGATCTGTTTTTCTACTGCATACAGTTTGGCAATCGTCCCCACCGCCCAAGAAGCCCTATCTCTGTCATAAACTGCTGCCTCGTCGAACTTGCGGCGGATATGAGCCATACAATAATAGTGCTTTATGCCTTTGTTGCGGGCAAAAAGACTATGGTAAACCTCATAGGCATCTGTCTGGACCACGCCCTTGTAATTGGCCAATATCTCCTCTGGGCCGGATTTGTTCCTGGCGGTCCGGTAGTCAAAGAATACCAACCCGTCCACGGGGGCATGATAGGCCCACACGAAACCCCTATGGGAGGAACCCTTCACGCCTCCGTTTTCGAGTACCTGCATCCGGGTTTCGTCTGCCTGTAGATAGAGATTGGCCAGGGTTTCGCGCTTGAGTGCGTTGTAGATTGGGGTGATTGCTTTACAGGCTGCATTGGTGTTGTCGATGAGCGTGGAGGCGGGGATTTCGAGCCCTATTCGCCTGAACATCTGCTGCTGCCTGTACAGGGGAAGGTGATCCACGAATTTGGAGGTAAGCAGGTGGGCCAGAACCGATTCATCGAAGAGTCCCCTGTTTACGGTCCTGGAAGGGATTGGGGCGATCAGCACTCCCTTTTTGCCGGTTTGCGAAGGGTCAATGAGGGCCCATTTCCTGCGAACGGTCCTGCGCACTTTAAAACTGGCGGGTACCATCACCAACACCTCGCTGGTTTCTTCTCCGATGATTTTGTATCCTTCCAGGTTTTGGTTGGGGTCTATGATATCGATTTCCCGCTCCAGGCTTTCGGGAAACACCATGCGGGGACCTCGGGCTGCGGCTTTCCTACGCTTGCGTGCCTGTATGTCCTGCTCCAGGTTCGCCTTTTCCACCTCGGCGGCAGTAAGCTCCTCGGAGGCTTGAACATCGGCTTCCCCGGCACCCAAGGGGAAGAGGCCCAGCTGCCCGTTGCCCGAACCGCTCACCCGGTTGTCGGATTTTGAGGAGGAGAAGTGCCTGCGCCGCAGTTCGGCTGCGTCCAGTAGGGCTAACTTAAGTTTGAGTTCCGTTTCCAGTAGCATGCGCCTGCTTTCGGCCAACTGTTTTTGGCTTTCCAGGTAGAGCGCTTTATAGTCCGGTACGGCTGTATTCATAGTATAAAAATAAATATAAAAAGTGACTTTAAATCATTTAAAGGCCACTTTTTTACAATATTTTTCACTTTTTTTTAAGTGAAAATATTCCTTTCGTACCGCTTTCTGAGTTGTACGGAAGCAAGCTTCACGCCCTGCAAAACCAGGGTCAGCTCCCTGGCGGAAACCAGTGTTTTGCTGTTTTTAGGACGCTCGAACGTACCCGACTCCAGACGCTTGATGTACATGGCGTAGCCGTCTCCGTCCCACTGGAGCAAACGCATTTGGTTGCCGCGTTTGCCTATAAAAATAAACACGTCACCCGAAAGGGGATCAAGTCCCAGATTGTTTTGGACAAGGCCGGCAAGGGAGTAAATTCCGCAGCGCATGTCGGCAGGCTTGTGGTATAGAAAATAGCGTACCGAAGAGGAAAGGGAAAGCATGCTTACGATATCAGCGCTCTGAGCCAGGCGGTATCCGGAAGGCGCTGAAAGGAAAGCCTGGTCCCGTTGGGAAAGTTCAATACCGCAACAGGCTCAGGTTCGGGATCGCTAACACGCAACTCGGTAAAACCTGTGTCCACATTCTTTTCCTGCCCAAACTTCTTGGACCAGTACCGGAAAGTGGCGTACTTGACTGAGGATTGCTTGCAGAACAGACCGACGGAAATACCACTGGCCTTCCACTCTTCATAAAGGGAATGATAATAATCCCTGGGGGAAATAGTTTGTAAATCTTTCATGCAGGCAAAGGTCTCGAACCCCTGCCAGAAAAAATAGATGGGGGTGGGCGTTCGCTTACGGTGTAAAGGATGCAGTTATTCAATTAAAACAACTGCTTGAGACAGATCAAGAAAAACCAACCGATAATGGTAGTTTTATCAGAATTGAAGGGAATATGATCAAATTAGATGATATTTTTTTCGAACTGTCTGTCGATCATGTGGAGAAAAATATGATGTATTTTGAAATCGTCAGAATAAAGCTTTTTAGTCTTCTTCGGGAAAAACTACCCCAGGATGCGTATGAAAGAACATTGGAAAAGATTACAAAAAATTCTAAATTAGATTGGTTGGCGGAAGATTATAAACCTATGTTTGGAGAAGCATTTTTTGAGATGGGAATGGTATTGATTAAAAAATTTCAAAACGGAGAAGATGTGGATTTAGATGAAATTTGCAACTGTTTCGAAAAGGCAGTTTCAGTTTGTACCGAGGAGCGTATTCATACGTACTGTTTTGAATTTTTCGGGAAATTCGATTATATCCAAAAAATTAAAAATGTAATTCTAGAAAACCATCAAAACCGATTGAATATTCTTGCTATTTATTCATTATAAATTGCGAGGTAGAAGATAATAAACATCGCTTGGTTAAAGAAATGGGATGGGCAGCGCGAGTATTATCCAGGGAACCGGAACTCACCTCCCCAACCACTCCTTAAACTCCGCTGTTTTTTCCGAGCTGCTGATGCATTCCTTGGCGCAGGGAGGCTGCAGGTCCAGTTTGATCCGGCTGCGGGAATAGGCATGCATCTGCCGGATGGCTGCTACCTGTACCAGGAAACTCCGGTTGACCCGGAAAAATACCTCCGGGTCCAATCCCTCCGATAGCTGATCCAAGGTCTCGTCCAACACGTACTTGCTGCCCGATCGGTCGACCAGGTACACGGCCTTGCTTTCGGCGAAAAAATAGGCTACCTCCCCAATACCAATGGACTTGATCGTGTTTCCATAAGCCAGCAAAAAACGTTTCCGGTAGGGCGTTTCTCCCTTGCGTAGCTGTGCCAGCAGGACATCCAGGGAAGCTACCTGCGTCCCGGAAGCCTGTAGGGATTTTAACTTTTCCAGGCTCGCTGCCAGGGCCTCCTGCCCGATGGGCTTCAGCAGGTAAGCGATGCCATTGACCTGAAAGGCTTGCAGGGCGTATTCGTCGTAGGCCGTCGTGAAAATTACGGGACAAGCCACCCGCACCTGATCAAAAATTTCAAAGCCCGAGCCATCTGCCAGGTGAATGTCCAGAAAAATCAGGTCGGGTTGGTGATTTTTGAGAAATGCTACCGCGGCACGTACCGAATCGACTTTGGCCTGCACCTGTACATCCGGCGCGATCTTTTGCAGCATTCGCTCCAGGCGGTCCGCCGCCAGCTTTTCGTCTTCTACAAGTAGGGTGCTGTACATGGTTGTTCAATCGGTTTCAGGGATCAGGGGTATTTCGGCACAAAAATACCCCGCTTGTTCGTAAAATTTTGCTTCTTTGTTCGCCACCAATTGCAGCCGCTGGGCGATGTTTTTCAGGCCGGTCTCCGTGGAAGGAGCCGGATGGCTGCGTAGCTGCAGGTTGTTCCTGACCAGCAAGCGGTCCTCAATCAGTTCCATCCGGATGGTCAGTGGCCTGCCCTGTAAAATCTGGTTGTGCTTGATGGCATTTTCCACCAGGTTCTGCACGATCAGTGGAGGAATATGGTACCGATCTACCTGCGTATCCAGGCGGTTTTCAACGATCAGGTTGTCCCCAAAGCGGATTTTTTGCAGGTAAATGTAGGAGGCCACAAAGTCCATCTCCTCCCGAAGCCTGACAAGGTTTTTGCCGTTCACTTCCAATACGTAGCGGTAGGTATCGGCAAATTCCTGCACGAATTGTTCCGCTTTTTCCGGATCCACGGGTATCAGGGAAGCCAGGGTGTTCAGGCTGTTGAATAGAAAATGAGGGTTCACCTGGTTTTTCAGGCTTTCAAACTGTAAGCGGACTTCCGTTTTTTTCAGCCGCTCGCTTTCCAGCAGGGATGCCTTCCACAGCTCAAAATAAAACACGGTTTCGTAAACGATGGCAATGATCGCAGTGATAAAGAGGCCCATGCCGAGTATCCGCAAGTGAAAATCCAGTTCGTAAGGTACCCAGCCGATCGCAGCGAGCAGGAAGGTCACCAGGCTGCCGGCAAGTACGGTGTACCCAATCGATAGCAGCGCCTGGGTGAGGATGCGCTGCCGGGTCTGATGGATACGGGGGTACCGTTCCCGAACCCAGCCGACCAGTCGAAAATTGCCTTCCCAAAACGCGAATGTAAAGACACTATTGACCAGCAACTCCGGCCAAAAGGGGGCGATGGGCTGCACCACCGTCAGCAGCAGGGACAATCCCAGCATCAAGAGGTACCGGTCATAAGGGGCATGTATCTTCATTTGTGGGCGATTACAGGTGACAAGATACGCAAAGTGCTTGTTTTATACTTAAAATGTCAACCGGTACTGCGGAATCGGAAAGATGCCGAGCTGGTAACTGTTGACAATGGACTGAGATTGGGGATTGTAGGTCTGCCGGAACAGGTTTTGGTGATTGGTGAGGTTTTGTACGTCCAGCGACCATTCGTGGGTCAGGTTTTTCTTGTTTACCCGGTAGACTATCTTGAGGTCGGTGCGGAAATAGTCCGGGTTTTTGACCGAAAAGGCCCGGTCTTCCTGGAACACCGCCTGGTTTTCAAGGATGCTTCGTTCCAAATCGATGGGAGTGATGTATTGACCACCCGCATAGGTTAGTTTTACATCCAGCGCCAGGGCTCGGTTGGGGCCCCCGATTTCCCATTCTTTTCCGAACAGGCCGTTCAAAACGTACCGACTGTTAAAGGCCGTATTTCTCCAGATGCCATCGCTGCCCCGGTACCGGGAATCAAATAAGGAGGCAGTAGCCAGAAAATAGGATCCCTCGCTAAATTGTTTTTCCAGCGTGAGTTCCAACCCGTAATTCCTGCCCCGTCCCCGATTGGTCAGGCTGTCCACATTCGGCAAACCAAAATCGGCGCCGGCATTGAGCAGGGAGAAGCTACTGGGAGCGGTTTCGACCGGTACATCGTATACGTGTTGGTAGTAGATTTCGGACTTCAGGTGCACATTCGGGCTGAATTGGTGCCGAAAGCCAGCCACCAGGTGGTGGGATTTGCTGAAATCCAGTCCTTTGTTCGTTTGCAGGACTTGCTGGTTTGAGCCTTCGGATTCGAGGAAATAGGTGGGAATGGGCTGCAATTGGCTGTGCAGGCCGTAACCAAAACTGAAGGTATTGCGGTCATTTTGTTCAAAAGATAGCCCCAAGCGCGGTTCCAGCTGCTGCGCATCGTTCAACACAAGATACTGGTAATGGATCCCCACGTTGGCGGTGAGGCGTTCATCCAGCCGGTGCTGCCATTGCAGGTGGGATTGGAACAAACCGGAAGAGCCGGATGCATTGCGAAGGTCCCGGAAGCGGTCCTCCGCTGCCTTATACAGACTGTCCTGCAGGTTGAATCGCAAGTGGTCGAAATTCATGCCGGCGCGAAAATTGTTTCGGCTGTCGACTTTGCGGAAAAGCTCGTACTGTGCCCGGAATTTGGTTAATCCAAAATGGTTGCGAAAAAGGGGACTGGGTTCCCGGTTTTCCAAACTCAGCGAATCCACGCGGTTTCCCGAAAAACTGTGATCGGCAGAAAGGGTCACCACTCCGTAGGTCTGGCTATCGTAATACTGCCGATGGGTCAATCCGACCACACCCATTTTTGCCCGGTTGTAGATATTTTGAGATAGCTCGGAATACAAATCGGTGCTGCTGCTGTCCGTTTCCGATCCGAGCAGGTCGATGTTGCTCGTTCCGCCGATGGCAAATACCGAAAACCGGCCCCAGGAACGGGTAGGTAGGTCTAGTTTCATGGAAAAGTCCTGGTAATAGGGTACTGCGGCTCCGGTGCCGGCCGAAAAACCAATCTCCTGCATCAGGGCGAAGGTAGAATACCGGTAATTCAGCAGGTAAGATGCCCCATGCCTACCGCCCAAAGGCCCCTCGGTACCGAGTTCCAATCCATTGAAGCCCATTTGCACCAGGTGTTCCCGTTGATAGGCATTGCCTTTTCTCAGGTTTAAATCAAAGACACCTGCCGTAGCATTTCCGTAGGCCGCAGGAAAAGCACCCGTGATAAAGTCACTCCGGTCGAGTAGATTACTGTTCAGAATGCTTACCGGACCGCCCGTCGTACCCATGGCCCCAAAATGGTTGGGGTTGGGGATGTCCACCCCTTCCAATCTCCACAAGACGCCGGTGGGGGAATTGCCCCGTATGACGATATCGTTTCGGGAATCGTTGGCACCGCTCACCCCGGCAAAATTCTGGGCCATGCGGGCGGGATCGTTTCGGCTGCCGGCAAATCGCTGGGTGGCCTCCATGTCAAAACCTCTGGCCGATACGGTGGCCATTTCATTTTGCGCCTCCCGCGAATCGCCTCCGGCTTGAACCACCACGGTTTCCATCTGCTCCAGGCTTTCTTCCAATTGGATGGTGAGAACTACTTCTTTGCCGCTGGTAATGGGGATTTCACGAAGTGTGCTGGGTTCGTATCCCAGGTAACTCACCTGGATACTGGCCCTTCCGGCCGGTACCCCGGGTAAGGTAAACCGACCCTCCAGGTCGGTGGCGGTTCCGATCAGGGGATCGGTACCCAAAATGCGCACCGAAGCTCCCGGTAAGGGAGATTGGCTGACCAGATCCCGGACGGTTCCCCGAACGGTTTGCGTGTAGGAGGGGTTGTCTTGTGCGGTCGCCCAACGAGATAGGCCCAGCAGCATCAGGAGGAATAATGTTTTTTGTCGCATGTCGTTTCTCAAATAGGTTCGTTAGTAGGAGAGCAAAACAATACAACCTGCCGGAAAAGTGAAAATCAGGCTGGACGGATCCGAATAGGTTGGGGATGAATCCGTAAATTAGCCGGATGAATTTCCGGCGGTGAATGCAACACCCCGTCCGTTCGCTACCGGTAAACCAAAACCTGCGATGCACCTACTTCTGCTTATTGACTGGCTGGCGCTTGCCGACGATGCCTTTCTGGTCCTGCATACCGGGTTGATCCTTTTCAATCTGGTGGGCTGGCTGAGCGCTTACACCCGAAAAGCACACCTGATTAGTATTTCCCTCACGCTTGCTTCCTGGGTTGTCCTGGGAATCTGGTACGGATGGGGGTACTGTCCCTGCACGGACTGGCATTGGGAGATTCTGCGTCTCCGAGGCGTGGAGGGCTTACCCAATTCCTACATCAGCTATTTGTTGGAACGCATCCTGGGCTGGCGTCCCCCCGCCAAGCTCGTGGACAATGCCACGCTAGGCCTGACACTGGCGGTCTTTTTTATGTCTCTTTGGCTGAACCTCCGGAAATCCTCCGTAACGGTGAACTGCAGAAAAAAATAATAAAAGATAAATTTGTCCTTTACTATTTTTACTCTAGCTTTGTGCTAATAAAAGATAAACAAATCTTAATACCTTTTAATTATGGAGCAGCTAGTAGGTGAACGCGTAGGAGACATTGTCGCAAGGGATTTCAGAACGGCGAAAATTTTCACGGAATACGACATTGACTTTTGTTGCGGTGGCGGCGTAAGTATTGCCGAGGCCTGTCAGAAACGGGGAATCAACGCAGTGGAACTGGCGAAAAAACTTGGGAGACTGGAAAACAGCAGGAAGGACCTGCGGTACGCGCAAATGGATCCCCTTGATTTGATCACACACATTGTGAACAGCCATCACCGGTACGTCGAAGAAAATTTGCCCTCCCTGAAATGCTACCTGGATAAAATTGAGCAGGTACACGGGGAGCGGCACCCGGAGCTGGCAGAAATCAATCGGCTGTTTTCCGCAGCGGCAGATGCCCTGACCGTGCACATGAAGAAAGAAGAATTGATCCTTTTTCCCTACATACAGGCCATGGAAAAAGCCCGAAGCGAAGGGATTGCGCTCCCGAAACCTCATTTTGGGCACATCGAAAATCCCATTCGCATGATGGAAGACGATCATGCGGCCGAAGGAGCCCGTTTTTCGCAAATTTCGGTACTTAGTCAGGGATACAATCCGCCTGCGGATGCTTGTCAGACCTATAAGGTAGCATTTGCCATGTTGGAAGCGTTTGAAAAAGACCTGCACGTACACATCCATTTGGAAAACAACCTGTTGTTTCCCGCTGCACGTGTCCTTCAGGAGGACTTGAAGGAATCATCCGCAGGATCCAGGTAAACTAGCTCCCACCAAGTTACAAACCTTTGCTCACTTTCCGACCCATTTGTTGGTCGCCCGGAATTCTTGTTGGTTTTATCAGGGATTTTTGAAATTTTGTTTTAGTTTTAATTCCGAACCCGTAGTAACAGATAATGTCCCGGGTTGGTTTGAGATTTCAAAAGTCATGGATGGAATAGCACCGGCTGCTACTGTCGGTTACTTGTCCGTCAAATAGCAACCATATGGGTAAACAACAAAAAATTGTGGTCGTAGGAAGTTCAAACACGGACATGGTCGTTCGTGTGAAACGTTTTCCGGTACCGGGTGAAACCATCCATGGGGAAGATTTCAGCATTCATCCGGGTGGGAAAGGTGCCAATCAGGCGATTGCAGCCGCGAGGCTGGGTGGGCAGGTGGCCTTTGTGGCCCGATTGGGAAAGGATGCCTTTGGTTACCAAAGTTTGGAAAACTTCAAAAAAGAAGGATTGGATGTTCAGGCAGTGGTGCTGGACGAGCAGTTGCCTTCGGGGGTGGCCCAAATTATGGTAGACGCTTCGGGTGAAAACGTCATTGTGGTTGCCGGTGGAGCGAATCAGGGGCTCCTGCCCCAACAGCTGGAAGCCCATGCAGGACTCCTGGAGTCTGGGGAATTTATTTTGACCCAGTTAGAGACTCCCTTGGAGACAGTCCTGTACCTGGCAACTACCTACGGGGGGAAAGGCAAAAAGGTAATCCTGAACCCGGCTCCTGCCAGCGAGTTGCCCGAAGCCCTCTACAAGAATTTGTATGCCATTATCCCCAACGAGGAAGAAACCAAATTTCTCACGGGGATACGTATTACGAATGAAGAAACCGCCGTGCATGCCGCTGCCTATTTCCATCAAAAAGGCGTACAAGTGGTGGTGATAACCCTGGGAGCTGCCGGAGCCTTTGTTTCCACTCCCGACTTTACCGGTAGCCTGGCCTCACCGGAGGTGCTCCCGGTAGATAGTACCGCAGCGGGCGATACGTTTATCGGCGCCGTGGCCGCCGGCCTGAGTTCGGGCATGGATTGGGTGGAAGCAGTGGCCTTTGCCAATCGGGCAGCTGCCCTGTCGGTGACAAAAAAAGGAGCCCAGCCCTCCATTCCTTTTTTGCAGCAGGTCCGGGAATTTGGGTAACGGCCTTGCCTTAACCGGTGTGGGCAAAATCAGTGCCCGGACCTTTCAGACAGGCTTTAGTTGCCATAGCTTTCGTAGGCCAGCCGTCCGATTTCAGCAATGATCTTTTCTGCTTCTTCGATTTCCTGAAAATGTTCCACAAAAACGGAAATAACCAGGGGTTGCTTCCCGAAAATAATCCCCGCATCCCCCCGTACGTAGTCCAGCGTTCCGGTCTTATGGGCCACTTCCAGCTGTTGGGGCAAGCGCGCAGGTAGGGTTTGCCGGTCCTCACAGGCAGCCAGTAACTGCCGTGCGGATGCCGCTGTTTCGGCCGACACGGATTTCGAATCCAGCAGCATCAGCAGGATTTGGTTGATTTCCCCGGGGCTGGTATAATTTTGTTTTCCTTGTTCGATGGCGGCAAAATCCATCATTTTTCGGTTTAGCTGGGTGGCGGTAAATCCTCGTCCTTTCAGCCAGTCCTGTATCCGTTCCATCCCTAGTTTATCGATCAGTATGTTGGTTGCGGTATTGTCGCTGATCCGAATCATTTCACTTGCTAATGTGCGGTAGGTAAGCAAGCTTCCATCCGCTTGAAACTGCAAGGCTCCGGCGCCACCCACTTTGTCCTGACTTCGCAACCGGTACCGATCATCCAGGGAAAGTTCGTCTTTTTCCACTGCTTCCAAAAGCGTTAGGAGAATGGGGATTTTAATGATGCTGGCAGAGGGGATCTGTTTGTCTGGGTGATATTCGGCCAGCCTTGTTCCATCCGCGGATTGGATCAGGAAGGAAAGCTCGGTTTCCGGGGCAAGTGTTTCCAGGTATTCCTGAAGGGCCCCCTGCCCATTGGCGAGGGAAACAGGCCACTGGCATACACAAACAACAAGCAGATAGCGGGCAAATGAGGAAAACGATTTTTTCATAGGGTCAGTAGTGGATTAATAGCTCATGTATTCGTAGGAAGATTGTAGCCCCAGTGGGATGCCCAGCGTCCAGTAGATCAGCAGGAAGGCGGTCCAGATTACCAATAGGTAGAGGGTATAGGGCAGCATCAGCGAAACCAACGTTCCGATTCCCGTATGTTTCACGTACCGCTGGCAAAAGATCACCACCAGGGGAAAATACGGAAGCAGGGGTGTGATGATGTTGGATACCGAATCGCCCACCCGGTAGGCAGCCTGCGTCAGGTCGGGAGAAATTCCCAGCTGCATAAGCATGGGAACAAAGATGGGACTGATCAGGGCCCATTTTGCCGAGGCGGAACCAACCAGCAGGTTGACAAACGCACTGAGGAAAACGATCCCGACCACCGTTACCTGTGAAGGCAATTGCAGGCTTTGCAGAAAGGCTGCCCCTTTCAGGGCCGTCATGGATCCAATATTCGACTGGGAGAAGGCATCGATAAAGAGCGCACAGAAGAAGGCCATGACGATGTACTGCGCCATGCTTCCCATGGCTTTGCTCATGGAGGCGATCACGTCGCCGGAGGATGTATAGGTGCCGGCAATGAACCCGTAGAGGATGCCCGGTATCCAAAAGACCAGAAAAATAAGCGGAACGATGGATTGCATCAGTGGAGCGGCAAATGAGGTGATTTCTCCATTGGGGGCCCGAAGGCTGGAATCCAGCGGGTAGGCCCAGGCCACCAAACCCAGTAGTCCCAGTACCAAGACCAGGCTGGCAATTTTGAATCCTTTTTTCTCTTTGGGGCCCAATTCGTCCATTTGGGGTACATCCGCCAGGTTTTCGTCTACGGGATTGGTGCGCAAGAGCCGCGGCTCGATGACCCGGTCGGTTAGGTACCAGGCCACCCCAATTACAACCAGGCTCGAAAGGCCGGTAAAGAAAATATTGTTCAACGGATTCAGCTGCACGCCTGGATCCAGGATTTGCGCAGCAGACTGGGTAAAGGATTGCAAAAGCGGGTCGATGGCAGAGGGAATAAAATTGGCGCTGAATCCACCCGAGACGCCCGCAAAGGTAGCCGCGATGCCCGCCAGGGGGTGACGGCCGGCCGCGTAGAATATCACGCCTCCCAGGGGAATTACCAGTACGTAACCGGCATCCGCAGCCGTGTGGCTAACAATAGCGACCAACACCAAAATGGGGGTGAGCAGGCTTTTTGGTGTAAATCCCAAAAGGTATTTTAGGCCCGCATTGATAAATCCGGAATATTCCGCCACACCCACGCCCAGCATTGCCAGCAGTACCACCCCAAGGGGAGGGAAATTGATGAAGGTAGGTATCATGCGCGATAGAAACGCAGCAATACGTTCACCGGTTAACAGGTTTTGGATGTAGAGTTTCTCGCCCGTTCGGGGGTCCAACTCGTTGAAATCGATGGGCGCGAGCAACGCTGAAAAAAGCCAGGTGAGCAACATTAGCAGCAAAAATAGTACTGCAGGATCCGGTAATTTGTTGCCAGCACGCTCAATGCCGTTTAGAAACCGGTCCAACAGGCTGTTTTTATTCGTGGATTTTTTCATGGGTAGGTTTTTAGAGAGCTAAAAATAACATTCCACTGCTGAATTCCCCGAGTATGGGCTGAAAAAATAACGAGCGGGTTCGATTGGGCAAGTAGTAGGTCGGTTCCCCATCCCAAAGTGGGTGGAACCACCGATTCAAACGGAAGATAGGCTGCTGACGTGGCTTTCCTGTTCCTGATCCAGGTCCGAACGTACGACAGCCTATTCAACCCCATCCGGGGTTGGAGGGGTCGGGAGATGCAGGATCCGTGGGCTGCACCCACGGTTAGTAGTGTTCAGGCCCTTCAGGCCTGCCGTCAGAGAAGGAATTATCAACGGTCTGAAACGGCGTTTTCCAAAAAGCGATCTTCCGTTCTGGTAATCCGTTGTAATGACGTCCCTTATTATTTTCCTAAAAATAAGCTTCCGTTCTACGGCGAGGCCTGAAGGGCTTCACTGACAATCACTCCGGGCGGAAACCGGGGGGTTAGGCACCTGTAAATCCTGTCCCGACTCCGATGTGGCCGGAACCACCTTTTGCAACTCGATACTGCTTTTTGCCATCGTGTCTCTGCTTCCGTTCCAGGTTTCAGCGTACGACAGCCTATTCAACCCCATCCGGGGTTGGAGGGGTCGGGAGATGCAAGATCCGGGGGTTAGTCATCGTTTTCCCCGAGGAAGACCTAGTCTACGTACGCTTTCAGCAGGGCATTCATTGCTTGCTCTAGATTGGGTGAAATCCCGGGATGGGGTCGAGAAGTCTGTATGATGGAACTTCGGACGGCGGTCAGCCAGCGAAAGCGGGAAGCGATCGGTTGTCTGGAAATAGGGCTGTTGGCATTTTTTCCTTCACATACCTGCATGAATGCATCGAGGTGTTTTCGGATCGTGTCCGGGTCGGCTTCCGGGTCCAGCGCTTTCAGTTTTTGTTCGTTCAGAACCGCGGTGCAGCGAAGGTATTGCTGAGGTATGGAGCAGAGGATCGCGCCTACATTGATAAATTCTTCCTTTTCCACCCGGGGTACTACCCGAATGATGGCGTACTCATACAAGTGCTTTTCTGGCATGCTGTGCTTCGTTTAGAAAGATGTCCGAATGCTCGAGTCGGAGCAATAAAAAATCCATGTAGACCTGTTTCCAATCTGCCATTGCTCCGCTTTCTCCCATGGCCTCCAGCCATTCACCTGGCAAGGATTGCACAATTTTCCAGAGTGCTTCCGGGGTAAGTAGCTGTTTGAACTTCTCGTCAGACTTTTCCAATTCCCCGGCCCGAGGCAATAACACATGGTCTTTGATGAGTGGGAAAGCGCTTTTGGCGTATTTTTTCCAGTTTTCCCAGGTATGGTGAAATATAAAGGAGGCACCATGGTCAATGAGCCACAGTTCCCGATGCCACATCAGCATATTGGTGTTACGAAAGGTTCGGTCTACGTTGGTGATGTATGCATCCAGCCATACGATGGCAGACGCCAGTTCGCTTGAAACCGCATCGGCCGCCGGATCAAAATTGACCGCAGCCGATAAGAAATGCAGCCCCAGATTCAATCCCTGGCTGCTTTTTAATAAGTCTTGAATTTCTTCGTCACCCTCCGTCTGCCCAAATGCCGGGTCTAGCCGTGCAAATACCAACTCCGGTACCTTTAATCCCAAAAGTCGGGCAATTTCCCCGCCCAGTAGTTCCGCCAACAAGGCTTTTTCCCGTTGCCCGGCACCTCGGAATTTGATGACGTAATTAAACCCATCGTCTGCCAGCGCCAGGGCAGGGAGGGAGCCGCCCTCACGCAAAGGCATTTTGTATTGCATCACCTGTACCGTTCGGAGTGCCAATGCATTCATAGTTCTTTGGCGATGGGACGACCGTTTCTGGACCATTCACTCCAGGAACCTACGTAAAGTTTGGGAATCTCCAGTCCGGCATGGGCCATTGCCAGCAGGGTGTGGCAGGCGGTGACGCCCGATCCGCAGTGAACGATGCTGTTCTCGGGAGAAGTACCGGCCAGTATGCGCTCGTATTTGGCCTTGAGGGTGCCCGCAGGCAAAAAGAAACCGTCCTCCCCCAGGTTTTCAGAAAAGGGAACATTCAGGGCTCCGGGGATGTGTCCGGCCACCAGATCAATGGGTTCGCTGGCCCCTGAGTACCTGACGGCTTCGCGCACATCGATTACCCGGCCATCTTCTGCACCCGCTTTCCTTCCTACTTCTTCCATTTCTGCCAGCGGTAACCGCCATTGCTGTACCGGGTAGTCGGCCCCCGCAGTAGGTAATTCTTCCCCGGAGGCTGTAGGGAATCCTGCGGCAATAGCCGCCTGTATTCCTCCATCCAGCACCTGTACCCGACTGTGCCCAACGGCTCTCAACATCCACCAGAACCGGGCCGCTGACATGCCTGCCAGTTTGTCATCGTAGACGATTACCTGACTGTCCGGGTTGATTCCGAGTTTACCCAGCGTTTTACCAAAGTCCTCTGGCGAGGGGAGGGGATGCCGGCCGCCGGCAGCAGGGTCTTCTTTGATGTCGGACAAATCCTCGTTGAGAGAGACGTGAATCGCGCCACGGAGGTGTTGCTTTTTATATGCCTCCTTATCAAAACAGGCATCTACCAGCACCACATTGGGCTCCTGCATCCGTGCTGCCAGGGCGGGCGGGGATAGTAAGGGTTGACTTCCGCTGTTCATGTTTCGGGTTGTTAGAGTTGGTACATGTATGAATCCAACAAAGATAACCGCTAAAACTCAGATAGGGGAGCGATCCGACCAAAATAAGGGAATTTAGCCGGTACTGTCGATCAGTTGGACAGGACATTCGCCTGGTAGTGCTGCTAACCGGAGCCAAAAAGTGTTTTTTACCATTTCTCGGATGCTGCCTATGCTATCGGGACCGGAGCTATTTCCGAAGGCCTGTCGGAAATCCAGGAACGATCCGTGGAAAAATGGCAGGGCAGGCGCCCTGCCTCACTACTGGTTTGGCAAAAGAACCACCGAATCCTTTTTTTACTAGAAGACCAGGTGACAGGCGCAGCCGGCTGTTTAGGGTTCGGGGTTTTCCTGTGGCAATACCTCGGCTCGTTTCAGCCGGTACAGGTAGCCTGGCATTTCCTGCCTTTTCCCCAGCCTAAAAAAATGGTGGATCTTCCGGGTCAGCGGCAGGTAGTGTTGCCCCTGTATTTCTCAGATCCGGACCGTGTCGCCGTAGCAATCGGTGAACGGGGCCAGGGTATCACGCCTTGTCGGTTTAATAAGGAAAGCGCAACTGCCGGCCCGGGTCATCCGGCCGGATGAGATTCGATAGGCTGATTCCCAGCAGGCGTACGGGTCCCGAAAGCTCCTCCTGCCTGACCAGTTCCAGCGCGAGAGCTTCCATTCGATTGGAGGGAACGGCTTCCGGAAAGGTTCTGCTGCGGGTATGGACCGTAAAATCGTTGTATTTGATTTTTACCGTCAAGGTTCGACCCGCGGTTTGAGACTGCTGCAGTCTGCGAAAAAACTCAGGAAGGATCTTCTTCTTCAAGGTTTCGGTTACCGAACTGCTGGTCAACAGGTCTTTCTCAAAGGTACGTTCCACACCCAGTGATTTGCGAATCCGGTCGGGTTTTACCTCGCTTTCGTGAATTCCCCGAACGATATCAAAGTAGTGCCGGCCGGACTTGCCGAACCTTCGGGTGAGGAATGCCAGGGAATAGGCTTTTAAGTCCAGTCCGCAATGAATTCCAAGCGCTTTCATTTTCTCTGCGGTGACTTTCCCGATTCCGAAAAACTTTTCAATGGGTAGTTTTTCGAGAAAGGCTTCGGCTTTCTCCGGGGGGATGACTGCCTGACCGTTGGGTTTGTTAAGGTCCGAGGCCACTTTTGCCAGGAATTTGTTGTAGGAAATCCCTGCCGATGCGGTAAGTCCGGTTTTGAGGTAAATACGATGCCGGATGGCTTTGGCGATTTGGGTTGCGTAAGGGAGGCCGAAATGATTGTTGCTGACATCCAGGAAGGCTTCATCCAGGGACAAGGGCTCGACCAGGTCTGTAAACTCCAGAAAGATCGTTCGAATGGCCCGGGATATTTCCTTGTATCGGTCAAATCGGGGCGGTACGAAAATAAGTTGCGGGCATTTTTGAGCCGCTAGTTTAGACGGCATGGCCGACCGCACTCCAAATTTTCGGGCTTCGTAGCTGGCGGCGGCCACCACACCGCGTTCCCGATTTCCACCGACGGCCAGGGGTTTTCCCCGGTATTCCGGATGATCCAACTGTTCGACAGATGCGAAAAATGCATCCATGTCCACGTGTATGATTTTCCGGTAGGAAGTCATGGCACCGCCGATCAGATCGTCCCCTGAGCATTCATGGCCTTGGCTACTTTCTCGAAGGCTCCGATATTTGCGGCGTTCAAGTAGTCCAGATCTGCCAGCCCGTGGGTTGCGATCGTTTCCAGACATTTTTCATGGATTGCTTTCATAATGGTCCGGAGTTCTTTTTCCAGGTCCTGTTTGCTCCAATACCGCCCCATTCGGTTTTGGGTCATTTCCAGGCCCGAAACGGCTACTCCACCAGCATTGGAAGCTTTTCCAGGCCCGTACAACACCTTGGATGCCTGCAGGTAGTCGATGGCCTTGGGCGTACAGGGCATATTGGCTCCTTCGGCCAGCAGGGTCAGCCCATTTTGCTGCAGCGTTTTGGCATCGTTTTCGTCCAGTTCGTTTTGGGTGGCACAGGGAAAAGCACAGTCCGCAGGAATGCTCCAGATGGTTTTTTTGCCTTTGGGTGTAAATTCCGCAGATTTGTAATTGTCAGCGAATACCGAAATGCTTTTTCGCTGTCCGGATTTAATCTTTTTCAGGAAGCGCAATTTGTCTTCCGTCATCCCCTCCGGATCGTGAATGAAGCCGGAGGAATCCGAAAACCCCACCACCTTAGCTCCTTCCTGAAGCAGTTTTTCGATGGCAATTTGCGAGACATTACCTGCGCCGGATACCAGACAAGTTTTGTTTTCCAAGGTAGCATCCACCTCAGTCAGCATGAAATGGGCGAAATGTACCAGCCCGTAGCCGGTGGCCTCGGGGCGGAGGACGGAGCCTCCCCAATCCTGTCCTTTTCCTGTTAAAACTCCCTGAAACTCGTTTCGGATTTTTTTGTAGGCACCGAACAGGTAGCCGATCTCTCGTTCCCCTACACCGATATCTCCTGCCGGTACATCGGTAAACTGACCGATGTGTCGGTAGGCTTCCATCATCCAGGCCTGGCAAAAGCGCATGACCTCTCCGTCGGATTTGCCCTTGGGATCAAAGTCTGCTCCTCCTTTTCCGGCGCCCAAGGGCAATCCGGTGAGTGCGTTTTTAAAAACCTGTTCAAAAGCGAGAAATTTTAGAATACTTTGGTTGACGCTTGGATGAAATCGCAGTCCCCCTTTGTACGGGCCCAATGCGCTGTTCATCTGTACCCGGTATCCGCGGTTGACCTGTACCTTTCCCTGATCGTCTGTCCAACAAACCCGAAAGGAAATGACGCGTTCGGGTTCACAGATGCGCTCGAAAAGCCTCGCCTCTACATAGTCTTTGTGACTTTTCAACACGGGGAGTATGCTTTCATGCACTTCTTTTACCGCTTGATGAAATTCGGGCTCGTTGGGATTTTTCTCACGAATGCTTTTCAACATTTGTTTCAATAGTGCCATTAAACATGGAGTTAGTTGATTGATACAATTTTTTTAGCGTCTGAAGGAGGGGTGCAGCCTTTAGCTGGCATTCTTTGTATTCTTGGGCAGCAATTGCGTCCAAAGTAATCGCGCTGCCCACACCAAAATAGTAGGAATTATCGGATCGATTGATAACGATGCTGCGGATGACCACGCAGAAATCAAAATTTCCCGAGGAATCAATGTATCCCAGAGCACCCGAAAACCAGGATCGCCGGAAGGATTCGTAGTCCTCGATCAATTCCATGGACCGGACTTTTGGGGCTCCCGTCATGCTTCCCATGGGGAAGGTTTTTGACACAATTTCCTCAAACGTTGTTCCTGGTCGAAGCCGGCAACTGACCGTGGAAATCATTTGGGTAATCCGTTGGAAAGAATAAATACCGAACAGTTCGTCCACGGAGACAGAGCCGGTTTCAGCGACGCGCGATAAGTCGTTTCGAACCAAATCTACGATCATGAGATTTTCGGCACGTTCCTTCTCACTTTCGGCAAGCGTTTTTTTCAACCGGGCGTCTTCTTCCGGACTGGCGCCTCTTTTTACGCTACCTTTGATCGGTTGAGAAAGCAAGCGGTTGCCCTCTTTCTTCAAAAATCTTTCCGGAGAAGCTGCACATAGGTACAGCTCTTCGGCTTTAAAAAGGGCACTAAACGGCATGGGAGACTGGGAACATAGTTCCAGATAGATCCGCTCCGGCTCGGCAATTGGTAGCTTCCCATGATAATCCGTACAGAAATTCAGCTCGTAGATATCCCCCTCCAGGATATGGTCTTGTATTTTGGTAAACAGGCGGGTGTAAGATTCCTCGTCATGGCGGGGGCAAATGGTGAGCCTTCCAGAGCCCTCAGCCGATTCGAGGGGAGTGGCTGCGATTGCCGCGGCGATCTGCTCGGGATTTTTGCCGGTAATTTTCACGCCTCCGGACGTGAAGCGTATGGTAAGTTCTGGACTGAAAAAGCAACTATCCGGACAGGCGATCCATGCCTTATTCTGACTGGTTAGCTGTTCGTAGTAATTTTTCTGGTCGTATCCGATTATGCCGATTTTTGGTTTGTCAGCCGGTAAACCGTCAAGGTTCGCTAACGAAACTGACCGATTTCCCGCATAGAACACCTGCTCAAATCCCCCCTGAGGGTAGGCGATGTCATTGGAATGGAAGTAGGCGTAAAACCGAAAATGCTTTCCTCCCCACACCAGCATCTGATGAATCCATGATGGACTGAGAGGTAAACTAAAGCTGGCGTCAATTTCGGGCATGGCTGCAAAATTAACAAAAGGAAACGAAAAAAGGGGACAATGCGTCCCCTTCTTCTATGGATACTATCAATGTATCTTAATTTGCTTTGATATCGAAATTCACGGAAACCGTATTGTATATAAATTGGTCCTTCGCTTTGTCTACTGCGGTAGCTTCGTCACCGTAGGAGAGACCCCAAGCAGTTCGGTCGATATTGAAACCCGCCGCAGCGGTAATTGTACCATTCTCCATGGAAACATTCGCGGGAAACTTGATATTTTTCGTCGTTCCACGCATGGTCAGGTTTCCGCTGATCCAATGGGTAGGCGAGTCAGGAGCAATTTCGGAAGCGCTCATCGGTGTATTTTCGGTTTCAAACTGCTCTTGATCTTCGATTACATCGCCGGAGGCATAAGGGCTGATTTCCGTAATAACAAACGTTGCTTTTGGGTGATTGGCCGCGTCGAAAAAGTCATCCGATTGAAGGTGGTTCCACAATTTTCCGTGGTTTTCACTACCTTCTTCCAGATCGTGTATTTCAAGCCCCGTGATGTCAAAGGAAAACTCACCGGCGGTAATCGCATCGCCTTCTACAGACAAGGTGCCATCTGTAACAGGGATCAAGCCAAAATGCTGGCCCGTAGGCTTGTAGCCTCTCCAGTTTACTTTACTGTTATCCACGTCCAGGCTCAAGGTTTGGCCGGTTGCAGCTGCCGCTTCCTGGGCTTCCGTGGTTTCAACGGTATCCGAACTTTTGCCGCAAGCAAAAGTTAACAGCGAGGCGGCTAGGATAAAACCTGATAATTTAATTGCTTTCATAAATAATACTGGTTTAATTAAGATTGGTTTTGTTGCTTTTAATGTATACACACTTAAACTGTGTTCCTGTAGAAAAGTTCAGCTTTCCCGACAATTAATTTCTTTATTGGCGATTTATTTGAAGTTTATGGTAATTTAATTCTGAAATACGATGGCATTAATAAAAAGTACAGAGGGTAAGACCCCGCAGTTTGGTTCCGAATGCTGGTTGGCAGATACTGCCACGGTCATAGGCGACGTGGTCATGGGTAGGCAGTGTACCGTTTGGTTCAATGCGGTGGTAAGAGGCGACGTACATTCGATTCGTATCGGTGACCGAACCAACGTCCAGGACGGGGCGATTATCCATTGTACCTACCAAAAATTTCCGGTCCAAATTGGTTCGGACGTCTCCATTGCTCACGGTGCGATCGTACATGGCTGCACCCTGGCGGACCGTGTATTGGTGGGCATGGGTGCAATCGTAATGGATGGCGCGCGGGTGGGAGAAGGAGCCGTGATTGCCGCCGGTGCAGTGGTTTTCAGAAGGTACGGTGGTAGAGGAAAACAGCATTTACGCCGGAACTCCCGCCAAAAAGGTAAAGGATACCGGTCCGGAAATGCGGGAAACCATCCGCAGGATTGCTTCCAATTATCCGAAATATGCCTCATGGTATAAGGAAGCGCCTTAGATTTCCTGCTCGGGTCGGAATCGCATGATTTCCGGGTACGGAAAGGCGTGGATGAATTCGCCTTTTTTCAGACGGTTTTGGATTTCTTTCCAGTATTCGGGGTCGAACAGTTTAGGGTTGGATTCGATGAAGTAGTCGCGTACATCCGCTCTCCCGATCATAAACCGCTTGAAATCCTCAGGAAAGACATCCTTTTCGCCGATATCGTACCAGGGCTCGGAGGAATAGATTTGCTCGTAGGTTTCTGCTTTGGGCTTTTGCCGGAACGTCATGCTGTCTAGAAATTCGATCTCGTCGTAATCGTAAAAGATGACACGGTTTTGCCGGGTGACACCAAAGTTTTTGGTCATCATGTCTCCGGGAAATATGTTGGCCTGGGCCATCTGCAGGATGGCTTCTGCGTAATCGTTCACTACGATCCGGGCCAGTTTTAAGCTACAGCTCTCCAGAAAAATGTTTAGGGGAGTCAGGCGTCGTTCGATGTACAAATGGCGAATGATCAAGTTGTCCCCTTCGATGCTTAGCAGGGAATTGACGGTATTTTTCAATTCGTCCATCAAGTCCGGATGCAGCCGGCTCAGGGGCAATTTGAAATTCTCGAATTCGTGGGTGTCTGCCATTCTTCCGACACGGTCATGGAGGCCTACGAGCTTGTATTTTTCCCGAACCTGCTGCCGGGTCATGTTTTTTGGAGGGTCGAAATGATCCTTTATTAATTTGAAAACAATGTTATAGGAGGGTAAGGTAAAGACGGTCATCACCATACCCGGTATGCCCGGTGCCAGGACAAATTCATCCTCGCTTTCTCGCAAATGCCGGGTAAAATCCCTGTAAAAGGAGGTTTTTCCGTGTTTATTGAAACCAATTGCGTTATAAAGTTCGTAGAGTTTTTTGTGTTGGATGACTGAATTAAGAAAAGCTACGGTTTGAGAGGGGATTTCCACGGGTGCCATAAAATAGGAACGGGTATAACTAAAAATTCCACTCATGATATTGGGGTCAAAAATCAAGGTGTCGGCAAAAACCCCATGGCGATTGTGTACAAACGGGATGATGAAAGGCATCCATTTTTTTTCCAAAAAAATCCTTCCGATTAGGTAGGCCGCTTTGTTTCGGTAAAAAACATTGCGTAATACCTGTGCTGTTGTCGCGTCGGTAATCCGGTACCGACTTAAAATTACCTGCTCTGCCTTCTGTACCAACAGCCGAATGTCTTCCTCTTTCTGAAAATAGTTGGTACCAAAATCAAAATCATCCAATATTTTCCGAAAAAGAAGCGAGAGGTCAACGCTGGCGCCATAGGTACGGTAAAGGTTCGGGTCCGGTTGTTCGGGGAATTCGGGAAAAGGGGATTCCACAAACATCAGCTGTTCGTCGACACGGTTTCCGGGGAAGGTCTTCCGAAAAACCGAGTTGAAAAAGGTAGCGGCCAGTTCTTTGTCGTCTTTGTTACCGATTTCTTCTAAATAAGTCGATTTTAGGAGCTTCCAGGCATTGTCGTCGGCAACCTCTAGCCCGAGGAGCTCCCGGCAATGCGCGACGATGTAGACCAGGTGGTCCTTGTACAGCCGTAGGCGCCGTTTGTGATTCTTCTGCAGCTGCTGCCAATCCCGCTTGATGAAGTTTGCCGGAATTTCCCGGGTGATTTGGTTAAAGTCGCTGATGTACCGTTCGTACCCGTTTCGAATGGTGGCAATGACCAGGCGTAAGGAATCTTTTTTCATGCGTTATTTCCGGAATGTGAGAGCGGAACTTTTCCGGACGGATAATAGGGCATTATTTTTAGCCGGCAAAGTTTTAGCCTTTGGATTTGTGGATTAATTCAGTAAATTTCGATGAGTTTATTCATTTTTATGTGAATACAACCCAATAGGTTTAATAGGTTTGATAAGTGGAAAAGGCCTGAATGGTATTCAGGCCTTTTTTCAGCTATAAAGCTTGTCGGTAGTAAACATGGAAGTAAGTGAGCTGGTACACGTGTTGGAGCGCGCCCTGAAGGCGCCTTTGCCCGGCAGGCTGGGGCAGCAGGAGATGGCGCCTTTGCCGTTGGATGAGGAGCGATTTGACTTCAGGCGAAAGCAGCAGGCCCGTAAGGGAGCCGTGTTGGTATTGATTTGTCCCTCTGCCTCCGGAATTCAAATCCCTTTCATCAAACGTGCAACATATAAAGGCGTACACAGTGGTCAGATAGCCCTTCCCGGCGGTAAAATGGACCCCTCAGACCGTGATCTGGGGCATACGGCCCTCCGGGAAACGGAGGAAGAAATAGGGGTGGATCGGCAGAAAATCCAGCTGCTTGGCGCACTCTCCGACTTGTATATTCCACCCAGTAATTTTTGCATTCGACCGTTTATCGGGTTTACGTCAGAGATTCCGCTGTTTAAACCGGATTCCAGGGAAGTAGAACGGTTGATTTGCACCAATTTTGATGTACTTGTGGACGAAGGGATCAAGAAAAAGAAGACTTTCCCCATTCCCTCGGGAGGAAAAATTTTGGCTCCGTATTTTGAGATTGATCGAGAGGTAGTTTGGGGGGCTACGGCGATGATCCTCAGTGAATTTTTACTAATGTGGAAAAACAGATGGAATGGATAATAATGCGTTGATTCAGGACGATGCGGTGGTTTTTGGCCTGATCATGGCCGTTCTTGGCCTGGTATTCTACACGTCGAGCAGTAAACACCCCTTTTTTAAGGTCCTCTACCGCTTTGTTCCCGTCGTATTGCTGTGTTATTTTCTTCCGGCCTTATTCAATACGTTTGGCTTGGTTTCCGGTGCGGACTCCAACTTATACTTTGTGGCTTCTCGCTATTTGTTGCCCACCTCGCTGGTGTTGCTCACCTTGAGCATTGATCTGAAAAGCATTTTACAATTGGGCCCGAAAGCCCTTGTCATGTTTTTGACCGGCACCTTTGGGATTATCCTGGGCGGTCCGGTGGCGTTATTTTTGGTTTCGCTACCCTTTCCGGAGGTACTGGGAGGTCTCGGTGCGGATGAAACCTGGAGAGGCTTGGCTACCATTGCCGGAAGTTGGATCGGGGGTAGTGCCAACCAAACCGCCATGCTGGAGGTATTTGGTGCCAGTCCGGCTCTATTCAGTCAAATGATCGCCGTGGACGTGATCGTGGCAAACCTATGGATGGCCTTTTTACTTTACTGGGCGGCTAAGCCCGAGTTGCCCGATCGCTTGCTAAAAGCAGATACGACTGCGATTTCTAATCTAAAAGAAAAGGTAGAGCAGTACCAAAAAAAGAATACCAAAATACCCCGGTTATCGGATACGATGAGCATCCTGGGTCTAGGATTCTTTGTCACGGGTTTATCGCATTTTTTTGCCGGTCAGCTGGCACCCTCTATCGGTGCTGCCTACCCCTGGCTCAAGCCTTATTCGTTGGACTCCCCGTTTTTCTGGTTGGTGATTCTGGCCACTACGGGCGGGTTGCTTTTGTCCTTCACGCGAATTAGGAAGCTCGAGGGGGTCGGAGCCTCTCGGATGGGCAGCGTACTGTTGTATGTATTGGTCGCCACCATCGGCTTGCAAATGGATTTACGGGCCGTATTGGACAACCCCCTCTTTTTCCTCATCGGTATTGCATGGATGGCCTTTCATATTTTCTTTATGCTTTTGGTCGCCTATTTGATTCGTGCCCCATTTTTTTACGTGGCGATTGGTTCACAGGCAAATGTGGGTGGTGCGGCCTCGGCGCCCATTGTTGCATCGGCCTTCCATCCGGCACTTGCTCCGGTGGGGGTACTGCTTGCGGTATTGGGCTACGCGGTGGGCACCTACGGGGCCTACCTTTGCGGGGTCCTTTTGCAGCTTACGTTTGGAAACTAATCCGGTAAATGAGATGAAAAAACGTAGAAAATTCATTTTTGTTTGTCAGGGTTCGGACTGCAAATCGAACAAAGCAAAACGTTTTGCCGAGGACATCGGAGCAATCCTTCATTCCGGCCCTCATCGGGGAAAGTTCAAATTGGTAAAAACCAAATGCATGGATTGCTGTAAGTCTGGTCCGGTAGCTGTTGTCGCCGACCAATTGATAAAAAAGGGAGATTTGAAGCACTTGGAGCAGGCCTTGGCGACCGAGTAACCGATTTGCTTTTTCCTGGTCTGCGATCAGCGGTGTTTTTCCAACACCCGTATATTAATAGGATAAATTTAGGATACAATTGATATTTGTTAGTAACTTATGGCATCGATCGTAATGCATTTGATTGCTAGGATTCATCTTCGGATTTCCCGATAGCCTTGAATGAAAACACCGATTTTTAAAATGGATAAAGGATTTGAACAAAATCTGTATCAACGTTTCAATAAGGAACGCTATTTATTTTTGGTATGCGACGAAAATCAATTGATTTTTTCTGACGGTGACTGGCCATCCATCAACGAAGAAAATGGAGGCTGGCAGGCTTATTTTGAGCCCTTCGGGGACCTTGGCCGCCAGATTCAGGAATATTTTGATGATCCTCTACGGAAGGATCTTGATTTGGACCTTGTCTTCGATCGTCAGCCGGCAGTAAACTTGAAGGTATCTGGAAAATACGTTCCGGGTAAAGGAAAATTGTGTACGGTTACTGGAAAGTACGAGCCCACTTCCGTGCTAAGTGCTGAAAATGATGCAGACATCCGGCAGGACGTTGCACTTCTCTTGCATCGAAAAGTGGAGTTTGAACGGATGATCAATTGGGTAACAACCCGTTTTTTAAATGCCGGAGATGATGAATGGGATCAGGTGTTTTTAAAAGCACTTTCCATGATTGCCCACGCTCAGGGGGCAGAACGGGCCAATTTTTTTCTGGTGTACGAAGAAATAAAGCTACTGGAATGTGTTTTTGAGTGGTGCAAAAATCCCGATGCCGCTTCTATTAGGAATATCAGTCAATCGATTTCTTTTGCTGGACAGAAAAGTTTTTTGCAAGGACTCGCTGAATCCCGGTTTCGCGCGGTGGCGGACTTGCAGCAGATAAAAGGCACGCATCCGTTTGAAACCCAGATTGCAGACCGGTTTGGAATTCGGGCCTTTATTTTGGTTCCCATTTTCGCCGAAAACAAGCTAATGGGCATGTACACGCTTAGCAGTGCGGCGGTGCAACCGAACTGGACCCAAGACCACGGTGACGAGTACATTCTGAAGCAATTGGGGGATGTTTTGGGAGCCGCCTTTATCAACCGCTCGACAAAATCCCGGCTCTTTCGAAACGAAAAGCTGTTGAGTTCCACCGAAATTCTCGCAAAATCGGGATCCTGGCGCTTCAATAATTCGGACCGAAAGATTTATTTTTCTAAGGGGATCAACCGAATTTTCGAAATGGATTCCGCTTCGGACGCCATGAGCATACGAAATTTTCTAAATCTGATTCGCCTCAAAGATAAGGATCAGGTCAAATCCATGGTCCAGAAAGCAATTACCCGGCGTAAGTCTGTCTCCGGGGAGTTTATATTTACCACGGAGAGCGGCAAGGAAAAGTACATTGCCTACGGCATACAGGTAAATCAGCTGAGTCCTCAAGGCAATCTGGAAGTTTTTGGTTATTGCAACGATATCACCGAAAAGAAAACAGTCGAGCGTAAACTCCTGTTTGAGTCGCAGATACTGGCACAGGTCAACGAACCGATCTATGTCACCGATCTCCAGCTCAACGTGATTTACATGAATCAGGCGGCCATTTTCGAAGGGGAACCCAAGCCCAGCGGTCAGGGAAAGATCAGTGATTTTTTTCAAATAACCAGCGCGCCGTCCAAGTCCTTTCCTGGCCTGATTCGCAAGGCAGAAGACATGGGTATTTGGTTGGAGGAAGTACAGATTCTGGACAATACCAGCAAGGTACAGCCTTACGAGGTTTCGGTAAAACCGATCAATAATATCGAAATCGAAAAAATCGGGTATTCGTTTTTGATTCGTAATCTTACCTCAAAAATTCAGCGGGAAGAGATGGCCAGGAAGGCCAAATTGATTGTCGAAAATAGTCCTGCGATTTTGTTCGAGGTGGCCCCCAGCCAGGGGTTCAAGCTTTCCTTTATCACCGAAAATATCAATCAGTTTGGCTACCGGGCCGAGCAGCTATTGCGACAATCTGCCAGTTTACCGGAAATCATCCACCCGGAAGACCTCTCAATTTTTGAGAAGGAATTGATTGCGCCCGAAAAGACCCAGTATAGTCGGGAGTACCGCTTGCTTTCTGCGGATGGTACGTACCGCTGGGTAGAGGATAAAATTCGTCCCGTTTTCAATCAACAAGGGAAGGTAGTACTGTACGAAGGACTCCTGCACGATGTAACCGAGCGTAAAAAGGATCGGCTGGAAATCGAGAAAATAAAAAACCGCTACCGGGTTCTCGCTTCCAACATCCCCCATACAAACGTTTTCCTCATTGACAAAAACCTGAAATACCTGGTGGCCGAGGGATCCAATTTCAAATATTGGGGGCTTGATAAAACCTATTTTGAGGGAAAAACCATCCAACAGGTGCATACCACCACACTGGAAGAAGTGGAGCCCATGTTCAAAGAGGCGTTCGAAAAACGAAATACCGTCAGCAAGGTCATCCCTTACATGAGCCGTTTTTACGAATTGACAGCCAAACCAATTTTCAACGGCGAGCAATTGGAATACTACCTGGGTATCGTTAGGGACATTTCGGAGGAATACAAAGCGAAAAAAGAGTTAAAAAAGAGCGAAATCAAATACCGAAATTTGGTGGAGGAATCTACCGAAATAATCTTTTCGATCACCGCTCAGATGGAGCTCAGCTACGTGTCTCCAAATATCAAGCAATTTTTAGGGTATGAAACGTACGAGTTTACCAGCGGAGATTTTACGGATTACCTGCATCCGGAAGACGCAAAGGTTTTTTTAGGTGGGAAGTCCAAGCCCATCACCTATTTTGAAGAAAATCCGGAATTCGAATTTCGCCTGCGGCACAAGCGGGGACACTACCGGGTGTTTAGCTCCAGTGGTAAAGTTATCAGAGACGAAAAAGGAGAAGTGCGCTACTATACCGGCATTGCCAGGGACATCACCAAACTCAAGGAAACCCAGAAAGAGCTGTACAAAGCCAAGGATAGAGCGGAGGCCGCGCTCAATGCAAAAAGTCAGTTTTTGTCGGTGATGAGCCACGAAATTCGCACGCCGATGAATGCGGTGATCGGTCTTTCGCACCTCCTGCTTGAAGACAATCCAAGGGAAGATCAGTTGGAAAATTTGAGAACCCTGCAGTTTTCAGCGGAAAACCTCTTGGGACTGATCAACGATATACTTGATTTTAATAAAATTGATTCGGGAAAATTGATTCTGGAAAAAGTACCCTTCGAACCCAAGAACCTGATCAACCGGATCATTCACTCGTACTCCTATCAGATTCGGGATAAATCTTTGGAGATTATTTACGAGCCGGACTTCGAACTGCCCAAATTGCTGATTGGCGATCCGGTCCGGATTGCGCAGATACTGAATAATCTGATCAGCAATGCTATCAAATTCACGGACAGAGGCTACATTAAAATCTCCTTGAAGCGAATCAAGCAGCGAGATAATTGGGTCACCATTCGCTTTACGGTGAAAGACACAGGAATCGGTATCGCCAAAAATAAAATCAAGAGCATTTTTGATGCCTTTACCCAGGCAAGCACTGACACCACAAGAAAATATGGTGGCACCGGCCTGGGCCTGGCGATTGTGAAAAAGCTTACCAAGCTTTTTGGGACCCAGATTCGCCTGGAATCAAAATTAGGAGAGGGCTCTACCTTCTGGTTTGATGTGGAATTCGAAATCCAGAACGAACATAAACAATTGGAAACCAAGGATCAGGTGGATTCCGGGGGAAAATTGGAGCAAAAGAAAATTCTGGTAGCAGAAGACAATCAGGTCAATCAAATTCTGCTGAAGAAGTACCTTTCCAAATGGGGGGTAGGTGAGATTTGTTTTGCCGCCAATGGAAAAATCGCGCTGGATCATTTTTTCAAAACCGATTTTGACCTGGTCTTGCTGGATTTGCAGATGCCGGAAATGGATGGTTTTGAGGTGGCAAAAATCATTCGGAAGTTGGATCTGCTTTCCAAAAGAAATGTCCCGATCATCGCTCTGACGGCTTCTTCGCTGCTCGAAGTTAAGGATCAACTTGAGGCATCGGGAATGGACGACTATATTTCAAAGCCCTTCACGCCGGAAAACCTGTATTCCAAAATCGTAAAATACCTCTGATTGAAACCAGGGGTAATGGGTGGGCGGTATGGTTTTTCAGCACATTTAATCCTACCTTTGCATCTTTCGTCCGTGCTATGAGAGGAATATTAGGTGCATTGCTTTGCTTCTTTTTTGTGTTTGGAAGTCTTCGCGCTCAGGGTAATCTCACAGAGCGCTCCACCCTTTATTTTCTGGTGGGAAGCTCCGGATCAACCGTCCGCGATTTTAACGAAATGCTCGCAGAAAAGGGTATTTCCCCGCTTCGAGGGGGGTACCGCACCTTCGGAATTGGTTATCAATACCGCCTTACGGACTTTATACTGGGTTTCGAACTGCTCCAAAACAACGGCTCCAACTCGTTTTTTCGGGAGTATCGACTGGACCATCGGACCACCCGTTTTTATCTGAATGTGGGGTATTCCCTTACGCAGGAGGGAAGATTTCAGTTGATTCATTACATGTCCCTGGGAGCGGGTTACCTGAATTTTCAGATGCTAAAGGACGAACGCCGGGTCGATGACCTGAATAGCTTTCTGGAACAGCCGGCACAGGGATTTTTGATACGGAAACACGACATTCAGCGGGGCAGCGGAAATTTGGGAGGCTTTCTGACCGAGATTGGTTTTCAGTTTGGGTACGATGTTCCGCTACCAGGCCTGGAGGAAAACCTGGGCCTGATGGGAAAATTCGGCTATTCTTTTTCCCCGTTTGCCGGCGCCTGGAACCTCAATGGAATTACCTTTGATAACCTGCAAAGCGGGGCCTTTCTTCGTCTGGGAGCGGCCCTTTCCATGCCCGATCAAAATCTTTTTTTTCCGGATGCGGGGATTGGGGTACATTTTTTTTACGGAAGGAATTTCCGAAGCCCGGATCGCTTGAATGCCTATTTGGCGGAAAACGGATGGAGACCCCTGGAGGAGGCTCCGTATAACTTGGGTATTAAAATCATGGGCGAAAACAGGAGCCGCATGTACGGAGTGGACGTATTTAATTTGGGTACCTCTGGCATGGCCGGTCCTACACATCGGCATACCCTGAATAGTGTGCGGGTGTATGGAAACTACGGCTATCAATTGTTTAAGCGACGGAACCTGGAGCTGGGGGTAACCGCGGGCTTGGGCTATGGAAACCTTCGTTACAGCCTGGAGCACACCGCCAAACCCGATTTTCCCCTACTTTTTGAGGAGCCGGATTTTGACGGCTACCTGCGAAGCAGTGGGCTCATGAGTAAGTCAGAAGTGGTGGTTTCCTATGCGCTACCCGTATTTAATAATACGTTTCGCCTGGTATATTCTGCGCATGCGGGGTACGAAGTGCCCTTGAGCCGGTATCGATTGGGTGAGCAGGCCATGGCAAATTACTTATCCGGTCCGTATGTGCAACTGGGTTTTGGCTTGCGCCCCTAGCAGATCGGCTAGCGAACCGCTTGGTTCGGCATTCAAGGGCAAAGATTTTTGGAAAAAAGGGGTTTTTTTTCCTGAATTCCTATTACTTTTGGCATTGCTTATCGAGAAAGACGGAGGGTAGGGCCCGATGATGTCTTAGCAACCTGATGTGACAAGGTGCTAATTCCCGTTCCGGATATGCCGGATAAAGATGAGCCGATCAAGTTAGAGAATTCCTTCTAGTTTTAGCCCGGTTCATGCTCGTATAAGTTTTTTGAAAAATTACGACAAAATGCCAAATAGAACCGAACAATTACTTCAGCAGCTACAGAAAAGAATATTGATTTTGGATGGAGCCATGGGCACCATGATTCAGCGGTATGCCTTGCAGGAAGACGATTTTAGAAACGAGGCGCTGTACGGAGTGAAGAAATCCCTGAAAGGAAACAACGACCTGCTCTCGCTCACCCGACCTGAAATCATCAAAGAGATCCATCAAGCCTATTTTGATGCGGGTGCCGATATCGTCGAAACCAATACCTTTAGCAGTACTTCTATCGCCCAGGAAGACTACGGCCTGTCCGATCTGGCGTACCAGCTCAACGTGGAATCGGCCCGACTGGCTCGCGAAGTCGCCGACGCCTGTACCGTAAAAAACTCAAAAAAGCCACGCTTTGTGGCGGGTGCTATCGGTCCGACCAACCGTACCGCTTCGCTTTCGCCCGATGTAAACGACCCCGGATACCGGGCAATAACTTTTGATCAGCTGGTAGAAGCCTATAGCGAGCAGGTTGAAGGCTTGCTGGATGGGGGAGTTGATATACTCTTGATTGAAACAATTTTCGATACCCTAAATGCCAAAGCTGCCCTTTTTGCGATCCAGGAAGTGTACGAAAAAAGAGGGATTCCACTGAATCCCGAAGATGGAGGAATTCCCATCATGGTATCCGGAACCATCACGGACGCCTCTGGTAGAACCCTCTCCGGCCAGACGACCGAAGCCTTTTTGATTTCGCTCTCTCACGTGCCCCTGCTCAGCATCGGATTGAATTGTGCACTGGGAGCCAAAGAGTTGCGCCCCTATCTCAAGGTGCTGGCCGAAAATGCCCCGTATTACGTAAGTGTCTACCCTAACGCCGGACTACCCAACGAGTTTGGAAAATACGACCAGGGGCCCGGGGAAATGAACGAACAATTGACAGAATTTCTTCGGCAAGGCTGGGTCAATATTCTGGGTGGCTGCTGCGGCACCACGCCGGAACACATAGCGGCCATTTCCAATACTGCCTCTACGTTTTCTCCCCGACCATTGAAGGTAGCTACCCAAGAAAGATAACCCCATGAGCGATTTGAAACAAACAACCACCTTGAAACTCTCCGGATTGGAACCACTGGTTTTTGGTCCTACCATTAATTTTGTGAATATTGGGGAAAGGACCAATGTGACCGGTTCCAAAAAATTCGCCCGGCTGATTTTGAATGGGAAATACGATGAAGCCCTGGAGGTTGCCCTGGATCAGGTACGCGGAGGCGCGCAGATTTTGGACGTATGCATGGACGAAGCCATGCTGGACGGAGAGGCCGCTATGGTAAAATTCCTGAACCTGATCGCCTCCGAACCGGAGATTAGCCGGATACCGGTGATGGTCGACAGCTCCAAGTGGAAAATCATTTTGGCTGGTCTCAAATGCATCCAAGGGAAAGGAATCGTGAACTCCATCAGCCTCAAAAACGGGGAGGAGGAATTTATCCATCAGGCCCGGACCATTAAAAAGTTTGGTGCCGCTGTGGTTGTGATGGCATTTGATGAAAAAGGCCAGGCTGACACCTACGAACGCCGGATTCAGATTTGTCGGCGCAGCTACGACTTGCTTACCGGTACGGTAAAATTTAACCCACAGGACATTATTTTTGATCCGAACATATTCCCGGTTGCTACCGGAATGGACGAACATAAAAACAACGCCATCGATTTTTTCAGAGCTACCCGATGGATCAAAGACCACCTTCCTGGAGCGAAAGTCAGCGGAGGTGTGAGTAACGTTTCTTTTTCCTTTCGAGGAAACAATCCGGTAAGGGAGGCCATGCACGCCGTATTCCTGTATCATGCCATTAAAAATGGAATGGACATGGGTATCGTGAACCCCTCCCTTCTGGAAGTGTACGACGATATTCCAAAAGATTTACTCCAACACGTGGAAGACGTTATTTGGAACCGGCGGGACGATGCCACCGAACGGCTGCTTGATTTTGCGGAGACGGTTAAATCCCAGGGAAAAAAGAGCAAGACGGACGAGGTCTGGCGAAGTCAGCCCGTACAAAAGCGCATTCAGCACGCCCTCGTTAAAGGAATATTGGACCATATCATCGAAGATACCGAAGAGGCCCGGCTGGCCTTGCAGGACCCACTTAAAGTGATCGAGGGTCCGCTCATGGACGGTATGAATGTGGTGGGAGACCTTTTCGGTGAAGGGAAAATGTTTCTCCCCCAGGTCGTGAAAAGTGCCCGGGTGATGAAAAAGGCGGTGGCCTACCTGGAGCCTTTCATGCCCCTGCCGGATGAAGCCAAAGAGGGCGAGCCGGAAACCGATAACATCAACCGCATTTTGCTCGCTACAGTAAAGGGAGACGTGCACGATATTGGTAAAAATATCGTGGGAGTGGTCCTTGCATGCAATAGCTACAAGATCATCGATCTGGGGGTAATGGTAGAAACCGAAAAAATTATCGAAGAGGCAATCGCCCAGAAAGTGGATATCATCGGGCTCAGTGGCTTGATCACTCCTTCTCTGGATGAAATGGTCAACGTGGCAGCAGAGATGGAAAGGAGGGGGCTTACCATCCCCTTGCTGATCGGAGGGGCTACTACTTCGCGTATCCATACGGCCGTCAAAATAGATCCGGTGTACAGCGGTACGGTGGTACACGTGGCCGATGCCTCCAAATCCGTTCCGGTGGCGGGAGAGGCCATCAACAAAGAGACGCGGGAAAATTACCGGAAGGAAATGAAGGCACTGTATAGCCGCATGCGTGACGAGCACGAGGCCAAGCAACAGGTGAAACAGCTCGTTACCTACAAGGAAGCCAAAACCAACCCGGTTATTCTTGACTGGACCGATTACCGGCCCGTCGTTCCGAAAAAATTGGGGATTCAGGTACTGGACAAGTTGAATTTGTCGGTCATTCGCGGGTACATCGACTGGACTCCGTTTTTCAGTACCTGGATGCTTGCGGGTAAATTTCCAAAAATTCTCAAAGATCCGGTGGTGGGCAAAGAAGCCCTCAAACTCTACAACGATGCCAACAAGATGCTGGACCGCATTGTAAACGAGGGATGGCTCCAGGCCAAAGCCGTTTTGGGACTTTTTCCAGTACACCGCTCCGGAGATGACTTGATTATTGATCCGGAGTTTACCCCCGGAAAACAATTTGTCTTTCACTTCCTGCGGCAGCAAGGCCGGAAAGGAAAAGGAGTACCCAACCGTAGTTTGGTGGACTACATCCATCCCAAACTCCCGGATTATTTTGGAGGATTTGCGGTGACTGCGGGGCTGGGTATCGAAGAAAAATTAAGCGTTTTTCAGGAAAATGGAGACGATTACAACGATATCATGTTGAAAGCCATGGCCGACCGACTGGCAGAAGCGGCCGCGGAATATTTGCACGAACGGGTACGAAAAGAGTTTTGGGGGTACGACCCGGAAGAGTCTCTGGATAATGAGGGGCTGATCCGTGAGTCGTATCAGGGCATCCGACCCGCACCGGGATACCCGGCTTGTCCCGAGCACTCCGAAAAACGAACCCTTTTTGATCTGTTGGAAGTAGAGGATACGATCGGGATCACACTTACGGATAGCTTTGCGATGTTCCCGACTTCTTCGGTCAGTGGTTTTTATTTTGGACACCCGGAAAGCAAGTATTTTGGTTTGGGAAAAATCGGTGAAGATCAGGTCGAAGACTATGCCAGACGCAAAGGTGTCTCCAAAGCACAGGCCGAACGCTGGTTGTCTCCCAACCTTTCCTATTCTCCTCAGTTATCCTACGAAGGATAGCTGCTCCTAAGCGCTCACCAACTCAAACGGATGAAAGTAACAGAATACATACAAGCGGCAAAGAAGACCTTGTTTTCTTTTGAAATACTTCCGCCATTAAAAGGACAAAGCTTAAGTAATTTACTGGAAGGCATCGCACCCTTGATGGAGTTCAAACCGCCTTTTATTGACGTCACGTACCATCGGGAAGAGTACGTGTACCGAAAACATGCAAACGGACTGTTGGAAAAAGTAAGCACCCGGAAACGTCCCGGCACGGTGGGCATTTGCGCGGCCATCATGAATCGGTTTCATGTCGATGCGGTTCCGCATCTTCTATGTGGTGGGTTTTCCCGTGAGGAAACCGAAAATGCGCTGATTGACCTTTATTTTATCGGGGTGGAAAATGTGCTGGCTTTGCGGGGAGACGCCCCAAAATCCGAAGCCAATTTTCTTCCCAACAAGGACGGGCACCGGTATGCCAGTGAACTGGTCGGGCAGATTATTGGAATGAATCACGGGCGCTACCTGAACGATGAGACCGAAGTGGGGTTCCGTACGGATTTTTGCGTCGGTGTGGCCGGGTATCCGGAAAAACACTTTGAAGCACCTAGCCTGAATTTTGACTTGAAAAAACTCAAGGCCAAGGTGGATGCCGGTGCCAGCTACATTGTAACGCAAATGTTTTTTGACAATAAAAAATATTTTGATTTTGTAGACAAAGTACGGGAAATGGGCATAAACCTGCCCATCATTCCTGGACTCAAACCCATCACCACGCTGTCTCAAATCGTCAACCTGCCCAAAACCTTTTACCTGGACCTTCCGGACGATCTGCTTTCCGGGTTGGAAAAATGCAAAAGCAACGCCGATGTGAAGGAAGTAGGGATCGAATGGGCAATCCAGCAAAGCAAGGAATTGGTCGCATACGGTGTGCCCAGCCTACACTACTACACCATGAGCCGGGCCGATGCGACCTATCGCGTGGCCCGGGAGGTTTTTTGATGGGTCACTCCTGGATCAATCGATTAGTATTCCAGAAATCAGCCGAATGCAGTGGACTACCGAGCAGTAAAGATGCAGTTTATTAATGAAGGAAAGCTTCGTTTTGAGGACCCAAACGGAACCCGTTTTCAATGGGAAAAATTTGATTCAGCGAAGGGGAAAAAAGACGGTGTCTTTCTGATACACGACCTGCAGCAACTGCGCGGATTGGTGGGACCGTTTTCAGAAGTAGCCCTGGACCTGGTGGAGTATTCTCCAGATAAGGTGGTCTTCCATAGTCCCCCGGCCGGTTTTTTATGGAGCGAAACGAATTCCAAAGGATTGATTACATTTGCACTGATTAAATCAGCCTACTGGCGCCGGCTTTTGTTTGATTTGCGGGAAATCGTCTACATGCAATGGGAAGGCCGTGCGGCACAGGGCGAGTGGATGCGGGCAGCGCAGGTTTTTCCCCTGCCCGCAGCGGGACACAAAGCCATTGAAATCCACGCGGACGGTAGGGTGAAAATACGAAACGCATGAATCTAAAAAAATCGCTCGCTGACATACCCATTTTTGAACAGGTAGGGACTATTGCGGATCAGCTGAATATGGAAACCTACCTGGTGGGAGGATTTGTCCGGGATGTATTACTTAACCGTCCCAGTAAGGATATTGATTTCGTATGCATTGGCGACGGTATCCGGCTTGCAAAAGCGGTATCTGCCTCCTTACCGGGACGCCCGCCGGTAACCGTGTTTAAAAATTTTGGGACCGCCATGATCAAGGTAGGCGATTGGGAGGTGGAGTTTGTCGGTGCCCGCAAGGAGTCCTATCAAAGCGATTCCCGGAAGCCCCGTGTAGAGGCAGGAAGCCTGCAGGAGGATCAGGAGCGGCGGGATTTCACCATCAACACCCTGGGCATCGCTGTCAATGGGGACAGGTATGGCGAACTCCTGGATCCATTTGAGGGGGTGAGGGACCTCAAGCGAAAAATCATCCGCACGCCTGCCGACCCGGAAGTCACCTTTTCGGATGACCCGCTCCGAATGATGCGAGCCATCCGTTTTGCTGCTCAATTGCAATTTGATATTGCCCCGGATACCTTCGATGGCATTCGGAAAAATTCGGACCGCCTTGCGATAATATCCGGAGAGCGGATCATCGACGAACTCAATAAAATCATTCTCACAGAAAAGCCATCGTATGGATTTAAGCTTTTGTTTGTCAGTGGTCTGCTCGAATCATTTTTCCCGGAAATGGTCGCCTTGCAGGGAGTTGATTCCGTTGGGGATAAATCACACAAAGATAATTTCTACCATACGCTGCAAGTATTGGATAATGTGGCGAGCAGAAGCGATTCGTTGTGGCTGCGATGGGCGGCCATCATGCACGACATCGCCAAACCGGCCACCAAGCGGTTTAATCAGAAAGTAGGGTGGACCTTCCACGGACACGAAGATAAAGGAGCCCGGATGACGCCCGGAATCTTTCGGCGGCTCAAACTTCCCATGGACGATCGCATGAAATACGTTCAGAAATTGGTAAGATTGCACCTTCGTCCCATTGCTCTTGTCAATGATAAGGTGACGGATGCGGCACTTCGGAGGCTGCTATTCGAAGCGGGAGACGATATTGACGACTTGATGCAACTTTGCCGGGCAGACGTGACGTCAAAAAATGACCACAAAGTCAAACGTTTTCTGGCCAATTTCGATAAAGTAGAAAAGAAGTTGCAGGAGGTAGAAGCAAAAGATCAGGTGAGAAATTTCCAACCTCCCGTATCTGGTGATGAAATCATGGCTATATTTGGATTGAAACCCTCCAGGGTCGTAGGCGACCTGAAAGAAGAAATCAAAGAAGCGATTTTGGAAGGGCAGATACAAAACAATAAATCGGAAGCTTTGGAGTTAATGTACCGGTTAGCCGAGAAAAAAGGAATTGAGAAAAAAACAAACCATTGACGATACCTATGAAATACGCCGTACTGTTTTTGTTATTGTGCCTGGGGGCACAGGGTGCTGCAAACGCACAAGACGAAGCCAAAACCGACTCCATCGCTGCTTCGGTTTCCAGTAGCAACAAGGCAAAAAATGATGTCGATAACCGCATTTATGCGTTGGCCATGCGATACAATGACGTATCGGTGGCGAAAATGAAGCTGTACGAACTGATGGAGCGAAATCCCCGGAACCTTTCCTATCCGGAAACACTCGCCCGGCTTTATTTTGAAATGGAACAATACGGATCCTCTGCTTTGGTGGCATTGGATATCCTTGAACGAAACGACAAAAGTATCACCGGGCTGGAAGTCGCAGCCTTTTCTTTGGAGCAATTGGGGGCACTGGAACGCGCGCTTCCCCATTTCGAATCGCTCCACCTGCTTTCCGGCGACCTCTTTAGCCTGTATAAAACCGGCTACCTGCAGTATACATTGAAAAAGTACGAGGAAGCGCTAAATTCGGTAAACATGCTGATCAAGGATGGGAAATCCACCGAGCAGAAATTGAATTTTCCGATGGAAGACAATAGCATGCAAGAGGTCAGCATGAAGGCTGCCGCTCAAAACCTAAAGGGACTGATTTACAAGGACCAGGGGAGCAACGAAGAAGCCAGGGCGGCCTTCGAGGAAGCCTTGGTGCTAAGTCCTGAATTTCAATTGGCAAAAGAAAATTTGGCAGAATTGTGATAATGGGCGTGCGCCGCTTCATCAAGGTCCGTGCACTTTCAAAGAGCCGGACCTTTTTTGGTGCTACCGACAAGGTCTTTTTTCTCGCCTCGGTAGGAAATTTTGCCCAACCGTCCAATTTGTAAACAATTGAATGCGTTTCCTCCATGTCTAGGCTTAGTATACTCCCGGATGAAACGACGGTGAAGCGTGCGTTTTTGCCACCGAACTTGCCTGGAAAGTAGGTTTTTTATTCAAAGGATTACAAAATGGATTCAGAAAAGGTCGATTTGGAAAGTTGGTTTTTCAGCGAAGGAAAAGCGTTCCTGCAAACGCTAAAAGATCGTTTTGAGGCAAATCTCTCACGTCACGCGACCTGTGACTGGTCCTACGTGCAAACGAGGCTGGAAGAACAGCCTGAAAAACTTTGGTCACTCCAACAAATGGAACTTACCGGGGGAGGCCCGGATGTGCTTGGACAGGATCCCGGCACCGGTGCGGTTTTGTTCGTTGACTGCGCTACGGAGAGCCCGAAGGGACGCAGGAGCCTTTGTTACGATCGAGAGGCCCTGGATTCCAGAAAAAAATTCCCTCCCAAAAATTCCGCACAGGACCTGGCCCTGGAAATGGGGGTTTCGCTGCTGACAGAAGAACAATACCTGGATTTGCAGAAATTTGCACCGGTCGATACCAAAACCTCAAGTTGGTTGGAAACGCCCGAAGCCATTCGAAAACGTGGCGGGGCTTTGTTTGGCGACTACCGCTTTGGCCGTGTTTTTATTTATCACAACGGTGCGGAATCCTATTACGGGGCCAGGGGCTTCCGGGCGTCGCTTCTGATCTAAACTGTTTGTTTTTCAGGAGGTTAATCATCCATGCCCGCCACCGTCCCATGCGGGTAGCAGAGAGGATGGATCAGCCCAGTCCAGGCACATCCCTGTTTCAGCGCGGTTTTTCGCAATCGATCGGGCTCTCCTGTTGGTTTTTTTGGCTGATTGGTTTTTCCAATCCGGTTTTTTTATTTGCTCCAATCCCGTAAATTGGTAGAGAAAGCGTCAGGCTTCCTGAAAGATAATACCACCATTTCAGATAAAAGTAATAGTCTTCGGTGATGCCTTCCCGTACATTTGATACCAAACTTCTACCTATGTCCTTTGCTATGAAACCAAGCCTGGTCCTTAAAAAACTGCGAGCAGGCCAACATGTGGTCTGTTTTAAATCCAACCTGGCGGATGCCCGGGTCGTAGAAATTGCAGCCCTTTCCGGCTTCGATTGCATATGGCTGGATCAGGAACACATTGGCCAGGACTGGTCCATTTTGGCGGCGCAGATTTGGGCGGCACAGGCGCAGAACAAGGACACGCTCGTGCGTGTACCCAGGGGAAGCTATAGCGACTACGTAAAACCCTTGGAATTGAATGCCGCCGGTATCATGGTGCCGCATGTCATGGGTCCCGAAGACGCCCGTAATGTGGTTCGAATGACCCGATTCCATCCCGTAGGTATTCGTGCCATCGATGGAGGCAATGCAGACGGAGCTTACACGGCGGTCGATTTCAAGCAATACCTGCAGGACGCGAACCGGCAGCGGTTTGTCATCCTTCAGATCGAAGATCCGGAACCCCTGGAGCAATTGGAAGAGATCGCCCAAATCGATGGCTTCGACATGCTGTTTTTCGGTCCGGGGGATTTTAGTCAGGCCATCGGTGCTCCCGGAGAGATGGATCATCCCAAGATCAAAGCCGCCCGGCACAGGGTCGTGGAGGTGGCAAGAAAATTCGGAAAATTTGCCGGAACTACCGGAAGCCTGGATAAAATGGAGGATTACCAGAAAATGGGTTACCAATTCCTTAGCCTCGGCGCTGACGTGGTTGGTCTGAGCCGGTATTGCGCCGAATTAATGGCGGGTTTTCACCAACGAAATCAGGACGGAGCCGCATCCGGGTATTACAACTTATGAAAATGCGGCTCCTTGGAAATACCGGCATCACCGTTTCGGAACTGGCCTTTGGCGGCGTGGAAATCGGCATGCCCTACGGGCCGGGGGTCCGCAGTGAAATGGACATGCTGCAGGAAAAAGAGGCCCTTTCCCTGCTTCGGACTGCGCTGGATGCCGGCGTTACCTTTTACGATACTGCCCGCATGTATGGCAGGAGCGAATACCTGATGGGCAAGGCTTTCCGAAACAGGCGGCAGGACGTACAACTTTGCTCCAAGTGCCGGCATCTGCGGGATGCTTCGGGTAAGTTACCGGCTTCGGCAGCGCTGGAAAGCAGGATTCGCAGCTCCGTTGCAGAAAGCCTATCCGCCCTGGGTACGGACTATCTGGATGTACTCCTCCTTCACTTGGCGGACGAAGAAATTTTAGCGCATGAAACGATCTGCCGGGTCTTTCAAGACTTGCACAAGGAAGGGTTGGCACGTGCCATCGGCGCGTCTACCTATTCCCCGGCCGAATCGGAAAGGGCCATCCGTTCGGGCGTTTGGCAGGTCGTCCAGTTGCCCTACAACCTGCTAGACCAGCGGCAGGATGCAGTTTTTGGACTTGCTTCCGAAAAAGGAGTAGGCCTTGTGGTACGTTCGGTGCTGTTGCGGGGGTTACTGACAGAGCGTGGAAAAGATTTGCAGGCACCACTGGCAGCCATCGAAACACATATCCGCGGGTACGCGACATTGGCCGAAGCAAACGGTATTTCGCTTCCGGAGTATGCGATGCGCTTCGCGCTGGCTCGGCCGGAAGTTTCTTCGGTATTGTTAGGCATCGATCGCCAGGAATACCTGAAACAGGCTCTCCAATGTCTGGGGAAGGAGCAGCTGTCTACTAGCCTGATAGCGGGCGGTATCCCATTTCCCGATCCTGAATTTGTAGATATCCCTCATTGGGACCGAATGGGCTGGTTAACGTAAATGAGAATGACAGCAGAAAAAATGCTTAACATTGGTATCATCGGCATGAGCCCGGGCAATGCTCATCCCTATTCCTGGTCTTCCATCATAAACGGTCAATACGACCATCAACGCATGGCGGATGCCGGATACCCTGCTGTGGGCGATTACCTTCGGGCCAATCGCGATACGCTTGGTATTCCGGGAGCCAGGGTTAGTCACGTCTGGACCCAAGACACCCGGATCTCCCGGGACATTGCGCTGCATTCCGGTATACCCGGGGTCGCGGACAGTCTGGAAGAAATGGTCGGGCAGGTGGATGCCGTTATTCTGGGCCGGGATGACCCCGAAAGCCATGTAAAAATGGCTCATCCCTTTCTGGAAGCAGGAATACCCATTTTTATCGATAAACCGCTTGCATTTACCCGAAAAGACCTGGATTATTTTGAACAGCAGCACGCATCGGGAAGATTTGTCATGTCTTGTTCTTCCATGCGCTATTCTGGTGAATGCCGCAGCCTAAAATCAGAGTTGGGTGGTCTTGGTCCGCTTCATCTGGTCACGGCAGTAGGGAAAAAGGATTGGAAAAAATACGGGGTACATTTGGTAGAGGCTCTTTTTAGCAGCCTGGACGATCCCCAACCCCAATGGGTGCAACACCTGGGGGAGCGGCACCAATCGGTCGTGCTGATCGGGTTTGAGGGGGGGCTAAAAGCCACGATACAGGTGTTTCAGGACATTTGTGGTACCTTTCAACTTTCCTTTTTTGGTTCGGAGGGATGGCGACTGGTGGAAATAAAGAATTCCTATGCCATGTTTCGGGAAAACATGAGCGAGTTTATCCGCTCGGTGGAAGAAGGATCCCCACGCCTGGATTTTGCAAAGACCCGTTCCATTATCCAAACGGTTATCGCTGCTCAGGAAAGTTATGAAAAGGACGGAAAAGTAATTTCATTACGGTAAGATGCACATACAGGAATTATTCAATTTGAAGGAAAAAGTAATCGTGGTAACCGGCGGTTCGGGTCTCTACGGGAAATGCCTGGTGGAGGGATTGGCGGAGGCAGGAGGCAGGGTCATCACCACCTCCCGAAATCTGGAATCGGCGGAAAGAACGGCCGCTGAATTTCAGACAAAGGGGCTGGATGTTCAGCCCATGCAAGTGGACCAGGCAGAGCCAGATTCCGTACGAACCTTTACCCAAGCCTTAGAAAAGCACTACGGTCGATTGGATGTATTTGTCAATAACGCGGTAGCTCGGCCCATGAACGGGTACAACGGGTCCCTGGAGCAGTTTGCGGAATCCATGCGGGTGAATGCAACGGGCATGTGGGATCTTCTACGGGCCATGATCGGGCAGATTATCGCCTCCGGTGGAGGTTCGGTAATCAATATTAGTTCCATGATGGGGATGAAAGGACCGGACCTGTCGAATTACGAAGGTACGGATATGGGAGATCTTCCACCGGACTATTTTTTCCACAACGCCGGACTGATCAACCTGACACGATTCCTGGCCAAAATGCATGCCGGGAAAAACATTCGATTCAATTGTATTTCGCCGGGCGGGCTATTCAACCATCAACCGGCGGCATTCGTGCGGAATTATTGCAAGAAAGTTCCTCTGGGACGCATGGCCAATAAAGACGACATCAAAGGTCTTGCGGTTCTATTGGCCTCCGATGCCGGAGCCTATATAAACGGGGAAAACATTCTGATGGATGGGGGGCTCAACGCCTAGGGAATAAAACCAGCTGCAATGAATGATCAATTCGGATTAACGGACAGATGGATTTGGCTTATTGGAGGGGCGGGTTATCTGGGAGCTGCCGTCGCCAGAAGACTGACCGAATTGGGTGCAAAAGTGATCTGCGCTGACCTGGAGAATAAAGCTTTCAAGCTGGCCGAACAACCGGATTTTGCAGGGAAAATGGTTCCAGAATCCCTGGATATCGGCGATGAAAAAGCCCTGATGGAGTTTATTGGCAGAACCATCGAGAAAAATGGGCCGCCGGATGGACTGGTAAACCTGAGCTATGCATCTACCGCCAAGAAGTTGGAGGACCTTTCGGGAAAAGAATTTGACGCGGTAAACCGTACGGGGCTTACAGCCAATTTCCTATTGGGTAGAGCTGTGGGCAAGGCGATGGCTTCCAATGAAGGGGGAAGTGTGGTTTTTTTTGGCAGCATGTACGGAATGGTGGTGCCGGACCCCGGGATGTATGAACCACCCATGAATCCCAATCCCATAGAATATGGAGTGGGAAAGGCGGGCCTCATACAGATGACCAGGTACCTGGCCATGCACTTTGGCCCCCAGAAGGTTCGCTTCAATTGTATTTCCCCGGGACCTTTCCCCAAATTGGAGGTAGGAAAGAAAAATCCCGAATTTATAACAAAGCTCGAAAAGAAAACCTTTCTTCAAAGGACTGGCCATGCCGATGAAATAGCAGGTCCGGTGGCTTTTCTGCTATCCGATGTGTCTGCTTACATTACCGGACATAACCTGGTGGTGGATGGAGGTTGGACGGGCTGATAAAATTTTAGTTTCATACAAATAGAAAAGAATCATGAAAAAAATCGCACATCCCAAACGCGCTCAGGGCTTTGATACCGGTGCCTATTCGGATGCCATCCTCACGGGTGGCATGCTGTATGTCTCCGGTCAGGCTTCGGTAGATTTTGAAACATCTACCTTTAAATTGGGCACCATTGAGGAAGAGACCCGGCAAACGTTGGAAAACATCAAAGCAATTGTGGAAGCCGCCGGCGGAAGCATGGATCGGATCGTAAAGTGCACGGTACATCTGGCCGATATTCGCGATTTTGATCGTTACAATACGGTCTATGCCAGCTATTTTAACGCAATCAAGCCAGCGCGCATCACGGTACAGTCGGTGCTGGCGGAAGGGCTAAAGGTGGAAATTGACTGTATTGCCAGCATACCCGAAGCCTCATGAAAAAAAGATTGATCGTGGATGCCCATTTGGATCTGGCCATGAATGCCATCGAATGGAACCGTGATTTGCGCTTACCCTTGTCCGAAATCAGGAAAGCGGAGATGCACATGTCCGATAAGCCGGACCGGGGACGGGGGACCGTTTGTCTTCCCGAATTGCGAAAAGGCAGAATCGGGGTGGTGGTAGCCACCCAATTGGCTCGGTATTCCCCACCAGACTCCCCGCTGCCTGGTTGGAGATCTCCCCAGCAGGCATGGGCGATGACGCAAGCGCAACTGGCCTGGTACCGGGAAATGGAGCTCTTGGGGGAAATGAAGCAGATTAACACGCGATCCGATTTGCACCAATTGGTATCCCTTTGGCAGGACGAATCGATTCCCGACGAAGACAAACCTATTGGCTACCTGCTCAATCTGGAAGGGGCGGATTCGTTGGTAAGCCTGTCTTACCTGGAGAAAGCGTATGCCTATGGACTGCGGGCACTTGGACTTTCCCATTTTGGTCCGGGTAGGTATGCACCAGGTACCAAAACCGAAGGCCCGCTCACCGCGCTGGGAAAGGAACTCCTGCAGGCCATGGAACGGTATCGCCTGATACTCGACGTGACGCATTTGACCGATACAGGATTTGAACAGGCCATAGATGCCTACGCCGGCCCCATCTGGGCGAGTCACCACAACGTGCGGAAATTTGTACCGAATCAGCGGCAACTTACCGATGCGCAGCTAAAGAAACTGATCAGCAGAGGAGCGGTCATTGGCGGGATGCTGGACTGTTGGGCCCTGGACGTTCGTTTTATCGATACCGTATCGGATCCCTGGCAGTTGGATATCCGTCTCGAAAAACTGGTGGATCACTGGGACCATATTTGCCAGCTGGCCGGCAACTGTCTGCATGTAGGTATCGGTAGCGATCTGGATGGGATTTTCGGTACCGAGCAGTCTCCCTGGGACCTCAATTCCATCGCTGATTTGCAGAAATACGAGGAAATTCTGGATAAGAGAGGCTATAGCTCAGAGGATATAGACAATCTATTTCATGGCAATTGGCTCCGGTTTTTAGGAGAGGCGCTTCCGGAATAAGTCCCAAAACAATTGTTTACGTAAACCCTATTTTCGATGAACCTGACTTTCAATCTTTTGGCTGGGGCAGCTCGTTTGGACATTACCCCTCCCCTCGGAACCATAATCAACGGTGATTTTGTCACACATTATGCCCGATCCATTCACGATCCGCTTTTCGCAAAAGCACTCTGGCTGGAAACGGCCCGCGAGGTACTCGTAATTGTGGTGGTCGATATCTGCGTGATGGGCCAGGAACTGATCGATGAAGCCAAAGGATTGATCCAGGAGGAGCTGTCGGTGCCCCCCGGTGCCATCCTGATTAGCAGCACCCATACCCATGCGGCAGGTTCGGTTGAGGAAGTGCATCTGGTACCTGCAGACCTGAGTTACCGTCAGCGAATACCCCTTAGTATTGCCCGTGCGGTAAAGGAGGCGGCAAAACGAAAACAGCCTGCCAGGCTGGCTTTTGGTTCCGCACAGGCGCCGGAACACCTGCTCTGCCGACGTTTTTGGATGCAGGAGGACTATTACCCACGCAATCCCGTCACCGGAGGAAGAGATGCCCTAAAAACCAATCCTTTTGGGGCCGAAAACCAGATAATTGGTCCGGTTTCCGACCCGGATCCGGAACTGGGCTTCCTGGCTGTGCAGGGCATACAGGGAGAATGGATCGGTCTGCTGGCAAATTATTCCCTGCATTACGTGGGAGACTGGGAAAATGGCACCATCACCGCCGATTATTTCGGTGCATTCAGTGAAGCCCTCCGGCAGCAATTGGGAGCAGAAGAATCCTTTGTGGGCATGCTATCCAATGGTACCAGCGGAGACGTAAATATTTGGGATTTCCGGAACGAAAAACACTATCCGGAAGCACACTTTTCCAAAAGTAAATTCATCGGGGAAGCACTGGCCGCGAAGGTGCTGGCCCAGCTGGATCTTTTGCACTGGGAAACCGATCCGGAGCTCAGCTATCGGTACGAGGAAATTCGGGTAAATCGCCGACTGCCGGATGAAGCAGCCCTTCTGCAGGCAAAGGATCTGGTGGCACGTGCAGATTTTGAGCACTTAATTCCTACCCCGGAAGGGCTTCGGTTTCTGTACGCGAGGGAGCAGATTCTTTTGGCTCAGTTCGCCAAAGTGGCAACCTGCCCGGTCCAGCTCTTCTCGATTGGATCCGGAAGGATTGGAGCCCTGGCAGGGGAGGTATTCGCTGAAACAGGGTTGCAAATCAAGCAAGCCAGCGCTGGCCGACCCTATTTCACCGTGGGTCTGGCAAACGGTAATCTTGGTTATCTGCCGCCGGCGAAGGCATTGGAACTGGGTGGCTACGAAACCTGGCGTTGTCGGATCAGTAACCTGGATGGGGAGGCCGAGGAGATTCTACGGATGAAAATGATAGACTGGCTTTCGAGTCACTAAGCAAAAGCAGGCCGGTGTCGTGTGTTTTGATTTGTTGCGGAGAAAAGAAGCTGTTACTGTAAGGGACGGTATTTCAGGGAAAGAATGTAGTACACCATGGTCTGGGCATCTTCCATACTGACCTCTGGATGCGGACTCATCACGGGATTTCCCCAGGACCCAAAACCCCCGCTAATAATCTTTCTCGCGAGCAGGTCACGGTAAGCAGGTTGTATCGGATACCGTTCTGCAATGTCTGAAAAGGCAGGTCCCTTGGATTTTTTTTCTTCCCGGTGACAATCGTAACAGTCGGAATAGGCGATCAACACCTCACCCCTGGCAACGACCTGTTCCGGGACGGTGTCGTTTTTCCCGGGAATCTTTCGGATATACTCCTTTCTTCGATCCACTGCGCTCGAAAGATCGGCTGGTTCATTTCTCCCGCAGGCAACAAGCCAACACCCGACGACCAACCAAAACAGTATTTTACCCAGATGGACCGACTGCATGCCTAAAATTACCAAAAAAAGATAAAACTATCGGTAATTTTTAAGGAAAATAACTTATGGGAAATCCGGCGGAACGGCTAAAACTTTTTAAATTTGATTCCAAAGGTCAGTCCATGAAAAAACACATCGTACTTAGTCTCAGTATTTGCCTCGGAATAATGCCTGCTTTTGCCCAGGGCGATCTGGATTCCCGAATCAGCAATGAGTCCTCCATGGTCGAAGACAAGGTAATATCCTGGCGACGTGACTTTCATGCCCATCCGGAGCTGGGCAACGAAGAAACCCGCACGGCGGGTATTGTTGCAGATCATCTGAGAAGCCTGGGAATGGAGGTGGAGGAAGGAGTAGCCGTGACAGGCGTGGTCGGTATACTGAAGGGAGGGAAGCCCGGACCTACCGTGGCCTTACGGGCAGATATGGATGCTTTACCGGTCACGGAACGAAACGAGTTGCCCTTTCGCTCGCAGGTGCAAACAACCTATAATGGTCAGGAGACCGGTGTCATGCATGCCTGTGGGCACGACTCCCACGTGGCCATTCTGATGGGGGCAGCTGAGGTACTGGCTTCCATGAAAAAGGATTTGAAAGGGACGATTAAATTTATTTTTCAACCGGCAGAAGAGGGATTGGAGGACAAATCGGTCAGCACCTGGGGAGCCAAGCAAATGGTGGAAGAAGGCGTGATGGAGGATGTGGCAGCGGTATTTGGGCTGCACATCAATTCCCAAACGCCGGTTGGCGTTATTAAATACAAACCCGGTCCTGCAATGGCGGCAGTAGACAACCTGGAAATACTAGTGAAAGGCCGGCAGGCACACGGAGCCTACCCCTGGTCCTCCGTCGATCCCATTGTCACCGCCTCTCAAATCGTCATGGGCCTACAAACGATCGTTAGCCGGAACGTGAAAATTATTGAGATTCCGGCCATTGTCACCATTGGTGCAATCCACGGAGGGGTTCGGCACAACATCATTCCGGAAACGGTGGAGATGATTGGGACCATTCGTACCTACAGCGAGCCGCAACAAACGTTGATTCACCGACGAATCCGGGAAATAGCAGGAAACGTCGCACTGAGTGCCGGAGCAGCCGCGGAGGTCACTATAAAAAAGATGTACCCGGTGACCCATAACGATCCGGTTCTTACCGAAAAAATGCGGCCAACACTGGAGAAAGTGGCGGGTAGTGAAAACGTTTGGCTACACGACCCAGTCACCGGGGCAGAAGACTTCAGCTTCTTTCAAAAGGAAAGACCCGGCTTGTTTATTTTTCTGGGCGGCATGCCCGCCGACGGCGATCCGGAGATCGCCCCTTCCCACCATACCCCCGATTTTTACCTGGATGAAAGTGGTTTTGTATTGGGTGTAAAAGCGTTGAGTCAGTTGGCTGTGGATTACCTGGAAATGAATTGATTGAATGGGCGAAGATGTTTCGTACCTGGTACCGTCCGCTCGATCCGAAATGCTGAAATAGCGCTGCCGACCCGAACTACCCGGTGATGGGTGCGGTTTACCGGGTGAATTCGGGAGCTTACAAGGTACCGGGATCGGATAAAAAGGCAATTTCCCGGGGGTTCAGTGCCCGCCGATACAGGCGCAGGCTGGCCATCTTTCCCTTAAAATAATTATTCGCTCCAAAGCCTATTCGTAAAGGCACACGGGCATTTAGCTCAAAACGCTCGCCATCTTCAAATTCCGAAAGGGCAACCTGTTCGCCGTCCAGGAAGAGAGCGATTTTGTTCTTTGATAGTACCGCTGCCAGGTGGTGCCACCCCTCCTTGAGTGGACCTGGACTGAGTACATTTTTTCCCAGTTCAAAACCGAATATTTTTCCGGAAGGCAGCGTGCTGCAATACAAGGTGCCCTGATTTTCGGCCATGGTCCAGGCCCTGCGGTACCGTACATCGGGCGTACGATCGAGACGCGTAAGTTTTTTCCAGGTGGTGTCCCCGGCGTAAGCGTACACCTCAGCAAGTGGGAGCGTGCCGGCCAACAAGGTGCCATTGTGTACCAACATGCCCATCACTTCGAGTTCGGTTCCCAGCCGGCCCACATCGGTCCAACGATCGATCCCATCAAAGCGGTACACCCTCCCGCTAGGCCAGGTGCCCACATACAGTTCGCCGTAATACACCGCAAACGAATAGGTTTGCGTGTTTTCCCCCAGTTGGCCACAATTGGTCCAGGAATGTCCGTCGTAGCGGTAGACGTTTCCGCTATCGTAGCTGGACGCATAAATGTATCCGTCGTATACCGCCAAAGCAACCACGCGTTTTCCTTCCGGGGTGCCGCAATCTACCCAGTTATGGCCTTCCTCCATTCTGAAAAACCCGGCGGGATGGTAAAGCGAACTTGCATACAGGGCACCTTTATATGCGACCAGACCGCCGATGGCCTCCGTGTCCGGCAATTCTCCCGCGGCGATCCATTTCTTATCTTTTCCATAGCGCATGATTCTGCCTCCCTTGTTCAGGTTGTCGGATTCTGGAAGGGAGGATCCCGCAAATCGGTACTTGCCTGTACCTGCATACAGTTCGTCGTTAAAGACCGCCAATGCCATGACGCTGTTGGATGCATCCGGAGAGCCGCAGTCCACCCAACGATTCAGGGAATCCAGGCGGAACACATTTCCTGACTTGCCCTTTTCAGGGTGGGATAGTCCTGCATACAGCGATCCCTGGAAGCTTGTCAACGAAAATGCTCCGAGGGTACTGTCCGGACTGCCATGGTCCCTCCAGTCCGAAGCTTGATTGGCATTAATACCAAAGTGAACCTGGTTGTAATTGGCAAGACTGGTGGTGACCGCCTGTGTCTTGGTACTCAGGTGAAATCCCGTTTGGTTTACGGAATCAAACTGACTCAGGATGTCGCCGGATAAATCCCCTGCGTTTTCACCCAGATTTACCCAAAGGGCTATGGAGAAATCCTCGGTTCCCAGTTCGGGTGATTGATCCGAGAGAAGCTCAAGCCAGGATTCGGACCCGGTAAATTCCACAGCAGTACCCGGTCGCCCCGTTGGCCCCTGAGCATTAAAATTGACTTCGCCCCGAACGAGGGCGTGCCTTTCCTTTCCTGAGCGATCCCTGGCATCCCCCGCAAATTCCCAGTGTGCAAACAGCCCTTTGTCTACAGAAAGAGCACGCGGCTCGTTGCAGGCATTGATCAGTAAAAGGAGTAATAGAAACGGTAAAATTTGATAAAAATGTCGGCTCATTGCTAGGTTGTTTCAGGCTATTTTTCCTTCTGGAGTTACCAATATAACCAACAAATCGATACTTGGCTAAGATTTTATCTCGAATATTCTCTTGAAACTTACTATTGCTATTTTTCAACAAATAATAGATGTAAAACATTTTGATCTTCTTGAATAAAATTTTATTTTTAAGGTAACGTACACGTAACGAATAGCCTTAAACCTAATTTAACTTTTTGTCCACCCTTTAACACACTACATCATGAAACATCAGTACGCAATGCTTAGCAGTCGGGCGAAACGGTTGCCCGACGGCTTAGAGGGGAAGAAAATTTCGATTCCCCCAAAAATTTTATTTCTCTCCCTGATTGCAACGCTCCTTTGTTGGGGCCCGGCAAATTTTGTCAGCGCGCAGCAAGGGACGCAGATCACCGGGCAGGTTTTCGATAATTCTTCCAGAGAAAGCTTGCCCGGGGTCAACATTCTGATCAAAGGAACTGCTACCGGTACGGTCACCGACATCGACGGTTCCTATTCCATCCGTGTTCCCAACGAGGATGCCGAATTGGTATACTCCTTCGTAGGGTATTTGACCCAGGAAATACGGGTAGGCAACCGTACCACTATCAATGTGGATCTGGTGGCAGACCAGACGCAGTTGGAGGAAGTGGTGGTAGTCGGGTACGGAACGGTGAAGAAAAGTGACCTTACCGGCTCGGTGGTACGCGTAGACCCGGAGAGCTTTAAAAATCAAAGTAACGTACAGCTTACGGACATGTTGGCGGGAACCGTTGCTGGTTTTAATGCCAACCAGGGTACCTCAGCGGCAGGCGGTAGTTCCCTGGAAGTACGGGGGCCCACCTCATTGAGTGCAGGTACGGAGCCGTTGGTTGTTTTAGACGGGGTGATTTTCAATGGAAGTCTTAGGGATATCAATCCCAACGATATTGAATCCGTGGATATACTCAAAGATGCCAGTTCCGCGGCCGTTTTCGGGGCACGGGCGGCATCCGGGGTGATTTTGGTGACTACCACGCGGGGCACCGCTGGCAAACCAACGATTAATTTCACCACCAAGTTGGGAGTCGCAGGACCGACCAGCGACGCTTTCGCCGTCCGTGGTCCGCAGGGTTACCTGGATTTCAGGAGAGACTATTTCCGTACACTGGGGCAGGCCCAGCCTGATTATTTTTGGTTCAGTCCCGAAGAATTGCCCGAGGGTGTTACGCTTGAGCAGTGGCGGGCCTCCAACAACAATCCGAACCCGGATGACACCAGAGAGTGGCTATCGCGTTTGAATTTCTTTCCAGACGAGGTAGAGGCTTACCTGGCAGGGGAGACCATCAATTGGCGAGACGAAGTAATGAAGCCCGGCTTGCGGCAGGAATACGACCTCAGTGTAGGTGGCGGAACGGATAAAGTGAAATACTACTGGTCCCTGGGATACCTTGACAACGAAGGCATCATTGTGGGGGATAAGTTTTCCACGATACGCTCCCGGGTAAACCTGGATTTTGAGCTGACCGATTGGATGAAGGTGGGGCTGAATTCCCAGTTTTCTTCCCGGGACGAAAGTGTGGTGCAAGCCAATCTCACGGGCATGTACCAAACCGGTCCCTATGCACAAATGTACGAAGAAGATGGATCCGTCAAGTGGTTTCCTCATGGCTATATTGGTGGACAAAATCCATTGATCAATTACCTGGGTCAGGATCGTTTCCACAAGCGGAACAGCTTTTTTTCCGCACTCTACACCGAGTTCAAACTTCCGTTTGGGATCACTTTCCGGTCTTCTTACCAGCCAAGGCTTGAAAGCGTAAGGGATTACAATTATTGGTCTCCAGAGACCATTACAGGTGGGCAAACCTTTGCCGGAGGTAGAGCAACCCGCTTTGAGTCCAATACTTACGAGTGGATGGTGGACAACCTGTTGAAATGGAACAGGGAATTCGGTATCCACAGTTTCGACGTTACCTTCCTGTACAACCTGGAGAAAAACAGGATATACAGTTCCAGTATGGCCAACCAAACCTTTCTACCGAGCTCGGTTTTAGGGTTCCACGGGATGCAGTTTGGCGGCGATCCTACGATCAATACGGATGACATCACCTATACCGGTGACGGCTTAATGGGTCGGATCAATTACACCCTCATGGGAAAATACCTATTCACGGGCTCCCTGCGCAGAGACGGTTTCAGCGCATTTGGGCGGGAGAATCCCCGGGCCATATTTCCGGCCCTTGCATTTGCCTGGCAGATTTCAGACGAGGCGTTCTACAACTCCAGCTTGATCGATCAGCTTAAAATGCGCTTATCCTGGGGTGTCAATGGAAACCGTGATATCGGTCCGTACTCTTCCTTTGCCCAAATGGGTAGCAACCAGTATTTCAACGGTTCCCAGGTGCAGATGGGGATTTTTACCTCAACCCTTTCGAATCCGGGACTATCCTGGGAAGAAACCGAATCCTATAACCTGGGTTTTGATATCGGCATTTTGGCGAATCGAATCAACCTGACGCTGGATTATTACGACATGAGCACGGTTAATCTCCTGGTGGACCGTTCGCTTCCACGGGTTACAGGTTTTGAAAACGTGACCACCAATATTGGCGAGCTGGCCAATAGAGGCTTCGAGGCCACGGTGGGAGCGGTAGCCGTCAATCGCCCGAACTTCAGTTGGAGAACCAATGTCAACTATTCCATGAACCGGAATGAAATCATCTCCTTGTTTGGAGATACCGGGGAGTATACCCTTCAGGGACAATCGATCGTCGGTGAGATCCCGGACTTTGAAAACGAATGGTTTATCGGTCAGCCCATCGATGTGGTCTGGGACTACAATATTTTAGGTACCTGGCAGGTGGAGGAGGCCCAGCAAGCGGCCGAGTTTAACCTCAGTCCGGGAGATATCAAAGCAGAGGATGTGGATGGAAACGGATTGTACGAAGCGTTACAAGATAAAAAATTCATAGGGTTCAGCCAGCCGAGGCACAGAATAGGTTTTCGGAATGACATTACCTTTCTCCGAAATTTCACGGCTTCGGTGTTTATCCGGGCCGACCTGGGACACCTCCGGGCCTTTTCACCCTCTGTCGCGGGTTGGTCTACCTTTGATAGAAGAAGCACCGCCAACTACCCCTACTGGACACCCGATAACCGGACCAACGATTATCCCCGGTTAAGTGTAAACGATTCTCCATTTGGTGGGGGCGTCATGCCTTACAAATCCTCCTCTTTTGTAAGGATTCAGGATGTTTCGCTTTCCTATAATCTGCCCACACCGATTTCTCAGCGGTACGGCATGCAAAATTTGCGGATCTTTGGATCGGTTCGAAACCTCGCCACCTTTTCCAGTTGGCCGGGTTGGGATCCGGAGTCCGGACTATTGCCCATGCCACAAATAGTCACCGTTGGTTTTAATTTATCACTGTAAAATTGCCGAAGAGATGAAACGATATATCAATTCATTGTTTATACTCCCGCTGCTGGTTTTGTCGACCGTAGCCTGTAACGAGGATTTTCTCGAGCCACAGCCGCTGTCCTTCTTTACCACAGAAAACGTATTTGTTGACCGGGCGGGTTTTGAAGCGCTTTTGGTAACGATGCGGAAGGATCTTACCAGGGAACAAACCGCCCAAAAGAACTTCATGGCCCACCAATGGGCAGCCTCCGAAGCTGGCGTTCCCTGGCTTCAAATGGACTTTACGGCCCTTACCCCCAATTCCGATCGGTACCAACAGTTTGTCACCCAGATCAACGATATCTTCCGAAATGGTGAAGAACGCCAACGTGGCCATTTCCCGAATTGACGATCTGGAATGGGCAGATCCGGAGGATCGAAACGAAGTATTGGCGGAAGCGTATTGGCACCGATCCTACTGGTATTACCGGTTGATCGGAAACTATGGGGATTTGCCCTTCTTAAAAGAAGAGGTGCGGGGAGTCCGGCTTGATTTTCAGACCCACAGTAGGTGGGCAATTCTGGATCAGATCCAAGCGGATATGGAGTTTGCTGTCCAGCATTTACCAGTTTCGGCCGCCCCCGGTATACCTACCAGGGGAGCGGGGGATCACTTGCTGACCAAGATTTACCTGGCCAACATGGAATTCGATAATGCCATAGCATCCGCCAGTAGAGTCATCAACGGTCCCTATGCGCTCATGACCAGCCGTTTTGGTGTGGAGGCAGATGACCCTGAAAAAAATGTAATCTGGGATCTTCACCGGCACGCCAACAAAAACAGCGGACAAAATACAGAGACGATTTTGGCTTTCGTAGACAGATGGGAAGCACCACCGACCGCACGGACCCCCGGCTTGTTTACCATGCGCGTGTACAACTGCTCCTGGTGGCATTCCTCCATCGGGAAGGACAAAGACGGCAACCGGGGGACCATCGATAGGGGACCGCTGTACGATTCTCTGGGGAGAGGCAATCCAGATGTAGCCTTAAGTGATTGGCACAGTTACGAGATTTGGGAAGAAGCAGGTTTTGACTACACCACTACCCCCGATTTGCGACGCGCCGATATTAACTGGTTTGACCGGGAGGAATTGTATTACAACAACCCCGCTTCTTCCCAATACCTGGAACCCTTCGACCCGGATAATATGGATATCCCCTCCGAGTATTGGGCCAGGGTGTACCCTTCTCCTTTTTACAAAACCTATTCCCCGAATGCGCCCGACCAAACCAGCATTCCCATGGGAAGTAACGGTGACTGGTATATTTTCAGACTCGCCGAAACCTATCTTCTGAGAGCAGAAGCGTACTATTGGAAAGGCGACTTGGCCGGTGCAGCTGCCGATATCAATACAGTGAGGCAACGGGCAAACGCTCCTGCAATTGGTGCGAGCGACGTGACCATTGATTACATCTTTGACGAAAGGGCCAGGGAGTTATTTGCCGAAGAACCCCGACAAAACGAATTGAATCGGGTGTCTTATATCATGGCTGCCAGGAACGAAGGAGGATACAGTCTGGAAACCCTTCACGAGAATAACTGGTATTACGATCGTGTAAGGAACCTGAATTACTTCTACGATCGATCCGACGAAATCATCCTGTTGGGTCAGCGTCCCCGCATCATGCCCTACCATTTTCAGTGGCCCATCGACGACGACATGGTCAATTCCAACACCCTGGGAAGAATCAACCAGAACCTGGGATATACGGGTGCTGCCAACAATGTGCCTCCGCTGGAAGTGATCGAGTAGTAAAAACCAAGTAGCCCAATGGTCATCCCCCACTGCCACGCATCGGTTCGATAGCTGGTAGTGGGGGATTTACCCGGTTTGGCTGACGCGAAAGCCTTGGATCCTTCCGGGCTATTTACCAGATCAATCATGAAAAAAAACCAGACCATCGACCGGCGAAAATTTCTGCAATCCCTCTCTACAGGAACACTGGGCCTGGCTGCGATTCCCGTCTTCTCAGCGGAAAAATCCCCCCCTAATCCGGACATTTATGCTTCAGGGGAACCTGGCAAAGCTGTCGGATCTACCCATGCAGGTTGGCAAATAGGCATCGGAAAATCGGTCATTACGCCGACCAATGGGGTTTGGCTGGCGGGGTATGGCAGAAAGCGGGTGGCATACGGAAAAATACACGATATCTGGGTAAAAGTAATCGCGTTGAAAGACGCAGTGGGACAACGTGTGGTCATGGTTACAACGGATCACATGGGAATGTCCAAAACCGTGTACGAAAGGCTTTTCCAGGCGGCAAACCGAGCATTCGGATTGGAGCGTTCGGAATTCATGCTAACGTTTTCCCATAACCACTGTGGGCCTTGTTTAGAGGACGATTTGGTGGATTATTACCCCAGCGATCAAAGGCAGCGAGCGCGGGTGGCCGAATATACCTCCTGGATGGAAAAAAGAGTGATGGAAGCGGTAGCAGAAGCCCTGAGCAACTGGCAGGATTGCGAGCTCCTATTTGGAGAAGGAACTTGCACATTCGCCGTAAATCGCCGAGACAACAAAGAGGCAGAGGTCCCGGAGATGCTGGCCAAAGGACTGCCGTTAAAAGGGGCAGTGGATCATTATGTACCGGTTTTGGCAGCAAAGGTACCGGGAGGGCATTACCTGGCTGTTTTGTTTGGCTATGCCTGCCATCCCACCACCCTGGATTTTTCAACCTGGTGTGGAGATTATCCGGGATTTGCGCAGATCGATCTGGAAAAAAAATACCCGGGCACCGCAGCCCTGTTTTTCAATGCCTGTGGTGGCGATCAAAACCCCTTACCCAGACGAAAGGTAGAGCTATGCCAAAAATACGGAGAAATGCTTTCTACTGCGGTAGATGAAGTCTTGCGCACGAGGATGCAGTCCATTTCACCGGTTCTATCGCTTGCCTTCAGCTATGTGGATTTGGCCTACGAAGCACTGGTAGATTTGGAGAAATTAAAACCCATCGCCAGCGGTACCCGTCCCTTGCAGGCGCGATGGGCGAACCGAATGATAAAAAAAATTGAAGCCGGAGAAAAGTTTTCCGATCGCTATCCCTTTCCGGTGCAGGCTTGGAAGATGGGAAAAGAGTTGCTGTTTATCGGAATGGGAGGAGAGGCGGTGGTGGATTATTCACTCCGGTTTAAGCAGGAATTTCCCCAACGGACCTGGGTATGCGGCTATGCGAACTACATGGCTGCCTACATCCCCTCCAGACGTGTATGGGAGGAGGGGGGCTACGAGGGCGGTCCGCATCTCGACGAGTACGGGCATCCTGCCTGGAGATGGAGCGGAGATATCGAAGACCGGATTGCCGGAGCTGTCGCGAAAACTGTGAAGCAAACACAGGATACCGGTTGAGGCCGATCCTTTGCAGCGAATGCATTCGAAAACCAACGAAAAACCCAGCACTATGAAATCAACGACTGATCGCTTACCCCTTTACTTTATCTGGGCACTCGGATTTTTCGGGATCTGCCAGCCTGCTTTTTCACAGCAGTCCACTTCCGGTTGGAAGGCCGCGGTGTCTTCCGTGTCCATTACTCCGCAGGAATCCATGTGGATGGCGGGATATGCTGCCCGGGACCACCCTTCGGAGGGTATACGGCACGATATCTGGGCAAAAGCCCTGGTATTGGAAGATCGTTCCGGAAATCTGGCGGTACTTGTCACCACCGATCTGGTAGGTATACGGCAGGAACTGTCCGGTAGAATACGTGATCGGCTAATGGGGGAGTACGGATTGTCCAGGCAACAGGTGATCCTGAATAGTTCCCATACCCATACCGGACCCGAAACCGATTACGCCAGGTATCAATTCCAACTGGATCCGGTGCAACTGGATAAAATCAAAAGGTATGCGGAAGATCTGGAGGAAAAAATCGTTGCCTTGGTAGGCCAGACCCTACAATCGCTGGAACCGGTTCATCTGTACGCCGAAAACGGTGTGACCCGTTTTCAGGTAAATCGGAGAAATAATAAGGAGGCCAGCCTGGTACATCAGGCGGAATTGAATGGTCCAAATGACTACGCCGTACCGGTATTGAAAATAGCGAACCAGAAGGGTGAAATGGTGGGCCTGGTTTTCGGTTATGCCTGTCATCCGACTGTATTAGCGGACTATTACATTTCAGGAGATTATGCCGGCTTTGCCCAGATGGAATTGGAAAAGCAGTATCCTGGAACCACCGCGCTCTTCTTTCAGGGCGCAGGTGCCGACCAAAACCCCCTGCCCCGACGGACCGTTCCCCTGGCCCAACAATACGGTAAGGAATTGGCCGCTGCGGTAGAACGGGTGCTTCACGAAGAAATGAGGCCCTTGGAAAGTGAATTGGCCACGGCTTATACTGAAATTGAGCTGACGTTTGCCAAACCTTCCCCCAGCCGGGAGGAATTGCTGGACATTACGAGTGAAAACTCCGGGTATCCCGAATACCTGAAGCAAAATGCGAAAGTCTTAATCGCCAAACTGGATAAGGGCGAATCGTTGATCACGTCCTATCCCTATCCGGTCCAGGTTTGGAAATTGGGAGACCAGCCCCTTTTCTCTTTTGGCGGGGAATTGTTGGTCGGATACGCCCTGGAATTGAAAAAGCTATTCGGTCAGGAAACTTTCGTTATGGGGTATTCCAACGATGTCATGGCCTACATCCCTACCAAGACCGTGTTAAAGGAAGGGGGCTACGAGGGGACGCGCTCGCCCATCTTTACGACTCCCTGGGCCTTCGATATTGAAGAACGCATCCTGTCGGAGGCAGTAAAGTTGGCAGTAAACATCGGGATAAAGGCGAAGGAGTATCCTTTGATTCAATAGGTGTCCACCCGGCTATGAGGGGGAATTCGATCCTCGCCGGTTCGATTTGTTTTTGGTAGTTCCAATCAATGGCCGCTATCTCTTTCAGGAGATTCTCGGTAAAAGGAGTTTACCAAGACATAGCTACCCAACAGGCTTGTGGATTCGCTTTGCATGAAAATAATCAGTAATACCGCCTATTTCACCGAAATTAACCCTGTAGTGATGGGGATTGAGTAGTCGTCCGACAGGGATCGGATGATCGGATAAATGAATTAGTTGTATCCCATGACAAAAGTGCCCAAAAATCGACGAGAATTTTTAAAGCAGGCTTCGGTATGGAGCATGGGGATGTATCTTGGCGAGCCACTGTTTTCTGAGCGCATGCCCCGGATACCGCATGGCTCCCCTGCCGATCCACTTTTAGATTGGTCCGACTGGAAGAAATACAGGACTTCGGTTCAACACCCCTGTCTGACCATCAAGGAGCAAAATGTCGCCATTGCAAAGGAAAACATCAGCAAGTATGGTTGGGCGAAGGCACACGTTACGAGGATTCAGGATGTCATAGAGAATCACTTAGGCCTGATTACGGATGATTTTTTGGAAATGATGATCGAAGAGACCACACCGGGGGACCCATTGTGGACGCCTTGTCCTTCTTGCAGAGAGAAAGGAATGCCCGTCCATCCCCATGGTTTGTGGCATTGGGATGTGGCCTTGCCCCAACAAATAACCTGTACGGAATGTGGCGAGATTTTTCCAAACAGTCATTATCCCGAAAACATTGTTTTAAAAACCAACTGGGGCAAACCACAAACGATCAAATTCTACGGAGGAGAACCGTTTCCGGTTTTTGGGTATAGAGAAGGCAGACCTGCTTTCAGTGCGAATATACGATCCCGGAAGGTTCAATGGATAGCAGGGTTTAGCAAGACGCTGGCGGAGGGTTTTCAGCTCCTTGGAAATCTGGAATATGCGTTGGCTTGTCGCAGAATTTTGCTTCGCCTTGCTCATTGCTATCCGAATTGGCTGGTTCATGTAGGATACGGTGAATATGCAGACATCGATCCGAAGATAGCGGCTATGACCATCAATAATCTGCCCAGGCCTGAATTGTGTCCTCCCCCGAATAAGCCTGACCATCGTCTTTGGACCGGATATTGGAGTGCCGGAAGGGCGAGCGGTGTAGGTTTGGAATCAGATTTTATAAGAAAAACAGTCGCTGCCTATGATCTTACCTGCAACGCAGGCTATCCGGATGGTCGCCCTGTGTATTCCACCACTGAAAAAATAGCTATTGAAAGGGATTTATTGCTGGAAAGCACGCTGCTGTTGGTCGGGGACAAAGGATTGAATAACAAATCGGTAAGCAACCGGACTGCGGTGGCTTTGGTGGGAAGGTGTTTGGGACATCCGGGCTTGTTCAGGTTTGGACTGGAGGGATTCAAAAAGACGGTAGATGAATGGTTTTTACCTGACGGTGCCACCAGCGAATCGCCTTTCTACGGCCTGATGACCTTGGGGGGAATTTGGGATATGGCCCAGGCTTCCCTTGGCTATTCGGACCCAGCAGGTTTCAGGGATAATGAAGGAACCCGCATGGATGATCTGAACCTTTATCGTGACACCAACTATCACCGTGTTTGGGAGGCTTTTTTCAATGGCTTGCAGGGAGATTTAGCTTTCCCGCCCTATGCTGATTCATTTACCACCACGGGACTTGACGTGGCGTATGTAGAGCTAATGGTAGCCAACTATCCGGAGAAGGCTTCCTACCGATCCCTTTTGAAAGCATTATGTACACCAACGCTCTCTCTCCATAGCGGATCGTCTTTATTCAATAATTCGTTCAATCCCACCACGGTAGATCCTGTTCTTACCTTGCCGTATGATCTTACCAAACCCAACGGATCTTCTTCTTTTTCCCTTTATTACCGTATCCCTGGTCTTGAGCGAAGGGCAGATGAGGCGTTGAATTTACCGGATTGGTGCCCTCCGCACCTTCGGATAGGGCATTTGCGCTCCGGTAAGGACGGCAGAGAAAGTTTATTGTTGCTAAGTGCAAGCCATTGGGGAATTCACCATGAACAAGACAGCCTAAACCTTTACTACTGGAAAAAGGGAAAAGAATTGCTCTCGGACCTCGGGTATTTATGGGACCATCCCAAGAAATCTCAAAACATACGGACCCTGGCACATAACACAGTAGTCCTGAATGAAAAAGACCAGATCAAAGCGGGTAGGGGAGGTGAACCGGTGCATTACAAAGTCTTTGAAAAAATAAAGATAATGGAGATGGCTTCCTCGGCATATGTCGAAGCAAGTACCTACAAGCGTACTTCTGTATTGGTTGATCACGGAAACGGTCATAATTATGCGGTAGATTTTTTCCGGGTAGCGGGTGGGGAAATTCAGGATTACGTGTTTCATGCTACCGGAGAGATTCACGAAATAAATGGCATACCGACAAGCTCCTGGAAAGAATCCTCCATTTACGACTTTTCGGCAGTGAAAACCGCCGAGGGAAATCACGTATGGGTTGCCAAATGGAAAGCTGGGGCCGATTTAACGGCCGCGGCCTGGTCGGTGGGACAGCTCGGAGAAAGGGTATTCCTCGCCTCCGGTTGGGGCCAGAGGGACTGGAAGAATGCAGATATTGGTGCGACCATCCCCTACATTGTCCGAAGGACAAAAGGGAAAGGCCTCAAGACGTTTATGTCAGTTTTTGAGGGCTTTGAAGGAAACCTACCCTTCGTGAAAAATGTAACCTACCTGGAAGGATCGGGCATCATCGCCATCGATACCCTCGACGGCAGGGACTATATCATGTCCTGTGATGATTCCGGTACATTAGCATTTGAGACGGCGAAGGGGATTCAACTCGTCACTGGCCATTTTGCCGCTGCGTCGGTTCGAAATGACCAACTGGTCTGGATGGAATCCATTGACTAAGTGCAGCGTAAACCGAAAATTTGGTCACATTGGGAGGAACACGATGGACTATTTTCGTCAAAAGGATACTAAAACCGATAGAAACTATGAATTGTCACCTAGACCGAAGAAAATTTCTAAGCACCATGACCTTGGCTAGTGCAGGAGTTACCCTCGGAGGACCTGCTTTTGCGTACCTCCCAAGTGAAAATAAGAAGCCGGCTCTGCTGGGCGGGCCCAAGGCACACCCGGATCAGTTTCCGGGTTGGCCTGTTGCGGGAAGGAGTGATGAGCAGGGGCTGGTTGACGTTTTGCGAAGCAAAAAATGGGGTAGATTAAGTGGAAATTCGGTGGCTACTTTTGAAAATAAATTTAAGGAATTGACTGGTGCCAAACACTGCTTAGGGGTTTCCAGCGGGACAAACGCCCTGTACACTTCTTTGGGAGTGTTGGATATTGGTCCAGGGGATGAAGTAATCATTCCGGTATATACCTTCATTGCCACCTATAACGTTGTTGTGTTGAATTACGCGTTACCGCGATTTGTAGACACCGATTTAGAGAGTTTTCAAATTGACGCCACTAAAATCGAGCAGGCAATATCTCGAAATACCAGACTTATTATGCCCGTCCACATCGGAGGATCTCCGGCCGATATGGACACGGTCATGGAAATTGCAGGCAGACACGATATTCCAGTCATCGAGGATGCTTGTCAGGCACATTTGGCTGAGTGGAAGGGACAAAAAGTGGGGACAATTGGAATGGCCGGCGCATTCAGTTTTCAATCGAGTAAAAACCTAAATTCAGGAGAAGGCGGGGCGGTTCTATCCAATGATGATGCGTTCGCAAGAAATGCGTTTAATTTCCAAAATCAGAGCCGCGGAACCGATTCGGATTCAAGTACCTATCGATCCACAAGGGGGTCGAATCTGAGGATGACAGAGTTTCAGGGTAATTTATTGACGACACAGATGGACGTGTTGTCGAGTCAGGCCAGTACACGTTCCCTTAATGCAACGTATCTTACGGAGTTGTTACATGAAATTCCCGGGATTTATCCAGCAAAATTGTATCCGGGTGTAACCCAAAGTGCCTATCATCTCTACATGTTCCGATACGACAAGCGTGAATTTGCCGACATGCCGCGGTCGAGGTTTTTGCAAGCGCTGGCTGCGGAAGGTGTTCCTTGTTCCGGTGGGTATCGAAGTATGAATAAAGAAGATTACGTGCAGCGCTTGGCAAAAAACAGGCACTATTTGAAGCTATATGGTGAAAAAGCCATGCAGGAATGGGTTGAAACCAGTAGCTGTCCCCAGAACGATTTACTTTGCGAACAGGCAATATGGTTTACACAATCCATGTTACTCGGAACCAAAAATGATATGGAGCAAATCGCGGAGGCTCTGGTAAAAATAAGAACCCATGCCGGAGAATTGGTTAAATCCTGATCCGCCGAAAAGAGTGATAGGAAGTGAATGACTACTGTATGAAAGGAAGTTTTCGTTTGGCACGTAAGCGGATGGTGAATCGAAACACAATGTCTGGTTTTGCTTTTGAAAACAACTGTCCGGCAGGATTGAACTCCTTTCTCGCGTTAAATAAAAACGGTTATGTCTAAAAATATTACCCGAAGAAAATTCTTTTCCCACGCTGCGGCCACTGCTTCCGGCCTTGCCTTGGGTAGTGATTTGATTGGTTTTTCAGGTACAGGCAAGACCCTGGATGAAGCCACGGATTTGATGGATGAAGTACTCAAGTACCGAAAAATTGATTCCCACGCCCATGTTTACTTTAGCCCCGACAGCCCTGAAATTCAGATTGATTTTGCAGATCGACTTGGCATCGAAAAGCTGGTTATTTCCAGACCTATGTCTCCGGGAAGCAAGGGATTGCCGGAAGAATTCGTTCGATGCAACAACCTGATACTAGATGCGGTGTCAAAATTTCCTGATCGTTTCATTGGACAGGCCACGCTGAATCCGACCTACCTGCAAGAATCGATGGATGAAATCGATCGGTGTATGGATCATGGGATGGTTGGATTGAAGCTATACAACCACGTTAAATTAAGCGACCCTTTATTTTATCCCATAATTGAGAAGTTCATCGATTTGAAGATGATCATTTTGATGCATATGGGAATCGGCAGATCACGGGTAGTTTTAGATGCCAGAGAGCCTGAAAATGTTTCTACCCCCGAGGATTTTGTTATCGCTGCGGAACGCTTTCCCGAAGCCATGTTTCAACTAGCTCATTTAGGAGGGGGAGGAGATTGGTTGGACGCTTGCAAGGCCGTAAAACCGTATAGCAATGTATACGTGGACCTTTCTGGTAGCAACAATGAGGCAGACATTATTTCTTTTGCATTGGAGCAGTTGGGTGAAGACCGCTTATTATTTGGGTGCGATAACAGTTTTTATCAAGGTGTAGGCCATGTTTTGGCAGCCGAATTAAATGAAAATCAGAGAAAAAAGATATTTTTTGATAATTACAACTCGATTCTAAAAAAATCAGGAAAAAATGTGGATTGATAGCAACGCATACGTAGGTCATTGGCCTTTTCGTCAGGTAACGAATAATTCCTGTAAATCCGCCGTTGAGCGAATGGAAAAGTTTGGGGTGGATATTTCCCTGGTTACCAACATGAATGGTATTTTTTATAAAAACACACAAGCTGCCAACCAGGAACTGCATGCTGAGATCCGTTTCGAACGGACGGTGGAAGGAACGATTACTTCCTTTCGCCGTCATCAATCCGATCTATTCGGGTTGGAAAAGAGATATGGAAGAAAGTATTTCGAAATTAGGAATGAAAGGGATTCGACTATTTCCCAAATACCACCGGTATGAATTGACCAATCCTCGTTGTGTCGAGTTGGTTAAAAGAGCGCGTGATAGGGGGGTGCCTGTCGGTCTCACTTTGCGAATGGTGGACAGCCGACCGAGTTCCTGGTTGGACATCACCGACGAATGGACATTGAAGGATATTTTGCCCATCATCGAAGCGGTTCCGGATGGCCAATTTATGATTTTAAATATTGCCAATAGTACCGCCATGGAACCGGAAGGCTTGTCCTTGATCAAGAGGGCTAACGTTTTCATGGATACCTCCGGGAGGAATATAATCGACCTGGGAGGATTGATCAGCACCTTTGGAAAAGAAAAATTCGGCTTCGGCAGTCATTCGCCCATTCTGGATTACAGAACGGGGGCCTTAAGGATTGCTGCTCTCCGCGAAGAAGAGGCAAGTCCTGGGATCCGGCAGGATCTAATGTCAGGTAATATTATGAGGTTTATGAGACTTTAAAAAAATAGAACCCAATACACCGCTTCAGTCAGGCGTAGAAATAAAGGATAGTAGATTAAACCAAATTAACTCATGAAAACAATAACATCTTTAGTATTGATATTCTCCGTGGCCTTACTCGGTAGGACGGCCGCACATGCCCTTGTAGGAAAAGACCTGGATTCCCTGCAATGGAAGGCAGGTGTGTCTAAAATCGACATCACACCGAAGGATCCGATCTGGCTCGCCGGGTATGGCGGAAGGGATCATCCGTCAGAAAGCGTACTTCATCCCATTTGGATCAAGGCGCTTGCCCTGGAGGATGTTTCCGGAAAGCAAGTAGTCCTGATCACCTCCGATCTTCTCGGCATGCCGAAAAGCCTTTCGGACCGCATTCGATCCGGGTTGAAAGAAAGGTACGGGCTTGAAAAATCCCAGATCATCATCAACAGTTCCCATACCCATTCCGGCCCGGTGCTCGGAAATTCCCTTTCTGATATCTACCCCATGGATGGGGAACAGAAGAAGCGGGTAAGCGAGTATTCCGAGGACCTGGTTGCCGACATGTTGCGCCTGGTGGCGGAAGCGATGGATTCGCTTCAACCGGCCCATTTGTTTGTAGAAAATGGCGTGACCCGTTTTCAGGTTAACCGGAGAAACAATTCAGAGAGCAGCCTGTTACAGCAAACGGAGTTACGGGGGCCCAACGACTATGCGGTACCGGTAATCAAGGTAGCCAATACGGCTGGCGAAATCCTCGCCATTGCATTTGGCTATGCCTGTCACCCGACAGTGCTTGGAGACTACTCGATTTCCGGCGATTATCCGGGCTTTGCCCAACTTGAACTGGAGAAAACTTATCCTGGAGCTGTAGCCCTCTTTTTTCAGGGTGCTGGGGCGGATCAAAACCCCCTTCCGCGCAGAACGGTTTTTCTGGCGCAACAATACGGTAAAAGTCTCGCTGCCGCCGTGGAACGGGTATTGAGCGAAGAGATGAGGCCCATTGCCTCAGGTATCCAAACAGGGTATTCTGAGATCGATTTGGCCCTAAGTCCTCCCCCAAGTATGGAGACGCTTACGGCATTTATTTCCTCTGCTTCAGGTTATCAGAAACGGTGGGCTACCCGGATGAAAGAAGAGCGAGAAAAAGGGTTGCCGGCTTTGACCGAATATCCCTTTCCTGTTCAGATTTGGAAGTTGGGAGATCAGCCCATCATGACCCTGGGAGGGGAAACGGTAGTGGCTTATGCCTTGGAACTCAAAAAAGTATTTGGACCGGATTTGGTGGTAATGGGCTACTCAAATGATGTAATGGGCTACATCCCCTCCACCACCATCCTCCGGGAGGGGGGCTACGAAGGAGCTTCTTCCCAAATGGTCTATGGAATGCCCAGTACCTGGGCGGCTACCCTTGAAATTGAGATTCTGCATGAATTTCTTCGCCTAGCAGAGCAGGTTGGCGTTCCCAAGGTGTCATCCGGTCTGCTACCCAATTAAAACGCTGGAAAAATACCCATTTACACAGATTGGACCCGTTTATTATGGCAATTGACACGACAAATCATCCGGTCCGCCCCTTGGTGGCGAAAAAATATTTCTCAGGTTTTAATCTGGCTCACGATACCTACAACGCCATTTCCTGCGCAAGTAACGGTAGTATATATTACATCCTCTCTTCCGAATCTTTGGAAACGGGGGGTCGGTTCTATGAATACCAACCCGGAGAGGATCGGATCGTGTACATCGGAGATTTGACCGAACTTTGCGGCGAAGGCTCCAGGAATGCTGTCCCTCAGGGAAAAAGCCATGTGTCCTTTTATGAAAAAACGGGAAAATTGTACTTTGGTACACACATTGGCTTTTATGAACTGATTGACGGCATCGAGCGGATGCCGGTCAATCCGCCAGGAGGTGTTGGCGCCTATCCCGGAGGACATCTTTTGTCCTATGATCTGGCCAGCCGGGAGGTGGAGGATTTGCTAGTGTTACCTGGGGGAGAAGGAATATTGTCCATGACCTTGGATCTGGACCGCGGTCAGATTTATGGCCTCACCTGGCCTACGGGGCGTTTCTTCCATTACGATATCGAAGCGAAGACCTTAGAGGACCTGGGGCCGGTTTCCGGCCTTGGAGAGGCGGGAACTCCCGGCAAGGATTTCAGGACCCTATGCCGCTCTTTATTTGTAGATCCCCGATCCGGAAGCGTTTATTTTTCCACTGCCGAAGGAGATATTTTCCGGTACGACCCCGGACAAAAAAAACTACTGCTGGAGTCGGAGGTACACCTGCGTTTGGATTATTTTGGGCAGTATGATCCGACCCGGCCGGGAAGCATGGCGTACAACTGGCGAAAGATCTTTTGGCACGAGTCCGAACAAGTTGCTTATGGTGTGCATGGGAATTCCGGGTATTTGTTTCGGTTTGATCCCATAAAAAAAACCGTAGTACTTGTCGAACGAATCGTTTCTGAACCCTCCCGACAAAGCGGAATGTTTGACCAGTTCAGTTACGGATACCTGGGTTTTGATCACTGTGTAGCCACGGACACCATTTACTACCTGACCGGAGGACCCATCTACAAAAATGGAAAACGGGTCGAAGGTGTTGAATCAATTTCAAAGGGAGCAGCGAAGGGTCTCGAAAACCTGCATTTGGTTACGTTCCGAATACCAGATGGCAACTACATCGATCACGGCCCGATCCTGTATGCGGATGGGAGCATTCCTACCTATGTCAATTCCATCGCCATCGGAAAGGACGGTTACATCTATTCCCTCGCGAGATTTGAAAAGGAAGGCAGAATTCTCCAAGATCTGATCAAAATCAAGGACCCCTTGTAAGCATCCGCTTGAAGAATGGACTCTGGAAGGATTAAAATAGGAAAGCGAAAGGAGGGAAATCGTTCTCGACGCATCGGTTTTTTGTACCGACAGGATGGTACCGGCTGCTGATGCTCCCGTCCAGGGCGGATCGAAAGAGAGGTAGTTGTTTTTGGATCAGGGCGTAAGCGAATACCATCAGGATGCAGTGGTTGCGCTTTCTAAAAATAACCGCGTGTATACCGCGGGGGTGGGTGGGGCCGTTTTTGGTTTTTCAACCCAAAAAATTGACCAGTCCCTGGAATCCTACAAAGAATATTCTAGGGATCCCGGTCATTGTCGCGAAGCAGCGCGGATGGGCTTGACGTTCGTGCTTACGAGCTGTATGACGGTGGAGGTGGTGCGGAAAAGTCTCTACGGGCTCAGAAAAACAGTAGAGAAATGCACTTGGCCAACGAAGTTGGAACCGGTACCGGTCACGTCCCGAAACGTCCCACTACCGCAAACCCCGCAGGACAGACCGGGCGGGTTTCAGGAAAAAAGGTTTTGTGCAGTTTTCCTACGATCCGGGTGCTGTTTGCGCAGCAGCAAAGGCAGGACCTCCGATCGAAGGGCGTAGGTACCACCAAGCCTGGTATCGCTGGTAGCCAGCGAATCCCCGCTGAAAAATGGCCCCTTTTTTTTCAACAAGGAGCAAAGATAGTTATCATCTCGTTTGGATTCCGGGCAAGCTATTTGTATTTAGCAGTAGTCAATGGTATCGTTCTTTCTTCTTTAATCGAGATAGGGGGTCGGCGTTCCGTTGCGCGCGAGAGGTTCACCGGTCCTTAGACGGTAGTTTTTTCCGAAATCTGGCGGTAAAAAAGATCCCCAAAGCGGGAACCCGTTCGTTTCGCAACAAGTCTCAGGTCCCACGCTTTCAGAAACAGAATTATTCCAAAAAAACGTTCAGAAAATGATTCGCAAAAAAACGGTAATCTTAGTAAAATTGTGTTTTTCAATTAGTCTGTTTTTCATGTTTACCCTCTCAAGTAGTTGTCAGCAGTCAGATGAGTCTAAAATACGGGTTCTCCTGGATACGGATGCAAACAACGAATTGGATGACCAACATGCCATGGCGTACCTGTTTTTTAACGGAGACGTGTTTGATGTGGTGGGTGTTACGGTGAATGCTACCCAAAGCGGAGGAGCGATAGACGCGCAGTACCAGGAAGCCAAAAGGGTCATGCAACTGTGTAAGGTATATGGAAAGATCCCCTTGCTCAAAGGAGCGAACGCCTCGTTTGAAGCAATTCTACCCCGTATCAGTGCTTCAGATTTTGATGGGGCGGAGGCGGTCGATTTCATCATCGACCAGGCACATAAGGCAGGCAAGGAAAAGCTAGTATTATTGCCCGTGGGCAAACTTACGAACATCGCTCTGGCTCTGGAAAAAGACCCATCGATCGCCAAAAAAGTGCGGATCGTTTGGTTAGGTTCCAATTACCCGGAACCCGGGGAGTACAATCAGGACAATGATCGGGCCTCCTTGAACTATGTATTGAACATGGATGTGCCATTTGAGATGGTGACTGTCAGGTACGGCAAACCTTCCGGGACGGCTGCGGTCACCGCAAACCGTGCCGAAATCAAGGCCAATATGCCCGGAAAAGGTCCCAAAGCTGATTCTCCTGTGGAAGGACGACACGGGGGTACCTTTGTGTATTTTGGGGACTATTCGGTGAACCTCTACGAACACATCCATACCTCTGATGCAGCGGGGACACGGGCATTGTTTGATATGGCAGCGGTGGCCATTTTAAAAAACCCGGCCTGGGCGGAAAAGAAGACGGTACCCGCACCTGTTTTGGTAGATGGAAAATGGAGGGAAAGGCCTGGCAACGACAGGAAAATAATCGTTTGGGAAAATTTTAGAAAAGATGAAATCATGCAGGACTTCTATTACCGCATGGAGAATTACGTACTCCCGGCTCCTTACTAATCCCCCGGTTCTTCATTTGGTAGCGCCAAAAACCCTTAACCCATGTATATCATTGAATCGTATTTTCTGGCAGTTGTTTTTTGTTTGGTGACCATGTTGTGCTGGGGTTCCTGGGCCAATACCCAGAAACTGGCAGCAGCTAGCTGGCGGTTCGAATTGTTTTATTGGGACTATGTGATCGGGATAGTTCTGTTGGCACTGCTATTTGGTCTCAGTCTGGGAAGTACGGGTACAATGGGGAGGCCATTTATAGAAGACCTGCAGCAGGCGACGGTTGCCAGTTATTTCAAAGCACTGGTCGGTGGTGTAATATTTAACCTGGCCAATATTCTCATCGTGGCGGCTATTGCCATCGCAGGGATGGCGGTAGCTTTTCCGATTGGCATTGGACTGGCTTTGGTTCTGGGTGTGGTTATCAACTACACGTACGAGCAAAAAGGCGATCCGGTATTGCTTTTTTTGGGTGTGTCCCTGGTTGCTGCTGCGATTGTGCTGGATGCGTTGGCTTACCGGCAAATCAACAAGGGAAGCATAACGAATCCGGGGAAAGGGATTCGTCTGGCTTTATTGGGAGGCGTGTTGATGTCGTTGTTTTACTTTTTTGTACAACAGTCCATGTCATTGAATTTCGCACATCCGGCCATTGGAAAGTTCACTCCCTATGCTGCCGTTTTTGTTTTTTCGTTGGGGATCTTACTGAGTAATTTTCTGTTCAATACCGTTTTGATGAAACGACCTATCGAAGGAAATCCCATTGGTTACCGGGAGTATTTCAAAGGCAATTGGTCGATTCATGGTGTTGGCATGTTGGGAGGGATTATTTGGTGTATAGGAATGTCGTTTAGCATCATTGCTTCCGAACAGGCGGGTCCTGCGATTTCCTATGGACTGGGACAGGGAGCGACGATGGTAGCAGCCTTATGGGGAGTTTTCGTATGGAGGGAATTCAAAGGAGCATCCAGGAAAATAAATTTCTGGCTTGCAGCCATGTTCGCCTGTTTTATTTCCGGTCTGCTTCTGATCATTTACGCCGGTACCTAATCGAAGTACCCGGTCCTCCGATCAACCGGTTCGCTGAAATACTTGAAGAGTCCCACCGTTTTTCCGATTTCTAGGAAAAGCATTCTGGAACGTATTTTCCGTACGGCTTACGAAGCGGTAAAATCGTTCTTTCGATCGGTAAAGTTTCTACCGCATTTTGAATGGCAAGGGGCGATCAGTCAAATTGTTCAGGAAGAACAAGTTATCGGGCAAGAAGATAGTTGGCTAGGAATATAACTGTTTCCGAAAGTGCCATTTGAAACGCTAGCACGGGAGCGGCAGCCCCGATCACCGGTAGAAATCCTGATTTTCTTTGGTGACGATGTCGATGGGCATGAAGTACATCGGATCGACCGGTAGATGAAGCGCCAGGTGATGATACAGGCTCATGAGTCCCCGGTATCCTTGTTCTTCCGGCTTGTGACAAATAAGAAAATCTATTAAACCACTCTTCAGGTAGTTTTGGTTTTCTTTTGAAAAATCGTAGCCAACGAGATGAATTTGTTTGTATTTTTTTGTCTCAAGAAACTGAGCTACCGAAAACACCCTGGAATTGGTAACAAAAATAACTTCAATATCCGGGTGCTTTACGAAAGCCTTTTCGAGATTTCTAAACACCGATTCCTTTTCCGTATCGGTGATCGTTAATTTGACCAAATCGTGGTCGACGTTGTTTTCAAAAAAATAATTTTTAAAACCCTCTTCTATTTTGGAGTAGTTGTATCGATTCTTTTCCTTGGAAATGGTGATAAATAAAACCTTTTTGGTTTTTTTCATACCAAAGGTACAGAGCCGGGCTCCCAAAAAGCCGCTTTGAAACAAGGGAGGGCCGATGTAGGAAAGGCTTCCACTTACCTCAATATTGCTATCAATAAATACAAACGGGATCGACTGATCCCGACAGTATCGGATGAAAGACAAGGATTCTTTCACGAAGGAGGGGGCCATAAGTACCCCATCGTAACGTTTTTGTTTCTTTATTTGCTCAGTCGATGCGATAAACGATGTTTTATCGTTCAGATCGAAGAAAAAAGTGGCTACAGAAATTCCGTATTGTTTGATTTCTTCTTCCGCCCGTTTGATTCCTTTGAGGGGGGCATCCCAGAAATCGGTTTTTTCAGAGCCTCTTGGGATCAGCACCGCAAGTCGATACACTTTTCCGGACGCGAGGCGACTGGCCAAAATGTTTGGCTGGTAGTTGAGCTGTTTGATAATCGTCTCAATTTTGGATTTGGTCTTTGCGGACACACCCGAGCGATTGTGGATCACCCGGTCAACGGTACCAATGGAAACATCGGCTAGCCTGGCAATCTCTTTAACCCCGGATAACTTTCTATATTTCTTCATTTCAGCAGATATAAGCCGATTACATACGATACGATTGCAGGTTTCAGTAATTTCGAATCGCTAAAGCCGGCCTAATTTAGGAAAATTAATTCAAAGTCCCTTTTTCTAGCGTTTTAACAGGTTCGTTCTTCGTGTCCGGCACCACTTCCTCAATTTGAGGGCAAGTGGAAGCACTTTTCTGACCCTTTAGGGTACCGATTCCGCTGCTAGCTACCAGAGGGCAGAGGTCCCCAGATTTTCCAGGGGGAGTTTTGTTAGGTTGACATACACTGCCGGGTATGCTTGCATTTTTTTTCCCAATTTTGGTTACAATGGTTACATTTGGTACCACTAAGAAACGGATACTTATGAAAAAAGGTACGGTTTGGACTGATCGGGAAATACTGGAGGCACTTTCCGGATCCCAGCAGGTAAACGAAGCGATTTTGCAGCTGTACAATGGATATTACACGGTCCTGGAGAATTACATTGTTCAGAATAGCGGTTCCGAGGCAGATGCAGCAGATACCATACAGGAAACCATGTTGGTGTTTTTACAGATGGTGCAAACCGGAAAATTCCGGGGCGACTCCAGTATCAATACCGTGCTTTATGGAATCAATCGAAATATTTGGTTGACCACGCTCAGAAAAACCAAGAGCAGGGCCAATCGGCATCAAATCTATAGCAGTGAACAGGAGAAGCAGGCAAAAGATATCAGCGAAATAATGGAAGAAATGGAAGGGCAGCAGTTGGTGATGTCTTTATTCGAACAATTGGGCAAGAAATGTCAGCGCCTTCTTCACTTGTTTTATTACGAAAACCTATCCATGAAAGCAATCGGAGAAGAAGAGGGATATTCGAATGAGCAAGTGGTCAGAAATACCAAATACAAGTGCATGAAGCAATTAATCGACCGCATTGAAGGCAATCCCAGCCTTTACCAAATGGTTAAAAACGTACTGGAATATGGAAAAGAAATACGATGATTCTTACTTGCTGGAATACCTGGACGGTGCCCTGGATTCCGAAGAAAGGCAAAAATTAGAGCAGGAGCTGAAGGCGAATCCCTCGCTTCGGGAGCGGGTCAGCCTGCTGCAGTTTGCCGTGCGTTCCATTAAATCCAAGGGCTACGAGACTGCTGTAAAGGAGATTCAGCACGATTTTTTGAAACAGCGCATCGAAAACAAGAAGTTTACCTCCGTTTCGACGCCCAAGCTGGAAAATAAGGTGCGCCCGCTTCAATTTTGGGCCGGAATCGCAGCCTCCGTAGCACTTTTGGGAACCCTTGCCTACGGAGTGTTTCTTGCGCAGAAGGACGGCAACCAACTGTATGAAGCAAACTACCTTTCCTACGAAATTACCGTTGACAGGGGCGTTGCAGCCAGGGAAAATCAGCTGGAATCCCTTTATTTGAAAGGAGATTTTAAGAACATGTTTCAGGCAATTGAGGGAGAACCGCTGGGCGCATTTAATTCGAAGGAGCTTTTGCTTTTGGGCGCAGCTGCACTGGAATTAGACCAGCCATCGGAGGCATTGCACTATCTTCAAGCCTTGGATACCACCAATGCCCGCAACGAAACCGACAATTTTCAGGACGAGGCCGACTTCTACATCGCGCTTGCTTACTTGAAACAGGAGGCGTATGCCGACGCTCTGCGAAGGATTGAAAAAATAAGCGAGGACGACCGGCACAAATACCGATCCAGCTTTTCCTGGGCGGAGATACTGAGCATTCGACTGAAGACGTTGCGCTAGTCTGTTTTTGGAAGGACCAGGTCCGCAGCTGAAACTTTTTCATTTTTTTTCTTCGAAGAAGGTTACATCCTGCTGCCTTGCTGCAACCAAAGGGAAACTAAACAATCGTAAAAACATGATACGGAAACAAAAAAAATGGATGATATCAGTGGCCTTCTTGCTTTCCTTAGGCTTCACGAGTTGTACTACCGAAGAGGATATGGTACCAGGAACCGGAGACGGAACCATCGGGATGCTTTTTAAACTTCAAGGCAGCTCGACTACGGCGACCAATGCAAGAACAACCGCCACCGGACTTCAGTTTACCGATGGCTTTATTCAGATCAAAGAGCTGGAATTGGAACTTAAAGGTGATTTCAATGCAGAGGGGCTGCCCGCTGCCGGTTCTTTTGATGACGACGATGACGATGATGACGAATCGGAAGAGGAATGGGAATACGAAATCGAATTCAATGAAATCAAGAAAGTCACCTTTGATCAATTCGATAGCGACGCGGATTTATTTGTGCAAATCCCTGAAGGGGTCTATGAGGAAATTGAAATGGAGATCGATTTAATCGATTACCGAAACGAACCTTCGGTGTTAATAAACGGTACCTATACCCATGGAGACAGTGAAGTGGTGTCTGTCAGGTACGAATATTACGGAGATGAAATTGATTTTGAAGTAGAAATTGAGTCGGAAAACGGGACATTTAGGGTCGATAGAATTAACAATCCCTTAATTCTCTTCGAACTGGTTCCGTCCCGTTGGTTTGCTACCGTTACGGAGTCAGAGCTGGAAAATGCGGAAGTGGATGAAACGGGTTTGCTGCTGATCAGCAAAACCAGTAATCCGTCCATTTACAGAAAAATAACGAATAAGATACTGGCAGATGCCGAAATAGAAATCGAAATCGATTGATTTACGATGTATTGGATTGCTCGGTTAAAAAGTTCGGATTTTTCCGGACTTTTTTTTCGAAGCCACCAGCCAACGGCGAGTATCAGGGGTACTACCGAAAGGTACCAAAAGTAAACCCAGATGGGAGAAGAACTTTGTTCGGTCCGGTTGCCGATAAAGACCAAATGAGCCCAGTAGTAGGGATGATGGAATTGCGCCATGGCCGGATCGTTTCGTAGCGCATTCTTGGCCCGCTGCAAGGCAACAGGGAAGCTGTATCCGCGGTCGATCCACCGGTAAAACTCCCGACTGATGTAAGCGGTTGTTTTATCGTTGGCTTTCCAAATACTGCCAACCACATTTGAACAGCCTGCGTAGGAGAAGGCGCGTGACAGACCAATCAATCCTTCGCTTGCAATAAGGGTTCCGGTATGGGTTTGGCAGGCGCTTAAAAACACCAGGGAGGTGTTTTGAAGGTTTAAGTGATACAACTCTTCGGCATAGAGCAGGTGATCGGTTTCGCTCGGCGAAAAAACGATAAAAGGATCAGCGCCCGGTTTGGACGAGGAAAAAGCATGGGTGGCAAGATGAATCAGGGAAGCGCTTTCAGAATTCGCTATAAATTCTGTTTTGGTAGCGGATGCACCGGAGAATACCACCCCTTCCTTCAACGCATCCATTTCCCTGCCGGAATGGGGGAGCGGATCGTAGCCAGTTGCTTCGGGTGAGGAATCCTTTTTGGTAAAGGGGGCAAAGCCCAATACCTGGCGTTTCATGGGTTTTCCTGATTCCGATAGAAGGAATTTTCCGGAATAAAGATAGGAAAGGGCATGATTTTCTACCAGGGATCGTTCCCCCGGATCCTGCATCACCTCAAAGGGAACATGTACCAGAAACTGGTCGGGCAATATGACCCAATCGGTATATTCGTTGATTTCCCGGTAAGCGGCTGCGATCAGCCGGTGAAATGCCTCGCCCGCAGCAAACTCCAGGTCTTTTCGGCTATTCCCTTTGGATTCGAGTAGGGAGGATTGCAAGGCACGCACGGTAGACCGGATACCAGCTACTTCGCCAATTTCAAACAGTTTCAAGCCGTTTGGTGTAAGGGTGAAGCAAAAAACTTCCTCTTTGGAAACAAAGTACGAGACGACTGCCTGACCTACGGTTTTCACCCGGGACTGGAGTGCCGAAAAGTCGATGCGCTCCGCAGCCACTTTTTCGTTGAAATAAGAAGAAAAATCCTTGTACCTTGCATAGAGCCGGCTTAATTCCAGTTTACTTTCCTGAACGGCAGCCTCCAATGCCTCGATATTTTCGATCGCATAATTTTCAACCAATTGCCGATTGGCCCGGGTCAGCTGAAACCTCAGTGCCTTTTCCTGTTGCAGAAGGTCGGCCGGTATACCCGCTTTTTCTTTTAGCCTGGCTTCGTTTCGTGCCAATTCCAATGCAGAGGCTTTGCTTTCTTCTGCCCAAATGAATCCCCGAATTAAATCATCCGGATCGTTTGTTTCTTGGTAACGGTGCACGGCAGCGGACACAGCCGACTCGTAGCCCTTGCGGACAGCCTCACCCAGGAAAAGGCGGGCGTCTTCGTTGTCGTATAGATTATGCATGTAAAAAATAAGGTCGAAGGCGGCTTGGTAGGTTTGAAAGGACAACTGATGCAAGGAATCCTCAGCCAAAACCAGTGCCAGTGAACGGACAGTTTCCGCCTTTAGTAAAAGGGTTTCAAAAAGATCGGTCATTCCCCAGTTTACATTTCCGGGTTTGGGGTTTCGATAAATGTCCGTTTCATGGAAACCTTCATCAAAATTCACCAGGGCAAGGTGGAAGGAACGCAGGGCCTGCTCGTATTCTTCCTTTTGAAACCATGCCCTGCCCAATAGCTGCCATGACTTTCCATTTCGGTAATTTTGGATCGTCTGTTCGCCCGATTCCTCGCGCTGCCCTTTTCCAACGACCTTGCTGAGCAGTTCGATCACTTTATCTGTCTGGTTGGTCAACAGATAAATCTCGGCGCGGATATTTTGGTCAAACTGGCTGGGGTTTTCTTGTTGTTCGATCTGTTGCAGGTAGTACAGGGCCGTATCCGGATCATTTTTTTCTACGTACAAAGAAGCTAACTTTCTCATGATTTCATCCCGATCGATGGCTAATTCCAATGCCTCCATGTACAAGTCGGCCGCTTTGGCAAACTCCTGTAAGTTCGTCCATGCGGCTGCTTCGTTGTTCAGTAAACTAAACAGAAAGTAGTCTACGGGAGGGGAATTTGCGGATGTTTGGCCTTCCAATAAGACCGACTTCGCATTCGCAAAGTAATTGATTGCCTGGTAGTAGTTTCCCGATTCGTAGTAAATAACCCCGAGGGAATTGTACAGCCTTCCTGTTTCGCTTTTATCGGTTTTTGTTTTTAGGGCGGCTTCTGCCCGGTTGAGGTAAAATACACTGCTATCCGCTTGATTCAGTAGAAAGAAATTTTCTCCCAGAAACAAATACGAATGGAAGAGCAAGGAATCTACCAGGCCACCTTTTTCGGCGGCCTTCACCCCTTTTTTAAGGATTTGAATGCTTTGGTCAGGCCGGTTCTGGATAAGAAAGAGCGTGCCCAATTTTTCATGGGCGTCTAGCAGTACCGTATCAGGGACAATCTCGGCTGCCTGTGCTCCGATGATTTCTTGAAATAATTGCCTGGCGATGCTGTCGGACTGTTGGTCTGGTACCTCCTCGTAAAACAGGGCAAGCGCTTCTTTGTATTTTTCCTGCCAGGTGTTACTTCGGCCTGTTACCATCTCAGGCGGAAAGATGAAGAATAATAAAAAAACGAGCAGACCGAGGGTTGTATTCATGGGACCAACAATCAGACACCTACCGCGCAAAGCGCGAAACCACGACCAGGTAGGGGGGTCGGGGTCTTCGCCTTTCCGGCGAAAATCGTCGCGTTGTTCTAGGTGTGTTGAAATTGAAGCGCATGCTCGATGCAGTGGGCTTCTCCGATACGATTTGACCTTGTTTCGCCTGGATTTCATTGATGAGATCCTGTGGCACATCCTCCATGGTTTCAAAATAAAAGAACTTTATTCCCAAGGAGTTTAACGCGCGCATACTACCGTCGTTGAGCCGGTAATACAAGACCACGTCTTTTTCGGTGCCGTTTAGCGGTTGGGGGCCGAAGAAGTTTTTATCGAGGCTTTGCCGCAGGTCGATTACGCCTGTCTGGTTCCCAATGACCAGTCCCTGATCCGCCAGGCGTGTTCCGCCGGGACCGACTTCGTCAAATTCGCAATCGTCATCATCGCTGCTATCGTCGTCATCACTGTCATCATCGCTATCATCGTCGTCGCTGTCGTCATCATCATCTCCGCTACCGTCATCACTATCGTCCTCATCACTGTCGTCGTCCTCGCAGACCGGTAGTGCTGCAGGGGTTCCGTTGAAAACAGGTTCGACGGTCGCCCCCTCCCGATCCACTACGTAGATGCCATCCAGGTAATTGATACCGGCAATTGTGACAAAAAACGTGCAGGAGGTTTCCCCCTGCCTAAAACTAACCTGGTATTTCAATCCGGTTTCGCTGGCATTGATATCAATGGTGCCGGTTTGTGGGTCAATGGCCAATCCCTCGGGAAAAACGGAGTACGTTCCCGAACCTTCGACCCCAATCGGATCAACGAAATTGTCTGGCGTCTCGCTGATAAAGAAAAGCGTGTCCGGATAAGCAAATCCTGTACAATCTTCCACAGTGGGGCCGTTTCGAAGATCGTCCTCGACCTGTTCGGTCGTGCAGGAAAACCAGGTAAAACTGAGGAAGAGAAGAAGAAGAGAACAGACGAAATAGCTATGAGAAACCATGGGCAGTTTTCTTGTATGTCGCATCAAAGTCGAATCATGTAACCAGAAATTTCTTAAAAAAGATCATTTTGGTGTAGTAATTGTAGCATTTTTTTTGATTTCATCAAATTAAATGAAGGGCAGAATGCTTTCTCCTGTTTTTCTTTACTTTTTGAACCATTAGCAACACCTATAACCGATCCATGCAATGAGCACACCTAAATTGTTTGAAACAGTCGCGAATAAGCTGGAAGATTGGCTCACGGCTTTCGTCGCTTATTTACCCAATCTTGTACTGGCAGTTTTTATTTTTGTCGTTTTTCTTTTTGTTGCTCGTTTTATAGAGCGGTTTTCCAAGAAGCAGCTTATCCACATTCATTTGGACGAGACGATCAGCCGGTTCCTGAGTCGCCTGATTTTTCTGGGAATCCTCACCGGAGGATTGATGCTGTCGTTGTCCATTCTTAACCTCACCGGTACTGTTACTTCCATTCTTGCCGGCCTCGGAATCATTGGATTGGCACTGGGTTTTGCATTTCAGGATACGGCAGCAAATTTTATGTCGGGCATTTACATAACATTTCAGCAACCCTACGCGATCGGAGATGTGATCGAAACCCACGACGGGATCATGGGCAATGTGGTGGATGTGAATCTCAGGGTAACCAAGGTAAAAACGTTTGATGGTCCCATGGTGTATGTGCCCAACCGGTTTCTTTTTCAGGAAAATTTCACCAATTACACGGAAGAAGGTAGACGTAGGATACGTATAGACTGTGGGGTAAGTTATGGTGAAAATTTGGAATTGGTTGAAAAAGTAGCCCTTGAGGCCGTTAGCGAGGTTCCGGGAAAAATCAGAGGGGAGGATGTTTCGTTGTTTTGGAAAGGATTTGGCGACAGTTCCATCGACTTTTCGGTGAATATTTGGCTGGAATACAGCCGAGAAAACCGAACGTATATACTTGCGAAAAACCAGGCAATCAAGAACATCAAAAAAGCATTTGATGAACACGGAATCACTATCCCATTCCCCATTCGGACCTTGGATTTTGGCATCAAAGGGGGAGAGAAATTTTCAGAACAGCTAGACAAATCCCAACTTTCTATTCGCAACACGAAAGATTGATGACATTTATTCCAGGCGCGCACCGGCTGAGCCCGGCGATGGCAGCTGCCCCGACTGGAACGTGGGAAAGGAGGCAAAGATGGGTTAGTTTTTGCTGAAAAGGATAAAAAAAAACGGGCACCAATCTTTGGTGAACCCGTTTTTTACGTTTCTCAAGAAATAGGAGCCTTATTTGTTCTCCTCCTCAAAGATCATTTCCTTCAGCTCTTCTTTCGCAGCCCCTGTCTTTTGCTGGAGCTTTCCGATCAGCTGGTCTTCCTGGCCTTCGGAATACCTGAGGTCATCTTCAGTAAGCTCCCCGTATTTGGCTTTTATCTTTCCTTTTAATTCGTTCCAATTTCCCTTAAGTTTCAGTTGATTTGACATGTTACTATTGGTTTTAATGAAAAATTATATACTAATTTGTATACGATTAGTACAATAACTGTTCCAAACATCTTCCTGCATGACAAAACTAAGATTACCCGGCCATTTAAAGGCGCTGACCATCCTGTTATTGTTGATTGTGATTATCTACATCCTGATCATCGGGAGAAGCTTGCTGATACCCATCATGCTTGGCGGCTACATCGCCATGCTCTTGATTCCTGCCTGCAATTGGATGGAGGGCAAACGGTTTCCCCGTCCGGTAGCTGCGGTGGTTGCATTGTTGACTTCTCTTGCGTCGATTATCGGGCTGATCGTCTTAGTCATTCTTCAGGTTAGAAGTTTTTCCCGGGATTTTGAGGATGTGTCGGGACGATTGAATCAGTACCTTGCCGATTTGGACCAGATGGCCACGGACATTTTTGGAGCCAATCTGGGTATCGAAAACGGCTTGGATAAGACCCAGCTGTTCGACCTACTGGAATCGAACAGTGAGACCGTTTCCAATTTCCTACTGTCCACCATAGGGTCTCTTTCAGGCGTTGTCCTTTTGCCGGTTTTTATATTTTTTATGCTCCTATACCGGGATCATTTGGCGAATTTTATAGCCAAATTTTTCGTTTCCCAGGAAGAGGAGCAAGTCAAATCAAAAATACGCGACCTGCGAAAGGTCGTTCAGTACTACATCATCGGTATGGTCAAGGTGATGGGGATTTTGGCTGTTCTAAACACGGTTGCGCTGTACAGCATCGGAGTGGAACACGCGCTGTTTTTTGGGTTATTTGCTGCCTTGCTCAACATTATCCCTTACCTGGGACCCTTCCTTGGAGCCATACTTCCCTTTGTCTTTGCCTTTTTGACAATGGATGGGTTGATTTATCCCATGATGGTGCTCATCGCATTTACCGTGATTCAATTGATCGAAAGTAATTTTCTCACCCCAAAAATTGTCGGGGGAAACGTAAATTTGAATGCCTTGGTGACATTCTTAGGCCTGTTGATCGGGGGGGCCATATGGGGTGTCATTGGAATGATTTTGATCATTCCGACACTTGCGATACTCAAGCGAATTTTTGAATTGAAAAACAGCACCAAACCGTTTGCGTATTTGTTTGGAGAGGAAGAGATCAAACCGATGTTAAAAAAGTGAAGAATATGAACATAAAATGGCCGGTTGTTCTGCTGCTACTGGGAATGATTGCCTTCTCCTGTGCCTCGGATGAGGATAAAAAGGGCAGGTTTTTGTTGAAGGGAAACAACGAATTAGCAGAAGGAAATACCAAGGGCGCGATCGGCTATTACGACGAGGCACTGGCCATCGATCCTGCATTCAAGGAGGCCTATTACAATCGGGGACTTGCCAGACACCGGCAATTGCGCTACCCGGAAGCCATTGCTGATTTTGATAAGGCGATCGAGCTGGATGAAACCTACCGCGATGCCCGGCTTCAACGCATCATGGCTTATCTGGATTTTGGAGAGTACTACAAGGCCTTGGAAAACAGCAACGCGTTGGTGGCAAGTGACGAAGCAGACGAGCAAGCCCATTTCGTTCGCGGCCTCACGCTCTCGGCCCTGAAAGAGTATCCGGAGGCGAAACAAGCCTTCTTGCAAGCGCTCGCCCTGAATCCCGAAAACGTAGAGCTACATATCAACCTGGCTACGGTACATTACCACCTCGACGACTGGGAGACTGCTCTGCAAGATTTAACTCGCGCCAGGAAACTGGATTCCCGGCACAGCATGATCTATAACCTTCAGTCGCTGATACAATTTGAGTTGGGTGACTATCAAAAGGCCCTGGATAGTGTAGAGGAAGCCATCGACCTGGAGAAAGATCAGCCGTTTTATTATAATAACCGGGGCTTATACCGGCTGTACCTGGGCGAACTGGAGGAAGGCCTGAAAGACATCAACTTCAGCCTGAAGCAGGATAACCGCAACCTGTATGCGTTGCGCAACAAAGGAATCTACTATTTCAAAAAGGGGGAAATGGAAATGGCGGAACGTTTTCTTCGTGAAGTGTACGAGAAAGACCCCTCCATGGCGTTGGTGGAGGAATACTTACAGTCGGCAAGATAGCGGTTGGAAAGCCGTTGCAGATTGACTCAGGTCCAGTGTCCTGGCGCAAAAAAAAAGCAGGACAGGCCCCTTCAAACCTTGCTCCTTAAAAATGATGCCGCACCTTTAAAATACGTGGTTTTCAACGAAAAAAGGCCATGAAGCGTATTCATGGCCTTTGGTCCTCGATGAAAGCTTATCAGGAATCAGATCGCATTTTCCTTGACCAGGTTTAGTGCAGATCCTGCCTGGAACCACTTGATTTGGCCCTCGTTATACGTATGGTTTACCTTGATTTCATCCGTACTTCCGTCGCTGTGGTGCAGCACCACAGTCAAGGGTTTACCGGGAGAAAAGGTATCAAGGCCTACAATATCGATGGTATCGTCCTCCTGTACCAACGCGTAGTCGGCCGGGTTGTCAAAGGTCAGCGCAAGCATGCCCTGTTTTTTGAGATTGGTCTCATGGATACGGGCGAAGGATTTGACCAAAATGGCTCGTACACCCAAAAATCGTGGTTCCATGGCCGCATGTTCCCGGGAGGAACCCTCTCCGTAGTTTTCATCTCCTACGACTACCGAACCGATGTTATGCAGCTTGTACTGGCGTTGAACCGCCGGTACTTCTCCGTAGGTCCCGTCAAGTTGATTTTTCACTTTATTGGTTTCCTCGGAAAAGAAATTAACGGCACCGATTAGCAGGTTATTGGAGATATTGTCCAGGTGGCCGCGGAACCGCAGCCAGGGGCCTGCCATGGAAATATGATCGGTCGTACATTTCCCCTTTGCCTTTATCAGCAGTTTTAAGCCTTTCAAATCGGTGCCTTCCCAGGGAAGGAAAGGTTCAAGCAGCTGAAGCCGATCGGAGTCCGGGGCTACTTTGACTTCCACGGAAGCCCCATCTGCCGCAGGAGCCTGGTATCCGGCATCTTCCACCGCAAAGCCTTTGGTTGGCAATTCCAGTCCGGCGGGCTCTTCCAGGCGTACCTGCATCCCTTCTTCGTTGGTAAGTGTGTCCGTTTGCGGGTTAAACGTCAGATCACCTGCGATGGCCATTGCAGTCACAATTTCCGGTGAAGCGACAAACGAGTGCGTGTTTGGATTGCCATCTGCTCGTTTGGCAAAGTTACGGTTGAACGAGGTGATGATCGAATTTTTTTCCTGCTTTTCGGCTCCGTGTCTGGCCCATTGGCCGATACACGGACCGCAGGCATTTGCCAGGACCACTCCTCCCATGTTTTCAAATACCCCTAAAAAGCCGTCTCGCTCTACCGTATACCTGACTTGCTCCGATCCGGGAGTGATGGTGTATTCTGATTTTGCCTTGAGTTTTTTATCGACCGCCTGCTGGGCAAGGGATGCGGCCCTGGAAATGTCCTCGTAGGAGGAATTGGTACAAGACCCGATCAATCCCACTTCCAGCTTCTGAGGCCAGTTGTTTTCCCGTACGGCTGCGGCAAACTTGGATAGTGGCCAGGCCAGGTCAGGAGTGAACGGACCGTTGATATGCGGCTCGAGCTCGGACAGGTTGATTTCGATGACTTCATCAAAGTAATCTGAAGGAGAAGCATATACTTCTGGGTCTCCGGTAAGGTGTTCTTTGATTTCATTGGCCAGATCGGCGATAGCGGACCGGTCGGTTCCCCTCAGGTACGCTTCTGACTTTTCATCGTAGCCGAAAATGGAGGTGGTGGCCCCGATTTCCGCGCCCATGTTGCAAATGGTGCCCTTGCCTGTGGCGGAAAGCGAGCGAGCGCCCTCACCAAAATATTCCACAATGCAGCCCGTACCACCTTTTACCGTGAGTATACCGGCCACTTTGAGAATGACGTCCTTCGCAGCCGTCCATCCGGAAAGTTTACCCGTCAATTTTACGCCGATAAGCTTGGGGAATTTGAGCTCCCAGGGGAGGCCCGCCATGACATCACAGGCATCGGCTCCACCTACCCCTATGGCTACCATCCCCAGACCACCGGCATTGGGAGTATGGGAATCGGTTCCTATCATCATTCCTCCCGGGAAGGCATAATTCTCCAACACTACCTGGTGAATAATACCCGCTCCAGGCTTCCAGAAACCAAGCCCGTATTTATTGGAAACGGAGGACAAAAAATCGTATACCTCGCGGTTTTTATCTTTGGCTTTGGCCAGGTCTTTGGTCGCTCCTACTTCTGCCTGGATCAGGTGATCGCAGTGAACCGTTGAAGGAACGGCCACCTGAGACCTGCCCGCCTGCATGAATTGAAGCAACGCCATTTGAGCGGTCGCATCCTGCATCGCTACACGATCCGGTTTAAAGTCTACGTAGGAAACCCCTCGCTCGTACCCCTTGGTCGCCTCGCCTTCCGACAAGTGAGCATAAAGAATTTTTTCAGTTAACGTGAGCGGCTTGCCCACCGCTTTTCTGGCTGCGGCTATACGCTTCGGAAACGCTGCGTAAACCGACTTGATCATGTCTATATCAAAAACCATGGATGATGAAGTTATACGAAAGTTTATATGTGTAGAAAATTCTATGAAGCTGCAAAGATACGAAAATCACCTGTTAATTGGCTAAAATAGCGCTTTAATCTGTTAATTTATACGGGTTTTAAAAAAACCAAACCAGGGCTGCCCGATGATTTGATCGTCTCATCGGAGTTCCAGCAAAAATTGAAAGGTATCCACCCCATCGGCGTAGTCATCCGGATCGGGGGTCTGGGCCGTTCCCAATGGGATGCTGCCCTGCCACCAGCCATTCCTGGATACGATGCACTGTATTTTGTCTTCTACCGCGGCAATTCGGGAGCGTAGTTCGGCTTCATCGGTGTATGTTTCGTAGTAAACAACAGCTATAGGAGAGACCCATGCGTCACTTTCTACCAAAAGTAAATGGCCATTGTCGAAATGGGGCGTACGATTGACCAGGTATTTTGATTTATTATACTCGTAATTGTTGAGGTATTTGTGGTGGTTGATCACTTGATTGGCCGGGTCCATGCCCTGCATAAAAGCTTGGATCTGATCGGGGTCTCGAAAAAATACCTTGGACACGTTTCTGCAGCCAAGCCCGAAATAGCGAAAAATATCTTCGGAAAGCAGGCGCCAGTCTTCCGGGCGTTCCTCACCACTCAGTATGGCGATGGAAGTCCTGTTTTTACGAATGATGTGTGGGTATTTGCCGAAATAATACGAAAAGTAGCGGGCTGAATTATCGCTACCTGTCGCGATGTAGGCATCCATCCCCTTCAATTGCTCGGCAAAGGTAACCGCTTGTGCCAGTTCCGGGGCCACCTCCTCTGCCTGTTGTACCAGCCATGGGATCAATACCTGATCCGAAGAGGCTAGCTTGGCCCAAGCCCTGTGTCCGGAGAGCCAGACACAAAGCAAGTCGTGAAAGCCGACCCCTGGAATGTTTCCCGCAAGGATCAGCCCGATGTTTTTTACAGAAAAGCAACCGCTCGCAGGAAACGTATAGTGCTGCACCCATCTCTTCAGTTTTTCCGGCGATAAATACCGAATCATTCCTTCAAATGCATGCCGGGATTGTTCAGGAGTAAACCAGCTGTTTTGGTGTTGCATCCGATCAAACAAGGCACGCCTGCTCGCTTCGGGAAGGTTTTGGAGGTGGTCATGCAGGTCGAAAAGAGCGGTTAGGCGGCGGCTTGGATCCATGGGAACATTTGTTAAATGGGGCAGGGGATAGGCAGTAGCGGTTAAAAGCCAGACAAAGGTAGCGAACATTGAACAAAGAGAAAAGTGTGTACTTAGTACACTAATTAATGTTGGTGATTTAAAATTACACAAAAGGGAATCTTTTTGCTTGTGAGATTGTATTTTGGGTAGTAGTTTTGCGAACAAACAAAATTGAAGAGAGATGGCAATAATGATAACGGACGAATGCATCAATTGTGGCGCATGCGAGCCAGAATGCCCCAATACCGCCATTTATGAGGGAGGTATTGAGTGGACATGGGGTGGAGGTACCGAGCTTAAAGAGTTGACTCTTGAGGACGGAACGGTCGTCAGTGGCGACGAAAAGCAAACACCGGTTTCCGATGAGTTTTACTACATCGTAACAGAAAAATGTACGGAATGTACCGGGTTTCATGAGGAACCTCAGTGTGCAGCGGTATGTCCGGTAGATTGCTGCGTAGATGATCCGGACCACAGAGAATCTGAAGAAGAGCTACTCGCTAAAAAGCAATTTCTCCATGGAGAATAGCAGAATCGCAAGAAAAAGCTATCTTTTGTAGTCATAAAATTGTCTTTTCCAACCGGTAATTTGAAGATTATCCCGTATTTTGGAAAAAAAAAGAGGGAATAACTTGAATTTGATAAGCGAATTGATTTAACTTGGCATTAAATTAATTTTTAAAAAAAATTAAATGTTTGGATAGTGGAAAATAATAAAGATTACGAAAGAGATGAGATTTTCACCAAAAGGGTAAAGGCTGGTAAGAGGACCTATTTTTTTGATGTGAAATCAACCCGGTCAAATGACTACTACTTGACCATTACCGAGAGCAAGAGGAAAATCAAGGACGATAATTTTTTCTACGAAAAGCATAAAATTTTCTTATACAAGGAGGATTTCGCCAAGTTTGTGGAGGCACTGCAGGATGCTGTGGACCACGTAAAAAATGATTTGATGGCGGATTTTGATTTCTCCCAGTTCGATGTAGAGCCGGAAGCAACAGAAAGTAACAACGAAAACAATAAATTTGGAGAGGACTTGAAGTGGGAATAAAGGACCGATGTGCCTTTATTGCCTGAGTCAATGGCCAAACTCCGGGAACGGTCGAAAAACGAATTTTGGGATCCTTTGCCTTCGATGGGCAAAATCATCCTGAAGTTCGTTTTTTTTGTTATTTTTGATACATGGTCCGAGTAATCCTAACGGCAACCGCTGTTACTGCGCTTGTTTTTTTATTGGGTTGGTATTTTTCTGATATCAGTTTGTATTTTGTTTTTTCTCTGGTTCTGGCGGCTGCCCTTCGCCCATTGACCAACAAAATCAACAACCTGTATGTCATGGGGCAACACGTTCCTCGGGCGCTATCCATTATCTTATCCTTTTCTGCAGTACTTTCGGTGGCTTTCTTTTTGGTATTGTTGTTTATCCCTTTGTTTCGCTCGCAGGTTGCTTTGTTGCAGGACCTGGACATCAATTACTTGTACGACCAGATACAGCGGCCAATAGACAATTTGGAACGCATACTGATCCAGTTGAACCTGATTGATAACCAACCGGGCTACCTCATCGGATTGGTCAAAGAAAACCTGATCAATAGCTTTAATGAGGTAAATATCCAGGGGTTTATCAACCAGGTGATTTCCACCACCAGCAGTTTTTTTATCAGCATTTTGGCTGTGGGATTCATTACCTTTTTTCTTTTGCTGGAAAATGGACTACTTCGGAGGAACCTGCTCAATTTTATTCCCAACAAATATTTCGAACTATCCGTGGCAACCTTTCACAAGGTGGAGCGCCTACTTTCGAACTACTTGCTGGGATTGTTGATTCAGATGTCAGTGATTTTTTCTATCGCCTCTGTAGGCCTTACCCTTGCCAATGTGGAGTATGCGATGACCATTGCTGTTTTCGCTGCCGTCGCAAATTTGATTCCCTACGCCGGGCCTCTGTTGGGAACAATTTTTGGCGTTTTGGTGGGCCTTTCCACCGGTGAGTTTGGCGCTGCCAGCGAGGTTTATTTTTTCTTGTTTAAAGTATTGGCCGTTTTTTCGGTCGTACAGCTAAGTGATAATGTTATTTTGCAACCATTTATTTTCTCTAAATCCGTAAAAGCCCATCCCCTTGAGATTTTTGTTATTATCTTTGCCGGGGCAAAAATTGCCGGGATACTCGGAATGATTTTTGCGATACCTGTATATACCATTTTCAGGGTTTCCATACAGGAGTTTTACAAAGGATACAAAGAGTACAAAATATTTAAAATAGATAAGATTTAACGTTCATGGGATTAAAATGTGGGATTGTTGGCCTGCCTAACGTGGGAAAATCAACTTTATTCAATGCTTTGTCAAGTGCAAAAGCAGAAGCTGCAAACTTTCCTTTTTGCACCATTGAGCCGAACGTAGGGGTGGTGACGGTTCCGGATCGCCGACTGCAGGTGCTGGAAGGGCTGGTTCACCCGCAAAAAGTCATTCCGACTGTAATTGAATTTGTGGACATTGCGGGCCTGGTAAAAGGGGCAAGTAAAGGAGAGGGGCTGGGCAACAAGTTTTTAGCCAATATTCGCGAGGTGGATGCAATCATTCATGTGGTGAGGTGTTTTGAAGATCCCAATGTGGTGCATGTAGCCGGTTCCGTCGACCCGATTTTTGATAAAGAAGTCATCGATACCGAATTACAGCTAAAAGACCTGGAATCGGTGGAGAAGAAAATGCTTCGCATAGAAAAAGTTGCAAAAAGCGGTGAGGCGAAGGCTAAAAAGCAAATGGAGAGCCTGTTAAAATTCAAAGATGCCTTGAAGGAGGGAAAGAACGCCCGGGCCGTGGAAGCTGACGAAGACGATCTCGAAGCTTTGCAAGACATCCATTTGTTGACGATCAAACCCGTTTTGTACGTTGCGAACGTGGACGAAAACAGCATTCAGGAGGGGAATGCACACGTAGCCCGACTGAAGGAAGAAGTCTCTCGGGAAAATGCCGAGGTGATCGTTCTCTGCGCAGCGCTGGAATCCCAGATTGCAGAATTTGACGATGTAGAAGAAAAAAATCTTTTCCTGGCAGAATACGGATTGGAAGAAAGCGGACTGAACCGCTTGATCGCCGCCGCCTACAGATTGTTAAATCTAATAACCTACTTCACGGCTGGCGTTCAGGAAGTAAGAGCCTGGACCATAAAAAAAGGATGGAAGGCTCCCGCAGCAGCCGGTGTGATCCACACCGATTTTGAGAAGGGCTTTATCAAAGCGGAAGTCATCAAACTAAAGGATTATGAGCAATACAAAACCGAGGCGGTCTGCCGTGAACACGGGAAAATTGCAGTTGAAGGTAAAGAATATGTAGTTTGTGACGGAGATATCATGCATTTTCGATTCAATGTGTAAATAAATTGAAATATTATTGTTATGTTTGCTGCAACTTATTTACCCATAAATTAGTTTATTCTGTAGTAATGTTGTAATAACTTATTGTTTAACTTTTCATTTTTAATGTCGTGAGAATTAGATTAATATTTTCCTTGAAGAACAAAGGGGCTTACTTACCCTTTCACCACCAGTACATCCTGGCACAGTTTCTCAAAGGTCTGATCGTTAAGGGAGGACAAGAAACGTTTTTTAACTACAATTACTTCAACTTTTCTGGTTTGAAAGGTCAGACCAAAGTGAGTAGAAGTGGTTTGCATTACTATTCCAGCTTAGTTACCCTGGTCGTATCTGCTCCGGATGAAGCGTTTATCGATTATTTGTTGGAGCAGGTATTTAAAACCCCAAAAATTGAGTTGGGAAACCTTATTTTATCTCCTGAGTACACAGAAAAGGAGATCGAACCACCTTTGGAGACGTCCAACAAGTTTGTTTGTATTTCTCCCCTCGTCCTCCTAATGCCCACCTTTGATGATGAATCCGGTAAACGGTTTATCAATCCCGATACGGATGAGTTTTCTGATTTGCTTTACGAATCCACGCTTACCCGTATGGAAAAATCCGGCTGGTACAACCAGGAGCAAATGGAGTCTTTTTACAAGTTTCAAGTCGTGCCGGACATGAATTACGTAAACAAACTGCGCGAACAGCAGAAGAAATTTGCCAGAATCTATTCGGTCTATGACATGGATGTAAAGTACGAAGTGAGAGGATACACCCTTCCCTTTACCTTATACGCTGCCGAGGAAGTGCAGGATTTTGTGTTTAAGTGTGGTTTGGGCGCTTTCACACACAAAGGGTTTGGCATGTTGGATTTGGCGAATAATATGCCCAGTCAGCGGACTGAACCTTATAAGTTTAAGCGAGAGGGCTTTGTTCCCTATCGTTCCCAAAGCCATGAGCCCAGAAGAAATGACGAACGGGCAAGTGGTGATAAAGAAGAATCATCGGAATCAGACGATTAATAAAAGAAAAAACCCGGGCTTTCCCGGGTTTTTTTTCGTCCTTTCTTAAAACCGTCTTTTATTGGGGTTGACGATCCCATACCCAATTAGTTCATCGTATCGCGACCCCATGTCACGGTAATAAAAGAACACCTCGTATTCGTTTTCTGTCTGAAAATGATTCCCTTCAAAAGGCTCTGTCTCCCAACCCTGTTCTCCGATGACTCCGTATGCGTAATCGTACCAGCCCTGCTTTAGAAACAGTGAGGCCTGGTACCTGCCTCCTTTCGGATCGTACACCATTTTTGACTCTGGTTTTTTTCCCCACTGACTCAAGGCCCCCAGTACAAAAGGGGGATCGGTAAGTTTCTCGGATTCCAGGTTAAACGTGAGTAATACGTATTCACTCTCGAGGTGGTGGTTTTGCCGCTCCACATTGAATATGCCAAATTGACCATTGATATCGAGGTATTCCAGGTAGCCCTGTCCCTTTCTCGAGGCATCCGGGCTTGCTTCTGCAAATACCACATCTTTTTCCATTTTAATTGCGGCGATGTTCCTTCCACGGGCACGAACGTAGCGTAAGTCGACAAAACGAAATTCATTTCCGGCAGGAAACGTGTTGCTCCCGTCAAAAAGGTGGTACTGCAACTGTTTTCGATCTTCCCGGATTTGGGTGTATCTCAATCCATAAATGGCATTGTCCCAGCGTTGGTTCTGGCGGATCACCAATCGGGTTTGGTTCATCGGGTCTACCAATTCTCGATTGCCATAGCCCACGGTGACATTTAGTTGCTGTCGTTGCATTCGGTCTTCGTTTCGGCTTGGCGGCACAATTTCTGCGCCGACGGCTACTTGGTTTTCGTATACCATGAATCGTTTTGTGAACACTATCGCCGATTTATCCCGGCCACGATACACTTGAATGACGTAATTGCCACTTCGGGTCACCCGTGGAATTCGAAAGGTATAATGGATGTAGGGAATTCGCGTATTGATACTGTACTCGTAGGAATTGACGTTGTATTCGTTGTACTGTTGAAGAAAATCTGGGTCTCGTAGGCCGGATTGGGTCCAGTCTGCATTGCAGTGAACCAACCTGGCCGAGTACCGGTCTGCTTCGTACGCGATATCGTCAAATGTCAAGACCAGTGGCACGGGACCGTTTAGTGCAATCACCGGAGAGCTCATCTGTGCCTCGAATTCCCCGGTTTCCGGATACACCTGTACGGTATGAATGTTTGGATCCAGCACCTCATCTTCGTATACCTGCCGGGCCTCCATCGGTCCTGAGGCTGCCATAAGTCCGGAAATAAAAAGTAATATCGATGCGAGCTGTTTCATGGCGAAGGAATCAATCTTAGTCCTGCAGGTTATCGATCTCTTCGGCCAGGTCCTCCCATTTTTTGTTGAGGCTGGCTTCCGTTTTTAAAAGGGCCGCATAGTTTGCCTGCAATTCCTGCATGCGTGCCTCGTCCTCATAGGCAGTAGGGTCGGCCATGAGGTTTTCCAACGTAGATTTTTTATTCTCCAAATCGGTGATTTCTTCTTCCAGTTTTTCCAAAGCGAGGGCGTTTTCGCGCCGCCGTTTTTTCAATTCGGGATCCGCCGGGCTCCCGTTGCTTTTCGTCGGCCGGGTATCTTTTTTTGGAGGAGGGCTCGCGGCAGCTTTTTCCTCTTTGGCTGTTTGCTGAGAACGCCAGTATACGTACTCATCGTAGGTTCCTGGATATTCCTTGATGGCATGGTCTTCGATGTACCAGATCTTATTGGCAACTCCCTGGATAAATAGCCGGTCGTGGGAAACCGTGACAAAAGTTCCCTCGTACTGTTGCAAGGCCTGTATCAGGATATTGACCGATTGGATGTCCAAGTGGTTGGTGGGTTCATCCAGCAACAGGAAATTTGCCTCAGAGATCAGTGTTTTGGCTAACGCTACCCGGGATTTTTCGCCACCGGAGAGTACTTTTATTTTCTTGAAGACATCGTCATTGGTAAATAGAAAGCATCCCAATACGTTACGCAACTCTGTCTCGGTTTTTTTACTACCTGCCTGGGAAAGCTCCTGGAGGATTTCGTTTTGTATACCCAAGGCTTCGAGCTGGTGCTGTGCGAAGAAGGATTTGATCACGTTGTAGCCTTCTTCCCTGTACCCCTCGATCGGCTCGGACCCATCGATAATACGCAATAAGGTGGACTTTCCTTTTCCATTCGCACCGATGAGGGCGATCTTATCTCCCCTTTCGATGCGAGCATGGGTGTTTTCTAGGATTTTGAGGCTGCCAAATGATTTGGAAACCCCATTCAATACGACCACGTCTCTTCCCGATTTTTGGGAGAATTTGAATTTAAAATTTACAGAGACCTCATCCCGAACTACCTCAGAGACCCGATCCAGCCGGTCCAATGCCTTGACACGGGATTGGACCTGATTGGATTTCGTCGCCTTCGCACGGAAGCGCTCAATAAAGCGTTCCGTCTGTTTGATCATTTGCTGTTGGTTTTCGTAAGCATTTTGCTGGATCTCTTCCCGTGCTACCTTTTCTTTTTTGTAGAAGGCATAGTTGCCGGCATAGCTGGTGAGGTTTCCCTGGGAAACCTCTACGGTGGTCTCGGTGCAGTTATTTAAAAATGTTTGATCGTGTGATACGACCACCACCGCGCCTTCGTAGGCCTTTAGGTAATTTTCTACCCACTGAATAGAGGGAAGGTCCAGGTGGTTGGTAGGTTCATCCAGCATCAGCAGGGAAGGCTTTTCCAAGAGTAGTTTGGATAGCATTACCCGCATTCTCCAGCCCCCGGAAAAAGTGCGTAGCGGTCGTTCCAGGTCTTTTGTCTGAAACCCGATCCCTTCCAGGACTTCTTCCGCTTTGGCTTTGATGGTGTAACCTTCGTTGGCTTCAAACCGATCCTGTAAATTCGCCAACTTTTGAAGGATCTGGTCCGAGTAGTCGGTCTCCATCTGTTTCAGCACCTGGTCAATTTCCTCCTGCAGGGCCAGGGTCTCTTTAAATGCCTCCAATGCCACATCCAAAATACTGTCCTCCGACTGGTAGGAGAGTAGATCCTGATTTAGAAACCCGATGCTACAGTCTTTGGCTTTTTGAATTTCACCGCCGCTAGGCTGTATATCCCCGTGAATGATTTTCAAAAGGGTGGATTTGCCGGTTCCGTTCAAGCCTACCAATCCGATTTTGTCTTTGGGCTTGATATGCAAGGAGGCATTTTCATACAGGGGACGTCCCCCAATATAATAGGATAGGTTGTTGATGGATAACATGCCGCAAAATTAAGAAATCTACGCGGTTTATGGCAGCCAATGCACAAAAAGGATTCCTTCGGATGGAGAAATTAGTCGAACAGGGTCAGGCTGAACCCTACTTCTCGTTGCTCCCCGGGAGATAGCACGTCGACCCCTCTTTTATTTTGAAGCAGTCCATCGTGATCGTATGCGTCGGCAATACCGTTCCACGGCTCAAGGCACAGGAATCCCGCATCCTGTTGTTTGGTCCAAATGCCCAGCCAGCGAAATTCTCCGAAATCCATGGCATAGCCTTTTCCGGTTTTTTGGCTACGGACGGAAACCGAGGTCGTGGGACCTACATCGAAAATCAGTGCATCATTTTGAAAAAGCTCCCAACGTAAGTCCAGTTTCCCCTCCTGTAGCGAAAGCACCTCTCTTTTTGATCCGATCAATCCATTTTTCAGGGTATATACAGAAAGCGAATCCAAGGCGGAGGAACCGAAATCCAGCCCATAGTCCTCGAAGCCTTCGATTTCAGGCTCAAGCGGACAGTTGAATCCTGGATGTGCGCCAATGCTGTACCATAGGTCCCGATTGGGGTCCGGATTGCTGACGCGGTATGCGACCCGCATACCGGTATCGGTCAGCTGATAGACGATTTGCAATGCGAAGGCAAACGGATAGATCGATAAACTTTTGTCGTCGGATTCAAGCAAGAATACCAGGCGGTCCTTCGATTGCTCTATTACCGAAAACTCCCGATCGCGAGCAAAACCGTGCTGAGAAAGGGGATAGGTCTTTCCCTGATACCGGTACCGATCTTCGCGAAGACGCCCAACAATGGGGAACAAGATCGGTGCATGCCGTCCCCAAATGGAAGGGTTTGCCTGCCAGAGGTATTCCAGCCCCCGGACACGTAGGCCGGTACACTCGGCGCCCAGGCTGGAAAAGCGCGCTTCAATGGGGCCTTTTTTAAGGAGTAAGGATTGAGTAGCGGTCATGCTGCAAGACAATTCGTATCGTTTTTTCAAAAAAAACCTTTCCAGAGGAAGGAAAGGTTGGTGTGCGCACGAGAAGATTCGAACTTCCACACCCGAAGGCACCACCCCCTCAAGATGGCGTGTCTACCAGTTTCACCACGTGCGCGAAATAGAGATGCAAAAGTAGCAAGATATCGCTACCCGTGCAAACAATTTACCCGACAAATATTTCTTAAAAAATGGAAAAAACGCAAGCTAGGGTAGGATTCTCTCCCTCCCCCAAAGAAAAGGGGCTTCCTTACCGCAGGACTACCCAGCGCACCTGCAAACCCAAGAAATGCCGACCGTTGACCCCGGTGTAATTCGCTAAGTAGCGATACTACCTGTATCGATTCCCCTGAGTTCGGGTGTAATTATTAGATTAGACTAACAAAAATATTTAACAAACACTAAATATATATTAGGTGAATATAAAAATAATTTTTTACCTTTGACCCGAGATAAATAATGTAAAAAAAGTGGTTGTAGGGCCGGTAACGATCCAGGTTTTGGGATTGTTTGCCTGCATTTCCGGTGCACCTACCGGCCCCTGATAGGGGAGTCCTTCCCGGATTGGGCCAAAGTAGATTAAGACATTGGCAAAGCGGGTAATCAAAGAAAATGAATCTGTAGAGGCAACTGGCCGCCCTTGGCCCTGCGAATGACCTTCAAATGAGATTGTAATCTGATGAAAATGGCGTCTACATACCGTAGAGATCGAGCCGTCCGGGCGGTCTTGTTGGCCTATTTTTTTAGCCTAAGTTGTCATGTGGTTTTTGTGCATTCTCATTGGAAGGAGGGCCGGCTTGTAGCACTCCACGCCCATCCTTATGATTTTGGCAGTGACGGAGGCGAACGCAAAAAGAAAGACACCCATTCCGACAAAGAGTACGAATTGTACAAGTTAATTTTCACAAGTCCGCTCTTGGAACTGGGGCTTGAAGAGGTCATCATTGCATGGTCTACCCAAACAATGCCGTTGCTTCCAGCCGTGCTCTCTGACGTTTTTAACGATTGGTTCCCTGCTTCCTGTTCGGTAAGAGGCCCACCATCGTTCGCTTCCGTTTTTTCCATGCCTTTGTTCCGCTGATGCCACCGGTACAAACCGGTTAGCGACCCACTTTGAGCAATGGCGTTTTTCCTACGTATTACCAGCAGGTGGGGTAAACTGTGGCAACAGTCCTTCACCCATTTCCAAAAGAAAACGATGAATGTTAAGCGAATAATCCAATTTTACCTGGTTTTTTTGATTAGTTTTTCTGCCCTGGCACAGCAATCCGGGTCGATCCAAGGGCTTGTCACTGGTCCGGAAGGGCCGGTGGTCCAGGCGACGGTCTTGGTGACGGAAACCGACTACGGTGCAATTACTGATTTTGAGGGTAAATTTACCATTTCAAATCTACCTGAAGGCAGCTATCGACTGAAGATTCGAGCGGTTGGATATGCTACTACCCAGGCCGATGTGGCCGTAGAAGCAGGTAAAATCACTCGTGTTGATCGGGTAATCAACGAAGACCGCTTCGGACTCAATGAGGTGGTGGTGAGCAGTAGTCGGTACGAGCTAAGCAAAGAAGATGCTCCTAGCCTCGTATCCGTCGTGGGTTCGAAACTGTTGCAAGCCACACAGTCGCAGTCGATGGTGGAGGGACTGAGCTATCAGCCGGGAGTGCGGGTTGAGGCAAATTGCCAGAATTGCGGCTTTACACAGTTGCGTATGAACGGACTAGAGGGTCCCTATTCGCAAATTCTCGTAAATAGCCGGCCCATATTCAGCACGCTTACCGGAGTATATGGATTGGAGATGATTCCTGCTAACGTGATTGAGCGCGTGGAAGTCGTCCGTAGTGGTGGCTCTGCATTGTATGGGTCGAATGCGATTGCAGGTACCGTAAATGTCATTACAAAAGATCCGGTGGAGAACAATTGGCAAATCGGATCGAACGCGGCCCTGCTCCGCGGAGCGGTACCGGACGTTTCGACCAATTTTAATGCCTCCGTGGTGAGTGAAGACCTGAACAGTGGGGTGACATTTTATGGCATGCGGAGAGATCGGGAAGGGTTTGATGCAGACCGGGATGGGTTTACCGAACTGGTTTCCCTCAACAACCTGACATTTGGTGCCAAGGCCTTTTACAAGGTATCCGAGTACAGCAAACTAACACTCGACATTAATGCGATTGAGGAGTTTCGCCGTGGGGGAGATCAGCTGGATTTGGCGCCTCACCTCGCCGATATTGCCGAGCAACTGGATCACAGCATCCTCAATGCGGGGTTGACCTACGATCGGTTCAGTAAAGACAAGCGATCAAAACTATCCACGTACGGTAGCATGCTTACCGGTACCCGGAGAAGCTATTACGGTGGACTGGGTGGAGAACGTACGCTGGCGGATAGCCTGGCAGCGACCAATGCCTACGGCCTGACCGACGATTTTGCCGGGGTAATCGGTTCGCAGATTACACACAATTTCAGCGGTAGCGATGTTTTTGTAGCAGGTGTGGAGTACCAGGGTAACGCCGTGAAGGACGAAATTTCCGGGTACGAAAAAATGATTGACCAGCGTGTGAACACCGTGGGGTTTTATGGACAATACGAATGGAAAACGAGCGATAAGCTGACTCTGTTTATGGGAACCCGCTACGATCGTGTTGGGGTCAATGGTACCTATGAAATCGGACCGGTCTCCCGACAGGTGGACTTTACCCGAGGCGTTTTCAGCCCCAGATTTACCCTGCTTTACGATTTGCTTCCAGGCGCACAGCTCCGAGCGGGCTATGCCAGGGGATTTCGGGCACCCCAAGCCTTTGACGAAGACTTGCACATCTCTTCGGTAGATGGGGAACAAAAGTTTGTCGTTTTGGCAGAAGATCTGGACATGGAAACATCGGATGCCTACACACTTTCCCTGAACGTGGGTAAAAATACCGGACTTGTGCAAAGCAATCTTCTGCTAGAGGGCTTTTATACCAACTTGTACAATCAATTTCAACGGGTAAATGTGGGGCAGATGGAGAATGGAGCCTTTTTGGAAGAAACCAGGAATGGAAGCGGTGCCACGGTGTCGGGTGTAAACATGGAATATGCCATTTCACCCTCAGCCCGCTATTCCTTTCAGGTAGGAGGTACCCTCCAACGGGCCCTTTACAGTCAGGACGAGGTACTTTTCGAACCGGAGGAAGGCTCGACGGAATTTCCGGCAGTTACGGTCTCGGAATTTATACGGACTCCCGATGTCTATGGATTTTTGAATGCCAGTTGGACTCCAAGTAAGATTTTCGGCCTTGATGTCACCGGTCTCTATACCGGCCCCATGACCGTTCCCTTATTGGTAAACGAGGAGGAATTTATAGAACTGATTGAATCTCCTGCCTTTATTGATGTGAACCTGAGACTTTCCTATCGTTGGGTGTTGACAAACCGGCTGAACCTGGAATTGAGTGGTGGAGTGCAAAACATTTTTGACAGTTATCAGCGGGAGTTTGATACCGGCCCCACGCGGGATGCAGACTTTGTATACGGTCCTTTGCGACCAAGGACCTTTTTTTTAGGTATAAAAATTGGTAATTTCCGTTGATGAAACGTTTCTTATTTTTGGTAATCTTTTCCCTCCTGAGTAGTATACTTACTGCTCAGGAGGAACCAAATTCGTATTGGCTGGATTTTGCGCAGCTGCAGGACTCCCTGGAACAGCATCCAAAGCCGGTATTGCTGTATTTTCAGACGGACTGGTGTACCTATTGCCGAAAAATGGAGGCCGAAGTTTTTAGCAAACCGAAAATCTCCACACTGCTTTCAGAAAACTACTACGCCGTAAAATTCAATGCCGAATATCCCGATGAGGTAATTTTGGGCGGCCAGGTTTTTACAAACGATCAATTGCACACCTCCAGAACGCCACTTCACGAACTGACAAGGTTGTTTAATGGAGGGGATTCCACCTTTGCTCCTCCCTTGATTTTGGTCTTTGATGATGCTTTCGTGTTGAAAAGCCGAGTCAACGCTTACATGGACTCCGCCAACCTGGAAGAAATGCTAAGGGAAGCCCTGTGACGGCTGCCACCAAAAAAAAGGCGGGTAGGGTAGGTTTCACGATTGATCCACCAAGTCACTCCTGAACCGATGATGCCAGAGTGGTTGTCATCACAGGCTCACCCGATCGCAGGCATGGTTGTACCGCTAGTGAGGCTCGGTAATCAACGGCCCTGAAGTGGTTGGTGTCCATCAGAGGAATAGTCGCCGGTTGGTTGGCGAGGATGATTGGCAAGTATTCTTCCGGAATATCGGAATTGATTAATTTTACCTAAGTAGTGCCGCAAACCATCCCTACCATTTATTCTGCGCAAATTTCGAGTTCAAGGGTCAAGAGTTCTTCTTCTTCTTCTTTTTGGGGGATTTTTTCTTTCCCCCGGCCTTTTTCGGAGGCTCGTTGGCCGAGCTATCAAAGTGTACACCGTCGCTATGCATATCGGAAATGGTCCGGGTGATGGTACGTTTTAACTTTTCTTTGTCTTTTTGTGGGGTTTCATTTTCCTCAAACAGATCGCTCAACGCGTTAAACAACGCCGCTCGTGTGGGGCCGGTCGCTTTTTCGTATTCGTAAGGTTCTTCCTCCATTCGGTTGAATTCCTTCAGCGATGTGACGATAAACACCACAAACGATGCGACAACCGCGATTGTTAATAAAATTACGTCTATATTTTCCATATTATCGTTTTCTATTGAATAAAATCAGAAAGCCGAGGATGGTAGGACACCACAAACCAATGAAGATTGCTTTCAAAGGTTCGTTGGCAATAAGAAAGTAGTATTCGGATACACCTATGAGAACGATGACCAGAATCATTAATACGATTTCTGATTTTTTAAATTTTTTCATGATTTTTTGTATTTCGAAGTGCGAATTCCCGATTGGAAGTAGATTGGTACGGGAGGCTCGGTATGCCTGTGCGCCAAGAAGCGGTTTGATTTGCGCTGTCCTTCCAGGATACTGTTGCGACGGAACATACATACAACCCAAAAAACGAAAGTAAGTTTTGATTTTTTTCGATTTCTGCGGCCGGAGATCGGATTAAAAGGACGGTAAACCCGGGAAAAATGAAAGAACGAGTGGGTTAGCGGTGGGGTTGGTTCGCCTGCTCCAGCGATTGTCCCTGGGCGGGTTCCTCTGGAAAAAGTAGCAAACATCTTTTGGAGAAGAATGAACCCGTGCAGTTAAAAAACGAATTCCATTTTTATATCGCAACGCTGGTAGGTGCCCGGCTCCATGGGTATTTCACGGAAGCCCAGTTTTCGGTAAAGCGCCAGTGCCGGTGCCAGGATGGAGTTGCTGTACAGGAGTACTCTGCTTGCCCCGTGTCGTTTCGCCCAGCCCAATGCGGCCTGGCCCAATAACCGGCCTATCCCTTTTCCCTGCGCTTTGGGTAACACACCCATTTTGATTAATTCGTACTGCCCGTCTCCCATATTTTTCAAGCCGACCGTACCTACAATGAGGCCTTCCCATTCCGCGAACAACACTTCCCCCCCCTGATGAATGAGTGTTTCCCGTGGTGTTTGAAGTTGGGCTACATCGAATGGTTCCATACTGAAATGAGCTTCTATCCATTCCCGGTTGATCTTGAGAAAATGGGGAGCCAAGGCATCGCTGTACGGGTGAATTCTAACGGTGTCCATAACCAAAAATAAGCAACTCGACCGGTATAGTAAAGAAAATAAAGGACAGCAGCTTAAAAACCCAGGTCAAATTGGTTACCCGGTTTGTCTTTTGATTCCAATTGCAGCAACTTCAGTTTCCTCCAAAGTCCGCCTGCATAGCCGGTAAGTTCTCCGGTGCTGGCGATAATACGGTGGCAAGGGATCACTACCAGCAGCGGGTTGGCGCCAATCGCGGCCCCGACCGCCCGAACAGCGGTGGGTTTCGCCAGGGCTTTCGCAATGTCGTGATACGAAACGGTGTGTCCAAAGGGAATCTTATTCACCTCCATCCAAACCTTTTTTTGAAAAGTGGTGCCTCCGATACCTACCGGAATATCGAAAACGGTCAGTTCACCCTTGAAATAGGCCTGCAGTTGCTTCGTGATGTCTTGAAAAAAAGGGGATTTGGCTTTTTTTGATTCTTTTTCATCGGTGAAGCTAGAAGATAATAGAAACCCATCTTCTGCGACCAGACGAATATTACCTAAGGGAGATGCCATTACCACTGTTTCTTTCATATCCTCTACAACTTTAAAACTAAAACCAAGGTTTCACCTCGACTGAATCAGCGAACTGCTGCGGCTATTTCCTGTTGAAATGACTCATTTACCCAGCCCTTGTAGGCTAAAAAATACCGGCGTTTGGTGGCACACCAAGGGAATGCCTTAGGCAAATGGGGCCATCACGTAAACAGGTTTCGGCGGAAAATGTTGCCGAAAATGGATGTGCCGGTAGGTAATTGAGCGCCCAAAGGTAAGCTTTATTTTTAGGTCTACCAAAGAATCAACCATTATGGCATCGGAAGAAGCAGGCTCCCCACTACTTGTCGGCGATTCGCAGCCGTGTAGGGTTGTTCGCTCGAGTTGCCGAAGCAGCGTACAAGTAGCCTTTTTTCGCAGGCATATCGGTTTGGATGAACCCTTTGCGCGTGTAGAACATTGGATCGATCCTTTGCAGGATGGAATCCTGAAAAATAACGTCCTGCTCGAATCGAGCGGCCGAGCCGCACGAATCGGTACACGTGAAAAATCGGTGGCGTTGATGCTATCTCCGTAAAGCCATTGTTAGCCACCGGTTGGTTGCTTCCGAAAACACCATTGAAAGTGACAGCATTTATCTAAGCTAACCGGAGGCTACGAGGCAGGACCCTCCGGGCCTCGCTTACCGGTAGGTCAAAAGGGTTAGGATTAGCGTCGCTACTTGCATGATGCAAGACCGGGATTTTTTTGGCGGATCCCTACCCTGCACGGAAAAAGCTGACCGGGGCATGGGAACCCGCTTCATCGGACGTTCCTGGAAATACGGCATTCTGGCAAGTAAGGAGTTGCGGCCGTACCCGTTGAGGTGGAGAGGGTACAGCGATGCCAGGTATTCTGCCAGTCGGGTGACGAAACACGTTCGACCACTTCAGGCAGGCATCGCACCTGTAAACCAAGGGCCGCCGTCTCCGGTTAATAAGGGACGGCGGACCGGGTTGCCTGCTATTGCCCTTGCCCCAGGGAGTAGCCTTTTTCTCCGTCAAAGGCGTAAAGGTTTTCGGTTTTGATTACCTCTACTCCGTTTTCGACAGCATGCCCCAGTAGCTCGGCTATCCCCATACCCGTTTTGGCTGCTCCCGGCAGGAGTTCAAACCGACATCTCCAATGATCCGTGCAAAAAGTCTCTTCGAATCCCTCAGGCCAAACCTTGACGCCACGATTGGTGATCATGGTCAGTTGGAAGTCCTGGTGAAGTTTACGTATTTTTGAAGCCAGCTCGTCTGAGTCGCTTCCTTTCCAATCGATAAAAACATCGACTCCCTGTAATGTTTTTTCACGCGGTTTCTTTCGCTGGTAAGGTGGAATGTGAATTTTTACCTCTTTTGCGTAGGATACCGGCTTTATCTGAGTGGGCGTTTTTCCGAGTCGCTCCACTACGGCCTTGGCAAAGTCCTGGGTACCTACTTTTTGTTTGCTAAGTCCGGTCCGGAAAATGTCCTCTGTATGAATGCCTTCTTCCAAAGTACAAGACCATGCGTTTTTTATTGTTTCAGCTGTTTCCGATTGGCCAATATGGTTTAGCATCATGATGCTGGCGCGCAGTAAACCCGAGGGATTGGCAAGATCCTTACCGGCAAGTGGAGGAGCGGATCCGTGTATGGCTTCAAAGAGCGCACACTTTTCTCCAATATTAGCCGATCCTGCCAGTCCTACAGATCCGGAAAGTTGGGCCGTGATGTCCGATACCACGTCACCGTACAGGTTGGGCATTACCAGTACGTCAAACATCTCCGGTGTATCAGCGAGGCGAGCAGCTCCGATATCGATGATCCAGTTTTCGGACTCAATGTCGGGATACTCTGCAGCAATTTCTTTAAACACCCGATGGAATAAACCGTCGGTTAACTTCATGATATTGTCCTTGGTGAAGCAGCTGATTTTTTTCCGATGGTAAAGACGTGCATATTCAAATGCATAGCGAATAATGCGCTCGCATCCAGGCCGGGTAATCAGCTTCAAGCATTGAACCACTTCGTCGGTTTGTTGGTGCTCGATTCCAGCATATAGATCCTCTTCGTTTTCGCGGATCACCACCAGGTCCATTTCCGGATGCTTTGTGGGAACAAAGGGGTGAAAGCTCTTGCAGGGTCTGACATTGGCGAAAAGACCCAGGCTTTTTCGAAGGGTGACATTCAAACTCTTGTACCCACCCCCCTGTGGTGTGGTCATGGGAGCTTTCAACAATACCTTGTTTCTACGGATGCTGTCCCAGGCATTTTTGCCGATCCCGCTGCTATTTCCTGCCAGGTATTCTTTTTCCCCCATCTCTACAGGGTCCCACTTTACTTTTACTCCGGCCGCCGTCAAAATTTGCAAGGTGGCTTCCATGATTTCCGGTCCAATTCCATCTCCGTGGGCTACACTAATTGATTGCATATTTGTCTTACTTTTGATCCATTGCAAAAGTAAAAAACAAAATTTATTAATTTTTATTTATGTTTATAATAAAAAACATAAAAATAATTAATATCGATTCGGTTCACATCGGTGGATATATTGGCATGCAGCTTATCGCCTGTTCGCACCCTTATTGGATTAGCGGAGACTTTCGTTGATAGCGTCCAAAACGGCCGGTCCTGGGCACAGTTCCGCTTCCTCCAGGGAATTCAGTGCGGTATCCGTGGTATTCAGGATCCCGTGCAAATCCTGGTATCCCGTGTGAATGTACAATAAACCGGTTAGGATTCGGTCGCTCGCACGCGCCTCCTGAATCGCATTGACGGCAGATATTCGATCTTCGGGATCCCAGTCGCTGGCTAGTTTTTGCAAGTTCATCACCGAACCATCGTGCAGCGTTACTTCTGTCTCCGACCCTTCCGGGTAGCTTGCATGGACGGGTTTTCGTTTGGGGACAAGGTCCATTTTTCCTGTGGCTTGCATGTGTTCCCGGACATAATCGTAGGACTTTGTAGATCCGGGATTGTTATTAAAGGTGACGCAGGGCGACATGACGTTAATGAACGCCAGGCCTTTGTGCTGGACGGCTGCCTTGATAAGCGGGACCAGTTGTTGTTTGTCTCCACTGAAGCTTTGTGCAACAAAGGTCGCTCCGAGTTCCACAGCGAGGCTAGCCAGGTCCACGGGTTGGAAAGGGTTGATGTGGCCGGATTTGCTGGTGGATCCTCGATCTGCGGTGGCCGAATCCTGCCCTTTTGTGAGGCCATAGCAGCCGTTGTTCATCACAATGTATACCATATCGAGGTTACGTCGGACGGCATGCACGAACTGTCCCATGCCGATGGAAGCGGTGTCGCCATCTCCGGAAACTCCAAAGTAGACCATGTTTTTATTGGCCATGTTTGCGCCCGTCGCAACAGAGGGCATCCTTCCGTGTACGGAGTTAAATCCGTGGGAATTGCCCAGGAAGTAGGCGGGTGTCTTGGAAGAACAGCCGATTCCGGAAATTTTTGCGACGAGATGGGGCTCGATTGATAACTCGAAACAGGCTTGTACAATGGTGGCACTGATGCTGTCGTGCCCACACCCGGCACAGAGCGTTGATAGGCTTCCCTCGTATTCTTTGAGCGTGTAGCCCAGTTTATTTTTTGGCAAACGGGGGTGTCTAAATAGAGGTTTCAGGTAGCTCATGGGACTGGGCGTTAGTTTGTTTGAAATAAGCGGCGATTTGTAGGGCGATCTGATCGGCTGTGATGGGCATGCCATCGTAATTCAAAACCGAGACCAGTTTTTGGGGAGATAATTGCATTTCCTGAATGAGTAGGTCGCGCATCTGCCCGTCCCGATTTTGCTCGATGACGAAAATCCGCTGATGCGCATGAATAAAAGCTTCGATTTCTGCTCCGAAGGGGAAGGCCTTGATCCGCAGGGCATCCAGCTGTATCTCCTGCTCTGCCAGGAGGTCGCGTGCTTCTTCCGATGAAAAGGTGGAGGTACCAAAGAAAACCATGCCCCAGTCGCAGTGATTTTGTTTCTGATAAACCTGAGGTTTGGGCACGAGCTTTTTGGCAGTTTCCCATTTCACGATCAAGCGATCCATGTTGCGTTTGTAGGCCGCACTGTCCTCGGTGTACACTGCATATTCATCCCGAGATGTTCCACGGGTGGTAAAAGCCCCTTTCGTCGGATGCGTTCCCGGGTAGGTTCGGTAAGGGATTCCATCACCTTCCACATCCAGGTACCTGCCGTACCGACCCATGGCCTCCAACGCTTCCTTGGAAAGTACTTTACCCCGGTCGAATCGCTGGTTTTCCGGCCAATGAAAGGGCTCGCTGAGGTGGTCGTTCATGCCCAGGTCCAGGTCGGTCATCAGGATCACCGGTGTCTGCAGCCGATCGGCCAGGTCAAAACAGGCAGCCGTCATTTCAAAACATTCCTTTGGAGTAGCGGGGAAAAGCAGGGGATGCTTGCTGTCACCGTGTGAGGCATAAGCGGCTAGGGTAATGTCCGACTGCTGGGTACGGGTGGGCATGCCGGTACTGGGGCCCGCCCGCTGCACATCGATCAATACAGCAGGTACTTCGGCAAAATAGGCCAGACCAATAAATTCATTCATCAGAGACACCCCCGGTCCGCTGGTAGCCGTTAGCGCCCGCGCACCGTTCCAGTTGGCCCCGATAACCATTCCCATGGCGGCGAGTTCGTCTTCGGCTTGAATCACAGCGTAGCGGTTTTTTCCGGTTTCTGGATCTACCCGATAGAGCGAAGCGTACTTTTCGAAAGCCTCGGCTACGGAGGTAGAAGGGGTAATGGGATACCAGGCCATCACCGTCGCGCCTCCAAAGACCGCTCCCAAGCCACAGGCGGAATTCCCGTCAACAAGTATTTTGTCCCCGATAAGATTTCGGCGTTCCAAAAAGAAATCAAGCGGGTAATCAAAATGCTCCCGTACATAGTCCATGCCCAGTTGCAGCGCTTTGAGATTTGGGCCGATGAGCTTTTCTTTGCCGGCGAATTGTTCGTGGAGCAATGTTTCCAACACCTCATATTCGATCTGCAGCAATACTGCCAATGCCCCTACGTAAATGATGTTTTTAAACAACTGCCGCTGCCTGGGATTACTAAAATGTTCATTTGAAAGATCCATCATCGGAACCCCCAAGTAGTGAATGTCTTCTCGAATCAGGTCAGGAGCAAGTTTCTTGGTACTATCGTACATGAGGTATCCACCTTCCCTTACGCTGGCGATGTCTTGCTTCAGGCTTTGGGCGTTGACGGCTACCAGTAGATCGATTCCTTCCCTTCGCCCCAGATAGCCTTTTTCACTCACCCGTACCTCGTACCAGGTGGGCAGTCCCTGTATGTTGGAGGGAAAAATGTTTTTGGGGGTCACGGGAATGCCCATCCGAAAGATGGCCTTGGCAAACAGAAAATTTGCGCTGGCTGATCCGGTTCCGTTGACATTGGCAAACCGGGCAACAAAATCGTTGACTCCTGCCTGGGGGCGCCGGAGGGTAGTGGGGATGGTCATAGGTTTTCTGCTTTCGTAACACTGTAGAGAAACTGCTGCATGTCCCAGGCGGAAGTAGGACAGCGCTCTGCGCAAAGCCCGCAGTGCAGGCAAACGTCCTCGTCTTTTACCATCACCCGACCGGTTTTTAGCGGTTTGGAGACCAGGAGGTCCTGAGATTTATTTTCTGCAGGAACAAGCAGTTTTTCCCGCAGCCGATCTTCCTCTGCCTCGTTGGTTGTAAAGGTGATGCAGGAGGTGGGACAGATGTCCATGCAGGCGTCGCATTCAATGCAACGATCCGCAGTAAAATCGGTCTGCACATCGCAATTTAGGCAGCGTTGAGCTTCTTTGTACCCCGTAGGCGGGTCAAAGCCCAATTCCACTTCCTTTCGCCGGTCCAGGAGCGTGAGGGATTTCTCTGCCTGGGGAACCAGGTAACGTTGGTCATTGGTGACCGGGCTATCGTAACTCCATTCGTGAATGCCCATCTTCGTGCTGAACAATTTGGTGAAAGGAGCAGGACGTTGGTGTGGGTCTTTTCCCTGGCAATACAGGTGCATCGATACGGCTGCCTGGTGGCCGTGGGCCACAGCAGTGATCACGTTTTCCGGGCCGAAAGCTGCATCTCCACCAAAAAAGACTTTGGGATGGGTGGATTGGAAGGTGGTCTGGTCCACTACCGGCATTCCCCATTCATCAAAATCAAGCCCAATATCCCGCTCAATCCAGGGAAAGCTGTTTTCCTGCCCTATCGCAATCAATACCTCGTCTGCCGGAATGAATACGTCGGGTTCTCCCGTGGGAACGAGTTTACGTTTGCCATTTTGGTCGTAGTGGGCATTTACTTTTTGGAATTTCATTCCCTTCAATACCCCATTTTCTACCTCGAAGCTTTGTGGGACGTGGTTGTCCAATATGGTTACGTCCTCATGTTGTGCATCCTCTTTTTCCCAGGGGGACGCCTTCATGTCCTTGAAAGGACTTCGCACGACCACCTTTACTTCTTCCCCGCCGAGTCTTCGGGAGGTGCGGCAGCAATCCATAGCGGTATTACCCCCACCTAAAACGATTACTTTCCTGCCTATTTTATTTACGTGCTCAAAAGCCACGCTGGCAAGCCATTCAATGCCAATGTGAATTTGTGCATCTCCTTCTTTTCTGCCGGGTAATTTCGGTAAATCTCTGCCTTTGGGAGCACCGGTGCCAATAAACACCGCGTCATAGTCTGCATCCAGCACTTTTTTCAGGCTTGCTACATAGGTTAAAAATTGCGTGTGAATACCCATATTCAGGATATAACCCACCTCTTCATTCAGCACCTCCTCCGGAAGTCGAAATGCGGGAATCTGGCTGCGCATCATACCTCCACCGGCTATTTGTTCATCAAACAAATGAATTTCGTAGCCCAAAGGCGCCAGGTCTCTGGCTACCGTGAGGGAAGCCGGCCCTCCGCCGATCAACGCGATTTTCTTTCCGTTGGGTGGAAAGGGAGCCTGGGGCATCAGCGACTGCACGTCCCCTTTTTGGTCGGCCGCTACCCGCTTCAGACGGCAGATGGCTACCGGTTCCTCTTCAACGCGACCCCGACGGCAGGCGGGTTCGCAGGGACGGTCGCAGGTGCGCCCAAGAATTCCGGGAAACACATTGGACTCCCAATTGATCATGTAGGCTTCTGTGTATTTCTCTGCAGCAATTTTGCGGATGTATTCCGGCACAGGGGTGTGAGCAGGACAGGCATACTGACAGTCCACAACTTTATGGTAATACTCCGGGTTCCGGGTATCGGTTGGTTTCATGGCATGCTGGGTTTATGCTAATTGGTTCGTAAAGCAAAATAATTTTGTAAAATTTAACCACCAAAGCAAATGAATTAGTAATTTTTTTCTCCTTTTTCTTCACAAACCTTTTGTGGGCAAGTTTGGGCTGATTCCATCTAATGGGGATCAGGGCATCGAAAGCGGGGCAGTGGCTGCCAGCCGGCAGGGGAATCATGGGCACAAAAAATATTTTGCAGGCAACTTGGTGATTCTAAGGGTTGGGAAGATCTCAGGAGCCAGTCTTTTTTTTAATTTCGTTTTTTCCCGGTGCCGACCTTCATTAACAGTCGCTATTTTTGCAAGCCTTCCCGGAAAAAGTCTATTTTTGAACAGTAGAAAAATTGGTGCAATGACCCAGGAACAATGGAGACGGAAATTAGCGGGCAAATTACCCGATCGTGCGCTGGCCTATTGCTATGCCTTGTGGAAGGAAGACCCTTTTGAATTGTTGATTGCCCGTTCGCGTTCGACTAAATTCGGGGATTTTCGGTACCGCCCTGATCAGAAGGTACAAAGGATTAGTATCAATCATGACTTGAACCCCTATCAGTTTTTAATTACGCTTATTCACGAGATTGCGCATCATCGTGTGTTTCGCGATTACGAGCAATGGGGGATTCGGCCGCATGGTCCGGAATGGAAGCGATCTTTTCGCGAATTAATGGCACCTCTGTTGGATTCCTCGGTGTTTCCCCATGATATTTTGATACCCCTTCGCCTACACATGGTCAACCCTAAAGCCAGTACAGGAGGGGATTATTTTTTGTTCAAGGAACTGAAGAAATACGATATCATTCGGAAAGAAGCGGGCGGAGTGCTTCTGGGTGACCTGAAGCAGGGGAGTTTTTTCGGCCTTAAACGTAGGGTTTTTGAGAAGTTGGAGACCAGACGGAGCCGGGTTTTGTGCCGGGAACGTGCTACGGGCAGAAAATACTTGATTTCCCGGCATGCCGAAGTGGTCCTTGTCGACGGGGCTGAAGACCTTCCTTTTTAATCCTGCTGGCCACCTGGAAGTTGGCGGCGGGCGTTTACACCCAGGCTTTTTAGTTTTTCTGCCTGAGAGATCAAATTGCCTTTTCCAGTTTTCAGTTGCCTCACGGCCGTCTGGTAACTTTCCTGGGACCTATCCAGATGCCTGCCGATGTCCTCCAGGTTTTTAAGAAATGCAGCAAACTTGTCGTACATCCTGCCACCTTTTTCGGCAATTTCCAGGGCATTGCGCGTTTGGTCATCACGGATCCACAAATCTTTGATTAACTTAAGGGCAGCAATCAGGTTACTGCTGCTGATTAGCAATACCCGTTTTTTGTAGGCATATTCCCAAAGCCGCTCGTCGGCCTGTACTGCTACCATGTAGGCGGCTTCCAGGGGCACAAACATGATGACAAAATCCAGTGCTTTGGCATAGGCTTCGTATTGCTTGCCGGCCAATTCATCAACGTGTGTTTTGACCGCCTTCAGGTGTTGCTGCAGAAAGACTTGTTGGTCCCCCTCGTCCGGGCAATTGCAGTAGTTTTCGTAGGCAAGCAGGGATACTTTGCTATCGATGATGACGTTCTTATTATCGGGATAGTGAATGATGACGTCCGGTTGCATCTTTTTACCGTCGACTCCTAAAAGCGGATTTCCGGTTTCGTCTCGCAGAAATTCCTGAAGGCTGTAGTGACGGTTTCTCTCCAACCCGGAATTTTGAAGAATGGTTTCCAGGATAGCCTCTCCCCAATTTCCCCGATGTTTTGCATTGCCTTTAAGTGCATTGGTAAGGTTCTGGGCTTCCTGGCTGATTTTTTGATTCAACTGGGCCAGTTCCCGCACCTTATTTTCCAGGGAAAACCGCTCTTTGGATTCCTGACTGTAGGAATCCTGTACCTGCTTTCGAAAAGCGTCCAGGTCCTTGATCAGGGGTTCCAGAATACGGCTCAGGTTCTCCTGGTTCTGAAAGGTAAATTTCCTGGATTTTTCTTCTAGAATTCTATTGGACAACAACTCGAATTCCTGTTGGAAGCGCTTGCCCATGCGCTCCATCTCCGATTCTTGGAACCGCAGTTTCTCCTGCAGGAGCTGTACCTGGTTTTTCTCGATTTTTTTTTCCAATTCCAGTTCCAGTAGCTGCCGCTCCAGGGATCTCTCCTGCTTTCGAAGCAACTCATTCCTGTTGGAAGCCCGAAACAGCATCCAGGACAGCAGCCCGCATGCAAGCAGGCTAAGGAAAAATCCGTACGCAAGTTCCATCACCGGGGATCGTTATGCCTGAGGCTCCGCCAGGGTTCGTTGACGAATGGCTTCGTAAATAGCCACGCCTGCCGCTACGGAGACATTGAGGCTAGCCACCTGGCCCAGCACGGGAATTTTAACAAATTCATCACAGAGTCCCAATAGTTCGTCCGAAATCCCATCTTCTTCGGAGCCCATGATCAGGACCGTGGGTGCAGAAAAATCAGCCTCGTATACGTTTCTGTGCGTTTTTTCGGTGACACCCACCACATTGAGTCCCATTTTTTTTAGGTCCTTTAGGGTATAGTACAGATTTCTTACCCGGCTTACCGGGATAAAATTCAACGCGCCGGCAGAGGTTTTTACCGCGTCCGAACTTATCTGAGCGCTGCTTTTTTCAGGAACGATGATGCCGTGTACCCCGGCCACTTCGGCGGTGCGGGCGATGGCTCCAAAATTTCTGACATCCGTTATCCGATCCAGTAAGAGGAGCAAGGGGGCTTGTCCTTTCGTGTAGCAGGCATCTACCACGTTTTCCCAGGAGGCATAGGCGATGGCACCCATGTATGCAATCACTCCCTGATGGTTTTTGCGGGTGATCCGGTTGAGCTTGTTTTCAGGCACTTTGGTGACCGGGATGTTTTTTTCTTTGGCCTGGGCGATCAGTTCCTTTAGCAGGTCTCCTTTCAATTCTTTGTTTACAAGCAACTTGTCGATTTCCTGACCGGCCTGAAAAGCCTCCATGATGGGTCTGATCCCAAAAATATAATCTTTAGGGTTTTCGTCTCGATTGATCAGAAAACCATCCTTCCGTTTCTCCATGCTGTAATGGTTTTGAACCAAATCGGCTGATACGCTCTCGATCGGTTCAATGTGTAATAATTGGGGGTTAAAATGGTTTTTACCCGAGCAAAGGTAAAGGTTATTTTGGAATTTGAATCCTGTGCCAGGTATACCCATGTTTCTTTGTCCAGGTCGAAGTATACTTCCTGCGGGGGTCCCATGATAATGTATACCATTCCCCTGTCCGTCATCCAGCCTTCCTTGAAATCGGTGAATAGAATATTGGCAAATTCAATCTGCCTGAAATACTCCTTGATCAGGGTTTTTGCGGTTTCCTCATCGCGGGTCATGCGAATCCAGTACTCGTCCAAAGCTGTTTTTTTATTTTCTGCTGCCAGCAAGGTTTCGTGTTCTTTCCGGGTGGATATATAGGCCACCATTTCGATCATTTCCTCCCAGGTGGCTACCCTGGGAAACGTTTTACCGGCCGTCCGAAGGAGAAGACCGGCTCCCGAACTGGTATCTGACTGAACAAAATAGTACCCCTGCTTGTCAAAAGGAACCGGAACGTTTACCAAAAAATTACCCTCATCCACCACTTCGGTTTGTCTGGGGACTTCCGGAGATTTGGTTTCCATGGGAGGTAGTGGTAAGGGGAATTCCTGGGGATAATAGTAGCGATGAAGGCTTACCCCCCGGGGTCTTTTGAAGAGTAGCGATTCGTTCACGTTAAGAAAATTCTGGTCGAAGGGAATGTCGTTTCCAAAATAGGCGCCAAAGTCGGGTTGTTCCGGGACGAAGGGGCTGATCAGATCGCTGTGATACAGGTAGAGATCGTCTTGCCGGGTATCTCTGGCTTGAAAAACCACGTATGCCTGCTCCTGAGATTCAGGGATATCTACGGTCTCTTCAAAATAAAAATGTTTGTCTGTGTCCGCCTTTACTACCTCTCGATCCAGTGCGACCAGTAAGTCGTCGGTTATTTCCTGCTCAAAATCCGAAACGATGGCATAGGAAAAAAGGTAGTCATCGAAGTCCGGGTCTTCTTCGATTTTTTCGACAACCAGTTGTAGGGTAAAGCTGCGTTCCGACGTTTTGATGGGAATGACTTTCAATGAGATTCGCGAATACCTGGAATACCGCAGGCTTTGGTTGAGGCTTTTTAAATTGGTTTGGGCCTGGCTGAAAAGGGAAAAGAAGCAACACAGGGCCAGGCATCCAATAATGTTTTTCATGAGCAATGACTTTGATATTTCCATAGTTGGTTTAAAAATTAACCTTAATTTTGTTCAAAATAAAGAAATTTTAAATGGCTATCTATACAACGGAAATAACTTCCGATAAGTTGATCAGCGACAACCCCATTCATCAACGTCTGTACAAGGCGTACATTGTGGCCAGGAGTTACGTATTCGGTGATTTGCTGGAAATTGGGTGTGGAGAGGGCAGGGGAGTCGCCGCTTTGGGGCCTTTGGTCAATCGGTATCATGGAATTGACAAGATAGGGGAAATTTTGGAGAGGTTAAAACAGAAATATCCCGGGCATACGTTTGAGCAGGCCCACCTGCCCCCGCTTGCCACCATTCCGTCGAATAGCTTCGATAGCGTGGTCAGTTTTCAGGTGATCGAACACATTCAGCAGGATCAACTGTTTTTGGAAGAAATCTACCGGGTCCTGAAACCCGGCGGTGTTGCCATGATTTCCACCCCGAATATCCGGTTTTCCCTGACAAGGAACCCCTGGCATGTAAGGGAATATGCCCCGGAGCAGTTGTTGCAACGCTGTGAGCAATTTTTCGATCGGGTGGAAACGAAAGGAATTGGCGGTAACGAAAAGGTATGGGACTACTATCGGGCCAATAAGAAGTCCGTGGAAAAATTCACCCGATGGGACGTTTTGAAACTGCAATACCGACTCCCTGCTTTCCTACTGAAATTCCCTTACGAAGTTGCCAATCGAATGAACCGAAACAGCCTGCATCGGATGCAGGGCGCGTCGGTACAAGAAATAAGCCATGAGGATTACCTACTGGTAGACGAGCCTGCCGAGGCACTGGATTTATTTTTTATCCTTCATAAAAATCCAGCACAGGGCTCCAAATAGTCCGATTAACCCGGATAATCAGCCACCTCTTCGGAATGGTCAGTGTAGGTGCTCTGGCAGCATACGTTCGTAGGTGCTTCGGGCAAGTGTGCAGCATTTGCCCGAAGCACCCGCGCTGGTGAAGCTTCTAAAACGCCGCCCGTCAGTTGCAGCAGGGGGTAGCCTTTACCTCCTGGGTAGACGTCTGCCACCCATTTCCCCGAAAAGCCGTTCGAATTCTTGCTGTAGCTGGGCTGCCCTTTCTTCGTATCCCTGCTCCCGCAGCAGCGGGATAAAATACCGCAGCATTTCCATGGAAATGGAGGCTTCCCGGTCCATGGTTCGGCCCGTTTCAGCATAGAAATCGAGCATTTCTATGGATCGATGGGATATTTCATCGACTACATGCAGGGCTTCGTCGTCCATGCCCAATTCAAAAAACAGGGGTACCGATTGTCCACTGGCCAGGTCGTAGGGGATGGCTTCGTGCGGAAATTTTTCCAGGCTCAAGCGCAGTACGTCCTCTGCCCGTTGCAGGTCTTTTTCCTCCAATAAGGCGATGGCGACGCTGTTCAATACGCTACGGTGATTGGATGTAAATCGACGAAACTCGTCGTCAAAATAATTATCGGAATTATCCATACCTCGGTAGGCAAAGTTTTCCATCACATTTTCGTAGGCCAGATCGGTATTTACCAGTTCCTCCTGATTGTCCGGTTTTTGGATCGGTAGCAGCCGGTAAGTCAATCCTTCCATCACCACATGTTGGCTCATATCAAACCCAATGGTCGCCAATGAAGTGTTGTTGAAGTAAATGGGTCGTTCCCAGTTATTGGTAGCGATCAAATCCAGCAGCATAAGGGTACCTTTGGTGACGTAATTGCCCCGCAGGCGGATGGTTAGCTGCGGAATCTGCAGGTTCCGAAAGGCTTCTGGTAAAATTCCCAGGGAGTCGACGCGCTGCTGATCAACCGGCAGCGTGAGGTTCCTGGAAGGCACCGTATTGATATTGCTTGCACGGCTGCTCGAAAGCTTCAGCAGTTCGCTGTTGTTTTTTAGTAATTTTAGATAATCAAGCAGGGGCAGACTTTCCAGGCGGTCAGTGATGTACAAAACATCGTTGGTACCTTTTTTATAGTTTTCATATTGAAGGGTAAAATCCAGGGCAGGTGATTCGTTCACAGGTCGGGCCATCTGTTTTACGTACCAGTCGGTGTCAAAATAACTTAGTACGATGACCCGTACATCCGTGCGAAATCCCTCTACTTCTTGAACGTACCACAGCGGAAAGGTATCGTTGTCTCCACCGGTAAAAAGGATGGCGTTGGGTTCACAAGATGCCAGAAAGTTCCGGGCTGCATCCACGGAGAAAAATCTTCCGGACCGGTCGTGGTCATTCCAGTTTTCACCGGCCATTAAGAGGGGTATCGGTAGGCACATCAATGCAGCGTACAAGCCTGTCAGCGCCATTCCCTTCCTTAGCTTTAATAGTTGGTGGCGGATGGCGAGAACCCCAAACCCTATCCATATGGCAAAGGCGTAGAACGAGCCTACGTATATATAGTCTCTTTCCCTAGGTTCCACTGGCGGAGAATTGAGGTAGAGTACGAGGACCACCCCCATCATAAGAAAGAGCATAAGTGTCAACCAGAACGACTTGGGATCGGCTTTGGCTTGGAAAAACATACCGATCAGGCCAAGTAGCAATGGCAGCATGAAATAATTATTATGTCCTTTATTCTCTTTGATAAATTCGGGAAAATCCGTTTGCAGGGAACTAAGCAGCGTAAGGAAAGGCGCGTCGCTAAAATCACTTTCCCGCCCGCTGAAGTTCCACATAAAATAACGAAAGTACATGTGGCCCAACTGGTGGTCCAGCATAAAATAGATATTATCAAAGAATGTGGGATCTTCCCCTTCCCGCAGACCCAGTTTGCTCCGGTAGATCTGCTTGTGGCGTTCCTGCGTAGAATAGATCCTTGGCAGGAAGGTGGTTTTTTCCGGGTCGTAGGTATTTTCCAGCTGATAGTCGACCACCTCGTATTTTTCGTCCCCCTTGGCGTATACCGGCGCCCCTTCGGTCTGATCAACCACTTCGGCGGTGAAATATTGGCCGTGGAGTAGGGGCCGGTAGCCGTACTGTTCACGCTTTAAGTAACTCACAAAACTGATAATGTCCCTGGGGTCGTTTTCGTTGATGACCGGGTCTGCATTTGCCCGAATGACAATCAGCGCATAGGATCCGTAGCCGATCAAGATGAAGGTAAGGGAAATGAGAATGGTGTTTAGGAGTACCTTTTTGTTCCGGTAGGAGTACATCACCGCATAGGTTAATCCTCCGAGAAACAGGACCGCAAAGAAAATTATCCCGGAGCCGAAGGGCAGGCCCAGGCTGTTGACGAAAAATATTTCCAGCGAACCAGCGATACTGGGGAGTCCCGGTATAATGAAGTTATTAATGATTACCAGGGCGACTCCGCCCAGTAAGAAGGCAATAATTCCACCTTTGACCGTATGGTTTGTGTATTTCTTAAAGTATACGACCAATGCAAGCGCGGGCAGGGTAACGAGATTTAATAAGTGTACACCAATGGATAAGCCTACCAAATATGCGATAAAAATCATGTATTGATTTTCGGCCCGTGGATCCCGGATAACATCCCATTTTAAAAATGCCCAGATAACAATGGCCGTAAAAAAGGAGGACATGGCGTACACCTCTGCCTCTACGGCGGAAAACCAAAAGCTATCCGAAAAGGTATAGGCAAGGGCTCCGATCAATCCGGCACCCATCAGTGCCAGCGTTTGTTCTTTGGAGGGGTCTTCATCGGTCCCGATGCCGTACAGTTTTCTTCCCAGCAACGTTATGGTCCAAAAAAGGAACAGGATGGTAAATGCGGAAAACAGTGCGCTACCCACGTTCATCCAGTAAGCGACTTCTAGCCCTTCCCCCAAGGCCAGAAATCCAAACATACGGTATATCAACAGGAAAAACGGAGCGCCCGGGGGATGTGGAACCTGCAGTTTGTAGGCTACCGCAATGAATTCTCCGGGATCCCAGAAACTCGCTGTCTCCTCAATTGTAAACAGGTAAGTTATAAATGCAATCAGAAAGGCCGCCCAACCCGTAAGGTTGTTTAGCCTGGTGTACGTTGGCATGTGCTCGGTTTATAATTGAAAAGCGAAAATAAAAAATTTATCAGGAATAACGGATGATTTAACGTTTTTTAAAAATTCGTACGGGCCGACAGTCCCATTTCCGGGCTACTCGTTCCTTGCGCAAATGTTTTTTTATTTTTTTTTACCCGAATCCGTTCCAAATGTTATTTTATATAATGGAAGTAATGAATACTTTTATAGCCTAAAAATACGAAAAATCCAATTAATGAAAGGAAAAAAGGAAATCGACTTTTATTCGGGCCGGCCCCTAAAAATCTATTTTTAAAATATTTTTTATGTATTTTAAATACAATAAAATGATTTTTAAATTTTTTTATCTATCTTTACACCATCATAAAAAAACAGCAAACAATTTTTATTTTATGAAAACATCTGTCAGCAAAAAACTAAAAGTAGGTATCGTGGGTACCGGAGGAATTGGTCGAGGATTGGCCAAACTCCTCGTGAAACGAGAGGACATGGTACTCTCGGGAATTGTTACACGCCGAAAGGGTAGAATTGATGATCTGGGGGTCAGTCAGGATTTTCTGACGACGGATCCGGAACGGGTATTCGCTGCTTCCGATCTCATTGTGGTTAGCACGGGAGATCCGATTTATTCCACCGAAGTGATTGCGAAAGCATTTGAGTACAAACTACCGGTGGTGACCATGGACGCGGACACCCAGGTAGTAACCGGATCCTGGCTTTCTAAACGCGGGGTGATTACCGAAGCAAATGGCGACCAGCCCGGGTGTCTGGCTGCATTGAACAAAGAAGTGATCCAGATGGGCTTTGACCCATTGGTTTACGGAAATATCAAGGGGTTCCTAAACCAGACCCCTTCCTTGGAGGACATGTTGTTTTGGGCACAAAAGCAAGGGTATAGCCTTAGTTCGGTGACCTCCTTTACGGACGGTACAAAATTGCAAATCGAGCAGGCACTCGTTGCGAACGGGTTGGGTTTGGAGATTGTGCAGCAGGGTTTGGTAGGGTACGAAACCTCGGATTTTGAGAAGGGGGCATTCGCACTGGGCGAGATTGCCGAAAAAGAAAACAAAGTCATCAGTGATTACATCATTTCGAGAGAATCGCCTCCGGGGGTGTTTATCACGGCGAAGCATCAGGAAGATTTGGCAGCAGAGCTAAAAACGTACAAGATGGGCAATGGTCCGTTCTATCTGTTGTACAAACCGATGCACCTTTGTTTTTTTGAGATCCCGAATACCATTTTAAATTTTATAAACCAAGGAGAGATATTGCTGGACAATGGGGCAAGTCCTACCGTTAGCGTGGGAGCAATTGCAAAAAAAGCTTTGTCGGCAGGTTCAGTAATAGACAAAGGGATTGGGGGCATGGAAGTGAGAGGTGAGGCGTTGAAAATCAACGAGAACCCGGAGCATGTACCCATCGGCTTACTAAGCAAGGTTCAATTGAAGCGTAACATTGAACCCGGAGAATTAATCACTTTTGACGATATCAATATACCGGACTCCCTGGCGCTGACTGCCTGGAAAAGTATCCTGGCAGAGAAGGGTGCAAAAAAGGAATCCGTTCAAAGGTAAGCTGTTAATTTTTTTATCTTATTGCTGTTTACAGATCCATTGGCCGGGATTGCATTACATGTGGTTTTGGTCTGATGGGTCTGTTTTTTTATTTAAAGGAGAACAGTACACGACATCTTTCTTTCCGATCCGGTTGGTTGCAACCAGGGAGATGGCAGGAAGGTAGATACCAGCGACAGAAGTCAAGTTAAAGCAAGTATCCCCGGTTTTGTGTACTTTCGTGCGCTTTGCATGTGATTGGAAGATCGCAGCGATGAATTTTCCAGTAATTTCGAAATTAATTAAAGATAAACGTTGTTTACTGGATAACTTAAACCTGTGTCGATTTGAACCGATATCGTTTGTATTTTATTTTGCTCCCGGCGATTTTTGCACTGCCTCTATCTCAAGCACCCGCACAAATGGAGGCGGTCACGCAGATTGGCGAGCCAGAGAGTAGCTATTTGTTGTTGGACAAAGGACTTCAATTTCGAATCACCGATGCCGTCAACAGCATGTATAATTTTGATTTTGAGCAGGCAGAGAGAGGATTTCAGGTCATGCGGTACACGTATCCCGAGCATCCCCTTCCGTATTTTCTGATGGGGCTTAGTCAGTGGTGGAAAATCACCGTGGCTACCGAAAATGAAAGTTATGACGCGCTATTTTTGCGGTACATGGATGAGACGATAGAAAAGGCCGCCAACCTGTTGGAAGAAGATCCGGAAAACAAGGAGGCTGCTTTTTTTCTTGCAGGTGCTTACGGTTTTCAGGGTCGCCTGCATAGCGAACGTAAGAACTGGACCAGTGCCACCATTGCGGGAAAAAATGCGCTGAAATACCTGGAATTGAGTAGGGGTGAAGAGGAACTGAACCCCGAACTCCTGCTCGGAGATGCCTTGTTCAACTATTTTTCGGTATGGATACCAGAAAATTACCCCTTGCTTCGACCGGTCATGCTGCTTTTTCCAAAAGGGGATCAACAATTGGGGTTGCAACAGTTGGAAGAAGTGGCAGAAAATGCCTTCTATGCGCGGGTGGAGGCCCAGTACTTCTTGTTTCGCCTGTATGCCTCCGAAGAGAAACAACCCTTTAAAGCATTGGAGATTACGGCTTATCTGCACGAAAAATATCCCAATAACCCCTATTTTCATCGGTTTTTTGCGAGGCAATTGTATGCGGTAGGTCGGGGCAAGGAGGCCATGGAGGTATCTTTGGAAATTCTCAATCGTATAGACGCTGGCTGGACGGGTTACGAGGCCAACAGCGGAAGGTACGCTTCCTTTTTTGCCGCGCAATATTTTGACCGTATGGGTCAGCAAGCGCTGGCAAGAAAGCATTACTTGCAAACGGTGAGGTTTGGTGATGAACTTAATTCGCAGGACAGTGGGTATTACTTGTTTGCGTTACTGCAGCTGGGCAAATTAGCCATTGATCAGGGAGATGATTCGGAGGCCAGACGCTTTTTAGAAGCGGTGAAAGCAAATGCGAAAAGAAGGCATCCGGCCCACAAAGAAGCCCGGGCTATATTGAAAGAGAATAAACTTTGACATACACTAAACCGTTCTTTAAAAGCTTATTCGAGAGGAACGCTACCTTTTTTTAGAAATCACAAAACAGTAGGAGTAATAATTTTAATAAAATCGACAAATTAATAACAATATTTCGTCCCTACTTGCGTTTTTTCCGTAAATGTCTTTAAAATAAACATAAATTGGATTACCTTTGTACCACATATAATTCGGTAAATTCTTTACAATATGGATAATAGCATAAAAGTCAAATTTGACAAAATCGACCGTAAAATTTTAGAGATTCTTCAGGCGAATGCAAAGATTACCAATGCACAGCTTTCTAAAGATATAGGTTTATCTCCTGCGCCTACCCTGGAACGGGTGAAAAAGCTGGAGCAGTCCGGTATTATCAAAAGCTATCATGCAAAATTGGATCCTGAAAAAATCGGGTTGGGAGTGAGTACCTTCGTTTTGGTCGGCCTCATTGGTCATAACAAAACGAATATTGACGCGTTTATGAAGGAAATTAATCATATACCGGAGGTGATCGAGTGTCACCACATAACAGGAACCGGGGATTTTATTCTGAAAATTATTTCCAAGGACATCAATTCCTATCAAAAATTAATGTTGGAGCAGGTCAGTGAAATCAGGGAAGTAGATTCCATGCAATCCATGGTGATTCTTTCTACGTTCAAGGACAGCAAAGTACTGCCCATCCCTGCGTAAATCAGTAGCGTACCAAAAACATATGGAGGGTGGCTGTTGGTCACCCTTTTTTTATTACCATGAAAAATCCCTGGACCACCGTCTCTGCCAGAGAGATATACGACAATCCCTGGATACGCGTAGAAGAGCATCAAGTGATTACGCCGACCCAAATTCCGGGAATTTATGGCACCGTCCAATTCAAAAACCGGGCAGTTGCAATTGTACCGCTCGACCAGGAGCTTCACACCTGGCTGGTCGGGCAATACCGCTACACCCTGAATGAGTATTCCTGGGAGATTCCCATGGGAGGAGGTCCCCTGGACGAGGATGTCCTGGAAAGTGCCAAACGAGAGCTGAAAGAAGAAACGGGGCTAACGGCGGGGAAATGGACTGAACTGATGAAAATTCATACGTCAAATTCTGTAACCGACGAAGTCGGGTTCGTTTATATTGCTGAGGACCTGCATGCCGGTGAAACGGCCTTCGACCCGACCGAGGACTTGCAGGTACGCCGCCTTCCTTTTGCCGAGGTGCTGCAAATGGTCATGCAGGGGCAGATTACAGATGGTATCAGTGTCGCTGCTGTTTTGAAAACTGCGATTCGATTAAAGATGAGTTAAGGACAGGTCATGGGATTTTCAGCGTATAAAGAGGATTTCAAGACTACTTTTTCACTGGCTTATCCAGTCATGCTCAGCCAACTCGGGCAGGTGATGGTGGGGGTGGCTGATAACGTGATGGTTGGAAGGCTCGGCGCTATTCCACTTGCTGCGGCTTCGCTTGCCAATAGTATATTTTTTCTAATCCTGATGTTTGGAATCGGTATTTCCATGGCGGTGACGCCCATGGTTGCCGCCGCAGACGGCGAAGGTAAAATTGGAAAAATCGGTCGGTATCTGAGCCATGGGTTCGTAATCAACGGCTTTGCTTCCCTGGTACTTTTTTTGGTGATCCTGGGACTTTCGCCTGGATTGAAGTGGCTGGGTCAACCGGAAGAAGTGGTCGTATTGGCGATTCCCTACTTACTGATCGTGACCTTTTCGCTGGTTCCCTTCATGTTTTTTCAGACCTACAAGCAATTCATTGAGGGACTTTCCCAGACCAAGCAGGCCATGTACATCACCGTACTTTTCAATCTGGTCAACGTAGGACTCAACTGGTTACTCATCTACGGAAATTGGGGATTTCCCGAACTGGGATTAAACGGGGCCGGCTGGGCGACACTGATAGCACGCATCCTGATGGCATTCGCCATCTACCTGTACGTCACGCGTTCCGCCAGGTACCGTCAGATACTTCGAAACTTTCGGTTAAGAAATATTCAACTCCCGATTCTAAAAAAGATGTTGCGTATTGGCATCCCCACCGGGCTACAGTTCATCTTTGAAGTAGGTGCGTTTAGCACGGCTGCCATTATGATGGGATGGATTGGGGTCAATGCGCTTGCTGCCCATCAAATTGCGATAAACCTGGCATCCGTTAGCTACATGATGGCCTCCGGTTTATCGGCAGCAGCCACGGTGAGGGTAGGAAACCAATTGGGAAAGAACGACATTGCCAAATTACGTCAGGTGGGCTTCACGATTTTTGGGATGGTGGCATTATTCATGGCCGTATTTGCGTTATTCTTTTTGCTTTTCAGGAATTACCTTCCCCTTCTGTACATTGACGAGCGACCGGTAATCGAGATGGCATCCACCCTGCTGATTATCGCCGGCTTTTTTCAATTATCCGATGGACTGCAGGTAGTGGGACTGGGAGCGCTCCGGGGCCTCTCCGATGTCCGGGTGCCCACATTGGTTACGTTGGTGGCGTATTGGGTGATTGGATTGCCCTTGGGGTACTTGCTTGCTTTTTACCTGAAATGGAACGAACTGGGGATTTGGATTGGCTTATTGACCGGACTCACGCTTACGGCGGTGATGCTGATTTATCGGTTTCATTCCTTAAGTTTACGGCTGTACCGACAGTCCCTGCGCAAGCAGTCCAGTCCGGCATAAGACGTTGAACCAATAAATACTTATTCCATGCAAGCTACCCATTGCTACATTGTCACCGGGGCAAGTAAGGGCCTCGGCAAAGCCCTCGTCGAACGATTGACGGAAAATACCAAAAACCTGGTAATCGGAATCGCCCGGTCTCCCATGGAGGCAAGGCCACAATTCATTGGTCTGGAACTAGACCTTGCTGATTACGAGGCTATTCTGATGAACCGGGCAGCGATTTTCCCGAAGGGCCCTTTTGATCGGGTCTGTTTGATAAACAATGCGGGTTGGATCGGTGACATCGCCCATAACGGGTACATTGACCCCGAGGCGATCAGCCGGATTCATCGAGTCAATGTGATCGCGCCTGCCCTGCTTATGAACGAATTTATGAACCAATACGACCGCCTTCGGGGGGAAAAGCTGGTCATCAATATTAGTTCCGGAGCGGCCGGAAAAGTAATGGACGGTTGGTCCGGCTACGGTGCTTCCAAAGCAGCCCTGAACCAAATGACCCGGATAGCCCAATACGAATCAGACCTGAAAAACAGGGGGTTTGCGCTGTACGCTCTTTCCCCCGGAATCATCGATACGCCCATGCAGGAAACGATCCGTTCGGCCTCGGAGGATAGTTTTACAAATCTGGAAAAATTTAAATCTTTTAAATCCGACGGGAGCTTGCGTTCCCCGGATGACATCGCCGAAAAGGTGATGTATTTGGTAGAGCATTTCCGGGATTTTCCGGAAGTACTCCAAGATGTCAGAAAGTTTTAGCTGACTCGTTTTTCGGGAAATCGTACAGCCAGAAGGACGCATTTTTTCTACCGATTTCTTTCCAATGGCTTGTGGCGAACCGAAATCCAAAAACCCCTGCGGTCGGCAGGTTGTCCAGCCTTTCTCCCAGGGAGTTTACCAAATCGGTCAGTCCCGGATTGTGGCCGAAAACAAACAAGCAATCAATTCGGTCGGGTGTTTGCCGAACATGCTGCAGGATACTTCCGGAAGATGCGTGGTACAAATCGGCTGTTTTTTCGATTTCAGGATCCTGTTTTGCGTACACTGCCAGGAAGTGTTCAGCGGTCTGAAGGGTACGTATCGCATCGGAGCAAAGTATTTTTTCCGGGAAAATGCGGTTTGCATGCATTCGCCTGGCCATGCGTGGAGCATCCCGTTCCCCCCTTGCCGCCAGCGGGCGTTCCCGGTCAGGCAGGGACGGATTTCCCCAGTAGGATTTGGCGTGACGGACCAATAGCAGCTTTTTCATGTTTTCTTACGTGTAATGATTCGCAAAAATTTCGCAAGGCAGGTTGGATCAAATTTGATATATTTGTTTGAAACCAGTAGTCTAATTTAGATGAATAATTTGAAAATACGAATCTTTCGGTATTTGGCCGTATTACCGGGTCTGCTTCAAAGCTGCCAGACATCCCCGGGAGTAAATCAAGGGGCGGATGAAGACTGGCCTGTATACCTGGGAAGCAAAGGAAGTGCCCAGTATTCCTCTCTGGACCAGATCAATAAGACGAATGTAGCGGAACTTCAATTGGCCTGGGAATTCCGGACCGGAGACCTGGAACAGAAGGGAAATACACAGATCCAATGCAATCCCCTGATCATCGATGGTGTTTTGTATGGGACCAGTCCCCAATTAAAAGCCTTTGCCATTGACGCGGCAACCGGAAATTTGTTTTGGGAATATGACCCGCATAGAACCTTGGAGATCGGTGGGAGTGTCAACCGGGGCCTGGTGTTTTGGAAGTCGGGGGAGGACGCCCGTTTGTTTTATTCTGCAGGTCCCTATTTATTTGCCCTGGACCCCAAAACCGGAGAATTGGTTCCTGAATTTGGAGATGGGGGAAAAGTATCCTTAACGGAAGGACTGGGCGATTGGGCGCTGGATCGTTATGTCATTTCCTCAACTCCGGGTGTCATCTACCAAGATAAATTGATTCTGGGTACACGCGTCTCGGAAAACTCCGATGCGGCCCCTGGGTACATCCGGGCATTTGACGTGCGTACCGGTAAGATTGACTGGGTATTTCATACCATTCCCAAACCTGGGGAGTTTGGCTACGATACCTGGCCCGAAGGAGCCTATGCATCCGCGGGCGGTGCCAATAGTTGGGCGGGGATGAGTCTGGATGAAGCATCTGGGATTGTCTACATCCCTACCGGGTCGGCGGCCTTTGATTTCTGGGGTGGAAATCGACTCGGGGAAAACCTTTTTGCCAATTCCCTGATCGCACTAAACGCGGAGACCGGTGAGCGTGTCTGGCATTACCAAACGGTCCGGCACGATGTATGGGACCGAGATTTGCCTGCCCCACCCAATCTGGTCACCATCAAAAAAGGCAATCGGAACATCCCGGCGGTGGCCCAAATTACCAAAACGGGTAGGGTATTCGTTTTTGAACGCAGCACTGGGAAGCCCGTCTATCCCATCGAAGAGGTACCCGTACCTCCCTCCAGCCTGTAGGGAGAGGAGGTTTGGACCAGTCAGCCGCTACCCTCCGTGCCGCCTCCATTTTCCAGACAAGTATTTACGGAAGATGAGGTGACAAACATCTCGCCGGAAGCCGAAGCTTACATACGGGAAAGGATTCAAGGGCTCAAATTCGGGCATACGTTCATGCCACCAAGTAGCGAAGGCACGGTTATTTTCCCCGGATTTGATGGCGGCGGTGAATGGGGCGGTGCCGCCTACGACGAGGAATCTGGATTGCTGTATGTGAATGCCAACGAAATGCCCTGGATACTTACCATGGTGCCAACTCAGGGGGCAAATGTATCCTTGGGAAAATCGGCATATTTTACCAATTGTGTCATGTGTCACGGACCTGAGCGGGCGGGAGACCCCTCGGGTGCTTTTCCGTCGCTTGTGGACGTAGGGGATCGTTTGACCGAGAAAGAGATTGGCAGCATCATTGCGAAAGGAAAGGGCCGAATGCCGGGCTTTCAATACCTGAAGGCTGAAACGCGCGAAGCTCTGGTTGATTATTTGTTGCAACCAGAAAAAAAACAGGACAGCCACGAGCTCGGCTCCGAATCCAACTTGTCCGCGGTACCCTATACCACGACGGGTTACAACCGCTTTTTTGATCAAGAGGGATACCCGGCGGTGAAGCCTCCCTGGGGAACGCTGAACGCCATTGATCTTAACGAAGGGCGCATTGCCTGGTCGGTTCCGCTCGGCGAATTTCCAGAATTGACTGCAAGAGGAATCCCCCAAACGGGAACGGAGAATTACGGTGGGCCAGTCGTTACCGCCGGAGGATTGGTCTTCATAGCCGCTTCCAAGGACGAATATTTCCGAGCCTTTGACAAGGATTCTGGACAGGAGCTCTGGAAGTACAAGTTACCGGCTGGCGGCTATGCAACCCCCGCCGTGTACGCAGTAAATGGCAAGCAATACGTAGTCATAGCTGCCGGTGGTGGCAAAATGGGCACCCCGTCCGGAGATTACTACCTTGCTTTTAGCCTCAGCGAGTAGTTCAGGGTAGAGGCGTGCCTTTTGGCGATTTCGGAACGAATGGCTCGTGTGCATACGTTTCCGGAAGGACTTTTACACCTGTGGTAAATTTTAGCGGTGCGTCTCCCGCATAGGTCAATTCTGCAAATTGGCCAGTCCAGCCATTTTCAGGACTGGTTAGCGGTATGCGATACTTACCGTTTTCCGTGAGGGGAATGGTCGTGGATTTCCATTCGGGACCCAACTCATCAATTCGGAAATCTCTTTTATCGGGATTAGTGGCCTTCCATAGTTTGATCGATGCCGGTGGATTTTCCGGATCCGTTTGCAAGAGTATGGCATCCTCCGTTACCTCCCAATCGTACTGTGGCCGTTGCCGATTGGCCAGTATGTGGGCATAAAAACCAAGCATCACTTGAATGGCATCCGATCCATCCAGGGAGTGGCCCGCATTGGGGATGTATGCCAGGTGTTTTTCTCCCGGAAGGTCGTCCCAATAGAATTTCCAACTGTCCGGTAAGAAAAACTGGTCACCGCTGGCATTGATCAGCAGTTTAGGAATCTCGCTGTATTCGTCGAGAAACTGGTAGGGTTCGACGATTTCCTGCAATCGTGCAAACTCCTGGCTATTCATCCAGTTAAAGATTCCCTCACGGGTGTAATCATCTACCGCAGGAGCCCAAGATCCGTAGCTGCGCCAATGGTGCAGGAACGATGGTTGTAAGTTTAGCATATCGATCACAATAGGAATCATCCCGACCACCCGGTCATCTACTGCTGCTGTAGTCCAGGTCGTCCACCCTCTTTTGGAGGCTCCGGCGACCACATAGGTTTCCAGATGTAAATCGAGATTTTTGCGGCCGAAGTCGGCGACGGCATCCATCGCGGAAACCACCGCTTCTGTCATTGGAAATCGTGCCAACCAGATTGCAGCCTCATCCGTAGCTCCGCGTTCCATAAATTCCCTCCAACCGTAGGCGATCAGACCGTCTTCGGTTCGCTTTTCCCCCAGGCTATCTCCAACGTATTGTACCGGTTGGAAGGGGATGTTGTGCACCTTGATTACCGGAGAACCGGTGAGCAAGGCTGCTTCCAGAATCAATTCATCGGGGGTTTCGGGTAATTTACTCCCACTGCTTCCCCCGCTGATTATCATCAGGGAGGTCTCGTGCTTCAACTCCTTTGGAATAACAAATGAAACGTAATGCCACCAGGTGGTCGGAGTGACCTCTAATTTGCCCAACCAGTTTTGGGAAGTCATTTTCAACACGTAGTAGGAATGGGCTTCCTGCTGCTGTTCGTGCACCAGTTCGTAAGTGAATTCTTCCTGGTTTTGAGCTACATAGGACTTAAGCAGGTCAATGCCTTTGGTGGTGGCAACTGCGGTTTCCTGGTTGGAACCCGGTTGGCATTGAACCGCCAGCGCGGCGAAAAGAAGTAATGCCAACAAGCGTGATGTTTTTTCCAAAAGGTTTACTATACGGTGCATAAGAAGTTGATTTAATTAGTTAAGTACCTTCAAAACAGAAAAAGGGCTATTAATAAAAGGGACCTTCTTCCAAAATGATTTCAAGTTCGGGGCGGTTTTGGCGCAGGGCTTCGATTACGGCCATACTGACCGGAGTGCCGAAGAGGTATACTTTCTTTAAACTTTTAAAGGAAAGCAGGTGCAGCAAGTGCCCATCTTCCAGGGAAGTAAACGATAGATTAAGTTCTTCTAAAACGGGCAGATCCCTCAGGTAAGGAAAACCCTCCCCTGTAATGGCTGTTTTTTGAAGGACCAGGCGTCGAAGTTGCGTCATTTTTCCGATGAAAAACAATGCGTCGTCGCTCACCTCAGTCGAAGCCAGCGAAACCCTGGAAAAATACGGAAAGTACCCCGAGAATTGCTGCAATTCCTCGCTCCCAAAGGGTGCCGGTGGGAATTTCATTTTCATTCCAAAAAACTTGTTATTGGTCAATTCATCCGGGAGGATTTCGATTCCCATATTGGCTGCCATGTCTTGTAATTCTTTTTGGGCTGTTTCAAAAGCCTCGTTTTCTTCTAAAATTTTGTATTGCGCCCGCCGAATATTGGGCATGAGTTGTTCCAATCGTGCCAAAATGGTATCGTTCGTTATTTCACCTACCTGCAACTCCGCCGACGCACCCGAGGCAATCCAGAATTGAAGCAAATCTATCTCCGTTTCTGTCAGGCCCGGCTTCCCCTCAGGAGGCATGCGCTCGTCGTCTTCTACGGGTAAAAGGACCCGTTGCAGTAGCTCACTGCTACCCGCATCCCCGGGCACTACCGCCTTTTTTTTACTTTTACCGGCCTGAAGTAAGGCCGAATGGCTGGTGAGGAGCAGGTCGCCTTTGGATTTGTTTTCGTTGTGGCAATTCGCACAGCGGGTTTCCAAAATGGTGGCCAGCACGTCTCCGTACACGTACATTTCCTCTGGGCTTTTCAGGCTATTTTCAGCGGGTAAAAGCGCTGCCAGCGGTTCGGATAAATAGCTTTCTCCATGTGTCAACGAACCTCCGATATGACTGGTGTAGGCCAGGGAGGCGTTGGATAGGAGCAGGAAAACGTACGTAAGAGCAGACGAGATCTTTCCCGCATGCACTTGTCGTTCGTAGAGGATAGCCGTAATGGACAGAAAGGTTCCGGTAAGCAATGCGCCATAGTAATGGTTGCTCACCAGGGGGCCGGAGTAGGCTTCGGAGACCGATAAAAGGTATCCGGCCAGGATGGACAGGAAGGAAAATAGCACCGACGCAGCCAGCAGGCTGCGGAGGAGCAGGGGGTTGATAAAACCCTGCTTCAGAAAGTCTAGCAGAAAAAGTACCGTAACCAACAAAATCAATACAATCGGGAAATGCAGCACCAGGGGATGAAACCTACCCAACAGCAGCCAAAGGGGATTTTGTGGATCCAGGGAGAAAGGGATCAGATAGAGGGAGGCATATATGGCCAAGGTCACTAGTGAAATCCCTACGGGAATCCGTGAGGCAAGGAATGCTACCGGGGATAACAATGGCGGTTTTTGTTTGTCCATAAATAATCTTGCAAACAGAAGGGGTATTTCCTGTTCCTTGTATAGCGAGCGTTAGATGAATGGAAAAAATCTTAGGCCAGAATGGAAGGCAGCGTCCCGGTGCTGTCTGCAAAGGTTTCTTTTTCGACGCCTACCGCCTGCATCCAACTGGTGTACAAATTGGCCAGGGGAGTGTTTTCCTCGTAAATTAGGTTTTGGCCGGAGTTTATTCTCTTGCCCCCATGGCCACCTACGATTATAGGCAAATCCCGGGGAGAATGACGGTTTCCGTCCCGCAAGCCCGAGGCAAACATGATTAGTGAATTATCCAGCAAGGTACCATTACCTTCTTTGATGGACTTTAACTTATCCAGGAAGTAGGCATACTGTTCCAGGTGCCAGCGGGTAATACGGTCGTACTGTTCTAATTTTTCCGGGTGATTCATGTGGTGGGAAAGGGAGTGATGGGCACCGCTTACACCCTCCAAAAAGGAAAAGTTTCGGTTGCTTACGGAATTACCAAACATAAAGGTAGATACGCGTGTGGCATCGCTCCAAAACGCCAGTGCCATGATGTCAAACATCAGCCGTGTTTTTTCGGTGATATCTACCCCTCCGTATACCTCCACGTATTCATCGATATTTTGATTTACCCGAATCAGCTCTTTTTTTATATCGGGCGTGATGTTACTCGCAAAATCCTTCAGATGCGAAGGATTGTTGAGTCGTTTTTCGATCGACCGGATGGATTCCAGGTACTCTTCCAGTTTGTCCTGATCGGACCGCCCCAAATTATTTTTCAGCGATTTGGCGTCCTCCAGGACCGCGTCGAGAATGCTGCTTTTAAAGGGGTTTTCTTTTGCATTGTTGCCCGGCACAAAGGATTTGAATAGCCGGTCAAAGGCCAATCTCGGATCAATTTCCTTTGATAATGGGGTCGTGGCATTTTTCCAGGAAATGCTGCTGGCATAAAGCCGGGTAAATCCGACGTTGATATCCACACCGGTTTGAATCCGGTCCAGGCCATACTCCAGGGAAGGAAAGAGCGTCTGACCGTTAAAGTGTTGGGCAAGAACCTGATCGATCGATATTCCCCCACTATTGATATTGTCTCCAGCGGTTTTTTGGATGGGCAGGCAGGTGAGTAAGTTGGCGGTCTTGGCATAATGACCGTCGGCGCCCTGGAATATGGAATGCTTGTTCATCAGCTGACCTAGCACCAGAATATCCTCCTTTAAGTGCGCCAGCGGACTGAGTGTGGGAGAAAGGGTGAAGTTTCTACCGGTGCCTTCGGGCGTCCACCTACCCGGGTGTACCCCATTGGGCATGAATAGAAAGGAAGACCGAACCGGGAATCCATCGTTGCTGTACCTTGCGCCCAAGCCAAGCGGAGATGCCATGGCCTCCATAAAGGGCAAGGCAATGGCAGCGCCGACTCCTTTGAGCATTCTTCTACGGGAAATGTGCCACTTTTTAGTCATTGTGAGAAAGTTACGTATTTTACACCCATTAAGTCAATGGTTTTCAATCAATTTCGTTTACCTTTTTCTGAAAATCTTTGATTTTCATCCGAAAAGGATAGCTCTGTACCAATTCGCTAAGGAATACATCGGGATTGAAGCTATTTTCCACGAGCGTAGCGGTTAAATCCCGGATAGCGGTTTCGTCCGTAAAGGTCATTCCCCGGCCAATTGCAAAGGAAAGGGTCTTTTTCGATAGGTTTCTGGCAAATTTTTCCTTTTCCTGCAGAAGCAGTCGTTTCAATTCTGCCGGGCCATCGAAGGTTTCTCCACTGGCCAGTACTCCGGATGGGTCGATGGGGGTATTGCCATAGCTTTCCCGCCATTTTCCGTCGGCTCCGAAATTTTCAAGGCCCAGGCCCAGGGGATCCATTTTCTCGTGACAGCTTTGACAGGCAGGGTCCGAGCGGTGTTTTTCCAAAAGCGCCTTTAAGCCAAGATCTTCGTGTAAACCCTCGTCTTCCGGAAGTTCCGCCACATCCGGTGGAGGGGGGGAGGAGACGTGCCCAATATTTCTTCCAAAACCCATTTCCCCCTAAGGACCGGACTGGTTCGGGTGGGCAGGGAAGTAACGGCCTGCACGCTTCCCATGCCCAAAAATCCTCCGCGGTTTCCATCGGTAAGCTGTACCTTTTGGAAATCATTTCCGGAAACACCCCCTATTCCATAATACCGGGCAAGGGGTTCGTTTAGAAAGGAATAATCACTGTTGATCAGGTGTAGGAAATTTTTTTCTTCGGTAAGCACGTGGTGGAAAAAAGCTGTGGTTTCCCGAAACATGGCTTCTCGTATCGGAGCGGTGAAAGCGGGAAATTTAACCTGATCGGCCAGCGGTGCATTCGGGTCTTTTAACTTGGTAATTCCCAGCCATTGGCTGACGAAGGATTCGGCGAAGCGGATGGATTTTGGGTCCTGTAACATGCGCTTTACCTGGCTATCCACTACCTGAGGGTCCTGCAGTCTCCCTGCCACCGCGAGTTGGAATAAGGTATCATCGGGCATGCTGGACCATAAGAAATAAGACAGCCGGCTGGCCAATTCGAAATCACCCAGCGGTACGGGTTCGTTGCCAACGGGTTCCTCCTCCATTTTGTATAAAAACGAAGGGGAAATCAAGATTGCCTTAAAAACTTCAGATACCGATTGATCGAAGCGAAGAGGGTTGGACTTCTCCGGCATGGAAGCGTATATCTTTCCGAAAAGATCCAGGAATTTTTCTTTTTCCTCCACTTTGATCAAGCGCCGAAAGGCTTTGCTCGCAAATGGGAAAATGACCTTTGCTGCGGCTGTCTCCGGTGGATTCAGGGGTTTGAAATCCGAGATAAACTTGGGTGCAAGCCAGTTTACAAAACGTTGCCAAAGGTTTTGTCGGTAGCGAATCGGAACCAATTCGCCCCATTTTGAAGGGTCTTCTAATGCTTTCGTTATAATTTCTTCCGCGGCATCGTAATACCGTTCCATTTTCAGGGGGGTAAAAAACAGCGAACCCCCTTGATTGTCAAAGCCTCCACCACCGGACCCATCCGCAGGAAACCGATTTACTGCATCGTAGGGTATCCCCGTCAGATCCAACACGGTGTACTGGTATTCGGTGTGGCTCAGTCGGCGAATCACCACTTTGCCGGGCGTCTTTTTTTCAAGGGATTTGATCAAAATACCGTTAATACCTTCCACCAAAACATGGTACTCTTCTTCGTTGAGTGCGGGTTTGGTAGAAGGAGGCATTTCCTTGGTTCGTACTTGATCGACCACCTTTAGCCACAGTTGACCGTCTTTGATGATCCGCCCTTCCTCTTCGTAGCGTTCCAGGTTCACCCCTCCCTTGGGGTTCCCCACGTTGTGGCAGGAATAACAGTTTTTGCGAAGCACCGGGATGATTTCTGTCGCATAGTCCAGGTTTTCCTGCGAAAAGGCCGCAGAAATACTAAGAAATGACAAAAATAGCCAGGTAAACGCTTTCATCGGAGAATTAGCTTTTCTTTGGTCATGAAACTGTTTTGCAAAGGAAAGTAACCAAAAATATCCAATATTTCCAATTCCAATTTTATAGATGGTAAGTGGGGACAGTCGTACGCGGCCGCCTGGAGACCTGTCGGATACCGGCCAACTGGCCGGGACAGCCCTTCATCGATAAATCGATCGGAAATGCAGCCGCTCTCACCAGGCTGCTCTAAGGGTAAAAAATGATCCTTTTTAGCAAAGAATAGGCATAAAAAAAGGGAACTCCCTAAGAGTTCCCTGGCGTTTCCATGCGGTGGGTTGGGCTCGCCTCAGGCGTCCACACCCAATGCTTTGGCCATTACTTCTCCGATTTCAGCCGGCGATTCGGCCACGTATATTCCATTTTCCTTCATGATTCGCATTTTCGCGGCCGCGGTATCGTCTTTTCCACCAATGATAGCCCCCGCATGCCCCATTCTACGGCCGGGAGGCGCGGTTTGACCTGCGATAAAGCCAACGACAGGTTTTTTATTACCATTTTCTTTGATCCATTTGGCAGCTTCGGCTTCGTAATTTCCACCGATTTCTCCGATCATGACGATGGCATCGGTTTCCGGGTCTTCCATCAGTAATTGCACGGCTTCCTTAGTGGATGTACCAATGATCGGATCTCCACCAATGCCGATGGCCGTAGACACTCCCAGGCCGGCTTTGGTAATCTGATCGGCTGCTTCATAGGTAAGGGTTCCGGATTTGGATACCACGCCTACCCGTCCCGGCTTAAAGACAAAACCGGGCATGATTCCCACTTTGGCTTCTCCTGGAGTGATGACGCCGGGACAATTTGGACCAATCAATGTGGCTCCTTTCCTTTTCACGTAAGGTTTGACTTTCATCATGTCCTTTACCGGAATACCTTCGGTGATGGCAATGATTACTTTAATGCCCGCGTCGGCCGCTTCCATAATGGCGTCTGCGGCAAAAGCCGGAGGGACAAAAATAATGGTGGTATCGGCTCCTTTTGCCTTAACCGCTTCTTCAACGGTATTAAACACGGGTTTGCCCAGGTGGGTGCTATTCCCTTTCCCAGGAGTGACGCCACCCACCAGGTTGGTTCCGTACTCGATCATTTGTTGGGCATGAAAAGACCCTTCAGTCCCTGTGAATCCCTGTACGATTACTTTGGAATGTTTATTTACCAATACGCTCATGTGTCTGCTTTTGATTAATTCGCTACAAAAATAGAAGATAAAGGGCGATCACAAAAAGAAATGGCAAACAATATCAATTTAATTTAGAGTATAGATAAGTTTTTATATTTTTAGGAACAGTTTGACAGCTATGACTAAATTCTTTCCCCTGGTTTTTTTTCTCTTTTGTCCACTTTTGGTTTTTGGTCAAACATTCAAGTTTAATAAGCAAATCAAGGGACTGGGGGAAACACCCAACATTTTTTATTCCGTTGTTCAGGATCAGAAAGGAAGCATCTGGGTAGCTACCAACCGGGGGATCAAGTATTCCGATGGAATTCGTTCCGAATACCTGCCCGACAGTCTCCGCCAAACCTTTACTTCAACTCGGAACGTATTTGTTGATGAGGACGGTCAGGTATGGGTGTACCAGCAGGAGGGAAAAGCGTTGATTTATCAAAAAACCGGTGGTTCCTGGCGTGAGGCGACGGATTTGCTCGTGGATAGCCTTGCTGCCGGGGATCACGATTCTATGGTTTTCTTCACCCTTGGGAAAGGACCCGCAACGGAGTCTTTTCTGGTTCTCCCCGATCGCACGATATACCAGAAAACGAACGCAGGTTCGCCCAGAGCGATTTCCACGGAAGGGTTTGGGGACTACTACTCACATTTCGTCTCGGAAAACGATACCCTGTTTCTTTTTGAGCGGGGTGTCTACCGGTTTTCGGCCGGGAGTTTTGAGGTGGATGCAGGGATGGATTATTGGCCCGAGGACGAACCGCTGGTGAAAATGGCCTACATGCCCGAAAGGCAATCCTACTATTTCCTCACCCGAGACCGCCTGTATACGGGAAAGGATCCCTACCATTTGAGCGATACGCTTTACCGGATTACCCGGGACGAACCGACGGGGCCTAAAGATCGCTTTGATCTTTTTGTAAAACACGAGAAGGTCTACTTCTTTTACAATTCCCACCTGTATCAATTCAATACAAAAACAAAGCGCCATTTTGTACTTTCCGTGTACAATGAATTGAGGGTCCGTCAGATAAACACCGCGATGGTCGATAGGGAGGGGATGATCTGGGTCGGCACCTTTCGGGGATTGGCCAACCTGGCCAGTACCAGGTTCCAGAATTTTGACGAACAATCTGGCGCTCCCGCTCCGGATATTTCGGCGGTGATTCGGTATGGCCCTCAGCAATACCTGGTAGGTTTTGAAAATGGCATTCAGGCATGGCGGGGCGCTTCCCCTGTGGCCACGCACTTTTTCTCATCGGAAACCGTACCGGACCGGCGCGACCGGGTGTTGAATTTTAGTTTAGACAGTCGGGGAAATGTGTGGTTCTCTGCTTACGACCATGGACTGGGCTTTTTTAATGCGCAAACCAGGGAAATGCGCCTGTTTCCCCTTCCGGAAAATCAACTGGCTTCCTACGTATGGGTCGATGGAGAGGACCTCTGGGTAGCTGGGGACGAACAAATATACCTGGCAAAACTGCCGGCAGTTGGATTCTCCCCCAAACTCGCCAGGTACGATATTGGGCTTCCGAAGGACAAGCCCTTAGGCTTTATCCGAAAGATCGGCCGGCTCAGAAATGGCAAATGGATCGTATTGGTTGCGGGAGGCACAGTTTCCTCAAATGAACTTCACGTAAGTCCGGAAGTAATCAAATTGCAGGGATACGACTTTTTGGAACGAAATGACTCCCTTTTTGTAGGTACAGAAAAGGGGTATTTCAGTTTGAAGGACTCGCTGCTACAGCCCGCACGCATCCATGGACAAACGGTCGACCACCCGGTGTATACCTTATTGGAGGATGAAAACGGTCAGGTATGGTTAGGTACCGATTCAGGGCTATTGCTGCAGGAACCGGACCGATTGCGGATTTTTACTGAAAAAACGGGGCTGATTGGAAACGATGTGGGGAGGGGAGCACTGGCACAGGCGGATAAGGGGAGGATTCTTATCGGTACACAAAACGGCGTTTCGGTCTACTATCCGGAAGAGGATCGGGAGTATTTAAAAAGTCCACCGGTCTTTTTAGAAAAAGTGGCCGTAGTAGACGCTGATCCCATAGAAACCGATTTTCTGAAGATACCATTTCGATTGAATAACATTGTCTGTACGTTCACAGCCGTAAGTTTCCGAAATTCCCCGGCGCTAACGATTTATTATCGGATGGAGGGCCTGCACAACGAATGGCAGCAACTGGAGAATCCCCGTACCAATGAATTGTATTTCAATAATCTGCCACCTGGAGATTACCGTCTGGCCTTACAAGCGGGCCTCACGGGTTTTCCTCCTTCCGAGGTTGTTTATTCCGAACGTTTTCAGATTGCGTTTCCTTTTTACCTGCAGTTTTGGTTTCTACTTTTGGTCACTGCCTTTTTGATTTCATTGGGTTATGGTATCAACGTGTTGTACCGACAGGCGAAAAACCAGGGCATCATGCAAGACACCTTGAATGAGAAAACGCTGGAAATTGCCAATCGGGAGGATCGCTTTCGAAACGTTTGGAACAGTTCCCAGGACGGATTATTGCTTTCTGTGAGGGGAGGAAAAGTAATCGCTGCCAATCCCGCGCTGTGTGAAATGGCATCCGTCTCGGAAACGGACCTGCAGACTCATGGAGTCGGGTACTTGTTTTCCGATCCGGCTTTTTACCCCTCCATCCGGGATGAAATCAGTGAGGACCTCTCTAAAATTGATACCAGCGGCTTTACCAGGGAGTTGAAAATGCCCTTTCGAAACATTACCAGGGAAATCGAACTATTCATTTCCCGCATGAAGGAGGATTTTGAAGGGAAACCCCTGTACCTTAATGTGTTTCGGGATATTTCTACAAAGAAAGCATTTGAGGAAGGACTAAAACATGCAAAGGAAAAGGCCGAAGAGGTAAGTCAGCTGAAGAGTAGTATCATCTCCAACATGAGCCATGAGCTACGAACGCCATTGAACGGTATTTTAGGGAGTACGGAACACTTGATCCAGCGAAGAGGAGAGGACCGGGATTTAGTGGATCATCTGGAGATTATCAGGGAAAGTGGCGAACGCCTCCTTCAAACAATGACCAATATACTCGACCTCTCTCAAATCGAAGCCGATCGGGTGGATTTGGTACTGGAAAAAACCAATATCAACGATTTTATTTCAAAAATTTTGGTAAAACATAAATCTGCAGGAATAAAAAAAGGTATCTTAGTCACTTCAAAGTTCCCCACCAAACCTTTTTTCGCGAGCGTGGAACGGAAATGCCTGGAAATAATCGTCAACAATATTGTGGGTAACTCGATTAAATATTCGGAAAAGGGCGTGGTGCAGGTACAGGCGGAAAAAATAAAACGGCAACTGGCCCTGCAGGTTCGCGATGAGGGGGTAGGGATTAGCAAAGACTACCTTGTCAAATTGTTTTATCCGTTTGAACAGGAAAGTAAGGGTTTTAACCGTAAATTTGAAGGGTCCGGAATCGGTCTTGCCATTTCAAAGCACCTGGTCGAACGATTGAACGGAACCATACACCTGGAAAGTGAAAAGGGAAAGGGTACCCTGGTGAGAATTTTCATACCCTTGGACAGCTAAATCGAATCATGGAAATGCGTGACTTTACGAATTCTGAACGTGTGTTTTCCCTTAAAATATTGATCACGGAAGACGATACCGTCTCGGCACTTTTACTTAAAAAAGCGCTGGAAAAAAACCACCACCAAATCATCGGAATGGCCGATTCCGGTGAGATGGCACTGGAAATTCTGGAAAATAACCGGGCGGACATTGTGATGATGGACATCAATCTTTCCGGCAAACTCGACGGGATTAAAACCACGGAAATAATCAATGAAAAATACAATATTCCCGTAGTATACCTTACGGCGAGTTCCGACTCCGAAACCTTGCAGAAGGTGGCGGTAACCAACCCAAGCGCTTACGTGATCAAACCGTTCAACATACGGGAATTGAACATGGTGATCGAGTTAGCCATATTCAAAGACAAGAAGGAAAAGGAACTGCAAAGTCTGAATAACGAGCTGGAGGAAAAGGTTAAAAAGCGTACCGCAGACCTTAACGAAGCCAATAAAGAGTTGCAAAAAGCACTGGAGAAGGAGCGGGAGTTGAGTGAACTGAAGTCACGTATCGTGCAAAACGTTTCCCACGGATTCAAAACTCCTCTGACGTCCATTTTGAGTTCGGCTCAATTGCTCAAGCTTTATGCAGAAAAAGACCATCCCTTCAAGGTTAAAATCGTAAAGCATGCCACAAAAATTGAAAATTCCGTACGTAACCTGAACAGTTTGCTTACCAGCGTGCTGTTCTTTGGCAAAGCGGATGCCGATAAAATGAACTACAAGCCGGTTCGGATTTACACCTCTGCTTTTTTAAATGAAGTGGTGGACATGGTCAAAGCGGGTATCGAAAACGACGTAAAAATCATCACTGATTTCGATAAATTGCCCAAGATGATCACTTCTGATATGGACTTGCTGTACCAAATTTTAGAAAACCTGCTTTCTAACGCGGTGAAATATTCCAAAGATGGCGGAACAGTCCATTTCAGCGTACGTCATGAAAATGATCTGCTCAAACTATCCATTAAAGATCACGGAATTGGTATTTCCGATGGCGAACAATCGCAGCTGTTTGATCGTTTCTTCAGAGCGAAGAACGTGGGGCTGCGCGAGGGCTCCGGTCTGGGCTTGTCCATCGTTAAGAAATGCATTGAAGTCATCGGAGGAGAGATTTCTTTTACCAGTAAGATCAATAAGGGAACGGAATTCAAACTTGAGATTCCGGCGAAAAAATAACACTTGATGATTGCCGTTACATCCATTCAATTTGCCTACAGCGGAGAAAAACCATTTTTTATCCCGGATTTCGAAATCAGAAGCGGAGAGGCCTTACTCGTACTTGGAAAATCCGGTAGTGGGAAAACCACCCTTCTGAATATCATGGGGGGACTACTGGCTCCTCAAACGGGCGAAGTGAGCATCGATGGAATCTCCCTGTACTCCATGAAGGGAAACGCCTTGGATAAATTTCGGGGAAAAAATATTGGAATCGTTTTTCAAAAGCCCCATATCCTGGCACCACTTACCGTGGAAGAAAATATTTCCCTTCCCCGATTTTTTGTAAACAAGCCTTCGGGAGAAAAAGTACATCAGATCCTGAGTGAATTGGGGATTTTAGAAAAAAAAGCGGCACGCGTTCATACGCTCAGCGAGGGAGAGGCCCAGCGGGTTTCCATTGCCCGGGCGCTGGCCAATGAGCCCAAGATCATCCTGGCCGACGAACCTACGGCAAGCCTGGATGACGAAAACGCCTCCATTGTAGTCAATCTGCTGAAAGAGCAGGCAAAAAAACTACACGCTTCCCTGCTCATCGTTACCCACGATCAGCGAATCAAAGACGAAATAGAAACAAGTATCACCATTACGCGCGAAGGGCCATGAACATGATCAAGCTTAGCTGGAGTTACTTGATGTCAAAGCCCTGGAACACGGGATTGAATATTTTGCTCCTTGCATTGGGATTGTCCATCATAACGGTATTGATCTTGATTCAGGATCAATTCGAAAACAAAATGAACCGGGATGCTTCCGGCATAGATTTGGTCATTGGAGCCAAAGGAAGCCCGCTGCAATTAGTGCTCTCTTCTGTGTACCATATTGACTTTCCTACCGGAAACATTCCCCTGGACGAGGCGGTACGTTTGTCTAAAAACCGTTTAATAAAAAATACAATTCCACTCGGATTGGGAGACAATTACCAGGGATACCGGATCGTGGGCACCAACCACGATTATCTTGCGCTTTACGGGGCCGAGTTCGAACGAGGCCAGGCTTGGCGGCGTCCGTTTGAGGTGGTACTGGGGCAGGTTGCCGCTCAAAAGTTGGGATTGACTGTGGGGGATACCTTTGTAGGCTCACATGGCATTGCCGCTGCCAGTCACGAGCACGACGAGCATCCCTACGTGGTGGTCGGCGTGCTGGAAGCAAAGGGGAGCGTAGTGGATCAATTGATCCTCACAAGTGTTGAGTCCGTTTGGCTGTCGCACGACGAGGAGCATGACCATGAAAAAATGGAGCAGGAGGTCAGTAGCACGGGGCTTCCGGAAGCCGGCGCGGAGGAGGAACGTGAGTTGACCACCTTGCTGGTGCAGTACCGCAACCCCATTGCAGCAGTACAATTGCCCCGGTTTGTCAACAGCCGTACCGCCTTGCAGGCAGCCTCGCCGTCCTTCGAAATTTCCCGACTTTTTGAGTTGTTGGGAGTGGGTATATCCTTAATTCAGGGATTGGCACTGGTCATCGTTTTCATAGCGGCCTTGGGTATTTTCATTGCCTTGTACAACTCCCTGAAGGAAAGAAGGTACGATTTAGCTGTGATGCGGACCATTGGGGCTTCTCGGGTACAGGTATTTCTTCTGATCGTATTGGAAGGACTACTGCTTACCTTCATGGGCGCAGTATCCGGCATCCTCATTGGACACTTTTTTCTCCTGATATTGGTTATGGTAAACGAACAGGGTTTGATGTCTGGACTGAGCGCCTTCGTATTTCTGCCAAAGGAATGGTGGATTCTGGTGTATGCCCTCGCCGTAGGGGTAGTTGCCTCGTTGATTCCTGCATGGAATGCGTATCGGTCAGATATTGCCACACAACTAACCAAGTAAACGATTAGCAAATGATGAAGTACCTGATTATTCTACTGACGTTTTTCGCTTTCCCCGCACTGGCACAGCAAACCAGTGTTTGGAAAGACCTTTCCAAGGTGACGTATGAAATTGGGGAGGATGAATTCGGCGAATTATACCTTCCGGTTTTTGACGAGAAAGTCAAGGGAATGGAAGGAAAAGAAGTCACCGCCGATGGATACATTATTCCCTTCGAAGGCATGTTTAAGCCTGAGCACATCATTCTTTCCTCTCTGCCATTGGCCGAATGCTTTTTTTGTGGTTCGGGAGGTCCGGAGACCGTCATGGAGGTGATGCTTCAAGAGCCTATCAAATACACCTCCAAAAAGGTGCAGGTGAAGGGGACCCTGGTTTTGAACGCCAAGGACCCCGAGAAATTGATGTATATCTTAACGGATGCCGAACTTATTGCTCCGTGATTTTGACGGCTAGCGGGATGTCGCGGTAGCCGCTGTTTCCTGCTCCATGCGCAAGAAATCGGCCATGAGTTTTTTCGTTACGGGACCCGGCTTACCGGTACCGATGCGCACCTCATCGATTTGTGTGATGGGCAGGATACGTTTCGTAGTGGAGCTGATGAAAACCTCCTCCGCATGAAAAAGTTCCTCCAGTCCGAAGTCTGCAAAACTGACCTCACCGGCCAGTTGAATCACCTTATCCCGGGTGATTCCCCATAAAATATCCCGGTTGGGTGTATACAGCTGGCCCTGCCTGACCATGAAAATATTGCTTCTGGAACTTTCCGAAACCCTCCCCGCGTGGTGGTAGACCACGTCCTCCGCCTGCTGCTTGCTCCAGTCCAGGCTCAACCAGCAGGGATAGGTATAGTTGGTGGTCTTGATGGCGGCCAGCGGACGTACATAGTCCACACTTAGGAGTTTTACCCCATTCCGGTACTTCTCCTCGGCGGGCAATTGCAAGGGTTCGCAGAAAATAAAGAGCTGTCCTTTGGCCGGTAGAAAGTGGTTGGCGGAAAGTCCACCGGTAAGTATCATGCGTATGCCGCCGTCCGAATGGGCGTTTTTTTCAATTAATTCGGTAATGATTTCCCGCAATTCCGACTGGGTGTAGTCCAATGCAAGTCCGGCTTTTTTCGCCGATGTCGTGAAGCGATTCAGGTATGCCTCCAAAAACAAAGGATGCCTGCCTACGGTACGGAAAAAGTCAAAAATGGCATATCCTCTGATCAATCCGATGTCCAGGGGATGCAGGCTCGCTTCCTGGCTATCGATGATTCGGTCAGCGGCAAAACAAAATGGTTTCATATTGAATCTATTTTACAATTAATTTTACTATACGGTGTATAAATCATTTTTACAATAAAAAAATGGTACTTTCCATTTTTTTTTAAGGTTAATTTTAGCATTTTTACTACACAAGCGAATAGCGCTCGTGGAACCCAGTTAGCCCTGTAAACAAACAAGTATGAAAGTAAGACCTTTTCCTTTATTTGTGCTATTTTTTGTACTGCAATTTTCTTGTACGGCAGAAAAAGATGAAAATGTGATTTTGAAAGAGCAGGTAATTGCCATCCATGACGAAGTAATGCCTGAAATAGGTACGCTCAGGAGCCGTCAAAAAAAGCTCGAAGAAAAAGCAGATTCCTTGATGCAGGAGGCAGGAACGCAAGAATCGGACGGGCAGGTGCAAGAACTACTGGCAGCAGCCCAATCCTGTGAAGCTGCCTATGACGGTATGTTTGTATGGATGCGGCAATTTGAAAGCGAATACGAGGACATGACCGAAGAGGAAGTCCGAATGTACTTGGAGGATCAAATGCAAAAAGTAGAGCGGGTAAAGCAGGACATCCAATCTGCCCTGACGCGTTCCGACGCGCTGCTCAACGCGAATCCCTGACTTCCTCGATTACCTGATTTACCTGCTTGGTAGAAATAATGCCCTTATCGTGTCCCCATACGTTGTAGATATAGGTGGATAGTTGGGCTATTTCCAGCGGCGTCAGTCCGGGATTACCCGGCATGGGTTGATTGTATGCCTGTCCATTTACTGTGATTTCACCCCGTATTCCGTATTTTATCAGCCGGATCGTTCGCCCGATATCCGATAGCATGTAATCGGAATTACGTAAGGGTGGAATGAGTCGGGCGAGGCCACTTCCATCGTCCTGGTGGCAGTTACTGCAGTACTTTTGATAGAGTTGTTGGCCTTCTATCGCGTACTGCTTGGTTTTCAGGTCGGCAATGTCTCGAATGCCTTTTTCCCGCCGGTCTGGCGAGGTGCCGCATGAACAAAAAAGCCCCAGCAGCAGTATCCAAACAGCCGCTGGTTTACCCCTCCTCATCCGATTCATTCAGTAGTTTGGGAATAGCCTTTATCAGCCGGTTTACCTGGGTTTCTTTGGTACCGTCGTAAACACCTCGTATCCGTCCCATCCGGTCGATCAACACGAAAGCCCCGCTATGCAGGTAGCCACCCGGTTCGTTTTTGTCCGACATGGCCGTAGTCAGGTAGGAGGTCTGTCCAATTTCAAAAATTTTTTCCTGCTCACCGGTTAAAAAATTCCAGGTGTCGGCATTTTCCACACCCAATCTGGCGGCGTAGTCTTTTAGTAGCGCCACCGTGTCGTATTCGGGATCGATGGTGTGGCTCAGAATTCTAAAATCAGATTCGTCCTTGAATGCTTCGTACACGCGCAACATTTCTTTTTTCATGATCGGACAAATGGTGGGGCAGCTGGTAAAAAAGAAATCCGCTACATATACTTTTCCCCGCACATCCTTGTTTGATACCGAGTCCCCTTCCTGGTTGACAAAGGTAAAATCAGCAATCGTATGATAGATCGTATCGGTTCGGGTAACGCCATCTACGGTAATTTCCTCGGTATACCGGTTTCCCAGAATGGGCAGGGAATCGGAGGAGGAAGGGCTCTGGCAAGCGACCAATCCAGTCAGTAGCAAAGCCGGTATGGCCGGAAAAAACGGTGCATTCATTTTTTTGATTAAAGGACACCGTACAAAGGGAATTAGTTCCTTTCGCGGCGCTTTTTGTACCACTTTGTTGCCAACATGAGGAGTACCCCCAAGCCGACCAAACCGAGCATGCCCCAAACCATATCGACCAGGTTTTTGAGTACGATAAGAAAGACAATGGCAAACAGCAGCAAGGTGGCCACTTCGTTCCAAAGGCGCAGGTGCATGCTACTCCAAACCGGCTTGCCCCGCTGTAACGAACGATAGATATGGTGACAGCCAAGTTGGTAGGCGTATAGCAGGAATACAAAGCCAAGTTTTGCGTGCATAAATGGCATTTGCAGGTACCCCGGACGGTAGGTCAAGATGGCAACGCCCAGAATCAGGGTAAGGATTGCGGAGGGCCAGGTGATAATGTTCCAGAGCCTTCGCGTCATCAGATCGAGCTGGGGTTTGAGGATAGCGCGTTCCGCTTCGGGGCGCTCCAGTGTTTCGGTCTGGTAAATAAACAAGCGTACCACATAGAAAAGCCCGGCAAACCAGGTGACTACAAAAATGATGTGAAGTGCTTTGATGTATTCGAATGCCATTGTTGCAATTTTGTGCTAAATTAAGGGTTCACATTGGTTTTTTGACAGAATGAAAACAAAATATTGGAAGTACCTGATCGGAGGCGTCGTTGCCGTGCTGTTACTGGTGATGGTGTATGCGAGTCTTAGCCAGCCGGGTGTTCAGGATCTGAAAGGAGATTACCGCGAACTGGCGCGTTACAGAAACGAAAATAACACCGGCCCGGTCATTCGCGTTTTTGCCGTAGCCACCACAGGGAGACGATGGGAGGAAATGCGGGCCTACGGGGATTTCATGCCGCATACCAAATACGGAACTACCCGGGTGTTCTTTTTTGATCGGGAACTGGAGGGAATTCACCTGTACCCGGAGCCGCCGTTTTTTGATGCAAAATGGGACCGGTACTGCATTGCGAGCTATGAAAAAACCGCCATGGGGCAGGTAAAGTGGCAGCAACTTGAGGCCTCCAACCTCCCTGAAAGCGAAAAAACCAAACCAGCCCTAATCGAATAAATAAGCCTCCCAGAGATAGTCCGGGAGGCCTTTCGGTAATGATGGAAAGAAGAGGGATTTAGGTAAGCATGGCCCCGTTTACCTGGAGCGTTTGTCCGGAAATATAGCTGCTCAAGTCCGATCCCAAAAAGACACAGGCGTCGGCCACCTCCTCAGGCTTTCCACCCCGCTTCATGGGAATTCCCTCCCGCCAGCCTTGAACCGTTTTTTCGTCGAGAACAGCCGTCATCTCGGTCTCGATAAATCCGGGCGCAATGGCATTGCATCTTATATTCCGCGATCCCAACTCCAGGGCCACCGATTTGGTAAAACCAATGATTCCGGCTTTCGAAGCTGCGTAATTGGCCTGCCCGGCGTTGCCTTTGATCCCGACCACCGAGGTAATGTTGATAATGGACCCCGCTTTTGCTTTCATCATGGTTCGGGTAACGGCTTTTACGGTGTTGAAGCAGGATTTAAGGTTGGTAGTGATGACCTCGTCCCAGTTTTCTTCGCTCATGCGCATCAGCAGGTTGTCCCGTGTGATGCCGGCGTTATTCACTAGAATGTCCAATCCGCCAAATTCACTCACCACCTCGGCAATGAGTTGTTCCGCTGCCTGGAAATTGGAGGCGTCGGAGCGAAAGCCCTTTGCTTTGATACCGAAGGTTGCCAATTCCTTTTCGAGTTGTTGGCCTTTCTCTACGCTGGACAAAAAAGTAAAGGCTACGTCCGCGCCTTCCTCTGCGAAGCGAATCGCAATGGCTCTTCCGATACCTTTGGAAGCTCCGGTTACCAGGGCTTTTTTTCCTGTCAATAATCCCATAGTCAAAATTTTTAGTGTTTTTTCTTTTCCAAAAATAGGTATTTATTCCAAAACATCGGAAAGGGGATTGGAATTAATGCTTTTGTCTTCTTTGGAGATTTGCGTTCGATTGATGCTTTCATTGGGTTTCTGCAAGCTTTGATTATCAAAACCAAATTTTTTTCTGAACATTATTCTTTTAAATTTGCATAGCAAAAAACGAAAACAAAATTGAATCATATGTCTTCAACAAAATTTGATGTCATTGTGCTGGGCACAGGCCCAGGAGGTTATGTAGCAGCGATCCGCGCTTCGCAGCTCGGGCTAAAAGTTGCCGTGGTGGAAGCAGAAGAATTGGGGGGTATTTGTCTCAATTGGGGATGCATCCCTACCAAGGCCTTGATTAAAAGTGCACAGGTATTTGAATACATCAACCATGCGGCCGATTACGGGATTTCCGTGGACAAGGCAAGCGTCAACTTTGAAGACATGATCAAAAGAAGCCGTGACGTGGCCGGCGGCATGAGCAAGGGCGTGCAGTTTCTAATGAAGAAAAATAAAATCGAACAATTGCTAGGTTGGGGAAAAGTCAAACCGGGCAAGAAGGTAGAAGTCGAAGACAAAGACGGCAAGAAAACCGAGTACAGCGCCGATCACATCATCATCGCTACCGGGGGCAGGTCCAAGGAATTGCCTGCACTAAAAATCGATAACAAGAAAATCGTTGGCTACCGAAAGGCGATGACCTTGGAGAAAATGCCTAAAAAGATGGTGGTGGTAGGTTCCGGGGCAATCGGCGTTGAGTTTGCCTACGTGTACCGTTCCATCGGTGTGGAGGTGACCATCGTGGAGTTCCTGGACCGTATCGTACCCAACGAAGACGAGGAAGTATCAAAGGCCCTGGAAAAAATATATAAGAAAAAAGGCATAGAGATCATGACCAGTGCGGAGGTCACTCAGGTGGACACCAAGGGCTCCGGTTGTAAAGTAACGGTCAAAACCAAAGGAGGAGAGGAAGTAATCGATTGCGACCTGGTGCTGTCCGCAGTGGGCGTGGTATCCAACGTAGAAAACTGCGGCCTGGAAGACGTGGGTATTTTAGTGGACAAGGGCAAAATAAAGGTAGACGAATACTATAAAACCAACATGCCGGGCTATTATGCGATCGGAGACGTGGTGGCAGGACCGGCACTTGCCCATGTGGCTTCCGCAGAAGGCATCATCTGTGTGGAGAAGATTGCCGGTCAACATCCGGATCCGCTGGACTATAACAACATTCCGGGCTGTACCTACTGCATCCCCGAAATCGCATCGGTGGGCTATACCGAAGCAAAGGCCAGGGAAGCCGGGTTCGAATTGAAAGTAGGTAAATTTCCGTTTTCAGCCTCGGGTAAAGCTTCTGCGGCAGGCGCCAAAGATGGCTTCGTGAAGTTGGTATTTGACGCCAAATACGGGGAATTGCTAGGGGCTCACATGATTGGGTATAACGTGACAGAAATGATTGCCGAAATCGTTGCCATCCGTAAACTGGAAACCACGGGCCACGAACTAATAAAAACGGTACACCCGCATCCAACCATGTCGGAAGCCGTAATGGAAGCGGCTGCCGCAGCCTACGGGGAGGTAATTCACCTGTAAAAACCGGTTGACGAAAGCCGACCTGTAAAGGATTGTAGGTAGTACCGACTGAAAAAGTTTTTTTGGAAGAGCATGATTTGATACGAGGGCTGCGTGCCAGAGACCGGCAGGCCCAGGAGTATTTGTACGAAAAATATTCCCGGGCATTGTATGGGATCATACGAAGGATCCTATTCGATGAGGAAATGGCAGAGGAGGTGTTTCACGATGCGTTTCTGAAGATCGCAAAAAAGATCGATTCCTACGATGAAGCCCATGGTCGCCTGTATACCTGGATGGCTGCCATTTGCAGAAATTCCGCCATTGATAAAACGCGATCCAAGGAATATTCCGTTAACAGTAAGACCAATACTATCGATGCTTACGTATATGGATTGGAGAGTGAAAACGATACCGCTTCAGCGGTGGATGGAATAGGTGTTCGGGAACTAATGGACGACCTGAACGAAGAGCAGCGGCTGGTGATGGAATGCATCTACTTTAAAGGATATACCCATTCGGAAGTGGCGGAAATACACTCCCTGCCGCTTGGAACGGTGAAATCACGGGTCAGAGCAGCCTTACAGGTGTTAAAAAAGAAATTGGGTACTAGTTAGTGGACATACAGGCCTACATATCGTCTGGTAAGTTGGAGCTCTTTGTTTTGGGAGACTTGAACGAAACGGAGCGGAGAGAAGTGCTTTCCCTGGCCAAAGAATATCCCGAAATCCAACGGGAGATTGAGGCCATTGAGGCCTTGCAGGTTGAGTTCGATCAACGGTCCGGTGGGGACCCTTCCAAACGTGTAAAGGCCAAAATTTTTGACAGCCTGGAAGCCGATAGAGAGGCAACCTCCGCCAGGAAAAACCAAAGGGAGCGGCCAATAGCCGCTACTCCCTGGAAAAGTTTCGCGGTGGCAGCTTCGGTTACTGCCCTTCTGGCAATTGGGCTCGCAGGCTATTTTGCCTACCGCTATTTCGAGGCGGAAGGGAGGGTAACCCAGGCGCTGGCACAAAATGCCCGTTTGGCCGAAAACCTTCAAAACAATCAGGCGCGGTTTGAGCAACTGGATGCCCGGACCAAACAATTGTTAGCTGGAGATTTTACGCGTATCCCCTTGAACGGATCCGGCCTTCCCATGCAGGAAGCGGCCCGGGTGGACGTTTTCTGGGATCCTGAGAGTCAGGCGGTGTTTTTGTCCGTGAACCAATTGGCCGAATTGGACGAAGACAGCGATTACCAGCTTTGGGCCATCGGTGCCGATGGACCCGAAGGAATTGGCTTGGTGAATCCCGGGGAAAAATTACACCTGCAAATCATGGAGGCTACCTCTGATGCCCAGGCCTTTGCCATTACCATCGAACCCAAGGGAGGCAGTGCCAAACCTACGCTGGAGAACTTGGTGGTGCTCGGAGAAGTATCCTGAAGCCTTCGCAAAAAACCATTTTTCAGAGACCCCCGGGTATTGATGCGGCTAGGAATTTGTTTTAACTTGCACGCATACCCTTTCCCAACATGGAACTACAACTTTCAACCCCCGGTTTGCTTTTTTCCGCCATTACGTTGTTGATGCTGGCGTACACCAACCGATTTTTGGCCATGGCCAATCTCATCCGGGGACTCCATAAAAAATACCTGGAGAGCAGTAGTCAGGAAAAAGCCATCATCGGTCAGATCAAGAACCTGCGAAAGCGGCTGAACATGATTAAAAACATGCAGATATTCGGTGTATTGAGTTTTTTGTTATGCGTGATTTGTATGTTTTTGCTTTACCAGGAATTCATTACTGCCGCAAATTGGGTGTTTATGGGGAGCATGCTTTGCCTGTTGATTTCCCTGGCCATTTCCTTGCGTGAACTACAAATCTCAACCAATGCCCTGAATCTGGAGCTTATGGACATGGAAGACGTGCTCAATCGGCAAAGTAGCAGTAGTTTGAACCAGTTGTTTACCAAAAAAGACGAAAACGAATGAGTGAAACCGTTGGTGCGATCGACCTGCGTAGTGATACGCTGACCCAGCCCAGCCGGGAAATGAAAGAAGCCATGATGCTGGCCGGTTTGGGGGACGATGTGTTTGGAGAAGACCCTACCGTCCGGCAGCTGGAAAGCAAACTGGCGGGGATATTTGGCATGGAGGCAGGGCTCTTCTGTCCCTCAGGAACCATGAGTAACCAGATTGCGATACGACTTCATACCGGACCGCAAACCGAATTGATTTGCCACAAACATTCCCACATCTACCTCTACGAAGGCGGCGGGATCATGTCCAACAGTCAGGCTTCCGTAAAGCTATTGGACGGTGAGTTGGGGAAACTACGGGCAGAAGCCATCCGCGAGGCGATCAATCCGGATGACGATCATGCCCCGGAAACGACGCTGGTTTCTCTCGAAAACACCATGAATAAAGGTGGCGGAAGTGTGTATACCCTGGATGAAGTTCGCCCTATCCGTCAATTGTGCAAAGAAACGGGCTTGAAACTGCACGTAGATGGAGCCCGGCTATTTAACGCCCTGGTGCATTCCGGAGAGCGGCCGTATGACTGGGGTAAAATGTGTGACACCCTCTCCATTTGCCTTAGCAAAGGCTTGGGCTGTCCGGTGGGTTCGGTGTTGTTGGGAGATCAGGCAACCCTGCGAAAAGCCAGGAAGGTACGCAAGGCATTTGGGGGAGGAATGCGTCAGGCCGGCATGCTGGCAGCTGCCGGTATTTACGCTCTGGATCACCACGTGGCCCGGTTGGAAGACGATCACGAACGTGCCCGGTGGGTCGGGCAATTGCTGGCCAACGTCCCCGGGGTAATCGAAGTGCTTCCCGTAGTGACCAATATTGTGATTGCCCGTTTGGATAAAATTAGTCCCAAATCTTTCTTGGATCAATTGGCGGATAAGCAGATTCGGGCGGTAAAATTCGGTAAGGATCTGGTTCGGATGGTCACCCACCTGGACATTGAAGACCGACACCTGGAAGCTATGGAACAGCGACTCGCTCAGTGGAAGGTGCGATTTTAACCGACCGCCAGACCCGGTTTTCCGGAAGTAGCTGTTGGAATAAGCAGATGCGTCCAACCGCCAGTTGATACGCCACACCCAAATGCAAGAGACATGGATCAAATCCCTTTGGCTGAACGAATGCGGCCGGTAAAACTCGAAGACCTGATTGGACAAGAGCACTTGTCCCGGCCCGGTACATTCCTTTACCAGGCGATTCGATCGGGCTCGGTTCCTTCGTTGATTCTATGGGGACCTCCCGGCGTGGGAAAGACCACCATCGCCAACATCATTGCCAATGAGGTAAAAGCGCCCTTTTACACCTTAAGTGCAATTAGCTCCGGTGTAAAGGATATTCGCGAGGTGATCCAGAAGGCGCGTTTCCAGCAGGGAGTGGTCCTGTTTATCGACGAAATCCACCGGTTCAATAAGTCCCAGCAGGATGCGTTATTAGGGGCCGTGGAGAAGGGTACGATCCGGCTGATCGGCGCAACTACCGAGAACCCTTCGTTTGAAGTGAATGCAGCGCTGTTGTCCCGCTGTCAGATTTTTACCCTGAATTCCCTCGGAAAACCCGAGTTGGAAGCCATGCTGCAGCAGGCATTGGAAAAGGATTCAAGCCTTAAAAAACGAGATATTCAGTTAAAGGAAACCGATGCCTTGTTACGCATTTCCGGTGGTGACGGGCGAAAACTCCTGAATTTACTCGAAATCGTCGTCGACAGCCTGCCGGAGGAGCCCGTGGTGATTGAAAACGACCGGGTCATGCAGGTAGCCCAGCAAAAAGTGGCGCTATATGACAAATCCGGGGAGCAACATTACGATATTATTTCGGCATTTATCAAATCCATTCGGGGTTCGGATCCCAATGCGGCCGTGTATTGGCTGGCCCGGATGATCGAAGGAGGAGAGGACGTGAAATTCATCGCAAGACGCCTACTTATCCTGGCTTCAGAAGACATTGGAAATGCCAATCCCAATGCCTTGCTTCTGGCCACCAATTGTTTTCAGGCGGTCAGTGTGATTGGCTATCCGGAGTCGCGCATTATTTTGTCCCAGTGTGTAACGTACCTGGCGTCCTCGCCGAAAAGCAATGCCAGCTATACGGCCATTAACCGGGCACAGGCGCTGGTGCGGCAGGAAGGGGATTTGCCCGTTCCGCTTCACCTGCGCAACGCGCCTACGAAGCTCATGAAAGACCTGAATTACGGGAAGGCCTACCAATACGCCCACGATTTTGAGCAGAATTTTGTAGCCCAGGAATTCCTTCCGGACAAACTGGTCCGAACGAAGCTGTACGATCCCGGTCGCAACCCACGGGAAAACGAGCTCAGAAAGCATTTGCAAAAATTGTGGGGAGACAAATACGGCTACTAGCGGACCGCCCGCTTCGGGTAACTGGTGGAATCATCGGGTCGAAACAAAGGGAGCAAACCTTTCCGGCCCGAGGGGTACGGGTCAGGAAGCGCTGGTCGAGCGATTGGGCCGATCGCCCAAGGTACCACGGAGCTTAGATCAAAGTAGATGCGCCCGTCTCCAACTAATAGTTATTACGGTAATCCTACCGTTCGGAAAGATACTCGTACTGTTCGTTGGTTTCTACCCGAAAATTTCTCATTTTTGCACATTATTTCCATAGCGATTGCTACGGTCCTTACGCTTTTTTTCCGTGAGGTCTCGACCTCCGACTCACCGAACTTTCTTCCTATGAAAAACAATTCTGTTTTACGGCTAGTGGTATTATTTGGCTCATTATTTCTTACCCAGCAGACCCTTGCCAGTGGACCTTCACGTACAGCCGATCCGCTGGATGGAAAGGTTATTATTCTCGACCCTGGTCATGGCGGAACAGCGGCTACCGACTCCTACCGTGTTGGACCGTCGGGGGAACGGGAAGAATGGGTGAATTTACGGGTAGCCCTTGTGCTCAAAGACCTACTGGAAGCGGAGGGCGCAAAAGTGGTCCTTACCCGGGATAGCGACACCTTCGTGCCACTGGAAGACCGAAGTCGCTTGGCGCTGGAAAGCAACGGCGACCTCTTTCTCTCCATCCACCATAACGCGACGGCCGACCCTTCGGTCAACTTCCCCATAATTTACTTCCATGGGGCAGCATCGGAAAATCAGGCCAGTGTGCTTTTGGGAAAAAAGATTGCGCTTTCCTTGCGCAAACATTTGTTTGCGGGAAAGGGACCCTTCAGTCTTGTTTCGGATTACACCATCTTTTCCAAGTCGGGAGCCAGCGTCCTGAGGGGTACTTACGGCATGCCTGCCGTGATTGGTGAAGCCACGTTTTTTACGCATCCAAAGGAGGAGAAGCGGCTAAAAAAGCAAGGCTACAACCGCAAAGAGGCGAGGGCCTATCTGGAAGCAATACGGGCATTTTTTTCGGAAAACAGACTCCCGGTTTTAGAGAAATCGATTCCGCTTCGTTTGGAGCCTTTTGACGTGTTTCAGGAAGCGGAACGCATGCGTCCGGAAGCTTTGCGATGGAAAGAAAATTTTGAAGAGGCGAGACGCCTGGTCCAGACCGGCGATGCCGCTTCCAGACAACAGGCACTTTCCTTGTTAAATCTAAGTGTCCGGGCGTTTCCGGATTCTTACCTGGCGCGGCAGTGCCACGAACTTCGCGTGGCCATCCTGGAAGCACAGGGAAAAACGGAGGAAGCAGCCATGGAAACAAAACGTATCCAGGCGTTTTACCCGAGATAATCAGGAGGTCCTGTTTTTCAGTTCCTGGTCCAGCTGTTCCAGCACCGCCTCCAAAACGGTATTCGTCTCCATGATCAACGGCGACAGTTGCGCCAATGCGCCTCCTTCCTCTGCCAGTTGCTCTACCTCCCGGATCACCGGACTGAGAACATCGATGCGCAGGTTGTCAATACTTGGTTTGATCTGGTGTGCAAGGTTACGGATTTCGTTTAAATCTTGTTGATCGAAAGCACGGTTTAAGCCAGAGATGGTGTTTTTTGCCTGGGTGACAAATAGTTTGATCATTTCCCGGATGAAGTCATCACTTCCTCCGCTTATTTCCTCTAAATTTATCAAGTTGTAGAGTTTTTCCTGGCTGTTTTTCATCGTCGGATAGGTCGGTTTTTTCCACAAATATATTAAATGTATTGCGTTTTACCGAATGATTGAAAATCCTGTTCTTTTTCGGGCAGGAACAGAAATTTGGTTTAAATTGCGGCGGTTAAAGAAAATACGCATTTGTTAATTTTTGTTCATGTCAGAATTGAACCATTACGTAAAGATTGCCAGTGAGTTAGGCATTCGGGACAAGCAGGTGGCGAGCACGGTTGCCTTATTGGAAGAGGGAGCAACTGTCCCGTTTATTTCCCGGTATAGAAAAGAAGTAACCGGTAGTTTGGACGAAGTGCAGGTGGCAGCGGTTCGGGACCGGTTGCAGCAGTTAAAGGATTTGGAAAAACGGAAGGAAGCCGTCGTCAAATCCATCGAAGAGCAGGGCAAACTGACGGAGGAATTGAAGCACAAGATTCAGGCGGCAGAGACCATGTCACTTCTGGAAGATATTTACCTGCCTTACAAGCCCAAGCGACGGACCAAAGGAACAGTGGCCCGGGAGAAAGGGCTTGAGCCACTGGCTTCCTGGGTATATGCGCAGGAAAGCGGCGATCCGGAAAAAGCGGCTCATGCCTACCTGGATCCGGAAAAAGGGGTACAAACCGTGGAAGAAGCCTTGCAGGGAGCTCGGGATATCATTGCCGAGTGGATCAACGAAGATGCAGAAGTCCGCAAGCAATTGCGGGACTTATTTATCGAAGAAGGGAAATTCATTTCACGTGTCATTCCCGGAAAAGAGCAGGAAGCCATCAAATATACCGACTATTTTGATTGGGAAGAACCGATTAAAACAGCTCCATCGCACCGCGTATTGGCAATGAGACGAGGAGAAAAAGAATTGTTTTTGATGCTGGATACTGGTCCGGAAGAAACAGACGCGCTGCGCTTGATTGAAAAAAGGGTGGTAAAGGGACAAAGCGCCTGTGCCGAGCAGGTGCGCATGACAGTAAAGGATGGGTACAAACGTCTGCTAAAGCCATCAATGGAAACCGAAGTCAGAGTATATGCAAAAAAGAAGGCAGACGAGGCTGCCATCAAGGTATTTACAGAAAACCTTCGGCAACTCCTGCTTGCGTCTCCCTTGGGAGAAAAGGCGGTGCTGGCCATTGATCCCGGGTTTCGGACGGGATGTAAGGTCGTTTGTCTGGGACCGCAGGGGCAGTTTCTTCACAACGAGACCATCTACCCTAATGAACCGCAGAAAAAGGCCATGGAATCCGGCGCACTGGTAAAATACCTGGTGGAACGGTACGAAATCGAAGCGATTGCCATTGGTAATGGAACCGCAAGTAGGGAGACGGAGGCATTCATCAAGGGCCTTGGATTGCCCAAGCACGTGTTGCTGGTCATGGTGAATGAAAGTGGCGCATCCATTTATTCCGCCTCCGACGTTGCCAGAGAAGAATTTCCCGACCAGGATCTTACCGTTCGTGGTGCGGTTTCGATTGGGCGCAGACTCATGGACCCTCTGGCCGAATTGGTAAAAATTGATGCCAAGTCCATAGGCGTAGGGCAGTATCAGCACGATGTGGACCAAACGGCCCTGAAAAACTCGTTGGACGATACCGTCATGAGTTGCGTGAATGGGGTGGGAGTGGAAGTAAACACCGCCTCCAAGCAGTTGCTCACCTATGTGTCGGGGTTGGGCCCTTCACTGGCGCAGCACATTGTGGCATACCGCAACGAACACGGCCCATTTAAAAGCAGGGAAGAAATAAAAAAAGTGCCCCGACTCGGAGAGAAAGCATTTGAACAGGCAGCCGGGTTTTTGCGAATCAGAAATGGAGAAAACCCGCTGGATGGCAGCGCGGTTCATCCGGAACGCTATGCATTGATTCAGCAAATGGCGGCCGACATGGGCGTATCGGTGGCCGATTTGCTGAGGGACGAACAGCTCGTTCAAAAGATACCGCTTGAAAAGTACGTCGGAGAGGAAGTGGGCCTGCCTACCCTGCGTGACATCCTTGAAGAGTTGGGCAAACCGGGCAGGGATCCCCGTGATCGGTTTGAGGCGTTTCAATTTCAGGAGGGAATCAATGAAATCAAAGACCTGAAGGTCGGTATGGAGCTTCCGGGAATCGTGACAAACATTACGCAATTTGGCGCCTTCGTTGATATCGGCGTACACCAGGATGGACTGGTACATTTGAGCCAGTTGGCCGACCGTTTTGTAAAAGATCCCAAGGAAGTGGTGTCGGTCAATCAAAAGGTAAAAGTGACCGTAATGGAGGTGGATGCCGCCCGCAAGCGCATCGGCCTAAGTATGAAATCCGACCCGTTTGCCAAAAATCCCCCGCAGGGGAGACGTGAAAAGCCCGACCGGCAGCGTAGAAAAAGACCCGAGCAAGAAGAAAGTATGGAAGACAAACTGGCTTTGCTCCGCGAAAAATTTGGAAAATAGGTAGGCGAAGGCGTTTATTTACCGAATCCGGTAGCAATTTCCTTTCCAATTTTACCACCCATGAATCCCAAGCGGATCATGGTTTTTTTTTTGTAGCGATCAGACATTGCCCCAGCCCTGCTTTTCATCCGCGGGTACAGCCAATTGGCGTTTTTCCTCAGGCAACAATCGGTTTACAGGCGTATGGATTTACCTTGGTTGGCGGTGGAATTCATCGGCTTTTCCGGAATCTCTGTCGTTGCTGCCAGGCATTTGGCAGAGGCGATCACAAGCCTTGCTTTCGCCGGCTTGATTTGTACGATGCATACCTTCTAAATGATAAAATAAAATTTTTCAGGATTGATCAAATAAGGAATAAAATATAAAATAAGCGTTCATTTTTACCTACTGGATAAAAAATAAACCAAAAAAATAAATTTAAACAAAAAATAGGTGAATCAAAGGTAATTTTAATTCCTTCAAAAAGCTATAAATAGTATAAATTGGAAAATTAAGGTGTATTAAAAACCAATAAATGCGCTAAAAGCATTTTTTGGGTAAAAATAATTAAAACACAAAAAAATAACCTTTCAAATAATTGTACTAGTAGATAACTTAATAATTTAAAAAAAATAGATTTTTAGTAATAAAAAATTTAAATAAACAAATACTATTTAATTATTCGGTTTAGTTACGATTTTTAAAAATAAATTCGGTAAATTTTTCTTATTCAAATTCCTGTTTTATATTACTCCCGAATTCAAAGATACTGGTAAAAAAAATACCCTCAAAACCATCTTTCAGTTCAAAATCCCCAAAGTAACCTTTTTAGAAACACCCAAAAATCAACCACTTGGGAAAATCGGAAGAAAACCGATTAAAATCTTCACTTATTAACCATTAACAACATGATTAAAAAATTTACTCAGGTAAAGGAATGGAGTATGGCTACTACCCAACTCCTCCTTGGATTGACGATCCTTCTGGGATCGGTGCTCATGAATCCGCTCTTTGCGCAGGAGCGGTCGGTATCTGGAACGGTAATCGATGAAAACAAACAGCCTATTCCAGGAGCAAGCGTCCTTGTAAAGGGAACCACGAAAGGCGCCGCCACAGACATCAATGGAGAGTTTTCGCTTTTTTTGTCCGGTGCAGAAGACATTTTGGAGGTTTCCTTTATTGGCTACGATAAAAAAGAAGTAAAGGTAGGAAATCAAAGCCAGCTTTCCATTGCTTTAATGCCCGATGAGACGGCGCTTTCTGAGGTGGTGGTGACTGCCTTTGGAATGGAACGTGAAAAGAAGGCGTTAGGCTACACTACGCAGGCGGTCGAGGGTAGCCAGATAGCGGATGCCCGCCAGGCAAACATTGCTAACAACCTTTCCGGTCGCGTGGCCGGTGTACAGATCAATAGTAATTCCATGCCCGGTAGCGGTTCGCATATCGTGATCCGGGGCTCTTCTTCCGTGGCAGGAAACAACCAGCCCCTGGTTGTTTTGGACGGTGTTCCCCTGGAGCAGTCCTCGGATCGGCGATACGGTGGAGGATTGTCGGAGATCAACCCGGACAATATCAAGGAAATCAACGTATTGAAAGGTGCTACTGCTGCGGCCCTCTACGGATCGCGAGCAGCCAATGGCGTTATCATGGTAACCACCAAAGACGGTTCCGGGACCAAAGGAATTGGCGTGGAGCTCAACAGCAACATGACATTTGACCGTCCCCTGGTAGAGCCAGGCCTGCAGAATATCTACGGCGGTGGTATTGGTTACCGAACCTGGTACGTGGACGGAAGAAATGGATTCGATGCAGACGGAATCCGCGGCACTGCCGGTGTGGACGAAAGTTGGGGACAGCCCATGGATGGTTCGCTTGTTCCATTGTGGTACAGCGCACCGGACCGCGTGCCATTATTGCCTCAACCCAATAACTTCCAGGATTTTTGGGAGACTGGAAGAAGCATGACCAATAATATTGCCGTCTCCGGAGCCAATGAAAACGGTAATTTCCGCTTGTCCATGGGGCGCCTTGATCAAAGTGCGATCATGTACAACAACAATTACTACAGAAATAATTTCAAATTGAACGCCGGATACAATTTTACAGATAAATTGAGTTTTACGGTTAGTGCCGAGTACGTAAAGTCCGGTTCGGATAACCGTCGGTATACCGCGAGTTCAGACTTTATCTGGGCACACCGGCACACCGAATACGACAAGCTCAGAAATTGGGATCAGTACTATGACATTCAGCGTGCGACCTTCCGTCCGGGTGACGACTACCCGTATGCCAACTGGCAGCACGAATACTTTACCAACCCTTATTTCTTACAGGATCGGTATACCAATGCCAACGAAAAGGACCGATTGGTGGGCAACATTGCCGCCAACTACAAATTTTCTGACGACCTAAGCATCATGGTGCGCTCGGGTACAGACTTTTGGACCGATAGCCGTACCAACGTGACGAGTGTGGAACGAACCAAGAACTTTGTACGGATTTTGGGAGCCTATACCGATACCCAGATGACTAGCCAGGAAACGAACAGCGATGTGATCCTGACCTATAACAAAACACTGGACAATAGTCTTTCGCTAAATATTCAGGCAGGAGCCATCAACCGCACCAATAACTACAGAATGTCTGCAGTGAACGTTCGGGAGCTAACCATCGATGGATTGTACAACCTGGGCAACTATGCCAGCCCGGTAGTTCCTTCCAGTGAGATCAGAAAGCAGGTGGTAAACAGTGTGTTTGGTTCGGCTCAGTTCGGGTATGCCAACTCCATCTTTCTGGACGTAACGGGAAGAAACGATTGGTCCAGTACGCTGCCTACCAATGCCAACTCGTTCTTTTACCCCTCCGTTGCGCTAAGTGCTGTTTTGACAGACATGTTTAACGTACAGAGCAATTTTCTTTCGTTCGCCAAGGTACGGGCTAGTTTGGCTCAGGTCGGGAACGATGCGGACCCCTACTTGCTCAACCAGGTGTTTGCTTCCCAAGGCCTATGGGCAGGAACGACTCCTACCTATGCAGCATCTTCTGAAATCGCCAACCGAAACCTGAAGCCGGAAATCACCACCGGCCAGGAAATTGGACTGGATCTGCGATTTCTGCAGGGAAGAATTGGCCTTGATTTCACCTATTACCATCAGTCTACCACCAATCAGATCCTGGCAGTGGCCATCTCCCGGGCCTCCGGGTACGAAAGTCAGATCCTGAATGCCGGTAAAATTACCAACCAGGGCGTAGAGTTGATGCTTACGGGTGCGGTTCTTCAAAATTCCGGAGGATTGAATTGGGATGTAGCGCTGAACTTTGCAAGAAACCGAAACCTGGTGGTAGAATTGGCAGAGGGTCTTGAAAACTATACGTTGGGAAGTCAAAACAGCCTGACTTCCGAGGCAAGGGTAGGGGAGCCTTATGGTACGCTTTACGGAAGAAGGTACCTTCGATCTCCTGAAGGCGAGATCGTCTATAACAACGGATTGCCCCAACTCGAGGCAGGAACGTTCCAGCTGGGAAATATACAACCGGACTGGATCGGCGGTCTCTCAAATACTTTTAGCTATCGAGGATTTACCTTCGGTTCATTGATAGACGTACGCATGGGCGGCGACCTGTTTGATGTGGGTACCGGTTTGGCAAGGAAAACCGGGCAGTACGTGGAAACAGCCATCGGTAGGGAAGAAGGCGTCATCGGACAGGGCGTGATGAACGTAGGTACATCCGAAAGTCCGGCATATGTTCCCAATGACGTGATTGTAGGGGCACAGCCGTTCTGGAATGCACAGAATCCACGAAACGCTCACGAGGCAGGTATTTTTGACGGGTCGTTTATTAAACTTAGGGAACTGTCTCTGGGATATAGCCTCCCACAAAGCCTGCTGGCCAATACCTTTTTGCAAAGTGTGCGGGTTTCACTGGTCGGCCGAAACATGGCGATCCTCTTTAAAAACCATCCGCATCTCGATCCGGAGTTTGACCGTCAGGGTGGAAATGCCCAGGGTTTTGGGTACGGCGAAATGCCTTCCACGCGAAATATTGGATTTAACCTGAATGTTAGCTTTTAAGTAACTTCCAACTTGCTAAAGAATTAGACAATGAAAAAATTTAAATTACTATCCCATACCTTATTGCTCGGGCTCTTCCTTTTGGCAGGCTCTTGTACCGAGGAATTTGCCGAAATAAACACCGATCCGAATAATCCGGTAACGATCTCCCCCTCTCTGTTGTTGCCAAATGCAATTCAGGTATCGGTTGACCGGTATTGGGGACACAGTACCCGATTTGAACGATTAAACATCGATGCGGCCATGTGTTGGATTCAGCATCTGGCCCGAAACATCTACATCAATTCCGAAGGGGATACCTATGAGATTCCGATCACGGTGTCGATTGGTACCTGGGAAAACCTGTACAACAGTTCCCTGGTCAACCTGGAGCAGGTAATCGAACTGGCGGGCCCCGGTGGACGTTACGAAAACCGAAATTACGAGGGAATTGCCATGGTCATGCGGGCATTTACTTTCGCTTACCTGGCCGATGCGTTTGGTCCCATTCCCTACTCTGAAGCACTAAAAGGCGCTGCCGAAGAAGCCATCAACTCTCCCAAATACGATTCCGTAGAGGAGGTCTATGCGGGAGCGCTGGAGGATCTCAAGTTAGCCAATGAAAAACTATCCGTAAATGGACCACGAGTAGACGGAGATATCATGTTTAACGGCGATGTGTTGCGCTGGAAGAAATTTGCCAATTCCTTGCGTATCAAATTAGCCAACCGGCAGGCGGCCAAAAAGCCGGCCGAATCCCGGGCAATCATGCAGGAAATCCTGTCGTCTCCCGCTACCTACCCGATTTTTACTGGTAACGATGACTATGCAGAATTGGATCATGCCAATGTAATTGGCAGCCGAAACAAAATGTTTGACGTGTTTTCTACCCGTTCGGACTGGAACATCAGCAAGACACTGGTTGACAAGTTGCTGGAATTGGATGACGATCGCATCTCGGTATATGCCCTGCCGCTGAGTGACGGATCATTTTTGGGCCTGCCCAATGGTCTCACCGATGTGGCAGCGTCTACCATCTCCGCATCCACCATCGGACAGAAGTTTCTCGAGCCGGATGCGCCAAGCATCTTGATGACCTATTCGGAATTGATGTTCATCCTTGCCGAAGCAGCGATGGACGGAGATATCACTGGGGACTATATGGACTATTTCGAAAAAGCCGTGAGCGGTTCCTTCGAGCAGCACGGATTGAGCATGCCTGCCGATTATATCAGTCGCTTGGGCGATATCGATAAAGAAACGCTGATGACGCAAAAATGGATTGCCTTGTTTGGTCAGGGAATCGAGGCCTGGACCGAGTACCGACGGACCGGCTTTCCACAAATGCCTACTCCGGATCCTCGTGCGATATTTGTAAACGATGGTGTGCTTCCCACACGAATCGAATATCCGCCTTCCGAGTATTCCCTGAACATGTCCAATCTGGAGCAAGGCATCCAAATGCTGGGCGGTGCAGACAATATGCGTAGTAAGTTATGGTGGGCCGAATAAGCAGCCTTCGAACGATTCAATCACGCCTAGATTATTCTCAAATACAATTGAAATTGATACCATGAAAAATATACTAAATAAAATAGCTGTTCTGGGGATTTTGCTCGCTGCGTTTTCTTGTGTAGAAGCTGAGGACCTGGTAACCCCCAATGTAGCTGCTCCGGTACTGGTAGTTCTGGAAGGGACAGAATTTGACGCCGCTGCGGGTGTGGCGGTAGCCGGTTCTTTTTACGAGCTGGATAAATCCGGTATTCTGGATAGAAATGTGGGCATTGATTCCATCCCGGTGTCTGGACTGGAGATAAAGGTATTTATCAACCAGACCGACGAAATAAGCACACTTACCACGGATACACAGGGGAGGATTCTCTTCCAAAATCCCTGGTCTTCGCTTGGCATCGCCCAGCCGACTTCTGGAACACAGATTCGGCTGGAATTTGCGGGAACGTATAACGATATTGCTTTTCGCAGGTATCATAACGTCCGCGTAAGGTAAGCGTATTGATTGAGCACAAAGGTAGGGGATGTTTTGTTTGGCAATGTTTTTTTTACTCTTAAGGGGTCAGGTTTGACCGGGAGTAGAGAACTGCCAAAACAAAGCATCCCTTTTATTGCATGCAATTTAACCATTTACAACCCAAACTAAGAGTAACACAATGACACATGTAAACAGAAGAAACTGGCTTAAATCCAGTCTCACAATGACCGCAGGCCTGATGACCATGGGATATGCAGGCGCAAGTACCAAATCCGAGGCCGAACCGCTGATGGAATCCATCCTTCCAAAAAAGGACCGATATGCCCGATTAACCTCCAACGAAAACCCCTTCGGTCCATCGGCTTCAGCAAAGAAGGCCTTGAAAGCCGCCATCGACGATTCGTTTTTGTATCCCCGGGAATACCGGCAAACCTTACTAAGCCTTATCGCCAAAGAAGAAGGCGTGACGGAAGATCATATTTTGCTCGGTGCCGGTTCCAGCGAATTGCTGCATGCTGCGGCTCGTGTATACGGTGGTGCGAACGGCAAGGTGCTTTCGGCAGACCCTACCTATACCTCATTGGTTCGTTCGGCTGAAATGATGGGTTCGGAATGGGTTAAAATACCCCTGGACAAGCATTTTGACCACGACCTCTCCACCATGGAATACAAGGTAAAGCCGGATATTTCCCTGGTTTACCTGGTCAATCCAAACAATCCCACCGGTAAGATAATGACCGGGGATGAGATCATTGGTTTTTGTGATACCGTTTCGCAGAAAGTACCGGTATTTGTAGACGAAGCGTACTGGGATTACATGGAAAACCCCAAAGGGTCAACCACAACGGCCTGCATTAAAAAGGGAGCAAATGTAATTGTTGCGAGGACCTTTTCCAAAGTGCATGCTTTTGCCGGATTACGGGTGGGGTATTGCATAGCGCAACCCGAGGTGATCAAGAAACTAGCCAAAGAAGGCCCCAGAAATACGTTAAGTGGCCCCTCCATGAGTGCTGCTACTGCCAGTTTGGTGGACTATGATTTTATCAAGTATTCAGTAAAAATGAATAATGAAGGAAAGAAATTTGTGTACGATGTATTGGAAAAGACAGGGCACGACTATTTCCCTTCCCATACCAATTTTATCTTGTTTCCGATTGCCATGGAAAGCGAAGATTTTAGAACGAAAATGCTCGCCAAGGGAGTAGGAATCAAGAGTATGAATGTTGCCGGACAAGATTATTGTCGGGTAAGTATGGGGAAAATGGAAGACCTCGAGATGTTTGCCGATGCTTTTAAGCAAGTTATTTCCACGAAAATCAACAAGTCGTAATTCAAGCAAGCTACCGCATTTTTTGATTCCTTGATTTCAAAAGCCAAGCGAGCTCCTTACCGGGCGATGCTTGGTTTTTTTTTGACCTGGAAACACCTCTTGCCCTCGTTTCCATCCGGGCGAATCCGCCCAGGCTCTACCCATAGTCGATTGCTAACAGTAGGGGATATGGGCTCGTTGGAGAAGCTATATTACTAGCTTTCCCATTTGTTGGAAGAAAAAAAACTGCCATCGCAGGCGGTATTGCGCATTGCCCGGCAGAGAAACAGAAAGCCTTAGCAGCCACAGGTATACAAAAAAAAGCAGCTATTCACGCGAAAAGCTGCTTTTTGAAGTTGACAGAGGTTAATCTGATCACAACATTTTAAAATTAACTGTTAGTGGTTTGTATTGTTACGATGAATGCGTCTCTTTTTTCAATGCAGGTTCATAGTCGATCAGGTTAAACAGCTTGAGTATCGGCTTGATAATGCCCAACCCCACCAGTGAGAAGCCCACGGTAAGCAGTGTAGTCGGTGAGGTGAACAATTCACCGAAAGAAAACACGGTCAACATGATTACCGTTGTAAATGGCAGGGAACAAGCCAGGATATTTACAGCCAATTCCATGTCAAAGGTCTTGGTCGTTTTTTTGTCTGTATCTTGCTCCAGCGCAGTGATCGAGGCCATGTGCGCAAAGGGCCAGAAACTAATGGCACTTTGCGGAAAGACCACCAATACCAGAATGGCAGCATAGGACAACTGAGGAGCAAAGATCAGCACCATTCCGCTCAACAAAAACGTCAAGCCGGATCGAACCATCAGCAAACCCGCTATTTTTCGGATTTGTTTCCAATTAAATACCACTGCTATCCCAATAAAGATCAGCACAAGAGGGGTCATCAGGTTACTCAAGGTGCTGATTGCGGTTGACACAAATACTGGCAGATTCTCCAGATGGATGCCTACGCTTATTAGCACCAGGGCCAAAATGATGACCATGTTGATCGGTTCATTGATAAGGCTTAGTAAAAGGGATTTTATTTTTTCCCCGTTACCGCTTTTGATGTCCTTGTTGATCTTAAAGTACCAACTCATGGCAATCATGTAGGCAATGATCAAAACGAACACTTTGTTTCCGATATCCGACAGGGCACCCCAGGCCAATGCGTCGTCCCCCAGGTACTCGATAAGAAAAGGGAAACAGGAAAGGCCTGGTGCCAGTGATGGGAAAAGAAGCAAATACGTGCGGTATTGGGAAGTATCTTTCTCGATCCCAAACAAAGGCAGCGTGTACTTAAGAATGAAAAACAGGATAAAATTAAACGAAATGGCCAGTAGGGGTAAGGCCAATAAGTCCCATTCTACCTCCGCCTTGAGCAGCGCAACAAAGATAATCGCTGGAAGCGCTACGGTAAGGATGAGCGTTTTGAGCCCTTTCTGCTGGGCTGGATCTTTTAGCTTTTTTCTCAGTAAAAACCCAATAACCAATAGCAATAGCAGAGAAAGCGTCTTTTGGACCGCTATGTTCATATAAATTAATGATCAGGATGTTAGTGATTGTGAAGTAAGTGGTTATTCGGGGATCATTGGTAATTGACAAATCAGGTTGTCACTTTTTTCAGTGCGGTGGTGAACATTTTCATCTCGTCCATGGTACCCATACTTACCCTGCACCAAGGTTGGTCAGCGATAGAGTATACCCGGATACCAACGCCTTCTTCCATCATTTTTCCCGCAAAGGCTTTGCCTTCTTGCTGAATCGGGAAAATCATAAAGCTAGTATAGGAAGGAATCGGATCAAATCCCATGGAAGTCACCTGATCCAGTGTGTAAGCTTTGGATTCGGCATTCCATTTTCTGCAGGACGCAAGGAATTTCTCGTCCTTGATACTTGCAATGGCACCTTTCAGGGAAGTCACGCAAAGACCCATCGTGCCACGCACCATGCTGGTGATAGACTTGATGCGCTCTTCGGTAGCGACCAGGTATCCCACACGCAAACCAGCCATTCCATGAATCTTGGAAAACGTTCGCGCTACCATGACATCGTGTCCTTCGGCCACCAAGCCTACCATGGTATGGTCTTCTGGTTTTTCCATAAACTCCAGGTACGCTTCGTCTACGAAGATCGGACGTTTTTTGGAGGCGCTTTTACAAAATGCTTTTAATTCGGTAGGATCGGTGATCGCGCCCATGGGGTTGTTTGGATTACACACATAGAGCAACTTGGTATCGGAATCAATTGCCTGCTCCATACCTTTCAAGTCGTGGGAATAGTCGGACTTCAAGGGCACGGCCTTCCAGTCTCCTCCCATAGCTCTGGCTGTATTTACCAGGGACATGTACGATGGATCCGCTGATACTACGTTTCCGCCGTGCTGACAAAGCACAATCGCGGTTTTTTCCAACATGTCCGTAGATCCGGGGCCTAACATGATATTTGCTGGCTTTACACCTTCTTTTTCCGCCAGCATATCGATCAGATAGGCGGCATCTGCATGTCCGTATCGATTCCCCATGCTGATGGACTCGGCAATCGCTTTTTGTACACCCGGAGATGGACCGAAGGGGTTTTCATTGGCCAGTAGCCTGGCTTTCATTTTTACCTCTTTGTAAATGGGATTCATTTCCCATAGCATGCTTTCGCTGCTCCAGTTTTTACCGGTAGTAGCCGCTGGCTTCGCTTGCAGGTTTCCCGTGATCAATGGCAGGGAACCCAAACCCAATACGCTGGTTTTTAGCCAATCCCTTCTGTTGAAATTTTTCATACGTTTTTTTTGTGAAGTGGTTAATATTCTGGTATAAATTTAAACCAAATTTGAATGAAAAAAAACATCAATTCAAAAAATAGGTGTAAAAAAAAGCCGAGAATATGATTATGTGTATAAAAATCTAAAATGAAAGGAAAAAAATTACCTTGGTAACTAATTAGAGTATAGTTTCAAACGCTTCCCTGCCTCTACCGTTCTCGTTTGCATGAGTAGCGCCTTTTTTTCGCAGGGCATCGGCAAAGCGCAAGCAAGGAAGGGTGCACCGGCGCAAAAAAAATCGAAACCCATTGGTTTATAAAAATAACATAGCTATTTTTAAGATGTTAATAAAACCAACGTTTACATGAGCAAAAACATTGACATTCGCTTTACAGCCAAGCCGCTTTCTTCAGGTAACCTTCAGGTCAAATTTTACATCCGAAACGGTAGAAAATCCAGTTACGGCTACCTATTGACCCGCTCCGAATGTACAGAGGAAGAAATTCTGGAAGAAATCAAACAACGATTGGCCCGACGGACCGAATCCAGGATGGATTTACTCCGGTTTACCTTCAAGAACCGGTGGAAAGACGATCATCAGTTTTTTCTGTATTCCGCATGAAGTTTCTTTCCTCCAATATACGAATTTTGCGGAAAAAAGCCGGGCTGACCCAGGGACAACTTGCCGAAAAAATTGGCGTGCAACGGAGCATGATTTCCGCGTACGAAGATGGAAGATCGGATCCGAAACTCGCGTCCCTTGAAATCATCTCCAGGCTTTTCGATGTTGGTGCCGATGAACTCCTTTTCTGGGACATTGAAACCAACGGGCGAAAATATTTGCAGGCGGACGCACCGAAAGTCCTGGCGGTGACCCTGGATCAACAGGGGGATGAATGGATCAGCATGGTCGGTGAAAAAGCCGCGGCGGGTTATCTGAACGGCTATGCTGATCCCGAATACATGGAGAATCTCCCCAATTTCAGGCTGCCCAACCTTTCCAAAAACGGTACGTACCGGGCATTTGAGCTAAGCGGCGACAGCATGCTTCCCCTGCAGCCTGGAACCCTCATTATCGGAGCCTACCTGGAGCACGGGATGCAGATCAAAAACGGCAAAACCTATGTGCTGGTAACGAAAAATGAAGGAATCGTTTACAAACGTATTTTCAATTACATTGCCGAACACGGTAAATTATTTGCCGTATCCGATAACGATCGGTACAAGCCATACGATATACCGATACAGGAAGTACTGGAAATTTGGGAAGCCCGTGCTTTTGTCAGCACCCATTTTCCAGATCCTACCCCCGAACCGCTAAGTCTTGATGACCTGGGAACCCTGATACGGGAGTTAAAAGCAGATATCCGAAAGATATCGGGAAATTAGTCGTTCGACTCCTCCTGCCGTTCTGCCAGTCCGCGGAACGCCGCTATTACTCTACCTTTGGCGTCAAATGCCGGATCCAGGTTGATTATTCCCTGATCAAAGTTATGCCAATAGCCGTCCCCACAATCCAGGTAGCTACCGGGTTTTGTTGGATGTTCCTCGGATGCAGCAGCGTAATCGTAGTCCGGAATAAAAATCAGGGAGGCCAGTTCCCGAGCTTCTTCCCATTCCAGCACACGGTGCTGATCGTTTACCAGCAGTTCCACCTTGCGAATTGAAAACCGGAAGAGTAGCTGGACCAGCATTTCCCCCTCGGATTGGATTTCCTTGAAACGAATCTGTAAGGGAGCTTCCTTCTTGCTTATTTCATAAATTGCCTGTATGTAATCCTGGCAAGCCAGGTACCAGTCATTTTGATTCAGGGGTATGTCCCGGGTTATCTTTCCGTGAATGTCTTTCGCAAGGAGTTTGATTCCCCCTTTTTCCCCAAGGCTTTTTTGATTTGACCATTTGGATGCGGCATAAAGTTTCTTAAACACGTTTTCCCATAGCTTTGGCAATTCGCCTGTGTAACGGTAGTCATCCGCCAGGGTAAATCCTTCGTCCGTGATTTCCTCCGGACTTAATTCCTCTCGCTCCGTGTAGTGAATATCAAATTGTGTGTTAACAAAATTCTTGCTGAACGACAATTTAAGCTTGAACACATGGCTGAACGGTGGCGGGATATCGCCGGTGAGGTAATCAATTTCCAATCGGGTGATGTCGTCGGATTTTAAATGCATCGTATTTTTTTTGAGACAAGAAACAAAAATAGGGCTAATTCCTTACATGCACGAAGGAAAGTGACAATTCCCTTATTGAAAGTAGGATACCCTCGGTTTTCTACCCGTTTTGTTTTTCAAACTATACGTATTTTTGACGAACTTTGTACCCATGAAGGCAAAACTAACCGAGGATTGGCAACAAAAGAACGAGCGCATTGCGGCCGATCTGTATGAGAAGGGATGGTCCCTGACCGATCAGTATATTTCCGAAACATTTCGTAAAGAGCTGCTGAAAGAACAGCGGGATTTGTTGCACCACGGGCAGTTTCGCCACGCAGGCGTTGGGAGCGGGGAGTCCTTTGCCATTCTGCCGGAAATTCGAAGCGACAAAGTACTCTGGATGGATGAACACCAGCTGACACCTCTTCAACAAACCTATTGGGGCCTGATGGCAGCGCTACAAACGGCAATCAATCAGCGCTGTTACCTGGGATTGCGTTCGTTTGAAGCGCATTTTGCCATGTATCCGCCGGGCTCCTTTTATCTCCGGCACCTCGATCAGTTTCAATCGGTTTTTTACCGCAAAGTTTCGGTAATACTGTACCTCAACGACGCGTGGGAAGCCCATGACGAAGGTGCCCTGCGGATGTATTTTACTTCGGAAAACGGGCTAGAGGAGCACCGCGACGTGCTGCCCCTGGGAGCTCGATTGGTCGTTTTTTTGAGTGGGGAAGTGCCCCATGAAGTGTTGCCTACGAATAAGGAGCGTATCAGCATTACCGGTTGGTTCAAAGATTCCTAAGCGATGCGCATCAGGCTATCTTATCGTAGGTTCCCGTCCTCGCGCATTTCCCGCCTGCGCATGGGCATGGCATCTATGGTCCCAAAAAGCTCCTCCCAATTGATTTGCTCCTGTTCCCGCCGCAATTTGCTGCCCCCGTCTTTGCCAAGCAGCACGTAACAGCCGTTTTTTGCGTTCTTTGCGTACCGTTCATGCAATTGCTCCGTGTACGCTGCTTTGAAGGTGTAGTCGCTGTTGCTTATCAGGGAGTCTCCGAAAATAAAATAAATCATGTCTCGTTCTTCTATTTCCGCGATCAATTGCTCGTTCATCGGTTCGAGTGGCTGTGAAGTCGCCGCGGGAAAAACCAATAGGATTCGGTTTTTCCATCTCAGCTCATCCAGTGTTATTTCCGAAAAAAAGCCTGTCACACACATAAGTAAGCAGGAAGAGAAAAGCGTTTTCATGTGGGATGTACGTTGGGTCAAAATCAAACAACAACAGAACCGACGATGCAGGGAAATTGTTTGCCCAAATTACCCGGATAGCCTGTTTTTATGACCGCCTTTTTTTGGATCAGCTGATAGAAGATCCTGGTGCCGTCGGTTCGTGAGGAACCAGCAGGCGGTAGCTTCCCTCTCCATCGGATGCCATTAGAATCATTCCTTCCGAAGCGATGCCCGCCATTTTTTTTGGAGCGAGGTTGATCAGCATGGTCACTTGCTTCCCGACCAGATCCTCGGGAGCAAATTGTTCGGCTACACCACTCAAGACCGTTTTTTTGCCGAGTCCCGTGTCTACCTCCAGCTGAAGCAATTTTTTCGATTTTTTCACTTTTTTGGCCTCCAGTACGGTTACCACACGCAGATCCATCTTGACAAAATCCTCGAAGGAAATCAATGGCTTCATGGAGTCGGCCTGATGCACAGCGGCTTCTTTTTCTTTTTTACTGGCTTGTAATTTCTGAACCTGCGCTTCTACTGTGGAGTCCTCGATTTTCTGAAATAAAAGCTCGGGTTTTCCGATCGGGTTTCCACCCGTCAATAGGTCCATCCGCCCGGCATCTGACCAATGCAAGCCCTTTATTCCGAGCATAGTCTTAATTTTTTCTGAGGTAAACGGCAAGAATGGGGCAGAGAGAATGGAAAGATTTGCTGCGATATTCAGCGCAACAGAGAGTATAGTGCCTGTGCGTTCCCGGTCCTCTTTGATGGTTTTCCAGGGTTCGGTGTCGGCAAGGTACTTGTTTCCGGTCCTGGCAAAATCCATCATTAGCGCCAATCCTTCCCGAAAACGGAATTTTTCCAGGGAAACAGCGATTTTTTCCGGGTAGGTTTTCAATAACTCCAGCGTTTCCTGGTCCACGGCCTCTAGTTGGCCCCTGTCCGGTACCTTTCCATCAAAATACTTGTGCGTAAGCACTACGGCACGATTGATAAAATTTCCGTAAATCGCGACCAATTCGTTGTTGTTTCGCGCCTGAAAATCCTTCCAGGTGAAATCATTGTCTTTGGTTTCCGGAGCATTTGCAGTAAGTACGTAGCGAAGTACGTCTTCCTGGCCAGGAAATTCTTCCAAATATTCGTGCAACCACACGGCCCAATTTCTGGAGGTAGAAATCTTTTGTCCTTCCAGGTTAAGAAACTCGTTTGCTGGAACGTTGTCAGGCAGGATAAAATCTCCATGGGTTTTCAAAATCGCGGGAAAAGTGATGCAGTGGAAAACAATATTGTCTTTGCCAATAAAATGCACCAGCTTGGTCTCCGAATCCTTCCAGTAGGGCTCCCAGTCCAGGCCCTTTTCCGTAGCCCACTCCTTGGTGGAAGAAATGTAGCCAATGGGCGCATCAAACCAGACATACAGTACCTTTCCTTTGGCTTCTGGCAGGGGTACCGGAATTCCCCAGTCCATGTCCCGGGTCATGGAGCGCGCCTGTAGCCCGTCTCCCGCTTCCAGCCAGCTTCTGCATTGTCCCAGCACGTTGTTTTTCCAGTCCTGTGCGTGGGTTTCCAATATCCATTTTTTCAAAAACGGTGTATATTTTCCCAGGTCGAGGAACCAGTGCCGTGTTTTTCGAAGCACGGGTGTATTGCCGCTAAGCTTGGATTTTGGATCGATCAGGTCGGTAGGACTGAGGGAGGAACCGCATTTTTCGCATTGATCACCGTAGGCCTCCGAATGGCCACAATTCGGACAGGTGCCTTCAATGTAGCGGTCGGCGAGAAATTGAGCTGCCTCTTCGTCGTAGTATTGTTCGGTTTCTTTTTCTAAAAATTCGCCTTTGTCGTACAGGTCTTTGAAAAGCTGCCCGGCGGTCTCGTGGTGGACGGGTGAACTGGTTCTGGAGTAATGATCGAAACTAATCCCGAATTTCCTGAAGCTATCCTTCATGATCTCGTGGTAACGGTCTACCACCTGCTGCGGGCTGATGCCTTCGTTTTTTGCTTTGATGGTGATGGCTACTCCATGTTCGTCGGAGCCGCAAACATACACCACGTCTCGCTGCTGTAACCTCAGGTAGCGCACGTAGATGTCGGAGGGAATGTAACAGCCTGCCAAATGCCCGATGTGCAGCGGACCATTGGCGTATGGCAACGCCGAAGTAACCGTATACCGTTTGAATTTTTTCTCGCTCATAGCCCGCAAAGATAGGTATTTTAGATTTTGGGTGAAATCCAACCACACAATAATCGGGCAGTTCGAAACCTCTTGCCGTATTTTTCAGGTTTATTTTTTTCCAAAAGGAACCGTGAGGCCCAGCCAGGGGATCGCTACCCAAAAACCTTGCGCAGCCACCAAGGGTAAGAATAATCCGAAATCAATGCTGAGAACGTCCGACCATGCGTCGTCCTCCAGCGGATAGTATGCCCAAGGATTCCCCACCCGCGCCAATCAGGTAGTTTTCCGTTAAGAGATAGCCCCTGGGCCCCGTTCGGATCATTCCGGCCAGCGATACGGTGGGGCGGTTGGCAATGCCTCCGTTGGCATAGGCCCAGCCAAGCCCGAGGGTAAGGTTTCTATCCTTGGATCCAACTGTAGAAAGCCCATACAACAATCCGAAACCACCATCGTCTACCCCGATAATCGTTCCCGCCAGTACGCCAGCTCCCAAATTTAATTTTTCTGGCACAACGGGAAAAGAGACCTTCGGTGTCACCCAAACGGGTGTAGGGCTTCCGGCAAAAAGGAACAGGGGCACCATGCCCGCTCCAATGGAGAAATGGTCGGTAATACCGGTGGACACTTGATTGAAAAAAATCCATACATTTTGGTAATACGATTCGTTCTTTTTTAAACCGTATCCGTTGGGGATCCAAAAATGGCGGGTAGCCTGTGGGTTTGCAAACCAATACGTCCCGCGTTTCCGATGTAGGCGGTCCAGCTTCGTGATCTGAAGGATGTCAGACCGGAATAGCCGGATTTCGCCCAGGTTTTCCGTTTTGAGGTGGATCCGCACGGCATCTTCGGCGATGATGGTACCCAGGTACTCGTTTCCGTCCCTGGTGGTAATCCGGTAAATTTCCGTCGTGTCGGACTCCGCAGCAGTCGCCTGCTGTGCAACACCGATCAGTGGACTTCCCATTATCAAGAGGAATGCCACCCAACGAATTCCCATGTTGCACCAATTAACCCGCATGTGTCTCACTTGTTTGTAGGAAAGGTAAGGGTATCTGTTCAATAAAAAAAACCGGTCTTGCCTTGCCCTCGGGCCCTTCCGAAAACCCGGCAGGCCGCGGATCGTCCGGGAAGATGGGGGGTAGGCGCGAGAACCGAATAAAATGCCCGGATCAGCGACAGTAAAGGGTGATGGGTGGGTGTTTTTTGGTAGTTTTACATTCCATTCAAAATGAACGCAAATGGCTCGTCTTTTTATTGTTGTTGCTTGTTGGTGGATCGTTTCTTACCACACGGCGTATGGGCGGCAGGTAAGCCCTGAGATTATTCCCATCCCCTCGGGTTATTCGCTGATGGAGGGAACCTTTGCCTGGGATGGGTCGGTGGTGCTGGAAAAAGGAGATTTTCCAAATCAGGCGTCCTTTCTGCAAAGCGAACTCTTGCGGATGACTGGAATTTCCCTTTCTGAAGGCCGGGTGACCGGAAAAAGGATTTCGCTTCAACTTGTTCCCGGCCTGGGTACCGGCTACCGGCTGAAGATCGGGGAATCCGCTATTCTGCTCAGTGCTACTCAGGAGAAAGGAGCGTTCTATGCGGTCGTCTCGCTTTTGCAGTTAATTCGTGCGTCGATTCCCGGGACTGAGGGCACCCTTCAATTGCCCAACTGGCACATCACCGACCGGCCTGTGTACGAATGGAGGGGCCTGATGCTGGACGAATCCCGGTATTTCTTTGGCATGGAGAAGGTGAAGCAACTACTCGATTACATGGCGTATTACAAATTGAACACCTTTCATTGGCACCTGACCGATGCACCGGGCTGGAGAATCGATATCCAGGCCTATCCGCGATTGGCATTGGTAGGAGGGATTGGCAACCACTCGGATCCCAATGCCCCTGCACGCTATTATCGTCAGGAGGAAATAAGGGAAATCGTCCGCTACGCTGCGGAGCGGATGGTAGAGGTGATTCCCGAGATCGACATGCCAGGGCATGCAACGGCCGCCAATCGGGCCTACCCCGAATTTAGTGGGGGAGGGTCCGATCGCTACCCGGATTTTACCTTTCATCCGGCCAGAGAAGGTACCTATACCTACCTGAGTCGGATATTAAAAGAAGTAGACATGCTTTTTCCCGGTAATAAGATCCATTTAGGAGGAGATGAGGTCAGTTTTGGCAATCAGATGTGGCCCGAAGATCCGCAGGTGCAGCAATTGATGCAAAAGGAAGGCCTGACCGGATTGAAAGGGGTGGAGGATTATTTTTTTAAACGCATGGCAGATACCTTGTTTCGCTGGAACAACCAGGTACTCGCCTGGGATGAAATGGCCGAAGCCGGACTGCCCAGGGATCAGACCATCATTTTCTGGTGGCGTCACGACAAAAAAGAACAGCTTTTTGCTGCGCTAAATGGGGGATATGCCACGGTGCTGTGCCCCCGTATCCCCTTTTACTTTGACTTTGTGCAAAAAGCGTCGCATCGGTACGGAAGAAAATGGGCGGGGGCCTTTGCGCCGCTACAGGCAGTGTACGATTTTTCGGCCGAAAACCTTGGGCTTGATGCTACCCAGCAGAAAAAGGTACTGGGAATCCAGGCCAATCTCTGGACGGAGACCGTGGACCGGGAGCAGCGGTTGGATTTTCTACTGTTCCCACGAATAGCGGCCCTCTCGGAAAGCGCCTGGTCTGCCCCGGATACACGTAACTTTGACGATTTTATGCGCAGGCTACCTCTTCATCTGAAGCAATACCAGGATAACAAACTTTATTTTTACCATCCAGGCATGCCAGATCGGCATCCGGAACCGGTCTATCAACCCTAAGACTACCGGAACCATTGCGCCGTTAGTCACTCATTATCGGTATTTCGGTCAATCATCGACGGCGGCGCCGACCATCTGCTTGAATTTCCAGGCCGTTTGATCGCCTGTGGGGCCTTGGGTTTGTTTGAGAAGAATGCCCACGATCTTTTCCTGCGGATCAGCGAAATATTGGGTATTGAAGTACCCACCCCAGACGAACGTTCCCGGGCTGCCGAGCCCCCCTTTTGCCTGACCCCGCTCGGTCAGGACACCAAAGGCCAGTCCGTAGTGTTGCTCGGCACCACCGTACAGCTCCTGCGTTTGGTCGGCCATCATACTGGCGATGGTGGTCCTGCTCAGAAACCGCTTGCCGTTCCATTCACCCCCATTCAGGTACATCTGAAGGAAGGTTGCGTAATCCTTTGCCGTGCTGGAAAGGCCCGCACCACCGGAGAAAAAGGAGGATCCATTGATCGGGTAATCCACATCGTAAAACGTATCCGGATAGTTTTCCCATTGGCCGTTTACCTTGTGTTGAATGGCTACCAGGCGGTCTGCTTTGGACCGGGGAAGGTAAAAACCTGTATCTTCCATACCCAGCGGCCCGAAGAGGCGTTCGTTAAGGAACTGCTCAAAGGTCATCCCGGAGATGATTTCAATGAAATACCCCAATACGTCCAATCCCATGCTGTAGGTATATTTTGTACCGGGATCGTGGTGCAAAGGCAATTTGGCTAACTTGCGCACGACCTCTTTTATCGTGACGTTTTCAGTGGTAAACAGATCCGTGGTGCCTGCCTTTTGGTAAAGCATTTTCATTCGCTCGTCTCCGTCGATTACACCGTAACCCAAGCCGGAGGTATGGGTGAGCAAGTGACGTATGGTTATTTCCCTGCTGGCCGGACGGGCCGTATAGCTCGTGTCGGCGTACCGGAAGTTAACGAGTACTTGAGGATTTTTAAATTCTGGAATGTATTTGGAAATGGGATCGTCCAATTGAAATTTTCCTTCCTCCCAAAGCATCATCACAGCGGTGGAGGTGATGGCCTTTGTTTGGGAAGCGATGCGAAAAATGGCATCTTTTTGCAAGGGCGTACCCGAGGCATTGGCTTGCCCGTATGCTTCGTGAAAGACGATTTTTCCGTGGCGGGCAATCAACGCTACCGCGCCCGGTATGCTGTTTTCATTCACCGCATCTTGCAGCATCGCGTCGATACGGTCCAGCCGTTCCGCTGATTAGCCCACGGCTTCGGGCGACCCGGTCTGTAAAGGTTGACTTTTTTGCTGGGAACGGGTTTGTCCGTTCAGATCAAGCAAGCTCGTACATGCGAGGATCAGGAGAATGGGTATTGTTTTTCGAACCATTGTAACTAAGGAAAGGTAAACAAAGCAAGGTTAGCCCTAAAGTAACCAATTCCTCGATTAAATCTTCATTATTTCCTGCGAGTTTCCTACAAATGCTGAAGAAAACAGGCAATTTTGCTAGGTTTGAGTACCGGCTGGACGCAGGACGAGTGTCCAGGGTACATTCGGTTGCCTGGTTTCAATCAAGCTTAGCGCTTGGAAAAGGGCATGACTCCCCTTGCCCGGCCAGGCGGAGGACAAATGGTTTCATCTACACCTGTTTTCAGGTGCCTGAAAACTCGAACCGGCGTGAATAGTAAAATAGGGCCAGGCAAGGATTATTTTGTACGGGTTTATTTTTTCAAGCCCCCGAATAAGCTTAATTTTGACACCACACCAGGGCAAGAACATTGTGGATCAGGAAAAAACACGTCTTATTGTAGGGTCAGTAATCGTTAGTTTGCTGTTGTTGGCAATCAAGTTCTATTCTTATTTTTTGACGGGTTCCAATGCGATTTTGACCGATGCCCTGGAAAGCATTGTCAACGTGGTCGCCTCTGTTTTTGCGCTTTACAGCATTTACCTGAGCTCCTTGCCGAAGGATAGCAACCATCCCTACGGCCATGGGAAAATTGAGTTTTTTAGCGCTGGGATCGAAGGGACGCTGATCATCCTGGCGGGCGTTTTTATCGTTTACCAGTCGGTTCGGGCCATGATTTTTCCACAGGTACTGGCGGAGCTACCCCTGGGCATGGCACTGGTAGGCTTTTCTGGGCTGGTCAACGGAGTACTGGGGTATGTGCTGCAAAAAAAAGGAAAATCCCTTCACAGCATTACCCTGGAAGCGGACGGCCGGCACCTATCCACCGATGCCATTTCCAGTTTTGTATTGATCGCTGGAATTGGTGTGATTTATTTTACCGGATGGGTACTGTTGGACAGTCTACTATCTCTGGCTTTTGCGGGTTATATCGTATTTAATGGATACGTATTGGTCAGGCAGTCTGTAGCCGGGCTCATGGACGAGTCCAATCCAAAGATTGTCAACCTGGCAGTGCGGATTCTAAACCGGCACCGGAAGGCCAACTGGATTGACATTCACAACATGCGGGTGCAGCAGTATGGGGGGGACAGTCACATTGATTTGCACCTGACCTTGCCCTATTACTTTGACTTGGTCCGGGTTCACGACGAGGTGGAGGAGGTGGAAGAAGTGCTCGAAAAAAACATGCCGGGCTACATCGAGGTGTTTGTCCATGCCGACCCCTGTCTGCCCGAATCCTGCTGCCATTACTGCCAGGTAAGCGATTGCGCGGTTAGGAAATATCCCAAACGAAAGAGGATTCGTTGGACTGCCGAAAACATGTCCAAAAATCAAAAACATTACCACGAGTTGAGCCACTTGTCTCTCGCGACCACCCGGGCTAGCCCGGCTTCAGAAAAATTTCAAAACGCAGGGAAAAAAGGAAAAAAATAAAAAATTTTTAAAATAAATAAGATTATTTGTCGTTCGTGCTCCCTTAACTGCTGAATAATTGATTTTTTTACATGTGATTACTTGATTTTTGTTAGGCGTTAAATTTATTTACACGTATAAAATTTTGTTTTGTAGGCTGAATTTTGTATCTTAATTCCGTGATTGATACTTAAAATTTCAGAGCTATGAAAGACAAACAATTTACGGTACTTATAATGGTGTCTGCTATCATATGGTTGTTGATAATCGGATTTATCATCATTTAACTCGAAACCCTGTTATTTTTTTGCTTTTTTAGCATACAGCACGTCAGGTTTTTCTGCTATGCCTTTTCAAAAGGGGTCGCTCACGCGCCCCTTTTTCTTTAAAGAAGCAATCCGGCCCGCTTGAGTAGCGCGGTTGTTTCCGGTCCCCTTCCCCGAAATCGTTTGTAAAGTATTTCCGGATGCTCCTGTCCACCCATCGAAAGGATGTTTTCCTTGAAGGAGCGAGCCGTTTCCGGATCAAATATTCCCTTTTCGAGGAATAGCTCAAATGCATCTGCATCCAGTACCTCCGCCCATTTGTAGCTGTAGTACCCTGCGGCATATCCACCCTGGAAAATATGCGAGAAGGAGGTGCTCATCAAGCTGCCCGGTACAGGCTCCAGCAGTTCCGTTGGCTTCATTACGTCTCGCTCAAAGGCGAAAATATCTGTTATTGCTTTCGGGTCCGCGGTATAGTAAGCCATATCTAGCAGCCCGAGACTGATCTGCCGAACGGTTTGGTATCCCTGATGGAAATTGGCAGCTTTTTTGATTTTCTCGATCAGCTGTTGTGGTATGGGCTCTCCACTTTCGTAATGCCGGGCAAACAAATCCAGGCAGTCTTTCTCGTAGCACCAGTTTTCAAAGATTTGCGAGGGAAGTTCAACGAAATCCCAGTAAACATTGGTTCCGGATAAGGATTCAAAGGTGCCGTTTGCCAACATGCCGTGTAGGGCATGACCAAATTCGTGAAACAGTGTTGTCACTTCGTTAAATGTCAGCAATGAGGGTTTGGTTTTGGTGGGCTTGGTAAAGTTACATACGATGGAAACATGGGGCCGTTGTTCCTTGCCCTGAACCCGTTTTTGGCCGCGGTACACCGTCATCCAGGCACCGTTTCGCTTTCCAGCCCGCGGAAAAAAATCTGCATAGAATACCGCCAGGTGCGCTCCTTTCTCGTCTTTCACTTCGTAGGCCGTTACATCGGAATGGTATACCGGGATGGAGGAATTTTCTTCGAACCGAAGCCCGTACAATTTTTCGGCGGTTTGGAAGACTCCACCGATCGTACGTTTTAGCTCAAAATAGGGCTTTAACAATTCGTCGTCCACCTCGTATTTCTTCATTTTTAGCTTTTCCGCATAAAAATTAACGTCCCATTTTTGGATTTTTTCCAGGCCATCCCGGTCCTGGGCGAAGGCCTCCAGTTCCTTCATTTCGGCAACTGCCTTGGGCCGGGCTTTTTCGAGCAAGTCGTGGAGAAAGTCCAGTACCTGCTTACCGTCTCCAGCCATCCGTTCTTCCAGTACGAAGGCTGCATAATTCGGGTAGCCCAACAATCGGGCCCGCTCGTCCTTCAACCGAACGATTTCTTTGATGATTTCCCGGTTATCCAGTGCATCGCCTTTTGCTGCTTTGCTGGTGTAGGCCATAAACAGTTGCCTCCGCAATTCCCGGTTGCTGGCATAGGTCATGAAGGGGACGTAGCTGGGAAAGGCCAGGGTAAAGATCCAGCTGCCTGGCTTGCCTTTTTCCTCCGCTGTCTGCGCAGCAGCCTCAATGATCCCCTCCGGAAGTCCGTCGAGGTCATTTTCGTCGGTTATGATAAGCTCGAAGGCATTGGTTTCTTTTAATACATTTTCGCCAAACCGCAGCCCCAATTGGGAGAGTTGCTGGTCGATTTCCCGCAGCCTTTCCTTGTCTTCACCGGTAAGGAGGGCTCCGTTGCGGAGAAAAGATTTGTACGTTTTTTCCAACAGCCGACTTTCTTCGGTGGTGAGTTGAAGCCCTTCTTTTTGCAGGTATACCTGACGAATCCGGTCAAACAATTGCTCGTCCAGCAATACATCGTTGCCATGTGCCGAAAGCAGTGGAGAGATCTCCCGGGCAAGTTTCTGGATCTCATCGTTTGTTTCGGCCGCGTTCAAGTTGAAAAAAATAGAAGCCACCCGGGATAGTTTTTCCCCAGAATTTTCCAGCGCTACCACGGTGTTGGAAAAATCCGGAAGGCGTTCCTCCTTTATCCGGTCGATTTCTTCTTTGGCCCCCTGGATTGCTGCCTTCACGGCCGGTAAAAAATGCTCGTTCTTGATGCGATCAAAGGGAGCGGTTTCAAATGGGGTATCGAATTTTTCCAATAATGGATTCATAGCGTATTTTCTTTTTTATCTTGTCCTGCAAAATTAACAAAATAATGGAGACTACTATGGAACTGCAAGCACCAATGGCAGGAACCTATCCCGCCTTTTATAAAAGCTATATCGACCGGGTTTCAGGCAAGGCGTTGAAACCGCTAGCCAAACAGCAGGAGGATTTTATTCGGTCGATGTATACGGGTCTGTCCCCTGCCACAGCGAGGAAGGGCTATCAAAAGGATAAGTGGTCCCTTAATCAACTTCTGGGACACATTCTGGATACCGAGAAAATCATGCATTTCAGGGCCTTGTGTATCAGCAGGGGAGAACAGGCCGGGTTTCCCGACTTTGATCAGGATGCCTATGTGCAAACAGCGGATTTTAATGCGCTCTCCCCACAGCAGCTCCTGCGCTCCTTTCTGCTTCACCGGGAATTACTCAAGGATTTCCTGGAGCAGGTTCCGGCTGGGATAGGGACACGCCAGGGAACGGTGAGCGGTCGCCCCATGTCCGTGTCTGCATTGATTCACATTATCTATGGGCACACGGAGCATCACATCCATGGCATTCGGACATCCTACAGGGCTGTGCTTCCTCCCGACCTCACTTTGTGATTTTTATTACTGATTTTTACCAAGGCTAGCTCTACTTTTGTTGATAAATAAACAATACTTTATATGTCTAGTGGAAAAAGTTTCTCGGAAATAATTAGTGGGGAGCAGCCCGTTTTGGTGGATTTCTATGCCACCTGGTGTGGACCCTGCCAAATGATGCAGCCAATCCTTCAGGAAACGGCAGCGAAAGTAGGGCCAAAGGCAAAGATTATTAAAATTGATGTGGATAAAAACCCTCTGGCCGCAAGTAAATTTCAGGTGAGGGGAGTACCCACACTGATTTTGTTTCAACATGGAAAACCCGTCTGGCGGCAATCCGGAGTGGTTCCTGCTCATCAGTTGGTACAGGTGATCGACCGGCATGCCGTGGAGACCGCATGAAATGGCGCTAGGAATGCTTACGCTTAAACGACCAGGTGATGCTAAAGTGTGCCAGCGTTTCTCCATCGGGATGGCGTCCGCATACCGTCATGCGAAGCAGACACGTATCGCCCGGATGCTCTAATGCCTGAAGCGCTTCCTGTATTCGGTGTCCGTCCAGACATTCCATGGTGACGGTCTGCGTGGCTTTTTTTACGAATTCCGCTTCAAATGCGGTGACCAGCATGGAATAAGAACCCGCGCCGCTCGTATGAAGCAGACAAAGTGCTCCACTGGCCAGTTCGGCTGCGCCGCAGAGGGCTGAAAAGTAAATGGACCGAAATGGATTTTTCGTTCGCCAGGTGAAAGGAAGTCGGGTCCGACACTGGTTGACATTCAACTGAACCACTCGAATCCCCCAAAAGAGGACAGAGGGTAATTTCCGTGCCATGTACCAGATAAAACCGGGTGGCCAAAGAAGTGCGCGTTGCACGCGTTGTTGCTGGTTATTCATGCCTTTGGTGACTGAGGGAGATTTGATTTTGACAGCCTTTTGCTTGTCTTGCGCACAAGATAAAAAAACCGTAGCCAATATGGCCACGGTTTTTTCGAATATAAACCCATACTAAAGAGAAGCAAGTCCGGCTGCCTGTCTGAGGCAGTCTGGATGTTGTATCTTATGCTGGAACTGCAGTAGCGTTGCTTCCGACGTTTCCTTGAGCTACGATCACTCCCAGCTGGTCGGCCGAAAGGTGTACATTCACGTACCCATCAATGCTCAACAGGTCCTGGTACGTGAGTGCGGCGCCGCTATCAAAGGCTCGGATGGTGGTATGGCTCATGCCGGTGGTACCGTTTACAGGTACGAACGAGACCAGAATTCCTCCGCCCTCTTCGGCTGAATTGGCGTGGATATGGGCCGGGTGAATGCCGCCCTCCGGCGTGTTGGAAAGCATAATCGTTGCCAGTGTGAATCCGTTTTTCCTTTCATTAAACGTGACTGTTCCACTGATTCCGGGTACCGCCAGCTCGCCCAGAGCGTAGGTGCTGCTGGTCCCGGTCAGCTCATTGCCCCCGATGTCCCCTTGCGCCACAATGACCGCCAATTGATCCGGCGCCAGGTGTACGTTGACGTATCCGTCCATGTCCAGGATTTCCGCATAAGTAAGTGTCCCTCCCGCATCCAGCGTACGGATCGTGGTTTTGCTCATGCCGGTTGTGCCGTCAACTGGATTGAAGGAGACCAGTATGCCTCCGCCTTCTGCAGCCGAATTGGCGTGAATGTGTGCGGGATGAATCCCCCCGTCGGGTGTGTTGTCAAGTTCAATCGTTGCCAGAGAAAATCCACTTTTTCGCTCTTCGAACGTGATGGATCCGGAGATTCCCGGTACGGCTGATTCGTTGAGTGCATACATTTTCATTTCGCCCGTCAACTCATTTTCTCCGATATCTCCCTGAGCCACGATCACGTTCAGCTGCGTCATGGATAGGTGTACATTTACGTAACCATTTATATCCATAATTTCGGAATAAGTCAGCGGTCCACCCGCATCCAGGGAGCGGATCGTGGTTTTGCTCATGCCGGTGCTTCCGTCTACCGGATTGAAGGAGACCAGTATGCCTCCGCCTTCAGCGGCCGAGTTGGCGTGAATATGTGCCGGATGGACGCCGCCCTCCGGTGTATTGGCGAGTTCGATGGTTGCCAGAGAGAATCCATTTTTCCGTTCTTCAAAAGTAATGGATCCGGAGATGCCGGGAACCGCCAGTTCGTTGAGCGGATACATTTTGCTCATGCCGGTCAATTCGTTTCCTCCGATGTCACCTTGTGCAACGATGGTAGCCAATTGGTTCATGGACAAATGTACGTTGACGTATCCATCCATATCCAGGATTTGGTTGTAGGTCAAAGGTTGTCCGTTATCCAGCTGGCGGATGGTGGTTTCGCTGGTACCGGTAGTGCCATTGACAGGATTGAAACTGACAAGAATACCTCCTCCTTCAGCTGCCGAATTTGCATGAATATGCGCCGGGTGCATGCCTCCCTCCGGCGTATTGTCCAGTTGAATGCTGGCCAATGTAAATCCGTTCAGACGCTCTTTGAAGATGATGGATCCGGAAATACCGGGCACTGCCAGTTCATTGAGCGGGTATTCTTTAAAATTTTGCGTCAATTCGTTGCTGCCAATATCTCCCTGTGCCACAATGGTTCCTAGCTGATTGGCAGCCAGGTGCACATTCACATAGGCATCCATGTTGAGTATGTCTTCGAAACTAACCGGATTCCCGGCATCGTCGGTTCGGATGATCGTGCGGCTCCTACCAGTGGCTCCGTCTACCGGATTGAAGGAGATGAGAATTCCCCCGCCTTCGGCTGCGGAATTAGCATGAATGTGCGCCGGGTGAGATCCTCCCGCGGGCGTTCCGTTTAGGTCAATGGTTGCCACAGTAAATCCTGCCACACTTTTCTCAAACAGTACCGTGCCGCTGATACCTGCCACGTCCTTGGTAAGCAGGTTGTATTGTTTGGAAGTACCGTCCAGCGCGTTGCCACCGATGTCGCCCTGGGCGACGATGGTTTCCAATTGCCCATAAGCCAAATGAACATTGACATGGCCTTCGAAGCGGATCAACCCTTCATAATCAATAAAGGTGCCGTCGTCCAGCTTATTTACCAGCGTTATGCTGCTACCGGTGGTACCGTCCACTGGCTGAAGGGAAATGGCAATGCCTCCTCCATCGGCAGCCGAGTTCACGTGAATGTGGGCAGGATGTGCGCCGCCATTGGGCGTACCACTCAGATTGATGGTCACCTTGGTGTAGCCACCCTCTCCTTCTTCAAAGACTACATTTCCACTAATCCCGGATCCGTCTACAGCATTTAACGGATAGGTTCGGCTGTTTCCGGAAAGATTCAGCGCATCCGCTGGGCTCAACTCGTCCACGCAGGACTGCAACAACAGCGTGCCTGCCATTCCGAGCATAAGAAGCAAAACGTGATAATACTTTTTCATAATTGACAAACTTACGGATTTGGTTAAAATTCGGATTCGTACTCGGAGGAGTAACAGGATTAGTGGTGTTTATGTTTTACATTTGTGATAGTTTCTGGTTGATTTACATTTTGCGAACATTTATTTTTTAATTTTTTATTTTGTTCTGGCATATTTTTTGAGCCCTGGAAGCTGTTTATATTTACAGAATCATGTACAAGAAAATAATCGCTTTCCTGGTATTCGGGCTTTTTGCTTACAGCTGCGCAACCGTTCCCTTGAGTGGAAGAAGACAATTGAGCATAGTCAGCAATGCGGAAGTACTTCCCCTCTCGTATGATCAGTACGGGGAGGTACTCAAAGAGAGTAAAATCCTGACCGACACCCCTGAGGGCAGGCAGGTAGTCACCGTGGGGCGACGGATCGCTTCCGCCGTAGAAAAATACCTGGAGGAAAACGACCTTTCCGACATTACGAAAGGCTTTGCCTGGGAGTTCAATTTGATTGAAAGCGAGCAAGTTAATGCCTGGTGCATGCCGGGCGGTAAAGTCGCCTTTTATACCGGGATCCTTCCCATTTGCCAGGACGACACGGGCATTGCGGTGGTGATGGGCCACGAAGTAGCGCATGCAATCGCCAATCATGCCCGGGAACGCATGTCGCAGGGGATGGTTGCCAATGGCCTGTTGGGAGGACTTCAGGCGGCTATGGGTGAAAATCCCAGCCTCACACAGACCATATTTTTACAAGCCGTTGGGTTTGGCGGACAGGTAGGAATGCTGAAATTTTCCCGCGACCAAGAGCTGGAGGCCGATCAATTGGGCTTGATTTTTATGGCCATTGCCGGTTACGATCCCAGAGAAGCGCCCATTTTTTGGGAACGCATGAATGCGCAGTCTTCGGGACAGCGACCACCGGAATTCCTTTCCACCCACCCGGGCCCGGAGCGGAGAATCGACCAGCTAAACGAGCAAATGGGAAAAGCGCTGGAGTACTACGAAGCTAGCGGTCGCTGATAGCCCAGCGGTCTTTCAGGCGATGCCCTTCAATTGAACGGTTTGCGGGGATGCATCCAAATCCAATGTAAGATTGGGGACGGAAGCACAGAGCTGAAACGGGTGGTCGCCCATGGGCAATGGATCATACTCGGCGATTTCGTCCAGAAATGCAATGTTCCCCACATCCATTTTTACCCGTCTCCCGCCAACTTCCACCACCTGGTCCGGAAATCCGTGGAAATATATCTTTGCCTGGGTGTAGCTGCTCGGGAAATTTCCTTGCAAAGCCCCTATTTCGAGCAAGCCGTGGTCGTGGTCCATTTGGATAGATCGCATGCTCCATTCTCCTTTCTGATAGGCATGGCTGTTGCCGTCGTCTTCGTAGATCAGTTGCTGACGCGTACCGGATCCCTTAAATACGTGCAGTTTTATCCGCCCATCGTGCGCATCCGACGCATGCTGCGTCGCCGACTGCATGGGCAAAATGGCTCCTGCTGCCACGAATACGGGTAGGTAGTTCAGTGGGCATTCCCAGAAAATTTCTGCAGGTCCGGTTCGTTTTTCCCCTGTAAAAAGGTGGTACCAGTCGCCTTCCGGGAGATAGAGTTTGGTAATGGTCTGCTGGCTTTCCACCGGTACGATCAACAGATGCTCGCAGAATAGGTACTGGCTATCGTACGCTCCGTGGTAGACCCGGTCATCAAAGGGGTAGGCCAGCGCCAGGCTTTTTGCCACCGGCAATCCGCTTTTGTGGCTGGCGTAAAACGCTGCGTAGATGGCCGGCATGAGTTTGTATCGCAAGCGGATGTAGTTTCTGGCAATGGCTTCCACCTCTTCTCCAAAGGACCAGGGCTCGGAAGCATGGCTATTGATCATGGTGTGGGCTCGAAACAGCGGGCAAAATGCCGCTATGCTAATCCATCGCGCAAACAGTTCCGGTGTACAGTTGCCGACAAATCCACCGATATCGTACCCGGAAAACGGTACCCCACTCAATCCCAGGCTGTTCACCAGACGGACGCCGGCCATCATGTGCGCATCGCTGGATACATTGTCTCCGGTCCATAGCGCTGCGTACCGCTGCACCCCTGCAAATCCCGCACGTGTCAGGACAAAGGGACGGACCCCCGCTCGCTGTGTTTCCTGCCCCTCTCGGGTACTTCGGGCCATTTGCATGCCGTACACGTTTCTGGCTTTTCGGTGACTGGCCCCTTTGCCTTCGTAGTCAAACTGAACCAGGTTCGGAACGGTTTGTCCCTAGGTCGCCGGTTCGTTCATATCGGTCCAAAAACCATCGACACCCAGCTCAGTGTAAAACGCCAGGGCCGCTGCCCACCAGGAGCGGGCCTTTGGTAGGGTGAAGTCCGGGAAGGTGCACCAACCCGGCCACACCTGCCCCTGGTAGGGCTTTCCGTTCGGATAGCAAACAAACAATCCTTTTGCGCTACCCTCAACGTAAGGTTCGTAGTCTTCGTCGGCTTTTATTCCCGGATCCAGAATGACCACTACCCGGAACCCCAGTTCTTTCAATTGCCGGATCATTCCCGCTGGATTGGGAAAGGTTTCTTTGTCAAAGGTGAAGACCTTGAACCGACTCATATGGTGAATATCCAGGTAAATCACATCTCCGGGAATGGCTTTGTCCCGGAAGGTTTGCGCCAGACGCAGTACTTCTTTTTCCGGATAGTAAGAATACCGGCATTGCTGGTACCCCAGGGCCCACCGGGGTGGAAGGGGAGGTGGTCCAGTCAAAGCGTTATACGCCAACAGTATGGACGTAACGGAGACATCGTGGAAAAAATAGTAATCCAGATCGCCATCCTCCGCCGCAAAGTAAGCATACCGGTTGTTTCCGGCGCCAAAATTAAAGGTGGTCTTGTGGGTATTGTCAAAAAATATCCCGTACGCGATCCCGTGATGAAGCCCCATGTAAAAGGGAATGGAGCAATACAAGGGGTCGTCATCGGTGTCGTAAGCAAAATGGTCGGTATTCCAATGCGTGTAGGACTGCCCGTACCGGTTCAATCCCCCGTTTTTTTCACCCAGTCCGATGAATTTTTCCCATTCCTGGAGCAATTTGTAACTGCTCACTTCCGTGCCTAGCCAATTGATCCCGAAATCAGGATCGTCCTCGTTGATAACCTGGCCGGTAGGCGTTTTGAAAACCATGGACAGATTTTTCTTTCGAATCCATAGTTGAAGTTTACTGGTTTTTAAAACCAAAAACTCCTTGTCTTCTTCGAATTCAAAACAGTTTTCCTGCGGATCGGCCACCACCGAATAGGGATTCTCCTGCCATTCCGAGCGATTAGTTACCCGCACCCGGAAAGTAGTCTCCCGAAATACCTGGATTTCAAACCGTGCGTTCTCAGCGATTCCGCTGATTCCCGTGGGGTGCAGGTGGTGGCTTTGTACCTTGCCGGGCACGAGCGGAAGCGCGGAAGATTTATTCATGGTCGGAGGGGCTGCTGCTATGGGTCAATGTAAGCAAGATATTCAGCTTTGAAAAGTACTTTTCGATTCAATTGTATCTTTATTCCACGTAGCTGCGGTTGGCCAGCACACCGATCGGTGTTTTTTTTGCGAGAAAAATGAAAAAAAGCTACCTTTTGTTTATGAAAACGACCTTTATTGTTCTCTTGATACTGCATGCCCTGATTCACTTGCTGGGCTTTTTGAAGGCCTTCCAATGGTTGGAACTAAAAGAGCTTCCCCTTCAGCTTTCCAAAAGCATGGGACTCGTATGGCTACTGGCCGCAGTCGGAATGGTGTGGGTAGTGCTTGCCTTCGCATGGTCAGGAAAGTACTGGTGGTACCTCGCCCTCGCCGTCGGGATGTTGTCTCAGGTGCTGATTCTTGCGTATTGGACGGAAGCAAAATTCGGTACAATACCCAATGTATTGCTCTTGCTCGTAGCGTTGCATGCCTGGTCGATCGATCGGTTTGAACGACAAATTGCGGCCGAGGTGACAGACTTGTACCGACCCGAAGCGGCTGCTGAGGGGAAAGAACCGATGCAGGCGCTGTCAGCGCTTCCCGAACCGGTGCAGCGCTGGCTGCGACGATCCGGAGCAACTACGCTCCCGATTCCCGCCGAGGTGCGGATCATGCAGGATTTCGAATTGAAGCTGAAGCCGGAGCAAAAGAACTGGTACCGGGGATCCGCCAGCCAATACTTCAATCCCTTGCAACCTGGCTTTGTCTGGTCATTGGACCTTCCCATCTTGCCCCTGGTCACCGTCAAAGGACGGGATTTACTTTATCAGGGAAAGGGGGAAATGCTAATCAAGCTCTGGTCGCTGATCCCAATGGTCGATGAAAAAGACAATCCCAAAATCGATGAAGGCTCCCTGCAACGGTTTCTTGGAGAGCTCGTTTGGTTTCCTTCGGCTGCAAGAAGCAGCTACATCGATTGGCAGCCCTTGGGGCCAAACGAAGCGAAAGCCACGTTATCCTATTGGGGACAAGCGGCCACCGGTACGTTTACCTTTGACGATTCCGGAAGATTTTTGAGCTTTCGAACAGAAAGGTACATGGGAGGGGAGGAAGGTGCCACACGGAAAACCTGGATCGTGGCGGCGAAAGGCTACGAGAGGATGGAAGGGGTAGAAATCCCGGTACATTGCGAAGCCACCTGGCTTCTGGACGAGGATCCCTGGACCTGGGCACAAATTCACATTCGGAACCTTACTTATCTCCGGGACTAGGGCGTATTTCCCGCTTGACGAGGTATTCCCGGACCGACTTTCCCCCGGATTCTTTTCCGTTCATCAATGGATTACCCAGTGCTGTAGGAAGCGTGATTTTTATTAAGTTGAAATCCCGGTAATTTCCGAGCGGCGGTGCGGGAGTAGGCGAAGCATGGTATTCCAGGTCCTTTGCCTGAAAAGTGACCGTAGACACCTCATCCGGATGGCTGGCCTCAAACTGAAGGGCTTCAAATTCCTGAAAATGGTAGGTTTTTCCAGTGGTTTTTCGCTCGAGTTCCAAGTCGTCCTGGGCCCGGACCTGTACGAAAAGGAAAAGAAAAAGGCAGGTAAGGAAAAGGATTGGCTTCATAATCTCTTGGGTTTGTTAGCCTAAAGTAGGAAATCTCATTTGTAAAACCCAAAAAACGAACAGAAAAAAGACAAATAAATTGCTGTTCACCGGTCAAATGAACGTACAACTGGCGATTTTCGTGGTACGAGAGGTCAATGTGCACCTGTACAGTATCCCTGACCGGAAATAAAACCCCATAACCTTTGACTTCGTCTGATCGAAGTGCTTATTTTATGGTAATTTACTGAGCTAACCGGGTTACATGATTTTTCCACATGCGCGTTTTATGGACAAAAGCTCCTATCGGGTTCTCGGGGGCTTTTTTTTCTTGCTTCCCCTCTTGTGTTGTCTGGTCAAACCGAGTCAGGCCCAACGACTGCCTCTGCGCTTTTACCTGGAAAATGACAGCAGTTCGTATGCCGGCCTTCGGCTGAGCGGACAGGTATGGATGCGGTACAACCAAAACAATCCCGGCACGTTGATCAATGGCGAACGTTCGCCCGGATTTTTTGATATTTCCGTTCGCAGGCTGCGACTGCAGACCTACGCCCGAATCCGTCAGAAAACCAACATGACCCTGACACTGGGGCAGAACAATATCAATTACCTCACCGCACGATCGGGAGAAATTCGTTTATTGGACTTTTATGTGGATCACCGACTTCATCCGAACCTCACCCTGGGTGGGGGGCAATCCGGCTGGAACGGCACCTCCCGGTTTGCAGCGCCACTGACCAGCAAACTACTGACCTTGGATGTCTCCCCCTTCCTGATTCCTACGGTCAACCAAACGGACAATATTCTACGAAAGCTAAGTGCATTCCTGGCAGGTCAGGCCGGACCCTGGGATTACCGGCTGGTGTTCAGCCGGCCCTATGCACCGGTAGAGAATACCCCGCCGGTACCCGACTCCCAATTTGCAGGCGTCAAGCCCGGCATGCAAACCTCGGCCTATGTGAAATATCAGTTTTTTGAACACGAGAACCTCGGTCCCTTTCATCCCGGTACCTACGACGGTGAAAGAAAAGTGTTGGCCTTGGGCCTGGGGATCGAACAGCAAAACAGGGCCATGTGGCACCTAAACACCGCTTCCGATACGGTGACATCTTCCATTACCCTCCTTGCTGCGGATGTCTACGGCGAACTGCCGGGATACAACGAGAAGGCATGGACCTTTTATCTGGGCTACTATTACTACGATTTTGGACCCAATTACCTGCGGGTCATTGGCTTCAACAACGTGGGGAGCGGTACGAATCAACAGGGCACCTTCAGTGGTGCCGGCAATGCCTGGCCGGCCATTGGAACCGGGCATACGGGGTATTTCCAATTGGCCCATACCTGGAAGGTTCCACGCAGAACTGAAAAAATCCAGCCCTTTATCTCCGGGCAGTATTCCGTGTACGAAAAATTGCAGGACCCGGTTCGCTACCTGGAAGGCGGGGTCAATCTTCTTTTTGACGGGCAGCGGTCAAAAGTCAGTCTGGCCTTTCAAAACCGCCCGGTATTCGATTCCGACCCCTCCGGTAGCCTGGTGCAGTACCAACGTAGAACGGCGTTTGTCCTGCAGTACCAACTGCGTTTGGAATAAGGTTCCCTCCGGAGAGACCGAAGGCGTCGATCTGCGGCGGAGGGAACCCTTTGCGCGCTATTCGTTCACCCATTCGTTGTTTTCCCGGTTGACATCCGCCATCCGTAGGGAAGGGTCGATGGAAACTTTCTCAATAGCCGATACCGGCCGATCCAGTTGCACGTCCAGGTTGCGATGGGTCCAGGGCCATTTTTTCACCTGTGTGACTGTCGGGTTGCCGGGCTCCGGGTTTTTTTCGCCCCGCATCATTTCCAAGGGCAGGTAGATTGTTTCTTGCTGCCCATCCCGGTAAGTTACCACCAGATCGATGGGCATGGGCATCTGTCCTATTCGTTGCAACAGAATTTTTGCTTTCCCATTTTCATTGCTCACAGAACCCAGGCTGTAATCGATGGTTTTGGTGGTATATACCCAGTACTCTTTAAACCAATCGAGTTCCAGTCCGCTGGCTTTTTCCATCACCCGTGTGATGTCGTTGGCGTTTGGATGGCGGAATTTCCATTGCTCCCAATACTGCAACATGGCACGGTCCCGCACCTCTTCACCGATGATATAGCCCAGCTGGGCCAGGAAAAGCGCACCTTTGGAATACGCAGCTACTCCATAAGCCGTGTTCGTATGGTAATGATCGGCGTGGGTGGACATGGGTTCTTCCAGGCCTGATTGGACCAGTCGTTCGTACCCCCACGTAGGCTCCTCGCTGGGGAAAGTCGGAAGGTTCTTCCGAGAAGATGGCTGCCATGCATCGGTTGCTGGCAAAGGTGGTAAACCCTTCGTCCATCCAGGGGTAAAGCGACTCGTTGGAACCCAAAACCCCTTGAAACCAGCTATGCGCCAATTCGTGCACCATCACGCCGACCAGGCTTCCGAGGCTGCGATGCCCGGTAATCAAAGTGGACATGGGGTATTCCATTCCACCGTCTCCCCCCTGTACCACTGAAAACTGCCGGTACGGATAGGCGCCATAGTGTTCGCTGAAATAGGCCATGGCTTTTTCCGTATATTCCTGCAAAGCAGCCCAGTTTTTTTCTGTCTTGGAATTCTTTTCGTAGAAAAAATGCAAGGTGATCCCATTGTCCATCTCCCGGGTATCGTGGGTAAATTCGGGATCCGCCGCCCACATAAAATCGTGTACCTGTGGTGCATAAAAATGCCAGGTAAGCGTGGAGGAATCGGTGTCAGGTACCTTTTGCTCGGTTTGCTGGTACCCGTGCCCGATTTCGGAGGCATTTTGCAGGTAACCGGTGCCTCCCAGTACATACGACTTATCGATGGTGATTTTTACATCAAAATTGCCCCAGGTACCGTAAAATTCTCGACCGATGTAGGGATGCGCATGCCAGCCTTGTTCGTCGTAATTGGCCAACTTGGGGTACCACTGCGCCATGCTGTACCGTATTCCCTCGGCATTGTCCCGGCCCGCCCTTCGCACCTGCAGGGGCACCTGCGCCTCAAACTCGGTATCAAACACGACCGTGCTGTTTGGAAGGATCGGTTCGGGAAGGTCCACCTCCAGAACAGTCCCCACCTCCTCCATGGACACGGGCTGTCCATTCATGTGCAGGCGTCTCACGCGCATGTATCCGATTTCTTCCGGCCTCAGATTGAAAATCCGCTCGCCAACTCTACGGTCGGGGTCGGCAATGCTGCGGGACCGTTCGTCCATCATGCTGTTGGGTTGAAAGGCATTGTAATACAAATGAAAAAATACCCGACGCAGTGTATCCGGAGAATGGTTGGAATAGGCGATGGTCTGCCTGCCCGTATACCGATTGGTGGAAACATCCATTTCCACTTCCATTTGATAGTTGATGGATTGCTGCCAGCGTCCGGACTGCCCGTTCACCGATGACCCGAAAAAGGCCAGGCAAAGGGCTAAAAGTGAAAAAGACGAGAATTTTTTCATGTGTCGTTTAGTTTTTGTCCCAAAATAAAGCAAATTATGGCAGCGGCCAAACCCTTTGTTTAATTCCAGGGTTGTTCTTACAAACGTTTGCTTGCCGACGCTATGGAAAGGCTGCGGTCAGGACTGCGGCGCTTTCTTGGGAAAGGGCGAAAAATATGTGCAGGTGGAGCCGGGGCGTGGTTTTTTGAGTATTTTCCCGACCAATCTGCCCTTCTGGCGGGCAGAATGTGTAGGTTTGCCCTGAGGGGAAAGGCAGTGATCGAATCAATACACGGAAATGAGCGCAAACGCACGATGACGAGAAACATAGCTTTTTGGAGGCTGCTAGGGGCCCTGGCTTTGACCGTTTTTTTCGCAGTGATTTGGGAAGGCTTGCGGTTTAACTACGACTTCGAAAACTTTTTCCAACAGGACGATCCGGAGCTGGCATTCTACCAGGAATACCGGTCCAGCTTCGAAAATGACAACGACTACCTATTGCTGGCCCTGGGCAATGCACCCGACATTTACGACAGCCTTTTTCTGGAAAAGGCGCTGGCGCTTGAGAAGGAACTCGCGGGGCTTTCCAAGGTGGCATCGGTTGTTTCCTTGCTGCAGCAGGAAGAGCCACTGATCGGTCCCTTTGGTGTTCGCCTTCGGCCTGTTTTGGATTGGTCCTCCCAGGAAGCCCTGGAAACGTCCGCGCAGCGCCTTTCGGAAGACAGTCAATGGAAGGGAAACCTGCTCAGCGAATCGGAAAAGTACCTTTTGCTGTTTATAAAAAACCAGCAAATGATTGGTAAAGAAGCCGGTGATTCCTTGTATGTTGCCATTGAATCAGCCGTTCGTTCTTCCGGTATTCCGGATTACCGAATGGCGGGAAAAATCAAGGCCCAGGGCGTGTTTGTGGATTTGCTGCAACAGGAGTTTTCCCTGTTCATGGGCCTGGCAGGCCTGTGGGTGTTGGTGTTGTTATGGGTTCTGTATCGAAGTTGGTGGGCAGTTCTTCTCCCATTTACCATCATCTCCCTGGGGATTTTTTGGGCCGGGTCTTTTTTACTATCCACGGGAGGGGAGTTGGACGTGATGCTGGTCATGCAACCCCCCATTTTGATGGTAATCGGGTTGAGCGGTTTGGTGCATTTCCTGAATCATTACCAAAACTCGTTGCGCAAGGGCATGCCCAAGGAAGCCGCTGTGGCTTCCATGTGTAAGGAATTGACCCTTCCCGTCTTTTTGACCGCCCTGACCACCTCACTGGGCTTTGTTTCCTTGTATTTTACTCAGATTATCAGCTTGCGCTGGTTTGGGCTTTATACCGGCCTGGGAGTGCTTTTTCTTTTTTTGGCATTGATCACGATCCTTCCCTGGGCGCTGTATACCTTCCCCCCGTTGGCTTCCTCTGCCAATCTCCGATGGGCCCGGCGCTGGGAACGAACACTCCAATGGATCTTTGGCCGGATGCAGGAGCACAAAACCGCGATTAGTCTTGGGTTTATCGGGACCAGTCTGCTGGCGGGTGTGTGCATGGCTCAAATAAAAACCAATGGATACATTGTTGACAGCTTGCCGGAGGGACATCCGCTGAAGGAAGATTTCACGTTTTTCGACCGGGTTTTTGATGGGTCCAAACCCCTTGAAGTCTCCCTCCGCGTCAACGATCCCTCCCGGAATCTTTTTGACTACGCCGTGCTGCTGGAAATCCAAAAGCTGGAGGACTTCCTCCGGGAGAACTACAAAACGGGGAACCTGCTTTCTCCGCTCACCCTGGTCAAGGGTATCCACAAAGCCCAAAACGGTGGAAACCCCAAGGCATTTTCCCTGCCCACGGAAGCCCGCTACGAACGAATGACTCCCATGCTGGACCGATGGATTCGTGAAAACGAATGGGGTTTGTGGACGGATAGCCTTGAGGCCGGACGGATTTCCGCCCGCAGTCCCGACAATGGGAGCTTTCTCGGACACCGGCAACACCAGCGATTGGCGCAGTTTGTAGCAGAGGAACTGGACAAGGACTTGCTACAGGTAAGGCTTACCGGAACTTCTTACCTGATTGACAAGAGCCACGAACAGGTGACGCGGAAAGTGTTCGCCGGATTGGGCGTTGCCTTTTTCCTGGTGGCATTGATTGTGGGATTGCTCTACCGGTCCTGGAGGATGGCACTGATTGCCATGGTCCCCAATGTGGTTCCGCTCATCTGTGTAGGCGGGGTTATGTATGCGCTGGGCGTCGATTTTAAACTTTCTACCTCCATTGTGTTCGCGATCGCCTTCGGGATTGCGGTCGACGACAGCATTCATTTCATGACCAACCTGCGCATGTTGTTGGAAAAGGGTATGGGGTTGGAAGAAGGCATCCGGCGCACCTTTCTGACCACCGGAAAAGCAATTATACTCACCACGCTGATTCTTTCTTCGGGTTTTTTGGTGCTTGCCTTTAGCGAGTTGGAAATTCCCTGGTTCACAGGGGTGCTGGTAAGTTTATCGCTGGTGGTTGCCTTGCTGGCCGACCTGCTTTGGCTGCCGCTTTTGTTGCGACCGCTAAAAAAGCACCTCGAAAATCACGTTGACCCAATCAATCCGGATAGGCAAAAGTTGCCGAAATAGGGTAATGGTCTGAATAATCTACCTCCCGGTGGGTGCGAAACTGAAGTACTTGTAAGGGCGAACTAAAAAAGATATTGTCGATTCGCAAAAAGAACAGCACCTTATTGTAGGTAAACCCGAAGCCCCGTCCCATCTCTTCAAATGCGTTACTCAGCAGCTCTTTAAAACTGAAATAGGTATAGCTGTAGGGGACATCGTTGAAATCTCCGGCCAGAATTACCGGGTGGGGGCTGTTCTCGATGTGCTCCAGCAGGATGCGTGCCTGCGATGCACGGGTATGAATCCCCTCTTTCAATTTTTTGATGGTGCTGCGGTATTGGCTTTTGATGCCCTGCAGGTTATCCAAATCTGCCGCGCGGATGTTCATCGATTCCAGGTGGGTGTTGTAAACCCGAATGGTATCCTTCTGGATTTTGATGTCGGCAAACATGGCCCCATTGTTTCGTCGGTTGTCAAAAACCTTCCCGCTGTTGACGATGGGGAATTTACTGAAAATCGCTATCCCGAAGGATTTTTTCTTTGCGTTTCCATCGACGGGCAGAAACGCATGCTCGTAGGCGCCCTCTTTGCCGAGAATTTTGAGGGCATTTTTGGACGGAGTGGTATAATCCTGGTAGAATTCCTGAAAACACTTGATATCGGCGGGATTGTCTCTGGCCCATTGTACCGAATTCAAGATCAGTTCTTCATTGGTATGCCCCCAGTTATTGTTAAAAAGCATGGCATTGTAGCTCAGGATTGAAAAACCCTCGGTGCGCGTATCCGGCTGGTTCCATTGAAAGGTGACCGATAGAAATTTCCAGCCGATGATCAGGGCAAGAATGGGGAAAATCATCAACCGACCTCTTCCAAAAAGCAGCAAAACCACCAGAAAAAGATTGAATAGAATAAAAACCGGGATCAGCAAGGAGAACAACCCGGAATAGCCCCAGTTTTCGGGAGAAACGTTGACGCTGAAAAATAGCAGCAGGGAAACTAAAAAGAGTATGCCAATAATAAGCCGCATAAGATTGCTGTTAATTCGTCACAAATTGGGAAAAAAAACCTACACCGAACAAAAGAAATTCGTTTTTTTCCCGGCAATGGTAAAAAAAAGTCAAGGCAGGAGCGCTGGTTTTTTCCCCGGAAACAACAACTCGGTCCGGTGTTGCAGGAGGCCGGGGATGGCTTGCGCAGGGAAGCAAGGATTATTCATTGTATTAAAATCCCGGGAGGTGGCAGGGTAGAAAAAAAATACATAAATTAGAGTGAATTTAACAACTTGTTCACATGCGCATAGAAAACAACAGCCTGTATTACTCCTTTAGCTTCCTATTGGCGCTGCTTCTCTTTTCCTGTTCCGGTCCTGCCACCAACAATTCGGCGTCGGAAGAATCAATGGAAGCCGCCAATAGTACGGGAGAAGAAAGAGCCAGTCCCTTAAAAACCGTTTCGGGAACAATTGGAGACAAAACCGTTGCGGTGCAATACGGTTCACCCGGAATCAAGGGGCGCGATATTTGGGGAGACCTGGTGCCTTACGGAGAAGTATGGCGGACGGGTGCCAACGAAGCTACCTACATCAGTCTGGAAGAGGACGTTCTTTTCGAGGGGCAGCCGCTTCCCGCGGGAAAGTATTCCCTGTTTACCATCCCGATGGAAAACGAACCCTGGACGGTAATTCTGAATTCCGAATGGGATCTGGAACACGGACACTTTCAATACAAGGAAGAGCACGATGTGTTGCGCGTACCGGTCACACCCTCCTGGGTCGACGAAAGTCAGGAATGGCTGTCCATTGAACTCGTTTCGGACGGATTGCAAGTGAAATGGGAAAAGCTCGTCTTGCCGATCAACATTGAATGAAATACATAGGATTCTTTTTTTCCCTGATTCTCACCCTGTTGGTGGCAGTTGGCCTATCGATTAATCTGGTCGGGCTTCCGCCGTTGGTGGGGATTTTTGATCCTTTCCGCGGGTTTTGGCAAAATACCTACAGCGAAGATAGAAATCCCCCGACAGTCCTTAGATTGGAAGGCCTGACTGCTCCTGTAGAGGTCAGCTACGACAGGCATCTGGTGCCGCACCTCTTTGCAGAAAACGAAGCTGACCTGTATCGGGCGCAGGGCTACGTCACGGCATCTCATCGGCTGTGGCAGATGGAGTTTCAGGTACGTGCCGCCGAGGGCAGGCTCTCCGAGGTGGTCGGAGAAGTTGCCCTGCCTTATGATCGGGAAATGCGGCGAAAGGGTCTGGTATTTGGTGCGGAAACGAAACTGGCATTTCTCGAGCGTTCCGATCCGCAACTAGTCGAACTGATGCAGGCCTACGCCGATGGGGTAAATGCCTACATCCGGCAGACGAAACCCGGGGAGCTTCCGATCGAATACAAATTACTCGATTACCGACCCGAGCCCTGGAGTCCGTACAAATCACTGGTGTTTCTGATGAACATGGCAGAAACCCTTTCGGGTGACAGCGATTTTGCGTATACCAATTTCAGAAACCTCTTCGGCGAATCCTGGATGCAAAAGCTATTTCCCGAGTATCCGGAGGGAGTGGTTCCGGTAATTTCCAAAGAACGGTGGGGTTTTCGGGCAGGGAGTCCGCGGCCGCCCCGGCTTACCTATCCGGACTCCGGGCTGATCGCAAAGGCCCTTCCGGGAAAAGAACCGGGCTATGGGTCCAACAATTGGGCAGTTTCAGGGAGCAAAACTGCCTCCGGAAACCCCATCCTTGCGAACGATCCGCACCTGGCACTCAACCTTCCATCGCTCTGGTACGCCATCCAACTCAGTACCCCTGATTTCTCGGTGAAGGGGGGAAGTTTGCCAGGTGCACTGGGGGTGGTCATTGGCTTTAACGAGCACATCGCCTGGGGGCTGACAAATGCGGACCGGGACGTGAAGGATTGGTACAAGATCAGTTTCAAAGACAGCTCCCGGAAGGAATACCTGTACAACGGACAGTGGATACAAAGCACCACGCGGCTTGAAACCATTCGAATAAAAGGGCAAAACGACTACATCGACACGGTGATATACACCCATTATGGACCCGTGGTGTACGACCGGAATTTCATGATGGAGCGAAAGCCGGTAGATTTTGCCTTAAAATGGACGGCTTTTGAAGCCTCCAACGAACAGCGGACCTTTTTACAGCTGAATAAAGGAAGGGATCATGCCGACTACCTGGAGGCCATCTCCACCTATGCTGCACCCGCGCAGAATATCGCATTCGCCGCCAAAAATGGAGACATCGCCATGTCGGTGCAGGGAAAATTCCCCATCAAATGGAAAGGGCAGGGAAAATACCTGATGGATGGGAGCAATCCCGTTTTTGAGTGGCAGGGTTGGATACCCGATGCCCACCAGCTGAGAGAGATAAACCCGGAAAGGGGATTTGTACAATCTGCCAACCAGCACAGCGCCTCCGAAAATTACCCCTATTACGTTTTTGCTGACAGCTACGAGTACCATCGAAACCGACGCATTTACCAACGATTGTCCGAAATGGAGAACATCACGGTAGAAAGCACGATGGCACTGCAGCTGGATAATTTTGATATGCATGCCTCGGAAACCCTTCCCTTCTTGCTGGCGTCTCTGGACAGCAGTTATTTCACCGCTCCAAATTTGAAGTGGATCGAAAAATTAGCCAACTGGGAATACCATGCCGACCCTGGTCTGGCCGCGCCCGCGCTCTTTACTTCCTGGTGGCACCACCTGGAGCAACGGCTGTTTTCTACCTGGGACGGTAGGGGGCTGCCCCTGGTATATCCGGCCAAATACGTACTTTCCTCTCAGCTGCAGCAGGAACCGGCCGCTCCCTGGTTTGATGACCCGGCTACAGCGGAACAGGAGACGGCCAGGTATTGGGTCAATCTGGGCTTTGAAGGCATGGTGGAAGAGATGGAGGCCCGGCAGATCTTGCCGGATTCGCTCCATTGGGCGGCTTACAAAGGTACCGCCGTTGCACACTTGATTCCAAATTTCGATGCTTTTAGCAGAAAAGACCTACCGGTAGGCGGGGGGCGCAACATCGTCAATGCCACCAGCGATGACTGGGGGCCTGGCTGGCGCATGGTGGTAGAGATGGGCGAGCCGATTCAGGCCTACGGCGTGTATCCGGGAGGGCAGTCCGGAAATCCGGGAAGCCGGTTTTACGACGATCTGCTTGATACATGGGCTTCGGGCAAGTACCTGCGTATCGATCTGAGAAACGCATCGGATACGGAAGGAATCCTTTTCAAGACAACCTTCAAACCGGACTAAGATGCGTGTACTTGTTCAATTTCTACTGAGTGGATCGATTGCCTATTTCCTGGGGGGAACGCTGCCCTATTGGTTCATCATGATGGTAATCGCAGGCCTGGCGGTCTGGATGAGAGGTCCCACGTCTCAGGCTTTTATCGCCGGTGCGCTGGGCGTAGGCCTGGTATGGCTGTTGGTTCCGCTCCTCACCTGGTCCGCCTCTGGATCGGACTTGCCCGACCAGGTCGCCAAAATCATGGGTCTGCCCAACGGAACGGTGCTGGTTGGGATTACTGCAGTAATGGGCTTTCTGATTGGCGGAACCAGCGCACTGACTGGTAATCTCCTGGGAAAGCTGGTCCGGCGAAATAAGTTTTACTAAACCCCTTCCCGGTGCGGACCTTCCTGCTTGCTCTGATGCCGGTCGATCCACCCGGGCCAGCGCAGGCGACCAGCGAAGGATGGATTCACTCCTGGAGTGCGAGCACCCGCCGATCGTATACCGGGGAAGGAAGAAGCGCTGCATGGTTTTTCACCCGCTTCCGATTCAGCCGGATTCGCTTTCCGGTTTTTTTTTAAGCCATTTTTTAGTAATTTAGTCCATAATTTCATCGTTTTTAGCGAATCCCAAACGAACCCTTCTTATACCAACAAGCAACCGTAAGACATGTCAAAAACCATCATCGTTTCCAATCGATTACCCATTAGCCTGCAACATAAAAATGGAAAGTTTGAGTTCAAACCCAGTGCAGGGGGATTGGCAACCGGATTGGGGTCGATATACAAGGAAGGAGAAAACATCTGGATCGGCTGGCCGGGAAACGACGTGGAGGACGAAGAACAACGGCAGGAAGTAGTAGACGAACTGCGAAAGCTGAAAATGGCACCGGTTTTTCTCACCAAAAAGGACGTGGAACTGTACTACGAGGGATTTAGCAACGAGACCATCTGGCCGGCCTTTCATTACTTCACCCAATACATCAATTACGAAGACGCTTACTGGGAGGCCTATTGCCGGGTCAACCAGAAGTTTTGCGATGCCATATTGGCCAAAGCAGATGCCGAGGATACCATCTGGGTACACGATTACCAATTGCTGCTTCTTCCCATGATGCTCCGAAAACATCTGCCAAAAGCCACCATTGCTTTTTTCAACACATTCCCTTTCCTTCCTACGAGATCATTCGCATGCTTCCATGGAGGAAACAATTGCTGGAGGGAATGGTGGGTTCCGACCTGATCGGCTTTCATACCTACGACGACATGCGGCACTTTCTGAGCGCGGTGGGGCGGATACTTGGGCTTTCCAACGAAAGCGGCTTCATCCAGGCAGACAACAGGCTGGTCAACGTGGATTCCTTTCCAATGGGTATCGATTACGACAAATTTGCCAAAGCGGCTGTCAGCAAAAAAACACAGCGCACGGTCAGCAAATTCATGGAGATGCTGGGTGATCAGAAATTGCTGATCACCATCGACCGCCTGGACTATTCCAAAGGTATTCCCCAACGAATCAAAGCCTTTGACTTGCTGCTGGAAGACCATCCGGAGTACCATGGTAAGGTTTCCATGATCATGGTGGTGGTGCCTTCCCGGGATCGGGTAAAATCGTACCAGGAGCTGAAGGAGGAAATTGACACGCTGGTTGGTAGCATCAATAGCAAGTATTCCACACTAAATTGGGTGCCGGTGCATTATTTTTACCGGAGTTTCCCGTTCAATGAGTTGAGTGCTTTTTATACCATGTCGGACATCGCTCTGGTTACACCGCTCAGGGACGGGATGAATCTGGTGTGCAAGGAATTTGTGGCCAGCAAAACCGACAAGCAGGGAGTACTCATCCTATCCGAAATGGCAGGAGCCAGTAAAGAACTGGTAGATGCAATTCTGGTAAATCCAAACGATCAGGAAGGTGTAAAGAACGCGATCGTGGAGGCCTTGACCATGGAGCCTGAGGAGCAGGAGTTGCGGATCAGTTCCATGCAAAGCAGCTTAAAAAAATACGATATCTTTCAGTGGGTCAAGGTGTTTATGGACCGCCTGAAGCACGTGAAAGAAAGGCAGCAGGACCTGGAATCCAAGGCCATGGATCAGAAAATCACCAGGCAGATGATCGCTGCCTTTAAGTCCGCCAAACGACCCATTCTCTTTCTGGATTACGACGGTACCCTTGTAGGCTTTAAAAGCCGCCCGCAGGATACTTTTCCCGACGCAGAGCTGCTCCGCCTGATTAGCACTTTGTCGCAGATTTGCCAGGTAGTGATCATCAGTGGACGCGACAAGGAGACCCTGGGGAAATGGTTTCTCGGACAAGAGGTAGACATGATCGCCGAACACGGCGTGTGGCTGAAAAAGAAGGATCAGGAAGAGGACTGGACCTTGTATGCCGATGTGGACGATAGCTGGAAGGAAGATATCCGGCAGGTGATGGAGTACTACGTGCTGCGTACGCCAGGAGCCTTTATCGAAGAAAAACACCATTCCCTGGTATGGCACTACCGCAAAGTGGAAAGTGGTCTGGGAGATTTGCGGATGCGGGAGCTCTTTAGTCACCTGAAGTACATGGCTCGGGGACACAACCTGCAGGTTTTGGAAGGAAACATGGTATTGGAAATCAAGCGTCCGGATATCAACAAAGGACGCGCCGCCCTCGCCATGATGCGGGGTGAGGAATACGATTTTGTGATGGCTCTGGGAGACGATTGGACGGACGAAGATACCTTCAAAGCGATGCCCAAAGCGGCCTATACCATTCGCGTAGGCTATGCGTATACCCAGGCCAATTACAACATTAAAAACCCCACAGAAGTGCGTAATCTATTAAAAAACCTGATCGACTGATGCCGGCAGAAATTTTGAGCCCGGCTTATACCCGCAAGTAATCGCTCTGCCAGTCCATGATCGCTTTTTTGATTTGTCCCGGGCTAAGCTTCTCACCGATGGCGCGGTCTATCAGCGGTATCAGTTCTCTGCTTCCGGCAAATCGAAGGGCGATGATTTGTCCCATCGTTAGTCTTTTTTCCTGGTGGGTAAAGGGTTTGCCGGTGAGCTGAAAGTATCGCAGCCGCATTTCCAGTCGAATGATACGGTTTTGGTTTTTCAAGGCGTAAATCCGGGAAATGACCGGCATCAAAAAGAGGATCGCTGCGGCCACGACCAGGTAAAGTTCCCGCAGCCAATCTCCTCCCGAGGCAAATACCTCTGCCAGGTTCCATAACGACCAGGAGAGGAAAATCAAGGTGAGCGGTGTGACCACGTAGTGGTGCAAGGGGTAATACCGCCTGTGATTGGCATAGTTTTGCATGAGTGAAAAATCTGGCAATACATGAAAAGAAGATCATCTGGCTTTAGAAAAAAACCAGTCTACAGGCGAAAATAAGAAATGTAGCCGAAGAAACGTCTCCTTTTTGGATTAAAATTGATAGCCCATAACCTTTGCCGTCTTCCAGACCTCGAAGGCCATATGTTTGCAAGAGCAATAGCATAAGTTTCAGGAAATCATTAGATTAAGTTTTCTAGAACCATGCTATAACCTCCGAAACTTATGCAAACACAAGTTAACAAAAACGATTTTTCCGGCCAAAACATTTATGTGGGTATTGATGCCCACCTCAAAAGCTGGAAAGTTACAGTGATGATGGATAATCTTCATAAACGCACGTTTTCACAGGATCCCTGTGCAGAGACTTTGTACAATTATCTTGTCCGGAACTATCCGGGTGCTACCTACTTCAGTGCCTATGAGGCTGGATTCTCGGGATACTGGACTCATTACAAGCTTTGCGCTCTTGGGTTCAATTCCATTGTGGTCAATCCTGCTGATATTCCGACAACCGGCAAGGAAAAAGTACAGAAAGAGGATGCCAGGGACAGCCAAAAAATTGCCCGGTCCCTAAGAAACGGGGAACTGGTCCCTATCTACATACCCTCTTTGGCCTCTCTTGGTGACAGGGGGCTTATGAGGTTAAGAAAAACTGTCGTCAATGATACCACCAGGATCAAAAACAGGATCAAGGCCAGCCTCCATTTTAACGGCATAAGTATTCCCGGGGAAATAAACAGCCCAAAATGGAACAAAAAGCTTCTTAGATGGCTGGATGGACTTGAACTCGGTATGGTGGAAAAACAAATAATGGACAGTCATCTGTCCATTTTGTACCATATGCGGAAAACCACCCTAAATGTCACCAACCAAATACGAACCCTTTCCAAAACAGAAAAGTATGAGCAGGAAATCAAGTTATTGATGACCATTCCAGGAATCGGGCTCTTGACGGCAATGACCCTATTGACCGAGCTGGAAAGGCTGGACAGGTTCAACTCCCTCGACAAACTATGCTCTTTTATCGGCCTTGTACCGTCAACCAACTCATCCGGGGATACCGAAAGAACGGGTAATATCACCCCCAGGGGGCATAAGGTGCTGAGAGCTGCTCTAATAGAATGTGCCTGGGTCGCTGCAAGGACTGATCCGGCATTGGCAAAAAGCTATAACCAATATTGCAAAAGGATGAAAGCCAATCAAGCCATAACCAGAATAGCAAAGAAACTTTTAAGCAGGATCAGATACGTATTGAAAAACAAACAGCCCTATGTGCTTGGAGTCGTCAAATAAAACCGCACAAACATATTATTCTGTAAAACAATCCCCAACCTTTATTGGGACCGTTAAAAAACCTTGCAGCAACTAAGTTGACTGTTATCTCGAAGGCTACGGCCCAATATCCAATAAATTAAAATGTGGCAATGCAGCTCATTGAGTCTGTTAATAGAAGGTTGTTTTATGGAGTAAGTTGCTGTTTTTGATAGTAGTAAAACGAGTTTTTTAAGCTATCAAAAGACAAAGAATTCAAAGATAAAAAAAGCCCCTAACTAAAGGGGCCTGGGAGTATATTCTCCGTCATGAACCCTATTGCTGGTGGGTTGCTCTCCAGCAGAGCCCACTTCCTCTTCAGATTCATGTTTTAAAGATAAAATGTATCTTTCTCAAGAAAAAATATCCCCGCAAATTAGGAAAGCAACATAGAAGGTTTTGTTAGAATCCTGCGACTACAAATAGGTTGGTTTTTGACGGGGGATGATTCTTTTTCGATTAAAGTTGGTATTTCGCGCCTTCAGCGCCAGGCGTTCACGCTTCCTTTATTTCCATCTATATCTTATACGATTTAAAAAAAATGGATGGAACCCTGTAGCGCATCGAAGCTTATTTTCATGTCTGCCTCGCTCATGATCTACAGAGCCCAGTTATCCGAGCGGTATTTTTAGTGATCGGTGAAATACGTGATTTTATCGTTGAGTTGGTTGAAATCGAGCTTGCCTCTTCTTTCTTTTAAGTGGCTCATGATGGGCAATGCCCGGTTGAGCTGGTTGTTCGGATGCTTCAGCGAACCGGTCAAGTAGATCAGACTACGCCGCCTGCCTTTGGTCAGGGCATGAAATTGCCGGTCAAATTCCTCGTCCTGTTCCAGAAAAACCTTCAGCGGTTCCGGCACCGGATACCGGTATTCGGAATCACCCCAGACCAATCTCACGTTTACCGGCACGCTGGTTTTTTATGTCCGGGGACGTTCTTGTTTTCTCATTCACCTAAACGTACCCATACGCCTTGCCTTTCATCAACGCGGCGGGAAAATCAACTGCACCATTGGGTACACCGCAGGCGCTTCCTTCCACTATTGGTTAGCGGTTGTACGACTTCTTCCGATATCGGTAGGTGAAAGTGCCAGCGGTTCGAATCAAAAGGGCAGAGGGCCGCGGTAAATTCCCGGGTCAAGGCCCCGGGCTGGTTTGTCGGTTGATCCAATCGGCCAAATTTTCCATGACCGGCTCGTGAAACGTTTCCTCCAGGCTACCGTATTCGGAGACAGCCCCGGTAGGGGCCTTTTGGAACAAATGATTCAGGCCTTCAAAGTGGTGGATTTCAACCCCTTTTAGCTGCATCTCTTCCAGGGCCTCTCCGTTAAGGGATGCGTTTACCTGCCGGTCCTTTTCGCCAAATGCGACCCATGTGGGAATCCCGATTTTTTCGATGTACCGCTGCGGTTCCATTTTGATGAACTGAAAAAACCAGCCAGAAGTCATGGGGGCGTATTGCTGCCACAGCCGCTCCTTTTCTTTTTCCCGGGCGCTGCTGTCGGCGGCGGAGACAAAATGTTTTTCGATCAGCGGAAGTAGCGCCTCCCTGGCTGCATCCGGGTCGGGGGCTTCTTTGATGGCTCGGTAGAGTTGCCGATTGATTTTTGTTTGTTCCCGTGCCAGCTCCTCGGAAGCTCCACTGCCGCGCACCAGGTCGTAGGTCTGCTGGGCCATGAGTGTGTCGATGGAAACAACCGGCGGCGCCAGTGCGGCGATAAACGCCAGGTCTTTTCGCTGTTCGGCAGCCATCATCCATGCGATCAATCCTCCTTCACTGTGTCCAACCACCCCCAAATGAAGTGTATCAATCTTTTCAAGTCGCTTGATTCTTTCGAGGCCGGCCCAGGCATCGCCGGCAAAATCCGCTGTTGTGGCCTGCTCAAAATCACCTTCTGACGCTCCCACACCCCGGTCGTCGTAGCGCAGCACGATGATTCCCTTTCGGGTCAGGTAATCGGCCAGCACCCAAAAGGGTTGATGCGAAAAAACCTCCCCGTTCCGGTTTTGGGGTCCGGAACCGCTTACCAGCACCAGCCCCGGAAAAGGGCCGGGACCCGGGGGGATGGTCAGGGTACCCTGTAACAGGATTCCTGCGTCTTCGTTGACAAATCCGGTGTGAAAAATTTCGTAGGGAAAGGGGCCCGTCGGTGTTTGCGGGCGAGAGAGGGTGGCCGCTTCTTCTCCCTCGAAGGGAGTCAGGATCAGGGGAAACTCCATGCCGGCCTGCCGGAAGGTTCCTTGTATGGAGGTACCCAGCAGTACCCCTTCGTAGCTGCCTCGGATGGCTTCAATCTCCAGGTAGAGTAGGGGGCCATTTACCTGCACTTCGGAGAGGGGAATGCCTCTGGCGTTTTGCTGTGGACTGTCCATGCTCCCTTGCCAGAGCGAATCGGCTTGTTGAAAGTGAAAGTGCAACGGCAGCTTTTGCAGGCCCACATCCAGTTCGCCCCGCCAGGAACCGCTGATATCGGGACTTTGGGCATATGCAGCCGTGCAGGCACCGCTGAGCACCAGAAACACTTGCAGGAACATACCGTAACCGGCCCCAAAGGCTCGAAAAAACAGGACAAACCGCACAAAGGCAAGGTTATTCCGTGGCTGCTGGGATTTCATTTTTTGGGATCAGGTTGAGAAGGGGTTGCCCGTTTTCTTTGTAAATGGCCGCATTCACTGAGTAAAAATAGGCTCCTTTTTTAGAGGAGGACTTATCTTTTTCGGATTTTTTGGTGAGTAGTTTACTGGATAGCAGTTTTCGGGTAAAGTTACGTTTGTCGATTTTGGTATCAAACAATCCCTCGTACAAGGCTTGTAGCTGGGGCAGGGTAAATTTTCCGGAAGCAGTTCGAAGAGAATGGGATGAAGTGCTGCCTTGTAACGCAGACGATTCAACGCCATTTGGACCATTTCTTCGTGGTCAAAGATCAATTGCGGCAATTCTTTTATCGAAAACCAACGGGCACGAAAATCGTCGTTGATTTGTCGTTCGTATTTTTCAATATCGATCAAGGCCATGTACACCACGCCAATCACCCGTTCCACCGGGTCCCGATTGGGAGAACTAAAAGTGTGCATTTGTTCCATGTACACGTCTTCCAGCCCGGTTAGCTGTTTCAGGATGCGCACAGCGGCTTCGTCCAGGGATTCCCGAGGCTGCAGGAACCCTCCCATCAGGCTCCATTTTTCCTTCTCCGGAGCAAAACCCCGGTGGACCAATAGTAATTTGTAGTCTTTGCCATCAAACCCCACGATGATGCAATCTACCGCTACCAATATCCGGGTTTGATTGGAGTATTTTATCATTTCTTCCCTGTATTAATTTCGTCTACACCTTTCGACGTTTTTTGCTTGCAAATAGCCCGAAGCTCTCAGGATTCATTCTATACAGTCCTACTCAAAACTACCGCATTCCTACTACCTCAGCCGAAGTTTAGCTATTTTTTTTTCGATTGTCAATTTCCTGTAGCCAAAAGCCAGAAAATTACCCGGTGGGAATGAATGATTACCTGGGGGTGGGAGGGGCACCCCCTGTCAACCAGGTATTGGCGAACCGGTACAGGGAGCATCTTTTGCAAGGTGCCTGTGGGCGTATTTTTTTAAATCCGCTATCGCCATTGAATAAAGCCTTGGAACGGGTTGAATAGGGATTTGCTAATTCGGTGCGCCATCGATAGGGTCATTTCGATTGTCGACCAGGGGAGGGTATTCTTACAGGAATACTTCTTGCGTCGCCCGTACACGATAGGTTCAACCCCTTTCGGGGTTGGAGGTACCTGCTTGTTTTATCCGTGGGTTGCACCCACGGTTAGGATTGTTCAGGCCCTTCAGGCCTGCATCATCGGTACTTCATAAAGAAATTGATTCGGTTCAGGAAATGGGTTTTATTCGTTTTTTTCACTTCAGGACGGGATACCTTGACCACCGCCCAGCCCACTTCATAAACGAGTTGGGGGAGGTGCTGCATGAATAGGTATTTTATTTAAATCCGCTATCGCCACTGAATAAAGCCCTGGAACGGGTTGGACACGACCTTGCTAATTCGGTGCGCCATCGATAGGGTCATTTCGATTGCCGACCAGGGAAGGATGTCCTTGCAGGAATGCCTCTTGCATTTCCCGTAGACGTTAGGTTCAACCCCTTTCGGGGTTGGAGGTACCTGCTTGCTTTATCCGTGGGTTGCACCCACGGGTAGGATTGTTCAGGCCCTTTAGGCCTGGACCAAAGGAGCAGCTTACTACCGAAGCAGGCTTTCCGCTCCTGCGCGGGATGGCTTGAGGCAGGTGTAATTTCCCGGATTTTGGTCCCATTACCGTTTGTTCCAGAATCTACCTAACCACTAAACAATTAAACCCTTAACCACCATGATCCTACCTAATTAAAGACCAATTGCCAAAGATGGCCTCCCTACCAACGAACCACCTACCGAACCCTATTAACCCTTAACCACCACGGCTGACTCCAAGGCATGCGATCCTACCTCCTCGCCCATAAACACAACCCAGCCCCTCCTTAAACACGTAGGGGAGGTGCTGCGTGAATAGGTATTTTATTTAAATCCGCTAATGCCACTGAATCCGGTGCTCCACATGCTGAATGTTTGCGCACAGCGAAAACCGGATCGATTCCAAGCCCCGAAGCGGGCGTAATACCGATAGCCCCGGGTAAGCCGACAGCGAAGGCGCAGCCCGGGGTCGTTCCGTATTTTTTGTTTTCTGCATTGGCTAAGGAACAGCTTGCCACCGAAGCAGGCTTTCCGCCAATGCCCAGGCCCGTAAGGGACCTCCCACCGGCTACCTGCTGCAAAACGACAGGTGCCTGGTTTAAACCGATCAGCAGCGTTGAATCCAGCTTTGGGATGAATAGGGGCTTGCTAATTCGGTGCGCCATCGATAGGGTCATTTCGATTGCCGACCAGGGGAGGATACCCTAGCAGGAATACTTTTTTTGTTGCCTGTACACGGTAGGTTCAACCCCTTTCGGGGTTGGAGGTACCTGCTTGCTTTATCCGTGGGTTGCACCCACGGGTAGGATTGTTCAGGCCCTTCAGGCCTGGACCAAAGGAGCAGCTTACTACCGAAGCAGGCTTTCCGCTCCTGCGCGGGATGGCTTGAGGCAGGTGTAATTTCCCGGATTTTGGTCCCATTACCGTTTGTTCCAGAATCTACCTAACCACTAAACAATTAAACCCTTAACCACCATGAGCCTACCTATTTAAATGCCAATTGCCAAAGTGGCCTCCCTACCAACAAACCACCTACCGAACCCATTAACCCTTAACCACCACGGCTGACTCCAAGGCATGCGATCCTACCTCCTCTCCCATAAACACAACCCAGCCCCTCCTTAAACACGTAGGGGAGGTGCTGCGTGAATAGGTATTTTTTTTAAATCTGCTATTCCCACTGAATCCGGTGCTCCACATGCTGACTGTTTGCCCATAGCGAAAACAGGATCGATTCCAAGCCCCGAAGCGGGCGAAATACCGATAGCCCCGGGTAAGCCGACAGGGGAGGCGCAGCCCGGGGTCGTTCCGTATTTTTTTGTTTTCTGCATTGGCTAAGGAACAGCTTGCCACCGAAGCAGGCTTTCCGCCAATGCCCAGGCCCGTAAGGGACCTCCCACCGGCTACCTGCTGCAAAACGACAGGTGCCTGGTTTAAACCGATCAGCAGCGTTGAATCCAGCTTTGGGATGAATAGGGGCTTGCTAATTCGGTGCGCCATCGATAGGGTCATTTCGATTGCCGACCAGGGGAGGATACCCTAGCAGGAATACTTTTTTTGTTGCCTGTACACGGTAGGTTCAACCCCTTTCGGGGTTGGAGGTACCTGCTTGTTTTATCCGTGGGTTGCACCCACGGTTAGGATTGTTCAGGCCCTTCAGGCCTGGACCAAAGGAGCAGCTTACTACCGAAGCAGGCTTTCCGCTCCTGCGCGGGATGGCTTGAGGCAGGTGTAATTTCCCGGATTTTGGTCCCATTACCGTTTGTTCCAGAATCTACCTAACCACTAAACAATTAAACCCTTAACCACCATGATCCTACATCATTAAAGACCAATTGCCAAAAATGGCCTCGCTACCAACAAGCCACCTAACGACCCCATTCACCCTTAATCACCACGGCTGAATAGAATTCCACCTTTCCTGCCTCCTAGCCCATAAACACGACCCAGCCCGTCCCAAGCCACATTTACCCCTGGCCAACCCTCGTTAACGCCAATTCCACGCGGTTTTTCAATTCACCCACATCTACCGCTCAGTCGGGTAAAATAGCGTCTTAACCCTTTTCCACCGCGCCGGAATTCAAGCCTTTTTTTCCTTCCAAGCGTTTCGCCACTGCTGCACCGCCCGCTCCAAGCCATTTTGCAACCCGTTCTTTTTCCGACCCTTGTGATTTTTAAAGAAAAATTATTCAGATTAGGGAAAAATTTTTCCCCTGAATATTTTTTTTTGAAAAGAAAAGCAGTAGTATTCGGGAAAAAAAAACTAAAAATCATTGAACGTACAATCGAAGGGTCAGCCAATGGGTAAACTCCTTGTCTGTTCTTGGCGAAACTAAACCTGATTTATACCGATGGTAGCGTATAAAAAAGGACGGTACGTTCGCATATATCTAGTATATCGTTCACTCATCAATCTATTTTACCGCCTATGAGAAACTAACTCCATGCATTGTAGTACCAGTGATCCGGATATTTTTTTCCGGACTTTTCAAATTAACAACAATCCAATATGAAAAAAAATCTACGAATTTGCTTCCCAATGAAATGGATTTCATTGATGGTAGCAACCCTGCTTTTGCTCGTTTCCGGTGGTCTGATGGCGCAGGGACAGCGACTGGACAGGAACCTGAAAAATCTTGCCGTTCCTGACCGGGCTTCTATCGGGAAAATCGAAAAGAGCGAGCCGGCTGCAGCATTCGACGTGACCGTTTCCGGTACCGTTACCGATGCAAACGGCGAACCCATCCCCGGTGCCACCGTCTCGGTGCCCGGCACCTCCATTGGTACGGCCACCGATCTGGACGGCAAGTACTCGCTAACCGTTCCTGACGGTGCTTCCCTGGTATTCTCCTTTATCGGGTTTGAAAGCCAGACCGTAGAAGTAGGAAACCGACAGACCATCAATATCTCCCTGGCAGAAAGCACCGCTAACCTGGACGAGGTGGTCGTGGTGGGCTACGGTACCCAGCAAAAGGTCAACCTGACCGGTGCCGTGGGTGTGGCTACCAGCGAACGCCTGGAAGGGCGGCCCATCGCCAACGTGGCGGAAGGACTTCAAGGGGTGATCCCCAACCTGAACATCGCCCCCCGAAACGGTGATCCCTCCCAAAGTCCCGCGTTCAATATCCGTGGATTCCAGTCCATCAACGGCGGATCTCCATTGGTGCTGGTGGATAACGTTCCCATGGACCTGAACCGGGTGAATCCCAACGACATCGAAAGCGTTTCGGTACTGAAAGATGCCGCGGCAGCGGCCGTATACGGTGCCCGTGCGGCCTTTGGCGTGATCCTGGTGACCACCAAAAGTGGAAAAGCGGGCAAAGTAAACGTATCGATCAACAGCCAGTTTTCCCTGGCCAAGCCCATCTTTAACATGGATCCGGTGAACGATCCGCACGATTTTGTCAACGCCCGGAACATTGCCAATATCCGAACCAATGGCGTTCCCAGTTTTGACGACGACATGGTGGAAGGTACCCGCCGCTGGTCCGAAAACCCCATCCCCGAAAACGAATGGGGCGTGGTAGACGGCAACCTGCGGTTTTACGGGTTCAACAATTACCAAAACGACATCATGACCACCTTTGCGCCCACGCAACAGCATGACGTGACGATTTCCGGTGGTTCGGAGACCTCCAATTACTTCGTATCCTTTGGCCACCTGAACAAGGACGGCTACCTGGACTCCGACCGGAACGAAAACTTCAAGCGCTACAATGTGCTGATGAAAGGGGAGTTCAAGGTAAACGATTGGCTGACCCTGGACGAGAAAATCGTGGTGAACACCCAGAAAAGTGACAAGCCGTATTTCTACAACTGGGACGTCAACATCAACTCCCTGGCGCGTGTGAACCCGATCATGCCCATACAGTTTCCGGACCTGCCGTTTTACCTGCAGCAAGGAGATCGCGAACAATACGAGCAGTACATCGGCATGTACTTTGGCGGCACCAACTTCTTTCCCTACCTGGAGGACGGCGGTCGTTCCACCTGGACACGCAACGATATCTGGTTGACGCAGGGCGCTACCCTGACGCCCGTTAAAGGCCTGACCATCAAAGGAAACTTCTCCTACAATTACAATTACCGAAATTCACAAGACGTAGCCAGCAAGATAGAGATTGTGTCTAACAACCTGCTGGAAGCTAATCCGATCAGCAACGGATTCAGTGGAAACGATTTCATCAACGAGGTCAACGACATCAATCAGTACTACGTATTCAACGCCTATGCCGATTACGAATTCTCCCTTCCCGAAAAACACAGCCTGACCGCCATGGTGGGTTTCAACCAGGAATGGGGACAGAACAAGCGGGTGCGCGCACAGGCCAATACGCTGATCACTCCTTTGATTACCGATCTGAACGCCACCATCGGCATGCAGCAGACCTTTGGTAGTTCCAACCACAATTCCCTTCGGGGCGGATTTTTCCGGGTCAACTACATCTTCGACGAGCGTTACCTGATCGAATCCAATGGACGCTACGACGGCACCAGCCGTTTTCCAACTTCGGATCGCTTCGGTTTCTTCCCCTCCTTGTCGGTGGGCTGGAGAATATCGAACGAAAACTTCATGGCCAATACATCCAGCTGGCTGGACGAGTTGAAGATCCGGGCCTCCTACGGTACGCTGGGTAACCAATTGTTGGGGAATAATTTCTACCCCTACATCCCTACCATGGGCATCGGGCAATCCGGCTTTATGATGACTGCCGGTCAGCGCACGCCGTTTGTTTCCCCTGCCGGCCTGGTGAGCCCCACGCTGACCTGGGAAACGGTGATTTCCCAAAACCTGGGTGTAGACTTTACCATGTTTGGTGGCAAAATTGATGCTTCCTTCGATGTGTTTACCCGGGATACCAAGGACATGCTGATGCGTCAGGAGTATCCGGCGATCCTGGGTACGGCGGCACCTGCTTCCAATGCGGCCGACTCCCGTACCACCGGTTGGGAACTGGCACTGACCTGGAAAGACCGTCCGCGCAACGACCTGAGCTACGACGTGACGCTGGCCCTGTCGGATTGGACGGCCAAGATCACCAAGTTTGACAACCCTGCCGGAGCCATTCCTTCGGGTACCTCTTCGACGAATCAGTACTACGAAGGACAGGCCCTGAATGAGATCTGGGGTTACCGCACCGTAGGTATCTTCCAAACGCAGGAAGAAGTGGACAATGCGGCCGATCAGTCGGCCCTGGGTGCCAACTGGCGACCCGGTGACATCCAATACGAAGACCTGGACGGAGACGGTAGAATCACTCCGGGAAACAACACCCTGGAAAATCCCGGCGACCGAACCATCATCGGAAACAGCACGCCTCGTCTGAGCTTCGGTATCAACAACAACCTGCAGTGGAAGAATTTTACCCTGAACGTGTTCTTCCAGGGCATCTGGAGAAGGGACCACTGGCCGACTTCCGGTAACTGGACCTGGTTTTTCCCCTTCAATGCGGGTCACGTAGAGAAGTACTTCATTACCGACTCCTGGTCGGAGGACAACCGGGATGCGTATTTCCCCCATCCCCATATCTCTACCAACGACAAGAAGAACATTCAGCCGCAGTCCCGCTTTTTGCAAAATGCCGGCTACATCCGTTTGAAAAACCTGCAGTTGGGTTACAACATACCGGTCTTCCTGACCGACAAGTTGGGCTTGCAAACCGCCAATGTGTATTTCGCGGGGATGAACCTGTGGGAGTATTCGCCTATTCGAGACCCTTTGGATCCTGAAACCATCTATTCCGGTGCGATCGAATACCCCATGCAACGAATTTACACATTGGGTGTACGGCTGTCATTTTAAACTCAAAAGCACTGAAGATTATGAAAAATTATAAATTGATTGCCGGCTCCCTGCTTCTGGCCACGGTCCTGCTGGGCGCCTGCAACGACGAATTCCTGGAGCGATTTCCTCTGGATGAAGTTTCGAACGAAACGTATTGGAATACCGAAAACGATCTGGCCACGTACAACAATACCTTTTACCACATGGCCTTGAATGACGTGCAGGTTCCGATTTTGCACGGACATCAGGACGGATTTAATAGCCATTTTGGGAGCTATTGGTACCTGGACGGTCTGGCGGATAACCTGGCACCGAATCATCCCCGGCATACCTTCTACCAGCGCATTCGCTCGGGCAGGGAAATCACCCCTACCGGACCCCAATGGTTTGGCTGGAACGGCTGGAATTTTGTGCGGGCCATCAATATCGGCCTGGAAAACTACCCCAAAGCGGATATTGCTGAGGCGGCCCGCAACAAATACGTGGGCGAAGCCCGGCTGATGCGGGGATGGTTTTATGCCCAAAAGGTGATGATGTTTGGCGATGTGCCCTGGGTAGATAGGGAACTGAACATCGACTCCGAAGAACTGTTTGCGGCGCGTACCCCTCGGGAAGAAGTGATGGCCAACGTATTGGAGGACCTGACCTTCGCCACGCAGCACATTCCCAACGATTGGGGCGATGGTAACGCTCCCGGCCGGGTCAACCGCTGGGCAGCACTGGCCATCAAAGCCAGGGTTTGCCTGAACGAGGGCACCTGGAGAAAATACCACGGAGGCTCCAATGCCGAGATGTGGTTGCGTGAAGCAGCCGAAGCGGCGCAGGAAGTGATGGAAAACGGGCCGTATTCCCTGTATTCCACCGGCGATCCGGAAAACGATTTCAATGCCTATCAACGTGTATTGGATTTAAGTGGCAATCCGGAGGTGATGATCTGGAGAAGGTACCAGCTGGGTATTTACACCAACCACGTACAGAATTACTATTCTTACACCGGGGGTGCCACCCGTAGCTTTGTGGAAGACATCCTCTGCGAAGACGGACTGCCCATTACCCTTTCTCCCTTATACCAGGGCGATGAGACCATCGAAGACGTGTTTGTGAACCGGGATCCCCGCCTGCGGCAAACCGTGCTGCATCCGGATGATACCGAGAAATACAAGTACCACGTAGCGGACGGCCGGGACTATCCCCGGATTCAGGGACAGCCGGGAGGCAGAACTTCCGCTACCGGTTACCACGTGATCAAGCACTACAATGCCGACGACATGATCGGAAAGGCCTTCAACACGGCCGAGTTTCCTGCCATTATCCTGCGCTTTGGCGAAGTGTTGCTGATCTATGCCGAGGCGAAGGCCGAATTGGGTGAAGCCACCCAGGCAGACCTGGACAGAAGCATCAACCTGCTGCGCGACCGGGTAGGCATGCCGCACCTGGACATCAACCCGCCCATGGATCCTCGCTATGCGGACGACGGAATCTCTCCTCTATTGGTAGAAATTCGCCGGGAGCGACGCGTGGAGTTGTTTCAGGAAGGCTTCCGCTACGACGATATCCGTCGCTGGAAGCAGGGCAAGAAGCTGGAGAAGCCCGATATGGGCATTCGCTGGACACCGGAAGCCCAAGCGCGTTATGCCGGTGCCATCATTCAGACCAGCGTGGATCCGGACAATGGCCATACCTACATCGATGTGTATAAGAATACCGACTGGGCGGATCCGGTTTTTGACGAGTCCAAAAACTACTTCTGGCCCATCCCACTGAGTATCATCTCGCAAAACCCGAACATTACCCAAAACCCGGGTTACGATGGCTAATGGGATGCACGGAATCAAGCAATGAATGGGAATACATAAAAAAAACCTGCCAATCTTTTGGCAGGTTTTTTTGGTTTTTGCAGGTTACCATTCGTCTGTTGTTCAGAAAGGGGGAGGCTGCTGGCATTAACCAAGGGGTAAAAACCAAGAACCTATGCTAATCCAGCGAGGGTAACGAGCTGCTTGCTGATGGCGTAGCGTTGTCGCCCTTTTCGACCTGCAGTATAAGACCACCCCCCGGCCAACTTCATAAACGGGTTGCGAGAGCTGCCTGAGGACTCATTTTATTTAAATCCGCTATCGCCACTGAATAAAGCCCTGGAACGGGTTGGACACGACCTTGCTAATTCGGTGCGCCATCGATAGGGTCATTTCGATTGCCGACGAGGGAAGGATATCCTTGCAGGAATGCCTCTTGCATTTCCCGTACACGTTAGGTTCAACCCCTTTCGGGGTTGGAGGTACCTGCTTGTTTTATCCGTGGGTTGCACCCACGGTTAGGATTGTTCAGGCCCTTCAGGCCTGCATCGTCGGTACTTCTTAAAGAAATTGATTCGGTTCAGCAAATGGGTTTTATTCATTTTTTTTCACTTCAGGACGGGATACCTTGACCACCGCCCAGCCCACTTCATAAACGAGTTGGGGGAGGTGCTGCATGAATAGGTATTTTATTTAAATCCGCTATCGCCACTGAATAAAGCCCTGGAACGGGTTGGACACGACCTTGCTAATTCGGTGCGCCATCAATAGGGTTATTTTGATTGCCGACCAGGGAAGGATATCCTTACAGGAATACTTTTTTGTTGCCTGTACACGTTAGGTTCAACCCCTTTCGGGGTTGGAGGTACCTGCTTGGTTTATCCGTGGGTTGCACCCACGGTTAGGATTGTTCAGGCCCTTCAGGCCTGCATCATCGGTGCTTCTTAAAGAAATTGATTCGGTTCAGGAAATGGGTTTTATTCGTTTTTTTCACTTCAGAACGGGATACCTTGACCACCACCCCCAGCCCCCTCCTTAAACACGTAGGGGGGAGGTGCTGCGTGAATAGGTATTTTTTTAAATCCGCTAATGCCACTGAATCCGGTGCTCCTCATGCTGACTGTTTGCCCATAGCGAAAACCGGATCGATTCCAAGCCCCGAAGCGGGCGTAATACCGATAGCCCCGGGTAAGCCGACAGGGGAGGCGCAGCCCCGGGGTCGTTCCGTATTTTTTTGTTTTCTGCATTGGCTAAGGAGCAGCTTACCACCGAAGCAGGCGTTCCGCCAATGCCCAGCCAGGTGTGAGACCTCCCCTCGGCTACCTGTTGCTTTAGTAGGGGGGGAAAGGACAGGTACCTGGTTTAAACCGATCAGCAGCGTTGAATCCAGCTTTGGGATGAATAGGGGCTTGCTAATTCGGTGCGCCATCGATAGGGTCATTTCGATTGCCGACCAGGGAAGGATATCCTTACAGGAATACTTCTTGCATTTCCCGTACACGTTAGGTTCAACCCCTTTCGGGGTTGGAGGTACCTGCTTGTTTTATCCGTGGGTTGCACCCACGGTTAGGATTGTTCAGGCCCTTCAGGCCTGCATCATCGGTACTTCTTAAAGAAATTGATTCGGTTCAGGAAATGGGTTTTATTCGTTTTTTTCACTTCAGAACGGGATACCTTGACCACCACCCCCAGCCCCCTCCTTAAACACGTAGGGGGGAGGTGCTGCGTGAATAGGTATTTTTTTAAATCCGCTAATGCCACTGAATCCGGTGCTCCTCATGCTGACTGTTTGCCCATAGCGAAAACCGGATCGATTCCAAGCCCCGAAGCGGGCGAAATACCGATAGCCCCGGGTAAGCCGACAGGGGAGGCGCAGCCCGGGGTCGTTCCGTATTTTTTTGTTTTCTGCATTGGCTAAGGAGCAGCTTACCACCGAAGCAGGCGTTCCGCCAATGCCCAGCCAGGTGTGAGACCTCCCCTCGGCTACCTGTTGCTTTAGTAGGGGGGAAACGACAGGTACCTGGTTTAAACCGATCAGCAGCGTTGAATCCAGCTTTGGGATGAATAGGGGCTTGCTAATTCGGTGCGCCATCGATAGGGTCATTTCGATTGCCGACCAGGGGAGGACATCCTAGCAGGAATACTTCTTGCATTTCCCGTAGACGTTAGGTCATCCGTGGGTTGCACCCACGGTTAGGATTGTTCAGGCCCTTCAGGCCTGCATCATCGGTACTTCTTAAAGAAATTGATTCGGTTCAGGAAATGGGTTTTATTCGTTTTTTTCACTTCAGGGTGTAATGAAATTTTAGGCAAAGGGTATCCGAAGGGACAGGTCATGGCTGCTTCGGGATGCTGGGAAGATTTCAGGACGGGATACCTTGACCACCGCCCAGACCACTTCATAAACGAGTTGCTGGAGCTGCCTTAGGACGTATTTTTTTAAATCCGCTATCGCCACTGAATAAAGCCCTGGAACGGGTTGAATAGGGTCTTGCTAATTCGGTACGCTATCGATAGGGTCATTTCGATTGCCGACCAGGGAAGGATATCCTTACAGGAATACTTCTTGCGTCGCCCGTACACGTTAGGTTCAACCCCTTTCGGGGTTGGAGGTACCTGCTTGGTTTATCCGTGGGTTGCACCCACGGGTAGGATTGTTCAGGCCCTTCAGGCCTGGACCAAAGGAGCAGCTTACTACCTAAGCAGGCTTTCCGTCATGCACGCGATGGTTTGAGGCAGGTGTAATTTTCCGGATTTTGGTCCCATTACCGTTTGTTCCAGAATCTATCTGACAAATAAACAACTAACCAATTAAACGATTAAACAATTAAGCCCTTAACCACCATGATCCTACATCATTAAAGACCAATTGCCAAAAATGGCCTCCCCACCAACAAACCAGCTGACGACCCCACTAACCCTTAACCACCACGGCTGAATAGAGTTCCACTTTTGCTGCCTCCTTGCCCATAAACACAACCCAGCCCGTATCGAACCCCATTAACCCTTAACCACCATGATCCTACCTAATTAATGACCAATTGCCAAAAATGACCTCCCTACCAACGAATCACCTACCGAACCCTATTAACCCTTAACCACCACCTCCGAATCCGAAACGTTCGAACCTGCCTAACTGCCCATTTTAAATTCCTTCTAAGCTTCGAGCCACCTTACTCATTTTCCATTGCCTTTGTTTCGTAATATTTAGGTCAAAAAAAAATCCAAAAAAGGGCAATTTTCTAGGCGGATTTTTTTTCTTTTACATAAAATCCATATTATTCGAAACAAAGTAGAATAAAATACACTCACAAATGGTTTCCAACCCTTTAAAAATGAGGTTTTTTTCGTATAAAAGAAATTTAATTTTCTCTACAATAATAATAGGCTTTAAAAACAATCTGATGTTTTGTTTTTCATCAATAATTTTAACCGTTCATCCATAAATTTAACTGCCTATGAAAAATTGATTTTCAAAAATTCAGTACAAATGATCCGGAAAGCTGTTTTTTCCGGGCAATCTTAATTAACAACAATCCATTATGAAAAAAAATCTACAAAATTGCTACTCAGTGAAACCGATCTCATTGATGGTAGCAATCCTGTTTTTCGTCCTTTCCGGCGGCCTGATGGCGCAGGGACAGCGACTGGACAGGAACCTGAAAAATCTTACGGTTCCCGAGCAGGCTTCTATCGAGAAAATCGAAAAGAGCGAGCCGGCTGCAGCATTCGACGTGACCGTTTCCGGTACCGTTACCGATGCAAACGGCGAACCCATCCCCGGTGCCACCGTCTCGGTGCCCGGCACCTCCATTGGTACGGCCACCGATCTGGACGGCAAGTACTCGCTAACCGTTCCTGACGGTGCTTCCCTGGTATTCTCCTTTATCGGGTTTGAAAGCCAGACCGTAGAAGTAGGAAACCGACAGACCATCAATATCTCCCTGGCAGAAAGCACCGCTAACCTGGACGAGGTGGTCGTGGTGGGCTACGGTACCCAGCAAAAGGTCAACCTGACCGGTGCCGTGGGTGTGGCTACCAGCGAACGCCTGGAAGGGCGGCCCATCGCCAACGTGGCGGAAGGACTTCAAGGGGTGATCCCCAACCTGAACATCGCCCCCCGAAACGGTGATCCCTCCCAAAGTCCCGCGTTCAATATCCGTGGATTCCAGTCCATCAACGGCGGATCTCCATTGGTGCTGGTGGATAACGTTCCCATGGACCTGAACCGGGTGAATCCCAACGACATCGAAAGCGTTTCGGTACTGAAAGATGCCGCGGCAGCGGCCGTATACGGTGCCCGTGCGGCCTTTGGCGTGATCCTGGTGACCACCAAAAGTGGAAAAGCGGGCAAAGTAAACGTATCGATCAACAGCCAGTTTTCCCTGGCCAAGCCCATCTTTAACATGGATCCGGTGACGGACCCGCACGATTTTGTCAACGCCCGGAACATTGCCAATATCCGAACCAATGGCGTTCCCAGTTATGACGACGATATGGTGGAAGGTACCCGCCGCTGGTCCGAAAACCCCATCCCCGAAAACGAATGGGGCGTGGTAGACGGCAACCTGCGGTTTTACGGGTTCAACAACTACCAAAACGACATCATGACCACCTTTGCGCCCACGCAACAGCATGACGTGACGATTTCCGGTGGTTCGGAGACCTCCAATTACTTCGTATCCTTTGGCCACCTGAACAAGGACGGCTACCTGGACTCCGACCGGAACGAAAACTTCAAGCGCTACAATGTGCTGATGAAAGGGGAGTTCAAGGTAAACGATTGGCTGACCCTGGACGAGAAAATCGTGGTGAACACCCAGAAAAGTGACAAGCCGTATTTCTACAACTGGGACGTCAACATCAACTCCCTGGCGCGTGTGAACCCGATCATGCCCATACAGTTTCCGGACCTGCCGTTTTACCTGCAGCAAGGAGATCGCGAACAATACGAGCAGTACATCGGCATGTACTTTGGCGGCACCAACTTCTTTCCCTACCTGGAGGACGGCGGTCGTTCCACCTGGACACGCAACGATATCTGGTTGACGCAGGGCGCTACCCTGACGCCCGTTAAAGGCCTGACCATCAAAGGAAACTTCTCCTACAATTACAATTACCGAAATTCACAAGACGTAGCCAGCAAGATAGAAATTGTGTCTAACAACCTGCTGGAAGCCAATCCTATCAGCAACGGATTCAGTGGAAACGATTTCATCAACGAGGTCAACGACATCAATCAGTACTACGTATTCAACGCCTATGCCGATTACGAATTCTCCCTTCCCGAAAAACACAGCCTGACCGCCATGGTGGGTTTCAACCAGGAGTGGGGACAGAACAAGCGGGTGCGCGCACAGGCCAACACGCTGATCACTCCCTTGATTACCGATCTGAACGCCACCATCGGCATGCAGCAGACCTTTGGTAGTTCCAACCACAATTCCCTTCGGGGCGGATTTTTCCGGGTCAACTACATCTTCGACGAGCGTTACCTGATCGAATCCAATGGACGCTACGACGGCACCAGCCGTTTTCCAACTTCGGATCGCTTCGGTTTCTTCCCCTCCTTGTCGGTGGGCTGGAGAATATCGAACGAAAACTTCATGGCCAATACATCCAGCTGGCTGGACGAGTTGAGATCCGGGCCTCCTACGGTACGCTGGGTAACCAATTGTTGGGGAATAATTTCTACCCCTACATCCCTACCATGGGCATCGGGCAATCCGGCTTTATGATGACTGCCGGTCAGCGCACGCCGTTTGTTTCCCCTGCCGGCCTGGTGAGCCCCACGCTGACCTGGGAAACGGTGATTTCCCAAAACCTGGGTGTAGACTTTACCATGTTTGGTGGCAAAATTGATGCTTCCTTCGATGTGTTTACCCGGGATACCAAGGACATGCTGATGCGTCAGGAGTATCCGGCGATCCTGGGTACGGCGGCGCCTGCTTCCAATGCGGCCGACTCCCGCACCACCGGTTGGGAATTGGCACTGACCTGGAGGGACCGTCCACGCAACGACCTGAGCTACGACGTGACACTGGCCCTGTCGGATTGGACGGCTAAAATTACTCGATTCGATAATCCGAATGGCGCGATTCCTTCGGGTACCTCTTCAACGAATCAGTACTACGAAGGACAGGCCCTGAATGAGATCTGGGGTTACCGCACCGTAGGTATCTTCCAAACGCAGGAAGAAGTGGACAATGCGGCGAACCAGGATTTTCTTGGTGCCAACTGGCGTCCTGGCGATATCCAGTATGAAGATTTGAATGGAGACGGCGTAATTACTCCGGGAAACAACACCCTGGAAAATCCCGGCGACCGAACCATCATCGGAAACAGCACGCCTCGTCTGAGCTTCGGTCTCAACAACAACCTGCAGTGGAAGAATTTTACCCTGAACGTGTTCTTCCAGGGCATCTGGAGAAGGGACCACTGGCCGACTTCCGGTAACTGGACCTGGTTTTTCCCCTTCAATGCGGGTCACGTAGAGAAGTACTTCATTACCGACTCCTGGTCGGAGGACAACCGGGATGCGTATTTTGCCCATCCCCATATCTCTACCAACGACAAGAAGAACATTCAGCCGCAGTCCCGCTTTTTGCAAAACGCCGGCTACATCCGTTTGAAAAACCTGCAGTTGGGTTACAACATACCGGTCTTCCTGACCGACAAGTTGGGCTTGCAAACCGCCAATGTGTATTTCGCGGGGATGAACCTGTGGGAGTATTCGCCTATTCGAGACCCTTTGGATCCTGAAACCATCTATTCCGGTGCGATCGAATACCCCATGCAACGAATTTACACATTGGGTGTACGGCTGTCATTTTAAACTCAAAAGCACTGAAGATTATGAAAAATTATAAATTGATTGCCGGCTCCCTGCTTCTGGCCACGGTCCTGCTGGGCGCCTGTAACGACGAATTCCTGGAGCGATTTCCTCTGGATGAAGTTTCGAACGAAACGTATTGGAATACCGAAAACGATCTGGCCACGTACAACAATACCTTTTACCACATGGCCTTGAACGATGAGAATATTCCCATAATGCACGGGCATAATAATGGGTTTGCGAGCCACCGGCACAGCTATTGGTTCCTGGACGGCCTGGCAGATAACCTGGCACCGAATCATCCCCGGCATACCTTCTACCAGCGCATTCGCTCGGGCAGGGAAATCACCCCTACCGGACCCCAATGGTTTGGCTGGAGAGGTTGGGATTTTGTGCGGGCCATCAATATCGGCCTGGAAAACTACCCCAATGCGGATATCTCAGAGGCCGCCCGCAACAAGTACGTGGGCGAAGCCCGGCTGATGCGGGGATGGTTTTATGCCCAAAAGGTGATGATGTTTGGCGATGTGCCCTGGGTAGATAAAGAACTGAACATCGACTCCGAAGAACTGTTTGCGGCGCGTACCCCTCGGGAAGAAGTGATGGCCAACGTGTTGGAGGACCTGACCTTCGCTGCAGAGCACATTCCCAACGATTGGGGCGATGGTAACGCTCCCGGCCGGGTCAACCGCTGGGCAGCACTGGCCATCAAAGCCAGAGTTTGCCTGAACGAGGGCACCTGGAGAAAATACCACGGAGGCTCCAATGCCGAGATGTGGTTGCGTGAAGCAGCCGAAGCGGCACAGGAAGTGATGGAAAACGGGCCGTATTCCCTGTATTCCACCGGCGATCCGGAAAACGATTTCAACGCTTACCAACGCATTCTTCGACCTGAGTGGGAATCCAGAGGTGATGATCTGGAGAAGGTACCAGCTGGGTATCTACACCAACCACGTGCAGAGTTACTATTCCTATACCGGGGGTGCCACCCGTAGCTTTGTGGAAGACATCCTCTGCGAAGACGGACTGCCCATTACCCTTTCTCCCTTATACCAGGGCGATGAGACCATCGAAGACGTGTTTGTGAACCGGGATCCCCGCCTGCGGCAAACCGTGCTGCATCCGGATGATACCGAGAAATACAAGTACCACGTAGCGGACGGCCGGGACTATCCCCGGATTCAGGGACAGCCAGGAGGCAGAACTTCCGCTACCGGTTACCACGTGATCAAGCACTACAATGCCGACGACATGATCGGAAAGGCCTTTAACACGGCCGAGTCGCCGGCCATTATCCTGCGCTTTGGCGAAGTGTTGCTGATCTATGCCGAGGCGAAGGCCGAATTGGGTGAAGCCACCCAGGCAGACCTGGACAGAAGCATCAACCTGCTGCGCGACCGGGTAGGCATGCCGCACCTGGACATCAACCCGCCCATGGATCCTCGCTATGCGGACGACGGAATCTCTCCTCTATTGGTAGAAATTCGCCGGGAGCGACGCGTGGAGTTGTTCCAGGAAGGCTTCCGCTATGACGATATCCGTCGCTGGAAGCAGGGCAAGAAGCTGGAGAAGCCCGATATGGGCATTCGCTGGACACCGGAAGCCGAAGCACGATACGCCGGTGCCATCATTCAGACCAGCGTGGACCCGGACAATGGCCATACCTACATCGATGTGTATAAGAATACCGACTGGGCGGATCCGGTTTTTGACGAGTCCAAAAACTACTTCTGGCCCATTCCGTTGAATGTCATCTCGCAAAACCCGAACATTACCCAAAACCCGGGTTACGATGGCTAATGGGATGCTCGGAATCAAGCAATGAAGTGGAATAAATAAAAAAAAACCTGCCGATCTTTTGGCAGGTTTTTTTGATCAACGGAAGGCGAGAAACCTACGCTTTTTCCTACCTTGTTTTGGAAAAAACGGCTCGCATAGCAACCGGAAGAGGAGTTCCCGCTGGACCCGGCAATCAACCGGGAAAACGCAGCCAGGAACACTTCTGATCGGAAATTGAGGCAACTATTGTCAGCCCTTTGTGCGGATTATCCGCTCCGGCTGACGATCTTTGTGACAACAGACAAAGCTCGAAAAACGAGTGGAATCGCAGGTACGACCGGGAAAAAGATTGACCGGCGAGTCGAATCTACCGGGCGCGCCCAGAACAGGAACCTTAAAAAAAATATACAGCGATGAAAAACCCAAAATTTCTTTTAACACTAGGCCTTTGTGCCGGATTGCTGACGGGCGCTCTGCAAGAAGCACGATCAGAACATCTGTTCCCAGCCAGATACCAGCAAGATCCCCCCGCGCTCGAAAATCCCATCACCGTGCGTTACCTCAAACGCAACCTGAGGAAATCCAGTCCCAAACTGGCCCTGACTCCCGCCTGGGAGCGGAACCTGAAACAAAAAATCCGCACGGAACCCATGGTAGCCAATTATTACGCCGCTGTCAAAGCCAATGCAGATGCATTGCTCGACACGCCACCGCTTCGTCGGGAAATGGTGGGACGCCGACTTTTGGGAACTTCCCGTGACATGCTGCACCGCATGAACGTACTGGGCATTGCCTACCGTATTGAAGGAGAGGACCGGTACCTCGATAAGATCAATGAGGAATTGCTGGCGGTGTCCAACTTTTCCGATTGGAATCCCTCCCATTTTTTGGACGTGGCCGAAATGGCTACTGCGGTAGCCCTGGCGGTCGATTGGGTGGGGAAGGACCTGCCAAAGGCCACCGTTCGCCAGGCAAAACAAGCCCTGATCGAAAAAGGTATTCAGCCCAGTTGGGAAGGAAATCACGGCTGGATCAATGGAACCAATAACTGGAATCAGGTCTGCAACGGGGGTATGATAGCAGCATCGATCGTGATCGCCGATGAAGATCCCGAGTTGGCAGCCAAAACGATCTCCCGCTCCCTCGATGGCATGCCCCATGCCCTGGCCGAATACGGTCCGGATGGCGTGTACCCCGAAGGTTCTACGTATTGGGGCTACGGAACGGCTTTTTCCGTGCTGACCTCCTCCATGTTGCAATCGGCTTTTGGGACCGATTTTGGCCTGGCAGCGTACCCGGCTTTTAAAGCCAGTGCCGACTTTCGAAAGCTCAGCATCGCTCCTTCGGGCTGGTACTATAATTACGCGGATTGCGGCGACCGGCACAGTCAGGCGGGAGACATTGTCCTCGCCTGGTTTGGTACCGAAACGGGAAATCCCTTGTACCTGGAAAAGGAAAAATTCCTGCAGCCCGTTGCCGATATGGGCAAATTACACCGCATTGCCGGTGCCGGCCTGGTTTGGCTGGCGCAGTTTGAACCCAGCGAATCCGAGGGTTTACCCACCGCCTGGAAGGGAGACGGAGCAAATCCCCTGGTCCTTTTCCGGGACGATTCGGACAGCCCAAACGCCTATTACTTTGGCGGTAAGGGAGGCAAAGCCACCATCAGCCACGGCAACATGGATGCCGGCTCTTTTATCTGGGAAATCAACGGGGTGCGCTGGGTAATCGACCCGGGAAACCAGCCCTACAACGAACTCGAAATCACCGGCTTTGACCTCTGGGGCAGGTGCCAGGACTGCGAGCGCTGGACCCTCCTTACCAAAAACAATTACGGGCACAGCACGCTAACGGTAAACGGCGAACTGCACGTCAACGAAGGATTTGCCAGCCTGGAACAGTTCCGCGAGGGTCCCCAACCGGAGGCCTTGTTTGACCTAACGCCGGTTTTCGGAGACAACCTGGAGCTGGCGCATCGGAAGTTTTCCCGACCGGACGAAAACTCCCTGATGATCGAGGACCGGCTGGTAACCAACGAAAATACCAAGATGATTACCTGGCAGCTGATGACGCAGGCCGAGGTGGAACTTGTACCCGGTGGTGCCATTTTGCGGCAGGACGGGAAACAGGTACGCTTGGAAAACCTTTCCCATCCGGAGTTAAAAGTATCGCTGGTATCCCTGGACCCCGCCCCTTTGGCCCTGGACCGGCAGATTGAGGGATTGAAGCGCCTGGAAATCCGCATTCCCGCCTGGGTGCTGGACAAAGAGACCCGGCTACAGGTGAAGTTGCAAGCCTTTTAATCTACCCCCCCCCACCTACGCTATCTTCCGGATAGCGAAGGTTTTACGACCCTCAACCTTTGCCGTCTTCCAGACCTCGGAGGTTTTTTGTGTGCACGCGTAGGATTAGACCTTCGAGGTTTTGGAAACGGCAAAGGTCGGGGGTAGCCTCCTGCACCGGACTCAGGCTTTTTTTCCCCCATTGTTCTTAGAAAAATAAACACATTTTTCCTTTGAAATATCGTAGATACCGCGCAAACCAAAAGTTTAAAATATATATTTTCCTCCTTGACGTGAAAAAATACAACAACCGTTTTTTTGCTGCCATCCTTTTAAATATATTTGCCCCGAATAGATCGATTTTCTTTAGTACCCTAGAATGAAAGCCCTACAACTCCTATTTTTTGCCAGCTCGCTTGTGCTTCTGGCAGCTTCTTGTGTATCCAATAAACGCATCATTTACCTGCAGGAAACCGACGAAGAAATCCCCCTCTACACCGAGAGCGAATTGGTGCCCAACTTTACCGAAGACTATTACCTGCAATACAACGACGTGGTGGATATCAACGTCCAAACCACCTCCGAAGAACTCAACGAGATTTTCGGCATTGCTGCAGGCGATCAGCGGCTCCAAATGAACATGGCCCAGGGGGCCCAGAATGGAGGCGATATCTTTTTTATCAATGGCTACACCCTGGATGAAAACGGCATGGTGGAAATCCCCTTGCTTGGAGAAATCGAGCTGCTGGGCCTGACCACCAAACAAGCCCAGACCAAAATCGAAGAAAAACTCAAAGCCTACGTCAACGAGGAAGATTTTTTCGTGCGCGTGCGGCTGGGAGGCATCCGTTTCTCCGCCCTGGGAGAATTTAACAGAAACGGAAATTTCACCATTTTGCAAAACCGCATCAGCATCTTTCAGGCCATTGCCCATGCGGGCGACATGACCCCTGTGGCCAAACGGGACGAGGTGGTGCTGATTCGCCAATACCCCGAGGGGACCAAGTCTTTTCGCGTCAACCTAAACGACCGACGCATCGTGGAATCCGAATTCTACTTTATCCGACCCAACGACATGCTCTATGCCGAACCGATGAAAATACGGGAACTCGGTACCGGAGTAAACTTTGTTCAGACCTTTCAACTGGCCGTCACCACCCTTTCAGCCGTACTGCTGGTGCTGAATGCCGTCCGCTAACCAATAGACCCAAGAAATTGAAAAAGGGGTTGCCAATCCCATTTTCAATCTATTTTTTTGTACTCCGAATCATTCCTTTCCGCTGGGTGCCTAATGGGACTCAGGAGGCGAAGCTGTGCCCGGGCTAGTGGTGCTGATCAGGCTGAGTGGTGAAATAGCGATGTTTGGCAGTTGCGCTTATTGGTAGTCGAACCGTGGATGGTAAGGGTTAATAGGATGCGGAAGGGCTGAGATGTTGAGACGAGTTGTTTTGCAGTTGAGCTGTTTAGAAGTGGAATCGTGTTTGTTAAGGGTTAAACAATGGTATCTCCAAAAATCCAGAGGATTTTTGCACAACCGCTTAACCGGTAACAAAGCTAGGGGGCTGAACTTTTAATTTCAGATCAATCGACCGCATACGACTCCCCCTTACCAAGGGGGCCGGGGGGATTTACTTACGCAATCATTTAATTTCCGTATAGTCTAAACTTACAAATGCACAAAAAAATCCCCCTTGCCCCCTTAAAAAGGGGGATTTGATTGCGAATAGTTTACTATCCTGAGAAAAGCTTCCTTGTACATGCAACCAATTAACCGGTTAAAACAGTCAACCCCTTCAAAAACCCTTAACAAAGCTGGGAAGCTGCCCGACTACAACTCATCCGGACAACATACCACTACCACGACAACAACCAGAAACAAGCCTCTTAACCCTTAACTCTTCCTATACATCTACTACTTTTAAAATAAATTTTTCATTCACAGACCATCACTATTTTATCCATGACAGCTTCCTTAACACCTCTTGCCGACGTAAAAATTGCCATCGTAGGATTGGGCTATGTGGGATTGCCCCTGGCCGTTGAATTTGCCCGGAAATTTCCCGTTATCGGATTCGATATTTCCGAAAAACGCGTGGCCGAACTCAATGCCGGAAGGGACCTGACCCTGGAAGTGGCCGACGAAGACCTGCAGTCGGTCCTGCTGCCCGATTCCAGCGCGGGCAAAATTGGGCTAGTCCCTACCTGCAACGCCGACCAGCTGGCGGCCTGTCAGATTTTTGTGGTCACCGTACCCACCCCCACGGACCGGCACCACCGTCCGGTGCTCACTCCCATGCTGAAGGCCTCGGAAACCATCGGAAAGTATCTCAAAAAAGGGGACCTGGTGATTTACGAATCGACGGTCTACCCGGGGGTGACGGAAGAGGAATGCGTGCCCCTGCTGGAAAAAGTCAGCGGGCTGCGCTATAACGAAGACTTTTATGCCGGCTACTCCCCGGAACGGATCAACCCGGGGGATAAGGAACATACCGTAGCCAAAATCCTGAAGGTGACCTCCGGTTCTACCCCCGAGGTGGCCGAGTACGTGGACCGATTGTACCGGGAAGTGATCAGGGCCGGTACCCACAAAGCCAGCAGCATCAAGGTGGCCGAGGCCGCCAAGGTGATCGAAAACTCCCAACGGGACATCAACATCGCCTTTGTGAACGAACTTTCCAAAATCTTTAACCTGCTGCAGATCGATACGCAAGAGGTATTGGCGGCTGCCGGCACCAAATGGAATTTTCTACCCTTCAAACCCGGACTGGTCGGCGGACACTGCATCAGCGTGGATCCCTACTACCTGGCCCAAAAAGCCCAGGAGGTGGGCTACCATCCGGAAATCATCCTGGCCGGACGCCGGCTCAACGACTCCATGGGCAAGCACGTGGCCACGGAAGTGATCAAGCACATGATGCGTAAGGACCTGAAAGTGATCGACTCCAAGGTGCTGATCCTGGGTTTTACCTTCAAGGAAGATTGCCCCGACGTGCGCAATACCCGGGTGATCGATATTTACCAGGAGTTGCGGGCCTTCGACATGGACGTGGACGTCTACGACCCCTGGGCCAGCAAGGAAGAGGTTGCTCATGAATACGGATTGGAAATCATCGACGGTGATACCTGCCCCGATATGAGCGCCTATTCCGCCATCGTTTTGGCCGTGGCCCATAAAAAATTCAAAGACCTGCCCATCCAAAAAAACAACCACTTGGTCGTCTTCGACGTCAAAGCCGTCCTGGAGAAGGACAAGGTGGATGCACGGTTGTAGCGCTGTAGGCGGGGATATTTGGCCTTTAGCATTGGCATTTGGCCTTTGGCCTTTGGCTTTTGGCTTTTAGCCTTTGGCCTTTGGCCTTTGGCATTTGGCTTTTGGCCTTTAGCTAACAGCCAATCGCCAACAGCCAACAGCCAACAGCCAATCGCCACCGGCCACCAGCCAATCGCCACAATAAAATGAGAAACTTTAGAAACTGGGATGTTTGGCAAAATAGCCGGATTTTGGTGAAGGAAATTTATTTGGTTACAAATGGATTCCCCAATGAAGAGAAATTTGGTATGATATCCCAACTTAGGAGGGCTGCGGTTTCAATCCCCACAAATATTGCCGAAGGGGCTGGAAGAAACACCCAAAAGGATTTCCGACATTTTTTAAATGTTGCTATAGGATCTGCTTTTGAGGTTGAGACCTTATTGATCCTATCAGCTGACGTAGAATTAATATCCATAACGCAGTTTGAAGAACTATTGAGTTCATTGACAGTCATACAAAAGCAATTAAATGCTTTCATAACGAAATTGAACTAGCAGTTGGCCATTGGACTTTAGCAGTTGGCATTTGGCCTTTAGCCTTTGGCCTTTAGCATTTGGCCTTTAGCCTTTGGCCTTTAGCCAACAGCCAATCGCCAACAGCCAACAGCCAACCGCCAACAGCCAATCGCCAACAGCCAATCGCCAACCGCCAAAAACAGCAATAACAACCTAATTTCATCTCACGAATGAATCAACCCGACCCCCAACGGCCCCCGGTAGCAGTACCCGAGGAGGAACTGATCGATGTAAAAGACCTGCTGCTGCAAGTCTGGCGTATCCGGTATTACATCCTGCTATCCCTGGCCATCACGCTGAGCCTGGCCTACCTGATCATCCGCTACTCCGTACCGGTGTACCAGGTCTCCTCCAAGTTTTTTGTCAAGGAAAAAGAAAGCCCCCTCACCGGGATCTTTGAAACGGCCGGCCTGGGTGCGATGGGTGGGGACGAAATGGTGCTGGCCAACCAGATCATTATCCTCAAATCCCGCCCCATAGCCGAAGCCGCCCTGGACCGCCTGGACTTCGACGTGGAATACGTATTGGAAGGCGTGTTCAAGCAAAGCGAATTGTACCGCAACACCCCCCTTGCCGTGGAAGTGGACTGGACGCATCCCCAACTTAGCAACGGCTTCCTACGCATTACCTGGACCGACCGGCAAACCTTTCGGCTCAGCTACGTAGATGCGGAATACACCCAGGTATTTCCGGACAACGAGGGCCGAGACAGCCTGGAAGACCCTGCTTCCCCTTCCCAGACCTTTCGTTTTGGGGACTGGGTGGAGTTGCCGATGAACCGCTTTCGGGTGGCCCTGACCGGGGCAGACGAAGAAGGAGAGCTGCTGATCCGTTTGCGGGACATGCGTTCGCTGCTCGATCACTATACCGGGGAGGATTTAAGTATTTCCCCCATGGACAAGCAGTCCACTATTTTGGATCTCACCCTGAAAACGGTCACTCCTGCCAAGGGCCGGGATTACCTGAATACCCTGCAGGAGGTCTACCTGGAAAACGAGTTGCAGGAAAAAAACGCCATGGCCAGCAATACCATTGACTTTATCGATGCCCAGCTGGTGGTGCTTTCCGACTCCCTGCTGTACATCGAAAACCGCCTGGAAAATTTCCGCTCCAATAACGCCACCTACGATATCAGCTCGGAAGGTTCCGCCATTTTTGAGCAACTCAAGGAACTGGAAACCGAACTGGCCCAGCAGCGCTTCAAGCGCTCCTATTACCAGCAGCTGCGGCGCTACCTGGAGCGGGAGGATTACAACCAGATCGCGGTGCCCTCCGGGCTGGGCATCGAAGACCCCATCCTGAACACGCTGATCCAAAACCTACTGGAGCTGCAGGCGGAAAAATCCATGCACGCCTCCGTACTCACGGAGATCTCTCCGCCCGTCCGTGAAGTCAACCGCAAGATCGCGGACATGAACCGCTCCATTCTGGAGCTGTTGGAGAATGTGGACCAAAATGCCGAATTGCTGATCCAGGACCTGGAGGAGCGGATTGCCCGTATCGAAACCGCCTTTGGCAGTTTGCCCCAGACGGAGCAAAACCTGTTGCGTATCCGGCGGGAGTTTGCGCTCAACGAGGAGCTGTATACCTTTCTGCTGCAAAAGCGAGCGGAGGCTGCCATCACCCGGGCCTCCAATACCCCCAGCAATAAAATCATCGAAACGGCTCTTGTAGATCCGGAGCCTATCAGTCCTAAACGATTCAGAATTTTTCTATTATGTTTAATACTTGGCACTATTTTACCCGTGGGAATCAGTATTGGTCGCAATTATTTCAATACCAAAATCAAGGATGCCAAGGAGCTGGAAAAGAAATCCCAGCTGTCTTTGCTGTGCAGCATCAACCAAAGCAAGGAAAAGGACAACCTGGTGGTGCTGCGGCAGCCCCGCTCCGGGGTCACGGAGGCCTTTCGCTCTCTGCGGGCCAACCTGAACTTTATCCTACCCCGGGAGCAACCCGTGGTGGTCATGATCACCTCCAGCATTTCCGGAGAGGGCAAGACCTTTAGCAGCATCAACCTGGCCTCTGTCTATGCGCTGAGCGGCAAAAAGACCCTGCTGATCGGCTGCGACCTGCGCAAGCCCAAGATTTTTGAAGACTTTGGCTTAAAAAACAAGCGGGGCCTGTCCACCTACCTCAGCGGGCAGGAACCCGATACCGAAGCCATCCTGCAGACCACCGCCTACGAAAACCTGCACATTATCGCCTCCGGCCCCATCCCCCCCAATCCGGCCGAGTTGTTGATCACGGATCGCTTCGCTCAGCTCCTGCAGCAAATGCGGGAGCGCTACGAGGTGATTATCCTGGATACCCCCCCGGTAGGCTTGGTTTCCGAATCCCTGGACTTATTGCACCTGGCCGATGCCTGCCTCTTTGTGGTACGCTACAATTACAGCCAAAAGCTCTTTATCGAGCATATCAATGCGCTTAAAAAGCAGCAATCGCTGAACAAGGCCTACCTGATCTTTAACGGGGTAGAGAAAAAAGCCTATCGGTACGGGTATGGCTATGGGTATGGGTATGGCTATTATGCCGAAGATGTAGAGGACCGAAATTCATGGACAGACAGGTTGGGCTTAAAGTAGCCCTTGTGCTTAAAAAAATACATCTGTGATGAAAAGTTTCTATTTTTGAATAATCATTTGGAATCTGTAAATTCTTATGGGAACCAGATGCCAAAAATTGTAAACTGTTTTTAATGCAAATACACTAAAATAGAAACTTTTTCCATTGATTTCGTTTGAATTAAAGTCCTATCTGATCTTTTAAAAACATTGGTATATATAAAATTTAATTTCCATAATTTGCATTTATTAACGGACGTCTTGATTGTGACAACTTCGGTTTGAGAATTAATAAATATTTTAAAAATAAATTATTTTTAAGTAATGAATAGAGTAAAAGTAGCTTTGATTGGGTGTGGAAGAATCGGGGGCAGGCATGCCGATCACATCGTGAATTACGCAGAACTTGTTGCGGTATGTGATATCGATAAAAATAAAGCAAGTATATTTGCTTCGAAATATGGTTGCCCAGGGTTTAATGCCATCTCCGAGATGTTGAAGTCGGGTATTGATATTGACGTTGTGGCAATTTGTACTCCTAACGGATTACACGGGAAGCACGCAATTGAATCACTAAACTCTGGCTACAATGTTTTGTGTGAAAAGCCGATGGGAATAAGTGTTTCAGAATGTGGGGAAATGATCAAGGCATCCGAGAAAAATAATAAAAGGCTTTTTGCAATCAAACAAAATAGATTCAATCCCCCGGTTGCGGCAGTGAAGGCCGCTATCGACGAGGGTAAGCTAGGAAAGATTTTAAGTTTTCAATTAAGCTGTTTCTGGAACAGGAACGAAGATTATTATAAAAACTCTTGGAAAGGGACTATGGCCCTGGATGGTGGAACACTTTACACCCAATTTAGTCATTTTATAGATTTGGTATATTGGATGATTGGTGATGTGAAAAAAGTAAAAGGTTTTAGTTGTAATTCAAACCACGAGGGAATAATTGAATTCGAGGATAGTGGAGTAGTGGCTTTGGAATTCTATAACGGAACCATTGGAACAATTAATTACACCGTAAATAGCTATGGGAAAAATATGGAAGGTTCTTTGACAATCTTTGGTACGAAGGGTACAGTTAAAATTGGAGGACAGTACTTGAATGAGTTAGAGTACCAGAATATTGATCAATTTGAAATTAAAGACTTACCGACAGGTAATACCGCGAATAATTATGGAAATTACCAGGGATCGATGAGCAATCATGATAAAATTTATCAAAACCTGGTAGATGTATTTCATAATAATGCTTCCATTTCGACTTCAGCATTCGAAGGATTAAAGACAGTAGAAATCATTGATAAAATTTATTCAGCAATAAGATGATTAAGGAACATTATTCAGGAATAAAGGACGTAGAACTTGGAAAGGGTGTAAAAGTGGTTCACCCTGTTAATCTTTATGGATGTAGTCTGGGAGACGATAGCTTTGTAGGTCCTTTTGTTGAAATTCAAAAGGGCGTGAAAATCGGAAACCGCACAAAAATTCAATCTCATTCATTTATTTGTGAACTCGTCACAATCGGAGAAGATTGTTTTGTTGGTCATGGCGTAATGTTTATAAATGATTTATTTTCTACAGGAGCACCTGCGCAAGGAGATAAATCGCTTTGGAAGTCTACTCAAATTGGAAATCGTGTTTCAATCGGGTCAAATGCAACTATTCTGCCTGTTATAGTGTGCGATAATGTGGTAATTGGAGCTGGCGCAGTAGTCACCAAAAATATTAGCGAACCCGGAATTTATTATGGTAACCCAGCAAAAAAAAGAAAATGAATATACCTTTTGTTGATTTAAAAGCCCAATATCTTAAAATTAAGGATGAAATTGATGAGGCTGTCAATAGGACAATCCAGAATACATCCTTTATAGGTGGCGAGGAGGTTTTAAATTTCTCATCTTCGTTTGCTAAGATTTATGGTGTTAAACACTGTGTTCCTCTCGCTAACGGGACCGATGCGCTTTATGTGGCGATGAAGATGCTAGGAATCGGGCCCGGAGATGAGGTCATTACTACTGCATCCTCTTGGATCAGTACTTCTGAAACCATAACCCAAACTGGGGCGAGGCCAGTATTTGTTGATATTGATGACTATTATACTATTAACCCGTCGGTAATTGAGAAATTCATTTCGGATCGGACCCGGGCGATTATTCCTGTTCATTTGTATGGACAGATGTGTGACATGCGTGCTATAAATCAGTTGGCGAAGTCTTATAACTTAAAGGTGATTGAGGATTGCGCTCAGTCTCATTTTTCCGAATTAGAAGGGATCGCGCTGGGTTGTGGGGAGATGTCGGTACATTCAGTTTTTATCCAGGTAAAAATTTAGGTGCTTATGGAGATGCAGGTTGTATTATAACAAATAATAGTGAACTTGCAGACTTGTGTAGAATATACGCTAACCATGGGGCTCTAAAGAAACACCATCATATAATGGAGGGAATAAATAGCAGGATGGACGGTATTCAAGCTTCAATTCTTAATGTTAAACTAAATTATATCCTAGAATGGACCGATAGACGAAATTATTTGGCTATGCGATATATTGATTTGCTGAAATCTTGTAAGCATATATGTACGCCGCTTATTCGTGAAAATTCCAAACATAGTTTCCATGTGTTTGCCGTTTTAACCGATCGAAGAGATGAGTTGAAAGCGTACTTAGGAGAAAACGGAATTAGTTGTCAGATACATTACCCAAAAGCCTTGCCGCTTATGCCTGCTTATGACTACTTAGGATACAATAGATTTGATATACCTAATTCTTCAAGTTTACAAGCAAGGGAATTGAGTCTACCGATTTATCCTGAATTATCTGAGGATTCCCTTAGATATATCGTACTCAAAATTAATGAATTTTTTGGCAACTGATCGATTTAAACGCTCTAGAACAACATTCTTTTTATACTTAAGCTTATTTGTTGCATCAATTTCTAATGTATTTTTAGGTGAGGTAATAGTTAGGTGTAATTACGATTGGTTACCAATTACAGACTATGTTCTAGGAAAACGAACTGGTAGCTTTATCGTTTTAGCTGTATTTAGCGGGATTTCACTAAATATGGTTAAACTAAATATTGGTTTACATACGAAAGTTTCTGTTCTGAATGTTGTGACATCGTTGTTAGTACCTATTTTTTTGGTAACAACTATTCTATTTGCTTCATTTGTTTATGGATTGTTTTATGAATCGATTGGTATTACGATTGGATACGTTATTTTGGTATTAAGCTTTCAAAAGGTACTTGATACAGTTTATAGATCAAATTTAGAATATATAAGTTTGGCATTGCTAGTTTCTATATCATCTGCTATGTTTTGGTTTTTGATAGTACCATATGTACCAGAATTTTTTTTATTTTTCTATATTAGTTGTTTTGTTGTTTTGATTTTTTATCCAGATTTGAAACATAGAATCAGGCTTTTAAAAGAAAATTTTATCTTAAAGGATCAAAAAGTTATAAGATCAATTGCTGAGACTATTTATAATTTTTCAGTCGTTTTACCTTTATGGGTTGTAGATGAAGATCTGGCAGAACAACTAGCGATTATTATTCTGTTCATTGGGTTGATTATGGCGGTTTACCGACCAGCCCAACTATTTTTTTTTGATAGTCTTTTGAAAAATGCTGATAATTCAAAATACTTTAAGAGTAGGATGCTAATAACTATCCTGCTTATTAGTTTTGCAATCTCTGCTATTTCATTTTTTTTTCTTAAACTCTTAAAGCTAAATGAAGTTCTTGCCTTATTTGATCTCTTGACCGTCAGGGATTTGTTTGCTTTATCAGTATACATTGGAATATTAATTATATATAACTACTTAAGGAGTATTGCAGATGTTATTTTCGATGTTGACCAAGTCGGAATTATTTTAATTTTTTCCTCAATTATTGTTTGCTTATTTGCTGTTTTAGCAAGGTCGCTTTGGGTTATTGAATTTAGCTTAGCTTTAGGATTGGTAATATCGTGTTTGATGTTCTATAGAAAGTTAGTCAGAAATGCTTAGGATTTGGCTTTTTATTATTTTTTCAATTTATCAATTAGTACTTCTAGTCGTTCTAGAAAAGTATGTTTTAAAGTATTTTGGTTATTTAACTCGTCTAAACTTAGATATTTTAGAACTAAGTGTACTTCAGATATTTTTAGTATCATTTATATTGCTTGTTAGTTTTTTTAAAAATACTTCTTTCACACAAATTTCTGCTTTTTTAGTCATTTCTTTTTTTATCACATTACCAATGAGTCTAGTTGTTTTTAGTCTTAAAGATCTAGATATTGTTTTTTTCCTACTAATAATCATTGCTGGAAATTTAATAGTAACATATCCCCTTAGAAAGATCTACCTTACTATTAATATTAAGGAAGATGTTTTTATATGGTTTTCTATTGTTTGTGTCATATTTAGTTCTATTTATTACTTTAGAGGCTTTAATAATGTCTTTGTGTCTGAAATCTACACTGAACGTGCAATTAGTAAAGTCATCGCGAGAGACATGCTGTTAGGTAATTATTTGATTGTATTTAGTAGCTATTTTTTTGTTCCATATTTAGCTATTCATGCAATACTTAGAAAGCAATACTCATTATTGGTTCCACTTTCGCTTGCTCAACTAATCTTTTTTAACTTTGGTGGGAATAAGTCTTACGTTGTAGCATTGATTGTCACTTTGTTGATAACTCTTAATTTTGAACGTTTATTTCTAGCAAGAGATTCCTTTATATATCGCTTTTGTTTGCTTGTAACAGGTAGTCTCGTAGTAGTTGCGTTAATTCCATCTACTAGTACATATAGCGTGCCTCTAGCGTTATTGGCTTTTCGTCTGTTTTGGATTAGTGGTCATATGTTTCATGATTATAGTAACTTTTTCATTATATCTGACAATTTACCAACGTTTTTGAGTCATGTCAATTTTATCTCTTTTTTTATTGATTATCCATATGATGATACATTGGGTTATACCGTAAGTGGAGCAATGAATGATGATTTTATAACAAATGCAAATGCTTCATTCGTCATAACTGATGGTGTTGCAGCTTTTGGTTCAATCTTTGGGGTTCTCGTTGCGTTTATTCTTCTTAGATTTTTTTTGACTCTTATACACAATAATTTTTACTTTAATAATAGATTTACCTTGATTTTGGTTTTTCCTTTTTTTATGAATTTATTAAACACATCTGTTTTTACTAGTTTTCTAACAGGTTGTGGTTTTTTAATTTTCCTCCAGTCTCTTTTCAGAAAAAAATGAAGAAAATTGCTATTGTCTCTAGGGATATTTTCTCTAAAACTAATCAGCGTATTAGGCAACAAGTTTATAGTTTGCTTAAATCGAATACCTTTGACGTTACCTATTTTAATTTGACTGCCTTTTCTGATAAAGTTAACGATGATTCGATGGGTAGATTTTTTTCCTATCAAATTAATTGCCTTCCTGTAATTGAGTATTTTGTCAATAGTCGATTTAAAAATAGGTCGTTTATTTTGGATGACTTTGACGTAATTATTACTAATGTTTTTGAATTCACTTGGCGAGATAAAAGAAAGATTATTTTTTTGTATCATGATGATTTTATTGAACAGTCCAAATTTTTGACTCGTCCATTTGTAAAAAAGAGATTGTTTAAGTTTCTTAAAGGTTTAAAAGAATATCAGATACTTTCGCAAAGTCCTTGTTTTAGTTTCTTGAAGGAAATTGAATTTACACTTTTTAGTCCATGGACAGAATATTCCTTTGTCGAGCCTAAGTATCCTCGATCGCAAGATAGCCGTCGGTTGTTGTATTTTGGATTTATGGATAATCGAATTGATTTTAAGTTAATTGTTTTTTTAGCTACTCAAGGATATAAGATTGATTTTGTTGGAAGGATAGTGAAGAATCGCTCTTGGTACTTAGAGTTTTTTAGTCGGTTTGATAATGTAGATTATCTTGGTGAACTTCCTATTGCAGAGTTAGATTCGTCAAAATATTATGCTTCCTTATCTTGCTATAAGCCTTCTGATAGTGGAGTTCATAAGATGTTTATAGGGAATAGGACTTTGAAGTTATTTTCAAAATTCATTCCAGTAATTCATGTTAAACTGCCCTGTTTATTTGAATTCGATGTTGAATTTTTTAAGCTATATAACACGAAATATGAATGTGTTAATTTAATTGAGTCTTTTAAAGTTCTGCGATTTAAGAAGGAAGATTTTTATCGAGTTTTGGAGGAACATAGTGAGCGGACTAGACTATCGGTTTTGCTATCTTCTATAGAGAAAATCGATGAAATCAAATGATTTTTTCTTAGTTCGTTATAAAATAGTTTGAACAGTTTGTTTTTTTGTTTTGAGCAATAATTTATTTCCCTCTAAATCTTTTGGTAAAATTTAATTGATTATATGTTAATTAGCTATGAATTTTTTAATTATATTTCTAAGAGTGTGGTCTTATAGAAAATTTAATTAGGTGGGTAAAAAATGTTTGATTTTTTTCTTTTCGGCCTAAAAGTTGTTTTTGTTTATGGGATTTCTTAAAGCTTTGAAACCATTATTATTATTATTCAATGAATTAAATTCTATAGGATTCTGATTTATAGATTATTAATACTTGTTCAATATATTTTTAATTTGATTATTTCTATGGTTAGTGATTTATTTAACTTCCATAGGCTTACATTTACTTATTATGTTTCTAAAATTAATGTTCGCAAATCAAAAAATGAATAAAGAAAGGATATCTTCTATCTGTTTGACACCATTTTTGTCTGGCGTTATTAAAAAGTTTATTGCTTTTCCGAGGTATAAACTTCAACTTAGAGTTTGTAGAAAAGGTTATAGCTCTTACGAGGCGCTCTATCGGCAAAAAATATTATTTGTAGCCGGTCTCCCCAAGAGTGGTACGACATGGTTAGAAAAAATGCTGTTTTCGCTTCCTGGTTTTCATGAGATAATGATTCCTGAGGCAGTTTATTACGAACAAAAAAACGGTGGCAGTCATGATTTCAATATTCCAGAAAATACTATAAGTAGGCTGAATCGTTCTCTTGCTGTTTTAAAGCTTCATGTTCACGGATCCATAAATAATGTTCTAGTTCTTGAAAAAGCGAAAATTAATTATGTAGTTATTTTTAGGGATTTAAGGGACGTTGCCGTTAGTTATTTTTACTATGTGAGAAATACACCTTGGCATCCGGAACACAAACGATATATGAGGCTTCCAACAGTTCAAGATGGACTGATGGAGTTTGGAAAGGTCCTTCTGCCCGCGTATAAAGAGTGGGTTGATTCTTGGCAGCTCAACGGAACCGGAAGGTGTATGATAGTTCGGTATGAAGACATGAGGGCTGATACATTTAATGTGTTTTCTAGAATTTTGGGACATTTTCAAATCGATTTGTCAGAGGACGAAATCAAATCAATAATTGAGGAAAATTCTTTCAAAGCTTTAACGAAGGGACGCAAGGAAGGTCAAGATGATTCTAGTAGTTTTTTTAGAAAAGGTGTGACTGGAGATTGGAAAAATCACTTTAACGATGATTTAAAAGACTTGTATAAGGCGGAAATCGGTGATTTTTTAATAAAAAATGGGTACGAGAAGGATTTAAACTGGTAATCATGCGTGTATCAATCGTAACGGTAGTATATAATAACCGTGATCTGGTTCAGGATGCCATAGATTCGGTTGCTGCTCAAGACTATGGTGATATGGAGCATATTCTTATAGATGGAGGTTCTACGGATGGGACGATGAACATCGTAAAGAGTTATCGGCATCTTAAATGGATTTCGGAAATGGATGATGGTCTTTACGATGCAATGAATAAGGGTGTGATGATGGCATCTGGCGATATAATTGGTTTATTGAATTCTGATGACCTCTTTAAAGATCAATATGTTGTGTCCCGTGTAGTTGATTTTTTTAAGAATTCGACGAATGTAGATATCGTTTTTGGGAATCTTGAATACGTAAAGCGAGAAAATCCAAAGGATATCGTTAGGGTGTGGAGAACAGGGGATTTTTATCCTTCTTTTTTTGAAGATGGCCTGGTCCCACCGCATCCGGCGGTGTATCTTAAAAGGAAAGTTTATGATAAACACCTTTTTGATTTAGACTTTAAGTTAGCTGCTGATTATGAATTTATGCTGCGGATTTTTAAGGATCCGGAATTCAAAGTCGGTTACCTAGACAGTATTTGCGTTAGTATGCGATTGGGTGGGGTGACAAATAATAGCCTTAGAAACATTATTAATGGGAATATAGAAATTAAGAATGCATGGCATAAAAACGGTTTTTCATTGCCTCACTTTTTTTGGATGAAACGAATAATCTTTAAGTTAAAACAATTTCTTAAATGAAACCTTCTGAGGTGGAAAAACCAAGAATGGAGAACTCCACGGTCCTTATGACCGGCGGGAATGGATTTTTAGGCACCGTATTACGAAAACCCTTGCAACGACAAGGGTTTTCCGTTTTGACACTGGGCAGAAGTGCAGGGAATGCCTTGTGCGTGGACCTTTCACAGGAAATCCCGGAATTACCTGCTGCGGACTGGGTCCTTCATGCGGCTGGTAAAGCCCATACGGTGCCTGGAAATGCCGCAGAGGAACAGGCTTTTTTTCAGGTAAACCTCGAAGGGACCAAAAACTTGTGCGCAGCCCTGGAGCGGAGTACCTCCCTGCCCAAGGCGCTTATTTTTATCAGTACCGTGGCGGTGTACGGCCGGTCGGAAGGCCTATTGTTGGACGAGCATACAGCGCTGCAAGGAGCTACCCCCTATGCCCAAAGCAAACGGGAAGCCGAGGACTGGCTGCTGCAATGGGCGAGAGAGAAAGGGGTGACGTTGGGTATTTTGCGCCTGCCGCTGGTGGTTGGCCCCCATCCCCCCGGTAATCTGGGTGCCATGATTCAGGGGATCAGGAACGGCAACTACCTGCGGATAGGAAAAGCAACTGCCCGGAAAAGTATGGTGCTGGCAGAGGATATCGCCGACATCCTGCCCCGCATAGCGGACGTAGGAGGGACCTATAACCTCACCGACGGATACCATCCTTCGTTTGGTGAATTGGAGGAATCCATTTGCAAGGTGCTGAATAAGCCGCTTCCCAGGGAAATACCTCTCTGGCTGGCCAAAGGCCTGGGCCGGGTAGGGGATTGGTTCGGACCCAATTTTAAAATTACCTCCGATAAAGTTGCCAAAATTACGTCTGACCTGACCTTTGATGATACCCGAGCGCGTGAAAAACTGGGTTGGAATCCCAGGCGGGTACTGGAGGTTTTGCCGGAATATTTGAAATAGTTTAACTGGCTCGAATCAGACTGAAGTGTAGGGATCGGCTTTGTGGCAGGTTCTTTGTTCTTGGGTTCGGTGGTGGTGGGTAAGGGTTAATGGGTTCGGTAGGTGGATTGGTGGGAGGGGGGCTATCTTTGGCAATTAAGCTTTAATGATATAGGGTCCTGGTCGGTAAGGGTTAATTGGGTTCGATACGGGCTGGGCTTTAGGGTCTGGCCTTTTTGCATTGGAAGGTATGATTATTTAACCTAGGAACCGAGTTTCGAAGCATCCACTAGTTTTGATTGAACCTAGACGATTGAAAGAAGCGGGTGGGCCGGCACAAAACCGGGGTGTGCGGTAGGTTAGCGGGGGGAAGGATTTTTTTGTCTTGATTTCCTGCCTGCCGGCAGGCAGGTTTGGTACTTTTTGGCTTAGACCCAAAAAGTACGAGATCAATTGGCGGTAACAAGAGAAAACCAGGAGTGTCCTGCCATGCCCTGTGTCTTAGGCCAGGTCACTCGTTTGGATCGGGACCTGTCGCATTTAGGCCTTTTTGGGATTCAGCGGCAGCGGCAAAAATGGTCCATAGGCGAATCCTTCACCACAGCTGGCCACAGATTCGCAGGGATTTTTTTGATCCGATTCAGTCTCTCAATAACATGTACGAAATGGAAAGAATGACCTCCCATCGATATCATTTTGAGATGTAAATTTCGTTTACGTTACTGGTTACTTGATTAATCGCTCAATTGGTGAATTATCGGATTTTTGTTTTTAAAGACCAAAGGAAATGACCGACAGTGGATTCGTAAAAAGTAAATCGAAGGGTTACTCTTCAGTTAAGCAGTTAAGCAATTAATACTTGCTGGAACTTGTCATTGCCTCCGCTTGTTTTTACCAAAATTGCTGCTAAAATTAAACCCGCATGGAAACACAGCACACAAAACCTTCTTCTTTGAGCAATTTGCAACGGGAAATGCTGAAGCTTTTTGCCCAAGATGTACCAGAAAAGGATCTGATAGCCATTCGACAGTTGATTGGCCAATATTTTGCAGAAAAAGCCATGGACCTGGCCGACGAATCTTGGCAAAAAAAAGGGTGGACAAATGAGGACGTTGATAAGTTGTTGAAATCAAAAATGCGAACACCCTACAAAAGTGACAACGCGTGAAGGTGGTTTTAGATACCAATGTTTTTCTTGTTTCCATATCAAGGCGCTCACCGTATCATTGGATATTCCAAAAACTCATCAAAGGTGCCTATCAAATTAGCGTAACAACCGAGATTCTTTCTGAGTATGCCGAGAAGATGGAGGAACATATGGGAAAAGAGGTAGCAGAGGCGGCAATGCAAGCCCTAATGGAACTGCCAAACGTAGAAAAAATTGAAATCTACTTCAAGTGGAATCTCATTAAAGACAAGGACGATAACAAATTTAGTGACTGCGCAGTAGCTGCTGGCGCAGACTACCTGGTAACCCAAGACAAAGATTTTAATATTCTGGGAAAAATCGAATTCCCAAAAATAAAATTGATTTCAATTAGGGGGTTTAAGTCAAGATTGTTGTAAGCAATTATCCTTCTTGGACTTTAGATCTTCAATAGTTCGTTTTGAAGACTACAGGCTAGACGCAATGTCATTTCCCTGGTTGCTTACTATTCACGTAAATGGTTAATCGATCAACTTTCGGGTGCTCGCCTTTGTTTTTTGTTCGTTAACTCCGAGAACGGAGCCATACCAGGAAGGCATGCCCATGGTCACTATTCCATGAAACCGTCAATCCATGCCTTTTACGCTGAGTCTGCCGAACCGTTTAGGTTGATTTTTTCAGTCCGAAATGCTTGAGATAATGCCATCCTTTGCCTTAGGCCAGGTCACTCGTTTGGATCGGGATCTTTTGCATTTAGGCCTTTTTGGGATTCAGCGGCAGCGGCAAAAATGGTTAATAGGCGAATCATTCACCACAGATGGCCACAGATCCGCACGGGACTTTTTGATCCGATTCAGTCTTTCAATAGCATGTACGAAATGGAAAGAATGAACGATTACCTTCAATTAACCAGTTGAATCAAACCATCGCCTCCTCACCCTATTACCCCATCAAGACATCTCCGAGCCCTGAAGGGGCGGAATACTCCAGCGATGGGTGCAGCCCATCGTAGAAAGTTTCCATCATTTATTCCAGCCCTGAAGGGGCGTACTATTTTTTTGTCTCCGGTTGATGAATCAAAAAATATATTTTGCCCCTTCAGGGCTTTCGTTAGTAATACCGGCTGGTTTTCACAGGTCTTCACCCTGTGTTTTGGTATTTTGCCCCTTCAGGGCTTAGATATCGATCTTTTTTACAGCCCATCCCAAACCTGTTTATTGGTTGATCCGTCTATGAAGTTCAATCACCAGCCAAAAGTCAACTAGGCAAAATAGACGGATTTACTTATATTTGAAACATGAATTATCAGGAATATATAGAAATAAGAGCTGACAAGAGATTTGGTAAACCCTGCCTTATAGGGACAAGAATCTCCGTTTATGATGTGTTAAATTGGCTATCAAACGGAATGAGCAAACCGGAGATCATGCAAGATTTTGAAGAGATTAGCGAAGATATGATTAATGCTTGTCTGGCTTTTGCAGCAGATAAGGAGCATAAATTGCAAATTGCCTCTTGAAGCTTTTGTTTGACCAGAATATCTCCCCAAAAATTGTCTGGCAAATTGAATCCGATTTTCCAGGTTCATATCAGGTTCGACATGTGGGCTTGGAAGATGCATCAGATCACCCTATTTTTGATTATGCAAAGGCGCATGGGTATGCTATAGTAACGTTTGACGCTGATTTCATTGATTTAAATATGATTAGAGGAATTTCACCGAAAATAATCTGGTTAAAAACGGGTAATTTAACCACCAGATCTATTTCCAGTCTTTTGCAGAAAAACAGAACTGCTTTGATTGAATTTTTAGCGTCTGAGGAACAAGGAATTTTAGAAATAATAGGTAAGGATTAATAGGCTCGGAATAGGCTTAAGGAGTCAAAGCAGCTTCCTGGCATCAGGGTTGATTTTAAGTGAAAGCCTGGTTGTTACGTGTTAATAGGCATTAGAATGGCTGGATTTTAGGGGCTGGCCATTTTGCGTTTGGGGCGGTAGTTAACGTGGCTCGGCCCGGGCAGAGCAGTAGTTTCGGACAAATAGGCAGGAGAGGTGGTATGGGAGTCAACAGTGCTGGTTAAGGGTTAATGGGCTCGGTAGGTGGTTTGGTGGAAGGGGGGCTATCTTTGGCAATTTTGCTTTAATGATGTAAGGTCCTGGTGGTTAAAGGTTTAATTGGTTAATTGGTTAGTGGTTAGGTAGACTCTGGAACAAACGGTAATGGGACCAAAAGCCGGAAAATTACACCTGCGTCAAGCCATCCCGCGCATCATCAACTTATTCCAGCAAATCATCCCCCTTAGGAGCAGGTTCAAGTAGCAATACCCCATGCAGCCCTACCGGTCGGGCCTTTCGTCCGGAACGGTCGATTCCGCTGCAAACCCGCTCCTTGCTGCCCAACCCTTTGTAAACCAGTCGTTTGTAGCAGGTAGCAGCTAATAATCGAATAAAAATCGTCGAGATACCCTGCATTTTTACCAATCATCCACGAAATTGCCGGTGCGTTTTTGTCAATCGCAGCAAAATCAATCCTCCGAAAGAAATGCTCCTTTTTCGTCAAACCATCAGCCAATCCAACCCCGGCAGCCTCCTGCTTACCTACCTTATTTTTTTTTCTGCTCCTTTTTGCAGCCCAACTGGCCTACCTGCAACTGGCCCGGCGATACGGGATCGTGGACAATCCCACGGCCCGTTCATCCCATTCGCAGCAAACCATCCGGGGAGGGGGGCTGGTATTCGTGCTGGCGGTGATCCTTTCCTGGATGGCCGGTTACCTATCGATCTGGGTTGGTTCGGGCATCCTGCTGGTCGGGGCGGTCAGTCTGGTCGACGATATCCGCGGACTGCCCCAATGGCCCCGCCTCGCTGCACACCTGGTAGCGAGCCTGGCGCTGGTGCTGGAATGGCAGCAACAGGCCTCCTTTTCTTTTGCCTGGATTCCCCTGATCCTGTTTTTGGTGATCGGATGGATCAACCTGTTCAATTTCATGGACGGTATCAATGGCATTACCGTGGCCTACGCCCTGGTCGCGTTGGCTGCCTTTTATTGGGTGCCCGAATTGCAGGAGGACAGGAATTGGATCCTCCTGGTTGGGCTGTCCTGCCTGGTGTTTGCCTGGTTTAATTTCCGGAAAAAAGCCCGGGTATTCGCCGGAGACGTGGGCTCGGTGAGCATGGCCCTGATCCTGGGCTACCTGATGGTAAAAGTCATCCTGCTGACCGGCAATCCCTGGTACCTGTTCTTTTTCAGCCTTTACGGTGTGGATTCTGTGCTCACCCTGTGGATCCGCTGGAGGCGGGGGGAAAACCTGTTTGAGCCGCACCGCAGCCACCTGTACCAGTTGCTGGCCAACGAAAAAAAACTGCCTCACCGCGGCGTAGCCCTGGCCTATGCCGGCCTGCAACTGGGCATCAACTGGCTATGGCTGGAAGGTATCGGGTTGGAAACTTTCTCCTGGCTACCGGGTCTGCTTTTTGCAGCGGTATTGGTGGGAACCTATCTGCTGCTACGTGCCTGGGTGACCGGATCGGCTTCTGCCGAAAAGTAGTCTTTGCCTCCCGGACCGGAGCTAGTCCCGAATCCCGAGGGTTTTTTACCGACCCGGGAGGTCTCCTAGGTACACACAACGACCTTCCCGTTCGGAAGCCTCCCGATTCTTGCCGGGCGCTTTCCCGCCGGGGACGTCCCTCCCTTTGGCCCCCCTTACAGCTACCGCAGGCACCGTCACGAGTTCCGCCCCCCGACATGCCCAGGCAATAACGGCAGCCGGTTCCCCCTACCGAGCCTGTGGATGCTCGGGTACGGGAAGGGTTCCCTTGGATCGAGCCTGCCGATGCGGCAACTCACCGACCCGGTAGCACCTCTGGCAGAATTTTTTTTAATTTTTTTTGCCGGTCGGAATTCCCTCATCCTTTGTATTTTTTTCGTTTATTATATCAAAAACGTACCTTCCATCAGAAAAAATGTACTTAAATCTTTTGCCCAAAATACCCCGCCCGGATCGGCCTAAATGGCTCATTTCGTTTGCTTTGGTATTCTTGACAAATCGGTTAGTTTTGTGTGACACAGCGTCGAGGAATGGAGCATTAAAACGAGTAGATGGCAAAAGAAAATCAGATGACCCCGCTTTCTTCCCCGCATTTCTCAGGAAACGAAATTGGATTTATCCAAGCAGCGATTGCCTCGGGGGAAATCGCCACCAACGGTCAGTTTATTCGACAGTTTGAAGCACAACTCGAACGTCAGTTTGGTGCTCCGCACGTCATTGCCCTCAATTCCGGCACCTCGGCCATTCACCTGGCGCTCCACTTGCTGGGGGTGGGATCCGGAGACGAGGTACTCTGCCAATCCTTTACCTTTGTTGCTTCGTGTAACCCCATCCGGTACCTGGGAGGGACGCCGGTGTTGGTGGACAGCGAAGAGGCTACCTGGAACATGTGTCCGGAGAAGCTGGAAGAAACCATTTTGCACAGACTGGCTCATGGAAAAAAACCCAAGGTAATCCTGGCGGTTAACCTGTTTGGAATGCCGGCCAACTGGTCCCGTATCTGTCAGATAGGGGAGAAATACGACATTCCCGTGCTGGAAGATGCGGCGGAATCACTGGGATCGCATATTTGCGGGCGGTACGCCGGTACCTTTGGAGATCTGGGGGTGTATTCCTTTAACGGCAACAAAATCATTACCACCGGGGCGGGTGGAGCCTTGCTTACCAAAAACCGCTTTCTGGAAAAGAAATCCCGGTACCTGGCCACTCAGGCGAAACTGAATTTTCCCCATTACGAACACAACGAACTTGGTTACAATTACAAAATGACCAATCTGGCCGCCGGCATTGGTTTGGCTCAATTGGAGGTCGTCGCCGATCGCATCCGCAAAAGGCGACAGATTTTTTCCCAATACAGAGCTTTGCTGGAAGGGATTCCGGGCTTGTATTTTCTGGAGGAACCTCCGGGATATTTTTCCAATCGCTGGCTCACGACCTTGCTGATCCATCCGGAGCAAGCAGGGTTCACTGCCGTAGAATTGCGCAATTCCCTGTCCTTGGAAGGGGTGGAATCCCGCTTTTTGTGGAAACCCATGCACCTGCAGCCCCTGTACAAAGAAGCCACCTTCCTGGGGGGAGCGGTGGCGGAAAAATTGTTTCGAACGGGGTTGTGCCTGCCCAGCAGCAGCCTGCTGGAGACGCAGGATCTGGAACGAATCGTCGAGGTGGTCGCCCGGCTGCATGCCGGCGCGTATTACAATGCAGGCAAAACCGTCTGAAGTACCGGCACATGAAAAAACGCCTTTCCGATATCCTGCTTTCGCTGGCCTTGCTGCTGATCCTGGCGCCCGTGTTTTTGCTCCTGGTGGTACTGCAGTTCCTGAGCTATCGGGGCAGGGTCTTTTTTTTGCAAGCCCGCGCGGGGAAAAACGGAGAAATCTTTACCTTGATAAAATTTCGCACCATGACGGAGGCCCGGGACGTGCAGGGAGAATTGTTGCCCGATCATTTGCGCCTCAGTCGGCTGGGCAGCTGGATGCGGAAAAGCTCCCTGGACGAATTGCCCCAGTTGCTGAACGTACTGAGGGGCGAGATGAGTCTGGTGGGACCCCGGCCCTTGCTGCCGGAATACCTTCCTTTGTACAACGACGAACAACGCAGGCGCCACGAGGTGCTGCCCGGCATAACGGGCTGGGCGCAGGTACACGGCAGAAATACGGTCGATTGGACGAGAAAATTTGAATACGACCTTTGGTACGTGGACAATCGCAGCCTGCGGCTGGATCTGTCCATCCTGCTTAAAACCCTAAAGCCGGTGCTTTCCCGTAGCCATATCTACCCGGTGGACAGCCTGACGGTAGAAAAATTTCGAGGCCAGTCCTCCGCGAATCGGCCCTTCCTTCCCCAAAAAAGCCAGCCCTGATTTTCATCCCGGAATTGGCCTGTCCGCGGACCATCCCCGGGGCAGCGCTACCCCTGCCCAGCTCCTCCGCAAATACTGAACAAAACCCATCCGAATTTTACCCGAAAATAGGTACCTTGCCAGCCAAATGCGCCAACTGCTACGTGTCTTAGTTTATTTGGTAGGGATGCTCCCTTTGCTTACCACCGGCCTGCATCCTGCGGCTGCCCAGGTGATTGCCGGCGAACCCATGTTGGAGGAGATGAGCCGTCGGAAACAGCTATTGGGAGCCGGTGATGAACGACCCAGCTACCTGCTGCGGCCCATTCCGGGCACCCTTGCAGAACTGGTGGAAGCCGATAGTTTTCCGCAGATTCGGGGCCTGGGTACCGACTGGACGTTGCTTCCCATGCGGGCTTCTCTGGACCATACCGGCCGCAGGCCCTATGGCGCCTATCCCTACCTTACCGTCCCCGCCCGGGGGCCGCAACTCTGGATCAGTCCCGGGCTGCAGCACCGGCGTTCCTGGCTCACCGTTCGCTTTCAGCCGGAACTGGTAGTTGCAGGAAACACGGCTTTTGACGGGTATCCGGATTCTTTTTCCCGGCAGGTCAATCAACGGTATTTTCGGTATCCCAATACACTCAATTACCCCGAGCGCTTCGGGGAGGGGGCACTGTTTCGATTGGGCCTGGGTCAGTCCAGCCTTGCCGCCCATTGGAGAAATTGGGAAGTCAGCCTGAGCACGCAATCGCTCTGGTGGGGTCCCGGGCAGTTTCAGTCCCTGATACTCAGTCATCATGCTCCCGGGTTTCCGCACCTGAGGCTGGGCACCCGAGCCCCCCTGTCTACCTTTCTGGGATCGTTTGAAGGGCAGTTGCTCGTCGGTATGCTGGAAAGCACCGCACTCGCGCCGGTACAAGCGGAGCAACTCAATCAGCAGTTTTACCGGCCCCACCGCACGGATCCCCGCTACCTCAACGGGTTGATCCTTACCTATTCACCCAAATGGCTGAGGGGTTTATCATTGGGGGTTTCCCGCACCTTTCAAATTCACAACCGGGACCGGCCTTCCGGCTTTCGTTCCCTGCTGCCCGTGGTACTCCCCCTGATCAAGGAAAACTACGGATTTACAAACGCCGACGGCAACTGGGACCAACAGGTGGCGGTATTTGGGCGCTGGCGATTGCCGGAAACGAAGGCTGAGCTGTATTTTGAATACGGTCGACGCGATCATGCCCTGAATTGGCGGGAGTTTGCCCTAAATCCCGAGCATGCACGTGCGTATTTGGTCGGCTTTACCAAATTATGGTCCCTGGGAGCGGGACACGTACAGGTACGGGGCGAAATGACCCAACAGCAGGAATCCATCAACCGCCTGGTGCGCTATGCGAGCAATGCAGGCATGACCTGGCACGCCCATGCGCAGGTGCGGGGCTTCACCCACCGGGGAGAACCGCTGGGAGTCGGGTTGGGATCGGGCAGCAACTTGCAAACCCTGGAATTTTCCTACGTGGAGGGCTGGAAGAAAACGGGGATCCGGCTGGACCGGGTGGCCAGAAACAACGACTTCTTTTACGCGGCGAGCAGCCTTGGGGACATGGAGCCCTGGACCGATTTGGCATTGGCACTTCTCTGGGAACGAAAAATCCAAGCAATCCAGGTGTCGCTTACCGGGACCTACATTCAGTCCCACCATTACCAATGGCAGGCGGATGCCTCCGCAAGCGGCAACTTCCGGGTACAGACAGCTTTGGTCTACTACTGGTAAGTCTGCAGGGAATCGGTCCGGACGAACCCACAAAACCCGTATGCGACCGATGTTTGGATCAACGCTCCGGTAGCGGGCATTGCCCCGCCGAACCAGGCACCGAAGGGCAAGTCCTGGCTGCTTGAACAAAACGGAAGGCGGCGCGCCTTGTTGGTGGAATTTTTTTGCCGACAGCAACCGCACAGCAACCGGCAGGAACGCCCATAAGGTGTTGATTGCAAGCAGCTAAACTTGCTTTTTCCCTCGCTTTCCTCCGGGGGAGACCCGAAAGGTTCGTAAAAAATTAGCTGGAATGTATTGGTAGGATTCAGGCTTTTAATTATCTTTAAACGTTATTCGGAGTGAAAATAGTAGGTAAAACGAACCCGGTTGGCGTAACAAATGTGTAGTTGCTTCGAATTGCGTTATTCGTTACGATTTATTGTAGAAAATACTTTTTGTTTCGAAAGAAAAACAGATAAATTTGACCCAGCAGAAGCCACCTAACAGCATGACCAACCCTATTTTTATGATCAATTTCAACAAGAAAATCAACATCATACCCCGGTGGATAATCGCTTTATTAGACGGGATCATCTTATTTCAATGTGTACTTTTTGCTTTTTGGCTCCGCGCCAACTTTGACCTATCCCAAATGGAGCGGTTCGATGTGCTCCGAGCCGCCCTGGTGTATGCATTGGTGGGGTTTCTCGCCATGTTTTTTACCAAGAGTTACGTGGGCATTGTCCGGCACACCTCCCTTCGTGATGGCATCACGCTCTTATGGACCATCGCCATTACGGCTGCGGGCATTACGGCCATCAACCTGTTTATGGCGAACGTTGCCGAAGTCAATAGCCACCTGCTGCCGTTCTCGGTACTGGTGATCGGTTCCCTGCTGTCCCTGTTCTTTATGATGGTGTACCGTTTGCTTGTCAAAGATGCTTTCCGGCTGATCAAGGCCAGCGCCGAGCCAAACCTGCCCGAGCGGAAAGTGATAATTTTTGGAGCGGGGGAAGCGGGTATTCTGACCCATCAGGCCCTGGCCAAAGACAGCCAATTCAAATTTGTAACGGTTGGATTTCTGGACGACGATCCCTCCAAAAAAGGAAAGAAAATTCAGGGAAAACCGGTTTTCGGTGGTCTGGAAATGCTCGAAAGCCTGGTGGAAAGCCGGGGCATCAACGAACTAATCATCTCCGTATTGCTGGACCTTCTCCCTCCCGCAAGCGGGAAATTATCGATCGCTGTTTGGCGCTTGGGGTGCATGCGATGACCATTACGCCGGTAAACCAATGGGTAAGCGGCGGAGAAAAGCCGGGGAGCCTGCGCGAAGTAAACATCGAGGACTTGCTGGGCAGGGATTCCATCAAGTTGGAAAATCAGGCCGTGATAGATTACCTGAGTGGAAAAACCATCCTGGTTACCGGCGCCGCGGGGTCCATTGGAAGTGAAATTTGCCGGCAAATAGCCCGGGCCAAGCCGGGTTTCCTGATCATGTTGGACAAAGCCGAATCCCCCCTGCACGACCAGGAAGTGTTTTTGGAAAGCCGGTTCAACGAATTGCCCCTGGTGTCTGTACTGGCGGACGTGACGGACCCGCAGGCATTGGAGAAGGTGATGAAAACCTACCGCCCGGAAGTAATTTTCCACGCGGCGGCCTACAAGCACGTGCCCATGATGGAAAAATACCCCACCGAGTCGGTGCGCTGCAACGTGCAGGGAACCAAACTAGTGGCAGACCTGGCCGTGAAATACGAGGTGGAAAAATTTGTGCTTGTGAGTACCGATAAAGCAGTAAATCCGACCAATGTGATGGGAGCCAGCAAGCGGATTGCCGAAATGTACGTGCAATCCCTCAATAGGCACGCCTGCGCGAAAACGGAGCGGGTCCCACCCGATTTATCACTACCCGCTTCGGCAACGTATTGGGTTCCAATGGATCGGTGATACCGCTGTTTCGACGCCAAATCCAGGAAGGCGGCCCGGTAACGGTCACCGACCCTGACATCATCCGGTATTTCATGACCATACCCGAAGCTTGCGAGTTGGTGCTTGAAGCAGGCGTCATGGGCAACGGAGGAGAGATTTACGTGTTCGACATGGGCGAACCGGTAAAAATCCTGGACCTGGCGAAAAAGATGATATACCTGAGCGGAAAGATTCCTGACGTGGATATCCCCATACGGATTACCGGTTTGCGACCCGGGAAAAACTCTACGAGGAAGTGCTCAACGATACCGAAAAATCCCTGTCGACGCATCACGAAAAAATAAAGATCGCTCAGGTTTGCCCGGGTTCCTACGAAAAAGTGAGTCAGGACCTCGAAAAGCTGATGCAGCGACTTACGGTGGGAGGAGAAATGGAATTGGTGGCCCAAATGAAATACATGGTACCGGAATACATCAGCCGAAAGTCCAGATTTGAAGCATTGGACCGTAAAAAGGTAGAAAAATTATAGATTCGACTGAAAGTCACAGCAGACACAAGCCCCTCTCTGTAGCAAACGGAAAGGGGCTTTTTTTGATCAGCCGGCAGCCTCTCCGAGGAAAGCGCGGAACGAACCCAGGGATCGGCGCTCCTCCCTTGCCTGCGCAAACGAGCGGGCATGCGCGAGGCCTCCCGGGTCACGCGGACCGGGCATCGGTGGTACAACCGGGCGGATTCGAGGGGTTTGGGTTGGGTCAGTAGGACCTGATTTTGAACTGCTTTTTTTGCTCCTGTACGGCATTTCGAAAGGAGGTATCCGTTTCCATCAGGTCATTGACCGACTGCACCGCATGAATCACGGTACTGTGGTCCCGGCCCCCAAAATGGTATCCGATGGATTTTAGGGAATGGTTGGTAAACTCCTTGCTGAAGTACATGGCCACCTGCCGGGCGATGACAATTTCTTTTTTCCGGGTTTTGGCCTTCAGGTCTTCTACTTTGATGCCGTAATATTCCGCGCAGGATTTTTGGATGTATTCAATGCTGACCTCGGTTTCAATGTCCTTCACGATGTTTTTCATGATGGTTTTGGCCAGGTCCAGGCTGATTTCCACCCGATTCAGGGAGGCATGGGCAATGAGCGAAATCATGACGCCCTCCAGTTCCCGTACGTTTGTATCCACGGTATAAGCCAGGTACTCGATCACGTTATTGGGAATGTCGATGCCCTCGGATTGCATTTTCTTTCGGATAATGGCAATGCGCGTCTCGAAATCCGGCATCTGCAAATCCGCGGTCAGTCCCCATTTAAACCGGGACAACAAGCGTTCTTCCAGCCCCATCAGGTCTTTGGGTGCGCAATCGGAGGTCATGATGATCTGCCGCTTGTTTTGGTGCAGGTGATTGAAGATATGAAAGAACATTTCCTGCGTTCGGCCCTTCCCTGCAAAAAACTGAATGTCATCAATAATCAACACATCTACCTGCATGTAGAAATTGGTGAAGGATTTGATGTTTCCATCTTTGATGGCATCCATGAATTGGTTGACAAACTTTTCCGAAGAGACATAGAGTACGAATTTATCTTCCGGTCCGTTTTTGATTTCGTTTCCGATGGCCTGCACCAGGTGGGTTTTTCCCAGACCCACACCTCCGTACACCATGAGCGGATTGAAAGAGGTAATGCCGGGTTTGTTGGCTACCGCAAAACCTGCCGATCGGGCCAGCCGGTTGCAGTCCCCTTCTATAAAGGAATTAAAGGTGTAGGTGGAACTCAGATTTGATTGCAGGGTAGTTTGCTCGTCCAGACTGGAGAGGTCAAACGGAGAATGTGCCGCGGCGGCCATGGCCTCCTTCTTCTTTTTGGTAGCAGGGTGGCTCACTCCCTGAGGGTAACTCACCATGTACGGTTGGTTGTTTGAGTTGCCCTTGTCGACCACCACGGCGTACTCCAGTCGGCCATTGGACCCCAGCACGGTCTTGATGGCCAATTTCAGTACGTCTACGTAGTTGTCTTCCAGCCATTCGTAAAAAAATTGACTCGGCACTTGAATGGTGAGGACCGATCCGTCGATCCTTGCCGGTTGTATGGGTGTAAACCAGGTGGAAAAACTCTGTTCATTGACGTGTTTTTCGATGATCCGCATACATTCAGTCCATATTGCTATCGCCTCTGAATTCATTGGTTTTCTTTAACTGAAAGTGGAAAAAAAGCTCTACTCCTTTCTATAGGGGGAAGTAAAAATGTGGAAAAATATCTTAAATAAAAAATGCAAATTTGCTTGACTTTTTTACTTTATTGGAATACAGTTTATTCAGGCGGTTTTTATTTTCAAATTCGTTGAAAAATGAAATAACTCCTTGGTATCTGTACGGTTAGCGATTTTGGTTTGGAACCGATTAAAGGTTACTTTTAAACCTTCGGATGCAGTTGGTCCCGATTTGCCGGCTGTACCACCGGAGGAGAAGCACGCTTCGGTTTCCCTTATCCCTTTGCCATGAAAAGCATCATTCTATTGTACGATCCATTGAGCGAGGAATTGGTGGAAAAAACACTGCTTCCCCGCTTTGGCGCTGACCTGAAACTCAAGTTGCCCTTTACCGGCAAACTCCCGGTGGAATTGGGCCGGGAGGATTTCGTGGTGACTTACCTTTCCGATGCCCAATTGATGGAATTGTTTCCGCTGGTCCTGGAGCAGGATTGGAAAATCGCCTTGCTTCCCCATCCGGAATTGATTCACGGGCGACAGGGCTTTGGAGTGGATTCCGACCTGGAGGCCTGTCTGGACCAGGTCATGGAATCGGAAAAGGCCGTACGGGTAGACGTCTTGATGCTAAACGACCGGCCGGTTTTCAATACGGTGATCATTGGTGAATCGTTGAGTTTGATGACCGCTTCGGTAGCCAAAAACGGCTGGCAGCGTTTTTGGCAGACCCTTGGTTATTTTTTCAAAGTATTTCGGCTGGCAACCGCCCAACGCTACCAACTGCAGGCCTTGGATAAGGAAACGCTGGACACTGCCGCCATTGGCATGGTGATCGTGCAGCACGGCAAGAGCAGCCTGTTGAGCCATAAAGTACTGGAGGATGCTTACATCAACGACGGCAAACTGCATGCGATGATTCTTGCGCCAAAAAGCATCACCGGTCTGGTGTGGTTTGGGCTGGACAGCTTTTTTCGAAAAAAGGGAAGAACCCGACTGCCGCCCTTTGCTGCCCACATCAAGACCGCCAGCCTCTGCATCTCCAGCGAAGCGCCGATCAGTTATTCCCAGGACGGAAGCCTGTTGCATGCGAAGCAGCTGCAGCTGGAGGTACGGCCCAAAGCCCTGAACATGGTTCCGGGAAAACACCTGGACATGGAGGCAAGCGGTTCGGAGGACGATATTTTCAAGGTGCAGGTGCTTCCCAGGGGCGAAGTGCGGGACGAATTACTAAAGCGGACATTGCCGCTGATCAACCACGCATCCACGGAGGAATTCAAGGAGCTGTTTTCCAGCCTGCGGGCAAGCGCCCGAACCAGCAACAGTTACCTGGTGCTGATGGTATTGTCCACCTGCATTGCCACCCTCGGCCTGTTTGGAAATTCCTCCCCGGTGATCATTGGCGCGATGATTCTTGCTCCACTGATGGCTCCCATTATTTCCCTTTCCATGGGCGTGTTGCGGCAGGACAAGGGGCTGATTCTTGATAGTTCCAAAGCCATCGGCTGGGGCATGCTGCTGGGTTACCTGTGTGCCATGGGGATCACCTGGCTTACGCCCCTGAACCTGTCGAACGATGAAATCATGGCCCGGGTCCGCCCGAATCTCCTGGACCTGGGCATCGCCGTTGGTTCCGGTATAGCGGGGGCCTATGCCAGTGCCAAGGAAGAAATCGCCAAAACCCTGGCAGGAGTGGCGATCGCGGTGGCGCTGGTCCCTCCGTTGGCGGTTTCCGGAATCGGCCTGGGCTGGATGGAGTGGACGATTTTTCAGGGAGCCCTGCTGCTGTTGATGACCAACCTGGCGGGCATGGTGATGGCGGCCGCGCTGACGTTTTTGTTTTTAGGCTTTAGTCCCTTCCGGCTGGCCAGAAAGGGGATCGCCTATTCGCTGGTCGTGGTGGGCCTGGTAAGCCTGCCCCTGTTTTTTGGTTTTATGGACATGGTTCGTGAAAAGGACGTGATCTCAAAACTGGATGGGTACCGTGTGAACGGAACGGTTTTGCGCGACATTACCGTGCGTAGCGTAAAACCGGTCCGCCTGGCGGTAAAGATTGTGGCTGATGGCAGCCTGGACGAGCAGCAAATGCAGCGTGTCAAGCAGGAAATTGAGCGGGTACTGGGCGAGGAGGTAGAATTGGAGGTAACCCTTGGCGTCACGGTGTTTTAGCTCCGGGACCGGGCAAGGGGGCCGCAGGCCCGGAGTCGCCACCGCAGAAGGATTGGCGGGTACAGAATTGGTAATTTTGCCAGATTATTGATACCTTGAACAGGTAAACACTAAAAAAAAGAATCAACGTATGAAAAGAAAAGCAACAGCAGTTTGGAAAGGTACAGGACTGGAAGGCAGCGGTACCTTGTCTGCCCCCAGTGGTTTTTTTGACAACTCTCCCTACAGCTTCAAAACCAGGTTTGAAAACGAAGACGGTACCCAGGGCACCAACCCGGAAGAAATGATTGCAGCGGCGCATGCCGGTTGTTTCAACATGGCCCTGAGTTTTCAGATTGCCGGGAAGGAGTTTGCCGCAGAGGAGCTACACACGACCGCAACCGTTAGCCTGGATAAGGACGGAGAGGGGTTTTCCATTACCGGAATCGTTTTGGATTTGAAAGGAAAAGTTCCCGGTATGGACGAAGCCTTGTTTACAGAGTTGGCCGAGGTGGCAAAGAAAAACTGCCCCATCAGCAAAGCCCTTAGTTCTGTTCCCATCGAGTTGAAGATCAGTTTCTCCTCCTGATTTTCTGCCGTTACAGCAACGAATCGTGCCGGAGAGTTCTCTTCGGCATTTTTTTTTCCACGATACCTGCCTTTCTCTTTCTATGAATCCTGACATGCGTTTTTTGGGCTGGGCTACCTTGTTGGGTTTTGGCCTGACCGGCCTGGGCCTGGTGTATTTTTTTCAGGAAGTACCGCTCCCGGTGCTATTGACAGGGCCCTGGCCGATACCGGAGCAGCTGCTTCTGGGCGTTCCCGCCGGAGCCCTCGCGGCCTTATTGGCCAAATGGATCATCTGCCGGCCTTTCTTTTCCCGGGAAAGGGTAAAATACCAGGGCCTGATCAATCAATGGCCCTGGACTCCGGGGAGGATCCTCTTTATTTCCTTCTGTGCGGGGGTAGGGGAGGAACTGTTTTTCCGGGCAGGATTGCAGCCCTTGCTTGGACTCTGGACTACCTCCCTGTTATTTGTCCTGCTTCACGGATACCTGAATCCTTTCAATTGGAAAATCAGCATCTACGGATTGGCAATGGTGGGGCTGATCGCATTTTTTGGCTACTTATTTCAGGAGACAGGGATTTTTACGGCCATGGCTGCCCACGCTGCTTTCGATGCGGTGCTTTTGTTTTGGCTTACCTCAAAAACACGATAAACGGACGAGATAATGGGCGCAATTCCTGCACCCGCTACCCCAGGAGTGGACCCCCTCAGGTCTTCCCTATGGCGCAGGGTTTTTCCACTCCCCGTTCTTTGGCGGTTTCGAGACGGTGAAGGTCTTTTTCGTTCACAATCGGCAGCCGGTCCTTGAGGTTTTAGAAACCTCAAGGACCGGGGTAGCTTTCCAGGCTAGTCGATGGGTACCTGAAATTCATTGCTGCTTCTGCCTCCGGGAGTCAGGGTAATGTACCGCAGCACCAGCGGTTCCTGACCCGCTCCGGGCACTGGCGCCAGAAAAGGACCCGTATACAAACGGGCAGTTTGATCGGCTTTGTGCCCGTCTACCGTGTAGTAGACCTTTGCGCCCGCCACCAAAGGCTGAATCGAAATCCGATGGGCACCGGTAGCTGCATCCTTGCTGATGCGAACGCTCGCTTCGGGTATGCGGAAAAACACCCCTCGCTCTTCAAGGGACCGAAGCTGCTGCGGCAGTCGCTCGTGAACAAAGTAGGAATAGTCCTTGTCCTCCCGGGTTTTCCAGGCTACTTCGGCGAGGGCCAGGGCACGGGGAAAAAGGAAATACTCCATTTTCTGGTTGCTATCGATGTATTCTGTCCAAAGGTTTGCCTGTACGCCCAGTACATGGGTGGCCTCTTCCGGGTTCAGCGCGTCGGGAATCGGCGAGTAACTGTAAACTTTTTCCAGGGGCAGGAATCCGCCGATGGCCAGGGGTTCGGTAGTTTTGTCTTCGGCCTGATAGTGGTCAAAATACAAATGGCTGTTGGGGGTCATGATGACATCGTGCCCCATTTTTGCAGCGGCAATTCCACCTTTTTCCCCACGCCAGCTCATGACCGTGGCATTGGGCGCCAACCCACCTTCCAGAATTTCGTCCCAGCCGATAATTTTGCGTCCGTTTTTATTCAGGAATTGCTCGATTTGCTGGATAAAATAGCTTTGAAGCTCGTGTTCGTCTGCCAGCTTTTCCTTTTTGATGACCTTTTGGGCAATGGCAGAAGTTTCCCAATGGTCTTTGGGCACCTCGTCTCCGCCGATGTGAATGTATTCCGAGGGAAAAATGTCCATGACCTCGGCAAGTACATCCTCCAGAAATCCGAAAGCCGCAGGAGTCGGTCCGTAAATATTGTAATGGACGCCCCAATAGCCGGGTACCTGCCTGCTGATTTCGTTGTTCAAGGGCTCTCTCTTGTCGTTGACGGCCGCAATGCTGCCCCTGGCTGTTCCGTCCTGTACCTCAAAACTCCCAAACTCAGGATAGGCGGCAAGAACGGCCGAACTATGTCCGGGAAGTTCGATTTCCGGGATTACGGTGATGTGCCGATCGGCAGCATACCGAACGATTTCCCGTGCCTCTTCCTGAGTATAATAGCCGCCGTGTTTTTCTCCATCGTAAATAAAGGGCTTGAAATCGTAGTATTGACCGATGATGGTGGAATCCCGCCAGGCACCGATTTCGGTCAGTTTGGGGTATTTCTTGATTTCCAGGCGCCAGCCCTGATCGTCGGTCAGGTGCCAGTGCATGGTGTTAAACTTGAGTTGGGCCATCAGGTCCAGTATTTTTTTGATCTGATCCGTACTAAAAAAATGCCGGGATACGTCCAGCATGATTCCGCGATAGCCAAAGGCCGGAGCATCGGCAATGTGGACCAGGGGCACGACGGCTTCGCCACCCTGCATTTCTACCAGCTGGAACAAGGACTGCAAGCCATAAAAAAGCCCGCTGCTACCCCCACGGATACCGATGCCTTCGTTGGTAACCTGCAGTGTATAGGCTTCCGGGTTCCCATCGACGATTTCCTCTTCCAGCAAAACGACCGGGGCATTTGCCGGAGCCGCCTGCTGCACGCGCAATTGAAACCCGGTTTTTCCTTCCAACAGACCGTTAAACAAATGGGCAGACGTTCGGGCCGAAGCCGTCGTTGCCAGCAATACGGTACCTGCCTGCAGACGAAATTGCCCCTCCCCGGCAGTCAACGTCCGGGGTTGAGGAAGGATGGGATAGGTTTGGGAAAAAGCAATGCCTGGCACAACAACAGGCAAAGTCCGGTAAGAAGGAGTTTTTTATTCATGGATTATTTGGTTGTATCGGTCCACCGACCGGTTGAAATTAGTTCTCGTCGTTTCGTAAAAAATTTAACGAAGTATCAAATGTAACTATAAAAAATAATAAATAAAATTTCGGTTCTTTCGATGGTTTGGGGATGGGTTGAGGCCTCGTCCTGCCCGGAAGATGGATAAGCGATGAGGCATGCGGCCCCGGGAACGATCTGTTCCCGGCCGAAGGGTAGGTGTTTTTTCGTGTACATGCGGAAGTAGCGCTTCGAGGGTACTGAAACCTCAACGGTCAGGGGATACCCTTTCACGTTTCCCGGGCCTTTGCGGGGGCGGCCGGAGCATGTCGGTTAATTGCCGGGCACGTAAAAGGGGTCGATGGAAAATAAATTGGGATGCCGGGGATCGATTTCTACCTGCACCGCATGCATGTCCCGGTCGCCAAATACCTGCACCGCCGTAAAATGGGTGACGGTTCGGCCCGAGTTGTCCCGAAGCGGCTGATCCACCATAAACCGGTGGTGGTCTCCATAGAGCAGCAGGACCGGTTTGCCAAAATCCAAAACCTGCTCCCGGAGAATGCTGACAAAGCTCGCATGCCCGTTGCGCTCGTCCCGGGTTTGGTAGTTTAGTCCGGCATGCAGTACCAGCACCAGGCCCAGACTTTCGTTTGCCCTTGCCTGCTCAAAAAGCTGCTCCAGCCAGAAATTATTGGCCATTTCCCGTTCGTAAAATTCATCGTTCAGGGCGCCTGAATCCAATTTGAAATTATTATTGGAACCGATCACATGCAGGGTACCAAAGGTCACTCCTCCCTGCTGCCAGCGGGCATTTTCGGGAAATTTCTCAAAACCCTCCCAATTGTTCTGTCGCTCAAGGGGCATGGGTTGCTTGCCCTGACTCTGATCGCTGCCGAAGAAAAGCTGCCGTAGTTTGTCGAGGCGTTCCTCCGGCTCGTAGCCACCGCAGGCTTCCCGGTGACAATCGGTCCATTCGTTGTCGCCGGGCGTGTATACCAGGGGATGCTCAAATTCATCGAAATAGCTTCGGATGGTTTCGTAATAGGCATCCGAACAAGGCGTACTTCCCGATTTGATATCGCCTACATGCAGGGAAAATGCCGGTGCCGCGGCATTGATGGCCTCGATCATCCGTTCAAAGCGTACAAAATCTTCGGGAAGGTGGTAAGGAACATCGCCCATGGCCATAAAGCGTACTGATTTCTGCTCCGGGGGTGCACAGGCTGCGATCAGGCTGCTGACGAATAGTACCAGTCCATAGCGAAACCAAAAACCGAGTTCCCCTGCCGGAAGTTGACTCCGCCGTGCAGGTGGATTGCTAATCGACCCGGAAAACGGACGTTTGAGAATCCGGCCGGGAAATGCCTCCGGAAACCGTGGGTAGCTGGGGGCCTCCTCGTGGAGGTACCCGTTTGATTTTTTGTCGGGCATGTTTTTTTTTGGTTATGCTAAACGCAGGCGTTGCAGTAGATTTTCCTAACCCGGGTTGTTTTTAGACAACAAACGGATGGTATCGGTAACAGCTAAAATACGCCGAAAGGGATGATTTCACCAAATCAAAAAGCAAGATCGGTACACTCTCGATCAAACCGATAGGGAAAGCAGGAAAAAATATTCGGGATCCTTCCCCGGCATGTTTTCGGTAAATATATTTATAAAAAACATTTTAAATTATTTAAACCAATAAAAAGTGTATTTAAAAAATAAATCCCCGCAGAAAAGGTTTGGGAGGACATCGGTCGGAGGCTTGCAGTCCAGGGTTTAATTTTCGCCAAAATTTTGAAATAAATGCCTGCCCGACTACTTTTGGGCGTTTGAAAAGCCATGAGTTGCAGGGTATTTCCCCTCTTCTCGGCTTGCAGGATACCGGCACCGCCATTGGTAAAATCCCCAGCTTCTACAGGTAAGGAATTGGTTTTCTCCCGGAATAGGATCGCTCGGGAGCCGCATTTTTCGCCGGGACCCGAACGAGTGAATCCGGTCCTTTCCGGGACTCACGAGGCGAAGCTGTGTTTTGCCCTAAACGCCAACTATGTTTACTCCCAGTCTGATTACCTTGTATGTAGTAGCCCTGTTGGTCCTGGTGCTTTATAGGGATCTCCTTCGACCGTCCTTCGCGTTTTTGGGGGCGGTTTTTTTATTGCTGATCCTGCAAATCATTCAGCCGGAGGAATTTTTAATGGGCCTGGCTAACAAGCAAATTGTGGTCATTTTTCTTCTGATCGGACTTACGGCCGGAATTCAGCAAAATATCGGAACGGGATTCTTTTTTCGGATTTTTAGCCAGAAGCTCAAGCCAGGGATTTTCAGGGTCCGCATGATGCTGCTGGTCGGAAGTTTATCGGCGGTATTGAATAACACCCCCGTGGTGGCATTTATGATCCCTTATGTGAAGGAATGGACCAAGACCAATCAGGTTCCGGCCTCCAAATTCCTCATTCCGCTGTCGTTTTCCACCATACTTGGCGGAATGATCACGGTGGTGGGTACGTCTACCAACCTGGTACTGAACGGCCTGATCAGTCAGTATGGGTTGCCGCTGCTGGGATTTGAGGATTTTTTGTACCTGGGTTTACTGGTGGCATTATCGGGAATTCTCTACCTGAGTCTTGCCTCCAATCGGCTGCTGCCGAACCGGGAAGAAAATAAAAGCGAAATCATCGACCACCTGAACGAATACCTGGTGGAAACTCACCTGCTTCCTGGCTCAAAGATGCACGGAAAAACCGTAAAGGAGGCCGGCCTGCGAAAGTTACGCGAAGTATTTCTTGCTGAGATCAAGCGGGGCAGTCAGGAGATTTCTCCCGTGGGTCCCAACGAGTTGCTTCAGGAAGGAGACATCCTCTTCTTTACGGGCAATACGGATGCCATCTTGCAGCTGATCAAGGAAGAAAACGGACTGAGTCTTCCGGAGGAAGGGCACGTGTCGAACTACGGATTTTTCCAGCTCACCGAAGCGGTGGTGCCTGCAAGCTCCTCTCTGATCGGGGAAAAGATCAAGGACAGCGACTTTAGGAACCGGTACCAGGCTTCCATCATTTCCATACATCGGAACGGTACCCAGCTAAAGGGCAATATTGGAGAGACCAAGGTACAAGCAGGAGACCTGTTTTTGATGCTAACCGGTAAGGACCACAGCCGAAACGATTACCTCAAAGATTTGATCGTCATCACCCTGCGGGGGGAAATCAGCCCCGAAAACGGTCGTTTCCGCCAATTGCCCTCCCTGCTTGCCCTGTCCCTCTTGTTTACAGGGATCATCGGCTGGTTGGATCTTTTTATGGCAGCTTTTGCAGGAATCCTTACCCTGTATCTATTTAAAGTGTTAAATTTGCAAACCTTGCGGAAAGCGGTAGACCTGGACTTGCTCCTGATACTGGTTTGTTCCCTTTCCCTGGGCGTGGCACTGAACAATTCGGGAGCGGCCACCCTACTTGCTTCGGGATTGCTTTTCCTGACGCATGGCGCGGCGCCAGTTTGGGCTTTGTTGCTGCTCTTTGTGATGACCCTCGTTCTGACCAGTCTGATTACCAACGCGGCGGCGGTATCTATCATGTTTCCCATCGCGATGGAGCTGGGGCAACAATTGGGCCTCCCCTTGACGCCCTTTTTTGTGGCCATTGCCTTCGCGGCGTCGGGAGACTTCATGACCCCGATCGGATACCAAACCAATCTGATGGTGATGGGGCCAGGAAATTACAAGTTTAGGGATTATTTTGCCATTGGGTTTCCCTTGACCTTGATCTACGGTACCGTGGTCATGGTTTTTATCCAATGGTACTATTTCTAAAAGACTCAAAATCGCTGGAAATCGGCATTGTATCATGCAGGAAAACATTCATCCGTCCAAATTCAAGATTACCCGTGAGCTGCGGGAGCAGGCTCTGGATCAAAAGCCGGGGCTGATTTGGTTCACCGGATTGTCCGGGTCCGGCAAGTCTACCCTTGCCAATGCTGCAGAGCAGGCCTTGCATCAACGCGGGTTTCATACCTACCTGCTGGACGGAGACAATGTACGGACCGGCCTAAACCGCGACTTGAATTTCAGCAAGGAAGACCGGATAGAAAATATCCGCAGAATTGCCGAGGTGGCCCACTTGATGATGGATGCAGGATTGATCGTTCTGTCGGCCTTTATTTCTCCCTTTCGCTCCGATCGGGAAATGATCCGGGACCTGGTCGGTGCGGGACGGTTTTTGGAAATTTACGTGGACTGTCCGCTCGAAATCTGCGAGAAAAGGGACGTTAAAGGCCTGTACCAAAAGGCCCGCAAAGGCCTGATCAAGGATTTTACGGGAATCGACTCCCCGTACGAAGCACCCGAATCCCCTTTTATGACAATCAAAACCGCCGAGGTTCCCCTGGAGCTGTCGGTGCAGCAATTGGTAGACGCATTAGATAAAAACCTCAAACGTTGACTATGGCACATTACTATTTATCGCACCTGGAAGAACTGGAAGCGGAGGCGATTTTTGTTATCCGGGAGGTGGTCTCCCAGTTTGAAAAACCAGCGCTTTTGTTTTCGGGAGGAAAGGACAGTATCGTACTGGCCCACCTGTCCCGCAAAGCTTTCTACCCTTCCAGAATTCCCTTTCCCCTGATTCACATCGATACCGGGCATAATTTCCCCGAAACCATCGCCTTTCGCGACGAGCTGGTGGACAAGTTGGGCGTGCAGCTGATCGTAGGCTCCGTGCAAAAAAGTATCGACGAGGGCAAAGTCCGGGAGGAAACCGGCGCCAATGCCAGCAGGAACGCGCTGCAAACGGTAACCTTGCTGGATACATTGGAGGAATACAAGATCGACGCCGCCATGGGGGGAGCCCGTAGAGACGAAGAAAAGGCCCGGGCAAAGGAACGGTTCTTTTCCCATCGCGACGAATTTGGGCAATGGGACCCCAAAAACCAACGTCCCGAACTGTGGAACCTGTTCAATGGCAAAAAGCACATGGGCGAACACTTTCGGGTGTTTCCAATTTCCAATTGGACGGAAATGGATGTTTGGCAGTACATCCAACATCAAAACATTGACCTGCCTTCCCTGTATTTCTCCCATCAGCGCGAATGCGTGGTGCGCGATGGCGTGATTCTGGCCAAGTCGGAATACATACAGCTAAAGCCCGAAGAAGAAGTTCAAACCATGACCGTTCGGTACCGTACCTGTGGCGATATGCCCATTACGGGTGCAGTGGAATCCGGTGCGGATACCCTGGAAAAGATCATTGCAGAGGTCGCCACTACCCGGACCACCGAGCGCGGTACCCGGGCCGATGACAAGCGGGGAGAAACTGCCATGGAAGACCGGAAGAAGAGCGGGTATTTTTAGGCAGCGTAACGGGCGAGCAAAGAAACGCTGCCCGGCCTGAAAGGCGCTGCCGCCGGAACCTGGGGATTTCCAAGGTCCCGCCCTCGATTTTGATCCAGCCGTCTTCGCACCATTGCCCGGACCCTTTGCCCGGCGCGTAGCGAGGCTTTGTTTCCCAAGGTTTTGGCGCAGCAAAACAAAAGAAAGTACCAACAAAGGATGCGGCAGCGCTTCCTCTAAAAAATGATTCCAATAAGATAGCAACCTCCCGAGAAAATGCATCGGCACCGATGCGGATTGAGGAACTAACACAACGCGCATGAACATACAAGAAACCAATCAACTCTTACGTTTTACTACCGCCGGGTCGGTGGACGATGGAAAAAGCACCCTGATCGGCAGGCTGTTGTTTGATTCCAAGTCCATTTTTGAAGATCAGATCGCCGCCGTTAAAACCTCCAGTGAGAAAAAAGGCTTCGACTACGTGGATCTTTCCCTCCTTACCGATGGCCTGAAATCGGAGCGGGAGCAGGGCATTACCATCGACGTCGCGTACCGCTACTTTGCCACGCCGAAACGAAAATTCATCATTGCCGATACCCCGGGTCATATCCAGTACACCCGCAACATGGTAACCGGTGCTTCTACAGCCAATCTGGCCATTATTTTGATCGATGCCAGAAAAGGGCTGCTCGAACAAACCTATCGGCATTCCTTTATTGCCTCCCTGCTGAAGATTCCGCACGTCATTGTTTGTGTAAACAAGATGGATTTGGTGGATTACGACGAAACGGTATTCGAAACGATCATCAAGGATTACAAGGCCTTTGCCAGCAAGATGGAAATCAAAGACGTGCATTTTGTACCCATTTCCGCATTAAAAGGTGACAACGTGGTGGACCGTTCCAAAAATATGGAATGGTACGAAGGACCCACCTTGCTCTACCTGCTGGAAAACGTGCACATTGCCTCCGATTTGAACCATATCGATTGCCGTTTTCCGGTGCAGATGGTCATTCGCCCCCATACCCACGAGCACCGGGATTTTCGGGGATACGCCGGAAGGATCGAAGGGGGGATTTTCAAACCGGGCGACGACGTGAAGGTGCTGCCTTCCGGGTTTACTTCCAAAATCAAAACCATCGAACTCAACGGGCAACCCATCAGCGAAGCGTTTTCCCCCATGTCCGTCACCATGACGCTGGAGGACGAATTGGATATCAGCCGGGGCGACATGCTGGTGCGGCCCAATAACGTGCCCACCGTCGGGCAGGACCTGGACGTGATGATTTGCTGGATGAGCCAGCAAAAGCTGGCCGGAAGAAGTAAATTGCTGCTGCGGCATACCACCAAGGAATGCCAGGTGATGGTGCGGGAGATCCTTTACCGGGTAAACGTCAATACCCTGCACCGGGAAGAAGGGGTAGGCGAAATTGGCATGAACGACATTGCCAGAATCAGTATTCGCGCTGCCCAGCCCCTGTTTTTTGATGCCTACCGACGCAACCGTCAAACAGGGTCCATCATTCTCATCGATCCCAATACGAACGAAACCGTTGCCGCCGGCATGGTGATTTAGTTCGCGAGAGAACACGCGGCTCCGCTGTCTGCTTGTGAGCGGCCTGCCCGGAACGAACCTCCGATTTACCAACCGATACCGACCCTTCTTCCATGATTGATCTATCAAAATTGACCCGCCTTGCCGTCGAAGCCTCTCGGGCTGCTGGCACGGAAATCTTGAAAATATACCATTCGTCCGACTTTGGGGTGGAAATGAAAAGCGACGATTCCCCGCTTACCCGCGCCGATAAGGCGGCCCATGAGCGGATCATGCAGTACCTCAAAGAAACCCCCTATCCGGTGTTATCGGAGGAGGGTAGGGACATTCCCTATTCCGAACGAAAAAACTGGACCTACTTCTGGATGGTGGATCCACTGGACGGGACCAAGGAATTTATCAAGAAAAACGGGGAGTTTACGGTAAATATCGCCTTGATTCACCGGGACAGCCCGGTGTTGGGGGTGGTGTACGCGCCCGTACTGGATTGGATGTATTGGGGCAATGCGGAGGAGGGATCCTGGAAACAAGCGGGGCAGGAAAAGCCACGATCGCTGGCAGGCCCCGGCCGACCCCACCGTACGTTCCATCGTAGCCAGTCGTTCCCATTTGAGTCCGGAAACCCAGGAGGTGATCGATCGATACCCTGGTGCGGAGGTAATCAGCATGGGTTCCTCCTTGAAATTCATGCTGTTGGCCGAGGGAAAAGCCCAACTTTATCCCCGCTTTGCACCGACCATGGAATGGGATACGGCAGCCGCCCACGGGGTATTGCTGCCACTCGGATTTACCGTCAAAAAGACGGATGAAGACCGCCCGCTCCTGTACAACAAGGAAAACCTGCTGAACCCCTGGTTCATCTGTTCCGCCTGAACCCAGCCCTCCCTGGTTTGCGGATCGGGAGGGAATCCCTTCCCAGTCGTTGCGGGAAAGGGGCATGCATTCCAGCAATTACATAAAAAAAACCGTTGAAACCTGTCGGGAGTCAACGGTTTTTTTGTGCCAAATAGGCAGGTGTTTACCTGCTTTCTACCGCACAGCTACTACCGATTCCTGCCCTGAGGTTGGGAATGGATGTTCCGGAGAATCAATTTCCCGGCAGTGTGTAGTTGAGAATGAGGTTGGTATGAAACAAGTTGACCTTGTTGTAGATCCAGGCCGGCCGAAGCCCTTCCTGATCCAATGCCACTTTGCTCATTAGAATCAGGTGGAGATTCAAGCCCTTTAGTGCGTTTTTTGGGGCAAACCGCAGTCCCAGGTTTGCCTGAGCGTAGGAAGGTATGGCATATTTGTTTCGCCTGGCGTCTGCCGGATCGGGTAGGAAGTACAGGCCCAGGTAGGTGTAGGCTTGCAGGGATTTTTCCGGGAAGGTCTGCTGAAAATAGGTATTCACCGCGTCTACCTGCCCCATTCCTTCGTTTCGTTCTCGGGGAATAAAGGTATAGAAGGGGTCTCTTCCCCACTCCCTGGGGCTCAGATACCGTCCCTCTCCCTGCATCTTGGTGTAATTGAGATGCCAGAGGCTTTTTTTGGATTTGAGTCCGATCCTTCCGCTGAGGATCCAATGCGCATCGTCCGGATTTTTGTACCGAAGGGCTATTTCCTCATTTCCTCCCTGCCCAATGCCGTGCTGATAGGTAGTTTGCAATCCCGTGATCCCCTGTACCTGGGTTTGGGGCAATTCCCAGGTTTGGTCCCATTGGGCCTGGTAACTGCTGTAGATATTTTGTACGAGGGTGTGGTTCAGGCGAAGCGATGATCCTGCCTGTAGCCCCAGGGTCAGGTCCAGTATGTGGGCCAGGTCGGACCGGGTATTGCCAAAATAAGCCGAGGGCTGCCCAAATTCATCCCGGGCCACGGGATACATCCCAATGCTTTCGCCCAGACCAAACCAGTGTCCGGTAGATCGGGGAGAAACGCCCCAGATCAAGTGGTGGCTTACTGCCAGTTTTGGATGGGCCTGTAACTCCCAGCGAACGCCTTCCACAAAGGTGGGGCTCAGGCGCCCGTCCTGCGCATTGATAAAAGGGGTATTGATTTCCATCCGGCCCAATCTGGCCTGAAATCGGGGCCGCCGGTAATCCAGGTGCAAGTTGCCGATTTTTCCAAAAATCGCCCGATCCAGGTGGTTTACGTCGAATAAGCCCACTTCGTAGCGGTTCAGGTTAGGGACGCGGGGATCCAGTTGGGTCAGGTCGGAACTGGCCAGCCGGATAAATCCCAGGTAATCGGCTTTCACCCGAAAGCCCATGGGAAGCCGGCTTTGGAGGGATATCCGGGCCATCTGACCCCAGGCGTAGTCGTCTTTAAAATCCTCCCAATAGGAGGTGCTCATGAAATAGGAACGCAGGCTCAGGCCCAATTCAGGTTTCCAACGTGTGGAATCCTGTTGGGCAAATCCCGGTGCCCACCCTAACCCTAGTGTCAGCAGAAAAAATAGTTTTCTCATTTGGATTCATTTTTCGCTGCCAGAATGGGTTGAAAGGGGCCGTACTTGTGTTGTTCTTCGGAAAATGGGTCGGCATACGGACCAAAGGGGTGGTCCATGGGCTTCTTCGAGATGTCGGGCCAATCTCCGGAAAGGTCCTTGGACGGACGTTCCATGGAATTGACATAGGCGGCCAGATCCCAGGCTTCTTCGTCACTGAGCAAGGGGCGTTTATAGGTGGCTCCCAAAGGCATGTTGGCCTTTACGTATCCGGCAAAGCGGGACAATCGGTACAAGCCCGCGCCCTGATTGTAGCTGGAAGGTCCCCAGAGGGGCGGATACAGGTAGGCGGTACCGGAAGGGTTTTTCATGCCCAGCCCGTCTGCTCCGTGACAACTAACGCACTGCCGGTCGTACACGGTCTTTCCTTTCACCGGATCAGCCGCCCGATCCAACAGCGGTACCTCGTAAATGCCTACGCCCGGTAGCTTCTGCCCCTTGGGCACCTCCTGTCCCAGCCACTCCATGTATGCCACCATGGCTTTCATTTCTTTGCTGTCCCGGTCCAATCCGCGCCCATTCAAACTCCGTTTCGAAACAGTCGTTGATCCGTCGGGGAATGTCCTCGGAGCGCCCGGAGCGATTTCTAACTTTGGGATAAGTGGCCGCCACGGCGCCAAAATTATTCCCCAAAGGGGCCGTACCCGCCTCCAGGTGGCAGTTCTGGCAATTCATGCCGTTTGAAATCCGCAAAACCTTTCCCTCCGGCCCCAGGTATTCGGCCGTATGTGCAACCAGTTCCCTGCCGTACTCGATTTGTTCCGCATTGGGGGCTTCCGCAACGCTGCTCCAGTCAGGGGCCTGCCAAAGTCCTTCTTCTGAAATCAGTCGGGGATCCGGTGCTGCGGGAGGGCTTACCTGGCTTACTTCCCTGGGGGCATTGCTTGTATTCCCGGTCGAAGTCCATTGGCTGAGGACCAGGCCGGCAACAAATAAGGTCAACAGAAATACGGCGACCAACATGCCGAAAAGTGCCCGAATCAACGGTAATGGAGTTTGGGATGAGTTTTTCACGGTATTTTTCGTTTTTTAACTGTACAAAACTACCTCCATTCGCTTCCCAAAAAAGTGATTTGTATCACACAATGGCTGCAGCCCTACCGCAGAAATGCGTATATTTCCCCGGAAATACCCGGGCAAACCTCCCTGGCATTCTTCCCGCTGCGTGTGGGTGCCGGTACGGCCGGGCGGCGCGCAGCGGCATGCGCCCAGGCAGCCAGCCCATTGACCAAAAAAAAAGATATACTCCGATGAAGCATTCTGCAAAGACGTATGGATTCACCCTGCTGTTCGTCGCCCTTTTTTATTACGCCCATGCACAGCAATTGGTCAGTGGAACCTATACCGAAAAAGAAATTTCCGAATTGTTGGTTCCCCGGTCGGAATGGCGCCCTTTTCCAACGCTGGACGACCGGTCTGCCTGGAAAAAAGCGGATGCTGCGCTGTTGCAAGGATACCTGGCCTTTGCCGAAGAAAACCTGGACTACGACTGGCCTTACATTCCCGCTACCAAATCCCTGCTCATCGACCGCACCGGTGACCGGGACGAATACCAGGCCATTAGCTTCGAAAAACGAAGGATACTGGGAAGCATGATTTTGGCGGAGATCGCCGAAAACGAAGGCCGATTTATCGATCCGATCATTGACGGGATCTGGTCCATCTGTGAGGAGTCCTTCTGGGGTGTACCGGCCCATTTGCCGAAGACCGATGAGTATTCGGGATTGATGGACGTATCCAAACCCTTTGTGGATTTGTTTGCTGCCGAAACGGCTACCTACCTGGCTTGGGCGGATTATTTTTTGGGGGAAAAATTTGATCAGATCTCGCCGCAAATTCGCAAACGCATCCGCTACGAAACGAACCGGCGGATCTTTGAGCCGCTGATGAATCAACAACATGGCTGGATGAGCGCCAATGAAAACGGCCGCCCGCCGAACAACTGGAACCCCTGGATTTGCTCCAATTGGATCAATGCGGCACTGCTACTGGAGGAAGACGAAAAAAAGCGGACAAAATTGATCTACAAGGCAATGCAGGTCGTGGACGAATTTCTTGGACCCTACCCCTCGGATGGGGGCTGTGACGAAGGTCCCAGCTACTGGGGAGCCGCTGCGGCATCTCTTTTTGACACGATTTCCCTACTGGATCTCGCCACCGATGGAGCCTTTCAATACGTATACGCCGACGAGAAAGTAAAAAACATGGGTAAGTTCATTTATCGCGCTCAGATTAGTGCCGACTACTTTCTCAATTTCGCCGATGCAGACCCCCAGCCCAGCATGGCCGCTTCCATGATTTACCGCTACGGTAAAGCCATCAATGATCCCGATATGATGCGGTTTGGGGCTTACTACAGGGAAACGGAAGCGGCCTCCATGCCTCGTTTTCATTATTTTAGAAAGTTCTTCGAGCTTTTTATACAAGAGGAATTCCGACAGGCAGATACCGGGCTTCCACTTCCAAAGGATGTCTGGCTTTCCGATACCCAGGTAATGGTAGCCCGGGACCGGGAAGGCAGTACGGAGGGGTTCTTTTTTGCCGCCAAGGGAGGGCATAACGACGAAAGCCACAACCACAACGACATTGGAAATTACGTGGTGTACTACGACGGCCTGCCCTTGTTGATTGACGTGGGTAGGGGCACCTATACGCGAAAAACGTTCAGCGGGGAGCGCTATACCATTTGGTACAACCGCTCCGATTACCACAATTTGCCCACAGTCAATGCCCGGACTCAGTTGGCTGGAAGTCAGTACCGAGCCAGGGGATTGGAGTACCGCAGCGGGAGCAATTACAGTTCCCTTCGCATGGACCTGTCTGGCGCCTATCCCGCAGATGCAGGCATAAAATCCTGGCACCGGACGCTGCGATTGGACCGGGGAAAAAAAGTTCGGATAAGCGATGCGTATGCATTGCAGGAAGGGTCGACTTTCACCCAACACCTGATGACCGTATTTCCGGCTCAGATCGTTCGCCCGGGCCAGGTGCGCATTCCTTTTCAGGATGCTAGCGGCGAAATGCAGCCGTTTCTCCTCGCCTATGACCCGAAGAAAATGGAGGTAACGGTAGAAAAGATCGCCCTCGGCGAACCGGAGGACAAAGGGGTGGGCCAGAAATGGGGTGACCGCATCTACCGCATAAATTTTGTTCACAACGCCCCCGGAGAACGTGGGCAATCCACCTTTGAGCTCTACCGGGAGTAGTCAGGTGGTGGTACCTGCAGCCGAATCGTTCTGATGAAAAAACGCGTTCCATTTTGGAAATTGATTGGTACCTCCATTCGGGGGGAGGAACAGGATTATACCCGCATTTCCATAAAAACGGGGATCGTATTGCTTGCAGTACCCATGATCCTGGAAATGATCATGGAATCCTTGTTTGCGGTAGTGGATATTTTCTTCGTAGGCCGCCTGGGAGAGGATGCCGTGGCCACGGTTGGCCTTACGGAGGCGGTCCTCACCATCATTTATTCCCTGGGCGTGGGCATCAGCATGGCAGGTACGGCCATGGTGGCCCGTCGTTTTGGGGAAAAGAACTACCAGGGGGCAGGTACCGTGGCTTTCCAATTGCTGCTGGTCGGCGCATTGGCTTCCCTGGCCTTGGGTCTGGGGGGCTTCATGTACTCCCGTGAAATCCTCAGTTTGATGGGTGCGGAAGCGGAGGTATTGGCGCAGGGGAGCTCCTATACATCCGTTATTTTTGCCGGAAACACGGCGATCATGCTACTCTTCCTTATCAATGGGATCTTTCGGGGTGCGGGTGCCCCTCACCTGGCCATGCGCGCGCTGTGGATTTCCAACGGCCTGAACATCCTCCTGGACCCGCTGCTTATTTTTGGTTTGGGCTCCTTGCCGGGGCTGGGGCTGGTCGGTGCTGCCTGGGCCACTACCCTTGGCAGGAGTGTGGGTGTGCTGTACCAGGTGTACCATTTGGTCAATGGCAAGCACCGCCTCGTCATCGGTCGGCAAAACCTGAAGGTGCGTTGGTTCACCTTGCAAAAAATTATTCGCATCTCCCTGGGTGGTATGGGCCAGTTTTTGGTCGACTCGGCTGCCTGGATTGTGCTGACCCGGATTGCTGCCGAATTTGGGAGCGCAGCGGTGGCGGGATACACGATCGCCTTTCGAATTTTGCTATTTAGCCTGATGCCGGCCTGGGGCCTTTCGGCTGCCGCAGCGACGCTGGTGGGGCAGAATCTCGGCGCCGGGAAAGCCTATCGGGCAGAACTCGCTACCTACCTGACGGCCCGCTATAATTTTATTTTTCTTGCGTCCGTGACGCTTATTTACCTGTTTTTTGCCGATAGCCTTGCGGGTATCTTTGTACAGGGGGAAGAAGTCCGGGTAATAGCGGCCACCGGGCTGAAAATAACCGTTTTGGGGTACATCTTTTATGCGGTAGGTATGGTAATGGTACAAGCCTTTAACGGTGCGGGAGATACCCGCACACCTGCCTACATCAATGTGGGCGTGTTTTGGTTGCTGGAGATTCCCATGGCCTATGTCCTGGCGATCAGCTACGATCTGGGAACCCTGGGGATTTTTAGTACCATCGCCTTTTGCCATTCCCTACATTCCCTGATTGCTCTTTGGTTTTTCCGAAAAGGACGGTGGAAGTTTGCAAAGGCCTGAGGAGAATACCCGTTCCTGGAAGGAAAAAGTACCGGCAAAAATGGAATAATGGGAGCTTTACTTGAAATTTCGGGAAGCGATGCCTTACTTTTGCTGTTACACGCACAGTTCTTCCATGAGCAGGTACCCACAATCAATCACGGCAACTGAAGCAGCCGCACTCGTCAACGATGGACAGACCCTCTGCATCGGGGGAGGCGGAGCCGGACACGCCATTCCGGACTCCTTGCTGAAGGCCATTGGGGAGCGCTATTCCCGGGAAAAATGCCCTGCCGGACTGACCCTTCTGCATCCCTGCGGTTTGGGCGATTCGGACCAGCTCGGACTCAATCACCTGGCGCAGCCGGGCTTGGCCCGACGGGTGATTGGTGGGTTTTTTGGAAATGCCCCAAAAATGGTTGCTTTGGCCCAGACCAATCAAATCGAGGCCTACATTTTTCCTCAGGGAGTCCTCAGTCACCTGATGCGGGCCACCGCCGGGGGGGAAAAAGGGCTGTTGACCAAAACGGGACTACATACCTTTGTGGACCCCCGGCTTGAGGGAGGCAAGGTCAATGAAAAGGCTGTGGAAGACCTGGTCAGCAAGGTCCAAATTCTTGGGGAACCCTATCTTTTTTTCAACACCCACGCGGTGGATGTGGCGTTGATTCGCGGAACCAGCCTGGACAAATACGGCAACCTGTCCATGGAAGGGGAGGTGGCCAGTTTTGCCATGCTTTCCGAAGCCCAGGCGGCCAAGGTCAATGGGGGGCTGGTCATCGCACAGGTGCAGGCCATACACCGCGATCGGTGTACTCCGGCCATGCAGGTAAAAGTACCGGGAGCCCTTATCGACTACGTGGTAGTGGAGCCGTCGCAGCCCATGACCTACCTCAGCACTTACGATGCCTCCTTTATTTCCAAAGAAGGAGCCATCGCTTCGGAAGAGCAGTTACAGCTTTCGGGGATCAAACGCATCATCAGCAGGAGGGCGGCCATGGAATTGTTTCCCGGTGCTTTTGTGAACCTGGGTTACGGTCTTTCCGACGGGGTTCCCATCGTGGCCAGACAGGCCGGCGTTTTTGCCCAATTGACTTTTTTGATCGAGCAGGGACCCCTCGGGGGCATTCCAACGACCGGTTTAAATTTTGGTGCCATGCACCAGCCGGATGCCATCCTCGACGACGGCTACCAATTTGACTTTTTTCACGGGGGCGGGTTGGACCTGGCTTTTCTGGGATTTGCCCAGGTGGATCAATACGGAAATGTAAATGCCAGTAAATTTGGAGGCAAACTCACGGGCTGTGGTGGTTTTATAGATATCTCTCAGCATAGCAAGAAAGTGGTTTTTTGCGGCGGATTTGCAGCACGTGCAGTGGTAGAAACTGGAGAAAGGGGAATCCGTGTAAAAGATCCGGGTACGTTCAAAAAGTTTGTTTCCCGGGTGGAACAGGTGACTTTTAGCGGCAGCTATGCCCTGGAGAAAGGGCAGGAAATCCTGTACCTGACCGAACGGGCCCTCTTTTCGCTGACGCCGGATGGTCTGGAACTGATAGAAATCGCCCCGGGCGCTGACCTGCAGACCGATATACTCGATGCGATGGATTTTCGCCCCCGCATTGCTAGTCAGTTAAAAACCATGGATGTCGGAGTGTTTGCAGCTACCAAGCCCTTTCTACCTAATTTTAGCACGGATAGTACCCATGAATAAGACCTATCTTGATCGTTTCACCCAGGGAAGCACCCTGTTTATCGTACTCAATCGCCCTGAAAAATACAACTGTTTCGGGATGCGGGAACTGGAAGCCATGGAACAGCTACTGGCGGAGGCAGAAACGGATTCGGACATCCGGGCCGTGGCGTTTCAGGGCAAAGGAGAAAAGGCTTTTTCCACCGGTGCCAACCTGGGAGAGTTTAAGGCTTTGGACGATCCGGGCCTTGCCAATTGGATTCGGAAAGGGCACGCGGTTTTCAATTACCTGGCCCGATTTCCCAAGCCAACGGTCGCTTTGTTGCAAGGATACGTTTTGGGTGGGGGGCTGGAACTGGCGCTGGCTTGCGATTTTCGTCTGGCCAGCGAGACGGCATTGTTGGGCTGCCCGGAGCTGCGGCACGGCTGGCTGCCGGGTTGGGGAGGCATGCACCGGTTGCAGCAGCTGGTAGGTGATCCCGCGGCACGGGAGCTGGTGTTTTTATCGGATAACCTGGATGCGGTGGAGGCCTTGCGACTTGGTCTGGTACACCGGGTGTTTGGGAGCGCAGATTGGGAAGCCGAATGCGACGCCTGGCTGGAAAAACTCGCCCGGGCGGATCCGGAGGCATTCAAAATGGCCAAGGAGGCATTTTCCAAAAAAAGTCAAACGGATGCTTCGGCCATAGAAAAAGACGTACAAAGTACCCTCCGCCTACGGGCGAACTGAAAAAGGTTTTCTCTGGCTGCGGCATTTTTTACAGCCCTCCATTTCGGTAAGGCAAACAACGAGGCGCTTGTACTACCGGTTTGTTGGTAGAAAACCAATAAGCCTTCGTAAACGAGGTTCAGGTACTTTCGACCTCTTAGAGATTCGAAATATCTCGGGTGAACCCTACGAGCTGGGCTAGTCAGCGTTTCCCGGAAGCGGTAAGGCAGGAAGGACGGGTAGCGATACGCATCTACGAATGCAGTCTTAATTTGCAAGGTCTTGAACTAATTGGGGGAGGGGTAAAAGAAAACTACCGGACATTCAGCAGACCGGTAGCCAGGTTAGGTACATAGGATTTGATAAGTAACAATGCCGTTACGTGTATCGCTATAGGGCTATAAAGGTACCGACAGAGAATGGAAATAGGGGTAGTCATTTGTATCAATAAGGGGTACAAAATGTTTCATTGGCAAGAAAAAAGCGACTTTTGATCGGAAAGCCGGCTGTTACAGAACGTTTCGATGAGCCCCCAGATAGATCAGGTTTTCCAACATTTGAAATACCGGCAGGGGTAGTAAACGAGGCTTTTGGAAAGCAATCCCATCCATGCTTTGTTGGAAAGAGATAACCAAAGGTGGGGATTGTTCTACGGGCAGGGGAGGGTTGTCCGTTGCCTTACCTATGCAACAATTCCCCGGACTTCTGATCACTGGCCTGTTCTTCGCCTGTTTGTTTAAAGAGTTTCAATACAGGAAGGATCGGAAGGTTTGTGTGGACAGAAATTGGGAGGGGACCATGTGCTGTGGAAATGCAAGTAAGCACTAGGGCTCAGTAGACGGTGGTTAAGACCACCAGGCGGTCGTTTTCGGTGAGCGGGCGTTTTTGTTTTTTTTCTGGATTGAGCAGCAGAGAGTTTGTCCGGTGCAGCAGGGGATCGAGCGCCAGACCAAGGACCGTCTCGCCATGTACGGCGGCCAGGGACTCAATTTCCTGAAAGGAGATTTCTCCGGGTGAGATTCCGTAAGCCGCCGGCTCTCTAAAAATGATCTCCGCGCCTCCGACCGTAAAGAGTTCGTTGTAAATGCTGTTTAGATCTCGTTGCAGGGCAATACCTGCCAGCAGGTGGCTCAATACCATCGGGCTGATGATAACCTCGGCCTGAAACCGCCGGATCAGCGATTCGTTGCTGGGGTCGGCCAGTTCCAGTAGTACGGAGGGCCGTTTGGGTGCCTTGTCCAACACTTCTTCGAGCAGCACATAGCCCACCATGGTCCGGGCGTCTGCTTCCTCCTCTTCTTCCATGCGGTCGCTACTGACCATGACGATGTGGTCGAAACTTCCCGCTTCGGTTCGTAGAATCTCGGATTCCCGAATGTAATCGGCTATCACGTGTTCCAGCGTTACGCGTTTTTGGGGCTCGTTAAGGAATTGAAGTTCTTTCTCCCGTTCCTTCAGGGGCCTCAGGGCCACCAGCCGTACAAAATAGCTTTCCTCTTCGTAGGAACAAAGTTCTTTGATCAGGGAAGGGACGTGTTCGTTCCAGCCCAGGATCAACACCCGAATGGTTTCAGCGGGCTCTTCCACAGGCAGTGGGGTCCGGGTCTGCGAGTCAATTGGTTCCCTGGACAGCAGGTCCGAATTCCAGACCAGATCCGCGGAACTCTTTGCCAGAACTACCAGGCGCTCGTCGGATGCCAGGAGGTGGTTTTCCGGCAAATTTAAATCGGGGACTCGGGTACTCTCTCCCTTCGTGTTACGTACCACGCCGAGAATGACCGCCTTGGTAAATGCTTTTTTCAGACTTCCGATGGTAAAGCCGACCAGTTCGGGGAACTGTTGACAAAACAGATTGTTGTTGACGATTTGCGACAGGATCTCGTTGTACACCTCCGAGAGACCCGGATGACGGATGTTTTGAGCCATGAGTCTGCTCAGAATGGTATTGCTTCCCACTACCTCCAAGGGACCGCTATAGGATCGATAGGCGGCCGCTACTTTGAATTCGTCTTGAATTTCGGCCACGACATAGGGTAACTTGTGGCCGGGGTATCGGCTGGCTTCTGCGTTCAGGGACAGCAGGCATTTGATGGTTTCTATATCGGGGTTGATCAGTTCCCGTCTACCGTATGCCAGGCTGGGCACAATGATGGCAGAGGCATTCAGACTATCCACCCGACGCAGGTGCTCCCGATCGATGGCCGATCCGGTTCGCAACACAATTTCACTGGCGCGGCTTCCAATCATGGGATGGTCCTTGAGTTCCTGCATTTGAAAGGGACCCACTTCTTCGGATAAAATGATTACCTGCAATTTACTGGTCCCAAAGCGTAGCAGAAATCGTTTGATTCGGCCCACCGATTGAAAGATTTCGGCAGCAATGTGAATGGTTCGGTTGGACCAGCCCAATATTAGCAAGTGGTTATTTGCAGTCACAGGCGTTAACCCCTGTTCCAGATCCCGGATTTTTCGGTTCATCCAGGTGGTGATGATGGCCACCAGTGATCCCAAAAAAACGACGTAGCCGGCGACGGTAATGAGGGTGGAGATCAACCTGCGCCAACCTCCCTCGTCATCGCCCAGATAGCCCGGGTCGGAAAGTCGCAAAAAGGCCCACCATACCGACTCGCCCAACCGGGAGGTAGGCGGACCGGAGGGCATGACCAGCAGTCCACCAACAAGGGATAGGATGCCGATAAGTGCGGCCACCAGCAATAGTTGGTAGTGTGCACCTTTGACCAATTGCCGTTCTAAGGTAAATAGGATTTTTTGCCGAATACGGAGTTTTGTAAAGCGCATACAGGGAAAGACGAAAGCGGTGGTTGTATCCCCTCCAATATAGGCATTTCATCAGATTAACTAAACGAACGGTCCCGTCATTTTTGATTCCTGCGATTTCCCAATCTCCATCACAGGGGAGACAAGCGAGCGCCGTGCTACCCGTGTCTTGCCAAAAAAAACTCCGTTGGCACCAGAGGCCTCCAACTGGTTAGGTAAAAAATGTCCGATAGTCACCCGCTTGCCTCTTTCCAATAAATTCGCAGGATTCGATTGCCACTGGATAGAAATTGACCGGGGAGTAGCTGTTTTCTCCGGAGGTAGGCTATAAAGAGCTTCGGTTTCACGTATCTTCTTCCTGCCCGCTATCGAGTAAACGAAATGCTTTCACCTGCCGGCCTTTCAATTGCTTTTGCCAACGGTCGAGCAGGGGTTGTTCCAGGCTGGGTTCCCGGAATTCATCCGGGTTCATGATAGGAATTCCTTTTACGATTGGGTAGATGCGTTTGCATTGGCTGCAATGCAGCCAGCCTTCTTCAATTTTCCCATTCAGGTCTTCCGTAATTTGGGTTAGTTCCAGGTCCGACCGATCGAAGGGACAACATAGTTTTTCAATTGTCGTTCGTTTCATTTTGTTGGTTCGTTTGGAGTAGGTCAATAAATTGAGTCATGGCTGCTTCCGGATCGGGCTGCGCCAAGATTCCGGAAATCAGTGCCAGGCCCCGGTAGGGGATGCCTGCCAAGCGATGCAGGTTATCGGTTCGGATTCCCCCGGCCAGAAAAAAGGGCAATTGGCTTTCCGTTGATGCAGCGCGAAGTGTGTCCTCGCTTACCAGCTCGCAGGCCCCTGCACTGGGAGAGGGGAACACCGAGCAGAAGGAAATGTAATCGAATCCGTTTTTCTCCGCCCAGCGCATGGAGGAGAGATCGTTGGTGCAGGTCAGTCCCAAAAGGGCATTTTCGGGTAGTTGGCTTGAGATTTCTGCGAAGTTTTCGGGAATTTCGTCAAAATGCACGCCGTCCAGGGTGGTCTTCGTTACCCATTCCCAGCCGTTGTCGATCAGTACCGGGAAGGGGTAGGGAGCCGCCAGCGAACACAGCTTTTCGATAAAGCGCCGTTTGTGCTGGTCATCGGAAAAATTGTCCCAGATTTGCAAGGCAATCAGGGGCTGCCGAAAGACCCGCTCCAATGTTTGAAACAGCTCTTTTTCGGATTTTGAGGAGGGATCTACTACCAGATAGATTCCTTTTTCGGAAGATAGATGGAGTGGTTTCATTTCTTTCCCTGTTTGTACGCGTTTAGGTAAGCGGCCCAGTACGGATCGGTTTGCTGGTAGCGCAGCGGCTCCTTCGTTTCTCCCTTTCGCAGGTAGGCGCCTTCCCTGGCTGTGGTGAGTTTGCCCACCTGGGTGCAGGGGATCCCTGCGCTTTCCAGCCGGTGTTGAACCGCCGCTGCGCCCGACTCCTTGCAGGCGATGATCATGGAGCCGGCGCCGATGCTCCGCAAGGGGTCCAGCTCAAAAAGCCCGCATACCGCTGCCTGCACCGGTCCCACGGGAAGTTGCTCTTTTTCGAGCAGTACCCCGCACCCGGCGGCTTTGGTCAACTCGTAGATGGCGCCCAGCAAGCCGCCTTCGGTGACGTCGTGCATGGCCGTAACCGAGGTATTGCCGTTTTCCACCGCCAGCAAGGCGTCTTGCAGGGAAGAGGTGTCGTAAAAGGAAGCGCAGGCTTGCCGATAGATTTCCTTTCCAAGATTATTTTGGGTCGTTTCCGGGAAGCTCATCGCCAGAATCGCCGCGGAGGAAATCGCAGCCGATTTGCTGACCAGCAATACATCGCCAGCCTGAGCTTTGTTTGCGGTGAGCGCCCGGTCCTCCGGTAGAATACTGATAAACGTTCCTCCCCCGGCGATGGTAGAATGTTGCCCTTCGACAAATCCCGTATGTCCTCCGGTAATGGCCAGTCCTATTTTCTGGCAAAAGGAATGGATGTATTCCCAGTACCGATTAAAATCTTCCCTGGAAAAACCCTCCGGGAGGTTCAGCACAAACTGCCCGTATTGGGGGGCAAAGCCGGTGGTTGCCATATCATTGGCCATCAAGTGCACCGACAGCCAGGCAGACTCCTCCAAACCCAGTCCGGGGATAAGGGATAGGGGGTCGCTGGTCAGTGCCAGTACCTGCTTTCCCGGCAGGGACACCAGCGACACGTCCCGTCCGAATCCCGGCTTTACCACTACTTCCGGACGATCGTGTCCGCAGCGATCGGCGATAAAATTCTCCAGGAAAGCTTCGTCTATTTTTCCAACTGATTTACTCATTTAGCGTTCATCCAATAGTTTGACATACAAGCCGAAAAAATCTCCGTATGGCAACCGCCATTGCTGCACGGGAAACCATTTCGGCAGGCCGGTGCAGGACCATTCGATTGTGTAGTCTCGTCCCTTGAGGGCTTCCTGGATGATTTGGATCAATCGATCGGGCGTGTAGAAGGTAGCGGTCACGTAAAACGGATTTTTACCAAAGAGTTGTTGCACCCGTCTTCGCAGTACCTTGGGGGAATTGCGGTTCATCATGCCCATGGCAATGCCATACCGGGCTACCCGCGCGGCTTCCCGAATGACCCGCACGGGATCCTTGTAGTACTCAAAGGTGGTAATGAATGCCAGCGCATCAAAGGTGTGGTCTTTAAAGGGCATGTGGTGGGAATCGGCCATGACCAGATCGCCCTCAAAAAGATGAATCGCCTGAGATAACATCAGAGGGGAAATATCTCCACCGGAAGCTTCGATGCCAATTTCTTGCCACCAGCGGGTAAAACGTGTGGTGCCGCAGCCAAATTCCAATAGGGTTTGGATCCGGCGGTCCTTGGAGACCAGTTGCTCCATCACCTTTTTTTGCCAGACTTCTGCCCGTTTGTACCGGCCCTCGTACCAGAGCTCGTAGGTATCCGTGTGTTTTCTGTTGAAGAACCATTCCGGCCGGTTCTGCCAGTTTTGTTGGTGTTGAGGTAGCAGGCCGGTGGTGCCTGAAGGGTTGATTTCCATGTCTTTCATTTGCCTGAAAATAAAAATTCCATTCGATTGGAAAGGCCAAAGGAATGGAGCGACAACTAACAGATCGGAAATTGGTTGGCTTGCATCCCTACGTTGGCATTATCCAAATCAGGTTTCGGGTCTGATCTCAGCCTGGCTTCCGCCAAGCACCCCGTGCATTTATTTGGATCAAATATACGGAAATTTATTCGTGCATCCAATCGCCCGGGTTCTTTCCGGCAACGTTTTTCCCCGCTCCCGGACATTCGCAAACATTTTTTAGTATATTTAAAAGTTACGAGTCCTAGGCAATACACTGAAAGAAAACCCCTTACCCCATGAGTGCTGTATCGAACTTTCTAACCTGGAAAAAAGGAAATACCCTGGTCTCCTGGGTGCTTTTTCGCTTATTGATTCAGGTGCTGTTTCATCGGGAGAATGTGCCCCGCTACATTGAACTATTGGACGATACCCTTACAGACCACTGCTCCCGGCAGAAGCGAACCCGTTGGGTGAATACGATTAATTTTCTGGTCGGTCCACGTTTGGTTCGGAGATTGATCGAAAATCGACTGAATAAAAACATGGCCAAAAACGAGCGGGTTTTCCTTTCACTGGACAAGGAATTGACGCAGGAAGATGTTTTTTCCAAAGATAAAACCCTGCGGCAGAAGTGGGGGAATTGGTACGGCAACCATTCTTCAGAGCCCCTGCAGTTTTTTGTTCCGGGCAATGGTGCCTACGAGGATTTTTCACCGGAGGCGGAATCCTGCAGTACCTACGATTATGAGGGATTGGCAGAGGTAGTGGATTTGGTAAAGGAAGCAGAAAAGAACGGAAAGAAGATACGGGCGGTAGGATCCGGACATGCGCTGACCGAGGTAGCGCAATGCGAGGATTACCTGGTCTGCACCCAACACTTAAACCAGACCCAGCGACCGGCCCGTGATTGCATCAAGGCAGCCTATGTGGATGGATTTTCCGTAGCGGTCAATTATTGCAACGAACCAGGGACCGAAATGCACTATCTCTTTGAAACCGGGGGAGGTACCAAAATCCGGCACCTGATTCAGGCGCTGACGCACCACGGGTATGCCCTCATCAATCAGGGAGGATCAAGCATCCAGTCGATTTCCGGGGCCATAGCCACCTCGACCCACGGGTCGGGTATAAGCATCGGGCCCGTCTCTGCCTTTGTGCGTTCCATGACGCTGGTGGGCAAGGGCGGCAAGGTGTATCGGGTAGAACCGACCGATGGCATTACTGATTCGGATTGTTTTGAAAAGGACGAGATGGTGCAAAAATACGGGATTACCCTGATTCAGGATGACGAAAAGTTCAATGCCGTTATGGTAGGGATAGGGTCCGTGGGCATTGTTTTTTCCATGATCCTGGAAGCACAGCCGGAGTACCGCTTACAGGAAGAGCGCATCATGCGCAACTGGGAGGATTTAAAGAAGGAAATGCAACAAGGAGACCTCTACGCCTACATCAATGCGCACCGGCATTTTGAAGTACTGATCAATCCCTATAGAGATTTGGATGCGCCTACGGAGGCGGAGCAACAGCGTAAATGCCTGGTGACCACGCGTAATTACAGCCAGCAGCAACATGAAAAACACCATGCGGGTAGGGAGCGGAATTACATTTCCACTTTCATTTCCGGCATTGCCATTTCCGGTAAACTGTCGCCCTGGGTGTTTAACAAAAACCACCTTTCCATTCCCCGGATGACGAATAATTCCATCAAACGGCTGGTGGACCACAAAGGTGACGAAGGGGGAGGATACGAGGACCTGGCCCGAAACGTATTGGACCAGGGCCTGGGTGAATTGAAATTCTACGGGTACGCCATTGAATTCGGATTTCCTATCGACCGGGTGTTTGAGGCGGTGGACCGGATCATTGCGGTTTGCGAGGAATCCCAACGGTACAACCAACTACTAGCGGCCCCTTTTTCCCTGCGCTTTGTGAAGCAATGTCCGGCGCATTTATCGATGATGCAGCAAGGGGACATGTGCATGATCGAATTGGTGAGTGTCAAGGGGGTGACCGGCAGCCTGCCCTTGTTTATGCGCCTGGAGCGGGAATTGCTGGCCATTGGTGCGGTGCCGCATTGGGGCCTTTCCGTGGAACCCTGGTACAGGGAAAGGGTAGAAAAGGCCTTCCCCCGGTTTTCGGATTGGGAAAAGGAACAGGAGTTTTTTGGCGGAGATACCTTTCGCAATGCGTTTTTGGATCGAATCAAACAATCGTGAGCATAGTCTCGGATCCGAAAGTCTGACGATCGATCACAGGGCTTCTTCCGGTGCTGTGGTATTTCGCGCCTTCAGCGCTTGGATTGCAGGGTCAACACCTATCCGCAGGGCTTCACCCTGCGCTAGGGTATTTGGCACCTTCAGCGCCAGGAATTTAAGATTCTTACATGGTTTAACAAAAATAATTGGAACCGCATAAGGGCAAAAAAGGACATAGAAGGGGTACGAACAGAATGGCATAAGCGACCAGACAGACGGCACTCAACGATTTAAGAAGGAATAGAACCACGCTCGACATCTCTTATATGCCTTCTGTGGTTCAAAAAAATGATTAACCGGTATACATGGTTCGTCAACGATCGGAGTTCATGTATCGATTTGTCGTTGGTCGTTATACAGGTTTCCGGATTATAGGCAAGGGCGGATATCTTCCTGCATTTGGCGTTTGGATTGACGCCTTTATTCCGCGCCTTCAGCGCTTGGGTTTATATTTGTTGCTACTCAACCGTTGGACATCCTATTATCGATTGGGTCTGACCCCTAACTCATCGTACCAATTTTCAGCATTGAATGTGCCTCATCCCCCAGCGATGGGTGCAGCCCATTGTCGCCATAGCAATGATTGTATCGTTAAGCGCTGGAGGGGTGCGATAGTTTCCTGCACGGGAGAGGGATCAGCGCACGTTTGGATTTACTGTGTTTTCCGAAAGGCTGCCAACTCTTTGTATACCCTTCTTCGGGCCCGGTTGATTCCGCCTACGGGTACGTGATCGACCAGTCCGATCCAGGGCGAAAACTCCATTTCTTCAGCCAGGGCGATCCGCTCGGGAAGGTCAAATTTCTGGATGGGGAGCGTTAGGGTGGCCAGCGGAACCGTCGCCGCTTTCCATACTTTTGAGGTGTTTTCCAGGGGATGTTTGGACTCATTTTCGTGGAGTTGGACGGAAAGCGTAAAGGAACGAGCGCTTTTTTCCATATCCTGAACCAATTGTTCTTTCAGAAAGGAGTCCGACTTGGGTTTGTCCAGGGTGTAGCCCAGCGAGGCATCCTGAGGATGGAGCACGAATTTGACGAACCGATCGGGCCCGAATCGAAATGCACCTCCCGAAAAATAGGTTTGGGACAGCAGGTTGTCGTGTTTGGCGGAATAGGTCAGCGTAAGGAAAATACTTCGCCAGTGCCAGGGGTTCAGAGCGAAGGTTAGTTGTGCCCAGAAACCAAACAAAACAGCCCGGATGGCTTTTTTATACAGGCGGATGTTCCAGGCAGAAAGGATGGGACTAGTCGTCAGTAAGAAGTTTTGGCTGGGAACGCCGATTGGATCCGTTTCCAGCATTTCTCCTTCCACATCCAGTACCTTGATGGCCAGCCCCCTGCCGGAAGCAGGTTTGTCGGATTGTACCTTGGGCGGGGCGTTGGACAGTCGAACCCAGACTTCGTAGCTTTTCGGTTGTTTAAACATACCCTGTCGCAATTCGGGCGGAATGTCCGGAAGCACCTGAAGCGTTCCTTTCAACAAGCCATGCATCTTGGGGTGGAAATTTCTCAGTACGGTACCTTCGGGGTAGGTCGCTTGCAGAAACGTCTTCATCTCCTGAATCAGTTCCTGTATGTCTCTTTCTTCCGCTTCTGTAAACAAATCATCCATTGGCTAACAAGTAGTGCAGGGCCCGGATTCCGGGAAAGAAGAAATAGGCCCCGCCTTTAAGTCGTGTAAAATTAGGTAGGTCGGTTAATACCTTTCGTACCGGATACTCCGGGATGCTAAAGGAATCGGTTTTTCTCCGCTCGTTTTGGTAATGGTTGCCGATAATGGGATCGGAATCGTTTTCCAGTCCACCGAATTTATGGAAGTTCACCCAGTTGTTTTGGACAAATTCAAATTGCCGTCGGATATCTGTGACCAGGCAAATAAAATGCAAGCCCCGCTCTTCCCCGTCCTCCGTGCGTTGCAGCAGGGTATGGGGATCCAGTTCCGGGCTTAGGGGAGGTCCATAGGGTCTTCCTTTTCGTAACATGCGGTGTTTGGCGGCCATTTCCCGTGAATCCTTCTGGGTTCGTTCCGTTACCAGGTGATCCCGGGGATTGGTTCGCCGGATATGCGCTCCAATGGGACACTTTAAACCTGCTTTGTCTTCCTCCCAGAAACCAAAATCGTTGGCGTCGGAAAGGGAAGGGTCGGGTTTCGCGGGACAGCGCGTCAGGGGCGAGCCGTCGGGCCACCTGCCGACCATTTTACTTGCCAATGCGATGGCTGGCATCCGCATCTCCTGCTTTGGTTTTCATGTACTGCCAAAAATCGGAAACCCGTTGTTCCATTTGCCGGAACACCAGGTAGCATCCATTTTTGCCCAAGTCGCGTTGCTCCTGCTCATCCGGGTGGGGAGGGAGTTTGTTTTCGGGATCCAGTTCTTTGGGCACCGTGGGTGCGGGGGCAAACTCGTCGTACAGGTTTTTGTAGCCCATGATAAACTCCCCTGCAGGAAAGCTGGTCTCCGGGTCCAACTCGGGGCTATCCGCCAACTCGCGAATGATGGGGCGGGAAATGTCATCACGGAAGCCGAAATGCTCTTTTTGTCCATACAGCAAGCCGGTTGGCAACGCCTGGTTCAGCTGTACTGCATGGGTCTGAGCCAAGACCTTAAGCCAGGAGATCCTTTCTTCCAATTGCTGCTCGTCTTTTGCATACACCAAAAGGAGGAAATGTACCGGTTCATTTCCCCAGTTCCAATGGTGAGCGGTATGTTCACCGGTGTCCCCCAGGATTAACTGTCGGTGAATGTCGTTCATGCCCTCTTTGAATTCCCTGGAAAAAGAATCCAACACTACTTCGGGAAGCTGCAGAAACGCCAGCCCCGGATGCGTAAAGGCCAACTGAAAGGCTACCGAATCCGGTTTTTCCGAGGCGGGAGTGATTTTTGGAAGGATGGTACGGAGAAATTCCAGGGTCATTTCCGGCTCGGTACCGGTATACAGGAGGTACCGGGCAGTAGGCAGGTTGCCGTAGCCCCGAACCAACAATCCCTGAATGTCTTCTTTTTCCAGTTTCTTCATCATCAAATACGTAATAGCCATTCCCGGATGGCGCTAGTGTCCATTTCTTTAAAAAGGCCTTCCCGAAAAGCCCGGTTTCGTTTCAGGTTTTCCACGCTCAAGTCCCGGTTGTAGCTGTACCAAAACTGGGTAATTTTCTGATGGGCACGAACGCCCTTCATGTATTCGCTGCGGTGGTTGTATAGCTTGTGTACGAGCCAGCGGGTGGCGGGGAAGCCGAAGGCATGGCTGAAGATAACGGCCATGTTCATGGACCTCCGCTCACTATCCACAAAATCATGCGCATAGGCTTCGGATAAATTGTCAAAATTGGCGATAAAAACCAGGCGCTTTCCACGGTCCATTTGCAGCCATCGGGCGGTATGTACGGTGGGGATGTACGCAAAATAGGCCACCAGCCCCACCAGTTTTAGGGTCACTGCCAAAAACACCCGTCGGATCCATCCCTTCTTCAACGGGGCAATCACGGTCATTTCATTGATCACCGGATTCGTCTCCAGTGCAACGATCTCGCGCACCTTCTCATCGGGCAGGGGGTCAGAGGTTTCGTGGGGATTATTTTCGTTCAGGCGAAGGAGTAAAAAAAGCGTGAGCAAGGTGAGTACAACTACCGGGAAAATCCAGGCAAGCCACTGAAATACCGCGGCATCTGAAAAAAACAAGGCGATAAGCGAGCCGATGGAGGCAATCATCACGAGGGAAAAGACAACCAATGGAGCCAGCATCCGCAGTTTATTTCGAAAGGAAAACGGAATCCCCCGCGACGCCCAATGGAGCTTTCGGGTGGTTTTCAACGTACCGCTCTATCTTTTCCTTCACCTCGGAGGGGCTGGAGTCGGAATTTATCTCCGGAGCAGCCTGCAGGTAGTCCAATACGGCAGCTTTCAATGCTGCCTCTCTGTCTGCTTCCCGGGTGGTAATGAATTTGAACCCGGAGTAAAACGTATTGGGAATGCTTTTTCGCTGTAAAAACCGAATCAATTCCTGTTCGTCGATTTCACCCGTAGGAAATTCCGGACTTTGGCTAAAAACCTGTCGTAGTTGAGGTCCCAGAAATGCCACCAGCTCTCTGAGATGGGCCGCTTTGCTTCCCACATAGCTACTCAGTAACAGAATCCGCGCGGGAAGACGTTCTTTTCCAGCATATTGCTGTTCCGGAAGCGTCAGCCAACTGATAAAAAAAGTAGTGGAAAGGGACTTTCGGTAGGTTTCCTGATAGATCTTAAGGTCTTTACGGTATTCCGACAGCAGCCCGTTCACGTAGGGGATGTTTTTTTCATCCAAAGTAACGGTAACGGTTAGGCCTTTGTGGACAGTAGACATAGAAAAAGCATCTATTTTTACACAATATATTCATTATGATTTATGAAATGAAACCATTTGTACTTATTTTCTATGTAAAACACCTGTTTTTTCAAAGAATATTTTTTGCCAGCTGGCGATTACCGGTAAGCGGTCGTTTTTCCGGTGCAGAGAATGAGGATCATCTGCTTGCTTTTTCGTCCATTGCTACCAAAAATCGAATAATTTGATTTATTTTATGAAATTCCCAGTAAACGTTAAACCGACCCAAAATGAAACACCTTACCTATTGTCTCTTTTTTCTGTATTTGGTTTCCTGCCAGTCTGCCAAGAAAGACCTGCCTCCCCCGAATATTCTATGGATTACGAGCGAGGACAACAGTCCCTTTGCCGGTTGTTACGGGGATACGTTTGCGACCACACCAAACATGGACGCGCTGGCCGCATCGGGATTTTTATACACCCATGCCTATGCAAATGCGCCGGTCTGTGCACCCACCCGAAATACCATTTTAACCGGCGTGTATGCCAATTCGGGTGGACACCAACACATGCGTAGCTATAACGACAAATCCGAGGTGGTGGGCTTTTATCCCCGAATGCTTCGGGAGGCGGGGTACTACTGCACCAATAATTCCAAAGAAGACTACAACATCAACCCGGAGCAAAATGCGCACATCTGGGACGAGTCCAGCCGTACGGCCCACTACCGCAACCGGCCGGAAGGAAAGCCCTTTTTTGCGGTTTTCAATTCGACCATTTCGCACGAAAGCTCCATTCACAAGTCCATCCCTTCAGAAGAGCTGCGGCACAAGCCCGAGGACGTGACCTTGCCGCCTTACCATCCGGATACCCCCGAAATGCGGCACGATTGGGCCCAGTATTACGATAAAATCGAAGACATGGACCAGGTGATCGGCGAGCTGCTGCAGGAACTGGAGGAAAGCGGTGAAGCAGAAAATACCATCGTATTTTACTACGGAGACCATGGGGGGGTGCTGGCCCGAAGCAAACGCTACGTGTACGAATCCGGTACCCGCGTGCCCTTTATCGTACGTATACCTGAAAAATACAAACACCTGTATCCTGCCGAAAAACCGGGTTCCGAGGTGGACCGGCTGATCAGTTTTGTGGACCTCGTGCCCACTTTGCTGAGCCTAACCGGCCAGGAAATACCGGAATATTTACAAGGAAACGCCTTTTTGGGAGAACAAAAAACGGATGATCCGGAATACGCCTTTATGTTTCGGGGCAGGATGGACGAGCGGTACGACATGAGCCGATCCGCCCGAGACAGCAAGTACCGCTACATTCGAAATTACATGCCTTACCGGGTATACGGCCAGTTTTTGGAATACCTTTGGCGAGCTCCCTCCATTCGGTCCTGGGAAGCCGCCTACCAGGCCGGAGAATGCAATGAAGTGCAATCCAGGTTCTGGAATACCAAACCGGCAGAAGAACTCTACGATACCGAAAACGATCCCTGGGAAGTGAATAATCTGGCAGCGGATCCGCAGTACGCCGAGGTATTGGAGCGCATGCGGTCCGCTACCCGCGACTGGATGCTGGAAATCAACGATACGGGCTTTATTCCGGAGGCAGAACTGATTGACCGTACCGCCGAAACAACTGCGTACGACTACATGAGAACCTCCGGCATTGATCTGAATGAACTGGTTGACGGTGCCAATCTGGCCTCGAACCCAAGGAAAGGAGACATTCCTTTTTTGCAGGAGATGCTGGCCAGCGAAGAGCCTGCCATCCGGTATTGGGGGGCAACGGGGTTATTGATACTTGGGACCGAGGCGAAAGAAGCCGAAGAGGCGTTACGGACCGCCCTGGCGGATGCGTCTCCGAATGTAAAGGTGGTGGCCGCCGAAGCCATGTACCGGCTGGGAAATACCGAACAGGGACTACAGGCCCTTTACGAGGTGCTGGAAACCCCCAATTCATTTGCCCGTACCCATGCATTGAATGCCATTGACTGCATCGAAGACAGCGCTTCTTCCACCCAGCAGGCGGTGCTGGACATGATCGGTAGGGTGGGTGAGTTTAACCGGAGTCATTACGATCTTCGGGCAGCCAAAGGTCTCCTGACAAAATGGGGGGTGGATCCCCAGGACCATGGCTACGATATGGATTGGTAAGTCATGAAACGAAGGAAATTTATTTCCCGGCTGGGTGCCGGTTCCTCACTTTTCCTGTTTGGATCGGCCGGTGAGAAAAAGCGTGCATTTATTTTGCCGCCGTTTTCTTACCGGCAACCTACCGATTTTCCGGAGGTACTTAACCAGCAAGGGCAATTCCAGCTGCGACTGGAAATCCGCACCCTGACAGAGGTAGCTCCTCAGCCGGTGCTTTTGGAGGTAACAGCGCCTGGGTCCCAATTAAACCGGGTGATAGCCTATCCCTTTGCAAACAAGCCGGCTACCATAGCGGCAGATAAACGCAAGTTTCGCTTTTCGGTGGGGAAAGCATATCCTTTTGTCTTTGCCGTATGGATCGATCGCCCAAAACCCGGCACCAGGGTTCGCCTGGTACTGAATGGAGAACCCTGTGAATTCTCCCTGGAGACATTGGTACAGGAACAGCAGCTGTTCTTTGTAGCGGATGAAGGCATACAACTCCATTGCAACTACCTTTTGGATAAGGAAATTGGCGTTTTGGAACCGGCGAGACTCGGGATCGCACCGCCTCAGCGGCAGTTTTCCTTTGCGGTGGTCGCAGATCCACAGGGGGGAATCCGACCATCCCAGAGGCTCATCCCACCCGAATGAAGATCCACAATGCATTTTTTTCGGATAGCATCAACCGGGTCAATGCGCTTTCCCCAAAGCCGGCCTTTACCCTGGTGCTGGGCGATGTGGTCGACAACCAGGGGGAGGTGGCCCATTTTGAAGCGATGCATGCGTACCTGAAGCAGATTGAGACACCGGTGCTCTATGCGATTGGGAATCACGAAACCCGCTACCGGGCTACGTTCACACCGGGGTACCGCATGGAGGAGTTTGATAACTTTTTCCGTGCACAAAAAGCCATGAACGGAATGGAATGGTTGCTCTATAGTTTTGACCTGGGGGACTGGCATTTTATTGTGTGGCCGGATCCCCTGCGCAGTAATTTTTTTGAAACCCACCCGCATTATTTTGACTGGCTGGAGCAAGATTTGGAACGAAACAAAGAAAAGCCGACGTTGTTTTTTCAACACGTACCCGCGCAGCCAATAGGCATCGATCCCCTGATCAATTATGCCGAATCGGTGGCGGTAAAACGAATGGTATTGGATACCCTGGCCCGCCACGGCAATGTCCGGTACATTTTTAGTGGTCATGTACACATTCCCATCCGGGCTTCACTAAAAACAGCGAGGCAATACAAGGGGATGCGGCTGATCAATTTACCTGCTGCGGGTTACCGCGCCCGGGGATTTGGAGAAGAAGAAGTAAACGGTGGACCTTCCCAGGGTATCCTGGTAGTAGAGATCAATGGAAAAGACTGCCGGGTCTTCTTTAAGACGGTCACGGAAGAAGTATATCCCTACCCGGAAAACCTCCCTTCGTTTGACGAGCGGGAATATCCCCTATGGCTGAAGTACAAGTGGGAGTTGGATGCATTCCCGGATGTCAAAAACGGAGATTTTTCCGCTGGCTTGGATTCCTGGAATACCCGGTACGTGTACCGGGAAGACGAAACCCCTTCCAACCGAATGGAGGTTCGGGATTTTCAGGGATATCGGGCGCTGTACCTGTTTTCCTCCAAACGAAGGTATCACATACCGGGACAGGACCGGCTGCCCCAGAGCATCAACCACCTATGCCAGGCCCTGCAGGTGGGTAGAGAGCCATTTCTGATTCAATTGGACTATTGTCTGGACAAGGAAAGTACCGGGCAAACGGATGCCTGGGCGGGAGGGTTTGTGTGGCTGGAGGGCTTTCAGGGTAGCGTCAAATTGCTCAACCTTGCTTATTGGGTGGGCAGGGGATACGGCCAGCTATCCGACCGTTTTTCCGATAGTAGTGACGTTCCACTGTTGCATTACCAGCTTCCAGCTCCGGATGAGTACTGGCGAAGCGCGCATCTCAACTGGATGCAGGATTACAAGGGGCTGGGCATGGACCTATCGGGGCTTGATCGACTGGTAATTAACCTGGGTACTTGGCACATCAACGATGGAAATAGCCCCGGATTTGGGTTTTATCTTACCAAACTAAAGCGCCTGTCCGGGTCCGGACCCTCAGTAGCGGGAGGGAACGGGATCCAGCCCATGCCCGACGAGGCCCTGTGGCGGATGAATAAATACGAGCCATTTGTACACATAGCCGGGGAACACCGGTACATTCGTTCTACCCAATCCATCCATCCATGAAAATCCATTTCCAACTTTTATCGCTAGTTGTTTTTATCGGGTTTGCCTGTCGCCAGGAGGCCTCAGTGGAGGTTCGTTCGCTGACTACCAATCATGTGGACCGCCCCCTGGGTTTGGAGGAAACCCCAATCTTTGGCTGGCAAATCCAGGAGCCAAATGGTTTCAATCAACAGGCCTACCGGCTCTTGCTGGCCTCCCATCCAGATAGTCTGGAATCCGGAACGGCCGATATCTGGGATTCCCAAAAAGTTATTTCCGGAAGATCTCAGGGTTTAAAATACCCGGCAGCCTTGCCCGAAGGTGGAACGCGTGTGTATTGGAATGTACAGGTTTGGGATCAGGCCGGCCGTACGGCTGTCAGCGAACCTTCCTGGTTTGAAATGGGATTGATGGAGGAAGCGCATTGGAAGGCGGTTTGGATCACGCACCTGGAGGAGGATGGTGACGTTCCCCCCCTGACCGCGGCTCCTTACTTTCGAAAGTCATTTGACTTACCTGGCCCCATACAGTCCGCCAGGCTGTACATCGCCGGCTTGGGTTACCACGAAGCGGTAATCAATGGGCAAAAGGTGGGAGATCATGAGCTGGATCCGGCCATGACGCGGTACGACAAACGGGTCAAATACCTGGTACACGATGTAAGTGCCTTGCTTCACCCGGGTGAAAATGCGATTGGTGTCGTCTTGGGAAATGGCTGGTACAATCAACATACGCGGGAGGCCTGGAACTTTGATCAAGCACCCTGGCGGGATTCTCCGGCGCTCAGGGCCCAGCTAAAGGTAGTGGATACGGCCGGTAAGGAATATTGGATAACCACCGGAGCGGACTGGAAATTCAGTCTGGATGGGCCGATAATTTTTGACGGGGTGCACAATGGAGAAAGCTATGATGCCAGGAAAGAAATGCAGGGATGGGCAGCCCCCGGATTTGCAGACGATTCCTGGCACCCTGCGCATGAAATTTCAGGTCCGAAAGGAAAGATGTCTGCTCAACTGATGCCACCCATCAGGCAAGTCCAATCACTGAAAGCAGTACATCAATGGGAAGTCAATGACAGTACCCTGATGCTTGACTTTGGGCAAAACCTTACCGGATGGGCCGATATCCGGGTAAATGGACCCGCCGGACCCCGGGTCAAAATGAGATACGGTGAGCGCATTTATCCCGACAGCACACTGGATGTGGAGGAACTCAGCCGTTTCATCTGGACCGGGGACACCCAAACGGACAGGTATTATTTAAAAGGAGCGGGTGAAGAATCCTGGCATCCCATTTTTACCTACCAGGGATTTCAGTATGTAGAAGTGACACGCAGTGATCCGAAAATAGAAATCCTGGATATACGGGCCGATGTGGTTCACACCGATCTCCCCAGGAAGGGGTACTTCAGAAGTTCCAATGCCCTTTTCAATCAGCTTCAGGAAAATTTTGACTGGTCTTTTTTAGGTAATTACCATGGATATCCTACCGATTGTCCGCATCGGGAAAAGATGGGCTGGTCCGGAGATGCCCTGTTGGTGGCGGAAACAGGCTTGTATAATTTTGACCTGACCCGGGCGTACCTCAAGTGGATCGATGACTTCGTGGACGAACAGCGGCCAAGCGGAGATCTGCCGGGGATCATCCCTACCAGTGGCTGGGGCTACACCTATAAACAAAGTGAAGATCCGGAGCGGGGATATGGACCCCAGTGGGAAGGAGCCTTTATGGAAATTCCCTGGCAATTGTATCGGTTTACAGGAGATTCTTCGATTATCCGGAAATACTACCCGGCATTAAAGAAATATGTGGACTACCTGAATGCCCATTCGGATGGATACCTCTTAAATTTTGGTATCGATGACCACAAGCAGCTGGAAAACAATACCCAGGGACCCTTCCTCGCCTCCGCCTTTTTTTACTATTTCAGCGATATGCTTGGCCAAATGGCAGCGATTGCCGGGGAGCCGCAGGACGGGAAGATCTATGCCGATCTCGCCGAAAGGATACAGAAGGCCTTTCATTCCCGGTATTACGATCGGGAACAAGGAACCTACGATCACGGGGGGCAAGCGGCGCAGGCGGTTCCCTTGTTTGTTGGGCTGGTAGAAAAAGATCAGGAAGCGGCTGTTCTGGCCGGTTTGTTACAAGCCATTGCAGCAAAAGGCGGGCATATCGATGCAGGAGTAGTGGGTACCAAGTCTATTCTCCATGTATTGATGGATTACAAGCAGGATAAGATATTGTATGAAATGGCCAATAAGCGTACGTTTCCCGGTTGGGGGTATTGGGTAGACGAATTGGGAGCCACCACACTTTTTCAGAATTGGGACGGATCGCAATCCAGAAATCACATCATGTTTGGGAGTATTGGGGACTATTTTTACAAGGGCCTGGCCGGTATCCGTCCCCTCCAGCAGTATCCGGGATTTAAGAAAGTGCTGATCCAACCGGATTTCAACAATGCGTTGGAATGGGTGGAGGCCGGGCATCAATCGCCCTACGGCTGGATCCGATCTCATTGGAAAAAGGATGGGGAAGGCATTACCCTGGAACTGGACATACCGGCAAATACCTCTGCGGAGATCCGTTTGCCGAAGGAGCTGGCAGAAGGCTTGCGTTTGAACGAAACGCAGGTGGCCGCTGCCGACTTGTTTGGGAATACCGATACCCCCGGCCCCTACACCGGGCTGCAGGTGGGTAGTGGAAGGCATGTGCTGGAGTTTTGAATGAGCTGCAACCGGGCCGTGCCATACTACCGCTCTTCTTTCTGGACCATTACTATTTTTTTGCCCCCGGGCTTAAGGCAATGAAAGCCGATACGTGCAAAGAACGTACAACAGCATTGATTTTTGGATAATTAGTTGGAGTTTCTTTGATGAAAGCTAATCCATTGGAGTAGGGGAGTCCTGGTAATTTTGGGTTCTTCTGGACTCCATTTACGGGTTTCTTTGTCTCCTTTTCCGTTGCCAGGACCCTTAAAAAAGTGGCAGAAAAACCATGGCGAATGAGTTTGAAGCCAAAAAAGGATTTGTGTATTCGATCCCCTTTTATAAAAGCTAACGGGAAGGGGTTTGCATTGGTGACAGCAGCTGGCTTATGGAATACATTTTTGAAAAAAAGAAAGGAGATAATCTTTGGTAGTTTGTAGGTATTTCCTGACTTTTCTTTAAATTTAAAACCGAATACCTTATTTAATCCAACATGTCTGCGCCTTATCCCAACCACCCAACGGTCGTTCGTGCCAAGGAAAAAGCGACCGATCGTCCGTCCGATTCGGTACTCTGGGATCAGTTTCGAAAGGGCAGCGATGCAGCCTTTATACAGATATACGAGTACCATTTTGATGCGTTATTTTCCTACGGTATGCGCCTGACGCAAGATGAGTCGCTGACCCAGGACGGGATACATGATGTCTTTTTTGATTTGAGAGAACTCCGTAAGAAACTGGGGCCGACGGATCATATCCGGTTTTACCTGCTAAAGTGTCTGAAACGCAAGTTGTACAAGCAACAAGAGCGATGGGACCATCGCCGCTCGCAATTTTCCGGAGAGGATGGTTTTGGATTTGAGTTGTCCCACGAACAGGTGCTGATAGACCAACAGTTGGATGCGGAACGAATCAAGCAGCTTAACCGGGCCATTGCCGAATTAAGTCCCCGAAAGAAAGAGATTATTTACTATTTTTATTACGAAGGCCTGAGCTACGCCGAAATCCGTGAATTGATGGGGCTTGACAGCGACCACACCACCCGCAACCTGATGTACAAGGCGCTGGGTTTTTTGCGGAAAGCCCTGCAATAGTTATCCTGTAAGAGGTCCTTTCGAATGATATCTTAGTCAGAAAAGCCCGTTTTGGCTGGTTTCACCATTTTTTCAGCGCGAGTCGGTGTACCGGCCCATCTCCCCTCCTAAAAACCAGCAGCCGGCTGGAGGGAGGTGATTTTTCCAATCACATCTTTGATTCCAATACGAGATTTTCACCCATCTAAAAATAGTTTGAAAAAATACAGATTTTTTGGGTGTTGTTTTGCTTCTTCTTTGCATTTACAGAAAAGAAGGAAAAAGAAGTACATGAAAACCAAAGAGGATTTTTTGACGGATCCGGAATTTGTTGCCTGGGTAAAGCATCCCAATCCGCAGTTGGATCGGTATTGGTCCAATTGGATGGCAGCCAATCCCGGGCAGGTGGGGGAGTTAAAGTTGGCCAGAGAAATCTTACTTCGGGTTCAGTATCCAACCTATCAGGTACCCAAAGGCGCCCGGGAGGAGGTCTTGCAACAGTTACTTCGAGAACCGGAGCGACTCGGGAAGCGGAAATCCACGGCCCGTGAAAATAACACCGGATGGGGTTGGCAACCGGCCGGGCAATTTTACCGCACCGCGGCCATACTGCTATTTGCTTTTGGCTTGGGTTGGTTGCTTACGTCCGTGGAGGAGTCCTTACCGGATGGGGTAGTTGCCGAAATGTACTGGGTTGAAAAGACGACTCAGCCCGGAGAAAAATTACAGTTGACCCTGGGAGATGGCAGTCGGATTTGGTTAAATGCCAATAGTCGACTTGTTTTTCCAGAAAAATTTGACCCGTCGGAACGCACCGTAAGATTGATCGGCGAGGCTTATTTTGAGGTAGAAAAGGACAGTTTACGGCCCTTTCATGTAGAAACCAACGGATTGGTGACGACGGTATTGGGCACCAGCTTCAATATAGCCAACAGAGAAGGATTCGAAATAGCCATCTCTCTGGTCTCCGGGGCCGTGAAGGTAACGGAGAAAACCTCGGCCGACCCGGTGATACTGGCGCCGGGGGAGGCCTTGCACCACGATGCAGGCTCAGGAGCGCAACGTGTTGGGTATTTTGATCCGAAAGTAGTGTTGGGCTGGAAAGAAGGGTGGATCCGGTTTGATCAGGCCTCGGTCAACGAGGTGCTTCAAACGCTGGAAAATTGGTATGGAGTGGAATTTCGGGTTAAGGGTTCGAGACCTGTTGGCTGGGAGTTTTCCGGAGAATACAAGGAGCAGACCCTGGAGGAGGTGTTGCGTAGTATGGCTTATGTGCAAAACTTCCGATACGATATAGAGGGAAAAGTAGTTCACTTAAAATTTTAAAAAATGGTATACATACATGCTCCATAAAAAAGCCGGTTGGGTTAAACCAACCGGCAACAGGCTGGTCTGATGATGGTGCACATTGGGGAATGGGGCCATCAAGAGACCAGGCTTACTGAAATCAACTTTCAATAAACATATAAAACTATGAAAAATTATTTACTAAAGACAATACTTATGTTGTCGAAAGGCTTTTTATATGGCTTGATTTTACAAATCTTACTGGTCAATTTTACCAGCATCATGCAGGCCAAGGGCCAATACAAGCGTATTGAGGAGGTGACCATTCACTTATCTGCCCAAACGCTTAGTGTCCGTCAATTTTTTAACGAAATTGAGCGAAAAACGCCTTTTAAGTTTGCCTACGACAACAAAAAGCTGGACAAGTCGCAATTGATTCATTTTGATACTCGGAATGCAACGGTGGAGGAGAGTCTGCAAGTGGCGGGGCAGCAGCTGTATTTAAGTTTCCGGCAAATGAATCATACCATTGATGTGGCGGCCCGGGGACGCTCGAAGGTGACTGTCATCGCGGATGCGTCCGTTGGACCCATCACGGGAACGGTTAGGGATGTAAGCGGGGAGCCCATCCCCGGGGCTACTGTCCTGATCGAAGGCACTTCAAATGGGACGGCTACGGATATTGACGGTAAATTCACTCTGGATGTAGAAGAAGGAGCCGTTTTATTGATTTCGTTTATCGGGTACGAGTCAAAGCGTATCGTTATAGCCAACCAAAGTACCCTGTCCATTACCCTGATTGAGGACCAGTCTTCCCTGGAAGAGATAGTGGTGGTGGGGTACGGTACACAAGAGAGAGCTAAATTAACGGGCTCCGTGGCAAGTATAAACTCGGACGATATTGATTTTATACCAACGTCCAACTTGTCGAATGTATTGGCTGGCAGGGCACCCGGCGTACAGATCGTACAATCTTCCGGATTTGCCGGTGCTCCTTCGAATATTTCTATTCGAGGCAGTGCAGCAATAGCGGGCTCTTCCCCCCTGTACGTCATAGATAATGTGATCAAAACAAGAGATGATTTTGACGCCTTGGATCCGAATGAAGTAGCAAGTGTCAGCTTCTTGAAAGACGCCGCCAGTTCCGCTATTTATGGTGCCAGAGCAGCAAATGGCGTAATTTTAGTGACCACGCGTACCGGCAATACAGGAAAGGCGGTATTCAATTACAAAAGTTTTTTTACGACTTCTCGCTCTACAAAACCCCTTCCGAGGTATACAGCTATTGACGAGTTGGAGTTTATCAATTCTCGTGCTGAAACTTTTGGTAATCCATTACCCATATCGGATGAGATTTTCCAATACTTTGAAGATAAAAATTATGAATTGAACGACTATATATGGAGAAATCCAACTTCTCAACAGCATAATTTGAGTGTAAACGGGGGGACAGACAAGTTGAGCTATTTCATGATGCTTGGAACAAATTCAGACAAGGGCTCTTTTACCAATACGGATTATTCCAGATACAATTTCAGAAGCAATGTGACGGCAAAAGTCACGGATGATTTTTCGGTTAATTTAAATATTAGTGGTAGTAAACGAGTGACCAATCGATTTTTCTGGCCCTACGACGGGGGAGGTTTAAATAATTTCGAATTGTCCGATTTTTATCGAACCACCTTCAATTGGTCGAGACTATATCCCTTCTTTGTGGATGCAAACGGAAATCCTACTACAGATACGGAAAATGGTTTTCCCATTGGTCGCGGAGCCTGGAATCCGGTACTCATGCTTGAGAATGGGAATTACCGGCGAGGCGCAGAAAACTCCATCAATGGAATCATTAAACTTGATTACGATATACCCTTTATTGATTGGTTGAGTACCTCCCTGATGGCAAATTATTCGTTTGACTCTCAGAATCAAAAGAATTTTGTGATTCACAATAAATCATTTTTGTTTCAACCGGCCTCGGCTACCAACCCCTACATTCCAGGTCCAATTGATCCAAATGAATTAAACGTGCATGCATTGTCCAGGCCGTTTGAAGGCATTGATGAAGTCGCAGTTTTTGGTGATACCTATCAGCTAAACTGGTTTTTGAACTACGATAAGAACTTCGGAAATCATAGCGTTTTAGGTACCGTGATTTATGAACAGGCAGGTTTCACCGGTAAATCTTTTTCCGGCTCTGCCAATAATCTTTTGACCAGTAGTGTGGATCAGATTTTTGCTGCCTCAAATGACACTCAGTTCCGCAATTTCAGCGGAAGTGAATCGCAGAATGCAAGACAATCCTGGATAGGCAGAGGCAGGTACGATTATATGGGCAAGTACATTGCCGAGTTTACGCTTCGCTACGACGGTAGTTATCGATTCCCGCGAGATACGCGGTGGGGTCTATTTCCCTCAGGGTCCGTTGCTTGGAGAATAAGCGATGAAGGATTCTTCGGGAGTGAGAAGATTAGTGATTTAAAGCTCCGCGCATCTGTGGGATCTACCGGAGATGATAACATTGCCCCATTTCAATTCCAAAACAATTTCGTTCCCGGAAGTGGATACGTTTTTGGTAATTCTTTGCTGAATGGAATTCGGGCAGGTACTCCACCCAACCCAAATATCACCTGGGCTAAAATGATCGCCTATGACGTTGGGTTCGATTTCGGATTGTTTAACGATCGGCTTTTTGGATCATTCGATTATTTCTATAACCACCGGTATGATTTGCTGCGACGCAGAATTCGTGTCGTACCCGGTACCTACGGTGCTCCTCTAAGTGATGAAAACTATGCGGAAATAGACGTAAGGGGCTATGAGTTTTCCATTAATTACCGTGAAAATATAGGTAATTTAAATTACTACATCGGTGCCAATATCGGTTATGCGAAAGATAAGGTCGTCTTTATCGATGAGCCCGTGGGGTTGGAGGACTGGCGCTCCGCAATTGGTCATCCAGTAAACCGGATTTTCGGTTTCAAAACCGATGGTATCATCAGGGATCAGGCCAGCCTTGACGGAATTCCCGAGGGTTTTACCCAATTCGGAAGAGACCCGATGTTAGGTGTGATTTTGTTTCAGGATATACGAGGGGTTAATAGATCAGAAGGTGCAGACGGTATCGTGGATAATAACGATCAAGACTGGCTTTCTGACAATGCAATACCAAGAATCAATTATGGAATTAACGGTGGTTTTTCCTGGAAAAATTTGTCCGTTGATTTCCTCCTCCAAGGAGTAGGCAATTATGATAAAATTGTAAAAACGCAGAATACATCTTCGGGTGGCGTGTTTCAGGTGGGTGATCGACCCTATTTTCCTCTTTGGGTCGATAGATGGAGACCCGACCGGCCAAGTGCACCTTACCCCAGGGCTGGCAACTGGGGCATGCCTGAGTTTGGTTGGGGCCCTTCTGATTTTTGGATCAGAAGCGGAGCGTATTTACGCTTAAAAAACATCAATGTCGCCTATGATTTACCTTTCGAGTGGTTGAAATCCAATAATATCAATCTCCAGTTCTTCTTCAACGGGACAAATCTCTTCGTACTCTCGCCTTTCAAAGAGTACGATCCGGAGCAGGATCGATTGGACTCGTTCCCATTGATGAAGTCCTTTACAGGTGGATTAAATGTCAGATTTTAAATGAACCTAATTATGAAGAGCTATATAAAAAATTTATGCCTTTCTTTGGTAGCAGTCGTTATCCTGGGAGGCTGTTCAGAGGACTTATTGGATGTCAAAAACCTTTCGGTTTACAATCCAGAAGACGTATGGAATGACCCAACACTGGCAAACGCGTACTTGGTTGACCTCTATGCATCTACATTTTCGGGATGGCCATTGAATGATGGCAACAATGCAGACGAGTCCGTGGGAATTCTTGGAGAGGGACAAGTGCAGACTACGAATAATGCATTCAAGCTTTGGCCTTATTCCCAGATTCGAAAAATCAATGTTTTACTTTCAGAAATCGATAATGGTCAATTGGGGAATGAGGAAAAAATGCAGATTAAGGGACAAGCGTACTTCATGAGAGCGTATCATTATTTCAGAACCGTGGTTTACCACGGCGGGGTGCCGATTATTGAAGAGCCACAGCTGTTGACAGATGATTTGCTAGTTCCGAGAAATACTACCAAAGAGTGTTTTGATTTTATTTTGGAAGATTTGGATGCCGCAATTGCCGGGTTGCCGGATCGATTTACAGGTAATGATTTAGGAAGGATCGATAAAGGAGCCGCACTGGCATTCAAAGGAAGGGTTCTTCTTTACATGGCCAGCCCGCAATTCAATCCTTCCAACCCGTACGATAATGCGTATTGGCAAGAAGCCTATCAGGCAAATTTGGAAGCCAGACAATTTTTAGAAGCTCAAGGGTATGGTTTGATGGAAAATTACAATGACATTTGGATGCAATCAGGAAATAGGGAGGTTATTCTTGCCAATATCTACGAAAACCCGGTAAAGGTAAATGGTAGAAGGGAGGATTGCGTACGGCCGCTTTCACAATCTAGAAACTGCACGGGTGGGGATCAGCCTATCTGGGACTTTGTCAGCAAATTCCCGATGAAGGACGGTTACATGCCGGGTGAATCTCCAAATTATGAATACAATTTGCAACGTTTTTGGGAAAACAGAGATCCCAGGTTCTATGACATCGTCGTTTACAACGGGGCCATCTATGAACTCGGGGGAAATCCGGATAGAAGGCAATACACCGACACACAGGTCGCGGACATCAATGATGGTTTCCGCCCGGGGTCGGACGGTCGCTCCGGTTTTTACACGCGAAAAGGTATCCAGGTTGAGCTTCCGGTAGCCCAGGTTGACTTGAATGACGTGGATTGGGTAGAGATTCGTTTTGCGGAAGTTTTATTCAACCTTGCCGAAGCTGCTAATGAAGTAGGTAGGCCAGATGAAGCGTTTGAAATTTTGAAATTGATCCGGCAGAGAGCGAAAATTGAAGCTGGAACAGATGGAAACTATGGACTGGCCACGGGCATGAATAGGGATCAATTAAGAGATGCGTTGTACCAGGAAAAATTCATCGAGTTCGCTTTTGAAGGAAAAAGGTTTTGGGACTTGAGAAGAGCAAGAAGACTTCATACACAAATTAATGGCATGAAAAAATACGGCTTGGTAGCGGTGTTAAAAGAAGGACTGGATCCGGTAAGTGGAGCAGATTTTTTGCCTGAGGATTTCGATTACGAGGTGACAGAGCTCTTTAGTACCGGACAGACCGAAATGTACACGCCAGAAACGTATTACTTCTTCCCCATACACCAAGATGAAATTGAAAAAAACCCTAACCTGGAGCAAAATATGGGATGGGACAATGGTACCTTTGATCCTACATTGGATTGACCCGACAAACCATTTCAGAAAGGCGTTAGTGGATTGAACAACCTTTTTCTTTGAATTAAATCAGAATGTGAAGTTATTGCGTGACCACGAATTGCATTGACCGGTGAGGGAACGCTTGATCAATCAATACCTGGGGTCCCAATAATTTCACATTTTTTATCTACACATTTAGTTTTCGGATTGGTTACGAGGCCTAGGCTTCGTGTCGTTTTTCCACGAATCAAAGCAAGGTTCAAATGTGAATAGATTTACCAATGGATTAGGTAGGTGTAGGTGTTGTGTCTTATTTTATTTGTGCCGGCTGTTACAAAGAAGTGAAAGGCAGAGTTGGAAAGCAATTCTCGGCGCCTACAGTAAAAATAGACACATAAAACGTCATTTGGTACCTACAAAAATTGATTGATCGGGGGGCAGTCTGGCCAGGTAAGATTTTAGAAAGTGATAAATAACAAGTAGCAACAATGATCAGATTATTCGTACGGATAGTGTTTTTGTACAGCATAACAGCATGCACTATTTCAAACAATCAATCCCCTCTAGAAAACGATTACTTTAAGATTTCCCTTGACAACCAGGGACAGCTAACCGAGCTTTTGGAGAAGGAATCGGGGAAAAATCTGTTGGTACCGGGGTACCGTGTTTCGTTGGTAACGATCGAGAGCGGAGGAATCGACTATCCCATTTCAAGCTGGAAACGCAATGGCGATTTTTTGACCTTTAGATTTGATGAAGTGGGGGCAGAGATGGAGATGAAGGTCAAGAGCAAGGACACGCACCTAAGCTTTGAAATCACACGATTAACGCCAGCAAAACAGATCGATAAAGTTACCTGGGGGCCGTTTCACGTGACGCCTGCCGATAAAATCGGCCAATCCATTGGAATAGCTTACGACGATATCGTTGCCGTTGGATTTATGGGGCTAAACCTAAAGAGTCGCGGGGGATACGAACAGATAAGCCGGGGTAGGTTTGGAAACGCTGCCCAAAATATTGAGGGCGGTGCGAGTTTGACGGGTTTTGTGCGCAATCGATCCGTTTTTCGTACGGTGGATAACTGGGAGCAAAAATTAGTACAAGCCGTGCCCTTACAAGACAGCGATGCCGAAATTACGGGTGCTAAATTTGCGCTGTATTGCGTCCCGGCTGCCAAGCTGAAGGCGGTAATCGAGCAGATTGTGCTGGAAGAAAAGTTGCCTCATATAAAAAATGGGGATACCTGGAATAAAATTTCCAACTACTCTACCTCTTCTAAATTCATCATGCCGTTTAATGTCAAGACTATTGACGCGTGCATAGACATTGCGAAAAGAGGAGGCATCACCTGTATTTACCATGGTAGCATTTTTGAAACTTGGGGAACCTTTAACCTACGCGAGCAAGATTTCCCAAATGGGTACGAATCGGTGCGCGAATGTTCCGATATTGCTGAAAAACACGGTATCAGCCTTGGTGCCCATACTTTAACTAATTTTATTACCACAAACGATCCCCTGGTGTCTCCCATCCCGCACCCTGAGCTGGTAACCGCTGGAATAACCGAATTGGAAAAAGATATTTCTGCGAGCGACACGGAATTGGTTTTACACGACGAAGCGGTGCGTGCAGCGTACCACGAGCCCAATTTACACAAAGTAAATCCACGTTGGCGGGAACATACCGCCGTCCGTATTGGCGACGAAATCATTGAATATGCCTATGCCACGGCCGACGGGAAGTTACTATTGAAAGAGTGTAAACGAGGAGCGTTTGGAACAAGAGCTACTGCCCATAAGAAGGGAGAGCAAGTAGCCCGATTAATGTCGCACGGCTACAAGGTATTTTTCCCAAACATTAGCCTGCAAGATGAAATGGCGAAAAATCTGGCAAATTTTTTCAACGTGGCCAATCTGAAACGCATCAGTTTCGACGGGATCGAAGGAGGACTGGCAGCTGGTCACGGCCGGTATGGAAGCGACCGTTTTGTGAAGGTCTTCTACGATCATTTGAAAAACCCGAATATAGTCGCCAATTCATCCGATGTTACTCATTTTGGATGGCACTATTTCTCAAACGAAAGCTGGGGCGAACCCTGGACATCAAAGAATTTTAGAGAGGCACATTTAGGTCATCGGATTCGGGTTCAAAAAGGACTCAAAGAAGATTTGCTACCCAGTAAAATGGGACAATTCAGCATCAATGAAAAAACCACCAAAAAAGATATGGAATGGGTGATGGGGCTTGGCGCAGGTTTCGATGCAGGAGTAGATTTTTATATAAGTCCCAATTTTTTGGAGATTAACAAAGAAGCCAACGAAATCTTGGCTGAGATCAAGAAATGGGAAGATGCACGAATGGAAGGCTCATTTACGGAAGAACAAAAAGAAAAGCTCCGCGACCCGTATACGTTTTATGGTTTGGAAGTAAACGATGGAGTAGCGCAGTTGGTTTTTATCGAATCCTGGGCGCCGGAGGAAGGAAGCACATCTGAGGAAAATGAGGTAAGTACCTTACCAGCTGCCATTTTGGTAAATAGTCCGGAGGCACCGGTTTCAGTGGATTACAAACACGTAAATCGAACCACCGAACCCGGTTTGCCAACCTCCAGTACCTGGGAATATTTTTGTGTCGGAGAAAAACAAAAGTTATCCTATGTAATTCGCCTGCCGAAAACATCCAAGGAACCAGTAAACGGTATTTACTTAAAGGTGGGCACACAAAAAGCGATCATGCCCTTTACATTAGAACCCGGAGATTACCTACTCAACGAAGGGACCCAAGCGGTCAAGCATTTTTCAGAAAATCATTCGCTTAAAAAGGAATTGATTTTTGAGCCAGCTTCCTTTACGGTAAACGAAGGCCGCAACCTGATTGAATTCGACTACAAAGGCAGTGAAACGGCTGCTGGCCCTGAGGTGATTGTAAATTTTAAAACAAGGAAATAAGATAATGAATAACATAGTAAGCGCTCTGATCGCTTTATTGGTGTGTATTTCGTGCAAAAGGGTTGATGAAATAACGATGGCTAGCCTGCTCACCGAAATGGCGGACCGCGATCAAATCACGCGTTTCCCCGAAAATGATTACCAAAGTTTGCAGGCGAGCAGTTACAACCGGGAATCAATTTCTCCGGACAAGCCTGGTTGGTTTGCAGACTCCGACGGAATCGGATTTATTCGGACCGAAGAGGTGAACGGTGAAACAGAATGGGTAATCATGGAAGACGAAGGACCCGGTGTGATTACCAAAATATGGGCGGTTTGTTTTTACTACGGGCTCAATGATACAACCGGTGCCACGATTAAATTCTATCTTGACGGCAATCCAGAGCCGGTCATAAACACTAATTTTTTCAAACTAGTCAAAGGGCAGGACTTTGTAAAACCTCCTTTTGCAGAGGAGACTGCCCGGGCAGGAAACTTGTATTTCCCGATCCCCTATGCCAAAAGTTGTAAGATAACGATGGATAAGAAATCATTTTACAACATCATTAACTATCGAAAGTATCCGAAGGGAACGCCCGTGAAAACCTTTACAAGGGAAGCGTTCGACAAGCTTGCCGGCCTACGCGGAGAAGTCGGAGCCACTCTGACGAATCCTCCACCGGCAGAAGGTAGCGAGATGGAGGACGAGCAAACCTTAAAAAAGGGAGATACCTTAAAGCTACAACTGCCGGAAGGGCAACGTGCCCTTCGTCAATTGGAAATCAAAATTCATGCGGCAGAAAATTACTCCCAGGCACTTCGTTCAATCATTCTGACCGGTGATTTCGATGGAAACACGACCGTTTGGGCCCCCATTGGCGATTTTTTTAACAACGTAGGAAAGATTCAGCCCTACGATATGTGGGAGCGCTCCGTAAAAGATGACAGTATCATGGTTTGCAGGTGGGTGATGCCTTACCGGGAAAGCGGCTCCGTCAGCCTTATAAATCTGGTTGATCAACCTGCTACCGTATCGTTGAAGATTATTCAGGATGAATACCGGTGGAACGAAAGGAGCATGCATTTTTATGCCTCCTGGCGCCACGATGCCCCGACTCCCACCTTTCCCTTGTTCGACTGGAATTTTCTGTCGGCTGAGGGGCAGGGAGTGGTTGTTGGTGATCAGTGGACGGTGCTGAACCCTACCGAAGGATGGTGGGGTGAAGGAGACGAGAAGATTTACGTAGATGAAGATTTTGACAGGAATTTCCCTTCTCATTTTGGTACCGGAACAGAGGATTACTATGGCTGGGCAGGTGGAGTGGTACCAACTCCAGCCGATCAGTTTTCCAAACCCTTCCTGGGAAATATTATCGTTGGAACCCCCCGCTCCCAGGGATACAATGTGTGCTCCCGTACGCGGGTTCTGGATGCCATCCCGTTTAATGAAAAAATTAAGTTTGATTTTGAGTCTTCTTGCGGAACCAGGCAAAGCTGGTTTTACCTGCAGTATGCCCAAACCACCTTTTGGTACGGTGTACCGGGTGTGAGGCATAACCGTCCGCCATTGCCGGATAGGGCAGCCCATGCCCTGCCTCAACTGGAGAACCTCCAATCATTAATTGAAAATGCAAAAAACGATTTGTTTGTGGTAGAGGGGGCGCTGGAAGCTGAAAACATGAACCTTTCCGGAAAGTCGGAAGCAGTCAGCGAAGGTTTCGCTGAGATTCAGGTTTGGGGAGAAACAAGCAATGGTGACTTGAAAAATTTGTGGTTTGAACGCTCCGGTGATTTTATTGAATTTACACTGACGGAACAATTTGAGCCATCAAAACTGAAAGTTGCATCAGCAGTCGGTCGGAACAGCGGCATATTTGATATTTACGTAAACGATAAAAAAATACTTACCCAAGACCTCTATTCAAATCACGCCGGAATCACAAGTCCGTATATTGACTTGGGAGAACACGATCCGGTTAACAACGCTTTTAAAGTGAAATTTGTATTTCAGGGAATAAACCCGGGAGCCCGAAAAATCGATCAAAAAGCGGCGCTGGGAGTGGATTTCTTTCTGATTAAAAATAGCTTTTTACAGCGTGAATTGTGAGTGTGCTCGTACAAATACCCCAGGGTCTGGGGGAATTTCTGGTCTTGTTCGCGCTTGCACGATTTAGGCATCAGAAAACAGCCGGTTCTTTGGGTTGATCCCGGTCGCTGTTTTTCCTTGCGGGTAGCTTAGGAGTAAAGAAGGATCAAATTTGCCGGGAGGCCGACAGCCGAATGGAACGGGATCGAGCCTTTTCGAACCCCGCAACGGTACGCTGGAAAATTCTCGATAATCCAGGGGGAGAAAAAGGAGAGGCGTGTTCAACCTAAAAAATGGCAGGGGATCGTTCCTTTTTGCCTGGTTCGCTCGGTATCCATTGGACTTCGGTTTCAGGAACCCGTGGTCTTCATCTCCTGATAGGAAGGATTGAATCGCTTGTACTCCCGGGATGGCGCCGCAGGTAACTGGTCTCAGTTCTGGACTTTTGCCTGAAAGTTTTTGCGAGATTGAGCCGATTAAAATGGAAATTCACGAGTGCCTGGTAGGAAGGAATAAGGGATTAACTGTCATTGATAGAATTAAAAAAAATGCAACGTATGAAAATAGGTATCACCATTGTTTTGATGACCACTTTTTTAAGTGCTTTCGGACAATCTGAAAACATTGATTTTCAGACCGGATCCTTCGCTGTTTCATTCAGTGGAGAAGGAATACTGACCAGTATCCGGGACAGATTCAGCGGCACAGAGTACCTTGCCGACAACCAGACTGGCCCGTTGCTAAGCATCGCGGTTAATGGGGGTATAGAAAAGCCTGTCCTGGCACTTTTGGAAGACGGCATGATGGTGCTGAAGTATACAGACAACCATGCAGAAGCTCGTATTAGCGTAGTGGAAAAGGAAGATTACCTCACCTTTGAATTAGTAGAAATCACTCCGGCCAAAAAAGTGCAACTGGTGGTTTGGGGCCCTTACCCAACCAAAATTAAGGAAACGGTTGGCGAAAGTGTCGGAGTGGTACGAAATCAGGATTTTGCAATTGGAATTCAGGCACTTAACGTAAAAACGCTGGGCGGGTATCCAGACCATGAAAACGATATTGAACCTGCATACGACATCTTTTCAACCGATAATCTAATTGATGTGGACGAATCGGTTCGCATGTTGTACCGGGGACAAACGGCCAAACATACCGATTTCGGAAGCGTCTTGCAGGCCTATTGCAGAAACAGAAATCGGGAGCGAATAATTTCCAACTGGGGACATGATCGGTATTTGGCTCCTGCGTTTGAAGATGGCGGAGTTGTTGGCTCTAAAATCGCCCTTTTTGGCTGCCCGGCCGATCGGGCACTGGATGTTATCGCAAAAATTGAGTTGGACGAAGGATTGCCTCATCCGGTTATTGACGGGGAATGGGCGAAAAAGAGTGCTAAAGCCACAGCCTCTTACCTCATCATTGGGTTTAGTGAGGAAAATCTGGATCAAGCCATTGAACTCACCAAAAAAGCAGGACTTGAATACCTTTACCACGGTGACCCTTTTGACACCTGGGGACATTTTAAACTGAATGAGAAGGCGTTTCCTGATAACTGGGAGAGCATGAGGCGTTGTGTTCAGCGTGCCGAAGAGGAGGGAATTAGGCTGGGAGTACACACCCTCTCGAATTTTATCAGTACCAACGATCCCTATGTCAGTCCGGTACCCGATGACCGTCTCGCGAAAGTTGGTGAAAGTGTGCTTACCAAATCGATCGATTCGTCCGATGAGGAGATCTTTATTGAATCCCCTGTTTTTTTTAACCAAATGAACAATAATTCCCTTCATTCGGTGGTCGTAGGAAATGAGATAATACGTTATCGGGAAGTTTCAAAAGAAAAGCCCTGGCGGTTGACTGGCTGCGTGCGGGGCGCGTTCAACACAGAGGCCGCTGCGCACGCGCAAGGGGCAAAAATCGCAAAGCTGATGGACCATGGTTACAAGGTTTTTTTAAGTAATGCCGCATTGTCCCAGGAAATTGCTGAAACAATTGCCCGTTTTTTTAATGAGACCGGACTAAGACAGCTCTCTTTTGACGGGTTGGAAGGCGTTTGGTCAACGGGTATGGGGCAATATGCCAGAAGCCTGTTCACAAAAACCTGGTATGACCATTTATCTGAAGATTTAAAAGGTAAGGTAATTAACGATGCCAGTAATCCCAGCCATTTTAACTGGCATATCAATACGCGGTACAATTGGGGTGAGCCATGGTATGCGGGATTCAGGGAAAGTCAAACCATGTACCGCTTAATGAACCAGGACTTTTACCGGAGAAATCTTCTGCCCTCCATGCTGGGCTGGTTTAGCATGAACGGACAGACCAGCGTTGAAGACGCCGAATAGTTGTTGGCGAGGGCAGCGGGATTTGATGCGGGATTTGCCTTTAACGTAGGGGTCGATGCGGTACAAAAAAATGGACAGAGCGAAGCCATTTTTAATGCCATTAAGACATGGGAAACGGCGCGCATGGCAGGTGCATTTTCTTCCGATCAGAAAAAACGCATGGAAGACATACGTAAAGAATTTCATCTGGAGCAAACAGGCGCCAACAGGTGGAATCTTTTCCCGCTTGCGGTGGAGCAATTCGTTTTTGAACAAAAAGTTCGACAACCCGGTGAACCCCTGCACAGCACCTTCGAATTCACTAATCCCTACGAGGAACAGCCCATGGTATTTTCTGCCGTTTTATTGCCTAAAGAAAATACTCCGGGAGCGAATGTCACAAAAATCGCCCTGGAGATAAATAGAACCCAGCAGGTGGAAATCCCTTTGGAAATGGAACCCTATCAAATCCTGCAACTGAACAAAGATGGTGGATTGCACCTGCTTGACAGAAACCGCAACGTCATCCGAGAAATCGACTATACTGGTATCCTACCGGCATTTAAAAACGGAATTAATGTGATCGTAGCAGATGCTGAGTTTAGTCCGGAAGGCGCTTCCAACCTCAAATTTGAATTTAGGACTGCGGGACCCGCGGAACCGGTAAGTGGTAGCAACCTTCATTAAAGCCCTTGCCCTAGCCCGGAATGGGGTTCAGAGGCCCGTCCGATGCGGTATTTGCCAGACCCAAAGCCCAGAGTGAAGAAAGGTTGGGAGGAGGCATTTGCGTTTTTATCCTTCTTCCTCCGCAAATTACTCCAAATTTTATACCCGATTAATCTAACGAAATCCCCATAAATTCGCCATTTTTAACCAACCGCTGTCTTTGGCATGCCCGGACTACTGAAAGAAATCCATCCCTCAATGAACAAATGTATCCTTCTTTTATCCCTCCTACTGTTCTGCGTAGCCGGCCTCACAGCGCAAACGTACACCAACCCCGACCTACCCGATGCGCTTACCTTTCTGGACGGAAGCAAGGTGCAAACAACGTCCGACTGGGAAAGACGAAGAAAAGAAATTCTTGACCTTTGGTGCAAATTTATTATCGGGCACTACCCCGAAGAAGTACCGAAACTCCTTTCCGCCGTTGTTCGAAGTACAACAAAAGAAACGGATGGAAGCACCCGAAAACGCCTGCTACTGACCTTTGACACACCCGGCAAACAATCCTTTGAAATTGCTCTCTGGGAACCTGCCGGTACCGACCAAAAAGCCCGGCCATTGTTCCTGACTCAACCCAAAGATTACCAGCTTCCCTGGGCGGAGGAAGCGCTCAAGCGCGGGTACCTTGTCTGCCTGTATCCCGGTTTGGATGCCCACCATTCCGAAGAAGCGTACCCCGATTACCAATCGGTCTGGAAGCGGTTTCGCGAAGAATACCCCGGGGCAGGTTGGTCCTCGTCACTCGGAATACAGGCCTGGCTAGCGAGCAGGGCACTCGATTACCTTTTGGACGAGAACCAGGGATACCGCATTGATACCAGCGCCATCGCCATTGCGGGGCATTCCCGGTACGGGAAGCAATCGATTTACGCCGCGGCTTTCGACCAACGCATCAAGACGGTCATTGCTCGCAGTTCCGGTTCCCCGACAGGCACTTCCTACCGGTTCGCATCCCGGCATACCTTTATGGAATCCGTAGATGACTTCCCGGAAGTATGGGCAAAAAAGGAGTTGACCGATTTTTTAGGGAGGGAGCACCAATTGCCAATCGAAGGCAATGCGCTACTGGCCACCATTGCGCCTCGGAATCTAATGCTCCACACGGCATATAATGACGGAAGCGACCCCACGTTTGGCGTAGAAAGGAATTACGTGAACGCCAAAACCGTTTACACATTGTTGGGCGCGGAGAATAATATATATCTTAGCTACCGGGAAGGGCAACACAATCCGATAACCGAAGCCCACACCCAGCACATGTTTGATTATTTCGATAGCACCTTTGGAAGAAATTCCCTAACTCGCGAAGACTTTCCGGAAATCCTGCACCACCAATTCGATTTTGAGGCCTGGAAGGATAAACAAGGGGAAAATGACCTGTACCTGGAAACCAACCAACCCCTGCCGGAAATAATTCACTGGATGCTGGGAGAAAAAACAGGCGCTGACTCAAACCAACCGGAGTACCGTTTAAAAACCGAAGAGGAACTGGGCGTTCCAGCCTGGTCGAGAGACCGTTGGAACCCGGGTGGGATGAAACGGGTGCCTTTTGCCTTTGGCCAAAATAGGAATGGTAACATGTATTTTGATCCCAGGCGAACGCATTACAAAGGGACAGTGATTTGGCTGCATCCCTGGAATTATTCGCACGGCAGCAACGAAGGATACGGCGTGGAGGAAACCACGGTCTACTGGCGACTCGCCCAGGAAGGATACCTCGTCGTTGGTTACGATCAGTTCGGATTTGGCGATCAGCTTACTGCCGCCTTTGGTTTTTATGAGAATAATCCGCGCGCATCCTTACTGGGTCGGGCGGTGTCCGATGTTAGTGAGGTAATCGATTTCCTGCTGGCGGGCGAAGGAATTGCAGCGGAGAAAATCCCGGCAACGGATGCCACTAAGATATATGTCTGTGGATTTGCCTATGGAGGAATGGTCGGCTTGTATGCCACGGCGCTCGACGAGCGAATTGCCGGCGTGGCTTCGTTTAGCGGCTTTACTCCCATGCGAACGGATACCGATGAAAAGCCAACCGGGGGGATCCGCCGGCTTTGGCAGTGGCACCATGTATTGCCCAAGTTGGGGCTGTATCAGGGAAGAGAATCCGAAATTCCCTACGACTATCCGGAACTTATCCGCCTGATTGCCCCACGCAAGGTGCTGGTCTATGCACCCGTACGCGATCGGTTTGCCGACCCGCAGGACCTACGCCGGGGAATGAAAGAAGCCCAAACGGCCTGGACCGGGCAGGGAGGTTTCGTATTCCTGGCTCCAGACGATGTGTGTCGATTTCAAAAGGATCAGCAAGATGTGCTGCTGGAATGGTTGAACCAAGCGTTGAATTAGATAAGGGATCGGAAGAATAGATAGTAAATTAAACCTAAACGAGTTCACGAAATGAATCTGATCGGATTAGTTTTAATGCTCCTTACACTTTGTTGCGTAGAGGTAGCCGGAGCGACTATCCTTTACGTATCGCCCAGGGGGGCAGACACCAATCCCGGCACGCAGGAGCAGCCGCTGGCCTCCCTGACAGGAGCGAGGGATCGTATCCGTCTGCTGCAAACCCGGGATACCGTATGGGTCAAAATAGCTCCGGGAGATTATTACCTCACCGCTCCCCTGGAGCTCAGTTCTGCCGATGCCTCACCGATCGTTTTCGAAGGCACGGAAGACGGCGTCACCGTGTACGGCGGTGTAGCGGTGACAGGATGGGAAGCCGTAAACGAGCACCTGTGGCGGGCCGCCGTTCCGATACCGCTTTCGGCTGCTCGCCCTCCCGAGCAGCTTTTTGTCAACGGGAAACGAGCCCCAAGAGCCCGAATGCCCAACCGGGGATTTTTTCGGGTTCAAGAGGTAACCGAAACCATCCTAAGTAAGGGAAACGGGCGTTTGCCGGAATTTGCCGTCCAAAAATTGCGGTTAAACCCGGAGGAAATGGCCCTGCTGGAAAACGAGCGTCCGGAATTCTTGCGCCATGCGGTGATTTCCTTGTACCACAAGTGGGATGTGACCCGGAAGTTTATCGACCATTTTGCTGCGGATTCATCCTTTGTCTTTATCAGGGGAAAAGGCATGCAGCCCTGGAATCAGCTGGACGGCCTTACGAACTACAAAATCGAAAACGTACCGACTGCGCTGGATGCTCCCGGCGAATGGATTGGAAAAGGGGATGGGTACCTGTATTACATCCCCAGAGAGGGAGAGTCGATGGATTCGATCGCTGCCTATGTACCTGTTACCGACAAATTTATCACCATCAGCGGTGACCCAATGAATCCGGTGAGAAACAAAGCATTTAAAAACATCCGGTTCAAAGTGGCGGGTTACCACATGCCCATGCAGGGACAAGATCCCTTGCAGGCAGCGGCTTCGGTGGACGCCACCATCACGATGGATTACGCAGACAATATTCTGTTTGACAATTGCGAGGTGGCGCATACCGGATTGTACGGCATTTGGTTTCGGCGGCAATGTACCAATAGCCGCATCACGCATAGTTACCTGCACGACCTGGGGGCCGGTGGGGTGAAGATTGGTGATTTTCTCTATCATCCGGAGGACGAGGATGTTTCTGCAAATAACCTGGTCCATAACAGCATCATACGGGATGGAGGCCACCTGTTTCCAAGCGCCGTTGGCGTAATCATTTTTCACTCCCGTGACAATGAGATTTCCCGTAACGAAATTGCGGATTTCAGGTATTCCGGGGTTTCGGTTGGCTGGATGTGGGGGTACGCAGCGACCGGGGTAGTAACCCAAATACCCGATAAAAACGGCAATCCGGAATGGGCAGAAGGACAGTTTAGAAGTCCTGCTACCGGCAACGAAATCGCCTACAATCACATCCACCACCTGGGATGGGGGGAGCTGTCCGACATGGGCGGTGTTTATATTCTCTCCGAAGCGATCGGCACAGCTGTCCATCACAATGTCATTCACCACGTCTATTCCGCCACCTATGGTGGCTGGGGCCTGTATACCGACGAGGGTGCCAGCCAGGTGCGCATGGAAAACAACCTGGTATATGCCTGCAAAAATTCCGGTTTCCATCAGCATTATGGAAAAGAGAACGTTATACGGAACAATATCTTTGCCTTTAACCTAAAGGGCCAGGTACAGTTGACCCGTGTGGAGAAGCACCAGTCCTTTGAATTTACCAATAACATTGTCTATACCGATAGTGGCGAGATCTTTCTGGGCAACTGGAAGGAGGCAACCGTGCAGATGGGAAACAATTGCTACTGGGATACCCGTACGAAAGAACCACTTTTTTTAGGCAGCCCCTTCAGTGAATGGAAAAACGTAAAAGACAAAAAGTCGATAGTGGCCGATCCTGAATTTGTTGACGCAGCAGATTATGATTTCCGATTAGCGTCCGAAAAAGTAGCCGCAGAAATTGGTTTTAAACCGTTCGATTATTCGCAGGCCGGGGTTTATGGATCCGATAAATGGAAGGAGCTTGCCAGAATGGATGAAACCCGAGAAGCGCTATTTTCCGAAATTATCTCTGAACTGGAAAATTGATGGGTAGAAATCGGGGAACTGTTCTATTGGGAAGCGAGGCGTTCCCGGGGTACACAGGAACCCGGGTATGGGCTACCCTTTTTACCAACTATTGGGAGCAACGTAGTAAAAAATCGCTACATTCCGAAGACCAACGTTTACACCTTACACTGCATGAAAAATAAAAATAGGGTTGACCTTACATTGCTGGTTTTTTGTATGGTTATCATTCAATCTTTTGGCCAGGAGCAAAATCCTCCCAACATCATCCTGATCATGGCCGATGACCTGGGTTGGGGAGATGTAGGATTCAATGGAAACAAGCGTATCCAAACACCTGAACTCGACGCGATGGCAGAGAATGGACTGGTGCTGAGCCGGTTTTATGCGGCCTCTGCGGTTTGCTCCCCCACCCGAGGAAGTTTTCTCACGGGCAGGCACCCGGAACGATACGGCATTACCCATGCCAATACCGGACACATGAAAACACAGGAACAAACCATTGCCGAGTTGGTAAAAAAACAGGGATACACCACCGGGCATTTTGGGAAGTGGCACTTGGGCACCCTGACAGTGACCGAAAAAGACGCGAATCGGGGAGGCCCGCGGGGAGCGGCCCATTATGCACCACCCTGGGAAAATGGCTTTGATGTTTGTTTTTCGACCGAATCCAAGGTACCCACCTGGGACCCCATGGTTACTCCGGGAGCGAGTGCGGGAGATATTGGCCAGCGGGTGCCGGGCGAGCACTTTGGCACCTTCTACTGGTCGGGTGAAAACCAAAAAGTGATCGATAATCTCTCGGGAGACGATTCCCGAATCATCATGGACCGGGTAATTCCCTTTATTGATCAGGCAAAAAAGGCGGGCCAACCCTTTCTATCGGTTATCTGGTTTCATACGCCCCACCTACCCGTAGTGGCGGGACCTGCCCATCGCGCCCTGTATCCCGGATTTTCTGAAGATGAGCAACACTATTATGGCAGCATTACCGCTATGGACGAACAGATTGGAAGGTTGAGAAGCTTTCTTCGCGAGCAGGGCCTGGCGGCAAATACCCTGATTTGGTTTTGCAGCGACAATGGGCCGGAGGGGCCCGAACCGGTCAACCGTACCCAGGGCTCCGCAGGCCCTTTTCGGGGAAGAAAACGAAGCCTGTACGAAGGGGGTATTCGCGTGCCAGCGCTGATCGAATGGCCGGCAGGAATCCGTGCTGGTCAGCGTACCGGATTACCCGCTTCTACCAGCGATATTTTTCCGACCTTATTGCCCCTGTTGGGTCTGGAAATCGAGCCAAAGCTGCAGCCCCTGGATGGAATCAATATTCTCCCCTTGGTAGGCGAAAAAGAGGAGGTCAGGCCTTCCACGATCGCTTTTCGGTTTCAGGGGCAGCAGGCCATCATGGACAACCAATACAAGCTGTATTCTTCGGATAATGGGAAAAATTTTACTTTATTTGACCTGCACAAGGATCCGGGAGAAACAATGGATATCGCTGCCGCTAATCCTCAAAAGGTGGAGCAACTGAAACGCGAGCTCAATAATTGGCTCCTCTCTTGTGAAAAAAGCAATCGCGGAGCAGATTATTGATCCTGCTCGTACCCGTATTTAACAGAAGCCCGAATCATGAACGTCAAACTACTCTTTCTTGGGATTACCTTATCGCTAACTGGGCTTTCGCAGGCGCAGCAAGCCGGCGGGGAGAAACCCAATTTTATCTTTATCTTTTCAGACGATCAGCGCTACGACCTGATCGGCGCACTTGGCCACCCGGAGGTCCTTACACCGAATCTGGACCGTTTGGTGAATGAAGGCGCCACGTTTACACATGCGTATAACATGGGCGCATGGAACGGCGCTGTTTGCGTGGCCAGCCGTGCCATGATGATCAGTGGCCTTTCGGTATGGGATGCGCAGGCGCAGGAAAAAAACTTTCAGCAAATGGCGGATGACGGGCAGTTTTGGCCACAACTGCTCCAAAAATCGGGCTATGAAACCTATATGACGGGAAAATGGCACGTAAAGGCGCATGCAGAAAGCATTTTCCAAAACGTGGTACACATCCGACCGGGTATGCCCAACCAGACTCCGGAAGGCTACAGCCGCCCCAAAAGTCTGGCAGATACCGTCTGGCAACCCTGGGATACACGCTTTGAGGGATTTTGGAAGGGAGGAAAGCACTGGTCCGAGGTGCTGGCCGACGATGCCCTGGGCTTTCTGGACCAGGCAGGCAGAAGCGAAGCTCCATTTATGATGTACCTGGCATTCAATGCGCCCCACGATCCCCGGCAGGCGCCCAAGGAATACGTGGACTTGTATCCCGTCGAAAGCATTTCCTTGCCACCCAGCCACATGGATATGTATCCCTTTAAGGATAGCATAGGGCTCAGCGAGAAACTACGGGACGAAGCCTTGGCTCCCTTTCCCCGTACCGCTTTCTCCGTGCGAAAAAACATACAAGAGTACTACGCCATCATAAGCCACATGGATGCACAGATCGGGAAAATACTGGACGCGCTGGAGGCATCTGGCAAAGCCGACAATACCTACATCCTCTTCACGGCCGACCACGGCCTGGCGGTAGGTCATCACGGGTTGATGGGAAAACAGAACATGTTTGACCACAGCGTCCGTGCCCCACTGCTGTTGGTTGGTCCGGCTGTGCCGAAAGGCAAACGATACGGGCAACAAGTATACCTGCAGGATGTAAGCGCGACCATCCTGGATCTTGCCGGGATCGAAAAACCGGCCACCACGGTGTTTCACAGCTTAATGCCCTATATCGAGGAGGATGCGCCAAGTGCCTATCCGGGTATTTATAGTAGCTACCTGAATTTGCAACGGATGGTGCGAACCGATCGGTACAAGTTGATTTTCTATCCGAAATTGAATAAAACCTTGCTGTTTGATCTGGAAAAAGATCCGCAAGAACTCAGGGACCGTTCGGATGATTTGGCGTATCAGGGGGTGAAACGACAATTGTTGGTCCTCCTTGCGGATCAGCAGCGGGCATTAAACGACCCCCTGGGAACCATTGATTTCTAAGCCCGGCCTATCGGGTAAGGCGATAGGAGTAAGTCCAGCCATATCCTTGGTGTTACCAGCACGGTTTACAGAGGAGGTTTCGGTAATTGTACGTCTCGAACCTGCCTTTCAAAACCACCGGAGAAGTCGATGGAAATCGACTCGAAACCCATCCGAAGCTCTTTATTTTCGCAATGCGCAAAGGTAGTTGGGGGGTAAAGAAACATGGATAAAAAAATCGAGCCTGACCAGGCCAACTGGCGTAACACAGGACACCGACCAGGCCTGCAGCAGTACCTACAACAACTCAAGATTAATTCTAATCCTATGAAAAAAAGTTTTTTTATTCTGTTTTGGTTTTTGGCAAGCATGGGCTTTGTACAGGCACAGCAGGGGGCTCCTTTCGGTAATAGCCTGCCTTTGGCTGCAGAAAGTGATTGGCTGCTAAACCGTTCCGATCAGCCGGCTCGGGTGCAGACCACCGAGGAGGGTCACCTGGTGCTAAGCAATGGCTTGGTACGGCGTACGTTCTCAACGGGGCCCAATGGAGCCACCATTGGCCTCGAGCACCTGAAGACCGGGGAATCCTTTCTGCGATCCGTTCGACCTGAAGCGGCCATCCAGCTGGATGGGATTGCGTTTGATATCGGGGGATTAACCGGGCAACCCGTACACAATTATCTGCTTCGGCAGTGGATCGCCTCCATGAAGGCAGACCCTGCTTCCTTTAAATTGGTGGAACATCGCGTGGAGGCTACCAAAGCCCGATTCGCCTGGAAAAAGCGACCCGAATGGATGCCCAAAGACATGCCATGGCCGGCACCGGGAAAGGAATTGATTTTTACCTATCGTTTGGACGAGGAGGCAATCCGCTTATTGTTGCAGCGATCCACTGCCGATGAAAGCCGGGAAATCGTGTTCCAAGATGCCTTTGCTAGCTTGCACGAAAATTGGAGCCGTTTCGAATCGGGTGCACACGCCCGTAGTTCCTTTATCAACGAAGGGAAAGCCGGTGAAATCATGGCATTGGCAAATACGGCGGTGTACGCAGAACAGCCTGTGCATCCGGAGGCAACCGTATTTCTGGCGAAAATTAATCCCGGTACCGATCGAAGCAGCAGTTGGGGTCCGGGGCTGGGACTGGTGTTTTCAGATCGGGTAATCAAACTCAACTTGCGTCCTGCTGATAACGAGATCGGTTTTTATGATGGGCAAAAGGAACATCGCCTGCAGGGCCTGGAGCAGGGTAAAGCGGTCTGGTTGCGGATGGAATGGGAAGCGGGTCAGTTGCTGGCCTCCTGGTCATACGAACAGGAGGACTGGCAGGAGGTAGGCGCGACTTCCGTGGAACAGGCACCGCGCTACGTGCGGATTGGCAAAATGGACGCGCAAGGTGGTAACCGGGACTACGAACAAAAGGGGAGCTTGGGTCGAAGCAAAATCGAGGAATTTTTTATGCTCGGAGAACTATCTCAGGCTGCAAAAGTGGCCGGGCTGGCTTCCTTGCGCTACCTGCTGGATATTTCCGTAAACGTGCACTACGAGTTGTACGACGGTCTTCCGGTGTTCAGCAAATGGATTACCGTAGACAATCGTTCCGAAAAGGTGGTAACCGTCAATTCGTTTACCAGTGAAATACTGGCCGTAACGGAGCCCGAAAGTACCGTCGATAGCCGGGAGCAGTGGCTGTTACCCAATTTGACCATCGAAACCGATTTTAATTTTGGCGGAATGACTTCGGAGAACGTGCTGCGCTCCAGCATTGCCTGGAAACCGGATCCCCTATACGCCACCCAGGTCAACTACGAGCGTACCATGCCCGTGTTGCTGGAGGTTTCGCCCAAGTACGGACCGGAGCAGACGGTACAGCCGGGCGCCGCTTTTTCTTCCTACCGGGTTTGGGAACTGCTTCACGACAGCTGGGACCGCGAACGAAAAGGACTGGAGCACCGGCGCATGATGCGTGCCCTCGCTCCCTGGGTGACCGAAAACCCCATCCTGATGCACGTTCGTTCGGCGGACACCGAAGCCGTAAAAAAGGCCGTTGACCAAAGTGCAGAGGTGGGCTTTGAAATGGTCATCATGACCTTTGGCAGTGGCTTTAACGCAGAAGACGACACGCCACAAAATCTGGACCGATTGAAAGAACTTGCCGATTACGCGCATGCAAAGGGAATTGCCCTGGGCGGTTATTCCCTGCTGGCCAGTCGCCGGGTAGGGGGCGGAAACGACGTGGTAATGCCAGCCGGGATGACACCCCGATTTGGGAATTCGCCCTGCCTGGAAAGCGAATGGGGCCAGGATTATTTTGAAAGGCTTTATAATTTATACCGCAAAACCGGACTCGATATTCTGGAGCACGATGGCTCCTACCCGGGAGATGTCTGCGCAGCCACTGATCACCCCGGACACAAAGGCTTGGCCGATTCGCAATGGAATCAATACCGGCGTATTTCGGAGTTTTACAAATGGGCTCGTTCCAAAGGAATCTATCTGAACGTGCCGGATTATTATTTCCTAACGGGAAGCAATAAAACCGGTATGGGTTACCGCGAGACCAATTGGTCCCTGCCCCGGGCCCAGCAGGAAATCATCGAACGCCAAAATATCTACGACGGTACCTGGACGAAAACACCGTCCATGGGCTGGATGTTTGTTCCGTTGGTGCAATACCACGGGGGAGGGGAGGCCGCCACGATCGAGCCATTGAAGGAGCACCTACCCCACTACGAACAACGGCTGGCGAACCTTTTTGGTGCAGGCGTGCAGGCCTGCTACCGGGGTCCGCAACTGTACGATGCGCCCGAAACCAAGGCGCTGGTCGAAAAATGGGTGGGCTTCTATAAAAAACACCGGGAAGTGTTGGATGCAGACCTCATCCACCTAAGGCGGCCGGATGGCAGGGATTGGGATGGCATCCTGCACGTGAACCCTACCGGAGAGGAGAAAGGCTTGCTTATGCTGTACAATCCCCTGAACGAGGAAATCACCCGCACCCTGAGTGTTCCGGTCTACTATACCGGCTTGCACGAGCAGGTCCAATTGGAGGATCAGTGGGGAAACCTACAGGATGTACCGGTAGCGCGTGACTACAGCATGACGGTGGAAGTCACCCTTCCTGAGCGGGGATACCGCTTTTTTGTCTTAAAATGATCCTGCACCAACTCACAGAAAACATGTACGTTCGCGCCCTTTTCGTTCTATCCCTCTTTTTTCTCGGGCAGCCGGTCCGGGCGCAGCTGGCGGAACCTGCCGGTACCTCTTCCCTGCCCGGGCTGGATGCATGCAACGTTCGCTGGGATACTCCCTCAAAAAACTCCCTGGGATCCATGCCGGCCGGGAACGGAGATATTGGCATCAACCTCTGGGTGGAGGAGAATGGCGATCTCCTGTTTTACCTGTCCAAAACCGATGCCTGGAGCGCGAACGCCCGCTTGCTGAAATTGGGCAAGGTGCGGTTGGCTCTTGCTCCGAACCCGTTTCAGAAAGGGAATTACTTCTCTCAGGAGCTGATCCTGCAGGACGGCTACCTGCGCATTGAGGCGGGAAATCCGGAAGAGCGGGTGGAAATTGAGGTCTGGGTGGATGCCAACCACCCGGTGGTAGAACTCGACGTAAAAAGCCGGAGGGAGATTACCGCATCGGTCACTACCGAACCCTGGCGGCTTGAGCAACGGGAGATCGCCGACGACACAGAAATCCACTCGGCCTATGGCTTGCAGTCCGTACGGGTAGCGAAAGACACTATCCTTGACCGGGATCCGGAAAATCTGGTCTGGGCGCACCGTAATGAGGGATCCATTTGGGCGGAAAACCTCAAAATGCAGGGCTTGGAAGGATTCATCACACGAGGGAAAGACCCCTTATGGCATGCCACCTTTGGAGCACTCATGCAGTCCGAAAGTCTGCATAAAAGCTCCCCCCGTACCATGGAAACAAAGGGAGCCCGGACCCAATTCTCGGTATCGATAATTGCATTGACGGAGCAGACCGAGACACTAGAGGACTGGGAGCAATCGATCGGGGCACTTGCTGGAAAAATCTCTTCACTTTCCCGACAACAGCGGCGAAAAGCCCACGCGGACTGGTGGCAGTCCTTTTGGGAAAGAAGCTATATTTTCCTGAGTAGTAGAAAAGATGAGGAAAAAGACCGCGTGGCGATGGTGTCTAAAAACTACAATCTCCAACGCTACATGCATGCCTGTTCGGGCAGGGGCAGGTATCCGATCAAGTTTAACGGGTCCATCTTCACGGTGGATACCAAGCATCTGGACAACCGCTACGGGGGATTCGATGCGGATTACCGGCAATGGGGTGGACCGTATTGGTGGCAAAACACCCGCCTTCCCTATTGGTCCATGCTGGAAGCTGGAGACTTTGATTTGATGCAGCCGCTGTTTAGGTTGTACCGGGAAATCCTTGACATCCGAAAATACGCCACGAAAACCTACTACGGGCACGAGGGGGCCTTTTATTTGGAAACCATGCGTCATTGGGGCACTTTTGCTGAGTCGAATTACGGCGTTGAGCGACCCGACAGTCTTCCGGTGGGTACCCCGGTAAATTCCTTTATCCGGTACTATTGGCAAAGTGGGCTGGAGTTTTCGCTCATGGGATTGGACTACTACGCCTTTACCGGGGACGAAGAAACGCTCAAAAGGGAAATTCTTCCGGTGGTGACCGCCGTCATGACGTTTTTTGATCAGCATTGGGAGCGGGACGAGCAGGGCAAGATATTGTTTGACCCGGCGATGGCCCTGGAGACCTACCAACGGGCAGTCAACCCCCTTCCGGAAATCGTTGGAATAGCCAAGGTTTGTTCGGAATTACTTGCCTTGCCCGAATCAGTCCTGTCCGAAGCGCAACGGAGCAGCTACCGACGATTGCTTCTGGAGTTACCCGAAATTCCGCTGCGAGAGGTAGCAGGAGAGAAGCGATTGGCTCCCGCGCATGCCTACAGTGGGAAGCAAAATATTGAAAATCCAGAGTTGTATGCCATTTTTCCCTATCGCCGCTTTGGCCTTGGAAAAGATAGCCTGAACCTGGCCATACGCACCTTTACTGACCGCGAGTCCAGGGAAAACCGGGGATGGCAACAACATTCCATCAAGGCAGCCTATTTGGGACTCACCGAAGAAGCGGCTGAATTGATGACGGCGTATTTTAATGCCGGAACCACCGTCTACCGTTTTCCTACCATGTGGGGACCAAATTACGATTGGACGCCGGACCAATGTCACGGTTCCGTTGCCATGATCGCTTTGCAGCGGATGCTGTTGCAATACGATCGGGATGAAATCTTGCTGTTTCCCGCCTGGCCCAACCACTGGGACGTGGCGTTTAAACTGCACGCCCCCCAAAACACCACGGTAGAAGGAAAGCTGGAAAATGGAGAAATCACCTTTCTACACGTTTCTCCCGAAAAGCGCCGGGAAGACGTGGTCCAAATGTTTAACCGTTAGCAAAAAAAAGTGGAGCCCTGGAGCAATCCTTTCGTCGCCCGCTATTGCAATTAAACCCGTTCCTGCCCCATGAGACGATCTTTTGCTGTAAGCATTCTATGTGTAGTTACCCTCGCAGTTGCCGCCCCGGCGCAGGATTTGTTTGTTTCCAAGGCCGGAAACGATAGCAATCCCGGCACCCGGGAAGAACCGGTAGCCACACTGCAGGCGGCACGGGACCTCCTTCGACAGTATGCGGTAACCGGCGAACTGGCCGAGGGAGGAGGTACCGTTTGGATTGGGGGTGGAAACTACGAGCAGACGCATTCCCTGGTATTGAACGAACACGATTCGGGAAAGCCAGGCGCACCAATTGTCTGGCGGGCAATGCCCGGACAAGAGGTACGCATTACCGGAGGAAGGGGCATTCCTCCGGAGGCCTTTCAACAGGTGACGGACTCCTCTGTGCTGCTACGGCTTTCACCTGGTGCCCGACCAAAGGTGCTTCAGGCCAACCTGAAGGAACTGGGGCTGCATGATTTTGGAGCGATCCGGCAATACGGACACGCCATGCCCGTCACTCCGGCGCCTCTGGAGCTTTTCTTCAATGCGGCCGTCATGCCACTGGCAAAGTATCCAAACGAAGGGTACATGAAAATCGGAAAGATCATGGATCCGGGCTCGGTACCTAGAAATCAGGATTACAGTTCCCATGGGGGTGTTTTCGAATATTCCGACCCACGTCACGAGGTATGGGCTGGTCAGCAAGACGTTTGGTTCCAGGGAACATTTATGTATGGGTTTGCAGACGATAACATTCTGGTGGAATCAATCGATCCAATAAAGAAACAGGTTCGATTGGCCAGCCCCTCGCTATACGGAGTAGGTAGCGGTAAGGATTTTCAACACTACCTCGCCTACAATATTCTCGAAGAACTTGATAGTCCCGGAGAGTGGTACCTGGATAGGCAATCGGGCATCTTGTATTTTTGGCCCCCCAGTTCAATAACGGAGGGTTCACTGATGGTCTCCCTGATGGAAGATCCGATCATCAGCCTGGAAGGAGTAAGCCATCTGCTCCTCCGGGACCTGACGGTGGAGGTAGGTAGAGGCATCGGTATTTACCTGGAACGGGGAACGGGTAATCTGATCGCCGGATGCACGGTTCGAAACGTGGGTACCAGTGGGATATTTATGGGGCAGGGGGCTAAGCAAACCTTCCCATTCATTACTCATGACGACTACGAGGGCGTGCCGGTTTCCCGGAGAATTGGCAACTTACAGGGGCATATTTACAAATACACGCACTGGGACCGAAAAGCCGGAACCAATCATGGGATCTTGAGCTGCGACGTGTACAATACTGGTAGTGGCGGTATTTATTTAAGTGGAGGAAACAAACGAAAGCTGATTCCTGGTAATAATTATGCGGAAAACTGCCGGGTGCACACCTATAACCGGCGCAATAAATTTCTATGGGCCGGGATCAATATCGATGGTGTGGGAAACCGGATCAGCCATTGCGAAATATTTGATTCCGAATGGCAGGGAATATACGTACATGGAAACGAACACCTTTTCGAATACAACCATATCCACCATGTAACGCTCAATTCGGATGATACTTCTCCCTGGTACATTGGAAGGGATCCCAGCGATCGTGGCAATGTGCTTCGGTACAACTATTTTCACGATTGCGGCAACCCAGACCGCATGAATATGGGCATCTACTGCGATGATTCCAGCACCGGTGTACTGGTATACGGCAACGTGTTTTATAGAATGAATGCCAATCACGGTGTGCTTTTTACCAATAGCGGCTGGGATTTAACGATGAAAAACAATATTATCATTGAGCCAATTGCTCATACCGCTGTGGTGTCCGCCCATTATTATACCTGGTACCGGGGAGGCGGCCCTTCCATGTTTGGTGAAAACGGTCTACTGAGAAGGCGCCTGTTGGAAAATGTAGCCGTGGACCAGCCACCCTATGCTGAGAGGTATCCCGGATTACAAAATTACCTGCGCCCGATAGTTGAAGGCGAGGAATGGGAAGGCATGCGAGCGCGTAGAAACGTACTGTCCGGGAACCTCATAGTGGGTGGACCCGAAGACCCGGTGCACCGAATGGGAGGGGAACATGCGCAAATTGAATCGCTAAACAATTACCGGACAACGGGAGATCCTGGATTTGTCGATTACGAACACGGGAATTTTAACCTCAAACCGGATGCCGAGGTATTCCAACGAATTGAGGGATTTGAGGCCCTTCCCTTTGACCGGATGGGTCTATACCGGGACGAGTACCGGACCGACTTGCCCGAGTAGGTAAGGGAGCGCCTTCAGTGCAGCCTTCGGTAGATTTTGAGCGAAGGATTAGATTATTCAGTTATTTTTTTTACATTTAATCGTTGTAGTAGAATCTCGGAAAGAATACCTATCCCTTAGCTTTTCTGCCATTTTTTGGCAGCAAAACCAGATAGGAATTCATCGATTAACTTAAACCCTTAGATTGAGACCGCTTATAAACCAAAGTGAGAAGGAGTTGGTACGTTCCCTTAGGCAAGGGGATATGAAGTCGTTCGATGAATTGTATTACCGGTACCTTCCCCGATTGCTCGGTTTTGCCTACCACTACCTGAGCGATGAAATGGAGGCGGAGGAGACCGTACAGGTGATATTTATTAAAATCTGGGAGGGACGTAAATCGCTGGATGAAAACAAAAACTTCAAAGCGTATTTGTTTCAATCCGTTAAAAACCAACTGCTCAATAAATTAAGGGACCAAAGGAAGAACTGCACCATAGAGAATATTCCCGAAAAGTACTGCGTGAGTTCGGAAAATGTTATCGAGAAATTAACTTACAGGGAGCTCGAAGATGCCGCCAATGAGCTCATTCGAAATTTACCCAAGACGCAACAGCGGGTTTTTGTACTGAATAAGATCGACGGTTTGAGCCCTGATGAAATTGCCGCGCAGCTCTGTCTTTCAAGAAGGACGGTCGAACACCACATTTACCTGGCCACGAAATTCCTAAAGGGAGAGTTGATCCACAAGGCTTCCCTTTCCGGACCGTTGCTTTTCATTTTTTTGTAACGAATCTTTCTTTTTTTGCAATGTTCCTTGCTTGAAATGCTCGAAGAATTTCATAGATATCAATCAGAAATATACCGAATTTAGTTTCGATAAATAACCTGGCTAAAGCCGGGTTGAATAAATTTTTTATTTTTTTACGTAATGTGTTTGTTTCAAGTGTATTGCTTGAAACAACCGGTATTTTGAAAGAAGAAAAGCTTATCAGATTTTTAAATCACCGAACCACGCCTGAAGAAAATCGGGAGGTGACCGAGTGGCTGGCGGAAAATGGAGCGGAGGACCGCTTTGTGGACATGCTTCGGAAAAGATGGGACGAGGAAGAACCTCCACAGGTGACCGAATCCAAGCAGCGACAATTGTTGGAGCAGATACATCGGGCCACCTTGAAAGGTCAGATGAAGCGGCCAGCTTCGCAGGTTTTTGGATTCTTTTTTACGTTCGGCCGAATAGCAGCCACCTTTTTATTGGTTGCTTTTACTGCCTTTTACCTGCACGAGGCGTTTCTTCAAAGAGACACCGTAGAACCGCTGGCAGCACTTCCTCCCACGAAAATACAGAAACATACCCAGGCCGGAGAAAAGTTGACGCTTCGCCTTCCGGACGGGTCGGAAGTGATAGTCAATTCCCTTTCAACCATCGCTTTTTATTCGGATTTCGGTAGTCGGACCCGAGAGATTGAGTTGGAAGGCGAGGCGTACTTCTCCATTGCACCTGACAAGGCGCGGCCGTTTCAGGTAAAAACCGGAACGGTACATACAACCGCCCTGGGTACCGAATTCAATGCTTATTCCAGAGATGAAGTTATCCGAATTTCGCTAACAGAAGGCCGTGTCGCCGTAGCCAAGGAGGACCAACTGCTTTCCTTGGAGCCCGGGGAGATGGCTTCCGTTAAATTGGATGGACAGTCGGCGTTGCGCAAGGGTAAGTTTGATCCCGAGCAAACGACTTTGTGGAAGGAAGGAATGATCCGGTTTCAAAGCAAGCCCTTTCAGGAGATCCTGCAATCTCTGGAGCATTGGTATGGCGTCCGTTTCGAGACCTCCGGTGACACGGGCCGAAAAGTCACGGGGCTTTTTAAGAATGAAAGTCTGGAAGCTATCTTAACCGGGTTGAGTTTCTCTCTTGGTTTTGACTACGAAATTGATGAAAAGAATGTCCGAATAAAATTTTGATTGCCTATGAGAAAAATGAAAAAGCAGGATAAAATTCCCATCGCCAAATGAAACATTTTACCCTGCTGCTTTAATGAAATCAATTCAATAAAACATCTAAAATTATGAAAAGAAAAATACTATACCTAATCAAGATGGTATCGAAAAACCTGTTTTACGGCTGTATTATCCAGTGCATGTTCATGACCACCCTGTTGGCCAATGATTCCAAAGCGCAGGTCAAGCCCATTGATGAGACCTTTCTCCGGGTGGCGAATAAAGCCTGGAGTTTGGGCGAGCTATTTAAAACTCTGGAGTCCCGGACCGACTACGTATTCATTTTTCCGGACGATTTGCTTACCGACCGGGATGCGGTCGTGTTGAAAGCGGGAAAACAGTCCGTGAACGATGTCCTGATACAGCTGGCACAGGCTTCCAAGTTAAAGTTCAGGCAGGTAAACAATGCGATCTATGTCGGAGGTACCAATTCCTCCTTGCAGCCAGAAGAGATATCAATCACCATTGAGTTTGTAGAAATCACCGGAAGGATTGTGGACGAACAGGGCCAGCCTGTGCCCGGAGCCACCGTGTTGATCGAGGGGAGCAGTACCGGTACGGTTTCCGACATCGACGGTAATTTTTCCATCGAAGCGGCCGAGGGATCCGTTTTGCTGGTGTCTTTTATCGGCTACGAATCCCAGCGGATAACGGTAAGCAGCCAAACCAACCTAAACATCACCTTACGCGAAGACCAATCTTCACTGGAGGAAGTGGTGGTCGTGGGGTATGGAACGCAGAAGAAGGTCAACGTAATCGGTTCCGTTTCCCAGATATCTTCTGAAAACATCGAAAACAGGCCTGTCCAACAGCTTTCACAGGCCATAGCAGGCCAAATGCCAGGCGTAACGGTAATCCAACGATCGGGCAGACCAGGAGAAAGCGGGGGAAATATTCGAATCCGAGGTGTTGGTTCGTTTGGAGCTACACCCGATGCACTGATTCTGATCGACGGAATACCTGGGAATATGAACGATATCAATCCGGACGATGTGCAGACCATTTCTGTTTTGAAGGACGCTTCGTCGGCTGCGATTTATGGTGCCAGAGCCGCCAACGGAGTCATTTTGGTGACAACAAAAAACGGATCCAATAAAAAGATGACGGTAAGCTATAACGGCTACGTAGGATTTAATGAACCTACTCAGCTGCCTCAATTTGTAGACTCATGGGATTATGCAGCCATGTATAATATCGCTTCCGGGAGCAATAGTTTTACGGAGGATGATATTGCCAACTACCGATCTCAGGCTGACCCTGACAATTATCCGAATACCCGGTTTTTGGACCACGTATTTGCCGGGGATGGCATACAGACAGGGCACACGATTACACTAAGCGGAGGGGATGAAAATAACAAGTATTTTCTCTCCGGTGGACTCCTAAATCAGGAGGGGATCGTTCCAAAAAATAACTACAACCGCTACAATCTACGGCTTAATCTTGAGAACAAGCTAGGTGAGGACTTCAAATTAACCACCAGGTTATTTGGTTCGATAGAAGAACGTAATGAACCCCAGGCCACGGCAAATAAAGGAGGAGAAATGAGTAACCAATTGATTCAAAATGCCATCCGATACCCAGCCGTGTACCTGGGACAGGCCTCAAACGGTGATTTTGGAATTGGACCAGAAAGTGGGGGAACACCCGTATCCTGGTTGCAGTCAGATTCCTACCTGACCAATCCCAGAACACGGACTGGAATAAACATGAAATTGGATTGGACGCCCATCAATGGCTTGGTTTTATCAGCAATTGGCGGATACAATTCTTTTTTATTGGAGCAGCGTTCCTATTTGGCATCTCAACGATTGAACGACGATGTTTTTCACGGACAGTCGTACCTGGATCAATTTAGCAACAAGGAGATTTTTAAAACGGCCCAATTTATTGGCGAGTATTCAAAAAGTATCAATAAAAATAATCTGGATTTTTTGGTTGGATATACTTTCGAAAACCAGGTTTATACCTACTTCAACGGGTATCGACAGGACTTTCCCAGTAATGACTACACGGTGATCGATATGGGAGGCGCTGATAACCAACGGGTTGGAGGGTTTGACGAGGAATGGGCCATACAATCCCTGATTACCCGGGTCAAGTTTAATCACGATGAAAAATATTTGTTTGAAACAACCCTGCGCTACGACGGCTCGTCCCGGTTTCCCGAAAATAACAAATATGCGCTATTCCCCTCCATGGCTGTCGGTTGGAGGCTTTCGGACGAAGCGATCCTGGAAGACGTGAATTGGTTGTCGGATTTTAAATTAAAGGCATCTTGGGGCATTTTGGGTAACCAAAACATCGGAAATTACCCCTATCAAACCGTGCTGAATTCTGGACGGAATTATCCTTTTGGAGGGAGTATTGCCACAGGGGCAGCCTACTCCGATTACAGAGACGATAACATACGCTGGGAATCTACTGAAACCCTGGATTTTGGTGCAGAGACGAGTTTTTTAGAGGGCAAGGTTTCGTTTAATTTCACCTATTTTAACCGAAATACGACCGATATCCTGTTTCAACCCACGGCAAGTGTCTCTTCGATATTGGGTGTAGGCATCGGAGAGATTAATACGGGTGCAGCAAGGAACAGCGGTTGGGAATTCGACTTTGGATTCCGGGATCAGGTAAATGACTTTCAGTACTCCATTTCGGGAAATTTTTCCATTATCAACAACGAGGTCGTCACCTTGGGGCTGGGAAACGTTGAGCAACCCAATGGCCTGGTAGGCAATGGGTCTACTTTGTTTCTAGGCTTTCCTATGGAAATGTACTATGGCTACGAGTCGGACGGTGTGTTCATTAGTGAAGAAGACATTTCCGATTGGCCCAATCAATCTGCCATCACGCCAAATCCCCAGCCCGGAGATATTCGCTATAAGGACATCAACGGACCCGAAGGAGTACCTGATGGCAGAGTGGACCCGACCTACGACAGAAATTTTTTGGGTAGTAGAATCCCCAAATACACGTACGGCCTGAATTTCGGAGCAAAATATAGGAATTTTGACCTCTCTATCTTTTTGCAGGGAGTCGCTGGTGTCGAAGGTTTTTTGAATAATTATGCGGGCTGGGCCTTTTTTAACCTTGGAAACATACAACAGTGGCAAATGGAGGGTAGATTTAACCCAGAGAACCCGGATCGATACCCTGCTTATCCCCGTCTGGAGGTCATTACCAATAGTGGGACGCCCAACACGGTTATGTCTGATTTTTGGGTAACCAATGCATCCTACCTGAGGGTAAAAAATCTACAGGTGGGATACAGCCTTCCTCCTTCCGTCCTGGAGAGAATTGGACTGCAGAGTTTACGACTTTATCTGAGTGGAGAGAACGTACTGTCTTTCACTTCTTATGCGGAGGGCTGGGATCCTGAAATCAATACAGGAGGAGCATATTACCCCATTTTGGCAACCTACACGCTAGGGATCAATGCCCGATTTTAGTTCTAATCAAAAAAGAAATTCATTATGAAAAATATAGCGAAGACTTTCATTTTCCTGGTGATGCTGACATCGGTAGTATCCTGTGATGAAAAACTAGAGCAATTTCCAACCAATGCATTTGCAAGCGGAACCTTTTGGAATTCAGAATCCAATGCCCTGATCGCACTGACGGGTATGTACCGCGGAAATATTAATTACGGAACACAAGTGGTCCCTTCGGATTGGTGGACCTATTGTGGGATCGTATTTTTAGAATTTGCAACCGATAACGCCTATGACAGGAGGGGGGATAATTCCACCTATAACCGGCTTACGGACGGTACTTTGTTACCCAACAATAATGTGGTCAACGGCTATTGGCAAGGCTCCTACCGGCGAATTGCGATCACAAATGATTTTTTGGAGAACATCGATAACGTAGACATGCCCGAGGAAAAACGCGAGCGGATGAAAAGCGAAGCGAGATTTTTGCGGGCGACACAGTATTTTTACCTGTTCTCAGTTTTGGGGAGACGTGCCCCTGGTGACCTCCACCTTAACTCCGGACGAAGCCAACACCGTACTAAAATCTCCGAAATCCGAAATCGTTGACTTCACCATTCGTGAATTACAGGATGCCGTGGCCGGACTGCCAAGATTCTCAGATATTCCATCTTCAGAAATAGGTAGGGCAAGCAAGCAGGCGGCATTGGCATTTCTCGGGAGGTTATTCCTGGCGGAAAAGCGGTACCAAGAGGCTTCGGAAGTGTACCTGCAAATCATCAATTACGGGGATAACATCATCGATTCCGAATACGGTCCGCTGTTCAATACCCAAAACGAAAACAGCAGCGAAAATATCTTTAGTGTACAGTTTGTTCCCGGGCTTGCTCCAAATGCAATGCCTCAACACGCCTATCCGGCAGCGTCCAGTGGTTGGCACATCATCAACCCGCTTGGAAGCCTGGCAGAGGAATACGGGTTCGATGATGGTACACCTTTTTCTTACAACGATCCAAAGTTTGTTCAGGAGGACATGGGAGCGAACCGAGATCAGCGGTTTCGCGATACGTTTATCTGGAACGAGTCGAGCTTTCAGGGTAGGAGATACGTTTGCCATCCCGATTCGACACAGTCCGTAGATCAGCTAACGTATTCCAAACAGGCAACACGAACAGGATTCGGCTTCAGAAAGTATTTTGATGAATCCTTCAACGGAAATCTCCGGAACGATTATGGGGGAAATATCCCGGTCATTCGCTATGCCGAAGTTTTACTAAGCTACTTGGAGGCAGAACTTGAAGCGGGTAATGCCATCACGCAGGATTTGTTGGATCAAACCATCAATCGTGTTCGAGGAAGGGAATCGGTAGATTTACCCCCCATTACCGAGACCAACCCGGATGTACTCCGCGACATCCTTCGACGCGAGCGACGGATAGAATTGGCGTTTGAAGGGACGCGCTTATGGGATATTTTCCGGTGGGAAATTGGAGATGAAGTTTTAAATGGTGATTTTTGGGGAGCACCGTTTCCCGATTCGGAAAGGTACCCTACTACCTCAATCAAGTTGGACCCGCAATCCAGATGGTATGTCACCTCGAAAAGCTTTCGGCCCGGCATTGACGACCGCTGGCCCATTCCGGAATCAGAAACAAACATCAACCCAAACCTGGCAGATTAGTTACCTATGAAAAGAAGACATGCAGTAAAAGCAATCGCGCTCGGAACCGTGACTCCCCATTTGCTTTTGGGCGCATCCCCTGTTGGGAAAAACGGCCCAAAGGCCCCGAAAAATATATCGGCAACGCCCTTCGCATCTACCTGGCATCAATGGCCGGACATGCCTTGGATAGGACCGGAATATTGGGCAAACCGGCTGCAGGATTGGGAAATCAGAAACGGCAAGGCCGTTTGCGTGATCGCAGACAAGAACCGTTCGCTACACAGCCTTACCCATCAATTGGGACCCGCAACCGGGAACTTTACCCTGCAAGTTCGCCTGGAATGGCTCAATGCTGCAGCCAAAGGTATCCCCCAAGCCTATGCCGGATTTCGTCTGGCAGCCAAGGGTAAATTTCCCGATTACCGCTCGGCGGCGGTTTTTGGCCAGGGATTGGACGCAGGTATCAACGGGCAGGGATACTTGTTTGTAGGAGAAAAAATGGGTAGCCAGGCTGTACCGCTCGATAGGGAAATTAGCCTGCGCATCGATGGAAGGGGTAACGAATTGCAACTCAAAGCCGCGGATGCAAGCACCGGTAAATTACTGGCCATGTTGACCTATACCCAGCCCAATGCCAACTGGGAGGGAAACCTGGCCCTATGTGCTCATTTCCCATTGGAGGGAAACAGCGACCCTTCGGCAGCCTTTTCCGACTGGCAGATTTCCGGCGATACACTCGTCGGTAGCTCTGAGCAGACCTTCGGCCCCATCTGTTTTGCCCAGTACACGCTGCACCGGGGTACCTTGAAGTTGGCTGCACAGCTTGCGCCTGTCGATCGGATTGCTGGTTTGGACGTAAGCCTGCAAGTGTACACAAATGGTCAATGGAAAACCATCCAGACCGGTAAACCCGATCCCCTCGGCCGGGTAGTGCATTTCCGTCAGGAAAACTGGAATTCCGATGCAGCCGTTCCCTACCGGGTAAAAGTGGACCTGCCGCTGAAAACCGGCACACAATCCTATACCTACGAAGGGACCATCGCCCGGGAACCCAGCTCCGAAGAAAACGTTAAGATGGCGCTGTTTAGTTGCAACGCGGATTACGGCTTCCCCGACCAGGAGGTCGCCGTGAACGTGGGCAAGCAGCGACCGGACATGGCCGTGTTTCTTGGCGATCAATTTTATGAAAGCACCGGAGGTTTTGGCATCCAAACCTCACCCTTGGAAAAATCCAGCCTGGATTACCTGCGCAAATGGTACCTATTTGGCTGGTCGTACCGGGAAATCTTCCGTCACATTCCCGGTGCCTTCATACCCGATGACCACGACGTGTACCACGGTAACGTCTGGGGTGAAGGGGGAAAATCAGCCCCTACCGACGAAGGATGGGGCTACGTGGCACAGGATCAGGGAGGCTATAAAATGCCCCCCGAGTGGGTGAACATGGTCCAATTGACCCAAACCGGACACCTTCCGGACCCCTACGACCCCCGCCCGGTCAAACAGGGAATCGGTACCTACTACACCGATTGGCTCTACGGAGGCATCAGTTTTGCTATTCTGGAAGATAGAAAATTCAAATCTGCTCCCAAAAATGTGCTGCCCAAAGAGGCCAAAGTACTCAATGGGTTCATTCAGAATCCGGAATTCAATATCAAAGCACATTACGACGTGGACGCCCAGCTTTTGGGTGAACGACAACTCCAATTCCTCGAGCACTGGTCCACCGACTGGTCCGGCGGAGCTGAAATGAAAGCGGTATTGTCGCAGACCAATTTCTGCACGGTCGCCACCCTGCCGAAAGGGAGCATCATCGATAGCATTGTCCCCAAACTGCCCATTCCCCCTCCGGGGGAATACGTTACCGGCGATGCCCCTACCACGGACATGGACTCCAACGGCTGGCCGCAGAAAGGGCGGGATGAAGCCTTGCGAATTATTCGAAAGGCCTTTGCCTTACACCTGGCTGGCGATCAACACCTGGCTTCGGTCGTGCATTACGGGGTGGAGGAGCACGGGGATGCTGGCTATGCCTTTGCCGGGCCCGCATTGAATAACCTCTTTCCCAGAAGATGGTGGCCTGAACTGCCGGAAGGGCACGCTCCCTTGCCGGAAAAACCGGCCTATACCGGTGATTTTGAAGACGGATTTGGCAACAAGATCACCGTCCACGCCGTGGCAAATCCTCAAAAGACGGGTCGTGAACCCGCCCTGATCTACGACCGGGCCACGGGTTACGGTCTGGTCACCTTCGACAAGGAACAGAAGCAAATGCGGCTAGAGTGCTGGCCCCGGTACGTGGATCCGGAAGAAAATCCAGAGGGACAGTATACCGGCTGGCCCATTACTATTTCCCAGCAGGACAATTACGCCAGAAAAGCGGTCGGCACCCTGCCCGAATTGGATCTGCGTGCCTGTAAGCAGCCGATCGTTCAGGTGGTGGATGAGGAGACAGGTGAGTTGGTGTATTCCCTGCGTGTACGGGAAAAACGCTTTCGACCCAAGGTCTTTACCCAGGTGAAACACCTGGTACGTGTATTGGAAGACCAAACGAATCGAGAAACGGTTTTTTCCGGATTGACGCTAGATCATTTGGAAAAAACGACGTTACAAGTCATCCCACAACCTTTAAAAGCCTAAACGGAATCTATTTTTCATCTATGCCCCAGAAAAAAACAATGACATACACCCCTGCATTCCTGCTTGCTGCATGTTTTCTGAGTATCGGTATTGGCTGCTCCTCAGAAAAGCCCACCACCGCTGCGAAGCCCAACATAATTTTCATTTTGGCAGACGATTTGGGGTACGGTGACCTGGGATCCTATGGGCAAAAAATGATCGAAACTCCGCATCTGGACGCGCTGGCAGCGTCGGGGATGCTTTTTACCCAGTTTTATTCCGGGGCTCCCGTATGCGCGCCTGCCCGCGCGGTGTTGCTTACCGGGCAACACAGCGGTCGGGCACAGGTAAGAGGCAATGACGAGTGGGGAGAACGCGGGGATGTATGGGATTACCGGGCCATGTTGGCCGACAGTACGTTGGAGGGGCAGCGACCCATCGCTGCGGGTACCACCACCCTGGGTACCTTGTTGCAAGAGGCCGGATATACTACAGCTGTAGTGGGCAAATGGGGATTGGGAGCCCCGCACACAGTGGGGGTTCCCAATCAACAAGGCTTCGACTATTTCTTTGGGTACAATTGCCAGCGGCAGGCACATACCCTGTATCCGGTGCACCTTTGGGAAAACGATCGCCGGGTCTACCTGGACAACGATACTGTACCTCCCAATACCCGGCTGCCGGAGGGAGCCGACCCCTATGACCCAGCCAGTTATGCCGATTATTTTCTGACCGATTACGCTCCCGAACTGATGTTTGATCGGATACAGGATTTCGTTGCCCGGGAAAAGGATAATCCGTTTTTTCTTTATTGGGCCACGCCGATTCCGCACGTACCCTTGCAGGTGCCCAGGAAATGGATCGATCATTATGTACAGAAGTTTGGTGACGAAGAGCCCTACCTGGGGGAGAACTCTTATTTTCCGACCCGGTACCCCCGGGCCAGCTATGCCGCCATGGTGAGTTATCTGGACGAGCAGGTAGGGCAGTTGGTGGAGCAACTCAAGCAAGAAGGTATCTATGAGAATACCCTGATTGTCTTCACCTCTGATAATGGCCCCACGTTTAACGGAGGCACGGATTCTCCCTGGTTCAATAGTGGCGGTCCATTTAGGGAAGAGCGCGGCTATGGCAAGGGTTTTTTATACGAAGGGGGGATTCGGGTCCCGATGATTGCTTCCTGGCCCGGGGTGATTGAGCCCGGTTCCCGAACGGACCATGCCGCAGTGTTTTACGACCTGATGCCAACGCTGGCGGAAATTGCTGCGGTAGAAGCCCCTTTTGATTCGGATGGAATCAGTTTTTTTCCTGTGTTGAGCGGGAAAAAACAAGCGGCGCATCCCTTTCTGTATTGGGAATTTCCTTCCTATGGAGGACAAATGGCCGTACGAATGGGTAATTGGAAAGCATTGCGCCTGGATATTCATGCGGGGGATTCGGAATGGGCCTTGTTTGATCTGGCGGCAGACCCGCTCGAAACGCAGGACCTGGCAGCCGAGCACCCGGAAATTATTCGGGAAATCGAAACCATCGTAGCCACCGAACACGTGCCCGCTGCCAATTCGCGATGGCGGTATCCGGCGTTGGGAGAATGAAACGAGCTTGTCGGATAGGGGTAAGGACCGACCGATTACAACTTGTACGTTATTTGTTACTAATGAGGAACGGCCGTATTTTTTGGGCATGAAATTGGTATTTCGCAAGATACCGCGTAATTTGACTCCGTATTGAATTTATAAGGGTCATGCAGGTAAAAAACCGGTTCTATGCCTATTCGGGCATTTTGTTTTCGCTTTTTGTTGGTGCAACGATGTACGGCTGTGGGGACATGGAAACCGAGCAGGAAATTCCCGATCAGGTGAGTTTTAACTTTCATATCCGCCCCATCTTGTCAGACAATTGTTTTGCCTGCCACGGGCCGGATGCCAATAAACGGGAGGCAGGATTACGGCTGGATACAGAGGAAGGAGCCTACGCCGCCCTCAAGGATAATCCCGACAAACATGCCCTTGTACCCGGCAAACCCGGAGAGTCCATGTTGTTCGCCCGAATCACTTCGGAAGAGACATCGGAAATGATGCCGCCACCAGCGTCGAATTTGAAGCTGTCCGATTATGACAAACAATTGATCCGCAAATGGATCCAGCAGGGGGCGGAATACCAGCCCCATTGGGCCTTTGTTCCCCCGCAAAAACAAGATCCTCCCGTAAATAGCTATCCAGGTTGGTCGGAGCATCCCGTAGACCGCTTTGTCTACGAAAAAATGCGTGCTCATGGGCTACAACCCAACCCGGAAGGAGAAAAAGCGCACCAATTAAAGCGGCTGAGCCTGGACCTGACAGGACTACCCCCCAGTCCGGAAGAGGTCCGCAGTTTCGTAGAAGGGCAGCGGAGTTGGGAAGACATGGTGGAGTTGTACCTGAGCAAACCGGCCTATGGAGAAAAAATGGCCCTGCTTTGGCTGGATATTTCCCGGTACTCCGATTCCTTTGGATACCAAAACGACAATATTCGTACCCAATGGCCGTACCGGGATTGGGTAATTCATGCCTTTAATAAAAACCTGCCCTACGATACCTTTTTGACCTGGCAATTCGCAGGCGATTTACTCCCGGAGCCAACCAAGGAACAGTTGTTGGCGACCGCATTTAACCGCAACCACAAGATTACAGAGGAGGAGGGAGTGATCCATGAGGAATACCGGGTGGAATACGTGTTGGACAAAACCAACACCTTTAGCAAAGTCACCCTGGGAATGACCATGGAATGCGCCCAATGCCACGATCACAAGTACGATCCGGTTTCCCAAAAGGACTATTTCAGCCTCTATGCATTCTTTAACAACACACCCGAAAAAGGATTTGAAGGCGGAGCCGGTTCACCCGTTCGCGCGAAAACCCCTTTAATTTGGGTAGACGAGGAGGATACCAAAGGCATCCTGTCCTTTGTCAACCATCCCGATACCGCCCGGGTGGCAGTTTCTATCATGCAGGACCTTTCGGATTCGATTCGGCCCACCCACGTGCTGGACCGGGGATTGTACGATGCTCCGACAGGAGAGCCGTTACTCCCCAGTACACCGGCGGTGATCAAGTCTTTTGACACCGACTTGCCGCGAAACCGACTGGGCCTGGTACAATGGGCGTTGGCACCGGACCACCCGCTTACCTCTCGGGTTTTTGTTAATTTGATTTGGCAGGAGCTATTCGGAACCGGCCTGGTACCCTCGGCAGGTGATTTTGGCATGCAAGGCAAGTTGCCGACCCATCCCGAGCTACTGGATTGGCTGGCCGTGGATTTTCGGGAAAATGGTTGGGACATGAAGCAGTTGATCAAACGTATCGTGAGCTCCGCTACCTACAGACAATCTGCTGTGATTCAGCCCCTGCACCTGGAAAAGGATCCGGATAACGTGTACCTGGCCCGGTATCCCCGCATGCGGCTGCATGCCGAATTGATCCGCGACTTCGTGCTCTCCAGCAGCGGACTGCTGGTGCCCGAAATTGGCGGGCCCAGTGTGAAGCCCTATCAGCCGGAAGGGCTGTGGGAAGCATCCAGTTCCGGAAGGGGGGAGCTAAACATGTACCGACAGGATAAAGGAAACAAACTTTACCGAAGAGGGATCTATACCTTCATAAAATTGACCCTTCCTCCCCCCGCACTGCTGATCTTTGACGGAAGCAACCGGGACATTTGTCAGGTGAGCCGAAACCGTACGAACACCCCGTTGCAGGCCTTGGCATTACTCAACGATCCGATGGTATTGGAAGCCTCCCGGGTACTAGCGGAAAAACTGACGGACCGTCGGCAGCCGACTGAATCAGCGATAGAAGAAGCCTTCATCCGTGTATTGTGCCGGTTTCCTACTGAAGGGGAAAAAGAGGCCTTGCTGGCTTTTTTCCAGGAGGAACTGGATAGGTACCGCCAGGACCGAGCGGCCGCTATGGAATTATTATCGGCTGGCGAATACCCTTCCCGGAGGCATGAAGCGCCCGAGCGTCCGGCAGCACTGATGCAGGTCATTGTGGCCTTGTACAATCTGGAGGAAACGCTTACCAAAACCTAAATCTGCAAGTCCCCCGGTGAACCATTGCCTTTCTTTTCCATTTCCAAAATGGCTTCCGAACGGTTAGGCCCGTTGTCATAGGTCTTACCGATTACCCACGTTTCACGACGTTAACCCGCATCGTTTTTCCGATGGCTTAACAAAAAGATAATTTTTATTTTTACACAGGTAGTTAGGGAATTATTCGAAATAGTTATACCTTTAGTAATTATATTTTATGATTATCCATTTCTCTGCCAATCTTTTATCTGAGGTGGAGGAGGAGGTCCGTGCGGCACTGTTGCCAGAAGTGTTAGCGGCCTACCGGGCAGTGGATCCGTGCCTGTTAGCCTTAAACCCGAAATCCGCTTGGTTTGCGCCAAACCGGTCAGAATTTGAATTAGAACAGCTCGTTTTTTGCTAAAACAGTTAGTTTTTTTACACATTTGTCGGCCATTTGTCGGAATTTTTGCTTGATCCGGGTAGTACTCGTTGTTGGATGATCCACAGTAGTTGGATCTCCAAAAGGTATCCCTCCCTTTTTATTGGAGGGATGTATCTGGCCTGAATCGTCGAATGGATCCGCTTCACGCTCCGTACATTCGTCCCTTTCCTTTTTCCCGAAAGGGCCGAAGTTTCGCTCTGAACCGAATTCCTTTTAGGATCTCATGCTTTTCAAGCTGCCTTCCGTTCTGGTTTTTCCAGTGCCGGGCATTCCTCGCCTGGCGAGGAACTGCGCGTCGCGGAGGACACAACCAACCAATCAACCGTAAACCCAACAGCTCCAATGAACCTGGAAAATAGTTCCTGATCTCGATCCAATTCGGTTTCGGGTTACTCGTATGACATCGGTATTTTTTTTCTCTGCTTCCTGAAACCAACCAAGATGCAGGCAAGCCAAACGATGGTATTCCCGACCCGTCCCCGACCCAATCGCCTCTGTGGCTGATTGTCTTCTGTAAATCCGGGTAATTGTCAGTGGACTTGCTATGGCAGGTCCAGTTTCCTAACCCGGATCGTTTTAATTCTTATAAACCAATATCCAATGAAAAATAAATTACGTAAGGCAGCATCTACACTGCTCCAAAGGGCAGGGGTTGCCCTGGCTTTTCCCCTACTGATCTGCCTATTGCTCATTCAGCCTTTTCAGGCTGCAGCTACTGCCGCTGACGGCCCCGACTTGATTGAAAGCGAGGCCGATGTTACCATCAATGGAACGGTGCTGGACGAAAACGGGGAGGCACTTCCCGGCGCGACCGTTTCGGTACAGGGTACCACCCGCGGTACCGTCACGGATCTGGATGGGAAATTTTCCATCACCGTACCGGAGGAATCTACCCTGGTGGTTTCCTTTATCGGCTATCAGGCACAGACGATCAAGGTCAGCAATCAATCGAATCTAACCATTCGACTAACCCAGGATGCCTCGGCACTGGAAGAAGTGGTGGTGATCGGATACGGTACCCAGCGAAAGTCCGACCTAACTGGTTCGGTAGGATCGGTTGGAGAAACTGAGTTAAATGAGCGTCCTGCTCCTTCCCTCAACCAGGCCCTGGCGGGTAGGGTAGCAGGGGTGCAGGTAAATGTAAACTCCGGTAGACCGGGAGGAAGGACCAATGTGCGTATTCGTGGATTCAGTTCCATCAATTCGTCCAATAATCCCCTCTACGTAGTGGATGGGGTGATGCTGCCCATGGGTACGATGACCCAAGCCAGCAATCCAATCGATTACATCAATCCCAATGATATCGTGTCGGTAGAAGTACTAAAAGATGCTTCGTCTACCGCAATCTACGGATCCAGAGGGGCAAATGGGGTAATCCTGGTTACCACCAAGAAAGGAAAATCCGGTGACGGTACCCTGACGTATAACGTGGACATGAGCGTGAATACCATTGGGCCCAATAGGCCGGAGGTATTGAATGCAGAAGAATACCTTGCTGTGGAAGACCTTGCCTGGAGAAATATGGAGAAATACGACCCGGTCGGATGGGATGCAGGACGATGGGCGTACCTGAATCCTGCCCTCAGGCGTACGGACCCCCGGGTATTTGACAGTCAGGGAAACCCGCTGCACGATACAAATTGGCTGGAGGAAACGACACAAAATAAAATTTCACAAAATCATCAGTTGGGTTTTACTGGCGGAAACGAACGAACGACCTACTCCTTGTCCTTGGGCTACAGGGATGATCAGGGCTTGTTGAAGACATCGTACCTGACCCGGTATTCCACCCGGTTTACGATTGAAGATAAGGTGAAATCCTGGCTGACCATTGGAGGAACGCTTAGTTATAACTCCCAGGAAGAAAACCTGGTGGATGTAAGTGATGCAGTTCCACGCCAAATTGTGGAAGATTTCCCATTCCTGCCTGTTCGGTACGAAGATGGTGTTTTTGCAAACAACCGCGACTATCCCTTTGCTGAAGGGACCATGAGTTCCATGCACAGGCTCTATGGTCGGCGGTATGTGCTCAATACCCAGACAACACTTGGAAGCGCTTACTCAAATATAAAATTTGCCGAAGGACTGGAAATGCGAACAGTTTTGGGGGTGAATATCATGACCCAGGAAAACAACCAGTCCAGTACCCGAACACTCTCTATAGCTCAGAACGGGACGGCCTCAAAAAGCATGATGCGGGATAATTTCTGGTCTTTGGAAAACTACCTGACCTACAACAAAGTATTCGCTGACAGGCATGCGTTTACCGGTTTGTTGGGAATATCCTGGCAGGAAAATACGTACACGTCCATGAGTGCCAGTATTCAGAATTTTGCAACCGATTTTTTCACTTATGATAACCTGGGAGCAGGCTCTCAGTTGCCTCGTGTAGGATCCGGTGCCAACAGGCATTCACTGAACTCCTATTTTGCCCGCGTCAATTATATCCTGGATGGCAAATACCTCTTTACGGCCACCGGAAGAGCGGACGGTGCTTCAAAATTCGGTGAAAACAACAAATATGCCTTTTTCCCTTCCACTGCGGTGGCGTGGAGATTATCCGAAGAAAGCTTCCTGAAGGGGAACAGCACGATTTCTAATTTAAAATTAAGAGCAAGCTATGGACTTACCGGTAACTCGGAAATCCCTCCTTACTCTTCACTTGCCTTGCTTAGTTCGAATTATTCGGCGATCTACAACGAATCTCAGGTTGGCGGCACCGGCATCAATCGACTTGCCAATCCCGATTTGAGATGGGAAAAAACGGCACAAAGTGATATTGGGTTGGAACTGGGCTTGTTCCAGAATAGAGTTACCGTAGAGATGGATTATTACTACCGAAAGACCACCGACATGCTTCTTGATGCTCCGGTTCCAAGAACCAGTGGATATGCAACGATACGAAGCAACGTTGGTTCTATGGAGAATAAGGGTATCGAGTTTACGCTCAACACGGTCAATGTCGAGAAAGCTGACTTTACCTGGAATACTTCCTTCAATCTTTCTGCAAATAGAAACAAGGTGTTGTCACTGGCTACTCCGGCAGATATTTTTGGCGTGGGCGGACCCAACTTTACCAACGCGACAAACATCATACGGGTAGGCGAACCCGTGGGTTCATTTTGGGGATTGGTACGATTGGGAATCTGGAGCGAAGAAGAAAGAAGTGAGGCGGCAGAATACGTAAGTTATAGAAACGGTTTGACAATCCTTCCGGGTGACGTCAAGTACCTGGATGTAAATGGTGACAAAGCCATCAACGATTCCGACAGGATGATTATTGGAAACGGTAACCCCAATATGTGGGGAGCCCTGACCAATAACCTACGGTTCAGAAATTGGGACTTGACGCTTGATTTACAATACATGTACGGCAATGATTTGCTGGACATGAACCTGCATCCAAGTGAAGACCGGCAAGCACTGGCAAATAGCTACCGCACCGTATTGAATGCCTGGACACCTACCAACCAAAATACAATGGTGGCCGAGATCCGGGATACCCGTGCCGGTTACGTAACGAACGTAGACTCACGTTGGGTAAAAGATGCTTCTTTTCTAAGAGGTAGAAACGTGCTCATCGGATACACTTTCCCTACAGAAGTTGCTAACCGTATCAAGTTAAGCAGGTTGCGTGTGTACAGCACGGTTCAGAATTTCTTCCTGCTCACGGGTAGTGAAATCATCGGTGATCCGGAAGTGGCACCCATACGGGGAGGGAATAATAACAATGTCTTTTCGCAAGGGATGAACTGGCATGCCTATCCCAAGCCTACCACCTACATGCTTGGCCTACAGGTAACCCTTTAATCGATTTGGAATAACCTAAATGAAAACAACAATGAAATTGATTATAAAAAAATGGTCCCTGTCCTATCTTTCACTAGGATTGGCACTGCTTATTTTTACGACAGGCTGCGAGGAATTTCTCAGCGAAGAGGACCCCTCAAACCTAACGCCGGATTCCTTTTACACGATTCCGGATCATGCGGAAGCGGCACTTGCCGCGGTGTATGCAGATATGCGTTTCTATGGTGGTGGTTCCGGGATTTTCTCTTCCACCTGGCAGCTTCTGGAGGCACCTACCGGTACGTCAACGACAGAGACCGCTCAAAATTCCGACCTGAACAACTTATATGGGTTAATTTATGACGGTAGGACGGAGCATGTGATTAATTGGTGGAACGGTCTATATAAAGTAATCGCCCAGGCCAATATGGTCCTGGACAGGGTTCCTGCGATAACTCCAATGGATGAAAATCAAAAGCGGAAGATTTTAGGCGAAGCACGGTTTATAAGAGCCTGGGCCTATTTTTATGCTGTTCGATTATGGGGAAATGTACCGTTGATTACGGCACCTCAAACATCTAGTTCAGAGGATTTTAGACCCGCACCTGCGCCCCAGGAACAAGTTTATGCGCTAATCGTGGAAGATTTGCTGGCAGCAGAAAGTGCCGGTCTACCTTGGATGGACCCAAGTGGCCGGGTTTCTTCCGCCGCTGTAAAATCTCAATTGGCGAAAGTGTACCTGACCATGGCCGGATTTCCCTTGAATCGCGGCGCCGAATATTATACGCTTGCGGCCAACAAATCGCTTGAGGTAATTGAATATGCCAACGCGAACCCCGGTTCCATCAACCTGTTTCCAAACTACGGCGATCTGCACAATGAAAACAATGGTAACCGGATCGAGCATCTGTTCATGCTACAGTACAATGTGATTGTTGCAGGTAACCCGATGAACAACATGTTTCCAAACTTTAAGCCGGTGACATTTCAAGGTCCTTCCGGTACAGGAAGTACCGTTCCAACAATTGAATTCTACAATTCGTATGAAGAGGGTGACAAGCGAGCAGTCAATCAGGAAGGCTTCTTCTATACCACCTATTATACCAACGGAAGCGGTGAGGAATTTGATTTAGGTGCTCCTTATATATTCAAACATTTCAACCGAGCTGCATTAGGAACAGCCGGCGTGCCCGGTAATCGAGCGAATAACCTCAACGTACCGTTGATCCGGTTTGCTGAAGTGCTGTTGATCTATGCCGAAGCCCAAAATGAAGTGGGTGGACCCAATGCAATGGCTCATGAAAGTTTGAAGCGGATCCGAGACAGGGCAGAACTTATGACACCTTCCTTGGGGGAATTTACCGCTGCTTCTTTCAGAGAGGCCGTTTGGAAGGAAAGGTGGCACGAGCTATGCTACGAGCAAATTACCTGGTTTGACATGTTGCGCTTGCGTAAAGCCTATAACGAACTGACAGACGGTTTCGATGATTTCGTCGGCCATGTCAACCTGAGCTCCAATCAGGCTTTGCAAAGCATGCACTTGTTGATGCCGTACCCCTTGCCTGAAATGCAGAACAACCCTAATCTACAACCCCAAAACCCGGGATTTCCCTAATACCGGGACCCCTGTAATAAATTAATAGAAGCTTCCCGATAAACTACGGTTTTTCGGGAAGTTTACATTATATTCAACCATAAACCCGAAATCGCGATTACAATGAATAAATTAGCTAAAATAAACCGAAGAAAGTTTTTAAACCGATCAGTTTTACTTGCATTAACGCCTCCTTTGCTATCGCACTACGACGATATTTTTAAAAGAAGGAAAAAACTCCGGCATGTTTGCGTAGGGGTAGGGGGTATGGGTTGGCACGACCTGAATCGCTTTAAATCCCACCCGGAGGTGGAAATTGTAGCGATTTGTGACGTGGACGAAAACCATTTGGCCAGGGCATCGGAGCTACTGCCGCAGGCAAAAACCTATACAGACTGGCGAACCTTGTTTGCGACTGAAATGGGGAATTTCGATTCCATAAATGTGAGTGTGCCGGACCACAATCATTTCCCAATCAGTTACCGGGCCATTCGGGCAGGCAAGCACGTGTATTGCCAGAAGCCCATGTGCCATGACGTGGCTGAAATCAGAAAGCTTACCGAAGCCGCCAAAAAGGCCGGTATTGTCAGCCAGCTGGGAACCCAACATGCCTCCGGTAAGGGAGACCGTACCGCTGTGCAATGGATAAAAGAAGGGCACATCGGAAAAATCAAGCAGGTATACCTCTGCTCCAATCGGCCCGGAGCAACAGAGGCCTATCGGTTTGAGGGACCCCGACCGGCGAATGGAGAAAATCCCCCCGCTCACGTGCATTGGGAGCAATTTATCGGGACAGCGCCGATGCGTCCCTATGCACCCAAAATTTACCATCCTTCCAAATGGAGGGCCTGGCAGGATTTCGGTACCGGTTGGTCCGGGGATATCGGTTGCCATATTCTGGACGCCGTTTGGAAAGGAATGGGATTGACTGCTCCGCTTTCGGTGACTGCGCGGGTGCAGGAATCCTGGGAGCAATCCCCCGCCAGAAGAGCGGATACCTGGCCACAGAGCAATCACATTACCTGGGTGTTTCCCGGCAACGACATGACCGCATCCGATGAATTGACGGTGGAATGGTTTGACGGCGAATTTTATCCCCCCGAAGCCGTGCGGGCGTTGTATTCCCTGGAGGAGTATCCGGCGGAGTCGGCCATGCTGATTGGTACCGAGGGAGCGCTCTTGATTCCCCATACCAAAATGCCCGTGCTATTGCCGGAAAGCAAGTTTCAAGCGGTAGCCAATCCTGATCTCGAAGAACGGGACCATTACCATCATTTTGCAGATGCCTGCCTGGGCAAGGTAAAGACCGAAAGCGATTTTGCAGTCTCCGGCCCCATGTCCGAAACGGTGATCTTGGGTACCGTGGCAATTCGCATGCCCAATACCTTGCTGAAATGGGATGCCCGTAGGATGAAAATCAGCCAGCCGACCGAAGCCAACCAGTACCTGTCTCGAAAGTACCGAAAAGGCTGGGAAGTTTGATTTTCTGCAGATAAGCTGGCAATTAGTTTTGGGAGAAGAGAATGGGAAAGCCTAAACCGATGTTGTAAGGAATTCGGTTTAGGCTTTTAACGTATTCGCTAGCTTCGCCCCGATCTTTTAACCCGAAACAGGAAACGGACCCTCTCTTGCCTATTTCTTGTTCGGTGGATATGCGATCAAAAAAGTACCCGTTTTGCATAAAAACTGCGTGTACACCGGCAATTTGGAAAATTATTCAGTAATTTAGAATTTCTGCTCAAATGACCTGGCCCGGCCCTTTTATGCAAATTAAAATTTTCCTACTGGTACTTGCGTTCCTTTGCGCCACCCACCTCGAGGGGCAATCCCTGCTCCCGGAAAAACCGAATATTCTTCTTATTTTAACGGACGATCAGGGGTATCACGACGTGTCCTACTACGGAACGAAGGACATTCGAACGCCCCATATCGATGCCTTGCGAGCTGAGGGCATGCGGCTGGATAATTTCTATACCAATTCGCCCGTTTGCGCTCCTACCCGGGCCTCTCTGATGTCCGGCCGATACCCCGACCGGGTTGGCGTGCCGGGACTGATACGCTCCATCCCGGACAATACCTGGGGCTATCTGGATCCGAAGGCGATACTTCTTCCGGCCCTGCTACGCGAAAACGGCTACCACACAGCCCATGTGGGCAAATGGAACCTGGGCCTTGAAAGTCCTAACCTTCCCAATGAACGTGGATTTGATCATTTTCATGGCTGGTTGGAAGACATGATGGACGACTACTGGACGCATCGCCGGCACGGGAGGAATTACATGCGGCTTAATGAAGCCAGTATCGAACCAGAAGGCCATGCCACCGACTTGTTTACCCAATGGTCCGTTCGATTACATCCGTTCACGGAAGGATACCGAGGAGCCTTTTTTTCTATACCTGGCTTACAATGCTCCCCATTTTCCGGTGCAGCCTCCGGAAAAATGGCTTGAAAAGGTGAAACGCAGAGAACCGGGCGTATCCGACACCCGTGCCTCCCTGCTGGCCTTTATCGAACACATGGACGAGGGAATCGGGAAAGTGGTGCAGGCACTTAAGGAAACCGGGCAGTACGACCGCACGCTCATTATCTTCACCAGCGATAATGGGGACATTTGCCCAGCGAGGCAAACAATGGTCCTTTGAGAGATGGCAAGCAAAGTATGTACGAGGGAGGATTAAAAGTGCCGGCCCTTGTTTCCTGGCCCGGTCGGATTGCGGCCGGATCGGTATCCGGGCAAATCAACCTGACCATGGATGTACTGCCCACGTTGGCCGAACTGGTGGGGGCAAGCCTTCCCGAATCGATAGACGGGCGGAGTTTTTTGCCAACCCTGCTCGGCAAAGAAATGCCAGTCACCGATCGTCCCCTGTATTTTGTACGCAGGGAAGGTGGAACCCGGTACGGTGGGAAAGCCTATCATGCGCTGAGAAGAGGCGATTGGAAACTGTTGCAGAACAGTCCCTATCAAGCCATGGAATTGTACCACCTGAAAGAAGATCCCCTGGAACAAACGAATCGAATCGAACGTGATCCAGAAGTCTACCGGGAATTGCACCGACTGCTGCGGCTGCAAATACAGGAAAGTGGAAAAGTGCCCTGGCAGCGCCCCGACGAATGAAGAACAAGCAACACCCAATAAATCATACACCATGAAATTAATCGTTCTATCTGTACTCAGCCTTTCTTTGAGTTTTTTTAGTAGCAGCGAAACGTTGCCAGCGGCTTCGGTTTCGAAAGAAATGGATCCGCCCAATATCATCGTAATATTTGCAGATGACCTGGGCTACGGGGACTTAGGTATTTTTGGACACCCGACCATCAACACGCCCAACCTGGACCGCATGGCCATGGAAGGGCAGAAGTGGACCAATTTTTACGTGGCCGCCTCCGTTTGCACGCCCAGTCGGGCAGGGCTGCTTACCGGAAGATTGCCCATTCGCTCCGGCATGAGTAGCGATAGACGACGGGTCTTGTTTCCGGATTCCAAAGGTGGCTTGCCACAGTCAGAAATCACCATTGCCCGGGCCCTGAAAGGAAACGGGTACCGTACCGCTGCTGTTGGAAAATGGCATTTGGGGCATTTGTCTCCCCATTTACCCACGGATCATGGTTTTGATAGTTATTTTGGTATTCCGTATTCCAACGATATGGACAAGGTCGAAAAAACGGATCACTTTACGCTGGCTGACGAGGAAAGGTACCAGGCCTATAACGTTCCCTTGATGAGAGACAAGGAAATAGTGGAACGTCCGGCAGACCAGCGAAGCATCACCCGTCGGTATACGGAAGAAGTGGTAAATAAAATTAACGAATTCGGGAAAGATCCTTTTTTCATTTACCTGGCTCATAACCTGCCCCACATTCCCCTTTTCCGCTCGGCAGAGTTCCGGGATCAGTCCCTGGCGGGCATCTACGGAGACGTGATCGAAGAAATAGACTGGTCCGTGGGGCGAATTCTGCAGGGCCTTAAAGAAGCCGGAGTGGCAGAGAATACACTGGTTGTCTTTACTTCCGATAATGGTCCCTGGCATGTGTTCCGAAACCACGGAGGTACAGCCGGTCTGCTGAGAGGAGCAAAAGGTGGTACTTTTGAGGGAGGCATGCGCGAGCCTACGGTATTTTGGTGGCCGGCTGGGATACAACCTGGCGTCGTACGCGATATGGCCACTACCATGGATTTATTGCCAACCTTTTGTGCCTTGTCGGGTACCGAGTTGCCGGATGACCGGGTGTACGATGGCTACGACCTGAGTCCGCTGCTGCGCGGTACGGGAAAAAGCGGAAGGGAAACGGTGTTTTATTACCGCGGTCAGAAGATCTATGCCGTTCGTAAAGGGGATTACAAGGCCCACTTTATCACCCAATTGGAATACGGTAATCCTACCGCACACCCCGTGACCCAGCCTCCGATACCCTTGGAAAATTCCCCGACCGTTTTGGAAACGCCACTTTTGTACAATGTGGCCGTCGATCCGGGCGAACGATTGAATATAGCGGATGACCATCCGGAAATCATCGCGGAAATCAGGGCGGTCATGGAAGCCCACAAGGCGGGCGTGGTGCCGGTAGAAAATCAATTGGAAAAATAGATCCCAAAAAAGTGCCGAAAGCATGCCTGCGCTTTCGGTGACAAGGGAAAAAGTGGAGGTAACATGAACGGAAAAACGGTTTATTTTCGACTATTGGTAGGATTCGTTCTGATGCTTGCCGGACAAACAAATGGAAATGCATTCCAGCGAGCGGAACGCCCCAACGTTGTTTTGATCATCAGCGATGATCAGGGCTATGGTGATTTGGGCATTCACGGCAATCCCCACATTCAAACACCCGTATTGGATAAGTTGGGAAGGGAGAGCCTGCGCCTGACCAATTTTTACGTGTCACCGGTTTGTGCGCCGACCCGCTCCAGCCTGATGACCGGCCGGTATTCCCTTCGAACCGGTGTACGGGACACCTATAATGGCGGTGCGATCATGGCCACCGAAGAAGTCACGATAGCAGAGATGCTGCAGTCGGCAGGCTACCGAACGGGCATGTTCGGGAAATGGCATTTGGGAGACAACTATCCTTTTCGGCCCGGAGACCAGGGCTTTGAGGAGTCCCTGATTCACCTTGCGGGTGGCATGGGGCAGCCGGGAGATTTTACCACCTATTTTCAGGGAGACCGTAGTTATTTCGATCCGGTTCTTTGGTACAATGGGCAGCAAAAAGCCTTTCAGGGCTATTGTTCGGATATTTTTACAACGGAGGCCTTACGCTTTATGGAAAAAAAGGCATCGGATCCTTTTTTCCTCTACCTTTCCTTTAATGCGCCTCACACGCCACTGCAGGTTCCCGACAAGTATTACGAACGGTACAAGGACCTGGATCCCTCGGCTGGTTTTGATAAAGACGGCCGTCCCTTTCCAGAGATGAGCGAACGGGATAAGGAGGCCGCGCGAAAAGTCTATGCCATGGTGTCCAATATCGACGACAATGTAGGAAGGGTACTGGATAAGTTGGAAGAACTGGGCATTGCAGAGAATACGGTTGTGATCTTTATGACCGACAACGGCCCCCAGCAGGCCCGCTATGTGGGGGGGATGCGCGGTAGAAAAGGAAACGTATTTCGGGGAGGCGTACGGGTACCGTTTTTCCTCCGATTACCGGATCGGCTGGAAGGAAATAGGGACATTTCCACCAGCCTGGCCCACATAGACGTGCTACCCACCCTTGCCGAACTCTGCGAGGCACCCCTTCCAACGGACCGGCAAATCGATGGCAAAAGCTTCTATCCCCTGCTGCAGGGTAGGGATGTGGCAGGTTTTGACGATAGGTCCTTGTTCTTTTACTGGACCCGAAGGTATCCGGAGTTGTACAACAATATTGCCCTCCATAGAGGGAATTTCAAATTGGTAGGCAATACCGGTTACGAAGCAAAGGAATCAGATTTTGAGTTGTTTGATATCGAGGCAGATCCTTACGAATTGAATTCGGTTTTGGATGCCAATAAGCCAATTGCGAGCGCGCTAAAGTCCGAAATGGATGCGATGATAGCCGATTTGACGCAATCCCCCCACCTCAATCGGCCCCAGCGGGTAATCATTGGTAGCGAGCAGGAAAACCCGGTATACCTCAACCGCAACGACGCGGACGGAGAGCGAGGCATTTGGACGCAGGAGGAGGTTTTTGGAATGTGGAAGGTAAAAACGCTGGAGGGCAGGTACCGCATCCGATTTAAATTTATCCAACCCTTAAAAACCAAGGGGAGAATGGTACTCGAAACCAACTCGGTAATCCTGCAGCAGCAGCATCGGGAGGTCCCGACCGATGAGATTTCCATGGAGAATGTTTACCTGCCAGAAATGGAAATGGACCTGGTTCCCTTTTACCAAACAGAGGGTAGAAGTATATTTCCGCTTTGGATGGAGCTGGAAAAGATTTCTGGTCCATGAAATCTGGTACTGGTGTGTGGAGTCATCCAGTATAAGAACCTGATTATTTCGTATTTCCTTTATACGTATCAGCTAACTGATTTTTATACTACTGATTGATTTAAATTACGCTTTTAAAAGTTACCTTTTTTGGTAACTTTTATTATCTTTGTTGCGTATGAGAATAATAAAAGAGAAAATGCTGACCCAGTATTGTAAGCAAAGCAAATACGATCAGGCTGAAGCATCTTTAAAGGCTTGGATTTATGAAGTCAGATTCTCTAATTGGGCAAACTCAAATGAATTGAAGGCAAAATTCGGGAATGCCAGTATTTTTAGTTCTAAAAGAGTAGTGTTCAATATAAATGGAAATGATTATCGGTTGATTGTTGATATTGAGTACAAATTAAAAATTGTGTTTGTGGTTTGGTTTGGGACTCATGTAGAATATGATAAAATTGATGCAAAAAGCGGTACGGTATGAAAATTAAAATATTGAGTACAAAGCAAGCATATAACGATGCTTGTGATCGAATCTATAATTTGATCAACAGTTCAGAAAAACCTATTGAGCCGGATAGTCCAGAAGGTGAAGAAATAGCACTTTTGTCCTTGCTGGTAGAAAAATACGAGCAAGAAAATTTTCCGATTGAAGCCCCTGACCCCATAGAAGCCATCAAGTTTAGAATGGATCAGATGAATTTAAAACAGGTGGATATTGCCCCGCTTCTGGGAGGGAAAACAAGGGTGTCTGAGATTCTGCATGGGAAGCGGGCATTGACCCTCAAAATGATCATTTTGCTGAATAGGTATTTAGGAATTCCTTTTGAATCGCTTATTGCAGGCAACAAAGATGTTAAACTGGAGCCGGAAATGCAAGCTAGGGTTTTAGGTAATGCCTCCATCAAAAAGTATTTTTCCGGGGCTGTATTTTGAAAGATGAGCTGACAGCTCCGAATCATGTGGGATAGCAGCCTACCATTAGGCCAAATAGTGTGGAAGCCCATCAAAACTTTCTTTAAAACACTTCGATTTCAATCTTGGTCGCTTAAGATTTCCCGTGTACCCAGGCCTGTACAATAATAACCGTGGGTGCATCCCACGGTTATTTGACAACGGATAGGCCCCAACCCCGGAAGGGGTCGAACACTGCTTCGAGAAGCATTGGCACCCGCAGCTCACTTTTATTTGATAATCGGAATCAATCCACAGTTATCCTCACAAAGCCCAACTCATCATCCATATTTTCGTACAACCATATTTTATTATCCGTGAAAAAGTGTTGGCGTGGATTTTTTTGGTACTGGTCCAGATGCTGCTCACCGAGCATATTTAATTCCTTATCAAAAACGGTCAGGTATACTTCTGCTCCGATTTCGATTGCTTCTCCATACTCGTTAAGGTTTTCAGAAAATTGGGTTGTGAACGATAGCCGGATGTAACGCTGAGAAACCGGGTCCCATTTAGGAGGTAGAAAATAAATCGATTCATTGAATTTCATGTAGTGTTCTTCCGCCTGCAGCAGTTCCACGGTTTTTGGGAGTTTGTATTCATTTTGGTTTGGTGTAAGCTGGCTTTCCCAGGTTTTCAGGTGCAGGGAATCCGTCAGGATGTCGTACACATAGGCTTCGTTGAATGCACCGTTGGTAATCACGATTTTGTTGTCCTGGATCGCGTGTGCCATGGGTTTTGGGCTGAATCCTCCTGCGGGCTTTCCCTCGTGTTCGATTTCCATCCTGTAGTCGTTGAGCTTCCTGGTCTCGGGCAACGGTATTTTTTCATACGATTCACTTTCCAGGTCAAACCGGATAAGAAAAAATTGGTGATCCAGCCATCTGCCGTACAGGCCATAAAACTTATTGGGATCGCCGGGATGCTCCATCAAGCGTATGGGAAACGTTTCCGGACCTTCTATTTCCGGGGCTATTTTGGTCAACTTTAGGTCCCTTACTTTCTTGCCCTCCTGATCAAATAAAGCGTTGAGTAGACCAGACCAGACCATTATTTGATCTGTTCCGGTCAAAGCATAGCCGGAAATATTTCTTCCCATGCCATTTGGCCCTTCCTTTTCGTACTGGAGCGTCCTCTCCAGTTCTAACTTCTCCAAATTGACCTTATCAAACCTGGCCTCGCCATAGTTATAGTGATACAGATAGTTGCCTTCGGAGGAAAGCTCGGGATGGCTAATACCGTATTTTAGATTGATGATACTGCCTTTTGGATCAATACGCACTGTATCCTGAGACAGTGTAAATTCCCGAATAGCGCTTGATTCAGGGGTATTCCCTGTACAACTGCTGAGGATAAGCAGACCGAATGCCATTCCAATATGTTTCATTCCTTTTTTTATAAAAACCGATTTCTTGAAGGCTCAGTTCACTCGATTGGAGAACCATGGAATCAGTCCTCCATGAAGGCTACTAAAAAAATGGTATTCCAATCTTCCATTTCGTACTATTTACTATTTTTTAGTGAATGGGTCAAACAAAAGGAAACATCGTGTAACCATGGACGATGTTCAACCCCGTCCGGGGTTGTGGAGCGGGTATTTCGGCTTGTATTCCCCGGGTTTCGCCCGGGGTTAGGATTCTTGAAGCCCTTCAGGCTTCGGGTTTGATAGGGTATTACTTGTAGTCTGGATATTCATAAGTCCAATTCGAATAGGAAATTGATCTGAGATATCCACTAGTCCGAATTGGCAAAGGTAATTGTTATTTCTTTCGATCACCGTCGATTATTGAAGATCAACTGAGTACTCCAGGCCTGAAGGGCCTGAACTATACTAACCGCGGGTGCAGCCCGCGGCGTAAGGAGCACGAAGTACCTGCAACCCCGGAAGGGGTTGAACCGGGATAGTAGGTACGCTGTATTGGGAACCTACCGCTTCTGAAAACCGGATCACAGCGTCGATACCAGATCGGCACGAGAGACCCCGGTGGCTCAAGCAACCGGTGTACCATTCTTTTTCCTTTGACCTGAAGGGTGCCATCGCCAAAATACCAGCTGCATTGGCCAGGAACGAATCAGAAAAAGAAAGCCTCAAACAACGGACACCCCCCATTCCTTGCCAGACACTACCCGTATCATTCGCTTTCCGGTTCCCAGCGCAACCGGCACATCTGCGTTCCTGCTGCCGGATCGTGGTTAGAGGAAAGGAACTCTTCTCCAGCTACCTGGTAAATTTCCGGAGCGGCGCAGGGAATTTGTCCCAGGTATTTATTCGCAGCGGATGCATCCTCCCTTCCAAAATCCAGGGGATCTTCGCTGCGAAATACATGGGTAATTGCCTGCACATAATTTTGAGTTCGAAAGAGGTAATAATACCCTTCCCGGTACACCACATGGGGGCATTCGATTTCCCACCAGTTGCTGCCGTACTGCCTGGCCCGGTGTACCAGTTGGTAGTTGGACCAGTGGAGCAGGTCCCGGGAGGTACGAACAAACATCCCACCTTTTTCGGGATCGCCGTCCTCCAGGCCGGTATAGTACAGGTGCCAAAGGCCGTCAATCTTGATCAGGCAGGGATCCCTTGCTTCTCCCGGCCCGGTAAATGCCCGACTCAGTCCATCGTCAAACGTATGCCTGCTCCAGCGCAGCCCGTCGGGGGAAGTCATGATGCAAATCTGGCATTCGGTGTCGAAGCTTTCGTTCCGGGTTTTTCCCAGGGAGGGAACGCCTTGCCGATTTCTTCCGGTGCTATGGCCGCCATAAAACATGTAGTATCGTCCGTTTTCTTTCACGAAAAAAGGGGATTGGATCCACTCTTCGTTTCCCCATCCATTGATGCTCTCGCCAAAGGCCTCGTTTGCGCGCATAAACTCACCGGTGTCTTCCCAAGGGCTGTCGGTGAGGTTTTTGGCTTTCCAGTGGTATAAAATTCTACCCCAGCCGGTATCCCGTACACAGCCCCACAAATGCCACTGCCCATCCTCCGCCTGAAAAATATGGTGATCAACGGACTCGTAGGCCTGGAGATTCCCTTCGGCATTAATTTTTACCGGCAGGGTGTTTTTCCCCGCCGGAGGAGGAGGCCCGATCAGCCACCAGTTTTCGTCCAATACCGGTTTGAGCTTTCGTCGGGTGGTCCGGGCCTGGGTTACAAGGGGCTTCAGCCCACCGCCCAAAAGTAGGCCTAGTGACCCGCAACACAGACTGCTTTTTAAAAAGTTACGTCGGGAGTTCCGGACTTCCTCCTGGCTAGCCCGGATGGATTGATTGGTAGGTTTCATGGCCTCAATTGGTTTGATGTATTGTAGGTTTGTTTAGGAATCCTTATGTTGCCAGGACTGTCAATCGGCCTGGTTTGTCGTTAGTAGTACCCAGGGAGCGGAACGGTCGGAGCCGACGGAATTAACAGTCTACCCGCGCTGAGAACGATCCTTTTGCTATTCCCGGTCCCCTTTCTGATAGCCTGCCAGAAGTGATAGCAAACGGTCCACGACTTCGGGTTGCTGCCGGGAAAGGTCCCGGCTTTCCCGGAAATCCTCTTGTAGCTGATACAATTCCCTCTGCCCGTTATCTCGCACGATCAATTTCCAGTCGCCCTCCCGCACGGCGGAAGCTCCCTTTATTTTCCAGTAAAAGGAACGGGGGCTGGCCGGTTTTTCCTGCAGGCCTGCCAGGTGCTTCCAGACGGAGGCCCCGTCCCAGGGAATTGTCGCTTGCGGGGCAGTTCCGGAGATTTCAAGGAGGGTAGGTAGCCAGTCACTCATGTGGATGGGCACACGGATTTTTCCGGCACTGAGCTTTGCCGGCCAGTTAACGATACCCGGAACACGGATACCACCTTCGTATAGGTCTCCTTTCCATCCCCTGAGCGGAAAATTGTTTCCCAGCACGACATGAGGTTTATCGGCATATTTTCCCCGGTACTGCTCGGTACTGCTCCAACTTTTTTGTCCGCCGTTATCGCTAAGAAACAGAATCAGGGTATTTTCCCGTTGCCCGGTCTCCTCCAGGGCTTGCAGGATTTTGCCGATCCCTTCGTCCAGGTGCGAGACGCTGGCAGCAAATAATTTTCGGGAAGGGTGCATGGTCGGTCGATCTGCATAAATCGAGAGGTATTTCTCCGGCTCGTCAAGTGGGTAGTGCGGCACGTGGTGGGCCAGGTAGAGAAAAAAGGGTGTTTCCCTCTTTTCCCGGATGAGGCGCACAGCCTCTTCTGTCAATAGGTCTGTCACGTGCCCTTCTTCCTCCAAATACCGATCGTCCCGATGCCAGGATTTTCGGTCGGTTAGGTTGGTTTCTGTTTTGTATTCGTGGGTATAGGGATCGATCTGACCGTCAAAGTATCCGTACGAACGATCAAACCCATACCGAAGCGGGGTGTAGGGCGGCGAACCCATGTGCCATTTTCCGACGATGGCGGTAAAATAGCCCGCTTCTCGCAAGAGGGAAGGCAGGGTGGGAGTTCCGAGGTCGATCACTTCCCCATAGGCCGGCGCCAATACACTGAACCGGCTTGGAAACCTGCCCGTCATCAGGCTGACACGGGTGGGAGTACAGGTAGGCATGACATAAAACTGTTCGAGTATCTTGCCCGTCTGTGCCAGCCGATCAATGTTGGGCGTGAAAATCTCCGACCCCTGGTATCCCACATCGGACCATCCCAGATCGTCGGGGACGATCACCAGGATATTGGGTCGCTCCCGCGGCGCGATCTGAGCCGGAGACATCCAGGCTTGGCAGAAAATTAGAACACTTACGAGAAGGAGCAGACGTTTCATGGTGGGTTTGGGTTTTTACAAAGAAAGAACTTTTTGGGAAATACCGCCAAATTTGCCCGAATAAATACCTACAGCATTGGATCCGGGGGGCGGGAACAGACGGTGGCCAAAAGGTGCTCCCATTTCGGCTGTTCAAGCGGCGGCCCTATTACCTGGCGTTTGTGAAACCCGCTGAGGTATAGGGTTCCGGTTGACGGTTTGCCCGCAGCCTCCTCCCCGTCTCCGAATCGATAGGTACTAGCGATGGATTTAAAGATTTCAACGTGTATTCCTATTTTTTTATTTTAACTTATCATTAATATAAATATTTTTAATTAAATATTTGTTAATTTATAATTTTTAGCTATCTCTAGCGCTCTTTTTACAAAATTTAATTGTAATTTCATCGCGTCGTTTCAGAAGCTTTTTACTCCCGCATCGGGATGAAAACCTTCTGTCAAACGAAATTGGTAATATGTATCCGTAGCGTTTTGGCGTTTTCCAGAGAAAAACCGGGACCCTGTCTGCTATTGGCAGTTGGAAGAACGTGTACACAAAAAAAAGAAAAATAGTCCGGTACCGGTGCTAGCAAAGCGGCGTGTACCTTTTTATTTCAACCCAAAAACTGATTTCTTACTAAACCTATGTATCATTACTTAATCCCTACAAACACATGAATAAAACCCTACCAGACGAACGGGTGATGCGACGTTGCCGGTTCGCGTTTCAGGTTTTGGTGCTGCTTGCGGTAATGCTTTCCCATCCGGTGCTAGCTACGGTAAGTGGATTGAACCTTCCCGATCGGACGATCCGAGGTACCGTCCTGGATGAAACCGGCCAACCCCTGCCGGGAGCTACGGTAACCGTATCCGGCAGCAATGCAGGTACTGTTTCTGACATTGATGGAAATTTTTCCCTCACCGTGCCCGATGATGCCACGCTGGTCATCTCGTTCATCGGCTATGCCACCCAGACCATTGCTATCGGAAATCAAACCGAATTGACGATTCAAATGAGTCCGGACGAGACCTCTCTTTCCGAAGTGTTGGTGGTCGGCTACGGTACCCAGGAAAAACGGGACGTAACCGGAGCGGTTTCTTCCGTCAAAGGGAGCGCCATTCAGAATTTACCGGTTTCCGGAGCAGCGCAGGCCCTGCAAGGTAGAGCCGCCGGAGTGAACGTGGTTCGAAACGGTGGTGCTCCTGGAAATCAAGGGTCCATCCGCATCCGGGGAACGGGCACGCTGAACAATGCCGATCCCTTGATCATCATTGATGGCGTACCGGGTGGTAACCTCAACGACGTGAACCCCAATAACATCGAATCCATTGAAGTGCTTAAGGATGCTTCCGCTTCGGCTATTTACGGAACCCGTGCCGCCAACGGCGTGGTGATCGTGACCACCAAACGCGGGGATTTTGACCAACCGCTGAAATTTGAACTCAACGCCTACGCGGGCGTATCCAATGCCATCAAGACCATCGATGTATTGGAGGCTCCCGATCTTGCCTTGCTGAAGCGGGAACGGTATACGAACGATGGACTGGCTATCAATCCCATTTGGGAAAACCCTGCCTACCAGACCCAGCAAACCAATTGGCAGCAAGAGCTATTGGGGCAGGGTACCACGCAAAACGTAGACTTGACCCTTACCGGAGGAAACAAAAACTCTTCCTTTATGCTTTCGGGTGGGTATTTTGAGGAGAAAGGGATGATTACCAATTCCAATTTCCGAAGACTGAGTTTTCGTCTGAATTCCGACCACAAAATAAGTGAGCGGTTTAAAATCGGTCAAAACCTGCAATTGGTTTCCATCGATCAGGTTAGTCCCAATACCCTTTCGGCCCAGACCGGGGTGTTGTGGAGCGCCATTCGCTTCCATCCTGGACTGCCCGTGCGTAATCCGGACGGAAGTTTTAGCTCCTCTCAGATTTCGGGGGAATTTGGCGATATCAACAACCCCATTTTCACTCAGGAAACCCTGGACAACAACAACACCAGTCACAAACTACTTGGGAACGTGCAGGCCGAATACGAATTGCTCGAAGGCTTGAAAGTGCGGGCGAATTTTGGATTGGAAGGGGCTATCAGCGACGGATCGAATTTTAACATCATTGTCAACGACCAGATACGTGCGAACCCCCGCAATTCCCTGTCACGAAGTTATAACGAATACTACTCCGTGCTGGCCGAATACTTTGTTTCCTACGACAAGGTATTTGCCGACCTGCACAAGGTGAATTTTGTCGGTGGATACACCACGCAAACCTTCAACTCGGATGGATTCAGTGCCAGCAAGCTGGACTTTATCGACGAGTCCTTTGATCAGCGGTTTTTGGACGTGGGGCAAACCCTGAATTCCATCAACGGAGGGAAATCCTACGATGCCCTCGCCTCCTATTTTGGTCGAGTTGCCTACAACTACGACGAGCGCTACCTGTTTACGGCTACGTTCCGAAGTGATGGTTCTTCCAAATTCGCTCCCGGCAACCGATGGGGGTATTTCCCTGCGTTCTCCCTGGGCTGGAGGGTCTCGGAAGAAGACTTTTTTCAGAACATTGGGTTTATTTCCAACCTGAAGATTACCGGGGGATGGGGAAGCCTGGGTAACCAAAACGTGCCCGGCCTGCAGTACCTGGCGCTTATCAGTTCGGGACGTAGGTATTCCTTCGGTGGCAACCAAACGGTAGGGGCTGCCCAAACCCGAATCCCCAATCGAAATATCACCTGGGAATCTGCCCAAATGACCAATTTTGGCCTGGACATTGGGTTTCTGGAAAACCGTTTATTGGCTAACTTCAACTATTTTATCAAAAATACCAAGGACATGCTGATCGCGCCTCCCACCATTGGTAGCATCGGCACCGCTCAGATTCCCAATCAAAACATTGGCGAACTGCGAAACCAGGGCCTGGAAATGGAATTGGTATTTCGGGAAACCAAAGGTAAACTGTTTTATTCGCTGAGTGGAAATGCTTCCTTTATCCAAAACGAAGTTACCCAGCTCGCGGATGGAAACTTTATCGGATCTCGTCTGTACGGCCGATCCAGCCAGGAACTGTCCCGAACCTACGAGGGCTTTCCCATTGCCAGTTTTTACGGCTGGCGGGCAGACGGCCTTTACCAAAGCGATGAGCAGATCCAATCTGATCCCAATATCGCAAACGATCCCCGGAGAACTGCCGGCTTGATCCAGCCGGGAGACGTACGTTTTATCGATCTGAATAACGACGGACTGATCGACGAAACCGATCGGGAGGTCATCGGTAATCCCCATCCCAAGGTGGTGTACGGCTTAAATGCAGAGCTGGGCTACGGTAATTTTGATCTGAGCCTGTTTTTCCTTGGCAATGCAGGTTTTGACATTTACAATGCCGACCGCATGCAGGGAATTGATCCTACCTATCCGTTCAACATGTATGCCGAAACGATCAATCGCTGGAACGGTCAGGGAAGTACCAATGAAATTCCGCGCATGACCACCCAACGAGACAACCTCAATCACCGGACTTCGGATTTGTTCCTCGAGAGGGGCGATTTCTTCCGACTCAAAAACCTGGTAGTGGGGTATACCTTGCCAGAAATGCTGACCTCCAAAATCGGGGTAACCCGGGCTCGGTTTTACGCCACCGGGCAGAACGTATTCATTCTTACCGGCTATTCCGGCATGGATCCCGAATTGGGCTACACGGATGGAAACTTGCAGTTGAATGCTGATTTTGCTCAATATCCGCAGGCCAGAAGCTGGACCATTGGTACTACTATCACATTTTAAGTCAAGCCATGAAAAAGACGATTGTATATTTACTACTTTCCGGGCTGCTGCTAGGCGCCTGTGACGATTCCATTTTGGAGACAGTGCCGTATGGGCAATCCACTTCCTCCCAGTTTTGGAGAAATGCGGACGATGCCGTTGCCGCTGCCAATGCCATGTACGAGCCCCTGATAACACATGACTTCTACGGGCATGCGGAGCATACCTTTGATATTCCCTCCGACGACCAATTCCGGGCAGGTGACCACGGGGAAGACCAGGCCATCGAATCCTTTACGTTCGATGCGGGGAATCCGCAGTTGTATTACAGCTGGCGGCACAAGTACGAAGTCATTTCACGCGCCAACGCGGTGCTGATCAACGTACCCGATATATCCATGGACCAAAGCCTAAAAAACCGCACGCTGGGTGAAGCCCACTTTCTACGGGGCTTTATGTACTGGCGACTGATGGTTATTTATGGGGGCGTTCCCTTGATTTTGGAAGCGGATGTACTCGCCAATGAGTTTAACAAACCCCGGGCCAGCATGGAAGAAATGCAAGCGCAGATTGTGGCGGACTTGAGCACGGCAGCCGACTTGCTGCCAGAATCTTACGGTCCGGACGATCTGGGCCGTGCACACAAAGGATCTGCCCGTGGATTGCTGGCTAAGTTGTACCTTTACCAGGAGAATTTTGCCGGGGCCATACAGGTCGGACAGCAGGTTTTGGATGGCCCGTATCCGTTGGCAGCTGATTTTGGGGACAACTTCCGGGTGGAAACCCAGAACAACCCCGAGATGCTCTTTGCGGTGCAGAGTTTGCAAGGATGGCGGGAAAACAACCACGTGATCTATTCCACCCCCAGACCCTGGGGAGGCTGGGATTTTCACGAGCCCGTACAGGATTTGATCGATGAATTTGAAGAAGGCGATCCCCGTCTGGATTATACCGTCTACAAACCCGGAGACATGGTGGACCTCGGCGGTAGCCGAGGCCTGACGCCTTATACCGAGGATCTATCGTCGACGGGCTACCACTTCCGGAAATATAGCTCCTGGAGACCGCAGGGAGGCTTGAACATGAGTCATAACAACCCCATCTTGCGTACTGCCGACGTGTACCTGATCGTGGCGGAAGCCAAAATACGCTCCGGACAAAACGGGGATGCGGAGATCAACGCGGTGCGTGAACGGTCCGGAAGGGCACCGGTGACCAATGCCACCATGGAGCACCTGATTCACGAACGAAGGGTGGAATTGGCCGGCGAAAACCAGCGCCATCAGGACCTGATCCGTTGGGATAAGGCAGGTATTGTGGACATTGTGGCCCTCTACCAGAAAGACCTGGGTCCCTTGAAGCCACCCCGAACCTTCGAACGGCCCAAGCATTACTTATTTGCCATTCCTCAACGGGAAATAGATCTGAGTAACGGGGTATTGACCCAAAACCCTGGGTATTGATGGAAAGACTTGCGTTTTTCTTCCTCCTTGGCCTGGGAATACTGGCTGCCTGTACCCGTACTACCGGGGAGCAGCTGCTCGGAAAATGGAAGTTGGACTCCGCGTACTACCATTACAACCAGTTTAGTTTCAGCAGTGGCGGCTGGCACCAGGAGGAGATTTACGAGTTTCTCCCAAGCGGAGAAACGCGTACCCTGGCGCAGGGATCCTTTATTTCCAATGCATACGAGCTGGAAGGCAATCAATTGATCTACCTGGACGAATCAGGGCTGCCGAGCAGTACCTACGAAATCCTGGCCCTGGACCGGAATCATCTGGTGCTTCGTGCAGAGAAACAGCCTCTGTTCAAGGGAGGCAACCAAAATCGATTTGAGATTCGCTATTTTTCCAGATTTGATTGAACGGGATAGGAGGTAAGCCGATTACCCCGTAGATCGAAGTAATCGATGCGAATCAATTCTTTTTCATAGGGAATGCTAGTGGGCTGTTGGGTCAGGTACCCCGCTCCCCGGTAGCATTCCTTTTTTCGTATCCTTCCCGATCGGTAATGCAGCTCCACGTAAGCAGCCTGATTGGGGTCAGGCGGAGAATAATCCGGCGGTCCGGTCGGGAAAATATCCAGCCAGGTGCTGGGAGCATTGTTTTTCAAAACCATCGCCAGGGATTTTCCGCGGTTTTCCACCCGCACATGGGTCAATCCCCGGTGATCCCCCGAGAGCCAGGGCGATTGCGGAGGACAGGTAAAATTTCCCTTGCCGTCGCCGTGCAGCAGCAGCCCGTAGGAGGCATCGTAGGGACCGTTGATGGCCTCTGCCAGGTGGTTGTTTCCCGTTAGGAAAAGGTCCGTATATCCGTCTCCGTTAAGATCCGAAGCCAGCGCTCCATAAACCGGCGCCAGCTGTGCCTCGTTGGGCAGGGGTAGCCATTGAAAGCCTTCTTCGGTATTCAAGAGGATGCCGGAGGCAAACCGATCGGCGGATAACTGCTGCGGTTCGCTTAGGCCCGTCGCGCCAATCAGGGAGGCCAAATCAGCCTGCGCATAGTCCTGGTACCTGGGGTAGGTTTTTCGTAAGGAGGGCAGTTGTTGAAACAAATCGTCCCGTGGATGCAGGGGGACGCGCTTGCCGTTCCGTACCTCCGAAATAATTGCCTCCCTGCTGCCATTGGCGTCAAAATCCGCCCAGTGTATCTGCAGCGGCTTGCCCTCGCGGGCCCGATAGCGGCTATTGTATCCCAGGTTTCCGAGGATGTAATCGGTACGTCCGTCCCCATTCAGATCGGCTCCGCTGATGCTGTTCCACCAGCCAGCGCCGTTCGTCCCTCCGTTTTCCATGGGTTTGTGAACCAGTTTTCCCTGTTGATTTTCAAACAGCGTGACTTCCATCCATTCCCCCACCAGCCACAAATCCAGCCAGCCATCGTTGTCATAATCGGACCAAAGCGCTGAGGTAACCATGCCGATGGATGCCAGTCCGGGCGCGCGCTCCTTTGTTACGTCCCGGAATTTCCCTCCATCGTTGAGCAGCAATTGGGAGGTTCCGGGAAGGGGATAGTCATTGGGTGCCAGTCGCCCCCCGATAAACAAATCCAGGTCCCCATCGGCGTCAAAATCGCCGGCAATGACACAGGAACCGCTTACCGGATTTTCCGGTAGGAGTCCCTCAGCGCGGCGGAATTCACCCCTTCCATCGTTCAGGTACAGGCGGTCCTGGTAATAGGCCGATCCGGATTCGAATTCGTTTCCCCCGAAACCAGGTACAGGTCCTGATCGCCGTCGCCGTCTGCATCGAAGAACAATGCGCCCATGTCTTCGTACACCGCATCCGCTTCCGGCAAGGAGCGGCGGTCAAAACTTCCCTGGGAGTTTTGGATAAAAAGCTGGCCGGTTTGTCCGTGGGCGCCGCCTACGTACAAGTCCTCCATCCCGTCATCGTTTAGGTCGCCCACCGCGGCTCCGGGTCCCAGTTGGGAATGCTTGTGGGGCAGCAGGGGCTGCAGGTTAAAATCTGCATAGTACCGTTCTTTGTGGACAAACTCCGGGAGCGGCAACTCCGGTTTTGGTTCGGTGGCAGGAGTCACATCAGGCGATCCGGTCGGTTCCTGGGTAGCGGGTAGGGCGGCTTCCTGATCCAGCTCCAGCCGTTGGTTGGCGGAGATTTCGGTCAGCCGGCTGCGCTCCCCATTTGGCCAAACGACCAGCAGGGAGTCCACCGTTTCGGCCTTTCCCAGTCCAAAATGAATCGTTTCGGATACCGAGGATTGGTAGCCCCGGCTCAGGTAGTGTTCGTGAAACTGTAGGGTAGCATCCGTCCAGAGGTATACCTTTGCGCCAAGGGCCTGTAGGTTGGGGCGCTTGCCCCGAAGCCTGAGCTGCAGAAAACCAGCACCCGTTTTCCCGGCATTGTTTTGGTAAATGGCTGCCGGTGCATAGGTATTGGTCAGGATCAGGTCCAGGGCACCGTCTCTGTTCAGATCCGCATACGCTGCCCCGCTGGAGTAGGAGGGCTGCCCCATGCCCCAGTCAATACCCACATCCCGGAAGGTAAGGTCCCGGCGGTTTTGGAAGATGAAATTAGGGATGTGTGCCCCTTCCAGGTTTTTGAGGGCTTGGCTGATTTCCCGGCTGCTGAGCCGGGCAAAATTGGATCGGTAGTCCACAAAATCCCGGTTGGTGATGTCGCGGGGATAGCCGTTGCTGATCAGCAGGTCCTTCCAGCCGTCGTTGTCCAGGTCCAGCCATAAGGGGGCCCAGCTCCAGTCGGTGGCGCTGACTCCCGCCAGGGGAGCAATGTCCGAAAACAGGGGCAGGTTTTCCGCATCGTTGCCCCGGTGCAGCTGCAAGGTATTGCGCATGAGTTGCGGTTCGTAGCCCGTTTTCAGTTCGGACAGGTAGCGGTCGTTGCCGGTTTTTCCGAACATCAGTTTTTGACGGTAGGAATCGGGGGGCAGCATGTCCACGCTGAGGATATCGGGGAGCCCGTCGTTGTTAAAGTCTGCCACGTCCGTCCCCATGGACGAGTAGCTGGTATGGGGAAAGGCCTTTCCGGCCACATTTGTAAAGGTACCGTCTTGTTGGTTGAGGTAGAGCAGGTCGTTGGACAGGTAATCGTTGCTGACATAGATATCCGGCCATCCGTCCCCGTTGATATCCGTGATGGCGACCCCCAGTCCGTAGCCTTCGATGGTAATGCCCGCCTGGCTGGAAATATCCGTGAAGGTTTGGTCCCCGTTGTTGCGGTACAGCTTGTCGGTGTTGAGCATTTCCCCCTGCAATCTTTTTGGGCGGATGATATTGGGTCCCGTTTCGTCGGTCATGTTGTTGAGCAGGTACAGGTCCAGGTCCCCGTCCCGGTCGAAGTCAAAAAAAGCCGCCTGCGTGCTGAATCCCCGGTCCGCCAGTCCGTAGCTTTCTGCCATTTCGGTAAAGGTCAGGTCGCCCTGGTTGACGTACAATTCGTTGGCCCGCTGCGGGGAACCGTAGGGTCCGGAAAAACAAATGTAGATGTCCGGTAGGCCGTCCTGGTTGATATCGACGATGCTGACACCGGTGGCCCATTTTCCCTGGGTGCTGATCCCTGATTTCGCCGTGCCATTTTCGAAGGTAAAATTCCCTGTATTGATATAGAGCTCCGAGTTCCCCATGTTGGAGGTAAAAAACAGATCGTCCAGGCCGTCTGCATTCATATCCGCCACGGCCACACCGGCGCCGTTGTAGAAATACTCGAAGGTAAGGATATTCATAAACTCGTCTTCGCGCAGCGTATTTTGGAAATCCAGGCCTGAGTGGGAAGGAGGAATTTCCGAGAGCAGGCGGGGTTCTTGACAGGACAGGCAAACAAGCAGGGCCGGCAAAGCCGGAAAGAGGGATCGTTTCATGGAGCGCAGGATGATCGGACGTTCATGGTGGATTAAAGATACCGAATTTGGTCAGGGAACGGGAAGCGATGCTATTAATTTTTTGTGAAAATGCCCGTTTGGCTGCTGGCTGGGTTTCGTGCGTCTGTGGTCGTACCCGTATTTCACAGGATATTGGTAGCTTTTTTGGGCTTTTTAATGAAATATTTAGTATTATTAACTCCTAATAAAAAGGTGATTTAATCAGGGTTATCCACCCGGTTTTGGATGCATAACCCTGAATCAGTCAGGTATATATACAAGTTAGTGGCAACTTTAAATAACAGAAACCCTTTAAACAACAATCAATATGACAACCAAAAACAAAATTTTGACCGTGACAGCACTTTTGGCTATCACAATTATCACCAGTTGTTCAAACCAACAACAAGAAAGTCTGACAGGCGACAACTTAGAACTAACAAGTTTGACAAAAATTTTGACAGATGATGATTTTATGAAGGAATCATTTGTATCTGATTCAATTTCTCAACCAGCAGTTTCAACCGTTATTCCGAGAAACCGAGATGACTTGAATAAAATGAGAACTGTAGTGAAAATCTTTAATGGTAAGGACAATGCTGGCATATCATTACCAGGTTTTGGCGGACTAAAACTTGGTAAAGACGAATCAAGTTTAAATGTATATTACATAGAAACTAAAGTAGTAAATACCGCATCTGACAGCGTTGTTTACGGATGTGGATACTCCATTCATTATTTATTTAAGAAAGTAGAAAAAGGTATTAGCGTTGACAATATCCCAAGCGTAGCAGCATCGGCTCAACTTAACAGCAAAAAGACTCAGGTTTTTTATAGTTTACAGACTTATGGTATGAAAGGAACAAATCTAGTGAGATACTTTAAACCGACTGTAAACAAGAATTTCAATGTAGAAGGATTTGGTATTATGCAATCATCAATTGATGGTATTCATAATATTTTGGGAGACACAACTCTTTCAAAGACTGTAAAATTTGAACCTGAAATTCTAAAGTTTATAAAAGCCTACGAACTTGGACAATTATAAAAGCAGCCACTAACAGCACCTACCCAAAAGTGGCGGTTCAGCGGTTAAATCAAGCTTTGTGCTTCTATCAAAGTTCGTGCTTGGTTGACAGTGAAGTGCTCCGAAATCGCCACCTTCGGGTAGCCGCAAACCGTTGGCGGTAATATGAAAAGATTGGACTTTATGAGACAGCTAACACTACTTCTAGCTTTTTCAACTTTAATTATGAAGCAAGTACTATCACAAAATACACCAACTGTTGAAATAGAAAAGATTTACATTGAGTATAAGGGTGATACTGTTAAAGGACGTAGACTAACTGTATCAAGCACTATACCTATTGAAGTTGGAAGAGCTTGGCAGAATGTACAAACACCTGAACTGCTTCAATTTGTCGCTAAAGGTATGATTAAGTTCAAATCTGTTGATGATGAAGGTTTCCCCAAAAAATGGCAGGAAGGACGCACTTACGGAGCTAAAATGAGCGTTTTTGGGTTTATCCCATTTGGTGGAATTCATTATTTGAGCATTGTTAAAATTGATTCATCTAACTACCAAATTTCAACAAAAGAATGGGATAAGAGTGCGAAAGTTTGGAATCATGATGTGCGTATTAAAGCCATCGGAAAAGATTCTATTTATTACGAAGATTCCATTGAGATTTATGGTGGATTTTTGACAGGATTCATTACTGCCTTTGCAAAACGTTTTTATAAGCACAGGCAGAAAAGATGGCAAATAGTGGCAAGAGAAAACCTTGAATTTGGAAAATAAATACTACCGCCAACAATGGCTAAGAAAACATAGGGCAGACAGTGCTTTCAGAACTATTTGTTCATTTAGCAAACTTTGTTTTCGGTGGACAGTGAATAACTTCGAAAGCCCTACGTTTCTTAGCCGAGACCGTTACCTGCAATTTAAACCAACCTATGCAAAAAAAAATAAAAAAGATATTTATTTCTTACAGTTGGAAACCAAGAAGTAATAAAGTTATCGTGACTGAATTAGCGGAAAGATTAACAAATGATGGGATTCACGTAATTTTAGATGATTGGGACTTAAAGGAAGGACAAGACAAATATCACTTTATGGAACAAATGGTAAACGATGACACTGTTGATAAAGTATTATTAGTATGTAATAAGGAATACGCACAAAAGGCAAATAAAAAACAAGGGGGTGTAGGAATAGAAAGTTTAATTGTATCGGATGAAATATACAGCCAAGTTGAACAAACTAAATTTATTCCAATAGTAATGGAATATGACAATGAAAAACCTTGTTTACCAACATTTGTTAAAACACGGATTTATATAGACCTAAGCAACGAAGAAATCTACGAAGAAAATTACGAGAAACTTATAAGGAATATTTACGATAAACCAATTTCTAAAAGACCGCCTATTGGTAAAATGCCAATTCATCTCGAAGATGATAATCCAATTTTCCTTCCAACAGCGCACAAAGTTAATCAGATTAAAAGTTCACTTCTAAGCGATAATAAAAATAGTAGTTTACTAATTAAAGACTATTTACAAACATTCGTAGAAAGTTTATTGATGTTTAAACTTGACGCTACTGAAAATGAGATAAACAGAGATAACTTCATTGATAAGGTTGAGCTATCAATAGAACAACTGCAACCATTAAAATTAGACTTTATTGAATTTCTGAATGTAATTTCAAAATATTCAACAGAAGAATACGATGAATTTTTAGTTGAATTTTTAGAAAATTTGCTTCAGTTTTATGAAGACAATGATATAAGATTAGAATCAGGTAATAGTTTAAATGACGTTTTAAATGATAACTTCCGTTTTTTTAATTATGACCTTTTTTTAAATCTAATTTCAGTGTTAATTAAACTTGAAAAGTTTAAAACATTAAATTTAATCTATCGAAGTTCATTTATTGTAACCAAGAAATATAATAATAAAGCTGAGGCAGAAAATTTTGTGAATTTTAGAAAATACAATTACACGTTAAATGAATATAAAAATCAAACTATAAACCCCAAAAGGATAAGTGTTGTTGCAGATTTGATTAAAAAATATTCTACTGTTGTAAAGTTTGAACAAAACAAAAATGCCGATATTTTAAATTATTACATGTCTCTTATCTATCCAAACGATAATGGATTTATAGATAGTTGGTTCCCAGAAACAAGTTGTTATAATTCTTGGTATAATACAGAGTTATTCCCAAAAATTATTTCAAAAAGGTATTTTGAGAAAGTCAAATTTCTTTTCAACGTTGAAGACGTTGAATCATTTAAAGAATTAATTACTAAAGTTGTAGAAAAGGATAACATCCAACGTGGTCATCATAAAGTGCCAAAAATTGAAAATGGACTGAATCTTGAAAACGTAGGAAAATATGAATAAAAAACTGCAGGTAACAATGGCTATAAGTAATTGCTTGTTCTCGAATACTTCTGAAAATCCGCGAGGATTTTCAGCTTGGTGTGTACTTGCTAATTTAACCGCTAAACCACGCATCTACTCATAGCCGAGACCGTTACAGGACAGGCAAGTGAAGTAAGGGAAATTGGTAAGCCTTCGGAAGGAAGTCCACGATAGCTAGGAAGTTCACGAAGGACCGGATAGGGTTTTTTCCGGCATCCAAGGCAAGGGACTTTTTCGGTTTCCGAAGGTGGCCTGCGTAAAATTCAGGACTGAAGGCGTGCCTTTTCAGACAAAGTGTGGGATTTCTGAAGGGGTCTTGTCCCAATTACGGGAGCTCACAGTCCTGTACACCGTCTTGTTTGCGTTTATTATTTCGAAACCTGTATCGTTTCTTCGATTACAAGAAGCGATTGCGTTTCCTTTAAAGAATCCGAAGTGTTTCTATTTGTATCCATAACATAAAATCTAATCAACAAAAACGGTATATGGCTGGGAATTTTGACAGGTTGTAAATGTAGGTTTTTGTTTTGAATTTTGCCATGCCGGTCCGAAACGGAAGTGGGCGCTGCTGAGGAGCAACCCACCAGGGATAGGGCTGGCCGACCGAAACGGGTTCCAAGGCTGTCCAGTGGGCAGCCTTTTTGTCTCCCTGTTTTGGGAGTTTTATTCCTTTGGAAAACCTTACGCCGCATATTCAGAAGGGGTTTGGTATCCCAGTGACTGTAAGCGAACGCCCACCCCCATCTATTTTTTCTGGCAGGGGTTCGAGACCTTTGCCTGCATGAAAGATTTACAAACTATTTCCCCCAGGGATTATTATCATTCCCTTTATGAAGAGTGGAAGGCCAGTGGTATTTCCGTCGGTCTGTTCTGCAAGCAATCCTCAGTCAAGTACGCCACTTTCCGGTACTGGTCCAAGAAGTTTGGGCAGGAAAAGAATGTGGACACAGGTTTTACCGAGTTGCGTGTTAGCGATCCCGAACCTGAGCCTGTTGCGGTATTGAACTTTCCCAACGGGACCAGGCTTTCCTTTCAGCGCCTTCCGGATACCGCCTGGCTCAGAGCGCTGATATCGTAAGCATGCTTTCCCTTTCCTCTTCGGTACGCTATTTTCTATACCACAAGCCTGCCGACATGCGCTGCGGAATTTACTCCCTTGCCGGCCTTGTCCAAAACAATCTGGGACTTGATCCCCTTTCGGGTGACGTGTTTATTTTTATAGGCAAACGCGGCAACCAAATGCGTTTGCTCCAGTGGGACGGAGACGGCTACGCCATGTACATCAAGCGTCTGGAGTCGGGTACGTTCGAGCGTCCTAAAAACAGCAAAACACTGGTTTCCGCCAGGGAGCTGACCCTGGTTTTGCAGGGCGTGAAGCTTGCTTCCGTACAACTCAGAAAGCGGTACGAAAGGAATATTTTCACTTAAAAAAAAGTGAAAAATATTGTAAAAAAGTGGCCTTTAAATGATTTAAAGTCACTTTTTATATTTATTTTTATACTATGAATACAGCCGTACCGGACTATAAAGCGCTCTACCTGGAAAGCCAAAAACAGTTGGCCGAAAGCAGGCGCATGCTACTGGAAACGGAACTCAAACTTAAGTTAGCCCTACTGGACGCAGCCGAACTGCGGCGCAGGCACTTCTCCTCCTCAAAATCCGACAACCGGGTGAGCGGTTCGGGCAACGGGCAGCTGGGCCTCTTCCCCTTGGGTGCCGGGGAAGCCGATGTTCAAGCCTCCGAGGAGCTTACTGCCGCCGAGGTGGAAAAGGCGAACCTGGAGCAGGACATACAGGCACGCAAGCGTAGGAAAGCCGCAGCCCGAGGTCCCCGCATGGTGTTTCCCGAAAGCCTGGAGCGGGAAATCGATATCATAGACCCCAACCAAAACCTGGAAGGATACAAAATCATCGGAGAAGAAACCAGCGAGGTGTTGGTGATGGTACCCGCCAGTTTTAAAGTGCGCAGGACCGTTCGCAGGAAATGGGCCCTCATTGACCCTTCGCAAACCGGCAAAAAGGGAGTGCTGATCGCCCCAATCCCTTCCAGGACCGTAAACAGGGGACTCTTCGATGAATCGGTTCTGGCCCACCTGCTTACCTCCAAATTCGTGGATCACCTTCCCCTGTACAGGCAGCAGCAGATGTTCAGGCGAATAGGGCTCGAAATCCCCGCCTCCACGCTCATCGACAACACCAATGCAGCCTGTAAAGCAATCACCCCAATCTACAACGCACTCAAGCGCGAAACCCTGGCCAATCTCTATCTACAGGCAGACGAAACCCGGATGCAGGTACTCGAAAACGGAGGCGTGAAGGGTTCCTCCCATAGGGGTTTCGTGTGGGCCTATCATGCCCCCGTGGACGGGTTGGTATTCTTTGACTACCGGACCGCCAGGAACAAATCCGGCCCAGAGGAGATATTGGCCAATTACAAGGGCGTGGTCCAGACAGATGCCTATGAGGTTTACCATAGTCTTTTTGCCCGCAACAAAGGCATAAAGCACTATTATTGTATGGCTCATATCCGCCGCAAGTTCGACGAGGCAGCAGTTTATGACAGAGATAGGGCTTCTTGGGCGGTGGGGACGATTGCCAAACTGTATGCAGTAGAAAAACAGATCAGGGAAGCCGAACCGCCCCTTCCCGAAAACCTCATCGTCAAAAAACGGGTGGAGGAATCCCAACCCATACTGCGGGAAATCCACGACTGGATGCTCGCCGAGTATCCCAAGGTACTCCCTTCCTCACCGATAGGAAGGGCAATCGCCTATGCACTTCCGCTCATGGACAGCATGAAGCTATACACCCTCCACGGACAACTTCAGATTGACAACAACCTTATTGAAAACGCCATCAGACCGATTGCCCTGGGACGGAAAAACTACCTGTTCGCTGGTACCCACGCCACTGCTCAGAATGCCGCAATGATCTACTCCCTGTTCGCGACTTGCAAAAAGCACGAGGTAAATCCCCATGACTGGCTGCTCGACGTGCTGCGAAAACTCAACAACCCCACCTATGACGGCAAGTTCTCCGACCTGCTGCCCCACAGATGGAAAAATCATCAAGGGAATCCCAGAAAATTTTAATAGGGGGTTGGCCGTTTGCTTACGGTCTATCTCGAACAACATAGATGCAGAATGGTGCAAAGAAGTGCTTGAAGAGGCCATCACTCAGTATGGATGTCCAGAGATTCTCAATACGGATCAGGGAAGCCAGTTTACTGAGCTCAGAAGTATTTACCCAAGCAGTATTCTCCAATGGAATCCGTCTGAGCATAGATGGCAAAGGCAGAGCAATTGACAATGTGTTTATCGAGCGGTTCTGGCGAACTATCAAATATGAAAAGATCTATCTCAATCCACCACAGGATGGACTGGATCTCTATGCTCAGATAGCAGAATACATGGACTACTACAACAATCGAAGAAGACACAGTAGTCTAGACAGTCAAATTCCTTCTGAAGCCTATTCCTTGGTTGAACAGGTGGCATGAAACAGAGTTTACCACATTCACACACTCACCTGAAAATCTAAAAAAGGATTTTCAGGTGTGGAAATATGGAAAACTCAACCGGCCTCTGTATACTAGAAGTTATATCAAATCTGTCCTAACTATTGGGGGATGCTCAATTTTTTTTTGGTATTAAATTTATTAAAATGGTAGCATTTAATTATAAAAAGAGGTTTAAATTCAAAAATGTTTAACTTAATATCAAAAATATGAAATCTAAAATCACTTTATTGACTGCGTCACTCACTATGTTAATATTCGGGAGCCCAAACGCAAAAGCGGAATGTACTACTGAAGAAGGAAACAATAATGCGAAATGTTATTTAAACGCATCTAGCGGAGAGTTTGAATGTATTCCCCGTGGTTTTTCTATTGATTGTGTGTTTGAATGCTGATTAAAATTTTGTCACAGTAATTTATGAAAATTAATTCCAAGCCCTCTAATCTAGTATTAGAGGGCTTATTCCTAGGATTCAAAGCCCCAAACCAGAGCGGAATAATTAATTTATTACCTCTTCAAGCTCATTTGGTAATATTATAATAATTGAACAAGCCGTTGTTTAATGACAAAAAAAGCGTCTTTTTAGCGTTAAACGCTGAATACATGGAAAAAATATAAGAGTCTGTCAATATTTGAATTTAGGGACCTGTTTCCCGTTGATACGGAAGAGTTACTGAAACTGCCTCTGAAGTCAATCTAGGAGGATAAATGAAGGATCACATTGATAAAGACGCCAAGGCAAAGATTGAATGGTGGAGCGGCTACAAGGGTATGCAGGCTCATTTCCGGAAACTGGTACTTGAAAAATCGGGAAAAAAGGATGAGAATTTTAAGCAGGTGTATTGGGTGATTATGATGTTTAAAGCCAAGTTGAGAAGTGCCTTGAATTCGGTTAGATCCTTCAACCCTACATCAACGAGTATACCTACTAATACAATTGGTATTAAATGAAAGTAGGAATTTTTGAGAATCTAATGCAAAGGATGGTAGCAAAGCCACGTTATCCGCACATAGCGTTTATTTGATAAGTGCCTTATTTTATAAAATAAAATATGACTATTTTTTTTTTTTTGAAAATTTCAATTAAAATGATTTGAAAAATAGCGATATATTTTAAATATTTAGGTATTCAAAAATATTTTTATCAACGAAAAGAATTTTATGATGAGAAATGAAATCTTTAATGAGAAAAATGTTGGAGAAATTTCCTTAAGGGAGGGGGGTAAACGTACGCACCTTTTTCCACTTAGAAAAAACCAATTGTCAAAAATGGTGTTAGGGAAATCCCGAAAGCCTACAGGCGAAGTATGCGGATATTCTGGCGACCAATTTAAACTGGTATATATTCAATGCAAAAATACCGAAATTGCGGGTGTATCAGAAGGATTTGACAAAGAATCTTTTTTTTCAACCTTTGCTTTAAAAGGGCAAGCCACAATAGGGACAAAAAATTATTCGAGAGTTATTTTTTCCGGGTTTCACAATATAACCTTTGATAAACGGTGGACGAAGACTGTGCTTTCACAAGAAAAATTTGAATCACTTACAGTGGTAATGAGTCAAGATTTGGTTTTTCGATTTAAAGATGAATTAGTTTCTATTGGCCCAGATAATCCATTTAATAATTTAGGTGATATTTTCCATCCACAATTGATTAATTGGCAATTAAAAGAGGTTGTTCGACAAATAAAAAAAATCATAAATTCGAATAGTATTTGTGAAAACTATCTCAATCTTAAAATTAAAGAATTGCTTTTTCTTCAATTGTCGGGGACCAAGTTTTCAAAAGGCCAAACGATCCAGTTAGTTGACGAGATAGGAACAATCGATAAAATAATTGATTATATTGAGTCGAATTTTCTTTACATTCCTAGTTTGTCCACTTTTTATGAAGAATTTAGTTGTATTTATACTCCCCAAATACTGAATAAAATTTTGAAATCTTATCTTGGAATTACAATTAAAGCACTCCTTACCAAGACAAAAATGCAATATGCATGGGAACAACTTTCAAATGGAGCCATGAATGTAAATGAACTAAGTTATTCATTACATTATTCTTCACCTAACCATTTTTCACGGGCATTTAAATCCTGGTTTGGATATACTCCACAACAGGTAAAAAAAGTGGGGTGGGTATGAAAACGGTAGTATTTCACATTCTTCCTACGTCTAGCCACTTAAACGCCTCTTATAAGTTGGCAAAGTCCCTTCAATCAGGGGGGAATAGGATTGTTTATTTTTCAAGTCCTGATAGACAATCCCATTTTCGTTCTTTGGGGTTTGAGTTTTTTTCCTATCCCAGAGATCATTTTCCATTAAATCAAAAGAAGAAGGGGCAAGGAATCTTTAAAAATGCCTTTATGGCTTACAAAATTAAAAGAAACTATGGAAAAACTTTTTTAAAAGGTAATTTTTATGATGAACTTCTTTACCAAATTTCTCCGGACCTAATAGTAGTGGATTTGTCGCTAATTTATTTCTCAGTTTTTTTATACAAAAAAAAGGTCCCTTTCATGATTACTTGTACAAAGGTTTGTCTTAATCGATCACCTTATGTGCCACCATTCACTTCATCTTATATTCCCATGCAGGATAGCGTATTTTCAAAAATATTGGTTGAATGGCTTTGGTTGAAAAGGTTATCGGTGTACAGACTTCGGAGTTTAAGGGACCATTATCTAACTATAGGTAAAATTTCACCTTACCGACTGTGCAAAATTTATGCCCAAAAAGCCGGACTTAATTTCGGAAAACTTACCATTACCGATCGTTCTTCCCATTTTGGTTGGAAATATGTTCCTGAGATTATATTATCGCCCAAAGAATTTGACTTTCCCAGGGATTTTTCGCTTAATCAATTTCATATCGGACCAGTGGTGGATATGAAAAGAAATGAAACTGACTGTGATTCCTCTTTCCCTTTGAAAATGGAAAAAATCGATGAAATGATAAATTATGAAGGAAAAAAATTGGTGTATTGTGCTATGGGAAGTTATGATTTTAAACACAGGCAAAAAAGGATTGTATTTTATACTAAAATCTTGCAAGTTTTCATTAACAATCCTAAACTTATTTTAGTCCTTTCAACAGGGAAAGATATTTATTTGCGTGGGGACCTTTCCGGTTCCTCCAATATTTTTATTTTTCAGAAAGTACCACAGTTGGCTCTGCTTAACAAGGCCAGCCTGATGATTAACCATGGAGGTATGCAATCCGTTACCGAATGTATTTTGAGCGGAGTGCCCATGTTGGTTTTTCCACTAGACCTTAATCTCGATCAAAAGGGTAATTCAGCGAGGGTATGTTATCATGGCGTGGGATTATCTGGCGATTTAAATAGAGATTCCAGTGAATTAATTAAGGCTAAAGTAACTAAACTATTAGATAATGATGTGTTTAGGAATAAAACAATTAATATGATGAAAGAATTGAATAAAAGCAGAGATTTCAAAAGTGGGTTAAGTTTGATATCTGATTATTTGAATTAGGCACATAGTCATTAATTTATTCGAGGTAAATTCGATCTAAAATGAGTTTTATTTCGGGAAACACCTTCAAAGTTCTAATATACTGGCTTTCTCCAATAAACGAAATTCTCTAACAAATTGAAATACTTATTAATCAAGTACCTAATTCAACTGATGATATTATTAAATAAGACATTTAATTAATATTAAAAATGGTATTAACTATATAATAAATGGTATTGTATGTCACAAATTCTTAATCTACCTTTGAAATATGTTTAACTTAAATTATAAAAACATGAAATCTAGAATCACATTAGTTATTGCCTCTCTAGCAATGTTCGTTATTGGGAGTCCAAATGCAAACGCTGACTGTACATTGACTACAAAACCTGGTGTTAACGGGAGATGCTTCAACGAAAATGGAGAATTTGTATGCCTTGAACGGGATGAAGATCAACATTGCATAATAGGGGCTGAATGTTAATTAAAATTTAGAGTTAACCTACATTAAATATTTAGGTAATCGATGTAGGTTAACTCTTTTATAAAGTATAATAAAATGAAGAGAGATTTAATATTTGTGATAAGTATATTATTTACTTTAACTTGTTGCAATTCCAAAAATAATAGCATACATTCCTATGAAAATTCAATCAGTTCAAGGAATTTCGAATTTAAAAAGATTGATTCTAAAATATTTCCTTTGGATTCAACTACTACTGGTGGGAATAATAATTTTCAATATATAGAAGGTGAAGGCAAGAATCTAATCGCTTACTTAAACAAAAATCAAAATACACTAATTTTTTACGACTATAAAAATGAAAAATTAGATTTTAAATTACGGATGGAGATTGAAGGACCTAATGGGGTAGGTAATATTAGTGGGTTTTTAGTGAATTCATTAGATTCTATTTTTGTATATTCCTATAGAAGTGCATGGCTTTATCATATAAATAGGTTCGGAAAAATCGTTAATATGTACGATTTCAAAAATTCGGGAAAGGGTTTTATAAGTAGGCCATATATTTCAGGTAATCAACCTATTATGAAAAGAGGTGATTTCCTTTTTTTGAATAATTGGGGCTCTCAAAGAGAGTATTATAGAAATAAAGATTATCCAGAAAGCCTATTAGCAAAGATAAATTTAACTAAAAATGAGATAAATTATGAATTTTCTTATCCTGAAATTTACTCGACTGGGGTTTGGGGTATGCAGCTTCATGTAATGTATAATACAATCAACCCTTTGACCTCTGAGATTATTTTGGGCTTTCCTATAGATGATTATATTTATGTCCTGAAAGATGGTGAATTTGAAAAGTACCGGCAAGGAAGTAAATATTTTGAAGGTGTTAATCCTTTATCTACAAAGTCTAGAATAAATGCTCCTCCACCAAAAATGGAAGTTCATAACGAGCGGGTTCAATCAACATATAGAACTATTCATTTTGATCCTTATAATCAGATTTATATGAGGGTTGTTTATAAACCTATTAGCGAGGAGATTTTAGCATTAAATGATCCAATTTTAAGCGTATTTCCTAAAGCATCTTTATTAATATTAGATAATGAATTTAACAAAATTGGAGAAGTGGATTTTGATAATCATAATTATTGGATAAATAATATTTTTGTGAATGAAAATGGTATTCATATTATGAAGATGGATTTTGTTAACGAAGATATATTAACTTTTGATGTATTTAAATTTGAGTTAGATGGAAAATATTAATATATTTCTTTGGATTATTTTTATTTTGTTTGTTTCATGTAATTCCTACTCAAATCAAAATAATGATTTAATTGACAACGATGCGCTATCTTTAGCCCTTGAAGAAATTTATGAAGGTAATATCGATTCTGATGATATAGTACTGATTATACCCAATGCGGGTTGTCCAGGTTGCATAAGTTCCTGTGAAGAATTTATGATATTAAACTCTGGTTTACATGATAATAACATTCACTTTATTTTGACGAGTTTTAAATCTCTTAAACAACTGAATATTAAAATTGGCTCTGATGTATTAAATAATAAAGATGTATATTTGGATAAAAGTAGTATTATAGGAAAATATGGTATTACCTCTATTTATCCAATAGTTGTTTTTATTAATAATAACGATAATTTTGAGGTTGAATTCGTAAGTCCCGAAAATCCTCAAGTTTTTGATAAAATTTTAGAAAGGTTAAATCTATAGATTTGATTAATTTAATCGATTTTTTGAGTAAATTAATGAAAATATATAATTATATTGCCTTTAGGTTTCTGTTTTTATAGAAAATATATAAGTGCATTATGCTTTTCGAGTTCTTCTTCCGTTTCCTTTATGATAGGTCATGTTATGAATAATTGGCAAAAATGAGATGGAAGGATGGGTATCGATGTAAAAAAAGTGGGTGCTAATCACTATTTGCCAGGATATTTTTGAACTTGACTGGCTGTGTATCCTATGTGGCTGCCTCGAGTTCATCCGATGCTAAGCTTTTTAGCTTACTGTTTAGGGTTCAAAATTGAATGTTTTTGGTTTTCTGACTCGGTTGCCTCATAGTTGTCCAGTTTAGGGGCATTCCTTTCCCTTTTCCTGGAAATGGTGCCTAATTTTGTTGCGATATGTTATATTGTTCTGGCCGCCAGTTTGTTATTCTTTTCCTTCAGTCATATTCGGTTTTCCCTGGTCCAATACAGCTTGCCTGCCATAACCTTTGCCGGATAAAAGTAAGCGAACGCCCACCCCCATCTATTTTTTCTGGCAGGGGTTCGAGACCTTTGCCTGCATGAAAGATTTACAAACTATTTCCCCCAGGGATTATTATCATTCCCTTTATGAAGAGTGGAAGGCCAGTGGTATTTCCGTCGGTCTGTTCTGCAAGCAATCCTCAGTCAAGTACGCCACTTTCCGGTACTGGTCCAAGAAGTTTGGGCAGGAAAAGAATGTGGACACAGGTTTTACCGAGTTGCGTGTTAGCGATCCCGAACCTGAGCCTGTTGCGGTATTGAACTTTCCCAACGGGACCAGGCTTTCCTTTCAGCGCCTTCCGGATACCGCCTGGCTCAGAGCGCTGATATCGTAAGCATGCTTTCCCTTTCCTCTTCGGTACGCTATTTTCTATACCACAAGCCTGCCGACATGCGCTGCGGAATTTACTCCCTTGCCGGCCTTGTCCAAAACAATCTGGGACTTGATCCCCTTTCGGGTGACGTGTTTATTTTTATAGGCAAACGCGGCAACCAAATGCGTTTGCTCCAGTGGGACGGAGACGGCTACGCCATGTACATCAAGCGTCTGGAGTCGGGTACGTTCGAGCGTCCTAAAAACAGCAAAACACTGGTTTCCGCCAGGGAGCTGACCCTGGTTTTGCAGGGCGTGAAGCTTGCTTCCGTACAACTCAGAAAGCGGTACGAAAGGAATATTTTCACTTAAAAAAAAGTGAAAAATATTGTAAAAAAGTGGCCTTTAAATGATTTAAAGTCACTTTTTATATTTATTTTTATACTATGAATACAGCCGTACCGGACTATAAAGCGCTCTACCTGGAAAGCCAAAAACAGTTGGCCGAAAGCAGGCGCATGCTACTGGAAACGGAACTCAAACTTAAGTTAGCCCTACTGGACGCAGCCGAACTGCGGCGCAGGCACTTCTCCTCCTCAAAATCCGACAACCGGGTGAGCGGTTCGGGCAACGGGCAGCTGGGCCTCTTCCCCTTGGGTGCCGGGGAAGCCGATGTTCAAGCCTCCGAGGAGCTTACTGCCGCCGAGGTGGAAAAGGCGAACCTGGAGCAGGACATACAGGCACGCAAGCGTAGGAAAGCCGCAGCCCGAGGTCCCCGCATGGTGTTTCCCGAAAGCCTGGAGCGGGAAATCGATATCATAGACCCCAACCAAAACCTGGAAGGATACAAAATCATCGGAGAAGAAACCAGCGAGGTGTTGGTGATGGTACCCGCCAGTTTTAAAGTGCGCAGGACCGTTCGCAGGAAATGGGCCCTCATTGACCCTTCGCAAACCGGCAAAAAGGGAGTGCTGATCGCCCCAATCCCTTCCAGGACCGTAAACAGGGGACTCTTCGATGAATCGGTTCTGGCCCACCTGCTTACCTCCAAATTCGTGGATCACCTTCCCCTGTACAGGCAGCAGCAGATGTTCAGGCGAATAGGGCTCGAAATCCCCGCCTCCACGCTCATCGACAACACCAATGCAGCCTGTAAAGCAATCACCCCAATCTACAACGCACTCAAGCGCGAAACCCTGGCCAATCTCTATCTACAGGCAGACGAAACCCGGATGCAGGTACTCGAAAACGGAGGCGTGAAGGGTTCCTCCCATAGGGGTTTCGTGTGGGCCTATCATGCCCCCGTGGACGGGTTGGTATTCTTTGACTACCGGACCGCCAGGAACAAATCCGGCCCAGAGGAGATATTGGCCAATTACAAGGGCGTGGTCCAGACAGATGCCTATGAGGTTTACCATAGTCTTTTTGCCCGCAACAAAGGCATAAAGCACTATTATTGTATGGCTCATATCCGCCGCAAGTTCGACGAGGCAGCAGTTTATGACAGAGATAGGGCTTCTTGGGCGGTGGGGACGATTGCCAAACTGTATGCAGTAGAAAAACAGATCAGGGAAGCCGAACCGCCCCTTCCCGAAAACCTCATCGTCAAAAAACGGGTGGAGGAATCCCAACCCATACTGCGGGAAATCCACGACTGGATGCTCGCCGAGTATCCCAAGGTACTCCCTTCCTCACCGATAGGAAGGGCAATCGCCTATGCACTTCCGCTCATGGACAGCATGAAGCTATACACCCTCCACGGACAACTTCAGATTGACAACAACCTTATTGAAAACGCCATCAGACCGATTGCCCTGGGACGGAAAAACTACCTGTTCGCTGGTACCCACGCCACTGCTCAGAATGCCGCAATGATCTACTCCCTGTTCGCGACTTGCAAAAAGCACGAGGTAAATCCCCATGACTGGCTGCTCGACGTGCTGCGAAAACTCAACAACCCCACCTATGACGGCAAGTTCTCCGACCTGCTGCCCCACAGATGGAAAAATCATCAAGGGAATCCCAGAAAATTTTAATAGGGGGTTGGCCGTTTGCTTACTGATTATTGGTGATTTCCATTTTATTCAGCTCGATTCCCTGTTTCTGTATCTCCCCTTTTAAACCAAGCCAATCCAAAACCTTAATTGCATTCGGTTGAAGCCAAATGCCAGCCCCAATTTCATTGAGTTCAACAGCTTGCTCGTAAACAACTGATGTGATTCCTGATTTACGAAGTGCCAACGCAGCTGTAAGCCCTGTAATTCCTCCACCGATAATTCCTATTTTCATACGTTCTACAATTAATGCCAACGTTTTGGCTATGGTGCGTGTCCCGCAGGGCATGCACTATCGCCAAAACGTTGGCTGTAGTTATATTTCACTTTTTCATGAGCAACAGAATGCCCCACGCAAAGAACACTGCTTCCACAATCGTTGATATGAAGGTAACGTTGTCTAAGTTCCCTGATACGATGGTAGGAATTCTCGTAAGAATGAGCAAGCCAAATACCACAATCACCGCTTTTATATAATTCGTTTTGTTATTCATCTCTTTATTTCAAAAGTTCTTCAATGAAAACTTGATTCGAATTAACTGGCAAGGTGATCAAGGTTCCATCATTTGCTAAGTAGATTTTTCCATCATATACTTCATGGGCTTCTTTTAGGAATGGTCTAACCATTAGATCTGAGGGCACGGGGGAAGAATATGCGTGATAACCAATTGCTGAACATCTGCTTCCCTTGCTACAACGGCTGCTTCCTTTGGGCTGATGTGATAATCCAGAATGTCAGTAGCAATGGCGGAAATGTTGGTTTCCGTATCTTCTCCGGCTACCGCCAGCATTTTGGAGAATTTCATATTTAATGCTTCACTGACAAGGACATCAGCATTCTTGGAATGGTGGATCAGGCTCTCTGTATACTTCGTATCACCGGTGATTACTGCACTTCGACTTTTATAATTAACCCGATAACCCACCGCTGGAAAAACAGGAGCATGCGCTACGTTAAAAGCAATCACTTCTACATCTCCATTTTTGTAGATTGTCTCACTGCTCATCAAATCCGAACCTAAATCAAACGTATTCGCTACTCCTCCAAACCCCATTGGAGGCATTACTTCTTCACCGTGATGAGCAATTCTGTAGCCCTTGTCAAATGCATAGGCTGATTCAAAACCATTGACCACCGCTTCAATTCCAGCTGGCCCATAGATGGGTAAAGGTTGCTCAGGACTGCCGTTGCCCCATCGCTTTAACATCAATTCTCCCATGCCACCAATGTGGTCAGAGTGAAAATGTGTCACGAACAAGGCATCCACAGCGCCAACATCTACGGGTGAGAGTTCCTGCTTTAGCGTACTACCAGGACCTGCGTCAAAGGCCAAAACTTGTTTCCCGGCCACGACAATAGTTTGTGGACCTGCCCTCATTTTGTCGGGCATAGGAGCTCCCGTTCCGGTCGTTAAAATGTAAAGCCCATCCTCCTCAAAGTAGTCGAGCGACTGATTGTATGAAACAGTGGCTTCGAACAGAACTTGAATAAGGCTGTCGGAAGGGTTTCGAAGCAGTATCACCAAGGATGCGCATAACGTCAGGTAGGCGCCCAGGACAATCAATAGCTTTTTGTTCTTGGAGATGATCTTATTCATTAGAAAGCATTTTTAGCAATTTCTGAGCCGTCTCTCCTGATGAGTTTTGGTTTTGTCCGGTCGCAATGGTTCCATCTACAACTGTCAATGTTTCGAAGAAATCTCTGAAGCCCGTGCTGCTTTGGAAGATGGCCCCTTGTTTTCTCAACTCTGTTTCCGGGTGCATGGGGGTGATGCTTATGTTCAGTTCCTTTACTTGCTTATCGGTCACTCCTGTCATTTTTTTTCCTGCCACCAAGGGTTGACCTGTCGTGTCTTCAGCCATCAGGAAGCCAAGCACACCATGACAAACGGAACCCAGCAAAATCCCTTCCTCATACGCCTGAGAGATCTTTTCACCTAACACTGCACTCGTACCCAAATCGTAGGAGGCACCCCAACCTCCACTCATAAATATGATGTCGTAGTCCAGGAAATCGACATCGTCAATCTTCAGAGACTCCTTTGTTTTCTGCTGTGCAATCTCATCTTTCAGATACCGCTCATCCTGATGCGATTTCATCGGAAATTGCAAGCCTTGAGGCTCCAAGGGAATTTTACCTCCCTTGATGCTGGCTATATCCACTTCAAGCCCAGCGTCCAGAAATTCATAATATGGAATAGTCATTTCCGAGGGGTAAACTCCGGTAGCCTTACCGGTTTCGCCCAGTACGTCATGGCTCGTGGTAATGATTAGTGCCTTTTTGCCTTCGAAGTTGTAGTTGGCTTTCTCATAGTTTGGATGGTAGCCAAATCCCTTTAGAATCTGTGGTAACAGAAGTACTAAAATCGCAAGAATGCTCACCAATATGCCGATTGTGATAAGTGTTTTCTTCTTCATACGAGTGATCGGTAATTTGTTATTGATTTTTTCAATTGCTTGATCTTGTCCATTCTACCTGTTTTTGCGAAAAACCTGCAGATACAAGCAGGTGCAGTTTCGTTTCGGTCGGGGTTATTTCTACTTCAAACCATCGGTCGCGTTTGGGTGAAAAGATCTTGCCTGTCCACACGTCTGCATGTTTTTCCAAGTCTTTTAGTACGATTTTCCCAATTCTTACAAGATCGTTGTCGGAGGACCTGATCTTTCCCAGCCATTCGCCCTGATCTTGAATGATTTCAATTCTTGTATTGTCCTGGCCCGTGTGCCATACCCCTTCAATTGGCTCATGTGATGGGGGGAAGGCCAGGGTTAGAATGAATCCGATAAGTGCAATAGAATGTTTCATACCTACTCAACGAATGAGTCGGGAAAATTAATTTGCAAGAAGTGTATTTCCAATTAACAAAGGATAATTAATGGACTAATCCTTTTTCATGGCTATCCTTTGCCTGATTCTACTTAGTGAGACGGGAGTTACACCAAGTACATTGGCGATGTACTTGTCAGGAGCACGATTGTTGATCTCTGGGAAATCCCTTATGTATTTCTGATAACGTTCCTCTGGAGATAGAAGCACAAAGGACTCTACGCGTTGAAAGGACTGTTTAAGTAACCTCTTACCGAGGAACAATCTATTCAACTCCAAGAGTTGAGCATTCTGTGCTGTAAGCTTTTGGAAGGAGTTAAAGTCTATTAAATAGACTTTTGACTTCTCCAAAGATTGATACGTAAACCTTGATGGCTCATCCAATAGGATTGCATGAGCGTTTGCGAAAGGCTGTTGTTCTGGAAACAGTTGAAAGGTGATTTCGTCTGAGTTGTCATTTATGAGATAGCTGCGTACCAAGCCTTTTCTAACATAAAACAGAACTTTTTCAGAAGATCCAGCCTGGATGATCACCTCTCCTTTTTCGAATGTCTTTGTCTTGATATTTCTGAACAAGACAATGAGACTTTTAAAATCCATGCTCCTTTAGGATGAATGAAAATTCAACTAATTACAGCGAACGGTTTGGCTATGTGGAGTGCGGGTCTTTGAAACACTTCATTGTCATGCTGCCACTGAGCCAATTCGTTTATTCATATTTTAGTTTTTATACCAAATCCTCAGGGACGAATTGGCGTTGTTGCAACGAAGAACTGCGGTTGAATTACCCGCTGAACCCCGCATTACATATAGCTTTTGTTGTGTGCCCGTTATTACTTTTTTTGACATTAATAATAAAAACGTAGTTATTAATAAATTTGAGTGATGGATTAAGATTTTGAGCGATTTGAATTATTTTTCTTTCTGATATTTTAATACATAGCAGTTTGTACCATCACTACCATCGATTGCTACGCCGCTTGGACAATAAAGGTATTCTGGTTCATTATTAATGTCTAATAAAATCTGAGGTCTCTCAAATTTAACTTTATTAGTATAACGAACATTAGCTGTTTCTGGAATGTTCCCTTTAAGATAAGATCTTTCAAAATTGTGAAATCCAGAAAATGGTTCAGAATTGAATTTATGTCCGTCCTCAGATGTCCAAAGTAAACCTCCTCCTTCTTCGATGATACCATGATTATCAGTGGTTAACAAGCAGATTTGATTCCTCCATAGAAAAACATAACCATCTTCTATTATGGTTTTATTTGCGGTAATGGGATTAGGTTGGATAATATATGGACCTTCCAAATTACTTGAAATAGCAAGTCCCATGCTTATTTTTCCTTCAGGACGTGGGCCAGACATTGCTTTAAAATACAAAAAATATTTTCCATTCGGATGTTTTAGTATGCTGGGATTATTTACACCACAACCACTATTATAACACCAAATCTCACTGTCGTCAGGTGGGCTTAGTAATGGTTCATTCTCATTTGGAGTTTCCACCCATGGACCATTGATATCATTACTTAAAAGCATCCCTATTCTTTGGTTGGGGCCATGCTTTTCTGCGCCATCATTGGCAATATATACCAAAACATATTTATCATCAATTTTCTTTATACTAGGATTATGAAAGCCTGCGGCATTCCATTTATTGTTTCCTTTCCCTTTCCCGATAATTTTATTAAATTTAAATGGACCTTCAGGTTTTTTTGATGAATAATGGGCAATTTCACTTTTGAAGCGCCAACCAGTAGTAAAAGAGTTGTTTGAGGCCCATCGTGCACAAAAAAGGTGAATATTCCCTTGATCATCTCTTATGGGAGAGCTTCCCCAAATATCGTAACCAGGCTCATTTATTGCTTCTCCAATATATTTCCATCGTTCAGACATATCTGTAGGAATTGGCAAGTAGTTTTTGAGGCTTTGCGGTTTACTAGATTCTGTTTCCTTACTTTTTTTCTCTTGACAAGAAATAAAAATCGTAGACAAAACCACAATTGCTAAACATATTGTTCTTATAATCTTCATTAATAATATTTTAAAAGCTAGTTTTTATATATGATAATCCTTAATAAGCTAAACTTGTTTTCATACGCTCTGCAACTTCTCTAATTTAATGGCACACAACGTTTAGTATAAAAGCAGTAGCGGATATTTCACCGCAAAACTATCTGATTGTAAGGTACATAATTAAATACAAAAACGGTTTAAGTTTGCACCCAAACCGCTGTTGCTTTTATACCATGTTGTGTTTAGTTTATTCTATCATACCATTTTGAAATACCTTCTCCTATTTCGTGAGGATAATCTTCTTGAATAAAATGTAATCCTTCACCCAAATGAATCATTTCTGTGTTCTTAAAAGTTTCACGAATTACCTTCACATCCTTTTCTTTAATTGCCACCCCAGGGGTAACATAAAAACATAATTTTGGAATTTCAGATGATGCCAACCAAGCACTCCAAGATTTAACGGCTTGAGTTGCTGCAGTAGGTTTGCCATCAGCAAAAGGAACATCTTGTGGCCATCTCCACAAAGGGAATCTGCTCTTTTTAGTTTTATATGGTTCAGCATAGAATGCTAATTCTTCTTTGGTTAATTCTCGAACAATCATATCAGGGAGCATTTTTTTGATAAACATGTTCATATTCATCGCCATGAACTTCCCCAAAACCGGATTTCGTAAAACTTTCAGTCCTATTTTTACCGAAAGAGGCATGTCGAACATTGTTGGAGCATCATACATAGCCTCCATAAAGGCAATGGCTTTAATGTTTTCTCGGTGCAAGTTGGCATAGTTAAATCCCATCCCCGAACCCCAATCGTGAAGCACAAGAGTTATGTTTTTCAAATCCATTTGTTCTATAAATGCTTCCAAATAACTATATGAATCTGCAAATCCATATTCTATATCTGGTTTATCAGATTTTCCCATGCCTATTAAGTCAGGGGCAATACACCTTCCTTGTTTGGATAAATGAGGAATAATATTTCTCCATAAATAATTTGAGGTAGGATTGCCATGTAAAAACACAATAGGGTCACCGCTACCTTCTCCTATGTAGTGAATATTACTTCCTTTAACTTTAATGTATTTAGATTCAAACGGAAAAGTGGCTGATATTTCTTTCTTATTCATTGTAGTCTATTTTTTCAGATGTAAGCAAACGGCCAACCCCCTATTAAAATTTTCTGGGATTCCCTTGATGATTTTTCCATCTGTGGGGCAGCAGGTCGGAGAACTTGCCGTCATAGGTGGGGTTGTTGAGTTTTCGCAGCACGTCGAGCAGCCAGTCATGGGGATTTACCTCGTGCTTTTTGCAAGTCGCGAACAGGGAGTAGATCATTGCGGCATTCTGAGCAGTGGCGTGGGTACCAGCGAACAGGTAGTTTTTCCGTCCCAGGGCAATCGGTCTGATGGCGTTTTCAATAAGGTTGTTGTCAATCTGAAGTTGTCCGTGGAGGGTGTATAGCTTCATGCTGTCCATGAGCGGAAGTGCATAGGCGATTGCCCTTCCTATCGGTGAGGAAGGGAGTACCTTGGGATACTCGGCGAGCATCCAGTCGTGGATTTCCCGCAGTATGGGTTGGGATTCCTCCACCCGTTTTTTGACGATGAGGTTTTCGGGAAGGGGCGGTTCGGCTTCCCTGATCTGTTTTTCTACTGCATACAGTTTGGCAATCGTCCCCACCGCCCAAGAAGCCCTATCTCTGTCATAAACTGCTGCCTCGTCGAACTTGCGGCGGATATGAGCCATACAATAATAGTGCTTTATGCCTTTGTTGCGGGCAAAAAGACTATGGTAAACCTCATAGGCATCTGTCTGGACCACGCCCTTGTAATTGGCCAATATCTCCTCTGGGCCGGATTTGTTCCTGGCGGTCCGGTAGTCAAAGAATACCAACCCGTCCACGGGGGCATGATAGGCCCACACGAAACCCCTATGGGAGGAACCCTTCACGCCTCCGTTTTCGAGTACCTGCATCCGGGTTTCGTCTGCCTGTAGATAGAGATTGGCCAGGGTTTCGCGCTTGAGTGCGTTGTAGATTGGGGTGATTGCTTTACAGGCTGCATTGGTGTTGTCGATGAGCGTGGAGGCGGGGATTTCGAGCCCTATTCGCCTGAACATCTGCTGCTGCCTGTACAGGGGAAGGTGATCCACGAATTTGGAGGTAAGCAGGTGGGCCAGAACCGATTCATCGAAGAGTCCCCTGTTTACGGTCCTGGAAGGGATTGGGGCGATCAGCACTCCCTTTTTGCCGGTTTGCGAAGGGTCAATGAGGGCCCATTTCCTGCGAACGGTCCTGCGCACTTTAAAACTGGCGGGTACCATCACCAACACCTCGCTGGTTTCTTCTCCGATGATTTTGTATCCTTCCAGGTTTTGGTTGGGGTCTATGATATCGATTTCCCGCTCCAGGCTTTCGGGAAACACCATGCGGGGACCTCGGGCTGCGGCTTTCCTACGCTTGCGTGCCTGTATGTCCTGCTCCAGGTTCGCCTTTTCCACCTCGGCGGCAGTAAGCTCCTCGGAGGCTTGAACATCGGCTTCCCCGGCACCCAAGGGGAAGAGGCCCAGCTGCCCGTTGCCCGAACCGCTCACCCGGTTGTCGGATTTTGAGGAGGAGAAGTGCCTGCGCCGCAGTTCGGCTGCGTCCAGTAGGGCTAACTTAAGTTTGAGTTCCGTTTCCAGTAGCATGCGCCTGCTTTCGGCCAACTGTTTTTGGCTTTCCAGGTAGAGCGCTTTATAGTCCGGTACGGCTGTATTCATAGTATAAAAATAAATATAAAAAGTGACTTTAAATCATTTAAAGGCCACTTTTTTACAATATTTTTCACTTTTTTTTAAGTGAAAATATTCCTTTCGTACCGCTTTCTGAGTTGTACGGAAGCAAGCTTCACGCCCTGCAAAACCAGGGTCAGCTCCCTGGCGGAAACCAGTGTTTTGCTGTTTTTAGGACGCTCGAACGTACCCGACTCCAGACGCTTGATGTACATGGCGTAGCCGTCTCCGTCCCACTGGAGCAAACGCATTTGGTTGCCGCGTTTGCCTATAAAAATAAACACGTCACCCGAAAGGGGATCAAGTCCCAGATTGTTTTGGACAAGGCCGGCAAGGGAGTAAATTCCGCAGCGCATGTCGGCAGGCTTGTGGTATAGAAAATAGCGTACCGAAGAGGAAAGGGAAAGCATGCTTACGATATCAGCGCTCTGAGCCAGGCGGTATCCGGAAGGCGCTGAAAGGAAAGCCTGGTCCCGTTGGGAAAGTTCAATACCGCAACAGGCTCAGGTTCGGGATCGCTAACACGCAACTCGGTAAAACCTGTGTCCACATTCTTTTCCTGCCCAAACTTCTTGGACCAGTACCGGAAAGTGGCGTACTTGACTGAGGATTGCTTGCAGAACAGACCGACGGAAATACCACTGGCCTTCCACTCTTCATAAAGGGAATGATAATAATCCCTGGGGGAAATAGTTTGTAAATCTTTCATGCAGGCAAAGGTCTCGAACCCCTGCCAGAAAAAATAGATGGGGGTGGGCGTTCGCTTACTTTCAGATTATTTGGATGGGGTTTTCCCTCTTCGATATAGAATTTTAACTCATCTGCTAAGGTTTGAAATGAAGCCGTTAACCCCTTTTGAATCTTGGATGTCATTTCTTGCGGAAGTTCCTGTTTAGGCTCCAATACAGAATCCATAAAAGCTATTGTACCTTCTTCTGATTCTTTTAAATACCAATGAGAAGAAACAAACTTGGCAATTTCTGGTTTGCCGGCTATAATTTCGTATTGAAGCGAATAATTTTCAGCGTCAAACTCCTTTAACTCTTGAATAGTGTTTCCATTGGGAGTGGTCGTATCACGAAGAGAATAGCCTATCCCTTCAAATTTCTTCTCGCCACCTGGCTTGGATGTTTTAAAATTGCTCGACCATAAATGGGCTTCTCCAAATTGATAGCCCATTACCTTCCATACTTCGTCAATTGATTTATTGATCTTTACCTTTACTTTAATTTCCATAATTTTGATTTTTTTTTAAAATCGTTTACAGCACTTAGATACAAGAAGGTTCAATGTGTGACAAAACTTAGAAAAAAATTATTGATAATATTTGTTTAGTTCAGGATCATTTAGAATTTCTGTGACAACGGTATCGGCAGAAAAATCTTTTTTAGATGGATGCTTTTGAAAGAACTTGATGTACTTTTTATCTAAGGTGTCTGCTACTTCATTGGCGTGTTTTTCTGCGTAGTCAGCTATGGTTGCATAATATGTGGGGTCAAATAATTTAGCATTAGTTTGCATTTTGCCAGCAGCCTCCATTGCCTTGGCTTTCTTAGAACACCTACAAGGGTTAGCTAAATTTACAAGTCCACATTGCTGATTCATAAAGGCATGGAATTCCTTTCGAGTTCGAGATAGTTTTTTTCGGTAGTTATCCTTTGAAATATTAAAAACTTCCGCACCTATTTGATGGTCAATTTTAAAAACTTCACCAATCAAGTAGAGTAATCGCTGTTCTCTTGTAAGACACATAAGCATACCAGACATACACCTTGTGCGGGCAGTTTTGGTTCTCAAAATTTCTTCTTTTTCCTCCTCTGGACTTAATTCTGGACTTGGTATGCTGTTCAACTCATCAGCAAAATGTTCTAAACTTTCCCAACGATCTTCCATAGGTCTTCGTTTGGTTTGTAAAAACTGATTGAAAGCAATTCGGTATGCCCAAGTACGAAAACTGCTTTTCCTTTTAAAAGTAGATAGCTTAGTAATTATTTTTATCAGAACTTCCTGTGTCAGGTCTTTGGCTTCGTTTTCATCATTGGTAAATTTCCAAGCTACATTGTAAATAAAGGGTTCATGAAGCTTAATGAGGTCATTGAGCGCATTTTTATTTCCTTTTAAAGCAGCAGAAACCAGTTCATCGTCATTTGAACTGTCATATTTGGATTTTATCTCCTTCATCTCATCTTGTTATTTTCTATTTTGATGAATATTGCTTTGATGTGTGACGGTTATTTTCAAATTAAACACAACGGATTGACTATGAGCAGGCGGGCTTTAGAAGCACATTCCTGTCAGCCGAGCCGAAAGTTAGTTAATAGTTACAGCGTTTCTTTTTTCACTGTCGCCCCGCTTGCTTATAGTTTTTGTTGGCAGCTGGGCTTTTTCATTTTTAATATTGTCCTTTTTTATTCATCGTTTCATGCACCCAGCCTACATGTTCATCTGGTGACTTAGATTCAAATTTCTCGAAAGTACTGAATGTGCCGGGGGCAAAGTCATATGGTTCGCTGTCTTTGATGTACGGTCCAGCTACTCCAACTGTCCAACCGTCTTTGGAAGCCCAATGTGGCGGATTCATTTTGAATTTGAAAACATAATAGTCAAGCTTTTGCTTTTCGTTATCAATTTCCTGTTCTCTCGACACCGTCTGAATATATTCGATTTGGTCTGGTCGGTCTCCTAATTCGTTAGGGTGGAGTAGCCAATATACGAGTGATGATTCTGCTCCCGATTTGAAGTCCATGTATTTGTTAGGAAATAATTCTAATTGATTATGTTCTTCTAAGATTGAGTAAAGAATTCCTCTTGCAGCAGAGTCATCTGCCAGTCGATTAATTAGTTTTTCATCAAGGACGTTCTTATTCTCAAGAGCCTCAATAACTGGTTTGACTTTATCAAAAATATCCTTGTCCCTTTTTTGAGTCGCCTTTAAAGTCGCCCAATATCGATAAACCAAGAAAATAATGAGCAACCCTACCAGTCCACCAATTATGTAAAATTTAATTTGCATTTATCTTTTTTTGCCTTGCTGCCAACGTCCGGGGCTTGTGGGCGGCGGGCAATTCCGGAGCCCTTTTCTTCCCAGATTTCAAAAACTTCCTTAAATGTACTAAAATAATATTTTACTCGTGAACTGCCTGCTGCACCCAAGCTTGGGTTACAGGACGGGCGTTTCCGTGCAGTTTTTCCCGGTGTACCGGTCAAATTTTCAGAACCTGAATGGCCTCACTGTACGACCTGGACCGGATCTTTTCATTCTGTTCGAAACCCTTTCGGTTCCCTGGATGGCCGCCCCCCGGTGGATCAACACTTTCAGAGTTTTTCCGGCAGCTTCCCCATAGCGTCCAGTCCCTCCAATCTTCCTCTTTAAAGTCTTTTCCTTCCGGAGCCCTACCGCCCGGTCTTGCGCCTCCCCTGTACAGCACTGCGAGCTCCCGTAACTGGGACAAGACCCCTTCGGAAATCCCACACTTTGTCAGAAAAGGCACGCCTTCAGTCCTGAATTTTACGCAGGCCACCTTCGGAAACCTAAAAAGTCCCTTGCCTTGGATGCCGGAAAAAACCCTATCCGGTCCTTCGTGAACTTCCTAGCTATCGTGGACTTCCTTCCGAAGGCTTACCAATTTCCCTTACTTCACTTGCCTGTCCTGTAACGGTTTTGTGTATGAGCAGTAGCGGATTTCAAACCGCTAAATTATAGTAAGCAAACGGCCAACCCCCTATTAAAATTAGCTGGGATTCCCTTGATGATTTTTCCACCTGTGGGGCAGCAGGTCGGAGAACTTGCCGTCATAGGTGGGGTTGTTGAGTTTTCGCAGCACGTCGAGCAGCCAGTCATGGGGATTTACCTCGTGCTTTTTGCAAGTCGCGAACAGGGAGTAGATCATTGCGGCGTTCTGAGCAGTGGCGTGGGTACCAGCGAACAGGTAGTTTTTCCGTCCCAGGGCAATCGGTCTGATGGCGTTTTCAATAAGGTTGTTGTCAATCTGAAGTTGTCCGTGGAGGGTGTATAGCTTCATGCTGTCCATGAGCGGAAGTGCATAGGCGATTGCCCTTCCTATCGGTGAGGAAGGGAGTACCTTGGGATACTCGGCGAGCATCCAGTCGTGGATTTCCCGCAGTATGGGTTGGGATTCCTCCACCCGTTTTTTGACGATGAGGTTTTCGGGAAGGGGCGGTTCGGCTTCCCTGATCTGTTTTTCTACTGCATACAGTTTGGCAATCGTCCCCACCGCCCAAGAAGCCCTATCTCTGTCATAAACTGCTGCCTCGTCGAACTTGCGGCGGATATGAGCCATACAATAATAGTGCTTTATGCCTTTGTTGCGGGCAAAAAGACTATGGTAAACCTCATAGGCATCTGTCTGGACCACGCCCTTGTAATTGGCCAATATCTCCTCTGGGCCGGATTTGTTCCTGGCGGTCCGGTAGTCAAAGAATACCAACCCGTCCACGGGGGCATGATAGGCCCACACGAAACCCCTATGGGAGGAACCCTTCACGCCTCCGTTTTCGAGTACCTGCATCCGGGTTTCGTCTGCCTGTAGATAGAGATTGGCCAGGGTTTCGCGCTTGAGTGCGTTGTAGATTGGGGTGATTGCTTTACAGGCTGCATTGGTGTTGTCGATGAGCGTGGAGGCGGGGATTTCGAGCCCTATTCGCCTGAACATCTGCTGCTGCCTGTACAGGGGAAGGTGATCCACGAATTTGGAGGTAAGCAGGTGGGCCAGAACCGATTCATCGAAGAGTCCCCTGTTTACGGTCCTGGAAGGGATTGGGGCGATCAGCACTCCCTTTTTGCCGGTTTGCGAAGGGTCAATGAGGGCCCATTTCCTGCGAACGGTCCTGCGCACTTTAAAACTGGCGGGTACCATCACCAACACCTCGCTGGTTTCTTCTCCGATGATTTTGTATCCTTCCAGGTTTTGGTTGGGGTCTATGATATCGATTTCCCGCTCCAGGCTTTCGGGAAACACCATGCGGGGACCTCGGGCTGCGGCTTTCCTACGCTTGCGTGCCTGTATGTCCTGCTCCAGGTTCGCCTTTTCCACCTCGGCGGCAGTAAGCTCCTCGGAGGCTTGAACATCGGCTTCCCCGGCACCCAAGGGGAAGAGGCCCAGCTGCCCGTTGCCCGAACCGCTCACCCGGTTGTCGGATTTTGAGGAGGAGAAGTGCCTGCGCCGCAGTTCGGCTGCGTCCAGTAGGGCTAACTTAAGTTTGAGTTCCGTTTCCAGTAGCATGCGCCTGCTTTCGGCCAACTGTTTTTGGCTTTCCAGGTAGAGCGCTTTATAGTCCGGTACGGCTGTATTCATAGTATAAAAATAAATATAAAAAGTGACTTTAAATCATTTAAAGGCCACTTTTTTACAATATTTTTCACTTTTTTTTAAGTGAAAATATTCCTTTCGTACCGCTTTCTGAGTTGTACGGAAGCAAGCTTCACGCCCTGCAAAACCAGGGTCAGCTCCCTGGCGGAAACCAGTGTTTTGCTGTTTTTAGGACGCTCGAACGTACCCGACTCCAGACGCTTGATGTACATGGCGTAGCCGTCTCCGTCCCACTGGAGCAAACGCATTTGGTTGCCGCGTTTGCCTATAAAAATAAACACGTCACCCGAAAGGGGATCAAGTCCCAGATTGTTTTGGACAAGGCCGGCAAGGGAGTAAATTCCGCAGCGCATGTCGGCAGGCTTGTGGTATAGAAAATAGCGTACCGAAGAGGAAAGGGAAAGCATGCTTACGATATCAGCGCTCTGAGCCAGGCGGTATCCGGAAGGCGCTGAAAGGAAAGCCTGGTCCCGTTGGGAAAGTTCAATACCGCAACAGGCTCAGGTTCGGGATCGCTAACACGCAACTCGGTAAAACCTGTGTCCACATTCTTTTCCTGCCCAAACTTCTTGGACCAGTACCGGAAAGTGGCGTACTTGACTGAGGATTGCTTGCAGAACAGACCGACGGAAATACCACTGGCCTTCCACTCTTCATAAAGGGAATGATAATAATCCCTGGGGGAAATAGTTTGTAAATCTTTCGTAAGCAAACGGCCAACCCCCTATTAAAATTTTCTGGGATTCCCTTGATGATTTTTCCATCTGTGGGGCAGCAGGTCGGAGAACTTGCCGTCATAGGTGGGGTTGTTGAGTTTTCGCAGCACGTCGAGCAGCCAGTCATGGGGATTTACCTCGTGCTTTTTGCAAGTCGCGAACAGGGAGTAGATCATTGCGGCGTTCTGAGCAGTGGCGTGGGTACCAGCGAACAGGTAGTTTTTCCGTCCCAGGGCAATCGGTCTGATGGCGTTTTCAATAAGGTTGTTGTCAATCTGAAGTTGTCCGTGGAGGGTGTATAGCTTCATGCTGTCCATGAGCGGAAGTGCATAGGCGATTGCCCTTCCTATCGGTGAGGAAGGGAGTACCTTGGGATACTCGGCGAGCATCCAGTCGTGGATTTCCCGCAGTATGGGTTGGGATTCCTCCACCCGTTTTTTGACGATGAGGTTTTCGGGAAGGGGCGGTTCGGCTTCCCTGATCTGTTTTTCTACTGCATACAGTTTGGCAATCGTCCCCACCGCCCAAGAAGCCCTATCTCTGTCATAAACTGCTGCCTCGTCGAACTTGCGGCGGATATGAGCCATACAATAATAGTGCTTTATGCCTTTGTTGCGGGCAAAAAGACTATGGTAAACCTCATAGGCATCTGTCTGGACCACGCCCTTGTAATTGGCCAATATCTCCTCTGGGCCGGATTTGTTCCTGGCGGTCCGGTAGTCAAAGAATACCAACCCGTCCACGGGGGCATGATAGGCCCACACGAAACCCCTATGGGAGGAACCCTTCACGCCTCCGTTTTCGAGTACCTGCATCCGGGTTTCGTCTGCCTGTAGATAGAGATTGGCCAGGGTTTCGCGCTTGAGTGCGTTGTAGATTGGGGTGATTGCTTTACAGGCTGCATTGGTGTTGTCGATGAGCGTGGAGGCGGGGATTTCGAGCCCTATTCGCCTGAACATCTGCTGCTGCCTGTACAGGGGAAGGTGATCCACGAATTTGGAGGTAAGCAGGTGGGCCAGAACCGATTCATCGAAGAGTCCCCTGTTTACGGTCCTGGAAGGGATTGGGGCGATCAGCACTCCCTTTTTGCCGGTTTGCGAAGGGTCAATGAGGGCCCATTTCCTGCGAACGGTCCTGCGCACTTTAAAACTGGCGGGTACCATCACCAACACCTCGCTGGTTTCTTCTCCGATGATTTTGTATCCTTCCAGGTTTTGGTTGGGGTCTATGATATCGATTTCCCGCTCCAGGCTTTCGGGAAACACCATGCGGGGACCTCGGGCTGCGGCTTTCCTACGCTTGCGTGCCTGTATGTCCTGCTCCAGGTTCGCCTTTTCCACCTCGGCGGCAGTAAGCTCCTCGGAGGCTTGAACATCGGCTTCCCCGGCACCCAAGGGGAAGAGGCCCAGCTGCCCGTTGCCCGAACCGCTCACCCGGTTGTCGGATTTTGAGGAGGAGAAGTGCCTGCGCCGCAGTTCGGCTGCGTCCAGTAGGGCTAACTTAAGTTTGAGTTCCGTTTCCAGTAGCATGCGCCTGCTTTCGGCCAACTGTTTTTGGCTTTCCAGGTAGAGCGCTTTATAGTCCGGTACGGCTGTATTCATAGTATAAAAATAAATATAAAAAGTGACTTTAAATCATTTAAAGGCCACTTTTTTACAATATTTTTCACTTTTTTTTAAGTGAAAATATTCCTTTCGTACCGCTTTCTGAGTTGTACGGAAGCAAGCTTCACGCCCTGCAAAACCAGGGTCAGCTCCCTGGCGGAAACCAGTGTTTTGCTGTTTTTAGGACGCTCGAACGTACCCGACTCCAGACGCTTGATGTACATGGCGTAGCCGTCTCCGTCCCACTGGAGCAAACGCATTTGGTTGCCGCGTTTGCCTATAAAAATAAACACGTCACCCGAAAGGGGATCAAGTCCCAGATTGTTTTGGACAAGGCCGGCAAGGGAGTAAATTCCGCAGCGCATGTCGGCAGGCTTGTGGTATAGAAAATAGCGTACCGAAGAGGAAAGGGAAAGCATGCTTACGATATCAGCGCTCTGAGCCAGGCGGTATCCGGAAGGCGCTGAAAGGAAAGCCTGGTCCCGTTGGGAAAGTTCAATACCGCAACAGGCTCAGGTTCGGGATCGCTAACACGCAACTCGGTAAAACCTGTGTCCACATTCTTTTCCTGCCCAAACTTCTTGGACCAGTACCGGAAAGTGGCGTACTTGACTGAGGATTGCTTGCAGAACAGACCGACGGAAATACCACTGGCCTTCCACTCTTCATAAAGGGAATGATAATAATCCCTGGGGGAAATAGTTTGTAAATCTTTCATGCAGGCAAAGGTCTCGAACCCCTGCCAGAAAAAATAGATGGGGGTGGGCGTTCGCTTACAATCTTTCATGCAGGCAAAGGTCTCGAACCCCTGCCAGAAAAAATAGATGGGGGTGGGCGTTCGCTTACAAATTATAAGATAGCAAGATACTTATTTAAACGCAAAAACGGTTCAAGTTACCACTTAAACCGCTATTGCTTATACACCGTGTTGGCGGTAGTACTTTCTTAAAGGTTTTAGTTATTCTCAACAGCTTTTTTTAATAACTCTAAACCTTGCTGATTGGTCTTTTCCATTTCGGCTTTTGCACCAAACAACCACATAAAGAAGGCGTCAACTAAACCTGATTCCAATTTAAAATCTTGTTTAACTTCTATTCCGTTGGATGTTTCATTGAAATAGTAGTCAAATGTTGGTTTTGCCACAAATGGTTTTTGAATGTCGCATTTCATTCCAACAAAACTTAGTTCGTCAATTTTTACGATTTCTTGATAGCCCAAATCTTTCCCTTTGTTTCCGTCCCAATGATATTGAGCACCTACAGTTCCGTCTGTACCCTTTACTTCATATTTTTGGTCCGGGTCTTGTGCCAAGAATGGCGACCATTTGGGGAAGTTGTTTAGATATTTTACCATATCAAAAACTTCTTGTTTGGTTCCCTTGATGGTTACTGTTTTTATGATTTGGATAGATTTCAAACCGCTGGCTTTGTATAAACCAAATCCGATAAACGCTACAAGAGCGATTCCAATAATTGCAAATATCATTTTCTTGTTCATTTTATTCGGTTTATAATTAGTTCATTGGTATTACGTCTCTTACTTCTACCGTACCACCCATAAATAGTATCGGGCATTTTTTTGCAAGTTCGGTAGCTGATTCAATGGATTCAGCTTTAAGCACCATATTTCCACCAATTATTTGACTGTCTGAAATATGGAATCCGTCTTCTGTAGTCAAGTCTGGTGAAATTCTTTTGCCCTCAAAACCTAATTGATGTGTACTCACAAGGTTACCTTGCATAGCAATTCCACCAATAAATTCACCCCAATGCTTTTCCATTTCTTGAAGTTGCTCTTGGGTAGGTTCTTCGTTGCTTGGCTCATATCTGAATAGCAACATAAATTCTTTTGAATTTTTCATCTTAAAATGTTTTTATTGTTAATGATGATACAAAGATGAAACAGATTCAAAAAACAAAACTTGCCATATGACAAGAAGTGCTATTCTTTGGCAATTTCTTTTCTTATCCTGCTCAATGAAGTGTCTGTAATGCCTAAGAAGGTAGCTATATGTTTTAAGGAAACGTTCTGTACAATGTGAGGCTTTTGTTTTAAAAAGTTTAAGTATCTCTGTTTTGCTTGGTCTGCAATAAGGGAAATGCTATGCTCTTTCAAGGCAAAATAACTTCCTACGAGTAGACCTCGTTGTTGTTCTCTGAAACTATCTATTGTATTAAACATTTCTTGGAAGTCTTGGTATGTTATTTCCCAACAAATACAATCTGTTAAAGCTTGTATATTTTCTCTAGAAGGCGCAAAAAAGAATATCGATGCATAATCAATTACCACATCTTTGGCTCCATATAGATTAAAGGTGATGTCCTTACCTTCTGTGTCTATTATGTAAGAACGGATAAAACCTGTTTCTATAAACCAATACTTTTTTTCTACTTGTCCTTCTTTAAGCAAGTAGTCATCTTTTTGAAAAGTCACTTGTTTATAGCGAGGAATTATTTCCTTCAATTCGTCTTTTGTTATTCCGCTTGAAGCGAAAACTTTATTTAAGAAATGTTCTTCTGTCATATTTTGTATTAATTAACTTTTTAAGTCTGTCGGGTATATTCGGTATTACCGCCAACGTTTTGCAGCTACCCGAAGGGCGGGACTTTTACCACAAAACTTGATTTGGAAAACTAATGTTTGATTAATCACAAAACTGTCTTTGGAACACGAAACCCCGCCGTTTGGGTAGGTGCTGTTAGTGGCTGTGGTTCTTTTGTCCGTTAATTTAGTCATTTATCTTTTCAGCTTGTCTTTGGATAGTAATAAAGTCTTGTCCAAATGTAAGTTTTTTAGATAAAGTCGAGTTAGGTTCTACCACTCTCCAAAATGGTGTGATGCCTTTGAGTGAGTTAGTTTGTTGGTATTTTTCAAAATTTGCTTCAGCCACTATTCGTAAAAATATTCCTGTCGTAACTGGACAAGTATAGTCAGCTCTGTTTTCAATAGCAAGGTCTTTCCGCATTGTTTGAATGGATACCTTTTTACCTTTTGGTATTTGCTTAATGTAATTGTCAATTATTTGTGGTGTCGCAATAAACATATTGCTGTTTGCGGGAATGTCTGCAAAATCAAAATCTATTCGTTTGATTTTTGGCTCTTTATCACAATGCAATTTTTCAGTCCAAGTCTTTTTTGATGCCATTTTATTCGCCTAATTTTTGTTTTAAGTTTTGAAGGTATAAATCCATCGTTTTGTCTAAGTCCACAAATACATATGATATTGTTCTAAAAAAAGGATTTGAAACGATAACAACTTCTTTAAACTCGATGGCTGTTTGATTTTCCTTAGTTTGCTTAAAAGTGCCTACCCAATATCCATTGAAATTATTTGGTTCAATGATTTCAATTTCAAAAATTTCATTTTCTACTTTCTGCTTTACTTTAAAAGTAATAGCTGTACCTTTTTTGGGGACTTCTGTCCAAGTATTTTCGTCAATTACAATAATTTCTTTTACATCATTTCTCCATGTGGTTTGATTTTTAAAATCAGTTACTAAGTTGAATACTTTGCTTACATCTGAATTAAGCACAGCCGTTTTTGTAAATGTTCTTTCTTTGGGTAGAAACAACCCAATTATCAATACGATTGCAATGATTGCAAAAACAGAAACCAGCAAATAAGTCATCATTTTTTTCATTTTGAAGATTTTTTATTTTGCAAATTTCTATTTCATTTTAAAAATTCGTTTGACGTTTTTTGCTATTTTATAGGAACATAAAAATCAGTTACCAAATTTTCAGGCTTGTAAAAGGGTGGGGACTTTATATACCATTCAAGTGCTGGTTTGTCCGCTAAGTCAAACTTATTTTCAAATAAGCAAACATTATAGATGTAGTCGTAAACAGGATAAAATCCTTCATAAGCCCCTTTATAAGTGAATACCGCAAACTTTCCGCCTTCAATTTTTTTGTAACCAATTTCTCCGCTTGGTTTTATTTCTTTCGAAAGCAAAACACAAGCGTCAAAACGAATATGTTGTTCTGCTGTTAGGTCGGGATTGTCGTGAACAATGCCAATAGTTACTGGCTTTAATTTTAAAACTAAATGAGTTGCTGCCCAAAACATAAGTTTTTGAAAAGAACCGCCTACTTTGTCATACGAACCTGTGTGTCTGATATAAGCAAGGTGAAGGTCTGGAATTGTCTTGATAATTGGTCCTTGAACATTAAGTGCATTTAAGTCAATGTTTGTTTTTTCGTATTCGTTTTGCTTGTTAGTCGTAAGTTCTGCAATTGAATTTCGATATTCTAATGGTGGCAGTCCAAAATAGTCTTTAAATGCTCTTGTAAATGTTTCGTGGTTTTGATAGCCACAGTCAAACGCAATTTGTCCAATGTCGTTTTGTGAATGTTTAAGTTTCAGAGCCGCTTTTTCAAGTCGAAGTCTTGTCAAAAAGTCTTTTGTGGTGTCGCCAGTTAGCGATTTGAAAACCCGATGAAAATGGAATTGTGAAAGATTTGCTTGTGTAGCAATGTCTTTGAGTTGAATGTCAGTTGTTGAATTACTTTCTATGAATGAAATTGCCTTGTTTATACTTTCAAGATATGAATTTTTGGTGTCTGTTCTCATTCTGTAAAAATACTATTGTCATTACATTTTCGCTTGATGTTTCTTGCTCTTTTAGGGTCGTCCTACCATTGCCACTAACGTCCGGGGCTTGTGGGCGGCGGGCAATTCCGGAGCCCTTTTCTTCCCAGATTTCAAAAACTTCCTTAAATGTACTAAAATAATATTTTACTCGTGAACTGCCTGCTGCACCCAAGCTTGGGTTACAGGACGGGCGTTTCCGTGCAGTTTTTCCCGGTGGTACCGGTCAAATTTTCAGAACCTGAATGGCCTCACTGTACGACCTGGACCGGATCTTTTCATTCAGTTCGAAACCCTTTCGGTTCCCTGGATGGCCGCCCCCCGGTGGATCAACACTTTCAGGGTTTTTCCGGCAGCTTCCCCATAGCGTCCAGTCCCTCCAATCTTCCTCTTTAAAGTCTTTTCCTTCCGGAGCCCTACCGCCCGGTCTTGCGCCTCCCCTGTACAGGACTGTGAGCTCCCGTAATTGGGACAAGACCCCTTCAGAAATCCCACACTTTGTCTGAAAAGGCACGCCTTCAGTCCTGAATTTTACGCAGGCCACCTTCGGAAACCGAAAAAGTCCCTTGCCTTGGATGCCGGAAAAAACCCCATCCGGTCCTTCGTGAACTTCCTAGCTATCGTGGACTTCCTTCCGAAGGCTTACCAATTTCCCTTACTTCACTTGCCTGTCCTGTAACGGTTGATGCTATGGCCAGTAAAGGATTGCGGGCGAATCACCTATCAAGTTACACAGAAATTAATGCGGGTGAAAAACTTCGCAAACCACTGAAACCTTTATTGGCTATAGCGTGTGTTAGCGGCTGGCATTCTCTCATTTCGTCCCAATTCTTTCGATTTTTGCTTCTGTAATTAATTGTTTTATGTCGTCTATTTCGAAGTCTGCCATTGTTTTCAGTTTTATGTGTTTGAGAAGTTTTCCTGTGCCTTTAAGTAACTTTTTCTGATCAGGTAGGTTTGCTCCACGATAAAAGCCAAGATTTACGCTGTCCTTGAAAGGTGCCACGTAAATTATTAAGTCTTTGTCGGCTCGGCTTTCACCTGTACCGTAAGTAAAATTTTTCCACCCTTCAAAAAGGATCTCTTCTGTTTCGGGCAAAAGTTCCAATGCAATTTTTCTAAGTTCTAAGCAAATTTCTCTAACCTTCGGGTCATAGTTTTTTAAAAATTCTTCTATTGTCATTATACAGTAGGTTTGATGATAAATTTGGAAGAAACGAAAGCCGACAAAGTCCAACCGATAATTAGATTTAGTCCTGCTCCCAAAGCATAAATTACTGGAACTCCCCACCAATTCATCATTTGTCCGTATATGGCCGTTACTGCAAGAACTCCTGTAATAGCAATAATTGTCAAACGTTTTTGATTTGAAAGTCCAGTTGTCAGCATAAGCAAGGTCGCTAAGAACATTGCTACTAAAAGTTGTGTAACAATTTCCTTTATAAAGTAGTTGCCTACATTGTAATATTCAACTGGCTTGGATATTATCCAAGAGAAAGTCTTGTCTGTTGTAAGTGTGCTGATTTTGTTTACAAACTGCTCGTCAAATTTCTCTGTAGTCAAGCTATTAGCAGGAAGTTCCACAAGATTTGGTGTCTGAAAACTTTCTGTTTGTGCTGTGGTCTGTGAGGAAATTGATTGTGCTGTAGGTACACCCCAAGGGAAAATTTGTGTGATTCCGCTCCAAAGGAAAAGTATCACGGTGGATACGATTGTTGAGATGATAATTTTCTTCGTCATTGTATTTTGTTTTTAAGTTGTTGCTCTGTTATTAATTGCTTTTCAATTTGCCTTAATCTTTTTCATTTTTGCTTTTTCAGGTATTCGTCAAGGTTGTCAAGTTTCTTGCTCCAAAATTTCTTGTACTTCATAAGCCAATCGTTTACTTCACTCAAATTATCAAGAGAAAGATGGCAGTATTTTTCCCGACCATTTTTTTCAATGAATATGAGTCCGCTGTCTTTTAAATAGTTCAGTTGTTTCGTTACCGCCTGTCTGCTCACACTATTAAAGTGCTCGGAGATTTGATTGATATTCAAATCGTCTTTGGCGAGCAAATCGATAATCTCTCTTCGGGTTGGGTCAGCAATGGCAGCAAATGGGTCTCGGTTCATTTGTCCAAATATTTTTTGATACTGGTTTTCAAAAGTCCTTTCCAACCACTTCCCAAAATGAAGCGAACAATGTATTGATTGATAAATCCTTCAAATCCACTGTGAATGAAATGTAGGTTTGTTCCTTCATTGGTCGCTTGTAGCTCAAAGGATACAAGAGTCGGCTTCTTTAGAGGTCCGCCTTGCCAAGTAAATTGAAGTTTTGAAGGTATTTGAAAATCTATCACTTTGCATTTTACAATTCCGTCAAACCCTGGTTGTGGCTTGGTTTTGAATGTGAACTCGTGGTTCTTTTCCAACTTAAAGTCGTTAGGCATTAACCATTCTGCCAATGCTTCTGAAGTAGAAATCGCAGTCCAAACTTTGTCTATAGGATGCGGATAAAATCGTTGTATTCTTATGTCTTTCCCCATTGGTTAGCTTAGTAAGTTGCAAAGATATAAAAAGCAACCAAAAGGTTACATATTATTGAAATTTTTTTTCCTTCTCAACATTTGTTCTTTCGAGTTTCAATTTTTGTGAGTTGATTCGTCTTGCTGTCAGGGTTGCTATACTTGCCCCTAACGGTTTGCATATGGCTTGTGGCGGTTTCGAAGTACTTTTCTGTCCACCGAAACCAAAGCTGGATACGGAGCGAAAACCTTGCTGGGATTCGTTCACCCGCCATAAGCTATATGTGTTGTTAGCGGTTGTTTTTAATTTCATCATAAAGTCTTTTTACCTGTAAATCGCCGAATCCATAGATGCTTTCACGTTTGTTAAACTCTTTAAATACAGCCCCAAATGAATCTGTTCCTAAATCATCCATTATCTCAATTAGAGTTCGCTTAGGTCGTCCTGGACTACTTTCATTTGGAATTCTATCAATGTGAGCCTCAACAGCGTTCTGAATGAAAGGATATTTTTGCCCTAACTCTTTAGCTACCTCAACCATTCCCTCCATATCATTATTCTGATATAAATTCCACAGACTTGCTATTCTACCCACTTCATCAATTAGAGCCTTTTGCTTATAAGCGTTGATTAGCTCCAATTCGCTTAGTCCGCCAAATCCATATTGAGTGTGAATTGTTGGTCTTATTAGAAAAACTTTGCAGCCATTTACAAAATCCAATATCAGGTTAGTGATAAGCCAAAAATTCACCTGGCAAAACAGGTCATCCTCAAACCATAGATTTATCTCGGAATTATCAGGTATTTTTTGAATATTTTGAAATTCTGAAACAGAATCTGAGTAATAGTCCTCTATCGAGTAGTTACCATAAATTTCGGCTATAAACTTAGCACGGATATCAAACAATTCATCTAAAGTATCACTACTTACATCTCCATCGACAAAGCATTCACGAGCAACAATAATCTTTCCGTCAATTTCATTAGGAAACCTTTCTTTCAGGGAATCACCATTTAGTATGTGATACTTATTTTTCATTAATTCTGATTTTAATAACCGCTAACGTTCCTTGTATGGTGCGTTTGCATCCCGCAGGGTGTAAATGAACTATACAAATTGTTAGGCACTTTTACTTTTCTTTAATAAGTTTAATTGCTTGATTATCTAGCCTTAACACATAAATTCCATTAGACAAGTAGGTTAAATCAAGATATATTTTTTTATCATTTACCTCTTTCTTTAAAACAAGCTCACCAATTGTATTGAAAATTTGAAGGACACTTGGACTATCAGAAGTCCTTTTTATATTAATAAACGATCTAACGGGGTTTGGATAAACTTCAGTTCCATCAATGATAATTTCATTTACTCCAAGTGGAACTTCACAATCTGAAAAGAAGTCATTGATGTAGTCTTGTTGTGTTGAATTAGTCGAGTGGCCTGCATTTCCTCTAAGGTGAACCACATCTCCCGAAAGGTATGAATATTCAAATATTAGTGGGCTTCCAATTGGGTTTCCAGGTCCAATTATTTGAGTACCTGAATATCCTTGGCTTTGAGCAACAATAAATGTTGCATCTTGAGCATTTAAAAAGTCAACGCCAACAATCGATGTCCCTCCTAAATATGGAATTATAGGATCATTATCATTACATATGCTTAGATATTTTCTTCCACTTATAGGAACAATAACATTATCGTAGCCACAATAAGAACTTGAATAATCCGAAGAACCATTAGGTTGATAATAATCTCCTAAATGATATTGTGGTTCATTTAACTGTGAAACTACCGCACAAACAATATCAATTCTCGGGTCATTATTTTCAATAAAAATTCTATTTGCTAAGCCCGCACCGTTCGAAAAACCTAGAATTCTAATCTGATTTATGTTAATATTTGAATAATTCTGTAAAGAATCAATCAAATCTAAAATCATATCCATATCAGGAGCTTCACTATTTTCGTCACAAATATCCCAGCTATTCATATATCCTGTTGGTGCTATTAATGCATGGCAGTTTAGAATACTTTGATATTGAGTTAAAATGGATGAGCCTGTTTGTCCATTACCATGTAATAAAATACAAATTGGAAATCCATTTATGGGAGGAGTGCCACTTGGAACTGAAATGTCCATTGGGTAAGTATATCCACTTGGTTGCTGTCCCCATGTTTTAGTAATGGTTATAATACTTGAGTTTGTAAGATTTTGACAAATAGAAAATACTGGAATTAGTATTAATACTAAGAGTAGATTGTTTTTCATTTTTATTGTGGTTATTAATACTAATCAAAATGTTAATTTTTAAAATTCTGTATAATGGGATTGCATTGTTCAGTTTCGTTTAATTGTGCCTAACGTCCGGGGCTTGTGGGCGGCGGGCAATTCCGGAGCCCTTTTCTTCCCGGATTTCAAAAACTTCCTTAAATGTACTAAAATAATATTTTACTCGTGAACTGCCTGCTGCACCCAAGCTTGGGTTACAGGACGGGCGTTTCCGTGCAGTTTTTCCCGGTGGTACCGGTCAAATTTTCAGAACGTGAATGGCCTCACTGTACGACCTGGACCGGATCTTTTCATTCTGTTCGGAAACCCTTTCGGTTCCCTGGATGGCCGCCCCCCGGTGGATCAACACTTTCAGGGTTTTTCCGGCAGCTTCCCCATAGCGTCCAGTCCCTCCAAGCTTCCTCTTTAAAGTCTTTTCCTTCCGGAGACCTACCGCCCGGTCTTGCGCCTCCCCTGTACAGGACTGTGAGCTCCCGTAATTGGGACAAGACCCCTTCGGAAATCCCACACGTTGTCAGAAAAGGCACGCCTTCAGTCCTGAATTTTACGCAGGCCACCTTCGGAAACCGAAAAAGTCCCTTGCCTTGGATGCCGGAAAAAACCCTATCCGGTCCTTCGTGAACTTCCTAGCTATCGTGGACTTCCTTCCGAAGGCTTACCAATTTCCCTTACTTCACTTGCCTGTCCTGTAACGGTTGGTATATGAAGCGTAGCCTGCCGATAGGCGGCTATGATTTCATATACAGTGTTACCACACGTTTTATTTATTCTCGATTTCGTACCAAATACATTTTTCAAAATCTGGAAACTCTGTCAATTCTGGATGATTAAATTCTCCTTTCTTTATCATTCCTATTTTTTTCATCACATTTTCTGATTTTTTGTTTCCAATTGTGCAGGTAGAAACGATTTTTTTAATTCCCAATTCATTAAATCCAAATGTCAAGCATCTTCTTGCACCTTCGGTAGCATATCCAGTCCCCCAAGCATCCTTTTTTAAACGCCAACCTATATCAATTGCTGGGGTAAATTCCGCTTTATACTCCTGATAGGCTAACCCTATAAAACCGATTAATTCACCCGTATCTAATCGTTCTGTAGCAAAATATGTGTATCCATTTTTATCATAATGTACTTGCATTCGCTTCATTAGTTTTTCGGATTCAGTTCTGCTTAACGGCTTTGGAAAATGTTCCATTATTTCTACGTCATTATTCATCTCGGCAAACTCTTCCAAGTCTTCACTTCTCCAATTCCGAAAGCCAAGTCTGGTTGATTTAAAAATGTATTTGTCCTTCAATTTATGATCCTCTTTTTTAATGTGTGGTAACTTGTATATATACCTGACTGATTCAGGATTATGCATCCAAAACCGGGTGGATAACCCTGATTAAATCACCTTTTTATTAGGAGTTAATAATACTAAATATTTCATTAAAAAGCCCAAAAAAAGCTACCAATATCCCGTGAAATACGGGTACGACCAACCGCGCACGAAACCCAGCCAGCAGCCAAACGGGCGTTTTCACAAAAAATTAATACCATCGCTTCCCGTTCCCTGACCAAATTCGGTATCTTTAATCCACCATGTTCGTCCGATCATCCTGCGCTCCATGAAACGATCCCTCCTTCCGGCTTTGCCGGCCCTGCTTGTTTGCCTGTCCTGTCAAGAACCCCGCCTGCTCTCGGAAATTCCTCCTTCCCACTCAGGCCTGGATTTCCAAAATACGCTGCGCGAAGACGAGTTTATGAACATCCTTACCTTCGAGTATTTTTACAACGGCGCCGGTGTGGCCGTTGCGGATATGAATGCAGACGGCCTGGACGATCTGTTTTTTACCCCAGGCTGGGTGTAATTTGCAATTACTCCCTCCTATCCCTTCCAATTTGCAATTGGATTCGGACGAATTTATCAATAATCCCCGGCTATGAAACACTATATGCAAACGTAACTTTTTCAGCTTGAATAAATATAATCTTCCCATTTTTCAACATTTCCCGCCTGCACCGGATTCTCATGAATATCTTTCATCCTACGCTCTGCCGATAGGTGAATAAAAGTACGCTCAGCTTGGATGCCTGTTTCAAACCTTAGGTAGAAAACCTTCAAAATCGTGGATTTTTGCTTACTGAGTAGTTATTTAGTAAGCCATTGCAAATGGCAGAAGAAGGATTTCGACTTCAAAAGTAGTTAAAAATAAAAGGGTGTAGCGGATTCTACACCCGGTTGAGTAAATAATTATGCCGAATTAGTTTAACAAAACTGCTAAAAAATGCCAGGAAGAACATATAAAAACCGATTAGTGGCCCAAAAGTATGTTAATTTTATTGAGGCTTTTAACCTCTTTCTAGTATTGGATGGGGCCATACAGTTTCTATTACGCTCAATCTTTCAGCTTTTCAAAACAAGGAATTTTTCCGAAATAATCGAGTAGTGAGATAGGGGTTTTTGTCCTATCTATACTCTCACACCACCCTACCTACCGTTCGGTACAGTGCCGGTTCTTAAGTTTTAACGCTTACCTTTAGGTAGTAATTCGTCAAAAATACATACCCTGCTTGTAAGCCGCGTTCAGTTTGGAAGTCGATGGGATATACTCCAATATTACGTATTCTAATCGGTAATTTTTCGTGAGGTTGTTTTCATAAAAAACCCAAAGTGGGTTAAATGGCCCAGATCGACCTAATGAGCAACACTTATTCCATCTTTCATGAGTTGTTTGACAACGGATGCTGAAAAAGCCTTTGAAAATTGATCCAATGAAGACGCGTTAGTACTTTCTGACTGGCTTGACCATACGATATCTTCTGTACGTGCGTCATATACGTTGGCCTCTAAATAATAATTCTTGTCTGTAGTATAGTAGCCGGCATCATACATGTATGGATTATACTGATTATAATAGGACCAAAAACGTCCATAGTAGCCAACGCCCATAGGCGCATAAGTGGTCATTCCGGGAACGTATCTGGTTTCATTCGTTTGATCCAAAAGCGTTACTGTCAATATCGCCTCACTTCCTAATTTTTTGATTTTTGAAAGGATTTCTTCTTTATCTGCTTCCTTTGCTTTGAATCCAGTTGGCATTATTTCAAAGCTTCCAAATACAGAAATTCCCTGTGTTTGGATCATATCTTCCAAATACATTTCAAAGTATGTCTGGCTAATACATTTTGAGTGAGCGCTGTCACAAAAACGCTATTGTAACCGCTGTCTGGTATCTCGGTGCTACTCCATGATCCGGTGATTTGTACGCCAGTAGAACATGCGCTAAGGGCTAGAAAAACTAACCCTACCAGGAAACACTTTATTTTCACTGTCTCTAAATTAGGTGGTTAACGTTTTGTGTTTGTTTGGTGGCGGATTTCGAAGTACTTCATTTGCATTTTTGTGAAATTTCACTAACGAGTAAATATTTAAATTCACTAAGAATCCACCATCAAATAAACATTTCGTTGGCTGCCGTTTTTATTGTCGTGCTTTTGACTTTAAAATTGATTCTATAGCTTTATTAATGTCTAACGAAGCAGACGCTTGTCTTGGCGGATAATCTTTAAACGTCATAAGATGTTCACTAAGCATTCCAATGGCTGGTTGCATTACCCATGATTTTTCCATTGCTAAATGAAAACCTGTAATGTCATCATACTTTTCAAAGGGGTCTTTTCTTAAATTAAACAGTTGTGGCATGGTATGCTGGACCATGTCGTCAAAATAGCGCTCTTTGGTGGCAAAATGCATTTTCCAAGGTCCAACACGAATAGCTGTTAATCCACTTTCATAGTAGTAGAAAAAATAATTTCGAGCGGATTCATCTGCCTTGCCTGTCCAATATTCAAGATTATTAAATCCATCAATATAGACCTTGTAGGTCAAATCTCCTACCTTTTTTCCTTTCTTCAGTTCTTCCTTAATATTTTTATTGCCAACTGCAGCCATTAAGGTTGGCAATACATCCTCATGAGCAGAGATACCATTTCTTATCAATCCTGCTGGGATTTCTTCTGGCCATCTTACCATAAATGGTGAACGCAGACCACCTTCCCAAGTTGTCATTTTTTCTCCCCTAAACATGGTTACGCCTGCATCCGGGAATGTACTCTGTTCAGGGCCATTATCTGTTGTGTAAATTACAATGGTATTTTCATCAAGCCCCAATTCATCTAAATAATCAAGTAGTTCGCCAACATGTCCGTCATGCTCCATAAGTCCATGACCAAATAAATCCATGTCTGTACTTACATCTGTTGCAAGATTTTTAGATTCTTCCTTTAAATGGGTGTACACGTGCATTCTACTTGTAGCGTGCCAAATAAAAAATGGTTTATCTGCATCTTTGGCTCTTTTCATAAAGTCCTTGCTTTTTGCTACAAGTTCTTCATCAAAAGTTTTCATTCTTTCAGAATTGAGTTGTCCTATATCTGTAACTTTTTGCTTCCCAATAGCTCCAAATCGTGGATCTTCGGTACTGTCATATTTATCAGTTGCATAAGACTCAATGATGCCTCGTGGCCCATATTTATTTGCAAATTCATCACTTTTTGGATAATCTGCTTGTTCCGGCTCTTCGGACACATTTAGGTGATAAAGATTACCGAAAAATTCATCAAACCCGTGAACGGTTGGTAGATGTTCATTTCTATCACCTAAGTGATTCTTCCCGAATTGGCCTGTCATATACCCCATAGGTTTCAATAATTCAGCTAAGGTTGGGTCTTCCTTTTTTAATCCTAGTGGGTTACCAGGTTGACCAACTGTAGTCAAGCCTGTTCTTACTGGTTTTTGTCCAGTGATAAATGCCGCTCTACCAGCAGTGCAACTTGGCTGCGAGTAGTGGTCGGTAAATAAAACGCCCTCTTTGGCAATCCTATCTATATTTGGTGTTGGATACTGCATGCCTAGTGAGTAACTGCTTAACGAGTTAGGTGCTACATCATCTACCATAATGACTAGAATGTTCGGTTTTTCTTGGGCAATAGCACTGAAAAAACCAAAAAGGAAAATGATGACAATACTTTTTTTCATGATATTTATTTTAAGATTATTAGTAATATATAATTTAATGTCCAACTGTTTGCCATCGTTTTGTGTTTGTTAGTGGCAGATTTCGAAGTACGTCATTTGCAGTTTTGCGTGATTTTTTTAAATGCTAACAATTTAAATTTTTCAAAACCAAACCAATAACAATTCATTTTGAAGTTAACCGTTTTAAAAGTCTAAACCAAGATCAGTGTTAGGATATTTTTTCATTGTAGCGATATGCCTTTTGTAAAAATTTACCACAGCGGGCAGTCCCCATTCAAAGTAACGATGTCCTTCACTACCCATTTCTTTAGGGTCAACATTTAAATTATATACCCAAGGTGCTGTACCTACACTAGAAAGTGTAGAGGCATCTATATTCCTTCTAGTTTCGGTTACGTCAAAAACCTGAAAATGAACTTTATAATCTCTCCACCTCAATGCACAGAAATCTGTAGAATTCCATAAAAATACATGTTGGCGATGAGACCTTCCATTTTCCGTAAGTAAAAATGACGTCTGGTCTATACCATCAAAATATAAATTGTCGGGAAGTTTGTCAATGACATTTCCTAAACGAAGAGAAACCATATAAAGATCGGATAGGTCTATAAGTTCATTAGTTTCCTGCCCTGGCTCAATCATACCTTTCCAATAGGCAGTTCCAGGTACTCTCACTCCACCTTCCCAAGTAGTTCCTTTACCTCCACGCCAAGGATGGTAACCTGCATCTGGAAATACATCTTCATTCGCCCCGTTATCGGAAGTAAAAATTACCAGGGTATTTTCTAGTAAACCTTTGTTTTTTAGAGTTTCCATTATTTCTCCAACAATGTCATCCATTTCAACAATAGCGTCTTTCACAGGCATTGCTGCAGGACTTTTGCCTATATAATCAGCACCGCAGTACGTGTCGTTATGAATGGCTGAAAATGAATGAACAAGGAAGAAAGGATTGTCTGAATTTTCATTGATAAACTTTATAGACTCGGTATATGGCTGGGAATTTTGACAGGTTGTAAATGTAGGTTTTTGTTTTGAATTTTGCCATGCCGGTCCGAAACGGAAGTGGGCGCTGCTGAGGAGCAACCCACCAGGGATAGGGCTGGCCGACCGAAACGGGTTCCAAGGCTGTCCAGTGGGCAGCCTTTTTGTCTCCCTGTTTTGGGAGTTTTATTCCTTTGGAAAACCTTACGCCGCATATTCAGAAGGGGTTTGGTATCCCAGTGACTGGTGGGGTCTCCGATTGTTGTAATCTTGTTTCCATGTATCGGCTAGGTCTTGAGCATGCGCAACGGAACTGAATAGGTAAGCATCAAGCACATCTTCCCGGAAGGTTCTATTGAACCGCTCTACGATTCCGTTCTGCTGGGGTTTTCCTTTCTGGATTGGCGACCACGTTATCTGCTGGTCGCTCATCCATGCCTGAAACTTCTTGCTTCTGAATTCAGGACCGTTGTCGGTTCGGATACGCCTGGGCTTGCCCTGAAATTCAATCATACGCTCCAGGTATTCGATTACACGTACAGACGGCAGGCTGTGTGCCACCGCAATCCCCATGCAGGCACGGTTGAAATGATCCACCACGTTCAGCGTCCTGAATTTTCTCCCGTTTTCCAACGTGTCAGGGTATATGGCTGGGAATTTTGACAGGTTGTAAATGTAGGTTTTTGTTTTGAATTTTGCCATGCCGGTCCGAAACGGAAGTGGGCGCTGCTGAGGAGCAACCCACCAGGGATAGGGCTGGCCGACCGAAACGGGTTCCAAGGCTGTCCAGTGGGCAGCCTTTTTGTCTCCCTGTTTTGGGAGTTTTATTCCTTTGGAAAACCTTACGCCGCATAGTCGGAAGGGGTTTGGTATCCCAGTGACTGGTGGGGTCTCTGATTGTTGTAATCTTGTTTCCATGTATCGGCTAGGTCTTGAGCATGCGCAACGGAACTGAATAGGTAAGCATCAAGCACATCTTCCCGGAAGGTTCTATTGAACCGCTCTACGATTCCGTTCTGCTGGGGTTTTCCTTTCTGGATTGGCGACCACGTTATCTGCTGGTCGCTCAACCATGCCTGAAACTTCTTGCTTCTGAATTCAGGACCGTTGTCGGTTCGGATACGCCTGGGCTTGCCCTGAAATTCAATCATACGCTCCAGGTATTCGATTACACGTACAGAAGGCAGGCTGTGTGCCACCGCAATCCCAATGCAGGCACGGTTGAAATGATCCACCACGTTCAGCGTCCTGAATTTTCTCCCGTTTTCCAACGTGTCAGACATAAAGTCCATTGCCCACTCTTGGTTGGCCACTAATGGAATCTCAATCGGATTGGCGGGCTGATTCTTGATCCTGCGTTTCAGACGCCTGTGCAGGCTAAATCCCTCTTGCTCGTACACGCGCCTGATCTTGCTACCACTAATGTGAGGATACTTTTTCTGCACCAGGCAGATCACCTTGTTTCTGCCTTTTCGGCTACAGCCTATCACCTGCTCAATCATCGTTTTGATCTGGGCATCTTTTGCTGGCATTTTCTTCTGGTAATACTTTGTGGTTCTGGATACCGATACGACGCTGCACGCCCATGCATGGGACACCTTGTAGGTATCTTCAAGGTAGGTCACCTGTTCCTGCTTTTGCACGGGCGTCAGGGCTTTTTTGACAAAAGATCTTTGATCATGTCAATCTCCAGACTTTGGTTGGCCACTATTTTCTTCAAGCGACTATTTTCTTCCTCCAGGCTTCTGAGACGACGAAGCTCTTGCACATCCATGCCCGAATATTTATTCCGCCAGCTGTAAAACGTCGCAGAACTGATGCCGTACTTCCGGCATATATCTTCTACTTTGTGGCCGTCCTCTTGCAGTTTGAGGATCTTGATGACCTGCTCTTCGCTAAATTTGCTCTTTTTCATAATCACTAAGTTAAAAATTCTAGTTTTAACCTGTTCAAAAAAAGCAGCCTAGTACCTCAGACATAAAGTCCATTGCCCACTCTTGGTTGGCCACTAATGGAATCTCAATCGGATTGGCGGGCTGATTCTTAATCCTGCGTTTCAGACGCCTGTGCAGGCTAAATCCCTCTTGCTCGTACACGCGCCTGATCTTGCTACCACTAATGTGAGGATACTTTTTCTGCACCAGGCAGATCACCTTGTTTCTGCCTTTTCGGCTACAGCCTATCACCTGCTCAATCATCGTTTTGATCTGGGCATCTTTTGCTGGCATTTTCTTCTGGTAATACTTTATGGTTCTGGATACCGATACGACGCTGCACGCCCATGCATGGGACACCTTGTAGGTATCTTCAAGGTAGGTCACCTGTTCCTGCTTTTGCACGGGCGTCAGGGCTTTTTTGACAAAAGATCTTTGATCATGTCAATCTCCAGACTTTGGTTGGCCACTATTTTCTTCAAGCGACTGTTTTCTTCCTCCAGGCTTCTGAGAACGACGAAGTTCTTGCACATCCATGCCCGAATATTTATTCCGCCAGCTGTAAAACGTCGCAGAACTGATGCCGTACTTCCGGCATATATCTTCTACTTTGTGGCCGTCCTCTTGCAGTTTGAGGATCTTGATGACCTGCTCTTCGCTAAATTTGCTCTTTTTCATAATCACTAAGTTAAAAATTCTAGTTTTAACCTGTTCAAAAAAAGCAGCCTAGTACCACTCATTCTTTAATTTTTGCTCAACCTGTCGTATATCTGTAAGATTTTTAATTTCAAAACCAACTTCTCTTTTGCCACCCTTTACGCCAGTAATTAGCCCTTCTGGCTGCAGTTGAAATGCTTTATCGTGAAGTTCTTTATTGTTAATCATATCTGAATACTGTCTTTCAACTAAGAACTGTGTATAATCAGACTGTACAGCTGGAAGGCCATAGAAATAATCAAAACCCACTTCATGAGGTAACATGTTTTCTGCTTCACCAATATGCCATTTCCCAATTAAGGCAGACTTACAGCCTGCTGATGACAGTAATTTGGCCTGTGTCACTTCTACATCCCATGGGTTGGTAGTCACTTTATCTTCGCTCAATAAAGGTCTGGTTAACCCACTTCGTATCGGTTGCCTCCCTGTTAACATCATGGCTCTAGAAGAGGTGCAGGTTGGGGTTGAATAAAAAGAGGTAAATCTCTTTCCCTCTCTTGCAAGTCTGTCCACATTTGGGGTAGGCGCTCCAACAGCCACACCACCACCATTAACACCAATATCTCCCCAACCTAAATCATCTACTAAAAAGATGAGGATGTTTGGCTTTTGCCCTGTCTTGGCTTCTAAATCTGAAAGCTTTTGCGTTGCAATTTTTTCTTGGTCGGGTCTGGGAATTATGGGTTCCAAATTGTCTTTTAGTACAATGGTTTCATCAAATACGCTAACGTTCTGAGCAGATAGATGATATGTCATAAAAATGACTAATAGGGTAAGGATACTTTTTTTCATGTTTTAAATATTTTTTATCAATGTTATTTTAATGGTTGCCAACGGTCTCGTATAACCGTCAGTTACGGGTTAATATGCTTTAATTTTCGGTTTAGCACAGACGTTAGCAATTCCGAGTGGATTCGGACGTAGTCGAATCCGCCGTAATTGCGGTTATACATTGTTAGCAACTGGCTTTTATTTATTTCGTTAATTGTTTCGAGAAATATATTCTTCTGTGTCCTTTCGGGAAACCTTTTATTTCTCCAATTGGTTTATATCCGTTTTTCAAGTAAAATTCCTCCGCTTGAAAATCAAACGTATCAAGCATTGAAAATTCCGCTCCTCTTTCAATAGCTATTTTTTCGACGTATCTCAAAATTTTAGTTCCAACTCCATTTTTTCGGTATTCTTCTTTCACCCACAGAATTTTAATTTCGAGACCATTCCAATATCCAAGTCCAGCTAATATTCCGCCAATTTCGTTTTTGTTTTCATCCTTTGCTACAAACTCCAAACGAGTCCATATGTCAGCAATTGCAGGGACTTTACTCAAGTTATATTCGTTAATTCCGTCAACAATTTTCTTTATATTCTCCTTTTCACAAGGTTCAATAGTAAATTCAGTTTTTATTTCCATTTGATGATTCTGCTTGTTGCTAACGTCCGGGGCTTGTGGGCGGCGGGCAATTCCGGAGCCCTTTTCTTCCCGGATTTCAAAAACTTCCTTAAATGTACTAAAATAATATTTTACTCGTGAACTGCCTGCTGCACCCAAGCTTGGGTTACAGGACGGGCGTATACGTGCAGTTTTTCCCGGTGGTACCGGTCAAATTTTCAGAACCTGAATGGCCTCACTGTACGACCTGGACCGGATCTTTTCATTCAGTTCGGAAACCCTTTCGGTTCCCTGGATGGCCGCCCCCCGGTGGATCAACACTTTCAGGGTTTTTCCGGCAGCTTCCCCATAGCGTCCAGTCCCTCCAATCTTCCTCTTTAAAGTCTTTTCCTTCCGGAGCCCTACCGCCCGGTCTTGCGCCTCCCCTGTACAGGACTGTGAGCTCCCGTAATTGGGACAAGACCCCTTCAGAAATCCCACACTTTGTCTGAAAAGGCACGCCTTCAGTCCTGAATTTTACGCAGGCCACCTTCGGAAACCGAAAAAGTCCCTTGCCTTGGATGCCGGAAAAAACCCCATCCGGTCCTTCGTGAACTTCCTAGCTATCGTGGACTTCCTTCCGAAGGCTTACCAATTTCCCTTACTTCACTTGCCTGTCCTGTAACCGTCTAGGCTATGTGTAGTGCGGAATTTCAAAGTACTTCACTTTCCGTTTAGCTGTTAGTTTATTTGATGTAATTACTTTTATATTGGCACTTTCGCCCGAATTACGTATAGCCAATGTTGTGCGGTCGCTCATTTACTATTTAATTAAACGTTCTACTTTTCTTAGTAAGAACATATCTCATCCTAGATTACTATTTTCTTTTACTGCTCATTGCTTTCACTTTCTTGATCGTATCATCCTCAAGAAACTTTCGATACTCTTCCGTTTCAACTCCATATATCGCAATTTTGCCTTCTTCGTTACTATGTATGCCCCACCCATATGATTTGGTGAGTGGTGAAGCGCGAAAGCATGGCTGCCCTTTGGAAAAATAGTGTTCCCTTTGTTCACTCAGTTCTCTTTTTTCAAATTCTTTACGGATAGCATAAACGCCAAACAATACATCATCGGACGTGTATTTGTAATCATTTCCATACAGCATGTCAAATTGCAAATTAGCCACCGTTTTCTTTTCTCCTTTAATAGGTGGCATTTCTCCCATTTCGGCTTTACAATCCTCTGCTATTTCAATAAACGTGTTGTAATAATTAGTTGAATGCTTCATAATTATTGATTTGGTATGTCCATCAAATTTCCCGTTTCCAGCCAGGTCTTGAAATTGCTAAGAATAAGGTACCATTGTCTGGCTTCTTCTTGCATAGGGTTGTCTTTGGTAAATTGATCATTTTTTAATGTCATCCGGGTTGACTGCCCAAGTGATTCTAATGTTACTCTAACCCTTGATTGCAGATCTGCATGGTTTTCTTTGTAAATTGGCCTAGGATGATCGGTATATGAAAGCAGTTTACCTTCTTCATACTCCAACACTTCCCCATAGATATAAACTACTTCTTGTCCTTTACACATACCCGCATATTCTATTCGATCTCCGGTTTTGAAAGTAGAACGGATATCGGCTTGAAAGAAAGCCATAAAGAATTGATTTGGCCCCACAAATGCTTTCCATACCTGATCAGAAGGGGCATTGATAAAAATTTCTGTATAAAAATCTTTCATTTCATGATTGTTTTCTCCAAAGATAAACCGGTGCTGTGTCAGCCCTTTGTCACACCTTTACCAGAATATTTTCGTTTCTGAATTTCGACATACTCATCTAAAGTCATTTTGTGTGGGACAAATTTTTTCCCAGGCCTGGTCAGTTTTTGAATTCTGTCAATTCTGAAACTTCTGAACTCATGTTTTAATCTGCACCACGCGATTAATACCCAATTTTCTTTGGTATTATGATATATGGCAAAGGGCTCAAGCTCACGTTGGGTATTTTTGGTAGCCCCATCCTTTCTGTATTCGATAGAAATAACCTGAAAATTGGTCAGAGCTTTTTGAATATCAGAAAGGTAATTGCTTGTTCTTTCTTCCTCCCAGTTTTTACCGATTATGGTCCTTTGGGCAAGAAAGTCGGCTTTCTCTCTTTCGCTCTTTCGAAGAACAGCCTTTATTTTATCGGTTGCTTTGGTGAATTGATTGATGAGTGATTGATCTTTGGTTTTGGCTATCATTTTTTCTCCGAAGATCAACGCATTGGCCTCTGCTTCGGTAAACATGATCGGGGGTAATCTGTATCCTTCCATTAACCCATAGCCTTTTCCCTCAATTTGAATAATCGGGACACCAGCTTTTTCCAATGAAGCCAGATCCCGGTATATGGTTCGTTTGCTCACTTCAAAGTGTTCCGACAACTTCTCAATGGTGACATAGGCATTGGCTTGCAGTTTCAGCAGAATTGCAGTCAATCGTGACAATCTTGAAATGTTATCTGAATACGCCATACGAGCTGGGATTACTGAATAACTAAGGATCAAATCATAAATTTGTGCATATTTTTTTACGGCTTTATGGTCAGCATTTTTGTCACAATATTCTGAGCCAGATCTGGAATCAGTGTTGGAGTTTCAGCTGCTAAATGGGTCAGATTTTCAAGAATTACAATGGTTATTTGCTGATCCGGAATCTTCAGAAATAATGTATTGTATCCAGGATTGGCTCCCCAATGCCAGATGCATTGAACAGTGGTATTTTTAGGGTATTTGTTTATGGAAAATGGATCTCGTATCCGGTCAGCGAGTTTTTCTGGCTCTAGATCGGAAATCAGAAGCCCGTATCCATAATCGGCTAGATATGGGGTCAGCATGTTATTCAAGGTAGTGTCAGTAAAAATCGTAGAACTATCTAAGGCCTTGCTCCATCTGAGTAAGTCTTCCGGTGTCGAATACAAACCACTAACAGAGAATGCTGTTGAATAGCTTTGAGTAGGTGCATTATCAACATAACCACTTGCCAACTTTTCATAACCGTGTGCCAGATTCCTGATCTCATTTCTGTTTTCGAGGATTCCGGTGTTATTCATCTCCAATGGTTTGAAAAAATATCTATAAAGAAGATCTCCGTAATTTTCCTTAGCAACTTCTTCAGCAATTAAACCCAGCAGATAATAGTTTGAATTACTGTACGAGAAATCTGAACCCGGATCGAATTCCAGCGGTTTTTCTTCAAGAAAATGCGCTACAAAATCCGCATTAGCAAACTCTTGCGTGGATAATTCAGGCCAATCGCCATCATGCGTGTAGTTTGGAATTCCTGATTGATGGGCCAATAAATGATGAATGGAAACCTGATCTTTATATTCTTCAGGATACCATTCAAGATATATACCGAAAGGGTCTTGTAAAGAAAGTAAGCTTTCTTCATTCAGTTTCAGTATGAGGGCGGCGGTGAATTGTTTGGAGAGTGATGCAATTTCAAATCTTGCTGAGCTATTTAACAGGATATTCGGATTCCTATTGGCATAGCCTGCCGTATAGTGGAATTTTTTTTCAGAACCTACATCAACTATTATGCTTCCACTAAACCGATCGGTACTTACCAGAGAGTCGACCATTGACTTGAATTGATCATAGTCTAGTGTTTGACTTTTCACAACAAGTGGTACAACGCCAAGCATGATGGTAAAAAGGCAGACTTTCAATCTATGCATCAACGGTTGCGATATGTAAATTTTTTTGAATTTTGGCCGGTTCATTTTGCGTCTTGTCTGATTGCCTGTTTACCGCACAACGTTTTGGATATGGCTTGTGGCGGTTTCGAAGTGCTTTCCTGTCGAACCGTGACAAGCAAAGTTAAATGATGAAAGCTTAGATAACCAACTTTCCCGCCATAAGCTATATGCGTTGTTATGGGCAGTTTTTATTTTTTGCCATTCTTGTTTTACTTCTTTTCCTCGATGAATATTCTGTGACCAATTGAAAGTTTTCTTCAGCTATTATTACCATAAATATGTTGCCACCTTAAATGTCGTTTTTTCAATTGATACTTTGGTGTTTGGTAGCCTCTAATGAAAACTTTAAGTTGCGAAGAGTAGGCAAGCAGCTCGGCAAAAACATCAATCTTAAAGTTTTTATTGACATCACTAATCAATCCGAATTTAGTCCTCTAGATTGCTATTTAGGTAAATGGTTTAGGCTCTTTAGTTTTTAAAATACATAAACAAAAAAAACAAAATACCTATCGTGAGTAGCGCTATTCCGAGTGTTATTGCAATTTTTTTACCAAGATTTAATGCAACTTGCCGATTGATATTTTCAGATTCGGTCAATGGTCTTATTTTTCCTTCTCTGCTGTATTTATTTTCGATTGATTGTCCAATTAATAATCCGAAAACAATACCAATCGCAGTTCCAATTCCAATAAAACCAAAATTCTCGGTAATAATACTTATGGGTATACCAAGACCTGAAAAAATGGCAATTCCAATTCCCATCCACATTCCAACAAAATGACCTTTGGGGAATTTCTCACTGTTATTATCCAAATTATTATTCATATCTGTTTTTTATTAAATTAAAATATTTCATTGAAAAACTTTGTCTATTTGATTTTCGGTAATTGCCCATAACGGTCAAGTATAAGACCAGTAGCGGATTTCAAGGCGATTACCTGTCCGTCAGCACTAAAGTATATTAAATGCACAGACCTTGAATTTAGCGCTTCACCCGCTATTGCTTTTATACAATGTTATGGGCTGATTACACTCAGAGTCTTTTCTGATTACAATAAATATTTATTTTGATATAGCTCAAGCTACTATAGGAACAGTTTTTTTAAATGAGGATTCCATCTTTACCGTAAAATAAAGATGGAATCTTGTTGAGATAAACTCAGGATTTGTGCTCTAAACTAATCTATCTCATGTTGCAAACATGTTTATCATAAAATTAATGATAGTCTCCACTCTTTTTCGGTGATAAACTAACCCTTGGTTTTTTCAATCATATGATTAATTACATGGCTGTGTTCATGCTGAGGGCTGAACATGATTATTTCTGCATCAGCATAGACCTTTACATTGTGTCCAGCCGGCCAGTAAAACATGTCATTAGCCCTTACCGTTTCCTGCAAGCCATCCGCATCAGTGGTCGATAGTTCACCTTTCAGAACATAACCCCAGTGAGGGCTCTGACACAAATTTCCTTCCAGTCCTATAAAAAGCGGGGTGGTATCTACTCCTTTTGAAAGGCTGAAATACTCACCGCTTATCTTACCTAACCCGGATGCATCACCAAATTCTGTTTTCTGGCGTATAACAGCTCCTGGAATTTCCATTTTTACTTCAATGTCTTCTTTTGCGATTTTCATTTTTTGTTTCTCTTTTTAATTATTTAGACATTATCATTCCTTTCAACGACCACAGAATAGCAAGCACATCTTTTTCAGATGTTTCGTCAATATTATGTTTTTCCAACACTCCCATAATATCGTCAATTACATGCATATACTCTGCAGCGCTAATATTCATTCCCTGATGCGTGACCGGCATATCTTTGCCTTTGTATTCAACCGGACCACCGCTTCCGGCACTAAAAAATTCAATGGTATGCTGCCTGATTTTTGCAAATCGTTCCGGTTGATCCTCGTAAGGTTTAAAACGTGCACTAATTGCCGGATTGTTCATGTGCGCTTCAATTACATCGTCAACAATGGCGGTGATGCCACTTGTTCCACCCAATCTTTCGAAAAGTGTTTTTTCGGTGGATGTGGTTTGTGCACCAGCCATAAAGGTTATGGTAAAAAGTGCGATTAAGAATGTGAGTTGCTTTTGCATAATTTTTATTATTAAATGTTAGATTGCAAAACTACGGCAGCTAAATAGCATTCAATAGCACATTTGGTTCTTATGCAAGTAATTTTGGATTAAGGCGAAAAAAAAAGATAAGGAAGCAAAAATTTTATTGAGGCACTAATTCGGAGGGCATAATTCCGTATTTATTGCGGAAGCATTTAGCAAAATAGGAAGGGCTGTTAAAACCTGCTTTGAAAGCTACTTCTGATATGTTGCCCTTTTGCTTTTGTAACATTTGCAATGCTTTCCGCAGCTTGAAATGAAGTAAAAAAACTTGTGGTGATTTCCCGGTCAGCCGAATCAGTTCTCGGTAGAGTTTTGATTTGCTAACACCTATATTTTTTTCGAAATCTTCAACTTTTATTTCGGCATTTTGCCATTCTTTTTCAGTGAATTCCATTAAACTATTTACGAATATTTCTTCCACCGGTGATAGTATGTGTATTTGGTTTCCGCTTAGCATTTCCCCAAAATTCTCGCTTTCAAACAACTGCTTTACTGCAGATGTTATAATTATTTCAGAACTGGAAATAAAGCACATCCGTTGCACCATTTTAATCGTATCTTCAAAAATTGATTTTTTATCGGTTACTGGAATGCCGGCATCCACTCCGATAGATAACTCTGTAAAATTAATCTGGTATTGTGTTCTGAAAATCCTATAAGTTTCATGGATTTTTAAAGCACATAAAATGGCTTCTGTAACTTTCCGAAATGAAATTAAAAGACCATCCTCTTTTTGCTGAACAATATTTCCATTAAACGATTTCAGAATTGGATTTATCTGTTTGTAAATTTGCTGCACATTTGAAAAAACAGAAAAAGGGTCAGAATTTTTAAAGGAGTGATTCTCTATTGTAAGCATCATTATTGTTCTAAATGCGGGCTCGTTAATGATATTCAGGGTTGTATCCTGTGCTTTTTCCGGGTCTTCTATCCTACCTAAAAACGATTCTACAATAGTTTTATCAACTTCAATAATCTGGTGAGGTACATCGCCATGAGCATGCTCATGCATCCGAATAATTGCATTTTTATTGGGTGCTTCCACCAAACAAAAGGCAGTTTTGCGGGTATCGTCAAACCAATAGGTTAAACCCCTGCAACCATATTTGTGTTGAATTTTTAAATCAGCTTGATGGAGGTGGGCAACACTTTCGGCAGTAACAGCTTCAGAAACATCGTGACGATCCATGAATATTGGCATATCATTATTCTTTAATAAATAAATTGATCTTTAATCTATCTCGTGCTCTATAATAAACAACTACTTTAATAAGTTGCTTGATTTGCCCATAACGTCCGGGGCTTGTGGGCGGCGGGCAATTCCGGAGCCCTTTTCTTCCCGGATTTCAAAAACTTCCTTAAATGTACTAAAATAATATTTTACTCGTGAACTGCCTGCTGCACCCAAGCTTGGGTTACAGGACGGGCGTTTCCGTGCAGTTTTTCCCGGTGGTACCGGTTAAATTTTCAGAACCTGAATGGCCTCACTGTACGACCTGGACCGGATCTTTTCATTCAGTTCGAAACCCTTTCGGTTCCCTGGATGGCCGCCCCCCGGTGGATCAACACTTTCAGGGTTGTTCCGGCAGCTTCCCCATAGCGTCCAGTCCCTCCAATCTTCCTCTTTAAAGTCTTTTCCTTCCGGAGCCCTACCGCCCGGTCTTGCGCCTCCCCGGTATATGGCTGGGAATTTTGACAGGTTGTAAATGTAGGTTTTTGTTTTGAATTTTGCCATGCCGGTCCGAAACGGAAGTGGGCGCTGCTGAGGAGCAACCCACCAGGGATAGGGCTGGCCGACCGAAACGGGTTCCAAGGCTGTCCAGTGGGCAGCCTTTTTGTCTCCCTGTTTTGGGAGTTTTATTCCTTTGGAAAACCTTACGCCGCATATTCAGAAGGGGTTTGGTATCCCAGTGACTGGTGGGGTCTCCGATTGTTGTAATCTTGTTTCCATGTATCGGCTAGGTCTTGAGCATGCGCAACGGAACTGAATAGGTAAGCATCAAGCACATCTTCCCGGAAGGTTCTATTGAACCGCTCTACGATTCCGTTCTGCTGGGGTTTTCCTTTCTGGATTGGCGACCACGTTATCTGCTGGTCGCTCATCCATGCCTGAAACTTCTTGCTTCTGAATTCAGGACCGTTGTCGGTTCGGATACGCCTGGGCTTGCCCTGAAATTCAATCATACGCTCCAGGTATTCGATTACACGTACAGACGGCAGGCTGTGTGCCACCGCAATCCCCATGCAGGCACGGTTGAAATGATCCACCACGTTCAGCGTCCTGAATTTTCTCCCGTTTTCCAACGTGTCAGACATAAAGTCCATTGCCCACTCTTGGTTGGCCACTAATGGAATCTCAATCGGATTGGCGGGCTGATTCTTAATCCTGCGTTTCAGACGCCTGTGCAGGCTAAATCCCTCTTGCTCGTACACGCGCCTGATCTTGCTACCACTAATGTGAGGATACTTTTTCTGCACCAGGCAGATCACCTTGTTTCTGCCTTTTCGGCTACAGCCTATCACCTGCTCAATCATCGTTTTGATCTGGGCATCTTTTGCTGGCATTTTCTTCTGGTAATACTTTATGGTTCTGGATACCGATACGACGCTGCACGCCCATGCATGGGACACCTTGTAGGTATCTTCAAGGTAGGTCACCTGTTCCTGCTTTTGCACGGGCGTCAGGGCTTTTTTGACAAAAGATCTTTGATCATGTCAATCTCCAGACTTTGGTTGGCCACTATTTTCTTCAAGCGACTGTTTTCTTCCTCCAGGCTTCTGAGACGACGAAGTTCTTGCACATCCATGCCCGAATATTTATTCCGCCAGCTGTAAAACGTCGCAGAACTGATGCCGTACTTCCGGCATATATCTTCTACTTTGTGGCCGTCCTCTTGCAGTTTGAGGATCTTGATGACCTGCTCTTCGCTAAATTTGCTCTTTTTCATAATCACTAAGTTAAAAATTCTAGTTTTAACCTGTTCAAAAAAAGCAGCCTAGTACCACGGGATTTTATTTATCGTTTGGGGTTGGGTATTGTTCTTTGTTTCAACAACTGGGTATATTGAAAGAGGTCTAGCGCTTACCTTTTCGATTAGAAAAGCACTAAGTGTACTCGGCATAGCCCTTCCTTTGATTGCTTTGATATTTTCAGTTTATTACGTAATAAAGGAGAGTAAAAAAGTTCAGACCTATATTGGAATATCCCTGCGATATGTGTGGATTTCGTTATTTATTTGTATGGTTTTGGTAAACCTAATTCGGTTTAATGTACTGCATAGCATTAATTTAAACTTCAGCATCCGATTTTTATGGTGCTTATGGCTTTTGCTGTAACAATAACTGGCGCGATTTTGCGATATCGATTGATCATTATTGGTGGAGTGATTTTTGGGATTCTGGCATTAGTAGCCTCTTATCTGAAACTACAAGAGCAATTAGTGATTGAGTCTGTTGCTTGGATAATTTCGTTCATAGTTCCTGGACATATTTTATATGCAAATCGTGAAAAATAGAAACTATGTTCAAAGATTTAGACCCGTTATTCCATTCACAGCTCAGGTTAGCGATTATGTCCATCGTGATTGGCGTTAAAAATGCAGAATCAGTTATTTACTTGAAAACATCAAATTCAATTCGATTGATGCCTATTTTAAACAGTTTAAAATCGACAAAAAATAAAAGTATGAAAACTCTTCATTTAAATTTAATTGTAACATATTATTCTCAACACATTTTACCCTTGAATTTCTTCCTGGTTGCTTGATGCATTAGTGCGAAGATGAAAATTTTATCGACACCAACCCAGACCAAGAAATGGCAATTTTTAAAGCCTATTTATTGGTATCAGAACAGGAGAACTCAAAAACTAAACGTACGAATGTAACAAGCAACCCCATCCGTTAGCCGCAAGCAAAAGAAATGACAAAACTGATTACCAAATATAATTGGACAAGTGTCGGACTTTTTGTCGGGGTTATAATTGTTGCTCATTTATTTACGACAAACCCATATGATTGGAAAACCAATACGATAAGTGAACTTGCTTCCCAGCATTACCAATATCGTTGGATAATGAAAATCGGATTTATTTTGTTTGGTGGAATCTTACTCTTCGGAATTACGAATAAGCTGATTAACGGAAATGGAAACGTATTGACCGAACTCCCTGTTCTGATTTACGGATTGGCAATTTTGATTTCAGGCCTTTACTCGACAAAACCAATTGTTGACGGAATTGAGTACGCTGAATTAGAATCAAAGATCCATTCCTATGCTGCACAAATTGCAGGAATGACATTTTCTGGCGGACTTTTAATTTACGGATTTACAGAAACTAATACCAATTTAAAAATCATTCATTTTGTGACATTTGCTTTTGTGGTTGGATGTTCAGCGTTGTTCGGAATTATGGATTCTCACGTTGGCATTATACAAAGAGTAATGTATGTAGGTAGTTTCGTTTGGTTGACATTATTTTACAACCAAATAAATGAAGCCAGTGGCCAATCGAGTAGCCCGAGCTGAGCCAAATGGCGAAGGTTGAGGCGCTCAGATTTATCTGCCGGAGGTACGACCACCCGGCGTACGGGGCTTTCCGATAAACGATCGGGACAGGCGATAGCTTCCCTGCATCCGGGCCCTCGCTACATTGATTCTGGGAGATCATTTTTTAACGCTCAGTCCCAAGCATAGGCATGGTCTCGGTTTTAACTAGATGAAGGGGAACTTGTGCGAAAATTACACCCGTTCAACCGAAAGGAGAAAATACGGCAAAGCGACAGCTACCATTTTACAACTTGGATCTGATTATCTCGGTGCGTAATCGAGTTGATTCCAAACACCAGTCGCCAAAGGTAGCGAGCACAGCGCTGCCGGGGAGGTTCGGCTCGGTGGATCATCGTCCCTTTCCAACAGCAATTCGGGCCTGTGGGTCGTTTTCCCGACTGAAGTAAACCAGCCATATACCGGCGCTACCCAGTAGGGAGGGTTCAGTAGCGCAGTATCCCTATCTCTGGTGCTACCGACGTCCTGCTAACGGGCTACCCGGGCGTTGGTCAAGTCACAGGACCGGGTGCCTTTGGGCTCGGAACGGCATCCCCGGCTGTTTTGCCCGCTATCCTGCTAGCAAGAGCCATCCACAGGCTGCGCTTGCGGGTGGTTCCGTACAGGGGGATGGACCTGGGTGCCGAATCAGCACCGCGTGGGCAGTTAACCGGATTTCCTGGGATCCTCGTCGACGGCAGGCTTTTTCTGGTTTTGGGGCAGGGAAGGCGTCTGGCCGTTTTGCTGTGCCAGCTGTGCTTCGGCCTGGGCCTGCACTTTCTGCACCAGTCCGTATACTTGTGCATAAGGCAGCCCACCCAGCGCGTTGAGGATGGTATTGACTTCGTCCAGCGTGAGTTGAAGGGTTAACGTTGATGGATTGCTCATGAATTTTTTTCGATTGGTGAGTATCGGTTGGTTTCCTGCCCTGGAAATGGGTTACCTTCATGACAGGGGGAGAAGTAACGCCCGCACAGGCAGGTGGGTTGCTTGACCCTTTAAGGGTTTGTCAGCCCCCCGAGGGCTGCCTCGAGCGCGGCGATGCGCGCATCGTATTCCTGCTTCAGTTCTTTGAGGGCACCCACTGCCAGCACCCCAAAACTCGCGTATTTTAGCGTCAGCCTGGTTTCTTTGGTTGCTTCGTCTTCCATTTCCCCTACCAGCGCGGGGAACAGGGGCTGTACATCCTGGGCCATAAACCCGATGAGCTTTTGCTCCCGGTCCGGTTCGTCTTTCCAATGATAGTTTTTGACATCCAGTTGCATCAGGCGGGGAAGGATGTCTTTTTCCTTCACGATATTGGTTTTCAGGCGCTGATCCGAAAACGAATCCCAGTTGGTGTCACCATCCCAGGAAATGCCTTTGTTTGATCCGTGCACCGATTTTACCAGCTGGAAAACGAGTCGGTCCCTATGAACCGCCATTCGGCATTGGTTGCCCGAATCGGTCAGGCGCAGGGGGGCACCTATTTGTACTTCATTTCCCAGTGGATTGATTCGCAATGGCTTTGCGCCGTGGGATTGAATCCAGCTGTAGTCTTTGTGGTATCCCAGACGTAAGTTGGAGTTCAATCCGGAGCTGGGACCCAGGGTGAGCGTCTGACCGTTGGCATCCGTAGGGGCACTGATGAGGTGTAATTTGGCGATCGGGCCGTCGGTTCCTATCCCCAGTTTCCCGTCGGTGAGCACCATGAGTGCCGCTCCTCCGCTCCCAGGGTTAAGTCGGGCATCCGTGTGTGAGCCTCCTCTGAACCAGGCAAAGTCTGCATTGGAACGAAAGTACTGGGTATGGCTTTGTACACCGATGCCGTAGCCATGCGTACTCCAGGATCCAAAGGTGATGAACTGCTTGGTTTTATTCGCTGAAAAATGCAGGGAGGAGAAGGAAGCGGAGAGTCGAAGCTTGCCGTTGACGTCGAGTTTTTCTTGCGGGTCGGCTGTCCCGATGCCTACCTTTGAATCGGCTGCTGTCGCCAGGTTAACACCCGTTTCCCCCAGACTCAAGTTCGTCAACTGGGAGCCATCGCCGATGAATTTGGCGGCTTTTACGTTGCCATCCACCTCTAGTTTTTCGGCCGGGGAGGTAATGCCGATGCCGACGTTTCCACCTGGGCCATAATTTCCGGCCAGCGTCAGGGCAGGAACGTTGGTATAGTAGTTGGAGGGTGCATACAGGTGTACCTGTCCCCGATTCCCATCTCCCAGGTAGTTGGTTTGAAATTCAATGAATTTCCGGTTACCGATCCCCCAGGGCCCGTAGTTGACCGAAACCGAATTGCCCGGCTCCAGGGATACATTGCCATTGGCCTTTATATCGCCCACAATATCCAACTTAGCGGTTGGATTGCTGGTGCCTATCCCGATTTTATCAGTTGGATTGATGGCGAGCGTCAATCCGGCATCACCAGCCACGGCGCTGCTGAGGTCATTCCATTCGGTAAGGGCCAGGCCGTCACCGGATTTTTTGTCTGCTTGCTTTTTGTAAAGTGCCATTTTGCATCAATTATGTTTTGTTAAAAAGAACGGTTCCATCTCCTTCACCGGTCAGGCTTGACCGATATTGAAATACAGCGCCAGGTAGTAGCTGATCTGCTGCTTGTACCTTTTGAATTCCGGGAGTTGGGTATCAATGATTGTTTCGATTTTTGCAAAGAAGGTGCCTGGGTCCGAGATCTTGGCCAGGTAAGGCTCGAATTTTTTGATCAGCATGTAATTGCTTTCGATGCCCGATACCCGCATGGTTTTTTCCAGGGAAGGGGGTGCCTCGGGTCGGAACTCCGGCAAGATACGGCTCACGTAGGTGACCCGGTGCAGGATGCGCCAGCAAGGCTTGGCCTTGTCAATATTCCCGCGGGCCTGCCGAAGGGCCTGGGCGTTGGGGTCGGCGCTTTCGTCCAGCCATATCGGGTCGATGACCTTGGTAAACAAGTCCAGGAAATTTTTGCCTTTTGGCTCCAGATAGAAGCTCATGAAGCGATAGGCATCTACCACACCCGGCTTGATAAGTCCCTTCGCCAGGCTGCGTCCGTCTACACCTCCGTATTTGTAGCGCGGGGAGGTGGGTATGCCGACCTTGATATCCAGCCCGAAAGAAGTGCTCGATTTTTTGGTTTTGGATTTGGTGAGGGTAAAGCTGGAGCCGCTGGAGAACATGGTTTTTTGTTCAAAGGAGCCGCCCCCCTCGACGCCCATCGCCGCCCCTAAGCCTCCGCCCAGTGCCAGGCTGGTCTCATTGGCAAAGGTCTCCTGCTGGGTTTCTGCCACCTCGGTGGACTCCGCATAAAAGCCCCCTTCTACTGTCCAGACGTAGGTATTGACCAGGTTGCGCTGGCTACCCATTTTGGCCAGATCGTCTTTCAATTGGGTGTTGTTGTAGCCAACCTGGGTGGCGAGCTGGCCGGCGATCTGATTAAACCCGGAAGCAAACATGGGTCCCCAAACGGGAATGATGGTGCTGAGTTGAGCGATGCCCGTGGTTGCCGCCGCCGCATTGAAGTGGGCGTTGGTTTTGGCCACATCGAATGAGTCCTCGAAGTACGCCTTCAGTTCCATTTTTTCCCGCTCGATCTGTTTCTTCAGTTGGTAGGCTTCGCGCGGCTTGAAATAGCTGTACTGTCCATAGGCCCCTTGCGCCTGGGGATAGTGGCTGTCGGTGGTTTCACCAAACTTTCCATCCAGGCTGCCCTGCTTGGTGTACAGCGGATTGATGGGGAAGGGTACAATGTTGACATCTTCAGGAATATCGGGATTGGGCCGCCAGAAAATGCTGACCAGGGCATGGTTGTGCGCCAGCCGCAACAGGTAAATATCCGCGGTTTTTGATTTGACCAGGGCATAGCCGGTATTGCCCGGCTTGTAGTACCGTTTGTCGCCCGGTTCGCCGTTGTCATAGCCCGACATGGCAGCGCTCAGCGAGCGTTCGGTATTCACGCTGGTACCACGTTCGAAGCTTTGGGCCCGCTTGCCGGAGGTCTGCCAGTTGGAGGCGACCGCCAACTGCACGTCCAAATCGAAGGACAGGCCAAAACCCAGGGGAGCGATCAGTGTGCTGATACCAATCCCGGTTTTTGCTTCGCTTTCCACCGCGACATTCCACCCGGCTTCCTTGGAGGTGCTGTAATTGTAAGCGACTTCCTCTGCCTGCTTGAATCTGGCAGCGTTTTCCAATTTAAATGCGTAGGTATCCACATCGGCATCTTTGCTCACCGGAAAGTTTTCGGCAGGTACCGGGGGTGGCCCTTCGAGAAAGCCCATGACCTGCGGGGCAAACTGCGCCTGACTGTACCACTGACTTACCAGGTTGCCGACTTTGTAACCGGTCATGCGGTTCCATGCGCCATCCGCATCGATGAAGGAATAGCAGCGTTTCAGGATTCCGTTTAATGTGCCATCGTCGTTTAGCTGTACATCCCCATATTCCACCATGCCCGGTCGGGCATGTATGTACCCGTTGTAGTCGGTGAGCACGCCGGTAAGCGCCGACCGGACCTGGGGGATCTCCGTGGCGATCGGCGCGGTAGAAAGCACTTCTTTGAGCATATCGGGGTTATGGGGCGTCAATTGGATGCTGTTTACACTGGCATCCTGTACTTTTCCTTCGGTTTGGCTCATCGGTGTATCAAACGTATAGTTGGCGAGCAATTGCTCCCATTCACCTTTTAAGCGCCCGAAGGCATTGTCTGTGATCTGCTCGTTGGTCCGGGGTACGTTCCATATTCTGATTTCTTCCAGGCTGCCTTTGAAATGGCGGTCATACCCGGTGCCTGTTTTGATGCCCCCGATGCTGAATTGGGAGAGACCGGATGCCGGGCTGGCTGTGGGTGCCTCGTGTGCTTCGGGCGTTCCATCCACATAGAACCGAAATTGGCCAGCCTGGTTGGTTTGGGGACTGTCGGTCCAGGCTCCCCCTTCCGCTACACCGTGATTTTCGCTGATCTCATCGTACAGGTACTTGCCTTTGCCTTCTTCCATGCGCCAGTGCGATAGCAGCCCCGCTTTGTTTTCCGGCAGGGAAAAGGCTTCTCCTTTACTCGTGGAAAGGGCGCGGTTCCAGATGCGCACACTGGCAAAGGTGCCCTTGAATCCCTTGCCCCCATCACGAAATCCTGGTAGGCCTCTACCTTTTTCACCGCGATTGCCGTTGCTGAGGTCCACTTTTGCGTGGTTCCCTCCTCCGTGGTGACCAGGAGTGTATGGTAATATTTCGGATTGGCCTCTGAGGATGCCGAACCGTTTCCAAAAACGTTGCCCAGCATGTCTGCCTGTGAAAATGCCATTTTGCTTTCCATCTGGTCTTGCTTTTCAGCCATGCCTTTCAGGAGCTCATCGGTGTCTTTGTCTGCTCCTTCGTACCATTTATCCGTTGAGGCAGGCCCTCCGGAAGCTGTACCCTGATCGCTGCCGGTAATGGGGTATTCTGCTTTCGTGGGTTCGGTCTGAGGCTTATTTCTAGATCGGATCAGGGTGATTTTGTAAAACCGATTGAGCGCGCTTAGCTTGCCGGGGCTGCTTCTTTGGTACCAATACCCATCGACCCGCTTGTAGTTGGTAGGGTCGGCTTGTTGGTCGCTTGTAGGGGTAGCGTTCATTTTGATCCATTCCGACAATACATTATCTCCTCCCCAATCGAAGAGGAGTTCCCGGTTGGCATTGACCGATAAACCGTATTCGCGCTGTTTTTCGAGAAGCAATCCTGCAGCGTCAACCTTCACCAGTGCCTCTAGTGTGAATTCATCGCTGAGCTGTAGGGAACTGTCATTTCCACAGTCGATGAACGCCTTGTTGCCGGGGCCCAGCTGATAGCCCCAGTATTTTTCATGGGTAAATGCCAGGTGGCGCCAGGGTTCCTTGCCTTCCTGTTGAAACGCGAAGGCATTTTTGCTGACATATTTTTTGCCGCCAAGCGTGGCAAAGCATTGGTAGCGTTCCCCCCCACTGACGGTTTCAATCCCCAAGGAATACGAGGCACTGCCTCTTTCAAAGTAGATCAGGCTTGCCGGATGGTCCAGACTTCTGGAAGGCTTGACCCAGGCCTCTACACTCAGCCCTTTCTCGGTGGGCTGCAATACCTCCAGTTGCTTTTCTTCTGCCGTACTTAGCGCGGCTCCATTGGCGGCCGATTTGGGTGCCAGCTCCAGCGCCAGGCTCGCCTCCCAATCCTCCCATTGGCCGATTGCATTGTTGATGGAATACTGGTAGTGGAAGGCAGCGTCAATTTCCGTTTTGGGGCTCGTGTTTTCGTCGTACTCAATTCCGGCCTTAAACAGGTAGCTTCTGGCCTTTTCCCATTTTGAAGCGCTGGATCCGCCGAGCTGGGCTGGGGTGCAGGTGAAATGTTTGCTGAAATCGTACAGCAGGTTTGCGGAGAGGCCGGCTTCCAGGCGATCGATTTGCTGGGTATTCGTATCCAGTACCTCAAAGGTGACGGTGCGCACATTTGCCACATCCAGTAGCAGGGCAATCAGGGATTGTTTGAGTCGTGCGCGTCGGGCTTTTTTATCCGCCTCGTTGCCTACGCTTACTAGTTCCAGGTCTAATCCGTCGATGCCCTCGTCTTTCAACAGCTCGTTGAGGGCCTCCGGCGTACCGGATAGCGCCGCAGCTTTCAGGTTGCCCAGTGCCGGCTGTCCGGTGACTTCCCCTATCAGTCCTTGATTTTTCAAATAATCCCACAGGGCATTGACGTCTTTTTCCTCCGTGACTAATCCGGATAGGTAGGATTTATAAAAAATGTCGGCGGCCACTCTGGGCTTTCCGCTTAGAGAGAATGACTTTCCGGCAATACGTAGCACGGGGTTTTCGGCTAGATAGGCGGATAGTTGCCGCAGCGTAGGCTCGTGCGTTTTCCCATCCGCTATATGTGCTGCGGAAGCATCGCTAACCCGAAATAGGAGGTTGTTTTTCGCCGTGCTGCGGAGCTTGAGGGTACCTTTGCTCCCCGTTGGTTTGAGGTAGGCGGCCCTGGGGTCGGTGGCGTTGCCCAGCGGTTCCAGCGTACCCAGGGGGAGTTCACCATTTCCATTCAAAATGGCGGCGATTTGATTGAAGGGCCGGGGAAGGTTGCGCCATTGTTCTACCTCTTGCTTGTTGTCCTTTGAGGTCATGGTCAGCGTACAGACATTGCTGCCCGTAGCCGTTGTTGCCGCGACTTCAATGGCCATGTCCCGGTCGAGGCGCGGCTCCAATGCCAGGGTAGGGGAGACGAGCTTCGATTCGCTATCGGTGATGGATATGCTTTTGCTCCCGGTAGGATTGAAGTACAGTACAAAAAAATTATTCTTTCTACCCTTGAAGTACAGGTTCACTCTTCCCAGGGAATCGTCAAACAAAAAGGGATCGGTTGCTTCGGCTGCATCCGAGTAGCCCTGGCTTTCGCTGATCTCCGCACTGGTGTAGGCAAATTTCAACACGCCACCACTGGTGCCCAGGCCGTTCGGATCAATATCGAGCAGCCGCATGCGCTGCGGGTGCTGCCAGGCTAACCGGTTGTTGTTTTCATCCCGGGGGATTTGTTCCAGGGTATTGTAAGGGTTTTCGTCCAGGGCCTGAACGTTGATATCCGGCATATTGACCGCATCCACGGTGACGCGGCTGAGGTGGCCGGAAGCCGCCGCTGCAAAATTCAGGGCGCCAATGTATTTGTTTTCATGTTTATCCGCAAGCCCCATGGCGAGCATTACGCAGGCCTTGTTTTTCATGGGTTTGCCATCCGCTCCGATTTCCTGCTGGTAGTAATAGCAGGAGGTCAACCCATGGCGGATGTGGTAAGGCGAGGAATGAGGAGCCAATTCATCGCCCGGTCCATGAAAGGAATATTTTTGCTGAAGCACCCCATTTCGCAAATAGTCGGAGGTAATGCTGCTGCCATCTGCCTCGTACTCGATCAACGGCCACTCGGATGCCGATTCCAGTTTGAAATCGTCTTTGCTGACGCCGGTGCGTACCGTGTACACGATCTCGCTCAAGGCATCCCTGAGTACCAGCCGTGCAAACTCAGGCAGGTTGATGTAGTCAAAAGCGCTGGTTTTCGATAAGTCGTTGGAGATCTCTTCATCGCTTTTTCCTTCGGTCACTTTCGCTTGAATCGTAGAAATGAAACCGCCATCGAGCCCATACTTTTCCATGAATTCGGCCACTACGGCCTGGGAATCGCTGGTGTCAAACACGATGCTGTAATCAAATCTGAGGTTGAAGCTATTTACCCTATCAGTGGCAGCATCGCTGGTGAAAATCTGCCACCGTTGTTCTTCCGAATCCGCTCCGGGTATCAGGAGTACCGAAAAATTCCCGTTGGATAGGTTATTGGCAAAAGCCAACTCACGCGTTGGCTCGTAAAAGGGGTTCCCTTCCACGTCTACGGCAGCGAGGGTGTCTTTTCGGGATTCGGGCGCTGTTTTATGGCGGCTGCGCTGGTAGCGTATTTCCCGGCTCAGCTTCAGTACCGTCCCACTGAGAATGAAACGATCTACCAGCAGGGTATTATTTACAATGGCGGGGCTTTCGTTGTCGGGGTGGTCCGCTCCGATCGACTGACGAAAGGTGTAAATATATTTGCCATCGGAAAGCACTTGAAAAGGGGCCTTCGCCCCGAGCCTGGCTGTACTGGAGTAAAAAGCGTCGGTCTTGTCGAGCAGTGCCCGGTCCGATACTACCTTTCCCTCGGTGTCTAGCGGTTTCCCTTCGCTATCATAGCCCGCGATGATCTTTTCGTTATTGCTGTTGTACCGATCTATCTGGAAATTGGGCACTACGCCATACCCTACCTGCATGATTTCCGAGGGAAAGGGTAAACAGCTTGCCCCCATTCCCTCGAAGGCAACCGGCGACCAAAAATTTTTATCGTTGTTCCGATCAATCCCCTCGGGTGTCTGGTTGCGCTGTTCGCTGCTCGCCATATTCAGTACGCTGTAAAAAATGCGCCCATCTTGCCTCATGGCAAAGGATACGGGAATGCCCTGATGGGACACCATACCGGTGTGCAGGTACAGGTGTGTTTCCTGCCTGGTCATGTTCTTGTTGATCAGTGGGGAAGTTTGAGGCATAGCGTCTATCTTTTTAGTAGCGTTTTTCAATTTCGGCAGCGGAGCCGGCAGCGGAGATGGTGCCGGATACGCGCAATGCCGCGGTAAAGCTTTTTTCGAATCGGGTAGCCCTTTCTCGAAAATTGCCCCATGTACCGGTCATTCGTTTCACACCAAGCGCTTCCACACGCCAAGCTCCTTGCCGAATAGCGATAAACGGGTGGGTGATTTCATGTAGACTGGCCGGGGTGATCGCCGGTTTGCACCCAAGATGTTGGTTTACTTCCACCGGGCAGCGATCTGTTGTCTACGTTTTTTGGCTGGTAATCTTTCGTTGACAGCGGCCTAACTCTCCCTGTCAGGAGACCTGCAACGAATGGTGTGCGTTTGCCCTGGTGCCTGACCCTTTGCTCTTCCGTATTTCCTGATCCGGTACCAGGAAAAACGATCGAAAGAACCCCATCTGCATGCTACCCCCGGCGTTGGGCTAAATTTCCAATTACGGAAAAGTAACTCGTTGACTCTTAAAACTGAATATACCAGGTTTTTTTTAAAATCGGTCATAAAACGTTCACGAACAGGTATATTTTTTTAATCCCGCGAAGAAGCTTGGTTAAGCCGCTGCTACCCTTCGTAATCAAAAAGAAAGAGGGTAGGCTACCCGATTCTCAAAATTACCTGTGTCCCGAAGATGCACGCGTAGATCAGGCCGCACCGGGTAGAAGCCAAACGGCAGCACCCAGGCAGATCAAGGGTTAAAAACAACCTTAGCCGTTTTCTAACGGTATTTTTTCCGAAATTTGAGATCGTTGAGGCATCGATTCATTTTTTTTCGTAGATTGAATCTGCCCTGAAGGGCGCGAGTAGATACCCTTCGAGCCGAGGAAAATGGAAACGTACCATGGGATTCAGACATTTCAGGCCAAAGACCGATTGGAATGGCGAGAATGGTTGGCGAGGAATCACCGATCCGAAAAATCCGTTTGGCTGATTATTTACAAAAAGGGAAGCGGCCTACCCACCGTGCAATATCCCGAAGCGGTCGATGAAGCATTGTGTTTTGGATGGATAGATAGCAAGCCCAACAAACGAGACGAAAAAAGCTACTACCAATTCTTTGCCAAAAGAAATCCCAAGAGTAATTGGAGTAGGGTAAACAAGGAAAAAGTTGCGCAGCTCATCAAACAAGGGCTTATGCAATCCGCCGGTTTCGAGGCAATAGAAATTGCCAGACAAAACGGGACCTGGACCGAGTTGGATGAAGTAGAAAACCTGATCCTTCCAGATGACCTGCGAGATGCACTGTCAAAAAATAAGACAGCAGGGGATACCTGGGAGGCCTTTCCGCCTTCATCCAAAAGGGGAATTTTGGAATGGATTTTACAGGCAAAAAAGCCTGAAACGAGACAAAGGCGAATCAACGAGACGGTATCCCTTGCCGAAAAAGGTATCCGGGCAAATCACTTCAACCAACCGAAAAGGAAATAAGGGCACCGACACACCGTGGATGGTTCCGGATACGGATAAACCTGCGTCAGCGAAAAGGGATCCTTTCACCTCCACCGACCGGAAAGCCGAATGTCAACTACCTTTACTTCCGGGTCAAGCCCCTGTTTAGGTATTTCGAAACCGGCAAGAAGCCTATGGCCGTACCGGCTACAGCAAACGAAGCCAATTGCCCTAAAAAACGATCCGGTAGTATAGTGAAGCAAAAGGCCCGTCAAGCCGTAAGACTTGCCACACTTTCGCGGGAGCTACCGCAGGCAAACGGGAGACCGATGGAAATCGGCAGCTGGGCATGGACACAAGCTGTTCGGTAACGGGGACCGGGCGGGATACATCTACTGAACATCCGCCAGGAGGGGTAATTGGGTACATTGATACTTTTTTTAGTACATTAGTCGGTAGCCGGCAGACAAAGAAGGTGTTCGGAAGCAGTCTTAGGTTTTGATGGGCATGCCATGAACGATATGGAACCAAAAAAGCAGGAATAGCAGATGAAATAGAGTCTGCCTGAGACAGGCATGGTGCAGGCGGCACAGGGAGAAATGACTACCAACCATGCGAGATTCCCCGTCCGACTGCTGTCATCCGGGCAGACAGGTGACCGCTAAAAAACAAACAATAAACACATGAAAAGACAGGTAGGAAACCCACCGATGCGACACATGGACCCAGGTGTAGGGGTTCAACGTGCGGTACATGCTGACGAAACCGATCCAAAATGGAACCATCGGCACCTGGCCGGTGTCGGATGTAGGCAACTACTTACCTTAGGGATACCTGCCATTAGGGTACTTTTTTTATCCTTGCTGACGATTCCGATCGTGTCCCTGACCTGTTTCTCACAGAAACTTGATGCTTCTTATGGAAACATTGTTGGGAATGATTCTACCAGCCTTGAAATGCTGATCATGATCAAACAGGCACTCGAAAGGGACCGCGTGAAATTGTACGAGCTACGTAACGACAGCTCAAAGTTGGAACCGCTTTTTCAAAAAAACTCGGAGCTGTTTGTGCGGCTGGATATGCAGTTGGATACGGTGGTGCAGGCGGATAGTGCGCCAGAGCAACTGGAAATATTACAAATTGAACGCGAAAGTGCAAAAAGGAAAATTGACCTCCTGCTGGAATACCGGCGGTCCATCAATCAGGGGATTGGAATCATCGAACGAAAGATTCTAAGTATGGAAGAAGCCGCCGACCTGGTGGCAAAAGGGGAGAACGCCACGATTACAGCGATTGGTTTGCAAAAGGATTTAGCGGATGAGCCAAACCCAGCGTCGGAGAGCATCAGGAACTACGATTCAGCCAATGCGGGTCCAAACAATCTGGAAGAATACAGTTGGCAGATAGTAAAAGCAAAAAGGGAATTGGCATTGTAAAGGCCAGATTTGATTACACCAAAAAGGGTTGGTTGCTCATCGATCAACTTCATAATCAAAACGAGGATCACCTCACGGTTGCCCGTGCGCTTTTTGCCACCGGAAACAATCAGTTGACACAATTGTCGGCAGAGGTGGAGATGCTTTCCGCCAAACTTGACAGCCTGGATGATGCGGATTCCACCCATTCGTTTCGAGAGTATTTGCAAGGCAAATTGCAAGGGACGCAGGAATTTGCCACCACTATCAGGAGTTCCCTGGCCTCGGATTCCGCTCAGATTGCCTACCTGGAATCTCGGATTCAGCGCCTTGCCGGATTTCAGCAGGAAATGACCAGCTACATGAGTGAGGTAGCGCGGCAGATAGAAAGCCAAAATCAAAAATTGGAGTTTCTCCGAAGCCCCATCGCTCCCAATAACCTGTATTCGTTTCTTATCAACCGAGGCCCACGCATCGTATTGGGCGCGGTATTCCTTGTCCTGATTTGGATCCTTGCCCGGTGGTTGGTGTATCGGATTTTAACCTATACGATCAAAACGAAAGCGTCGGAGGAACGGGCGGAACGTGTGGATACGCTCAACCGGGCAATCAGAAGCGGTTTGACGGTCGTATTTACGATTTTTGGTGCCATGGCACTGTTATCCGAGTTTGGCATTGACATATCGGTGCTTCTGGGAGGGGCAGCGGTATTTTCCATTGCCATTGCATTTGGGGCACAGAGTCTGGTTAAAGACTATTTTTCCGGATTTATGATCCTTTCGGAAAATCAATACCGGGTAGGCAATGTGTTAAAAATCAATGGAATATCGGGAATGGTGGAAGACATTAGTCTTCGGACCACCATTTTGCGGGATCTACAGGGAGCGGCTCATTTTATTCCTCATGGAGAAATAACCATTGTTAGCAATCTGACGCATTTGTGGTCCAGGGTTGAACTGAATATCGGAATCGCGTATAAGGAAAACGTCGATCAGGTTATGGATGTAATCATGGAGACGGCAAAAAAGATGCGGGAGGAGCCGGAATACAAGTGGCTCATCACCGACGATCCGGAGATGCTTGGGGTGGATGATTTTGCGGATTCTGCCGTAGTGATCAAAGCGCTGGTAAAAACCCGTCCCCTGAAGCAGTGGCAGGTAAAAAGGGAATTGCTTCGCCGCCTCAAAAATCGCTTTGACGAACTGGGCATTGAAATACCGTTTCCGCACCGCACGGTCTATCACCGAGATCTTACGTTCGTAAATCCACAAAGCGAAAAGTTGAATCAAACGCAAGGGAATGAAGGGTCGGAGCTACCCTAAGGGTTGTACGGAATAACCGATACCGATCAATGGATGCCGCAAGAAATCATCCGGACCAACGGGGGTGCCGGGTGTTTGGTTCCGGTCAGCCCCAAAATAGCCCGGGAAAAGGAATAAAGTTTGTAACGAAGCGGTATTCCCTGTATATTTAATGTTCATTCCAAACCGAAAAAACCATGCAAAAAACGAATCATACCCACTATTCCTTTCTCAGTGTGCTGATGCTTTTGCTGGCCGTTGCCTGCGGCAGCCCTGGCGAGCAATCGTCAGCACCTACGCCCTATTTCACTGCCGACGAAGATCAGGGTGGATTGAATCTGGGTTCCGGGCTTCAGGCCTACGTGGTCGCCGAAGACCTGGGACGTGGCCGGCACCTGGCCGTCAATGAAAATGGCGACATCTACATGAACCTGCGGGAAGCCACCGATGAAGGGGGTATTGTAGCCCTGCGGGACACCGACGGCGATGGCCGGGCGGACGATATCCAATACTTTGGTGATTTTGGCGGCACCGGAATGGCCTTTTACAAGGGCAATCTGTATGCCTCGAACGACAGTACCGTGTTCCGGTTTACCTTTTCGGGAGATAACCTGATTCCGGACAATGCCGCTTCACCCGATACGATCGTTTCCGGTCTGCCCGTGCAGACCTCCCATGCGGTAAAGCCCTTTACCTTTGACGAGCAGGGCTACCTTTACCTAAACGTAGGCGCGCCTTCCAATGCCTGTCAGGAACAGGACCGTACCAAAGGTTCTCCGGCGATGGATCCTTGTCCGCTATTGGAGCGGCAGGGAGGCATCTGGCGCTTTGAAGCCGAAAAGGTCGGACAAACCCAGTTGGAACACGGGTACCGGTTTTCCATCGGGATCCGTAATGCGGTGGCCCTGGACTACAACTCGGCGGATGGCCACGTGTATGCGGTGCAGCACGGACGGGACATGTTGCATGCGCTGTTTCCGGAGATGTATTCCGAAGAGGAGAGTGCGGAGCAACCCGCCGAAGAAATGTTTCGGCTAAGCGACGGAGCCGATTTTGGCTGGCCCTATTGCTATTACGATCCGTCTCAGGACAAGCGGCTGACCGCTCCGGAATACGGAGGGGATCGACAGCAAGCCGATCGTTGCGAAGGGACGGAGGACCCCGTCATGACCTTTCCTGCCCACTGGGCGCCCAATGACCTGCTGTTTTATACCGGTGATCAGTTACCGGAGAGTTACAAGGGTACGGCTTTGGTAGCATTTCACGGTTCCTGGAACCGGGCTCCTCTGGAGCAGAAAGGGTACTTTGTCGCCGCTGTTCCGTTCGAAAATGGATCGCCAACCGGGAGCTACGAAGCCTTTGCGGAAGGGTTTGCCGGGGTAGCGACGATCGAAGCACCCAGCGATGCCCAGCATCGGCCTACGGGCCTGGCACAGGCACCGGATGGTACCGTGCTTATTTCCGATTCGGTGAGCGGAAAAATCTGGCGGGTATTCTACCAGGAGGACGAATCCATGGCCATGAATTAGAGCCGGATGACCGGCTTGGGAAACCGGGTATCTCCGGTTAAAAAATCCTATCCTGCCGGCTTCCTCTTTGAGGAGGCCGGCATTTTTGATACAAGGGCTGGTTTCCAGTGGTCGAAAGGGTGGATTCGCCGTCCCTCTGCTATTTCGTATAAAAGTCCGAGTCTATCCAGTACCAGGGGCTGCTGAATGAGACCGAACAACAGGCCTGCTTTGATGACGTTAGCGTACGGAATGCGCTTCCAACGATAGTTCAGGCGACCCATGGAGCCTTTCCCGAGTGGCGCAGCGAATCGGGAATCCCTGGGGATTGGAGTTGACCGGGATGGGGTTTCAGGATCGGGGAGGACCGAGCGTTAAGAAACAGTCCGGTAGGACTAATTTAGGGAGGGGCCCGGTTGCAGCGTTGGACGAATAAGTACCGCTACAACGGGAAGGAGCTAATGGAGGACAAGGGGCATCAGTATTATGATTATGGGGCGAGAATGTATGATCCGGTTATCGGGAGATTTCAGGGAATGGACAAGCTTTCGGACATGTTTACCTCTGTGAGTCCGAGGGTGTATGGGTTTAACAATCCTTTGAAATTCAACGATCCAACTGGCCTTTCCCGAGGATGCGAGGAGTGTGTGGACCTCAACGAAGTTGTGGTTTATGCCACGAGGCTGCCAAGGGTTGCCCCGGATTATAGTTCTCTGATGCGAGATCTAGGCAGAAGCAGCAGTCCCATTTATCGGAATATCAGCTTTACCGCAAAGAACGAGGGTTTATCCCAGGGGTATATGGCTGGAATTTTGACCGGGTGTATAGGTAGTTTTTTGTTTTCCTGGCTTTTGAGCATCAGGCCCCTTAAAAACAAGGCTACGTAATTATTCCATAGAGTAAACTATCCTAATCTCCAATTACCCGTAGGCAGGGTGAAATATGGTGATGACTCCAGGTGACAGGTAACTGCGGGGAAAATGGGTTGACACGATTGAAGATCTGAACAGGCGTCCAAACCTGCTTGGAGACCCAGGCAGAAGGAATGGTATAGGTTTGACATTAGTTGTAATGTACCTACAACTGATTCAATGGATTGACCAAGGGTTTTCCAAATTCGGGAATGCGTATTTCAAATCGATCCCCGTCTTGCACCTCGATTCCGTCGGCAAAGCTTGCCACGGCGGTTCCAAAATAGTGTACATGCACATCCCCCGGCTGTCTGAAAAGCTCGTATTTAAAATGATGGTATTCCAGATTTTCCATATTGTGACTCATATTGGCATTTCCGGTCAGAAATTCCTTTTCCCAGATCACCGCATTCCCCCTTTTTATGGAACTAAGCCCTTGTAAGTGATCCGGTAATTCGCTGATCAGCATTTCCGGACCGTAGGCACTTTGCCGAAGTTTGGAATGGGCCAGATAGAGGTAATTGATCTTTTCCATCTTGTGATCCGAAAATTCGTTTCCGATGGCAAAACCTGCCCGAAAGGGCTTGCCATCCGGATCGATGACGTATAGTCCGGCCAGTTCGGGCTCCTCTCCTCCATCCAGCGCGAAGGTCGGGGAAACCAGGGGATGTCCGGAAGGAACCACACACAGGCCGTTGCCCTTGTAAAACCACTCGGGCTGTACGCCGGGTTCACCCCGGTTCATTTTGCCCCTCTCCAATCCCATCTGAAACATTTTCATGGAATCGGTCAATTCATCGGGATCACTGCTGGCCAGTTTTTTGTGCATCTTGTCCCGCGAGGCAGCCGAGCCCAGGTGGGTAAGCCCGGTACCGGTAATCCAACAACGGTAGGGATCCGGATGGGTAAGCGGAAGTAGGATTTGCTTGTTGGCTATCAGGGGCTCGTAGGCGAGCTTTTGGGTACTGACCAAATCTTCGACCAATTCAACGAGGGATTTGCCCGTTTCAAAGGCCTTCTGTGCCAGGGCATAGGTGCTTGGCACCTCGTTTACGATCCGCAGCTGATCCCCGTCGACCAGACCTACCCGGGTGCTGTTGTCCGTATTTTTAAATTGTACAATTCTCAAGAGTAACTGGTTTTACATGAATAAAAGGGAAAAGATAATAGGCTCCGTTAGATAAGGCAAAGGACATCTAAATGGAATTTTCGACGCGGAGGAACGGCATCTTCTACTACGAGACTTTCCGGTCACCCAACGCCCGGCTGCCCGAAACGTTATTTTTACTATTCAGCCCGATCCGTCTGCTTCCTGAGCCTGCCAGGTTCCAATCTCCCATCAATCTCATTCAACTCCCCTCGGAGTTTAACCCCTCCAAATAAGCCGTAAGATGGGCCACATCTGCTTCGTCCATGTTTAGTTCCGCCGGTTCCGGCATGATGCTACGGCCAAATCTTTTACGGAAGGCGATCGCTTCGGAAGGGATATTGTAGGCTTCGTTTTGCATTCCCTCCAATACCACGATCGGCCCGTCTGCCTGAAGAAAACCTGCAGCCACCGTTTCGTCTTTGAGGGTCACCATCCACATTTCATACCCAAAAGCTACGCCTGCACTCGGATGGATAATGGCATCCAATAAGCCTTGCTGATCAAGTTTGGCGCCGATCATGCTGAGGTCCGGTCCAATATTCCGGCCTTCATTGCCGATCCGGTGACAGGTAGCGCACTTGCCTTGGTAGACCAGCTTTCCCTTTGCAGGATCTCCTTCCAAAGCGACGATGTCCGGTACGGACAGGGAGGCTGGTTTGTTCAGACGAGTGAAATAGTCTTCGGCCAATACGCGGGTGGCTTGCTCCGGATTCTGAAAGATGGCCGAGCTAATTTCAGCCATTATTTCCTCTGAAAGCACCTTTTTCTCTGCGAGGGCCAGCAGCATGATGCCTCCGATACGATCCGCAGCCATGGCTTTTGCTGCCTTGACTTTTTCGCTTTTTGGGGCGGAGCTACTTTCCAGCGTGGCTTTCCATGCCAGCATTTCTTTCTGAATTTCCGGGCTGATCGTGGCCTGCATTTCCGGAATCTGCATGCTGAAGGCATTCCATTCGTTGTTTCTTCGGTACCGTAGCCACCAAAGCGCCCGTTCATTGATCCCCAGCACCTCCGAGGCGGCAATTTCCTGCATGGCATCGACGGCTCGCTGGTCTGGAATAAAGCCCAGTGCGGCTACCGACTGCTGCCGCTCCGCGGCTGACAGTTCGAGCGAGAGCGCCCTTTCTTTTAAACTTTCAATTGCCTGGCTGGGGTGCAGGCGCCATATCAGGTCGGCATATCCAGGTTTCCAGGAAAGGGGATCCCCTCCCAACTTTTGCTGCAATACCGGGAAAATTGTTTCTTCTTTTCCCTCCATGGCCAGGCCCAACGCTTCTACGTAATAGCGATCGCCCCCTTCGTACTGGGAGGCCAGCGTAATCACGATGTCTTCTACCTGGTTCTGAGGGAGGTCCCGGAGGGCCAGCGCCACTTCCCGTCGAACCGCCGCGGAGGGATCGCTGCTCAGCTGACGGGCATGGGGTAAGAAATCGGACTTCGCCTGACGCAGCGCCCGGAAAGCCGTTATGCGCAGATGGGAATTATCGGCTTTCAACTGGCGCTCCACCGCTGTAATCCCTTCCGGCCCCATTGTTGCCAGCAGCCAAATGGCTCGTGCCCGATGGTAGGGGTTTTCGTCGGTCAAAATTTTCTTCACGGCTTCCACCGCTGCAGGTCCTTTTCCGGCCAATAAAGCAAAACCGGCGTTTCGTACGTTGACGGCGGGATTCAATAATGCGGCTATCTGCCCCTCCGTCGTGGAGAGGTCAATTTTAGGTTTGGGTAATGGCTTTCCTTTGGGCGTAATCCGATAGATACGTCCGTAGCCGGTGCTGTCGATCATCCGGTGCCCACCTACCATGCCATCGTACCAGTCGGCCACGTAGATCGCTCCATCGGTGCCCACAACCACATCACTGGGGCGAAACCATTTTGTTTTATCTTCTCCAGTGGTCCGGCTTTGGGCGGCTTCCACCTCTTCATCGCTTAGAGAACTGATCAGGTTGTGGCGTTTTAAGCGGAATCCGGCGCCCATTGGCTCGGGTTGGTAGGCGAGGATCACGTTGCGGCCGGCCTCACCGGCCAAAAGCGTGCCCCGGTACTTTTTACCCAACAAGTCACTTTCGTAAAAGGCTACACCCGTAGGCGATCCGGCACCGGTACTGTCTCCCATGGGAATGACTCCGGGATCATCCTGGTGCCAATGTGCCTTCACGGTGGACTGTCCGGGACGTCGGTCCGCCTGCCACCGTCGCGACCCATCGGGATTGAAATACCCCATATTGCCCCCTTCCATCAGCCAGGACACACGCACCCCTTTGTTGCCATCGTCGTCGTTGTCATTTTGCCACATGTTTCCGTAGGAGTCAAGAGCCAACTCGTAGGAATTCCTAAAATTGTGGCCGAGCACTTTCATTCCTGTGCCGTCCGGATTGATCCGCAGGGCGATACCGCCCACCCAGACTTTACCGTCGTCACTGACCATTCCGGGACGGTTGTCTTTCATGTGCGGGGAACCACCGTTGTACAGACTACCCGAGCGGAGCGTCCAGCCACTTTTGTCGGTGACGATGTGTGGTCCGGCATTCCCAGCATTAAAGTAATACTTCCCATCGGGACCGGCCACGACCGCATGCAGCCCGTGGTCGTGGTCCAATCCACCAAAGCCTGTCAAAAACACCTCTTTTTTGTCGGGAATATCGTCCCCGTTTTCGTCGGTGTAAATGATGATGGAAGGTCCGCTGGAAACAATCACCTGGTCACCAATAACCGAAATTCCGAGTGGAGCCGTCAGATCTTCGTCCTGCACAAACACTTTTGAACGATCCGCTTTGCCATCTCCATCCGTATCCTCCAGGATTACCACCCGATCTCCCTTTTCGTGGTGATTGAATTTTTCCGGGTCGTTCCGAAACAAGCGGTAGTTCAGGGCTTCGGTGACCCAGATTCTGCCTTTGCTGTCCACGTCCATATTCGTAGGATTAAAAAACTGGGGAGATTCTGCCCACAAGGTAGCTTCCAGGTCGCCCGGCAAATACAGTCCGGTGCTGTCTGAAAAATAGCGTTCCTCCAGAGAAAAGGGCGGCGGCGGGTCCTCATTTTGGCAACTCAGGGAAAATCCGACAATGCAGCCGCTCAATAGCTGTGCAAGCATTTTTTTGCCTTGATACAGTGTGGATTTCATCAAGCTTTCGGATGTTTTAGGAGAATTCATGGTATTTTATTATTCTTGTAGTGTCTTCTTTTGATCAGTTACTTCTTTTCAGAAGATGTTAAAAGTAGGAAAAAATGAATAAAACGAAAAGACTATTTTCGTTTGCCGGGTTAGTTTGGCCGAAGCGGAACGGAAAACGTTTAGCCAGTATCCCTGCTGCCGATTTTCCTGGTAAAAATGCACGGTAGAAAAAAGCTAGTTCCAGGCAAATGCGTTAACTCCAAAGAAGTACGCACCCCTTGATTACCAGATAAAGAGCATCTTTTATGACAAAACGCAGAGAGTTTTTGAAGAAAACCGCCCTGAGTTCCGCGGGAATCACCATGGCCGGTTTCGGATTCAGTGCTAAGAGTTACGCATCGATCATGGGTTCCAATGACCGGATTCACCTCGCGCAGATCGGAATCCGAAACCAGGGGACCGTCCATATCAACAATTATTGCAGCCTGAAGAACAGCCATAATGTGGTGCTTAAGGTACTTTGCGATGCCGACGAAGCGCTTTTTGATTCCAAAGCAAAAATTGTTGCCGAAAAAACGGGTTCCAGGCCGGAGTTGGAATGGGATTTACGCAAGGTGCTGGAAGACAAGGAAATCGATGCCGTTTCCATGGCTACCCCCAATCATTGGCATGCGCTGGCTACGGTTTGGGCCTGTCAGGCAGGAAAGCATGTTTATGTGGAAAAGCCAGCTTCCCACACGCTATGGGAAGGCAGGAAAATGGTCGAGGCAGCCCAGAAAAGCGGCTTGACGGTGCAGGTAGGATTGACTAACCGGGCATTTAGGAACGTACAGGAAGCCATCCGTTTTCTCCACGAAGGAGGAATCGGAAAGGTATACATGGCCCGTGCACTTACCTACAAATTACGCAATTCCTACGGGACAGCAAAGGACAGCATGCCTCCGGATTCCCTGCATTATGACCTTTGGCTGGGACCGGCTCCTTACAGACCCTACAACGAGAAGCGCAGCCATTACAACTGGCATTGGTTCTGGGACACCGGCAATGGGGACTCCGGAAATACCGGTACGCATCAATTGGATATCGCCCGATGGGGACTTCAGAAGTACGAGCATCCGGAAACCGTTTATTCCAGAGGAGGAATTTACGGGTTTGATCAGGATGGGTGCCTGCCGGACAATTGCACACCGGGCACCCTGGTTTATGGAGACGTAGAAACCTACGGACATGATCCTTCCATGCAGGAAACCCCGAATGTACAAACGGCGCTTTTCAACTATGCCGATGGGACGATGCTGGAATACGAGGCTCGCGGCAGGTACACCAACCACGAGGGTAGTGAGGGCAGGGAGGTAGGAAACCTCTTTTATGGATCGGAAGGCTGGCTGGAAATTGCCGGCACTTCCTGGAGGGCATTTCACCACCGGGAAACGAAACCCTTTGCTGGTTCAAGTGAAGCCGATTCGGGGCAGGAGGGCACGCTTTTTTCCAACTTTCTGGAATCCATTCGGTCCGGGGATACGAACCACCTCCAATGTTCCATGCAGGAAGGGTTTTATTCTTCCGCACTTCCCCTTCTGGCGAATATTTCCTACCGGGTGAAACGCGAACTGAGGTTCCTGGGAGATAGCGAGCAGTTTGCCAACGACCCAGAAGCCAATACCTACCTGTCCAAAATTTACAGAGAACCGTTCACTTTTCCCAAATAAGCTACACATGAAAAAACACATTGTTGGTACCCTTCTTTCGGTTTTTGTCGCATTGCATGCTTTTGGCCAGGCTGTACCCACGGGTAATCCGGCGGATTTTAAACTAAAAACCTGTCTGCATTCCATTGGTTATTCCGGACTGTGGCGGGGACAGGCTGTTCTTACGGTGGACGAATTTCTGGTAAAAGCAAAGGAGTTGGGGTACGATGGAGTAATGCTGATGGCAAAGGCTCCCCACCTCTCCCTGCTGGAATACGATAAGGAAGCCCGGGAGCGACTCAAGCGCAGGATTGCCGAGTTGGATTTAACCCTGGTAGGCCTTGCCGGATACTCTGATTTTACGGCGGGGATGGATAAGCCCGGAATTCCTCATACTGAAATTCAGGCGGCCTATATCGGGCAGTTGGCGGAATTGGCCAGAGACCTGGGAACCAGCATGATCCGCATCTTCACCGGATACGAACGTCCGGGGATTCCCTACGATAAACAATACGCCACGGTGGTGGAAGGTATTCGCATGGCAGGTAAGGAAGCCCAAAAATATGGCGTCACCCTGGCCATTCAAAATCACCACGATATTGCCATCCACCACGATGCCATGTACTGGTTGCTCAACGAAGTCAACCTGCCCAATGTCATGTCCGGCTGGGATGCCTGGTCGCCTACTTTAGAAGGGCTTAGCAAGGAGGAGATCAGAAATTCCGTGCGGAAGATGCAGCCTTTTCTGGTAAATACCATTCTGGCAGATTACATCCCCTTACCCAGGTACCAGTACGAGCATGCGCTTACCAACTACCGTTCGGAAAAACCCGTGATGCGGGCCACGGCAATGGGTGAGGGGATCATCGATTACGAGAACTTTATCGGTGCCTTGAAAGAGATCGGTTATCAGGGGTATCTGGTGTACGAGATGTGCGAAGTACTCGAAGGGGGAGGTAGCATAGAAAACCTGGATGCCACGGCAAGGAAATTTCTGGACTATGTAGAGCAATTTGAATGAACCCAAAACAATTGCGGGAGAAACCTGCGGCCCATTTCGGTAGGCAGTCCGATGAAAAGTAACCCAAAGGTGTTTTTTCAGGATAGCAGCCAATGGATATACCATCGTTACCTTCATTTACCCAACCCATTTACTACATGAAACATCTGTTTATTCGTATACTCCTCGTCGCCGGAACCCTTTCGGCCTGTACGCCGGGCAATCGACCCGTTTTCGACGACATGCCTGGTATGGTTTCCTATACCTACCGGGATAGCTTCTCCAAAGATGTGGCCGCTACTTTGGATACCTTGCAGGCCATGGGCATCAAAGACATGGAATTTTCCAACCTTTTCGGAACGACGGCAGCGGAAATCCGGCAACTGCTCGATGAAAGGGACATGTTTTGCTCGTCTTTTGGTGTGGGTTATACTGATTTAGTCAATAAAACGCAGGAAGTGGCAGCAAATGCGAAAACGCTTGGTGCCAAGTACGTGCGGGTGGCCTGGATACCTCATGAGGCACCTTTTGACCTTTCCGACGCTGAAAAAGCGGTTGCGGATTTTAACAGGGCGGGAAAAATATTAAAAGAAGAACATGACCTGACCTTTTGCTACCATAACCACGGGTACGAATTTTATCCCCATGGAGAAGGGACGCTCTTCGATTACATGATGGAGCAGACCGATCCGGCTTACGTAAGTTTCGAAATAGACATACTTTGGACCTTCTTTCCGGGCCAAGACCCCGCAGCCTTGATCCGGAAATATCCCGATCGCTTTAAATTGATGCATCTCAAGGATCTTAAGAAAGGCGTGGAAGGAAACATGTCTGGCGGGACACCTAAAGAAAACGACGTCGTTTTAGGCACCGGGCAATTGGACCTACCGGCTATCCTGAAAGCGGCAAAGGCATCTGGGATTGAACATTATTACATAGAGGACGAAAGTCCGGTTTATTACCAGCAGGTACCAAAATCTATCGCCTATTTGCAGGGTTTGAGCGAGTAACGAACTTACCACACATGTGAAAATCCATAATGCCGGGTGGAACTCACCTAAAATGAGCATGGTACCAAATCGGATTTCCTAAGGTGGCGGGATTTGAAGGTGCTGATGTACAGTATACGCGGAGTTTAACCGTGAAGGATTGTTTTTAGTCGTTTAATTGGCTAGCCCTAAAAAGGTAAACTATTGAATGTCATGGCAACCGAAGTAGTGAAGCGCTGGATTAATGTGGACGAATACAATAAGATGGCGGAAGTAGGGATTCTAAAGGCAGAGGATTCGGTGGAACTTACTCACGGAGAAATTTTTCAAATGAGTCCCATAGGAAGCAGACATGCAGCGATAGTTGATTGACTTACCAAGGTAATGATTCAACTTTTTGATGGAGAAGCGATTGTAAGCGTTCAACATCCAATTCGATTTGATCCTAAGCGTGAGACAGAGCCGGATATCTCCCTACCGAAATACAGGTCGGATTATTATTCTACCGCGCATCCGAAACCTTCGGATGTGCTCGGAATTATTGAAGTGGTTGGTTCTTCCATCCGTTTTGACAGGGAAGTGAAAGCTCCCTCTATGCTGCACACCCGATTCCGGAATACTGGATCATTCATCCGGACAGCGATCAAATCGACTATTTTTCCAAACCTCAAGGAGAAAGCTACACCGAAACCCGGGTATTTGGGCCGGGAGCCCAGGTATGGCTACTGGGTAAAAAATTCGCTGTAAACGAGCTACTCATTTTGCCACGAAGGAACAGGACGTACACCTGTAGCCTCTGGAGGCTGCTGTGATGTTAGGGGAATGCCGCTCGGTTTTTTCTGAAACAAGCCGTTTTTTTTGGTTTGGTGGACTGCCTTATTCAGCGAACGATGGCGATATGGTTTTTTTAGATCCCGAATGACTATCCGTACCTCTTTTTTTTTAAAGATCAGAGTTTTGTGGTTCAAAAATTGCTGTAGGTTTTCAAATTCAAAACATGAAGCTATTCCAATGCGGCAACTGCCGACAGTCTGCTTATTTTGAAAACACCCATTGCTCGCATTGCCGGACCCTGCTGGGCTTTGACTCCGAGCGGCTGAAATTGCTAGCCTTGCAGGCTGGAAAAGACGGCTTGTGTAGCAAAAGCGATCCGGAACGGGCCTATCGCTATTGCGACAATGAGGGTATGGGCGTGTGCAACTGGTTGATTCCACAACCTTCGTCGGAACGTTTTTGCAGGGCCTGTTCGCTGAATCGGGTGATTCCAGATCTTTCCAACCCGGCCTATAAACAACGCTGGGCCACCATCGAACAGGCCAAACATCGCCTGGTTTATTCCTTGCTGCGTTGGAATCTTCCATTTTTTCCAAAAGCAGGGCTTTCAGGAAGCGGGCTGGCCTTTGATTTTAAAGCCAGCCAAAATCAGGAAACCGTATTCACCGGCCATGCCTCCGGGATCATTACAATGAACATCGCAGAGGCAGACGATGTGGAACGCGCCATGGCAAAAAAGCAAATGGACGAAGTGTACCGCACCGTATTGGGACATTTCAGGCACGAGACGGGACACTATTATTGGGAAGTATTGGGGGCGGGGACTCGTTGGCAAGAGCGCTTTCGCGAGCTGTTTGGAGACGAGCGGGAGCCCTATAAACAGGCTTTGGAATCCCATTACCGAAACGGTTCTCCCGCAGGTTGGCAGGATAAATTTATTTCGGCCTATGCCAGCGCGCATCCATGGGAGGATTGGGCAGAGACCTGGGCCCATTACCTGCACCTGGTAGATACCCTGGAAACGGCCCATTCCTTTGGCTTGATCCTCGGTCCCCGTCTGAACGAAGCAGCGGCAAGCAATGTCGCTCTGAAGCTGGAAGATGGCTATTCTTGTTCCGATTTTTCGAAGCTGCTTCGGCAATGGGTACCCTTGTCTCTGGCGCTGAACAGCTTGAACCGAAGCATGGGACTACCAGACAGTTATCCCTTTGTCATCAGCGAGCCAGTGGCCAAAAAAATGGAATTTGTGCACGAGTTTATCCGCTACCAGGGGGAGAGATAGCGATCCATTCTTCGGTAGCGGCAGCGGGTTCTGGTTCCAGGAATCTCCCGTTCTTTTCTTGTTTCGATCATTCTTTTTGATGGAAGCTGCAGCGGACGCGGCTCATTGATTGATGGAAATTTGGTTTTCCATACCGAAAGAAACGGCAAATGAAAAAAAATAGGTTCCGATGTGGATGATAATCCCGGGCAGGTATTATCTTTAGTTTTTGAATGGTATTTTTTGGGTGTTGATTGTAGGGGTATGAAAGCGAATTATTTTCATAGGTTAATTCTGGCCATCGGTGGTGTTTTGATTTCCTGTTTACCACAGGAAGGGGATTTGGATCCCCCGACGGTACTTCCCGCTAAAAGCCTTACCAACGAGTCGTACGGAGCCCACCCCCGGCAGGTGGTTGATTTGTACCTTCCCGCAAACCGGCATGAAAATACACCCACCTTGATTTTGGTTCACGGGGGAGGCTGGATCGAGGGCGACAAATCGGATATGCATCCGTTTCGGGATTTTCTTCGCGAACAGTTTCCCTATCTGGCAGTGGCCAACCTCAATTACCGCTTAGCGGATGCGGCCCATTCTCCTTATCCCATGCAACTTGACGATATTCAGGCCTTGGTCACCCATTTGGAGGAGCACCGGGAGGAATACCGATTGGGACCTCGAATAGGTTTTTTGGGGGTAAGTGCGGGCGGACACCTTTCCTTGCTTTGGAGTTATACCCGGGATACCAAAGGTAGCGTACAAATGGTTTGCAGCATGGTAGGCCCCACCGACTTGCTGGATGAATCTTACCGCAGTTCCAGCGATCCAACGCTTCGGGAGATGCTGGATGTTTTCGGTGAAAACGAAGCGCTATTGACAGCCGCCAGTCCGGTATACCAGCTGCGTTCTGGGGCGCCTCCCACCTTGCTATTTTATGGAGGACAGGATCCGCTGGTCCCCAATTCTCAAGGAATGGGATTTCGGGATAGGTTGTCTGCACTTGGCGTGACCCACGAGTTTCATTTTTATCCCAATGAGGGACATGGTTGGTTGGGTTTGAATCTGCTGGACAGCCTCGTGAAGCTAAAATCCTTCGTAGAAAAGCACCTTCCGGACGGCAGATAAATCCTCGTCCATACACTTGTTTGGTTGGCCGGTTCGGTACAGCCCCCGCGTTTCCATAGGCAGCCTATCGCTTTTTTTGGACAAATGCATGGGTGAAAAAAGGATTTACTGGCCTAATAAATTATATATTAACTTTTTAAAATACCTGTAAATTGAATTTAAACAATAACATATATGGTATTTTTTTCTTACTTAAGTAAATTTTCTTAGCTTTGAACTTCTTGAATCAAACAAAAGGCGCATGCCCTATTTGCTATTGGTGGCTTTCCTTTTCGGTAGTCACAGACAAGCGGAGGCAACGAAAGACAGTGTAAAAAATATCAAGGAAAAACAGGTGATACGGATCGGTCAGGACTATGGTACCGAAAAGAGTAGCCTGGAATTGCCGGTAAGCAGCTTCGAAGAAACCTTATCGCGAGATACAACCTGGTTGAAAATTGGTGGGGCGTTTCGACTAAACAACGTCTATGCCCACTACGAAGGACAGACCTTCCCCTTGGGCACCTTTTTGCGAAACGAATGGACCTGGGATACCTGGCGGGTCAATGTTGACGCCTACAGTGAGGGCATCGAGCTTTCGTTTGAATACCGGTTTTATCCCACATTCAACACCCACTTTCTCAAATACGGCTGGCTGGGGTACCGGTTGACCAAAGACACGCAGCTAAAAGCGGGAATTACTCAGGTTCCTTTTGGTTTGCTCACCTATGCTTCCCACAGCTGGTGGTTTCAGTTGCCGTATTACCTTGGATTGGAGGACGATCACCAAATGGGGGTTCACTTCTCCCGGGAAAGGGCTGGATGGCGGTGGGACGCGGCCTATTTTCTTCTGGCAGAGCCCCGCGGGACCAATGAAGCGACATTTGGTGCCTTTTCTACCGCCAGGTACTCCTATGACGTCGTACCGATCCCTGGGAATGCCAATATTGAGCGGCACCAGGTGAACCTTCGGGCTGCCCGTAAGTGGTCGGGGCAGGAGCTCGGACTCTCCCTGCAGCGCCATGAATTGTACAATTTGCAAACCGGCCACAAGGGCTCCCAATGGGCCGCTTCTGTACACCAGGAAGGCAACTGGGGACCCTGGAATCTCAAAGCTGCTGCGATTTATTATGCGTACGTGGATGTGAGAGACGATTCGGGAGAAATACTGGATGTGGTGCAAATGGGGGCCTACGGCTTTGGCACCTACGATGTGGCCAGCAGCGGTGCCCTTTACCTGTTGGGACTTGCGTACGATATACCGTTGCGCTGGGGTCCGGTGCGATCCATTCAACTGTACAACGACTATACCCTTATGCAAAAGTTTACGGAAGTAGACGGAGGTTCTGCTTTTACCTTTCGAAATTCCCAGCAAAACGTCTTTGGCGCATTGGTTTCGGCAGGGCAGGTCTACACGTATTTTGACCTGGCCATGGGCTACAATCATCCCTGGATCACCGACACCTTTGGTGGAAACGCTCTCGGAAGCGGCAGGGGGGTAGATTTTCGACAGCCGGTGTCTGACCTGAATCCTACCGATACGGACCCGGGTTGGAATACCCGACTAAACATAAATATTGGCTACTATTTCTAATAAAAATACCCTTATGAAAAACAAGTATTTTGACATACACGCACCGGTTTTCTGGCCCTCGGTGGTTTTAATCGTCCTGTTTATCTCCGTGACGCTTTGGGTGGGAGAACCGATGGAAGAAGTTTTTGCCTCCAGTAAGACCTTTATCACCGATAAAGCAGGTTGGCTGTTCATTATCGCGGTCAATGCCTTTATCGTATTCTGTTTCTACCTGGGATTCAGTAAGTACGGTTCCATCCGGCTGGGAGGAAAAAATGCCGAACCGGAGTTTTCTACCGGTGCCTGGTTTGCCATGCTGTTCAGCGCGGGTATGGGGATCGGGCTTTTATTTTGGGGGGTAGCCGAACCGGTCTATCACTACGCCATCCCTCCCTTCGGAGAGGCCTACACGCTGGCTGCTGCCGAAAGAGCCATGAACCTCACCTTTTTGCACTGGGGTTTCCATGCCTGGGCCATCTACGCAGTGGTGGGCCTGTCCCTGGCGTTTTTTGCCTACAATCGCAAATTACCGCTTACCATCCGTTCGGTATTTTATCCCCTGCTTGGAGAACGGATGAACGGATGGATGGGCAACGTGATTGATGTATTGGCGGTACTGGCGACTCTATTTGGACTGGCGACCTCCCTGGGATTGGGGGTGCAGCAGGTAAGTGGGGGCTTGTTTTACCTCTTTGGGATCCCCAATACCGTGACCGTACAGGTCATGCTGATCGCAGGGATCACCTTAATCGCGACCATCTCGGTCGTTTCCGGGATCGACAAGGGCGTGAAATTTCTCAGCCAGTGGAATGTACGGATTGCTGCCATCTTGTTGCTATTTGTCTTAATTGTCGGACCCACGCTTTTTATCTTTCGTTCGTTTGTCCAAAACATGGGAAATTACCTGGGAAGCATCCTGGAAGTGTCCACCTGGACCGAAGCGTACCGCGACAATGGCTGGCAGGGAGACTGGACCGTTTTTTACTGGGCCTGGTGGATTTCCTGGTCTCCTTTTGTAGGAATGTTTATCGCCCGGGTTTCCAGAGGACGTACCATCCAGGAATTTATCTTTGGTGTATTGCTGGTACCGACCCTGTTAACGTTTTTGTGGCTAACAGCTCTGGGGGGAACGGCCATATTTCTCGACATGGAGGAAGGAGCCCTGACGGGCGGCCATGTTTTGGCGGAAACGATTACCGGTGATGTATCCATTTCTATGTTTGTTTTTTTGGAAAATTTCCCCTTCAGCGGGATAGGGGCGATCATTGGTATCCTGTTGGTGACCAGTTTCTTTGTGACATCTTCCGACTCCGGTTCCCTGGTGATCGATAGCATCACCGCGGGAGGCAAATTAGACGCGCCGGTGGGGCAGCGTATTTTCTGGGCCACTACCGAAGGGGCAGTTGCAGCGGTATTGCTGATCGGGGGAGGCCTTACCGCGCTTCAGACGGCGGCCATTACGACGGGATTGCCGTTTTTGCTCATCCTGGTCGTTATGTGTTATTCCTTGTACAAGGGCTTGGGTCGGGAACATGCGCGAGTGAAACAATTTGACAAGGACTTGGACCGGGCGTCCTACGAAAAACGATTGTCGGACGTGATTATGAAAAAACTCAAAAAACAAAAAAGCTGATGCGTAAACTTAGAAATATCGGATTATTTATAGACCTGTCCGATCTGGACGTGCTGTTGCTGCAGTACATTAAAAAATTGGATGAAGTCTTTCATTTTGAACGACTAACACTGATTCATTTTGTGGCGCTCGAGGAAGTTTCCAAAGAAATAGGCGATATGTTGCCCTATTTGGATAAATCCCTGGATGAAATTCTGGAGGAAGAGGTACTGGAAAAAGTAGTGGAAGTATTTGGCGAGCAAAAAAGCAGCATTCAGGCGAAAATCTACTCCGGCGGGCAATTGGATCAACTGGTGGAATGGGTGGATGCGCAGAAATTTGACCTGGTACTTTTGGGAAAAAAATCGGTTCACGGAGGTACCGGGGTGTTCAGTAGCAAAGTTTTGCGCCTGACCGCTTCGGATACCCTGTTTATTCCAGAGACCTCCAAGCCAAGTATCGGGCAAATCGTGTTGCCATTGGATTTTTCGGACTATACCGAAGGCGTGGTGTCGATGGCCAAATCTCTGGCCGGACACACGGGGGCAAGGTTGCTACCCGTTCACGTGTTGAAGGTGGGCAGGCAGTACTTTCCCTACATTCGGAAGCCCTCTGAATTTCATGATACGCTTCACAAAAAGGCAATTTCCCACTACCAGAAGTTGAAGAAAAAGGAAGGACTTCCCGACACCCTGGAAATCATACAAGGGCAGGACGAGCCGGTGAGCCGGAGCATTTACGATTATGCCATTCGGAAAGGGGCCGATTTAATTGTACTCGGAAACAAGGGCAAAACCGATGACGATACCCTATTGATAGGTTCCGTGGCGGAACGTATGATCGCTTCTGACAAACACCTTCCGGTATTGATCGTGAAATAATGATTTTTTACAAAAAAAAATTTATAGCTTCGTTCCCTAAACAGATCAGTTTCGGAGGCCTATGCAAGCGGAAATAAAAATTGCCGTATTGATTGATGCGGACAATGTTCCATCCAATCAAATCAAGGAAATGATGGAAGAGGTCGCCAAGTACGGCAATCCGACCATCAAACGCATCTACGGAGACTGGACCAAGCCCCAGCTAAATAAGTGGAAAAACGTGTTGTTAGAAAATGCGATCAACCCCATTCAGCAGTACGGATATACTTCCGGCAAAAATGCCACGGATTCGGCGATGATCATAGACGCGATGGACATTCTTTATACCGGTCGGGTAGATGGGTTTTGCCTGGTATCCAGCGACAGTGATTTTACCAAGCTGGCGACGCGCCTGCGGGAAGCAGGCTTATTGGTAATCGGCATGGGAGAAAAGAAAACTCCTGATCCCTTTATTGTCGCCTGCGATAAATTCATTTACCTGGAAATTTTGCAGAAAGAAACCGAGGGGCAGGAGGATAGCAAAGAAAAAGGCAAACCCAGACCGCAGGTGGACAAAATCAATCCCAAGTTGATTCAATTGATTTCTTCCACCATTTCGGATCTGGCCGATGATGATGGCTGGGCGTTCATGGGAGACGTGGGTAATCTGCTTCAAAAAAAACAGCCCAACTTTGATTCTCGAAATTACGGATTCCAAAAACTGACTCCGTTGATCGGTTCCATCAATAAATTTGAGATCGAACAACGGGAGAACCAAAAAGGAAAATATAAATTGATTTACGTGCGTAACAAAGCCTGAGATTTTGGGTTGGAGGCATGTTTGGGAACGGTAAAATAAAAGGTAGTCCCCTGTCCCGCCCGGGATTGGAGCCAGATTTTTCCTTCCATGCTTTCCACAATCTTTTTCACAATAGCCAACCCCATGCCGGTACCGTCGTATGCATCCTTTTGGTGGAGGCGTTGAAAAATTACGAATATTCGTTCGAAGTACTCCTGCTCGATGCCAATACCATTGTCCCTGATCCAAAAAAGCCATGTTTCTTCCTGCTCTTCGCAACTCAGGTGTATCTCCGGAGGGATGCCGCGTTTGGCGTATTTAAGGGCGTTGCTGACGAGGTTTTGCAGGACCAGGAAAAGAAAACTATGGTGACTGATTATGGTTGGAAGGGGACCATGGGTGATCGTGGCGTCAAGCCGTCGGATTTCTGGTGAAAGGGTATGTATCACCTCGTCAAACAGACGCTGCACATCTACCTCTTCGATGGGGTCGGTGCCGGGGTGAATGCGGGAGTACTTCAATAAGTCCAGGATCAATTGCCGCATGCGGGTAGCGCCGTCTACCGCGTGCCGGATATACGTTTTTCCCTTTGCATCCAGTTGGTCCGAATACCGTTTTTCCAATAGTGACATGAAGCCGGTGACCATTCGCAGCGGTTCCTGCAAATCATGCGAGGCCACATAGGTAAAATGCTCCAGGTCGGTGTTTTTTGATTTCACCTCGGACAGCGATCTTTTCAGGGCTTCCTGTTGCTCCTCCAGTTTTCTTCTGAGCAGGTATTGCTCCCGCAGACTTTCCTGCAGCCCTTTGAATAGTTTTGGGATCAATACGACAAACACGGCATTGAGAAAAATCAGATTGGAAGAAATGGCAATCCAGGTCTGAAGGTCAATGGGCGAAGAAAAACGGCCGTCAAGGGGGATGCGGAGGTAGATCACGCCGCCAAAAAGCAGGCAAGCGGCCAAATTCAAATAAAAGCCCGTCCATGCGGCATTTTCGGGGAAGACCAGGATCATAAAAACCGAAACCGCTAGTAGATAAAGCAGCCCCGGACCGTAATTCCCCAGGTAGTAGATTAGGATCAGACCGATGGCATAGATGATGCCAATGAACACCCATTTTCGGACCGCAAGTGGGATACCGCGGACATGCGCGATCAGTAGTAAGCCTACCACGGCCAAAATATCGGCAATGAGTAGTCCGGTGAGAGAGGTCAGGTAGGAGAGATAAACCCCCGGAATCAAGGCAATGCTGCAGAGGGGAATGATAAATAAAAGGGTGGTGACGAATAGGTAATTTTTCCAGTAGTCCAATGGATCTTCGCCTGGCACAGATTCAAAGCAGGTGGAAAAAACATGCCGGCGATACCTTTCAATGAAAGTTTTAGGCGAATCTTCTTCAATGGCGCGCTGTTTTTCCATAGTAACGAGTAGCTGTTTCTGCCTGCTAAAAAAGTGGCACCTTCCGGTTTTTTCCGGCTTCAAAACTAAGCAATAAATTTTGTTTCTCCATGATTCCGATCTGCACGGCACAAGGAAATCCCTCCATGTTCCGCCAAATTTTTAGAAGAAATCCCTCAATTTCCGAAGGTTTGGCCGTTGTTGGGCACATTTTTGTACCTTGTCTAAAAAAATACATCCATTGAAAAGTACGATCGGAACCCTGTCTCTTCTGGTGGCCATTGTTGGTTTCCTTTCCCTGGAGACAGGTATTCATTTTGGTTGGTTGGAAGGCCCTTTCTGGCGCATTCTGGCAACGGGATTCGAAGCCGGTACAATTGGGGGCCTGGCCGATTGGTTTGCGGTAAGCGCCTTGTTTTACGAGATACCCATCCCCTTTGTGCGGAAGCACACCAATATTATCGTCAAAAACCGGGAAAAACTGACGGAAGGGATTGTGGAACTGGTCACCACCAAATGGCTTTCACCACAGGTGCTTCGCGAACGGCTACAGGGGCTATCCATCACCGACTCGCTCCTGCACTCCCTGGATGAACCGGCCCAGCTTCAACGCCTGATGGATTTCCTGCGCTGGCTGCTTCTCCGCATTTCCGGAGAGCTGGACCCTCCGAAACTGGCGATTTTAATTCAGAAAATCAGTAATGAGCAGCTGAGAGAATGGGATATTGCGAGCCCCTTAGGCACCTGGATAGAGGAAACGATCCGGGAAAAACGACACCATGGATTGGTACAAATGGCCTTGGGACAATTTTCGCTCTCGCTTCGGGATCCTGAAACCAGGGAATTGCTGCTAAGGAAACTGAGCAATGCGCTGAAGCAGTACGCTCAGCGAGACTGGGTGAAAAAATCCGCGGTTTGGTTGGGAAAAAAAACCGGAGGAATTGATCCGGAATTACTCACGGACCGGTTGCTCGACCTTGCATTATTGTTGATGGAGGAGGTAAGAAATGATCCGAACCATCCGCTTCGGGAAAAGCTGGATCAGTACCTGCTGGAATTTGCGGCTAATTTGAAAAATGGAGACGAGCAAGCCGCTTCCTATTTGGAACGCTTGAAGCAAAACTTGCTACGCAACCCACAGTCGCGTTCCCTGATTCAGCAGCTACTGGATCGGCTAAAGGAAGGTTTTCAAGACCAATTGAAAGACCATGACCGGCCCCTGATGAAATTCATTCACCGGCAACTGATTCGCTTTCTGGACGAATTGCGCAAAGACCCCGCTAGCCGCGAACAATTCGACCGATGGATAGGGTCCACGGTGACGATGCTGGTAGACCGGTACCATCACGAATTGGGCGCCATGGTACGAAGCAGCCTGGGAAGGCTGGACGACAAAGGAATCATGCTTCAGATCAAGGATAAAGTTGGAAAGGACCTTCAATACATCCGGCTCAACGGGGCGGTGGTAGGAGGCCTTGTGGGCATTGGCATTGCTTTGATCCGCTGGTTGCTCCTGTGAGCGCGGACGACAGCTCTTTTTTTTGCAAAGCGGTGGGATAGTAGCTGAAAAGCTCATGATTTGTTGCCACAGGTTTTAATCCCGAGTAAAATAACCTATTTTTAAGGTAGGTATTTCGGAACGATCGGGTAGTCAGGATGTGTAGCCATCCCCTGGATTTGCGGTAGATCCCTTCCTGCGTTGCAAACCAACGTCCGCCTGTTTCGTTTGAAAGCCCTCGTGTTTTGATTCCGATAGTCCGGTAGTTCGCTACCGAAAGTCGATTTTAGCAGTGATACCATCTTTTCGCATATGAGCCAGAAAGTCGCAAAAATCGAGGAATTACCCCCGGCAGAAGTGGAGGAAGAAATTCGTGCCTTGAACCAGGTACTGGACGAGGCATTGCCTTTCAAGAAATTGGACCACAATATTTTGATTGCCACCTGGAACATTCGTGCTTTTGGGGGGCTTACCGAAAAATGGGAAGCGGAGGATCATGACTCACCCAAACGGGACCTTCACTCCCTGCTGGCCATTGCGCAGATTATTTCCCGATTTGATATCATCGCCATACAGGAGCTAAAGGGGAGTCTCAAGGCCTTTCGCCACATGCTAAAGGTTTTGGGCGATCATTGGAGCTTTATCCTGACCGATGTTTCGGGAGGGGATGAGGGGAACTCCGAAAGGCTGGCATTTTTATTCGATACCCGAAAAGTTAAATTGTCCGGCCTGGCCTGTGAATTGGTGGTACCCAACGAAAAAGTCACTGGAATTAAGGAAGGCGCCTTTTCCCGGCAGTTCGCGCGCACGCCCTACGCCGTGGGTTTCCGGGTGGAGAACAAAACCTTTGTCCTTGTAAGCATGCACGTGCTCTATGGAGAATCCCCCACTGACCGGGAAGGGGAGTTAAAAGCCATCGCCGAATGGATGAGAGATTGGGCCCGCGACATGCATTCCTTTGATCAAAGCCTGGTACTGCTGGGAGATTTCAATATTGACCGAATTGGCGACCCCAGGTACGAAGCATTCGTGTCGACCGGTTTGAAAGTTCCAGAGGATTTATGGCAGGTTCGCCGAACCTTGATCGACCATCAGACCAAGTTTTATTCCCAGATTGCCTGGTTTGAAAACCACGAGCAAATTCCCCAATTGTCCATTCAATACCTGCACGGAGGGGTGTTCGATTTTGGCCCGTATCTGCTCAAAAATCGTGATTTATCGGCGTTTCAGATGAGTTGGCGAATATCCGATCATTTGCCGCTTTGGGCGGAGTTTTCAACGAAGAGCTAACTTTTTGATAAGTTTCGGTATCTTTACGTAGTGTTAACGCATTTGAATGTATGGTCAGACAGTTTTTTCTTATCGGCATCTTGTTGGCTTGTATTGCCTGCGGCAAAAAACCTCCAACGGAAACAGCACCCATAAAAATCAACCAGATCCAACTGATCGGCAGCCACAACAGTTACAAGCTACCGGTTGCTGCAGGGATCATGAAACAGTTGCAATCGGAAAATGCCGAATTGGCGGCCGGGCTGGATTACAGTCACCCGCCCGTGTTGGAGCAATTATCGCTGGGCTTACGGCTACTGGAGTTGGACCTGTACCACGATCCGGAGGGGGGACGATTTAGCCAACCGCTGGGACTAGCCTTCCTGGAGACAGCGGCGCTGGATAGTGCAAAGAAAGCCGCGTTTGATCGGCCTGGATTTAAGGTTTTTCACGTGCAAGATATCGATTTCAATAGCCACCACCCCTTGTTGGTCGATTACCTGGAGGAATTGAAACAATGGTCACAACTGCAGCCCAACCACCTGCCTGTGTTTATCACGGTGAACGCCAAGGATGAAAATTACCCGGAACGAGGTTTAACCGAAGTACTGTCCTTTGATACCCAGGCCTTTCGGGAACTGGACGAGACGCTTCGGGAAGTATTGGGTGCAGAGAATCTGCTTACCCCAAAAGAGGTCATGGGCTCGCATCCTGACCTGAAAGCGGCCCTGACCGAATCCGGCTGGCCCTCGTTAGCGGAAGCCCGAGGGAAATTTATTTGGATACTGGACGAGAAAGGTGAGAAAATGGAGGCCTACCTATCCGGAGCAGAGGAGCCGGTGTTCTTTGTGACTGCCCCGGAATCGCATCCCATGTCGGGCATCCACATTCTTAACGACCCAATCGAGCAGCAGGAGGAGATCCGATCGCTGGTGAACAAGGGGTATCTGGTACGGACACGAGCGGATGCGGATACCCGCGAAGCGAGAACCAACGATACCCTGCGGAGGAAAATGGCCTTTGAAAGCGGGGCACAGTTGATCAGTACGGATTATTACCTCCCCGATGAACGTTTTGAGGGGAGCTACCAGGTGGCCTTTTCGGATGGCGTGTACGGGCGCTATCATCCGTTTTTAACAGAAACCGAGAAGGCAGCAACGGAACTTCCGGAAGCACCTGCCAGCGAAGTCGTGGTGTTGGATGCACAAACGTTTCAATTCGGCAGGACGCACGGTAGTCCTTTGGTGCTGGACGTACGCACCCAGGCGGAAGTAGACGAGGGTATTATTCCCGGTGCGGTACACATCGATTTTATGCAAGCCGATTTTGCGGATAAGGCAAAAAAACTAAAGAAGGAAGATCCCGTATTCATCTATTGCAAAGTGGGCGGCAGAAGTGCCCGTGCGGCAGAGCTAATGAGAGGTATGGGCTTTGAAAAAGTATACCATCTCGAGGGAGGAATTGACGGCTGGACCGCGGCCGGCTTTCCGGTAGTCCGGTAGAGACGAAATGCCTTTCACGAGCAGTGATTTTTGATAAGCGAGTATGAAATTAAAGATAGTTCAGGAAGATCCCTGGTTGGAAGCGTACAAAGAGGAAATTTACCAACGCTGGGTACGTTTTCAGTTGTCCAGGGACGAATTGCTAAACGTGGCGGGGAGTCTTTCTGACTTTGCCAATGGACACCGCTATTTTGGGATTAATTTTGATACAAAAAGGCAGGGCTGGGTGTACAGGGAATGGGCCCCGGAAGCCGATGCCTTGTACCTGATTGGTGATTTTAATTCCTGGGATCGACGTTCCCATCCCATGCAAAAAGACCAATGGGGTGTTTGGGAAATTTTTCTTCCCTTTGAGGCCTACAAGGATCGATTGGTTCACAAAAGCCTGGTAAAGGTACATGTGAAGGGCGGTACCACTTCGCGGGATCGCATTCCGGCATACATTCGCCGGGTGGTGCAGGACGAGGAAACCAAGGATTTTTCCGGACAGCTGTGGTTTCCGGACAAGCCTTTTTCCTGGGGGGATCAGGACTTTTCCCCGAGGTATCCCGAAGAAGGTCCGTTGATTTACGAATGCCACGTGGGTATGGGGCAGGAAGAAGAGGGTGTTGGCAGCTACATCGATTTTGCAGACAACGTCCTGCCAAAGGTAAAGAAGTTGGGCTACAATGCCATTCAGCTGATGGCGGTGATGGAACATCCCTATTACGGCTCCTTTGGCTACCACGTGTCCAATTTTTTCTGTCCGTCTAGTAGGTTTGGTACGCCCGAAGACCTGAAATACCTGGTCAATTCGGCCCACGCGCTGGGGATTGCGGTGATCATGGACGTGGTTCATTCCCATGCAGTACAGAACGTATCCGAGGGGCTGAATTCCTTCGATGGATCCGATCATCAGTACTTTCACGCCGGGCCCCGGGGCTATCACGAAGTTTGGGATTCCAAATTGTTTGACTATGGAAAATGGGAGGTAAAGCGCTTTTTATTATCCAACCTGAAATACTGGCTGGAAGAATTTCATTTTGACGGTTTCCGTTTCGATGGGGTCACTTCCATGCTTTATTTTCACCATGGCCTGATTACTTTTGATCACTTTGAAAAGTATTTTCACAAAGATGTGGATTGGGATGCCATCATTTATTTGCAATTGGCCAATGCACTGATCAAGGAAGTTAAGCCGGGAGCCCTCTCCATCGCGGAAGAAGTGAGCGGTATGCCCGGCCTATGCCGGCAGCCAGAAGAAGGAGGCATCGGATTTGACTACCGCATGGCCATGGGCATTCCTGATTTCTACATCAAGATGCTGAAGGAAAAGCCCGATGAAAGCTGGGATATTCTGGAGTTTTGGAAGGAATTAAGCGATCGCCGATACAAGGAAAAAACGATCGCCTATGCCGAGTCCCATGACCAGGCCCTGGTAGGAGATAAATCCATTGCGTTTTGGCTGATGGATAAGGAGATGTATTTTCACATGCAGGTAGAGGATTCGAATATTATCATCGACCGGGGAATCGCCCTGCACAAGCTTTTTCGTTTGTTTACCAGTAGTTTGGGGGGGAGGGCTATCTCAACTTCATGGGCAATGAATTTGGCCATCCGGAATGGATCGATTTTCCCCGTGCGGGCAATAACTGGAGTTACCAATACGCCCGCAGGCAATGGAGTCTTGCCGAAGATCCCCAACTAAAATACCAGTACCTACTGCGCTGGGACCATGCGATGATTCGCCTACTGAAAAAATACACCATTTTGCCCGCAGCATTTGCCGAGCAACTGCATGCAGACCCGGCGAATAAAGTCCTGATCTACCAACGGGCTGGACTGATCTTTGCGTTTTCCTTTCATCCCCAGGCATCCATTCCGGACTACCAGTTCCGCGCGCCGGGCATGGGTCAGTACGAGCTGGTCCTCAATTCGGATGATTCGGAATACGGAGGATTCGGAAGGATCGAAGGAACGAAAACCTATTTTACCGATCAAAACCAACGTTTGAGTATTTACATGACCAACCGCACGGCGCTGGTGTTTGCACGGGTAGATGAATAAATGCCAATTTTTATTTGGCAGAAATTGTAATTTTAGTGAAATCGGGAAATAACTATTGGTGTTTCTTGTTTTTTGCTTAATATTACGGGTAAATTCTTGAAAGTTAGCCTATGGCCAGGAATATCGTGATTGCGGGAGCAGGGGATATGGGATATCACTTAGCAGAGCAGTTGTGCTACGAGAACAAAAACATCATTCTGATTGATTTAGACAAAGATGTGCTGGACAATATCGGCTCCAGGCTGGACGTGATGACCATTGAGGGGGACTCGGCTTCCATTGAAATTCTGAAAAAGGCCAATATACACAATGCGGAATTGATGCTTGCGGTGACCACCTCCGAGAAAACCAATATCTGCGCTGCGGTACTGGCCAAGCAACTCGGTGCAAAAAAAGTCATCGCCCGGGTGAGGAATCACGATTACCTTTACCCCGAAAACAAGGTGTATTTTGAAAACCTGGGAATCGACTCCATCATTTCTCCTTCGTTACTCTGTAGCAAGGAAATCTCCCGACTGATGAAACGCTCCACTTTTTCTGACGTTATTGAGTTTGAAGGCGGCAAATTGAGTGTGGTGGGAATCACGTTGGAACACGATTCGCCCTTGGTAAACAAACGGCTATCCGACACCACCACCGATCCGATATTCGAAGATATCCGGATCATCGCCCTGGTCCGGGACCACCGTACGCTGATACCCAGGGGCGATACCTACCTTCGTAACAACGACCACGTATTTTTTATTTCCAATAATAAATCCGTAGATACAGTCAAGGATTTGGTCCGCCACAAGGGCAAAGAAATCCACAATGTCATGCTCATCGGAGGAGATGATCTGGCCTATTCTACCGCCCGGGAGTTGGAACACGAGTACGGCGTTACGCTGGTACACAACGATAAAGAGCGGTGCAAATGGCTGGCCGAGAGGCTGGATACGGCCCTGGTCATTCATGGCGATTATAAAAACATAAACTTGTTGATCGAAGAAGGACTGGAGACCATGGATGGCTTTTTGGCCTTGACAAACAGTTCGGAAACCAATATCATTACCAGTCTGAGTGCAAAGAATCACGGGGTATACAAAACCATTGCACACGTTGACACCCGGGAGTACATTCATATTTCTCACAGCATTGGTGTGGATTCCCTGATCAATAAAAAATTGGTGGCTGCCAACCACGTCAGTCGTTACCTGACCAAAGGAAAGGTCGAAGCGGTTTCGGGCATTCATGGGGTAGAGGCTGAGTTTGTACAGTACCTGGTAAGCAAAAACAACCGACTTACCCGGCGAAACCTTCGGTCCCTTCATTTTCCAAACTCGGCCATTGTGGCAGGTGTGATTCGGGGGGAAGAGGTATTCATTCCGGACGGGGAATTCCAGTTGCAACTGAATGACAAAGCCATCGTGTTTGGCCTGCCCGAGGCAAAGCCGATTCTGGAAAAACTATTTAATTAATCATGATTCATTACAAGGCCATTTTAAAGGTAATGGGCGGATTGATGATGCTATTGGGAATTCTGATGTTTCCTAGCATTGCTTTCTCGTATTATTACCAAAGTGGGGACCAAATCACCCTGATCGGATCGGCCTTGATATGCCTGGCAGTCGGAGGGACTTTTTTTTATTCCTTTGCCAAGCAGGACCAGAATATCCGAAAACGGGAGGGTTACATGATTGTGGCCTCGAGTTGGGTTGTTATGTCGGTTTTCGGCATGATGCCCTATATTTTTAGCGGCAGTATTCCGGTTGTTTCCGACGCCATATTTGAAACAGTATCCGGATTCACCACCACAGGCGCCTCCATCCTCACCGACATCGAACAGTTGCCAGCTGGTATTTTGCTGTGGCGCAGCATGACCCAATGGATTGGAGGCCTGGGGATCATTGTGCTGACCGTTGCCATTTTTCCCCTGTTAGGTATTGGAGGGATTGAGCTCTTTGTAGCCGAGTCTCCGGGTCCCACTTCGGACAAGGTACACCCCCGGATTCGGGAAACGGCGAAGCGCCTTTGGCTCATTTATTTTGGATTGACACTCGCCCTGGTGCTACTCTACTACCTGCTGGGAATGAGCTTTTTTGACGCGATGAATCATGCCCTGACCACCATGTCTACGGGTGGATTTTCCACGAAGAACGCAAGCATGGCTTATTTTGATAGCGCCTCTATCCAGTATACGGCCATTCTCTTTATGTTTCTGGCAGGAACCAATTTCACCTTGCTCTACTTTGCTTTCAAGGGTAGATTTCGGCGAATTTGGGCCAGTGACGAGTTTCGGGCCTATAGCATTTCGTTGATAGTGTTGGTCACGGGTATTGCCTTTTCCATCTACTACCTGGTGCCGGGAGACATGGAAGCGACCTTCCGGGATGCCATGTTTCAGGTAGTATCGCTGGTAACCACTACCGGCTACGTCACCGCAGACTATACGGCCTACAGCAACGGGCTGACCATTGTTTTCTTCATGTTGTTATTCATGGGCGCCTGTGCAGGGTCTACCAGTGGCGGCATAAAGTTTATCCGTCACCTGACATTTGTAAAGAATTCCACGCTGGAATTTAAGCGAATCGTACACCCCAGGGCAGTGGTACCCCTAAAAATCAATGGCGAGCGCGTGACGGGAAAGATCATCACCCACATCATGAATTTCCTGTTGTTGTACCTGATGATCTTTGTGTTGGGATCCATTGTGATGTCCATCGCCGGGTACGACCTGATAACATCGTTTGGAGCGGTGGCTACCTCCCTGGGGAACGTGGGGCCCGCCATCGGCAGGGTGGGGCCGGTGGATAATTTTGCTTTTTTCTCCCCGTTTGCGAAATTATTTCTCAGCTTTCTCATGTTATTGGGGAGATTGGAGTTATTTACCATTCTCGTGCTCTTTACGCCCTACTTCTGGCGAGCCAATTAATCCCATACCGTTCGACCCATGCATCCACCCATAATTGCCGTTTTTACCGCCCCGGAACTCGATTTTCGGGGAAACCCAGCCGCTGTGGTACGTTTAGAAAAACCACTGGAGCCGGAAGAAATGCTGGCCCAGGCGAAGAAAATCGGCATGCCGGCCACCTCGTTTTTGTTGGAAGATGCAGCGGGGAATTACCGGGTGCGTTGGTTTGCGCCAGATGCAGAAATCTCACTGTGTGGCCACGGTGCTGCCGCTGCGGGCATTTTCCTGGCCCGGCAGAAGCAAACCGATACCGTCCTGCTGCAGTACAGCGGAGGGGAGGTCTTGGTGCACCTGGATGGAAACCGGTTTCAGATGCGCCTGGATGCCATTCCTTTGAGAGGGCAGGTGGCAGTACCGGCTGCCATTAAAGAGGGACTCTCTATCCCGGTTTTGGAAATGTACCAAACGGACAACAAACACGTGATTTTGACCGATTCGGAACGATCGGTCAAGGAAATGATACCCGATTTTGACCGGCTGCGTCAGTCTGAGATTTTTGGCTACGCGGTTACCGCAAAAGGGGAGGCGGTAGATTTTGTGAGCCGTACGCTTGTCCCGCACGTACAGCAACTGGAAGATCAGGCTACAGGTTCCTCTCATGCACTGTTGGTTCCCTTCTGGGCAAAGAAGCTGGGCAAAAACCAGCTGGTAGCCCATCAATTAAGTCCCCGAGGGGGGCGCTTTTTTGCCGAGATGGAGGAGGATACGGTAGTCCTTGCCGGGACCTTTGCCTTCGAGTAAGGCGGCCTGACAGCTTGGCAGCCCCCGGAGATCCGTTTGACTATTTGAATATTCGATGGGAATATTTGGTGTAAATCCTATTTCCTGTTTTTTTCCATATTTTTTTCGTTCGCTGGTACAATTATTGCTTTTTTATTTCGCAAGGTTTTTTTAATTCAAAAGTCGACAAACGAAATAGAAGATGCAATACCGAAGAATTCTCATCAAGTACGGTGGGAATGCAATGATCAATGAAGCACTAAAGGAAGCAATTTCACAGAAAATCAAGAGCCTGCAAGAGCAAGGCACAGAGGTGATTCTGGTTCATGGGGGAGGTCCATTTATCAACCAGTCCCTGGAGGAAGCGGGAATAAAAACCGAATTTTTTGACGGCCATCGACACACCAGTACAGAGGCCTTGCGCTGTATCGAAAAGACCTTGAAAGGAGAAGTAAACAGCTCCCTTGTCAACCTGCTTAACAGGCAGGGTTTAAAAGCCGTGGGGCTTTCGGGAAAGGACGGGCAGCTGGCCATTGCCGAAAAAAGATGGCACCTCGTCAAAAATGAATCCGGCACCGAGACCCGGCAGGACCTGGGTCAGGTAGGGGATTTAAAAGTGGTACAGCCCCTTTTGCTAAACCTATTGCTGGAGAATGGTTTTACCCCGGTGGTCACCTGCATAGCCTCGGATGCAGCAGGCAACGATTACAACATCAATGGAGATGTTTTTGCAGGAAAGATTGCCGCATCCCTGCAGGTAGATGCATACATCGTACTCACCGATGTGGACGGTCTGTATCGGGAGTATCCGGATCCGGCGTCCATTCTGAAAACACTGTCGATAACAGAGGTAGCGGCGTACATGGGCACCGTCATTCAGGGTGGGATGATACCTAAGATTGAATCTTGCCTGACTGCCCTGAAAGGGGGCGTTAAAAAAGCCGTGATCCTAAATGGCACTCAACCCAATCAAATTACGGACTACATCATTAAACAACAATCCATAGGAACAACCATAACTCATTGAACATGCAAATTTCCAACGAATATTTATATGAGGAGGACAAGAAATATTATTTACCAACATTCAAGCGTTTTCCGCTGGCTCTGATCAAAGGAAAAGGAAGCCGTGTATGGGATGCAAACGGGAAGGAGTACATCGACATGTTGGCCGGTATTGCGGTCAATAACCTGGGCCACTGCCATCCCAAGGTCGTGCGGGCCATTCAGGAACAAGCCGGTGAGCTGATCCACATTTCCAACTTTTTTGTCAGCCCGCCTCAGGTCGCCCTTAGCAAGCTGTTGGTCGATCTGAGTCGGATGCAGCACGTATTCCTCACCAATAGCGGTGCGGAGTCCGTGGAAGGGGCCATTAAGATTGCCCGCAAGTACGCGTTTAAACAGGGAAAGGGCGGAGCGATCATTTCCATGAAAAACTCCTTTCATGGCCGTACCCTGGGCACCATCGCCACAGGCCAGGCAAAATACCAAAAAGGATTTGCGCCCATTCCAACGGGATTTTCCCAAGTGGAATTCAATTCACTGGAGGCGCTGGAAGCGGCCATCACGCCGGAAACGGCCGCGGTACTATTGGAGCCCATACAAGGGGAAGGAGGCATTGTTCCCGCAGATAAAACCTATCTGAAGGCCGTGAGAAAGCTTTGTGACGAAAAGGGGGTACTGTTGATTTTTGATGAAATTCAATGTGGTATCGGTAGAACCGGTAACTTTTTTGCCAAGGATTACTACGAGGTGCAGCCGGATATCCTTACCCTTGCCAAAGGTTTGGGCGGGGGCATGCCCATCGGCGCTGTATTGTGTAACAAAAAAGTGGGGGATGCCATCGATTTTGGGGATCACGGCACCACCTTTGGTGGAAATCCCCTGGCCTCAGCTGCGGCCCTTGCGACCATTACAACCATCCTGGAAGAAAACCTGACTCTTGCCGCGCAGGAAAAAGGAGACTGGCTAATGGGAATCCTCCGGTCCTGGATCAGGGAGCATCCGATGATCCGGGAAGTAAGAGGTTTGGGATTAATGATTGGGGTGCAATTGGACCGACCGGCCGCCCCCCTTGTCAAAGCACTTATGGACGAAGGAATCATTGCCAATGCTACTGCCGAATCGGTATTGCGGCTGGTTCCCCCCTTAACGATTCCCGAAGAAGACCTGGTACAGGTTCTGGATAAATTAAAAGCAATCCTAATTTCAATCGAAAAAAATGAGCACTAAAAAATACCGGGTTGGGATAGTGGGTGCTTCCGGCTATACCGGCTCGGAACTGGCCCGCATTCTGATCCACCACCCTCAATCCGACCTTGTCGCCATCACCTCGGAATCCCATCGCGGGAAGCGTTTTTCAGACCTTCATCAGCAGTTTTCCGGAATTCTGGATACGACCCTGATTGGCTCGGACGAGCTGGATATACAGAACCTGGACGTGCTGTTTTTGGCACTTCCCCACGGAGTATCGATGGAATTTGTGAAAAGATGGATGAATTCCGGGGTTAAATTGATTGATTTATCTGGCGATTTCCGACTTTCCAGTCCGACGGTATACGAAGAATGGTACAAAAAGGACCATACCTTTCCCGAAGGTTTTGAAACGGCCGTCTACGGGATGCCCGAGTTGCACGCGGAGGCCATTCGAAAAGCTCGTCTGGTGGCGAACCCGGGTTGTTACCCGACGGCTTCAATTTTAAGTCTGGCGCCGGTCTTTCATTCCGGCGTAGCAGTCGATCCGAATGGTGCCATCGTTGATGCCAAGTCCGGGACTACCGGAGCAGGGGTAAAAGCCAGTAATACCACGCATTTTTCAAATGTCAACGATAATTTCAAGGCCTATGGCATTGGTAACCATCGGCATACGGTTGAAATCCAGGAACAGCTTTCGTTTTTAGTGAAAAAATCAGTTAATTTACAGTTTACCCCCCATTTATTACCGGTAGATCGGGGGATTTTGGCTACCTCGTATATCCAACTAACGGGAGGCATGACACAGCAAAAACTGAATGCCCTGTATCGGGACTTTTACCACGACCAACCCTTTGTTCGCATCCGGAAGGAAGCACCGGCCATTAAGGAAGTGCGAGGGAGTAACTTTGCAGACCTGTTTCCGTTTTGGGATTCCCGGACAAACCGGGCGATTATCGTTGCTGCCATCGACAACCTGGTAAAGGGGGCCGCCGGCCAGGCAGTGCATAACATGAATCTCATGTTGGGGCTGGACGAATCCATGGGGTTATTACAGGTTCCCCTGCAACCATAAACGAAACGAAACCATGATCAAAAATATTACCAGTGTAAAAGGAATTAAATGCTGGGGTGCCCATTCCGGCATCAAATCCATGCGACGGGACCTGGCGTTGATTTTTTCGGAAGTACCTGCCGCTGCAGCGGCCACACTCACACAAAACAAAGTACAGGCCGAGCCCATAAAAGTTACCAAAAGAAATCTGAAAAATAATCGGGCTCAGGTGATCGTATGCAATGCAGGAAATGCCAATGCCTGCACCGGAGAACAGGGAAGAAAGGGAGCGGAAGCGATGGCCGATACCGTGGCGGAGGCGCTTTCCATTTCTCCGGACGATGTCATCGTGGCCTCGACCGGATTGATTGGTGAGCCTTTTCCTACCGAAGACGTCATCGAAGGAATCAAAACGACGGTACCCAAGTTGTCCGACGATGCCAAAGCAGGCTCTTTTCTTGCCAACGCCATTTTGACCACGGATACCTTTGCTAAGGAAGGATTTGTAGATTTTGAATGGGAAGGCAAAACGATCGCCATTGGGGGAGTGGCCAAGGGATCGGGCATGATTCATCCGAACATGGCGACCATGCTTTGCTTTTTGGCTTCAGATATCGCCATTGATGAGAAATTGCTTCAATCCACTCTGAAGTATTGCGTGGACCGCTCCTTCAACATGATCACTGTGGATGGGGATACTTCCACCAATGACATGGTAGCAATACTGGCTAACGGAATGGCAGGAAACACCAAAATCACCAGCGAAAATGATCCGTTGTATCCGCTATTTAAGGAAAAATTACTGGAGCTGCTGGTCCATCTGGCGAAATTAATCGTCTCGGATGGGGAGGGAGCCTCCAAATTTGTGGAGTATAAGGTTTCCAGAGCCATCTCAGAAAACGTGGCCATGAAGATGGTGCGGGCAATCTCGGATTCCACATTGGTAAAAACCGCCATGTTCGGCCGGGATCCAAATTGGGGTTGAATTATTGCCGCCTGTGGAAATGCCGGAATCAGCTTTAATTATAAAAAAGCCAACCTGTACCTGGGCGATGCGAACAATCAGGTTTTGGTGTTAAAGCGCGGAACACCTACCAAATTTGATAAAAATTACATGAAAAAATTGCTCCGGGAGTCACATATCAAAATTAACCTGGAACTCAATACCGGAAAACAGGAAGCAACGGGTTGGGGGGCGGACCTCACCACGGATTACGTGATGTTTAACTCGGTCTATACGACCTAGCGAAGAAGCCCAGCTGCATGCAGACAGTCGAAGTTCCCCATTGGTCTTCGACTGTTTTTTTTTAGTAGCGTCCGAAAGGAAGCACATAGGCCGCTCGGATGCCCAGTAAACCCAGGTGAAAGGGGGAGGGTCCGGCGTGCTGGTACCGAAGGCTGAATTCCACTTGTTCCCATCGGTATCCCATCTCCAGGGCAAATGCCAACTCTATCTGCCTTTCGGTGTAGGTATTGGGCGAATTTTTAAATCGGTTGGCAACCAATGCCCCACCTATCTGCGGTTCAAAGAAAAATGGCATAAAATTCAGGCGGTATCCTGCAAGCAATGGGGCCAGATGCAAACTAAGGTTTTCCCCATTTGCCAGGGGAATGGAAGAATCAATGGGGAAATACAGGTAATTTCCCGTAAGCGACCATTGCCCCCGTGGTCCGGCAGCAACCAAACCCTTGATGGAAGCTCCAAAACCCGCCGGGAATTGCGCCTGGTAAAATTCGTTCAGCGTAATACCTGCGTCAAAGCCTATATTTACCTGGCTTTGGGGTACCTGCGCGAAACTCTGCCAAGTCAGAAGTAGAAAAAATATGCCGAAGAAGATGTGTTTGATCATGTCCGAAGCATTAGTTGAGGAAAACAACCTTACAAATTCGAAGATAGTAAAAAAAAACGAGCGATCGAACCTGCGGCTTTTGGGATTTGGCCCTGCGGTTTTTGCGGTATTTTATTTCCAAAATCCGAGCGCGAAAAAAAGTATTTTCGAAAAAATGTATAAATTAAGGCGTTTTGTTGTGAAGACCCATGCATCAGACCTGGAATAACCGTATCCTATCGCTTGTTTTCGCGGGAGCTCTTTTGGGTTCCTGCGCTACCAAAGAAGACCATTCCGAAGGAGAATGGACCGTTCCGGAACCTGCCGCGGCAATGGCCAACCCGTTGCAGAAAGGGCCGGATCACCTTCGGGAAGGACAGGTCGTGTACCGCTTGTATTGCGAAACCTGCCACGGTACCACCGGACTGGGAGACGGGCCCGCAGGCCAGGCCCTGGGAGGTCATCCGGCCAATCTGCAGTCCGAAGTCATCCAATCCCAAACCGACGGAACTTTGTTTTTTAAGCTGTCGGTGGGAAGAGGCGTCATGCCTGCTTTTCAGGAGGTATTGACCGAAACCCAACGTTGGCAGTTGGTACATCATCTCCGGAGCTTGAAAAACACAAGGATGGAAGGGGACTCCGCAACCTTGCCTCAGGCCCTTGTTCCGGGCATTTCCATTAGCAGATGGGCCCGAGTGGCACCTCGGGCGGTGCGTATCTGGACGTCTCAGGACGGGCATTATTTATGGTACGCTACCTTGCCGGGAGAGGTGTACCGTTTGTCCACCGATCGATCCCGGGCGCCGGAGAAAATGCTGGATGTGTCCGATCATGGAATTCCCCGGCTGCAGGGGGCCACCTGGTGGAAAGACCGGCTGTTTCTCAGTGGAAACGTACGTGTAAACGATAACAAGGGCACCAAGGGTCGATTGGTGCGGGTTGGTTGGGATGCGGAAGGAAAACCGAACGTGGAAGTGGTGTTCACCACCGAAGTCTATGGCACCACCAATACCCCTTTCGATCATGGATGGTCTGCATTGCAGATAAGTGCCGACGAAGAACACCTATTCGTGGTCAGCGGAAGTCGCACCGACCATGGGGAGGTGCAGGATAACCTCGGTGCCTATCCAAATGCCCGGGATGCCGCCCTGACTTCGAAAATTTTCAGAATTCCACTGCACAGCAAGGACCTTTCTTTACCAAATGACCTGGATAGCCTGAAAGCCATGGGCGTTCTTTTTGCCGAAGGGGTTCGCAATGCATACGATTTGGCACTGGATCAGGAGGGAAGGCTGATCGCGGTCGTAAATTCGGGCGATTACGATCAAAACGAAGACATGATCTGGGTACGGGAAGGACACCATTATGGATATCCCTGGACGATGGGTGGCATGGAAACACCGCAGCAGTTTCCGGACTGGGTACCCGACCCGGATACGGACCCCTTCCTCAATCCGGGAGCCGCTGCCTGGCCAAATGATTTTCACAACGACCCGGACTTTCCAAGGGTCCCGGAAGGCATTCGGTTTACGCCTGGCTTTCTGAATTTTGGGCCGGATGCGGATAAATTCAGGGACAAGAAAACCGGTCTGGTCCGGGATGCCTCCGATCTGGGAATTGGGATGACCACCTTTACCCCACATTCCTCTCCATTGGGTCTGGTCTTTGATACCGAAGAGCGATTGCCCGGCAGGTTTAAAGGCAAGGCACTCGTACTGCGGTATACCAATGGACAGCGTTCGGCATTGATGCAGCCCTTTACCCCACATGGAGAGGATTTGTTGCTGTTGGACCTGGAACTCGATGGTTCCGGATCGAATTTTTTACTCAATACCTACCGGGTGGCCGAAGGCTTTACCCAACCGGTGGATGCCGTCCTGCTGGGAAAATCCCTGTACGTCATCGAATACGGAGGCAGAGAAAAAGGGGGAAACCTATGGAACATTTCATTTGAATAAACAACCAAATCGCATGAGGCAAATTTGCTGGAAAGTACTGTCCTTTTTTCTCCTGCTGGGAGCTCCGGTTTATGGACAAGCCACCGATCGTCCAAACGTGCTATTCATCGCCATCGACGACCTGAATGATTGGATTGGCGCCTTGAACGGACATCCGCAGGTAAAAACCCCAAATATTGACCGACTGGCAAAAATGGGGGTTTTGTTTGCCAATGCCCATACGCAGGCCACGCTTTGTAATCCCTCCCGGGTTAGTATCCTCACAGGTCTGCGTCCTGAGACTACCGGGATATACAACCTGGCTCCCCACCACCGGGACGTGGCAATAACCCGGGATGTGGTGACGCTCCCGCAATACTTTGAATCCCAGGGATACCGGACCCTATCCAACGGGAAGATTTTCCACAGCATCGGTACCACGCCCGAAAAGCGCGCCGAATTTCAGGAATGGGGTTCGATAGGTGGAGGGACAGCGGGCCACCCTCCGCAGAAACTGGTGGGCGATACCCACATGGGCAACCATCCCCTGTTGGATTGGGGCGTATATCCCGAAACCGGGGATAGCGTGCGAAACGATTACAAGGTAGCTACCTGGGCAGAGGAAAAACTGGCCCTCCTCAAAGAGCAATCCGACCGGCCTTTTTTCCTCGCAGTCGGCTTTTGGTTGCCTCATGTCCCCTTATTCGCCACCCGCAAGTGGTTCGACCTGTATCCGGAAGAGGAGCCCTTGTATTTACCTCCTGCACCTCCGGATGACCGGGACGATGTGCCTCCCTTTGCCTGGTACCTGCATTGGTACCTGCCGGAAGTTCGGCTTTCCTGGCTACAGGAACACCATCAATGGGAAAGCAAGGTGCGTTCGTACCTGGCCACCATCAGTTTTACCGATGCCCAGGTTGGTCGGGTGCTCGATGCATTGGAGCGAAATGGGCTGACCGAAAATACCATCGTAGTACTTTGGTCGGATCACGGCTTTCACCTGGGAGAAAAAGGAATAACCGGGAAAAATACCTTATGGGAACGGTCGACTCATGTGCCCTTGCTATTTGCCGGGAAAGGAATACCGGGAGGCGGCGTATGTCGGCAACCGGTCGAGCTGCTGGACATATATCCTACCTTGCTCGAGTTGGCGGGATTGCCGGAAAAAAGTGGATTGGAAGGCGTTTCATTGGTACCCCAGCTACAAAACCCGGATACTCCTCGGGAAAGGCCCGCCATTACCACCCACAACCCGGGTAACCACAGTGTTCGATCCTTACGATGGAGGTACATTCGCTATGCCGATGGATCCGAAGAATTGTACGATCACCTACAGGATCCTCACGAACACCACAATTTGGCGGGTAGGAAAGCCTATCGGGAAATCAAGGAGGACCATGCTCGCTGGCTGCGCGCGAAGGATGCCCCCCATGCGCCCGGAAGCAAGCACCGAAAACTGGAAAAAAAGAACGGTCACTGGTACTGGGAAGAGCAGCTAATCGTAGCGGAGGAATTGATAAAGTAGGCGAATGCTTGCATGCCCATTCGATGTTTTTCTACGAAACGCTGGAGCGCATCACGTAAAATTTCCGTGTTGTAGTGCCTGAACCTGGTTTTTTAAATAAAATTTCACTCATATTTTTTAGTTAAAATAAATTTTTCATAAAATCAGCTATTCCTTTTGTAAAATAATTTTTTTCTCTACCTTTGTAGAGTCAACAGGAAATTCCTGGATCTGTAGCACCTCACCAGAGGCTCAGGAGTCGGTTAAAACCGGCGAAGGTTCAAATCCTTCTGTTACAGCTTGGTTATTTTGGGTTTATTGTTAATTGACTTAAGCTATGAAATTTTATTTCATAGCTTATTTTTTTTAGGGGAGGAATGGGATCCATTCGGAAAAGGGATCCAGTAGAAATATTGTTTGATTCGCTTTTGCAGGCAGCCAGGACCGCCAGCACGGGTTCGATACGCTGATTTTTAATCGACCTGCTCCGGCAAAAACCACCGGTAATTCCATGATCCAGGTAAAGGATTTCGGATGCGGTAATTTTTTGCTTACCCACGATTTCAAAGGAACCCTACTGGCAAAGACCTATCCAACCTGCTCGGGATCGATCGGTCGGCTTAGCAAGGTCAATCAGCAAATTTTTGGTAATAATCGCCTGAAGATGGCAGGAACGAATTTTTTTCTGGAGAAGGCTATGTTTAAAAGGTTGAAAGACCGATTACAGGGAAGCCTCCGGCGCTGCACGGATCAGCTTGACCTGGATGGGAGGAGCCAACTGGGAATACGGGTGCAAGTACAGAGGGACACATCGACTTGGAAATCAATCTGTAGTGGAATTCCTCCCGGGGCCTTCTTACAGGTCTTCGATGGGCAATTCCAGTCGGATTTTGTCCCAGCTCATGCTTAGCAGGCCCGTTTTATCTCCTGTTGGTTCAATTGCATAGGTGAGTCGTTGAACGGTGTCTGCCAACAGGACAGGATCTGTTTCAACTCGCAACAAATCTTCATTCGGATCGTATTCCTCTGCCAGATGCTGGTCGTAGTTCTTATTTAGGATAAGCGTCCATTTTTCTCGCCCGGGAATTGTAAAAAAGCCATACCAACCAGGCTGTATTGATTTATCCTGAATACGAACCTCGTCCGAAAAGTGGATGGCAGTGGCCCAATGAGAACCGCTTACCCAGACCTGGTCATAGGACACCAGCCCGTTCCAGATCACCCGGCCTCTAACACCAGGAGATCCATAGTTTACGGTGACGTGAACGTCACCAATAGTCCCCAGGGCCTCTCTTCTTGCGCTGCCCTTAAAGGTATCTGGCAGGTAGCCCTGATTGACACTGTCTGCATAGGTATCCCTGAAGATCAGGTGTTCCTTTTCTAGCTCCGTCAGGCTATCCGTTTCTTCCAGAGTGGGCTGTACCCCGGCATCGCCTTGATTTTTTTCGTTGGGTTGACAGGAGATCGCAACTAAACAGGACAGCAGTAGGGAGGGGAAAATACGTTTCATGACGAATAGGCTTGGTTCAGGTGTTAGGTATCTACCGAATCGTGAAGTTACAAATTATGCCCCATACCCACAATGGTCTCCCAAGACAAATTGGATGTTAATCCTAACCTACCGCGGCGGTGCCTACAAGTCCAACGGGAGCCGGTGTTTTTGGTCGATTCAGCGATTTTTTTTGTCCTTCCCCAAACGGAATTCGTAGTCCTCTGGCGTTCCTGTTACGTTGATATTGATAAACCGGGTACGCCGGTCCGGATCCCGGTAGATGATTTCGTCTTCCTGCTCCGGGTCAATGGCTTTCGGGTCGTTCCCCGCAAATAGCGAGCGTATGCCAGCCTGCGTGACCAAGCCCAGCGGGATCCGGATAAAATAGTCCATGTTTAGGTCCAGACCTTGCATACCCGATAATTCGATAAATCCCAGGCTGGAATTGACGGTCATTTTGGGAATATGGAGGATCCCATTTTTCAGGTCAAAGGTGTTTTCAAGTGTATCAAACCGGACCAGATTTAGGTTTTTATCCTTAAAATAAGAGGACATGGCCTGGAACGGGGTGAAATTTACCAGGCTACCCTCCTGCACGCTGAGCTCCATATGTGCTTCACTCTGTTCAATGATGGGGGTGAGGTCGGGATGTACCAGAAATTTGCTGGTGATAGTCCCGCTGATTTTCCCGTGCAAGTTTTCGTTGATTAAATAATCCTGCCCAAAATTTTCAAATTTTACCATCAATCGATCCAGGTCAAGTCTGTCAGCGCGCATGGTGCTGTGAAAGTAGATGTGGCTGGGGTCTGAGCCGTTGAAATATCCCATCATGCCCAGACTTCCCTCCGCCGTCCGCAGCGACAAGGTATCCACGTAGAGGTAATGGTCCTCGGTGGTGCGAAAGGAAGTAGTTACCTTTTCCAACGCGTAGGTATGGTAGGTAAGTTTTCCGATAGCTACCTCAAAGTCCATGGCTGAAAAAGGAAGATCAAAAACGTTAAAAGCCGCGTCGTGTGCCACTTTGGCGGTGTCGTCGGGATGATAATTTAGCAGCGCATCCAGGTCCAGGGCATCCGCTTGCAAAGAAAAGAAGTTCGGACGGGTTTTTTCCGTACTGTCGGCTCCCGAAAAATAGTTCATGTCAACCGTGAAATCACTCTCACCTAGCTGTCCGCTTAAATTCTCCACGAGTGTATTACCGTTTTCATAACGTATTCTACCCGCAAAGTTCTCCAATTTTAGCGGATGATGCCGCAGTTTACCTCCCAGTTGCGAAAGGGTAAGGTCTGCGGATCGAAAAACGGTGTCGTAATGAAGCGCAAGGCTTCCGGAAAAGAAGAGCTCTGAAAGAGCTTCCTCCCGGTACGATTCGGGCAGGTAATTTTCCCCCTTGTACGTGAGCAGATCTTTGATTTTTAGCAGGTTGGATTCGAAGGAAAAATTAAAATGACTGGTTCCTGTTTTTACCTGCTGAAACCACTTGGTATAGGGATAAAGGCTTCCCGAAAAATGAAAATCGCTGCCGTCAATTTCTCCGGAAAACCGATCCACCTGAACGGAACTGTCGGTCAGCGTGAGGGAAACGTCGAAATCATGAAAGGCATGGGGGTACTGGTTCAGTTTGGCGTTGAGGTCTTCCACCACCACACGGCCTTTTGGCAGGTAACGGAAATTGCGAAGGTCCCTGGCATTGGCTTCCATGAGCAGGCCAAGGCGGAAATCGAAGATTTCCTCGTTGAAAGGCGCAACGCCGGCCGTATCAGGAGCTAACACATGTGCGAGTGAAATCCGATCCGATTCGCTTTTGAGTCGAACCGTTACTTCTTTGTCCAAACCATGAAAAAGGGCAGGGAGGTCACTGACAGTTCCGGAGAAAGAAAAGTCCGAATCCCCCATTTTAAAGGATAAATGCTGCAGGTCGATCCTGCCTTCCTGCATTCTGGCCAGCCCATTGCCATCGGTTACCGGATGGGGGTGTCCGGGGATAAGAAAGGAAAGATTCTCGATGCGAAGCTCGCTGTCAATGCCATCTTTTAGCTTGGCCATCCCCAACGCGGGGGCCTCACTCCCGATGATTTCGTCCAGGTCCATGTCCAGAATAACCTTCCCCTTTAGCTTTTCCAGACCTTCCACTTCAAAAAAAGCACCGATAAACGCCAGGTCCAGGTCGGCGTGAAGCTGCATGTTGATGTAGGGATCTTCAAAATCCCGAATGATCAATCCCCCTTCAAATGCACCCTCTTCCGGCCTGGCATAAAAACGCTGCAGCCGGATTTCAGAAGTCTTGAGGCTACGTTCTTTGCCATTGGTGTAGAAGCCGGAAAAGTTGAGTTCATCGATCCGCTTGTTTTGCCTGGTATTAAGAAAATACGCATTTTCGCAGCCGAATTCTACGGCAATGGCAGGTGAATTTCCGCCGGCCGCTTTGCCAAGAATGGTCCCAAGAAAATAGATATGTCCCTCGTTCTGGTAATTTCGCAGGGCTTCCGTAACCTCTTTTGGGGCAAAAGCGGTAAAAATACTGAAATCGGGCTTTTCTCCATACAGTTTTAAATCGGTGTTCAGATCATCGTCTATATCAATTTGTCCTTCCAGGGTAAAGAGTCCCTCGTCCAGCTGCATTCGGGAAGGAAGTACCTTAAGTCGATTGGAAGCCAGGTCGTAGTCGATTTCCCAATCCAGCCGCACCTTTTTGTCCGAAAAAAAAGTCGGTTCATTTTTTTCCAGCAGGTTTACTAGCAAATCTCCCTCAACACCAAGCAGGAGCCGTTCCTGGTCCAATTTCATGCGTGAATAGAGGGCATCAACCTGTGTTTGTACAGTCCTGTCGCCCAACTCGTCGGTATAGGACAGGATAAAGTCCTTTACCACCAATTGCTTCAGGTCAACGGAGAAGGCCTCCGAGGGTTTCTCGGGTTGAGAGGCAGTCGGAATAGTTTTCGCCCGCAACAGGTTCAGTTCGCCCTCTTTGTTTTGTATGACCGTTAATTGGCCCGATTGGATTTGAATGCGTTTGACCCGGTAGCGCCCAAGCAGTATATCCAAGAGGTTGAACCCAATGTATACATCCTGTGCCTCGTAGAGGGGTAGGGCTTCCTTTGATTTATTTTCAAAGAATTTCACTTCTTTTAAATCCACAGACAGGTAAGGAAAATTGGCAAAAGGGGAAAGGTGTACCTGCCCCACTTCGAGCTGCCCCACAAATTGCTCGTTAATGGAGGAAATCGCCCGTTGGGTGAGCAATTCCTGATTCGTATACAATCCATAAAGGCCCGCGACCATTGCAAGCAATGGCAGCCCCAACACCGTCGCTATTCCAACCAGCTTTTTTCTTCGCATCTCCCAAACAGGTTGTTTCAAAAATCGTAACAAGTTACGTCAAAAAAAGATACGTTTTTTCAGAGATTCATAAAAAATAAACCAGATACCGGTCGCAGGGCTGCTTTTTGGATAGCTGTGCAGCTGCGGCCCGAGGGTAAGGCAGGCTGTCTTCCCCTTATTCCAGGCTGCTGCGTAGCCGGCTATCGATACCGTCCGCTTACAGTACCGGCTTGATTTCACGGGCCTTCACTTGTTTCTTCGCTTTGGTAAAATCCAGGTTATGGTAGATGCTGAAGCGGATGATGTCCCGATTGTTTAAATCGAAGCCTCGTTCCCTTTGTTGAATGCTTTTCATGTAGCCTGCCTGGAGTTGAAATTTTTCATTGATCACGTAGCCCAGGCCCAAAAAAAGCCGATTGTCTTCGAAATAGTTGTACACGATAGATTTACCAGCCTGAATAAAGATTTCGTTGTAACCCGAAAAGAACAGGGTTTTGTCTTGCAATTTTGGTTTGTTTAAAGGAATGTAGCTGGTAATCTTGTACCGCATGCGGTGGGTCAATTCAAAAGGAGAACCGACCAAATAGTCTCTTTTCCAGCGCTGTTCGGTACGGATTTGATGGTAGATTTTTACCCGACCCATGGTTTGGACGAACAGGAATTGCTGCCAGAAACGAAATTGGTTGATTACTTTGTCGATTTGCTCCTGGCTGGTGTACAGGTCCTCCGGTGCCCAATAAAAAGGCGTGACAATTCCTCCGGTAACTTCCAGCTTTTCATTGATCAGGTAGGACAGGCCGAAGCGCAGGTAAATCTGGGCCATGTTTTGTACCAATCGATCCCTCCGGCGCATGTGGTATTCTCCGTAATAAAACAATTTTTGGCCTATTTTGTATTTCGTGTACACGCCCAACCATAATCCTGATTGTCTGTTGTATTCCTTTTCAGGTAAGGACGTTCCCTCAGCCTGGGATTCCATAAACTGCCCGAATGAGCGGCTGCTCATCAGGAATAGGAAAACCATGATGAGAATTAAAAGTGGGTAGTTTTTTCTGCTCGCGTTCATTCTATTTTTTTAGCAGGCAACACAGGGTCTTTTTTTTCTACAGGAATGGGTTTATTGGGATATATCGAGCGCCCGAATTGTCGGGGATATCCGCTAGAGGTCCAATAGGGAACGAATGCGTCCCGGGTTTTTGGTTCTTCCCAGCTTACGTTCCAGGCTTTTCGTGGAGCGTTCCCGGAGATCAATTAGTTTTCGCTGGAGTAGCTCGATTTGATTCAGATGGTTTTTCATCTGCCGGTAGTTTTTTTCTTCCGCCAATTCCTCAAGATAATGGAGTAGGAGGGTATTCATCCCCGCTTCGAACAGCCTGGGTTTTGCCCGGGCCTGATACCGGGTATAGGTAAAGGGGTCGAAGGTTTCCTCTTTGTACAAGGCATCGATTTCGCTGTTTCTGGAAAACACCGCAGCGATTTCCGGATAGCGTGTTTGAAGCTCGGTGAAATAATCGAGCAATTCTTCGCCGCGGGTTACTTTTTCATCGGTCTCCTTTGCGGTTGCATAGTCGGACAGCTTTTCCTGAAGGTTTTTGTGCAGGAAATTGTCGGTAAACTTGTCAAAAAATTGACGTTCGGTGGGGGAAGTCGCCGGGTGGTTGTGGTACAAGGAGTCGACCAGCGACTGTTTTTCACGGAGGCTCTCCTCGATTGTTGCCAGGGCATGACTGATGCGTATGGATTGGAGTTCTTTCCTGGTATACCGGGCCATGGCGTTAGCAAAAGCAATTTCCTCCTCCAAATGGCTGTCAACCCGTTTTAAAAAGCTCTGTGGGTTAGCATAGTCCACCTCCCGGGGAATGATTTTGCTACGTTCCTGATCCTGATACGAATAGTTGATAAGGTCCAGGGGGGACAGGAATCCGACACCCCTAGCAGTGAAATTGCTCAAATCGTAAAACCGGAGGTCCCCGGTACGAATCAGCTCCATCAATTCCTCCATCTGTTCCACTTTTTTTAGCCGGTTGGTAAAAAAGGCCTGCGCATAAGCCAGCGAGTCACTTTTGTCTTTGTTCAGTGCGAGGGCATGCATGTGTGCATATTTCGTAGTGCTGTCCTTAAAGGTCAGGTACTTTTCGCTTATCGATGCCAACAATTCCTCGGTTTCCTTGTACAGGCTGTATTCAAATCGTTTGGTTCGAATGGGGTAGGAGGCTTGTTCCGACTCTTCGGTATCGTATTGGAGTAGCTTGGAGATAAAAGAATGAATGAATTGGTTTCCGGATTTTTGAATGTGGATTGGCAAGCTGTTTGACGGAAATCCGTCGTTGTAAACCAATCCGAAATCCCGGTCGGCTATTTTAAAGGCCGTCTGCGGCCCCTCTTCAAGCTTTTGTAGCCTTTCTATGGTTTCATGAAAAATCACTTCATTGACCCGGACCCCTGTTTTCAGGTTACGTTTGGTAATGCCCAAAAGAAAGCCTCTCTCGTAATTCCGAACTTCGGAGATCAATTTTCCGTCTTCCAGGTACACCATGGACCACTCACCGTCCAGGTAGCCCTGATCGTTGATTTCGCCTCGGATCAATTGGGTGAAATCACCCTCAAATGCTCGGTAATCGATGTTTTTGGTAATTTTTCCTTCAGAAAAGAGAATCCCGTTTGCCTCGGCTTTTGGTTGGATTTTCCCGTCTATAAATTTTTCCTCCCTGAACCTCCAAAGGCCGGTTTTCACACCGTCCGTATAGTTGGCTTCCACGTATCGCTTGTCGCTCGTCAGGCTGCTGACAAGTTCAAAATTGACCACGTCCTGCAGCTCCACCCGGTGCGTTTCCTGCTCAAATATCCAGGTACCCGAGCGCTGGTTCTGGATGTATTCGCCGGTAACCTGAAACTTATGCAGAATGGTTGGGTCCGACCGGTCTTTTTCCAGGTGGTCAAAGCGGAAAAAGCCGTCCCGCACCGGGTTTTTCTCGTCACCTGGGAGCACCTCAAAGGTAGCGGTGCCTTCTTTGCCCTGGAAAGTGTAGGGACCGTCAAACACACTTCGTACCTGAGCCATTCCCGGCTCTCCGGACAAAAGAAAAATAAAAAAAAGAATCAAGCTTCTGGTCATTTCCGTTCTCATGCAAGTAGGACGATAGCCTGTCTAGCTGAAGCAATAGCAGGTTGAACTTCTTCAGGCAAATTGCCTGCCAAAAAAAGAGGGCAGAAGCCCTCCGTTTTATTTGTACCCCAGGATTTGCATCATGTCTTTGCTTTCCTGTTCCGGGGCAAATAGCCAGTGCCGGATGCTGCCGTCGCTTTGCCGGTCGATGATAACATGTTTGGGTGCAGGGATGAGGCAGTGCTGAATGCCTCCGTAGCCACCCAGGGACTCCTGATAGGCCCCGGTATGGAAAAAACCAATGTATTGTTGGTTTCCTTTTTCCAGTTTGGGGAGGTAGATGTTAAACTGATGGGCCTCTGAGTTGTAGTAATCCATGCTATCGCAAGTCAGTCCACCCAGCGAAATATTGTGGTACTCTTTGTCCCAATTGTTGATTGCCAGCATGATGTATTTCTGGTTGAGCCCCCAGCTATCCGGTAGCTGGGTAATGAACGAGCCGTCGATCATGTACCAGAGTTCCTTGTCGTTTTGCAGCTTTTCATCCAATATGGAATACAGGACGGCACCACTTTCTCCCACCGTATAGCTACCAAATTCGGTAAAAATATTGGGTTCTACCGTGTTGTTTTTGGCACACATCCATTTGATATTCTTGATGATTTGGTCGGCCATGTACTGGTAATCGTAATCAAAAAAGACATTGGTCTTGATCGGCCATCCGCCGCCCACGTCCATGGTATCCAATTCAGGCGCCACTTTTTTTAATTCCACGTATTTTTGGATGAATCGGGTGAGTTCGGACCAGTAATAGGCAGTGTCTCTGATTCCGGAATTGATGAAAAAATGAAGCATTTTCAAGCTAACATTTGGATTGTTCTTGATTTTTTCTTCGTACAACTGTATGATATCGTGGTAGCGAACCCCCAGACGAGAGGTGTAGAAACCAAATTTTGGCTCTTCGTCCGCTGCGATCCGAATCCCTACCTTGAAGGGCACCTTTACGTGCTCCAGGAAATAGTCGATTTCGGTCAGATTGTCCAGTACCGGTATACAATTGATGAATCCATCATTGAGTAGTTCGGTTACATATTGTTTATAAAGGTCACGTTTAAAGCCATTGCAGACCACGTAGGTATCTTTCCTGATTTTGCCCTGTGCAAAGAGACTCTTTACCAAGGGGATATCAAAGGTCGAGCTCGTTTCTATGTGGACGTCATTTTTCAGGGCTTCGTCCAGAATAAAACTAAAGTGTGAGGATTTAGTGCAATAGCAATAGGTATAGGAACCTTTGTAATCGTGCGCCTGCATGGCATTGCCAAAGTAGGTTTTGGCGTTCTGTATGTTTTCAGAAATTTTTGGCAAGTACGTGAGTTTTAACGGAGTGCCGTATTCCTGAATGATTTCCATCAGGTCTACCCCGTTGAACTCCAGCCGGTTGTTGGCGACCGTGAACTCTTTCGTCGGAAAATCAAACGTTTGTTTGATAAGGTCAATGTATTTATTCATACCTAACATCTTTCTTAGTTAAAATCGAATCAAAATTTGCATTAATTATTCAAATTTCAAACCAAATTTCACTTAATAAAGTCCTTCAGGGGATTCTCGGGTACTATCGGAGCGTGGCTTTCGTTTTTGCCGGTAACCTTTCCGCTTGGGTAGTATTTTTCTAGGGAAGACGCTGTTTTTCTGCAGCAGCAGGGGAGGAATTTACTGCAGGGGCTACTTATCCGGTGCCTGTTCGTTCCAAAGGACATTGGATCGATGGGCTTCCCCCAGTCACTCGGGAAAAGCCGGAACCCTGTTTTATATACGGAATAAATGCTAGGATTCGCTTTTTTCCGGCATGATTGGGATTTCGACGTAAAAAGTGGTCCCTTTGTTCTCTTCGCTTTCGAACCAAATCGTGCCTCCGTGGGCCGTAATGATTTGTTTGGAGATGGCCAGTCCCATGCCAAACGGTTTTTCCCCTTCGGTACCGGGTCGCTTTCCGTCGGTGTACCACTCAAAAACCTTGGTTTTAATGGATTCAGGTATACCTATTCCCTCGTCTTTGATCGAAATGATGACCTTTTCGGATTTTTTCTTCATGCTGATCCGAATGGATTTACTTTTCGGACTAAATTTTACTGCATTCGCGATCAGGTTGCTGATGACTCGCCATAGTTTTTCCCGGCTCACATAGGCGGTGACAGGAATGGTTTCTAAAATCAATTTCTGCTGCTTCTCTTGCGCCTTGTGTTGCAGCAACTCCACACAATAGTTCAACAGGCGGTCGATGTTTACGGCTTCTTTGGGAAAAGAAGCCGCATTTTTATTCGACTGCATCATTTCAGAAACCAGATTCAGGGAATTGTTGCAGGAGGTCTTGATATGGCCCAGGAGTACGCGGTTTTCCCCCGAAATCTGTTCATCAGAAAGAAGTATATCGGCCATCATCACCATGCTGCTAATGGGATTCCTCAGGTCGTGGGCCACCATGTACATGATTTTGGTGTTTTCAGCCTGGCTTTGTTCCAATGCTCCCAGTGTTTCTTGCAATTCGATATTCTGCTGGCTGATGACTTTGTTGATTTTTTTTGAACGTTTCAACCCCTGCCAGATGACCAGGAGTAAAACGACGAGCAAGATCGTAAACACGACAACTGCGCTCAGGTAGATGTTCTTGATTTGATTGTCACGGTTGATCAGGGAAAGTTGGTATTGCTGCGAAACATTTTGGAGAGAGGCCTCCATGTCTACAGACTTGAGGGCATTGTCTGCCAGATTCAGGGAATCCTGTAGGCGATGGTGCATTTTCAGAAAGGGATAGGCTTTTTCCAGCCTGTCTTGTTGCTCGTAAAATGCACTCATTGCTTTTGACCACCGGATTCGCCCCTGTACATAGGCACGATTTTTTAATTCGGCGTTGGATAGCGCGGAATCCATGGAGTCCAGCAATCGCTGCGCTTCCTCCAGCCGATCTTGATCAATGTATAATTCCGCGAGTTTTATTTTGGCCGTCAGCGCGTCCAACACGTCAAAATCCGGTTGGCTGTTGATGGCGATGCTTTCTTTCAAAAATTGCTCGGCCGCTGCTAACTCCCCCATACGACCTAACACCCCGCCCAGGTTGCCCAGGAATACTCCTTTGGCCAGGGTAATGAATTTCTCTTCTTCAGGATATCGATCCAATATGTCCTGAAGAAAATCCAACCCACTCCGGTAAAAAAAGGCCGCACTGTCCAAAGCACCCGTCTTTTCATAGGCCAGGCCAAGCGTGTTTCGATACATTTGAGGGAAATACAGGTTTTGGTCCATCATTTCTTCGTCCCAGCAGTCCTGATTTTCCTCGATCGCTTTTTTAAAAAATGGGATGCTTGCGGCATACTGTTCCTGCTCGTAGCGGAAAATCCCCAATTGGTAGGTCAAGTTACTGATCAGGCAGTCGTCCAAATTGGCCTGAGCAAATTCCAGCCCTTCGAAATAGCTGGCAAACGCCTCATCGAAATCCCGTCGGGCTTTGTGCCAGTCTCCTTCCAGAAATTTGGTTTGGGCATATTCTTGCCGGTACAGGTCGGTACGATCCTCAAGCACCCAAAACATGCTGTCCAGATAGGTCCGGGATTTTGCCAGATCAACATCGTATTTCAGATACACCCGGCTTAAAAAATTATATCTTTCCCACCAATCCAGCGGTGTTTTGTCGGCAATTTGCTGGTAGGCACTGTCCAGAAATTGCAGGGACTTTCTGTATTGACCGCTGTTGAGCAGGTTACTCGATCGGTCCAATATATCAGAGGTTTCTTCGGATAGGGATTGATAGGAATCCACCTGGGTATGGCACCCTGCCAGGCCAGCCATCCCGACAAGGTAAAGAAAACAATGAATATAGGTTGTGGGCCTCCAAAAATAAAACCAGGTCACGCTCTTCATACGCCGTAAAAATACTCTAAAAATTTCCATAAAGCCTAATTTTCAGAATCGAAAAGTAGGCGGTAGCCTATCGTTACACTGCTTTTCGCCAGGTTCAAAACGCTTGATAAATTGTTGCCAGGCCGGATGCTGTACAAAAAAAAGTGTATTTCCGGGGAAGCGTAGGTAGCAGAATGAGCTCCCGGACATCGTTGGTGGGATCGAAATCCAGGGGCATAACCGGAATTCCAATTTCCCTGGAGCTACCCTCGTCCTTCCAACTTACCCGCATGTGCGAACTGTCGTTCCAGTCCGGGATCAGGCAGGTGGCCTGTCCGAAGGATTCATCTCCCACCAACCCTCCATCAAGCAAGCAGATCGTCCTTGGAAAGCCGATAGGCGTTGCTTTCTCCCGACTGTCTGCCACAAAATTGTAAGAAAAGCAATGCAAAACGTCCCAGGAACGCCAGAAGGGTTCTGGTTTGGCATTTCGTACCTGGAAGGCACATCGGCTACCAATCGGCTCGGTTCAATACATCCTCTTTTGTAGAAAGGTCGTATGAGTCAAGGCTCCGATTGCCTTGGCCAGCTATCAGCGATCGACAGACATTTTTCTATTCCGATTGGGCTGGATATTGGAGTCGGTTGATCTCGGAATAGATGAGTTCGTACACCTGGTCTTTGAATATTTTTAGCTTTTGATCGTAGGTTTTGGGGTCATCCATCATGGACAGGTAATAATAGGCACCTTCAATGACCACAAAAATGCGTTCGGCCAACAAACCTGTATCCCCGTTTACAAGCACCTCGTCCTTATCCAACAAGGTTTTTAGGGTTGACCGTAACTTTACATGCAGGTTTTTGTATTCCCGTTTGATGGCGGCATCCCGGAAGATAAACGCATAACAACTAAAAAAGACTCCATCGTCAAAGAGGAGGTTCCATTCCCGGGAAAAAAGCCGGTCCACCAACAGTTCCGGACTGATGCGTGGATGCTTTTCCATCTTGCTGATGATGGGCCTGTAAATAAGCTGATACTGATGCAGAATGTGATCGATTAGCCCCAGAATCAACAATCGCTTGCTTGGGAAATAATGCATGACCAGGCTTGGCGGCATGCCCAGGTGCTTGCCGATTTTTGCGATGGAGACGTTTTCCAATCCCTCCAGACGGGACAGTTCGTACAAGCCCGAAATGATCTCCTTTTCGCGCTCTTTCCTAATCGTATTTTTCATATAATATGGAATAAAAAGGCCAATTTAGTCATAAAAATATTATTAATCTGAATTTTTTATTAGTTTTAAATTATTTAATATTGAATGATTATTCAATAAATAAAACGTAAATCCAGCGTAACAATAAGGTAATAAGCAAAAGCTACCTTGCAAAAGATAGATTCGAACCAATTCATCACCAACACCTAAAAGTATATGAGAAAAGAATTACACCTACTAAAAGACTTCACCAAGAAAACGGGTTTTTTGACCCTGCTTTTTTCGCTGATGTTGCTTGGGGCGACCCAGGCGCAGATTGTGGTTAAAGGCGTGGTTAAAGATGGCGTAGAAGACCTGCCTTTACCGGGAGTTTCCGTTTACCAAAAGGGCGGAAACAGCGTAAGTATTACCGATATTGATGGTGCATACAGCATCGAAGTTCCCTCTCCGGAGTCCGAGCTGATATTTTCCTTTATCGGGTTTGAGACGCGTACCATCCGGGTTGGGGACCGCACCAATCTCGATGTAACCCTTGCCGCCGAGGAAACCCTGTTGGAGCAGGTAGTGGTGGTGGGATACGGTACCCAGAAGAAAATCAACCTCACCGGTGCCGTGGACCAGATATCCGGGGAAGACATTATCAACCGCCCGGTCGCCAACGTCATGCAAGGCTTGCAAGGTGCCAGTCCCGGGCTGAACATTACCTATTCGGGTGGCCGTCCCGGCACGGTTCCGGATATCAACATCCGGGGTTTTACCTCTGTTAATGGAGGCGGTCCGCTGATCGTTATTGATGGGATCGCCGTGGCCTACGAAGACCTGCTTCGCCTGAATCCTGCGGATATCGAATCCTTTTCGGTACTCCGGGACGCTGCATCGGCCGCCATTTACGGCGCCCGCGCCGCCTTTGGCGTAGTACTGATCACGACCAAGCAAGGGGGCAGCAAGCAAACCATCTCGTACAACAGCAACTTTTCCTGGGGCAAACCCACCGTGTTGCCAGAACCCGTTACCGACCCCTACATCTATTCCCGGGTCATGGATCAAGCGACCAGCAATACGCCCTGGAATTACATCAACTTCAATGATTTTCATTACCAATGGGCCCGTGAACGTTCGGAAGATCCCAGCGTAGAAGATGTACGAATCGACCCCAACAATCCCAATCAGTGGGCGTACATGGGCAACAACGATTGGTACGGCTATTATTTCAACAATGCCAGCTTTTCTACCAATCAAAGCCTGGCCATCAGTGGAAGTTCAAACAATGAAAACATGCCCATGACCTACTACGTGTCCGGTGATTATACCCGGGAAAACGGCATGAATAAATTGCAGCCAGATAACTGGGACAGGTATTCGTTGCGCGCACGCCTCACGGCCACGCCGAAATCCTGGCTGAAGCTGGACAACAACCTGAACATCTACCAAACCAAACGGGCGGAATCAACCAACAATATCACGGATATTTATTTCTTGACGCCCATCGAAGTGGCTGAAAACCCTGACGGCACCTGGGCCAATACCGATGCCGGAAGGCTGGCCGCCCGGCTGGTAGACGGAGGGCGAAACCAGGAGGACATGTTTGGCTTTCACAATATCTTTCGAGCCATCGGTACCTTCTTTAACGGAGACCTCACCGTCACCGGAAACGGTAGCTTTAAGCGGGAGCAATGGATCTACGGCTGGGACCGACGGAAATTCGATATCGGATTCGGTCCCGATGACGTGCGCACGGAAGGTGGAGACGGCTTGGTGGCAGAAAGAAACGGCAACCTGCAAAACACCATCTTTGACCTGTACGGAAACTATACCAAAACCATTGGCGACCATTCCGTCAACATTTTGGCCGGGTATAACCAGGAAAGCTACTCCTATTCTTCGGTGGAATCGGAAAGACGGGTGTTGATTTCCTCTTCCTTGCCCTACCTGGGCCTGACTACCGGTGATTCGTTTATTCGTCCCGGATACAGTTCCTACGCCACCCAAAGCGTATTCGGTCGGGCGAATTACACCTACGACAACAAGTACATTTTGGAATTTAACGGTCGATACGACGGCTCCTCACGTTTCCCCTCGTCCAACCGCTGGGGATTTTTCCCTTCCCTTTCGGGTGCCTGGATTATCAGCGACGAAGGCTTCTTCCAGGACATGGCCATGGGCGCCGCTCCTACGCTCAAGCTACGGGGATCTTATGGAAGCCTGGGCAACCAAAACGTGTCTAATTTTGGGTACCTGCAGGCCCTTCCTACAGGGCTATCCAGTTACCTTATCGGAGGGGACCGGCAGGTGGTGGTCAATAGCGCGCCGGCGCTTGCCGTGGATCCGAATTTTTACACCTGGGAACGGGTCATTACCACCAATTTTGGCGTTGACCTTGGACTTTGGGAAGATAAATTCTTTGCAACCTTCGATTACTTTATCCGGGATACACGCGACATGTTAACCAATCCGGTAGAGTTGCCAGGGGTGTTGGGCACCTCACCGCCTCAGCAAAATGCCGCGGACCTGCAGACCAAAGGCTGGGAACTCACGTTGAATTACCGAAACCAATTCGGTAGCTACGAAAAACCGGTTCAGTTTTCTTCCAAGTTCTTTGTGTCCGATTCCCGCTCCTGGATAACCCGCTTTGAAAACGAGCAGGGATTGTTGTCCAATTATCGGGTAGGCCAGGAAATAGGCGAGATATGGGGATTGGTAAATGACGGTCTATTTAGTTCGGAGGACGAAATCAGCCAGCTGGATCAGTCTGCCATCATTCCCTGGGGAGCCCTGGACATTGTACCCGGCTGGCCCCGATACGAGGATTTGAATAACGATGGAAAAATCGAGCAAGGACTTACCGAAACGGATTCCAAAGACCTGACCATCATCGGAAACAGCCGTCCCCGATACCAGGTGGGTGCCAACCTGAATGTGTCCTGGAATGGGTTTGACGTGTCCATGTTTTTGCAAGGAGTGGGACGGCAGGATTATTACCCCCAGCACTACCTCTTCTGGGGTCCTTACCAGCAGCCCTATGCGAATATTTATCCATGGAACCTGGATTTTTACCGGGGACAGGCAGACGGAGAAGCCCTGCGGGCACAGCATAGTCAATCCTATCTGGATGCAGGATTGGCCGATGCCAATACCGATTCCAGTTATCCCGTGCTACAGGCCTGGCTCGCAGACAACAACTATGGCTCTGGACTGGATATTCCGCAGACCGGTTATTTGCTAAATGCCGCTTACCTGCGGGTTAAAAATCTGACTCTTGGCTATTCCGTTCCAAAGGAAATTGCGTCAAGGATCAATGCCAGCCGGATTCGATTCTTCGTCACCGGAGAGAACTTGTTTGAATTTTCCGCCATCAAATCTTTTGTTGACCCGGAATCCGTTAACAATGGCTACGGCTGGTCCTATCCCTTCCAGCGGCGTTACTCATTTGGTGTAAACATTGACCTTTAAAATCCGACACACGATGAAAAGATATAGCATTTATTTATTGGTTCTGAATGTCATTTGGTTTGTATCCTGCGACGATGAATTTATGGATCGGTACCCGCAGACGTCTATCTCGCCCGAAGCGTTTTTTAAGACGGAAGAAGATCTTCGCCTGTACGTAAACGGCCTCTTGTCCCTACCCGGGATGTTTGAATACCAGGCCGACCAAAGCAGTGATAACATGGCCACGACCGGTGCCATCGAAATCAAGAGCATGATGACCGGTTCTCCGAATTCTCAGAACATCACGGGTGGATGGAATTGGGGTCGGCTACGGAACATCAATTATTTTCTGGAAAACAGTCCCAATGCTGACGCAAGCCCGGACGCCATCCGGCATTACGAAGGCCTGGCCAGGTATTATCGGGCAGTATTTTACTTCGGTATGGTCAAACGCTATTCCGACGTACCCTGGTACGACCAACTTCTCAACCCGGCAGACGAGGAGCTGTTCAAGGGCCGGGATTCCAGAGAGACCGTGGTGAACGGAATCGTCGAAGACCTTGAGTTTGCCGCGGAGCATGTTCGGGAAGATGTACCCAGTGGTACGCCCGGCAATTGGGCGGTGAAAACATTCTTTGCCCGGATGGCTTTGTACGAAGGAACCTTTCGCAAATACCACGATGAGCTTGGCCTGCAAGGATCCGCAAATGACTTCCTAACCCGGGCAAAAGACCTGGCCCGCGAAATCATGGATTCCGGAAATTTCTCCCTGCACCAAACCGGAAATCCGGAAAGCGACTACCAGGCGCTGTTTACCAGCCAGGAGCTGGGAGGCAACAGCGAGGTGATCCTCTTTAACCCGTATGACTTGAACAAAGACCGAAACAGTGACATCAATTACACCGTTTTCGGCACCTACGAACAGTCTCCTTCCCGCGATCTGGTGCAAACCTACCTGATGCGCGATGGATCCCGCTTTACCGATCAGCCGGGCTTCGAGACCTTGCCCTATGTCAGCGAGTTTCAAAACAGGGACCCCCGCCTTTCGCAGACACTGGTTTACCCGGGTTGGGTAAGGCAGCCGGAGCCTGCTGAATTTATTCCCATACTTAACCGGAATTTTACCGGATACTTTCAGCAAAAAGGCTACAACAATACCACGGAAAACGTGGCCCTGGGAAGCTTGGATTTCCCCGTTTACCGCTACGCCGAAGTGTTGCTGACCTATGCCGAAGGTGCGGCAGAATTGGGTAGCCTGACGCAGGCCGATCTGGATCTGTCGGTAAATTTGCTTCGGCAGCGAGCAGGGATGCCTGATTTGCAGTTAACGGAAGCCAATGCACAGCCGGACCCCTTCCTCGCAGAAAAATACCCACAGGTAAGCGGGCCCATGGCTGGCGTGATGTTGGAAATCCGTCGGGAACGACGGGTAGAATTTGCACTGGAGGGCTACCGCCACGACGACCTGATGCGCTGGTCTGCCGGAAAACTCCTGGAGCGGATTCCAGAGGGCATGTATTTTCCAGGATTGGGAAAATACGACATGACCGGGGACGGAGTGGAAGACATTATCCTGATCGGTAAGGATGCGGATATTCCTGGTGACCCGGACAAGGAAACCAACTCCCTGGGAAGAATGCTGATTTACTACCGGGCAGGAACCGTAGACGACAACGTTACCGTGTACCTGGAAAACGGCGCACAGGGAGGCACGCTCGTGACCGAGACCACGGAGCGAACCTTTGTAGAGCCAAAGTATTACTACCGTCCCATTCCGCTGCAACAAGTCACCTTGAATCCAAACCTGGAACAACTATTTGGATGGGAATAATCGGCACGTAACCCCAATGAAAGACTAAGCTACTCGTCGTTTTCCGGTAGCTTAGTTTTTTTTCTTATTCTTAAGCAAAAAATAGAAAGCACGTATGAAGAACAAACGGAATGTCTTTTCCCTCCTTTTTTTAACCAGCTTCTTCCTGGTTTTTTCTGGCCAGGCGCAGGAAAAAAAGACCCTTTTTATTATTTTGGACGGTATTCAGCGCGAATTGCTGCTCAAAAACCCCACGCCTCATTTGGACCAGGTAATGGCCGAAGGAGGCTACTATCCGGCCCATGTAGGGGGCATGCGGGGCGGTTATTCCCAGACTCCTACGATTTCCGCAGTGGGATACAACAGCCTGCTGACTGGCGTGTGGGTTAACAAACACAACGTTAAGGGAAACAGCATCCGCCGACCCAATTACCATTATTGGACGATTTTTCGGCATTTTAAGGAGAACTACCCCCATAAGACCACTGCCGTATACTCTACCTGGCTGGATAACCGCACCAAACTCGTTGGGGAAAACCTGGAAGCCACGGGCAAGCTGCAGTTGGACTACCATTTTGACGGACTGGAAGTAGATACCCTGGGTATTCCCCACGACGAACAAAGCGATTACATACGGGAAATTGACCGAAAAGTGGCTGCCTATGCGGCAAACGATGTCCGGGAAAAGGGACCGGATCTGACCTGGGTGTACCTGCAGCATACCGATGACATGGGGCACCGGTATGGCGTCAGCCCGCAAATGGATAGTGCCATACAGGAAGCTGACCGGCAAGTCGGCCTGATTTGGTCGGCCATTCGGGAACGGGAAAAGAAATGCAACGAGGACTGGCTACTCCTGATTACCACGGATCACGGCAGGGGGGACGGTGGATTTCACCACGGAGGTCAAACCGACGAGGAGCGGGCCACTTGGATCGTTTCCAACAAGGCCTTGAATGAAATTGCCAGCCGTACACCCGGAATCGTCGATTTGTTCCCGACCATGGCCGAGCACATGCAGCTTTCCATCCCAAAAAATCAGGCAATGGAAGTGGATGGTGTGTCGCTTTTGGGAGAGGCCCACGCCTCGCACCTGTCGGGCAGTCTCTCCGGCAGTAACCTTTCCCTGGACTGGAAGGGTTACGGGAAAGGAAAAAAAGGTTTGGTTTGGGTGACACCGACCAATCAGTTCCGCTACGGCAATTCTGACCTGTACCGGCTTTTGGGAGAAGTGAGTTTGGAGGAAGAATCGGCTAATTTTGACCTGCAGATCGCTCCGGATAACCTGAAGGTCGTGTTGGAACTACCTACCGGATTCCTCAATGTCTGGGTAAATGCTGCCGATTGATCAATTCCTGTACCCATTCGTTACCACTTGTGTAAATCTACGCCTATATTTGGTGTTTGAAGTCCTAACTTGGACTTTGAACGCCAGATTTGATGAAAAGACTTGTAATCACCTATGTAGTTGTTTTTTTAACTAGTAGTATTGGTTTTGGGCAAGAGTCGGTGCCTGACATGCACGCCGTGTTGGTAAGCGAGCCGATTACCGTGGATGGAGAATTGACAGAGAAAGTATGGCAGGAGGGAGGATGGATCACCGACTTTATCCAGACCTTCCCGACGGATACCTTACCTGCGATCGGTGAAACTGAGGTGAAAATCGCCTACGACGATAAGTTTCTTTACATCGCCGCAGTGATGCGTAGCCCGGAGCCAAGGGATGCCTACGTGAGCACCTCCCTGCGTCGCGATTACCGTGGCAATCAAAATGACGGCATCAGTTTCGTGATCGACACCTTCAATGACAAGACAAACGGCTATATTTTTGGCGTCAATCCCTACGGTGTGCAGCGAGAGGCCATGGTCGGCAATGGAGGCCTGCAACCGACCGATTTTAACCTGGCATGGGACAATAAGTGGTATTCCGAGGCTGTAATCTTGGAAGACAGATGGGTGGCGGAAATTGCCATTCCGTTTTCCACGCTTCGCTACAAAGATGCCACCGACAATTGGAACCTGAACGTCTACCGCATCGATAGCAAATACTCCGAAAAAACCACCTGGACGCCCATCCCCCGAAACTTCAACGTCACCCACATGGCTTTTTCCCGGAATTTGTTTTTTCCAAAACCCCTGCCCAAATCCGGAGGAAATTATTCGGTGATCCCCTACGCCGCCATGGTGACTTCAAACAATTCCCAGGAGGGCATTAGCGAACCATTGAAACCCTCTTTTGGCGGAGATGCAAAAATTGGTCTTGGACCAGCGTTGAACCTGGATTTGACAGTCAATCCGGATTTTTCCCAGGTGGAAGTGGACGAGCAGGTAACCAATCTGGATCGGTTTGAAATATTCTTTCCCGAACGGCGACAGTTTTTTCTGGAAAATGCGGACCTTTTTGCCGACTTTGGCACGGATCGGATCCGACCCTTTTTTTCCCGCCGGATCGGGGTGGACCGGGACGAATCCACTGGTCAAAACGTGCAAAACCAGATCCTTTATGGCGCCCGGCTCAGTGGAAAGCTGACAGATGACTGGCGCATCGGGGCCATGAACATGCAGACCGGAAGCGATCCGCTCCGAGGCATCACAGGAAAGAACTTTTCTGTAGCAGCCCTGCAGCGTAAAGTGTTTAATCGCTCCAATGTAGGAGTCATGCTCATCAACCGGGAAACCCTGGATATGGAAAAAACCAACCTGGTGAATGGAGATCATAACCGGCTGGCAGGCATAGATTACAATCTGTTTTCCAAGGATAACCGCTGGAGCGGAAAGTTTTTTTACCACCGCACCTTTGAAAAAGGCGTGGATGAGGATACCGGTACCGGGCATGCCCAACTGGCTTTTAACGATGTAAATTTCAACGCCGGATTGGCCTATTCGTATGTGGGAGATAATTACAACCCGCTGGTAGGCTATACGCCCCGTACGGGCTACCAACGCATTGCCCCGGAAATTGGCTATACCTTTTTTCCCGATTCGGAGCAGGTCAATCGCCATGGTCCCGGCCTTCTGTCCGAAACGCTCTGGAGCCCCTCGCTGGGAGTAACGGACGAATTGCATACCCTAAATTACCTGGTGCAGTTTCACTCCTTTGCCGAAGTTACCCTAAGCGCAAACAATCAGTATACCTACCTCTTTTTCCCTTTTGATCCCACCCGAACCGGTGGGGAACCGTTGGCAGAAGGGACCGGATACCGGTACAGCTATATGGGGATCGATTTTCGTACCGATCCCAGAAAAGCGCTGGCGCTACGGGGAACCGGACAGATCGGTGAATATTACAGCGGGAGTCTGGCAAATTTTACGGGAATGTTGCAATGGCGAATTGGTTACCTGGCGAATATTTCCATGAACCTAAGTTATAGCCGTATCCGGCTACCCGAGCCTCAAAACGATGCGGATCTCTTCCTGATCGGTCCCAGAATCGATCTTACCTTTACCCGAAGTCTGTTTTGGACCACGTTTGTGCAGTACAACAATCAGATCGATAACATCAACATCAATACCCGCATCCAATGGCGCTATGCTCCCGTCTCTGACCTTTTCGTTGTGTACACGGATAACTATTTCCCGGATACGTTTGCTTCCAAGCAAAGGGCCTTTGTGATGAAGCTCAATTATTGGCTAAATTTGTAATTTGCCGGGTTAGGGTTTGGTTTTCGACTCCCTTACCGGCGGTGTTTCACCACTCCTCTTATTTTTTTTTAGGAAGGGTTTTTTTGCAGCTGCCTGGTTTTTGCGGTTGCATTAAGGTACTGGCAGGCATCGAAACGGCGGCTGCTCTCCTCATTGGAGGAGCATTTGCTGCGAATGGGATTTGCTGCGGAAATTGGAAAAGGCTTTCACCCAGCGAAAGGTGAACGGCTTTGGCAAAGGCGGGTTCGATGGGCAGTTCTATAACGCGATCAACTCCCAGTGCTCTGTAAACTCAATGACCTCTCCCGGCGCCATTTGATAGCTGGGGCTGCAGGGTTCCATTTCGGCGAAGCGTCCGTTGCTGTAAAAAATGCCCATCATGTGTTCACTGCCCGCATAGGATGCGTTCGGGAACACCGGATACCGCTTGATAAACAGCAGGTTTTCCCAGCGGTAACCCATCCATCCCGCAGGTGCATCGCTACCGGCTTTGATGGTAGCGCCGACGGCATGAAAGTGCAAGACCTTTCCGCGAACCCATATCCGTTCGTCCGGCGCCGGTTCGGGATTGATGCGGTTTGGTCGCCACTCAAACTGTCCGTAGCCGGAGGAAAAACGGCTGTTTTCCGGATCAACCGGAAGGGTGAGAATACCGTCGGGTTGTACCAATGTTCGACTCCAGAAATGGCGCATCAAGGTATCCCTGCTTATATTTTCTGCACGTTGTAAGATTTCAACCCGACTGCCTTTCGGGGAAAGGGTTATGATTCGTTCGCTCTGCAACCCCAGTTGCTCGTCCCGCATGCTGCGCAGCACCAACCTGAAAGGACTCTCAATTTGGGCCTTCCAAGGCCCCATCCAGGTCAGGGCGTGGAGTTTTTGAGTGGAGGTCTCGGGTCCGTAATCCAACCTTCCCCCGTCCGGATCAAAGCGTTGCGCCTGCCAGGCTTCAAAGTCCTTTCCATTTTGAGAGGAATCTGCATAGAGGATGTTTTTACCTCCCATGCGGTAAGCCAAAACACGTCCTCCCGTTTCTGCGTGGACGATCAGTTCCACCGTCTCGTTGTAGATGCGGTAGCAATTGGACCATCCCCGGAAAGAAACCGGTTCGATCGCCGAAAGCGCCGGATAAGAAAACAGGCTTATTAGCAGAAAGACAGGGACAATTCGAGCTGCATGCATAGGCTAGGGCTGGGGTTGCTTGTGTACGGGGAAAACTACCGATTTTCAGGCAATAGAACCAGAGGAACCAAAAAAAAATAACCGTTGGGTTGGCCATAACGCAGCCTGTTGCGGGAGCAAAGAGAGGATTCGCCTGTGCTTTATTGGCGCAAAGGGAGTGTTTTTTCCTTGATTACTTGACCGAAATCATTAATTTGCGAGGGCACACTAAGATCCTACCCTCTCTATGAAATACATAGCATTCACCTGTATTTTTGTATGGGCTGCCCTGTTTCAGGCGACCGGTCAACCCGGTCCTTCAAAAAAAAGCCTGCATACGCTTCCTCCCGAGGTATTGGAGACGATTGAAAAACGTATTGCTACCGGGATTACTCCGGGAATGGCGCTGGCATGGATCGATTCCTCCGGCATCAGTTACCATAGTTTTGGGAAAACCGCTGCGGACGGCATTCCGGTAACTGAACACTCCATCTTTGAAATCGGATCCATTTCCAAGGCATTTACCGGAATCCTGCTTGCTCAGCAGGTGCTGGAGGGAAAAGTTCGGCTGGAAGACGAGGTAAATCGCTTTCTACCGGAAGGGGTGGCTGCCCGTAAAAAAGGTAGCGCACCGATGACTTTGGGGCACCTGGCGGACCATACCTCCGGCTTTCCACACATGCCGGATAATTTTACTCCAGCCAATCCGAACAATCCCTTTGCCGATTACACGGAGGATCAGCTATATGCTTTTATTTCAAGCTATGTACCCAGCCGGGAAGCAGGTTCCGCTTATGAGTACTCCAATTTTGCCCAGGGGCTGCTGGGACATATCCTTGCCCAAAACCAGGATACAACCTACGAGGCGTTAATGATGCAGGTCATTGCCGATCCCCTGGGCATGGCAGACACCCGAATCCGACTCACGGAGCGAATGCAGGCAAGCCTGGCACTTGGGCATAGCGGGGGACGGGTGGTTGAAAACTGGGACATTCCAACGCTCGCGGGAGCCGGAGCAATTCGAAGCTCCGCCTTCGATATGGCCCGGTTTGTTGCGGCCAATTTGGGATTCATCGACAGTCCCTTGGCTGCTGCTATGGATTTGTCCCACAAGGTTCGACACGACAAAGCGGGAGATATGAAGGTAGGCTTGGGTTGGCACATCAAAGAGGGAAAGGAAGGAGATGTTATCTGGCACAACGGCGGTACCGGGGGATACCGGGCATTTGTCGGGTTTGTGAAAGAAACGGGGCAAGGCCTGGTCTTGCTCACCAACTCTTCAACGGGCTCGGACGATATTGGTTTTTACCTGCTCGACTCCGGGTCGACATTGGCAGATCTCAAATCCGGCAGTCAGGCCGTGGATGTACCCAAATCTACGTTGGAGGATTACGTGGGTGTATATGCGCTGGCCCCCGAATTTTCCATTACGATTACCCGGGAAGGAAAGCAGATGTATTTGCAGGCCAGCCAACAGCCCCGGCTGGAACTGTATCCCGAAAGCGATTCGCTGTTTTATCTGACAGTGGTGGAGGCAAAGGTATCGTTTCAGAAAAAAGAAGGCAAGGTAGTAGGTCTGGTTCTGTATCAGGGAGGTAGGGAACTACCGGGGAAAAAGTGGAATAGATCGCTTGATTCCTGCGAAGGAAACTATTTTTAAGCCACCGGTTCGGTATCCTATCCTATCCGCTCCGCTGAGATTATTCCGGAAGCAGGCTTGCCGGATACCTCCGTTTTTGCTATTCTCCAGCCGGGTAAAATTCAAAACAAAAGCTACCTTTACTACCGGAAATAAATTTCCAGTGCGTGTTCGGATCACGTTAAAAGCGCGAAGAGGTACGATTGAAAACGTATCGAATTATGTCCAATGCATCTACCAATGAACGTAGGAAGGAGTATGAAAATAATCGGTTTTTATCCGTGTTTGTTTGTCTTGGTTGGAATTTTCACCCATTTACCTGCCCGGGAGTCAGCCCCTGTTTCCGAAGGGCTGGTAGCCGGGGAGAGCGGTGCGGTAGGTGAAACTGCGGCAGAAAGTTTTGATACCTATTCCAAAACCGATCCTCACGCATGGACTACCAGAGAAGCGCGATTTCCGGGGAGCAACGGTTTCGGGGCAACCGGAGACACCGTGCCGGTAGTGATTTCCCCGCCGGAGGGTCGGCTGGCGATTGTTGCCGATGGGAACTCACCCGATCCGGATGACCTCGGAGGTACGGCAGTTTCTTTGGCCTTGCTGCGGGCCGCGGGACTGACAGAGCGGCTGGTGCATTATTCGCATAGCTGCGATCTGGTGCGGGGCGATAGAATAGCAGAAAGGGCGGAACATGAACGGCATTACCTGATGCAGGCCGCTTGTGACGGGACGGCCCGTCGATGGGGAGGATTTGATTCCCTGACCTTTTTTGATGCGCTGTGGGAGCAACAGGAGACGGTTGAGGACCTGGCGAGGGCCATCAACGAATCATCTGCCAATAATCCGCTTTGGATCATCGAAGCGGGGGAGCCGGATATCATCGGTTTGGCGTTGGAGGCCTCCGATTTCCGCAAACACCCCTTTGTAAACGTCCTTACCCACCATCCTGCAAACGATAACGCAGGTGATTTTTACTCCTGGCGGCAGATTTTAGATTTTGGCGTAAAAGAGGTCCGGATTCCGGATCAAAACCTTCACCTTAAGGTTGATCTTGACCAGTGGGATTGGGCCAAAAATCACCAGGACCCCAGAATCCAATGGGTGTGGTTGATGGGGAAGATAGCCGAAGTGGACGATGTGGTCAACTTTCAAAAAGGCAAATGGGATTGTTCCGACGCAGGGATGGTCCTGTATTGGATAACCGGTGCTACCGATGGAGGCCTGGAGCTGGGAACCGTTGCCGAGGTAAAAGGCCTGCTATTGGACCATGTGCGCGCCAATCCCTGAAATAAAAAGCCCACATCGCCGCATCGGCTGGTATCGTTGACGGGTCTGTGGTAAAACTGACCCGAATGCGCCCAAACAACGCTTCGCTGCTGAAGCGAACCAAATCCGCTGGCGGGTGGTCGTGCCGGTTTCTTATCCGATCGGTAATGTACAGAAAGCCCCAGGATCGAAAAAGATCGGTTTGTACCTCCGTTACCTCGTAGGGTATTACCACATACGGATTGGGTTCATCTTCCCCACACGAAAAGAGCATGAGGACTACGCGAGCAAGTAACAGATTTCTCATGATCAACGTTGTTTATTCTTAGGATGGGTAATGAACTTAAAATGTCCTGGTGGGCGGAAAGTTTTCGGCTGAAGAAGCAGTCTGTCCGATAGTTGATCGCAGCAAAAATGTTTATAAAAATTCCATGGATTCGGCCTCGATGATACAAATACATCCTTTGTTAGGCGCTACCTCTACATAATAGAAAATAAATTGCAATATGCTGCTTAAAAGAGGTTTTTAAATAACCACGGTGACGAGATTTGTCCAAATTGTAAATCGGAGTAACGAATAAAATTGCCTATCTCGTTTATTTTCTGCAAGCGGGTAAAAGACGCCTTCGGTAACCCATACGCCAAAAGCAGTTCATAAATAAACATGTCCTTTGAAACCGATCTTATGAGCTGTTGCAGGTTGGACTCTATCTGAGTGATGTTCATTTAGGCTGTATTCTTAAGGGTGAATCGTACTGATAGTGCCGATTAAGGATGTAAATTAGTAAAAGTAAAGGGGAAAACGCATGTTTCTGTATCGGGGGTAAAGCAAGTTTTCTGGAGATATCAACCTGATTTGGTGTTTAAATACTACTTGTCATAAAATATTGCCACTTACATATCTTGAACCAACGTTTATTAAATATAACCGTTAAAATGCGCCTATTTTTAAATCTATCTTCTAAAACTATACATAACGGAGATGCCAAACTTTCTTAATGGGTCGTAGTTTGCGGAGAACAATATATGCCTATTGTAAATAAAATATACCCTACCTACAAAGGAAAGGTTGGTTTGGTTAGGCCTTATTGCACCTACCTCTACTCCGACGATTTCGGCAATATATCCCCCAGCGGTAGCGGAAACACCTAATTCCTCGGAATAATTGTAAAAATAGGTCGTAGCAAAGGTAAAGGATGTTCGAAACAGTATTTTTGATCTCGATTTCCCGGTAACCAGGCTAGACGGCATTGTCTTAAACTGAAAAAAATCAATTGACTGTAACTCTTGCGCACCCGTAAAACCCAATCCAAAGAATGTTGTATGGTTTCTATCTAGGTATTCTTGTATAGAATTTACTTTTTCAGTTATGTTGGTTGTTGAGGTGTGAACTTGATGAGTCAACACTTCAATGTTCCTTATGTAGTTCAGGTTCTGAATTAAATTAGTATTTGCTAACCGCAGCGAAAAATCCATTCGCCGAGTGGATTTCTTAACAGAATCGACTTTATCGGTTAGCCTAGTGGAGATATTGTTATGAAAGATATTGTCTTTGATTAGATCGATCCTTCGTAAAAAACTATTTATTTCAGTTATTAGTTGAGCATACTTTTTATTCCTCTCTTCTGATATTTTTTTATCTTTTTCTCCTTTAAACGCGAAAAGTCCGTCACTTAGTGGTTCCAGATTCGGCACGATTCTTTCCCATCTTGATGATCTGGATCTTTCAGTTTCAGTAGATTGAATTAATATTTTTAATTGCTGAATTTTTGCAATGCACGTATCAATATTTGAATCTCCAAATATGATGCTATCAAGTTGATTCCTATCCCTAAATGTAAATTCGTATATTTTGAATACAGAAACAAGTTCTACCAATTCACTTATACTATTTTCAATATCGCTATCTCTCGAAATTTCGAAGTATTGTTGACCTTCCAGTTTGAGCGTGAAGCACGTAAAAACTACTATGACAGAATATAATTTACTCATTTTTGTTCTTTTCTTTTGGTGATCATACTGTCTTTTTCCATTATTATTACCTCGTTTTCATCGTTTTTTCTATCTGTAGGGAGTTTATTAAATATTTCTGAAATATTTTTTTTGTTTTCATTTTCAGATATCCCTCTCCATCTTACTAAATTTTCGCTTTCAAATGGATTATAAAACCGGTGTTGAAAATACTGCTGTTCCGACCAAATGGCTTCCAAGTATTTAATCGACGCATCATCGATCGGAATATTTACACTTATGTCAAATACTTCTGATTTTTCGCGGGTAAAATTTAGATAAGGGCTTTTATAAACATCCTTTTCGAAGTTTGTCGAATAATATGCGGGAATGATCAATACCGTAAATGTTATTATGAACAATCTCATTAATGAAAGAAACTCATTGGCAGGTATTTTAACATCTTTATCCTCTGAATTTGAATCTATATCCAGAATGTTGTTGGATACACAATAAAGTAACGTTTGATAGTAGGTAATTACACTGAAAAGTAACGCAGCGAAAAGAATCAATACCCCGTTAAAGACGACATATCTTAGGTAATCGGTCCATTCCTCATTAATTTTTTTTCGATACTCTCTTGCGAAGCTACTATATCGAAACACCTGGAATATTCTTGCTCCTCCTAAATCAACTTCTATTGAGTTGCCGATCTTAGCTGGTTCAATATGGATACTTGTTGGCTCTTTTTTTAAATGTTCACGGATAAAGTCCACGCGAGAGTAAAGACAGGTTGTTTTAGCAATTGGAGTTTTGTCTTTTTCAACGGTCTCCGAATTCTCTTTGTTAAGGAAGTAGTAAAATGAAAGAAACAATACTATGATACCTATCACGGAATAGAATTCAGTTTTTATTTTATATACATTTTCCTTGTTGTTCCTTTGGTCTTCGCTCGGTATTGTTGAATCCTTTATGTTTGTAGTATGGGTTTCTATAAGTAGAATGCTTGCTAATACAAAGATAAATAGGAGTACAAATAAAAATATACCGTAACTTACGTGAAGCGAGAATATTGAAAGAAGGAATAGCAAAAGAAGAAAGACACCTACATCAATCATTGTTTTTTTAAGGAATTTCTCTTTAATATTAGGTTTAAAAAATTGAAACAGTAAACCTATCAAAAGGAGAGCGGGGGGTATTGCGAAATAAAGGATCTTGAAAAACCAGAATGCACTCTTCGTGTCGATTTTAAATACTTCTTGAATATTTTCAATAATGAAACCTTCCAACAATAAAAAAGGTATGAGTGAAATCAAGAATGTTACAGTGGTTTGTATTAATTTGTTTTGAAATAGCATCGTTTAAATCCTTTTAGAGTTTAGTGGAGATTTGCAACCAAAACTGCTTCCTTGGTGAAAAAGACTGCTCGTTTCTCCTGCTTTCCAACGACAAATCCAGCGTTAGACCGAATTTCTAAAATGAGTCTTTACCGATTTCTACCCGGTCTTTTACCGTTCATTTTTTTAAATATTTCTACCAAACCATTCGAAGTATTCGAAAATAAATAGTTGGTATTCAATGCTTTAATTTGGTAATCGAACACAGCGTTTTTATTATTTTTAACTATCTTGTCACCTTATTTAGTTTTGAATTAAACGTTTAATAATTTAATATTTGGTAGGGGTAGATAGGCTGTGCCAGCATCCTTGCAGCTAGATTCTCAAATATCCCTTCCTTTATCCTAGGTTAGTTAAACCGGTAGGTATATAGTTTGATAAACAGCTGCAAGGCAATAACCAAATGATTAAGGAATCTAACCCATGCCTTGAACATTTTAATCATGCGGGGTTTTAGATGATTTCTGCCCTAAAGTCACCCGGCCATTTTTCTCCGGGTCAGCATACTGATCATTTCTAGATCCTGTAACGCCTCTTAAAAACACACGCCTTAGGTCCGGAATCTTGAATAAGTCTTGGTTGACGCCTCTGTCAGGAGTCCAGTTCTATGCTACTACCCTGTAAAGTTCTGGGTATTGATTTTTTGCCATGGTTAACCCATTGCAGACCTTCCAGGTCGGAGGCAAAAATGCCGGGTCGCCCGACCAAGCCATTATCGATCCGATTGATATATCTTCATTTTGCAGAATGCTTTTCGAATTTTCGCTATTTTTAAATCTAAGAAAGCTGAATATTCTGACTGTTAAGACGGTAGAGCAGCAGTTTGTTATAATTTTCTCTTTCATATTGGCAAGGATTGTTTGAATAATGGGAAATATTAATTTTGTAAGGTTCTCTTATTCATGGTGAAGTGTTTACCAAATTTTCGAATGCTTTTTTCGATCTGGTTTTCCGCAAAATACTTTTAATTCTTCATCGAATAAATCAGAAAATGATCAAAAACTTAATTTCTTTTAAGTTCGATTTAAGCCAGTTTTTTTGCTTAATTGACCGTTTTTAGGCTATTAAATCCTCCCCTCCGCCAAATACTTTATATTCAACACCCCAGCTTTGCCACGATACCATTTTTCTGCCTTTTGTTTGGCATCTGCTATCGATATAGTAGAGGTATGAAGCTCGGCCTTTCGGAATTGTTGTCCCGATTGGCAGTTGTTGCTAAAGGTTTGGGTTATCAGGATGACTGCGTAGTATTGACCTTTTCGTACATCGTCGACGCCGAAAAAATGCGAGGGATCGGTTCGGTTTCGAGACTCAAAGTTTTCGTAATAGGCTTTCGCTGTTGCAAAATCAGGAAACGTACGAAACTCATATGCATAATGATTCCGAAAACTGCCGGTTTCACAGGGCTTGTTTTCGGAGACATACATCAAATAGCCTACTTCCTGTCCACGGACCATCGTGAAACATGCCGATAGCGAAAAAAGAAAGACGAAGAGTATCGTTCGTTTCATTGGTTTGGGAGGTTAGTGTCTGAAAATTCCGGTAATTGGCTATTCAACTACCTTTATTTGTATATGAAGGTAAAAATAGTATTTGTAAAACACAAATATAATATCCTGGTAGTCAGGTATTTAACGTCGATTTTTGGTTTGTATTTTTAATTATTTTTATAGCTATAGTTTCAAATTCTTACTTGTGTCGTTTTTTGAAGGTTCAAATAGTTTAAAAAATAAATGCTGCTTTCGGAAAAAAATTGTTTTTTCTTTAAATTTTTATAACATAATTTTCTTTAAATAATTATATTATTTTTTTGAAAGTTGGGTTTCCGGACTGAAAATATAAAGGCTAGAGGTTCAGTGAGTTGGAAGTATTTACGATTGCTAATGCATCGCAGACCAATGGCTGGGTAGCATCCGCAGGTAGTAGGTTAGCTCGCTTCGGCTTTCCTAAAGCATGCGAGGCTTCGGCTGCTTTTCGGCCCTGGCAAAAAGGTAATCCCTACCTCAGAATTTCCTAATTAACGAACCGATAGTCCCCTGTGCATCGGATTTTTGGACGCTTTTTTGTTTATTATCCAGGAAGCTTGTACAGGAATAGTAATATTCGATACCGGCGTTTTTCAGGTGTCCTTGCGTGAGGCGGTACGTCTGTTCGGTGAAGCAGAACGCCTAGGACTGCCAGACGGGATTTCGGAGTAGGGCCACCCCTCGGTGCTATATTTCAGTCCATTTGTGTTCCGGGCGCTTGGACCGCGCCGGGCCTGCATCGAGGAAGTAATCCATTGCTTCCTTTCCCATTGGGCATATCCGGTATGGTAGGCGACCGAAACTAAATAGCCTGCGCCTGCTTTCCCCGACCTGTATCCATTCGCTACCATAAACGTATAGGAAAAAGGATTAGCCTAACCGTAGAGTCGGTGGCCGCGGAAAAAAATCGGATACTTCAGAAAGGGATACCGGGCAGATGCGTGCATCGGTTTTGCTATTTATACACCGGTTGTCCCCGGAAGCGTGTTTGGCAAAAGCCCGGAACCCGACCACCGCGGTGTGTGTCCCGCTGCCAGGCCACTAGTTGCTCAACTGCCCTTCCTTGCCAGCCCTTGGTTCGAGAGAGCGGCTCGTTTTCCGATAGACGGTGTATACGGGTGCGCTCATCCTGTTGCAGGGGCTGTGCATGCTGGTACCGCTGATAAACGCCCTGTATCCATCCGAAGCCATTGGGTTGAATTCCCGGGTTACGGGAGCCGGGCGCAGAAATGGGCCTGTTTCTCCTGGTCTCCCTGGAAAAATCCATCCAAAGAAAAGTTACGATAGGGGAGGAGGGCTGAATCCAGGGAGCGGCCGTTTACGTATTGTGTTTATTCCGCTTGGGTGAAGGGGTGCAAACGTTAAGCAATCCGTTGAAAATGACCCGCTCCCCCTTTCAAAAAAGAGAAAAAACGCGTACATTCATCCGATTTTATTTGGCCGCTTTAATCAATCGTCATCAATGAACCATCCGGTACTGTTTTATGTGCTAGTATTCCTCATGGTTTGGGCTTGTCGTAGTGCGGAGGAAGGAGAAGAAAACGAAACTAACGGTGGACATACGCTACACGAAAAACCGTTGCGGGAGCCGTATGCAGGGATGAACTGGGAGAAAATTTCCGGGGCAGGCATGGAGTTTTGGGCGCAACAAAGTCCCGATCTAGGGGTGGGAATCAGCGAAACCTTGCCCGGCGCATTTGTGGAGCGCATGGAAAACGGGAAGCCGGTTGCCTTACAGCGCGTCCTTCAGGTTTTTTCTCTTCCAAACAAAAAAATCGAGGACCTGCTGGATATTTTGGCCGCGGATGAGGGTTGGTCAAAATCAGAGGGTTGTTCCTTTGAGGCGATTGATTCCAACCGGGAGGGGGTGGATCGGGTACGTGCTAAGACCTTCCGGAGAAGCAAGACGCGCATACGAGAAGCGGGCCGCTGTGGAGCCCATTACCCATACTTGTGCCGGCTGGGGAATGGGCAACAGTGGCATTCGCTATTTCGAGTTACACCGGACGAATCCGGACAAGGCCTTGTTTGTGGAAATTGGGCAGGAAGCTCCTTTGTTTGATGAAAACAGTATCCAATTTAAATAGAGGGTTTTGACATGTTTACAGCAAGCCGCATCACCTTTCTCTTAACCAACTAAATTACAAATGAAATTATCTTTGCCAGTTCCCGTAGCAAGCCTGATCGGCTTGCTGATGCTATCCTGTGGAAGCGATACCGATTCCGACAGCCTACCCCGTACCGCTGCAGATATCGTGGGTTCCGTCAATCTATACGACGAGGGCACCAACGCTCTGGACAATTCCGGCATGCAGGTCCGTGTGGAAGGATCCTCTCCGCTAATCGCAGCTACAACCGATGCCAATGGACGCTTTGTATTGTCCGATGTGCCGTTTGGTACGTACACCCTTGTGTATGAAAAAGAAGGCTTCGGTACCTATAAAAAGCACGAGGTGTTACACGAGAACACCGGCACGACCACACCCATTACCGAGACGCCTTCTCTTGGGCAACGTTCCACCACCGAGATTACTGATTTGGGGGTTGAACGGTTGGCTGGAGAGCTGATACTACGAATCACCACTGAACCGGCGGGTAATTCGGCAAATCGCAGGTATGTCCGGTATTTGCTCGGTACTGAGTCCAGCCTGGATCTGGAAAATTACCGCGCCTTTTCTCCGGTATTTGTTGCCCAGATCAACCCGTTTGAGCTTACCTTGTCTCAAACAGATCTACAAGATGCCGGATTTACCTCCGGACAGACCGTATTTGTCAGGGCCTATGGCGATTCGTTCTGGAGCAATGCGTACCTTGATCCGGAGCTGGGCTACACGGTATTCCCAAATGTCCACCCAAATGCAGCGGAGCCGGTATCATTTGTGATGCCCTAAGGACGAGAATGGAAGGAGGGGGATAAAGCCGGGTAGGCAGCCTATTTGACCTGAATGGCAAGTGCCTTCTTCCGGCCTCTTTGCGGTTTGCTCGCTCAGAATATAAATGGGAAAGAACCCATGCCTGCTTTTGGCTGGGCTGAAAGCGGAAACACTTGAAACACAAACGACAATTGATATGGCTTTACCTGTTATTTTCGACAAAGCGGTGGCAGACGAGTTGATCGCTCGGATAAACTCCCTATCCCCCCAGACGCAATCGCTGTAGGGAAAAATGAATGTGGCGCAGATGTTGGCACATTGCAACGTTACCTACGAAATGGCTTTTGAAAACAAGCATCCCAAACCCAATTTCTTTATGAGATGGATCCTTAAAGCCTTTGTAAAGAAAATGGTGGTGAGCGAAACGCCCTACAAAAAAAATATTCAAACGGCGCCGGCTTTTATCATCGCGGATGAGCGCGATTTTGACGTGGAAAAAAGACGCCTGGTTCAGTACTTGCAAAAAACGGTGGAGTTGGGAGCAGCTCATTTCGACGGCAGGGAATCCCTGTCTTTCGGAAAGTTATCGAAAGAAGAATGGAACAATATGTTTTTCAAGCACCTGGACCACCACCTGAAGCAATTTGGGGCTTAAAAACCAGCCAAAAGAGCGGCGGAGTCCTCTGAGGAGTTCGAGGATTGTTTCGCCTTTTGGCACAGGACCGGGGCATCAAACTATGGAAAAGAAAGAGTTAAAAAAATACGCAATCGTCGGGTTTACCTGGCTTTTTGTGGTCGCGGGAATGGTAGGGATCGCTATCTGGCAGGGAATGCATACCTTCCTTTTTGCCTGGGTGTTGAATTTTCTATTGATGACTGCAGTATTGTCCTATACCGAAACCTTCCAACCCCCACTGCAATCGAGCTATTTTACGCTCAAACGTTGGGAAGCAGGGGGGGAGATTTACCGACGATTCGGGGTGGACGGGTTTCGGAAGCTGCTGGTTTGGATCGGCTGGGAGAAACTTACCAAAGCGACTAACCCGGTAAAAAAGAACCGGGCAGCCCTACAAAAACTGGAATACCAAACCCGGCAATCGGAGTTTGGTCACCTGCTCATTTTTTTTATCGTCGCGATTTTCGGCCTCCTGGTAGCCTTGCTATACGGCATCAGGGACTCCTTTTGGCTCTTTTTTCTGAATATCCTGTTGAATGGTTACCCGATCGCGGTGCAGCGGTATAACCGGCCCAGGCTACAGCGCCTGCTGTCAATCGCGACTACATCGGCCTAGGCAACCTCGAAAGGACTTCCGGTTTCCTGTCACGGCAGGTCAATAATTTTTTAAGGACACGGAGCACTCAGTAGATGGTTTTCGATTGAATCTACCGTTCATCGGATAAAGACGATACCAAAATTTAAACCAAGGGTTGATTGACCAGGTAGTCCACCGCCTGCGAATGATTGGTAGTATTTAGCACCAATTTTAAACCCAACGTATTCCGAAGGAGCGATAAGGACACCTAATTCCGGTCGTATAGCGAATTGCCAATAGGTTTCCTTGGATTCGAAGACACCCATATCGATTTGTCGATTATGAGCAACCGTTCCCAGGGCCAACGAACCGTAAGGCTTTACAATACCCTCCGTGAATGCGAAGTAGCTACCCGACAGCATGATCGGATAGTTTTGCTGGTACCGGTACTGCACGCCCGATAGCGAGGCAGTTCCTTCGGTGTACACTTTATTTATTTCCCGCTTGTAGAGGGTAACATGACCAATTTCACCTCCCAAAGCAATATTTCGGTTGATGAACTTGTGGAACTCTGCCGCAAAACCTCGTCCGGAAGTTTGATTGATAAAATCAGCCGTATTTCCTGTAGGTTGACTTACCGCGTAATTAACCGAAAACATCGATTGCTGAGCATTGGCCTTTTCAACCAGAAACAGGACCAAAAAAACAGGTAGAAAGAATAGTTTTTTCATGATTAGTTACCGAGATAAGGTGATTGATCAAAAGCCTGGTCGATGGTAGTTCTGATCCGAGATGTAGTAGTGGCTTCATTCCCCTCTAAAAGGCCATTGACAATTCCGGTCCACACAACAGGGATTTTGTCCGATGCAGACTGGTTGTTAGGGTCAGTCATTTGCATAATGACCGTCCCTGTTCTGATTCTGCTTACTTGAGGAGGATAATACCCGGGATAATACCAACCCCATCCGGGTCCCCATCCCGGGTAAAACCAGTTCCAATACCACCAATCGTAGTAGAAAAAAAGTTCATCTGTCTGGAATACCGCCGGAAGAATAATCAAATCTGGATTTTCTTCCTTTTCCACCTGCGTATATCCCAAGTTAATCATGTTGCTGCGAATTGAGAACAAAATTGCTTCGGCATATTCCGGGGAAACAAATTCAGGTTCAAAATCGGGATCATCAGGAAGGTGTTCCTGATCTATTTTAATCACCTCGGTCGGTATGGTGAAGGTGTTTTTACTTTGGAAGTCGTATGAATCATCATAATTGGTGTACACGATATCCAATTCATCGAAATATTCAGGGCCACTTGGGAAACACCCAACCGACATCGTTGCAATCACCGAAACGGTAAATGCTGCATAAATTTTACTCGTCATCTGTTTCGAAAACATGAATTTTCATTGATTGGGGTAAATAACAAATTAGTGTGAATCATGAGGGTTTTTATTAAAAATGTCACAGGAAATGCGTATCGGTATTCAAAATAGGGCTCCAGGCCAGGCGTTTGTGAAATCCGTTCGTCCAAATCCATTACACGCTTCAAACGAAAACTGTTTTTGAGGCCTTGTACCACCAGTAAAATAGGTTTTTAACATGCAGCCCATGGGACGAATACCCGGTTTCCCCAGGATCCACGTTCCTGTAAAGCGTTGCAATTCTAGTGATTTTTAATGAACGGACCAACTATTTATTTGATGAACCGGGGATTTAAAGGGTTTATCAGAATTTGGTGATACGGCTACAGGCAATGAGTAAGACAGGCTAAGCAGGGCACAGAACCAACCGCCAGTCAGCAAACGGCGGAATCAGGCATGGAAAGCCGCCCATTCGGTCCTCCCCCGGATTGGCAGTACAATGATTCTGGTAGCTATCGGCAACCGAATACAGGGCGGTCACGCAGCCTTTCTCTAAAATCCAGGTGCGACGAACTGCTATTTCAAAAAATCCGGCCGTTCCGGACCATCATAGGGCTTCGCCCCCAGGCCTTCCCCTGAACCGTTATCCACCTCCAACAAGCCAGGATCCGTTGTTTCCGGGGCCTGAATCAGCCCGTAATGTCGTCCCATCCAATAATCCCGGATAAAGCCTGTTGGCTCCATGATCAAGGTGCTGTTTCTACCTCCATCCAGGACAATGGCCCGTCGGGCACCCCGCATGACGGTGGTTTCTCTTGGAGAAATGGCCTTCAGGCCGCCCTCATAGGAAGTATAGCCCGCTTCCACAAACAAATCGTCCCGGTGGGAATTGAAAAAATTATGTTCCGTACAATCCAGCGTCCATTCCCGTAAATGCTGTACGGCGGCCTCCAAATCGGCATCGTTGCCCGTCATGGCGGCGTAGGTGAAATTAAACCAGGGGATTTTCTCCATGCGCTTGATTTCAAAGGTTCGCTCCAGGCTCCTCAGGTAAAAGGAGCGCAGCCTGGGATTCTTTTCGTAGCGCAGCAGGGTATTGTAGGCCTCAAAGGCCAGGTTATCGTCCCAAGGGGCGATTTGGGAAGGAGGGAAGGTGTTTTTCTGCTTGACCGTGTTTTCTGCGTAACCCCAATCTACCAACTGTTCGTATCCTTTTTTGAAGCGTTCCTCTCCGGTCAGCGCGTAAGTGGAGTAGGTAAATGCCAGGGCCTCCAGTCCGTTCACGCCCCGGTCGGACCAGCCGTAAGGGCGCAACAGGTACTCCGGATTCCAACGTCCCCACCGGGTGGGCTGCCCGTCCGCATCGATCAGCACCCAGCCGTTCTCCATGATATAGCCGGCAATTCGGCGCATGTGCTCGTTGGCCAATTCTTTTTCCTTCCCTTTGGCGGCAAGGTCGTGAAACAGGGCCACGCTGTAAAAATGTGCAATGATCTCGTCGCTGGAAGCGTCTCCTTTCCAATACCAAAGGCTGTCGGCGGTGGCGTTCCATTTGGCTGGTAGTCCCCCGGAGCCCCGTTGCCCCATGGCGCCCCTGTCTCCTTTGCGTGACCAGATGGAGCGGGCAATCAGTCCATCAATGGGGGTGATCCGCTCCAGCCACAACATGGCTTGAAAGGAATTCACGGCTTCCTGCCGGGCCGCTTCCTCGCCAGTCACCGCGTATTTGTAGCTCATGGCCGATAGGTAGGTGGCCGTATGGGCCCCGTCGTTATCGCTGATTTCGCGCACCCAGTCTCCTTCGTATTGGTAAAGGGTATGGATAAATCCCATGCGTTTGTGCCCGTATTTGTCCAGCCATTGTTCGTAATGATCGCTTTTTTTGCGCAGGGTAAACGGCTCGTAGCGGATGATACCCAAGCCCCCCTGGGTGCCTATCAATACTTCGTTTTCCCCTACGGCGATGTCGTTTACCTGCTCATCCGGCAGCCAGTGGTCGGCACCGAAATAATGCCAATCGTCTTCCTGCATCCGAATGGCCCCCCTGGTTGTGCCAATCCACACATCCCGGTCAAATCCTTTCGCCAGTTCCCGGGTATCTTCTACCGGTAGTCCATCTTCGCCTTTGATTTGTTGCAGGGAAGCACCGCGCAGCACTCCCAATCCCCGGTCTGTACTGACAAATAGCCGACTTCCCAGGGAAAGTAGGTCGTGGGTGTTTTTTGAGGGCAAATTGCCCCAATCGATCAGGTGTTCGTTGACTACCTTTCCGGAAAGTTGTACCAACTTTCCTGGACGAAGAATGTGCAGCGTTCCGCTGTAGCTGGCAATAGCGGTGACCGGACCCAATTTTACCGGATCGGCCAGCAGCTGCGTTCCGTCTTCCATCAGCATGGTGACATCGCTGGAAAGGTATCCACCCTCTGGCTCAATATTGGTCAATTTTCCCATCTCGTGCACGTATACGACATCCCGTGTGGCCGCATGAACCTTACCCAGATGCAGGCAAACATCGACAAAGGCATCGTCGCTGAGTTTCTCCCAGGAATTTTTCGCATAGCGATACAGTCCCGAGCTGGCAATAACCCAGAGGTCGGAAGCAAAAACCTCCACCTTGGATATTCCCGCCGGACTGTTGGGCACTGGCTGAAGAGCTCCCTCTTTCAATTCCTGAAGTTTTCCGTCCAGGACGGCAAAGGAACGTTTCCCGACAATGGCTACCTGGGTCACGGCGGTAGCGGTGGGCACCTGTTCGCTTTTTTCCTGAAGGAAAACCTTGTCGGCTACCGGCTCCCAAAGTGTTTGCCGGGCCGCCACTGGTGAGCTGAGTACAGAAAGAAGAAGTCCGAGAGCGTAGATTATTGGCGATTGCATCATTTTGTGATCGGGTCTAGGAGAGATGTTATATATCCTATACCGCCCGCGTTGAAAAAAGGCCACTACCAAGATTCGATTCCTGACGAACGGCAGGGCCGCAGGCATCCCTCCCTAAGCAGTAAAAACTCCCGTTCGGACTAAGGCTGGGTGGTTTGGAAGGCTTTTGGGGTCTTTCCATAGCGGTTTTTGAAGGCCCGTATAAAGTAAGTAACATTATTGAATCCGGACATGAAGCATACTTCCTGCACCTGTGCCGTGCCTCGCTTCAGGTAATTGGCAGCCAGGGTCAGCCGCTGGTCCAGAATGTATTCCGAGGGACTGATGCCCAGCTCCTTTTTGAAAGACCGGGAAAAATGGGCTTTACTCATGCAGGCTTTTTCGCTGAGTTGGTCCACGCTGATCTCTTCCCGGATGTTCGTTTTGATAAAGTGGACCACGTGCGCGAGGCGGTTGGAATCCGAATGGCTGCGGTAAGTTTTTTCAAGCAATTCCCGAGCCTGGGTTTGAGACAGGCGAATCAACAGTTCTTTAAGGGCAAGGGAAGCGATCAGGTCTTTTTCCCGGGATCGTTCTTTCACGCCTATGTTGATAAATCGATTGATGACGGCGGACAAATCACGGGTGTTGATCAAATGGAAACAATCGCTGGCCAGACCCCATTCTTGTTGCCAGATTTTGTCAGGAAATTTTTCGTTGAGCAGGTGAAAGGTATTTTCGATCATCTCCCGGGAAATGGACAAGGCGATGCACTGCGTAGGATTGTCCCAGCGGGCCTCCGGAAAGTCAATTTTCATGCATTCCTCGGGAGGCACGATGACAGACTCACCGGGCAGGTAGTCAAAACCCGGCTTATCAAACAGGTGCATGACCTTTTTCCCCTTTAGCATGGTGGTTAGCACCAGATCGCCAAAACTCAGGTTGACGCTTGCAGCTTTTTGGTGGGTTTCAAAGATATTCAGCTCGCAATTGTCGAGCGTGTAGGTGGTGCGGTTTTCTACCAGGGACTTCAAATCCCGTTCCTCTCTCCAGGGTACGGGGGCTATTACGGGTTTATTAGGCATTCGCTTACATACTAGGAAGAACAATGTACGTACTTTGGTTTTTTTTTCATAACAATTCTTCCATAAAAACGGCGTACCGGATTAATTTCCCCTGTATTTCGTACGGAAGGGGCCCGATTGATTCGATGTTGGCTTCCTTCCTTGCGTCTCATACAGTTCGTTGATTCTCAGTGGACTGCCAGTATTGCCTCTCCCGTCAATTCCTCGTTTCTTAAATCGAAAGGGAGGAATGTGTGTTTGCCACTGGAAGGTGTACGCTCGTAGCTCCGCCTGAATGCGGCAAACCCAGGCTTGGTCCCCACCATTCCGGACAGAGATTTCCGAAGCAGGGCTGCAACCAGAATGGAGATGGGGCGGCGTCCCGGACGGGCCCAGACCGCTGATCACCGCCCGGTCCATTTCGCCTTGCACCGGGTCTCCGGCCTTTTCCCTCGGTTATCCTGCAGCAAGAAAACCCTATAAACTCAGATTAGGTGGATCGTTTGCTGCGTCAGGTGGATTTTTTGAAAAAATAGTTACTGAAATTTGAGGAGTAATCAATTAACAAACGTATGTCAACAATAACAGTATCCCAATCAACGCCTGTAGACAGGCCTTCGATCAAAGAAAAATACGACCACTTCATCGGTGGTGCATGGGTAGCTCCCTCTTCCGGCGAATATTTTGAAAATACCTCCCCCGTGGATGGTAAGGTATTGTCCACGGCAGCCCGGGGAAACCGGGCCGATGTGGAAAAAGCATTGGATGCCGCCCATCAGGCTTTTCCTTCCTGGTCCAAAACGTCGGCGGCCGAAAGGAGCAGGGTGTTAAACAAAGTGGCGGACATTATTGAGGCTAACCTGGAGATGCTCGCCCGGGTGGAAACCCTGGACAATGGAAAAGCGCTGCGTGAGACTCGTGCGGCCGATTTACCCCTGGTAATCGATCATTTTCGGTATTTTGCCGGCGTGATCCGTGCGGACGAAAGCACCATTTCAGAGCATGACGAACACACCGTCAGCATCGCCTTGCATGAGCCCCTGGGGGTGGTTGGGCAAATCATCCCCTGGAACTTCCCTTTGTTGATGGCTACCTGGAAAATCGCTCCGGCCCTTGCCGCGGGATGCTGCACCGTGGTAAAGCCTGCCGAGCAGACCCCTACCAGCATCATGGTTTTGATGGAGCTGATTGGTGAAGTACTTCCTCCGGGCGTGTTGAACGTGGTGACCGGTTTCGGTCCAGAGGCTGGAAAACCGCTGGCTACTTCTACCCGAGTAGCCAAAGTGGCTTTTACGGGAGAAACGACCACCGGACGCCTGATCATGCAATATGCCTCCGAAAATCTCATTCCTGTAACCATGGAGTTGGGAGGAAAATCACCCAATATCTTTATGAAATCCGTAGCAGATGCGGACGACGAATACTTCGACAAAGCCGTGGAAGGAGCCGTGATGTTTGCACTGAATCAGGGGGAAGTCTGCACCTGCCCTTCCCGAATTCTGGTTCACGAAGACATTTACGATGTGTTTATGGAGCGGGTAGTGGAGCGGACCAAAGCCATCAAAATGGGCCATCCCCTGGCAGAGGACACCATGATGGGAGCCCAGGCCTCCAACGATCAGTTTGAGAAAATCCTCTCTTACCTGGACATTGGCAAGCAGGAGGGGGCAGAGGTACTCTGCGGCGGAGACAAGGCCAGCCTAAATTCCGGTTTGGAAAACGGGTTTTACATTCAGCCGACCATTTTTAAGGGGCACAACAAAATGCGGATCTTCCAGGAGGAAATATTTGGTCCGGTGACCTCCGTGACTACCTTTAAAACCACCGAAGAGGCCATTGAAATTGCCAACGACACCATGTATGGATTGGGAGCCGGACTTTGGTCACGCGATGCCCACGAGCTGTACCAGGTGCCCCGGGCAATCAAAGCGGGCCGCGTTTGGGTGAATTGTTACCACGCCTACCCGGCGCACGCGCCATTCGGTGGGTACAAAAAATCGGGCTTCGGGAGGGAAAACCACCTCATGATGCTGGACCACTACCGACAGACCAAGAACATGCTGATTTCCTACGATAAAAATAAGTTGGGTTTCTTTTAACGTACGCAAGGGCCGCTCCCTATGGGAGCGGTCATTGTTTTTTCCAGCTACTCACCCAAACTCACCAAACAAATGACAACGACAGTACCCCGTGTGTGCATCACGGAAAAGGCAAAGGAGGTAATCGATCGGCTGCGAAAGCAGTACGGTTCGGAGTTGATGTTTCATCAGAGCGGCGGCTGCTGCGATGGATCGGCACCCATGTGTTTCGAAAAAGGGGATTTTAAAATCGGGTCCCAGGATATTTGGATGGGAAAGGTGTATGGCTGTGATTTTTTTATGAATGCAGATCAATTTGATTATTGGAAACATACCCAATTGACCCTGGATACCACTCCGGGTAGGGGTAGCAGTTTTTCTCTGGAAATCCCACTTGGGATTCGGTTTTTGATTCGTTCCCGCTTGTACAGGGAAGAGGAATTGACGCGCCTTAGTTCGGTGAAAACAGGCGAGCAACTGATGGAAGAGGGCTTGATCTAGTTGTCGTGCCCACCGGCTTCATTCAGTGCATTGGACAAATAGTAGGTGCCGGCGACGACTACACTATCTCGAAACAGCGCCTGGTCCGGGTTAAGGATGGCGGTATACCCCATCGCTTCAATGCCGGTACGTACCTGCTTCCGCAGGTAGTTGTTTGCCCCTTCTCTACTTTTTTGTAAGACGAAAAGAAACGTTTCGCTCCCCTCGTGTACAATGGCGCCGGAAGGTACCGACCAGACGGAGTCTTGATTGACCACCACGTAGCTATTGATGTACATGCCCGGTAGAAACGAGGGATCTTCTGTATCCATGTGCGCGTGGACCTGCACGAAACGTCCCTCCGGGTCAATGGTATTCCCCTTTCGGTAAACCTCTCCTCGAAATAGTTGCTCCTTAAAATCCGGCAAGGTAAATACCACCGGTTGTCCTTCTTCGATTTTTGGAATATCTTGTTCGAGCACCTTCATTTCTACATGCAGGTGCTCGCTGTTAATCACTTCCATCATTGCTTCGTGTGGGGCGCTGTGCTGTCCTACCGAAGTCTGCAGGGCGGCAATTTTCCCCGATATTGGGCTTTTGATCTGCATTTTTGTTGCCAGGGCACCTTTCTCCAGGGTCTCCAGGTCTGCGCCCATCAATAGCAGATTACTTTCGAGTGCAGCTTTTTGCGCCTGTGCCGATTGAAAGGCTGCCCGGGCGTCCTCGAATTCCCTCTGGGAGGAAATATTGTCCGCCCGAAGGGATTGTTTCCGCTGGAAGTCGCTTTCCAGTGCAGCCAGTTGACTTCGGGTTTCCAGGTAGCTCTGCTGCATGGCTACAAACTCCGGGCTGGAAGCAGTGACCAACACGTCCCCCTTTTGGACTTCGTCACCAACAATCACGTGGATTCTTTCGACAAAAACGGTACTATAGGCATTTACGTTTGCTTTGTATTGGGGAGGGGAGTCGATGAATCCCGGTGCTTTTACCAAATCTGCCAGGGGTTGTTTGATGAAATTTCCCAGGCGAATGCCTGTGATGGTTTCCTGTTCCGGACTGAGCCAAACCTCGGATTTTCCGGTAGCTTCTTCCGGGTTGGCAGCTTCCCCGGAGGAAGTAGGAGCCTCTTGGCAGGCCATTGGTCCGCTCACAAGTAGAAGATAGATAAGGTTTTGGATTTTCATGGCAGGGTAAAATAGTGAATGTCAAGTAACGTTTGGTTATACGCATTTCGCAGGTCCAGGTGGTTCATCTCTATTTCGGTGGCGTATTCCAGACTTCGGATGAACTCCAGGTAGTCGATTTCACCGCTGTCGAAACTCGTTTGTGCGGTGCTGACGATTTCTTTTGCCAATGGAAGGGCTTCCTGCTTGTAATAGTCCAACTCGCTGATTTGCTTCTCCAGCAGCGATTTTTTCTGCTGTAGGGCGGATTCATAGCGAATACCGAATGCATCGATTTCGTTCTCGGATCGGTAGACGGATACACGCGCCGCCTGTACCCGTGCCCGCGAGGGGCCAAACCATAAGGGAAGTTGGATTCCGGCCTGGTAGCCAAAAAAGCCACTGATGCCATCCACTTTTTGGAACATGTACTGCAGGTACAGCCCGGGCAGCAGTTTGTTTTGCATTTGTCTGGTTTCTGCCGCAAACCGTTCCTTTTGGTGGCGCAGGTAGGTGTAGGAGGGATGGTCTTCCAGCCGGGGAAAGGTCGCCATGTCCAGTGTCAGCTCGGGAGCGTTTACTTGCAGGGTGTCGGGGGTCTGAACGATTTCCTGCAGTTGCCGGTAGGCAATTTGGATATCCTGATCCAATTGGGAATAGTTGAGTCGAATTTTTTCCGATCGCGCCTTTGCCATCACCATGGCCAGCTTGTTGGTGGTGCCGGCGGCGTATCGCTTCTCGGAGGCCCGGTACAAATTTTGGTACAGGGAATCAAAACCTGCGTATTGCCGTTTCTTTTTCAGCAAGTAATCCAATTGATAAAAGGCTTTGTACAAGCGCTTTTTCAAGGTAAGGGTCTGTAGGTCGTAGCGGTCTTCTTCCAGCAACAGGTCCTTTTCCAATACCTTCTTTCGCGCCACGTACACGCCTGGAAAATCAAGGTACTGCTGAAAACCAAAGGAGTTGACCCCATCTCCCTCCAGATTGCGCTGGTTTTCTTCGGTACCGACAAAAAATAAGGAAGGGGCAATGTCCCAGCCGGTTCGGGTCAAAACGGCACGGTTTTCCACGGAGAACCGGGCGGCGGCCAGCTCGTAGTTGTTTTCCAACGCCAGGGTCCAGGCTTCTTCCGGTCCCAGGGGCTGCTCCTGTGCCGGACTTAAAAAGGGAATACCGAGCAGCACGGCCAGCATGGCCAGTGCCTTTCCGGGGCGAAAACCCCGAATTTTCTTTGATTTCACCACGTAATACACCACCGGAAGTACGATCAGGGTAAGAAAAAATGCCGTGATCAGGCCCCCTATTACCACGGTGGCGATGGGTCGTTGCACCTCTGCCCCGGCTGAGGTAGACAAGGCCATGGGAATAAAGCCCAGGATGTCGGTGGAAGCTGTAAGAAGCACGGGGCGTAGGCGATTTTCGCAACCTTTCAGGATACGTTTTCGGATATCGGTTTCACCGCCCGATTCCAGATCATTCAGGTAGCTGATCAATACGATTCCGTTGAGCACGGCAATGCCAAAAAGGGCGATAAATCCAATTCCCGCCGATATGCTAAAGGGCATGCCCCGGATCCAAAGCGCCACAATTCCCCCGATTACCGCCAGAGGAATGGACAAAAACACCATGATGGTTTCGGAAACGGAATGAAAGGTAAAGTAAAGCATGATGGCAATGAGTAGAAGGGCCAGCGGCACCACCTTGATAAGCCGGTCCCGGGCCTGATTTAGGTTTTCAAACTGCCCGCCATAGGCGATGGAATAGCCCGTAGGCAAATCCAACTGCGCATCCAGCAGTGCTTGTATGTCGGTAACGATGGATTCTACGTCCCGTTCGCCGGCGTTTATACTTAACACAATTCGGCGTTTGGTATCGTCCCGGGATATCTGTGCCGGACCGGATTGAAAGCCGATATCTGCGACCTGCTTCAACAGGATTTTCTCTCCATTCGGCAGGGGCAGGCTCAACTCCTCCACCACCTCCGTGCTTACCGTTTTCCTATCCAGCCGCAAGGCCAGGTCAAATCGTCGCTCCTTTTCAAAAATCGTTCCCACTGTGCTGCCCGCAAAGGCCGTACGGATCACCTGATTCACATCGGCGATGGCCAGTCCGTACAAAGCCAGCTTGTCACGGTCGTACCGGATGGACACCTGCGGCAGGCCAACCAATTGCTCCACTTTGATGTTGTCGATGCCTTCCACGTCGCGAATAATGGAAGCGGCTTGCAACCCGTAGCGGTAGAGGGTTTCCAGGTCCTCTCCGAAGATTTTGATGGCCAGGTCCGATTGCACGCCGGTGAGCAATTCGTTGAAGCGCATTTCGATGGGCTGAGTAAACTGGTAGGTGATTCCCGGCAATACGGAGAGTTCGGCGGTCATTTGATTTGCCAAATCGGTCTTTCCCTCCGCCCGCGACCAAAGGTCCGGTTCCTTCAGTTTGATGATGATATCCGACATTTCCATGGACATGGGATCCGTGGGGATTTCTGCAGCCCCGATCCGGCTCACCACTTGCTCTACCTCATCCGGAAATTTTTCCAGCAGGATGGACTCGATTCTGGTTGTGATTTCAATGGTCTGCGCCAGGGATGTGCCTGGTTTCAATACGGGCTGGATCACGTAATCGCCCTCGTCCAGGGTGGGCAGAAACTCTCCACCCAGCCGGGAAAAGATAAATAGGCTGATTCCAAAGGCAAGCAGGGCCATCGTCAAAACCAGCTTGGAATGCTTCAGGGCCCGGATCAGCACCGGTTCGTACCAGCCATGTACGGTTCGGATGATTCGTGCAGATAGCGTCTTGCTTTCGTTTTTGGAGGGTCGGACGAACAGGGCAGCCATCACGGGCACGTAGGTCAGGCAAAGAAGCATGGCCCCCGCCAGGATGAACATAAACGTCAGCGCCATGGGTTGAAACATTTTGCCCTCCACACCGGTAAAGCTCAGAATGGGTATAAACACGATCAGGATGATGATTTGCCCGAAAATGGCTGCGTTCATCATCCGATGAGAGCTATCGATGACGAGGGCATCCACTTGCTCTTTCTGGGCTTTGCCTGTCAGTCCGGGGAATTTTTTGCCCATCTGATATACCACGTACTCCACCACTACCACGGCCCCATCGATCAGAATACCAAAGTCAATGGCACCCAGGCTGAGTAAGTTGGCATCTACGCGAAACAGACTCATTAAAGAAATCCCGAAAAGAAGGGAAAGGGGGATCACCGAGGCCACCAGCAATCCGCTGCGAAAGTTACCCATCAATATGACCAACACGAAGATTACGAATAGTGCGCCCAGGATGAGGTTTTCCTGAATGGTGGACGTGGTCTTGTCGATGAGCAGGGAGCGGTCCAGAAACCCGTTGATGTAGACTCCTTCCGGAAGGATTTTTTCTACCTCAGCGATGCGTTCTTTTACGTTTTTGATCACCGCATAGGAGTTTTCTCCCTTGAGCATCATCACCTGCCCCAGTACTTTCTCCCCTTGCCCATTTCCTGTAATGGCGCCAAACCGGGTCGCATAGCCAAAGCTGACCTCTGCCAGGTCATCGATTGTTAAGGGTACCCCGCCCCGATTGGTCACTACGACTTTCCGGATGTCTTCCAGGGATTGAATCATTCCTTCCCCGCGAATAAAGTAATTGGTTTGGTTTTTTTCCAGGTAGGCGCCACCTGCATTTTCGTTGTTTTCCTGCAGGGCCTGCAAAACTTCTAGCAGGGACACATCCATGCTACGCAGTTTTTCCGGTTGCATGGCTACCTCGTACTGCTTCAGGTAGCCGCCCCAGGTATTGATTTCCACGACGCCTTTGATCCCGGTCAACTGGCGTTTGATCAACCAATCCTGGATTTCTCTCAGATCCATTACCGAATAGCGGTCTTCGTAGCCCGGCCGCGTTTCCAGGGTATATTGGTAGATTTCGCCCAGTCCGGTGGAAATGGGAGCCATTTCCGGACTACCAAAATGCGCCGGAATGTCCTTGCTCGCCTGTGCCAGTTTCTCCCCGATCAATTGCCGGGGAAGGTAGGTGCCCATTCCCTCCTCAAAGACCACGGTAATCGTGGAAAGGCCATATTTGGAAACCGAACGAATTTCTTCGACTCCAGGCAAATTGGCCACAGCAAGTTCGATCGGAAACGTGATAAACTGTTCGACTTCCTCTGTGGCCAGGTTTCGGGCTACGGTGATGATTTGAACCTGATTGCTGGTAATGTCCGGCACCGAACCGATGGACAGGCGCTGAAAGGAAAAAAGCCCCCAAATGACCAGAGCGAGGACCGCCAGAAGAACAATAAATTTATTATTTACGCTAAACGAGATTATCCGATGGATCATTTACAAAGGTATTTGTTGCAAAGTAAAAATAGTTCTGCGATTTTTCCTCAATGCCGGCATGATTGATATCAGTCTTCGTAAACCACTTCCCCGTCTAGCACAGTCATCCGGACTTTGGTCTCCAACAGTTCCCGCTCTGGAATTTCCATGATGTTGCGGTCGAAAACCACAAAGTCTGCAACTTTGCCCACCTCCAGACTGCCTTTCATGGTTTCTTCAAAGGCCCCGTAGGCCGCGTCCAGCGTGTAGCTTCGAAGCGCCTGTTCCCGGGTCATTTTTTGATCCGCTTCGTAGCCTTCCTCCGGGCTGCCATCCAAGGTCTTTCGGGTAATGCTTGCATAGAAATTTGCAAGGGGGTGGATGGGTTCCACGGGTACGTCGGTACCGTTGATGATGGGTACGCCGGATTGCAACAATGCTTGCCACATGTAAGCCCCTTCCTTGATCCGCTTTGGGCCGAGACGATCAATGGCCCAGGGGCGGTCCGAAGAGAGGTGGATGGCCTGCATGGCCGGCAAGACGCCCAGGGCCGCAAAACGGGGAATGTCGTCCGGGTGCAGATGTTGGGCATGTTCGATGCGAAAGCGGTGGTCGTTGCTTTTCTCAGGAAATTCCTCCAGTGCTGCCTGGTACCGGTCCAGAACTTCCTGGTTGGCACGGTCTCCAATCGCATGGGAGCAAACTTGAAACCCTTTTTCCAGTGCTTTTTTGGAAACTTCGTACACGTAGTCCATGGGCAGGGTTTCGTGGCCAAAATGTCCCGGGCGGTCACTGTAGGCTTCCAATAGCCAGGCTCCTCTGGAGCCCAATGCTCCGTCGCAACTCAGTTTGATCGAGCGGAGGGTAAGTAGGCTATCGATTTCCGGGCCTTTTTCCAGCCATTCGTCCAGAAATTCCCGATTGCTTCCCGCCAGCATGGCGTACATACGGATTTTCATTTTTCCTTCGTTTTTCATTTGCCGGTATAGTTCCACCGTTTTTGCGCCAATCCCCGCGTCATGAAATCCGGTAATGCCGTGTCGGTGGCAAGCCTCCAGCGCCAATTCAAATGCCTGTCGGTCCCGCTCGGGGCTATTGGCAGGAATGTGCCGGCGGATTAAACTCATGGCGGTTTCGTTGAATACACCGGTGGGATTGCCGTTTTCATCCCGGAGAATTTCGCCCCCTTCCAGCTCCTCGGATAAGGATAGCTGTTCCCTTCCCAGGGGCAGCAACCCGGCCAGTTCCATGGCCCGTGCGTTGGCAAAACCGGCGTGTCCACTGGCATGGTACAAAAATACCGGGTGGTCGGGTGATACTTCGCTAAGCGCCTGATGCAGCGGAAAACCGGCCACTTCCTTTCCGGGAGATTCGGTCCACTTGCTTTGATGCCAGCCCCTGCCGGTAATCCACTCGCCGGCCGGTGTCCGCTCGGTAGCCTCCTGTACCATGGCTACGATTTCCTGAAAGCTTTTGGTGCCGGATAAATCGAGATTTAATTCGTTGTAGCCCAATCCCATGAAGTGCCCATGCCCCTCGATCCAGCCCGGAGTCAGGGTACCCCCCTGCAGGTCGATTCGTTCCGTTTCGGGTCCCAGGTATGGCTGTATACCCGCTGAATCGCCGACGTATACGATCCGATTTCCTCGAATGGCAATGGCCTCGGCCGTGGGTTGTTGTTCGTTTACGGTGTAGAGCACGCCACCGGTAAATACCCGACTGGCAGTTTCATGGGATTCCGTACAGGCGAGCAGCAAAAGGCTCGCTGCGAAGGCAAGGGATGTGGGTAGTTTGGTTGTCATGATGCGGTCAAATCTCGGCATGGATAGAAGGCTGGTTAAAAGCGGTATTCTTTTTCGACTTTACAAATACGTATGATATACTGTTGGTACCATTTTTCCCGACCTTGTTGCTGGGCCTGGCGGTGGCGGGCTTCCTTCTTCCAGGCAGCAATGGCCTCCAGGCTTTCCCAATAGCTTACCGTGATGCCCAGACTGTCTCTTGCGGACTCATGCCCCAGGTAGCCGGGTTGGTTGCGTACCAGTTCTTCCATCTCCCGGGCCATATCGATGTAGTCCTGTCCGGCCTCGGACCGTTTGATGCTGGTAAAGATGACGGCGTAGTACGGAAGGTCATGTGTCGTAGCATCCATGGGGAATCGGAATAGCGCGGAATGATTAACAATATTGGCTTAAATATAGAAAGAATTACCAAACCGTACAGGAAAGTACTACCTTATCGGTCATTTTAGGCGGGAAGGTGAACGCTTCGTTCGTTTGGAATCCCGGAGGGCGAATCGGCAGGGAATTCCCCGTAAAACGAATTCGAAAAGGGACAGGAAGCACCTGGAAGGATCGCTTTGTTTGTCCGAAATGGAAATCAATGTTGTCCGGTAGTGAACAATAGCGCGCATTGTAAGGCTCGGGTTTTGGGACTTATACGGGCGTAAATCCCACGTTTAAGCTATTTTTTTTAAGTTGGCACCAAATTGGATACGATTTTTTCAAATCGAATCCCTTTACTATGAAAACACTACCCACCAAACAGGAAAAGAAAATTTGGTATTTTCGTTTTCCCTTTAAAAAAATTGGAGCTGCCAGAAGCTCCTTGGCCCTGCTCCTGCTTATTCTCACCTCTTGTATGGACGCGCAGTTGGAAACGGTAGCCGATATCGAGGAGCATTTTGAGAACATCACCTCTATTGAGGTAGAAGCCGGTTCCTTGCCTGCGCAGTACCTGGGAGATCCGTCCCTGAGCCGTGTAACGCTGCAGGCCTTGCTCCGATCCACCGCCAACGCGCAAAAAACTATTTCCTACCGGGTAGAGGGTGAGACGCTCATCGTGCGGCTTGAAAACAACGGGCTGGGTTTCGGCCGGTCCGAGGGACACATACACCTTACGGGACCGAGGCATATGTCCTTGCAGATGCATGCAGGATCCGGTAGCGTTCAGGCCGAAAATGCAAGTGGTGACCGCATCGATTTGGAGGTGAATTCCGGCCGCGTTTTTGCCAAAAATCTGGAAGCACCGGTGTCATACCTTACAGCAAGTTCCGGCGCGGTAGTCGGAGAATCGCTCAAAGGAACAACGGTCGCCACTGTTTCATCGGGTAAATTAAGTCTGACACAGCTGGACGGAGACCTACAGGCAGAAACGTCCAGTGGTGCGATGGATTTGAAACGTATCAATGGATTGGTCCATGTTAATTTGAGTTCCGGAAAAATTGACATGGATGGGGTGCAGGCACTTGGTAGCGTACACCTGAGCTCCGGAAAGGTCTCCGGCAGCAACGTTGGATTGAGCGAGCACACATCTTTTAAGGCTTCTTCCGGAACAATTACGGTACAGACCTATAGCGACCTTGGCGCGTTCAACTACGATATCCATACCGGCAGCGGCAGGGCCAGAATTGGCGAAAGCCAATCATCGGGCAGCCTGGTCATCCGGAACGGTTCGCCTTATACCATACGGGGAGAAGTGAATTCGGGAACCCTTACGTTGGTGAACTGATTCCTTTTCCAATTTACATGACGTGTTCATGTAAATTTGTAGCCTCGGATGCATTCGGGCTTACGGCCCCGGCTACCGCAGCCAGCAGCCAAATCAACAATGGTTTAGCTGCTGGCGTTTTTAATTGGCGAAGTATTTGGTTCCAAGCATCCAACCCGTGTAAATGGTCCGGTCGCATGGAGGGTTTCTCGGGCAGCAGTTGCTTTTTTTTCGCACAGGGGTTTTGGAAGGTGATTTGTGAAATACATGCGGTAAAAGTTCTTACCCATGGGGTTTTTTATTGTCTGAAGCTGGATTTTTCCCTATTATTGACGGCAGTTGGTAGTTTGCTGGAACGGGCCACCCCGGAGCGGTGGTCGTCTCGTTTTGGCGCTCTCTGATAACCTTTAACCACTCACCATGAAAAACATTCAATTTTCCTTGCTGGCTTTATTGCTTTGGGCCTGCGGGGCCCCTGTCGGTACAGAAACCCCTACCGGAGAAGAACGTGCCGCGCGGGTGACCATCATCCGCGACGATTACGGGATTCCCCATATTTACGCCAAAACGGATGCAGACGCCGTTTTTGGTATGCTTTATGCCCAATGCGAAGACGATTTTCGTCGGGTGGAGCGAAATTACATTTGGGCGACCGGGCGACTGGCGGAGTTGGAAGGAGAGGAGGCCCTGTACAGCGATCTCAGGGCCCGGCTGTACATGACAGAAGTAGAGGCAAAGGCAGCTTACGAGGCAGCACCCGCCTGGTTGCAGGAGTTGTGTGTAGCTTTCGCCGACGGAGTCAATTATTTTCTGGAAACCCATCCGGAGGTAGTACCCCGGGTGCTGACGCGTTACGAGCCCTGGTTTCCCATGTATTTTAGCGAGGGGTCCATTGGTGGCGACATCGAACGCATATCCACCCAACGCATCCGGGCTTTTTACGAAGAGCAGCAGGGATTGGCCTACAGCGAATATGGCGACGGCTTGCTTCATCCCGATCCTTACGAAGAACCCCGCGGGTCAAACGGCATCGCCATTGCCCCGGAACGGAGTGCCAGTGGAAATGCACTGTTGCTGATCAATCCCCATACCTCGTTTTATTTTCGCCCCGAGATACACGTCGTTAGTGAGGAAGGGTTGAATGCCTATGGCGCTGTTACCTGGGGGCAGTTTTTTGTATACCAGGGCTTCAATGAAAAAACAGGCTGGATGCATACCTCTACCCGCCTGGATTTTATGGATGAGTTTATGGAGGATGTAAGGCAAGAGGGGGACGGGTATGTCTATGCTTACGGAGACGAGTGGAGCCCAGTGGAGGAAATTCCCGTCACGTTGAATTTCAGCAGTCCGGAGGGGCTGCAGGAAAAATCCTTTACGCTGTACCGAACCCATCACGGACCGGTCACCCACCAATTGGAGGATAAATGGGTGGCAACCAAGATCAATTGGGATCCGGTGAATGCGCTGATCCAAAGTTTCACCCGCACCAAATTGGACAATTTCCAGGCTTTCAAAGAAATGATGGACATCCGAACCAACTCTTCCAACAACACGGTTTTTGCCGACGCCTCTGGCAATATTGCCTATTTTCATGGAAATTTTATTCCCAAACGAGATAGCTCCTTTGATTTCTCGAAGCCGGTGGACGGAAGCAACCCCGCTACGGATTGGCAAGGGTTGCATACGGTGGACGAAAGTATCGTGATTCATAATCCGGAATCCGGCTGGATACAAAACTGCAATTCTACGCCTTTTACGGCGGCGGGCCCCTTTAGTCCCAAACAGGAAAACTATCCCTACTACATGGCTCCGGATGCCGAAAACTTCCGGGGCATCCATGCTGTAAGTTTGCTTTCCGAGGCCAGCGAGGTTTCCCTGGAGGAGTTGATAGCGCTGGGATACGATCCCTACCTTCCGGCATTTGCGTACCTGGTACCCCTTCTGGTACAAGCCTATGAAAGCCTGGGTGCCCCCCGGGGAAACGCCGCGCAGGCGCTTGCGGTACTGCAAGACTGGGATTATCGTACCGGAGAGGCCTCCGTGGCCATGAGCCTGGGGCATTTCTACGGCATGGCGTTTAACCGTCTCATTGGCAGCCCCTATGCTTTGATCCCGTTTAATCAACAGGAGGGAAATGTCCTGAATACCGAACCTGAGGCGGTGGTGGAGGCCTTTGAACAGGCACTCGCCCAATTGGAAGCGGATTTTGGTACCTGGAACATACCCTGGGGCGAAATCAATCGTTTTCAGCGGCTGAGCGGGGACATTGAGTTGACCTATAATGATACCCTGGAAAGCCTTCCCATTGGACTCGCCTCCGGCCGTTGGGGCGCCCTGGCCTCGTTTGGAGCGAGTGCGCGCGAAAACACCAAAAAACTATACGGATCCTCGGGAAATAGTTTTGTGGCAGCCGTCGAATTTGGCGAAAAAGTGCGGGCCATGAGCCTGCTGGCAGGGGGGCAAAATGCCGATCCCGATTCTCCTCATTTCGACGACCAGGCGGAAATGTATGCCGCTGGAACGTTCAAAGAGGTAGCCTACTACCGGGAGGATGTGGAATCCAGGGCGGAGGAGACCTACCAGCCAGGTAAGCGGTAGGTAGCCGGTCCTTGCTGCTACATTTCAGGAAAATTCGATTGTAATAGGATGGGATTTCTCCCGATCATTTCGGAGATTTACAGGAAATAGTGCCCGGATCGGTCCTCCCAATCGGATAAAACGCTGGAGATTACCCGTCAACCTGACCGGCCGGGACGAACGGAGGAATTGGACCTGTTTTTCCTACCAATTGGTAAAAATGTAAGGTCCTGCGTGCGGGTAGTGGATCAGGACGCTGTCTGCGGAACCCAACGAATCTACCAACCAAAAAGGAAATGGACCTAGAGATTTTATCCCGTATACAATTTGCTTTTACTGTAGCCTTCCATTACATCTACCCGCCACTTAGTATAGGGTTGGGATTGATCATGGTGATCATGGAATCGTTGTATTTGAAGACCGGGAACAAGGAATACGAGCTCCTGGCGCGATTCTGGACCCGAATATTTGCGCTTACCTTTGGTATTGGCGTAGCCACGGGTATTGTTATGGAATTTGAATTTGGGACCAATTGGGCCACCTACTCCCGGTACGTGGGAGATGTTTTTGGAAGTGCCCTGGCCGCGGAAGGAATTTTTGCCTTCGCGCTGGAAAGCGGTTTTCTGGGCGTCTTGCTTTTTGGCTGGAACCGGGTAAAACCCTGGGTACATTGGGTGGCTACCCTGGGCGTCTTTTTGGGTTCTATGTTTTCGGCGGTTTGGATCGTGATCGCCAACAGCTGGCAGCAAACGCCTGCCGGCTACCACGTGGTAGGAGAGGGGCTGCAGGCAAGAGCCGAGATTACCGATTTTTGGGAAATGGTTTTCAATCCTTCCAGTATGGATCGCCTGGTACATACCTGGCAAGGCGCCTTTCTTGCCGGAGCCTTTTTGGTATTAAGTGTGCATGCGTACTACCTGCGCAAAGGCCGGTTTGTGGATATTTCAAAAAAAGCCTTTCGCATCGCGTTGGTAGTCGCTACGATCTTTTCCCTTTCCCAATTGGTTTCCGGTCATAGTTCAGCCAATGGGGTAGCAGTGAATCAGCCCGCCAAGCTGGCAGCATTCGAAGGGCATTTTGAAGCCGAGGCGCCTGGAGACATGTATTTATTGGGCTGGGTAGACAAAGAATCGCAGCAGGTTTGGGGAATAAAGGTGCCTGGCGGTCTCTCTTTTTTGCTGGATTACCGATTCGATACGCCGGTCACCGGGCTAAATGCCTTTCCGGAGGAGGACCGTCCCTCGCAAGTCAATGCCGTTTTTCAGTTTTACCACATCATGGTCGCCATTGGTATGTTTTTGATCGCCCTGACCCTGTTTGCGTGTTACAAATGGTTTCGGGGTGAGTTGTTTGAGAGCAAAGGCTTACTTTGGGTATTTTCCTTTTCCGTTATTCTACCCCAGATTGCCAATCAGGTGGGCTGGTTTGCCGCAGAAATGGGCCGCCAACCCTGGGTGGTGTATGGGCTTTTACGCACCAGCGATGCCCTTAGCAAGTCGGTGACGGAAAATCAGGTTCTTTTTTCACTGATTTTATTTTTCCTGGTGTATACCCTACTCCTCATCCTGTTTTTGTACTTGTTGAACAAAAAAATAAAACACGGGCCTTATGAAGAAGAGGAAGACGATGACCGTCCCTTTCAGCGGGAAATAGCCGAATCTCTTTCCACTCCAAAACACTGAATTTATGGAAACACTCGCCGGTATTGATTACCCCACCCTTTGGTTTCTTGTTGTTGGCGGCTTGTTTTCAGGCTACGCCATTCTGGACGGATTTGATTTTGGTGCGGGTGCCTGGCACTTGTTTTTTAAAAAAGAGAAAAGCAGGCGGCTGGCTCTGAATGCGATTGGCCCGGTATGGGATGGCAACGAGGTATGGCTGGTGATCGGAGGGGGAGCCTTATTCGCGGGATTTCCTGTCATGTACGCCACCTTGCTATCGGGCATGTACGTCCCTTTTATGCTGTTTTTGGTTTTCATTATTTTCCGGGCGGTGTCGATCGAATTCCGTGGAAAGGAAGAGATGGCCTGGTGGAAAAAGATGTGGGACATTTCCTACGCCGTATCCAGCATTGTTTTGCCGTTTTTACTTGGGGTGGTCCTTGGAAACGTATTGCTGGGCTTGCCCATCGGCGAAAATTTTGAATACGTGGGGGGTGGCTTTTTTACCTTCCTCAATCCTTTTGCGTTGATGGTGGGGATTTCTACCCTGGCGCTGATGATGAGCCATGGGGCCATCTACCTGCTGCTGAAAACGGAGGGAAGAATGTACGCCAAACTGACATTTTTGCTTAAAAAAGGGATGATCTTTTTTATGGTGAGCTTTGGCATCACCTCCCTGTATACCTTGATTTACATTCCTCACCTTTCCGATAGCTTTCGGAATCAGCCCGTCTTATTCGTGGTACCCCTGCTGGTGTTTTTAAGCATTGCCAACGTACCCCGCCTCTCGAGCAAGAAAAAATACGGGCAGGCCTTTTTATTTTCCTCGCTAACCATTGGTTTACTTCTCGTTTTGGTCGCGATCGAGTTGTATCCCAACCTGTTGGTATCCACCCTGGATCCGCAATATACCCTTACCGTCTACAATGCCGCTGCCTCGGACAAATCGCTGGGAATCATGCTGACCTTCGCGGCCATTGGTACCCCCCTGGTCATTGGCTACACGGCCTTTGTCTACCTCACCTTTCGCGGAAAAGTGAAAATTGACGAGACGAGTTATTGATTGCTTCTCTTTGCTTTTTTCCTGTCAAATCGAAGCAAAGCGCATGGAATTTCCCGGTAATTCAACTATATTTCTACCGGAAGCGCCGTTGTATTTGCGAAGACTGCCCCGGTGAATCGGGCGGTTGGATGAACCCGGTTTGCTTCCCGTGAAATTGTTGTACCCGAAACCCCAAAAGACCATGAACATCCGATTACCTGCACTTTTGTTTGCCGTTTTTGCTTTTCCAGCTTGGGGACAGCACCTGGACATAAAGAATAAAGCGTTGCTGGACTTAATTGCGGAGGACGCGGTTATAGAAAAACTCGCCGACGGTTTCCGTTTTACGGAAGGACCCGTTTGGAACCAGGAGCAAGGCTACCTGTTGTTCAGCGATATCCCTGCCAATACCATTTATCAGTGGATTCCCGGAGAGGGGGTACGTCCCTTTCGCGAACCGAGTAATAATGCCAACGGGCTGACCTACGATGCGGACGGGAACCTGCTGATTGCGGAACATAGCGGCAGAAAGATTGCCCGGCTTGGTCCGGAGGGGGAATACGAAGCCCTGGCGCGCGAATTCAGAGGTACCCGGCTCAACAGCCCCAATGACCTGGTTGTACATAGCAATGGAGCCATCTATTTCACCGATCCCCCCTACGGCTTGCCGGCCGGTGCCACGGACACCCTGGGAATCTTCGGCGTGTACCGGTACCACAAGGGAAGAATCAAGTTGCTGGTGGAGGACTTGTACCGGCCAAACGGGATTGCCTTTTCCCCGGACGAACGTACGCTGTACGTGGCGAATTCGGATAGACCAAAAAAATACATGAAATATCCTGTCAGCAAAGGGGGGAAAGTGGGCAAAGGAAGCTTGTTTTTCAATGCTTCCAGCCTTCCCGGAACGGGAAACCCGGATGGAATCAAAGTGGATGCGCAGGGTAACCTCTTCGCCACCGGTCCGGGAGGGGTGGTGGTATTTGCCTCCAACGGACGCCTGCTGGGGACCATCCATTTTCCGGAAACGCCCTCCAACCTGACCTTTGGCGGACCCGAGGGGAAAACGCTTTTTGTAACAGCCCGCACCGGGCTGTATGCCGTGGAACTAAAAGTAGCAGGTAAGCCCTGAATCCGAATCAATGCGGCCTCCCCGGGAACGAAAGGTCGCCGGAGAAAGGCGTTTCCTCGAATGTAAACGACCATTCCTATCCTGGGTGCAGAACGGGGCAGGTTAGCCAAACAGTAGATAAAAGTAAGATGAAATCGAATAGACGGAAATTTATCAAGCGTTCTGCCATAGGGGCGTTTGCCGGTATGACGGGTCTGACTGCTGACGCTCGTGGAAGGAAAGAGCGGGATCCGGACCAACAGGAGGAAGCCCTGGACAGGATTTTGGCCGAACCGGTGTTGCGCCTGGATGAACTGAAGGATCCGGTGTGGATGGAAACGATCGAATTGCTGCGAAATGGCGACAATTTTATTTGCCGCGTTCGGTCCAAAGAGGGTGCGGAAGGATTATCGGTAAGCAATAACATGCAGATGAAGCATCTGTACCCCATTTTTGTCAACCGCATTCAGCCCTTTTTTATCGGAAAGGATGCCCGGAATTGGGAATCCCTGCTGGACGAAGTGTACGTGTACCAAAGTAATTACAAGCTGCAAAATCTGGCATTCTGGGTGCCACTGGCCACCTTGGAATTCGCGATACTGGATCTATTGGGAAAATTGACCGGAAAAAGCATGGGAGCCCTCCTGGGGGACACCATCTATCATCCGGAAATAGCAGTGTACCAGGCGAACAACTACCGGGGCAAGTCGGCCGAAGAATCCATAGACCTGATCGAGAAGCACGTGCGGGAAACCGAGGCCCGCGCCCTCAAATTTAAGGTGGGTGGCCGGATGAGTCACAATCGGGATTATCCTCCCGGCAGGACCGAGGCCCTCATCCCCCTGGTCAGGGAGCGCTTTGGGCCCGAAATGGTTATCTATGCAGATTCCAACGGTTCCTATACCCCCGAGGAAGCCATACGTATCGGGAAAATCATGGAAGCATACGCGTACGATTTTTACGAGGAACCGGTTCCGTTTGATTGGTACGAAGAAACCCTGGAAGTCACCAAAGCCGTAAGGATTCCGGTAGCCGGTGGGGAGCAGGAACCCAGCATGCATGGCTTTCGCTGGCTGATCAAGGAAGATGCGTTGGATATTGTGCAACCCGATATTTTTTATTTCGGCGGCATGGTGCGCTCTATGAAAGTAGCGAAAATGGCCGCATTTAAAGGCAAGCCTTGTACACCTCATATCTCCGGTTCCGGGCTAGGGTATCTTTACATGATGCATTTTGTATCGGCCGTTGCCAATGCCGGGCCTTACCACGAATTTAAGGGATTCAATCAGGAAATACCCCTGTATAGCCCTACCTCCAGCCTCAGCAGCGAGGGTGGGAAAGTGACCGTCCCTACAGGCCCTGGTCTGGGTGTAACCCTGGATCCTGATTTTGTAGCGAATCACCAGGTAGTAGCAGGGTGATACCGGTTGCTTTCTGGTGATACCTATTGGTAGAGGCTGGAATAATAGAATAGATAGCTAACTAACTGATCGAAAATGAGCAACTACTTATTGAATGGAAAACTGACAGCAAAGCAGGGGCAACAAGGCGAGTTGGCGAAAATTTTAATCGAAGCGTCCAGAATCGTGTCCACCGCCAAAGGCTGCCGATTGTATGTGATCGGGCGGGCTCCCGACGATCGTTGTTCCGTGTACATTACGGAGATTTGGGACAGTAAGGAAGATCACGATCAATCGTTGAAGGTGGAGGGGGTTCGCGAACTGATCGCGAAGGCTATGCCCTTATTGGACGGGCCTCCTGCGAAAGGACAAGAACTCGAAATACTGGGTGGCGCTGGCATCTAGTCGCCGTTTGCTGGGAAATCCCCATCGAAAGAAGGCGTTGGATTGCTGAAAAGGGCGTTGGGAAGTTCGGCTACACGGGAAGGCGACACCGCGAACCTCTTAGCGACAGGTGATTCACGGTTGGAAAACAGCAATAGTTAAGAAAGGCTCCCGGCTTGCTTCGCCAAAAAATCCATGTTGCAAGTCGACATAGGGCTGCCGTTGAGGGCGTTGGACGGTTCTACGCCACGGTCGTCCTTTACGCAAACAGATTAGATCGATGATAGCAGCCATTTGCGTACACTTAACAGGCCCATGAAAGCCCATTTTGGAATCGAACCCTTCGAAGCGGAAGACGGGCAAAAAATAGTAGAAGGTATCCTGGATCGACTTATTCGACGGTGGATATTTTCGATTTGCAGGCAGAAAGGTTTTATCGGAAAAATGGTTACAAACCGATGGGGCTGGTGAACGATTTCCCAAAAGACCATCGAAAATTCTATTTTTTGAAAAGACTGATCGCGTAACAGGCAGCTCCCCCCTTTTTTGGCTGGAAAGTAAAAGGTTGCATTTCTTAATGCGTGAACGCATATAAAAATCGTTTCGTAAAACTTGAGGACCTTTTCTTTGTCCATTCGTAGCAATATTCCCAGTATGTTTCTCGATTGGTTGTTTATTTTGTAATTAAATCCTCCTTTTTCCACCCTTGGTTAGAGGGATTTTTTCGGGCATTTCTGATTCCTGGCAGATAGATTTATAGAAGGTTTACCTGGTGGTGGGCTGTTTTTTTCTCATGCCGGCACTAACCGCGAATTTTCGCCCTTGGTTCACAGGGAGTGGCCATAGATCCTTCGACAGCGAATCGGTCAGTTTTGCCTCCGAAAATGCAAATAAATAAGACCTAACACGTATCTTGCCATCTAATGGTAAGCAAAAATGACGGGAAAAACCTCAGATAGTATTTGGCCGGTATCCAGCGCTTATTTCTTGGTTACATTCGGTTCATCGGGCGCAAGCGCTTCGTTTCAGGAGATAAAGGGATTGGACGCAGAAAGTTCCCCTATCGCAAACGGTGACAATCGAATACCCCGGTTCAAAATGCCGGGATTGATACCTCCTGCCTGTTTGACGCTTCGAAGAGGTACGATTCGGAACGACGAGACCAATCTCAGCTGGTTCAAAGCCGGTAGTGGTAGGGGCATGGAAAGAGAAACAGTGACCATCCGGTTGATGGATGAGCAAGGCAAACCGACGATGACCTGGACGCTACGGAATGCGTGGTTGGTGAAAATCCTGGGCACTGACAAAAACGGAGAAGCAGATGAGTTTGTCGTGGACACTTTGGAACTTTGCTACGAAGGAATGACCATGACAACTGACTGAGGTTTTATTTTCGTTGTTTTTTTTGATCAACCCCTGCGGTCATTTTTTTTTCCCGCGTTGCGTTCATCTTGTTCGGCTATTTCTCTTCACCCCAAACCACTTACCTCTCCGATGGGCAATGCCCCTAAGCGGGAAGAGAAAGGGGTAGGTACGGGTGATCCTTCGCTTCGTTCTCTCACCCGCTGGTTTTGCACGACGTACGTTGACCGAATCCTTGTATCGAAAATATTCTTGCTGGATCATTCCCGGTATTGGTCGGTGCTTGCCAATGAGCGAACCGGCTTTCCTGCTCAGCTATCAGAAAGTCGGCTACCGAACATCGGAAGGAAGGATTTTTTTTGCGCCAAAGGTATTGGCTGGTGCACCCGTAGCCGCACTGGTTTGTTTCACGGGAATTTCTCTTCCGTTACGCATGTTGGAACATGTTTTTTTGTCGATTTCCCAAAGCGTGTCGTTACTGTAATTTTTTCCTACGGAAGCATGTAGCCTGTTTTGATTACAGGCTTCGCTGAAGATCGGTGCAAACGCTGCTTACCCTGCGCATATTGATCCCGCGATACATCGGAGACGAGTCTTCCGCAGACAAGAGGGATGCTTCTACTTTAAGTACTCCGGGGTCCATCGGACAGTATTTGGGTTTCCGTGTATTTCAAAAAAGTCCGAAATCTTTCCAAAATGTCCCGGATTTCATTTCCGGACGATTGCTCTCCTCGAACTCCTCATCTTTGAAGGGTTGATTGAAAGGATCAACAGCGTTCCCTCCGATAAATGACATGCCTAGCAACGCAACGCTTCAAAAAATGGGAACACGTAAATCCTGCATTCATGAAAAATCCATGGATTAACCTCCTTCAGGCAATCGCTTGCTTCCATTGTTTCCGGCAAACAACCTGGCGAGAGGCTGTGCATGCGGCGAGTTTTCGACTGGCCATGAGGGATGCAGGGACAAAGGCCCTTGGAACTGCTTGTTTCGAGGAGCCCGAAAAAGTGGATATTGGCTCCCTGCGAGTCACAAAACGACATATTTCTTTATATACCTATCTATTTCACCATTAACTCGTTTCAAAAATGAAAAATTTACTAACGATCCTGTTCACATTTGCCGCACTTTCCGTTTTTGCTCAATCCAGCAAAACGGTCGGTCAACAATCCGAAATTAACTACAAATACAGGCTAAGTACACCGGTTATCACCTTAGGTAACATCGGAAAAGGAGGGGAAAGGACAAATACGCAGCATGTAGAACTACACGTAAAACGTCAGCTGTCCCGGAAAGATATAATTGGAATAAAGTTCGCCACCTGGCGACTGTTTCAGCCGATGGGAATTCTGTGGTGGGACGGGCTTTTGGATAAAATAGATAGTCAGAGCGAATTTTACCCAGGCTATTTGCGGGAAACAGGGTTGGGTGTATCCTACCAGCGTATGCTATGGAAAGGCTTGTTTGCAACGGTTGAAATTCTGCCGCAATTAAAAACCTATCTGACGGAGGATAACACAAAGATTGCAAACGGCTTTAAGCTTTATACTTCCTACCACATTGGCTACCATATAGCGTTTGGGAAAAAGAAGCGGTTTTTTATCGAACCGCAAATACACTCCCAAAATTGGATAGTTGACACCAATACGCCGGCAGCGTTTAAGGCGTTGGACAAAAAATGGAGGACCTATTTTTTGTTCGAACCCAATATCTACTTCGGCATAAATTTCTAGGACTTGGTTAGAAGGATTTCATGAGGGCGAGATCGAACGCCTTTCAAGTCCATGGCTGGGATCCGGTGACCTTTTACCGATGGAAAGAATCCCGAATTTCCTGGATTTTCCAAGCCGTTTTTCGGCGTAAATAGCGAATGGAGTCAATTAGTTGTAGCGATCTGAAAGTTATACGAGCCAGGTCCTCCCGGGGCATGCTCCTATCCCGAAGCAAAAATGAAAAAATACTTGCTGCTGGTACTCACGATTTCCGGTACGGTCGGCCTGCCCCTATTGGGCAAATGGACGACCGGCAGGGTGCTGTTTGGTTGCCTGCCCGAAGCGATCAACAAACAGATTATTTACCAATCCATCACCCTTATTGGGTCCATTGTCTTCTTGTTGGTAATAAGGTACCTCAGACCGTCGGTTTTCAGGACCTATTTCCGGATGGGAAACCCGGGAGCAGCCGTAGTTCCGGTACCGTTACTGGGGATCAAGCCCAAACCCGGGGAGCATTGGGGGCATGTTGGAAGCAATTTTGCCATCACCATTTCCCTGGTGACAGCCATCGTTCTTTACTTTCAAATCATCGATGGAAACGACTGGTCGCTCACCTCTTTGTGTTCCCTGCTGCCCTTTGCTTTCCTATTTGCGGTGACCAATTCGTTTGTGGAAGAGGTGATTACCCGATTAGGCATCGTGGTTGCAGGCAAGGGACTCGTAAGTGATCGGGCCCTACCGTTCCTCTCGGCAGCTACTTTCGGTACCCTGCATTACTGGGGCGTTCCGGGAGGCGTTCCCGGAGTGCTGGCAGCAGGGTTTTTAGGCTGGTTTCTTGCCAAATCGATTTTGGAAACCCGCGGAATATTCTGGGCCTGGTGCATTCATTTCCTACAAGACCTGATCATTTTCATTGCGCTGTTTGGTACTTTGTAACCGTTTGGGTATGCTGACCCCTGGGATTCCCTGTTGGCGTCGCGGGTATGCTATGGATGGGGAGCTCGGGTTTTCAAAGGGTCTCCTATCATGTTGCGCCAGCGCAAAAAAGGAAGCTACAAGGGGTTGCCATCCTCCAATGGTTTGGGGTAATGGTCCCGGAAGCAGGAATGCCTCTTTCCGGAACAAGTAGGCTGTGGCGGATCGAAGTTGGTGCACTTGCTGGTGCAGAGAGGTAAAGTGGAATTATTGGTCCGGTACCGGTAAAGATTCCCCCATGTCCCCAGACCCTTGAGGAGCAGGGAATTACTACTTGAAGCAGCTGCCGTACCTTGTAAAAATGCGGGCACGGTTAGTAAAAAAAGGAGAAACCAACAACCTCCCGGTCAAAATTTACGTCCAATAGCTGCATTGTTTTTTTAAAACTCCATACGATCAACCATGAAAAAAGTACTTATTCCCATTGGGATCCTACTGTTGATAGGCATATTTGTTTACAGCAAGGCCGTCGGCGTATACAATACCTTCGTGCAAACAGAGGAGACCGTAAACGGTCAATGGGCCGAAGTAGAAACCCAATACCAACGCAGGGCCGACCTGATTCCAAACCTGGTGAATACTGTAAAAGGCTATGCCGAATTTGAACAGGAAACCTTGACCGGTGTCATCGAAGCCAGGGCCAAGGCCACGTCCATTAACTTGCAGGCAGATGACCTGAGTCCTGAAAATATCGCCCGTTTTCAGGATGCACAAGATCAACTCAGTGGGTCACTTAGTCGATTGTTGGTGGCCGTGGAGCGGTACCCGGAACTAAAAGCCAACCAAAACTTTCTCGAACTGCAAGCCCAGCTGGAAGGCACTGAAAACCGAATTGCAGTGGCTAGAAGAAACTTTAATCAATCCGTGCAGGCGTACAATTCCAACCTTCGAACTTTTCCCAATAACATCTTTGCCGGCTGGTATGGGTTTGAGCGAAAAGGGTATTTCGAAGCGGCAGCAGGCGCCGAAAACGCACCTACGGTAGAATTTTAACTTTAGGAACAATGGCCGAGAAATTATTCAGTACAGCGGACCGGGCCATCATCACCGAGGCCATTCGGAATGCGGAAGCCAAAACATCCGGAGAAATTCAGGTGCATATTGAAAGTCACTGTATCGGTGAGGTGCTGGACCGGGCTGCGGAAGTATTTGAGAAGCTAAAGATGCACCGAACCACCTACCGCAACGCGGTGCTTTTTTACCTGGCAGCAGAAGATCATCAATTTGCCATTCTGGGCGACGCAGGTATCAACCGGGTGGTGCCGGATAACTTCTGGGAAGTTATCAAGGAGGAAATGGTGGTGCATTTTAAGAAGCGGGAATTCACAGAGGGGCTTAGAAAAGGCATCGAATTATCCGGGCAGCAGCTACAACAGCATTTTCCATTCAATCAAAAGGGAGATATCAACGAATTACCCGATGAAATTTCCTTTGACTAGGACACTATGAACGAAAAATCTCTTTTTGCTTTATTGTTTACGCTCTTCCTTACGTTTTCCGCTTGGGCGCAGGGGGATTTTCCGGATAAGCCCAACCCACCTCGTCTGGTCAATGATTTTTCCGGGACCCTATCGGACGGGGAAATCGGACAGCTGGAAAACAAACTGGTTGCTTACAATGACAGTACCTCTACCCAGGTCAGCATCGTTTTGATCAACTCGGTTGGACCGTATGCGATCAGTGATTATGCGTTTCAACTCGGTGACAAATGGGGGATTGGCAGAAAGGACAAAGATAATGGCATCCTCATCCTTGCCGCCATGAAAGACCGGAAGGTTTTTATTGCGACCGGATACGGGATGGAAGGCGTGGTTCCCGATGCCTTGGCCAAACGCATCGTGGAGCAGCTGATCGTGCCTAATTTCCGATCAGGTAACTATTTCGCCGGTCTGGATCGGGCCACGGATACCATCATTCAGCTTGCTTCGGGCGAATACGAGGCAGAGCAATTATCTTCGCCCGGGCGACCGTCCGGCATTTTCCCGTTGCTATTGGTTTTTATTGCGGGTTTGGTGATTTTGACCTTGATCAAAAATCGAAGGGATAATAACAACCACATGGGTGGAAAACGGGGAGGAGTGGACATCTTCACCACGCTGTTGCTTGCCAATATGCTAGGTGGCGGTCGGGGTAAGTTCGGGGATTTTTCCTCCGGCCGGGGAAGCTTTGGTGGTGGCGGAGGTTTTGGAGGCTTCGGAGGCGGTAGCTTCGGTGGGGGAGGCGCCGGCGGTAGTTGGTAGTGTGCTGCCAAGCCCAGCCTTTTTTTTGAGGAATCGGCTGTTCAGGTACCGGAATACGGCCAACGAGAGCCCATAGCTACTGTTTCGTTGATCGGGAGCAAACACGGAAATGTCTGCATCGGGTTTTTGTTTTTAAAAAACTTTATGCAGGCCTTCTGTTCGATTTCGGGAGCGCGGTTACGAACGTGTGTGCACGATCGATTGCAAAAAAAGAATGGTAAAGCGCTATTTTATTTTAATTTACGTGATATTTCACCTATAATTACGTAAATCAAAACATGCAAGTCCCGTTTCAGGAACCGATTTAGGGCTTTCGTTGCGAAAAAGAATGCACTCATTTACGGCGGCGAGCCCTAGGTAACGCTCTTAATACGATACCTGGGCAGAGGCAAGGCAGGTAACCTTTATAGGATGAACGTACAAAAAATTGCTTTACTACAAAAACAAATGTTCCCAGTCTATCTGGCCTTACTGGCTGTGGTTTGTTTTTCCTTTGAATCCGAAAGTTGTACCCGTGTGCTGTACAGGGGACCAAACAATACGGTGCTAACCGGTAGGACCATGGATTTCTCGATGGAAATCCCTGCCAATCAGTGGATATTTCCCCGGGGAATGAAGCGCAGCGGAGAAGTGGGAAAAAATTCCATCGAATGGGTCTCCCGGTATGGCAGTCTGGCAGTAAGTTCCTGGGATATTTCCACCACGGACGGTATGAATGAAAAAGGTCTGGTGGCCAACATGCTTTGGCTGGTGGAATCCACCTACCCCTCTTTTGATAAGGCGGGCGACGAGAAAGGCCTGGCCATATCACTTTGGGCCCAATACATGCTGGATAATTTCGCTACGGTGGCAGAGGCGGTAGCTGCCATGCGGCAGGCTTCCTTTGTCATTGTATCCGATTTTATCCCCGGGACAAATAAGTTTACCACCGTGCACCTGTCTCTTTCCGATGCCAGCGGTGATAGTGCCATTTTTGAGTACATTGGAGGGAGGCTGGTGATTCACCACGACTCGTCCTACCAGGTGATGACCAATGATCCGCCCTACGAACAACAGCTTGCCATCGGCAAATATTGGGAAAACATTCCGGGCAAAACCTTTCTGCCTGGTTCAGTGACATCCTCTGATCGCTTTGTTCGGGCCTCCTTTTTTTTGAATGCCATTCCACAGACCGACAATACCCGGGTGGCTGTAGCCAGCGTGTTTAGCGTCATTCGAAATGTATCGGTCCCTTATGGCTTTGAAATCGAAGGGTATCCCAATTTATCCACTACCCGCTGGCGCATGGTGGCCGACCAAAAAAATCTGGTCTATTACTTCGAGACGGCCCTTACGCCCAATGCGTTTTGGGTGGATTTAAAGAAAATCGATTTTAGTGAGAAAGCATCGGTTCAAAAACTGGATCTGTCCAACCACCGCACCTATTCCGGCGAATCCTCTTCATTTTTCAAGCGATCTGCCCCCTTTCGTTTCATTGGTTTGTAGGAAAATTGGGGATTTTTGATAGTGACCGGCACTATTTATGTTAAAAAGAATGGCAACGTATTGGTCGGATTTTGTTGCATTGGCGTAGTATTCGGTGGAAGGCAGTTCGTTGTGTTCGCTTCCTCGCTTTAAGATTCCATTGGGGGTCCATCGAATTTTCTACAAACAAACTGAAACCTGATCCATGAAAACATCAGCCTTTGCTTTCTTTCTCACCGCAGTCAGCCTGGGATTGCTTTCCTGTACGGGCGGGGAGCAACAACGCCTGGACCTCTCCGAGGCAGTGCTACTGGTTTCGCCGCAGATGAATGCTTCGGTGCGGGAAACGGCCCAAACCATTTTGGTAGAAGAAGTCAGCAAACGAACGGGTATCCCGCTGGAATTGGGTAGCGGTTGGGAATCCTCGACGCGAATAGCGCTGGTACTTGCCGGGGAGGATCGCTTATTTGGTAAAGCTGTTCCTACCCGGATGGATGCCGATGCGCCGGAGCTAAAAAAGGAAGGCTACCGGATCTTTCATGAATCCGACGCAAACGGGAACACGCTCTGGGTGATCGGTGCAGACACCCGAGGGCTGCTGTATGGTATTGGGAAATTCTTGCGAACGGCGCAACTTGCCGAAGGTAAAATAGCGCTTGATGCCGGTTTTGCGTTTTCAGAATCTCCGGAATATCCTTTGAGGGGGCATCAGTTTGGCTACCGCAATACGGCCAATTCCTGGGATGCCTGGACGGTGGAGCAATTTGACCAACATTTTAGGGAACAGGTCCTTTTCGGCGCCAATGCATTTGAGAACATTCCCTTTCAGCAAAAGGCTGCCAGCCCCCATTTCAAAGTGGATCCACAACTCATGGAAGTGGAATTGAGTAAAATCTGTGATAAATACGATGCAGACTATTGGGTGTGGACGCCAGCCCCCAGGGATCTGAGCGTTCCTGGTGCGCACCAGGAGGGGCTGGAGAAGCAGAGAGACTTTTACGCCCGCTGCCCACGGTTGAATGCGGTCTTTGTACCCGGGGGAGATCCGGGAGAGAATCATCCTGCCGAGTTAATTCCCTACCTGGAGGATCTGTCAAAGGCGCTTCGGGAATTCCATCCGGAAGCAGGTGTCTGGGTTTCGTTGCAGGGGTTTAATAAAGAAAAAATAAGCTACTTTTTTGATTATCTCGAGAAAAATAGCCCGGACTGGTTGCGTGGCGTGGTGTATGGTCCCAGTAGTCCGCCGATTGCTTTGGAACGGGAACTTCTGCCAGAGAAATACCTGCACCGATTTTATCCGGACATTACCCATACCGTTCGGTGCCACTATCCGGTCGAAAACTGGGATCAGGCATTTGCGCTGACCTTGGGTAGGGAACCCTGTAATCCCCAGCCCCAGATGTATACCCGTTTGTTTCAACAGGACAGTCCCCATACCGACGGGTTTATCACGTATTCGGACGGTACCCACGACGACATGAACAAAGTAGTTTGGAGTCAACTTGGGTTTGACTCAACAAAGGAGCCGCAGTCCATTGTGAAAGAGTATACGCGTTTTTTCTTTGGGGCAGAAGTGGCAGAGGATGCCGCCCGTGGAATACTTGCATTGGAAGAGAATTGGGACGGACCCATTTTAGATAACCCCAGTATTGAAAACACGCTGAACCTGTGGAAAAGACTGGAAACCGCCCATCCCGAACTGGGTGAAAATTGGAGGTGGCAACAGTTGGTGATGCGTGCCTATTACGATGCCTACATCAAGAAACGCCTGGATTTCGAGAAAGGCCTGGAGGCCGAGGCCTATGCCATTTTGGAAACAGCCCCCACCCTCGGGGCAGAACAAGCCATGTCCGATGCATTGCAGCACCTGCGAAAGGCAGAAACCGAACCGGTTGCCCGGGAATTAAAAGAAAGGGTGGAATTCTATTGTGAAAAGCTCTTTCAGAGCGTTGGGGCACAGACCAGTGTGGAAAAATACCAAGCCAGCGGTGCCGAACGAGGAGCTATTTTGGACTTTATCGACTACCCGCTCAACAATCTTTGGTGGTTGGAAGACGAGTTCGAAAAGGTACTATTGCTGGATTCAGAGGCCGAAAGACTGGCCCGGTTGGACTTCATCCGTACTTACGAGGACCCGGGAGAGGGTAGCTTTTATGACAATATTTCCAGCGCCGATGCCAAACACGTGACTTCCAAAACCGATGATGCCATCGACTTCTTGTGGGAAAACAACGGGATCAACCGTAAGCGGCTGTCCACGCAGTTGTTCCAGTTTACGCCCACCTTGGCTTATAGTGAACTGAATCCAACCTCCGATTACCTGATCCGTGTTTCCGGCTACGGCGAAGCCCTTTTGCGTGCCAATGGACAACGACTTACCGCTACCAAGTACGAAAAAGGATACGAGGAATTCAAGGAGTTTCCGCTTCCCAAGGAATTGATCCCGGATGGCAAATTGGAAATTAGTTTCGATAAGCCCGACGAAGAGCACCTGAACTGGCGTCAGCAATCGCGCGTAACGGATGTTTGGGTCATCAAACAATAACGGGTAGGGCAAAGGCTGGCTGACCTACCAGGAATCAAGCAATGTACGGAAAGGTAGGTACTCTCTAGACAAAGGCAAACCAAGTTATCGACTAGCGGCAGAAAAGGCCGAAAGTAGCGACTTGGCGTGTATTTCTTTCCGCCCGGGGCCAGATAATTGCCGATTCCAGTGGTTTTTTGATCCCGAATCCTTATTTTGAGTTTGGAATTAAAATCACCGAGAGATGTAGGATTTGTACCTACGTTATGCTAGCTCCAGGAGATCGCTTGATACGGACACACCTTCAACCAACGCCATTCCTACGATGCCCTTAAACCAAACGGAACGCCAGATTTTACGCACACACCTTATCGAATCCCTGAGTGGCAAAAAAGCACACATGACTTTCGATAGGACCGTGACCGACTTTCCGCTGAAGGCCATCAATAAAAAAGTTTCGGGGATCCCCCATTCTCCCTGGTACCTGCTGGAGCACATGCGGCGGGCGCAGCGGGATATCATCGAATTTATCAAAGACCCGAACTACCGGGAAAGGAAATGGCCGGAGGACTATTGGCCAACAGAGGAAGCGGATGCCGACACCTGGAGTCAATCCTTTGAAAGTTTTAAAGCCGACCGGAGCGAATTGGTTCGGATGGTGGAAGATGATGGAACGGATTTGTTTCAAGCGATTGCGCATGCCCCGGATTACACCATTTTTCGGGAAATCATTATCCTGGCCAATCACCATTCCTACCATACCGGGCAATTGGTATTCCTCAAACGAATTTTCGATGAATGTCGGTAACCTTTTTCCATAGGCGCCTGTACCGGAAAGCCCTACGTTTGATGAGCGTAGTTTTTCCGGTGCCCCATCCCGTCCGTTCCTTTCTGCCATTTCCCGGTATGCAGCGCATGAGGTTTGGAACCCTACGTTCGAATAAATCCCCTGCATGTATTGGCATTGCGGCTTCCGTATTGCTACTTTTCTTCGCAGGGGGATTTTCCAGTTCCGCTCAAACGGCAGATTCCGCAACCCACGAAGGCGTGCCCAAAGCAAGGCTCGCAGTAGTGGCCGGTACCGGGGTCCTGGGCTTTACTGCTGGCCTGCTTTATCTATCCGAGATTTGGTATGCAGATAGCCAACGCGTCCCTTTTCAATTTTACAGGGACCACACCGGTTGGTTGCAGATGGACAAGTTTGCCCATAGCTATGTGGCTTATCAGCAGAGTTATTGGGGATACGAAGCCTTGCGCTGGGCGGGCGTAAGCAGGTCAAAAGCATTGTGGATAGGGGGTTCATTGGGATTTGTTCTGCAACTGCCTATCGAACTGTTTGACGGCATGTACGAAGGATACGGATTTTCCTGGTCTGATGTAGCGGCCAACACGGCAGGATCGGCAATTTTTATTGGCCAGGAAATGGCCTGGGGTGAACAACGTATTCTTCCCAAATTCTCTTTTTATCCCTCACCGTACGCGTCTTTACGTCCGGGCACACTAGGTAGGACGCTTGGGGCCCAACTTGTGCAGGATTACAATGCACAAACGTATTGGTTTTCTTTCAGCCCGGGCACTTTTCTCAATTGGGGAAAATGGCCGGAATGGTTGTGTTTGTCGATGGGGTATAGTGGCGAGGGAATGTTGGCCGAATTTGAAAATCCCGATTTTATTAACGGTGCGTCGGTTCGGCACATCAACCGGTATCGGCAGTATTTTATAAGCATTGATATGGATTTGCGCAAGATCAAAACCCGACATGGATTTCTTAAAGGACTTTTTCATGCCATGAACATGATCAAGATTCCGGCGCCCGCTATGGAGTTCAATACAACAGATGGCCTGCGTTTTAGACCCGTATATTTCTGATGGTAATGTTGCCGGATGCGTAATCACTTGTGCCTTAGCAGTCGGTATTTCTGCATCGAACGCATGATTTTCGGGTACCGAACGAACGTGGAGGGAAAAAATCTGTACAGGTAGCCTCATGGAGGGTATTTTAATGCGGCGTTCCCTGCAGATTTCGCATTATAATCCTTACCTTAATCCTCAGGCAACCGAAGATCCAACCAATGGGAACCATCAAAAAACCAGGGATATATATCGAAGAAAAAAATGCTTTTCCCAATAGTGTGGTAGAAGTACCCAGCGCCATTCCGGCATTTATCGGGTATACGGCCAAAAGCCCACCAAACCAACACGGACGTATTTCCTCATTTTCGGAATACGAAAAGTTTTTTGGCGGACCACCTTCCCGCCTGTTTCGGCTTTGTGGGCACAGAGAAGAATCCAGGCAATTGGAACCGGCATCGGCGGCTAAGGAAAGCACCAACAAAAAGGAAGTAAATGAATCGATTGGCGAGATCAATGGCTATAGCCTGACCAGGGTAGGACCGGAATACTGGCTTTACGCTGCCATCCGCTTGTTTTTCAGAAATGGTGGCGGTACCTGCCATATTGTTTCTGTCGGGGACTACAAGGATACGGAAAAGATCCAGGCAGCGAGCCTGCTTGAAGGCCTGGAGGCGTTGGAAAAAGAGATGGAACCTACGCTGGTACTGATTCCCGATGCCGTATCTCTGGACTCACCCGAGGTATTTTACTCCCTGTGTCGCCGGATGATTGCCCATTGTGGGAAGATGAGAAAACGGATGGCCATTCTGGACGTCTACCAAGGCTACAGTGCCTTGCAACTTCCTCTCGGCGGGAAGTCTGTAGTGGATCGGTTCCGGGAAGAAGTTGGCAGCGAATCACTTAGCTATGCAGCTGCTTATTATCCCTGGCTCGAAACAGCGATCCTTGCCGAATCGGAATTGTCCTTTCAAAACTTGACGGACGGTAGCCTGGATCTGCTCGTTGAAATGATCTGTGAGGAACTTTCACTAACCGAACATCCCAAAAATGAATCAAAAAACGAAGCCGTAAGAAAGGAGCGGATGCTATCCCTGGTAAACCAACTTCCGGATTATACGGCAACTACCTGCAAAAGCTGGAAGGACAACCCGGACAACACGGGCAAAACCTCTCCCGAGGACATGCATCTATCGCTTTTGTCGTTGAGTTCAGGCTATAAGGCATTGATCCGGTACCTGCAAAAGTACCTGAACCAACAGCCTCCTTCTGCAGCTATGGCAGGGATATATACCATGGTGGATTCGATGCGAGGTGCCTGGATGGCTCCCTCCAATTATTCGTTGAGTTCGGTCATTGCCCCGTCCGTACCCATTTCCACAGAGCAGCAAGCGTACCTGAATACCCCTTTGGATGGAAAAGCAGTCAATGCCATCCGATCCTTTAGGGGAGAAGGTGTGCTGGTTTGGGGGGCGCGTACGCTGGACGGCAACAGTGAAGATTGGCGGTACATTTCTGCGCGTCGGATGACGATGGTTCTCGAACAGTCCATGCTGTTGGCGACCAAAGCCTATACCTTTGAACCCAATCAGGCTCGTACCTGGATTTCTATCAAATCCATGTTGGAAAATTTCCTTATCCAGCTATGGAAAAAGGGAGCTTTGGCCGGTGCCAGCCCCGCAGAAGCCTTCTCGGTAAGCGTGGGTTTAGGTGAAACCATGACGGTAGCGGATAGTGAGAACGGTATCCTGCGGGTAAGGGCTTTGGTTGCGCTAAGCCGGCCCGCAGAGTTTATCGAAATCTCCTTCGAACAGTCCATGCAAAAAGCCTGACCGAAACCGAACGATAAATGGACCAATTAGGTTTTTCGAAATGCGGGAGAAATGAAAATTGGCAGGCAAAATGGGGTTTGATGCACAGGGTGCGAGTAAGAGTGGGCCAATTACTAGTGGAGCAAGCGCGCAGCGGCTGGTTCAAGCCGGAATCGGAACAGGTGATGACCGCAAAAAAAAAAATCGTACCGCGCAATGGATGAATAGCGTTTGGAACAGATTGGAATTACTGCCGGATGCTTCCTTTTCAAGTTGGCGGGATCTCTGCCCTCCTGTGGTGGGCACCGAATCATTTTTTGGCAGATACCCGGTACACGCTTGAAGGCAGTGCGTTTCAGGTCCTGTTTTTTGGCTAGATTGGTGAAGGCATCCATGCGGTACCGGAGCCGGGGAGGGGATCCGGCCAAAAGCAACCGTTCCTTTTTCAAGGGCCTCTAGGGGCAGGGTGGAAAACTGTTTTTAACCATTAAGAATCGTTCTCAAGGCTCCTGCAGTGACGGCGCAGAAAGGCAAAGGGATATATCGCCGGTACCTGGATCGGCAGCGTGGAAAAACGGGAGTGAAGAAAGAGGGGTAGCCCGGTATCTGCGTTCGTACCAAAGAGCAGAGAGAATTCCAATGGGTTCTGCTAGAGGGCAGGGGATGGATTGGATGACAGGGTTTAGCAAAAGGATTCTGACGCGATTGGCTTTTTTGCGCTGACTTTAAGCGAATTTTAAGAAAGAATTAATCAATGGTTAAAGAAGTAAAATGGATCTTTGAGAGATGAGAGTATTGATAGTTGAGGACGAAAAGGGAATTGCCGCTTTCCTGAAGCAGGGATTGGAGGAAGAGTCCTTTGCTGTGGATACGGCTGAAGAGGGAAAATTAGGACTCCAGCTGGCCTTATCCGGTGCATACGATATTCTATTGTTAGATTGGATGCTTCCGGGATTAAGTGGCATTGAGATTTGCAAGCAGTTTAGAAAAGAGTTTCCTACCACACCGGTCATTTTTCTTACTGCCAAAGACACCTTGGATGACACACTGTTCGGATTGCAGTCCGGTGCGAACGATTATGTAAAAAAACCCTTTCATTTTGAGGAAATACTGGAGCGAATCAAGGTTCAGCTGCGACCAAAGATGGGAGAACATTCCCTGTTTACTTTAGGACCCATTTCACTCAACACGGAAACACACCAAGTGTATAAGGGAAAAGAAGAGATTTACCTTACCCAAAAGGAATTTGCCCTGCTGGAACACCTTATCCGTAACAAGGGAAAGGTATGTAGAAGAACGCGGATCATTGAAAGTGTATGGGATATCCATTTCGAATACAACACCGGTGTTATTGATGTGTACATCAACGCGTTGCGAAAAAAGCTTTCTCTCTCCGATAAGGAGAATTACATTCAGACCGTTCGTGGTGTAGGTTACATCGCAAAAGAATTATGAGCCTTAGTTTCAAAAATAGAATCGCTTTCCACTATTTGATGGCTACAGCCATCATTATGGCACTTGTATTCGGTACGATTTTTTTTATTGTGAGGGGTACCGTTATCCAGAATCTCGATAACGATCTATCGTACGAAGCAGAGAAGCATTTGAACGAGATCGAATTCGTAGAGGATCGTATTCAGTTTATCAACAAGCAAGAATGGCAAGAGCGTGAACACACCGAGACGCAGGTTAACCCGGTTTTTATTCAGCTGAATGACAAGCATGGATCGGTGATGGACCGGTCACCCAACCTGAAGCAGGATTTTCTAATCATCCAGGGGAAGGCGGATGGTGGGCATTACAATGCGGAATTGACAGATATTCCCATCAGGCAGGTTCAATTACCGATTCTGAAGGACGGTCAGGTAAAAGGATACATCATCGCGGCCATATCTTCCGAATCGGCTTTTTCGGTAATCTCCCGCCTAAATGAGGTTCTGATTATTTCTTATTTTGTAATCGTGGTAGGCCTTTATTTTGTATCCCGGTTTTTGGCAGGAAGGAGCATGCGACCCATTCAGGAAATGACCCGCACCATTACGCACATCACCCAGAACAATTTGAATGAGCGCGTTTCCTTACCAAAAAATGAAGACGAGATCCATTACCTTTCGTCCAGCTTCAATGACTTGCTGGAGCGCATTCAAAAGGCCATAGAAAAGGAAAAGCAATTTACCTCGGACGCCTCGCACGAACTAAGAACACCGCTTGCTACCTTGCGTGGAACCCTGGAGGTACTAATCCGAAAACCACGATCTCAGCAGGAGTACGAAGAAAAAATTCTTTATAGTCTGGAAGAAATCGATCGGATGACGGCCACATTGGAGCAATTACTGACCCTGGCCCGGTTGGAAACCTCGGCAGGGAGTAACGCCAAGTCTTTTGTCCCACTTTCCAGGCTTATCGAAGAATCTCTTTCGCGTTTCGAAAACCTGATTGCGGAAAAAAAGCTAAAAATTGAGTTGAACGTCGATCAATCGGAAACTGCACGACTGCCTCATTTTTATAGCAATATCATCATCGATAACATCTTGAACAATGCCATTAAGTATTCGAAGGAGGGTGGAAAGATAGTGGTGGGGGTCGATTGGGTAGATGGACGAATCGTGTGTACGGTGCGTGACGAAGGGATCGGAATAAAAGAGGATGATTTGGTTAATATTTACGACAGCTTTTACCGGTCGGATGCCCTTGGCCATAAGCAAATTCCGGGTAACGGTTTGGGACTGGCCATAGCGAAGAAGTGTGCCAATGCCATTCAGGCTGAGTTGAAAATTAACAGTATTTTTGGTAAAGGTACAAAAGTGCAGATTACTTTTTAGAGGCTTGTATTCCTTTGGAGACAGTGTGTCAGCAGCCCGATAAAAAATCCTACATGTTTGGTTGCCAGCGATTGGTAAGGTGGCCAATGGTGATTTCCTGTTGATTTTCTATAGAAAAGCTTTTTTAAATCCGGGGGGGTATTTGCCTGGCCTGGAGCATATCTGCATTTCCGTTTAGCCAAACGCGGCGGTAGGAGGAACAACGTTGGACGTCTGATCTCTGCCGAGAGATCCCAATCTTAAGCATATCTTAAGAAAGCCTTGAGAAAGGCTTTAGGACCTTTGGGCCACATTTGGTGTATCATTCAAATGAAGCTCGTCCATGTTAGAGAAGATCATTCAGTACAGCATCCACCATAAGCTGATCGTACTGCTGTTTGCAGCAGGCGTTATCGGTTTTGGCATTTATTCTCTCACAGAAATCCCTATCGGTGCCGTTCCGGATGTGACCAACAATCAGGTACAAATCATTACCACCTCCCGAAACCTGGCAACGGAGGATGTAGAGAAATTTCTTACCTATCCGGTGGAGCTGGAGATGGCCAACCTACCCAACGTAAGGGAAATCAGGTCCGTTTCCAAATTCGGACTTTCGGTGGTGACGGTGGTCTTTGACGACCAGATTGGTACCTACCTTCCCAGGCAATTAATCGCAGAAAAAATAAAGGCTGCGGAGGAAAAGATTCCGGCTGAATTTGGAAAACCCTTTATGGGACCCATTACTACCGGCCTCGGCGAAATCTATCAGTACGTTATCGAAGTAGATTCGCTGCACAGGGATCGGTATTCATTATCGGACATGCGTACGATACAGGACTGGATCGTCAAGCGTCAGCTTTCGGGCATACCGGGGGTGGTAGAGGTAAATACCTGGGGCGGATTTCTCAAACAATACGAAGTTGCACTCGATCCGGAAAAGCTCCGCAGCCTAAATATCTCCGTCTCTAAGGCATTTTCTGCACTGGAGCAAAACAATGGTCTGGCAGGCGGCGGGTACATCGAAAAATCGAATCAGACGTTCTTTATCCGGGGAGAGGGTTTGGTTGGATCGCTAGAAGATATCGAAAATATCGTTATCGAAAACCGGAATGGGACACCCATTTTTATCAAGGAGGTGGCTTCCGTAGGTTTCGGACATGCTACCCGATTCGGTGCCATCACAGGAAACGGGGAAGGAGAAAAAGTATTGGGTCAGGTAATGATGCTCAAAGGATCGAGTTCCAAAGCAACCATCGAGTTGGTGAAAGAGCGGGTCGCTGAAATCTCCACAGCCCTTCCTCCGGGCATTCGAATCAATCCTTTTCTGGAACGGAGTGAACTAATTGGAAAAACCACGTCCACCATCGCTGAAAACTTAATCCTTGGTTGTTTAATCGTGGTATTCGTCGTGGTGTTATTACTGGGTAACCTGCGCTCCGGATTGGTTGTGGCTTCCGTCATTCCCATGTGTTTGCTATTTGCCTTATCTCTGATGTACCTATTTGGAGTAGACGCCAACCTGATGAGTCTGGGTGCCATTGACTTTGGTATCATCATTGACGGGGCCGTTATCATTGTAGAATTCATTGCTTTCAAAATCACCGCAGAGCGAGCGACCTTGTTAGGGCTACCAAAAGCCGAAAGGCAGGGATTCATCGATAAAATCACCCAGCTTGGTGCCAGCAAGATGATGCACTCGGCAGTATTTGGTCAGCTCATTATTATCATCGTATTTATCCCCATTCTCTCTTTGGTGGGAGTGGAGGGAAAAATGTTCAGACCCATGGCCTTGGTATTTTCCTTTGCACTGATAGGAGCCATGATCATGTGTTTCACCTATGTTCCCGTAATGGCCTCCCTGTTTATAAAACCCGCTGATCCCAGTAAGCGGACCATTTCATTTCGAATCATTCGCTTTTTGGAAGACAAATACCGACCCACCATGGCTTGGGCGCTCCGACGGAAAAAAATTGTACTGGGTTTATCGGCGTTACTACTGGTAGCCGTTGGCTTTCTTTTTAGCAGAATGGGCGGTGAATTTGTTCCCACGCTGGATGAAGGAGATTTTGTCATCCAGCCGGTACTCAAGACCGGTACTTCGCTAACCAACACCATTGAGGCGACTACCCGGATGGAAAAGATATTGATTCGATTTCCCGAGGTGGATCAGGTCGTAAGCAGGATTGGCGCCGCGGAACTACCCACCGATCCCATGTCCATGGAAGAAAGCGATGTGATCATTAAACTGATTCCCAAAGGCGAGTGGGTTTCTGCGGAAAGTAAAGACGAGCTCGCCGATATATTCAAAGAAGCACTATCGTCGGAAATTCCGGGTGTGGATTTTGAGTTTACCCAACCCATAGAAATGCGTTTTAACGAATTGATCACGGGGGTGCGCGCGGACCTGGCAATTAAAATTTTTGGAGAAGACCTGGACATGCTGTACAGCAAAGCCCTGGAAGTGGAAAAGGCCATTCAAAATATAGAAGGGGCCGCCGATATTATCGTTGAGAAAGTGGCGGGTCTTCCCCAAATGTCGGTGAATTTTGACCGGCAAAAGATCGCCAAATATGGCTTGAACGTGGACGAGCTCAATAATCTGATTACCATGGGTTTTGCCGGTAAGACCGCAGGAACCGTTTTCGAAGGGGAAAAACAATTTGACCTGGTCGCGCGGTTTGACCCGCAGCACCATCGGGACATTGAGGACATTGAAATGGCCACGGTGCAGCTTCCGAATGGAAACCAGGTACCCTTGAGTGAATTTGCAACCATTCAGTACACCAAAGGGCCTGCAAAAATATCCAGGGACGACACGAAACGGAGGATAGTGGTGGGTGTAAACGTACGGAACCGGGATTTGGAATCGGTGGTAAATGACGTCCGAGAGGTGATCAATAAGGAAATTAGTTTTCCTGCCGGCTATACGGTCCAGTACGGTGGGCAGTTTGAAAATCTGCGAACTGCCAAAGCCCGCCTGCTGGTCGCGGTACCTATCGCCCTTATTTTAATTTTTATACTGCTTTATTTTGCCTTTAATTCCGTGAAAGAAGCACTCATCATCTACAGCGCCATTCCCATGTCGGCCGTAGGAGGGGTGATACTCCTGGCCCTCCGGGGGTTGCCTTTTAGTATTTCGGCCGGGGTTGGCTTTATCGCGCTCTTTGGAATTGCGGTGCTCAACGGAATTGTTCTCATAGAGGAATTTAAATCCTTAAAGGCGCAGGGGATTAGGGATATCAACCGGCGTATTCTGATGGGTACCCGAAACCGACTACGGCCGGTTCTACTGACTGCGTCCGCCGCCGCACTGGGATTCCTCCCCATGGCTATTTCAACTTCAGCAGGTGCAGAAGTGCAAAGGCCCCTGGCTACCGTTGTGGTCGGAGGACTGATTTCCGCGACCGCACTTACCTTGGTGGTTTTGCCCGTTCTTTATGCACTATTTGACAGAAAAGGGCATTTCGCTACGGTCAAACCCTCGGGTAAGGGGCTTTCCCTCCTGCTTTTGCTGGGCCTTCCTTTTGTAGGATACAGTCAGGAGCAGCCCATCTCTGCCAATCGGGCCGTAGAAATCGCGTTGGATAATAACCTGGGTTTAGAAGCCTCCCGTCAACGGGTGGAACAAAACAGGCAACTGCTTGGAAGCGCCCTTGATATCGGTAAAACGGATATTTTCTACGGCCGAGACGAGAACAATATTGCTCCCAATGAGCTGGCCCTGAATGTCTGGGGTATTAGTCAATCCATAAAATTTCCAACCATATACCGTGCACAGCGGAAGGTGGCAAGCGGTGAAGTTCAATTGGCTTCGGATCAATACGCGATCGACAGTTACCTGCTTACCAAAGAAGTGTTAAAAGCCTACCAGGAGATCGTGTACTGGCAGGAAATGCACGCCAATTTCAGCTATTTGGATAGTCTCTACAGTACTTTTGAGCGCGCAGCAAACAGAAAGTTTCAGCAGGGAGAGTCCAATTACCTGGAAAAATTGACCGCAGAGACCAAGCGGAAGGAAATTTCCATTCAATTGAGGCAGATTCAGGAAAGTCGGAAAAGAGCCCAAATCATCCTGAATAAATGGCTTCAATCGGAATCGATCTATACAGCGGCTGCACCAACGCTTAGCCGATTGGAACTTTTGCCCATGGATACAGCCGGTAACCCTGCCCTTCGGTACTATTCGGATGCGCTACAACTAGCGGACCGAAGAATCAATCTGGAACAGCAGCAATTGCTTCCCGACTTGAAGGCCTCTGTTTTTCGGGGTTTCAATAACGGAACAGGGATCCAAAGCTACCCTGGGTTTCAGGTGGGTATTGGGATTCCCCTATGGTTTGGCGCCCAAAAGGCGAAAATTAACGCGGCAAAAACCGGCGCCTCCATTCTGGGATCCCAATTCGAAAATTACAAGATGCAACTTTCCTCCCAATACCGATCCCTGCAGTCCGACCTAAAAAAATACGAGGAAGGCATCACCTATTACCAGTTGTCCGGAAAAAAGCTTTCTGAGGAGACCGTCGTCCATGCCACAAAAGCCTTTCAAAACGGCGAGATCGACTTTCTTCAGTACATCCAACTATTGGAAAATGCCGTAGCCATCGAAACGAATTATCTGAGTGCCCTTTTTCAGTACAATCTGACGGTATTGGAAGCCAACTACATAATGAATTAATATGAAAATCCCATACGTGAAAACTACAAAAAATCGGTTTGAAAAAAGTCCTGCCTTCGGCTGTTGGGTTTTGGCTGCTGGCCTCGCCCTAAACGCTTGCGGTTCCGAAACACCGTCGGAATCCGTAACTGAAATGGTAGAGAATCCGTCAAGCTCGGAAACCATTGAAATCACGAGGACTCAATTCGAGTCCTCCGGGATGACACTGGGTACCTTAGAGAAGGTGGACTTCCAAGAGGTAGTGAAAGCCAAAGGAACCATTGACGTGCCGCCTGAAAATCGGGCAGAGTTGAGCAGCTACTTTGGGGGTACCGTCAAAGAGATAAGCCTATTGCCCGGGGAACGCGTAAAAAAGGGGCAGGTGCTATTCGTATTGGAGAATCCGGACTACATACAGATCCAACAGGATTTCCTGGAAGCAAAGGCGCAATTGGTCTATCTGGAATCCGACTACGAGCGACAAAAAAATCTGCTGCAAGATAGTATCAGCTCGGAAAAGAAATTCCTTAAGGCAGCATCGGATTACGAGGTGACCAAAGCGAGATGGGCATCTTTGGGTAGAAAATTGGTACTTATGGGCATTGATCCCGGCACGTTTTCTTCGGAAAACATACGGACCACGTTGCCTGTCAGGTCGCCCATTAGCGGATACGTGACGGAAGTGGTCGTCTCTCAGGGTGCCTATCTCACTCCTTCGCAATTGGCCGTTTCCATCGTGAATACAGACCATATACATCTGGAAATGAATGTTTTCGAAAAGGACCTCGCCAAAATATCGGTCGGGCAGCCGATGCGATTTCGAGTACAGGACGATAGTGATTGGGAGTACGAGGCTGCGGTGTATTTGATCAATAGAACCGTGGACCCGGAAAACCGCACTGCAGGCATGCATGGACATCTGCTGGATGAGACGATGGCCCAAAAGCTACGCCCGGGAATGTATGTGGAAGCAGAGGTTTATACCAGCTCCGAAGAACGCTGGGCCCTGCCCAAAGATGCAGTGGTCGACATCGAGGGACGGTATTACGTACTGCTGCTTCAACAGAAAACAGATACGGGCTACCGGTTCGTGAAACAGGAAGTCAAAACAGGTTTGTCCAATACGGGCTATCTTGAAATTTTGAGTGGTTCCGGACTGGACGAATCGAACGAAATCCTTTTTAGTGGAGCATTTGGTTTGATTAAAGAATAAGATGGATAAATGGTTCGCCTACTTTAAACGGATTGACGAGCAGAAATCGGGCTTTGCCTGCGACAGGCCGGCCAGCTTCACACGATGGAACCTCCCGCCCTTCGGCAGGGAAACAGTTAGGGCAACTCAAAATCGATGATAAACAAAATGAAAAAAAACTGGAAATACATGGTGACGCTTTTGCTTGTGGTGCACGTCACGCTCACACAAGCACAGGATTGGCATTTGGACCTGAACCAAGCACAAATAGAGGCACAGGAAACAGGAAAGAAAATTATTTTGGTTTTTTCAGGTTCGGACTGGTGTGCACCCTGTATAAAACTGGAAAAGGAAATATGGGAATCAGCTGAATTTCAAGCCTATGCGAAAGAAAACTATGTGATGCTGCGGGCCGATTTTCCTAGAAAAAAGGCCAATCAATTACCAGAAGCGCAAGCAAGGAAGAATGGGGAATTGGCTGAAAAATACAATTCCAAGGGTTTTTTTCCTTTGGTAGTCGTATTGGACGATCACGGTCAGGTGATGGGAGAAACGGGATATAAAAAAATGAGTCCGCAGGAGTATATCGGGCATTTAAATAGTTTCTGATCGTTCCACCATGAGATGCCTGCTTTTCTTATTCCTGCTGGTGTTTGGGGCTGATGCAGCCGGTGCTCAGCAAATGCTGCATCGCAGGGTTCTATTGATGGGAAGTCGTTTCGATTTGACAGTGGTTGCGGCGAATGACATCGCTGGCAATGCCTACCTGGACATGGCCATCGGAGAAATTGCACGAATCGAACGATTGATTTCCTCCTGGGATCCCAATTCTCAAACATCAGCAATCAACGCAAATGCCGGCATAGCGCCGGTACGGGTGGACCGGGAATTGATGGAATTGATCGAAAGATCCATTGCCTTATCGGAGCTTACCGATGGAGCTTTTGATATCAGTTATGCCTCCATGGACAACATCTGGAAGTTTGATGGGAGCATGGTGCGCATGCCTGCTCCGGAAGTGGTAAAAAAATCGGTAGAAAAGGTTGGCTACAAAAAAATCATCTTGGATACCAAAAAGCAAACCGTTTTTCTCAGTCAAAAAGGAATGAAAATAGGCTTTGGTGCCATTGGTAAGGGATACGCGGCGGACAAGGCCAAAGAATTATTGATGGCCAATGGAGCGGTGGCCGGCATCATCAATGCCTCTGGAGACATGAATACCTGGGGCAAACAGCCCGATGGCAGCGATTGGATGGTGGCGATTACAAATCCCATGAACAAAAACAAAGCGTTTGCTGAACTACCGCTCAGACAGGGTGCTGTCGTCACCAGCGGGGATTACGAAAGGTTTGTTGAGTTCGACAAGGTACGGTATGCTCATATCATCAATCCTCAAACGGGATATCCTGCCACCGGAATTATCAGCGTGACAGTATTTGCTCCGAGTGCCGAACTGGCGGATGCGTTGGCCACTTCCGTGTTTGTCATGGGAAAAGAGGTAGGAATCGACCGCATTGATCAGCTGCCACAGGTCGCCTGTATCATTATCGACGACCAGGGCGCGGTTCACAAATCAAAACACATTCGAATCAATGAAAAATAAGGTCCTTTTTGCCGCATTGATCCTGTTCGGATTACAAGCATGTGTAGCTGTTAAATCGTACGAAAAAGTGACGATCAATGACCCGGATATGGAATTGGTGGATAGAAAAGCAAAAAAATTTGAAACCAGTTTTCAAGTGTATCGAGAAGGTGCATCGGGTGCAAATGGGGGGAAATCAGGGGGTGGCTGTGGTTGTAATTGAAAAACAAGTAAAGATGAAATTAGTCGGTTTCCTTTTCTTCTGGGGCCTACCCTGTTTGCTCCTGGCGCAAGGTAAGAAAGACAGTGTCACCGTCTTTAAAAAGCGCGTTCTCGAATCGGTGGAAATCGATATGCTTAGCAGTTATTACCGACAGGATGGAAAAAATGCGGCCGTAACCGGTGGCATCGGAACAGAACAACTAAGCGACTTTGCTACCGATATTTTTGTCGCCATTCCACTGAATGATGACGATGTATTGCGGATAAATGGCACCGTTTCTGCCTATACCTCTGCGTCTTCCAGTAACCTAAATCCCTTTTCTGGCGCCTCCCGAGGCGAAGAGGATGATGACGAAGACGAGGGCTATGAAGATCGGGGGAACCGGACTGGGGAAACCACAGGCACTCCCTGGGTCGCTTCCTCCGGTGCCTCAAGGCAAGACACCTGGGCAGCAATGACCGCCAGCTACAGTCACGCATCGGAGGACCGAAACTCCATCTATTCCGCCAACCTGAGTTTTGCAAATGAGTACGATTACAGCTCACTTGGAGCAGGAATGGGACTTGTTCGGTTATTTAACCAAAAAAACACCGAATTGAGTTTGAATGCCGGGGTTTATTTGGACCATTGGCGACCGCAATATCCAACGGAGATAAAGACCTATGTAAACGAACAAGGGGACTTAAATGCAGACTTTTTTGAAGGTGTAGCCATTTTGGACCAAAATGGCCATGCAATCGACAAATATGCGGCCGATGCCTGGAAACCTGCCAATACCGGGCTGGTAGGCGATACGAAACGAAATACCTTTACCGTATCCGCTGCCTTTTCCCAAATTCTTACCAAGACAACCCAGCTTTCAGTTTTTTCGGATATCACCTACCAAACTGGATGGTTGGCTAACCCCATGCAGCGTGTTTATTTTGCAGACAAGGATAACTTTTATATCGGCAATGGTGAAAGTATACCGTTTTATACAGACGCTACCAATCAGGAAGTTTTTCAATTAGCAGACGATATCGAACGACTTCCGGAGACCCGGCTCAAACTTCCCATCGGGATCAGACTCAATCAGTACCTGAATGAATTTCTGGTCGTGCGTAGTTATTACCGGTATTACCGCGACGATTGGGGAATTCAGTCACACACGATAAACATGGAATTGGCCGTTAAGCTTGGGCAATACCTGACTTTCTACCCTAGCTATCGTTTTTATAACCAGGCAGCGGCGACCTATTTTGCCCCTTTTGAGCAGCTACTGTCCACCGATAGGTACTACACGTCAGATTTTGATCTCTCCGGCTACCACTCCAATCAGATTGGATTCGGCATGAAATACGTTGATGTTTTTACATCGGCCCGTCTTTGGAGATTGGGATTGAAGGGACTAACGATCGATTACTCCAATTATTGGCGCAGTACAGGTCTAAACGCTTCAATTGTATCCGTTGGCGCAAGTTTTGTTTACGCGGATTAGGTAGGTATCCCCTGTTTCTCGTTGACCGGTACACCCTGAGAAACGCGAGCGCCAGCTGCTGCATTCGGATGGATGGTGTCAAGTCTTCGAGGGAATGGATTTCACTGCCGGGAATTCCCTGGCAGGCAAGGGTATCTTTTGGATTTCGGTGAGCATTTTTACTATCATTCCCTAGCCTACGAAAGAATTAATTTTGGATATTCTGTTAGAAATCAAAAATATAATAGGTTTTTATATATTTTATCCATATAATGTAGGTGTAAACCATTTATTTCGAACACACCCGGATCAAATTGGATCTATTTATAGATCGTGATTAACGCTCGGGGCGGCGGAATTAACTTCATTTAGCGATTTACGCTGCTTATCACACCATCGGTCTCTCCCTAGGAACCGACCCTTTACGGATATCTTTACTAATAACCAAAACAGACTCATGCCAAATAAACCGATTTCAGAGCTTGGCGGCGAGATATTTCTTGTTGCAGAATTGCAAGATTTTCCTTTGGATTCGTTCACGCTTTCTTTCTGGACCAAGGAACCCACCCGCTTGTTCTACGGTAATTACGATACCGGTAGCAGCTATGAGGATACCGAAACCTTTCTAGATATTCAAGTTAGCTCGAGAAATATTCAATTTAATTTCGTAGTAGCCAACCAACGTTTTAACATTGATACCTATCCCTTGTTCGATGGAAATCAATCCCATCACATCGCAGCTGCCTTCCATCAAACTGCGCAGGGGTATACCATCAGTTGTTACGTGAATGCGGTATTATTGGGATCGAAAACGGTTCAATTATTAAATGGCAATAACCGCCCAATGCGACTGCTCTCCATGGGACCCCTATACCTGGGGAATGCGGCACCAGACGTATCTCAGGATGGCAGGTTCGGTGACCTTCGGGAAGCCCGGGGATGCATGAGCGAACTCCACATCTACCGGAAAACGCTTTCGGCACATGCGATCAACGTTGATGCCCTGGGAGAGATACCAGATTCGTCCAATCTTTTCATGAATTTGCCACTGGATGAGTTGCATTACGATAGGCGGAGAGGGATATGGCTGAATACGGTGCAACCAGACTGTCCTGCCAAGGAGAAAATTCGTACAGATAACCATCCGGTGATAGTTTTTGAGCGCTCCTTTTCCCAGTTTCCTACGAGCGATCGTAGCGTTGCCTTCTGGATTCGTTGCCGGCAGCAGGAGAGGGGAGTACTGATCAGCTACGGCGATGTATCCACTTCGGATGCGCCCAACGACGGGGGAAGCGAATGGGTGCTCCAAGACCCCTCAAGTCTTCGTTTGGGAAGCATTAGTTTTGGACTGGATCTGGGCACGGGATCCTGGAACCACGTAGTCCTCGTAGAAGATGCCACCGCGGGAACCACCTGCTGCTATCTGAATGGCCAGCCAGGCCCCAATTCCCCGGTAAATTATGTCATCGACGGGGTGATTGCAAATCAGCCGTTTATTTTGGGTGCGCAGCAAGCTAACGATGCCGAAGGTACAGTTTTTACCGGCGATTTGGTCGAGTTGCGTTTTTGGTCCCGGCCCTTGTCGGCTGACGAAATAGCTGGATTTGCACGTGGGGTGGTGCCAGATTCCAATGATCCGTATCTGATGTATTACAATTCCCGGGAGGCGACGGGCGTGCAGGAGATATTAAGCGGTAACAAGCCAATGTATTTTCCCCTGTTGAATCAGCAGGTAACCTACTCCTTGCTTTCTGCCAGCGGGGCGATGCATGCGCTACAGATATGTCCCGGAAAAGGTGGCATGCGAACGCTTCCCTACAGTGGTATTGACGGGATAGAGCTTAGTCTGGAATGCTGGACAAGAAGTACTGCAGACGGATACCTCTGCGTTGGACGTACAGGAACAATGGCCGATAATTCGGTAATTTTTTCGCTAGCTCGCGCAAGTGGAGCAATTGACCTACTCATTTACAACACGAATACCACTCAACCGGATCGTTTTACCTTGAAGCAGGGCCTGACAGATCTCAGTGACTGGCACCACATTGCCATCACTTTTTCCGGCATGTCAATCAATGCCTACCTGGATGGTCAGGAGGTGCTGTCTGAAACGATGCCTGATCCATCCATTTTGCCTTCCCTAAACCAACTGTACCTAGAGTTCGGCGGTACAGAGGCTGAAGAATCCTCTATGGAAGGAGAACTTGCGGAGATTCGTCTGTGGAATCGAGCTCTGCCGTTAGGGGAAATTCGGCACCGAATGTACCGTTTCCTTATGGGAAGTGAATTTGGCCTTATTGGCCGCTGGGCTTTTGAAAACTCGCTCGGCAGGGATACCTCGAGTGAAAAGCGGCATGCATTTCCCGTCGACCAACCCGAGTTTAATCGACTGTCGGGCATAGACCTCGAGCCCCTGGACTCTCCCTATCTGGTTGCTCAGGTCAGTCTTATTGAAGATTATCACTTCGACGAGGGGCAAATCACCGAGCGGAATGCCTACCGGGTCATGGTGACCGCTTATAATGAATCTGACCGTCCAATGACGGGAATTGATTTATCGGTTAGCGTACAGGCAGAACCGAACAATCCTTTTCAGGCGGTAGATTTACTCATCGACGAGTCCAAAAAGACAGAGGCGAAGGCCATCGCAATCGGGGAGTCCCAGGCATTGACCACTAATTCGCGGGGCAGCATCAGCTTTGCGCTCGCGGCTGAGGATTTGATTGCACCTGTTTTAAGGATTACAGCTCCTTTTATGTCTGCTGATCATGCACTACTGATTTTCCCTGACCGACAGGCCCACCATCAATTGGCTCAGGTAACGGAGACAGATCTGCTTCATAAGAAGGTAGTCATGGAAGCCGGCGGAGAACCGGTGCCGATGGTATCTGAGGAACAAAGGGAGTCTGCACCTCACGTGGCACAGGCCATTCGTCACTTAATGGGAGTAGCCACCGAAAAAAACCCACAGAGCAATACGCCCGTTGAGCGTCCGGTGCAAGATCGGTTACGGGAAGTCGTCACGCCTCCTGACAAGCGGATGTACGAAAATGCTAAGGTTTCTCCGTGGTCCTATGATTCACAGTCCGACGTGATTGCCGGGTACGCCGTAGGGGCAGGGCAAAACAGCATCAGCCGTTCTCTTTCGGTCAATCAAATGCCCAGTTGGCGCTTCGAAAAAACAGGTTCCAATAATTTCACCGTGAGGGCAACGTCTCCGGGACACCGTACCCGGTATTTTGCCCTGACTGATAATCTTCGGTACGCCGATAAGTTTACCCGCTTATTGCTTACTTCCGTGGATGGTAGGAAAAGAGGCGTTGTACCCACACCGTATGCGGATTTGCTTGCCGCAATTGATCAGGAAAGTCGAGAACGAAGTCAATTCGATCTTTTTACTTTAATCAAAGAGGCTGCTGGTTTTGTCGTACACACCGTAGAACAAGTGTATGAATCGGTCAAGGAAACCATCCGGGTGGCCGTGATTTACATCACGGATGCCGCCAATAAAGTAACCGCTTTTGCCATACATACTGTACAGCATGCCGTAGAGGCGGTCAAAGGTGTGCTTGCCCAAGTGGGCGCCACCTTAGAAGGAGCCATTAATTTTGTCAAGGTACTTTTTGATTGGGAGGATATCCTGGAGACCCAGGAGTTTACTGAAAATCTGTTGAAGTCGGTGATGACATCGGCCCGTGCTAATCTAACGGATACCAAAACCAAAACGCTTGCCTGGGTAGAAAGGGCTAAAGGAGAAACTCATGACTGGCTGGAAAACCTGAAGTCCAATACCAACCAACACAAGTCGTCTATTAGGGAAGACTCGGTCCCCGTACAGCGATCCAGTATAAAGGGTTCCTATATCCAACACATGATAGCGTCTCATGGGCAGCATGCTTCTTTGGACGGAGATGAGGGTCGGGCTCTGGATCCTGGTCAGTCCGACCAACAACTAGATAGAATACACAGGGACAATCCGAGCCAAGTAGACCATATCAACGGCTCTCTCAGTAACCTGCACCTGTTCTCGGGAACCGATTTCAGCAGGGAGGTAATCCTGGACCGATTGATCGATTTATTTGAAACCATTGCATCTAGTCTTTTTGATTTGATGGCGGCAGGAATCGAATGGTTTTTTGATCAGCTCGCCCGGTTGCTCGAAGAGCTGGATAAAATGCTGGCTTACCGAGTGGATATACCCTTACTGACCCGGCTTTATGAGCAAGTCATCACAAAAAAGAAAGATGGCGTTTACTCCCAGCTTACTCTCTACAGCCTTTCCGCGCTATTAGGAGCAATCCCTACTACCCTAACTTACAAGCTGGCCACGGGATCTGAGCGGGGCCCCTTTCACGGCGAGAAGCTTTCCAGCTATCGGAACGTCCTTGTGTCTCATCAGCAGCCAATTTCCCCCGAACAGGCAGAGAGGGAGCGGCAATTAGCCATCCAACAAAAGGCTTCCTTAGGACTGGGAGGCTGCTTTCTCAGTTTTATTGCGATCAGTGGCATTTTCAACACCATCCTAAGCGGAAATAAAAGACCTTCGCTGGTATTAAAACGGGTTGCATTCGCTTTTAATGGCGTCTTTCAGCTTACTCAATTCCCTCTGGGCAGTACGTTTGCCCTGAAAGCCAATCCAGACCCACGGGCTGCCGAAACGGAGGTAGTCATATGGGTAGCTCAGTTTTTTCCGGTAGTGCTGGAAGGAATCGCTGCTTCCGACAAGCTAGATGGAAATTCGACCGCGTTGGATACGTTTTCAGGAGTGGCCATGACCGTTTTTGGAGGGTTACATGCAGCACTTTTTATTACCGTATTTGCGCTGGAAATGGCAGACCCCCATTCGGACAAGTTAGATAGTAAAAGGAAGTTTGTGGCAAACCTGGCTTCTTGTGTCCCTGAATTGACCGCACTAATGAATGATCCCCCTGCCGAAGCATTGATCAGTATACTTTCCTTTACCGCCTGGGAATCGCTCAGCTTGATCCGCTATGCGAACGAAGTAAAGAACCATCAAAACTTCCTGGCACGCTGATGCGAGTCGGTGATTCCTGCTTTATTCGTCTAAATTCGTAAGGTTTCACCGACAAGTAACCGGGTTTGATGTGAAATGATGTACCTCCAATGGGTAGATAATGCGTTGGAGGTCGGCCAAATTCTACCCAGGTACCACCTGGCTTCTCGGGGACCGCTTTTTCTTTTGTGGAATTTATCGGTAATTTGTCGCGGTTTACGTTTCTAATCTAACCAGTCATGCGTACTACTACTACTAGTTTTTGCAGTCTACTCTTGCTTGTATCTTTTGCCTGTTCAACCAAGCCCAACGAGCAAATAGTAAAAAACGACGTCTCTGCCGCGGCGACGCCCAACATCGTATACATCCTGGCCGATGACCTGGGCTATGGGGATTTGGGATTTACCGGACAGGCCTACATTAAGACGCCTAATCTCGATAAATTGGCCGAAACAGGAATGTTTTTCACCGACCATTATTCCGGATCTACGGTTTGCGCGCCTTCCCGAAGTACCCTCGTTTCGGGACTTCATACCGGCCACGCGCCGGTCCGGGGCAATTATGAAATTCAACCCGAAGGGCAATATCCTTTGCCTGATTCGGTTTTTACGCTATTCGAATCCCTTAAAGCTGCCGGGTACACTACCGGTGCTTTTGGCAAATGGGGCTTGGGCTACCCCGGTTCGGAAGGAGACCCCAACAAGCAAGGGGTGGATGTTTTTTACGGGTACAATTGCCAGCGCATGGGGCACAATTATTACCCCTACCACCTTTGGCACAACCAGGACTCGGTGGTGCTGGAAGAAAACGCCGGAACCAATCTCGGTGTTTACGCACCGGATTTGATTCACGAGCAGACCTTGAAGTTTATCGAGGATTACCAGGACCGACCCTTCTTTCTCTATGTTCCCAGTATCATTCCCCATGCGGAGTTGATTGCGCCGGAGGAAGAGATGGCAAAGCACCTGGGGCGGTTTGAGGAAACACCGTATAAAGGGGTGGATGAAGGGCCGACCTACAAAATCGGAGGCTACATGTCCCAGGAAAATCCCCGGGCAGCTTTTGTGGCCATGGTGGAACTGTTGGACCAGCAGGTAGGAGAAATACTGGATAAACTGGAAGACTTGGGTTTGCGCGAAAATACCCTGGTGGTGTTCACTTCCGACAATGGCCCGCACCTCGAAGGGGGAGCGGATCCGGAATTCTTTGACAGTAACGGACCGTACAGGGGACACAAGCGGGACTTGTACGAAGGAGGCATCCGGGTTCCCATGATTGCCAATTGGCCAGGAAAAATAGCGCCCGGCCTAAGTGATCATCCCTCTGCGTTTTGGGACATGTTTGCTACGATCGGGGACCTGACCGGAGCGAAAGTACCTGACAATACCGATGGTATTTCGTTCGCACCCACACTGTTGGGAAAAAAGAAAGCGCAAGCCCAACACCCGTACCTCTATTGGGAGTTCATAGAGCAGGGTGGTAAACAGGCGATTCGAAAGGGAGATTGGAAAGCCATCCGTGTCAATTTGAATGCCGATCCGAATCCACCCATCGAATTGTACAACCTTGCCGAAGATCCGGGGGAGCAAATGAATCTGGCGACTCGCTATCCAGAGCGGGTAGCAGCGTTTAAGGCGCTGATGGAGTCCAGCCACCGTCCCAATCCGGTATTTAAACTCTACGCACAAGAACTCGAAAACTAATCCATAGCATCTATTCCATGAAAAAAACGAACGGTATTCTTTCACTTGCCTTGTTTCTATCCGTGTTTTTTGCCTGCAAGCCGGAAGCGCAAAAACCACCCAACGTACTCTTTATTTTGGTGGACGATCTGGGTTACGCGGATTTGGGTTTTTCTGGTTCTCCCTTTCACGAGACCCCTCATCTGGACCGATTGGCTAGTCAAAGCTTTCAGTTTATCCATGGCTATTCGGGAAGCAGGGTGTGTAGTCCCGCCAGAGCTAGCATCATGACGGGCCAGTTTACCGCAAGTCACGGCATTACCGACTGGATTGGTGCAAAAACAGGTACAGACTGGCGGACCCATCAGCGACACGATCCCATGCTGCCGGCGGAGTACCGGCACCAGCTTCCGGCCGATGCAACGACAATTGCCGAGGCATTTGGGCAAAACGGTTACCGCACGTTCTTTGCCGGCAAATGGCACCTGGGAGGAGAGGGCAGCTATCCGGAGGACCACGGATTCGATGCGAATGTGGCAGGTTGGGACAAGGGGTCACCTGCCGGTGGTTTTTTTTCGCCCTATAAAAATCCGAAAATTGTGGACGGTCCGGATGGGGAAAACCTCACCCTCCGGTTGGGAAGGGAAGTAGCCGATTTCATTACGAACAGCAAGGAGCAGCCCTTTTTCGCATTTATGTCCTTTTACGCCGTCCATGCGCCGGTGCAAACCAGTAAAGAGCGGTGGGCGAAGTACCGGCAGAAAGCCGAATCCATGGGAATTCGTGAGAAGGGATTTGAAATGGGTGAAAAATTACCTTTCCGGACCGTTCAGGATAATCCCAATTATGCCGGATTGGTGGCCTCTGTAGACGACGCCGTGGGAATTGTTCTAGAGCGCCTTCAAAGCCTGGGGCTGGATGAACGCACCATCGTGGTATTTACTTCGGACAATGGGGGAGTGGTGGCAGGTGACGCGTTCGCAACGACTAACCTTCTGGTAAAGGGCGGCAAGGGCCAGCACTGGGAGGGAGGAATTCGCGTGCCCTATCTGATCAAAGTTCCCGGAAAACCTGCCGGTAAGACGATAGATTATCCGGTGGTAGGTGCAGATTTTTTCCCCACATTGGTTGAATTGGCCGGTTTGGAAACGGACCCTGTCCAGGAAATAGAAGGGATGAGTTTGGCTCCGCTGCTGAACGGAGAAACTCCCCCGGAACGGGCCATTTTCTGGCATTACCCTCATTATGGCAACCAGGGAGGGGTTCCGTCCGCTATGGTCCGCAGAGGAGACTGGAAGCTGATTCGCTACTTTGAAGACGGGCACGAGGAGCTGTATCACATTCCAAATGATCCTTTCGAAACGGAGGAACTGTCCCAGGAGAATCCAGCCGTTCACGCCCGACTTACCGCCTTGCTTAGCAGGTACCTGGAAAAAAGGCAAGCTGCTTTACCCGTACCCGACCCCGAATTCGATCGAACTTTGTACAACAAGCGGTTAGAAGAAATGGAACAGGTGCTACTGCCTCGGCTGGAAAAGCAACGGCTGGATTTTCTACGGGAGGATTGGGAACCCAATCCGGATTGGTGGGGCAGTATCACAACGGATTAAAGCGGCAATAATCACCTTATACCAAATACTTCTACTGGAAAGGCCCGGAGGTTCAATAGCCCCGGGCCTGGCTTTTCGGTCGTCTTCGAATCGAACATGAACCGCCACAGGAAAAGGAGTTTTGCTGCCTATCTCCCTCGCGACTGTTTCTGAATCTTTCGGTAGTGTGTCCGCGATAGCCGGATGTTTGGACAGGTAGGTAAGGACTTTTCTTTGGATAGACCGCAGCAGGGAAATAGCCGGTACTGCGATACCTTCTTCGATTCGATTCCTTACAACGCGATCGGCGCTGCCAGACAGGCATCAGGTATGGCAAATGCGTTAACCAGTGGTACCGCATCCTTACGGATCTCCCAGCACAGTTGGTTGACCATCTTTCGGATTGCCTTGGTTTTTACCCCCTCCATGTAGCCCTGCTCCAGGTACCATCCCTTATGGCTTTCCAGTTGGTACAGGGCAAACAAGCTGCATAACTTCTTGAGCACCGATTGGATGGCAGGATCTGGGGTTTGGTTGACTTTTGCCATAAACTTTTCCAGGATCACGCGCTCAATGTACGCTTGCCCCACATTTATAAGGTGATGCTGAGAAACGTTTACCGCATCGAAGGGGTCCATTCCTTCGTCCATTAGGCGTTTTAAACGCCTGGCAGCGGCATCCAAAATGCTGTTTTCCCGATAATCAAAGGCGCTCAGGTGGAAATCGGGGTCCATCAGATGGCTTTCATCCGTATTACGGATGATCAGTGGGTTTTTTTCCGTGAGGGAGGTTTTGGTTTTGGAGGCGACGTAGTTAATGATCGTGAACAGATTCATGTTTTCAAACTGCTCCTTGTAGGCACTTAATCGACTTTTTGCGACCAGTTGCATGAGAACGGTATTATCTCCTTCGAAGGTGGTGTAGATGTCCGTGTCGTTTTTAAGGGCGTCGATTCGGTTTTCGGACAAATATCCTTTTCCACCGCATGCTTCCCGGCATTCCTGCAGGGTAGCAGTAGTGTGCCAGGTCACGTAGGCTTTCATTCCGGCTGCCAGGGCCTCAATTTCCTGCATTTCCTCCTCCTGTCGCTTTAGAAATCGATCGGTGACGTATTCCATTGCAAAGTGGCAGGCGTAGGTTTTTGCAAGCAGGGGAATCAGCCGACGCTGATGCATGCGGTAGTTCAGAATCGGGATTTCATCGCCCCCTTCAGGGCCAAACTGTTTTCTCCGGTCCCCGTACCGAATGGCGATTGTCAATCCGGACTTGGCAGCTGCCAGTGCCGATCGGGGAATGCCAATTCTACCCCCAACGAGGGTGCCCAACATGGTAAAAAAACGCTTGTTATCGCTGGCGATGGGGCTCTGGAAATTCCCGTCTGCATCGACCGAAGAAAAACGATCCAACATGTTCTCTTTGGGAATGACGACCTTGTCGAATGAGATCAATCCGTTGTCCACTCCATTAAGTCCCATTTTTCGACCACAGTCGGTAATGGTAATGCCGGGTAGGGTGGCGCCTGTTTCATCCCGGAGCGGCACCAGAAAGGTACTGACGCCATAGTCCTTTCCGTCAATCAGGAGTTTGGCAAACACCGTGGCCATTCGGCCATGAAGGGCGGCATTGCCGATGTACTCTTTTCTGGCGTTCGGATGGGGTGTATGGATGGTAAAGGTTTTGCTTTCGTGATCGTAGCTTGCGCGGGTTTCAATTCCTTTCACGTTCAAACCATGGTTGGTTTCCGTCATGGCAAAGCAACCCGGAACCTCCAGTGTACCGATGGATTTGAGGTACTTGTCGTGGTGTTTCCTGGTACCCAGAGAAAGGACACTCATGCCCCAAAGGCCAAATTGCACGCCAAACTTAATGACCATGCTCAAGTCCCGGTAGCTTAGCGTCTCCATTACGGTAAAATACGCTTCCATGTCGCCTTCCCCTCCGTATTCCTTGGGATAACCTATAGACCCGTATCCTTTGTTCGCCAGCAGGCGGCACCAGGTAAGTACCTGATTGCGGTATTTTTTCAAGTCATCCGGTTCGATATAGGCAAAATCCTTCGTCGCCAGGTAGTCCTTCAAGGAGTCGATCAAGGGTTTCCTCGAGCCGTCCAGCAGTTCGGTGAGTGCGCGAACGGCAAAGTCCTCCCGGGTTTCGTATTGGGTCGAAACGTTGCTATGTGCAGACTTAAAACTAAGGGCGGCGGCTTGTCCCAGGATGCCCAGATCTTTTTCAAGTTGGGCCAACTCACGCTCGGCCTGTTCTAGGGGAAAAGAATACAAAGACTCGGGACGGGCTTTCTTCAGAAGTTCGATGCCGAGTGATACCAGGTTGGGATAGTTCTTGGAATCTTCCGCGGCTGCGTGAATGGTCTCCCACCAGAACTCCATTTCCTGGCGGTCGGGTGGGGATCCCGGGTCGAGTTTTTCTTTCAAAAAGGCTTTATCTTCATCGCTAAGCCAGTCCGCCCGAGAGAGAAAGTTTAAAAAGGGTTGGTTTTCCTGACCGTCAATCAGGGTTTCGGACCAGACCATGTACACCACCGGTAAGAGTACAAGAGCTCCGGGAGTCGGTAAGTTTTGGGTTTGTTGCATGCTAAATCGTTTATTGTCTGATAACGATTAAAAAGATAAGAAAATTATGCGATCCTTTACGAGCTTACCTGTAAAACTTGCTGCATATTCCCGGGCAGCTTTTGGACTCCCTGAGAGAAAAGCTTTTCCGGTCAGTCAATTTTATCCCAGGCCTCGGTATTTTTCAGGTTAAGGCTATCGGAATTAAAGGTAGGGTCCAGCCCTTTCTTCCGTTGTGCTACGTAGTCTTTCAGGGCATCCATGGCCGGTTTTCGCAGTAGGAAAATGGCAATGATATTTAACCAGGCCATCATGCCCACGCCGATATCACCCAGTGTCCAGGCCAGTGCCGCGGTACGGATCGTCCCGTAGAAAGTAGCGATTAAAATCAAGGCCCGTAGCAGAAACAAAGGCCACTGTCGGTTTTGGTCCCGCTGAAGAAAACTCAAATTGGTTTCCGCAATGTAGTAATAGGCCATGATGGTAGTGAAGGCAAAAAAGGCGAGGGAAACGGCGATAAATCCCGGCCCCAGGTTCGGAAAATGCTCGCTAATGGCAAATTGCGTAAATTCGGGTCCGATGGGCACGCCGGGTAGGTTTTCCACAATAAACCCTCCCTCGGGATCCATCACGTTGTACTGTCCGGTAAAAAGAATCATGAAAGCGGTAGCGGTACAAATGAACAAGGTATCCACATAGACCGAAAAGGCCTGCACGAGACCTTGTTTTACCGGGTGACTAACTTCTGCCGCCGCCGCCGCGTGTGGGGCCGTTCCCTGCCCGGCTTCGTTGCTATAGATGCCTCGCTTGATCCCCCAGGAAATGGCCATTCCGAAAATCCCTCCGAAAGTGGCTTCCATGTTGAAAGCCGAACGGATGATTAATTTGATGACTCCGGGAATTTCGGTAATGTTCAAGGCCATGATGATTACGGCCATCAGGATGTAAGCCGCTGCCATAAAAGGAACCACAATCTGCGCCACCTTGCCAATACGCTTGACACCCCCAAAAATGATCAGAGCCAGGAAAAAACAAATCACCAGCCCAGTAATCCAGGGCGGAACCTGAAACGCATTTTCCACGCTCAAAGCAATGCTATTGCTTTGTACTCCGGGAAGGAAAAAGGCCGTGCTAAGGATGGTCGCAAACGCAAACAACATGGCGTACCAACGGATACCCAATCCTTTTTCTATGTAAAATGCCGGCCCACCCCGGTATTGTCCCCCCTTGATTTCTTTGAACAACTGCCCCAAGGTGGCCTCGATAAAGGCAGATGCACTTCCCAGAAAGGCAATGATCCACATCCAAAAAATGGCTCCCGGTCCACCCATGGCAATCGCCGTAGCCACCCCTGCAATGTTTCCCGTTCCCACCCTTCCGGAGATGGCAATGGCAAAGGCCTGGAAAGAACTCACCCCCCTATCGGAGGACTCGCCTCCAAAAAGTAACTGTATCATTTCCCGAAAATACCGGACCTGTAGAAATTTGGTGACGATGGAGAAATAGATCCCGGCTCCCAGGCAAAGGACGATCAAGGCATTGCTCCAGATAATATCGTTGATGGCGTAAATAATGGATTCCATGGAAAAGGTTGGCTTTGGTCAATTGGTGTACGGAACACAAAGAAAACCAAAATAAGTTTACATTTGGTTTTGAGGGTAAAAATTATCGGACTTTTAAAGAATTTGAATTGATTTTTCAGAAAACGGTGTGCAATACCTGCCGGTTTTTCGTTTCTGTCCGTTTGCCTGAGTTATTGAGCTCCTTTTGGGAATAGGCTGCCGGCATGGGCTCGTTCGACCATAGGGCAGGTGGCGTTGGAATTCGCTAAAATGACTACATTTGTGCGGTGATCCACGGCATCCGCCGGTGGTGTAAAACAGAAAGTATGAAAGAATTAGGACTAATCAGCACCCTTCCCATTAACCGTTTTACCGAGAACGGTGCCTATTTGCAGCTGAGTGATTCTGCCGAAGTATTGCTGCCAAAACGCTACCTCAAGGGGGACGAAAAGGAGGGAGATGAAGTAGAGGTCTTTGTATATACCGATAGCGAAGACCGCCCCGTGGCGGTAACCGACCGCCCCCTGGCACTGCTTGATCAGTTTGCGGTGATGGAAGTCAAGGATTTGACACCGATCGGTGCTTTTTTGGATTGGGGATTGGAGAAGGACCTTTTCCTTCCAAATTCGGAAATGCGTGAGAAAGTCAGGAAGGGTGATCGGGTATTGGCCATGGTTTGCCTGGATCACCGGACCAATCGCCTTGTAGGGGTATCCAAATACGAGGATTTTTTACTGTCGGATACCAGTAAGTTTGCCGTAGGACAGGAAGTAGAGGCACTGGTTTTTGATCGGACAGCGCTCGGCTACAAGGTGTTGATACAGGATTTTTACGAGGGACTGATTTACGAAAACGAGGTTTTTCAGCCAGTTGAAATCGGGGAATTGGTTCGGGCTTTTGTTAAAAAGCTGCGGGCCGATGGAAAGATTGACCTTCAACTCAGTCCAGTGGGAAGACAAAAATACGAAGAAGGGGCGGACTACATTCTTCGAAGGGTACAGGAGAGCGGTTTTCTTCCACTATCGGACAAATCCGACCCGGAACAGATCCGGGAAGAATTAGGCATGAGTAAGAAGCAGTTCAAGCAGTGTATCGGTCAATTGTACAAGAAGAAAAAAATCCTCATCAAAGAAGATGGGATTTATTCGGTTTGAAACCAACAAAGGCTTTATTTTTCCCATTCCTGCTTCTGTTTCGAGAAATTCACGGAAAAACCATTATTTTTACCCGATGGCTTTAGGCCGGTTTTGCCCGGAGTTCGCAGACGAGCGGTCGTTTTTCGGGCCCTAACAATAAACAACTACTTGATTCGCAGATACTATGGATAAAACAACGGAAAACTTTTTAGGCATAGACGTAGGGGGCACGCATGTAAAAATTGGACTGGTGGATACCAAGGGCCAAATCCTTCAGTTTGCAAAAGAGGCCACCGCTTCCCTTCGCGATCACCCCTCGGGGTTTAACCTGGCATTTGTAGAGGTGGTGGGAAAATACCTGGCAAAGTTTCCCGAAGTGCGCCACGTAGGAATTGGCCTGCCCGGATTGGTCAGCAAGGACCGGACCACGACCCTGGAAATTCCTGCCATCTCTGAGTTAAATGGATTCAATTTGAAAAATGCGTTGATTGAAAAATACCCGGAGATCATCTTCCACCTGGAAAACGATGCCAGCGCGGCAGCAGTAGGGGAGTTGCATTTTGGAAAAGGACAGACCTCTGAGGATTACCTGTTCATCACTCTGGGAACCGGTATTGGCAGTGCATTGATATTGGATGGGGAAGTGTTTAAAGGAGTTCGGGGCAATGCCATGGAAATGGGGCACATGCTATCGAGAGGAAACAGCCGTTTGGAACCCCTGATTGGACGAAATGGTATCCTAAAAATCGCAGCCCGAATGCTGGACGCATTTCCTGATGAGGCGGGAAAATTGGCTGAAGAGGAGTTGGGCATGCATGTATTGGTCGGAGCTGCTGGAGAAGGCAACCCGGTCGCACTTAAAACATTCGCCGAAGTGGGAGAAATCCTCGGAGAAGCCATCGTTTCTACCGTTCGTATTCTGGATGTCAACGAGATCTATTTTGGCGGGGGAATATCTGCAGCGCTGCCCTACATCATGCCTTCAATGGACAAAACGGTTCACCAATATTTGAGTCCCTACTACTTATCCGATATAAAGATGCAACGGGCTACGCTCGAAAACGACGCGGGAACCTTGGGTGCAGCCGCACTCTGTTTCATGGATTGAGATAGGTGATCGTGACTTCACTTACTTTACTCACGGCATTAAGGCGAAAAAGGACCTTCAGGGGTTCTTTTTCTGGTTTTAATCCACATTCATCCGAAGGCTCCAAAAAGTAAATGAAGAAGCTCTGGCTCTTGTCTACCAACACCACCCGGTCTGGCCGGCCAAAGGTCTTGATGAGTTCCTGGTTGTAACTGGCCAGAAAACTGTTCTTTATTTCACGTAGTTCCTCCAGGTCCTGGATGCGCAAGCCCAGACAACCGTTGCGGTCTTTTTTCCAATTTGAAATATCGATGGACCCTGTATCGAGCTTGCTGGTGCAAGCAATTACGAGTGACAACAGGCAAAAGAAAAAAAAGATGCGCAAGGTTGCGTTTTTCATGCGTATGATTTGACGGTGGTCTTGATCAGGAACTCAAATTTACCCGGAATGTTTGACTTAGCCCCAGGATCTGAGGAATTATTCGTCCTCTTTTCAATTTATCTGTAGCGGGCGGTATCCGGAGAGCTGGAAGGATTTCCCGCCGTATTGCAGGACTACTTCCCGATCGGTTTCCACCGCCTGTACAATGCCTTGTTCAAGTTGCAGGATAAACAGGCAGGGTTTGTCGAAAACTACCTCCGCTGTTCCGTCCCCATCCAGGTCCATGGATTTCCCTTTGCCTCCGGCTAGTTTATCTCCGATATAATGGAATGCTCCAACCCGTCCCAGGGGCGTTTCAAATCCGTTTTCCGTCCACCGGAATCCCTGCCTCAGCGCAGTGGCATCCAGTTCCCCGGGCTTTTTAGGATATACCAGCAGGTCGGTTGACGTTTCGTTCGTTTCAAACCGAAGAGGTTTCAGCCAGCCATAGGTACTTTGTATGGATCGGGCGGTAGTATCGATCCGAAGGTCCTCATTTAAGCCAATAAAGTACTGCCGGTCTCCCCGATCGGAATACCCGGTAAAGGCCATGTCGTCGGTAATTTGGGTGAGGAGTGGGCGCCCGTCGTTTTCAAGTAGTGGGACGGTGAGACCAAAGGGAATGTTCTGGGCACTTTTCAGCCGGGTTACCAGCAGCGTTGGCGTCAGTATAAACTCCTGACTAAAAAAAGGTCCCCCTCTTCCGGTCACGTAGCTGTAATGAATGGTAAATCGCACCAATAAGGGATGGACGAAGTGTACTTCTGCCTCTCCCTGGTAATTGGCGGGCAGGTCTGCGAGCCGCACCCAATGCCCGCGTTCCATCCATTCCGGTCCGAAGGAAACTCCAGACTGGGGACGGTACCGATCCACCCGGTCACCGCTACTGGTAATCAGGTCAAAAGTATTGCCCCTTTTCAGGTCGTGCTCTCCATCGGCAGGCCCCAGTCGTCCGTCCCAGCCCTCCCGGATCAGGCGAACGGCACCCAGGGGTGTCCAGCTCAGGCCGTATTTTGGGACGCTCGCCCCACGAAGATTCACCATCACCTGAAAGCCGGCAGCATTGGCAAAAAAGGCACCAAAGCGATCATCTGTTTCAAAGGCGTATCCTCCGATTTCTGCCGGGCTGGGAACTTCCGGTATGTCAGATTGCCGGGTTAGGTAGGCCTCGGCCAGGTGCTGTACGATGGCACCGGTGTAATTTCCCCATTGGCTGGCCGGCTGGTACCCAATTCGATCACCGGGTTCAAAATGATTTTTCGTAATGAAAAACGAACCCTTCCAGGGTGTATCGCTGCGCTGCCATCTCAAAATACTTTTAAAGGCCAGGTTAGCCGCCCGTCGGTATTGGCCGGCCAACCGTGCGTTTCCTTGCTTCCAGGCTTCCTCTGCCATTGTCTCAAAAGCCAACTGGTACAGCACATCGTTGAATATGTGGTTATCTGTCCGCCCATTGGGGGGAGCCTGTCCATCCGGTGCCTGCATAAAAAGACTGGTATGCGTACCGTTCTTCACTGCTGTCAGAATTTCGGCGGAGGAGGGACCGTCGTATCCCTCCATGGCAAGGCCTATCAAATTCCCCCTTCCCACCGCTTCTACTGCCAGCGATTGCGGATCGCTACTCCAATCCTGGTATAAGTTCCATCGGTCGTTTACGATACGTATCCGTTGGCTGTACTGATTCCAGGCTTTTTCTATAAATTCGGTAGCGTAGCTTTTCTCAGCCAAGCCCTTTTTGGCCCGGCTCCATTCGCCTTTCATGGCATAGGTCCGCCAATTATTGATACGGCCATCAAAATTTTGCAATACGGCACGCAAAGGTGTTTCCATTCTCCTTTTCCATTCCTCGTATTGTTGTTCAGGGATGTGATTCTTATAGCTATCCAATGCATGGGTCAGGGGGCTAATAAAAAATTCCCCGTGCTCATCCGGAATGGATTTTGTCCCTTTCGAGAAATTCAGTGTGCTGTGCTCCATTGCCATTATTCCTGCTTCTTTTAGGTCGCTTCCTACCCCGGCATCCAACAAGACCCCAACGGCAAACGCGAAATAAGGCGTGCTGTATTGGTGTTCCCGCTGCAGGTAGGGGTCAATGATGGCTCCGGAGCTGTCTTGCTGCGCCGACATGACAGCACAGGCAGCCTCAATGACCTCCAACAGGTTTTCCCTTGCCACATCGGTTTCCTCCCAGGTGGATTGGCGGAGGTGAAAAGCATGATGTACAGGTATCTGGGCCAAACCTGGATATGCAGCACCTATACTACCTGCCAGCAGCAGCAAAAAGCATAAGAAACGTATCCGGCGGGGTGGAAATCTATCTACGGAAGTCATGGGATGCATGTTATTTTGGTAATTCATACGTGATGGTTTCTTCGGTGCCCTCATAGATGACGGTAAGGCGTATTTTCCGGGAACCCACCCGGGGATTTCCCTGGAGATGTGCGGTTATCTTTGGAAGATTGCCTTGAAAGGGAACAAGTAGCGAAAGAAAGCGTGCTCCGCTGGACCGGTTTTCCAGTTTCTTTCGGAAGGAAAAAGCTGCTCGTGGTTCTTTTTTGGTATAGACAAAGGATACCTGCCCTTCTGCCTCTTCCAGGCGTAGCCCCTGCTGGCCCAAAGACCGGATTTGTAGGTTGTATCCGTTGTCAAATTGAGTGGTTGCTGTCAGATTTTTCTTATCTAAACGTACCGGGCCGGGAGCCAATTGAAAATTAAGGTCAAGCGTTCCGACAGCCTTGCCAATGGCCTCATCGATAAGGATAAAAAAGGAATGATCAAAAAAGATGACAGCGCGTCGGTGTGCGAGTCCCTCGTAATTTTGATTTTCTACGACCAATAGATCGTGTTTATCACCAGGCTGCCATAGGAGCAAGCGCGGGGCATAGGCAATGTTTTCCCCGTCAAGGGTAAGCGTTTGATGCACCCGGCTTTGTCGAAACCAGGCACGCCCTTCCGGATCTCCGCTATAGATAAAACTTCCCGAGTCGGGAGTGAGGTTTCTTCCACCAGCGTACAGTTCGAAGGTCCCGTTATCCGGCTGGCTGTGACCGCCCCCGTTGGGTCCGCATTTCAGCACCAGGCAAATGGCTTCCGGGTCCCAACTGCTCCGCATGGAATAGAGCCCGCTCTGCGGAAAGGCAAAAGCAGTCGCCGCAGGTTTCTCTCCTTCTTGACCTTCTGTCGCTATGTATTGAAAATCAGGTCGGTCAAACATTGCTGCCCATTCTTCCAGCCGATCGTAATACTGCCCCGGGTTTCCGGTCCAGGCATCGCCAAACTGCGGCGTGGTACCGTCTGGAAAGGCTAGTTTCATGGGGACTTCGGCCATTTTTTCGATCATGGACAGGTAGGCATCTGTAAACAAATGGCTTTTTCCGTTCATTTCGGCAAGCTTATAGGTCCGTAAAAACCAGCCAATGCTGCCCATGTGGTAGCCGAAGGCCAGTTCCCGTTGGTGCCCGTCCGCATATACTTGGCGATGAATTTCTGTGTTGAGCCGGCGAATTGCCTCATTCAACCATTTGTCTGCTTCTTTAAATTCGGGGAAGGTGATCGCAATAAATGCCAATCCCTCTGCTTCCATTAAGGCCCAGTTGCTCCCCTTGCTGTATTGGGTCATGAGAAAATCGGCATGTTCGTGCAGTGCAGCCAAAAAGCTGAGCAGAACTTCTGGCGTAAAATAGGGGGAGTCGATAAAATAGTGGAAACTATTGGTCCAACGGTGTCCCCTGATCCCTGTTTCGATGGATCTCCAGGCATAGCGATGGTCTTCGTCTCTCGGGTTTTTTTCCACCCAGTCCATCAGTTGACTGGCCCATTCCCGAGCGTATTTCTCGTCTCCCGTTTGCCGATAGGCCTTACCCATGGCATCCCAAAATGTCATACGATTCAACTGCCAGACCCATTCGTTATCGGCAACCGGTCGGCTGGCCCAGTCAATGTCTTCACCTACGAAAAAAGGAGGGTAGGCGGGTTGCCCTACCATGCGATGGGCCAGGGCATTTTGAGCGATTTCCAGTTCTTTTTCGGTGGCCCGGATGGCTGGATCGGTGCGAATCTGGTGGCCAAGGGGGTGGTTTACCTCGCGTCTTCCCCGGAAATGGTGCAGCATGCGTCGGGCAGCAAGGATTGGGTTTTCCGTCGGCTGTATACCCTGTACCCAGGGGCTGGATTCGAATTCTAGAAGAGCGTAGATTTTTTCGAAATTTTGGTAAAACGCATTCGTGGATTTTCCATGCGGCAGGTCGGCCTTATTGTCTTCCGCCAGGTTGTATCCCAGCCTGCCATGATTTCCCTCGAGAATGCGGCTCCCATTTTCGCCATTGGTTCGATAGACGTTTTCTCTAGCTTCGTACTCCTGCACTCCGTCTAGCCAATTGTCTAAAAACAATCCGTGCCGGTCGTTTCCTTCCAGCAGGTTGTTTTCGATCTGAACGGCGCTGCTTTCTGTCAGGTGGATGCCATGAAGTTTGTTTCTCGCGGATTCATTTCCGGTGAGCATTACTTCTTTGCTAAATGAAAGATGGATGCCACTGCCCCAGGGCGAGTTGCTGAAGCGGCCTTCACTGATTGTCGCCTTCCTGATTCTCGAAAGGTGGAGGTTGTGATGGAGCCCCCTTCCCGGTACCACATTGGATCCGTTATCACTGAAGTCACACCGGATTATTTCTACATCTTCGGCACCCTGGATGGAAACACCGTGTTTGGTGAAGTTCCGAACGGAAAGGTGCTCTAGCCGAATGTTTCGGAGTTGGCCTTCGCTATTGGCAGAAAAAACCAACCCCTCCCTCCGCAAAGCGGATTGCCGGGCACGGTGTCTCCGTCCCTGGTTGGGGTCCGTTCCGGGGTCGACTGATTCGGCCCCTTCGATCAGCAGGTGCCGGATGACCACATCCCGTATGTCCGGAGTGCTGTTGGCAACCGTCAACCCTGATTTTCCAGCTTGCAGAATCAACACGGTTGCTGCTCCCATACCTTCCAAATGCACCCCGCCGGGCACCAGAAGGGTTTCTTCCAACTGGTAAACTCCTTCTTGCAACCAAACTTTTCTGCCGGTACCGGACGTTTCATCAAGTGCCATTTGAATGGACTCGCCGGGCCGTACGATCAGGTCTCCCGCTTTCGGATTCCAGTCGAGGTTTTCCGTCGCTCCGGTTTGGAGGCGGGCATTGGCCAGTGGGGGAGGAGCGGAGTCGGAAGCAATCTGTGGAACAGGCGCTCTGTTCGCAACTAAAAAGTACCAAGAAGAAGTTGGCCGGGTATGCTGAACGGCCAGCTCCGTATAGGGCATGTGAGTATTTTTTAAGTGCGTGTAATGGTGGTAGACCGATTCGTACACATCCCGGAATGCTCCTCTTCCTCTTGGGGAAATGGTTCCGTATGCGGGAACTTCTTCTCCCAGCATGTATTTAGCGGTGTATTCAAAGCCCAATGCAAGTCGCTGGTCTGCCACGCGATAAAAATCCATGCCCTGCGTCCAGGCTACCTGTGCTGCCTTGGCCAATTCTCCAAGGCCCAGTTGCACATGCGGCCAATCCCTGGTGGACTCCTGTATCTGACCGTTGGGGTAGATGTACTTGGTAATGCCCCCATTGTTCGGCCCCCAAAAGAAACGTTCGGCGGCTCGTTGAAACAGCTCCGGACGATCGGTGAAAATACCCAAACAGAGCATGGTATTGATCATGGCAGCGTCCCAGTTTCCGTTTGCTTCCGTAAAGAAGTCTTGGATGTAGGGGTAGTAAACGGTGAGCATCATCCGCTCAAATTCCTTGCTATCCTCTTCCTTCCATCCATCGTAGGTATGCTTTATCAATTCGGCAGCGTTAAGGAAATGTTGTCCCGTAAGGGCAACGAGCAACTTGGCATCGTTTTCATCAAAATCCCATAACCTTTCGGACCAGGCATCCAGTATTGAAATGGTTTTTTCCGCGTGCTCCCGGTTTTCGGTGATGTACCATAACAAGGCATGCCGGTAGGCTTCCATGGCGCTAGCGGACAGCTCGCGATGCCCCTGCCCCTGTCGTCCATAGGATCCCCTCACCACGTGGGTAAAGGGTTCTGGCTGAAATTCCAGGGAAGCTTCCTCCTGCAAGCGCTCGAAAGCGGCTCGCCATTTTGGGTCGCCAGAGGCTATTTTTGCCTTCATGTAATCCAGATCCTCCTGATTTTGTAATAAGCCCGGATGGGTAAAATGCCGGGGAAAAACCAGGGGAGGAGGTGCAGTAGCTTCCGTCTGGGAGACCGATGAAAATGCAGGTAAAAGCAATACCAATAGAAACGCAGAAAGGTTCATGCTCATCCGTAGGTTGGGTTTAGGGTCAATTCACCTGCCTAAAAGTAAGCAGTTCGCTTTAGAAATGCTAAAGATAGGTCTGCCTGGGGAATCGATCCATCACCTATGCCGACGCGCAATCCGATAGTTGGACGGGGCTGCAGGGATTCGGAAATGAGGTTTATGGAAATTCACGTTCTACTATCCAGCGTTTCGCGTGGCCGCTTAATAGACCTCCAGTAATAACTCTGCATGACCGACTTTTCCATTTTCGGAAATGCCTTCGGCAATTACCCGGTACAAACTGCTCCGGTCGGCGGTAAAAAACCGGAGGGTAGCGGTGCCATTTTCGTTGGTTTCGACCGTTGGATTCCAGTAGATGGTGCTTCGCAAATCGGTAATTTCTGGCCGTGAATTCCCTTCATACCTGGGTGAATAAAACTGTCGGGTTTTACTAAAACCGCCCACCCGTTGAACGATGATGTGGTCGCCGGTGTCTGGTTCTCCCATCTCGGTCGGTCCTCTATGGCTGAAAAAGGCGATTACTCCGCCGCCTCCTCTTCCACCGTAGATGGCAGTGTTGCCGGGGCTTTTTAGAATCTCTACCCTGCTGATATCAAATTGATTGATGCTTTGCAGCATGCTTTCATCCACGGGTATCCCGTCCCATAGGTAGAGGGGGGAGCCTTGTCCCCGGATGACGGCCCGGAATTGATTCGGTCCGGAACGGTACACTTGCAGACCAGCTACCCTTCCCTGCAAGGCTTCAAGGATATTGCCCGATGGGGCTACAGGCAACTGGTTGGACTCGAGTACGACATCTGCATCTCGGTGTAGGGCAAAAGGACGAGAGATTTCGGCCCGACCTTCCACGACCACTTCTTCCAGAAGTACGTCGCCCAATTCAAGAGCACCGATTTCGGTTTCCATACCCTGAAAAAGAGCGGTGCCCGGTGTTCGATTTTCCCGATTTATACGATCAGCGGAAGGGCCCATGTACCCAGGTTGGATGTGGGGGAGGTAGGGTTTCTGATCGATGGATACGTTTACATTTCGGGTTCTCCCACGTGCGTCGTTTCCCTGTACCAATACGTCGATGGAATCATTGAAATGGAACCCCTCGAATGCGAAATTCCCCTTTTCATCGGTTTCGGTGGTTAAAAATGTCTGGTATTTATCCTTAAGGAAAAGTACGACATCGCCATTTTCAATGGGATTCCCGTTGTCGGCTGCCAGATTTCCGCTGATACGAATATCCAGTTCGGGGGCGTGGGAGATGGTAGGAAAATCGTTTTCGAGGATTTTTTTCCAGGTGAACTTTCTCCATCCCTGCGTCATCATGAGCAGGTCCAGGGCCACCTTCCGGTTTTGGTTGTGGGGGTTGAAATAGTAGCCCGGAGATTCGATGCTGCCCCTAAGGTCCGAAGATAGTAACAGGTAAGATTGGATATTGCTGTCATTTGCGTCTTTCTCGGCCAGTTGATCGTCAGTTACTGACAGGGAAAACCCGGCCGCAAGGGGATTGCCCTGCGGGTCTCGCGCATCAATTTCAATAACTACCTCCTGCCGACGCTCAAACTGTTCCTGGTTTGACCGAATACGTACGTCTATCTGGTCCTCATGGTTCACAAATACCAATCGTTCGGCAAGCGGTTCCCCGGTAGATTTGGCCAGAGTAAGGCGCACGATACCGGTTGGAAAAGTCGACTTGGGGATTTCCAGAATGCTTTTTTCGTTCGCCGGCAAATAGAATTCCTGGACGTAGTGCAATTGGTCCCGAGCGATTCCGGTTAGCAAAAGGCTTTCACCCCCAGGCACATTGCTGGACGTGGTAACGATTATCAGTTCCTCCTTGTAGTCAATCCCCAAACCATGTCCCAGAGCAGCAATATCCGGAAGGGGATACTCCCCGGAAAACCCATTGTCAAACGCAACCCGTGCCACATAGGTTTTTGAACGGTCGGGCGTAAGCCTGAAATACCCCATACCGCCGTGGCTGGTTCGAATTTCGGCCAATTTTGATCCGGAATCATCGTATATTGCACCCGATACAGGGACTCCTAGCCCATTGGCGTTGGTGGCCTTGAAGGCCACTTTTCCGGAAATACCGTGCACCAGATCTCCTCCCTCCGGAAAAAACTGAAAATCCGGAGTGCCGAGTGCTCCTACTTCAGCCTTCGCTGGCGGTGCGTCCGGCGACCAGATGTACAGATCTTTTTTGAAGAAATATTCCTCGCCGAAGTTTTTCATCCAATTGGTATACGCAACCATGGTGTATCTGCCCTCTGGCAAGTCGGCGGGAATCGACAAATCTCCTCTGGCCCCTCCTTTTGCTACGTCTAACCGGAGCTTTTTCACCAATGTATTGTTCTCATCAAGCAAGTCGACATACAGTACTTTACTTTTCGCGTCGGGCGTTAAATTCGAGGACTGCACCAGGTAGCCTTTAAGCCAGATAACCTCCCCCGCCATGTAATACGGTTTGTCCAGGTGGAGGTAAACCTTTTCGGGAGCATAATTGATTCTCCAAACCGATAGGTTGGTTTTCATTTTTTCCACTATCGGGTTGTTCCGAAGGAGCCAGGCCGATAGACCCAAAAAAACGAAGGTGCATACGATTGCAGTCTTAAGATGATTCATTGGTCTCGAAATTTTGGTAAAGAAAGCTGCGGTTAGGTGGAGGCCGAGTCTGTCAAGCAAGCATTTTGCCTGGAAAGGCAACGATTTTTCTTTTCTACATCAATTATTGGGCCATAGGTGCTCATTTTTTTGTACCGTCAACGGGGCCTTCGTTTCGGACCCTCCTCCCTTGCGAATTAGTCAGATAGGATAGGGGTCTCTTTCCTTAAATTCGGCTTTTATGCTGGATCTTTTTGAGCAGATCACTCCGAGTTTCTGGCACGCTGGATCAGGTCGTTGGCAGCAGGGTTTTCACGGGGTTTATTCAGGTTTGTCAGGAAGCTTTCCGAACCTTGATACACAAAACCATCTTGTTCTCGATTTAATTTGTTCAACAGCCGCCCGATTTCTTCCGGACTTTTTTCCATACCATCCTTCGGACTTTCCGAGCGCTTGTTCAGCAAGGGCGCAGCGTAGATGGCGTGTACATCCAATTGATCCGGAGATAGCAAAGCATACACCATTGCAAATTGATCGTCAATTTCATTATACGTATCGGTATCAATCACCGCCTGTACCTTTCCGGTCGGGGTTGCAATCGGTCGAGACGAAACTGCTCGCTCAGAGAAGGATACGTTTGGGCATTTCCTGGCGAAATCGACCGCATGAATATCAACGCCATAAAGACAGTCTTTTTTCTTGGCAGGGTTTGCAAAACGGAAGGTTTCATAGCGGTGTTGGGAAAATGGCGACGGTAGCAACAGGTTTTTTGTTACCAGAGAAAAAGTAAAACTATTCGGATTATACGCCAACTTTTTACACGCTTGCCGCTCGGCATGTGATTAATAAAGATGATCCACCCGGAATGGCCGATCGACGCACGGGAGTTGGCTTTCGTGTTCCGGGAAATTTTGCATACTTCGTTTTTGGCCGAATTGCCAATCGGTAGCGTATAAGCAGTTACGTCGGTTTTTGCCAGCCCGCTTTTTCCCTAAGAAAAGACCAAAACGAATTCAATGCCGATGCCTGACTTACTTGCAGGATCGCTTTCCAATTGATTTTAATTTACTGGTATATTTTAGTATCTTCCGTTTCCCAAAATTTTACAACGATGAATTCTTTGCTAAGAGATGGTTTGTTTTTTTCGTTACTAATGATTTCTACCGAAGTTTTTTCGCAGACCGATTCGATGGCGCTCAAATCCATCCCTTACGGTACTGCGGCTCCTCCTCCGGAATGGGCCTTGTTGCAGCGACAGTTGATGGACGCCTTGTATCCGGCGGCGATGGAATTTGTGGAGAAGTACACCCATACGGACGGAACGATAAAGTGGCGGACGGAATGGCCCGGGATGGATGGATCGGACGATGGCTACGAAAGTTTCTACAATTTTCCGCTGTATTATGCACTGGGCGGTCCGGAGGAGATGGATGCCCTTTCCCGAAAACTATGGGAGGGAGTAACCCGGCAATTCACCGCATACGGGCAAATCGTTAATGAATTCGACGCGGGATACGACTGGATGCATCATGGCGAAGCATACACAAATTTTTATTTTTTTGGCCTGGCAGATCCTACGGACAAAAAGATGAGGGATCGGGCGCTTGCATTTGCGGAGCTGTATTTTGATGACGGCACCGATCGCTCAAATTTTGACAGTTCGCTGAAGATTATTCGCTCCCCGCTCAATGGTAGCCTGGGGCCCAGAATGGTGAATACGGCGGAAGATTGGGTCACTCATCGGCCGATTTTGTCCAACTATCCGCTGCCTTACGACGACATTCCCACGGTGAATTCCGGGAAGGACTGGAATAATGACGACAAATTTGCCTTGATCCTGGAAGCACTAAACGAACGGATGATGAAAGGGGATGTTCCACTTAATTTGGCAGCCACCAGTTTGATGCTAAATGCCTTTATGTACACGGGAGATGAACGGTACAAAGCCTGGGTGCTGGATTACGTCAGCGCCTGGATGGAACGGGTGGAGGAAAATGGGGGCATCATTCCGGATAACGTGGGACTATCCGGAAAGATTGGCGAGCACATGAATGGCAATTGGTGGGGAGGATACTACGGATGGAAATGGCCGCATGGCGTGCGAAATAAACTGGAAGCGACCACCATAGGTGCATCCAATGCCTATCTGGTATCGGGAGATGACCGCTACCTCGCCCTGCCCAATTCGGTGATTGAGGCCATAGGGAAAGAGGCAAGGGTAGAGAATGGCAAGAAACTGTTGCCTCACCGGTACGATCAGCGGGGCTGGTACGACTTTAGGCCCTTGCAAGCCATGTACCCTACCCATATTTGGTACATGTCTCGAAAAAAGGAGGATTGGGAACGGGTGCTGGAACTGGTAGACCCAAAGGAAATGCGGCATCTCAATTACCTGAAAGGCAAAGGAGAGGAACGAAATACGGCTACCTGGATCGGCTACATTGCAGGAGAAGTCCCATCCTATCCGGTAGATATCTTGCGCGCAACCTACCGGGAAATGCAAAACCGCTTGGAACGTATTCGGAAAGATACCACTACTCCGGATCAGCAAGACGTGCACCACTGGCTGAACCTCAATCCAGTAATCCTGGAAGGGCTGGTGCAAACGATGCTTGGAGCTCCCAACCATATTTACCATGGAGGACTGTTACACACCTCTGTTCGTTATTTTGACCCGGTGAAAAAGCGATCCGGTATTCCTTCGGATATGGCAGCATTGGTAGAACAAATTACCGAGGCCGGCATTTCCCTGACGCTGGTCAACCTGCATCCTACCGAGCGTAGAAAAATAATCGTTCAGGGAGGCATGTTTGGAGAGCATCACATCAACCGGGTAAACCAAATTGAGGTGTATCCCTATCAATTTGATACAGTTGATCGCCACTATTTTCAGGCCGTTTTGGGTCCCGGGGCCGTGGTAAAATTGGAGCTGGAAATGACCCGATTTAAACATGCTCCCAGCTATGCCTTCCCCTGGCACGGGGACAAAATCCCCGTCACCGAAAAAACCTACGATTAATGGTGGCTTTGCAAAAATTTCTTCCGTGGGTCCGGATCGTAACGTTGTGGCTTTTGACCGCACCGCTGGTTTGCGCGCAGGCAATCGACGCACCCGGTCCAGCGACTGCGCGTGACGGGCGCGTGTTCCAGATTTACCAGTTCACCCCGGAGACCATGCCTCACATCGATGGAAAAAACTCGGATTGGGACCGGGTACCTGCCGCGTACAGGTGTGGAACCGCCGAACTCAACGATACCGAAGACGGCCATGGAACGGACATCGACACCAACGATATTGATGTGCAGGTTACCCTGGGCTGGGTAAAGGGCCTGAACCGGCTGTATGTCTTGTACGAGGCTTACGATGATTTTTGGGATTTCGAGCGGTTTAACCCCGAAGGATACCTGAACGATATTTTTGAGTTGGTGGTGGATGGTGACCTGTCGGGAGGGCCGTTTATTTACAACCCTCTGGTACCCGAGGCCAGAAAATGGGGAGCAAGTGCTGCCCATGTTCGAAACCATTTGGCGTTTAGTGGATACCATGCGCAGAATTATCATATTTTTACACCGCCTGTACGTGGAAGCTGGACATTGATTTGGGGTTCTCAACCCTGGATTGCCACGTTTCCCTATGCCCATCGGGCGTATTCGTTCGACGGCCGGCAAGGAGAAGCGGGGAAACTGACCCTGGAGTTTTGGGTCACGCCCTATGATTATGCACCCGTGGATGGACCGGAGTTGGCTAAAGAGTCGCGCCTGGTAGAAAACAAACTGATTGGCTTGTCCTGGTCGGTGTTGGATTTTGACGGGGGCAAACGGGACGGGCATTACAATTTGTCCCATGATACCCGAATGGTGGCCAATGCCTCGTATCTCTGTGCATTCCGATTGATGCCACTGGAAAGGGATCAGGTACCGGATTTTAGGGCAGATTGGTCTTTTTCCCTGATCGAGAACCGAGAGCAGACGGTAGCCTTTCGGGACGAATCCGTAGGCGATATTGAGTCCTGGTACTGGGATTTTGGCAATGGAGATTTTTCTACCGAGCAACACCCGCTGTATCAGTATCCGGAATCCGGCGTGCACTACAATGTAACCCTGGAAATAACCGGCGCTGGAAAATCAGACAAGAAGACCCGTTTTTGGGAAGTAATGATTCCCTAGGGATTTTGAATTGGATTGATTTGCCGGTGAAAAAAAATCAACATGTTCGAACGGTACGTGTATTTAAAAAATTTTCCTAAGTTTAACCCCATGAAGTTTATTCAGGATAATGAAGTAAGGTGGGGCGTCCTTGGTGTGGGAGCTGTATGTGAGAAAAAAAGTGCACCCGCCATGCAGAAAGTGCCGGGATCTCGCTTGGTAGCCGTTATGCGTAGAAACGAAGAAAAAGCGAAAGACTATGCCGAACGCCACGGCGTTCCTCGCTGGTACGGGGATGCAGATGCCCTGATTGGAGATCCCGAGGTGAATGCGATTTACATTGCCACGCCACCCGATGCCCATCTGGAGTTAACAAAGAAAGCGGCGGCAGCGGGTAAGCCGGTTTATGTGGAAAAACCCATGGCCAGAAACTACGCAGAGTGTCAGGAGATGATCCAGGTCTGCAAAGAAGCAGGCGTGCCATTATATGTAGCCTATTACCGGCGAACCCTGCCGAATTTTCTGGCAGTAAAACAATTGGTAACCGACGGTCAGATAGGAGATCCCCGGTATGTGAGCATTACGATCAATCAGCCCCGGCATCCCGACCTGAAGGAGGATACGGCTGCCAATTGGCGTATCAATCCGGAGATAGCGGGAGGAGGATATTTTTTCGATCTGGGTTCCCATCAATTGGACTACCTGGATTACCTGTTTGGTCCGATTGCCGAGGTATATGGAATCGCCGCAAATCAGGCAGGCTACTATCCGGCAGAAGACATCGTTTTCGCTTCTTTTCGATTTGAAAGTGGTGTTTTAGGTTCGGGCAACTGGTGTTTTACCACTGGTGAATCGTCAAAAGAAGACGAAATCAAAATCATTGGCAGTTCGGGCGAAATACGTTTTCCATGTTTTTGGGGCACTTCGGTGCACTTACGAAAGGATGGAGAGGAGGCGCAGGAGCTTTCCTTTGATATGCCTGAAAATATCCAGTACTTTCTCATAGAATCCATCGTAGCCGAACTCCTGGGGAGAGAAAACGCCTGTCCGAGTACGGGGGAATCGGCAGCCCGCACCAACTGGGTAATGGAGGAAATGACCAAGCAATTTTATAAACACTAACCGATAGATTAGCATGACTCAAAAAAGACCCTTGGGGTTCGGAATTATCGGGACCGGTGCCATTGCCGGCATGCACGCGGCCGCTATCAATGCCTGTGAGGACAGTCAACTGGTAGCCGTGTGTAGTTCGAGTTCGGCACGGGCGAAAGAAGCCGCTAAAAAATTCGAGGTACCTGCAGATGCTGACTGGCAGGCATTTTTGTCCCGGGAGGGCCTGGACGTGGTGTGCATCTGTACCCATAGCGGAAACCACCTGGAGCCGGCCATTGCAGCAGCAAAAGCGGGAAAGCATATTTTACTTGAAAAGCCCATTGAAGTTAATTTGGACCGGGCCGATGCCCTGATTAGGGCCTGTACCGATTCTGGGGTAAAATTGGGCGTTATTTTTCAGAACCGATTGAAGCCCGGCTACTTGCAGCTAAAAGAAGCCGTACGATCCGGAAAAATTGGAAAGCTTTTGATGGGTACCGCAGCCATCAACTGGTATCGCGATCCATCCTATTACAGCAGCAGTAGCTGGAAAGGTACAAAAGAGGGAGACGGAGGGGCTGCCTTAATCAATCAGGGAGTACATACCATCGACTTGCTCTTGGACATCATGGGTGATGCGGCGGATGTTTTCGGGCAGGTGCGTACCATGGTGCATGCGATTGAGGGTGAAGATACCGCCGCAGCGATCGTTAATTTTAAAAATGGAGCCTTGGGCACAATTACCGGCGGTACCTCCCTGTATCCCGGAAATCCGGAGCGATTGGAGATCTATGGAGAAAAAGGTACGATTATCCTGGAAGGTGGCAAGGTAGTGGTTTATGCTATCAAAGGAGAGGAGTCTGTTCCGCCACCCGAATCTGAAATCGGAGGTAGCGGGGCATCGGATCCCATGGCGATCGATTACAAACTCCATCAGGGGCAGGTGAAGGATATGGTGGAAGCGATCCGCAATGATCGTTCTCCGATGGTAACAGGGGAGGATGCCAGGAGGTCATTGGCCTTAATTTTAGGTATTTATCGTTCTTCCGAAGAAAACAGAAAGGTACATCTAGACTAATCTCAGCTTCGCTTCTGTGACTGGTCCGCTTGGATTACTTATCGTTTGAATTTTTTATGGAATCAGAAAAAAAGCAGCAGGTTGAAAAGTTTCTGGACAGCTATGGTATTTTAAACAGCAATCCGGAGAGAGAATTCGACACGATCTCACAGGTAGCTGCCGTGTTGTTCGAAGCACCAATGGCATCGATTACTGTTTGGTCAGGTAACTGGCAGTTTATAAAGTCTCAAATAGGATTGGAATCGGCGGCAATTACCGATGGTGAATGTTTGTCCCCATTCGTAATGAACGCTTCGGAAGGAGGTTTGTTGGTAGCAGACGCGCGGGAGGACTTGCGTTTCCGGGAAAATCCGCTGGTTACCGGAAAGCCATCCATCGTCTTTTTTGCAGGAGTGCCGATTTACACACCGGAAGGACATCCCCTGGGCGCTCTGTGTGTATTCGATCACAAGCCGCGGAGCATGGAGCGGGATAAGCTTCACGCGCTTAATGTCCTCGGCACCCAGGTTACCCGGATTTTGGAATTAAGAAAAAGCCATCAAAATCTAAGTACCGTAAAAGATAGCCTGGAAATTGAAACCCGACGCCTTAACAATATTCTGGATGCCACGCAGGTAGGAACCTGGGAATGGGACATGGCCGCGGACAAGGTAATCGTGAATGCCCGATACGCCGAAATGGTCGGTTATGACCTGGAGGAACTGGGTCCTTTTACCATGGACACCTGGTACAGCTTGGTTCATCCGGAGGACCGATCGATCTCGGATAAGATTTTGGAGGAGTGTTTTGCCAGGAAGAGGGACTATTACAGCGTAGAGTGCAGACTAGTTCATAAAAAGGGGCATTATGTTTGGATAAATGACCGGGGTAGGGTTACCAAATGGTCGGAAGATGGCAAACCCTTGATGATGTCAGGTACCCATACCGACATCACGGAACGTAAAATGAGGGAAATTCAGTTTCAATCCATTTCGGATAATATTCCCGGGGTCGTGTACCGCTACAGTCGTTATGCAGATGGCAGGGATGCCCTCGAAATGGTGAGCAACGGTGCTGCTCGATTGTGGGGGTTTTCGGCAGAGATGGCCATGAAAAACAATCGGTTGATTTGGGACCGATACCATCCGGAAGACATAGAGAAGCATTTGGAAACGATCCGCTTTTCACAAGAAAACCTCAGCTTCTGGATGCACGAGTGGCGATACCTACACCCCGACGGGAGTCTGCGCTGGCACAAAGGCACCGGGAATCCCAGCAAGCGGGAGGATGGTAGTGTCGTTTGGGATTCGGTAATATTGGACATCACCGAGCGAAAAATTGTAGAGAAAGCACTGAAGCATAGTGAAAAACGATTCAGGGCGCTGGTGCAGGGGGGAGCGGACCTCACCGCAATCTTGTCGGCGGACTCGCGGTACCTATACGTCAGTCCCAATTATCCAAGGTGTCTGGGCTATCGGGAAGAAGAGTTGCTGGGAAAGGAAGCCGCTGCCTATTTTCATCCAGAGGATAAAGACCGAATATTCGCCGATTTTGCTGATTTACCGAGAAAGAAACGCGTCAAATCCAACCCTTATCGCTACAAGCGAAAAGACGGTTCCTGGTGTTGGCTACAAAGCGTAGCGACAGACCTGTTAGCCGATGAGGCTGTACAGGGAATCGTGATCAACAGTGTGGAAATAACGGATTTGATCCAGGTGCAGGAACGATTGGAACAAAGCGAAGCCCGTTACCGCGGGTTTTATGAATCCCAAACCAACTACGTCATCCGAACGGACCTAAAAGGAAACCTTACCTATGCCAATCCTAAATTTATTGAAGATTATGGCTGGTTGTACCCGGAGAGCATGCCGCTGGAAAACAGCTACCGTTCGTTCGTTCTGGATCAGGACCGGCAGAAGGTGGCGCAGTCGATTAGTGAAAGCGTGGCCTTGCCTGATAGGGTAAAGATTGTAGAGATGGCCAATCCCAAGAAGGAAGGGGGGATGTTACATACCCTCTGGGAATTGATATGTCTTCCAGATGCCAAGGGCCGGCCGGGAGAAATGCAGTGGATCGGGATCAATATCACGGGCCGCATTTCCATGGAAAATGCGTTAAAGAAAAGCAATGAACGCTTTGAGAAAATCGCTGAGGCAACCAACGATGCCATTTGGGATTACGATGTGGAAAAAGATAACCTATTTTGGGGGAAAGGTTTTCATACCTTATTTGGGTACGACCTGGAAACGACCACTCCCAGTATGAAACTACTGGTGGAGTTGATCCATCCGGAAGATCGGGAACGAATAGCGAATAAAATCCAAGCGTTTAAGCAAAGCAAATCCTTAACCAATTGGTTTGAAGAATACCGATTTTTGCGGAGTGACGGTTTTTTCGCTTTTGTAATGGATCGCGCGATTTTTATTCGAAATAAGCAAGGTCGGGTGACGCGCGTAGTAGGTGCGATGACCGATATCACGTACAGAAAGGAATACGAAGAATCTCTGGAAGCAATGAATCAGCAAATGGTACAGCATGCCCGCGAGCTGGAGCGCTCCAACCTGGAGCTGGAGCAGTTTGCCTACGTGGCCTCTCACGACCTTCAGGAGCCCTTGCGGATGATTAGTAACTTCATGGGACTACTGGAGCGAAAATACGGATCCCAGTTGGATCAAAAGGCCCACCAGTACATTCAGTTTGCCGTGGATGGGGCAAAGCGAATGAAACAAATCATATTAGATCTGCTGGAATATTCAAGAATAGGAAAAAGTGAGGACAAATTGAAGTTGATTGCTACCCGGGAGATCGTGGATGAAGTGTGTTTGTTGCAGAAAAGAGTTATCAAGGAAAGTGGTGCAACCATCCACTGCGAATCACTGCCTGCAATTGTTTCGTTCCGGATACCCCTCCTGCAGGTATTTCAAAATCTTATTGGGAATGCGTTGAAATATCGTTCTCCCGGCCAATCGCCCGAAATTCACATTCACGCAGAAGTGGAAGGGGATTTTTGGAAGTTCTTTGTCCGTGACAATGGAATAGGCATTGACCCGGCCTATCACGAGAAAATCTTTATCATCTTTAACCGACTGCACACTAAGAAAGAATACCCTGGTACCGGGATGGGACTGGCGATTGTGAAGAAAATCATTGATAGTCTGGGGGGTGAAATAGGCTTGGAATCGGCACCCGGTAAAGGGAGTATGTTCTACTTTACCCTGCCACGCGTTTCGGGAAACATACCCGGTTTGGGATATCAGGGTAAAGGAAGTAATGGTTCCCGGTAAAATCGGGGCTATTCTCTCTGAACAAGGTAGGCCAGGCAGCCGGAATTAAAAAAAACCCTGAAGTACGATATCCTTCAGGGTTTTCCGTCTGTGCCTGTCCGATACTAAACTTGAGGTAGTTCGAAACCGGAACGATAGGACTTACTTACAAACTGGTTGGCGGGTTCGAAATTGGTCACCTTCATATTTTTGCCATCCCAGAGTAGTTTGATATCCCTGGCTGGGTAATTGTAGCCGTTTCCTTCCGACTTAGGCTCCCGGTAATCGTAGCTACGAATGGCCAGATTGCCCATCAGAACAGATTCGGTGAGCGGTCCGGCAATGGAAAACGGAGAGCTGAGCTCCTTGTATTCTTTGCTTCCATGGCCCGCAATACATGCATTTACCCACTGTGCGTAATGCCCGCCGATGGCACCTTCCACGCGGGGTAGGGTGGGAGCCACGTTCACGCTTTCGTTGATCGAAGTTGGCAATAGTTTGGGGTCGATTCCGTAAGTAGAGCACATCATTTTCCCGCGGGTTCCTTCGATGATAACACCGTTTCCACCGTCTCCCATTTGTTCATTGGGACCGAGTTCCTCGGGTCTGCTAGGTTTGATGCCTCCATCCATCCAATGAAATTCCAGGTCTTTGCCCGCCGGTCTTTTGAAGCGAAGCGTGATATGCGAAGAGGGGGGACAGCTTTTTGGAAAGTATCCCTGGGTAAATTCTCCGGTATACACGGACCCTACACTGCACTCAGCTTCTGTTGGGTATCCCAAATCAAGGGTTCGGAACGCCGGCTCCATGATGTGGCAGGCCATATCGCCCAGTGCTCCCGTTCCAAATTCCCACCAGCCTCTCCAGTTAAACGGATGAAGGTTTTCTACATATCCTTTTTCCTCTGCTGTACCGAGCCACAAATCCCAATCCAGGTTTTTGGGCGCTTTTTTTCCGGATTCCCCAGGCCAGGGCACCCCTTGCGGCCAAACGGGACGGTTGGTCCAGCAGTAAACCTTGGTAGCTTCCCCGATTAACCCTGCGGCATACCATTCCCGCATCTGCCGAACGCCATCACCGGAAGCGCCCTGATTTCCCATTTGGGTGACCAGTTTGTATTTTTCTGCGGCCTCTGTCAGCATTCGAGCTTCCTGTATGGTATGGGTGAGGGGTTTTTGTACGTACACATGTTTCCCCATTTTCATCGCCGTAAGCGCCTGAACGGCATGATTGTGATCCGGCGTGGATACCGAAACGGCATCGATGGAATCCCCTTCTTTTTCCAGCATCAGCCGGAAATCCTTGTAAAATTTGGCTTTTGGGTAGGCCTCTATGCTACGCGACGCTCTTTCCGTGTCCACGTCACACAAGGCGACGATGTCGGCATTGCCGCTTTCATAAAAACTTCGGATATCGCTGTATCCTTTCCCTCCTGCACCAATACCGGCTATCCGGAGTTTGTCACTCGGAGCCTTAAAACCCGGCCCTCCCAGTACATGGCGGGGGACAATGTAAAATCCGGCGACCGCCGTAGCGGATGTTTTAAGGAAATTCCTTCTGGAATTACCCTCCTCGGGTGTATTGTTTTTTTTCATTGCATGTTTTTTGGTTATACGAATGGTCTAAAATAAAAATTATTGCTGAAACATTTGAAGAATTCTTCTTTTTATACAGGTCACACGGGGAATTGTGGATGAGCGGGAACATCGATGCGCAAACACTGCCCCCGTTCCCGGATCGACCAAATAGGATAGGCCTTGGGTCCCTGCTATTTCTGAGGGTAGCGAAGCCAGAACAGTCGTTTTTCAAGGAGGCGATTTTGTGAAGACCTATACGCTAGTTTATTGCCCTTTGCTCGTTTTTGAAACAGGAGGGGGAGGGGGTAAACGGTATGCCTCCTGAATATCCCGCTCATTTTGAAAACACACCGGAGAGGAAAGGATTTCGGTAGCAGCAGGTACAGGCCGTTTATTTTTTTTTAAAAGTTTTCTGAAAGCCATTAATCTGTTTTTTCGGAGAGTACGTCCATTAGCGACCGTATTTTTTCAGCAATTTCCGAAGGCTTTTTTTCTACCATGGCCAATGCCAGTTCACCAAGGATGCCGATAAGATCGAACGCTGTCTGTATGTTTTTCAGCGTGGCGATCGTTTGCTTGATTTCCAGATTGATGGATTGGAGCTGACTGAGCGCCTCCGCTGCTTCTTCTTCGACAATCAGGGTTGACAGCAATTTCATTTCTCTGGCGGTTTCCATCAGCCGGTTTGCCTCTTTACCCATCGCTACAAAGGTGGGCTGACTGATTACCTGCTGGCTTATTTTTTCAAACCGGTAATCGTTGAATTTTTTGGCTATTTCCAGAAAATCGTCTGCCAGGTAGCTTAAAAAAGCGCTATCCACTCTTTCTTTCATTCGTTCACTTGCTCAAATACAACATATAAGTTTCTAATCTCTTCCGATAGCGCCGAGACTTCGCTCCGAAAACGTACGTCTCCAACTTTTTCCGCAATTTGAGACAAGGAATGGTGTTTGTCTGCAATCAAATTCATCATGGCGACTGTTGATTCGATTCTCAAACGTATTTTTTCCGAGTCTTCCAGTAAAGCGTAGTACTTTTCCACAGCCCATTCTTTCTCTACCGCGCTTAGCTCTGCGTTCACCGCATGGTTTTTATAATGCATGTACCAGTATTCTCGTTGTATTTCGAGCAAACCAAGCAGGTTTTGCTCCATAACAAGGCTTAATTTATCGGAAAGTATACGCAGGTAAGGATCCGCCTCTTTCATGTAATGCAGCATGCGATTGCGTCGAAAATTCCCAGTACTCGAGTTTACGGTGAATTCTGCCAGTTTTTGAATCGCAGACACCTCTCCTTCCGACAGATTGACGAATCCGGACGATTGGACGGACCCTACGGAAACGCTCAGGTCATAGGTCGTCAGGCCGGGCGATGCAAGTGTAGATAACCCCAGCCAGTACTGGTCCATGGTCTGAACAAGCCCAGTTACCAGGTCGTCTGCCTGCTGGTAGGAATTACAATCGCAATCTAAATCCCGGTAAATTTCGAAAGCACGCACCTTTTGGAATTTACAATCCATTGTGCAGGATTCGGTGTACGTGTACCCCAATTTTTGGAAATGCCCCAAACCTTTTCTGGCTTCTTCGGATAATTGCTGCAGGGGTTTTAAGTTAGTGCAGGCCAGGAAGATACCTGGCACCATCAGAAAAACCGCTGGCAGTTTACAGTACATCTGCTAAAGGTACCCAAAATATCTGATAATACAGCCCTATCAGGTTTGGGAGGCTGAGGTAAGTAGGGCTTTCAATCGCAGGTGTTCTTTTTTTTAGTAAAAAATCCGCCCTTCTAGCGACTGGAGAGCGACCTGGCCAGTAGGCAAACGGTGGCCACCCGCTATACCGGCTTCTCGCAAAAGTAGGTCGCTAAAACCTTGTCGCGGCAAGACTTGTTGCGGACCAGGAAACCGGCATTTTGCAAGAGGTTCTGCATTATCCAGTCGAATGTGGAGTACTCTTCCTTGAAATGAATCTGAGTGTCTTCCCGAAGGAAGTCCCCACCTCTTTCGCCTTGCAAGTCGATAAACTCTTGAATCGCCTGCTCGGATTCCGTATCCGGGATGACCACGTCGTGTAAATACAGCCTGCCACCGGGAGCCAATACGGTGAACATGCGCTTCAAGGCTACTGATTTCCAAAAATCCGGCAAATGGTGTAGGGAAAGGGAACTAATCAGGCCGTGGATCGAACAGGCCGGAAAATCAAATGTAAGATAACCGGCGTTTATGCAGGAAATATTATCGCGGTTTTTTTCTGCTGCTTTCTTTCGGGTCAGTGCCAACATAGGCGTCGAAATGTCCAAAGCGTATAGTCGTTCGCACCTTTCGGAAAAATGGATGGAAAAGTTTCCCGTCCCGCATCCGATATCCAGAATTCGACTTTGCTGAGTAGGCAGGATCCAGTTTTCAGCCTCTGTTATTTCCTGCTGTATGTTTCTGAAGTCATCGTGTGAAGGATCGTAGATGTCTACTTCCTCTTGCGAGGCATAATCCTTACCGGTTTGCTGGAATTCGTTGTATTGCCAATCCATGCCTTTGTTTTAAATATCCTTCTAAAATAAACGGAAAAGTATTTCTTTCCAAGGGTATAAGCGTGGGAAATCCGATGTGCGTAAGAGGAATAGGCCAGAGAGTAATTGGTGCCGCCTATTGAAGACTGTTAAGGTGGGCTGCTGTCCAAACACCCTATCAAAGGAAAGTCAGGTGCACCGCCAACGAAAAAGCTGGCCCGGGAAAAATCGCACCTCGCGTCAATCGATTCGATGAAGTTGAAAATACTGAATGCTTTTGTCGGAATTAATCGGGTAAAGTTCCCCGGGGAACGGTATTTTTGACGAGCAAAAAACTAACGAGTATGGCAGGAGAAACAAACGCGAAACGAGTAGCGATTTTAGGCATGGGAGGCGTGGGAGGCTTTTTGGGTGCACGGCTGCTTTCCGGGGACCGAAGTCCCGGCACAGAAATCATTTTCGTTGCCCGTGGCGAGACCTACAAAGCGCTGTCGGAGGGGGGATTGGTTTTCGAATCAGGAGGTACGAGAACAGTTGTACGTCCCGATCAGCTGATAGAAAGCGGTGCGGTCACGGAAGCGGCAGACCTGGTACTGCTAGCGACGAAGTCCACGGGATTACGTTCGGCAGTTTCCGAAAATCAGACCCTTTTTTCAGAAAAAACGCTGGTCCTTCCGCTGCAGAACATGGTGGATGCCGCGAGTCGGATACGTCCTATCGTCAATGGGGCCCAGGTAATCGATACCTGTATTTATTTGATTTCCAATGTAAAAAGGCCAGGCCAGGTGCGCCACCTCGGCGGACCAGGTAAAATCGTCGCTGGCTTTCCGGAAAAAGAGCGGCATACCTGGTTTTTTTCTCTACTGGAGAAAACGGGTTTGGAAATACGTCTACGCGAGGATATCGAAGTACAGCTTTGGACCAAGTTCTTGTTTATCTCCAGTTTGGGAGCGTTGACGGCAGCCTATGGACTGGACTTTGGATCCCTTCTGCGATCGCAGCTTCACTGGGCCCGATGGCAGCGTTTGATGGAAGAATTGCTCCAATTGGCACAAGCATCGGGTGTGCCGCTCCGCTCATCGGCAATCCTGGAGGCCCGGGAAGTGGTTCGGAATTTTCCTGCCAATTCTCGCTCTTCGTTTCAACTCGACGTAGCAGAGGGTCGTGAGGGTGAAAAAGAGGTGTTAATCGATGAGGTCATTGCAAAATCCCGTTTGCTGGGTCTGTCCCCGGTTACTTATGATTTGATGGAAGAACTGATCCGAGCGAATATTCGAACGAGTAGAAAAGAGACCGATGGGTGAAGTACCCAGACGTAAAAAAATAAGTATCTGCGTGAAATATCGAATGATTTTCAATCAAAAAAGATGGAATTGACATAAAATCCTGCTTTATAGGTTATATTTCGAACCCAATTTAAATATATCACGGACGATGATTTTTCAAACGTATTTACGACCTGTAGGTTTACTACTCTGCCTGGGGCTTAGTTTTGCTTGTGGAGAAGAAACAGACGATACCTTGTATGATTTGGTCATTCGAAACGGCTGGGTTCACGACGGCACGGGTGCGCCTCCCTACTACGGGCAGCTGCTCATAAATGGGGAGAAAATTGCAAAAATAGATCGAGATACCGCCAGAATGTATAGGGCCACGAAAGTGATTGATGCGAACGGAAAGGTAGTTTCTCCGGGATTTATTGATAGCCATGCGCATGGAGATCCGCTAAAGACACCGGAATTTAAAAATTTTCTGGCCATGGGGGTTACTACGATCTTTCTGGGCCAGGATGGATCCAGCCCGAATACCCCAGCAATTCGTCCCTGGATGGATACGGTGGACCGGCTTCACCCCGGTGTCAATATCGGAATGTCGGTGGGCCACGGCACCTTACGGATGATTTCCGGTGTCGCCTACGATCGGCAGCCAACTGAAGAGGGCTTGTCCCGAATGGAAAGCTTGCTCGCGGATGCGTTGGAGGAGGGCTGTTTTGGGCTCTCCACGGGTTTGGAATACAACCCCGGCTACCTGGCCGGCGAGGTAGAATTGCGGCGACTTGCGCAGGTAGTCGGAAAAAAGGGAGGCATGATCATGAGTCACGTGAGGAACGAAGATGACGATCAGATCGAATCCTCCCTGCAAGAGCTGTTGGCACAAGGAGAATATTGCCCCGTGCATGTCAGCCATATTAAAATCGTGTATGCCAAGGGCTCCGATCGTGCCCGGGATATTCTTTCGATTTTGAATCGTGCAAGGGCAGCTGGAATGAAGGTCAGCGCTGACTTGTATCCCTACGAGGCAAGCTATACGGGGATCGGACTTCTTTTCCCGGAATGGGCAAAGCCTCCTGCTACTTATGAGACCGTCGTTCGGGAAAGAAAATCCGAGCTGGAAGAGCACCTTAGAAATCGGGTAAATGCCCGAAATGGACCCGAGGCAACTTTGCTTGGGTCCGGACCTTATAAGGGAAAAACCCTGGCCGAAGTGGCTGAGGAACTAAGAAAGCCCTTCGAAAGGGTGCTTGTTGAGGATATTGGACCTTCCGGCGCAAGTGCTGCTTATTTTGTAATGGATGAAACCGTGATGAAGGAGTTTTTGAAAGACGATTACGTAAATGTCTGTTCGGACGGGAGCCCCACCTCCAACCACCCCAGGGGTCATGGTACCTTTGCCAAGATCATAGAAGCGTATGTGGTGAAGGATACGCTGTTGAGTTTACCCCAGGCCATTCACAAAATGACTGCTCTTGCCGCGTCCAATCTTGGAATTAGGGATAGGGGTCAGATCAAAGTCGGTTATTTTGCGGATCTTTTGGTATTTGATCCAACGAAAGTCAAAGCCAATGCTAGCTATGAGGAAGCGGCGCAGCTTGCCTCTGGGTTTGATTGGGTCGTAATAAATGGCAGGGTTGCGAAAGAGGCCGAGGAATTTACCAGTCCGGGACAGGGTCGGATCCTCCGAAAATCTGTGCCCACCGAAAAATAATAGAGCCATCCCCGGGAAGGGGATGGCTCCGTTTGATGGTTCCGTGTTCGGGAACGATCAGGGTTTTGAAATTTCAAAATTGACTTGCTTTCCCTTAATGGTATTTGTATTCATCACTTTGATCACGTGCGTAACGTCTTTTTTCGGGATATCGACAAAGGAGAAGCTATCGTAAATATCGATTTCTCCAATGCTTCCGCCAGATAAGCCGGTTTCTCCGGCAATGGCTCCCACAATGTCGTTGGGACGAATGCGGTCTTTTTTGCCCAGGTTAAGGAAGAGTCGGGCCATGTTGGGCTCTCTTTCTTTTTTTCCTTTTCTGCCGCCTCTTTCGCTTCCACGATGTGCTTTGCCTGGCCGGTCGCGTTCCGATCGATCCCTTCTGGGTCGTTTATCGTCTCTTCCAAAACTCCTGTCTTTCTCTGGCGTAAAATTCATTTCCTTGAACTTATCCACCGCGTCTCCCAGGTGAAGTTTTACCAATCCCATGGCAACTTGCTCCAGTGACAATCCTTCGGCCATCAGGTTTCCGATGACTTCTTCGTATACCTGATCATCGCCGGTTTTGGCCAATTGTCGGTGAAGGTCTTTGATCAACTGTTCTTTTTTCATGTGGATCAATTGATCCACGGAAGGTGGGGCTGCTTTATCGATGGAGGTTTTGATAAACCTTTCCAAATCCCTTATTTTTCCTGCATCCCTGCGCCCGGAAACGAAGCTGATCGCCGTTCCAAATTTGCCGGCCCGGCCAGTCCGCCCGATTCGGTGGACGTAATTTTCCTCGTCCAGGGGAAGATCAAAATTAAATACCGCTTCCACATTTTCTACATCGATACCCCTGGCGGCCACATCGGTCGCTACCAGTACCGCACAATGACCCTTTTCCGAAACTTATTCATCACTTTGGTACGCTGTGCCTGAGAAAGGTCTCCATGCAAGGCCTCTGCGGGAACCCCTTTTGCGGTGAGTTCTTCTGTAACCTCGTCGGTCACCCGTTTGGTATTGCAGAAAATCACGCTGAGTTTGTATTGGTGCAAATTTATGAGCCTACTGATCAGGTCGGTTTTCAGTCCGGAGCGAACCTCGTAATATACTTGCGTAATGTTTTCTACGGTAAGCTCTTTTCCGAAGTACCTTGATGATTTCCGGATCGGTCTGGTATTTTCTGGTAAGCTCCAAAATGGGTTTTGGCATGGTAGCCGAGAAGAAAACCGTTTGCCGTTCGGCCGGCATGCTGCTCAGGATTTTCTCGATGTCCTCCCGAAATCCCATATCGAGCATCTCGTCTGCTTCGTCGAGAACGATCACGTCGACTTCGCTTAAATCCAGCGTCCTTCGATCCATGTGATCCATTATTCGGCCGGGAGTACCAACCACGATTTGCACTCCTTTTTTCAGACTTCTGATTTGTCTATCGATGGATTCCCCACCGTAAATGCAGGTGGAGGAAATTCGCTTTTTGTATTTGGTAAGTTTTACAATCTCACCCTCTACCTGCACCGCTAATTCCCGAGTAGGGCAGAGTATCAGCGCTTGAGGCTTGTTTTTGCTGCTGTCAATCCGGTCAATGATCGGAATGCCAAAGGCTGCAGTCTTGCCGGTGCCTGTTTGGGCTTGCCCAATGACATCCGAGCCTTGCAGCAATAACGGAATGGTTTGAGATTGGATGGGGGAAGGTTGGGTATAGCCCATGTCTTCCACTGCCCTCAGGATTTCTTCCGAAACCCCAAGGTCTGAAAATGCTATTTCTTTTTCCATGAAATGTTCCTTACTTCTCGAAGCCACGGTATTCCAAAATATCCCAGTGTCGATCAACAATAAGGAACCCCACGGCGTAGGAGAAAAATAGTAAATGTTAATAAGTTGCAAAGGTAGGTAAATTTTTTTCATTTACCAACGTTTGTAACGAGGATTAAAAAATAAACGATTATAAAGTGTAAATTTTACTAAATTATATTTTGAACTAAACAAAAAAAAGGGCTGAATTGCCCTTTTTTCTTTGGTTGTGCTGTGAAATGGTTACCGGTTTTCCATGGAAACGTAGGCCCGCTCAGTAGAGCCCACGTACACCTGACGTGGCCTGCCAATGGGTTCGTTATTTTCCCGCATCTCTTTCCATTGGGCAATCCAGCCGGGAAGGCGACCAAGTGCAAACATGACCGTAAACATGTCGGTAGGTATGCCTAATGCGCGGTAAATAATACCGGAATAAAAGTCCACGTTTGGATACAACTTCCTTTCCACAAAATAGGGGTCATTCAGAGCTGCAGTCTCCAATTCTTTGGCGATATCCAGAACGGGATCATCAATTCCAAGTTTTCCCAATACGTCGTCTGCTGCTTTTTTGATGATTTTGGCACGTGGATCAAAGTTCTTGTAAACTCGGTGCCCGAATCCCATGAGTCGGAACGGATCGTTTTTGTCTTTGGCTTTTTCCAGGTACTTTTTGGAATCGCCTCCGTCTTTTTTGATAGCCTCAAGCATTTCGATCACGGATTGGTTGGCTCCTCCATGCAGCGGACCCCATAGGGCATTGATCCCGGCTGAAATAGAAGCATAGATGCTTGCCTGAGAGGAGCCCACAATGCGGACCGTGGAAGTAGAGCAATTTTGCTCGTGGTCTGCATGTAGAATGAGCAATTTATCCAGCGCTTTGGAAATCACCGGATCGACCTCGTATGTTTCGGAAGGTAAAGCAAACATCATCTTCATAAAATTACCGCAGTAATCCAGGTTATTATCGGGGTAATTGACCGGATGCCCCATTTTATTCTTGTATGCCCAGGCCGCAAACGTTGGCATTTTAGCCAGAAGTCGTACGATGCTCAGTTGAATTTCCTCGTCCGTATTGTTTGGATCAAGCGAATTTGGATAAAATGCGGTAAGTGAGCATATTAGGGATGACAACACACCCATCGGATGCGCCACGGAAGGAAAGCCATCCAGAATCTTTTTTATGTCTTCGTGAACCAGCGTATGTTTGGTAATTCGATTGGAAAAATTCTCGTACTGACTCGCCGTAGGCAATTCCCCGTTGATAAGTAGGTAGGAAACCTCTAAAAAATTTGAATTCGATGCTAAATCCTCAATATTGTATCCCCTGTAGCGAAGAATTCCTTCCTCTCCATCCAAAAAGGTAATGGCACTTTTTGTAGACCCGGTATTTTTGTAACCGGGATCTATGGTGATCAAACCGGATTGTCCACGGAGTTTGGCAATGTCGATGGCCTGTTCGTTTTCTGTACCTTCTGATGACTGGCAGGTCATATTCATTTCCTTTATAGGATAGTTTAGCAATATCGGACATATTTATCTAATTAAGTGTATTATAAATTCCAAACTGAAACAAATCGAAATAAAATTTGGTGCTAATGTACTAAAATTTGGGCAAATTCCTTTCATTAAATTTTTTGAATGCCTTTCAAATCAGTCGTCAAATGTAGAATCTTATTCTGTAAAATGGTAAGTCTACTTTTTTACAGGAATAAAATAATCTGGACTTGATTTTTAAAAGACAGAAAAAACTATTTTCTGCCAAATTTTAGATAAACCCGGCTAAGCGCTGGTCATGGGATGAAAAAAAAGCCCCTGAAGGGCTTTTTTCAGCAAAAGTGTTCGAACACCTCGACTAAATGATCTCCGATCATCTGGGCGTTGCGCCCTTCAATATGGTGCCGTTCAATAAAATGAACCAATTCTCCATCTTTAAACAATGCCATGGCTGGAGAAGAAGGGGGATAGGGGAGTACCTTTTCCCGAAATTTAGCGACGGCATCGGTATCGTTGCCGGCAAAAACAGTCGCCAATACAGTGGGTTGCTTTCCTGCTTTCTCCAAAGCATACCGTACCCCTGGCCGGGCGGCTCCTGCCGCACAACCACATACGGAATTGACTACCACAAAAGTGGTTCCTTTATGGTCCTTCAAGTGCGATTCCACGTCTTCTGAAGACCGGAATTCAGTAAAGCCTGCGTCGGTTAGCTCCGCTCTCATTGGAGCAATTAGTTCCTCTGGATACATATTTTCTACGTTAGTTAATTGTATTATTTATAAAAACCCCAATTCTAATTTCGCTACTTCAGACATCATGTCTTGTGAGTAAGGCGGATCGAAAGTTAATTCCACCTCTACGTTATTGATTCCCTCAATCTCGCCTACCCGGGTTTTTACCTCCGAAGGGATCGACTCGGCCGCCGGACAGTTGGGGGAAGTTAAGGTCATAAGGATGTATACGTTATTAACTGGATAAACGGTAATCTCATAGATCAATCCCAATTCATACACGTCCACCGGAATCTCCGGATCGTACACATCCTTGATCGCGTTGACCACTTTACGTTTGATATCTTCCTGCGCTTCAATGTGTTGATCTTGCTTTTCCATACGTTATTTAGGCATCTATTTTTGATTGGTAGGCAAGGGCAAAAAGCTTCATTTGTTTGATCATGGCAGCCAGACCGTTCGAGCGCTGGGAACCAATAATATTGCCCATTCCGATTTTATCGATAAAATAAAGCTCGGTAGCCAATATTTCGCTCGGTTTTTTGCCCGATAGTACCCGTATCAGCAAGCTTATAAGCCCTTTCGTGATATCCGTGTTGGAGTCGGCCAGGTAGTGTACCCGCTCGTCTCGGTAGTCAGTCGTCAACCAAACTTTCGATTGACAGCCTTTGATGATGTTTTCCTCCGTCCGTTCTTTTTCGGGAAATTCCGGCAATTGGTCTCCAAGTTCCATGATGTAATAAATCGTAGACTCTTTGTCTTCCCCCAAAATCTCAAATTCACTAATAATTTCCTCTTGTACAGCGTCGGTGCTTGGCATTAGTTTTTTCTTTTTGCGATGCGTACCAGACTTTCATAAAGCCTGTCGATTTCTTCTACGGTATTGTAAACAGCGAAGGAAGCCCGGACGGTTCCCTCTAATCCCAAACGGTCCATCAGAGGCTGAGTACAATGGTGCCCGGTGCGTACGGCAATACCGGAGGCATCCAGCATCATGCCCACATCGAATGGATGCATGTTTCGAATGGTGAAACTCATTACGCTGACCTTATCTTTAGCGGTCCCTACCGGTACAAAACCCTTGATTTCGGAACAGCGTTCCATTGCGTGGGCCAATAATTGGCTTTCCAGTCGCTGAATCCATTTTTTACCGATCGATTGGATAAAGGACAAAGCAGCATCGAAAGCAACCACATCCGCAATATTGGGTGTACCGGCTTCGAATTTATACGGAAGATCGTTGTACGTAGTTTTTGCAAAGGTAACCTCCCGGATCATTTCTCCCCCTCCCTGGTAAGGAGGCATGGCTTCCAATAATTCCCGCTTGCCGTACAGGACTCCTACACCGGTAGGACCATATAGCTTATGAGCCGAGAAGGCCAGGAAATCGCAATCCAACTCTTGTACATCCACCTCCAGGTGTGCCAGACTTTGCGCCCCATCTACCAAAAATCGAGCACCATGCTGATGCGCCAATTGGATCATTTTTTTGATGGGGTTAATGGTTCCCAACGCATTTGAGGCATGTACGACTGCTACCAACCTGGTCTTTTCCGACAGCAATTCCTCGTAGGCCTGTAGATCCAACTCCCCGTTTTCCGTTACAGGGATGATTTTCAATACGGCATTGGTCGCCTCACAGAGCATTTGCCAGGGAACAATATTCGAGTGATGCTCCATGGTGGAGATGATCACCTCATCCCCTTGCTGGATGAAGGCTTTACCAAAAGTGGCGGCCACTAAATTGATGCTGTCGGTCGTACCCTTGGTGAAAATTACTTCTTCCACATCGCGGGCGTTGATAAATGCCCGTACCGAACTCCTTGTCCTTTCAAATAAGTCGGTGGCGCGCGCCGCCAACGTATGGGCACCGCGGTGAATGTTGGAATGGTGGTGCTCGTAGTATTCCTTAAGTGCAGAAATTACCTCCACAGGCTTTTGCGTGCTGGCTGCATTGTCGAAATAAGCAAGCGGTTTCCCATTGACCTCTTGGTCTAGCACAGGAAATCTGCTCCGTATTTTCGCTACGTCGGGTTCCTTACTATTTCGATCAATAATTTCCGCCAAGTCGTGCATGTACCAGGGTTTCACAATATTCTTTAAATGATTCTTCTTTTATCTGATCCAGCACCTCTCCGGCAAAGGCATGCAGCAGCAAGGCTTTGGCAGCGTCTTTGGCGATCCCTCTCGCTCGTAAATAAAACAACGCCTCTTCGTCCAACTGCCCGGTCGTACAACCGTGGGAGCACTTGACATCATCAGCCCAGATTTCTAATTGTGGTTTGGTGTTTACCGTAGCTTCCTCGGATAGGAGAATGTTATTGTTCTGCTGAAAAGCATTCGTTTTCTGCGCATCCTGCCGTACAAAAATCTTACCGTTGAATACGCCTCTAGACTGATCGGTAAGAATGCCTTTGTACAATTCATTCGATTCGGCATGCGCCTGCATGTGGTCAACGTTCGTATGATTATCTACATGTGTTTTTCCATTCAGTAGGTACAAACCATACATGTTCCCCTCGCAGTTACTGGCCCTCAAATCCAGGCTCAGATTGTTACGAATCATTTCCCCTTCCAGGCTCATTACAATGGATGTGAAGGTAGCGTCCTTCTGAACATCTGCGCGGTTATTGGTGACGGCCAGGTCGTTTTTTCTACCATCCTGGAGCGTATAATGTCGCGCGTGTGCATTCTGCCCTATTGCCCATTCGCAAACCGAGTTGACAAAGACAGGCTCTTCGCCCAGGGAAATGGTCCGTTCAATCAACGTAACCTCCGCGTTTTTTCCGACTTCAATGAAGGTCCGAGGATGCACGCAGGACCCATTTTCCGTCGATTTCACAAAATTTAGCAACAAAATCGGTTTCGATACGATTTTGCCATCCGGAACGCGAATGTGAATTCCATTCTTAAAAAAGAGGGAATTCAGAGCCGTGAAGGAGTCGAACTCGCTTTTTTCAATTTGACCGATTCGGGCGGCCGCTTTTGATTCAAGGTCTTCCAGCGCAGTTAGCTCAAACAGGTCTCGATCCATTGAGGATAGCTGGGGTTCGAATCTACCATTGTTGCATACGATCGTGTATCCAGCGGCAGCGCCGACAAGCACATCTTGGGTGCGTAGCTCTTTTTCGATATCGGGTATCGATTCGGCAGTACCGAAGCCATTCAACTTGTCCAAAAGACGTTTACTGATGGCCGTATATTTGTATTCCTCGTCCTTTATCGTCGGAAAGCCAACCCGGTCGAGTACCTCTCTTGCCTGTTGCTTCAGGTCTGAAAATACGGAGGACGAAGGGGCAGGTTCCGAAGCGAGAAGGAATGCTTCTTTTAATTCTTTATGGTTCTTAGTTGATACTGTCATTCGTAGTGAAGTCTAGATATGATCAAACAGCTGTTCCCGAGACCTCTTCCTTGATCCAGTCATACCCTTTTTCTTCCAACTCAAGCGCCAATTCTTTGGAACCTGACTTTACAATGCGTCCGTTGTATAGGACATGAACAAAATCGGGGACGATGTAATCAAGCAGGCGTTGGTAATGTGTAACCACGATCGTTGCATTTTCCTTCGTTTTGAGTTGATTCACTCCATTAGCCACCACTTTTAAGGCATCAATGTCCAATCCCGAGTCAGTCTCGTCCAGAATGGAAAGCGAAGGTTCCAGTACCGCCATTTGAAAGATTTCGTTTTTTTTCTTTTCACCTCCGGAGAATCCCTCGTTCAGCGCTCTGCTGAGCAATTTTTGATCGATTTCGACCAATTTCATCTTTTCCTTCATTAAGGAGAGAAATTTAACCGCGTCAAGTGGCTCTTGTCCCCGGTATTCACGAACCTGATTGACTGCAGTTCGCAGGAAGTTTGTAGAACTCACACCGGGAATTTCTACCGGATATTGGAAAGCGAGAAAAACCCCTTCCCTTGCCCGGTCCTCCGGACTAAGCTCCAGAAGGTCCTTTCCTTTAAACATCACTTCTCCCTCGGTGACCTCGTATTCTTCCCTTCCTGCCAAAACAGATGCGAGCGTGGATTTACCAGAGCCATTGGGCCCCATGATGGCATGGACTTCTCCAGGATTTATTTCAAGACTGATTCCTTTCAATATAGGAGTGCCTTCTGATAGAGGCGTGCAAATTTTTTATTGATAGCATGGTTTTTAGTATTTTTATCCTACGCTTCCTTCCAATGTCAGGGCGAGAAGTTTTTGCGCTTCCACGGCGAATTCCATTGGCAATTGGTTTAACACTTCTTTTGCATACCCGTTTACGATCAGGGCTACCGCATCTTCCGAATCAATTCCCCGCTGGTTGCAGTAAAAGATCTGATCTTCTCCGATTTTCGAGGTAGTTGCCTCGTGTTCCACTTTTGCGGTAGAATTGTGAATATCGATATAGGGAAAGGTATGTGCGCCACATTTGTCTCCCATGAGCAACGAATCGCACTGAGAGAAATTCCGGGAGTTGGTAGCGCGCTTCATTACCTGTACCTGGCCCCGGTAAGAATTTTGAGAAAAACCCGCAGAAATGCCCTTGGAAACGATTCGGGACCGCGTATTCTTTCCTATGTGGATCATTTTGGTTCCCGTGTCTGCCTGCTGGTAATTATTGGTAACGGCGACCGAGTAAAATTCACCAACGGAATGATCCCCTTTCAGGATGCAAGAGGGATATTTCCAGGTGACAGCCGAACCCGTTTCTACCTGAGTCCAGGATATTTTGGAATGATCCCCCGCACAAATGCCGCGTTTGGTAACGAAATTGTAAATTCCACCTTTACCGTTCTTGTCTCCTGGAAACCAGTTTTGAACGGTGGAGTATTTTACCTCGGCGTTTTTCGCCGCGTATATTTCTACTACTGCTGCGTGTAGCTGATTTTCATCGCGTTGCGGAGCCGTACACCCTTCCAGGTAGGAGACATAGGACTGATCCTCTGCAATAATAAGCGTGCGTTCAAATTGCCCGGTATTTGCTGCATTGATTCTGAAATAGGTGGACAATTCCATGGGACAGCGAACGCCTTTGGGAATGTAGCAAAATGAACCATCCGAAAAAACGGCTGAGTTTAGCGCTGCAAAATAATTGTCAGTCGCTGGCACGACCGAACCCAGGTATTTTTTTACCAATTCCGGGTGTTCTTTTACCGCCTCACTAAACGAACAAAAAATAACACCGAGTTTGGACAGCGTATCTTTAAATGTGGTACCTACCGAAACGGAATCGAGAACCGCGTCGACAGCAATTCCTTGCAGCCGCTTCTGCTCGTTGAGTGAAATTCCGAGTCGGTCATAGATCTTGAGCAACTCCGGATCTACCTCGTTTATATTGGCAGGTTTCTTTTTTTGCTTGGGCGCGGAATAATACCGAAGGGATTGATACTCGATCTTGGGATACCTGACATTCGGCCATGACGGCTTTTCCATTGTCTCCCAATGCCGGTAGGCTTTCAGTCGCCAGTCAAGCAACCATTGAGGTTCTTCCTTTTTGGAAGAAATCCATCGAATGATATCTTCGTTTAACCCGATGGGAGCTTCATCCGCCTCGTAATTAACCGACCAGCCGTGTTCGTATTCCTTCGAAGTGAACTCTTCTAAAATTTCATTGTCCTTGCTCATAAAAAGAGTTATTTAGACTAATTATATTTTGATGCACAAATATATAACATTAATCTATTTTTTATTGTTCGAGTCTACTTCGAATTAAGAAAAAAAAGTAGGTTTTTTTACGGTAATCACCTAAATGACTGCAAGTTAAAATTTAAAAAATCGCCTTTGCCAGCAAACCGCCTTGTAAAAAAAGCCATACCCATTATTGGAAAAACCAAATAAAAAATTTATTTAGATTTAATCTTAATAATTAACTAATACCTATTTTTTAGACTCCAATAATTGGATGGGGCGGTTGATACTTTCTTCCAACACGATCAAGGTTTCGGTACGGTCGATGCCTTCTACTTTTTGAATTTTATTCAATACATCGCGAAGGTGGTTGGTATCTTTGCAAATAATCTTGGCAAAGATGCTGTAATTACCCGTGGTATAGTAGGCATTGATGACTTCGGCTATTTCCTTTAGCCGTTCGATGACGTTGTCGTACAGGGAGCTTTTCTCCAGATAGATGCCTAGAAATGCAGATATGTCGTAACCGAGTTTGGAAAAATCAATATTGAGTGTGGCACTTTTCACAATGCCCATGTCTTCCAACTTTCGCATCCGTACGTGAACGGTACCGGAGGAGACGAATACTTTTTTGGCAATTTCCGTGTAGGGAGTTTTCGCATCCTCGTTAAGTAACGAAATGATTTTTAGGTCTATATTATCAATATCTAAAATCTTATCCATTTTATTTGGGGTTAATTGTTGATTTCAGAATAAATATCATTCTAAATTAGTAACTTGTCAAAGTATTTCGAAAGTTTTTTGATTTTTTGTACAAATAGATCAAAAAAGGTGGCTTCACTCGATTGGGCTATTTCCGTTCTTCTTCAGATGCACCCGATAAAAATATCCTTTCCCGCCGAAAACACGGGTAATTTTCAGAACAGTCGTGCCTGAATCGGATAGGATCCATTCGGGCGAGGAAATTGACCCTTTCCTCGCGGGAAGAAGTTGCTGCTTGTTGCCCTATGAATGCCAAAAGTGCAGCGCTGCCGGTATTATCCGGAATCCCCGTATCTTTTTGAGGAATCCCGGATGATTAATTCAGATCGAAGGGTGATGGTGTTGGTTTTTTGGAGGATTTCTTCGTGCTCGTCGTCCAGGTGGTTGATTAGATTTTTCATAGCGACTTCTCCCATGTGGTAACTGGGATAATTCACGGTGCTCAAGTGGGGTTCAACCATGCGGGAGATCAGGTCATTATTGAAACCAACGATGGCGACATCCTGAGGAACACGGATGCCTCTTTTTTTAAGTGCCATCAAGCAGCTTGCGGCACTGGTATCGTTGGATACCAATAGTCCGTTGGGTCGAGGATGCATTTTCAGGATTTTTTTGGTGATACGTTCTCCCGCTTCCTCGTCCAGCTCTATGCTAATTACATTTTCTGCATCGAAAACAAATCCGTGGTCCATCAGTGCGTATTTGTAGCCCTTCAGACGGTCTGCGTACACGTTTATCTGAAGGTTTCCAAGAGCATGGACGATCCGTTTGCATCCTTGCTTGATTAAGTGTTCGGTTGCGTCGTAGATTGCCTGGGTATTGTTGATGACCACTCCGGTACAATTATTTTTTTCGGGTGTCCGGTCGAAAAATAAGACAGGTATTTCCTTTTTGAAAAAGGGAAGAAAATGATCAATATCGTCGGTGGTCCCGGCCTTGGATACCAATAATCCGTCCACCCTGCTATTGTACATGATCTCGGTATTGGATATTTCCTTCTCCAGGGATTCCATGGATTGGCTGATTACCAGGTTGTACCCAGACTGGGTAGCGATTTTTTCCATTCCAGCCAGTACAGAGGATTGGAAGGGACTATTCAGTCGGGGAACAATGACTCCGATGCTTTTGGATTTCCGTTTGCGCAGGCTGGAAGCAAAAATATTGGATTGGTAACCCAGGGATTTTGCTGCGTCTACGATCTTTTTGCGGGTGGTTTCCTGTACTCTGGGGTGATTACTAAGCGCTCGACTAACGGTGGTAGGCGATAAGCCTACATTTTCAGCAATATCGTAAATGGTAATTTCCTTTTTCATTTATTCGGTGTTTCACGAATTGAAAGCTAATAATAAATAAAATTTTAGATGGATGCAACCGATTTCAGACTAATAAAAATGTTTGGATTCATCAATTTGCCCTATTTACTTTTTGTACGTAGAAATTTATTGAATGGTTTATCGATTTTTACATACAATTTTTGCTTGAATCCGGACTTAATTGCGGGCAACCCGGGGTGTAGTAGCCAGCAAGTTTTCCATGGCATCCATGTTCCCGAGCCACTTTTTCGCTTTGTTGCTGCTCCAGGGTAAATTTATATGAAATCGGTTGTATCAAATTAAATATATTAATAAGTTTACAGGCACTGGGCAATTTTAATTACGTACACCAAGTGAATGATGAAAGTTAAACTACTCGTAAGTTTTTTCCTAGGGATTTCGTTGCCATTGTGCGGATTTTCTCAAAAGATTGCAAGCCTGGCGGTAGAATTACCCGCCGTCTCCAATTTTGCTCAGCCGGCTTCTGTGGCCCTGAATGGGCTTACGGATCTTCCCGATTCGGTACTTCGATTGGTGGAGATTTCGGGGGGGCGGCAACAGGAGGTTCCCTACCAGATCGACGCGTTGAACGGGAGGAGTCTGCACTGGTTGATTCCACCTTCGGCTGAAAAAGGGAAATTGCGTACCTATGAATTGCACCGGGCGAAGCCCAAAAGCGCAGGGGGAGCCTTGCAGCTTTATCAAACGGAGGAAGCCCTGATTGTACGGAAAAAAGGTAGAGACCTGTGGCAGTACAATTTTGCCACCGTATATCCTCCGGAAGGGGTCGATTCCGCCTATGCGCGAAGTGGTTTTGTACATCCGATGTGGTCTCCGGGTGGGAAATCATTGACGCGTATTCAGCCTGAGGATCATTACCATCATTATGGACTTTGGAACCCCTGGACCCGTGCGGAATTCAAGGGAGAAACGATCGATTTCTGGAACCTGGCGGAGAAGCAGGGTACGGTGCGCTTCGCCAATTTTTTAACCAAATCGGAGGGCCCGGTTTTTGCCGGGTACAGGGTAGTGCACGAGCACCTCGTGTTGCAAAACCGGTCCAGTCCGGAAGCAGCGATGAGAGAAGTGCAGGGAGCCCGAATTTACGCGTTGGATGACAACGAAACGTATTATCTGGCGGATATCAGCATTCTCCTCAACCCCGCAGCAGAGGAGCCGGTAACCTTGAAAGAGTACCGATACGGAAGTCTGGGATGGAGGACCACCGAAAAATGGAACAATAAGAATAGTGAAGTAATTACTTCCGAAGGACTCAGCAGAAAAATGGCCGATGGGAGTCTGGCCAGATGGTGTATCGTTCAGGGCGAAATCGACGAGGCCTATGCCTCGGTAGTGATGATGTCTGCCCCCACAAATTACAACCATCCGGAACCCCTGCGTATCTGGCCCGAGGACATGTACGGCAGGGGCGATATGTATGCCAATTTTGCGCCCACGAAAAACATGGATTGGCGGCTGGAACCAGGAAAAAGTTACGCGTTGAATTACCGCTTTCTGGTTTCAGCCAAGAAGATCAGTCCACAAGAGGCGGAAGCCGCCTGGAAACAGTTTGGGGTCTTACCGACAATAACGATCAAAAAAGAATAAATCCGTCCGCAAGGCATCGGTCTTTTTACCGGTGGACGACTACAAATGCAGAACGAATACCGAAACAATTACCAAATAAGGATAACCTATAAAGCATGCTTTCATGAAAAAAGAAAACAAATCCGGTCTTTCGAGAAGGAATTTTATGAAATCCAGTACCAAAGGAGCCCTGGCAGCCTCTTTTGCAGTTACTGGCTTTCCGACCATCGTACCTGCTTCGGTTTTAGGGAAAAACGCGCCAAGCAACAAAATCAACATCGGACAAGTAGGTTTTGGTCGCATTGCCATGACCCACGATTTACCCGAGACCATGAAAAACGATATTGCACGGGTAGTGGCGGTAGCCGACGTGGACCGGGACCGCGGAGCTCAGGGCAAAACCTGGGTGGAAAAATACTATGCCGACAAAACAGGTCAACGAAATTATGTAGACGTTCAGGTATTTGAGGATTACAAAGAGATGATTCGTCACAAAGACGTGGATGCAGTCATCATCAGTACCCCCGATCATTGGCACGCACAGCCAGCAATGGAAGCGGCGCTTGCCGGTAAGGATATTTACCTGCAGAAGCCTACCTCCCTGACCATAGAAGAAGGGCGCATGATGAGCGATACCATTCACCGGACAGGTGCAGTGTTTCAAATCGGTAGTCAGCAGCGATCCCTGAACCCCTGGCCTCAGTTTAAGCGGGCTTGCGAACTTGTGCGAAATGGTCGGATAGGAAAGGTTGAGCGGATTTTAATAGGATTGCCGGGCGATCCTGCCGGAGGAAATCCACAGGAAATGCCGATTCCGGCAAATCTGAATTACGATATGTGGCTGGGTTCTACCCCATGGGTACCGTATACCCTTGACCGCGTGCATTCTCAATCCGATATTCGTTCCCGACCAGGGTGGCTCCGTTGCGAGCAGTTTGGTGCGGGAATGATTACCGGCTGGGGAGCTCACCACCTGGATATTGCACATTGGGCAATGGGAAAAGAGTACTCCGGTCCCGTTGAGTTGGAAGCAATTGCTGATTTTCCGACCGAGGGTCTGTGGACCGTTCATGGAGATTTCAAAGTTACGGCCAAATACGACAATGATGTGATCATGGAAGTGAGTGGCGCCTATCCGAATGGCGTGCGTTTCGAAGGTACCGACGGCTGGATTTTTGTTGCCCGAGGCAACGTGGGGGTAACAGACAGTGATCCTGTACCGGGCGGAAAACCAAGCGAAGCCTTTAAAGCAAGCGACCAGAAAATCCTTACCTCGGTTATCGGTCCGGAGGAAATTCACTTGTATGAAAGCGAGGAGCACCACAAAAACTGGTTGGATTGCATCGTTTCCCGTGAGCAGACAATCGCACCGGTAGAAGTAGCGCACCGGTCTTGCAGTGCCTGCCTGCTCTCCCATATTGCCATGAAGTTGCCAAGGAAACTGTATTGGGATCCCATGAGAGAACGCTTCAAAAACGACGATGAAGCAAACTCCATGCTTTCCCGTCCGAACCGATTTCCATACGGTACCGAATACGTCCTTTGATTTAGCCCATTCATTCAGCATTTTGCGATAGCGTATGTCTTTGATCCAAAGTTGGCGCTGGTTTGGTCCGAATGATCCCGTCTCTTTACAGGACATTCGCCAGGCCGGCGCCACCACGGTGGTATCGGCTTTGCACCACATTCCACACGGAGAAATCTGGCCCCTGCAAGAGATTCTTGCACGAAAAAAAATCATTGAAGATGCCAGTCTTAGCTGGTCGGTCGTTGAGTCCGTTCCGGTTCACGAATCCATAAAGACGCGGTCGCATGATTGCGAGCCTTACCTCGAAAATTACCGGAAGACGCTGATGCACCTCGCACAGGCGGGTATACGCCTGGTCTGCTACAATTTTATGCCCGTTTTGGATTGGACCCGGACGGATTTGTCTCTGCATCTGGCCAACGGAGCAAAAGCCCTGAGTTTCGATTGGACCGATTTGGCGGCTTTTGACTTGTTTGCGTTACATCGGCCCGGTGCCAGCAGTGAATATTCGTTGGAAATCCGTGAAAATGCGCGGTTGCGTTGGACGGAAATGACTCCGGAAAGAAAGCAGGAACTATCCGATATCGTATTGATGGGGGTACCTACCGAAAAAAGCATGACGCTTGAGACCCTTTCCGAAAGTATTTCCCGCTACCAAAGTATAGGAAAATCCGGTTTGCGGGAAAACCTGGTTTATTTTCTGCGCAGTGTACAGTCTACTTGCGAAAGCTTGGACATTACCTTAACGATACACCCGGACGACCCACCTTACGACATTCTTGGCTTGCCCCGTATTGCTTCGAACTTGGAGGACTTGCGATTCATTACCGATTCGGTAAACGCGTCCTTTAATGGAATCTGTCTGTGTACCGGATCATTGGGTGCCGGGAAAGCAAACAACCTTCCCGAAATCATTCAAGCCTTAGCTGAGCGAATTCATTTTGTGCACTTGAGAAATGTGAAGAAAGATTTGATGGGAAATTTCCACGAATCGGATCATTTGTACGGAGATGTGGACATGTACGAAGTAATGAAGCTTCTTGTGCAGATCAATCGAGGTAGGGAAAAGGCCATTCCCTTCCGTCCCGATCATGGGCATCAAATGCTCGACGATTTGAAGAAGGATACCATACCCGGGTATTCGGGCATAGGCAGGCTAAAGGGATTAGCGGAGCTGCGTGGTCTGGAAGTGGCTTTGCAACGATACGCCGGGAAGCGGATCGAGACAGAAGAGAACAAGTCCCCGATAGCGGGAGCATCGGGACCAAGGTAAGCGCATGCCTTATACAAATCGCATGATAGAAAAAAAAGCCATCCTCGGAGGCTTCTGCCTGATGTTGATAGCGTCCTGTCTATCGGCTCAGGAATTGGATATGCCAAATCGAGGGTTTTGTGCCCACAGGGGTGCCATGGCCACGCACCCGGAGAATACCCTTCCGGCATTGCTGGCAGCCGTTCGTATGGGTGCCCAGATGATTGAGTTTGATGTTCAATTCAGCAAAGATTCGGCCCTGGTGCTCATGCACGACGCAACGGTGGATCGTACCTCGGACGGAACGGGAGCCGTGGCCGAATTAACCCTATCTGAACTGAAAGAGCTAGATGCCGGAAGTTGGATGGATCCTGCATTTGCCGGAACCCGAATTCCGACGCTGGAGGAAGTACTCGCGGTCATGCCGCGAAATACCTGGTTGAACATTCACATAAAAGGGGGGCATGAAATAGGTAAACGGGTAGCCCGCTTACTGGTAGCTAAAGGCAGAACGCAGCAGGCATTCCTCGCAGTATCAGCCGAGGCACGTGCTGGGGCTCGTAGCGTGCTTGAATCGATCAAGATCTGCAATATGGAACGTCAAACGGGTGGGGCCGATTATGTCTCAAGTACGATTGCCATGGAAGCAGATTTTATTCAACTGCGGGGGCCGGTTCGGCGCGCGTTTAAACGGTACGTTCGTATCTTACATGAGAACGGGATAAAGGTAAATTATTTCGGAACAGACGACCCGGAGACCCTCCAACGGCTCTTTGCCTGGGGAATTGATTTTCCGCTCGTGAATGACATATCAGCCGCCGCGCAACAGACGGAAAAATTGGGCCTGCAACGGGTGATTCCCATCTACTAGGATTGCAAGGCGGAGGAGGCTGAACCAGCGTAAGAGCTAAATGCATATATAGGGTTAATTTGAAAATTATTTACCTGCTTTTAGGTTCTTCCTCGTTCGGACAATGGGATTAATTCCTATTTTTGCAAGCCATTAGGTCGTACACGAATGATCCAATCCCTTTTCTCATTGAAGCCGTTTACTGGCTGTTTACTCGTTTTTATGGCTTATTTGCCGCTTAGGGCTCAGGATACGCTGCCCGCAGACAGTGTGCAGGCCATGATAGATGCCCCTACACAGTTTACCCAAGTGCCCTATTTTACCTTCGGAAAGGGAGTGGGGCTTACCTCTCCTGATAGCGTTTTTTCGTTAAATATCCGGTTCAGGATGCAAAACCGGGCATTATTTAATTTTTACGACGGTGATCCGACCAAAATAGAGGGAAAGGTACGGCGCCTTCGGCTTCGCTTCGATGGCTTTGTGTACCATCCACGGGTAACCTATGTTATTCAGCTTTCCTTTACTCCCGAGGATATGGACTGGGAGCGCACGCAGTTTCCCAATATTCTGAGAGACGCGATGATTTTCTACAAAGTGAATCCACACCTGACGCTGGGACTCGGACAGACCAAGCTGCCCGGCAATCGGCAGCGGGTGAATAGCTCCGGTGACCTGCAATTTGTAGATCGGAGCATTGTCAACGCGACGCTAAACGTGGACCGGGACTTTGGCATTCAAGCAAAATACAGCCGGCAATTTAGGGGTAATTTTTACTACGTCCTTCTGGGTGCAATCAGTACGGGAAAAGGGAGGAATTTTTTCGAAGAAGTATCCGAATTGTCCTACACAGGAAGGATCGAACTGTTGCCTTTCGGCCGCTTTGAAGCCTTCGGTGATTACTTTGAGGGGGATTTGATGCGTGAAAAAACACCAAATTGTCCATTGGCATGACCCTGAATCAAAATTACAACACGCTACGTACCGGTGGTCAGATCGGCGTTTTGTTGCATCAGCCAACCGACATGAATACCTACATGAGTGATTGGTTATTTAAATACCGGGGTTTTGCTTTTGCCAGCGAATTTTTATACCGAACCTCTGTGAATCCATTGACTTTTAACGAGGAAAATGAGGTACGGTATGTCTACAACGGCTTGGGGCAAAACTTCCAGGCCAGCTATCTTTTACCCAGCAACTTCGAGTTTGCCGGAAGGTATACCCGCCTCAATCCGGGCAGGCAAATACGACTTTATGAACTGGAAGTTCAGCATTTCACGGCAGGATTGACCAGGTACCTTCGCGGTCATCGATTTAAGCTGCAAAGCGATGTAACCTACGAACTCATGGGGGCCTATGGCGAAGGCACCCACCCAGCCCGAAATAATGTTATTTGGCGCTTCCAGGTAGAATTGGGTATTTAATCGTTGGGAAAGCATCCCAGCTTGTGGCCCGGTGCTTCATTGCCTCTCCTCCATTACTTCTTTTTTCTATTGCTTAGAATGGGGGGCGGATGCGGGTGAAATTCTGTTCACTCCGCATCCCCTTTTGCGATTTAGAGAAATAGGTTCCTGACAATTATTTTTAAACGCTACCATTTTTTGATTGGTAAAAAACTTCTAAATTGTTACGATTTGTAACCCATGGACCCATCCAACATAACCGATAAAGCACTTTGCGCGGCCTTATACCGTAACGAATTAAAAGCCTTCGATAAGGTCTACGAACGGTACTGGAAGCGGTTGTATAGGTATGCCTACGCTATTTTTGAAGACCAGGGTGTCTGTGAAGACCTGGTTCAGGAGGTTTTTGTGGACTTGTGGGAGCGGGCAGGTCATAAAAAGATCGAGCATCTGGAGGCTTATTTGTTCCGCGCAGTAAAATATCAGGTGTTCAACGTGATTCGGGATTTGAAAAAGACCACGGATTTGGAAGCCGTTTTTGCCCATCTGCCCGAGCAGCTTATGGCGGATCATTTATTGGAATTTGAAGAGGTAGACCAGATCGTAAAGCAAAGCGTGGGTTCTTTACCGGATAAGTGCAAACAGGCCTTTCAGTTGAGCCGCGAAGCCGATTTGCCCAATTCAGAAATCGCCCGTCAGATGAACATCTCGGTACGGACGGTGGAAGCCCATTTGTACAAAGCATTGAAATCCATAAAAAAAAACCTCGGCCAAATTTATTTATACCTGCCTCCATTTATACTCCACCTAATCAGATTTATATTCTGAAAAATTAATTTTTTAAGCATTAAATTAGGTTTTTTTTCGCGTAAGCCATTGATTCTAATTCGTTTTCGGGGTTCCGTCGTTATTTTTTTTTATAAGGACTAAGTAGTAGCGCCCCAATCGGGTACTGTCTATCAGCTACTCAGTAAAAAATGACTAAACGAACGTTTCTGCAACTATTACAAAAGAAGGAAACCGGGCGCTTATCTGCCCGAGAAAAAGCATTGCTGCATCAGGTATTGGATCAGCTTCAACGGAGGGAGTTGTCCTGGGACTTGGACAGGGAGGAGGAGGCAGAAATTCAGCAACGGATCAAAGGGAAAATTGACCGTCGGATTCAAAGGTCCCGCAAACAAGCCTATTTTTCAGGGCCGGTACGGATGGTAGCCTCGATTGCCCTGCTTATTGGCTTGGGTTTCCTTGTTTTTCGGATGTTGCAGGCACCTACCGAGGTAGTATGGGAGAAGCGAAGCACCAACGAGCGCCAGAAAGCAACGATCACCTTACCCGACGGCAGTATGGCCTATTTGAATACCAACACTACTCTTTGGTTTCCCCGGCAATTCGAATCAGGAAAACGGCTGGTAAAATTGGATGGAGAGGCCTTTTTCGAGGTGGTAGCAAATGAAGCAGCGGTTTTTGAGGTACGGAGCCATGGCGTCCGAACCCAGGTATTGGGTACCCGTTTCAATGTAAAGGCACACCGGGAATCAGCGGTCATAGTAGCCGTCGACCACGGTAGTGTGGCCGTCTGCCAGCAGGGTAGGGAAGAGGAAACCCGGGTAAAACTACATCCAAACCAAATGGCGACGGTTTACCCCGAACACGAAGAGATAGTGGTGGCGCCAGTTGACAAGCAAAATTTTCTCGCCTGGAAGGCCCAGTCCGTGTCCTTCGATCTGGTGACCTTTGATGAGATCATTCCCCGCTTGGCGGCAATTTATAACTATTCGATCGATGTAGAGGGAGAAGGGATGGACCGTTGCCAGATAAAAGCAACGTATCGAAATGGTAATTTATATGCCGTGTTGCACGGGCTAAAAAATCTGGCAGATTTTGATATCAAAAAAACGGGAGAGCGAAAGTTAACCCTTTATTTCAAAGGATGTAATCATTAAACCAACGTATGCCTATGAAAATTAGTTGATCATTGCGAAAGATCTTTTAGAAAAGGATCCGGAACTGCTGCAACAGTCCCGGATCGGATTGGGTGGCAAACCACCGTTGTTTAACAATAAACATTTAAAATTATGAAAAATAATTTACTGAGGCTAATTGTGCTTTATTCCAAACAAACCCTAAAGTATTTTTTGCTTCAATTACTTGTCATGCAGGTAATTATCGCAGCACCTGGATCCAGTCAAAGTATGGAGGATTACCAGGTAAACGTGCAGGCGAAGAATCAGAAACTGGTAACCGTCCTGGCGGAACTGGAGCGGCAGACCGATTTTGTTTTTGCCTACAACCAGGAAGTGTCAAACGACAAAACCCGCATCACGCTTGCGGTAAGCTCCGACTTAAAAACGGTGCTCAAACGCATCACCGAGCAAGTAAATTACGATTTCAAACGGGTTAATGAGCAGATTTATGTAGTAAAGAGTGAGGTTGGACTGGAATCTGCAGCGGCCGCTCGAGTGCGGGTGGATTCGAAAAACTGGCTGGATGTCAAAATATCCGGAACGGTGACTGATCAAAACGGTGATCCCATTCCGGGTGCCACGATCTCTATTCCGGGTACTTCCGTGGGAACTGTTACCGACCTGGACGGAAACTACTCATTAAATGTCCCTGAAGGGGCCGCTGTAGTTTTTTCGTTCATCGGGTACGAATCGAAGCGCATAGAAATTGCCGGTCAAAGTATACTCAATGTGACGCTGACGCCGGATGTTACCTCGCTTGAGGAAATTGTAGTGGTTGGTTACGGAACGCAGGAGAAAAAGGACATCACCGGGTCGGTCGCTTCTGTGAAAAGCGATGACTTTAACAAAGGAATCATGAACTCGCCCGGACAGCTCTTGCAAGGTAAAGTAGCTGGTGTCAATGTCACGTCTTCCAGCGGAGCTCCCGGTAGCGGGCAGCGGATCGTCATCCGGGGCCAGGGAAGCATCCGGCAGGGTACCGGCCCCTTATTTGTAGTTGATGGTTTTCCTTTGGGACTTGCGGGTACGGGCGGTGCAGACAGTCCGTTGAATTTCTTAAATCCTGAAGACATAGAGTCGATCGACGTGTTGAAAGACGCTTCTGCAACTGCCATATACGGGGCTCGCGGTGCCAATGGTGTGGTCATTATCACCACCAAAAAAGGTGCAGCAGGTGTGTCTAAAGTTTCCGTGAATAGTAATTTCGGTGTATCCAACATGGCTAGAGAGATACCCGTTTTTTCTGCAGACGAGTTTCGTCAACAGGTGAATGCCGTGGAAGGGATACTCGAAGATCGGGGTGGCAATACATACTGGCAGGATGAATTGACACGAACAGCCTTTACCAACGACCATAACATGGTGTTTCAGGGAGGGAGTCAGAATTTTAATTACCGGGCATCGCTTGGGTACCTCGACCAGCAGGGTATTGTCCTGAATACCGGGTTCAAACGATACAGTGGAAGGATCGGTGCCACGCAGAAATTGTGGGACGGCCGGCTAAGTATTGATTTTAATCTTGGGTCAAGCATTGAAAAGGGCGAAAATGCACCACAAGGTCGACTGGTTTCCGAGATGCTGGAATTCAATCCTACCTATCCGGCTCGCGACGCGAACGGCAATCCGGTTAGATATCCCGACCTGATGAATCCGCTGTATACCGCCGAATTGTATACCAACTTCAGAGAAACGAGGAGGACGCTTTTGAGTATTTCACCTTCCCTGGAGATAATGGAGGGTCTGGTATACAAGGTGAATTTAGGCTATGACACCCGGTCAAGTGCTTCCGATAATCAAAACATGCCCAACCAAGACCCGTTTGAAGAAGGACGTTTGGAGCAGGGTTTCTCGGACGGTGAAAATACGCTGATCGAAAACTATTTGACATATAATTTTGGCATTGGAACCGATCATGGGTTTACCGTACTGGCCGGACACTCCTATCAGCGGATTTATAACCGGTCTCGATTCTGGAGTGTGGATCTTTTCTCTGACAACGGCATAGAGCCACGTTATAACCCCGGTCTTGGGCAGCGGCTGAACCTCGTGGACAATCCTCCGGGGGGATCGGCTAATATCAACGAACTGCAGTCGTTTTTCGGAAGAGCCAATTACGATTTCCGGGACAAATACATAGTAACGGCAACCATTCGGGCAGATGGTTCTTCCAAGTTCGGAGCCAACAATAAGTACGGTACGTTCCCGTCATTTGCTGCAGGTTGGCGATTGTCTGAGGAAGCATTTTTGCAATCTTCGCCATTCAGCGAGTTGAAACTCCGGGCAGGATGGGGGCAGACGGGTAACCAGGAAATTCCCAATAAGATTACCCAGGCATCGTACACCACGCGGATTTCTAACCGGGACAGCTACCCACTGGGTGGACAGGAACCTCCGTATACAGCCGGAACGGCATTTGTGCGACTGGCCAATCCCGATTTGCAGTGGGAGGTCTCAACGCAGACGAACGTGGGTGTTGACTTTGAGTTGTTCGAGGGTGCGCTCTCCGGAACCGTGGATTATTTCAATAAAGTGTCCAACAATATTTTGCTTGAAGTAAAGCCGCCAGATCCAATACAGCCCGCAACCGATTACTGGACCAATGTGGAAGACATGCGGATCATCAACAAGGGCCTGGAGATTGCATTGAATTACCAACGACGTATTGAGGGTGGTTTTTCTTACAGCATAGGGGGTAATGCGACGTTCATCAATAATGAGGTGCAGGATTCGCCCTTTACCATTGTCACAACTGGAAGTGCGGAGGGTTCGGGACTTACCGGTGCCACGATCAATGGTTTGATCAATGGTCATCCGATCGGCACATTCTACATGCAAAGGTTCATGGGTATCGGCCCGGATGGCTTATCGGTATTTGAAGATTCCGAAGACGGTGGGCGTATGGTCGTAGGGAGTGCTCTGCCGGATATGACGTATAATTTCTTCCTAAATTTCAACTACAAGAATTTTGACCTCGGAATGAATTTCAACGGTGTGTCCGGTAATATGATTTACAACAACACCGCCATGAACAAATTCTACAAGGCAAAATTGGCCAACTCCCTCAACACTACCGACAAAGCGATAGAGTTTCCCGAAGAGAGCCCCATCAATTCCTCCTCCGTTTCCACAAGGTATTTGGAGAATGGAGCCTTCTTTCGCCTGAACAATACCACTTTGGGGTACAACTTCAACACGAATGCTCTCGGAATTTCAAGTTGGGCGAAGGAATTGCGCTTGTCGTTGACCGGACAGAATCTGTTCCTCATTACCGAATACACCGGCTTTGATCCCGAAGTGAATCAGGACCGCTCCGTAGACGGGATTCAATCGGCAGGGATTGACCTGAATGGTTACCCACGAGCCCGGACATTTGTCATGTCGCTCAACGTATCGTTTTAATTAACCAAAAGTGAATCGTACCATGAAAAATACTATAAAACCAATCTTGTTGGCAATCGCGGTTTTGATTGGCAGTTGTACGGACCTGCAAGAACAGATCCTGGATGAATCGTTAAGCGGTGGAGGACAAGAAAGTGATCTTGTGCGGGGGGTGGTAGCACCCGCCTACGGCATGTTGCCGGAGTTCTACCGGCATACACGGTATTTTGCCGTTCAGGAAATATCTACCGATGAGGCGATCCTGCCCTACCGAGGTGGCAGGGATTGGGGTGACAATGGCATTTACCTCGAGTTGCATCAGCACACCTGGGGTCCTGTGCACAGCAATATCCAACAGTGCTGGGACTTTCTGACGGTAATGATCTCCAGAACCGTGACGGCAATCAATGTATTAACACCCATCGCTGATGCAGACACCGAAGCCAGGGTATTTCTGGCGGAAGTAAGAGGTCTGAGGGCATTTTATAACATGATTGTTCTCGACCTTTGGGGCATCGCATTTAAGAAAGATGATCCGGGAGAGCTCTCTGAGATTCTACGCGGAGATGAAGCGGTGGAATACATTCGGACCGAATTTGAAGCAGTAATACCGGAGCTGAGAACAGATGTTGGCCCCGGAAGACTCACCAAGGGCGGAGTATATGGATTATTGGCCCGTTTGCACCTGAATGCTGCGGTATGGCGCGACCCCTACGCTGCCAGTTTTAACTTCACCGAAGCGGATATGAACAAGGTTATTGACTACAGTAACAGGGTTATTAACGATGGTCAATACAGCCTGTCCCCGGAGTTCTTTGCCAATTTTAATAATGACAATCATGACAATCCGGAATTGGTATTTGCGGTGGATCAGCGTCCCGATTTAAACGGGCACAACCGGATGTCCTATTTCTCCATGTCGGACAATTTCTACGGTAATCCATTGTTTCCCAGAGGTAATGGTACCGATGGTCCGGGCATCACCTCGGACTGGTATCGGTCCTGGGTGCAGGCGTATGGCGAAACGGATCCTGCCGAGGCAGATGCAAGATTCTATTGGGAGAGAATGATTATCCCCGCCGATTCTGCGATCGCAGCCGAGGATTTTGAAGTGAATCGAGGCATATATCGTGGATTGCAGTATGGATTGCAAAATACGGGAAGAAGGTTGCCGTTTATTCAAACACCGGATGGCAGGTACAAGATCGGACCCTTACGCGACTGGCGGAGGGCGGAAGAGAATGCTTTTGTGGATTTTATCGAGGACATCAACTTTACTGCGGAAGGCAGCGACTACAACACGGGATTCAGGGTGGAAAAATATCAGTGGAGCAAGTCCTCAGATGACGGCCGGAACAAAGGAGAAGCTGACTTGGTGATTGTCCGTCTCGCCGATTGCTACATGATGCGTGCCGAAGCCAAACTGCGAATGGGCGATACCGGTGGAGCACTTTCGGATGTCAATCTGGTACGGGCTTCAAGAACTGCAAGGCCTGCAGTCACTCCTCCGCCGCTTGCGTCAATGGACCTGGATATCCTCTTCCGGGAGCGAGGCTTTGAGTTTTACTGGGAGCATCAGCGCCGTACGGACATGATCCGTTTCGGAAAATACGAAGATACCTGGACCGAGAAAACGGACAGCGACGTGCAGAAGCGAGTATTCCCGATTCCGCAGTCAGCTATAGACGGAGCTTCTGCTGCTGAAGGATACCTGGTGCAGAACCCAGGCTATTAAAAGAAGTCGGCATTCCCATGAAATGCAGCAAAAACGAAAAGGCAGACGGATTACCGTCTGCCTTTTTTATGCCAGGTACGCCAACCCGCAAGGCTGCTTAATGCAAAATAGTACTGCTTTCGCGAAGAGAAGACAGTACGATGTTACCTGCTTTTCTGGTAGCGGACGGGTACAAAAAAATACCTGAGAACGTATCGTGATCCTACGAACAGTGAACCCAACAGGGCAGACGGATGGGATCCGTCCGATCCCACCGAGAAGGTGTTTCCAGTAGGCCTGATCCAGCCCCATTTTTCACAAATAGTTTTCCTGTCCGGTTTGACCAATAAATGAATACCCAGGGGAGGTGTAATCCGGGCTGAATCGTCGGCAATGCCGATACCGTTTCCTTATTTGTTGTGCAGGCGATGCAGTCATGGCCCATCCTACTTCCAGGAAGGGCTTCAACTTGTTGAAAAACAATAGAAAATCCCTCTGCCGGGTTTGAATAGTGGGAATGTGTCCGTACCCAACAGTGAAAGTGATGACAAGGAAGTACATATTTTCATATCTTTACCCTGACCGAATCATCGCACCGATTTACCTCGGCGTGGAATAAGAAATGTATTGTTTTTGCAGGAATGGTGCCGATTCTTGTGTAAATCATGCAGATGCCCACAAACCAATACCCGGAAACCAAATGGGATAGCCTTACCAATAGGCTATTCGAGCAGGAAGGCAATTGGTTGAGGAAATTTCCAGCTGCAAAAACGGGAGTCTTTGTAGGTAATGGAGACAGGCATTGATACTATTTTTCTATCGGTCAGGAAAATGGTTTGAGGAATTCGGGGCAGGTCTTGTATCCGATGTCCAATCCAGAGGCTGGTCTACGAATGATGTACGGCCGGAGCGCCGATTTTTGGGGGTGAAGGGCGGCTTTCCAAGCAGTAGCGTTTACCTTGGTACTGATATTCCAAAAATTGATTTCGGACAGTAGGATGTAAAACGAAAATCTAATGAATCAGGATCTGTTTGAAAGCTGAGCGCAATCGCAGGTATGGCAATGTGGGATCGTGGGCAGACGAAAAATGCACGAGCCATTGGCGTTCAGATTGGCATTGTGAATGACAGCGGCGTTTTTTCCCGCCGCTAGGTGTCGATCAAAACAGCGTACAATCATGAAAGAAGAACCGAGAAAGAATGTTCAAAATGAGAGGTGTCGAATCCACCTAAACGCAGGTCGAATTTTTACCTGGTTACACCTTATTGTTCTGCCTTTTCAGGGCTATACGCAGGATTTTGGGGAGCCAGGGCATCCGATGAACAAGAATACCGATAACCTTGAGATTTTGAAGTATTGGGGCACAACTTCCGATGCGGACTTGATGCTCTACGAATCCGCGTATCGTATATTATCTGCTGAAAAAAGCAGCTCCTATGCGGACCTGATGAAATGCCGTTCATTCAGCGAACGGATCCAAAAACACGGAAGAAAAATGCTAGCGGGGCCCATGCTTGGTCAAATCGAATCGGACAAAGCCACGGTATGGATCAGAACCCTGAAGCCGGCGAAAGTTGAGGTAGAAGTTCAAACGGAGGGTGGAAAGGTTGTTTTTGGCCCGGTATATTCCTCCGAGGCAACTGATTTGGAGGTAGAGGTAGTCGTTGAAGGCCTTAAACCGTCCTCTACGTATCCTTATCAATTGAAAATTAACGACGAAATCATCTTTGCTACCATCGATCAAAAGATCACAACGCTGCCGGAATCAGGAGCCAACGAAGCGGTCAGAATTGCCTTTGGTTCCTGTTCTCACCGCTGGGGCCTGGGAAATCATCGGCTATTGGAGCAGATCAGGGCTCGGGGAAACCATGCCATGTTATTGTTGGGCGATATTGCCGTGCAGGATCGAAACGATCATTTGGGTTTGCATCGGGCTGATTACCTGCTCAGGGATTTTTTACCTGCCTGGAAACAATTCGCTTCAACCGTCCCCGTTTATGCTTCCTGGGATGATCACGATTATTTTGATAACGATAAAGCCGGAATTCCGGAGGGATATTCCGAAAAAGACCGGGATGGAGTTAGAAAAGTTTTCCAGGAATCCTGGGTGAATCCATCTTATGGTGATAAATCTTTAAATCAAGGAATTTTCACCCGGGATAGGATAGGACCATTTGATATTATCATGACGGACAACCGATTTTTCAGGACCGGAGAAAAGGGGTCCTTTTTGGGAAAAAGCCAGATGGATTGGTTAAAGGAACAGTTATTGGACTGTAAAGGACCCTTTATTATTTTATCCTGCGGCACGATGTGGAGTGATTACGTATCCGGCGGTAAGGATTCCTGGGGAGTAAATGATCCCGAGGGAAGAGAGGAAATTTTTAGGTTTATTGAAGAAAACAACATCGGTGGGGTGCTTTTGATATCCGGTGATCGACACGGTGCCCGGGGATTTACCATTCCCAGAAAATCTGATTTTGGGTTTTATGAGTTTGAGGCGGCTAGCCTGGGAGGAAGAGTTGGCCCACCTGCCAACGATCCCCGTTGGGATACGCAGCTATATGGGATTGATGGAAAATTTGCTTTTGGTGAGTTTACCTACCTACCTTCCGGAGACGAGCCCACTGTTATTTTTCGACTGGTAGGACAAGACGGCAGCCATCTTTTTGAAAAAACCATAAAAAAAAGTGAGCTAATGCCTTGATAGGCATGGGGTAGTTGTATGAAAGTGGTTAACTTCTTTGCTTTTTAAGATAAATTAGAGAAATTCAAAAAACTAAACCCAAATAGCCTGGCATGCAAAAAGAGCCCAAGTTTACTACCCTATCACAGGAAACTAGCGACGAAAGGCTTTGGCTTTTGCTAAAATCCGGAGATAAATACGCTTTTGAGCGATTGTACAGACAGTATGTCAAGTTACTTTTTCAACTGGGCACTTCCATAACGGGGGATGCGGAATTCGTGGAGGATTGCATTCAGGAGCTCTTCATAGACCTTTGGAAGTACAAGGATACTATCAAACCCACAGACAATGTACGGTTATACTTGTTTCGGTCACTTTCCAATAGGATCAATAAAGAGAAGAAAAAGGCCAACAAGGGCTATGAAAAGCGAAAGCAAGCGGCCGCGAACTACCCCAGTCGGCTAGAAAGTGTGGAAGTAAAAATTGTAAATGTACAACGCGAACAGGCACTGCAAAAGAAGTTGGCAAATAGCCTTAAAGAACTTCCCACACGGCAAAGCGAAGTCATTCAGTATTTATTTTTTGAAAACCTTTCTTACGAGGCCACGGCGAAGCTAATGGGGATTAACCTTCGTTCGGTGTATACCTTGGCTTGGAAAGCAATTTCCTCTCTCAAAAAAGCCATTTTAGCTTTACTGATGCCATTGCTTTTTTTTGTCGTTTCTTGAGTAAGGATCGGGTTTGAGGGTATCGGCTAAGCTACGGCCACTAACCTAATATTGGCGACATTAACGGTTGTATGATTGGTATTTGTCCAATCGGCCGGGGTCATTCGGATAAGAAGGTATAAAATTCTAAAAAATTTATTTTTTTGAAAGGATAACTTTTACAGGATCGGAACTTAAATAAGTGAAAGCCTACTCTTATGAGCAAGACCGATTATACAGTTGAAGATTTCATGCTGGACCCGGAGTTCCGAAAATGGGTTCTTGCACCCGATGAGGAAACCAAAGTCTTCTGGGAAACTTTTTTGAAAAAACATCCTGAAAAGTATGCGGAGTTGGAATTGGCTCGGAAGGCCTTGACTAACCTTTCCAGAGAGATAACTGACATAAGCGAATCCCGCATTGAGGACATCTGGTCCAATATCAAAGCCATCGTCGACAACCCAACGGAAAAGCAGCCGGAAAGAAGAATTATTGCTATCAGTTCTGATAGTACCCTCAAACGCTTCGCCGATAAGCAGGATCGGATATCTTATCATGCTAGTCATCAGATATACCGAATAGCAGGCATACTTGTATCCGTATTTGTGCTTGGGATTCTATACAGTTTGACACACCAGCATCCTGAACAAGAACCTGTAGCTGTGCCTTTGATCTTTGAAGAGCATAATGCTCCTCCTGGAGTAAAATCCATCCTTACCCTACAGGATGGATCCAAGGTAGTACTTAATTCCGGCAGTAACCTACGGTATGTCAAGAATTTCGCAGCCGATAAACGCGAATTATTTTTGATGGGAGAGGCTTTTTTTGAGGTTGCCAAAGATAGCTTACGACCCTTTATCGTAAAGACAGGGCCGGTATCTACCAGGGCCTTGGGTACTTCCTTTAATATCACCGCTTATGACAATGAACCACTAGACGTGTCCTTACTTACCGGAAAGGTGAATGTGGTATTGGATTTTGAGAAGCCTCAGGAGATTATGCTAAAGCCAGGGGAAGGACTGAATGTCAGCATAAGTAAGCAATTGCATAACAAGCACCGGGTCGAGGAGGAAAAAGTGCTGGCCTGGACCAGGAAAACCATTCTTTTTGAACAAACGCCCATTGGAGAAGCCATTAGAGTGTTGGAAAACTGGTACGGGGTGAAAATAAAGGTACGCAATCGTCCGGAGAAGGGTGTGCTCCTATCGGGAAAATTTGTAGATCAAACGCTCGAAGGGGTCTTGGAAGGATTAAGTTATTCTGCCCGATTTGAGTTTCAGGTGAATAAGGATCGGGTCACCTTAAAATTTGATGAATCACCTTAAACTTCAAACTGCCTATGTAAAACTTCTTAAAATTAAAAAAAGCCATGGATGGTGGCGCATCCATGGCGGGTAAATTCCAGTCGAAGAGACGGCAATCTCTTTCCTGGTAAAAGTTTGTTTAAACATTTGGCATAGCCCAAACAAACCATTCAAAGATATGAAAAAAACCATACGTAAGCATGTAACGCACATGACCAAGTTATTCTCCATCGCTTTTCTCTTCCAATGCTTGACCATGAGTTTTCTCATGGCAAGGAACGGGAATGCCCAAGTCAAGAACATAGAGGAGGTGATTGTATCGCTTAATCTGGAGGATGTGAAGATCGAGCGTGTTTTTCGGGAACTGGAAAAAAGTACCGGATATAATTTTGTATTCACCAACAAGGAGATACGGGATATCCCCAGTGTTGGCGTTTCATCGGACAACAACTCTCTCTACAATGTTCTGTTGAGCCTGGCAAAACAGACCAACCTCACATTCAAGCAAGTAGATTATAATATTCATGTAAAGCGGTCGAGAAACGTCGCCACCGGAGTCATAGAAATACAGTCAGCAGACATTACCGTGACAGGTACGGTCACCGATGAGAATGGAGAAGCGCTGCCGGGAGTAACAGTGTTCATACCTGGAACATCCTTTGGTACGGTTACGGATGTAGACGGGAAATATTCTTTGTCGGTACCAGAAGGTTCGAGGTTGCTGTTTTCATTTATCGGATATGCATCAAAGGAAATCGAAGTTGGAAATTCCGCCATTCTAGATATCATATTGCAAGCGGATGTCACGGCTCTTGACGAGGTTGTTGTTGTTGGGTATGGAACATTTCGGAAAAGGGACATGACAGGTTCTGTATCAAGTGTGAGTTCAGAGAGCGTTTCAAAAGTTCCTACACCTAATGTAGACCAGGCGCTTCAGGGTATGGCTTCTGGAGTTTTTGTTACATCTGTGAATGGGAGCCCTGGCGCTCAGAGTACTATTCGGGTTCGTGGCGGCAACTCCATAAACGCAGGTAATGAACCATTATGGGTAGTTGATGGATTTATAAGTGACAGGTCCATAGTAACTGCACTGGATCGGCCGATGTACAGTCAATTGAGGTGTTAAAAGATGCCTCAGCAACGGCCATTTATGGTGCCAGGGGTTCTAATGGTGTTATACTGGTTACTACCAAAAGGGGTGAGGAAGGTCAATCTGTAATTGAAGTCTCAACTTCATATGGCATGCAAAGTATAGCAAGGTTTCTACCCATGATGGGAGCACAGGATTATATTACATTTGCCAACCAGGGAGAAGCGTATTTAAATAATGCACTTCCTTTTGATGACAATGATCGGCAAAGAATTGGAGCTGGTACTGATTGGCAAAGGGAAATGTCAAGGACGGCACCTATTTTTCAATCGAAAGTATCATTTTCAGGCGGTACAGAAAAGACAAGGTTTTATTTAAGTGGTAATTATTTTAATCAGGATGGAATTCTTAAAGGGAATAATTATCAAAGGGGAATTTACAGAATAAATCTGGATCATAAAGTTTCAAAGAATCTGGAGGTCGGTACTCAGTTGAATGTTTCCAGTATAAATGATCAGCCTAGTGTTTTTAGTTGGAGTGGGGCCAGCCAGGCACAGCCGACATTACCAATCAGAAATCCTGATGGTAGTTATTCTTATTTGCAAGACATAAATGATAGAAATTTCAACAACCCGGTTGCTCAAATCGAATTCGTTGAAAATAAAATAGGTATCAATCAAATCATTGGGAATACCTACGCTCAGATAAGTTTTTTAAAAAACTTTCGATTTCGTTCCAGTCTTGGTTTTATGCGTTCAGAAATGAGACAAAACCAATTTACTTCATCGCAACTACCCATTCTGATGAGGGGAAATTTGCCTGGGTCAGGTAGTGTTTCAGCCAATTCAAGAAATAATTTTCTCATTGAAAATACATTAAATTATGATCTGGAATTTGCAGGCCAACATCGTTTGGGAGTTTTAGCTGGCATTACCACACAGCAGGAAAAATTACAAGGTAATACATCCTCTTCAATAGCAACTCTTACCGATTTGTTATCTGTCTATGGGATAGATTTATCTTCACCGGAATTTACCAATGTTAGTACAGTTTATGAAGATTTCCGATTATTATCCCTTATTGGAAGAGTAAATTATTCATATGACGGCCGTTATTTACTTACCCTTACTGCCCGTCGTGATGGTTCTTCAAAATTTGGTTCAGCCAACAGACATGCATTCTTTCCTGCACTTGCATTTGGTTGGGTATTGTCTGAAGAATCTTTTATAAAAGAGTTGAATGCTTTCGATTTTCTGAAAATGCGGTTAAGCTATGGGCAAACGGGGAATTCCGATGGAATAGGAGCTTTTCAACGGTATCAGGCCATGAATACTTTGTTTGCTTCTTTAGGCAGAGGGGGTATGGATGTTGGAGTGACAAATGCCATTCTTGCCAATGATCAGCTTAGATGGGAAACTACAGGCCAATACGATTTAGGTCTTGAAATTGGCTTATTCGAGGGCCGTTTGAACATAGAAACAGATTTTTATTATAGTAAGACCAGAGATTTGCTTTTTACCCGAGAAATCTCAAGCCAATCTGGATTCGGTAACAGACTTGAAAATGTCGGTTCTATGGAAAATAAGGGCATTGATATTGGAATTAACTCTAAGATAATTAACAAGAACAACTTTAGCTGGGATTTTAATTTTAATATATCAACCTATCGCAATAAAGTTTTGAGTTTAGGGTCTGATGTTCCTATCACTACATATGCAATACGCTCAGACCCCGTTAGTCAATTAATTGTTGGTAAACCCTTAGGAATTTTCACTGGGTATCAAACCAATGGAATTTATCAAACACAAGAGCAGGTTAATGCCGATGGTTTTGCGAATAATTATAAACCAGGTGAGTTTATATATATAGATCAAAATGGGGATGGTGCCATAAGTATTGATGGTGATTTAACTATCATTGGCGATTCTAATCCAGATTTTTTTGGAGGATTTCAACATGTTTTTCTTTATAAAAATTTCCAGCTATCTGCCTTTTTTCAATATACTTACGGCAATGATGTCTACAATATCCAAAAAGCCTCAATGGTTAGATCTCAGGATGGAAATGCATATTTGCGTTTCACACAGGCCTGGACTCCGGAGAATACAAATACCAATGTTCCTGCGGCACAAGCTCAAAATCCACAATCTCCAAATGACACGAATGTTGAAGATGGGTCTTTTCTCAGATTGAGGACATTAGAACTTGCTTATAATTTACCGGTTAAGATCTTGAAACTTCCTTTAAGCTCATCAAGAATTTACCTGCAGGGTACCAATGTCTTTCAAATGATTTCCAATTCATTTAATGGAGATGATCCTGAAAGCAATTCTTTCGGTACAAATGAGAGGTTAAGAGGCTTCTATAATATAACTTATCCTTACCCCAGAACTTTTGTATTAGGTATTGACCTTAGATTCTAAATCGATAAAGACATGAAAAAAATTAGAATAATATATGCTTTTTCCCTTCTGATTGTGGTTGGATCCTGTGAATCCTTCCTTGATGTGGAACCCAAAAATCTTATTGATCCCGACCGTTTTTACAATACAGAAGCGGATGGTGTCGCTGCATTGGCTGGTGTCTATCAGCATTTAATGAGTCCGGAATGTTTAGGTCGTGATATGGAGAGGTTTTTTAACTTTAACCATGATCTTACGTCTCCTACCAGAATATTGGGTGCAGGAAGAACAGATGTGGCCTTCCGCTGGGACCAAAATAACGAACTGATTCGTGCTCTTTGGCGTACCTTGTATCAGGCCATTAACGATGCCAATGTTTTGATTTACAGAATGACTAATTCACCATTGCCCGAAGGCATCAGAAAAGAAATTATTGCAGAAGGTATATTTCTCAGATCATTAATTTATTATTACATGGTCGTTATGTTTAAGGATGTTCCATTTATAGTAGAGCCTACCATTAATGCAGAAACTTTTTTCAAAAACTCAACGATGGCAAGAACCCCATCCGATGTATTATTAAATTCCTTGATTGATGATTTGACAAAAGTTGAAAATGATTTGCCAGCCAATATGAGACCAGATTACAAGGCAAGGGCGACCCGCTGGGCGTTGAAATCACTTAAGCTTAAAATCTATTCCTGGCAAAAAAATCATGCAGGGGTTATTTCTACTGCTTCCGATATAATTAATAATTCCCCTCACAAACTTCTGGCTAATTATGCTGACATATTCAAACCTGATAATGAATTCAATGATGAAATGATTTTTCAGTTAGATTACGTGAGCAATCAAATATCAACAAACCGGCATACTACCCACACCCCCAGGCCTCAGGATGAAAGGGTGGGAAGTCCTCTGCCATTATGGTTTGATGGTGCCGGTGGATACACTATCTATAAAAGTGTGGTTAGTTCATTTGATCCAAATGATTTAAGGCGCGAGGTCAATATTATGGATGCTTTGGACAATGGAGTAAGACTAAACTTTGCATATATCCGAAAAATGTTACGACCAGAGGATCCAAGAGGCAATGGTGGGCTTAACTTGCATTTAATCAGACTTTCAGACATTTACCTGGAACTGGCTGAAGCTGAAAATGAACTCAATGGACCGACTACGCTTGCACTAAATTCAATAAATGTCATAAGAGAAAGAGCAGGATTATTACCTCATTCAGGCTTAAATAAAGATGAGCTTAGACAGGCCATACGGGATGAAAGGGTTTGGGAATTAATAGGCGAAGGACTTATCAGGAATACTGATTTAAAGAGGTGGGGTATTGTACGTGAAGCTATTGAGCAAAGAAGAATACTGGAAGAAGCAACTCCTGCCACCAGACCGGGGCTTATTGCAACTCTCAATCAAAAATTGAATAACCTTACACCTGGCAAAGAATGGTTACCTATTCCTATCCAGGAAATTATTTTAAACGAAAATCTCACGCAAAACGAAGGCTATTTCTAAATTGATAATTTAAATAAGTTTGCTTCGGTTTTTGACATATTAAATTCAGAAGTAAAGTTATCGGTATACTTTTGGTGATTTTAAAATATAATATTTCTAAGGCATCTTATTATTTAAATAATTTCTAGTAGTATTAATTCTGCTAATCCACCACTTAATGTGAAAGTTTGTTTTATGAATCATGGAAAAAATTACTTATTAATTTCTCAGATATTTCTTTTATCAGCCCTTAGTATTTCTTGTATTTCAAAGGGCTCACAAAGATTGAAAACCCCTAATATCATCGTTATATTGACTGACGACCTCGGCTGGGCAGATACCGGGTATCAGGGTAACAGGTATTTCGAAACTCCAAACATTGATAAGATGGCATCCGAAGGACTTATAATGAACCGGTTTTATCCTTCGGCCGCTAATTGCGCCCCTTCCAGAGCCTGCCTGCTAACAGGTATGTATGGTCCAAGACATGGTGTGTATATTCCACAAGGATATGCCAGAGGGGGTAATGTAGAACACATGCGTTTTAAAGTTCCTGTACAGGGAAAGGATTCTTCCTTTTTCAATTTTCACGTAAGTGTAAACCATGTCGAACCTGGATTTACTTCACTTGCTGAACTCCTCAAACCGGCTGGTTATGTTTCTTCACGCCTTGGAAAATGGCACATTGGAGATGATAATCAGGGTTTTGATGAGAATTCAGCCAATGGCGTACCGGGTTATATTACAAACATTAACGGTACAGAAGATCGTTTTTATGACGACACATCGGTTGCTGAAAAACTAACTGATTCGGCCATTGATTTTATCAAAAGAAACAAGGATAAGCCCTTCTTTTTGTATCTTTCACATTGGGAAGTACATACTCCAATGGCGGCTCAACAAGACCGGATTGAGTATTACCGAGGGAAAGCGGAACGCCTAGGACTTAAAAATGCCAACGATGTATATGCCGCAGAGGTAGAAGTATTGGATGTAAGTCTTGGTCGTATGTTAAGGGCTTTGGGGGACTTTGGTTTGGAGGATAATACTATAGTCATTTTTACTTCAGATAATGGCGGTTTGTCAAGCCAGACAGAAAATGCTCCTTTAAGGGGAGGAAAAGGTTCGTATTATGAAGGAGGTATCCGAGTGCCATTTGTGGTACGATGGCCTGCGTCTATTCCTGCAGGAAAACGTTCAGAAGTTGCGGCTATCGGGGTTGATTTTATGCCTACATTCGCAGAAATTACCGGGGCCAGTTTGCCGGAAACTCAACCGATAGATGGCCATAGTTTATTGGATGTGTGGAAAAACCCTGGAAGCAGTCTTGAACGCCCGATATTTTTTCATTTTCCTTTGTACCTTGGTGGGGATGAAAGGACCGCGGTGTTGCCTAAATTTGGAGGCAGCGAGCCATATTGGCGAGCCGTGCCTTCGAGTATTATTATGAAAGGCCCCTGGAAGCTCATATACTACTATGAGTATGAAAGCTACGAAATTTACAACCTCGAGGAAGATATATCCGAATCGGTAAACCTTGCAGGGTCTTTGCCTGACCTTGAAAACGAATTACTAATGACACTGCGAAAATGGGTGGAAGAGACAGATGCGCCAGTGCCAAAAGTATTAAATAAGTGATTCAAATTTCAACTATATATATTACCGGAAAAATGAACTTAATCGCTCAATTGTCCAAAGTCTTGAATCCCTTGGAAACAATGTGCGTTATTCATTTTATTATCTCGAGAAGAATTATTAGTCTGCTGCCTCAGGCATATAAGTAACTCTGGTATTTGAAATGTAAGACAGTAATGATATGTGTACAGACAAGCGGATCAAAGATTTTTTAGAGATTATTTCTAAAATGAAAATTCTACTTTTATAAAATCAGCAATTTATGCATTTTATCAACAGATCAATCTACATTATCTTATCCATTCTTATTTGCCTTGGTTTTACCGCCTGTGAGGAAAAAAGTCCAACATTGAAGATAAAAAATACGGACAGACCCAATATCATTGTGATCTTACCTGATGACCTGGGCTGGGCCGATGTGGGTTATCATGGCTCTGAAATTAAAACCCCAAACATTGATAAGCTGGCAAAGACGGGGAAAATTTTACAGCAACAATATGTAATGGCCACCTGTACCCCCACCCGCGTCGCTTTGATGACGGGTAAATACCCAAGTCGTTATGGTGTGCTATCTCCTGCCTATGGTGAAGTGATTACCCTAGGACATCCTACCCTGGCCTCAGTTTTAAGTAAAATGGGATATTTTACCGCCATAGTGGGTAAATGGCATATGGGTTCTCCTCCGTATACCCCACTGAAATATGGTTTTCAAACTTCTTATGGCTATTTCGATGGGCAGATTGATCCATATACCCATGAATATAAAACGGCTACAGAGCTTACTGAGGCCCGGTCATGGCATAGAAATGATGAATACCTGAATGAAAGCGGACGGCATGTGACAGACCTTATAACCGACGAAGCCATTCGTGTGATTGAAACTGAGCGGGAGGAGCCTTTCTTTCTCTATATCACCCACCATGTACCCCATTTCCCCTTAGATGAGCCTGAAGAATGGATGCGTATCTACAATGACAGGCCTTTGATGCACCCTTCACGTAAGCTCTTTGCAGCCAGTGTTACCCATCTTGATGAAGGCATAGGCAAAATTGTAGATGCCCTGGAGCGCACTGGAAAACGGGAAAATACAATTATTGTATTTAGTAGCGATAATGGCGGACAATTCAATTGGTACAGCGACACACAATACAAGGGGCGTTATGCAGACAAACCCCATGCCGTGCTGGGCAACAATTATCCCTTAAGAGGATGGAAAGGAGATTTATACGAAGGAGGTGTTCGCGTGCCTGCCTTTTTCAACTGGCCGGGTGTACTCAAACCAGGTACCATCGATCACCCTGTCCATATCGCTGACTGGATGCCTACCCTGGCAAATGTAGCAGGCAAAAAACCACCACTGGCACAAAATCTTGATGGAGAAAATATCTGGCCGATTGTGAAAGGTGATGAGGTAAGAAATGAAGCCCATCCCTTCTACTGGAAAACCCCACATGCCCAGGCGGTGAGGCAACAGGATTGGAAGCTTATTCTGCACCGAAACGGAGACCAAGAACTCTTTAACTTGAAAGATGATTTCAGAGAAACTGAAAACTTATTGGATGAAAGAGTTGATAAAGCTGATGAGTTACTAAAGCTGCTTAGAGAAATGGAGCAGGCAGACAAGCCGAGGAAATATTAATAGGGCACTGTATATGACTAGCAATTTTGATAGGTTGTAAATGCAGGTTTTTGTTTTTGATTTTGCCAAGCTGGTGTAGGAAAAATGAATGGTTTCTTAGGTTTTGTTTGCTTTTTAGTATTGGCTTTCCTGACGCTTTTTTCTTGTGTGGAAAAAAGAAATCCCAATATCGTCCTAATCAACGTCGACGACCTGGGCTGGAAGGACCTGGGGTTCATGGGAAGTACTTATTACGAAACGCCGAATTTGGATAAATTGGCAGGGCAAGGCATGGTTTTTTACGATGCCTACGCGGCTGCTGCCAATTGCGCTCCCAGCCGGGCCTGCATGATGAGTGGTAGAAATACGCCCAGACACGGGGTCTATACCGTCGATAATTCAGCGCGAGGCGATGCCAAAACACGTCAACTCATCCCAACACCCAACCGGAAGTTTTTACCCGACTCAATCTACACCCTGGCGATGATGCTGCGGGATCATGGGTATGTGAACGGAACCTTCGGAAAATGGCACATCAACGAAGATCCGCTGAAACATGGCTTTCATGTAAACGTGGGAGGTAGCCATCGCGGAAATCCAGGTGGCGGAGGGTATGTTAGTCCCTACAAGATTGATTTTATCGAGAATGGGCCGGAAGGGGAATACCTCACCGACCGGTTGACCGATGAGGCAATTCGATTTATAGAAGCAAACAAAGAAACCCCTTTTTTCCTGTATCTGCCTTTTTACTCGGTGCATACGCCCATCATGGGAAAGCAGGAGCTGGTAGAAGCATTTGCCGAAAAGCCCGGAACCGAGGGTCAGGACCGGGCCGATTATGCGGCCATGGTGGCCTCTGTGGATCAGAATGTGGGTAGGTTGATGGCGGTTTTGGATGGCCTTAATCTGGCAGCAAACACCTTGGTGATTTTCACTTCTGATAACGGTGGCATCCGCGATATTTCCTACCAAACTCCCCTGCGGGCAGGAAAGGGCTCCTACTACGAAGGAGGTATTCGTGTGCCCCTGTTGATGCGTTGGCCGGGTACCATTCAGGCGGGAAGTACCACGGATGTTCCGGTGACAAACATGGACTTTTACCCCACAATAAAAACCATCATTGGCGCGGAAGACCGTCCGCATATCCAGCTTGAGGGAAGGAACCTTGCACCCCTTTTTCGTAACCAGGATTTGGAGGAACGAGCTCTTTTTTGGCATTTCCCCATTTATCTACAAGCGTACAATCCCAAAGAAGATGGAGGTAGGGATCCCTTATTCCGAACCCGCCCCGGTTCTGTTATGAGAAAAGGAAAGTGGAAATTACACCATTATTTCGAGCAAAATGAATACGAACTCTACGACCTGGAAAAAGACCCCGGGGAAATACGGAACCTGGCTAAAAGTAAACCGGCAATTCGCGATCAACTGATTCAATTGCTCGAGGACTGGAGAAAGGAGGTACATGCACCTGTACCAAACCAGGCTAATCCCCTTTACGATAGGGAATTTGAAACAAACCTGATAAAATCAATAGTGAATGAAAATTAAACGGATAGTATTTTCTTTCCTGGCACTGAACTTCCTGTGTCAGCCGGACCCTCTATTTGGGTTTAACCAAGCCGAGAAAAAACCCAATATCATTTTTATCCTGACCGATGACCTGGGATACGGTGACCTGGGTGTATTGTTCCAGAATCAACGACAAGTCGCTGGGAAACCACATCACCGTACACCAAATCTGGATGAAATGGCCAGGGAGGGAATGATCCTGACAAGACATTATGTTCCTGCTCCTGTTTGCGCGCCTTCCCGGGCAACGCTGTTGCTGGGATTGCATCAGGGGCATGCCGCTATCAGAAACAACCAGTTTGATAAAGCGCTTCCCCTTAACCATAACCTCGCAAGCGTGTTGAAAGAGGCGGGGTACGCGACGGCTTTGATCGGTAAGTACGGCCTGCAAGGGCAGGAGGGAGACAGCCCGACGAGCTGGGAAGCCTATCCTACGAAGCGAGGATTTGACTATTTTTTCGGATATGTCCGGCACCGGGACGGACATAATCACTATCCGGCACACGACGTAGCAAACCGCGGGCCAATGGAATTGTACGATGGCAACCGGGAGATATCCGCCGCCCTCGCGGGTTGTTATACCACTGATCTATTTACCGCACGGGCCAAAAGATACATTCAGGATCATAAAAAAGGTAACCCGGATCAACCGTTTTTTATGTATTTGGCCTATGATACGCCACATGCTGGTCTGGAGATACCCAGCATGCCCTATCCTTCCGGCGGAGGGACGAACGGAGGCGTGCAGTATCTGGGAGAAAACGGTAAGTATATCAATACCGCCACCGGAGAAATTAATAGTTTTATCCATCCCGAATACCGTCGGGAAGAATGGCCGGAAGTGCAACGCCGCTTTGCCAGCATGGTTCGTCGAATTGACGATGCTATCGGAGACTTGATTCATTTGTTGAAGGACCTGCAAATCGACAACGAGACACTGATTGTATTCACCTCAGACAACGGTCCGCACCACGAGTCGTACGGCTACGGAACGTACGATCCCATTTTTTTTGAGAGCTTCGGAAATTTGGACGGCACCAAACGGGATACCTGGGAGGGGGGGATTCGGGTTCCTGCCCTGGTGCGTTGGCCCGGGAAAATTCCAGCAGGGATGAGAAACGACGCCCCCTCCGGTTTTCACGATTGGTTACCAACCTTTGCGGAGATCAGTGGATTGCGGCCCCCCGCAAATACAGATGGGCGGTCGCTTTGGCCAATCCTTTCGGGAATTTCCGAGGAACATGACGGAAAGGTATACATTGAATATCAGGTAAATAATGAGACAAAAAGCTACCCCGCTTTTCTTGAATCCAAACGGGGAAAGAAGCGGGGAGAAATGCAGGTCCTGTACCTGAATGGGTACAAAGGCATTCGGTACAATATAGGTTCGCATCAAGATGATTTTAGCATTTTTGATACCAAAAGTGACCCGGGAGAAAGTCAGGACCTGGCGGGTACAAACGGGGAGTTTGTAGCGCTTCAACGGGAGATGAAGAAAAGTGTGTTGCGCTGGAGAATGCCCAATAGCTCCGCCGAACGCCCCTACGACAACGAGCCGATACCAGCGATAGAACCCGAACGAGAGCTGGCTAAAGGAATCAAGGTATCCAAATACCAATTAGACGCCCCCTGGGTGCCTTTTGTAAATACGCGTTTGGAACCCGCAATGGAAACCCTGGTAGTACCTGCTATGCAAGCCCTTCCAGCCGAATCATCTTTCAATACCTTGGTTTACGAGGGTTTTATCGAGGTGGAAAATACGGGTGAATATGAGCTTAGCCTGAGCTGCAGTGCAGAACTGGTCATGCATCTTCACGAGGCACTGCTTGTAGATCAGGGTCATCCAGCGATCGCCAGTGGAAATGGGAAAGCCAGGGTGGTATTGCAGAAAGGCCTTCACCCGATCCGGCTGACCACCCTTTACGCGAATAGCCGTGTAGCTCCACACCTGGAATTAAAATGGACGGGTCCGGAAGTTTCCCATGCTGACTTGGAGGTGTATCATTATAAATAAACCTAGCCAATCATGTCGTTCCCATTGCATAATCAGCGGCGCCCGATTCGGTAGACGGCGGGGCGCCAAATCGGAAGTACCTTTTATAACCGTGATGAGTCCTAGGAAAAGCATGCAATAGCCACCTTTGCATGTCCAGCGGCATCTTTTCCTACCCTGCGGTTAACCAGGTGTTGATTGCACCAAAAATCCGAAATGCCTGCCAAGAAAAAAGGATCGATTACTAATTTTCATCAAAAAATCTCTTAAATTCGTTCGTTTTCAAGTTTTGAACCAACCCAAATTATAACCCCTCGCATGATTATCTCTCGTTGTATTAGAAAGACGTTACTTCTGTCGGTCTTGTTTACGCTGCTTTTTCTTTCCGCAGCTCCACTGCTCTTCGCCCAGTCGGAAAAGCCCAATATCATTTATATATTATCCGACGATCAAGCCTGGTCCGATTATGGGTTTATGGGGCACCCGCATATCGAGACCCCAAACATCGATCAATTGGCTGCGGATGGGTTAACCTTCACCAGGGGATACGTGACGGCTCCGCTTTGCAGCCCCTCGCTGGCATCGATCATCACCGGGTTGTATCCTTACCAGCACGGGATCACCGGAAACGATCCGGAATTCAGCTCTGAGAAACCGCGTTATCAAACCGACTGGCAGGAAGCCCGATCGCGACTCTACAAGGACTACCTCGATGAGTTTCAAAAACATCCAACCATCCCGCAGTTACTGCAAAAACTGGGGTACGTGTCGTTTCAGTCTGGAAAATGGTGGGGCGGACACTGGAGTGAGGGTGGATTCACCGATGGCATGACCCACGGTGACCCCAGCCGAGGCGGCAGACACGGGGACGAAGGGCTGAAAATTGGAAGAGAAGGGATGGAGCCCATTTTTAAGTTTATGGACAAAGCCATTGCAGATAATGATCCCTTTTTTGTCTGGTACGCACCTTTTCTGCCCCACTCGCCACATACCCCCCCGGATTCATTGTTGAACAAATACCTGCCAAAAGCGCCCACCAAAGCCGTGGCAGCTTATTGGGCCATGTGTGAATGGCTGGATATTACCGTGGGGCAGCTGCTTGACAAAGTGGAAGAGCAAGGGCTGACTGAAAATACATTGGTGGTCTTTGTCACAGATAATGGCTGGATTCAGGATCCGGAGCGGCCCAACCGGTACGCGCCGGGTTCCAAACAAGATCCGCAGGACATGGGTATTCGAACACCCATTATCTACAAATGGCCGGCTAAAATCAAGCCACGTATGGAAACCGAGTACCTGACAAGTAGCATCGATATGGTCCCGACTACACTTGCCGCGGTGGGGATGGATCCCCTTCCGGAGATGCAGGGGGTCAATGTAATGGACCAAAAAGCACTGGCTAGCCGCAAACGGATTTACAGCATGGATTTTTCGCACGACATGGTGGCGGTGGACCAACCGGAGAAAACCCTGGAGAGCCGCATGATCATCAGTGGTACCTGGAAGCTGATTGCTCCCGGACCGGCAAATGCTGCTACGAATGAAATACAGCTTTACGACATTCTGCAGGACCCAATGGAACGGCAGAATCTGGCGGATGCGCACCCAAAAGTAGTCAAAAAGCTACTGGCTAGTCTGAATGACTGGTGGCCAGGTAAAGACAGGTGACAGTACGCAATCAAAATAGCGAATGACGAAAAAGAAAAAAGGCGGGACATTGATTCCCGCTTTTTTTCTTTTTTACACCTACCCTCACTTGCCTTGGTTTACCTGATAGTTCCCGAAAGTGCCCGCGCGTTTTCACCGGTCGCTCCCGCAGCGCCGGACTCATGAGCGATTCCAGCGGGAATCGCACATTTTCAGGTCCGCCTTCTCGATGGATGGGATTGATCCCGGTGCGTTTGGGCTCATTTTAACGAAGGCTTCCGCAAAGGAAATGGTCTCGGCATCTGGGCATATGTGGGATAGTTTCCCTTGGTCTGTTCGGGGAAAAAAAAGAGACAACCGTGAGGAGACGAATTACCGCTGACTGCGATCACCTAAATACTGGTTTTTTTTGCCGACATCTCAGTTTCGTCTAAATGACGGACACGCTCAGCAAGCATGAGCCGACCACTACGCATAGAACCATCCCACTTCCTCGAAGGCCATATGTTTGCAAGAGCAATAGCATAAGTTTCAGGAAATCATTAGATTAAGTTTTCTAGAACCATGCTATAACCTCCGAAACTTATGCAAACACAAGTTAACAAAAACGATTTTTCCGGCCAAAACATTTATGTGGGTATTGATGCCCACCTCAAAAGCTGGAAAGTTACAGTGATGATGGATAATCTTCATAAACGCACGTTTTCACAGGATCCCTGTGCAGAGACTTTGTACAATTATCTTGTCCGGAACTATCCGGGTGCTACCTACTTCAGTGCCTATGAGGCTGGATTCTCGGGATACTGGACTCATTACAAGCTTTGCGCTCTTGGGTTCAATTCCATTGTGGTCAATCCTGCTGATATTCCGACAACCGGCAAGGAAAAAGTACAGAAAGAGGATGCCAGGGACAGCCAAAAAATTGCCCGGTCCCTAAGAAACGGGGAACTGGTCCCTATCTACATACCCTCTTTGGCCTCTCTTGGTGACAGGGGGCTTATGAGGTTAAGAAAAACTGTCGTCAATGATACCACCAGGATCAAAAACAGGATCAAGGCCAGCCTCCATTTTAACGGCATAAGTATTCCCGGGGAAATAAACAGCCCAAAATGGAACAAAAAGCTTCTTAGATGGCTGGATGGACTTGAACTCGGTATGGTGGAAAAACAAATAATGGACAGTCATCTGTCCATTTTGTACCATATGCGGAAAACCACCCTAAATGTCACCAACCAAATACGAACCCTTTCCAAAACAGAAAAGTATGAGCAGGAAATCAAGTTATTGATGACCATTCCAGGAATCGGGCTCTTGACGGCAATGACCCTATTGACCGAGCTGGAAAGGCTGGACAGGTTCAACTCCCTCGACAAACTATGCTCTTTTATCGGCCTTGTACCGTCAACCAACTCATCCGGGGATACCGAAAGAACGGGTAATATCACCCCCAGGGGGCATAAGGTGCTGAGAGCTGCTCTAATAGAATGTGCCTGGGTCGCTGCAAGGACTGATCCGGCATTGGCAAAAAGCTATAACCAATATTGCAAAAGGATGAAAGCCAATCAAGCCATAACCAGAATAGCAAAGAAACTTTTAAGCAGGATCAGATACGTATTGAAAAACAAACAGCCCTATGTGCTTGGAGTCGTCAAATAAAACCGCACAAACATATTATTCTGTAAAACAATCCCCAACCTTTATTGGGACCGTTAAAAAACCTTGCAGCAACTAAGTTGACTGTTATCTCGAAGGCTACGGCCCAATATTCAATAAATTAAAATGTGGCAATGCAGCTCATTGAGTCTGTTAATAGAAGGTTGTTTTATGGAGTAAGTTGCTGTTTTTGATAGTAGTAAAACGAGTTTTTTAAGCTATCAAAAGACAAAGAATTCAAAGATAAAAAAAGCCCCTAACTAAAGGGGCCTGGGAGTATATTCTCCGTCATGAACCCTATTGCTGGTGGGTTGCTCTCCAGCAGAGCCCACTTCCTCTTCAGATTCATGTTTTAAAGATAAAATGTATCTTTCTCAAGAAAAAATATCCCCGCAAATTAGGAAAGCAACATAGAAGGTTTTCTCCGTCATTTTTATAGGAGAGCCATCCACGAACGACCGTTGTTTTCGTAGGTTATAGTTTATTTTCACACGGTCAAAAAAGATACGTTGCAAATGGATGAAAAAATACCTACTTTTTGAAACATTAACAGCAGCGGAAACAAACCTCCTACTTACTAAGGACCAGCGGAAAATCAATCCCGGATAGTGGATTTTTTTTAGTGTACGCATCGCCGGTGCATTAATGCCTGTACCTTTTTATTGCAACGCATTCAATTACACCAAAACAATAAATCCATGAAAAGTAAACCTAAAAAAAGAAAACTAGCGAGGGCCTCTCTGATTTCGGGCTTTCTGCTGTATTTTGGATTTTCCGCGGAAGCGATACCCGATTTCGGGACCATCACACCCGCGTTTGCTGCAATCAAATCGCTTGACCTGGGAGAGGCTGGCGATTTTGCTACGATCACGGGTACCGTCACCGATCAAAACGGAATTCCCATCCCGGGAGCCACAGTCGTTATTGAGGGCACGACTACCGGTACGGTTACCGATATACAGGGACAGTTTTCCATAGAAGCGAATCCGGGAGACGTGCTTCAGATTTCCTTTATCGGCTACCAGACGCAGCGTATGCCCCTCGAAAACCAGACCCAGGTATCGGTGGTGTTGCAGGAAGACCAAACCTCGCTCGATGAAGTCGTGGTGGTTGGGTACGGAACGCAGCGAAAAAGTGACCTTACCGGAGCCATATCGTCCATCAGCAGCAAGGATCTGCAGGAAACTCCTGCGGGGAATTTTCTGGAGCAATCCCAGGGAAGGCTTGCGGGGGTGGACATCGTGCGGGCAAACGGTTCGCCCGGCGCACCGGTCCAGATTCGGATACGTGGAAATCGCTCCATTAACGCTTCCAACGAACCGCTTTACGTGATTGATGGAATACCTACAAGTGCCAATATCAATGATTTTAATCCCAACGATATTGAGTCCATGGAAGTGTTAAAAGATGCCAGTGCTGTAGCGATCTACGGTTCTCGGGGTGCAAACGGAGTGGTGCTGATCACCACCAAGCGAGGAAAAACCGGCAAAGCGGTGGTCAGCTATGACGGGTACTATGGTGTCAAACAACCCGTGCAAGACCTCAACCTGATGGACGGTCGGGAGTTTGCTGCCTATTCCCGCATATCCCGGGGACACGACGGAGACGATCCCAGCTTCGATGCCAATTTTTTTGCACCCTTGGAAATCGAAAACCTTCAGGCAGGACGATTTACGGATTGGCTGGATCTGGCCATTCAATCGGGAAGCCAACAAGATCATCAGGTATCGGTAAGTGGTGGAACCGATAAAATCAATTATTATGTGTCCGGATCTTTCTTTAGCGAAGACGGGTACATTCCGGGTACCGACTTTGAGCGAACGGCCGTGCGGGTAAATCTGGAATCTCAGCTGACCGAGAAACTAAAGCTAGGGGTGAGCGCCACGGTCAGTGTCAGCGAACGCAACCAGATGTCCAATGCCCCCTACAACAATTCTCTCGGGTATTCACCTTTGGTGGGTCCTACCGATGAAGAGGGGAATTTTCTGGCTTTCCCCAATCCCCGGGAAGGACTTCTGGCCAATCCCTTGCTGAATTATCAACCCTACCAGTACATAGACGAAACCCGCAGGCACCGGATATTTGCCAATATATACGGTGAGTACCAATTCAACGAGTACTTAAAACTCCGGGTGAACTACGGTCCGGACTTTAACCTTTCCCGAAGAGGTACCTACACGGGATTACTTGAGGGAAACATCAACCGGGGCTCGGTTCGAAACGATATGGACTTTTCCTATACCCAGGAAAATATTCTCTCTTACGACCGCAGCTTTGGCAAACATGCGTTGAATCTGGTCGGATTGTTTTCCATTCAGACCAGCCGATTTGAAGAATCCTCGCTATCGGGCCAGGACATCCCCATCGAGAAATCACTTTTTTACGATTTGGGAAGCTCTTCCACCATCACAGGCATTGGGAGCTCTCTTGGTGAATGGGGCCTAATGTCCTATATGGGACGAGCGAATTACCGCTACGATGATAAATTTCTGTTTACCCTGACCGGTAGGGCAGATGGCTCTTCCCGATTGGCCGAAGGGAACAAATGGGCCTTTTTCCCGGCATTTTCTGCAGGCTATATTTTGACCGAGGAAGAATTCTTACAGGGCGGACAGGTTTCATTCCTGAAGGTACGGGCCGGCTACGGCGAGGTGGGTAATACGGCCATTGCGCCATTTCAAACCCTCGGTGGGTTGGCACGGTCTACCTATATTTTTGGAACAAACGCCGGTTTCGGCTACCAAAATAGCCTGATCCCCAATCCGGATTTACGCTGGGAGATTTCAAAAACGGTAAATGTTGGGCTGGATTACGGTTTTTTTGAAGACCGGATTAACGGTTCCCTGGAATATTATGTAACGAATACCAGCGATTTGTTGCTCAATCGCCTGCTCCCAATCACCTCCGGTTATAATTCCGTGCTACAGAATATCGGAAGCACTCGCAACTCTGGATGGGAGCTTACGGCCAATGCCAATGTAGTAAACCGTCCTTCGGGATTTCGCTGGGACGTAAACCTAAATCTGTTTTCCAACCGCGAGCAAATAACCGAATTATTTGAAGGAGAGCGCGATGATGTGGGCAATGGTTGGTTTATCGGGGAGCCCATCAATGTTTTCTACAGTTTTGACCAGGCAGGAATTTGGCAGACCAGCGAGGCTGACATGGCTGCAGACCTGGGGCAGGCCCCCGGCGACATCCGCATTCGGGATGTAAACGGCCGGGGTACCGATGGGGAATTGACCGATCAGCCGGATGGAACAATCAACGCCGATGACCGGCGCGTGTTGGGCTCAACCGTGCCCAATTGGTCTGGTGGACTAACCAACCGGGTTAGCTTCAAAGGCTTTGATCTCTCCGTTTTGGTACACGCCCGTATGGGTCAAATGCTTCGAAGCGATTACCACAATCTTGGCGGAAACAACTGGCAGGGCCGGTACAACTCCATCAATTTGGATTACTGGACACCTGAAAATCCCACCAATGCCTTTCCCCGGCCCAATGCGGGAGAGGCACCCTTGTACGCCGATGCGGTGCGTTATTTTGATGGATCGTTCATCAAAATCCGAAACATAGCGCTTGGGTACAATTTTCAGTCCCGCTGGATAAGTAAATTGGGGATGAGTTCTGCAAGGATTTACTCCACGGTAAACAATGCTTTTATTTTCTCACCCTATACGACTGTGGATCCTGAGACCTCGAACGGAATCGTTGGTGCAGGAAGCCCGCTTACCACAGCCACGTATATTTTTGGATTAAACCTAAAATTTTAAATTGTAGCAACCATGAAAAATACATGCATAATTATCGGACTTGCCTTTACCCTCGGGTTGGGCGCTTGCGAGGAAATATTGGTTGAAGATCCAGTGAGTCTCGCCACGGCTGAAGGGTACTACGTTACCCCTGGCGGAATAGAAGATGGGCTAAAAGCTTCGTATACCACCCTGCGTAGCTTTTACGGACAGCAAAACGGGTTTTTCCTGACCGTGACGGGTACGGATATATTTACCAATGGCTTTGGAGGCATTGCCAATAATCCCCATATCAACAATTATTCCCCAAATTTCCTGGGTACCAGCGGCACCGTTACCGCCATTTGGAACGCGTTGTATGTAGGCGTAAACCAATGCAACACAGTGGTGAACCGGGTACAAGATGTCACCGGCATATCTAGCCAGCGCAGGGCAGAAATCGAAGCGGAAGCTCGCTTTCTTCGCGGCCTGTACTATTTCCATTTGGTGCAACAGTGGGGGGATGTACATTTTTCCCTGGACGAGACCCAGGGGGTGGAGACCGAGGCGAATCGAACACCAGTGAATACCATCTATCAGACCGGGATCTTGCCGGATTTGGAATTTGCCGTGGCCAACCTGCCGGTGGTTGCTTCCGAACCGGGTCGTGCCTATAAGGCTGCTGCGGAAGGGCTACTGGCACGCGTGCAACTGACCATCGGCAACTGGGCGGAAGCAGAACGGCTGGCGGCCAACGTGATCAATAATTACAATTTTGAACTGGTGAAGCCCTATGCAGATCTCTGGGACATAAATAACGAAGACAACAGCGAGTTTGTATGGACGGTTCAATTCACCGATGATCCCCTGCTGAATGGACCGGGCAATTCTGGCCACCTGTATTTTATTTTTGACTATACCTTCAATCCGGCCATGGTGCGGGACACGGAAAATGGCCGACCTTTCCAGCGGTTTCTTCCCACCAATTATTTATTCAGCCTGTACGATCGGGAAAAGGACGCTCGTTGGAACGGCTCTTTTAAGACCGTTTGGTATGCCAACATTTCCGCAGAAATCAACGGGCATCCGGTGAATCCAGGAGATACCGCCATTCACATTGTGATGGAACCGGTGCCCGACGAAGTAAAACAAGCAGCACCTTACTGGATCATCGACTACAAGGGCAATTGGATCGGAGACGTCGATGGTTACCAGGAAATTGGCACCAATCGCCGCCGAAATTACCCTTCTCTGCTGAAATTTCTGGATCCGCTTCGACCAAGTATCAACGAAACGGCAGGAAGACGCGATTTTCCGGTAATACGCCTGGCTGAAATGTACCTGATCGCCGGGGAGGCTGCTTGGAGACAAAACAAAAACGACGTAGCGGCAAACTACATCAATGTCCTTCGTACGCGCGCAGCAATAGACGGCATGGAAGCCGATATGCAAGTGGCACCGGGCGATATCGACCTGGATTTTATTTTGGAAGAGAGGGCCCGGGAGTTGATAGGAGAGAAGCACCGATGGTACGACCTCAAGCGTACCGGTACGCTACTGGAGCGGGTACGGCAACATAACCTGGACGCCGCACCGAATATCAAAGAAATGCACCTGGTTCGACCCATACCGCAAACCCAGATCGACCGTGCGAGTAATCCGGCTGAGTTTCAACAAAATCCCGGATACTAATCATGCAAACCAACAGGGTGGCTCCTGGCACATTCGCCAGGAGCCATGTACTGAATGAGTCCGAGGAAACGGAAAGCCGCTCTGTGGTGGCAGGACTGGCTGCTTGCTGTGCAGGGATCGATCGCTTACCGCGTTGGGTGAAAACGCATGTCATCCACCTTGATTTATTACTCGTCCTGCTTGCCGTGGCAGGCTGTAGTCAGGACCATTCAAAGAGACGTTCGGAGCGGCCCAATATTGTGATCGTCCTGGCAGATGATTTGGGCTATTCGGATCTGGGCTGTTATGGGTCCGAAATTGCAACGCCAACCCTGGATGCCCTGGCAAAAAATGGCTTGCAATTTCAGCGGTTTTACAACGCGGCCCGTTGTTGTCCCACGAGGGCCTCCCTGCTTACCGGCTTGTATCCACATGAGGCAGGTATGGGAGGGATGGTAAGTTCAATTTCCAGCGAGCCTGATCCGGGTCCCTACCAGGGCTTTTTGAGCAAGGAATCTGCCACGGTTGCCGAGCTTCTTCGGGATGCAGGTTATGCCACCTACATGTCAGGAAAATGGCATGTAGGGGAGAAACGAGAGCATTGGCCACGAATGCGTGGTTTTGACAGGTATTTTGGGTTGATCAGCGGCGGGAGCAGTTATTTCGAGTTGGACAAAGACCCTGCACGTTTGCGACTGATGGCGCTCGATGACGATCTTTGGGAGCCTCCCAAAGATAATTTTTACATGACGGATGCATTTTCAGACCATGCGGTAGACTTTGTTCGGGACCACGCAGCGCAGTCGCCGGAAAAGCCATTCCTGCTCTATCTTTCCTATACCGCCCCGCATTGGCCCCTGCACGCATTGCCGGAAGACATTCGGAAATACCGTGGGCGTTATGCCATTGGCTGGGATTCCCTGCGGGAAGAGCGGTACCAGCGACAGTTAGAGATAGGCTTGCTACCCACTGGTTTTCGCCTTTCTCCGAGGGAATCGGGAGTACCTGCGTGGGAAGAGGTGGCAGATAAAGCCGACTGGGAGAAGCGAATGGAAGTACATGCGGCCATGGTGGACCGAATGGACCAGGGAATCGGGCGTCTCATCAGCGAATTGAAGGTCAATGGGATGCTTGAAAACACCCTGGTACTCTTCCTCTCTGATAATGGAGCATCTCCCGAAGATATTTCTGGACGGAACCTGCACAAACCCGGTTCAGAGATAGGTTATCCGGGTTCCTATGTAGCTTTCAAAAAACCCTGGGCAATAGCAGCAACCACCCCATTCCGTAGGTACAAACGCTGGCTGGAAGAAGGGGGAATTGTCACACCCTTAGTCGTACATTGGCCCGCCGGTCTTCGGGCAAAAGGGATCACCCGGGAAACGGGGCACGTGGTGGATATCATGGCCACCTGCCTGGATTTGGCGAATGTGCCTTACCCGGAGACCTATCGGGGAACCCCGCTACGCCCCCTTCGTGGCAAAAGCCTTCGGCCCGTTTTTGAAGGGGGTATCATGGATAAAAACAGGGAATGGTATTGGGAGCATTTTGGCCATCGGGCCATGCGTAAAGGAAAATGGAAGACTATCTCCAAAGCCCCTGAATTTCACTGGGAACTATTTGACCTGGACGCGGACCCTACAGAACTCCGGGAAGTCGGCCTGCAAAACCCACAGGTACTTGAAGCGATGATCCGGGATTATGCAGGCTGGGCGAAACAGGTGGGGGTCCGGTAGCAAGATCAAATCGGCTGGTTTGCCGCCTGTCTGGTGTCCATTCAGCTTCAAAATTGAAAAATCAGTAAGTAAAACTAAAAAAAAATATAGCCAGTCAGTTGAATTTTTCATTACTTTATGGCGGTAGAAGACGCTTGCACGTCTTCCGAACCTGCCGTTTTAGGAATCGATTGCCGATTCCGGGTAATGGAAAAAGGCAATGGCTATGGGCGTGGGCCTTACGGGCCAGCGATAGCGGCTGAATACGGTGACCAAAATCGTAGCATTTATGAGTAAATCGAACCGAAGAAAATTCGTAAAAAAATCCGGATTGGGTGTGTTATCGGTGCTTACGGCCCCCAGGTTGTTGGCAGCTCCCTTTGGTGGCCCCCAAAATACGGCATTGCAACCAAGTAAGGGCGTATTCTTCACCAATGGATTTAAAACCGCTGAGGTAGGAAAGGATTCCGTTGTACTTTGGACCCGGCTCTGTGGTCAGGAATTTCCCCAGCCGGTACGCCATCAGCGTCAGGAGAAAGTATTCCGGCATCCCATCGATTTTGACGAGGAACAGCCCGTGAGCGAAATGGACGGAGCGGTGTCCGGGGCTACCGGCCTGGTGAGGGTCCGAATACTGGATAGCGCGGACCAAACCGTCTGGTCATCGGACTGGCAACAGGCACTGCCCCAGGACGACTACACCGTGAAAATTCCGGTGACGGGACTCCAGCCCGCTACAATGTACCGGGTCTATTGGGAGGCAAAGCCAATAGAGGGAGGACTGATCCGAAAGGAGGAAGGGAGCTTTTCTACCGCTCCTCCGGAACAGCAGCCGGTGCCGGTACGTTTTACCACTTCCACATGCCAGTATTTCTGGAGTTTTGATGACGAGCGAAGGGGCTTTCAGACGTACGATAGCATGCGAAGACTGGAGCCCGATTTCTTCGTTCAGACGGGAGATTACATCTACTACGACAAGCCCGGGCCCCTGGCAAAAAACCTCGAAAAAGCTCGCCATAAATGGCATGCCATGGACGGATGGCTGTCCTTGAGGGATTTCTACAGGCAGGTTCCCCTATACATGGTCAAGGACGACCACGACCTACTCAAAGACGATATGTATCGTGGCAAAGGGCCCTATGGTGACTTGACTTTTGATGACGGGTTGAAACTCTGGTACGAGAACGTACCGATCCAGGGAAAGCCCTACCGAACCCTTCGTTGGGGCAAGGATTTGCAGGTTTGGATGGTAGAAGGAAGGGAATACCGCTCTGAAAATACCATGGAGGACGGGCCGGAGAAGACCATTTGGGGTGAGGAGCAGAAATTGTGGTTTCGCGAAACGGTGAATGCTTCCGACGCTACCTTTAAGATTTTGATCACAGCCACCCCGGTAGTGGGGCCGGACCGGGATAATAAAACGGACAATCATGCGAATAAAAGTTTTCAGCATGAAGGAAATTGGCTGCGAAAGTATCTATCCGCACAAAAAAATATGTTTGTCGTCAACGGCGACCGCCACTGGCAATACGTTTCCAAAGATATAGAGACCGGACTGATGGAATTTGGTTCCGGGCCTGTGAGCGATTGCCACTCGCAGGGCTGGAAGGAGGGAGACCTGCGGCCGGAGCACCGGTTTTTGAGGCTTAAAGGAGGGTTTTTGAGTATCAGCGTATCGCGGGCATCCGGGAAACCCAACATCCGATTCGAGCACCGGGATGTATTGGGCGAGGTGGTTCATGAGGAAGTATTTGAAGCTTGACAAGGATTAAAATTTGTGGATGAATTTTAACGACTGTACGCTGGAAATCCTAAAGAAATTGTCTTAACTTAACCTTGGATGCAGTTTTAAGTACCTAGTTACCAGCTCCCTTTGAGACCACTCCTACACCATAACGATTCGACGATCGTTCGCCTTATCCGGCAAGGCGACAAAAAGGCCTTCGATGAATTGTATCACCGGTATGTGGACCGTCTGCTAGGCTTTTCGGATGCTTTTTTGGGGGATACTGACGAAGCCGAAGAAGTGGTGCAGGTACTATTTGTTGCCATTTGGGAGAAACGAACGCAATTAAATCCCTCCAAAAAAATCGAGTCCTACCTATTTACTGCTGTCAAAAACGCAATACTGAATCGCATCCGGGACACCAAAAAACGCTGTGATTTGACCTCCATACCCCATACAACACAGGCCAGTCAGGAGGATATTTTACAACACATTTGCCAGAAGGAATTGACCGAACAGGTCATGGGAAGCATTCAGGAAATGCCGGAGGTACAACAGAAGGTTTTTCTACTCAGCAGAATAGAAGGGCTATCAAACAGCGAAATCGCCAAAAAACTGCAAGTTTCCAAGAGAACTATTGAACACCATCTTTATTTAGGAAATAAGTTTTTTAAGAATAAAAATTTCGACAAAGTGTTTGTTAGTGGTTTATTTTTCACAATTATTTCGTTGTGGTGGACGATGAGCTAAATCTTTTTTTTGACTGCATCATTTTTCTCCAATAGGACTAAGTAAAATTTCAAAGCGCGGTGTACTCTAGGAAAGGACAAGTACATTGGATAAAGCGATCATAGCGCGGTTTTTAAACGGTACGGCCACTGAGGAAGAGGTGGAGCGGGTCATGCAATGGCTGGAACAAGCCGGAGGGCGGGAGCACCTGGAAGATTTGTTTGCGGACACCTGGGAGCAGGAAAGCCTGTATCTTCAGGACGATTTGCGGAAAAGAAAGCTTTTCGAACGAATCAATCGGGCACTAAATAGTCCCGTTCCCGAGCCGAAAAAAACGCAAAAAATCAGAGTGCCCGCATTCCTTCGGGCAGCAGCTACCTGGATGCTACTGATCGGACTGCTCTACCTGGCCTTGCGGGTCATTTGGGAAAACCAACAGCGCACTACACCTCAAACCAGCTCCATTCAATGGATAGAAAAGAACGTCCTTCCCGGACAGAAGTTGTTTTTGGAACTCCCAGACCACACGAAAGTGTGGGTAAACGCGAATTCAGCGATTCGTTTTCCGTCCGCCTTCTCTTCGGATTTTAGAGACGTCTACCTGGACGGAGAAGCCTTTTTCGAGGTTCAGAAAGAGTCCGCTCGTCCTTTTCGCGTCTTTGCCGGGGGGATTACTACCGAAGTATTGGGGACGCGCTTTAACATTAACGTGCAGGAGGAAAAAACAGAATTGGCATTGCTAGAGGGGCGAGTTCGGGTCAATATCAGTCAGGACCAGGAAAACAAGCGTGTGTTGGTACCCGGTCAGCAGGCCATCTTTTACCCGCACACGGCCGATTCCCTTCGCGTCAGCGGCATTACGCGGGAAAACGCTTTCTTATGGAAGGAACGGGTCATTTATTTCGATAACCAACGGTTTGCGTCCATTCTACCCATGTTGGAAGATTGGTACGGAGTATCCTTTCGCTATGCTCCCCCCTTGAAAATCGGAGAACGACGGGTATCGGGTACCTTCAGCAACGATAACCTGGAAAATCTGTTGATCGGACTTGGGTTTACCTTGGATTTTACCTTTGAATTTCAGAACGATTTGGTCACACTTTATCCCGAATAGCCTATGAAACAACCAATGCAGGGCGAACCATTTCATCGCCAAATTTCCTGGTTCACCCTGCCTGCTTTTATCAAAAAACAATAAAAACATTCGAAAATTATGAAAAGAAAAATACTTTACCTAATCGCAATGGTATCACGTCAACTGCTGTATGGATTGGTGCTTCAGGTGCTGTTTCTGACCACTCTTCTGGCCAACGAAACGGAAGCACAAATCAAGCCCATCGACGAAACTTACATTCGTCTGAACCAATCTGAATGGCCGGTAGCGGCCCTACTTGGGGAGTTGGAGGCAAAAACCGACTACCATGTCATCTTTGCAGATGATTTGTTTGATGCCTCGCAGTCCGTTAACATCGCCGGTGGCGATCAGTCCGTTTATGCGGTACTCACCGAGATAGCGAAAATTACCCGGTTGAAGTTCAAACAAGTGAATAAAACCATTTTTGTCGGAGCCCTTTCGGATATCGAAAATGCTAGCGAATTACCGGAAAATGCGTTTGATCCGGTGAGGGGTACCGTGGTCGATGAAAACGGCCAACCCATACCCGGGGCAACCGTAGTGATTGAAGGAATGTCCACCGGTACGGTCACCGATATTGACGGAACATTTCAATTGGACGTGCCGGAGGGAGCGACCCTTTTGATTTCTTTTATCGGGTACCAATCCCAACGGATTGTTCCAGGTAACCGGACACAGCTGAATATCACGCTGCGGGAAGACCAGCAGTCCCTGGAGGAAGTCGTGGTAGTAGGGTATGGGGTACAGGAAAAATTATCCATTACCAATTCACTAGCCGAAGTCTCTGGGGAAGTATTGGAGAAACGACCCGTTGCCGATTTCCAGCAGTCGTTGCAAGGCTTTGCCCCCGGGGTGACCGTCGTCGACCAGGGTGGGCGCCCCGGAAACAACAACATCAACATTCGCATCCGAGGTATTACCACCTTGGGTAATAACAACCCCCTGATCATCGTAGATGGAATCGAACAGCGGATCAACGATATAAATCCCAACGATATAGAATCGGTGACGGTGCTTAAGGATGCCTCTTCGGCTGCCATTTACGGTTCCAGGGCTGCCAACGGAGTAATCCTCGTTACGACACGCCGGGGGAAAGAAGGAAAAATCACGGTGGGTTACGACGGGTACTATGCCTTGCAAGACGTAACCAATCGTCCCGAGCACATGGACGTGGAAAGCTATCTTCGCCTGGAAAATGTAGCCCATGCCAATGCGGGTCGTTCCTTGCCCTATACCGAAGAAGCCATTCAAGAGTACGTGGCGAACAGCCCCAGTCCTGAATTCCCGCTTCCCTACCCTTATTGGAGAAGGGACGAACTGGGTATGCTGAAAGTAGCCCCTCAACAAAATCATACATTTTCGGTGAGTGGAGGAGGAGAATCCTTCAGCGGTCGTTTTAGTGTGCGTCACCAGAGCATAGACGGGGTAGCTCCCAATTTTAGCGATCAGCTCAACGAGTTCCGCATGAATCTGGATCTGAAAGCTTCAGAGAAAATCCGGTTTTCGGGTGATTTGAACTACCGGACCAAAGAGTCCTTGCAACCGGCCGGTTTATCTGCTTCGGGTGATGGAGAAAGCCGCGTGTTCCAATACATGTTGCATGCCAGTAAGTTTTCCTGGCCAAGGTACGAAACAGGAGAATACGGGTTAGGGCCTCAAGTCAATAATCCGCTTATTTTTGCCGAACTGATGGGGGATAGCCGTACCATCAACGACTACATTACCGGCAGCGTTAAGTTTGATTACGATATTCTGCCAGGGCTCACTTTTTCAACCCAATATGCCATGCGCAACGACCACACCCAGATAAAAACGTTCTCTAATAGGTATTTTAACAGGGACCCCATCAATGGAAGGGTGGCGCAGCGGCAGGTCAATCGGCTCACCGAATTCAGAAGGTACCTGACAGAATATACCCTGAATAGTCTCCTTACCTACACCAAAGAAATCGGATCCCATGGGTTTACCGGATTGTTGGGATATTCTACCATTGATAACAGAAGCAACCAGGTCAGTGGATTCAGGCAGGAGTTTTACAACAACGACGTGCAATCGCTTAGTGAGGGATCGAATGAAAACCGGGATGCCAATGGTTTTGATGCGGAGTGGGGTCTTCGTTCCTACTTTGCCCGGTTTAACTACAATTACGCCAATAAGTACTTTCTGGAATTGAACGGACGGTACGACGGTTCATCCCGATTTAGTGAGGATAACCGGTATAGTTTTTTTCCTTCGTTTTCCGCCGGTTGGAGGTTGTCCGAGGAAGGTTTTTGGCTAGGGATGAAAGAAACGATCAATGAGTTTAAACTACGTGGTTCCCGGGGTGCTACGGGAAATCAGGCAGTGGGCCTGTATACGTATTTTGAAACCTTAAGCGCGATCAATTACTCCTTTAACGAATCGCCCGTTCAGGGTTTTGCCCAGTCCAATCTGGCCAATCAAAACCTGACCTGGGAGACGACTTATCAAACCAACCTTGGTTTTGATATGGGACTATTGGAAGACCGGATAACGCTTACATTTGATTACTATAACAAACTCACCGACGGTATTTTGTTGCAACTTCCCATACCGGCTTTGATCGGATTAGGTGCTCCGGTGCAAAATGCGGGCAAGGTTAAAAACGAAGGCTACGAAATCGGTGTAAATTATCGCGGGGGACAGAAATTGACCTACGATTTGGGAGTCAATTTTAGCGACAATACCAACGAGGTGATCGATTTGGTCAATTCGGGTCCCTACATTTCCGGAAGCACAACGGGTCCCCGGTTTATTATTGAAGAGGGATTACCTATCAATTCCCACTGGGGCTACCTCACGGATGGGGTCTTCCAAACGCAGGAAGAAGCGGATAATTATCCCAATTTACGGCCCAATACGGCACCAGGTGATGTCAAATACCTGGACATGAACGAGGACGGTATCATCAACGAAAGTGACCATCAATACCTGGGCTTGTCTTTTCCAAGATTTGATTTTGGAATGAACGGCACGTTTACGTATGGCAATTTTGATCTCTTTCTCCAGTTTCAGGGCGCAGCGGGGCACAAAACGAGATTGGATGGAGCCTTTCAGCAAATTGCGACCTACGAGACGTTTACTCACGCCATCTATACGGACAATTACTGGACACCGGAAAATCCGAATGCGGAATTTCCACGCCCGATCAAAGGAGATCCGAGAAATTTTCAAACCTCGGATACGCAACTCATCGATGCCTCCTATTTGCGGCTGAAAAATATTGTCCTCGGATACAATTTACCCGCCAAAATCATCGAAAAGCTTTCGGTGGAGCGGGTACGGCTGTTTTTGGGTGCTACCAACGTGTTGACCTTCTCGGAATTGAACCGATGGGATCTTGATCCGGAAATACCTTCCGGCCGAGGGCAGTATTACCCTCAGGTTAGTATGTATTCTTTAGGTGCAAATGTACGATTCTAAAAAACGGACAGACATGAAAAATTTACGCTATACATTACTCGGTATTTGCATTTCGGCAATGGGCTGGATGGGATGCCAACCCGATCTCCTGGAAACGATTCCAAACGACCGGATATCCAAGGAAATATTCTGGCAAACCATTGAAGACGCAACGTTTGCAGCCAATGCGGTGTATCCCTCCCTGGACGGAACCAGCCTGTTTTCCTACGACGGCCTTAGCGACCACGTGCTGACCAATCATCCCTTCAATGCCAATGTGGAGTTGCAGCGCGGTTTTGGAACCATTGCGTCCGGAAGGTACTTCAGCGAGTGGCAGAATGCCTATCGTGCCATACGAAGAGCCAACGATTTTATGGACAATATCGACCAGGTGGAGGAATCGGACCAGGCAGCCATTAACCGGCTAAAAGGTGAGGTGATGACCCTGCGTGCGTATCAGTATATTAAATTGGCCATGCTTTTCGGAGATGTACCCCTGATCACTAGCGGTATTGACATTGATACCGGAAGATCAATTACGCGGGATCCGGTGAGTCAGATATGGGATTTTGTAGCCGACGATTTGAGCCAGGCCGCGGAATGGCTGCCCTACCAAAACGGCGGCCGCGTGGGTAAAGGAGCCGCACTCGGATTGAAGGCCAGAGCCATGCTCTACGCGGGAAGATACGAAGAGGCCGCCAGCGCCGCCAAGACCATTATCGATAGCCAGGAATTTGCGCTATACCCGGATTATTTTGAGCTATTTCAGTACGAGGGGGAAAACAGTCAGGAAGCGCTCCTGACAAGGGAATTTGCTGCGGATGTGAACGCCCACAATATTTACGCAACTGCCGCTCCCTGGAGTCAGATTCCCGGAAGTACAGGTAGCTTGTATGTTCCAACGCAGGCGTTGATCGACCTGTTTCCGATGGCCAATGGATTGCCGATTTCAGATCCTGGAAGCGGTTATGACCCGCGAAATCCGTTTGATAACCGTGATCCAAGGTTATACCAGTCTGTGTTTCTTTCCGAACGTACACCGCTTCCGGATGGGGGAATTTATGGATCTACTCCCGGGACGGACGGATCGGACGCAGTACAGATCACCGTTTATTCTACCGCTACCGGCTACAACATCCGCAAATACGTGGACGCCGAGGATTATACCAACCCGTCAAATTCAGGATTAAATATCATGTTGATGCGGTATGCGGAAGTTTTGCTGACCTATGCGGAGGCGAAAGTAGAGTTGGGTCAGATCGACCCGTCCGTATTCGATGCGCTCAATGAGGTTCGACAGCGCGAAAGTGTTGGCTTGCCACCGGTTACACCCGAACAAGCCGGAACGGTAGACGAATTGCGGGAGATCGTCCGCACAGAGCGTTCCATAGAACTGGCATTTGAAGGTTTTCGTCTCTTTGATATCCGTCGCTGGCAAATAGCCGAACAGGTGATGCCGGGTGTTCCGATGGGAAGGTATTACGAAGACAACGGCGAGTGGTTGCAAATCCGACTCGATGGCTTTGACCGTTCCTTCGATCCGAATCGGGACTACTTATGGCCCATTCCACTGCGGGAGCAGGAGTTGAATACGAATCTGACACAAAATCCAGGATATTAGTAAACCCTTCCCTCCGGTGAAAGCCGGAGGGAATTTCTTTTTTACCGTTTATCCGTATCTTTAAAACAAAAACAAATGATGATCAAGCAGGCCTCTCTGGGATTATTTCTTCTATTCCTTTCATGCGCGGTTTCGGGCTATGCGCAATCCGGCAAAAAACCAAACGTTCTCTTCATTATTGCCGATGACCTGACTACCACTGCTGTATCTTCCTATGAAAACAGTGCCGGCTATACCCCCAATATCGACCGCCTGGCCAGGGAAGGAACCCGGTTTACCCGCGCGTACTGCCAGTACCCGGTTTGTGGCCCCTCCCGCGCTTCTCTGATGTCCGGCTACTACCCGCACGCTACCGGTACATTTGGTTACGTCAGTGGCCGCGACAATATCGGGCCGGATAAAAAAATGTGGCCCCAGCTTTTCAAGGAAAACGGTTGGCACACCGCCCGGGTCAGCAAAATTTTTCATATGGGCGTACCCATCGATATTGAAAAAGGGTCCAACGGTACCGATGACGAAGCTTCCTGGAACGAGCGCTACAACAGCCAAGGACCTGAGTGGACTGCCGAAGGGGAGGCCGAATTGGTACAAAACAACCCCTATGGATTGTTGCCCAGAAAGGGGGGCAATGTCATGACCATCGTCAAAGCCGAAGGCGACGATTTGGTTCATTCGGACGGCAAGACCGCGCAGAAAGCCTCCGAGTTAATCCGGAAGCTGAAGGACAACCCCTTCTTTTTGGCCGTGGGCCTGGTGCGCCCACACGTTCCTTTCGTCGCGCCAAAACGGTATTTTGACCGGTACCCGCACGAACAAACCGTGCTGCCACCAAAAGTTCTGGGTGATTGGGACGATATCCCGGAGCGGGGCATCAATTACGTGACCACCTTGAACGCGAAAATGACGGAAGAGCAACAGAAAAAGGCCATCGCAGCGTACTATGCCTCCGTTACTTTCATGGACGCACAAGTGGGCAAAATACTCCAAACCTTAAAAGAGGAAGGGCTGGAAGAAAACACCATCGTGATCTTCACCTCCGATCACGGCTTTCATCTGGGAGAACACGATTTTTGGATGAAAGTCAGTTTGAAAGAAGAATCTTCCCGCGTACCCCTAATCGTAAAAGTTCCGGGGAAAGCGCCTCAGGTTTGCCATTCCTTTGTCGAGTTGATCGATTTGTATCCCACGCTAACGGAGCTTGCAGGATTACAGGCAGTAGATCAGATTCAGGGAAAAAGTTTTGCTTCGGCATTGGACGATCCCGATTACCAGGCCCGTGAGTTTGCCTTCTCGGTCAATACCTGGAGGGGTACGCATACGTTTCTGATCCGAAACAAAAAGTGGGCTTTTATCCAATATGGAGAGGCAGGGGAAGAAGGGATGGAGCTGTTTGATATGGAGCAGGATCCCAAGCAATACACCAACCTGGCTCAGCTGCCCGCCTACCAAAAGACAGTGGAGCATATGCAGAACATCCTCCGGGAGAAATTGCAAGAAATCCGGGACAATGACCTGCCTGAAAAAGGATAAAAAAGGCACGAAGTAATAGGAATTAACCACCAGAAATCCAATAGATTATGTTGCATCGATTCAATGGTTTTTTGCTGCTTTCGTCGCTCCTCGTTGCGAGCATCCTTTGGGCAGACGAGCGCTTTTGGCCCCAGGGGACCAATGCATCGATGTATTTGAACCTCCAAACCCAAATCGGATGAACACCCCTGTGCAAATAACCTTATCGCTAGCCTTGCTACTATCCACCACCTGCATCGCCTCCAACCGATCGGTGGCCGCTGGGAATCCACAAGATCCACCGCCAAACATCCTGATCATCACGGTAGACAATGTGGGCTACGGGGACCTTCGCCCGTTTAATCAGGCTTCTCCCATCCACACACCCAACCTGAACTTACTTGCGAGGCAGGGAGCCGTGCTGACGGATTTTTATACAGCATCTCCCACCTGTACTGCCTCTCGCGCGGCCTTGCTTACCGGTCGGATCCCTCAGCGCAACAAGTTGTCCGAACAGTTGGTAGGGCTGGCGGGGAATTACGGGGTCGGCCTTCCCCAGTCAGAGATAATCCTGCCGCAGGTGGTAAAGAACAGTCCACACGGATACGCCACTGCGGCATTCGGAAAGTGGAACATTGGCTTCGCTCCGGGATCGCGCCCCACCGAGCGGGGCTTTGATGAATTTTTGGGCATCGCTTCTGGAAATGCGGATCATTTTACCCATGTGTATGCGGGTCGAAAAGACTTGTATCAAAACACCACCGCCATCAACCGGCATGGAGAATACAGTACGGATTTGTTTGCCAATGCAGCCATTTCTTTTATCGAGGAGAAAACCGGTACCGGGCAACCCTGGATGGTGTACCTGCCTTTTGATGCACCCCACCATCCGGGCGACCGAAACGTCGCCCCCGGGGAACCGAATATCTGGAAAGCGCCGGATTATGCCTTTGAGCCTTACGGTGTATCGCCGGAGGTAACCGACCCCAAGCGACGGTTCAATGCCGTGGTGACGGCCATTGACCTCGCCATAGGTAGGGTGATGAAGCGCCTTGACGCATTGGGAATTGCTGACAATACCTTCGTTTTCTTTTATTCGGACAACGGGGCTTTTTATCCGTACCTGGACATTCAGTCGAATGCACCGTTTTCGGGTGCAGGCGTCACGCTTTGGGAAGGGGGCATCCGTGTTCCGGCCATCGTACGCTGGCCGGGAAGGGTAGCTGCCAATTCCAGGATCGGAACCCGGTTGTGGTCGCCCGATCTTTTTGTAGCAGCGGCCTCCCTGGCAGCGGCTCCTCTGCCGCAGGACCGCTTTATCGATGGACGGGATCCCCTGCCGGTACTTACCGGGGAAACAATTCATTCCCCGCACGCGTCGCTGTATTTTCGCTACCAAAATTTCGCGGCGCTCATTTGGGGAGACTACAAGATATTGCGGGAGAAGCCCTCAGAGCCCTGGAAACTATTTCACTTACGCGAGGATCCCTCGGAGTCCAGGGATTTGGCAGAAATGCGTCCCGATTTGGTTAAAAAGCTCGAAGAACCCTACCGGCTGACCGAGGCGGAAATAGAAAGCTATTTGGAAAGGGAAAAAAATGCCTTACCTTAAATGTACCAAACCAATTCAGCACTTCATGAAAAATGTTACCTACTCCAAATACCTGGCGACGACCGCCCTGCTGCTCCTTTTGACCGTATCCTGCAAACAAAAAACGGATCAGACCGTAGCGGCGGCACCTGAGTTGCCCAACGTGGTCTTATTATTGGGAGACGATCACGGGTGGGACGAGACCGGGTACAATGGACATCCCTACCTACATACGCCGGTGTTGGACGAAATCGCCGCAACCGGTCTGCGAATGGATCGTTTTTATTCGGCCTCCCCGGTTTGCTCGCCTACCCGTGGGAGCATCATTACCGGAAGGCATCCCAATCGTTACGGTACATTTACCCCCGGCTACTCCATACGCCCGGAAGAGATCAGCGTTGCCGACCTGATGAAGGAAGCCGGCTACGCCACGGCCCATTACGGGAAATGGCACCTGGGCCCGGTGAAGGCATCTTCTCCAACCAATCCGGCGGCCATGGGCTTTGATGAATACCTTTCCCACGATAATTTTTTTGAAATGGATCCCCCGCTTTCGGACAACGGAGCGGAGCCGGTGATTTTTCCCGGAGAAAGTTCCGAAATTCTGGTCCGTGAAGCCCAACAATTCATGGATCAGGCATTGGAAGAGGGCAAGCCTTTTTTTGTGGTCATTTGGTACGGATCTCCTCACGAACCCTACAGCGGCCTGGCCGAGGACCTGGCCTTGTACGAGAATTTACCGGAGGATTTCGGAGACCGAATGGTGCGCTTGACCTCCAACGAAACCGGTGCGCCGGTGGAGCGCTTGCAGCGGGAGGTGTTGCAAGAGCGTTTTGCGGAAATTACTGCCATGGATCGGTCCATTGGACAATTGCGCAACTACCTCTCGGAAAAAGGGCAGCGTGAGAATACACTACTTTGGTATTTTGGTGACAATGGCACTCCTCAGGAGGCCAATGCTACCGTACCATTCCGGGAACAAAAAGGAAGTGTATACGAGGGAGGTATCCGCGTCCCGGCCGTGTTGGAGTGGCCAGCAAAGCTGTCTCAGCCCCTGGTATCCGACGCTTCCCTGGTGTCAAGCGATGTACTGCCTACCTTGTGTAGCCTGCTGGGCATTCCCCTTCCGGAACGGCCGATGGATGGACTGGATATCAGTCCCGTATTTGAAGGAAAAATGGACCAACGGCCAACACCCATTGGTTTCTGGAACGGGCGTCCTCGTAACGGAGGCGAGGGGCTGGAACCGTACATCGCTGCTGAGTTGCAAAAGGGCACCACACCCCTGGTGAAGCTAATGAACGGAATCGCAACGCGTAATTTCAGAAACTATCGTCACCCGGACATACAGGAAGCAGACTTTTCAGGGGACAGGGCCTGGCTCGATTACCCCTACAAACTGGTCATCCATGGAAAGACCGGGGAGGACACCACACGGGAACTCTTTGATTTGTCGACCGACCCGTCAGAGGAGCGTAACCTGTATGCCGCTCAGCCAGAGCGCGTCGGAACAATGGAGCAGGAATTGCGAAATTGGCAGCAATCCGTTTTGGAAAGTCTGACCGGGGCGGATTATTGAGTCAAATCGATCCGTAGTACGCCGACCTCCTTGCGCAGGTCCACTTCCTGACTTTTTCCATCGACCGTAATTCGGTACCGGCCGAAGAAAGCAGGTAGTTCCCAGGTTTCCCGGGCATCAAAGCGACGATTTGCTTGTGTCCACCATTGGCCAAATACCAGGTCTTGGTACGCATTGGCAGCCGGTCGGGCTTGCCAGTCCCGGGTGTACAGGGAAGAGGCGGGAATCCAATTAACGCCTTCCCAGAATCCCCACATCAGGATGCCTTCTACGGCCGGGTGGGCAAAGCATATGCGGTAATAGGCTACAAGTTCCTGTGCATTGCGGGCTTCCTCTTCGGCGGTCATGGGTAATTGGGTGTTTTTATGAAATTTGGAGCGCTGTCCGGGCATGTTGAATTCCGTGATTCGGATGGGTAGTCCAAACTGCGCGAGGGAGTCCAGGCTGGCTTGTAGCGCCATCCGGTCAAAGGTGCTGCCGTGCAGGTGTCCCTGTACCCCGATGCCAGCTATGGGCAATCCCTGTGCCAGCAGTTCCCGGATTTGCTTCAGGTAATCGTCCAGTCGATTGCCGGTCAGGATATCGTAATCATTGAGGTAGAGTTTTGCATCCGGGTCGCCTTCCAGAACCCATCCTACCATCTTGGCGGTGATACCGGGCCCCAGGCGCTCCTCGTAGTAATTTCCATGGATCATTTCATTGTTTAGGTCGTATTCCGCAAATCTACCTTTGTAGCGGCGGGCAATGGAAATGGCCCGTTCCCGGATGGTGCGTTCCAGTTCGGCATCGCTGAGTTCTTTTACCCAGGGCTGTACAAATTTCTCGATGCCCCAAAAGAGGTTGTGTCCGCGCAGGGGCAGGCCCTGGGACTCGGTCCAGTCCAGAATACCCTCCACGGTTTGGTGGTTGACTTTTCCTTTTTCGGGCTCCATATTGGCCCATTTGAGCGCATTTTCCGTGACGGCACTGTTGAAATTTTCTAGAAAACGAGCAGTGTACCGACGCCGGTCTTCCGGGTTCATGCTGCCCGACCCAAGCCCATTGGCGATGGCGGCACCGAACCAAAACTCGTGAGCCAGCTGAGTAACCTGCACGTTTGCGCCCGCAGGGGCGGTAATCTGGAGTTGACCTTTGCGGTGCCGGGCGATGGCCTGGTCCAGGTAGTCGTCCGTTTGGGCCTGGGCCTGTTGTCCCAAAACACACACAAGAAAGAAATATAAGCCGAAGCGTAGCATCGTAAACGGGGTTTAGGAGTGGTTATTTGGGCTGAAATGTACGGATTTTTACAAGGAAAGGAAAGCAGGGAAGTCGTGCCGGTACCTTTCCCCGGGAATTTACCGAGTAACTACCGCTCGGGTTAGTAGTCGGGGTGAGCCAATCAGGAAGAGGGCTACCGGATTGATCGGTATCAGGTTGTATCGCGCGCCGCAGTAGCTGGAAATACCGCTATCGATCAAAAACCAGTAGCCCGCACGGACGAGACCTGTCAGGTTTCAAAAACCTGACAGGTCTGGCTTTTCCGACGATCCCTGCTGGAAATGGAGGCGATGGAAGGCCCGCGAACAACCGGACGGGCCATTGAAATGGAGCCCAGACTATTTCTAAACTTTTTGGAAACTGGAGGCATGTCGGAAACATCGAAGGAAAAAGGAACGGCCGATGCATCGGGACTTGGGATGAGATTTGTCAGGCCTTTTTGTTTACCGGGAGAGGTGTTTTAAAAACACCTGAATTTTTGAAACCTAACAAAAAAAGGTATTTTTAAAAAGCTTTTGCCAATAGGTAATGTTCCGAAATTTTGAGAATTTCCTGGAAGCTACAATTCGATTAATTTAGAATCATTTAAATTGGAACCCGGTCAGTCCTACCATATTTTCAACCACGCCAACGGTGCGGAAAACCTTTTCAGAGAAGTCGAGAATTATCGATTTTTTCTAAAACAATACGCAAAATACCTGGAAAAGGTCATAGATACCTACGCCTATTGCTTGATGCCCTTTCATCTTTTGATTGGGGTACGTGAAGACCTGTCAGGTTTCAAAAACCTGACAGGTCTGACCGGGCATCCATCCAAGAACCCGGCAGTAAAGGGTTTTTCGGATTTTTTCAATTCCTATACCAAGGCGATGAATAATCGATTCCATCGGAAGGGAAACCTGTTTAATCGGGCATTTAAAAAGACGCCCATACTCTCCGAACAACAATGGCAGGAGACTTTTCTTTACATTCATTTGAACCCCGTCAAACACGGTTTTGTTGAAAACCATTCCAATTGGAAATGGACGAGTTGGGGGGCCTACGAATATCTGGACCGGCCATCCAAAATAAACAGAGAATATTACCTAAACTTTTTTGATGACTGGGTGCACGTCGAAAACATGATCGAAGGGAAAAAGGAATGGCTGATGCGTCGGGACTTGGAATGAGACCTGTCAGGTTTCACAAACCTGACACGTCTGGCCTTTCCGACGATCCCTGCTGGAAATGGAGGCGATGGAAGGCCCTTGAACAAGCGGACCGGCCATTGAAATGGAGCCCAGACTATTTTCTAAACCTTTTTGATGACTTGGGGCATGTAGGAAACATCGAAGGGAAAAAGGAATGGCCGATGCATCGGGACTTGGAATGAGACCTGTCAGGTTTCACAAACCTGACAGGTCTGGCCTTTCCCACCGCCCGAATTTTCCGTTTTCGGGACAATCGGTTGATTTGACAAAAGGAATCCCGTATATTTCCTCTAAATCGACGGAACCGTCCGTCTCAACCCAACCGAATCGCCCATGATGCCGAAGCTCTCTTTTCTTCTTTTTTTCGTAGGGATCGCTACGATGCTGCCTGTTTCCGGACAGCAATCCGTTCCACCCAATATCGTTTACATTCTTGCCGACGACATGGGGATCGGAGATGCCTCCTGTTACAACGCCCAGGCGGCCTTTTCTACCCCTAACATCGACCGATTGGCCAGCAAGGGGATGCGATTTACCGACGCGCATACCAGTGCTGCCGTGTGTACCCCTACGCGGTACGGCATTCTCACCGGAAGGTACAACTGGCGTTCGGAATTAAAAAGCGGGGTATTGGGTGGCTACTCGGCTCCGTTGATTTCTCCGGATCGGCTTACCGTAGGGGCATTTCTGCAGCAGGCCGGGTACCACACGGCGTTTGTGGGAAAATGGCACCTGGGATGGGACTGGGCCTTTGAAGAGAAGTACGAGCAGATTGATAATCTGAACCGGGTTCTGGAGGTAGACTACAGCCAACCCATCCGTAATGGTCCCAGGGAAAGAGGATTTAATTATTCCTATGGATTTAGCAGTTCCCTCGATATACCTCCCTATGTTTATGTGGAAAACGACCGGGTGACTGCACTTCCCGATCGCCTGACCCGTAATGCTGACGAAAAGGGTTATTGGAGGGAAGGACCTACCGGGTCGGATTTTGACCACGCGCAGACCTTGCCACATGTTACCGATAAGGCCATTGCCTATATCGATAGGCAGGCCAATAGCAGCAATCCCTTTTTCTTGTATTTTGCCTTGCCGGCTCCGCATACGCCCATACTACCCTTATCCGGATTTATGGGAAAAAGCAATGCCAATATGTATGGAGATTTCATGTTGCAGGTAGACGACCTGGTGGGACGGGTGATGCAGGCCTTGGAAAAAAACGGACAGCTGGACAATACCCTGATCATTTTCACCTCGGATAACGGATGTTCCCCCCGGGCCGACTATCCGGAACTTGCGCAGGTGGGTCACGATCCCAGCAACGGCTGGCGGGGGCACAAAGCGGATATTTACGAGGGAGGACACCGCGTACCTTTCCTGGTGCACTGGCCTGCGAAGGTTGCTGCAGGAACCGTTTCCGACCAGTTGGTATGCACCACGGACCTAATGGCCACGGTTGCGGAAATACTGGACAAATCCCTACCCGAAGATGCCGCGGAGGACAGCTTCAGTTTTCTACCGACCCTGATGCGGCGGCCATCGGAATCCAAACGGGCTTCCATCGTTCATCATTCCATCGAAGGGCGCTTCGCCATTCGTAGGGGAGATTGGAAATTGATATGTTGGCCGGGGTCGGGAGGCTGGACCGCACCACTTAGCAGTGGGGGATTGGAGGGATTACCCGATTTTCAGTTGTACAACCTTGCAGCGGACCCTGCAGAGCAAAACAATCTGGTAGCACGGTACCCCGAGCGGGTGGCGACATTGAAGGACGAATTGATCGGATTGATCAAAGCGGGAAGAAGCACGCCCGGACCGGTTCAAAAAAACGACGGAGCCCCCATTTGGGAGCAGGTGCGTTGGGCATATGGGGAGTAGAACCACTGAATAAATAGTTCTGTAAACTCGAAATCTTCGCAAAGCTCGAGGTATATTAAATATTCCGAAGCTATTTGTGGATAAGAAGGGTGGTTGGTTATATTTGGACTGGTATTTTATTTGAAAATGTTTTTTTTATAAATTTAATGCATTAATTTAACCTCTGTAATATCATGAGAGTTGATTCTCCGTAGAATTAAAAGCGGGACTTCTTTGGCTAGTTTTATTTGAACATTGTTGCCTTGTCTGATAATTCAGATCAGTTTATAGTCTCAAAATTAGTAAAACCAGATGAGTTTTGAAACATCTAACTGCTTGCACCGATGCTGAGTTATTGTTGATTTTACAGGAAAAATCTCATTCACGGGCATTTGAAGTTATTTACAAACGCTATTTTCCTGCCGTTTTTCGATATGTTTTTAAGATAGCCCAAGACAAACAAACAGCTGAGGATTTGGTTCAAAATATTTTCGTTGGCCTATGGAGAAATCCGAGAAAATCGTCGATTGAAAACCTTCAGGCATATTTATTCGGGGCTGCCAGAAACCAGTTGGCCAAGCATTTCCGAGCACTGAAATTTAGCCCTTTGCAATTGAAGTTTATTGAAAAATGGGAGGCGACAAATGCTACCGAAGAATATTTGGAGGAACTTGATACCCGACGGATGCTAGAAGAAGCGATAAATCAGTTGCCCAATAAGTGTAAGTCTGTTTTTATGTTAAGTCGCTATGGATTTTTGTCCAACAAGGAAATTGCGGCTAAACTAGGTATTTCGGTTTTTACTGTTGAAAATCATATTAAAAAGGCATTGTGCTTTTTGAGGCAATCTCTCCAAATGGCCGTGATGATTGGAATGTTGCAGTAAAAAAGTTTTTTTTTCCACGACTAGCTGACTGGTAGCTTAAGGAGTACTTTACTAGTATAGACCTATAAGTATTCATGAAAAACCAGACTGTTTTTGAATTGGCAAAACGCTTTCTATCGTCAAATTCTGCTGAGAAAGGGCGGAAAAGGTTCGAATTGTTGCTAGGCGAACTTGAAAAGAGGGGAGGAGAGCCCGATTCTGACTACATGAAGGAAGCAGAATCGAAAATTTTAAGGGAGATTTTTTCACGTAATCGAAGGAGAGCAAAAATCCGGAGGTTTGTCATCTCTTCTTTAGGCTATGCGGCATCCCTTTTTTTAATCGGGTTAATTTTTTCAGTTCTTTACGTTGGATTAAAGGATTCTCCACCTCAACCTGATTGGATAGTCAAAACAACCGAAACGGGAAATAGGGCAAAAATTATTCTCAGTGACGGTAGTATGATTCGTTTAAATGAGAATAGCCGCTTAGAATTTCCTGAGTTTTTTGGGCCGGATGAGCGAGTGGTCAAACTACATGGAGAAGCTTATTTTGAGGTGAAAACAAATCCGAATATGCCGTTTAAGGTAGTTTCTAGTGAAGCCGAGGTGAGGGTTCTTGGTACAATTTTTAATGTGAACACGTTTAAAACACCAGAAGTAACTGTAGCTGAGGGTAGAGTAAGCGTTAGGGGCTCAGATACCACTAATAATGTTCTACTGTCTAAAGGGCAGCAGGTTGTAATCGAGGAAAACCTAATGATAGTAAAAGAGGTTAACCCCGATTTTTTTATCGGTTGGCATACACGCAGTCTTCAGTTTAACTCGCTGCCTGCCGAGGAAGTTTTTAAAGTTTTGGAAAGAGCTTACGGTGTCACGATCAAATTTACTGATGATTCGAATAAGGTAAACTGTTTGATTACTGGAAGGTACGAGGGTGAAAGAATTGAAACTATTATAAAGGGTTTGAAAAACATATTAGATTTTTCCTACGAAACAGATATCTCAACGAGAACCATTACACTAACGATTAAAAAATGCATAAACGGTTAGGCCTATGATAAAACAAAGATCAAGATAAAAAGATCCAGAAACTGCGGCAACAGCTCTGGATCAATGCTCAAACCTTATTAATTGAATCAGTTCACAAACAAGATTAAAGCACTTAAAATTATGAAAATTAATTTACTAAAACTATTGATCATGGCATCAAAAAGGCTTCTTTTTGCCTTCTTTGTACAAATAGTGGCTATGCAATTCATTTTGGCTACTCCTTCAAATAGCCAAAGTTTAGAACATGTTAAGATCTCAATCCACGTGGAATCGAAATCTCTTACAGAAGTTCTAGATGAAATTCAGGATAAGACATCGTTTAGATTTGCTTATAATCAAACCCTCGTTGACAGCAATAGAACGTTTAGTTTTATGTTTCCTAATAGCAATTTAAGAGCAGTATTGGAATACTTGGCACAAACCTCAGACTTCGAGTTTAAACGTGTGAATAGCACGATTTATGTTATTCCCAATCCTCCTGCTTTAGAAGAAAGATCGATTTCACTTTCCGTCAAGGATAGAATCACGGAACGTTCACTACCTCAAATAAAGGGACAAATAATTGATTCATCGGGTGAGCCAATCCCGGGGGCTTCGATCTTGGTCAAAGGTACGACGAACGGTACGGTTACAGACCTATTCGGTGGCTTTGTGTTGGATGTTACGGAAGGAGCGGTTTTAGTAGTTTCTTTTATTGGGTATGCCACCAAGGAAGTAGCAGTAGGTGGCCAAACTTCCCTTACAATCATTCTTGAGGATGAATCTCAGGCTTTAGGCGAAGTGGTAGTAACCGCTTTTGGATTGGAGAGAAAAAAGGAATCGCTGGTTTATTCAGTAACGGAAGTCAAAGGCGAGGAGTTTACTCAGGCAAGAGAGACCAATATTGCTAATTCCCTTACGGGCAAAATTGCCGGAGTAAATGCAACAAGTATGGCAAGTGGTCCGGGAAGTTCAAGTAGAGTGGTCATTCGCGGCAATGGCTCCCTGAACGGGAATAACCAGCCTTTATATGTAGTTAATGGTATGCCAATATCGAATAACCCAACTACGATATTAGACCAGGCAAATGGTGCGACTACGGATATGGGCGACGGGATACAAAGTATAAATCCCGATGACATTGAGTCAATTTCAGTGTTAAAAGGGGGGGCTGCGGCTGCTTTATACGGAAGCCAGGCAGCCAACGGGGTTATTTTGATAACTACCAAGCAAGGTTCCAGGGGAAAAAAGGGAATGGGAGTTGAAATTAATTCCAATGTCACAGTTGGTACAATAAATATCTTTCCTGATTATCAATATGAATACGGTCAGGGTAGCTTAGGAATTCGTCCTAGAAACCAGGGGGAGGCAAAAAGTACCGGAAGGCTATCATTTGGTGAAAAAATGGATGGGGAGCCATACATCCAGTTTGATGGTGTGATGAGACCCTATTCGCCTGTTTACGTAAAAGACAATATTAAAAACTTTTACCGCTCGAGTACGAATATTGTGAATACCATTGCCGTTTCCGGTGGAAATGACGCAGTGATATATCGATTTTCCATGTCTGATTTGCGTTCTCAAGCAATTGTACATGGTTCAAATTTTAGCAGGCAAACTGCAAATCTAAATTTAAAAACCTTTCTTAGTGATAAGCTAAGCTTTGATACGCAGATCCAGTACAACTACGAGTCAGGTACCAATAGACCTGGAGTGGGATATGTGGGTACAAATTCAGCCTGGGGAGTCTACTTGTTGGCAAATACTGTAGATATACGGAGTCTGGCTCCTGGCTACGATCCCGAAACGGGCCAGGAAATTGAATGGCAACACGTAAACCAAGCAACGAACCCGTATTTCGCCCGAGATAGAATGCGGAATTCGGATTATCGCAATCGGGTAATTTCCCAAGCTAGCCTTACTTACGACATTTTACCAAACCTATTTGTTAAAGCAGACTTCATGCGAGATTTTAGTAGTTGGAATGGTGAGGATTACTATCCGAAAGGTACTGCCTTCCGTCCCCTTGGAACGTACCGTGCTGTCAGCGACGAACAGTCCCGTACAAACGCCCGGGTAATAGCAAACTATAGTACTAACTTTTTGGAGCATTTTAATTTTGCTGCTATGGGGGGAGCAAACCTGGAAAGGGACAATAATTTTTCAACCTCTTTGATAGGGTCTGAATTCATCATTCCAGATTGGATAAGCCACACGAATCTAGCCATTTTAGTCCCAAATAAAGCGTTGGTACGATCAGGAACAAATTCCGTTTTTGCTTCGACGGATTTTAATTATCAGGAGACTATCTATTTAAGTTTAACTGCCCGGCAAGACTGGTTTTCAACGTTACGCACCGGGAATAACAAGATTTTTTATCCATCGATTGGTGGAAACGTTATTTTATCCAGGTTATTAAATCTCCCAAAGAGTATCGAGTTTGCGAAATTTAGGAGCTCATGGGCGGAGGTAGGAAGTGCTACTGTCTCTCCTTATGCCATCAATCAACTTTTCGGGTTTAGACCAGGAGGACATATGGGAGTACCCGTACAAACTTCGTCTACAGCGATTTCAAATCCTGACCTGAGACCGTTGACGTCTACTACTTTTGAGGTTGGGCTAGACGCAAGTTTTCTTCAGGGTAGGTTTGGGATTGATTTAACCTATTACAGGAGAATGAACACAGACGATATCGTACCAACGGGAATTGCGCCATCCTCTGGAGCTACGTCGATTCTTCTGAACGTGGGAAAAATAAGAAATCGAGGTATTGAACTCCTATTGACGGGTGTTCCGTTAAAGAAAGGCGATTTAACTTGGAATACCAGCTATAATTTGGGCTACAACGAAAACCGAGTCATTACCCTGGCTGAAGGACAGGCCACCGGGGCAAATAGTTTGTTGGGTAGGGATCTTAGTACCCGTTTTGGGAGGAGTTACCTGTACAATGAAGAAGGTGTTAGAGTTTACGATAGTCGAAGCCGCTATGCGATGCAAGGTCCGGTGCAACCCCTCGGTATTGGTGTTCCTCCTTTTACAATGGGGTTTGAAAACACCTTTTCGTACAAAAGATTTTCGTTGAATGTCCTTTTGGATGGTAAATTTGGCAACCACTTTTTTTCCCAAAATAAGCAGTATATGTGGCGATTTGGACTACTGAAAGAGACATTGCCCGGGAGAGAAGATGGATTAACCTACTCTGGAGTCGATGAAAATGGAGATGAATTCACCCAGACTTGGCCAGGCAGTTTTATGTCAACGTATTATAATAATGATGGGCGATATGCTGAAAATTTCATGATTGACGGAAGTTTCGTCAAACTCAGAAACCTTATAATAAACTATAGTTTTCCTGTCAACGCTATCGAAGATTTGGGAATAAATTCAGCACAATTGTCATTGGTGGCCAGAAACTTGGCGATTCTCTATAGAAATTCTGACCATTTTGACCCGGAACAAGGATTTGATCCTAATAGCAACAATCAAAACTTTGCCGGAGTAATGCTGCCGCGAACAAGGGAAGTAGGTCTAAACCTTAAAATCACTTTTTAACTGGGTGCCTACATAAAAAATAAATTATCTACGAAAAATCGAATTGAATCATGAGAGTTATATATATAAATGTACCAGTCATTCTGTTTTTAACAACCTTTTGCTTCTTTGCATGTAGTGATTTGACAGATCTAGCTGAACTAAATAAAAACCCAGACGCCTTCGAGGAAGTGGTACCGGAATATTTATTTACCAATTCTCAATTGGTTGGCGCAGCATATAATTTCACCAACGGTGCTGATGGACAACATTTCATATTAGCACAAGCGATGCAGCATTTTGCGACGCACAGTGAGGTTCGGGGAACCGGGGACAAATACTTTAATGAAAGTATGGCGAGAAGTCATTGGGCAATTTATAATACCGCGCTAATGGACAATGAACGAGTGATAGAGGCAGTAATAGACGACCCGCAGAAAGTAAACTTACTTTCGGCTGCAAGAATATGGAAAACCTATATGTTTCATATTGTAACAGATGTTCACGGGGATGTACCATATTTTCAAGCATTGAAGGTTGTTAATGGCCAAATTCGTCCACAATATGATCGTCAGGAAGCTATTTACTTACATATGCTTGAGGAATTGGAACGTAATGCAAATGCATTTGATAATACATTACCGACTTTTGGGAACTCAGATCTGTTTTATGCAGGAGATATTGAGAAATGGAAAAAGTTTGCATATTCACTTATGCTGCGATTAGCAATGCGACTTACTGAGGTAAAACCAGATATTGCAGAATTATGGGTTAAGAAAGCAATAGCGGGAGGGGTTATTATCGCTGATGAAGATATAGCCATGGTTTCGTTTGAAGATGGACCAATCCCCCATAGTCGAAACCCCAAAGCGGCTGTTTTGCTTCAACAAGATTATCAGGACCCACAAGTTGGAATTAGTAATACCCAAGGAGGCAAATATTCGGAAACTCTTATCGATCACCTAAAATCAACTGGGGACCCCAGATTGAATGTTATTTCAGTTGTTTGGGTAGATGCTCCTGATGGAAATGGTTACATATATGATACGACGACTGTATTACAGCGTGGGATGAAAAATGGAGCATTTTTCGGTGAACCCGATGACTTTCAAACTTATTCCGAACCACATCCCAATACTATTTTGAATTTTGCTAGTCCCGTTCTCACGATGACCAATGCGGAAACACTGTTGCTGCTCGCGGAGGCTTCACTAAGGGGTTGGTACCCCGAGGATGCGAAAATCGCCTATGAGGATGCTGTCCGGGCTGCTATGCGTCATTGGTCATTGTTTGGCGATGAGGGATTCATTTCTGATGAGAAAATTGAATCTTATATAGAAAGAAATCCATATTTATTTAATGGTACATTTGATGAAAGACTCGAACAAATTAGTACGCAAAAGTGGGTTTCGCTAATTTTAGATAACTACGAAATTTTCGCAAATTGGCGCCGAACCAACTATCCAACACTGATTCCGACCAATTATCCTGGAAATATAACCGGCGGTACAATACCCCGTCGGTTGATAATACCAGATTCCGAAATTACACTAAACCCGGAGTCGTTTATGGATGCGTATAATCGTCAGAATGTTGGGAACTCATTTACTAGCACTGTCTGGTGGGACCCTTACTATCAACGCTAATTCCATTTACTAAACATATAATTTGCCAGTTAACCAATAACCACATGCAAGCATTCCATACATTCCGCTTTTTCGGCAAAGGGTTTTATCCGAAACATCTTTTGCTCCTTGCCGCTTTCTTCTATTCTTCCCTGTACCTTTCCGCATTTGCTCCGATGGCGGCGAATGATCCCGACCCGGTAAAAAACGAAATTCGGATCGTCCGGCAGGTTCCCGTACCCATGCGGGACGGAACCATTCTGTATGCCGATATCTACCGCCCGGTCAAACCGGGAAAATATCCGGTGATAGTCACCCGTACCCCTTATGGATTGCAACGGGAAGGTGTGCACCACGAGCGCATGATAAAATTTGCACAGCGGGGCTACATCGGCATTGTTCAGGATGTACGAGGTCGCTACGAAAGCGAAGGGCAGTGGGATCCCTTCCGGGACGAGGCAAACGATGGCCACGATACCATTGAATGGATTGCCGAGCAGGATTTTTCGAACGGAAAGATTGCCATGCAAGGCGGCTCGTACCTGGGGCACAACCAATGGGCAGCTGCCAGCCAAAGTCCTCCCAGCCTGGATGCCATTTTTCCATCGGTAGCTTCGACCAACTTGTATGCAAACTGGATCACCATGGGGGGTGCGTTTCGGCTCAGTTTCAATTACGGTTGGGGCGTGGTACGCATGCCCAATCGCATCATGTTGCCCCAACACTGGCACACGGCATCCTACACCCCAGAGGAATTGAAATACGAAAATATTTTGATGCACCTTCCGCTGAAGGACGGGGACCTTCAGAGTGCCGGATATGCAGTGCCCCACTACCGGGATTGGCTGACACACGAAAGCTATGACGACTATTGGAAATCCATCAGTGATGAAGAACGTTTTGACCAGGTGATGGTTCCGGCCTATAATACCGGCGGCTGGTTTGATATCTTCCTGATGGGGACCTTGAACGGGTATACCGGTATGAAAAAAAATGGTGGAACAGCTGCCGCTCGGGCCGGTACCAAATTGCTTGTCGGGCCCTGGGGACACGGTCCGGGTACCGGATTCGGTGATCTGGAATTTGGGGAACACGCGTATGTGGACCTTTTTGAGGAGGAATTGCGCTACTACGACTTTCACCTAAAGGGGATCGACAACGGTCTGGATAAGGAAAAGCCGGTAAAGTTATTTTACATGGGAGAAAATACCTGGAGGGAGGAAGCGGATTGGCCCATTCCGGGTACGCAATACAAGGAACTTTACCTCACAGGGGAGGGGCCGGCCAATTCCCTTCGTGGATCCGGAAGGCTTACCTTCGATAAGCCCGCTTCGGCAGGAACCGATACCTATCGCTACGATCCCAACCTTCCCGTCATGACCTATGGGGGAAATAATTGCTGTGGCAGCCCAACCATTGCCGGGCCCAAGGATCAGCGCATCATTGAGCGCAGAAACGATGTATTGGTCTATACTTCGGATTACCTTACGGAGCCGGTAACGGTGGCTGGTCCCGTCACCATGAAACTACATGCCGCTACCGACGGTCCCGATACCGACTGGATGATCAAGCTTGTGGACGTGTACCCCGATGGCAGTGCCTATCCGGTATCGGAAGGCATCCTTCGTGCCCGCTTCAAAGATGGTCTGGATCGGATCAATCTGCTCACCCCGAATCAAGTGTACGAGTTCGAAATTGAGATGATGGGGACGGCAAATGTGTTTCAGCCAGGTCATCGCATACGGGTCGATATCACCTCCAGTAATTTTCCGCAGTTTGACCGAAACCCCAATACGGGCAAGCCGCTGGGAGCGGATGCAGAGGTGCGCGTCGCAGCGCAAACGATCCACCACGGGGGAAACCGCCCCAGTCACATCGTACTGCCCATTGTTAATGGATTTTAAACCAGAGCTTATGATTACACGAAGAAAATTACTCAAGCGAATCACCGCCCTTCCTTTTTTTGGAGGGCTACTGGGAACGGGTATCGCTTTGCCAGCGGCCGCAACCACTGCTGCGGCACCAGTGAAACGGAATTTAATTCAGGAATTGGGCCTGCGGACCTTCATCAATGCCGCTGGTAATTATACCTCCATGACGGCCTCCCTGATGCCCGAAGAGGTCATGGAAACGATCAATGAATCGTCCAGGCACTACGTGATGCTTGACGACGTGCAGGATGCCGTCGGGAAGAAAATCGCCGAGTTGTGTCACTCCGAAGCAGCCATGGTAACAGCCGGCTGCTGGTCGGCCCTGGTATTGGGGACGGCGGGTGTACTCACGGGCAAAGACCCGAAGATAGTGGCCATGTTGCCCTTCCTGGAAGGAAGCGGTATGAAAACCGAAATCATCCTCCAAAAGACCCATGCAAATGGCTACCACCATGCGTTGACAAATACCGGTGCCCGATTGGTGCTCGTGGAGACGCTGGAAGAATTGGAAGCCGCAATTTCCGAAAAAACTGCCATGATGTGGTTTTTAAACCGGGAGGAACCACAGGGGCAAATCAAACACCGAACCTGGATAGAAGTTGCGAAAAAGCATGGCATCCCCACCATGAACGACATCGCAGCCGACGTGCCGCCGGTGGAGAATCTTTGGAAATACAACGACATGGGGTATGACCTGGTGGCCATTTCGGGAGGAAAAGCCATGTGTGGACCGCAGAGCGCGGGTATCCTGATGGGAAGGAAGGATTTGATTGAAGCTGCCCGGCTGCATTCGCCTCCTCGTGGCGGAAATATCGGACGTGGAAACAAAGTAAATAAGGAAGAAATTCTCGGCATGTACATTGCTTTAGAAACCTTCATCAACCGGGACCACGACAAAATCTGGAAAACCTGGGAAAACCGGGTTGCCTACATTGCCGAAGCGCTGGCCGATATCCCGGGCATTCGGACGGAGACCGTTATTCCGGAAATTGCCAATGAAAACCCCACGCTGAAGGTATCCTGGGACAAGGACCGGGTGAGTCTTACAGGGAAGCTGCTTGGAGAAAAAATGAGAAACGGTTCGCCTTCCATCGAAACCATTTCCTGGGAAAGTGAGGATTACATACGGGTAGCGGTGTTTATGCTGGAAAAGGGACAGGAAAAGATCGTTGCCAAACGGCTTCGGGAATCGCTTTTGGAAGCAGTAGGATAACCGAGACCGAGGCCTTTTTCCCGGGGTCTACGAAGGAATTCAGGCCGGGACAGGGCTTAGACCAGGGCTCGCCGGTTAAAAACCGTATTTTATCTGCTGCTAGTCAAAGGGAAGTAGCTTGATTTTTTTTACCTTGGTTCCGTAAACTTGAAACAAAGCCCGAATGAACCGAAGAAAATTCATCAAGCACAATGGCCACTTGATGCTATTGGCACCTTTTGCGCCGAATTTACTGGTGCCAGAAGCCAAAAGCCCTGCTGCACACTCCAGGGAAAGGTCCGAAAAGCCCGATTGGCTGGTCCGGATGATACGGAAAAACGATGCCAATCTGGGGAACCTTCTGCCCCGCCTGGTGGAAGATCGGGACGATCCGGATGTGGGAGGGGTGCTGGACGCAAACGGCATGCCTTCTCCCCATGCTGCCACCGCCTTTCTCAAAACCGGGGGTTGTGCACTGGTCTGTCCCGAATCGGTGCATTATGCGGATGAGGCACTGGTTGAAAAAATGGGCCATGCCGCTCGTTTCCTCCTGAGCTTGCAGCACAGCGATGGCACGATCGACCTGTTATCAACGAACTTTCATTCCACTCCGGACACAGGTTTTATCGTCAAATGGCTTTCGCCGGTGTGGCGGTTGCTGGGAGGCAGCGCTGTGCCAGGCAAAGATCGGATCACCCAGCCACTCAAGCAGTTTTTACTGCAAGCGGGAGAAGCATTAAAAGTAGGAGGGATTCATACCCCCAACCACCGCTGGGTGGTTTGTTCGGCCCTGGCCGAGTTATACAAAATAAAGCAGGATCCGGCTTACCTGGCCCGTGCCGAACGCTGGCTTTCCGAAGGGATTGATATGGACGCAGACGGCCAATACGAGGAAAAAAGCAGCTACATCTATTCTTCCCTGAGTAATCGGGTGCTGATCAGCACGGCGCGGGGATTCGACAAACCGCAACTCTATGAGTATGTCCGCAGGAATCTGAATATGAATTTTTATTACCTGCATCCCAACGGGGAGATTGTCACGGAAGCTTCCGGACGGCAGGACAATTCCATCATCGGTACGCTGGAAAATTACTATTACCCCTATCGATACATGGCGTTAAAAGATGGGAACGGACAGTATGCGGCTGCTTGCCGCCTGATTGAGGAAACGGCCTTCGAAAAGACGGCAGGTTTTCTGTACTATTTTCTGGAAGACAAAAGCTTATGGGAAGAATTACCTGCTGCTCAGGCCCTTCCCAGCTCCTATTCCAAGGTTTTTCCAAATTCGAACCTTGCCCGGGTGAGGCGTGGAAGTTACGATGCCTCCATATTGGCTAAAAGCCCCGTATTTTTCACCTTCCACAAAGCCGGTTTGGCGCTACAGGGAGTTCGCTTTGCCAGTGCTTTTTTTGGTAAAGGCCAATTCGTCTCCGAAAGCCTGACCGAGGGCGAGCAGGGCTTTATCCTTAGCAGTTACCTGAAAGGACCCTATTACCAACCGTTTCCGCAAGAGAAGATTCCCGGAGATGGAGATTGGGCCAAAATGCCCCGGTCGGAGCGCCCTCAGTCCGAGGTGCAGGAGCTCTATAGCAAAGTGACCGTGCGGGAGGAGGCGCAAGGCTTTTCGGTGGAAATCAGTATTGATGGCACCGATCGCGTACCGGTAGCCTTGGAACTTATTTTCAGGCCCGGAGGTACTTTTGTGGGTACCGTTCCGCACGAAACGCTGGAAGACACCTATTACTTGAAATCAGGAACCGGAACCTATTCCCATGCCGGTTCGGCGATTCGGTTTGGCCCGGGATTACACCGGCATCGATGGGTGCAGATTCGTGGCGCCCTGCCCAAACAGGATGCGCCAACGGTATTTCTAACGGGTTTCACGCCGTTTCACCATGTTCTTTCCCTTACGTAAATTTTCTTGTATACCGATGAGACAGTTTTTGACACGTACCTTTTTCATGACTTGGATAGCCTGCCTCGGGATATTTATTCCCGGTTTGGCGGCGGCGGGAGCGACTCGTCCGGAGAAAAAGGATAGACCTCCAAACCTGGTGTTTTTAATTTCGGAAGATAATTCCAAGCATTTTATGAAGTTGTTTGATCCGAATGGGGTATCTACACCAGCCCTTGAAAAGATGGCAACCGAGGGTCTTACATATACCCATGCCTTTTCCAATGCTCCCGTATGCTCGGTGGCTCGAAGTACCCTGATCAGTGGTACCCTGGCCACCCGTACCGGCATGCACCTGCACCGTAAGGTACAACCGGTTCCCATGCCAGAGGGATTGGACATGTTCCCGGCGTATTTGCGAAAGGCCGGGTATTACACCACCAATAATTCAAAAAAAGATTACAATGCAATCGAAGGAGAAGGGGTATGGGACGTTTCGTCGAATCAGGCTTCCTGGCAGAATCGGCCGGAACCCGATCAACCTTTTTTTCATCAGGAAACCTTTACCGAATCGCATGAGAGCCGGTTGCATTTCGACAAAGCGCGGATGGAAGCGTATCGGCCTGCGGACGATCCTGCGCTGGTGAAGCTATTTCCCCAGTATCCGGATACGCCGCTGTTTCGCTACACCACGGCTTATCACCGGGACAAAATCCGGGAAATCGACGATTGGGTGGCCAGGAAAATTGCGGAATTGGAAGAGGCTGGGCTGCTGGAGGACACCTTTGTGTTCTACTTTGGAGATCACGGCGGCGTACTGCCCGGGAGCAAAGGGTATTTGTTTGAAACCGGCCTGAACGTACCACTGGTGGTTCGTATACCCGAGAATTACCGGGAGCTGGTTCCCTATGAACCTGGAGCTTCTCCGGAGGCTTTTGTTAGTTTTGTCGACTTTGCACCTACGCTTCTTCGCCTTGCGGGCATCGAAATCCCGGAGGCCATGGACGGGCAGCCGTTTTTAGGAAAGGGTCTTTCCCGAAAGAAGTTGGAATCCCGGGATGAAGCATACGGCTATGCCGATCGCTTTGATGAGAAATACGAAATGGTCCGCTCCTTGCGGAAGGGTAAGTGGAAATACATTCGAAGTTACCAGCCCTGGTATCCGGATGCCTTGCACAACAATTACCGCTACAAGATGCTTGCATATGCCCAATGGAGAAGCCTGCACGGACAAGGAGGGTTAGATCCCATGGAGAGCGCCTTCTTTGCAGCCAAGCCTGTAGAGCGGCTTTATGACGTAGAGAATGATCCCTTCGAAACCAAAAATCTGGCTGAGGAACCGGGTATGGCCAGCCGGCTACACAGCATGCGAAAGGCGTTGAGCAGTTGGTTGACAGCAAACAACGACCTGGGCTTTTTACCGGAAAACTGGTTTCTGGAAGAAGCGGTGGCGAATCCAGTGGCGTATGGCCGAAGCCGGCATGCCGATTTGGCGCGGGCAATAGCGGTATCCGACTGGGCTACCCGACCTTGGCCTGCGATTCGGGACGAGCTGATCAGGACCGTTCGTAAAGGAACGCCATTGGAAAGGTATTGGGCCTATACCGTGGCCGCATCTTTTGGAAAAGGCATCGGCAGCGACTATGCCGAGTTTCCGGATTGGCAGGAGGAATCCGAAGCCATGGTGCAGCTACGTGCCATTGAATTAGCCGGTATTTTAGAGGTCAGGAACCCGTTTCCTGCCCTTTTTTCCTGGATTGAGCGTGTCCCTGATCCGGTTGCCGCCTTGATTGGGTTGAATACGCTGGTGTATTTTCTTGATCACAGCGGGTATCAGCCGGAGACGGATCCGGCCAGTCTGCAAGTAAGCGCCTTGAATCCCGAAGTGGAACGCCGATTGGCCTACCTGAGGGGCAATTGGTAGGCGTTCGGATCATGGAAAGAAGGGTACGTTTATCAAAAATTAATACGATCCATAGGGCTTTTTAGCGAACTTCATTAAATTGAACCCGATAAATAAAAAAGAACGAACATGAACATGCGTTACAGGCATTGGCCTTTTGTTATAGTATTGCTATCCGGGCAGTTTTCCTGCTCCTCGTCCTCCGATTCGGCTAAAACCGAAGCGGCTGGAGAAGAAATTACGGATTGCCATGGGACCATTCCGGATAGATTTGCTTCTGGAAGCGCTGCGTCCGCGCCTACTCTTCCCGAACGGGATGCGCCGGTTTCGCACGAAGGAATGATCTGGATAGAAGGAGGTACCTACACCCGGGGGGCAACGGACGACCGGGGTCGGCAGGACGAGCTTCCTGCGCATACGGTACAGGTGGACGGTTTCTGGATGGATGAAACGGAGGTCACCAACAGGCAATTCGCGGAATTTGTAGAAGCGACCGGCTACGTGACCGTCGCAGAGAAAAAGCCCGATTGGGAAGAAATAAAAAAACAATTGCCGCCAGGCACACCAAAACCGCCCGACGAAGTGCTGGTCGCGGCTTCTCTTACCTTTCATTCACCCGACCGGTCGGTGCCTTTAAACAACGCCGCCCAATGGTGGCAATGGACACCGGAAGCCAGTTGGAGACAACCCCAGGGACCGGGCAGCAGCATTGAGGGGAAAGAGGATTACCCCGTCGTCCACGTGGCCTGGGAAGATGCGGTTGCCTATGCCAAATGGGCTGGAAAGCGCCTTCCTACCGAAGCCGAGTGGGAATATGCCGCCCGGGGGGGGTTGGAAGAAAAATCCTTTCCCTGGGGCGATGACCCCGTTGAAAAAAGTGGATTCATGGCGAATATTTGGCAGGGAGAGTTTCCGGTGACCGATAAAGGAGAGGATGGATATCAAGGCCTGGCGCCTGTCAAGTCCTTCGATGCCAACCCCTATGGCTTGTACGACATGGCGGGAAACGTTTGGGAGTGGACAAATGACTGGTACCGGGAGGATTACTATTCTCGCCTGGCAAATGAAGTACAGGTAAACCCCCAAGGTCCATCAGACAGCTACGACCCTCAGGAACCGACGGTTCCAAAAAAGATTGTAAAAGGGGGATCTTTTCTTTGCAACGTATCTTACTGTGAAGGATATCGGGTGAGTGCAAAAATGAAATCATCGCCTGACACTGGCCTCGAGCATACGGGTTTCCGTTGTGTTTCTTCAAACTAGTCCGACCCATGATACTCCGCAATAACCTATTGATATGTGGCTGTTTTGGCCTGTTGCTTTTATCTTCCTGCGGAAGGGAAGAGCCATCGGAGCCTGGCAGGCCAAATATCCTTTTTGCCATTGCGGACGATTGGTCCTACCCACATGCGGGGAGCTATGGTACGGATTGGTTGAAAACTCCCGCATTTGATCGGGTGGGCAGAGAGGGCCTTCTATTTACCAGGGCCTACACGCCAAACGCCAAGTGCTCGCCTTCCCGGTCAATCATTCTTACGGGAAGGAATTCCTGGCAATTGGAGGAGGCGGCCAACCACGTCCCTTTTTTTCCGGAGAAATTTGCTTCCCATGTTGAAGTATTGGGCGCTAATGGTTATTTCACCGGATTTACTGGCAAGGGATGGGCTCCGGGCAATCCGGGCGAAGCGGACGGGAAACCACGCTTACTCACGGGTACCCGGTACAGCGAGGCAAAATTGGATCCGCCCACCGGGCAGATCAGTCCCGTCGATTATGCGGCTAATTTTAGTAGGTTTCTGGACGAAAAACCTGCCGACGCCCCGTTTTATTTCTGGTACGGCTCTACCGAACCCCATCGCGCCTATGCCTATGGTTCCGGGGTTGCTCTGGGCGGCAAATCCCTGGATGACATCCATCAGGTGCCTGCTTTTTGGCCAGATAATGACTCGGTTCGAAACGACCTGCTGGACTATGCGTTCGAGGTGGAGTATTTTGACCGGCATTTGATGCTAATGCTTCAGGAGTTGGAACGGAGGGGAGAACTGGAAAATACGGTAGTCGTAGTTACCGCGGATAATGGTATGCCCTTTCCCCGGGTCAAGGGGCAGGTATACGAATATTCCAATCACTTACCACTGGCGATCATGTGGGGAAATGGCATCCAAAACCCCGGTAGAGTCATTGAGGATTTTGTGAATTTCACCGATTTTTCTCCTACATTTTTAGAGCTTGCAAAGTTGGACGTTGCGGGTACGGCAATGGCACCCATGGCAGGCGAAAGCCTGGTCCCCATCTTTCTGAGTGAAGCATCCGGAAAAATCGACCCCAAACGAAATGCGGTATTGTTAGGAAAAGAGCGCCACGATATTGGCCGGCCTGACGATCAGGGGTACCCCATACGGGCCCTGGTAACCGAGGCCTACACCTATATTCACAATTTTGAAACGGACCGCTGGCCGGCCGGAAATCCGGAAACAGGGTACCTGAATACCGACGGCAGCCCTACCAAAACTGTGATTCTTAATCAGCGAAGGGTAGAAGGAAAAAGCTACTTTTGGAACTTGAATTTTGGAAAAAGGCCGCAGGAAGAATTGTACGACCGTACGAAAGATCCCGAAGGACTCAATAACCTGGCGTTGCATCCGGAATACCAAGCTATCAAGGAAAACCTGAGGGATGAGCTGTTCCGGCAATTAAAAGCCCAGGAGGATCCGCGGATGTTCGGAAAGGGCCACATTTTCGATGAATACGAGTACGCCCAGGAAAATCAGCGGGATTTCTATCGCCGGTTCATGCAAGGAGAGCCATTCAACACGGGTTGGGTTAACGATACGGATTTTGAAAAGGATTTTAGGGAATGAAAAAGATACCGATGGCTTGTTTCTTTCTGGCGATTCTCACGTTCGCTACGTCTACCCCTCTTGCTGCGCAGGACACACGGCCCAATATCGTGATGATCATTGCCGATGATATTGGCTACGAAGACACCAGTCCTTACGGACAGATGCAGGTTCAGACGCCGGTCCTCGAGCGGCTGGCTGCCGAGGGGCTTCGGTTTACCAATTTCTTTCTCACGGCCAGCTCCTGCAGCCCCAGTAGGTGCAGTCTGATAGCTGGGCGCTACCCGCACAACACAGGAGCTGCTGAGCTGCATACGCCGCTTCCCGAGTCCGTCGCCATTTTCCCGGAGCTTTTAAAGGATGCCGGGTATTTTACCGGCCAGGCTGGAAAATGGCACCTGGGCCCGGCCGCCCGAAGGGGTTTTGACCGGATCTACGACAAAGGTCCGGAGATAGGGGATGGGGGAGAGGAGATGTGGGTACCTCTGCTTCAGCAAAGGCCTCGGGACAAGCCGTTTTTCCTTTGGTTGGCCTCACTGGATGCACATCGTCCCTGGGGCAACAATCCGTTTTCTGGCACGCACAGCCCGGATGCGGTGGACGTACCTCCCTACCTTGCGAATGCTCCGGCGACAAAGGCCGACCTAGCCCGGTATTTCGATGAAATTTCCCGATTTGATGCTTTTATCGGAAAAGTGGAAACAGAACTCAAAAGGCAAGGGGTTCTGGAAAACACAATACTTGTGGTACTCTCCGATAACGGCCGGCCCTTTCCCCGAAGCAAAACGCGGCTGATCGATTCCGGTATCAAGTCTCCGTTGTTTATTAAATGGCCGCAGGGCATCGGCCAGGAAGGTAGGGTATCGGAGAGTCTGCTTAGCAGCATCGACCTGGCCCCTACTTTTTTGGAACTTGCGGGAGTCCCGATTCCGGATGGTTTCCAGGGGAAGAGTTTTAGTGCCGTATTGAAAAACCCCGGTTTGCCCTTTCGGCAAGTTGTTTTTGCAGAGCACAATTGGCACGACTACGAAGCGCACTCCCGCATGGTGCGTACCAAAGACTACCTGTACATCAAGAATAACCGGCCCGGGTTCAGCAATCCCGGCCCGGCAGATTCAAATAGCAGCGATGCTTTCGCTGATTTAAAGCGGTTGCGCGAAGCGGGGAGTCTTAACCCCGCGCAGGTGGACGTTTTCATGGCACCCAGACCGGCAGAGGAGCTGTACCGTGTGACCGGGGAGGATACTTATCAATTGCTCAATCGGGCCATTCCCGGAGAAGAAGGAGGGGTGCTGGAGTATATGCGCGGAATGTTGGAAAAGTGGAGCACCGAGACAGACGATACGGTACCCAGGCAGTTGACACAAGACTGGTACGATAAAGAAACCGGGCACTCATTGGATCAGGAGCGAATCCGTGGTGACATGCCCGGAGGTCCGGAAGCCCTCACGACAACCAATAAAGGACCGTTCTAATGAGACAAAAGACTATACCAACGAATCCACCTATTGGCTTGCTGCGGAGGCTCTTTTGCTGGACTGCAGGGCTTTTGTTGCTTGCGGGTAATTCGGGTTGCGGAGATACCCAGGAGGAATCTCTGGTACGACCGATGGATCCATGGGCCTTCCGGTCGGTACTTGACAGGCGACCCAGGATGTTGACGCTGGCACTTGATTCCGCCTGTTTTGCTGCATACGATTTAGGAAAAGGGCAGTTATACAAGGTTTGGAAGGGGGGTGTCCTTCGCGAGGGGACGGTTTTCACCAATAAAAAAAACGTTCAACCCAGTTCCTGGGGAACCTCCTATTATCCGGATGAATCGCTACCGAATCAATGGACGGTTCGGCGTAATGGAAAGGAAGTACCGGTTACTACCGAATACAAGGGATATTTGCTTCAAGGAAACGAAATAACCCTTGATTTTGAACTGGTACTCGAAGACGGCACCCGGATCAAACTTCGTGAACGCCCGGAATTTGTACGCAATGGGCAAGGAAAACCGGGATTTCACCGTTCTTTTGCGGGCTCTGATATCCCGGAGGGCTTGGAAGTGATGCTGCATTCTTCCGACAAATCCCGTGAGGTAGCGGTATCGAAGACACTGGTCCTTACAGATTTTTTTGAAGAACTCCCCGAGCAATCCCCTCCCGCCATTGGGGACAGTTACGATCATCTGGGGATTTTGTGGATGGAAAACAGTGATTGCTATACCTGCCACGAAGAGAAGCATGCAATGGTAGGCCCCTCCTTCGCTCAGATTGCTGCGCGCTATCCAAAAAACGAAGACAGTTATGCGTTGCTGGCGTCAAAGATCAAAGCTGGTGGCACCGGTGTCTGGGGGGAGACGCACATGAATCCACACCCGGATTTGAGCGCCCGCGAGATCAAAACCATGTTGGATTACATCTTTACGCACAAACGGAAGAAAGAGAAGGAGATTACCGGTACCCGCGCTGTCGCCTCAAAAAAGACGATGTCTACTTCGGAAAGTCCGACGGTCCGTCCGGGGCATGGTGTACCTCTACAAGGCGTTCATCCCAGCTATACCTTGGAGACATTGCACAGCGATGCGTTCAAACCACGGGTAGGAGGAATGGATTTTTTGCCGGATGGCCGCTTATTGGTCAGTACCTGGGATTCCATTGGTGGATTGTACCTGCTGGATGGTATTTTGGATGGAGATTCCGCACCCGTCCGTGTCAAGCGAATCGCTTCCGGACTCGCAGAGCCCCTGGGAGTAAAGGTGGTAGACGGAGAAGTCTTTGTTTTACAAAAGCACGAATTGACCCAGCTGATCGATCACGATGGAGACGATCTGATGGACGAGTACCGGGTCGTTTGCGACGGCTGGGGCGTACGTGACGATTTTCACGAGTTTGCCTTTGGACTTGTATACAAAGAGGATCACTTCTATATCACCCTGTCCATGGCCATGCGGTTGATGGAAAACGAGCGGCAGTTGGCTGATCGAGGCAGGACGTTGAAAATTGACCGTCAGGGTAACTACGAGTGGATGGATTACGGGTTGCGAACGCCTAATGGTATTGGTCTGGGTATGGAGGATGAAATATTTGTGACCGATAACCAGGGACAATGGCTGCCAGCCAATAAACTCATACACGTCAGAAAAGGAGTATACAATGGGATGGCCTGGGGCTTGTCAGAAGAAGAGGCCCGAAATCCTCCAGAGATGGTACCGCCGGCAATCTGGTTGCCGGACAAAGAGATTGGTAACTCTCCCTCCGAACCGATCCTTATGAAAGACGGACCATACAAAGGTCAGTTGTTGCACGGAGACGTTAGCAATGGAGGTATTAAACGGGATTTTCTCGAAAGCGTAAAGGGTGAATACCAGGGTGCCGTTTTTCGTTTTTCTCAGGGATTTACCGCGGGAGTCAACCGCCTGGTATGGGGCCCCGATGGCGCCTTGTACGTAGGGGAAGTAGGCATGGTTGGGGGTTGGAGCTGGAAGGAAAACCAATACGGGCTGGAAAAGATCCGGTACAATGGGCAATCCACGTTTGAAATGTTGGCAATTCGGGCAAAGCCGGATGGATTTGAAATCGAACTGACAGAGCCAATTTCAACGAAAGACCTGGATCCATCCCTTCTGGAGTTGCAGCAGTGGAGGTACGAACCGACGCCGGCTTATGGGGGACCAAAATTAGATTTGACGCAGCTTTCCGTAGAAGAAATGGTCCTCGCGGAAAATGGCAAAAAAATTCAGGTAAAAGTACCCGGGTTGAAAGAAGAACACGTGGTCTATTTCAAATTACGAGAGGACCTCCGCAGCCAACAGGGGAATTCACTCTGGTCTTCCGAGGCCTGGTATACCCTCAACCACATTCCTAATTGATCGTGAATCATGAAAAACGAACGCCCACTTGCCTTGAGTCGCCGGGATTTTCTTCAAAAAACCGGTAGTGCGGTTGCCCTCGGCAGCCTTGGTAGCTTTCCTCATATGGGATTTGCTGAAAGTAACCCCCGAAAGAAAATGAATACGAAGATTAAAATCAGTCATACCGATTCCAATTTTGAACGAGAACCTTTGTTCCCCTATCGATTTAAGGGAAGTGCCATTACGGAAGCCTGGCAGACGGTAGCCTTGATGCAGGCGGAAAGTGGGAGGCATGCGGTGGGTATAGGTACTCAGGGCACGCTATGGTCCGATAAGGCTGTTTTCCAGGCGCATTCCACGACGGGAGGAAACGCCCTGATGTATGCCATGACCGAAAGGGCCTTGCAATTGATCCAGGGAACCCACTTTTTAGATCCCGTTTCACTCCTGGAGGATATATTACCGGAGGTGTACGCATACGGGATAAAAATCACCCGCAACCCAGCACTAAAAAAGACATTTGCGCTAAATGCGCTGGTGCCGGTTGACAATGCGGCCTGGTTACTCTTTGGGGAAGAGAATGGGTATAAAACATTTGATGAGATGATTCCCGATGCCTACCGCCCGGGACTGTCTCATCAACACGATAAAGTAGCCAGCATCCCTTCGTTTAGCGTGGGGGCTTCCATTGCCGACATAAACGATGCCGCGGATAGAGGACATTTTATTATGAAATTGAAAACGGGTGCGCCCGGCACACAGAAAGAAATGTTGCAAAAAGACATAGAATTTTTGACAGCCGTTCATAAGACACTGGGGCCACGCGAGACCCGCTACACGCAAAACGGAAAAATTCCTTATTATTTTGATGCAAACGGCCGATACGAAGAGAAAGAGACACTGGAGCGTTTTCTGGACCATGCAAAAAAAATTGGCGCATTTGATCGGATTGCGGTGATTGAGGAGCCGTTTGCGGAAGAAAATGAAACCTACGTGGGAGATTTGGGAGTGCGGGTGGCAGCAGATGAAAGTGCCCATACCGTAGAGGATGCCTTGGTACGCATCGAACAAGGCTACGCAGCCATCGCGGTCAAAGCGATAGCAAAAACAATGAGCATGACCATGAAAATTGTCCAGGCCGCCCACGAACGAAGCATTCCCTGCTTTTGCGCCGACCTGACAGTAAACCCCATCCTGGTAGACTGGAATAAAAATGTAGCGGCACGTTTGGCTCCCTTTCCAGATATGAATCTCGGATTGCAGGAAACCAATGGACATCAGTACTACAAAAATTGGGAACAAATGCTGGCTTATCATCCCATGTCCGATGCTCCCTGGGTACAAACCCGCGATGGCGTGTATCCTACCGGCCAGGAGTTTTACGAGAAGAGCGGTGGAATACTGGCCAAGAGTCCGCACTACGAAGCCATGTTTTCTACCTAACCCTGGCTACCGATTGCTTAAGCCAAATTCACCTCCAACGAAAAAGAACCATTAGTTATATAATTAATGGTTTTTTTATAATATTTTTTAGGCATCGGCCTTAAATCATCTGCGAACCAAAATTTTTACGAAAAAAAGCAGCATTTATCTTTTTAATTTCTTGTTCTTGTTTTACATTTGGAAAAATGTATTTTAAATATATAAAAATGCATGTAAAAATTATTGTTTGAAAGGTCTCAGTGTCGCAGCCCCATTTGGACCCCAACCACTCTTTTTATTGGTAAAAAATGACAACGTTAATAGGTAACAGGTGAAGATATTATTGGTAGACGACGACCCTATCGTCATTTTATTGCAGAAGAAGTTGATGGAAAAAGCAGGGATAAGCCATCCGGTCGCATCCTTTAACAATGGAGAGTCGGCCTTGGATTTTTTGGCGGAAAATGAGGGACTGAGCGAAGAATTACTGATGTTTCTGGATATCAACATGCCAGGTCTTTCGGGCTGGGATGTTCTGGATCGCTTGGAGTCAACTCAGTTTTCTGAGCTGTTAAAGGTAATCATCATTACCTCTTCCATTGAGTCTTCGGACAAACGACGAGCGGAACGTTACCCGCGAATCGTGGATTTCTGGGTTAAACCCTTTAGCATACAGGACTTTGTGATGCTTAAAGAAAGTTATCAGTTGTAGAGTTTCTGTGTAAAGCTTCTTGGGTTGCTAACATTTTTTAGCAGGAATATTTCCTTATTTTTGTTGTTTCATCGTTCTTTGGTCTATGAAACAGCTACATTCCTACCTCCTTTCCAGCTTATTCGTTATTTTTCTTTCTTTTGGGCAGCAGTCGCTTGCCCAAAAGAATTTTCCAGTGGGCAACGGTTACCAGGGAATTTGGTTTACTCTGGGCCAGTTTTCTGATTTTGGCGATAAATATTCCGGCGGTCTGGGTACCTACACGGCCAAGCACCGTCCGCTTGCCATTTATTCACCCGAGGTCAATCAAACCTTTTTTGTCTATGGGGGCACCCGATCTCCGCAGGAAAAGCACCTGCTATGCATGATCGGTGTATTTGACCACCGCACCGGCATGGTGTCAAGGCCGGTAATTGTGCACGACAAAGAAGGAGTGGACGATCCCCATGACAACCCCAGCCTGGCCATGGATGAAAAAGGATATCTGTGGGTATTTGTTAGCGGAAGAGGAAGACGGAGGATGGGGTTCAAATACCGGAGCAAGGAACCATACAGTGCGGCTGCCTTTGATCGGATCACCGAAGAGGAAATGACGTATCCGCAGCCAAAATACCTCGCTGGACAGGGATTTCTGAATTTGTTCACCAAATATACCGGGGTGCGCGAACTGTACATGGAAACCAGCCCGGATGGCGTGGATTGGTCTGAGGATCAGAAGTTAGTTTCTATCAAACGAAATGGAGATAAGAACGCGGGGCATTACCAGATTTCCGGGCAACACGGCAATAAAATTGGCTTTTTTTGCAATTGGCACCCCAATGGAAATGTGGACCTGCGAACGAATTTGTACTATTTCCAAACCACCGATTTTGGCAAGACCTGGACGGATAGTGAAGGAACGGTACTGAGTATTCCAGTAGTCAACCTGACGTCTTCGGGCTTGGTGAGGGAGTATTTTAGCCAGAAGCGAAACGTGTACTTAAAAGATGTCGGCTTTGATACGGAGGGGAATCCCATGGCCTTGTATGTGGAAGGAATCGGGCATGAGCCCGGTCCCGAAAACGGATTACGTAACTGGCACCTGGTGCACTGGGACGGCAGCAACTGGCAGGACCACCTGATCACCCAGTCGGACCAGAATTACGATATGGGAAGCTTGTGGATAAATGAAAACGAGTGGATGGTCATTGGGCCCACAGAAAACCGTCCGCAAGCCTGGGGAGCCGGGGGAGAGGTGCAGGTATGGAAAAGCTTCGACCAGGGGAAGAGTTGGGAAATGAGTCGTCAGCTGACCCGTGGTAGCAAGCGAAATCATAATTACATTCGAAGGGTCCAGCAGGGCTCCGATCCCTTTTATTACTTTTGGGCCGATGGCAACCCCAATGAGTTTAGCGAAAGCCATTTGTATTTTGGGGACAGCAAGGGCCGGGTATGGATGCTTCCCTATGAAATGGAACAGGATTGGGCTCGGCCCAAAAGGTGGCGTAACCACCTGTTTCATCGTTGGTTTTCCCGATAAATGCAACCCTTATCTCCTTTGAAAACATGATTCGTACGAATCAGTTGGTGACTCATGGCCCTGGCTGGTTCCAATGGGTTCGTAATCGATGGTGTTTGGACCAATGCGCAGCGGGTAGTTCCCGGTCAATTGTTTGATGGGGATGCCAGAATTGCCACCACAAAGAAACAAATGATTGGGAAGTAGTTTTAGCAATTGTGTATATTGGCAGGGATGAACCAATTCCAGCGCCTGTGAATGCGTACCGGCAACCGACTTTTCTGTATTCCCTGCTGGCGAGCCTGCTGTTTCTCCTGTTTGCCTTTTTATTTCCATCCGGATTCACCGAATGGTTGGAGGAGGTAGCCGGGGATACCCTTTTTTATTTTGGGGATTTTTACCTGCTCCTTGGTTTGTTTATGGTCCTGGTATTGCTAGTCATTGCCCTGTCTCCCTGGGGAAAAATCACGCTCGGAGAGGGTCCACTCGCCTATGGCTGGTTTTCCTGGATGGCCATGCTTTACAGTACGGGCATGGGGGCAGGATTGATGTTGCGCGCGGTGCAGGAGCCCGTATTTTATTTCACCCAGCCGCCACGGGCATCCGCTTGGAATCCAGAGGTATTTGCACTGGAATATACCTTTTTTCATTGGGGACTTACGCCATGGGCTTTTTATGGTATGTTTGGGCTGATCATCGGTTATCTGGTATACGGAAAGTCGCGGCGCATGCTCAGCTCTTCCATTTTAAATGAACGGTACCAGCAATCCTGGTTGACGGTTCCCATCGATGTGGTTACTATTCTTAGTACCTTATTCGGTGTGGTCGGTGCGGTTGGTCTGGGGAGCAGGCAGCTACTTGCCGGTTTTAGCGAAATTCTGGTACCGGTGGAGCTAAGTTATGTAAACAATGCGTACCTCGTTCTTTTTCTGGGATCCCTGGCGACCCTTTCGGCCTTTTCGGGGCTAAGTCGGGGCATACGCAACATTTCCCGATTTAACATTGGAATGGCCTTGTTTCTGTTGACCTTCACGTTGCTTGTCGGAGACACCTGGCACATGGCCGAAAACTTTGCCGCGGCACTTGGCGCCTATCTCTACGATTTTTTTCCGATGAGTATCAATGCCGGAGAAATGCGGGTATCCGAAGCTTTTTTGATGGACTGGACCTATTTTTACTGGGCATTTTGGCTTTCCTGGGCACCATTTACCGGGGTATTTATTGCCAGGATTTCTAAAGGCAGGACTTTTCGGGAGTTTATTTTTGGCGTGCTCCTGGTTCCTTCTTTCGGAACCTTCATTTGGTTCGCGGTATTCGGAAGCGAAGCCTTCCTGAACATCGGATTACCGGAAGCCTATCGGGGCCAGTTTGATTCCCTGTACCATTCTATTTTCGTGTTTTTCGAGGGACTGCCGCTGACAAAACTTCTGCAGCCTTTATCCCTTTTGCTGGTTTTTACTTTTCTTATTACCTCCATCGACTCGGCCATATTTGTATTGGGCATGTTTGCCGATAACGGGAATAACGAGCCTGGTAGAAGGAATCTACTCGTATGGGGATCAATCCTCGTTTTGTTTACAGTCGCCACACTCTTTATCGGCAAAGACCAGCTTTTGGCCGCTATTAGCCAATTGTTGATTGTCATGGCACTGCCGTTCAGCTGGATATACCTACTGATGATGGGCGCATTTCTCCGAATCCTCTTTAAAAAAAGTGTATCATGAGCCGGAACACGACCAATAGCTATCTCCCGCATCTGTGGTGCCTGTTGCTGCCCCTATTGGCATGCACCGCTAATAAGCGCAATGAAACCCTGCCTTCGTTGGATGGAGAAAAGCACCGTGGGGTTTGTTGGGTAGGGAGTCCCCATCCCCTGCAAGGTGGAGAATTGGCGGTCTTGTCCGAAACGGGCGCCAGCCACATCTCTCAGACTCCGTTTGGATGGCAAGCCGATATTTCGGCTCCGGAACTGCTATGGGAGACCCACCGGGACAAGATGTGGTGGGGAGAGTCCACCGCCGGATTGCAAGCAACCGTAGATTCGGCGGAGCGGTTGGGATTGAGGAGCATGCTGAAGCCACATTTGTGGGTACGCGGTTCCTGGCCGGGTGAAATTGCCATGAAAAGCGAAACGGATTGGCAACGCTGGTTTCAGAATTACCAAGAGTTTATTTTGTATTATGCGCGGTTTGCGGAGGAGAATGCTTTGCCTTTCCTTTGCGTCGGCACCGAATTGGAAAAAACCAGCCATCGAGAAAAGGAATGGAGGAATATTATCAAGGCAGTAAGGCAAGTTTATTCCGGTAAGCTGACGTATGCAGCCAATTTTACCGAGTACGAGAAGGTACGCTTTTGGGATGCGCTTGACTTTATCGGTGTGCAGGCCTACTTTCCGTTGGCCATGGGAACGGATCGCCCTTGAATCAGCTGCAGCGAGGTTGGGAACGAGTTCTGCCAACATTGGATAAAGTCAGCCGGAGCTTTCGTAAGCCCATATTGTTTACCGAACTTGGCTATTGCGATACCCGAGATGCCGCTCAGGAACCCTGGCTCTGGCCTAGTCAGCGTAAACATGCGAGCGTCTCCCAGGAAATTCAGGCACGCTGCTACCAGGCATTTTTTGAAGCCGTCTGGGACAAGCCCTGGTTTCAGGGGGTGTATTTCTGGAAATGGTACCCTCGCTCCAGGGAGTTGGTACCGGACTTCAGCCCGCAAAACAAACTGGCCCAGGGAGTGATGAAATCTTATTTCAAAGAAACGGACCGCTCAGATAACCGAAGCCGTTGATGCAAATTTCCTGCGAGAATTACTTCCATTCCCCTTTTTTCATTTTCAGTAAAGGAGAAGTTTTTCGGTGGACAAATCCGTGGATGCCGGCGATCAGCAGCAGAATTACCGCCACGGCGGCGGCCAATATCCCGATTGTAGGTGCTTGCTCCCATTTGCTCAGGGCGATAGCTGCTGTACCCCAGGCGCCAACCAGAGCCGCCTCCCGCATGTTTCGTTTCAGGGTCAGAAAAATATAAATCGCTGCCGCTACTACCAAAAGCAGAGCAGCCCAGAGGGTATCGGCTTCCGGCGCTCCGGAGAAACCTTCACTTTTAAGGACCACAGAGGCATTGAGTACGGTGGCCAATATCACCCATCCCGTGTAAATGCTAACGGGCCACCAAACCCAAAAGAGAATTCGCAGGGGTGCGTCGTCCAATTCGGCCCGAAAATTGATCACCAGTCGAATCAAGGCCAGCAGCAAACAAGTGATAAGAAGCAAGGAGAGCCAGAGGTGTCCGGAGGTCCAGGCCCAAACCCATAGCGCATTGCTCATATTCGCCAATGAAAACCAGATTCCGGCAGGTAGAAGGACCGAACCGGCGCTTCCAGTGAGATAGCTTTGCCACTGAAATCCAAGAAATGCCAGCCAGCCCAAGTAGATTACTCCCCAGATGGAAAAGGCATATCCCGCGGGGGTAAGTAAGGTTTGGTACCCGGCACTGACTTCGCCGACCGTGCTACCGAAATAGTCACCGGAGCTCCCCAGGTAGTTGAAAAGCAGCACGAGTAGAAAGGTGATACTATTGACAACTAATAACGGCAATGGTTTCATGATGGATTGATTTAACGGTTCGTAGTTGGGATTAATTTCTCTCCCAGATTAGCTCAGATTTTTTTATGGCACGGTACGTTCTTTTGCGCAGGAGTGGCAAACTTTTGGCATAATAGATCGCCAGTAATAATACGCCAATGCTTCCGAAAAACACGGTCAGTGGTGCGCCCACCCAGTCGCTGACCAAGCCAATTAAAAAGCTTCCCAGCGACAGAGAACCCATGAAGAGCATGATGTAAAAGCTCAATACACGACCTCTTTTCTCGTCCGGAGAAATTGTTTGAAGCAGCGTGTTGGATCCGGTAAATACGATAACCCTTCCCAACCCGGTCGTTACCAAGGCGAGCAAGGATATCCACAATATCGTACTAAAGGAGAAAATTGCAAGACCGAAGGCAAATAAAACCGTACCCAGAAGAATCAACTTGTCCAAGCCCAATGCATTCCGTTTGGTTCCCACAAAAACGGCACCAATAAGCGAACCGATGCCAACCGCACTGGTCATGTAGCCGAAAATGACCGCCCCTCCATCAAAAACATCTGCGGCGAATACTGGTAATACGACCATGTACGAGACGCCGACAAGGGTAAGCCCGGCCACAAAAAGGATAATGAAGCGAATGTGCCTGGTGGAAATGGCATAGGAGGCACCTTCGGCAAATTCTTTACTAAATCGCTTGGCCGGCGTTTTTTTCGAAATCGGGGCGGTAATCAATACCCGCAAAGAAAGCAACCACAGAAAAACTTGCCAATGCATAGATTAAAAAACAATAGCCTTCCCCGATGAGCGGAATCAATACTCCTGCCAGCGCAGGGCCCAATATACGGGCCGTATTGAATAGGGAAGAGTTCAGCGCGATGGCGTTGGTCAGGTAGTTTTTGTCCTCGACCAGATCGTTGACGAATGCATGCCTGGAGGGCATTTCCAGTCCGCTTACCAGTCCGAAAAGTATTTCCAACACGAGCAATGCCTGAAAACTAATCCAATCGAAAAGGGTCAGCAATGCCAAAATGGCCGCATTCACTGCGACGATTGATTGACATGCCATCAGTAAGCGGTGCTTGTTGTACCGGTCGGCCAACACACCCGCCACCGTGGAAAACAGAAAAGCCGATATCTCCCGCGAAAAGGATACCAGACCGAGCAGCAGAGCGGAGCCGGTAATACGGTACACCAGCCATCCCACTGCTACCTGCTTCATCATGTTGCCCAAGTTGGAAAAAGCCTGGCCTGCAAAGAAAAACCGGTAGTTTTTTGACGACAGTGACTTAAAAATCAGCATAGCTTTTGCAGGTTGTTCCTTTCCTTACGATTGCCGCATTCCAGGATCATCTGCTTAAATATAACGTTATTTTAAACAAAAAGCCTGTCGGAAACGGTTTCAGTGTTGCTGCAGGTACCCTTCCTGCTGTAAAAAGGATTCCCAATCCAAAAACATCGCTTCCTTCATTACCCGGGGGAATTTTGTCTGCCCTCCTTTTTTCTTTTGTTTTTCATTGTAGGCGATAAAGGCCTCTGCGGGGATGACAACCACCTCTACCGATTCCAGAGCCTTTTTTCGGGCAACCTCATAATTCTTATTGGCCTCTTTAAGGAATCGATCCAGAAACTCTGTGAGCTCCCGATGCATCGCCTTTCCGGATTCTTTTCCGAGGTACCAGCGATGCAAGTAAGTACTGTTTTCCTGCACCGCACTCACGGTGTATTCCGGAACAGCCAGCCCGAATTTCTCCTGAAGCGCTTCCATGGCCTGATCCATTTGATGAACACTTAGCTGGCTTCCTACTACATTCAGGAAAAACTTCGTGCGACCAGTTATTTTGATTTCCGCTTGCTCTTTGTTGGTAAAGGCCACCGTATCACCGATCAAGTAACGCCAGGCTCCGGCAACGGTAGAGATGATCAGGATATACTCGGTACCTTCTTCCACCTCCCCGATGGTGAGGGCTTTCGCATCGGGCCGAACGCTTCCGTTCTCATCGAGGTTTTCCGGAGTGAAAGGAACAAATTCAAAAAAAATGCCGTTGTCCAACACCAAGGCCATTGCATCCGTAGTAGGCCTTCGCTGAAAGGCAAGAAACCCTTCTGAAGCCAGGTAGGTGTCGATGTAAACCAGAGGATGCCTGAGGTTTTGTTCGAAACTTTTTCGATGAGGTTCAAATGCCACTCCTCCCGGCGTGTATACCGTTAGGTTGGGCCACAGGTCGTGGATGGTCGCTACCTGATGGTAGGCAATTACCCGCTTCATCATCAATTCAATCCAGGAGGGAATGCCAGAAATACTGCCGATGTCCCACTCTGTTGCTTGCTCGGCTATTTTTTCGATGCGCTCGTCCCAATCCTCTATGGCTGCAATTTCCGGGCCTGGCTTGTAGAAATTGCTAAACCAAAATGGAATCTGACTGGCACTGATACCGCTTATTTCCCCTTCCAGAAAATCCCCATTTTCGTTGAGGTCCGTGGAACTTCCCAGCATCATGATCTGCCGTTCGAAAAAGTCAGCGGGTAGGTCGTAGTTCGACAAGCTGATGATTTGCTGAATTCCGGTTTTACGAATGGCATCCAGCATGTCTTCCGTAACGGGAATGTATTTGCTCTTGCTGGTAGTGCCGGAACTCACGGCAAAAAAGCGATTGATCCCTGGCCAGGTGATGTCCCGGTGCCCTTCCCGAATTTTGCACCACCATTGTGCATAAAGGGTATCGTAATCGAAATAGGGTACTTTGGCTTGAAACTGGCGGATGGGGTTTTTGGCTTCGAGTAGAAGACCGAATCCGTGGTATTTCCCAAAAGAGGTATCCTTTGCTTTTTCCAGGAGTTCCTTCAATACTTTTTCCTGTTTTTCAATGGGGCTGGCTTCCGAATGTAGCTTTCCACCAAGCGCTATTGCTTTCTTTACAAGTTCTCCAATTACGGGCATAATAGTTTTACTAAAAGATATGAATCGATGGTTCCGGGGATAGCGGAACAATTATCAGACCAGAAATCTTTCCATGGCAAAGCACTGGAATGGACCGAATCTTCTGGCAAAGATTGTGCACGTGGAATTTTTTAATTACATTAAACCCAGCAAATTATCCAGATACTCATGATACATTCTATAAGTGAATATTACAAAAGCAGCCCCACGATTTTCGTGTTTATGACAGTGATGGCTGCTGTGTTGTTCCCCTTACTTGTGCACGCGGCCCCACCCATACAAGGTACTCCCCTGGGCGCGATTCTTTTGCCGCTGTTTTATGTGCCATTGATCGCGTTGGTTTTGACAGACAAGGTACCGGCCGTGCTGGCTGCCTTGGTTTCGCCTGCACTAAATTTTCTGATCACAGGAAACGAGCAATGGTCACTGCTGTTGATCCTGACGGTTGAGCTGACCGTTTTCACCCTGCTCCTTCAGTTTCTGCTTGCTCGGGGAAAATCGTATTGGGCAGTAATCACTGCGATTGTTCTCGCCAAATCGGTGGGAGCAGGGCTTGTTTTAATCTTTGGTCTGCTACCCGTAGCTCCCTTTGCCTATTTCAGCCAATCCTTATCTACCGGATTGCCAGGCATTTTGATACTTCTTTTGCTGGGTTATTTGTTGGTGGGCAGGAAAAAAAAACCAAGCGGTACCTGAAAACCAGCGCTTACCTGGCCTTAATATGAACGCATGTCGGAAAAACTGGATATTTCTTTTGATGCCATCAGTGAAGCGCTACACGGATTTCCTTTTCCGGAAGTAGACCTGGTGCTGGGAATCGCCCGGGGCGGAATAGCGCCTGCTTGTATGATTGCACATCAGTTGGGAGCTGCGTTGAAAATCGTTCGTATCAGCCACCGAAACGATGCCAACGAGCCGCTTTACCAGGAGCCCGTGGTCGTGAGTGATTTTGACTGGGATTTATTTAGTCACCACCGGATTTTGATTGTGGACGACGTGTCGGTCACCGGTAAAACGCTCGCTGTAGTGAAAACGCGACTCTCCGGTCACGAAGTGCATACCTTTGTTTTGAAAGGTACTGCAGACTTTGTCTTGTTTCCGAAAGTAAAATCCTGCGTAGCCTGGCCCTGGAAAAACGCCATCGATGCATGAGAAACGTGCCGTTTTACGCCCTGTTATTGCTCTGTATAGGTTGGTCTGCCCTTGCTAATGCGCAGGAACCTGATTCGCTTGGCATGTCGCTGGATCAGGTTGTGGTTACCGGCACCCGTTCGGCGCGTGCTGCTTCTCAGGTTTCGGCCAGTATTTCCATCATTGATCGGGACCAGTTGGAGCAATCCTCTCATATCAACGTCTTGCCTTCCATCGTCCCCCACGTTCCGGGACTCATGCTCAATGACCGGGCTACGGTGGGCTACGGGGTAGGGCCCGGATCGGGTGGAAACCTGTCGATTCGGGGTATCAGCGGCACCCCCAATAACCGGATTTTGGTGCTTATTGACGGGCAACCTCAATTCATGGGAATATTCAGTCATCCCATTGCCGATGCCTATCATGCGACAGACATCGAACGAGTAGAAGTGATTCGCGGAGCCGCTTCCGTGCTCTATGGCAGCAACGCAATGGGAGGAGCAATTAATCTAATCACTGCCAATACCCGATCCCCCGGCTGGTCGGGTCAGGTTGCAGGCACCGCGGGATCTTTTGGTACCCGAACCCTGTCTGGAAAGCTTGCTTTTCAGTCCGAAAGATGGGAATCGCTCGTTTCATTGAACCACGGCGCGACCGATGGTTTCAGGGATGATGCCGCAGACGGTTTTTCCAATACCTCCTTGTTTTATAAACTGACCCATCACCTGCAGGAAGGACTGACCCTGACAGGAGATCTGCAATTGTCGGACGCCAGCTACCAGCATCCGGGTACACTGGAAGCACCGCTTTCTGACGATCAAAGGGATTACCGGAGGGGCAGGGTAGCGTTGGGAGTAAGAAATGACGGCGAAAAAGCATCCGGAGCGGTGTTAGTGTACCACAATTTTGGAGAACATCGCTTTGCGACCGGGTTTCAATCCGTAGATTTTAATCAGGGCTTGTCCCTGTATCAAAATTTAAAATTGGTACCGGGTCAAACCCTTACCTTTGGTGTAGAGCATAGCCGCTTTGGGGGAGAAGCCAGCAACGACCAACTTCCGCCAGCCGCAGCGGTCGGACTGGATGATCCGCACCGGGTGAGGCAGACGGAGGTGTATGCCCAGGTTCAGCAGACATTTTGGAAGGATCTGCACCTTAATGCCGGTGTTCGCGAGGTATACAATTCTCAGTTTGGAAACACGACGGTACCCGGATTTGGTCTTTCGTACGAAGCAAATGCTCGAAACGTGTTCAAGGCATCCTCTTCCAAAGCATTTAGAAGCCCCTCGGTGGTGGATCTTTTTCTGTTTCCTCCGTCCAACACGGAACTTCGCCCCGAGTCCCTGTGGAATCATGAATTAGGGTTCCTTCGCAGCTTTTCAGGAGGCAAATGGGAGCTGGAGTTCGTGGTATACTATACCAAGGGAGATAACCTCATACAATTGGACATAGCGGGCGGTGTGCCAGGAAACAGGAATACAGGGACATTTCGAAACAAGGGCCTGGAAAGTCAGATCCATTACCGCCCAAGGGGAGAGTTGGCGTTTATTTTTAGCTATAATTTTGCAGATGTGTCTGAAAATGTATTGTTTGCACCCAGGCATTATTTGAAATTACAAACGATCGGACAGGTCGGGAAATTTCGCTTTGTGCCCTTTGTGCAGCAGGTCTTTGGTCTTCGCAATTCGTTGGACAGAGAAGCCGAATCCGAAACCTACAGCTTGCTGAATCTTCAGGTCAATTACCAGATTAGCGACAGGCTACGCGCCCACATTCTGGGAAATAATTTGTTTGACAGTCAGTACCAGTTGGAAAACGGGTATCCCATGCCGGGAATAAACATGGCTGCAGGAATAAACTATCAATTTAAATCCAAAAACAGATGAAACGGGAAAATGAGAAAGACAGACGCTCCTTTATAAAAACCCTGGCAGGCTTGACCGCGGGGATCATGTTGCCAATGCAGGTACCTGGCTTAAAGGCAGGGGCGTTGGAAGGCAAAGAAACGAAGGCCCGGGTGACGGATCGGTGGGGAGAATTACTTCCGCAACGAAAGTTTGGAAATACAGGCGAGGCGGTGACCATGCTTGGTCTGGGAGGAGCACATATTGCGCGCATGCCGGAAACCGAAGCGGAACGGACGATTGAACGCGCCATTGAAGGGGGTATCCGTTTCTTCGACAATGCAGAATCTTATGGGAATGGTCGAGGTGAGGAGCGTTATGGAAAGTACCTCAGTCCTAAATATCGGGATGTAGCCTTTATTCAGAGTAAATCCACGGCAAGGGATGGCAAGACCGCGCAGGCGCATTTGGAAGGTACCCTGCGGCGCCTTAAAACCGACTACCTGGATTTATGGTTGATCCACGCCGTCACCAGTCCCTCGGATGTAGACGGCCGTATTTCAAACGGAGTATTGGATGTGGTGCAACAGGCGAAAGAAAGCGGTAAAGTCCGATACATCGGGTTTTCGGGACATTCTGATTTCAACGCTCACTTGCGCATGTTGGAGCGGACCGATGTGCTTCAGGCTTGTCAGATGCCAATCAATGCGTTTGATCCAAATTACAAAAGCTTTATAACCAACGTCATGCCTCGGTTGGTCGAGAAAAAAATGGCTCCCATGGCCATGAAAACGCTGGCCAACGGCGGATTCTTTGGTGGGACCTCCCATTTTAATCATGGGGACAAACCGAAGATTATTCCCCATGCGCTGAGTGTGGAGGAAGCCGTGCATTTTTCCTGGTCCCTTCCCATCAGCGTGTTGATCACCGGCGCAGATAACGCGGATATGCTTACAGAAAAAATAAATTTTGCGAAAAGCTTTACTGCCTTCGATGCCGCCAAAAGGGACCAATTGGTAGAGAAAGTAGCAGGTTTTGATGGTCGGTTGGTAGAGTACTACAAGGTTTAACGAACGGAGCGGCCCCTACAAATCCGATGCGGCGGTCGGTTGGGTTTTTTCTTAGGCTCCGGGGCTGGAAACAGCCGTTTTGTACTTCCATGCCGTAGCTACCAGTAGTCCCGACAGGATGTGCCAGATTCCCCACCAGCCGGCAATGATCGACATGCCTCCAAGGCCCTCAAAATAGGTAAATATCAAAACCAGCGCCAGGCCTGAATTTTGAATACCGGTTTCTAGGGTAAGTGTTTTGGTTTCCGCCAGGGGCAGACCGCCAACTTTTGCCAGCGAAAAACCTGAGGCCAGTGCCAGCAGGTTGTGCAGTAGCACGATTCCGAAAATAAGGTCAATTACCCGTGTAAACAGTTCAAAATTACTGTAAAAGGCCACAATGACAATCGCAATGAATACGAGGACACTCAAAGGTTTCAGTGCGGACGCCATTTTCCTTGCCGGTAGCGGCCATTTTTTATTGACGTAGATACCCAGAGCAAGGGGAACGCCCAGAATTAGCCCCACCGTCTGCAATACCTCGGTATAATCCAGTTGGATTCGGGTAAGGAGTTCGGCAGAAGGGCCGTACAAGCCCGACCATAGTGCAAAATTTAGCGGGGTCAGCAGGACGGATGAAAGGGTGGCAAAGGCGGTTAGACTAACCGATAGGGCTGTATTTCCCTTCGCCAGGTGCGTAAGAAAATTGGAAATATTCCCTCCCGGACAGGCGGCAACCAAAAACATACCCAGTGCCACACTTGGAATCGGTTGTATCACATGTACCAGCAGGCAGGTGAGCACAGGCAGCAGAAGAAACTGGGCGGTGATTCCCAGAAAGAAGGGTTTGGGGTACCGCCAAATTCGTTGAAAGTCTCCAAGCCGAATATCCAGGGCAACGCCAAACATGATGACGGCCAGGGAAAGGTTCATCAGAAAGAGGGAATCTCCTTCGAAGTGTATCTGCAATTGGTCCAATTCCTCCATGTCCAAATGAGTAATGAAATCCAAAATTAATCGAAATTTGCGAAGTGCTTGGTCAAATTCTGTTGTGATAAGTTTTTCCAACTAATCAAAAGCAAAATTTCAATGATAAATTAAATTTTTATAAATTTGACCATTGAAAATTTCGACATGATTGTTGAAATACCTTGTTTTACTAATTATGATTTGGTCGCCTTGCGGGCAAGTTTTAGCGACGAAACAAGGAACTGCAGTTGCTAATACTCTTTAAACCTTAGATTAGAAAAGTTACATTATGGAAAAAATCAAAGTAGGGATCAATGGATTCGGTAGAATAGGGAGACTTGTATTTCGCGCCGCTCAGGAAAGAGAGGATGTGCAAATCGTAGGTATCAATGACCTGATTGATGTAGACTACATGGCCTACATGCTAAAATACGATTCCACGCACGGACAATTCAAAGGCGAGGTGGAAGTTAAGGACGGGAAATTGGTGGTCAATGGAAATGCGATTCGCGTTACCTCCGAAAGAAACCCTGCGGACCTGAAGTGGGCGGACGTCGGTGCTGAAATCATCGTTGAATCTACCGGTTTGTTTCTTACCAAGGAGACTGCAAAGGGACATATCGAAGCAGGTGCCAAGAAGGTGGTGATGTCTGCGCCCTCCAAGGACGATACGCCCATGTTTGTAATGGGCGTCAACGAGTCCTCCTATACGTCTGACATGGTATACGTGTCCAATGCCTCCTGTACCACCAACTGCCTCGCGCCGCTTGCCAAGGTAGTCAACGATAATTGGGGCATCGAAGAAGGGCTGATGACCACGGTTCATGCCACCACGGCTACCCAGAAAACGGTAGATGGGCCCTCTGCAAAAGACTGGAGAGGCGGCAGAGGAGCGGGACAAAATATCATTCCATCCTCTACCGGTGCGGCCAAAGCTGTAGGAAAAGTAATTCCCGAATTAAATGGTAAATTGACAGGGATGGCTTTCCGCGTCCCGACTCCGGATGTTTCGGTAGTCGATCTTACGGTCCGATTGGCCAAAGGAGCCAGCTACGAAGAAATTTGTGCCAAGATGAAAGAAGCTTCCGAAGGTGACCTGAAAGGGATCCTGGGCTATACCGAAGATGCGGTGGTATCCAATGACTTCATCGGAGATGCACGCACTTCTATTTTCGATGCCGGAGCCGGCATACAATTGAGTGACAAGTTTGTAAAACTGGTTGCCTGGTACGATAACGAATGGGGCTATTCCAACAAGGTAGTAGACCTGGTACAGTACATTTCCAAAAAATAAGCGGTTATCAAAAACCGCAGCAATTTGGGGGGGTTGAATGCAGCTGCATTCAACCCTTTTTTTATGTGCCTTGGGGCGGGTTCCTTCCAGAACTCCGGCCATTATTTGCCATGGGGCCTATTTGATTTGCTCCGGCCGATCGTGGATTAGCGTAGTTCCTGGAGAAGTTTCAGGGTCTCCCGGTGTAGTATGGGAGCCGTTTCCGGTCCCAGCGAGTTTACCTCTCCGTAGGGGGCATCGCTCCTGCCGTATGTGAACGGAGGCTTTTCGTCCCATTGGCTTTTTGGCACAATGTAGCCGATCATGTCGTTTGCCATGCCGCTAAAAAAGCGGTAGCTGCCTTGCATCTGGCTACGGATGGAGGGAACTTCTACCGGATCGATGGCAAAATCAGCGCCCACCGGTGATTCCACACCTCCGTTGGCGATTTCTGGGTACAGTTCGCCCGGAATGTGCACAAAGGATGCCGGGCCCAGGGTCCAGGCGTTGACCTCGGACCTAACCTTGCCCCATTCGATAAAACCCCGGTCAAAAACGCCCACAAATGCGGCCAGTCGAAATAAGTTGTTTGTCATCGGTAGGGTTACGGTTTTTGCCCGTAGGGAGAGACTCCCTTCACCGATGCTCTTCATTCCGGAATTCATGGTTTTAAAGCTGATGGCGGCCAGGGCCAGACCCTGGGCGTCGATTTTTTCAACGCCTGGCTCGCTAAGCACCTTTCCGGTGTACGGATGAACGACGCCGTCCCTCGGACGCGTGGTCATCAAGCCACCCAGGGCACCGTTCATAAAAATGGCCACTCCCCCCAAACCCTCGTGCAGGACGGTATCTCCGCGGACAATTCCTTCTTCCATGTATTTTCTCCAATAATGGGGAAAATCGGAGCTAATCAGCGTATTTTGCGCCCAAAGTGTTTCCGGATGGTTGCCCCAATTCATGAGAAGGCCGATGGTCTTATCCGTGTCTCGTTCGCATACCTGCATCAGGCGGATCGCCGGGTCAAGGACGGTTGGTTCCCGGCTATCGCCTACCAATGGGATGGCGTCGCTTTCGTTGACTGCAAACTTCAGTCGGGCGGGCCGGAGGTTTTCCACGGCCGCCAGCACCGACGCCTCAATTCCGTCAAATACTTGCTGCTGGTATGCCTCATTCACCCCTCGGGTAAAGGGACCCGGTCCCCACATCCCCATCAGGTCAGGAGAGGAATGAACGTGGGTACTGGCAATGATCAGGTGGTCCAGCTTCGTTTTTTCCAAAATACGTTTCCTGAGAGTCAGTACTTCGTCGTTGCCAAACCCGATCATGTCGATGACGCAAAGTCCGAGTGTATGGTTACCGTCTCCCAGGACCATGCTCCTTGCCCAGAGCGGATCATTTATTCCCGAAGCCGGTTTGTTCTGATGAAAGCCTGCTACCCAGATGGGGTCGAATTTTCCGTTTTGATTCAGGTCATGGTAGGTATCTCCATCTTGCTCCCGGTAGCGGGCATCTCCGTTGGCATCTGACCAGGTATCAAATCCGGTAGGGCTGATGTCCACTTTCGCAAATCCCGCCTCAATGGTTCCGGGCTGTTTCTTTTCTAAAAAGAGGTCAATTGAATACCCCGAATGGCGGTCTCTGAATTGGTAGGCGCCGTAGCTAAAAATTAGTAGCGTCACCACCACCAATGAAAGCAACAATACTTTGATCCAACGTTTCATTCCTGGTTGTTTTTGAATTTTTCTTCCGCGTCAAGGCCCCACACTTTCCGGGACTTTTCAGTCCAAATTTACCCCGAAAAGCGCGGTTACAAAAAGCTATTTTTAAGCGGAGTGTTTTTGATTTTCTATAGGTTTGAGTAATATAGACAAAAAATATGTTTCTTTTGAAAGAACGACCATGAAACAGTTCCTTTATTGCAGCGCGGTAGTGCTTTTGCTTCATTTTTTTTCCTGCGAATCGTCAACACCTTCTAGGCCAGCCCGACCCAATATTTTGTTTATTTTCAGTGATGACCACGCGACCCATGCTATCGGTGCCTATGGGCCAAAAACAGGCAATCCCGAGCTTCACCAGTATGTACAAACTCCAAACCTGGATCGGCTGGCCGAACAGGGAGTATTGTTTACCAATGCCTTTTGCACCAATTCCATATGCGGCCCTAGCCGGGCGGTCATCTTAACAGGCAAACACAGTCACTACAATGGCATGTTGAACAACGATACCACCTTCAACGCTGCGCAACAGACCTTTCCGAAAATTCTGCAGCATTCCGGCTACCGAACCGCCTGGATTGGAAAATGGCACTTGCTGTCCGATCCCACCGGCTTCGATTACTGGTCGGTCTTGACCAGGGGCAACGGGCAGGGGTCCTATTACAATCCGATCTTCACGGAAGCGGGTGGACAGCAGGAGGAAACCGGGTACACGGCTACTCTCATCACCGATCGGGCCATCGGGTTCCTGGAAGGACAGAAGGATACGGATAAACCTTTTTTTCTGGCTTACTCCCACAAAACACCCCACCGGGAATGGGTTCCCGCGCCGGAGGAATACGGTCTTTACAAGGACCTGGATTTACCCTTACCGGCCAATTTTTACGACGATTACGAACACCGCACGAGCGCCGCCCTGGAACAGGAAATGGAGATCGCTTCTGATATGAACGAACGGGATCTTAAGTTGGTTTATCCGAACTACATGAACGAGGCCCAATTGGCCGAATTTGACGCCGCGTACGGGCCTGAAAATGCAGCCTTCCAGGAAGCTAACCTTTCCGGCAAGGCACTCACCGAATGGAAATACCAACGATACCTGAAAGATTACCTGCGCTCGGTCGCCAGCATGGATAAGGAGATCGGTCGGGTACTGGATTACCTGGAAGAAAGCGGTTTGGCCGCGACTACCATTGTACTATACAGCTCCGATCAGGGCTTTTACCTGGGGGATCACGGCTGGTACGACAAACGCTGGATGTACGAGGAATCCTTACGCATGCCGCTGCTGGTGAAATGGCCTGGAGTGACCTCGCCGGGCAGCCAGGTCGACCAATTGGTCCAAAATCTGGATTTTGCACAAACGTTTTTGGATATGGCGCAAGCACCCATTCCCGAAGACATGCAAGGCAGAAGCCTGGTACCACTGCTGCAAAATCCCGTAGAAGTAAAATCCTGGCGGGAGTACATCTATTACCACTACTATGCCTATCCCGATTGGCACATGGTGCGGCAGCATTACGGCATCCGAACAGACCGTTATAAACTGGTCCACTACTACACCATCGATGAATGGGAGTTTTTTGATTTAGAAAACGACCCGAACGAAATGCACAGCCGTTATGCGGATCCGGGATACCGGGAACAGGTAGCCCGGATGAAGGAGCAATTACAAGAAGCCAGGAGGCACTACGGAGATACCGTCGTTTTGAAACCTACCTCCAAATACCACCGCTAATGATGGATCGAAGGACATTTTTACGCTCTTATTCTCTGATGGTCGCAGCACTGAGCAGCGGACCCACCTGGCTAAGCACTGCCGCTACCAGGCAAGCAGTACGGATCACCGAAGGCCCTGGGGGGCATTGGTTTGGCTATTACGACAAATGGCAGGTGGACCCGTCCGGGCGCTATGCGCTGGGCTGCAAGGTGACCTTTGAGGACCGATCTCCGAGGGATTCCGATAGGCTGGAAATCGGTTTGATCGATTTGCAGGAGGGCAATCGCTGGGAAAAGATTGGTGAGAGTCGGGCTTGGGGTTGGCAGCAGTCCTGCATGCTGCAATGGATACCCGGTTCGGCCGGGGAGGTAATTTGGAATGACAGAGAGGACGAAACCTACGTCAGCCGGATTTACCAGCTTCGTAGCGGGCAAACCCGAACCTTACCCCAGCCCGTTTATGCCTTGTCGCCAGACGGTTCCTTTGCCGTGGGAACGGCCTTTAACCGAATACAAAACCTCCGTCCGGGCTACGGGTACGCAGGTATTCCCGACCCCTACAGGGAACAAAAAGCACCGGGAGAAATCGGTCTCTACACCATGGATTTGCGTACCGGGCGTACAAACCAGTTACTGAATCTGGCCGATTTGGCCCGGATTCCCCATTCAGGTACGGATGTCAGCGACAATTGGCATTGGTTGAATCACATGCTGGTAAGCCCGGACAGCCGGCGATTGCTTTTTCTTCACCGTTGGCGGCCGGAGATTTTGGAAAATCAGCTAATGGCACGAACAGGGTTTGTCACTCGAATGATCACCGTAGATACTACTGGAAAGGATCTGTATGTAGCGGATCCTTCCGGTAATTCCTCTCATTTCGTATGGAGAGATTCGCAGCATATTTTTGTGTGGACCCGCCCGGAAGGTAGGGAAGCCGGGTTTTGGTTGATCGAGGACAAAACCGGTGAAATGGAACGGATCGGCGCGGAGGCCATGGATCGAAATGGCCACAATACCTACGTGCCGCATACCAATCAGGAATGGGTATTAAACGATACCTATCCGGACAAAGAACGATTGATCACACTATACCTGTACCACATTCCCAGCAAACGAAAAATTATTTTGGGCAAATTTTACTCTCCAACGCGTTTTTTTGGGGAGTGGCGCTGTGACTTGCATCCACGGTGCGATCAGCAGGGGAGACGGGTGTTCTTTGATTCCACGCACGAGGGATCGCGACAAATGTATTTCCTGGATATTTCGGATATCGTTGGCACCTGAGCGATTACCGGGAGCCTTTTCCCACCCCTTCCATCAATCCCCGAATATAACCAATGGCATACAGGGTACCAATGGTACTGTAGCCGGGTTTATCGTTGCGGTCACCCGCCATGGTAGGTACATGGTCGGGGCGAATCGGACCGGTAAATCCGATGGCATGTAATGCGCGCATGGCAGCAAACATGTCGGTCTTGCCCTCGTCGTGGAAGGTCTCTACAAAATTGTATTTATCGCCCTTCACATCCCGAAAATGTACAAAGTGGATCGCTTTTTTTTGGCCGAAATACCGAATTGCTGCAGGAATATCCACCCCATTTTCACCCTCGCCCATGGAGGCAAAACTCCCCTGACAAAACGTAATTCCGTTGTAGTAGCTCGGCACGATGGAAAGCAGGCGCTCGAAGGCTTCCACTGAGGTCATGATTCGTGGGATTCCCTGAATTTGATCCACCGGTGGATCGTCGGGATGCAGGGCCAACTTTACCCGGTATTTTTCTGCTTCGGGTACCACCGCGTCTAAAAAATACTGCAAGTTATCCCACATGCCTGCATGGGTCAAGTCTCCGTATTCCCGAATAGGTGGTTTCTCCCGAACCTCTTCGATATCAAATCCGCTGACCAGAGCACCACCTCTTCCCGGCCGATCCAGCACCGTTCTGGCCCAACTGATCACCGGCATCCAGTTGTAACAAACGGTGTCTATTCCTTCCAGTGACAGGTTTCTCAGCAGTGTAATAAAGTTGGCGATTTCTTCGTCCCTACCCGGCAATCCCAGTTTGGTTTTGGTTCCCAGAGATGGAGGTCCTTCGATGACGCGCAGGCTGAGTCCTTCTTTCCTCCAAGCTTCTTTTACGCCGCGGATCACCTCTCGGGACCAGGGTTTCTGATTGGCAAATCCGGCGAGGGTAGGGTTGATCCCTCCCACGGCACCCAGTACATCCATTTGCCTGGCAAGCGCCGTTTTACGCGGCTCGACGCCCCAAAAATACGCCAGACACAGTTGCATACCCAGGTCTCTCGTATAGTCGCCTGCGGCCAACTCCCTATCCGGCAAAAGATCAACGGATCCGGTCAGGCTCATTCCCGCCAGTCCTGCGGTATGCCGTAGGAACGTTCTTCTCCCGTTACTCATGCTATTTCCCGAATAGTTGATCTGCAAAATCCATGAATCGCTCCCAATCGTACGGAGTGAGGTTGTGTTTTCCGTCCCGGATATGATGCCCGGCGTAGGGCAAGTGCAGGGGCGATTCCGGGGCGGGCAGGCTGGCAGGAAAGCTGCCGTCCATCTTGTATATTTCACGATGTACACGGGTTCCGAGCCGCAGGGAAAGGAATTCTCCTTTTGGATCGGCCCATTGATCCTCCGAGGCACTGGCAACATATACCGCACGGGGCGCGATTGCTGCCACCAAAAGGTGTTGATCTACCGGAAGTAGATCTTCCTGGTCGTTGTACCGATTGAAATTATCCGTAAACCAATAGGGAAAGCTGGTGTTGATTCGTTTGACCGTTTCACCAAACCGTCTCCGGGAAAGGGCTGCTCCGCCGCATCCCGATTCATTGGAGACGGTGATGGCCCATCGGGTGTCCTGTGCACCGGTCCAGAGCGCGGCCTTGCCACCCCGGGAATGTCCCACTACCGCAGCCTTTCGCACATCAATCTGCCCATCGGTGATCAGATAGTCCATGGCCCTCATGGCTCCCCAGGCCCACGCACCCAGTCCCCGCATGCCGTTTTCCATTTCCAATTGCTCGGGATAGAGGGTATTCAGAATATCTGCCTTAAAAGTATCGTTGTTGTCGTCCGAAACATCCTTCACGTGAAAGGTCGCGGCCGCATACCCTCTTTCTATGATTGCCTCTGCGGGCCAAAAACCCGTCCTCACCTGACGGGAAGGGTCAATGTTTTCCGGGTCCCGGTGATTGATCAATAAAAAAACAGGAGCCGGCCCGGTCACTGCGGTGGGAACAAACAAGATCAGCCGCAATCGGATGGTTCGCCCTTTCCGCTCCACCAGAATGTCGATCTCTTTCAAATGGGCAGTTCCATTCATTGCTAGCTTGTCCTCTGAAGCCAATTCGAAGCGTATTGCATCCATATCTCCGGGAACCTGTCCGTAAACCTCGTTTTCGAACAAAGAAACAATTTCCCCCCTTCGCAAATATTCCCAGTCTCGAATGGTTTCGATGGCTTCACCCCTCAGGGAGACAAATGGATCCGGCAGCGAAATGGGGTGTACCTTGGATTCCTCGTAATTATACGCATCATTCTGCGCTATTCCTGGGAGACAAGCGACTGCAACAAAAACAAAACTCAGGGTGGTTTTTACTAGCATGGGTACTGGCGGTTCGTTTACGAATGCTGCAATATAAAGAAAACCTGCCGATGTATGGAAGCAGATCTTCTATAAGCAAGCAGGTAATCACGGTAGCCGGTTGTTGGTTGTCTATTTTTTGGTGATGATCAGGATTGCGCCATGTTTCGCCTTTGACCCAAATAAACCGGTTTGATCTCCCTTCATCACCTGTATGGACTCGATACGTTGGGAGTTCATCTTGGTCAAACTGCGCTTATCCTGCTGTATCACCCCATCGATTATGTATAATGGGTCTTGCGTAGAATCGAATGGCTCGGACTGAAACTGATCCGCATAGTCAATTTTTCGGAGACCATTGCTCCGCAGTGCTTCCTGAACGCGTTGGATTGTTTCCATTTTTACACCTTCGGCAGCATAAAAAACCACTTCGGTGGTTTCCGGGTTCCATTCCTGAAGCCGTACAATACTCCCGATACTTTTCGATAGGTCAGCCGACATGGGAAGGGTAAACCCATCAATTATCAGGTAGTCCCGGTTGAGGATTTGTAGAGGAACTTTTTTGTGCAGGGCGGGCAGTGCAGGTTTCCTTTCTTTTCCTGCGTTCGATTTCCCGTAGCCATTGACCGTGATTTCTTCCCCATACATTTCCTTCTGGGACGGAGGCAAGGGAATATCCCGATCCCGGAGCTGAAAGGTAACCGGCAGCAGAACCAGGTAGGTATCTTTTGGGTGTACCGGTTCGAGCGGAGGTAGGTCAGTCAGTACGGAAAGCAACATTTCCTTAATTTCCAGAGACAGCGGCTCTACAATTTCGTACGAAAGCACCTTTCCTTCTCCGTCTGTCCGGATCTTGAGCAAGGCTGTTCCAACGATGCCTTCCTCTCTATCGGTAGTAGGGTATTTCAGCTTTTTCAGGAAATGCCTTTTTGCGGCATCTCCCAACCGAATGGTACCTGATTTTAAATCATTGACCGTCTTTTCGAGAGTAAATTTACCTTCAGAACTGGCCTTGGTTTGGGTCTTGCCTGTGTTTGGAGAATTTCCTGCCGGCAGTTGCGGTTGGCTGTTGATGCGCTGAGACATTTCAAGATCGCGAGGGTAGTCGGTGAGGAACAGGCTGGCCTGTACGACAACCGGCACCCTGCTGCCTGCATGCGCTCCCGGAATCCACCTGGGGCCATCCGGATGGCTGACCGCATCCAACAGCTGCTGGTCCACTGTACCGCCGAAACTCTTCTTGATGACTGGATGCCTGATTCTGCCTTCCTGATCAACGATAAACTCCAGGGCTACCGAGCCCGAAACAGGACGGAGCCCTTCCCGGCTGGCTTGGAGGTTTTGCTGCAGGTAATCGTACCAACTGGCCCATCCCGCGGCGGGGAGCGGTTGCTGGTCCACCGATTCAAAATCCAGAGCGTTTTCGTAGCGTTTGACCATGGTGGAATTGGAGCGGAGCGATTCAATCAACTGCAGTACCTGCACGTACTCGCTTTCGCTATGAATACCCGAAAATTCATAGGATAATTCACCGAGTTGGGCAACTAATTGCTCGTTTTCCAGTGCGCCGATACGTTCGTAGTGCACCGGGTTTTTCATATTCTTTATCTTGATCCCCACTTGAAGGGAGTCCTGAGCGGCCAGAATCTGGTTTTTCAGCAGGTGTACCGGGCGTGTACTTATTTGGTTGAAAAGGGTGATTCCTTCTTTGGTCTTCATGGACACCAGGCCAAAGAGCATCAGCATCAACGGAACCAGCATCAGCAGTTTAAACCAATTGGTTTTCTGGGGGCGTTTTATCATCAGGATTCGGTTCAGGGTAGTGGAACGGACAAAGTAACTTCCCAATGGTAGGTCCAACCCCTTAAAGGCCATCTTGGCGATCAGCTGTGTGTAGGAAAGTTTGTTTGCAATTCGTTTCAACACCTGTGCATCTGCCTGGTATTCGTGCAGGTCCACCAGGGCCATGCGCATCAGGTGCACCATGGGGTTAAACCAGAACAGGATACTGAGCACCTGGTAATACAGGACATCATAGGAGTGGCGTTGTCGGACATGTTCCAATTCGTGTTCCAGAATTTGCGCTTTTTCCCCTGCCTGCAGGTGCGGATGCTCCTCCCAGAAGACCTTGTCAAAAAACGAAAAAACCGGGGCAAGTCCGTAAGTAGGGACTTTAAAATAATTGCCCTTTAATACATAGACGGTTTGGTACCACCCCTTTTCTAAAAGTTGCCTCAATTGAAAATATTGCCATAGCACATGGATGGAAAGCAATGCTACAACGAGCAGGTAAACCAACAGGAGATAATCCGTAACTTCCCAGGGTACTGGTAATTTGCTGCCCGTTACCGTTACTTCGGGTAAGCCGAAGGTCCCGGCAATTTCTTCCGTATCGGTCCCGTCAAAAGCTCGTAAGAAAGCGGTATTCTCCAGGGATATGCTGGGTTTGTTAAACGCGACAGGTATCTCCACCAAGGGAAATATAAGTGCCAGTACTGGGGCTAGCAATAAATAAACCCGATTTACCAAAAAGGTTTTTTCGTTCTTGAGAAAAACCCAATAAAGGCCGTAGAAAAAGGCCAGGCAGAAAGTACTTTGCCAGATGTAATTGATAATCGAAGCCATAGTTTATTATTTTTCCTGGTGTGTGAATTGGATAGATAGGTTTATATAGTATTGAAAGGCATCTGAATTTGGGTAGCTTGGCGGGGCACTACAAAAAAACGTCCGTTTTTTTTCCAGAGTTTTTTTAATCGGGTTTGCTTGAGACAAATGCCCGGTTAGGAACGCGGGAGCGAGTAACGTGGGTTTGCAAGCTTTCGATATCCCTGTCCTGATACCCCATTGGCCTCCTTTTGATTGCGACGACCGTGGAAAGATAAAATCAGTTTGGTTCATTGGATCTATTTTACCTGACAGGACAACGTGCCATTGCATTAAACTTAACCATTTAGTTTTTAACTTCCAAATTAATGGTCTTTTTTTTTATGGATCGAATAACGCTGTGTAACAACAGGTCCATTATATTCGAAAGAACCCCAGACCTATCAGTTCCATTGTAGCAGCAACGCGGGCAGAAGGCTTAGGGGCGAACGCATACAGGCAAGACAATGAATGCATCGGTACGCGTTGCCTGGCCGGATAGAAATACTTCCAGGAAAGCAGTTTTTTATATATACTTCTTTGGTATCGTATTTGTATATAAAAATAATCGTACCTTTACATTTATTATATTTATAAAATAACGTTTAATTTAAATCACCAGACAGAATGACGATTCAAGAGTTTTTAAACAAGTATGCAGATCTTTCGAAAACAGATGCTATCGTTTATATGGAAGATGCAGAGGGAAAGGTTTTTCACTCGATTGACGATGCCCATAAAAAAGGAAAGCATCCTTTTGTAACCAAAAACATTAAAGATACTGCAATTGAAGACTTGGGCGAGTTGGGTATACTTTCTAAATCCGAGGCATCAAAATTTATCGATTTATTACAATTCATTTACGGTGCGGAGGGAAAAAGCGATAAAAGCATTTCCAGAGGTCGACGAACCTACTCAAGTCAGGAAAAGGCTGCGATCTTGAAAGCCTGGAAAAAAGCGGAATCGGAGGGAAAGACCAAGGCTGACTTCAGCAAGGAGACGGGTGTTACGTATCAGACCTTGTTTAAGTGGATCAAAGAATCCTAATGGATAGCTCCTGCTTGCTTGGTGCCGGGTGATTCATCCTGATACAGGTCCGATCACTTGAAAACGTAAGTAGTTTCTGAGCAAGGCGAGGAATCTGACAAAAAACAAAAAGCCCCCTTAGAAATAAGGGGGCTTTTTTGTACACCCGGAAGGATTCGAACCCTCAACCCTCGGAGCCGAAATCCGATATTCTATCCAGTTGAACTACGGGTGCCTGTTTGCGATTGTGGCGCAAAACTAACAAAATTTATTTAAGGTTGCAGTACATTTTGTACTTTTTCTGCAGCTTCTTTCAAAGTAATTGCTGAGGTAACTTTCAGTCCCGATTCGTCGATGATTTTTGCACCTTCTTCTGCATTGGTTCCCTGAAGACGGACGATGATCGGTATCTGTATGTCACCGATGGACTTATAGGCTTCCACCACTCCGGTAGCGATTCGGTCACATCGTACGATGCCACCAAAAACGTTGATCAGTATGGCCTTTACTTTGGGATCTTTCAGAATAATTCGAAACCCTGCTTCGACAGTCTGTGCGTTGGCTCCTCCTCCCACATCAAGAAAGTTTGCTGGCTCTCCGCCGGAGAGCTTGATCATGTCCATGGTGGCCATGGCCAGCCCTGCACCATTCACCATGCAGCCCACGTTTCCGTCCAGTTTTACGTAATTCAATCCGGACTTACCGGCTTCTACTTCCAGCGGGTCTTCCTCGTCCAAATCCCGCATTTCAGCAAGTTTTTTGTTTCTGAATAGCGCGTTGTCGTCCAAATTCACCTTTGCGTCCACCGCCAAAATCTGATCATCAGAAGTTTTCAATACCGGATTGATTTCGACCTGCGATGCATCGGTGCCTTCATAGGCCGCATACAGGGCAATGATGAATTTCACCATTTCTTTAAAGGCATTGCCTTCCAATCCGAGTTGAAAGGCAACCTTTCTTGCCTGATAGGCCTGAATTCCTAGGGAAGGGTCTACCCATACTTTGATTATTTTTTCCGGGCTGTGTTCGGCCACCTCCTCGATATCCATACCACCTTCGGTGGATGCCATGATGACGTTACATCCAGCGGCCCTATCGAGCAAAATGGATAAGTAGTACTCTTTGAATTCCGATTTCCCCGGATAGTATACGTCCTGCGCCACAAGGATTTTCTTCACCAGTTTTCCATCTTCACCCGTCTGTAGGGTAACGAGTGTACCATTCAATATCTTACCGGCTTTTTCAGGAACTTCCTCCAGCGACTTTGCCAAGACCACACCACGGGATCCTGTTTCTTTGATTTCCCCTTTTCCTCTACCGCCGGCGTGGATTTGGGCTTTCAGAACATACCAAGACGTATCGGTGGTTTCGGTCAGCTTTTTTGCTGCTTCCAGCGCCGATTCCGGGCTATCGGCCACAATTCCCTCTTGAATTTTTACTCCGTATGAATTTAATACTTCCTTTGCTTGATATTCGTGTATATTCATTCTCTTCGAATTTTTGCCCGAAGTTAATGTCAAATGTCCGATTATTCAAGGGTTATGTCTCGCTTTTTGGGTCCTTAGGAAAAGAATGTTTGTTTTTCCGAACCTTCCAATCAGCTATTTAATTATAAATCAGCCGTATACTGAAACAAACAGGGATAAACCGGAGCAATTTCCTGCTTTTTTGAAAATTTGATTAATTTTACCTTTGTTCTTTTCTAAACTCGTTTACTGACCAGGTATGTCTATGCTTATTGCCCAATCGCTTCAAAAATACTACGGTGACCTTCACGTACTGAAAGGAGTAAACGTCTCCATAGAAAAAGGAGAAATAGTCTCCATAGTGGGCGCTTCGGGCGCTGGGAAAAGTACCTTGCTGCATATATTGGGCACGTTGGATAAAGCGGATTCCGGAAGCCTTGAAGTAGGGGGATTGGATATCTTGAAACTGGCCGGAGACAAACTGGCCACCTTTAGAAATGACCGCGTTGGATTTATTTTCCAGTTTCATAACCTCTTGCCGGAATTTACTGCAGAGGAGAATATCTGGATTCCCGGACTGATGGGCAAAAAGCCCGAGCAAGCGCTTAAGAAACGCACCCTGGAGCTTGCTCAATTGCTGGGCATACAAAATCGCCTGTCTCATAAGCCTGCCGCGCTTTCCGGTGGAGAGCAGCAGCGCGTGGCAGTGGCCAGGGCCTTGGTGAATAACCCCGACATGATTTTTGCAGACGAGCCCAGCGGTAATCTGGATACCCAAAACGCCCAATCCTTGCACGAATTGTTTTTTAAGTTACGGGATGAATTTGGACAATCCTTCATTATTGTCACCCATAACCAGGGCCTTGCCGGCATGTCCGACCGGATGTTGACGATGGAGGATGGAAAGATATTGTCTTGAATACGCCGACCCGCTTTATCTTTGGTCCGGCTTGACCACGTATTCAAAAATTAATTTTTATCTTTGAGCGTTCAAAACTGCACACTATGGTATTAGAATTTGAAAAACCGATCGCTGATCTGGAGCATAAACTCCACGAGATGATACAGTTGGCAAAGGGGAAAAACATCGATTTATCCGCGGATATACACTCTCTGGAAGATAAACTTCAAACATTGAAAAAAGAGACTTTTCAAAACCTAACCCGATGGCAGCGGGTGCAACTCTCTCGCCACGGGGACCGGCCCTATGCCCTGGATTACATCTATGAAATGACCAATGATTTCATTGAGTTACACGGAGACCGAACGGTGAGGGACGACAAGGCCATGATCGGAGGGTTGGGAGATATCGATGGAAGGACCGTAATGTTTATTGGACAGCAGAAGGGAAGAAATACCAAACAACGCCAGGAGCGGAATTTCGGAATGGCCAATCCGGAAGGCTACCGGAAGGCGCTTCGGTTAATGAAGATGGCGGAGAAATTTAATAAACCCATCATCACCTTGATTGACACACCCGGCGCATTTCCCGGGATTGAGGCAGAAGAACGTGGGCAGGGAGAAGCCATCGCAAAAAACCTGCGTGAAATGTTTAAACTCAGGGTGCCCGTGATTTGTATCATTATCGGAGAAGGTGCTTCCGGAGGCGCACTGGGCATCGCCATTGGTGACCGGGTGCTGATGTTGGAAAATACCTGGTACTCGGTGATATCGCCCGAGTCGTGTTCCTCCATTCTTTGGCGAAGCTGGGACTACAAGGAACAAGCCGCTGAAGCGTTAAAACTCACCGGTCCGGATATGAAAAACCACGGATTGATTGACGGTATCATCGAGGAGCCCTTGGGAGGCGCTCACCGTAACATGCTGGACATGGCCTCCCGAATGAAACAAACCATTATCAAATCGCTGAAAGAACTGGATAAAATGAGCCCCGAGAAACGAATAACCAGTCGGATCGAAAAATTTTGTTCCATGGGGGTTGTCAATGAATAGCCCGGTTCTATCCCAGCTCCCCAAATCCAGTACCGTATTTTGAAAAATAATCGTTCGATAGGAATCGTTCTTTCCGGTGGTGGGGTACGAGGAATCGCCCACCTGGGAGTGCTCCAGGCGCTGAACGAGAAGGGTATTTATCCGGACTATCTGTCAGGTAGCAGCGCCGGTGCCATAGCTGCGGTAATGTATGGCTATGGCTACAAGCCCCTGGAAATTCTGGATATCATCGTCCAAACAAACTATTTTAAGTTCTTTAAACCTGCCATCAGTTTTAAAGCGCTGCTGAAAATGGACCGTTTCGAGGATTTATTTAGAAAATACCTACCGAAGGATGATTTTGCTGCATTGAAAATCCCTACCTACCTGGCCGCTACCAATATTCTTACCGGGCAGACGGAGTATTTTTCCGAGGGACCAATCATTCGTTCGAATCATGGCATCCTCCTGTATTCCGGGCATGTTTGAACCCATTTCAATCGATGGAGCATTCTACATAGACGGAGGAGTGCTGAACAACCTGCCCGTGGAACCACTCATGGAACACTGCCAGACCATTATTGGTGTTAATTGCAACCATTTGCCCGAGTTGCGGACCCTTAGTCACGTGAAAGGACTGATCGAACGAACGGTAATTTTATCGATGAATTATAACGTATATAGCCGCAAGCGCTATTGCGATTTCTTTATTGAACCCCCGGGATTGGCCAGGTTTGGGGTATTGGATATCAAAAAAGCCAAAGAGATTTACGCGGCGGGCTATGCTTCCTGCCTCGAGTTTTTGCAGCAACGCCCCGAATTGGAAGCGCTTGGAAACAGTAAATTGGATTCGATCAAACCATGAAATTACTCGCCCGTTTTGTATTTTGGATTTCTGGTTGGAAGGTTTCCGGCCAATGGCCGGATGGGTTAAAAAAGGCCGTACTGATTGCCATTCCCCATACGAGCAACTGGGACCTACTGTATGCCCGCTCTGCTTTTTACCTGATGGGTGTTCCGGTAAGGTTCACCATAAAGAAGGAAGTCATGGTAGGTCCGCTGGGCTGGCTGATTAAGGCACTTGGAGGGATTTCCATCGATCGCAGCCGCATGCCTGGAAAACGAAAGCAGACGTACACGCAAGCCATGATTCAAATGCTTCGCGATCGGGAAGATTTGGTCATTATGGTTGCGCCGGAGGGTACCCGCAGTTATGCGCCCCGCTGGAAAACAGGATTTTATCACATCGCACAAGGCGCAGGCGTTCCCGTAGTGATTGGATTTTTGGATTACAAAAGAAAGCTCGCGGGAATCGGACCGATTATCGTTCCCGATGGTAACATGGATGCGCAAATTGAAGAAATGAAAGCTTTTGGGCGAACGATTACCGGGAAGTATCCCGAACAGGGAATTCGCTAAGCGCAGCTCCTGCAACCTGGCCTGAATTCAGGAATGGTTTTTGATCAGAGTAAGGTAGCCAATTGAACCACTGCCCATGATCAAACGAAAACTAAAAAAACTAAAAAAATATACTTTTTTTGAGATACTAGCGGATAGCGTGAAGGACTTTGGTAAAAGCGATTCCCTTACCTTTGCTGCTTCTACCGCCTTTTACACCATTTTTTCCCTGCCGGCCTTATTGATTATCGTTTTACACATCGCTTCAATCCTGTACAGCGAGACAGCTGTTCGTGATGAGTTGCTTGCCCAGGTATCGGGACTCGTTGGCGAAGAAAGTGCGGACACCCTGGATGCGGTCATGAAAAATGTATCCATCAGTGGGCAGCGGATTTATACCCGAATCGTGGGAATCGGTGTGTTGGTTTTTTCCGCGACCACGGTATTCGTCAGCCTTCAAAATAGTATTAACCATATCTGGCATATCAAACCCAAACCGGAAAAGGGGCTGCTGAAGTTTCTGATCAACCGATTGCTTAGCTTTTCTATGGTGGCCTCCATCGGTTTTTTACTCCTGGTATCATTGATCGCCGATGCGCTTATTGTGCTTTTTCTGAATTACTTTTCAACAATTTTCGATAGCGATACCCTGAAAATAGCTTCCGTTATCAATTTTTTCGTGACCGAGGGAATTTTGATGCTGGTCTTTGGCCTCATGTACAAAATTCTTCCGGATGCTGTTGTCCGATGGAAAGATGTTTGGTTGGGAGCCTTTGTCACCATGTTGTTGTTCGGACTGGGCAAGTACCTAATCGGCCTTTACATGGGAAATGCAGACGTAGGAAGCTACTATGGCACCGCAGGTTCCCTGGTGGTGGTGTTGATTTGGGTGTATTACTCTGCTGTGATTTTTCTATTCGGAGCCCAACTGACCTATTTTATTGCCGAAAACGTCGGCGGACAGGTAACACCGATCAAGCAGGCTGTCAAAATAGAAACCGTGGAAATCGAAGAGCAGGATAGCGGCGATCGAAAGTCCGATACTACTTAGCCAGCGATTTCAGGCATTGAATCCGCCGTCCACCGTGAAGACGGCTCCGGTGGTATAACTGGATGCAGGAGAGGCCAAAAACAAGGCCATCGCGCCAATCTCCTCTTCGTCGCCAATCCGCTTCAGGGGTAGTTCGGACAGAAACTTTTCCTTGATTCGCTCATTGGACCAAAGCGCTTCGCTAAACTTGGTTTTGATCAAACCGGGACAAATGGCATTCACCCGAATGTTATAGGTGCCCCATTCTTTGGCAAAAGCCTTGGTGAGTGCCACCAATGCCGATTTGCTAACACTGTACAAAGCCAGTCCTTTTTCCGGTGACAGAGCAGAGGTGGAACTGATGTTGATGATGGATGCGGAAGCCGATTGCCGCAGGTACGGCAAGCTAAGTTTGGAAAGTTCGAAGGGTGCCTTGAGGTTGACGTCAAGGATTTTGTCAAATACGGCGAGTTCATTTTCTTCTATGGGCCCGAAGACAGGATTTGTGGCCGCATTGTTCACCAAAATATCGATTTGTCCATACTTTTCGATGGTCTGATTGATGAGGTTTTGACGTTCTTCCGGATGTCCGATATTGTTGGCAATCCCTATGGCTTCGTAGCCTTTTTCCCGCAGCTTTTGCGTGACCTCATCCAGGCGCTCCTGGCTTCGGCTGTTGATTACCACCTTTGCACCAGCTGCAGCAAAAAAGTGGGCGATGGAAAAACCAATACCTCTGCTACCACCGGTAATGATGGCAACTTTATTGTGAAGCGAAAATAGCGAGCTTAAATCCATGGTAATTTTGTGAGAAAATTCAAATTTTAATGTTCCATGAACAATTTAGCGTATTCCTGTCAAATTTTCCCATCCGTTTACCATTTAATTTTTTTTCTGCATCCGGACTGGAATTCTATAATACTCGTGAGGGGATCGGTCAGGAATTTCAGGACGATTGGTCGGATTTTCCCTTTTTTTCGCTATCGCCCTCAAAATTTGACACTTCCTTTCCGATTACCTCTTTCGAAGAAAGCTCCTGGGTCCGATCCACGCGACCCTTTTTACGGTTAAAGATTCGTTTGAAGATCAAATAGAGCGCAAGAGCGATGGCGAGCACAAACAAAAATCCGATTAGTAAATCCATAATTTCTTGGTTTTTTAGTACATGTTTTATGCTAATAGAACAAGAAAGATGCCTAATCGTTTTCCAAGGGAAGATAATTTAGTCAGGCAGGCGTGGCGGAAACCCGCGAAAAATCTAAAATAGCTTTCCTTGAATCGGTTGGCTTTTAAAAGGGGTATGGCTGCCTTTGAGTATCTCAAAGAAAAGTTTCAGAAAGCCGTTTTTCCAGCTTTCGGCGTTAATTTTGATGTCGGTAGGCTCGAGGGATATCGAACCGGTCACCTTACTGTAGCCAATCATCATGCTCCATAGCGTATAAAAGGTGCTCTCCGCATGCAAATCCGGACGGATACTTCCGTCCTTTATTCCCATGGAAATCGCTTTGATTCCCAGTTTGGCAAGGTCGTGGTGACTTTGAATAAGTTTGGTAAAATAAGGGCTTTCCAAAATCAGAGGACTGACCCGGTCCTTTTCCTGCTGGTACAATGGAAGCAGGGAAAAAAAATCGAGCAGGGCTTCGTGAAATACAGGTTTCTCCTGCACAAACGAAAGGTAACCCTCTACCAACGTGCTCATTACTTCTAAGCCTGTTTTTTCCTTGGTTTTACCGAATGATTTGTTAAAAAGGTCCTTCAATTCGTCTATGCCTTTCTTTGTAAGGGCCAGGTAAAGGTCTTCTTTACTTTTATAGTAAAAATAAACCAGTCCCTTACTGATCCGCGCTTTTCTGGCCACATCTGAGACGGTGGTAGCGTGTACTCCTCCCTCGCCAAAAAGCTGAATTGCCGCTTCCAGGATTTTCTTCTCTCGCTGTTGTCTTTCGTAAACGCCCATTTTTGAGGTTGGCCGGTAGTCGTTGTCCCACACATGCCGGATCGTTCGCTACCCTTCAATTTTGATAATAAAATAATTTTTTTTCCCTTTTTGAATCAGCAGATAGGTCCCTTGCAGCAAGGGGATCTCCGGTTTGGCGCGAGGATCGGAAATTTTAACCTTGTTGATGAGAAGTCCCCCTCCTTGTATCAATTTTCGGGCCTCTCCTTTTGAGCTGAAAATGGTTTGATCCGTACAGAGCAAGTCTACCACATTATCCGCCTCCAGGTAAGCGGCGCGTGCTACCTGCATGAAGGGGACGCCTTCGAATACTTGAAGAAAGGTGCGCTCGTCAAGGGAAGCAAGATCTTCCAGTGAGGATTTGCCAAATAGGATTCCGGAGGCTTTCAGGGCCATTTGGTAATCCGCCTCGCTGTGAATACGAATGGTGACGTCTTTTGCAATTGCTTTTTGGAGCAAGCGTAGGTGTGGGGCTTCCTGGTGGTCCTCCTCCAGATTTTCGATGGTTTTGCGATCAAGCGTAGAGAAGATCCGAATGTACTTGGAGGCATCTGTATCGGATACGTTTAGCCAGAACTGGTAAAAGGCATAGGGAGATGTTTTTTCAGGATCCAGCCAAACGCTGCCCCCTTCTGTCTTTCCAAATTTGCTACCGTCCGCTTTTGTGATCAGGGGAACGGTCAGCGCATAGGCTTCCCCGCCTTCTTTTTTCCGAATTAGTTCGGTTCCCGTCACAATATTTCCCCACTGATCGGAGCCTCCCAATTGAATGCTGCAACCTTGATGCTTCCACAAGTGGTAGAAGTCGTACCCCTGAATTAGCTGATAGGTAAACTCCGTAAAGGAAAGGCCATTTCCTTCTTCCAACCTTCTTTTTACCGAGTCCTTCGCCATCATGTAGTTGACGGTTATGTATTTACCCACGTCCCGGATAAATTCCAGAAAAGAAAAGCCTGCCATCCAATCGTAGTTGTTGACAAGCAGGGCCCTGTTGGGTTTATCTGAACCGAAGTCAAGGAATTTTTCAAGCTGACGCTGAATCCCGGAGATGTTGCGGTCCAGCGTGTCTTTGTCCAATAGGTTTCGTTCCGCTGATTTGAAAGAGGGATCGCCGATCATTCCGGTAGCACCGCCGATCAATGCTACCGGCTGGTGTCCGGCTCGCTGAAAATGGAGCAGGGTCATGACACCGACTAAATGTCCGATATGGAGCGAGTCTGCAGTAGGGTCAAATCCCAGATAGGCAGTCGCTTGCCCCTCGTTTAAATGCGCTTCAATTCCTGCGGTCATGTCTTGCAGCATGCCCCGCCACCGTAATTCCTCTATAAAATCATTCATGCGTGTGCTCCTGTTTTCTTGCGAGCGCAAATATACGGGTTCCGTATCAAAGGAGGAAGACTTGTTCCTGATTCTATCCAATCGCCTTGTATTCTGCCGCTTTATTGCCCAAGGTTTTCTGCAGTTTTCGATTAATGCGGTATAGTCGGTTTTAAAGTGGAAAAATTTTCCTACCTTCTGCTTCAAAGAACTACCGCCATGAAAAGTGTCTTTATGCTACCGGTACTTTGTACCGTTATTTTTGTTCGCGTCGGTTTGGGGCAGGATTTCGAACCGAATTACGAGGAATCCCGGGTACCGGACTACGCCTTGCCGGATCCCCTGCGGTTCGAGCATGGTGGACAGGTAGGAAATCCGGAAGACTGGAAGGAACGAAGAGCGGAAGTATTCAGGCTATTTGAATCGGAAGTGTACGGAAAATCCCCCGAATGGGATGGGGAATTGCGTGCCGAAACCTTGTTTGAAAACCCTGATTTTCTGGACGGAAAAGCCAGCAGAAAGGGCGTGAGGCTGTACCTGAAACGAAATGCGAAGGAAATATTTTTTGACGTTTTGCTTTTTTACCCAAACACGGGTCAGCCTGTTCCTGCTTTTTTGGGCTTGAACTTTTACGGAAACCACACCCTTGCCAGCGATGCGCAGGTCCCGGTGACCCAGGCCTGGATTCGGAACAACGAAACCATGGGAAGCAGTGAGAATAAGGCTTCTGAAGCGGGCAGGGGAAAGCGCATTCCGAATTGGCCCTACGAAGCGATCCTTTCCAGGGGATACGGTTTGGTCAGCTTGTATTACGGGGAGGTAGATCCGGATTTTGACGATGGCTTTCGTAATGGGGTACATGCCTTGTATCCTGAAGAAGCCAGAAATGAAGCTTCCTGGGGAAGTATTGCCGGCTGGGCCTGGGGCCTTTCCCGGGTGATGGACTTTCTCGAAACCGAAGCCTGGGTCCAACCAGAAAAAGTTGCCGTGCTGGGCCACAGCCGTTTGGGAAAAGCAGCGCTATGGGCAGGAGCCATGGATACCCGTTTTGCGTTGGTGATTTCCAACAATTCCGGCTGCGGGGGAGCCGCGCTTTCCCGGAGAAAGTACGGAGAAACAGTGGGCAGGATCAACCGATCGTTTCCCCATTGGTTTGCTGCCAATTTCAGCCGATACAACGAGAACGAATCCGCATTGCCCATTGATCAGCACCAGTTGCTGGCGCTGATGGCACCCCGTCCCGTATACGTGGCCAGCGGTGTAGAAGACCGTTGGGCGGATCCCCGGGGAGAGTTTTTGTCTTGTGTTGCCGCCAGTCCCGTGTATGCTTTGTTTGGTTTGCAGGGCATGCCCGTTACCACACAGCCTCCCCTGGATCAACCGGAAATGGGTCATATTGGCTATCACGTCCGGTCCGGGGGCCACGGTTTGCTTCCCTACGACTGGCAACAGTACCTGGACTTTGCAGACATGCATTTTTAATACCTCCAGTTGGTGTTGCCCGGAGGGCAGGGGAGGAGGGTTTGAATGAGGCGCTTTTTTCTCAAGTCGGTAAAATAGATCGAAACCTCGTGCGATACATGTGCCGGATTGCTGAAGCGATTCAGCATGTAATCGTAGCTATAGGCCATGGTGATCCCTTCCAGCAGGCTAAATCCCAAGACGGCATTGATGGAGTTTTGGTCGGGCAAGTCATTGAATCGGGTGACATTTCGAAAGCCCAGACCACCGATGAAATTTTCGACCTGCAATTGGGGGATGACTTCGATTTGCTGAAAGGTACCTTGCCTTTTGTAATTGAAGGAAACAGAAAACACGTTGCGAATCCGGTGTGTTTTAAACATGCGGTTGTCCAGGTCTTTGACGTATCCTCCGTGAAATCCCCATTTGATGGGTAAATTGTTCCCAATGCCATCATCCAGAAAGCCCACGTTGGGCTGGGTTAGGTGGGCGCTGCTGACCCCCAACCAAAAGTCCCTTCCCTGAAGCAGTGCCCCAAAGGAAATATCCGGATACCAGTTGCTGTCTTCTCCGGGAAGCCGGTCGATGCTGCTAGGATTGATGCTGCGTGTAAGCAGGTTGATTTGGTCGCCAAAGACCAGTTCCTGCAAGGTCAGACTGCGATTGACGACCCCAAACTGTCCACCAAATCGGAGGTAAGTCGCCTCATCCAGATTGAGCCGATAGGAAATGTAGCCGGCGAGGTCTGCCGAGCGGATCTTTAAAAAAGACTCGGTAAACTGAGAGACGGAAACCCCTACACCCACTCTGGAATCTGTCAGGTAGGTATCGTAGTAAAAGCCGGCCGCGTTAAAATCGTAGCCAAAGCCTGGCCATTGCTTGCGGTAATTGATGCCCACCCGAGTCGTTTCCATGGCTCCGGCAAATGCGGGGCTAAGGTTTAGCGGTGCCGCATAAAACTGCGTAAAGTGAAAATCCTGACCCCGGCTTTCTGCCTGACTCAATAGTACGTAGGCCCCGATCAGGGCGAAGATCCGTAAATACTTCATTCCAAAAGCATCAATGCACCGGTATCAGAAAAGGTCCTGCCATCGGTAGTCGTAAAATCAATTTTGTACACGTAATTACCCGGGATGGCTTCCTGCCCCCGGTAACTTCCATCCCATCCCTGGGAATCCAGGTCTTTGGTGTGGAATAAAACTTCTCCCCATTTGTTCATAATGGTAAAGGATAGCGTTTCGATGTAGAGAAATTTCGGGAAGAAGTAGTCGTTGATGCCGTCACCATTTGGGCTAAACACGTTCGGTACCTGCAGGAAATAGTCCAGAATTTCTATCTGAAAACTGCTGCTGCTTGAACAGCCCCAGTTGTCATAGGCCGTCAGCTCCACGGTGTAGGTCCCCGCTTCCTGGTAGCGGTGCAAAGGAGCGGCTTCCAGGCTGTTGTTGCCATCCCCGAAATCCCAATAGTAGGAACGGATATTGCCACTACTCGAATTGATAAACTGCACCTCGTAGTTGACCAGATTTTCGCCGTAAACCGGGAAGGAGGCGGAGGCAAAATCCCCTTCCACCAATACCTGACTGTTTTCCACGACAAAAGTCCTGGATTGCCTGCACCCGAAGCCATCGGTCACCGTCACCGAATAGGTTCCGGGCTCGTTGCTAACCATTCGGTATCCATCTTCCGAAACATCCCCATGGCTCCATTCGATGGTATAGGGTGCGACACCTCCATCCACGTTGATTTCAAATGTTTCCGAAATCTCTCGTGGTTCGCAGTTTGAATCGGTACTGGAAACCATATCAATAACGATGGGAGAAGGACGGTTTACCTGGAAGGTCTGGCTTACAAAACAGCCCGATTGATCCGTAATTTCTACCGAGTAACTTCCATTCGTAAGCCCCGATATACTGGGGGTAGTGGCCCCGTTGCTCCAATTATAGGCGTAGGGCGGCGTTCCCCCCGAAACCACCAGGTCAATGGATCCGCTCTGACCGTCTTCGCAGGAAAGCGCATCCTGAATTTGTTCTACCACCAGCAAGAGGTCGGGCTCAACCAAATTGAAAGTTCTTTCGATTGTACAGCCCTTCGCATCTTCGAGCACGACACGGTATTCTCCCGGACCCAGGTTGAACAGGGAGGACTGCTCGGGTCCATGGTCCCATGTGGCCCGAACCGGCGCCTCCCCACCTTCCAGGTTGAGGAGAATACTTCCGTCCGCCGCTCCGTGACAAGAGATGGGGACGACCTCAGGATCGATATCAAATACCGGAAGGTCTTCGATGACCGTTTCCCGGACCTGGGTACAGCCATTTGCATCGGTGACCGTGACCTGATAGAAGCCCGGTCCGATCCCGGTAAACCCGCGTTGGGTGGAACCGATGTTCCAGCTTACCAGGTAAGGTTCCACTCCCCCCTGAATGTCCACGTTCAGGTTCGCATCATTGGCATTGAAGCAGGAGATGGGCGTTTGGTTGAGGGTCACGGCGAGGGCTGCCTCCGGCTGTACTATTTCAATTTCCCCGATCCCGGTACTGCAGCCGTTGGCATCCACCACGGACAAAGAATAGGTGCCTGCCGGAATGTCGGTCAAATTTTGGGTACCTGGTTCGAGCAGCGCTCCGTCTCGTCTCCACTCAAAGCGGTAGGAATCCGGAACACCCCCAGATACGGAAATGGCGATGGACCCGGTGGCCTCGCCAAAACACAGTACATCCACCTTTTCCTCCAGGGCGACCTGCACGGGTTCGGGCTGCTGAAGCTCAAATTCTCGCAGGATTTCGCAATTGTTTTCGTCGATGACCCGAACCCGGTAGGTTCCGGGAGAAAGTCCGGAAATACGGGCCGCACTCGAAATAAATCCACTCGGTCCGGTCCAGGTGTAGCGGTAATTGCCCGTTCCGCCCGCTACCGTCAGGCCTATTGCTCCATCGTTTGCCCCGTGGCATTGAATGGCAAAGCCGTTGAAATCGGAAACTTCCGCATCTACCGTGAGGGGATCCGGAGACCGGATTTCCAGAAGCTCGGAGGTTTGCGTACAGCCGTTTTCATCCCTGAGGCTCACCTGATAGGTCCCGGGAGCCAGGTTTTCGATTATCGGTGCCGAGGAGGTAAACCCGTCCGGTCCGCTCCAGTCAAAGGTATAATTACCCGATCCACCGGAAACGCTAACCCGAATGAAGCCATCTCTGGCACCAAAGCAGCTTACGCCGAATCCGGAATAATCCGAGCGTTCAATGGCGTCGATCTGCACGCCCGCCTCCGGCTGGGATATTTCCAGGCCGGGGAGATCCTGTTGGCACCCATTGCCGTCGCTTACTTCGGCCCGGTAAATGCCTGCGGGTAGATTTTCCACCACCCAACGTGTCTCTTCGCTAGCGTCCAACGCACGCACGACCGTTCCCCCGGCATCCAGTAGCCGGTACCGATAAGGTGCCGAAGTAGGTTGGCTGAGTTGTATGCCCAGCCTGCCCGTTTCCTGTCCGAAGCAGGCCACGTCGATTTTTTCTGCTGTCAACTCAATGAGCTCCAGTCCTTCCGGCTCCAGCAGGTTGTAGCTCCGCTGAATCCGACAGGCATTTTGGTCCGAGACAGTGACTTCATAGATGCCCGCTACCAGATTTTCCAAAGTGAGGGTCGAGGCACTGAAGCCATCCGGCCCGGTCCAGGCGACGGAGAGCGGGGCCACTCCTCCGGAAAGGGTTAGTTCGATAAATCCATTGTTTCCCCCGTTGCATTGAATCGCAAACCCGTTGTAACTGGATACGGTATCCGAAAGTAGTAGTGGTTCAGGACTTGTCAGTTCTACGGTTTCCGAAAGGATACAGCCGTTTTCGTCCGTTACGGTCAGGACATAGCTGCCCGGCTCCAGGTCGGTGAGTAGCGGCAGTTCGGAGGTAAAGCCATTTGGCCCCTCCCATGAAAAACCGTAGGCCCCTGAACCTCCACTCACCCTAGCCTCAATAAACCCGTCTCCGGCGCCAAAACAACTGATGCCAAAGCCATTGTAATCGGAAGTCTCAATCGATTCGATTTGTACCCCTTCTTCCGGCTCGCTAATTTCCAGATCTGTCAGTTCCTGGGTGCAGCCGTTTGCATCCCTAACCTGCATGCGGTAAGAACCGGCGGAAAGATTGGTTACAACCCAACTTGTATCCGTGAGGGAGGGCGCTTCCCGCACGAGTGTGCCCTCCGCATCTTCAAGCCGAAAAGCGTAAGGAGCGGTTGATCCACGGATCAAGGTCACGCCAAGGCTTCCGGTTTCCTGACCGAAACAGGCCACGTCTACTCTTTCCTCAGGCAATTCGACCAGTTCCAGGCTTTCGGGTTCCAACAAATTGTAACTGCTGCTGATCTGACAGCCGTTTTGGTCGGTGACGCTGAGCTCGTAAAGGCCTGCGCTCAGATTCTCCAGGGAAAGGGCATCCGAAACAAACCCTTCCGGACCGGTCCAGGCGATGGTAAACGGTGTTGCGCCTCCCGATAGGCTGATGTTGATGAATCCCTGATCGCCTCCGTAGCATTGGACACCAAACCCATTGAAATCAGATACCTCGTCGGATAGCTCCAGGGGCTGAGGTTCGCTTACGTCAAAGCTTTCGGCAAGCGTGCAGCCGGTATCGTCAGTTACCAGTAATTCGTACGTTCCCGGACCCAAATTGCTGATGGTACTACTCGGGGAGGTAAAGCCGTCCGGTCCCGTCCAGGCATAGCTCACATCGCCCAGGCCACCAATGGCTTCCAGGGAGATAAAGCCATCGCCGGCGCCCTGACAGGAAATTCCGAACCCATTGTAGTCAGAGACCATGACATTTGTCAGCTCCAATCCATTTTCCGGCTGAATGATGAGGATGTCTTCGACCACATCCGTACAGCCGTTGCCGTTAGTGACCCGTACCCAGTAAATACCGGCTTCCAGGTTAGTGAATGCGTACCCTTCTTCGGTAAATTCACTAATCGTTCGAAGCGGATCCGTTTCCCCCATCAGGCCCAGATCCAATCGAACGGGAGGCAGCGATAGTGTCAAAGCGACGGTCAAGGCGCCCGTATCCTCACCGAAGCAGGTGATGTTGACCCGCTCCTCCGGTATTTCGTCGATCAGCAGTGGTGTCGGTTGTTCGAGCAAATAACTTGCTGTGGTACTACAGCCGTTTTCATCGGTAACGATTAGTTCATAGTTCCCCGGCTCCAGATTGGCTAGCTCGGGTTGATCGGAGGTGAACCCATCCGGCCCGGTCCAGCTGTACGTGTAGGTACCAGTACCTCCAGCGGGTAGGGAGGTGATCCGTCCGTCGGCAGCGCCGAAGCAACTGATTTGAAAGCCGTTGTATTGTGGAATATCGGCATCGATTGTCACCGGAGGAGGGGCGTTCATTTCTACCGATCCAATGGTGGCCGTACAGCCGTTTTCGTCGGTGACCACAAATTGATATTGACCCGGTGAAAGATCGAAGATATCTTTTTCGGTAGATTCAAAACCATCCGGCCCGGTCCATAGGAAATCCAATGCTCCCTGGCCACCCGTTATGCTCAGTTCGATGCTTCCATCACTGGCGCCTGCACACGACAGTTGGAAGCCGGCATACTCCGAGATTACCGGCTCTTCAATGAGCAGGCCGGTGGGGGGCTGCTCGATTTGGATACCCTCCAGGTCAAAGGTACAGCCAAAGGAATCGGTTACCCGGATGCGGTATTCTCCGGCCGGCAGATTGTTAAAAAAGACCGGTGAGAACCCCAGCGAAACAAGGGGGGCGGCGATGGGGCTCGCTGCGCCGTTCCGGAATGCCTCAAAAAAGTAGGGAGGGGTGGTGGGACCATCTACTTCCAGCACAATGGTTCCTGTCTCCTCGCCAAAACACAGCACATCTTGCCGAAGATCCGTTCGTTCAATGATAGACAGCGGAGGAGGCTCGGCTACAGAGAAATTTTCAGCCAGAAAACATCCGTTTGCATCGGTAAGTACAACCGCATAATCTCCGGCGGGAAGCCCTTGTCTCAGAAAAGGTCCATCTCCGGCCTGTGCCGGTAGCGCTGTCAAACCTGTGGCATCCGGTAGTTCCGGATCAGCAACGTTTCCCTGGTACCAATCTACGGTATAGGGAGTAGTACCTCCGGTAGGGGAGATGCCTAGCTGCCCATCCCCGGCACCGTGGCAGGAAATGTCGGTAGAGGTGGCATTGAGGTTTAGTGGATCCGGACCGTCCAATACGAAAATGGGGGTAGTGATCGTACAGACCAGGGGTTCGGCATCCGGAATCTGAAACCGACGCACACTTTCGGTTATCTCGGCATAATACCCACCGGCAGCCAGGCCCGACAGGCTGCTGTTCATTCCGGTTACGGTGCCACTCTCCATTACCAGTTCATTGACTCCGGTACCCAGTTCGGTCCCTCCGGCGGTAAACCATTCAATCGCATATTCCCGGGCGGACTCAATGGGACTACCGGCGAAAGGCTGTGACCAGCCTCCACTGATTGTTAAATCAATTTGCCCGTCTGAGGCTCCGAAGCAGGAGGGATCGCTGAGTGCCTCCTCTGCCAGTATGGGTTCGGGCAGTACGATCTCAAAAGGCTCTGATCCCAGACAGCCGAAGCGGTCGGTCACCTCAAGGGTATAATTCCCCGCAGCCAGATTATCTGTGCTCACGACGATGTAATCTTCGGTAAGGCTGACGATGTCATACAGTTCGGTCACCAGATTTTCCTCTTCGTCGTAAATCCCAAAAAAACTAAGGGGTACTTCGGCGTTATAGATGATGTATTCGACCACACCTCCGGGATCACCGGCGCACAGGGGACCGGCTACGTTCAGGTCAAAGTCAAGGGAATATGCCTCCCCGATGGGCCCGGCATCTCGTTGAAAGGTTCTGCCCAGGTTGTCCTCCACCCGTATGATGTAGGCATCGTTTCGATTAAGGTCCAGCCCCTCCACGCCAAAGGTAGCGGAAGCACTGCTCTGACCGGGAAAGTTGCTGTTGAAGGTAATGACATCAATGACTTCTTCTTCCTGTGTCAATAAGGTAAAAACAAAGGGAAAGGACTCGGAAGCGACCCCCGGGTCGGGTCGGTAGGCCCTAACGGTGAGGGAAATGGTGCCCAGGCAGGTATTTTCACTGTAGTTCGTTTGGGTCATCGGGGGAACAACCAATACCCGTAGCCCGTAGCTGGCCTCATCGGACCCATCGCTTACCCTGACATTGACTGTGATTTCCTCACCAGCTGCTGCCCAGTTTTCGTCGTATTCGATGGTCCGGGTGATGGAATTGTCCGAAAAGACATAGCCGGTTCCCTCTTCAACCTGAATCAACAGGTCATTGGGATCTCCACCGTAATCGATGGCAAGCATGTCCAGGGTAATCGCCAGGGTTTCGTCGTAAAATACACGTACATCCTCCTGTCCTGTAATGGTAATTGGCGCAAATAATGTCCATCCGGTTCCCGTCGCCTGCAAGGCGGTAATTCCCACTAGTAGCCCGGTCAGCATTCGTATACTTCCCAGTAGTGTTGGCCGAAAAATAAAGCTCCTCAAAAAATTACTCAAGATAAAAAACGATTTTAATTATCAGAAATACAAATTAATGGGTACGAATACCTCAGAACTCAAAAGTAAGGAATTGTGCCATTATTTTCTTTAAACGGTAGACTTTTTATTGGATTATTTCAAAATATAGGCAAATAAGTCCCTGACTTGCTGTTCGTTTAGTGGCTCTAGCAAACGCTCCGGCATGATGGAGAGATCCAGTATACGCATTTCCCGTATTTCTGAGTCCGGTAGGGATTCACCTTTTCCTCCCAGGGGTGGACGGATGTATTTTGTTCCCCCTTCGTCTTTTTCCAATTTTCCCCAGATTTTTCTACCGGTATGGGTTTCGATTTCGACCGTTTCGAATCCTTCCCGGATGCCCGCATGGGGGTCTACCGTGTGCAAGAGCCAGTAGTCCAGATCGCTGCGGTCGTAACCGGTCAAATCCGGTCCGATATTGCCGCCTCCGGTATCCAACCGGTGGCAACTGCCACAGGTTTGCAAAAACAGCTGCCGACCAGCCAGGGCATCTCCCTTACCTGAGCGTACTTGACGTTTGTAGCTCGCAATGGCTTCGGTTTTTTCTTTTGCCGTCAAAAGCTTGCTTTCTGGCCAAATTTCCTCGGCCATTTCCGGGATCGATTCTTCTTCCAACATGTAGAATCGACGGGCAAGGGAATAGGGAACATCTTCCTTGTGAATTACCTTGCTTTCGCGAATTGCTGCAAAAAAAGCCGCAGCCCGGTCCGGTCGGCTAGCAAACAGCCGAATGGCCTCTTCCCGCACGTAGGTATCGGCTCGAATACCTGGATAAATGGCAGCCATTTTTTCACCAATTTCCGGATCGTCAAATTTTTTAACGGCATGAATGGCCTCCTGTTTTAAGGATCCCGGACTTGACCCGGACTGTATCAACGCAAGGAGGGCGGGCAGGGCAGGCTCGGGACGTAGCTCCCCCAGCAAATGCACGAGCCGGAGCCGGACGTTTAGCGGCTGTTCTTCCTCACGCAGCATGTCGATGGCTTCATCGAGGTTAGAAAAATCCCCCGATCTCAGGGCCAGTTCAAAACCCTGGGAATTGGGTTCTTTTTTCCGAAACAAGTTTGATCAGCGAGCGGGGAAGGTGGATGAGGTCCCTTCCAAGAAGTCCCTGGTAAAAGCCGTCTACCAAGACCTGATCGTAACTTTTGTCCGGTGAGCGTTTCAGAAACTCGGTAGCGGCCGGGTAGGCTTCGGCCATTACCAGGCGCTGCATCAGGCGTCCGGCAAGGTGTGCTTTACTCAGGGGATTTTCCCATATGCGGCGATCTTCCCAGAAAGCCAGAACCTCTTTCAGGTTTGCTTCCACCTTGGCTTCCATGGCCCACCAGATCAGCAGGGGTATATCCGGATCAGCCGGGTCCGGGTCGGAGCGCAGCAGGGCTTTCAAAAGGGGCAATGCTTGTGCAGCCGGCAGGCGTCTCGCGGTGGAGGCAATCTGACTGCTTACTTCCGCCACGGATTCCTTTTCGGCCTGCTCTACCATCGCTTCCCATACCCGGTTTTCGACCGAAACCTGATCCCCCACCAGCCGATAGGTCCAGCTACGTATCGCTGGATCGGGGTGTTGCAGTGCGTTTAAAACAAAGGCTTCCTCAAAACCATCGGAAAGATGGATGGCCCAAAGGGCTTCCAGCGCATGTTGGTAATTTTCAGAGGCGAAAAGCCGGTGCAAGCCAGGTAGGGCTGCCGGATCGTTTCGGTCAGCAAATTGCCGGAGGGCTTGCTGTCGAAACCATTTGTTGGGATGTGTCAGCCATTCGGTGAGTGCTGGAAAATCGGCTTTCGCAAGATTAAAAGGTTTGGATGCCGACAGTCCACTTTTGGGTACGATTCGGTAGATCCGCCCGCTGCTTTTGTGCCAGGTATCTCGGGGATCCACGTGCGAAAGGCGGCTATCGTACCAATCGGCCAGGTAAACGGCCCCGTCCGGACCGGTTTTGATATCCACGGGCCGAAACCATTTGTCCGCTGTCTCCACCAATTTTCCGATATCCCGGGTGGCGAAGGAAGAGCCCCTGGGCTCAAGTGCGCTCAATTGGATGAAATTGTGCAGCGGGTTTAGCGCCATGATTTTATCCCGGTAGGCGGCGGGTAAAAGTGCCGCCTCGTAGCGCATGACCGCATGGGTAAACCGCTTGTTTTCACCATCCAGGGGCATGTTGGGCAGGTGGCCAAAGGCATAGGGATTGGTAAGGGCACCGTGTTTGCCCCAACTCTTTACGTAATAGCCGCCCTGCTTGTAATAGGGGCCGCGACCGTAGCCATTGGAGCCGGAAAAAATCCGCCCTTTCCGGTCGAATTCCAGGTAAAAGGGATTGTTGCCGCCTCCCTCGGCAAATAGCTCAAACCGCTTGCTGTCCGGCTGGTATCGCCAGATGGCCTGTCCCTGAAAAGCAACATCGGATCCGTTTTCGAAGCTGATGTTGGCCGTGGTGGTGCTGCCCTGTACTCCGTATAACCAACCGTCCGGACCCCACTGAAGACTGTTGGCAATGGAATGCGTGTCTTCCAAACCAAATCCCTCCAGATGGATTTCCGGCTCCGCATCGGGTTTGCCGTCGCCGTCCGGATCGGGAAAAGCCAGCAGGTAGGGGGGATTTAGCACCCAAATCCGGTCCCGGCCCAGGGCCACCGAACTGGCAATGTTCAGGCCTTCAATGGCATTGAACGCATGCGTATAGTTGCCATCGCTGTTTTTATCTTCAAAAACGGCCACCACATCCGCCCCCTTTGCTCCGGCGGGGGGAGCTTCCGGTACCCGGTCAAATTTTACCCGGGTATGGTTGTCGATGGAAGTGATTTTCAATCCTTCCGGATAAGGGTATTGTTGGTATTGGACCACCCAAAGTCGGCCCTGTGGATCAAAGCTCATGTGAAGGGGCTGCACCACATCCGGTTCGCTCAGCACAAGTTCCATGTGCAAGTCATCCGGCAATTGGAATGCCTTGAGGGATGCCTCGGGATTCATGGGTTGGGAGTTTGGATCCGTCAGATCCCCTCTGCCTTCAAAGTTTTCCATGTACCGGGCCACGTCCTCCGTTGCAGCCAGGGGATGCTCGAAGGTTTTTTCTTTTGGTGTACAGGCAACGAGCAGCAAAACGAGCAGCCTTGGAAGAATTGGAAAGCCGGGATGACGGAACGCAGAGGAGGTGGAGCGGATAATCATTTGAAGTTTAGGTAGATGAACGGACGGTGGGGTACTAGCACCGCTTTAAATTATGGATTTTTACCTTAGATTCGGTGTCGTTATCCATATTTTTTAATATTTTCGCCTTATTCTTATCAGAAAATCGAAACTTTCCCTACCGATACCTTAAAATAACCGATCCAATGAAGTCATTTTTCTCCGCATCTCTTCTGCTCCTTGCCCTGGTTGCATCTACCTTTGCCCAGGAATCCAACTGGCGTCCGGTGGACAACAAAATCCTGAGCCCATGGGCGGCAAACGTCGATCCGGCCAATCCGCACCCCGAATACCCTCGTCCCCAAATGACCCGGGCAGCCTGGACAAACCTGAACGGCCTTTGGAGCTATGCCCTGGCATCCAAAGGGGCTGCTATGCCCGAGGCCTATGCGGGCGAAATCCTGGTACCCTTCGCTATCGAATCGGCCTTATCTGGCGTAGGAAAAACGGTGGGCAAGGACCAGGAGCTTTGGTATTTTCGGGAGATCGAGATCGATCGTGCCCTACGAAAGGGAAAACTTCTGCTACACTTTGGAGCAGTGGATTGGGAAGCCGAAGTCTTTGTAAACGGGCAGTCCGTAGGTACGCATCAGGGCGGATACGATCCCTTTTATTTTGACATCAGCGAGGCCCTGCAATCCGGGAAAACACAATCCCTCGCCATTCGCGTATGGGACCCTACGGATGAAGGGCCTCAGCCACGCGGAAAACAAGTAAAGGAGCCGCGGGGAATCTGGTACACGCCCGTTACGGGGATCTGGCAGACCGTTTGGCTGGAAGCCGTGCCGGAACACTACATCCGTTCGCTAAAAAATACGCCCGATTTGGATAACCGGCAGATTCGGGTGCAGGCGGATGTGGCGGGCGCTACATCGGGACACCGCGTACGCGTACGCCTGCTGGTTGATGGGAGTCCGGTAGGGGAACAGCTCGTCTCCAATCGGGAAGAAGCTGTTTTTACCCTGGATGCCCCGCAACCATGGAGTCCGGAAAACCCCTTCCTGTACGATTTGGAAGTGGCGCTTTTGGATGGAAAAAAAGTAGTGGATCAGGTCAATGGCTATACAGCCCTTCGAAAAATCAGTACGGCAAAGGATGAAAACGGCATCCTCCGCATGATGCTCAACAATGAATTTGTATTTCAATACGGTCCTCTCGATCAGGGATGGTGGCCGGATGGGCTCTATACGGCTCCCAACGAGGAGGCCTTGATATTTGATATTGTGAAAACCCTGGACATGGGGTTTAACATGATACGAAAGCACGTAAAAGTAGAACCTGCCCGCTGGTATCACCACTGCGACCGTCTGGGTGTGTTGGTTTGGCAAGACATGCCCAGCGGAGACATGGGCAATCGCTGGGAATCCCGGCCGGGGGTGATCGGTAAGGGAACGGAAAAAGACCGTACCCCGGAATCCGAGGCGATTTTCCGCACCGAATGGAAAGCCATCATGGATGCCAATTACAACTTTCCGTCCATAGTGGTCTGGGTACCGTTCAATGAGGCCTGGGGGCAATTCGATACCGAAGAAATCGTGGAATGGACCGTGGGCTACGATCCCAGCCGCCTGGTAAATGGCGCCAGTGGCGGAAACTATACGAATAAGGGACAGATCATGGACATGCACAACTACCCCGATCCGGTCATGCCCGATCCGCAAATATGGGGGGACAAACAGGTCATCGTCCTTGGAGAATACGGAGGGCTGGGGCTGCCGGTAGACGGGCATACCTGGCAGGAAAAAGACAACTGGGGCTACCAGAGTTTTAAGAACGAAACCGAGCTGCAGGAGCGCTACAGCCGATTGATAAAGGACTTGAAGCCGCTGATTCCCAAAGGTCTGTCGGCCGCCATCTATACCCAAACGACCGATGTGGAAGTGGAGGTCAACGGACTGATGACCTACGATCGGGAAGTCATCAAATTTGATCCTGCATTCCTGCGAAACAAGCATCAGGAATTGTATACCATTAAAATCCCCATGAAATGAACGCATTACGTTTACCCATCCTGGCCCTTTTTGGACTCGTGATCTCCTGCGGGCCGGCAGCAAAACAAGAAGCAGCAGACACAGCATCAACAAAAATCTTATCGGAAATGGATCCAGCAAAATTTGAAAAAACAATCAACGGCAAAGCGGTAAAACTGTATCGACTGAGCAATGCCAGCGGCATGGAAATGACCGTTACCAATTTCGGTGCCCGGGTTGTAGAACTCTTCGCACCGGATAGGGAAGGAAATTTTGCCGATGTGGTGCTGGGCTACGATAACCTGGACGACTACATCAACCATCCCACCTCGTACTATGGCGCCCCCATCGGCCGCTACGGCAACCGCATCGCCGACGCGCAGTTTACCCTAAATGGGAAAACCTACGAGCTCGAAGCCAATAACGGCCCCAATAACTTGCATGGGTGGCCCGGCGGGTACCACATTGCGGTATGGGAGGTTCTGGAAGCCACCGATCAAAAACTGGCCATGAAGTACGTATCTCCGGACGGAGAAGCTGGATTTCCGGGTGAACTCACCGTTTTTATGAATTATTACCTCACGGACGATAACGAATTTCGAATCACCTACGAGGCACAATCGGATCAACCCACCGTGGTCAACCTGACCCACCATTCTTTTTTTAACCTAAATGGACACGGAGAAGGAGATGTTAAGAACCACATGCTCGAACTGAATGCCGACCGCTTTACGCCGGTAGACGAGGTACTGATTCCATTGGGTGAGCTGCGGCCCGTAGAAGGAACCCCCATGGATTTTACCGAACCACACCGGATCGGGGAGCGCATAGACGATGCCTATGAACAGCTGGAAAAGGGTGGCGGTTACGATCACAACTGGGTCATCAACCGTGAGGAAGGCAGTTCAGAGACCATTTGGGCAGCATCCGTCTGGGTACCTGAAAATGGTCGGAAAATGGAGGTATACACCGATCAGCCAGGCGTGCAGGTATACACCGGCAACTTTATGGACGGCACCTCTGCGTCCAAGGGCGAGAAGACCTATGGCAAAAGGGGAGCGATTTGCCTGGAAACCCAGCATTTCCCCGATTCCCCGAATCAGCCGCAGTTTCCCTCGGTAACCTTAAATCCGGAGGAAACCTATACCCACGAATGTATTTATAAATTTTCTGTAACCGAGTAGTCATGAAACCGGCAAACCAAATCTGGCTGGCGGCGATCGCCCTGGTAATTCTGGGCGCCTGTTCGGGAAATTCAAGCGATCGGACAACGGACAGCGCTGCAAACGATGCCTCGAACGAAGAGGCCACCTTGCCCCTGCAGCTTATCCCTGCGCAGGAGGCGCTTTACCAGGTCATTGATCCGGAAACAAAAGCCACGATTCTTGGAAGCGGGTATGCCTGGACCGAAGGCCCTTTGTGGATTCCCTCGGAAGACATGCTGCTCTTTTCGGAGATTCCGGCAAACCGGGTGCATGCCTGGAAGGCCGGATCCGATACGCCGGAAGTGTACCTGGACCCGGCGGGATTTACCGGAGAAGGCACCCGGGGGGGCGAATTGGGTTCCAACGGCCTGCTTTTGGATCCGGAGGGTAACCTGGTCCTGTGCCAGCACGGAGACCGGCGGTTGGCCCGCATGAGGGCTCCTCTGGCCAATCCGGAACCCGATTACGAGACCATTGTGGGGGAATTTGATCAACAGCGATTCAATAGCCCCAACGATGCCGTGTACGATGCGGTCGGGAACCTGTATTTTACCGACCCTCCCTATGGCCTGGAGTTTCGCATGGAGGATCCGGCAAAGGACATTCCCTTCCAAGGTGTGTACCGGTATTCGAAAGAGGGCGACTTGTCGTTGCTCCTGGATAGTCTTACCCGCCCCAACGGCCTGGCCTTTTTTCCGGGAGGCAATCAGTTGTTGATTGCCAATTCGGATCCGGAAAAGCCCTATTGGTACCGGTATGCCGTTGCTGAAGACGGAAGTCTTTCGCAGGGAGAAATCTATCGCGATGCCAGCGAGGTAGGCGCCGAGGAACCCGGGCTGCCGGATGGGTTAAAGATCAGAAGCGATGGTACGGTATTCGCAACCGGCCCCGGAGGGGTGTGGATTTTTGACCCGGAGGGACAGGAATTGGGAAGAATTGACGTAGGGCAGCGCTGCTCGAACGTGGCGTTGAATGAAAGGGAGGACGTGCTTTTTGTCACGGCGGATAGCTACGTGCTACGAATTGACCTGAAATAGGGGAGAAGGCGTTTATTTTTGGGCCTTGGCGCTGAATTTGGGGAATCTGGCCCGGATGCACGGATGCCTGCTTTTCGCCCAGCGACCTGCTATAGGCAAACAACTTCCCTTTTTCAAAAAGGGGAAAGGAGGAGTAATTCCGTCCATTTCCAATTGCAAATTGGAAATGATATGAGGGGGTAGTTGCAAACTACACCCAGCCGGGGTTAGATTTTTAGGTACGCACGAACCAATGATATAACGGCCTGGTGTTGGGAAATCAAGCGGCAAGTAAAATGCCAGGTACTACCTTCCCAATCGGCCCTACGCAAACAACTCCCCCCCTTTTTTCAAAGGGGGCCAGGGGGATTTCGTTAGGTAAACCTCAGTCAATCGCTCGTTTAAGAAGTAAATTCCCGAAAAGGTCGCCCTCGCCCTCCAGGTCGCCGGAAATTTGTTAGGGTTAGATTTTTAGGTACGCACGAACCAATGATATAACGGCCAGGTGTTGGAAATCAAGCGGCAAGTAAAATGCCAGGTACTACCTTCCCAATCGGCCCTACGCAAACAACTCCCCCTTTTTTCAAAGGGGGCCAGGGGGATTTCGTTAGGTAAACCTCAGTCGATCGCTCGTTTAAGAAGTAAATTTACGAAAAAAACCCCTTCGTCTCGTTCGGGGATCTGTGCCATTGGTATCTTTGGTTGCCTACCTGCTACCAATCCGACCACAGGGGCGGAATGGAGAAAATAAATGCTACGTGAGATATAGGAGGTTTTTTCACCTACCGATTTTTAGCTAAACCGGAGCAGAGGAATTTTATCGGTCAACTTCTGTTTTAAGTTGTCCGGAAAGGGTTTTTTCCCCATAAACATATCTGTCAGGATTTCGCAGCCGCGCTGCCCATATTTTTGGAGTAGCCATTTCCGCACCTGGGGCTGGGCATAAAAAACCCAAGCCATCAGGGACGAGGTTTTAAGCTCGGGAAGCAAGCGCTCTTCCAGCAGTTGCTGATAGCTTTCACCCGCCTGCCGGACGGCATTTCCATGTGTTACCAGGGCCCTGGCAGCCAACTCTCCGGAATACAGGGCATTTGAAATGCCCTCGGCAGTTAGCGGATCCGCAAATCCTGCTGCATCACCGGTCAGAAATACCCGTCCCCTTGAAAAACCGGATTGCCTGGGGGCGATGGGAATCTGGAATCCGTGCGCCGATGCGGACCGTATTTCCCGAATCCCCAATTTTTCCAAATAGGCCTCGTAGTAAGCTTTTAGGTTGATTTTTTGCTTTTTCAGGCAGCCTACGCCGATTGACAAATGGTTCTTTTTGGGAAAGCACCAGGCGTATCCATAGGGTACCGCATCCACGTCAAAACGCGTGCGTTGGGACAAGCGTGCAAAATCCTCCGAATTTACCCGAACTTCGTATTCCAGCGCGGGAATTAACTTTCTGCTTTCTTCCCAACCCGCCAGCTTTGCTGTGGGACTCAGGGCCCCGTCTGCTGCGATCAGGTACCGGGTGCGAAATTGCCCGGTTGAGGTTTGCAGCAGCACTTCATCCTCCTCCTGCTGCAGTCCCAGCAGGCTGCACTGCTGCACTAGCGCCGCGCCTTTTTCCCTTGCCTTGGCTACCAGCAGGGAATCAAAGGAATCGCGCATGACCATGCTTATAATGGGCTCCTCCCGCCGGGTAAGAAAGTACTGATCGGAACCCTCAAAATAGACCTCTATTTCCCGGCATTCCTTTTCCACCGTCCCGTCCAGCGCAAAGGGCAGTCGGCTTCTCCCCCGAAATACCAGTCCCCCTCCGCAGGTTTTGTAGCGGGGAAGTTGCTCTTTTTCGATCAAAAGTACGCTTTTACCTCCAGCTGCTGCCGTATAAGCAGCCATGGCGCCTGCCGGTCCGGTGCCAATAATGGCAATGTCGTATGGTTTCATGTATAGAATTAAAGTTCATCCGGTTCCCTTTCGGGGATATCCGGACCGGTTAGGATGAGTTTTCCGGTCAGACGATCGGCGGTAAAATCCAACCGAATTTTTTCCGGATCGGATTCATGGATGTTCAAACAGGCATTGTAATACACTTTGTGGAAACCCAACCAAAGGCTCCCTTTCAGAAACGGTTCAGCTGCGATTACATCCAACAGGCGAACGTTTTCTGCAATCGCTCCGGTGGAACGCGTGTAATAGCTCAGAAAAATACCTACTTCCGTTTTCTTTTCCGAAAACAGGGTTTCGAAAGCGGATTTCAATCCCTGTTCTTGTGAATTTTCCGGCCAATCAAAAACCCAGGTTTCCCGCATGGTAAACAACAATTGATGAATGCTTCTGCTTCGGGAACTCGACCAAATCAGGAATAGTCCATTTGTGAAAGAATCCTGTAATACATGCGAAAATCCCATCGCGCTTTAAATATAAATAGTTAACTTAGAATCGAACAGTTTATGAACCAACAATTCCCATTTTACATGACACCCACGATCTTTTTTTTGAATTTTCCAAACTTTTCGTACCGCCGTATCCATCGTGTCCACGGCTAACTCCCTGAATCGAAATCGTTCCGTTCAGGATTTTGCAAGCAACCCATTATCGTTTCACAAAACAACCCAAACGAATGAAACCTATAGTTCAAATCAGTTTAGATTTAACAAATATTGACGAAGCGCTGGAAACGGCCGCTCTGGCCATGCGGGCCGGCGTAGACTGGCTGGAAGCCGGCACGCCACTAATTTTAGCCGAAGGCCTGCACGGTGTGCGCAAGCTGCGGGAGGCTTTTCCCAATACGCCCATTGTGGCCGACCTGAAGACCATGGATGGGGGCTACCTCGAGGCAGAAATGATGGCCAAGGCCGGTGCTACCCACGTGGTGGTCATGGCCCGGGCCCACGAAGAAACCATCAAATGCGTGGTGCAAGCAGGTAAGGACCATGGCGTGAAAGTTATGGGTGATAACCTGGGCTGCCCCGATATGGTAGCGGGGGCCAAATTTTTGGAAGACCTGGGTTGTGATTACATTGTGCACCACATCGGATACGACGAACGCCGGGGCATCGCTGCGCAAGGCCGACGCATGCCCAGTCCGCTGGACCAATTGCGGGAAGTGGTGAAAGCGGTGAGCATCCCCGTTCAGGCCGTTGGCGGGCTAAGCCTGGAGCAGGCCATTTCCACACCCACCTACGGAGCTCCGCTGGTGGTCTTGGGCGCTCCACTCACCATCGATGCGGATGCCTTTAAAACAGCCGATGGAGACCTGGAAGCCTCGCTACGCAAAATCTGCGATGCGGTACATGCGCACGGCGATGTGGATATTCCTAACGAAGCAAACAGATGAATAGGAGCTTGCATGAGGCAGGGCGGCAGGAGGAAAACCTCACACAACGGCCTGCCGGGATTAAATCATGCAGCGATCTCCTTTCTGCCAACCGGCAGGCATTTGGCGAATAAAAAAATGATAAACAAATGAAATCAGCAGCAGTAGTCAATTACGCAGAGGCCAAAGGCTCTGTGGAAATACGGGAAATCGAGCAACCCGAAATCGGAGAGGGTGAGGTTTTACTGGAAGTAGCAAATGTAGGGGTTTGTGGCAGTGACCTGCACCAATGGACCTCTGACCATAGCTGGCCGGTAAACTACCCCGTGGTGTTGGGGCACGAATTTGGTGGCAAGATCGTGGAGATCGGACCCCGGGTGGAGGGATGGAAAACCGGGGACCGGGTGGTCAGTGAGACCGCAGCGGTGATCGACCCTTTAAATCCCATGAGCCGGGTAGGCTTGTACAACCTGGACCCTACCCGCAAGGGCTTTGGTTATGGTGTGAACGGGGCCATGACCCGGTTTGTTGCCGTACCGGCCCGTTGCCTGCACCATGTTCCGGAGCAGGTGCCTTTTGAAGAAGCCTGCCTGACGGAGCCTTGTTGCGTGGCTTACAACTCCGTGGTCATGAATTCCAACATTCGCCCGGGGGACCGGGTAGTGGTCATCGGACCCGGTACCATCGGCATGCTTTGCGCCGTTATGGCGCGTCTGAACGGAGCCGAGGTAGGCGTGCTTGGGCTGGAGGCCGACCGGGGCCGCCTGGAAATAGCCAAAGGCTACGGCTGCGAAGGCCTGATTGGCGATGCAAGCGAATGGGCCCGTTCCCGGGATGGCATGGGTGCCGATCTGATCGTAGACGCTGCCGGAGCCAGCGCCACCCTGAAAATCGCCATGGACCTGGTGCGCCCCAATGGGCAAATTACCAAGGTGGGTTGGGGGCCGCAGCCCTGTAATTTTTCCCTGGACCCCATCGTACAAAAGAACGTGCGGCTGCAAGGCAGTTTTAGCCATAACTGGCCCATCTGGGAAAAAGTTATCGGCATGATGGGCTCCGGCATGCTGGATGTCAAACCCATTATCGGGGGCATATGGCCCGTTACCTCCTGGCTGGAAGCCTTCGAGAAAATGCATCATGGAGAAGTAGTAAAAAGCGTACTCAAACCCGTCTGATCATGCGATTGAAAGGAAAAGTAATCATCGTCACGGGCAGTACCACGGGTATAGGCAAGGCCATTGCCCTGCGTTGTGCGGCAGAAGGCGCCAGGCTGGTGATACACGGATTGGAAAAAGACTGGGGAGAGGCGGTACTGCAGCAACTAGGAACGGAGCAAGCCGTGTTGCACATCGAAGACCTGCAGAAAGAGGGTTGTGCAGAGCGCCTGGTAGCCCTGGCCAAAGAACGGTTCGGAAAACTGGATGCGGTGGTCAACAATGCCGCCTGGGTGGTTTCCTCCGATTTCGACAGCGTGGACCGGCCCTTTTTGGAAAAAGTCTTGTCCATCAATTCCATTGCCCCTTTTCTGCTGATCAAAGCCGCACTGCCCGAGTTGGCGGCCAATCGGGGCAACGTTCTGAACATCGGTTCGGTCAACGCCTGGAGTGGGGAACCCAACCTGCTGGCCTATAGCATGTCCAAAGGTGCCTTGATGACGCTTACCCGAAACCTGGGCGATAGCCTGTTTCGCGATAAGGCTGTCCGCGTCAACCAAATCAATCCCGGCTGGGTGCTCACAGAAACCGAAAAACAGCGCAAAAAGGAGCACGGCCTGTCGGATACCTGGTACGAAGACCTTCCCAAGATGTATGCCCCGGCCGGGCGGATCATTGCTCCGGAGGAGATCGCTGCCGCCGCCATCTTTTGGCTCTCCGATGAGTGCGGGCCCGTGAGTGGGCAGGTCATGGAACTCGAACAATATCCGCTGATCGGCCGAAACGCCCCCAAAGATGCAAGTACCATTCATTAATTTTTCAACCCCTACACTATGCCAAAATTAGCCGCATTTCCCAAAGCCTACATGCAGGCCCTGTGCAAGGATGGATCCATGAAACTGGAAGAGTGGATTCAGCTGGCAAGTACCCTGGATATCGCCGGACTAGAATGGTATGCGGGATTCCTGGAAATGGAAGACCGTTCCCGCTGGTCCGAATTCAAAGCCCGGGTGGAAGATACCGGTAAGGAAATTCCGATGATGTGCTGCTCCCCGGATTTTACCCATCCGGAGGCCGCCTTCCGGGAAAAAGAAATCGTCAAACAAAAACACTGGATCGACATGACCCATGCATTGGGGGGGAGCTATTGTCGGGTATTGTCCGGGCAAAAGCGTCCGGAACTCAGCCTGGACGAGGGAGTCAAACTGGCTGCCGATGCCATCATGAGCTGCATTCCCTATGCCGAGGAGCGGGGCATCACGCTGATCCTGGAAAACCACTACAAGGACGATTTTTGGACCTACCCCGAGTTTGCCCAGAAAATGGACGTGTTTTGCCAATTGGTGGACCGCATACAGCATCCCCATTTCGGGGTCAATTACGATCCCAGCAATACCTTTCTGGCAGGGGAGGATCCTCTGGAATTGCTCCACCGGGTATCGGACCGGGTGGTCACCATGCATGCCAGCGACCGCTTCCTGAAATACGGGACCATTGAAGACCTAAAAAAGGAGGAAGGAGGAGCCGTGGGCTATGCCAAACGACTGAGCCATGGGGAAATTGGCAAGGGCCTGAACGATTACGATGCCATCTTTACGGAACTGAAGCGCGTGGGATTCGACGGTTGGGTCAGCATCGAAGATGGGGTGGATGGTATGGATCAGCTCGAACGCAGCGTCGCCTTCCTGAAGAAAAAATTGGCCATGTATTGGCCCGAATAAGTCGATTAGCACAGGTTTGGCCGGACTTTCTGCTGCCGGCCAGGCGAAAAAATAATTTCCATGACGAACGCAAAACTACTGGTCGATTCCCGATGTACCCTGGCGGAAAGCCCCGTTTGGGAGCAAGCCCGGGAAAGTTACCTTTGGGTAGACATCGAAAATGGTATCCTGTACCGGTTGAAAAGGGGAGCAAATACTCCTGAAAAATGGAGCTTTCCCCATCGGCTGACCATGGTCATTCCGGATGAAAACGGAGGCTACCTGCTGGCACTGGATCGAAAACTCGCCAAATTTGATCCCGAATCGGAGCAACTGGACTGGCTTTGCGAAGTGGAGCAGGACAAGCCGGACAATCGCTGGAACGACGGGGCCTGCGATAGCAGGGGGCGGCTATGGGCGGGTACCATGAGCACCCGATTTACCCAAAACTCCGGTTCCCTGTACCGGGTGGATAGGGATGGGATTCCCGAAAAGGTCATCAACCTGGTCAGCATTTCCAACGGCATTTGTTGGTCCCTGGACGAAAAGACGCTGTACTACATTGACAGCCCTACCCGAAAGATACAGGCTTTTGACTTTGATTTGGAAAAGGGCTTTATCAGTTTTAACCGGATTGCCGTGACAATACCGGAGGAGCTGGGTACCCCGGACGGCATGTGCATGGATCGGAACGGGAAGCTCTGGGTGGCGCATTACGGAGGATTTGGTGTCTACTGCTGGGACCCCGAATCCGGCCTGCAGCTGGACAAGATCGATCTGCCCGCACCCCATGTCACCTCCTGTGCCTTTGCCGGTCCGGAAAGCAACGAATTGCTGATTACCACCGCCCGGGAAAACCTTTCCGCGGAACAACTGCAGCAGTATCCCCAAAGTGGGGGCGTCTTTATCGGAACCCTGCCGGCAACCGGAGCGAGCGTCTACGGGCCGGGCTTTTGATAGACGGAGGCAGGAAGGGAGTGGAATAATTTTTCCACTGCAACCGACAGCCCCGCCGTGGCCGGATGGGTGCAAAGCCGAAATGATTTTCCACGGTTTTTTTTCCAGCAGCAGGAAGATTTTGTACCCAGGCCGGATTTTTTGAACGGTCCTTCGGCCCATTTTTAAAAAATTCTACGATATTGTTCGTGAATCAGGAAACCGGTTGGGAAGGGCTGGTGGGTGTTTGGAGCGGGCCGTCTATTTATTGGCTCTCGGCGCTTGTTCGGATGGATTTCGTTCTTTCCGTACGCAGGATTGGTCGAAGAACCAAAGGAGATAAATGCCCATAAACGGGGGAAGGCTTTCCCGAAAAATCCGGAACAAGTTGTCCAACAATGTTTTAACCGCAATCTGAAACCATTACATCACTAGTTATATTTTTTCGCAGATGGCCTTTCAAACAGATTGTGTTGGGCGGAATCAGTTTATCACTCCTTTTCGTGTACAAAGAGGCACTCCTCCGCTACTGGTAGGGATCCCGAAACTCCCTGCGCTGCACAGATTACCTTTACTTCCAACGAAGGTAGGTAGGAATGTCTTTTAAACGCGCCTTTTTCCCGCAGGGATCAGAAAAGCAAATGAACAGTTCTACGCGAACCCTGTCAATAGTAGCTCAAAGTGCTTGATTTTAAACTATTTCACATCACTGGTAGCCCAAAGGTATTTCGGTCCAAGATTCCTGAAAAAACCGGCAGGAGTATCAGCGCTCGCAAATGAATGAAATCCGTTCATTTACATTTTAAAGCATCCAGCAAGTTGGCACACTCTAGATTGTTTAAATTGTGACTATATATAAAAAAAAAGCTAAACTATTAAAGATGTAAAGAGAATCCTATAATTTGTTTTGTACTTCTGTTTCGTACATTGGCAGGTTGTGCAACGATTTTGGGTGTTCCGGTAATGGAACACCAGTGAACGAAACCCGCTCGGAGCGGGGTTCGGGTTGGAGTATTAATTGCCGATATCATTCTGTTCTGGCCGGGAACAATAGCCGACTTTGCCACCGGAGCTATTTACAAACCAGATCAACCAATGTCTACAAATAAGGAGTAATCAGACGATTAGGAGTCTTCAAGATAAGCTGAGTTTTTTTAACTGGTATTTGCTGTTTTGGTCCTTTAATCCACGTGATTAAAGGACTTTTTTTATGTACAATAAACCGCAGTCTTCACGTACAACAAGTCGACTGACTACGGATGCCCTGAACCAAGCAGTCTACTCGTTTAATTCCAGCCTACCGAAAGGTCACACCGGACTGACATCGAATCAGGCGATCTGGTCGGTACGAATAGATAATCGCCCAATCAGTAATTCTGGGTGAGCAAAACGTACCAAGAGTGGCTGTGTCTGAACCAAATCCTCTACCTTACAAATGCTGCGCAGGCAAGGCATGGAGGAATTTTTACCGGAAAAAAAGGAAGATGCCACAGAGCGATTGCTGGGTAGATTTCCTGACCTCCCGGCCTGTGGGTAGCGGTTATCGGTAGGTTTCCGGTGGGTTGCAAAGCCAACTAGTATTCCTTCGGATATTTTCCAACAGCCGGAAATTTTGCTGCTCCTCCGGGTTTTTTGAACAATCTTTCGGCCGATTTTTAAAAAATTCTACGATATTGTTTATGAATCTGGACACCGGGTGGGAACAGCCGGCGGGGGAATCGACTACTTTTTGTTGGAGTGCGGCGCGTAGTTAGGGGTCTTTTAACGATTAGCCCGGATGGTTTTCTTTCTTACCAAACGGTATACCCGGTAGGGAAATAGATGCAGCCAAAAAAGCCACTTAAATATAGGGTACCCGGTTGTAAATAAAAACGGCGAGATGTGTACATAAATTACCTCTATCGACCGCGTAGATGACAAATTATGAAAAAGCAAAAAACTTCAGGTAATCCCAAGAAAATAAGAGCCATTTTGTTTTTAATTCCCTTGGTTATCGTCCATTTACTCCTTGACTTCTTTTATCGCCCAATGGCGTATTCGTATTCATTCAACGACTTCGGTTTCAAGGATTCATTTACTCAGCTAACAGCGGTACCAGGTATTTCTTTTTTGATGATTCTTTTTGAGAAAGACGATACATGGAGTGGAACAACCGGAAAGATATTTCTTGTAATAATTCCAGTAATGGCCATGTTAATGTACGAGGCAATTCAACCATTTATAAGCAAATCAACATTTGATCAGCTGGATATTCTCTACACCCTACTAGGTGGATTAGCTAATTCAATTTTGCAATTTAAAATCATGCGATAGGACGTAACCGTGAACTAAAAAAAGGATTGAAATAAATGCTCGTGATAAATTGATGGATAAAATCTGTTTAGGTTATACCGGACACCTAAATTCCAATCACTTAAAACGCCTTTTCCCGGTATACGCAAGTGAGGATTGATAACGAATTACTTCAAGAACTACCGTAGCCAATGTTACCCATAGGTAGGTATGTATTTCTTCCGTCGTACAACAGGAAAGAGCTGAATTTAAAGTTCCGTTCACCGTAGAAAAGTTTAGAGGCAAAAATCGCTGCCGACGTATCGCTAGGATTCCCTTGTGCGTTAGGCAAAGAAAGCCAAAGCGCAGGCGAGTGCACCTGGATTTTGCAGACAGGTGACCAACGCTGAAAAAACCGGAATAGCCATTTTTTGCCGACAATCGGACAGGAAAACGCGCAGAAAAAACTAACTTAACTGTCTGAAAGGAAAGACACGGTATAAATGAACCTCAACCCACTAAAACCACGAAAAGCCCTTAACAAGGCCTTTCTGAAAGTAAAGCCCAACAGGAAGGACATCGAAGCGTTTAAGGCCAACCTGATCCAGCTGCTCGATCGTACCAACGATACGGAATCGGAGGAGTTTCACAAGAACCTGGTCCGGGATTTTCTCAAAAAGACCTACTACGAGCCCGGCCATTTTATCAATACCAAGGGGAGAAACGACCTGGTCATCCACAACGGCGAGAAGGCTTCCAGTCCGGTGGGGGTGATCATCGAGGCCAAAAAACCCACCAATAAAAGCGAGATGGTCCGCAAGGAGGAGTTGAACGCAAAGGCCTTCCAGGAACTGGTACTCTACTACCTCCGGGAGCGGATCAGCCAGGGCAACCTGGAAGTCCGGCACCTGGTCATTACCAATATCCACGAGTGGTTTATCTTCGATGCCAGCACCTTTGACCGGCTCTTTGCCCAAAACAAAAAGCTGGTCCAGCAATTTACCGACTTTGAAGCCGGCCGCCTGGCGGATACCCGGACGGATTTTTTCTACAAGCAGATCGCCGAGCCCTTTATCGCCAGCATCGATTCCGCAATCGATTTTACCTACTTCCACCTGCAGGAGTACCAGAAGCCCCTGCGGAACACCGACAAGAAAGACGATACGGTACTGATTGCACTTTTCAAGCTCTTGTCTCCGGAGCACCTGCTGAAGCTGCCCTTTACCAACGACAGCAATAGCCTGGACAAGCGCTTTTACAGCGAGCTATTGCATATCATTGGCCTGACCGAAACCAAGCAAGGAGGCAAAAAACTAATCGAACGAAACCCAGCGGGCGAGCGAAACAGCGCCTCCTTGCTGGAGGATGCCATCATTGAACTGGACAGCCTGGACAAACTTAGTCGCCTGGAACGCCCCTCCCAATTCGGCGCTACCCAGGAGGAGCAGCTGTTTAGCGTGGCCCTGGAGCTGTGCATCACCTGGATCAACCGCATCCTCTTTCTCAAGCTACTGGAAGCCCAGCTGATCAGCTACCATAAGGGCGATACTTCGTATGCCTTTCTTAACCTGGACAAAATCAAAAACTACGACGACCTGAACGGCTTGTTCTTTCAGGTACTGGCCCGGAAACACGAGCAGCGCAACGAAGACGTGGTCCAGTTATTTGAGAAAGTGCCTTACCTCAATTCCTCGCTGTTTGAACCCACGGACATGGAGCAGGATACGCTTTTTATCAGCAATCTGCAGGACGATAAGACCCTTCCCATCCTTTCCCGAACGGTACTGAAAGATCCGCAAGGAAAGACGCGTACCGGTCGACTCAATACGCTCGAATACCTCTTTGAGTTTCTGAATGCCTACGACTTTACCAGCGAAGGTTCCGAAGACATACAGGAAGAAAACAAGTCCCTGATCAACGCTTCGGTGCTGGGATTGATCTTCGAAAAGATCAACGGCTACAAGGACGGCTCCTTTTTCACCCCTGGCTTTATCACCATGTACATGTGCCGGGAAACCATCCGTAAAGCCGTGGTGCAGAAATTTAACGAAGCCAAGGGCTGGAACTGTACCGACCTGGAAGGGCTGTACGATAAGATCGAGGACCGGGAAGAAGCCAATGCCATCGTCAATAGCCTGAAGATTTGCGATCCGGCGGTGGGATCCGGCCACTTCCTGGTCTCGGCACTCAACGAGATGATTTCCGTTAAAAACGACCTGCGGATCCTGCAGGACCGGGAAGGCAAGCGCCTGAAGGAATACCAGGTGGAAGTGGTGAATGACGAGCTGATCGTCACCGACGAAGATGGGGAGCTCTTTGACTACAACCCCCGCAACAAAGAGCGGCAGCGAATCCAGGAAGCGCTCTTTCACGAAAAGCAGACCATTATCGAAAACTGCCTTTTCGGCGTGGACATCAACCCCAATTCGGTCAAGATCTGCCGCCTGCGGCTCTGGATCGAGCTGCTCAAAAATGCCTACTACCTGCCTGCCCGCCAGGCAGGCAAGAACCCCACCGAACTCGAGACCCTGCCCAATATCGATATCAATATCAAGTGCGGCAACTCCCTGGTCAGTCGCTTTGCCATCGATGCCGACCTCAGCCAGGCCCTGAAGAAAAGCAAGTGGAGCATCGATAGCTATCGGGTAGCCGTGGACACCTATCGCAATGCCGAAAGCAAGGCGCAGAAGCAAGAGATGAAGCGCCTGATCGCCGATATCAAATCCGATTTCCGCAGCGAGATCGCCAAAAACGATCCCAAGATCAAGCGCAAAGCCCAGCTAGCCGGCGAGCTATACAACCTGACCATGCAGCAGAGCATGTTTGACGAGGACCCCAGGCAGAAAAAACTCCGGCTGGCCAAAGTCGCCAAACTGGAAGAAAACCTGACCAAACTGGAAACCGAGATCGAGGAAATCAAAGCCAACAAAATCTTCGAAAATGCCTTCGAATGGCGCTTTGAATTTCCTGAGGTATTTAATGATGCCGGGGATTATGTGGGTTTTGATGTGGTGATTGGAAATCCTCCGTATATCCGGCAAGAGGAGTTATCCGTAGTAAAACCCTACCTGCAAAATAACTTCAAGACCTATGCCGGAACAGCCGATCTTTACGTCTACTTCGTGGAACTAAGCATGAACCTCTTGAAAAATGACGGCAACTTTGTCTTTATCGTACCCAATAAATGGATGCGGGCGGGTTATGGAAAAGCACTTCGGAACTATGTCAAAACCTTCGACATACAGGAATTATTGGACTTCGGCGATTTGCGGGTTTTCGAAGAGGCCACGACCTACCCGCTGATTATTGGTTTGGCCAAACGTAATCCATCAGAAAAATTTAATGCGGTTAACTTACAGACACTGGACTTTCCGATGGGAATGGATCGCTACCTAAAAGAAAACCGGATTGAGGTATTGGTAGCAGGACTTGAAGCCGAGGGCTGGACTTTAATGGATAGCAAATCGCAGAAACTTCTGATGAAGCTAAAATCGAAAGGCGTTCCGCTATCTGACTATGTAGAAGGAAAAATATACTATGGGATAAAGACAGGCCTGAATGAAGCCTTTGTTATCGATCGGGAAACCAGGGAGCGACTAATCGCCGAAGATCCGAAAAGCGCCGAGCTGATTAAGCCGTTTTTGGCAGGGAGGGATATCAAGCGGTACCAACAGCCAAGGAGTGATAAGTTTTTAATCTTGATTAAAAATGGTCAAACAAAAGAACTCTTTGGCATTTTAGATGAAGCAAATGCCTTTGCTAAAATCTCAGAGATATATCCGGCAGTAATGGATTATTTGACAAACTATCGTACAAAAGCCAAAGCACGATTCGACCAAGGCCAATATTGGTGGGAGTTAAGAGCTTGTGATTATTATGAAGAGTTCGAGAAGGAAAAGATTATCATTCCCGCGATTGTCAAAAGTGCATCGTATGGCTTTGATAGAGAAGGGCATTACAGCAATGATAAAACCACCATCATTCCCACAAACGATTTGGTCCTGTTAGGAGTCATGAGTTCAACGCTTGTGGACTTCTACCTGAAGTCCATAGCATCAACAAAGCAGAACGGATATTTTGAATACAAGCCTATTTACATCGCTCAATTGCCTATTTTGAAACCAACCAACGAAATTCGGGAAAAGTTAGAAAACCTGGTTTCTGAGATCTTAGAATCCAAGAAACAATACCCAAATTCAAATATATCTGAACTAGCGTCAGAGATTGACCAATTGGTTTATCAGCTATATGAGCTGACGGGGGAGGAGATTCAGATCGTAGAAGGAAACTAATCAAATTGGAAGATGAAGGGAACAAGCTTTTTGTAATTGAAACCGAATTTAATAGGTGTCCTGACCCGGTAGAAAATCATCGTAGTCCTAATGGAAACGAACCGATCGATGCAGGAGCAGGATCGGGCGGGTGTTGAATCCTAGCATCATGGTGTTACTGAGTTTCAAATTTTTTATTTGATTTTGGTGGGGAACCCACGCTAACGGGCCTACCGCGCATGGCAAGCCCAGCGCTGATCTTGACGTCAATCTTTGGCGGCATGCAGTTGGTTTACATACCGTGCGGAATAGGTAGGTTTATTGTTGCTATTTTTTAACTTATTGATCTCGTGTATTTTCCAGTGTAGTGAGGCATTCGAGAACGGATACCAGGCTTAGGTATCGGTGTGGGTAAGATCTGGTTCGGTACAGACTGGTTTCAGGTGAAGGGTCCATGGTTCCCCGCTGGGGATCCGGATTTACGAATCGGATTCCGGAGGGCACAGGACACCATAAGGACCATTACATCCGCGCCCGGGGCTAGCCATCTTTTGGCTTGGAACCTATACCAGTTGGTGAGTCTACCTTTCAGCAGAATGCATCTAAGTCTAGAGGAGAGCTCCGGATGGGACAGCAGTAGCATGACCGCCCCTGCTTAAGCGATTCAAATCCACCGAGTGTTTGTTTGACTTGTTCACGTTTGTTAAATAAACTTATAAGTTCTCTATGACTTTAGTAATAAGGCAATGAAAAAAACTGTTAATGTTTTCCTATTAGGGTTACTATTTGTGACAAGTAGCTCTTGTGACGAGAATGAAGATGAAATAATTGGTATTAATGCTAATGCAATAATTTATAGTGGTGTCCACGACCCTGCTCAGTTGGTAGAAGTTAATAATGAGTTGGTTCTTTTTGCAAGTGCTGTAGAATGGTCGACATATAAATTTGGAAGCAATGCTTGGGAATTGAAAGGTGATGATATCTATGCAGGCGGGGGCCCTTCTTGGTATAACGGTACGAATTTGTGGGCACCATCTGTATGGAAGACAAATCCTAACGAACTACGATTGTATCATTCTGCGGTTTCTGACGAAGTCAACCATCGGTCCAGAATCGGCTTTGTAACGGTTAGTACATTAACGTCTGGTTTTATATTTACACCTTCCATGGATTACGTGCTTGAATCCCAAAACACGCAGCAACCGTTTGCCATTGACCCAGCAGTTTTTGAAGATGACTTTAATCGGACGTGGTTAGTTTATGGCTCACATGCAAACGGTATCTGGATGGTAGAACTGGATCAGAAAACTGGATTGCTGAAGCGAAACCCGAAAAATAAAACTTGGGACATTACTGATGATAGGTTTATTGAGGTAGCCAATTATGGAGGTACACTTGATGAAAACAATATTGAGGCAGCCTATATATACAATCATCCAGGCAATTCCTATTATTATTTATTTGTCAACTGGGACGTGTGTTGCAGCGGCATCAATAGTACATACAATATTCGTGTAGGACGGTCTTACCAACCAACAGGTCCGTTTGTTGACAGGAACGGAGTGGACTTAAAGACTGGAGGTGGGACTTTATTTCTGGATGCAAATGGAGAAATCATTGGTAACGATAGATTCCAAGGTCCTGGTCATAGTGGAATTTATCAGCATTCAAACGGTAAGTATTATTTTTCTCACCATTTCTATGATGAAAACAACAATGGTGAACCATCGCTTGCCATATGGAACTTGTCATGGATTGACGATTGGCCTATTTTAAATACCGAGCAGAAAATAAATCTTTAATTCAATGAAATTAATACTAAGAATTTTAGTTCCTGGGATATCATTAATGAAACCAAATCCTTGTTTCAAAGATTGTGAGTTCAATCCCAAACCTCAAAGTAATTCAATAAACAAGTTCCTTTTTTAGGAGCGTAGAGAGTTGAGGATACAAGACCTGACTAGGAAAGTTTCGGTACGAACTTTCGAAAGACTTGTTAGGGAATAATTGCATGTTTGGTTTCATCGGAATACAATCCGATAAATTAATTTATATGCCATTTGATAACAAAAGTTTTGACAACGACCACGAATGAAGTGGTAGTTGGACCTCAGGGCAAATTTTAGATGGATTAAATGGTTTATTTAGTGATACCGGTTCGCCAGGCGTTGTTCTTTTAACTTTAGATCGTGGAGATGTTATGCTTTAGGGATTTTTTTATCAAAAGGCTATTGGGAGTATTAGTTCGATTATTGAAATTGTCTAAACTAACAATGCAGATAATACAATAATCATTTAGCAGATGGCAGCCGGTAGAATAGATGTAATCACATCTGATTTATAGAAATATTTTGACCAAATGTGCTAGGAAGTATTAGATATTGCACCAAACCAACGCATATCTTTTGTACAGGTAATTGCAGTTATCATATATACTGGGTTTAATGATAGTTTATTATTCTAGCATCGGATATTGTTTATATATAATTCCGATGTAGGTGTTGGCTTTAACACGAGTATTTTTCATAAAACTAATAGCTAAACGAAAGGAGAGGGTGCCTTGAAATCGCGTACTATGCACAGCTGAAAATGTTAGATTCAATTGAAATAAATGAAATACGTAAAATTCATTCCGTTTTATTTTATGGCTATCCTGCCATTTCGAACTTTGTACATTATTTCGGATTTCACATTTATCTTGGTATACCATATAATTAAGTATAGAAGAGAAGTTGTGAGCACGAATTTAGAACGAGCGTTTCCTGATAAATCGAAAACCGAGAGAATTCGAATAGAGAAAAGATTTTATAAGCACTTATGTGATGTGTTTTTTGAAACAATTAAAAGTTTGACAATAAGTGGGACACAGATTGATAAACGGTTTATTATTAAAAACTCCAAAATGATCGAGGAGTTATACGCCCAAAATAGAAGTGTTATATTGTATGCGGCACACTATGGAAATTGGGAATGGCTTGGTTTCTTACCATTATTTATCCCATATCAAGCTAGTGCATTTTATCAAAAATTATCAAATAAATATTTTGACGATTTAATGCAGCTTATCAGGAGTAGATTTGGAGTTATATGTTTTGAATCAAAAGATGGATATAAAAAACTTGTTAAATTAGGGAATGAAAAAAAGCCAACATTTAACTATATAATTGGTGATCAAAGCCCAACCAACAATTCTTCAAAGCATTGGGTTAAATTTTTAAATCAAGAAACGGCCTTCCTTGTAGGGGCAGATAGAATTGCAAAGAAATTAAATAATGTAATAATATTTCCAACATTTCTTAAGCACAAAAGAGGAAAATATGAATTAGAATTTTCATTTGTTACATCTACCCCAAACGGAACAGTGAGTTCAGAAGTAATCGAAGCGTATTCCAGAATGTTAGAAGAATCGATATTAAAATCACCTGAGCTATGGTTATGGAGTCATAGGCGATGGAAGTTAACCAGGACTAATATGTAATCGCTCCCTATTATCTGGCACTTGGGCAATTTTTGATCGTATTTTCTTTAAGGATGTTACTCCCAAAATGATTTTGAATTTAGTAACTTTTTTACCTTCTCCTAAATAAACCTTTTATCGGGGATTTTTCTGTAAGTTTTGTCTGCACCATCTACAAGTGATTTGAAACTCAGACCAAAATTGGTTGATATATTCATACATAGGTGGTAGGCGGCCGAAGGTTTAGCTTATTGTACAGGTGCAGTCATAATGTTGTATTTTGATTGTTTATTGCGATTACTTTGATTGATTTTGGATGGGAATGACAGCCATTATCCAATCTAAGTAGTGCTAGCTGCGTTGTGTGATTATTTGTGCTGTTGTTCTGTGGAATACCGATGGTTTACAAACCGTGCAAATTAGGTGAGTGTCTGTTAAAATTAATTAATTTTGATAATCTGCAATTCCTGATTTTGTGTTGTATAGAGCTAATAAATTTTGATATTACTAAATTCATTTACCAAAGATTGTATACTAAATTTAGTTATAGGTTAGGTTTTTATGTTTCCTCCTATTATGAGCTTCGTTTACAGAAAAGGGTTGAAGAAAACATCCTGGATTTAATTGGTAGAATATATCGGTAAGTTTTATTGCTGGGGGAGGAATCCAAATTCAGTTTAATGGGTTGAGCAATAATTCATCAGTAGTCAACACGGTTCGGATGTTTATGCTCAACATTCGTTTATCCCAAAAATACAGGCGTAGTGTTGTTTAATTAATGTATTGGCCAGTAGTTACAGAGAGCAGGAAAACTGCTTAGTTCTTCGTATTATTTCTTTAAACAAAAATTTAATACTATAAATATATTTGAATCACGCCTTTTTATATTCGGGTTAGCTAATATGTCTATATAAAGTGCTTAGCTTTGACCGAATGCAAAAAGAACATGCCAATTCATAAGATAAATTTGAAAATTTCCGATCGAAATGTTCTTCTCGAGCCAATTCGTCGGCATTCAATTGGAAAATAAAAAGAAAGGTGACACGGTGATAGTCATATGAGTGTAAATGTAGTAGAAATATAAAACGTAGTGAAATGAAAATGATCAGAAAAATGAAAGCAACCAGTTTATCCAATCCGACTGAAATTAAGAGAAAGTTAGTCAGTCTATGTATTTTATTTCTTTTGGCGTCTTATCCTATTTTTGGGCAAGGACAAGGACCCATTTCTAAAGGGCAATTACAACTCAATGGAGTGGTAGGGTTCTCCAGCTTTGGAACACCTGTTTCTGTAGGTTTGGACCTTGGTGTTCACTCGAATATAACTATTGGTGGAGAGGCGTCTTACAGACGTTATGCGGAGAGCTTTCTTGGAAGTGATTTTGAATACACAATTATTGGCTTTTACATTAATGGTAATTATCACTTTAATAAATTGCTTAAAATCCCTTCAAACTTCGACTTGTATGCAGGGCTTAATATTGGATTTTATAACTCGGACATTGTTGAATCGGGCTTTGATTCTTTCTCAAGCACAGATTTAGGTATAGGTGCTCAAATTGGTGGTAGGTATTATTTTAGTGATAATTGGGGTATTAATCTAGAGCTTGGTCAATATTATGCGAATGAAGCTAGACTCGGAATCTCGCACAGGTTTTAAAACGAGGGTGAACAAAAACAAGAATGTGTAGACGGCCTCGCCGGATTTATCTGGCGGGGATCGTCCCACACGTTTGGCTTCCGGAGCAACGACCACTGTCCGGAATTGTGCTCTTTGAGGAGCCAGACCGCCGGTAGTCTCAACGGTTGAATCCTGCTCATCGTTAAGACCTTTATTAGGGTCGTTTTTTATGATTTCTTTTTAATGTATGTTAGCTGAAGTATTTGCAAAGTGCGGATTCCTAGCCTGTTGTTCTCAAGTGGGACATCTCCAGGTTCCCTGTTAAGGGAGCCTCAGTCTTTTCTTTGAAGTACCTGGGTTTGCCGTTGATATGGGTTTTGAATCCTAGGATCATGGGGTAATAGTGTCACTTTTTTTGTCAATTTTGCAGCTTGAAGCGAAGTACCCCAGCCCAAATATATCGCTGGGCGTAATGCGGTCCCCTTTGGCCCCTATTTTGACCGTAGAGAATCCCTCGTGGTGTTGGATATCGCTGAGCCGATAGATGCGCTGGCGTGCTTCTCGTCAAATTCGCATTGCTATCGGATCCGATTGGCGGTCTCCCGGTAAACTACAGTTGATTTACATAGCGTGCGGAATAAGTTGGTCCATAATCGTTGTTATTTAACTTGTTGGATTCGTGTACGTTCCGGCGGAGCGAAGCATCCGGGAACGGATACCAGGTTTAGGTATCGGGCCGGGTAAACACCTGGTCCGGTACAGACTGGTGTCAGGGCAATGGCCTATGGTCCCCGGCTGGGGATCCGGATTTACGAATCGGATTCCGAAGGGCACAGGACACCGAAAGGACCATTACATCCGCGCCCGGAGTTAGCCATCCTTTGGCTTGGAACCTACAGCCCAGTTGGAGAGGTCTGGCTATCGGTTGGATCGGCGTACAGAACACATGGCGCTTTTCCGCGATGAATCCGGCAACCAGTGCCAACCCCAGCGAATCAAAACATGCGAAGCGGTTACTTTTGGTTCGCCTTGGGCAAAAGGACCGCGAAGGGTTATATATCCGGCAGGCCTGTGTTGGATAGGTGCGACTTTGGTGAATAGATTTGTACGTTAGGGTGCAAAAGACCAAATGAAAGGGCTAATAATTATATCAATCATTTTACTACGTACTCAGGTTTACGCGAATATGGCAAACCCTGTTATTGAAGGGACACTTGGTGGACGACCTTTTGTGAGTGAATATGTTGATGTAATTCATGAAGATTTATTCATCAAAATAGACGAGAATTTTGAATACGCTTCATTTAATGTCAAATACAATATCCATTCATCTAAAGATGGATTTCAAATACCCTTTTTATTTTATGCTTCTGAATATTTGGATTCATTCTCTGTGAAAATTGATGGAAAGGAAGTTGGTATACATGATATTCCTCTGGATTTCAAAATTCCTGAAAACACAAAATTCCAAAGCTTTTCTTATTTGTTTGAAGGCCCTTCTCACAATAATTACGGCTCAGTCATCTTTGAAGATTCTGCAAACCGAGGGTTTTATGTCAGTTTATATGACATGATTTATTTTGAAACAGATATTCTCAAAGGGAACCATATAATTGAGGTTAGTTACAGAGCTACAAGATGGACAGATAGACAGAACTGGGTAAATGATTATAGTTTCCGTTATGCCCTATCTCCTGCGAAATATTGGAAGTCATTTGGAACGTTAAAGATAAAAGTAGATGCAAGCGATTTTGGTAAAGAATTGAAATCAAATCTTGGCGCAACTAAGAATGGCGATTTAAAATCAATTGCTATATGGGAGTTTAACATAATGCCAACAGAAATACTCCAAATTAGCTTTACTCCAAAAATTTCTAAAACGGCTCAAATGTTAATAAATTTAACTCCAAACGGATTAGCTTACATAACAGGTGTATTCTTAGCTATTTTAGATTTACTTTTAGTTATCTGGTACAGAGCAAAGAATCAATTAAACCGTTTTTCTTTAGTAGTAATCCTTGGTAGCATATTGATTCCCTTGATATTTTTAATAACCTGGATGAACTACTATAATGTTATTGACGCCTATATTGGAGAGCATGCTGCTGGCACTCATGCCTATTCTTTTTTTGTACTATTCCTATATCCAGCCCTTATGCCAATTTATTGGTTGATTTACTGGTTTATTGATAAACGAATAAAAAAGAAATACGAAGTACACCATTACCTATAGGCTATCCCCTTCGTGCCAATATACATAGACAGCTATAACGGGTGGAAATAATTCAAAAAATGATACCGATACTAAATGTTCTACCAATTTTAATCATCGTTTTTTTAGTAGGCGATAGAAACCCTTTAACGATAGAAAACGAAAATATGCCACATACAACTACGAAAGGGGTAGATACTTCGATGGCCGAAGACGGTGGGTGTATACAAAAAATAGAAAATCAACGATCGGTTAATGGAAATCTACTGCAAATACGATTTGAAGAATTTATCATCGGAATTGACCGTAGTACTATAGGGTATCAGGAAGAAACACTCAAACAACCACAAAAAGATACCGCCTCTCTCCATTTGGCGTTTGGAGAAACAATTGAAGGACAGAAGCTAGGCGTCCATATGATCAAGAAAGGAAAAATCAGTATTTACCAACGGTTTGAGAATAGTGTGACCGTGATGGATGAAGGTCCTCATTGTGATTTAACTGAATGGAAACATTACTATTCTCGATGGAAGAAGCTAAAGATTGAGGATGGATTTTTTTTAACGGATAGGTATTCTGTGAAAGACGGGGAAAAATTCGTCAAGGTCGATATGAATGAATTGCGGGAGGCTGTGGGCGATCAATGTGGAGATGATTGGGCGGAGCATATCAACGATGTAAAATCACCGAAGGATTACCCCTTAGGTGTAAGTACTAGCCGAATTTTTCTTAAGGCTGTGTTTACGGAGCAAGACACCGGAGAAGAGAAAACACGAATAATCTCATTTAAAATCCCAATGGGATGTTGAATAGAATCGTGCCAGCAGGGCGTATGAATTTGGTCGGGAAAGTAATAAATTTAAGCTTCGTGATTTTAAGTAAATATGCTATCCAACGTAAGCAAACGGCCAACCCCCTATTAAAATTAGCTGGGATTCCCTTGATGATTTTTCCACCTGTGGGGCAGCAGGTCGGAGAACTTGCCGTCATAGGTGGGGTTGTTGAGTTTTCGCAGCACGTCGAGCAGCCAGTCATGGGGATTTACCTCGTGCTTTTTGCAAGTCGCGAACAGGGAGTAGATCATTGCGGCGTTCTGAGCAGTGGCGTGGGTACCAGCGAACAGGTAGTTTTTCCGTCCCAGGGCAATCGGTCTGATGGCGTTTTCAATAAGGTTGTTGTCAATCTGAAGTTGTCCGTGGAGGGTGTATAGCTTCATGCTGTCCATGAGCGGAAGTGCATAGGCGATTGCCCTTCCTATCGGTGAGGAAGGGAGTACCTTGGGATACTCGGCGAGCATCCAGTCGTGGATTTCCCGCAGTATGGGTTGGGATTCCTCCACCCGTTTTTTGACGATGAGGTTTTCGGGAAGGGGCGGTTCGGCTTCCCTGATCTGTTTTTCTACTGCATACAGTTTGGCAATCGTCCCCACCGCCCAAGAAGCCCTATCTCTGTCATAAACTGCTGCCTCGTCGAACTTGCGGCGGATATGAGCCATACAATAATAGTGCTTTATGCCTTTGTTGCGGGCAAAAAGACTATGGTAAACCTCATAGGCATCTGTCTGGACCACGCCCTTGTAATTGGCCAATATCTCCTCTGGGCCGGATTTGTTCCTGGCGGTCCGGTAGTCAAAGAATACCAACCCGTCCACGGGGGCATGATAGGCCCACACGAAACCCCTATGGGAGGAACCCTTCACGCCTCCGTTTTCGAGTACCTGCATCCGGGTTTCGTCTGCCTGTAGATAGAGATTGGCCAGGGTTTCGCGCTTGAGTGCGTTGTAGATTGGGGTGATTGCTTTACAGGCTGCATTGGTGTTGTCGATGAGCGTGGAGGCGGGGATTTCGAGCCCTATTCGCCTGAACATCTGCTGCTGCCTGTACAGGGGAAGGTGATCCACGAATTTGGAGGTAAGCAGGTGGGCCAGAACCGATTCATCGAAGAGTCCCCTGTTTACGGTCCTGGAAGGGATTGGGGCGATCAGCACTCCCTTTTTGCCGGTTTGCGAAGGGTCAATGAGGGCCCATTTCCTGCGAACGGTCCTGCGCACTTTAAAACTGGCGGGTACCATCACCAACACCTCGCTGGTTTCTTCTCCGATGATTTTGTATCCTTCCAGGTTTTGGTTGGGGTCTATGATATCGATTTCCCGCTCCAGGCTTTCGGGAAACACCATGCGGGGACCTCGGGCTGCGGCTTTCCTACGCTTGCGTGCCTGTATGTCCTGCTCCAGGTTCGCCTTTTCCACCTCGGCGGCAGTAAGCTCCTCGGAGGCTTGAACATCGGCTTCCCCGGCACCCAAGGGGAAGAGGCCCAGCTGCCCGTTGCCCGAACCGCTCACCCGGTTGTCGGATTTTGAGGAGGAGAAGTGCCTGCGCCGCAGTTCGGCTGCGTCCAGTAGGGCTAACTTAAGTTTGAGTTCCGTTTCCAGTAGCATGCGCCTGCTTTCGGCCAACTGTTTTTGGCTTTCCAGGTAGAGCGCTTTATAGTCCGGTACGGCTGTATTCATAGTATAAAAATAAATATAAAAAGTGACTTTAAATCATTTAAAGGCCACTTTTTTACAATATTTTTCACTTTTTTTTAAGTGAAAATATTCCTTTCGTACCGCTTTCTGAGTTGTACGGAAGCAAGCTTCACGCCCTGCAAAACCAGGGTCAGCTCCCTGGCGGAAACCAGTGTTTTGCTGTTTTTAGGACGCTCGAACGTACCCGACTCCAGACGCTTGATGTACATGGCGTAGCCGTCTCCGTCCCACTGGAGCAAACGCATTTGGTTGCCGCGTTTGCCTATAAAAATAAACACGTCACCCGAAAGGGGATCAAGTCCCAGATTGTTTTGGACAAGGCCGGCAAGGGAGTAAATTCCGCAGCGCATGTCGGCAGGCTTGTGGTATAGAAAATAGCGTACCGAAGAGGAAAGGGAAAGCATGCTTACGATATCAGCGCTCTGAGCCAGGCGGTATCCGGAAGGCGCTGAAAGGAAAGCCTGGTCCCGTTGGGAAAGTTCAATACCGCAACAGGCTCAGGTTCGGGATCGCTAACACGCAACTCGGTAAAACCTGTGTCCACATTCTTTTCCTGCCCAAACTTCTTGGACCAGTACCGGAAAGTGGCGTACTTGACTGAGGATTGCTTGCAGAACAGACCGACGGAAATACCACTGGCCTTCCACTCTTCATAAAGGGAATGATAATAATCCCTGGGGGAAATAGTTTGTAAATCTTTCATGCAGGCAAAGGTCTCGAACCCCTGCCAGAAAAAATAGATGGGGGTGGGCGTTCGCTTACTATCCAACGAAATGCGTCTGCTAAAAAGTCTTTTTTTAGCTGGAATCTGGTAGTTTTCAAAAGTCAAAGTATGAATAGTATCCTCCAGAATAGTTTAAGTATCCTGATGTTTTTCAGTAGTTTTGTTGTATACGCGCACCCTGTAAATGAACGGATTGAAACCCTGAGTACTTCCTCAAATAGGGTGAATCAGACACTTTCCAAGAGTCAATGCTTTCGTGAAGTAGTGGTTTCCATGTCTACCAACATAAGGGATAGTCTGAGTAATCAACCAATTAGAATGAGTTTGATCAACCTAGAGCCTAAAACCAGGCCTAAGAAGTTTTTTTCGCGAATTGGCGAGGTTTTGGAGCGGTTCAGAAGGTAGTGATTCGGTACATACATCCGGATCGTGCAATGAGAACGACTGGCTTTTCATTCAAAATAACCTTACATGGAGAGAGAAAGATCATAGTCAAGAAGTGGAATGGTTCAAAAAAAGTGTATTTAGCGGAAATCAAGACATATTTACCTCCGACTGCTACGCGTTTATACTGGACGCTACTGACTATTATTGGGGTTACCCTGGAAGTATAGAAGAAGCTGAATTCCAATCAAAATGGAAGTCAAAATTTGATTTAAACCATGCCTCTTTCGGCCACGCATTTCAAAATGGAAATTGCGGTTGGACTTCATTGAAATTAAAAAACATAGAATATCTTGGGTTTTTTAACGGGGGAGATTGGTATAAGTTAACGATTAAAGGGGGCTGTGGAGAAAATGATTATTCAAATACGCTTGTAAGAATAGTAAAACTTAACGAGCATAACGGTTTTTTTAAGATTTCAAATTTTTTATCCCTGCAAGATGAATAAGGTACATAAAAGTCAACTTATATACGAAAACGCAAGTAGGCCCCTACGTGGCCAATCGGTCCGTTGGGTCCACCAAGTAGGCGTCTTGCAAATCAAGCTGCTGCTTCGCTTTGCTGACCTCGCTGATTTCGGTACTGCGGGCAATCGGTAGTTGGCTATTTTCGTTTAGCAGTCGGTATTTTTAGGTGGGGTACTGGTGCCAGGTGAGGTATCTTGGGAGAAATGGTCCGAATTATATAAGAGGGGGGTAGGCATTTAGCTAGGTGGATGCCCCAAGGAAGTTTTGATATTCAGCGATTAAAAAAAAAGCAAAAATAATTTCCCGGGATTTTTTATCTTTAGGGGTAGTCTTAATAAAACGCTTATGAAAACATTACTTGCCATTTTCGCTTTGCTTGTAGGCGCATTGTACACGGTAGATGCGCAGGCACAAATTCCTAAGGTTCCAGGTATCGATTTACCGACCCAGCTTTTAGGGGCATTGAATAATGTCGAAGGGCTTGGTCTGAACGCTGACCAAACTTCAAAATTGAAAGACAATAACAAAAGCTTCACCGATGATATCTTTAACGTTTTGAACAGCGCGGTAGGGGATGACTCCAAGAAAAGCCAGTTTTTAAACCTAAAAAAAACACGGCAGAAATTCCTTATGGGTTTATTGGGCCAACAGCTTTTAGGGAAGTACAACAAGAAAATCGGTACCCTTATCAAACCGTTTAAAAAACAATTGGGACTGGCAGCGCTGGCCCTTTAGATCAAAAAGCGATGAAATCCCCAATGATTTCGTCGCTTTTTTTTTGCCCTACATGCACCATATTGTTCCTGTATCTGGATACCGATTGGGAATGGCTGTTGGCTGCATTGCTTCATTTTCTTGCAGCCGGAGGCCTGGTTACGGGCCGTTAATCAGGTTGGGGCAGCTGGATTTCCTGGTTTCCCGATACGGTGAAAATCGAAGAAATAAAGGCAATCAAAAAACCCGGTTAATCAGGCATATTCAACAAAAACCTATATTTACAACCTTTCAAAATCCCAGCCATATACCACTTACCTACTGCTTCAGCTGTAGGCAAAAAGGGCATGTCAAAGCATTTGGGCTTTAGCCAAATTATTTATCCACAAGCCTTCCCAATCGAATTTTCATTAATTCATCCATTTTGGCTAAAGCCTGGGTTTTTCTATTGCATTTGCGGGAATGGGCTGAAGCCCCATTCCTAGTTAGGAATGGTCATTTAGAACCCGGGATCAGGACCATCAATAGCCTACAGCTTTAGCTGGAGGCAAAAAAATGTTGCCTGCTGCTCGGGTCTCCCTTTTTATCCTGAAAAAACCGAGGAATCCGCATTTTACTCGGTATAATTCTGTGTTTTGTTATAAATACATAGAATAATTATATCAAAAGGATTTTTTTTCGGTAAAAAGAGACGTAATGCTGAATAAATCCGTATATTGTTTGTATCGTTCGAAAACTGGAACGACCCGGAATAGAGGGTCGATACCAACTACAGCCGTAAGAAATCTTCGTGTTTCTTGCCCGGGTAGGTACCACTGTTCTGCCGATGGATGACAGCAAGGAATCGGCAGCAGCGAATTTTTAAACCAACCAGCAACTAATTGCAAGACCAAGCCTGACTCCGGTGGAGCTGTTCCTCCGGCATCTGGCCCCCGCCTCGCCGAGGCATTGCGTTGCAGGTAAACCAAATCGCCAGTCTTACACAGGGTGACTTCCTATTTTATGCGCGAAACCCGCTTGGGTTTCCTGATAACGAAATATTTTTACATACTAAACCTAAAACAATGAGCAAATTACTAGAGAGTTACGACGACTTCAATACCCCCATTGCGGAGTTATTCAGAAGGTCACGATGCAAGCATCTTAACGGATGCAGCCAAAAATTTATTGGAGGGGGACCTGGTAGCCCTTGCCTGGAAAAACCACACTCCCCGCACGGAGAAATTGGGTGTAAGGGACTTGCAGTCCATCGAGGAGGCATTTTCCAATCACAGCCTTTTTGGAAGCTCCAAGGCTCCGGTCGTGGGCGCCAGCTGCTGCTGTACCTGTACTCCCGCCTGCTGTTGCACGGCAGCGGCTGTAATCAAAGCGGCCTGACCGACTTCTTTGTCTTGAAAGTGGGGAGATTTCCCCACTTTCTTTTTGTACGATCTATTAATTCACGTAATATGGAACATAAATTAAAGGCACTTCCCTTTCAGGTGATTGAATTGGAGGACCGGGTGGTGCTGAAGCGGGGCCTATCCTCCATGGCCATCCCGGACAAAAGTGCACTGCTGATTGTAAAGGTCATCCAAAAAGCCCTGCTGCAACGTCCGCTAACGGTGGATGAACTGGCAGGCTTGTTTACCGGTTCGCTGCGCAACCTGATCACCAGCTTTATCCAACACCTAATCGCCAAAAAATTCATCGTGCCGCTGGAATCGGAGGCGCCCCATCCGATCTCCGGGACGGAAAGCCCGCAGGATATCTTCTATTGGCATTTCAACGCCCAGCAATCCCGCATCGCAGAAGCATTGAACGAAAAGCCCTGGGCGTTTATCGGTATCAACCAGCTAAACAAGCAGCTGCTCCGTTCCCTCTTTCTGGACGGGAAGGATTCGGTATGGGTCGTAGACGATCCTTCGCTTCGAAACGTTTCTTTTTTTGACGACAGCCAGGACATCCTGGATGATTTTTGGAAGGACGAACGCATACGTTTGATGACAGAAACCGAATTTACGGAGCACAGTCAGGAAGTCGGCTTCCTTATCGCTTCTTCCGAATTCGGAAGCTTTTATTTGCTGGAATCCTGGAATGCCCTTGCGGTCAAGCAGGATATTCCCTTTTATCCACTGCTGTTGCAAAATATGGTGGGCTACGCCGGACCGCTGGTAATCAAAGACGAAGGGCCTTGCCTGGAGTGCCTGAAGTTGCGGCAAAACTCGGCCAGTTCGGATTTCGCGGAAAAACGACTGACGGAGAAATTTGCCTTTGAGGGGCAATCCATTGCGGCCTACCATCATTCCATGGTTACGGTACTGGCGGAAGTGGGCGCTTTTGATCTGATCAAATTCAAATCCAATATTCAGTGGGATTTGGGTACGCTATGCGAAGTTGATCTGCTGGCCGGTTCGATGAGCAAGCGAAAGCTTGTGAAAGCGCCACGTTGCGCTGTTTGCAGCCCACTGACCGAAATGCCGCTGATCAATATTCATCGGCAACTAACCTCTGAGGATTCCTGGAAAGAAATTGAACAAACCGTGGGCTACGATGAATGAGTTGCTGAACCCCATTCGCCGGCTAACGGACACCTTGCCTCAGCTATTGGACCCGAAAGTCGGCATCGTTACCGGTGTCAGCGAGCACCCCATGGAAGTGGATTCTCCGCGGTTTTTCCGCTACAATGGTTCCGCAGCCAATACAGAGGCTTTTGGCGAGTACCGCAATTTTGCTATCGGGGGAGGCGCTGCGACGACCCGGGAATTGGCCCTTGCCAAAACCGTGGGTGAGTGCGTGGAACGCTACTGTGCGGCCATCTACGACAAACAGCAGTTTCCCTTGTGTTCCTATAAGGAAGCGCCGTTTGCCTGCGTGCATCCGGAAAGATTTGCCCTGTACCGTGCCGATCAATACAACCACCCGGAATTTGATTTTGACGAATTTACCGAAGACGCTCCGGTACGTTGGGCACCGGCAATCAACCTGGCAACCGGAGCGAAAGAGTCGGTTCCGGCTTCCATGGTATTTGTGCCTTATTTTTTCTATGAAAACGGGGACGAAACGCCCATCGTACAGCCCATTTCCTCCGGCTTGTCCTGCCATTGTTCCTTTGAAGAGGCGGTAGTAGGCGGTATCTGTGAAGTGATCGAACGGGATAATTTTATGATCACCTGGCAGGCCAAACTCTCCCGGCGAAAAATCCGGAAACAAAGTCTGAGCGAAAAAAACAAGGATTTGATTCAGCGTTTCGAGGAGGTAGGCTACGAAATCCACCTGATGGACATTTCCAATGAAACAACGATTACGGGCATATTGGCGGTAGCTACCCATAGGAAAACCGACTTTGTACCGCTGGTAGTGGCCGCTTCGGTAGCCCTTTCACCAGAAGAAGCGGTTCGAAAGGCACTGGAGGAGCTGGCTCATACGGAACGGTACGCCTATCAGATTAAAAACGAGTTGCCCCGGTTGGAGGCCCATCCGGAGTATGACAACGTGCTGGGGCAGGTACACCACGTGAATTTCTGGGTAAATCCCAGCGTTAGCGAACATGCGGCTTTTCTGTATGCTTCGGAAGAAGCAATGGATTTTGAGGAATTGGTGGACCATTCCCAGGAAACTGCCAGGGCAGAGATGCAAAAGCTGGTTTCGCTAATTAAGCATTCCGGATACGAGGTCCTGGTGACCGACATCACCTCATCGGATATCCGAAGTTTGGGCATGACGGTGGTTCGGGCGATTATTCCCGGTTACCATCCGCTTTTTATGGGCTACCACAAGCGCCCCTTGGGAGGCGAACGCTTGTGGACAATTCCTCAGCAATTGGGTTTTGAGGGATTGGCGTCGGGCAGCAACGATTACCCCTTTCCTCATCCTTTTCCTTAATCGGTTAGTACCAAAAAAAAGACAAACACCTATGTTACATTCATTATGGAAAGAAGCCGAACTTAGCAGCGAGTCGGCCACTCCTTCTTGGGAAATATTCCATGAAAATTCCAAAACCGGGCATTACGACGGTGCCTTGACGAACGATCAGGTCGTGGCGGAAATGGATAATCTGTACGACGTGTTTCCGTACAAGCAGTTTCCTACCCTTCCCTTGCCCGAAACCCTGGCACCCATCAGGCGCTCCTTTATGGAGACGGTGACGAATCGGGTGACGCCGAAGGAAATACAGCCAACCACCCTTACACTGGAGCAGCTGCGCACCATTTTATACTGTGGTTACGGCGTCACCAGGGACAATTCCGATAACGAGTACATCACCCGTCCCTTTCGAACCGTTCCCTCCGGAGGTGCGCTGTACCCCTTGGAATTGTATTTCTACACCAATCAACGAGTCACTTCTTTACCTGCTGGTTTGTATCACTATTCTCCGGTGGAAAACGGCATTCAATGTATACGGGAGGGCAATTTTGACGAAGAAATTGCAAACACACTGGTGAGTTTTCAATCCCACCTTGCTTTCGATACGTCCCTGATCCTGTTTATCACCGCAGCATTCAATCGGTCTACCTTTAAGTACAAGGAAAAAGGCTACCGGTTTGCGCTCTTTGAAGCGGGTCACGTGGCACAGAACATCAATCTGGCGGCCACCGCCCTTGAATTGGGAGTTATTAATATCGGCGGGTACCACGATCGCCTGGTGGATCGCTTTTTGAAAATCGATGGATTGAATCATGCAACGGTTTATTTGAATGGAATTTGCAAAGGAAATTGAACCCACACGGCCGACCTTCACCCGAAGCGATGAGCCGCCCCGACTCAAGGGATTTCATTTTGAAACCTGGGATCGCTTGGGGCAGCAGCTGGGGGTCGACCGCCTGAACGAAAGTTGCCTCTTTTCGGATCTTTCCATGGGCGCCTGGAAAGGGCACTGGATCCTGCATGAATTGTGCCTGCAGTTGGGTATCGATGCCTATGCCAACGTGCAGCCAATGATTGGCATGGAAAGGGAAGGGGAGGAGTATGGCGGTGTGATCAATCGCCTGATCGATAACGAAAGTACAGGGAATCAAAACTTTCTCATTGCGTACGAAAGCAGTAAACGGATTATTGCCGAAATCCAACGAAAAGAAATCGCCTGGGTGCTGATTGTACCTCCGACACCGGGCCGTTCCTGGGAGCCGGAAAACGAGATGCTTATTCGATTACTTTCCCAGGGATTGACCGATACTTCCTGCAAGTTGGGCTTGCTGACCTTTCACAGGGCAGTCATCCCGGGAGATTGGGAGGTAGTGCCTGCATACCCGCCGGGCAATTGCCCTCCCTCCAACCGGTCCTTTGCGGTCGCGGGTCTACTGGACGCCAGCTTGCAAAACCTGCTGCAGGAGTGGATTCCGGCGTCCTGCCTGCAGCTAGCCGGGGGACAGCTGCTGGTGCCACCGTCGGCCCGGCCTGAGAAGGTGTCCGACCCGGCCTTATATGCGGAACTATTGCGTGCGAACGATGGTGCCGCCCATTTACGAGTGGTGTTTGAATTACAGCGGCTTGGTAGCGACAGCGACATTGGCTTTTTGCAATGGGAGGCCTCGCGTCGTTTTTCCGAAGGCGGGTATGCTATCGCGCTGCGCATACTGGAAGCCATTCGTAAGGAGATTCGAGATGCGTTAAAATTGGCTGGGGTTATCTCTCAGATTCAAAATATCCGAATCGCCCTGATGCACTTTTCCGCCGCTGCTGCTGAAGCCACTCCCGACGAGGGGTTACCGGAAGATTACAAAGCCTCCCTGTACCAAAGTAAGGCCTGGGGATTGGTGATGACCAACCGGGCGCAAGAAGCCGAACCCTTGTTCGAAAAGGCAAGAAGGTACCTTTCCAAAGAACGGTTTCCACGGGTGTACCTGTACCTGTTGAACATTTCCGCGCTGAATAAACTGAAGATCGGTGCGTTGGAACAAGCCTTCGCTTTTGAAAAAGAAATAGAACAAACGCTGGCAGCCCAGAAAGCAGTTGACTGGCACATTCGCTACATCAATTCCATTAACCTGGCGCGGCTGTACAAGAAAACGGGAGCTTACGCTCTGGCACGCACCTACTACCTCAGGGCTTTCGCCGTTAATACCAGCCTGAAGGTAGAAAGCGATTTGCTCTACGCTAATTTATGTTTTGCACAGCTGGAGGAACAGGAGGGAAACCATAAAGCAGCCTTTCTTTTCTGGCTTCGAACCTGCCTGCATTGGTTGAGCAATGAGACTCCCGAGGCGTTGGCACCCCGTGTAGCCCAGGCCATTTTGGGGCGTGCATTATCTGCCAGAGGAGGTTCGGTTGCAGCCATTTCCGAAAAGCTGGAGCAGACCTTGCGAGGTAGCGTTCAGAAAATGGATTTAACCCTTGACGCCCTAGAAGGGGAGGATTGCCCCTCTTTTTGCCGGATTGAACGGGCAGAAGAGCCTCCGGGAATTGCCCTCGGTACCGCGGGCATTGGGTTAATGGCCTCATCAAACACCGTACGAAGCGTTTGTGAAGGCGTGGAATACCGTGCCCTGCAGAAACTATGTTACCGCGTCTTGTGTGCCCTACTGCCCGATTTGGTCGGTTACCGATCGGTTTACACGGATTCCCAATTTGGCAACGAGTTACCGGTTACTGCCAAAGAGCTGATTGCTTCCTGCATCCGTCATGGGGTAGGTAAAGTGGTATTTGGAGAAAAGAAGTATTCTTTCTCGGAGAGCGAGCGGTTACGTTATTTGATGAGCGCCAAGGTAGGGATTTGTCCTGCCATTGCCTCAGTGGATCGGCAAGAGGATCAACTCCGGGTCTTTTTTAAACGGTATCGACCATCACTTCTCGTGTCTGATTTGGAAAAGTGGGTGCTGGAAAACGTTCACCGACACGAGGAGGTGAAGCAACTTTATTCGGCATGGACTGGTGGAGAGGAGCTTTTAGAGGGGTTGCACCGAATGGAAGCAAAACGATTGATTACCATTTATTTGTAACCACCGTGTCCATCCTGCTCGACTTTGATATGGAGTTGCAACGCGAGTCCCGATTATGTTGGGCGGCTGTATCCGTCGCTATCGGACGCTATTACGGGCAAATGGCCGTGCCAGAACAGCTTGCTTTTGCCGAAAGCGTATGGGGTAGTCGTTACAACCGGTTTTTTGAACCGGATAAATCCCTTGCGTTAGTGGGGAATCTTGGGGAAGTACTGGATCGGCCCTTGCGCTTGGATGAAATCCGCCAGGAATTGGCAGCTGCCCAACCGATTGTTGCCTGCATGAAGCACTTTGTGGGTTGGCACCTGGTGGTCATCTATGGAATGGATGAAACGGGCATGCTCTCCGTCGCGGATTCCCAATTGGGAAAAAGCCAGTGGATGTTTCCTGCATTTACGAGTAAATACCGGGAGTATTACAGCTGGACCCATACGTACACTACCCGAAGAAACGAATAAGGAACGGTTTCCCCCTAACTAAAGGAAGGTTGCCAATCTGTCCGTGCAGCACTTTTCTTCCACATGCTTACTATCGAACCACCCTATGGACTTTCGGAACGATCTTTGTCAGGTCTCATCCGTGTACATCGCGGGGGCTTTTTTGTAACTTGTCTGCTTTCTTCCGAAGGTGATCGGGGAATGGTGCTGAAGGTACCGGATGCTGTTACATCTTTTCCATACAGAGCCAGCGGTACCGGCGACCAGCGGGATACATCCGCCGCTTTTAAACACCTTACAATAAATCAATAGTAAAAAACATGAATAAGACGATTCTTTTAAACAAACGTCCGCAAGGAAAACCGGAACTTTCTGATTTTAAAACAATTACAGAAACAATACCAGCAGCTGGGGCAGGGGAGCTTGTATTGAAAACGCGATACGTATCCGTGGACCCCTACCTGCGGGGCCGGATGAACGATGCCCGTTCCTACGTACCGCCCTTTCAATTGAACGAGCCCATCCAATCCGGTATCATTGCCGAAGTAGTGGAAAGCAAGCATGCCGATTACCAAACGGGTGATTTTGTTTCGGGTATGTTGGCATGGAAGGAATACCAGAATTTTTTTTGCAAAGGGCTGCAGCGGGTAGATCCCTCCGTGGCTTCATTGTCCAGCTACCTGGGGGTACTGGGCATGACCGGGTTAACCGCTTATTTGGGGCTGACAGAAATAGGAAAGCCAGTTGAAGGGGAAACCTTGATCGTTTCCGGGGCAGGAGGAGCCGTAGGAACAGTGGTGGGTCAGGTAGGCAAACTGCTAGGCTGCCGGGTAGTGGGTATCACCGGAAGTGACGAGAAAGTACACCTGCTGAGAGATCGTTTTTCTTTCGATGAGGCCATTAACTACAAGAAAAGTCTTCATTTGAAGCAGGCGATCCGAGCGGCCTGCCCGGATGGAGTGGATTGCTATTTTGATAATGTGGGTGGGGAAATTTCGGATGCCGTTATGACGCAGCTCAATACCTTTGCCCGCATAGCGGTCTGCGGAGCAATTTCCCTGTATAATGAGACAGAGGTCCCTACCGGCCCTCGCCTGCAGCCCATAATCCTGACCAGGCGAGCTACCATGCAAGGCTTTATCATCAGCGATTTTTCTAAGCAATTTGCCTCGGCTAGCAAACAACTCGCAACCTGGCTTGGCGAGGGAAAGTTGACCGCCACGGAAACCATTGTCGAGGGCTTTGATCAGATTCCGCAAGCATTTCTCGACCTGTTTGAAGGCAAAAATACCGGAAAAATGATCGTAAAGGTTTAGCCGCGGCTTTTCACCCCTACTGAATCATGGGTGCGTGAAAGAGGTATGCGGAAACAGCAGGGCTGGTTCTGATTTTGGAGGATGGATCCGTATCGCTGCTTCCCTTCCGGAGACAGAATTCGGGGGCGCCCTTTTTCCCGATTTGATGGATGCATCCTGCCAGGAAGGGGGGAGATTCTTTTTGTTAAATATGGGGATTATTGCAGCTAATTTCTAAAAAAGTTGTTTCTTTCGTGCCAATACAGATAGGAAATGTTCAAAAAAATCGGATTTAGTTTGCTGGCCCTATTCCTTGCTTTTCGTACGTACGAGCAAGTCAATGGCTTACTTAGAATGGGAGACCAAAACTTTTCTGCGCTTGTATCGGTGCTCGTTTCCATGGTATTGGTGGTATTTGTTACCGGAGTATTCGCTTTTCCCGGCTTTGTTTTCCCGACGAGCCGCATGCTACCGGAAGCGTATTACCGCATCCGACATCCCGCGGCACTCCTGCGCCTTTATCATTGGTTGGGGGTGGATTATTTTCGTCAGTTGCTACTCCTTGCTTATTGGGGGAAAGACAAGCAGCGAAAGAAGTATTTTGATGGCAGCAAGGCGGGCATCGCCAATTTGGATTATCAAACCAGGCAGTCCGAATTCGGGCATTTGGCTGCTTTCTTGGTGCTGTTATTGATCGCCCTCCGATTATGGATAGCCGGGTATACTGGGGTATTCATTGGTACTACGGTACTCAATATCTTCGGTAACGCTTATCCAATTATCCTACAGCGTGTGCACCGTATTCGGATACAGGCACTACATGAGCGAATGGGTTAAAGCTGTATTCCTATTGATGAATGATCATCTAGAACCAGGATCTCTATCATCAATCGCCTACTTCCTTAGCTGAAAAAAAAGCCCCTCGCCCAAGGACGAGAGGCTTTTTTATACCTGGTTTTATTAAAAATTTATGGCAATAGTTTGCTTCGGAAAACCATCAGTTTTTCCCGGCTCATTTCGTGCATGGAATAGGGGATGCCTCCCAAACCCTCTCCGGAAGCGTCTCTTCCTCCGAACGGCATCCAGTCCACCCGAAAAGCCGTATGGTCGTTGACCATCACCGCGGTCGCGTTGAGCTTTTGTACGGTGTCTAGTGCCAGGTCGATATTTTTGGTGAATACAGCGGCCTGGAAATGGTAGTCCAGGCTATTGGCTTGCTCAATGGCTGCTTCCCGATCCGTATAGCTATAGACGCAAACGACCGGGCCGAAAATTTCCTCCCGGGAAACGCGGGCATCAGCCGGAGGATTGTACAAGACGGTGGGTTCGAAGCAGGTATTTCCCATGCGTTTGCCACCACAGAGCAGTCGGGCTCCTCCGTCTACGGCTTCCTGTACCCAGGCTTCCACGCGGTCTACCTCCCCGGTAAGGATCAATGGGCCTACTTCCGTATCCTCATCCAAGGGGTCCCCGACCTTCAGTTGTTTGGCCGCTTTGGCCATGTCTTCCGCCAGTTTCTCGGCAAGTTCGGCCGCTACAAATACTTTCTGTACGGAAACACAGACCTGTCCTGCATGGTAAAACCCACCTTTTACCAATAGGGGTAACAGGTCTTCCAGATCTGCATCGGAGGCCACGATCACCGGAGCCGCTCCTCCGTGCTCCAGGGCACATCGGGTTCCAGGGGCCAGTTTGGATTTCAGGTACCAGCCAATTTTCGCAGAACCAATAAAAGACAGGTAATTGATACGCTTATCGGTGGCCAGTTTTTCGGCAAGTTCATTGGAGCATAGAATGGGCTGCACCCAACCCTCCGGAACGCCTGCTTCTTTTAAAATATCCACCAGGGCCAGGCAGCTAAACGGGGTATTGCTTGCCGGTTTGACGATCACGGGGCATCCGGCGGCAAATGCGGTAACGGTCTGGTGCACAATCAAGTTTAGCGGATGATTAAAGGCCGAAAGGGAAGCCACCACGCCGATGGGTTCGCGCATGGTGAATGCGAGTCGATTTACCGAAGATTCGGTAATTCCCATGGGTACTTGCACCCCCTTCATTTGGGAGATCTCTTCCGCAGCGATTTTTACCCCGTTGATCGCCCGAATCACTTCCACTTTGGAATCCCGATAGGGTTTCCCGCCCTCCTGAGCTGCTGTACGGGTCAATTCCTCTACCCGGCTTTCCATAAGCTCTCGGGTTTTCTCAAGGATTGCGATGCGTCGATGGGCTGGAATCCAGGATTTTCGATCAAGAAATAGGTTATGGGCCGTTTGAAGCACATTTTCAAGTTCTTTTTCGTCGATTAACGGCAGGGTATCGATCAGTTTTCGGTCATACGGGGAATATACGGCTAGTTGGTCACTCATAGTTTCGCAGTTTTTTCTTTAATTAATACATTTAGAATGGGGTGATTTAGGGAATAATCCACCTGCAGATCGATCAGGTGCACCCCGGGGCTGTGCAGGGTTTTATCCAGTACCTGTTGTAGTTCCTCATCGCTTTCCGGGCGGTATCCATGGGCACCGTAGCTTTGCGCATACTGAACAAAATCCGGATTTTTGAAATCCAGCCCAAAATCTTTGAATCCCATGTCTTCCTGCTTCCATTTGATCATCCCGTAGGACTGATCATTTAAGATAATTACCAATAGGTTGAGTCCCAGGCGGACAGCAGTCTCCAGTTCCTGTGAATTCATCATAAACCCGCCGTCTCCGCATACTGCCACAACTTTCTTATCCGGGTGTAGCAGGTTCACGGTCATAGCCGAGGGAAGACCTGCCCCCATAGAGGCCAGCGCATTGTCCAGCAAAAGGGTCTTTGGCTGGTAGCAGGTATAGTTACGGGCAAACCAGATTTTATATACCCCATTGTCCAGGGTGATGACATCCGATTCGCCAAGTTTTTTTCGCAAAAGATTTACCAGTCGCTGGGGAAGGGTAGGAAATCGCTCGTCTTCAAAATATTTGCTCAAATGGCCGGCTATTTCTGCCTTTACTTTCTGGTAAAAGGAAAAGTCCCAATTGCTGGTTTTGGTAATTTTTTCCGTAAGCTTCTGTACGGCAGTCGTGATATCGCCCACCACATTGAGTTGGGGGAAATACACCGGATCCACTTCCGCAGGGGCGAAGTTAATGTGTATCACTTTTTTACCGCCCTTTTGCATGAAGAAGGGTGGTTTTTCGATCACGTCGTGACCTACATTGATGATAAGATCCGATTCGTCCAATGCGGCGTGCAGGAAATCGTTGCTGGAGAGTGCCGCAGTGCCCAGGTATTGGGGATGACGTTCGTCAATGACTCCTTTGCCCATCTGTGTGGTAAAGAAATACAACCCGCTCTCGTTTACAAAGGCGGCAAGCGCATCACAGGTTACTTTCCGGTTGGCTCCCGCTCCGATCAGCAAGAGCGGCATTTTGGCTTGTTTGATCAGGTCTACCGCTGCATCTATGGCGGCATCGTCCGGCTTGGGAATGATGTGTCCGACTACCTCGAATACGGTGTCTTCCGTTTCTTCCTGAGCAATGTCTTCGGGTAATTCCAGGTGTACGGCACCGGGCCTCTCTTCGGTTGCCAGACGGAAGGCTTCCCGAATATTCGAGGCAATCACACTGCCGTTGACAATCTGTTTGGTGTATTTGGTGATGGGACGCATCATATCCACTACGTCGATGATCTGAAAACGGGCCTGTTTGCTCTTTTTGATGGGTTTTTGTCCGGTGATCATTAGCATGGGCATGGCACCGAGTTGGGCATAGGCGGCCGGAGTTACCAGGTTGGTTGCTCCGGGACCGAGGGTGGCCAGGCAAACACCCGGCTTACCGGTCAGCCTGCCATAGGTGGCCGCCATAAACCCGGCTCCTTGTTCGTGCCGGGTGAGGATCAGGCGAATGGAAGACTTACTCAATGATTCCAGCAGGTCCAGGTTTTCCTCCCCCGGTACGCCAAAAATATATTCCACGCCTTCTTTCTCAAGGGCTTTGACAAATAAATCGGATGCTTTCATAGGGTTTCGTTAAAGGGAAGTATAAACTTAAAAAAATTAAGTCACTTATAATAGTTTACCGGGAGGGGATCAGGGAATACTGAAGGGGAGGTAATGCAAACCAATTGAAGCGGTATAATGGCAGCGGGCACTTGGCAGTGGAGAACATTTCTTAACGATTTGGTTACATACCCCGGCAAAAAAAGTGGAAAAAATCAGATATCTTTCGATTTAGATGAATCAGACGGTAAAGTAAAACTACCGCTAAAAAGCTATTGATGAAAAAAGGCAGGCTGATAGCATTCAATGGTCCTGGAAACGGCATGGAAATCTGTAACGAACCGATTGGAGAACTGGATCCGGCATCCGTGCTGGTAAGAAATGAGATTACGACCATTTGCGGAAGTGATTTACACACCTATACCGGTGTTCGAAACGAGCCATGTCCGGTAGTGCTGGGTCACGAAATCGTGGGTACCATCGTCGAAATTGGGTCGCAACACAGCGGTCGGGACTATGCCGGCGAAAAGCTGGAGCGGGGCGACTTGGTTACCTGGACGATTTTTTCAAGCGATCCTTCCTCGCCACTGTCCAGGGAAGGAATTCCCCAAAAAGGTGCCGATTTGTTCAAATACGGACATGCCCAACTTACCGAAAAAGAGCATTTTCATGGAGGTTTGTCTGAATTTTGCATCCTTAAACCTGGAACAGGAATTTTGAAACTACCGGTAAACCTACCCCTGGAATTAGCAGCGACGGTCAATTGTGCCGTTTCCACGGCAGCAGGGGCCATCCGTCTGGCAAGCACCCTAAGGGGTAAACGTATCCTTATCTTTGGCGCAGGAATGCTCGGCATCACCTGTGCGGCTATGTGCCGAGATGCCGGCGCAAAATGGGTGGGCATGGTGGATGTGTCTTCTGTACGGCTGAATAATGCCCTTCAATTCGGCGTGGATGCGATTTTTCAGCGTAGGGACACTTCCGGTACCTTGCTGAGCGAATTAGTGGGTGCTGGTTCAGGAGAGGGGATGGATCGGGTATTCGATATGAGCGGAGCTCCGGATGCGATGGAGGTAGGGCTGGATGCCCTGGGTATTGGGGGAGTCGCCGTTTGGGTGGGTGCCGTTTTTGCTACCAGAAAAGTCCAGGTAAACCCGGAAAACCTCATCCGAAAACTGATCACCATTCGCGGCCTTCACAATTACAATTACGAGGATTTCGTAAAAGGACTGGATTTTATGCGTAGGAACTGGCAACGCTTTCCCTTTGCATCCGTGGTCGAAAAAACTTTTGATTTCGAGCAAGCTGAAGAGGCATTTGCCTATGCCCTCGCAAACAAACCCCTGCGGGTTGCCATCCGCATCCATCCAACAACCTAAGTGGCAGCTGCGACGAATTTTCGAAAGGATCAATGGACCATGTTGCTTGCAACCATGTTTTGCTACCTGTTTTTCTATACAGGGAGGCATAATTTTGGCTGGGCAGCAACGGAGATGGCAGCAGACCTGGAGATTTCTTATACGATGATTGGCTGGATAAGTGCTGCCATGCTTTCCGGCTATGCATTAGGTCAGTTTGTCAACGGCAACCTTTCTGATCGGTATAGCCCCAGAAACATGATCGTTTTGGGAGCAATTCTTTCTGTAGGAGCAAATGTTGCCATCAGCTTTAGTACGACCTACCACTACATTCTGGTATTATGGGCACTTAACGGCTATTTTCAGTCCCTGGCCTGGGCACCCGGGAGCCGGCTCATTTCTAACTGGTGGAAGCGGGAGGAAAGGGGAAAGGCCTTCGGTTTGTACACCATGGCTGCAGGGAGTTCTTCGGTGGTGACGTTTTTACTTTCAATTTTGATTATTCAGCATGGAATTCCCTGGCCTTATCTGTTTCGACTACCGGTGCTGTTCCTTTTGTTTGCAGCCATTGTGTTTTTGCTGGTCGCCCGCAGCAAGCCCTCCCAAAAAGGCTACCCGGATTTGTATCCGGACGTATCGAATCAGCCGACAACCTCCTGGATGGAGCGGTACCGGGTGGTGCTGAAAAATAAACGTTTTCTGCTTACCTCCCTATCGCTGGGCTTCGAGAGTATGGCACGGTATGGATTGCTCGTTTGGGTGCCGGTACATTTTCTTGGAACGGTTGCTACCGATGGAGCAGAAAGCCTTTGGGGAAGTTTGTTGTTACCTATCGGTATGGCCTCGGGTGCCTTTTCTTTTGGCATCGTGTCGGACAAGCTTTTTTATGGTAACCGGATTCGATCGATTGGTATGGGCATGCTGCTGGCAGCAGGTACCATGCTGGTGATCTATGTTACACCGCCGGAAAACTGGCAGCTAGGCGCGGTGTTGATGTTTCTGGCTGGATTTTTTGTATACGGGCCACAAGCCAATTTCTGGCCCCTTAGTCCAGAGATTTTAGGTGAACGATTTGTTGGAACAGGCGTGGGAATTATGAATTCCAGTGCCTACCTTTTTGCGGCGTTGGGGGAACCTGTTCTGGGTAAAATCATCGATGTTTATGGTAGCAGCACGCCTGTCTTTCTGGCGCTTGCAACTATTTGTTTCCTTTCCGCCGGGACAATTTTCCTAAGCAACTACCCCAGCGAGTCGTTTAGCTCTACAAAATCCAAGTAAGCTATTATTTACTGCCCCGCCGTCAGCGCTATCGCGTACTGTATCCTGACTACTTCCCGCTGGTTCCAGCCAGGTTGAAATAGCTACCGGAGAGGATGGTTTGTTTGATCTTCCGGATCTTTTTGGTGGGGCAAAATAATCCGGAACAGGCAAAATTCCATAGAAACAGGAGGTACACCCGGCGCTGGGTGAATCCAAGGAATTTTATATTTCCACAGGTGGTTTTGAGGGAGGTCGCTCCACTATTGGGTAGGCTAACCAATAAATCTAAAGGTGTTGCTGTAAAGTCACGGAAAAACCTTTTTGTACCTTTCGTAGCAGGGAATTCTTCTCCTCGGTATTGGGTGCATACTAAAACCCCGGCCGGTACATGCCCACCATCAACGCATCTAGAATTTTTGCGATTTCCTGAGGAGCTAGTTTCTCTTTCAGGTATCGGTGATTGCCAGAGGGGTCCGCTTCCCAGGCATTGGAGCCATCTTCGTAGACCAGTACTTTTCCCGGCTCACTTAACTCCCAATAGGCTTTCTCGGAAAGGGCATACAAAAGGGCTGCCTGGTCCCAGCTTTGCCGACCAAAAAACTGGTTGTACAAATCATAGGCCCGGTAAACCGGGTGGGTATCGGGTAGGCTGTTTTTCAGAAAATCACTTCCCGTGATAATGGCGTTGCCGATTTCCCAACCGGCAAACACGACCTCTCCCGGCCAGTTGGCCACCGCGATGCGGGTGGACTCGGGGTCCGGCCGGTAAAAATTGGCTTCTTTCCCCTCGGGAAATTGCCCACCCATACAGGACCATAGCCGTACCTTTTGGCGAACCAATTCAGCTCCACTCAAGGGACTGATGCTATCGGGGGGCGATTCCAGCAAATGTCGGATATTGGTCAAATGACCGATGCTAATCACTACCAGGCTCTGATCCGCTGCTTCGGCCAGTAATTTCCGGTACAAAAAGGTGGCATCCAGGGGCGGCTTCGAGCCGGCAAGAGATTCGTCCGCCAGGGCCTTTGTGTAGCGGGAGAAGCTTCGTAGCGGGACTCCTTTTTGCACCCCTACAGGAATTTCAGGCCTTTCGTAAAACGTATTGATCGCGGCAGCACAGGCGGCTGCATGGGTATCGTCGCTGGTGACGATAACCCCGAGAATATCTACGCGACGGTTGGCTTCCAGGCTGTGCAGCATGGCCAGGGCACCCACATCGTCTACATCCGAATCCAGGTCGGTATCCAAAATGACCTTGATTTGAGCCCAGCTCGGAAAACCGGCAAGGAAAAACAAAAAGGTCAGAACAAGTAAGTTAGTTTTTAGTGATTTCATTCGGTTCTCGGGGTTCCGGAAAGAGACGGGAAACGAGCAGGATGCAAAGCAGGCTACTCACCATGGCAAAGGTACGGAATGGGAACTGAATACCCGCTACCGGATCTCCATGGGATAGGGTAAAAAGGGAGGGATTCCGAAAATCGGTTCACCGCCCCCAAACCGTAGTAGTAAACCAACCACGATCCCGCTCAAGGCGCCGGTTCGGTTGCTTTTTTTATCGTACAAGGCGAGCAACAGTTGTGGAAACAGAATGACGTACACGAGGTCGGCACAAAGGTACCATAGGTCGTACACACTTTGAAGGGTCAGTGCCAGCCAGGTGGCCATGGAACCAATACCGAGAATGGCCCACCGGATGGTGGTTTTGATCTGTTTGTCACTGCAGCCGGGACGCAGGAGGGGCCGGTACAGGTTCCAGGTAAATAGGGAGGCGGCAGAAAGTACCGATGAATCCACAGAGGACATAACGGCTGCTGCCACCGCCCCCAAACCTAAAGCGGCGATTAGTGGGGGGGTCATTTCCAGCAATACATAGGGCAGTACCATGGTTGCGTCCGGAGTTGAGCCCAAGGTAGAATTGCTCCAATCAAATCCCACACCCGCGAGGCCGATTAGTACCGCCGGAATGGCCATCAGCGCGCAGCAGATCCCTCCATAGATCGACAGGCGAATGGCAGAACGGTCGGAACTGGAGGACAATACCCGTTGGAAATAGACTTGCCAGGGGATGCCGCCCATCACGAGTAACAGGGCAAAATCCAACCACACCCAGATCTCATTTCCCCAGGCTGGATCATTTCCTGAAAATGCGTTCAGGGATGGAAACAGACGAAATCCGTGGGCAATGGCCCGATCGTACTGTGCCAATGCCTGGTCTATGCCACCGACTGTTTCCAGCGCAAAGGGAATGCTGATCCCCAGGCCGATGAGGATGAATACCAGCTGAACCACGTCTGTGTAGGCTACCGACCAGAGCCCACCCAACATGGTGTAACCCACAGCGATAGCTGCAGAAACCAGAATGGAAGTTTCAAGGTCCAATCCAAAGATGGTCGCGAAGGTAATCCCCAACGCGGCCAATATGGCTGCACTCCAGAAAATCTCCCCAATCAATGCGGGAATAAAGAGTACGGCTGCCGTTCGTTTTCCGTATTTTCGTTCGAACACGTCGATGAAGGTGGTAAATCCGAAGCTGCGGATTTTTCGTGCAAAGAACAATCCTCCGAGAATCAGGCTCAGTGCATAGCCCCAGGGAGCCTGCGCCCAGACCAATCCACGGGCGCTATCAAATACCGCTTCGCTGGTTCCGATAATGTAACCACCTCCCACCCAGGTAGCCGTCATCGTAAAGATACCGATCCATGCAGGCATTTTTCGACCTGCCAGGAGCATGCCTTCGGAACTGGTATCCCCCGATTCTTTTCTGCTGGCATAGTACCCCGTCAGCAAAATGATCAGATAAAAAAATACGGTGACGAATATGCCGAGGCTAGTGGTATCGATAATTTTAGCGGTTTATTTCCCGAACCAGTTGAGCGGTTGGGGGTTGAAATTTTGATAGATGTGTTTGATTTCCTGAAACTCTTCTAACCCGGTGCTCCCCAGTTCTCTACCCAATCCCGATTGCTTGTATCCTCCCCAGGGAGCCTGTGTAAAATACACGTTGAAGTCATTTACCCAAACGGTACCAAACCGAAGCGCTTTCGAAACACGTGAAATACGCTCCGGGTCACGCGACCAAAAGCCCCCAGACAAGCCATAAATGGTATCATTGGCACGAGCAACAACCTCATCTTCCGAGTCAAAGGTTTCGACATGGACCACGGGGCCGAAGATTTCTTCCTGTACAATACGCATGCCTGGCTTGCATTCGGTAAGAAGGGTTGGTTCAAAAAAAAACCTTTACTAAGGTGGGGATCGTCCGGCGGGTGCCCCCCGCAGACCAAATGAGCCCCTTCCCGGATGGCTGTTTGAACGTGGTTGGTTACTTTTTGTAGCTGATCGGCTGAAATAAGCGGCCCCATCTGAGTGCCCTCTTCCATCCCGTCGCCCAAACGGATATTCCGGATTCTGCTTTCCAAATGGGCAACTACCTGATCGTGAAGGGAGGCGTGTACCAGTACCCGGGTTCCTGCCAAACAAATTTGTCCGGCGTGAAAAAAGACTCCGTTTAATATAAAATCTACGGCGGTTTCCCAATCTCCATCTTCAAAGAGGATGTGAGGGTTTTTTCCTCCCAATTCCAGCGCAACCTTCTTCACGTTTCCAGCGGCTGCCTGCATGATTTTTTTGCCCGTCACCACGCCGCCCGTGAAAGAAATCATGTCCACATCCTGACTTTCGGCCAATTCAGCGCCAACGGTAGAACCCGGGCCGGTCACCGTATTGATTACTCCTTTCGGAAATCCCACTTCTTCTGCCAGGCGGGTCCATTCCAGCGTACTCAGGGGAGTGAGCTCACTGGGTTTGATCACCAAGGTACAACCTGCGGCAAGTGCCGGAGCGATTTTCCAGGCCGCCTGCAGCAAGGGGTAGTTCCAGGGACAAATCATGCCTACCACGCCTACCGGTTCTTTTTCGATTCGGCTGTGACTGTTTGGATTCGGACTGGCGATGATTTCCCCTGCGTGTTTGTCGGCCAAACCTCCGTAATACCGGAAGATACCCGCAATATCATCCATGTCCCACAGACTTTCGGTAAAGGTTTTTCCGGTGTTGAGCGTCTCCAAGCGTGCCAGGGTTTCTTTTTCTTCGGCGATGCGCTCTCCCAAAGCGTATAGCATCGCACCCCGTTCCGTAGGCGCCAGCTGTGCCCAGCCGGATTCCCGAAAGGCATCGCGGGCGCTTAGAATCGCTGCCTGGGCATCTGTCCTGTCTCCTTCGCAGACGGTGGCGATGGGTTGTTGATCAAAAGGGTTGATGATCAGGCGCTCCTGTCCTGCCTGTCCGGTGACCCAGGATCCATTAATAAAAAAGGGTTGTGCGTTCGTCAATGCGAAAGGTGTTTTTTTTCCACTTTCGGAGAATGTGTATAATAAGGGACTTCCTGAGGTGGTTCCGGGCTATTTCCCAACAAACTATCGGCTGCTTTTTCAGCGATCATGATTACGGGAGCATAGATATTTCCATTGGTAATGGCCGGCATGACGGAAGCGTCCACCACGCTTAAGTTTTCCAGTCCGTGCACGTTTAAGTTAGCATCCACAACGGAAAGTTCGTCGTAGCCCATTTTACAGGTACAGCTGGGGTGGTAAGCGCTTTCCCCCTCCCGAGCCACAAAATCCAGAATCTCATCATCCGATTCGATTGCAGCCCCAGGCGACAATTCGTTACCCCGCAGTTCGTCGAACGCGGGTTGGTTGATCAGTTTTCGGGTACAGCGGATGGCTTCTATCCATTCTTTCCTTTCCTGTTTGGTAGACAGGTAATTGAACAAAATGCTGGGGTACTCGCTGGGGTCGGCTGATTTGATCTTTACGTGTCCGCGCACATCGGTGTTCATGGGACCTACATGTAGTTGAAATCCATGCCCTTCATTGGGAGCAGATCCGTCATAACGAATGGCAATCGGTAGGAAATGGTATTGCAGATTGGGGTAGGCCACCTCTTCGTTTCCACGAATAAAGCCTCCGGCTTCGAAATGGTTACTGGCACCAATTCCCGTTTTATTAAAGAGCCATTCCAACCCGATCTTAGGTTGGTTGTAAAATTTAAGGGAAGGGTATAGGCTGACCGGCTTTCTGGCCGCCCATTGTACGTACACTTCCAGGTGGTCCTGTAGGTTTTCTCCCACTCCCTTCAGATCCGCCACGACGGGAATGCCTAGTTTTTTGAGATCCTCCCCGTTGCCAATACCAGAAAGCTGAAGGACTTGAGGTGAATTGATGGCTCCTCCGCTGCAAATGATTTTGTTGCCGTACACCAGGTGTTTTTTCTTGCCTTTGATAAATTCCACCCCGATGGCCCGATTTCCTTCAAACAAAATGCGCGAAACAGTAGATTTAAGGGAAATTGTGAGATTTTTACGGTCTTTTACCGGATGGATATAGGCCCTTGCTGCATTCCAGCGTTTGCCTTTATAAATTGTAGCATCGAATTTTCCAAAGCCTTCCTGCTGGTATCCGTTGACGTCATCGGTCAATGGGTAGCCCGCTTGCTGTACAGAGTTAAAAAAAGCATCAAACAAGGGATTATCGCATTTCGGTGTGGTAAGGTGCAAGGGTCCACCCATACCCCGGTAGTCATCCCCACCAATGAGGCGGTTTTCCATGCGCTTGAAATAGGGGAGACAATGCGCGTAACTCCAATTTTCCAAGCCATCCATTCCAGCCCATTTTTCGTAGTCCAATGCGTTGCCCCGGATATAAATCATGCCGTTGATACAACTGGAGCCTCCTAGCACTTTTCCACGAGGCTGATAGATCCTACGGTGGTGCATGTAGGGTTCGGGGTCGGATTCGTACCCCCAGTTGTAGAAATTATTGGATAGCGGATAGGTGAGGGCTGCCGGCATGTGAATGCGAAAATCCCAGGCATGGTCCATTCTGCCTGCTTCAATGACGAGTACGTTAGTATCGGGTTCCTTGCTTAATCTATTGGCCAGTACACTTCCGGCAGAGCCGCCACCAATAATGATAAAATCATACGTAGTATTCAACCTAACTTATTTTTTATGCAATTCGAGTTTTGTTTTCCGGTGGCTGCGATAAGGCTTCATCGGACAGGATGGTCGGCAATCAATTGGCCGATGGCACCAGCCGCACGATTCCCTTTCCTTCGATACCGGCGTAGATGTACCCGTCGGGTCCCATCACTACGTTGCGAACCCTTCCCATACCGTCAATGATTTTTTCTCGTTTGGTAACCGTCGAGCCTTCCAGCGTTAGTTTTTCGAGATAGGCAAAACTCAGGGATCCCACCAGCAAATCGCCCTTCCAGGCAGGATACCGGTCACTGGTTACCACAGCAAAGCCGCTTGGCGCAATGGAAGGCACCCAGTAGTAAAGCGGTTGCTCCATACCGGGTTTGGCCGTTTCCTCGGTAAAGGTGGTACCGTTGTAATTGATCCCATAGGAAATTACCGGCCACCCGTAATTGGCCGCTTTTTTGACTACATTGATTTCGTCACCTCCCCTGGGACCGTGCTCGTGCACCCATATTTCTCCGGTTTTCGGGTGGACAATCATTCCCTGCGGATTTCGGTGTCCGTAGGAATAAATGGCTTTTTTGGCACCGGCTGTCGTAACAAATGGATTGTCAGTAGGTATTTTTCCGTCATCGTGCAGGCGGTAGACCTTGCCTCCATCCCGGGTGATATCCTGCGGGTTTTCGTCGCGGGCACCCCGCTCACCAATGGTAAAAAACAAATAGCCGTCTCCGTCGAAGACAATCCTGGAACCGTAATGCTGCCCTTTTTCGGTGTTTGGCGTCGCCTTGTACAATACCTCCAGGTCGGTTAGACGGGTTCCCTGCAGCTTTGCCCGGCTGATGGCTGTGTGCGCACCACTACCCGGACCTTCTTCCGACGAGTAAGAAAAGTATATCCAGCCGTTGCTGGCGTATTGGGGATGGAGCGCTATGTCGAGCAATCCTCCCTGTCCTTTGGCCCGGACTTTGGGTACACCGCTTATTTCTGTTTTCTTTCCGTTTTTGAAATGAATCAACTCTCCAGACCTTTCGGTAATAAGCAAGCTTCCATCCGGTAAAAAAGCCATTCCCCAGGGTAACTTTAAGCCCTCTACCACCGGTTCGATGGTGTATTGGTCCCACTGAGGTTCAGTTACTTCCGGGCCATTGGGTGGCGTTTGACCCATACAGGCCACGTACAGGCTGACCATTAGTAAGGAAAGGAATAGTGATTTCATAAAGGAATTTTTAGAATTTTTAAAGTAAATAAAAGACCAATTTAACGGGAAAATCGCTTCTAAACAAATGCTAAGCCAGTAGTTCGGCTTGTAAACGTTGTATTCGGTCTTCAATATTCTCCGAACTTAGGCTGTTTCGGCTTAAGCGGTCCACCATGATCGGAAAGGCGAAGGGACTTACCCTTGGGGTAGTAACCAGGTGAATCTTTTGTGAATTAATGCGCTCGACTACCTTTTCCAATCTGCTTTTTTCCACCTGCACATGCAGCACTTCATCACGGGCCTGTTTGAGTAGTAGGTTTTCCGGGTCATAGGTTTCAAAAACGCCATAAAGTATTCCTGAGCTTGCCTGCAAATGCCGGGTTTGTATTCCTTTGCCAGGGTAACCCTGAAAAACCAGGCCTGCAATTGCCGCGATTTCTCTAAAACGCCTGCGGGCCATTTCGCTTTCGTTGATGCCTGCAAAGATATCTTCCATCAGTTGGTCGGTGGAAAACAAATCTTCTTCCAGCGCTTCTGCTATGGGAATGGGACTTTCAGACAGGAGCTCGAAGCCATAGTCGTTCATGGCGATGCTCAGACTTATTGGATGACTAACGCTGATGCGGTAGGCTAGCAGCGCTGCCAATACTTCGTGTACAAACCTGCCTTCAAATGGAAAAAAAAATACGTGGTAGCCTTCCCTGGTTTTACATGTTTCGATCAGAAGGGACCTCTGATCCGGTATTTTGGACAGGGATTGCTGCAGGGTCAAAATGGGTTCAATGGTGCGTAGTTCGATCGAATCTTCCCTGTGATCCGCAGCCTTTTGCAATTCGATCCGAATCAATTCGGCCAGCCGGGAAGAAAGCGGCATGCGCCCTCCCATCCAACGGGGAACCGTACCGGTTTTCTTGGTAGATCGGCGGACCAGCGCTTTCATTTCCTTGATTTGGACAAACTCCAGGCTCCGGCCCGCGAACCAAAAGACATTTCCCGGCTTGAGTTTGGAAATAAAGCTTTCCTCAACCGAACCGATGTACCCGCCCCGCAGGTATTTGACCTGAATCATGGGATCACTCACAATTGTTCCCATGGACAAGCGGTGCCGCATGGCAATTTTTCGGCTCGTTACTTTGTACAGACCATCGGGTTGGATGGCGACTTTCGAGAACTCTTCGTAACTACCGAGTGCCGTGCCGCCGACGGTAATAAATTCCAGCATCCAATCAAAAGCTGCTTGGGTTAAATTCCGAAAAGCATACGTCGATTGAATGATCGGCAATAGTCTTTTTGGATAAAAGCCTTCGCCCAGGGCAAGGCTTACCAAAAATTGGATAAGCACATCGTAGCAATTTTCCAGTGGGACCTGTTCTTCGAAGTGGTCCTGCCGAATGGCCTGTCGCAGCGCGCTCGCCTCTATCAGTTCCAGGGAATGTGTCGGAACAAAATAGATGCTGCTGACAGCTCCCGGTCGATGACCAGCCCGGCCGGCACGCTGTACAAAACGGGTTACACCTTTAGGCCCACCTACCTGAATGACCGTGTCCACCGGACGGAAATCTACGCCAAGGTCAAGACTGCTGGTGCATACCACCAATTTGAGTTTTTTTTGGTGAAGAGCCTGTTCTACCCAGGCCCGTACCGATGGGTCAAGGGAACCGTGGTGCATGGCCATGATTCCTGCCCATTCTGGTTTTGCCTCTAGAATTTTTTGATACCAAATTTCAGTTTGTGCGCGGGTATTGGTAAACAATAATACACTTTGGCTTTTTTCGATCACCGGCAGAATTTTGGGAATCAGTTTGTTTCCGAGGTGGCCTGCCCATGGATAGCGCTCTACTTCATCGGGCAGGACAGATAGGACTTGAATTTCTTTTTTGATGCGTGACCGCACGATTAGTTCCGATGCCTGCTCGCCCAATAACACCCGGTGTGCCTGGGAAAGATTACCGATAGTGGCCGATACTCCCCAGATTTTCAACGCTTTTGGTGTCAGTCTGCGGATGTGGCTAAGCGCCAGTTGTACTTGCACGCCTCGCTTATTGGCGAGTAATTCGTGCCATTCGTCCACGACGATGGCTTTCAGATTGTTGAAGAGGGCTGGATGGCCTTTTTGGGTGAGCAACAGGTGCAGGCTTTCCGGCGTGGTAATCAGGCATTCCGGCATGGATTTCTTTTGTTTCTGTCGTTCTGTTGTCCCTGTATCTCCATTCCTCACCCCGATACGCCAGGGCAGACCCGTTTCTTCACACACGCGTACCATCGCTTGTTGTATGTCCTGGGCAAGGGCCCGCAAGGGGCAGATCCAGACGATTTGTAAGCCGTTTTTCTTCGGTTTTTGCCAAGTAGTTGGATGCTCACGCAGGTATTCCATCAGGATAGGCATCCACAAAGCCAGGGTTTTGCCGGAGCCGGTGGGGGCATTGAGCAGGCCACTTTTTCCATTCAGATAGTGCTTCCAACAGGCCCGTTGGAAATCAAAGGGAGTCCACCCTTTCGACTCGAACCACTGTTCCGCCCAGTTACTTTCCATATTTTTCCAATAGGTCCTTTAAATCATCCAGGGTATTGGCGCTTTCAATGGTCTTATCCTTGCGCCATCGGTGGATCCGTGGAAACCGCAACGCAATACCGGATTTGTGTCTGGGGCTTTCCTGTATTCCCTCAAAGGCAATTTCAAACACCAGCCCCGGCTTGACGGTCCGAACCGGCCCAAACCGTTCCCTGGTATTTTTTTTTACATAGCTATCCACGTCTTTCATCTCCTGGTCCGTCAACCCGGAATACGCTTTGGCAAAAGGAATAAGCACGCCGCTGTTCCAAACGCCAAAGGTGTAATCGGAGTAAAGATTGGCTCGACGCCCATGGCCTTTTTGGGCGTAAATCATTACCCCATCTACGGTCAGGGGATCGATTTTCCATTTCCACCAGCCTCCTCGTTTTCTTCCGGTTTCGTAGACACCGTTCTTTCTTTTTAGCATTAATCCTTCCGCTTTTACCGAACGGGATTGTTCCCGAAGTGCAGCCAATTCGGTCCAGTCCGTTTCCGATAGCTCTCGGGAGAGTTTTAGCTTGTCTGCAGCCAGAGAATGGACCAGCTCCTTCAGGTTTTCGCGCCTTTTCCACAATTCCCAATGGCGTACATCCTTTCCTTTCCATTCGAGCAGGTCGTAGGCCATAAAGGTAACCGGGGCTTCTCGAAGCAGCCGTGTACTGACGGTTTTCCTGCCCAATCGGGTCTGAAGCACTCCGAATGGAAGCGGGCTTCCCTTTTCAAAAGGCATGATTTCGCCGTCCAGTACAGTACCTTCCGGGAGCAGCTTTCCCATTTGCTCCAACTCCGGGAATTTACCGGTCACTAATTCTTCCCCCCTTGACCAAATGAATACCTCTCCTTTTCGTTGGATCAGCTGTCCGCGGATACCGTCCCACTTCCATTCTGCCAGCCAATCTGACCGGGTACCCGTCAGTGCTTCAGTTTCTTCCAGCGGATGAGCCAGGTAAAATGGATAGGGTCGGGAACGATCAGCGGACAGATCGCTCTCAAATAATAAATCCCGGAACGTCGTTTCAAAGGGATTCCAGTTGCCCATTATGCGGTGAGCAACGCTAGATTTTTCCATGTCAAAAGTAGCCGCTAATGCCCTGGTAATTAGTTGCTGGCTTACACCGATGCGGAAACCACCGGTGATGAGTTTATTAAAAACCAATCGCTCGTCTCGCTTCAGTTGATTCCAGGCTTTGACGATCTCACGCTTTTTACCCGTCTCGTCCTGGATTTTAAGGCTTTCTAAAAATTGAATCCATTCGTGCAAGGCTCGCTCGGACTGTTCCCTGTTTTCAGGAAGGACCAGGGCGATGGTTTCTGCCAAATCCCCGACCGTTTGGTAGGACTCTTCAAATAACCAATCCGGGATGCCTGCTATTTCACAGCACCATTTTCGTAACTGCCGGGTAGTCACCGTGCGTTTGGGTCGTTTGTGTGTAAAAAGTGCCAGGGTCCACAGGCGATCCTGATCCGGCGCTTCTTTGAAATAGCCTTGCAAGAGGATGAGTTTATCGCCGGTTTTATTGGTCTGATCGAGTTGTGCGATCAGTTCTGAAAATCGTTTCATTTGGATTTTATGATTTTCCTCACTTATTTTCACAAATTCAGGTCCTTCATAAACCAATAATTTTATTTGTTCGTTTAGAAAATTAGTAAGTAAACTACTAACAAATGAAAAAAATCTCATTTATCGTTCCTTTGGTGCTGGCATTGGCCGGGTGTCAGCTGGAAGAAAAACAACCGGAAGTAGCCTCCGTTACCTATCCACTGTACCAAAGCGCGGACTATGCGTTTGAAGGTACGGCAACTTTTGAAGTAAATGATGCCGACATAGCGTTGCTAATCCAGCTGGAAGGCCTGAAATCCACGGATCCTTATTTCTACACCGCACACCTTCACTTTGGGAGTTTTGACGAGGCAGATGCATCCATTGCCCAAGTGCTGAATCCGATCGACAGCCGAACCCTGCAAAGTCGGACAGTCATTGGACGCCTTACGAACGGTTCCGAAATTGACTTTGAGACTCTTCGGAACTTTGACGGACACATTAAGATCCACCTGGCAGACCAGGGTCCGGATTACGATATCATTCTGGTCAGTGGCAATATCGGTAGCAACGACACGTCTCTCGAAAATTTCAATACCAACAAGCTCGCGCTTTGTTCACCTTCCTACCCTAATTATTAATCATTGGTTTTGTCCAGTTTTAATGGATAGAAAAGCCTGTAAATGGATTGGGATAGTCTTTTTTTTTCAAAAATGGCTAAAATGGATGGATAGAGCCTAGGAAATTGTGGAACTATTTTCCAAAAAAGAACGCGGAGGAAAAACATTTTTGTTTAATGTGTGTTAGGATACTATTAAACGAAAATTAAAGATGAGGTTATCCGTCAAATACATGGTAATTATTTTCGCTTTTCTGGTTGTAAGCCAGCAAGGAGCCTGGATGCCCTTGGATGTTGAGATGCCTACCGTTTTTGGTGCAAATCGGATAGCCATGGCACTTACGGATCTGGCTTCCGTCTTTACCCAAGCCATGGCGGATCCTACCTTCGATTTGCCCCATACCTCGATTGTTATAGATTAATGAAGGACTAACGAAAACCATATATACTAAACCAACAGTGTTGCTACCAAAAAAAGCGAAGCCATTTGACTTCGCTTTTTTTATACCAGTGCTTGACCCAAGAAAAACTTTTCTCAGGGGTGATTGCGCCTTCGGGCGCAAGATATACCTTGTATTCGTTAGAATTTCCGCTTTCGTTTTATACAGATTATCGTTAGGTGTTTTTTAAAACGAATGGTGCTTTCCTGCATGGGAGAGAAACCTTGGAAAAAAATGCCGGTTGGTTGGAATCAAAAAGCGGTCGCACCCAAACGGGCTACTTCTTACAACAGCCCCGGGACGACCGCTTTTTATTTTCAAGCTGTCATTCCATTTCTAAAAAGTCTTTTTCCGAAATCACAGCAAGTGGATGGTTTTTAAATCCATTCTATTGTTATTCAACGTGCACGGAATACTTCATTTCGGTGGTATTGCCGTTGGTGTCTTCGGCCAGAATGATTAAGTCTAGATGATCCTCTCCGGAAGGCACCATGATGGCATCGTCTCCCGTTAAAACTTTTGAGAGGTCGATCATCTCATCATGCGGCAGGTCGGGCCCATTTCCTTCGTCCAGCCAAGCCGAGCTTCCCCACATCTTGTCATAGAAATACTCTTCGGCGATTCGGTGGTTATGATCGTCGTGTCCACCGCCGTGGTCCTCGTGTTCCTCCGTCAAACGAATCCAGAGAAAAGCAATGGGAGCGCTCAGTGTGTGATCGGTTTTGCTGACGGTCCCCTGTACCTCAAGGGGGGAACCGGCGGCCCCTTCCAGTTCATCGTCGTGCAAATTGCTGATGGAAATGGCTGGAGCGTAGGGGGCACGGATTTGTATGGTCGCTATATAGCTGCTGCCGTCGGCATATCCGGTCTGGTTTCCATGAATATCGGTGGCTTCAATCCCAAAATGATAGGTACCAGCGATCACCGGATCGGAAATGCGTGAGTTGGATCCCGTCCAATAGATATCCGTTCCGGTTCCATCAATATTTATGCGGGTACTCCCGGCGGGAAAGCGAAGGTCTGGGTTCGAAGCATCCGGGCTGTAAATATCGTTTACGTCCAACCGTACAAAATCATTATTCATTCGTGCATGTGTGTGTCCATCGAAGTTGGCATGGATGTTCACCCGCACCTGTCCGATTCCCGAAGGGTCTTCTACGGAAAAGCGTACGTGGGTATGGTCGGCCGTTTCACTAAACACCTCACCGTTTTCGGGTTCAATGTACTCGTGCCCATCGGCATGGTCTATGACGGGCGCTTCCAAATCCTGCGGGGCTTCGTCACCGGTTCCGCAAGCGAACAAGAAGGTAGAGGCAAAGGCGAGGAGTAGTATTCCGTTCTGTTTCATAAATCTAATGACGATTACGTGGATAGTAATTAATTCAATTTTATTGCAAATGCATTCTTGTTGCAATAATAAGACATACGTAGAACAAGTCCTAAAAGTTGGCCTTGAAAATCTCAATTACTTTTTATGTTGAAAGGAATTTTAAGGTGAAAGTTGATATTTCGACCTTGTTCGGGTAGGTTTAGCAGTCGATAGCGACTGAGGTGGTTGAAATAATAGGTGTTAAGCAGGTTTTGACCGCTCACCTGAAATTTCCAGGGGTATCCATAAACCGAAACTTCCCAACCCAATCCTGCATGCAATAGACCATAACCATTGGTTGTGCGTTCGTTCCGGTCCACCCGGTTTTGGCTGGCTACCTGCCGATATTCCAGGTACAGGTAGCTATTTTCCAGGAATTGGGCGGTTTGGGGCAGGGACCATTCGATGCTTCCGAGCAGACTGGCAGGCGGTGTTAAGGGCAAGGGCAAACGGGTGTCCAGATTTTGATTGTATACGTATTCTCCGGCCAGTGAGGCCTGCATGCCTTTTGCCGGTGCCCATTGAAATTTCAATTCAGCTCCCGCAAAAAAGGCATTGTTTTGCCGGTATTCCCACAGCGTGCTAGCTCCGGGAAGTGTGGAGAATCGGCCTGTAGGAGCCAGGTAAATGTAATCCTGGTAGTATGCCATAAAAGGACTGAATCCCACTAAGAGTTTTTCGAGTGAATGCGTGATATTCAGATCCGCCTGGTAGCTACGTTCGCTTGTCAGTCCGGCATCGCCGATTTCATGACGAAAATTGCCATGGTGGATGCCATTGGTTGCCAGTTCTATGGGAGTGGGAATGCGGTAGCTACTTCCAAGATTGGCTTTGAAATTGGTGTGTTCGTTGAAGATCCAGGACATTCCGGTAGAGCCGCTTAGGTTGGCAAAGTTCCGGTTGATATCCGGATTCCGCACGACCGTTTCTCCCGTGGGATTTAGGGAGGCGTCGTATACCGGTTGTTCGTGGGATTCTATTTGATGCCAGGCACCATCGAGACGCAGCCCGGCGTTCACGATAATGTTTTCCCGCCATCGGTATTCGTGGAAGTAAAACATACCGGCATTCCAAGACTGGAACGTCGGCAATAAAAATTCGAAGCCCCCGAACCGATTGTCCATCAGTGAGGTCTGAAAACCGATGATGGATTGATGTTCAGCATTGATATAATGATTAAATCGCACATTTGCGGTGAACGTGTTGAGGTCCAGGTAGAGTGCCAGATTCCCTTCGGGTGTGGGACCAATCCCGTGGATATGGGGCAGGGATTCCTCCCTTCGTTGGTTACGCTGGTACCCCAGATCAAGTTCCAGCCAGTTTTTTTTCAGTTGCACCGTTGTATTCGAAATCACCTTAAGGTGCGTGTTGTTTTGCCGGGGAAACTCAATGTTGCCATAATCACCATTGTGGCGGAGGTTGTAGCTATTAGGGATGCCTACGGCGCCCGTGAAAATGCCTGCTTTCTGATGGAACCGGCTGACGGTGATCGTGGTTTTTCCCCAATTTTTCCGCAAGCCTCCCATGAGGGAGAAATGCCTCTCTTTTCCTGCAGTATTTTTTAAACGGGAATCAAATACCGGTAATTCAAATCCGGCATACACGAAATTGTCTGCCGGAACGCGGTAATCCTGATAATCTTGAAGTGTGACCCGTCCTTTGAATACGAAATCTTTTTCGTTTCCTTCGACCGTGGCCGAATGGCTTCTCATGGCGTTATTGGTTCGGTAGCTGTTGATGAAATGGCCCCGAATGATTCCTTCACGGGGCAGTGGGGCAGGAGAGATATTGATGACTCCGGACATCCCATCCGAACCATATATCAGGGAAGCGGGCCCTTTGACCACTTCTACCCGGTCCACGTCGAAGGGGTCTATTTCCAGCCCATGGTCCGCCCCCCATTGTTGGCCTTCTTGCTTGATTCCCCGGTCGTTGACCATGATCCGGTTAAAGCTCATTCCCCGAATCACGGGTTTGCTAATACCCACTCCGGTATTGATCGTGCTGATACCCGGCAATTTTTCCAGGGCATTGGCAAAGGTACCGGAATTATTCTTTTCCAAAAATTCCCTGTCTACTACCTCGATGGTCTGTGATTGTTCTACCGGCCCGTTTTTGAATGGGTTGGCCTCTATGGTAAGGGATTGAAGGGTAATGGCAGACTCGGACAGTGTTAGGTTCAGCTCCAGGTCCTTTGCGTCGAGGGTAATGGTCTGCGTCAACGCCTTAAAGCCCAGGTGGGTTACGTGCAGGTGGTAGTTACCGGGATTGAGCCCCTCAATGCGAAAATGGCCGTCCATGTCGGCGGCAGTTCCTTTGCCCAACTCGTGAACAACGATGAGTGCCGGCAGTCCTTCGCCTTGTTCGCTGCGAACCGTTCCGGATACCGTAAGCGAGTGCTTTTCCTGGGCGAAGCAGAAAACGAACAGAAAGAACGACAAGAAGCTTGACAGAAGAAATGACCGCACAAATGGAGGAATTGGAGGATACAAAACGAAATTCAGTATACGAAGATATCAGTATTAATCCATCCTTGCAACAGTATGGCAAAAATACCAATAGGTTAACGCTTGGGCTTAATCCGGTCGAGCAAGTGTTCTAATCCGTTAAGACGAATTTCATACATGGTTTCCAGCCAGACCCCCAATTTTCCTTCGGGGAAACCCTGCCGCTTGAACCAAATCAGGTAATGTTCGGGAATATCACAAATCAGCCGATCTTTGTATTTACCGAAGGGCATTTTTTTGGATACGAGGTCGGATAAAATGCCTGAGTCCATCAAGATAAAAAATTAGTTTAACCAGGAATCCCAGGGAATACGGCTGAGAATCAGGATAAATCCGATGCCATAAAACAGGTAAATGCTCCGAAACTTACTCTTACTTTCGGATAGTCTTTTCGCCCGGCTATATCCCACCGTGATCAGCGCAACCGCCAAAATGTTGATAAGCGGATGCTCGAGGGCATATAATCGGCTCATGGAGTCACCCATGGCTTCTCCACTGAGGTTGGCAAAGCCAAGTGGGCTGAGGAAATACAGTACAATACCGATGAGCAGTTGAACGTGCGCGAGTATCATTCCGACCAATCCGAATTTCCGATCTTTCTCGCTGAAAGCCTTGTTTCCCAATGCTCCGAAGAGGGCGGCAAAAATACTAAATAACAAGCCTGCCAGAACGATGTAGGCGAGAAATGAATGAAGATGCTGAAATCCGGTGGTCATGAGTTATCTGTTTTCTATTTTTCAAAAGCCTAAATAAATAAAAAAATGCGACTATTTTGTCGATCAAGCGGTCTTTGTGGATGAATTAGAAATTTTTTTTAACGTTGGCGGCCCCTTTGTCGCTGGCTGTCAGAAAAAGGAAGAGGTATGCTTCCTGATAAGTGCTCCGAAAAGTATTGCTTTCGGTGGAAATTAGTAATCCCTGATTTTACAAATTATCTTTGCCTTTCGATCACCCGCTTTTTCTCAAACCAGCAATAATTTCCCTGGGTAATGAATTATTTGAATTTTGTACTGGAGAACAAAAAACTTCTGACGTTTGGCTTGCTGATGACCAGTCTCTCTGGCTACGGACAAACCTACCTGTTGGCCCTGTATGTCCCTTATTTGATCGAGGAATTTTCCTTGCAAAACGTCCAGATTAGTGGCTACTACATGATTGCCACCATCGCCAGCGCCTTGCTTTTGCCTCAGTTGGGCAAATACATTGATAAGATAAGTCTGGTCAAATACACACTGATGGCTACGGTAATCTTTATTTTATCGATGGTTTTGATGAGTGTCAATCATTACTGGTACCTGCTGCCCCTGGCTTTCTTTGGACTTCGCATTGCCGGTCAGGGGTTGTTCAGCCACATCGCCATTACGAGTATGTCGAAATACTTCTTAAAGGGAAGGGGCAAGGCCATCAGTCTCGCTTCTCTGGGCCATCCGGTGGGGCAGGCCGCACTTCCCATCATGGTAGTGGCCCTCATAAATTTGTTTGGATGGCGGCAGTCCCTTTTGGTGAATGCGGTTATCGTCCTGATCGTAGTTCCGGTGTACCTGAAGCTATTTATTGACGAAAAGAACTTGATTGTTCACGAAGATAGCGGCAATTCGGGAGCGGGCGCCGCTGTAAAGGAAGTTACGCAATGGGAAATTTTGAAATCCAGAAGGTTTTGGCTATTAGCTCCGAATTTATTTGTACTATCCTTTACGGTGACGGGTTTGTTTTTCTACCAATTTGCCATTGCTGAGTTTAAAGGCTGGACGCTGGAGTGGATGGCGGTGGGATTGACGTTTTACGCCCTGGCCGGATCCCTTGCGATTTTGTTTGCGGGCCCCTTGATCGATAAGTACACCGCGCGAAGATTTTTCCCGTTTTACCTGATCCCATTTTTGGTGGCCATTGTCTTTATCTGGTTGGTAAACGATTCCCTGGTTATCTTTCCGTACATGATTCTGATGGGGGCTTCGGCAGGCTTCGGTAACGCGATCATCTCTGCCCTTCAGGTGGAATTGTTCGGCGCAGGCTTTATCGGAAAAGTACGGAGTATGTTTGCTTCGGTGATGGTACTTAGTTCAGCCGTAGGTCCTGCCATTTACGGACTGGTAGTAGACGCAGGCTATAACTTTGATGCGCTTTTTTTTGGTTCAATGGTGCTGATGTTTGGTATCATTTTACTGTCTTTTCGGATCGTTCCCAACTACACCTATGCCAAAATGAAATATAAATTTAAACGAAGGCATCGCAGATTCGATTTTTTTAATGTTTTTAATTTAAAGCATTGATAAATAATGGATTGGTTTACACGAAAGAGTTGAATCTCCAAAAAAAAAGAAGCTTTTTGGAAGCAGATCTTGGTGCTTTGCCGGTCAGCATGTACCTTTGATTCAACGACAAAAAGTTATGCAAACATTTGTGGCGCTACTTTTATTTACCGTTTGTTATGGACTGTTGTTTTTGTCCATGTTTCCGGTCAAACGGTTTAAAAAGTTTAATAAATTCACCCATTCGGCGAAGAAGGCCCTGTACCGCCAATACGATTTGACCTGGCCTTACTTTCTATCCTTTCTCGGTGGGTACTTGTTGGCCTCCGTGATGGTGTACATGATTCAGGATTCCATCTGAGTTTAGGTTTCCCAAAGCTTTTGTTCCGCCTCCAATGCGGGTGTGAAGTCAATTGCAAGCCCTTTCATTTTTTGTGCAATTGCGTCCAGACAGAGGTTACCTATGCTCCCTTCGTGGGTATGGTATACCCGTTTTCCTGGAGAAAAGCGCTGGTTTTCGATATCCAGTCCCACTTTTTTATAGGCGTCCCGAAAGGGCATCCCTTCGAGTACCAAGCGGTTTACTTCTTCTACGCTAAACAAATAGGCATACTTTTCGTCTTCCAGTAAATCTGTTTGTACGGTGATGTTTTCCAACATCAGTTGGGTAATCGACAGGCAATCCTGAAGCTGCTCAAAGGCTGGAAAAATGGTTTCTTTCAACAATTGTAAGTCGCGGTGATAGCCGGTGCTCAGGTTGGTCAAAAGAAGGGTGATGGTTTGGGGATAACTTTGGATTTGGTTGGTTTTGGCACGTACCAATTCAAACACATCCGGATTTTTTTTGTGCGGCATGATGCTTGACCCGGTGGTCAGTTCGTCTGGAAACCGAATAAAGCCAAAATGCTGGTTCATGAACAAAATAGCGTCCGTCGCCAGTCGGTTAAGGGTTCCGGCGGTAGCGGCCATAGCAAAGGACAGGGATTTTTCGGTTTTTCCACGGCTATTTTGCGCATTTAGCACGTTGTAGTGCATGTCTGCAAATCCCAATAGCTCCGTGGTCATGGTGCGATTTAAGGGAAAAGAGGAGCCGTATCCTGCTGCCGATCCGAGCGGGTTGCGGTTTACCAGAGCATAGGCGGCCTGCCATAGGTGCATGTCTTCGGCCAGACCCTCGGCCATTGATCCAAACCAAAGGCCAAAGGAAGAGGGCATGGCCAGCTGGGTATGGGTGTATCCGGGCATGAGGTTGTCTTTGTGGGTTTCGGCCAGTCGAAGTAAAAGCCCGAATAATTTTTCTATTGCCTCCATGGTTTGCCGGATAGCTTGGCGGTAGTACAACTTGAGGTCTACCAGCACCTGATCGTTTCGGGATCGGCCGCTGTGAAGCTTTTTGCCCACGTCACCGTAGCGTTCGGTAAGCAAAAACTCCACCTGACTGTGCACATCCTCGACTCCGCTTGCTATTGTAAAGGTACCCTGCGCTATTTCCGCTCGAATTTCCTTCAGCCCCTTTTTTAGCACCGATAATTCTTCGGTAGTAAGTAAATCGATGGAGGCTAGCATTATGGCATGGGCCATGGATCCCGTGACATCGAACGGCGCAAGGATTAAGTCAAACTCAGGGTCACGACCGATGGTGAACGATTCAACTTCTTTTTTGCTCGTTTTGTCTTTTTGCCAAAGCTTCATGGTGTTTTCGGGGTTAGGTGGGAAAAATAATTCTCCAATAGTGCAACGTACAGCGAAATGCCGTCCTTGAGTTCGCTGGTATAAATGAATTCGTCCGCGGTATGGGATCGGGCGGAATCTCCCGGGCCGATCTTTACGGAGGGATAAGGAATCAGTGCCTGGTCAGACAGGGTAGGGCTACCGTAGCTTTCCAGTCCCATTGCCCGGCCGACGCGGAGTAGCGGGTGGTCCTGACTGATCCGGGAGGGACGCAAGCGCATGGAACGCGGGTGGAGGTCAGCTTTTACCACTTGTTTGAGTTCGGCCAGCGCTTCTTCCAGGGTATACGCATCGGTTACCCGCACATCGAGGGTATAGGAGCATAAATCCGGGACCACGTTGTGTTGGGAACCGGCCTGTACGATCGTAGCCGATACTTTGCTGGCCCCGAGGTATGGGGAAACCTTGCGGAAGCGAAAGTCACGTATGGCGATTAAATCGTCCAGGGCCAGGTAAATGGCATTCAGTCCTTCTTCTCTGGCGGCATGGCCCGCCCTGCCTTCTACCCGGGCATCAATAACCATCAGCCCTTTTTCGGCCACCGCCAGCTTCAACTGCGTGGGTTCGCCGACAATGGCCAGGCTCATTTCCGGCAATTCCGGGATCAGGGATTCGATTCCTCCTTTTCCACTGATCTCTTCTTCGGCCGAAGCGATCAGGAGAAGGTTTACGGGAAGCTGCTTTTTGTGATAATACACAAAAGTGGCTATCAATGCCACCAATGGGCCTCCCGCATCGTTGGATCCCAGTCCAAACAGTCTTCCTTCCTTTTCCAAGGGTTCGAATGGATCCAGCGTATACCCTTGGTTAGGTTTGACGGTATCGTGGTGGGAATTCAGTAGCACGGTGGGTAGTCCGGGGTCGTATGCGTTGGCATAGGACCAGATGTTATTCCCTTTTTGGTGGCTAGTGATTCCCTTGTTTTCCAGATATGCCCGGATAATTGCCGCCGTGCCGTCTTCTTCCCGGCTGAAGGAAGGCGTTCGGATCAAGTCTTTGAGTAAGTGAAGGGCTTCGCTATATAGTTTTTCGATGGATTCCAAGGATCGGATTGGTTTGGTCCGGCAGTCAGTACAAGCCGTATTTTTGAGACTCTATGGTGGTGCCGGCGTTTTTTCCTTTAGCGGCAAGTAATAAGTTATCCGGCAATCCCAGCCATACGTGGACCACCCCTTTTTGCAAGGCCTTGAACGCGTTTTCCAATTTGGGTATCATGCCGGAATGAATGATCTGATCCCGTAGCAATTCGTTATAAATGTCTTCATTGATCAGGGGAATCAGGGAAGCTTCGTTGTTGGCATCCATGAGAACGCCGGTTTTATCAAAGCAGAAATAGAGGTTTACCTTGTGTTTTCGGGCCAGGGCGGTTGCGATTTCGGAGGCGATGGTATCCGCATTGGTATTCAGCAATTGGCCTTTTCCATCGTGCGTAATCGCCGAAAATACGGGCGAAATGGATTGCTGCAAAAGGGATTCCAGGAGTTCCGTGTTAACCTGTACCACGTCCCCCACGTACCCGTAGTCCACGTCCTTCACGGGTCTTTTGACGGATTGTATGGCATTGCCGTCAGCACCTGTTAGACCAATGGCTTGCTGCCCGTAGGTATGCAACTCGGCAATCAGGTTTTTATTGATCAGCCCGGCGTACACCATGGTGACCAGGTCCAGGGTTTCTTTGTCGGTGATGCGTCTTCCCAGATGCATCTGCGGCTCTATTCCCAAGGACTTGCCAATCCGGCTGGCCAGTACACCCCCTCCATGAACCAGGATTTTCTTTCCCGGAAATTTAGCGAAAAGCTTGAGGAAACGGCTGGCATTTTCTGGATGGTCGATGACATTTCCCCCAATTTTTATAACATTGATTTCCATGGCAGGAAAGATTTATAGCAGCCGATCAATAACCGCCTGAGCGGCGAATATCCGGTTTTTTGCTTGATTTTGTACCAGGCTGCGGTTACCGTCAAGGACTTCGTCACTAAGCTCCAGGTTCCTACGCACAGGCAAGCAGTGCATGACCTTGGCTTTGGAATTTTTCTTGATTTTGCTTTCCTTCAGCAGCCAGTTTTCGTCGACTTTCAGGATTTTTCCATAGGGGTTGAATGCACTCCAGTTTTTCACGTAAACGAAATCTGCATCTTCCAGCGCTTTAGTCTGGTCGTATTCAATGGTTGCTCCTTTGGTAAACTGCTCGTCCAATTCGTAGCCTACCGGATGGGTAATCGTCAGGTCGTGGCCACAGCCCAAGGCCCATTCGGAAAAGGAATTGGCTACGGCATGGGGAATGGATTTGATGTGGGGTGCCCAGGTGAGCACTACTTTTGGTTTTCGTTTTTCCTGGAAATTTTCCCGAATGGTCACCATGTCGGCAAGGCTCTGCAAGGGGTGTCGGATGGCGCTTTCCAAGCTGATTACGGGGATCCCGGAATAGCGGATAAATTGGTTGAGGATAAAGTCCTCCGTGTCCTCTTCCTTGTTCGTCAGCGAGGGAAATGCGCGAATCGCCAGAAAATCGAAATAACCACCCAATACGGCAGCGGCATCCTTGATATGTTCCACTTTGTTTTTGTTCATCAGCACGCCGTCCTGCATCTCAAGTGCCCAGGTTTCCTTGTCCATGTTCAATACAAAACTTTCTACTCCCATGTTGGAAGCTGCAAGTTGTGTACTTACCCTGGTTCGTAGGCTGGGATTTAAAAAGATCAATCCCAGTCGCTTGCCTTTACCTTTTTCCTGCCGTTGCATGGGAGCGGCTTTGAATGCCAGGGCTTGATCGATCAGGGAGTCGGCCAGGGAACGTGAGTCAAATTGCGTAAAGTTTTTCATGGTTTTATCGGGTCGGCTTTTTGTTCGGTTACTTTTTTCAGGCTGGCAAGAAACACCTCCAGGTCAGCCCGTTGAATGCCCAACGGGGGCAGCAGGCGAATGGTTTCCTTGCGGGCAGCGCTGCCTGTAAAGATGCGGTGGTTTTTGATCAGTTCGGAGCGAAAGGGCGCTGCTGCTTCCCGTAGATCGAAACCGATCATCAGGCCTTTGCCTCTCACGGCGGAAATCGCGGAGAATTCCGACGTTAGTGCTTCCATCAGGAATTTGCCCTGCCGCGTTGCATTTTCCAGTAAATTTTCCTGTTCAATGATTTCCAATACAGCCATGCCCGCTGCGCAGGCCAGATGGTTTCCGCCAAAGGTAGTCCCCAGTAGTCCGTGTCGGGCTTTAATATCGGGATGAATGAGTACACCACCGATGGGAAAGCCGTTTCCCATGCCCTTAGCTACCGGAATTAAATCCGGCTCCAAACCAGCGGTCCACTGATGGGCAAAGAACTTTCCGGTTCTTCCATAGCCCGCCTGTACTTCATCTACAATAAAGCAGGCGCCGTATTTCCTGGCCAATGCGGAAAGCCCCAGCAAAAACTCGGAAGTAGCTACCTGAATACCATTGACACCCTGTATGCTTTCGATCAGTACGGCAGCAATTTGTTCGGTTTTCAGTCGATGTTCGACCGCCTCCAGGTCGCCCCAGGGTTCAAAAAAAACCTGGTGACCGCTGTTGAAGGGGGCGACAATTTTGGGATTATCGGTGACGGCCACCGCTCCGGAAGTCCGTCCATGAAAGGCACCTGTAAAGGCGATTACACCTGCTTTTCCTGTCTGGAAAGAGGCCAGTTTGAGCGCGTTTTCATTGGCCTCTGCCCCCGAATTGCATAAGAAAACATCGTAGGCATCGTATCCCGATAGTTGTCCCAGTTTGGCAGCAAATTCGGTTTGTAAAGGAATGCGCACGGAGTTGGAATAAAAGGCTATTTTTTCCAGCTGATCGCGCAGGCGTTCCACAAAGTGCGGATGACTGTGCCCCACCGAAATGACTGCATGTCCTCCGTACAAGTCCAGGTAGCGGTTTCCTTCCTCATCCCAGAGGTACACGCCCTCTGCTTTCACCGGCGTTACCTGCATCAACGGATATACATCAAATGGCTTCATTGGTCGAAGGTTAAGTTGTTTAGCAGCGTTTCCATCAGGTATTCTAGAAGGCAACGCTTTTTAATTGTAATCCCATTTTTTCGTCCAGACCAAAGGCAAGGTTCATGTTTTGTACGGCCTGTCCGGAGGCTCCTTTTAACAAGTTATCAATGGCCGAGTAAATCACCAACTGCCCTGCCTCCTTTTTTAAGTGGAGCAGGCATTTGTTGGTATTGACCACTTGCTTGAGGTCCAGGTCTTGCTGGCTGACATGGGTAAAGGCAGCCGTTTGGTAGAACCGGGCATAGACCTCCTTTGCAGCTTCCTCTGTACCGGAGTAGGGGAAATAGGCGGTTACCCAGATGCCCCTGGCAAAATTTCCCCGGTACGGAACGAAGAATACCTGTCCATCGAAACCCGGATCCAACTGCCCAAAGGTTTGATTGATTTCCTTTAAATGTTGGTGGGTAAACAGCTTGTAGACGGATACGTTTTGCGTCCGCTGGCTAAAATGGGTGGTTGGACTAAGCTTTTTTCCGGCTCCGGTACTTCCAGTAATACCCGTGACATGCACGGAACTACTGCACCAGCCCTCTTTTACAGCGGGCGCCAGTGCCAGCTGTATGCCCGTTGCAAAGCATCCGGGATTGGCGATTCGTTTTGCTTGCTTGATACGGGGGGCATTCACCTCCGGTAATCCATAGACGAAGTCGTCTGACTCGTCCCGAAAATCAGTACTCAGATCAATAATCACCGTCTCTTTCCTAAAGGAGTGTTGTTGCAGGAATGGACTTGCTTCTCCATGGGGTAGGCAGAGAAAGACCAAATCCAGCCCGGAGGTATCTACTCGCTGGGTAAAGACCAAATCCGAATCACCGATTAAATCGGGATGTACTGCCTCCAGGGGCTTTCCTTGCTGACTGTTGCTATGAATCCATTGCAGCGAAACCTGAGGATGGTGAATAAGTAAGCGAATGAGTTCTCCGCCGGTGTATCCAGCTGCTCCAACGATTCCGGTTTTAATCATTTTTATCTTGGTTTACGCTATGAAAAATGGCGGTTTGATTGCCAAGAATTCGGGTAAATCCCTTTACGTCCGCTGCCGTATATCCCTTATTCATCTCTCCGTAGCTGCCAAATTTTGAGGACATCAGATCGTGGTCCGAATGGATACCGATCATACTGAAGCGGTAAGGCATTAGTTGCACCTTCACTTCCCCGGTGACGTAGGTTTGCGTAGCTGCCATAAAGGCTTCCAGGTTGCGCATCACCGGATCCAGGTAATGCCCTTCGTGCAAGTGATTTCCGTAAAACTCGGACAACTGGTTTTTCCAGTAGGCCTGCCACTTGGTGAGTGTATGTTTTTCGAGCAATTGATGCGCTTTAATAATGACGAGCGGAGCGGCGGCTTCAAACCCCACTCGCCCTTTGATGCCGATGATGGTGTCGCCTACGTGTATGTCTCGTCCGATCCCGAACGGACCGGCTATTTCCTGTACTTTTATTATTGCAGCCACCGGATCGGTAAAATATTCCCCATTCACACGGTGTATCTCGCCTTTTTCAAATCCTATGCTCAGATTTTCGGGGTCGGATTTACTAACTTGAGTGGGATAGGCATCCTCCGGTAAGGCCTGGTCCGAGGTAAGCGTTTCCTTACCTCCGACGGAAGTACCCCAAATCCCTTTGTTAATGGAATACGCAGCTTTTTCGAAATTCATGTGCACCTCGTGCTTCTTCAGGTAGCTGATTTCTTCCTCCCTGCTCAGTTTTAGGTCTCGGATGGGGGTGATAATCTCCGCCTGTGGGAGGATGGTCTGAAAAATCATATCGAACCGTACCTGGTCGTTTCCTGCCCCGGTGCTGCCGTGGGCCACTGCGGTGGCACCGATGCTTTTTGCGTATTCTGCCAACGCTTTGGCCTGTAGAATTCTTTCCGCACTGACCGAAAGCGGATAGGTTTGGTTTTTCAGTACGTTTCCGAAAATCAGGTATTTGATTACTTCCTGATAGTACGTTTGGGTAACGTCCAAAACTTTGAAGGAGGCTACTCCCAGCTTTTTGGCCCGTTCGGCTATGCTGTCCAGTTCCTCTTGCTCAAATCCACCGGTATTGACCAGGACTGCATGTACCTCAAAGCCTTTTTCCTGACTTAAATATAGGGCACAAAAAGTGGTATCCAATCCACCGCTGTATGCTAAAACTACTTTTTTCATGGTATATTTTACGGTTTGCATGCGTTGATGTCTGCAACGCACGCATGATGATGATTGATTAACTTTTGCCCTTGACCTTGGCAAGTGCGTTTCGCTTTCCTTTGGCAATATTAAGAAACATGGCCCGTTTGATTTTTACCAATCGTTCAAAAAGGCTGAGATTCTTATTAAATTCCGAGGATAGCTTCTTCTGTTCCGCTTTTTTTACGCTTTTGGGTTCGTAAAGCATCGCCGTACATAGACAGTTTGATCGGTTTTTGCTCATGAGAATCGGATAATTCACGCAGCTTTGGCAGCCTTTCCAAAATTCATCGTCCGTGGTAAGGTCCGAATAACTTACCGGATAGTAACCCAGTTCCGAATTGATCTTCATCACGGCCGCACCAGTCGTGAGGCCGAAAATTTTTGCGTCAGGATATCTTTTTCGGCTAAGTTTAAAGACTTCTCGTTTGATCTCTCTGGCCAGCCCGTGTTTTCTGAATTCGGGAGCGACGATTAGCCCGGAATTGGCGACAAATTTCCCGTGGCCCCAGGCTTCAATGTAGCAAAATCCGGCCCAATCTCCAGACTTGGTAAGCGCGATCACCGCCTTTCCTTCGTTCATTTTTGTGCGGATGTATTCGGGAGACCTTTTGGCTATTCCTGTACCCCGGGCTTGCGCCGAACGTTCCATTTCCTGGGTAATGATTTCAGCGTAATGACCGTGCTCTCCGGTTGCGGGCTTGATGATAAATTTTTGGTTAGACATGGCAACATTGATTTGGGCTTGCTGGCATTTTCTCACTGACCTGCGCTGCGACGAATGGCCCGAAGAAGATTTGGTTAAAATGATTTGATGTATGCTTTCGGTAGGGATGCATCCGCGTAGGATACATAAAAATACGATAGGGACTATGCCCTGAAAACTGTCCGAAAGGTCTTTACAGGAAACAGAACCGGAAACCCAAAAAGATTGGTATGGGCCAGGTAAGGATTGGAGGCTATGTGTGTTTCTCTTCTCATTTTACACCCGACAAATATTTATTTATTTGATCAAATATACAAATTTTGAACCCAGATAATGCAGTTGGCGAAACAACCTTCTTTTTTGGCAACGTTCCGTCGGTTTTAAGGTCCTCTACTTCAGGATTTTTTTAAGGGACAAATTTGAATAAAAACGTGTATTTTACATTATTTAAAGACATTTATTCACTATAGTAGGAAATTTTATTTATTTATTTTTACAAATTGACTTTAGCCTGTTTTTTGTTGCATGGTTTAGCTGAACCAAACAGATATATCAAAATGGCAAAATGTTTTGCACTAATGGGCTGGAGTTTGCCCGTGATAGAGAGTATGCAAAAGCTCAACAAACCGTATGTGGTAGTTTCCTATCCGGATTTCGAAGGATATGCCAAAGAGCATGACATTCCCTTTGTTTCGTACACGTTTAACGAATGGAGCGATTCCTCTAATTCGCTGGATTTAAAAGCAAAATTGGATGCCTTCGGTGCTGATGTGGCAGTTCCTCTTTTTGAAGAAACGGTGGAATGGGCCGGAGCACTCAATTCTCTGTATCGAGACGATCCGAGAGTATTGAACAGAGCCTTTCTCTTTCGGAACAAAGCCATGATGAAGCGGAAAGCATTAATTGGCGGTCTACGTGTAGGACTTTTTGAAGAGGTGTATAACAAAGAGGGAGTTCGCAATTTTATGAAACGTCTCAACGAGGCCAACCTTCAAATTGACGCGGAAGAGGACAGCTGGGTACATATCAAACCCTTTGCCTCTGCCGGGACGGTTGGACACCGCCTGCTTCGCTCGCAATCAGATATCGATACCAAATGTGAGGAGGATGATTTTCCCTGTCTGGCAGAGAGCCATTTGCCCGGACGGGAGTTTTCCTGTGAGGCTTTCATCCATGGAGGAAAAATTCGGTTTATGAATATCACCGAATACGTTAAGCTTGGCTATTCCAATTTTATTCCGGAAGGAAACTACCTGCACACCAAACGGGATAAAATTTTGAAAGAAATGCAGAAGTTGGTCGATTTATTCGGGATTCAATACGGTATGATTCACCCCGAATGGTTTTTGACGGAGAACGATGAATTGAGCTTTGGAGAGGTAGCTTGCAGGATTCCCGGAGGGCACATTCTCGAACTCTGTGGTCAAGCGTATGGGTTTGATGCACTGGCGGCATTCGTTTTGTGCCACGATCCGGAACTCTCCGAAGAGGAGTTGCAACAAATCCTACCGCCGTTGGATGCGCGGCCCAAAACCTTTTATGGAAATGTCATGATTTATCCGCATAAAAACCAAATATCAAAATTGGTGATTCCGGAGGAATTGAAAGAAGAATCCTATTTTCTGGATCACAACCTGGTACCTCCTTTGAGTTCGCAGAAAATCAATGCCCGGGAAGGATTTGGTAATCACTTTGGGACCGTCAATTTCAAAGGGGATGATCCCGATCGAATGACAGAGCTATTGCTGCATTACGAAAATGTAGATTTTTATCATTAGAAACGAGTTTAAGTAAATCAACTATATGCAAGAAGGAGTGATCTCAGAAAGCAATCTGGCGTCTTTTGACGAGTTGTTTGAGAAGTATAAGTCGGCAACTTCGCTGACCAGGGGAGAGAAGGCACAGAAAATCATGGGGCAATTGGACACCTGGTGCGGAACCCTGCAGGGAATTCGTGAGGTGTACGAGCGAGTTCCTGACCTGACGGAGGCAGGAATTTTCAGAGATAGTCCCTGGGAACACCCCGATAAATTGGTTCCCCAGCTGGTAAATGGGACCTATAAAAGTGGTCATCCGAGCTCTACCGTCGAACTTCTCAGCGAGTTGCGCATGCTTGCTATTTTGGAGGGGCAGATTGCCGGGACTGAGGAAGCCAAGGAGGAAGCGGACAATTACCTGCAGGAAGTGCTGGTCCACAACCTGGAGTTCGTTTTCAATGAGCCGCAGGAAGATACCCGCCTGGCAATGAGCGCGCATGAATTGAAAAAGGTTCATGCGCTTTTTCAGTTCATACTGGAAAAAGTACAGCTGTCCAAGGTCAAGTCAAAGTTGGTCGAGGAATTGACGCTTATTTGCGAGCAACGGCCCGTGGTGACGGAAAAGCAACGCAGCATCATCGCTTTGGTAAAAGAGAAGATTGAGTTGAACCCGGAGGATCCGGCAGACATGGCCCTGCTGGAATTTCAGCGGGCGATTTATAAACCTTCGGCGGGGGCCGCTGGTAAGGATCACCTGGCTTACGGGAAATCGCTTCAGGGAATGAAAATAGAACATCTGGAGCAGGAGGCGAAGGCCATGGGGAGCAGTATGTTGCAATTCGGATTGGTCAGTACGTACCAGGCGGTTTTATTGGTCCACTTAGTCAAAAAGGATTATCAGGAACTGATTCCGGTTTGCCTGGGACTGAACCCAACGGGGCTCGCCCGCTTTAATGAATTTAAGGATTTTGTCTGTTTTCTTATTCTTCAGGTCATCCATCCCTTCAACGCACAATGTATTTTTGGCCTGGCCAAAATGCTTGAAAATGGAATCATTTCCCGGGAAGCGGTCCGCTCCGGGCTCTACAACCTGAGTAAGATTACCGTTCATCCCGAAGTAGCCCGTAGAATCCTGAAATCTACCCAAACGCCCCACGAAAAGGTAAGTCCCAAACAGTACCTGATCGGTGCACTGTTTCGGATTCTGGGACAACCATTAGGGGTGGGTCAGGGCAACAACCCAACCTGTCAGAGTGCGCGTGGCATCAGCATGTGGAGCCAACATGCCCCGGCCAAGCTCATTCACATGGTGCAGACAGCAGCGGTGTATAACGACCTCAGCTTCCGGTTTGAGGGCCAGGAGATAAGCTATTCCACGACGCCTGCAGGCTTGGTTCAAAATCTGGATCACCACCTGGATGCGGTATCCGTAACGCTGGTTCCCATGCTGGACAGGGTGTACAATGAGATGATGCGCCGGGCAACCGGAAGGGGAGAAGATCCCCACAAGTGGGTAAACCCGGGCTTGTACGGGCAATGGATCCAAATCGGATTTGCTTCCGCCTACGATTACCTATCAAATGCCATCGTAGATTTTGATGGGTTTGTGCGGGTGTTTTACTCCATGTGCCATCCTCGTTTCAATGGTGGGCACCGGCTGGTATATCCCAATCCTGTAGGAATTTTCATCACCTCTGCCAAAGGCGAAATGCTTGGGTTCCATGCCGTCTCCCTACTTCGGGTCGACGAAGACCCTTCTGGAATCGTCCGTGCCTATTTCCTGAACCCTAACAACGAAGGCCGGCAGGACTGGGGACAGGAGATCAAACCTTCGGTATACGGAAATGGTGAAATCCACGGGGAGTCTTCCCTGCCAATTCATCAGTTTGCTGCCCGGGTCTATGCCTTTCACTACAATAACCTGGAAGCCGCTTCGATAATGGATACAATCCCCCAGAAAGAAGTGAGCAAAGTAAGAACGCTGGCCAAAGAAAGCTGGGGGAAATCCTATACATGGTTGGAAACAAAGAAAAAATGGTAAAACATTCATCAAGAATCGAATTAAAACAAAGTGCCTATAAGAGCAATGTTAATTTTATCCGAAAGAAAATAGGTGAGAAACCCATTCTCTCTTCCGTGGTCAAGGCGAATGCCTACGGCCACGGAATCGAGTCGTTCGTGCCAATGGCCGAGCGGTGTGGCATCAATCATTTTTGCGTGGCTTCCTCCTTTGAGGCAGAACAGGTATTGGAGGTATGTAAGCCAGAAAGTGAGATTTTGATTATGGGAATTATTTACGAAGAAGATCTCGAATGGGCGATATCTCATGAAATCGCTTTCTTCGTTTATTATTTCGATCGCCTGCCAAAGGCTTTGGAAGCGGCAAAAAAGGTCGGCAAAAAGGCAAAAATACACCTGGAAGTAGAAACCGGCGCCAACCGGACGGGGATGCATGCCAAAGAGTTTCCCAAAGCGATCGCATACCTCAAAAAAAATTCAGATTGGCTCGTTTTTGAAGGACTTTGCACGCATTTCGGAGGAGCGGAAAGCGCGAGCAACCAGTTTAAAATTGAACGGCAACACAAACGTTACAAGGAATTTCTCAGGCAATGTAAGGAAAAAAAATTCCTTCCGCAGCTACGGCACATCGCTTGCTCGGCGGCTGCGCTTGCGATGAAAGAAACGGTATACGATCTGGTCCGAATAGGTGTTGCCCAGTATGGGTTCTGGCCAAGTCCCGATATTTATTTTTCACACCTGCACGAGACCAACAAAAAAGCCGATACTTCGCTAAAACGGATTTTCAGTTGGAAGACCGATGTGATGGACATTCGGGAGGTAAACGAGGGCGAGTTTATTGGCTATGGCACAGCGTTTCAAGCCACGCAGAAAATGACCATTGCGGTACTCCCGTTGGGGTATTCCAACGGCTATCCCCGCGCGCTGTCCAACCGGGGGCAGGTGCTTATCCGTGGAAAGAAAGCACCTATTGTGGGCTTGATAAACATGAACTTATTCATGGTGGATGTGAGTCATATTCCAGGTGTACAGGTAGGCGAAGAGGTGGTGCTGATCGGCAGGCAAAACAATAGCGTCATCAACGTGTCAAGTTTTACTAATGTTACCCAATTGCTAAATAACGAGATGCTCAGCCGCCTGCCGGCAGCCATTCCGCGTACGGTGGTTCGTTAGTGGCTGCAGTACCCCTTTTGTGAACCTATTCAAAAAAATTACCGGAAACGATTTGCTTCGGAATACCCGGACCGGAAAGATACAGTTGTAATTCTTCACCCGCAATGTCTTCGAAGTACCGCACCTCCAGGGGATGCGTTCCCGCATCCAATTCCACCGCAGCACTTTCTTCCTGCCTGGAATGGGATCCATCGTTATCGATCAGCAGTTCTTCGTTTAACCAAAGCCTGCTCCCATCATCCGACTGCAAGTAAAAGGTATACAAGCCCGCAGTAGGCACACGAAGGTTGGCTGTAAAACGAAGGGCGAAATGATCTTCCCGGTGAGGAATTTCTACCAGACTGATTTCTGAACTTTTCCCGCTCGATTTTTTAGGTAATTTCTGAAAGTCGGGAACCTGAGAAAAGATTCCCTCCAGGTATTCCCAATTGACTTTACCCGCTTCGTTCGAAATCCGGTATTGTTGTACATCTGCCCGGCTGGTTTTTCCATTGACAACGGAAACTGCGGTGACCAGCTCATTGCTACGTATTCGCAGTGGCTCTCGGTAGACCGTTCCGGTATTGGCCAAGGGAACGGTCCCGTCCAGCGTATAGCGAATTTCGGCATTCGGAGCGTCCGAATGGAGCTCAAGGCGTAGTTCTTCCTGTTTAAAAAACCCTCCGGCGGGAAAAATCACCGGCATGGGTACAAAGGTACTGGCGGGTGTCAAGGGGTCAAAAGCCTCCAGAATTGGCCTGCCTATTCCGGCTTTGGGTGGGACAACTCCCAGCGCATAGGCGAGGGTGGGGGCCACATCGTATTGGTAGCAGGGCTTGTCGATTACGCGGCCCGGTTGGATCCCTTTTCCATACAGAATTATGGGAATTTCCAATTCATTCAGACTGGTGCCTCCATGTCCCTTGCCAATACCGCCGTGGTCACCCGTGATCAATAGTAGCGTTTCCTCCATGATTCCCGCCGCTTCCAATCGCTGAACAAATTTACCGATCAGGCTATCGTAATGAGAAATGGCGTGGAAGTAGGCAGGAGAGTCGTGCCCCTCCTGATGTCCGTAATGATCGATTTCGTCGATATCAATGAAAAGAAAATCGGGTTTATCTTCAAAAAATGCCTCTACCGCCTTGGAAAACACCTCGTCCCCACTGCTTCCTTTGTAGACTCGTTTCACTGCATCCAGGTCATAAAGGCGTGCCAGCCCTCCCCATTCGTAAAAAAGCTGCATATTCGCATCCGGTAGCTGCTCCTGCAGCCAGTTAAACAAGCTGGGATACCTCCCGCTTTCGGTCATCAGCACGGGAGGCCATCGCTGTTTATCCAATTCCCAGGCGTTGTCGTAGACACCGTGTTGAAGCGGATCGGCACCCGTAAGCATGGAAGTCCAATTAGGGGAAGAGTTGGTGGGCAATACGGACCTGGCAAAGGGAGCAATGGCGCCCTGGGCAACCATCTGATTCATAAAAGGTGTTTCTGCCTTCTGAAAACCCCGGGAACCGAAAGCGTCAAGCCCTATGAGTATGGCATGGCGAACGGTTCGTTTTGGTGTCGCTTGCTCGCAAGCAAAACAGCAAACGAGGAGCAGCAGGTGTAAAAGCAGCAGGTGGGAAGATAGGAGACGTTTCGTTTTCATGGGATTAGCGGATCAAGGAGAATAATTTTTCCGGCTCGTCCGTCGTGATGTAATCTACGTTTTTTTCCAGTAGCCACTGCATGTCCTCTTCCTTATTCACTGTCCACACGTTGACCGTCAAGCCCAGGGCATGGGCCTCTTCTATCCATTGCGGATTTGCTTTCACCGTTTTGATATTGTAATCAAAACCGAAAAACCCATCCTCCTTGAGCTCTTTTGGAGTTTTATCGCCCATCAGATAGGCGACATTTGCATCCGGGTCCAATTCCAGTACCCGTAATCCGATATCGTAATCAAAGGTAATGTAGTCGACCCATTGTTCGGCATTCAGTTTTTTTACCAATGCTACCGATTTTGTCGCCAACTCCTGTCCTCTTTCCCTGGATACACGGGAAGGTTTGATTTCGAAGATCAATTTGGTGCCGTGTTGGGCCATTCCCTTCCGGATGTATTCCTCAACCGTCGGGATTTTCTCCCCATTGGGTAGGGGTTTTTTCAGTAGTTCGGCATAGGTGACTTCTTCGATAACCATTCCCTCGTGATCGGCATCGTGATTGGCTACCAGCACTCCGTCCGCCGTCATCCAGGCATCAAACTCAGACCCTTCGCATCCCAAGGCGACGGCCTGTTGAAGGGAGGCCAGTGAATTTTGCGGATGGGGGGCCGCTTTCCAGGCCCCCCGGTGAGCGATTACTTTATTGCGATGGAAGTTCATTTGCTGGGCATTGCTTTGCAGGAAAACTGTTTCTAGTAGCAGGAAGATAAGAAGAATGCGGTGTACCATGGGTATTTTGTTGCTGGTTTTTACGCAATATTCGAAAAGAAAAGGGAATCACCAATAGATGAGTAGAAATAAACACGGATCGGGTGACGGGCGATTGTTTTTCGGGGAATAGCGGGAAATCAGTCAAAAAAAGACTATTCCCAGATACCGGTAGGTACAATTTCAAGAACATGGCCAAAGGGATCTTCAAAATAAAAACTATTTCGATCACGCCCCCAGTCCTGTTCGTGGGTGATGTCGATGCCTTTATCAAGAAGTAAGGCACGCGTAGAGACGTAGTCTTTCTGAGACACTTCAAAGGCGATGTGTTGCTTCCCGTAGGCATGGTGTGCAGGTAAGCTGGACTTTTTTTCGGTTGCTTCGGGCAAAAAGCATAACAAAACCGAATCTCCGCACCTAAAAAAAACATGTCTTCCTTCGACCTTTGAAATAAGCGGCATTTCCAAAAGGCCATGGTAGAAGGCTACCGCATCGTCCAGGTTTGGAATGTAGAGGCAGGTTTCTTTGATTCTGGTAAAAGGAATCATCGCAGGCCGGTTGCTGATTAGGGATTGTTTTCCAGGTAGAAGGATTGCAAGATGTAATGCAATTGCTCGTATTCAATCAGAAAGGCATCGTGTCCATAGGTGGATTTTATTTCCCGGTAGGTTCCTTTGGCTACATAGCGGGAGATATACCGGGATTCGTCGCAGGTAAACAACACATCGGTATCTACGCCTATGGAAAGTACCCGGCAATGGATACGTGCCAGAGCGTTGGACGTTCCGCCCCGTCCTCTTCCCAAATCATGACTATCCATGGCCTTGGAGAGAATCCAGTAGGACAGCGCATTGAAGCGATTGGCAAGTTTCTGGCCCTGATAGCGCAGGTAGCTACTGATTTTAAAGTGATCCGTTTTCTCTTCTGTTTCACTTTGGCTTTGAGCAAATGTCTGTGGGTGCCGGTAGCTGAGCATGCCGATGGCTCGAGCGGTTTCCAGGCCTTTTTTCCCCGCATCGGGATGCTCTTTTCCCCAGCTTTGATCGGATTCGATGGCCATGCGTTGCGTTTCGTTAAATCCAATAATCCAGGGAGAGGCTTTTGCATTGGATGCGATAATAATGGCATTTTGCAAGCGGTTTTGTAAGGAATATGCCCATTCCAAAGCCACCTGACCACCCAAAGAACCTCCAATCACCGTATTTATTTCGTCAAGGCCCAGATGCAGCCGCAACCGGTCGAGAGACGCCGCAATGTCACGGGTGGTCAGGTTTGGAAAATCGTAATAATACGGCTTTCCGGTATCCGGACGTTCACTCAACGGCTGTGTGGACCCATAGCAGGACCCCAGATAATTGGCACAAACTATGAAATAATTGGCAGGATCGTAAAACTTATCTTCTCCTACCAGGCCCGACCACCATTCCTGCGGATTGGCGTCACCGGTCAATGCATGCATGATCCAGATAACGTTGTCTTTCTTGGCGTTGAGTTGCCCCTGCGTGGTGTAACTCAGCTGAAATTCAGGCAATAGTTCTCCAGACTCCAGCGGGAGTGCTTCCTTGCAAAAAAAAATATCTCGGGTCATTTCAATGGTCAAATGCGGCGATTGAAGGTTCATTTGATGCAATTATAGTTATTCAAAAGCGGCGCTGAGGTCTGCTTTCAGATCTTCCACGTGTTCAATTCCGCAAGAAATCCGCAGCAGGGTTGGCGTCACTCCGGCCGCCAGCTGCTCTTCCTCGGAAAGTTGTTGATGAGTGGTGGCGGAGGGTTGGATGATCAGGGTTTTTGCATCCCCCACATTCGCCAGGTGCGAGATCAATTCAAGGTTATTGATAAACTCCGATGCGCCTTCTTTTTCGCCTTTCAGTTCGAAGCTCAACACGCCACCGTATCCATTGGGGAGGTATTTTTTTGCCTGCTCGTGATATGCGCTCGAAGCTAATCCGGGATAGTTGACCTTTTTTACCTTTGGATGTTGCTCCAGCCATTCCGCCAGTGCCAGGGCGTTGTCTACGGTTCGCTGTACGCGAAGGGAAAGCGTTTCCAATCCCTGCAATAATAAAAAGGAATTAAACGGACTCAGGGCAGGACCAAAATCCCGAAGACCTTCTACGCGTACGCGAATCGCAAAGGCCACGTTTGGCAGGCCTAGTGGGTTATTGTCGCCAAAGGTTTCCCAGAAATTCAGTCCATGGTAACCCTCCGAAGGTTCCGAGAACTGAGGGAATTTGCCATTTCCCCAATTGTAGTTGCCACCGTCGACGATGATTCCTCCAATCGATGTGCCATGTCCACCAATCCATTTGGTGGCCGAAGAGGTCACAATATTGGCCCCGTGCTTGATGGGTTGGCAGAGATAACCGCCCGCGCCAAAGGTATTATCGACCACCAACGGTATGTCGTATTTTCTGGCAAGTTTTGCCACCGCTTCAAAATCGGGAACATTGAATTCAGGATTTCCGATGGTTTCTACGTAAATCGCTTTCGTTTTATCGTTGATTTTTGCTTCCAGATCGGCCGCCTTGTCGGATGCTGCAAAACGGGCTTCGATGCCTATTCGCTTGAAGGAAACTTTAAACTGGTTATACGTTCCTCCATATAGGAATGGTGAGGTGACAAAATTATCTCCCACCGTCAGGAAGTTGTTCAGTGCCAAAAACTGGGCAGCCTGTCCGGAGGCGGTAGCTACCGCCGCCACTCCTCCTTCCAAAGCGGCCACCCGCTTTTCAAACACATCTGTTGTCGGATTCATGATCCGGGTGTAGATGTTTCCAAATTCTTTCAGAGCAAACAGATTGGCTCCGTGCTCGGCAGAATTGAACACATAAGAAGTGGTTTGGTAAATGGGAACCGCCCGCGAATTGGTGGTGGGGTCCGCTTCCTGACCTGCATGGATCTGCAATGTTTCGAATCGGTAAGCTTTAGACATGATTGTTGTGTTTTAGGTTTATTTTTTATAAAAATGATTTACGTGAGATGGCGATCAAAAGCGCCGAGGACCTACATTTTCTCCAAGGGTGCATGGAAAGAACTGTAGCTGGATTGTTTGCGTGGAACTGGTTTCCTTTAGTCTAACCAAACGTGGCCTCATGTTGCAGAATTTATATTCCCAGGAGGAACCATTCACACCTGGCAGGAATTGGCACCTTGGATTTTCCAGGTTGCCAGAGGGTCACCGAGCCTGTCTCTCACCTCTTCTTTATAAATCCTTTCGACTTATAAAAAGTTAAAGGATGCGACAAAATAAGCTTAGGCCGGACTATTTTCCAATTTATTTGGTGAATTTTTTTCTTTTTTTGAAACAATATCTCAGAAAATCAGTGAGATAAATCGATGAAACACTTGCTTCCAATCGGACTGGTTTTTTTGGCCGTTTTTTTTTCAATTCCGGACGCACGCGGACAACGCCACACAAAGTTTGGCCTGGAAGGTCAGACCAGCTGGATCATTCCCCATTCGGCAGAGCTAGTGCCGATTTCCCGGAGCAACCCCCAGGGAGTTCGCTTTTCTTACGAGAAGCTCTCCCTGGAAAAAACAAGCTGGGACAATTGCAGTTGCTTTTACCTTTGGGGGGGAGAGCTCGGGTATACAAACTTTAATAACCCGGCCGTGCTTGGAGATGCCGTTTTTTTTTCGGGTTTTTTCGAGCCGTTCCTTTGGTACCGCGGCAATTGGCAATTTCGTCTAAAGGCCACATTAGGCACGACTTACCTGACGAAGGTGTACGATGCGAACAGCAACCCGGAAAACACCTTTTTTAGTAGCCCGCTTAGCTTTTTGCTCGCCATTGAGCCGACACTTTCCTATCAGTTTTCCGATCGTTACGAGGTTTTGGTAAGTGCACATTACAATCATATTTCCAATGGGGGACAGAAGCAGCCCAACCGGGGAATGAACTTTCCTGGTATGGGTCTTGGCATTGGCTATTGGCTGCAGAGACCGGTTTTTCCACTATACGAAAAACCGCCCTTGGAACATCGCCTTTCCTTTCTCCTGGAAAGCTTCGGTACCTTCCGGGACAATCCTTCCGGCAGCGGTAGGGTCCCGGCACTCGGTGTTTCGCTGGCCTTGATCCAAACCCTGACACGAGTCAACGAACTGGGGCTGGGTACAGAGTTTTCCTGGGATCGGTCGCTTTCTTCCCGCGGCGAAGGTCAGGGCTTTGTTCCGGCGGCATTTATATCCCATCATTTGGTTTTCGGTCGGGTGGATTTCAGCCAACGCATGAGCCTGTACCTATCCAGTCCGGATCGCACCGGCCGGAGGCACCGTTGGTTTCAACGTTATGCACTCAGTTATCGGTTTCCCCCGGGGCTTGTTTTTGGTGTCGATCTAAAGGCGCATGGCCATGTGGCGGAAAACATTGGGATGCGTCTCGGTTGGTTTTTTTAGTGAAAGACTTGACCAGACAAAAGGTATTCTTGCCGTAGACCGCTTTGAGATTTGATGCAAAATGGATCTTTCTTACCTTTCCTTCGTTATTATACGGATTCTGATATAAAATCCCTGTATCTTTATTTATTGATTTCACACATGTTTACCTTTATGAGAATACATTCATCGATTGCATTTTGTACACTATTGGCTGGGGTTTTCCTACTTGCCGGTACCGGCTATGGAGAACCTTCCTTTCTTGTTGAGAAGGACAGTCTAAAGACACCCACCAATTGGTTTTTATTGGATCCGATCGAAGACGGATTTATGGGAACGGCTGCAGAAAAAGCCCATGATAAATTTTTAGCCGGAAAGTCCGCCAAACGAACCGTAGTGGTGGCTGTCATCGACTCGGGCGTGGACATCGTACACGAGGACCTGAAAGATAAAATCTGGGTAAATCCCGGAGAAATCGCCGGGAACGGCGTCGACGACGACGGAAATGGATACGTCGACGATGTCCACGGCTGGAATTTTATCGGGGGTGCAGACGGCAGCCATGTGGCAGAAGATTCCCACGAGCTGACAAGGGAATACAACCGGCTCAAAGCCAAATTTGGAGAGATGGCGGCCGATGAGGTGAAAAAGAAGGACCGGGAGGAGTTTGCGTACTGGCAACGCGTGAACGATAACTTTGAAGAAAGCAAAAAGGAAGCGGAGATGAACTACAACATGTACGGCAACATGCAAAAGGGATTCAGCAACATGGCGAACCTGGTAAAAAAGGAGTTTGGGATGGATGACTTCAAATTAGCGGATATTAGCGAAATGGAATCCGATAAAGAGGAGATCAGCAACGCGTTAGAAATGCTCGAGCAGTTATTTTCGATGATCAACCTACCGGACCCGAGTGTTAACGAGATTTTGGACGTTTTGGAAGGGGCCGTAGAGCATTTTGAAGTACAGGCTAAATATGCCTACAATACCGAGTTCGATCCACGGGATATTGTGGGAGACGACCCGGAGGATTACAAAGAAAAATACTACGGAAATAACGATCCCACCGGCCCCGATGCCACCCATGGTACCCACGTAGCAGGGATCATTGCCGCTAAACGTGGAAACGACCTTGGGATCGACGGTATTGCAGAAAACGTACTGATCATGCCCGTTAGGGCAGTACCGAATGGAGACGAACGGGATAAGGACATTGCAAATGCGATCCGGTATGCCGTAGACAATGGCGCCCACATCATCAATATGAGTTTTGGTAAGTCCTATTCTCCTGGAAAAAAATACGTGGATAAGGCGGTAAAATACGCACGCAAGAGAGGAGTTTTATTGATCCATGCGGCGGGAAATAGCTCGAAAGAAATCAAGCCGGATAACAACTTCCCCAACCGTTGGTATGCTCGTAGAGGTTCTTCCGATGCATGGTTGGAAGTAGGCGCCTCGTCTGCGATTGATTCTGACAATCTGGCGGCTGACTTTTCTAATTTTAGCGGTGAGGGAGTGGACCTATTTGCACCTGGAGTGGATATTTACTCCACCGTACCCGGATCGGAATACGAAAATAATAGCGGTACCAGTATGGCCGCGCCAACGGTGGCAGGCGTGGCAGCCATGGTCTGGGCCTATTATCCGGATCTAAAGCCAAAAGATCTAAGAGAGATTTTGATCCAATCGGTGTACAAACCGACAACCAAACAGGTGCAACTTCCAGGACAGGAGGAGCTCATTGGCTTTGACACACTTAGCGCCACCGGTGGTGTAGTAAACGCGTATCAAGCCTTGCAACTGGCTTCAAAGCGAAGCAAATACGACTAAACCGGCCCAATTATCAGCAACACTTGCGACTGGCATGAACTATCCCATTTACATGGATTACAACGCGACCACCCCTTGCCATCCGGCGGTCTTGCAGGAAATGCTCCCGTATTTTTCGGAGCACTTCGGCAACCCTTCCAGTGGTCAGCACCCCTACGGCTGGGTAGCGGAGGAGGCCGTGGAAACTGCCAGGGAACAGGTCGCCGCTTTGATCGGCGCCTCGGCCAAGGAAATCGTTTTTACCAGTGGGGCTACCGAAGCCATCAATCTTGCGTTGAGGGGAGTGGTGGCCCGGTCGAAAGCCAAAGGCAAACACCTGATCACCTTTGCCACCGAACACAAGGCCGTGTTGGATACCCTTAGGATTCTGGAAAACCAGGGATGCTCCCTGACGGTTCTTCCCAGTCGGCCCGACGGATCGGTATCGTTGGAATTGTTGGAAAAAAGTATCACTGCGGATACCATTTTGATCGCCGGCATGCTGGCCAACAACGAGACGGGCTACATCCATCCCATCCGTACAATGGCCGAGATTGCCCGAAAAAGAGGCGTGCTCTTCTTTGCGGATGCAGTACAGGCGGTGGGTAAAATACCGGTAGACGTCCGGGAGCTGGGGGTAGACTTACTGGCACTATCCGGCCATAAAATGTATGGACCCAAAGGGGTGGGCGCGCTCTTTCTTCGCAAATCTGATCCCGTATTTGGTCTGGAAGCGCAGATTACGGGCGGAGGTCAGGAGACGGGCCGTCGCAGTGGTACGTTAAACGTACCGGGTATCGTGGGCCTGGGAAAAGCTTCCGAAATAGCGCACCAGGAAATGGATGCAGAAGCTGTCAGGTTGAAGCGACTACGGGATTCCCTCCAACATGATTTACTAAAAATTGATGGCGCGCGGAGCAATGGCTCCACCGATTCCAGGCTGCCCCATGTATGCAATATTTCCTTCCGGGGGATCCCAGGCAAGCAATTACTCCTTCGTATCAATAAGAAGCTGGCGGTGAGTTCGGGCTCTGCCTGCAGCAGCATTTCGGACAAGCCCTCGCACGTGCTGCTGGCCATGGGCTTGGATTCCCAGACCGCCCTTGCTACCTTACGGCTATCTTTGGGAAGGCGTACGACACGGGCCGATGTGGAGCGAGCGAGCAGCCATATCCGGGAAACCGTTCACAAATTGATGGAGCGATCCCCATCCGAACATTGAACCAGAATCCTTATGAGTGATACCGATTTTTCACATGTAGACAAAAAGACCGGCTTGCCTGCGATGGTAGACGTAGGTGATAAAGCAGTCAGCCTGCGCGTAGCCACCGCGTCCTGCCGGGTGGTACTTGGAAAAGAAATCATGCAGCGTCTTAGCGGTGGAACCGATCTGATGACAAAAAAAGGTCCGGTTTTTCAAACGGCAATAATAGCCGGAACCATGGGTGCGAAAAAGACATCGGATTTAATTCCCCTCTGCCATCCTCTGGGAATGGATGACTGCAAGATCACCGTCGACCCACAGGGAGATACCGCCGTAATCGTACGCTGCACAACGAAAGTAACCGGAAAGACCGGTGTGGAAATGGAGGCCCTTACCGGCGTATCGGTAGCGGCCTTGACCATTTATGATATGTGCAAGGGAATGTCCCACGATATACGTATTCAGGATTTACAATTGGAAGAAAAGAAAGGAGGTAAACGTGACTTCAAGCGGTAATTACCAAAAGCACGCCGCATTGGCCCGTCCGGGCTACGGGGATTACGGCCGGGTTGAATTGGGTATTCTGGGTACTTCCTGCAGCGAGATTCAGAAACTGGCGGCAGCACTGATTCGCGACCTGTGCCCCCGAGTCGGTTGTGCCTACGTAGATGCCGATCACAAAGAAGGAGATCAATTGATGGACGGTAAGGGGAGCCCCGACAGTTTGATGCATTCCCCTGGCGTCATGGAGTACCGGGATAAAATCGTCTACCAACGCCTGGATATGCGGCTAGCGGAAACCACAGTATTTGATCAGCGGGAGTGGTTCAACCGGCAAGACCTGATCCTGATCAATGCCAACCATTTCAAAGCACTGAATCAGGTGTTGGTTATTGATCCTGCAAAGCCCATGGACAAAAAGCTGCATAAGTTAACCGAAGTGAGCCTGTTTCTATTAAAAGATGGCGCTTCCGAAATACCGGTGGCAATAAAAGAGCACTTGAAAGGCTGGAAATCCATCCCGGTGGTGAAATTCGACGAGCAGAAAGAAATTACACGTTTCGTTTCTGAATTCGTACGCGCCCGGATACCGAAGATAAACGGGCTGGTACTGGTAGGAGGAAAGAGTACCCGCATGGGTACGGATAAATCCGAACTTTCCTACCACGGATCGAGCCAAAAGGATCACCTGCTGGAACTGGCTACACCGCACTGTGAGGAGGTTTTTTTGTCATGCAATTCCTCCCAGGCCGATCGCTGGTCCGGACAGTATCCGGTAATCAGCGATAAAATCCTGGGCCTCGGTCCCTTCGGCGGGATTGTTTCCGCCTTTATGGAACGGCCGGAATCTGCCTGGCTAACGCTGGCTTGTGATTTGCCCTTTCTTACAAAAGACACCCTGGCTTATCTGGTGAGGCACCGAAACCCCTCCAAATTAGCGACGGCATTTCTGGACCCCAAGGGAGAATTTCCGGAACCCTTGATCACCCTATGGGAACCGCGTGCCTATCCCGTGCTGATGCGGTTTTTGAGTCAGGGATACAGCTGTCCCCGAAAAGTCCTGATTAATTCCTCCATTGAGTTGCTAAACGCGCCGGATCCGGGTGAATTCCGAAATGTGAATCGCCCCGAGGATCACGAGGCTGCGTTGGAAGCGTTGAGGGCATCCAAAAACTAATGCTTCGCGGCGGCCGATTACGAACAATTTCGGGTATATTTGCCACATGATAGACTTTGATCAGGTAGGTAGGTTGGTCGTGACCTGTTACGACAGAAACGCGCCATTTCTAGAAATGGAATTGAACGAATTAGGCTTTGTACCTACCGGTGTATTTCGCACGCATGTGGAATTAACCGGGAGCTTGAACGATTGCATTTTTTTGAACATGCATCTGCGTACGGCCAGCCATGTGCTGTTCGAGATCGAATCGTTTTCCCTGGATCATGTTCAGAATTTATATAAAATTGTAAAAAATATCGCCTGGGAAGATTTTATCGATCCAGACGGCTATTTCTCCGTAATCAGCAATGTCAAACACGAATCGGTAGATAATCCCCTATTTGTAAATGTAAAGATAAAGGATGCCATTGCGGATCGCTTTCGAGAGAAATTTGGTGTTCGACCAGACTCGGGTTCCAGTTTAAACGAAGCCGTATTTCAGTTTTTCTGGAAAGAGGAAGCCGCCAGCCTGTACATCAATACCAGTGGCGATACGTTAATCAAACACGGCTACCGGAAAATTCCGGGAGCAGCTCCGATGATGGAATCCTTGGCTTCCGCATGCATTCTGGCTTCCGGTTGGGATGGAAATAGTCCCTTTGTAAACCCAATGTGCGGATCGGGTACGGTGGCGATTGAGGCGGCATTGATGGCTACTCATCGGTATCCGGGTTTTTTTCGGGACGATTATGCCCTGATGTACATCAAAGGCTACGACGCGGGTGTCTATTACGGGTTGAAGGAAAAAATGAAGAGCCGTATACGGTCGATCGATCCTCAAATAATCTGGGCTTCGGACATTAGCGAGCGGGCGGTAAAGGCCAGCCGGGAAAATGCCCGGTTTGCGGGTGTTGAAGAGTTGATTCAGTTTGAAGTCTGCGACTTCAGGGACTCGACTCTACCGGAAACCGAAACGGGCCGGGTTTTCCTGAATCCCGAGTACGGGGAAAGGCTGGGCAATGCGGAGGAACTGGAGGAGACCTATCGGGAAATTGGTGATTTTATGAAAAAACGATGCCCGGGATACACCGGGTTGGTTTTTACCGGAAATTTGGACCTCGGTAAAAAAATTGGGTTAAAGCCGAAACGAAGAATCCCCTTTTATAACGGCACGATAGACAGCCGCCTGCTGGTTTTTGAATTGTACCGCGGAAGCCGCGTTCCGGGCAAAGAAGGATTCCAATCCCAGCAAAAAGGATAAAAACAACGCGCCATTGATGGCGTCTAAAACTCTATTTTATTGAAGCAGGCCCGTCACTACGGATCAATCTGCAGTCAATACACGTTCGATACGTTGGACGGTTTGAATCAGGCGATGCAGGGCAGCCTCGTATTGTTCGTCCAGCAGCAGGAGATTTTCCGTGCTCTTTTTGGCAATTTCGTATTGGATCGCGGGTAACATCCAGGAGGCGTACCCACTGAACGGGTCATTGGATGCGTACAGGGATTGGTACCAAGGTCCAAAGGGCATGCCTTCCTCTACCAAAAAGCTTTTTTCCAACCGCAGCAATTCCCGGTTGACGGCAGTGATTTTCCGGGCTTTGGGTTCACCGGTTGCAAGGGTAGTTTGCAGGAGGCTTGCCACTTCGGTGCTTGCTACTTTTAGCGTTTCCAATGCTTCCTGACTGCGGGTAAAGCCTTCGAATCCGGAAGCATAGGCTTGAATGCCTGAGGTCGCATTGCTTAAATGGAGACTCAGATCTTCAGCGTACCGGGGCAGCTGGTAGGGGATAAACGAGGCGTTTGCCAGGCGAAGGGCCATGATACCTGCCCATTGGGCGATTGTTCCGCCCATTTGAAACGTTGGGTCTGCAAATTTCTCGTAAAAGTAAAAGTCGTCATAGTTAGTGTGGTACAAGGTTGGTCCGCCGGCCCCTCCGCTGAGGGACGGAATCCCTGCATGCATGTAAAATGCGATATGGTCCGAGCCCCCACCCAGGTTGCCCAGACTTGGCTCTTTCTTGTCCCCGGCCCAAACTTCGAATACAGTTTTAGAGGAATCGGGGTATTTGACCCTTTTTGCGGCCTCCGTCATGACTTTCTTCAAGCTGGGTGCTGCAGAACCCCCCATGTTTTTTCCGGAAACACCCGCATCGAAGTTCAAATAAGCCACGGCTTTCGCGGACAACTCCTCTTTCATTTGTTCCACCCACTCGGTGGATCCGATTACTCCGTGCTCCTCGCCGTCCCAATGGGCGATCAGTATGGATCGTTTGGGGCGATGCCCCTCGCGCGCCAGCTTTCCCAGGGCTTCGCTGAGGGTAAGTAGCATGGACGTACCGCTGTTGGGGTCCGTGGCCCCGAAAGCCCAGGCATCGTAATGACATCCTAGGATGACCCATTCATCGGGATATTCACTTCCTTTTATCGTGCCAACTACGTTGTAAATAGGCACCAGGTCGATGGGCTGGTCCACCATCAATCGCAGGGTAAGCTGAGGTCCACCTTCCAACCGATAGGTAAAAGGAAGGCCGCCCTGCCAACCTGCGGGAACGGGCTTTCCTTTCATCTGTGCCAAAATTTTTTCCGCTTCTCCATAAGGAATGGGCGTTACCGGGATGCGGTGTAGCTGGGTTTCCTCTGGGCGCAACCGTTTCGTTTTGGTTTTGCCATCGGTAGGCAATGCAGGCTCGAAGGGAGTCAGGGGGTCTCCCGTAAAATTTTCGGTTACCAGCGAGCCCCGTTGAATGGCACTTTCGTTGTAAAAGGGGCCTTCAGGGAAGACCAGTCCCCTGGTATAGCCGCTGTCCCCTGGGTCGGTATAGATAATCAGGCCTGCCGCCCCGTACTGCTCGGCAAATTTCGCCTTATAGCCCCTGAAATTTCTACCGTAGCGGGCGATGACTATTTTTCCGCGCACCTCGATTCCCATGGATGCAAGCTTTTCAAAATCGGCCTGGGTTCCGTAATTGGCATATACAATTTCTGCGGTCACGTCTCCCGAACCGGAAAAGGCATTCCAGCCTTTTTTCAGTTCCGGATGTCTGGAAAAGGGATCTTCCTCCAAAATGTATTCCCGTTGATTGAGCAAACTGCGTTTGGGCGTGACAATCTCTACCAGGGATTCACCGGGCTCACTTGGCAGGTAAACATCGTAAGGGTATAGGGTCGTTTCCAGCCCGGCAGCATCCATCACCGCTGCCAGGTAATCCCTCACGGCTTCGTTCGCTTTGGTTCCGGCACTATGTGGGTGCCGGGTCATGGTGGCCAAATGGGTCTTGAAACTTTCAAAGTCGACCGTTTCCAAAAACAAGTTTTCCAATTCCTCTTGCGCACGGCTTCCCTCTGTGGAAAACCCGTCCAGGTGTACTTCTTGGGAAAAACCGCTACTTAGGCTGCATGCGAGGAAAAAGAATACCGTTAATTTTTTCATGACTATTGGAGAATTTGATCTACCGAAAGGATACGCTCACTTGGTTGATTACGGATTCGTTTGGTTCGCAAATACCGATCGAGCTCATAGGCATCGAAATTCTCATCGTCGGGATCAAAGCTACTGATTCGTACCCGGCCTCTGGAGTGAATGAACCGATTTTCCCCGATCCACATCCCCACGTGCACCACCCGTTCTTTGGTGTCTGCGGTAGCCGGAACGCCAAAAAATAACAAGTCACCCACTTCCAGGTCCTCCCAGTTTTTTTCGGTATCAACCAATTCTCCTTCCAGGATTTGCTGCGAGGCGTCTCTGGGAATCACCTTTCCGTTTAGGAAATAGATGGTTTTGGTAAACCCGCTGCAATCCATCCCCTTGGGAGAAGTGCCCCCCCACAGATACGGGGAGCCCATCATTTGTTTGGCAGTGTTTATCAGCGAAAGGTCATCGGTGCTTCGACTGTTTTTCCAACGTTCGTACGGTACTGCGTGAGCAATTGGTACATATCCGGTTCTTCCATCGGGCAATTGGACGCGAAACGTCTGCTCGTTAGTTTCAAGCAATTCCAAAACGTTACCGGCGGTGACGTCACTAACAATCTCGTTTTTATTTTCGTCGCGATAGATGTTGCCGATCATTTCGGTTACGACCACTTTTTCTCTTCCCATCCATTCTTCCATAGCCTGTGGATCCAGGCGGACGATGGCAGCTGCGTCTACCCAGGAAATGTATTCATCCGGGGTTTGCACCAGGTACCAACTTCCGGATTTCTTGAGAACCTTCAGCGGAGTGCCCATCAAGGCCTGCATAGCCAATTCGGCGGAGTGCCTGGGGTCGCTGCGAATATTGGCTACGGAATTGGTGACCAATGCCAGATGAGCGGCGCCGAGATCGGTTTCCGGGAGCAGGCGCACACTGTCTGTATAGTCAATCTCTTTTTCTCTCAGACGTTCAAGCAGTGTCCGGTGGGCTTCCGGTAGATTGGTTTCTCCGGATAATACCCCTTGTTCCCAGGTAAGGTCGAAACGTGCAATGCGCTTGTCCGGAGCAAATTCTTCCCGAGTGGCCTCTATAAGTGGCTGCACCAACTCATCCCGGTTGCTTACCTGGCAGGCTGGGTATAAAAAAAGTAGCAGAGAGTAAACAGAAACTAACTTTTTCATGAAATTACGTTTATCTACGGGCAAATCTAGTTAAAATGTCAGGATAAGCGAAAAAAGGAGTTTAATTCTCTGGTTGCATCTCTCGGTCCAGAAATTCCTGATACAGGCGAATGTGACGATTGGTCATCGGGATCTTGTACCCATCGATAAAGACTTGCTCGATTTGGGTTTTGGGCTCGAAAGGGTCCCCGTCCGCAAGGAATAGGGTGGCACTTTTCCCAACTTCCAGGGAACCAAGCTTGTCATCCACTTGAAATATCTCGGCGGGATGTAGCGTAATGGCCTTTAGCGCCTCCTCGGTACCCATTCCGTAAGCGGCCGCAAATCCGGCATGGAAGGGCAGATTCCGTACATTCTCGGAATCTTGTGTTCGAAGAGCTACTTTTACACCGGCTTTTTGAAGCCTGGAAGCATTCGTATACGATGCATCGTAGGGATCAGATTGCCTGGATGGCAGGGACAGTACCGGTCCGGCAATGACCGGGATTCCGGCCGCGGCCAGTTTTTCTGCGACCTTCCAGCCTTCCGCTACGCCAGTAAATACCGGACGGATGGACTTTCCATCTACCCATTCCATGGCCCGCAAAATATCCCCGGCTGCATTTACTTCAATAAATAGGGGTAGCTCTCCGGAGCTAACCTTTGCCAGCTGGGCCATTTCCGGATAGTAAGCGAGGCGGCCCCCTTTTTCCTGAATGGCTCGGTAGGCTTCTGCTTTTTCCCAAAGCGCATCAATTTCTTTGATTGCTTTATCGGCTTCCTCTTGAATCGTTTCCGCAGACCTGTTATCGTAGCTGCCCGCTTTTGCTGCAGAAGGAAAATTCATCAATACAGCCCGGAAACCGGCATCCATTTGATCCGGTGTATAGCCATTCAATTGAATCAAGGCGGCCGTTCCTGGGAAGTAGCCTCCCCGGGGTTGGGTAAGCACGGTGGTCACCCCGCTCACCCGCGTTACCGGTATGGCGACCGCATTGGGATTGACCGCGGTAAGGGCCTGCATTTGGGGGGTTACCTTTCCGAGTTCCAGATAATCCTGTGTTTCCGGTAGAGAATTTACCTCTACCAGTCCCAGGCTTGTGCCACTATCGATAAGCCCGGGATACAGGCGCTTTCCGGTGCAATCGATGAGCAAATGATTCTCTTCTGGCAGGTTTTTCCCGATAGCAGCGATTTTCCCATCCCTAATCAGCAAGTCGGTGTCTTCCAGTGTTCCCTGGGATACGGTATAGATTTGCGCGTGTTGTAACAGGAAATTGCCTTTATAAGGCTTGATTACCTCCCCGTCAATCTGTGCCCGGAGGCTGAAGCAAATAAAAAGCAGTGGAAACAGTAGCGGTAGGAATTTATGTATCATGATGGTGCTGGCGGGTAGGTTTAATGGCTGTGTTGAAATAAGTTTCTACCAAATCCGGTAAAAAAGAAATCCACATCACGCATGCAATTATTGTGCGAAACGTGCAGGTACATGGGTTCCAGGGTTTCTTCAGGGTCAACCTTTAAGCGCTGATCGGTCGTATCGCTCGTTCGGTTAAAATAGTTCACACCATCTACCCAGGTCATTTCCGGGATGGCATAGATGGACAGAGGATGGTGGTTAAACAATACCAAATCTGCCTGTTTCCCTTCCTCAATGGATCCCACCCATTCATCGATTCCCAATTGGCGGGCGGGATTTATCGTGATCAATGCGAGCGCCTCGTCATCCGTCAAGCCTCCGTACCGCTGGGTTTTGGCCGCTTCGTGGTACAAATGCCGGATCAATTCCGCCGAATCGGAATTGATAGAGGTGATGACTCCGTTTTTGGTAAGGATGGCCGCATTGTAGGCCGTGGAATAATACACCTCAAATTTATACGCCCACCAGTCGGAAAAAACGGAGGCTCCCATGGTATGTGCGGCCAATTCTGGCGCCACTTTAAAACCCTCATTAACGTGAGAAAATACGATCTTGTCAATTCCGTACTCTTTACATACTTGAATGAGCATGTAAATCTCGTCGGCGCGGTAGGAGTGGCAGTGAATGATGATCTCACCCTCCAGAATGTCTACCAGCGTTTCCATTCTGGAACTGAAAGAGGGAGGGGACTGTTGTTTCCTGGTTTGTTCGGAAGCTTGATTCCAGGCTTCCCACTTGCTTTTGTACTGCAGGGCTTCTTCAAACCCGTTTCGGATCACTGCTTCTACGCCCATTCTGGACCTTGGCTGGAGATTTTTACCTCTTCCATGTACGCGAATGGGATTTTCTCCAAGGGCGAACTTGATGGTACGAGGGGCCTCTTTCATAATCAGCTCGGCAGGATCTCTGGTACCATAGCGGTGCTTCAGTGTGGTATTTTGTCCCCCAATCGCGTTCGCAGAACCATGCATGGCGTGGGAAATGGTCGTACCGCCCGCCAAAGCCCGGTAAATACCGATATCAAAAGGGTCCACGACGTCTTCCATTTTAACTTCGGCCGTAATCGGGCTACTTGCTTCATTGATCGACTCAAGTGCCACGTGAGAGTGGGCGTCAATGATGCCTGGCATCAGGTATTTTCCGGTGCCATCAATGACCGGAACGCCCTTGGGAGCCTGAAGTTGGGTTCCGATACGATGAATCAACCCATCTTTTACCCAGACATCCGTATTTTCTTTCAGACCGTTCGTAATGGTAAGTACCCGCGCGTTCCGGATAAAAACGTTTCCCTTTTTTACGTCCTGGCCCGGACTCGTTGTGACGAAACCAAGCAGGGCTAGTCCTGAAAGTAGTAGCTTATAATTCATTGCTTTTCTCTGGTTTGTCTTTTTTATCGGCTTTGACCGGAAAATTGTCGTAGCCAATTAGTTTCATTTCTCCCGTAAACGAGTTACCGGAAATCTTGCCGTAAACCGTCACCTCTAATTTCTCCTCTGCCAATGGGACCGAAAATGAGAAACGCATGCGTTCCGTTCCCATTTCTTCGATATCGGTGGGCCTCGTGACGGTCCCGGGCCCCTCCGGATTTTCATAAGTGACGGAGCCAGACCATTTCCCTTTTCTTCGGATAAATTCCCAGGTGCCACTGGAGGTGCCTCCCGGGGTTTCAGCCCGGTATTCCCAAATGATTTTTTCGTCTTTGCTTTTTTCGGAGATCTCTGTATAGTCAAAAACGTAACCATCGCTAATGACCATCTGTACTTTTGCTCCTGCTGAGAAAAGAGTGTCAGACATAATCAGAAGGTTGGCCATCTTTCCTTCGGCTACTGTTCCGGCAATATCTGATATCCCGAGCAACCGGGCAGGATTTACCGTCAATGCCGCGAGGGCACCTTCGCTGGACAATCCGTTTTGGATCATCAGGCACAGATTTTTGTAAAAATCACCACGGGGCAAATGTTTGGTGGTAAGCGCAAACGGAATACCGATGTCTTCAACCGTTCCGGCAAAAGCCAAAGAACGATTGTAGGCGGCTTTGATCCGTTCCCTCCGGGCGTCATAATCATCGCCCGTATCCACGGGTTCGGTGCCCGAAAGTTGATCCGCCGGAAGGTGTAAGGTCAGTACCAGCCCGATCGATCGTTCTTTTATCAATGGAAGTAACTGATCCCCCTCATTCACGCCGGTAAGGATCAGGCGGAGTTGGTTTTCTTCCTGCATTTTCAACGCTCTCCGCATGTCCAATTCATCCGATGTTTCCAATAGTACGGGCATCTCCCGATCAATCACCGGAATCAAGGCGGCTAAAACCGGATTTTTCTCGACTCGGGGGATACGTTTATCCAACGCATATTGTGACTGGCGGGCTTTGTATAGCCGTGCATTTTGCACGAGGTCCCGCCAGGTAGCCATGACACCCAGGGTGGTGTTCGGGTAAACACCTCCCACCGTACTAAATTTAAAATAAAGTGACTGGTTTTCCACCAATAGATTGTTGTTTCCTTCCTGCCCGTATAGATACAAGGCAGATGTTCCCGGAAGCATGCCTTTCCCTAGGGGTAGTTTTTGTGCAATTGTAAATCCCAGCTTCTGCCATTCTTTATCGTGGGGGTTGTCTTCCTGATAGGACAAAGTGACTGGGAAGTGCGGATGAATTCCCGCGATTTCGGGATCCGGGCTGGATGAATCGAAATTCTCGGGTTTCTCCGGGATCTTCGGCTCAACGACCCCCGTTTTATTGGCCATGTCGATAAACCCGGCGTACACAAACAGGGAATCTCCTTTGATCTCCACCGCATCTGGCGGCAGGCGGATGCTTTTTCCGATGGCGGTAATGACCCCGTTCTCGAACAAAATGTACTGGTCCTGCAGCATTTTTCCAGGCTCAGGGACCAACGTGGTATTCGAGATAAAATAGCTGCTACCTAATCTTCGTTTTCCCTCTTTATCGCTCTGTGCACCAACGGAAAAAGAAACGAGTAGAAACAATAAAAAAGGCCAGATTAAAATGGATGAGGTAGGTACGGCTTGGGAGTTCATTATCCGAAAGTAAGTAATTTTCAAACGGTAAATAAAATCAGAAACTTTCATTTAAGTAAATATATTTCTTTTTAACTGGCGGATTCCTACAGGAATGGCTCATCTTCAGTAGTTTTTGAAATCAGAGCCACAAATCATTTTCCTTTTTTTAGTAAAACATGAGTTTAATGAAGTCGATTTTAGTAACTTTGAAATTTGTGAATAATTTAGGTACCGATACCAAACCCTACTTCGCCTAGCATTCATCTATTTCCCGGCTTAATACCAATAACCAAATGAATAAAAGTTCGCTTTTTAAAGAATTGTTTGTCAATATTAAAACTACAGGTGCTGTAACATTTAGTTCAAAATCGCTGGTGAATAAAATGTTGTCTTTTGCCGATTTTAAAGGAGCAAAGATAATTGTGGAATTGGGAGGAGGTGACGGTAGCATCACCCGAGGGATTATTGATCGAATGGACGCCGATTCGGTGCTTTACGTTTTTGAGATCAGCGAGCATTTTTGCTCCAACCTGCGCCTTCAGTTTGGCTCCGACAATGTAAAGATTATTTGTGATTCGGCAGAGAACATGGATAATTACCTGGACGGGCAACGGGTGGATCTCATTCTTTCCTCGCTTCCCTTTAGCCTGATACCCAAAGAATCCCGAACCGCAATTTACGAAAAAAGTAGTTTAATATTGAAGCCGAGTGGTTTTTTTATTCAAATTTGCTATTCTTACCTGCTTCGGTTTCAATTTGCATCGTACTTTCGTAACATCCGAACAGCCTTTACACTCAAAAATTTCCCTCCGGCATTTATCATCATCTGCAATACCTGATTCGTCGGTTTTTTTAAGATCCTTTTTCTATATTGGCGGGGATGAATCCAAACGTTCCAAAAGGCAGGGGAACCGGAAACCGGCCGGCAAATGTGTTTGAGAAAAGTAAATTGGTGAAGGAATTTCCCGAGGGGATTGACGCGATCGATGCCGAGACAGGCCCGCTTACTGAATTTCTCCCGGTCGAAAGCAAGTCGGTATTGAGCTTCAACGATAGTCCGGATATTCCCTTTAGCTATTCGATCAATCCCTATCAGGGCTGCGAGCACGGCTGTGTGTATTGCTACGCAAGAACCAGTCATCAATATTGGGGTTACGATGCGGGCCTGGGCTTTGAGAGTAAAATTCTTATAAAAAAGGATTGCATCGGATTACTCCGAAAAACATTTGAAAAAAAGACCTATCGTCCAAGCCCGATTGTACTTTCCGGGAATACCGATTGTTACCAGCCTGCCGAGCGCAAGTTCAAACTAACCGCCGCCATCCTTGAACTTTGCCTGGAATTCGGCCATCCCGTGAGCATCATTACCAAGAACAGTTTGATCGACCGGGATCGGGAGACGATTCGCGCGCTTGCCGAAAGAAAGCTGATACACGTTTATTTCTCGATTAACCACCTGGACTCCAGGCTAAAGCAGGTAATGGAACCCAGAACGGCGACTTCTGAAAAAAAACTGGACCTTATCCGAAAATTTTCCGCGCTGGGGATCCCCTGTGGCATCATGGTTGCTCCAATTATTCCAGGCATTAACCTGGAAGCGATGCCGCAACTCATTCAGCAGGCAGGGGCTGCAGGAGCCCGAAAAGCGGGGTATACCGTCATCCGGCTGAATGGACCCTTGAAGGAACTATTTCAGGATTGGCTGGAAACGCACTTTCCCGACCGTAAAAACAAAGTCATGCACCAGATTGAATCGCTGCATGGCGGTCAATCGAATGATACGCAATGGGGCCGAAGGATGAAAGGAGAGGGGGCGTTGGCCCAGAGTATTTCAAATTTGTTTCGAGCCTCCGTGAATAAATACATGGATCCGCAACGGACCATGCCGGAATTTGATTTTACCCAATTTAAGCGAAACGGACAATTGAATCTTTTTAACCCATGAATTACCTGGACAAAGACATACTCGTGGTGGCCACCATGGAAATGGCCAAAAGAAAGAAAGGCAGCTTCTTTCCTGCCTCCGATGTAGTACAGTGGATCTATCCGAATGATTGGCACTACTTTATGGAAGAGGAGATGGAGGCGCTTATGTGGCTCCATCAACATGGTTTTTTGGAGGTTGAGGCTGCAGGTCGGCCTTTAGCGCCAAACTTTTTGCCCGCAGATCCTGTTACCATACGACTAAAATAACAAGTAAATATGATACCACTACCGAAGACCGAAATTCATGTACCCGAGGGAAAATCCATTGCCACTTTGGGAACCGGCTGTTTTTGGTGTACCGAGGCCATATTTCAAAAATTGAAAGGGGTAGCGACTGTAGCATCCGGTTTTTCGGGCGGACACGTGGAAAATCCTTCCTACCAACAGGTGGTAACGGGCACAACCGGACATGCGGAGGTGGTTCAACTTGTGTTTGATCCTTCCCTCATCAGTTTTCCGGAGTTATTGGAGGTATTTTGGTCAAGTCATGATCCAACTACCCTTAATAGACAAGGAGCCGATGTAGGTCCCCAGTACCGGTCTGCGATTTTTTACCATACCGAGAGCCAGAAAGAAGAGGCGAAGAAGTACCTGGAGTCGCTGGAAAAATCCAAGGTGTTCAACGATCCGATCGTCACGGAAATTACGCCGTTCAGCAATTTTTATCCGGCAGAGGATTATCACAGGAATTATTTTGAATTGAACGGCAATCAGCCCTATTGTCAGTTCGTCATCCGTCCCAAAGTAGAAAAATTCAAGCAGGCTTTTGCTGACAAATTACGGTAGAAAAGGGGTAGGGAGCTCTGTAAAACCAAGGGGCCGGCATCTTTTTTAAGGTAAAATCCCGTAGTTTTGAAAAATTTTTAACCGTCACATCTCCATGAAACGTACCAAAGCCCAGGAATCCCGATCGGCCATCGAACGACTTTACATCACGATGCGGCATTTATTCATGCGGGGAAATTACAAGCCTACTGGAATTTCCGGGGAGTCCCTGGTTCAGGCACTGCTTACGTTGAGTCCGGAAATTTACGGATACGTCACGGATCCTGAAAAACTGGAACTGGACGGTTTGCTGTACGTGATGGAGCGGTTGCCACGAGGAATTGAGGAATGTAGATTCATTCGCTTAATTAGTAGGGAAGGGTACGAGGAATCCGGCTTTACGGCCCTTGTGCCGGCCAAGCGTAAACGAAATTGTTACCGTGTGGACGAAGAGCAGATGTACGTGGAAATGACACGGGGGAAAAGCGATATCTACGATATTTTGACCCATCTGACCTTTCTTTTTATCGAGTCGGAAAAAATCCGTAAAAATAGCACGGATCCCAAAGGTCGGATCAATCTGAATTGGCGAAAATTACAGGAAGTAGTAAGTAAGGAAATTCGGGGGGAAGAGTTTAGCAGGGAAGCCGCTTGTTCCTACCTGTCGCATCTTACCGGCAGAACCTTCGAAGAGACAAAAGCGGCGGTTAGGAAATTCGAAAATTCCAAGAACAGCAACAGCCTTTTTTCCATCGTGTATCACATGGGCAGGTTATCCATGGAGGAGGCGGTCGACAACAACGACCGTGAAATTTCCTTTTCTGCTACCTTAAGGGAGCGGGTGGGACACCACGTGTACGGGGAAACCTGGGCCAATACCATAAAGCGGGTGTTGGACGAGGAAAACCTGCTGGATCGTCCAATTCACGTCATCAGTGCCAACCTGCACAGCGTGGTAAACACGGTCTACGGGCACCAGGCGCTGGGCCTGGATAGCTACGAGGCCATCGAGGAGATGGCGTTGAAAATCAGCTTACGGTCCAAAGGGAACAAAGAGAAGGAGATCGAGGAGTACGCCAGGAATTTCGGGTTAATTTCGGTGCCCGATACCTCCGGTACGAATATTGGCGTACAGGTGATCGATACGGGAAGAATGACTTCGGAAACGCTGCTACCTGGAGTACCTTTACCGGAAGATGGCAGAAAACGTCCGGTACTGGTAATCATGGACTATGCGTTTGGCGAACAGGCCTACGAATGTTTCGACGAGCTATTGAAACCCTACGGCTCAGGAGATGAAAAGCGACCGCTTACCATCGTTTCCACGTCTATCATGGGAAAAGCGGGAATTCTGGAGGGAAAAAAAGGAGATTTGATGATCCCGAATGCCCACGTATTTGAGGGAACTGCCGACAATTACCCCTTTAAAAATGAGTTGGATGTGGATGACTTCGCAGGATTTGGGTTGGGTGTGTACAAAGGTCCAATGATTACCGTACTGGGAACGTCCCTGCAAAACAGGGACGTGCTCAGCTACTTCATGGAGTCTTCCTGGAAAGCGATTGGTTTGGAGATGGAGGGAGCACATTACCAAAAGGCCATACAAGCCGCCAGTAAGATTCGGAATAGCATTCGCAAAAGTGTAAAGGTGATGTATGCCTATTACGCCTCGGACAATCCACTGGAAACGGGGAGCACCCTGGCCTCCGGTGCCCTTGGAAAAGACGGGGTACGGCCGACCTACCTGATTACCTACAAGATTTTAGAAAAAATCGGGAAGTCCTGATGTCCGGCGTTTTAGTAGTAGAAGTCGGTTTGTCAAAATGCGATTAAACCCAACCCGCGACCCGGTACGATTGCAGAACAGCTAAAGTAGCACTTCCAGGTGGCTGTTGGGGGTTGAAGCTGAGTGGGGTTTGTTCGGAAATAAATGGCGGAACTGCCTGATCTATGTCCGGACGGGTCGGTCCGGTCTTTAGCCGGGTCTATTGGGGGCCATCCCGATCCGATTGTTCTACAGAAGGGATAGCCGTTTTTTTATTATTATTCTAACATTTCCGGTGTTTTAGAAAGCAAAGGCGCTAGCCGGACCCTTTTTGCCTGTTGACTTGCTATCCTTACCTGTGGGTGCATAAAATAAATATTCTTTTTTAGTTGTTAAATACCAAAATTCCAGTTTGTCATGAAAACTGTATTTTTGAATGTTTTAATTCTCATTTTTTTAATAACATTTATTCGTAAAAAGATTAGGAATTGATTCAAATTTCTTCCAAATTTGAATGGGTAGCGAATTCTTCTGGGGCTTTCAGAAACTCCAAAATTTATCTGCTACCAAATTGTGTTTAGGTGGTTATTCTGCTGGTTTCCCAAGTATCCGGTAAGAAATGACTAAAGAAATTTCGATACCGCCTTTTTTGGCGTGCGGAGTTGTATTTCTTTTCTACGACTGAGGATAGACCCTATGATTTTTGAAATTTTTCAGATTTTAACCGAAGAGATCAATCACTACTTTCAGCAAGTAGGACTGGAGGATTCGGAATTGATCATTGACAACATCGCACTTGCCGAAGGATCCTCTGAGGCAGCGGAGGCGATGCGGGATAAGATGGTATTATCTCTGGTCAATCTTCACGAAGAAGGGACCATGAAGAATTTTCCCAATCACCAATTCAGAGAAGATCAGATCCAATACCGCAATCGGGTCATTCACCTGCATCTATTTCTGTTGTTTTCAGCAAATCGAAATATGTACAGCAAATCCCTGAAAGATTTATCGGCAGTGATTGCTTTTTTTCAGGGTAAAAAGCTTTTTACCCAGGGTAACACTGTTTTTGACCGGGAATTGGACTCCATGCAGCACGTAGGTAATTTTCGGTTTACGATGGAGCTTTATACGCCCACGTTTGAAGAGTTGAATTTTATCTGGGGCACACTTGGAGGCAAGCAGTTACCTGCAGTATTGTATCAGTTGAATTTATTGCCGTTGGAAAGGGAGATGGGGCAAGCGGAGGCGCCGCTGATTCAACACATCCGTTCCAATGTAAAAAATCAGTCTTGATCATGGGTACTGCCAGTTATACGACCTTGTTTTCCGTTCGCATTCTGCATGATTATTATTTAAATAACGGGGAGGAGTCCTTTGACAGCATGTCAGCGCAGGATCAACAGGCTGCGCTGTCGGGCTATCGCTGGCAGGATTTTTTGTCCATTCGACCCTCTTCGGAGACTGTTCGACGATGCAGTAGATTTCACCTATTGGTCAAATACCGTGCAAACAGCCTGACCGTATTGGTGCGAAAACGAGACGAAGATGTCCAGGAAAGTTTTATCGCACTGGACCCGGATTTGACCTTGGCGTTTTTTATCGAATACCGGGATCCCGATTTCGAAAATTTCACACAGATGCCCTTTCTCTCCGGGCAAAAAATGTTTTTTTCCAATTTTCAACCGGAAGCGCCCGAGGATTTGGCTGCGGAGCTTATTCCGTTGGATAACGACGCGGTCATTTTTTCTGAAAATTGGCTCGTACCCGAGGAGGATTTTCAACAGTTGAGGGAAGGGTATACGGCAGGAGGGTTGGAAGCGGGTCCGGTAGGATTGCTCTTAATTCGTATGCATGGGGAAACCGGAGCCCGAAACGTAATCAATCTGGACCGTTCCTTAAAAATAAACCCGACCGTTTTCAAAATCCATTTTTCTAACCGAAGTACCTATTGGAAGTACAAACAGGCTACAAGCGGTGAAGAGATAGAAACGAACCAACCCAAACCGCTCACGAAAAATGGTTTTGTGGAACTCGTTCCCGAAACCGATTTCGATGTGGCGCCAGAAATAAGCAGTCAATTCCGGTTCCCCAATCCGGGGATTAAGCACATTTACTCAGATGGAAACAATTATTATTCAGAAATCACTATTTAACAGGATGAATCATGGCAGCAAATTACAGAACCCCGGGTGTTTACATTGAGGAAATCTCCAAATTTCCTCCCTCGGTAGCACAGGTGGAAACCGCTATACCTGCATTTATTGGCTATACGGAAAAAGCCAGGGAAAAAGAAGCAGACACCACCGAAACCCTCTTGAACCAACCAAAGCGAATCGTTTCCTTGCTGGAATACGAAACGTTTTTCGGCGGTCCCCAACCGGAAACCGGTATACAAGTACAGGTGACCGAAGAACAAGGAGAAAAAAATGTCTTGGTACAACATCCGAATGCGGAAGACAAATCTCCGTTTTTAATGTACTACTCCCTGCAAGCCTATTTTGCAAATGGAGGAGGACCTTGCTACATCCTTTCTGTGGGCGTCTATGCAGATGCCGATCCGGTGACTCCCGTTACGATGGCGGCGTTGAACGCCGGTTTACAGGAACTGGAAAAAGAAGATGAGCCCACGCTGATACTTTTTCCGGATGCTACGGCATTGCCTGAGCCAAGTGAATTTTATTCACTTTACAACAATGCACTCGCTCAGTGCAGAAAAATGAGGGATCGGTTTACGATCATTGATACCTACACCAATACGATGGAAACCGAGATTTCCCTGGAAACGGGAGTGAGGGAATTGATTACCTCAGACTTGGAAGAGAAAAAGTACGGTGCCGTATATTTCCCCTATGTGGAAACAATATTGACGTATCAATACGACGCCGGGCAAATCGAACTTACGCATTCCATTACCGATGCTTCTCCGGTTTCTGATATATTGGAGGAACTGGACGACATTTTGGGAGAAGCAGAAGGAATAATGGCGGATTTGCCGGCGGATACCACTGCTTTTTCGGATGCCGACACCAGTATTCAGGCGGGTTCAGATCCCGACGCTGTGACGAACAAGGCTTCGGTAATCGATCCACTACAGGTAATCGTGGATGGTTTGAATGGTTTTGTAGAGTTGATGCAAGAGGTGGTGGAGGATGCCAATAACGTGGCCGCACTCGCCGCAGAAGTGGATGCCGCACTCGCTACGGTCGCCACTGATGCGGCTGCTGCCTTGAATGACGAACTGGAACCTGCTGCTACTTTGCCTACCTTATTACAGGGATTGCAGGGACATCTGGATACGCTCAATGCGACCGAAGACGGACCGACTGTAAAGTCTGCTTCAGGCGATGCCCAAGCGGCTATCGCCGGCGCCGATATGAACACCCTGCTGCAGGGGATACTGGATTTGATCGATCCACCGATTTTGGACGCGCTACTCGATATAGAAGAATTGGACATGGTTTCGGAGGGTGAGTTAGATGGTTTATCCCTCAGCGAAGTCGAGTCCATTGACAGCGCCACCTACAATACGATCAAAGCCGAAATCAACAAATTGAAGGTTGTCCTTCCGCCGTCTTCCCTGATCGCTGGCGTCTATGCACGGGTAGATTCCAACAGCGGCGTTTGGAAGGCACCTGCAAACGTATCCTTGAAGTATGTAGTGAAGCCAAGTCTCAAAATTACCAATGACATGCAGGATCGCCTCAATGTCGATACCACGGCCGGCAAATCTATCAATGCCATCCGCGCATTTACCGGTAAGGGCACGCTGGTTTGGGGAGCACGTACCCTTGCCGGCAACGATAATGAGTGGCGTTATGTGTCGGTACGTCGGTTCTTTAACATGGTCGAAGAATCGGTAAAAAAAGCGACCGAACAGTTTGTTTTTGAACCCAATGATGCCAACACCTGGGTAAAGGTTCGCGCCATGATAGAAAACTTTCTGATTCAGCAATGGAGGGCCGGAGCACTGGCCGGAGCAAAACCCGATCATGCCTTTTACGTGCGGGTGGGCCTGGGACAAACCATGACCGCTGTGGACATTTTGGAAGGACGGATGAATGTCGAAATCGGTATGGCCGTCGTACGGCCTGCGGAATTCATTATCCTGAAGTTTTCTCACAAAATGCAGGAATCCTGAAAAAGTTAAGTCATATCTTTAAACGTAACAAACCATGAGTTATCCATTATCAAAGTTTCACTTCCAGGTAGAATGGGCTGGAACGAATATCGGGTTTACAGAAGTTTCCGGACTGGATGTGGAAACAGAGGTCATCGAGTATCGGCACGGAGCTAGTCCCGAATACAGCAAGATCAAAATGCCAGGGATGCAGAAATTCAGTAACATAACCCTAAAAAGAGGGACCTTTGCTACCGACAATGAGTTTTATGCCTGGTGGAATTCGGTGCAATTGAATCAAATTGAACGGAGAGACATCACGATTTCACTCCTCAACGAGGAACACGAACCAGTGGTCGTATGGAAGGTAAAAAATGCCTGGCCAACCAAGGTTCAATCGACTGATTTAAAAGCGGACGGAAACGAAGTTGCCATCGAAAGCATGGAGTTGGTGCACGAAGGCCTGAGCATTCAAAACGAGTAAAGATGGCGATTACCTATCCTCCAGTCGGATTTCATTTTTCTGTGGGTTTTTCTGGACTCGAAGGAGAGGAGATAGATACCCAGTTTCAATCCGTATCCGGACTGACGGTTGATATGGAAACAGAAGAATTTGCCGAAGGCGGTGAAAACAGGTTCAAGCATACATTTCCGGTCCGCACCAAATATCCCAATTTGGTTTTAAAGCGTGGGATGGCGATGAATTCGGAGTTGATTCAGTGGTGCAGGGATGCCATGGAATCGTTCACGTTTTCCCCAAAAGACCTGACGGTTCGGCTGTTGAACGAATCCCATGAACCCCTTCGCACCTGGAATGTCGTCCATGCGTTCCCGGTCAAATGGGTGATAGGCGACTTTCACGCAGAGGAAAGCAAACTGGTGATCGAAACCTTGGAATTTTCATACCAATATTTTAAAGTGCTCGATTAATGCCCATAGAGATAAAAGAATTGCATATTAAAATTCACGTGGATGAGCCCGCAAAAAAGAGTTCAGGAAAAGGGAGCGCAAAGGAAGAGGTGGTAGCACTCTGTGTGGAGCAGGTCATGGAACTTCTTAAGCTTCAAAAAGAACGGTAATAGCGATGAGCGAAGGAAAGTTAGAAAAGTTAAAATTAGTAGCCTACAGCGACCCGGAGTTTAACGAAAAAGTTTCGGATGGCGAGTTTTCCACGTTGCTGAATCCGGAGAAGTACCTTTATCGGTACAAAATTGAGCAAAATGAGGACCAGGCACCGGGTACCAGTGCCGCACCTACGCGGTTTAATAAAAAGCTTCCAGAGGAACTTGACCTGGATTTTTTGTTTGACCGCACGGGATTGGTTCCTGGAAAGGAAGCAGTGGAAGATGGCGTCATCGACGATATCGAACATTTTAAGAAGGTGGTGCTCGACTACAACGGTGACGAACACAAGCCAAATTATGTAATGATATCTTGGGGTAGCCTTTTGTTTAAAGGCTGCCTTACGGAAATGACGCTGGAATTTAAGTTGTTTCGGGCCGACGGCACCCCCCTCCGGGCACTGGCCAAGGCAAAATTCAAGGGGTTTGTGGAAGACAATCTACGGGCAGCCAAAGAAAACAACCGCTCTCCTGACCTTACCCATTTCAGGACCGTTAAGGCCGGAGATACCCTTCCGTTGATGGCCCATCGAATTTACGGTGACCCGGCGTACTACCTGGAGGTGGCGAAAGCCAACAAACTGGTGAACTTTAGGAATTTAAAGCCGGGACAGGCAATTTATTTTCCACCCCTACAAAAATAACGACATGCGCAATAACGATGTAATCCAAACCGGACGCAGTGCCGACTTAGTGACCCTGGAACTACTGGTCGGGGGTGCATTGGTTCCGGATACCGTTCACATACAGTCCGTGATCGTGCATCGGGAGGTTAACCGAATACCCTATGCAAAGATTACTTTGCTGGATGGCGATGCTCCGGGCCGGGATTTTCCATTGAGCAACGAAGAAACCTTCCTGCCAGGTAATGAAATAGAAATACTGGCGGGTTACCACAGCGACAATTCACGATTGTTTAAAGGGGTGATTGTGAATCACCGCTTACGCATTCGGGATGCAAATCAGCAATTACTTATTGAGTGCAGAGACTCCGCCTATAAAATGACACAAGGCCGAAACTCGGCGTATTTTTACGAGCAATCCGACGGTGAATTGATGGAAACGCTCATCCTGAAACATGGGCTGAAAGCAGAGGCGGAATCCATAGACTACGTGCATCCCGAATTGATTCAGTATCAGTGCTCGGATTGGGATTTTCTGGTAACCCGTGCTCAGGCCAATGGGAAAGTAGTTCGGGTAGAGGACGGGACGGTCTACGTGAGCAAACCGGATGTGTTCTCAGGAAGTATTGGAGACAGCGACGTTTGGCGCCAATATATTGGAATTTGATGCAGAAATGGACGGCAGAACCCAATTCGCATCCGTGGATTCCTTTGCCTGGAATACAACGGACCAATCGATGGTGAAAATTGAGGGCACCGATCCGGCGTTGGGCTTTCCAGGGAATCTATCTGCGGAGCAATTAGCGGAGAAAATGGGAGCCGGACCACTGGAATTGAAAAATGGCGGGCGTGTTTCAGAAAGCAGCCTGCAGGAATGGGCAGACGCCAATTGGCTCATTCGGCAGTTGGCAAAAGTACGGGGAAGAGTGAAATTTCAAGGAATACCTCAGGTACTCCCGGGCAAAATTATTGGATTAAACGGCGTGGGGGACCGTTTTTCGGGCAACGCCTACGTTTCCGGTGTGCTGCACCAAATAGCCTCGGGCAACTGGACCGTCGACGTGCAGTTTGGATTGGATCCTCAATGGTTTTCGGAAAAAACACCCCTTCATGGACCTCCGGCTTCGGGGCTCTTTGCCGCTGTCAAGGGACTGCAGGTTGGGAAGGTGTCTCAGCTGCAGGACGATCCGGAGGCGGAAGAGCGAATCATGGTGACCCTCCCCGTCATCAATGACGCAGAGCAGGGGGTCTGGTGCAGACTGGCCTCATTGGAAGCGGGAGAAGAACGAGGTTTCGTATTTCGACCTGAAATAGGGGATGAGGTCATTGTGGGTTTTATTAACGAAGACCCGAACCAAGCTGTGGTATTGGGTTCGTTGCATAGCAGCAAGAACGTGAGCCCCATTCCGGGCAGTGACGATAACCACCAAAAAGGATACGTCTCTCGAACAGGGATCAAATTATCGGTAGATGAGGAATTGGGCTCCCTGACGCTCGAAACGCCCGCAGGAAAAAAATTGCAACTGGATGACGATGCCGACCAGATAGCCGTTTCGGACGAACACGGCAATACAATGGTTTTTAATTCTGAAGGCATGGTATTCGAAAGTTCGGGGAACATAACCATCAAATCAAGTAGCGACTTGATTTTAGAGGGAACCAACGTGACCATTGCCGCCCAGGCGGAATTTTCTGCCGAAGGCGCTGCAGGGTCCACCTTATCGAGTAGTGCCGTTACCACTGTCAAAGGATCATTGATACAGATAAATTAATCGATAGAATTATGGGAATGCCCGCAGCAAGAATCACTGATATGCACCTGTGCCCGATGGTAAATCCCGGTGGACCACCTCATGTAGGAGGACCTATTATGCCTCCAGGGGAACCTACGGTTTTAATCGGGGGATTACCTGCGGCAAAAGTGGGGGACATGGCGACCTGTTCGGGTCCGCCCGACTCCATAGTATCGGGGTCCGCGACCGTTTTGATTGGTGGGATGCCCGCGGCGAGAGTGGGCGATAGTACGGCACATGGAGGGTCCATTGTGGCTGGCCTGGCCACTGTTTTAATTGGTTAACAAGGTAAATTGTCAGTATATGGAAGATGAAATGGGATTTCTTGGAAAAGGTTGGAGTTTTCCCCCGGCATTTAATTCGAGCACCGGTACGGTGGACCTGTCTTCCGGTACGGCCGATATTCAGGAAAGTTTGTGGATCCTGTTGTCCACTCGATTGGGTGAACGAATCATGCAACCCAAGTATGGGTGTCAGTTGGACGAACTTCAGTTCGATACCCTGAACCGTACAACACTTACCTATGTATCGGAACTTATCCGCACAGCCATTTTGTACCACGAGGCCCGGATAGATGTAGAAAAAATTGACATTGAAACAGAGCAACTAACGGAAGGCAGATTGACAATCAACCTTAGCTATACGGTACGAGGGACCAATTCCCGGTTTAATTTGGTCTACCCCTATTACCTAAATGAAGGAAACGGAATATAGCATTCATGCAGCCAGAAAACCTGAACATATTGCGAATTTTGTGGCGGAAGGGCCGTTCCCGGGAGGAAAGAGATCAACCCGACCTCGATCCGGACAATCTGGATCTGATGGCATTGGATGTGGAAGACTGGTTGTTTTTTGCGCATAATTTTGCTCGATTTATTCCTTTTTTACTAATTTCGGATCAAGGGCAACCGGTGCAAAACTGGCAGATTTTTTTCTCAAGCCTGCTGGAGATCGAAGAAGTGCCCCAAAAAGGTAGTCGAGCCTACGAAGATTTGAAAAAAGACGTTCGGGACAAGCTTCGTGCATTTTCAGCGTCCGGAAAGCTAGCGCCCCAGCTTACCGTGCTGGTGGCTTTTCTGGAATTGCTGGAATACTCGCGCAAGCGAATGAATGGAATAGGCAAGCGGCACCTTGATTTTTACTACCGCTCAGTCCTGAACATACCTAACAAGATTGCCACTCCCGACGAGGCTTTTGTTGTGGTGGAAATCGCAAAGAATCAGCCGGTCCACCTACCAGCAGGAACGGCCTTTGACGGAGGAAAGGACGAAAGCGGCATCAACCGATACTACCGCACGCTAACTGATTTTTTTCCCAACCGAGCACAGGTAACTCAAATGAAAAATCGATTTACCGATGGGGGAGTAAAGCGCATAACGGTCAGCCAAATGGCAGGGTCGCTGGATGGTGCCGGAGCCTCCTTTCCCGCTCCCAATCAAGGCTGGTGGCCTTTTGGCCACCCGTTATCAGAAAAGGATTGGCCCGCACTGGAGTCCGCTTCGTTTGGGTTTGGACTATCGTCGTCGACACTCTGGTGCTCCGAAGCCGCCGATAGGTATTTATCTTTTGAATTCGAGTTTAAAAAAAATCTTCCCTTTACCGGAAGCCAGCAGGATGTAGCGCAGCTCTTTTCCTGCCATTTTACGGGGGAAAAAGAATGGATCTCCCTGTCTCCGACCAATCATCCGGAACAGGGGATGGTCTGCTCGGTAGGGGCTAACCGCCTGGTCCTGGTCCTGTATCTGCCAAAAAGCATGGGAGCCCTGGTAGAGGCACAGGAATCAATTCACGGATCAATCCCGGGCAAGGGGGATCCAGTGATCTGGTTTGACCTGAGGTGTACCTCCAGAAAAGCCTTTGATTGGATCAAGGGGCTCAGCGAGACGGCTCTCAAGAGCCTTCGCCTCACCACACGAAATACGGGTATCCGACAACCGGTAATAGAATCTGATCTGGGAGTTCTCAACCCTGAAAAACCCTTTCAACCCTTTGGAAGTATTCCGAAGAAAGGGAGCAGTTGGTACATTCGGTATCCGGATTGGGATAAAAAGGCTCCCAGTAAAGTGCGGGTAAAAGGAACCTGGTCCAACACACCAGAAGACTTTAAGGACTGGTATTTTGGTTACCGGGATTTGGGTAGCGATTACCTGAGTAAAGACACCTATCTTGCGCAACATTTCCGACCGGTTTCGGCCTCGACTCCTTCCGTGAAACGTTTACTTTGGCAGCAGAGCGGTTTAAAAGCTCCCCTGCTTGCCAATCAGATTGTCGTGAATACCGACCCGATGAATCTTCTGGTAAACAACGAATCATTTTTTCAAGCCTCGCTTTCGGTGGGAGACGGGCAATCCTGGACCGACTACCTATCCTCGGAGCCATTATTTGTCAGGGAATCGGGTAGATACGTGTTGGAATCCGAAATTACCGCCAAACCTGCCAAAACCAGCATCCCCGCAAATGGCGGAATGAAGTATACCTTACTACAGTCGTTTTTTCATGAGTTTTTCCCCAGACTCTATGCGTTGTCTATGGCAAGTGATCAGCCTGAAACGCCAATCCCGAACGAACCGTATACGCCTTTGCTGGAAAACCTGGAAATCAGCTTTGATACGGAACACAGCTTTTCTCTTTCCTCTCTTCAATCCGGTGACATGCGATTGTTTCAACGGGATGATTTTGGGTATTTTGAGGGCCGCACGGCTGATAATGCTGCCGGCGGTACGGAAGAAAGGTATTTGCTGACATCTCCGGGATCGGGGGGAGAGTTGTTTTTGGGAATCAAAGATCTTCAAAAAAATCAGCAACTTTCGCTCTTGTTTCAGGTGCTGGAAGGTAGTGAAAATCCCTCCCATGCCAATGCTGCACAAGAATCAGCCCTACAATGGTTGGTTTTGGCAGATAACCATTGGAAGCCTTTGACCAAAGATCAAGTAGTCTCCAACCAGACGCAGCATTTTTTGCGTTCGGGAATTTTGGTGGTGACCCTCCCGGAGGAAGCATTTGATTCCCAATCCCGCATGCCTGAAGATTTGGTATGGATTAAGGCGCGTTCGACTGCTCCATTTGACGCAAGCAGCCGAATGCTGGCCGTATACGCGCAGGCTGTAAAAGCACGTTTTGAAAACCGTGGAAATGAACTGGGACATCTCAAGCACGGGCTACCGGCTGAGAGCATAGGTAAGATGGTCGAGCGAAAAGCGGGAGTCAAGACCGTTTTGCAACCGTTTAATTCCTTCGGTGGGAGGGCCGAAGAAACCGATCAGGCATACTATACCCGGGTCAGTGAACGGTTGCGCCACAAAAACCGAGCGGTGTCCCTTTGGGATTACGAACATCTGGTATTGCAGGAGTTTCCAGAAGTTTACCGGGTAAAATGCCTCAACCACAGTTCCGCTGATTCGTTTTTGACTCCAGGGCAGGTACTGCTGGTCGTGGTGCCGGATACCGTAAATAAAAATGTTTTCGATGTTTTTCAGCCTACGCTAAGTAGCGCCAAACTGGCCGCAATCGAAAGCTTTTTGCAGACCAAAGCCCCTCCAAGAATCGTACTGCGGGTAATCAATCCCATGTATGAGGAAGTCAAAGTCAGAGTACAGGTACGGTTCAAGTCCGGTTTGGATGCGGCTCATTACCTGAACGAAATGGAAAGAGCGCTGATCGGATACTTATCTCCATGGACCTCCGGTGATCGGCAGGCGATTGATTTTGGCAGCTATATCAACCGGAGTGGCTTGATTTATTTCTTTGAGAAACTTAACTACGTAGACTTCATTCAACAGCCGATGCTGTATAAAAATGGAGTAGAAATAAAGGAGGATGTATTTCCAAAAAGTCCGATACACATTTTGGTGTCTGCGAAATCCCACGATATTTCCCTGTATGAAATGAGTTAATTTGTTCACGATGCCAGAAAATTCCACATATAGTCCCCTTTCCAAGAATATTCGCAGCAACGACGATTTGGACTATCAGTTTTTGAGGGAAAAGTGCATTTCGTTGATTCAGGAGATGAGTCGCTCCCTCTGGACCGATTACAATACGCATGACCCTGGAATAACCCTACTGGAGATTTTGTCTTATGCCATTACTGACTTGGGATACCGACTATCTCTGCCCGTGCAGGACCTTATCTATAGCGGTGATAAACGAAACTTTCTCACCGACCATTTCCACCTGGCCCCCGATGTTTTGCCTTGCAAAGCGCTGACCGAGTTGGATTACCGCATGGTTTTCATTGATTTGAAGGGGGTTCGAAATAGCTGGCTGAAGCCCTATAAAAAGACGGTATATGCAGACTGCAAAAATCACGTATTGTCTTATGAACCGGAGGTTTGGGAAGGACTGGGTCAAAAAGACCGAAAATCGTTTGAGCTGAAGGGGTTGCATCACATTTTGCTGGACCTTGAGCCAGGGGTATCGCTTGAATCAATCAAAAGACAAGTTTTCCGGCAATACCATGCCCATCGTAATCTGTGCGAGGATTTGGTAGAGGTTACGGAAGTAGGTACCCAGGAAGTTCAGGTTTGCGCGCTCATCGATTTGGCTCCCGAGGCCGATGAAGAGCAGGTGTCGGCCCTCATACAGTGGCAAATTGAGCAGTATTTCTCCCCCGATCTCCGATTTTATTCGTTTCAAGAAATGCTTGAGAAAGGATATACCACGGATCAGATTGTGGAAGGACCCTTATTGAAACACGGCTTTTTGGATCCGAGGGAGGTTGATAAAGCCAATCTGCGAACAGAGGTCCGCCAATCGGACATTATTCAGTTGATCATGAACGTGGCGGGGGTGAAAGCGGTTCGAGACATTCGCATCAATAATTGTGAGGAAGGTGCCGGCAGCGGAGCTTGGGTTTTGTCCATCGATCCGGGTAAAAAGCCAGGTCTTTGTGCGAAAAGTAAGTTTAATTTCTACAAAGGCTTGCTGCCTGTAAACGTGGATGAGCAGCGGGTACAAACGATTAAGAACGGTTTAACCCAAGATCAATACCGCAACCAGTACCGGGAGAGAAGCAAGAATTACCCGTTTCCAGAGCCTGCGTTCTATGCGTTGGATGAGTTTTTCAGCATTCGAAACGATTTTCCAGAAGTGTACGGAGTGGGATCGATAGGACTGCCCGAATCTGCTTCTGCCGAGCGTAAAACCAAAGCAAATCAGTTCAAAGCGTATTTGACCTTTTTTGATCAGATTCTGGCGAGTTATTTCAAGCACCTATCGCAGGTCAAATCCCTTTTGTCTGTATTTACAACCTCTGAGAGAACTTATTTTTCTCAGTCGGTAACAGACATCGGCGATTTTGGGGATTTTTTACCTGATTTCTACACTGACACATCCTTCCAGGAAGGACTTTTCTCCTCGTTTGATCGGGCAACCACCAGAAATCAAAAATTTAAAGACCACTTGTTGGCAAGGTTTGCAGAAAAGTTTAGTGATTACGCCTTTTTGATGAAAAAAATCTACGGGCAGGGTGTCGATCAGCAAATCCTGGAGACCAAGGCCCGTTTTTTAGGCGAATACGGAAAGTTTAGTGCAAATAGAGCTACTGCAATGAATTATTTCCGTCAGTCTCAGGAAAATCTGTGGAATACGACGAATACCTCCGGATTTGAAAAGCGGGTGGCATTATTGGCCGGTATTCGCCGATTTATGCGAAAAAACCTGGCCCGATCGTTTGTTGAGATTTATCCACTGACCAATGCTCAGGGGGATGCCGTGTACCGCTGGAGAATCCGGGACCAACATAGGAGCGTGTTACTCAGTGCGACGGAGGACTATCCCAGCCGATCGGCGGCCCATCGGGAGATTTATCTGGCCATTCAATTGGTAAAAGCGTCGCCGAGAGAGAGCTTGGTTCAGTATTTTCAGGAGCTGGACGGGATACCGGCCGAGGTTTTTTCCGTGGGTTGTTTCCGTGTAACGCGTTCGCCCTCTGGGAGGTTTTCCTTCAGTATTGTCGACCCGTCTGTGCCGGATTCCGAGTCCCCTGATTACATCATTGCCAGTCAGTACCGGTATTTTTCTTTTTCGAATTTCCCGGCCGCATTGCTGGCATTCAAGGACTTTATGGACCAAGAGTTTGACGACGAGGGCATGTTTTTGGTGGAGAATTTATTGACGCGACCGGATTTTGATTCAGAAAGTGAAGAGGAGAAAGCATTCTTGCCCTTTTGTGAGGAAGATTGCCAGCCCGGTTCTTGTCTCGACCCCTATTCGTACCGAGTGACGGTAGTGTTGCCCGGTAATACCTTTCGGTTTGCAGACAGGGATTTCCGGGATTACCTGGAGAACCTGATACGGGAGGAACTGCCCGCGCACGTGCTGGCCAAAATCTGTTGGATAGGCAAGCCTCAGACTGGAAACCCGGACCAACCGGATCAACTGGCCGAGTTTGAAGAAGCATACCGGGATTTTCTATTCGGGTTAAGCCAGGGGAGCTTTTCTGCCCACAAAGCGTTTATCCGAATCCTTTCCGAATTGCGCTCCATCTACCCGACAGGAACCCTGTACAATTGCGAAAAGGAAGACGAAAGCGAGGCCCTTCGCGATACCATTATACTAGGAAGAACGAATTTAGGAACCATTTAATACCATAGGCCATGTCAAATAAACTGAGTTCCATTATTTACAATTACCGGCGGTACAAACCGGATCAGGTGCTTACCCACACCCAGCTCAATGAATCCATTTCCTATTTTGAGGATCAGGATCGCCTTTCACGACTTTCGCTTCACGGAGCCGGAATTATCCACGGCTTTTCGCTTACCCTGGAAACGGTGGAGGGAATTCCCTCGGTTTCCGTTAGCCAGGGTGTGGGCTTGACTACCGATGGAGATTTGCTGGTACTGCATGAGCCAGTCCCGGATAGCCAACCCAGGGAAAATACCATCGCGATTTCTGAGTTGTCCTTTACCCACTTTCGTGAGTTTTTGGATGAAAATGCCTCCTATACGCCGTATTTTTATCCGGAGGGAACGCAAATGCCTCTTTGGGATTTATGCGGACCGGAAGAAGAAAATGCCCAGCCCTTGAGCGAACTACCGGGTTGGGAGGACAAGGTTTTTTTATTGTACCTGGAATGCTACCCCAAGCCTCAGGATATTTGCGGAGACATCAATTGCGACAATCAGGGTATTGAGCAAGTCAGCCAGATGCGCCTGTTAATGATGGACGAAGGGCAAACGGACTACCTGGTCAGTCAGGACTCCTTGTTTATAAGAAAACGAAGGACGGAGGAGGCACTTTCTACGCTTTCCCCACTTCAATTGCTGAAAGTGGTACATCAGAAGGAAAACGCTGTCTCCCTTACGCAGCTGGATCGTTTGTACCGGGAGGCCATTTTTGAAGGAAATACTGTCGCAGATTTTCAAGCGGGCGTCCATCTTCTGCTTACTGAATTTGGGTTTCTGCTGGAAGAGGAAATTCGGAGTACTCTTGAAAATCAATTTGATGAATTACTCCTCCAGCATTTCGGCTTGGAAGAAGAAAGCGGTTTTCAGTTTAACCAATACCGCTACCTATTGATGAGGGATTTGCTGGAAACATTCAACATGCTTTTACGGATGTTGAAGCAACTGGATGGATGGCCAAATCCAGAGCTGAATGCATTTCCGAAACACCTGTTGTTAGGGAAATTAGGCGACGATACCTATCGCCACCATTTTTATCCCTCGCCTGGAAGCAACCATGCAGCCCAGCAAAAGAAGATCAATACGCTGGTAAAAAAGATCTACCAGTTGTTGGTTTCCTTTAATCTGGAAGATAATCTGGGTTTGAGAATTGTTCCTGGTGGAGGAAGCCATCCGGACGGGCGGTTTCCAACCGTGCCTTTTTATTACCAAAACAATCCGGACCTGACGGAAAGCTGGCAATGGCCACATGTGCCGATAACCTATCACTACGAAATGGGAAGCAATCCCTTGCTGATGGACCATTCCCACGTCGACCGCTACCTGGTGGGTGGACATTTGAACGCCCATGCGGAAAATACCTTTCAGTCTATACAATCGATGGTGAAACAGTTTGGATTGGAATTTGAAGTGTATCATTTTGACCTAACGGCCAGTGCTGCAGGTTTCAGGGCATTTTTGGAAAAGCATCCCTCTTTGAAATCCCTCGGGGGCGTTCCTAAATCCGGTACCTACGTTTTACTTAGTAATGAAAATCGGGTGATCGGAGATTTGGCGCTGGATTACCGAGTGACGGATCTTCAGGGTACATCCGGGCCCGGACACATTCGCGTGGCCGCTTGTTCCTATCCCTGGATTAGTAGCTTAAAATACCTGAATAACCTTTCCCGAAGCCTTAAAGGAAGCAGGCGCAGATCGGGTTTGCAACCCGAGCATTATCGATTGGTCGTGCAGGATTACCGCATAAACGGTCACCGAATGATTTCGGGACCGGTGACGCTTCTCATCCCACTTGAGGCCATATTCAATCGCCGGATGCATGCCATTACCGAGGTATTGAACGAGCGGTTTCCGAATGGTTTGGTGTTCGACTTTGATGAATCCTTGAAACGTTTGGTGATTAGCAGAGCCTACGACGATAGGTATGAAGTAAGTTTTGCGGACACTACCCTGAGCATAAACAGCCCTCTCTATACCTATACACAGGATGGCATGGTCAAATCGGACCAGACGTTTCGGCTGCAGGCCGTTCGTTGCGAGGAAGTGCGTAAGTACCGCCCCGCGACCTATTTGCAATTACAGGAAGAATTCGCACCACAGGACAAGGACGACGATTACGGTGCATACAAGGGGAAATGGCAGGAATGGTACCGGTTGATTGAGCAATTGAAAACAGATGCGCGGTTTACGGGTACCAATAAACCTCGTATCCCGGAAAGCTTCGATGATTTACCGGCTTCCCTTCAGCGAATTATCCGCCCGCTTCAATCTGCTTTGTCCACGGCGGAAATTGACCATCAATTGTACCTGACCGGAGATTGGGTAAATGGCAGTTGGGCAAGTGTGGAAATGATCAACGAATACCGAAATACAACCAATACCAATGACTTAATATTCCGATTTCTGAATCTACGGGCAAAACTTCATGAAAAGGAGCAGGCCACAAAGGCCTCCCTATTTGTCGTGCTGGCCCGGGAATCGGATCGCACAACCGTAGAAACCTTACTAAGCAGTTGGACGGACCGGGTAGATGTTTATATCGAAGGACCGGTGATCGGTAGAAGAAGAGTGATTGATGGGATTGAAGAAAAGCTACGGTTATGAAAAGGGACCAATCGCCTAACTTCCGGATGACGATTGATCCCTCATGGGCTTCTTTCCTAGTTCTGCAATCTTTACTCGTTCATCTAGTAACTTAGCGACTCAACGTGATGTAAACAACACGAAACGAACGCATGTTCCAGACATTTCGACTTATGATTACTTCCTATTCCATACTTATTGCCAGTAAAATACTGCTTTCGTCTAATGACGTAGCGTGGTAAATATAAAAAATAAATAATCGGGATTCAACAAATAATGGGCAAAAGTCACGCACATACCGTACAAAAAGTGACCATCGACGTATTCACCAGGTCTACCGAAGCAGGCAAATACATGGAACGCACCGCTACGGACTATTTTTGGGAAGAAATACTTCCCATACTGGAATCCCACTTGGATGCTTTGGCCGCTCAGTTGGAAAACCAAACGCTTGAAATTCCCCACCTCAGCTTTGAATTTTCACTAGATCCTAAGAATCTTCCCAAAGCTGCTGATTTGGAAGCCCACTTTCGTTCGCCCATGCAGGAGCTTCGGAACGAACTGCATCCTTTGCTCTCCTCTGAAAAAATACCCGGAATGACCTCCTCTCCACCTGTTGGCATTCTCAAGGAAGGAGATAAAAACAGCGGCATAGTAGACCAAAAGGGAATACAGCTTCGGGAAGATTCGGAAAGGTTGTTTGACGCCTGGCTTTATTTTCTCCGTACAGGTTCCCTTCCCTGGTGGTGCGCAGATCGGGTAGCAGCACAGGCGTTTAGTCTGCCCTTCCTTGTATCCGATTTGCTCGTATCCACCCACCGGCGCGAGAGATTCCGAATCCTGCTGTCCGAGGTTTCTGTTCGGGAGAGATTGGTCAGGCATCATACACGGCCCGAACTCGAAGGCCTGTTGGAAACGATTTTCGGTGAAGAATTGCCGTTTAATGGAAAAACCTACGGCATGCTTTTGCAGTCGTACGGACCCTCGGAACGAAAAGGGGTGGTAGCATTATTGCTGGCCTTCTTTTTTCATCTCCGCCAGCGAGAGAGCGAAAAGACGGATATTTTGCTTGAATACATTGAAAGTAGTTCGGCTGACTTGCGGAAGCGGATGGAAGCTGCTTTTGGAAGGCAGCTTGAGAATGAATTTGGAGGGGATATCGGAAGTGAACGGAGTACCCAACAGCGTTCGACTTGGTCAGCCTTTACGAGAGATGTTGCACGACTGGGAACAAAAGTAAAAGACTCCTTGAAAAAGGAATCCGCGTCTCCTTTCAGGGAGGCTCCATTGCCAGAGGAAGTTGCGGAGGGCGAGGATCAGCATTATCTGGATCGAGCTGGATTGATTTTAGTTCATCCTTTTTTGCCTGCGTTTTTTGCCGATTGTGAGTTTTTGGATAAAAAAGGAAATCTGGTACAGCCTGAACTGGCCGCAAAGGCCGTCCATTACCTGGCTACTTTGAACGAAAGCCCTTTCAACTTTGAGTTGGTTTTTGAAAAATTTCTGTGCGGCATATCCCGGACCACCGTCCTATCCAGGCAAGTTCAATTGCCCGACGCAGTAAAAAGTAAATCGGAGAAATTACTGGAATCCGTTATTTTACATTGGAAAAAGCTAAAAAATACGGGATCGGATACCGTTCGGCAGGAATTCCTGAATCGAAAAGGTAAATTGGTGATCGAAGAATCAAGCGATCGCTTGTACGTGGAGCGAAGACCCCAAGACGTGTTGCTGGAAAGTTTACCCTGGAACCTGTCCCTGGTCAAGCTTCCCTGGAGAAGAAAACTTATCGTCGTAACATGGTAAAATGACACAAAAATGAAAAAGCAGGTATACCGAAAATCATCCGTAGGCATCGTCAATCCCGTTTTTCAGAACAGGTCAGAGAATCTTTTTTTTAGTTCATCCGCTGCAGGGGCCCAAGAGCGCATGTCAACGAAAGAGGAGGAGCAAACACCCGCGGTCCAGCTCCAGATGCAAGCCGAGGAACAGGAAGCCGAGGAATCCCTGCAAATGAGGGAGGAAGAAGAGGAATCTGTCCAAATGAAGGAGGATCTTCAGCTTGAGGAAGAAGAGGAATCCGTTCAGATGAAGGAGCGCCTGCAGCTTGAGGAAGAAGAGGAATCCGTTCAAATGAAGGAGGACCTTCAGCTTGAGGAAGAAGAGGAATCCGTTCAAATGAAAGAGGACCTTCAGCTTGAGGAGGAAGAGGAATCCGTTCAAATGAAAGAGGACCCTCAGCTTGAGGAAGAAGAGGAATCCGTTCAAATGAAGGAAGACTTTCAACTTGAGGAGGAAGAGGAGTCTGTTCAAATGAAGAAGTACCAATCGCAGGAAAATGGAGTTAAAGAGCAGCGTGCCGACCGGATAGAGCCCATCTTAACGCAAGAAAAAGGAAGAGGAAACCCAATGGATACCGCAACTCGTCAGGCAATGGAACAGGCTTTTGGAGCCGATTTTGGCCAGGTCAGAGTGCATACCGATCCCTCGGCCCAATGGATGAATAAAGTGATGCATGCCAAAGCCTTTGCCCATGGCAATGACATTTTCTTTAACGAAAACAACTATCAGCCCGGGACCAAGGATGGCAAAAAGCTGTTGGCCCATGAGCTAACACATACCCTACAGCAAAAGGGCCAAAAAGCAAAGCAGGTACAAGGCCATTGGAGTAAAAGTGAACGATACGAAGGATTCGAAAAACAACGCATTCGGGCAAAGATTCATTTGCAGTTCAAGGGAGCCGTTTGGAACAAAAGTGCCAATGCGGGCCTCGATACTGGAGGTCTGGCCTCTGCCGCAAAGACGCAGATCGAAAACAGTTTTCGCGGGAGTATGACAAAAAAGATCATGGGAATTACTGTTCACTACGAGGTCTCCACTACCGCCTCCCTTCGGGTCATTTCAACGCTGTCGGAGTTGCAGTTTGGAAACGAGCACCTTCTGGTCGTGCTGGACAAAACACATCCGAAAGTGAAGGGAACCTATGGTCGGGCACCGTTTTATGGTTCCATCGTTTATTTAAACGAAAAGCACGTGCCGAACATGATTTCCGGAGCCGACGCCAACACCATTCCCCACGAGGTAGGACACACAGCTGGATTAAAACACTTGATCGAAAAAAAGGAGGAAAAGTCGGCACTCGGCGCATTGATCAAGGATTTGCACGCCCAGGTGAATCCGGATAATGTCATGTGGAGAGGTGGAGGACACCCCAGCTATTCGGGTGCCGAGGCAGATGCAAAACTAGTAGCAACCAACGAAAACCAACTGGATACCATTGATCAAAACATTCGGAACAAGAAACTGAATCAGCTGGATATTTTTGGTCTGGTGGACTTATACAGTCTGGAAAAATAGTTGACAAACCGCAGCCCATGAAAGTCTTCCAGCGAACATCCGGTAAGCCCAATCAATCCCAGTCTGGTGAGCAAAACGGCGATTTTTTCCAGGCCAAGCTTCAGGTGGGTCAGGCGGGTGACCAGTACGAGCAGGAGGCCGATGCCATGGCCGATCAGGTGCTGCAAAAGCAGGCAGAAGAGGAGATTCAGCAGTCTCCGGATTCTGCGGTTTCTACGGAGGAGGCGGAGTTGGGCGTGCAGCGTGCAGAAAGCACTGCCGAAAACGTGTCACAGCTACCCCTGTCGGCGGACGTGACCCCCTTGTCCCGCTCGTTGAGTGAAAGCGAGCCTGCGGAAGCAGAGGAGGCCGTTCAAACGGAGGAAGAAGAGGCATTGCAGGCGGAAATGCTCGGCCCCAATAGTACATTTTCCGAGGAGGATGAAGCCGGTGTGCTTCAAAAAATGGAGGAACAGGAAACGCCAACGTACAGCGGTCTGGAGGAGAAACTTTCCCAAAGCTCCGGAGGAAAAGGCATGGATACGGGCACGCAAGAGCAAATGGAACATGGGTTCGGAGCCGATTTCAGCCAGGTCCGTATTCACACAGATTCCCAGGCAGTCCAGATGAACCGGGATATTGGAGCCAGGGCCTTTACCCATGGAAAGGATATTTATTTTAACCAAGGCACTTACAATCCTTCCAGCGCATCCGGTCAGCACCTGCTGGCACACGAGTTAACCCACACCTTGCAGCAAGGGGCGACTTCGGCCGCTCAGCCAAAAGCCATTCAAAAAGAAGGCGAAGACGAAATCGACCCGCCGGAAATGCTCCCCCAAACCGGGGTAATTGATGAAACGGCAAAAACGATAACCTTCGACGCCATTCCTATACCTGGATTTAAACTATTGGATCACAGAGGTTCGCTTTATACCAGCAAAGCTCCCCTGAAGCGAAAGAATAACTATACCCGAGGCGCCACAAACCAAAGGGATGGGGTATGGAAAGAGGAAATTGCCACCACAACCATCAAAAGTCAATTAACCACTTTGTATGAAAACCACCACCATACCCCGCCGACTGCCGCCACTACGCACGTGTTCAACGCCGCTATTTCAGGCCGGAGTGTAAAACCCAGCTACATTGGAAACATCGATACCGTTGCCAGGGAATTGACGACCCCCGTTTGGGGGAAAGACAAGGCCTTCAGGAATTTTGATGTAGACCATATCGTGGAACTTCAGTTGGCGAACTGGAATACGGCCACCTGGCCCAACACACTTCCCAACATGGAATTGTTGGATTCCTCCAAAAACAGTTTGAGCGGGTCTACGATCAAGGGGCAAATCACAGAAAAACTGACAGGTTTCCGGGAGCGTCACGGTTCGGAATACCCGGGAGGGGACGGGCATTTTAAAAACAATTATACGCTGGTCTTCACGCAGGCGGAGAGTTTGGCCGGAGGGGATAGCAGCATCAGCGAAAATGAGTTTTGGACGCAAACACAAATTGAAGATGCGGAGCATTTGGATGCAATCGAAGTTGGCAATCTGGCGGATATAGGCAACGAAGGTGAAGTACGTATTTTTCCCAATGAATCCGGCGGTTTGGGGAAACGCTTTATTTGGACAGGAGAAGGTAGTACCGTTCGAAGCGATGAACGAAATTGGTTTGGTAACCCCTTTCGGATCGTAAACAAACAGTTTCAAACGCAGGGCGAGGCGGTAGAAAATACAGCCCATCTGGGTTCGCTCTCCATAAACATCCCCTCCGACGACGAAACCTGGAGTCCTTGGCCGGAAGATAAGGTGATTTCGGTAAATCGGTATCCGGGATCAAAATATGCAGGATACCTCACCAAGCAATCAATAAAGTCAAGCCTGTACGGATTACGAATAAAGAAGGCCAGTCCTGTCGATATCATTGAATTGAACCTCCAACCCAATGGAATCGAGGCCTATGGTCATATTCTACCCAGTATTCCCATTTTTGAGGGAAACCCGATAGAGTTTTTTATTTCGAATGGAGAAATACGGGTTTCTAAAACCTTTCCGATCGAACAAATCAACGTGCCGCCGCCCTTTGAAATCACGGGTAGTTCGTTGACCATTTTCGCCAGTTCCTCGGACGGTCTTGGTTTGACGGGTCAGACCGATTTTGGAATTAATCAGGTCGGGGAAGGCCAAATTAGCGCGACCGCATCCACCTCTGGTGGGTTTGAGTTGCAAGGTACCTTTAATTTTGATTCCGATTTATTCGACCCCGCGGCAATAAACGTGGAGTACAAAGAAAATACCTGGACCATCGGTGGAGAAATAGGTATTGCTGAAGGAACGGTACGGGGTGTCAAGAATGCGACGATTACTGCCTCCTACAGCGAAAACAATTTCTCGGCTTCCGGCGAAGCCGAACTGGATATTCCGGGGATCGAGCGGGGCACGATGGACATACAGTACGGAGAGGCGGGATTTTCCATTGGCGGCAACTTTGCCCTTAGCTCCGATATTCCTGGTATTACCGGAGGAAATGTAGAGGCGAGGGTATCCAAACCAACCGGGGCGGAGGCCTACGAGGTCTTTGTCTCTGGTACCGCCCAACCGGATATCCCTGGTATCTCTACCTCGTTAACCGTTACCTACGAGAATGGAGCCCTCACCATCGAGGGTTCTGCTGCCTATAGCCGCGGTATGCTGAGCGGTAGGGTAGAAGTGGGGGCTACGAACCGTCCCATTGGAGAAGACGGTGAACCTTCAGGTGATCCCGATGAAACCATGCGCGTATATGGAGGAGGGGAGTTAACGCTGCAGCTGACTCCCTGGCTGGCTGCTACAGCCGGAGTTCGGCTTCTGCCAAATGGAGAAATTGTGGTAAACGCCCGCCTGGCTGCCGAAAGCTATGAAGTATTTCAGCGAAGGGAATTCAATAGAAACCTCTTCCGGGTACCCACGATAGAAATCCCCTTATTTGCGATTCCACTGGGCCCCAGAAGCATTGGATTGGTGGCACAAATTGGAGGGGGTCTTGATTTTTCCGCCGGTTTTGGACCGGGAGAGCTGCGGGACCTTTCGGCCGAAATCACCTATAATCCGGAACGGGAAGCGGAAACTACGGTAACCGGACACGGCGAATTTGCTATTCCTGCGGATGCCGGCCTCACCCTGAGAGGAGACCTTGGGTTGGGTGTGAGCGTAGCCATAGCCAGTCTCTCGGGTGGTATCGAACTCACGGGCACCCTTGGACTGGAAGGAGAGGCAGCTGCAGCCGTGGATGTCAACTGGAGTCCCCAAACTGGGTTGGCACTGGATGCGAATGGAAGGATCACGGTAAACCCTAAATTTATTTTTGAAATCAATGCTTTTGCGCGCGCCAGTTTGGGAGTCGGGTTTCTTTCGGTTTCGGAAACCTGGAGGCATAACCTGGCGGCTTATGAATGGGGTCCGGCCATTCAGTTTGGAATCGTTTTTCCGGTTCATTACCGGGAGGGCGAAGCATTCGATATGTCGTTCGACGATATCGAAGTGATCTACCCGGACTTGGACGTGGTTCAGATGGCCAAAGGGCTGGCGTCCGATATAAAGAACGATTTATTTGCTTAAATTAGGGAGATGGATAAAGAAAAAGCGATCGAAAAGAATAATCAAGGTGCAACCTGTTTTCTGAATAGCCAATACGATAAAGCACTGGCGTACTATCAGGAGGCAATCGATTTAGATCCTTCCAACCCTTCCATACTAAATAACCTTGGTCTTTATTTTCACCAGCAGCAGGAATACGCGATCGCAGTGGATTATTTTAAAAAAGCACATGCCTTGGTTCAAAAACCACACTTTTTGGTCAATCAGGGAAATGCGCTTGCGATGTTAGAGAAATTCCAGGAGGCGGATCGTTGCTACGAACAGGCCCTGGTGTTGGATCCTACCCACAAAGGCGCCCGGATAGGTCAGGCACAGCTCGCTATGCATGCGGGAGACTATCAGCGAGCGATTCGTTGCTGGAAAAAGCTGCAGCAAGAGGATGCCGAAAGTGGGTATGCCGTGGAATTGGCAAAAGTGTACATGAAGTTGGAAAGCTGGGAAAAGGCCTTGAACCAATTGCACGGCATACAAATCGAAGACGGGGATGCGCTGGCCTGGAGAATGATCGGACAGTGTGAATACCAGCTCAAAAACTTTGGTTTAGCTGTGAAGGCTTTTAAAATGGCACTGGCAGAAAATCCCGAACAGGTCGGTATTCGTCAACACTTGGCAGTCACTTATTTGGCCATGGGCAGAAGTGAAGAAGGGATTTATCAACTTGAAGTAATACTTCGGTTGGAACCAACAAATTATCAGATTATGACAGAGTTAGCGGTTGTTTTTTTAAGTAAAGGAGAGCGAGCGAAGGCAATCGCCTGGTTAGAGAAAGCACTTTCCATTCAGCCCGACTTTCTGAAAGCAATACGCTATAAAAAATTGGCAGAGACAGCTCAGCAATCGTAATAACGGAACGGATTGAAATTAAGCGCCGATAAATCAGGAGACATTCTTTATGAGGGAAATACTGGAGTTTTTACAAGCGGTAACTAAGAGCAGGCTGGACCACGAGTGCGGAAAAACGCAGACATTGGAAAAACCTCAGCTAGAGCTTTATTTTGATCCCGGATTGCATTTGGGGAAAGTTATTGAAGAACTTGGCATCAAAGACCAGGATTTGTTGCTACTGGCATTGGCCCTTGTTCCGTATATAGACCCCGGTTTTCTTAGCCGCACCATCCAATCCTATTTTCCAACCGGTACGGATTTTCCTGAATTTGGCGGGTACCGGGGCAAGTACCACCGGGGAATTTTGCCCACGGGGGAAACGTTATTATTCCTTTTGGCGGGAAGGGATCCGTCCACACGAAAGAAATACCTGAGTATCTTTGAGGATTCGCTGCTTTTTCGACGTAACTACCTTTTTTTGGGAGATTCAGGTACAGGCGAGCCTTTTTATGCGGGACCGCTTTTACTGGAATCAGAGTTTGCCGATCGGCTTTTGCTGGAGAAGGTGCGCGCACCTAAACCGAGTTCCGACTTTCCGGCGGAATTGATTCGAACCGAACTGGATTGGGAAGACCTGGTGCTATCGGAACGGACCCTGTTACAAATCAAAGGACTGGAGCACTGGTTGAGCTACAACGAGCAACTCATGGAACGGTGGAATTTAAAGAAAAAGGTGAAACCAGGCTATCGGGTCATGTTTTTTGGTCCTCCCGGCACGGGCAAGACCTTGACGGCCGGCTTGCTGGGAAAATATACCGAACGAGAGGTATACCGCATCGATCTCTCGCTGATGGTTTCCAAATACATCGGTGAAACCGAAAAAAATCTTTCCCGCCTGTTTGATAAAGCCGCAGGAAAGAAATGGATCTTGTTTTTTGACGAGGCCGACGCATTGTTCGGAAAACGAACCAACGTACGCGATGCCCACGATAAATATGCCAACCAGGAAGTTTCTTATTTATTGCAGCGAATCGAACAGCACCCGGGCATGGTGATCCTTGCTTCCAATTTCAAGAGCAATCTGGACAGTGCCTTTACCCGAAGGTTTCAATCCATCATCGATTTTGAGGCACCTGGTGCGAAAGAGCGGCTTCTGCTCTGGAAGAAAAACCTTCCCGAGTCCATGGAGTTGGAGAAGGGAATGCAAGTAGCGGATTTGGCAAAGAAATACCCGCTAACAGGTGCGAATATTGTAAACATTGTGCAGCAGGTAGGACTGAAAACCCTGGCCGCTGGATACTCCCAGATCAAGGAGGAAGTAATGATGCAATGCATACGGAATGAAATACAAAAAGAAGGCAAAATTTCTTAAAATTTATTGCGAAATAGGTTTATATTGCATTATACTAACTAGCTTATAGCATGAAAGAAAGAATCATTGTGGTTCAACGCCTTTTGGCAGAAAAAGGACTGTATAGGAGAGGTATTGATGGCATACTCGGAGAGAAAACCCTGGCCGCTTTGCATCAAATTGAGGGAATGGATCCCCGCATGCCGAATACCCGTAAAATTGCCGCGATGATTCAATTGGGGGCCAAGGAGAAGGGCATCGACGCCGGGCCGGTAGACGGTTTGTGGGGCACCCAAACCCAATTTGGTTTCGAAGAATTGGCCTTCTTGTTAGAGCATGGCCGAAGAAGGCCCACCTGGAGGCCGGAAGAGATCCTGCCTGCCAACCGGTGGCCCAAACAAAACACGCCCGAATTCCTGGAATTTTATGGCAACCGGGGTGAAAATCTGGTTACCATCCCGGCTCCATTTGTGCTGAAAATCGCCTGGGACCTTCGATTAAAGGCTACGAAAATTACCTGCCACCGAAAGGTTGCCGAAAGTCTTACCAAAGTACTGGAAGATGTACGGGATACCTACGGAGAAAATGATATCAACTCCCTGCGTTTGAATTACTTTGGGGGCTCGTTCAATAACCGGCCCATGCGTGGCGGAACGCTCTGGTCCACCCATGCCTGGGGAATTGCCCTGGACTTCGACCCGGATAGAAACGCCTTGAGGTGGGGTAGGGATCGGGCTGCTTTTGCGCATCCGGTATACGATGAATGGTGGCGTTGTCGGGAAGAGGAAGGATGGGTCAGCCTGGGCAGGCGTAGAAACTTTGACTGGATGCACGTTCAGGCAGCGGAGGTGTAAGGTATTTGGCTACGAGAGAGCATCGGGGATTGGATTTTTTTACGCGCGGCGATGCCGTTTTTTCAATCCTGCAGGAATAGTTGATTAGACGACTCATTACGATAGCGTTGGCAGTTAAACGTAAATCAACGCGTTTTTCTTGCCCTTGGTGACCGGGCCAGCCATTGAGTTTCTTCGGTTCCACGCCATGCAATAGGCAGCTGGGCAGTAGCAGGATCCCGGTACTTGGTAGGCTGGGCCTTCTTTTTACGGAACCATTGCACCGATGCAGACAGGGGATCGACCCGGAAAAACCACGAAACAATGGCACGATGCCGAGGAAAATAGGGCTTAAACTGTTTTTATCCGATCGCCCAGCTTCCTCGTTCCACCATCCCAATCCCATTCAATGGCTCATTTTCGATTTTTCCTTGCCAGGACCGATAGCTTACCATAGAATCTTTTATTTCTCCTTCTTTAGCAAAAGGCCAGGTATTTCTAATCAGCCGAAGCGTTACTGCTATTGAATGGCTTTGGTGTTGATTGATGAATCCTGCTAAGGAAATAGTAGATATCCTCGCCTCCATCGTATTGCGCGGTCAGGTATGAACGCGAACGAAATGAAAAGCAGGCCAGCATATGCTTGATTCTCCCGGATGGTTACAAGAGCTAGCGAACATCGTCTGCCGGGTACTGGTAGGCGTTTTCAATTATTGAATAACCCATGCCAGATTAAAACTGTAAATAAGCTTCCCGTCGGTCACGTGGATCATTCCGTCCGGTGTCTGCGTTGACGTTATGTAGCCACTTTCCTGTCCATCTTTACGTGAAAGGAGATTGTCTGCTTGCCAGGGAGCGATGGTCAGCATCGACGTACTATCTCCTGTAAGATTGCTTAGTACGCGGCGATGCATGACATCCCAGGATACTCCTTCATCAAAAGATATTGCTACAAATAATCCCGAGATTGATTCAATTTCACCCTCACCATTTCTAGCTTTAAAATCCCCCTGCGCAAAGCCGCTGAAAAGAATGGGAGAACCCTTGCTAAACTCAGGTGTATGCGTGGAGAACCGGAGGCGTAAGAGCGAAAACCTTTGTCCGCTGCTAATTGAAGGAAACACCGTAGGTGACCGCTCCCCGGTATGACCACCATCGAAAGAAATGCTCTGTGGGGCCTTTCCGTCAAAATACTGGCCATTGTCTCTCGCTATGGCCAGTAGGTCTGATTTTCCATCGCCGTCTCTATCCAAAATTTCGATTACGGCGGCGTGTAATCCCGCAATACGTTTTTGATCAGGCGTATTGGATGAGTGACCACGTCTTTCCCAGGTTTCACCGGCATCGTCACTAACGATGAGGCTTCCGGTATTGAATAACCCATCGCCGTCATCATCGGTAACAAATACCAATTCGTTGTTAGTTGTCTGAAACATATTTCCTTGCATTGAGGCGCCGTCATTCAATGCATGATCCACTTCTAAAACCATCTTTACGGGGGACCAATTCGCGCCATTATCTGTACTTTTTCTATAGCCGAGGCCCAGTTTGTCCCATCTTCCTGCCACACCTATACTGGCCATTTGATGAATCGTAAACGTACTATCTGTTCCATTTGCCAAGCGTAAGGAATTGTTCAATAAATTGGAACCGTGCATATTTCGGTCCGCGGCTTTTAGAAACTCTGCAGGTTCGGTCCAGGATAGAGATCCATCTCCATTTCTTTTCCCCCGGGACGCCAGCAGGGTTAGTTCGGGGCCTATTTCACTTTCACCTGAAAACCAGGAAACGAATAGGTCGCCATTTTCGCACCAGGTGATCGTTGGCGAATGATTGTGTGTGTAAAGGTGCCCCGAACTCAGGGGGCTTTGCTTTTTTGAATCAAAACCAAACTGCCGCATTTGTTGATCAGACCCATAATGGCTGCCGTTTTCTGCCTGTGATACCAGCTCATACAGGCTATGAATTGAAAAAAATGGTTCGTCGGTAGGGGCAGCCCATTGAAACCTGGCAGGGTTGACTTCCGTTGCCCAGGGTTTTTTATCAGGCATCAGTCGGGGTGTAGGTACCGGACTATCTTTCGCAATCCTCACGATTCGAAATCCGAGAAGGTAGTGTTTGTCATCCTTTGCTGAAGCCATGCGGTTGGCCGAACGCATATGCTGAATATGGTTGTTATGGCTCCCACCGCGAACCACCTTAAAATCACCTTTGATCGGGCCTGCGGGATCAATGGTTTCCGCTGGTTTATAGACGTCGTACCAGTCCATCACCCATTCCTCCACATTCCCCATCATATCATGCACTCCAAATCCATTGGGACGGTTCTGTCCTACCGTCAAGTCAGCACCCTTGATATCAAATTTACTCGGGTAGACATCCTCCACGCCAATACAGTTTTCGGGTTTCCAGGATACCCAGCTACGACAACCATTGCTAAACGTAAAAGGATACGGCCACTGGTAATTGTATGCAATCATCTGTTCCGGCTGCATTGGATTTAACGAATAAATGTCGCCGCTGATTCCGTCCATATATGGAGTACGCGTACCCGACCGAGCCACATATTCCCACTCTGCTTCTGTAGGCAGTCGATAGCTATAATGCGTGTCATTTTCAGACAACCAGGTAGTAAAAGCAACCGCCTCCTCCCAGCTTACATATACAACTGCTTCATCATCCTTGGTTGAAAGATCCATAAAGTTGCCACGCCACCTGCTATGTTCCGGGTCAAAGGCCTCGTATTGGGCGTTTGTAATTTCGAATTTGGAGATGGAAATGTCGTGGCTGATCGTGATATCCCGTACTGGGAATTCATCCTGAATGAAAATACTTCTCCACACTTCATTCGGGCCGGCTGCAATGTATTTTGGATGCAGGTCCGCCCCCATGGTAAACTGCCCGGCAGGAATGGTGACAAAGTCGATATCATTGATTGTATCCGTGGTTGATTTCTTCTGATTGCAACCGAAAAAGCCAATCAGCGAGATGGTAAGGAATGGGATTATCGTTCTTTTCATAGGTTTATAATGAATTTTAAGCGGTCAGATAGCTTGTCTCGATCATAGTTCTGGAAAATCTTCGCAGATGTAACTCCCATTTCACGGTAGGTCTACGGATGATTTTTTACCTGTTGATTTCATAATGGTAGCCTCCAGTTCATTCTTTTATTTTTTTATGTCAACGCGAACATCATCCAAAAAATAAACAGCTTCTTTACTCAATGGCAAATCTTTTTCCGGCTCCACCGGATTGATGGATATTCCCCGATGGTTGCCCGTCCTAAAGGTAATTCTGTCCAGTGTTTGTACCTTACGGCTGTTGAATACCAGGTCATCCATGGTAACGTTATTGGCAGTGACTGAAAACCTATTGCCAGCTATATCGATTTTCAGTTGGATTTCATTCCATATACCGTTTTGATAGTCAGCTATTACTGAGGTATACTTCCAGTGTTCTATCTCTATTTTGCCATTTGGTGTAAAGGAAATTCTAATCGGTGCGAGATGTTCCGTGTTACCCAGGTCGATTTCGAAGCGGCCATGATCATGCTGCTCCGCCAGCACACTTAGTTGGACAACAAGTTCGTCTTTGCTTTCCTTAAATACTCGGAAAGCTTTTGCATAATCAAATGGATCCCGGTCGGAGAATTTCATGCAGGTATTTTTTTCGGAAAGTCGCTGGGAAATGGTGACAGGTGCCCATGCAGGATGGAAAATATTCCATCTTTGCAATTCTAGTGTTGTTTCGGTACTTTCAAAATCCTGATTAATGTATCCCACAGCTTTTTCTTTCATTGGAACAGGGATTCGGCTGATCCAGATATCCTCTTTACTCATGGAATAGACCACCCAAACATCATCACCAGGAATATCTGCGCCGTTTTCATACAATCCCCGCTGGTAATTACAAGGACCGATGTTCTTTGATCCGCCTTCGTAGCGCATGGTTACCTCGCCATTTACATGCATTGCATGATCGAACGTGATGCCATCCTCGCTGGTCGCCCACAGCATGGGATACCTACCCCAACTCCCTTCGCCCAAGGGTTGCCAACTCGCGGCGTATCTTCCGTCATCTGTGCGCTGTGCCCAAACCTTGGCGTAGCCATCACTGAATGTTTTCAAATCAACCACCTTGCTCCATGTTTTACCCTGATCATGGGATATCGCAGACTTACTGTTTTTCCAAAATGCAATGATTGCGCCATCGGGTCGGCTGTAATAGCTGATTGCTTTTGCAAATTTTCTGTTGCCCTTAACGATTTGTTCGGTAAGTGATTTGGGGAAATTAAAATTTTCGGGGCGCAATTGCTCCCACCAATGCAATGTAACCAGGCGATCATTTCGGAAGGAATTGCAATCTGAGATAAAAACTGAATCCGATGACTGCGTGTAGTAAGGAAAAGGAAATTCATCGGCTTCATACAGACTACTATTCCTGGCGATAAAAAATATCTCTCCAAACCTCCCGTCCTGCTGAATCTCTCGAACCACTACCCCAAAATATTTTTTGGCCGTGTCCTCGCTTCCTTTCTGAGGAATCATTTCGGATTGCGGGAAATAGGCAGTTGTTGCCAGCAGTCTACCGGAGGGAGTAATGTAAAATCCCATCCGATGGTTGCTAAATGTGGGTTCACCTTTATAGACGACATGAGGGAAGATAATATCTGGTTTTGACCAGTTCATTCCATCTGTCGAGCGGGAAAGAAGTATCTCGGTTAAACCTCGTTCTTCATGCTCAGGACAGGCATTGTATAGCACATAGAAATTATCGTTCCAATAGGAAAGCATCGGATGGTGATGTAGCGTAAATCCAAGACCGTCACCGAGGCTGGTATCGCTTCTCACAGCGCGCAAGACCTGGTAGTTTTGCGCTCCTATGACCGGTGGTAGTTTTCCATCGGGCCTATCAAAAGCAACATCCAGGTTTCCAACAAACCGTGCGGGCTCCTCAGCACTACCTGGCTGCGCCATGACTTGTGTCAACGCAAAATTCATGATGATTGCCAGAAAACTTACTTTTAATCGCATATACCTATTTTTTTTAAAAACAGAGAGATCTACCGAATCGTTGTGGGGGAGTCGACATCCTTTTTAGCCAACCCGGATACCTTTCATACATTCAAAGTTATACCCTATCAACCAGTTGAAGTTTCATTAATATTCGCATATTCTGATGGTATTTTGCTCTTGCCGCGGTCGATTATTTCCAAAAAATGCCGAAGCCTGCATGGCTGAAAAGAATAAGTATAGCAGTTAATTTGTAATTAATTCGCTATATTATGATAGTATATTACCAATTGTCATCATTCGAATGTTTTCATGAAACACCGGAAAAAACTGATCATTGTCCCCGAAAGCACCTCATTTAACCTTAAAAGAGCCGTCATGACGCCCAGGACTTATCGGATACACTCGCACAAGAACTTTGAATTGAATTATATCGTGGATGGTTGGGGAAACCGAATCGTTGGAAACACTATGGAAAGCTTTTCCCGTGGCGACCTGGTACTTATGGGACCTGACCTTCCTCATTGCTGGGAGGTGACGGGTGTATCAAATGGTTTTTCACCGGAATGTATCACCATTCATTTTCATGAAGACTTTTTCGGACAGAAAATCAAGCGATTACCTGAGTTAAGCCCTATTTTGGATCTTTTCAAGTTAGCGAAGCGCGGGGTTCAGTTTTATGGCAGAGAAATAGAAGAAATCCGATGTATACTGCAGAAAATTCCGGAAGTAAATAACTTTAGAAAATTGATTTACCTGTTAGAGATTTTTGATTTGCTGATTCGCACAGATAACCGAAGACTACTTGTAAATGAAGGGTTTATCGAGGATGCTGATGATACAAACAACCTAAAATTGAAGCGCGTATACGAGTATATTTTGGTGAACTTTTCCAAAAAAATAAGGCTCGAGGATGTAGCAGAACACTGTCACCTCTCGGTAAGTGCGTTTTGCAGGTTTTTTGAATCAAATACCGGAAAGTCTTTGTTTAATTACCTCAAAGAGGTTCGGATTGGCTATGCAAGCAAGCTGCTATTGGACTCAGATTTATTGATTTCCGATATCTGCTACCAATCCGGCTATACCAATCTTTCACATTTTAACAACCAGTTTAAGCAGATCAGCGGCGTCACACCCAGCCAATACCGCAAAACCTTTAAACAACTGAGCTAGGCAGATACCATTCACCGGGAAGCATGCCAATTCGGTTACTTCCGGCCTTGCGTTGTTGACCAGCTGGGATTATTCCGAAAAACCATTTTAGTATCCAAGGAACGAAGTACGCGTAACGAATGGTATTTGACACGACATCGGTGAGACATCCGGTAAGCTAGCAGCCCTCTCTACCGCATTTCCCCTCCCATTAAAACTCGTTGGTTTGAAATACCGGAAATGAGCATTCAATGCCTGGCGTGCAAAACCGGTTTTTGGCTTCCCTGCCCAAGTAGAGCTACGGTACGACCCTTGTTACGGCGATTACGTAAAATAAATACAGTAATACCTGGGTAAATTTTTGTATTACCATTTGGAAGTCCTAATTTTAATGAATAAAGAAATTTATGCAATCAATTTTTATGGATGAAGCTTTTCTTTATGCAATGGCAATTTTTTATATAACCGCCGGTTTCATGCATTTTGTGAAAGCGAGGTTGTATATCCGTATCATCCCACCCTATATTCCTGCACCAAGACTGGTTAATCGGATCGTAGGAATGGTGGAAATGGTATTGGGATTGGGGTTGGTTTTTCAGCCTACCCGAAGCCTGGCTGCCTATGGAATCATCCTGTTATTGATCGCAGTATTTCCAGCCAATTTGTACATGTACCAGAAGGAGAACGTTGGACTTCCCCAGTGGTTGTTATTACTTCGACTTCCCCTACAACTTGTATTGATTGGTTGGGCTTATGTGTATACTTAAAAACGAGAAAATTTGACCTTTAGTGAATTTAAATTTGTTCCCGAGCTCCAGGAAGGTCTGGACGCCATGGGATTTGAAAAACCCACCCCGATACAGGAACAGGCTATTCCGTTAATTTTGGATGGAAAAGACCTGATTGCTACTGCGCAAACGGGAACCGGGAAAACAGCTGCTTTTATTTTGCCAGTATTGAATCAAATCAGTCAGAGTCAAACCAAGGGCGTAAAAGTCCTCATCATCGCCCCAACCAGGGAACTGGCCATTCAGATTGATCAGCAAATACAGGGACTGGCTTATTTTCTGGGAATCAGTTCCATTCCCATCTATGGCGGAGGTGATGGAAATACCTGGGAACAACAACGCAAGGCCTTGGAGCTGGGTGCCGAAATCGTCGTGGCCACACCGGGTAGATTGATCGCCCTTTTGGCCGGAGGCAAAGTAAAGTTTGATGCGCTTCAGCATTTGATCCTGGACGAAGCGGACCGCATGCTGGACATGGGTTTTTCCGAAGATATCCTTACGATCCTTCAGCATTTACCCCAGAAACGGCAAACGCTACTTTTTTCTGCAACCATGCCGCCCAAGATCCGCAAATTTTCGCAGCAAATACTCCACGAGCCAGAGCAGATTTCGATTGCATTGGGCAAAACTGCCAAAGGCGTGAGTCAATACGTCTACCACGTGTATGACAGTCAAAAAGAAGCCCTGGTTCAACAAATCCTCAAATCCCAGGACTTTCAGGCGGTTATTGTTTTTTGTTCCACCAAGGATAAGGTGAAATCCTTGTTTAAAACCCTTCGTAAGCATTTTCAAGTGGAAGCGTTTCACGCAGATCTTGATCAGTCAGAACGGGAGCAAATCATGTCTTCGTTTAAGAACAAATCGTTGAAGATTCTGGTAGCCACAGATATTCTGTCTCGGGGGATCGATGTCGAGGACATCGAAATGGTCATTAATTTTGATACACCCAATGATCCGGAAGACTACGTTCACCGTGTGGGACGTACCGCCCGCGCCGAGAAAAAAGGAAAGGCAGTAACTTTTGTCAACGAAAAGGATCGCTACAAATACCGAAACATCGAAAACCTGATTGGACTGGAAATTGAAGTGGTACCGAACCCCGAAGATATTGGTCCGGGACCGGACTTAAAAAACGTGGGTCCAAGAAAACAACGATCCGGGGAGAAACACCATGGCTCGGGCAAACCGAAAAACAAACGAAACAAACCTAAAAGAAAAGCCCATGGGGCATCCAACCCGGAACAAAAGGCTACTGCATCCGGTAATGATCCACAAGCAGCGAACCATTCGTCCGAAAAAGGTAAGTTTCGAAAGCGTCGAAACATTCGGGAAGAATAGGTTCGTCGGCCTGCACATTAAACCCTAGAATTCATGAACGAAAAAAGCATCTACATCATAGGCGCTGGCATTTCCGGTTTGGTGGCGGCGATCGAGCTTGAAAAAGCCGGATATTACCCCGTAATCCTGGAAGCACAGGGAGAGGCTGGTGGTAGGGTTCAGACTCTGGAAGTAGAAGGATATCTCTTGGACAAGGGCTTTCAGGTACTACTGACTGCCTACCCGGAAATCCGTCGATACCTGGATCTGGAAGCGTTGGAATTAAAAAAATTTAAATCCGGTGCGATAATATTTCGCCCGGGGTCAACCTTCGCCATACACGATCCCATGCGGGACCCAATCAAGGGAGTTGCCATGGCCTTTTCCCAGGTCGGGACTTTGTTGGACAAACTGCGGCTGTACCGGCTGACGAAAAAGCTGAAAGCAAAAAGTACCGATCTCATTTTCTCCTCGGCGGAGAGCAGTACGCTCGATTATTTGAAGAATGCGGGCTTTTCCAAGCGCATCATCGAAAACTTTTTCGCGCCGTTTTTTACCGGTATTTTCCTGGAAACTGAGCTATCAACCTCCTCTAGAATGTTTGAGTTTGTGTTTAAAATGTTTGCAGAAGGTTTTGCCAGCGTTCCAGCTAAAGGGATGGGACAGATCACAGCACAGCTGCTGGCCCAATTGAACCATACTCAGATTCGTTACCATACCCCGGTTTCCGGAGTAAAAAAGAACCAAATCTTGTTAGCTGACGGAAACACCATCACTGCCGATGAAATCATCATCGCCACAGCGCATGGAACACTGACGGGGCATCCTGAAGAGACGTTTCATCAAGTTACCAATCTGTATTTTACGCTGCAGCAATCCTTTATAGGAAAGCCAATGATAGGCCTGGTTACCGACGACAAATTCCTGATCAACAACCTGGCGTTTATGACGGATGTGAGTCCCGACTATGCGGCTGACGGCAGGGCCTTATTGTCGGTATCTGTAGTAAAAAACGTCACGGGCATAGAAAACCTGGAGGAGCTAATCGCCTTGGAATTAGAGGTGCTTTCTGGAATCAGTGCCAGCTATTTTCAGCACGTAAAAACCATTTCCATTCCCCGTGCTCTGCCCTGTATCGAAGACCTGAAGAATTGGATACCTCCACAACATGTTAAACTGTACGATCACGTGTACCTGGCCGGAGACCATATGTTGAATGGTTCCATCAATGCCGCGATGACTTCGGGGCGGCTGGCGGCCGAGGCATTGATCGCCGGAGAATGAGGACAGAATGGCTATCTATCGTTCATTCGCATGGGTTTTCCAAGGTAGCCTAGTCCCGGATAGAAGGTCTCGTTTTCGGGACTTATATTCTTGCCTGAAAGGTATACAAATCGTAATACCTCCCTTTTTGGTGTATCAATTCCTCGTGGCGTCCACTCTCCACAATTTTGCCTCCTTCGATCACCAGAATTTGGTCCGCCTGACGAATGGTACTCAATCGGTGGGCAATCACAAAGGTGGTTCTTCCCTGCATCAATCGTTTAAGGCTGGATTGAATGTAGTTTTCGCTTTCGGCATCCAGGTTGCTGGTGGCCTCGTCCAGGATTAGAATTCTCGGGTCCGCCAGTATCGCCCGGGCAATGGCCAAACGCTGCCGTTGTCCTCCAGATAGTTTCACCCCCCGTTCCCCAATAACGGTATCCAGCCCTTTTTCAAAATGATCCGTAAACTGATTTACATAGGCGGATCGAACCGCCTCCTGAAAAGAAGCTTCGCTTGCCTGGGGCCTGGGAAATCGAATGTTTTCCCGAATGGTACCCTCAAAGAGAAAATCATCCTGCAAAACTACACCCAGCTGGCTTCGAAAGGAATTCAGATCAACTTTGCTTAGGTCTTCCCCGTCGATGCTTACCAGTCCCTGAGTAGGCACCAGAAAGGAAGCCAGCAAGCCCGAAATGGTAGTTTTTCCGGATCCGGAACTACCTACCAATGCGGTGACCGACCCAGGTGCAGCTTCAAAACTGATCCCTTTGATAACCGGGTTTTCCGGTTCGTAGCCGAAATGAACGTCCCGAAAAACCACGTGCCCTCGGATTTTTGGTAGCTGTACACTTCGATCAGTCGCGTCTGCTTCCAGGGGAAGGTTCATCAATTCTTCGGTTCGGTCCAGGCCCGCAAATGCCTCGGTCAACTGACTTCCAATATTGCTCATTTGTAAGATAGGAGCAATCATAAACCCCAAAAGTAAGGTAAAGGCCAGGAAATCACCGAAGGTAAGCTGCTCTTCCATGATCAGGTACCCTCCGATGCCCATGATACCTGCCGAGGCCAGGCCGAGTAGAAACGTGGCCGAACTGGTCACGATACTGGTGGCGGTAAGACTACTTTTTACATTGAGAAAGAGGCGGTTGACTCCTGCTGCGAATACCTCGGTTTCCTGTTTTTCTGCATTGAATCCTTTGATTACCCGAATACCCCCGAGAGTCTCGGTCAGTCTTCCGGTTACCTCTGCATTCAACTTGCCCCTTTCCCGGAAAATTGGTCGAATCTTCCCGAAGGCCTTCATGGAGATCAATCCAAAAATTGCTACAGGAACCAATACGTAGAGGGTCATTTTCGGGCTAATGTAAATGAGTAGAACCAGGCTAATCAAGGAGGTGAGTATACCGCCGACCATTTGGGCCAGGCCGGTACCCACCAGGTTCCGGACACCTTCCACATCTGTCATGACGCGGGACACCAGCTCACCCGTTTTGGCATTGTCGAAAAACCGAATAGGTAAACGGATGATGTGCGCCTGCACTTCTGTCCGCAGCTTAGCAATCAGGTTTTGTGCTTCCACACTCAGTATTTGCGTCAGGCCATAGGAGGTCACTGCTTGCAAGGTGACGGCGATGGTTACGGCCAAAATCAACCATTTCAGCAGATCAAAATTATTGGAAGGAATCACCTCATCCACCAGGTATTTACTTGCGTACGGGAGGACGAGGCCGGACAGGCGACTGATCAAAATCAATCCCAATCCTATAAAAACAAACTTCCTGCGGGGCCAGATGATCGTTTTGAAAACGTTTTTCAAACTGACATTACCAGACTTTTTCTTCATTACACATGATAAAATTCAAATGGAAAGGTAACAAATAATTTAGCAAAATGGCTCTTTTCGGGAAATCGTGGGGCCGAGATTGATGCGGAAAGGAAGCCTGCAACATCTACCGCCTGCAAGCACACGACCACGAAATGCCTTTGAAGATCTACCTTTAAATCAGCCCGAGCAGAATGGTTTTTCAGCTCCTGCGATCCGGTTGGCTATCTTTCAGCCAGCCCTTGGTAGTCCAAAGAAAGCGACGGAAAAAAGGCCCTGTAGGCCAAGGAACAGGCCACTAAAGGACTTGTACAAGAGGTGTTTTTAAAGTAAAAAAATGATTGAAGGGAGGCACACCGTTCCTTCGGGTCGGTATTGCCAGAACTGAAAGGTATAGCCATCTATTGGCGCGAGGACCGCGCTTTGGCCAAACCATAGCAGGCATGAAGTGGGATTCATGGAAGCAAAAACGGAATCTCCTGACGGATCCATGCATCGCTGGGATGCATCCATCCGTCAGGCAAATTCCGCGACGGGATCAGTAACCCGAGGCCGCATCCATTCCTCGGGGATCTGCGGCTCCTTCGAGCAGCCCGTCTTCGCGCACCAGTATCGCGTCGACCCGGCCGATGCCGCCTCTTTCCACCAGTTCGTGGCCTTTTGCCCGTAACCGTTCGAGAATTTCGGTGTTGCTGTATTCCCTTTCATAAGCGATCACATCCGGTTTCCATTGGCTATGAAATCGTTTTTCATTGACCGCCTGCTGCATGCTCATGCCAAAGTCCATCACGTTCACAATCGCCTGAAAAACCGAGGTGGGGATGGTGGAGCCGCCTGGCGTTCCGACGACCATATACAATTCACCGTTTTTTTCCAATAGGGTAGGAGTCATGGAGCTAAGCATCCGTTTTCCGGGCTCGATTTTGTTGGCTTCGCCTCCCAGCACACCAAACATGTTCGGAAACCCTGGTTTGATTGAAAAGTCGTCCATTTCGTTATTCAAAATAAAACCTGCGCCGTCTACCAGTACTTTGGACCCCATGCCGCCATTCAACGTGGTGGTACAGGATACCGCATTTCCCTGTGAATCAACGATCGAAAAATGTGTAGTTTCTTCACTCAGGGAAAGAATGGTGCCTTCTCTGATGAGATCCGACGGAGTGGCCGATTCGGGATCAAAATCTTCAAAGCGTTGGGAGAGATAAGCTTTGTCCAGCAATCCGGAAACGGGCACGGGGAAGAAATCGGCATCTCCCATGTAAGCAGCCCTGTCTGCAAAAATCCTTCGCTCCATCTCTGTTTTCAAATGCAGGTAATCCGCGTAGGCTTCGTTTTCGTTTGTGACCACGTAGTCCTCCAAAATTCCTAACATCTGCAAAAGGATCAAGCCCCCACTGCTCGGCGGCCCCATGGTGATAATTTTGGCGTCTTTGTATCCTCCTACCAATGGGGTGCGCCAGGCACTTTCGTACGATGATAGGTCCTCATGACTAATAATGCCCCCGCCTCGCTCCATCTCAGCGACAATAAAATCAGCGACCACTCCTTCATAAAATCCTGCTCGCCCAAGATCCCGAATTAGGGTCAGGGTATTTGCTAATTGAGGTTGAACGATTACATCACCTTCTTTCCATACCTTGCCTGTGAAATGTACCGGATCAACCGTAGAGTATTTTTTAAGATTCTCGGAAGCCCGGGTGTAGTAGGATGCCTCGCTTTCGGTTAGCTCGAAACCGTCAGCAGCCAGTTTGATTGCCGGGTCGATTAAACGAGCCCACTCCATGGAGCCCAACTTCTCATGGGCCTTTGCCATGCCGTCCACCGATCCCGGAACGCCGGAGGCCAGGTGTCCATTCTGACTCTTTTCTGGCAGGGCATCTCCATTTTCGTCCAGGTACATGTCTCTTCCAGCTGCCATGGGAGCCTTTTCCCGATAATCCAGGGAATGATAGCTTCCATCTGCTTCACGCACGACCATAAATCCTCCTCCGCCGATGTTTCCTGCTTGCGGGTATACAACGGCCAATGCCATGTGCACGGCAACCGCTGCATCTACGGCATTACCTCCTTGCTTGAGGATTTCGTTTCCTACTTCAGAGGCCAGGGGGTGTGCGGATACCACCATCGCATTTGGCGCTAGTAATCCGGTGGTTGTTTCTTTCGGTTGACAGGAAAAGACAAGGACGAGGATACTGATCATGAACCCGGATGCCCCTGCGGTAAGGTGGTTTTTCATAGGGATGTGTTAGTGGTTAGAAATTGTTAACGGCAAAAGAGATGGTTATCGGTTGATTGGTTTATCTGCAGTGAAAACTACCTGGGTCAATTTGGAGGGCAAAATATTAAAAACATCTCAATAAATGGATGCACTGCATAAAAAATTAGCTTAAATCTTTTCGATCAACGGTTTTTTTTAAAAAGGCCTGCAGGTCTTTTTCCAGTTCGTCCAATAACACCAGCAGCTCCTTGTGATAAATCGGGAAACGATTTTGTATATCTTCTTCGATGGTTTCAATGTGCTGATTGACTCCCGATGCACCCAAAAAGCCAAAAACTGGTTTTGATTTGTGGAATTTTTGCTTTATCGCTGCCACTTCACCCAGTTCGTACAGTGGCATTAGGTTTTTTAGATCCTGAATATTCAGATCCACGACCAATTCAAGAATTTCATTGATCAGGTCTATGTCCTGATCAAAATAATGAAAGATCATGTCCGGCTTGATCTGTTTGTACATAATAAAATACGAAGGGTAAAATTTGGCGGGGGATCGGTTGGTTTCACCGATACCCAATGTTTTATAACGCAATATTACAGCAGAAAAGATGTAACATAAGAATAAAAGATACATAATTTTATTTACAATCATAGGAAAATCTTCATTTTAGTGACAGATCAGCGTGTAAAACCAGGTTTTTTTGAAAGAAATAAACTAGCGTGGTTTGGGAACTATTTTCTACTGTGCCAGTTTTTACACATGAATCAACGGACATCCCATGAATCGAAACAAATGGATATTTTTAATTTTTGGGCTACTATTTCTGATCGCTATGTTCCTTATTGGTTGGGATATGTCATCAAAAACTACCTTTCCGGGTTCCAAAGGGAACCTAAAAGAACGAATCGAAAAAAATCAGCCTTGAATTGTCTACCTTTGTTTTTTTAACCTAACAGCATGCACCAGCTCCTCGTTTCCCGCATTTTACAGGCATTGGATGCTTGTGATCTACCCTACGAAGCAAATGTAACATTGGATGTACACTTCTCCCGCTTACGAGGAAAGGGCGAAGAATTGCTTTCCTCCGCATACGATGAGTTGGGGGGAAAAGCAGATTTCCCGCTGCTTCGTCAATTGAGGCTTCCCGTAAAGATGGGAAAACATCTGTTGGTGTACGATGACGGAAATCATTTCAACCGATACAGGCTGCTCACGTTGAAATCGGAGGTATACCAAGTATTCAATTTTTCCTGGCATGCGGCGTACCTGCGCTTGTGCCGTTCACATGAGCGGGAATGCTTGCTTTCGGGATTGCAGGAGCGTGTTTGGGCGGGGCCCCCAATTGCGCGATCGTGTTTTGGTTCTGCTGAGTCACCCGGAGACCTGAGTGGTTCCGGTGCACCCGGGTGGAAACTAAATGCGTACAACGACTTGCAATACGATCTTATCTCCCGGTTGGAGGGGTATCGCTTGCATCGAATTCCAGCCTACGAAAACCTGATGATGGGGGGAAGACTTCAGCGAATCGATAAACTCTTGCTACGACCGGATGATGCAGTACTTCGGGCCATCGGTACCTGGTTGCTCCGAAAGATGAACTAGTCATCGGAAGAGTCCGAATAATTCGCGATCAATGAGGCTGACAATTTCAGAAAAATCCTGGCGATTTTCTACAAAGTTCATGGCATTGGCGTCGATGACCAGAAGTTTGCCCTGCTTGTACGAACCGATCCAGTTTTCGTAATGCTCATTTAGGCTTTTTAAGTAGGATATTTGAATGGTTTTTTCGTAATCTCTCCCTCTTTTTTCGATCTGTCCCACCAATTTTGGGATGTCTGCCTTTAGATAAATCAAGAGGTCCGGAGGGCTGATGTAGTTCTCCATGGAATGGTATAACTCCAGGTAATTTCGGTAGTCCCGGTTGGAAATCAGCTCCGAAGCGTGCAAGTTAGCGGCAAAAATATGGGCATCTTCGTAAATCGTGCGATCCTGTATGGTCGATACCCTGCTTTGCTGGATGCGCCGTACTTGATTGAACCGGCTGTGCAAAAAATGGACTTGCAAGTGGAACGCCCATTTTCGCATATTTTCATAAAAATCTTCCAAATAGGGGTTTTCTTCCACCGATTCAAATTCGGCAGACCAGCCGTAATGACCAGCCAGTTTTTCCGCAAGAGTGGTTTTTCCACTTCCTATGTTTCCTGAAACGGCTATATGCATGCTGCGTAGGTTGTTTCGTGTTGGTTGGTCAATTTTTGCCGGTTCGTTTTGTCGGGTATCCAAAGAGGCGAGCCCCTCCGCGGACAGAGGCGCCGACCGATTGCTACATAAAGGCAGCTTTTGCCAAAATGGTTCCGCCTTTTTTTCAAATTTACCACCCAACTCAGACCGACCGCTGCGCCCGTTTTTTCCCTGCTGCTCCTATTGGAAAAAATACCCGGGATGTATGCGTCTCGGCCGAAAATTACTTTTTTTTGGCTCAGGGCATGGCTTTATGCACAGGGCGATTTTTAGACTAGGTTCAATATGTTTTAAAAAAGGTGCGGGTATATCTTTTATTCCAAATTAATTTTTAATTTTATTGCTGCCTTTTTATAAAATTTTATTTACATGTTCCCGTCTGACGTCACCGAATAGTTAATGGTAATTTACGATGGTATGTTTATCCGTTAATCTAGTTTAATACCTATGAATCAATCAACCACTGACAACGAAAATCAACTTAAAAAGACATTGGGCCCCTTCATGCTTTGGGGCCTGGGGGTAGGGTATGTAATTTCCGGTAATTATTTTGGTTGGAACCTTGGATTGGCCGAAGGGGGAACCTGGGGTGCCGCCATCGCGGTATTTTTCGTCATTCTTATGTACGTTACATTTACCTTCAGTTATACCGAAATGGCCTGTGCGATCCCCCGGGCTGGGGGGGCATTTTCCTATGCGGAAAGGGGCCTGGGAAAGCATCTTGGCTTTTTGGCAGGAATGTCACAGAACATCGAGTTTATCTTTGCTCCTCCAGCCATAGCCTCGGCGATCGGTGCCTATTTTGGGATATTTTTTCCGGAATGGGACGTGATCTGGATTGGGATCGGGGCCTATTTGATATTCACCTTGCTGAATGTTGTCGGGCTTCAAATCGCTGCTACCTTCGAATTGTTTATCACAATTGTTGCGGTCTTGGGTCTGCTTTTTTTCGCGGGTGTGACACTTCCGGCCTTCGATGCTTCCAACCTCTCGATAAAGGGTTTTCACCAGGGATACATGGGCATTGTCGCTGCAATTCCCTTTGCAATTTGGTTTTTTCTGGCGATTGAGGGAGTCGCCAATGTGGCCGAAGAGACGATCAATCCCCAGAAAAATATTCTCCGTGGCTTCGGTTCCGCCCTGTTGACGCTGGTCATTCTTTGCCTATTGACCTTCGTTTCGGCAGTGGGAGTGGGTGGTTGGGAGGCCATTGTGTATCCGGACAATTCCGGTACAGCCTCTGACTCTCCACTCCCGTTGGCCATGGAAATGGTGGTGGGACAAGGGCACCCGTATTATCAGGCATTGACCTTCATTGCTTTGTTTGGATTGGTGGCTTCGTTTAACGGTATCATTCTGGCGGCCGGCAGGACGACGTTCGAATTCGGTAGAGTAGGCTATGCTCCCAAAGCGATTGGAAAGGTAAATAAACGATTTAAAACTCCGGGAAATGCCCTGCTGTTCAATATGATTGTTGGGATCATTGCCTTGTTAACCGGTAAGACAGGAGAAATCATCACCATTGCGGTGTTCGGAGCGCTGGGATTATATATTCTTTCTATGATCGCGTTCTTTTACTTGCGAAAAAATGAACCGAATCTGGAAAGACCCTTCCGGGTGCCCATGTATCCGCTCTTTCCGCTGGTGGCCTTGATTATTGCCAGTATCTCTCTGATCGCCATGACTCTTTATAATCCGATGCTGGCTCTCTTGTTTTTTGCGATGCTCATCGGTTCTTACCTGTTTTTCAGAATTTTCATCTACAAACCCTGACCTGACATGCAACTGACCAATGAAGAAATAATTCGTTCCCTAAAGGAACGTTCCTGCGAAAAGGTTAAACTAGCCATCGTGGATATCGATGGTGTGTTGAGGGGTAAAGTAGTCTCCCTGGAGAAATTTTCTTCCCTATTGGAAGGAGGGATGGGCTTTTGTGCGGTCGTCTTCGGCTGGGACATGGAGGACAAATCCTACGATAACGTGTCCGTAACCGGCTGGCATACCGGCTACCCGGATTTTAAAGCCCGCATCGATCTATCCACTCAGCGAAACATTCCCTGGGAGAACGATCTGCCATTCTTTTTGGCTGATTTTTACCAGGATACCGAAGGAGGTGCCCTCGTGTGCCCGCGAAGTCTCCTCCGAACGGTCCGCCAAAAATCCCTGGAAATGGGATTCAGTCCACTTTTCTCTCAAGAATTCGAATGGTTTAATTTTGAAGTGACGCCCGATGGGTTTACTGGAAATCCGCCTGCGGGCACGAAACCCATGACGCCTGGCATGTTCGGGTATTCCCACCTCAGGGCCTCATTGAAAAGTGCATTTTTCAACGATCTTTTTGATTTATGTCATCGCTTTGGGATTCCCCTGGAAGGCCTGCATACCGAAACGGGTCCTGGGGTATACGAGGCAGCGATTCGCTACAGCGAACTGCTTTCCGCTGCTGATCGAGCGGTTCTGTTCAAAACCAGCGTGAAAGAAATTGCCTACAAGCACGGATTGATGGCTACGTTTATGGCCAAATGGACGGAAGACTTACCGGGAAATGGGGGACACGTTCACCAAAGTTTGTGGGACTCCGACACGGAAAAAAATCTTTTTTATGATTCTACCGACCCTTGGAGCATGAGTCCTTTGATGCGGCAATACATAGCTGGCCAATTGCATTGCCTGCCCCATATGCTGCCCATGTTTGCACCGACAATCAATAGTTACAAACGATTGGTAGAAGGTGCCTGGGCACCTACCACGCTCACCTGGGCCAGGGACAACCGGACGACAGCACTGCGTGTATTGGCGGGCGGAAAATCCTCCACGCGACTGGAAACGCGTGTAATCGGATCGGATGTAAACCCTTACCTGGCCATGGCTGCCTGTTTGGCAGCTGGACTTTACGGTATTGAGCATCAATTGGAGCTCAAGCAGCCGGCTACGGTTGGGAACGGCTACGAGGATTTTGCGAATGGAACCCTCCCCACTTCGCTTATCGAAGCCACCGCGGCCATGAAAAATTCAGAAGTAGCGGCTGAACTTTTTGGGTCGGATTTTGTGCAGCATTTCTGCAAGACCAGAGAATGGGAATGCCGTGAATTTGCCTCCAAGGTGACCGATTGGGAACGAAGAAGGTATTTTGAAATCATCTAATCAGTACTAAAACCATACAAAAAGATTTGTAACTTGCCGCATGACTACCCAACAAAAATACAGCTTTAGTTTTCCCACCGCCATTCGTTTTGGTGCGGGTGTAATCGCCGAATTGGGAGATTATTTAAAGAGCAATGGCCTCAGTAGGCCCCTTTTGGTCACTGACCCCTTGGTTCGGGAATTGGATTTTTTCAAGAAAATCACTGCCCAGTTACAGGAGGCTGGGATCTCCGTAGCCGTTTTTTCTGACGTACACAAAAATCCCGTGAAGTCCGATGTATTGAAAGGTAAAGAAGCCTATCTCTCTACTGAACGGGACGGGATTGTAGGCATAGGGGGAGGGGTAGGTTTGGACGTCGCCCGGGCGATCGCATTGAGTATCCATCATCCCCGGGATTTGTTTGATTACGACGACTTGATTGGAGGGGATAAATACGTAACCGAACCCATTCCGCATTTTGTGACGATTCCTACGACGGCAGGTACCGGGAGTGAGGTGGGGCGAAGCGCGATCATTTCTGAGGATGAAAGCAAGAAAAAGAGAATCCTTTTCGCCCCATCACTGTTGGCAAAGATGGTTTTTGCCGATCCGGAATTGACCATGGATCTACCCGCATTTGTGACGGCTGCAACAGGAATGGATGCGCTTACACACAATATTGAGGCGTATTTATCGAAAAACTGGCATCCCATGTGCAGCGGCATCGCCCTGGAGGGAATCCAACTGATTGGAAAATCGCTGGAAAGGGCTACCCGTAACCCGGACCTGGAATCTCGTAGCAACATGCTTATGGCTTCGATGATGGGGGCGGTAGCCTTTCAAAAGGGACTGGGAGTCGTGCACAGTCTTGCCCATCCGCTTTCCAGCCTCCTGGATACGCACCATGGCCTGGCAAATGCGGTCAATTTGCCGCAAGGGTTGGCCTTTAATTATCCGGGCTGCGAGGAAAAATTTGATCAGATGGCAATGATGCTCGGATTCGCGAAAGGCGAGGGGGCTTTGCTGCCAACGTATATCAACGAATTAAATACCAAATTGGGCCTTCCTACCCGTCTGTCGGAGATCGGGGTTCAGAAATCACATATTTCCACCCTGGCATCTCTTGCAGTCGCGGATTTTTGCCATCCCAACAATCCCAAACCGGTCACCGAGAAAGATTTTGAAACCATGTATCTAAACGCGTTGTAAGGGATGCTTAAAATTGGTATCAGTGCCTGTTTTATGTATGCCGATCCTTCCCGTCTGGTTTTTGGTCCAAAAAACCTGGCATACGTAGAGTGCGACATGTTTTCCTACCTTTCGCAAGCCGGTATTCTCCCGGTTTTAATTCCCAATTTGCCTATGGAGCGATTGGAACCCTTACTGGCTGAATTGAATGGATTTGTTTTTCAGGGCGGAACGGACCTGGCCCCTCAAAGTTACGGTGAAACGCCATTGATTGCAGGAAAGTGGCTGGGCGATCCGTACCGGGATGCGTACGAATTGCGCCTATTGGATTACGCCATTCGGCATCAAAAACCTGTATTGGGAATATGCCGGGGTTTGCAATTGATCAACGTGTTTTTTGGAGGGACCCTCTACCAGGACATCACCTACCAATTGGCGGACGCCATCCTACACCGGGATGCCGAACGCTATGATGGGTTGACGCACCAAATTGATCTGGTACCTGGAAAGACATTGGAACAGATCTATCCGGAAAAGCAACGAGATACCGTTAATTCGGTGCATCACCAGGGAATAAAGGACCTGGGCAAGGGTTTGGAGGTCCTGGCGCGATGCAGGGAAGATGGCATGATCGAGGCCATTCAATCCTGCGACCCAAAACTGCCTCCGGTGATTGCGGTGCAATGGCATCCTGAATTCTCGGTGGGCAAAGAAGCACCTTTTCTTGACCCGCTTCGCCTTTATCACCATTTTATCGACACCACCAAATCAATAACTGCTAAAAAAAACTAAACAAATGGATATTCTAAACCCAGCAAACGAAACGCTCCTGCAATCCCTACCCGCTGATGATCGAAGTCAGGTCCTGGCTAAGATTGAAAGTCTTAAAAAGGCGCAGCCGGATTGGGCACTTCGTTCCGTAGACGAACGCTTGAACATCCTTGTCCGATTTGGTAGTTTGGTAAAAGAGAATTTGGAAAACCTGGCGCTGGTGCTCACCTCTGAAACTGGAAAACCTCTGGCACAGGCACGGAACGAAATTCGCGGGGCACATAACCGCATTGAACACCTGCAGGCAAACGCAGCCACCTGGCTGGCTCGGGAAAAGGTAGTAACGGAGGGTGCGGTACGAGAGGAAATTGTTCACGAGCCATTGGGTGTAATTGCCAACATATCTGCCTGGAATTTTCCTTATAACGTAGGCTACAATGTTTTTTTGTATGCCCTGCTTGCTGGGAATGCTGTCGCATACAAGCCGTCTGAATATGCCAGTCTCACAGGTCTTAAATTCGGCGAGTTGTTGGCCAAAGCGGGCGTACCGTCCGGTGTATTCGAATGCTTTATCGGCGGCGCTGCCGTGGGTGAAATGCTATTGGAAGCCGATTTAGATGGATATTTTTTTACCGGATCCTATAAGACCGGAAAATACATTACACAGAAGGTAGCTACCAAAATGGTTCCCGTCCAGCTGGAACTTGGAGGCAAAGATGCCCTCTACGTGATGGACGACGTGCAGGATATCAAACAGGCTGCAATCAATGCGGCGGAAGGGGCCTTTTATAACAATGGCCAAAGCTGTTGTGCGGTGGAGCGCATCTATGTACACGAAAACGTGTACGAGGCATTTGTCAAGGCCTTTGAAGAAGAAGTGGAAGGGTACCTGATTGGCGATCCACTAGCAGAAGGGACCTTTATCGGGCCGGTCACCCGGAGGGAACAGTTGGACGTTTTGCAGGACCAGGTTCAGGATGCGTTGGATAAGGGAGCTGTACTGCATACCGGAGGCAAGCGAAGGGCAGGGGCAGGGTATTATTGGGAGCCAACTGTACTAACCGGGGTTTCACACGAAATGAAGGTCATGATGGAAGAGTCCTTTGGCCCGATTATCGGGATACAATCGGTTCGGAACGACGAAGAAGCAGTCGCCCTGATGAAGGATACTACCTATGGATTGACGGCGGCTGTTTTTTCGGATAACGAAGCCCGCGCAGTTCAGGTCCTGGAGAAATTACCAACCGGTACTGCCTACTGGAATTGCTGCGACCGGGTCAGTCCGAATTTGCCATGGACCGGTCGAAAAAACTCAGGGCTGGGGGTAACACTGTCGTACCTTGGTATCCGTGCATTTACGCAGCCGAAGGCCTATCATCTCAAGGGATCATCCTGAACACACAGCTCTACGCAATACCCTCGATTAAATAATTGTTACTTTTTTTTGATTTGTTGACAAATTCTTAAACGGCATTGGTGCCGGTAAAATAAATTCTTTAGGAAATTTGCGTTCAGACGCGTTTAACCTATGAAAATTATTTATATTTAACATAAGCAAATTAGATTATCTTGCCTGACATGTTGTACCCGGGTTTCTGCGGACCGGAGACAATTGCAAAGCATAGACATCTTTCCAGCTTAATTCCCTATTGAACCTATCTTATAAACCCTGGGGCAACCCTTGTCCCTATCTTATTCCACACCAATCTAACAGATCAAGAATTATGAAAAAATTATTACTTCATTTGAAGAATCGTAGAAACGGTTCTTTCAAAGGATCGGTATTGCTGATGCTACTATTGCTTTTCAGTGGTATCGTCCCGCTAATGGCACAGTCCCGAATTGTCCGGGGTCAGGTGACCGAAAGCTCCGATTCGGAGCCGGTTTTGGGTGCATCGGTGCTTATCAAGGGAACCACCAGAGGAACGGTTACCGACCTGGACGGAAATTTTGAGGTGGAGGTGCCCTCCAACGAGGCCGTTTTGGTTTTCTCCTACATCGGCTTTCAATCGCAGGAAATTCCCGTAGGCAACCAATCCCTTATCAACGTAGTGCTGGAATATTCCTCCGAAGAGCTGAGTGAAGTGGTGGTGACGGCACTGGGCGTAGAGCGGGAGACAAAGGCACTGGGGTATTCGGTACAGGCGGTAGATGGCGACCGATTTACCGAAGCCAGAGAAACAAACGTGGTTAATTCGCTTAGCGGAAGAGTTGCGGGAGTACAGATAACCAATTCCTCCAGTGGCGTGGGCGGATCTTCCCGGGTAACCATCCGGGGGGAGTCTTCACTCAATATCAATGCAAACCAACCGCTTTTCGTAGTCGACGGTGTGCCCATTAGCAATAACATCGTAGGCTCCTCCGGATCAGGAAACCAGGAAGTTGACTATGGCAATCCGGCCGGTGAGATAAATCCGGATGATATCGCTTCCATGAGTATTTTGAAGGGTCCGGCGGCCGCTGCTTTATACGGCTCCCGTGCGGCAAATGGCGCGATTCTCATTACCACCAAATCCGGTAAAAACAGACGTGGGTTGGGTGTAAGCATCAATTCCAACACTACCTTCGATACACCCTTACGGTTGCCTGATTGGCAGGACAAGTACGGGCAGGGCAACAATGGCTTGTTCACATTTGTAAACGGCGCAGGAGCTGGTATTGCGGACGGAGTCGACGAGAGTTGGGGGCCGCTTTTAGACCAAGGTACGTTGATTCCTCAGTTTGATTCGCCAAGGGATGTTGCTGGATTTAGAGGGGGTGATTTGAATGCCCCGGCCAATAGCACCATTACCCCCACACCCTGGGTTTCTCAACCGAATAACATCAATGATTTTTTCCAGACCGGACGAACGCTGTCCAATAACGTATCTATCGCCTCTGGAAACGAGCGCTCTAATTTTCGATTTTCCTGGACCAATCTGGATCAAAAAGGTACCATTCCAAACACGGACCTGAAAAGGAATACCCTGGCATTCAATGGAATGACCCAGATCACCGATCGGCTCTCCGTTACGACCGCCATAAACTATCAGAATTCAGTAAGTGGAAATAGGCCTAGCATCAGCTATGGTACGGAAAGTCTCATGTACTTATGGATTTGGTACGGTAGGCAGATCAATACCCACAACCTCCGAGATTATTGGATGCCGGGATTGGAAGGCAGGCAACAGTTTAACTACAATTACAACTATCACGATAACCCGTATTTTAACGTGTACGAAAATACGAACGGACAATCCAAGGACCGGATTTTTGGAAACGTGATGGTTAACTATAAATTTACTGACAAGCTCAATTTGATGGTGCGTACGGGTCTCGATTTGTACAACGACCTGCGCGATCGTAAGCGGGCCTTCAGCACCCAGCGTTTCCCGTTTGGAAGCTATCGGGAAGATGCTGTTTTCTTTAGTGAGCGTAATACGGATTTTTTGCTGACCTATTCCGAGACGGAAAAGCCGAACTGGTCCTATACCGTATCGTTGGGAGGAAACCAGATGATCCAGGAAAATCGGTTTACCCGCACCATGGCGCCTCAGCTATTGATTCCGGAAATCTATAATTTCACCAATACAGCGGTAAACTTGCAAGTGGACCACATGGTTTCTGAGAAGCGAATCAATTCTTTGTATGGCTTCGGGCAAATCGGTTACAAAAACATCCTTTTCCTCGATATCACCGGAAGAAACGATTGGTCCAGTACCTTGCCGGTTTCGAACAACAGTTATTTCTACCCTTCTGCCACCATGAGTGCCGTTATTTCGGACATGGTTGCGTTGCCTGATTTCTTCTCATTCTTCAAAGTCCGGGCCGCGTACGCAGAAGTTGGAAACGATACCAATCCATACAGTCTGACCAACGTGTTTAATCCAGCCGTAGCATGGGGGTCCATACAGAGTAAAACCGAATCCAATCGACTTGCCAATGCAGACCTGAAACCTGAGCGGACCGGATCGGTGGAGTTTGGTACCGATATCCGCTTGCTTAAGGGCAGATTGGGTTTGGATTTCACGTATTATGACAACCGTACCCGTAATCAGATTATCCCAATTGAATTGGATATAGCCACCGGATATGCGAGTCGGATTATCAATGCTGGTGAGATCCAAAATAACGGAATTGAAATCGTCCTCTCCGGTAGTCCTTTGCAGAACGTTAACGGATTGAATTGGAACGTCATGGCGAATTTTACCCGAAATCGCAGCCGGGTACTCGAATTAACCGATGATCTGGACTCCTATTCCATGGTAGGGAGAAATGGTGCCACCATACAGGCCCGTATTGGCGAGCGAATGGGTAATATCTACGGAAGGGGATTTGACCGGGTGGATGATCCTAACAGCCCGTATTTTGGACAAATCATACACAATACCTCCGGTACCCCACTTACTTCGCCCGAACTCGTGCTTCAAGGGAATTACAATCCCGATTGGATGCTTGGGATACAAAATAGCTTCAACTACAAGAAATTTACCTTCGGATTCCTGTTCGACATCCGCTATGGTGGCATTGTGGTTTCCCGAACCAAGACCATTGGAAGTACCGCAGGGCAGTTGGAAGAGACCTTACTTGGGCGGGAAAATGGCTATGACCTGTCCATGGATGGGAATGGAATAATCAGCCCGGGAGTGATTCGGAATACCGATGGAAGTTTCGTACCCAACGACCGGAAAATCAGTTCCAGGGACTGGCACAACCGATATTACGAGCGTAGCAATGTGGAAGCTGCTAAATACGATGCATCTTTTGTTAAGCTACGTGAGGTCACGCTTGGCTACACCATTCCAGGGTCATCCATGGGCAAGTTGCCGTTTCAGGAAGCCCGCCTTTCTCTGGTAGCAAGAAATCTGGCTCTTTGGACGGAGAACCCACATTTCGATCCGGAAACAATGGCCATGAGCGGGGGTACACTTATTCCAGGAGTGGAAGACATGGCTTTTCCTTCTTCCAGAAGCGTCGGATTTAACATCAACCTTAAGTTTTAATTTCTCAGAGCAAACGCAGCATGAAATCGAGCATTTCGAACATCGATCGACAGGCCGAAAATGTCACCTGCGGTGGCGATCAGGCTACGGCTGCTTTCCAGCATATTGGTGCTGGATTCACTGTCGATAGGCAAGCGTTTGTTTAAAAAATGAAAATCATATACCTATGAAAGCAATAGTAAAAAATACGTCAAGCGTCTGGTTTCTGTTCCTGCTTTTAGGGCTGTTAACCGGTTGTGACAAAGATTTTGAGGAAGTGAATCAAAATCCTAACAGCCCGGAAACGGTTTCTTCCTCGCTTTTGCTACCAAATATCATTCGCAACGCTTCCAATGAAATCATTGGGAAAGGCTGGGGAATTGGTAATGTGGTCATGCAATACACCGCAAAAATTCAGTTTACCAACGAAGATCGGTATAACTGGGGACCGGAAGGAAATCCCTACAGTGTGTTTTATAACAGCTTGCGGGACGTGAATAACGTGGTATTGTTGTCCACAGAGCAGGGCGAGAATAATTACATCGGCGTAGCATTGGTGATGAAATCGCTCATGTACGCGTTTATGACCGATGCTTACGGAGACCTGCCTTACACGGAGGCAATTGGTGCAAAGGAAGGGATCAATTATCCGAAATTTGATCGGCAAGAAGTGATTTATGAAGGGATTTTGAGCGATTTGGAACGAGCCAACCAGTTGCTCGGAAGTTCTTCCGAGGCGGTGAACGGGGACATTCTTTTTCAAGGAGATATCATGAAATGGAAAAAGTTGGCAAATTCCTTACGTTTACGGGCCCTAATGCGGCTTTCGGATAGAAAAGACCCTTCGGCAGCCATGCAGGCGATTGTGACGAATCCTCAGCAATTCCCCATCTTTGAAGGAAACGAGGACAATGCGGCACTACAGTATTTACAGGATGTACCTAACCAGCACTACCTGTACACCACCCGTTCCGGGTCTTTTGATGAGTACCGGCTCAGTACCACTGTAGAAGGGTATTTAAAAGACCTTGGCGACCCGCGTTTATTTGCCTATTTTCAGCCGACCAATGCCAGCGGTGCGGGAATCATCGGAGATCCGGAGGACTATGCAGGCGTGCCGAATGGACTTGCAGATGAGGACGCGCTTGAGTATTCTCCGAGTGGGGACCCTACGAGAGGAGGTTCAAATTTCATTTCCCGGGTGGGCCTGCTGTTCTCCTGTCTTGCATGTTCGGAATTCGCTTCACCAATTGGCTTTCAAACCATGTTGATGGGGTATTCTGAACTTCAATTCTTACTCGCTGAAGCAAGAGAAAGAGGGTATATTTCCGTAGGTGATGCAGGTACCTATTATGAAAACGGCATCAAAGCGTCTTTTGACTACTACGAAGAGCGCTTACGAATCGCCAATTTAAACGAGTTGGCCGATGCGGTACAGCCGGATGCAAGCTATTTTTCTCAGGCCGACGTAGCTTATGCCGGTAGTCCCGAGGAAAAGCTGGAAAAAATCGGCACTCAAAAGTGGTTAGCACTTTTCTTTGGCGGATTGGAAGGATGGTTCGACTGGAGAAGAACGGGGATTCCTGCCATTCAACCCGGTCCGGCAGCGTACATTGAGACAATTCCGGTCCGATTCATGTATCCTACGGGTGTTCAGGCGCTCAATCGGGAGAATTACCAGCAAGCAGTGGGTGTGCAAGGTGAGGATCGAATTACCACTCGTGTTTGGTGGGATGTAGAGTAATGGAATATAAGCCGGATAGGGAAATGTAGTACTTATCCGGCTTTTTCGTTAACCTATTTGTACGGGCAGGCATGCCTCTCAAAAATAAGCGTATCTAATCATGAACGAAAACGGAAGGGAGTTTTTAAAGAAAGCGGCATTTTTTTCAGGTGGACTGGGCCTCTGGGGCGCGTTGCCCTCATCGATACAAAAAGCAATGGCCATCGATCCGGACCCCGGTACTACCTTCCTCGATGCAGAGCATGTGGTCATTTTGATGCAGGAAAACCGCTCGTTTGACCATTGTTTTGGAAAACTGAAAGGAGTGCGTGGGTTCAATGACCCTCGTGCCCTTCGGCTTCCAAACAAAGATTTGGTTTGGTTACAACGGGATGCGAAAGGACATACCTTTGCGCCTTTCCGCTTGAATATCAAGGACACGAAGGCCACCTGGATGAGTGCGATTCCTCACTCCTGGGAAGATCAGGTGGATGCCCGGAATACGGGTAAGTACGATGGCTGGATCGAAGCCAAGCGTCCCGGAAGAAAGGAGTTTTCGCACGTGCCCATGACCATGGGTTTTTATGATCGGGAAGATATCCCTTTTTACTACGCATTTGCGGACGCATTTACCGTGTGTGACCAGCATTTTTGTGCTTCGCTTACAGGAACGACTACCAATAGAAATTACCTGTGGGCGGGAAAGTCAGTGGGAAATCCGGGAGAAAAGCCGCTGGTAAGAAACGGAGAACACACGTACGGAAAAGAAGTGGATTGGAAAACCTTTCCGGATCGGCTTCAGCAACACGGGATAGATTGGCGGGTTTACCAAAATGAAGTCAGTGTCAATACCCTGTTGGAGGGAGAGGACAAATCCTGGCTGGCTAATTTTACCGACAATAACCTGGAGTGGTTCAAGCAATTCGGCGTCCGGTTTACGCCCGGACATTATGCCTATTTGCAGCAGCAGCAGAAGCATTTACCGGCTGAAATAGCAAGGCTGCAGCAAAAATCACAAGAGGCCATCGGTGCGGAAAAAGACAGCCTTCTGAAGGAAGGGAGGAGCAAAAGAGAACTGCTGCAGTCTATTGAAAAAAGTTTATCCGAGTACAATCCGGAAACATTTGCCCAAAAGCCTGAGGGAGAAAAAGAGCTGCACCGGCGCGCCTTTACGGTAAATCAAGGGGATCCGAATTACCACCGTACCGAAACCCTTGAATACTTGGACGGTACCGAAAAACGTGCCACAAAAATCCCAAAAGGCGATATTTTTTATCAATTCCGAAAGGATGTGGACGCGGGTAAGTTACCGGCGGTTTCCTGGCTGGTGGCACCTCAGAAATTTTCGGACCATCCAAGTGCTCCCTGGTACGGAGCCTGGTACGTGTCCGAAGCCCTGGAGATCTTGACCAAGAACCCCGAGGTTTGGAAAAAGACCATATTCATTCTCAACTACGATGAAAATGACGGGTACTTCGATCACGTTCCCCCCTTTGTACCGCCGAAGCCCGGCGATCCGTCTACTGGTCTGGTTTCCGAGGGTTTGGATGCAACTACCGAATTTGTAACGTTGGAACAGGAGCTAGCGTATCCGGGAATGAAGCCCGAAAACGCAAGGGAAAGCCCGGTCGGTCTGGGCTATCGGGTACCACTGATCGTTGCTTCGCCCTGGAGTAGGGGGGGATGGGTGAATTCTCAAGTCTGCGATATTTCTTCCACCATCCAGTTTCTCGAGAAATTTCTATCGCATAAAACGGGAAAAACCATTCGGGAGGATAACATCAGCTCCTGGAGAAGGGCCGTGTGCGGGGACCTTACTTCTGTTTTCCGACCCTACCACGGTGAGCAAATTCCGTTACCGGATTTTGTGGATTTTGAGAGGCACGTAAAAACCATCCACAGTGCCGGATTCAAGGAATTACCCAATAATTTTAGAGTCCTGGATGAAAATGACATCCGTAAAGCAAACCTGGATCCCCAACAATCCCCCTGGATTCCGACGCAGGAACCCGGTATCAAGCCTTCCAATTCCTTGCCCTATGAACTCTTTGTTGAAGGCAATTTAGATGAAACAGGTGCCAATCTTCGCGTTAAATTTGAGGCTTCGGATCGGCACTTTGGAAAAAAGGCTCTGGGAGCACCCTTTCTCGTCTATGCACCTGGGGGCTATCGCTCAAAAGGACACGGAGAGCAGGAAACCTGCCGCACCTGGTCTTTCGCGGTAAAAGCTGGCGATGAATTGTACTTTGACTGGCCGCTGGAAGATTTTCAAGGGGAGGATTATGAATTGCTGGTATACGGTCCCAACGGGTTATTTCGGTCGATCCGTGGCAAAAAAAGTTCCGGCACACTGAACATTGAAACCTCTACCTTGCGGGACAATCCGGGTGCAGGTTCTGGTGTTTTTCTTGTTGAACTGGAAAATCGGTCTGGAAGAAACATGGCCATCGAAATAGTTGACAATGCTTACGGTCACGGGAAAAAATCCATGCGATTACGTCCAGGTCAAAAAAAACCGGTACGTATTCCCACAGCAGCTAGCTATGGTTGGTACGATTTTTCGGTATTGGAATCGGAGCAATCCGACATTTTTCACCGGTTTTGCGGCCGCCTGGAATTCGGCACAGATAGTTTTTCCGATCCCTTTATGGGCAGAGAGGGACACCTCCGGTCTACTTGAAAAGGACAGGCTATAAAAAAACCACCCAATTTATGGGTGGTTTTTTTATGCATTATTACCTTTTTACTCATGGATTTTTAAGCCGTTCTAAATTTCCGAAAAACGAAGCGATACGAGTAATTTTTCTTTTTTTTCTGAAATTAGGTATGATTTCCTTAATTTAAGCCGCTGATTGATTTTTGGTTGTGTTTTTTGCCTGCCAAAATTAGGGAGATCAAGGGATACCGATGACGTGAAGGCGCGGACGATTTGTTATTGCCTCCGGTTTAGGGGGTATGGGTTAAATGGTTTTGGCAGAAGAGTTTTCCCAAAGGAACTAGGAAGTTGTGAATTCACCCGATCTAATCAGGACAGATACACCCAATAACCTACGAAAGGTATGATTCAGTTTTTAAGTTGTGACTGGGGAACCAGTTCTTTCAGACTTCGATTGGTCCGGGTGGAAGACATGCGGATTATTGGAGAATACCTTTCGGAGATGGGGGTGCAGCAGGCCAACCGTGATTATCTGAACGCAAAGGACAGTTCCGGCAGAACGTTTTTTTACCGGAAACTGATTAAGAAAGCCGTGCGATCGTTGGAAAGCGAATTGCATCTGGATTTGGCCCAAACCATGATCATATGTTCCGGGATGGCCTCCTCTAGTATCGGTATTGATGAGTTGCCCTACGCGGAGCTGCCATTCCCTGTGGATGGAAGTCGGATGAACATTCAATTTTACAGACCCACGGAAGAAATGGATCACCCACTTTTCTTGCTTTCCGGGGTAAAGAGCGAATCCGACGTGATGCGTGGCGAAGAAACACAGCTGATCGGAATCATTTTGCAGCTTAAAAACTTTGACGGTTCCGGGGTATTTGTGTTTCCCGGTACCCACTCCAAGCACATTACGGTCAGTAAGCAGGTGGTGACGGATTTTCAAACCTACATGACGGGCGAGGTTTTTTGGCTGATGTCTCGTTCCAGTATTCTTTCAAAGAGCGTTTCAGAAGGGGAGGAGAACGGCGATGCATCCGAGCTGGCGTTTATAGAAGGGGTGCGCGTTGGGGCAAAAAATAACCTGCTGGGCAGCCTATTTCAGGTGAGGACAAACGATCTGTTTGGAAAATTAGTGCAAAATGATAATTTTCATTTCCTAAGCGGGTTGCTGATCGGAAACGAGCTATGTAATTTAGTGAGGAATGAAAGGCGGCCCGTGTTCCTTTGTGCAGAGGGGCCACTTCATTACTGGTACGCAAAGGCATTGGAAATTTTACGTGTAGAGGCAAAGGTCCTATCACCACAGGAAGTCCGACAGGCGGTGGTTTACGGACAGTTTGAAATAGTTAACGATACCATAAATCATGAAAAGAGCATTTTCCTGGGAAGCTTTTAATAGCGCGCCCATCGTATCCATTTTCAGAAATCTTGCTAGTGACGATTTGTTGCGGGTAGCTACTTGTTTTCAGAAAGCCGGGCTTTCTACCATGGAAATCACCCTAAATTCCGAAAATGCCAAAACCGATATCGGAAGGTTGGTGCAGGAGTTTGGAGAGGTCCTTAACATCGGTGCAGGTACAGTATGTAATCTCAATGCAATGCACGAAGCATTGGATGCCGGAGCTGAATTCATAGTAACGCCCATTTCAGATGTCGATGTGATCAACTTCTGCGTAGCGCAAAAAATTCCGGTATTTCCGGGTGCTTTTACTCCTACGGAAATTTACAAAGCCTGGCAAATGGGAGCTACCATCGTCAAAGTATTTCCCTCGGCTTCGGTGGGGCCAGGTTACATTCGGGATGTATTGGCTCCTTTGAACGAAATTGCCTTGATGCCTACAGGTGGAGTGGACCAAACCAATGTCGCTGCGTATTTTGAGGCAGGTGCCCGTGCGGTAGGTGTTGGGAGCGCGCTGGTTCCAAAGGAGTTTCTAACATCGAAAGACTGGAATGGACTTACCAAACATCTGACTGCTTTTCTGTCTGCCTATCGAATGTATGCGGAAAGAAATCACGCATAATGGAAGTTCCTCTACCCACATCAACCAAAAAACCAACACCGAATCCCTATGGATCAGACCATTTATTTGTTTCTAATCACTTCCTTATCAATACTGCTTTTGCTGGTATTGGTAATGAAGTTAAAAGTTCACGCGTTTATCTCTTTACTTCTCGCAAGCTGTTTCGTTGGTCTGGCAGCGGGAATGCCTTTCCCGGAATTGCTGTCCAGCCTGCAAACAGGCATGGGGAATATCCTGGGATTCATCACCATTGTCGTTGGCCTTGGTGCTATTCTTGGCAAATTACTCGAGGTTTCGGGCGGAGCACAGACCATGGCCCATTTTCTGATTAGAGGATTCGGAGAGAAGCGTACTTCCTGGGCGCTAATGCTTACCGGTTTCATTGTTTCGATTCCAGTTTTTTTGGATGTGGGATTTATTATTCTCATTCCTCTGGTGTATGCACTCGCATACAAAGCCCGAAAATCGCTGCTGCATTTTGCTGTGCCCCTGTTGGCGGGAATGGCCGTTACCCATGCGTTTATCCCACCGACTCCCGGACCGGTTGCAGTTGCTGAAATAATCGCTGCACCATTGGGTTGGATGATTCTATTTGGAGCAGTTGTTGGTTTGCCCTGTGCGATTCTTGCCGGACCTGTGTTTGGCGGCTTTATCTCAAAACGAATTTTTGTTCCGGTACCTTCCCATATTGAGTTTGCGGATACAGAAGAGGCGAAAGCCAGCAAAGCCGATTTTTTTATGATAGCCTTCATTATTGTGCTACCGTTATTTCTGATTCTGATAGCTACTTCTTCGGATATCTTTGTAGATATGGGGTACTTTAACGGAGAGGCGTACTTCATTCAATTGCTACAGTTTTTGGGTCATCCCTTCATTGCGTTGACCATTGCCACACTGGTTGCCTCCTATTTTCTCGGTTTTAAAAAAGGATTTAAGGCAAAGCAGCTGCTGGAGTTTTCGGACAAGGCATTGGCCCCTGCCGGGTTGATCATTGTCATCACCGGTGCGGGAGGTATGTTTAAAGAAATTCTTGTTCAAAGTGGTGCGGGAGAGGCGCTTGCTTCGGTTTTTATTGCCTACAATGTGGCACCAATTGTGATGGCTTACCTGATCGCCGTGGTTATTCGCGTGATTCAAGGATCCGCCACGGTCGCCATGGTGACGGCAGCCGGTATGATCGCCCCCGTATTGACTGGCATGGACTATTCCGATCCCCAAAAAGCGTTGATAGGTATTGCGATAGCTGCAGGCTCCTGTATTCTTTCCCATGTGAATGATAGTGGATTCTGGCTGGTAAAGAAATACCTGGACATATCGGAAAAAGAAACCCTGCAAACCTGGACCGTTTTGGAAACCATTATTTCGGTGACTGGTTTTGTTTTGGTTTTGCTCCTATCTTTGGTCATCCAGTAATGCCCTTTAAAAAAATTGTAACAAACCCGACACAATGAAAATCCACAAAACCCAAAAAGGAATTGTCCTTGAGAAAAACCAGGAGCTTTACGCGCTGAACGATCAAGACTGGGACCGTTTTATCAATGACGATGATTTATATCAGAAACTAACTTACCTATTGGCCGATAAAGAGCCGGGTCCCGAGGCGCACGATTGGATGAATTCAGGTTTGCTGCCACCGGTCGGCAATCAGGAAGTTTGGGCCAGTGGAGTGACCTACTACCGCAGCAAACTCGGGAGACAAGAAGAATCGAAGGATAGCGGAGGAGGTACGTTTTATGAAAAAGTGTACCTGGCAGAACGGCCGGAATTGTTCATGAAATCAACAGGTCCAAGAGTCGTCGGGCACCTACAAAACGTTCGCATCCGAAAGGATTCCACCTGGAACGTGCCCGAACCGGAATTAACGCTGTTGATTTCCGGTTCGGGCAAGATTCTGGGGTATACCATTGGTAACGATATGAGCTCCAGAAGCATTGAGGGTGAGAATCCCTTGTACCTGCCACAGGCGAAGGTATACGACGGAGCCACCTCCCTGGGGCCTTGCATTCTTGTCAGCCCCGAACCGCTGCCAGCGAGTACTACCATTGGTCTGGAAATTATACGCGAAAGCAGCCTTGTTTTTAGTGATTCGATCACCATCGATCAAATCAAGCGAAGCTTTAAGCAATTGGTTGAATTTCTGTACCGGGAATATTCGTTTCCACACGGTGCATTTTTGATGACGGGAACGGGGATCGTCCCGGACCAGTCGTTCACCTTGCATTCGGGAGACAGTATCAAGATTCACATTGAGGGCATAGGAACACTGATCAACGCGGTAGAATAGGGAATAATGCATGGTTACGAATCCGAGTCGCTGCTAAGTACCTACGGCAGCGCTGGTTACAGTGGGTAGTGGCAGCGCGGGGGACATAGGCTGTAGTACCTGCGAAATTTTAACTGGTTTGTTCCTAACCAAGTCAATTATTTTACTTAATTTTGAATCCCATAAGAAGATAAACAAAATATCATTCACGCGTTCTTATGGGTTTGTCAACGAAACACATCTTTATTACCGGAGGGGTTACTTCCTCGCTAGGAAAGGGTATTATTGCGGCATCTTTGGCCAAACTTCTTCAGTCCAGGGGAATCTCGGTAACCATCCAAAAATTTGATCCCTACCTAAATATTGACCCGGGTACCCTAAATCCATACGAACACGGAGAGTGTTACGTGACAGAGGACGGTGCCGAAACCAATTTGGATTTGGGTCATTACGAACGTTTTTTGAATACGGCCACCTCCCAGGATAACAACGTAACCACTGGCCGCATCTACAACAATGTGATTACCAAGGAAAGAAAAGGTGAGTTTTTAGGGAAAACCGTCCAGGTGGTACCTCACATTACCGATGAAATCAAGAATAATTTCTACAAGCTGGGTAAAGACGGTAAATACGATGTAATCATTACCGAAATTGGCGGATGTGTGGGCGATATCGAATCCCTGCCGTTTGTCGAAGCGGTAAGGCAGGCAAGGTGGGATTTGGGTCCCAATAACTTCCTGGTGATTCATTTGACGTTGATTCCTTACTTATCAGCCGCGAAAGAACTGAAGACAAAGCCCACGCAGCATTCGGTAAAACAACTGCTGGAAGCCGGGGTTCAACCGGATATTTTGGTTTGTAGAACCGAACACCACTTGCCGGTGGACGTGAAAAAGAAGATCGCGCTTTTTTGCAACGTGCAGTTGAATTGTGTTATTGAAGCGATGGATGCAGATTCCATCTACGACGTTCCACTGCTAATGAAAAAAGAGCGCCTGGATGAGCGGGTACTTAGCAAGTTGAAGATTTCTCCAAAGACAAATACCGAGTTGGAGCAATGGAAAGATTTTTTGGGCAAACTGAAAAATCCCACCATGGAGGTAGACATTGCCCTGATCGGCAAATACGTTTCCCTTCCAGATGCCTATAAATCGATCATTGAGTCGTTCATACATGCCGGTACCTCCTTGGAATGTAAGGTGAACCTTCATTTGATTTCTTCCGAGGAAGTAAACAAAGACAATGTCGTGAAGAAGCTAAAGGACATGGATGGAGTACTTGTCGCCCCCGGTTTTGGTATTCGGGGTTTGGACGGAAAGCTCGAAGCGGCTAAATTTGCGCGGGAAAACGAGGTCCCTTATTTCGGAATTTGCCTCGGCATGCAGATTGCCGTCATTGAATTTGCCAGGAACGTGTTGGGATTGTCGGATGCCTCGTCCACGGAAATTAATCCCGATTGCAAGGATCCGGTGATCTTTCTGATGGAGGAGCAAAAAGACATCACCCAAATGGGCGGGACCATGCGATTGGGAGCCTATCCTTGCGAATTGGTAAAGGGAACCAAAGCAATAGCTGCCTACGGCAAACAAAAGGTAACCGAACGTCATCGGCATCGGTACGAGTTTAATAACAAGTACCTGAAGGAATTTGAAAAGCATGGAATGATCGCCTCTGGAAAAAATCCGGACAAAGGGCTGGTAGAAATCATCGAGCTAAAAGAGCATCCCTGGTTTGTAGGCACCCAGTTTCACCCGGAATACAAAAGCACTGTTTTGAACCCCCATCCGTTGTTTGTTCGATTTATTAAAGCAGTAGGGGAAAAGAAACAAAACAAGTCTTAACTGAACATCGCATTGGACAACAGATTGGATGAATCTGTTACATAAACGACTATAACATGGATAAAAATCAAGCGACTGGACTTATTCTTTTCGCAGCGGTAATATTGGTCTATTCGCTGTTTTTTGCCAGCGAACCCGAACCGATTATCGAGCCGCAGACCGACTCTGCTACTCAATTGCAATCGAAGACCTCGGATGATGAACCGGAACAATTCGGGGAAGGCGCCCAAAATGACAGCCTCAACGACCTTTCCAATCAGAAAAAATACGGCAATTTCTCTAGCCTGGTAAAGGGGGAGGAACAGGTATTTACGCTGGAAAACGAAGACCTGAAGGTTACGTTTTCCAATAAAGGCGGAGAGATCCAAACGGTGGAAGTAAAGGGATTCAAGACCTACGATCAACAGGCTCTTATCCTTTTCGACAGGGAATTTGGTGACCTGGAATACGAGATCAATGCTCGGGAAGGGAAAATCGGCCTGAACGACTTGTACTTCCAGGGAAGCCAGTCGACGTCCGGTACGGATGAAGATCGGATGCATCAATTGGTATTTACAGCCAATGTCGGAGGAGGTAGTCTGAAACGAAGCTACCGACTACCTGCCACCGGTTACCAGCTAGCCCATACCCTGGAAACCGATGGATTGGAAACTCTGGTATCGGATGAAATCGCTACAGTGAATTGGAAAGCTGATCTGCCGGTTTTAGAAGAAGACATGCTGGAATCCCGCCGGAAGACGTATATGAATTTCTATACAACCGGCGAAGATTACGATTATTTAACAACCGGAGATTCCGAAGATGCTCAGCAGATCGGTGAGCCATTGAAGTGGGTCGCATTCAAGCAGCGGTTCTTTACAGCCGGAATCGTCGCCAATCAACAGTTTCTGGACGGAAATTTGGCCCAGGAGACGCCGCTTGATGCCTCTTCTGTCAAACGTATGTATGCCACCCTACGTCTCCCCATGAATCAGGAGGTGAGTTATTATTTTGGCCCAAATAATTACAAGATCTTAAAGCAGGTTACCCCTGAATTTGATAAAAACGTCGATATGGGTTACGTTTTTGTCAGCTGGGTAAATAAGTACATCATTGTAAACCTGTTTCATTGGTTGGAAAACTTTTTTGACAACTATGGAGTAATCATTATTTTGATCGTTTTCATTATTAAGTTGTTTTTGCTGCCGCTGACCTATAAATCCTATATCGGGATGGCAAAGATGCGGGTGATCAAACCCGAGATCGATGAGTTGAAGGAGAAATACGGAGACGATCAGACAAAAATGCAACAAGAGCAAATGAAGCTGTTCGGGCAATTGGGTGTCAGCCCGATATCCGGTTGCTTGCCTATGGTTTTGCAGATGCCTTTTCTACTGGCCATGTTCTTTTTCTTTCCCAATTCGATTGAGTTGAGGCAGGAATCATTCCTATGGGCCCATGACTTGTCTACCTATGATTCGATTGTAAACCTGCCGTTTACGATTCCCTTTTATGGATCTCATGTCAGCTTGTTTACGCTGCTGATGACCTTATCGCAGATCGCCTATACCCACTTCAATAATCAACTCACTACCGCTCAGGGCCCGATGAAAAACATAGGATACATCATGCCGGTAGTTTTTATGTTTGTGCTGAACTCCTTTCCGGCCGCTTTGAGTTTTTATTACTTTGTATCAAACATGGTGACCTTCGGCCAGCAGGCCTTGATCAAGCAATTTGTAGACGATGCGAAGATTCGCCAGAAAGTCGAGGAGAGCAAAGCGAAGAATGCCAATAAGAAAAAATCCAAATTTCAGCAACGGATTGAGCAGGCCATGAAGGCTGCGGAAAGTAAAAAAGCGGAACCTGCCAAAAAGAAAGGTCGGCAAAAATAACCGTTAGCGTATTAATGAGAAAAAGGCATGGAGGGATTTCATGCCTTTTTTTTGCTTCCGGGATTCAGAGAAAAGCCTAAGAAACCTTATGGACCGATGCTAGCTTATTGATATCCAGAAAAGTGAGAGTTTTCCACCAAACCATGTGGATAAGTACCTGAGGGTAGTTCCGATTAAAATGATATATTTGTAATTATCAGGATTCGAAAAATCAAAAATCAATGATTGAATTAACGTATTTTGGTCATTCTACCTTCTTGATGGGAGTTAACGGAAAAAAAATCCTGTTTGACCCGTTTATTTCTCCCAACTCGCTTGCCAAAGAGGTGGTCATTGACGAAATACGTCCGGATTACCTCCTCGTGAGCCACGGGCATGAGGACCATGTGGCAGACGTTCAGCGAATTGCGGAAAACTGTGGAGCCATGCTCATCTCCAATTTTGAAATCGTATCCTGGTTTCAGGAAAAAGGGCTTCGTCAGGTTCATCCAATGAATCACGGGGGATCGGCTGTTTTCGACTTCGGACGGGTAAAGTACGTAAATGCCATACACAGCAGCACCATGCCGGATGGCTCCAGCGGGGGTAATCCCGGCGGCTTTGTCGTCGATTCGGACGCCGGGACGTTCTATTACGCGGGGGATACCGCTCTGACCTACGACATGAAATTAATTGCAGATTCTTTTGCCATTGATTTTGCTGTGTTGCCTATAGGGGATAACTTTACGATGGACATACACGATGCCATCAAGGCAGCCGATTTTGTGGGTACGGAGACGATAGTCGCCATGCATTACGACACGTTTCCTTACATTGTCATAGACAAGGAAGCCGTGCAACAAATCGCCCTGAATGCGGGTAAAAAACTGATCATGCTTCAAATAGGAGAACGTATCACGCTTTAAGAAATAATGGGAAAAGTAATCGCTATTGCCAACCAAAAAGGAGGAGTGGGTAAGACCACGACGGCCATGAATCTAGCAGCTAGCCTGGCTGTTTTGGAATACAAAACACTCGTGATCGATGCAGACCCGCAAGCCAATACCACTTCGGGATTGGGTTTCGACCCAAAATCGATAGAGACCAGTATTTACGAGTGCATGGTCAATGAGAATGAGATAGAGGACATTATTATTACAACAGAAATTGACAATTTGGACCTGGTTCCGTCGCATATTGACTTGGTAGGTGCAGAAGTCGAGATGGTAAACCTGGAAAACCGGGAAGAAAAAATGCGAGCCGTCATTCAGGGAATCCGGGATAAATACGATTTCATCATCATTGATTGTTCTCCCTCGCTCGGATTGATCACCATTAATGCATTGACGGCTGCCAATTCGGTAATTATTCCCGTTCAGTGTGAGTATTTTGCCCTGGAAGGTCTGGGTAAATTGTTGAACACAATAAAAATCATTCAAACCAGGCTCAATCAGGACCTCGAGATCGAAGGGATTTTACTGACCATGTACGATGTACGGCTTCGACTTTCCAACCAGGTTGTGGAAGAGGTACAAATGCATTTTAAAAACATGACGTTTGAAACCATTATCCCCCGAAATGTAAAGTTAAGTGAGTCGCCCAGTTTCGGTATGCCGGTCGTTGCCTTTGACGCGACTGGAAAAGGAGCCGTGGCTTATTTGAATCTTGCCAATGAAATTGCCACCAAAAATGGAATGGCCAAGGTAAATTGATTAGTTAACACAAAATGGCAGTAAGCAAAACGAATAAAAAGAGAGGTGCCCTGGGAAAAGGATTGGGAGCTTTGCTACAGGATTCTCCCCAAAAAGGCAAAGGAGAGGAAAATGTAGCCCATCCGATTGCGGGTATTTTTGAGATAGGCCTGGAGGAAATTCAGGTAAACCCTTTTCAGCCCAGAACGCATTTTGATAAAACGGCTCTTGAGGAGTTGGCGGAGTCCATTCGCGTGCAGGGTATTATACAACCGATCACGGTACGCAAATTATCCGAGGGGGAGTACCAGTTGATATCCGGCGAAAGAAGGTATCAGGCTTCCAAAATTGCAGGGCTGGAAAAAATTCCCGCCTATGTTCGTCTGGCGAATGACCAGCAAATGCTAGAAATGGCGCTGATTGAAAACATACAGCGCGAAAACTTAAATGCACTTGAAATTGCTCATTCTTACCAGCGTTTGCTTTCGGAATGCGATTTAAAGCAGGAGCAATTGGGTGACCGGGTAGGAAAAAACCGAACCACGGTAAACAACTACCTGCGCCTGCTGAAGTTGCCACCGGACATTCAGGCAGGGATTCGTGATCAAAAGATCAGCATGGGGCATGCAAGAGCGCTGATCAATATCGAGGACGTAGACAAGCAGCTGGCCATTTTTAAGCGAATGGTGAACGAGGAATTAAGCGTGAGGAAAGTCGAAGCCTTGGTGAAGGAACTGAACGAGGGCCGTGAAAGGAAAGACATACCCGCTGCTTCTAAACTGGACCCGGCAAAAAAATACGAAATCAATAAATTACAGCAAAAGCTGGCTTCCCATTTTGGAACCAAGGTTTCCTTGAAAGCTGACCAGAAAGATAAAGGGGAAATAAAAATACCTTTTCATTCTACCAGCGATCTGAACAGAATATTGGAAATTCTTGATTTGATCTGAGTGAAATGGTCGTTACATTTCGTAAGTGAAGGTATTCGTGTCGGGTATTTTTTTACTTGTTGCATGCTGTTGTGCTGTTTGTGTGCGATGCAACGGGGACTGGCTCAGGAGCAAGGCCAGGTAACGATAATTGAAACGGACACCCTTCCTAAGCCGGCATCACAAAATGTTAAAAATCCTAAAAAAGCAGTACTTTTATCGCTTATTGTGCCCGGCGCGGGACAGGTATATAATGAAAAAGTCTGGAAATTGCCGTTACTTTACGGGGGCGTAGCTACTGCTGTGTATTTTCTGGAATTTAATAACCGAAGGTACCAGGAGTTCTTGATCGCGTTGGAGATTGTTAGGGAGGGTGTGGAGCCCAGTCCTTTTCCCAACCTAAACGAGGATGGGATTATCAGGAATGTCAACTACTGGCGACGAAACAGAGATGCCATGTACATGGTTTTTGGTGCCATTTATGCATTGGGTGCGGTGGACGCCTTTGTGGATGCCCACTTGTCCAGTTTCGATGTCAGCGATGATTTAAGTTTAAGACTGGAACCTTCCGTGCAGCCAACCCTGGCGAGCAGCAGTGCGATAGGGATAGCCATAAAAATAAATTTCTAATATGAACATATTGATTTTGGGGTACGGCAAAATGGGGAAAATCATTTCCCAGATAGCCGAAGAAAGAGGCCACCGAATAGTAGCAAAGATAAACATTGACAACCTTTCGGACCTTGCCCGTATCGATGCTGCGGAAGTAGATGTTGCCATCGAATTCAGCCAGCCCGAATCAGCTGTAGAAAACATTACCTGGTGTCTGGAGCGACACGTGCCGGTAGTGGTTGGCACGACGGGTTGGATGAATCAGAAAGCGGAGGTGGAAAACTCCTGCAAAGCGAAGGGTGGCACGGTCTTTTATGCCTCAAATTTTAGCATTGGGGTCAATCTCTTTTTTAAGGTAAATGCGTTCCTCGCCCGACTAATGAACGAGCAAGAGGCCTATCGGGCAACCATTGAGGAGATTCACCACACAGAAAAAAAGGACGCCCCGAGTGGAACTGCCATTACGCTGGCCGAAGGGCTTATCGGGAATCATCAGCGGTATCACGCCTGGCAGTTACAAGGAGAGGAGCCCGTTTCCTCCGATGCTTTGCCCATTACTTCCAAACGCATTGACCCCGCGCCTGGCACCCATACGGTCAGGTACACCTCCGCTATAGACGATATCAGTATCCGACATACGGCACATAGCCGGGAAGGCTTCGCGCTGGGAGCCGTGCGTGTGGCCGAATGGCTACCGGGCAAGAAGGGCATGTTATCCATGAACGACTTTTTGAAATTTTAACACTACTATAAAATGAGTCAACAAAAAAAGAATAAATCGGCCGTAAGAGAATGGGTGGACGCCTTGCTATTTGCGGTCATAGCGGCCAGTCTTATCCGATGGCTTCTGTTGGAGCCTTTTACCATCCCAACGGCATCCATGGAGAAATCGCTTCTTGTAGGGGATTTTCTATTTGTGAGCAAGATGCACTACGGTACCCGGGTCCCCAAGACTATTCTGCAGGTCCCGTTAACCCACCAGAAAATATGGGGAACGGAAATCCCTTCCTACTCGGAAGCCATACAGCTTCCCTATTACCGCCTGCCCGGTTTCACTTCCATCGAGCGAAACGATGTAGTGGTTTTCAACTATCCGGAAGAATTTCAATACCCGGTAGATTTAAAAACGAATTACATCAAGCGGGCGGTGGGTATGCCTGGGGATGTCATTGAAATCCGGGAGGCCAGACTGTTTGTAAACGGGGAAACCGCCGCCATGCCCGAAGAGATGCAGTTTTCCTACGACCTGACAACAAACCGCCCCCTGAATGCAGATTTTTTTGATCGGTACGGTATCAACCCGGACAGCTATTTCCCATTTTCCGATAATTCGGGATACTTTATATTTGCAACCGAAGAAATGGTCCGTGAGCTGGAAGCATCGCCGGCGGTGGCCTCTGTGAAAAAGCGCGTGAGCAAGCCAGGACAAGGAGATCCCAATATATTTCCCGATGGGGCGTATTATGGATGGAATAAAGATAATTTTGGCCCCTTGGAAATACCGGCAAAAGGAACCACCATTCCCCTGACGGAAGACAATGTGCGTCGGTATTCCTATACGATCGAAAAGTTTGAAGGATTGGACAACGTGCAGATTGACGGAAACGAATTGTTTATTGACGGCCAAAAACAAGATACCTATACCTTCAATCAAAATTATTATTTCATGATGGGTGATAACCGCCACGATTCGCTGGATTCCCGGTTCTGGGGCTTCGTCCCCGAGGACCATGTCGTCGGTAAGGCCTGGTTTTTATGGTTATCACTGGAAAAGCATAAATCCATGTTTAATAAGATTCGATGGAATCGGTTCTTCAAATCAATTGATTGATAAGGGTAACGTTGGTAAGAAAAGGCAGGCTCGTAGGGCCGGGCCTTTTTTTACCAATGGATGGGCGCCTCGCCCCTTTTTTTAAGGTATTCGTTCGCTTTGCTGAAATGTCGGCAACCCAAAAATCCCCTGTGGGCAGAAAGCGGACTTGGATGGGGGGCATATAGCTTGAGGTGGCGTCCATCCGGTATGATTTGCCCTTTTTTCTGTGCATAGGCGCCCCAGAGCATGAATACCAACCCCTCTCGTTCTTCGGCTAGCCGCGCCACTACTTGATCGGTGAACTGCTCCCAGCCTTTTTTTTGGTGACTTCCGGCCTTATTGGCTGCCACCGTTAGGGTTGCATTGAGCAGCAATACGCCTTGTTTCGCCCATTTCTCCAAATTACCATGGGGCGGAAAGGGAAGTCCCAAATCGCTCTTCAGTTCTTTAAAAATATTTACCAGAGAAGGAGGAAAGGGAATTCCCTCTTGTACCGAAAAAGAGAGACCATGCGCCTGTCCCGGCCCGTGGTAGGGGTCTTGTCCCAGGATGACCACTCTGGTTTGCGGAACCGGGCATAAAGTAAAGGCATTGAAAATATGGGATCCTTTTGGATAAACCGTTTTGCTTTGGTATTCCTGCTTAACGAACGCAGCAAGGGATGCGAAATAAGCCTTGGAAAACTCGTCCCGAAGCAATTCTTTCCAACTATTTTCTATTTTGACCTCCATTAATAAAATTTCTATTGGTATATTTGTTTTGACAAGCCAAATTTCGAATAAGTTTTCGTAATAAAAAACACATGGTGACGGCGATTACAGAGGGTATAAAAGTAAGCGTGGAAGCGAGATACCAAAAGGAATTTTCCAATCCCGGACAGCACCACCATGTCTTTACCTACAAAGTAACCATAGAAAACCACAGTCCCTTTACCATTCAGCTACTTAAAAGGCGCTGGGAGATATTTGATGCAGCATCTACCTTGAAAGTTGTCGAGGGAGACGGAGTCGTCGGACAGCAGCCGGTGTTGGAACCGGGTGGACGTCATTCCTACATGTCTGGATGCAATTTAAAATCAGGCATGGGAAAGATGAGAGGGAAATACATCATGGAAAAACTGAAAGACGGGAAACTTCTGACCGTGACCATTCCCGAATTTCAACTAATCGCCAACCTGTTTGATAATTGAGTGAATGGTTTGGTTTTTCAGTTGTGGGAATACCTGCTGTATTTTTTAAAAAAGGAGAACGAACACAGCATACACTCGCCTTACTATTTTCAATGCTACTGCGGCTTGCAGGCGTACCTTAAAACAAATAGGGGAGGTAATCGCGAACTGGAGGACCTTCGAAAATCGTTCGCAGGACAGAAGACGCTCATACAAAGCAGGGATTATGGCGCGGGCTCTCGCTGGACAAGTGGCAGCGAAAAAATGATTTCCACGATTGCCAGGCGCGTCGTCTCTCCTTTACGTAACTCACTGATTTACGCGTATTTTTGCCAACAGACGGAGGCAAGGCAGGTATTGGATTTGGGCACCTCTCTGGGCATCAATACAGGCTATCTGCGGGAGCAGGTACAAGGAATGCTGTATTCCTTTGAAGGTGACCCCAGTTTGTTGAAACTGGCCAAGGTCTATTTAGGAAAGTTTTTTAATGTGCAGCTGGTTCCTGGCAATCTGGACGAATCTTTGCAGACGGTAGTGAATCAATTGGATCGAATAGATTTTGTTCTCATGGATGCCAACCACCGGTTTGGCCCCACCCTTGGCTATTTTCGCACGATATATCCAAAATTGCACGAGCGGAGTATCGTGGTGGTAGCGGACATTCATTGGTCGCGTGAAATGAAGCAGGCCTGGGAGCAGTTGAAAGCCTGGCCGGGGGTCACCGGAAGTATCGATTTCTTTGATTGTGGCATTCTCTTCTTTCGACCTTCCCCCAACCAGACACACTTGGTACTGGAGGTATAAATCAGATTTTTATCTGTGTTGTATTTTGAGGATGATTGACAATTTTTAAATTTGCTTGCAAAGTGTTCCGCTGCTTTCGGTTCAGGGTTCGGTTGCCCAAAAACCTGGTCTGATAATTGAGGAGGATTAGGGGCAACTTGCAGGGGCTGACCTCTGAGCCAATAAATCGCAATAGAAGTTAATGAAGTACCCGGAGTGATTGAATTTTCCAAAAATTATGACACAAGGAGATCTGCCTGATAGAAAATCTTCCGGAACGGAGAAGGGAAAAAATATCCTGATCGTTGTTTTGATCATTTTGGTGATTTTGAGCGGTTGGCGTTTGTTCAACGATCATCGGGAAAAATCAAAAAAGAACGAAGAGATTTTGCTACTGACAGCAGACAACAGTGAGTTGAACATTCGTCTGGATTCGATGACGTTTCAATTGGATTTACGGATTCAGGAAATTGAACGGCTAGGAGGGGATGTGGACTCTCTCGTCCGGATCAAAGAGCAACTGATTCGCGAACGGCAATTGGAGACCAGTCGGACCGCAGCAGAGATTGCGAATCTCAATGCGCAAATCGATTCGTACTCGGGTTTACTCAAACAAAAGGATACGGATATTCTCCGCTTGCGGGATCAAAACGAGCAGCTTTTTTCGGAAAATCAGGAATTGAAAAACAGTAAAGCAGAGGTTGAGGAAAAGGTGGTGATTCTCAATTACCAGGCGGAAGAGCTGGAGGAGAAAGTGACGCTTGCCTCGCAGCTGCGGGCAGAAAATATCCGGGTAGCTGCGATAAATTCCCGCGGACGGGAGCGGGAAGATGAATTCCGGAATCGGCAACTCAGCAAGTTGAAAATTTCGTTTTCCATCGCCGAAAACAAAGTTGCTCCCGAAGGCATTCGAGATGTATACGTGCAGGTACTCACGCCCAATGAACAGGTTATTTTTGATATTGCCAAAGGCTCGGGAACGTTTGAGCTGGATGGAAAAGAGGTGTTTTATACCTCCAAACAGGATTTTATATATACCAATACCCAGCAGCAATTGACCTATTATTACGAAAAAGGAAGCGATTATGCGAAGGGCCTGTACACGGTAAAAGTTTTTTCGGAGGGCACAGAAATAGGCAGCGGTAGTTTCGAGGTAAAATAAACGCCGTATTTTTTGTTTATTGCACGTTAAACCCTAATTTTGCAACCTGTTTTAGACTAACAAGTAAAAATTGTAAAAGAATGTTCCAAAAAAATTATGAAACGGTATTCATCCTTACTCCCGTTTTGTCTGAAGTTCAGATGAAGGATACCGTAGACAAGTACGTAGGCTTGTTGAAAGAATTGGGAGCAGATGTGATCAATGTAGAGAATTGGGGGCTAAAGAAGCTGGCGTACCCGATTCAGAAAAAAACCACCGGTTTTTATGTATTGGTGGAGTACAAGGCCGATCCGACCACGATCAAGAAGTTTGAGTTGGATTTCAGAAGAGACGAGACCGTCCTGAGATTTTTGACGACTGTAATGGACAAGCATGGAATTGTTTACGCAGAGCGAAGAAGAAAAGGAGAATTCAACAAAAAAACGGAAGCTAAGGAGGAGCCAGCAAAATGACATTAAAGAACGAACCAATCAATAGAGAGCAGACCAGGAAAAAATACTGCAGATTCAAAAAGCTCGGCATCAAGTATATCGACTACAAGGATCCCAACTTCCTGCTGAAATTTGTGAACGAACAAGGTAAGATTCTTCCTCGGAGACTTACAGGTAACTCTGCGAAATACCAGAGAAAGGTGGCGCAAGCCATAAAAAAAGCCAGGCATTTGGCTTTGTTGCCGTATGTAGCAGATGGATTGAAATAAATACATCTGTATCCTTCACCAATTAAAATTAGTACACGTAATGGAAGTTATCTTAAAAACGGATATAAAAGGACTTGGATACAAGAACGACCTGGTGGAAGTGAAACCGGGTTATGGTCGAAATTATCTGATCCCGCAAGGCTTTGCCGTGTTGGCTACTTCGTCCAATAAGAAAATATTGGAGGAAAACATCAAGCAAGCCGCCCACAAAGCCGAAAAAATTAAAACGGAAGCAGAGGCAGTGGCTGGAAAAATTGACGAATTGACGCTTGAAATCAAAGCGAAAATCGGAGATTCCGGTAAGATTTTTGGAAAAGTGACCACCCTTCAGCTGTCGGATGCGCTTGCCGAAAAAGGCATCGAGGTAGACCGGAAAAAAATTGCCATCACACAGCCGGTAACGACTTCAGGCGAATACGAGGCGGAAGTGGATCTTCACAGAGAAGTAAAGACGTCAATCAAATTTGTTGTCGTCGCAGAATAATACGATTATTTCAATCAACGTACAAAAAGCCGGGTTTTTCCTGGCTTTTTTTTTGATTCGTACCCACCGTTTTTGAGCCTATCGGGTTCCTGAAGCACTGCATTTTGTTTCCCGGGAAAGGTTCCAACGTGGATGGTACAGCATCGGTGTGCACCGATGTTCACGGATAATTCCGTTACCACTTTCGTTCCTCCCGGGCATTGGTTATTTTGCTGTTCGAACCGATGAACATGAGAAATTTCAGAACCGAGTTTGCGATTGACCCCTGCCCAAAAAAAGTAGGCCATGCCGGCAGCATACTGACCATCGGGTCTTGTTTTTCCGAGACGATTGGCGAAAAAATGATGCAAAGTAAATTTAAGGTGCTGGCCAATCCCTTCGGCGTGATCTACAACCCCATCTCTATATTTGATCTGCTGGAAGCCTCGCTTCGTGAAGCAGCTCTCGCAGAGGAACTTTACCTGCAATCTCATTCACGGTTTTACCATTTTCAAGCTCATTCCCGGCTAAGCGGCTTGTCCCGGGAAGAACTTCAGGCACTGCTCAAAAAGGCCCAGGAGGATACTTCTCGGCAACTAAGGGCAAGCAGTCATCTTTTTATTACCTTTGGAACGGCATTTATTTTTCGCCATCTCCCAACCAATGCCCGGGTAGCCAATTGCCACAAGATACCCCAGCAGCAATTCAAGAAGGAGCTTTTGACACTGGAACAGATGCGCGTGTCCTTTGACCGCTTCTACCGGACACTCCGCGAGTTGTGCCCACAGGTACAATTGGTGCTCACCATTAGTCCGGTTCGGCATGTACGGGAGGGAATTTCGAAAAATCAGGTTAGCAAAAGCTTGCTCCGCGTATTTTGCGACCAACTTGTCAATGATTTATCCGATGTTTTTTACTTTCCGGCATACGAAATCATGATGGATGACTTGCGGGATTATCGGTTTTATAAAGATGACCTCATCCATCCGAATTCCATGGCAGAAACGTATATTTGGGAAAAATTTCAGGCCTGCTTCTTCGATCCGCCAACAGCGCAGCTGGTTGAGGAAATTGAACAAATTCAGCGCAGCTTGAGTCATAGGCCTTTTGAGCCACTTTCCCGTCAACACGGTGCATTTCTGAAGAAACTGGCGCTTCGGATAAAGCAATTACCTCAAAGCCTGGATTTTACCTCCGAACTATCGGCCATTACCGATCAGTTAAGCCAGATTGAAAACGAGTAGTCCTTCCTTAAATCGTGCAAATGAAAACCAACAGACTTATTCACAGCCAAAGCCTTTACTTAAAGCAGCATGCCCACAATCCCGTTGACTGGTATCCCTGGGGAGAAGAGGCACTTCAAAAAGCCCGGACGGAAAATAAACCCATCCTGGTAAGTATCGGGTATTCGGCCTGTCATTGGTGCCACGTAATGGAAAAGGAAAGTTTTGAAGACGAGGAAGTGGCCGGACTCATGAACGAGCACTTCGTGGCAATTAAAATCGATCGCGAGGAACGCCCGGATTTGGATAACCTGTACATGGAAGCCGTACAATTGATGGGGCTGCAGGGAGGTTGGCCGCTCAACGTTTTCCTGTTGCCGGACCAACATCCCTTTTATGGAGGCACCTATTTCCCTAAGAATCAGTGGATAAAAGTGCTTTCCGGTGTTTCAAGCGCCTTTAATAACCAATACGAGGAGCTGGCCAGAAGTGCGGCGGGATTCGGAAAAAGTCTGGGCACCTCCCTGGTAGAAAAATATGGCTTATCGGTCAACCCTTCGCCCTTTGAGGCAGGAACGGTTCGGGAAATTGGTGCAAAAATTATGGAAGCCTACGATCCGGTATGGGGTGGCCTGAAGCGTGTGCCCAAATTTCCCATGCCGGCTATTTGGGCGTTTTTGATGGATTTGGCTATTCTGGATCAGCAGGAGGAGTTGGGCGAAAAGGTCTGTTACACCCTTAAAAAAATCGGGATGGGGGGAATCTACGACCACCTGGGAGGTGGTTTTTGTCGCTACAGTGTGGATGGCGAATGGTTTGCGCCTCATTTTGAGAAAATGCTCTACGACAACGGTCAGCTGCTTTCCTTGTATGCAAAAGCCTATCAGTACAGTGGAGATCGTTTTTTTAGCGAAAAGGTGCGGGAGACAGTTGAATGGTTGACCCGGGAAATGAAAAGTCCCGAAAATGGATTTTATGCCGCATTGGACGCAGACAGTGAAGGGAAGGAGGGAAAGTATTACGTGTGGACGGCGGAGGAGATCAGGGAGGTCTTGGGCGGAGACCGCGGGTGGTTTGGCCGACTGTATGGCATCAAAAGCGAGGGAAACTGGGAGTCCGGTGAAAATATCCTTTTCCAAAAGGAATCTTATGCGGCGATTGCAGATTCCCTGGGCTTGAGTGAGGAAGAATTTGTAAAACGACTCCACGAAATCAAAGCAAAGCTGTTTGCACGCAGAAACAAGCGCCAACGACCCGGACTGGATGACAAGATCATCAGCGGGTGGAACGGTTGGGTCATTCAGGGTATTTGCCAGGCCTACCATGCACTGAATGAGGCATCCTACCGGGAACTTGCCCTCTCTGCCGGGGAATTTATCTGGAGCAACATGGTGAAAGGTAACGAGTTGTTTCGTAATTATAAAGATGGAAAGGCCTATACTTCCGGATTTCTGGAGGATTATGCGGCCGTCATACAAGCCTTCCTCTCCTTGTATACGCTTTCTTTTGATCAGAAATGGCTCGACCGTTCCGAGCAGTTACTGGAACGGAGCCTGCAGCGATTTTTTGACGATTCCGACGACTTGTTCTTTTTGAATGACCCCAATCAGGAAAAGTTGATTGCCGATAAAAAGGAGATTTTTGATAACGTCATCCCCTCTTCCAATGCGATCATGGCACGGAATTTACACCGGATGGGGATATACTACTACCGGCAACGTTATAGGGACCAGGCGGAAAAGATGCTGCAACTGGTCCAAGGGATCCTCCTGCAAGAGCCTTCCTTTCTGGCCTATTGGGCTTCCTTTTACCTGGAAAAATCGATACCCACGGCGGAGATTGCGATTCTTGGACCCAGTGCTACAGAGAACGGATTGAATTTCCAGAAGACCTATCGTCCGAATACCGTGCTGGCCGCCAGTTCAGCGCCTACCGGATTGCCGCTACTGGAAGATAAGCCCCTGGATACCAATCGATTTTTTGTCTGTTTCAATAAGACCTGCAAGCAACCCGTTTCGCGATTGGAAGAGGCAGTGGACCAGTTACCGGACCTCACCCAAACAAGCTGATTTTGGAAGACCTTTTTGCGCAAAGCTACCCCGGAACCGGCGGCAGGACACTGTTTGCGGACGTAATTTTACCCGTGCCGATTCCGAAATGGTTTACCTACAAGGTGGAACGGGAATTTCAGGGGCGAATCGGTATCGGCTATCGCGTGATGGTTCGGTTTGGCAATACGAAGATCCTCACCGGTATCGTGGCCAGGGTGCACCAAAAAGCGCCGGAAGCCTATCTGCCCAAACCCTTGTTGGATGTTCTGGACGACTTTCCGGTAGTGAATGCCCTGCAAATCAAATTTTGGAACTGGATGGCCAGCTATTATTGCTGTCATATCGGGGAAGTAATGCATGCGGCACTTCCGAGCGGACTGAAGCTATCCACGGAAAGTCGGGTGCAGCTGCATCCGGACTTCGATCCCGAGAAACCGGGATTTTCGATGGATGAGCGCGAATTGCTGGTGTTGGAGACCCTGGCCAAACACGATGAAATGAGGGTGGAGCAGTTTGAGCAGCTGTTGCCGGGTAAAATCAGCCATAAAATTATCAAGAGCCTGCTGACCAAAGGGGCCGTTTTGCTCTACGAATCCGTGAGGGAAAAATACAGTCCGAAGACGGAGCAGCGGATTCGCCTGTCGCAAAAATACCTTGCGGAGAAAGGATTGCTTCAGGAGTTGTTTGCTCAAATGAAAGGCAAGCAAAAGCAGGAAGAAGTCCTGCTGAAATACCTGCAGGTCCTGCCGGTCTTTCAAAAACCGGAGCAAAATTCCGGGGGGATCGCTAAAGCGGTTTTGATCGATCACGGTTGCTCGCCCAGTTCCATCGACACCTTGGTGAAGAAAGGGATACTGGAGGCATTTAAAGTGACGATAAGTCGGTTTGAGGAGCAGGAACCCGGCCAGGAACAAGTGGAATTGTCCCCCCTTCAGCAGCAAACGCTTGAAGAAATACAACGGCAGTTTCAGGAAAAGCAAACCGTATTGCTCCAGGGCATCACGGGCTCCGGGAAAACGGAAATCTACATCCAATTGATACAAGAAGTGCTGGAAAGTGGTTCTCAGGTCTTGTTGTTACTCCCGGAGATTGCCCTTACCACCCAATTGGTTTTTAGATTAAAGAAGGTATTTGGAAGCAAAATGGGTGTATTTCACTCCAAATACTCCGATAACGAGCGGGTGGAAGTCTGGCAGGGGGTACTCCAGGGCCGGTTTAACTTAATTATTGGCGTGCGCTCCTCCTTATTTTTGCCCTTTGATAGTCTGGGCCTGGTAATTGTAGACGAGGAGCACGAACCGTCTTACAAGCAGTTTGATCCGGCGCCCCGGTTTCAGGCCCGGGATGCCGCCATCATGCTTGCCTGGATGCATCAGGCGAAGACGCTTCTGGGTTCGGCTACCCCGGCCTTTGAATCCTTCCACAACGCTCAAACCGGAAAATTCGGCTTCGTACAACTCGAAAAGCGCTACGGAAATGCCGAACTCCCGTTCTTCCATTTGGCGGATATTCTCAAAGACAAGAAGAAAAACCTTCTCAAACTGGACTTTACACGAATATTACGGGAAAAGATCCAGGAGGCGTTAAACAAACAGGAGCAGGTTTTGATATTTCAGAATCGGCGGGGATATGCGCCGTATCTTTCCTGCGAGGAATGCGGCTGGATCCCCGAATGCGAGCATTGCGACGTGAGCCTTACCTACCACCAATACCAGGAGGAACTCCGGTGTCATTATTGCGGGTTTAAAGAGAAAGTGCCGAAGGCTTGCCCCGCCTGCGGAAGCCATAAGATCACCACGGTAGGGGTAGGGACGGAGCGCATCGAAGAAAATCTCTCCCTGCTGTTTCCCGAAGCCCGAATTGCCCGAATGGACCTGGATACCACGCGTAGCAAATACGGGTACCAGCGCATCCTGGAAGACTTTGGCGCGGGCAATGTGGATATACTGGTGGGTACCCAAATGATCACCAAAGGACTGGATTTCGATAAGGTTTCGCTGGTGGGAATTGTGGACGCTGACCGGATCCTCTATTTCCCGGATTTTAGATCGGGTGAGCGGGCATTCCAGCAAATAACCCAGGTAGCCGGTAGGGCCGGACGGCGGGATAAAACAGGTGAGGTAATCATTCAAACCAGACGTCCGGATCAGTTGATTTTCAGGCAGATAATGGAAGGAGATTACGCGGGGTTCTACCAGCAGGAACTGCGGGAGCGGAAGCAGTTTTTTTACCCTCCCTTTGTTAAAAACATCAAGGTCACCACGAAACACAAGGATTTTAAAACTGCCGAAAGTGCGGCGCTTCATCTGAAAAACCTACTGGCTTCCATCGAGGCCAAAAAGATCTTGCTGGGTCCGGAAAAATCCCTGATTGGAAAGATCAAAAACCTCTACCTTTTTGAGCTATGGATCAAGCTGGAAAAGTCGGTTTCCGTACAGGAGCAGTTTAAGGTTCAGTTAATGGAAGCCATACGCACCCTTCAGGGAGACAAGAAATTCCGCCCGGTTCGGTTTTTGGTAGACGTGGATCCGTATTGATACCGGACGCTCGTTTTATTCATTTTATTTATTCGTTGGCGTTCCAGATGTCGTGCGTGGTTTTCCAGCTGCCATCCGCCTGCCGTTCGAGAATGTTCAGGTATTTGGAGGTGGAATACAGGGTGTCACCGCTGCTTTTGGAATACAGGGTAACCTTTGCGAATCCTCTTCCAAATGCCAGATCCCCGTCCACGGATACTTGTTCGTAGCCACTTTCCAACTCGGTGCGGTAGCTGTCAAAAATCTCCTGATAATAAGCGGCAACCGCAGCAGGTCCGATCATTTTTGGGCTATTGGGTGCCATCAGGACCGCGTCTTCGGTAAAATAGGCGGCAATGGAGCGCGCGTCTCCCTCATTGAAAGCGTTGGCCCTGGCCTGACTCATGGCTTTGATGGCCGCCACATCCGCAGCTTGTCCCTGCTTGGAATCCGGACGGCAACTACCAATACCAATGAAAAGGCTGCCAAGAATACAAAGTATCAGGAATTTCATGAAGATGGATGGGTTGGTTGATGGGTAAAGATACGGTTTTTCTTCCAAAACTGGTTCAGGTAATCCCAGGGATTCACCTATCCAACGCTGCCTGCGGAGATGGAGTCGCCTTGTTTGTTGCAAGCGCTTCTTTCCAGCCAATCCACCTGTGAACGAAACGATCAACTAACCAAACATTCCGTTGGAATGCGAATGCGTATTGCAGGTTTTCTTCTGAAAACTACTTGCGGCGATGCATGTTGAATCCATTTAATTTTGTTAAATTAAGCGAATGAAAAATAATTTCTATGAATGCTGAATTTGAGACCATAGAATTTAATGCCCTGGACGGGTTTGCTTGCGAATTAAAGCGTTTCAAATCGAGCCAGGTGAGCAAAGGACCGGTACTACTGGTACATGGGGCAGGGGTGAGCAGCATGATCTTTAATCCACCTTCTCCAAACAACATCATTTTCAAATTGGCAGAAGAAGGCTACGACGTTTGGTTGGAAAATTGGAGAGGTTCCATTGTGCTGGAACCGAACGAGTGGAACCTGGATGAGGTGGCCCGGTACGATCATCCGGCCGCGGTTAAGAAAGTGGTAGAACTAACCGGAGCGAAAGAAATCAAGGCAATCATCCACTGTCAGGGAAGTACCAGCTTTATGATGTCAGCGGTGATGGGCTTGTTGCCGGAAGTATCACTGATCATTAGCAACGCCGTTTCCCTGCATCCGGTAGTGCCTGCGTTTTCCAGGTTTAAATTAAAGGCCTTGGTCCCTTTGGTCAGTCGGTTTTTTGATTACATCGACCCGCAATGGGGGCTTTTTCCTCCGGATTTCAAATCCAAACTGTTGCTCAGCGTAGTAAAAGCCACTCACTGGGAGAAAGATACCACCGTAGGAAAGATGGTGAGTTTCACCTATGGATCCGGATTTCCGGCCTTGTGGGAACTCGAAAATCTGGACGAAAAGACGATGGACTGGATACAATACGAATTTGCCCATGTACCGCTCTCTTTTTTCAAACACATGCAGAAATGTGTGAAATATGGAGCACTGGTACCCGTCGAAGACGGTAGCCCCGATTACGTGTCCGAAGCTCCCCGTACGGAGGCACGCATGGTCTTGTTTGGAGGGAAAAAGAACAAGTGTTTCCTGGCAGAAAGCCAGGAAAGAACATTTGCTTACCTGGACCGGGCAAAACCAGGATTTCATAAACTGTACCTATTGGATGAGTACAGTCACCTGGATGTATTTTTCGGGAAGAATGCGCACATCGATGTGTTTCCAAAAATGATTAGCGAACTAAACAATGGTTAGAAAAAGAGATGCCTCCTAAACGAATCAAACGGTATGCCGGCAGGTACGCACAGGTAGACGGAATTCCCTATCAAATGCCGGTTCGGTCTACCGATTCTCCCGCTCTCATGGCAGGGTTTTCCTGTGATTGGGAAAAAGCGAACGAATTGCTTCCGGGAAATGAAATTCATGCCCTGAAACTTCCCAATGGCAGGGCCGCATTATTAATTACTGTGATCAATTACCTGGATACCAGTATAGGAAAGTACATCGAGTACAGTATTGCCATTGCCTGTACGCGGGGTGCCCGTCCTGCTCCGCCTGTTGCTAATGCACTGTTTTTGGGGCATTACGGAACCGGACAATACATTTTAGATTTGCCGGTAAGCAGTGAAATTTCGGTAAAAGGAGGAAAAGGAATATGGGGCATGCCGAAACATCAGGCCAATCTGGATTTTGTGGAATCCACGGAGAAGGTCAGTAGCCAATACGAAAAAGACGGGCAATTTGCATTCCGGATCGAAATTGAAAAGCCCAGCTCTCCTTCGATCAAATTGAAAGTAGGTGCTACCAATTACTGTAGATTTCGAAACATGCTGATGGCTTCTTATATCTATTTCGAAACCAGGGCCGGGATCAACCTATTTGGGAAGGCAAAGGGAAGCCTGTACATCGGAGATCATCCCAAGGTAGCTGCCCTGAGAGGGATTGATCTCTCACCCGATCCGTTTTTTACCACCTTTATGCCAAAAACCAACGGTATTTTGGACGATCATTTTCAGTGTTGGTTCATGACCTACCCGGATCCTCCCCAGGAAATGCCAGAGGGGCTGGAATCGGTTTATCCCTTGGGATACAGTGAGGAGTGGTTGTCGCCGCCGTCGATTACCGATTACGAGAAATTCAGAATCTAAACCCATTAGTCAAGCACCATCATGAATCCTATCAAAAAGACCCTCCTTGACCTGAATAATGCCTACATTTTCTTTTGTGCATCCATTTATCTGGGCATGTTTTGGTCCCTCCATTTCTTTTGGTTTCCGAATTACCCCAATACCCTGACGCTCGATAATTACTACGACGCCATCATTCCGCAAACGGATTTGGCAACGCAGTTTTTTTTCATCACCATTCCAATCATGGCGGTCGCATTGGTGATTCTATTGATCACGGAATGGAAGACAGGGCTTCGCTGGGTACCGATCGCCTGGATACCGGGACTATTGGCGCCGGTGGTGGTGCAGCAGGCCTTTATTGAAGACATCAATAATGAATTTAAAGCGGGAGTGGCCGCTGAAGACAGGTTGCAAGTACTCTTGCAGGAATGGATGTGGCTCAATGACATTCGTTGGATTATCCTCACGGTCATGTGGGGAATTACCATGTACTATTTTATCGCCAAAGCTAAATCAAACCACCAAAATCATGGATGAGCAGAAATTATTCGGAATATCTACCCGCTATATTGAGTTGCTGGTCGTCTTGATCGCATTTGTTACGCTGCTATCCGGATTGGTTCAATTGATCCATCCCTCCTTTGTCTTACGTTTTGTTGGCAAAGCGGAGACAAGTCCGGAGTCGGCCCATTTCTTTGCCATTGTTGGCATGTTCATGGTGCTTTTCGGGGGAATGGTGTTGCATGCCGTTTACGGTTCGATCAGCAACAAGCAGATCATTCTCTGGTCATCCTTGCAAAAATTTGGAGCATTTGCGGCAGTGACAGTGGGCGTGTTTAAAGGCCTGTTCTCCATTCTCGCACTGGGTGTTGCCATTTTCGACTTGTTTTCCGGCATTGTTTTTTTGCTTTACCTGAAAAGCTTGCGCGAATGAGTTTTCTCTCCGTCCGACGCTTCAAAGAAAACGTGGTCCTTTTGCCGTCACTCACCCTTCCCCAGCCATGCTGATTCACCCTCAGACCAACGAATCCAAAAGTAGAAAATCCCTGGTACTGGCCGGTGGCGGTATACGGGTTGCCTATCAGGTGGGGGTGTTGCAAGCCATGGAAGAAGCCGGCCTGGCGTTTGATCACGTGGACGGGACTTCCGGAGGCATTTTTAATGCGGCGATGCTGGCCTCAGGACTGGAGGTGCAGGAACTGATGGATCGCTGGGCCGACTTGAAAATGGCGCATTTCGTATCGCCTGCTGGCCTGACCGATTACCTGCGACCCTGGAGAATGAAAGGGATGGGTGACACGGATGCAATTCGAACCAAGGTATTCCCGCATTTCGGAGTGGATCTGGCAGGCATTCACCGGAATAATCTGCCCATTACGTTCTCTCTCTGCAATTTTTCCAAAAAATCAGTCGAGGCCATTCCCGCGAAAAGCCTGCACGAAAACCACCTGCTGGCGGGGGTATCCTTACCCATTGTGATGCCGGCGTTACAGGTAGGAGACGATTGGTTTATCGATGCCGTTTGGATCAAAGACGCCAACCTCATGGAGGCCGTCAGGCGGGGAGCTGAGGAAATATGGGTGGTATGGGGAATAGGAAACTATCCGGCCTATCTGCCCGGAGCACTACGTCAGTACGTTCATTCCATTGAAATGAGTGCAAATGGTGGTTTATGGGAGGAGTTTGAACAGATCAAATGGATTAACAAGGAGATTTTACGGGGGGAATCCGAATATGGACAGCGCAAACCGATCCGGGTTTTTGTCATCCGCCCGCAATTACCGCTTCCCCTGGATCCCGATTTGTTTTTTAACCGGATTACCGCCAGGGATTTGATGGCCATGGGGTATAGCGATGCCACAGCGTACCTGTCTGCGATTCCCGAATCGGGTACACCGCTGAATGATCGCAGCACGGCTACCCGTAATTTGGGCGATTGCCTGGGTTTTCGCCTTGACTTTTCCGGAGAATTGCCCTGGAAAGACGAGATGTCCCGGGTCAGGTTCCGGATTTTTCTCCGATACACCGACTGGCAAGGAAAAGGGACTGCCGAGGTGTATTCCAGTATTTACCTGGGACATTTAAGCCGGGAATTCCTTGGGACAGGGGGGCAGTTTGTGACCAAAGACGGCCCGGGAAGGGTAGCAGAGATCGCTTCCACCTTCCAGATTGAGGGCCGTAAGTACTACCTGCTGGCAAGATTTAACGTCAAGAGCGCTTGGCATTGGTTGGCCGGCATGGAGTTCAAGGCAATAGAGGTTGTGCTCTATCCCAAAATGGAAGCGGATCCCGAAATTGTGATGGAGGGAACCCTGTATCAGTCCTTTGTCGGGCGACTACGAAGTTTTTGGAAGGCATTAGCCATTACCCGGGAAGGGGGCAGGGGAGGAATCGGATATAAATTAAAACAGATAAAAAAAATGATCTACGATGAAGTTTGAAAAGAAACCCATGGTCAATTGGTACGATCCCCGCCAATTGGCATTTACTGGTGTAAAGACCCTGTTGTCTTCGGTGTTTGGCAATTTTGCTGATCGCAGGGAAATGCTTGCGGCTCTGGACCAGGACGTGCAACTCTACGACTATTCTACGAAGGAGGAGTTTTGGTTCGACTTCATTTCGGATTTGGGAGATGGATTTAATCCCACGTATACACTTGCCGAACTACTGGCCCGGGAGTCCTTGACAGTCCGGGGAAAATCGTTGAAACGGGGCGATGTATTGGTGATGGGAGGGGATGAAGTCTATCCTACCCCCGAAATTATTGAATATACCAACCGCCTGCGGGGACCCTATCAGGCGGCTTTTCCCAAAAACGAGGAGGATGACAATCGGCCGGATGTGTTTGCCATTCCCGGGAATCACGACTGGTACGACGGACTTACCAATTTTCTTCGACTTTTTACGCAAAAACGGTCGCTCGGAAACTGGCGCACCCAGCAAAGCCGAAGCTATTTTGCATTGAAACTACCCCACAATTATTGGTTAATCGCCATCGATGTACAGTTGAATGCCGACATCGATTACCCGCAAATTTGCTATTTTCGGGAAATTGCGAAAACTCATTTTACCGAAGCAAGCAAGGTGATTCTCTGCATCTCGGAGCCTTCCTGGGTCTATAAGTCTTTTGACGATAAAAACGAATCCTTCGACCGGCTGCAATTCTTTATCGACAAGGTACTTTTTGGGAAGGGAGAAAAGGATTACGAGACGAAAAACCAGTCCCTACAGATCAAAGCCATCCTAACGGGTGACCTTCACCACTATGCCCGGTATGAAACCCTGCCGGAGGAAAAACCTTCCTGCCAGCTGATTACCGCAGGGGGAGGAGGGGCTTTCATGCATCCAACGCATACCTTGAACCCTGAAATAGAAAGCCTGGGCGGGCAAACCTCTCAACTGAAGAAAGTATTTCCGTCCAAGGAGGCCTCCGTGAAGCTGAGTTTTCTGAATTTACTCTTTCCTTATTTTAGCCTCACCATGCTTTTTTTCTTTGGCATTTACCATGTGTTTACCTCATGGATTTTGCAAACCGATAGTGAAGCAGGAAAGTCCCTGATGGAACGGCTTGCATCCGTAGACCTTTTTGACGGAGGTTTGGGCGAGGTGCTTCAGGCTGTCTGGAGCGGAATCAGCCACCACCCGGGCGCCCTATTTCTGAACCTGCTGCTGCTTATCGGTCTGGTACTATTCACTGACACCAAGTCCGGAAAAAAGAACCTAAACTATATTGCAGGTATCTTTCACGCTGTATTGCATTTGATAAATTTCTATTTTTTACTCTGGCTATTTTCGTATATCAACCTGAACTTACTCGCCTGGCCAGTAGACTCGGCCAAGCAAATACTGCTTTTCATTGGTGAAATGGTGCTGGCCGGGGGGATTATCAGCGGAGTTTTATTTGGGCTCTACCTCACCATAAGTGTGGTGTTAGTAAAAAACCACATTACCGAAGCCTCGTCTTCCTATCGTTGGGAGGGATACAAGAATTTCCTGCGAATAGCAGTCACCGCAGAAGGGCTTACGATTTACCCCATCGGTGTCAAACGGGTGGTGAGTGATTGGAAAAATACCGGTACGGACGAAAACCCACGATTTGAAGGTGGACCCATTAACTATGATTTAATCGAAGACCCCATAACGATACACCATGAAACGACTCGCTAAAGCATTAACAGACATCAAGTCCTCCTATGATTACGTTATCGTCGGATCGGGATACGGCGGAAGCATCGCAGCATCCCGGATGGCACGAAGTGGACAGACCGTTTGCCTGCTTGAAAAAGGTAAAGAATTCTTGCCGGGAGAATTTCCGGATACGCTGGTAAAGGCTTCGGGCGAAATGAACTTTGTCGGTGGGAAGTCGGTCGACCTGGAAAAAAACGGGCTGTACGAGTTTACCATGGGCAGTGGAATCAACGTATTCAAAGGGTGTGGTTTGGGAGGCACTTCTCTGGTCAATGCCAACGTATCCATTCGACCGGAAGCGCGGGTCATGCAGGACGAGGCATGGCCAAGGGCGTTGCGGGAGGATCTGGAATCGTTTGATGCGGGAGTTGCCCGGGCCTGGTCCATGTTGCGGCCCAGTCCTTACCCGGAAAATAAAAATGGCTACCCGGTATTGAAAAAAACAGAAGCCATGCGGAAGTCTGCGGCGCACATGTCTGCTCCCTTTCGACTGTTGGATATCAATGTGAATTTTGACGATCAGATCAATCAGGTCGGGGTTCGCCAGCCGAAATGCACCAACTGCGGGGATTGTGTAACGGGCTGCAATGTCGGTGCAAAAAACACCACCGCCATGAACTACCTGCCCGATGCCTGCTTTCACGGAGCAGAGATATTTACCGAAATAAATGTACAATACGTTAAAAAAGCGGGACCATACTGGCAGGTGTATTTTCACCCCATCGGCGTCGGAAGGGATCTTTTTGATGCGCCCTTGCTATTTATTCAGGCAAAGCACGTGATCCTGGGAGCAGGAGCATTGGGTTCTACCGAGATCCTATTACGCTCGGCTGCCAAAGGTCTCCGCCTGTCCAAACGCCTGGGGCAACGATTTACCGGAAATGGGGATGTGCTGGGTTTTGGGTACAACAACGATGTGCGGATCAATGGCATCGGGCTGGGTAAAAAAGGCACTGACACGATCGCCGAGGTAGGGCCTTGCATTACCAGTATCATTGATTTGCGGGAGAGGAATCCATTGGAGGATGGTATGACGCTGGAAGAAGGAACCATTCCCGGCCCCATTCGTGGCCTCATGCCCAAGGCTCTGGTCGCTTTTTCCCGCTTGGTGGGAAGGGATACAGACAGGGGATTCAAGGACTATTTCAAAGAAAAGTGGCGAGAGATCAGAAGTCTCTTTCTAGGACCGTTTCACGGTGCGTTGGCTCGAACTCAGGTTTATCTGGTAATGACTCACGACGACGGCAATGGATCACTTAAAATGGACGAGCAGGGCAAATTATCGATCAATTGGCATGGGGTTGGTAAACAAGAGATTTTTAAGAAAGTGAATGGAGAAATGTACCAGGCAACGGAAGCACTCGGTGGTACCAAGATCCCGAACCCTACCTGGAATCAGCTGATGAATTACGATCTGGTAACCGTTCATCCCCTGGGGGGATGTGGGATGGGCGACCATGCAGCGCTAGGTGTGGTAGACCACAAAGGGCAGGTGTTTGATGGAGAGGTTGGAGAGCAATTGCACGAAGGGTTGTACGTGCTGGACGGAGCGGTAATTCCAAGGCCTGTGGGAACCAATCCACTACTAACGATCAGCGCACTGGCGGAGCGAAGCTGCCAATTGATCGCCAAAGAAAAGAACTACACGTTGAACTACGATTTCACCGACACGCAACGGCAGGGCTCAGGCGATTCTTTACCCAAAGGCACCGGCGTGCAGTTTACCGAAACGATGAAAGGATTTATTGGTTGGGGTGAAACGGAAGATTTTGATGCCGGTTTTGAAAAAGGTAAGAAGGAAAACACACCGTTTGAATTTACCCTTACCATTCAGACAGAGGATATCGAAGAGTTTATAGCAAGGGAGGACCATCCCGGGAGCATGTTGGGAAGTATGGAGACTCCGGTCCTCGGTAGCGAGGCCTTAACGGCTTTTGGCGGGCAGTTTAATCTGTTCGTTACCGAGAATGGCAGCAGCAGACAAAAGAAAATGAAGTATACAGCGGGTCTCCTGCATCCGGACGGGAACCACTATTACTTTGAAGGGTACAAAGATATTGAAAACGATTGGGTGGTAGATGCCTGGCAAGATACCACTACGCTGTATATTTCCGTGTACGAAGGAAACGATGGGCAGGGAAAACTTCTAGGCAAAGGGAAATTGGTAATCAAGGTATCCGACCTGCTGCGGCAATTACGTACGGTAAAAGCCATCCATCCCAAGTCCAGGGAGGATGGGCTAAAGGCGATTGCGGGCTTTGGGAAATTCTTTGCTGGAAATGTGTACGAGACGTATTTTCGTATATAGGTACGTGGCATTCCCGGAGGCGGTATCACTGAAACTTGTCCAAAATACCGGGCTTGTTTGCCCATTTTTCGGAAAACCAATCTCCGGCCTGGCTGAGAAAATCCCGACTGTGGTAGGCTTGGTGTTTCCGATACAGGCTTTCCAAGAAGGATTGCATTTGTGCTACCTGCCGCTCGGATAGCGCATGATTGGGGTGGGGTTGGTTTAACGCTTCCTGCAAATCTGTAGCAGACCGAATGACAACCCAAGTATCCAGCGTTACTTGTTGCATATTGGAAAGGGAACCGGGACGAAACAGTTCAGGATGGGTAATTTCAGCAAAGGGAATGGAGAATTGCAGCAAGCTGTTCGGCTGACTGGGATCCATGATCCAAAAGACGTTGGAATTTTCGGACAATTGTCGGATGGTATCCGCCCGTTGAATGAGGCGTATTCGTTCGTCCTCCCCAATCCATGATTCCCAGGATTCCGGGGAATAGTTGAAAGGCACGGGAACTTGAAGTAGACTATCTTGCAGTGATTCATCGATTAGAAAGGATTCGAAAACGACCGAATCGCCCAGGAAGGAAAGGTTTCGAAAGCGCATCCCCCCTTTTTCCAATTGCTGCCAGGCCGGAACAGAAAGGGTGCTATCCGAAAAATCTCCCATGGGAACATCTTTCCGATAAAGTTGCATGACACCGGCACCAAACTGCGAGGGCAGGAGCAGGCTGTCCCGATCTGCCCACAAGGCTACCAGCCGGGAATTCGGTTCCATGGAGGAGGATGCCTGGGATTGTATGGCGAGCCATTCGGCACGATCGACCAGTGAATCGGATGCAATCTGGTACCAGAAGGTGGAATAATAATGATAGGGCAGGGCTTCCGATTCAAATTCGTACTGGCGGGCAGTACGTATCATTTGTTGCAAGGTATTTTCTTTGTTTTCCGCCAATCTTCGGTTGTTGTACCGATCTTCCGAAGCGTTTTTTAACGAGTCAATGGTCTGCAACTCGTTTTGAATCGCCTTTTCGAAATGTACTGCTTCTTCGTAACTGATGTAATAATCCCGGGTAATGTCCTGGGTGAGTTGAATGATTTGGTCCTGGTGAAAGAAAACCTTTTTAATTTCTTTACCGGTAAGCAGTGAAAATAACCTTCCCAGAGTTTCTCCGCCATTGCGCTCGGCTTGTTGGATGATGCCCGCATTTCGGGCATTTACGGTTAGTTTTTGGACGGCATACCGTTTCACCTTTTTGCTATCGTTGAAATTTACCCTTCCGTTATACGTCAAAATATCGAAGCCAGGAATGCCTTTTTCCGGAATAAACCAGGGATTGATATCTGCATTCAGGATCTGTGGCGCAAATCCAAAAAAGTGTAACTCCCCCATTTCTTCGTCGTGGTGATACATGCTTTCGCTTAGCCCCTTGAAGTCAAAGCCCGCTTTGACAGTTCCCCGGCCGATCATAGCCAGTTTTTTTCTGGCTTCACTACGCGAGAGGGAACTCAGTTTATTTCCAAAATAATCTGTAGAAAACCGATCGGAATCCCACCATTCGGCGTTCAGGTTTTTGTACCAGGATACCAGCGTTTGGCGGAGCTGCCGTTCGCTAAGTCGGTCTACGGAGGCTTCGTTTCTTTCCTGGAAATGCATGTACGCGAAGGCGGTCACTTCATCAAAAAGCACCCGCTGACTGGTTTCGTCCCAGTCCCCCAAAAAATACAGTTTTTCCAACACATTTTTGTATCCCACCTCATCGATAAGCATTTTACGGCGTTCCCTTCGGCTGAGGTTTTCGGTTCCGGAACTCAATGCCAGGCGGTTTTCTGAGGATAGCTCGTGGAAATTCCGGAGGTTTTCCAATTCAAGTTGTATTTCATCGTAGGTGATTCGGGCTTGCATCCGTATTTCCGGTTCTTCCAGCAGATTCATTTGGGCTTCGTCAATGGAGGCGACTACTTCTCCGTAATACTCTGCACTGATTAGCTGCCCCATCTCCCGAATTTCAGAGACAATATTGGCAGTAGATTGGATTCCGGGTTTGCCACCGAAAATATTCATCGGATTCCACCAATAGACCAATGCTACCAGGCCTACTACCAGAAGGATCTCCAGAATAAACCGGACACTATGCAGGACCTGACGAATCATGGATTTAAAAGATTATCGGGACTATTAACCTGGCGAATCAGTAGGGAATCGCTGTCAAATTGAATGTAGATCTCCTCGAATGCGAGCCCTTTTAGCACCGTATGGATGAGTTTTCGGGCATGCTCCTGACTGGTTTCCACCAGACCCATATAGGGTAAATGCTCGCGAATGTCCATTTCGGCCATTCGGAAAAACGTTTCCTGGTCTTCCAGGGAAATGCTGTTTAGAAAACGCTTCGGATTGGAGACGAGCGTATCGGCAACAAACGCTTCAGGCGGGTAGGAAAAATTGATCACTTCGATGGAGGGGAGGTCCAAACTTATTTTGTTCCCTTCAATCCGTATGTCTTCTTCTTTGATTTCATTCAAATCAATTCCGGTTTTTATCGTGGCCCGGGAATAGGCCATGAAGGAGGCCTCGTTGATTGGAATAAACAGGATGTTCTTTCGTTTTTTCCCAAAGACGACTTTGTCTACCACAAATTCCGACACTACCAGGTCGCTCGCTTGTTGAATTTTGCCAATGACTAACCCACGAGGATCCTGCTGACAGGCGAGGCATGTCCAACACAAACTGGTAACCAGGAGGCCTTTTAGAAAAACGTCTTTTATGCCAACCATGTGTTCTCGTTTTTAAACCGTTCGTACTGGGCTTTCATTTTTATGTGGTATTGATTGACCTTGTACCCACTTCCATTGTATCCATAGGCAAACGACTCCCAGTCGTAATTCCCTTGATTTTCTTCGGAAATGTATTCCAGCAATGCCCTGCCCCGTGTTTTCTTTGTTTTTATAAATTCAAGAAAATCAAGAAAGTGGATATACTCTGATTCGTGCTGTTGTGCTTCAAATTCGGAAAAGCTTTTATATTTTCGACCTTTGATGTGGTGTTCCAGGTTTTCGCCCAGGATCTGAAAGAGTCCCCAGGAGGTCGCGTAGACAGCCGCTTTGGGGTCAATACGCTTCGCAAGGTCCAGTCTATCGTATTCTTTAGCACCAACCCGGTAATGTTCCCTGGTCCATTTTTCGTAAAGAATGTGCTCGTTGCCCGCCTGCAGGGATTTTGGGTCCTTCCCGAATTTTTCCAGCCAATACCAGAATTTATGCCCTTCGAATAATATTTTGGCCCGTCCATCGTGCAAATGTCCCCTTCCGGCAGATTCCACCGCGATGATCGCCTTGATCACCGGTAAGCTAATTTTAATGTTCTCCCGCTGTTCCAGTTCGTCGAGCGCCTGCCGAATATCCATATCACTGAGCACCTTGCTGGTGGAATTGTCTTTTATCTGAACGTATTCTTCCTTGACCTGAAAAGCTTCCGGAACCTGATCAAAGGAAGTAGACAAAGCGACCCGCTGCGCATCGAGTGGTCCTGAATCTGCCGGTGGTGCATTGCTGGTATCAAAAGAGCTGTCTTCCCAGGCAAAAGCTTTTTCATCGAAGTCCAGGGAGCTTTTCGGCTGAGCTGGGGACCAGTTTTCGGAAGCGGGGGATGCGACGTTGTTATCCGATTCTTTGGTCTCGGCCCCTTTTCGCGGAGTCCAGCGATTTTGCAGGTATTTCAGGGATTTATCGCCAAAATAGAAGGCAATCATCATCAGAAAAGCGGTTTCAAAAAATTCAAATTGCTGGCTGAGTAACGCCGCATCTGCTCCTGAATATTGGGTACCAAAACTAACAATCAACAGGGACATGCCTCCCATAAGCAAAGTAAAAGCAATCATCCCCCGCACGGTACCGGGAGGTAATCCGAACGTTTGGCTGCGGTAAGGATTGTATTCCGGAGTGGACATTTCCTCGGCCTTTACGGGGAACCCTTGACTGTACCGGTCTTTCGCATCGTAGATACGTTGCCAATCCTGGTCCGTCAGTCCATAATTGATGTTGTAATGGTAAACCGACCACATGAAATAGACCAAAAACACCGCGATCCAAATCACCGCAGTGGCTAATCCCACCGACTGGAAAAGGTTATCGTAGGTGACATAGGCGAAAAATGCTCCCAACAGGCCAAAGGCTACCAATAAGCCAGCCAGGATAACCGTTCCTCTAAAGAAGAATGTATGGTAGGGATTAAAATTGGGGTTTCGGTCCTTCGTTTTTGGACTGAAATGCCTGGCCAGCAGCGCGTAGCTACTTACCAAAGCGATGACCACCACCAGACCGGACGCAAGAAGCTGATTGGACGACTCCATGCCCGGCACGATCAGCACCAATACGGCCAGCATGATCAGAAAAATGAAACCGATGTGCAGCCATACATAGGTTCGCTCGGAAATCATCCGTTGATGCTTTCCGTTTTTTTCTTTGTTACTTTCTTCAGTTTCCATAATCGATAGAGAGCTTTTTCGGTAAATATTCAGCCTATGGCCGGGACACGATGTTTTTGTCGGATTCCTGCGCGTTCCACCCAGTCCTCGTTAAGAACAGTTATTTCTAACGAAGACTGTGAGGTAAGTCTAGGGTAAATGGACCGGTAAAACCGTTCATATGCCCGTTGGGATTGGGAGACCATTTTCTCCGAAGACCCCGCGTTTACTCCGTCTGCGAGTAGGATGCATCCGCGGGTATCCTGGTGGCTATTTCCAATATGTAAGTACACCAGGTCAAAATTGGGAATGTTCTTTATTTCAATGTGGAATTCGAACCAGGGAAATCGATTCCGGTATCGTTGGGTCAACTCGGTAAGATTCCCGTTGATAGAAAGTGGATACCTGCCTTCTGGGATGCGGGTCTGCCCGGGTATTTTCAGGTCCCGATGGCTATCTTCCAAGGTATAACAGAAAAACCGATTGCCCAGGTATAGCAATCCAAGTGTGGTAGTTCCATCGTCAAGGTACCGAAGTACCGTAACGGCGGTGTCGCCAAGTTTTTCCCAGGCATCCGGATAGGTCTCGGGTAATCGCTCAAGGAGAGGAGATTTTCCCTGCGGCTCGGGCTTGGATTTCTCAATCTTCCCTAAATCCGATGCGGCAGCATCGTCTTGAGCCGACGCTGCCGGCGAAGGGGCCGGTTCCTGTTTGAACAAAGCCAACAGGTTCTTCGCACCTCTATTGATAAAATAAACAACGTACCCAATAAAACCGACCAACCATAACCAAATGGATTGTAGCAACCCGGGTCTGGTAACCAATAGGACCAGCACCAGGACGATCAAGGCGACGAAAAGTAGTCCTAAAAACCGTTTCATTGTCGATTAAATGGGTACAATGTGCGCATAAAGTAGGGTTGATTTATTTTAAATCAAAATATAATTATTAAAACAGGAAGATCAAAAAAACAATTGCGCTTTGTTCGTATCAAATTCCGGTCAGCTTGCTATGCAGGAGTCGGTACCTGAAAAAATATCGGCCATGCGCGGGCTTATTTAGAAAAAGTATGAATTGTGCACGGTAAAGTCAATTTATGGATGGATCTGCAGGTTATTCCTGAACATAGCTGTAAATTTACTAACATACCGGCTGTAAATCAGTGCGATAGGTTCGGGTAAATTGGGTAATCGGTTAGAGCGGTTACCGAATTCCCTTTATCAAAAAATTCTACCTTCAATAAGGGAATTCATTGAAATTCGAAATAAAAAATTGTATTTTCAAGCACCAACAATAGATGTACTAAAATGGCTAACTACAAACTTCAAATCAACGGCAGGAACTACGAGGTAGACGTGGAAGAAGATACCCCATTGTTGTGGGTGCTTCGGGACACCCTTGGCCTGGTAGGTACAAAGTATTCCTGCGGGGTGGCCCAATGTGGCGCCTGCACCGTGCATGTCAATGACGAGGCCAGGCGGTCCTGCGTGTTACCGGTATCGTCGGTACAAAACGACGCAATCACCACAATAGAAGGATTATCCGAAAACGGAGACCATCCGGTTCAACAAGCCTGGGAAGAGGTAGATGTGGCGCAATGTGGGTATTGTCAGGCAGGCCAAATAATGACAGCAGCTGCTTTATTAAAGAAGAATCCCCAACCCAGTGACGAAGAAATTGTGGCAGGTATGAACGCCAATATCTGCCGATGTGGTACCTATCACCGAATCAAGGAAGCAGTTAAATTGGCATCCGCTAAAACCAAGTAATCATGGAAAAAGCATTGAAAACAAACCGAAGAGATTTCTTAAAAATTGCTGCCACCGCGGGAGGAGGCCTTTTGATCGGTTTTAACTGGTCCAGCTGCGATTCTCCGAAAATGAAAGTGGTGAGCGAAGAGGAGATACTAGACAGCGCATTGAATTTCAACAGCTATTTGTCCATTTCGCCTACCGATCACGTAGTGATTTATTCGCCCAATCCGGAGTTGGGGCAAAATATCAAAACTTCCTTTCCGATGATTGTGGCCGAAGAGTTAGACGTTGATTGGTCGAAGGTTCGTGTCAAACAGGCTTTTTTGGATACAGAAAAATACGATCGGCAGGTCACCGGAGGATCGGGTGCCATGCCTCATTCCTGGGAGCGTTTGCGAAAGGCAGGAGCTACGGCCCGGCAAATGCTCGTTCAGGCGGCAGCCAATCGATTGGGTGTTTCGGCCGCGGACCTGCGCACGGAAAATGGGCACGTAATCCACGGGTCAAAAAAACTTACCTACGGAGAACTGGCAAACGAAGCGGCACTGGTACCTGTACCGGAGGACGTTGCACTTAAGAATAAAAAAGATTTTAAGATCATCGGTACGCCAATAAAAAATGTGGACAACCGCGCCATGTTTACAGGGAAGCCCTTGTATGGATTGGATTTTTACCGGGAAGGGATGGTGCAGGCCATGATACAGCGTCCTCCGTTCGGCATGAAGCTCAAGTCTGTAGATGCCGAGGCAGCCAGAGCGGTGAAAGGAGTGAAAGACGTTGTGACCTTTAAAGAGCAACGTGGCCGTAATCGGTGAATCCACCTGGCCACTAATGAAAGCAAAGAAATTACTAAAAATTACCTATGAGCCGATAGATGGCAAGCTGGAGTCCACGGAGTTTCATAACCGGGTGTTTGATGAAATGCTGGCCTCCGGGAAGGGAGATGTGAAAAGAAAAGATGGAGACGTGAACGCCGCATTCCGTTCCGCCGCAAGGGTAATTAAAAGCGAATACCAATGTCCGTTTCTTTCCCACAGTCCCATGGAGCCGATGAACTTTTTCGCCCATGTGAAGGCAGATGGCGTGGAATTAATCGGTCCTACCCAGACTCCTGATCGGGCCAGAAAAGCTGCGGCCGAAATCTGTGGCCTGCCGCCAGAGAAAGTAACCGTGGAAATGACCCGCTTGGGTGGTGGATTTGGTCGACGATTGCGGGCGGATTTTGTCGAAGAAGCGGTGGAACTCTCAAAAATGCTTCAGGCACCGGTAAAATTAACCTGGTCCAGAGAAGATGATTTGACAGGGGGTGCCTATCGTCCTGCTGTAAAATACCGTTTCGAAGCGGCCCTGGATAGCGAGAACAACCTGATTGGGTACAAATTGAGAGGGGTCGGTATCAATGCGGGTAATTGTACCCGGGAAAATAATTTCCCCTCAGGATCGGTGGATAATCTATTGATAGAGTCCCTTGAGTACAAATCGCCGATTACGACCAATGCATGGCGGGCCCCGATTACCAATTTCCTGGCCTTTGCCGAGCAATCCTTTCTGGACGAAGTTGCCGAGGCCGCGGGAAAGGATCCGGTAACGTTCAGGTTGGAACTGCTGGACCGTGCAAAAAAGAACCCGGTAGGCGAAATCCATTACGATATTGACCGCATGCGGACTGTCGTGGAAACCGCAGCGGAAAAATCCGGCTGGGGAAAGAAACCTGGCGTCTCCCAGGGCTTCAGTGTGTATTTTTCCCATCGATCGTACGTGGCCCAGGTGGCCGAAGCCAGAATAGTAGAAGGCAAACCCAAATTGGATAAAATCTATGCGGTCACAGACTGTGGAATCGTGGTCAATCCCACCGGAGCCGATCAGCAGGTGCGTGGGGGAATGGTGGACGGTATGGGTCATGCCATGTTTACCAACATGACCTTCACGGATGGCATTGCCGATCAGAAAAATTTCGATACCTACCGGTTGATAAAAATGAATGAAATTCCAGAGATCGAAACCCATTTTATCGACAATGGAATCGACCCAACCGGATTGGGCGAACCGGCCTTACCGCCCACAGGTGGAGCGATTGCCAATGCCATTTACAAAGCCTCTGGAAAACGGGTCCGGAATCAGCCCTTCATGGAGCAGGAGGAGATGAAAAATGTTACTCTCGGAGATCCTGCTTGATGAGAGGAGCGCAGGGGTGAGGATCAACGAATCAGCCTGCTGATCTTCCTGTATTTTCAACGATGCGGAAGTCATTGCTCGTTACGGACGTTTGTACGTAGAAATAAAAAAAGCCACAAATTTATTATTTGTGGCTTTTTTTCTTGATGTATTCCCCGTGTTAATAGTTCGGGTTTTGTGTGATTGCGTCGTTGATCTCCATTTCGCTTTGTGGAATTGGCCACAGATAGTCCCTTTCCGGCCTGAAATTCCGGTTTAGGCCGCTGGTGATGGTTTCCCACTGTCCAGAGGTCTCGTTAAAATAATACAGCCCTTCTACGGTACCTATCTTATCCGCTCCAATTTCCCATCGATTCATATCGAATAGCCGCAAGCCTTCAAAGGCCAGCTCCACCGCGCGCTCGTCACGAATGATCGATCGAAGTTCCTCTTGTGTTTTTCCCGCTGTAATTGGTGGCATTTCCACGGTCGGCCTTTCCCGGACACTGTTAATGGCCTCGTACACCGATTCATCAATTTCGTTCAGTTCTATTTTTGACTCGGCATACATTAACAGGACATCGGCATACCGGATCAGGATCATGTTGATCGATCCGGTATTTGGGTTGCTTCTATCAGCTTCGTAATCTACCCACTTCTTTAGATTGTACCCGTGTACCGTCGAAAACTCCGTAGACCTGACCCTATCCGGGGTAGGACTATCCGGTAGAGAGTTGAAGGTACTTGAGCCAATCGGTTGGCCGGTATAGTACGAAGTATAGGACCAACGGGGGTCAATATTTTCAAACGGATCGTTGGGGTTCTGTGGACCTTTGTAGCCGTATTTTAAAAACAAATTATGTATGGGTTCAACCACGGATCCTCCGCCAATCGATGCTGCTGAAAAGGAAAAGGCATTGTAGGTGTCACCACCGACGGTGTACTGCCGGTCAAAAATTACCTCTGACGAGTTTTGGCCCGCATACTGAAACAATTCCTCGTAATTCGGATAGAGTTCGTAGATGCCCAAATCCATAACGGCTTTGGCTGCATCCCTGGCCACCGCATACCGTTCGTTTCGATACGCTACCCGTGCCTTTAACGCCAATGCGGCGCCCATGGTGGCCCTACCGATATCCTGTGAATAGTTCAGCGGCAATTGGTTGCCCTGGATGATTTGGTCCAGTTCGGCAATGACAAAATCGACCACGTCTTCCCTGGCCGTTCGTCCGACCTGAGCGGTCACATCCAAAGGTTCGGTGATGAGTGGCACATCTCCCCAAAGACTGCTCAATTGGGTATAGAAGAACGCACGCAGGAATCGGGCCTCTGCCCCGTATCGGGACAATAACTCTGGATCTGCCTGCTCAATTCTATTGATATTTGCTAGCACGTTGTTTGCGCGCTGCACGCCTCTATAGTATCGGTTCCATTGGGAACCGATTGCTGCATTCACCGGGTCAAAGGAGCCCATGGATACGTCATGTAGGGAACCGGGACCGGAAGGTGCACGAAAGCCGATATCGGTAACGGCGTCCAGCTCTTTCACCATCAATTGACCGTCCAATTCCACATATATCCCGTTTACAGCCAATCTAGCATCTTTTTCTTCTTGCCAGTATATCAGTTCGGATACCTCTCCCGGAGGCAACAGGTCCAGGCCCTGATCGCACGCAACCATGGCCAAAAACAAGCAGGCCATGCCGATGTGTTTCGTCGTATTTTTTATAATGTTCATCTTTTTTCTATTTTTTTGATTAAAACCCAACACTTACACCGCCACTAAAAAGCCTGCTGTGAGGAAAAAACTGACTTCTACCCCGGGGAGTTTCTGGGTCAAACAATTCTGTTTCTGTAAATGTCAGCATGTTTTCTCCGGAGATGTAGACCCGAAGGCCATATGTTTGCAAGAGCAATAGCATAAGTTTCAGGAAATCATTAGATTAAGTTTTCTAGAACCATGCTATAACCTCCGAAACTTATGCAAACACAAGTTAACAAAAACGATTTTTCCGGCCAAAACATTTATGTGGGTATTGATGCCCACCTCAAAAGCTGGAAAGTTACAGTGATGATGGATAATCTTCATAAACGCACGTTTTCACAGGATCCCTGTGCAGAGACTTTGTACAATTATCTTGTCCGGAACTATCCGGGTGCTACCTACTTCAGTGCCTATGAGGCTGGATTCTCGGGATACTGGACTCATTACAAGCTTTGCGCTCTTGGGTTCAATTCCATTGTGGTCAATCCTGCTGATATTCCGACAACCGGCAAGGAAAAAGTACAGAAAGAGGATGCCAGGGACAGCCAAAAAATTGCCCGGTCCCTAAGAAACGGGGAACTGGTCCCTATCTACATACCCTCTTTGGCCTCTCTTGGTGACAGGGGGCTTATGAGGTTAAGAAAAACTGTCGTCAATGATACCACCAGGATCAAAAACAGGATCAAGGCCAGCCTCCATTTTAACGGCATAAGTATTCCCGGGGAAATAAACAGCCCAAAATGGAACAAAAAGCTTCTTAGATGGCTGGATGGACTTGAACTCGGTATGGTGGAAAAACAAATAATGGACAGTCATCTGTCCATTTTGTACCATATGCGGAAAACCACCCTAAATGTCACCAACCAAATACGAACCCTTTCCAAAACAGAAAAGTATGAGCAGGAAATCAAGTTATTGATGACCATTCCAGGAATCGGGCTCTTGACGGCAATGACCCTATTGACCGAGCTGGAAAGGCTGGACAGGTTCAACTCCCTCGACAAACTATGCTCTTTTATCGGCCTTGTACCGTCAACCAACTCATCCGGGGATACCGAAAGAACGGGTAATATCACCCCCAGGGGGCATAAGGTGCTGAGAGCTGCTCTAATAGAATGTGCCTGGGTCGCTGCAAGGACTGATCCGGCATTGGCAAAAAGCTATAACCAATATTGCAAAAGGATGAAAGCCAATCAAGCCATAACCAGAATAGCAAAGAAACTTTTAAGCAGGATCAGATACGTATTGAAAAACAAACAGCCCTATGTGCTTGGAGTCGTCAAATAAAACCGCACAAACATATTATTCTGTAAAACAATCCCCAACCTTTATTGGGACCGTTAAAAAACCTTGCAGCAACTAAGTTGACTGTTATCTCGAAGGCTACGGCCCAATATCCAATAAATTAAAATGTGGCAATGCAGCTCATTGAGTCTGTTAATAGAAGGTTGTTTTATGGAGTAAGTTGCTGTTTTTGATAGTAGTAAAACGAGTTTTTTAAGCTATCAAAAGACAAAGAATTCAAAGATAAAAAAAGCCCCTAACTAAAGGGGCCTGGGAGTATATTCTCCGTCATGAACCCTATTGCTGGTGGGTTGCTCTCCAGCAGAGCCCACTTCCTCTTCAGATTCATGTTTTAAAGATAAAATGTATCTTTCTCAAGAAAAAATATCCCCGCAAATTAGGAAAGCAACATAGAAGGTTTGCAACCACGTTCTGCGGAATGGTATATCCGAATTGGAAGTTTTTCAAGCGCAGATAGCTGGTGTTTTGCAACCAAAAATCGGATTCCATCAGATTTGCCGAGTTTCCGGAACGCACCATCGGCCAGGAACCGTTAGGATTTCTTTCGGGATGAAAGGCCTCACGAGCCATGGTCGTGGGTATGAAATTCGTGTAGTTTGGACCTTCCATCAGTGCCCCATCCAGCGAATGTTGCTGGCGAAGTACGCCCTGCCAAAACATGGAGAAGTCAAACCCCTTGTAGGAAGCGCTAAATCGCACACCAAATTCATACCTCGGATCCTCGTTGCCCATGATGTATTGATCACCCGCTGGGTAAAGGGATTGGGAGATGACTCCGTCCCCGTTTAAATCTTCGTAAATGATGTCTCCGATCGTAACCGATGGAAAAATCGTTGCCGGATAGTTGTCGAGGTCTTCCTGCGTTCGGTAGATACCGGGGGATTGAAGTCCCCTCAACGAGTTGATGGATTCGCCTTCTGTCCAGACGGTGAATTTGTCCGGAAAAAACGGACCCGTTCCCTTCAAGTCCTCTATTCGATTCACAACATCCGAAAAGTTTACCCCAATCGTATATTGAAAACCATTATCGGGTGCCGGGATGCTATTGTAGTTGACAGCCACTTCCCAACCTCGGTTGGAAACCGCCGCTGCATTTTGGACGGGGGGACTGTACCCAATGGTTTGCGGAATGGGCAGCTCAATCAGAATGTCATCCGTGTATTTGTAAAAGTACTCGGCAATGACTTCAATTCGGTCGTCCATAAAACCCATGTCTAACCCAATATTAGACATCGTGGTGGTCTCCCAGGTAATGTCTGGATTTCCTGCACGTGTGATGGCTGTTCCTGGCACTAAATTGTTATTAAATTGGTACCCATTGTTGAGGTTGTAGGTATTCAGGTATCGGTAAAGCCCAATTCGTTGGTTTCCAAGTTGTCCCCAGGAGCCCCTTAATCGCAAATTGCTGAAGGTATCTCCGGTACTCATGAAATTTTCCTCCGAGATTCGCCAACCCGCAGAGAAAGACGGGAAGATTCCCCATCGATTGCCTTCTCCAAATCGGGACGATCCATCGTACCGTACGTTTGCCTGAAACATGTACCGGTCATCAAAATTGTAGTTTGCCCTTCCAAAGAACGAACGCAAGCGCCATTCCTCGGAATATCCCCCGGTGGTTTGATTTTGAATGTCTCCTGCGTTGATGTCCCGCAAGTCATTGCTAAAGAAATTGTCTCTGGAAGCCGAAATCTCTTTGAACTGATTGTAGATTTCCTCGTATCCTGCCGTTCCCTGAATGGTATGCAGCCCGAATGTTTGGTCGTAGTTCAGGTACAGCCGTTGGCTAAGTTCCCGAAGGTTCTCCTGCGTCTCGGTAAGCCTTGAGGTCGCAAACCAACCTCCCACATTCACCAATTCGCCGGTGAGGTAATTCCTCATGCCGGATAGTCCATTTTGGAAGATGAAACCATCCGTAGACGTGGTATTTAGGGTCACGTTACCTTCCAGAGAGAGGGCATCGTTGATGGCATAAGCAAAACCCAACTGACCAAAAACGTCGTCACTGATCCGGCTTGTTTCGCCCTCCTTCACCATCGCCCGGGCATTCCATTGCCCGGAAACCAGGTCATAGGTTCCATCCGGATACTCCATTACAATGTTTCGATTGATGTGTAGAAGCGCCTGCGTGATTCGCTGTCCGGTAAACCCCGGACCACTAAAGGCCCGATTTCGGTACATGAGGTTGGTTTTGATCGTCAGTTTGTCACTGGCGTACAGGTCTGAATTGATCCGCATGGTAACCTGCTTGTTATTGAAATTTTGAAGAATTCCGTCTGTATCTGCATAGTTGATGGACGCAAAAATTCTTCCCGCATCGCTTCCGCTGGAAAGCGATAGCGAATGCCGCTGTTGAAACGCATTTGGGTTAAAAATCCCGCCCTCGTAGTCCGCAAAGGGATATTGCAAGGGATTGGTACCGGCGGCTACGTTTTCAATGTAGGTTTCGCTGTAGGTGGGATTAGCTCCCACATTGGCCTGTGCTTCGTTTTCCAGCCGCATCCAGGTAACGGGGTCGGTTGGTTCTGGAAAGAAATTGGGGTTTTGCCAACCCACAAAATTATTATAATTGATCGCAACGCCACTTTTGGCGCCTCTTTTGGTAGTTACCAATATGACCCCGTTGGCAGCCCTGGAACCGTAAATGGCGGCGGAAGCGGCATCCTTCAATACCGTAATGGTTTCGATGTTCGTGGGTTCCACCGTACTTAAGGACTGTTCGACACCATCAATCAGGATTAGGGGATTGGCATTGTTCAACGTACCTACGCCACGAATTCGAATACTTGTACTTTCGTTACCGGGTGCTCCACCATTATTTTGGATGCTCAGGCCCGGCGTGGTCCCTTGAAGGGCCGCAGCCGTGTTGAGAACCGGCCGTCTGGCAATATCTTCTCCAGCCACGGTACTTACCGCGCCGGTGACATTGGCCCGTTTTTGGGTACCAAAGCCGACTACCACCACCTCGTCCAAAGAGGAAGTGGCCTCGGTAAGCGTAACATTTATAATGGACCGGGCACCGATATTGATGCGCTGACTTTCAAAGCCAATGAATGAAACGACTATTTCAGATCCTTCCGGCACAGTGAGGGCGTATTTTCCATCCAAATCCGTGGCCGTACCGATCGTGGTGCCGGGAAGGGATATGGTGGCGCCTGGAATGGGTTCACCGGACTGATCCGATACCGTACCGGTTACCGTTACGTCCGCGCGTTGTTGAAAGGGGGCTGCTACGATGTGGTAGGTGGAATGGATGCCGAACGCGTCGAGCGTTGCGGAGTGGGCGCGACTTTTCGTCGAATAAATGGTCAGAAGCTGTATTGCCACCAACAAAACCATCGTTTTGTTTGATACAACTCCTCTGAGTAGTGGTTTTTTCATAATTTTTAAGGGAAATGTAGTGATTTGCCTGTACTATTACTGCTAGCGATGTGTTGGCAATACATGCTGCGGCGGTGCCCCATTCTGTGGGAGCTTCTCCGATTTTTGATTCTCTACATAAGAAATAGTTTTCGGTGGATTGATCCATTCCGTCGAAGCGCTTTTTACTACCTTCCTCCGATCCCTGAAAACGGGTTCACAGGTATTCAGTAGGAGAGGTAGGGATTTGTATGCAACAGCTAAGTCCGGAGAAGATCTAGTTGATTTAATAAAGGGTTTTTATATTTCTATGATAAATTGAATATATAATATATATCAAATAAAGAATATACTTAATTTGATACGAAAAACGATTAAAATTACTAAATCGATGGCAGGTTACTTTGGGAAATCACTGCTTCTTGTACCAAATGAGAAATTATTTCGTAAAAAAGTTGTAGGACTACAAATATGAGCAGGAAAAATCAGTATACATTTCGATTTTACCTTCATTATCTTTAAAACGAAAACTTTTGGTTTTGAGAAGGTTAAAAATATCTATTTTTTACTACATAAAAAAATAAATTTTAAATTAGATTAAAAGAAGGAAAATAATCGTCGATTTTCTGTGCTGAACGGTACGTTCTTGGGGATAGGGGGGAATAGGGAGCTGCAAGGCGGAACTCGATGGAGCCGATGCCTCGGGCCGAGACCTAATGCTGTTAAGCCATTTTCGCTCATCGAAAACTTGGAATCTCCAATCGATCGCACGTTCTCGGTGGAATTGCCTGTACCAGTAGGATTCCTCGGCTGTTCGCTTCCCTCTGTAGGGCTGTCTTACAAACGATCTTAAGGGTCAGGCATTGCCATTGGTACCTCAGGTTCCCACAAACACCGTGGAAACAGGTGACAATTATCGCGGGCATACGCATCATACAGGCGCCCGCGACCATCTCTTTGCCAGCCAGGAAGAAGATTATCAGCGAAAATCAGGAAGATTTCTTCTCGGGATAGATGCTGAGCTGCGTATTTTGGGACAAATGCGGGGGATACGATTCCAGAGTATTTCCCAGGGGACTATTATTCTCCCAGGGGGCTTTTTCCCGGTGGTTATTGCATGGGTAATACCGAGCGGTTTGCGTTACCTACTTCTACCACCTCCGTCACAACGTATTCACTCGCACCTCTCCAAGGAATAGGATGGAGGTATTCCTTGTAACGCAATTCAACAAATTTACCACCGGCCCGTTCGAGAATCATTGCCACGGAATCTCCTTCCGCACTGAAGCGAAACTCATTGCTTTGCAGTGCTCCCGGGTTCGGACTTTGAAACCCGTCTTGTACCAATCGTCCCTCCCAGGTTTTAAATACAAACCCTTTTTTCTCAAAGTAGTTGAGGTTACCGGCTTTTATTCCTTCGGAAAACACAAAATAGTACCTCCACCAAAACAGACCTGCTAAAAGAACGACCAGGACGACAGCTACCGGTCCGATAAATTTTTTCATGGATTTTAAATTGAAGTTATACCTCCTTAAAGGTAAGAATAATTCCCATTTTTTGTATATTCCCCGATCAAACGACAAACCCAAAAACTATGAGTATCACTTGGATCGTACTAATTATTGCTGTATTGCTAGGCATTTTCATTGTATCATTATACAATAAACTCGTTGCCTATAAAAACAACCGGGAGAACGCTTTTGCAGACATCGATGTGCAATTGAAACAACGCCACGACTTGATTCCACAGCTGGTAAGTAGCGTCAAGGGATACATGGAGCACGAGGCAGGCGTTCTTACACGAGTGACCGAGGCCAGATCCCGTGCCATGAACGCTTCCAGCATCGACGGGAAGATTGCGGCCGAACAGGAACTAGGTGCTGCCTTGCAGGGGCTGCAAATTCAGGTGGAAGCCTATCCCGATTTAAAAGCAAACACCAACTTTTTACACTTGCAAAACGAGATTTCCGATGTGGAAAACAAGTTGGCCGCCGCCCGGAGGTATTTCAATTCCGCAACCAAAGAATTTAATGTAGCCGTGCAGAGCTTTCCATCCAACCTGATTGCGGGGATGTTTGGGTTCCACACCGAAAAAATGTTTGATGTCGGTACCTCGGAAAGGGAACGGTTGGACCAGGCACCGGAAATTAAATTTTGAGCAGTAGATGGCAGGATATGTAGGGATACAGACGCAAATCAGACGAAATAACCTGCGTTCTGTTCTGTTGCTGCTTGGATTTCCTTTGCTGGTATTGGCGGCTGTTTATGCGTTTTTTTACCTAACGCTTCCACCGGAAGAAACCTCGGATAGGGTTATGGAGCTGTTTCTGCAAACCCTGCCAGGGGTGTTGATTGCGGTTGCCGTTTGGTTTGTTATTGCATTCTTTTTTCATTCGAAGATGATTCGCAGTGCCGCAGGAGCAAAGCCCCTGGAACGAAAAGAAAATATGCGGGTGTACAACCTGGTGGAGAACCTTTGCATCAGCAAGGGCATGAAAATGCCAAAGGTACATATCATTGAGGATCCGGCACTGAATGCATTTGCGAGTGGTATCAACGAAAATACGTATACGGTTACGCTTACGAGAGGGATCATTGATACACTGAACGATGAAGAATTGGAGGGAGTAATCGCCCATGAATTGATGCACATTCGGAACAAAGATGTGCGGCTGCTGATCATCTCCATTATCTTTGTGGGAATTTTCTCATTCGTGGCACAGATTCTTTTTCGAAGCATGATTTACGGTGCAGGCAGGAGGAGGGGAAAGAGCGATAATCGCGCCGTGTTGATTGCTATGCTTATCGCGTTTGTAGCATTTTTGCTGAGCATGCTGTTTCGTTTTGCCATCTCCAGAAAAAGAGAGTACATGGCCGATAGTGGGGCGGCAGAAATGACAAAAAAGCCCTGGGCATTGGCAGCAGCTTTGCGTAAGATTTCAGGAAATTACCGGGTACAGTCCGTAAAAAGTGACGACGTAGCCGAACTTTTCATTGAAAATAGACCGGATAAATCCTCTGGTCTGATGGCGGCAATTACGGGGCTATTTGCTACGCATCCCCCCATAGAAAAGCGGATAGCGATTTTAGAACAGTTTTGACAGATGTTAGTGAAGGCAGAAAACAGAAACCAGCAAAGGCGGATACACCATGGACTTTATTGATTATTACCAACTTCTGGAAATAGGTAAAGATGCCAGTCAAGAAGAAATTAAAAAGGCGTACCGAAAGCTCGCACGAAAATACCATCCCGATCTAAATCCAAACGATCAGGAGGCCCAAAAGAAGTTTCAAGCCATCAATGAAGCGAACGAGGTATTGAGTGATCCGGAAAAAAGAAAAAAATACGATCAATACGGTAAGGACTGGAAACATGCCGAAGCGTTTCAGGGGCAGCCCGGCGGAGGAGGGGCTGGTGGTTTTCGTGGGCAATCGTACCGTCCGGAAGATTTTGAACAAGCATTTGGCCAGGGTGGCTTTTCAGATTTTTTTGAGTCGTTATTTGGAAAGGGAGCGGGAGCGGGTAGGGCTGAATCCAAAATCAGATTCAAAGGTGCGGACCTTCACGCGAGCTTGGAGCTACCTTTACGGGACCTGATGCACACCCATAAGAAAACCCTCGCCATCAATGATCAGAAGATACGAATGACCATTCACGCAGGGGTTGAAGATGGACAAACCATTCGAATCAAGGGGCACGGCGGCGAAGGCATACAGGGAGGTCCACGGGGTGATTTGTACATCACCTTTCATGTAAGCGCCGACCCCGTGTACAGCCGGGAGGGGTCCAATCTGTACAAAACGGAGCCGCTGGATTTGTATACGGCGGTACTGGGAGGCGAAGTGATTGTAGAAACGCTTTCCGGAAAAGTAAAGCTAAAGATTCCGCCCGGGACACAAAATGGAACAAAGGTAAAACTGAAAGGAAAAGGCCTGCCCTTGTACAAACACGAACATATTCTGGGAGACTTGTACTTAACCTATCAGGTAAAGATACCCAAAAACCTCTTGGAGCAAGAGAAAAACCTATTTACCCAGTTAGCAAACCTGAAAAAACCATGAACTACCCTGATGACAGCCTGATACCGCTGGATAAATTTTGCATTTCCTGCGGAATCGAGGTTTCTTTTGTGCACAACCTGTCCGACGAAGGACTTTGTGAATTGATAGTAACGGAAGAATCTACCTATATAACGACGGATCAACTGACCCAATTGGAGCGACTTGCCAGACTCCATTATGAAATGGAGATAAATCTGGAGGGACTGCACGCCGTTTTGAATCTGCAGGAAAAAATTGCTAGTTTAGAAGAGGAAGTTCGAAATCTCCGGAGAAAACTCGAACGACACCAAGGGCCCGAGTTAACGTAGTATAGTAGGTCGTACCAGGCTCGAACTGGTGACCTCTGCCCTGTCAAGGCAGCGCTCTGAACCAACTGAGCTAACGACCTAAATTCTGCTTGCAATATTACAAGAATTCATTTACATAGGCAACAAAACCAATTTAATATAATTTGTCACGCTTGATCGTCTGTATGTTACAAATCGTCCGAATTTTCTCAATCTATCTATTTCTTATCCTGGTCGGGGTTTCTGTCCCTGTTTTGCGTGCGCAGCAGTTGAGGGCTTCGGTTTCGAAGGTTGACATCACCCCGCAAAATAGCCAATGGCTATTGGGCTACGGGGAGCGAAAATCCACTGGTGTCATCGATCGGATCTTTCACCGGGTAGTCTTATTAAGCGAAGGAGCGGAGACATTTTGTTTGATTTCTTCCGATATCTGTCTCGTGTCTCCGGCGGAATACGACCGGGTAGCCGCGGAAATTCACGAGCGGTTTGGGATTCCTCCGTTGAATATTTGGTGGACCGTAACACACACCCATGCGGCGCCGGAGGTGGGACCGCCAGGCCTACCGGAGGCCTTCATGGGGGAACGGTACACCCACGAATGGGACCGTGCATATACCCGGATGGTCGAGGACCGTTTATTGGAATCCATTGGTGAAGCCATGGCCAATCTGGAACCGGCGAAAATGGGATGGGGCTGGGGATTTTCAAAAGCCAATATCAATCGCAGGGCGATCGATGAGAACGGAAATGCCTCCCTTGGTCTGAATCCGGACGGGCCGGTGGACCGCAAAATTGGATTGATCCGAATTGATAAAGCAAATGGAGATCCGTTGACCTTGGTAGCCAACTACCCCATACACGGGACAGTCCTTGGACAGGCAAACACCAACATTAGCGGTGATGCGCCGGGGGTGGTAGCCGCTTACGTGGAAGAAAAAATCGGTGTGCCCATGTTGTTTATAAACGGTGCCGCGGGAAATCTGGCTCCAATTTATAGCGTATACCCTGATCCCCGCTCCGGACACCTCAGCCAGTTTAAGGTGCTGCTGGGAGATAAAATCCTGGATGCCTATGCCAAAATCGAATCGGTTACCGGAGCGGTGGACCTGCAAACGGCTGCATTGATCGTAAACACGCCACGTAAGGAGGGCTTGTCCTGGCCGGATGACCTGGCTGCCTATGCTGAATTGGATGCCCAAGGAAAGCCCCAAATACGGTTGCCTGTACGTTTTCTTAAAATCAATCAGTCATTGGCTATTTGGAGCGCACCCCTGGAATTGTTTTGCGAATTATCGAACGAAGTACGGGAGGAGTCACCCTTTCCCTACACCTATTACTATGGATACAGCAATGGCTGGTTGGGGTATTTGCCGACCGCTGCGGCTTATGCTCACGGAGGGTACGAAGTGGAACGGGTAAATGCCTTTACGCCCAGAGCTGGCGAGGACCTGACCGCTTCGGTTAAGTCATTCCTTATGGGCTGGCTGAGCGAGTGATTACGATGGAATCTTCACCTATGAAAATGAAAAAAACGAATTATCCCCTGCTTTTTCAGCCATTTGTTTGTGTGTTTTTTCTGGTTTTTGTGGGATGTCGACAAGCCGATGTTTCCCCTATAGTTCCAGATGGGTTTGAAATCGACGACCGCTTTCAAATGGAATTGATCGCCTCGGAACCGCTTGTGGCCGATCCGGTCGACATGCTGATTGATGGGCAGGGACGAATGTTTGTCGTGGAAATGCATGGCTATCCGCTGGATTTAAGTGGCACGGGTAAGGTAAAAGTACTGACGGATACCGACGGCGATGGACTCATGGATCAGTCTACGGTATTTGCGGATAGCCTGGTATTACCAACCGGAATAATGGCCTGGAAAAATGGGATTTTGGTGACAGATCCTCCGCATGTATTGTATTTGGAGGATACCGACGGAGACGATGTAGCCGATAAGCGGGAGGTCATCTTGACCGGATTCGCCCGATCCAATCCCCAGCACAATGTAAATAGTCCCAGGTACGGATTGGATAATTGGGTGTACCTGGGCCATGAACCTGCGGTAACGACAGTGATGTATGCTGAAGAACTGGGAGATAAAGGGAGCGAAATTCATTTTCCGTCCAATCCCGAAGGGTTAACGTTACCCGTAAATGCAGGCGGAAGAAGTGTTCGGTTCAAACCGGACGGAACAGGCTTGGAACGATTGGCCAGCCGTACACAATTTGGTCATGCTTTCGACGCCTGGGGTGAACGGTTTCTGATAACAAACAACAACCATTTGATTCATGAGGTGTTGCCGGCCCGGTACCTGGATAAAAACCCCTTTTTTCCAATCAGCAACGTTACCCAATCCTTTTCTGACCATGGAAACGCAGCCACAGTGTATCCCATCACCGATAATCCCGAACACCAGCTCCTGACGGATGTTGGTGTGATGACTTCTGCCTGTGGCATCACTCCTTACCTGGGCGGTGGCTTTCCGGCACCTTTTGACCGTGTGATTTTTACCGCGGAACCTGTCAGTAATCTGGTGCATGCAGACGTGATTCAGGAGAAAGGGGCCACTTTTACCGGTGCGAAACTGTACGAACGGAGCGAATTTTTGAGGTCTCGGGATGCCTGGTTCAGGCCGGTCAATATGTACCTGGGCCCGGATGGAGCCCTCTACCTGCTCGATTACCACCGAAGAATCATTGAGCACCCCGAATGGATGGCCGATGAGGTAAACCAATCCGGCGCGCTTTACGACGGTACGGATCGGGGGAGAATCTACCGTATCAGTCCGAAAGGATCCCAAAAGGCCGATTTTTCGAAAACAATTGATTTGGAGGCAGCCTCAAATGAGGAGCTGATCGAGCTGCTGGCAGTGGAAAATTATTGGTGGAGAAACCATGCGCAACGGATGCTTGTGGACCGCAATCCGGATCCGGTGCCCACCGATTTGGTGGAACTTGCCAGGGATTCCAGTCGACCCTTGGGAAGGCTGCATGCATTGTGGACACTCCATGGCATGGGAAGGCTCCGGCCGGAACTTGTAAAGGAAGCCCTTGACGACCCGGAGCCGGGAGTACGGAAAAATGCCTTGGTGCTGGCCGAGTTTTTTCCAGAAGCAATGGAGCAATGGAGCCAAAAATTGACAGCCATGCAATCCGATCCGGATCCCAAGGTCCGTTTCCAAGTACTTAATAGTCTTGGGATGCTGTCTTCGGAATGGTCGTTTTCTACCCGTATGGCTATTCTGAAGAAGGACATGTCGGACGAGTGGGTGCAGGTGGCCACATTGGCCGCACCCATTGGCCCCGGTGAAAACCTTTTGAGCGAACTGTTGTCTGGCTACAAACCCGATGTTGCCGGAAACGCGGCAATGATCGAAAAGACAGCTCGGATGCAGGCACAAAGGGATGGTTTTGAAGGAGTGAAAGACCTGCTGCTGCCCCTGTTGGAGGCACATCCATCTGAGTCTGGCTGGGAGGCTCCGGCGATTAAGGGCCTTGCAGCCGGGTTGCGAAAAATTCCTCCGGTCGGAAAGGAGTGGATAGCCTTCCAAACTACGGTCGTTCGGAAGCTGCCCTCGATTGGCTCTATTCCGTTAAAAAATGCGTTTCTTGATATCGTAACAGTGACGCAGCTGCCCGATATTCCTGTAAAGAAAGAGGTGCTGGATCATGCGTTTCAAGTCATATTGAACCCGGATGCACCGGAAGAGGATCGATTGGTGGCCTTGCGCATGCTGGATTTGTTTCAAGCAAACGAAGCAAACGATGAACTGATGCAATTGATCAGACCCCAGGAACCGGTTCGCCTGCAACAACAACTCCTCAGGTATTTGAGCAAAGCTGACGAGGAGGCATATGTCCATTTTCTGATGGAACGTTGGACAGGGTTCAGTCCCGAAGTGAGAAATACTGCTGTAGCCTCGCTATTAAGTAGCAGGGAGCGCATCCATTCCCTGCTGGGTGGGCTTGAGACGGGGATCATCATGCCCAGCCATATACCCTGGGGCAACACGGTGTTTTTAATGAATCAGAAGGATCCGACAATCCGCAATAAGGCGCGAGAACTCCTGGTTCCTTCCGCCAGTGGACGTGCAGCTGTAATCGACCGGTACCAAGCTGCGCTGAAGGCGGAAGGTACACCTGAAAAAGGCTTGCGTGTATACGAACAGAATTGTGCGGTCTGTCATCAAATGACCGAAAGCAAGGGTTTCCATTATGGACCCGATTTGTCCTCCCTTCGTAACCGGCGCTACGAAAGCATACTAAAAGATATTCTGGATCCAAATCTTTCCATCGCAGATGGCTATGATTTATGGCAACTCCTTTTGAGTTCCGGGGAAACGGTTCAGGGTATCATCTTGCAGGAAACTCCAGGGGCCATCGAATTGGCACAGGCAGGTGGATTACAACGAACCATCTCACGCTCGGAGATTTCCAGTATGGAAGCGTTGCCGGTATCCGGAATGGCTCAGGGCCTGGAGAATCAAATTACGCTGGAAGAGATGGCTGATTTACTTGCATACATCAAACAAGGCTTGTAGCTATATCATCCGGGCGTCATGCCTACAATTGATGGGAGTATGAAACGAACGCCTGGGGAATTCCCATCCGCAAAAATTTTCGAAATACCGAATTTAGAAATATATTAGTAGTTTATCAGTCGATCGGTCGGGTGTTTTGGCCGGTCTTTAGGCCTACCCAAGCAGCTGTCATCCCTTCAAAAAAGTTCGGTTGTCGGCAAGTGAAATGCTGTTTGGAGGCGGTTGGGCCCACGCTCACTGGTACCGATCAGGTCAAGCCATTAGAAACTGCCGGGAGCGTGCCTGGTTTGCTTAATTCAGATAACCCATGCGTCAGACTGTCCGAAATCTGTTCTTGTTTTTCCTAGTGAGCGTGTTGATCGGACAGGCTGGCTGTGGCGGACGGGAACAAGAGATGGGACCTCGGGAGGGTTTTCCGGATCAGGTCAGCTATAATTTCCATATCCGGCCCATTCTCTCGGACAATTGCTTTGCCTGTCACGGTCCGGACGCCGATGCGAGAAAGGCGGGATTACGATTAGACATAGAAGAGGAAGCCTTTAAGGCTTTGGCCGAGAATCCTGGTTCATTTGCCCTGGTTCCTGGCAAACCGCACCAATCTGAAGTCTATTTGCGGGTGAAATCCAATGATGAGCGTCAGGTGATGCCACCACCCGAAACCAACCTCCGATTGACAGCAAGAGAAATACAGCTTATCAAAACCTGGATCGAAGATGGCGCTGTGTATGAAAAGCACTGGGCCTTTGAAATTCCCCGCTACCCCGAGTTACCTGTAGTCCATACATCCAACTGGCCTGTGAATGAAATTGACTATTTCATCTTAAAGAAACAAGAGGAGCAGGGCTATCGGCCGAATGAGGCGGCGGATAAGGAAATGCTGTTGAAACGAGTGAGTTTTGACCTGACAGGCTTGCCACCAGGGATGGACCTCATGGATAAATTTGCATCGGATACCAGTTCCGGGGCCTACGAAGAAGTCGTGGATTTTCTGATGGCGCAGCCTTCCTTTGGCGAACGCATGGCGGTTTATTGGATGGATGTGTCCAGGTATGCCGATTCCTACGGGTATCAATTGGATAATTTTCGAACGCAGTGGCCCTGGCGCGATTGGGTTATCCATGCCTTCAATAAAAACCTGTCCTACAAGGATTTTATCACCTGGCAACTGGCAGGAGACCTGCTGGAAAACCCCTCAAAAGAACAAATTCTCGCAACGGGATTCAACAGAAACCACAAGATAACCGAAGAAGGAGCGGTGGATGAAGAAGAATACCGAGTCACCTACGTGAGTGATCGGGTCAATACGGTAGGAAAGGCCCTGACCGGGATCACATTTGAGTGTGCGGCCTGCCACGATCACAAATACGATCCGATTTCCCAGCAGGAGTATTACGAGCTTTTTTCATTCTTTAATTCCGTCGACGAACTCAGGACTTCCAAAACACCCATTGACCCTACCGTAGGTACACCGGCATCCTATGCCAAAAAACCTTTTCTGGAAATCACGGATGAAGACGTAGAAGACGTCCTCTCATTTGTGAACAAGACGGACAGCAGCCGGCTGATTGTTTCCGTAATGGGGGACCTGGATACGCTACGAAAAAATTATGTTCTCGAACGGGGTGTTTTCAATGCGTATGGAAAGGAAGTTTTTCCGGCCACACCTGAATCCATCTTTCCCTTTGACCCGGGCTATCCAAAAAACAGACTGGGCCTGGCCATGTGGCTATTTTCTGAAAGAAATCCCCTCACTGCCCGGGTAGCAGTGAACCAGATCTGGAAGGAGTTTTTCGGCCGGGGTATTGTCAATACCACGGGTGATTTTGGCATGCAGGGAGAACTACCCAGCCACCCGGAATTACTCGATTGGTTGGCCTTGGATTTCCGTGAAAATGGATGGGATGTCAAGCGCCTGGTAAAACAACTGGTCATGTCAGCCACGTACCGGCAGTCAGCGACAATAAGGAAGGAAATGCGCACGGCGGATCCCGAAAATAAGTATTATACACGATCCTCACGTGCACACTTGAAGGCGGAATTTATCCGCGATATGGTCTTGGCGAGTAGCGGACTGCTGGTACCTACCATTGGTGGGCGCAGCGTGAAACCGTACCAACCGGAGGGATTGTGGGAAGCTGCCACCGCAGGGGGCTCTACGTTAGCAGAATACGAACAGGATCATGGAGATGACCTGTACCGAAGGGGCTTGTACACCTTCGTCAAGCGAACGGTGCCCCCACCTTCCATGCTGATATTTGATGCAAGTAACCGGGACCAATGCGAAACGGAACGCTCCACGACCAATACCCCCTTGCAGGCTCTGGTCATGATGAATGACCCCACGGTGCTCGAAGCGGCACGAGTTCTCGCAACACAGCTACTGCGCGAGGCCCACTCAGACCGTGACAGGATTCGCAAAGCGTTTCGATTGATCCTTTGTAGGCAACCAAAAGCGAAAGAATTGAGGTTGCTGGAGGACTATTTTGGGAGGAAACTGGCAGAAATGTCGGAAACGAAGGCCGAAGCATTGGTAGCCATCGGCGAGTCGCCCCGACCCCAACCAGCGGAAATGGTGCACGTAGCGGCCCTGATGCAAGTGATCTCCACGCTGTACAATACGGAAGAAGCAATAACGAAATCGTAGTCATGGAAAAAGAACTGTTGGAATACGGATTGAATAGAAACCGACGAAGGTTTCTCTCCCGGCTGAGCCTTGGGATTGGAACGGTAGCCTTGGGTTCCCTATTGATACCGGACCTGTTCAGCTCGCGTAAAGGTAGCCCGGCCCCTTTTGGCAAGCGTCCCAGCATACCGGATTTTGCCCCCAAGGCCAAACGAGTCATTTACCTGTTTCAAAATGGAGCGCCCTCTCAGCTGGAATCCTTCGACTATAAACCAAAATTGAGAGCGATGCAAGGGCAGGATTTGCCGGAATCCATCCGGGGCGGCCAACGTTTGACGGGGTTTACTGCCAACCAGCCTTCCCTTCCACTGGTAGGATCTTTTGTGGACTTTCAACAATACGGCGCATCCAGGGCCTGGATCAGCGACCTCTTCCCCAAAACTGCAGCCATCGTTGACGACATTTGCATCGTCAAATCCATGCACACCGAGGCCATCAACCACGACCCGGCATTGACATTTTTTCAAACGGGAGCACAGCAGGGAAACAGGCCGAGCATGGGTTCCTGGTTGAGTTACGGCTTGGGAAGCGAGAACCAAAATTTACCTGCATTTACGGTGTTGATTTCCCGTGGAAAAGGAAACAGCCAGGGCGTCTATTCCAAGTTATGGTCCAATGGTTTTTTGGATTCCATACACCAGGGAGTTCAGTTTAGCAGTGGGGAAGATCCGGTGTTGTACCTGAGGGACCCGGAGGGATTGACTCGGAAGGATCGGCGGGACATGCTTGATCAATTGGCCCAATTGAACCAATGGTCGTATGAGGAAAACCAGGATCCCGAAATTCACACAAAAATTCAGCAATACGAAATGGCATACCGGATGCAAACCACGGTTCCGGAGGTATTGGACCTGTCAAAAGAACCCCAAAGTATTCTGGACTTGTATGGAGAAGATTGCAGGAAACCGGGTACGTTCGCTGCCAATTGCCTGCTTGCACGAAAATTATCCGAAGAAGGCGTGCGATTCGTCCAACTGTACCACCAGGGCTGGGATCAACACGCAAATCTGCCAAAGGAATTTACCGGGCAGGCGAAAGACGTGGACCAGGCCTCTGCGGCCTTGGTAACCGACCTGAAACAAAGAGGCATGCTGGACGAAACCCTGGTGATTTGGGGCGGAGAATTTGGCCGTACCAATTTCAGCCAGGGAGCATTGACCAAAGACAATTTCGGACGGGACCACCATCCCAGGTGTTTTAGCATCTGGATGGCGGGTGGTGGTATCAAACCAGGGATTGTGTATGGGGAAACGGATGAACTGGGCTACAATATCGTAAAGGATCCGGTCCACGTACACGATTTTCAGGCCACGGTTCTGCATCAATTGGGCCTGGACCACGAGAAATTAGTTTACAAACATCTGGGACGCCGTTTCCGTCTTACCGATGTGGCCGGAAAAGTTGTAAAGGACATCATTTCCTGATTTTGAAACGCTTCACCACAGCATTTAATTTCTTTTGTCGATTTTTGTTTAATCAGGTCTATTCACCCAAACAGTTCGGAAAAGGACAATGGCATCTAGCCTGGCCGGAGCGAAGCGCTTTCCCCCAGGTGGGCGATCCCTGTATAATAGGGATTTTAAGGCCGGATTCCCCATATTAGCTTATGCTTTTGGTTCCTTTTCATTTTTGGCCTTAATAAAACAGCCAAAATTTGATCCAAGAACGAACCAAACCTGGCTGCAGGAATCAAGGCGGTCAAATCTTAATTTAAATAGCGAGTCAGGTTGTTGGGAAAAGACGGAGCAGCCCGTACAGTTCTTCCTAAAATACGCAGAACCAACCACAGAATCCGCTTCGTACCGCCTGGGAATGTCATTCGTTATTCAGTCCTGTGCTCCGGCCTTATGGTCGCAGTGGATTTGCTACCACAGACCTGACCACTGCAAACGAGTCCTTTTTTTCGCTGTAACTTTACGTCTTTGACAAATCTTGAATTCCTTGTATCAATCGATCCAATTCTTCGGTTTTAGTATAGATGTGAGGCGTTACCCGAATACCATGAAACGTACCTGTTTTGTCTCCTTTTTGACCAACATGAATACGATAGTCTTTTAATAATCGCTGAGCTACTTCTTTATCACTCTTGTTCTTTAACGAGAAAGAACCCAACGCACAGGCATAGTCAGGTTTCAAGGATGTTTTAATTTCCACATTCGGATTGTCCGCAACACGGGTAATCCAGTAGTTTTTTAAATACCTCAGCCTTGCTTCTTTTCTTTTAATACCGATCGTGTTGTGAAATTCAATTGCCCTGGCGATGGCCAGTTCTGCGGGTAAATTTCTTGTTCCAAAAGTGGAAAACTTACTGATCCGATCACTTTGCGGGTTTTCATGTGTAAAAAGAGGCCAAAGCTGTTGAATCTCGGATTTCTTTACGTAAAGCATGCCGGTTCCGAAAGGAGCGCAGAGCCATTTGTGTAAACTGGTGCCGTAATAATCGCAGCCTAGGTCTGAAATCTTAAAATCGAGATGGGCAAATCCATGGGCTCCGTCTACCAAGACTTTAATGGCAGGATTTATATTTTTTACAGCAGCGGTAATTTTCTTTACCGGTAGTATATTTCCATTGATGTTATTAACGTGGGTTATCAGTACTACCTTGGTTTTATCCGTGATCGCACGGATGTACGCATTCACAATTTCTTCCTCGTTTTCGGCAGGAAGTGCCAAAGAAAGCCACTTAAGCACCACACCGTATCTAGCTTCGACTTCTTCCCAAGTATTCATCACCGAGGTGTAATCTTGTTGGCTGAGGATGATTTCGTCGCCTTTGCTGTAGTTCATTCCCCAAATCACCGTATTGATCGCTTCCGTTGTATTTCGGTTTACCGCGATTTCTTCCGGGCTGCAGCCCGCCAAAAGTGCCAATTGCTCCCGAACCGCCCTGGAAGCATCCTCCTCGCTCCACATATACATGGAGGGAATGGTGTTAAACTCACGGGTGTAATGGTGAAACACTTCCTGCACGACCTTAGGCTGAGGGCTCACACTACCGTTGTTTAGATTGGCCACTGTAGCTGATACCGAGTACTCGTTACGAACCCAATTCCAAAGCATTTCCTCCTCGTCAATTTGAGGCAATTTCCTCCAGATAGTCCGTTCTGTTTCTGAGCTTATCGCAATATGGGGTAGGGAAAATGCAGTAGAGGCGACTCTAACTCCCTTTTTTATAAAATCTCTTCTGTGCGTCATGCGCTTGGTGGTTAAAATTTAGGTATCGTCGCGTTTTTTCGATTTTTCGTGGCAATTGAATTTTGAAACCGAGCTATGTTGGGCGTTTGGAACGTAAGACTTTTTTTCAGCGGAGCCTACGGGAGTAAACATTCCTTGACTACAGGTAATCAAGCATGCATCAGTCGGGAAGACTAAAAACATACACGGCCCCCTCAGGGTGGGGTTTCAGTTTCGAGCCGCCTACAGAGATGGCCAGGTATTGTTTGCCATTTACCGCGTATACACTGGGAGTAGCATGTCCCTCAGAAGATAGCTGGTACTCCCAGAGTACTTTTCCATTGTCTTTGTCAAACGCCCGGATTTTGGCATCGGCAGTGGCAGCAATAAACAAGAGCCCTCCGGCGGTTACAACCGGACCACCATAATTCTCCGTGCCAGTGATCGGAACTCCACGTGAGGTCAACGCTTCGTATTCTCCTAACGGCACTTTCCATTTGATGGTACCGGTATTTAGATCGACCGCATTCAGTGTTCCCCAGGGTGGCTTGATGGCGGGATATCCTTCTTCATCCTGCCAGCGCTGAAACCCACGGAAGACATACGGTGGCGTATTTTCGTCGCCCTTGTTCCTGGTATTGACCGGTCTTTCTTCATTAAAGAGGAACGTAACAATGGCGTCCAGACGCGATTGCGAAACCTGATCAAAGGCGGGCATACGTCCTCCTCCCATTTTCATGACCCGCATCACGGTTTCCCTGGTTAATCGGCCGGATACGTCTTCAAGCGAAGGAAAACCGTCGGTAGGATTGCCTTTACGATCCGCTCCATGACAGGAGGCACAATGGATCAGGTATTGCCTTTCACCGGCAGGCAAAGGGGTACCATCGGCCTTTTTTGTGGGAACCAACTGATAAAACCAGGGAATCTCGTTTACATTCACATACACTATTCCTCCAGGATCTGCCGCGGCGCCACCCCATTCCATACCGCCGTCGTATCCTGGAAACATGATCGTTTGTTCGGTACTGGGAGGAGGGTAGGCGCCGTAATTCCCAGATTGACTAAATACCTCTTTGCTCATCTGGTTTGCCCTTGGAGAAATGGTCGAAAAGTCATCCTCAGTATATTCCTGCCGCATCAATGGGGGAGGCTTGGTGGGGAAAGGTTGGCTTGTCCAGGTTTGGATGGCATCAATTTTTGTTGCTGCTTTTGGCCTTTCTTCAATAGGCCATAACGGCTCTCCGGTAACCCGATCAAATACAAACAAAAGACCCATTTTTGTACCTACGGCCACTATATCTACATTTTCTCCCCCGTGCTTTACCGTTAATAACGTCGGAGGCTGCGGGATGTCCAGATCCCAGAGGTCATGGTGTACAAGTTGGTGGTGCCAAAGCCGTTCCCCGGTAGTTGCATCGAGGGCAATGAGCGAGTTCGCAAATAAATTTTCTCCGTAACGATCGCCTCCATAAAAATCAGGACCGGCCGTTTCTGTTGATAAATAGACGATCCCCCGTGCGGTATCGAGCGCCAGCCCCGACCAGTCAGCTGCCCCTCCGGTCTTTTGTAAATAGTTTTCCGGCCAGGTATCTGACCCAAATTCACCGGGCCGTGGAAGCGTGTGAAAAATCCACTTTCGTTTTCCGGTACGGATGTCAAATGCGCGCACAGCACCAGGTACATCTTCCGCTACATTGGCCCCAATGATAAATAAGTCCTTGTAAATCTGTCCCGGAGTATTGAGCATTACATTTGGTTCACCCGAAACATCCATGCTGGCACCCAGGTGAATCGATCCGCTATCACCAAAAGAAGTAATAAGTTCGCCAGTTTTGGCATTCAACGCATAAAGGCGGTTTCCCTTCATGGTCAGTATGCGACCCAGGTCACCATCCTGCCAATACATCAAGCCACGTTGGTCCCCATCCGAAAGCGATTCATGGATATCGGAAGGATCAAATGTCCAGTATTCTTTACCGGTGGCCCCATCCAAGGCAACCACCCGGCTGTTTGGCGTCGCCGTGTACAACCAACCATCCACGATAAGGTTGTTTGTCTGATAATTGGCAGCTTCGCCTGTAACATAGGTCCATGCCAATTCTAATTGAGCTACGTTGGCTTTGTTTATCTGGTCCAGCGTCGAGTACTGGTTGCTACTAGGGTGACCCAGATACGTTGCCCAGTCAGCCCCGGCACCTTCCGGTTTGGTTTGTGTGCAGGCATAGTGGAATAACATCAGGAAAAAAATGGCGACTACCTGCTGTATTGAAAAATAGTGATTCCTTTCCATGTTTTGCCCGATTATACAATTTTGGATAACGTCCTATTGAAGATGCAAAATATCAAAAAAATTGATCATGTCTATACGATTGGTAATCTTTCGAAATACGGGAATAAGCAATACAAAGCTTGCAATGTAAGTTTAATGAACTGATACAAATATATGATAATCAATACTATATAGTAGCATTAGTAAATACGATTTCATTCTACTGACCCAGGGTAAGATATATTAACCATGGGTAAATACCTGGGAATAAAAAAAGTCAGCACCATTTCTAATGCTGACCTATTTAGTGAATGAACGCCTTTAGTCCTCCGGAATATTATTCAGGGTAATCGGATCCGTAAAGATTTTTTCCTGCATCTTCGTATTTGTCACCTTTTTTCCAGAGTGGTTTATCGGGATCATTGGCTATCAACTCAGCGGATAGAATATACGATTTCCAATACTTGAGGGCATAATCCAGATCGAAATTATCTATTTGGTCAGAGGCCTGGTGGTAATGTTTGGCAATTTCCGCATCGAATGCTGTAAACCCCAGACTAAAGGTAGGGGCTGGAATTCCTTTTTTAGCAAAATTCACGTTGTCGGAGCGGTCGTACAATCCCTGCTCCGGAGCCGGGTCGGCAATGGCTTCCAGTCCGAAGGTTTTTGCAGCCTCTTGTAAGTGCCGATCTGCTGTGCTACGGCCCAATCCAATTACGGTTACCAGGGTTGTGTCGTTGTATCCGGCATTGTCAATGTTCAGGTTATAGACGATATCGGATAATTCCACCGGTGGATGGTCCGCAAAATAGGAAGAGCCCAGAAGGCCTTTTTCCTCGGCAGTCCAGGCACAGAGTAGAATGGATCGTTTGGGCGGATGTATACCAAAATACTGCGCGGCCTGTATCAGCGCCGCGGTACCCACAGCATTGTCCCTGGCACCATTATAAATCGAATCTCCTGCAGCGTTGGGGGCGCCGATGCCCACGTGGTCGTAGTGGGCAGAAAGCATAAGAAACTCGTCTCGTAGTGTTTCATCTGTGCCTTCAATATATGCTACGACGTTTTTTCCAGATATTTTTCGGTTTATTTTACCCCGGATATCAACATTTATGTGAGACGATTCGTCACGAATGGCTTGGATACGTTCTCCGGTAAGATCTTTCATCCACAGATAAGGAATGGATTTTTCAGCATCCGGATCGGTATCCAGGCCCATTTGGGGTTTGTTCAGGTAGTTGACCAACAAGGTCCAGGGAGTGGTGGGGACGTTGTACATTTCGATCAGTCCAAGTGCACCTTTGGATCGGGCAAGTACCATTTTCTCTCGTCCGGCTGCAAAAAGTTCAGGGGGCGATAATCGGTTGGGGGCACCTACGCGAGCCACCACCCATTTTCCGTCTACATTGACGTTTTCGTAATCTTCTTCCAATCCATAGCCAACAACGACTGCCTCAAAATCCCCCTGAACATCGTCTCCGGCAAGCACCAATAGCTCCTCACCATGCTGAAGCGTATCATTGTTCCAATAAATGGTTCCTACTACAGGAGGATTTGAGTACCGAAGTGGCACTTTCTGGTAAAAGCTTCCCATTTCCTCCAGAGGCTTTGCGCCGTATTTTTCGAATTGATTGGCGATGTATAGCGCTGCCAGGTCAATTTCGGCACGGGCAGGATCCCTGCCCATTAATTCGTCGGCCGCCAAAAATTTAAAATGGGAAACGGCTTCTGCCTTGTCAATGATGGCATCAATTTCCTCTTTTTGCGCCTTCAAGGAAAAAACAAAAAGCATTAGCAAAGAAAATAAGCCGGTGGAAACTAGTTTGCGATTCATTATAATTTTTGATTTAAATATAGGGATTTATTTTTGTGAAGTTACAGATTAAGGAGTTCCGGATTCCAACCCATTGGTTGCATCAACCGACGAAAGTGTTCAGGAACCTCCGCTTGAATCTGAATTTCCATCTGGCTCTCGGGGTGTGGAAAAGTCAGCTTCCAGGCATGTAGCAGCAGGTTACGAAGCTGGAAATGACGATCAAAAAACTTGTTTTGCTTGTTGTCTCCATGCGTAGTATCACCGATGACGTAGTGGCGGATATGGGCAAAATGCCTTCGGATTTGATGCATTCTTCCGGTATGTGGATAGATTTTGACGAGGGAATACCTGCTGCTGGGATACCGGCTGGAAGAAGCATAGGGAATTTCGGTTTGGGCCAGGGTCCAGTACTCGGTCACGGCTTCTTGCAATTCGTACTCCATGTCTTTGGCCAGTGGATGAGAAATCAGTGCATGTTCCTGGGGCATGTAGCCACGAACCAGAGCCAGGTAGTGCTTTTTGATGGAGGTACCCGCAAATTTAGGCTGTAGGCGGGAGGCAGCCCCCGAGTTCTTGGCAAACAACAGCACACCGGAGGTAGGACGGTCGATCCGGTGCAAGGGGTACACCTTGTATCCCAGCTGCTCCCGCAGCAGGTGTACGGCGTATGCTGCATGGGGGTCTTTTTCCAAGGCAGACTTGTGTACCAATACGCCCGCTGGCTTATTAATGGCTAGGTATTCCTGGTCTTCGTAAATCAGGGGCAGTACAGGCATCTCAGGCAATGGTTCCCGATCCGATGGCCTCATTCCCTTTGTACCAGGCTACAAATTGCCCCGCAGCGATTCCCCGCTGTGCATGTTCGAACAACACGTACAAGCCCTTTTCTTTCATGGATAGCAAGGCTTTGGACAAGGGTTGCCGGTACCGTATCCTTGCGAGGTATTCCGCGGTTTCGCCCACCTGTAGCCTTTTGTCTGGCCGGATCCAATGGATGTCGTGCTTTGGAACAAACAATCCGTAGCGCAACAGTCCGGGGTGGTCTTCTCCCAAACCCGTATAGATGACGTGATTTTTCGTATCGGTAGCGATGACGAACAACGGCTTTCCGGTGCCACCAATCTGCAACCCCTTTCGTTGCCCGATGGTGAAGTAGTGAGCCCCGTTATGCTCACCTACCACCTCTCCCTCGTTTTCCAAATACGGGCGAACAAGACAGGTATCTTCCAGCAGCTCCTGGTCGTAGGCGTCCACTTCCATCCCCGCGGGTATGCCCTTTTTTAGGTAGCGCTCCGCCGTTTCCGGAATGGCGATTACCTGGCCTTTTTTTGGTTTCAGTTGTTGCTGTAGAAAAACCGGAAGCCGGACTTTTCCAATAAAGCAAAGGCCTTGGCTATCCTTCTTTCCGGCCGTTACGAGGTCCAGCTCGGCGGCTATCTTTCGGACCTGCGACTTTTGCAGGTGGCCAATGGGAAACAGCGCTTTTGCTAGTTGTTCCTGATTTAGCTGACATAGAAAATAACTCTGATCTTTGTTGGGATCTGCGCCGGCCAAAAGCCGGTAAACCGGCTTACCATCGATTTCCATCGTTGCTTTTTGGCAATAGTGACCGGTGGCTACGTAGTCAGCGTTGAGTCTCAGGGCGGTCTGAAGAAAAATATCAAATTTAATCTCTCGATTACAAAGAATATCCGGATTGGGTGTTCGACCCGCCTCGTACTCCGCAAACATGTAGTCCACTATTCGCTCCTTGTAATCCTCACTCAAATCGATTGCCTGAAAGGGAATGCCGAGTTTTTGAGCGACCAGCATGGCATCCGTGCTGTCCTCCATCCAGGGGCATTCGTTGGACAAGGTGACGGATTCATCGTGCCAGTTTTTCATAAACAAGCCAATAACCTCGTACCCTTGATCCACCAATAGACTGGCTGCTACCGAACTGTCCACTCCTCCGGAAAGTCCGACGACCACGCGTTTTTTATTGTGTTGCATAACCTTTTTATTCAGGAGGAAAACCTAATGGACAACAATCTCCGACCGGGCAATCGTTCCGTTGGCAAATTTAGGTAAATTAATGATCCGATCCGGAGGCTTTTTAGTAATTTCGCAGATGGTTATCATCCTATACGGCGTTACAGGTTGTGGTAAATCCACGATTGGAAGGCTATTGGCCTCCCGCCTGCATCTTCCTTTTTACGATGGAGATCAGTTCCATCCACCGGCCAATAAGAATAAAATGAGGGACGGAATTCCCCTGACAGACGAAGATCGAATCCCTTGGTTGACGGTGCTTGCGAGCTTGATGGTGGGTTGGGAAAAAGATGGGGGAGCGGTTCTGGCTTGTTCTGCATTGAATGAAAAATACCGCAATGTCCTGCAGGTCGTTCCTGATCTTCGCTGGGTGCTCCTGCACGGAAGCAAGGAGCTGGTAAAGGACCGTTTAATGAATAGGGTCGGCCATTTTATGAACCCTGCCTTACTGGATTCACAGTTAGCCACATTAGAGATCCCCGATTATGGCCTTAAGATATCGGTAGACAAGACGCCAGAAAACGTAGTAAAAGAAATTGTAGAAACGATGAATTCCGTTGAAAAACGATCCGAAATAGGCATCATTGGAATGGGCGTTATGGGAAAAAATCTCGCCCTTAACCTGGCAGCGCATCATACCGCGCTATCTATTTATAACCGCCATGTTCCGGGAAAGGAAGAAAAAGTAGCTGAACAAGTGCTTGCAGCTAATCCGGGCCTGAAGCAGGTTCGTGCATTCGATGACCTGGAAACTTTTATGCAAAGTCTGCAATCGCCAAAAAAGGTACTGATGATGATACCGGCAGGGGAGGCGGTGGATCAGCAAATCGAGGAATTGCGTGCATTCTTAAAACCCGGGGACATCCTGATCGATGGGGGCAATTCGTTTTACAAAGACAGCAGTTCCAGGGCCCGTTACCTGCAAGAAAAACAGGTATTGTACATAGGAATGGGTGTGTCCGGAGGGGAAGAAGGAGCCCGGTTCGGCCCGTCCCTGATGCCGGGGGGGACCCAAGCCGGGTACCTACAGATAAAGCCGTATCTGGAAAAAATAGCTGCCAGGGATTTTCGGGGCAATCCTTGCGTCAGCTACATCGGTCCCGATGGTGCCGGGCATTTTGTCAAAATCGTTCACAACAGCATTGAATACGGTGAAATGCAGACCCTAGTGGAGATCTACTTCTTAATGAGACACTACCTACAGCTGCATTTGGACGAAATCGCGGATATTTTTCAATCCTGGATGGATAGCGATTTATCGAGCTACCTATTGGAGATCACCGTAGCCATTCTTCGAAAAAGAGAACGGAGAACCCCTGCTGGATAAGATTCTGGATCAAGCGGCTCAGAAAGGGACCGGAGGCTGGTCGGTGACCACGGCCCTGGAATACGGCCAACCGTACGGAGTTCTGGCGGAAGCAGTGATGGTTCGCAACCTGTCTGCCCGGAAGCCTTTCCGTCGGATCGCCTCGGAGCTGTATAATCCGAAGCAAATCGCAGCAATCGAGGACCGCGAGGTTTTTATTCAGAAACTTAGGGCAGCCTATCAGGTGACACGAATCCTTAATCACGATACCGGGTTTTCCTTGATGTTGGAAGTTTCCGAAAAGAATAACTGGCATCTGAATTTTTCAGAGATCGCCCGGGTCTGGACCAGTGGCTGCATCATCCGCTCCCGGCTGATGGAGGAGTTGGTGGATCTCTTTCAGGAAAGCAACCGTATCTTTCTGCATCCGAAAGCGGTGGCTGCGTTAAATGGTTCTCAGGCTGATCTGTCTTACGTAGTAGGGCAGGCCCTTCGGCATGGATTTTCTGTTCCGTTGCTTTCCAGTGCCATCAATTATTTCCTGGGAGCCGTGACAGCAGATTCGCCGATGAATCTGATTCAGGCCCAACGCGATTATTTTGGCGCTCACAGGTACCAGCGGACCGATAGCGATCTAAACGAATCGTTCCACACAGAATGGAAGGATAGCTGAGGTAAACGATACGCATTAGCTTAATGGGCTGAGGTAGCGGATCGCATGCATTACTTTTCTGTCCATCAGGATGCTGTCCCAACCCATATTCATTAATGAAGGTAGGGAGGCTCCTGAATTCGGCGCGATCTTGCAGGTGTAGGCATTCGGAGTGGTCGAACGCCGGTTTTTTAAATCCTGCCGCGGTGAGGGGAACTTCTTTTTTGTGCAAATCCTTGAACAGACGTCAACAAAATAATCTAATCGGCTGACATGTCTCTTTTTCAGAAAATACAATCGCAATTTTTAAACCAGGAACTGTCCTTTCAGGCGAGCAGAAGCAGTGGCCCGGGTGGGCAAAATGTCAATAAGGTGAATTCAAAAATACTATTGAAGTTCAATGTGCCCGAATCCCGATTATTGGATGCGCACGAACGAAACCTACTGATGAAAAAGTGGGCAAGCAAACTGGATAACGAAGGAACTATAGTCATTCAAGCCCAGGAAAGCAGGTCCCAGCTACAAAACAAAGCCATTGCGCTGCGGAAATTCTATGCCTTGGTAGAAGCCGCGTTTCAGCAAAAAAAGCTACGAAAGGCTACCAGACCCAGCAAACGGGCGATTGAAAAACGGCTCAAAACAAAGCGTATGCAAGCGGAAAAGAAACAACTACGAGGAAAAAAGTGGTAGGTGGGGCAAGGGATCAAACCCGGAGTTAAATAGCCTGACCTACGGTCAAAAAAAATCCCGGGCCGGATGCCGGTTCTACTATTGCACCTTTTTAGGGATAGCCTGATAGGTTTCCACTGCTTTGGTACGGGCGAACACGGATTTTCCTAAATATCCCGAGGCAAGTAGCGTAAATCTGTCGAATTTCAAGTTTCACGATTTGTTTGGTAGCGAGTGTGATTGTCCTGCGCTGTCCCGGCATTGGCAGGATTTCTTTGCCCTTTTGCCTTCACGCATCTGTCGGTAGCTGAGGGAAAACATTTTCTCTTCCAGACACCAGATGTGACCTGAGAGGTCCTGCGGATGGAAAGGACAGGGGCAGGGCCCTGTATCGCCGGGTTTATGGCTTGGGAATCAGTAGTGATTTCGGATTATTTTCAGTTTTGTCCAAGCAAGCCGGAGGCCATTGCCCGGGATGGGGTACCAAGGGCCCACCCTTCCTGGCGGATGATACGAGGTATTCCGGTTCGGGTACTTCTGGCTATGAAAATCTTACAAAAACCTGCTCAATCAGGCATCCAGGAGATGGTTCCACCCATGCTTGTCCGGCAGTACGCCAATGCGTACAGCCGATAGCCGGTTTTTCAGTCGGTACATGCCGGCATCTGCCGCCAGGTAAGTAGCAAAGGATTTGCCCTGGTAGCTGATCGTTTCGATGGGTGAGATTACCGCAGCAGTGCCTGCGCCAAAAGCTTCTACTCGTTCTCCGTTTTCAATCCGTTGACATATTTCTTCAATGGAGACCGGCCGCTCTTCTACGGAAAAACCTTCCTCCCCGGCCAGTTTCAATAAAGAATCACGAGTAATACCATCCAGGATACTATCGCTGAGTTCAGGAGTAACGAGCCGGTTTCCCTCCAGAATAAAAAGAATGTTCATGGTTCCAGACTCTTCAATGAACTTTTTTTCCTTGGCGTCAAGCCAGATAATCTGATCGAACCCCTCTTTTTTTGCGTTGATTTGCGGAAGCAGGGATGCGCCGTAGTTCCCTCCGTTCTTTGCCGCACCGGCTCCCCCCCGGGCAGCGCGGATGTAGTTGGTTTCCACCTTTACTTTCAAGGGCTTGTTGTAGTAGGCCCGCATGGGAGATAGCACGACCATAAATAGGTATTCCTGGGAAGCATCTACGCCTAATTTCTGTTCCGTAGCAATCACAAAAGGACGGATGTACAGGGAATACTCCGGGTCGTCGATCACCCAGGCTGAGTCCTGTTTCAACAGCTGTTGAATACCTTCCATGAAGAGTTCCTCCGGCAAGGGCGGCATGGCCATCCGTTTCAGGGATCGATTGATTCGTTTCCAGTGGCTTTCCATTCGGAAAACATTGATTTTACCATTGCTCATCCGAAAGGCTTTCAGGCCCTCAAAAACCGTCTGCCCGTAATGAAAGCACATGGCCAATGGGGACAGGGAGATGGACTGTACCGGCGCGATGCGGTAGGTGGACCAGGCGCCTTTTTGGTAAGCTGCCATTAGCATGTGATCCGTGGATTGAACGCCAAAGGTGAAGTTTTCAAAATCAAAATCGGGTCTTCGGGTTTCGGTTTGGTTCATGATGTACGTGCGACTAAAAGGTTACTTGTTTGCGTTTTTTACCAGCCGGATGTGGGCCAGGTGGTGTTTACCGTGCCAATCGCGGGCCAAAGCACTTGCATTTCGTGCGATGGACTGCTTTTGTTCCGGATGAAAAAAGGAGCGAAGCCATTGAGGTGCGTTCCTATTTTCCATCAGGTAACACCAGCATTTGTGGATTCCACCGAATAGTTGAACGGATGCGTCAATTTGAAGTTTTGAATCTGCCAGCTCGGCCCAATCATTTTCTTTGTAGGGCTTGATCATCGGGGCTTTTTTTTCTATCACAGCAAGTTTGAATCGAATGAATGCGTTCGTGTGGCTATCGGCCAAATGGTATACCGGTTGCCGGATACTCCATCCGCCGGGCCGGTAGGTTGTCTTCAACTTTTGGTCCGATAAGCCGGTAGGCAATTCCAACAGTGCCACCGGAAAACGCTGCATACCCAAAATCGCCTCCTTCACGCATGCATTCGATTTGGATTCCGGAAAACGGAACCGACCGATGGGATACATGAGGCTTTCTTCAGGCATGATCTAGGAATAATTGAACGATGTATGGAGCGGGAATTCGATGTACCCAAACTCCTCCACAAAGAAACAACGAAATGTGTATTGGTTACAGATACAATTTATTTAAATTTGATGGGTACAGTTAAACAAGCCTGTTTATGACATTGTATCAGGAAGTAGCGGATAATTTTGAACAGCTTATTCAGAAGGGAAGCCTGAAGGTAGGGGACAAGATGCCTTCCATTCGGACGGTGAGTAAGGAGTACGGGGTAAGCAAAAACACCGTGATTCAGGCCTATTTGGTATTGGAAAGCAGGTCATGCATTGTTTCAAGGCCTCAGTCAGGTTTTTTCGTTTGTGAAAAAGCAGACCAACGGTTGCCGGTTCCGGATGCCAGTATGCCTCAAAATCATCCCGCTGACCCGGCGGACGACGGATTGATTGGGAAGGTTTTCCGTAATTTTGTCAACAAAGAGATTACCCAATTATCCCTGAGCGTACCCGATGAGCGTTTTTTTCCTGTCGCCCGGCTCAATAAATGTCTCCAGCAAGCGACCAAAACACTTTCCTCCGGAGGTACAGGGTACGACGACGTCCAGGGTAATGTACGGTTGAGGAAAAATATTGCCAAATGGTCCTTCACCTGGTCCGGCAATTTGGGAGTGCAGGACCTGGTCAGTACTTCCGGAGCCATGCATGCCATTTCGTTGGCATTTATGGCGTTAACACGTCCGGGAACCCGCATAGCGGTGGAGAGTCCGGTATATTTTGGGATACTCCAATTGGCAAAGAACATGGGTCTACAGGTAGTGGAGTTGCCTACCCACCCGGTTTTTGGGGTAAATCCGGATGACCTGAAAGCGGTGGTGGGTAAGATTGATATATGCCTGTTGGTGAGTAATTTCAATAATCCGTTGGGAAGTTGCATGCCGGAGGAAAACAAACGAGCGGTGGTTGAAATTCTGGCTCGGCATGGCATTCCACTGATCGAAGACGATCTGTATGGAGATGTGTACTTCGGGCCAAACCGGCCCAAGCCCTGCAAAGCTTTTGATCAGGAGGGCCTGGTGTTGTGGTGCGGTTCGGTTTCAAAAACGCTGGCTCCGGGCTATCGGGTGGGCTGGATGGCTCCGGGAAAATACATGAAAGACATCTTGAAGTTAAAACTTTTTCATTCGGTGTCTGGTACGGCACTCACGCAGGAAGCCATCGGCTTATTTTTGGAAAATGATCGCTATGAGCGGCATCTACGCCAACTGCGAAAAACCCTCCATGCCAACTCCCTGCATTTTATACGTACAATTGCCGATCACTTTCCAGCTGAAACAAAGGTAAGCCGGCCACAGGGTGGATTCGTATTATGGGTGGAGTTGGCCAAACAGCTGGACACGGGGAAATTATTCGATCCGGTCCTTTCACAGGGAATAAGTTTCGCACCTGGCCGAATGTTTACCCTTCAAAGCCAATTTCACCACTGCCTGCGTTTAAATTATGGCTTGCCCTGGTCTGAAAAATTGGAACAGCAGCTGATGGTACTGGGCAGGCTATTGAAAGGTTGACTTTGTTGTTCAGAATTCTTTCTCTCCAAATTCACTTTTAATAAAGCGTGATTTGTTGCGACTAGGATTGAGGGTGTAGCTTAGATTCAGAAGTACCACATCCACCTCGAGCACGTAATTCGTGCTGGTGTAAAATTCGTTTTCCCTCCAGGTGCTGATTCGTTGTTCATTGGTACGCAAAAGACCCATATCCATATTGAGCCATTGGAGACCCACTCGGAGCCGTTCGTCCATAAAGGTTTTATTCAGAACCAAATTGGGTGACAAAAACCGGGAGTCCTCACCTTGCGCCGTGATACGGCTAGAAAGGTAGTTGAAAGACCATTGCGCTGAAAAGGTTGGAGAGAAGTCGTAGCGGGTATTGGCATTGATGGAATAAACCCAGGCAGCGTTATCAATCGGCCGATCATCAAAGCTACCTTCAATGCGGTACCGATATAGGTTTCCTCCTGCAAATACGCTCCATTTGTCGGCAGGATTGAGCTCCATGCCTACCTCAATCCCTAGTGACCTGGCATTTCCGACGTTGGAATAAATCCGGTTCAGAATGGTATCGTTGTAAACGGTGTTCACCCTGTTGACCAGGTTTTTTACATGCCGGTAATAGGCCGTGGCAAAGAGGCTGTTTTCTCCAAAGTCTTTTATCAACCCGGTCTCTACCAGGTCTATAAATTCAGGGAGCAGGGTGGGATCTCCCTGTTCCAGCGTCTCGGAATGCTCGCGTTCAGGAAAAGGATTCATTTTGAAGGTGGTGGTTCGTTCCACCCTTCGGCTGTACGCTCCTTTTACCCGCATATTGTCTCCCAGCTTGTATTGGACGCTGGCGGTAGGATAGGGTATAAAAAAATCATAGGAATAAAGACTATCTACCGTGTTGGATTTATCCTGGAGCACTAGTTCCCGGTCCATGGATTCCATTCGTACGCCAATCGCATAGTCCCATTTTTTCGTTTGCCCGCTTAGTTGTCCGTACCCGGAATGAATGACGCGGGTCAACGCCACATTGGAGGAAAACTCGGGTACCAATTCAAATTCGCCGGTCTCGTTATTTCTTCGTTCGTATACAAAATCACCCTGATGGTCCAGGAAACGAAACTGATAGCCTGCCTCCAGTATCCCCCATGCCCTGGGATTGGATTGGTAGTCGACCTGCCACCGGATTCCGTGCAGGGGATTATCGTTGGTGTTGTATTCGTCCTGGTAGATCAGACTGGTGTTTGGAAAGCCCAGATTCCGGTTCGTGGTGGGACCTCCCAGCATGGTGTATTCGTACAGGAAAGAACTGGAGAGGCGGCCCTGGTTGGTAAATGTGTGGGCGTAGTCAATGCTTCCCATCGCAAAATCACTTTTCCGGATCCGCAAGTTTTCGTTATAATACTGCAAGGTATAAAGGCGCTGTCCTTTCACGATCGCGTGGTTATCGTAGTACACAATATCCGCGGTGCGGTCCTTGCTGCGTATTCCTCCGTAAAAACCCAGACTGAATTCATTGTTGGCGTCAGGGGTATAGGCCACCGTAAAGCGTCCGGAGTAGGCTTCCTCGTCGAAACCCCGCTCACCCTCCGACGGAAAGCGGGTGGTCGTGTCTCCATCCATCGTATACACATCACCTATTCTCCGGCCATTCACATCATTTCTCAAATAGCTGGCCCCCAGAGAAAAATCCCAATCCCCTTGCCGGTGGTTCAGCGTAAAATCGGCTCCATACCGTTGTGGCTTTTTCTTATTGTCGTAATCCTGTATACTCGGGGCGCCTATTCGGGTGTTAAATTGGATAAATGTCCCATCGGTGGCCCCTTTTTCTGTGGTAATATTGATAATACCTGCTTTACCTTCCGGGTCGTATCGTGCAGAGGGAGCTGTCACTACTTCGATGTTTTTGATGGCGTTGGCTGGCAATTGTCCGAGTAGTATGGCCGGGTCGGATTGTATCGGTTTGCCGTTAAGCATGACTACAAATCCGGTAGCCCCTCTCACCGATAAATCCCCTTCCGCGTTAAGGCTGACGGACGGAAGGTTTCGAATCAGGTCAACGGCCGTCCCTCCCTGAGCAGATAGAAATTCAGCCGCTTCAAATACCTGACGATCTATTCGGTGCATGGCGGTAAACTGGCTTCCGGTTACCTCTACCAGTTCCAATAATTGTTCATTGGGAGTCAGCCGAATGGTCTCAAGGTCCAGTGCCTGTCCCCTTTCCAACAACAAATTTCCGATGGTTATCCTTTCGTATCCCATGAATTGGACGAACAGGTAATAGGCACCAGGCTTCATACCGCTAAGCTCAAAAACTCCGTCAGGTCCGCTTACCGTTCCGGATACCAGGCTAGAGTCAGTGCGGGTGTAAAGCCCCACGCTGCCGTATTCGATGGGGTTGCCTTCCGTAGAATCCACCAGCATACCGCGGACGGTTATTTGAGAAAGGGCCGGAAAAATCAAAAAAAGTTGGACTACGAAGGCCAGAAGTATTTTCATTGCGACATTATTTCCTTCGCAAGTTACGGCTACGGACCTTTCAAATCTGTGGTTAATTTCTGTTAATAATGGTAGATTTTATAATCTTGCACGGTATTCGGTAGGAGTGAGCGTTGTTTGTGCTTTAAAAAACTTCACAAAGTTTGAGGCATCCGAAAAATTCAATTGATAGGCAATTTCAGTTACCTGCAATCCGGTGTGAGTAAGCAGATTTTTGGATTCGATCAGCAAGTATTCGCGAATGAGTTCGATCGCATTGCTTCCCGTTGCCGCCTGGCAAATCTGGTTTAACTTTCGAATGCTGATGCGCATGGCTGCTGCATAGGCTTCGGAAGTTTTCAAATGTCGGTAGTTTTCGCGGAGCAGTTTTTTGAAAATGGCAAATTCATCCAAAACGGTGGGAGGGAGCTTTCGCCGATCTTGTGGCAACTGAATGGTTTTGTAAATCAAGCTATTTAATTGTGCAGCCAATACATCAAGCGGTAGTCCTCGTTTGAAGTCGGAGAAAAAAACATCGAGTAACTGCAGGACAGATGGATCTTCTTCGGAAAGCCTGAAGGTTTCCTTCATCCCAAACAGGTGGGCAAGTGCCTTCGGATAACCCGAAAGTACCTCCTCCCTGAATAACACGACGTAGCCATCGGGTATTCGGGAAAAATTCCAGCAATGAACCTGACCGAGATTCAGGTAGAAACCCATGGGGGGACGTACTTCGTGTACCTGATCACCGACGGTATGTTGCCCGGCCCCTTTTGACAGGTAGATCAGCTCGTGGTATCCTTCGTGTCGGTGGGGTTTGGTGGGTTTGATAACTGGCTTCATCCTGGAAATCTTCAGCATCAAGTCTGGTTCAATCTTGTTTTTACTCCCGATGATTTTTGGTTTAGTTTCCATATAGATGCTTTGTGAGGGTGAAAGCCAGAGGCAAAACCGCATCCTGGCCTCAAATGAAATGGTAAATTAGTAGGTTTTTTCTGGCAATTGGTTCCGGACATCACCCAAGAAGGCCATTTAGGGAAAATCAGCCTGATTCCTAATTCATTACCACTGCAGGCGGTCCCCGCTGCCACTCGATTGGGTCAGGACTTGATTGCTGCGAGGGAAATGGAAGTTCAACCCCACCTGGACTGTTGCCTGGAATCGCCTGGCCTACGTTTTCTGGATACAGGCCTTTCCTGGTGGCAGTACTTGCTGAAAAACAGATCGCAAGGGGCCCATACGATGGGGACGTAAGTCCATTAAAATCTCTTTTGACCGCTGAATTCCATGGCCTCGCCTTTTCCAAAACCATAACTGATACCGAAGGTAATGAACCGGCCCCGTAGTCGGTAATCGTATTGGCGGAAGGTATTCTGCACGGTTTCGTTTTCAAATATCCTGGAGGCAATGGCGTCCCGGATGCTGAGGTTCAAGATGGTTTTGCCCTTCATGATTTTTTTGCGAAGGCCGATATCGGCCAATGCATAGCCGCTAATGGTTCGCTGAAAGGTTTGGTAAGCCGATTGGTAATTACCGATGAGCTCCAGGGTGAAATCCGCAGGCAGGCTAAATTTGGAGGTTAGCCGGGCTGACCACTGATCCGCGGTGAAATCAAACGGGCTGGCTTCGAAAGTTCCTTCCCGGTTGAAATAGTTGTAGTTGAAATCTGCATTGAGAGACAACCAGTCATTGGGGGTGAATTTCCCATTAATTTCCAGGCCGGTTGCTTTATTGGTCCCGATATTCATTGGCTTGGTGATCGCTACGTTGTCTTCAAAAATAGTCACGTTTTCCACGGTTTGGGTGATGTACCGGTGGTACACCGAACTGCTGAGCGAGAGTAATTCAAAGTCGAGAATACCGGTGATTTCGTAACTATCCGTTAATTCCGGCAACAGGTCCGGATTTCCGGTACGGATACTGAAATTGTTTCGGATGTTGTAAAACGGATTCAGGTCAAAAAGCCGGGGACGGGAGATGCGGCGGGAGTAGCCTCCCTGCAAGGAAAAATTATCGGCGAGCTTGTACGAACTGTGTAAGGTAGGGAATAGATTTGTGAAATTTTTTCGGTTTTCTTCTTCGGTTTGCTCCAATAAGGTATTCATGTCCGTGTTTTCCGCTCGTATTCCAAGTTTGAGTCCGAATTTATCTCCCTCGTAGGCGCCGGTACTGTACAGGCCCAGTACTTTTTGCAGGAAAAAAAATGTATTGGTACGCTCGGGGATTTCCTGCCAGCCACCGTTTTCAAAACCCAGTATGGCAAAATCATTGCGCACGTCGGTGATCAGGTATTGTCCCCCCGACTCAAAGGTGAGCTTATCCGTTATCGGGCGGGTATAGTCGGCTTTAAATGTATATTCCCACTGTCCGAAATCGGTATCGGTCTGTTGCCGATCCTGCAGTGCCGATTCACCAAAAGACGGCAGGTTATCGAAAGTGGACTGCTGTTTTTTTGCAAAAGAACTTCCCAAAGCGCTCACCAATAGGTAGTGGTCGTCCTGGTCCGAGAAGTCACTCTTGTACTGCAATTCGTACTGCCACTTGGGATTGGTGGCCTCGGTTGCTTCTTCCCGCATCCAGCCGGCATCAGGTGCGGCTGTTCCGGTTTGGGCGGTAAAGTTTCCATTGGAATACTCGGTCTCCAACTCGTAGGCAAAATTACCAGTCAGCGAAAGGACATTTCGTTCGTTGATGTGGTAATCGGTGCCCAGGATGAGGTTAAAAAACGTTTCGTTCTTTTCCCCATCACCCACATTTCGAATGAAGGTTTGTTCGCTAAGGTTGCTGTTTAAGGTCTCAAAGGTTTCGGGAAAGGTACGGTGACCCAGGCCCAGCTGGCTGAAAAGGTTGAATTTGTCGGTGCGCTTGTTCAGGCTAAATCCCAAACTGTGGTTGTTGGGTACTCCGGTATTGAGCGTAATGGATCCGTTGATACCTCTCTTTTCTTCTTTTTTAAGGACAATGTTGATGATACCTGAGGTACCCGATGCATCGTATTTGGCAGAGGGGTTGGTAATGACTTCCACCCGTTCGATCATGTCTGCAGTGATGGTGCCGAGGGCATTGCCTCCGTCACTGGCTAGCACTGAAGGTTTTCCGTTGATTAGTATCTGAACGCCACCGATGCCCCGAAGCTGGATCTGCCCTTCGATATTCACGGTGACCGAAGGTACATTATTCAACACTTCCAGGGCACTGGCTCCGGTGCTACTCAGGTCCTGGCCCACGTTAAACACGCGCTTATCCAACTGAAATTCGGTAGTTGACCGTTCACCCCGGATCACCACCTCGTCCATCAGCTCGCTGTCCTCAGACAAGCGAATGGTTCCCAAATCCACCTTTCCATCGCTGACCGTATAGTCGGAAATGCGGGTGGTAATAAAGCCGATAAAACTAATCTCCAGGGTAAAATCCTTCCGTTGGGTACTCAGGAGCAGCCTGCCATCCGCTGCCGTGGTGGTACCTGCAAGCATTTCTCCGCTCTGAGCATCCAGAAGCTTGACGGTCGCAAATTCTATGGGTGTCTGGCTATTGGTTTCAACTACTCTACCGGTTATCTCGATGTTTTGTGCCTGTATACAGCTCAAGCTGATTGCCAAACCGATGATTGTGACTAGAATTTTTTTCATGACCTCTTGCGTAGTACCTTACCGCGGTAAATTTCTATAGAAAATACCTCGTAAAAAAATTATTTTTTGTAAATGCCTGGTATTTTTTGCGCAAACGGCAGGACGTATCGATTCTGGCATCAAACCGAAACAATCTAATTTCTCAGCGACACTGGAACTGCTTCAGCGGGAATTGCGCGCTGGAAGCAAACCTATGGCGGACGTTTCAAGCCCATCCTGGGTCAAGACCCGGAATCAGCGGGCTGCACCCAGGGTTCGTAGTGGTAAGGCCCTTTCCAACAAAAAAGCTCCCATCCGACTCCGAAAGCCGAAAGGCTTCAACTGAACGTTTGCTGCCCTTAAGGCGCTTTCTATCTACTTTTGATCGGAGTAGCCTGGCGTTTGCATAACGTGGTAATTGAGCACATGGTGGTGTCTAGGGTGAACCGCCTACTCCAGTTCTTTGATGCGAATGTTTTTAAACTCCACTCCCTGACCTTCCGCCTGTAGCCCGATATAGCCCTCTTTGAGTGGTTTTCCGTCTACTTTGAAGGCAGGGTCGTATCCGTTGGCGACGCCGCCGCCAATCTGGGTTTGGCTGTATTCCAGCACGGTATCTCCGTTTACTTTGTGAATAATCAGGGAATCCCTGTAAACAATCAGTTCGGCATGAACCCATTCATCCCATCCGAAGGTGGGAGAGGTAGAGTTGATGCAATGCCGGGGATCCATTTCCCCCTGAAAGACTACTTCGGTACCCGGTGAACACATATTGCCTGTTGGTCTGGGTTTGCCGTCACCGGCGTCAGCGAGCATTTGGTATTCCACGGAAATGGGCCAATCCTGTTCCTTTAGAATGGTTTCCGGAGCCTGAGAATGGAACATGACTCCGCTGTTGCGGTAGGTATAATCCGGCGCGTCCTCCATCCACTGCTCGGTGAAGCGGTAGTCAAACTTCAAGTGAAAGGAGGAAAAGGGCTTGTGGTAAAAAAGGTGGCCGTATCGCTCCTCAAACTGGGTATAATCGTTGTAGTTCACCTGAATCGTTCCATCGACTACCCGAAAGGTGTTAGCGTAGTTATCGCCCGCTTCGTGATGGTGAAATTTTGGAATCCATCCCTCCAGATCGGTTCCGTTGAAGAGCGTTTGCCAGTTAGAAAGCCGGGTGCGTTCCTCGTTGTTTCGACCGGCGCTGCAGCCCGTGAGCCAGCCAATAGCCGCAGCAACACAGGCGATAAGGGTCAGACAGTTTGTGAACCTGGTGGCAGGTTTTTCGCTAGAATAAGGTATGTTCATTTTCGGGTCGCTTGGTTTTTCGAATACGGTATAAATGGGTGCACGGAGTCCGGGCGTGGCAAGTGCGAACGCCAGGTCGTTCTTGCCAGATATAGAGAGGGACCCCAACTAAAACAAAGGAAACAGCGTTTTTCCTTATTTTTTAACCCAGGAAACAAATGCCACAGCAACGATTCCGATAGCCGGGCAGGTTTCCCTTTCAAGAATTTGAATGCCCAACGGACCGATTTTCCTCTCTATTCGCTTTGGTTTCACCGATGCAAAAGATTATGGATGTGTCCACATGGAAAAGTTTCCTGGGTTATAACTTCGGATGCAACATACGCTTAATTTTTCAGAAATACCGCTCTTTTACGGCAAATGCTCGTCCGGCCTATGCTTGTTTCCGGTCGGTCCAGTATTGGATGAATTGGTGTCGAATCTGCCGGGAGCACTTAGAAAATCGCTATATTTAGCAAAATTTTAAACCATCATCGCTACCAATCATGAGTTGACCGCTGATTTTCGTTGCATTCTGTTTTTTTGCCTGCTTCCTTTCAATTATTCATCCGGTTTATTCTCAGACCGATCCGTTTGTTTTCGGAGATCCCTTGCCCGACGCACCGGAGCTTGCCCGTCCCGGCGCTTTTCGTGTGGGTGTACGCACCCTGGAATTAGTCCATGCGAATCAGCCGGATATCCAAAAGGGCAGCGGGGTGGAAATGCCCGTTTACGACCGGCCCTTGCGCGTAGAAGTGTGGTACCCCGCGCAGGAAAAAATAACTGGTACAACGGCGGAATACAGCGATTTTTTGGGTTCCGCCTCGGATCCCGACCGGCCGCTAACGCCCTTTACCTTTCCGGGAAGAGCAGCGAGGAATGTCGCCCCGAATACCAGCGAAGGTCCCTACCCATTGGTTATCGTTTCCCATGGGTACCTGGGATCCCGTGTGTTAATGACCTACCTGACCGAAAACCTTGCATCCAAAGGCTACCTGGTCGTTGCCATTGACCATACCGAGTCTACCCACGAGAATCCGGGCAAGTTTACCAGTACGCTCTACCACCGGCCTCTGGATGATTTGTTTGTACTTAACGAGATGGATCGGTTCAATCGATCAGGAGAAGGTCACTTTTTATCCGGAATGGTGGACGTATCCCGGACTGCCCTACTGGGCTATTCGATGGGAGGATACGGGGTATTGAATGCTGCAGGGGCGGGATTCGCTCCTGGTTTTGTGGGTGCATTTTCACAAATGACGGCTGGAAGTCAACTGCTTGCTACGCGTAGCCTTTCCGATCCCAGCTATTCAGGTACTGTTGATCCCCGGGTAAAGGCTATTGTCGCGTTTGCTCCATGGGGAATGCAGCGTGGCGCATGGGATAGCGAGGGACTGAAAAACCTGCGTATACCGACGTTTTTCATCGCCGGAAGCGAAGACGACATATCGGGATACGAAGATGGTGTTAAAGCCATTTACGAAGGAGCCTTGAATGCAGAAAGATACCTACTGACCTACTTAAATGCCCGCCATAACGTGGCGCCGAATCCACCGGTATCTCCCTACCTGGAACCGGCGGATTACATGCACTACAGCGAACCTGTCTGGGACGAGCGACGAATCAATAATATCAATCAGCACTTTGTCACTGCCTTTCTCGGTATCTACCTGAAAGGAATGGAGTACGGAAAATTCTTGGATTTGCCAGTAAACTCGCTGGACGAGACCTGGACTGGTTATATGCCCAGAACTTCCATTGGCTTGGAGATGAGGCATTCAGCACCTTAAAATCGGCAAGAGACTACGCTCAGTTTTCTGTAACCAAGCGGTTTTGCGAGGACTGTTTCCCGTCTTCAAGTACCTGTATCCGAAGGAATTCCTGATCTGCAGATCCCAAATCCAGGACAACCTGCACCCGGTGCTTGCCCGGGTCCACCATCGTGCTGGCCTCGGTTGAAGTCAACGACAGCTCTTCAGTTCCTACCCATACACGTAGTGCCTTGATGCTATTGAAACCAAGTGTCAGGGTACCGCTGCCCAGGACTTCCACCTCAAACGTTAGCAGTCCGTATTCCCTGTCATCCACATCCTTCAATACCGGAATTTCTTCGAGCGGGAGGCCTCCTGCAACCCTACTATAGAGGGGCATACGGCCTTTTTCAATGGGTGCAATGGCCTCGGAAGCAACAGCCCCGGAGAGGAGGGAACGCACGGCATCCGTATCCGTGCTGGCATACCAGGTGCGAACAAATTTTTCATTGGTAACACGAAAATCTCCGGAACTTCCCAATTTGGACAGGTAGCCAACCAGGTCAATAAACTCTTCCCGCTCCAAACTTGCCGTAAGACCCGGAGGCATTAGGGACCCGGGTACATTTTCCCGATTGGCCACCTGATTCTTGGGCAACGATGTTTCCTGCCCCGACATGTCCCGCATGAGCAATTCATCCGTTCCATCACCTACCAGGTAGCCCATAAAAATACTACCATCCGTCTTTGTTACCTTTTGTAGTTCATAGCCTTCCTTAACCGACTCAGAGGGGTCCAAAAGGGATTGAATGATATTATCGATAGGAGAACTGGTCCCCAGCGAACTTAGATCGGGCCCTAATCTCCCCCCAGCACCCCCAAGCGCGTGGCAATTCTGACACATCAGTGACTTTCTTCGGTAGATGCTTTCGCCAATAACCGGATCCGCCTTGATCTTTACTTCCTGAGCCAATGCATATACCTGGTTTTCGTCCAATCGCTGGGGCATGCGCTCTGGAGGCAATACCCCACCGGATTTTTCGAACGCGGCTTGTAAGTCTTTCACCTGGGCACTGTTTCTGCGGTACCAGGGGACGTAGCGTTGCATGACTTTTCTACCCTGTATGGCCATATTTTCCGGAATGGTGGAGCCAATCAGGTTTTCGGTGAGTACCTGTGTGCCCGTATCGGTTCGCATAAATGCGCCAAACAATTGGCCGGCAGCCTCTTCGGGAATGCCTCGCTTCCAGGCATCCATCGCCAATGGAATCGCGTCACCCGGCCTGCTGACTGCCAGTTGCCCCAACGCAAGTAACTGAATTTCCAGGTTGGATGCATTTTGAGCGAATTCGTTCAATAGCTGAATGCTGGCATTGTCTTCCATTTGGGCCAGCGCTTGCATGCCTGCAATTTTGACGGGTAGATTTCCTCGATGGATCAACTCCACGATATTTTTCTCGTAGGATGTACTTTTCCAGGATCCTGCCAGGCGAAGGGCCTTGGTTACCAATACTTCCTCCCCCGATTCCAATAAAGAAACAAGCCCCTGCGTCCGATTTTCAGGACGAAGCCCGCGGTCTCTGGCAGCCTGAATCAACGCATCCAGTTCCATTCCACGTTGATCGGCAGCTCGATCCGCCTGCAGGCTTCGCTCAAACAAAATGGCCAGTTCCTTGCCGGAACCGTACCTGCCCAGGGTCTGAATTACCTGAGGCCGAAACGTATCTGGCAATTGGTCCCTTGCATACATGCGTCCAAGAAGCTCGATCGCCTCGGGATCGGTGGCTGTCTGCAGCGCAAAAATAGTTTTGGCCGTATCCCCAAAATAGCCCGGGTCTGCAAGCAGCTTAGGAAGCCAGGCAGAACGCAGGGCTTTGACCGTGGTATACAGCGCAAACTCCAGGTTGGTGTCCAGCTCTTGTTCCAAGGTGGTCAAGGCCAGTCCCGCTGCGGCTGCATCCGTTTCGTTCTGTAAACTTACCACGGCTGCCAACCGCACCCGTGGGTCCGAATCGCCTACGGCCCGCTGCAGGTATTCCTGGTATTCGGGTAATTCGTTTCTCCAGTGTGTAGCTACCCGAAGTGCGGCTGCGCGGGCACGCGGGTCAACTGCTTGCAATACTTTTTCCAAAAGAGGAACCGACACCTGTCCAAGGGTTTGGTAGAGCCATAGGCCCTCCAGGAGTTGGTGTTCGTAGTCATCCTCATTGGGGTTACGCGTGAGCAGCCAATTTTCCAGTACCGGGATTACCTCGGCCAAAGGCTTAGAACGAAGCAGCAGCTTTGCCTGCAGTCGGGTCCAGTTTTCATTCGCTTGCAGACTTTCGACTAATTCCGGGATACCTCGTTGGAGCAGGTCGGGTTTGGCTACCAGGGGACTGCCTTTTTTGGTGATTCTCCATATTCTCCCGTGCTGCTGATCCCTTCGCAGGATCATGAAAATCCACCTCTCCGTGTTGGATAATGGGATTGTACCAATCGGCCACGTACAGGGCACCGTCCGGGCCGACCAGGATATCAACCGGGCGAAAGCCAATGTGATCCGTCCAAAGAATGTCTTCCGCTTGCCGCGATATAAAGCCGCTTCCCTGCGTTTCCAATGCAAACCGATTGATGCGATTGGCTCGAAAGTCATTGGTAACCAGGCTTCCCTGCCATTCTTTCGGGAGGTGAGAGCCAGAAACCACATCCAACCCGCTATGTTTGGGTTGACCGGGGTTCAACCCTCTTAATACCCGGTCAGCACCGGGTGCCGCTACAAAGGTTGCTCCCTGGAAGGCATGGTTGATTCCTTCGGTTCCGGCACCGTCCGTCAGCAAGGCCGTGCCCCAGCGATCAAATTGCAGGCCCCAGGGGTTAATCAGGCCCCGGGCAAAGACTTCCAGTTGTTTGGTTTTGGGATTGTACTGCCAAACACCTCCACCCTCCAACCGGCGTACTCCCCAGGGGGTTTCCACATGGCTGTAAATGTAGATAGACTGATTGAAATACAATAATCCGTCTGGGCCCCAGCGAAACGTATGGATCAAGTGGTGGGTATCTCCTGTCCCGAAACCCGTCAGTATGGTCTCCCGTTTGTCTGCTTTTCCGTCGCCGTCGGTGTCTTTTAAGTGGAGAACTTCCGTGGAATTGGCTACGTAAACCCCGCCGTCACCGGGAAGAATCCCGGTCGGGGTGATCAACCCTTCTGCGAAAACGGTGGACGAATCGGCTGTTCCATCCCCATCGGTATCCTCCAGGACGAGGATTTTATCGTTGGCGAGTTCTCCCGGCTTGAGGTGGGGATACACGGTGCTGCTTACCACCCACAATCTGCCCTCCTGATCCCAGTTCATCTGGATGGGCTTCACTACCATTGGGTCCGAAGCAAACAGGTTTACCTCAAATCCATCGGCGACCTGAAACATGCGCAGTTGCACCTCCGGGTCCGGATCCGGGATGTCTCGCAAGGCATTTTGCCCCCTTAGCTGAGCGGTATACAAAAGGGCTAAAAGCGCCAGTGTACTGCTGCGTAACAAAAATAGGCTGGATGGGATCGTCTGTTGATGGGTCATTTCCACAATCAGTGATAGGGTTTTGTTAATTAATTCATTTTAGTTGCTGGCTACCGGTTGAATGCGGTACTGCCTACGTACGGGTTTCTTCGCCAGGTTTATCTTTTCCTCTAGCCAAAAGACCAGTGTATCGAGCGCTTCCAGCCCCTCTTTATGCCTGCCTTGTTCGTACTGCCTGAATCCAATGATATAGGTGCGATTTTGCGGGCGGTATTGTTGAAAATAGACCCGATCTTTTTCCCGGATCAGTTCCAATAGCTCGCGGCCCTGAACAATATCGGGTCCTTGTTCCAGGGCGAGGCCAGCAGCGAACTGCTTGTGGCTGCCTACAGCTACCAATTCCTCGTCAACGGTCAACGCATACATTCCTTTTGCCAGTCCCTTCACCGTTACCTCGCTATTGTCTCCCGGCAGGCGCATTCGGTGGGAAACTCGGGTAAATGAAACCGTTCCGGCTTTTCGATCCGATTTCAGTCCGCTTATAGCATCTCCGCTAAGGAGCGCGTTGTCAGAAATATCCAGTGCCAGTTTGTTTTCCAGATCGGGGCCAAGAATGGAAGCAAGGACGGTATGGGCAAGCTTGAGGTATCCCTTTTCATTGAGATGGACGCCGTTACTTTCCCAGTAGGCGTTTGATTCGGTTCCGTCAAAGGCATCAAAAATATCCACAAAAAACACCTGCTCCCCGTCCTCGTATTGCGCCATTTGCTGATTGTACAGGCGCAGCAGGTTGTTCCGTTCCTGCGCCTCGTTTTCGCTACCCGTCACAGGCTGGGGTAGGGTAGAAAGCACTAGTACCTTTGCCTGCATCCGGTTCAGCGAGTCTAGTAAGCGTTGCAATCCCTCGGCAAAGGAGGGGAGTCCCGCTTTTCCGGATTGCGCTTCGATACCCCCATAGGCCAGAAAAACCCACTGCGGTTGTACGGCGCGTATTTGTTGGATAAGTAATTCAAAGGGGCCCGGAGGACTGGTATAATAACTTCTGGCATCACCGAAAACCGTATCCCCGGACCAGCCGAGGTTTCGAAAAGAGAGCTGCTTTTCCGGGTGATTGCTTGTAATCAGGTACTCCAGAAATCCATACTGCTGTTCGTTCTCCATCAGGGCATTCCCTACATAGACGATCCGGTCCCCATCTTTGGGATTAAAGGCTGGTTGAGAAAATCCTACGGAACAGCAAGCTACCAGCAAAAACAGAAAAGCAGTAATTCGGTACATGGGTTTAAATAAGGTCTTGGGCATATGCCACTGAATTCGATTGACAATATAAAAAGGAAGCATCGTTTTCAATTGGAAATTTCCATTTATTCCATTGCTGGTTCATTTTTCAAGCCAATTGGTTTAAATTCGAAAACCCGCTAGGTTTTGGTCAGTATCCTATCACTATAAAACGTTGACAGATGAAACCTGACAGGTTTGCACGAACACGTTTTACTATTCCTATCCGTATAATAGGATAGGCCGGTTTTTTCTCCACCTATCGTGTGATTGAATGGTTTCCATGTAAGGTGTCGCTGCTGAAACCATTCAACAGGGCTTCGGGCGCGTTTTTAATCCCTTTCTCGAATTTTTTCTACCCCCTTTTTTCTGGTTTCAAAAATACATCCTTACCAATCAAATTGAGAAATACGTCAAATAGACATTGCTTGGTTTACCATCCATTGTAGTGGCTTTTTTCTCCTCAACTATTTCGCTGATACACACTTCTTCCTCCACCAAAATAATTGCTGTAAATATGCTGGTACACACTAACGGTCTTTAGGCTAACCTCTTCATCGGAATACACTTCCTGTGGTAGCCAGAGCAGGTTGTCATAAATCATTCCCTTTACCTGGGCCGTGATTTGCCGGCTTTCACGCCATCGATCAATCTTCAGCTTTTCTGCTTTTAGCTTCTCAAGGGTTTGCCTGGCGACCTTTTTAACCTCCTTCTTTTCTTTGGACCCAAGTTCTTTGCCTTCCCGAAGAAGATCGAAAATAGCTAAGGTCTCTTGATCTTCAAGATTTTCACGAACAGCCCGTTGTTCTTCTTCGGATAGCGATGCAAGGAAGTCTGAAAGCTTGTTGAAGGCGCTGACCGTATTTTCCAGTGACTTGCCGTTGTTGTATTCGTCAATGATCTCCTTGTAGCGTTTGAAAAACTCAAGCCGCAATGGATTTTCCTTCAGCATTTGATCCAGCTTCTTTTCAATGGCCTGTTGGAGGTCATAGGCAATGGTGTTTTTGCGCGGTGCCTTTTCAAATGCGGCCTTGAGTTTGTCAAAATCCAACTTGCTGAGATCCACATACACTTCTTCTTCCGGGGCCGTAACTGCATCCTCCAATAAAATGCTTCCACTCACCACTTCCTGAAGCTGCATCATGATTTCGATCACATCGGAACTCTTGGTCTTTTGGTTTAAATGGCCATAAATAGCCTCAATGGCGTATTGTTTTTTTGCGTACGGTTTTACCTGTTCTTCCGGATAGAGGGCCTTAAACTTTCGAAATACATTCCTAGCCATCATTTCAAAAGTAGTCCGGGTAGTCTCATTCAAGTTCACACAGTCTCCGGCTTCCTTGATCTTTCCAAGCTTCTGCATGGGTTGGGCATCGACTAGGTCTGAAAGATTGAAATTCAGCGATTGCAGATATTTTTCCACCTTCTTGATTGCCTCCTTCAGTTCGTCTGCAAGGCTTTCCAATTCCTCAATCGGTTTGCTTGGACCCTTAGAACCATTACCTCCATCAGCTCCGCCGCCCTTACTTCCTTCCCCATAAATGGAATAGGCTTTTTCCAATTGCTCGTAGACATTACCATAGTCTACAATCAACCCGTTCTCTTTCATGTCGTCATACACACGGTTTGCACGAGCGATTGTCTGCATTAGGGTATGACCCTTTATCGGTTTATCTAGGTAGACTGTGGAGACGCATTGTGCATCAAATCCTGTAATCCACATGGCGCAAACAATGGCTAGTCGGAATGGATTGTCAGGATCTTTAAATTCCTTCTCTAGATTTCGTTCGACCATTTTCCGGCGATGGGTTTCAATATCCAGATCCATCTTTCGGAATTTATCTACTTCATTCTGCTCGCTGCTGACTATCACACATACTTCGGTCGATTTGACCTTTTCGTATTTCCTTTGAAGCTCCTGTGCTTCTTGTGGATCGGTAGTTTCATGGATTTTTGCTTCTAGTTCAGCCAAATACTCAGGCCAATATTTCATGACCAATTGATGCATTCGTACTGCTGTGGGCTTATCAAGTGCCACAAACATAGCCTTACCCTGATACCCTCGCTCATTGAAATGCCAGACCAAATCCTTGGCGATGGCATCCAGCCTGGGCGCTGCGGTAAGGATGGGATAGTTTTTCTGAAATAGGTAGGTGAGCTTCCGCTTCTGGTCATCATCCAGGTTTTCATCCTCCAGGATTTCTGCCATTTGCTCATCCAACTGTGGATTTTCGATGTTCAGCTTTTCTCCTCGGTTGATGTATTTCAAGGGTAGGGTAGCTTCATCTTCTATCGCTCTCTTGAAGTCATATACTGACACGTATTCACCAAATATATTTTTGGTAAGCTCTTCTTCATCTTTTATGATTGGCGTCCCTGTAAAGCCCAGAAAGGAGGCATTCGGTAAGCCATGGAATCGCATGTTTCTTGCATAGGTTCCTCCTTGCGTTCGGTGAGCTTCATCGGAAATCACAATGATGTTTTTCCTGTCGGTAATCAAGGGATATTCGCTTTCCTTTTCGGAATCAATGGAGAATTTATGGATCAGGCTAAAAACGTATTTATGGTTTTGGGCCAATAATTCTCGAAGGTGCTCCCGACCAGTCAAACCTGCTTTATTTCCTGCAACGATGGATTTATCGTTGACTACTCCCACGCCGGAGAAGGTGTCATATAGCTGATTTTCCAACTCCTGCCTATCAACTGCAATCAAGAAAGTATAAGAGCCACCAAGCTTCCGGTGAATCTTTTCGCATAGAAAGACCATGGAATAGGATTTTCCACTACCCTGCGTGTGCCAATACACTCCAAGTTTGCCGTTTAGGTTATCAATATTCTTGACATTATCAATGACTTCGTTTACCCCGATATACTGGTGGTTTTTAGCCATCAGTTTCATGACATCACCCTTTGAATCATCGAAGAACAAGAAGTTTTCAAAAATATCCATCAAGCGGTTGGGTTCACAGGTGCCACGCAGCATGGTGTCCAAACTGACAATCCCTTCCTGATCCTCGTGAATTCGTTTCCAATCCAAAAAGTATTTGTATGGACTCGTTACTGTTCCAACCTTGGCGTCTGTTCCATTGCTAAGGATAATAAAGGCGTTGCAGTTGAAAACATGAGGTATGGTATCCTTGTAATCCTTCAGATTATCGTTATAAGCATTTTGAAGGTCTGTATGATGTGCTTTCAACTCCATGAATACTAGAGGAATCCCGTTGACAAAACAGATCACATCGGGCCGTCTTAGGTATAGCTCTCCAAGTACTTCAAACTGACGTATTGCCAAAAAATGATTGGCTTGGTAGTCATTAAAATCAAATACTTTGAGCCTCTTTTTCACTAACTCTCCTTTGTCATTGGTAAAGCTTACAGGGACTCCATTTTTTAACAAATCGTATTTTCCCTTATTGATTTTACCCAAGGACTGATCGGCTATTTTTTGGCTGATCTCAGTGACTGCTTGTTCGTAAGCTGTGGAGGGGAGCTCTGGATTTAGTCTTTGTAGGGCCTTTTCAAGATGGCGGGTGAGGATTACTTCTGATTTATTATCTCTCCCCAATAGCCCATCTTCCCCAAATTTTTCCTTTTTCCATGCGGTCAAGACTTCCCATCCCAGTTCTTCCAATACTTGCTGGGTAGCTTCTTCGATCAGTCCGTCTTCCGAGTATTCGTAGCTCATTTGTAAAAAATTATTTTGCCCATGAATTAATCATATCTCGAATGTTTATGTACAAGTCCTGTACAGATGATAGGCTTGACCAAGAAAGCGTCAGTCCTGATGTTGTTCCTCTGCAAAACCTCTCTTTGATTCTTGGTCGGAATGACCTAACCCAGCGTTCTTTGGAACACAAATAATTGTTTCACCCAATTGTGCCTGTAGTTTAGCTATCGAGCGAAGGGTAAAATTATGTTCGCCGTTCAGCCATTTGCTGATTTCGGAGGGTTTTTTCCCAATACTTTCGGCGAGTTGCTTTTGTGTGTAGCCTTTTTCGGCAATCAATTCATTGATGCGAACTACAATAGCTGAGTATAGGGAAACAAATTCCCTTGTTTCGTTAGAGGTACTCTCGAATAGTTTTTGTGCGGTCTTGCTTCTCATAGTAGTTTCTATCTTCTTCCCTGAAATTATCCAATCTCCTCTTGGTTTTATTGAGCTATATTAGATCGTTCCTGTTTAAGTAATTACAGCTTACCTACCAAGTCTTAATTAGCACACATTTCATAACTAAACATATTCACTTATAAGTTAATTTGCAAATTTGATTCACTTTTAAGTGAATTTAGATGCTATTCTTCATCTGTTCTATTTTTACTAGAATAGCTTCTTCCCGGTTCTGCCGCCATCAGCATCCCATCCGCATCTCCATTTTCAAAGGCACTCAAATCCAAGGCATCCACAACTTGTCCCGATATTTTATCGGGATCGATCATCCCGGTCATCAAGCGGGGGAGAAGGATGTCTCGGGCCTCTTTAAGGAGTTGGTTTTGATATATTAGCGTTTCTATTGATTTGTAAAGCTTTGAACATTCTCCCGCAAATAATTTCAACAAATCCTTGGATGGTAGAATAATTTTAATGTTCTGAATAATTGTCTGACTTATGTTCTCCTGCGCTGCTCCCATACGATAGTTGAGGATGTAATTCTTATTATAGAGCAGGTATTGGTGTAAGAAGTATGATAAATATGATTTATCCCCTACAAGAAAAGCACAACAGGCTTGATTTGTACTGACCTCCTTAGTTACAAAAGATGTTTCGCCAATCGTATTGCCATACATAGCTAAAAGAACTGTGTCTTTGGGAAATACTTTGGCGGAGGAGTTTTTTAATCCAATCTCGGTTATTTTGTACTCAGCATCTGTTAAAATAAACTCTTTCAGTTCACCTGTTCTGACCCAAGGTATAGTGCCATTTTCATAATATTCCGTCTCTTTTTTTCTGCTTGGAGTTCCACCCGATGATGTTTTAGTTATTTCTCCAATTTTTTTCTTCTCCCACCCCTCAGGCAATCCTGTTTCCTCATTGATCGGAGTGCTTTCATGTCCAGGGAATTTCATACGGACAAACCACTCCTCGTAGGTGAGTTGGGCTTTTTCTTCCAGTAGCTTGATACGCTTCAGGTTGTTCTCGATCAGGTCATCATAAGCCGATAGGGTGGCTGCTATTTTGCGTTGATTTTCAACCACAGGAAAATCAAATTCAAAACTTTTGATTCCACCTATGGGGATTCTCATTTGATTAGCAGCACCCTTTCCTCTTTGTTGTATAAAATGTTGGAAGACTTGTGATTTACATAAGTAGCCTAAATACCGCTGGTCTATTACACCTTGATCTTTCGTTCTTAAGCAAACAGCATTCTGATTTAACAAAAGACCCTCAGCACTTTTGGGTATGGTGATGACTCTACCTGCTGCTGAATTGACCAGAGAAGGGTGCGAACCAACGGTAGCAATAACAATATCAAATAGATTAAGCCTGTTTCTTTGATATTTAGGGTAACTCTCCTTTTGTAAGTAACTCAGGTCATCGAATGAAATAGAATCCTTATCAAAATTAGATACTTTCAGGACTGGGTATCCTGATGACGAATATTCATCGGCCGTCCAACTACCTCCGTTTATAAATTCACAATGGTCTTCCAGTTTTAGTATCATAGCGATAAAGACTGGATTTGAAACATTAGATTATTTGCTTCTTCATTCAGTTGACCAAGTTCAGCATGGATTTCCTTGATCCGACTTTGGTAGTCAAAGTCCATATCCAGTTCAATACTTACGCCCACATAGCGTCCTGGAGTGAGGCTATAATCCTGCTCGATCACCTCATCCAGCGTGACGATCTTGCATAAGCCCTCCACGTCTTGATATTTGCCCTCAGGGAAGTGTTCTTGTAACCATTTATTGTTGTGAGATTGCTTCTCCCGACCTTGTCGGGATCGCAATGACGTACCTAGGAGTGATTCATCGCCTCGGAAGGCATTGATTAAGGCTGTCAGGCCTTCGAGATGTTCTTCAGTAAAGTCGTTGATGGTGGTACTAACCTTGCGATACACATTCCGTGCATCGATCATCAGGATTTTGTTCTTGTTTTCGGGCTTTTTGCCCTTGTTGTAGAACCAGAGGTGGCAAGGTAGGCTTCGGGTATAGAAGAAGTTGTTTCCGACGGACACGATGCATTCCACCGCACCTGTTTCTATCAGCTTTTGCCGAATTAGCTTTTCGGCATTTCCTGCATCCGTAGCCGAGGAAGCCATGACAAAGCCTGCTCTTCCTGTTTCGTTCAGGTAGGAGTAGAAATACTGCATCCAGAGGTAGTTTCCATTGCCGATAGTGCCTTTTCCCGTCAGTGGAGCCCCGAAAGGCAAGCGATCGTCTTCGGTTAGGAATTTGTTTTTGGCATCCACCTTGTCCACGTTGAAAGGGGGATTAGCCATCACGAAGTCACACTTTCCGGTTAGGTTAAAAGGATTGGTGTAAAAGCTATTGCTTTCCATGATCTTGCCTTCGATTCCATGAATCGCCAGGTTCATCTTGGCCAGCTTGGCGTTGTTGCTTTTTAGCTCGGTACCATAGACCGTGATAGCTTCATTCACTGATTTATTTCCGTCATGGCTTTGGATAAAGTGTGCCGTCTGGACAAACATGCCGCCTGAACCACATGCAGGATCGTGGATGATCCCATGATTGGGCTGGATAAAGTTGATGATCAGGTTCACCAAGGAAGGAGGCGTAAAGAATTCTCCGCCTTCCTGCGCACCGGCTCCCTGCATGGAGAACTTCATCAGGAAGAATTCATAAATCCTTCCGAACACATCACCCTTGGCATGCTTGACGGCATCGGAGTTGAACACCCGTACCAAGTCCCGCAAAAGTTTGGCATCAAACTCCTGATAGCTTTTGGGAAGAATACCTGCCAGATCAGGGTATTCTGCTTCGATCAGCTTCATGGCATTGTTGATGGCCTCTGCGATGTCTTCGCTTTCCGGAAGGGACACCAGATAGTCGTATTTGGCTTTTTCAGGAAGGAGAATAGCTCCTGCCGCTGCATAATCCGTTTTGGTAGCTTCCCGCTTTTCACCTGTCCGGGGATTGATGGGAAGGTTTTTCTCCACTTCGATCTTTGCGTCCTCGTACCGGTTCTGCGCAAAGCGAAGGAGCACCAGGCCTAGAAGGGGATCTTTGTATTCTGCTGCGGTTAATTTGGAGTTGCCTCTAAGGTCATCGGCAGCATCCCAGAGTTCTTTCTCCAGGTTTTTTATGTCTGATTGGGTCATGGTTGATGGAAAGGTGAAAAATCATTCCTGCAAAAATTAGTTTTATTATTTGAATTTACCAAGAAAAACAGGGTCGGGGAGTAGGTATTCCTGCAATTTGTGGAACAGCCGCATACTGCCTGGTCAAAAAAGAGGAGGTAGCATGCCTTGCGGGTCTCTCGATGGGGTGTTGGCTACCCATTTTAGTAAGGAAAACCAACAAAATATTTATATAAATCGAAGATTTACATGTATATAGACAAGTACTGTTCTTAATCCCTCCTGCCGATTTCATCCTTTTTCAGTTTGACGAAATTTGTCGTTGTTCAATAAGATTAGATTGGATAGGCAGCAACCGGACCCGCTTTCCCGTCTGCCCATGGAAGAAGTGCTTTTGGAAAGGACATTTCCCTGGGATAAACCCGGATTGCTCAAACCAGGACTTGGCAATAACCGCTACCTGCAATATGCCGATCAGGCCGATATACAGGAGGAGGAAAAAGGGAATCAGTGTTAGTATAGGTATGAATGACGGATTAAAAAATAGGACCGGAGAGTGCATCCGTCCATTTCCTTAAAAAATGATTCGAGGTTCAGTTGAAACCCCTTCATTCCCTTGGATCTTACCATATGCCCGGAAATAAAAGTCGGCAGGGATGAAATTTTCCCTCGACCAGGGAATAAATCAATACGGTTTGTTCAATGGGGTGAATGATCCACTATTCCTTGACACCAGATTCCTCCTAAACTTCGTAATTGTTTGCCAGTTCCTTTCGATTGGTTCCAGGAGAACGTATGTCTACGAATACATCCGGGGCGCCAACACATCCGGCATCGTCCAGCTTACGTGGATCGCAACTAACATAACGATCGAGTTGGACTACCGCATACATTGCTTCATTAGTTTTGGACTATTTGGGCAAAACCACATCAAATGGAGCAGCATGGGTTTCATAGGGCTTGTTTTTGAGGTAATTGAAAAAAGCATTGAAAAGATATCCGGAAAATCTTTAATGCAGCCGGTTGGGTCCGGGTGATCGTTTAAAAATCCGGCCTTTGATCAGCTCTACCGTTTCATCCAGATCCTATTTCTGGTAATCTGTATAGGAATGGTTGTGATACCCAAAACCGTGTTCTTCTGCTTTCGGCATGGGGATATGCATTTCTTCTGTATAATTTATAAAAATCTTACCTATCTTTAAAGGCCTTTACGATGTATGTTGATGTCTACCTATCCTCTTCAATGAATGCACTCCTTCCTGCAAAGCCAGCTAATTTTTCCCGGGTTACCATGACCGAATTAATGATTCCTTCTTATGCAAATTTTGGAGGAAAGATACACGGGGGCATATTGCTCTCACTGATGGACAAAGTAGCCTATGCGGCTGCCAGCAAGCATTCGGGCGCCTATTGTGTTACGGTTTCGGTGGATACAGTGGATTTTCTCCAACCGGTAGAAGTAGGGGAGTTGGTTTCTTTGAAGGCGTCTGTAAACCATGTGGGCACAAGTTCCATGGTCATTGGCATCAAGGTGATTTCCGAAAATGTCAAAACGGGTGTCGTAAAACATACGAATACCTGCTACTTTACCATGGTCGCAAAAGGGGAAGACGACAAGCCCACAGCGGTTCCGCCCTTGCTGCTCGAAACCCGGACGGATGTCCGGAGATTTGTAGAAGCCATCAAACGAAAAACCTATAAAAAAGAGTACGGCGACCTTTTGCGTAACATCAAGCAGACCTGGGATCAGGAAGCCATTTCCTCTTTGCTGGCCGCTCAGCGCTGTGAATTGGCACCTGAGTTACGCAAGTAGCCTACCGGTCTTTCCCAAATACCAGAAAATGCTGGATGTTTAAAAATTGACCGTTTTTTTCCAGGGTAAATCCGTTCGCAGCCAACTCTTTCCGCACTTGCTTTACTGTCATTTTATGTAGGGGCTTGATGGCTACGGCAGGGTCTTCGCCCCGGTATTCAATCAGTACCAATTTGCCCGTGGGCTTGAGGGCCTTGCGCATGTTTTGCAGCATTTCCTGGGGAAACGCCAACTCGTGGTACACATCTACCATCAAGATAAGGTCCAGGCTTCCCTCGGGTAAATTCGGGGATTTTTCCGAGCCCATGAGGGGTACCACCTGTTTTGTACCCAAATTTTCTGCTTTTTTTTGCAAATAATTGATCGCTTCTTCCTGAATTTCCACGGCATACACGGTTCCATCGGTTACTTTTTGGGCGATCCGGAAGGTATAAAAACCGGAGCCTGCTCCGATATCAGCTACCACGGAAGTAGGAGTCAGGGGAAGGTTTTTAATGGCCAAATCCGTGTTTTCCTCTTCCGATCGTTCGGGTCTTTCCAGCCAGGCCATGCCGTGAAACCCCATGATTTGTGAGATTTCCCGGCCCATGTACCATTTGCCTGTACCATCGCGACTGGCGGTAGTATAGCTATAGGGGCTGAATTCCTGGCCGAACGCAGGTATTCCTGAAGTAATTAGTAGGAGTAGGACAAAAGCGCGGATAGGTAGAAATGAATTCATGCTGTGTTAACGAAATTTTCGGTGCTTTGTTTCCAGCCGGTGGGGTTTCCGGTACCCTGAAAAATGTGTAGAAAGCTACCGCTGTTTTTGCATTGCCTGACCAAACAGCAGGAGGCAACCGGATGATCCGGCCGGGGGTTGTACGCCGGTTTCACCAAATTTTAGTATCTTTAGGAAAACCTAAAAGACGGATCATGAGCAAACCAGCGATCATTTGCGTCGTTTTGCTTTCGGCGCTCTTTTCCAGCGGACTTCGGGGACAGACCATCGAAGACGGAAAGGCCATTATTGACCTGGTCGGCATGTATGCCGATGCCAGGGATCGGGTAGACACCGTGCTCCTTGCCAGCCTATTGACAGAGGATGTGGATCAGTTGGTTTCCACCGGAGAGTGGCGGCATGGCAAAGCAGCGGCCATCGATGGGATGTCGGGCAGTTCCCGCGCAAATCCCGGCGACCGGGTGTTGAAGGTAGAGCGGGTCCGGTATTTGGACGAGCGATGTGCGCTGGCCGACGCCCGGTATGTCATCAAGCAGGAAAATGGCACGGAAAGAAAAATGTGGAGCACCTTTATTGCGGTAAAGGTCAAAGGAAATTGGAAGATTTCAGGAATCCGAAACATGTTACCTTCCGGGAATTAAACCCGAAATAGGTATCGAAATTGCTACCGCAGCCATTTACGGCCTCAAAATCAGCCGCTTCGCTCCGTTTTTCGGGTTCCCCCTAGGCGTGGAAACGCCTCAATCTCCAAAATGGCTGATTTCCATGCATTGCAAACCCCTTCTACCATTCGGAACGGCCGATCACGAACCCGAATGCATGAGGCAGTATAAAAAACAACCAGCCAGGCTGTTGGGCGCGGCTGGTTAGATTATTGGGAGATGCATGTAGCAGTTAGCCCTTTATCTCGCTAACGATTTCCAGCGCCTTCTTGGTCATTTCCTGAATTTTGGTGTAGTCCTTCGCTTGAAGTAAAGGCTTGCTTACCAGTTTGCTACCCATGCCTACCGCACATACCCCGGCGTCAAACCATGATTGGATGTTCTCCCGGTCCAGGGAAACACCACCGGTGGGCATGAAAAGCAGGTTGGGGAAAAGTGATTTGATCGCGCTCATAAAGCCGGGACCTAGCATGTCACCGGGAAACAATTTAATCATTTTGGCTCCCATGTTTTCAGCCTTGATGATTTCCGAAGGTGTCATGCATCCGGGAATCCAAAGCATGTCGTTTTCGTCTGCCACTTCGGCGACTTCCTCAACCAAACCCGGGCAAATGATGAAATCCGCACCCGCTTCGATGTAGGTAGCTGCCATTTCTTTGTTTTTGATGGTACCGATACCCAGCAACAGGTCCTTCATTTCGCTGTCGCGCAAGGCCACCATCTTTTTAAAATTGGATAGGGCTGCTTCTCCGCGGTTGGTGTATTCCACCATGCGAATACCTGCGCCATACAATGCCTTAAGTACTTCCAGACTGACCGTTTCGTCCTTGTCAAAATACAAAGGAAGCAGCGCTTGTTCCGGAATCTTATGTAAGATTGTTTCTTTTTTGCTCATTGTTGTAAAGTTAAGCCTTCCCGTATCAGCGAATGATCGGGAAGAAAATGAATGAGGGGTAGCCTTGACTAACCCGACGTTAACTCAATACTATTATTAAATCAATACTTTAATCACCATTTTCTTTATCTCCCCTTCGCCAATCATGGGCGAATGCACATCTTCTGGGAAAAGAATGACAAACTGCCCCGGTTCCATTCCAAAGTACATTTCCGGTGCATCCGCATAAAAAGACACGTCCTTTTCCGGATTATAGCTGCCTTTGGGTTGGGTACAGGTTTCCCGCGGCTTCCAGCCGATGGATTCCTTCCCTTTGATGCACACCTGAATGTCGATGTGCCGGTCGTGGCATTCGAATTTTTCATTCGCTTCTTCCGGCGTTTTGGCCGGTTTGGTAAAAACCGCGGCGATCAGCTTGTCTCCGTCTATCGCGTACTTTCCATCCGCCAGGGCAGACAAGTCTTGTTTGGATAGGTAGTCAAAGGCCTTTGCAAACAAGGGATGCACGGCATGGTACTTTTTGCTATTGGCAAGGGTATCAAGGATCATGGTTTCTAGTATTAACGCTGTACCCTTCCGCTGGCATCGCCTCCCATCAGCACCTTGACTTCGGCCAACGTAGCGTGGTTCATGTCACCCGGAATGGTATGCTTGAGTGCAGAAGCCGCTACTGCAAATTCACAGGCGTCTTTCATGGACATTTTTTCTACCAGACCGTAGATAAAGCCACTGGCAAAGGAATCCCCGCCGCCAACGCGATCGACGATGCGTACATCGTACTTTTTGGAATGATAAAATTCGTTGCCGTCATACACCAGGGCACTCCAGCCATTATCCGAAGCGCTGTAACTTTCACGAAGGGTAGAGGCAATGTATTGAAAACCAAATTTCTCTTTCATCTGCTTGAAGACGTCCTTGTACCCGTCCAGATTGAGTTCTCCTTTGGTTACGTCGGTTTCTTTGCTTTTGAATCCCAGAGTGGTTTCGGCATCTTCCTCATTCCCGATACAAACATCCACGTACTGACAAAGTCTTGTCATTACTTCTTTGGCTTTTTCCTTGCTCCAAAGTTTCTTGCGGTAGTTTAGGTCAATACTGGTTGTTACCCCCTTAGCTTTGGCGGCCTTGAGTGCGGCTTCGGTCAGGGCCGCTGCTTTGTCGCTAAGGGCAGGGGTGATGCCGGTGGTATGAAACCACACCGCATTTTCAAAAATTTTGTCAAAATCAAAATCGGCAATTTCTGCTTCGGCTATGGACGCATCGGCCCGGTCGTAGACCACCTGAGAAGCTCGCATGGACGCACCGGTTTCCAAAAAATAAATGCCCAGACGTTTTCCGCCCCTGGCAATGAACTGGGTATCTACCCCATATCTTCTCAAATGATTGATTGCAGACTGACCAATGGGATTCTCCGGAACCTTGGTTACAAAAGTCCCTTGCAGGCCATAATTGCAAAGCGCGCCGGCAACATTGGCTTCCCCTCCTCCATAAGTAATATCAAAAGTGTCTGACTGCACGAAACGCTTGAAGTCAGGTGTAGAGAGACGAAGCATTACTTCTCCTAGGGTAACAACTTTTTTTGACATGATTGGTTTATGCGTTTAATGGTGAATTGAACAAGTACGGTAAAAATTCGAAAGGGTCCATTTCGGAAGCTTTGATGCCACAGATGCCCTTTTCAGGACAAGACTACTGCTTTATTTTCTAAAAACCAAATATATTGGGTGGGCCCAAAAGTATTTGATTCGCTATCAATGGGATACCGATTATCGGTACAAATCCTCGAAAACGATGCGTAGAAACGCCACTTTGTCGCTTGGCCGCCCGTGGGATTTTGACTACCCGGAGGCCGAATCAACGAGCCGAAGATTGGCGCTGCCAATGTCTCCGGAAGGTGTAGGCATCCGCCTGCCTCGTTTGACAAAATCATTTGCGATCAACTATCGGAATTATCGGTTGTTTCCCGGTAATAGCGCCGCATCCCTTGAAGAAAATTTCGTAGGATTTGGTCTTTGCAAAGTCGGTATTGCTTCTGTTCCGGTTTCCGGTAAAACGCACTTAACTCGTGTTTGCTGATGGTTCGCCCAGCCAATTCCAGGATCTCCAGCTGATTCTCGTCTGATAGTTCCAGCGCAATTTTTAACTTTCGCAGGATTTGGTTATTGGTCAATCGATTTTCTGGCAGGGGAACCGCTCCTTCCTTTGCACCTCTTTTATAGATGATCAATCCATTCAAAAAGGCAGCTAATTTGAAGTCGCCTAAGGGGTTGAAAGCTTCGTCATCGTCTTTTTTCAACCAGTCACTGACTTCCGCACGCGAGGTTTCCAGGCCCCCTAATCCAAAGATTCGAATCATCTGATCGTCTCCAAAATCAAAGGTATACCGCAGGCTTCGTAGAATATCGTTGTTTTGCATGGAGCACAAAGATACGGAAAGTGCTGAATTTGTTGGGCATGGAAGGGAGGCTAATTGCCCGGGGGAGCGATCGTGGCAGCTCCTACGGACCGATTGCTGTAAGGAAAGTAACCGTTTTTTTGAGTAACCCAATCGCATGGACATGCTAATTGGCTAGGGTACTGACAGTTGGAGCCTGTGGCGAAAGGTCACCGTATTTGATGCAAAAAGGTTGGCCGCATGCCGACAGAATTCTACCAAATTTTCGTACCTTATATCGGCGGAAGCGACCCGTATACGGGTACCGGGGAGTCATTCGCCCCGGACTGGGAGTGCCTAGCCGGATCGCTTTTGGGGTTCAACAAGTAATTTTGCATCAATCGATGCAAATGGGTAGCGTTCGCCCCCTGTACCCTTATCGGACTGGATTTGGAGGCGCAGGGTCCGGATAGCAGGGATTGGAACGATGCGCTGTTCGATATTTACTTGTCTACTCCGTAGTCCGCCGAGGCGCTTCCACCAAGGTAGCATGGGCCAAATGACTCCATTCGGCGGTTTTGCAGCTTACTTTTCGCTGATATTCGATGTACGCATGCTTTCGGGTAAAAATAAAATGCAGACGCAAAATCAACGTCCCTTTTCATTAATCACCGGAGCCAGTAGGGGTATAGGAGAGGCGTTTGCCTTTACCTGCGCCCAACGAGGCAGAAATTTACTATTGGTGGCCTTCCCCGACGGACGTTTGGAGGAGGTGCAACGGGAATTGCTGGCGGCATTTTCGGTAACCATCCTGATTTTTCCCATTGATTTAACTCTGGCGGATGCCGTTGATCGATTGTTTCGATATTGTCAGGAAAAGAAGCTGACCTTCGACCTACTCATCAATAATGCCGGCTTGGGTGCAGGAGGGCTGTTTGAAAACATTCCGATCGAAAAATACCTGCAAATCATGGACCTGAATAACAAAGCCATGGTTTCTTTGTGTCATCGGTTTTTACCGCTTTTGCAAGCGCAAGAGCGGGCCTATCTACTCAACATGAGCAGCATGGAGGCGACGTTGCCCTTGCCCTACAAAGCGGTCTATACCGGTTCCAAGAATTTTGTGTATGCGTTTTCGCTTGCCTTGCGAGAGGAACAAAAAAAGGACCTGTTTCCGTCACCGTCGTCTGCCCCGGGCCGGTCCTGACCAATCCGGAAGCGCTGATGCGGGCAAATGCCCACGGAAGACGGGCAAGGTGGGTCATGTGCAGTCCGGGTGAAGTAGCAAATTTAGCGCTGAAAGGTTTGTTTAGCCGAAAAGCCGTGGTGGTTCCCGGCAGGGTAAACCAGGTACTGGTCCGGCTAATGAAGCTGGTGCCAACCTTCCTCAAGATGCAGCTATTGGAATGCCTTTTTCGCGTGTACCGCAATCATTGATTAAAATAGGAGCCAATGCCACACATTTTCTGGCTTAGTTCCCACAATTGGGAGGCGTCCTGGAGGGATTGCGCGTTTTTACCTGGATTCTTTTGCCGGCAGTTGTCCCAGTAAGCACCAGAGACTCCTTTCACCTCCGCCGAGCTGGCCAGGTAAATCGACGTTTCGGCCCCTTTCTCCGGCGATTTCCCGCCAAGGCGCCGAATTTTCCAGGCAAAGCCGTGCCAACCTAGGGTGTGTTTGAGTCCGATGTCCGTCTTTACCAAGCCGGGCTGCACGGCATAGCTGGAAAGCGTTGGAAGGTTTTTTCTTCGATCAAATTCGCGGGTAAACAATACATTGGCCAATTTGGATTGGGCATAGGCGCGCAAACCGTGGTATTTTTGACTCAAATTTACATCATCAAAATGAATTTTTCCGTGAAAATGCGAATCCGAACTAACCGTTATCACCCGGGGATCCTTTGACTGCGTAAGCAAGGGCAGCAAGCAGTGGGTCAATAGAAACGGCGCCAAATGGTTGATTGCCCATTGACGCTCAAAACCGTCCTCGGTGCGGGAGAACGTTGAGAACCAGGACCCTGCATTGTTGATCAATACATCCAGTTTGGCATACTTTTCTCTCAGACGGGCCGCCATTTCGCGAATCTCCCGCTGGGAACTCAAGTCCGCAAGCGCGTAATCCAGGTCGGCATGGGGAAATTCCCTACGAATGGCTTCAAACGTTTCCTCGGCTTTGTCCTCGGTGCGGCAGGAAACGATGACGCGTGCGCCCTTTTCTCCAAGGGCTTTGGCCGTGGCCAATCCGATTCCTGTATTCGCACCGGTTACCAGACAGACTTTATTCTTCATTCGGCGCTTTCAGTTTCTTCTTTTCTTCCAAAATGTGCGGGTACAGGTCGTAGGTCGGATAAAATTCTGTGGAAAAGGCACCCCATACACTTTTTTCCACGGAAATATTGAGATTTCGCAGTTCGCTGGCGGGTATCTTCACGGTGACTACTTGTCCAATTCCCATCATCACGTACCAGTTTATTACTTTGGCAGAAGCGGGCGGGAAATTTTCCAAAAAGCCATTGTTGTTTCGGATTTCCCGCAATTCCTCAATGTTTTTGTCCTGGTGGTGTTTCATAAAAATGGTGACCATCAGGCTATCGGAGGGTGTTTCGGGGTGCTGTGCAATTGATACGTTGGAAATACCCAGAAAAATGAGGAGTAAAAGAGCTGTTTTCATAGGTCTATTATTTTCTTTTAGCGGTCACATGCCTGCCCGGATGACACCAGCCGGATGGGGCATCGCGCATGAATTATCATCCTACCAGTGTGTGACGTTTTCGTCATGCCTGCCTGGCCCCAGGCAGGCTCGATTTCATTTGTTTATTAGTTGTGTTATGCAGTCAGAACTTACCCCGAAGGATCGAGGTGGAATCGCTGCCTACCGGCAGGTCGCATGCTTTCTAATCCTTCGTTCGTTAATTGGATCGTGCTGGGTTTCCTAATACCCGATTTAGTACTGGTTTGTCAATTTATTTCCACCTCGATAAAAAGGAAAGTAGTGAATGCTTTTGATGTCCTTTTTTTAACCAAACCTGTGTTGGATGAAGGGCTGATCCGTTTCGCTGAAAGGGCAGCCTGCATTACAATTTATTCCCAGCGATAGTGATACTCAGCCGACATCAGTTAAAGGTAACGATTTTTTTTCAGATGCCCCCTGTCAGCAAGCGCAAGCGGTAAGAAATCCATTGATGGGAATAAGCAGCGGGCGATGGAGGAGTGTTTGGACTAACTCGATGACCCTGTTACAAGGGTTTCACTCAAATAAAAACTGATTTTATGTTCGCTCAATACGTTATTTGGATTGCAGGCACTACTTTTGTTTTCTTACCCATCACACCATGTGCTGCCCAGGTTTTGCCGGTATCCGATATGGAACCACCTCAAACAAAGTCTGACGGAAACGAAGTGCTGTTTTTTGTAGCCAGCGAAAGGAAGAGCCTTTACTGCAGTGTTGAACAGACCATCCGGTTCTGTTTGCAGCATTTCCGTCAATGGTGACTGCTTGAATACCTTTGCAGAATTTGTATATAAAAATCGATTGATACATGGATAAGGAAACAGTGAATTACACAAAGAATTACTGCGAGGAGAATTGTTGGTACCTATGTCAGCATTCCGCTTTGGCAGGAAAGAAGACCCGGGTGCTGATCATTTCCAACCAGGCGGGGAATTGCTCTTTTTGGGAACAGCAATCCACGTCCGAATCTGCCCCTGTCTGTTGGGATTACCATGTGGTAGTTTTAGCGAAGGTGAACGGAGAATGGTGCGTCTATGATTTTGATTCCAAACTCGAATTCCCGGTGAGTCTGGGGAGGTACCTCGCATGTACTTTCAAACCGGAGTGGAATGCAACTGTGAATGCACCCGTATTTAAAGTGTTTACGGGCAATGAATTCACCAGGACGTTTTCTTCCGACCGCAGCCACATGAAAGATGCAGCGGGGAATTGGATTTTTCAGCCCCCTGCCTGGGATGCGATTGAAAGCGACCAATCCCAAAGGCTTTCTATGGTCGAAATTCGGGATTTCAGTTCGACGAGTCCCCATCGACTCTTCAGTCTGGAGGAGGTGAGGGACAGATTTCTACACACTTAATTACGCAAAGGCCTGCTCACATCGGGACTGAGCAGTAGGGCCGCCTCCTCAAAATCTATGTATTCACCCAAATCCTGGAGCGAGAGGACCCGATATCCCTCCCGGCTTAGGTAATCCAGGTACTTCTGAAATAGCGCTGCTGAAGTACTCACCCAGGGATGCTCCAGGTCAGGAACTCCATGAATGGTCAAAATTACCACCTTTCCATCGTTGGCTTTTTGCAGGGCATCCATGATTACTTTTTCATTGGAGTCATCTGTGGCCCAGCTAGGCAGGAGGTAAGGGTGGTCCGTAAGCGGGTCGTACACTCGGGCACCCCCTGCCCGGGCAATGCGGTATCCTTTTTCATGCAACACTTCCAATACCGTCTCGCTCAGGCTGTAACCCGGATAAGCGAAACTACTCGGTTTTTTCATCCCAAGAGAATCCATTTTACGCTCGATGTAAGCCAATTCCTTTCGAATGGCCTCTTTTGACAGCTTTCCTACCGGGGCGTGCGTATGGGTGTGGTTAGCGACCTCAAAGCCCATGCGATCCAATTCCTGCATTTGCCGCCAGTTCATGTACTTGCTGCTATCCGCATGATTCGGTGGAAATTCGCAGACAAAAAAGGTAGCGCCAAATCCTTTTTCCTTCAGTAAAGGCGCCACTTCGGAATAGTGGCTGGCTGGAGCATCGTCGAAAGTCAGCACTACGGTCTTATCTGGCAGGGGTTTCCGAAGAACCTGGGAATACAATTGTCCCTGAGCTACGATCAGGCAGGCCGCCACCAATAACGTACGAGCCTGTACCTGGCTTTTGCTGGCTTTGGGCAAAGGGATTGCACCGAACCATCCTTCTGACTGGCCTTTCACGGGGTTACCGTGCATAAAGTGTTAGATTTTTCATCGCCCATACCTGATTTCGGGGTTCTTTTAGCATCAGGCGCAAGTGGCTGACGGCCGTTGGCAGCTCCCAACGAAGAACATTGCTCCCTGCTTCGCCGGTACCGTGAGCCACTTCCGTCCAATCGGTACCGTTGGTCGAAACTTCTATGGAATAGGCACCCGGATACTGTTCCTTGCCCGCATCAAACTGGATTTCTGCCAGTTTCTTGGGTTGGGGAAGCACCAATTGAAACCACATTCCTTCCTTTTGTTCTTCTTCGGTTTTCCAGCCCTTGAAACCAAAGGCGTAGCTGGGGTCTCGTGTAGAACCTACTCCCTGCAAGGCCGTACTGCTAGCAGAAACCTGCCAGTTGTCCTTTGGAAACAGCTGCTTGGGTACTTCCGCCACCAGTGCCTCGTGGGAATAATTGCCTTCCCGCTCACGGGTAGCATCCCTGATTTGGGCCACGTAATCCGGGCTGACAAAGCTGGCCTGGTTTCCAAAGTCATTTCGGATATAGGAGACCACCGAAGCGATCCACTCGTTGGTATTTTCTCCCATGGCGATCATTACTCCTTCGTATTCTTTGCCTTCAATGGATCCCGTAAGGCCATGGAGCAGGGTCTTAACGGCATATTCGGGGTGGCCTTGTATGCGAGGCGATCCCGAAAAACCCGGCGCAATAAGTTCGCCTCCATCCGCTCCGGTGGGTGTTCCCAGTCCCTTTACACCATGGCAGGTGGCACAATAACTATCAAAGATGGATTTTCCCTGATCAAAAAGGATGCGCTCGGAAGCTGTATATTTGCTGGCTGCACGCTCCCGTGCGTCCGCTCGTCTGTCCAAAATCTGTTGGGCGACGGTTTGGATGCCTTTTGCAGGATTGGTGGACAGTGCCTGTTGCAGCAATGGCTCTACCTCCTCAAAATCCAGGACATGCGCACTGAGCAACGCTTGAACGGCGACCTGAGGATCGGGGTCGTTCAGGCTTTTTCTGTAGTCTGCTTCCAACGTTTTGTCCCCGTATTTGTATAAGGTTTCTCCGGCGCGCATGCCGTGAATCCGCAACCTGGGATTGCTATCGGCCAGCCATTCGCGCACCAGGCTGGCCTTCAGTGCACTTAGTCCTTCCAGGGTCCACAAGGCATGCAGCCGCGCCAACTCGCTTTCATGGTTGCGGGCCATTTCCTCTAATTTGGGAACGATGGAACGATCCTGTCGCAAAATCAGCAATTGCTGGGCTTTGTCCCGCCACCAGCCATTGGGATGGGACAGGTGTAGCAATAGTTCTTCGCTAGATTCCTCAAACATGCGGGGTTTTTCCGTACTTCGGGGATGCTCCTCGTGACTTACCCGCCAGATTCGCCCATTTCCGACGATGTCGTCCATTTGGTATTGTTGAATTTTTGTTCGCAGGTAGCTGCCTTCCTGTGTCCAGTTACCTTCCTGAATAATGCCCCGGTACATATCCACGATGTACATGGTACCATCGGGGGCGGTAGCCATATCGACCGGCCGAAATAGGGGATCGGTAGACTGAATAAATTCGGTTTCCTGGTCGCGATAGGCATTTTGAATATAGGTCAACCCTTCGGTCTTATCGGAGCGTACCTGACGGACGATTCTCCCGACCGGCTCCCCATAAAAATACTGGTTCACCAACTCAGGGGGAAGACGATCACCTCGAAATACATCGTTTCCAGCGGCTCCGGTAACGTTGTTCAACGAACCATCCGGTTTGGTTTCCCGCATGCCCGGCTCAAAATCCGCGAGCTTTACCAGACTGAATGGCTCGCGAAACCCGTCCTGAAACTGGCCTGGAATCCTGAAATTACCATATACGATCGGGAAGTTGAAGTTTTGAGGGACACCACCTGCGCCATCTTGAAACCAAACCTGTCCGTAATTGTCCTGGGTTACTCCCCACTGTCCGTAGGGATTTCCGGTGGGCTCCTGAAGGACGCCTTCTGGGGTCCAACGGATACGCCGGGAATTATAGGTGCTGTACATCCAGTTGTCCATGGTCCAGGTAAGGAAGCTGGTTTGGTGTTCTACGTTACCGGAGCGCCCCAAGCCTGTTGCAAAGAGCTCTTTTGTATCCGCCTTGCCATCCCCATCCGTATCTGAGTATTTGTACACATGATCCTCGTTGGATTCCATGGAGAGGATGGTATTTGGCCCAAAGGGAACCACAAAGCGGGGAAATACCAGACTATCCAAAAACACTACGCCGGTCTCGTAAATGCCGTCCTCGTCCTTGTCCTCCCAGCGGGAAATCCGTCCTGCGGGCATCAGTTCACCGGTGGCGTCGATGTCCTGCATGTAGGTCCGCAGTTCCAACACGTACATGCGTCCATTGCCATCAAATTGAATGGCAGCAGGTTCCTGAATATGGGGTTCGGCCAAAACGGGATCCATCCGGTAGCCTTCCCGCAGCCGAAAGGTCTTTTGTTCTTCCAAAGGCGACAGGGGGATTACCGGAGCCGTGGGAGTCAGGTCGATGCCCTTCCATCGGGCCGATTCCATATCTACTCCCTCGGGTATTTCGATTTGTGGATAGGGCGCTTCTTTTCTTCGGGGATCCAACCGGTCTTCCGGTGAACGGTCAAAAACAGGTTGTTGCAATTCTTGTTGCTGGCAGGCAGCTGCCAAAAAAAGCAGGCAGAAATAATTCAGGTACGTTCGAATCATGAATAAGTAATTGATTACTGGTTTTGGCTAGCACATTTTCTTGGCTAAACGCTTTTTCGGGAAAAGCACGTACCAAAGTAGGGCATTTTTACAGAAAAGTGGTAACCGAAAAAATAATTTTTTCTGGTTTTTCTATCATCCTCGCGGATTATGTGCTAATTTGATAGGCTAACATAAAACGAATACGATGAAAAATTTGCTCCAAACAAGAATCCTGTTTCCTGTTTGTTTCCTGATTGCTGCTGCAGGTTGCAGGACCGAGGGTGATTTTTACACATTGGAAGACTATACTACCGTTCCAAAGGCTGACGTGCACGTGCACCTGGAAACGGATCGCCATTTATTCGCTGAAAAGGCAAAGGCGGACGGTTTTCGGCTGATTAACGTGGCACTGGAGTATACGGATGGCTGGAACGATGTATACCGGAAATTTGCGTACGGCAAGCTGCAAGAAAAGGAGTACCCGGATAGATTGGCAAATGTAACTGCCTTTGCCGTTTCCGACTGGGACAGCCCGGATTGGGAGGAAAAGGTGATTTCCTGGCTTGAAAGCTGCTTCGAGCAAGGGGCACTGGGAGTGAAAGTCTGGAAAAATATCGGCATGGTCTCGCGAGACAGCGCAGGCAATCTGATTCAAATTGACGACGCACGCTTTTATCCAATCTTTGAGTACCTTCAAAAGCGGGGGAAGACGCTGATGGGGCATTTGGCCGAGCCCAAAAACTGCTGGCTACCACTGGAAGAAATGAGCACCAACAATGACAGAAACTATTACGGAAGGCATCCGGAATACCACATGTACCTGCAGCCGGAGATGCCCAGCCATGAAGAATTGATCCGACGACGGGACAATATGCTGGAAAAACACCCAAACCTGAGATTTGTAGGTGCGCATATGGGTAGTTTGGAATACGATGTGGACGGATTGGCCCGTACGCTGGATCGCTTTCCCAACATGGCGGTAGATTTGGCTGCACGGATGGGGCAGGTGTTTTACCAAACCGCTGCCGATCGCGACAAGGTGCGAAATTTCTTTATCCAATACCAGGACCGCTTGCTGTATGCCACCGACCTGTCGGACAATGGTAGCCGAACGAAAGAAGCATTGCATGCGGCGATGGACGCGGCATGGAAGCGGGATTGGGAGTTTTTTGTAACAGACAATAGAATGGAAAGCGATCTGATCAACGAACCCTTTCAAGGCTTGCACCTACCTAAAGAGGTGGTGGATAAGGTGTTTTACCACAACGCAGTGAAGTGGTTCGGGATGGAAGACTAAGTGGTTTTTTTGCTACCATTTCGCTTCCTGTGCCATTTTGCCGGCTTCACTTCTTTCAAATTTGCGAAAGCCGATACACCTGTAGATCGTGCCAAAGAATCCCCGTATCAAGGGGCGTCCGGGTATAAATGGATGGAAATCAAGTTACAAGAGCACATCGAATAGAACGGGTGCAGATGGATTCTTTGCCTGTAAAGGATATAAATTGGAAAAAACGAGTCCCATCAATCGAATTCCCTCAACGTTTTAGCTTGTCATGCCCGATATTATTATCAATGCGCGAAAAGCGGCCATCGGTCCAGGACTGATGGTCAACCGGATTTTGCCCTTTCGGATGCGCCGCATGGTGGGACCGTTTGTGTTCATGGACCATGCCGGCCCGGTTCGGCTCAGTACCGAAAAGGGTCCCGCCATGGACGTGCTTCCCCATCCGCATATCGGCTTATCCACCGTTAGCTATTTGTTTAAAGGAAACGTAACGCACCGGGACAGTTTGGGCATAAAGCAGGTTATCGAACCCGGTGAAGTCAATTGGATGACCGCTGGAAAAGGCATCGCCCATAGCGAACGCTTTGAGGATCCGGCGGTATTGGCGGGGGGGCAACTGGAAATGATTCAGACTTGGGTGGCTTTGCCCGAAAAAGACGAAGAAACCGATCCATCATTTTTCAATTACCAAAAAGATCGCTTGCCTGTATTTCGGGAAAATGGGCTTTGGATGCGGCAGATAGCTGGCACGGCCTATGGGTTGAAGAGCAATGTGCCTACGCACTCTCCCTTATTCTATTTGCATGTAGAACTAAAGGCAGGGCGCCGGATAAATCTGCCGGATGGATACGAAGAACGCGGCCTGTACATAGCCAAGGGAAGCCTGGAATTGGGCAGTCAGGTGTTCGAAACGGGGCAATTGCTGGTCTTTCGGAAGAATGAAGAACCCGTTCCAAAAGCCGTATCGGATTGCACGCTTATGTTGTTGGGGGGTGAGCCAGTAGGCGAACGCTTTATCTGGTGGAATTTCGTCAGCAGCCGAAAAGAGCGCATCGAGCAGGCCAAAGAAGATTGGAAGCAGGGGAGAATTGTGCTGCCCCCCGATGACAAAGATTCGTTTGTTCCACTTCCCGAAGAAAAATTCCGGTGGAAGGATCCGCCACCGGACGCGCTATCGTAGTAGCGGGACAAGTCCAAGCGATCCCATCCATTTCCTCGTTCAAGCAAATTGGCCCGCGTTGCCGGGGAAGCAAAGGAAGAAGTGGTTGAGGCCAACCAATTGTAGGCGAAAACCAAACAGGTTCTCCCCATAGGCCCTATCGGGGTTTCCAATAAGACAAGTGATCCACCCCCACCAAACCCGAACGCTGCATTGGAATGGCTACTGCAGTCTCTACACCCGTCAACATCAGCTGCTTCGCTCCACTTTTCAAGTGAGACGTAGAGGTGGAAACGCCTTACTTTTCAACGGGACTGATAAGCCCCGTTCGCTATCCGGAATGGGCTGTCACGAACCCTAATGCACAGGCCCTGACAAATCCCTTTGTAAGGGCCGCAAAAAAGACTTTGATGCGTTTGACTAGTCCTGCATCAACTCGAGCATGCCCAACACCAGGCTGGCTGAGTTAGCCGCGGCTGGTCCGACAAACTCAGCAAAATCGATCGATGCATCGGTGTTGGCGTTATCGCTACAGCTTCGGATCACTACAAAAGGCAGCTCCAGTAGCCGGCAGATATGGGCAACGGCAGCTCCTTCCATTTCCGTGGCGAGGCTGTTGAACTCCGTGTACAGCCAGTTCGCTTTTACCGGATCGCTCACAAACAAGTCGGAGGTGCTGATTACTCCCTGAAGTACCCGCGGTGGCCTGGTTGAGACGGGTTGGAAGTCGACCAACTCCGATGCCTGCAGGCTGAGCTGTACCAGCGAGGAGTCGGCGTATACGAAGAGTTCCGGATGGGTTTCACCGGATAGGTTTCGAAAATTCCATGGTGTAAAGCCCTCCGAATCCAATAAACCAAAATCCGCTTGCACCAAGGCTGATCCGATGACAATGTCTCCCGGCATTGCGTCCGGGTGCAAGCCCCCCGCTACGCCAGTGAAAATTAATCCATCCAACTTAAAATTTTGCGTCAGAACCGCCGTGCTGTAGGCGGCATTTACCTTGCCTATTCCGGCCTTAACCAGCACTACCTTTTTTCTATTTAGCTTTCCTGTGTAAAAATCAATGCCACCAATGGTGGTTACCTTAGGCTTTTCAAGGGCATCCATCAGGATGGAAATCTCTGGATCCATCGCTCCCATAATGGCTAGACGCTGGGCCGCTGCCGGAACCCATAAAAAAATTAGCAACAATCCGGTGAACAGTTTTTTTAAATCCATAGAAAGAAGAGGGAACATGCTGTAATAATGACTAGAATTGGATGAATCTCTTCCCGCTTCCCACTTAGTACCTTTACCAGGGTCCAACTGATAAAGCCAAAAGAGATGCCGGTAGATAGGCTGTAGGTAAAGGGGATTAAAACCAGCGTGAGAAAGCAGGGAATGGCTTCATCGGCCTCGCGCCAGCGAATTTGCACCAGAGGAATCATCATGAACGAACCCACCAGTACCAGAGCGACGGAACTTGCCATGGGAGGGATGAGCGAAAGTAGCGGCGAGAAAAACATAAATGGGAGAAACAGCAAACCAGCAGTAATGGCAGTGGTACCGGTCCGTCCGCCTGCCTCGATTCCCACAGCCGATTCGATAAAGGCTGTTCCGGAGCTGCTACCAACCAATCCGGCAAAAACCGTCGCACAGGCGTCGGTAAGCAGGGATTTGCGCATGTTTTGAGGCGTGCCATCCGCGTCTTTCAGGCCGGAAGCCTCGGCCAGTCCTACAAAGGTGGAGATACCGTCGAAAAGAATGGTAAAGGTGAAGACGAAGATGACAGGAATATAGGCATATTCCAGGGATCCCAAAATGGCAGCCTGTCCCAGTAAACTAAAATCCGGCATGGAAAATAGCCCGGTGTAGTTGACCAGGGTCGGTGAGCCAAAATTGATCAGTGAGGCATCTCCCCACCATCTTCCTATGGGCCAGGCCAGCACGGTAGTAAAAATAATCCCAATAACAATGGCACCAGTGACCTTTCTGGCGATCAATCCTCCCGTGAGTAGCAAGCCGGCCAGAAAGGTCCAGGGTAGGGGGTCCTTGAAAGTGGTCATAGCTACCAAGGTAGCGGGATTGGCAACAATAAAATGTGCATTCTGAAATCCAATAAAGCAAATAAACAAGCCTATTCCGGCAGAAACGGCGTGTCTCAACGCTTCGGGGATGGATTGAATGATCTTTTCGCGGGTTTTGAAAAAAGACAAAAGAAGGAAAATCACACCCGACCAGAACACCGTTCCCAGAGCCTCCTGATAGCTAAGGCCGTATTGGATGACCGCCGAATAGGTGAAAAAAGCATTAATACCCATTCCCGGTGCGACCACAATGGGATTTCTGGCATACAGTCCCATCATCAAGCTCCCAAAACCGGCAACCAGTACCGTGGCCGTTACCACTGCCCCAAAGGGCATCCCGGCATCTGATAGAATAGCAGGATTAACAATGACGATGTAAAATGCGGCCAGAAAGGTACTTAGACCGGCCAATAGTTCCGTACGTAGCTTGGTTGGTGTAGTGGTCATGAGTTCCAATAAAACGCCGACAAGATACCCATCGCCCGCCAATAATCAAATCCAAACGCGCGATCATAGGCAAAGAATTGGAAATGGAAAACAGGTTCGGATAAGGTGGTTCGTTTGGACACGTGTCTTTCTAAGAGATTCTTTAGTTGATCGCACCAAAATCTACTGCTGAATGACTGAGTTGAGGAAAAATTTGCTAAATTGCCTAAGTACTTTATATCCAACATCTAATCCTATACTCACCTGATAAATTAAGGGTTAAACCTGTCAGGTTTTCGGGTTTTGGGAAGAAACCAATATCCTATGCGCGTACTGGTACTTATAGTAGCTATGGTCACATGCCTGGTTTCTTGCAATAAACACCGAGAAGCGGAAGGCATCTATTCCGCTACCCTTACTTTTTCCCTGGATACGGTTTATGTAGATCCAGGGGCTGAAATTCTTTTTTTACGGGATAATTTGTCCGCCTCGAACCTTTCCCCGGACAAAAGTTACCTGATTAATTTCAATCGATCGGAGCTCGTTGCCGAACGTATCAATCTGGATCAGTTAACGCTAGAAAAAAAGATCCAATTTGAGAAGGAAGGTCCAGAGCGCATGCCGGCTTATTTTCGGGCTTTCTGATCAATTCGGAGGAGCAATTTCTGGTATGGTCCAGTCAAACGTATGCCATTTATGATCAAAACGCTAAAAAAGTAAAAGACCTGGAATTAGAAAAAATTGCTGAAGATGTCCTCGGAACTGGGCAAACCATCCCCTTGGGATTGTTCGAGGATAGGGATCGGCCCAATCGCCTACTAGCTGTTATCATGCAGTGGAAAGAAGAGGATTATTTTGTCCTGGACGTTGATTTGGCTAACCGCAGTTTTATAAAAATAGCCCTGCCTGATTTAGCAAGGCTAAAAGACTACAGCATGGAAATCCTATACAACGGTCAGTTTATGGGCAGTTTTGGGGTAGGCGTGTTCCCCATCGCTGTGGATGATAAAATTATCGTAGCTACCAACTCCATCAACGAAGCGCTAATTTTTGACACTCAGGCAGGCACCACGAGCGTACGTCGCTGGAATACACCACTTTTGGGTGAGCGCAGAAACTACCTGCCACCGGAGCAGGTGGAAGAGGGTTCCGCAGAGAAGGAGGAAATCATAAAGCGGTCCCGAGAAGATAGTTTCTACGGTAGATTGATTTGGGATGATTCGAAAAGACGGTTTTTTCGGTTTTCCGTAAAAGAACAATTCGGGCAGGAAAAAAACGAGTACGGCGGGTACAGGCCTACGGGAGCCGAAGTATATCTCAGTATTTTTGATGAAAACCTGGGTTTAGAAGCGGAGGCTCTTGTACCTGATCTAAAAGCTCCTCCTAAAAAGCATTTTGTAAAAGATGGGAAAATCTGGATTTTCGAAAATATCGCTGACGAGATGGCATTTATTCGATTGGCGGTAGAGTAGGTGCACCTGTTTTTTCGTGAAATTTTTTAAAAATAATTACCAAAATATTTTTTGAACTAATAAAAATGTATTTTATTTCATAATAATTGTTTTTCAAATATTTTACTTGAAAGTGGTGAACATTTTTAGCTCGCCAGGTTGGGATGCAGTAGTAGGTCAAGAAAAGGGAGTGTACCCGGTTCAAACAGGGGTATGGCGCTCGTTTTTTCTTGTAATTTTTAATTCAATTCATTTTATCATCTATTTTCTTACGGATTAGATTATGAAAAAGACAACACTTTTCTTTTGTCTAATGATCACCCAGTCAGATTTATTCGGTCAACATCTTCCGGACAATGCCCGGGTAAAATGGGGGAACGAAATGCATTTTACGAAAAAAATGACTCCATCGGAGGTAGTAGCTTCTGACCAAAGTGGCTATTACTTGATGAAAGAAGGGTACGCTCAGGAGTCCCGTCATTCGCAGACACTTCTCTATTTGGAAAAATTCGATCGGAATCTGCAATATGTTAAAAGTGTAGATTTGTCGCATCAGAATCTTCCAGGTAACCCCAGGTTTGTACAGTTGGTGTCATGGGGACAGCAGCTATGGCTTTTTTATACAGCAGACCCAAAAAACAATGGAGCGGTAGGGCTGTACCGGGTGGCGGTGGATTCCGAAAGTCTGCTTCCAGCAGGAATTAGTCATTTGGTAATGGAAATAAAATCACAGGCTGCGAACATCGGTTGGGGAATCACCGGAACCGCCACGCTGCCGCTTTTTCAGTTTTACCCGGTGCCAGAGAAGAATAAGCTCTTGATCATTCAAGCCGATGGCGGTCTAAAAACGAGGGAAAAACAGGTTGATCTTCTTGTAGTGGATCAGCAATTTTGCACGATTTGGAAAAGAGAAGCAACAATAAAAAGCAGTTCAGATGCGCTGGAAATAGTGCACGCGCTACTAGACAGCGAAGGAAATGCACACCTATTGAGCAAAAGCATGCCTAACCGCATCGGTTTAGCGGCGCTTTTTAAACGTGAAAAGTATTATTATAGCTTACACAGCATTACCGACAATGGAATCCATCTGCTGCATAAAGAGATAAATCTGAAAGAAGCTCAAATCAATGCGGCTGCCATACAAGTAGATCAGGAGGGCCATCTCTATTTTGGAGGATTTTACACGACCGATGCGACGGCGACCAAAGGAAGCGGAGGTACCTATTTCTTGAAATTGGTTGGAACGACCCAAGCCGTAATTCAGCAGAAAATGGAGTCCTTCGATGCGACTTTTCTGACCCGAGGCCTTTCTGAGGGAAGAGCCAAAAGGAAATCCAGAAAACTGGATCAAGGCAAGAAGGTGGAAGATTCCTATTTCTTCCTGGATCGAATTTTTGTAAGAAATGATGGCTCCGTTACTTTTGTGGGTGAAGACAGGCAAGGAATCGGCACAAGCAGCCGGAGCAAGTCAGCGAATTCGCGCGTCCGATCTGAAGTCAATTTTCATTGCTACTACGGCAGCATTGTCCTGGTAGACTTTTCGCCCAATGGCGAGCGAAAATGGGCAGAAAAAATCGCGAAACACCAGCAATCCAGTAACGATTTTGGAGGCTATTTTTCTTATTCCGTATCAATGATCAATGATAACCTGTATTTCGTATTCAACGACAATGTTAACAATTCAGGGTACAACGGTGGCAAAGTGGAACGTTTTTCTCCGAGAGGCTTCAAAGAGCACATGATGACCTTTGCAAGGGTCAATAGGGCGGGCACCATTGAGCGGAGTTCGTTTGCCACGAAACATAACCGAAATATGATGACCATTACTTCGGTAAATATCCAGACCGATGATTACGAAATGGTGGTATACGGGCAACATAAAAAGAAATATCGGCTGGCCAGGCTGGAGTTTGACCCCAAGGTTTTGGCTGCAGAATAACCTCCCCTTGTATCATCGCTGGCTATTTACTAATCGGTCGGCCATAAGCGAGCCTGTTCAAATTGGGCCGCGTTCACGCTGTACACGAAACCAAAAAGGGTAGGTCCGGGGCACTTGGATTCCAGCTGCGTCGCAAGCCGAAATAATCGCCGAGGCTTCTTTCGGTTCGGAGAACAGGAGGTCGGCTATTTACTCGGTTTCGATGGCGGTGGAAACCATCGCAGCGAGTTTCCATTGTCCCTTTACTTTTCGTAGGCTGCGAATTTCATAGGATTTGTAGTCCTGAACATCGGACTTCATTGGTTGGAAGCAGACGACAAAGGCTTGTTTTCCAGTGACGGAAATATCAAAATCTGAGGTTTCAAGGATCGCCTTCATGGGAGTGGAATTGGATTCCATGTCGTCCTTCATGGTGGTACTTACGCATTCACAGCTATTGCTATGCAAGCCCATGTTCGTTACCAAAAAAGATATCTCCCTACTCTTGCCCCAATGAGCAGCCCAAACTTCACAGTCACGGTTCCTATAGGCAGTTGTTTCGGAAACAAGCACCTGTTTTATTGCAGCGTCTTCACTTGACTGAGCATAAAGAACGGTTGCAAACAAAAAGAGGACGAACGTAAATAACGTTTTTATTGGTGTATGGGTTTGGAGGTGGAAATTCGGTTGTTCTGATCGTCGCTCATCGAGTAATGCAGCCCTTTTCCTCAAGGCTACCTACGCCTGATAGGCGCTACTAAAGACGGAAAGTCAGGTGGGAATAAGCGAACCCTGGAGGATGAAAAGGTATTGACAATTTATAGTGCTGATCATCCTACTTACATTTACATAGTTTGAAATGTATATATTTAGCAAAATAATTGGTAGTAAAATGGCTGACTAATCAAATTTTGTTGCCCAACAGCAAAAATTTCTTTTCCGGAGAATCGGTAGCGGGCCCTGCAGAAATCATAAAACCAAGCAACAGGCGCAACGGGATCGAAACGTTATTCCTCTATTTTTTCCTGGGGCTCAATTTTTTCGTACAAGTTATGGATAAACAACATCAGCACACCAAACGAAATGGCCGAAACGATGAGTAGATTATTTAGGATTCCCTCGGTAGAAAAAGATACTTTGATGAGAATGGTGGAAATCACAAAACCCGAATTACGAATCACGGACCGGAAGCTGGAGGTATGGGTATAGGAGATCAGGAGCAACAGCACATCACATAAAATCAGAATGGTAAAAAACTCGTCAAAAAAGATATTGTTGATATCTTTGATGGAATCCACCGAATGCGAGACATCAAAAAAAAGCTGGCTGAAGTAATTTCCAAAACTGTAGGCTGCAAGAAAAACCAAGACAATTATTAAGAGAATGGCCAGCTTCTTTTTCGTTTCTATAAAGCGAAGGGTTTGTTCCTGTTGTTGAAGTTTGCCTTTTTTTACCGCATCACGTTTGCCATTCAAGTAATAAAAGCCAAAGATCAGCGCGAAGATAACAAGGGTAGCACCGATATCGTAGGTGAATTGCAGGTCGTCTTCGCTACTGAACCAGCTTTTTTCCAGATCGAGTTGGGCCAGGTCCTTGAACAGTCGACGGATCAATACCAGCAAAATGATTTCGTATTGTTTACCGATGTAATACGTTATGGATTTAGGCAGAAAATAGACCAATAAGTAGACCTCATAGACGAGTATAAAGGAAAAGGGGGTGTAAATCGACGCGATGGGATTGTCGAGCAAACCTGATCCAAAAGTCGTTTCAACGATCCCAAGATTGGAAAGGATAATCAACGAAAGGTGAACAACAAACCCGAGCACCGCGATGCCGATAATGGTGTTTTCGCTTCTTTCCTTCGTTTTTTCGGATAATAAGGCCCCGTAAGCCTTGTTCCAGAAAATGGTAGTTTTCCCTGACATGGTGCGTATTTACAGAAACAACTACCTGGAACGCATAACGTTTGAAATTTGGGAAATCAAAAAAGCCTCTCCCGGATGGGGAGAGGCTCAGCTTATTTCTATTTTTTACCGACTAGTTATTTCCGATACAAGGCTTCGGAATTAACTTGCTCATCGATGGGAAGGTACCAGTCGTTATGCCTTTGTCCACCGGAATTTGCCCAATCTGCAAATCGACGGTACGCTTTCGTAAAGTCCACTTTTTCCCGGGTGTAGGCAATGCTTACCGGAACGTGTAAGGCCCAATTAAAGCCTTTTTTGCTGACAAAATACCGGTCTTGTTCCGTCGAACTGTCATCGTCTCCGGTACCCAGCCAGTTTTTATTCATCAGGTCTGTCGGCCGCTTGTTCATCAGATGCACTTCCCTGTCCCTATCTTGGTCAATAATCAGGAAGGGATTATAGGGGGCCGTACCCAAATCGCCTTTACGCACCGTTTCCTTGAAAACAATTCTTACCCGGATTGTATCTTCCGCCTGATGTGGATTATCCTGAGAAACATTGGCCATAAACGGCAGCTTTTGATTGACGTTATCGGTAATGATCACCGTTGCCAGGTCCTGACCTTGCTCCACGCCGGAGGGTAAATTTTTGATTTCACCCGTTGACAAGCTATTTCCCTCTACCATTAGCACTTGATCGGATGCCACTGGTAATTGAATCCCGAATCCATTTTGAAATCCTGCGCCGGTGGCGCGAATGACCGTAGTGAATTGGATTTCTTTGATCCGGTTGGTGGCATCGGAAACTTCTTTGACGGTATAATCGACTACCAAATCGTTCATGTCGTAGTCGCCAAAGCTTGGCCATAGATCTTCAAACAACAGCGTACCGTAGGTACCTTCTCCAGGTGAGTAGTTATTAAATGCTCGTTCGGAATCCTCCGGATATTCATCCTGATCGTCACTAACACCGTCGCCATCCCCATCTTTTTCTTCTGTTTCTACCGGAGCATATTCGGATGCATCCACGCTGGTTAGCGGGTTCCAGGACGCATAAAACACTACGTCGTTAAAGTCATGGTCACAGCCCCTCAAATCCCTTCGAATATCTTCCCAGCCCATCAGCAGCACTTGTTGGGAGGCATCGTGCAGAAATACCATTTGTTCCCGGTCTTCCTCTTCGCTGTTTTCCGTATTCAAATTTTTGTCCGCATAAAAAACACCGTTACCATTTGTAAGCTCGTCTCTTTGCCAACCGTTAGAGATCAAAAACCAACCGATATAGGTCCCTTTGCCAAATGCACCATCCAAAGGTCCGCGCAACTTCACTTTGTCTCCTGATTTTAAGACACCCGCCTGTACGTTTGGAAAAATAATGGTTCTATTCTTGATCTCCGAGGCCGTTTTGGGGGCCTCTCCCTCTTTGTACCAATAATAGCCGATTGCATTTCTATAGCTGCCACCAACGTGCACGTAGGTTACCCATACTTCTGCATCTTCATTTACATACAATTCTTGCTTGAATTTGTTGTCCAAAAGCTTGGGGTTGTGATCCCTTACGTCTTTTTGTTCCGGTAGACTTGCATTGAGGTTTTTGAGTAATCCAACGGGAATCCTATCCGGTTCCAACAGGTATTCGGGTGTTCCTTTTTCATTCCAGGAACCCAATGTCATGAATTCTTCATTCGAAGCAGCCATCCGTTCATTACTGCCCGTTTCATTACTTATGAACGAATCGTAATAGGTATCCGGCATTAGCTGCGGTTGGGAAGCATTGAAGCTGTACGTGATTTGGCTGCCTGTAACGGGTACAATGGCCACCGGTGTGACGCCGATAAACGTCGAAGTTACCCAAACTTCCTCCAAGAAGGTAGGAAGATCGATTGTGCTACGAGCGGTACCTGTCTCATCCAGACGAACCGTTTGCAACAGTTTTCCGTCCTCAGCAGGGTTGTTGTCAAAAATCCGATACACCACGTTTGGTATCGGGCTATTGTCCCGACCAACGGCGGAGAAATTTACTGCTACGGATTTTGTCGTACTAAAATCAAATCCAGCAGGAATGGATAGTGCCTGTATGCCTTCCTGAGCAGAAGGCGTTGGCATTTCGTTGTCAGGATCACAGGCGACCAATGTTGCCGCAATTCCAAAGAGTAGAAATAAGCTGTTACTTTTCATTTTTATAGCGTTTAAAAGTGGTATTCTATTTGGATGTTTCAAAGGTAAAATCAAACGCACTTCTTTTGTAAAATAATCGTTAGGTAGGTTCGGTCGGAAGGTTAACTCCCATTTTTCGGCGGTAAATCGATTCTGGATTCCCGCCAAAATGGAAGAGGGATGTTATTTTTTGCCAATGCCTTCGTTTTTTGTAAAGGATCGACAAATGCCAAATTGCCGATCAGGTAACCATCGCTTGCGTTTGTACATCTTCTGTATCTGTATCGAAAATAAGAATCGCTTCTTCTCCTGCGGGCAACTTACCTGCAAGTTTCCCGGATTTGGTCCATACTGCACTCTCACCGGCACTTTCAAAACCGGCGCAACTACCCACGCTATTTGCCATGATCACCGGCATGGAGTAGGTACGGGCAACCCAGGAATAGTGATTCGTTGCAGTTGCTACTCCCGCTTCCCTTTTTGCCACACTCGCCAGATACAAATTAGCACCTTTCCTGTATGCTTGCTTTGCATGGTTTGGAAGGAGGCTTTCGTAGCAAATAGCCGGGCAAATCCGCAGACCACCCGTATGTAAAAGCACCTGACGGGTACCGGCTTCGAAATAGGGGAATTCATCCGGGTGAAGCACTTGCTTGGTGTAAAAACGTTGTGGTGCCCGTGGTTGGTAAAAAAACATGCTGATACCTACACCGCCGGTAGCTTTCTTTTCGGAAACACCGATACCCAGCGTAATTTTTTGTCGGTTGCTGAGCTCTTGAAACCGTTCCAACGCTTTATCGCCCCGTTTCAAAGCAAATTTCGTTGATTGTACCGGATCGTAGCCCATCAGCGATAACTCTGGAAAAACCAGCAAGTCGGTATTCAGCTTACAAGCCGTGTAAATAAACCGCTCGTGATGCACGAGTGAGACGGGAAAATTACCAGCAATCGTTTTGATTTGCGCAATGCCTATCCTCATAATCGAAAAAAAATCCGTAAAATACTATCCGTACCCTTCTTTTATAAAATTGCGGAACCTCCTGGTAAAAAGTGGATTCCAATGCAATAATAACAAAAAGTGGGATAAAATAAAAAACAGTTGCCCAACAAAAAATCCCCTCTTCCGCATGGGTCCGGAAGAGGGTAGGTTAAAAAAGTATCATTCCTAAAAAATGAATGCAATCGGGGTATGCCCATGCCGATCGCCCAGGAACTATTGACTCCTATATTCTGTAGCCGCTAGAAGCTAAGCCAGGATACGATTCTCACTCGTGCCTGTAATAACCTCGATTAAACTTTCCGGTGGCGAAAAAACGAATCCACTTATTCCTCTCCTTTCTTCGAACCATAACCGACGTCCTTACAGCGCCAGGCCAAAAACTGAAGTATTTCTAAGCGTATCGTTTAGCCCGTTGGTCCAGCTGCTGATAATTCGGCAGCCCCGGGTAACTGATTTCCTACACCGCAGGTGATCAATCGTACTGTTGGTATCAATTTGGTCGGTTCTTTCACCGGTCATTTTGGGAATAGTAAGACAAGTACCGCTCTAAATCCCCAACTTGCTGTATTGCCAGCTCCATAGTGTAAGCGGGGTCCAAGAGCAAGCTGAGTAGCCTGTTTGCCCAGGGTAAAGACCTGTGAAGCTACAAAGTTTACCGTTCCGGAAGTGGAACGCGCACTCCAGTTTCGCGTCATTTCGGTGTTGAGCGTCAACGCTTTTCCCCCAGGGAAATTTTGCGCTACAAACGGCTGAAAGAACGTCGCGTTGATATCCGATCGATTCTCGTTTCCCGCAACGGACCAAAGGTGATTTACCAAAGCACCAAAGCTGGTCATTCCGGATTGCTTCAAAGCAACTGCCGTAGGGCCCAGGCCAAATTTATCGGTGCCCAAAAGCGAGTGGGTCGCCGTAGGTACCAGGAATGCGGGTCCTACTCCCCAAATCAGCCCTCCACTTGTCGGATCTTTGGGAGAAAAGAATCCACTTAGGAGTACATCACCGAGTCCAGTCTGGCTACCACTCTCTCCCAAGACATTTTTCTGGGCGACGATAGGTACGATTGCCCGCGCAATCAAATTCCAATCCTCACCAATGCTCATCGGAATAACCGGTTGAAAATTCATGGTATAGCGTGAACCATCGGCGGGACCAATCCCAAAATCGAAATTATTTTGAAAGGGAACGCTGACGAGACTCGCTACCGGGTTTTGAAGTTGCTTGGCGAGATCATCTGCAGCACTTTTTTCTTTTTCCTGGGCCTTTGAGATCGTATAGATAAACACAAGGCCGAGAATTAGCAATAGTCGATGCATCTCTAGTGTTTTAAGTTATCACCAAAATACGAGATCCGAACCGGGACCGTTATCCCGTTACTTGCTGATTACCGGTTTCTGTCAGCAACGAAGCCTTTGACTCCGATTCTTTTTCGGCCGGGGTGTGTCCTGCAATGAGTGGATAGAGGACGCCAGCGAACACCGCCCCGATGATCGGTGCCAGCCAGAACAGCCAAAGCTGCGAAAGATAGGCACCACCCGCAAACAAAGCAGGGGCGGTGCTACGCGCCGGATTAACGGAAAGATTGGTCACGGGGATACCGATGAGGTGAATTAGCGTAAGACCCAAACCAATGGCGATGGGTGCGAACCCTGCAGGTGCCCGTTTGTCCGTTGCTCCCAGAATGATGAATAGAAAAAAGAAGGTTAGCACAACTTCAGCAACAAGGGCCGACATCATCGAATAGCCGCCCGGCGATAGTGCACCGAAGCCGTTCGACGCAAAGCCGTCCGAGGCAGCAAAGCCATCTTTGCCGCTGGCAATTAGGTAAAGTGCCCCGGCGCCTGCAATTCCACCAATTACCTGTGCGATCACATAGGGAATCAGTTCGGATTTTGGGCTTCTTCCAGCAACCACGAGGCCGACCGTGACTGCTGGGTTTAAATGACAGCCGGATACATGTCCGATGGCATAGGCCATGGTCATCACCGTGAGACCAAAGGCAAGCGACACACCCACGAAACCGATACCGAGATTAATTGGGGACGGGTCACCCGATAGAAATAAGGCTGCCAGAACTGCGCTGCCGCAGCCACCGAATACGAGCCAAAAGGTTCCGAAGAACTCGGCGGTAAGTTTGTTTTGAAGTTTCATAGTTTTGGTTGATGTTGATTATTTTTTAACATAGGATATCCCTTTTCTGATAGGTTCGAAGACCAATCCGAAGCTGTTTTTTTTTTCGGAAGAGTGTTATTCATTTTTTTGCATAGACAATTTTTCCCTCTTTGATTGTTTGCAATACCTGAATGTCTTTGATGGCGTCCGGTGCCACTTTCAAGGGATTTGCGTCCAAGACGACCAGATCCGCAAGTTTTCCCGCAACCAAACTCCCTTTTCTGTTTTTCTTCGAAATGTTGGTAGGCCGACCAGATCGTAATGGCCTGCAAGGCCTCGTAGGGCGTAAGGCGCTCGGATTCGCCGATGACCTTGCCGGATCGAGAGGTCCGGTTGACAGCAGTCCAAACGACTCGCATCAGATTGGGTAGTGCTACGGGAGCATCGGTATGGATGGTGATTTTCACCCCTTTATTGAGGGCTGTTCTTACGGGACTGATCGTATTTCCCAACTCTTCGCCAATAATTTGTTTGTGCCAGTCTCCCCAATAGAAGGTATGCAGCGGGAAAAGAGAAGCGATAACATCTAATTCCTTTAGGGAATCCAATTGATCTTTTCGTATGTATTGACCGTGAATCAGCGTATTTCGACGATCCCCCAGGCCGTATTTTTCTACATTTGGACGTAGACAACGAATTAGTTGATCGATGGCTGCGTCTCCATTGGCATGAACGAGTGTCTGCCAATTGTTTTCGAAGCCTTTGGCTAAGATGGACTGTACGGTAGAATCGGTTGGAATAGCCGGGTACCCGGCATAGTCCTTTTCCTGTCCATCTGGAGGAATCAAATAGGGCAGCGTTCGCCAGGCAGTCCTTCCCTGAGGAGAGCCATCCAGCGTCAGCTTCATCCCTCCAATGCGGTAGTGGTTCGTATAACCAGGGCTATACCATTTGGAAGCCATGTATTGGTCGGCAAAGGCGTAGTCGATGTAGCTGACCACATCAATTTTCAAAGCACCGGCTTCCGCACTGCCTGCCATCAATTCGTGATTTTGCATAGCCCTTCCCTCTTGTGCGGTGGTATACCCATACGACAGGGCCATGTCCTGACCGGCTTGAAAAAAGCGTGCAGCGCTTGCCTCATCCCGGGGAGCTAGTGCTTGCAGCATGTATGGAATTGCTGCCAGTTCTTCCAAAACGCCGTTGGGAGTTTTGCCGTCCGCTTCCCGCCGAATAATGCCGCCCTCCGGATCGGGCGTGTTTTCATCAAATCCCAATACCTCGAGTCCTTTTGAATTAACCACGGCGAAATGTCCGGATATGTGGGTAATCATGATGGGGACTTCCGTACTCACCTGATCCAGGTCCTGCCTGGTAGGAAAACGTTTTTCCTCCAATACGGAGTCGTCAAAACCGGTTCCAAACACCCAGCCAGTCAAGGCAAGGTTTTCCGGAGTATTCCATTCCTTTAAAAGTTCAATTAGCGTTGGAATGTCCTTGCAAGTAGCATCGGGTGGAGCTAGCAGGAGTGCGCCAATGGCCTGCAACCCGAAATTACTAAAATGGGCGTGTCCGTCGATAAATCCGGGAAGCAGGGTTTTTCCGTTCAGGTCCACTGTCGTCGCACCTTTACCGGCGCGCTTCAATGCTTCACTTTTCTCTCCTACAAATCGGATCTTATCTCCCTGTACGAGAACTGCCTCCACATAGGATGGCGAATCGCCCTTCATGGTTAGTATATCTCCTCCAAAGTATACGGTAGTGGGAATATCCGCTCCTTTTTCTGCTCCACAGGAATAAAGAAGTACAATAACCAGGAAATAACGGGAGAATGGTTTCATGGGCAAATTCATTGTAGTAGGTGTGTGAAACACAAAATATTGATTGGCAAACATAGGTGTTTTGAGGAGCGTGGGATAGAAGGCTCCCTGCTATTCTGTTCAAAAATGAAATTCTGAACAAAAAAAGTTTAGGTATTTTCTATCTTTCTCCTGAATTGAGAGGGTGTGAGACCGGTTTGTTCCTGGAAAGCTTTATTAAAGGTAGTGCGTGATCTAAAACCAACTTCCTGCGCAATCGCTTCGATGGTATAATGCTTCCAGGTTTTGCTTTGCAAATTCCGAATGGCTACTTCAATACGCTTTTCGTTAATTAGTTGGTTATAGTTCTTTCCAAAAGCTTGTTGGATTACCTGGGAAAGCCGGTTTTTTGTAATTCCCAAATACTCGGACAAATCCTGCTGCCGAAAGTCATCCATTAAAAAATCGGTATGGGTTAGAAAGTAAGTGTCAATGCGGGAACGGAAATCGGTAGCTTCTTCTTCGTTCAGAGCGAAAGAGGCTGAAAACGTCGGCTTTGGAGACTGCGTTGGTTCGGGGATGCCATACAAGACATCTGGCCTGAAAAAAAGAAAAAACAACTGGAAAAGTAGCATCAGTCCAAATAGCAAAGAGGCGATCAGGTGAATGGGAATCTCGTTTGCATCAGAAAGTAGCAATACCAGGCCGAGGGTGTAAAATGCCAGAAAGGTAGCCGTTAATACGATCATCCAGGAAGATGTCCTATCCTTATTCCCACTAGTCTTGCTTCGTTGAAACGCTTTTAAGAAAAAGAACAACGAAACGAAACATCCGATCAGTATCTGAAATAGATAATGAAAAAAAGTTGGTATCCATCCTTCAAAAGCATATATAATCTGGTTTCTGTCGGCTACTAATTCCAACAGGTACGCTTTTTTTTCTTCTGTGGGCATCCTGTAAAAGGGAAGCAATTCGATGAAATGTAATACCGGGAGTAACAGCAGGACATAATCCCAGCTACCCAAACGCCGCTTCTCGTATAGGTGGGCCTGGCCCAACCACAAAATAGAAATAGCCAAAAGGTAAAAAACCGGACTTCCGGTTTTAAAAAAATGCGGGTAAGAAACTACCAATTGACTATCGACAATAAAAACAATCGAGCAATAATAGGTCAGGCAGGCCAACATTAACAAAAAAGAAAATTTTTTGAAAACGTATCCCTTCTGCTTGAATAAAGCAATTAGGATGGCCAGTATACCTATTGCCGTTGCTACAAGACTAAATACAGAGGTTAAACTCATCGGATACCTGACTAACGGTACCAAAGATAGTAAAGTCAGTTGATATTCGCACGGGGCAGACGATCTACCCTTGCACATACCTTACCTGATTCCGAATCAACTTAGATGTAGAAATCAAAAAAATAAACGGCCGTGCCGATTGGTATTCTGTTAGCTGAAATTATCGTAAAAGGTGCGGAAACCCCAAATCTGCGCCAAAGCACAGACTTGAGGTCAAATCCATCATTTAAAAATCAAGCGATCCATTTGGTTGAAGCAAAAACCGAAAGGTGTAGTAAGGGCTGGGAGTGGTTCTGGGATCCACTTCTGCCAGTGGAGGATTATCCTGGTAATAGGAAAGAATTTCCAATTTGGCATAGTTACCCTTTGTAGTACGGACGAGTACTATGCGACCGGGGATCGGACTGATGACATGAGTGGTGAAATTGTAGTTGTACCAGCCGCTGCCGGACCCGGTGGGAATGGCCATGCCGTCTTCCCCGTCACTTTTGAAGTCGGCAGCCGATGGTACACTGGTAATCTCGTCAAAAGTGCCTGTGACCACTGCTGCCTGCGCCCCACCTGGTCCACTGCTGCCACTGTTGACAATGATGGTCGTTCCTTTGAATCCGATGTCCCAATCTCCTTGTTCGCTATCCACGATCCGGTTGTCTTCCAGACTGAAGTATCGAAACGGACGAGTTTCAATAATATCTCCGGTATTTCGATCCACCAGGTCACCCGGTGCATGGAGATTTTCAACCGTAACGGCTTGAAGCGCAATTTCCGGCTCTTCTACTTCGCTCTCTCCGCAACTTGAACTCAAGGCAAGCAAAAGGGTGCCTACGAGCATTGTATTCCATTTGTTCATTATAATAGGTATTTATTTTGTTGGTACTAGTTGATGAAAAGGTACTTTTGCTCCCACAAATAGGGTTCTCCCGGGATTGCTGGGATCGTATCGGTTGAGTTGATTCAATAGATTAAAACCGCCCGCCTCCAGCAGTATTCCATTGAACAGGGTTTTGCTTAGACTGAGGTTCCAGCTCGTTATCGCCCGTGCATATTCCGTGGGATCGTCTAGAATTAAGTTGCCATTTACGTCGCCAAAGCCGAACTTTCCCCGGTAGATGGCTCGAAGGGCCAGGTTGATACCGGTAAGTGGTTCCTGATAGCTGATCTTTACGTTCCCACTATGCCGACTTCGATTAAACAAGCCTCCGTAGTCGCTCCGGCTCACCCGTAGGGTACGGTTCGTAGCGTCCCTGCGAAATAACTCTCCGGAATCGATCTGCTCCAAAACATCCAAATCCTCGGTATCCAAATACATATATCCTGCGGATACCTGGAGATTTGACGTCAGACGCCAGGTCCAATCCAGTTCTACTCCCCGGGTTCGTACGCGGGAAACGTTGAAGTAGGAGAACGCATTTTGACCCGAAGTCAGCCTGGCAAAAGGCGCCGTCTCAATCAGGTTGGAAATGTTATTTTGAAAGATGTTTCCCTGAAAGAGCAGGTCATTGGAAAGTTTCCAGCGAAAGCCGGTATTGATTGCCAGGGAACTTTCTGCCCGCAGGGCGCCAAATTGGGAGGGATCCAGCAGCACCTGCTGGATGAGGCCTTGTGATTGAAGCCGTTCAACGCCTTCACGCACCAGATTCGCTCCAAAAACATAATATCCCGCGGAGGCATTATTGAAATTGAGCAATAACTGCCGGAAATCGGGGGCTTTGAATCCTGCCCCAATCGATGCCTGCCAGCTGAATTGCTCACTTAGTTTGTACATACCCGATACTTTCGGACTGATTCGTTCCCCGTATTGACTGTGCAAGTCTCCCCGAACGCCGGTGACGATGTTCCATCGGTCGGTGGGATCCCATTGGTGCTGGAGAAATAAATAACCTGCATCAAAACGGTTTAGGTCTTCGTAGCGCGTCGCGTCAACCGTCTCTAGCAGGTGTCCCATCCCCAGCGTTAGTAATTGATCGTTTCCCAATTGACGGTCCAGTTGAAACTCCGTGCGGTGGTACTGCTGCCGAAAATCCTGCCCATCCACGACCCATCCATCTTCCTGCATCTCCGTCACCGAACGGGTCTCGAACAAAGACGTCATGCTTCGAAGCGTCATCTGCCAGTGCTCGTTGGGGCGATAGACTACCGTTGGGTTGAGGTTTAAATCCCGGCGTTCGGAGGTCAAATCGGCCAGCCGGCCGGTTCCATTCTCACTAATTTGCAGCACATCCTCCGAATCTTCCCGATACACTCGGGAATAGAGTCTGAACTCCCATTTACCGGACTTCTTGCCCAACTTGACCTGTCCGGTGCTGGCCTGAAAAGGCGCCTGGGTATTTCCGGGAACATCGGGGGTAAGATCAAAGCCATCCGTGCGAAAGTGGTTGAGGTAGGCCTGAACCGACCAGTTATTTTGGTTAAAACCCGCTTCTCCGCTCAGGTCCAGGGTAGAAAAGGAGCGAAACCGGGACTCCAGGGAGGCTGCAAATCGCTCCCGACTACTTTTCGTGATGATATTGATCACCCCGGCCATGGCTTCGCTTCCGTAGATGGCACTGGAGGGGCCCCGGAGAACCTCGATCCGCTCAATGTTCGTAACCGAAATTCGATCCAAATCAAAGGTTCCGGCGGTTCGGCCGATCAGGGGTTCACCGTCCAGTAGTATCAGGATGTAGTCGGAAGATAGGCCCTGCATTTGTAGCCCGGCACCATGGTCGCTTACCACCTGAAGGCCCGTTTGCTCGCGCAGCACCTCCGAAAGCCGCATGCCCCCGGTTTCCTGAATTTGTTCGCGGGAAATGACCGTTACTGGCATGGGTAAATCTTCCACACTTCGGTCGGTACGCGTAGCAGCAACGACCACTTCACCCATTTGTCCTATCTTTTCTGTGAGGCGCAAACTACTCAATTCACTAATTTCCTTGACCCGGATCAGCCTGGCGTCAAATCCCATGGCAAAGACTTCAATCACCTGATCGGCTGCCAGATTCTCCGGAAGTTCAAAAGAGCCCGTGCTATCCACTGGAACGACCTTATCCGGTCCGATTTTTACATAGGCGTGGGGGATGGGGTTGCCTGCCTGATCCCGGACGCAAATTGGATCGGAAGCGAATGCTACGAGGGGAACGAATAGGTATCCCAAGAGCCAGCAACTGAAATTGTTTTTATTTAGATTGATTCTACACATAAACAAGAAATAATTCCCGATGGCCCTGAGACCACCGGGAAAGCATTAAAGTTGGTCGATCAACTGTTTCCACTGATCTTTCTGGGGCAGACCTGGCTTTCGGAGCCCAAAAAACTGGGCAATCATTTCTCCCTCTGCATCAAATAGCTCCAGAGAAGAAACCAAACCGTCGTCCGTGTTCTTATGTACCACCCAGGCCGAATCGATGCAAGACTCGTCGAGGTGCATGTTGAAGTCCGGATCCATCACATTCAGCCAATCTCCCATTTGCCGGATCGTGCGTACTTTTCCCTGATGAATTTGGATGTTTCCTTTGTTCCCCACGAAAATCATGATCGGTAATTTATCCGCCGCTGCCACGTCCAGTATTTTTCTAACCGAGAGGCGATCCACCGGGTAAGCCCATTTTTTGCCAATCCATTTGATGGCGTCTAGCCGATGGATATTGTACTTGCGCAGCATGCCGAAGAAGTCGTGGGTATCTTTCATGTTTTCCCAATCCTGGACAAATGCATCTTGGTCCACAGAGGTAGCGTGTATTTCTTTCTCGAAGGGTTTTACCTGAATGTCTTGTAGCGGCTCATTGCTACGATACGTACGAATGAGTTGGTCGTAGGCATCCTGGTTACTTCTTTCCTGTAGGTAGATTTTCATTACAGCTACTCCGGCCTGATCAAAGAACTGAAGACTTCGCATCACTCCGCGGGGTGTATCGGTGGCTACGGCAAAGCCGTATTTCCATTTGCCAAAAAACACGCGCTGTTCGATAGGACCGATCACCGTAGCGATTTGGTGGGGAGCGGTGCCGTGGATGGTGATTTTTTGGAAATTTCCTTTATGCTCCAGGACACAGCCATCGTTCCTGGTCAATGCCATCAATTTTCCCAATTCCCGACAGGAAAGGAGAATGTCGGCCCAATCGGCTTTTAACCGGATAGGGGCCGGCTGATCGTTTGTAAGCAATAGATCCAGTTCGGACACCTGAAGTTGGCGGGCCGCATCCCGTATTCTGGTTTTTGGTTGGGTTGCGCGTAGCTCTTCCCAGGCTTTCTTTAAGGCGGTGCCGGAAGGATATTTCAGAGTAGTTTCCATAATTAAGCGAGTTTGTATGTATAATTCGGTGTGGAAGTAGCGTTCGGGGGAAGGCTACTGATATATATTGGATCGTTCGGTCCGTTGGTCTGAACCGACAGGGGATAATCAAATACCTGTTTCAGGTTTTCCGGAGTCATTACGGTACGTATTGACCCTTGGTTGAGGACCGTGCCTTGCTTCAGTAGCAGGGCTTTGTCTGCATAATTTGCGGCTAGATTCAAGTCGTGAAGTATGGCCAGAATGCCAATGTTTCGCTGCTTGAGTTGCCCAATAATCTGCATGATGTGGTGTTGCTGGGCAATGTCCATACTGGAGGTTGGCTCATCCAGCAGCAGGTACCTCGGTATGGGTTTGATCTCCCATATTTGCGCAAGTACCCGGGCTAGCTGTACCCGCTGTTTTTCACCTCCCGATAAGCTGCCATAGGTTTGATCTTTCAGGTGCCAGGTTTGGGTGGCCGACATCACCTCTTTCAGGATTGTTTTTGGGTATTTTGGCCGACAATGCATAAGGCCCAGCGCTACGACTTCCTTCGCCTGGAAGGGAAAGGTAAGGGTACTGTGCTGCGGCATGACCGCACGCAAGGAGGCCAGTTGCCGGCTTTTCATTCCCTGTATCGACTGTCCATTATAGGTAATCTTCCCTTGTTTGCAGGGCATCTCTCCCGATAGTAAGCGGAAAAGTGTCGATTTCCCTGCGCCATTCGGGCCGATGATGGCCGTCAATTCCCCGGGAAGCACCTGCATACTTGCCCGATTCACAATGGAACGGTTACCTATGTAATAATGAATGTGATGCGCGTCTAACATATCAACTGTTGAGTTTTTTTACATGTAGGATTAGCCAGATAAAGAATGGAGAGCCAAGAATCGCCGTTATGATCCCAATTGGCAATTCGGCGGGCATGACCACCGTTCGTGCAAGCAAATCTGCACCATTGAGTAGGAAAGCGCCCAATAGGAAAGCTCCGGGAAGGACCAGGCGGTGGTCCGCACCAAAGGATAGCCGCAACAGATGTGGGACGATTAAGCCGACAAATCCTATGGTGCCCGTCATCGAAACCCCCACACTCACCACCAGAGCACTCATAAACAACACGATGTATTTCACACGTTGTACATCTACCCCCATGTGAAAAGCCTCGGTTTCTCCGATGGCCAGGGCATTCAGATTTCGAAACTGGTAGATAACCAGCAAGGAGGGAAACAAAATAAGGAGAAAGGCTATCTTTACCTTGTCCCAATTCGCTCCACCCACATCTCCCAGGCTCCAGAAGGTGAAATTTCGCAACGCGGCCTCGTCTGCATAAAAGATGGCCAGGCCAATCAGTGCACCCGATAAAGCGGTCAAGGCAACGCCGGCCAATATGAGGAGGGAAATATCCGTCTTACCTCCCTGGTTGGCCATGTTGTACACCAGCATCACGTTGATCAACCCGCCAATAAAGGCGGATAAGGGCAAACTAAAACTTCCAAATAGTTGGCCCAGCCAGGGGAAGTAGGAGCCAAAAACAATAAAAACTACCGCGAATAAAGCACCACCGCTGCTTACGCCTATGAGCCCGGGCTCTACCAGGGGATTTCTGAATAGACCTTGCAAAGCGGCTCCGGCCAGTCCTAACCCACCGCCAACCAGAATGGCCAGCAAAATCCTGGGGAGACGTATCTGCCAAAGTACGTTGGCCTCCTGTTCGGTGAAGGTTCCCGAATCAATGCCTATCTGGTGCAATAGAATGGAAACTGCGTGGCTAAAGGGAATGGGAAACGCGCCAATGGTCACCGAAAACAGCCCGAGGAGTACAACGCCTGCTGCGAGACCAGCCAAAACCAGGGTCTGCTGTGTGGTTTTTGAATTACTCAGGGTTTGAATCATGCTTACTTGCGCGTTACACTTTTAGCGAGTTCCAGTGCGGCTTTGGCTACCCGGGGACCAAAACCCGAAAGATACAGCCCATCGAAGGCCAGTATTCCATCTTGATTGTAGGCAATGGTTTGTTCCACGCCACGAATGTTTTTTACGGCTTCCTTTCCTCCAATTGATTGAAGACTGGATTCAAAAAACAACAGGTATTCCGGATTCATGGCCACCAGGGCTTCCGGGGTAAGGGGGATGAAATCGGTAAATCCCTTTCCGACCGATTCGATAGCCGCCATTTGGAGAAGCGATTCGGCAAAGGTATCTTCTCCGGCTACAAAGACGTTTTCCAGACCTCGGGCCATAACAAAGGCCATTTTTGGCTTTTTTGAGAGCTCAGCAGTATAAGCGTCCAATGCTTGTATGTCTTCATCAAGCTGGTTTGTCAGCGCCTTTCCTTTTTCCGGAACTCCCAGAAAATCGGCCAAATCGCGAATGATGCGATAGGTACCAGAAAGGTCGGTGGGTTTATCAAACTGATGAATTTTTAATCCCGCGGATCTGAGCTGAGCCACCACATCGGCGTTTAAGTAACCGGTCTCCATCAAGAGTAAATCCGGCCCTAGTGCCAATATGCCCTCTGCTTTGATTTGATTGCGGTAGCCGATGGACGGAAGCTGTTGCATGGAAGCAGGGTAGGTGGACGTGATGTCCGTAGCAACGATAGCCGATCCAAAACCTAGTTCGTACACGATTTCTGTGATGGTGCCTCCGGCCGTAATGATGGAGGTTTCTTTGGATTGAAATGCCTGCGCATGGGCCGAAAGAACCAAGGCAATTACCAGAATGGGTAGCAACAGCGATTTCTTCATTTATTTAGATCAATTTTAAATACGAGTACAAATATTAGTCTATTTGGATTAAATCCAAATTAATTTTAATTGATTATTCCTATCGTTGGAGAGATTTGATTGACAATCAATTAACGGTAAATCCGATAGATTTTAACTATTACCTGCTGCAACCCAAGGGAGAGGGAAGGCCTGGACTTTCGGTAACAGCTTCTGGCGCTGACAGGCCATGGGAGGGAGGATTCTCAACACAAATGGAGAAACTGGTCTACAGGCATGGCCCCATTACGTATCGGCTGTGAGGATGCCACCGGGTCGTAAACGTATTTCGAGTTAAATTAAGGCTTACCGCCGATCTGGAGAAATTTTTGGAGAGAAAGTAACGAACCGGTTCACCGTCCCAAAACCCTTTTTACTGGCGTCCCAAACAATATTCTGGATCTGTTCAAAAAAGTCACCGTAGCCCGAGCGCAGGACGGGGCGAACTTTACGGTGACGGTTTCCCATCAAACAAAGGTTTTTGGGAGTCAGGAACAGTAGGTAGTTCTGCCTGTACGGCACCAACATAGAGCGGGCATGGCATCCATCAAAAGCAGAGGTTCCGGAAAAGGCAAGATCCTTCCAAGAGGGGGATGGTGATCATTGCTATCCGCTATGGAAAAGAGTAGGGACAATAAAAAGATCCGGTGGATCACCCACCCGATCTTTTCGCTTTGTAGCCTTCTTGCTTCAGGTACTCGAGGATTTTGTCCCGATGATCTCCTTGAATCAGGATTTCACCCGCTTTGGTGTTGCCACCGACGCCACATTTGGATTTCAAGGCCTTTCCAAGCGCATTTAAATCTTCTTCCTGCCCCACAAATCCAGTTACCAAAGTCACCTGTTTCCCGCCTCTTGACTTTTTATCCAGTTGGACGCGCAGGTTTTGTTGTTGGGGCGGCAGGGTTTCCTCGGAGGACCGATCCCCTTCCTCGTAAGCAAATGAATCCAAGGTAGAATACACCACCCCGTCTCTTTTTTTCCAATCGTTCTCTTTTTTTCTGCCCATAGGTGCGGTTTACTTTTTGAATCGCATGGTCCAGACAGGACGTTTGGCACTGTTAACCACATCTTCTGCGATGCTACCGCTTAACAGGTGCATGAATCCGGTCCGACCATGGGTGGCCATGGCGATGATGTCCGCATCCACCTCATCGGCAAATTCAATAATTCCTTCTTCTTCGGTATCTCCATTATAGATGTCAATCTGCACATTTTGCAGGTCATTTGCCTTAATGAATGCTTTGATTTTTTCCAGGGACACTTTCGATTTTTCGAAAGAATTGGGCGTATTCACTTTGACCAGTCTTATTTTTGCGCCCAGAAGTTCCTGCAGGTCTTTCAATTCCTTAACCACTTTTTTGCTGTCCTCGCCAAAATCACTGGCAAAGACGATGGTTTTCAATTGATCTGCTTTTACCGGAGCTTTTACGGTGATTACCGGACACCTCGAAAGACGCACTACTTTTTCTGTATTGGAGCCGATCAGTAACTCTTCCAAACCACTGGAGCCTTTGGAACCCATGATGACGAGGTCTGCTTTGATTTCTGTAATTTCACTGGATATCCCTGCGTAAGGGTTACCAAAGGAAAGAGTCGTGCTAAAATCATAAGATTTTACGGAATGAGCTTCTTCCATTTCTTTAAATTGCTTCTTTCGCTTTTCGACCAGGTCTACCATGTAGATTTTGTCGATAAAATTTTCTTCCATATTTACCTCACCCATGGTATTAAAATGCTGGGTCGTCGGTATTTCGATCACATGAACCAATTTCAGTTTGCAGGAGGCTTTGGCAGCAATTTCTTGTGCTAACTGGAAGGCATTTTCTGCTTCTTCAGAAAAATCGAAAGGTACTAGGATGCTTTTCATAGGTGTTTCGCCGAATTAATTGTTTACATGCAGTTAAGCTACAAAAATCTACAGAAATTAAATAAGGAATTGACCATTTGTTTAAAAAATCACCCAGCCGAGACCGAAAAGCAGGACGCAAAGAAAGGTGCCCAAGGCCATTACTCGTAGGTAGGGATCCAGTTTTTCCGGAGTATCCACCTTCACTACTGCCCACCCGGTGCGCAGTAGGACCGGCGCCGCCAAAATGTATAGCAAAGCACCGTACGCTTGCTCCAAAACAACGAAGGCCAGAAGTAGGCTCAATGCAAGCAGCAATAACAGCCAATGATACCGGGCCGCATCTTCCTTACCGATCCGTACGGGAATTGACTTTTTTCCTGCTTTCTTATCGGATTCAATATCCCTTATATTGTTGATATTGAGCACGCCAGTGCTCAAAAGACCCACGGCAGAAGCGGGCAGCCAGATGGAGGAGTCAAACGAAAGCGTATGCAGGTAATAAGTGCCCATGACTCCCACCCATCCAAAGAAAAGGAATACAGCCAGGTCTCCCAGGCCGGCATAGCCATAGGGCTTGCTTCCAGAGGTATAAGTAATGGCAGCGAAGATCGCCAATAAGCCCAGCGCAAGGAATAGAAAAAACAAATAGACAGTTTCCAATGCAACGATAAGTAGCGCCAGTCCACTCATCAGCGAAAGCAAGGAAAACAGGATGATACCTTTTTTCATTGAAGAGGCGCTGATGGCTCCCGATTGTACGGCTCGCCGAGGACCTTTTCGTTCTTCATGGTCCGCTCCATGTACACTGTCTCCGTAATCGTTTGCCAGGTTGGAAAGTACCTGCAGGAGTGTCGTCGTGAGTGCTGCCAGAACAAATATTATCCACCGAAATGCCCCATCCTGAAACGCGATAACGGTACCCATTACGATACTTGAAAGCGCCAGGGGTAGGGTTCTGAGGCGAAATGCGTGGATCCAGGCTTTCCTGGTAGAAGCTAGTGACAAGGTAAAAAATAAGGTTTAATGAAATACCGGTTTTAAGCAAATGCCTTTCGCAGCAGCGAAAGGCAGGATAGTTTGCACTTATTTTTTTATCTAAACGTGCTTAAGATTTGATTAATTTAATGATTTCTTCGTCCATTGGCTTGACCGAAGAAGGGAAAAACTTAACCAATTCCCCCTTTTCATTGACGAAGTACTTGCAGAAATTCCAGGAAGGCTCGGAGTTATTCCAGCCGTTCAGCTCCTTATCGGACAACCAGCGGTACAAGGGGTGTTTGTCCACACCCTTGACAGAAATTTTTTCGAATATGGGAAAAGACACCCCGTAATTTTCGGTGCAAAATGTTTTTATATCTTCGTTCGTACCTGGCTCCTGGCCTCCAAAATTATTCGCTGGAAAAGCCAGAATTGTCAATTTGTCCTTGTAGGCCTCGTACAGCTCCTGCAGTTCTGCATATTGCGGTGTATACCCGCATTTAGAGGCCACGTTTACAATCAGCAGTTTTTTTCCTTTAAAACTGGAAAAATCCACCGGGTTTCCATCAATGTCATTCATCGTAAATTCATAAAAATCGGCGGGTGCTTCCATCGTTTTTTGCGTTTGAGTGACTGCTAGCGGTTTTTCCTCTGTAAAATTGCTTGTTTGGCTTAGGTGCGGTACTTGAAAGGCAAGTAGCCCGAGTAGGAGAGAGTAAGTAATAATTTTCATAGTTACATTTTTTGGGGTACATCTATTCCTAATAACTTCATGCCGGAGGCAATTGTTTTTGCAACCTCGGAAGATAAGGCCACACGGAATGCCTGCTCTTCAGCTTTGGTTTCGCTAAATATAGGAAGTTCTGCATAAAAGCGGTTGTATTCCTTCGCCAAATCAAACAAATATTGTGCAATAACAGCCGGAGAAAGTTCCTCCGCGGCCGTGGCCACTTTTTTTCGGTAATCGGCCAGCTGGAAAATCAATAGCCGTTCCGTGGGCTCCAATGCAGCATACGATTGGAACCGATCGCTGGAAAAGTCCAGTTCAATTTGGGCGGCTTTGCGAAGAATTGCAGCAATCCGTGCGTGGGTGTACTGAATAAAGGGTCCGGTATTTCCCTGAAATTCGATGGATTCCTGGGGATTAAAAAGCATTCGTTTTTTAGGATCCACTTTCAGCAGGAAGTATTTCAATGCACCCATGCCCAACATTCGGTACAGGGCTTCCGCTTCCTCCTCACTAAAACCTTCAATCTTTCCCAGTTCCTGTGTGTGTACCCGTGCTGTACCTACCATTTCCTGAATCAGGTCGTCTGCATCCACCACGGTACCTTCCCTGGATTTCATTTTTCCAGAGGGTAGGTCTACCATACCGTAGGAGAGGTGATAGAGGCCCGCTCCGTAGGGTCGACCCAATTTCCGCAAAATGGAAAACAAGACCTCAAAATGGTAATCTTGTTCGTTGCCCACCACATAGACGGATTTTTCAATCCCGTGATCCTTGAACTTTAGGTCTGCCGTGCCCATGTCCTGGGTCATGTAGACTGAGGTGCCATCTGCCCGGAGGACCAGCTTTTCGTCCAATCCCTCGCTGCGCAAATCGGCCCATACGGAGCCATCGTCCTTTTGAAAAAACACCCCCTTTTCGAGTCCCTCACGCACGATATCCTTACCAAGCAGATAGGTATCCGACTCGTAATAGTACTGGTCGAAAGTGACGCCAAGGCTGCGATAGGTCTGCTCGAATCCCTGGTACACCCAACGGTTGAGCTTTTTCCACAATTCCACGGTGGGGGGATCGTTTGCTTCCCACTTCACCAGCATGTCCTGGGCTTCCCGCATCCATGCAGCTTCCTTTTTGGCCCGGTCCTCCGGCATTCCGCTGGCCAGCAATTCCTGAACCTGCTTTTTGTATTCTTTGTCAAAAAGTACATAATAATATCCCACCAAATGGTCTCCTTTCATGCCCGAACTTTCCGGACTGGCTCCGTTTCCCAGTTTTTCGTAGGCCACCATGGACTTGCAAATATGAATTCCCCGGTCATTCACCAAATTTGCCTTTACCACCTCGTACCCGTAGGCTTCTAAAATAGCCGCTACAGAAAATCCGAGAAAATTATTTCGCAAATGCCCCAGATGCAACGGTTTGTTGGTGTTCGGAGAACTGAACTCCACCATGACTTTTTTACCGTTTGGGGGATAATGGCCAGGCTTTGGTTGATGGGAAAGCTCCCGGAAACGGTCCAGCCAGTAGGCAGGAGAGAGGCTCAGGTTCAAAAACCCTTTCACCACATTAAAATCGGCCAACTCTGGCAGATTTTCGAGCAGGAACCTGCCGATCATTTCCCCGCTCGCTTCCGGTGACACTTTGGTGATCTTTAAGTACGGAAACAACACAAAGGTGTATTCTCCACGAAACTCCTTTCGGGTAGCCTGCAAGGCAAGGGTGTCCGCTTCTACCGGGTGATCAAACAGCTCCTGAAAAGCTTTAGCAATGGTTTCTGTGAGATGTTGCTGTATATCCATAGTTTAGGTACGCCTCCAATTTCTTGAGGCGCAAATATAAGGGTTTCCGCCCAAACTGAGTAAAACCGCTCGGGTTTATCTTTTTGGTACGGCCTGGCCCTGGGAGGCAAAAACTAGCAAACGATTTTGTTCCACAATGAGTTACTTTTAGAAATTATTACTATCGATGCAAGGAAATTTATTGCCCCATGATGGAGAAATGTATTTGTTTGATCGCTTTTTTGAGGCGGAATCGGCCGATCGGTACCTGTTGCGGCTGAAGGAAATGCCCGGATGGAAACAGGAACCCATCCGCATGTTTGGCAAGCAAGTATTGCAGCCACGGTTGACTGCTTTCTGCGGCATTAACGATACTTCCTATGCCTATTCTGGCATTCGGATGCATCCTCAACCCATGACCGACGAATTGCTGAGCATCCTTCAAAAAATAGAACAGTTTTCCCAACTTTCCTTCACGCATGTATTGCTCAATTGGTACAGAAACGGGGCAGACAGCATGGGTTGGCACCGGGACAACGAGGCCTCACTGGGTACGGACCCGGCGATCGCTTCGGTTAGCTTTGGAGAACCCCGGACATTTCAGGTACGGTGCAAGAAAAATCCCAGCGAAAGGCTTTCGCTGATCCTCCCCCACGGTAGCCTGTTGCTGATGAAGGGAGCCATGCAGACCCATTGGGAACACTGCCTTCCAAAAACCAGGCGCTCGACCGGGGACCGTATCAATTTGACCTTTCGAAAGGTTTTTTGATTTGCAACGTTTTACTGTCGGTTTCAGGAAATACCGGTTGATTCCACGCAAACCGGAAATCGTTGTTGGATGGGTAGTTATTGATTTCTGAAAATCCGGTACTGATCGACGATCTCCTGTCGTCCCATTCCCTGGTGTACCAGTAATTGATTCCGGAAGGACATCGGGTTTTTTGTATCGAGCAACAAGGGTTCTTTACCGGGGAAGGCCAGGTTTTGCATGCTATTTTTGGATCGCAGAATCCATCCCTGATACGAAGGAAGTTTCTCGGGTTCACCCATAATTACGGTACCCGGATCTTCGGGTCCTCCGGCAGTGAGGTTGATCCAGGGTCCTGCCCGAACGGGCAGTTCCTGAGGAAGCACTTTCCCGTTTTCGTCATAAAAACCGGCATTATTTCCAAGGCGTATCCGCGGAGAAAAGCCTCCATAACCCTTTGCGTCTTCCGAACCACCCAGGCGTATGTTTTTTAGTAAGGGTTTTAATTCGATATCAAACGTGAGCTTATAGGCAGCGGAAGAAACCCGTTGGAAGGTAACGATTAAGGTTTCCTGCACCAGATTTTTCTGAATTTTACCGGTACCCTTCCATAAAATAGTCGCCTCCAGGCTAGCTGATCCATTGGGGTTAATGGCGGTTTTTACTTTTTTGACCTCCCAGACAATGTCTTCACATATCCAGGGATCCGCCGCGCGTTGATCGTTGACCCAGAGCTGGTGCCAGGTCCAGAATACTCCCCGGTGATGGGGATGATCTGCCGGGAAATCTTCGGTAATCACTTCTCCCTCCGTATCGTAAAGAGGATGGATATAGTTGGCACGGGGGTACAATCCATCCAGGCTTTTCGTCGCGGTCTGGTAAAAATATCGGGGTTGGCCTTCCTCTAGCAGCATCCAGCCCTCTGCTTGTTTTTCGAACATTAGTTGTTGTCCGGTCGATTCGAATGCAAGTAGCAGCGAAAAAAGAAACAGGTAAGCGTAGGCAACGGGGCGCAGTAGGGGAGTGAACATAGGCAGGGAATTCTTTGCTTAACGCCTAAAAATACGGGATTGCCGGGAATTAACCTAGTAGCTGATAAACCACAAAAGCGGAAAAAGTACACTTTTCCCGCTTTTGTGGTAGGTATTGCCAGGGCTATTTCCTTGAAATGGCCTTTTTAGCGGCTTTTACGATGTTCTCGGCATTCAATCCGTATTTCTCTAACAGGTCCACCGGTTTTCCGGATTCGCCAAAGGAATCGTCGACACCAATGAATTCCTGGGGAACGGGGTTGTTTCGTACCAGCGTCTGGGCGATGCTGTCGCCCAATCCACCGTTCAACTGGTGTTCTTCGGCCGTCACCACGCAGCCGGTTTTAGCTACCGATGCAAGTACGGCAGCAGTATCCAGCGGCTTGATGGTGTGGATATTGATAAGTTCAACGGAGATACCCTCCGCGCGGAGCATGGCTTCTGCTACCACCGCTTCCCAAACAAGGTGTCCGGTAGCAAAGATACTCACATCGGAGCCTTCGACCATTTTCCAGGCTTTTCCTATTTCGAAGGGCTGATTTGCAGGGGTAAAGATAGGCCAGCTAGGTCTACCAAAACGCAGATAAACCGGTCCCTCGTGCTCCGCAATGGCGATGGTCGCTGCTTTGGTTTGGTTGTAATCGCAAGGATTGATGACCGTCATGTTGGGCAACATTTTCATCATACCCAGGTCTTCCAGGATTTGGTGCGTGGCTCCGTCTTCTCCCAGGGTAAGGCCGGCATGAGAGGCGCATATCTTCACGTTTTTTTCCGAATACGCGATGGATTGGCGGATTTGATCGTAGACCCTGCCGGTGGAGAAGTTAGCAAACGTTCCCGTGTAAGGGATTTTACCACCGATGGTCAATCCAGCCGCCATGCCCATCATGTTGGCCTCAGAGATGCCCACCTGAAAAAACCGATCGGGAAACTCTTTTTGAAAGGCCCCCATCTTTAGCGAACCGATCAGGTCGGCACAAAGGCCAACCACATTTTTGTTTTTCTTGCCCACTTCTAGTAATCCGTCTCCGAAACCGGAGCGCGTGTCTTTTTTTTCCGTGTAGGTATATTTGGTATCGAGTGTCTTTTCCATTCTTTTACTGCATTTAATCTAAGCTTTCCGGGATCAATAATCGCCCAGTGTTTCTTCCAATTGTCCCAGGGCTTTTTCAAGTTGCTCGTCGTTGGGGGCGACGCCGTGCCATTTGTGGGTTCCTACCATAAAATCCACTCCATAGCCCATGTCGGTGTGCAACAGGTTGAGTACCGGTTTTCCACGACCCAGAAGGCCTTTTGCTTTTTCCAGGGAGGCGATGACCTCGGCAATATCATTGCCATTTTTTGTCACGATCACCTCCCAGCCAAAAGCTTCCCATTTGGCTTTCAGATCGAGCAGGTTCATGACTTCCCGGGTAGGGCCGTCAATTTGCTGTCCATTTACATCGATGGATGCGATGAGGTTATCCACGCCGTGGTGGGGAGCACACATGGCCGCTTCCCATATCTGTCCCTCTTGCTGCTCACCATCACCCATTAATGCATAGACCAGTCGGTCGTCGCCATTTAGCTTTTTGGCCAGGGCCGCGCCAATGGCAACGGACAATCCCTGTCCCAAGGAACCGGAGGCTACCCGGATGCCTGGCAAGCCCTCCTCCGTGGCAGGATGTCCTTGCAGGCGGCTATTGATTTTCCGAAAGGTTTTTAACTCCGCCGTATCAAAATACCCACTTCTGGAAAGCACACTGTACCATACCGGAGAGATATGCCCGTTAGAGAGGAAAAATAAATCTTCGCCAATTCCATCCGGGTCAAAGGAATTGGAATGCTTCATTTGGTCAAAATACAAGGCGACAAAAAATTCGGTGCAACCCAGAGAAGCACCCGGGTGCCCCGATTGACAGGCATGCACCATGCGCAAAATGTCTCGTCGTACCTGAGAGCAGATGGCTTGCAATTGTTCGGTTGAGTGTTTTTCCATTGATTTGGAATTAGTTAAGTATTTGATTGGTATGTTCTTTGGTTTTTACTTTTTCAATCACCTCTTCGATGATGCCCTCTTCATTGATGACAAAGGTGGTTCGAGCCGTGCCCATGTACTTTCTACCGTACATACTTTTTTCTACCCAGGTGCCGTATTTTTCATGAACACTTTTGTCTTCATCGGCAATCAATGAAAAGGGTAAGGCATGTTTTTCGATAAATTTTAAATGTGATTTTGCCGAGTCCGAACTGATACCCAGTACCACGTAGCCCGCTTGTTGAAGTGCCTCGTAATTGTCCCGCAAATTACAGGCTTGCGTCGTGCAGCCGGGCGTATTGTCTTTGGGATAAAAATACAAGACCACCTTTTTGCCTTTAAAATCGGAAAGCTTAATGGGGTTTCCATGCTGGTCTACGGATTCAAAATCCGGCGCTTTTTGGCCTTTTTCTAGTGACATGATGCCTGTTTTTTTCGGTTGGTTAATTGATTTGATGCCCTAAATATCGGAATAAATTAAATTTTTCCCCTATAAATGGCTTCGTTATTTGCCCGGTCTCGAACTTTTAAAAGCACTTCCCCTTTCAATACTTTGCCTGCTGGAGGGTCGGATCGTATCAGGGATTGCTTGTGTTCGTACCGCAACTGTATCCACTGCCCATCTACCCAGGCATTGAAGTCTTCGATTCCTGACAGCTCGTCCCGGATGCCAAAACGCAATTCCCGGTTGTTTACCCGGATGGGTCGAATACTGGGAGGCAGGGAGTCCCTGGCCAGCACAAACTTGCCACCATTTCGTGTAGAAAACCGAACCCGGTCACCCTCCCAATCGCCACCCAGGAAACTCTTGTAGCCGTTTTCGTGCAGCAGGTATACCTGCGTTTGTGCTTTGTTTCCCTTGAATTCCGGAAAAGACAGTTGCACATGCATGGAATTCCACAGGTAGGTATAGGGATCGTTGATCGCAAGGCCGGGAAAGCCGTCCTCCCAAAACGGTTGAAGCCTTAGGTAAAGGTCGTCGAAGAGCGTTTCTTTCTCAAACTGAATGTGTACCTGTCCGTCATCGAAATGGATTTCTTTACCTGCGGGAATGCGGCCATTTATTTCCGGAACGATGGTTTCCGAACAAAGGTCTACGGAATCGGGAATTCCCAGTTGCATGTCCCATAGGTAGGTGCGCTTGTTGGTACCCTCGTACGCATAGGGTATTTCCACGCTGTACCCGTGCACATAAAATCTGGCCAGGCTTCCCTGACCCTGTACCGGAGCATGGACGATCAACTGGTTTTCACGGTATTCCACAGATTGCCTTCCAGAGGTACCATTGTACCTTCCCAGCTGCCGGGGGGCTTCCTCTCCCAGAAAATTGAGTTCCAATCGGGATTCATTCTGGTAGGCATCCTCCAGGCGCACAGAAATGGATTTTGCTTCTCCAGGAAGGGCAGAAACGGCTCCGCTAAATGCGGTATCAGGTTCGTAAAACGCAAATTGATTGGCCGGCAACTTGTACAGGCGGGTGTACCGGTTGCGGTAGGTATGCAACAGGATGTGGCGTCCCAGACGAAAATCCACTTGGTTGACCTCGGAACGAAAAATCCGCTGCGTTCCGTCAAAAAGTTCGTAAATGGGAAATCCGTTTCGGTTGTACATTTCATCGAGTTGGTCGTAGGCCCAGAGCTCGATGCCTACTTTGCCAGAAATGCGGATGGTTTCCGCCACCTGGAAGGCTCCATTGCGGTAGGTCAGGTAGAATTCCTGCCGCTCAAACAAGCCATTCACCCGGCTATCTGCATCCAGGGGGCTGATGGCTACCCTGCGAACAATGGGGGAGGTGCTGTCTTTTATTTCGGAAAAGCCAGCGTGCAGGGGATCAATGGCCCGATCCAGGGAATCCCGAATCTCAAAATGCAGGTGGGGACCACCCGAACTTCCCGTATTGCCGGAATAGGCAATAACATCTCCCTGCCTGACGGAGAGCTCCCCGGGTTCCGGAAAATACTCCCACTCGTTTTGTTTGACCTCGTACAATTTCGCTTTCATGGCACTGGCCAGCGGTTCTTCCAGTTCGCGCAGATGGGCGTATACAGTCGAAGTTCCATTGGGATGCTTGAGGTAGACCACGTTGCCGTAGCCAAAAGAGGAAATTTTCATGCGGGATACGTAGCCATCTGCAGCCGCATATACGGGAAGGCCCTGTCTTCCTTCGGTTTTGATATCCAATCCGGTATGGAAATGATTGGAGCGAATTTCACTCATGTTTCCCGCCAGGAAATTCCGTTGCCCCGGTTTAATGGGAAAGAGGTAGTAATTCCTTTCCGTCTGCGAAAAGAAGGCAAATGCCGTAACGAATAAAAAGAGTAGCGTGCGGGATTTATTTAATTTCAACTTCGAGTAATTTTTCTTGCTCCACATAGGCCTCCAACCGATCTCCAATGGTTACTTTTCCTACACCGGCCGGCGTACCGGTGAAAATGAGGTCTCCCGTCTTCAGGGTAAAAAACCGCGACACGTAGGACAAAATCACATCAAAGGGAAAAATCAACAGGGAGGTATTTCCTGTTTGCCGGCGTTCTCCATTTATGTTCAGGTGAAAATTGATGTTGCTGACGTCGGGGAAATCGCTTACCGGTCGAAATGCGCCCACGGGGGCAGACCCATTGAAAGCCTTGGCGATTTCCCAGGGTAGACCTTTTTCCTTGCATTTTTGCTGCAGGTCGCGGGCAGTAAAATCGATGCCAACACCGATTTCGTCGTAGTAGGTATGAGCAAATTTTCGGTCGATGTACTTGCCCTCTTTTTTTATTTTCAGGACCAATTCGACTTCGTGGTGGATATCCTGGGAAAAGTCCGGATGGTAGAAGGGGGCGTTGTCTTTAAGCAAAGCAGTATCCGGTTTCATAAAAACCACCGGTTCCGACGGTTTTTCGTTTTTCAACTCTTCGATATGCGCGGCATAATTGCGGCCGATGGCGATTATTTTCATAGGTAACAGCGTGAACGAGCTACAAATAAACGCATATTCGTAGGATTTCAAAAGCCGAAATACGTGATTGGTGGCGCTGCCCGGAAAAGCCGATGAGGATAGGCTGCTGGCTCAAAATCGGTTAGCCTGGGAAGCCGAAAAAAATGCGGATTTTTCGAGAATTGATTTTGTTAAATTGGGGAATATTGGTTTATATTTGCGTCACTGTTCGCCGAAAGGTGGCGGAATTTAGTTGAGCTTCAAACCATTTAGAGAGTTGGGTGAGTGGCTTAAACCAGCAGTTTGCTAAACTGTCGTACGTCTAACAGCGTACCGGGGGTTCGAATCCCCCACTCTCTACGGAAGACCCTTTACAAAGCAAAAACAATGCATTGTACAGGGTTTTTTTCTTAGTGAAAGGGTCCGTTTTTGATTAATTCGATCAACTGTAATCACCTTTCCCAACTCATTTTAATGGATCAAGCGAAGGCTGAGTGGCTGAAACCATCCGCCGCGGCGGATAAACTGTCGTACGTCTAACAGCGTACCGGGGGTTCGAATCCCCCACTCTCTACGGAAGACCCTTTACAAAGCAAAAACAATGCATTGTACAGGGTTTTTTTCTTAGTGAAAGGGTCCGTTTTTGATTAATTCGATCAACTGTAATCACCTTTCCCAACTCATTTTAATGGATCAAGCGAAGGCTGAGTGGCTTAAACCATCCGCCGCGGCGGATAAACTGTCGTACGTCTAACAGCGTACCGGGGGTTCGAATCCCCCACTCTCTACGGAAGGCCCTGTACAAAGCAAAAACAATGCATTGTACAGGGTTTTTTTCTTAGTGAAAGGGTCCGTTTTTGATTAATTCGATCAACTGTAATCACCTTTCCCAACTCATTTTAATGGATCAAGCGAAGGCTGAGTGGCTGAAACCATCCGCCGCGGCGGATAAACTGTCGTACGTCTAACAGCGTACCGGGGGTTCGAATCCCCCACTCTCTACGGAAGGCCCTGTACAAAGCAAAAACAATGCATTGTACAGGTTTTTTTTCTTAGTGAAAGGGTCCGTTTTTGATTAATTCGATCAACTGTAATCACCTTTCCCAACTCATTTTAATGGATCAAGCGAAGGCTGAGTGGCTTAAACCATCCGCCGCGGCGGATAAACTGTCGTACGTCTAACAGCGTACCGGGGGTTCGAATCCCCCACTCTCTACGGAAGGCCCTGTACAAAGCAAAAACAATGCATTGTACAGGGTTTTTTTCTTAGTGAAAGGGTCCGTTTTTGATTAATTCGATCAACTGTAATCACCTTTCCCAACTCATTTTAATGGATCAAGCGAAGGCTGAGTGGCTTAAACCATCCGCCGCGGCGGATAAACTGTCGTACGTCTAACAGCGTACCGGGGGTTCGAATCCCCCACTCTCTACGGAAGGCCCTGTACAAAGCAAAAACAATGCATTGTACAGGGTTTTTTTCTTAGTGAAAGGGTCCGTTTTTGATTAATTCGATCAACTGTAATCACCTTTCCCAACTCATTTTAATGGATCAAGCGAAGGCTGAGTGGCTGAAACCATCCGCCGCGGCGGATAAACTGTCGTACGTCTAACAGCGTACCGGGGGTTCGAATCCCCCACTCTCTACGGAAGGCCCTGTACAAAGCAAAAACAATGCATTGTACAGGGTTTTTTTCTTAGTGAAAGGGTCCGTTTTTGATTAATTCGATCAACTGTAATCACCTTTCCCAACTCATTTTAATGGATCAAGCGAAGGCTGAGTGGCTGAAACCATCCGCCGCGGCGGATAAACTGTCGTACGTCTAACAGCGTACCGGGGGGTTCGAATCCCCCACTCTCTACGGAAGACCCTGTACAAAGCAGAAAGAATGCGTTGTACAGGGTTTTTTTCTTACTGAATGGGGCCGTTTCGATGAATTCGATGAGCTGTGATCACCTTTTAATGCGATACCTAGTGAAGGATGAGTGGCTGAAACCATTTATTTGACCCACCGAAACATGATCCTGTCGGAGAAACTGCTAACAACCTAATTTTGACTTTTTTTTGCGTACCTGGAATATGCCGTTCAACATACATCCCATAAACGGGTCGGTTAGTTTTCGACAAACGGTCGTAGCCTACACCGGTAATACGGATGGATGTTCTCCAATACCGATGGACGCTGCCAGAAAGATGTGGACGATTATGGGACTGCACGCAAGCTAATTTCCGGAACTTTCTGTTCGGTCAACGGCGCAATTCCGGAGTATTTGGTTTAAATTTACAATCTTTCTGATATCCCGCCCCATGATAAAATTTATTCAAACAACTGCTTTACTACTTGTTTTGGCCCTGACTTCCTACGCAGAGGCCCAAACCTTTCGTATTTTCGAGAAACCAATCCTTTTTAACGAGAAACGACAACAACTATCTTTGGAATACCTGGAGAAAAGGCACGGTATCCGTCAGGAAACCGCGACGATCGAGCCCAAAATGGTGGTTGTGCATTGGACAGCCGTCTATTCTTTGGAGGCAACCTTTGATGTTTTTAATCCGGTGCAACTGGCTGGCAGGCCCGAACTTACCTCCGCAAGCCGGCTGAATATTTCTGCGCATTTCCTGGTAGATCGGGACGGGACAATTTTTAGACTTCTTCCGGATACTACCTTTGCCAGGCATACCATTGGACTTAATTACATGGCCATTGGTATCGAAAACATCGGCGGTCCGGCTGCACCTTTGACGAGGGCCCAGCTCAAGGCAAACGCTGAATTAATCCGTTACCTGCGTAAAAAACACGAGATCGAATACCTTATCGGCCATCATGAGTACGATGTTTTCCAAGGAAGCCCTCTTTGGAAAGAATCTGACCCAAACTACATCACCCAAAAACAAGATCCCGGAGACAGGTTCATGAAACGCCTACGGAAAGAACTGTCCGATCTTTCCTTTAAGAGCAGGCCTGAACGGTAACTTTCCCATTGATGCACAAAAACGTGGATAGTAGAAGAGTCACTTTTTTATACATTCTGCTTGGAAATGGCTTTTCGTTTCGTAAATTCAATAGCTGATTTACCATTCATTCGCTGGTCCTTAGGTTTACACCACAGGTTCTTATGAAACAGAATCGATTATTTCACCCAACGAGTGGCCTTGCTTCATTCAGGGGGCTGATTTCAAAGAAGTTTCGATCCGCATTCGTTCAAAACCAAGTTCTAAAAACCTGGGTGACGGGTTTTTTCCGACTAAATATCTTCAACACCGGCATCTTTTTTTTCCTTCTTGCGCTGATGTTTGCTTGCCAACCAACGGAAGCGCCTGACCCTGACGTAGACGAGGAGGAACCTATTGAGGAAGAGGTTCCGGCAAGTAATCTCTCGACCGGTTTTTTGGTCACCGGTGACATGAGGGATAACAAACTTCCGATCAATGGGGTAGCCACTTTCCGGCTCAATGTAGTGGGTCATGAAGGCGACCTGGACGAGCTGCAATACCGATGGACATTGACCGAGGAACGGGCACAGATGCAGGATGCCGGTATAGCCCTAACCAACCCTACGGTAGCGGGAAGGGTAATGAACTGTGTAGGTGTGAGGGAAGGCGAAGAAACGATCACGGTAGAAATACTGGACGCCGAGGGCAAAGTGCTTGCAGAAAGGTCTGCTGATTTTGATATCGCTGGTTTCATCGATCCTGATTTGGCAAGAGGTTGCTTCGACCAGCCCAAAATCATTTACCATTACGAGATAGATACCTACGTGATGAACTTTGATGGCAGCGGCCGGGAGAGCATCTTCAACAGTGGCAATCTGCCTGCTTTAGACATTTCACCAAATGGAGAGTGGATCGCCTATCAGAAAAACTTTAGTTGGATTAATGGAGACTCTGTAAATTATACGGGCATGGTCCTTAGACGCTGTAGCTCAACCGAAGAGATCCTGATCCCATCCGATGGTACGCGGTGGCCCGGGCACACCTGGCAAACCCTTTATGACACCGGTAGGCCTCGTTTTTCCAAGGACAGCAAGACCGTTTACTTCATGCGGTACAACCCTGCGCAGGGTTATGATTCTAGCAAACCCGGTGTCGTTGGCGTTGGAAATGAGTACAAATACCGAGACCTGGCCGCCTACGACATCGAATCCGGAACCTGGCGCTACCTTACGGAGCACTGGAAGGAAGAATCACAGGTCATTGACTTTGTGGTGTCCCCGGCAACAGGTGAGATCATTTACTCTCATGCTAAAACCGGTGAGTTTGAGAGGCTTCGATTCCTAAACCCAGAGACGGGCGCTGCTCGTGATTTCATCGACATAAGCGCTCGGGGTATCTGGGTCGATCAGCCGGCCATTTCACCGGATGGCAAGGACCTTATTTTCATAAGTGGAACCCAGGGGACAGCAGGTATCTACCGGCTCGAACTTACCGACGGCGCCCAACCGATCGAGCTTTACCGCTTTGATCCTCGCTATACCGGGTTCGGGTATCCTCACTACTATGCAGGTGGTACCCGCATTATCATGAATGGCTATCACGACCAGGATAACAGTAACCTCTGGAGTATCGATGCCAACGGCAACGACCTACAGATGGTCACCGATACGCCGGGAGACGAACTTATGATTGGGGTATTGCACTAGGCCAGTGGGCTACTTGCATGCTTGGCAATTTTTGACAGAAGGTGCGTGTGAAACTTGAGAGTAATAGCTATCAAAATACTTAGCGGGATATTTTTCTGTACTAGGCTGGTGTAACAACAAAACAAAGATGGTCCGGGCTGTCTGTAAAAAGTTGTACGAATGGAAACCAATCGAAAATCGTTTTTCCGGAGGAATGGATGCAATCCAATGTCGGTGCATGTAGCTTTTTACCATTGATTCCTTATCTTTAATTCGTACCTTAAAAAAAAATCCCGGTTCCAGCTCCGGCTGTCAGCTTGGTGGCCCAAGACGGCTATTCGTTGCTCCATCGATGAAAAACCGTGCTCACGAATTCGCATGTGCTGGCATAGGTTTGAGTCTGAGACGCCCGGGCTTCTCCGAAATCCGTCACCCGTCACGGGGGTTTTATGTAAACAACCCTGCTGGTTGAAAATAGCGAAACAGGGAAGGTTAACCGGGAAACCGATACTAGTTCAAAAAAAATCAGGCGGCTGTCACAAGCTACGATCCACCATAAAACGAAACATCTCCTATGGATATCCTTAACAATCTCCCCTCGCAAAAGGGACGCGTCATTATAGTCACAGGGGCCAACGCGGGTCTGGGCTACGAGACCACATTGGCATTGGCTCTAAAAGGGGCACGGGTCATTATGGCTTGCCGTAACATTTCCAAAGCTCGCAAGGCCCGGGAAGCCCTTCGTAAGGAAGTGCCCGAAGCCGAGCTGGACATCATGGAGCTGGACCTGAGTAGCCTGCAGTCGGTCCGAAACATGGCTGCCGAATTTCAGACAGCCTACGAGCGGTTGGACGTGCTGATCAACAATGCCGGGGTAATGATGCCGCCTTATACCCGAACGGAAGAGGGTTTCGAACTACAGTTTGTGTCCAATTACCTGGGGCACTTTTTGTTGACCGGCCTTCTGCTTCCAAACCTGCTAAAAACACCGGCATCGAGAATCGTTTCCTTAAGTTCCATTATCCACAAACGCGGGCAAATCAATTTTGAGGACCTCCAAAGCGAAAAAAGCTATTCGGCACAAAACGCGTACGCCCAATCAAAATTGGCCTGTTTGCTGTATGCGTACGAATTACAGCGGAGACTGGAAAAGGCCGGACATACCGACACGCTTTCCACCGCAGCCCATCCTGGGGTGGCTACAACGGAGTTGGGCAGACATTTGCCCCGCTTGCTATTTACGATACTGTCCAATACCATCGGTCCATTCTTCACCCACAGCTCTCGTGAAGGCGCCAAGCCCAGTCTTCTGGCCGCAATAGGCGAGACAACCGGGGGAGACTATTTTGGGCCGACGGGCTTTAGGGAACTCAAAGGGAAACCGGGTAGAGCCAGCAGCTCGGATTTGTCAAAAGACGAGACCTTGGGCAAGCGTTTATGGGAAGTATCCGAGAAGTTGGTTGGCCTTTCCTACCTGTAAACAGCGCCCTAGGGCAGATCCGAACCGGACACAACGAGAGGGCAATCGACGCCATGGCATGAACGACAGGTAAATACTACCCGAGAAACCGAAAATCGTTCTGTGGCACCAAATCCTTGCTACCCATACCGATGAAATCCTACACCTACTCCCATCAATTTGTTGCCGTAAGCCGGGGATCAGGTGGCCGCATTTCTTCTGTATTTGCTTTCATACGGGTATTTCATTTTCCTGCGCCTCTTGGAATCATTTCTCCTTGAAATGCATGAGGCAGCAGGATGCCACTTCAAGGGGTACAGCTAATCGGGAACCCGATAGAGCAGGCAAATGCGCGGATCCAGCCTTCTCTGCCTGCGCAGTCGAACGAATCCTTGCATTTCCTTCAAGCCAATTTCCCGGTGTTGGGGGCAGATTTCGTGGACTTTCGGTAAATTGTACTTATAAACGACGTTCAACTGAACACGGCCTCGATTCGCCTGAGTCAAAAAAAGCATACAATGGAAAAACGATTCGATCTGATAGTCGTAGGGGCAGGCATCATGGGTACCTTCCATGCCTATCATGCCCTTGAAATGGGCTTGCGTGTCGCCCTTCTTGAAAAAGACAGTTCCCCTCGGGGAGCATCGGTCCGAAATTTCGGACAAGTGATTCCCTCCGGCCTGGCCGGTAGGTGGTTTGACTTCGGGTGTAGCAGTCTGGACATTTATCGTACACTCAAACATACCGCGGGAATCCAGGTACGCGAACAGGGTTCGGTATACCTGGCCTCCGATGCAGACGAAGTACAGCTTCTGCATGAGCTACAGGCACACTACGATACCAAAGGATATCCCTGTACGCTTTTGTCCGGTAATAATCTGCTAAAAAATTACCCGTTCATTAGAAGCAGCTACGCCAGGGAGGCCTTGTATTTTCCGCAAGAGCTCAGCTTGGAGCCGGAACGCCTGCTTACTCAAGTTCACAGCTACCTGAAAAGTCGCTTTCCAGACTTCTGCTTGCAGTTCCGATCCCCTGTTACCCGCTGTTTCGACTCCAACAGTGGGGCAACAGTAACGGTGCATGGCGCGGAGTGGGTAGCAGATAAAGTGATCATCTGCAATGGAGCAGAGGTTGATCTCCTTTTTCCGGAACGTTTTTTCGCTCCGGGGCGGCAGGTATGCAAGCTACAAATGATGCGCACCCATCCGAACCATAAGGTAGCGTTATCAGGAAATATTCTTACCGGTCTTTCCATACGGAGGTACGAAAGTTTCGCACATCATTGCCCGTCTTTTCCAAAGCTTCGACCGGTACAAAGGTACCGAACCTTGCAGCAGCACGGCATTCATCTCCTTTTCAAACAAGCGTTGGATGGCAGCTTGCTGATTGGAGACTCTCATCGGTATGCCCATCCAAGCCAAATCGCTACGCTGGGTTATTCAATTGATCTGGAGGTAAATGAACTTATCCTGCAAGAGGCAAACCGCATCGTCGAAATTGATCTACGACGCATTGCGTCCACCTGGATTGGATACTACTACCTGAGTACGCAGACAGGCATCGTGGAAGACGCAGTATCGAAAAACATATACATCCGTACAGGGATGGGTGGCAAAGGCATGACCACCGGGATTGGCTACACCCTTGCAAGTCTGCAGGAAATTATGAATTGACCCGAAATACGCAAAAGACCTTCTATTACTTAGAGAAACCCCCTTCAAAACCAGTCAGGTCGTTGCTATTTTCGACTTCACCATAGCGCTGTGGTGACTCATTCTTCAAACAGGCTGAATTTCTACTGGTGGTTACATCCCACAGGACGAACCCCATTGCCTATTTCGGGTTGAAAAGAGGGGGTGGTATCAAGTTGGCAGTAAAACGCTGCTTACCAAGGTCGGTCCCGATAACTAACAGATTTTTTACGTTCCAATCGCTTCGGTTCTTTTCGGATACCCCAGGCAAACCGTACCTCGTTATCCTGGATATCCGATTTTTCCAAAAGTCTTGGTTCAATGGGTCGGCATTTGCTGTAGTACAGCCACCGATCTGCGTTCGCGCCAAAACAACGAAACGTTCTACTTGCCGGCAATAACCATATTTACCAGGAAGCTGTCAAAGGCGATACCTACCCATTAAAAAATCCCACGCCAGACCATCTGACGTGGGCGTGTTTTTTATTTTACGTGTAACCTGCCTCGTGTTATTTTTTCGCCAACAATACTTCCGCATGTACGGCTACTTCGCTCCAGGTTTTGCTAATGCCATCGGCACCGGTGTGCAAGGCTTCACAGGCTTTATTGATGGAAGCCACGGCTCCCAATGCATCCCAATTGGCTAGCTCCATGACTCCGTCAAAAACGTACTTGCTGTCGTTTACTACCGTATAGGTCAGGGGGATGGATTCTGTTTTCCCGTTCAAACTCACGTCAATGGCACACTGCTTGTCAGGACCTACCTTAAATACTCCGGAGATCAATTCTGTATTTTCCATGAATCCAAAGAAAAACTCCAGAATCTTTGGGTCTCGGGTGCCGGTAGGATCGTTTGTAAACAAGCTACTCACCGGAATACTGAATTCTGTTCCGTCCATGGCTTCCAGGGCGGTACTTCCTGAACCCAAATCACCAATAGAAATGCTGGTAAACTGACCGCCCACCGGTACTTTGTCGGTGGTCTTGTAGGCAACAAAGCTTACTTTTGTGGAATCCTGCACCAGGGTAAAGCTGGCATCGCTGGTCGAAGTCTCTTGTTCTGCTACTTTCGTAGCATTGTTGCAACTAAAAGCAGCAAGCAATGCTAGGCTGCCAGCAACGAGGGATAGTTTTTTCATGGTATTTCGTATGTAATGAATGTATAAATGGATGATCAAATAAGAACCCACTGAAGTACTCAACTGATTTGCGCAGGAAGGGCCTGCCCAACCGATAAAGAACCGCGTAATTGGCACGTTTTTGGACCCCAGGGCATAGAAGCCACCCCCGGATCTACTGCTGCTACTTCCTGCGTCGTTTTTTTCCAGCGTAAAGGAATTCCAGTAAGTGGATTAGCTGATTTGCCTCTGTCTTGGTAATCCCCATGTCTTTCAAGTCTTCCATGGCGGTCTCCCGGAGATTGATAAGCTCGATGGTTTTTCCCGATTTCTTGGCCGCATAGGCTGCCTCAATAGAGGAATAAATGTTTCCTTCGGTATCGCAATGTACAATAACCTCGTCGGATTTCAACAAATCAGCGTAGGTAGCGACGAACTCTTGTATTTCAGTCATGACAAATTTTTATAATAAAATCCTAAAATACGCTTTGTGCGAGTTATATTCAAACAAACAATGGAAAATCGACCTCCGGAGCATGAAATAGCTGGCCTTCGTGGCCGGGTAGCCCGATGGGTTTCCGGGGAATAAGCTTTTGGCAAAAAATGAAATCACTACCTACCCGCTTTGTATACGCGTTGCTGCTATCTTTTAGCCATCATACCTTGCCGGCGCAGTCTGCAGCGCCAATTTCGGGGAGTATTTTGGCAAAGAGTCATTGCGGGACTTGCCATGCGTATCCGTCCCCATCCCTTTTGCCCAAAGAGGTATGGAAAAAACAGGTCTTGCCCCAGATGGCTGCGTTAATGGGGGACAGGGCCGCCCAGCAGCGTCTGGGGGTATGGAAGGACCGGCCGGCCGAAGAGATCGCCATTCGTAAAAAACTGGGCGTATACCCCGCAAGTAGCTTGCTTTCGCCAAAGGATTTCCAGGCGATCGAGGATTTTTACCTGACCGAAGCCCCCACGACTTTGCCCAGGCAGTCTCCTAAAGTGAGACCGGAACCACTGGTTGGCTTTACTACAAAAAAGCTATTTATTGAGGGTATTCAAGGTCCGAAAACCAGTCTGGTAGCCATCAACGAAGAACGAGGGGAACTGCTGCTCTCGGATGCAGGTACCGGCCAGCTGTACGCGGTAGCACCAAACAACGAGTTATTCACCCTACCGTCCATTGGCAGCCCGGCCGTACATTTCCTACGAAAAGCGCCAAATGTCTACCAGTTCATTACCATTGGGTCCATTGCACCAAGTGATCTGTCCCAGGGGGCACTGTACGAAATGGATATTCCCGGCAACGCATGGAGCGGTGTTCTGGACCAATTGCCGCGACCGGTCTACGGGGATTGGGCGGATCTCAACGAAGACGGTCGACCTGATTTTTTACTTTGTAATTTTGGGCACAACGGGGGAAATCTCTCCCTCTATTGGGGCGGTGATTTTTCAGCAAAGCCGATTCAACTGGGAGGGTCCGGCGCACGAAAAGTCGAAATCTGCGACCTCAATCGAGATGGGAAACCGGATATTGTCGCGCTGTTTTGCCAGGGAAACGAACGGCTATCCGTTTTTTACAATCGGGGAAAGGGTCAGTTTGAACACGAAAAAATATTGCTGCAATTTTCTCCCGTGATGGGTAGCAGCTATTTTGAACTGCAGGACCTCAATGGGGACGGGGAGTTGGACCTGCTCATCAGCAATGGTGACAATTGGGACTATTCCTCGGTATCAAAACCCTACCACGGATTTCGGGTCTATGAAAATACGGGTAACGGGGAATTTAAGGAATCTTGGTTTTTTCCACAATATGGCGCAGCGAAAATCATGTCGATTGACTTCGATGGAGACGGAGATAAGGACCTGGCTACGATCGCATTTTACGACGAGTTGGAACAGCCGGAACATCAATTTCTTCTATTTGAAAATCAAGGCAACCTACAGTTTGCCCCTCACTATCTCCAAGAAGCGGCCCTAGGAAAATGGTTGACCATGGATGTAGGGGATGTAGACGGAGATGGAGACAAAGACATTGTGTTAGGCGCCTACACGCATAACCTGCTGGAGTATTCAAACCTTTTGCTTCGGGGAATCGACGAAATTCCGACCGCTTTAATTCTGGAAAACGGCCGGAAGTGAAGAAATCGCCTGTAATTTTCAACCGAGGGTCCGAAGTATCTCCCGTTTCTTCTCCCGGCTCGTATAGTTTAGGATCAAACGGTGTGTCCCGGTGTTGATACCGAAGAAAGTGAGAAAATTACCCGTTTTTTACAACTACCCAACCGCTACTTCCATCGAATGTTGGTTTACGCAGCGCTGAGGTTTGTAAGCCTTTCGGATAAACCGCCCCCGAACCAACCGTTTCAATCCAGTACCCAGGTAATTTCGACGTTCTGTCGGCCCCATTCTTTTGCCCGCTGAACGTTCTCACCCATATAGATGTCGATCTTCTTTTTCCAACGTTTGTTCATTTTATCCAGTACCCGATAGGTTCCGGGAAGGCCCGAAATTCGCAACTCGGAGCCGTGTTCGATACCTTCTTCCTTCAAAAGATCCCTGGATACCGCGACCGCCTTCATTCCTGGTCTGAGTTTGTCTCCCCAGGCGGCGGTCTCTGCGTCTCCTTTCTTGGTCTGACTTTCCACGGAATTGTAGGCGGTAGCCGTCACTTCGAGCGTCTTCGTTTCGGTACAAGCCACCAGTGTGAATAAAAGAAAGGAAAGGATGTAATGAGCCAATTTCATGTCGGTTGGGTTGATTGGAGCGCAATTAGAATGGATCTCGCAGGCTTGATATCCCAGCATTCGGATAAGATTCTCGTGCTGCTCGGTTTTGGCGCAGGTTTGATCATTCGGAAGGATTTCTGCAAACGGGAGATCCGGAATAGTTACGAGAGCTAACAAAAAACACCCGCAGGGAACCCGTTTCCAAGCCGCCTTTCGATGATCCCTCTAGGGATTAGTAACAGAAAAATCGGAAAAATCGTTTCCAGGCCTCTTCGCAGGCTTGCGACCATTCCCATAGGGCGGATCGATGACATTTTTGTTTTTGTACGATATAAGTGTGTTAAAGTACGGCTTGTTTTGGCTTTTTACTGAAATTCCGAGATTCCCATGGAGGCTATTTGGATCAATGGAAGTTTTTATGGTATATTCCTGCAATTTTCTGAATCATGCAGTCGTATACTTTTAGAAACCTTAGCCAGGCATTGCAGGAGGCCAAGTTGCGGTACCTGGAGACCACGACCGGGAGGGCCCTGCGCCCTGACTATTGGGCAGGCTTGGTTCTTCTTGGAGATCCCGTGGCCATCGCTGGTCTCCGTCACCACAGTAGCTGGAAAGGGTGGCAATGGGGAATCGCCGGCTTGTTGCTTGTCGCTCTTATCACGGGCAGGAAAATGTGGCTTTATCGGTACTTGAAAATAGCTAACAAAACAACCCGTTGTGGCACAAAAAACGGAAATTAAAAACTAGAAACTCGTTCCCGACTTCTTCGTTCGTTTTCCTTATAGTCGTAATGCCGCTCATAACAACCGAGAAGTACTGTATGAATACGGTATCGATGCAGGAGAATTAGAAATTTTTGGACCTGAAGAAATCCCTGAGAACACCGATAGACCGTTCGGCAACGCGCTCATTCCAGGTCATAACGCCCGTATTCGTTGAATTTGTAAAACCAAATCGGGCATTTTTGGTTTTCTTTTAGGTAATCCAAGCTTGCAAGAAACTGAATTTTGAACAGTGCGTTTGGAAAGTTGCCACTAAAACCCGGTGATTCAAGAAGAATGTCCACGAAAACTAACAACTCATGAAGAAATCGACAGCAGCATTGTCCAGGCGGTCCTTTTTGGCTAGAAGCGGCCGAGCTAGCCTCGCTCTTGGTATCGGAAGTAGTCTGATCGGAACGGCCTTTTTGCACGCGTGTAGCAGCGAACGAAACACTGAGGAGGCCGTTGGAAGTCTGAGTACTGGATACGAGCAGACCCCACTTAGCTATGCGTTTGACGCCCTCGAACCCCACATCGATGCGGAAACGATGGAAATTCACTACAGCAAGCACGCAGCCGGGTATGCAAAAAACCTCCAGGATGCTATGGCGGAAGAAAACCTGGATACCAACCAACCGCTTGAGCAGGTTCTGATGAATGTTTCAAACTATTCAACAAAAATGCGCAACAACGGGGGCGGCCATTATAACCACGAATTGTTTTGGAAACTCATGCGCCCCGATGCGCCAGGCAGCCCTGCAGGAAAACTTGCGGAGGCAATTGACGCTACTTTCGGCGATTTCAATGCCTTCAAAACTCAGTTCGAAACTGCCGCAGGCACCCGATTTGGTTCCGGCTGGGCCTGGTTGGTAGTGGATAACAACCAACAATTGGCCGTCGGCTCTACGCCCAATCAGGACAACCCGCTAATGAACCTATCTGAATTTCAAGGGATTCCCTTGCTGGGAATTGATGTATGGGAGCATGCCTATTACCTAAACTACCAAAACAGACGGGGGGACTACGTAAATGCCTTTTGGAACCTGGTGGACTGGGAGCAGGTGAATACGCGGTACGATCGCTTGGTTTGATCGCTATCGGTTATACTGTAGTTTTTGTCTCGGGTTGGAAATAATCGGTAGGTACAACCAAGTGGTTTTGCCTGGGAATGAATTTTTGCGCATGATTGCCAATTTTCTGTACGCAGCGAGAAGAATTCTTCCTTGCTGCCAATCGGATGACGGTTTCCTTCCCCGCGGGTGGTTCCGGTAGATTTTTGCCTCGTTTTACAACCATTTGCCGCCACCGGGGTTGAGTATGCATGGAGAGTTACGCGATTATCGACGAGTCGGCATTCCCACTGGTTAGAATCACTTTTACCGGGAATAAAGGCAATGACAGCAATTTTCAGAGGTATCTGGAGCAAACAAAGAACTGTTACCGGCATAAAAAAAAACTTGCCCTGATATTCGACGCTACCAAGGCAGGCATTCCATCTTTTTCTCATCAAAAAATGCAGGGAGAATGGTTACGAGAAAACAAAAAACTAATGGAGGACTATTGTATGGGCACTGCGTATATCATTCCCACTGCCGCCATTCGTACCCTGTTAAAAATGATTTTTTCCTTCCAGCAGCAGCCAATTCCCTACGAGGTCTTCGAAACCAATGCGGAAGCGGAAGCCTGGGTCACTGCGCTGTTGGCGTATAACAATCGTTGAGGTGTGTTATAGAGAGAGTCGTCAAACCTTTCCATTTTTGAAATATCTCCCTTTGTATCAAAGGCAGTAGTACTTGCATTCCTTTGATCACATTCTTCCTGTATCCGGGCTTCATGCAAATTCGAACCCGAAGCGATCATAGAAAATAAATAAGATCGCGTCAATTGCAAACCGATGGTAGATTATCCCATCAAAGAAAAAGGATGTGGTGCTATCTTGCCATACTCCCTTGCTTTTCCGGGCAGATACGGAATACCGGATTAAGCGTTGATCCGTTCTGCTGCTTGCAATTATACTTTGTTTTCTTCGTCGCCCTACCGGAACGGTTGTAATTATAGCCAATAAAGGGATGGAAATGAATAAAACCAGCGCGATCAGGTTATTGGGGCATATGACTTTTTTCAGCACGAACTAGTAAAATGATCGGTGGACCAAGGTTAAAAAAACGTTTTGCAAAACGAATGTCGCGAAAATAAGGGTCCGAAGCAGTTCAATGCTTTCACTTCGAACCATCAGGTAATATCCCAGGCCCAGACTTCCCACGGTAATTGCCAATCCTTGCAAGACACGTAAGGAGAGTTCCTTCCAGGAAAAAACGTTTGCGACATTTTTCCCGGCGCATGGCGCATCGAATTGGGTTCAATGGGTTCGTTTTCAAATACAATCGAGCAAGTGGGCTCCACTATTGCTTCGGGGAATATAGGGTGTACCGGCGAAAAAATCAGGGTGAATACCCAGCCGATTGATAAGTCCGATCAATAGTACACTAACCATCCGTCAATTTCTATGTGCTTGCTGAAAATGTCTCCGGCTAATTTTTCTTGATCCGCTGTCCGGCGACTTTTTTTAATCAGCAGCACATTGTTCTCCGGATTTATCCGGAAAAGCCAATCTTCGTCAGTTTTCAGGTTGATTAAGTTTTCTCGCCAATCGTCATTCTCTTCAAATTGGGTTTCCCGGTTCAGCTCTTCTGCGCCGTCGTACAGAGAAATAATATTTTTTGTTGTGAGGAAAGATATGGAAGGCAATCGCTTATTATAAACGAGTATGGATTCCTTTTCCGGCAGCTGTTGTTGCACAAAAGCTGCAATATTTTTCTGATCGTTGACAACTTTGGGGTTATTGCCCATGAAGTATGTTGAGGCGGCTGTAATGCCTGCCAGAAAAAGAACCGCAGCAATGAGGGTTCTTTCCATTGGTCGAATGGAAATAAATCGAAGGGCTACCAAAATCGAAGTGGTGATGATCAGAATAAAAAAGAACTTGTACGTTAGAACGATTTGAGGATCAAAAATCGGAACAAAGGTCAACCCCATAATAACAAGTAAGTGAAATCCGAACAATACCCGGTCCCAGATTACATGACTGGGGGAGGCCATTTTTTGCCAAATCCAAGCTGCCGTCAGGGCGATGGCGGGAAAAATTGGGAGTATGTATAGCAGCAGTTTTGACTGGCTCAGCGAAAAAAACACCAAGGGAATGAAAATCCAGACCAAAAGCAGGAAAACCGGATTGGTTTTGTCTTTCCATAGATATTTCGCTTTTGATAAAACAACTAAAATCCATGGAAAAGCACCCATCAGAACCACTGCTCCGAAGAACCAAAACGGCTGGCTTCGGCTGAAATTATTGGTAGAAAATCGCTGAAGCGTGTGCTTGAAAACAAAATAATCTAAGAACTCCGGATTTTCCCAGTACAAATAAAAAAACCAGCCGAGCCCTATTGCTGAGAAAACCAATGCTCCGATCAGGTGAGTCGTTAGGGAACGGAGGGCGACTTTTTGGTAATAAATCTGAAAGGATAGTACCACCAGGGGTACAATCAATACGACGGGCCCTTTACACAAAAAACCCAAACCTAGCATTAGGTAGAAAACCAGTAGAAACCTCCTACGATCGTTTTTAAGGTATAAAAACCAGGCGTACATGGCTGCCAGCACGGAAAGAGACAAGTAAGTGTCCGTCGTCAATGCTCGACCGGATATGACTAAAATTGAAAAAGAGGAATAGATAAAAGCCGCATAGGCAGCAATTTGGCTGTTATTGAAAAGCAATTTTCCTGTTTTGTACACCAGCCAGATCTGAGTAAGTATGGCTACTTGCAAAAAAAAGCGGGCAGACCAGGATGAGATTCCAAACAGCATGTACGAAAGGGCCGTGATCCAATATGTCATCGGAGGCTTATGAAAATGACCAATTCCCATAAGACTGGGATGGAGGTAATCACCCGATTGGACCATCTCCTTGGCAATTTGTGCGTAGCGGGCTTCGCTGCTTTCTGTAACTTCCCAGTTTCCCAAATTGAAAAACAGAACCATGCCCATAAAAATCAGTAGGGCCAAAAGTCGGTATTTTTTAAACTTAGAAATCAAATTGGTGGAAGGAAACCTTTCGGGTTTGTGGTGAATAAATAGATTTCTAAGGTATACCAGCAGTCCAAACGCCTGCCCGATAAAGAGGACCGCGTCCTTTCGGAAAATAGCATAACTTGCGACCAACAAAGAACCACAAATACTGATATACCAAAATGACACTGGGAAGGAAGATTCATCATGCTTTTCCGAATACAACCATTGGACAACAAATCTTGAGGTAAAAATAACCTGTCCAAACGTTCCCCATGTTAGCAACAATGAGTCAATTTCGGGGTTGGCCAGTAAATTGTCCCAATTGAAATTCAATCCAACAATCAAAAAAAGCAATAACATGCCAGGCATTATAAACGCCAGTATGCGTACCAGTAAAGGTAACCGATCCCAGTTTCCATGGAGTTGAAGATTGCGCACATAAATTAAAAATCCTATCAGTTGACCTCCAACAATAACGATGTCATTCCTGAAGAAACCATAAACCAATAACAAAAAAGAGGCAAGGAGACTCAATTGCCAAAAAAGAACGGGAGAAGCGACACGATTTAATTTCTCTGATTGAAGTAGCTGCACCACGAATCTCGCAGCAAATAAACCTTGAGCGGATAGCCCTAGGGCAAGCACAAGGAAATTATTCATGGGGCTCCAAGTTTTTCAACACCTGAGACTCTTTGACCGAATACCTAAGGCTGCGTTGTTTCAACCGATAAACCAATAGTAAATCCAGTAGGGGTTGCAACGTCCTGTTAAATGTATTAAACTTTGATTTTCCGGCTTTCCGTTCGAAATGCTGCACTTGAATCACTTTTATTTTTCCTCCATGTATTTGCGTAAGAGCTGGGAAAAACCGATGAAATCCATTAAAGTAGGAAATTTTATCAAAGAAGCTTTTGTTAACTATTTTCAACGGGCAACCTGAGTCCTTGACGCCGTCGTTTAAAAAAACGTTCCGCAGCCAATTGGCAAAAGAAGAGGATAATCGTTTACTCCAGCCGTCTTTTCTATCCGTCCGCTCACCCATTACCAGGTCAAATTTGCCAAGGAAAGGTTCGAATTTTAGGAAATCCATGGGGCTCGTTTGCAAGTCTCCGTCCATGTAACCAACCCATTCGGTCGTTGAATAATCAAATCCGGCTTTTATCGCAGCACTTAAGCCCCGGTTTGAATCCAAAGCAAGGAAACCAAATTCTTGGTTTTGGTAACAGATTTCCCGGATGAGGGCCAGACTTTCATCCGTAGAGCCGTCATCCACAAATAGGGTGAAAACCGGAAATGCTGATTGCTGTCTATACTTATTTACTCCAGAAAAAATCCGTTCAATGTTTCCCTCTTCGTTATAGATGGGAACCACCAAGGTAATTGCTTCCAATATACTATCTATTTCGGTCAACTAATCGCAAAAGTAAAGTTATTTGTCTTAAGATTCGCTTAAGAAAAGCTTAAATTACTTTTATTTATATTTTTGATTAGACATCGCATGCCTCTTATCCTCGAATATGATGCGAACTGGCCCGCACGAAACAATGAGAGCCCAATAATTGCTACCGCATCTGCTTCAGTACCTTACGGAATTTGCGGACTGTTTTTTTACCACTTGCATCCAAATCGGTAAAATCAAGCGGCTGCGTTTCCAGCAAATCGTTTCGTAGATCGTAAATTTCGCCGTTGGCGTAATACTTCCAATCCGTATCGTGCACAAATGTGCGCGGTGGGAAGTTTCCCCAATTCGGCGCGTAATGGCAAAATACCCATTCCCGGACCGGTCCACTGTATGCCGGTTGTGTCAGTTGGGAAAAAAAACTAATCCCATCCAGTGATCCCGGTAGCTCATCCGGTTCCTGCCCCGTTGCTTCCAGCAGGCTTGGCAAAAAATCCGTCAGATCGATCAGATTTTTGTTTCGGCTGCCAGCAGCCACCGTCCCCGGCCAATACGCCACCATTGGTACGTGTGTGCCCAGATCGTTGGTATACCCCTTGTTTCCGCGCAATTCCTGCCCCTTAAAATTGGTTACCACATTACGGTCGGTACCGTTATCGCCCACAAACAGTATCAGTGTGTTCTCTGCCAGCCCAAGTTCCGCTACTTTGTCCACGATCTGTCCGACCAGCTTATCCATGTAGCTGACCATGCCTGGAAAATACCGCGGGTCATTGACCGGGTCTTCGGGGTCGTACGAAGCAAATTCGGGGGAACCCGGGTAGGGCTCAAAGGGATCATGAGTCAGGGCCATGGGGAAATAGGCGAAGAAGGGTTGGGCTACCCGCTGCTCGACAAAACTTTCCAGGTATTCGACAAACAGGTCCGGACCGTACCGCCCATCGAACTTCTCCAGCCCGCTGCCGTTGGTTTCCAACAAGGGATCTTTGTACCGCGATCCCCGGTCGCGCACTTGCCACAGCCGGTAGGCATCAAAGCCCGCTTCCTCGGGAAGGCTGCCGACTTTTCCGCCAGCCAAAGCTTGCTGCCGGGCATTGCCATACAGTTGCCACTTACCTACTACACAGGTGGCATAGCCCTGCTCCTTCAGCCAGTGTGCCATGGTTTTCTCGTTAGGATCAAGCAATCCAAAGCCAATATAATTTCTAAAATTGTATTTCCCAGTCATCAGTTGCACCCGGGAGGGGGTACATAGGGGCATGGCATGGGCATTTTCGAAGACCATTCCGCCGGCGGCCATACGGTCCAGTGCGGGGGTGTCGTGCTCCCGGTTGCCATAGGCCGGCAGTACCTCGTAGCCCAGATCATCCGCCAAAATAAGAATAATATTGGGAGGCTGTTGAGCTGGGAGCGTATTTGTGGCCAATAATATAGGTAACCAAATGAAGGGAATTATGAGTTTGACCGGTAGTATTCGCATGCAATAAATATCTAAAGAAGTAATAAAGTTAAAGTGATCGATTTTTTTCCGAAGGCATACAACCTGAATTAATTTTCAAAATAAACTTAGTCGTTACGGCGCTGCAGTTCTACCGTTACTGATTTTCCGCCATACACGCCTTGAGGTAATTCAATGGTAAGCCGCGTGTTATTCAAAGCGCTGTCCCACGCGGCTGTCACGCCCGCTGAAGATATCTCGTACCGGCCCGGAAGTTGGATCGTAAAAACGTCCGCTGATCGTAAGGGATCGGCTACCGTTAAGGACCTGTACGCGTTTCCTTTTCCGGTTAACAACACGATCCCTGGCTGCGCTACCGTCAGCTCCCGCGACTCTTCCAGGGAAAGAGCGCCTGCCTGATAAAACACTGCCTGGGTTTGTTCCAAACCAGGATGGTACACGGCTTGCTGTTGCTGATTATTGGCCAGGATGGTTAACCCGGATGTTGGAAGGGAGGCAAGTTCTTCACTATTGATACCCGGAGCAACCAGATAGGCGTACCTGGCCTCCTGAGGCTGAATGCCATGATCAAAATAAATGGTAAGGACCTTTTTGCGGATTTCTTCGGTAGAAATATTTTTCTGATCGGTGATATCGGCCCAACTGCCCCGCTCAACCTTGTTCTTGACCTGAAGCCTGGGTTGGTCAGGAAACCAATATCCCACACGGTCGTGGTACAACCATTCCACCGCTGGAAGTTCGTGTTCTCCCTCTGGCAGTACCCGGGGAATGCTGCCTTTTTGCTGTATCCGAATCGCCCCCCGGAGTAGTACTTGATCCACAGTCGTGGCCACGGGATGCGGCTTATCCGAAGCAATTCCCGCTCCAAGGCAAACGTAGACCCGGTCGAAGAAAAACCAGCTCTTTTTAGCCCGCGTGTCGTCGTGAGGGCTAATAAAATCAAAACCGACGGCTCCAAAATACCCGTCTTCAGCAGCCCCCACAAAATCGGTCAACCCATCCATTTGTATCTCATCGGGGCCGTGCAGCTCCGGTTTTTGAAGGACGGTGGTACCTGAAATTTTCTGCCAATCGTATACCGGCCAAATGTCATGGTATTCGTCGCCTTTAAGCTGCAAGTAATTGGTTCCGTCCGCACGGTGGTGCGTGGTAATTCCAGGACCATTGTAGGGAATCTCCATGTTACGATTGCGACTGGAAAACATGCGAACAGTGGTATAGTAATCGGGGCGCTGGAGAACAAAATGTTCGGTCTGCCAGAAAAATTTTGCGAAAGCCCGGGTAGGGGAGCGTTCGCCTTTACGTAGCTGTATGATTTCTTCGAGCTCCGCTTTCCGGTAATCGGTACTGCGCAAAAGTCGTTCGATCTCCACCGTACCTTTCGGCTGAAAGCTGGTTTGATTGGAAATGGCCCGGTTTTTTACACTGATGTCTTCGTAAATGCCATAGACCAGTTGCTTGTAGACACCGTCCAGGTAATAGTCTACCAACTGATTGATTCGGTCAGTTTCGAAGGCATAGGAAGTACCGGCCACATAATCCGCCCATTCACCGAAGGCATTGGCGTACTTGCCATACCCATAAGAGGTGGTATTGTTTACCCGGTCTACACGATGGTGAAAACTGTAGTCGTGTTGCATGCCCCGCTTTCCCGTGGAAAACTTGATTTCGTTGGCAATGATGGAGATTACCTCGTCAAACGCCGCTTTATCTCCGGTAAACAACAGGTTTTTGGCCAGGATGCCTGCGATGACGATGCGGTCCCCACTGGGACGCGCACCGGAGGCGTTCATGTGCGCCCGTCCGATAATGGGCTGCGCTCGCCGCACCAAATCATCAGGTAATTCCTCACCGATTAGCAGCATCAGGTTTACCAAATTGGTGGGAGTGGATATTTGGTTGTTGTGCCAGTTATCGCCAAAGAAATCGTTTTCCACCCAGTACTCCAGGGAGCGGGTGATCCCTTGCTTCAGCTGCTGGTCTTTATAGAACGAAGAGGAGGGTTTGCGATAGGCCGTTGCCAGATACACCAAATCCGCGGTATGGCGTCGGTGAGGAAACCCCGCTGTTCGGCTCAAATCTTCGTAATTGATATCTGGAAAGGAGCCATCGGAACTCATTCGGCTCAGTATATCTTGTACCTTTGTCTCCGAGATCTCCGTTTTTAACAATTCGGCGATTACCCGGTGGCGAATGGTGTCCAGCTCGTTGCCCAACGCAAAAAAGGAATCGCCCAGGATCAAAAAAGCCATAAGTACCAAAGCCTGTAGGCTCATGCGCATGCCCATGAATTTTCGTGTTTTGGAAGTTAATTGGGTTTTCTACAAAGGAATTTAGCTGTCTTTTTCCCGATTGCGCTGCATTTCCTCCATTTTTTTTCGCAAAGAGAGTGGCCGCATATCTGTCCAAACTTCTTCGATGTAGTCCAGGCATTCCTGTTTTTTGCCAGCTTTCCCTACCGCATTCCATCCTAACGGAAGTTCGCGGTCCGCCGGCCAGATACTGTATTGCTCTTCATGGTTGACGACTACCAAATATTGCCGCGTATCGTTGTCTTCCCACATTGGTTGAAAATTTTAGTTTGTATACGAAATGTACGGAAAATACCCGGCTTATCAAGGTACTATTTGGTGAAAATAATAAAATGGGGGAGAAAGCACCGTAAAATGGATATGCATAAAAATGCCATTCAATACTGGCTTTTTCTCTAACTTTTTGTGTATATTACCCTGTATACCCTTGATTAGATAACCCTTTATTGAATCGGATGCGAACGGAAAACAGAAGCAATGCCACTTTGTCCCGGGAGGAAATCCACGCACTTTCTTGTTGTTGTGAAGGAGAGCAACATTTAATGGTAAGCGTATTTGACAACGTTAAGAAACGATTTTTGTACCACACCGATTCTTTTGTTGCGATTTTGGGCTACAGCAAGCAGGAATTGACGAAAGGAGGTTGGGATTTTTGGTTTAATCAAATCAAGCCGGAGGAATTACCAGGCATCCGAACAGCCATCGAACACATCACCGGTAAACAAGATTTCTTTGATCGTGGGCTATTGGGCCCGATTTTTTCTTACCATATTCAGGATTCCCAGCACAAGTGGTACCTGCTACAGCATCAGGTATCTCTTCTAATGAGTCCTTATAAAAATCTGTTAATCAGCTATTTATATGACTTTTCGAATAAAGAGCGAATTGAAAATGCACTTTCTCATTTTCGCTTTTCCACCCAAAAGCAAATCTGCGATATATCCAATAGGGAAAAAGAAGTATTGCGCTTGATCGGCGAGGGATATTCTTCCAGGGAAATTGCCGATCGGCTGTTTATCAGTATCCATACAGCCATTACGCATCGCAAACACCTGATCGAAAAGTTTGCTGTCAAAAACACCGCCCAACTTATCAAGGAAGCCTCTAAATCTGACTTGATCTAAAAATCCCCAAAAATGGGGATTGCGCCTTTCTGGGTATACAGCTACCTTACGTTATAGTAGGCTGGAAGATACCCTATCCACAATCTACTGTTTTTGATTTTTCGGCAAGCAAACCCTCCGCCATGAAAAAACCAGCAATCAAAGCCGCCCTATCCGGTTTGCTTGGGCCCCTTCGCCTGAGCACTCCTAAGGACAAAAAAGCTTCTGTACAGTTGAATAAATTGCTTACCCGGACGCACCTGGAAGGCAACCCGTCCAAGCTACGACCCAATCCTTTCTCTATCGAAAAGTCGGACTTGTTTCAGGCGGAATCGCTTGGTGACGCGCAGAAGAAGGCCATCCAAACCATCGAGAAGGCGCGAAAAAAACGGGAACCAGAAACCCAGTTCAATGTATTTCGTAGAGATTTGCCGTTGCGGGATCCGCTACTTCCGCAATCGGTAGCAGACTGGTCTGCGGGATCAAAGGTGGACCAGACGATCGGCCCGCTGCAGGGAATTGACGGTAGACAGTTTTGGTTCGATTTTTTGCCTATCGGTACGTTTAAGGCACTTTACAAGCAGGGTATCGCCTCTCCAATCCTACTTTATCAGCAAGCAAAAGCGGCAGGAGGTATACGGACCAGGCGGGCGTTAAGCAGTAAGCAGATCGAATACAGCCTGGCAAAAGGCGGTATCTGGATCAACGCACGACTGCTTTCTCCCAATGCACCGGAAGGATCTTTTGTCGGCCTGACCCTACAGTCCGGTACGTTAACATTCAGTCATGCGCCCAAAAGCACCAACAAAAAACTAACCATTCCGATCAACGGCACCGTCGATCTTGATCTAACTCTGGAACAGCCGGAAGCACCTCCTGCTGACAAAACCGCTCCCAACGGAAACGCCGCGTCGGAGATGAAACTTACCTTTCCTTCCAGGTTGATTTTGCGAATTTCGGGAAATACAGCTTCCATCACGCGCATGGCTAAGGCAGCCTGTCAATTGATGGGACAAAAGCTCGCATTTACCTGGTTAAAAAATGAACCACTTAGCTACCACCCATTGCTGCAGCGCATTCTGATTCCCTTTCAATCCTCAGCAAAAGAAATAGTCCTGGAGCAGCCCGAGTCGGACTTTAACTATTTGCGAAACAAAGCGGCATTGGAACAGACTGGTTGGCTTTTACCACTGACCCAATTGGACCTAAATCAACCGACCATCCCGGAAGGAACGGGGCACCTGTACCTGCGCACCGGCCCGGGGTTGGTCAATTCCTGGAAGGGATTGAAAGGAAATGGCTTCCAGCTATCGCAAACCCATTTTCTTGCCTCACCCGGACAATTGCTGTTAGCTGATTTCAATGTAGGCAATCCCCATGCGAGCCAGGTGTTGGAACTCTGGCAAGCGCCCGAGCAGGTAGTACCCTCCCGGGTACAATTGACTTTTCCAAAGCCTGGGCCCTTGCTTTATGTGAGTCATTCAAATGGGAGCGAGATCCTTTTAAGGTTTTGCGATGCTGATTTTCAAGTGGACCGGCCGGTAAAAGTAGATGGCAGTCCTCCGCCGGTCCAATCCAAACATTCCTTGCTGATCCTGTCGGCCACATCTGAAAATCGGCTGGCTTACGTATACGACGATAACCTGATTGCAGATGCCGGGGAAATTACCAATACAGATCCCTACCAGCCGATACAAATGGCCCTGGCATTGAGCAATGCGTTGTTTAAAGTAACTCAACCCAACGGTTGCCTGTTATTTGGAAAGGTGACGGAAGAATTTTCCAAGGTATACGAAGGATCACTGTTTCTTTCCTTCGGGCTGTTGGCCTATATTCCCACCTTACCCGATCCCTATGCTGCCAATCTGGGCCTGATTCGCTCCCAATTTCGTCCGGATAGCGCCGGTCTTCCCGGCACAGTAGGGACACCCTTGCAGGGCTGGCTCCAGGGAAAAACCAGCTGGACCGCAACAACAGCGGGCGATGACGTTGAGGTGACCTTTCATTTTTCTCCTTTAGGACAACTCTTTGGGGGAATTTCCCTGGAAAGTGCATCCGATGCCAATACCCCCTCGCCTGAGACCAATAGCCCGGGAAATTTTTCGGGAATCATCAACAGCGCAACCGGTTTCCCCTCGGTTCAGGCAGATCTGGAAAATCCCGCAAACCGGTTGTCGGCACTCAGCTTCTCCCAGTCCCTGGAACTCTTCGAGCCCCAGGCATTATCAAGCGTTGCAATCACGGCCAGCAGGGCAGCAGCAGCAGCCGGCCGCAACCCCCTGCCGGACTATGGAAGCCAGTGGGATAAAGAGACCCACCGGCACCGGCGAGATGTTTTCGCGTTACTGGACGTCAGCACCAATGCGGATCTTTTCGGCATCAGTTTTGATCTGTTAGACCGCCGGCAGTTTCGCGTAGACACCGAACGAGATCCCGTCACAGGCGAAGTATCGTATAGTTTTTTCTCCCTGCAGGTGCAGGGGCTGGACGTGGTGAGCAACGGAGAAAATGTCCGGGCCTTTACTGTTCCTCAGATATCCTGGGAGCCTGTAATCAACTTGTCTCCGCCGGCACCGCCGCCAGATGGGCCCATTCCGGGGGACCCGGCGGGGGGCTTTAACTACTATCCCAATGACGGAGGTCCTACCCGCATCGCCAATAACGGGAAAGAAAAAGTCGTACTTGCACCGCTTCCGCTGACTGATTTTTTGTTGGAGAAGCGTGAAAAAGATACCGATTTCCGGGCGTTTTCCTTTTTTACCCTGCCTTTTGGGATGAAAGCAGCGGCCCTGCTTACCGAAAACTACCGGTTTAATAACGTGGATCGGGAAGGTGGTAATCTGAGAGAAACCAAAATTAACTTTGAGAACGCCATGCAATCCGGCCTGCAGCTTCGCATGGATGCTGGAACTCCCCTGCGGGAAGGAGACAGTGAGATGTTTATGGGCACAACGGTTCAGCTGAACAACGTGCTGGACTTTTTGGGAAACGCCACCGGAACGAGTACCCTGGGAGGCAGCGTGACCGATATTTTTAACCGGGAGTTTTTTTACGATAGTAATTACCCTTTTGAACTATTCAAGCAACGTGGTGTACCGGTCACCCGAATGGACCTAAGTGGATACGGTGCAAGTATGTTTAGCAATTGGCTGAACACCAAAGCGGCCGTTGCGGAAACCAGTCAGGCAAAATTCGACGTAATGCTTGGGCGCTGCTCCCACGAGATCATTCAGGTAAAAAGTATTCTTTATCCCTGGGCCATCAAGGTGGTGCGAACTATCACCCTTTTTCGGGTAAGTTCCGGATACGTGTACCGCTTTGACAGTGGCTGGCGTGCGGAAAGCGACGGAAAGTTTGATTTCAGGTACTACGTGTACGAAACGAATCCTGCCTTTCCCGGAGGACCGCCGGAAAATCCCGAACCGCAGTTGAAAGCGGTGGAAAAAATGGCCGAGTTTGCGATTCATCCGGGACTTGTCAAGGGCTTGTACAATGTCTCTAATATTGTGGAAACAGCGGAAGTAGCGCCTTTTGAAGAAAACATACTGTTTGCCGAATCGGTAGACCAACTGGGTATGGAAGTATCCACGCCCCAAAATTTCGATGTCAAGTTGCAACCGGTATACTTCGACGCTGATGTGGAGATCGAAGGCTGCACGGCGGGCATGCAAACCAAAACCACCGCAGACGGAGAAAAGGATTTGGTTCCTTCCAGGCGGATTTTAGGCTTCGTGCAACTCGGGCCAAAAGGTTTCCCGTTAAACAACACTGCTCTGAGACAATTGGTCCAGCGGCAAGGGACAATTGGAGGGGCGATCGATTGCGAAGTAGAGTTGGTCGGAAGTGCCCAGAAAATGCGTTTCAGCCACTTTGATTTCAACAATTCTTTTGCACCAAACGGCTCCGATCCGGTATTTTGCCTGGCAGGCAGGGGCAATGTCTTGCTGCCAAAAGACGGCAGCTGGTCCATGGTTCGACACGAGCGCGCCAATGGAGAAGTGAGCCCGGTTCCACCCAATTTTGGTATTCCGGTCATCCGGCCTGGAAAACTCATCAAAGACGGGGACTCGGTAAAAATCGACACGCCAGTGGATGCCGTACTTACCCGTATCGCCGAACCGATGGAATTACTTCGCCAACCGGTCAACGGCACCGTGAATTACGGTTTTCTTCAAAGCACGGATACTCAAAAGGCGCTGCTTTTAACCCCCTCTTTTCAAAAAGGGCTGAAAAAGCTCCTCAGCAAGACACCTCCCTTGTTTGTGGACGCGTTTCGCATCGTGAATACCAAAGGTATCTTTCCCAACATCGGACCCGGGGACAATTTCTCTTTGGAAACACTGGGAGAGGCCATTCTGATGAAGAAAAACGGTTCGATTCCTTTCGATTTAAATGCCCTCCAGGATTTGGGGCAGGATGTTTTCGAACTAATGGACGTACAGGATACGCTGAACAATGTAAAGGAGCAGGGACTACAGCTCCTGCACAATCCGGAGGAATTCTTTGACCTTCCTACGGAGTTTGAATTGATTGATGTAGGGGACGGCAATTTTCGGATTTACATAGAGTATGCGAAAAAGGATAAAAATGGCAACATAGAAGCACCCGGTTCCCTGGATTTTGACATCAATTCGGTCACCGAAAGCTGGAAAAGCAAAATGAACAATATCGGCCTGGTGATTGACCTGGCCGGTATCAAGCGGCTCATGACCATCCGGGGTAATTGGGATTCCGAAAAAGGAAAGGAAGCCACCTACCCCAAACCCGATCTGGAATTTGCTCCAGAGCTGGATCCACTGGTAGACCTGCTGGAAATTCTGCAAAGCCTGCAGGACGGCAATTACGGAGAAGCCGTGCAGAACGGGCTTCAATTGGCCATGAGCAACAAAGCGGGTAGCTGGGAATACAAATTTGAGGCCTCCAAGGAAATCCCAGTCATTCGATTTCCTGTACCTGATGCCGTCTACAACGATCCGAATACGCCCTTTAAACTGGAGGCGGGCCTGAAGATCGGTGCCTATTTCAATGCCGCGTTGAAAGTCACCACCAATGCCAACGACTTACTGCCCTCTGCCGGCGGGGTGCTGGGATTCTACGGGCGGCTATCCGTGATGTGTGTCTCTGTTTCTGCCGCAACCATCTACGCCATTGGGCAGGCAGAGGTAGACATAGCCGCGGATACCCAACTGGGTCCTTCCTTACGGATGAAATTTGGATTTGGTGCACAAATCGTAGTAGGGCTACCGGTAGCCGGAAACGTCAGCGTCTTGTTCGTCGTAGGAGCGGAAATCTTTATTGCCGAGGGGATCGTCGAAGTCTCGGCATTTCTGCTTTTCCAGGGGCATGCGGAGATTTTGGGGGGTATTGTATCCATCACCATTCGCATTGAAGCCAAGGGTACCTATGCCAAAAAGGCACTACCCGCCGGAGGTTCACGTACGGATATGCAGTGCCAGGTCACCTTTGGTCTGGATATCAGCATCGCATTTATTATCAACATTAGTTTCACCGAATCCTGGCAGGAGCAACGCCGGATTGCCTAATTCATTTTTACCATGAATCCGAATCAACGACTGTCCATCATGACCTTTCCGCAGTATTTTGACGGAAACGAATTGCAGGTAAACATTGTCGTGCTTCCACGGGACCACAACCCGCTGAGCCCGATCATTACCGGGCAACAGCCAGCGATTCCCGATGCCACGGAAGCGTTCGCGGATGCCAATTTTTCCTTTGGAGCCCAGGTAATACAGGGATTTGGGACCAACCCACTGCCGCAGCCTCAAGCTCTCACCGATGCCATTCCGGTTAGCACCCAATCTCCAGCGAATCCCAGGGAGATTTTCGAAGCCATGGCCAATCACCTTCAGATAGCCGATCAAAACATGGTTAATACCAACGCAAGCCTGGCAGCCATACCCCAGTCCCGGCAATTTCAGGCGCCGCGGCCACGCAACGTTTCGGTGTACAAGCACCTACCCAGGACTTTTCTGAAAGCAACCGGACTCAAGGCCATCAACAATAAAAATGCCTTTACCGACGATACCTATCACTGTGCCGTGAAAGGGGCCAAATTTCACCAAGGATTTCAGCGAAGTGGCCCCTCAATCAGCTGGGGAAAGGTATTTGCGCATATTCTGCGTCAGCCGCTACTCGCAAGAGCGGCCGGTTTCATCTATTCCTTTCGCCTACCAATTGCTGCCGACACCTTTCCTGACGGTGGCTTTCTATACCTGGATCTGGCCGAAGGAAGTAGTTTTATGCCTCAATTCGTCGCAGAAGAAGCATTTATCAAACGGTATGCTGCCCGCATTCCTATCTTGCGGCCTGGCGAACCGCGGCAGGTTTTTGCCGCTCAATTGTATCCTGTGCTTTCCGTTCACGACGGCAATTACGATGACTTGTTTATAGAAACGGCCATTTACGACGATGGCTTTGCCAAAACCGTGCATTGCCACCAGGCGCCGCACCGCGATCCCCTGATCGAAGAACCGGATGGATCCTATCCGCTAAAAGATGCTGGCATTCAGCTAGGCTGGGACGATTTGCAGTTGCTCAACTGGTACCTCCGCCAACTTTCCGAAGACCCTAGTGTTAGCGGTCCGGTCAAACGGCTGGACGCACCCATCGGCGTACACGGGTTCGTTATCGATGTGCGCCAGCAAGCAGGAGAAGGCGGTACACCGGGCCCTTGGGAATCGCTGAACCAAGTGAGCAATCGAAGTACTTTTACCCTGAGCCGAGATCCGGGCAACCCGGGTGAGGGCATTGTTCTGGGTGATTTCTCGGGGGAATTGCCCTATCAGGTTTATCCCATGCAGCTTGACGGAAGCGAACAGGTCCTGGGGCAGCCTCAACCTTATTGGTTGCCCATGTACTTTGCCAACTGGACTGGAAACAGCATGGTGCTACCCGATGCGGATGCGGCCAGGGTCTACCAAACTACGCACCCCAATTTGGATGCCGATCCGGAGGGGCAGCCAGCCACCGACAAAGCCGGTAACCCGGTGACCACCGGAACAGGCGTAACCGGAGGAGCGCAAAACCGGCTCAATGAAATCTACCAGGCGGGAAACCTGACTGCCAGGCTGCGGTATGGAGAAGCTTATGAATTCCGGGTACGCCTTCAGGATATCAGCGGCGGCTGTCCGTCCATTGCGCGACAGCCCGTGAACGAAACCCCTTCCGATATCGGATACTGCCGTTTCAAAAGGTACATCGCTCCGATCCAACCCCGCATTCTTGAAGTAGAATCCAACCCGCAGGCTGCGCCAGGGGAGGTGCATCCCGTCACAGGGGTGGATGGACCCAACGACTTGGAAATGCTCACCATCCGAAGGCCCAAACTAGGCTACCCCGCGGTGGTCTACACCGGCAAATACGCTGACCCAATCGGGAGACTCTCCGCACAGTCTAATCTGGGGCTGAGTACTGCGGCAGCCGACGCCGAACACCGGGTCGGATTGGGCATTGCCGACCCGGACGTGAACCGTGTGGAAATCATCGTGGAAATTGCCAGCCTTAAACTCGATAAGTTGGACAGTGTTTCAGGCAAGGACGATTACGTGCACCTCTACACCACCTACCGGTATTTCCCCCCCATTCAAAACGATGAAACGCAGTACGAAGCCAGTCTTGCCATTCCCATCGTCTATCGGGATATCCAGGGAACGGACAAGGTACTCGGTACCGGAGCCAGCGAAAACCTGGCACAGGACCTTGGTTTGGGAGCGGATATCGACCAGCTCACCGAATTGGTGTTGCCCACTGCCCGAACGGCCCGGCTGACCATTCGGGCGGTTTGTGAAGATAAAGAGACCGAAGCACAAACCGAGGCCTACTATGGTGTTTTGGACAACGATAATCCGGAAATGGACGTTCGGTACGGTGCATCCTTCTCCGTATTGCTCTACCAGCCCTCTCAGGACGAAACCGGATTACTGGTGCAAACTGCCGGCATTCCCGCATTGCAGGGCATTTACATGCGTCCCGATGCGAGCACGGTATTTGATGGAACCTGGAACAGCCTCTTGCTTGGCCGGAAGCAGGAAGCACAGACCAGCAATATTGAGCAATTGGCAAACCGACTGCAACTGCAGAGCAATGGCTTGACCTTGTATGCGCCTAAAGGAAAGCGCGTCGTTTTTGGCTGCAGCAGCCGTATCCGGCACAGTCTTGCACCGGATGGTTCTTCCATTACCTTTGCTTCCAAGGGGGATTTGTTCAACCATTGGTTGGTTTGCCTTAACTACGAACTTGGGCGGGATTGGATGTGGGATGCCCTGGAAACGGAGGCTTTCTTGCTGAAGCGTTCCAAAAAGTTCACACATGATTCAGGAGATGGAGAAACAGACGCAGTTGCTGGAACGCTCAAATTGATTCGAACGGCTTCATTCGAATCCTTGGATGGCCCGCAGCGCAACAGTACGCGGCTGGTATTTTTTGACGCAGTGGAACCCAAACGGGACAAACCCGGCGCTTTTCCGGATACGATCAACTTGAGCTACCAGCTGGAAGCGCGCTTCAAACCGGACCACGGCTCAACAGTCGATCCCATGGAACCTGTGGAAATGATTCTCCCCATTACCAGTCCGCCGGCCCAGGTACCGAAAATTGTATCAGCCGGGTACGCGCTTTCCCCTTATGTTCGGGATGAGAAATACCAAAACAGTGAATCCAGAAAGCGCTATTTGTGGATCGAATTTGACAAGCCGGTGGAAGATCCACAGGATTGCTATTTTGCCCGGGTGTTGGCCCAGGCACCGGACCAGTTGCTTAGCAACAATCATCCTTCGTTGCTCCAGTCCCCCGAAGAGCCCCGCCTGCCGCTGGACCCGGAATTGATCCGCATTGTCTCTCCGAATTCTTCCAACGACATGGCAGGCTTGAATGCCATGCAGCCTATGGTGAAAAGTAAAGATAGCGATGTTCATTACATCCTTCCGCTGCCTCCCGGTCTACACGCCAATAGCGATGAGATGTTTGGATTTTTTACCTATGAGTTTCGGGTGGGCCATTTTGAACGGGCCGGAGAAACGGATGCAGACCCAACGGAAAAGGTATGGACTACCGCGCAGGGCCGGTTTGGCCGGCGTTTGAAAATGCAGGGGATTCAGCACCCGGCCCCCGTTCTATCCTGCATGCCAAATCGAGACAAAGACAAGATATGGGTAACTGCACCCTATGCCGTGGCGGTACATAAAGGGAAGAATGTAACGGCCAACCCACCTCGCACCGAATTGTGGGCTTTGCTTTATGCACAGGTAAAACGAGTAGATAACCAGGATTACCGCAACATATTGTTGGATGATCGTCCGCTGGATTGGCGGGTACAGGTCTCCAACGAGTCACAAGAACGCCTTCTGGATAACTATAGCAAGCAAGAACAGCAGTTGCTACAACAGGTCACCTTAAAAACCCTAAAAGGGCAGGGGGTGGTATCGAATGCCGGTAAATTCTTAAAACTAAAAACAGCTACTTCCAGGAATAAACACGCCACCAAATACGGAACCACCATTTGGACAAATACCGAAGTAAGTAAGCTACTCCGACTGTACGGATTGCCTTCCACAGCCTCATTGAGTGTGATTGTTGTGGAAGTATTGCCGCAGATTAAAAATGTTTTTGAGCATGTATCCGGACTGGAAGATGCCCTCGTAGCCCAATCCACCGGAAATTTCATGAATTCCAGTCAGCGGGAGGCCTTTCATCAAAGCCACCGGCAACGATACGAAACGAATGCCGCTATTTCACCCGTTTCCGTCCAAACCAACAGCCCGGTAAACGAGGAGTTGGGACATCATCGCATCTTGCGAAGCTCGCGATTGACCAAGGTCCCGGATGTTTGCTGTACCGACTGCGATTAGTGATTTCTTATCAAGTAGGTTCGAGGTAAAATGAATTAATTATCTTTAAATCAGCTAATTATAATTAGTATATGTTCCCATTGCAGGTTTCTTCAGGATCGCCTCAACGGAGAAAGTACTGGAGTAATGAGGTGGTTTTTTTGTCTACGGTAAATTTCGATAAATGTGGCTTCGTTTCTTTGAAAAAGACTGTACTTTTACGGGACCAGGAAATTTTATTGAAACATCAGAACCATGCAATTGCCCAGTTTAAGCAGTTTGAAAAAAGAACTTCAGGAAAGGGAACCGGGGGAGTTAGTCGAATTAATTCTTCAGCTAAGCAAACTCAATCGGGACAACAAGACCTTCCTTTATTTCAAACTATTTGATTCTGAGGACGCTTCCCTGTTTGTGGATACGGTAAAGGAAGAGCTCGATAATGCCTTTTTCTCGGCGAACACCCGCAACTATTATACGGCCAAAAAATCCGCACAAAGCATTCGCAGAGTTCTTAATAAGAATCTGAAATTGACCAAAGATCCCCTCGCTAAAATTGAATTAATTGCCTACCTATGCCAGCAACTGGAGGAATTGGGGTATTTGGATTTTCGTTATCCAGTCATTGACAACCTGTATGCCCTTCAGGTGGGGAAAATTGAGAAACTCATCGCCACCTTGCACGAAGACCTGCAATTTGACTATCGGGAACTCTTGGAAAAACTAAGAAAACCTATTCATTAGATTCCTCCAGATGCCGCCGAATGCTCGTTCAACTAGCCTAGTAAATAGATGGCGAAGATTTGCAGGTATTCCCAGGAAATGGAGCTTCCTCTTGGAGTTGAGCTCCGGAAAAATATATTGCAATGTAAGGTCAAAAAATTAAGGCACCTTCGGTCTGCTGTTTTAAACTTATGTCTCGCTTCCACCTAACTTATCTGTTTGAAAAAGCCGATTCGGGCCATCGGTTTTCGCCGTTCAGATTTCCTTCAAATTGTCTCATTACTTTTCAGGTCAAACCGATTTGCCTTAGGCCTGTAGTGGGAATGTGTGGCGTCCAAGCGCTCCGGCGAGGATCGGTGGCCCCAATGGAAAGTGGATGAGCGGTTTGGGAATACCGGGGCATAATGCGTAACTTCGTTAAAAACTAACTGTCTTTTGCCCAAAAATCATTGCTTTTATTTCTTGTTTTTCGTTTTTGTGATCCAGCATTTTCAGAAGCTGGCTATTCGTCCGTTCTGCTGGTTCCTCGTACTATCACTGGGCTCAGCTTGTGGAAACCGTGTCACCACCTCCGCTATTCCCATAACCGTCCCGGAGACGTTCTCCTTGCCCACAGGCAACTCCGAGATACGGGCAGACTGGTGGAGCAATTTTGACGATCCGGAGTTGAATAGCTTAATCGATACGGCGCTTGCGAGTAATCTCAACCTCAGGAGTTCCTGGTTTCAGGTAGCGCAAAACGCGAGCGATGTAGCCATTATCGCATCCGAACGCGTACCACAGGTCTTTTTAGAGCTGCAAGGAGGAGCCAGTAGGCCCGTTCCGGATTTTGTTGGTGGAGAGAACACCCAGCTATCGTTACGCAGCAGTTACGAAGTAGACCTGTGGGGCAGGGTGAAGCAGAGTAAATTGGCTGCGGAAAACCGATTGCAAGCTAGTTATTTGGACTATCAGACACTGGCCATTAGTGTGGCAGGAGAGGTAGCCCTGACCTGGTTTTCCTTGCAAGCATTTCAGCAACAATTGGCACTAATCCGGGAACAAACCGAGTACAACGAACAGGTACTTGCCTTGATCCGGGCACGATTTGCCAGCGGTCAGGTACGCGGTGTGGACATTCTCCGGCAACAACAACTCATACAAAATACCGAAGAAGAAGCTGCCGCCATAGAAATTGAGGTTCGCGTCCTTCGCAATCGATTGGCAGTCTTGCTGGGTACAGCACCGGGAACCCTATCCTGGGTAGAGGAAGGAAAACTTCCTGCCTTGCGTCCCTTACCGGATACGGGTTTACCCATGGAGTTGCTCAATCGCCGCCCGGACGTTCAAAGTAGTTTCCACCGCATGGTCGCTGCTGACCGGGAAGTCGCGGTAGCAATTAGCAATACGTATCCACGGTTGACTTTTAATTTAACCGGGGCCCTTCGTTCCAATACCCTTACAAACCTGGTGGAATCCCAGGCAGCTTCCCTGACGAGTAGTTTGCTCATGCCGCTTTTTTACGGTGGCCGATTAAACGCAGAAAAAGAACGGGCCGAAGCCTTCAGAGAACAGCAGGTTCAGTTGTACGGGCAAACGGTATTGCAAGCGCTGCAGGAAGTAGAGGATGCGCTAGCACGGGAAATCTTGCAAAAGAAGCGAATTGGCTACCTTGAAAACCAATTGAATCTAGCCGAGCGGGCGTTTCGACAACTGCGCGTAGAATATCTGAATGGCTCCATTGCCTATCTGGACGTATTGGTCAGTCTGGAACAGATGCAGCAACTGAAACGGGATATGGTCGGAGCCCGACTTGACCAGCTGCTGTTTCGGTTGGCCCTTTACCGGTCGCTTGCTGGTGGATTTGAATCGTCCTCCGACAAGCCCGCAGACCTTACTCAAAATGACAATCCAATCTCCTCAAAATGACGAAAACAAAAACCATTTGGATTAGCCTGGGATTACTGGCCGGAAGTAGCTTGCTGGCTCTGGTTTTTTTCTGGACGGCTCCTGAAGCAGAAATGGAGGGGGCATCCAAAACCACCGCCATGTTGGTAGATGTGGTCGAGGCGCAGCAGGGAGATTTTACACCCACCGTAGTGGCCACAGGGATCGTACAGCCGGCGACGGATATATCGCTTAGCAATCAGGTGGGAGGCGAAATTACTCAGATCGCTACGCGTTTTGTCCCCGGGTCGTACGTAAAAAAAGGAGAGTTGCTGGTACAGATCAATCCAGCCGACTTTGAAAACACACTCATGCTTCGACGAAGCGACTTGGCCCTTGCGCAATCCGATTACGAAGTAGAGCTGGGTCGGCAAGACGTGGCTCAGAAAGACTACGAATTGATTGGCGACGAACTTTCTCCGGAAAACCGAAATCTAGTGCTTCGCAAGCCACAGCTGGAGGCTGCAAAAGCAAATGTGGCAGCTGCCGAAGCGGCGGTCAATCAGGCATCACTAAACCTGGATCGCGCCAGTATCCGGGCTCCATTTGATGCACACATACTTTCCCGAAACGTCAACCTGGGTTCGCAAATTGCTCCCGGATCGGACCTGGGACGGCTTGTGGGGATTGATGAGTACTGGGTAATGGCCAACGTACCCCTTTCCAAAGTCAATTGGCTGGACATCGACGAGAATACCGCCGAGAGCGGTGCGCCCGTAAAAATCGTGCATCCATCCGCCTGGGAGCCGGGGCAATACCGGGAAGGACGGGTCTCACGCCTGGTCGGCTCACTGGACGACCAAACCCGGCTGGCAAGGGTGATCATACGGGTAGACGATCCCCTGATGCGGAGAGCGCCGGATCCAGGTAAACCGCCATTGATCATTGGTACATTTGTGGAAGTACAGATCCAGGCGCGCGAATTGGAAAACGTAACCCGATTGGAACGGCAATACATTCGGCCGGGCAATACCGTTTGGGTGATGCAAGAGGGCGAACTTGCCATTCGGGAAGTAAACATACTATTTGAAGATCAGAAATATGCCTACATAGATAGCGGTCTGGAAGCAAATGCTCAGGTCGTTGCGACCGATTTGGCGACGGTAGTAAATGGGTCGCCACTGCGTCTGGACGAAGAGTAACATTCAATCACATGAAGGAAAACGAAAACCTCGAAACTGAAAAAGGCCCCATTGCCTTTATGGCCAGACGGCCCATTATAACCAACCTGCTGATGATCATCTTTTTAGCAGGTGGAATCTATACCATGTATACCATCCAGAAAGAGGTCTTTCCCCAATTCCAATTGGATATTGTGGAAGTTTCGGTGGTCTATCCGGGAGCGGCGCCGGAAGAGGTGGAACAAGGAATTGTACTACCCGTGGAAGAAAAAGTTCGAGAGGTTCAGGGCATCAAAGAGATCATTTCTACGGCCAACGAAGGCTCAGGTACGGTAGAGATATGGCTGATTCCAGGAACAGACCGGATGAAAGCGTTGCAGGATATCAATCAGGCCGTAAGTCGGGTACAAACCTTTCCCGATGATATCGAGCGTCCCCAAATCATCTTGCAAAACCAGCAGATGGATGTCATGCAGGTAGGGATTTATGGTGAGGTGGACGTGTGGACCCTACGGATTTTGGCTGAAAGACTGCGCACCCGTTTGCTCAGTAACGATCAGATCACGCAGGTAGAGATCGGCAATGTTCCCGATTTCGTCACGCATGTAGAGATTCCCAGAAACACCCTCCTTAAATACAACCTTACACTGGGACAAGTAGCCGACCTGATCGAAAACTCAAGCAGGGACATCCCGGCTGGATCCATAGAAACGCTTTCCGGTGAGATTTTGCTCCGCATGGAAGAACGTAAACTGGTGGCCGAGGAATTTGCCAAAATTGACATTATCTCCTCCGAATCCGGATCGACCGTGACCCTGGGAGATATTGCCAGCATCCGTGATGGTTTCGAAGAGGTAGGTTTTCACGGGCAATTTGAGCAGCAAAATACCGTGGACCTGGAGGTATTTCGTATCGGAGATCAATCCCCTCTGGAGATTGAGGCTACCGTAAAGACGATTCTGGAGGAATTTGAGCCCAGCTTGCCACCGGGTGTTCAGGTACGGATCGAGAGTAACCGGGCGGAAGATTTCCGCGAAAGGCTTTCCCTGCTCACGGAAAACGGCCTGATGGCCATTCTTATCGTACTGATTATTTTGGGGTTGTTTTTAGAATACCGGCTCGCATTCTGGGTAATGATGGGGATGACCATCTCCTTCGTTGGCGCCATGATATTCTTTCCCGCGGTAGGGATCAGCATCAATATGATTTCCATGTTTGGATTTCTGATAGTGCTGGGAATCGTGGTGGACGATGCGATCGTGGTGGGTGAAAACATCTACGAATACAGGCAGAAGGGCTATTCCTACATGGATGCCGCTATTTTAGGCGCCCGAGATGTATCCAAACCGGTAATTATCAGCATCCTTACCACCGTGATGGCCTTTGTTCCCTTGCTGTTTATCCCAGGCGAAACGGGCAAATACTGGTGGCCGCTGCCCGTCGTGGTTATTGTCGTGCTTTTTGTATCCCTTTTCGAAGCGCTGTTTATACTTCCTTCCCATGTGACCAAGGCACCTAAAACAAAAAAGCACGCCTGGATCCTCACGCTGGAAGCCTGGCAGGGTTCCATTGCCGCCGGTTTTAATCGCTTCGTCAACCGTACTTATAAGCCATTTCTGGACCTTTGTCTCCGCAATCGATACCTGACCTTTTCGGCAGCTATTTCCTTGCTGATCCTTGTTGGTGGATTTGGCTACAGCGACCACATGGGTATGGTATTGATGCCGGAAGTAGCAGCGGACGAGATCGAAGCAGCCGTCCGTCTTCCCGTAGGAACAACCAACGATCAAGCGGCAAAAATCGCCGAAGAAATCACCACCAATACCCGAAAAATGTTTGAAACGCATCGGTTGTACGAGGTGGCCTATGGTGTGAAGACCAACGTTCGGGGGAAGGATTTTATCGATGTGGAAATCGTCATGAAGCCACCGGACGAGCGAGAAATGGGGCCCAAGGAACTAATCGAGCTATGGCGCGACAATATCGGGGATATCAAAGGAGTCGATCAAATTAATTTCGAGGCGGAGCGCGGACCTGGAGGGGCCAGACAGGATATCAGCGTGGACTTGAGCCATCCCGATATTAATGTATTGGAGCGTGCCAGTGAGGAATTTTTGCAACGCGTACAGGCTTTTTCCGAAACCCGGGATGTCAGCGACAACTACAACAAAGGAAAGCTGCAACTGGGATTCGAATTGCTACCGGAAGGCCGAAACCTGGGACTTACCCCGAATATCGTGGGCCAACAAATCCGGGATGCCTTTTTCGGGGCATTGGCCATGAGGCAGCTACGGGGCATTAACGAATTTGAAGTACGTGTAAAACTGCCCTTAGAAGAACGAAAAGACATGGATTACCTGGAAGACTTTATTATTCAGGCTCCCAATGGCGTGGCTGTACCGTTGCTGGATGTGGTGCGTATCAAAGAAGGGGAGACCTTTACCAATATCAATCGCCGGGATGGCAAGCGCGTAGTTAATGTGGGTATGGACGTGGAACCACCCGCTGCTCAAACCCGCGTTCTAAAGGCTCTCAATGAGCGGGTATTGCCTCAATTGCGCGCCGACTTCCCCGGTGTCTCCTGGACCTACGAAGGGAGTCAGGCTGAGATGCGGGAGTCTACGGAGGCTTTGTGGTCCGGATTCATTATTGCCATGTTACTCATCTTCTGTCTTTTGGCGGTCGCGCTGGGAAGCTATACCCAGCCCATTGTGATCATGCTTGCCATTCCTTTTGGAATTGTCGGCGCGGTAATTGGCCATATTCTGCTGGGGTATGACCTCTCACTGGTCAGTCTCATGGGCGTCATTGCACTCTCTGGTGTGGTGGTCAACGACTCCCTGATCATGATTGATTATGCAAATAAAAACCGGGACAAAGTAACCTCCGCTTACGAAGCCATTCATGAGGCCGGGGTTCGTCGTTTCCGTCCCATCGTTCTGACCACACTTACCACCTTCGGCGGTCTGACGCCAATCATCCTGGAAACCTCTAGTCAGGCCATGCAGCTGATCCCCATGGCCATTTCGCTGGGATTTGGAATCATTTTCGCGACCGCCATCATTTTGGTCATCGTGCCCTGTCTGTACCTGATATTCGATGACCTGGTTCAGGGCATAAAACCAAAAAAGGAGCAGGAAGTGACCGCGTAAAAATTAAAAAATAACCGTATATTCGGGGAAAATGGTAAATCAACAAGGAACTGTCCCAAACAGACATCCACGATTCCCAATCTGCAGAAAGGCAGCCATCAAATAAAACATGATTTCAATGAGACCAATTCTTCCCTTTGTAGCACTTGTACTTTTCCTGTCAAGTCCAGTATTCCTATCCGCTCAGGTAGTAGACCAGGAAGTTCATCGGGTCATCTTTCAGGTGACCAAAGGTGAGCAAGCTGATCAAAACCAGGTGATCGGCCAGCTAAACAATATCCTTCGTGCGTTGCCCAATGCAGAAATCGAAGTCATTTGCCACGGAACCGCCTTGCCTCTTGTGCTGAAAGCAGAGAGCCAGGTAGCGGAGGGTGTATCTGATTTGCTGGGACGAGGGGTGGTATTTGCTGCCTGTGAAAATACCATGCGTCGAGCCAAAGCTTCGAAGGAGGATCTGATTTCCGGAGTTATTACGGTACCCTCCGCCCTGGCAGAAATTATCCTTAAACAAGAGCAGGGCTGGGCTTACATCAAGGCTGGAAACTAGTCGGCTTACCGTCTTCGGGGGAGAGGTTGTTTACTGATCAGCGCCCAAAGAGGCTTCCCGTTTTCGGAGGCCCGGGCACCGATGTCTATAAGCAATCGCTTTGTGGTTGCTTCGTCAGCACCGATCACGTGTTGAAGCGTCTCCAACTCCCGCCAATCGTGCGCCTCATCGTTTAGAAGATCCAGCAACAGATCCTTTCGTGATCGTTCCTTCTCCGCTTCTGCTCGCTGCGCCAGGTAATGGGAGAGCCAGGTGCCGGCAAGCGTAGCCAGCGAACCGATAATCGCTCCGGAAAAGCCAATGAAGGCTATCCATACGTTTTCGGACATATTCGGTTAAATTGGTTTATCACAAAACAATGTACGCATAATTGTAAAAAAATCCATTCGTTAAGACGAATGATGCGCGCCCGTTGCGGTCAATGAGCTCGTTTTATTGGACATCAGACCCCATACTACATCCACTATCAATCAAAAAAGAGCTGGGGTGACACCAATAAATCGAATATTTCACCAGGTAATCCCCTGTTCTACCGGGGCTATTCTTTTAAGCTATGGCTAAAATCGATCCCGAGACAATTGGTACTGAGGCGGGTCAGACCTACCGGGTTACGTTGGTACCCCCGGAAAATGGTAGCTTTACCCTCCGACCTCAACTTCCAGCGGATGGCAGGGTACCGCCCGGCACTGAACTCACCATCTACGCACGTTCCAACGCCGAGTACAGCCTGGATGCGATTTATTACACCGAAAATGGCGGCATGTGGGGAGCTAAAAGTACAGAGTACATGATTCCGGAGGTGACGATTCGCGTAAATGCGGACCTTAGGCTGGGCGCAAGCTTTATAGAGACCGCCTTGATAGCAAACCTACGGGTAACACAGGACATTGTATATGCCCGGCCGGGAAAAAAGCCGTTAAAATACGATGTATATTCTCCGGTAGGCGCCCGGGCGCTCCCTGCCATCATTATCGTTCACGGAGGTGGCTGGTCTTCCAATAACGAAGACATCATGCGCGGGCTGGCACGGGAACTGGCCAAAGGAGGCAACTATGTCGTTTTTAGCATCGACTACCGATGGATCAACACATTGGATGGGGACGAAACGCCTAATTCCATGCACCAGCTGATCGAGGACGTATTCGGTGCGATTGCCCATATACAAGCCCATGCGGTAGCATATGGTGCGGACCCCGGGAGAATTGCCTTAACGGGAGACAGTGCCGGCGCACATCTTTCCGAGGCGGCAGCCGTATTCAGTCCATCCATTGGCGCGGGTGGATTCGGCGAAAAAGCGGGAGTGTACGAATTCAGGCCGGTGTATGTTCCCCCCAACAAATCATTGGATCAGGTGAAAGAAGAAATCACCACAGCCATAAAAGCAGTCGCGCCCAGCTATGGACCATCCCATGCTGCAGACTTCAAGGGTTTTCTCCGACAAACGGATACCAGCTATTGGGAGGCCGTCTCCCCAATTCGCCGGGTGCCTGAGGCAAACAAACGGAAACTACCCCATTTTATCCTGCGCGGTTCCAACGATACACTCATCACCGAACGGATGGTCCAGGAATACGTGGAGGAGCTGCAGACCAAAGGGCAGGAAGTGATTTACCAGGAAGTGCCGGAAGCAGGACACGCCTTTTTCGATTGGAAGCCAGATGCCCAGAGCAGGGCTACATTCGAACAGTATGGAGTTCCTTATGCGGCAAAAATGAAGGCCTTTTTCGACACCATTTTCTACAAAACACCGAATTGATGAAAACAGCATTATTTGTAGTCGTTCTTTCTTTGACAGTATGTTGGGGCGAGGCACAAACCGAATCGGGTAGGTCTGCTTCCGCTGAAACCGACCCGCAGCTTAAGGAATTATTTGCCGGTAAATTTTATGTGGGCGCGGCCATGAATCGGCGACAAATTACCGGAGAAGATGCGCAGACAATTGATTTGTTGCAGCGTCACTTTAACTCCATTACACCAGAAAATGTAATGAAGAGCGAGCGCATCCAGCCAAGGGAAGGGGAGTTTTCTTTTGACCTTGCCGATGCCTTTGTCGCATTTGGAGAAAAGAACGGCCTGCACATCGTCGGTCATACGTTGATTTGGCATTCCCAGGCACCGGACTGGTTTTTCACCGACAGTCAGGGCAGAGAGGTATCCGCTCGGGTGTTAAAACAGCGCATGGAAACCCATATCAAAACCCTCGTGGGCCGGTACAAAGGCAGGGTTCACGGCTGGGACGTGGTCAATGAGGCCATCCTGGACGATGGCTCCTACCGTAAAAGCAAGTTTTATCAAATCTTGGGTGAGGAGTTTATTCACCTGGCTTTTCAATTTGCCCATGAAGCGGATCCTGAGGCTGCCTTGTATTACAACGATTATTCGATGGCGAACCCCGGAAAAAGGAAAGGAGTGATTGCTATGGTCCGGGCGTTACAGGAAAAAGGACTACGAATAGATGGCATTGGCATGCAAGGGCACATAGGCATGCGCTACCCCTCTCTGGAAGAATTTGAGAAAAGCATCGTTTCTTTTGCCGATCTAGGAGTCACTGTGATGATAACGGAACTGGATCTGACGGTACTTCCATCTCCAGGGAATCAAGCGGGTGCGGAAATTTCCGACACAAAGGCCTACCGGGACGCGCTGAACCCGTATACCGATGGTTTGCCGGAAGAGGTTTCTGCCGCGTTTACCCAACGATATCTGGACTTTTTCCGATTGTTTCTGAAACATGCCGATAAAATCAGTCGAGTGACCACCTGGGGTGTTACCGACAGACAATCCTGGAAAAACAACTGGCCCGTTAGGGGAAGAACGGATTATCCACTGCTTTTTGGCAGGGACCAGCTACCAAAACCAATCGTTCACGCACTGAGGAAATTGGTGACTGAAGCCGAGGTTCGCCCGGGTAGGTGAGGGGTTGCATGGATAAGATCCTTGTTCATTTTTTGTCCGATCGCACAAGCCTGTCCCAAGCCTCTCCATACTAAAACGAGCCAGATTAGTCCGGAAATAGGCAGCATGCTAACAGCTCTTTGTTGTTTTCGGGTAATTCACGCGGGACAAGGTCGCGCACTATCTGTACCACACCGGGTCTTTCAGGCCTCTCGGACCATAGACGGGAGGGGTTTCGCCAGCCTCCAAGGCCCCCAGATCGGGAGCATTGCCCCGATACCGGTCGTTAATATTGGGAATCAGGATGCCCTTATCTATGGCTGCTCCTTTTGGATCCAACGTGAAATTAAGGTCCTCGGCATGGTAGACGCCGTGGGGATCATTCGGATCCGGAGCATTCAGCTCCCGGAACACCTCATAGTCCAGCAATACGCCATTCGCCTCCAATCCAGTGGCAGCCTGTAAGGATTTAAGTGAGGAAAAAGCCTGTACATCCTCAGGCCCTAGTTCGTAATCGTAAACTTTATTATCCCCCGGTCCTAGGTAAAGGAAAGGATTATCCGCACCGGGGTTGGGCCGGTACCCATTGTAGTCAGAAGTAGAGTAGGCAGTCGCGAACGGAAAGGCATTTACCGGTCTCCCGGCCACGTTGGTACCCATAAATAGATTGTTCCTGAAATGGGCATTTGAAAACGTTTGGGTATTTCTGTTTTCTGCTACGATGGTATTGTGGTAGACGACCAATCCGGCAGGCTTAGACATGAACTTAAGCGCAAATCCGTTAGGTATATGGTAGAGTACATTGCGGATAAAATAAGCCGGACCACCAAAAACCGGCTGTGCACTTAGCGCACATTGCCCTGCATTGACCCCCCGGTTTCGTAGGACCCGAATGTTGTACACCCCACCATCCGCTTCTATGAAGTCGTCTATCATGAGGTGCAGGTCGTTGTTGTAAATATCAATAGAGACGGCTTTTAAATCCTGGGGGTCCTCAGGTGTTCCGTAGGTCGAAACGTTGATACCGTCGTGAAAAAAGGCTACGGCATTGTGGCAGATGACATGTCCGGAGCCGTAGACTTTAATGCCCATATAACTCTTCAACGGACTGGGTGGATAGGGATCCGGATTGGCCCAACCTACCAGATGGTTTCGTGGATCTCTCCCCAGGATTACGTTATCTGCAACATAGAAATTCCGGGATCCGGCGAATTCCGAAATCACACCAATACCTACTGCTTCCATCCGGCAATTTCGAATTGTCAGGTTACTGGCTCCGACCACCCCTTTTGTGCCGGCTGAAAACACGATGTCCGTATTACGGAAGGTAAGATTCTCAAAAATATGATGTTGGGTACCCATCACATCAAATAACCGGTGGGCACCGTTTCCATCAAAAATCGCCGCGCCATCGCCTGCGCCCTTGATAACAATCGGTTTTTCTTCGGTGGCTTTTACATTGAGCACATAAGTCCCGTCAAATGGAATGCCATGCGGGTCCACGTAATCGAGCAAGTCTGCCTTATACGTTCCGGCGTGTACCAGGATAACGTCTCCGGGTTGTACGGTTTTCTCGCTTACTACAGACCAGTCGCCCAGCCCAGACCCATAATATGCTTTTTTTAGCCCCTCAAAAGACGGTTCTTCTTTTTCACCTTTAAAGCCTGGAGGGTATACATGGAGGGTGCGCCCTTTTTCGTATGCTTTCGGAACCGTCCGCGTTTTAACCGCTACTTCCCTGATGGCCGTTCCTGACACACCTTCCGGATCTTTTAGTTCAAAACGACAGGTATAGGTAGTTCCTGGTTCGAGGTCAAGAATGCTTCCAGAAAACTGGTGAGGTACGGTATAGGCCAACTGTTCTGCTTCACGGAAGATCTTTTCACCCCCGATACGCAGCAGCGGCATGCCCGGGAGCCAATCCGAACTTCCCGATTTGCGGTAGCTTACCGCTACCTGTGCATTGCGGTTTTCATCACCAGAAATTTTCCACTCGAACCCGAGGTTCAGAAGGGTAGGAGGTTCGACAATAAATTCGCCGGAAATGACGGCGTCTTGTGCGTGTAGCGTAGAAAAAAAAATAAAGAATACGCAAAGGTGTACGCTTAGAATACTTCCAAGGCTGCTGTTTTCGGGTTTCATGGCTGACATTTTTCAACACAAGGTACTTAATTCCTGGCAGATGTGCATACGTAACATCATTTGTCGTCGGTTGCCTTTGGGGAACGAAACCAGCGGCATTCGTTGTTTACCTGGTACAAACTGGAAAATAAGAGCAGTTGATCGGCTCCTGCACAAACAAACCCGGCACGATCGCGCTTAGGTTTACAACCGGTGAATTGTTGAGAAAACCGGACTACCAGTCACTACCTTATTATGAAATCAATGTTTATCGTACTCGGAGTCATCCTCTTTGTCGTTATCGCGATACAGCTTTATGCCATGGCCGAACAAAAAAAAACAGAAACGTATCCCTATCGGGTTTTAAAAAAATATCCGGACTTTGAAATTCGCTCGTATGAGGCAAGGTTGTTTTCCGCTGTCAAACTTTCCTCGGGTAGCTATAAAGCCGCTTCTAACCGGGGATTTTCCATTCTGGCAGGATATATTTTTGGGGGAAATGAGCAAAAGGAAAAAATTGCGATGACCACGCCAGTCGCCATGTCCCTGGAAGACTCCATGACCATGATGTTTATGGTTCCGAAAAAGTATACCCAAGAGACACTTCCCCAGCCCGATCGGTCAGAAATTAAATTTCGGGAGGAACCGGCCAAAACGGTTGCAGCGATCCGATTTGGGGGTTGGGCCTCGGACGATCGTATTGCAGAATACAAAGGCAAATTAACAGCAGCTTTAGCCGCTGCAGGGATTGACCATACTAGTAAATTTATTTTTCTGGGCTACAATGCTCCCTTTGAAATGATCAATCGTCGAAACGAAGTGATTGTAGAGCTGTCCCCCGGGCAATTTGACCAATAGTAGCCGTCCTGAAGGGTATGCGATCTTTTCTCCTTTGTCCAAACTGACTACCCCATTGGAAGGATAGCCCGTCAAGTCCTTGCGACCTGTTCGGGTAAAGAGGAGACCGCTATCAAGACAACCCAACTCCCTCGCACCTGGTGACAGGAGTAGCTTGATTAACAGCAAAGGCCCGGCTCAAAAGAAACAGCAACACCCCCACGATACGATTTCCGCCTGCTTATTCCTTTCTAAGTTGTTGGTCGTTCTAACCTCCAAAAAGTAGGTTCGCCCGAATATAAGAAACCAGGCCCAATCGATTCAACTTGTCCAGAACACCATGGCTACAAGGAATTTCCGAATAATCGGGAAAACCAGAAAGTACGCTAACATCCCGTATGAGTACTGCCAGCTACAGGTAACTAAAGATCAAAAAGCAGGGTGTATTTTTTCTTCCCTCTCTCTGAAAAATATTCCGTACCTTACAGCAGACCAATAAAAACCGTGAAAAAAGGAATAGCGATTTTTCTGGGAGTATTGCTAGGTTTTAGTAGCCTTTCTTGCTATTGCCAGAGCGAAAAGGGACGTGAGTTATTGCAGGAAGTAAAAAATAAATTTGATGCAATTCAAGATTTTTCAGCAGATATGATGTACGAGATCGGCAACCCCTCCGGTAATCAGGTCAAAATTTCCAAAAATGGAAAATTTTTGTTTGCGGAGGGTAAATATCGGTTTCAAGCAGACGATTTGGAGATCTATTCTGATGGTCAGACGCTTTGGATTCACCAATTTGCCGATTCACCCGCTAACGAGGAATTAGAGATTACGGCAGTGGATTCCGCAGAAGACCAAGGACTATTTCTGCTATTCTTCATAATGTCTGACCCGAATTGGACGCCCGAATACCTGGGTGAAAAAAAACTGGCGGATACGAGTTACGAAAAAGTCTCTCTTTCTTCCGGCAACGCCAACCTGGATTTTATTCGAATGAATCTTTGGATCAATGCGTCCACCTATTTTCCGGAAAAGGTCGTCGCTTTAGATCGGGGGCTGACACGAATTTCCTGCGAATTCTCAAACATACTACTTAACCAAGATCTTCCCGAAAGTACATTTAGATTCGATACGAGCAATTTTCAGGGGAGAATTTACGATGATCGGTAATGCCCTCCGCCTGATTTCCTCCCGGGTTCAGGAGAGGGAGATGATTGGTGGTAAAATTTACACGGGTAAGGTTACAGGCACGGTAAGTAGCACATCGTCCCAGCTAAAGGCAATTACGGCACCGGTGTCAGCACTGCGGATAGTGATGGTGAAGGTCTCGACGGTGGCATCCGTTGTTTGGACCGGCGTATTAATGCTCAACACGTCCATCGCGGCATCGGGTTCTGAGGCACCAAAAAACGCTCCCGTGTCGCTGTTCAGGATAATCTCAAATGCATTCGCTCCGGGCACCGCATACATTCGGTAAGTTCCCGCATTCACCGGCTTACCGCCGAAGATAACGTCCCTATTGAATGATATTTCCGTAGGTGCATTCGCCCCAAGCCGCCAATATTGCCCATAGGGCTGAAGCGCACCGCTGTCCGCTTCGCCAAAAATAAGTCGGCCTTTTTTAGAAGGCTGACTGTAGGCAATCTCAATCGCTAACCCATCTTGATTGAAACTAGCGGTGGCTGGTGGACTTAGCGGTGTCGTGAAAAACAAGCCATATACTACCCAAATTATAAAGATCAATACGAGGATTCCAGCTCCGATAAGGATATTTCTTTTCATATGTTTATTAGTGTCTTTTAACGGTCACATGCCTGCCCGAGTGACACCTGTCGGATGGGGATTCTTGCATGGTTGATAGTCATTCCTCCCTGTGTCGCTTGCAACATGCCTGTCTGTAGTCTAAGGTTAAAGCAAGAAAAATTTTCGATTTTTTTGTGCAGCATATTTTAGGGTATCTACCTAGTCGGAATTCCGATTGACAACAGCAAAAGCCCTGGCCAGAAGTTTATTTGTGACAATGTTAAGGGTGCTCATTTTGCTTTTACACTCATTGATTCTCCTCTTGTAATTGGTCTTCATCCCAATACTGAATCGGCAGACTTGTCGGCGAACAAAACAAGCTCTATCCCTTGGTTTTATGACGATCTTAATCGCGTCGATTTCCTGCTTCTGCCACTGTATTCCGCATGAAGGTACAAAAAATATCAGGAATTCGCGGATAAATTATCCACAGAAAGCGCAGGGAACCGGACAAGCAAAAATAGTAAAGGGGATTTCACTATTCCATGAATCATCAAACTAAATAAAATTGGGTCAAGAAGCTGCTGCATTTGATATAAACGAACAGGCTTTGGGGTTAATTTTTGGGGCATCAGTCCGGCAATGAAAACGCCATGACCGATCCGGCAGTGTTTTCGGCAGTTCCTCCAACGGAAAGTACGATGTACTGCTTTCCATCCACCTGGTAACTACTGGGGTTGGCATTTGCAAAACCGGGCAAGTCGATTTCCCAAAGCTTTTCTCCGGTATCTTTGTCAAAGGCCCGAAACTTATTTTCCCGTGTCCCAGCGATGAATACCAGTCCACCTGCGGTAACCGTGGGTCCGGCGGAACCCGTTTCACCGGTCTCCTGCTGACCTGACTGAAACTCAGGCTTATTGCCCAAACGTACACTCCAGGCATATTCCCCGGTACTTAAGTTAATCGCATGAAGCATGCCCCAGGGCGGTTTGATTCCCGGTCTGCCTTTTGAATCCCTGAAATATCCATAGGCGGTAAGATTCAGGTATCTTGGGAGACTGTCAGTACTTTGCGATTCAGGGGATGCGCCCTGGTTGCTGATGATTTCTTTCAACAGGTAAGTTTCGCGACCCGAAGGTTGCTGGGTTTCATTTTCAAAAAGGTAGGCCAGGATAGCTTCTTCCTTTCTTTTGTCCGCGATGATACTGGAGAAGTTAGGCATTTTTCCTCCTCCCTGCCTTATTTTGGTCAGTACATCCGCTTCGCTAATACGCCCTTTTAATCCTAGCAAGGATGGATTTCCCTGTTCGTCTCCCTTACGGTCCTTTCCGTGGCAATTTACACAATAGCGAGTGTAAATCGATTCTCCCAGTTCGTATACGGATTGATCGCTGATGGGACTGTCCGGCTCCACCTTTTTCATGCGCATGATTTCCGGCGAATCATTTGATCGAACATACAAGAGGCCCGTACTGGCATCAAACGCAGCACCGCCCCAGCTTGAGCCTCCCCGAGATCCGGGAAACTGGAGGGTTCCGCCTACGGAAGGAGGGGTAAATAGCCCTTCATACCGAAGAGAACGAAATACCTGAAGAAGAGAATCCCTGGAAGCAGCAGAATAATCAGCAATGTCTGCCTCTTCCAGGTATTGCCGGGCGTAGGGAGCCGGTTTCAGCGGGAAAGGCTGGGTAGGCCAGGCCTCTTCTCCCGGAACATCCGAATGGGGTACCGGCCTTTCTTCAATAGGAAAAAGCGATTCCCCCGTTTCTCTATCCAACACGTAGAGAAAACCCACCTTGGAAGTTTGGGCGACAGCATCGATTTTACGGCCATCGTGTTCCACTGTTACCAAATTTGGAGGTGCCGGTAAATCGTAGTCCCACAGGTCGTGATGCACGGTCTGGAAATGCCAAAGGTAGGCGCCGGTTCTTGCATTCACGGCCACCACCGAGTTGCCAAAAAGGTTCATGCCTTTGCGATCTGCGCCATAATAGTCATAGGTAGGGGATCCCGTAGCAAAAAACACCATTTCCCGGGAGGCATCCAGGCTCAATCCTCCCCAATTGTTGGCACCGCCGGCATATTTCCAAGCGTCCCCGGGCCAGGTTTCATGCCCTACTTCCCCGGGTTGAGGAATGGTATGAAAGGTCCATATTGATTCTCCGGTACGCACGTTATAGGCCCGTACATGGCCGGGTTCAGCCCCGTAAAGCTCTGAAACCTCTGTGCCCAGGATCAACAAATCTTCAAATAGTATTCCTGGTGAGGTAGGAATCACAGAGATTTTATCCGGATCACCTCGCATGCCCTGGTTTAAATCTACCTTACCCTCCTTGCCAAAGGAAGGTATAGGAACGCCGGTGGTAGCATCAATCGCAAAAAGCTTATCCCCCCCGGTAAAAAGAATACGTTTGTCCGAACCGTCCTCCCAATAGGTTACCCCGCGTTTGATACCGCCGCCTCGTTCGCCGTAAAAGGGATCAAAACTCCATTTCAAGGCCCCAGTGCCCGCATCAACGGCGAATAGCCTGCCACGTGCAGAAGTGGTATACAGCACGTCTTCAATAATAATGGGGTTGCTTTCACTGTTTCGCGGCCTGCCGCCTGCGATGGTGTCATTGGGTTCGAACACCCATGCAAGCGCGAGCTTGGAAACATTTTCTTTGTTTATCTGATCGAGAGGAGAGTAGCTGCTACTTTTCTCATCGGCCTTATAGATGCCCCAATTGGAAAAGGTATCCCGATCCTGCTCACAGCCGCTGTTCCACACCAATAGGAACATGCAGATAAGTACGCCCTTGAGGACCGGATACTTTTGTTTTCTGACTTTCGGTAAAACTGCCCTATTCATTCTTTAAGCTGCTACCAGCGACTGTGTGAAAATTAAAGAAGTGTTGGCCATTCGAGCGAGGCTGACTACTTTACCACCTTCGCCCTGATCGTGCTGACTTCACTTGGGCTGATGGGGCTGGCTTTGTTTCCCCATCGGTTTCGGATGTAGGAGCTTATGGAAGCTACTGCATGATCATCCAGAATATTGGCATGCGGAGGCATGTACCCGTTGTATGTTTTACCCTTAACGGTGATTTCGCCCTGTATGCCATTAAGAATAGCCGCTACCAGGGGCTCTGACTCCCCAAGCACTCGCTCAGATCCAGCGAGTGGTGGAAAACGATTATTGTCTCCTTCTCCGTTGCGCTGATGACAGGTAGCGCAGTAGGTATTGTATAGGATGCCACCTTCCAGTAGGGAACCCTTATCCAGATTGTCTACCCCCTCTACGGGTGTTTTTATGTAGGTTTTGTGGGCGGTAAGCCGCTTCATCTCTTCGAGCTGCTGTTGGCCAAATTCTTTCTTGTTTCCTTTGTACATGACCCGCCAGATTTTTCCTTTATTCGATTCGGACAGGTACAAGGAGCCATCCGGACCCTCGGCCAGGCCCATGGGTCGGTAACGGGCATCTCCTGTGTTCTCTACGGTATCTACCCCGGCAAACCCATCCGCAAATACTTCCCAGTCACCGGCAACCCCATCGATCAGGGGAACAAAGCAGACGATGTATCCGGCCTGCGGGTAGGGAGAACGATCCGTCGATCCGTGAAAAGCGACAAACACGCCTTGTTTGTACCTTTCCGGAAATTGGTTTCCCCGATAAAAAAGCAGTTCCATGGGAGCCCAGTGACCCGGAAATCCAATCACCGGGTTGTCGAAGTTGGCCGCCCTGCCAACGATCGCACCATCTCCTCCGTAGGCCGGGGCCAGCACATTCTTTCCCTGCAACTGGTCATAATACGCATAGGGCCAGCCAAAATCTGCCCCTTCCGATACCCTCACCAACGTTTCGGAGGGCAGAACCGCTGCCTGCCAGGAGGAGTATAGGTCCGGATAAAGCGTATGAAAATTATCTATCCCGTTGACCACCGCATAGAGCTGGTCATCCAATGGACTCCAGGTCATGCCGACAATGCTTCGGAGTCCGGTCGCAAATTTGGTTCCGTCTGCCTGAACCTGCCCCTCCTTGTTTGCATCAAACCTCCAGATGCCGGCATTCATCTCCCGTTCCGGACTGGGATCCAGTCCCTTTCCACCGGGAATGCCGGTAGGACCATAGATCTCAATATCCTGACCCGCGTCGGAAGGTGATCCAAAAGGGATATACATATTTCCTTTCCCGTCAAAAGCAGCAGGCTTCGTGGTGTGCCAGTTTCTGGCTACATTGGGGTGCGTATCGGTGAGTATGACTTCTGTCCTGCTACTGGGTACCAATTCTCCCGGGTTTAGTTTATTTCTCAAGACCTGCCTGACGGTGCTGGTATAAAGGTAGCCATTGTGGATGGTAACCCCCACCGCAGAACCACCCACATCCTCATAGTCACCAAAACGGACGATAGAGTCGGCCTTTCCATCTCCATTGAGATCCCGCATACCGATGGTGCCTCCCTGCTTATCCCGGGAAAAGCGAAGCTTGGCATAAATGTCTCCATTGTCGTTGACCGCAATATGGCGGGTCGGGCCGGCGCTGTCAATGACCACCAGGGCCTCAAATCCACCGGGAAGGATCAAGCCACCATTGGCTGCATCGCTGGGCGGCAATTGCTCTTGGTTGTTTTCGCAAGAAACGCCGAAAAGCATTACGAAAAGAAGGCTGTAAATTTGAAGCAGTTGGCTGGCACCTAAATTCGAATAGGTGAATTGGGTCAATCGAAGTGGACGGGGCATGATCTTTTACTATTTTAAGGAGTAGCAGTATTTTGAATGGGTAATTTAAGCTCTCCGATTCTATTTATCGGCATCGGTCGTACTATTTTTATACTGAATAATACGTTATGTAGCTTGTATTCGAAAGGTTTTACCCTTTCTCAGCCAGACTAAGATGACGAATTTCAGCATCCATGCACCCCTTAGGCAAGTCCCCCTCGGCAACTGGGATTTGGATTCGATCGGATAGGTGGATAACGAATACCGGTTAAATTTCTCAGATCGGGGTAATCCTATCAAATTAACGATAAATTCTGTTTGTCGTAAGTCCCTGTTGACAGAAGAAGGCAGAACCTGAGCCGTATAAAGTCAGGAGAGATTTTTTCGATAATTTGAATTCATATTCAATTGATTTATAGATGGTTACGTAACTAAATCCCCCTTGCCCCCTTAATAGGGGGATTTGGATTCGATCGGATAGGTGGATAACGTATACGCATTAAATTTCTCAGATCGGGGTAATCCTATCAAATTAACGATAAATTCTATTTGTCGTAAGTCCCCGTTGACAGAAGAAGGCAGAACCTGAGCGTATAAAGTCAGGAGAGATTTTTTCGATAATTCGAATTCATATTCAATTGATTTATTGATGGTTACGTAACTAAATCCCCCTTACCCCTTAAATGGGGGATTTGGATGCAATCGGATTTGCGGATAACGAAAAAATTTTCAAACGTTCCATAGGATCGATGCCGAAAAACATCCGTTACCATGCCCAAACCATAAGATGGACCGGGCAAAGCCAGTCCTAATCCCCCTCAGGAGGGATTTTCCGATTTGTCCAATTCAGGAGAATCCTACCGAAAAAGCGAAGAATTTCGGTAATTTTATTTTCGATTCGTAGGGTTAATTACTGATCTTCGCGTTTACGTCAACAAAACTAGAAAGGCAAATTTCCTTCATGCGCTCAATAGACACTCAAATTCTTACATGTACCCGGGCAAAGGCGATAAAAGGCAGCGAAGAGGTGCAAAGCTTATGGAGTGGGTATGGATCTATTAAGCGCTATACCTTGGAAGGAGGGGCATATCCTTCGGTAATTGTCAAGCATATCGTACTCCCTGAGGACGGTAAGCACCCCAGGGGCTGGAATACGGATTTGTCCCACCAACGCAAAGTCAAATCCTACGCGGTGGAAAGCTACTGGTATCGGCATTATGCCCGGTTGACAGAACCGGGATGTAAAGTCCCTCAATTGTTGCATGCAACCGAAGAGGGAGGTATACGCCTGCTGATGCTAGAGGACCTCAATGCCCTGGGTTATTCCGGCCGTTTGACTCCGGAAACGGTTACCCTGACTGAAGCGAAAAATGGACTGACCTGGCTGGCACGCTTCCATGCGAGATTCATGCAGGTGCCGCCGGAAGGCCTATGGGAAATTGGCACCTATTGGCATTTGGCAACGCGATCCGATGAGTGGAAGAGAATGACGCATATCACCCTGCAGCAGGCGGCTTCAGCGATCGATCGACGCCTCAATGAAACTACTTTTCAGACTTTGGTACATGGCGATGCCAAGCTGGCCAACTTCTGTTTTGGCCCGAGAGGCCAGGTGGCGGCGGTGGATTTTCAATATGTGGGCAGAGGCTGTGGCATAAAAGATATCGCGTATTATATCAGCAGTTGTTTTGCTGAAGAAGCCTGCGAAGCCTATGAAGAGGAACTACTGGCGCATTATTTTAAATCACTTGAAGTGGCGGTTGATAAATCATTTGATTTTCAATTACTTAAAAAAGAGTGGACAGCGCTTTACAAATTCGCCTGGGCCGATCTGTACCGCTTTCTGGATGGCTGGAGTGCCGGGCATTGGAAGCTGCACGGCTATAGCGAGCGACTAACGCGGTCCGTATTGGAGGAACTAAATGATTCTTAAATGCTGAACAAAGATATCCTTTCTACCCTTTGTCAACATGCCATCAATGCCAGTATAGAGGCCGGCCAACTGATTGAATCGCGGGTCCATCAGCCCTATCGACAGCAAAAAAAGGAAGGAGCCCATTCCCGGGCTTCACAGGTGGTGACCGAGATTGATTTCAAGGCCCAGGAACTCATTCTAAGACACCTGCAGGCGGGGATTGCTCGATACGACCTGGGCTTGCTGACCGAAGAAGCTGCCGATGACCAAAGTCGCTTACATACCGACTATTTCTGGTGCATTGACCCCTTGGACGGTACCTTGCCCTTCACGGAGCAGCGCCCGGGCTATGCGGTTTCCATTGCCCTTGTTTCCAGATCCGGAGACCCGGTACTCGGCGTGGTCTTTCTCCCCGATGAGGAATTGTGTTACAGTGCCATTCAAGGGGAAGGTGTTGCCCTGAATGGACGGTCTTTTGGGCTAGGAAATCCCAGCGATGAGAACATTTTTCATGTGTATATGGACCGTAGCATGCAGTCGGCCGAATATTTTACCGCATTTACCGACCAAATAAAGCACTGGACAAGGTCCCAAAATTTCCGGGAGGTGGAGTATCATATTGGTTTTGGTGCGGTGCGTAATGCCCTGAGTGTCTTGTCCCACGCCAATGCCTGCTACGTTAAATTTCCCCGTTCACAACCCGGAGGGGGCAGCATCTGGGATTTTGCCGCCACCCGCCTGATTTTTGAGGAATTGGGCTTACCGGTCTCGAATGTAAAAGGTAAAAAACTACATCTCAATACGCCCGAAACTACCTTCATGCACCAACAGGGGGTGGTGTACGCGACAACGGAACACATTTCGAAAATGGTTTTGGAGATACCTATTTAAGTTTCTACTTTATGAATGATTTCGCACGTACCTTACACGGATAGATCAGTAGTCCAATGAAAAACACAATTTTAATCGGCTTAACCCTCTTTCTTTTGCAGGGTCTGGTTATTGCCCAGACGGGTATTTCTCTACCGCCCGACCTCCAAGGGCGAATTCCCTGGGATTTACCGGCCTTATCCGCAGCCCCAGACTTTAAATGGATAAATCAGACCGATCCGGTCCGATCACTGATTTATACCGGTGAAGTCTATGAGGGAAAGGTAACGGAGGTATTTGCCTATTATGCCAGCCCGGCTACCTTGGGCGTAGAAAATCCGGAGAAGGGAACGTTTCCCGGCATCGTGCTGGTTCACGGTGGGGGAGGGACCGCCTTTCGAATCTGGGCGCAGGAATGGGCGGAAAGGGGATATGCCGCCATCGCCATGGACCTGAGTGGCAATCAGCCGTTACCCCCCAATCAGCAGGACAACCCCTGGGGATCTAAAAGCATCCGGTTGGAGGCCGGAGGGCCTTTGCAGGACGATGTGCACAAGTTTTTCCGATTGGATGAGGATTTTACCGCGCAGTGGCAATTTCACTCGGTATCCAATATCATCCGGGCCCACTCCCTGATCCGCAGCTTTCCCGAAGTGGATCCAGCTAAGACAGCCATCACCGGCATCAGTTGGGGCGGTTACCTCACCAATCTGGCGGCTGGCGTGGACCACCGATTTGCTGCGGCCGTGCCGGTGTATGGAGCGGGTTTTCTCCAACAAGGAAGCGCCTGGGACCGTCAGTTCGATTCACTGGGAACCGCCGGAACTCAAAAGTGGGTAGATTTATGGGATCCTTCCCGTTACGTAGCCAATGCAACCGTACCCCTATTGTTTGTCAACGGAACCAATGATTTCGCCTATTTCGTAGAAAACTGGCAGAAAACGGCTAACCTGGCCCCGAATGGCCGGTATTCCCTGATACCGGAACTAAAACACAGCCATCTGCACGGAGCAGAACCCGAAGAAATTTACCGCTTTATCCGTACACAACTGGAAAATAAATCCGAATTTGATAGTTCGATTAAGCTCAAACGAAAGGGGAGGGAGGTAAGCTATTCCATCAGTCAGGCCTCGGAAGAAAGGTACCTGGTGTATACCGCCGATGCCAAACGCAGTCCGGAACGGGAATGGAAAATCGTGCGGCTGGAACAAGCCAAAGGTAAGGTACGTATTCCATTGGAAGCCAACCTATGGTACATCTATTGGGTGGATAGTTGGGGCAATCGAAGGAGTAGCCAGGTAAAGGGTTGGGAGTAGTCATTGAGTAGTGGCCGAAGGCGGTTGGTGGTTGAAACATTAGCATAGTATGTTTAGTATTTTCTAGTGCTTCAAAGATTGGTTGCCTGCCAAAATACCCGGGCGTTGGTCTGACTGTGCGGCTGATAGGGGATCCTGCAGGCAGGTGTTTTGGCTAGCGGATTTGAATACTTTTGGGCCAATGCCAAAAATTCTAATTCTGCTACAAGTGATGTACGAGACTAAACATATCCCTCATATCCCTTTTTATGTTAATCATACCTTACCACGTCTGAACGCAAATAATTTATAATTCAATAAACTTACCGTGATTTGCTTTAACATAAGATCTGTCGTTATAAGACTGCCTCTTATAACTGATCTTAGGTTAATCATCCGCTAGCGCGTCTGAACGCAAATCCCTCCAATTGTTATATAATTTATATTATGTTAAATTCATACAATCCCAAACTATGATTTACTAATAAACCTGCACTGAATGGTATATTTCTGGTCTCTCCCTTTTGTCCCTGACACTGCATAAACCAATCGGTATTCTTTATTGATATTCCTGGACCAATATCCTCTATAACCCCCTTTTAGCGCTTCTGATTTGCTTTCCTCCTTGAATGTAATTCCGATCATTTAATTGTCGAAATTTTCAATTAGGTTCGGCTCGGACGTTAGCCAATACTGCTAATCATACCAAGCATGCATCGTAACCTCAATCGAACGGTTCGCCTCCAGATACCTACTTACGGCCTAGAACTAATCGGTAAACGACAGGATCGATATCCCGGTCCATCCGGACCTACAGTAATAGCAAGTCTTTTGCTAATCATTTTTGCAAAATTTTTAGAACTATTTCTTGCTAAAATTTTTAATTTTTTTTAACTCCCTCATGCTTAGTACTTTATAATCCAACTCTTTAATCTTTTGAATTATGACAAGGCATTTGTATTACAGTTTGATCCCGTTTCTCTTTATATCAGCCTGCCAAATGGGTGAAATCTCCAATTTTCAGGATCAGGCTGCAGCAGATGTTCCAGTCATTTTGGATGCCTCTGATGACGAAAAGGTAATGTTCTCAGCGTGGCTATCACAAATCACCCCCAATGCCCGCCGCTCAATACTCTTCGACCCTGCCAAGCTAGTGAAAGTTGCCAACAGCACCCACGAAAGATTAGCTGTGGTCAATGATCAAGATCCCAATACCTCACTTTCCTTTGTGATAAACCCGGTAACCAATCAAATTGACCGGGAAATGATTAATACCTCGATAAGAAACAAAGATAAAAGTATTACCAGTAAAGCTTATAATCTTCAAAACAAATTGATGTTTGAAGTCGACTCAAACCAGATGGATCTGTCGATATAACCTATCAGGATCAGAATGAAGTAACAGGATTTTGGAAAGAATGGGATAAATGTCTTGAAACTATTGCTGCACCTTTTGAAAGTAATGCTGCAAACTTTACCTTCGGTGCCATTGCAAGTTACGTTACTCTTGGAGGATGATTATTCTCTGTTGCCGTCGTTTGTCTGGGTGTAGCAGGTGGTTTAAATTACCAAAACAATCAAAGAAAATGAAAAAGTACGTTAAGAATGTCTGGATTTATCATCTAATTGCCGACGGACCTGCGTTGATTTTTATCTGGTTTTGGGTGGAAGCTGGTACGCCGGGTTCGATTTCTTTTGGATTATTCGCCTTTTTCTATCCCTTCTTATACCGCCCTGTGGTGGATTACTATCGATTACTGGCCTTGGAAGCCATAGAGAAAAAAGACTTTCCCAAAATGTGGAAATGGGCCGGGATTTATCGGTTCAAATGGTATAGTAAACTCATGTTCGGGTAAGGTAAAAGGGCTACTCAACTCTAACTTTTTTCTGACGTATCATTCGGCGCATTGAAAGGCGACGGGATCTAGTCTGCTTAAAAGCGAGCCTAAAGTACCATTGGAATGGTAAGCTCTCAGGTGATGTTCAGTAGTCCAGGGAGATCTGTTTTTAGTCGCTCGTCTAACCCAACATCCACCTTACCGATTTTACTGGCTCCCTTTTTTCACCGATAAATAAATACCTCTCCTGAACTACTACCCACCGGATAGCCGCTTACCGGATCGTAGTCATAATCGAAACGCTGCACCGGATACGCTGTAACCCCTGGATTGAGGGCACTTACCGACACACGAACCACATTATTGGCATTGCTAACTATTCCAGGATTTCCGGAAAACGAAAGCACCCGGTATGGATTCGGGTGTGTATCATATGCATATTCTGTTTGCGTCATTCTCTGCATTTCCCCTTCCTGAAGTGCATAATACTTCTCTTCGATCAGGTTACCGCTTACATCATAGGCATAGGTCCAATACTGCTGAAGTTCAGCAGTAGCGTTGTACAGATTGATACGTTGCACCCTTCCGTCCGCTCCATACTCAAAGCGTCTCAGAGAGCGCAATTCGTCCGTTGCTTCCCCCGGAACATATACCGAAATCCGATCAATCCGGTCCATTTCATTATACATATACTCCGAATAACTACTTAGCCCGTGAATTTCCGGATCGGCCCAGTTCCTTTCTCCTCCCGGAGGCAAGTAGGAACGATAGCTGTCCGGAGAAAGGGTCACCTCTTCTTTACGTACTCTAGTAGAAGTATCGTAATGGAAGCGCCGGAAAATCATGGGACTGCTGTAGGTACGAACCCGGTCCCGATTGTCATAGGCCAACACCGTCACGGCGTTTCCATCCATTTCTACCCGCTCCAACAAGGGCTTACTCCCAGACAAAGGGATCGGATCATTTTCAGCCAAACAACCAAAGAGCAGCACCAAGAGGCTCCATGCCCCCATCCTACTTCGTTTTGTAACTAATAAATACATTTATTAAGCGCTAATAAATTGAATTTCACCACTAAATGTAAAAATTTAATGCGATTAGTACAATGCTCTTCTGAATTGAGGGCTTAGCTGTCATTTTAACAGGTTGGGAATAGGCACTTTTTCTCCTTTAAGGTATATTTACTTCAACTAAATAAATCCAAAACGATTATGCCATTTAATTTTACCTTAAAACCCCTTTTTCGCTTTTTAATCTATCAATTCCTGATAGTTTGCCTTGCTTCAGCCACTGCATTCTCCCAGACAGAACCTGCTGCAATACTGCTTACCTGGCAACAAGACCCTACCACCACCATTAGCATTGACTGGCATACCCTTCCCGAAAGTGAAGCCAAGGAAACCCTTTCCTACCGCGCTAAAGGCGACTCGGACTGGCAGACCACACAGGCACAATCGTTTCCATTCCCTTATTCTGATCGCCGCATTCACCGTATCGAATTGACCGGTTTGCACCCAAATTCATCCTATGAAATTCGTGTAGGTGAATTCCAGCGGGTCTACTCTTTTCGCACGCTGCCGGCCAGGAATGACCGTCCGCTACGCTTTGCTGCGGGTGGGGATACTTCCCATGGGGAGCTATTCCGCCAGATGAACCGCGCCGTGATGCGGTACGATCCGGACTTTATTGTTTGGGGCGGCGACCTGGCATACGCCAATGGAAACAAGGAAAATGTGGACCTTTGGTACCAGTGGTTTGACGGGATCCGGGAAACCCTGATTACCGAAGCGGGACGCGTGGTGCCCGTAGTCGTCGGCCTGGGCAACCACGATGTTATCAATCACCATTACCCAGCCTCGGAAAGCAACATTGACAAAGGAATCGGCATGCCCGCATTCATTGCCAAAGTAAAGCGAGGAGAAATGGAAGAACCCACCGATGAGATGCGCCTGGAAAAAGGACCCTTTTTCTATCCCCTCTTCGCCTTTCCCGGCCAACCCGGTTACGGGGTCCTGGATATCGGCGATTACTTAAGCCTGATTATCCTGGACAGTTCGCACAGCAACCTGATCAGCGGTACCCAAACCGCCTGGTTAAAGAATACCCTGCAGCAGCGACAGGACCGTCCCCATTTGCTGCCGGTCTACCACAAGCCCGCCTACCCCTCCAATCGGGTGCAACCCGGCGGCCGCCGCAATCAGTTCTGGTCCATGGAGGTTCTCAACCACTGGGTGCCGCTTTTTGAACAATACGGTGTGCGGGTGGCGCTGGAAAACGACGACCATACCTACAAACGCAGCTACCCGATCCGAGAAGATCGCATACAATCCAATGGCATTGTTTACATAGGTGATGGTTCCTGGGGTGTGGAAAAACGAAACCCCAAAACCCCGGAACAGGTTTGGTACCTGCGAAAGTCCGCCATGGAAAATTCGGCCATTATCGTAACGGTACAGGGTCCCCACCAGCACTTTCTAATGATCAATGAAACGGGTGCCATCATCGACGAATACCCGGAAACCCTGAAGGTAGTCCCCTAAAAAAAAAACCATGCATGATTAGTTGGTGTCGACCGACCAGGTTATTTTTATCTTTTTAGGATTCTGTCACTGATTCGGAGTGTTTCGTCACATAAAATTGGCCAAATAAGCGGCCAGGGTTAATCTTGTAACACGAACGAAATTCGGAAATCGGCTACGTTTTCCGATGGACGAAATCCCATCCGACACATGAAAAGCACACGAAAGAATGCCTACAATGCCCTGATTGCGGCCGCACTGTTATACGTACTGGCCTGGCATTTGGAGCAGTCCGGGGTTAAAAGCATCCGGAAGGCTTTTGAAATTCATTTTTTTACCCACACCATTAACCCTGGCAAGGTATGAAAACCAAATCCCTGGCATTTTCGGAAATTGAATGGTGGGCCGTTACCTTTGTCTTCCTGGTCCTGGTGCTCGTCAATCTACTGAGTTTCGGAAACATGAAATACCTGGTGTACCCCGGTGGGTACTTTGCCCGGTTTTTGATTCCGCTAATCCTATTTTTTGCTTTTTACCTGATGCATCGGGTACTCATCCCCCGGTACCAGCGCACAAAAAACAATCGTGCATTTATCGGATATGGCTTGCTCACACTCTGCCTTTCCTACGCAATCATTTCCCTCTTTTCCGTCGGGGCAGGCATAACCAAAACGCCCTTTACCCCATATTATTTTAACACCATCGCCCTGTACGGTGGCTACCTGGTCTGGGTCCTGTTGTTAAAAGAGGTTTTGTTACCTCCGAAAATGAAGGACTATCTGCCGTATAACCTGCTGCGTATTTGTAGCATTTTCTTTTTTCTGATTTTGTTCCTGTTTCAATTGGACTTTCTGATTTCGGATAGCATCTCGGTAATCCTGGCGCTTTTTCTTCCCGCAACGATTTTGGTACTGGTATACAATTACTTTCTAATCTACCGGATGCGATTGCGTGGAAAGCAACGTGCCGCCCTTTGGTTCAATATCCTTTTGATTCTTGTCTTTCCGGGCTTTCTGTTATTTGCGGGCCTCATGGGACAGGAAGCGGTGTTGGTTTTCCTTGGTTTGGGCACCGGTCTGGTGATCCAGTTGGTGGCCTTGCCCCTCTCCGACCTGGCTTTTGAAAAATACCTGGGCATGAAAGACAAAATTGAAAACCTCAGCCATCAGGTAGACCGGGGATCGGCGGATCTTCGTTTCCTGAAATCCCAAATCAATCCCCATTTCCTGTTCAATGCCTTAAACACCTTGTACGGCACGGCCTTGATGGAGCATGCAGAAAAGACCTCGGATGGCATTCAAAAGCTCGGTGACATGATGCGCTTTATGCTGCATGAAAACCAACTGGATAAAATCCCGCTTCGCCGGGAAATCGAGTACCTGCGCAATTACCTGGACCTGCAATTGCTGCGTTTCGCTACGGAGGATAATCCGGAAATTACGATCAAATTGCCAGCGGAGCCCTGCGAGGGAAACATTGCCCCCATGCTGCTGATCCCTTTTGTGGAAAATGCGTTTAAACACGGCATCAGCACTAAAAACCCCTCCTGGATCAAGATCAACTTGCGTTGTCTGGCAGGATCGGTACACTTGGATGTGGTCAATTCCCTACATCCGCCCAAAGCCCTGAAAGACCCCTCCGATGAATCCGGTATCGGATTGGACAATGTCCGCAAGCGATTGCAGGTCCTGTATCCGGACAGACATGACCTGGCAATAGTAGCGAACGATACGGAACATTTTGTCCATTTCTCTGTCCAAATAGACTAAACTGAAATGATGCATCAACGCCAATTTCTCTACCTTTTCTGCTGGCTGATCGCGGGAGTTTCCTGTCGAAATCAAACGAACAGAGCCGACCTATCCCCTGTACAGACCTTTTCATTCGAGGATGCGTTACCGTTAGACATAAAGGATTTCGTTGAGAAACAACGTTACGTTCTTTTGAGCATAGAGGAGGAGGCATTGTTTAAGCGAGTGGATAAGTTGGTAGCGATCAATGATCAATTTTACCTTTTTGATCATATCAATAACTCAGGGGTATTGGTCTTTGATGCCCAAGGAACCTTTATCCGTAAGATTGGTGATTTTGGCCAGGGGCCCTATCAACTAACGGGCATTGAAGATTTCCAGGTAAGGCCAAACGGTGAAGTATTGATACTAGATGCAATTGAAAATAGAATCCTTGTTTATTCTCCAGAAGGAAACTGGGTCGAATCTATTTCCATTCCTGTGAATGCAGGAGGTTTTGTAGAAACAGAGACCGGCTGGCTATTCGCCATTAACAATGACAATCAGAATGATGCGATTTCGAATTACCCCAAAGTGGGGAGTTTTGATTCGTCTTTTAAGCTAGACAGTTTGTATTTTGGCTACACCGCCATCGGAGGTAATACCAATGTATATTACCATGCAGGACTATTGTCAAAAACTTCTGGACACATCGTATACAATAGACCTCCGGACGATACCATCCGACTTTTTTCGGAGACGGGAAAACTAGAAAAACAAATTCTAATAGACTTTGGAGACAGTAAATTGCCTGAGCATGTTGTCAATGATATGACACTTGCTGATGAATTAAAAGAAAAAGGGCTAAATCACCAGTACCTCCCATTACCGGTTAAGCGTACCCATGATTTGATTTTGGGCGTGATTGTTAGTACGAAAAATGATTTCTGGACATTTGCTATTCATTTAAAAACCGGTAAATTACATGTTCATAAAGTTGACTTTTCCGACGTTCATTTTCCTTCGTTGATCCTTCCCACAGCGACCACTCCCACTGGCGAAGTGGTTACATTGATCGAACCCATTTCATTCGTGTCAGATACTCAGCCAGAAAACTATCCGAAGGAAGTAGTCAATCATTTTGAAAACGAAGGTTCCGTGTTGTTGCTGCATCAATTGAAATCCAACTGATATGTTAACAGCTATAGCGATAGACGACGAAAAAATGGCCCTGGAAGTTATCAAGTCCCATGCGGAAAAAGTACCTTTTCTCGAGTTGGAAGCGGTTTTTTCCGATGCCATCACGGGCTTTGACTACCACAAAACCCAGCCCGTCGACCTGATCTTTCTGGATATCAACATGCCGGATATCTCTGGAATCGACCTGGCAGGCATGTTGCTAGCCGAGACAATGGTGGTTTTTACCACGGCCTATTCCGAGTATGCGGTCAAAGGATTTGAACTCAATGCGCTGGACTACCTGCTCAAACCTTTTTCACTGAGCCGTTTCCTGCAAGCCTGTCAAAAAGCTCGCGACTGGAAGGAACTGCAGCCAGCGGAAACAAACGGCCATGTATTCATAAAAACTTCAGAGGGGCAAATCAAGGTGAATTTTCCGGAGGTTCTGTTTTGTGAAGCCAGGGGTAACTATGTAACCTTGTATGTCGCTTCAGAAAAGATCATCACCCGCATGACCTTTAAAGAGCTGGAAAAGTTGCTTCCCTCCCATTTTGTCCGCACCCATCGTTCCTTTATAGTCAATAAAAACCGGGTAGAAAAGATCGAAAAACACCAGGTACAACTTGGGGAATATACCGTTCCGGTTAGCCTCTCCTACACAAATTGGATGTAAGCCACTGAATGGTCTTGTATTACCGGGCAGGGGCTGAAATGGGAGGTCAGACTTGAGAATTCACTGAATCAGGAAAATACCGATTAGCAAGTTGCACCATTTCGTCTCCCTTTACCAAATCATGCACGGTCAATTGATCCGTGTGGCTATAGCCAGCCGCTCCCAGTAGCTCAGAAACTGCCCGAACGGTATTCCTATGGAAATTGAATACGCGTTCGGATTTATCCGTGACCACCAGGCCTTTGACAAGACCAGCGCGCTGGGTCGCCACCCCCGTTGGGCATTCATTCGTGTTGCACCGAAGTGCTTGGATGCATCCAATACTAAACATGAAGCCACGAGCCGAATTGCACAAATCCGCTCCAAGGGCGATATTTTTCAGAATTGAGAAGGCACTAATAATTTTGCCAGAGGCGATAATTTTTATTTTGTCGCGCAGGTTAAACTTTTCTAAAGTCGAACGCACAAATATTAAGGCAGGCTCCAAGGGTAAGCCGACACTATCGGAGAATTCGAGCGGTGCCGCACCGGTTCCTCCTTCTGCCCCATCCACGGTGATGAAATCCGGCCAACAGTTTCGCGCAACCATTTCCTGGCAGATCGCTATAAACTCTTCCGTTCGTCCAATGCAAAGTTTGAAACCTATTGGTTTGCCACCAGATAACCGGCGAAGTTCATCTATAAAATCAACCAATTCAGCAGGATTGGAAAAAGCCGAATGGGAAGGGGGAGATAAGACGGTTGTACCTGGAACGATGCCGCGAATATCGGCTATTTCCGGTGTGTTTTTTATGCCCGGCAAGACGCCACCGTGACCGGGTTTGGCCCCTTGCGAAATTTTTATTTCAATCAATTTCACCTCGGGCAAGCCTGCTTTTTCCCTAAATTTTTCCGGGCTGAAGTTTCCTTGCCCGTCCCGGCAACCAAAGTATCCGGTACCGATCTGCCAACACAAGTCTCCCCCTTGCTGGTGATAGGTAGAAATTCCTCCTTCCCCGGTATTTTGAAAAAAATTTCCCTTTTTCGCTCCTATGTTTAGGGCCTTTACGGCATTGGAAGAAAGCGAACCAAAACTCATGGCGGAGATATTCAACAAAGATGCCGAATAGGGTTTGGCGCACAATTCGGATCCAATCCTGACCCTAAGGTCCTCAGAATGGGCGGCAACAGCGTAAATGGAGTGCCGAAGTGCCACGTAATCAACGCCATCTATTTCTCGCTGAGTGCCAAACGGATGGGTATCGTTAACGGTTTTTGCCCGACGGTAAACCAACGAGCGAAGGTTTCTTGAAAAGGGTTTGCCATCGGTGTTGTTTTCGACAAAGTACTGTTGTATTTCCGGGCTGATTGATTCAAAGAGGTACCGAAAATGACCGACCACCGGGAAGTTTCTCAGAATCGCGTGCTTTTTTTGCAATGCATCGTAAATGCCAATCAGCGTCAAAACAGCCAGAACTAAAAGAATAAAGTGTCCCAGTCTAAAATCCCTGATGGAATAATAGCCAATCAAGAACAAAACAACCGCCCAGATAATAAAGACGGACGTAAAAAAAAGCTTTCTCATCGTTCCATTAGTTTCGTTAGATTCCGTACTGCCCGATTTTCATGAATAAGACAAAACACCAATGCCCTACTACTGTATAGCGGGAGAAGTACCCTATTTTGTCAACAATCAGACATCTATTGATTGATTGGTGTTTGATTTTCCTTGTACACCTCAACGTTTTTACTAACCGAGGGCAACCCCCCGTTCAAAAGAAAAGGCGACTGAATTGGCCACCTCCTCTTTTCAACACAAAACTTTTACAAACTACCTATTCATTCCTCCATGGGGTGCTCTTGCAGCAATTCTGCCGGAGAGTAGAATCCTTGTTTTGCCTTGGAAGCCTCCCGCACCTCGGCAACCGTTTCGGGTTTGATGGGGGATGATTCGTTTCCAAAACTATTCCGCACATAGGTTGCCACTGCGGCCACTTCCTTGTCATTCAGCATACCCGCATAGGGAGTCATGGGAACCTGACCGGGATATTCCTTACCCAGCACCTCAATCGGGCCCATCAAGCCGTTGAGGATGATTTTAACCAGGCGTTCTTCGCTGCCATTTACCCATTTGGTACCGGCTAGTGGGGGAAAACCGGAAGCACTCAGCCCCTTACCATCCGGCTGATGGCAGGTGATACAGAACCCTTCCCGACTATAGATCGCTTTGCCCATTTGGAAAAGCGTCAGGTCCTCTCCTTTCAGGCGGCTATTGGATGCCTTCTCCTCTTGAGGAGCTTCCTGAAAGACGATGCTGCCATCCGGATTCACCACCATATTTTTCACCGACATGCCGTTCAAATGGGCCAAAGCGGTTTCAAACGGACGTTGCATCCATACATCTTTGGGATGCTCGTCTGCCACTTCCAGAATGGCCAGCCCGTCTTCCTTATCCAGCCAGGATGCCGCTACAATGGCTTCCAGCCGTACCCTCCCGTGAGGATCCGCTGCCGCTTTCTTCAGCATTTCCACCTGATCAGGTACCTGATGCCCGGTGTAGCGAAGGATACGAGCTACAGCCGCCCTTACCCGGTGATCTTCGGAAGCAAACAAGGTTTTCATCAATTCCTGATCTACCTGATTGAGGCCCCAACTCACCCAAAGTGCTTCCAACAAATGGTGTTCGTACCGGGGATCGTTGGCATCCAGGCTGGTTATCCATTCCTGCATTTTCTCCAGCACTTCCCCTTTGTCCCGGCCCCGTAATTCTGCACGGGTACGGTACCTGGCCCTGAATTCCGGCAACTTAAGATTTTCCAACAGGGTTTCTATTGGTGCATCGGCTATTTGCGGAGGTGTCACCAATGGTCGGGAAGGATAGGTGATTCGGTAGATACGTCCGTGTACATGATCCCGAAGCGGATCCCTGGCATTGTGCTGCATGTGTCCGACCAGGATATTGTGCCAGTCCACGAAGTAGAGCGAGCCGTCCGGAGCAAACTCCATATCTACGGGTCTGAAATTTCGATCATCGCTTCGAATCAGGTCTACCCGGTGCTCACTATCGTAACCGGTACCGTCTTCCATCATTTTGTGCATTTTCATACCCAGGAAGCCGATGGTGTTATTGATCAACAAGTCTCCCTGAACTTCCTCTGGAAAATGCCGGCTCGAAACCAACTCCAGACCCGAAGTAGGCCGCACACGATGGGCATCTTCGATAAGGTTGGGGCCTTTGTGCGTACCTTCTCCATAGCGGGGTTTGATGGATCCCGGCATCATCCAGCGTACATCCGGGCCGGAAGTTTCCGCAAAGAAATTTTGCCCCCAATCATCAAAGGCGATGCCCCAGGGATTGGGAATGGGTAGCTGCGCGGTTCTTTCCAGGCGTTTACGCGCAGGATTGTACCGATAAAAGCCACCGTTGGTAGCGCGAACAGGCCCGTAGGGTGTTTCTACATTGGTATGCAAAAAGACCCCCTCTCCCATGTAGATGGCTCCGGAAGGGTCGGCCACAAAGGCAGAAATATTGTGATGGGTATCGTGGTCATCAAAGCCGCTGAGCAAGATTTCGCGCTCCTCGGCATAATCATCGCCATCTTTATCCACTAATAGGATCAGGTTGGTGCCCTGAGATAAATAGACCCCTTCTTCGGCAATTTCCATCCCGATGGGCAGATGCAGGCTGTCTGCAAAGACAATTTGCTTGTCTGCTTTCCCGTCGTTGTCGGTATCTTCCAGAATCAGTATCTTGTCGTTGGGTTTGGGATCTCCCGGTTTGTAGTGGGGATAACTGGGCATTACCGCAACCCACAGCCTGCCTTTGGTATCAAAGGTCATTTGAACGGGATTTGCCAGGTCAGGAAACTCCGATTCGGAAGCGAATAATTCCACCTTATAGCCTTCTGCCACTTCAAATTTCTTCAGGGCATCTTCCCCGTACAGGTATTCCAAATCACCGTTTTTTTCCGGATTGTAATTGGTTTCCACGGGAGGAAGTTCGATGGTGTTCGCATCTGCAGCCACCAGGTCAAACGATTCCCCCTGACTTACCTTCCAGATCGCCTGATCCCGGTTATCCGTCATTTGACGAATCTTTTTCAACTCGTAGGGATAGTTGTCCGGGCCAAAGGGGTTGTATCTCCTGCCAAACACGTGTACCCCGTTCGGTATTTTGTAATCGTTGTGCCACATCCAGTTTTTCTCCAAAACGGCCCCTCGGATGGCTTCTCGCCGATCTTCTGCTACCGGTTTGTCTTTCCCGAACAATTGGTCCGTAAGGAATTTACTGAATTTTTTGTATCCTTCTTCGGTCGGTTGAAAACCGTCAATGGTAAGGTATTCCTTCGAATCGGCATACCAGGAAGCGGAGGGGTCAAACGCATTCACAAAATGTACCTGATTGGCCGCTGCCACTTCCTGCATGGCTTCGGTATATAACTTTAAATTTCGGTTTTCTTGTTCTCCATTGGGCAGATCGTAGTCGGCGCTGAGGTTTTCAAAGGCGATTGGAGATACCAGCGCCAATTGGGGAGCGGCTTCTCCATTGTATATGGTGTTTTTGGTATGGTTAATAAAGGCTTCCAGTTCTTGCTTGTACCGGTCCAACCCCTCCTGTCCCTGAAAGGACTTGTTGTACCCAAAAAAGCCTACGATGATATCCGCTTCGTGACGTTTGATCCACTCGTCGGGCGATTCCAGGTGTCCCTCGCTGCCAGAGGGTGTCGCCAATTCGTCCTGAAATTCTTCTGCCCCGGGAAAAGCCCAGGGAGATACCCTGCCGGAATGGGGTCGAAAACCCGGCGTATCGCCCCCGTCACTCATGTTCCGGATATAAAGCAGGGAGTCTGGATACCGCACGTGCATTTCTGTCTCGAAATACCCGTAATTCATCATGCGGGAACCCAAATTATTCCCTACCAAGATGATATGATCTCCTTTATTGAGTGCTAATTTCGGACCCTCTGGTCCACATTGGAAAGCAAAAAAGGCTATTGCCAGTACCCACGAGAGGGACAGGGTTCGCTTGAATCGATCTAAATTCCGTTTGATCATCAGTATCTGTTTAATTTTTAGTCGGGCTTTGTTTGAACCAATATTAACATAAATTTCCAATTTATCTTAAATAAAGTACACGAAATAGGAAATTCTATCCTGTACTGTCCTGTGGACTCCATGGATGGGCTTGGCATCGGTGCTAAATTCGCGGTACAGGTAAAATCCTGCCGCATTTCTTTTTGAATTTGGGCATTTTATACCTATTCTTAAACTTTATTCGATGCCATGCAAACTAAGAAAATCGGCTTGATACTCGGGCCTCTTGTCTTTTTGGGATTTTATTTCTTCGCTTCTCCGGAAGGTTTATCCGAATCGGGTACCTCCCTACTGGCCATTACCTTGTGGATTGCCATTTGGTGGATCACGGAAGCCATTCCCATAGCTGCCACCGCGCTACTCCCCCTGGTCGCTTTTCCATTGACCGGCGTTATGGGCATCAAAGCCACTTCTATTCCCTATTCGGATCCCATGGTTTTATTGTACATGGGGGGCTTTATGATCGCTGTAAGTATCGAAAAATGGAACCTACATAAACGGATTGCCCTGCAGATCATTTCTTTTCTGGGCACGGATCTAAAGAAAATTATTTTGGGTTTCATGGTGGCTACGGCATTTTTATCGATGTGGATTTCCAATACGGCTACCTCACTCATGATGCTACCCATAGCCATTGCAGTGGTCATGCAGGTCAGTCAGTCCAACGAAGCGGTTCAGCAAACGCTGGGACAGTCTTTGATGCTGGGCATTGCCTACAGTGCGTCCATTGGGGGACTGGCCACCATCATTGGTACCCCAACCAACGTGATCTTAGTCGGTGTGGTAAAAAGCACCTACGGGATAGAAATTAGTTTTGGTGAATGGATGCTAATCGGATTTCCTATCGCCCTTGGACTGTTATTGATTTGCTGGTATTACCTGGTGAATTGGGCTTTTCGTTTTCCGAAAACGTTGAAACTGCAAGGTGGAAAAGAAGAAATCAAACGGCAGCTGACCGAACTTGGACCCATCAGCAAACAGGAAAAGCGGGTACTTTGGGTATTCATTGCTGTCAGTTTCTCCTGGATCAGCCGCAGTTTTTTGTTGCAGCAATTTGTGCCGGCATTGACAGACACGATCATTGCCCTGACCGGCGTTTTGTTGCTCTTTGTTCTGCCAGCCGGAAATGAAAAAAACGAACACTTACTGGACTGGAAAGTAGCGGAAAAAATCCCCTGGGGTATTCTGATCCTCTTCGGAGGTGGTCTGGCACTGGCAGAAGGTTTTCAGGAAACCGGCTTGGCAAATTGGATTGGCAAGCAGTTTATCTTATTGCAAAATTTCCCTTTTTGGTTGTTTTTACTTTTGATCATTGCTGCCGTTAATTTCCTCACAGAAATAACCTCGAACGTGGCTACTGCCTCCATGCTGCTACCCATTTTAGCTGCCGTCGCACTGGCCATGGGCGTGCATCCCTACGGACTGATGATTGGTGCTACCATGGCCGCTTCCTGCGCCTTTATGCTGCCGGTAGCCACGCCTCCCAATGCGGTCGTGTTTGGCTCTGGTTACCTGACCATCCCTGTTATGATGCGAACCGGCTTCTTTCTGAATTTACTTTCCATCGTGTTCATTCTGATACTGACCCTTTTTTACCTTCCCTGGGTTTGGAATTTCAGCATATTTTCCTTTCCGGAAAGCTGGCAATAGACTGACTGCTGCTTGTTTTTCTTGGAGAATCAACCCGGTAGACCAGAACTACTTTATGTGGTCCCCATCTGGCTCTGCAAGAAGGGTAAGGGCGAAGCTGCAGCTGCAGGAGGTGCCGATGTACTTCCTTTTATTCCAACGATCTCGGTATTCTGGCACTTGCCTGGGACCAGACAGTAAGGGGAACTCACAAAAAAAAGGCTTGTCCGACATTACTCGGACAAGCCTTTTCACATTCCATTACCTACTAATTATCTTTCCAACCAATCTGCTCCAAGTTTATCGGATAGCTTTTGGTTGTATTCCTCCGCTTTCGCTTCGTTTTTCAAACGGGTGTGCATTTGGAACAAAATCTCCATGATATCGGTATTGTCCGGCTGCAAATCCGAAGCTTTGGTAAAGTATGGCAAGGCTTCTTCGTACAAACTATCGGCTTCCGCGAGCATGGTATCTGATTTTTCCTCCCATTCCTCATCCGAAAGGTTATTTACCTCCGTTATGATGTTTCTGGCTTTATCCAGATAAATGGCACCCGCGTAGTAGTTTCCTTCGAAGAATTCGGGATCTGCCGCTACGGTACGCTTGTATTCCTCCAAGGCACCTTCCATATCTCCTGACTTTTCCTTCAGGTAGCCGTATCGCAAACGGATGGCTGCGTTGTCCGGATCGGTTTTTAGCGCTTCTTCTATAGAAGCCATTGCCTCATCCATTTTGTCCAGTTGCAACAGCAACTGAATTTCGAATTCGGCCAGGCCTTTGTCTTCAGGATAAAGCTCTCGTGCCTCTTTGGCCAATCGGTAGGCCTCTTCCGGGTTGTTCTCTTCTGCACTGGCAATCTGAATCAGAAAATAATACGCATTTAGTTTGTTATATTCGTCAATATCAAGCAGATGCGTGAAGTATTTTTTGGCACCTTCGGTGTTATCCGTCATGTTCGCCGTGTATCCCGCATTGAATACAATGGAGGTATCCTTCGGATCCAAATCGGCTGCCAGAGAGAAAAATTCGTAGGATAGTTCCATGTCGTCTTCCTCGTACTTTTCGATTGCTTTGTTGAAAGAGGCATTCTTCAAGCGGTAGACACCTTCTCCCTGGAAGTTGGCCGGCATATCGGGCACAACCTCTTTGAACAGGTCCTTGCTAACACTACTGGTGGAATCCATGTCTTCCATTTCGAAAGCTTTCATAAAACTGGCCTCAGCCTCTCTACCTAATGCGACCGTTTCCTGGGTATTGGAAGAATCCGCCTCAAACATCTGTGTTTCGATTTTTCCTTTGATGAAATACGTCTCGGATTCGCTACCGGTTTCTGCGTCGGTGATGGCAGTTTTGATATCCGAATACGCGGCTTCCATTTCGCCTTTTCGCAGGTTTTTTTCGGCGGACTTAACCACCTTTTTCTGGCCAAAGGCAACTGTCGAAGCAATGCCCACCAAAGCCAAAGATAAAATTAACTTTTTCATGTTCGGAGTGTTATTCTTTTTTTGGTTTTACTTATGATTCAGTATCGGAATTCGTTTCGTTTGCTCTGTCAGGATCTTCCCCAGCTCCTTCTTCCTCTTCCAAAATATTTTCAATCTTTTCTACGGAAGAGATTTTGTCAGTATCGTTGAGTCGAATCAAGCGCACGCCTTGGGTAGCCCTTCCCATTACCCGAACGCCCGATGCAGGCGTCCGGATGGTAATGCCGGATCGGTTGATGATCATCAAATCATCCGTATCGACGACTTCCTTAATGGCTACCAATCCCCCGGTCTTCTCGGTAATATTCATGGCTTTTACGCCTTTTCCTCCCCGCTTGGTAATGCGGTATTCGGATAGATAGGAACGCTTTCCAAATCCTTTTTCCGTCACTACCAGCAGCGTCGCGTCTTCTCTGTGAACACAAACCATGCCAATTACATGGTTGTCTTCTTCCCCCAGGTTGATGGCTTTTACACCGGTAGCGGTCCTACCCATGGGACGAACGTTCGATTCATGAAAGTGCACCGCCCTTCCTGAACTGGAAGCGATGACAATATGGGAATCGCCATTGGTTAACTCCACATTCAGCAACTGATCGTCCTCCCGAATATTTAAGGCAATGATCCCATTGGTGCGGGGACGCGAATACTGCTCCAGCGTGGTTTTTTTAATGATCCCGTTACGGGTGATCATTACGATGTTGTTATTATTGATGTAGTCCGCGTCATTCAAATCCTTTACCTGAATAATGGATCGAATTTTATCCCCCGATTGAATATTTATCAGGTTTTGTATGGGCCGCCCTTTGGATGTCTTGCTACCCTCCGGAATGGCATAGGTCTTTAACCAAAAAAGCTTGCCTTGATCGGTGAAAATCAACAGGTAGTTATGTGTGAGCGCCGTAAACAGGTACTCGGTATAATCGTCCTCTTTGGTGCTTACTCCCCGGGATCCGATACCTCCCCGACTTTGGGATTTATATTCCGTCAATACGGTCCGTTTGATGTACCCTTGATGCGAAACGGTAATCACCACTTCTTCGTTGGGGATCATGTCCTCGTAATTGAAGTCCTCGGCATTGTGCTCAATGGTGGTCCTTCGTTCGTCCGAATAGCGCGTCTTCATTTCCAGGAGTTCGTCCTTAATGATCTGCATGCGCTTGTCCTCATTGGCGAGAATTTCCTTTAGTTCTTCGATAAGCTTCATCAACTCATCGTATTCCTGCTGGATTTTTTCCCGTTCCATTCCGGTAAGACGCTGCAGGCGCATGTCCAGAATGGCTCTGGCTTGAATTTCGGACAATTCGAACCGCTCCATCAACCCGTTCCTGGCTGTTTCCGGATCTCGTGAGTCCCGAATCAATTGAATCACCTCGTCCAGATTGTCCAGCGCAACCAGGTAGCCCTCCAGGATATGCGCGCGTTTCTCGGCTTCTTTCAGCTCAAACTGCGTCCTTCGGATCACCACTTCATGCCGGTGATTGACATAGTGGACAATGAGGTCCTTGAGATTCAAGGTATACGGTCTCCCCTTAACCAGTGCCACGTTATTAACACTAAACGAGGTCTGCAGGGGGGTGTGCTTGTATAGATTGTTTAGAATGACATTGGGGACGGCGTCTTTTTTTAGTTCGTATACAATACGCATCCCCTGACGATCCGATTCATCCCGGATAGCAGTAATTCCGTCGAGTTTTTTCTCGTTAATCAACTGTGCGGTCTTTTCCACCATGGAGGCTTTATTGACCTGATAGGGAATTTCGGTGATCACGATCATTTCCCGACCATTCGACTTGGTCTCTACCGCGGCCTTTCCCCTCATGATGATCCGCCCTCTACCGGTCTCAAAGGCTGCCTTGACGCCGTTGTATCCGTAAATGATTCCGCCGGTAGGAAAATCTGGAGCAGTGATGTGCTCCATTAGCTCTGGGATGGTAATGTCGTTGTTGTCAATGTAGGCAGTGATCCCATCGATGACCTCGCCCAGATGATGGGGAGCCATGTTGGTGGCCATCCCTACCGCGATTCCTGATGCGCCATTTAGCAGAAGGGCAGGTATTTTGGCAGGAAGGACAACCGGCTCTTTCAGCGTGTCGTCAAAATTCAGTTGAAAATCAACCGTATCTTTGTTGATATCGATGAGCAATTCCTCAGCAATTCGCCGCAACCTGGCCTCGGTATACCTCATTGCAGCGGGATTGTCCCCATCCACCGAGCCAAAGTTTCCCTGAGGATCTACGAGGGGATACCGCAAGGACCAGTGCTGCGCCATGCGTACCAGCGTTTCGTAGACCGCGGAGTCTCCGTGCGGGTGGTATTTACCCAGGACCTCACCTACAATACGTGCTGATTTTTTATATGGCTTGTTGTAACTAACCCCCAACTCCTGCATCCCATACAGGATTCGGCGGTGTACCGGCTTCAAACCATCCCTCACATCGGGTAGCGCCCTGGAAACAATTACCGACATCGAATAATCGATGTAAGCACCGCGCATTTCTTCCTCAATATTGATCGGGATAATATTCTCGTTCTCTCCTTGGGCCATAATTAAAATTTCTCGCTAATAACCTGCAAGATAGCAAAAAGAACAGGTTTAGAAAAATATAATTTTTCTAACAATTATGGAAACGGGTATCCAATTTATTTTCATGGAGTTAATGGTAGAAAATTTTTTAGAAAATTTGGAAAAGCAAGCGTCAGTGGCCGCTTTTGTACCATTTTTTACCATTGACCCACTTTTCTGTGTTGCCTGTGCCATATCGAACTCCCGCGATACTCGACACCATTGTGCAGGTGTTTCATGACCACCCGGCATCCGCCCACCTTGCAGCGCTTGGTACCTGGAAGATTTATCGATACGCCCATCTGCAGGGAGTAGACCTGTTGCATCAGGCCTTGGGTTTCCGGAATTTCCGGGTTGGTATAAGTAAACGGTCTGAATTCCGCGGAGGGCCTTACAAATATCTTGGTATACTCCGAAAAATCGTACTCCAGGCGTGCGGCCAGGCCGTAATACGGGTCTGGCGCAGTCAGGTTTGGATCCGGATTTTTTCGAAGGAATAGGGAGCCGAATTCTCCTTCCACGATAAATCGCCAGGGGTATATTTGCCGGGCCCGTTGTTTGAGTTCCGACTGCATGTAAAGATTGTTCTCAGAATACTTTCGGTACCGCCACCGTAAAAAAGAAATACGTTTGCCTGCATCCCAAAGTACGAGGCCAACAGTTCCATACAATTTGTCGTAGGTGTAGGCCTGCCCCTGAAATTCGAAGGTATTGCCTGAAAACGTCAACGGAGGAATATTTCCGAACTCCCGCCCGTACCCTGCACCGAGCGTTAAAAAGTCAAACAGATTTAATCGAAGCCCCAGTCCCAATGGAAATGCCAGGCTTCCGCCCCTAAAAGAAAGTGTATCGCCCGCAGTGGGGTCAGTCGCACCCTCCTGGATGCCCGTAATGGGATAGGATGCCGGCGTTTCGCTGCTAAAGTCAAAAAGCTGTCGCTGATAAGCTGCCCCGGTCGCAATTTCGAAGGAGAAGTTGCTCACCATGTTCCGAAATGCATTGCCCAGTTCGTTGTCACTTTTTCTGCCCTTCAATTTACGCTCGATACCAAAAATATCTTCCTGCGCGATCGCGGGATGAAAAAAAGGAGGCAGGTCAACAACGCCCACACAAAAAACAGGAACGGTTTCGAGGAAGAATTCATATCGCCTTTTTTTGTTATAACGCAAAAAACAAAAAAACCCTCACAAAAAGAGAGGGTTTTTTTTCCTGTTTTGGTTGAAATTATCACTCGCTGGCGTCGGCTTCGGCCTCCTCGGAGTCTACGCTGCGCTTTTCTTTCAATTCAGCGATCAACGTATCGACTTTTTCTTTGATTTCAGGGTTTTCCTTGATAGCCTTATTTACTTTGTTATAGGTTGCTACGCCTAGCACCTCGTCGTTCTTGATAAGACCGATTTTCAAATCCCTAACTTCGTTACTCAGCGAGCCCATGAATTCCATGATCTCTTCGTAAGCTCCTTTTTCCTCGTCGGTAATCTCGATTTCCGCCATTTTTTCTTCATCGTCCCAGGCGTCTTTAATTTCATTGTACCGGGCAGCACCATCGATGATCTCGTTGTCCTTGATCATGGAAACCAACTCTTCGTTTTTTTGCTCGTAGAAAGCCATGACAGAATCCTCCATCGCTGCAAATTTTGCCAATTCTTCATCGGTGATTTCCTCAGCTGCTTCGTCCTGTGCCTGTGACTGAAATCCGATCAGTCCAACCAATAAGAAAGCCAATACAAATACTTTTTTCATAATTCCTATTTCAGTTTTTTTAACGCTTTATACCTACGAATTAAATCAGAATCAACTTATTTCACAAGCTAAATCGTAAAAAATACGCCATTTTTTATGTGAACCGAGTTATTATAGAATTTAACCAATATTTTTTAGTCTTTTAATAGTTTCTTTTGGATTTTTTGAAGAAAATACAAAATTGCCCGCGACCAGAATCAGGGCGCCTACGTCAAATAATTTTTTAGCATTTTCCATGCTTACCCCTCCATCGATCTCGATTTTGGCATGAGCGCCGGTCTCCACAATCAATTTTTTTAGCTTTTCAACTTTTGCATAGGTATTTTCTATAAAGGATTGACCGCCAAAGCCCGGATTGACAGACATCAGCAAAACAATATCCACGTCCCGGATAATATCTTCGAGCTGGGAAACAGGTGTGTGGGGATTTAACGCCACTCCCGCCCTACATCCCAATCCCTTGATCGTCTGTATTGTTCGGTGCAAATGAGGGCAGGCTTCAATGTGCACCGTAATATGCGCGGCACCTGCCTTCTGAAACGCTCCCAGGTACTGATCCGGATTGACGATCATCAAATGCACGTCCAGGGGTTTTTTCGCATGTTTACGAATCGCTTCGACTACCGGCAATCCCATGGAAATATTCGGCACAAAAACGCCGTCCATGATATCGACGTGGATCAAATCCGACTCGGAATCGTTTATCATTTCGATCTCGGCTTGCAAGTTGGCAAAATCTGCAGCGAGCACGGATGGGGCGATCAGGGGCATCATGGTAGGGAACGGGAAAGGTTTGAAATTGAAAATAACAGGTACAAATCATTGCAAAAAAAAGAAAAATTATTTTCTTTTCCTTACTTCTTCCACAACTTCATGCGGGCCGCCTGAGAAGTATCCTCTATCTCAAGCCAATAGATTCCCGGAATCAGTGTACCCATGTCCACCCGGTAGGGATCCCGGAGAAAGGCCCGGTCCAAAGAAAGTGAACTGATCATTTTTCCCTGCAAGTCGTAAAGAGTCAATTGACAGGAATTTTCCTGCCCAAACTCCACGAACAGCTCCTTATCGTCCAATGGATTGGGATAAATCCGAGAGGACTGTTCGACCAGGATTCCTTCTCCCCTACTGTTCAGTGCCCGCAGGTAATTCGGTACCCCATAACCCAATTCAAAATCAGGATTTGCCGCTTGCGAGCCGCTTTGAATCAGGCGATCTTTGAGCTCTGCCCGCGTCCACATGGGATTGGCTTGCCAGAGTCCAGCCGCTAACGCAGCAATCTGTGGCGCCGAGAAAGAAGTGCCGCTGGAAAAACTAGTGCCTTCCACCTGTCTCCAAAGTGTTACCCCCGATCCAAAGGCCACCAATTCCGGCTTGATGCGCCCATCGCTGCTCGGACCAATGGAACTAAAGCCCGCCTTGGTAAAACGATTGTTGATCGCACCTACCGCCAAAATTCCACGCGCATCGGCAGGAACCGTAATGGTCTGCCAGCTGATGTTTCCCTCGTTTCCCGAACTGCTAACGACCAAAATTCCTTTATTGGCTGCGATCCCAGCTCCGATTGAAATGACTGCTGTCTCACCGTCGAGATCTTCCCGGCTGTAATTCATATCGGGATCGTCAAAATAGTTGTACCCAAGGGAGCTATTTATAATGTCGACTCCAAGGCTATCGGCAAATTCCGCGGCCCTTACCCAATTGAATTCCTCTATCCGAAATTCGGAATCTACGTCCTCGGTAATGCAGAGAATGTACTCCGCTGCATAGGCCCCACCTATCAATTGACTGGGATCAAACGATGCCAACAAAGAAAGCGCCCCGGTACCGTGCGTATCCGCGCGGAATACATGGGAGGATCCGGGAAGTACAAAGTCCCTTGTCGCCAGAATCCGGTTTTCGTTAAAAAGATGCTGTAGTCCACCGATTGCATCTGCATTTAAAAATCCTGCATCAAACACAGCAATTTTGATACCTTCGCCGTTGAATCCATCCGCATGCATTTCCGGGATACCCAGGATGTGGTTTTGAAAATCAAAAGTTGTTCCGGTGCGGATCGCTGCAGCTGCCGGCTCCTTCGCATCGTAGCCTTGGGTACCATTTTCGGCATTCCTTTTTCCTCCCCGGGCGGCATATTCCACTTTGGAAACAAAGGGGAAGGAAGCGATTTTCGCGACCGCCGCGGAGTCCGCCCGGACCAGGGATGCATTTAGCCACCTGGAATGGTAAAGAATTTCGTCTACTTCCTCGGCAATAAGCGCAATGTACTTCTCAGAAACGGGAATGTCTGTGCTGTCCAGGCCGATTTTCTCCCGTTCCCTGCGCTCCAAAGATGCCTTGCTCAACAATTCCAGGGGCCTGTTCAGGCTGTACTGATCCGTTGGCTTGTAGGTGTAATGGATGGCATACCGATCCTGTCCCATCAAGGGTCTGCCGCAGCAGAGCAGAAAACAAACAAGCGCAAACAAACTACTCTTTCCCATGCCGAATCAGTCTTAAATGAGTAAAACGTCCTTCCTGAATGATTTGTTGTCCCAAACAATCGTTTCGGGAACAGTAGCGAAATACCTCATGGTAACTTTCTACCATCCCTACGTCTTCGGCATATACCTCGTATCGGTTGTCTCGCAGCGTAATCAGGTCGTCTTCCTCGCTTTGCCGAACGGTCATGGTCTCCGGAAAATAATTGTTTTCAATCAAAAGATCCCCGATCCGCTCGACAAAAAAGAATTTGGCGGGCAGCGAATTATACGTGTTTCCATCCCAGCTCGTTTCCCGGTCCGCCGGATATACCAGAATGATTTCCACCAGGTTGTTGTCCTGCCGGATCACCCTGCCCCCGGAAAAAGTAAGCGTATAGGTCCTTTCTTCGGACCAGGTATTCCGATTCGTCGAACGTTGCCTGCGAACCCAAAATACGACGTCGTTTTCCACATTAAGGGATTGGTCGGTGATTTGATCCCTATAGAAATACGTGTCGGCCTCAAAATCATTTTCTCCAAAATAACGAGTATTTTCCACGCGGTACTCCCAAAAATTTCCCACGGATAAGGGCAAATACGTAGACCTAATTGCTGAAGGATCTTCTCGCACCACCTCACAACCTATCATAAAAATCAGGAATGGGAGAAAACAATACCTTTTATCCAAACCATTCATTCTCTATCTTTGAAATCCGTTCAAATTACACATTTAATACGCTAAATTGAAATGGCTTTAAAAACTTTTGTAAAGATAAGCAATGTAAACAATTTAAGCGACGCCAGGTACTGTTCGGGGATGTACGTAAACCTGATGGGGTTTTCCCTGGAGGAGCACTCCGAACACTACGTGTCACCGGTTGAATTCAAGGAGATCACCGATTGGCTGTCGGGTCTGGAATACGTCGCCGAGTTTTCACTCACGCACCCCGACCAAATCTTGCAGACACTGACTACCTACGAAGGCTTCACCTGGATACAGGTGGAAGAAAAGCACCACCTCCAACTCCTGGAAAACAGCGGTTACGGGCTAATTTATCGCTTTACCTTGCGTTCAAAATCCGACTGGGAGGAGATCCTGTCCTTTTCCAGAAGTCTGGGGGAACAACAGATCGTACTTAACCTGGAATCCGACACCAACCAGGAACTTCAGCAAGAGGAAATAGATTCGCTCCGTGCGCTGGCCAAAAACTGCGAGGTACTGCTTGGTTTTGGCTTTGATTCCGAGACTATCGGCGAACTGTTGGACGCTACCGGGGTAAAAGGTATCAGCATGAAGGGAGGGCACGAAATCCGGCCGGGAATCAAGGATTTTGACGAACTGGCGGATATATTGGAGGCACTTGAACTGGAAGATTAATCGTTAACAAAGAAGAACTCCAGGTATTTGATGGTTTCTCCTTTGTCCATGAATAATTTTTCGTACCGTGTCCGGATACCGTAATGCTCGTCCTTCCATTTGGACGCGTAGAAATCCCGGGTGATTCGCTCCACGTGAATATCGGGGCGGCGGGAAAATAATTCCTCTGTATAATCAAAAAGACCCGTATTGTCGGTCTTGAAATGAATGTGGCCTCTGGGATGCATGATTTGCTTGTATAGCTGTAAAAAACGGGGGGAAGTCAGGCGCTTTTTTTCGTCCCGGTCTTTTGGGCGGGGGTCGGGAAAGGTGATCCACAACTCATCCACTTCTCCGGGCGCAAAGGATTCTTCCAGACGTTCGATCTGGGTTCGCAAAAAGGCAACGTTTTTCAGGCCTTCCTCTGTGGCCTGAGCGCTCCCCTTCCAGATTCGGGAGCCCTTGATGTCCACACCGATAAAATTCTTATCCGGATACCGTCTGCCGAGACCCACCGTAAACTCTCCCCTACCGCATGCCAATTCCACAACCAGCGGATGCTCGTTTTTAAAAAATCGTTGCTTCCAATTGCCCTGAATGGTCTCAAAAATTTCCTTTCCCGGTTGTACCACATTCGGATTGGCTTCGTTTTGTACAAAGCGTTCCAGTTTCTTTCTGCCCATGTTATAGTCCGTTGATTTCTGCGACGACAAATGTACTGCCTCCGACGAAGATCAGATCATCCGGGCGGGCATTTTTTTTAGCAAATTCCAGCGCTTCGTTGACATCCGCGATAACGATTCCGACCAGTCCCTGTGCCAACGCTTTTTGCTGCAGATCATGGGCTGGCATGGACCTCGGTTGATCTGCCTGGCAGAAAACATAGCTTGCATCGCTGGGGAGCAGTGCCAGAATTTCATCCACATCCTTGTCTGCAACCATCCCGAGAACCAGCGTCAATTTGCGGTAAGTCAGAGAGGCGAGCTGATCCAGTATTGCCCGCAATCCATCGATGTTGTGTCCCGTATCGCAGATAACCCTTGGATGCGTATGCAAAATCTGCCAACGGCCTTTCAAACCGGTATTCGCCTGTATGTTGGCCAGACCGGTGCGTATGTCTTCTTCCCGAATACGAAGGCCCATTCCTTTAAGCCGATCCAGGGCCAGCAGGATCGCAGGAAGATTTCGTGCCTGGTAGTCGCCCAGCAAGTCCATGGATAATTCCCAGGTTTTCCCATTGGCTTCCCGAACTTCAAATACCGCCCGAAGCGGTAGCTGCCCCGTCGCCATGCCTTTCGGAAGTACGGTCATGCGCTCATCTGCAAAAAGGAGGGTCGCCTTTTTTTGTGCCGCTACCTGCCGAAATACCGGTGCCGTTTCCGCTTGGGTTTGGCCAATCACCACCGGTACACCTTCTTTGATAATGCCTGCCTTTTCTCCGGCAATTTTATCCAGACTATCCCCCAGAAACTGAACGTGATCCATCCCGATATTGGTAATCAGGCTGAGCAAAGGTGTCACCACATTGGTACTATCCAACCTTCCTCCCATCCCCGTCTCGATGACTGCATAGTCCACGGCCTCCCGAGCGAAGTAATCAAAGGCCATGGCTACGGTCATTTCAAAAAAACTGGGTTTCAGCCCTTCCAAAAAATCCCGGTGTAGTTGCACAAAGCGACATACTTCCGCTTCGGGAATCTCCGTCCCGTTGATTTTGATCCGTTCCCGGAAAGATTTTAAATGGGGTGAGGTGTACAATCCGGTTTTGTAGCCGGCCGTTTGGAGTACCGAGGCCAAGGCATGGGCGGTACTCCCTTTTCCGTTGGTGCCGGCTATGTGAATGCACCGAAGGGCCTGCTGGGGATTTCCCAGCCGCTCGCAAAGCTTGAGCGTATTGCTCAGATCTTTTTTAAAAGCGGATGCACCTATGCGTTGAAACATGGGCAAAGCCTGATACAAGAAGTCAAGGGATTCCTGATAGGTCATGGAGGAGTATTAATCGACCCGAATGATAAAGGTAATTCGACCGGTGGAATAATCGGCGGTAGGATTGTCGCTCTGCCGTTTAAACGAAAGACCGGTGACGACGGTGCGGTAATAATTCAATACCTCATTGCTGACGTTGTATTCGAGCGGAATGGCCTGAACGATGCGTCCGTTGTCGTTTACCGTTATCCGAAAGACGATGCGCCCATTTCGGTTGGATATCCTGTCTTGAATCTGTGGCCGGGACGCAAAATCCCAACCTGCCAAATCCAGGTTATAGCCCGATCCGTCTCCGGTATTCCCGCTTCCGGATTGCAAAATGGATCTGCCATCCACGGTACCCTGTGGATTGCCTTCGTTACCCGGTTGGCCAGAACTCCCTTGATTTTCACCCGAGGATGGCCTGTTGGAACTGCCGGTAGTGCCCCCCGCGCCAAATATTGCCCGCTGATCCACGGTCGGTTGCTTTTCTTCGACTTTTTCGGGCGTAGGTTTTGCTTCTACAGGTGCCTCTGTTTCGAGTGTTTCCGCGGGCGTTTCAGGGGTTTCCTTTGGCCGCTCGGCGGCGGGCCGGGGCTGTGTGTCCGCCCTCACCGGGCTGGGTATGTTCGATTGAATTTCCTGCTGTGGTTCGCTCGGACTGGGTTGTGCCGGCGATGGACTGGACTCGGTAGGACTGACCGGTACGGTATTTTCCGTGGGTTGAGAAGAGGGGTCACCCGGCGCCGGCGCCTCTTCCGACACCTCGCTGGCATTTGTCGCGGCAGTGGTGGCCTGTTCGTTGTCCATGCCCGTATCGGAAAAGCCCAAATTCAATTCCAAACCAAACTGCGACATCGGAGGCACGGGTTGCTTCCAAACGACGATAAAGTATAATCCGATCAGCAACAGCACGTTGAGAAAAAACGTGATCAGGACCGCCTTTTTCTTATTGTCCTGGGTTTCCTTTTGGTCTTCCCAAATTTCCATTCGTTACTTGTAGGGTTTTGTTGCAATGGTCACGTTGGCTTCCAACGAGGCGGCTATCCCTCCCACTTCGACCAAGTGCTCCACGGGTACCTCTTTGTCGATGTGCAATACCACGTACCCTTGCTTGTTCTTCAATAACGAAGTTAGTTCGTTTTTAATTTCACTTCTATTCACCTGCCGGTCGTTAACGGCATATTTCAGGTCCTTGGTAATGCTCACGGTAACCTCCTGCATCACAATGTCGGAGGTTTCACTGGAGGGTAAATTGACAGGCAAGCCCGACGGTGTAATGAAGGAGGAGGTAAGCATGAAGAAGATCAGCAACAAAAAAATAATGTCCGTCATGGACGACATGCTGAACGCTGCTTCTATTTTATTTTTTGACTGGAGCCCCATATTATTTCTTATCCTGAAGTAGATCAATAAACTCGATGGTGGTGTACTCCATGTTGTGGATCAATTTGGAAACCTGTGTGACCAGGTAATTGTACCCCAGATACGCCACGATCCCCACTACGAGTCCGGTGGCCGTAGTAATCATTGCCTCATATATCCCCGTGGAAAGGAGTTTTGGAGAAACCATTCCTTCTTCCTGTGCCACACCGATGAATGCCCGAATCATACCGGCTACTGTACCCAGAAAGCCTATCATCGGTGCCGCACCTGAGACGGTAGCTAGCAGTCCCAGGTTCTTTTCCAATTTGTAAATTTCAATCTTTCCCACGTTTTCTATGGCCACTTCGATATTTTTTAGGGGGCTGCCGATTCGTTCCAGGCCTTTGGCGACCATGTGTGCAACCGGCGTCTCCTCTCCCTGGCAAATCAGCTTTGCCTGCTCGATGTTGCCGCTCTGAACCATCATTTTGACCTGATCGATCATTCCTTTTGGGGTTTTGGAGGCTTTTTTCAGCGTGATTATCCGCTCAATGAAAATAAAAATGGCCAGAATAAAGAGCAGGTACAGCGGAATCATCATGTAGCCCCCCTTTACCAATAGCTCCAAAAGACCAATGTCCGAAGAAGCGGATCCCTCTAAGAGGGCAAGTGAATCTACGGCCTGTTGGCCGTCTGTAGTAGACAAGGTTTGTGCTAGGATCATATTAGTATTTCAAAACCCATAAGTTTTCAGTATATGCTTCTTGAGAATCCTCCCGGGCCTCGAGTGCCAGGTCGACGTTTTCGTACTGCCCCACTGCCAGGCGGTAAAAAGGAATGTTGCCGTACGGATGAATCAAAAACGTTTGCAGTCCTTCTTTATTGAGTTTTGCTGAATAATCTCTCGCCAAATCGTCGTCTATAAAACTTCCCACGACCAGAAAGTATCGAGGCGAGGTTCCCCGGCCATCAATTTCTGTAAGCCCGGGTTGATCATCTGCTTCTTTCGTGACCGGTATTTCCTCTTTCGGCTCCGACGGGGCCACCGCAGCCGGGCTTTCCTCTACCGGTGTCTCCATTGCCAGGGGTGGTTCTGCTGGTTTTTCATCGGAAAAATCACCCAAATTACCCCAATAGTAGGCTCCAAATCCAATAAGTAGAATCAACAGTATAATCCAGACAAAGACCCCATTGCCGGATCGACTTTTCTTTTTTTCCGCTGGTTTGTTTTTCTTGCCCCGGGAATCGGTGGCCACTTTGGGTTTTCCGGAAGGCGATTTTTTTCCCGCCACCGGGGCTACCGGGGGTTTCCCGGCAGGTGCGGGTTCCAGCGGGTTGATGGAAACCGGAGGCAAGCCAAAGTCTTCGTCGTTATCTGCTTGGCTGTTTTGATCCTTAGAGGTATTTTCAGACATGTCAAAAAAGATTGTTTAGATTTGCTAAGCTAAAGCAAAACCATCAAATCGGCAATAATGGCTCCATATTTCCCTACCGAAGGCGCTGCTAAATCCTCTAAAACTTAAAACCTATTCCACCGAGTACCTGTATGGCACGTACGGGATAGTAGTTAAACCGCTCGTAGCGTTGATTTAATAGGTTATTCCCCTTGATAAAGGCAGAAAAACGACTTGTGAACGCATAATCGACGTGCAGGTGCAAGTCCAACAGGGCATCCAGTCGTCGCTCGGTATCCGACGCCAGGTTGATGGCCCGAATCCCTCCCATGGCATGCAGGTTGGCATGGATCGTCCACTTCTTATCCGGAGTGAACGAATTATTGATATGGACCTCCCACTCCGGTCGGTGCCAGGCCGATGCAATTTCATCCAGCGTGTATTGAAAGTAATGCAGGGAGGCATCAAGCCGGTAAGTGTTGTCGTATGTATAGTTTATGGTCCCATGGTATTCCAATACCTTGGTATTGTTATCGTAAATAAGCTGAAACCTCGTGCTGTCCATGGCGTTGTTTCCAAAAAAATGGAGGTTGGTAAAATCCCCATACGTAAAGCCCAGCCGATAATTCACCAGGTCATTGACCTTGCCGGATATCCCTGCATCCACTTGAAAATTCTGAATGGCGTTCCGAAGCTGTTCGGAGGGGCCCAGAAACGGATTCTCCTGCACGAAGTCGTAATAGGTAGTTCGGTTGACATCACCGGCATATTTCCCGTACACACCAAACTCCGGTAGCAGGTGGTATGACAGAAAGACGGTAGGAAACACATAAAATTCCTTTAATTTATTCGGAACAATATCGTTTTCGTAAATCACATTTGCCCCGACCTTTACCTGCAAGCCCTGGCGAATGTATTGCGCGTAGGGATGCAATTTGAAATAATTTCTGGTAATGGATTCGTAGTTGACATCACTTGGGGAGGTAAAGGCCAACAGGGATTCAATTCCCCCGTTTAGGTTTTCGTTGGCACGAAAACCTGCCCTGGCCTTCACCAGCGCTTCGGTTTCCTGGGCTTCGTACCGATCGTCAAACAAGCGCAGCGAAAGGCTAGCTCCATAGTTGAACGGCTCTGTGCGTTCGATCCTCCGGATACCCACCTGGGTCCGAATGGTATGAAAAACCTGTCGGATGGTATCTGCAAGTACCTGCGTTTCGGGTTGGGGCGTGTAGCCATAGAAATGGTAGGAATCCCTTTCGTAACCAAACTTCCCGTAAATTTCCACGATATCCTTGAACATACTCCCATTTAATCGAACGCCGGTATGGGTTTCTGCCGAGTTTTCCCCATCCACCGGGCCGGTATAATACCCCTGATGCTTCAGGTGGAGTCCGTAGGAAACATCCGGATCCGCCTGGGGAAAAAGATCCAGTTGTACCAAAGGTGCGGAGTAGTTTCCGAATCCAAGTTTGGCATGACCCATGGTCTGATAGGTTTCAGGCCGAGGAAATTCTTTTTGAAAGGCCTGAGTTTCCAGGGCGACGGGTGCAAGAGGAAGGAAATAGTTGGTGACATCGTAGGCATAATTTGTTGTAGTCGACACGGGAGGTAACGCAGGACTTTTTTCAAAAACCCGTGACTGCCTGGGAAGTGTCAAAACCCTATCTTTCCGGATAATGAACTCCGTATCCCGAATCTCTCCCCGCTGGGCTTCGGATGCATCCTGGGCTCGAAGGGGCCCGGCAAACATGGCAGCGCAAAAGATACCCGCGATCAATAGCTGTTTCCCCTGATTCATTCTGTGGTGGTTTGGTTGATAGTTTGCAACAATTCTTGGGCTTCCTTTCTCACCTCCGGAATGGAGGAATTCTCAACGATGGATTCCAGCGTTGCCTTCGCCTGAAACGTTTCATCCATGGCAATGTAGTTTTTTGCCAGCAGGACAAACTGCATCCCGTACCATCGTTCGTAAGAAGCAAAAGGCTGCGAATAGCTAAAGATCAGCTCATTCGATGCTTCGTACTGACCCTCCTGATGCTGTATCCAGGCAAGTCGATACAGGGCTTCGGCACCTTGCTCCGAGGTATAGTTTTCGACTAAATTCCGGTACACCGCTACAGCTTCGGCTGATTTTCCATCGGTTTCCAATGATTTTCCTTTGATCAGCAGTGCCCTGGGCACCGCATCTACCGTGATATTACCCAAAGCCACGACCTGATCGGCCCAACGGACGGCCTGTTGGTATTGCCCGGTTTCATAGCTCGCCACCATCAATCCGGAAACAGCCTCGTATTCTTCGGCAACGCTTCGGGCGTTTTCTGCACTGAACTCCAGGTAAGGTATGGATTTGGCATAGTTTTGCCGCTCAAATTCAATGTTGGCAATTTTTTGAAATACCCTGGTTTTCAGGTTACCATCGGCGGTATTTTCCAATTGATAGTAACGATCCAGGGCTTTGTCAATACTGCCTTGCCGGTAATATGCATCTGCCAGGTAATAGCTGGCTTCGGGCGCTTGCCCGGAGTTCGGGTAGTTTCGTAGAAAGTCTTCCAGCGAGCGGATCGCCTCTGCATAGGATTGATTAAACACCAGGCTTTTGGCTGCTTCAAATTCCACGTTCTCCAAATTACTGCTGCTCGGATTGGATTTACGGTATTCTGACAAGTAACTGGAAAACTCCCCTGGCCGCCCTTGCAGCGAGAGACTCTCCTGGAGTCCTACCAAGGCAGTTTCCCCATTGGAGGCGTTGGGGTATTCGTCCAGGATTTTTTTATAGTCCGCGATCGCCTTGTCGTATTCTTTCAGCGAATAGTTGGCCACCGCCCTGCCCTCCAACGCAAACGGTACGAAGGGGCTGTTGGGTTTTAGTTCTATCAGGCTAGTGAAAACCTCTCTCCCCTGCCGGTAATTCAAATCCTCCATAAGGATCTGGGCCTTTTGAAATAGAGCATCTTCCAGGTAGAGGCTGTTCGGATAATTGGCCTGCACCTGGTTCAATAAGCGTATTGCTTCGAGATTTCGATTTTGAAAATTGGCGACGACACCGGCCCGAAACAAGGCGTAGTCACTGAAGGGGCTGTTCTCCTGAATGGCCCGCTGGAAAGTGGCTGCGGCTGCATCAAATTTTTTCTGTACGTAGTAAGTATCTCCCAACCGCAACAGGGCATCGTGGTACTGTTCTTTTTCGCGTTTGTTCCGTAGCTTATCCGTGTAGGCCTTGAACTGTGCTTCTGCCTTTTCGTAACGCTCTTGGTTAAAATATGCATAACCCAGCCCGTAATGCGTCTTGATAAGCGCGGGATCAGAAGCGGGTGGATTCAGGGCGAATACCCGCTCATAGGCCTGAATGGCTGCGTTTGGCTGGTTCGCGGCCGCATTCGCCTCACCTTTCCAAAACTGGGCCAAAACCTGCAAGGATTTGTCCTCCGGATACCGGAGCGACTTGTTCAAAAAATCCAGGGTACCGGCGGGATTATTGTCCCGAAAATAGGCCATCGCCTGATAAAAGGTGACCTTCTGGTAGGCCTCCCGAATACGGGCCGAAGGTTGTTGCATCCCTTCCATGTGTCGGATCGCCCGCAGGTAATTGTTGGTGTTGATTAACGCATCGCTCAGCAGGTCTTCCGCCTGGGAAAACCGCGTTCCCTGCGGGTAATCATTCAGGTACTGATCCAATGCCGTAACGGCTTCTTGAAATTTACCCATCTCCAGGTTTACCTTGGCGTAATTAAACAGGGCTTCTTCCTTTATGTCGGGATTGAAGTCCATTTTATAGGCCGTACTAAAACTGTTGGCGGCAAAAGGTAGATTTTTTAGCTGAATGTAGGCATGCCCTAAAAAATAGCTGGAAACCTGACCGAGCGCGTCGCTTTTGAGTGCTACCTCTTTAAAAAAATCACTTGCAATTTGAAATTGGTTGCTTTCGTAGTGGGCCACGCCTGCTTTGTACTGCTGGTCTCGAGACAAGGTGCCTTTGCCGGCAGCTACAAAGGACTGGTAATGATGGGCCGCTTGTTGGAAGGCCTTATCGTCGTAATAGGCTTCTGCCAGAAGCAAATGCAATTGCTCCCGGTTTTCTACTCCGGTTTTATCGATAATCGGCGCTGCATAGGCAATTACCTGGGGCAGGTCTCCTTGCTGGTAGAACAGGGCTGTCAACATGTAAGGTACCTTCAGGCTAAACTCTCTCGATTTTTCGGCCTCTTTAAAATTGGTCACAGCCGTCTCAAAATCGTTTTGTTGAAACGCACTATAACCCGCATAATAATAGGCACTGGGCAGAAACGGACTTCTGTATCGTTTGGCCTGCTCGAAATACTTTTGGGCCTGCGGATAGTTTTTCAATTGAAAGTAACTGTATCCTGTTTTGAATAACAATTCCGGGTGCCGTTCCTGGCTCAGCGGGATGCCCCGCAGGCGTCCGAAATTCTCAATGGCTTTGCGGTAGTTTTTTGCCGTAAAAAAGTGATTTCCCAGTACCCATGCCGCTTCGTGGGCCAGCGGTTCGTCCGGATAATCCAATACAAAAGCCTCCATTGCAGAGGTACCCTCCGGAAAATCCCCCTTGAGTGAGGAAAGGGCCTGATAGTACTCCAGCTCAATGGCCTTTTCCCGGCTGAGTTCCCGAGCTCTTAGCTGATCGAAAGCCTCCCTGGAAGCGGCAAACTGGTCCTTGTAAAACAAGTTCAAAGCGTCCTGAAGGGCAGGTTCTACCTGTTGTTGGTGCAGTGTAGCCTGCCCGAACGCGACCAACTGTACCCAAAATACCAACTGTACCGCTAGTAATCCTATTCGTTTTCTTTTCATCACCGGGATCAATGAAGAATTTTAAAAATGAGTTCTTTGAGAATTTGCGAGGCTTCCATATTGGAGGCAATGATGCCTTTAGAACGCAAGTCCGCCTCTCTCAGGTATCCGATAATATCAATAATCTTGCCTAAGGGATAATTTTTCGCTGCGATCGTGTATTCTTTTATGAAATAAGGGTTCACTTTAAGCAAAGCGGCCAGTTCCCGATCTCCCATTCCTTTATTCGCTTTCACCTGCAGAAGACGGCTAAAATGCAGGTACAACAGGCTTAGCAAGGGAATCAAGGGATGGGATTTGGGATTTTGCGCAAAATACTGAATGATCGTATTGGCCTTTTGTACATCTTTGTAGCTCAGGGAATTAGTCAATTCAAAATTGTTGAAATCTTTGCTGATGCCAATAAACTGCTGAATGTGACCCGTAGTAATTTCAACCGGCTCCTCAAAGTTGATTAACATCTTATCGATTTCATTGGTCAGCACCTCCATGTTATTTCCAATGGACTCGGCAAGTACCTGACAGGCCCTGGGTTCTATGGTAAATCCTTTTCCCTTGACGTACGCATCAATGTACGGCGCCAATCGGTATTCCGGAATTTTATCAGATTTTACCAATACGGCTCGTTTGTCCAATTCCCTTGCCAGAGCTTTTCTTCCGTCCAGTACTTTGTATTTATAAGCAAAAACGAGAATTGTACTTGGCAGAGGATTTTTCAGGTATTGGATCAGTTGTTGGTCCGCCTCCTCCCGTCCCAAATCCTGTATGTTCTGGGCCTCCTTGACGATTACCACCTGCCGTTCGGACATCATGGGAAACCGTTTGGCATTGTTTAAGATCGTGGCCACCGTGGCTTCTTTCCCGTAAAGAATGATCTGATTAAATCCACGGTCCGCGGGAGGCAGCGCATTTGCTTCAATAAAGGCGGTTATTTTATCGATAAAATAGGGTTCTTCCCCCTGAAGAAAATATACGGGCGCAAATTTATTTCCTTCCAGATCTTTTAGAATAGTTTCCGGCTTACTGGGCATACCTGCATTAAAAATATCGCGATAAGAATTCAAATATAAAAAGAATAAAGGATTATCAAGGACGGATGGAAACAATACCTTCCTTACTTTTGTATCTATATTGAAACCAAAAGGTAGCAAGAATGGAATCATTGGAAATTGGCATCGACCATTACAAAAAAGGAAGATTTGAAGAGGCGTTACAGGTATTCAATCAACTGATCGCTTCCGCGGGGCCTCAACCCGAACACCTGCATTACCGTGCGCGCATCCAGTCCCGACTAGGGGCATTGGACCAGGCAATTAATGATTTTGATACGCTGATAGGGCTTGACCCGTACAATACCACATTCATCAGTGACCGGGCAGTAGTCTTGCACTTGTTGAAACGAAACGAAGAAGCGATGCAGGCCTTTGACCAGGCCTTAAATCTGGACCCGAACAACCCCTACCGATATTCCAGCCGTGCCTATTTCAGGGATCGTATCGGTGATCTGAAAGGTGCGATAGAGGATTACGAACAAGCCATTGCGCTTGATCCACAAGACGCGATTTCCTTGAACAACAAGGGGTTGGTAGAGGAAAAGTTGGGCTATCAAGCGGCGTCGAGGAAAAGTTTTTCTGAGGCAGACCGATTGACGGGATACTCCCCATCCCAACAAAAACAGCCGGAAAAAGATCGCGCTGAGTCAAAAATCGGCAACGATGCTTCCGGGCCGATTGCTCCCCAAGAAGCCGCTCCTGAAAAATCCAAATCGCTCTCGGTCAAGCACTTTTTTATGATTTTAAACAAATTGGTCACGGATAAGGCCACCCGAAAGGAATTTACAGACTTTATACGATCTACATTCAAAGGCGCTTGATCACATACAAGGGCTTATTGATAAAAAACGACATTTTTTTGGACAGGTTTTTTGTAAAAAACTGCTCAAACCAACTTTTCTTTTTGCTCAGAGTGAACAAAACGTTCCCCTTTGCCGTGATGAGGTAGGACTCCAGTCCCAATCCGGGATCATCCCGGTACGATTTCAGCACGTAGTTTACCTTTTCTAAGGATACGAAAGGCGCAACTTCTTCTACCATAGTCAGATGCAGCGCTTTATCGATGGTGTTAACCCGTGTACTGACGTGAACGATGTCCAACTCCGAATCGAATACGCTGGCAAAGTCCACGACGCGTTGTATGGCCAGTTTGTCTTCCTCCAGATAATTGGTAGCATAGACAAGCTTTCTGGGAGTCTTGAAAAACACTTTCCTGGGAATGATAAAAACGTCACAGTCCGCACTCAGCACCACCTTACTGGATTTGGTACCGATGTAATTCTTTTTAAACTCATTAATTCCCTCCGTACCCATAACGATCAAGTGGGCGGACTGGCTTTCGGCCATCTCCAGTATGGTACCGATGGTCTCTCCCTCCTGTACAAGTCCTTTACAGTCCGTAAGTCCGCGGGGAAGACTTTCCTCGCGAACGGTATCCACCAGGGATTGTAGTTTCTTTTTGGCTGTCTGCAGGCTATCTTCCAGGACTTGTCCGGGAAAAAGATCTTCGTAATCTTCCTTATCTGGAACATGCAATAAAATCAGCGTCGCATTCCATTTTTCACCCAATTTTGCGGCGTATTCAATGGCGTTCAACGAACACTCCGAAAAATCGGTTGGACAAAGGATGGTATAGGTCTTCATAAGGAATAAATAGGTTTAATACCCCTGAACCTTGCTAATCTCATTGATCAGGGGGGAGTTTTGCAGCAAATTCTTATAGTTTTCTATAATTTGGGGGGCTGCAGCCCGGTAATTGGTAATGCTGGCTATATGCGGTGTAATGGTGATCTGCTCTTGCTCCCAAAAGGGATGGGCTTTCGGTAGGGGCTCTTGCTGAAAGACATCCAGAAGGGCTCCCGATAGCTGACCCGATTCGATGGCTGGGATCAGGTCTGCTTCCACCAGGTGTCGGCCTCGCGCTACATTGATCAGATAGGTACCTGGCTTGCATTTCCGAAACAGTTCTTTATTTAGAAAACCTTCTGTTTTCTCTGTAAGCGGAAGTAAGCAGACCAATACGTTCACTTCGTTTAAAAAATCCTGCAATTCTTCCCCATAGTAGTAAGGATGCCGAAATGTCGCCTTCGGTCGGTTACCGTATCCAACCGCTGAAATACCCAAAGCCTTCACCTTGTCGAGCACGTCTCCTCCCAGTTCACCCACTCCCATAACGCCCACAGTGATCGGGATTTCGGGTTGACTCATGTCCCAGGTTTTGGTACGCTTGTCTCGCATGTACCGGAGGATCTGCCGGTGGTAATTAAGTATTCCCATTACCACGTAATTGGTCATGGAAAAGGTAAGCCTGGGATCCACGATGCGGGTAATGGGTACATTGTCCGGAACGTAATCGGCCATGATGTGGTCTACCCCGGAACCCATCGAGCAAATTAGTTTCAAATTGGGAAAAGACTTTAGGATTCCTTTTGGATGCTGCCACAAAACCACCACCTCTACCTCCTCCATCCTACTGATTTCCGGATAAACCTGAAGGTCAATGCCCGGTTCCAGTTCGTTGAAAACCGCTACCCAGTCTGCGATTTCTTTTTTCGATTTATTTGGCGCAACAATTGCTAGTCCCATTGAAAGAATTTTCCTGGTAGAAATAAAACAAATTATATGAATCGCTCGATTTTTCTTCCTGACCAGGCATGAAAGCGTTCGATACCCGTCAAGAAGGTAGAATTTATCGCAGCAATTCCTGCAATTTAACTATCTTTACCCACATAAATGAAACCGTTGGCATAAAGAAAACAATCCCTCCATACCGGGTTAAACGATCAGGACATCACAAAAACTAATCTAACTAAAAATAACTATGAATACAAAAAAAATGCTTTTTCTAATGGCTATTTTGTTTTTGATGCAATTTTCTGTTTCCGCGCAGATTAAAATGCCACAGGCAAGCCCCAACAGCAAGATCAGCCAACAAATGGGACTAACGGTCCTTCATTTGGACTACAGCCGCCCGGGAAAACGAGATCGAAAAGATTTTTGGGGAATTGGTACCCTATGGACAAGTATGGCGAACCGGGGCAAATAATCCCAGTACTCTGGAATTCGACACCGAAATAAAGGTAAACGGGCAGCGTCTCCCTGCAGGAAAATACGCCTTGTATACCATCCCCGGAAAGAGTCAATGGACCGTGATCTTCTCTAAAAACACGGAATTGTGGGGGGCCATGGGGTACGATTCCGGTGACGATGCCCTGCGCATCCAGGTGCCCGCCCAAAAGTTAAAAAAACCGGTGGAAACCATGACCATGGGATTTGCCGAGCTTAGCGATACCGGTGCCACCCTGAACCTATCCTGGGATAAAACCCAAATCGGGTTTCGCATGGAATCAGAAGTAGACGCGATCGTCATGACACAAATCAAGGAGTTGCTCATCGACCAGGAAACCGATAACCCCGGTCTTTATTTTCAGGCGGCCAATTACTATTTCACCAATGACAAGGACCTTACCATGGCCCTGGAATGGATCAGCAAATCAGTCGAAAAAGACCCGAAATATTACACGGTCCACTTACTGGCAAAAATTCAGGCCAAATTGGGATTAAAAGCCGAAGCCGAACAAACCGGCAAAAAGTCTATGGAAATGGCCGAAGAGGCGAATAACCCGGATTACATCGGGTTGAATCAACGATTGATCGAATCCCTTTAACCGCCTTTTTTATTTTCTGGAGCTGCTGACTGGCAGCTCCATTTTTTTTCTACGAGTCTAGCTCGCCTTGCATTTGCTTTCCAGGTCCCATCCCAAGTTGCACCAGCATGGCAATCAACATCACCAGCAGGCAACCGATCGCATTGTACCAGAGGTAACCTACATCGATGGACCACCCGTATACCGTTTTTCCGTTGAAATAATGAAGTACCAAAATCAGTACTTCTGTAAGGATGGCAGCCGAAAACACCGCCCGGCCCCCTACCCACTTCAGAAAAAATCCTACCAAAAAGATGCCCAATATGGTCCCATAAAACAAGGAACCCAACAAATTGACGGCTTGAATCAGGTTTTCGAAGAGGGTCGCATACGTGGCAAACAATACCGCAAATACCCCCCAAAGCGCAGTAAACCACTTCGAAGAAAGCATGTAGTGCCTGGAGCTTCCGGATCGGTAGACAGAGCGCTTGTAAATATCCATGGTGGTGGTCGCGGACAGCGCATTCAATTCGGATGCGGTGGAGGACATAGCTGCACTGAAAATGACGGCAAAAAGCAGCCCAACGATACCTTGTGGTAAATAGTCCATCACAAAACGCATGAATACGTAATCCGTGTCATTGGTTTCTGCCAGGGGATCGTGCCGAACAATTAAGGCTTTCACCTGGTCTCTTACCTCTTCCTGCTTATGGGACTGTTCCGCGATCTGCGCCTGCTGCCGCAGCACTTCCTGCTGGTCTTCGGAGTCTATTGCTCCCAGCAGTTTCTGTATGTGCTCACTTTTTTGCTCAAATACCTCGCTATAATTCTGTTCCAATTCCTGCAATTGGTCCACGTACTCGCTTTCCTTGAGTTTGTCCAATTGAATGGTATTGAAAATGACCGGAGGCTGAAAAAACTGGTAAAATACAAATACCATGACACCAATAAAAAGAATGACGAACTGCATCGGAACTTTCAAAAAACCATTCATCATCAGGCCCATTCGGCTTTGGGTAAGGGAACGCCCACTCAAATAGCGCTGCACCTGAGATTGGTCGGTGCCAAAATAGGATAGGAACAAAAACAAGGCCCCCGTCACCCCGGACCAAAAATTATACCGATCCGAAAGATCAAATTCAAAATTGACGATATTCAGCTTTTCCATCTTTCCGGCAAGATGCAATGCCTGGGAAAAATCCACCGGAATCAGTTGAACGACGATAATGCCGGCCAGAACCATCCCTCCCATCATGACGGCCATTTGTTGCTTTTGGGTAATGGACACCGCTTTGGTTCCGCCGGAAACCGTGTAAACAATCACCATCAAACCAATAAAAACATTGGTAATGGTCAGGTTCCAGCCCAACAGGGTAGACAAAATGATCGACGGCGCATAAATCGTAATCCCCGCTGCCAGGCCTCGCTGTACCAAAAACAAACCGGCCGTCAATGTTCGGGTCTTCAGGTCAAAACGTGACTCCAGAAACTCATAGGCAGTATATACCTTTAGCCGGTAATAGATCGGCAAAAAAACAACAGAAATAATGATCATGGCTACCGGCAGGCCAAAATAAAACTGAATGAAGCGCATGCCATCCGCGTAGGCTTGACCCGGCGTACTTAAAAAAGTAATCGCAGACGCCTGCGTGGCCATGATCGAAAGCCCAATGGTCCACCAGTTCAGATCGTCTCCTCCCCGCAGGTATTTGTCCATGTCCTTCGGACCGTAGGTTTTGTAGACACCGTAAGCGGCAATCGCCAGCAAGGTGCCGAACATGATGGACCAGTCCAGGTAACTCATGAAAAAGCGCGGGTCAACCAGTAAAACAAGGCAATCAACAGTGCCAAAACCAGCACCTGCATCCAATACAAACGGGTCCAGTGACGAAATTCTCTTTCTTTACTCATGGGCTTGCTCGATGAGGTTTACAAATAATTTGATGGCTCCCGGCACCCCTGCCGGAAGCAATCGAAACCAGGAAATCCCGGAATAGGCATAGGTTCCCTCTCCATACCGGGCGACCAAAAGTGCACCTTTAGTCGGCGGCTCGTTGGGATCCTGCATTTCCAGCGGCGTCTGGTACGCTTCGTCCCACGTGCCGGGAAAGTACAAGCCCCTTTCCTGCACCCAGCCGTCAAAATCGCTAGCTTCGATTTTATTCGGGTGCGTCAATACTGGATGATCGGCTAATAGCACAGTAACCGGTGACTCCTCTACCGTAATCCGGTCCCGGGATAACTCCAGCGGATAGGGACCGAACTGCCTCGAAAGCAAGGGAGAACTGGTATTGTATTGTACGATCAGGTTGCCTCCTTGCTTGATGTAGTCCATGAGGGCTGCCGTCTGATTTGCCAGGCTTTGGTTGACATTGAAAGCCCGAATCCCCACAATCAGGGTGGAATAGTCACTAAATACAGCGGCTCCCAGGTTACTGCCTTCCAGGATTTCCACCGTATACCCCAAATCTCGTAAAATTCCTGGAATCTCGTCCCCGGCGCCCGGAATGTAGCCGATGGTCTGTTTTCGGATATCCATGTCGAGCGTCACCAGGTTAAAAGAAGCGTCTGGAAAATACGTAAGGTTGGGGATATGCGGGTGAATGATTCGCTTCTTTCCCTGTGCATAGACTGACCCTTCCCTTGTTTTATAAAAAACAGTATGCCGGGATTTGGACGCTCCATTTGGATTTCTCACGGCCACATCAAAAAAGACTGTATTGCTTTTCGGATCAATCAGGGTGTCCATCACTGTATAATCATCCGTTTCCAATCCTTCGATGCCCAAGGTACCGTCTTCCAAATCACCCTCAAAAGAAACCGTCACGCCGATGCGGGCTTCCTGATTGCCGAGAAGAAAAACGTTTTCCTGATCTACTGCCAAAGAAATCTTTGGGACCAATGTAAACGGTTGAATGATTTCTCCATTTACCTGATCGTTGTACCGGTACTGAAGTGGCAGCCGAACCTCCATTTTCTGATCACCAAGACGAAAACGGAGAACTCCGGTGACTGCCGGGTCATTAAAGGGTTTTCCGATGGAGCTTTGCTCTGCTACGCTATACAGATTGTCTACCGCTGGCTTTTGCAACCAATAAGGCTGGGAAATCGGGTACGCCCCTGGAATCTGAAGTTCCTTCTCCCATTCCACCGGCCGATTATCGGAAACAACGGCGTCAATCGGATAACGCGCGCCCAGGACTTCAAATTCCTCCAGTTCAAGCGATTCCGAGCTTGGTTGATTTACGATTAGCCGGGTCCGGATTTGGTCCGATGGAAACGACAATTCTTTATTCGCTAAAAACAAGGCCTTAAAGCCCAAAACATCCAAAATGAGTCGATTCACCTGATCCTGTTTCTCGTTGACCCAGGGTAGATTTTCCTGAACCTGATTCAATTTTGTCCGAATTTCCAGTAGCTCTGGCAGATTGCCTACCGGAGTAGTAAAGTCAAAATTTTGCAGCAGTTTTTCAATTCGGTTTCGGATTTCCACACCGCCGGAGAGATCTTCCCAACGGTCACCAACGCCCTCAAACGGATTGGAATCAAACGATTCTCCGGCTACAAATTCAATAAAGTCTGTTCCCTCGCCGATAGTCGGCGTCGCTCCAAATCCCTGGGATTTGTGCATGGTCCGGCTGTCTGCAGCGATCTGCGAATAACTGGTACCCAGCAAGGCGTTGTATGCACCGACCGGAAAGGTATGGTAAGGAATGTCCGATTTCGGTTCGTATTGACTTCCCCAATTATAGGCGTTCCAAAACACACGCTTTGCAGACCAGGGCTCGACCCATTTTAATTGATCGGGAAAGACATCGCTTTTTCCGGAGAGTTCAAAGGCCTCACCGGCAAGGATTGCAGAGGTAGTATGATGCCCATGAGTGGTTCCGGGTGTGGTATTAAACCGGGTAATGATCAGATCTGGCTGAAAATTACGAATGACCCAAACCAAATCAGAAAGGAGTTTGGTTCGGTCCCAGTTGCTGAGCGTTTCGTCGGGATTGCGGCTGTATCCAAAATCAATGGCCCGGGAGAAAAATTGCCTTCCACCGTCCGTTTCCCTGGCTCGGAGCAATTCCTGTGTTCGGATCATACCCAATTCGGTACCCAATTCTTTTCCGATAAGGTTTTGGCCTCCATCTCCCCGGGTCAGCGACAAATAGCCTACTTCGGCATGCAGGCCGTTTGCGAGGTAGGCAATGAGTCGGGTATTTTCATCGTCGGGGTGCGCGGCGACATAAAGTACCCGCTTCGTTTCCCGGAGACGTAACAATTCGTGGTAGATTTCGGAGCTACTTTGGGCAACAGAAAAGGAGCCCACTACCGGGGAAAAGCCAATAAAAAACAGCATCCCGGTCAAAAAGGGAGTTAAATAACGCGTTGGTATAGGTATCATAATTCAAGCTAAGCATTGTGACCAGTATCGAAAAACAATTTTACATTAATGGAGAAATAAGCCGTTCAACTCCAAAAAGGAATACCAATCCGGGTTACCTCCTTGCATGTGTTTTTATTTTACGCTATATTCTGCCTGTAAGATAAGTAAATTTTGCCATGGCCATAACGAAAAAACACAAAGATATTCCAGGCAATCCCTCTACTTCTGCGGGGCAAAGGGCTACTCTAAACGACCGCTTCCGGCACAGCCCACTTAAGGTCCTCACGGAGGAAGACTGGAACTTTTGGTGGGACAATGGGTACGTGATCGTAAAAAATGGCGTACCCAAATCCTATACCGAACGCATGCAGAAACTACTATGGGAATTTGAGGAAATGGATCCGAACAAGCCAGCAACCTGGTACGCTTCTCCAAAAGAAGCGATGAAAATGAAAGAGCTCACCAATAGCGGCATGGTGGAAATGTACAACCACCCTTACATGTGGGACATTCGCCAATACCCCAAGGTCTATGAAACCTTTACAGACATTTGGGGAAGGGATGATTTGTGGGTCAGCATCGACCGTGCCAACCTCAACCTACCTGCCCGGCCGGATTTTGAATTCAAGGGATTTATTCATTGGGATTACGATCCCGAATTGGGAGAGGATAACATACAGGGATTGGTCGCCCTGAATGATCAAACCGATCCAAATGTGGGCGGCTTCCAATGCGTGCCGGAGCTTTACCGAACCTACGACAGCTGGAAAGTGAATCAACCAGCCGACCGGGACAGGTTTAAACCCGATATTTCGGGGTTTGAGCTTACCAAAGTGGGGCTGGAAGAAGGTGATTTATTGATCTTCAATAGCCGTCTTCCCCACGGCATTCGCCCCAACTATAGCAAAAACAAGGTCCGAATGGCCCAGTACCTGACCATGATGCCCGCAGCCCAGGAAGACGAGGACTTGCGAAATTGGCGCATTTCTTCCTGGAGGGACCGAATTGCCCCCGAGGGCTACGCCTTTCCCGGGGATCCGAGAAAGTGGGAACAAACCCGGTATCCCAGAGCCGAACTGACTCCACTGGGAAAAAAACTCCTGGGTTTAGACCCCTGGTGAGACTACCAGGTCCACCAGTAGGTAAATTTCAATGCCAGGGTCCGGTTTTTGACATAAAACGGGGCAGGTAGGTAGTTATCCGTGAATACCAGGTACAAATCCGAAGCCGGCTTGAACCTCCATTGAAACCGGGTGTTCAGGTTGATGTTGTCAATCTGCTCGTTGTACTGTGCGAATGCAGTGAAAAACAGGGTGTTGGTAAACGTGACATCCACCCGGGGCCCAACCAACCAGAAGCGTGTATTTCCCCAAGGCTCGGGCAGATCCAATTGGTTGTAATTTCCGGTAAGGGACAATCCCACGTAGGGCTGGAACCGATAGCCCAACTCACCCGTTAGGTTGAAGCGTTCTCCATTGGCAAAATAGCCTCCGTATTGGGAAGAAAGGGAATAGGTGAAGAGACTTTGGGGCTTGGAGACGTATTGTGCCCCCAGGGAATTCCAGGTATGATCCGTGAAAGCCGCCAAGGTGTCTCCGCTAAAATTTGTCGGGTCAAAAGCCTGTTGCAGCAAAATACGGTTATACGTATACTTGGCGGTAAGGGTACTTTGGCTCCTAAATCGCATCGTATAGCCCAATTCCGTGATATTGTCGGTTTGCTCCCCATCCGTGTTGAAAAAGAGAGAAGTGTTTACGGTCGGGCCGTGGTTGAGTATTTTCTTACTTTTTGGAAAAAACAGATAGGCGGCGTTGGGATTGACCCGGTAATACCCGTTTCTGGGAACGTAGCCTACTTCCGCCGTGTACTGGGGAGAAACGTATTCGTGTTTCCATTCCCAGGACAGGTTACCGCTGGCATACCGCAGATTAGCAGCATGCACCATGCTTTCTCCGGATTGGTTGGGGCTAAACGATTTTAGAAAAAGGACTTTTCCCGTCCAAAGGTTATTGGAAGACGCCAGGTTGTACTCCAGACCCAGGTTTCGGTTGTAGGCATTGTTTACGGCAGCATCGGTGCCGTTTCGGCCGGCTAGATCACCCATGGAGAATTTATTGACAAAAATCGCCGCAATATTTGACCGCTGGCCCACGCGTCGCTGGGCCGACATGACGGTGAAATTCTGGGCGGGAGTCGCAGTTTCTTCCACCTGACCCGTTTGCATGTTCATGGCGCCAATCCGCCAATCGCGGTTGATTTTTCCGCTCAGCCGGGCACCAAATTGTATGGGAGCATTCAGGCCAATTCTTCGCGAAAAAAATGGGCGGATGGTCTCGTAGCCAAAATTGGCGAACAAATCCCCATTTTCCAGGAAAAACTGCCTCCGTTCAGGAAAAAATAATTCGAAGCGGTCCAGGTTGGTAATCTGACGGTCCACTTCCACCTGCGAAAAATCCGGATTTACCGTTAGGTCCAGGTTTAGGGAGGAACTGACCGCTATTTTGGCGTCCACCCCTACCCGATTTTGGTAGTCGGTCGGCAGCCCGCCCTCGTTATCTTTTACCCGGCCACCCATAACATATGGAATCACGGAGACATTCATGCCCGGCTCCGGTGGTGCTTCTTCCCAAACCAGGACGCCGGTATAGGCAAGGGAGGCGGAGGGAAACTGCCGGGGAACCGGAGCCCAGGAAGATTTCTCGGTGGTTTTCAGATCCAGTCGACTAAAATTGATTCCCCATTCCCGAATGCCTTTTTTATAGCGAATCGACTTAAACGGTATCGCTGCCTCAAACACCCATTTGTCCTCGTAATTTTTAACTTTCGAGACCCATTTATTGTCCCAGCTTAAATCCACCCTTCCCCCTTCGTACATGATCCCATCCCATTGTGCGCCTGCAGCGTTGGCCCCAAAGGAAAAGCCATTCGTCTGATCGTCAAAGGTATCCATGAACAAAAGGAAATTATCGTTTTTCCCAAAGGAAAAATCCCTCCGAAGGGACTCTACGTAATACGGTCCAGGTACGGCGTGGTGGTTGATCACCAACAAATACAGCCGCTCCTCATCAAAAGTCATCATCACCTCGGTTTCAACTTGAGAGAAGCTGGTATCCATGGGCAGAATCATGTAAAAATCCTTGGCTACTTCGGCCTCTTTCCAGGCTTGTTCGTCAACGATTCCGTCCACGACTACCGGAGAACTTGCTCGCTTTATGTGTAATCTGTAGTCCTCGTTGATCTTTTGACCCCATACCGGAACGCTCAACAGCACTCCTAACAAAATACAGCAACTATACCCTAGTCTTTTTACCATACGATTCGGCAACCAATCGCTCGGATCAATTGCTACTAAAGTTAAAATAATTTTAAAGCGCAATTATAGACTAAAAAATAGAAATGCGAACTTTTTTTCCGACTGATTTTGGGAAAAGCCGCGAAAATTACGTTGGCAGTGAATGAAGGGTATAAGTGGTCAATTGCCAACCGTCTCCTGACGGATTTCTCCGGTCACTTTATCTTTCAATATCACTTTTTCTACCCCATTTGGCAGGATTTCTTTTTTGATCAGGTAGTAGTTTTCGTTGTAGGATACCCGGTCCTTACCGGCCGCAACCGTATCTGTTCCACGCCAATCATCCAATCCCACTGGCTCCCATTTTTTACTTTTTGCCGAAAGAAAAGCAGCGTCAAGAATGGCATTTACTACATATCCGTCATAAAAAGTTTCCAGGGGTTCCCTACCCTGTTCCATGGCATCAAACATATCGCTGAACATTTGAGGATAGCCCAATTCGTGGGCTTCGTCCCCAACAGGAAAAAGCCAACCGGCATCGGACTCTGCTTTCTCCGCCACGTAGTTCGCCCCTTTGCCCGTAGTAAACATTTCAAAGCCCGTGCGCAAAAAGCTATTTAGCCAAATGGTACCCTCCGTTCCCATCACCTCATCCCGCAGGTCCATCCCTCCCCGGAAGGTCCAACTTACCTCGAATTGGCCGATGGCACCGGTTTCGTACCGGACCAAACCAATGGCATGGTCTTCCGCATCAATGGGGTGCACCTGGGTATCCGCCCAACACATCACCTCTACCGGCCGGATCGCTTTTCCGATAAAATTTCTTCCAATCTCCACACAATGACAGCCCAGGTCTATGATGGCTCCCCCACCCGATTGCTCCCGGTTCCAAAACCAATCGCTGTGCGGACCAGGGTGCGCCTCCCTGGACTTTGTCCATAGAACGGTGCCCAAACTCCCGGCTTTCACACTGTCCAGGGATTTTAGAAATTTTGAGGTATAGCAGAGGTCTTCCAGATAACCGGCAAATATCCCTGCGTTTTCCACGGCATCCAGCATGCGTTTGGCTTCTGCTGCATTTCTTCCCAGAGGCTTGGTACACAACACCGCCTTTTTAGCGGCCACACAAGCCAAGACCGCATCTTCATGCAGGTGATTGGGCAGGGCGATGATCACCACGTCTACTTGCGGGTCCCGGATGATCTCGTCCCGTTCGCTACTATACTTTTCCAAACCGAAATCAGCGGCAAACGTTTTGGCATGGGACAGGTTTCGCGAATACACGGAGAAAATGCGGTCCTTTCGCCGTTGGGCATGTAAGGTGTTGGCATAAAACCGGGCAATAAAACCCGAGCCAAGCATGGCAATATTCATTCGGTTCTTAATTTTTGGGTTAGCAAAATAAATGTAGTAAAATTGATGGGTAATGAAAATTTTTACACAGATTCTATCTCGTTTTCCTGACGGTAAGGCTTAGTCGAGCCGTCGGTACCCAAACTCCATTCGTAAACCCCATGCCTCAATCCATCCAACCCCAATCCGTTAATGCGTTGATCAAATGGACAATCGAGCAGGAAATGCACCTGGAATACCTCCCTCAGCGGCACAAGCTTACCATCAGCAAAGCCGGGGCACGGATCGGCGGATTGCGGCTACCCTGGAATTTTGCCTGGGACCCGACATCCATGCAAGCAATTCCCGAAGAAACGAACTGGGTACTGTTTCTAATCCGGGCCGGCATAGCGGCCGTGGGGTATTTCGAAAACGGCACCAATCTGTCCCACAACGTCTTTCGGGCTTACATGGTGCGAAAGAAGCAGGGAAAAAGTCAGATAAAATACCTGAAAACCAAAGGAAAATCCCGGGCAGGTTCACGGGTTCGTTTGGGAGCCTCTGATTTGTTTTTTAAGGAAATCAACGAAAAGGTCAGCACCTATCTGCGCCACTATCCGGTAGACCGAATCGGATATGCCTGTTCGAAAACCCTCTGGCCTTTCCTATTTCTAACCGGATCTGATTTACAAAAAGACGATCCCAGACTCTGCAAAATCCCCAAACACGTGCAGCATCCTACCTATGAAGTACTCCTGGATACGAACGAACGTTTGCTTCAGGCCACCTTGGATGTCGACCCTGCACAGGCCCATTGGTTTGACGGTCACCCGTCGTCCCGAAACCAATTCCCAGGAGAGGAAGAGGAAAACTGGTAAGTCTTCCTATCGACAGAAAAATATTACGGAAATCCTAGCGGGGGTTGATAAATTCCGACCTGCTCGCCTTATCTTTGTTTTCGAAGTAACGAAGAAGCATGCAATACGATATTACCATCATCGGCGGAGGTATTGTGGGTCTGGCAACGGGAATGAAATTGAAAACCCAGCGTCCGGACCTATCCGTACTTATCTTAGAAAAAGAAGCAGCACTTGCCCAACATCAAACCGGAAACAACAGTGGCGTCATACACTCCGGCCTTTACTATAAACCCGGAAGCCTGAAAGCTAAAAACTGCATCGATGGGTACAAGCAATTGGTGGCCTTTTGCGAACGACAGGACATTCCTTTTGAAATCACAGGGAAGGTAGTCGTCGCTACGGAAAAGAACCAATTACCTCAGCTTCAAATGCTTTTGGACCGGGGTATACAAAACGGCTTGACGGGCATCCGTTCCATCACAAGTGAAGAATTAAAGGAATACGAACCCTATTGCCGAGGCATGGGCGCCCTCTACGTACCCCAAACCGGAATCGTCGATTACCGGGCGGTCGCATTGGCCTATGCCCGGGAATTCGAGCTACTTGGCGGTGTGATATTAACCAGTCATAAAGTACTGAACATTAACGATTTAAAAGGGGTTATACGCATCATTACTTCGACCAGTGAGATACAAACCAAAACGCTGGTAAACTGTGCCGGACTCTATGCCGACAAAATTGCCGCCCTACACAAGGGAGTGGCCCCGGACCTACGCATCATCCCCTTTAGAGGAGAGTATTACAAAATCAAAAAAGAACGGCAATACCTGGTGAGAAACCTGATTTATCCGGTTCCTGACCCCAACTTTCCTTTTTTAGGTGTTCATTTTACACGCATGATGAAAGGGGGCGTGGAGGCCGGTCCCAATGCCGTATTGGCCTTTAAAAAAGAAGGATATAGAAAAAGCGATTTTAACCTCAGGGAATTCTACGAATCGGTGAGTTGGCCCGGCTTGCAGAAGGTGGCGGCCAAATATTGGAAGACCGGAATGGGCGAATACCAGCGTTCGTTTTCGAAAAAAGCTTTCACAAAAGCCCTGCAGGCTCTGCTACCAGATATTCAGGAAACCGATCTGGAAGCCGGTGGCGCCGGTGTGCGGGCACAAGCCTGCGACAAATACGGAGGATTATTGGATGATTTCGCGATCTACGAAACAGAGCAGGCAGTGCACGTGCTCAATGCGCCCTCTCCAGCCGCGACCAGTGCCCTGTCAATCGGGGACAAAGTCGCATCGATGGCCCTATCAAAAAGCTAAATCTGGTCCGGTTTATTGCCGGTGAAATTTCCAAAAGCTGAGCATGGAGCGAACCATCGACTGGTACTCATCAATTGTTAGCGGTTTGGTTAAATAAGCATTGGCACCCAACCGCAAGGCCTTTTTGGCATCTTGCTCGTTGGAACTGGTAGAAAAAACCACGACCGGAACCAAATCCCAAGCCTGGGAAGACCTGATTTTCTCCAATACCTCAAACCCGTTTACCTTTGGCATGTTGATGTCCAGCAAAACCAGGATTCTCCCTTCAAGCGGAGGATTGCCAATAAAAGCTAAAAAATCTTCCGGATCACTAAAATTCTTAAAACGGACAGGTTCGCAATCGGTCAATAGCGCATTCTCTACAAGTAGGGTATCAACTTCACTATCGTCCACCATCAATAAAATTAGGCTCATATACAACACATCCTAGTTAACTGCAGCGAGTATTCACTGTCAACCTTTCACTGCACGCGGGGCCCATTGGGGCGTTCATACGGTTCAAATATAGCGGATGTAATCCATTTCATCTACTTTTCCGGGAAACTAAAAAAAGTATGGATCTCTATTCTCTTCGATCAGTCGAGTAGCAAAAATGGGTATCAGGAATAATTGATTCGCAGCGGTTCGCCTTTGTAAACTATCCGGAGAATCTACCGGTACGTCTTTACTTCTTCCAAAACCGCTTGAACCGCTTCCCGGAACTCCTTTATGTGGGCATCTATACCTTCGCTGAACCCCTCCTCCGTCATGAGCCGTTTCCCATTGCCCAAGGTAACGCCCAATCGCTCCAGATCGAATAGGCCCAGGGTAGGCTTTATCTTGTGCCTGGCTTGCTTGATCAAGGACAGGCTTCTCTCCTCAATTCCTCGAAGATAAGTAGCCTCTAGTTCGGTTACAGCTATTTCAATTGCCTCCAATAGCTGATTCTTAAAATCCAGATCGTCTTCCACCATGTCTTCAATTTTTTGGAAGTCGATATTTTTAAACTTCTTATTCATAATTCTACGATCGTTGACGATTTACCTGCCAAAAAACCCGTGCTCCAGGCGGCTTGAAAATTATAACCTCCGGTGATTCCGTCCACATCAATGACCTCACCCGCAAAAAACAATCCCGGATACTTTCTGCTTTCCATGGTATTCGGATCAATTTCATCGAGCGCGATCCCACCCGCGGTAACAAACTCTTCCTTAAAGGTAGTTTTTCCTGAGATTTTTAATGGAAATTTGAAAAGATTTTCTATCAATTTATTTATCTTTTTTTTACTAATCGCCTCCCAATTCAGTTCTTCATCTATTTCCGCACGCGAGGCTAAAAATATCCACAGCCTGGCAGGCAAGCCAAACAGTGCATTTTTATGGATATTTTTGCGCGGATGCTTGGTTTTATACGCCTGCAGTTCCCGCAAAAGGGAATCCGGTGTGAAGCCCTCGTCCCATCGAATCAACGCCACCGCCTGATAGGACTTCTCGTGTAGCCAGCCCGCTCCAAACGCGGAAAGCTTCAACACGGCGGGACCGCTCAGTCCCCAATGCGTAATCAAAATAGGACCTGAATAATTCAGTTTGCTTCCTTCAAAGCGAATGTACCCGTTAGGAACGCTTAGCCCCCGAAGCTTTTTCAGTTCGGTTTCCGGCGTATTGAATGTAAAAAGGGAGGGTATAGGTGCTACCATACGAAGCCCAAGGCCATCCATAAACCCATACCCTTCTTGCTTGCTGCTACCTCCTGAACATACAATCAAACGGTCGACGCACCTGGAAAAATCCTTACCCTGTACCCGAAAGCCATTTTTCAATACTTCGATGGAACCCACGCCCCGATTCATTTCTACCACTACCCCGACCCGCCTGGCCTCGTTAAGCAACGCCGAAACAACCGACCGCGAATCATCGCTTTGCGGAAACACCCTTCCGTCGGCTTCGGTTTTTACCGGAACGCCTTGTTTTTCGAACCAAGATACCGTATCCGCTACGCTAAAATGAGCGAACACCTTCTTTAAAAAATTCCTTCCTCTGGGATACCCTTTGAGCAACTCGATGGTGTTGAAGGTTCCTTGGGTCAGATTGCAGCGCCCGCCTCCGGATATCAATACTTTTGAAAGTACTTTCCGATGTTTCTCAAAGAGCATAACTTTGTGTCCGGAATACGCAGCGTGTATGGCGGCAAAAAAACCTGCTGCACCCCCGCCGACTACACCAATGGTCATACGATTCCGCTATTTAGCTAGTAAATATCTGCATAGATGTCAAAATTATCCCTTTTTTAAGAATTCCATGCCAAAACGTCGAAAAAAAAAATCCCTGGCAAAAAACCAACCCCTGGGTATTTCCTTTCTTTTACTGGTGGCGTATGCCTCTTTACTTTTGGTCCTTGCATCGCTAAGCATACAGGAATGGCGGCAGCACAAAAACCAGGTTTCAGGAGCGGAAGCCGATGTCTCCGCTCCCCTTCCGGAAAACGAACCGGGCCCCGCAATACCACCGCCGAACGAAGGGAAGCCTGTCCCGCCCGAAACGGATATGCCGAATCTTTCCATGCTGCTACCGGCAAAACTACCCGGGGAATTATCCGTACAACTCATCGACCACGACTATTATAAACTGGCCTACCTGGAGTCCCATGAGCAGGCAGCTTGGGTAGCTTATTCGCTCACCCGCGAAAAACTTGGTGGTACGCATCGGCGAAAAGACCAGTTCCAGGAGGATCACCGAGTAACAACCCGGTCTGCACATCCGGACGACTACCGCTTTTCCGGCTACGACAGAGGACACCTGGCGCCGGCTGCGGATTTTACCTTTTCCGAACAAGCCATGGAAAAAAGTTTCTACATGAGCAATATTTCCCCACAGGTTCCGGGATTCAATCGTGGTATCTGGCAAAAGTTAGAACAGCAAGTTCGCACCTGGGCGAGGGAATACGAACAACTATTGGTAGTCACCGGGCCGGTATTTACTCAAAAAATACCGACAAGTATCGGGGAAAACAACGTAATCGTTCCGGATTATTTCTACAAGGTGCTTTTCGATATCCAACCCCCTTCCTATAAAATGCTGGCCTTTTTGTTAAAAAATGAAAAATCAAGCCGACCTTTATTGGATTATGTGCTATCAGTAGATAGTTTAGAACAATTTTCCGGGATCGACTTCTTTTTTCATCTTCCGGATAGCATTGAATACGAATTGGAAAAACAAGTGATCTATGAAGATTGGTTTGAATAGTTATAAGCGCCTACTGCTGGCGGTGTTTCTTGTTTGGGGTCCATTTTTGTCTTGGGCCCAACACCAACCCAGTTTGGGATCTACCGCCCGTCTAATGGAAATGGCCCTGGCGGAGATGTCGAATGAAAAATACCAGGCAGCAAATGCCCATTTCCGGGAGCTGATCGCCAGTAACCTGCCCATACCGCCGGAAATGCCCTACCACTTTGCGGAAACCCTCTACCAGCTCGGTCAATACCACAACAGTGAGAGTTTTGTCAGAAAATACCTCGATCTCAATGGCTTTAAAGGCCAGCACTACAGCGAGGCAAAAGAGCTCTTGCAGCGGCTGGAAGCGCCCCTGGCCGCTATTAATGCCTGTAATTTATGCGACGCAAAAGGTTATCGCTACGTTACCTGCACAACCTGTAATGGAGAAGGGCACAGCGAACGGACTTGTTCCTTGTGTCGGGGAAAAGGGATCATTGGTTGCAGCCGTTGCGCAGGCGACGGGCTGATCACCAAAAAAAATGTCTTTAACATCGTAGAATACTTTGAGTGCGAGCGTTGCTCTGGCCAGGGCAGACTTGTGTGCACCACCTGCGAAGGAAGCCTGCTCGAACACGGCCAATGCCCCACCTGTGGTGGAAAAGGAACCGTTGGCTCGGAAACGGTCTGTAATCACCAGCTACCTTCTGAATAACACCCAGCGTTGGTCCGTTCCGCGCCAAGCGGGTGGAAATGCTTATTTGCAGTACTTTCGGATGGATTCCCGGGCCTCCTCAAACCCATTTTCCTCGGCCAGTTTAAAGTCACTACAAGCTTTCGCCATGTCATCGGTGGCCGCGTACAAGAGTCCGCGGTAATAAAAATATTGCCCGTTTTTGGGACTCATTTTTATGGCTGCGTTGTATTCCCGCATGGCCTCTTTTACGTTCCCTATACGGTGCATGGACCTGGCTTTCAAAAAGTAAGCCATAGAGGGTGCTCCGGAAATTTCGACGGCGTTGTCCGCATACATCAATGCCAATTCGGGATTGCCATTTCTATGGTACAAATTGGAGAGACTTAGCAACACCTGAATGTTTTTCGGCTCTTCGGCAAGTGCCGCCTTAAAACTCTTCTCCGCTTCCTTAAATTCGTCCAGCTCCTCATGCGCCCGGCCTTTGTTGTACAACGCCTTCACATTACCGGGCCTTTTTTCCAAATAACTGGCATAGGCCATAATGGCCTCTTCGTATTGCCCTTCGCTGTAAAACTGATCCCCTTTCATCGAAGAATTATCTCCACAAGCGAACAACAGAAAGAAAATCCCAAGAGGGAATAATAGGTTTTTATTTAATTTCATAAATTGATCCAAATGCTTTAGACAGCTACACTGTTTTCTCTCAGGGCTTCGTTTAAGGAAGTCTTCAGATCAGTAGAAGCTTTTCGCTTACCGATGATCAAGGCGCAGGGTACCTGGAAATCACCCGCCTTAAATGATTTATTTATTGAACCGGGTATAACTACCGACCTTTCAGGTACATATCCATTGTAAGTTACTGGGGAGTCTCCGGTCACGTCGATGATTTTCGAGCTTGCAGTGAGTGTTACCCCTGCTCCTACCACCGCTTCCCGCCCGATCCGGACGCCTTCTACGATGATGGCTCGGGAACCGATAAAGGCTCCATCCTCTACAATCACCGGTGCTGCCTGAATGGGCTCCAAAACACCACCGATACCCACACCGCCGCTCAGATGCACGTTCTTACCAATTTGCGCACAAGAACCAACGGTGGCCCAGGTATCCACCATGCTCCCACTGTCCACATAAGCACCGATATTTACGTAAGAGGGCATCATCACCACACCTTTAGCAAGAAACGCGCCATATCTTGCAACTGCGTGGGGAACCACCCGTACACCTTGCTTGGCATAGTTGGTTTTTAAGGCCATTTTATCGTGGAATTCAAAAGGACCGACCTCGATGGTACGCATTTTCTGAATTGGAAAATAAAGAATTACAGCTTTTTTCACCCAATCATTCACCTGCCAGGAGCCATCCTCGGACGGGGCGGCTACGCGCAGGGAACCATTATCTAAATCTGCGATTACAGTCTTTATGGCAATTTGTACATCTTTTTCGTTCAATAAATCCCTGTTTTCCCAGGCTTTTTCTATAATATGCTGCAATTCTTCCATAAGTTATAAACTCTTAGCTTTGATTGAATGGTTCCTGTAGTATGAGCAAAAAAATCCCAGTAGCTGTAGCCTCCGTCCTCAAACCGGTAGATGATTCCAGAATGTTGCATAAGCTAGGATTTTCAATGCGTGAAACAAATAAATACCACCTAAACATCATAGGATTTTCTTCAAAAAAAAAGCCACAAATTAAAAATATCCGATTTATTGAAATTTTTTCTAAATCCAGGATGCACCCGGCGCGTATTCTGGTTTCGTTCACCTTTCTGTATCATATTCTTCGCCTCAAACCCCAACTCGTAATTGCCACAACATTCGAACTGTTGCCTGCAGCCGTATTGGGAAAATGGCTACTCCACTATAAACTTGTCTACGATGTTCAGGAAAACTATCGAAAAAACATTCGTTTCAACCGCAGCCTGCCAGCACTTCTTCGGCCTATAGCAGAGGCAGTCGTCTGGATGGCCGAAACCTGTACCAGCCCGTTTGTAGATGGACATCTATTGGCAGAAGCCTGCTACCGGCACGAAATGCCGGAGCTCAAACGGGCGCTGTTGCTGGAAAACAAAGCGATTCTACCGGACCGTTCCTACCCACCGTTTCGACTGGCCAAGCCTTGCGCTACATTGTTCTTAATCACGGGTACCATTACCGAAGCATACGGCACGCAAGACGCGATTCGGTGGTTTTTAAAACTATCCGAACTACTGCCCCAGGCACGTCTGGAAATCCTGGGCCATTGCCCCCTGAAGCATTTTGGCGCCCAACTCCGGCAGGAGGTCAAACATCATCCACAAATCCACCTGCACCTATCGGAAACACCTCTTCCCGGCGGCCAAATCGCAGAAGCTCTCCTTGCTTCCGACGTGGTGCTTTTGCCCTACCGCCTGTTGCCCAGTATTTCCGCGAAAATCCCCACCAAATTGTACGAGGGGATCGCCAGACAAAAACCCCTTTTGATAACGCCAAACCCGGTATGGAAAACGCTAATCGACGCCTATCCCGCCGGGATGGAAATGGATTTTTTGGAAACGGGTGACCTTGCCCTCACCTGGCAACGTTTTTCGGCCATGGAATTTTACCGGCAGCCACCGGGCAAGGAAATAAGTTGGGAGGAAGAAAAACGAGGCTTCCTGGCCTTTCTGGATTCCCTTAATTCGGGTAAGTAGTACTTTTTTGATATACTATCAAACACCTTCCAAAGGTTTCTTCTCCTTCTGTTTTATATAGCTATGATCTGAATTTCAATAGTTTATCTATATTTTTAGACAAATAGAAATCTATATTTAGAATATCCTAAAAACTGGAAAACAATTTTCGTTCGTTTATCCACAATTGGTTTAGCTTAAAATTAAACATTTTTTTAGATGAATCTAAAACGTATATTTGCAAGAAATGTCACCTGATCCCGAATGCAACAGCTAAGCAATACCGAAGAGAATTATTTAAAAAACATTTTCCGTTTGTTGGCAGAAGGCAGTGAAAAAGTGGGAACGAACGAAATAGCAGCCCTGACCGGAACCAAAGCAGCATTGGTCAGTGACATGTTAAAAAAGCTCGCTGATAAACAGCTGATCTCCTACCGAAAATACCATGGAGTAAGCCTCACCGAAGAAGGAGCAAAAACCGCCCTGCTTATTCTTCGCCGGCAACGGCTCTGGGAGGTTTTTTTGGTGGAAAAACTAAAGTTTGCCTGGGACGAAGTAGCCATAATCGCTGAGGAATTAGAACACGTAAAAGCGCCACAGCTGGTTCGTAGACTGGATGAATTTCTGGGCTTTCCGAAATTTGATCCACACGGCGACCCCATACCCGATGAATTTGGAGAGTGGGAACACCGCCCCCGGGTACTCCTGCAAGACCTGACACCCGGAAAATCCGGCAAAGTCGTTGGGGTGACCAATAGCAGTACGGGGTTTTTGTCCTACCTTGATAAGGTGGGTATATACATCGGTGCGAATGTAGCGGTGCAGGACAAAATCGAGTTTGATGGCTCACTGGAATTACGGATCGATGGAGGCAAAACCGCCTACCTTTCCCGGGAAGTAGCGGCCAACGTACAAGTTCGCCTGCATCCCGCCTAGTCGGGAGCGGAACCGCAGGACCCGTTTTTTGGTTGTTGTATCAACTTTATGCGGACGGGAACGTATAGTGGAATAAAAATTAACAAAACAGCAATGAAGAAATTTGTGGGCATCCTGGCAATCGCACTCCTGATGGCGGGTTCGTTAAAAGCGCAGGAGAAAGAGATTACCTGGTATAGTTTTGAGGAGGTCATCGACAAGGTCGAAACCGCTCCTAAAATGATTTTGATAGACGTGTACACGGACTGGTGCGGTTGGTGTAAAAAAATGGACAAGGAAACCTTCACCGACAAGGAAGTCATTGACTACGTAAATGAGAATTTCTACGCGGTAAAACTAAACGCCGAAGACAGCAAGAAGAAATTCGAATTTCGGGGTCGGGAATATACGGAGGAAGACATGGCCCGGGCCATGCGGGTTCGGTCCTATCCCAATTTTGTCATCATGGATGCTGCCATGGAAAACATCACCCAGTTGCCCGGATACCGGGAAGCCAAACCCTTCGTTTCCTCCCTGGTAGCCCTGCTGGAAAATTTCAAGCAATAAATGGCTACTTATTTACGTCGCGTCGATGATACCATCGTAGCACTGGCCACCCCGCAGGGCGTGGGAGCGATCGCCGTTATTCGTCTTTCCGGTAAGGAAGCCATAGAGCTGGCCAACCGAGTGTTTTTTGGGAAAAATCTGGAGCGGCAAGCCAGTCATACCATCCATTTTGGAACAATACGGGATGGAGACCGGATCATCGATGAAGTACTGGTATCGCTGTTTGTAGCGCCCCATTCTTTTACCAAAGAAAACGTGGTGGAAATCTCCACCCACGGATCTTCCTACATTGTCAATCAGGTTTTGCGCTTGTTGGTACGTCAGGGCGCGCGACCTGCCGAGCCCGGGGAGTTTACCCAGCGGGCGTTTTTAAACGGGCAGTTTGACCTGGCCCAGGCAGAAGCCGTGGCCGACCTGATTCATTCCGATTCCGAAGCCGCTCACCAGGCCGCCATGCACCAGATGCGAGGCGGATTTTCGGGAGAGATCGCAGAACTGCGTGCCCAATTGATCCACTTTGCCTCTATGATAGAATTGGAATTGGATTTCACCGAAGAAGACGTGGAATTTGCCAGCAGGGAGGATTTGCGGCTACTGGTGGAAAAACTCCTACGGGTGGTGGAGCGGTTAATCAGCAGCTTTGACCTGGGTAACGTGATTAAAAATGGGGTCCCTACGGTGATTGCCGGAAAACCCAATGCCGGAAAATCCACCCTGCTCAATGCACTTCTTAACGAAGAGAAAGCCATTGTTTCCGATATTGCCGGTACTACCCGCGATAGCATCGAGGACGAAATCACCCTGGGCGGCGTGGTGTTTCGCTTTATCGATACCGCCGGTCTCCGGGAAACCTCCGATACCATCGAAGCCATGGGAGTCAGCCGCACCCGGGAAAAAATGAAATCCGCCTCTCTGATTCTGTATTTGTTTGATTTGGGAGATACCGACCTGGTAGCTATCAACCAAGACCTACACCAGCTGGAAAACATAGGGGTGCCCTTTATTAAAGTAGCCAATAAACTGGATAAGGGTAATCCGCAATTTATCAATCAATTAAAAGAGGCCCATCCGGATACCCTTTTCATCTCTGCCGGGAAAAAGGAAAACCTGGAGGAATTGAAAGAAAAAATCCTGGAGCAGGTCAATCTGGACAAATTCCGAACCGGTAATACGGTAGTTACCAATATCCGGCACGTTGATTCCCTGACCCGAACCCGGGATTCGCTGCTGGATGTATTGGGTGGATTGGATCAGGAAGTGAGCAATGATTTTCTGGCGATGGATATCCGCCGTTCCCTGCATTTCCTTGGCGAGATCACGGGAGAAATTACGACAGATGACTTATTGGACAATATTTTTAGTAAGTTTTGTATCGGAAAGTGATACAGTTTCTGTTGATACGTTAAATCTTTCTTTTATCGACATTTAACCAACTTTTTTTGCTTTTTCTTGTTGCTATTATTCCCTTATTTTCTTAAATTTTGTTTCTAATTTGTTTCTAAGGATAAGTTATTTGTTGTTAGAAACATTTTTTTTAACCGATAGGAGAAAATATGTTACATTAGGATACAAAATGATACGTATAGATACCTTATGATTCATATTTACCTAACAACAAAAGATCATAATGAGTAGTAATATTAGAATACTTAGAATTTGTCAGCACTGTGGCCAAGAATTTACAGCCAAAACGACTGTCACCAAATATTGCGGTGAAATATGTGCTAAAAAGGCATACAAAATACGGAAGAGAAAGGAGAAGGTACGGAAAGTGGCTTCAATCCCTATTCAAAAAAGTGAATTCAATCAACACAAAATTCAAGACAAAGACTTCTTGAGCATCGCTGAAACCTGTGAGCTACTTGGAGCTAGTAGGATGACGCTTTACCGACAAATAAAGAATGGGACTATTAAAGCAGCCAAAATCGGGAGACGGACCATTATAAAACGAACAGACATCGAAAAATTATTTCAGCCATGAAGGTTACACTAAGAAAACGAAATCAAGGTGGACTAACCAGTTTATACCTGGACTACTACCATCAAGGGAAACGCAAAACGGAATACCTAAAACTATACCTATACCCTAACCCAAAAACCAATGAGCAAAAAGAGGTCAACAAAAAGACGCTTCAACTGGCTGAGACCATTCGTGCCCAACGCCAAATAGAAGCCCAAAATGGCATCTATGGTTTTCGTGACAACGAAAAAATGAAAGGCAGCTTTCTCGCCTATATAGAATCACTTGCGGAAAAGCGTTCAGGAAACTCAGGAAATTACGGAAATTGGAAGAGTATGCTGAAGCATTTAAGGGATTTCGCAGATCCAAAAATCTCATTTTCTGATATTGACAAAAAATTTGTGCAAGATTTTAAGGATTATCTTGATGACATTGCCTTAAAAGGTGATAAAACCAAACTTTCCCAAAATACCAAGTGCTCCTATTTTAACAAGTTCAAAGCAGGGCTCAACCAAGCCGTTGAAGATGAAATACTTACAAAAAATCCAGCCGCTACGGTTGGCGGCTTCAAACAAGGGGAACCACAGAGAGAGTTTCTTACGCTAGAGGAATTACAGTCAGCAGTAAAAACGGAATGTGAAATTCCCCAATTAAAAAATGCATTCATTTTTTCCTGTCTCACAGGTCTCCGTTGGTCAGATATTCAAAAGCTAACTTGGTCAGAGATCCAGTATTCAGCTGGATTGGGAAACTATATCCGATTTAGACAGCAGAAGACCAAGGGAGCTGAAACACTTCCTATTTCGAGAGAGGCAGTACAGTTGTTAGGAGAGAGAAAGAAACCCAAGGATGTAGTGTTCAATGGCCTAAAATACTCCTCTTGGCATAATTCAAAATTACAAGAATGGATGTTACGTGCGGGTGTCACTAAATCAATTTCATTCCATTGTGCCAGGCATACATTTGCAACGCTGCAACTTACCGCAGGTACAGATATTTATACTGTATCAAAACTTTTGGGACACCGTGAGTTAAAAACCACCCAAGTTTATGCTAAGGTCATCGATGAAAAGAAGAAGGAAGCGGCAAACAAAATCCAAATCAAACTCTGAACCCTACCGCTATGGCTGAAGAAAAAGACCAGGATAGCATAAAGAAGGATTTGCCAAAGTTTGATTGGGCTAAATTCCAAAGAGACCGCTTCACCTATAAATGGCAGTTCTATTCTGACGAACATGACCACCATTTTAAATACACCGATGATTGCCTCTATGAAGAAGGTGCAATTTTAGAAGGACAGGATAGAACAGACTGCGTAGAAGTAGAATTGTACAAGGGACCAGAGAATCCCCCTTGGGATTCTCATATTAGATACAGTAATTGGCAGCTTGCCTTACGAGTAGAGTTTTTTAAGGAAGTCTTTGAGGAGCATGCCTTTGTCGAAGGCTATCAACCTCAACACAAGTTTGAAAGGATAATAATACCACCAGCATTACACCACGAAATACTGAATGCAATTAATGATTTTGAGCTACTACATATAAAGGACCTTCTCTTGGAACTCATTGCTTCTGCTCAAGACATCTATATACGTGATGTTGCTTTTTGGGAAAAACCTAAAAACCAAAAGCTTATTACGTCTGCTGAAAAGGAAACAGAGAAAGCCATCCAAGTAATCGACCAATCAGGCCATGATATGAAGTCATGGCGGGAATCTGACGAAAAGGTTCGTCCACAGTTAGACCATATTAAGTTTGTATTCAATACAGGTTCAATTAAGTTAGAGCATGAGTGGCTTGCAAGGGAGTTCATTGAGAACATGAAGCGTGCCTATGACGATCTGCGCTATAAGGATTGGAAGAAAGACCTTGCCCTTTATCCTGCAAGATTTGATGATAAAGCTCACAAGGCTAAATTCAAATACCGATTAGCCAGGTCTTACTATAACCTCTTCACTAAAAGCAAATTCTTTGAAGTCAAAAAAGAAGTAGCTTACCCAAATCAACTAATGCGCTGCATTGCCAAACTCATTGAGTTCTCACTTATACCTGTTGGTGATTGGGATGACTCTGATGATGTAAAGGTTAAACACATTAGAAATTGGCTTAAACGCAATGACCTTGAACCAAAACTAACCTATGCCGAAGTAACAGCAGATCTCGAAAATCTGAAACAATATTTTGAACCTAACTTCCTTGAAATGGCTGATGCAACAAAGCGTGCAGATGCTATTTCAGTAGCTTACTTCATTTGTCAACGCTTCGATATTCAGGACTTATTACCTGACCTCATTCACATAGCTTCCTGTATTAAGGAAACCAATTGGCTGGTTGGTCACCAGATGACTTCCAACAATAGAATGAATGAACCTGAAATCCCTGAAATGAATGCCTTTAGGCTTCTCATGAACGGTATAAAAGGGAAAAAGAAGCTCACTTCTTTGAAGTTCACTTTAGAAGGTGAAGACAGGGAACAACAGCTTTCTTCACGCCTACCTATGTTTCTCATTGAAAAAGCATTGCGCGAATATTACGAAGGCTATCGAGTAGAATTTGATACTGAGATAGTTCCTACTTTCTTCAAGAAAAATAAAGACGGTAGTGTCAAAATTGAAAAGAAATCTCGAATCAACAGACCACATGAACGTCATTTGGTCCGGCTCGTACATTCTCTTTACAATTTTCTCAAAGACCATTCTGGTATAGACAGAGACGAAATCCTAACCGAACAGCAGTACTACGAGATAATTGGATTGCTTTTCAGAGAAACCGACGTTTTTTATCAAAAAAATGTGAATGAACAAGCCGTCTTAGATCAAATAAAAGAGTGGCATCACTTACACTCGGCAAGCTAACTACTTTTTTTCTTTTTGCATAAATAATTTTTCACGTAACCAATTGATAATCAACAGGAACAAAACCTGCTAAAAGTAGGCTGTTTCTGTTCCTTCCACATTCCTTCCCTTATTCCATATTTGTATCACAATCGCTGATTCAAGCCTCCGTGCCTTGGTTTTTTGAAGCGGTTGAAAGGCACGACAAACTTCATTGTAAAACTTTAAAAATTAGAAGAATGTCAACAGATATATTAATTCAAAAATTGGAACGAATAGAGACTCTAATCGAGCAGCAGGGAATCTTACGCAAGGAAGTGCTCAACTTTACGGAAGCATGTCAATACTTGGGACTGAGTCAGTCTCACATGTACAAACTAACGAGCAGCAAGTCCATACCCCACTTCTGCCCGCAAGGGAAACGCCTCTATTTCAAACGTACAGAGTTAGACGAATGGCTCCTTCGTAATCGAACCGATACTCAGGATGAGCTAGACCGCCAAGCAGCAGACTATTTGATTAAGAAAGGGAGGGTAGAGCTATGAGGATTTTTGTCACATATCCAGGGTTCTCCCCGGAAATTAAAGTCAAAGGAGTATTGCTCCGGCAATATTTTCAAAAAATTATACTGCGAAGCAAAGGAAGAGTCATTGAGATGGTAATCGAACAACATCTCAGCGAGTCACCAATCTGCCGACTAAGATTTATCAGCGTGCATCGATTGGAAAACCCTCTCAAAAGCCCCCGGATTTCTTGGGCAATTCTAAGGCCACTCATTCACCCTCAAAACAGAAAAGGACATGAGTTTGAGTAGGAAAGCGATCTTGGAAAAAACGTACAAAGGGATAAATATTTATGCCCATGTGCTGAGAAAATATTATTCAGGAGAAAGAGTTCTTTCAATTTCGGGAAAGGACTGTGCCCCGACTAAAAACCCGTTTAATTTCGGAAAACCGACACTATGGATTAAAATAGTAGACGGTTGTGCAGTACACGTGGACACGGATAATGCTATCGGTTATGGTGACGCCTTTGATTTCGCTGGGCTCCACTTTAAGCAGAGTGGTTACGAGTTATTAGTCACCTTAGATAAAGAATTGAACCTAGGTATACATGAAAGATCACTTTTCACAGAGCAAAGAGAAGTAACCTATGGACAACAAAAAGAGGAAGCTGCTAATGCAATTCCAAAATTTAGTTATTTCGCTAATCCTATAACTAACACGATTCCAAGTCAAAATGTCAATCTGCTAGACGTGTACAATCTAATAAAAAGTGATGCCTTTGCTGATCGCACAACTGCACTTAGGGAAATTGGAGATCGGAGTAAAGCGCGATTTTTTAAAGCCAGTAACTTCGATTACGTTACATTTTCGGGCTCATTCTCAAAACGAAACGAAGCCGATTTACTGCAACATTCTGGCTTGTTAGCTCTTGACTTTGACCACGTAGAAAATATCCAACAGTTACGCAACCTGCTGCTAGAGGATCCAATGATCGAGACTGAACTTCTTTTTGTATCTCCATCAGGGGACGGAATTAAGTGGGTAGTAGCTGCTGATATTTCAGAAATCAGTCACAAAGACTATTTCACCGCAGTGGCGAATTATGTCGAACATGCCTATAAGTTGAAAGTGGATCAATCCGGAAAAGACTCGTGTAGAGCTTGCTTTCTACCCCACGATCCACACGTTGTAATTAACTCAAAATATTTGACTCAATGAAAAAAACATTTAATCCATTAGATTGGCTTAGTAAGCCAAATACACAAACAACAGATACACAGATAATAGATGATGAAAATAACCATGGCTCATACAATTATGATGAAGTGAGTACCATTATCGATGAAATAGAAGCTAATAAAGTAGACATCGCCCCTGAATATGCAGATTGGCGCAATATTGGATTCGCTTTTGCAGATGCTTTTGGTGAAACAGGTCGTGAACTCTACCTTCGAACTAGCCGTTTTTATCCAGGTTTTAATGAAGTTGAATGCAACGAACAATACGACAAGTGCCTTAGATCCAGTGGTGAAGGTATCAAATTGAATACATTTTTCTACTTGGCAAAAAAAGCTGGTATTTCTCTTTCTCGATTCACTTTTGAGGAGCAAAAAATCAACAAGCCTCTTACCATTCCTCCAAATGTCTATTCGCAACTACCTGACTTTCTTCAAAAAGTAGTCGTACACGCAGTGTCAGACGAGGAGCGAGATATTTTACTTTTGGGCAGCCTTGTAACACTAAGCTCTTGTATGCCAAATATATATGGAATATATCATGGAAAAAAGGTTTTTGCTAACCTCTACCTGTTTGTTACGGCCCAAGCATCTGCAGGAAAAGGTAATCTTGCTTACTGTCGGAGGCTGGTGCTTCCCATTCACAAAAAATTGAGGGAGGAATTTCTTCGCGACAAGGAGAAATATGAATTGGATCTAATGGCATACAATATTAAAAAGGATGCAAAGAAGGAGGAAAAACCTTCCAAACCAAAAGAAAAAATGCTATTTATCCCTGCTAACAATAGCAGTACCGGTGCCTATCAGATACTGGCAGATAATGATGGAAAAGGGATAATTTTTGAGACCGAGGGTGACACCTTGGCCCATGCATTCAAGTCTGAGCATGGCAACTACAGCGATGGATTTCGTAAAGCCTTTCATCATGAAACAATCTCGTATTATAGACGAACAGATCAGGAATACGTTGAAATCGAGACTCCTTGCCTTTCTACCATGCTTTCTGGCACCCCCAAGCAAGTAGCTGCACTCATACCCAGTGCTGAAAATGGTTTATTCAGTCGATTCATGTTCTATACGATGAACCTTAAACCCGAGTGGATCGATGCATTTTCGGTAGATTTGAATGATGGCTTGGATAGTTATTTTGACAATTTGGGAAATGATTTCTATGAAATATTCAAAAATCTGGAATCAAATGGCGGTATACGTTTTAAACTCACAGGTTCTCAGAAAAAGGAATTCAATAAATTCTTTAGAGAAAAGCAGGCACAATATATTTGCCTGCAGGGTATTAGTATTGCCAGTATGGTCCGTCGAAGCGGACTCATTGCCTTTCGCATTGCCATGATTTTATCTGTTTTGCGAATTATGGAAACAGGGGATATTTCAGATCCACTGGTATGCAGAGATGAGGACTTTAAATCTGCAATGGCTATGGTCAATGTACTGCTTAAACACAGCGATAAAGTTTATACCCAAATGCCCAAAGAAGAGGTACCTCAAGCACGTAAGAATATCCAACAGCAGTTCTTGGATGCCTTGCCCAAGAACTTTGACCGAAAAACCTATGTGAGTACTGCTGAGAAGTTGAAAATCAAGGAGAAAACGGCAGAAAACTACATCAAAAAGTTTGTGGAGTCAGGCTTACTTGATCACCCCAGGCATAACCAATATGTGAACCTTCAAATACCGGATACGGAGCAAGAAGGGACCTGATACTTTTAAGGATTCTCAGGATGTAAAGGAACCGTGGATAGGATTATCCCCGGTTTTATTTATTTCCTCAACTTCCTAATCCGGTTTTATTTTAGTTTTTTGTTTTTCATTCATAATTCTTTAACTAATTTGTTCAAATTATGACAAGTCACTATAAGGATAGACAACCATGATTGGTGATAAGATCCGGGAACTGCGTGAAAGCAAGAATATTCTGCTTCGACAGTTAGCTGCTCAACTAGATATGGATACAGCCATGCTCAGCAAAATGGAGCGCGGCGACCGCTTTTTTAGAAAAGAAGACATTGTTGCACTCGCCAAAATATTCAAGCAATCTCAAAAAGACCTGCTTACCCTGTGGTTGGCTGATAAAGTGCTAAAAACCATTGAAAACGAAGAACATAAAAGACAAGCCCTGGAGCTTGCTATAAAAACATTGTAGCGCACACAGAGCCACAAGCTATGGATACAGAAAAACTCGACATGCAATCACCCGACTTGGTGAACGAAAACTTTGAAAAGTTAGCAGCCCTCTTCCCTAACTGCGTTACTGAAGGTGCTGAAGGCAAAGCCATAGACTTTGACCTACTCAAACAAGAGCTAAGCCATGCTGTGGTAGAAGGCAATAAAGAGCGTTACCGTATAGAGTGGCCAGGGAAACGAGAAGCCATAGTAACTGCCAACTTGCCTACTACCAAAACCCTACGCCCTGTACGGGAAGACTCTGTAGACTTTGACAATACCGAAAACCTCTACATAGAAGGCGACAACTTGGAAGTACTCAAGCTACTGCAAGAAAGCTACTTGGGTAAGATTAAGATGATCTACATAGACCCGCCATACAATACAGGGAAGGACTTTGTGTACAAAGACAACTTTAGCAAAGATGCTCAGGAAGAACTCATAGAAAGTGGACAAAAAGATGAGTACAACCAACGCTTGATAGCCAACCCAGAGACTGCAGGACGGTACCATTCCGATTGGTTGAGTATGATGTATCCAAGACTGAAGTTATCCCGAACACTTTTGGGTGATAACGGTGTGATTTTTATTTCAATTGGTAATGAAGAACTACAAAATTTAAAGAGTATTTGCGATGAAATTTATGGAGAAACCAATTTCATAACTATATTAGGAAGGCTTGCAAAAAAAGGTGGTGCTTCAGGTAGATTTTTTTCACCCAATGTAGAGTTCTTATTGGTTTATGCCAAGAAAATTGACGCATTAAATCCATTTAAAGATGAAATGGATGAAAAGCTAATCAAAAAAGTTTATACCAATGTTCAGAAGGATGGAGAGCGAAAAGGAGAGTATTACAGGACAATGGGATTATATCAGTCTTCCTTGACTTTAGAGAGAAGTAGAAATGCTCGGTATTTTATTGAATGTCCTGATGGAGATAAAGTTATTCCACCAGAAGGAAAGAGATGGAGAGTAGTTGAAGAGTCCTTTATAAAGATGTTAGATGAAGGCAACATTGAATTTAAAGAAACTAATTCTTCACCTCTTTTTGATGAGAACGGCAATCAATCCAAGTGGAATATTTACACTAAAATTTGGTTAAAAGATCGTGAAGAAGAAGGAATGTTGCCCAATGACTTTATTGATAAGTATGAGAACAGATTGAGTTCAAAAGAACTTCAGAAGTTAGGAATACCTTTTGACTTTGCTAAACCAACCGCACTTATTAAGTATCTGGCGAAAATCATTGATGATAAAAATAGCATTGTCCTTGATTTCTTTGCGGGTTCTTCCACAACTGCGGATGCACTAATACAACTCAACTCTGAAGATGAAGGAGAAAGAAGGTTTATTCAAGTGCAACTTCCTGAGTTAACTGGTGAAAAAAGTGAAGCCTACAGAGCTGGTTACAAGAATATCTGCGAAATAGGTAAAGAACGAATACGCAGAGCAGCCAAAAAAATCAAAGAAGAAACCAATGCAGATATAGATTATGGTTTCCGTGTCTATCGCTTAGACAGTAGCAATATGCAAGATGTCTATTACAAGCCACAAGACTATGACCAAAACAACTTAGAACTCTTTGCAGACAATGTTAAGCCAGACCGCACCGCAGATGATTTATTGGCACAAGTGATGTTGGATTGGGGCTTGCCTCTATCCCTCAAAATTGAGCAATTAGATGTATCAGGCAAGAAGGTCTTTAAAGTAGCCGAGAACTCACTCTACGCTTGTTTTGATAGTGGCATAGATGAAGACTTTGCCAAAGCCATTGCTAAAGACGAGCCATTACGTATTGTGTTCAAAGACAGCGGCTTTAAAAACGATACAGCCAAAACCAATGTAAAGCAGCTTCTCAAGCAGCTAAGTCCAGAAACTGAAATGAAAGTGATATAAGATGAAACGAGCAAACGAAAACTTTCATTTAGGAAAACGAATGTCTAATAGCGGGTTCCATGTGACCACTGAAATTAAACAGATACCACATGAAACTACAGTTTAAAGAACAAGACTTTCAGGTCAATGCGGTTCAGGCTGTAGTAGATTGTTTTGAAGGACAACCCCTCAAAATCAATCGCTTCACTTTAGAGCGCAGCAAAGAACTCATTAAAAAAGCCAAACAAGCGGCTACAGGAGTTCAAACCATAGACTTTGAAATAGAAGAAGAAATTGGTTACCGTAACTCTGCTATTCAGCTCATGGAAACGCAGATGCTGAAGAACATACAGGAAGTTCAAAAGAAAAACGACTTGCATGAAAGCCAACAGATAGAACGCCCTCGTGGCGTAAAGTTGGGCTACAACCTCACCATAGAAATGGAAACAGGTACAGGAAAAACCTATACCTATATCCGTACCATGTATGAATTGCATAAGAAGTATGGTTGGAGCAAGTTCATTGTAATTGTACCCAGCATTGCCATTCGTGAAGGAGTTTACAAGTCTTTTCAGGTAACACAAGCCCACTTTCAAGAACTCTACGGGCACAAGATCAATCCATTCATTTACAATTCAGGTCGCCCACAGGATATTGAGAATTTCGCTTCTGATAGTCGTATCAGTGTCATGATTATCAATACCCAGGCATTCAATGCTCGTGGTAAAGATGCCAGACGTATCTATCAGGAGTTAGACCAATTTGGTACTCGTAAACCAATTGAGATTATTGCTCAAACGAATCCAATCTTAATCATTGATGAACCACAATCGGTAGATGGTGCAAGAACCTTGGAGAGCATGCAAGACTTTAATCCTCTTTTCACGCTGCGCTATTCAGCTACGCATAAAGTGGAATACAATAAGGTCTATCGTTTAGATGCCTTGGATGCTTACAACAAGCGTTTGGTTAAGAAAATACAGGTAAAAGGTATCAACCTAAAAGGCTCTACAGGTACCAATGGATACCTCTATTTGGAGAATATCAGTCTCAGCACCACCAAGCCACCTTATGCAGTAATTGAACATGAGAAACGCACCGCTTCAGGTTCAATCAGTAAAAAGCGGGTTAAAGTAGCCGAAGGCTATAACCTCTATGAGCAATCAGGCAATATGCCTGCCTACAAGAATCAGACGATAACTGAAATAAACGGCTACCTCAATAAAATAGTAGTCGGTGGTCAGGATGTCTATCCAGGTGATATACTCAATGATAAAGATGAACATGCTTTCCGCAGAGTACAGATTCGAGAATGCATCCTCTCACACCTGCAAAAGGAAAAGCGGCTCTTTGGTCAAGGCATTAAAGTCCTGTCATTGTTCTTCATTGATACTGTGGAGAAATACCGTGTGTATGATGAATTGGGAGACCAGCAATTGGGTGAATACGCTCAGATATTTGAAGAAGAATATGACAAGGTCAAGAACGAATTCTTAGACCTGTTTCAGCAGGAATACAACGACTTTCTAAAAGATACAGACCCAAGCAAAGTGCATAAAGGCTACCTGCCTACTAACTTTGGAGAATACCTCAAAAGAGATTCGGCACATCAAGTACATGACGGCTATTTTTCTATTGATAAGAACAAGCGATCTATTGACCCCAAAGTTGGACGTGGTTCAGAAGAATCAGATGACGTTTCAGCTTACGACCTGATTATGAAAGACAAGGAGCGGTTACTCAGCTTTGAAGAACCTACCCGTTTTATCTTTTCGCACTCTGCTCTCAAAGAAGGTTGGGATAACCCTAACGTCTTTCAAATTTGCGCACTCAAACAGGCAGAAAGCGGAAGTTTAACAAGACGTAGACAAGAAGTTGGCCGTGGAATGAGGCTATGCGTCGATAAACGTGGCGTGCGTCAAGACTTTGAATTGGTAGGAGATCAGGTGCATGATTTGAACAAGCTTACAGTAATTGCATCAGAGAGCTACGAATCTTTTGCCAAAGGTTTACAGAAAGAAATCGCCGATACACTCCAAGATCGTCCACAGAAAGCAGAGGTAGCATACTTCGTTGGAAAGATAATTACCAACGAGCAGGGTGAAGAATTACGTGTCACGGAAGATGATGCCAAAAAGCTACAATTTAAGCTCATAGTTGAAGGAGTAATAGACGAAGACTACAAAATCACTCAACTAGGAAAGGAACTAATTGAGCAAGAAAAGATTGATTTGCCTGAGAAGCTTGAGCCATATAAAGCATCCGTCTGTGGACTATTACAGTCCATATACACTGGGGATCAGTTCAAACCAGAGGATGAACGCCAAACAGTTATACTTAATACCAACAATAACTTTAAGAAGAAGGAGTTTCAGGCCCTTTGGGACAAAATAAACCTGAAAACCATCTATGAGGTGCAGTTTGATACGAAGCAACTTATTGAAGACTCAAAAATAAAAATAAATGGCCTCCTGCACATCGGGGAACGTATTTATGAAATCAGAACGGGAGAATTGAAGGACGGAACTGCGGATGAAATGCGAGAAGGCAATTTGATTCAAGAAAGAAATGTTCAAAGGCAACGATTGAATACCGATATTTTTAGCGAGGCCTTATATGACGTGGTGGGTGAGATTGAAGTTCAGACCAACCTTACTCGCCGAACCATCGTGGAGATTCTGAAGAAGATTAATCCAGAGAAGTTTTTATTAATCAGGAAAAATCCAGAGGAGTTTATTGGCAAATGCAGCAAGCTGATCAACGAGGTAAAAGCCAGCCTTATTATCAACAACATTGTCTATCACAAGACCGAAGAAAGGCACGATGCCAGGACAGTGTTTACCAATGATAAACTCGCTTTGCGCAAATCGGAACTACTCAAAAAGCACATTTACGACTTCCTTACCTCAGATTCCAAGATCGAATCAGACTTTGCGATTGCATTAGAAAACAGCACAGAAGTAGTAGTATATGCAAAGCTTCCCAAAAGTTTTCATGTATCGACCCCTATAGCCAACTACAGCCCCGATTGGGCAATCGTATTTGATAAAGAAAAAGTACGCCATATTTACTTTGTAGCAGAAACGAAGGGCTCTGATTCAGATATGGACCTACGAGAGGTTGAAAAACTGAAAATCCACTGCGCTACGGAACATTTCAAGGAAATAAGTGGTGCAGAAGTGAAATTTGAAAAAGTGAGCAGCTACGAGAAACTAATTGATATCGTAAAAATACGTTAGTTACCATGGAAGATTTCGTATCCCCGCTCCCTGGGGTTTGGCATGAATTACACCAGAGATTAATGGATTTTTGGACGAACGACCTTAATAAAATGGGTATAAAGCCGCCTATTCCTCTTATTCTCGCAGGCTGGAATTTTAGTTCTGATTATGAGAAAAGGGATCGATGGCAGGCGACATTGAAGTGGGCAGAAGAAAGATGCTGTACTCACTTGATAAAGGAGTTGAGTGATGAAGAAAAATACTTTGGCTGATCGACTATGAAGCTGATTGACAATATAAATACGCGCCTGGCCGATGATTTGAAGGATACAATAAGAAAGGGGAGTAAACTCAGTATTGCAGCTTCTACCTTTTCGATCTATGCATTTGAGGCTTTAAAAAAAGAATTGGGCAAGATTGACGAATTACGTTTTATTTTCAGTTCACCTACTTTCATTGAAGAAAAGTTTCAAAAAGAACGCCGGAAGTTTTACATACCACATATCGTAAGAGAATCAGAATTATGTGGTGGAGAGTTTGAACTAAGATTGATGAACCAACTCAACCAAAGAGCGATTGCCAAAGAGTGCTCAAGGTGGGTAAAAGAGAAGGTCACATTCAAATCCAACAAGTATAGCAATCAACCCTTGAACGGGATGATTCATGTAAATCAAGGCGATAGAGATGGCCAAGTATATTCGAATATTAGTGGTTTCACCACTTCTGATTTAGGAATCACCCACAAAAAGGGGTTTCCTACGCTTATACAAAAAGCTGAATATCCAGATAGCAACGCCTATTTAGACTGGTTCAATCAAGTGTGGGAGAATGAAGAAGACCTAAAGGATGTAACTCAAAAAGTGCAGGATTACTTCGAGAGTGCATATAAGGAGAACAGCCCCGATTTTATTTACTTCATTACGCTATACAACATATTTAACGATTTTTTAGATGATTTGTCCTTGGACAACCTACCAAATGACCAAATCGGTTTCAAAGACACATTGGTTTGGAACAAACTCTACAATTTTCAGCAAGATGCAGTTATTGGTGCCATTAACAAACTGGAAAAATACAAGGGATGCATCCTGGCTGATTCTGTTGGATTAGGTAAAACTTTTTCTGCGTTAGGGGTGATTAAGTATTACGAAATGCGGAATAAGGACGTCTTGGTCCTTTGCCCTAAGAAATTAGAAGCAAATTGGAACACCTACCGGCATAACGATAAAAATAATGTCTTAGCCTCCGATAGATTCCGTTATGACGTACTGTTCCATACAGATCTAAGTAGAAAAGGTGGTATCAGCAATGGACGTGAATTGGCCAATGTCAATTGGGGTAACTATGGGTTAATCGTAATAGACGAATCCCATAACTTTCGAAATAATAAGACTGTAGTTAGTAGAGAGAATCGCTATCAAAGATTGATGCGAATGGTTATTAAGGAAGGTATTGAAACAAAAGTACTTATGCTTTCTGCAACCCCTGTAAATAATAGGTTTAACGACCTCCGGAACCAATTGGCGTTGGCGTACGAAGGTGATGCTGAAAACATTGATCAGAAGCTAGATACGCAAAGTGGAATTGACCAGGTATTCAGAAAAGCACAGCTTGCGTTCAATATTTGGAGTAGATACGAAACTTCGGAACGTACTACTGAGAAACTGTTAGAAATGCTTGATTTTGATTTCTTTGAGATATTGGACTCATTAACCATCGCCAGATCAAGGAAGCATATTACCACCTACTATGATACGACTGATATTGGGAAATTTCCGGAAAGAAACAAACCCATATCCATTCAAAGTCCATTGACCGATTCCGATGAAGCAACGTACGAGGATATTGCCGAAAAGCTTACGCTACTTAATTTATCTATTTACACTCCCTTATATTACATTCTTCCTAGCAAAATAAAGGCATATGCCGATCTATATGATAAAGAAGTCCGCTCAGGGTTAGGAAAACTTTCTCAAGTAGATAGAGAATTGAGCCTACGGATACTGATGCGTATCAATTTGCTAAAGCGTTTGGAAAGCTCCGTGGACTCTTTCCGAATCACACTCGAAGGGATTATTGGACAAATTGAAAGTGCGATCAAAACCATTGATAAAGGTGGTGCTGATGAATATGAAGGTATTCATAAAATATTGAATGATGAGAATTACGATTTTGAATCTAACTGGGCGGATGAAGAACAAATAATTGGTAAGAAGATTAAGGTACACGTAGCCGACTTGGATACCACAAGGTGGCGTGAAGATCTGAGTGAAGACCTTGCTATCATAAGTCAACTGTGGAGTGATATTGTTGATATCACTGGTGATAAAGACATGAAGCTGCAACAATTGATTGGATTACTGAAAGAAAAAATTCAAAACCCCTTCAACCCAGGAAATAAAAAAGCAATCGTGTTTACAGCGTTCGCAGACACCGCTAATTACTTATTTGAAAATATTCATGACCTCCTAAAAGATACTTACGGGCTAAATACTGCGATAATCACTGGGTCCCGAAGATTGTGTACAACAAAGAAAATTCCGTCCGATTTAAATGCCATTTTAACTTGCTTCTCCCCCCTTTCCAAGGACAAAAAACAGCTTTATCCAAGGGTTTCAGAGTCAATTGATTTACTCATAGCTACAGATTGTATTTCAGAAGGTCAGAACCTACAAGACTGCGATTTCCTCATTAACTACGATATACATTGGAATCCGGTAAGAATCATCCAGCGCTTTGGACGAATCGATAGAATAGGCTCAAAAAACGAGACCATTACTATGGTAAACTTTTGGCCAGATGTAACGCTAGATAATTACATCAACCTCAAACAGCGTGTTGAAAACAAAATGCTTATCAGCAACATGGCAAGTACAGGTGACGATAACATTCTCAATACCGAAGAAAAGGACTTAGAATACCGAAAAATTCAGCTTCAAAAACTGCAAGAAGAAGTAATCGATTTGGAGGATTTACGTGAAGGGGTAAGTATTACAGATCTAGGTTTAAATGACTTTAGAGTCGATTTATCCAATATGATCAAGGAATACGGTGAATTGAAAAATATTCCCGAGGGACTGCATGCAGTAGTGAAATCAAGCCAAATACTTGAAAGCGGAGTTATTTTTGTTCTCAAAAACGTGAACTCTAACGTCAATATCAATAAGCTCAACAGGTTACATCCTTACTATTTGGTTTATATGAAGATGGACGGCGAGCTGATTCTAAGTCATTTAGAGTCTAAGAAAATTTTAGATGCCATGAGAATGCTTACAAAGGGAGAGACATTGCCAATGGAAGACGTTTGTAAAGAACTAGCGCAAGAAACTGATGATTACCATCAAATGAGTGACTATTCAATCTTACTGCAACAAGGAATTGGTTCAATACTCCAAAAAGAGGAAGAGAAAGAAATTTTGAGTCTTTTTAAACCAGGTGGAACATCAGCTCTCAAGGAAAAAATAAAAGGTGTTGAAGACTTCAAATTGGTATCATTCTTGATCATTCGCTAATGGAATTTTTTAATCTTCCAGTAAGAACAAGGGTTGGCAAAGTTGTTCCAAAGAATGCATTTGATCAATCAACGAATACCAAACAGAAAAAGATTTTTGCAGATTATATCAGGAGGATTACCTGGACCCATAAGCTTTCACCCGATACCATAAATCTGAACTCCCAGGATATTGAGGAAATCCAGGTTTTCAAGGTTGAACTCAAAATAAAATCCAATATCCTTAAAATCCTTGAAATCATAAACAAATCGATTCCATACCATATCGTATTTTGGGTCGAATTTGAAGACCATGCATACATCTCCGCATCGATGAAACACCCCCACCCAACCAACAACAACATTTCCGTAATCGATTGGACGTTTAATTCAGCGTGGTTTAAGAAAAACGAAAACAAAATTAATTTAACCTTAAAAGGTAGTTTAGATTCCGTTTTTAAAGATTTATGCGTGAAAATAACAGGAAAGCCAGAATTAGGGAGAAAATCTATGGCAGCGATCCTTCAAAATCAGGAGGAGATCAAAAGCTTAAAAGGGGAAATTAGGAGGATTAAGTCTGCAATCACTAAGAGTTCCCAATTCAATGAGAAAGTTGAACTTAACCTTAAATTAAAAAAACTTGAGCACCAAATGAAAATCATAGAATAGTCATTAATAATATCTTTTTAGTAATACTTTTTGTTATAATTGCCAAATTATTTATTTTTTTTACTATCTTATACACTCACCACCTTATAGATAGCCCCCCCCTGATAAATAGATTGGGAGTACCCCCGTCAAGTCAATACCAATCTGTTTTTTGTCATAACGCTTTCTTTAAAAAACACAGATTCATTTTACTGTCTGGATTTCGAGTATTGATTAGATCAAGGACGTATGCACACGAGCCTGATTTTGACCATTTACTCAATAAAATCTATTCTCTCACATTAAATAATATAGCACTTATGGAAAATTTGAATTTCAGAAAGGCTGCCAGGAAACAGGCTAAAATCAAAATAGGTCTGCAAGGATCTAGTGGATCTGGTAAGTCTTATTCAGGCCTATTACTGGCTTATGGACTGGTAGGTGACTGGTCTAAAATTGCCGTGATAGACAGTGAAAACAATTCTGCGGATCTGTATGCTCATTTAGGTGATTATAACGTGGTTCCAATTGCAGCCCCATTTACACCTGAAAAGTACGTGGAGGCAATTCATCTTTGTCTACAGCACCAAATGGAAGCCATCGTCATTGACAGTATGTCTCATGAATGGGAATACCTGGTAGATGCGCATTCCAAAATGCCTGGTAATACCTTTCAGAATTGGGGTAAAATTACACCCAGACACAATGCCTTTGTCAATGCCATATTACAGGCTCCTATACATGTTGTCGGAACAATTAGATCTAAACAGGACTATGTGATGTCTGAAAAAAATGGCAAACAGGTTCCGGAAAAAGTGGGTCTAAAGGGAATTACCAGAGATGGTATGGATTATGAGCTGACGATTGTATTTGACATTGACACTAGGCATAGAGCTACAGCATCTAAGGATCGGACCAATCTATTTGTAGATAAACCTGATTTCCTGATTTCAGCGGAAACTGGTAAGGCCATCAAAGAATGGTGCAACGTAAATAATCCATCTCAGGATTTAGAGCCTTTAGAGGATATCGGTGAAATGATAGCTGGCTGTACTACTCTGGATAAGCTGTATCATTTGTTCAATGAGCATCCTCAATTCCAGGAAAGCCACAAGGATAAATTTATCCGGCAAAGAGAAAAAATCGAGTTTAACCAAAAATTACATTCAAATGGAAAATTTTCAAATTCAGCATTCCGCCATTAATTCAGAAGCTGCCAGAGGCCATTCTCAGTCTGGATTTATTGAAGCAAATACAGTACCCATGCAATTGGAGGAAATCAGGGATAAGCACATTATCCCTGTTTTTTTGAAGGACAATGAACCCACCATTTCTCAGGTAGAGTTTGTGGAGGTAATGACAGAAGCTGCCAGAGAAGTGTTTGGTATTAGTGCCTTACCTAGTCCTCAGTTAAGGGTATCTCATCCAATTAAAGGGAGAGTATATGAAGCCAGGCACAAAAAGGCCAGTGATTTGATGGACAATGAAAAGACCATCTATTATGAGAGGATGGCCATGCTGATTACTATTCCAGGATTTACGGAAGAAATCAATGGCAATACCTTGGAGCTTAACATTGGTGGTGTTAAGGCGTATAACCTGGATAACCTTAATAGTACCAAGGGATCCAAAGAGCACTTTAAATTTTTTGTTGGATTCAAGAACATGGTCTGTACCAACCTCTGTATCTCCACTGATGGTGCTAAAATGGACTGTCAGGCCAGATCTTTGGATGAATTGTATGCTGCTGCATTAGACCTTTTCAGGAATTACAATGCAGGGTTTCACATGGATGCTATTAATGGGTTAACAGACTATTCATTAACCGAAAAGCAGTTTGCCCAGATAGTAGGTAAGTCAAGGTTATACCAATACCTGCCCAAGGAGGAAAAGCAACAGATTCCTGAGCTGCTGATCAATGATACCATGATTTCCAAGGTAGCGGATTGTTATTTCTCAGATAAAAATTTCAATAGATCCGGGAATGGTGAAATAGACCTGTGGAGGTTTTATAACCTGCTTACAGGTGCTGTAAAGTCCTCCTACATTGATCGTTTTATCGAAAGGGAAGTCAATAGTTTTGATTTCACCCTGCAAATCAAAGAAGCTCTGGATCGTGGTCATGGTAACTTCTGGTATCTCAATTAATTGTTCTCACCTAAATCAAAAGCCTGCCAGTTTGGTGGGCTTTTTTTTACTTAAAAAAATATACCATGATCAATACCGTAAATGAAATCAACATCAGCTACAGCCCTAATAAGCAGTACCTGGAAGGCTGTACTATTTCCAGTTCTCAGGATTCCTTTAATTTGTTATACACTTTGTTCGACCAGAATACCATTTATTTGAGGGAGGAATTTATAATCCTCTACCTGAATAGGGCAAACAAGGTATTGGGCTACTGTAAAGCCTTTACAGGAGGTGTAGCAGGAGTAGTTTGTGATCCAAAGATTATCCTGGCCATAGCCTTAAAAGGGTTAGCTTCAGGTATTATACTTGCTCACAACCATCCTTCAGGAAATAGAAGGCCCTCTGAAATGGATAGAAAGGTAACAAATAGACTAAAATTAGCTGCCAAGGAAATGGATATTCAGCTATTGGACCATTTAATCCTGACCCCTGATGCTGATTACTTTAGTTTTGCAGATGAAGGAATGATTTAACAATTGTGACACTGTCAACAGCCGTATTTCAAAGAAAGGGAAATATTTAATGGCTATTCGTTTTTTACTCTTTCGACTAATAGATTAGAGTAAGACATGGTTTAATTTTAATAGAAAAAACCGCTTTATTTGTGAGGCGGTTTTTTTCTTTTCACATTCGATTTTCCTTTGGTTAGTTCTTAATTCGAGATTTTTTACAGGTTTTGTATCTTATTTGTATCTCATATAACTTAACCTACTGATAATCAATAGTACTTCACATATTGTATCGGAAAGTAAAAACCTTTGAGGTTTTGAAAACCTCGAAGGCCATATGTTTGCAAGAGCAATAGCATAAGTTTCAGGAAATCATTAGATTAAGTTTTCTAGAACCATGCTATAACCTCCGAAACTTATGCAAACACAAGTTAACAAAAACGATTTTTCCGGCCAAAACATTTATGTGGGTATTGATGCCCACCTCAAAAGCTGGAAAGTTACAGTGATGATGGATAATCTTCATAAACGCACGTTTTCACAGGATCCCTGTGCAGAGACTTTGTACAATTATCTTGTCCGGAACTATCCGGGTGCTACCTACTTCAGTGCCTATGAGGCTGGATTCTCGGGATACTGGACTCATTACAAGCTTTGCGCTCTTGGGTTCAATTCCATTGTGGTCAATCCTGCTGATATTCCGACAACCGGCAAGGAAAAAGTACAGAAAGAGGATGCCAGGGACAGCCAAAAAATTGCCCGGTCCCTAAGAAACGGGGAACTGGTCCCTATCTACATACCCTCTTTGGCCTCTCTTGGTGACAGGGGGCTTATGAGGTTAAGAAAAACTGTCGTCAATGATACCACCAGGATCAAAAACAGGATCAAGGCCAGCCTCCATTTTAACGGCATAAGTATTCCCGGGGAAATAAACAGCCCAAAATGGAACAAAAAGCTTCTTAGATGGCTGGATGGACTTGAACTCGGTATGGTGGAAAAACAAATAATGGACAGTCATCTGTCCATTTTGTACCATATGCGGAAAACCACCCTAAATGTCACCAACCAAATACGAACCCTTTCCAAAACAGAAAAGTATGAGCAGGAAATCAAGTTATTGATGACCATTCCAGGAATCGGGCTCCTGACGGCAATGACCCTATTGACCGAGCTGGAAAGGCTGGACAGGTTCAACTCCCTCGACAAACTATGCTCTTTTATCGGCCTTGTACCGTCAACCAACTCATCCGGGGATACCGAAAGAACGGGTAATATCACCCCCAGGGGGCATAAGGTGCTGAGAGCTGCTCTAATAGAATGTGCCTGGGTCGCTGCAAGGACTGATCCGGCATTGGCAAAAAGCTATAACCAATATTGCAAAAGGATGAAAGCCAATCAAGCCATAACCAGAATAGCAAAGAAACTTTTAAGCAGGATCAGATACGTATTGAAAAACAAACAGCCCTATGTGCTTGGAGTCGTCAAATAAAACCGCACAAACATATTATTCTGTAAAACAATCCCCAACCTTTATTGGGACCGTTAAAAAACCTTGCAGCAACTAAGTTGACTGTTATCTCGAAGGCTACGGCCCAATATCCAATAAATTAAAATGTGGCAATGCAGCTCATTGAGTCTGTTAATAGAAGGTTGTTTTATGGAGTAAGTTGCTGTTTTTGATAGTAGTAAAACGAGTTTTTTAAGCTATCAAAAGACAAAGAATTCAAAGATAAAAAAAGCCCCTAACTAAAGGGGCCTGGGAGTATATTCTCCGTCATGAACCCTATTGCTGGTGGGTTGCTCTCCAGCAGAGCCCACTTCCTCTTCAGATTCATGTTTTAAAGATAAAATGTATCTTTCTCAAGAAAAAATATCCCCGCAAATTAGGAAAGCAACATAGAAGGTTTCACCGTGAATAGTATTAATGGATCCCAATTCTAGAAATTTTTAGAAAAAGTAGAAGACTCCTAACCATTAGTTAGCTATATTTTTAGACAACTTCTGAAGTTAATTTAATACCCCCAAAAAAATCTACCCATCTTTACCGATAACCTTATCCCCCTGTCACCTCCCGGATCACACGAAGCCAGTTTAAGCCCAGGATTTTTTTAATTCGTTGCTCGCTATAACCAAGCCGCTGCATGGCCAGGGTAATTTGGGGAAAATCGCTGATATCCTTAATTTCCCTTGGCAGTTCCGGACCACCATCCAAATCAGAACCTATGGCAATGTGGTCTTCTCCTACTAAATTCACCCCGTAGTCGATCACTTTCGCCAGTTGATCCACGTGCATCCAATAGGGATCTGGAATCGTTCCCGTGAAATTTAGGGGAACCTCTTTCATCAGTTCCTGATCCACTTCCTCAATGGTCTCCAACTCTGCGCTTTGAACGGAGGCCGGCGTGGTCTCTTTGGTGTCTGTCTGCCATTCCCAGTATTTTGGGTTGTTAAACAGGCTACCAAAGTGAATCCCAATCACCCCTCCTTTTGATGCCAGCGCTTTCGCTGCTTCGTCGGTAATGCAGCGTGGGTGAGGTACGATGCTGTAAAATCCTCCATGGCTGTAAATAACGGGATGTTTACTCGCCTCAGCAGTCTGCAGGATCGCCTCATTCGATGCATGGGCAATATTGATCACCATTCCAAGGCGATTCATTTCGGCAATGATTTCCTTTCCTAATTCGTTAATGCCACCCCAACGACGAACATCGTTACAGGTATCTATAAACGCATTGGTGGTATTGTGGGCGGTAAGCTGCATGGACCGAAGACCCAGGCGGTAAAGCGCCCGAAGCAGGTTGATGTCCCCATCCAGGTCAAAAGGTCCTTCCAAATCCAGAAATGCTGCAATCTTCCCCTTCCTGGTGATGCGCTCTATATCCGAAGCGGTAAGTGCCAGCTCGATTACGGAATGATTCTTTTCGATTTGATCCAGTGCCAGGTTCACCACCCGAAAGGTGTTTTTTGTTTCAAACCGTCCGGGATAATAATGCTCAGGAGTATAGACGGTGAAAAACATCGCATCCACGCCTCCTTCTTTAGCCCTTGGCAGATCTACTGTCCCGTCGCTGTAGCGTTGCCCAATATCGGTACCAAACAGCAGTTCCCGGGTCATGACATGTGTGTGTCCATCCATCACCAGTGCTTTGCGATGCAACTCAGGCATCTGATCATCTTGGGAGTACAAAGAACGATTGTCTCCGGCGGCGGAGGTGGATAACAAGGGTTCCAATGGAAAAACATTTCCAGCTAATGGCAACAAAGCCAAGCGCTTAATGAGGTCTCTGCGTTTCATGCGACTATCGGATTATCAGTTACGAGTCAAAACCCCTTATATAGGGCCGGCTGGGGGGTCGTTCACCTGTATTAAATTGTGGACCCCGGGTGGAGCGGTAGCTCATATCCATGTAAGGGGTCTGGATGGGGCGTCCAATCGCCGTGAAACGACCGTTCTCCCAGTTGGATTCCATGTAATGGTTAACAATGCCGGTCGAAAGCAATAATCGCTCGGCGGGGAAGGGTTCCTGCTTGGTAACCATCATTTCGGTAATCCAGTGAGGCTGGGCATTGGAAGCGTGGTACTGATCAAAGGGGCCTGCCCAGCCCAGCATAGAGACGATGGTGGGCGCTTCCTGTCCGTCAATCTCTCCGGCGTAGGTCCATCCCACATCCCTGCCTGAGAGTACCGCAGCGTTGTTTCCATCATTGTATTCCACCAGACACAAATTGGCCCGATCATTCTGCTTGAAATGTCCAGATGGTAATTCAAATTCTGTCGCGACTGCGTCGACCAACCTGCTGGCCCAGGCATTTCGTTCAACCCATTTCCAGACCTCAGGACCCCGGATTGACTGTACCGATCGGATGCCGGTCTCCCCACCCTTTCTGCGCTCTACGAACGCTTGAAGCACATCAATACAATGGAAAATACCGCCTTCGTCGGATGCCCCACCTAGTACGACCGAATGCGTTATTGGTGTATCGATAGGCAGCTCGATCTCAGGCTTGCGGTAGTAAAAAGGTATGGATGAACCACCGGTCAATGGAAAATTAAGCTCCCGGGATTTGTCAAACATCCACTTGGCCTCATCCCAATTGTAGGAAAGGTGCTTGTCATTGAAGACCGGAACGGACCGCCCGCTTTGCTCGAATACCTGGATCACCTGGCTGTAGAGCAGCCAGCGTGGCAAAAGCCAATGCCCCTTCAAATCCTTGGGATAATCACCATGTTCTCCGACGATAACCACGCCATCCACTGCCAGCTCCTTCCCTCCCAACGTCAGGGCATCCGCTACCTTTCTGAATAGCGGAATATCTTTGGCAATTGCAACCTTTTGGCCCAACTCACTTTGTTCGTATTGGTGCAGGAAAATCGATGCTACCTCTACTCTCGACGGGGTATGAGCACCCTGCCACCAGTAGCCATCAATCAGCTTGGTGACAATCCAGTCTGCGTGCGATCTCGTAGCCCCCCAATAACTCGCCAATACGGCAATACGAGGGCGGGCTTGCCGGGACTGAGCGACCGCCGGGAAACCGATTCCGGTTAAGGTAGAAATCCCTGCCAAACCAGTTATCCCGAGCATTTCGCGCCGACTTAAAAATCGATGGCCTTTTTTTCTTTCTTCTGGGAAATGGAAACCACTTTTCCCTGCATTTTCTTTTCCAGGTATTTTGCCCATAAGGTGTACGTCTTGTTCGAACCGGAATGAGTGACACATGCTTCCGGAACATACAAATCTATACAAATACCGGACATTTGCCCCTTTGTATCGGCTGTTTTTTGGGATTCTGCCACTGAATTATTTACCGAAAGCGAAGTATTACTACCTGTCCCACAGCTGCTTGATTCGACTAGCAATAATTCGAGCGTGCCGCACCATTTATTCTTTACTGTCGGTGAAACAACAAGTGTACCGGTACTTTCGTCGGACTTTTGGTATCTTTCCGTCCACAGCTACCTTCGCTGGATCGAAGCAGGTAGACATGCAATTCCCCTGCACCATCTCGCTATCTGCACCGAACGTTTTTCATGATGCGCTAAAGTGAAAATCTTAACAGCTTTTTCGTAGATTTGATACAACCGTAAGCAATCTGTCCCATGAAACAAAAGGTCCTGTGGGCGATTTTATTTATCGCCCCTTTTTTTGCATTCTCCCAAACGGATTCGTTTCACCATTCCTTTGTCGAGAATTTTTCCGATACTTCATCTTTATATTTTAGGTATGGGTCTACCGGAAACAAAACGGAATTTAAATACAAGTTGGGTGTGCCTTCTCCTACAGAAGTCAACTCCAAAATCCTATCCTTTAAATTAGATCCGAGCGATAGTGCCGGGGCCGGTCGGGGACCCGAAATCATCTCCAAAAAGTTTACCCACTTTGGTACCTATTCTGCCAGGTTGAAAATTCCTCAAGCCAATGCCATCCAACCAAACGTCGGTGCAGTGGTAGGTTTTTTCACCTATCACATGGATAGTATTTCCGGTTTGAGTGAAATTGATTTTGAATGGCTGCTGGCGGACCCGAAAGTTATCTACGTGGGTACCTGGACGGGCCATTCTGGTGAACTTAAACGCGTTGGCAGGATCATCAATCTGGCAGAAGGAATAATCTACAGCACGGCCTACAGGGAAGATCACCGGGATATTCGTGAACCGTTAAAAGGACTGCAAAATCAGCCACAGCACCTTCCGGCCAAGGAAGGATTTGATGCCTCCGAGCAGTTTTATACCTACGGCTTCGATTGGTATCCTGACCGGATCCGCTGGTGGATGCTCGATCCGGAAAGTGATGAAAAAATAATCCTCTGGGATTACCAGGGTACAGATAAAGGAATCCCCCAACACCGCAGCCTTTACCGGATGAATTTCTGGCATACCAACAATTGGTCCGTGCACACCAATCCACAATCGACAGAGAAACCGCTGCACCCTTACGAACTGGAGGTGGATTGGATGTCCTACAAGCCTTTCAAAGAAGACGCCAACTAATTTCCTTCCCGGTGTAGGACATCAGGCCCAGAACCGTAAGGATGCATTAAACCATCCCGGCCAGAGATAGCCTGATCAATCGGGCGGAAAAAAGCAGAAGCCTTATTTGGCTATGCGGACACCACCAAAGGTCTGCCGAATGATCTTTCCATTCCGGATAATAAAGGTATCGGTACCGTAGCTCAAAACAAATTCCGGGGTTTCGGCTTCCCATACGATGTACCCCACGTCCGCTACCGCCAGGCTTTGATTGAGGGTGAGCCGGGCTTCCTGACTGGGGAATGCGCGAAAGGCATTGCCAAAATTTTTCCGGATTTCATCCAAACCCCGAAAGGTACCGTTTGGGGTGATCAGAATGGATTCTTCTACATAGTCTTCCATGACCCCATCCAAATCGTTTGCCAGAAAGGTTTGCCAATGATGGTCCAGTACGGCTTTTGTTTGGGATTCGTCGATTTCCCCGGAGGAGGACTGGGAAACACATCCGTTTGCCAGCATCGCTAGCACAAAAAGAAAGGCAGGTAATTTTCTCATGACTGGTGGTTTTCCGGTAAATATAAAAAAACTTGGGTGTCAATCCCGCTTTTTGCGAAAGCAAATACAGAACCTTTGACCCAGTGACAGGAAAAAAGCAAAGCGGGAAGCTCTGAGGTTGCGCTGAAGGGACGAAGTACCCCGGCATTGAAAAAAGCCAGAACTTATAAAAAACCAACGTGCTCAAAACTACCCTAGAGGGCTGAAAGTCCTGTAAGGATGAGAGCAGGGCCAGGCCTTTGAGGTTAGGTCTTTTCGCAGAGCCTGGACGAAAAGAAGCCTCGAGGTGCTAGAGCCCTCAAGGACTTCGGAGACCAAGCTAGCGTTTCAACACCTCGTAAAACTCCTTTTCCATGGCCTCTGCATCAATGCGGACAAAAATCTTAACGCTAAACTTCTTGTTTTCGGGTGGGGCATTGACAGAAATCACCTCCGCTAAATCGGGACGCAAATAGGCTTGCACAAGGGCCAAATCCCACATCACGCGGGTTTTGTCCTGCGGGTTTTGCTCGCGCCAGCGATCTGCCAGCATCTTTTCCAGCGGTACGGCATCGTTCAGGTTGGCATAGGTCTCGTCCCGGTCAAATTTCAAGGGCAAGGCTTCTTCCACAGGCATTAAAGTAAAATCCAGCGCCTCCAAATCCATCAGGTAATCGAACGCATTCAGGTCATTGCGGATATTGAATTCATTCTTACTCCAGGCTTTTTGCTCAATAAAATATCGGGCACCCAGAGAATAAACCCGTATGCGGGGAAGAATGGAGGGATCCAGTATAAGGGCAGAAGCCACATTGGTCAATGCCCCCAGCGTGAGTATGTCTAACGTTTCTTCCGTAGTAAGCGCCTGGACTGCGCGAATGATGGCCTGAGCTGCGGGAGAATCCCTGGCTTCTCTGCCACCCCAGGCCCTTCCTACCTGTCGGTCCGCCCCTATGGGATGGGGAAGGTCCGCTTTCCCGGCCAATGCAAGCAACGCTTCATTCAGGCGTTGGCTATCTTCCACCGTCACTAAGCCCTTCGTATCGTACGCATTCCATTTGTCAAAAACCAGCAGATCGGGATTGTTAAAATGAGCGGAGCTCAATCCGATCAATTGGATTCCATCGTCTTTTAATACGCGGGCGATTGCATACAAATCATCCATCTCGTTGCCTGTATCCGCGTCCAACCAAACTTTCTGTCGTTGTCCGAAACTAGCCGTAGCAAGCAGCACCAAAAAAAACAGGCTATTTATGCTTCGTTGTACCATGATTTTTTCTTGTAAGGTACCAAAAATCGGGCGTAGATTTTTGATTTTCCAACAGAAATCGGCTACCGATCTCCTTAGAGACAGATTAGCAAGTGCCTCAGAATTGGACAAGTTTCTCCAAAGGTGGGTACTGCAGTTTTCCCAGGTAGCTCAGTTTTTGACCGAGGAAAAGAATGGGATCTATCAGTCGCTGCCCAACAATGGTACGGGTGATGCGGAAAAGCGGCAAGCAAAGGAGTCGAAGAAAGAAAGCATGTATACCAACCAAACGAGCTACTTTACCGGCGATCGTAGCCTGGATGATTTCCGGGGGAATAGTGCTGTTGGGAACGGTGCTATAACCATTCACGCAAAAATTGCAAAATGTCGGCGCGCATTTCCGGGGTTTCTTCGTGCGCAACCGGATATACCCCTAGTTGCCAGGCTTCGGGTGCACCGGCTTTCTGATAAACGGCCTTCAGATTTTCGTCGATTATTTTCAATCCTTCAGACGGAGTCAGGGGATCAAACGCCCCAGCCAGACCAAAATGAGGCCTCGGCGCTATCAATGCATTGATCGACGAGGTAGAAAAATGGGTTAGTAAATCAGGAACGTAATAATAGATGCCGTGTAGCCGGAGTTCTCCCCGATCCATTAAGGTCTGAAAATCGGTCAGGCAATTCAGGTCCACGCATACCTTAATTCGCTCGTCCAGAGCAGCCAGCCACCAGGCCATGGTGCTTCCCATGGACATGCCCATAGTGGCAATGCGATCCGGATCAATGTCTTCCCTGGAAACCAGGTAATCCAGTGCCCGGAGATTATCGTACACCATCATCCCAAAAAGCACCTCTCCCTTCCACAGCATTTCTTTAAAAAGATCCAACTCTGCCCTCCCGGACCTTTCCCCAAAACCCCAGGAATCGATACAAAGCCCGGCATACCCTTCCTTCGCCAGGGCAATAGCAAAGGGGGGCGACTGCATTTCTTTTCTCCCCAGGACAAACTCATTCTTCCCTACCTCGTACTGGCCAAAATGAGAATGGTTAAACAAGACCACCGGTAGTTTTCCAACGGCATTTTTCGGCTTGGAAAAAAAAGCGGGAACAAGTTCTTTCCCGTTGATATCCAAAAGTAATTTTTGGATAATCACGCCCTCTTTTTCCTGCGTCGACAGCAGCTCCACGCCAATCGGGCGGTCCCTCTCAGGAAGCCTGCCCAGCAGCGCGTAAAGTTTTTCGCGTTGTTCGGCTACGTTCCAGGTATCTGTCATAAAATCTTCCATGGGCAAGGATTTGGTTTGGGCGATGGCCGTATCATACAGACTCATACTACAAAGAAATCCGATGAATCCGATAATACTTCTGGCTAACTTTCGACGATTTATGGGCATTCTCCTTTGGTTTTAGGGTTTGACTTGCTTATTCGTTAGGTATTGGCCTACAACGTTGATGCCTGCTACCCCGTCACTATTCGCTTTTTTTTTGGCTGACAACCGTCGGTAGCGCAGCACATTTTTGATTCATCTGCCCGCCAGGGTCTAATTTGCTGCCAAAAAAAGAAAGTAGCGCGCATTCTTCTCCTGCACGCCGCCAGTGGGTTCGGGTTGATACAATTGATTCCCCATAGCTTGCGCAGTCGGCCTATTTATTCAACCTTCCGGTAAAAAGGCATGCCAGTCCTTACCATCCGTGAGCCAGGCCAGGTTAAAGACGACCATCTTCCCTACGGTTCCCGTATGCCCCTCGCCCTCGTACAACAGAAACACCAAGCCCTCACTGGGCGTACCAGCCCTACCTGCGGTCAATGAAGAGTAGGCAAAACCTCCAGCCTCCACCAATTTTTTTACAGGCCAGGTTTCACCACCATCAAAACTTGCCCATACCGTACCGTGGGTTCGTCCCTCCGGAGATTCGATATTGCTAAACAGGAGAATATCGTGTCCGGCTACCGGAAGCCGAACCAAACCCGCCATCAGGCCATAATCCCTACTTTGATCCCCATCCGGTAATACCTTGCTTACCGATAGCTCCTCCCAGGTTTGTCCCCCGTCCTGACTTTTGGCTATGTACCGCATGCGGGGATTCAGTCCATCGGTCGACAAATGTCTCCGGGAGTTGTAATAAAGGGTCCCGTCCGAAAGCTCCGCAATGGCCGCTTCGCCCGTACCCGTTGCGGGAAATGGCGCACTGGTTTGCCAGGTGTTGCCACCGTCGTCACTGTAGATGGCATTGGTGTAATGGCTTTCCCAAAATGCCCGATCGTTTCCTCCTCCGTAATAGCGCGTAGGCCGAATCAATCTTCCTTTTTTTTCTCCAAAGCGGAGTGTAATGCCGTGTTCGTTCATGTGCATGGAAGGTATATTTCCCAGACTATCCGGCAATAGCGTCATCGTTTCTGCCGCCCAGGTTTTTCCATGATCTTTGCTTCGGTACAGGGTAACCGGTGCAATGGGGTGGCTGTCCTCGACAAAGGCCAGGATATCCCCAGACCCTTCGTCCACGGTGACGCCTCCCCCCTGAAATCCAGGGTTGGCCAGAATGCTGATCGGAGACCAGGTTTTTCCCCCGTCTTCGCTTCGTCGCACCTGATAGTTTCGATTTCCCCAGGTAGCCACTATGGAGCCATCCAGGGCGGTTACCACATTGGGAAACCGTTCCCCTGGAAAAAGTTCCACCACCTCCATAACCGGTTTCCCTTCGTTCCAAAACGCATTTTCTTTGCTTTGTTCAAACGAACAGCCAAGAGAAAAAACCAGAATGGGTACCAACAACTGTTTCATCGTTATCGAAATTATGCGTTGCATTGCACAAGGGTGGACTGGCAACGCGGCTTTTATGATATATTTGCGAACCCAAAGGTTTTTTTTAGCGACGGGATCATCTGCTACCAAGGTACTCTGCAACCTGCCTGGCTTACACACTCCTGCTACCCCGGCAACTTTTGCAAACCATCCGCATTTTTTGGAGACGCTTCGAGCATTCGAAGCAATTCCATCCCGAATGAAGGCATTCGCTCAGCGACTACCCAATTATAGGAATATATTCCGAAAGTTCCACTTGCTACGATGCATTGCCTCGAAAACTAGCCAAAAAAGTATTCCGGGTCTCGGTGTTGCCTTGGCTTGACCGTTTAAATTACCGTAGAGGACCAGGGTAAGCGTATGAAAATAGCGCAAATCGTGCAAAGGAAAGAAAAAAAGAATCACTACTGCCGGTTGCCTTATTCATTTATTTATCGTAATATTGCAATAATAAAATAATACAAATGGGAGTAACAAAAAGCAATCTATTTTCCGAAGCGCAGAATGAACTGGCCCTCGCAGCAAAGGCATTTGACCACCCAGCACGCGTGGCCATCATTCAGTACTTGTTAAAATCCAACGCCTGCATCAATGGAGACCTGGTGCAGCAATTGGGTCTGGCCCAGCCAACCATTAGTCAGCACCTGCGCGAATTGAAGGAAATTGGGATCATACAAGGCACCATCGAAGGCGCTCGCATCAGCTATTGCATCAACCCCATCCGCTGGGCAGAAATAAAAAATCAGTTCAATCAACTCTTTGACCAATATCCCTCTCCCCTTTCCGGAGGATGCTGTTAGGGAATTGAAAAACCATTACTGAGGTAGCAGAACATCCAAAGACATGAAAAAAGAAAACGATTTAAAACACCTGGTAAAAGCGCGGTATGCGCGAATCGCAACGCAGGATAAAGCGGCCAACGCCGCCTCTTGCTGCGGCGCCACAACTCCTTCCAATAAAATCTACAACATCATGATGGAGGACTATTCCGAAACTGCGGGTTACCTGGAAACAGCTGACCTCGGCCTGGGATGCGGCCTGCCTACCCAATTTGCCAAAATCAAAAGAGGGGACACCGTCATTGACCTTGGCTCGGGTGCAGGCAACGATTGTTTTGTGGCCCGACACGAAGTCGGCCCGGAAGGAACAGTAATCGGCGTCGACTTTACGCCAGCTATGATCCAGAAAGCACGTCACAACGCCGAAAAAATGGGCTATAACAATGTGGAATTTCGGGAAGGCGATATCGACAGCATGCCGGTGAATGAAAACGTGGCAGACGTAGTGGTCAGTAATTGCGTACTAAACCTGGTTCCTGACAAAAAAAAGGTGCTCCAAGAGATTTTTCGAGTAATGAAGCCCGGTGGACATTTTAGTATTTCGGATATTGTGTTGATGGGAACGCTTCCCCAGGCATTGAAGGAGGATGCAGAAATGTATGCGGGATGCGTGGCGGGAGCTATTCAGAAAGACCAGTACCTGCATTACATACAGCAATCCGGTTTTCAAAATTGTACCATTCAAAAGGAAAAAGCCATTTCCATTCCCCAGGACATTTTGGGCAAATACCTTTCCCCGGAAGCGTTACAGGCCTTTAACCGGGGAAGTACCGGCATATACAGCATCACCGTATACGCCGAAAAACCCGGATCTGAAACAAAAGGACAGCAACCCCTCGCCTCGACCGGGCACGCATCCTCCTGTCAGGAAGGTACCGGTTGTTGCTGATTTTCCAGATTGGCAAGCTACAGTCGAGGAAGGAACCGTTGCGCCCTCCGTTTTCATCCTCGCCTTTTCCCCCTGTGTACCCACCGGAACGCAACACCGGTCTCTGACCCGTCTCGAAATTCCCGATATTGCAAGCCACCATGTGTACTAAGAATCGCCTATCCAAACCAACTCTCTACCCCGAACTGATCGAATACGTTCAATCCCTACTTCCCGAAATGGCGGCTATTCCAGAAGACCGTAAGGATGTTCTCCGGGAAATTGCTTTGTTTATTCGGGAAAAAAAAGAGGCCAACGAACCGGCAAACCTCACTTTTATCTGTACCCATAACAGCCGAAGAAGTCACCTAAGCCAGATTTGGGCGGCAACTGCCGCCGCATATTATGGGCTGGAAGAAGGAATGCATACGTATTCCGGCGGTACCGAGACCACAGCATTTAATCCCAGGGCAGTAGCCGCTATCAAACGCGCTGGTTTCAGGGTAAACCCTACGAATGGAGACAACCCGCATTACCTGGTGCGCTTTTCCGACGAAAGACAGGCAATCGCCTGTTTTTCTAAAAAATACGACGATCCTTTCAACGGTTTAGAAAATTTTGCTGCCGTTATGACTTGTTCGGATGCCGATAAAAATTGTCCCTTCATTCCGGGCGCCTCCCTCCGCTTCCCCATCCCCTACCTGGATCCAAAGGCGGCAGATGGAACGTCCGAAGAAGCCCAGGTTTACGACGAACGCACGCGTCAAATCGCTATCGAGATGTTTTACCTTATGTCCCAGGTCAATTCCGGATAACCCGGTAATCAACAAAAGCAACCGTTTCCATTCTTGTCCCAACTTCATTTTAAAAAATAGAATTCATTGCGGCACCGTTTACCGCCATCCAATCGGCAAGCGGTGCCCTAATGAGTGGTTGTTTCCGATTGAAGCGGAGTAGCACCGCATACGACTGGAAAAACAGGAAAATGAAACAAAGTAAATCCACACGTATCCCAAAACTCGATGAAAGAAATTGGTTTTTTTGAAAAATACCTGACAGTCTGGGTGATTCTCTGCATTGCAGTAGGAATCGGCATCGGCGCTATTTTTGGAGAAAACATGGGCTACCTGTCCTCGCTGGAAATCGCTCATGTAAACATTCCGGTAGCGGTACTCATCTGGTTAATGATTTATCCCATGATGGTGCAAGTGGATTTCAACTCGTTGAAACAAATTGGAAAAAATTCCAGGGGACTGGGGCTGACGGTAGTCGTCAACTGGCTGGTAAAACCTTTTACCATGGCCTTTTTTGCCTGGCTATTTTTTGACAAGCTGTACAGTGCCTGGCTAAGTCCCGAGCAGGCGGATGCCTATTTGGCGGGAGCCATACTACTTGGCGCTGCACCGTGTACGGCCATGGTATTTGTCTGGTCCTACCTTAGTAACGGAGATCCCAATTACACCCTGGTACAGGTATCCGTCAATGACCTTATTCTGTTGGTAGCTTTTGTTCCCCTCGTACAAGTATTGTTGGGCATCACCGATTTCCAAATCCCATACGACGTGCTGGTTACCTCCATTGTTGTCTTCGTCTTTATTCCACTGCTGGCAGGCTACCTAACCAACCGGCTCCTGATTCAGAAAAAAGGAGCGAACTGGCTGAAAACAAATTTTTTACCAAAACTGAAACTACTTTCCATTTTTGCCTTATTGACTACGCTGGTTTTACTCTTTGCTTTTCAGGGTGAACAAATTCTTGCACAACCCCAGCACATTCTTTTGATCGCCATTCCATTAACCTTGCAAACCTACCTGATCTTTTTTCTCAGTTGGGGGGCAGGCAGGTATCTGAAACTACCCTACCGGGTATGCGCTCCGGCCTCCATGATCGGTGCCAGTAATTTCTTCGAATTGGCCGTCGCGGTGGCCATCGCCTTGTTTGGATTGAGTTCGGGAGCGGCACTGGCGACGGTAGTGGGCGTACTGATTGAAGTACCGATCATGCTTTCGCTGGTGCAACTTGCCAAACGGTGGGCCTATTGATGAAAAAATGCGGCTACTTTTTCGCTTTCTTCCGGATCCTCGCCAGGTATGGATCAATGCGGCGAGGAAACAGGTATCGGTAAATCCATGCTTTTTAGGCAAACAAATCCTGTACGATTACTTGCACTTTGGGAGGAAGCAAGAATGTGTGGTTCGAATCAGCTGGTCGATCTGAACGCCGAAAACCTCTAAAAGAAATCGGGCAACTCACCAAATTCCCTTGGCTTTTTCATACGCTATATTGGGGCTGTTGAATTGCGCTTTGCATCAAAAGTTTTCGGGGATTCTTCCGTAGCGGTAACGGCTAGAACCATTGGTACAAAAAAATACAGACGTATACCGGAATAAAACGAGTCCAGCCACTGGTTTTATACGCCTATCTTGGGTATATTTCTATGCAATTAGAGCGACGATCGATACGATTTAACCGCAATTTTTGAAACTTTGTCGTTGAAAGCGCCGATTTTTACCGCCAGTTTTACCTCATTTACCGATTGAAGCATCTTGTTCACCGAATATTTCCCAACACGTTGAAAGGAATGGCTACTTTTATATCATTAAATTTTTAACCGGGAAATCCGGTACCGGAAGTGTCTTCGTAGGTACTTCCAATTGAAACAGCAAAATTAAAACAGCAGACAATGGGACAGTTTAGGTTATTGAGTTTCAGCGCAGGATTTCAAAAGAATCGGGAAAGCAACTTCCAATTGACCCGGGAAGAATCAAAAGATTTATTGACAGAAGTCAGAGAACAGTGCGGAGTGGCAGAAGCATTAATCTTGTCGAATCAGGATCGGACAGAAATTCTTTATCACAGTTCCCGACCGCATGAAGATGAGATTTATGCGGCCATTCGAAGGATAAAAGCAGGTGTAGGGCTACCTACAGAAACTCTTTTTCAACAAAATTGCAACGAAGAAAGCGCCCTTACACATCTCTCGGAGTTATGTTTTGGCGTACAGGCCAGCACCTATGGAGCGAACCCACTTTATTCGCAGTTTTTAGAAGCATTTGAATTATCCGATCAGGTAGGATTGAAAGGCATATTATTAAGTGAATGGAAAGCCTTCCTGCAGCGAACCAATCTGTTTTTGAGCAAGGAGGTAAGCTTCCAGGCGCCCACGTTTTCTGTTTCATTTACTGTGGCGGACATGGTGGCCGAGTTGGTAAAAAAAATAAAGCAACCCAAGATAGCCATCCTCGGTTTCAACGGAATGGGCAGGAAGGTCTACCAGAACCTGAGAAGCAGAGGATTCGAAAAAATTGTCATTGTTGAAAAGACGATTCAGCCATTTGCAGGCCTGCCTGCTTCGGAGTTAACGCAGTTTGTATACGAGCCATTTGAACAACTTGCAAATGTCGTACGGGAAAACGACATACTGATCTCTACTCTAGAAAACGAAGACAATGCCATTCAGGCGGCCCATTTCGACACCAATTTTTCCTCGGTAAAGATCCTCATAGACCTGGCAGTTACCAGTGAACTTAGCGATTCTTTGCAGTCGCATTCCCAGGTAGTCTTTTTTGAACTCGCCGATATTTATCAGGTGATTGAAGGTAAAATGGAAATTAACAAAAGTTGGTTGAAAAAAGTTAAACCGCTGCTTCAGCAACAAAGCAAAAATTTCTTCGAATGGCTCGATAAAAAAAAAGCCGACGAAATCCTCGAGCAGGCAAAGGCTCTCTTAATGCCAGCCGATGAAATGGGGCCTTCTTTTCCCAAGGTGATTACCGCTTCGAAAACACGGGTAAAAAAGGAAATTCTTTCCAGCCAGGCCTGTAGATTGGTGCTGGAGCAGGCATTGGATAAAATGCGCGCGCGTACTCCCTACAAAGATCTGGTCAGTTATGACCGATTCGTCAATGAGTTTTATCAATACAATTAGAACAGGTAAACGAAATTGGGATAAAAAATATATTTTTTTGGTTAGGTTGGTTTAATGATGGAGAGGCTCCGGTTGGGGCCTCTTTTTTTGCGTCAGTATTCCCTTTTTTATTTTGCTAGTTGGCAATAGCTCACTAAATTTGTATCGATATGAAAATCTCTGGGAGCAATTGCCATACATGTTCATTTTTCCACGCAGCAACTGCTCGCTGGCACCACATGGGTCATCATTCCTCCTAAACCCTTTGTGCGATCCAACCAAATGGATGTAGTCAGCCGATTGATTCGCCTCTTTAACTTAAAAATTCACCAGTGTATCATTTAATCCATGGAAAATAGTATTCGAATAGCTGTTCAGAAAAGTGGGCGGTTAAGTGAGGAATCGCTTAAGCTAATCAAAGAGTGCGGCATAAAATTTTATAACGGCACCGGAAAATTGAAATCCACGGCCACCAACTTTCCTGTTGAGTTTCTTTTTTTAAGAGACGATGACATTCCTGGATACGTTGCCGACGGCGTCGCCGATTTGGGAATTGTTGGTGAGAACGAGTTGGTGGAGAAAGACAAGGACGTGACGGTGTTAAAAAAACTGGGATTTTCCAAGTGCCGGCTTTCCTTGGCCATACCCAAGAGCGAAGTATACGATGGCATCCAGTATTTCAAAGGCAAAAGTATTGCAACATCCTACCCAAAAATACTGGGAGATTTCCTAAAGTCTCGGCAAATAGAGGCGGAAATACATGAAATAAGCGGGTCGGTGGAAATTGCTCCAAGCATTGGACTTGCCGAAGGCATTTGCGACATCGTTAGCTCCGGATCTACATTGATGATGAATGGATTGAAGGAAGTGGAAGAAATTTTCCAGTCCGAGGCCGTATTGATCAGCAACAAGAGCCTATCCGGTGAAAAGCAGCGCGTCGTGCAGAAATTACTGTTCCGTATGGACGCCGTACAAAAAGGAAAGAAAAACAAGTACGTATTGCTCAATGCCCCGAACGACTCCCTGGATACCATTGTTTCCCTGATCCCCGGGATGCGCAGCCCAACCATTCTTCCGCTGGCGGAAGCAGGATGGTCTTCCGTTCACTCGGTTATCAGTGAGGATCAGTTTTGGGAAAATATCGAAGAATTGAGGGCTGCAGGCGCTCAGGGGATCCTGGTGGTACCCATCGAAAAGATGGTCATTTAATCCGATCGAAAAACCGGCCTTGTGCTTCAAGGGATTCATAAAAAATCTACCTCTGTTTGGTTTAGGGGAATTTAAACGCATGTAACATGAAAATCCTGGTTAATCCCGATACAAAAACGTGGAATAAGGAACTGGCTCGTCCCGTTCAGAAAATGAAGGAGATAGAAAAGATCGTGAAGCCGATCATGAAAAAGGTCAAACGTCAGGGAGACAAAGCATTGAAAAAGTTTGCCCTGGAATACGATCATGTTGAAATTGACTCCCTGCTGGTAGAGGAGGCAGAAAGAAACGCTTCCGGAGCGAAACTCGGTGTCGAGCTAAAAGATGCCATCCAAACAGCCCGATACAACATCGAAAAATTCCATAAGCTACAGGAAATGCCGGCGATTAGTTCTGAAATCATGCAGGGGGTCACCTGCATGCGCAGGAGCGTTCCCATTCAAAAAGTAGGCTTGTATATACCGGGCGGCACCGCTCCCTTGTTTTCCACGGTTTTGATGTTAGGTATTCCGGCTAAATTGGCGGGATGTGAGGAAATCGTATTGTGTACTCCCCCGGATCCGAAGGGAGAGATTCACCCCGCTATCCTCTATACCGCTTCTCTGATTGGGATCACGAAAGTTGTCAAAGCGGGTGGAGCCCAGGCCATTGCTGCCATGTGCTACGGTACTGCCTCCGTACCCCGAGTGGACAAGATTTTTGGACCGGGCAACCAATACGTAACCGCCGCCAAACAATTGGCCACGAGACAGGGGGTCGCCATCGATATGCCCGCCGGACCTTCGGAGGTACTGGTATATGCGGACGATACTGCCATCCCGGAATTTGTCGCTGCAGACCTGCTTTCTCAGGCCGAACACGGCGTTGATAGCCAGGTAGTCTTGGTTTGTCCTACCGAAAAATTCGTAAAGAAAGTGCTGACTGCTGTCGAGGAGCAACTCAGGGAACTTCCCCGCCAGAAAATTGCCAAAAAGGCGTTGGAAAACAGTGTAGCGATCGTCATGGAAAAAATGAACAGTGCCCTGGATCTAATCAACGCCTATGCACCCGAACACCTCATTTTGGCCGTGAAAGAAGAGGAACGAGCTGTACAGGGAATTGTAAATGCCGGGTCGGTGTTTATTGGAAATTATACCCCCGAAGCTGCAGGGGATTACGCCTCGGGCACCAACCATACCCTGCCTACCAACGGGTATGCGCGAAGTTATTCCGGTGTATCGCTGGATAGTTTCGTGAAGAAAATCACCTATCAGAAAATCACCGCAGAAGGAATACAGTCCCTGGGACCCGCCATAGAAGTGATGGCCCATCATGAAAACCTGGAGGCCCATAAGCGTGCCGTTACCGTTCGTTTAAACTATCTCTCCAATCGAAAAAAAGATGGATTTTGATCTAAAGAAGCTCCTTCGTCCCCATATTGCAGGGCTGAAACCCTACTCCTCCGCCCGAGACGAATACAGCGGAAAAGCCGGCGTATTCCTGGATGCCAATGAGAACCCCCTGGGATCCATCACCAGGGAAAACTATAATCGGTATCCCGATCCATACCAATCCCTGCTCAAGGAACAGATCGCTGAATTAAAGAAGGTATCCGCTGACCGGATATTTCTCGGAAACGGTAGTGACGAAGCCATTGATTTATTGTTTCGCGCCTTCTGCCGACCGGGCATTGATAACGTGATCATCATGCCTCCGACCTACGGAATGTATGAGGTAAGTGCAGGAATCAACGATGTGCCGGTTAAAAAGGTACCCTTAAGCCCGGATTTTCAGTTAGAACCGCGAGAGGTGTTGGCGGCCGTCAACGCGGATACGAAAATGATTTTTATTTGCTCCCCCAATAATCCCAGTGGAAATAAAATGCAGCGAGCCTCCGTTCTCTCCATTTTGCGGGGGTTTAGCGGATTGGTCATCATAGACGAGGCCTACATTGATTTCAGTGACGAGCCGGGCTTCGTTCCGGTACTGGACGAATTTCCCAACCTGCTGGTCATGCAAACCCTCTCCAAAGCCTGGGGCCTGGCGGCACTTCGATTGGGAATGGCCTTTGCCTCACCGGAGATCATTGCCATACTCAATAAAATCAAGCCTCCGTATAATATCAGCGGACTCACCCAAAACACGGTGGTAGAGGCACTTGTAAACACCAAAAAACTCCAAGAAATGATGCATGAAATCCAGGTGCAGAAGGAGAACCTTCGGCTGCAGTTGGAAAATACAGCGGGTGTTGAAAAAGTCTACCCCTCTCAGGCCAATTTTTTCCTGGTAAAAATTCCCCATGCAAAAGCGGTATACCAACGTTTAATCGAAAAGAAAATCATTGTTCGGGATCGGTCCGGTGTGTACCACTGCGGCGACTGCCTGCGCATCACGGTGGGCAACGAACGGGAGAACGAAGAATTTATCCGTACCTTGCGGGCAATACTCGCTGACCCGAATCGCTCCGGCCTGGACCACTAACGAGTAGTTATGAAGAAAAAGATCTTATTTATTGACCGGGACGGCACCATCATCAAGGAGCCTCCGACGGATTTTCAGGTAGACAGTCTGGAAAAACTTGAATTTATACCCCGTGCGATCACCAACCTGAGTAAAATTGCCGAAGAAGGGACCTTCGAATTGGTATTGGTCAGCAACCAGGATGGCTTGGGTACCCCCTCCTTTCCAGAAGAATCCTTCTGGCCTGCTCAATACAAAATGCTTAAAACCCTGGAGCAGGAAGGCGTGGTTTTTGCGGCCATTCACATCGACAAAACCTTTCCTCATGAAAATGCCCCCACGCGAAAACCCGGTACGGGCATGCTGCTTTCCTACCTGAACGGCGACTATGACCTGGAGAATTCGTACGTGATCGGTGACCGAAAAACGGATGTGCAACTGGCCAAAAACCTGGGCTGCAAATCCATCTATTTCAACACGGAGGCCTACGCCGAGGCCGACCAATGCCTTGCTACCTGGGACGAACTATACGCCTATCTGAAAACGCCTGCCAGAAAAGCCAGCGTTTCCCGAAATACAGCTGAAACCCAAATAGCCATCGAACTCAATTTGGATGGCACCGGAAAAAGCCGTATCCAAACCGGCCTTCCTTTTTTTGATCACATGTTGGACCAATTGGCCAAGCACGGTGGCACAGACCTGGAGATACAGGTCGCAGGCGATCTTCATATTGACGAACACCACACGATCGAAGATACCGCGCTCACTTTGGGAGAGGCCTATCTCCGCGCAATGGGCGACAAAAAGGGGATCTACCGATACGGGTTTCTATTACCCATGGACGATTGCCTGGCACAAGTAGCGGTAGATTTCGGCGGCCGGCCCTGGCTGGTTTGGGACGCGGCATTCAAGCGGGAAAAAATAGGCGATATGCCAACGGAAATGTTTTACCATTTCTTTAAGTCCTTCAGTGATACAGCCAAATGCAATCTAAATATCAAAGCTGAGGGCGAAAACGAACACCACAAGATCGAAGCCATCTTCAAAGGACTGGCGCGAGCCATCAAAATGGCGGTACGCAAAGACTTACGCGCCCTGGATCAACTTCCCAGCACCAAGGGTACACTGTAAAAAAAGGGCTATCCTCGCTGCGTGGATAGCCCATTAAAAAATAGCTGTTACTTTTTTATCCCATCGCATTTTTTGATATCCCCTGGTATGGAAGTCTTCGGAAATACCAAAAGTCCGCTGCCTTCGAATTCCTGAAAGGGGAAAGTTTGACCTGAGTTACGAAGTTTCCTCCTTTCTGGATCAAATTCGATCGATTTTTTGTTGAAGAAAGAATATTTGTTATCTTCAAAAACTAATACGTTAATAACAATATGTTCCGATTCCATGCAGTCCATTCGTGTATCAGCCTTATCCTGGTGTTTTCAAGTTGCATAGGAAACTTCCGGGACGCGGAAAACCTATACAAGAATGGGCAGTACGAACGGGCCATCAAGGAATTTAACAAGGTCCTTTTCATCAGCGGCACCGATATCAAGGCATTGCATCTACGCGCCAGATCGTACGAGGAGTTGGGAAACTATACGAAAGCTTTGGCGGATTACCGAAAAATTCTGGTGTTGCATCCGGACCACGCCCAGGCGTATGCGGGAATTGGAAAAATAGCCTGGGAGCAAAAAGACTTGAAAACGGCGGAAAAAAATCTTTTACTGGCTGCCATGCACGATCCCAAAGATTTTGATATCCTGCTGCTACTGGCCCGCTCAATGATCAAGAATGGGAGGTACACAAGTGCAGTGGAGTTTTTGGAAGAGACCATTCGCCTGCAACCTGAAGCTTCCATGCCCCATTTTTACAAAGGCATTGCCATGGCCTATTCGGGAGATGGATTGGGCACCATCGTTTCCTTCAATAAGTACCTGGAAATCGAGCCGGATAATCTCACGGCCCATTACAACCGGGGCTTTGCTCTGATGAAACTGGGCTACAAGGAATGGGCCATAGAGGATTTTGATCAGGTATTGGAGAAAAACCCCAAGCACTACGACGCATTGGCCCGAAGGGCTCTTTGTCTGATGGATAAAAATCCCCGGCAGGCCTGTTTTGACCTGGAAACGGCTGCAATGCATGGGAACCGGCTGGCCAAAGCAAACCTACCTCGCTGCAATGCTGGCCGATGATCGGTTAGAGGAGGCAGGAAGCAGGCGTCTTCGCCTCGTTCGTGTTTTTTAACTTCCCATTGGGATCACTTATTTCTTTATCCCAAAAAAAAATCCGTTTTTAATTCTACTTTTGTAGTCTGAATTATGACCGATACCAAACTAGTCCTCATCCCCACGTACAACGAAAAGGAAAATATTCAGGACATCATCCGTGAGGTTATGTCTCTTTCGGAAAATTTTGACCTGTTGGTAATTGACGATGGTTCCCCGGACGGAACGGCCGACCTGGTGCGTGCCGTGCAAAATGAGTTTCCTGGAAGGGTATTTTTGAAGGAAAGACCCGGGAAATTAGGGTTGGGAACCGCTTATCTGGAAGGGTTTGCCTATGCGTTGGAAAGGGGCTACGCGTATATTTTCGAAATGGACGCTGACTTTTCACACAATCCGCAGGACTTGTGCCGTTTGTACGAAGCCGCGAAAAATAATGGTCACGATTTGGTGATCGGGTCCCGCTATGTGTCCGGCGTAAACGTGGTGAACTGGCCCATGGGCCGGGTGTTGATGTCCTTTTTTGCCAGCAAATACGTGCAATTCATTACCGGAATACCGGTTCGGGATACGACTGCGGGGTTCGTGTGCTTCCACAGGAGGGTTTTGGAAGCCATTGACCTGAAAAAAATCCGGTTTATTGGATACGCTTTTCAGATCGAGATGAAGTTTACCGCATGGAAACTGGGCTTTTCCATCCACGAGGTCCCAATTATCTTCACCGACCGGACCAGGGGCACGTCCAAAATGTCCAAACATATTTTCCGGGAAGCCGTCTTCGGCGTTATCTACATGAAACTCAAAAGCATGGTAAAGAAATACCGACCTGTTAATTAAACTTGATGGATTTGATGGGGTTGATATTACTAATGATCATGGCAGGTAAAAATAGCACGGTGGTGGTGACAAGCAATACCAAAAGGTTAAGTCCGAGAATGGTGCCCCAATCCCAAAAAACAGGCACATAACTCATGTAATAATTTTCCGGGTTCAGGCTCACCCAGCGTGTTTGATCTTGTATCCAACCAAAACCCAACCCAATCAGATTTCCCAGCAGCAGGCCCCTTCCGATGATGCGTACGCCATTCCAAATAAAAATATTTCGGATTTGTCGGTTCTTTGCCCCCAGGGCTTTTAGCAGCCCCACCATGGGAGTGCGCTCCATGATTAATATAAACAGGATAGATACCATATTGAAGGCCGCAACGAAAAGAATCAAGGCCAGAAAAACGTATACATTGTTATTCAGTAACTCCAGCCAATCAAAAAGCTGCATGAATTTGTCGGTGGCTTTTACCAAACGCAGGTCGTAATCGATGTAATCGTACAAGGCAGCCTCATAGGTATCGATAAGTGCCGGATCCTTCAGGAAAACCTCGAACCCCCCAACCTGGTCTTCATCCCAATCGTTGAGCACACGTATCAGTTGAATATCTCCAATGACAATTTTATCATCAAAATCCTCTAGAAAGGTCTCGTAGATACCGACCACCTTCAGTCGCCTAAACCGCGGTGGATCCTGTACAAAGTACATGGTAACCAGATCGCCCACGGACAGCAGCATTTTTCGGGCAATTTTCGCACTGAGAATGATTTCATTGGACGGATTATCGTTTTCAGAAAAGCTCAGGAACCTGCCGTCGATCAGTGAGGCCTTGAAGGAAAGGCTGTCAAATTCAGGGCCCACTCCTTTCATCATGACTCCTTCTACTTCGTCCTTTCCTTTTATTAGCCCAGGCTTATTCGCATACCCTTGAACGTGTCGGATGTAATCCAGAGACTCGTGATTGGTGTAGAAGTTACTCGCTGTACTAGTGGGCGATTCGTCAAGTGACTGACTCATGACAAATCGGTTGACCTGATAATGTCCGGTAAATGAAAAAACTTTATCTGCAATGACTGTCTGAAAACCTGCCAAAATCAAAAAAGAAACAATCATGATGGAAAGCCCCAAGGCAATGCTGGCTACGGCTATTCGGTGAATCGTACCGGTGAAACCTCCCGTTTTTTTAAAACTGATTCTTTTTGCAATGAAGTAGGAAAGGTTCAATGAAGTCGTTTATTTTGTTAACTGAAACGCAAATTAACATGAAGCAGGTAAAATTAATACTTCTCCCGGTATTTTTGTTGGGTAGTCTGACATTTTGCACAAGCAAAACGGAATCAACCACACAAGAGCAGGAATCCTCACTCCCTCAAAAAGATACCGAAATAAGGACAGGTGCGGACCGCCCATCCCTCTACTTACCCAAGTTAGAAAACAAACGGGTAGCACTGGCGGTAAACCAGACCAGTGTGCTAACTCAGAACGAATCCAAGCACCTGGTTGATTTTCTATTGGAAGAAGGCATCTCTGTGCAAAAGGTTTTTGTACCCGAACATGGCTTCCGTGGAAATGCGGATGCCGGAGAGAAAGTAGAAAACCAGATTGATCCACAAACCGGACTGCCGCTGGTATCGCTTTACGGAGATTCGAAAAAACCCTCACTGGAAGCCCTTGCCGACGTAGACCTGGTGATTTTCGACATCCAGGATGTAGGCGTTCGCTTCTATACCTTTATCAGCACCCTGCACTACCTCATGGAAGCCTGTGCCGAACAAGGCAAACCACTGATGATCATGGACCGGCCCAACCCGAGTGGCGATTACATAGACGGGCCCGTGCTTCAGCCAGGATTCGAAAGCTTTGTCGGCATGCATCCCATTCCAGTCGTTCATGGCCTCACGGTCGGTGAATTGGCTCACATGATCAATGGCGAAGGGTGGCTGAAAGGGGGAGTCAAGGCAGATATCGAGGTCATCCCGATAGAAAACTGGACCCATTCGGAGCCTTATTCGCTTCCCGTCAAACCTTCTCCAAACCTTCCGAACGATCTGTCGATCCGGCTTTATCCTTCCCTTTGCTTTTTCGAAGGCACAGACATCAGCCTGGGTAGAGGCACGCTGTTTCCCTTTCAGGTGTATGGGTATCCCGATCCGAAATTTGGGGATTTTACCTTCACGCCGGTAAGCATCGAAGGCATGTCCAAAAACCCTCCGCATCAAAATAAGGTTTGTTATGGGAAAGACCTTCGCTCCGAAGCCCTTAATCACCGGTTTACATTGACCTACCTATTGGAAGCCTATAGGATAGCGGACGGACGCGCTGGATTTTTTAATGCTTTCTTTGACAAGCTTGCCGGAACCGACGAATTGAGAAAAGCCATCGTTAACGGAGTCTCAGCGGCAGACATCCGGGAATCCTGGAAAGAAGACTTGGAAAATTACCGCCGAAAAAGGGCCAATTACCTGATATATGATTAATCAAAAATGAATAAAGATCTGAGAATCGTCTTCATGGGTACCCCGGAGTTTGCCGTTGCCTCGCTTGAACTGCTGGTACGGGAAGGGTGGAACGTCGTAGCCGTAGTGACAGCCCAGGACAAACCCCAGGGCCGGGGAAGACAAGCCAAGCCCTCCCCGGTAAAGGCCTTCGCTGAGGCGCATCAGCTGCCCGTGCTGCAGCCGCCCAATCTAAAAAGCGAAGCGTTTTTGGAGACCTTGCGCGATTTTCGGGCGGACTTACAGGTGGTTGTAGCTTTCCGGATGCTTCCGGAAGTCGTTTGGTCCATGCCAGAAAAGGGCACCTTTAATCTCCATGCTTCTCTTCTGCCAGACTATCGAGGAGCTGCACCGATCAATTGGGTGTTGATGAACGGAGAATCTAAAACCGGGTTGACCACGTTTTTTCTCCAACAGGAAATCGATACCGGCAGCATCTTATTCCAGGAAGAAGAGGCGATCTTACCCGAAGACAATGCTGGCACCCTTCACGACCGACTGATGCACAAAGGAGCCAGCCTGGTGCTTCGAACAGTAGCAGGCATTGCTAGCGGAAATGTTCGTCCACAGCCGCAGGATTCCTCCAGAGCCATCCACACCGCACCGAAAATTCATAAGGAGACCTGCGAAATAGATTGGAATCAGCCCGCCAGGCAACTACACAACCAAATTCGCGGACTTTCTCCCTACCCCGGAGCCTGGTGTCGATTGGGGACCACTACTTGCAAACTCTACCACAGTCATCTGGTGGAGCAAACCAAGGAAGCACTAAAACCGGGAGAATTTTCCACCGATTACAAAACTTACCTTCACTTTCAGACCGGAAAGGGGCTGCTAGCCATAACCGACCTACAATTAGCCGGAAAAAAGCGAATGGATATTTCGGCCTTTCTACGCGGAAATGCGGCCACCTTGCAAACACTTCGAGTCCAATGAGGGTCAAAAAACCCTTATCCCGGAAGGCCTATCCAATTTATTTGGAACAAGATCCGGTTTACGGGTACCAGCAGGGAATCGCTTCTTTTCTATGTCCATTATTAAACCTTTGCGGCTTTTCCTGGTCTAACCTTTCGGATGGTACCATTGATTGAAGCAAAACTCTTGGAGCAGATTAAGGACCCCAAAACCAGAGATAAGGGTTTTCGGGAGCTCGTCGAGACCTACCAAAAACGAGTGTATGGGATGGTTAGAAAAATGGTGATCATACACGAGGATGCAGACGATGTTGTCCAGAATACCTTCATCAAAGCCTATAAAAACATTGACTCCTTCCATGGAAAATCCTCTCTTTTTACCTGGATTTACCGAATTGCCGTCAACGAAAGCTTGAATTTTCTGGAAAAGAAAAAGAAGCGAAATTTCTTTTCCATGGAGGATCACCACGAGGTGATGATGGGTTACCTGGACCGCTCTTCGTTGATTGATGGTGATGAAGTGCAGCTTCAATTACAAAAGGCAATCCTTCGCTTACCGGAAAAGCAACGTTTAATCTTTAACTTGCGGTATTTTGAAGAGCTTTCTTACGAGGAAATAAGCAAAATGACACAAACCACGGTGGGCGGATTGAAAGCTGGTTACCACCATGCCGTAAAAAAAATTGAAGAAATTCTGAAGGAAGAGTAAACCTTTGTGTAGTAAACCTGTCTAACCAATAGTATGAACAAATTTCCAAAAGAATCGGTCTTTAAAACTCCGGAAAACTATTTTGATAGCCTTCCGGATAGAATCCTTAGGAAAAGAAGGCAACGAACCCGGCAGGTGTACCTGACTGCTTTGGCAGTGGCTGCCGCCTGTATCGTGGGTTTTCTCATGGTGGTTGTTTTTCCTACGCAGCAGCACACTACTGATTTCCGAACGGCAATCAACGAAGAGGTGGATTACTACATTACAACCGGAGCATGGGACGAGGTAGATGTTCTGCTGTTGGCAGACAATCCAAACGACTTATTGGATGCGATTACGGCAGCAGAGTGGCGTTCGGAGCTGGGGAACGAAGATGAGGAGTTGTTGTTGAACGAAATTTTGTTTTGATATGAAAAAATGGATGTTTCTGGCGCTATTATTGGCAAATTCTCTGACTGGCTATGGGCAGCGGGAAACGCGCGTAGACCGGGAAAAGTTGCAGGCAGCCCGAGTGGCATTCGTCACTAACAGGCTATCGCTCAGCCCGGAACAAGCGGAAAAATTCTGGCCGCTTTATAACGAGCACGAAGACAACCGAAAGGAATTGATGCGTGAATTGTATCGTATTTCCAAAAAAGCGAAAGAAGAAAGTTCTCAGCGAATCAGCAGCGAGAGCGTTGATCGACGAACGATTCGACCTCCAAAAAGCTCTTTTGGAACAAGAAAAGGAGTTTCTATACAAGGTTTCCGAAACACTAAGTCCCCAACAAGCTTTACGGCTCAACGAAACCAATCGGGATTTTGCCCGGCACATTTACCGCATGCAAGGTCGCGAGCGGGAAAAAGGCAGAGAGGAAGGACCAGAGAATTAGTGAAAGTGGTCAGATTAAACCAACTATTACCCAGGCTGGCTTTGTAAAGAAGCGGCAAATTCTACCGAAAAACCGGCCTTTTGCCGGTTTTTTTGGTTCAGACCCCGTGATTTTTTCGTTTCTTTGTGTATGCAACAGGCCATTTCATTAGTGACGCTTACCGAACAGATCAAACATGCCCTGGATGCAAATTTATCTCCCAGTTACTGGGTAATCGCCGAAATAGGTGAGCTGAGAGACTCGGTAAGGGGACATGCGTACCTGGATCTGATTGAAAAATCCACCACCGGGATGGTAGCAAAGATACGGGGTAATATTTGGTCCTATACCTACCAGACCATTCGAAGAAAATTCGAAAGGGTGACAGGCAGGCCCTTGCAAAGCGGGATGAGTATTCTGGCACTTGTGAACGTTCAGTTTCATGAATTGTACGGTATCAGTTTGATAATTAAGGATATTGATGCAAATTTTACGTTGGGAGAGCGGGCCAGAAAGCGTCAGGAAATCATCGATCGCTTGACATTGGAAGGTCTTTTAGAGCAAAACAAACAATTTGTCCTACCCAAAGTAAGTCAGAAAATTGCTCTCATCAGCTCGGTCACAGCGGCTGGATACGGTGATTTTATGACTCAGTTGGAGAAAAATGCCCAGGGATACCGGGTGCACGTGCGCTTTTTCCAGGCCTCCATGCAGGGAAACAATGCGGTCCCCGAAATAATTGAAGCGATCGAGCAAGTGGAAAAAAATCAGGTGGCGGAGGGATTTGACCTGGTGGTGATTATTAGAGGAGGCGGTGCCCAATCGGACCTGGATTGTTTTGACGACTACACATTGGCAAAAACCATAGCAAATGCCGCCCTGCCCGTTGTCACGGGCATCGGACATGAACGGGACGAGTCCATTGCCGACCTGGTGGCTCATACCCAGCTGAAAACCCCTACAGCCGTAGCTGCTTTTATTCTATCGGGTTTCCAGGAGTACGAAGATACCCTGCGGCGGCAAATGATGTACGTAGAACGATACACGCAAAAAAAACTGAAAGACGCCTCCGAAGACTTGCTTGGAAACGTACATTTACTTAAAAATCTTTTACAGGGAAAAATCACCGAGAAAAAAAATACGCTGAACAACGTCTCAAAAAACAGTCAGCGGCTTTCCCTCCATAAAGTAGATAAAATGCATATCCGGCTGGCCAATACGCTGGACTACCTAAAAAAGAACAGCAGGGGTAATTTGCACAAATCACTCCTGAAGATCGAACAATACGAAAAAATCGTCCGGCAGTCGGATCCCGTTTACCTACTATCCAAAGGATACACGCGTACTGAAAAAGACGGAGTTCCCATCCACAAGTGCACCCTCGAAACCGGTGACACGATCGTCACCTACAGTGTGGAAAAAAAGATAACCTCTCAAATAAAAAAAGTCGACAGCCCATGAAAAAAGCCACAAAAGACCTTTCCTACGATGAGGCGCTCCAGCGATTGGAAGCGATTGTTGCTCGATTGGAAGAACAGGAACAAGGAATGGATGAGCTTACCCAGTTGGTCAAAGAAGCCAGTTTACTGGTAAAAACCTGCAAAATGAAATTGAAAATGACCGAAGACGAAATAAAGAACGCTTTTCTGGAGGATGAAGGGTCGCCTGAATAATCCGCGAGGAAAATCACGTAAACTTGACCGAATTACATGCTGGGTACATGGTATATGAGCCAAAAATACTACATTTGAAAGAAGATACCTGTACCTTTTTTCAATGAACAAACCAAGCAAAGAAGAGGCGGAAAAACAAATCGCGGCACTGACAGAAACTATCAATTATCACAATCACTTGTATTACCAGGAAGACCGGGCGGAAATAAGTGATTATGAGTTCGATCAGTTGTTGAAAAAACTTACGGACTTAGAGGATTTTTATCCCGAACTAAGGCAGCCTGATAGCCCGACACAACGTGTAGGCGGGACGATTACCAAGAACTTCGAAACAGCGACTCACGCGGTCCGCATGCTGTCACTGGGTAACACCTATTCCAAGGAAGAACTAAAAGCTTTTGACGAGCGGGTCGAAAAAGGCCTGGGGCATCGTGATTTTGAATACCTCTGTGAGCTCAAATTCGACGGAGTGGCGATTAGTCTGGTGTATGAAAACGGACAATTGGTACGGGCGGTTACGCGGGGCGATGGGTACAAAGGAGATGTAGTCACAGAAAATGTTAAAACCATTCGCACCATTCCACTCCTGGTTCGGGGGGAGGAATCCCTGCCTCCTTATTTTGAAGTTCGCGGTGAGGTTTTTCTTTCGCGAAAGGAATTTGATAAAATCAATAAGGACCGAATACGCCGGGGCGAGACGCTACTGGCCAATCCAAGGAATGCTGCCTCGGGTACCATCAAAATGCAGGACTCCGCGGTCGTCGCCAAACGAAGGCTTAATTGCTACCTCTATCAATTGATTGCCGACGACCTCCCCATGCAGAAACATCACCAAGCCATCGATCGGTTGAAAACCTGGGGATTCAATATCTCTCCCACCTTTAGAAAATGTAGCGACTTGGACGAAGTACTCGCCTACATCGAGGAATGGCGGGAAAAGCGTCATCAATTACCCGTGGAAACAGACGGCGTAGTGGTGAAAATCGACGATTACCGCCAGCAAGAAGAACTTGGATTTACGGCAAAAATCCCCAGGTGGGCGATAGCTTTTAAATATCAGGCAGAAAGTGGAACGGCCACTTTACTTTCGGTTACCTACCAGGTGGGTAGAACGGGCGCCATTACTCCAGTAGCAAACCTATCTCCGGTTTTTCTGGCAGGAACTACCGTCAAGCGGGCCTCCCTACACAATGCCAACGAGATGTTACGACTTGACTTACACGAAGGAGACGTTGTACGGGTAGAAAAAGGAGGAGAAATCATCCCAAAAATCACCGAAGTGGTTCGGGAGAAAAGAAAAGATGGCAGCATTCCTGTCCGGTTCATTACCACCTGTCCGGAATGTGGTAGTAATCTGGAGAGAAAGGAAGGCGAGGCCAAACACTTTTGCCCCAACGAAGCTGGTTGTCCTCCCCAAATCCTGGGTAGGATGGAGCATTTTGTTTCCAAACGAGCCATGGATATTGATTCGCTGGGCACCGAGCGACTGCGCAGTTTGATCCAGCAAGGGTACCTCAGCAACCCGGCAGATATTTACGATCTTCCCGCCAAAAAAGACAGGCTTCTGGGCTTGGAGATCTCCGACGATCATTATACTAAAAGCAGCGAAGGGTACTTGCTTGTGGGGATAAAAAAAGCCCTTTATACGCTGACACAGCAGGTTCGACTAAAAGAGATTGAGTCCTTTTTAGAAGCGCAGCAGGCGACTGAATTGGTGGAAAAAATTATGCGTTTCGCCCACCAATGGGACACGATCCCAGGAAAAAAAGCGGAGGATACGAGCCGGTTGCACTGCCTGGTCGAACTTCTGAAAGAGCAGAACTTCGACGCCGTGGATGACTTTGTTCCAGTAGCCAGCGTGCTCGCCTGCATCCTACCGGAAGGAAGAAAACGTCTGCAGGAGCTTACCGCACTTTCGAAAAATAAAAGCACCCTTCATGAGCTACTCATGCGGGGAGACTTGGAGATTTCCGAGGCAGATCTGGACCAAATCAACAAGCTCAAAGGGGGCACCTTTCAAGAAGGGGTCATTCAGAACATGATGGAAGGTATCCGCCAATCCCTTTCCCAGCCGTTTCCCAACGTATTGTTTGCCCTTGGCATTCGCAATATTGGGGAGAATACCGCGAATGTATTGGCGCGGCATTTTAAGAGTATCGATCGATTAATGCAGGCTACAGACGAAGAACTGCTGGATATTAGTGGCATCGGCGAAACGCTGCTCCACAGCATGCGCCATTTTTTTTCCGAAGATAAAAATCTGGATATCATCACTCGTTTAAAGGCACACGGCCTTCGGTTTGAACTTGAAGAGGCCCAAATGACATTAGCCAGTCGTGCCCTGGAGGGCAAAAAAATACTTGCCTCAGGAAAATTAAACCACTTTAAACGAGACGAAATCATTGCATTTATTGAGTCCCACGGGGGTACCTACGTGAAATCCGTGTCAAAAAATCTGGATTTTATCGTGGAGGGCGAGGAAATGGGACCCAGCAAGAAAGAAAAAGCCACTAAAATGGGAATTCCACTCGTATCCGAAGAGGAATTTCTTGAGATTTGTAATCCATCTAAAAAAAGACTAAACGACGCACAATGAAGTGGATCAGGGAATATTTCGTAAAAAACGCTTTGGAGAAACCAAGGAAATTGAAGGCCCAAAAGTCCATCTTATTGCATATAGAAAACATCAAAACCATTGCGATATTGGGCAACAACAAGGAGGAAATTGATCAGATCGCTGCCGTGGTACACCGGGATTTGGACGACAAGATCACCATCCTCGGAAACTACTACGATGAAAAATCTGTCGATAAACAGGCATTTTCCTATAAAGATTTTACACTATTTGGTAAACCGGGAGAAAAACTAAACGAATTACTTTCCGTTCGCCCGGATTTGATTATTTTTACTTCGGAGAAGCTAAATTACTTTACCCTTTATCTACTCCAATTACAAGCTTCCTCCTACAGCATGGGTTTTTTTAGCGAAGAACTAAAACCCTATTTGGATTTGATGCTAAACAAAGAGGAAAAAGATATCCAATCGGGTACGGCATTATTGATTAAATACTTAAAGCAGATCAATTAGTACAATGAAGAAATTCAGAGGCACTGGTGTGGCATTGGTTACCCCTTTCCTGGAAAATGGCGCCATTGATTACCCCGCCTTGGAACGGGTAATTGAGCATGTGATACAAGGCAACGTTGATTACCTCGTCGTGCAGGGTACCACTGGAGAGTCGGCAACGCTAACGGAATCAGAAAAACTCGAAGTTTTAGCCTTTACAAAAAAGGTTAACCGACGGCGACTACCTATTGTGTATGGATTGGGAGGAAACGATACACGGGCAGTACTTACAGCCATCGACAAAATCGATTTCTCGGAGGTGGATGCCGTTCTTTCCGTGAGCCCCTACTACAATAAACCCAGTCAAGCCGGAATTATTGCGCATTACCAGGCCATTGCAAATCGTTGTCCGGTACCGGTAATCCTATACAACGTACCCGGCAGGACCATGTCCAATCTCAGGTACGAAACCACCCTTCAACTCGCCCAACACCGAAACATTATCGGTATCAAAGAAGCCAGCGGAGACATGGACCAGTGCATGCGTATTGCCAAAGATAAGCCGGATGATTTTTTGTTGATCTCCGGTGACGATATGTCCACCACCCTGATGCGAAGCATTGGTGCCGAGGGAGTCATTTCGGTGATGGCAAATGCCTACCCGGAAATCCTGGGAGCCATCATCCACGGAAATGAGACCTATTCGAAAAAAGGGACATTCAGCCTGTTGGAAATCAATCCACTGATGTACGAAGAAAGCAATCCAGTAGGAGTAAAATGCCTGATGCAACTCATGGGGCTTTGCGAGGATTTCGTCAGGTTGCCCCTTGTCAGGGCTTCTGAGGACTTAAAGGCACGTATAAAGACAACTGCCGAACAAATAAATACTCGGCTATTTTACTCACCTCACCTTGATTGATAAAAATAAATAAATAAAAAAAAAAGGGAACATTTAAACAAGTTCCCTTTTTTTTGGACTACGAATTCTTGATGTCTTGAACCTCTTTTCGGATATCTTGAGCCAAATTTTTCAAATCCTGCATGCCTTTTCTTACCCGTGTGCCAGCTGCTTGATTTTTCTTATCGTAGAATTTTTCAAAATCAGCTTCCAGCGACATGATAAGATCCTTGATTTCACTAAATCTGTTCATAATTAAAAGTTAATTTAGGTTGATGATGAGATTAATTTTTGATTCAATATAGTTAAAATGTTTATAAAACTACAGTTTGACAGGTATTTTCTACCATTATTCACCAAATGAAGCGGCAAGCTCAGTAGTTTTGTAGAAACCGGTATTCAACTTACCCTTAATGGCTTCAAAAGCTTCGATGGTTTCTTTCACGTCTTCCAGCGAATGAACAGCAGTGGGAATCAATCGCAATATAATCATTCCTTTTGGAACCACCGGGTAAATAACCACAGAACAAAAAATATTGTAATTTTCTCGTAAATCTTTGCTGAGTGTGGCCGCTTCTCCCACAGTGCCATTCAAGACCACCGGTGTAACCGGCGAATTAGTCGTACCGATGCTGAAACCCTTCTCCTTCAGGCCGTTTTGCAGGGCGTTTACCACTTTCCAGAGATTTTCCCTAAATTCCGGCCTACTTCGAAGCATTTCCAGACGCTTTAATCCGCCCTCTACCATTATTAATGGCAAAGCTTTCGCAAATATTTGGGAACGCATGTTGTATTTCAAATAATGAATCACCCGGGCATCTCCGGCGATGAAAGCACCTATACTGGCCATGGATTTGGCAAAGGTAGAAAAGTAAAGGTCCACCTGGTCTTGTACGCCCTGTTCTTCTCCACTACCTGCTCCGGTTTTGCCCATGGTACCAAAGCCATGTGCATCGTCTACCAGCAAGCGAAACTGGAACGCCTCTTTGTATTTGACGATCTCCTTTAAATTACCCATATCGCCCGTCATCCCGAAAACTCCTTCCGTGATAACCAATATTCCTCCTCCGGTTTCTTTCGTCAGCCTTTCTGCCCGCTTCAATTGTTTACCCAGACTTTCCATGTCGTTGTGAGGGAACACAAATCGTTTCCCCATGTGCATTCGCAGGGCATCAATGATACAGGCATGACACTCCCCATCGTACACGATGACGTCTTTTCGGTCAATTAGCGAATCAATTACGCTCATGATTCCCTGGTACCCGTAATTCAGAAGGTAGGCTTTTTCTTTCCCGACAAAAGACGCCAATTCGTTCTCGAGCTTTTCGTGAAGATCGGTATTTCCGGACATCATCCTGGCCCCCATCGGATAGGCAGCACCCCATTTTCTAGCCGCTGCCGCGTCCGCCTCCCGGACTTCGGGATGATTTCCAAGACCCAGGTAATTGTTTAGACTCCAGGTCAATACTTCTTTCCCCTTGAACTTCATCCGGGGGGCAATCTCCCCTTCAAGCTTCGGAAACATAAAGTATCCCTCTGATAACTCGGAATGCTTTCCCAGGGGACCAAGGTTGGTGTTCAGTTTTTCAAATATATCCAATGTACAACTACTTTGATGTAAAACAAGTCTAACGTATAATTAGGTATTTAAACCTCCAAAACTACTATTTTTAAGTGGTTTCCGCAAAATTAAGCTGAATTTTGCCAGTTAAATTCCCTGCAGAACAAGGAGTGATTACTCCCGGGAATGAATACTTTTGCTTATTGACGAAATCTTGAACACGGGTGCTGCCGCCTGAAGGCACTAACGCGCACCGCTACCGTTTACCAATTTATGGAAATCATTGATAAAACCATTGTCCTCGGGTCAAAATCACCCAGAAGACAACAGCTACTGAAAGAATTGGGATTTTCTTTTACCGTGAAAACCATGGATACAGATGAGTCCTTTCCCGACGCGATGGATAAATCTGCGGTCGCCACCTTTCTTGCCGAAAAGAAAGCAGCAGCGTTCCTTCCCTTCCTGGACGATCGAGAAGTCCTCATTACGGCGGATACCGTCGTACTCGCCCGCGACCGTATTTTCAATAAACCCGAAAATGAGCGGGAAGCCCGGGAAATGTTGCAGGCGCTACAGGGAGATACCCATCGGGTGATCACCGCAGTTTGTATACGAGACCTGAATCAACAGCTGCTGATTTCAGATAGCACACAGGTAGAATTCTCTCCCCTGGACGGTACGGAAATCGATTACTACATCAATACCTTTAAACCTTTCGACAAAGCCGGCGCGTACGGTATACAGGAATGGATCGGATTGGTTGGCATCATCGGAATAAAGGGGTCTTTCTACACCGTGATGGGCCTGCCGGTACAAAAGGTGTATCAGGCGATCAAGTCTACCTACGATTTACGTTACTAGCAGCAGAGAAAACCTCAGGTAGCGATGGTTTTGGAAAAGGCTCTGAGTATTTTATCGACAGAAGTTTCCAGATTTTTACTTTTTTGTTGTGGCTTGTTAATTTCACCAACCGCACTGATTCGTAACACGACTTTGTCTTGCCGGGTATCGATAAAATCTACGACCAGCTCTCCCATATCGTAATTTTCTACCCGGAATCCACCCATATTCGGGCCGTAAGGCATCATCCAGGGACTGTACATGCCCCAGCCAAAGGGACTCATCATCGGCATGGTGTTGATTTCCTTCTGCCGATCCATTAGGTTTGTATTGTACCGCACAATCAAATCCGGTTTTTCCATGTTTTCTTCAAAGCCAAAGGATTCCATGCCCAGGGTAAGGCTATTGTGGAGATTGTCCTCCAGCACCGGTGATTCGAAGGCATCTTTGTCGTAATATTGATTGATTACAAAAAATGTTTTGTAGTCCTCAACACTGGCCAACTCGTTTTTTTCCATAAACACGCGCACGGGACTGCAAGCGACCAATCCGATCAAAAGCGAACCCAACAATATGCTGCTACTATATTTCATAAATTGTTCCTAAATTTCTACCTTCAAGACGAAATCTATTAGCAAAATGTTGTATGGAAGTCGAAGAAATAAACTACCAGGGGTCTTTACCTTTCCCTGGGGCCAGGTTCAAGTCAACAGCCATTCCGAATGCAAAACAAATTGGACATCAATTGTGACCTCGGCGAAGGCATGGGCTCAGATGAGGCAATGATGCCGTTTCTGGACAGTTGCAATATTGCTTGCGGCGGACATGCCGGCGATGACCGCTCCATCGCTGCGACTGTAGACCAGGCCGTACGCCATGGCGTAAAGGTAGGCGCCCACCCCTCCTATCCGGATCGAAAAAATTTTGGTCGAAAGCCGCTTGAAATTCCCTTTACGAAGCTACAAGATAGCTTGATGGATCAAATACTGCGAGTAAAAGAAAGCGCCAAAAATCACCAGATTCCTCTTCATCATATCAAACTCCACGGGGCGTTGTACCTGGAAAGCCTTACCAACGCTTCCCTCGCGGATAATCTTATCGATTTTTTGCAGAAGGAATTTCCCGAACAATGGATTTATGCCCCCTTTGGCTCCGCCATCGCCCAGGCAGGAATGGCAAAAAACGCCCGGATAACTTATGAAGTATTTGCCGACAGAATGTATCTTTCCGCCAGTCAACTACTAAGTAGAACTCATCCACGAGCAATAATAACCGACCTAACCAAAATCATCGAACAGGTGTCCCTATTTGTGAAAGAAAGACGAGTAAAGACGATAAACGGGGATTATCATTCCGTAAAGGCCGATACCATCTGCATACATGGGGATCATCCCCTTGCGGTGAAAATCGCTCCGCTAGTTGCCCGCCTAACAGCCGGAACCCAGTTTCCATGAACTATCCCGTAAAAGTCCTATCCATCGGACCTGAGATTATTGAATTACATTGGCCGGAAGAAATATCCGAGGCCATACTTTTCGAAATTCTTACCTACAAAAATTGGCTAAACGAACGATGGGGAGATAAAATCCAGCGGATGTACCAAGGATATCAGGTGCTGGGCATGCAACTAAAAACCGGTTTGACTAATGAATCCTTGGTGAAGGAGTTGCGGGAGCAGCTCAACTCACCCATTCCAAAGCCACTTCGCCCACCCAGGGTTCGGTCCTGGAAGATTCCTGTTTGTTACGAAACAGCGTTGGTTCCGCAACTTCCCCTGTACCTGGATAGAAAATCGATTTCCTGGACCCGGTTTGTCACCCTACATACGGCAACTCTCTATCGGCTGTATTTCTACGGATTTTTACCGGGATTTATGTATCTGGGCGGACTTAGCGAGGACTTGTTTATTCCTCGAAAAACCATTCCGGACAAGAAGATTTCTGCCGGATCCGTAGCAATCGGCGGAAGACAGACCGGTGTGTATCCGATGGACAGCCCCGGAGGCTGGTACGTGGTCGGTAAAACGCCCGTCTCTTTTTTTAAAAATGGGGAACTACAAGTGCCCTTCCGCGCCGGAGATTCCATTCGTTTTGAGTCGATACCGCTGGCGCAATTTGAAGAATTGAGGCAAAAAGAAACCTTTTGCTGGACAAAGTGGGAGGACCATGGCTAGACTCTATTTTGAAAAATCCGGTATACAAACGTCTTTGCAGGACCTCGGCAGGGCCGCCTTTGCCGACCTGGGCATCCCCCTGTCCGGACCCATGGACGAGTCGGCTTTTCGTCTAGCTAACCACCTGATGCGGCGTTCTCCAAACGAAGCCTGTATCGAACTGTATATGGGAAACGTAGTGCTCTTGTTTGAAGCTTCCTGTCAAATCGTGCTCACCGGCGCACAGGTGGAAATGTGCAGCGAAAATCGCAGATACACCACGAACCAACTCTTTCAAATACCTGCTGGAGGACGACTGGTAATCCCTCAATTCATTTGGGGACAATGGGCTTATTTGGCAATCAACGGCCTTTTTTGTACCGAATCGATCCTGGGGAGTAAAAGCTTCTACCCGGGTATTTCCATAAAAACCCGATTTTTGGACGGAGACGAGTTGCTGTACAAACCCCAGGGAACACCGGTGTCGCAGACCTTTTCAACGATTAAGCCCAGGAGGCCCGAAAAGGTACCGGCACTTGAGGCGTTTAGCGCTCCCTCCTTCGAATTATTATCTGTTTCCCAAAGGGAGATGCTCCAGAACCAGGTATTTACCCTTTCGCGAACCCAAAATAGGATGGGAATACAATTGGAGGAAAAGATCCCCCACACATTGAACGAGTTGATATCCAGCCCCGTGTATCCCGGAACCGTTCAGCTTACTCCATCAGGGACGTTGATTGTACTGATGAAGGATGCACAAGTCACCGGTGGATACCACCGGATTCTCCAGCTACCCACCGCTTCCATCGCACACCTTGCACAATTACGACCGGGCGATACGTTTTGTTTTAAGCTACCGTAAGAAACGAGGAAAAGCCTTCCATTGATGCAAATACCATCACACTGAAAACTGAGTCCATAATTCACCCAATTTCATATTTTTTTATTTTAATACCGTATCTGGTAATTATTTTTTCACCCTATTTTTTGATTTTAAATGAATTATTTGATAATATTGATCTATATTTCAACCACTACTACGACCCGATTTTTCAATAAGCCCAGCTTGACAGAACACGATAATCACTTTAACCACATTGACATGATTGAACAGAGACGAGACTTTATTCGGAAAGTCGGTATTGCTGCGTTGGGAGCGGCAAGTTTAAGCAATGGGCTGTATGCATCGTCACAAAAAGGGCATGCGGATTTTGCCATCCTAAGCAAGACTCGCTTGCCGCCAGTGAAAATTTCGGCCTCTCGGGTCATCAAGGAGAGCGTAGGCTTACGCCCTTTTCGGCGCTCTGGCCCCAGGATTGAAACTCAGGAACTGGGGAACAAAAAAATTATTCACAACTACGGGCATGGAGGCAGTGGATGGTCGTTATCCTGGGGTTCTGCCATGCTTGCCGCAGAAATGATACCTCAAAATACCGACCTGAAAAAGATAGCGGTTATGGGATGCGGCGTCTTGGGTTTATCCACCGCACGCACCTTGCAAAAAAAGGGATACGAGGTAACCATATACACCAAGGATGTGTACCCCAATGTTACTTCCGCCATGGCTACCGGAACCTGGTCACCCTCTCACAAATTAATCGATCCGGATAAAGTGACGGAGGAATTTCAAGAAAAATTCAAACGTGCCTTCTATCATTCCTACCATACCTACCAGCGTATGTTGGGGCTAAACCAGGTGGTAGACTGGATGGATAACTATAGCATCAAAGGAGAAAACACTGCTGTTACCAACCCCAGTGAAGCTACATTGAAGTCACAATTGATAACGAAAGAAATGGATATTTATCCCAAAGGAGAACCACTATCCAGAGCGGAAAATCCATTTAAATTTAAGCAAGTTACCAAAAACCCCACCACGATATTTAATATTCCTTCCTATCTGAAAATGCTTACCAATGATTTTCTGCTTGCCGGAGGAAAACTGGAAATAAAGGAATTTAATCGCCTGGAGGACGTGGACGCATTACCAGAAACATGTATCGTCAATTGTACCGGACTTGGAGCAATGAAGCTATTTGGCGACAACGACATGGTCCCGGTTTCTGGTCAACTTTGTTTCCTGATCCCGCAGCCTGAGCTAAATTACCGGGCGAATATGTCCGGGGTTTATTTCATCCCCAGAAGGGATGGGATCATGCTGGGAGGAAACCATATCGAGGGAAACTGGGACACCAGCCCCGATCCTACAGTTAAAGAAAAATTCTTGACCACCGTAGAAGTGATGATGGAAAATCTAAAAGGATAAAAATAAAGAGGAAACTCCAGATTAGGACCGGAGCTTCCTCAGGTTGAACTTAGCCACTAACAACTAATTCATCTCAAACTTATGAAAAATTTATTGAAAAAACATTTTTTGAGACCGGGAACGTCGGCATTAAACCGATTAAATTCGGACTTGCTTGCGATTCGGCCACTAATTTTGATTCGGTACCGTGGATTCTGCGTTCGGCCAGTCCCAGTATCCCCCTGGAAGTAGCGGCCAGTTGCGTGTCATTGACGTATTTTTATTGCATACGAACCCTAATCTACATGAATGCAACCAGGTATCCGATTGGCCTTGGATTTCTTATAGGCTGTTGTTTTTATTTTCAGGCGGCAGTCGCTCAGGATTGGTCTGCCCGTTCGCAGTCGATCCCTTCCATCTCGGCAGTCACCGAGGGAATGGAAAAAAAACCCGGCTTCATTGACCTGTATTGGGATGAGAAGACAGGAAACCTGTGGATGGCAGTACCAGACGACGAACAAGAATTGCTGTACTACCCTTCCCTGGCTGCCGGGCTGGGGTCAAATGACATTGGCCTGGACCGAGGTAGATTGTCTCCGTCTCAGGTCGTACGATTTAAGGCGATTGGGAGCAAATTGCTAATGGAGGCCGAAAATTATACCTTCCGGGCTTCGGCCACAAATCCATTGGAACAACGTGCGGTAGCGGAATCCTTCGCCTCTTCGGTACTTTGGGGCTTCAAAATCCTCGCAAGGGAAGACCATCGGATTTTGGTAGATGCAACGGACTTTTTTCTCCAGGACGCCATAGGCGTGGCCAATAGCATCAAAAGAGCCGGGCAGGGAAGCTACAAAACAGACCCCTCCCGGTCTGCCATCTATCTCTCTCGAACCAAAAGCTTTCCTGAAAATACAGAAGTCGAAGCCAGTATCACCTTTACCGGAGATCAACCGGGGAATTATATTCGAGAGATTGTTCCCGACCCAAAGGCCATACACTTGCGAATTCACCATTCCTTCGTGAGACTACCGCCGGAAGGGTTTGAGATCCGGACCTTTGATCCCAGAGCCGGAGTAAATGCGCTGACCTATTTCGACTATTCCAGCAAGGTGGATCAAAATCTGGAAAAAAAGATCATGAGACGGCACCGATTGGTGAAAAAAAACCCTGGTTTGGCCCCAAGTGAGGTAGAAAAGCCCGTCGTGTATTACATAGATCCCGGTACTCCAGAACCGATTCGTTCCGCCCTGATGGAAGGAACTTCCTGGTGGGCCGAGGCTTTTGAAGCGGCCGGATTTATAAACGCTTTTCAAGTAAAACTACTTCCGGAAGATGCTGATCCGATGGACGTGCGGTACCATTTGGTACAATGGGTACACCGTTCCAGCCGGGGCTGGTCGTACGGCGGAGGAGTGACCGACCCACGGACCGGCGAGATTATTAAGGGCAAAGTAACACTAGGCTCGCTTCGGGTTCGGCAGGATTACCTCATTGCCCAGGCATTGGCAGCGGATTTCGATACAAGCCTGCCAGAGCATCAAGCGTTGATGGACCTCGCGTTGGCTCGGATGCGTCAATTGGCCGCCCACGAGGTAGGGCATACGCTTGGACTGCCACATAACTACATTGCCAGTGCCAAAGGCAGGACTTCCGTAATGGATTACCCCCACCCTACACTGACGCTTTCCGCGGACGGATCTATTGACCTATCAAATGCGTATGCAGAGGGAATCGGTAGTTGGGACAAGGTCGCCATCAAAATGGCCTATGCAACCCTGCCGGAAAACAGGAACGAGCAAGAGGTCTTTGACCAGTGGGTTCGGGAGTACCGGGAAAACGGACTGGATTTCCTTTCGGACCAGGACGCCCGACCCGTAGGCTCCGCGCATCCTGAAACCCACTTGTGGGACAACGGTGCAAATCCCGTAGAAGAACTTAAAAACGTACTGAATATTCGGGCGAAAGCACTTGAGGGCTTTGGTCCCAAACTTCTTCCCAAAGGTATGCCGCTGGCGCAATTGGAAGAACTCCTGGTGCCCGTTTACCTGCTCCATCGGTACCAGGTAGAAGCTGCCGCAAAGGCTATTGGAGGGGTGCGCTACGGATATGCGTTAAAAGGAGACAACAGCAAAGGCCACCAAACGGTGCCGCGAGAGGATCAACTCAACGCACTGGATCAATTGCTCCAAACACTGGATCCGCAAACCCTGGCTATCCCTGAGCACATTCTCGCGCAACTGCCTCCCCGGCCCTTCGGCTACAATCCGGATCCACGAGAGGTCTTTAGACGACATACTGGACCGGTATTCGATCCGATTGCCCCTGCAGAAATTGCAGCTCATCATACCCTTACCATGCTTTTGCACCCGGAGCGAGCCGCCAGATTGATCAGCCAGCGTGCACTGGAGCCGCAACAAGTCGGGCTGGAGGAATGTATCGAGAAGATCTTTCAAAGAACCTGGTACGTCCCGGCCACACCGGGGTATTTTTCAGAAATAAAACGGTCGGTGGACAAACTGGTGCTCCAACACTTGACGGAGCTGGCTGCCAATACTTCGACATCGCCACAGGTAAAAGCAGTTACCCTGGCGAAGATGGAAGAATTAAAAAACTGGATGCGCAAACAGGTTCCGAACGAATTTGCGCAAAAGGCACACCTGGTATTCTGCCTGAACCAACTGGAAAGATTTGAACAAAACCCCTCAGAAAAATTTAGACTTCTGGAACCCTTGCCGGCGCCGGCAGGTGCACCAATTGGCCAACTAGCAGCGTATGGGGCCGAACCTTGTCTCGTGTATTGATGGGCCTTTTTATCATTAACTAGGGTTAATTTTTTTATCTTTAATAAGTTGGAAAGGAAAAGAGGAGGTAGGTTACCTCCTCCTTTTTTTTATCCAGTCCGACGGAATACCCGAACCGTCTGCTCTTTTTACCTGGCGGCATCTAGCCCGGATTTCGCCCTGTTTGACTGGTCGGTTTAATTCCCCGTGTTGGTTTCTTTTTACCGCCGAAGGCTGATTGCCCGGCTAATGCCCGGCAGGTACCAAAAGATCACGGCCGGTACATTCGCTGGTAGCTAATCCCTAACCCGGCATATGCGGGAGCTATGGGGTTACCGCAGTAAAAAAAGGTCGTAAAGGAGTCCGCACAAAATTGCCAAACCAAAACTCAATAGTGTCCCGATCAGAATGTATTCGGTGAGTTTTCTGTCCTTTGACTGCCGCAGGTCTCCAAACCGAAAAACGGATTTGGCTGCAACCAAAAAGCCAATTGCTTCCCACCTGCCTGCCAGAATAAATGCGAAAACAAACCAGCGCTCAAGGATACCGATGTATTGGCCCGCCTTTTCCAACGAAGCTCCTGTGTCGTCAGGTAAGGGAGACCATTTGGAAATAATGGTCTGAATGATTACCGAGGCCGGTATGGACAGAAAAAACCACAAGGTAAGCAGGAGCCAATGGCGCTCGGATAAGGAAAACCCTGGAAGCAGCCTGGGATCGTAGTACATGGCGGCCAATAGTAAAACCAGCGCATGTGCAGCTTGATCGACAAAAAACCAATACCTGCGGGTTTTCGGCTTTTGTGCACTGATTTTTACCAGGTCAATCAATCCGTGTGTTGCAACAATCGCTGCTACCAGTGGCCAGTAGTGTAGCTCGCCCAAAAGTAAGAATAGCAAGGCAGCGTGTACCAGCAGATGCAGGTAAAACGGTGCCGCTCGAAGTTTCTTAGACTCTTTGGCCCGAACCCAGCGGATCGGTTGTAAAAGAAAATCGCCCAGCAAATGCGCAAGTATCAATTTAATCAGTAAAATCATTCAAGCTGCTTTTTAAGGCGTTTGGGAAAATAGTCCAAAAAAGATTCGATAATATCAAAGTGAGCCCTCGACAAGCGTGCACTTACTGCATGCTGGCTAATGTGTTCCAGGGCACCAAGCTCCGTTTGGTTTTTATCCGGATGCTTAAAAACAAGGTGAACCATTCGGGCCGAATTCGCCGTCCAATCGTCCATAAAAGTGAGACTCATTTTCAGCATCAAATTGATTTCCTCGTCAAACTCCGAATGGGTCGTCTTAATCCGTATTTTCTGGCGGTGCTCCTTCAAGGCATCAAAAGCTTCTCCGGAATGAATGTACGCAGTGCCGTTATTTTCCAGAAGACGGGCTGCAGTAAAATCCTCCGTCCCTATCCCTATTCCCATGCGACAATCCAATCCGTTAATGGATCGGATTGCTGCCTTTAGCCGCACGACCACCTGTAATGCTTGCGCTGGGTCTCTAATCTTTAGCTGAAAACTGTCTCCCCGGTAGATTTCCCAATCCGCGCCGGCTTTGCCCCAGATCCCCAATTCCTCCTTCAGCGTTCTCATCCACCGATCCGCTGCAACCTTTCGTGAATCCACGATGTCCCCGGTCACTATCGCCACCATATTTGGTCTATTTATACTGTATTTAAAGGATATCTGAATTTATCATATATTTAGATGATAATCAAATATATCATGTATTTAATAGATATAATCAACTATTGATCAGAAATCGATCCACCACGCCAAACATTCCGACGAGCGCCATACCAATCAGGCCGGTTACAACCAGGTAATAAAGGGTAGGAAAAATGGTTTTTCTCAGCACACTCCCCTCCTTACCCAGCAAGCCTACCGTAGCAGAAGCTGCTACCACATTGTGAATGGCAATCATGTTCCCTGCAGCAGCTCCTACTGCCTGCAGCGCCAGAATCCAAGTAGGCGCCATTCCAAGATTCGTTGCAACACCGTATTGAAACAGACTGAACATCAAATTACTAACGGTATTGCTTCCGGCTATGAAAGCTCCCAATGCCCCAATCATCGGGGCAAAAAATGGATATACCATTCCCACTTTCCTGGCGGTCCACTCCGCCATTAACAAGGGCATGCTGGCTAGTCCGGAATCTGTTTCTCCCGAATTGATGTACACACGGACCATTGCCACTGCAAACAATAGTACCAGACCAGCCTTTAAAATCATTCGACCACTGTCCGCAAATGCCGCACGAACCTGTCGACCATTCATGCCATGCAGGAAGTAGGTGAGAAAGCAGACAATCAAAAGCAAGGTACCGGGAAGGTACAAGGGACTACTACTCGCAGAAATCCCTGTTCCCAGCAAGTCTTCAACACCAACCGAAAATCCACTTAACCATCCTTTTAGCGGTAGCTGGGGCAATCGGCTCAGGACCAACAAAACCGCTAAAATCAGGTAAGGCAACCAAGCCCTGTGCAGGGAAATAGCCGCTTTCGGCGTAGTGGGGTTTCCTTTCCGCGAACGAAGCTCCATGCTGCCTTTCCAGCTTTCCGGCCAATCCGCCTCAGCTTCGATATCCCAGGCTTTTTTGGGCAGCAAAAACCCCTTCTTTGCTGCAGTCACTACCAGGCCCAGGCCCAGCAGTGAGCCCACCAATGATGGAAACTCCGGCCCCAGATAAAGCCCTGTCAGCAGGTAAGGCAGGGTAAACGCACAACCCGAAAACAAAGCAAATGGAAAAACCTCCAACCCCTCTCTCCAAGACTTATTTTTTCCAAAAAAGCGACACAACATCACTACCATCCAAAAAGGCATGAGCGTTCCGACCACTGCATGAATAATGGCTGCATTCGCCGTAACCTTCAACAAAACTTCTGAAAATTCCCAACCCAAAAATGCCAACCTTTCTGTAAGCTCTGGATTCTCCAAACCTCCCCTGATGCCGACAAGTATGGGCGTTCCCACGGCTCCAAAGGTAACCGCCGTGCTTTGTACCATCAGTCCCAAAATCACAGCGGACAGCGCTGGAAATCCGAGGGCTACGAGCAATGGGGCAACAATGGCTGCAGGCGTTCCGAATCCAGCTGCCCCTTCAATAAACGAACCGAACAACCAGACAATGATGATAACCTGTACACGCTTATCCCTGCTAATTCCCTGGAAGCCATTTCTGATCGTATCGACACCGCCGGAGTAGCTAAGAAAATGGAGCAGGAGAATGGCGGCGAATACAATGTACAGGATGTCAAATGTGATAAAAAAACTTTGCAGCACTGCCGCCAATATCGTCACCGGCCTCAAATCCCAAAAAAAATAGGCCACGACCACCGTCAGCAAAAAGGTAATGGGCATGGCTTTTCTGGCAGAAATTCGAAAACCCACCAACAGCAATCCGGCGACAAGAATGGGACAAATGGCAAGGAAGAACAGTAGGTCTGGACGCATGGCTCAAGTCAAAATCAAGCCGAAAAATCAAGGTTTGCGGTAATCCGCTGACCCGTTTCCTTCAACTGCTTCACGTACATATGAATCCTTTTCTCCGCTTCTTTCTGGCTGAAATTGTTCAGATTGATATTCAAGAGGTCTATAAACCAGGGGATTTTTGTAGACTCCTTCACATACACTTCCAGAATGCGTCTGGCAATAGGCAAGGTTGAAGTTTTGGAGGACTCATGAACATCTTTACTACTGGCTTTCAACAATTTATCATATTCCTCCACCAGTAGCTGTTCAAACAATTCCAACGTAAACACATCGCCGGCAGTAACCCCGGATGCTGCATCGCTTTCCGTAATGATAGCTTTTTTATGCAGCCACTCCCAAAGAATACTCAGGCGGATTTCACCCGTTGCCATGTCTTCCATCAGGTAGAGCACGTCCTCGTTGCCGAAAAAATCCGCGGGTTTGAGCGCTGCCGCCTGCATGCCCTGGCCAAATGCATTCCCGTATTGCAAGCCCACGCTAAGTAGGTTTCTTGCGCCCCGTATCGTCCGCGGAGCCTCCTCTAACAGGACCAGGCCGGCAGCATCTTCGGGCGAATACCCCAGAGGTGGAAAGTTCCTGCCCATTTGGTTTGGTTCGCCCACGCGCTGCCACACGGGCCGTACGATATGCACCATTTTCCAGTGTGCTACCCATTTACCGCTCGCTCCCTCTCGCTGTTCTCTTGCGGCCCCGGCCAACGCCTTCTCCATGCTGGACCGGACCCCTGCTTCGGATCCCACCGGAATATTTGGTTCCATACCTCCCTGCCAAAGGGCATAATTCCCATTTGCATCGGGCGTATTAACCGCCCGTCGTACACGGTCTTCGTAATTTCGCATGTACCCATAGGTCATGCCTATGGACTCTATATTGGGATTGATGAAGTCCGGATCCCAAGACAAGGCATCCGAAACACTATTGATATAATCCCATCGACCGGTATTGTATCCAACAAAATGCTTACCCAAAACCGCACGAATTTCCATTAGTTGAAACGTTGCCTCTAGCTGTTCCACCAAGACATATACTTTCACCGTACCAATGGGCAATCCCAGGTGATTTTCCAGCGCAGTAATCAATCGGTTCCATAACGCCGCCTCTTCTGCCGTCTGAATTTTCGGCAAATACAAAACCACCGAAGACCCGGCATCCATTAGTGCCCGATAGTTATTGGTGACATAAAGCGTTAAATCGGTAATAGAGGCCGAAAAAGAGATTCCTCCTGTCAATTCTATGTGTCGGTCATCCAGATGCAGGCCCCTTGCTCGGAAAATCTTGGTAGTAAAATCCAATTGAGAGCGCCAATCAGAAATTTTTTCTTCACCGAAAAACGATTGGCTCCAAGCATTCATCTGTGCAGCCACCGATTCGGCCACCTTGAGGAATACGGGAGAGCGTTGGATGGCCAATTTGAGGTTCCGTTGGTTATCCAGAGACATGGTATTTACCTGACCCAACGCATCTTCTCCATCAAACATCCAGCCATCCGCACCCGAAAGGAGCGCATAGGCCACATTTCGAATACTATTTTCTAACGGGGCGTTGGGCTTAGCGCCCGGTCCCGTTCCCTGTATCCATTGTCTTTGCAAATCAGCGGGCACCATCGCTCCTTCAAAATTACCCGCTCTGGCATCTTTGACCCGGATATCGCTACCCGGAATACGGGCCTCGGGATTTAAGAAATCAATGCGTATTGCTTTTTGTGCCCGTTCTTTCCGCCGTTGCATGCGAATATCCATCAGTTTCTTTACCTCCCGATTGAACGGAGCCATGATCTCCAGCGCGTCCAATACCTCTTTGGTGTAGACATCTGCATACGTTTCAATTAGTTGATCCCGAATAATGATTTTTTCTTTGTTCATAGTTTACTAAAAACCGTTCGTAGGTTTTGGATTGGTTGGTATTATTCTTGGTTGATGGTTATTTTTCTTCCGAGGCCAAATTGATCCCCTGCTGCCTGGACCTGCCCGTTTACCAAATGTAACTCGATCATCTTTTCACTCGCCACGTAATTATGATTCTCGTCCTGAAGCAAGTAAAGGATTTTTCGCGTTTCCACATCGATAACTTCCCCGCTGGAAGGATAGGCGTAGCGACCATCCCTACTGAAGGTAATCCACCCGGGCATATCCTGCAATGGAATGGTGGTCAATTGCTGGTACGGTGGAAATGCCTGAAACAAATGCAAACGCATATTGTGCCCATCGCATACCCACACCTCCGTTTCATCCGGGGTCAGGCCAATTCCGTGGCTGGGATTTCCGTGCCGGCGCACCGGCCCCTTTTCCCATCCCTCTACCTGGATTTCGGCAAGCACTTCTCCGGTGTGCAAATCTCCCACTTCAAAACCGAGTCGTTCATTTACATTCACAAAAACCAGTGATTCCTCGCTATTGATGGTAAACGGTCGGATTCCATGAGAAAAAGGACCGATTTTTCGAGTCACTTTATGCAGACGGGTATCTGCTACATGAAGGTAGGGCGAGTTGATATCGGCCAGGTAGGCAAAGGATCCTGAGGCACCGTAAATGGTATTATGGGCACGCTCGTGTACGGAAATGGTGGCCATACGATCGCCCGTTTCACAGTCGATGACGTTCCAAAAATCCTTCTCCAGAGACGGTAAATACATGGTCCTACCATCTGGAGAAATGGCCATACGATCCGCGCCTCCCTCGTAAGCCCGCTCCCAAACGATTTTTTCCGTTTTGAGACTCAATCGTTGCACCCCTTCCAGAGTACTTATAAACAGACTATTGAGAGGAATACTGACAGCAATTCCCTTTACATTGGATGGTTTGCCATTCGAAGAATAGCCTCTTGTCGGAATTCGCTTGACAAACCGATGTTCCTCCTCGATGTCAAAAACCAGTATTCCATGCCCCCCATAGCCCAGGTAATTCCGGATTCCAGGAACCGCTACGTAAAGGTATTTTTTTGGCTTATCCTCGTCAACCAGATTCCCTGCAATGGCAAAGTGGCTGGAAAATCGAGAGAAAAGTACAGATAAAACGATACTCAGTGCCAAAACGTGGCAGCGAGGAATGGAAGAGCTGTGCATGGTGATTTCGGGTTAATCCTTCTCAGAATAACAAGATAAGGAAATTGAAACAAGTTTCCATAAAGAACAGGGATTCTCCCAAAGGAAAATCCCTGTTCAAATCGTCTTACCGAATTATCCTGATTACAGAAATGCTTCCCCCTTCCCTAGAAGTAGACAGGGAGGAAGCCGATCGACCAACCGGAGGGAAATACAACGGTCTACTTTTACCAGTTTCTGTCCTTGAGGTAAGCATCCAGTTCCTCCCGACTCATAGGCAGGTCCTGCTTATTTTTTAACCAATTGAGAAAATCCTCCTTGATCGCATCGCTCCATCGACTGTCAATTTCTCCCGCCGTATATTTTTGTTCGCGCAGTCTAAGGTGTCCAAATTGATCTCTTAAAGCCGTAAACTCTGCGTTGATAACCAGATCGGCTACCAAATGTGCCGGAATAAATATCACTCCCCATTTATTCGCAAGGACTGCATCCCCTGGCAACACTGTCGCTCTCCCCAATCGGATGGGATAATTGATGGTGCTCAACATCATTTCCTGAATGTAAGAGGGATCGTGACCCTTTACCCAGGCATTGAATCCTTCGATTTTATCCAAGCCGGCCATGTCTCGAACCGATCCGTTGAAAATCACACCTCGCTTTGAATTGGCATAGATGGCGTTCCCAAGGTTATCTCCAATCAAGGTACCGTCCACAATTTTTCCATAGCCATCTGCCACATAGATGTCTCCATCGACCAGTGCATCAATCGGCCAGGAGTTCGTCCCACCGGATTGGGCACGTCCTTCCTGCTTACCAATTTCCTTTACCAGATTATTAACGTCCTCCCGAAAGGGCATGTATTGAGCCGTCACCGCTCTACCGGTCATTACCTCCTCTTCGTGGAGAATGATCCAATCGTTCTCAAATTGATTGTGGTAACCTTTGTTTCGCAAGATTCCCCAGGCTTCCTCCATGGAAATGGATTTTAATCGTTCCAACAGTTCGTCCGAAATCTTCGGCCGCCCGTCGGCAAAGCGTTCCCCCTCCCACTCAGAGGTTAGCGCTCTGATTTGCTCGGGAGTGGGTGTAATTTGCTGCGAATTACCCTGTATACTTCCCACCAGGAGCCAAACGAAACAAATAAGTGCAATTTTTTTCATCATTTTAGGATTAAATGGTTAATTCATCTCAAATTGTGCAAAAGAACGTAATAAAGCAACCTGCCTCCTACCTTATTTACAGGAAAGGTCCGCGGCCTCTGCAGAAATCAGCTCCACCAACGGTCGTTAGACCGGTCGGTGTCCCACTCATCGGTGGGAGCGAAATACTCAGTCCCTTCCACCAGATGCTGCCGAATTACTTCCTCGTTCAGTTCGATTCCTAAGCCCGGTCCCTCGGGCACCTTGGCAAAACCATCAATCACCAAAGGCTTAGGGATGGCCTTCACCATGTCTTCCCACCAGGGAATATCGACGGAATGATGCTCCAGAGCCAGAAAATTTTCCGTAGCGGCCGCACAATGGATGTTTGCCATGAAAGAAACCGGCGTACCGGCAAAGTGCATGGCCATCGGTATTCCTTGCTCCTCCGCATAATCGCCGATTTTCTTGGTTTCTAAGATACCTCCGGAAGAGGCCAGATCCGGCTGAATCATGTCGATTGCGCGGGCGTCAATTAGTTTGATAAATTCTTCTTTCAGGAAAATATCCTCGCCCGTAAGCGTAGGAGTTTTGATTGCATCCGTAATCTGCTTCCATTTCTCGGTGTAAAACCAGGGAACCATGTCCTCCAACCAGGCCAACCGGTAGGGCTCGAGAGCTTCTCCCAATCGGATACATTCCTTGTAATCAAAATGACCAAAGTGGTCCGCCGCGAGAGGTATATCGTATCCTACTTTGTTTCGAACTGCCGCCACATACGCCACCATCTCCTCAATTCCTTTGTCGGTAAGTTGGATACCGGTAAAAGGATGTGCGGTTCTTCCATAGCTTCCATACTCGGAAGCCCATGCATTACCTTTATCAAATGCTTTTGTGTTAACGACCGATCCATCGTTGTTTCTCACCATTTGCACACCAAAGTCCATTTTCAGAAAGGTATATCCTTTGTCTACTCTTCCTTGTAGCCGCTCGGCAAATACCTCCGGGTCGTTGGATTGCGTCGTATCTGAGTACAGCCGAATGGCGTCCCGGTATTTCCCGCCGAGCATCTGGTAGACGGGTACATTGTAGGCTTTCCCCGCTAGATCCCAAAGTGCCATTTCTATGGCACACACGCCGCCCGCCTGCCGGGCATGGTTACCAAACAACTTGATTTTTTTAAATAAACGCTCAATCTGACAAGGGTTTTCTCCCAAAATCCGACTTTTCAGGACCAGGGCGTACCGGGCACTGGCGCCATCTCTCACCTCTCCCAATCCATAGATTCCCTGATTGGTATCGATACGGATGATGGGGCACCGCATGGGTGCTCCGGCTACTTCCGCTATTCGTAGATCGGTGATGCGTAATTCGGAGGGATTGGAATACCGGTTTACTTTTTCTGTGGTATGAGCCAGGGTTTCTTCGATCGGCCGAAACATGAACGCGCCCAGGGCGAGTCCTCCGAGGCCAGCTTTTTGCAAAAAGTCCCGTCGTTGGGGAATTTTGTCGGGCACTGAAACGGATGAGTTGTCGTTGGATACTTTTTCCTGACGAACCGGAACCTTAAAAAGATCCCTGAATTTGGGATTATCTATTGATTTCATGATTTTTTGGTTAGATGGGTTATAACTGTTTTATTCAAAAAAGGGAATCCCCTTCACTGCATATTTTTTCATCCCCTCTTCGTTGATTTCCACACCGATTCCGGGTTTTTCGGACAGGGTAATGAATCCGTTTTCCGTCCTAGGTCCATCGTAAGTAACGATATCCTGCCAAAGCTGGTCGGTATCCATGTAGATTTGCCATTCCATGATTTGAAAGTTTGGGACGGACGCGCAGACATGACAGGCAGCCATGGCCCCCAGGAACGAAGCCACCATGTGAGGGCTAAATGGAACGTAGAAGAGATTTGAGAGGTTAGCGATCCGCTGCGCCTCTCCCAATCCACCGGCTTTTTGAATATCTGGCATGATAATATCCACTCCCCCCTCACTTAGGATATTCACAAAACCATAGGCGAGATAGATGTTTTCTCCGGTACAAATCGGGGTAGAGGTTTGTTGCGTCAGATTCTTATACAACTGTGGATTATCTGCGGGAATGGGTTCTTCCAACCACATCAAATCCAGGTCTTCGTACAGGCGGGCCATTTTTACTCCCGTGATGAAATCGTAACGTCCGTGCATGTCCACGCAAACATCAATATCGGGACCTACCTCCTCCCGGACGGCTGCAATGGCTTGGTACATGCGGTCAATCTCCTTCGGACTGGCGGTCCAGTTAAAACGGTCGTACTTGTTCGGGTCTCTGCCGTCATCCACATCAAATTTGACGGCGGTGTAGCCCCGGTCCACCGCGCCTCTGGCCGCCCTTGCGTAATCCTCTGGGCTGGGATTGGTGGCCGTATACAAGGCCGTGTCGCAATATACACGTATTTTATCCCTGAATTTCCCACCCAATAGCTGGTAGACGGGCACGCCGAACACTTTTCCCGTGATGTCCCAGAGCGCCGTCTCGATCGCTGTCAGTACGGCTACAAAAACACCCGATTGAGCACCTCCAAAAAAAGCTGCTTTTCGCAACTGTTCGGCCAGCCGATTCGGGTTTAGGGGGTTCTCCCCTTTGAGTTGGTTTCCCAAACGTTTGACAAGGTGATACGTACCGTGGATGGCATCAACGGCTTCTCCGCAGCCCCAAACATCCTGATTGGTATATACTTTTACATAGAGCGCCCCTCTCACATACCCACACTTCAGGTCCGTAATTTTCAGGTCGGAGGGATTGGATGCCTGTGGCATCTTGTCCACAGCGGCTGTCAGGCCAGAACCAAAATTGGAAAAAAAGGCACTTCCCGTCAAACCCGCCAGTGCGGTTTTAGATAAAAAGGACCTTCGGTTTACTTTTTTTTTCATAAAAAGGGTTAGTTAAGGGTTTATGCTTCCTGGTCTATCTTTCGCTAGGTTTGCGATACCGTCCCTACGCTCTTCTTCTTTTACCAGGTTCTATTTTTCAGGATTTCCTGGATCTGCTCCCGTGGCACAGGCAAATCGTCCATGCGATCGGAGAGCCACCGGGAGAAATCCCTTTCAATTTCTTCTGCCCAGCGGGTATCGATCTGTCCGGCGGTGTACACCCCCTCCCGAATTCGCTGGTGACCAAACATATCCCGGAGACGGACAATCTCGGAAGTTACAACTACTTTTTCGGCCAAATGAGGAGGAATAAAGGACACGCCTCCGTCTCTTCCCAAGACGACATCCCCCGCCATGACCGTCACCTGTCTGATCTTGGTGGGCGTATTGATACCGGTAAGCATGGTATTTAAATCACCGGATTGGTTGTGATGTGAAGGGTGGTAGCTGCTAAAGTAGGAGGTAAAACCCCCGATCTCCTTGAGGCCGTTGATATCCCGCACCGCACCGTCGTACACGATCCCATTGCCAGAATTTGCGAAAATCGCATTTGCTACATTATCGCCAATGGTGGGGCCACCAATATGTAATCCGAATTGATTGGCCACATATACATCTCCGGGAACCAGCAGATCCACCGGCCAGGAATTCTGGCCCTTTTTGCCCGCTTCCTTTCCGCGCTTGTCTATGGCTCCGTGAATATCCGGCCTTCCCGGCATAAATGTAGCCGTCAACGCCCGTCCCACCAGGACCGAATCCGGATTGATCGTTTCCCATCCTTCCGCATATTGGTACCGATAGCCCTCATTTTTCATCACTGCCCAGGCTTCCTCATGCGTAACTTCCTTCATTCGTTCAAGAAGCTTGTCCGGAACCCGGGGTCGCCCGTCCTCAAATCGTTCTCCGGTCCATTCTGGCGTCAGAAAAAGCATTTCCTCTTTGCTGATTTGCTGGGAATGAACCTGGCTCAGAACGAATAAAGTACCAAATACCAGAACCCAGACTTTTAATTTGAAACGCCTCCTCATGACTAATCGATTTTTACTGTAAAAAACATTTTCTCGTGTACCGCTTGTGATCGTTCTGCTGAAACCTCGGTTTTTCAGGGATTACCAGCGGATTTTTTGAAAGGTCCAATCGGGATGCACTTTTTGCATCTCAATTTGATCGTCTCGTTTTTTCAGACCACATTTTAGGTAGTTTTGGTGTAGCTTTTCCAGGGAAGCTCTATCCAATTCCACACCCAATCCGGGGCCAGAAGGCACCTGAACTGCTCCATTTTCGAACGCAAGCCTCCCCCCGGTAATGATTTCCTCCGACTGCCAGGGGTAATGCGTATCCAGGGCGTAGCGAAGCCGTGGGAGCGCAGCCCCCAAATGCACCATCGCTGCCAGGGAAATGCCCAGGTGACTGTTTGAATGCATGGACAAGTCTCTTCCAAAGACACTGCAAACCCGGGAAAGCTCCATGGACGCACGCAATCCACCCCAAAAATGGTGATCCGAAAGAATGATGTCTTCTGACCCCAGCAAGATGGCGGAGGGAATTTCGTCAAACGAAGTCGTACACATGTTTGTAGCCAAGGGTGTTTTGATTTGTCTGCGCAGCCAGGCCATGTTTTCCTGTCCCCTCACCGGATCTTCCAGGTATTCAAGAATCGGTTCCATGATTTTGCCAAATTTCAGCCCGGTTTCCCGCTTCCAGATGGCATTTGGGTCAAACCGTAAGGGCATCTCGGGACCGAATTCCTGATAGAGTGCCTGCATACAGGCCACTTCCAATTCCGGTTCAAAGGCGCCCCCTTTGAGCTTGATGGATTGGAAACCGAATTCTTTACACATGGCGATGGCCTGCTTCACAATCCCGGCCGGATCAACCGCTTCCTCCTGTCGAGCCGCCTCCCAAGCACCAGCATCAGGGTCTTTTCCAAATCCCCAGTCACCACCAGCCCCTTCGTATTTGAAAAAAAGGTAGGCGGCAAAGGGTACCGAATCCCTCATTTTTCCACCCAATAGATCTACTACAGGACGATTTACCAGTTTACCGATGCAATCCAGGCAGGCTACCTCAAGGGCTGAAAACACATGGACCAATTTTCGCTGGTCCCAGGGAGCATCTCCCCGATCTGCCACCGAATCCTTTCCAAAATACGCTTCCAACTCCTGTTGGAGTTTAGTCAATTGGTATACGTCCTTCCCAATGACCAGTCTGGAAGCCTCTTCCAATGCCTGATTGGTTGCTTCATTACCTGGGATCTCGCTGATGCCAATTATTCCGTCTTCGGTCTCCAATTCCACCACCGTACGCAATGCAAAGGGCGCATGCAATCCGGCGGCATTGAGCAAAGGGGGATCTTGAATGGCAATAGGCGTAATCCGTACCTCTCGAATCCGTGGCCCGTAGCCTGAGTGTTGTTGAATCATCCTTGTATCGCTAGTATGGGAAAACTCATTCAATACCGCTCAGTTTTTCCATAAGCAGGGCAAGGGCACTGTGATCCTTTTCATCGAATCCGGAGGCCAATGCCGCATCCATTTGGCTGGCAACCAACCCGGATCCATACAAGGGTACCTTGAATTCCTTGCCCGCCATCAGCGCGATATTCATGTCTTTTCGATGAAGTTTTATTTTAAACCCGGGTTCAAAGTTTCGATCAATGATTCGTTGTCCGTGCAGGTCGAGGATCCTGCTCTGTGCAAAACCTCCCAACAAGGCTTCCCGCATTTTTTCCAGGTTAACTCCCGCTTTTTTGGCTAACGCAAACGATTCGGCAACCGCTTGAATGGTAATTCCTACGATCATTTGGTTGCAAGCTTTTGTCATCTGTCCTGCTCCCGCCTCTCCAATCAAGACGGCGCTTTTTCCCATCACTTCAAAAAGCGGCTTTGCGGCTTCAAAAGCCTGTTCGGTTCCCCCAACCATGATGGAAAGATTTCCTGACTCTGCCCCTACCTGACCTCCGGAAACAGGTGCATCCAAGGCCTCTACTCCTTTTTTCTTCATGGCCGTGGCCACCTCACGGGCGGTAGAGGGTGCAATCGTAGACATGTCTACAAACACCGTCCCCGATCGAATCCCCGCAAGTACGCCGTCTGCTCCGAAGACAACTTCAGATACCTCCGGAGAATCAGGTAGCATGGTGATAACAATATCGGCACTTTCTGACAGCTCTTTACAGGTGGAATAGGCCTTCGCTCCTTTCTCTGTGAGAGCTCCGGCTGCTTTGCTATTTTTGAGCACCAGCAAATCGTACCCGGCGTTCAATAAATTGATTGCCATGGGTTTTCCCATGATTCCCAAACCTATAAATCCTACTTTCTTCATAATAGTTACTCGTTTATTGATCTTAAAATTGATTATTCAGAGGCAAACGAATCGGTTAGGAGACCTTTCAGGCCTCGTCTTTCAGGGCCTGAAGGATGCCAATAATGTGTCCATAAGCGAAAGCAAAGGCCTGCAAACTTGCTCCCTCTGCTTCGTGCTGAGGTACGTGATCCGGCATGACCATTCCATCAAATTCTACATCGCGCAAGGCCCGCATTACACGAAAGAAATTCATTTCCCCGTTATCCGGATACACTTCCTGGAAATTGTTGTAATTCCCTTTTATGTTTCTCAGGTGAACGTTGAAGATCTGTTTCCGCTTACCAACCCAATCGATGATGGGGAAGATTTCATTTTCAGGATCTCGAAGACCTTCGGCTATGGACCCGATACAGAAATTAAACCCGTGATAAGGGCTGTCGTACAATTGAGCAAACCGCTTGATGCCGTCGAATACCTCCGGACTGTTCCAACGCATGATACCATTGTAGGCATCCGGTACGGGCGGATCGGCAATGTGATTGCCCAATTTGACCTTATACTCTTCCGCTACGGGAAGAATACGATCCAAAAGATAGGTAATTCTTTCGAAAACTTCATCCGCATCTGCCCTGCCGGCTTTGGTCAATTGCTGTTCACGTTGAAGAGCTTCCTGATAATTCCAGGTGCTGTAAGAAGCAAATCCACGGCTGGAATCAATGGTTCTACTGGTCCGCAATACTGGCAAAATGGTCGTATTGTAATTCAATAATTTTACTCCCGTCTTGGCAGCCACTTCGATCATCTGCTGCACCATTTCAATTTCCCGGTCTCTTTCTGGACTTTTTCCCATCATAATGTGTGGGATGATGACCCGATCAATCCCCGCGGAAGTCAGAGGTAAGTGATAGGCATCCAAGCTGATGCCATACTTCTCGCAAGCTTCCCTTTTTTTGAGGGAATCCTCCAGATCCCAGCCCTTCCCTTCAATGAATTTGGGCATCCCGCCATCCAGGTTATACACCCCATGCCTGGCCTTAAAGGCTAGGTTCTCTTCGGTAGTTCCGCCCGACTGGCAGCCTACCTTCATCAATACTTGTTTCTTGGAAGCAGCGGAAGTACCGGGTTTGCGATCAGTTTTTGCCTTTGCACCAAAGGCCATGGATCCAGTGGCAAATGCCCCGGCTGTTCCGGATGCAACAAGTTTTACAAACTTTCTACGCTGCTGATTTTTCAGGAAATTTTTCATCTATTTAATGGGTTTATGTCATACAGTTTTATACCAAAGGAAGAATTTTTGCAGCAAGCATGATTGATAGCAGCCCCACTACTCCCATGATCGTCAATAAAGGAGAAAAGGTTTTTAGCGCCTCCTTTTCGGTCAGGTTGCTCATCTTGCACACGATCCAAAAGCCACTGTCGTTCATCCAGGGAATGAGCTTGGAGCCACATGCAATGGACAGCCCCAGGTACAGGTGGTGATAGTCCAGCCCTGCCGTCGACATTCCGGACAATATGCCAGAAGCGGTAATCATGGCAACCGTGGCAGACCCCTGGGCAGTCCGTACCAATGCCGTGATAAAAAAAGCGAGGGGTATCAGCGCCATCTGGTATCCTTCCGTAAGACTGGCGATTTTTAAGCTTATCCCGGTCTGCTGCAACATGGCTCCAAAAGCGCCTCCAGCCGCTGTAATCAAAATGATTACCCCTCCACTGGTTAGGGCTGCCTGTACGGCTCCTTTCATTCCTTCTTCCTGCTTATTTCGTTGAAGAAAAAGCGTAAGCAATGCCGCCATTGCCCCGAGAATCAGTGCCATGTTCTTTTCTCCGAGAAAATGTATCCAGTCAACTAGTGCCGGAGCATTTTCCACCCCATCGATTCCCCAAAATGTATTGATAAATGCACTTCCAGTGATAAGTACCAACGGAATGGCAATGGGAGAAACCGCCAGGCTAAGTCCGGGTAATTGGGACTGAGGTTTGTCGGCAAGCGACTGTATTTCGCTCAAGGGAGCATCCAGCGAATCACGCAAAGGGATTGGACTTCGCTTATTGGCCCAAACCGCAAAAAGATACCCTGCCCCTATGGTAATCAATCCGATCAGAAATCCGCCCACCATCATCATGCCTATGGGAATATCCATTTCGGCAATAAGAAAAAGGGGGCCCGGTGTCGGTGGTACCAAGGAATTGGCCATGGCTGCGCCGGCCGTGATGCAAAGGACCAGTAGCAGGTAGCTCTCTTTTAACCGCATGGCCATGGCCTTGGCAAGCGGAATCATGAGGTAAAACACCGTATCGAAAAACACTGGAATTCCCAGAAAAAAACTACCACTCAAAAAGGCCAGAGGTGCGTTTTTTTCCCCCGTAAGGCCCAGTATGGAGCGCACAATGCGTTCTGCAGCGCCGCTCATCAGCATGGATTTTCCGATGATAGCAGCCATGGCGATAAGTATTCCAATTTTACCCACGGTACTCCCAAAAGCCTCGGCAATTCGCTCCCCTATGGAACGCTGGGCAAGGGCCGCTGCAGCTGCCTGAGACTGCCCTTTGCTCAATGCAAATTCAACAATGGCGGAAGCAGGGGTCATCCATGCCACCACCAAAGCCGCCAGAAGGAGGGCAATAAACGGGTTTAATTTACCACCGATTATCCCCCCTACCACTATCAACATTCCTACCAGTAAAATAAAAAAGGGATCTTGAATCATGAACCGTGGTTTTTATTTTGGCGTAGCGTTCGGTACAATTCCCTGGCCCCAGTTGCCACAAAGGTGGCATCTGAGCCACAGGCGATCAATTGAATACCCTGATTCTGGTATTTTACAAAATCAGCCGGGTCAAATAGCAAAATACCAACGGCTTTAGAAGCTTTTTTAGCTGCTTTCACAATCTGATCAACTGCATTCAGGAACAGGGGATGATTCAAATCGCCGTCGATTCCCAGGGCAACCGTGAGATCGGCCGGCCCAATAAACAATACATCCACACCTGGAGTCGCCGCGATTTCGTCGAGTTCATCCAGTGCCTCTTTGGTTTCTATTTGGATGATGCCAAGTAGGTTGTCAGTAGTACCCGACTTGTAGCTATTAAAATCCTTTCCAAAACCCGTCGCACGCACCATTTTGGCTACCCCCCGAATTCCAAGCGGCGGATAATGCATACCGGCAACAGCCAGTCGGGCCTCAGCCGCAGAAGAAATTCGCGGGCACATCACGCCAGCTGCCCCCAGATCCAAGACCCGGTGGATGCGTTCTTTTTGGTAACTCTCCACCCTGACGATGGCGGTAGCACCGGTATGTTCAAGTGCCTGGAGCTGGTGCAACAAGTCTTTCGGCTCGCCCGCACCGTGCTCCAAATCGATCAGCACCCAGTCAAATCCGGAGAGCCCTACGATCTCTGCCGTTACCGAACTTCCCAGATTTAACCAGCAGCCGATTAAGGTTTCTCCAGATTTTAAGCGATTTTTTAGTTGTTTCATGCAAACGAATGGATTGGTTAGTTGGTTAGATGCACTAAAGATAGAATTTTACAACGAAAATCCTACCTTACATCCCACCAAACCCGGGTATCCAAAACGTCGGGACCCATCCGGTTAGTCGCTTCCTGTACATTTTCAAAATTCACGGTCAGCTCAGAGTCGGGATAGGTCAGTCTACGGATAAAATCCTCTGTCTGCAGGTCGCTTCCGGGATACGGGTTCGGGCTGACTATGGGATATCCGCTTCGTCTGAAATTGGCCCAGGTTTCGGGACCAATAAGGAAGGAGGATACCCAATATTGGGTATTGATCAATTCCAGTTCCCTACCAGCTTCCAACGGATTCGTTTGAATATAGGCATCTATGGCTTCGGGAGCAATTTCAGTATCGTTGGGCCAAAAAGCCATCTGCTCCATATGGGCGCGAATCCCATCGTGATACAGCTGTTCCGCATCTCCCTGTACCCAGCCCCTGGCTACCGCCTCGGCCCATAGCAACAAGGTTTGAGAATAGGTGACCAAGAAATTAGGCGCTTCGGGGTTTCCGAGACGTCTTCGGTCCAATTGACTGTACGCAAACATACTGGCCAGGCCTGCCTGCTCTGCCACAGGAATGATGGTGGTGTTATCATATCCCTGAGGCATTCCGACCTGCACTTCCGGCGACCGGTTTGCGTTTGCTTCTGTCTGCTCTCCTCCACTTAATGCTCCTACATACCGAACCGCAATCGACTCCAGTCGGGGATCGTTATTACTTTGAAGAAAATTAACAAATTCTTCGTCCAGGTAGTAGAACGGCGCCTGACCCCCGTTCAGATTGGTACCCACATTGTTTCGGTAATCGGCATTGTGCCGTACCAGTGCATTGTCTTCGTTGGATTGCATCAGGCCACCGTTGATCGCTTTGGTCGCATATTCCTGTGCCAGCGCGGGATTTACTTTTACCAAACGCATCGCTGCCCGCAGCAATAACGAATTACCCAGCCTCCGCCATTGTCCGATATTGCCACTATACATGATCTCCTGATTGATCGGGTCATTGGCTTCGTTTAACGTTTGCACCGCAGCCTCCAGATCAGTTAATAGATTGGTGTAGATGGCTTCCTGTGGATCATAAGATGGGAATACATTCCCTTCGATGTATCCCAAACCCGCTTCGGAATAGGGAATATCTCCATAGGTGTCCGTGAGCATCATGAATGAATGGGCTCTCCAAATGCGCATGATACTAAGCAAATTCGAGCGCTCGGGAGCATCCCGAAGGTTCTCGATGCCGTCGATTAGGTTTTTTATAATGTTTCGGTAGCCATTTTGCCAGTTGCCCTGGGTGGCTGATCGGTTATCCTGATTCAGATTTCCACCGGTACCCACACCCTGAAAAGGGGTAATCATCTGTCTGACGATAGTGGTTTCGTAGGTAAGGTTGTTGTATCCAGGGGAGCTGGAAATTATTGCTTGATTTAATTGAAACGTGGGATCAATGGATGTTAGACGTACCGGATTGGTATTCATTTCGTCAAACCCCTCGTCACAGGCGCCGAAGAAGAACGCTGCGGTCAATCCCAGGAAAACGTGTAGTATTGTTGACTTTTTCATTTCATTTTCATTTATGAATCGTAAGTATCAATGTTTTGGTGAAGGAGTTCAACCTTAAAACTTAACATTTAGATTGAATCCAATGCTGCGGGTTACGGGCAGTCCAGTGGCCTCCAGGCCAGCTCTGTTATCGGAGATAATCCCGTTTTGATCGGGGTGGATATGGGGTACCCACTGCTTCAGCACCGCGACATTATTAGAAACCAGGTTCAGACGCAATCCCTGAATGAAGTTGTTTTCTGGCAGATGGGGAGTGAAATCATACCCAACGGTCACCTGGCGCAATTGCCAGGAACCGGCATTGAAAACGGATTGCTCCGACATTCTTCCGGATCGAATGGTCTCATAATAGGTTTGAATGGGCGATTGAGCCGTGTTGATTTCGCCATTTGGATTTACTCCGTCACCCACGACAAATCCCTGCTCCCTACCTACCAGGGTGGCCTTATCCAACCCGTGCCGATACGCGTTGGTGTGCGTACCGGATATCATCTTATGGCCCAGCTTATAATCGATCAGGAATGAAAAATTCAGGTTCTTGTAATTAAAACTGTTGGTGAAGCCTCCCACCCAAATGGGAATAGCTGTCCCGAAGTTCAATTGCTCTGTTGAGCGAAGGGGGCGTCCATTGTTTGGGTCAAAAATCTGCCTGCCTTGTTCGTCTCTGAGGTAACCCCAACCGTACAATTGGGCCATGGGCTTTCCTACTTCCTGCCGTACCTCACCGTGAAAATCAGCCTGTCCCACAGTAATGAACGTGCCTTCCACATCGTCACCCAGACTCAATACTTCGGATTGATTGTAAGCAGCATTGGCGCTGAAATTCCAATTAAAATTACGCCCGGTGATTGGGGAGATGGCTGCGAACATTTCAAGTCCCGTATTTTTACTCTCCCCGACGTTGATCAACTGGTTAATGTATCCGGATCCATCCGAAACCTGCGCCTGCAGGATCTGATCTGAGGATAGCTTATCGTAGTACGAGACTTCAAAACGAAGGTTATCGAATAACGTCATTTCCAGTCCGATTTCACGTTCGGAGACCCTCATGGGACGAAGATTATCATTCGGAACCACCGATCCGCTGATGGATCCTACCGGCTGTGCAATACCGTTGGAGTTGGGGAACTGCTGTTGATTTATATTATAGAAAAGGTTATTCGCGTAAGGCTGAACGTCGGTATCGCTACCCACTTCGGCATAGGCAACCCGAACCTTTCCAAAGGAAATCCAGTTGGGCAGATTGGCAAAGGCCTGTGAGAACACGAAGCTACCGGTAATGGAAGGATAAAGTATACTTCGGTTTGCTGGAGAAAGGGTAGAAAACCAATCGTTTCTTGCTGTCCCGTTTACGTACAGGAACCCTTTATAGGACAATTCGGTACTTGCGTACAGCGAGTTAACCTGTCTCTCCGAAATGGTATAATTGGTGGTGATTTTACTTGAGTTACCAATGGTATACAAATCACGGGTATAAAAGTTTTCTCCAAGCAGTGTGTTTACATCCAGACGTCGATACATTTGGTTTCCACCAAGGTTTACCAACAATCCGAAATCACCAAACGTTTTATCCATCCCTATAAGAAAGTCAGCGTTTACCTCCCGGAAGGTCCGCATGTCCTGCACAAATTGGCCATTTACAAAGCCCGGCGGAGGCGCTGACTGCCGCTGTGAACCGGTAGGCAAGTTGTATTCTGAGTCCCGGGAGAAAAAATCCTGCCCGATCCTACCCTGCGCATACAACCAATCCGTAATGTCATACCTGGCAGTAATGTTGCCATACACCCGGTCACGCACGTTGTTCTCAAATCGTGAAAGGGCAAAAAAGGGATTGGTACGGTTCGTAAATCGGGAATACGGAAACTCATCGCCATTTTCATCAAAGGCGTATTGCTCCAACAAATCCATGGGCATAGAAGTGGACAAGGTGTAAATTACCACGGGACTAAAATCCTGCTCTGCAATGTTGGGGGGGTTGATCCGATCCTCTTTAGAATAGTTGATATTTCCTGAAACGGTAAGTTTTTTAAAGTTTTGGGTGAATCCCATATTGATCGTCTTTCGGTTATAGTTTGATCCCGGAAGGATGGCCTTGCTGTCCATATTAGACGCCGAAAGACTAAAACCTCCGTTTTCCCCTCCTGACGAAATGGTTACGGTGTTTGTAAACGTGGAACCATTTCGGTAGTAATCACGAATTTTATTGGGTTGGGGCTCGTAGGGAACCTCTATACCGTCAAATAATATTTGTGTCATGCCCGGTTGGAATCGCTCTCCAAAACTCCAGACACCCGATACCGGTCGGGGTGAATTGGGCCGAACGCCCCCTTCTCCCTGACCGTATTCGTACTGGTAATCGGTAAAATCCAGGGGTGTATCGTTCGTGAAATTGGAATTCAACTCCACCTGTATCCCCGATCCACTTGCCCTGTTTCTGGTTGTAATCATGATTACTCCGTCCTTTGCCCGGGCACCGTACAAAGCAGATGCAGCGGCGCCTTTCAAAACGGACATGGAGGTAATATCGTCCGGATTGATGCTACTCAATCCATCCCCGCTGTCTGAGTTTCGATTACTACCGACTTCCGAAACATCGCCACTGACACCAAAATTCGTGTTGTCGATCGGTACTCCATTGACGACAATCAAGGGAGAATTATTTCCACCAAACGAGGATACTCCCCGAATTCGTACTTTGCTACTCCCCTGTGGTCCCGAGCCCATGGCCGTAATGTTTACACCGGCGACTTTTCCCTGAAGGGAGTTCATGAAATTCGGTGTCCGGTTGATGGTCATTTCCTCGGATTCTACCGTGGAGGTAGCGTATCCCAGACTTTTTGCTTCTCGCTTGATACCCAATGCTGTCACGACCACCTCTTCCAGTCCGGCAATGTCTTCCTCAAGGGTGATGTTGATAATTGATCTGGAATTGATCTCAATCCGTTGGGTACTAAACCCAATATAGGACACCTGCAACACACCGTCTTCAGGAGCAGTCAGGGTAAACTCCCCATCGATATTGGTAATGGTGCCGATATTGGTACCGGATACGGATACGGCGACCCCAGGTAAGGGCTCTCCGGATTGATCCACCACTTTTCCAGACACCTCAATATCGGCCACTTCCACGATGATCTCCAACGCTTTTCGACTGGATTTTCCTGTCAGAAAGCGAACGCTGATGGTATTGTTTACTTGTTTGAAGTGGAGTCGTTTTTCCCTCGCCAGCTCCTTGAGGATGTCAGCGACGCTGCCCTTCACCTGGTTTAGTATCAAAATCTCTTCGTCATCCATTTCACTACCGGTAAAGAAAAACCGGTAATCGGTTTTGCTTTCAATATGCTGGAGAATTTCCTGAAGACTCCCCTGCCGTATATCCAGCTTGATCACGACCTCTTCGATACTCTTGACGCTGTCAAATGAATAACTGGTATGAACTACCAGAAAGCATAAAACTCCCAATGCCAGCAATCTGACGTTGAGATTTTTAATCGGTTTTAATAAAACATGTTTCATGGGATTTTGGGTATTGGTTTAAACTCTTGTATAACATTTTCAATAGACTCCATTTGCCCCGGGATAAATGACGACGCTTTTCCCATCAATTTCGAAATCAAAATGCATGGAGTGCGCCAAAACGGTAAGCACGTCAGACAAATACGCCTGTTTTTTAAATGTACCAGAACAGGTTACTTCCGGAACGGGTCCTTCCACGGCGATTTGAACGCCGTACCAATTTTCAAGCTTAGTTTTGACCAGCGCGAAGGGTTCTTTGTCAAAATGAAGAACGCCCTCCGTCCACAGAGAAATCTTCTCCGGGTCTACCGTATATTTTTTCATAGGTTGCTCGCCCCTGAAGACGAGACTGGCTTCGCCCGGACGCAAAAGCATGTCCTTACCGGTATCATCGTTCCGTATGTGGATTTTACCCGTGGCCAACGCAACTGCAGTGGATTCCAGGTAATCGGTATTAATATTAAAAGAAGTACCGAGAACGGTGGTCGTGAGGTGAGCGGCCTTCACCACAAATGGTAGCTGTTTGTACTTCTTTACTTCAAAAAATGCTTCGCCTGTCAACCGGACCTGGCGATTTTCTTTAAAGTTACGCGGATAACTGAGTTCACTGTCCGCATTTAAAAAAACAACGGAACTATCGGGTAATAAAATTTTTGATTTTCTGCCCTTTGGATTACTTTTCACTATCCAGGTAGTTTGTGCCTCCGGCACAGATACCCTCTCTGCGTCCGTAAACCGCTCCATGAACCCCACTTCGCGCAGCACGAAAAATAACAAAGCCAGGCAGGCAGCATACCGCAGCCAGGTGCGCAGGTGCCGAGAAAGCCCGCTATGGTTTCTTACTGATGCCATAGGCAGGTGTCCTCCCTTGCCCGGCTCAGGAGGATCAGGTTTCGCCGGTAGGCCCATTCCGTTTTGCCGCGTATTGGCCGCTACCCCCCACACCTTTTTCAACAAAAGTTGGAAATCTCGCTTTCCTTCAGGGCTTTCCAGGTAATTGATAAATTCCCGCGCCTGGCTTTTTGAAAGCTTACCTTCGTGAAAATCTTTCCAATGTTGATCAAAGCTCCTCATGTTTACCTGCTAGGTTATACGGTATATATCCCTAACACAGTCTATTTACTCATGCAAAGCTAAAAATTTCAATATTTTTTAATGAAAACACTTTTTTTGATAAAATAAAAAAATGAAAGCGAAAAAAAATTAGAAAAACAGCAAGAAAACGAAGAAATCGGAAGGGATTAAATCACTGGACGAAAGTTCCTGTTTCAATCTTTTGGTAGCTTTATAGAGTTGATTCTCAACGGTGCGTTTGGAGAGCTGCAATCGTCCAGCGATCTCATCCGCCGTAAGGTGCTCGGAAAATTTCAATTTAAAGACTTCCTGTTGCCCTTTGGGCAATGCCGCGATGGCTTTTTCCGAAAAGTGTTTTAACTCTTCGTACTCCATTTCCATTTCGGCGCTGCATGTTTCCCGCTCCCCAAAGTTCAATTGGTATTGGCGATAGGCGATTTCGAGTGCATGTTTCCGTGAGCGTTTAAAAATAGAGGAACGCATCATGGTAAAAAGATAGGCATTAAAGGAAAGCGAACAATCCAGCCCTTGCCTTTTTTCCCACACCTTTAGAAATACCTCCTGAACTACCTCCTCTGCGTCTTCATGAGGCAGGTACATTTTTTTACAGGTACAAAGGATTTTGTTAGCGAATAGCCCGTAAAGCTGATGAAAGGCATCTCGATCCCCATCCTTTAGGAGGCGTACCAGTTCTGGAATCGCCTTGAGATTTTTTGTTGACATTGGTCATAGGGACATTATCAGCTACAAGTAATGTATTTTTCCCAAAAATCACAATTATTTACTTGATTTTAAAAAATTGAAAAAATAATTATTGGTATTTCGATTTATTGATATTTTAGTATAGCCTATAATATAATATTTTTTATTAGTAGAGTAAACAATCATATATTTTTTGTATAATTAGAAAATTAACATAATTATTTAAAAAATAAACAAGGGATTAGGTTTTATTTTTTGTATTGAATTTAGAAGACTGGCTGAAAATCCATTCATTTTTTACCGCGCATCCCGATATCAGACGGAAATTTCCGACCTCGGTGCATCGGCTAAGAATAACCGGCACATTTTTTCGGTTAATCAACCGCGATTGTGTAAATTTAACCCTCGCAACGAAAACAAATAAGCCAGTTATGGAAATTCTTCTATTCGGGATTTCAAAGGAAATTATCGGTCGCCAAACGCTTGAGGTACCGAAAGAAGCGAATATAAAGTCGGTTAAAGGTCTGAAACAATGGATCCTGTCATCGTATCCGGAGATGGGAACAATCGCTAGTTTTGCGATAGCCGTGAATCAGGAATACGCAACCGACGAACGCCTTCTTGGAGAGAATCAAGAAATTGCGCTTTTACCACCAGTAAGTGGGGGCTGACATGAAAAAAATCGTACTCGTCCAGGAAATTGACCTACACGAAGTCCACGAATGGTTGCAACACCCGGAGGCCGGGGGTAGTACCCTTTTTATAGGAAACGTCCGGAACCACGCACAGGGAAAAGCAGTTGTTCGACTTCACTTCGAAGGATACGAACCGATGGCCCTTCGTCAAATGGAGGAGATTGCCTCAGAGGCCATGAAACGGTGGCCGATAAAGAAATTGCTAATGGTACATGCGCTGGGAGACAAGGAAATTGGTGAACCGGTGGTAGCCATCGGTACGGCTACCGCCCACCGAAACGATGCCTTTGAAGCCAGTCGCTACTTGATAGATGAGCTGAAAAGTCGGGTTCCGATTTGGAAAAAGGAGTATTTTACGGATAATACGGTTTGGGTAAATGCCCGCCCCTAACAGAAATCAGGAATGCATAAATGATATGAAAGGAACGCTGACAGATAGTTACGGAAGAACATTGGATTACTTGAGGTTGTCGGTCACTGATCGCTGCAACTTCAGGTGCTATTACTGCATGCCAGAAGAAGGAATAGATTTTGTTCAACGAAAAGATCTGCTCAGCTACGAGGAACTGGATTACCTTTGCACACTTTTTCTATCGCTTGGCGTAAAAAAAATTCGTATCACCGGGGGAGAGCCGTTTGTCCGAAAAGGCATCATGGGATTTTTAACCCAGCTTTCCCGACACCCTGAACTAAAAGAAATCACCCTCACCAGCAACGGGTCCATCAGTGAGTCTCAAATCAAGCAGTTGGCAACCCTGGGAATACGGAAAATTAACATTTCACTGGATTCTTTGGATCGGCAGCGTTTTTATGAAATCACTCGGAGGGATCGCTTCGAGGAGGTATTCGCTTGTATTTTGAATTTGGTAAAGGAGGGTTTCCTTGTTAAATTGAATTGCGTGGTGGATGGAAAGAAAAATACCCAAGATATCCTTCCTTTTGTTGAATTGACTAAAAACCAACCGATATCGGTACGTTTTTTGGAAGAAATGCCGTTTAACGGCACGGGCAAATTTGTTCCGCCCACATGGAACCATATTGCATTATTTGACTACATCAAACAACATTATCCGGACCTATTAAAGGTGCCAGACGAAAAGAACAGCACCTCGGTAAACTATCGGGTTCCTGGCTATGCCGGTAGCTTCGGAATTATCCCCGCGTTTAGTCGAACCTTTTGCGGTACCTGCAACAGAATCCGTCTTTCTGCCACCGGAGAGCTTCGGACCTGCCTATATGGACCACCTGTTGCAAACCTACGGGACGTACTTCGAAGCGGCGTGAGTGAAGGCGCGCTTATCGAAGAAATTGTCCGTGCAGTGGCAAGAAAGGAGAAAGATGGTTTTGAAGCGGAAGCGCAAAGCAAAAAAATTCCCAAAAAATCGATGTCATTTTTAGGGGGATAAGTACCCCTATCCATTCGACAATACGCATTGCCATGATATCCGTAGACGAAGCCAAGGAAATACTCTCAAAAAACCCCATAGCGCTGGCAGATACTTCCCTTCCCTTTCAACAAAGCCTGTACCATACCCTGGCTTCGGATGTATTTGCAGACAGAGATGCGCCCCCTTTTCACCGGGTGACCATGGACGGCATCGCCATCCGGGCCGCATCGCTGAAGTCCAACAAACGGTATCACATTGAAGGCATTCAAGCGGCTGGTCAACCACAACTCAGCCTCTCCGACGCCCACCATTGCCTGGAGGTGATGACCGGAGCAATACTACCAAAGAATACCGATTGTGTGATTCCGTACGAAAAAATCCACCTATTGGATGGAGTCGCTGAAGTAGACGATACCGGTTACTCACCCTTCCACAATGTCCACCTGAAAGGAACAGACGCTAAGAAAGGAGATCGGATTCTACAAAAAGGAACCTGGATTCACCCGGGAAAATTGAGTGTACTCGCCAGTCTCGGTAAGGCGCAGGTAGAGGTCCGTCAACTTCCAAAGGTGCTGGTATGTGCAACTGGCGATGAACTGGTGCCCGTGGCGCAGCAGCCACTCCCTCATCAGATTCGAAGCTCCAATGTATTCATGCTCGAAGCAGCGCTAAAAAGCCTCGGAATCAAGGGGCAAACGGCCCACCTGACAGATCACCGGGAAAAACTAAAAACGGAGATTGAAAAAGCACTGGAAACCTACGAGGTGTTACTGTTTTCAGGGGCCGTATCCAAGGGGAAATTTGACTTTCTCCCGGAAGTATTCCGGCAACTAGGCGTGGAGATTTTAATTCATGGAGTCAGACAGAAACCTGGAAAACCCTTTTTATTTGGTAGAAAGGGTAACCGGTTTGTTTTCGGATTTCCCGGAAACCCAGCTTCTACCCTGGTATGTTTTCATGCCTTTTTCAAAGCCTGGTTAGGTACATCCTTACAAAGGGAAACCGAATCCTCCTCTGCTATTCTGAGTGATGAGGTCCTGTTTAACCGCCCGGTTACCTACCATCTATTGGTGAAAACAGTCTTACGTGAGGGGAAAGTATGGGCAGTTCCCGTTAAAAATTCCGGTTCCGGAGACTGGGTACACCTATCGGAGGCCGACGCATTTCTCAGCCTTCCGGCGGTACCCTCCGTTTTTAAAAAAAACGACGTGTTTCCAATCACCTATTTTCACAAGGATAGCTTTTAGCAACCAATGAAAGAAATAAAGTCCATTGTAAAGGCCTATGAAGCAGCCCTTCAAAACGGAGAGGTGTCCGCATTGGCGACCGTAGTAAAAGTAGACGGCTCTTCTTACAGAAGACCGGGAGCACGCATGTTGGTAACCGAAAACGGTCAACTGACCGGAGCGATTTCCGGTGGATGCCTGGAAGGGGACGCGCTTAAGAAAGCCCAAATGGTAATCTTTAGCGAAAAATCCATGCTGGTCACCTACGATACTACCGACGAAGACGATGCGAAATTTGGCGTAGGACTTGGTTGTAACGGTATCATACATATCCTTATCGAACCCATCCTCCCGGATGCAGAAAACAATCCCATTGCCCTATTGAAGCAGTGCCTGGAAAACAGGGAAGAGAAAGTGATTGTGACCTTCTTTGATACGCAAAATAAAAGGGCCATCCAAACCGGCACCTGTATGCTACTAAGCGAAGACCGGCTCATCACCAACTCCAACCTGGACTCCGTACAAAAACCTTCCATCCAATTTGCTCAAGAAAAGGCAAAAAGCGTATTGAGTCAGCGGCAATCGCTGATCCTTCCGGTAGACCCTGCCAATACCTTGCAGGCCTTCGTGGAATTTATTTCGGCTCCGGTACAGTTGGTGGTTGTTGGTGCGGGCAACGACGTAATACCGCTGACTCAAATAGCCTCGGTCATGGGTTGGGACCTGATCCTGGTGGACGGCCGTTCCGATTATGCCACGAAATCGCGGTTTCCGATGGCTTCCCAACTGCTGCTGGGGAAAGCTTCCGAGGTACTTCCCCAGCTGCAACCGGACAGACGAACGGCGGTGCTATTGATGACCCATAATTTCAATTATGACCTCGCCGTTATGATCGAATTACATCCGTACGTATTTCCTTATTTGGGGGTGCTGGGTCCAAGGAAAAAACTCGAAAAATTGATTGAAAACCTGGAAAAGGAAGGGATTCAACTTTCTCCGGAGGACATGCAGCGAATCTACGGCCCAATGGGGCTGAACCTTGGAGCAGAAAGCCCCGAAGAGATCGCCTTGTCGATTGTTTCTGAGGTAACTGCCGTCCTGTCCGAACAAGAACCGATACATCTGAGAAGCAAACCTGGCCCCATACATACCGACGAAAATCTGCAAAACTAGTACCAGCCTAAACCAGTGGACTGATGTTTTTCAACGGGTTTCAAGCGCACAAAAGTAACGAGACAGCAGGTGGAAAAGCAGCAAAGGTACTTTCGTGTCAATGGTACCTGGAAGGCAAATAAAGCTCCTATCGAACAGCAATTGGAAAACAAAAAGGCTTCGTTTTCAATAAATTACGGTGCCCGTTGCCTACGGAATCATTTGACGTAGCTTCGGCCAGAAACCTCTCCTGAGGTATCGGAGGCCATAGACCAGCAGCAAAACCAATCGGTTGGAAAGATCATTCGTTTAAGTTTCAGATGATCACCGGGAGGATAATTGAGTAACAATCATTACCGGAGAACGCTACGGCTCTCATCCATTAATGCGCGCGGACAAAAAAAAACGGTGCATCGATTGAATTTTTTTATCGAATTATCCTGCATTGCGTGGACATCCTTCAATATGTGCACCGCACCGTTTATTCCGAGATCCTTTTTAAGAATCTATGGTTCGATACGTTTCTGATCGTTCACGCTAGGCCTTTCAGGAACAGGGTTGGCTTTTTTAGTAGTCGGATTCAACCCATCGCTCAACACGCTACACGCGAAAGAGATCCACTACCGCTGGAGGTATGACCAGACCCAAAGTCAACGCCTAGGGAAGCAGGTCATTCCATTAATTAAATGGCTCTTCGAGTGTCGCGAGGAAACTTACCAAGTCCCTGATTTCTCTCCGGGTGAGGTACTCCTTCATGTCGGGCATACTGGACGGAGCATCGCGCCGGTTCACTATGCTCGATTTTTGAATGAGTGTGTCGGGCTGATTCCCCATTTTAAGTGTGATGCTGTCGGCATTTTCGTCCACCTTTATCCCCGCAAGTTTTTTTTCTGACGCAAGCGTAAGCGTGACTACGCCAAACCCTGGTGCCAATCGTTTGCTGGGATTTATCAATGCTTCCAGCAATTGCTTCCGGCTAAGTTTTTTTCCGATACCGTTGAGCTTCGGCCCCGCATTGCCCCCAAAATCATCGTAGGCATGGCATTTGATGCATTGGCCGGTGGCATGCTGGAAGAAGATTCTCCTTCCCTTTGCCACATCCCCACCGTACATACTCCCACTATAGCTGGCAAGCAAATCGTCTTCCGACATTTCAGCCTTGATTTTTTCGTAGCGACTCAGCAGGTTTCCTGCTTGCATCCCCTCCATGGCTTCAAAAAACTCCAATTCGATAGCCGGTGGCAGTTGCCCGTTTTCCAATTGTTCCAATAGGCCCTCCAGCACGGGAAGAGAAGCTTTTTCATCGAGCTTTGCCAGCGTTGTGACGGCCGCTTGTTGTTCTTCCACCGTTCTCTTCTGAATTACCTCCTGAAGCAGCGATGCTTTCGTGGTATCGTCTATGTCTTGCTGTTCCAACAAGGCCAATCCAGCGACACGAACCTCCTTTTCCTTATCTTCCAGCGCAATTTCGATGGCATCGCCGATCGGGGCCTCCTCCATAGCGGCCAGCGACCGAAGGCAGGCCTCCCTCACTTCTGCAGCCGGGTCGGTCTCCAAAAGGCGTAACAAATTTCCAGCTGATTCACTGATTTCCAAACTACCTAATGCCTGGATGGCTGCTCTCCGTATGTCCGGGCTACTTTTTGCTATCAATTGCTGCAAGGTTTCAGCGCTATTTGCTCGCAAGCGGTTCAGGTCTCTATCCATTTCTCCACGGTACCAACCATCCACCCGGTCAAGTACGGATGGCGAGGCCCAGCTGCTAACCGTGGCAATGGCTTCCATCCGCATGGCCTCGGGTGCGTCGGATCGGGTACTGTAGTTCAAAAGATTCCTCAATGCCTCTTCCGATCCCCACCTGAGATTGGCATTAATGGCCCTACGCAGCAGAGGCTCAGAGGTAAAGCCACGACGATTCAAAAGATTACCCAGCGCGGGCAATGCTTCCGGTATGGAAAAATCATCGTTTATTGCGCGGGCTGCTTCGGCAACGATATACTCGCTCTCATCTTCCAAAAATTGTTGAATACCTTCGTGCCGCAATCTCCTAAGAGCCAGAACGGCTCCAAGGCGGGCATGTGAAGAAGGATGCGCTGCCAGCCCTACCAAAAAGTCCGGATCGGCAACACGGGACAAGGCCAGGCTGGCCGCATGACGGATGTACACGTCTTCGTCCATATTTTGTACCAGCAGGTCCACCAAAGGCTCCCTCCCTTCGGAATATCCAATCCGACCGATCGCTTCGGCGGCAAAAAACCGAACCCGGGCGTTAGAATCTCGTAGCAGTGGAAGCAATTCCCCTCCTGCAGGAGCATACCTCAGGTCGCCCAGCCATTTGGCAGCTTGCGCGCGAATCTCGGGGTCGCCGTCTTTAAGAAGAGGAAGTAGCGTTGCTGCTTTTTCGCGATCCATCCTGGCCAACTGGGAAATTCCCCATATCGAATGAATTCGGGCGAGCTGATTGTCGCTATCGCTTATTGTCACCTGAAACGCCTTAAATCCTTCCTCGCCTCGCTTCGCCAGCTCAAACTGAGCTTTTTGGCGTACCCGCTGGTCCTCATACGCGAGGAGTTGGTTCAGTTCCTCCCAGGACTTTTCCTCGAATTTAGCCGCCAAATGGGAGGCCGTGGTCTCAAAAAAACTGGAAGGCGCTGTCGTATCGGTCAATTTCCAAATCCTCCCGTATCCCTTATTTACCCAACCGTCGATCCAATCGGAGAAGTAAAGAGAGCCATCGGGACCAAAATCCATCCCCGTGGCCAGGATACCTCCGACCACCTTGTCCGTTTCTCCCATCTCAAAGCCCGCTCCTTTGGGTATAAGATCAAATGCGTGGATACCCGAACGAGCCGGATTTCCTGCAAATTCCGCAACAAAAAACTTATTTTTCCACTCGGGCCCCAGGGCCGTGCCCGGGTTGTACACCATTCCGGTAGGACCATTGATGTAATTCGCTATGGTGGGAATAAAATAGGCTGCTTGTCCTTCTGTTCTGGGCAAGTGCATGTTTTCGTCCATCCATACTTTGTAGGAATTATTCTTCGGATCCCGGTATTTACCAAATTGCCAATTGATACGCCAGCCTGTATCCGACCCTTCGACCAGATAGACAATACGTTCTCGTTCACCGCGGTGATCTCCGTCATTGTCCACGCTGATCAGGTTTCCGTATTCATCAAAGTCGAACTCATGGGTATTGCGAACTCCATAGGCAAAAATTTCAAAGTCACTCCCATCCGGGTTGGCCCGGGCGATGACTCCACAATTGGGATAGACATGCTCCTTGCCCTCCTTATCGACACCATGAAACCCAATGTCTCCAATGCCCCAGTAAATCTTCCCTTCCGGACCTACTTTTAATCCGGACATGTTGTGCCCACCAAAGCCGATATGCACGCCAAACCCGTGGACCAAAGACTCCTTTTCATCCATGAACCCGTCTCCGTCGCTATCCCGTAGTTTCCAGAGGTCCGGTGCAACGCCAACAAACAATTCGTCCTCATGGTAGAGGACGGCACCGGCCACATCGGATATTTCCTCATTGAAATCACTCACTATAAGTTGAGATCGGTCGGCACGCCCGTCGCCATCCGTATCTTCCACACGAAATACATTCTCTTTCTCTACGGTCAAATCCTTCCAATCGTGAGAACCGTCTTCGTTGATGTCGGGTAACCATTCGTTTTTTGAACTATTTTCCGGAGCAAGCTCCTCTCGGATGAAAGCCCTCCTGTCGTCGACATGCTGCATTTTCTGTGACGCGATCTCCCAATCTTGGTGACTCCGGATATCGAATTCCGAAATTTTCCTTCGATTGGTCTTCGAATAAAAAACGGTGCCCTCGTCGTCCATTTGCATGGAAATGGGGTCTGCGATCAACGAATCGACCGCCCATATGTCCAGCGACAGGTTTGGGTGAAATTCAGGCTTCACCAGGTTTAGAATTGCCGTTGCCTGCTGATTCACTTCTTCCCGGCTTAGTTCGCGACTTTCCGGGACCTCCGGCTTTTGGGAGCAGGCAATGAAAACAGGCAGGGAAACTGCCAACAAAAAATACATTCTAAAAAATCTGCTTCCAAACATTGATTGACTCGTGTAAACCATATAATGTAAACCAATTATTTTTTCTTCTTGTTTCTTCGTTTATCCATTAAATCCGGTCACCCATCCCCAATTACTATTCTTCGGTCAGGGTAACCAAAAAGCTGACCAAATTACGGATCTCTCGCTTGCTCAGCAAACCTTTCATATCGGGCATGGAGGAAGGCGCATTCGTCCGCTCTTTGATCTGCGTTTTCGGGATGGTCTTTTCCGGATCATTGCCTATTTTGAGCACGATCGAATCCTCATTCTCCCCGACCAATACACCCGTTACCGTTTCATCATCCAGCAACTGCAGGTTTACCCTACCGAAACCGGGAGCCAGGCGCTTTCCTGGATCGATCAAAGCTTCCAGCAACTGCTCCCTATTCAAAACAGATCCGATCCCATTTAATCTCGGACCCGCCGTACCGCCATAGTCATCGTACGCGTGGCAGCGGATACATTGACCCGCCTGGTGCTGAAAGAAGATTCGCCTTCCGGCGTTCTCGTCCCCTCCGTAGAGGCTTCCCGAATAGCTAGCCAATAAATCATCGGTAGCCCGAGCGGACCGCACGGAAGAAAAATGCTTCATTAGGGATTCATTTCCAAGTGATTCTACTGCCTCACCCAATTCCAATACCAATCCAGGATGGAGCTTTCCTGCCTCCCATTGATCCAGGAGCGCTTTCACTACAGGCAGCGCATAGATTGCTTCGACATCATTTAAAGCCAGCAAGGCTGCTTGTTTTTCTTCTATATCCTGCTTGTCGATCACGTCCATTAATAGACTTGCCGCCAATTTACCCCGAACATCCATGGTCCCCATCAACTCTATCCCTGCGATCCGTACGTTTTTCGCCGGGTCACGGGTAGCGCTTTCCAGCGCACGTTCCATATCTTCCGACCGCATTGCCGCTAACGCATCAAGTGCCGCTTCCCGAACCGCAGCATTCGAATCGGTCTCGAGTCGTTGAAACAGGCGACCGGAGGCCTGGGCTAACCCGATGTTTCCAGAGGCTTGAACAGCGGACAAACGCAGCTCAGCATTGGGATGATCAATGAGCGGAAGCACTGTCCCTGCCGATAAAGACTTGAGGCTCGCTGCATCGCGTTTTAACGCTCCCCTGTATCTCCCATCTACCCTGTCCAAAACCGAAGGGTCTGCCCAGGTTGCTAACGCTTCCAATGCCTCTCTACGAAGTAGGATCGGCGCCTTTTCGCTGGAAACAAAAGCAAGCAGATTCGCGAGAGCCGCGTCGGTCCCTACCCTGAGGTTGGCGTTGATCGCCCGTCGTAGTAACGGCTCCGACTGAAGCCCCTCTCTTTGGAGCAGGTCTCCCAATGCAGGTAAGGCCTCCGGTATGGAGAAGTCGTCGTTTATGGCTCGAGCGGCTTCTGCAACAATATTTTCGGATTGGTCTGGCAAAAATTCTGCGATAGAGGGATCCTGCATTCTACGCAAAGCGATCACAGCAGCTAAACGAACAGCAGCGGATGGATGGGTATGCAAGGAAGCCAATTCAGCCGAATTGCCAATTCTCGCAAGGGCCAGACTCCCCGCGTGACGCAGGTAAAGATCTGTATCCTGATTGCTCTGCAACATGTCGACAATGGGCTGTATGGCTGGTTCGTAAGCTATTCTGCCCAATGCCTCCGCGGAGAAAAAACGCACGCGGGCGTTGGAATCTTTCAGCAGCGGAATCAAAGCCTCCCCTGCACCCTCAAACCGAACGTCACCTAACCAACGTGCAGCCTGTGCGCGAATTTCCGGATCTTGGTCGGTAAGGTAGCTCATCAGAAGAACGCCACCCTTTTCCGTGGTGCTCGCCCGTTGTAGCTGGGCAATCCCCCAAATGGCATGAATACGCGCAAATTGGACGGAGGATAGACGAAGTTGCTTTTCAAAAATAGTAAAGCCCTGATCTCCTCTTTTTACGAGTTCGAACTGAGCTTTTTGCCTGATTCGTTGATCGGGATGTTCGAGTAGTGTACCTAATTCGGAAAGCTCCTTCCGTCCGAATCCAGATTTGATCAGCTGCTCCGTTTCCTTTCGGATCTGATTATTCTTCCCGGAGAGGTCGTCCAGTTTCCAAACCCTACCGTTATCTTTGGTTCCCCAGCCATCTATCCAATCCGAAAAATACAAGGCTCCATCCGGTCCGAAATCCATTCCGGTAGCCAAAATCCCTCCCATGATCTTTTTGGTTTCTTTCAAGTCAAAACCCGCTCCTTTTGGTTCCAACCTAAAGGCATGGATGCCCGAACGTGCAGGATTCCCGACAAATTCGGCTACAAAGAACGTATTCTTCCAGTTGTCCCCAAGTGCCGTGCCGGGGTTGTACACCATTCCGGTAGGACCATTGACGTAGTTGGCAATTGGAGGAATAAAGTATGCTGCCTGACCCTCGTGTCGGGGGAGATACATGCCTTCGTCCATCCACACTTTGTAGTCGTTGTTTTTGGGGTCCCGGTATTTACCGAATTGCCAGTTAGTTCTCCAACCGGTATCGGAACCATCTACCAGGTACACCAACCGTTCGCTTTCGCCCCGATGGTCACCATCGTTATCAACGCTTATCAAATTACCATAAGCGTCAAAAACAAATTCATGCGTATTTCTTAGGCCCATCGCAAAAATCTCGAAATCCGTCCCATCCGGGTTGGACCTGGCGATCACTCCTCGGTTCGGGTAATTGTAGGTGTTTCCCTCCTGATCGGTTCCCTGAAATCCGATATCTCCGATTCCCCAATATACCCGGCCATCGGGCCCCATCTCTGCACCGGACATCCCGTGCCCGCTGAAACCGATATGTACCCCATATCCATGGGAGATAGCAGTCTTTTCGACCACCAACCCGGTGCGTTCGTCCTCCCGCATGCGCCACATGTCTGGACCGGCGCCCACAAAGAGATCATCCCCGTATTTCATTACAGCCCCGGCCACATCGGTGACTTCTTCGTTAAGCCCTTCAAATACCAATTGGTATTGATCTGCCAATCCATCACCATCGGTGTCTTCTATCCGGTATATTTGTTCTTTTTCGATGGTTAAATCTCTCCAATCGCGTACACCGTCTTGGTTCACATCGGCGAGAAATTGGTTTTTTTCGCTGTTTTCTATCGACAACTCTTCCCGGAGAAAAGCCCGCTTATCCTCAATGGATTGCAGGCCAATCGACCTGATCTCCCAATCCTGGTGGCCACGAATATCAAACTCGGAATTTTTCTGGCGGTTGGTACGGCTGTAATAGAGCGCTCCATTGTTATCAAAATCAATGGATATGGGGTCAAAAACGAGAGAATCAGGTGCCCAGATACGAATTTCCAAACCTTCTTCCAGTTCGGGCTGTACCTTTTTTTCCAGCAACTCCGCCAATTCGGACACGGCTGCAGTATCCATTCGCTTGATTTTGAAGGATTCCGGTGAGGAATTGCAGGAGGATAAAATGACCAGTCCTATCAGACTGGCAATCGGCACACACGTTCTAAACCATGTGCCTTTTGGTACAGTTGGATTCATTGCTCGCTTGTGTCATTTGTTTTTTCCTCATCGCTGAGAAAAAAACAAATTGGATGAAATTTGGCAGGTAATATAAGGAAAAGTTAGGGAGTGGGAAATTGAATTTTTATAAACGCTTAAATACCGGTCCGTTTTCAATGATCCTCCCTATCAATGGTAAGTGCAAGGTGGGACGGATCGCGAAGTTTTTGGTCACAATTGTTTAACGCACGAAAATTATGATATGCCGTTTTCCAAATGTGTCCTTTTCTTTCCTTTTCCAATTCTGGCTGCTTATCCAAACCACCGGAATACCACTCTCCGTATTGGGGATCGATCAGGTATTCTTGTATGTAGGTCCATTGTTTTTTAAACTTTTCAAAATAGCGGTTAGGGTCATTGGGATACAGATCGGCCAGGATCAATAAGGTATTTAACCCTTCTGCCTGCGCCCACCAATTTTTCGTATCCTTTACGGTTTCCGGCGTATCCTCGCCTGGAAAATAATAGCCACCGTCATAAAACCCCCCGGTACCATTGTCCCATCCGAATTTTAGTGCATGGTCTACCATTTTTTTTCCTATTTCCCAGGTTTTGTAATCGTTTTTTATCCCCAAAACGTGGGAGGCCTCCATCATCAGGTAAGCTGTCTCTACGTCGTGCCCGTAGGAAACGTGATCGATGGAGTGATGCTTTTCGATGGCTTCCCGTCCCTCGTTTCGAAAACTAACGGGCGTCCAGTCTGGCTGAAGAAAGAGTTGCAAATACCCTTGCTCTTGCACAATTTTGTCCCGAATCAAGACAAGAAGCGCCTCCGTGCGTGTTTTTAACAGCGGATCTTTCCAAACCTGATATAGCTCCGTAAACGCCTCCAGCAAATGAATGGAGCTGTTTTGATCTTTGTATCCTACCGTGGAAGTGGAGGGTGTTTCAGGCGTTCGAGGCAAAGGATTGCCATTCCGGGAAAGGGACTGGTAATAGCCTCCATAAACGGGGTCATAACTGTGCGATTCCAGCCAGTAAAACGCCTTTTTCGCCAGATCCAACGCTTCCGGGTTGCCGGTTTCCGCATAGTAAGCCGCCAGACCATAAATTCCAAAAGCATTGCCATAGGCAGTTTTTTCGCCATCGCTCTCGCCAGGCAAATCCCCCGTTCGGGTAAGTAGTGTGTAAAACCCACCATAGGTCGCATCCCAAAACGAATCCCGTAAAAACTCAAAACCTATCTTTGCCCCTCGTTCGTAATGACTCACTTTCGGGTACCGCTCCATGAGTTTGGATAAGGTCCAGAGGTGCCGGGCCTGAGATACGATCATTTTTTGTTGATTTTCAGAAAGCGAAAAGTCGAACTCAAAGCTACTTAAATATCCGCCATATTGGGTGTCGTAGGCTTTGGGGTACCACAGGTTGACCATCTGGTGTTCGATGGAGTACGTTATTTCATCGGCAATTTCCAAACGCACCTCCTCCTGAGCGGAGCCGCGGTAGGCAAGAAGGTACACGATCAAGAAAGCGATTGATTTAAAGCAGGTCATGAATTTTGGGTTTTCAATGATTTTTGATTGGATCCGGCCGACACCCAATCCATTGGTTAAAAATAAGATACTTACTGCTAATGTGCATTATTTTTTCCGTTTTTTCCAGAATCGATACAAGACAACAATAAATATGGGAAGTAAGACGATCGGCCAATAGTCGAGAAAAGGAACGCTCCCTGCGGAACCATCGTCCTGGCCGTAGACCAACAGTGGAAGGAGAAAAAAAAAGAAAAGGATCAGGGGTGTAGTTTGCATGTTTTGGTTTTTTTATTTTGGTATTGTCACGATGAACCCCCACCGGATCGCAGGGGAATAATTCTAAATTTTTTCGATTATGTTTTGAAATTTAATTAAAAAAATGGTTTTAGCTTTTATTTTATGAAACTTTTGGAGGGGATTCCTGTAAAATCCCTAAAAAAGTGCTTTTTTTGCACTGCCAAATTACTATGGCTACCTTAACCCACAAGCACTGGCAACCTCTGGAAAAGGAATTGTTTTGAATCAATCAATTAACCACCAATATGATTTTAGGAATTTTAAAAGAACCTTCGCAGGAAACCAGGGTTTCTCTGCATCCGGAAGCCGTGAAGGTACTCACCGGATCGGGTAATCAGGTGTTAATCGAAGCGGGAGCAGGAGATTCCTCCTTTCTTTCGGACACCGTGTACCAGCAAGCGGGAGCAGTGGTCAAATCAAGGGCAGAGGTACTGGAAAGTGCAGAAATGATATTCCAGATCAATCCTCTTGGCGCCGAGGACCAGAAAAAACTCGGTCGGGGCAAGTACCTGATTGGGGTTTACCAGCCTTTGGTAGCCAGAGATCTAATGAAAACCCTGGCCGAAACGGGAGTTACCCTGTTCAGTATGGATTCCATACCACGCATCACCCGGGCGCAAAGCATGGACGTGTTGTCTTCCATGAGTACGGTATCCGGTTACAAAGCCGTACTACTCGCTGCGGCAAATTTGCCACGCTTTTTTCCCATGTTGATGACAGCCGCCGGAACCATTGCACCGGCCAAAGTACTGGTGATCGGAGCCGGGGTAGCCGGACTGCAAGCCATCGCCACTGCCAAACGACTGGGAGCTGTTGTGGAAGCGTTTGATACCAGACCCTCAGTCAAAGAGCAGGTAGAAAGTCTCGGAGGCAAATTTGTGGAAGTGCCTGGCGCGGTGGAAGACAAGGGAGCAGGAGGATATGCGGTAGAACAGTCGGAAGAGTACAAGCAAAAGCAGTCGGAAATGCTGGAGAAATCGATTATTAAATCGGATGTTGTCATTACGACTGCCCTAATCCCCGGGAAAAAAGCCCCCATCTTGATCACTAAGAGCATGCTTGAAAAAATGAAGCCTGGTGCCGTGGTGGTAGATTTGGCCGCTGCCAATGGAGGGAATTGCGAAGGAACGGAAAACAATAAAACAGTTACCCTATCTGATGTAACCATCATTGGCAATTCAGCCCTGCCATCCAGTATGCCGGAAGATGCCAGCAAAATGTACAGCAAAAACGTGCAAAACCTGCTGAAGTTATTGTTGAAAGAAGATAAAATCAACCTCAATTTTGAGGACGAAATCATCAAAGGAACCTGCATCACTCACGACGGTGCGGTTATTTATGAACCTTTATTAAAGTAAAATGGACGCAATCATCAACTATATATCTGTCAATCAACAGGAGTTTTACATTTTCATCCTGGCGGTATTTGTGGGGATAGAAGTCATCTCTAAAGTACCGACTGTATTACACACTCCGCTCATGTCAGGGTCAAATGCCCTCTCTGGGGTGGTAATCGTGGGTTCCATTATTGTTTTGGGAAAAACCGATCCCGCCAATTACCTGGCGCTGACGTTGGGATTTCTGGCGGTGCTCCTGGCGACGCTGAATGTGGTCGGTGGGTTCGCCGTGACCAACCGCATGTTAGAAATGTTTAAGAAGAAACCCGGTAAAAAATAAAAATTATGATTTTACAATTAATCGATATAGGCTACCTGGTTGCGGTGGTGCTTTTTATTCTGGGAATAAAACTGATGAGTCATCCAGAATCAGCAAGAAAGGGCAACAGCATCGCACTGGCCGGAATGATCCTGGCCATTGTGGTTTCCTTTTTCACCCCTGGATTGAATAATATTGCCCTTATTCTCACGGCCATAGCCCTGGGAACGGTGGGCGGACTTTACTCCGCCAAGACGGTGCAGATGACAGCCATGCCCCAATTGGTCTCTTTTTTCAACGGTATGGGTGGTGCCGCCGCAGCATTAATTGGCCTGGTGGAATACGGTGATCTTCCCGTGGACGATATCGGCAAAGGAAGCGTTTTGATGGCAAGTCTCGTGATCGGTTCGGTTTCCTTCTCTGGCTCCCTGGTTGCGATGGGTAAACTGCAAGGGGTCATAAAAGACATACGTGTGAACAAAATTCTCGCCTTCCTGGTGTTGGGTCTGGCCATTGCACTTGCTGTTTACGTACTGCTTTCCGGTCAACCAAAACCCCTGCTAGTCTACGGACTGGTCGCGCTGGCATTGATCTACGGATTGCTTTTCGTTTACCCCATCGGAGGTGCCGACATGCCAGTTGTCATCTCACTACTCAACTCACTCACGGGCGTAACGGCGGCAACAACAGGCTTGTTGTACGACAACAAGGTCATGCTTATGGGAGGTATACTGGTAGGCTCTGCCGGTCTGCTGCTGACCTTACTTATGGCCAAAGCGATGAATCGCTCTGTCAGCAATATCCTGTTTACTTCTTTCGGTACGGCTGCTGGTCCTGCCGGATCGGGGCAGGACGGAGACCAAGTGGCCAAAGAAATCAGCGCTTACGACAGTGCCATCCTTCTGGCCTATGCCAAACGAGTAGTCGTCGTACCGGGATACGGACTGGCTGTCGCCCAAGCCCAACACGCCGTACACGATCTGGAAAAGATTCTGGAAGAGAAAGGTGTCGAAGTAAGTTACGGGATCCATCCGGTAGCGGGTAGAATGCCCGGCCATATGAACGTCCTTTTGGCGGAATCCGATGTCTCTTACGACAAACTCATTGAGATGGACGACATGAACGAACAGCTTCCAAACACGGACGTAGTCATGGTAATCGGTGCCAACGACGTAGTGAACCCTGCTGCAAATGATGATCCTTCCAGCCCAATATACGGCATGCCCATTCTTGAAGTCAACCGGGCAGCCAACGTCATTGTTATCAAACGTAGCATGAGTTCCGGTTATGCCGGAATTCAGAATGCGCTCTTTTTTGACCCGAAAACCCGAATGCTTTTCGGCGATGCCAAAAAAGTATTAAATGGCCTTGTTAGTGAAGTAAAGAACATGTAAAAAGACACAAGGGACTACCTACTGAAAAAAGGCTACCTGGCACATTCAGGTAGCCTTTTTTTAACTCAAGGGATACCTACAAAAAAAGAGGCCTTAAAAGAGGAAACCCACTCGACCCGCAGGTACCGCAAGTTTGTGGGGGTCAATGTCAATCAGACAAGGAAAAAATATGATCCATCCGAACCCATTTTTCACCGGGTGGTGCCCAGGGCAACGATTTTTGCAGCCTGCCCATCAATTCTTCCCATTCCTGCACTTGCGGATTGGACGCATCCATCTTCGCCTTTTTTTCAAAAGAAAACTCCTCTCCCACTTCCATGATCATAAATAGCCGATTGCCTGTCAGGTAAATATCCATCAACTTGATGTCGGCATCCCGAATACTTTTCTTAATGGCATCAGGAACCCTAAGGTGGTGGGCTTTGTACTGTGCGATTATTGCAGGATCGTTTTGAAGATCCAATGCAAAGCAATAGCGTTTCATACGTAGTATTGATTAATCATAGTCTGTAAAATCTTTGGGCATTGTCGTGCCAGATCTTCTGCTGCAAGGGTAGCGAATGCGCCTTTAGGTATGCCTCCAACACCCCAATCACTTGTCCATAGGTAGCCGCCAATCCGCAGACAGGCCAATCCGAACCAAACAATAGTCGATCTTCTCCAAAGGCTTCTGCTATGGTATCCAGGTAAGGAAAAAAATCTTCTTTTTTCCAGCGAAACCAATCGGCCTCCGTGACCATTCCGGATACCTTGCAGCAAACCTGCGGATGGGCTGCAAGTTCACCTATCTTTACCTTCCAATTCGCAACCTCGCCTTGCTTGATGTCTGGTTTTGCAAGATGATCCAACACAAACCTGCCCTGTGGAAAATTCCCCACTGTTTGTATGGCTGCGTCCAATTGATGGGGAAGCACCAATAGGTCGTAACTGTAACCTGCCTCGAAAATCATTTGGAGTCCCTGCTGAAAAGAGGGCTGCAGCATGAATTCGGGATCTTCCTCATCCTGGATTTGATGTCGAAAGCCTTTCAGCTTATTGAAAGGCTGATAGGCCTTCAAGGAATCTGCGAGATGACCTGACCTTAGGTCAACCCAGCCCACCACCCCCAGTATAAAGGGGTGTTCGGCCGCCAACTCAAGTAAAAAATGGGTTTCCGATGCTTCCGCTACAGCCTGAACAGCTACGGTTCCCAGGACCTCATGAGCTTGCAGATAGGGCAGCAAATCCTTCGGCAAAAAATCTCTGGCAAGGTATTCCATACCGGTCCCAATCCAGGGATAGCGTTCGGGGAGGTATTGCCAAAAATGCTGGTGTGAATCGATTTTTTTCATGGTACATATGGCTTTAGTACGGATGGCGATATATCATGACATTGATATTCATTCCGGCACCTACTGAAGCAAACAACGCATGCTCACCTGGAACAAACCGGTGGTGATCCAACTTGCCTTTGGCTACCAGGTCGTACAGAATGGGAACGGTCGCCACCGAGTTATTTCCTAATTTCTGAATACTCATGGGCATCAGATCATCCGGTATCCGATCCTGCTCATACAAGTGAAAAAGACGCTGCAGAATGTTGTGATCCATCTTGGCATTGGCCTGATGAATCAACACCTTTTTGATTTTCTCCAGCGGCAAGCCGGCTCGATCGATACAAGCTTTTACTGTCACCGGAACGGTTTTTATGGCGTATTCGTATAGTTTCCTTCCATTCATCTTTAAAAAAAGTGTATCGTCCGGATAATTCGAGTTATAAGAGGAGCCCATGGTGAGTAAATGAGCGTGATTTAAGGTATCCGACCGGGTTAGATGGGTGAGTATACCTACCTTTTCCTCCGTTTCGTATGCTTCCAGAATGACAGCACCCGCCCCATCGGAAAAAATCATGCTATCCATATCGTGTGGGTCCGAAATCCTCGAAAGATTCTCCGCACCGATGACCATCACGCGTTTCGCTTCGCCGGATCGGATGTAGTAATTGGCCTGGATCATGCCCTGTACCCAACCTGGACAGCCAAAAGGCAGGTCATAGGCGACGGTGTAGGGATTTGCTATACCCAATTTATGCTTAACCCTCGCTGCCAGGGTCGGACAGGTATCGATGCGAATATTGTCGCTTCGAATGTCTCCAAAGTTATGGGCAAAAATGATGTAATCGAGGGATTCACCATCGATGCCAGCGGTGTCCAAGGCATCCCTTGCCGCAAGATAGCCCATATCTGAGGTCATAAGGTCTTTCTCCAGGTACCTTCTTTCGCTGATTCCCGTAATTTTCTGCAGTGTTGCGACAATGTCCTGGTTTGGTTTTTCCAGTCTTTCTCCGTCGGCGCCGAAAAATTCTCTGGTTAAAAAATAATCGTTGGGAATTCGAACGGTCGGCAGGTAGCTTCCCGAACCAATTATTATGCTTTGTATCATCTGCTTTTCTATCTGTAATCCGTTTGTCGGAAACCTAAAACTCCTAAAGTAAGAAATTTTCGCTTACGGCTATTAAAAAATAAAAAATCATTGGCGCTGGACCACTACATTTAGATGGGTAATGCGCGGATTCTGGCAAAAAACAAAAAAAAGGATGATTTGCATCATCCTTTTTTCGTTTTTAAAGATTAGGTTGCGGCGTGGTCCGTAAGTAAGGTTTGATCTCCTGATGTCCTTTTGGAAATTTAGCCGGTATGTCCTCGTTCTTGATGGCGGGAGAAATGACCACATCCTCGCCATGCTTCCAATTGGCGGGTGTAGCAACGCTATAATTCGCCGTAAGCTGCAGGGAATCGATCACGCGAAGTAATTCGTCGAAGTTTCTCCCGGTACTCGCAGGATAGGTGATGATCAACTTTATCTTTTTATCGTTTCCAATAACAAATACCGAACGAACCGTGAGTTTGTCGTTTGCATTCGGATGAATCATGTCGTACAATTCGGACACTTTCCGATCTTCGTCCGCGATAATTGGAAAATTTACGGTCGTATGCTGGGTTTCATTAATGTCATTGATCCAGGCGTGGTGACTATCGATACCATCCACGCTGAGCGCCAGCATTTTAACATTTCGCTTTTCAAATTCCTGCTTTAATTTGGCGGCAGCCCCCAGTTCCGTTGTACATACCGGTGTGTAATCAGCGGGGTGAGAAAAGAGGATTCCCCAACTATCGCCCAGGTATTGGTGAAAATTGATTTTTCCCTCGGTCGAATCGGCTGTAAAATCCGGTGCAATATCTCCTAATCGTAATGACATAGTTAATAAATTTAAATTAATCTATAGGTTTTGTAGGGAAACGAACTTACGCGGAAAAAAGTTTGGTAAACGAGACCTTTTTGCACAAAACCATTTTTAATGGCTAATTTTCAAAGGTTTGGCACAGGTCTACCGAATAATTTATTGGTGGGTTTTGGTTTGTTATTGAAAGAGTCTATATTTGCATCACCTTTCAGGAAAGAGCAAAATCCCATCTGAAATGGTCCGTTCGTCTAGGGGTTAGGACGCATCCCTTTCACGGATGAAACACGGGTTCGATTCCCGTACGGACTACCAATAGTATTCATTGCATTTGTTCTTTTTTCCTTTAGGTCCGTTCGTCTAGGGGTTAGGACGCATCCCTTTCACGGATGAAACACGGGTTCGATTCCCGTACGGACTACAACAAATTCGATTCGTTTGTCTTTGCACAGACGAGTCCTATTTGTGGTTGTTAGTGGTTAAAGTGAATAAAAAAGCCTGGTCTCTTGACCAGGCTTTTTTTTGTACCTGTGCGTTGGAAAAGAAAGCGCAAGCAATGCATCCCGTTTTCATTAGGTCCAATAACCAAAAAACCCGGTCTTCCGACCGGGTTTTTTGCTCCATTTTGGGTAATTAATATGCAACAATAAGACGCAGTTGCTTACTACCCCCTTGCTTCGAAATCAACCGAACCAGATATACTCCCTGTTCGAGCCGATCTATTGGTAACAGGTATTCCGATGGTGCTTTTTCTGCGGTATTCAGCAACATTACCTGCTGTCCCGAAAGCGAATAGATACCTATCCAATCCAAAGGCATGTCTCCATCGATCTTCACGAATGCTTCGTTCTTCGCTGGATTGGGATAAATCGTAGCCGATGGGAAGGGTTGGATACCCTCCTCACCAAACCTCATTTCTTCGGCATCATTCGAATGAACCAATAGCCTGGCGCTGCTACCCAGTGTTCCATCTTTAGCAGTAAATCGTTCCAGAACGAGCCCGGTTAGGCTTGCGTTATTGGCTGACGCGATAAGACTGATATCCATCACACCATCCGTTACCTCTATGTTCTCGAATACCAACTCCGTTGGAAGGTTGCCGCTTTCTACGAAAATATCGAAATCATCCTTCACCAACTGCCCCTCTATCTGGATGTCAAATACACGATTTCCCGGGCCGGCCGCTGGGCCAGCTTTTCCATACCACAATTCGTTGTGAAAGGTCCTTACCCTATAGGTTCCGTTTTCTACCGGAATGGTGTAAGAGAAATTACGTCCGAACCGCTCTGATTGGAACAAGGGTATGCTACTACCCGACCCATTGACAAAGGTGCTGTTACTTGAGTAAATAGATGGATAGTTCTGATCCCCAACAAAGTCCTCTCCCTGGTAATTGGTACTAGCCAAGGTGCCGGCGTTTAAATAAAGCGCCCAAACAGGCAACTCGTCGGTAATTTCAACAGAAACCTGATCCGTGCTGCTGGCATTGGTCGAGTCCGTGACGACAAGCTGCACCTGATACACACCCGGAGTTGTAAAGACATGGGTCGGATTCATTTCCTCGCTACTACCTCCATCTCCAAAATCCCAGGAATAGGAAAGTGGTCCGTTTCCAATCGAATTTGAACCGTTAAATGTGATCTCAGCGGGCGCTACCCCCTCCAGCGTGCCTGGCAAAATCAAGGCCTGGGGCTCTGTCAGAGCATCCGCTACCGATTCAATACTAAACCCTGAAATGGAAGCATTATTGGCCTGAGCGAAGAGATTGATGTTCAATTCGCCATCTCGAACAATCACATTCTCAAACGTTAGTTCGGTAGGTGCGTTGTTGAACTCTGCAAACAAGTCGAAATTACTCTTCACAATTTCCCCCTCCAGACGAATGGAAAATACCCGTTGTCCTACTGCTGCAGCCGGACCGTATTTCCCAAACCACAATTCATAATGGTACGTTTTTACGCGGTAAATTCCGTTTGCTACGGGTATGGAGTAGGTAAAGTCTTTACCAAAGCGTTCTGTCAGGTACAAGGCCGCGGCTCCTGCACTTGGATTGCTGTTGGCAGAGGAAGTCGTGTAGCTGGCTATCGAAGTGTCCTCACCGATAAAATCAGTATCGAGGTAACCAACCGTCGCATTGGACCCCGAATTAACCCGCAAAGTAAACGCCGGCTGAACTTCCTCTGCAGTCACTTGAATGGAAACCACAGCGGTATCTTGATTGCCTAATGAGTCGGTTATGGTCAACTGGGCAGTGTAGGAGCCAGGATCGGTATAGGTATGTACCGGATCCGCTTCAGTAGCATGCTGACCGTCCCCAAAATCCCAATAGAATTCCAACGGCTGCAGTCCCCCCGAATTACTACCGAAAAACTCCACGGCTAATGGTGCCATACCGGATTCGTTCGTTGCTGTCGCCACGGCCTCCGGTACTAACGTAGCATCCTCCGAAATAATTGAGAACCCTGCAATGGACCCATTATTTGACGAAGCAACCAATCGGATTGACAAAACGCCATCCCTCACCTCGATACTTTGGTGGGTCAGTTCGAGTGGTTGATTGGCATTTGCCACAAACAAATCGAAATCATCTTCTACCACCTGTCCTTCGACGGCAATGTCGTACACGCGCTGCCCGGGGGCACTCGCAGGACCATTTTTACCAAACCATAATTCGTTGTGGTAGGTTTTCACGGTATATACACCGTTGGGGACTGCGATGTCGTACCCGAAGTCCTTTCCATACCGCTCCGTAAGAAAAAACTCACCGTTCGCTCCACCTCCGATAAAAGAGGTCCGAGAAGTCGTAAACGTAATGTCCGCATCTCCCTCTCCCTGGAAATCCACTCCGCCATACGTACTGGAAAAATTGGTGCCTCCGTTCACATGTAACTCGAAATAATTGGGCGAAAGCACGCGAATCTGGATCTCATCGTTTGCCTGATCCCCCTGTTCGTTGTACACAGTCAACGAAACCTGATAGTCTCCGGGAGTATCGAACACATGGGTTGGATTGAGTTCTGCAGAGAAGGTTCCGTCTCCAAAATCCCAGAAATGACTGAAATCAGATGGTCTTCCGATGTCGTTTGAAAAAGTAACTTCCAGAGGCCCTTTTCCTGACACCGTAGAAGGATTGATCGACGCCAGCGGAACCGATCCCAATTCTCCCTGATTCACGATCGATATGCCAGATATCGACGCGTTATTCGCGGATGCAACCAATTCGATTTGCAGCATTCCGTCCAATACTTCAATGTTTTCAAAAACCAGCGCGGTCGGTTGATTGTCATTCTCCAAATAGATATCAAAATCGTTCTTTACGACATCGCCTTCCAGGATCACGTCGTACACCCGTTTCCCAGGCCCGGCAACACCCCCTCCGGGTTGCCCAAACCAGGTTTCCGTGTGGTGAGTAGTGACCTTGTATATCCCATTCGGCACCGGTATCTCATAGACTATGTACGGAGAGAATCGTTCGGATCTGTAAAGGGTGTCCAGGGCAAGATTTGAATTGGTGTAATGGGAGCCACCGTTATGAATCTCGGTGCGAAGTATGTCGCCCAGGTAGGTATTGCCTTCGAAATTTGTATCCTTTGACGAACCTGTATTGTAATAAATCGATACCTGCTCAAAATTGCCGTCCCCAAGCAGATCGACTGTTGTTTGTCCTTTCTTTTCCCCAATTGATAATCAGCTGCGCCTCTCCATCGATGGCATCGCCCTCGTAATCCAACACCAACTCAAATCGGTGACCGGCTGCCCATAGCTGATTTTCTGGTAAGTCCCCTTCCAATAGGGTAAAATCGGCTGCATTCGGCCCAATCAACTCCACCGACCGGATCCACAATCCGGTATTTCCAGCGTCAAGGGCTAGTTCGATGCTCTTTGGTTGTCCTTTTTTAAACTGGACCATCGTAGGCGCCACCAGTTCACTCTTGACAAGCTGTTGGCCCGCAGGTTGATCAAAACCAAAGACCTCCATGTTTTTTTGATTGCCCCCGCCCTTTTTGGGAGATCCTGCCGCTACGTACAGACCTTTTCCGGAAACGATACCCTGCGTACCGTGTCTGGCAAAATTAAGCGGGCTAAGCGTTTGCCAGGATTGCAGCAAGGGATCGTACATTTCCGTAATGTTCAGAGCGACACTACTGGTATCCACTTCTCCTCCCGCGACGATCAGCTTGTCGAGGTAATTGTTAACGATTGCCCCTGCCCTCGGTGTTGGTAAATTTAGTTCTTCTGCCAACGTACTCCAGGTCTGGGTATTGAAATCGTACACGTCTACCTCCGGTAGAACCGGAGCAAAGGTACCTCCGGGGCCACCCGACTGCCTTCCGGAGGCTACGTAAAGTCGGCTTCCGATGGTGACAGCAAAGAAATGATCCCTTGCGCGAGGAGCGTCCGGAAGGACTTCCCATTCCCCGGTCTTCGGGTCAAATGAATCAAAGTAATTGACAAATCCACCATCGTGACCTTGGGTATTGCCTCCGACGATGTAAAATTTACCACGGTATTCAACCACACCAGCAGATCCCCGCCGTCTATTTTCAGGAATAGCCGGCCCCTGAATCCATACTTCATCTGCCGGATCAAACATCCATATATTCTCAGCAGGTAATTCATTCGGGTAATTGTTGGTTTGGAATGCAGCAATGACCCAAATCAATCCTTCGTAAGAAACTGCCTGAAAATGATTGAAACTATACGGGTTGATATTGGGTAATGATCGCCACTCGTCGTTCGAATAATCGTAGATATCGATAGTTTTGGAACTTTCTCTTCCTCCTAGGAGATAGAACTTATCACCTGCCTGCACAAAACTGTTTTCATGCCTACCCGTGTACGTAGTATCTTCATTACGCGCCTTCCATGTCTGGTCAATCAGATCCGGGCTGATCGTCCAGGTAAAGTTAAACGATTTGGAATCGGAATGAATCTCGTCTTCGTCATCAATGGTAATGGTAATTCGGTAAGGGCTATTGGCAAGTGCCCCATCCTCAATTTTTCCATAGATGGTACCGTTGGTCGGCTCCAGGTACACGCCAGGCGGTAATCCTTCTGCGGCATAGCTAAGGTTTCCATTGCCCCCTGAGGCAGAAACAAACATGCTTCCGTCCAATTCGAACCCGGCAAAATTTATTTGGTCTTTTATTGCCGTAAATTCAATGGGAACCTGGATCGGCTTTCCAATAATCTCAATGCCATTTACAAGCGGGTTTTCCTTTTGTTTAAGGAAGGAAATTGAAAGCTCTCCATCTACCACAGTGGCCGGGAATTGCATCATTCCTCCAATGAGATGCCCAAACGTCTCCACCAGGTCCAGTGATGTTGCGACCGTTTCTTCCTCGATCTCGATAGTGAAATAGCGATTCAACAAGCCAGATGTACCTGAGAAACCATTGCCCATGTACAAATTGACCAAATAGTCTCCGTTTGGCAAGGGAATTTGGTACTCCATGGTTTCTTCGGTCGCATACCGCTCCTTATTGAAAATCTGCACGTATTGCTCGTCCGAGATATAGGCAGGAATGGACTCGTGCCGCTGATCCGCAGAAAAGGAATTGGTGGCACTTCTACCCCCTGAAACCGAAAAATTGCTCGTAACCTCCGGACCTGTGAGCTTATTTGCCAACCAGTTTGGCGCACCGTTTTCATCGGTAAGTACCTCTCCCCCGGCATTGATTCTCAGGAGAATCTCAAAATCTTGCTCCACAATCACTGCAAACGACTGCTCAATAAAATAGCCGTTTGCATCGGTCGCCCGAACCGTAATCGTTGAAGTCACTTCGTCGTTTGGAATAATCAATCGAAGCATGTTGCCTTCGACTGAAGCGCCTATCACTGGATTGCTATTCCCGGCCACCGAAAAGGTTAGGTTATTTAACCCATCGTCGTCGCCAAAATATTCTTGGAGGTTAATTTGCACGTCGGGATCACCCATCAGGCGATTTACGTCGCGAAGGCTTCGGATGGAAAAAGGAATTTCTCCGCTTGCTTCAAAAAAGCTCCATACAGCGATAAAACTCTTTTCCGGATCGTGGGAAGATCCGTAAATTCCAATGGCAAGTGGTACAGCGCTATTCTGTATGGCCTCTTTTACGGCTCCCTTTGCCGTCATGGTTCCGAGCGAAATTGCGGAATCATTATTGTAGGCATATTTGGGTTCGATCGTTCCGTCCACAGGGTTGACATCGAACGAAAGTTTGATCAACGTATTCGCATCGGCACGTTGATCTGCGGGGATTTCAAGGAAAAGAGAATCTACATCGACCGAATCATCGATTTCCTGAACAGCAGAAATTCCATCTTTGGTAAAAACCAATTTGACAAAGTTGCTTTGGCTACCGTCTCCAATCTGTATACCTACTTCCCCATTACCGTCGAAATCATAAAGCTGACCGGGTGAAGATAGGCCAATAAGTCCGGATGAAATCGTGTAATTACCCGTTTCTGTTCCGACATTGACCCCAAGCTGGAAGCCTTTATCCTGATTATTTGCGGTTCCATTTGCCGTGCCTCCTGTCATCGAAACCTGTATGGCACCGGCCGTTCCCCCATAAATATCGGGTGGTCCGGGGCTATCGTTTCCTTTGTCCAGCCATTCCAGCCAGTTAGGGTTGTCGCTCCCATTGTTCATCAGACCGGTGAGGCCAAGTCCCAGGTAGCCAAATTCATTTCCAGAGGCATCGGATTGGTTGGTGAAAAGCTGGTTTTCCAGGGGTAAATCTCTGGGAAAACCGACTTGAAACGGATCGTCTTTGTCTAAAATACCATCACCGTCGTCATCCAGGTCATTCAAATTGGACACCAAATCCTTGTCGTAATCATCCGGTGCAGACGCACCCGAACAATAATCCGTACCATTATCCAATTCGTCCTGATTGGTATAGCCATCGAAATCGTAATCGGCAGTCGGATCGAAATCGGGATCGTCCACCGGGATGCAAAAGACGTCATCCGCAGGCGTCAACACCATTATTCTGTTATCAAATGTGGCAATCCATATGGTACCTGGAAAAACTTCCCCATCGCCGTTGGTCGCAATGCCCAGCGCATTTCCTCCGTTTAGATTCCACTTGCTGAATTCCGCCTCTTTAAGCGAACCGTCCTCGTTAAGGTGAATCAAATGCAGGGTTCCGCCATTTTTACCAACCACCAGCGAACCTTTGATTGCACCCTCAAAATTGGTCCCTTTGTATTCAGCGATCCCGTTGGAGTTGTTTGGAAATATGGTGACGATTGAAGGCTGAGTTCCGTTAGGATTTGCCATGGTAGGCGCAATGAAATCTGCTTCTGCTGCGTTTGCCATGCTGGCCGGCACTGGTGGCCAGTTAGCCGGCAGGCTGTTGGCAGCGTAGGCATCAAAACCCGGTTGGCCCGGAGCAACAGGCTCCAAAATTTGGGTTCGGAATTGGTCCGTGGGCGTAAATGCAGGGGTAACGTTTTTGTAATTTTCATTGTCACCGATGAATTTCGTGTACAAACCGGCTCCTCCCGGCTCAAAGGGAAAGGCTGCACCCGGGGTGTAGGCCGTGCCAGGGTTTGCTCGAATAGGTGTGGGATGTCCCCCGTAAAAACTGCCGGGCTGATAGGTGTCAAGATCAGTTGTTACCAATAGCAAATGATCCTGATTATCGACGAACTCGCCACTTGCTGAAGGATTTAATGGGCTGGCACCGGGTTCTTCCGGATCATACGCATTGCTGACAAGGGTTGCATCCCCTTCGTTTAGTGGCAAGCCCCCCCAGTTGATATTGGCCCCGTTGTCCGTTACAAAAAGCTTCCGGTCCTCGGTAACCACCAGGTCATATGAATTCCGGTAACCGGGCGAAAAAATCTGTACGGGTCCGTCTTCTGTAACCATTCCCATGTTGAGACCATCGTTGCCACCAAACGGATCGTTCACATCCAGGCCGTTGTAGTTGGGATCATTCGGGTCATAAACACCGTTCACATTTTCCCTGCTAGGATCATCGAGTGTGGGAATATCGTATTTGAACAATCGCCCCGAGTGACTGTCTGTTTGGGTAGGAAGGGCCTCAATGGCTTCTAAGTCTATGCTTAGTATAGCTGCTGAAAGTGCAACCTCTGTAATATACGTAAAGTTCTTGGAAGGCGATCCCGCATTGGTCAATCCGCCACTGGCTACCAAAAGGTAGGGCTTACCATTAATGGTGGTAAACTCCAATCCATTGGTGGAGTGGTTTTCTTCCGATCGGGGCAATCCACGAACCAAATCAATCGCTTCCCAGGACGCTCCATTCCAGCTCAACCGGGTGATTACGCCCGAGTTGGTGTCCAAAAACTTATCCCCAATCGGCCCACCCCACTTCGGATCACTGGAGCTCACGTAGATGATTGGGTTTTCCGCTGTTCCCACTACCGTCAAACCGGTAATTTGACGGTCGTCACGATTATCAAAGGCCAGTAGACCGTTATCATCGTGATTCGGAAGACTCTTTACACCCAGCAAGACCTCCTCTCCCACTACATCGTACTGGTTGGGCCCTTCTTTTGAAATGGTGTAAATTTTAATTTCTCCTTTTAGCTGCGCCACATAGAGTCGTTCATCCGGCCCAAATTGCAGCGAGGTTCCCAAGTCAATATTTTGGAAGCCGTTGAAATTTAGGGAAGTCTGATTAAAACTGATGTTTTGGCTGTAAACATAATTCTGGTTTGCGAAACCAATAAAAATTATGAATAAAAAAAAGGATAGGGGGTTTAATTTTACCTTTTCCATAGTATACGGAATATTAGATGGATAAACTGTTTTTTGTTCGAACTGTAAAAATTTGATGCTGTTATATCAATACAATATTACATATTTAATTTGAAATAGTCAATGCTAAAAAACGTTTTATCTTATTTAAAATACATTTTTCATGATTTCAACACATCTTCCGATCGTTTACCTGAACAAAAGCCCGAATAGTTTATTTTAATAAGTATTTTTGTACGTTCGTATGAAACAGCAAAAGAATTATTTCATCCTGGTCTTGATTTTAGGTGCGTTGAGCACCATCAGTCCTTTTTCGGTAGACATGTATTTGCCCGCCTTTCCGGCCATCGCCGAAAACTTGCATACCAGCATACCGCGGGTTCAACTCTCCCTTACCAGTTATCTAATTGGTATCGCTGTTGGGCAACTTTTCTATGGGCCGTTGCTGGACAAGTTTGGCAGAAAAAAGCCCTTGTATGCCGGGCTTTGGATTTACATCGCTGCCTCCGTCGCATGTGCCTTTACCCGTTCTGTGGATGCTTTGATTGCTATGCGCTTCGTTCAGGCCATTGGAGGCTGCGTCGGTATGGTAGCTGCCCAAGCCCTGGTTCGGGATTTGTTTCCGGTAAACAAGATTGCCCAGGCATTGGCCCTACTTACTCTGGTCATTGCAGTTTCGCCCATGGTTGCTCCCACCCTGGGAGGATACCTTACTGCCCATTTCGACTGGCATTGGATGTTTATTTTGCTTGCCGCCATATGTGGGGCCATTCTATTTGCCTGTAAATGGCAGTTGCCGGACGGAGCGGATCCGGAACGGAACTTGTCCATGCGGCCAGGAAGGGTCGCGCGTAAATACCATGAAGTGTTGCAAAACAAGCAATTTCTTACCTATATCCTTGTCGGAGGCATTGCTGGAGCGGCGCCATTCGCTTACATAGCCGGTTCCTCGGATGTGTTCATCAATATCTACGGACTTAGTCCCACCGAGTACGGATGGCTTTTCGCGTTTTTGGCGGTGGCCATGATTGGCGCGACTCAGTTGAACCACGTTTTACTCAACCATTACAGCAATCGAACCATCGTCATCACCGCACTTTGTTACCAACTAATCGTCGGTGTGCTCATCATTGCAGGAGTAAGCACCGGCTTTTTTAATGTATGGATGCTAATTGGAATGATGTTTATCTTCCTTACAGGGCATGGATTAAGCGTACCCAATGCAGCAGCCATCTCACTTGCTCCTTTTTCAAAAAATGCCGGCAGCGCCTCCGCCATGATGGGCTTCATGCGTATGTCGATCGGTGGCATCGTTTCAGGTCTGGTCAGTATTTTCCACAACGGGACAGCCCTACCCATGGTAGTGCTGATGGCCGGCTGCATTCTTCTTGCCGGCCTCGTTTTGATGTACTATTACCATACTACCCGTGAACTGTATACCTGGCGAAAAAAGGACCCGGGTCTTTCGGCCCGGTGAACCGGAAAATAGGTCATGCTGGAATATTTTTCTAACTTTGCGCTTTGTTAAAATTCTCAGACTGTTGTTAAAATGATTTCAGTAGATAATTTATCCCTCAAATTCGGAAAAAGAACGCTTTTCGAAGACGTTAATCTAAAGTTTACTCCTGGAAATTGTTACGGGGTAATTGGTGCAAACGGAGCAGGGAAATCCACTTTTCTAAAAATCCTTACCGGAGAAGTAGATAGCACCACTGGTTTGGTCAATATTACCCCGGGATTGAGAATGGCGGTACTTTCGCAGGACCACTTTGCCTTTCAGGAAGAAGAGGTCCTACGGACGGTCATCATGGGCCATAAAAAGTTATTTGATATCATGACAGAAAAAGATGCCATCTATCTGAAGGAGGATTTTACCGAAGAGGATGGTAATAGAGCTGCCAGTCTGGAAGCCGAATTTGCGGAAATGGACGGCTGGAATGCGGAAAGCGACGCGGCTGCTTTGTTGTCAGGCTTGGGTGTAAGCGAGGCCCATCATGGAAAGCTCATGAAAGATCTATCTGGCGATCAGAAAGTACGGGTTCTGCTGGCGCAGGCTCTTTTTGGCAACCCCGATATTTTGATTCTGGACGAACCAACCAATGATCTGGATGCCGAGACCATAGGCTGGCTGGAAGATTTTCTCATCAACTTTAAAAATCTGGTCATTGTGGTTTCACACGACCGGCATTTTCTGGACCAGGTAGCTACCCATATCGTGGACATCGATTTTGGCAAAATCAATATTTACTCCGGAAATTATTCGTTTTGGTACGAATCTTCTCAATTAGCCGCCAAACAAAAGGTAGACCAGAACAAGAAGGCGGAAGAAAAGCGTAAAGAACTTCAATCCTTTATTGAACGATTTTCGGCAAATGTCGCTAAGTCCAAACAAGCCACGGCCCGAAAAAAGATGCTGGAAAAGTTAAATGTGGATGAAATCAAGCCTTCTACCCGCAAATACCCCGGCATTATCTTCAAACCGGAGCGGGAAGCTGGCGACCAATTGCTGCTAACCGATCAACTGGAATTAAAGAATGAGGAAAAAATCTTTTTTACGGATGTCAACCTGATGGTCGACAAGGGCGACAAAATTGCTTTTTTATCGAGAACCAAGCAGGCCGTCACCAAGTTTTTCCAAACGATCATGGAGGAGATCCCTGTTCAATCCGGTAGTTTTAAATGGGGTGTGACAATTAATAAGGCGTACATGCCGAATGACAATTCTTCCTTTTTTAATTCAGACCTGAAGCTGATCGACTGGCTGAGCCAATACAGTGAAAATCAGGAAGAGGCATACGTACGGACGTTTTTGGGAAGGATGCTGTTTACAGGAGAGGAATCACTAAAAAAAGCATCGGTCCTATCTGGAGGGGAAAAAGTACGGTGCATGGTTTCCCGAATGATGTTACAAAACCCTAATTTTCTGGTCCTGGACGAACCGACAAACCACCTGGACCTGGAATCCATTCATGCCCTAAACAATGCGATGATCGACTTTACGGGCACCTTACTGTTTTCTTCGTACGACCATGCTTTTGTCCAATCGGTTGCGAATCGCATCATTGAGTTTACGCCTTCGGGGACGATTGATCGAAGAATGGATTACGAATCCTATTTGGAAGACCCGACCATTCGCACGTTGCGGGAAAAGATGTACCACGTTTAACTGCTCCTTGCTTGCTGGCCGCCGCAATCGTTTGTTACCTGTTGGGAACCATGGCATTGGGAGCATGGGCTTCACGGTGGGTAAAAACGTCGGGGGATTTTATGTTGGCAGGCAGGCAACTTCCACTTTTCTTGAGTGCTTCTGCCCTTTTCGCTACCTGGTTTGGCTCCGAAACTATCTTTGGCGCCTCGTCCGAATACCTTGAGCATGGTTTATTGGGTGTTATCGAAGATCCATTTGGTGGTGCCCTCTGCCTGTTTTTATTCGGCTTATTTTTTGCAAAGCCCATTTACGCCATGAAGGCACGTACACTGGGGGATGTCTACCTGATGCTGTTTGGCAAGCGAGTGGCACTTTTCGCCAGCATTTTCATGATACCGGCTTACTTTGGGTTCATCGCAGCCCAATTGGTTGCTTTTGGCTTGATCCTGGGTGCCGTAGCGGACACTTCGCTTGAAATCGGAATCCTGATAAGTGCTGCCGTTGTGTTGTTTTATACCTTTCTTGGCGGTATGTGGGCGATATCCATTACCGATTTCGTTCAGACCATTGTGATCGTGGTCGGGCTACTTTGGCTAGCCGTCACGCTAAGTCAAGAGGCTGGAGGCGTTAGCAGCATCCTGCAGAAAGCTCCCTCCGCCAGCTTCACCTTCTTTCCGGAGCAAACCCTCAGCGCCTGGATGGAGTACATCGGTGCCTGGGCCATATTGGGTTTGGGAAGCATTCCCAGCCAAGATATCTATCAGCGTTCTATGGCAGCGAAGAACAGCAAAATAGCGAGAAAATCCCTGTTTCTGGCAGCCGGCTTCTACCTAACTGTTGGTCTTCTGCCGCTATTTATCGCCTTAAGTGCAGTGGTTTTGTACCCGGCTGGTTCCCCCGAAAACCCACAAATGCTGCTCCCCGACCTGGTGATGAAGCACAGCAGCTTGCCGTTACAAATTGTGTTCTTTGGCGCCTTGCTGTCGGCCATTATGAGCACCACCAGTTCCTCCATGCTCGCTCCCGCTGCTTTGCTCACGGAAAACATTATCAAACCTTTGAAAACAACTAGCAGTTGGTCCGAGAAGCAATTACTACGCGTATTACGTGTCTGCCTTGCGGGCATTACGCTCGTTTCCGTATTGCTTGCCTTTTGGAAAACAAATATTTACTCCCTGATCGGTGAGGCCTCCATGTTGCTGTTGGTATCCTTATTGGTGCCGCTAACGGCAGGCCTCTACTGGAGAAAGGCTTCGCCTACCGGAGCGAATGGATCTTTATTTGCCGGAATGATTGCCTATTTACTATTTTACTCCGAACTCGTCTACATGCCTGTACCGCATCATTTGGCAGCCTTATTGATCAGTGCTGCCGCCATGGTAGCAGGCTCTTTGGCCTATCCAAAAACCGCTCATGAAAACGTGTCCTGAAATCATTCTAAAAAAAGGAAAGGAAATTTCCATAAAACGACGTCACCACTGGATTTTTTCTGGTGCAATTTATTCCAAACCACCTGATTTACGGGAGGGTGAGTTGGTAAAAGTTGTCGATGCAAGAAATCAGCTGCTGGGCCATGGATTCTATGCACCTGGTTCGATCATGATCCGCATGATAGCCTTTGCCAATGAGGAAGTAAACGAGGCATTTTGGTTGGAAAAACTCACAGCCGCCTATCAACTGCGCAAGCAAATAGTTACCGTCCAAGGGGAAGCTACCAATGCCTACCGACTGGTACACGGGGAAGGAGATCATCTGCCCGGCCTCGTCATCGATAATTACGACGGTAATTTGGTAATTCAGGCGCACCACTTGGGTATTCTAGGGGAATTAGCTCCGATATCATCGGCGCTAAAAACACTTTTCGGAACGGATCTAAAATCCATATATAACAAAAGTGCCACTGTATTGCAGGGAAAAAGCAACCAGGAAGATGGATGGATCCTCGGCAAAGAACCTAATGCCAGGGTTCTGGAAAACGGCTTGCGCTTTGAAATCAATATGGAAAAAGGCCAGAAAACTGGTTTTTTTCTGGATCAACGGGACAACCGGCGCCTGTTACAACGCTACTGTACCGGCAAAAAGATTCTCAACACGTTTTGCTATTCGGGAGGGTTTTCAGTCTATGCACTACGTGCGGGAGCCAGTCAGGTCACCTCCGTGGATATTTCATTGGAAGCAATCGGGCTATGTCAAAAAAACCTTGAAATAAATGGTTTTGACGTCGAACAAAATCCCTGCCTCACAGCAGATGTACTCAAGTATTTGCAGGAAATCGACCATTCCTACGATGTGATCATACTTGACCCACCGGCTTTTGCGAAAAATACCCGCTCCCGACACAATGCCGTGCAGGCCTACAAGCGGCTTAATGCGCTGGCCATAAAAAAAATAAAACGCGGAGGTATCTTATTTACCTTTTCTTGCTCGCAAGTCATCGATCGGGAACTCTTTACCCATACCGTAACGGCGGCTGCTTTGGAAGCACAGCGCCCGACCCAAATCCTCCACCAGCTATCCCAGGGCCCCGATCACCCGGTGAATGTTTTCCACCAGGAAACTTCGTACCTGAAGGGATTGGTTATATACGTTAGTTAAAAAAAAGTGGCAGGAATTCCGGTCCTGCCACTAGGTATTTCCTTAGGCATTCACCCCCGTGGTGCCTCCTCCTTTCAGGGTAAGTTCCACTGGCTGATTGGTTTGCCAGGACCCGGCTGTAAAGTCGGGGATATCTATTGAATTGGACCGGTTCGCAACGGACCATTCGCTGAGCGGCGTAATGGCACTCCAAAGTGCTGCATCGTATACATCTTGATCCAATGGCAGGCCGTTTCTCAGGCAATCCACCAAACGCCAATCCATCATGAAATCCATACCGCCGTGACCGCCAATTTTCTTCGCCATTTCACCAACTTTCTTTACAATTTCAGGTGTATATTTTTCCTCCAGGGCTTTGATTTCATCGGCTTCCATCCATCCATGTCCTGTGGACACGCCAGGAACGGGCCACTTTCGAGCCATCCCCTTGGTGCCGCTGATCAGATGTATCCGAGAATAAGGCCTCGGAGAACTCACATCGTGCTGGATCATGATGGATTTTCCCTTTTTGGTTTTTACCAGAGTGGTGTTCATGTTACCTCGGAACTGCTTCGTTGCAAAAGAAGCATAAAAATCATCCTCAGCTGCCAATTCTTCTGCCCGGGCCTTCATGTGGAAATCCTGGCTGGACAAAGAGGTAAGGTAATCCATTTGATCTCCTCTATTGATGTTCATGATCTGACAAACCGGACCTAACCCATGGGTCGGATAGATGTTCCCGTTACGGTAATTCTCCTTCAGGCGCCACATGTCCTGATAGCCGGTATTTTTTTTGAAATTCAACTCGAGCAAGTCGTGAATGTACGCCCCTTCCCCGTGGATGATATCGCCAAAAAAACCGTCTCGCGCCATATTCAAGGTCATCAACTCGAAAAAATCGTAGCAACAATTCTCCAATTGCATGCAATGCTTTTTGGTTCGCTCAGAAGTCTCTACCAGTTGCCAGCACTCCTCCAAACTGATAGCAATCGGGACTTCAGATGCCGCGTGTTTGCCTGATTCCATGGCATACACAGCCATCGGGGTATGCCACTGCCAGGGGGTTGCGATATAGACCAAATCCAGATCGTCCCTATCTACCATTTTTTTCCAGGCATAGGTACTGCCGCTATAGGTAGCAGGCGTATGACCGGAACCCTCCAGACTTTTCATCACCTTATCTACCATTTCGGGTCGCAAGTCACACAACGCCTTGATCTCGACACCCTCTATTTTGCTCAATCGATTGACCGCACCCGGACCACGCATGCCCAGGCCGATTACACCCACGCGCACCCTATCCAGTTTCGGCGCCGCGTACCCGGACATATTGAAGCGCTGAGCGTGTTGCCGCTTGCTGTGAAAAAGCACTTTTTCCTGTTCCTCCTGAGACAAACCAGTAAATCCTGTTCCCATGATTCCTATTCCGGCAAGGCCGGAAAGTTTTAAAAACTCTCTCCTTTTATTACTCATAGTTTACGTTTTATTTTAAGTTATTTCGATCAAACTCATTATCCCTGCGGATAGCATTAGGGTTTATATTTTAAAGAAAATCTTTTTTGTGTAGAGAAAATAGCATAGGTACCACATGCATGCTAAGGAAAGGAAGGCAGTAAGAAGAGCCATGGTATTTTCAGGAAAACCCAGGTACCCCAAGAATCCATAGCTAAAAATTCCCACAAACCCCGTTAACCAGTCATGTCCCAATACCTGTGCAAAGAGGTAGATAAATATCGGGTTCATTCCTACAATTAAAAAAGCAAAGGTCCATTTTTTGTACTTTTTTACATCAATCAACCAATAAAAAAAAGCAAGAGCCAGAATCGCCCACCCGCCCGATGCCAATACAAAAGCACTGGTACTGATTCGCTTTATAATCGGGGTGATACCTGCCCAGTCCAACCCAAAACCGATCAACAGGCCAACCGCGCCTGCCAGAAGTAAGGCCTTAATTTTTTCCCCATCCTTTCTTTCCAACAAAAGCAGCTTTCCACACATCGCTCCCCAAAGAGTATGCGCTGCGGTCGGCAGGCAATTAATGGCCACCCATCCTCCCCCGCTGATCTTGCCCATCAGGATTCTATCAACAAACGACCCGAAATTCTCCCCTTTGACAAACGGAGCAGAGGGGTCGTATGATCGATAGAGTACCTCTGTGAGCAGTAACAGACCCACGGACAAGAGAAATTGCCATTTTGCAGGATAATTGATCACCAAATAGGTAAGTAAAATGGTAAACGACAACTGAGTTAGCACGTTCCACAATTCGAAGACCAACGCCTCCGCATACACACAATGCAACCCGGTCCCAAACATAAACAAGAGGAAGCAACGCCGAAGGACATGCCGGGTAAGCTCAGAGGAACTTGATCCTTTTTCCAGCCGGTTTTTGATCGAAAAAGGCATTGCCACGCCAACAATAAACATGAAAAAGGGCTGAATGAGGTCCCAAAACCGCAGGCCATTCCAGGGATGGTGGGTGAATTGCTGAAAAATTGCGAAACCAAACGAGCCTTCGGACACCATTCCTAAAAGCGCCCGGTAGACCAGGGCAGATTCGGCGACCAACAAAAACATGGTTATTCCCCGGTAAGCATCCAAAGAGACCAGTCTACGACCAGAAAGGGCTGGGTTTGGGTTCATAGGTGTGGCGGCAAAACGATAACTGTGAAAAACCCTCTAAAGGAAGGTGTTGCTCAAATATAGCTTTTCACGGAACAGGTTCAAACAAGTCATAGAGAAAAAAGGATGAATGGTTTAATACTTCTTTTTACAGATTAAAAAAAAAATAATTACATTTAAAACCTGCTCCAAATGAATGTATCCCTCATTCGGCTGCAGGGATTCATTTTCCCGTCTCCAAATCTATCGGTCTCATGCGCACTTCCTCATTACTGTTTTCGGTTATTTTGATCGTACTGCTTTTTCATTCCTGTGGCACGCCACAGCCGGATTCAGAGCAACCAAACCAGGAAACTACTGCCGAGAGTTCGGTCGAAAACTTGCTCTTAAAAGACCACAGGCCCGTATCGCTTTATCGCGGAAACGAGCATCCCGTACCCCAGGCAGCTTTCCCTGTTATTGACATGCATTCTCACCCGTATGCCAAAACCGAAGCTCAACTAGACGAATGGGTAAAAACCATGGATAAAGTCGGCATTGAAAAAACCGTTATCCAATCGTACCGCACCGGTGCTGCTTTTGATTCATTGGTGCGGGTTTACAGCAAGTATCCGGACCGATTTATTCTATTTTGTGGTTTTGATTATACCGGATACGAAGGAGATGATTTTGGTCCTGCGGCCGTGCAGGAATTGGAGCGATGTTTTTCGATGGGTGCAAAAGGAGTTGGCGAATTGGGTGACAAGGGGAAAGGCCTGTTTTATTCGAGACCGACCAAGGCACTTGGCATGCATATAAATGACCCAAAAATGAAACCACTTATTGAGAAATGCGGTGAATTGGGTATGCCGATAAGTATCCATGTGGCTGAGCCAATTTGGATGTACCAGCCCATGGACGCCCAAAACGATGGTTTGATGAATGCTTTCAAATGGCGGCTCGATGACCAGCAAGGGATTGTAGACCATGACGGAATGATCAAAATTTTGGAGGATGCCGTGGCAGAAAATCCAGAAACTACCTTCATTGCCTGCCATTATGCCAATACAAGTTACGACTTGAGCTTTCTCGGCGACCTCTTCGATGCCTATCCCAATTTGTATGCCGACAATAGTGCGCGTTATGCCGAAACAGCGACCATACCACGTACCGTCAATCGCTTCTACAGCCGGTATGCCGACCGACTGGTCTATGGAACGGACATGGGTATGGGGGAAGACATGTACCGTACCACTTTTCGAATACTAGAGACAGCAGACGAGCATTTTTACGATAGAAATATCTCCTCCTACCATTGGCCGATGCATGGGTACGACCTTCCCCAAAATGTTTTGGAAAAGGTATATCGATCCAATGCTCTAAAACTACTGGATTTGGTACCTTGATTACTTGAGCAGATCGCTTACCAGCCGGGCATATGCCTGCGCATATTGATCCATTCCCAAATCCGAGGGATGAGTCCCATCGACGGTAGCATCCATGGAAAGGCCTATTGCTTCCTTTTGCAGGTAAAACAGGTCGCTCAGCCCCGAATCCAAAAGTGCTGCGTACACTTCACGTGACCATTGGTTTCGTTTTTGGTAGGCAGTTTTCCGTTCCAAATTTATTAAATCATCCGTGTATCCGGCATGCTCTACCAAAAGTATCGGAGTAGTTGGGCGCTTTGATTTCAAATAAATCACTGCATCCCGTATTCGACGCTTTACTTCGGACTCCGAAAACGTATCTCGAACCAAATTCGGAAGGCAATCCAAAACGTACAAACTACTCTCTTGAGATGCCATGTATTGAATTAGTGGAGCCTCCAGCTGTCCATTTCCGGAAAACCCGAGATTCACCAGGGGAAGATGTAAATGCCTTTCCAAAATAGCGGTCCAGGCCATTCCCGGTCTGGAAGCACAGGCACCCTGAGCAATGGAAGTTCCGTATACCACTACCGGCAACGCATCTTTTGATTTCGGAACGAACGCAAACGTTGCTCCAGACGGTACACCTACCTGCATAAAAACGACTTCGTTATACAGGGGAAGGTACAAATCAAACTCTCGTAGGGTCGTTGGCTGACCTTTCAAAGAAAAGCTATAACGAATCGTATCGGCAAACGAATAATCACCTTTTATCCAGACCCAATCCTCCGATGCATCTTTCGTGTACAAATCCAATCCGCTTACGCCAGTTGATGGCATGTGTGGCATTGCCAGATTTCCGGACACCAAATACCTGACTTGAATATCACTGGCATTCGTAGAAAATTTGAGTTTTAGTCCCGCTGCATGCCTGGAAAGGTTCCATACAGGTGTTCGTACCTGTCCCTTCAGATGATCCGGTAAACGAGAAAAATCACCTTCATCGCCTATCTTACCGTGGACGATACCTTGCGTTGCGGATTCCAGCGGATCGGTCCAGGTCCACCCGTCCTGCCCGAAAGAGGTAAATTGAATCGCACCGATTAGTAAAACGGCGATGGTAAAGACCCATTTTTTCATAACACGTATATAAACCTTACTACATTCGTATAGTTGACAACCCTTGATCGGCGTCGTTCTTGCGGTCGAACAATATTCTACGGTCTAAACGTGGAGAATCTCCAGATCAGTGCCATAGATTCTTTTGGCTACTCCTGAAAAAGAACTCCAATAGGAACCGTATATTTTCTTGGTGCCGGCAAGCAGATACAGTTCCAGGACCGCATCCATCATCCCTTCTTTGGTATTTCTGCCAAAGGTTTTGGGATAGGTAATGACGGCATTGGGGTATTTGCCTTTAAAATAGTCCGATACTTCGGGATCATCCGTCGCCAGGAACACGGCAAAATCGTCTCCCTCAACTTTCAGGTATTCCTCTATTTTGTCTTCGAACAAATGTAGGGGACTATTGGCAATCGCGATGTCGTGGTCAGACCGACGAATGTGTATGCCTATTGTATTTTCCTTGAACTGCTTCCTGGCGGCCTCAATTTTAGCCGCAACATCGCTACTGGGAACGAAAGCCTGGAACCCCTCTGGATAGTCGATGCACTGATTACCCGTTATTACCAGAATATTGAATTTTCCTTCACAGACTTTCTGTAGATGTTCAGCCCCCTTTTTCACGTCCTCGTCGAGTAAAACACAATCCACTCCTATCAACCGGGAAACGATGGTGTTGTACAGCCGGGACAACCACCTGACAAGCCCGAACTTATTATTCAACAGGGTCTTACTTTTGGTAATCAATTGGTAGGTAAAATTTGGGCGGAGCAGATTGAAATAGGGGCTCGGTTTAAAAATTTCCAAGTAGTGAATGTTCAAGCCCGCATCAGGCACCCAAATGACATTTAACTCCGCATCTATGAGTGACTTAAAGTAAATAAAAGACGAAATAGCTCTCATCCTGTTTCCCAATCCTGAGGTTGGTTTTAATAAGATTCGTTTTTTTTTCATCGGATTTTATTTGCTAAGTTAAGGCGTTTTAAACCAAATATGCTAATTTCTATGAGTTGGATGCTAAAAATCGTCTCCGGATTCGCTGTCATTTTCTGCCTTTCTTCCGCCCAACTGTCAGGCCAGACAAAACCAAATGTTCTGGTAATTCTTACCGATGACCAAGGATATCTGGACCTGGGTAGTTACGGATCGACCGATCTCGCGACCCCCAATATCGACCGTCTCGCCCAAAAGGGGATTCGTTTTACCCAGTTTTATGCGGGAGCACCGGTTTGCTCCCCATCGCGAGTAGCGTTATTGACAGGTAAATACAATTTTAATGCGGGACTTTTCGGCAATGTGGCCCCACCTCACCAGGATCCAGAGGGAAAATCGGGGCTGCCCAGCAGTGAAATCACCATGGCAGAAGTGTTTCGCTCGAATGGATACCGAACAGCACTCATCGGAAAATGGCATTTGGGCCACACGGCCGATAAACTTCCCAATGGGCAGGGCTTTGACTATTTCTTCGGGCACCAACGAGGGTGCATAGACAATTTTTCTCATTTCTTTTACTGGAGTGGGCCAAATCTCCACGACCTGTACCAAAACGAGCAGGAAATCCATCGACCTGGGGAGTTTTTTGGTGACCTCATGGTAGAGGAAGCCAAAGACTTCATGAATCAGGAGTCGGAAAAGCCGTTTTTCATTTACTGGGCAATCAATATGCCGCACTACCCCTATCAGGGAGATCCCAAGTGGCTGGAGCACTATGCCGGGCTGGAAAGCCCACGCAAGGAATACGCTGCCTTTGTGTCAACCATAGACGATTTGGTAGGCGATGTGTATGCGCATCTTGAAGCGATTGGTGCGCTGGATAATACCATCGTCGTGTACCAATCCGATCACGGTCACAGCGTGGAGGAACGGGCCTTTTTCGGGGGGGAAATCCCGGTCCTTTTAGCGGAGCAAAGTTTAGTATGCTGGAGGGAGGCATCCGCGTACCTGCCATCATTAGCTATCCAAGAATGTTGCCCGAGAACGAAATCCGGCACCAGTGGGCAAATAGCATCGACTGGATGCCGACCCTCACGGAAATCGCCGGGGTCGCTCTCCCCCACAATAACCGGATTGACGGCAAAAGTTTGCTCCCGCTCTTGATGGATGCCCGGATTTCAAGCCCTCATGAAACCATGTTTTGGGGAACGGGCATGCCAGAAAATGAAAACCACCCCTGGGCCGTGCGAAAAGGTCCCTGGAAACTGCTGGGCAACCCGAGCGATCCCACAGGTAAATTGCACTTCGATGAAAAGGACAAACTCTACCTCGTCAACCTGGAATCCGACTCAACGGAGGTAAACAACCTGGCTGCCATGCATCCGGAAAAGACAGCCGAATTGCATTCCCTTTACAAGGATTGGATCGAAACGGTAAAAAATAAATGATACGCCGATTACGGTGAGAAATCAGGCCGACGCAGCGCAGGATCGTTTCGCAGAAAACCGACTTTCAAAACGTATTGGTTTACAAAAGAGAATTCAGAAAGTGGTAGTGAACAGCACATTCGTTTGGCAGCGATGAAAAAAATGGCCTTGGTCTGATCAATAGACAGGTAAAAATCTAGCATGTCTCGATTATACCAACCCCGATCATTTTGGTAACTTTTCACTCTTTCCATGGACCTGATCAGCTCTACCGATTCACTTGCGTGCCTACCTGTCCTTTGCGCCAAACTACACGATCAGGAATATGTCTTAAAACAGGGGGCTTTGCCTGGCCACTGGGATGTCCCCGTTTTAGGACGACAGGCGAAACGAATGCTGCATCAAATCCTCAAAACCGGCGAGCCTACCAGCGAATAGGTTTGAACCTGGCGTGCGAATCAAAAGTAGCTAGACTTTGGGAAGAGAGCCGTGGATCCTTCGATCCTGGGGCAGTGAATCAGGGTTCACTTTGCCGTCGGTGAAGTCTTTCTTCCGATCAGTAAAGGAAAGATGTAGAAACCGGGACGAAAGGTCAGAAAATGTTGGTTGGAAACCTGGGAGGTTTTACGAATAGAATTCTTGATCCTACCGGTTTTTTATTTGAATTATTTGTGCTAAATTAACTTGCCATGCGTTTGGTAACGACTAAGAAAAAACACATGCCCAAAAATCATCGATTAGCGACATTGATTTTATTCCTAGGTTCCACCTTGATTTGCGGCCAATTAATTGCACAACCCTGTCCAGAAACACTTTTCGAACAAACCGGGGAGGCCAACTACCTGGACATCCGCGCACCGGGTGGAGGAGATATACGTATTCCCCTTCCTGAGGTACAGGTTTTTCCTGGCGGAAAAGAAAGGATTTACATATTACTCCCCGATGTGGTTACTTCACTGGGGACCCCGATTATCCAATGGAATGAGCTGGTGCTAAAAAAGCCGCTAAACTCAGCAGCAAACTGGCAAGGCTCCCTGGACAGGGCTTCCTTTTTCGATACCAGTTGCCTTCCCCGTTTGGAAGCAGCAAATTTTGGTGATGCCAGTTCACAGGATAATTTTCTGTATGCAACAGAAAACAACAGGGTCACGGTTAAAGGTACCGTTGCCTTTGCAGCCGTAGATGGTAAGCAGCTGGTGTTGCATTTGGATGTGAGCGCTCAGGAGATTCCCAGCCCGCTAATCAATGATCTGGATGGAGAGGTTTTCACGAGCAACGGGCCCCTGACCATCACTTCCGGAGAAATCAGTTATTTCCCCAACGAGCACCGGCTGCAAGGCTCAGGTTTCGCCGAGGGAGAAAACTTAAATCAGCGGTTCGAATTTGAAGTCAATGGCTACATGGGAAGGCCAGGGATTTTTGTTGTGAACGAGGGTACGGAAAGGCAGGATGCATTTTATATTTACCGCATTGAGGGAGACCCGAACGTGGAACTCACGGTGAGAAAATACGCTCCCGGAACAAAATTGCTTGCCTCCAACTCTTTTTTTGAGCCCATTCCCTTTAGCGTTGATCCACTGGATTTTGATAAGCTGACCTTGCTCGGCACCTACCATAGCACGGCCCTGCTGATCGACCCAAAACCAGTGGCCATTCAACTGCCCCTCCAGAACCAGGCCTTCGAAGGGAAATCGCCAGATATTGAGCAGGTTAGAAGTTTTTCTACACCACTCCAGGTTTCTCCGAAAACCTGGGCGAGTAATGTTACGTTGTTCGTCGAAAACTTGCCGGTATGGAGCCTCCAATGGGATGAGCAAACTGACCCGGAAAAAAGCATAAAAACCATCAGGCTGAAACAGCGTCAAGAGGAAGCAGACAGCGAATTTCCGGAAGTTAGGCAGCGGCTCAGCTACCAGCAGGTGGAGCGAATTAACGAAGGCTTCATGGAGATTTTTAAAAATTTTGACGATGCCCAGGACACGTTGAAATTGAAGACCTCAATTTTAGCACTTTTTGAAGAAAACAGGCTTTCTACGACTGCCACCACAGCAGATTCGTTTGAGGATTTTCTGGTAACTACCGTTACTGCATTCAGGGAAGCTGAAAAATACGCCCTGTATACCAGTTCCGGGGAATCCGTGCCTGCACTGGATGCGAACGCGCTTGCATTATTGCCGATCGAATTAACGGTGGACGCCGAAACGGGCCTTCCCCTTTCCAGGTCCTTTTCCTACAAATCGACCCAAATGAAAATCGACTACGAAGCGGATAGCATCCTCCTCACCGTAGCTAACGAGCGCCAGGGAACACAACTGTTGAGATTGCCCAATTCGTCCCTACTCGATATTTATCAGTTTTTCGGGACATTGACCCAGCTACCGCTTGCATCCGATTACCAGGCAAACCTGGCATTCTTTGACCTGATTCCCAATGAAAAATCTCATTTTGGGGTGGACGGATCTGAACGGGTTCTGGTGGCACCTACCTATATTCATACCCGTATCCGGGTGGTGGACGAATTGACCTACCAGGGAACAGCTGCCTTTAAATTGGACGTTCAATTCAACGGGCTTAGCAACCCCTTTTTTGCGGAAAACTACGAGGAGGATTTCACCGGCACTTATTATGTCACACGATCCTTTCCCCACCAGATTATCAAAGCCACCTTTAATCAGGGATTAACCCTTCAATCCGAATAACCGACCATGCACCAAACTCCGTTGAGAAAAAGTTTATTCATTGATTCCGTTCTTTCCTTTGTTATGGTCGCGCTAAGCGTTACTTTTTTTCCCGCTTGCCAGCCAGCAGTCAATGAACCCAACAAAATCGAGCTTTCCGAGGCGATGGAAAACGGATACCTGGCCCATGAAGGTTACACACGCAGCCTTTCGTTTGTATACGATTGGCTTACCTATGCAGACCCCAAGACTGGTTTGATCCCGAGAAACCTGGACGGCGGTCTGGATATCTGGAATGCGCAGGATGCGGCAGCGGACAATTACCCCTTCATGGTCCTGACCGCTTCTATTCTTGATAAGCCATTGTACGAAGGCAGACTTGCGGAGCTACTGAAAACAGAAAAACGACTTACCAATCGGCTGGACCGACTTCCTGACACCTACTCGTTTTCAAAAAATGGGTTTGACCAGGAGGAAGTGAACAAAGATGCCATCATTTTTGGAGCCTCCGAATACGTCAAAGATGGATTACTCCCTTTGACTGAATACATCGGAAAAACTGCCTGGTCGGACCGCATGCGGGAAATCCTGGACGATATCTGGAAAAACGCCTCCTACGAAACGCCCTATGGTACCCTTCCATCGCTGAATGTGGAGGTAAACGGGGAATTGCTGCAAGTACTTTCCAGAGTATATTGGATGAGCGGAGACGAAAAGTACCTGAAATGGGCCCTCCGGCTGGGCGATTATTATTTGCTCGGCGAACAGCATCCTACCGATAATTTTGAGGTACTGCGCCTTCGTGACCACGGCTGTGAGATTGTATCCGGACTTTGCGAATTGTACCTCGCCACCGCCTTTGCCGCCGAAGACAAAAAAAGTGCCTACCAGCCCGCTATTTACCGCATGTTGGATCGGATTTTGGAAGTAGGTACCAACGAACACGGACTCTTCTATAATCAAATCAATCCAAAGACCGGAGAAGTGCTGGACGAAGGAATTGCCGACACCTGGGGATATACGTTCAATGCCTACTACAGCGTATACCTGCTGGATCAATACGAGCCCTACCGCCAGGCAGTAATCCGGGCCCTGGAAAACCTGGACAACTATGCCTATTACGACTGGGAACGGGGAAGCTCGGACGGCTACGCAGATGCGATCGAAAGTGCGTTAAATTTGTATAACCGCGAGCCACTGCCGCAAACCAAGACATGGATCGATTCTCAGATACAGCACATGTGGTCACTTCAGGATTCCGCTTACCGCCCCGGCACCGAGGCCTACCGGGGAAACGGGGTCATCGAAGGATGGCACGGCGACGGGAACTTTGCGCGAACTACCTTAATGTATTGCTTATGGAAAGCACAGGGAGTAACCGTCGAACCCTGGCGTCCCGAATTGTACCTGGGAGCCGTGGCCAACCCCTCGGGCGTACTGGTATCCTTGCTTAGCGAGGAAGACTGGGAGGGAAAAATCAAATTTGACCGGGCGAGGCACCGGTACATTTTCCAATTGCCCCTCGATTACCCCCGCATCAACCAATTTCCGGAATGGTTTGTGGTGGCCCCCGAGAAAAAGTACAGGGTTACTTTTCCCGTAGGAGACACTTCCGGCATCTACCGAGGCGAAGAACTGCTGGCCGGATTGGAACTGAGTCTGGAAAAAAACCAGCAAGTTTCCTTGATCATTCAGCCCCTTGAGGAGTAGAGACCATCCATTTCTCTGTACCAGTTGAGTAGATCCACGTTGTTCCCTACTCCGGAAGTGCCCTGAATCCTTTCCCGCAATTGTTGCGCAGCGCGTGCAACGGGCAGGGATGGGTACGCATTATCCCGTAAATAATGGGTAAACTTGAGTACCAGAAAGCCGTCGAACCATTGCCAGAATTTTTTCAAAAACGAAGCTTCTGAGTTCGACTGATTCTTTATGCGTAGCACTCGTTCGGTAAACTCCACCCTCTTCAGTAGAGGCTGAAGCACTGCAGGAAGCTGCCATTCCTCCGGTGCCTGCAGGTATAGAAATGGGATTTGGCGGAAGAAACCCTTCAGGCATTCGTAACAATCGGGATGATAGCTGGATTGGGATTCCTTACCTGCTGCTAAATAGTCTACCTGCGCTTTCCCGGTGCCAAAAGGAACGCGATCCGAGGCGCGACAAGAAGGATACACACGGGCCTGCAGGTAAGCAAACGCAGCCACTGGTAACAGTTTGTGCATGAAATAAAAATCTTCACCCGCTTTCCGGGTATTCATTCCACCCGATCGGGCGTAAGTGGCGGCCCTTACGGCCATGCAAGAGCCAACGGTATGTCTGGCAAAAGGATAGCCGGCCCAAATCAATCCCTGGATATAGCACCGTAAGTGAAGCTCGTAATCGACGATACCTGCGGCCAGTAGGCGATCCGGTTCTTTTTCGTACCGATGTTCAAACTGAAAGTGAGCCAACCCTAGAGAAGGGTGTTCAAACGCCTTTTCGGCAACTACAAAGTATTCCTCAGAAACTTCACAGTCGGCATCCAGACAAAGAATGGGACCATTTCTGTTCAGCTTCCCCCAGCGCTGAAGGGCTTCGTCCATACCAATCTTCCTGGCGAGACCGGCCCCGGCTTTTTTTGGGTGCAAGGACTCCTCTCGAATGAGTTTTAAGGAAAGAAAGTGCCCGGGGTGCCTGAGTCGCCATTCCTGGATCTGTTGAAGGCAATTCGCATTGGTTTCCAGGTCAGAGGTAGCCGCATCTTTAGAGGCATTTACGACACAAATCACTTCAACTGTCCCCCCAGGCGGAAGGCATTTGCCTAGAGAGTCCAGGGTACGATCGATCGCGGGCTCCTTGAAGGCAGGAATGACCAGCACCAAACACAAATCGTGCGAGGGCATTTCCTCAAAGTAGGGCTCGTTTACCAAAAAACGCTGGGTATATGTGGCGATTGCAGACTGTAGCGAGGGCATGGGCAATAGATTTGTAATGATCCGAAAAATACGAAAAAGCAGCAACAGATCGCCTTGGAATTACCGGTGGATCCGGTAAATTGAAAAAGATCTCGTATTTTTGGCTCATGTAAAAAATTGAAAAACGTCGATGAAATATTCCATTGATTTAAAAATACCTTCTTCTCAAGCCTGGCTCGATGCCGTCATGGCTGATTTTGACGCCTTTTTACAAGACCATGCCGACTGCGAGCGAAAAGCCTCTGCCATGGCTACTTCACTGATTGCCAAATATCCAGACCGTGTGAAAATCATCCCAGACATGATCGAAACGGCGATCGAAGAATTGGAACATTTTCATCAGGTATTTGCCCTCATGCAGCGAAAGGGAATCCCATTGAATAAAGAAATGAAAGAGGACCCCTACCTCAAGCGGCTAATGCCCCTTACCCATGGAGGAACGCAGGAAAGTAGGTTTCTGTCCCGCATGCTTCTCGGCTCCATCGTAGAATGCAGGGGATGCGAACGATTCCGTATGGTTTCGGAGGCTCAAGCCGACGAAGAATTGAAAAAGTTTTACAAAACGCTCTGGACTTCGGAGGCCAAACACGGGAATATTTTTGTGGCGCTTGCCCTGGAATACTTTGACGAAAAAACCGTATACGACCGCTTGCACGAGATGATGGAGTATGAAGGAGAGGTAATCCAATCCTTGCCTATTGCGCCGGCGTTACATTAGCCCGGATCTCAGGACTGGCTTTCGGATGCCGGATTTCGGGATTGGGCTGCTTTTTTTTCCTCCAATTTCCGCCGTGCAATATCTGCAGGATATTTCTGCGTAAGTTCCCGTATCTCGTAAGAAAACTCTCCGTAAAGTTCCTTCCAGATAGCCACTTCCTCCTCGGAATAGGTATAAAAACCGCGCCCGTTTGCAATGCCCCGCCCTCCGGCATCTACGATGTCATTGATGACCTTACCTGGTGCAGCATCGTTATTTAGCGTGGGAAAAAGATCGTTCATCACCTTACGGTAAGAGGCAATTCCTGTAAAATCCATCCAACGGAACACGCCCATCATGGGTAGGAAATATCCGGCGACATTTCTGCAGGCTCGATCCACGTCTTCCACGGAAGCATAGTCCTTGTCCACCAAATGCATGGCCTCCCGGTACATGGCATACATAAGCCGATTGGCAATAAATCCCGGAAGGTCCTTTTTAACCAGGACCGTTTCCTTTTGCCACAATTCCCCCAGATTGTAAAGGAATTGGGCTTTTTCCAAATCGCTGTCCTTGCCACATATCACTTCCAGAAACCGGGTCGTATACGCCGGCTCCATCCAATGCAGGCCAAAAAACCGATCCGGATGACTCACAAATTGCTGCAATTCGGAAATTGGAATAGCCGAGGTATTGGTGGTGATCAATGTTTTTTCCGATACGATCGCGTCCAGAGTTTGAAAAACCGCTCCCTTTATCGACTTGTCTTCCTTGATGGATTCGATAATCAGTTTGCAGTGTTTCAAATCGGACAGCTCCGAAGATGCAGAAAACCGCTTTAAATAATCCGAGACGTCACCCTGAATGAGTCCTTTTTCCAAAGCCAGTTTGAAGTGGTCTTTGACCCGTTTGGCGCCTTCCTCCAGTGCCCCGGGAACCAATTCAACGCCCGTAACCGGGTGCCCGGCCATTAGCATACAAGCAGCTATACTACTTCCCATGAGTCCAAGACCAATGATTCCAACGGGGAATTCTTTCGGATTAAAATCAGTTGACATGCGTTCGTTTTGACTGGTCGAAAAAAAAGAAGGCATTGAAGCCTCCTCTGAAAGTTTATAAATGCACCACTTTTCCTGTTCGTACCGATTCGTCACAGGCAAAAGCAATGCGCAGGCTATTCACTGCATCCTCCATATGGTCACTCAGGTCGGTGTCTTGATGAATGGCGTCTAGGAAATACTCCTGCTCCCGCTTGCAAAGGGCATTGTGATCCGGTTCATCCCGTAGATCAATCCATTCGTCTTCGTGCGCAAAAGCTTCGTTGGCATCCAGTTCAGAACGATGGTACAACAAGGATTCTGTCTTGGTATGTGCTTCAATGCTGTCGGATTTTCCGGATCCTCCGGCTTCCCGCGCCACGATGGATACGGATCCGTTTGGACCGAATACATCTTTTACAAAAAAGGCGGTTTCGCTGACCATCGGTCCCCAACCTGCCTCGTACCAGCCCACCGAACCATCTTCAAAACGAATTTGCAGGTTACCGTAATTGTAGTTTCCCTCAGGGATTTCTTCCGTTAACCGGGCGCCGATGGCATATACCTGAACCGGTCTGGACCGGGTCATCTGGCACATTACATCGATATAATGTACCCCGCAATCCACAATAGGGCTCAGACTTTTCATTAAATTCCGGTGAAGGGTCCACATTTTCCCTTCGCTTTGCTGATTCAGATTCATGCGCATCACCAGCGGTTTACCCAACTCCTGGCTCACCGAAATAAATTTCATCCAAGAAGGGTGGTGCCTGAGAATATAGCCTACGACCAATTTCTTGTTGTTCTTTTTAGCGGCATTCACCACACGACGGGCCCCCTCCACTGTATCTGCCAGTGGTTTTTCGACAAAAACGTGGCAGCCTCGCTCGAAGGCTTCTACTGCGTAGGTCTCGTGGGTATCCGGATACGTGGAAATACTAACCGCATCAGGCTTGGTAGCATCCATTGCCGCATAATAATCGTCAAAAAGGGCATATCCTCCTCCCAATTTCTCGTTAAGAACTTCCTTGGTCTTCCCACCGGAAACCAAGCCTACTATCTCAAATCCATCCAATTGATGGTAGGCCAATGCGTGGGAAGCGCCCATATTGCCGCAACCCACCACTAATATTTTTATTGATTTTTGGGTCATGCTGTATTCGTTTTTATGACTAGTTTCGTTTTCTATTATTGCCTCGTTTGTAAAAACCGTTTCCAAGTTAAAAAATATTCCCCGAAGCGAGGAACCTCTGAGCTATTTCTTTATTAAAGGGTATAGCGCAATTTCCTTGAACGCAATCGAAGCACCCTCCGACTGTACCTGAATGCGACCAAACCCGGGATTGAGTTGTTTCCCGAAATTTACCAGCGTACCGTTAAGGTAAACCGCCACCTGCCCTTCCCAGGCTTGTATTTCCAATTCGTTCCATTCGCCTACTTTTTTTTCCAAATCCTCACTTCCCCTAAAATCGATGGTATCGGTCCATTGAGGAGACCTTCCATACCAGTTGATCCGGCCACCATGGATTCGTTGGTAATCTCCCTGAGGTGCAAAATAAAGGGCATTACCCGGCTCTTTGTGGACCACCGGCGCGCTGAGTCCAAATGCAGTGGAACCATCCCCCACCACAATAAAATCACCGGTACCCCCTTCGATTATTTGGACTTCAATTCCGTTCATCCAAATCCCATTGTAGCCGCCATCCTCACCCTGCGAATGAATCAGGATCCCGCTATCCCTTGCTTTTGTTTTTCTGTTGCCATAGGTGGCACCCGTCCAGCGAAAATTCACCTTCAAAATAAAATTGTCGTAGGGGTTTTTCGTGGTGATGCAACCCCATTCTTCACCGCTGATATGCAACAAACCGTCCTCCACCCGAAATACCCTTAATGGATCCTGATTCCTTCCCCTACCTTGGATAAAGGTGTACCAGGCATCCAGATTTTCTCCGGAAAACAAGGGAATAAGCGTCCCTCGCTGCCAATTCGTCGGACTGGGTAGCGCTTGACCAAAACCCGGTAAGAAGACAAACAGGGTGAAAACTATAACTGCACATGCAACGAACGATGACTTCATCCTAATAGTGTTTTAGTAAGTATTGGCACGCGTATACATGCCATCGGGTAAAGATTGCAAATAAAGCATCAAATCACTCAATTCCTGAAGGTCCATGGCTTTGTCCAAGCCAGCCGGCATCAAGGATTGGGATACAGGCGTCAGGTTTTCTACTTCTTCTACGAGCACGTATCGCGATGCATCGGGGCCAAGCGCAATTTCATACCTTTCTTTTTCAATGCTTTTGATAATCCCTGTCAGTTGTTGGCTTGACGTGCCCAGTGAAACCGTCTCGTACTCTCGCGCAAAACTGGCAGAAGGGTAAACAATGGCTTCCAATATATCGTGCCGGGAGCGAATTTCTCCAATGTTGGTCAAATCCGGACCAAAAGTTCCTCCCTCACCGGCAACCGCGTGGCAAGTACCACAGGTGCCTTTTCCATAAAAAACCGCCCGTCCTCTGGCTACATCTCCAGCAAGTAGGTTGCTTTCCAGTACTTCCAGCGAAGTCAGGCGGGATCGTTGCGTTTGCTCCAGACTATCCACAATCGCCCATTTTTTCCCGGCAAAGATCTTACTTACCATATCAATAGAAAGCAGGTCCCATGCGTCTTTTCGCTGCAACAAGACTTGCTCCAAGGCAAGCCGTATCTCCGGCTGCTCTGCGTCATTGAACAGTTCCAGAAGCATCGGAAGATTTTCTGAGGATACGAAGGGGAAAACATGCTCCAGGAGCCAATTCAGGCGGTTTTCGTCAGGCGCGATGTCTCTCAAAACCCGGCCAACCAAGGCATGGTGCTGCCGAGCATCCGCCTGCAGAAGTTGCTGAGCAATCCATTGAAATTCGACGTCCTCGATTTTTTGACTTTGTGCGACCAGGGCCTGATAGGCCTTTAGCCTGAGGGAAACAGCCTTTTCATCGGACCGGGAAAGTAGGTTCAATTCCCGGGAGAAGGAGGTACTGTTAATTTGAGAGATAACGCCTAATGTAGCTTCCTGAACGGAGCGATCTCCTTCCCGCAAATACAGGCGCAGGCTATTGTACAGCGGGACCGACGGGTTTTTAGGAGGAAGAGATGCCAGCAAGGACAGCAGCCATTCTCCCCGTGCCGTCCCGAGATTCTTCCTCATTTCTCTTGAAATGTATGCCTGAACCGGCGCCTGATCGACAAAGACCGGCCAAAGTTCCACTACCCGGCCAGGGTCTGTATCCGGTCGGTTGGCCTGAGTTTCCAAAAACGAAACAAAAGCCCGGTGCCATTCCGGATGATTTTTCAACACCCAAACACCTGTTTCCTGTACAGTGGGATCCGATGCGGTCAAATAGGATGCAATCGCTTCCTCCGTTAATAAACTCTTACCTTTTTGATCCAAGGCGATAACGATCGCTTTGTTGAATCCGGATACTGCCAGCTCTTCCAGAAGCAGCGCCTCATTTTCCATCTCAATTAGTGCAAAAATAACTGCATGTTCAAAGAATCGGTCTTCCGGGTAGCGTTTCAAAGCCTGTAAAAGTGGTTGTGTTGCGAGGGGATCCGCGATTTGGCCCAGTGCTACGGCCACTTGTTTGAGTAGCGAAAGGGAAGCAGTTTCTTCCAGGACATGAATCAGTTTTTCACTTGCAGCTTTCAAGTCGCCCATTCCCAATACCCGAGCAGTGGCTGTTTTTACCAGATCACTGGTATCATCCAGGCCGGTATGCAGGGAATTCCAGGCCGTTGCTTGTTGGCTGCGGAACAGTAAAAAAACCGCATTCGCACGAACCCTTTCCTCCGGATGTTCCTGCATCAGCCTTTGTAAAAAGGGAACAGCGAACTTGGGTTTTTGCAGCAGGTAATTCCCGGCTTTTTCGGATACCTTTCGGCGAGGGTCTTCCAATAGCCTTGCCAGCTCACCCACCGAAAGATCATCCCATGAAATCTCCTTTCCCCAGGGATCTGCAAGTTGCTCGGACGCCTCTCTTTTTCGTATTCGGAAAATTCCTCCCGGCACATCCGGTTTGGCAGTGCGGCTCAACGGACAACCCGCAATGAACCAGCCACCGGTATTGACCAGCAGCAAATTACCGTTGGGCTCCTGCAACACATCGGTTGGATGGAAGTCCGGCAATCTACTCTGAAAAAATGGCTGCGCCTCTACCTGAAAAGAGGCGCCCGCGGGAGTCAGGATGCTACGAATGATCCTACCCGTATTGAATTCGGCATGAAACAAGTTACCCTCGAATTCTTTCGAACCACCTGATCCGGTGTGACGCATCAACCCAGAGGGAGAAACCCTGGCCATCCGGTGCATGACCGGCATCAAATCACCGGTGCGGCGTAGTTGATCTTGTGAAATAACCGGATGAGGCTTCGGATACACACCATTTTCAACCCAATGCATGAGCGCGTCCCTGTACCCGCCTTGTGGATCGGTAAAATACGTCATGGTCCCCAAGACTTCCCCGGAGGGTGTAAAAGTCAATTCAACCGCATTGTCAAAACCTCCACCGGCAAACGACTGCAATTGCGAACCGTCGGGCAAACAACGCCATATGCGTGCTCCCGCTCCTTCAAAACGAGTCGACTCTTTGCTGAAAATATCAAAACCCCTACGCGCATCCGCCAGATAAAGCCAGCCATCCGGCCCCATGAACGGACCGCTCAAAATGGCTGCATTGTGATTGAGTTTCCAACCCGATAGCAAAACCTTCCTTTCGTCCGCTACTCCGTCGCCGTCGGTATCGGTAAATTTCATCAGGTTTGGAGAATTGGTAACAATCAGACTGCCGTCCACAAACACGCCTCCCATGGGAAACGAAAGCGAATCGGCGAAGACGGTTCTTTGCTCAAACAGCCCGTCCTCGTCGTTATCCTCCAAAAGAAGGATACGGAAGTCTGGATTTTCTACAATACCGGCAGTGCTCTCGGTTTTACCACTGGATTCCATTACAAAAAGTCTTCCCTGGTCGTCAAAAATGGCAAACATCGGGTACTTCACAAGTCCGGGAAGGGTGGCTTCTTCCATTACGAAGCCATCGGGCAACTCCCAGTCCAGCTGCCGATTACCGGAGGGTTCCCCATCGAGAAAGTTCGCCCAAATCAAATAAACCAGCCCTGCCGAACCCAGCCATAGCAAGGCAGGAATCCATTTTTTCCAACCAGGCCACATCAGCATTTTCAGGAATTTTGATTCATCGCCTCACGCCCTAGCAAGAGGGGAAAAAATTGCCCGGTCAACGGTTCTCCTGGCTGAAAAATGGGTACCCCGGCCAGTAACTCTTGTTCGGTATTGGACCGGGTACCGTCCGCGAACACATTCAAAACAAACGCTCTTCGGGACCGTTCGGATTTGTTTTCGTAGGATCCATGCACCATGAGCGGGTGGTGAAACGTACCGTACCCCTTTTCCATTTCGATGGGAACGGGACGAAATTCCTCTTTTTGTGCGTCGGTAAGGTAATCCATTAGCCCGTCCATATTTCCAGCCAATTCCGGTTTGTCCAACAAGCCCCATCGATGGCTTCCCGGCACGTAGTACACGCAACCGTTTTCGGTATCCGCATCGTCCAGCCCCACCCAGCAGGTAAGGTGCTGCATTGGAACAGAGCGGGTCCAATACGCATAATCCTGATGCCATGCGACCACTCCACCGTGTTTGGCAGGTTTGCAAAACAGCTGATCGTGCCAAAAGCGCACGGATTTATCTCCCAAAAGCTGACTTGCCGCCATTACAAAGGCCGGATTCCATAATATATCGTGAAACCCATTGGTAATGCGCCAATGGCCAAGGGAATGAAACAAGACGGTATTTGGATCCGCCGATTCATTGGACTTAAACTCATAAAACAATTCGTTACCGGGATGGCCGGGATCCGTTAATTCTTCCAGTTCCTTATTTAACACATCCACCTGCCAGGGATCCAAAAGTTTGATGTGAGACAGGTAACCGTTCTCCTCAAAGAACGCGACTTGATCTTCCGACAAGCGGTATTTTTTCCAGTCGTTTTCCGTTTGGGGCCACTCGAAAAGATCGGTGATCAACTCGTGAATCCGGGATAAATCGTTCAACATGGGTAACTATTTGTTATCAATTGGGTAATAAAGGTGCTATTTGTTCCGGGGAAGTAACGCCAGGAGGAAGTGGGGTCACTGTCAGGTTGCGAAAATGGATCGGTGCTCCCTCTGACTCCAGGCAGATATACCCTTTTTTTTGCGTGGACTGACGGATGCCATTCACAAATTTTCCGTTGACGGAAAGCTTGATCACTCCGTCCACACAGACCACCACGTAGGTATTCCACTGCCCTTTGCCAAGGCAGCGGTTTTCAATGGACTTGCTCCTTGTTCCGCGAGGGTTATCGGGAACGGTCTCCACGCCACCCACGCCGAAGAGTTCTCCATGTACGTAAGCAATGGGAGGCAACTCGCCATCGGGCCGTTTATTTTGGTTGACCCAATCCAATTCCAGCATTTGTACTTCTACTCCATCGGGCAACCGGTTTTCCCCAGGTGCAGCTCCGGACCAGACAAAGGTACCGGAATTTCCACCAGCCTCCATGTGTTTCCACTCCACATACATGATAAAATTTTCGTATTGCTCCTCGGAACGAATGACGCCAATCGGCAGACCTTCGCATACCAACTCTTCCCCTTCAAACCGCCAGGTAGCAGGTCCTGTATTGACATCCCTCCAGCGAATGGATTTTTCCTCCGTGGCCCGTCCCTGGATCAGTGCATTTAGGTCTTGCTCCTTTCCAAATTCAAATAGGAATTCCTGTGCCGAAAGGGAGGATGAAAGGAGTAACAGGAAAAGCAAAAATAAAGGTATTCGTTGTTTGTTGTTCATAAAACTGAGTTAAGGAATCGTCAAATGCTACACTACTTTTGTAATTCCTGGTACCGCAATGGGCGGAACTTCTACCACCAGATCCCAGCGATAGTCCTCGGCAGCGGGTCCCAATTTATGTTCGCTATTCATGGCCTGTTCCCAGGTGATGGTCTGTCCGCTATAGCCGACCATTCTCCCCAGGATAGCTAGCATGGTGCTATTTGCCATCAACTCTCCCTCATTCATTGGCTGTCCGGCCCGGATGGAGGCAAAAAGTTCCTCGTGTTGGGTCTCGTAGGGGTTATTGGACTCCCCTTTGTAATCCCAGCGCTCGGATCCCATAGTGGCATGAATTCGTTTGCCGACATCCACGGAAGCGAACCCTTCTGTGCCTGCAATGTCTACTTTATTGGTATTGGAGCAACCTTTTTGCTGTCGGCTGAAATGCACGCCTTTGATGTTATTTTCGTACTCGTATTCGATGGCGAAATGGTCGTAGATATTACCCCACTGCGATTCTGTGCGGGATTGGCGGCCTCCGGTGCCAGTGGCCTGTATGGGCAAGCGGTCACCGAGTGCCCAGGACATCATGTCCAGACTATGAACCATCATCTCCACGATGTAATCTCCCGATAACCAATCGTAATAATACCAGTTTCTCAATTGGTACTCCATCTCGGTCCAATGATCCTGACGAGGTTTGTACCACAATCCCCCACCATTACGCGCGGTAAAAACCGAGGTAACCTCCCCAATCTCTCCATCTAGAATCCGGCTAAACAATGCCCGCTTTGGAAAATCATACCGAAAGGTAAACCCGGATACCACGGACAAGCCTTTTTCCTTAGCTTTGCGGGCCGAATCCAACACACTACGTACGCCGGGCGCATCGACGGCCACGGGCTTTTCGCAAAACACGTGCTTGCCTGCATCTACTGCGGCTTTGAAATGCGCCGGTCGAAAAGCAGGTGGCGTTGTCAATATCACTACGTCCACTCCGGCGTCCAGTACCTTCTGGTACGCATCAAAACCCACAAATTTCTGCGCATTCCCTACTTTTACCTGTTCGGGATTTATTTTTTTTAACGATTGGTACGACTCTTCCAGGTAATCCGAAAAAATATCGGCCATACAGGTAAGCTCGGCGTCTTTATCTGCTTTCAATGCCTGCGCGGCTGCTCCGGTACCTCTCCCTCCGCAACCAATAAGTCCAACCTTTAAGGTTTCTCTTCGGGCAGCGTACCCATTACGAATAGAAAAGCCCATGGGAAGCACTGTACTGCCGATTACCGCTGCGCCGGTGGATTTAAGAAATGTTCGCCGTTGATTGTGTTTATTCTCCATACTAATTTCCTCTGTTATGTTGGCTTGTTGGCCAGTGTTGAATTTAATTCATGCGTAAAATACGATATGTCTTTTCAAGTTCAAACAATTTTTCTACCAAAGGCCCGGGGAAAAGAGATAAAGATATTCGTGCTTGTTATCAAACCACAAAAAATAATATCTTTGAACAAATTGAGAAAACGTCTTCATGCAAACCAATTCGCCGGCTATTGCCGCTTCACTTTCGGATCTGGGCAAAGCGCTCAGGGGAGAACTGTTGACAGACTCCTATTCACTGGGCATGTATGCCACCGATGCCAGTATTTACCAGATTTTTCCATTAGCGGTCGTACTTCCCAAAGACGAAAGCGACGTAAAAAAAGCCTTGGAATGGGCGAACAGCAACCAAGTCACTATTTTGCCCCGAGGTGGAGGTACTAGCCTTGCGGGCCAGACGGTCGGAAAATCCCTGGTACTCGATTTTTCCAAGTACATGAACCAGACCCTGGAAATTAACACGAAGGAACGATGGGTACGGGTACAGCCAGGAAAGGTTCGCGATGTCCTGAATGAAGAACTTGCACCCCTCGGGCTCCATTTTGCCGTCGATCCGGCCACCTCCAGCCGCGCAAATGTGGGGGGGATGGTAGGAAATAATTCTTCCGGAACCAAAAGTATCCTTTACGGAAAAACCGTGGACCATGTACTCGAAGCAAAAATACTCCTTGCGGATGGAACCAGCATGCATTTAATGCCGACGACTGCGGAAACCTATCGGGAGATAGCCCAACAGGACACCAGGGAAGGGGAAATCTACCGTCGTTTTAAACAGCTTATCGAAGAAAATGAGGACTTGATTGAGCAGAAATTTCCGAAAGTCATGCGCCGGGTCGGAGGCTACAACCTCGACGAATTCATTCACACCGACGAATGGAACCTGGCAAAATTGATCACGGGAAGCGAAGGAACACTGGCGACAACACTGGAATTGAAACTGAACCTGGAACCCTTGCCTCAATGTAAATCGGTTTGTGTGCTTCATTTTGAAGAGGTGCTGGATGCCGTGGGGGCGGTTACGCGTATATTGCCGTACCAACCCTCCGCCGTTGAGATATTGGACAAAATAGTCGTTGACCTGAGCAGGGAAAACCTCACCACGAAGCGGCATTGCCATTTTATTCAGGGAGATCCGGCTGCCATACTCATCGTCGAGTTTTACGGAGAAACCATGGCGGACGTTATGGATCGGCCCAGGAAAATGATCCAGGAATTGCAGGAAAAGGGACTGGGCTATGCCTACCCGCTGTTTCCTCAAGGACCGGAGTACGAGGACGTATGGGTGGTTCGAAAAAAGGGACTGGGGCTAATGCTCGGTATTAAAGGCAAGAAAAAACCCCTCCCTTTTATAGAGGATGCCGGCATCCCTACCCAGCACCTTCGGGAATACATTGATCGTACGCTGCAAATCTGTAAAAAACACCAGACGGAAGTCGCCATGTACGCACATGTTAGCGTAGGTGTAATTCACGTTCGGCCCATCCTGGACCTGCGTGACCAAACAGATATCGAACGACTGGAAGCCATTGCGGAAGACACCTTCAACCTGGTGATGGAATACGGCGGATCCTGGAGTGGGGAGCACGGCGACGGGCTGGTAAGGAGCCCGTTCAACGAGCGTTTTTTTGGCAAGGAATTGTACCAGGCCATGATCAGCGTCAAACGCTTATTTGATCCGGAAAATCGAATGAATCCGGGAAAGATCGTAGAGGCAGAACGCATGTCAAACAACCTGCGCTATGGCAATCGGTACGAGGACCAGCCGGTGGAACCAGTCTTTCATTACCGGTCCGAGCAAAGCTTTCAGGAATCGGTCCATATGTGCACCGGAGTAGGCGAATGCCGAAAGCTACTGGGTGGGACCATGTGCCCCAGTTTCAAGGCTACTCGAGACGAAGAGCATACCACGCGTGGCCGGGCCAACGCACTGCGTATGGCCATGTCGGGCCAACTGGATGAAAAAGGACTTCAAAGTGACCGCCTGCAGGAAACCTTGAGCCTGTGCCTGAGTTGCAAGGCCTGTAAATCAGAATGCCCGAGTAATGTGGATATGGCCAAAATGAAAAGCGACGTGATGCAGTGGTATTACGATGCCAATGGTCCGACTCTGCGGGATAAAATGATCCGAGACGCCGCTCGTGTGGCAAAACGCTTGTCTGGCACCTTGGCCAAACCGGTCAATTTTCTACAATCGTCCGGACTGTTTCGGAAAAGCCTGGAGAAAATCGCCGGATTTGATAGCCGGCGGACGCTCCCTGCTTATACATCGGAATCTTTTTCTGACTGGTTTGCTAAAAATGGCGGAAAGCAGCAGAAAACGGGAAAGAAAGTCGCGCTTTTTGCCGACACCTACCTCAACTACCACGAGCCGTCTATAGGCAAGGCCGCATTAAAACTACTCAACGATTGCGGATACGAGGTGGTACTGGCCGAAGTGGGCTGCTGTCAGCGGCCCAAGATCTCTCATGGTTTCCTGCGAGCGGCAAAAAAGGAAGGGAAAAGTACCGTAGAGCAGTTGATGGTCTTAATCGAACAGGGCCTCACGGTGTTGGTTTGCGAACCCAGTTGTGCATCGGCATTGAACGATGACTTTCCGGATTTACTTGACGAAAAAGACCTGGCAGCAAAACTTAAGGAAAACGTGCTGATGATTGATGTTTTCCTTTCGAGGGAAATGGAGCGGGGCAATCTAAACGTCCGTTTTCGTAGCAAGGGAAATGGGCTACAAATTCATGGTCATTGCCACCAAAAGGCTCTCTACGGGACGCAGGCGATGAAAAATACCCTGAAAGAGCCGGCATCTTGCACCGAGATTCCTTCGGGCTGCTGCGGTATGGCGGGTTCCTTTGGCTACGAGAAGGAACATTATGCCCTTTCCGAAAAGATAGGAGAAGAAGTATTGTTTCCGGCCATTAGAAATGCCCCGGAGGATACCGAACTGGTCGCTTCCGGCTTTAGCTGCAGGCACCAAATTGACCACTTTACCGGAAAAAAAGCAAAACACTGGGTGGAGTGCGTGGAGGTGGTGCCCGAATGAAATTTCACCCGGGAACACCATACGCAGGGTACACCGACATAAGGGGTAGCGTTAGCGAGGCGTAGGTGTGGAAAATAACGGGTCCGGTTCCTGAACGCCAGCCTGGAAAAAAATCCAGGCAAGGAGATGGTCGTACCAACGTATTTATTATATTTTTACGAGAATTTGCCAATAAAAAATAAACCATAAAATCCAACCGCTACATGAATCCAATCCCCCAGCACGCTCCCCGAATCCTCTCCATCGATGCCTTGCGGGGATTCGACATGTTACTCATCGTATTTGCCGATCGCTTCTTTGCCTCCCTTCACAGGGGCGCAGACACGGCGTTTACCGGGTTTTTGGCTCGGCAATTTGAACATCCCGATTGGTTTGGATCTACCTTCTACGATATCATCATGCCCTTGTTCCTTTTTGTGGTCGGGGCGGTTATTCCTTTTTCTTTGTCCAAGCGCATGCAGGAACAAAGCAGCCGCACACAGCTTTACGGTAAATTGGTCAAGCGCTTCTTCATTCTTTTTTTCCTGGGCTGGATTGTGCAAGGCAACCTGCTGTCTTTGGATGCCGGGCAGTTTAAGGTTTTTAGCAATACCCTTCAGGCCATTGCTGTAGGCTATGTGGTTTCATGCCTGGCCTTCATTCACCTGAGCCGGAATGGCCGCTACCTGTTGTTTGCGGGCTGCCTGATCGTTTATGCGCTGCTGCTCACGGTCCCGCAGGTACCCGGCGTTGGAAGAAGCACTCTCCTACCCGATCAGAATTTTGCCCTTTACGTGGACCAACTGGTATTTGGCCGTTTTGACGATGGACTGCAATACACCTGGCTGCTGTCCGGTTTCGGCTTTGCCGCCACCACCCTTTCCGGCTTGTTTGCCGGCGAATGGATCAAGTCTGAAATGCCGCGAGAAAAAGTAGCCCGGTTTCTGTTCCTGGCCGGATTGATCTCCCTTCTTCTTGGCCTGATTTGGGGCATTTGGCATCCCATTGTTAAAAAAATCTGGACGAGTTCCTTTGTGCTCGCCTCCTCCGGGATTTGTTACCTGCTTCTGGCCGGCTTTTACTGGATCATTGACGTCAAGGGAAAAACAGCCTGGGCCTTCCCCCTAAAAGTAATCGGTATGAACGCCATAACCGCCTATGTGCTTTCCCATGTCATTGATTTTCCGGCCATCGCCGGGGACGTATTGTTTGGTCTCGAACAATACGGCGAAAGCTGGTATCCGGTATGGACCAGTATCGGCGGGTTTGTGATCCTGTATACGCTGCTTTGGTACATGTATGCAAACAAAACCTTCGTCAAGGTATAAGGCCGCCTTTTCGGATAAAATAATCACTTTGATGCTTTTTCCCTTGCTTTATCTCCGAACCGCACTGCTTTTTATTGGACTTTTTTGGCCGCTCACTGACTCAGAAACCGGTTTTTCCCAGACCCGGCCAAGATCCAGGGGGGTATTGGTTTCCCCTTCGGAACTTGTGGAAATCAAAACCAAAGCGGGTCAGGGCCTGGAACCCTATCGGAAAAACCTGCAAGAGTTCCTTTCTTTCATTGACAGCCTTATGGTGACTTCCATGGAGTGGCAAGAGCTCAAGGGGGAAGTGATCGTATACGATCGAAGCTCCTCAAGTCCCATTCAGTTGAGTTCGATCGGTGCCAAATTAGTGTACGGCACCGCGCTCGCCTGGCACCTGACAGGGGAAGAAAAATATGCCCAAAAATCCCGATCCCTTATTCTAGACCTGACGGATACCCATGGCTACCGGAATGACGCCGAACCCACTTTTCACTGGGGTGCCCAGGGTATTCTGAATTTGGCTCGGGGGGGTACACCCTATATCTATGCAGCGGACCTACTGGAATCTTGGTCGGGCTGGAACCGGGAGGACAAGCGTAGCTATCAAATCTGGTTACGGGATGTAATGTACCCCAAAGTGGCCTGGGCGAGCCGGTGGAGAAAAAACAATTGGGGTGTAGCCGGTTCGTTTTCGGCTGCACTTATCGCCTGGTACCTGATGGATCATCCGAAATGGGAGTTGGAGGAAATAAGCCCGAAACGGCAAAAACTAAGTCCCGAGAAAGCATTTGCCTCGCACAACCAATACCAAATCGGACGTCTGCTTACCACCGAGGAGTGGAAAATGGATGGAAAAGTAGCGGTATGGGGAATCCTTCCAAACGGCGCCATTCCAGAAGAAATCAGGCGGGGCGACGATCCGATAGATGGCGACCACCTACCCAGCGCCGGAAGCGGGACGCATTACACCATGACTTATATTGAACACCTTACGGCACACGCCGCCTTTCTTCGTCGACAGGGTGACAATCGATTGTACGATCACGTAGCAAACGATGGCTCGGGTTCCCTGCTGCAGGCCTACCTATTCGTCATTGATAATCCAAAAAAGTCGCACTGTTTTACCTCGAATCGAATAAATGCCCTATACCTGGCCTACGACTACTATCGGCACCCGGCAATGCTAAAAGCGCTTGCTGCCTGCGGCCCTGGTACTATCTCCGGGCAACGTTTGGCACTCTTTGCGAGGCTGACCCAACCCCTGGTGCTCGAGTAAAACCTGAGTCCGACTAAGATGAAGTTGCTAAATTCTACGTAAATTAACTCTTGTTTCTAATGGTTAGACACAATTGCTGATGAAAAAACGGCAAAAACTTGATCGTTGCCTGAACTGTGGCCGAAGCCTTCCGTCGTATGAAAATTTCTGTCCCGATTGTGGTCAGGAAAACAAAGACCAAAAGGTACCGGTCGGCGTGTTTCTGGAGGAATTGATCACAAGTCTTTTTAGTTTTGATGGGAAATTTTTTCAGACACTTGGCACTTTTCTTTTAAAACCGGGTGCTTTAACCCTCGCCTTTAATTCCGGACAACGAAAGAAATACACCCATCCCGTTCGCTTATACCTCATTTTTTCGCTGTTTTATTTCTTTGTGATCGGCTTTATTGTCCCAAATGATATCGTGGATCGTTTGCTTTCCGCGCGGGAGCTATCGAAGGATTCCGGAAACGTTCAAATAGATATTCAGGAAAAAATTCCAGAATCTGTGCAGAAGGAACTGAAACAAATCGAAGAGGCGGCAGCTGCCGGAGTACAGGCCAACAGGCCGGTTGCCTCCCCGGAGAGTTCCGACAGCGCCATGCAAAGGCTCTCCTGGAAAGAAATTCGCTTTTTATCCATCGACCCCGAAGTGAGTGAGGAAGTGTTTTCGGCAACGCTGGAAAAGAGTTCCTATGCCTTTGATTTGGGATTGACTCCCGAAAAACGCCGCGCATTTATCGCTAACTCCAACCTATTTGTTTCCCAGTCGGTAAAGAATTTACCGTTGATGATGCTTGTTTTGCTGCCTGTTTTTGCGTTTTTAATTCATGTTTTATACTTCAAGAAGGACCAATATTACATTGAAAATTTAATTCTCGGCTTTCATCTGCATGCCTTTGCCTACGCCTTGTACGGATTGGTCATCCTTCTGAATCTTTCTTTCGGGTTACAAAACAACTGGCTCGCGGAAATTGCATTTATTCTGGTTACCACCTATGCCTATTTTGCCATCCTGCGTATCTTCAAGCAGCATTGGTTTCGAACCCTTGTCAAATTCTGGATATTGGGATTGGGATACCTGCTGGTATTACTTGCCGGAATGGGTCTGGAGCTGTATTTTTCATTGCTATTGCTCTGATGCAGCCCCTATGGTTACCTGGTAGAGGAAAAAAGGACACATAGGGGATAATTGCAGGAGTCAATGGGATATTTCGCATCAAAAAACCCGGCCAATGCCATGGTTTCATAGGATTTTCCGGGAGTATAGGCCACACCGGGTCGGTATTTTTCTATTCCCGCGGCCGCGCGCCTCCGATCCAGCTCCACCTTTGAATTCTCCCATTGATGGTAGACTTTTTCTCCCGTAGCATAAGGTACCACGTAATCAAGGGAGCGGGCAACAGAGGCTCCCGCTTCGGTTTCAAAACGAAAAAACTGCAAGCCCCTGCCTGTTTCGGCTTCGAGAGTAATGAAAAATTGCAATAGGGGCTTTAATCCACTCACATGATAACTTAGGGCATCCCGCTGGCGAATGTCTATACTCGTCCCATCCGGAAAAAGGGCGTTTTCCAGGTAATACCGGGTCCGGTCCTCCGCCCATGCAAGCAGCGTTTCGTCGTCGAGCAACATACCGATCGTGCCTACCAGGTGGATTCGTTTGGTCTCCCAGTTATTTAATGGAACCCGGGCGTTACCGATTTCGGCAACAGCAATCGCTTTAAGCCATTTTTCCAAGACAAGTTGCTCCTGCGGTCGTAGACTTGATTTTAAGGAAAAAATAAGAGTAGACGATGGGCAGCAATTTATTTTCATTGATTGGATTGCCAGTGGCGTGAAACGTTTTTGCCCAGCTTAGACTAAAATCTCGCATTTTTCTTAAACTGTATTCGTCTGCAAACAACGCATAATGCCAGTAAAAAAGAGCCAGCTTGTCCATATCTTCCAGATGCAGCAGGGTTTTAACCCTCTCAGGGTCATTGTCCAGCAGCCCTTCGTAGTGGATCTCCTCCGCTGGGTTGGGTTCGTCCGTCCGTATTCCGGACCAGGCCTGCTCCAACTGATTTCGTAGCGCTGATAATCGGCCGGAATGGGCGGTCTCACGAATGATTTCCGGATGAACCAGGGTACTAAACTCCGTAGAAACAACGCCAGTCTGCAACCAGCCAAAACTAAATAAAACGAGTAAAATAGACGTCATGCCAGGAATATACGAGTTTCGACAGAGATTTATCCATACCGCTGAAGAAAATCTTTCTTGTAGCTCATCGGGGTCATATTCATTTTTTCCTTGAATTGTTTGTTGAAGTTAGACAGGGTATGAAAGCCGCATTCGTAGCTGATTTCACTGATATTGATGTTTTCCCGTTGCAGCAATTTGCAGGCATGCCCGATCCGAACCTCGGACAGAAAGTCAGAAAAGGACTTGTTCATTCGGGATTTAAAGTACCTTGAAAACGAGCTACTACTCATATTGATCAATCCGGCGACTTCTTCCAATTTTACCGGACGTTGAAAATGATCCATTACAAAGGCATATACCGTACTCATCCGGTCCTTCTCTGATTCTTTGTTGGTATTCATGTAGCCGGCCCGCACAATGGGCTTCACCTCGGCCGATCGCGCGACCCGCAGCAAAATCTCCAGCAAACCGATGATCCTATCCAATCCGCTTTTTAGTACCAGAGAAGCGAGCAAGGGTCGGAGCTCCTCGTTGGTTTTTCCAAGAATTTCCAGCCCCATACCGGCTTTTTCAAGAAGGACAGTTAATTCCCCAAACTCCTCCTTCTGCATCATCTCTTTGCCGATAAAGTTTTCTGGAAAGTACACGACAATTCCTTCCGTAAGCAATTCGCTCCCTTTTTCAAAATATTCCTGGTCGTTCCGCCAGAGATGGGGTAGATTTGGTCCGGTAAACACCAGGTCATTTTCTTTAAAAACCCGCATGTCATCCCCTACGAAGCGTGTACCCCTGCCCTTTCTGACCCAGAAAAGCTGGTATTCCGGATGGAAGTGCCAATTCTTGTCGAAATAGGGTGCCACCAGTTCTTTCACGACGAAAGCACTCTGTTCGGGAATACGGGATTTTTGAAAGGGTTTTTTCAACGAGTAATAAATTTATGCGCCTATTTGGGCGAAAATACAATAAATATGACAAAATACAGTAGGAAATAGGTAAAAAACAGTAGGAAACACAGGCTTAAATTCCCCATATTCGTACAGTGAAAATACCAGACAATACTACCCAAACAAAAATTACCATGAAATACTACGGGTTAATTGCCATGGCCATGCTTTTTTGGATGGGCTGTGGTACCAAATCAACGGAAATCAGTCTATCCGATGGTCCGAGAAGGGCAGAAATACTCTTCCTCGGACACGAAAGTCCGCACCACAACTCCGAAATAGTAATGCCGATGCTTGCGAGGCATTTGTTTCAGAAGGGCATCAACCTGACCTATACGGCCGATCCTGAGGACTTGAATGCAGAAAATCTCCGCCTTTATGACGGGCTGATGATCTACGCCAATCACGACGAAATCACTGCCAGGCAGGAAGCTGCCTTAAAAAACTATGTGGAAGGGGGTAAGGCCCTGATTCCCCTGCATAGCGCCTCTTTTTGTTTCCGGAATTCAGAGTGGTTTATTGAAACCGTCGGAGGACAGTTTAAGTCCCATGGTACAGGAGATTTTACAGCAAAGATCGTCGATGCCACGCACCCGGTAATGCAAGGAATCGAGGAATTTGAAACCTGGGACGAAACCTATGTGCACTCCCAGTTGAACGAAGACATGACCGTGCTAATGGAACGCGTAGACGGGGACCACCGGGAGCCCTACACCTGGGTGCGTGAGCAGGGAGAAGGGCGGATTTTTTACACGGCCTACGGGCACGACGAACGCACCTGGAGCCAGCCAGCTTTTCAGGAATTGGTTGCAAATGGTGTGCTCTGGGCAGTTGGTGATAAGGTCGCCTCCCAGGTGGCTCAATACGATATTCCTCAACCCGTTTTTGAAGATGCGGAAATTCCAAATTATGAAAACAGGGACCCTGCCCCCCGCTACCAACTACCTCTTTCTCCAGAGGAATCCATGAAGTTGGTACAGGTACCCGTGGGATTTGAATTGCAGCTCTTTGCCTCCGAGCCAGACATCATCAATCCGATGGCCATGTGCTGGGATGAAAAAGGTCGATTATTTGTGATCGAAACAACGGACTATCCCAACGAGGTTCGGAAGGAAGGCGGCAACGATAAAATCAAAATGCTGGAAGACACAAATGGAGACGGCAAAGCGGATAAGGTTACCATTTTTGCTGAGGGATTAAACATTCCAACCAGCCTTGTGGCGGTAAATGGAGGAATATTGATCTCCATGGCACCTGATTTTGTCTTTTTGAAAGATACCAATGGCGACGGCAAAGCGGATGTAAAGGAAACCATTATTACCGGTTGGGGCAAAAGCGATACCCACGCCGGTCCATCCAATCTTCGGTATGGGTTTGATAACAAACTATGGGGGGTATTGGGCTATTCCGGGTTTCGGGGAGAGGTTGACGGCAAGTCTTTTTCTTTTGGACAGGGCGTATACCGATTCGACCCCGATGGAACCGATTTTGAGTTTCTTGGCAATACCAGCAACAATACCTGGGGACTGGGATTCAGTGAGGAATTTAACGTGTTTATCTCCACGGCAAACGGGCAACACAGTGCCTACCTTGCCATGCCCAGGGAATACGTTCGCAGACCGGTTCATGGAGGTTCGGTCAATGCCGTTCACGGGATCGACAGCCATTACGACATGCCCCACCTGACCCCATTTCTCCGACAGGTAGACTGGCATGGAGGCTACACGGCTGCTGCCGGCCATCATTTGTACACCGCCCGTAACTTTCCGAAATCCTATTGGAACCGGGTGGCCTTCGTGGCCGAACCTACCGGAAGGGTACTCCACAATGCCATCATTGAAAAAGATGGTTCCGGGTTTCGGGAAAAAAACGGCTTTAATATGTTGGCCAGTTCGGACGAGTGGTTTTCACCGGTTCATGCCGAAGTGGGACCGGACGGTGCCCTTTGGATAGCCGACTGGTACAATTTCATCATTCAGCACAACCCCACGCCCAAGGGTTTTGAAAACGGGGAAGGGAATGCGTATATCAATCCCCTACGCGATGCGAAACATGGGAGAATCTACCGAATGGTATACAAAGGATCGGATTCGTACGAGGGGATGGATATCGATCCAACCAATAACGCCGACCTGATCAACGGATTAAAAAGCGACAACATGTTCTGGCGCATGACGGCCCAGCGCCTGATTGTAGAAAACCAGAATACCGAACTGATTCCAGAACTTTTGAAGTTGGTAGACAATCCTTCGGTGGACGAAATTGGTCTGAATAGTCCGGCAGTGCATGCACTATGGGTGCTGCACGGTATTGGAGCGTTGGATGGTTCCAACCAATCGGTCAACGAGGTAGTAGCCCGGGCCTTGAACCACCCCGCAGCCGGTGTTCGAAAAAATGCCCTACAGGTATTGCCACGCAATTCGGCAAGTTTAGACGCAGTATTGGCTACCGATGTCCTCGATGACCCCGATTTGAATACCCGGAAAGCAGCCTTTTTGGCGCTGGCGGATATGCCCAGTTCTGAAACGGCTTCCAACCTACTGTTGACCTCCGCTGACGCAGCCGACAACGGAGCAGACCCCTATCTACCCCAGGCAATTTTCGCCTCCGTGCTATCGCACCCGCAATCGTTCGAAAATTTATCCGAGAGCTTGCTGAATCCTAACAAACCGGATTCCTTGCTTACCCTGCGCGAACGGGTTTCCAAAAGTCTGGTATCGGAACAATACAGCCTGGACAGAAGGGCAGGAATCCCCTACCCTCCAGAAGTTGTCGGAAAAGAGCTGCACCTGCAAGCGACGCTCAGCAAAGCGGAGGAACCGCTGGAAGGGATAATCGTGGCCCAGGGAAACCATACCAATGGCTACAGCCTGTACATTCAAAACAACCGCATCCACTGGCTGGTCCGACAGAATGGAAAAAGCTACCTGGCACGTTCTGGGACCGGCCTTCCTTCCCAACAGTTCGTGCTTAAAGCCAGCTTGCTGGAAGACGGAAATATGGTCCTGCGTGTCGATGACCGACAGCTCGCTACCGCAAAGGCGCCGGGATTATTTGATCAGGAATTGGCACCAAACCGCGTTCGTATCGGCCATGACAACATGGGTTCCGATCAGGTTGGAACCTACCCGGACCGGTTTTATTTTCGGGGAAGGCTGAACAGCAGAGCCTCTCATTTAAATCTGAAAGTCCCTGCCAAAAAGGTAGGCTCCGACAGCTCGGTCGCTACTTCAACAAGCCCGACCCAGGGATCTGCCGGTGCAGTGACCATTAAAATGGGGGTAATACAGCACGAAATGAAATTCGATAAGCCCAGCTTTACTGTAAAGGCCGGACAGCAGGTAACCATTGATTTCACAAACGATGATTTCATGCAACACAATCTGTTGATCGGAAAAGCCGGTAGTCTGGAAACCATCGGCAAAGCGGCCGACGAACTGGCACGGGACCCCAATGGCGTTACGATGAATTTTGTTCCAAAAATTCCGGAAGTACTTGCCTCGACCCCTCTGGTAAACCCGGAAACCAGCGAAAGCCTGGTATTTACGGCTCCCGGCGAACCGGGTGAATATCCGTATCTTTGTACGGTTCCCGGCCACTGGCGAATCATGAACGGTATCATGATCGTAGAGTAAGTCCATTTTTCACCAATTGAATCACTATGGCTTTAGATATCAAACTGGGAGTTAGTACCTGGCTATGGACTTCTCCATTTCAGACAGAGACGATTTCCCTTTTTCCAAAAATCAAACAAATGGGCTACGATGCGGTGGAAATTCCGATAGAAGACCCTACGTTAATCGATGGGAAAGTAGTGAAACAGGCATTGGACGACAATGGACTACACCCTATTGTATGCGGAGCCTTCGGCCCAAGCAGGGATTTGACCCATGAGGATCCTTCCTATCATCAAACCAGTTTGGATTACATCCAACAATGCCTGGATTTCAGCGTGCAGGTGGGTGCGGCCTTTGTCGCAGGTCCCATGTATTCTTCGGTCGGTAAGGCCCGCTTGGTTTCCCCCGAACAGAAAAAGATAGAATGGGATCGGGCGGTGTCTAACCTGTACAAGGTATGCCTGATGGCCGAAAAATCCGGACAGCTGATTGCTTTGGAGGCCCTGAACCGATTTGAAACCGATTTAATCAATACCACGGAAGAACTCATGCGCCTGATTGGAGACATCAACCACCCGGCAGCACGGGTATTGCTAGACGGTTTTCACATGAACATTGAGGAGCCAGACATCGAAAAGGCCATATTACAGGCCGGTGACAAGCTCCTTCACGTGCAGGTATCGGAAAACTACCGGGGCACGCCCGGCACCGGCCAAACCCGCTGGCAAGACTACAAAAGAGGGCTGGAAAAGGTAAACTATCAAGGTACCATTACCATCGAAAGCTTCACGCCGGAAATCAAGGAATTGGCTGGAGCCGTTTGTATCTGGAAACGATTGGCAAGCAGTCAGGATGCTTTTGCCTCCGATGGATTTCGTTTCCTAAACGAATGGGCCCGCTCCTGAAATAGAACCAGTTGCATCACCACAAATTTTATTTACTATGACCCATAAAAAACTAAACATCGCCATTATCGGACTCGGATTTGGTGCAGAGTTTATCCCCATTTACCAAAAACACCCCGGGGCCAACATGTATGCCATTTGTCAGCGAAACGAAGAGAAACTCAACGAGATCGGCGATGCATTCGGTATAGAAAAGCGATATACCGATTACGAGGAATTGCTGAAAGACCCGGATATCGACGCCGTTCATATCAACACACCCATACAGGCGCATGCCGAACAGTCCCTCCAGGCACTACGTGCCGGAAAACACGTGGCCTGTACCGTACCCATGGCTACTACCGTCGATGAATGTCGTCAAATTGTGGAAGAGACTGAAAAATCCGGGCTCACGTATATGATGATGGAAACGGTCATCTACAGTCGGGAATTTCTCTTCGTCAAGGAAATGTACGAAAAGGGAGAAATGGGCAAACTTCAATTTCTACGGGCCAGCCATCAGCAGGAAATGGCCGGTTGGCCTGGGTACTGGGAAGGCTTACCGCCCATGCATTATGCCACGCATTGCGTAGGCCCCGTTTTGGCACTGGCCAAAGGGCAAGCCGAGTACGTATCCTGCTTTGGTTCGGGCAGGATTGACGAAAACCTGATCGAAAAATACGGATCCCCCTTCGCTATAGAAACCTGCCATATCAAACTGAAAGATTCCGATCTTTCTGCAGAAGTAACCCGCTCGCTATTCAACACCGCCCGGCAATACCGGGAAAGTTTCGATGCCTATGGCTCGGAAAAGTCCTTTGAATGGACTTTGATCGAACACGAGGATCCGGTGATTCACACGGGCGAAACACCCAAACGCGTAAAGGTGCCGGATTATGCCCACCTGCTTCCGAAGGAAATTGCTTCCTTCACGACAGAGGGGGTCTACGACTCCGACGATAACCAACACCTCTCGTTTATACAAGGTGCGGGTCACGGGGGCTCACACCCGCATTTGGTGCACGAATTTGTAACCGCGCTGCAAGAGGGCCGGGCGCCCTATCCGGATGCCCGTCAATCGGCAAACATCACCTGCGTCGGGATTCTGGCACACGAATCCGCCATGAAAGGTGGGGCCATCATTCCGCTACCTGAATTTACGCTCAGCAGCTAATTCACTAAAACCCATTTCCTTTCCTAACCAACCCTCAACCCGGAATCCTGCGATTCCGGGTTTTTTATGCCGGAGCCTGGCAAGCTGCTTGCTATAAACCCGCTGCTGCGTATAAAATCTCCACCGGATGCAGGGCTTTGCGGTCCGTTCCATCCGAAATCTGATGCCGACAACTTGTGCCTGGTGCGGCGATCAGGTCTTCCGCTTCCGCAGCGCGGACAGCGGGAAATAAAACCATCTCCCCGATCTGCATGCTCAGCGAATAATGCTCTTTTTCGTAGCCAAAAGATCCCGCCATGCCACAACAACCCGACGGAATCACCTGAACCCGATAGTTTTCCGGCAACTCAAGTATTTTTCGGGAGTAATTCACCGAAGAAAGGGCCTTTTGATGACAATGTCCATGCAGGTGGACAATTCTGGATGCTTTGGTAAAGGCATCGGGGCCAATATTGCCGGCAATTACTTCTTTTGCGAGAAATTCATCGATCATCTCGCAATGAAATTTTAGTGAATTCGCTTTAGCCCGCAAATTTTTGTTCACCAAGCGTGGGTATTCATCCCTGAAGCTCAGAATGGCCGAGGGTTCCAGACCAATCAAAGGCCGCTCGGCGTTTACCAGCTCAGCAAACAGGGAAACGTTCGCTTCGGCCATTTTTTGTGCGTAATCCAAGAGGCCTTTGGAAATCGCCCCTCTTCCACTTTCGGCATGGTCTACCATCTTCACCTCGTAGCCCAGGTGTCGCAATAAGGTAATGGCTTTGATGCCGATTTCCGTGTCGTTGTGATTGGTAAATTCATCACAGAAAAAATACAGCGTTTTGAGGATGGATCTGCCAGAGAGTTTTTGGTACTCTTTTTTATACCAGTTTTTTAAGGATTGCTTACTTATCGTCGGCAAGGTTCGTTCCGGGGCTACTCCCAAAAACTTTTTCAGTCCTCCCCCAAATGCAGGGTTGGTGAGAAAAAAATTGGATACACCCGGCACAAGACTTCCCATACCGTTTAGCTTGTTGATATACGCAAATGCAGTGGACCGTAGCGGAACCCCATTGGCCTTGTTGTATTGGTATTGAAATTCTGCTTTCATTGTGGACATGTCCACGTTGGAAGGACACTCGGACGTGCAGCCTTTACACGAGAGACAAAGATCCATTACTTCCTTGATCTCCGGATGATCGAAGGGATTCTCCTTCTGGCTATTGGTCAAAAACTCCCGCAATGTATTGGCTCTTCCACGGGTCGTATCTTTTTCGTACCGGGTGGCCTGGTAGCTAGGACACATGGTCCCGCCGCCGGAATTGGGCAATTTGCGGCAGTCACCCGATCCGTTGCATTTTTCGGCCATGCGCAAAATGCCCCCCACGCTGCTGAAGTCAAATTTCGTAGGAAAATCCGGTGTGACCATCTCCGGCTCGTAGCGAAGGGAAGTATTCATCGGTGGCGCATCGACAATCTTTCCCGGATTAAAAATGCCGCGGGGATCCCAGGTGGCTTTCAGACGTTTGAATAGCCCGTAGTTTTCCTGGCCGACCATCATGGGAATAAATGCAGCCCTCACCCGACCGTCTCCGTGTTCCCCACTCAAAGATCCTTTGTATTTTTTTACCAGCCTGGCGCTGGCTTCACTGATCCGGTAGAATTCCTCTACATCCCTTGCTTTTTTCAGATCCAGGATGGGACGCAGGTGGATTTCTCCGGCACCGGCATGGGCATAGTACACCGGTTCTTGGCCAAACTCTTTGATGATTTCTGCAAATTCGTCGATGTAATCCGCCAGGTCCTCGATAGCGACGGCGGTATCTTCGATGCAGGCGACGGCTTTTTTATCACCGGGAATATTGGCAAGCAGGCCCAGACCGGCGCTTCGCAGCTGCCAGGCACTACTTGTCCGTTCTGGACCGATAACCGGAAAAGAATAGCCCAAGCCGACAGTTTTCAGGGCTTCCACAAAGACCAGTCCCTGCTCCCGTGCATGTTCGATCGATTTTCCACGGAATTCTACCATGAGGATGGCTTTGGGATCTCCTTCCACAAAATCCCGGTTTCGGCTTTGTTCCACGTTTTCCTTGGTACAGTCCAGGATGATTTTATCCATCAACTCTACTGCGGTGGGTGCATGCTTCATGGCAACCTGCGCCGCTTTCATGCTGTCGTGGATGCTATCAAAATGTGCCGCGACCACAATATCAAAGGGATCGGGTAGAGGATCCAGGTGAATTTTTATCTCCGTGGTGATGGCCAGGGTGCCTTCCGAGCCACAAAGCAATTTGCAAAAATCAAATGGCTTTTCGGAATTCGAAAACAACTGAGATTCCAGGAGGTAGTCAAGGGCATAGCCGGTATTTCGGCGATGAATGGTCGCCTTGGGAAAGTGCTCCCGAATGTTTTGTTGCACTTCCGGCTTGCTCAACTCTTCCCGAATATGGCGGTAAAGTGCCCCTTCCAGGTTATGCTGCTTGCATTTTAACTCAAAATCCGCGGGGGTCATGGATTTGAATACTGCCTCGCTCCCGTCACTCAACAGTACCTTGAGCTCAAGTACATGCTCCCGGGTACTTCCGTACACAATGGAGGTGGTCCCGCAACTGTTATTTCCCACCATTCCACCGATCATCGCACGGGTTGCGGTACTGGTAATGGGGCTAAAAAAATATCCGTGTTCTTTGAGATAATTGTTCAACTCATTCCGTACCACACCGGGTTGTACGCGTACCCAGCCCTCCTGCTTGTTAAACTCGATGGTTTTATTAATGTACTTGGACACATCCACCACAATCCCCTCACCCACGCATTGCCCGGCCAATGAGGTACCAGCGGTCCGGGGAATCAGCGAAGTCCCGTTTTCTGTCGCAAAACGGATCAGTTTTTTCAAATCACTGCTCGTTTTTGGCAAGGCTACCGCCAATGGCAACGATCGATAGACCGATGCATCCGTGGCATACAAGGTCTTCATCAGGCTGTCAAAGTGAAGTTCCCCATCCAGGTCTTTAGCCAATTGGCGTAGAAGCGGGTCAAATTCCGTTATCGTTTTACTCATGACCCAAAAATAGGACAGTTAGCATTAGGAATGAACAGCTACCCTGGTTTTTTATTTCTTCGGGAATGAGGCTCGAAACCAATTTTGGTGCGTATTTTTGAAACGAGAAGCCAAATCTGAATTACACCCCATCACTGATGCTGCTACATGCACCACTGACCCAAGAACACATCGACTACCTGCGAAAAAAAGGAATCCTGCATCCGGACGAATCGGTGCGCTCCAGCAGAAAAGCCGGGGAAGGAAACATGAATGTCACGCTGGCCGTATCGACCGAAAAACGAACCATTATTTTAAAGCAATCCCGACCTTACGTGGCCAAATACCCGGAGGTACCCGCGCCTTCGGAGCGTACAGGCATTGAATACAGCTTTTACCAATACATGGCAACTCAGCCCGAGGTAGCCCACTACTCCCCACGAGTCTTCGCATTCGATAGGGATTCCTGGCTTCTTGCCTTGGAGTTTGTAGAAAAGGGGGTGGATTACCTGTGCATTTATCACCACCCGGACCAATTTACCGAAGCCCTGGGAGATGACTTGCTGCGGTACCTAAAGGGGCTGCATCAAGTCACGGCGCAGACTTTTCCAGAAAACCGAGCCATGCGTACGTTAAATCATCAGCACATTTTTCTCCTTCCTTTTCAGGAAAACAATGGATTTGATCTGAATGGGATTCAACCCGGGTTGGAGCAACTCTCCCTGAAGATAAAAACCAATGGCGATCTGATCGGGAAAGTAAGGCAATTGGGCAAGCGGTACCTTTCCCCCGGAAGTAAGCTGATTCATGGGGACTTTTACCCGGGCAGTTGGCTTTCCAGTCCGGGTGGCTTAAAAATTATTGATACCGAATTTGCCTTTGTCGGAGATCCCGAGTTTGACCTTGGGGTAATGCTGGCACACCTGTACCTGGCGCGGGTACCGGATGTCCGTATCAAGGACCTTCGGGAGAGGTATCCCCTGAATGAAGCACTTTTGGCAGCTTTTACCGGAACAGAAATTCTCCGCAGACTCTTTGGGCTGGCACAGTTACCCCTTGTTTTATCCCTGGAAGAAAAAGAAAAACTAGCCAATCAAGCCATCCAACTAATTCTCCATGAAGCGTTTTAATCCATTTTTTTACCTTGTTTTAATCCTTTCGATACCGGCCTGCTCTCCAGATCCTGCCGAGCCTACAGCCGATCAAGCCAGCAAATCCCTGCCCCCTCTACCGCTAACTGAAGAGGAATTGGCCGACAAAGTAAAGGGAATGCTGGTGGGTAGCGCCATCGGCGATGCCATGGGTGCCCCAACAGAGATGTGGGACCGGGAGTCTATCCATCGGACCTATGGTTGGGTAGACGATTTGGACTCCATGGTACGAGAAGTCTCCCCGGAAGGCACCTGGAAGGTAAATTTACCCGCCGGAGGTACCACTGACGATACCCGTTGGAAAAAGCTCGTATTCGAGTACATGGAACGCCAACCGAAACTTGAACTAAATGCCAGCGAGTTTTCTCAACACATCATCCGGGAGTATGAAGGATATTTCGCGGATTTTAAAACACTGACGCCGACACAAACCGAAGCCCTCGAATTCGCCAGTCTACGGGTCTTGTGGTTGCAGGAGTGGTACAAGGTATCCCTATCGGTGCAGGAAGAGGACCTGATGGCCTATCAGCAGTCACTTGGTAAGTTTTACGGAGGAGAAATGGTCTGTGCCGGCCTGTTGTACGCACCGGCGATCGGCCTTCGCTATCCCGGGCAGCCCGAAATGGCCTATCAACAGGCGTATCGCCTAAGCCTCTACGACATTGGCTATGGCAAGGATATCAGTGCCTTATCGGCAGCAATGACCGCGGCGGCAATGACTGCAGACGGCGATCCAACAAGACTTTTGGAGGTATTACGGTCCGTGGATCCGCAATCCTTTTTCTCCAGCCGCCTGGTGGGGCGAAGTAGTTACCGAATCCTGGAAGTAGCAAGGGCGATTACGGAAACGGTCCATGCTTCCGCAGCTGACGAAAAGCGCCCGCCCGATACCACATTCGACAAAGAAAAACTCATGAAACACGCCTTTGTGTTGTTGGACGAACACCTGCAGGACATGCCCTTCCACGTGGGGGAAATTCATCTACAGGTACTGACTGCCATGTTGGTTTGTGATTTTGATTTTCTTGACAGTCTGACATTTTTGGTCAACTACGGAAGGGATAACGATACCACGGCAGCCATTTTGGGAGCAGTTTTAGGAGCATTTTATGGCTATGAAAAATTACCGGCTGCAATGAAAGCGCGAGTGATTGCCGTGAATAAAGAATTACTGGACATTGACTTAATCGCTCTGGCCGAAACGCAAAGCGCTCGTATTCAATCCTTCTATGCCCTGAAGGAATAGTATCTCCTTACCGACTCGCAAGGCCTGAAAATCCTTCAAGGGGGACCTAGCGCACGGAGATCTGGTAGCCCGATGTCGGTTTCTGAAATACGACCGGCTTAAAGATGCCAGCCCGCGAAGAAATGACCCTCCTGCCCTTGAAAAACCAACGCTATTCTTCTCAATAGTCAAGATACCGCGGCAAACCCAAACACAACATTCCCTTACAGCCGATTGGACCGTACTGCCTTTGTAACAGAAAGATACCGGAAAAATCGTCGTTGAATCATTTGGAAAAAGGGGTAGACGACCAAAAGATCTTTTTAATTTTATTTTATTTTCTAAATTATTTAGTAATATATTTTGTTATTCCCGTATAAGAACTACCAATCATTCTAAAAAGGACAAAAAACACATGTATGCCTTTAACGCTTAAATTTGTCGATAAAACCAATTCAGCCTTTTTCTCAACTGTAAAGAAACGGGTAGATCACTATTTCCAAACCAATGGGATCTCCAAGCAGGCCAACGGGGCGATGGTACTCAAAACGATCACCTACCTGGTTTCTTTTGTTGGACTGTACCTGCTCATTTTGCTGGAAGTGATGCCCTCCTGGGTATCCTTGTTGCTAGCAATCGCACTGGGAATGAATATGGCGTTCATTGGATTTAATATTTGCCACGATGCCCTGCACGGTTCCTATTCCTCCAAGCCCTGGGTCAATAAATCCCTGGGTTTCCTGTTTAATATCATCGGTGCAAATGTCTACGTATGGAAGATCACCCATAATAAAATTCACCACACCTATACAAACATCGTCGGCCACGACGGTGATCTGGAGGTGGCTCCCGGAATCGTCCGGGTTTCTCCCAATGAAAAGCATCATTTCATTCATCGGTTTCAGCATATTTATGCCTTCTTTCTGTATGCCCTGGCTTCCATTTCATGGTTTTTTCGAAAAGACTACAAAAAATTCTTTCAAAAGCGCATCGGAAAACACGAGAACAAACATCCTCGCATCGAGTATTTCAATTTGTTTTTTTACAAACTACTCTATTATTTCTTGTTCATCATCCTTCCACTATTGGTCATGGATATCGCCTGGTGGCAGTTTTTGATTGGTTTTCTGGCAATGAATTTCGCCGAAGGGCTGGTACTCGGTTTGGTCTTTCAGCTGGCACATTTGGTGGAACAGACCGTGCTTCCCAATCCCCAGCCACACGAAAATATGGAAAATGCATGGGCGGAGCATCAGATGAAAACCACGGCAAATTTTGCCAGCAACAGCGCCATCACCACCTTTCTGTGCGGGGGACTCAACTTACAGGTGGAACACCACCTTTTTCCAAAAATCTGCCACATCCATTACCCACAAATCTCCGGCATCGTTCGGGACGTAGCGCTGGAATTTTCCCTGCCCTATCATGAAAACAAAAGCTTTGCATCGGCCCTTCGATCGCACTACAATTTTCTAAAAAAAGCGGGAAAAAAATAAACGCTTTGATCGAAAGCCAGGTAGTGAACGTCTGCAATTCTCAAAGAACTTCTTCCTCCGGAAGACACATTCATCCGTTATCAGAACAACATTTCTCATTCACCCATAGCCCAATTATCTTCAGACCCGGTATATCATGAAATAAACCCAAATGGAAAGCAATCTGATAACCGCCGTATTTTTGCCATTCGCCCTGGCATTTATCATGCTGGGCATGGGTCTTAGCTTAACAAGCAACGATTTCAAAAACATTTTTACCTATCCCAAGGCAATGGTTGTAGGCTTATTTTGCCAATTGGTACTTTTGCCCCTACTTGGATTTTCTTTGGTATTGAGTTTTGGATTGGAAGGGGCGATGGCAGTAGGGGTCATGATTATCGCTTGCTGCCCGGGTGGCCCTACTTCAAACCTAATCACACACTTGAGTAAAGGCGATACGGCTTTATCCATTAGCCTTACAGCGACGAGCTCGCTACTTACCCTAATTACTATTCCCTTATTTGTGAATCTTTCCATTACCTATTTTGGCGAAGAAGGAAGCGTATCCCTTCCATTTATTTCTACCGTATTTCGCATTACCGGGGTAACTTTGGTTCCGGTCGCCATCGGCATGTGGCTTAAAAACCGCTATCCTATCTTAACCCAGAGGGCAGATCGACCGGTTCGGATTGCTTCCATGGTATTTTTCGTTCTGGTTGTAGGAGGAGCCCTATACAACGAAAAAAACCAGATACAGGAGTTCTTCGCCATGGCCGGGCCGGTTGCCTTGCTATTGAATGTGTTGACTTTTGGATTATCCCTGCTTCTGGCTCGTACATGCATGCTTTCTCCTCGACAACAATTAGCCATTAGCATAGAATCCGGCATACAAAATGGCACTTTGGGTATCGTTATCGCAGCTACCTTGCTGCAGAATCCAACTATGGCAATACCCGTAGTGATTTATAGTTTGATCATGTTTGTGGCCTCTATCCTAATCGTATCCCTTGCAGGAAGAATACGAAAGGAAGGATTGGTACAGGTAAAAGGGTAAAAAAAGATTTAGCCAAGTACGTCTTTCACTACATGGCCATGCACATCGGTCAACCTAAAATCTCGTCCCCCAAAATGATACGTCAATTGTTTATGGTCAACGCCCAACAAATGAAGAATGGTGGCGTGCAGGTCGTGTATGCTGACCGGATTTTCCTCAACCCGGTATCCGTAATCGTCTGTACGGCCGTATATGGTCCCCCCTTTGATGCCTGCTCCAGCCATCCACATGCTAAACGCAGAGGGGTTGTGGTCCCTTCCATCCTTTCCCTGGGCAAAAGGAGTCCGACCGAATTCGCCGGTCCAGACAACTAGCGTTTCTTCCAGAAGTCCCCTGGATTTCAAATCCTTAAGCAGTCCCGCTATAGGCTGGTCCACAGCATGTGCATTGCGCTCGTGGCCGTCTTTCAGCCCACTGTGCTGATCCCAGCGATCAATTCCTTTTTGATAGGGACAGGTCAACTCCACGAATCGAACCCCGCGCTCTACCAGCCTTCTTGCCATCAGGCATTGGGCACCGTAGCTGCGGGTATTGGGATCCTCGTCAAACAAACCGTACAACTTTTGGGTTGCTTTGCTTTCCGCGGCGAATTCGCTGAGTTCCGGCACCGAAGACTGCATCCGATACGCCAACTCGTAATTTTTTATCGCTGCCTCTACCTCCTGCGATTTGTCTTCACTTCCCCGATCCATGGCCTGTATAAAATCCAATTTTTCTCGCTGGAAATCGGCCATGCTACTATCGGGTTGAATATTAGCTACCGGGGTAGCCCCGGTTTTCATGATCGAAGCCTGGTAATCTGCCGGTAGAAACCCATTCTTAAAATTATCCACCCCGCCCGGCGGCACGAGGCCACCATCCAGTACCACGTATCCCGGCAAATTGCTGTTTTCCGAACCCAGCCCATAGTTTATCCAGGCCCCCATACTGGGCCTCCCCTGCAGCCCACTGCCGGTGTGCAAAAAATAATTGGCATTGGTATGTTCCGGAAAATTAGAAACCATGGAACGAATCAACGCGAGGTCGTCCACGCAGCTAGCAATATGAGGGAAAAGTGCACTCACCGCCATGCCAGACTCGCCGTACTGCTTGAATTCCCAGGGACTTTTCAGTAGTTTCCCATTGTTATTAAACTGGGTTGCATCAATTTTAAACGTTGGATCCAACCCATTTTCTTTGGCCAATCTGGGTTTAGGATCGAAAGAATCCACCTGGGAAACGCCGCCGTCCATGTACAAAAAAATTACATTTTTCGCCTTGGGAAGATAGTGAGGAGTGGTGGCCAATTGGCGGAGCAGGCTACGGGAATTGGGATTGTCCGATTTACAAGCGGAACTTACAGAACCCAGCAGTCCCATGAAGGCGAGTGATCCGAATCCACCGCGGCAAATCCGTAGCATTTCCCGGCGGCTGAGCTCCTTGTTCAAAAGAGGACGATGGTGGTGGTGCATGTGTGCTTATAACAGATAAATGAATGCTTTCGTATTAAACAAGGCGTGGCAATACTCCTTCCAAGCCGGAAGTTCCCCGGCTACCGTCGTATCTGTGCCCAGGCTTGCTTTTTCGAGGAAGGCCTTTCCCCGATCGATTTCTGTGGAAGTGGGCGGTCGGGAGAAAGCAAGCAGGTAAGCCTCCTGAATCCGTTCTTCGGTAGATCGATTGGCTCCGCCAAGAAGCCGTTTTGCAAACAGTTCGGCTTGCTGAGCTACAAATGGGTCGTTCATCAGAAAAAGGGACTGTGCCGGTACATTCGTCTCGTCTCGGTTGCCAAAGGTGGTAAAGGGTGTGGGCCGATCAAACGTGGTCATCATCCGGTCGAGAAAATTCCGACGGACCTCCAGGTAAATGGATCGCCTACCGGCACCATCCAGCGGCCCGGACTTGGACGGTCTTCCCCTGCCTTGCATGAATTCGGTCAAATGTACAGGCACCGGCGGACCAAACATGGCTTGGTCCAGGGATCCGGAAACTTGCAGTAAACCGTCTCGGATGGCTTCGGCTTCCAACCGACGTACCGGATAATGAGCCAGGTACTTGTTTTCCGGATCTTTTCCATCGTTGACATCCGCAGTGCCCCGCCGGAAAGCTTCCGTTAGCACCAAGGATTTGATCATCTTTTTCAAGGACCAATCTTCCCTCCGAAAGGCTATGGCCAAATGGTCCATAAGCTCCGGATGGCTGGGAAGCTTTCCCTGTAGCCCAAAATTATCTACCGTTTCGACCAGTCCTTTTCCGAATACATGGTGCCAAAGGCGGTTGACCATTACCCGGGCCGTGAGTGGATTTTCCGGATGCAAGATCGCTTCCACAACCTCACGTCGTCCACTGCCACTGCTGTTTATCGGCCGCTGCCAATCCAAAATAGCCGATAGAAACGTTCTTGGAACGGGTGTAAGCTCCGGTTCCAAATGGTTGCCCCGGATAAATACCGGACTTTCCCTTGCAAAGCCTTCTGCCACTCCCTGTATGAACAGACTGTCTTTGACTTGAGCCAACAAAAGATCCATTGTCAATTGGGTTGTTACTCCCTCGGGAAACCGGCGTTTGAGTTTCCCCGACTCCAACTGTCGGTTGAGGAGATGCACCTCCGAAGGCGAACTTTTCCCCTCCTTCCAGCTTCCCACCGCGGCCGGCAACAGGTGCACCGGAGAATAGCTTTCCGGTTGAAACCATTCTTCCTCGAAGGCGGTGGCATAGGCTACTTCAATGTAGGCCTCCGGTTCCTGATGGTACGTATGTCGAATGTAGGATCCAGGCAGCAATTCTACATAAGCGTCGTGTCCCTGCCAATCGCTCAGATCAAACACGTAATTATGCCATTCTTCATCGTTGACCTTTTGATCCAATCCCCCGTAAATTGGGTAGCTGATCAACTGAAAATTGTCCATGATGATCCGAATGCTGGCTCCCTTTCCCCGCGCTCTTACCCCCAAATAAGGGCGATCGATGGAGAAATCCGGGGAGCGAAGTGCGCCAAAAATACCCGTTCCCAATTTTCTGGACGAGGCGAATCCATCTTTCAAAGCCAGAAGTTCACCCGTTGTACGATCCAGCTGCGGATCTCCCAGCGTGGTCCCTTCTCCAAATGCCCAGCCATCGGCCTTCCAGCCATCAAAATCAGAACCGCTAAAATCACCGATAACCTCGCCCGCATAGCCAACTGCTTTTGCGGAGCCGGCGACTGTTTCTTTTTGACCAACCAGCAAAGCGGGTACCGTATCCCGTGAAGAATCTCCCCAGGCATCGGCTATCCTCTCCCGAAGCTCCCTTTTGAGCCGCTGCACCTCCTGTAGGCTGGTGGTTTTCTTTTCGAGATTTCCGACAGGAATCGGGCTGAACCGGGTACTACCCAATACTCCGTAGAGCCCGTAATAATCGGTAGCCGGGATGGGATCGAATTTATGATCGTGGCATTTCGCACAGCCTACGGTTAGCCCTTGGAAACTCTTTCCGATCACATCCGCCATGTTGTCTATCCGATCCGCCTCGTCTTTTTTTGTGTCAACCGGACTGTGTGTACCTTCGGTCATGGTCAGAAAAAGCGTGCCAAGCACGGATTCGTTGTCGCCTGTTTCCGGGTGCAGGCGCGGCTCCCGTACCAGATCTCCCGCAAGCTGCTCCCGTATCAGTTGCGCATAGGATACGTCCGAATTGATCGCTCGAATCAGGTAATCACGAAATCTCCAGGCCCCCTGAATTTCGTAGTCAAACTCGTGCCCCCGGGTTTCGGCATAGCGTACCACGTCCATCCAGTGACTCGCCCATTTTTCACCAAAGGCGGGACTGCTGAGAAACTCGTCCACCAATAGCCCGTAGGCCTCAGGCCGCTCATCCCCGACAAAACGCTGTACCCGCTCCGGCGCAGGTGGAAGACCGGTCAGGACATAGGAAAGACGTCGAATCAATTGGTATTTTCCGGCGAGATCGCTCGCTTTCAGCCCTTTGCTCTCCATTTCTTGCCCCAGGTGTCGGTCAATTTGGTTGGATAGCGTCTCCCCGGGGACCGTGAGGGTGGAAACGACCGGCGGAATGAACGACCAGTGGGGCTGGTATACGGCTCCCTGATTGATCCATTTTTTTAGCAGCTCCACCTCTACCGCGGTTAGTTCCAGTTTTGAGGCAGGAGGGGGCATTTTTAATTCCGGATCGGTTTCTGTGATCCGATGAATGAGTCCACTTTTTGCGGCAGATCCCGGAACAACCGCACTGCCGCCACTTTCCAAAAGTCGGGTGGCTCCTTCCGCCAGGTCCAGGCGTAACCCTGCTTCCCTACTACCGGGGTCCGGACCATGGCAGAGGTAACATTTTTGCACGAGTATGGGCTTGATGTGATAGTTAAAATCTACCTGTTCGGGTATATTTTCAGGTACGGAAGATTGGCAGGAGAGCAACAGTTGCCCTGAAAAAACGACGAAAATACCGATCAAAGATACCGATACACTTTTTTCTAACCTGCTACAGAATTTCATACCGTTCACCGGGATTTCGTTTTTATTCTTCATAAATCTACTCAAAAATTCAATAATTTCAATGCATGCTACGGTTTTTCAACTACTACGCACTTCCCGATGCAATCCAGATCGGGTAGATGATATCGGAAACATCACCGGACCGAAACTTATTTTAAGATAAAATATTATTATATAATTTATATAAATGGATTTTTATATATATATACTTTTTTTAAATAAAAAACACATTACACATATCGAATTTTTCTTGTTTTAATTATAACTAAAATATATTTTAAAAAGATTTAACCCACAATACCCATACCTTATTCCGAATCCCCTACGCAATCATGGGACAACAATTTAAAAACGAATTATTTCTTGGCTATTTTTAGAAATTATATTTTGATTTTTCATCATTGTATTCCTATAAAAAATTCGTTTTTTTATTTAACAAATTGTTTCTACGTATGAAACCGATTGCATGTTATATTTTATTTACTTATGTTCGAAATGTTTTGGTGTTTCGGAAGCGCCGCAACACCAGGCATATTTCGGCAAAGTGCCACCTATCCATCAACAAATTAAAACCCAAAAAAATGGAAAAAATCTTACAACCCTTTAAATTTCAACGTGTAAGGCGAATCGGCCTTGTGCTTTGGATGAGTGTGTGGTTGGTTTCGACAGGTTTTGTCAGGCCCGTGGCAGCAAACCCGGCCCTGCCCACTCCTGGCAACCCGCCAAGTCTGCTGACTACGGCAGAAGTAGACATCACGGTGTCCGGTACCGTGACTGACGAGTCCGGAGAAGGTATCCCCGGTGTAACGGTTTTCATCGCGGGCACCGGCACTGGTACCGTCACCGATATTGACGGGGCGTATTCGTTAACCGTTCCCGAAGGTTCGGAACTCACGTATTCCTACGTGGGCTTTGTCTCCCAGACCATCACGGTCGGTAATCAGTCAGAAATCAACGTCACCTTGCTGATGGATACCGCTTCTTTGGAAGAGGTGGTAGTGATTGGCTACGGTACCGCGAGAAAACGGGATTTGACCGGTGCCGTTTCCTCGGTGACGGCCACTCGTCTGGAAAATGAAAATCCAAATTCGGTGCAGGACGTCCTTCGGGGAAACATCGCTGGATTGAATGTGGGACTAAACACCTCCGCAAAAGGGGGCGGTAGCCTGGAAGTACGGGGGAGAACCTCCCTGAATGCCGGATCCAGCCCGTTGATCGTTCTGGATGGAGCGATTTATTACGGCCAATTGTCGGACATCAACCCCAACGATATCGAGAGTATCGATGTCCTGAAAGATGCCAGTTCCGCTGCCGTATTCGGTGCGAAGGCTGCCAATGGTGTAGTGTTAGTCAATACCAAAAAAGGCGCACTTGGCAAACCTCAGGTGAAAATAAACACCAACTGGGGCGTGGCCACCATGGCAAAAAACGAGCCGGTCTACGGCCCGCAAGGCTTTTTGTCGTGGAGAGAAGACGTAATGGAAAGCATCAACGCCGGTGGGTTTGAACCCTATCGGTTTTCCAACCCAAACACCCTTCCACCGGAAATTCCGCTGGAGACCTGGCTGAATTACGATGGTTCGGACGGAGATCCTGAAACCGTTTGGTTGCAGCGCCTGAACATGCAACCGCTGGAAATTGCCAATTACAAGGCCGGCGAAAGTGTCAACTGGTACAACATGATGTTCCAGAACGGTTTGCGGCAGGATCATACGGTCAGTCTTTCAGGCCGAAGCGATGACTTCCAGTACTACTGGTCCATGGGATACCTGGACAACGAAGGATTGATCGTGGGCGACAAATTTACCACTGTCAGAAGCCGCTTTAACATCGAGGGAAATGTCAACGATTGGCTCACAGTGGGGATGAATACCCAGTTCGCCGATAGGGACGAAAGCCAAATACCCGTCAACTGGGGCGACATGGTTAATTTATCGCCCTGGGGCGAGCCTTTTCTGGAAGATGGCGTGAGCTTGCGATTCCGACCCAATGAGGAAGTCAGCGGGGGCCGGCATCCGTACTACACCCCTAGTTTTACCGATCGCCTGCAAAAGGAAACGACCATCAACTCCACCTTATTTGCTGCCATCGAGCTTCCCTTTGGCTTGAAGTTCCGGACCAACTTTACACCCCGTTATGAGTTTTACGAGCGGTACAACCACGAAAGTGCAGGCCACCAGGACTTCGAAAACATGGGAGGAAGGGCTAGCCGTCAGCAACGAAAAGTGTACTACTGGCAGGTGGACAATATCCTGAGCTGGAATAAGAATTTCAACAACATCCATAATTTTGACGTGACCCTGCTGGCAAACGCCGAAAAATTCCAAAGCTGGGACAATACCATGCAAAACGTGGGATTTGAACCCCACGATCGATTGGGCTACCACAACATTGGAGCGGGTATTAATCCCATCATGTCCAGTAACGACCAATACCACACGGCCGACGCACTGATGGGTCGGGTAATTTACTCCCTATCCGACAAATACATCACGACCCTTTCCGTGAGAAGAGATGGCTATTCCGCCTTCGGTCAAAGCAATCCACGGGCGACCTTTACTTCTGCGGCCTTCGGTTGGCTATTTACCGACGAGGACTTTGTCAACATACCCTGGTTGGATTATGGAAAATTGCGTGCCTCCTGGGGTGTGAACGGAAACCGGGATATCGGTCGGTATGCCGCTTTGTCGGACCTCCAAACCGGAAAATATTTTTACCAGCGGCCCAGCGGGGAATTGTATTTTGTCAGTCAGCTGTATGTAAATACCATGCAAAACTCCAATCTGCGCTGGGAGAAAACCACATCTACCAACCTGGGTTTGGACTTCTCCCTGTTTAACAGCATCCTGGACGGTACGATTGAGGTTTACGACATGTCGACCACGGATCTCCTGGTAGAGCGAAGCCTTCCGGACATACTCGGATTTGATTTTGTGTTTGCCAATTTGGGTGAAGTACGAAACCGAGGCGTCGAAGTGAGCCTGAATAGCCAATTGGTCAACCGCAACAACCTGTCCTGGCGCGCCAATCTTAATTTTCAGATGAACCGTAACCGCATTGTCAGCCTCTATGGGGACCTGGACGAAAACGGTGAAGAACTTGACGATATCGGAAATCGCTGGTTCATTGATCACGCCATCGATGAAATCTGGGATTACCGTACCGATGGGATTTGGCAAACGCCAGAGGCAGATGAAGCGGCTAATTATGGGGTAAAGCCCGGGGATTTTAAAATCGAAGACGTCAATAACGACGGACTGTATACCAATGCGGACCGCCAATTCCTGGGCTTCTCGGAGCCACGGTCCCGCTGGAGTTTGCGAAACGAATTCAAAATCTGGAAGAATTTTGACGTTTCGTTCATGATGTATGCGTATCTGGGACACCTGGGTACCTTTAATCAGCGAAAAAACAGACAAGGATTTCTGGATCGATCCAATTCCTATATTCTGCCCTATTGGACCGAAGAAAACCCAAGTAACGAATGGGCCCGACTGTATTCCAGTGAAGGAGGAGCCGGAGGCTTTAACGTGTACCAAAGCCGTTCTTTTGTACGGCTCGAAAATATTTCCATGGCCTATACCGTTCCCCGAACCATTTTGGAGCGAGCAAAGATCCAGAATTTGCGGCTGTACATGAACGTTCGGAACGTAGGTTTTTATGCACCGGAAATGAACTTCTGGGATCCCGAATCCGGAGGACCAACCCCACGAATCTTTACCCTGGGACTTGATTTGACGCTTTAATGGATCACAAGAAAAACGAACAACTCATGAAAAATATACTAAAAAAATCATCGGTTTACCTGGGCCTGATGGCGACGGGTCTGATGCTTAGCACCACCGGCTGCGACGAAGCATGGCTGGAACCCAAACCCCTTTCGTTTTACGCACCTGAAAACACCTTCAATTCTGCCAGTGGACTTTGGAGCGCATTGGTGGCCTGCGAGCGAAACATGCGCCACGAATACACCGGAGATGGGCCTCCTATCCTCACCGAGCACATCTTTACGGAAGTAGCGGTGGAAGGCACCACCGATAAGTCCGGTCCGGCGCAGGACATGAACCTACTCATCACTCCGGACGCCAACTTGAACAGTGCCAATTTTAACCGAATCGGCTGGTACTGGATGGAAGGATTTAATGGGATCAAGTATGCCAATACCGTGATTTCCCGAATCGATGATCCTACCGATTACGAATCGGAGGAAGAACGCAACCACATTTTGGGAACGGCTTACTTTCACCGAGCCCTGCGGTATTACCGATTGACAAACCAATTTGGGGATGTTCCATTGATTCTGGAAGAAATGCTTGAGCCCCGTCTGGACTTCTATTCGACCGACCGGGAGGTGATCCTTCGAAAAATTGAAGGAAGATCTGGAATGGGCCGAACCATGGGTCCCTTCCGTAATGGATCGCGGTCAGGTACCAAAAGGAGCCATTCAGCACCTGCTTACCAAAGTCAACCTGGCCCTGGGAGAATTTGATGATGCCATCGCTTCAGCATCCCGCTTGATCGACGGCGGCACGCATGCACTGATGACCGATCGGTTTGGCTCCACCGGAAACGACCCGGAACGTAACGTAATCTGGGACCTGCACCGTCCGGAAAATAAATCCCTCAATGCCAACACCGAAGCCATCCTGATGGTGATGGATCGTTTGGATACCGACGGAAATTCCGGAGGCATGTCTTCCATGCGTCAGGCGGTTCCTTTTTGGATCACCAATATCAATACCCCCAATGGAAACCGGGGCACCATTGATCAGCCAGGCATTGAGATCGACCATGTAACGAAATATGGCCGGGGTATTGGGCGTCTCCGAGGTACCTGGTACCACCAAAGCATGATTTGGGACGACGAAAACGACCTGCGTCACGCTCCGGGAAACTGGATGGACATGAGCGACCTCGTTTACAACAACCCCGCCATCAAAGGAAACGACGAGTATTACGGACAGCCCTTGCAGTTTCGCAACGATGAGGGTACCGTATTGGTGGTGGATACCATCCGTAGCTGGTTTTCCTGGCCTCATTACAAGGTATTTATACCCGACCCTCAAAACATTCGACCCAGCGGGGGGCACAGCGACTGGTACATTTTCCGATTGGCAGAAACCTACCTGCTTCGTGCCGAAGCGCACGTCTGGAAAGGAGATCTGGCCAGTGCCGCCGCGGATTTAAACGCCGTACGCACCCGGGCAGGCGCTGCTCCCTACGCACCCGAGCAAATGAACATCGGTACGATTCTGGACGAACGTGCTCGGGAACTGTACTACGAAGAGCCCAGAAAAACAGAGTTGACCCGAATGGCTTATTTGTTCGCCATGACCGGGAAACAAGCCTACAATGGGAAGACCTATTCCATGGGAAGTTTCTCCGATGATAACTTTCTGTACGATCGGATCATGGAATTCACCGACTTCTACAACAAAGGAGTCTTTACCAGGCATGGCGACACGTATACCTACAGCCCTTACCATGTTTTGTGGCCCATCCCTGCGGATGCCATCAACACCAACACCCAAGGTGTGATCAATCAAAACAAAGGGTATGCCGGTTTCGAAAATAACGTACCCCCGCTGACCACAGTGGATGGAAATCATCCCAATAGCGAGGGCTAATCGTTCAGCCCCAGCGTACAATTAAGAAAAAGCCCGGAATTTTCTTCCGGGCTTTTTTATGGGATACCTACCTATTGGTGAATACCCTTCTGATTTTAACCCGAACTAGGCATTCGCCTTTCTACGCCACAGCGTACAGGTAGGACGAACTGAAACTACTTCTGAATCAGTCGCTACGCCGTCGTTTTCGATTTCACCATCGCAATGCGATGCATCAATCTCCAAGCAGCCCGATTTCTTGCCGTTTCAATTCTCATAACGATTCCCAATGCATCATCCGGGTTCAATGGCCAATGCAAAGCCACGAAAGAGCCCATCACGATGGTAAACGGTATCGGTTCACCCTTCTCACCACGGAGATCGACACCGGCAAAAAGCGCTAAACCAAAACCCAAGCGGTTAGCGTTCGTTTGAGATCACTTCGAGTAAGAATAACTGGCGTGTTCCGTTTGCGGCCATGCCGGGTAGCAATAGAGCGTCACTGCTGCGGTTCCACCGAGGTGCGGGATCGATGCGAATATCACCGCTGTAGGCCCCCTTACTGATTCCTCCGGACCTGGCCCAGGCTCCGTCACTGAGCCGAACTACCGAATACCTGTTCAAGGTATCCTTCGAATATCCGTTTGCGAACCAGTTTCCGTCAGCGGACAGGGAGATATCCCCTTCCGGGTCGGGAAACAATTCGGAATCCCCCAGGTACCCCACTATTTCCATTTTTTCGACATCGTATAAAACCTGTCGTTCGGTTCCGGTATCGTCGGGGGCACTACCTATCAGGATGTTTCCAGCCCCCCATTCTGGATGCCCCCCAACAAAAATGGAGTGGCGCGTGAGCCCACTGCCATCGGCATTGACCGTAAAAGGAACGTTGACACGCGTACCCTCCCCCCGATTACCGCTCCAGCCAGCCCGCGCAAAAAAATATATTTTGTTCGAATCCCGATTCCAAAGGGTATGATTGATAAATAAACCGGTGTGCTGCAAGTCGGGCTGAGATTCCTTGATTTTTTGTTCCAGTTGAAAAAAAGATACCAACAGCCGTTTTTCGCCAGTTTCAGCATTTACGATAAAGATTCCGTCATTTTTCGGTGCCGGTTCCTCCTTTGACCAATCCAAGGCGCCGGAGTAACCGGTTACCCGACGCAGTCGGGACATCCTGCCGTAATTAAGCCCCAACCAAAATGATCCATCGGGCGCTACGCCACCATTTCCGATTGGCGTGTCTTCGTACCGAAACTCTCGCAGGCGTTTCCTCTCCTCCAGATCGTACAGGACGGTGAAAACCTTTCCGGTAGTGGTATCCTTGTCGTTAAAATAAAACTGACTTTCGGGCTGTTTCGGGTTCCAATAAAACATGGTCCCCTGCTGGGGATTCCAGCCGTAAGTTTTGTCCAGGTAGATCATTTGGTCTCCGGCCCGCCTGTCCAACACAAAAATAGTCGCTGCCTCGTCTGCCTGAGGCATTCGGTGAATGGAATCGATTTCCATCCCCAGAATGTATTGTTCCGACGCATTCCAGGGCGAAGTCAGGCATTGTCCGATGTAGCCAAAAAAATGGTGCTGCGAGCCGGAGGTAAGCTGGTGTACCTCCAGGGAAAAAGGTGGGGTCTCGTCCGCCTGCTCACAGGAAAAAAGCGCCAAGGGAAGCAGTAAAGCGACAAAATGAACGATTAGCCGCTGGTCAAATGTAATTCTCAGAAAGGATATCATGATTTTACCGTTTGCTTCCAATATCGGACTTTTTTTGGAAATATGTAGCCAAATGGTCAGGAGGTCTTACAATACGCAGGAATGGGACAGTCCCCCTGGCCTGAAAAAGCATACCTCGCCTTGCCAATTGACACCATTTCTCAGGCAGCGTTGCTTTTCACCTCAATCCGCGAACGAAGAAGAAAGCCAGTTATCCAGCCGCCCCGATTTGATTTTGACGAATGAACAAAGGATTCGATCTAGAGCGCTGATTGTAGCCAAACCCCATCCGTCAAAAACAATGCCCCTTACGTTGATGTACGGGGGTGCGCACTTAATCATATTTTTTGTATATTAGTTCATCCTATGATAAATAAGCGCCCAACGGTTCGCAGTAGGATCAGAAGTAGCAAAGATCGTATTTAGCAATGACCCATTTTAGAACGTTAATTGTCCTCGTTGGTCTGGCGAACTTTTCCGCAGGCTGCAGTATTGACACCCCTCAGGACGTCGAAAAAGCGGCGCTTGGCCTACCCGAAACCGTAGACTACAACTTACACATCAAACCTATACTTTCCGACAGGTGTTTTGCCTGCCACGGACCGGATAAAAACAATCAGGAAGCCGGCTTATTTCTGCACGCTGCCGAAGGAGCCTTTGCCTCATTGGAAAGTGGAAATACGGCCATTGTCCCGGGGAATCTGCGCCGCAGCGAACTGATTCGCCGCATTTTATCCGAGGATCCCGAGACGATGATGCCACCTGCAGAATCGAACCTACACCTTTCGGCGGAGGAAAAGGCGCTACTGATCAAATGGGTAGAGCAAGGAGCGGAATACAAAAAACATTGGTCCTTCATCAAGCCCGAAAAAACTGCCCTTCCGGAAATCAAAAATGAGTCCTGGGCGGCCAACGCCATCGACCATTTTATTGCAGCCAGGCTGGATAAACTAGCGATCAAGCCTTCTCCGGAAGCACGAAAAGAGACCCTGGTCCGAAGGGTGTTTTTTGACCTGACCGGGCTGCCCCCTACCGTGGGGCAGTTGGAAACCATCATGGCCGATAGCAGCAGCAATTATTACGAAAAATTGGTCGATGACCTGCTGGACTCACCCGGCTACGGCGAGCGCATGGCAGCACATTGGCTGGATGTTGCGCGGTTTGCCGATACGGAAGGGTACCTGGATGATTTCCATCATGAAATGTGGCCCTACCGAGACTGGGTTATCAATGCCTTTAACGACAATATGCCCTACGATGAGTTTGTGGTAGCTCAGGTTGGCGGTGACCAAATCCCCAACGGGACGGAAAAACAACGGTTGGCAACTGCCTTCAACCGCTTGCATAAGCAGAATTCTGAGGGAGGCGTCATCCCGGAGGAGTTTCGGGTCGAATACGTTGCAGACCGAACAAATACGGTAGGCACGGCCTTCATGGGACTCACGGTATCCTGTGCCCGTTGCCATGACCACAAATACGATCCCCTTTCACAAAAAGAATACTTCCAATTGTATGCGTTTTTCAATAGTACCATTGAGCGGGGAGATGCGATATTTTCCGGAAATTCGATAGAAAATGGTAACCGTATTCCAAACAAGTACTCGATGAATTCCGGTCCGGTCATGCCGCTTCCATCGAAAGAAGTCGCTGAAATCCGGGCCTATTTGCTGGAGGAAATCGATGCCAAAGCTTCCGAAATCGAATCACAGAGGCTGGTAAATCAGGCGGAGGCGCTCGCTTGGGCTGCATCCGGACCGAGCCCTGCTACCCTTAAAAATGTGGTGAAGGAAGCCACTATGGTAGACTTGCGATTCGATAGTGTGGCCGATGAAACTGTAAAAGACCACGCCAAGGGTTCCAAACCTGCCCGAATTTTCGGACATCGTTTGGTTGAAGGGAAAAAAGGAAAAGCGATCGAGTACAACGAGGGGAAAGTCATTGCCGACGGCAGTCGGGTCAGCTTTGAGCGCATGGAACCGTTTACCCTGAGTTTTTGGATCAAAACACCGGAGGAATTCGATGAAGCCCGAGTGCTTTGCAACGGAAACGGCAGGATTCAGGGCTACAGAGGCTGGGATGTTTGGATGGACAGTACCCGGCTTTCCTTTCGACTGAACCATGCACATCCGTTCCAATCCCTGGACGTTCGGCTGAAGGAAAAATTACCCCTCAACGAATGGCAGCACTTTGTATGGAGCTATGACGGGTCGGGTTCGGCCAAGGGCATGACCGTTTGGCAAAATGGGAAAAAGGCGGATCTCAGTATACAAAGAGATCTTATCTACCGCTCTGCCGTACCCTACAAAGACCCAAAAGGCTTTGTATACCTGAAATACGAAGGTTTCGTAATGGGTGCCAGCCACTACGATGCGGATTTCGACGGGGGCGTGATCGATGAGGTACGGGTGCTTGACAAGGAAGCCGGCGACCTGCTGGCTACGTTCCTTTACGACGAAGACATGGGAAATAAACGCTTCCGCGAAGCAGTCGCTTCTCAATCCGGGGAAGCCTTGGAATTTTATGCCCTGCATGTGGACCAGGAGTTGGAACGGCAGCGTGAAGCACTACGTGAACTCCAATTGAGAGAAGTGATGGCCATCGATACGGTCCAGGAGATCATGGTAATGGGCGATTATGAAAACGAACGGCCGACCTATCTTTTGGAACGAGGGGCTTACGATTCCCCGGGAGAGCGGGTAGAAAAAGGTGTTCCCTCAGCTATCCTTCCCTGGCCAGAAGGACTTCCCAGGAACCGATACGGACTGGGCAAATGGCTGACCCACGAAGACAATCCACTCACATCCCGAGTGGCTGTGAACCAGCTGTGGTATCTGATGTTTGGCCGCGGACTGGTACGGACCAACGAGGATTTTGGTAACCAGGGTGCATTGCCCAGTCATCCCGAACTGTTGGACTGGTTGGCCGTTGACTTTCAGGAGAGTGGCTGGGACGTTAAGCGTTTGATCAAAATGATGGTGACGTCTTCTACCTACAAACAATCCTCTGTCATTCGGGAAGACCTTCGGGAAATTGACCCGGACAACATGCTTCTGGCAAGAAGCCCCCGGTACCGGCGGTCGGCCGAGATGGTTCGAGACAACGTCCTTGCGGTGAGTGGGCTGTTGCAGTCCACCGTGGGAGGGGAGTCAGCATTCCCCTATCAACCCGAAGGATTATGGAGAGAAACGATTACCCATGCTTTTTTTCCGGATTACAAGATCGACTATAAAGACGGGCTTTACCGAAGAAGCCTTTACACCTTTTGGAAGCGAAACGCTCCCGCTCCGGGAATGCTCGTTTTTGATGCCTCCAATCGGTCAGAATGCCAGGTGCAACGGCAGCGAAGCAATACCCCCTTACAGGCCTTGGTGTTATTGAATAGCCCGCAAGTACTCGAAGCTTGCCGGGTTCTTTCCGAAAACGTTCTGCTTGATTCAGGTATGGACATCTCCAAATCCATCGAAACGCTCTTCGTGGCGCTGGTGGGCAGAAAACCAACGAGCCGGGAGCATGCGATCCTGGAGCGGCAATTCACGGAAGAAGCCGCGTACTTTTCCCAGGAGCCTTTGGCGGCCCGGGAGTTTTTGAGCATTGGCTACCAGGCACCCTCTCCGGAAATCCCTTACAGCAATACCGCCGCACTGGCACGGGTAGCCAACACGATCCTGAATTCCACAGAGGCCTATTACAAAAACTAAGGACATGAACTATTTGAACGAAATACACGCGAAGGAATATCTGAAAACCCGTAGGGAATTCCTGAAGAAAACCTCCAGAGGCCTGGGCGGATTGGCCTTAGGTGGTCTCCTGTTTCCGGATACCCTAAGGGCCTCTGATTCCAAAGAAATTGATCGCCAACGGGTAAAAAATAGCGGTGTTTTGGGAGGAACCCATCATGCCCCCAAGGCAAAACGGGTCATCTATCTTTTTCAAAGTGGTGGGCCCAGCCAGTTTGAGCTATTCGATTACAAACCCGAGTTGAACAAACGTCAGGGAGAAGAGATCCCCGACTCTGTAAGGGGCGGACAACGAGTTTCCGGAATGCTGGCGGCACAATCCAGCTTCCCGCTGGTGGGTTCTCGGTTTGATTTTATGCAACACCCAACGACCGGCGGATATTTTAGCAAACTTATGCCCCATACAGCCGGTATAGCAGAAGATATTTGCATGATTAATTCCATGCATACGGACGCCATTAACCACGAACCCGCAGTAATTTTTATGCAAACCGGATCCCAGCAAGTCGGGCGGCCGAGCATCGGTTCCTGGATGAGTTACGGCTTAGGGAGTTCGAATGACAACCTTCCTTCCTTTATTGTCATGTTGTCCCGCGGGAAAAATGGCGCTCAAAACCTAAACATGCAGGCCTGGAACAGTGGTTTTTTGCCTTCCCATCATCAAGGCGTTCGCTTTCGTTCCGGCCATGACCCGGTCCTTTACCTCAGTAATCCCAAGGGCATCACCAGGGATCGCCGTCGCTCAGAATTGGATTATCTGGCCGAACTGGAAGCAGAACAAAAAAAGGTATGGGGCGATCCCGAAATAGATTCCAAAATAAGCCAGTACGAAATGGCGTATCGCATGCAGAGCAGCGTTCCCGAAATCGCAGACCTTTCGGATGAACCTGCCTATATCTTCGATCTCTATGGAGAAGAGGCGCGAATTCCGGGAACCTACGCATTTAATTGCCTAATGGCACGCAGGCTTGCCGAACGAGATGTGAACTTTATTCAATTGTATCACATGGGTTGGGATCAACATGGAAATCTCCCGGTCGATATCACGAAAATGGCAATGTCTTCGGACCGGGCCTCAGCGGCCCTGGTAAAAGACCTGAAACAGCGGGGCCTGCTGGAAGATACGCTTGTGGTTTGGGGAGGGGAATTTGGTCGAACCAGTTTTTCACAGGGGAAAATAACGAAATCCACCTATGGACGAGACCACCACCCCAGGACCTTCAGCGCCTGGATGGCAGGGGGCGGAATCAAGCCCGGCCTGGTCTATGGAAAAACCGATCCGTTTGGCTATAACATCGTCGAAAACCCGGTTCATGTGCATGATTTTCAAGCTACCCTTCTACACCTGCTAGGCGTAGATCACGAAAGGCTCACCTTCAAGCACCAGGGACGGAGGTATCGCCTTACCGATGTTCACGGCCATGTGGTGAAAGATATTTTGGCCTAAACCATGAGACGAAGAAATTTCTTAGCCAAAGTAGCCACCATGGGAGCGGCTTTTCCCGCGTTGCATGCGGTTGGAAATCCCCCCATTTATCCTCCAGTCTCCAAGTTCAACGGAGAAATAGTGGGGCACGGAGATTTCAAGTATCGGGTAGATACGCAATGGGGCCAACTTGACCCTAAAAAGGTACCGATCGATAACTGTCACGAGATGGTGATCGATTCCAAAGGGCGAATCATCCTGCTGACGGATGAACCCCGTAACAACCTTATTTTTTATGATCAATCGGGGAATCTGCTTGATGCTTTTTGTAACCGGTTTCCCGGAGGGCACGGACTCACCCTGAGTGAAGAGGGCGGAGAAGAGTTTCTTTATGTCACGGACAGCGGTTGGTTTCACGACCACAAGCATCCGGATGAATGGAAGTACTTCAGTGGCAACGGATTTGTATCGAAGATCACAATGAAAGGGGAATTGGTCTTTAATGTGGGACATCCCCAAACGATCGGAGTGTATGAGCCAGGTATGGCCTTTAAGCCCTCAGAGACCGCAATCGGACCAAACGGAGATATTTATGTAGCCGATGGATACGGCTCCTGCTACATCATCCAGTACGATCAATATGGCCGATACATCCGGCATTTTGGCGGTAGGAATAATTCCGATCCCAACTACCAACTGAAAACCGCACATGGCGTTACCCTGGACACCAGAAATCCGGACGAATTGCAATTGATTGTCACCTCCCGTGAGGAGTGCTCGTTTAAATTTTATACGCTGGAAGGACGGTACAAAAAAACCGTCACGATTCCCGGGGCGATGGTAAATCGGGCGGTAATTCATGGAAAAAACCTGTATGCGGGCGTATGTTGGTCGCAAATAGATGGCAAGGCAAAAGAGGGTACGGGATACATTACCATCCTGGATGAGCGGGATCGGGTAGTGTCCAATCCTGGGGGGCAGGCACCCCGGTACAAAAACGGCATGCTGAGCCATCAGATTCAGGAAGTCCCCTTCCTTCGGCACGGCCACGATGTCTGTGTGGACGAGGATGAAAACATCTATGTCTGCCAATGGAATGGCGGAAGGACCTATCCCATGAAACTGGAACGAATATAGACGGGGAATTTAGTGCCATGATGTCTGAACAAAGACAGCATCCATTTCGAAACCTGGACAGGCAGTGATCTGCGGCCGTTTTTCCGGACACCAAAGGAAGCTGCAGGTACCGGACCTTATGGTTTCCATCCAACACCAGAAATAAAATGGCGTCCGACCGTACTTCTTCTTACTCCTGCCCGTTCGGTTGGATACGGGACTTCATTTTTGTTCGATAGGTGACGGCAAACAAAAGCCGCTGGAAAAATTGTTTCCAGCGGCTTTTTTGTGAGTATTCGGTAGGCTATAAGCCAAATAAACGCGGCAGCCAAAGCGATAACTCCGGAAAAAGGGTAATGACCAGCAGGCCCAAAATCATGGCGAAGAAAAAGGGCAGCAAGGGCAAAAACACTTTCGCAATGGAGGTCTTGGCCACACCCACCCCGATGAAGAGTACCGATCCTACCGGCGGCGTACATACACCGATACACAAATTCAACACCATCATGATCCCAAAATGAACCGGGTCAATCCCCATAGTTACAACTGCCGGGAGAAAAATTGGCGTAAAAATCAGCACGGCAGGGGTCATGTCCATAAAGGTTCCCACAAACAACAAGATCAGGTTGATCATGATCAGAATCACAAACTTGTTGTCACTCAGTGTAAGCAACGCCGCACTGATCGACTGGGGAATATTTTCGCTGGACATGGCCCAGGACATGCTCATCGAAGTCGCGATCAATAGCATTACGATGGCTGTAGTCTCGGAGGATTTTAGCAAAACCCCCGGTAGATCTCTGATTCTGATTTCTCCATAAATAAAGGACAATACGAGCGTGTATATGACTGCAATGGCAGACGCTTCGGTGGCTGTGAATACGCCAATAACGATCCCCCCGATAACGACCACCAGCAGCATCAAACTGGGGAACGCGGCAAGAAACTTCCGGGTCAGTTCTTTCAGACTCGTTACTTCCCCACCTTTCAGGTCGTGCTTTTTTATGAAAATGGCTGCGGTGATCATCAGAAACAAGCCAACCAATAAACCGGGAATGTAACCGGCCACAAAGAGCGCTGCGATGGATACCCCACCGCTTGCCAGGGAATACACGATGAGTACATTGGAGGGTGGGATAATCAGTCCAGTCGTGGAGGAGGTGATGTTTACGGCGGCTCCCAACTCCCTTGGGTATCCTTCTTTCTCCATACGGGGGCCCAAAATACCTCCGATGGCGGAAGCTGCAGCCGCCGCAGATCCGGCAATGGCCCCAAACAGCATGGCAGCAATGACGTTGACGTACAGCAAGCCGCCCGGCAACCGCCCGGTCAGGGCTTTGGCCAGGTTGATGAGTCGATTCGCGATACCCCCTTTATTCATGATTTCTCCGGCGAGGATAAAGAACGGTATAGCCAGCAGGGCAAAACTGTCCAACCCTACCCCCATGCGTTGGGCAATGGTGGTAGCAGATGGTACGGTGGCAATGGTTACCGTCAATGTTAAAAAACTGGAAAAGCCCAGTGCCCATGCCACCGGAACCCCGATTCCCATGAGTACGATAAAACTGCTTACCAGTATAAGTATGCTTAAGTATTCTTCCATGTCGAGTTAATTTTGGGATTCTTGTTTGGTCAGCAATGATTTTAGGTTGACGAATTGGTAAAAAAGCACCAGCAAACCACTAAACGGTATCATCAGGTACACATAAGCCAGGGGAAGCTGGAGCGTAGCCGATTTTTGCTCCAGGGTATAGGTAATGTATACCAGGTTAATCCCACCCATGATCATCACCGGTATAACAAACAGCACAATGACCACACTGATAAGGATCAACAATTTTCGTTTTGCCTCGCCTCGCAGCTTGGCGGGAAGAATATCGATGGCCAGGTGCTTGTCCTGTCCGGCAACATAGGCTGCCCCCAACATCCCCAACCATACCAAAAGGTAACGTGAAAGTTCGTCGGTAAAAGAGCTGGGCGATTGAATCACGTAGCGAGAAAAAACCTGCCAGCTAACATTCAGCACCATGATAGCCATGATGAGCATCAACATGACGCCGATTACTTTGTCCAATTTTACTTTTAATGCCTGCATTTCCCTAGTAGTTTCTGATTTCCTGAACCAGCGCATACATTTCCGGATCCGCTGTTTTCATCAATTCGTATACTTTTTCCGCTTCTTTACGAAAAGGTTCCTTGTCCGGGTAGGTTACCTGCACGCCGGCTTCGTCCAGGATGCGCATGGACTCCGCCACGGACTCTTCCCAGAGTTTGTACTGATACACGGCAGACTCGTCGGCTGCCTCTTGCAGCCAAACCCGCTCTTCATCGGAAAGGATGTCCCAAACCTTGGTACTTACAATCATCATATCCGGGATGGCGGTGTGCTCGTTCAGGGAATAGTACTTGCACACCTCGTAATGCCTGGACGTCACCAGACTGGGAGGATTGTTCTCTGCTCCGTCTACAATTCCCTGCTGCAAAGCGGTATAGAGTTCGCCAAAAGATACCGGGGTGGGCGAACCTCCAAAACTCTGAACCATGTTTACCGCAGTAGGACTTTCCATGACCCGAATTTTCAGACCTTGAATGTCTTCGGGTTTTTCCACCGGAGTATTTTTCGTGTAGAAACTCCGCTTGCCGGCATCGTAAAAACACAGGCCTTTCAGCCAGTACTTCTCCCCTGCCGCCAGCAGCTGCTCACCGATGGGGCCTTCCAGAACCCGGGCCTGATGCGCATCGTCCCGAAACAGATAGGGTTGGCCCAGGATTTTAATTTCCGGGGCAAAGCCTTCCATGGCTGCTGTGGAAACTTTGGTCATGGATAAGCTTCCAATTTGCAACAATTCCACTAATTCCCGCTCCGTACCCAATTGCTGGTTGGGATACACCTGAACAATCATTTTACCACCCAACTTTTCTTTGGCCTTCTTCGCGAGGAACAACATGGCCTCATGGACCGGATGGCTGGTATCCAGGCCATGGCCCAATTTCAGCACCCGCACCCCGCCGGGTGTCGAACAACTGATCAAGATGGCCGCTACCGACAGCAGGCCCAGGTAGTGTAAGGGTCTATTCCATTTCGCTTTCCACATACGTAGGTATTATTTTGGTTAAGTATTACGTGATATTTTCATGTCTTTTTAAAACCCTCCGGTTTTAACGTAGCAATCTGCCAATATTTTCTCCGGAAACCAACTGATTTACTTCTTCGACCAATACGTAATTGGCGTCTCCCGGCACCGAATGCTTGAGCACGGAAGCGGCTACCGCAAATTCCAGTGCCTCTCGATCGGTTTTGTGCAACAATCCATAGATCAAACCCGCCATGAACGCATCTCCTCCACCGATGCGGTCCACAATAGCCGGCATATCGTATACGTGCGAACGGAGCAGGGTGTCGCCGTTCCATAACATACCGCCAAGACGGTTGTGGGAAGCCGATACGGAATCCCGCTCGGTGGTGGCTACCACCTGAATGGACGGACACCGGGCTTTTGCCTTTTCGCAAGCCGCTACAAAATCGGCATCGTGAATGTCCAGGCAATTGGCAAAGTCTGTTAATCCGGCAATGACTACATGGCTGTGAGCAATCAATTCGGGAAGAATGTCCAGGGGAGACTTGCCGTAGCGCCACAGGTTGCGTCGGTAATTGATATCACCGCTGACCCGTACTCCGTGTTTCTTAGCCTCTTTCAGCACCCGAAGGCACAAATCCGCAGCCGGTGCCGACAGGGCCGGAGTAATGCCCGACCAATGAAACCAATCCACCTGGTGAAAGACCGCTGCCCAATCCAATTCCCGTCCCTCGTAAGCCGCAAAGGCGGAATCGAATCGATCGTAGATGATTTTAGACGGCCGCTGCATGGCTCCGTTTTCCAGGAAATAAAGGCCCATTCTCCCCGCTGTAGTCGCAATAAATGAAGTATCGATACCGCCGGTTTTCAGGTAACGCAAGGCAGCCTTTCCCAAATCGTTGGCAGGCAAGGCAGTCAAGAGGGCCACTTCCTGCTGCCAGAAGGCCAGCGAAATACCCACGTTCGCCTCCGATCCCCCGAAATCCGCATCGTAATTTCCGGCTTGTATAAACCGCTCGTATCCGGGGGTAGACAGGCGCATCATTACCTCGCCTAACGTGAGTATCCGTTTGTGCATGCGAATTTCTTAATTCCGTAAGTAACTTGCCAAAATTACGGGTCATTTAAAAAAAAAGAAGCCCGCTGGCTCTTTTCTTTCAATTTATTTCTAAATTGTGCAATCGATTGCTCAAGATAATCAAAAAGTTGACATGTTCCATAAAGTTTTACGAATTCATCCCGCTGATAATGTCCTGGTGGCCCTGAGTGACCTGAAAGCCGGAGAAAAGCTGGATTTTGAAGGAGAGGAAATCAGGGTAACCAATGCGGTACCTGCCAAGCATAAATTTACGCTAAAACCCTTGCAAGAAGGGGATACCATTCACATGTACGGCATTGTGGTGGGGAAAACTCTTAAACCCCTGGAAAAAGGCGCTGTCATCACCACAGAAAACATCGTCCATCAAACCGCACCTTATACTGGGAAACGTAAGCCATTCGTCTGGGTACCTCCGGTAGTTGACCGTTGGAAAAACCGAACTTTTGATGGTTTTCACCGAGCCGATGGGCAGGTGGGTACCTCCAACTACTGGCTGGTGGTACCACTCGTTTTTTGCGAAAACCGGAACGTAGACATCATGAAACAGGCCTTTGTGGAAGAGTTGGGTTTTGCCCGGCCAAACCCCTACAAATCGCTGGTCCGGGAAATGAAACAACGCTTCCTGGAAGGAGACAGCAAATCCCTGCAGCAGGTAGGGGTCGAAGTGCTGGAACAGGCCTCCGAAGAAAAAGTATTTAAAAACATAGATGGAATAAAATTTCTTACGCACAACGGCGGCTGCGGAGGCACCCGACAGGATTCCGAAGCCTTGTGTGCACTTATCGCCGGGTACATCAACAATCCCAATGTAGCCGGAGCAACGATCCTGAGCCTTGGATGCCAAAATGCACAACCGGCCATTTTGCGGGAAAAGCTGGCACAGCTGGATCCCGATTACAAAAAACCGGTAATTATTCTCGAACAACAGGTAGAGGGTACCGAAAACCAGCTATTGACCCGTGCCATTCAGGAAACTTTTCTGGCACTTACTGAAGCGGACCGGTTGCAACGCAAACCAGCACCGCTGAGCAAACTCACCATTGGTTTGGAATGCGGCGGGTCGGATGGGTTTTCAGGGATTTCCGCCAACCCCAGCCTGGGTCAGGTATCCGATACCATCGCTGCGCTGGGAGGCAAAACCATTCTTTCCGAATTCCCTGAACTATGTGGAGTGGAGCAGGAATTGATCAACCGCTGCACTACCGATGCCAATGCCGAAAAATTTGTGCGGCTGATGCGGGCCTATGCAGCATCCGCCGAAGCCGTTGGTTCAGGGTTTGACATGAATCCCAGTCCCGGCAATATCAAGGATGGGCTGATCACCGATGCGATCAAATCCGCGGGTGCGGCCAAAAAAGGAGGCACCTCCCCCATCGTGGATATCCTCGACTATACCGAAATCGCTACAAAACCCGGCCTGAGCCTGCTTTGTTCTCCGGGTAACGACGTGGAAAGTACCACCGCCATGGCGGGATCGGGCGCCAATATCATCCTGTTTACCACCGGTTTGGGTACCCCGACAGGCAATCCTGTAACGCCGGTAATCAAGGTGGCTTCCAATCACCGACTGGCGGAACGGATGCCCGATATCATCGATGTAGATACGGGTGGCATCATATCCGGGGAGAAATCCATCGAAGAAATGGGAGATGAATTGCTGGAATATATCCTGCAGGTGGCAAGTGGAAAAATCAAAGCCAAGGCGGACCTACTCAATCAGGATGATTTTATTCCATGGAAGCGGGGAGTTTCCCTTTAATTGACACCAAAAAAAAAACGGTTTTTATTTATGTCTCAATTATTTTCAGTTAAAAACAAAATTATCATCATCAGTGGTGGAACGGGAGTGTTGGGAAAAGCCATGGCCCGGCATCTGGCAAAAGAAGGCGCACAGATGATCATCCTCGGCCGGAATTCCCAGAAAGTGGAAGACCTGGTACAAGAGATCAAGGACGAGGGAGGATTTGCTTTTCCAGCAGTGGCAGATGTAACGAAGGAGGAGGAAATCATCGCCGTAAAGAAGGAATTGGAAAAATCATTCGAACAAATCGATGGGCTGATCAATGCGGCAGGTGGAAACATGCCCGGTGCGACGGTCATGCCGGACCAAATGGTCACCGATCTGTCCTCAGAGGCCGTCAAAACGATCATGGACCTGAACTACATGGGTACTTTTTTGCCCACGAAAGTTTTTCTGCCGCTCCTGACAACTAACAAAAAAGCCTCCATCATTAATATTTCCTCGATGGCCGCCAGCAGGCCCATGACCCGGGTGATGGGCTACGCATCCGCGAAAGCGGCCATTGACAATATGACCAAATGGCTTTCTGTGGAATTTGCCAGGAAATACGGAGAAGAAATCCGGGTAAATGCAGTCGCTCCGGGCTTTTTTCTTACGGCCCAGAACGAACGCCTGCTTACTAAGGAAGACGGCAGCTTGACGGAAAGAGGCAAGCTCATCGTAGACCACACGCCCATGGGAAGGTTTGGAACTCCCGAAGAGCTATTTGGCGCCGTGCAGTGGCTCTGCAGCGACGCATCAAAATTTGTTACAGGAACCATTATCGAAGTAGACGGAGGCTTCAGTGCATTTTCAGGCGTATGAGTACGAATAATAAAACCTTCTTTATGGAACAGACCATGCGTTGGTATGGTCCCAATGACCCGGTAAGCCTCACCGATATCCGGCAATCCGGTGCGACGGGTATCGTAACTGCCCTGCATCAGGTCCCCAACGGACACGTATGGTCACGGGAAGCAATACGGGAACGAAAAAATACGATTGAGCAGGCTGGACTAACCTGGTCGGTCGTGGAAAGTGTCCCCGTACACGAAAGCATCAAGACCCGCTCGGGAGAATTTCAGACCTATATCCGAAATTATCAGCAAAGTATTCGCAACCTGGCGGCAGAAGGCATCCACACCATATGTTACAATTTTATGCCCATTCTGGACTGGACCCGTACCAATTTGGGCTATACCCTTTCCAACGGTGCCAAAGCGCTTCGCTTTGAAATGAAAGCCATCGCGGCCTTTGACCTGTACCTGCTGAAGCGGCCAGGGGCGGAAAAAGACTATTCGAAAGAAATGATGCAATTGGCCAAAACCCACCTTGACGGCCTCTCCGATGAGGGAAAGGAACAATTGGTGAACACGATCATTGCCGGCTTACCCGGAGCGGAAGAGGGGTATACCGTTGCGGACTTTCAGCAGGCCCTGGATACGTATGCAGGAATCGATGCCGGGAAACTAGGAGAACACCTCAATTTGTTTTTGGATGCCGTCGTTCCGGTAGCGGAGGAAAACAAGGTATTTCTTTGCATCCATCCGGATGACCCACCCTTTCAAATATTTGGCCTGCCGCGGGTTGTTAGTACGGCGTCGGACTACGACCGTATTCTTAGGGGAAACAGCAGCCCCTTCAATGGTTTTACCTTTTGTACCGGTTCGCTGGGGGTGCGGGCAGACAATGATTTACCAGCCATGGCTGCTACCTACGGGGACCATATTCACTTCATCCACCTGCGCAGTACCCAGCGGGATGCGGATGGGAACTTCTACGAAGCCAACCACCTGGAAGGCGACGTCCCCATGGCTGACGTGGTAGAGGCACTGATGCGGGTACAGCAGCGACGCGGCAAATCCCTTCCCATGCGTCCGGACCACGGTCACCAAATGTTGGACGACCTGGGGAAAGTAACCAATCCCGGCTATTCTGCGATCGGCCGCCTAAAAGGCCTGGCAGAACTGAGGGGTTTGGAAATGGGTATTGCACGAAGTATTTTTGATAAGTAAGAAACGTAAAAAAAGTCACATACTGTATTAACTAAGCCGAGAATAATTATGAGTAACGAACAAGCAGGCAGAAGGGAATTTCTAAAAAAGTCCGCGCTAACCACTATGGGCATCTCCGCGTTGGGGGCAGTAGGGTTTTCTGCGAAGAGTTATGGGAAAATCCTGGGAGCAAACGATCGATTAAACATCGCCATCGCCGGATTGGGAAGAAGACTGGGTGCATTTTATAGTCCGATCGGATTAAAATCCAGCAATGTCAACCTGATGTACCTCTGCGATGTGATGCAATCTCAACGAGAACGAGCAGCTAAAAATTTTCAAAAACACATCGATTACCAACCCAAACTGGAAAACAGTATCCTGAAAGTATTGGAAGATTCGGAAGTGGATGCCTTGATCAATGCCACCCCGGACCACTGGCATGCACCGGGCACCTGGCTGGCCCTGGAAGCGGGTAAGCACGTGTACGTAGAAAAACCATGTAGCCACAATCCTTACGAAGGTGAGCTTCTGGTGGCCTACCAAAAACAATACGGGAAGGTCGTTCAAATGGGGAACCAGCAACGATCTGCTCCTGAAAGCATCGAAATCATCAAAGCCATCCATGACGGAGCCATCGGCCAGGTATACAAGGCCACTGCATTTTACAATTCCGCCCGGGGCGAAGTACCCAATCAGAAAAAAGCCGCTCCGCCGCAGGGCTTGGATTGGGAACTGTTCCAGGGTCCCGCACCCAGACGGGAATATACCGACGACACCTGGAATTACAACTGGCACTGGTACGGCTGGGACTACGGTACGGCCGAATCCGGCAACAACGCCACCCACGAAATAGATGTAGCCCGGTGGGCCTTGCAGGTTGATTTCCCGGAAAAGGTGATGGTCGATTCCGGAAAATACCATTGGCCAAACGATGGCTGGGAAATGTACGATACCATGGATGCCGTGTTTAAATTTTCGGGCAATCGCACCATTCAATGGGACGGAAAAAGCCGAAACGGACACAATACCTACGGTCCGGGCCGCGGTACAATCATCTACGGAACCGATGGCTCCGTTTATGTGGACCGCGGGGGCTACAAGCAATTTGACCGAAATGGGAAGGTGGTCAAAACCAACGAGTCCGGAGGTAGCGAAGCTGGCACGGCGCTAGGTGGCGGAGGCGACATGTCCACCCTGCATGTGGTCAATTTCTTTGAAGCTATTCGGGGAAAACAAACACTAAACAGTCCCATCGATGAAGGCGCAAAATCCGTTTTGCTTTGTCACCTGGCAAACATCGCCTCCCGAACCGGCGAAGTCCTGGAGTGTGATCCCTCGAACGGGCATATCAAAAATAGCAAACAAGCCAGTAAGCTCTGGAAACGAGAATACGAAAAAGGCTGGGAACCTAAACTCAAGGTCTAGACCCCACCTCTTCTTACCTAATAAAAACCACCAATCATCCCCGGCTTTGCCGGGGATTTTTTTTCGACCGTAACCGACGAAACCAAGTCTCCGTTTGCCGAGGAACGTTGAGTTTTTCCCAAACCTGCTACCGCACGCCCCAACTTACCTACGCAGCGATTCATTCATCCGAAAATCCCCTGGTAAAAAACAACCCGCAGGTCGCCAAACAGCAAGCCTGCGGGAATAAAAAATCAGAAACCAAGGCCAAAAGCCTTTGCCAAAGGGCGGCTTCCCGCAAGCTCTCCCAACGGATGCATGCGCTCCAGATCAAAAACCTGAACGGTTGATGCCTCCGATGGTAGGATGTAAAGCAATTCTTCGGAGGCAACCATGCCGAACGCTTCTGCTGAAATGGAAGCTTGCTCCACAAGTAATAGACCCGTAGGTGCGTCGTAAACAAGCAGTTTTCCGTCGGTTGTTTGAATCAGCAGAAATTTACCGCTAGGGTTAATGGCAAACTCCTGTATATCTGCACCTTCGTAGACGGCAACCATGGATTTCGCCTGTGGGTCAATGCGGTACACGCCTTTGTTTCGGGACCGCCCATAAAATACCTGCAGGCGATCGTTCCCTTTTATGGTGCCCAACCAGTTCCCGGATTCCGAATTGAGGGATGCATCGTTTGGTAGTAGCGAAATGCTACCCTGACTATCGGCCACCACCACGCCGTCGGTAGAGCCAAACAAGGCATAATCCCCATTGGATGCATCTCCATGGATACCACCCACTTGCAAGTCAGGATTTTCATGTACAATTTCTCCATCTTCATTCATTAGCTTGACCTGCTGTGGGAGCGGACCCGGCACCCCCGCTACCTTGAAGCTCACGGCCAGCAAATTGGACTTCAGCCAGGTGGCAGCACCGTGATGCGCGGTCATGTTTTCGGGCATGATCATCGTTGCGGCATTGGTCGGATTGGCCAGCGAGGCTTCCCGAATCCACAAAATGGAACCATCCCCGTCATTAAAAATAATGATTTGCCCGTTTGTGGAAGAAAAATGCGTAGGTAAAGGTGCTTCAAAGGTATGGTTCAGCCAACGGGCCGGATAGGCATGACCGTGATCTCCGTGGTCTTCCATTCCGGAATCCAGAATTCGAACCTTACCGTCTGCCCGTTCCACGGAAACCAGGTAGCGCATGGACGAACTGATGTAATTGTTGCTCTCAAGAAGCACGGGGGCCAAATCCAGCGCTTCTTTTTCTTCCTCGGATGGGGAGACCTCAAATACTTGCCCGGTATCGTCCCAGCCTATAACCCGAAAGTAGGGACTTTCACGTTCGGAAAAGGAAAGCTCCGGTTCGCTCACCTCCAGTGGATCGTTATCGCAGGAATAGAAGCAGACCGATGCAGAAAGAAAAATCAGTGTTTGAAGGGTTCTTACGTGTTGCATGGTTTTTTTTCTTGCAAAGTAAAAAACCATTCTTTTTATATGCAACATTATTGCATTTTATTTGCATCATTGTTGCATAAATACAACGAATCGGTGTAAAATCACGCAAGGGGGGCACCGCAACAAAATGGCCGGAAAATATCCAGGTTCCATGGATTTTACAACGCCAGCTTTTAACGTAAGGGTACAGAATGGGATCCGAGTGTTTGCAGGTAACGACCGTACCGGTTCATTACCCAAAGGTGCAGCCGGGCCTGCGTGATGACATACAGGTACCAGGGAATTCTGGGAACAAATTCATGAATGGCGGTGATGATGTATTTCCCTTCCAATACTTCCCGAAACTCCAGCCAGCCATAATCCGGGCGACCCACCAGCCAGCCCCCACTGATGAAGAACAATTGCCGCCTTTTATCGCTTCGGTCCCTCACCCAACTTAGTTGCAGCATAGGCCTGGGTAGCAGGAATAGGTAAAAACTTACCACTCCATCTCGATTTTCCCGAGCGTTGATAATCGATTTGAAAAACATGGGTAACCATACTTTGTAGCGATTGGCGGCCCAATAGGCACTTTTGCCAAAGCTATTGGAAAGCCGCTGTATGCTTCTAACGGTATTTTTTCGACGGCCCAAGGGCCTGAAGGTTGGCAAAAGCGGCTCCTGTGACGAGTGCAATGCGGTCTTCACCGACTCTTCGTATGACTGGTACGAGATGGGAAATTCGCGAAAGGCCAATTCGTTCGAAACGGTCATGGTATGCCTGAGGCTTTCGACCAGCGGGGACACCAACTGCGCCGGACTCTCACCAAAATAGCCTACCCAGAGTTTGGATAGACTCGGGGAAAAAAACGGTACCGAAAAAATATAGCGTTTTTTGCCCATTACTGCCGCGGTTTTCAGCATCATCTCCTGATAGGACATGATTTCCGGAGAACCAATTTCAATGGCTTTTCCAAATACATTGGGATTCCCCAGACAGCCATCAATGATGGTTAGTGTATCCTTGAGTGAGATGGGCTGGGTTTCGGATTCCGTCCACTTCGGACAAATCATCACCGGTAATTTTTTGACCAGATTTTTGATCATTTGAAAGGACGATCCCCCCGGCCCTACGATGATGCTCGCCCGCAAGGCCGTAAGGGCAGCAGTGCCGGAAGCCAGGGTTTTTTCCACCTCCAGCCGACTGCGAAGGTGCCTGGACCAGCTGCCTTCCATTTCATTTTTTGGCAAAATACCTCCCAAATACACCAACTGCCCGACTCGATTGGCAGAGGCCGCCCGGGCAAAATTATCGGCCAGCAACAGGTCCGTATCTTCGAAACTACCCTGATTTAAACGGGTCGACGCATTCATGGAATGAACCAGATACAGGGCATAATCGACCCCTTCCAGGGCTTTTTGTGTAGAACTGATCGAGTACAATTCCACCTGCCTCCATTCGATTTCCGGATGGGGATTGTGTTGCACTTCCCTCCTACTCAACCCGATGATGTGGTACTTGTCTTTAAACCGCTCCATAAACCAACGCCCGATGTACCCCGTTGCACCGGCAATGGCCAGCACTTTTTTTTCCCTGTTTTCCATGGACTACTTAACTGGCCTTCGTTCAAATTGTTGATGAAGAAATCAGGTATTGCGGTAAAAGGATTTTTACTGCTGCCGGAATTTATCTACCCTAAATTTAAGGGTGCCCCTCTGAAAACGTATCCGGTACTTAAAAAATACCTCCCGATTCAACTCGTTTGGTCAGGGCATTAAAAAAGATGAATAAAACCGTCTTTAAAAGATTCAGAAATGAATGAGCAATGAATGGGAAAAGAATAATTCCAGCCATAAACCGTCGGACGGGATAAAGCCGGCAGTATAGGTACGAAATTGATTCACCACGGCGTACCGTGGTGTTCTACCACCATTTTCAGTTTCTGCAAGTTTACCAAAAAGATCGCAGACCAGTATTTTCTCCTTATCTTTACCCTACACACCAATTAGCCGGAATTTCATGAGTCGTCCCCTGTTCAAAAAAATTCTTATACTCCTGTTCATCAGCTCCCCTATCCTGGCCCAGGAAGAAACCGACTGGAAGGTAGCCGCCCCCGAAGGCGACTGGGAATTTAAAAACGTGACCTTTACCACCGATGAAGGCACCTGGATGAACCTGGATGTCAGCCCCGATGGAAAGACCATTGTTTTCGACCTGTTGGGAGACATCTACTCCATGCCGATCTCCGGAGGAACCGCAACGGTTCTGAGATCCGGTTTGCCGTTTGAAGTGCAGCCGCGCTTCAGCCCAGACGGCAAATGGATTTCCTTCACCTCTGATGCCGGTGGCGGTGACAACATCTGGGTCATGAAGCCCGATGGCAGCGATGCCCGTCAGGTAACCAAAGAATCCTTCCGCTTACTCAATAATGCCGTATGGATGCCGGATGGCAACTACCTGGTGGCCCGAAAGCACTTTACTTCCGGCCGGTCCCTGGGTGCCGGAGAAATGTGGCAGTACCACCTTTCCGGAGGAGAGGGATTGCAACTAACCCAACGGAAAAACGATCAGCAAGACGTCAACGAACCCAGTGTATCCCCCGATGGCAGGTACCTGTATTTTAGTGAAGACATGGCCCCCGGGGGCGGTTTCGAGTACAACCGGGATCCCAATGGGCAAATTTACGTCATCAAACGCTACGATTTTGAAACAGGCGAGACCGAAACCCTCACCGGTGGACCCGGAGGTGCGGCGCGGCCCCAGGTGTCTCCCGATGGAAAAAAGCTGGCCTTTATAAAGCGAGTAAGAACCAAATCGGTGCTCTACATCCACGACCTGGAAACGGGCGAAGAATGGCCGGTCTATGATGGACTGAATAAAGATCAACAGACCGCCTGGGCAATTTTTGGGGTATACCCCGGATTCGCCTGGATGCCCGACAATCGGCAGATTCTTATCTGGGCCAAAGGGAAAATTCAACAAATCGATACCGAAAGCCTGGACCAGCGCAGTATTTCTTTTAGGGTAGAAGTGGATATTCCGGTAGCCAAACGGGTCCATTTCAGTCACCCCATTGCTCGAGAGACCTTCACCTCCCGCATGATCCGAGATGCGGTCACTTCTCCGGATGGCCGGAAATTGGTATTCCGGGCATTGGGCTATCTCTGGATCAAAGACTTGCCTCAGGGAAAACCGAGAAGAATTACGGAAGGTGTAGACTTTGAAGCAGAACCCGCCTTTTCCCCAACTGGAGACAAACTCCTTTTTGTTACCTGGAATGACCAGCACAAAGGAGCCATTAAAGAAGTGAATTTGCTCAATAATAAGGTTTCAACCCTCAGTCAGGAAAAAGGCATCTATAGAAACCCCTCTTATGGTCCGGATGGAAAGCAAGTCGTGTACCGAAAAGAAGGAGGCAATCTGGATCAGGGACGTACGTTTACCAAAAATCCTGGTATTTACCTGTTGGATCGTCAATCCCAAGCGGTAAAAAAACTGACGGAAACTGGCGATTTCCCGGTATTTACCCAGGACGGAAACCGGGTATTCTTTCAGACGGGAGGAAAATTCTTCGGAAACCTGACGAAAAGCCTGAAATCCGTTGACCTCAATGGACAGGACGAACGTACGCATATTGAATCCAAATACGCCAATCGACTGGTGCCGAGCCCGGACAACCAGTGGGTGGCTTTTATCCACCTCCACAAAGCCTACGTAGCCCCGCTGGTGCTCAATGGTCGGACGGTGGATCTGGATGATAAAACCAAATCCGTTCCCCTGGCCCAACTATCTGAGGATGCGGGCTTGAACCTGCATTGGGCTCCGAACAGTAAGACCATTTTTTGGACGCTGGGAGATGCCTACTACAGCAAGGGACTGGCCGAAAACTTTGACTTCCTTCGCCAATCGGGTTCGGAAGATGAGAAAACTGAAAACGAACCGATAAAAATCGAATTGGAAGCTGCGGTCGATCGGCCGGAAGGAATCATTGCGTTTACCGGTGCCACCGTTATCACCATGGAAGGAGATGAAGTAATCGAAAACGGGACCGTAATCGTGGAAGGCTCCGTCATCAAGGCTGTAGGTGCCTCCGCTGCCGTGCCCATCCCCCGGGGAGCACGGGTGTACGACATGGCCGGGAAAACCATCATGCCCGGCATCGTGGATGCACATGCCCATATCGGGGCATTCCGAGATGGCCTTACCGTCCAGCAAAACTGGCAGTTGTACGCCAACCTGGCTTACGGCGTGACCACCGCCCACGACCCTTCGGCGAATACCGAAACGGTCTTTACCCTTTCCGAAATGGTCCAAAGCGGCGCACTGGTAGGGCCCCGGATTTTCAGCACGGGCTTTATTCTCTATGGCGCCGATGGCGACTTTAAAGCGGTTATCAACAAACTCGAAGATGCCCGATTTTCGGTACGCCGGACAAAGGCCTTCGGTGCCACGGCCGTAAAATCCTATAACCAGCCCCGCCGGGACCAGCGGCAACAGGTTTTACAGGCTGCCCGGGAACTCGGGGTAAACGTGGTACCGGAGGGCGGCTCCACCTTTTTCCATAACCTTTCCATGATTCAGGACGGGCACACAGGGATCGAACACAACATCCCCATCGCACCTGTGTACAACGATGTATTGGAGCTCTGGGGTCAAACGGAGGTAGGTTACACCCCCACACTCATTGTAAATTACGGTGGCATCAACGCAGAGTATTACTGGTATCAGAAAACGAATGTTTGGGAAAACGAAAAATTGCTGCGTTTCAGTCCCCGTGGCATGATCGATGCACGGTCCCGTCACCGTACCATGGTCCCGGAGGAAACCTACGAAAACGGTCACATCCTTACTTCCCGGCAGGTCACCGATCTGGCCAATAAGGGAGTCACCGTCAATCTGGGTGGTCACGGACAATTGCAAGGTCTGGGTGCCCACTGGGAATTATGGAGCCTTGCGCAGGGAGGGATGTCCAATCACGAAGCGTTAAAAGCAGCGACCATCAACGGCGCCCGTTACATCGGAATGGACAAAGACCTGGGGTCCCTGAAAGAAGGAAAATTAGCCGATCTGATCGTTCTGGAAAAAAATCCGCTATCGGATATACGCCACTCGGAAAGCATCACCCACACCATGATCAACGGAAGGTTATACGAAACGGAAAATATGAACGAAATCGGCCACCGTAACCGGGAGCGGCCTCCATTTTATTGGGAAAACCGATCGTTCCAGGAAGCCTTTCCCTGGCACGAGAGCATACAGACGTACATGCACAGTGGCTGTGGCTGTGGCGTTGGCAGACACTAAGGCTCCTTTCGGTCTACAAAAAACAGGGGATCACTAGCTAATTGCCGGGTTCCTGCTTCCCAAAGACTTCTGGCATCCATCAGCACCGAATCGGCCTGCAACACCTTGCCTCGGCGAAATCCCAAGGGGTGCATGCACTTGAGGACCCTTTCGTAACGCTGCGCCATACCGGAAAAACCGTGGGTTAGGTATTTCTTTTCCTGTACCACTCCTTCCCGATCTCTGAGCGAATAGGTAACAGCCTGCCCGAAAAGATAGGGAGGTACCGTTTTTTCTTCCACGGCATGCATGGAGGTATTGGGCCGGGTCCCGCAACCCAGGAACAAAATCTTTCCGTGTACTTCAGGAAGCTTGGCGAAAGGAGAATGCATTCCACAGGGCGTATCGTCCAGCAGGTGTTCGGAGAGAAAGTAGTTGCTTAATTTTCCGATCGCACAAACCGAGTGTGTGGGGTGCATGCTTCTTTGTACGCCTGGAAAAGTCCGGAAAAATTCCGGCAGGCCACCCACACAAACGGGTGTTTTGGCCAGATCAAAAATGGGATTTTCAGGCGTAACTGTTTGGTAAGACAGCGCAGGAAGCAGCAAGGTTCCCCGAGAACCAAGAACCTCCAAAAGGGCAGATACAACGGTTGCTGCCCTGTCTGGAAAGCTTCCCAGAGATCTTAGCGAAGCATGTACCAGCAAATGGTCCCCTTCAACGAGGCCCAGATTTCGCAAATCATCCTGCAGGTTGGTCTTCCATTTTCTCATACCAAAAACCTTCCGGAGGTCAGTTCTTTAGCGTTAACTGTTTGAAAGAACGCGTAAGATCCTGCAGGGATTTTTCCACGCCCATGCGCTCCAGGGAGGAGGCGCCCACAAACCCGTGTACCTGCGTAGCTTCCAGCACCTGCCGCACGTCCTCGGGTGTATTGATCGGGCCGCCATGGGTCAGGAAAAACAAATCCGGATTAATGGATTGACAGGAAGCCATGATTGCACGGGTTTTTTCGATCGCCTCCTCCAAGGTACAGGAGGCACCGGTAACCCCCACGGAGCCTCCAACGGTGGTCCCTACATGGGCAATGATGGCATCCGCTCCGGCTTCCGCCATTTTGATTGCCTCCTCTGGTTTGGCGACGTATACGATGGAAAACAAATCCATTTTATCGGCAATTCGCACCATTTCCACCTCTTTATCAAAGCTCATCCCCGTCTCCTCCAAAATCTGACGGAAATTCCCATCCACGATGCAATGCGTAGGGAAATTATTGATTCCCGAGAAGCCCATGTCCTTCACCTTGAGTAAGTGATGCCAGATCCTCCTTCTGGGATCCGATCCGTGGACCCCGCAGATTACCGGTACCTCTTCCACCACCGGCAGGACCTCAAATTCACCGATTTCCATGGCTATCGCATTCGCATCTCCATAGGCCATCAGGCCAGCCGTAGAGCCGTGACCGGACATCCGAAAACGGCCCGAATTGTAAATGATAATCAGGTCTGCTCCCCCTTTCTCGATAAATTTAGCACTGATTCCCGTCCCCGCACCGGCTGCGATGATCGCCTGCCGCTGTGCGATGGTTTTGCGTAAGCGATCCCGAACTTCCTGCCGGGTGTATGGGTTTCCTTTTCCTGTCCACGGATTGGGCATATCTTCTGATTTAGTGTTTAGGCCTGCAAGATATTTCAAAACCGGCAGCGAATCAACTTTCCAGAAAAAACCGCCCGAAGCTACCTTACCTGTCGCGACCTTTTTCTTTCCAACAGAACCAGGAGCAGGTCTACTGCTACTTCTGCAAATTCCTTATCGTTAATATGTGCCTGCACAGAAATCTGTTCGATGCCCGGTTCCAGATGCGTTCCCAAGGCCCGGCTCAGTGCTACCGTACATTTTTTATTATAAAAGTCGTTTCCTACCGCATCCAGTTGCGAAAAGCCCAGCAGGGGTACCAATACGCCGGTTTCGGCTTTTTCCCGGCTTTTGTTTAGCTTTTCCGCAATCTGCTTTCCCAATTCAAAATTTTCATTTTCATTGGTGCGCATCAAGGTCACATCCGGGGCCCATTGGTAGAAAAGCCGGTCCTCGTAGCTTTCCGGTACGGAGTCCGGCGGCCCAAAATTGACCATATCCAGGCAGCCGGGAGCCAGCAGGCAGGGAATACCCCGGTCAATCGCTGCCGTCAATCTATCCGGACCTGCACTCAGTATTCCGCCGCATAGCTCGTCTGCCAGTTCGGTGGTCGTCAAATCCATCACGGCATCAAATGCGCCTTCACGAATCAAGGCTTCCATGGCTTTGCCACCGACGCCATTGGCGTGGAAGGCCATCACTTCGTACCCCTTCTGCTGCAACAAACGGGTGCAAGCATTTACACAACGGGTGGTATTGCCAAACATGCTGATGGCCACCACCCCCTTCGCGCGATCGGTTTGCTGTTCGGGAACTTTCGTCATGGCAACAATAGCCGCGGCTGCCTGATCGATGAGTGGCCGAATGATGGCGTTGAGTCCGGCCACATCAACTACCGAGGGAATCAAAACCACATCCTTGACACCAACTAAATGCGATACATCCCGGGTCGCCAGGGTGGATAGACAGACCTTGGGTAGCCCCAAAGGCAGTACCTGCATGGCTTTTAGGATCAGGTAGGTCCCGCCTCCCCCTCCCATGCCGATGACTCCGCTAATTTTCCCCTGTGCATAAAGGGTTCGCAACAATTCGGCAGCGCCCTGAGCCATCTGTTCCAGCGCATGACCCCGATTATTTTTTTTTCGCAGAAAATCCAAAGAGGTTCCTGCCAGGGAAGCCAGGTACTCGGCTTCCACGTCAACTGGAAAACAGGCGGTACTTCCAAAAATCCCGGCGTTGATGCCGATCACCTGTGCGCCATTTACCAAAAGCTGCTCCCGCAATCGGACAAAGACTTCCGCCTTGGTATCGAAACAACCTAACATCGCGATAGTGGGAGAAAATTGATCCATTGCCTGCTTGTACCAGGCCTGAATGTACGGATAAAATCACTTTTCCAAAAATGCATGGGGGAAACGAAGCAAATTCGCACCTCCTCCGTTTTCCCATAGACCCCACCGGGAAACTTTCATTCCACCGCCTTATCTCGTATATTTAACTATTATTGAAACCGCTACAAATAAAAACGCATGAGTACAAGCGACCTTCTTTTTAAAAAAACCAGAAAAGATCTGGAATTTCTGACCGATTGTTTTCAAAAAGTACTGCACCAGTTGGGTGAACAGGAACTAGAGAAAATCCTGGCTCAAAAATCCAATCCCCAAGACATAGACTGGGAAGCCGCCGAATTGGAGGAGAAGCACATTCAGGTACTGAGCATCTTCCTTCAACTAATGAATCTGGTCGAGGAAAATGCAGCCGTACAGGGTAGAAGACAGTTAGTTAACGAAAAGGGATTGGCTGCTATTCGCGGTTCATGGGGTGAAACCCTAACCCGATGGAAAAACCAGGGGTTGACCCCTTCGGAGATGCTGGACTGTATCAAACGTACCCAGGTTTATCCTGTTTTAACGGCCCATCCCACGGAAGCCAAGCGAAAATCCATACTGGATTTGCACCGGGAGATTTACCTAAATCTCGTCAAACTGGAAAACAATGCGTATTCTCGCCTGGAAAAACAGGCCCTGCAACGGGAAATAATCGGATTGCTCGAACGGTGGTGGCGCTCGGGTGAAGTGTACCTGGAAAAGCCCACCCTGGAAATGGAACGCAACAACGTGCTACATTACTTTTCCAAGGTATTTCCCAAAGCCTTGCAATATGCGGACCAGCAACTGATCGAAAGCTGGATAGCAATGGGCTTTGACCCGGAAAAATTCACCGATGCGAGTGATTTCCCGGATTTTCAATTGGGCAGCTGGGTAGGCGGTGACCGGGACGGACATCCCTACGTAACGGCCGATTTTACTCGTGAAACCTTGCTGGAACACCGGCGCATGGCCCTTTCGTTAATCAAGGAAAAACTACAGGTCCTGGGGGCTCAGATGAGTTTTTCAGATATACGAAACCCCGTCCCCAATGGTTTTCGGGAAAAAATCCGGGAAAAAGCCGAATACATCGGTGCCGATAGCGCACTGGCTTTGCAACGAAATCCCCGTGAACCCTGGCGGCAATTCATCAACCTGATGCTGATACAGGTGGAAAATACCCTGGACGAACGCAGACAGCCCATCTATTCCCGCTCGGCGGAATTGATGGAAGACTTGAAGGTGATCCGACAGAGTTTGCATGAGATCAATGCCTGGAGCATGGTACGGCAGTTTTTATTGCCCGTAGAAAGACATGTCTCCTGTTTCGGTTTTCACCTGGCTCGGCTGGACATCCGGCAAAACAGCGCGTATCACGAAAAAGCCATGGATCAGATTTTTGCCAAAACCTTCCCAGGGTCGACGCCTTACTCTTCCTGGTCCGAGGAAGAACGGGTACATTTTATCAGCGAAGAACTTAAAAGTAATCGTCCCTTTGCCTTTTATGGGCAATCGTTTGGGCCGGAAGCAGACAAAGTATTGGGTAGTTTTCAAAGCATCAAATCGCATATTGACCGGTACGGGGACGAGGGTATCGGCTCGTTTATAATCAGTATGACGCGAAGTCTGAGCGACTTGCTCGTGGTTTACCTTTTTTTGCGGGAAGCAGGATTGGATCGCACCCGGTATCAGGTGGTCCCGCTGTTTGAAACCATCGATGACCTGCAGCAATCAGAGCATATCCTTCAGGCTTTTCTATCGCACGAAGCCTATCCCGATCGCGATTCCATTCAGGAGGTGATGCTGGGCTACAGCGACAGCAATAAGGACGGAGGAATCACGGCAAGCCGCTGGAATATTTACCAGGCAGAACAAAAGCTCACCAATGTAGCCAGCTCTTTTGGCAAGCGCTTGCGCTTTTTCCATGGAATAGGCGGAACCATCAGTCGAGGCGGAGGAAAATACCACCGATTCCTCGAAAGCATGCCGCAGGGCAGCTTGCAGGGATCCATTAAAATTACCGTACAGGGAGAAACCATCTCCCAGCAATTCGCCAACCTGCTCACCGCTGGGTACAACCTGGAAATGCTCTTTTCCGGTACTGCCCTGCAAACGGCACCTTCTCTTTTTCCGGGTAAAAACCCTAGCTTCCCTACCGAGGCACTGCATACCCTTTCCGAATTCGCGCAGCATCACTACCAAGAATTGATTCGCCACCCCAAATTTCTGACGTTTTACGGGGAAGCAACCCCGATCGATGTACTGGAACTTAGTAAAATCGGCTCAAGACCGGCACGAAGAACCGGAAAACGATCTCTGGAAGACCTTCGGGCCATCCCCTGGGTATTTAGCTGGAGCCAGTCCCGGTTCAATCTGACAGGCTGGTACGGAATCGGAACCGGATTCCAGAGACTCCGGGAAAGCCACCCTGACCTGTACCAGGACCTACAAAATCACGCCCAATCCTGGCCTCTTCTCCGATACATCTTGATTCAGGTAGAAACCAACCTGCTCAATGCCGACCAGGAAATCATGAACCAATATGCCCGGTTGGTCACCGACCGAGAGACCGGCATCACCTTCACAAAATGGATCATGGACGAACACGGGCGAAGCCTGGAAGAGATCGGCGTACTGCTGGGAAAAGAGCGGGAAATCCGAAGATTGGGTTTGCTAGACAGCATCAACCGACGAAAAAACGCCTTACACGGACTTCACCAGCTGCAGCTTAAAAACCTGAAACGGTGGCGCGCGTCAAAGGAGCCCGACTCGCCCCTGGTAACACGACTGCTGAAAATCACCACGGCCCTGGCAAGCGGATTAAAAAACACGGGTTGAGAAAGGCGAAACCTGCCAAAAAAAACTTGCAATCAACCCGATTAAGGGTTCGGCTTACTTCCGCAGGTCCCGGTAATCCAGTAGGTCCCAGTAAAGGAAACCATCCCCCTCTACGGCGATTTTCTCAGACAATTGCTTGTAGGGTTTGTACCGATACACGCGGGCTGCAATGGCCAGGGGTTCAACCAGACGTTCGTTCCGTTTTTCCTGAATCTGCGTGTAGGGCCAATCCTTTTTCTCGCTTAAATAAGGCACCATAAATTCGAGCGCTTTTCGGATGCTTCCTCCCTTGGGATTTTCATAGTTCCAAAGGTCCCTGCCGGATTGCGCGGCAGCTTGGGCATAGCTCATGATTCCCAGGAGGTTCATGGCACTGTAGTCCCAGGAACGGGTTCGATCCAGTTCTTTTGGCTGCGATCCATCTCCCTCGATCATTTCATCCAGGATTAAGGGAAGCCCCACCCTTACCAAGCTATCGGCACGTTCATACTGATCTAGATAAAGTGCCAGCGGGATCGTTTGCGCAAAATACCAGGTGGTATGGTTGTTTCCATGTACCGCTTCGTCTTTTCCATGTGTGCTATTGATCAACCAATCCAGGTAGAGGCGGATCCAATCGCGCATGCCATTTTCTACGGCGCCATCCCAATGGTCGGAGCCGGAAAGAATGTAAAGTATATCCGGGATTTCAGAAAAGGAGCGGGTATCGATGATGCCAATCCCTCTTCCCTCTGTCCTGCCTGGGATTCGCTGGGCATAATTAAGATTGGGATTCATTTTCGTTTCCGGATCTAAAAACCAGATCCGGATCAGGTTGATCGCCTGGGCAGCATACGCTTCGTTTTCAGAAAAATAATGGGCCTGGCTAAGTACCCGCAAGGCAGCCATCAACTTGCCCAGCTCTTCTTTGTCTTTGTAATCGTAGTACTCCGGATTGACTTCCCCATCCCTTCGTATATACGGAAGTCCATCTGCCTTTTTCGGGTCTGGCCACCAGTAGGGACCCATACTGGTATAATCGTGGACATCGCCGCTGGGGGGCAATTGTTTCTTATGCGTGACCGAAAAGGGGCCTTCCTGAAGCTTCTGGTCGGCCTCCCTGAGAAGTGCCTGCACCGCAGGAAGTAAGGGTTGACGCGTACCGAAAGAAATCCGTTCTCTGGCCTTCTCCATGAGTGTCCCGTCCAACAGAATAAAACCCATTCCCTCCGATTCCCCAACCTGAGGAAACGCGAAAAAAGGAATAGCTACCAAAAAGAAAAGAATGCTTAACGCTAATTTTTTCATGGCACTTCGTTTGGAGGATCATGCATCCGGTTCTATTTAGAAAAATACTACTTTATACGAATCCAACCAAATACAGATCTCGCGAAGAACCTGATTCAAATTGGAAAACGACTGGTCAAAATCGTGGCAGCATGCGGGAACATTCCCGAAGGCAATGAGGTCTTCATAGGCGAAAAGCCGGGAAAGTACGCGCCTTAGCTAACAAGTTCATCCCTGGGGATTATGCACTATTTACCCGAGATTCCGTTCCTCCTGGCTTTTACTTCTTTTGGTTTCTTTCGAAAAAAAAACCGCCGCGGGACGACCTGGCGATAGCTACCGTATGCGTAAAACGACCGCCTGATTTGTCACTTGACCTGCATCGGTTTCATTGGTGCTGTACCGGGAAAAAACTATTCAGGGAAAATGCTTACCATCGATTATTTTACAGGGATCCAAATACACTTTTCGAAAAACCCATGCCCGTAACTTAGCTTTACCTGCGACTGCCCATCCAGTGGAAGTACCTGATCTCCCGAGACGAGTACCGATGCTTTCTTTTCCAGCGTACCTTCGAGGGCCAGAGAAAAAGGCGAACTTTCCTGCAGGGAGACCGCTATGTTTTCCCCTGACGGTAAGGAAAGCTGTACGGTTACCGGCTCTTTTAGATCGGGGTAGAAATTTAGGGGGGCCTCCAGACGTATCAATAAATCACCCGATTCGTTTGTGCTGTAGGCAAGGTGGGTATAGTAGTTGGCCAGATAGGCCATGCTTGTATTAAAAGCGGTATTGAATTGAACCCAGCCTTCCGTCCAGCCCAGGTCCCCTGCTTCGGGCTGATTGGGATAATGGAAATTTTTCGGGGAGCCGTCAAATACGAAAGGGAGTTCCTCCAGGAGCCCAATCCCTCCTTTGTGCCGGCTGTACCATCCCAGGTCCACACCCTCTACTTCCTCCGGTCCCTTAAAGGAAAAATGCCTTCCCGTGGGGTTTCTCCCAAAGGCATTTTCAAAATGCGCCCAGGCAATTTCCTCTAGCCGGGAAGCAAGTCTATGATCCCTCCCCAAAATGGTATTGGCCGCGAAGATGGCAGCCGGGAATCCCAGAATATTTCCTGTTTCGTTCCACCCCGGGGGTGTCCATTCGTCATCCGCATACTTTCGGAAATCCCAAAGATTATTGGATCTTTCGACCATCCATGCTGCCCATTCTTCCACTTTTCCGTTCAACCCAGGGGGGTGCCGGTCCGGGTATTGCTGGCCAAAAAAAGCAAAGGCCCGCAGCGTAAGGTGCTCCGACATGCGCTGACCCTTGGTCGTCATCGGGTCCTCCCAATCCAAATGGGCGATCATCCACTCCATTTGCCGGTACGCGGCAGTAAAATAAACTTCTGCCTCGGGATCTCCCTCCCGCTTTGCGACTTCATACATCATCAAATTTGGTATCACCGAAAAGCCCGGCGGCATTTCCCCTTTGGTACTACCTAACCGGGTCTTAAGTGCCAACAAGTCGTGTTCGGGACTTAAGTCGTACTGGGAGGTTGCGTGAGAAGATACGCTTTCTTTCGTCCACACGGACCGTGTGTAAGCATATACCCGGTCGAAGTTTTGGCGGGGAAGCCAACGGGACAAAAAGGGCCAGGCATACAGGAAATGTGCAAGTTCGGCTTTTTGCATTTCGTGGTCCAGTTGCTGGGACACCTTTACATCCGCATCCCAATGAATCAATTGCACAATGTCTGGTGTATCGTCGGAAAAGGGTTCCAACGCTCCCCACAAACCCCGGTAATCTTCCGGAAAAGAGTCGTTTGCCCGGTAGGTTCCGGTGATCTCCATACGCTCAAAAGCGGCTGGATTCGCCGCATACAGAGCGACCAAACTCTGCATGGACCAGTTGAAAAAATCTCCGTCCCGCCAGGCGAAGGACAAAACCCGTTTCTCGGATACATTCCCCACGTAATGCCGCGCCCCCATCATAAAATCCAGCATGCCCCGGTAACTCACCCGCTCCAACCAATAAGGGCCAATGCGAAATGGAAAGGAAGTCTTATTCCCGGAGACGACCAAAAACTCCTGATTTGACTCTGGGTTGAAGGGGGTGAAATCTCCTTTTTCCCCGAAAATACTACCTGAGAAAACTTCCTTGCCGCTTTTCTTTTCCAAAATTGCAAAGGGGCTGCCATCTGCCACACCCGGAGCAGTAAAGCGCTTTGGACGGTTGAGGTTGTATCCACTTTGATTCACCAGTAGGGGCATAACCTCTCCCGCACCTTCGTCCACGTATTGCTGGCCCCAAAGGGCCAACTCGGTAATGCGAAGGGACCGGCTTTCACTCGCGAGGAGTCGCACCCGATCGGTAAGCAACTCTTTCTCAAAACTGACGGCTACCTCTGCCGCCTCGTTACCGGTGGTTTGGTGAAAAGTCCGCCATTCCCCATTGAGCAAGTACTGGAACTCAACCCCCCCGGCAGGCTTTCCGCCTGGATAAAAATTGAGCGTAAATCCGGTGATTTCCGTTGCGCCTGGCAACCGAATCGCAATCCAGGGAGCTTCACCCGATTCACTTTCCCAATAGGTTTCCGGATTGTTGTCAAGCGCCAGCGCTGCGCCCTGATTCGGTCTTTCCGAGCTGCTGGAAACCCGGCCGCTAAGTGAAAGATTTCGCTGCGCCAATACAGGAGATATCGATGCCACCAAACACAGAAGCAGTCCAAGTAAGAAGGGGTGGGAATTGGATGGTTTCATTATCTAGTTTCTTAATAACAGAGGATGCCGAACAAAGCAGCGGGTGTGGCGGCAGACGGATGCTCTAACGAAATTTTCAAATAGTTGGTGGTAAGCGGGGCATCAAAACGAAGCGAAAAACAGGACTGATGATTGTCACACACCTGAATCAACCGGTTTCCCTGTTTGTCCCAAATGGAAAAACGCTGCACACAAAAAGGGACCACGCGTTCGGGATGGCCCATCAGGGTAGACTCCAACGCATGGTCATAATCCGTATCAAAGTACAACTTTATTTCCCTGATTTTCTGTTCACTATCCCATTTTAATTCAACAGAAGGTTGCGGATCATCCAAAGAAGCAGCCCAGGCGTTGCTCTGTCCGATCGGGCGAAAAATACCATTGCGTAAATATAGTACGTCATACAGCGACAAGGGCTGGTCCAGGTCAAATCCCAGATTGCGTCCCTCAGGTCGTCGTTCTGGCAACCAAAAGTCAAAGGCCTCGATGCCGATGCCTTCTGGAGGCTCCTGTCTACTGCTGGAGGCAACCGCTTTGTTAAACTTTTGAAACACGGTCAAAACACCGGTCAGACGAGTCTCAGAGGTCCTGAGTTGCACATTTTCGTTGGCAGAAAAAGTGACAAAATAATATTCTGAATTTTTTATATAATACTGAAAATCAATTGTTAAAAATGATTCACCGGAAGCTATTTCGAATTCATTTTCAGCCAATACTAGCTCGGGTGTATAATTCCCCTTCCGCTTGCTTCCCATCAGTGACACCCTAAGTTGCGTAGCTTTCGAGGCTTTCACCTGTACGCGAATGCCCGGGACTTTCCCTTCGGCGAGGGGTAACACCTGCGCCGCTGCAAACTCCAGGGACTTCCAGGGCCCATCCATGGGAAGGCCTTGCAACCGATAGGTAGACGAGGGTCGCAGCGTTGCCAATTGTACCAGTTCTCCCTCATCTGACAAGCGGAGTCCGGGAATGTATTGCCCGGACCGAATCAACCGGTTTTGCAGCTCCTTCATTCGTGAAGGCTCAAGCAGTTCCGCGGGCAAAAGATTCTTTTCACGGCACAATACAGCGGCGATCGCCACGGCCTGCGCGTTGTGAGCGCCAGTAGCCATCACCCGGGTGGAACCGAAAGCCACGTGACTGCTGCTGACGATTCTCCCTGCAAGAAAAAGGTTTTTTAGATTTCGGCTGTACATGATGCGATACGGAATCTGGTACACTCCCTTGGTGTGCCATTGGGTGCAGCCTGGCAGGTCGCCGTAGACCCCATCCGCCGGATGCAGGTCCAGGGCCCAGCCTCCAAAAGAAACGGCATCATCAAATTGGCGCTGCTGCACCAGGTCCTTTTGTGACAACATGAAGTCCCCTTCAAAGCGGCGACTTTCACGTTTTCCCGGGATGGTTCCCACCCATTCCAGGGTATGGTTATTCATTTCCGGAAATTCTCCTGAGTTTTTAAGGTGATCCCAAATACCATAAATCACGCGCCAAAGCTCCCATTTGATCGATTCGGATTCGTGAACGGTATCTTTTCTTCCTCCATATTCCACCCACCATAGGCGGCAACCATGGTCCTTGAGGTTAAAGGATTTGAAGCGAGGCAGTTTACTGATTTCCCGATTAGCAAAGGAAGGAGCGATAAAGCGTACCGGTTTGCCGGTATCTTTGCTGTAAAAATACAGGCTATGTCCCAGCAATTCCCCATAGGTATCATCCGGCGCAAACGGCTCATCAAATTCATCCGCCGATTCCGCCCCTATCCGGAAGGCCGCTCCGGCCAAAAAGGCCAGGGAGCCGTCACCGGATGCATCCACAAAAAGAGGGGCTTTTAACAAGTATTCCGTGGCATTTTGGCTGCAAAAAGCCAAGGCAGCCTCGACGGTATCGGGACTGCTTTTTTGCAGGTCGTGCATGCACGTATTCAATAACAGTCGTATACCCGGTTCATTGCTTACCATTTCCAATAAAATGGTATCGAGAATCAAGGGATTGCCTTCGGGATTTCTGTACAAATTTTCCAGTAAGATCTCATCGATGACGCCTCCTTCCCTGGCCCAGCGGTTGTTATTTCCCATGTGGGATGTTGCGCCCAGGACCCAAAGCCGGATCTCTGAGGAGGCGTTTCCACCCAGAACCGGTCGGTCCTGTACCAGCACTACCTGCATGCCCTGCCTGGCTGCGGTGATGGCACAGCAGGTACCGGCCATACCACCCCCAACGATTACCAGATCGGCAAGACATTCCTCCCGTTTAAACCTTCGCTTTGTGCTACTAAATACTTCTTTTTTCATTGGTCTATTTATCGACAACTAATGAATGATTTATTTTCTTTCTTTTTTTGGACAAACGAATCAGTCCAACTCCCAAGAGGACCATCAAGGTTCCAAGAAAAAACAAATACCAGCGAGCGGACCCGGCCAGCGTTCCCAGGGAAACGAATAACACGCCCATGCTTATAAATGCCCAGCCCAATACCTGAAACCCGTAGGTGTTTTGCCGCTGACTCGAGGCAGCCAATAGCACCTGTTGCTCCTCGGTAAGCATCGATTTTTCCCCCACCTCCACTTCTGTATGGGTACTCCCGGTAGACCGGCGTACGTACGTTTCCGCGATACCCAGCAGTACCAGAGGCAGAAAGACACCTACCAACATTTCGCTGCTGCGGTCCAGAGAAAAAGAAAACAACTCCGGTGAAATAAATTTAAAATATACATTGATCAGCAGGCTGATCCCTGTAACAAATAAAATGTGCCTGCCCGCTAGCTTCTTGGAAAACAAGCCCCATATGGCAGGGGCATACAAGGCCCCACCAGTGATGGCACCTATGCTCAGCACTACCTCTACAATCCCTCCAGCCATAGGAACCATAAAGGCCACTGCAATGGTACCCAACCCAAACAACAAGGTAGCGATCCTCGCTACCTGCATCAACCGCCGGTTGCCGGCGGCCGGGAACAAGGGCCGGTAGACATCGTTGGTCAAGACCGCTGCAGCCAGATTTAGGGAAGTATTGACCGAACTGGCGGTCGCAAAAATCATCCCTCCCAGCATCAAGCCCAGCATTCCCGCAGGTAACACGTTCATGCACATCATCAGGTAGGCTCCTTCCGTCTCCAAACCTGTCAGTCCAGGATTGATCACCCGGTAAATCATGGGAGGTAGCATCCAAATAAGCGGACTGATCAGGTAAAGACCTCCAAACAGGAATCCGACCTTTTTCGCAGCAGTACTGTCCTTGACAGTCGTATACCGCTGTACGTATGCCCAATTTCCCCCGATGAAAATCGTATTGTAGCCAATAAATGCGAGAATAAATCCAGGGGTATACGTATCGTTGAAAAGCCGAAAGAAATCTTCGGGTGCCTCCTGTATAAACCGACTCCAGCCCCCTACCGTATCCAGGGACAAAGGCAACACGATCAGCACCGCCGCCGTCAACACTACAAATTGCAACACATCGGTGACCACCACCGCCCATAACCCTCCGACCGCAGTGTACACCATGATTAAGCCCCCAAGTAGCAGAATGGAGTAATATATATTGAAACTGGTGACCACGTTCAGAATTTTTGCTACCGGATACAGAAAAGCCCCCGTATACCCCAGTGATAGTACCAAAAACAAAAAGGTATAGTAGCGTTGGGTAGTTTTGCCAAACCGTTGGGTCAGATAGGCCGCCACGGTTAGTGCATTCGTGCGTTTCCACCGGGCAGCCAGAAACGTACCAATCAAAAAGCCGCTGATGCACATGGCCATCTGTATGGTGATGGCCACCCAACCCCATTCGTACGCGATGGAGCCCCAAACCACAAAGGTGCCAGCGGAGAAAAAGCTCATAAAGAGAGACAGTCCACTGATGGACCAGGGAACTGCCCCTCCCGCTGCAAAAAAAGATTTCATGTCACCGCCCTTCTTTCCAAAGGATAAACCGGCAACCAGTATAATTCCCGTAAAAACACCGATTGTCAAAAAGTCGAGTAGTACCATGCGATCAATTTTGGGGCAAGGTCGGTAAGTTGTAAATAGTCACCGGCGACTCGATGATATCCATAAATTCGTTCAGGTGCATGGTGTATACTTCTCTTGGACTGGCGTTGTTTTTTCTAGCCACAAACGCCGCATAGCCCACAGCTTCTCCCATCATTCCACAGGTACGCATTACCCGGGTACTGCCGAAAGCCACGTGGGTAGTGCTGATATTCCTGCCTGCCATGTACAAATTGTCGATGTTTCTCGAATACAGGCAGCGGTAGGGAATGGTGTAGGGCTGCACTTTGATGTGTTTGGTCGCGGCAAAAAACTCTTCTCCCTTGAAATACTGGGAGTTTTTGGCATCCGGAAAATGGAGATCAATCGTCCAGGTAGCGGTTACGCTCCCATCGGGATACATAATCCCGTCCTGAATATCCATCTGAGTCAATACATGGTCGCCCATCAATCGCCGGGATTCCCGCTTCCCTCCAATATAAGCCACCCAGGCCAATTCGTGATGGCTGTATTTGTCGGCTTTCTCGTTTTTCAGGTAGGACCAGTTGCCGTAAATCGCCCGCAAATTATGATCTCGGATCTGCTCGGCTTCATAAATGGTATGGAAATTTCCAAAGCCGGTCTCCCACTGCCAATCGGCCTTGTGATCGTCTATGTGGTACTCGTCGGAAAACTGGATGGCCCAGGGTGTTTCGGGGAACTCTGAAGGCTCCTCGCGCTCCAGAGAAGCCCAAAGGTTAGAAGTACCCAGGGTGAAGTCATCCGGGTTTTCCGGGGCCAGAGACTCACCCGTTTGGGCCTGGCTTTCCCGACCCATTCGGTACTCCGCTCCGGCCAAAAAACCAAGGGTGCCATCTCCGGTGCAGTCCGAAAAGTAGACTCCTTCAAAACGGTATTCCTGATTGGTGGCGATATCTCTTCCGATCACGGCCTTGATGGTATTGCCGTCCATTTCCACATCGTACACGTGGGTGTTTAAATGTAGTGAAATATTGGGTTCGGACCGCACAATTTGCAACTTGCGCTCGTCTCCGTACCGATCGGCATCCGGATTTCCGTTTCCAGGATCACCGTTATCCAGTTCCCGAACGATCCTTCCAAGCTTGGGGTAGTGGTTTTGATCCACCCGGCCCATCAGGTGCACGCGAATTTCGGAACTGTTGTTACCTCCCAATACGGGACGGTTTTGGATCAATGCTACTTTCAAGCCCATGCGGGCACCGGAGATGGCCGCACAAGTACCGGCCATGCCTCCGCCTACCACTACCAAATCAAACTTCCCCTGGTCTTCCGGACCGTCAGTGAGGTGCAGTAGCTCCTTTCGAAAGGCAAGGAGGGCTTCGTTATCATTGGTTGGGATGTCGTCCTTATCGGTGGAAAAATATATGGCATCAAAACGGCCATTGAATCCGGTGAGGTCTTCGGCCTCCAGGCTGTTTTGTCCGGCATTCATGCGAACGGTTCCTCCATAATACCAATCCCATTCACCAATGCCGCTTACTCCGAAAGTAGTTTGCAAGGGAGTACCATTGACGGAGAGTTTAAATTCTCCCGGCCCCGTAGGAAAAGGCGCCCAATCTTTTGTACGAATCCAGACATGGTAATCACCCCCACTGCTGAAATCAACCGTGGTGCGCGCATTCTCCACGGGCCTTCCCATGCCGTGAGCCATCAGGTAGGAGGAGTACAGGACGTCAAAGGACTGTTGGTCGATCACCCAACCGCCAATATCCTCAAAAGACTCAGCCTCTACCAGTACCCGGTTTTGTGCCTGTGTAAACAGCGCCAGCCCGACTAGCAGCGCGAGGGTTAAATACATTCGCTTCATGGTTTGGTTATTTTTTGGTTTGTTACGGTATATTTCTTCAATGTTTTCCTTGTCACGGCTCCGGGATTGGATTGATTTGCCAATAGCCGCAGCAACGGCTCCTCCCATTTCCCCTGCTGCAGGTAGGACACTGCCAAGCCCTGTTGTTCCTTGCTTAATGCGGCTTGCTTTTCCAGTACGGAGAGAATTGCCTGCTGCTGTGCAGGGTTACTTGCTTCCAGTTGTTTCAGCAACTGCGTCACCAATGGGGAATGCAGGGGCAGTGAGTGAAGCCGGTCCAGGATGTCCATTTGCATCCGATAAGGGCTTTGCAGATAGGTTTCCCAGAGCCATCGCTGTCTCGCCTCACTGGCAAACACTGTTTCCGGCAGCGCCTCTATCAAATGGCTGGCGAGGAAAATATTTTTGCCACGCAGCAATTCCAGCAGGGCAGCTACGAAGGGTGGCTCGTTTTCTTTCCCTTGGGCTTGAATGCGTTCCAACGCCCAGTATTGGTAGGGATAGTGGTCGCTCTGTAAAAACCGAACCAGGGTTTGCTCGGTATGGTTGGCCACAGTATGCGCTTTCGTTTCTTCTGTCAAGGGTCCATGTGCCAGGTGCCAGAGGGTGTAGCAGGAATACACAGCACCCGATATGACTTCGCTTTGGATGGTTTTGGAGGTAGCTCCCGTGACTGCGTCCACCCCGTTATTGCTGTCTACCGTCTCTGTACTCACTACCAAATCCGTGATGGAATAATTCCCCAGAATGGAGCGCTCGTTGCTTAGGATTCCCTGTAGTTTTTGGTAATCCTTGTCATCAAAGGGAACGTGGTCCAGCTTGGTCAATATTTCGCCCTCCGGCATCTCAAAACGATCAAAATTCCCCAACAGATCCCAGAAAAGATTGATGTACACGGGATAACACTTATTGGTATGGCATACGGGTGTGAATAGCTCGGCCACGTATTCCTGTGATATCCCATTGCTGTCTTCAATCACATACAGTTCGTAGCGGATCGAATCGGTATCTACCTGCCCGATCAGGCGACGCGTAGGGTCACCCGAGTCAGCCGGAAGGGGCAACACTGCTCCCAGACAAATCAGCAGTACCACACCAGCGATCATTATTTTTGAATAGCATGCACTCATCGGTTTGGTGATTGGTTTCCTATCATTTATTCGTAGCTAAGCTGGGCAGTGGCCCGGCAGTTTTTGTTCGCCACCAAGCGAATCCAACGGGCTTCCAGTTCGTCCGGAAAGGTTTCCCGATAGGTCTCTCCAGGCGAAACCTGCACCTCCTTCCAATCCATACAGGGGCCGTGACCAATGGGTTCAAATTGGATGGTAAAGGTAACTTCCTCTCCGGCATCATGCTGAAGTGTCAATTGCCTCTGGTCATAAAAGCCAAACAAATAGGGATCAGAGGCCAGGCCCGCTTCCACAGCAGTATTAGCCCAGGGGCCTCCCTTCCCAACTGGCTTTCCCAATTTCCAGAGATCATCGATCACCCCGGCCCAAACGGCAAGTTCACCGTCCTCGGAAAGAATAATGTGTTCGTTGGATTCGGCTGCCTCCGTATTTACGCCGGTGAGCAACAACATGCCCCTATAGGAAGCATAATCGTTGATACGAAGCTTATGGGAGGATACAGGCCTGATTTTGGCAAAGCCATCGGCATTCTCTGCGGGCAATTCGTAGAACGTCCCGTGGCAATTGAACAGGTCCCGTTCGGTAGCCACTTCCCGGGCAATCCGAAGTTTTCCTCGCAGGGAGGGCTCGGTAAAGGCTTCGTCTCCTTTCGGTAGCCGCCACCTTCTGCCCCGATCATCGGTGACCAGCACGGATGCTTCATCTACCTCAAATACATTTTCGGGAATGGCAAAGCCCTCGTTTATAAAAGCTTCCGTTTCAGGGTCATCAACTTTTACCAGCCGCAGCTTTTCATCCATTTCATAATAACCGGCATTTTCAACACTCCCCCCCTGATAATGTTTGGCGGCTATGCCTAGCTTCCTGCGATTATCTCCCAAGCCATATAACAATCCACCTGTATAAGCATCTTCCTGAATGGGGTGAATACCCTGGAAAATATCTTTTTGATAAGCAGATCGCTGCTCGGGATTGGAAAAAGACACATGCACCGTGGCCCTTGTTGCTCCATCACTTTTTACCCGGATCCATTCTCCTTTCGTATCCTGATCGAAGGAAAGCCAGCTACTTTCATTTCCGGCGAGGGAAACCTGTTCGAGCAGCTCCCAATGACCGGTACCATCTGTATCAATTTCAAGGGTGAAATTCACCTTCTTTTCACCCTGATTTTGCAGCCATACATTTTTCTCTTGCCAACCGGAAAACAGCATGGGTTCTGAGGTTTTATTGGCAGCTATTTGCTCCTCCAACCACAGGGCACCATTGGCAGTGACCGGGCCCAATTTATCCGGCATGTCCCTATCGGTAAACCAGAGATTAGAATTAGATTGCCCCGGCCCTTCGATATTTCCTTTTGCACTTCGTTTGTTTAGAAATTCCCGCTTTGCCGAATCATCGCAGCCAAAAACCAATCCATCCTGCCAGCGGGTAAAATCTCCGATGACCTTCAGGTAAGCCGATCGGGGCCTGATACCGGCAGTTTGCCCTTTTTGGAACGATTCGGGAAATTTCCAAAACATACCGTGCAAGGTCATCAGGTAATCCGGCGCTTCCTCCGTACCCACATCCCGGATACGGGGCCATTCGGTATTCCAGCCATGAGCACCATCGTAACTGTGGCTGGCTTTGGGCAAGCGGTAAAAGTCCCAACCCTCCGCCGGGTCGCGAACCCCCAGGATCAGGGATTTATGGTCCCAGCCGGTGGCCCAGATGGGGTCAGTTGCCGGATTGGGATTGCCATAAATGCCTCCCGGGCCTGTCACCTCGACAAACTGATTTCTTCTGACCAGGTGCCATTCTTCTCCGTCCCACTCATACAGGGCTCCTGCTTCTATGGAAAAATCCTCCAGGGCTTTCTGTCCGGTTTCCCCATTGTTGGAATAGACCAGTACCCCCTGTCCCGAATAGAGCCCTTTTCCATGTGCCCCCAACAGCAACTCCGCTTCCTGGGCCATTTCTCCTTCCTTGCGAATCACGTTGCCGTCTACGTATAAGGTAGTGGTTTCCAGGGTATGCACATCCACTTCATAAAAGCCCTCTTCCATGGTACCATAATAGATCTTATGGGCCGGATCGGTCAGGTGCCTGGCATTTCCCGTATGCCTTCCGGGCATGGTTTCGTAAGAAACGGTCCGAACCTTTCCTGTCCGGTCAATGGCATAGGGACCGATAAACAATTGCTCGCTTTCTTTATGAATCATCCGGTTGGCGGGGGTACCCCCTATACTTTCTTCGCGGATGGTAAAGGACAAATCCGGATTGATTTCATACAATTTATCGGAAGAACCGAAAGGAAAATGGGGTCCGTAGGTAACCACCCAGAGCTTATCTGCCCAGGGCACTACGGCACCCGTACCACATTCCCCTTCCTCGTTGTAATAGGCCAGGTGGGGGTAAATGCCGCTGATGGAGGGGTATACTTCTTCCTCCGATGCAGACATTTCAGGCCTATTACAGCCAACTGAAAAAAGGCATATAAGTACAATTAGGCCTATTAATTCGGTCAATCCGGCATCTGCAAGAACGAAATATTTTACCATCAATCTCATATACCTATCACCTTGGTAAAATCGGATTTTCCATTTTCATTGATGGTTGCCATCCTGAATTCATAGCTACGGTTAGGTTTAAGGCTGTTAATGTGACCGAAATACACCTCTGTTCGGTTCAGGTAAACTGCGTTCCAATTGTCCTCACTAGTCCCCGATTCCCTGTATTGGATTTCGTACGCTATGGCCTTGCCTACAGGAAGAAAGGACACTACCACCTCTTTACCGTTTCTGAAAGCTCCTTTCAAAGTTGGCGGAGCCGGCTTTTGATTTCCATCAGGTATGACTGTATAGGTCTTTCCCCAAAGGCTGCTTGAATTGTTGTTCATCACCCGCTGCACTTCGAAGGAATAGGGCTTTCCGTTTGTAAGGCCTCTGACCGCCATCAGTCCCGGAGTTCGGGATTGGATGATTTTTTCATCCCCATGTTCATCCCGGTACCGGGTTCTGTATAGAAAATCCATTTCGTCAGAAGCGTATCCCACAAAAAAACCTTCGTTGGTAGCCTCTACATGGCGAACACCGGGAGGTAAGAATTGGCGGGAATTTATGTTCACTGCCATTGGCTCGGAAAGAGATTCCCCAAGGGCATTAATGGCTACCACCTGTACCATGTATGTTTGGTCAACATCAAGACTATCAATGTCCAAAAACACCTCTATGCTGGGAACGGTTTCCTGGTCCAGCTGATTTTTTCCATACTTCACTTTATAGTGGGTGGCATGTGGGATTTTTTTATAAAAAACACGTATTCCTCCCGTTTTTGGGGCTATCATGTTGTGCAGGGTCCTTCCGCCATAGGCGTTGAACTGTATTTTTTGGACAGGTTTTCGGAAATAAATTACTGTATCCAAGACAGTATCCATTTGTGGTGTCAACAAGGAAACTTTCAATGCGTGAGCACCCTCCGCTTCCCAATCAATTTTAAAACTCAGCGGGTTATCCCCGGGGAGGATGGTAGGAAGGTTTTCAATACCACCTACTGTTGGGTTTTCATCAGCATCCAAGAGTTGGTAGACGATTTTATAAGCGCTGACGGGATGAGCGGGCAAATCCAACACCGTTCTCGGAAACACGGTAATGTTTGCCGTTTTGCCCAAGACGTCTACGACCATTTCGCGAACAGGGGCATGTTCCTTTTGGAGATCAAAAAAGGCTTGTTTTTTCCGCCTATAGACGTCCACTACCCCCCAAGGTCGGTTTTCAGAAAATTGCTGGGTATTATCATAACTGCTTCTATAGTCGTTATAGGTCCAAATGGAAGCACCTACCAGGTAGGGGAAATTTCTAATTGAGTCCAGCAGGGGATTGATCGCAAAGGTAGCGTCCAATCCTTCCCCAAACTGACCGATGCCGTACTCGCTGTAAAAGAGTACCTTGCCTGGGTGATTTGCATGCTGCAGGCGAGTCACAGGCGCTAAGTTTTTACCGTATTTGTTGATCAAGCCCATATCCGAATATTGAATATAATCATCCGCGCTATTAGCCATATGAGAAACCGCTGTAACCATTCGGGTACTATCCAGCGTTCGGGCATAAGCAATGCTTTTCTTCACATAAGCGTCCGCACTCGGATAATGACCTAACTCATTGCCTGTGCTCCAACCAACCACGGAAGGGTGATTGTATTGCCAATTCACCAGCCTGTCTAACCAATTGAAAGGAACATCATTGTCAGGATTTGCTAGGGAGTCAAATCCCCAAAGTGGAATTTCCGAAATGATAAGGATTCCCCGTTGATCCAGGTAATTGAGCATTTCCTCCGGCAAAGGCAAATGGGATAACCTGGCAAAATTGCCATTTAGGCTTTTAAGCAAATCCACATCCCTTTTGATCTGCCAAAGCGGCAAGGTGTTTCCGGTTGTTCGTGCATCCGGCACCAGATTAAGCCCCATTAATCGCACAGATTCGCCATTGAGCAAGAGTCTGTAATTGGCCGTGTCAAGCTCTACTTTCCGCAGCCCAAATGCATCGTTGACCGCCGGTTTCTGTTGGGTTTTAAGTATAATTGCCGACTCGTACAGAAAAGGATCGTCAAAATGCCACAGGCGAACATCTTTCTTTTTTATCGGGGTAGTGAGTACGATTTCTTTTTCTCCGTTTGCAGAAATCGATGTGGAAAATGGCAAAACCTGCCTGTATCCGTTACCAGCGCTAAGCAATACTTCCCCTTCGGCCACCGTCGATTCCGCGTTCAAATTTTCAAAGAAGATCCTGATCGCCACTTCCGCTTCTTTTTTACCTGCATCTACACGAGGAGTAATGTGTTGACGGATAATTCTGAGCCCATCAAAAGCAGTGAGTGTTACCGGTCTCCGTATACCTCCCCAATTCCAGATCGCTCCCCGTTTAAAGGTATTATCCGCACGAACGGTAAGGGTGTTTTCTTGATCGGGATATAAGAGATCTGTCACTTCAAATTCAAAAGGCAGAAAACCGGAGTTGTTATCTCCCAGCTTCTTGCCATTCAACCAAACGGTGCAATCGTGGTAAACCCCCTCAAAATTGATGATGACGGATTTGCCCTCCCAATCAGACGGCAGTGAAAACGTTTTGGTATACCATCCCTTGCCCACATAATGGGCATAGGCGTTGTACAGGTCCCAGTTTCCCGGCACCTCCATTTCCTCCCAACCGGAACGATCTACATAAGATAGAAACCACGCTTCCGTTTCTCCCAGATCATTCGGATCGGTTTTAAACTGCCAAGTGCCATTTAATGAAAATTCATCCTGGGCGAGCAAGGGAAAGCCGTTCCCAAAAAACAGGGATATACAAAAAACAAAAGCAGAAATCTTCAATCTTAAATCCATCATTTATTTAAGCGAAATATCACTTTTCTTTTGGTTAAAGGAAATCGTGTCAAAACCAGCCCTGGAAGCTTTTAAAATAGATCCTGCTGAAACCGTAGCCACTTCCTTGAAACAAGATGAAGGTTCCAAATAAGGGGTGTTTTGAAGGGTATTGTAACAGGAAATGATAGACCACCTCGGGTGATCGGATGTATTTGGATTAGAAGCATGTAGCAGGTTGCTGTGGAAAATCAAGGCATCGCCCGGAGCCAATTCGCAATACATAAGGTCAGTGAGCGCTTCATACCTCTCTACCCGATCGAGTGCCGCACCTACTTGTTCTCCTACCTTTCCATGCTCAATCCTTCCCATTTTGTGGGACTTGGGTAATACCATCAGACATCCATTCTCCTTGTTTGCCGGTGTAAGTGCAAACATCACACTTATCATTTCATCCGGAAACAAGAACCCATTCTTATACCAATATCCGTAATCCTGATGCCACTCCCAAGCGCCACCAACTTTCGGTACCTTTTGCATTACCTTGGAGTGAAAATGAGCAACGGGACCACCTATTAATTGGCCCACTGCTCCAACAACCCGCTCGTCCCTGGAAAGCATCCCGAAGGCATCCTCTCCGGGATCATTCCACAATGCCAGTCTCGATTCATTCCCGTTGGCATCCAATACCGCATAGGTATTCTCTGTCAAATGTGAATCCTCGGTGGACGCTTTGTAGAGAAATCCCACCTCATCTGAAGATAGAAATCCCCTTAGTATCACGTAACCTTCTTGATTAAATGCCTCGATTTGAGCTGATGATAATACGTTCATTTTCTTTTAGGTTTGATTAGTAAATTTCAACAAATTCCGACTGATGCGAATTTCCCTTAGCGTCTATGGCCTTCCATTTGAATGTTAGGGGAGAATCGCTTTTTTCCATCCTCAGACTGAATTCAAAAGGGTAGCTTTTATCCGTAACTTGTTGCCAGGCCTCATCCCCCATCTTATAGTCTAATTGTACGCTAGCAACGTGATCCTCGGTGGAGGTACTATACACGTAGAAATCGGTAATATGCTCCATACTTTTAAAACTCATTGCGGTAAGTGTTCCTATCGCAGACGAGGAGTATTCTTTTCTAAAATACTGTTGCTTTCGGGAGGCGGAAATCTCCTGCGAATTAAAATTGCCGGGAAAATACTGCGTTTGGCATAATCCTTTTATTTTGAACACGGCTATTCCACCAGCCGCGAGCTTAACCGGCAAGTTTCCATTTTTTAGGGTATGCTCGCCAATTAATTCATTCCTTGCCAAAACCTCAACGGAATATTCCCGGTCGGAATCCCATTTAAACACGTCCTGCCTGAGGTGAAAGGTTTCACTAATCGGATTCGGAGATGTGTTCATCAACACGATATAGGTATTTTCTCCATCCCTACCCAGTAAATGGTTAACTGATTTTTCACTGGTTTTAAAAGGGTTTTTGGGCAGCCAAAGGCTAACATTTTCATTGTCATAGATCTTTCCCGGCGCATGCCCGTAGACCTTATTGGAAAGAAAGGCATATCCCGGAGAAAACAAGGCGGGAAAATCTATTCCCCCCCCTGATCGGTAATAGGCATCACTTACCAGAAAATCCTGAATTAGAGCAACATGTGGCCAAAGGTGATTGTAAAAAACGGCGTTGTACTTTATCCCCAAATACGGATGCAGGGGATAATTGGTCTGCTGATAGACATTGGTATACAGCGAGGTGAAATAGTAGCCTGGGAAATTATTATACCTACCCAAAATGCCGTTATAGGCAATTTTTTTAAGTGTTTCATCCTGTTTCAAATACGCCAGCCGAAGCATCGCACCCGCCTGATGAAACAGCATAATGGGGCCATACACATAGGTACCCGGCTGCTCCGGAAGCAAGCCTACCAAAGAAGTATGCCACGCTGGAACAACCTGCTCCTGAATCTGCGTGGTCATGTCAAATTCCTGCCACTCATAGCTGTCTGCCTTAAATCTTCTACCGGGAAATATACCCTCTACCTTTCCTCCTTCGTTTACGGTGATGGATTTGTCCGGAGCAAATGGCGTTGACCTGGTCCAAAGTGAAAGCTGTTTAGCGCCTTCATAGGACGCATCCAGGTACTTCCGGTCTTGGGTAAGTTCATATAATTCCAACAACTCCTGCCACGTCGAGGAATAATCATTGACGAATGTGGCTTGGGCATCTCTAAGGCCGGCATTGGTAGAAAAGTCAGACGGGTATTGATAAAAGGTCAAATCCAAATATTCATCCGCCAATAGGATCGCCGAGTCCAAGTATTCCTGACCATGGTCTACCAAATACCTGGCGAGGTAGTCTTTCCAACTTGCCCCACTTACCTCTGTCTCTAGGTTTAACTGTCGGCTTTTGCCAAATAAGCGTTCAATTTCTTTCGGGAGTGCGGTGTTTTTTTCGCCAAGTAGGCGGTATATGCTTGCCATTTCCCACAATTCCATAGCGGGACCTTTCAGGAAGTGTGAGGGATTTTGAGTCTGCTTTTCAGGAAGTGCATTGATGGCATAAAGGTATTTTTCCCGTGACATCAGGTATTCCAACATCGGCAACCCCCTGCGATCGTAGATTTCTTGGTTGCCCGTGGTGAACGCCACGCTTAGCGGATGGATAGCTGATACATTTTTTACCGTATATGGCACATCAAACTTATAGTCGTACCCTTTGTATTCCTGCACCCAACCCGAATAAAAATCGTCCATGGCAAAATCGATCATATTGTGAAAGGTTTCGTTGAGCGAAACCATGGCATTTTGTCGTTCCAGCGGGTATTCGATGACGTGTTGGTACAGATAATCTGTGCCTTCCGTCCAGGTCCCCCCTGCCAAATAATACTGAATGGAAAATGTATGGCTGCCATCTGTTTCCAAATACGACTCCTGCCCGCCCAGGATTGGCGCCATTACCATGGGTTTGGCCATCCCTCCCTCTGTACGCAGCATCAAGCCAAACCTTGAGTTGCTTGCTGTTGCAAAGCGGAAAGGAATTTCGGAAGAAGGAATAGCCAATCCTTCTGTAAGCTTGTCCTGAGTTGTAAATACGGCAGGCGTAGTCGCATAGGACTCAGGAGTGAGTACAGCCTGTTCGGGAAAACGCTTCCAGGACCATATCAATGGCTGATAGAGGAAATCCAACTTTTCGGGGTCCCTCTCCTGCAGTCCAGTATAAGCAACCGCAAAATACCCCTTCGTTTTTGAGACTATATCCCAGGAAATAAGCGGTACGCCTGCTCCATCGGGTAATGAAAGGGACGCCGAAAAGCTGAAAAGCTCATTTTCAGCATAGGTGATTCGAATGGCGTTTCCATCCACCTCAAAACCCGTCGGCGATAATTCGATGGTTTGTGCGCTTTTCCAAACATTCATTTCTCCCTTTCTCCAGTTGGCAACGGGTGACCCACCGGTTGCTCGCGTACCAAAACCATAGTTGGGGTCTTCGCTTGAATGGAATACGGTAAAGGCGCTGGAAATCTCTGCACCAATCGCCGCATCATCTTTTCTTTGAACACTCCAGACTCCGCCTTTCGCGCCGTTTTTACTTCGGGATACGGCATACGCTTGGTTTTCAATCAAAATAACATCCCTTTCAACTCCTGAATGGGGGTCTCCATAGAAAACCGATCCATCTACCGGGATCACAAGTATCAATATTAATAAACTCGTAATCGAATTAAGCATTTGATATAACGGTTATGAAACGATTCCTTTACGTATTTTACGTCGATCAATCACTGACGTGTAGTTCTGACCGGCCATGCTTCAACTCCTGAATTGGAAGCCCATTGATTCCACTTATGCGTGAGGCTGTCTTTCACCGGTTGTGAATCGTTCAGCTCACTAGATTCATAAGGATCAGATTTTAAGTCATAAAGCTCCCAATCTTCTCCATGGATTTGTACAAGCTTATATCCGTTGTTCCAAACTGCCTTATTTCCTTCATGTTCCCAAAATAGGTCTGTATGAATGGTTTCAACAATCCCATTTATTATGCCCATAAAACTCAATCCGTCAAACTTCTGGTTTGGCAAGGAAATGTCAGCTATTTCTAATAAGGAAGGCATTATATCTATGATATGAATGGGTTCACGAATTATTTTCTCTTTGGCATTGGGATTATTCGGCCAAGAAAATATCAACGGCGTCCTTATTCCGCCTTCATACGTTTGCTTTTTATACGATCTGTAGGGCGTGTTACTTACATTTGCCCAGTGCCGCCCGTACGAAACGAAGGACTTTGGTGTCCCGATTTCAGCTCCGGGAGATCGATTCACCTCCTCCCTGGTGGCACCGTTGTCAGAAAGGAAAAGAATTATTGTATTTTCATATATACCTAAGTCTTTCAGCTCAGCGATCAACATTCCGATATTTTGGTCCAACCTATCGATCTGTGCAGCGTACACCTGCATTTTTTTAACTTCCTCTGTTTTATTTTCCACCTCCTCCCAAGATGGAAAATCATGCAAGCTTATTTCATCGTCGGAGGGAAGTATTCCCAGCTTCTTTTGCTTTTCAAACCGTTTCGTTCCAACTGACTCGTATCCCTGTTCATAGACCCCGGCATACTTTTCGATGTCTTCGGGCAATGCCTGCAGAGGAAAGTGGGGAGCTATATAGGCTATATAGGCAAAAAATGGCTTTTCCTCTTCCACTGCCTCTTTAATAAAGGAGACGGCTTCTGTGGTGAAATTATTAGTTGAATAAAACGTGGAAGAGTCTGGGAAAACTTGTTCCTGATTTCTATAAATCGGTCTGTCCAAAAAATCAGACGGATAAAAATACAGTCCACCACCCGCAGGAATACCATAAAATCGATCAAAGCCTCGTTTGTCCGGCCAATGTTCCCGGTCATTTCCAACGTGCCATTTTCCGGTCATAATCGTTCGGTAGTCTTTTGTACGAAAAGCCTCGGCTAGTGTAGTGGTATTTCGGTGAATGAAGCCCTGATAAGATGAGACGCCAAAATTCTCATCCATGTGACCGATTCCTGCATTGTGGGCATATAGGCCAGTCAGCAAGCTTGCCCTTGAGGGGTTGCAACGCGGTGTATTATAGCAATTGGTAAATAAAATTCCATTGTTGGCCAACATATCCAAGTTGGGCGTGGAAATTTCAGAACCCGTTACGCCCAAATCAGCATATCCCATGTCATCGGCAAGAATGACGATAACGTTTGGCGGGGATTGAATCTCATTCGCTCTTTCACAGGATATTACAGGTACGCATGCAAGTAGAATAAATACCGTGCATCTCAGTACCACCATCTTCTGTTTTTGCCAACTCCTTTTATTCATTGTTCACGTAAGTGGATGTATGCTTTTCTTGCCCTATTAGTAGTAGGCAAGTTTGGTAAATACGTATCATGACATCACCAGCCTCGGTAAAGCGACCATTAATGTCATGATACGTTGTAAGCAGTGCAGTTGAATTAATCGGCTTTAATATCCTCCCGGGTTTTGGGTAATGGTAGCTCCATTTGCCCTATAGGTATCGATTTCTGCTTGGGGTATTGGTAAGAGGTAATCTCTTGGATTGGTAAATACCCGGATGGCATTTGGAAAGCGCGCATCTGTATTGCGATCGTATTGGGACTCGATTCCCGCATAGGAAACAAATCCATCTTCATCGATTGACGGAACGAATTGGGCATTTTCCTGATCCAGGATTCTCCCGTACAACGTTACAGGCACCACCTTCTCCGCGATATTCCATCTTCGGATATCGAACAGACGAAAACCCTCATTCGCAAATTCCACTTTTCTTTCCCTTTTGATTAGGGTACGAAGAAACGCCTGGTCCATCGAAGTAACCGCGGGATAACTTCCCGTGTCGCCTGCAGGTACGCCGTAAGCCCTGGCCCTAACCCTATTCAAGGCCTCATGAACAGAAGCGTCAATTTCATTCAATTCAATCTTCGCCTCTGCATAATTTAACAATGCCTCTGCATACCTCATTATCGTGAAATCTGTCTCACTCCAAAACCGATTTTGAAGTTGCGATTCTACGTTGGTATATTTCTTCCAAAGATAACCGCAAAAAGCAGCCGGCCAGATTACTTTCCTGGAATCATTGTTACGACCTCTGATAGTTCCATCTACATTTCGTACCTCCAAACTATCCGGATGGCTTTCAAAAATGATTCCTCCCCATTCACTTTGCGGTGTAATGATGGACGCTTTTAGTCTAGGGTCCCTATTGTCAAAAGGCCTGGTTGGATCGTATACGCTGGACTCGTCGATGGGCAAGCCGTCGGTTGCTTCGTAACTGTCTATCATGGATTGGGTAGGCACAACGACACTGTATCCGCCGAAATTACGCGAGCCTTGAGCCACTGCGAAATTCGGAACAGTGCCAAAACCATCCATAAATGGCATTACCAAAATAGCTTCAGCCGACCCTTCTCCTTGGGGAGTAAACAACTCTTCGTAATCCGGATGTAGGGTGATATTGCCTCCATCAATTACCGCTTTTGAGGATGTTGCGGCCTCGCTAAACCTCCCCGCATAAAGCGCAATCCTCGAGTGCAAGGTTAGTGCAACATCTCTGAAAACTCGATTTTTTTCTCCTGCTGTGGCCGGTAAATTCTGGGCAGCTTCCTGAAGGTCAGCTAATAAGCTATCTATGATCTCGTCTTTGTCTACCCTTGGTAAAAGTGCATCCAATGGATTTGCGATTAGATCCTCGGTATAAGGAACATCTCCGAATAAAAACACCAGATAATGATAATAATAGGCACGCAGGACCATTGCTTCGTACTTGATCTGATTCAACCTTTCGGCGGGGACTACATCGGCTGCCCTATCCAAATTGTTGATCAGGTTATTGGCCCTACCAATACCTCTATACATGTGCGTGTAAACGTTGAGAAACCCTCCGCTATTGGCACTATGGGAGCCAGCGCCTAATTCGTCAAAACTACTAAACCCTCCTCTAACCAGTCCAATATCGGTGGCTCCATTGTCCATGTTAACCTGAACAGGAAGGTTATACCCCCCCAACCAAATCAACGAATTATAAACACCGGTGAGGGCAAGATCAAGTTCCTCCTCGTTGGAAAAGAAGGTGGCATCAGTCGGTTCTGTCAGCGATTCCAAATCCAACAAGTCGGAATCACATGCTGAAATCATAAACAATGCTGCTATAAAATAGGTGAATTTTTTCATGGTGTTTTCTGGTTAAAAGGTTAGACTGGCTCCGAAAGTATAAGCTCTGGCAATTGGGAAAAATGCCCCGGAACTACCGTTTGGAGTTAGTGGGTTGGTTCCTTTAGGAAGCCTGTTAAAATTGGCCAGATTTTGGATCGAGGTGTACACCCGTAAACTCCTTGCTTTTAATCTATCCTTGAAGGTGGGGAAGTTATACCCCAAACTTACATTTCGAATGGCAAGGTAGGATGCATCAAATACCCACACATCGGAAGCTCTCGCATCATTGCTACCAGAGCTTGTAGGCGCAAGTACCGGAATCCTGGCATTTGGCCTCTCAGGAGTCCAGGATTCTTCGACATGCCATTCTTGCACCTTCCCTGCATTCCACAAGGGCATGATCGCATCACCTTGCAATAACAAATCCCTTTTTCCTACTCCTTGAAACATCACCGCAAAATCAAAACCTTTGTAATCCGCCGTCAGGTTTAACGCATAACTGTACCTGGGAAAAGGATCCCCGATGATTACCCGGTCATCGGGGTTAATGACCTCGTCCGGGGAATCATTTATTCCGTCCCCATTCGTATCCAAGGTAGGTTGATCCACGTATCTGATGTTGCCTGGAATAAGGGCTCCAAATTGATTGGGAGCATTGTCGATTTCTTCCTGATTCTGAAAATACCCCATGGATTGGTACCCGAATATCGAACCAATAGGGCTTCCTGTGGTGGTAATCGAGTTTCCACTGATTATCTGTCCCAGGCCACCCAGATTAGTCACCTCATTTTTCACGTCGGAAAAGTTGAAGTTCGCACTGTAATTAAATTTCCCAATTGCATCCCTCCAATTGATATTGAAATCAATCCCTCTATTTTCGACAGATCCTACGTTTTGAAGGGGGGCACTCAAGCCTACTACTCTGGGTACAGGTAATGCCAATAAAATATCGTTAGTCGTCCGGACATAGTATTCAACCGTAAAGGTCAACTGGTTATTGATCAGGCCCGCATCCAATCCGATATTTGCTGTTTCCGCTGACTCCCATCGAATTCCGCGGTTGGCCAATACATTTTGTGCAGCACCTGTTGCGACGTTGTCACCGAAAATAAAATTCGATGCCCCCAGAAGAATGTTGGAGGTATACGGGAAATCACTACCAATTTGCTGGTTCCCCAGCCTTCCCCAGGAAGCTCTAAACTTGAACTCTGAAAAGAAATCCAAGGGGCTGAAAAATGCTTCTTCAGTCAAACGCCAGCCTGCAGAAAATGACGGGAATATGGATACGCGGTTTTCTGGTGCAAATCTTGAGGATGCATCCCTTCGTACGTTTGCCTCAAAAAGGTACTTATCCAGGTAGGAGTAGTTAAATCGAGAGAAATAGGAAACCAAACTGGAATGCGTCGCACTTCCACTATTTCTCATGTTGGTCTCTGCACCCGCATTCAACTGTTCAAACCGATCAATGATAAAATCCGTTCTCGAAGCACCAAATTGCGTCCAATTGGTCTTGATCATTTCGTAACCGCCAAGTATCGTAAATTGGTGATCGGTGATGGCTTTGCTGTAGGAGATTAGACCGATGAGGTTGTCTTCGAATATTCTGGTATTGGTATTGCTCAGTGAATTTCTATCGGGCACATTACGCGTTGACTTTGAATCCCAGTCCAGAATCGTTGTATACATTTTGTCAAAGTTACGATCGAAAAGATCTCGGTATTCCGGAGAATACGTTAAACTTATATTAAGATCTTTCACCGGGGAATAATTTACCCGCATCAGACCCCGGAAGTAATTATTCTCATTGCGATTGAGTCCCCCGTCTGTGGCGTGCGCGATGGGGTTTTGACCACTCCAACCATCTCCCCAGGATCCATCGGTGTGGATGGCCACTTGTGTGGGGTCAATTCTAAAGGCGTCTAGGAAAACGCGATTCAAACCCGAATTGGGCTGGGTAGTCAACTCCTGACTAAAATTCAAATCAAACGTGAGGTCGAATTTATCGTTGATCTTGATATCCGAATTGAATCGGCCATTGTATCGCTTGAAATTGTAATTCTTTACATTGGCCCCCTGATCCGTATAGGAGATGGATCCCATCAGCTGAACGTTTTCCGTTCCACCATTTACAGTGAGGTTATGGTATTGCTGGAATCCATTTTCTGAAAACAGCAAATCCATCCAATCGGTATCCGGGTAGATATCAGGATTTGACTCCCTATTTTGCTGGTAATTGGCAATGGCGGCTTCGTCTACATTCGTCGCCCGCAAGAAATCAATAGCTCCCAGATAAGAGGGCAAGGTCTGAGGTTCCTGCCAACCGGCATAGGTATTATAGGAAACCGTCATCGCTCCCGCTTTCCCCCGCTTCGTGGTCACAAGTATGACTCCGTTGGATCCCCTGGAACCATAAATTGCCGACGCAGCAGCGTCCTTCAACACCGAAATACTCTCGATATCCGAAGGATCAATGTTATTTATATCTCCTTGAATCCCATCTACAAGTACTAAAGGATCATTGGACGCACCAAGAGACCCAATACCCCTTACCCGTAAAGTGGCACCATCCGCTCCCGGACGGCTGCTGGACTGGATAGCGGTCAATCCCGGTGTCATACCAACCAAAGCCTGAGAGGCCTGGAATACCGGTTGACGCGAAATTGCAGCCCCATCGATAGATTCAACAGAGCCTGTTAGATTTATCCTCCGCTGGTCTCCGTATCCAACTACTACCACTTCACTGAGATCACTCATGTCCGGTTGCAAACTAACGTCGATGGAACGTTGGTTCCCTACCGTAATCTCTTGCTTAAAATACCCCAAAAAGGAATACACCAACACCGAATTACTCCCCGGCACTTCGATTTGATACCTTCCATCCAAATCCGTTACCGTACCTGAAGTCGAATTCTTTATCAAAATGCTGACCCCGGGCAAGGGAGTCTCATTTTCGTCGAACACAGTACCGCTGACCGTGATCGATTGGGCCAGGGAAATGGTCGCGACTACCATTAGGACCAATACAAATAAACTTGGTAAAATTTTTTTCATTGTTACGGTTATTTTGGCAAAACATTGTTACTCTTTCTGCATATACAGAATATCTATCAATACTATATATAAAAACCGTAATAAAAAAGGTATTATTCATAAAAATAAGGAATTTTATTCCGTAATCGTTACCGATAACGTTTTCATTTTAATATTCAATAACGAATCAATATTATTTTTAACAATTTGATAATACTGGAAGGTGATAAAAACTCAATCAGAAAATGGCTATACCGTCTGATTTTCGGTACCGGTGAAATGGTACCGAAAATCAGGTAAAAAAAGTACCGAACGAATGGACGAATCAAGGTGAACTCACTTCCAACAACGGCAAATTAGTAGGGCTTTTTTAAAAAAAATGCTTTGAACGATCGTATATCAAAGGTTAAATTTTTCACTTTTTTCGATCCTTCCTTCCGTATTGCTGGCGGAGAACCAACATGAAATCTCTCCTTCCGTTCCCTTCAAAGGAATCGTAAATTCAAAGGGATAGTGTTCATCAGTCAGATTTTTGATGGTACCCTCCCCATCCTCGTAATACAACGTCACGCTGGAATAGTGTGCATCGTCCTCCTCTAGATAAACATACCCTCTGCGGTCGTAAGCTCCCAGATTGATAACCATGGCACGGGCCTTTCCAAAATCAATTTCTTTCAACCTATCCAGGGAATCGGAACCTTTCGTGAACAAGCGTTGCCGAAAAGCCATCATTGGTGTTAGCCCTTCTACCCGGATCGCCGTAATGCCCTGCCCAGCAACCTCCACCTCAAAGGAGGAAGCACCCAGGGTAGCAGCCTTTCCATCATCCGATAGCACCGTTATATCTTCGATGGTGCCAAGTGCACATTCTGAATTGATTCGTACAGTGGAGGTCGCCGCCTGTTCGGATTGGTTCATAAAAGCCATAAAAAGTCCGGATGCATCATACCCCGATACGTAGTTCAATTCCGAATGAGAAACAGTCAATAGACTGTTTGGCATCCACAGGTGTACACTGTCTTCTTCATAAAACGTTCCGGGTTTGCTGCCGTAAAACTTATTTTGCAAATAAGCATAGCCTTCGATGTATTCCGATGGAAAATCAATCTCACCTTCTGACCGGACAAAGGCATCGGTAACCAGGTAATCCAGCAGCATGCTGGCCATGGGAAGGATGTGGTTGTAGTGAAAAGAATTTACGCTAAGAGCTTTGTGTTCACGTAGCGGGTAATCGGGTTTCTCATAGGCCGTAGTACGCGCGGTATTGATGTGGTAACCGGGAAAATTTTGGTAGCGGCCAATAATGGCCGATTTGGCCACTTCCATTAGAAAGGGGTCTTGTGCGTAATACCCTAACCGCAACATCCACGGTGCATAATTTGCCATGAAAATCGCCCGGTGACCCTGGCTGGTACCCGAGGACTCGGGCGTAAGCCCGATTTCAGAGAGTCTCCAGGCCTCCACGTTTTCTTCCGGAAAATACATCTGCTCATGGCCTTTGGATTTCAGGTACCAGTACAGCGGCGCTTTGCCGCCCTCATTTACCAAAAGGCTGGTATCCGGAATAGCAGGTGACATCCAGGTAAACATCGTATAGCGCCTGGCCCCGTCATGGGCTGCCTCTAAGTACTTTTTGTTTTGTGTAATTTCATATAATTCAGTCAAATCGACCCATCTGGAGGTAAACGCATTCCAGAAAAATAATCCTGGAAAATAAGGATCCGCAAAATTAGTCTGCTTGACTTCAACCCTCTTTCGAATGTATTCGTCCGCACCTGAAATGGCCAGGTCAAGGTATTTTTTATCCCCGGAGGCCTTGTACAAATGCATGGCATTGATCCAGGAATCTCCCTTTTCGGCGACATCCAGGTTTCGAATACGGCTGCCGGCGAACTCCCTTTCTGCCAATTCCAAAAAAAACGCATTGGATGGGCCGAAAATGTTGTACAAGGAGGTGAGCTCAGAAACAGGGGCTATGGGCCCCATCATGCTCCTAGATGGATGCTGGATTTTTTGTTCGGGGTCAAGCGAAAAAAGAAATTTCTCCCTAGACAACATATACTCCAAGGTCGGGTAAGCTCTTTGTTCGAACATCACCGTATCGTCCATTACGATTGCCAGTTCCAAGGGACTTAAACTAGAAACGTTTTTCACTGCACCCGGCACATCGGTAGAATAGGCAAAACCTTTCAGCGAGTCAATATACCAGGCATATTCCGACTTGGAATAGTCGACGATATTTTCGAGGGTTCGATTGAGCGACAGCGCCTCATTTTTCCGGTAGTTTTTGAATCCGAAATCCTTTCTGGCGATGGTTTCGTAGGCTTCATGGATTTTTCCGGGTTCAACTATCAGGTAGGATTTAAATTGAAATACCTCGCCCACTTTCATTGAGGAACCTTCGCCTCCGGGCACCGGTGCTAGCAGTTGAGGTTGGGCATTTCCTTCCTCGTTCCTGACCAGCACCCCAAACCGGCTGTTTTCCGCCACCGGCAAGGGATCAAATGGGTATTCCTCCGATGCAGCCATTACTCCAAGCGAATGGATGCCGTCGTTGACAAGCGCGGTAGGGATCGGACAGCGAAAAGCCAGCGTCATGACGGGACTTTCAGGAAACCGCTTTTCCTGCCAAATCAATGGTTGCCAGATTTCAGATACCTGAGAAAGTGGAAAATTCGGAGCGCCGGTATAAGCAACTGAGAAAAAACCGTCCTTTTTGGGTTTAATCGCAAAGGTAAGGGATGGATTTCTCCCCGCTAAATCAGACAGCTCCGCTGAAAAATGAAACCACTCGTGCTCATTGAAAATGAGCTGGATACTCCCTTCTTTCTCTTCCATGGCAGATGCGCGGATGGTCGTGACGGTACCCGCATGGTAGGGATTGGAACTCCTGGCTGCTGCCTCTCCTTCCAAAATACGGTCGTCAAAGCCATCTCCAACAGAACTATCATTCCGTTCGACCTTGCCAAGGTCGGCGTTCTTTTCCTGGTAGGCCATCCAGGTAATAATATTGTAAGGTACTCCCTCGATGCCAGCTGGCCGCATTGCCATTTTCGGGTCTTCCTCGCTAAATATAACGGAAAATTTCGGTTGAAAACGATACGACTTCCCGTTCTTCAACAGGGCTATTTGGTCCGCTTCTATAAAAACCTCAACTCGATTGGAACTACATCCAACCAGTGTATAAAGGCAAAGAAAGAAAGATATTTTTGACAAACTATTCATACGTGAAAGGAGTGGATTGATTAAGAAATAAGACAGATAGGCTACTTGTCGCGATTATCTTTCTTTAGAAAATCGTTTAGAAATTACAGGCAGAACCACCCAAGATTTCAACTCAATAGCGATTTTACTACCGTTCCGTGAACGTCGGTGAGGCGATACCTCCTACCCTGGTGTTTAAAATTTAATCGCTCGTGATCTACACCCATCAAATGCAACAGGGTGGCCTGAAAATCATGTACGTGTACCGGGTTCTTAACAATATTGTATCCCAGTTCATCTGTCTTTCCGTAGGAATATCCTTTTTTCACGCCTGCCCCAGCCATCCACATCGAAAAGCACCTCGGATGGTGATCCCGGCCGTACATAGTCTTGGTTATCTGACCTTGAGAATAACTGGTTCTCCCAAATTCACCTCCCCATATAACCAGCGTATCGTCCAAAAGCCCCCGTTGTTTCAAATCCCGAATCAGTCCTGCTGTGGGTTGATCCGTACTTCTTGCCATGGTTTGAATATCGTTCGGAAGGTTTCCATGCTGATCCCATCCCTTGTGGTACAATTGAATAAATTTTACATTTTTTTCTGCCAATCTTCTGGCCAGAAGGCAATTGGCTGCGTAGGTACCCGGAATATGCACGTCGGGCCCGTATAGATCCAGCACATGGTCTGGTTCTCCGGAAATATCCATGGTTTCTGGAACCGATGTTTGCATGCGATAAGCCATTTCGTATTGAGCTATTTTGGAATTGATTTCCTCGTCGGGATCGGATTGAAACGCGTGTTCATAAAGGGCTTTCAAATGACCCATATACCTGGAACGTTGATCTCTTCCCACACCCGATGGATCATTCAGGTAAAGTACTGGGTCTTTACCTGAACGGAACTGCACCCCTTGAAACTGAGAAGGCAAAAAGCCATTTCCCCATAGCCTTCCATAAACGGGTTGGGCACCTGACCTTCCGGTGGATACCAAAACACAAAATCCGGGTAAATTCTCATTTTCGCTCCCCAGTCCATAGCTTACCCAGGACCCTATAGAAGGTCTTCCTGCCTGTTGGGAACCTGTCTGGAAAAAGGTGATGGCGGGATCGTGGTTGATGGCCTCCGTATGCATGGATTTGACGACACATATCTCATCAGCTAGGGAGGCGATATGGGGTAAAAGCTCGCTGACGTACAAGCCTGATTTACCCCGTCTTTCAAAACCAAACCGTGAACCAATCATGGGAAGGGATTGTTGCCCCGCCGACATGCCGGTTAATCGTTGCCCCTGCCTAACCGAATCGGGAAGCTGTTCCCCTGTCCGCTTGACTAGCTCGGGTTTATAGTCAAACAATTCAAACTGGGAAGGCCCCCCACTTTGAAATAAATAAATGACCCTTTTGGCTTTGGGTGGAAAGTGAGTGCCGCCCAAAATCCCAACTCCCGGATTCGTATAGGCCTGGGAAGAAAAGGGGTTGACCAAAGTGGACAAGGCCATTCCTCCAATTCCCAGTCCGGCTTTAGTTAGAAATTCCCTCCTGGAATAATGGTTCACATGTGAACATAATGTCGACATACGGCTATTGTTTCGTGTAAAAATCGAAATGATTAAACATTAAATTCGCCACCATCGTCAAGGCCGCTGTTTTTTCCCCGGATAGGGTCCGATCTACCTTCGAGGAGCCAACGGTTAATAATGCCTTTCGCTCTCGTTTATTCTGGTTGAAGTAACCTAGTTCTTCAAAATACATTTTTTGGAAAATATGCATTTCTTCTGGCTCTGGCATTCTTCCCAGCACCCTTCGGAATCCATAGGTTAATTGATCTTCCAGGCTATTTCCACCTTCTTTTTGCATTTTCTCAGCAAGCAAGCGGGAAGCCTCGATGATCTGTGGGTCGTTCATCAAAACCAGGGACTGCAATGGAGTATTGGTTTCTTGTCTCTCCACGATGCAATCCTCTCTTCCTCGGACATCGAAGGCAGTCATGGCCGGAGGCGGTGAGGTTCTCCGGATAAAAGTATACATGCTCCTGCGGTACAGGTCTTTCCCTTTGTCGGGAATATAGGTAAGTAAAAAATTGGAAAACTCTCCTTTTTCCTTCCATAATCCTTCTGGCTGATAGGGCTTGACACTCGGTCCGCCTACTTCATCCACTAATAAGCCACTGGCATGCAGGTAACTGTCACGTATAAACTCTCCCAGCAGCCGATGTCGTGGACCCCTCGCTAAATAGACATTATCCGGATCTACCTCAGCCAATTCCTCGTTTGCCAGGGACTGTTGTTTGTAGGTAGCAGACAATACCATTTTCTTTACCAGGGCTTTTACATCCCAGCCGGATTCTATAAAATCCACCGCCAACCAATCCAATAATAAAGGATGAGAAGGCAATTCGCCCTGACTGCCAAAGTCACCGACGGAAGCGACGATGCCTCTTCCGAAAAATTGATTCCAATACCTGTTTACCGCTACCCTGCTTACCAATGGATGATCCGAATGCGTGAGCCACTTCGCCAATCCCAGCCGGTTTCGAGGCCATTCGTTCGCCAAAGGTGGTAATACACCTGGAACAGCTACTGTCACTTCCTTCGTAGGCAAATTGTAATCTCCGCGATCCAGCATGTATGTTTTACGGGGTTGGGCTCTTTCCTTCATGACCATCACTTCCGGCTTGTTCTCCAGCATCTCAAGTTGCTCGTTCCTTGCCGCGTGCAACAATTCACGAATTTCCCGGGCCTCCCTATTTGTATGAAAGTCCAGGTGCTCCAACATAAAAGGACGCTTATGTTGCCTCACCGGAGAAAAATCCTTGTAACAAAATAGCTGGATAATTTCAAGCTCGGTCAATGCCCTGTTATAGATGTACAATTCGTCCAATGCACCCGTAAAAATACCGTTGTCTCCACCGAATGCACGATAACTTCTTGCAAGTCGTAAGGGCCTTTTTACGGAAATTCCCCGACTATCTCCCACCGGTAAGATACTCTTGTAAAGGTTATCCACGAGAACATCGGAAGCGGATGGTTTTCCATTGATGTATAGCCGAGTACCGGAAGCCGAAGCAGAACCGTCGTAGGTAAGGGCAATGTGACTCCAATCATTCCCAACAATTGGATACCTGGAAGCTATGTGGATACAATTATGGGGTAACGCGTGGATAAGCCGCACATGCAACCGATTAATGCTATCCATGTACACCTCATATCCTCTGAAAAAATTATTTTTATTGCCCGAATTAGCCAGCAGCGAACGATACGGTTCCTGACTTTCTGGCTTCGCCCAAAACGAAAAGGAAAACGAAGAAGTCATTTCAAATAGCCCCTGCCCGGGAATTTCCAAAAAGTCCGACTCGTTCTTAAAAAGCATCCCGGTGCCCGCCGGAGAAGAGATAAATTCCGGACTACCTTTCACATTTGCCAAAATCTTTCCAGATCTGTCAGGACTAACGCCCTCGTCAACGGTATCGAAACCGAAATGCGCAACCAATCCCATTTTTAGCGTTTTTTCGGGTGACCATTGTTCGGGCAGGCTACGGATCTCCTGCTGCTGCCGAAAATTTTCATGGGCTTTTTCCTTTTCAATTTCCAAAGATTGGATGTTCGCTTTCAACTTTTTCAGCTCCAATTCCTCCGCGTCTTCCAGGTACAGCATCAAAGGTCCCGAATTTCCATCATTCCCAGTCATGCCCAATTCGTCCATGTTGTTGAAAAAAGCTGCCATGCTGAAGTAGTCCTTTTGCGACAGTGGGTCAAATTTATGGTCATGGCATCGGGCACAATCCAACGTCAAGCCTAAAAATGCTTTTCCTATTGTCTCCGAACGGTCGAATACGTATTCCAAACGGTATTCTTCATCAATTATTCCGGCTTCCGAATTCGTCTGGTTATTCCGATTGAATGCTGTAGCCAAAACCTGCTTTTTGGAAGGATTTGGCATCAAGTCGCCCGCTACCTGCCACTCAATAAAACGATCGTAGGGCATGTTTTCATTGAAAGCCTCGATGACCCAATCTCTCCAGGGCCACATCAGCCGGTAGCCATCCGCATGCAAGCCATTGGAATCTGCATACCTTGCGACATCGAGCCAGTCCAGCGCCATCCTCTCTGCATAAGCAACTGTTGCCAATAAGCTGTCTACCACCTTTTCATAGGCATTGGAAGATGTATCGGCTAAAAAACGATCAACCAGCTCCAAATCAGGGGGCAATCCGGTCAAATCCAAACTGACTCTTCTAATTAGTCGTTCTTTCTCTGCCATAGGGCTGGGAAACAAGCCAACTTGATCCATTTTTGCCAGTACAAAATAATCTATTTCGTTATAGGGCCAGGTGGTATCAGAAACTGGAGGTAACATTCCTTTTTCTGGTTTGGTGTACGCCCAATGCGCCTTGTACTGCGCCCCCTGCTCTATCCATCGAATGATGATGCCCTTTTCTCGTGGAGTAAGGCTTAAATTCGATTGAGGAGGGGGCATCATTCGTTCCGGATCTTCCGAAATCAATCGTTCGTAAACTTCGCTGCGACGAAGATTCCCGGGTGAAATAGCTTGTTTATCCGGATCATTTGCCAAACGTCCATAGGCCGCTTCCGCATGATCTAGCCGTAAACCCGCTTCTCGGGTATTGGGGTCCGGGCCATGACACGAAAAACAGCGATCGGACAAGATTGGCTTTACGTGGATGTTGTAATCAATTTCTTCCGGTAAGGAATTTTCTACCCGAAGTATTTCGGTAGGTTTTTCAACGCCGCAAGAAGCCCCTACGGCTAAAACAAGCCAAAAAACTATTCCTTGTGATTTCAAAGAAAACCTGGATAAACTTGCTCTATTCATAACCCCGACGTAGTTTGTGGGAAATAGATACCCCTGGTTTTGTCAACGCTTTACAGGCACCGTTCACTCGCATCGTGAAACAGCTAATTGAGAAAACGTTGAACGCATTTCTTTTCAATGGTATAGGATAATGAATTCACTATTAAAATTATATTCTAAATTACTGTTATATTGCAACACAAAAAACGATCGCTCTATTTATTTTTGTTCTTTTATACCGAAAACGTTATCGGAAACGTTTACATTTAAAAAATCCTCAACGAAGTTCGGTTGTTTTACAAAATAGGCAAACAGCCGTCGGGGTATTTAACATGGGACTATTTAGTAAATGGATAACAAATGGTTTAATTTACAGACAATACCAGCAACAATATCGAGTAAACCAAACCTAACTTTGAAAAAACCAACTACCATAAAAGACATTGCCGAAAAACTCCAGGTTTCCATTGCCACTGTTTCCAGAGCTTTGAGAGGTTCCACTGAAATTAAAAAGGAGACAAAAAATGCCGTGTTGGAGATGGCCAGGCAAATGGATTACCACCCCAACCTGCTGGCTAGTAGCCTGAGCAGTAAAAAATCCAAAATCATCGGCGTGGTCGTTCCCACCATAAACCGTTACTTCTGGTCCAATTCCATCGCCGGTATCGAAAATATGGCCTACCAGGAAGGCTATAAAGTGATGATTTTCCAGTCCGGTGAATCTTTCAATAAGGAAGTTGAAATTGTGGAAACCCTGGCCAATAGTAAAGTGGATGGCATTATTATCGCCTTTTCAAAAGAGACCTGGACTTTTGATCATGTGCAACATGTGATTGATAGGGATGTTCCCGTGGTGCTTTATGAAAGGGCCTGTGCCAATCTGGGAACCTCAAAGATCAAAACAGACGATAAAAACGGAGCCTTTGTTTTGACCAACCATTTGATAGCGAGAGGAAGAAAAAATATCGCTTATATCGGTGGCCCGCTTGCCCTAGGGGTATGCAAGGATAGATTGGAAGGCTTTCATATGGCCCTACAGGCGGCAGGCTTACAGGTGAAGCAGCAGCTAATCATTACCCTTGAGGATTTTACTTTTGATCTTGCCGGGGAAGCTCTCCAAAAATTATGGGCCAATCCTGACAAGCCGGATGGACTCATTTGCTTTGCGGATATCCTGGCAATAGGGGCCATGCACGCTGCCCACCAATTGGGCATTCAAGTTCCGGAGCAATTGTCTATCGCCGGTTTCGGGAATGATGAAACGAGTCGCTTCATCAGTCCCCCCATCACCACCATGGCGCAACCTTCTTTTGAAATGGGGGAAATGGCTGCCCGGGTACTGCTTGACGAGATTGCCTATTCCGGGGAAGCTTCTGAGAAAAGGCATGAGGTCATCAAATCCAGGCTGATCATCCGGGAAAGTACCTGAAGCAATCGCCCGAAAACACCTGGACCGTAAAGGGTCTCAGCTTTCGTATACACCAATGCCAAACAATCCCGCTGGTACGTTCTTTCCCGGGTGTTGGAGCTGAAGAACCAGTTTTTTTATTGTAACCGTCGAACCAAACACTATCTCATACCTGCTTTGGTGATTATCTGCTTCCTGGTAAAGAAGCGTCCCTATTTCATCAAAGAGCCGAAATTCCCGCACACAAAAAGGCATCACCCGCTCATCGTGGCCCCGCAGCGTGGATTCCAGGGGATGGTCAAAATCGGTATCGAACCAAAGGACAATTTTCCTGATTTTCTGCTGTTCCGGCCAGGAAAAAGTAAGCGTCGGTTCCGGGTCCTTTGGATCCGTCACCCAGGCATTGGTTTGGGTGGTTGGCCGAAAGGTACCATTGAAAAGGTTTTCAGGACGGTATACCTGCACCTGGGGATTACAGGCGATGGCCAGGTTTTGCCCTCCCGGCCGCCTTTCCGGCAACCAAAAGTCAAAGGTATCTACACCCAGGCCTTCCGGCGGTTCCTGCCGGCTACCTTTGGCAACGTCCAGGTTGACCCGGTTAAAAACCGTCAGCAAACCGGATAGCCTAAGCTGGCTGATGCCCAGCTTTACCAGGGGATTTGCTTCAAAGGCTATAAAATAGTAAGCTGATGCATCCAAAAGTAGCCCAAAATCCACAGTCAGTTCCTGTTCCCCTTTGGAAACCGGAAACTCCTTTTCCGCCAACTGCCTGTCCGGGGTAAAGTTTCCCGGCAGACTACTGTGCAATAAGCGGACAACCAGCCTGCTTGCTTTTTTTGCCTTCACCACAAATGTAAAAACCGGAATCCTGCCCTTTTCCAATGGAAGCAGTTGCGCCATGCTGCTGTCCAGGGCTTTCCATCCGGCATCTGCCGGTAACTGCTGCAAACTAAAAGTAGAGGAAACAGATACCGAAGCCGTTTTGGCCAGGTTATCGGTATCCCGCAGCGGCATACCGGGCAGGTATTGGCCCATGCCCATCAGGCGCTGCTGGAGCTTCTCCATCAGCTCCTCTTCCAGAAGATCCCGGGGCAAAAGGTGCCGTTCTTTGCAAAGGGCGGCAGCCATTCCCACGGCCTGGGCATTGTGGGCACAGGTGGCCATCACCCTGGAGGAACCAAAAGCTACATGGCTGGCGCTGATGATCCTGCCTGCCAGAAAGAGGTTTTCAATGTTTCTGCTGTACAAACAGCGAAAAGGAATGCCATACACCCCTTTGGCATGCCATTGGGTGCAGCCGGGAAGCTCCCCATAGATGCCGTCTGCCGGATGCAGGTCCAGGGCCCAGCCCCCATAGGAAACCCTATCCGGATGGGTGCGCTGCTCCACCACATCCCGTTGCGAAAGCATGTAATCCCCCTCAAAACGCCGGCTTTCCCGCTTTCCAGGGATCATGCCCACCCATTCCAGGGTATGGGTTTCCATGTCCAGGTATTCTCCGGAATTCTTGATATGGTGCCAGATGCCATAGATGATGCGCCAGAGTTCCCATTTGATGGTTTCCGTATCGTGAATGGTATCCATTCTCCCCCCGTATTCGACCCACCAGAGGCGGCAGCCCCTGTCGTGCAGGTTAAAGGTATGGAAGCGGGGAAGGCTGGGCAGGTCGGTATTGGCAAAGGCAGGAGGAATAAATTGTACCGGCTTTCCGGAATCCTTGCTGTGGAAATACAGGGAATGACCCAGAAGTTCTCCATAGGCCTTTTCCGGTGCAAAGGCTTCATCAAATTCCTCCCTGGATTCCGCTCCAATGCGATAAGCCGCGCCGGAGAGGTACCCCAGGATGCCATCTCCCGACGCGTCCACGAATAACGGAGCCTCCAGCCTATATTGGGTGCTGTTTTGACTACAAAAGGCCAGGGCAGCTGCAATGCGGTTGTCTCCTTCTTTTTCACATCCATTTACGGCCGTGTTCAGCAAAAGGGTGATGTTGGTTTCCTGGGTCACTTTTTCCAGCAGGACCGTATCCAGGATCAGGGCATTGCCCTCCGGATTCCGGTATTGGTTTTCCAAAAGGATCTCATCGATGACACCACCCTCCCGGGCCCATCGGTTGTTATTGCCCATGCTGGAAGTAGCTCCCAGTATCCAAAGCCGGATTTCAGAGGAGGCATTGCCGCCCAGTACCGGGCGGTCCTGTACCAGAACGACTTCCATGCCCTGCCGGGCTGCCGTGATGGCGGCGCAGATGCCTGCCATCCCGCCACCTACTACAAGCAGGTCGGCGGTAAGTGTTTTGGAAGTTAGGGATCTATTACCAGAAAAAGGGCCTTCAACAAGCATACGAAAAGATTTTATGGGCGATATGACTTTTTTGCAAGGTACATAACCCAGTTCAATTCAAATTTCCCAATCAAAAAAATTTTGATCTGTTTTATTTCGAAAGTCCGTAAACCTGTCAGGTTTTTGTAGAAATCCAACCCAAAGCAATCTTTGCATAGAGGAAACCTGACAGGTTTATCCCTTTCACAATCACTGAAAGCAGCGTTATGTTGTGGATTTAGGAAAATTAATAAGCAGGGACTGGATAAATTGGGAGTAAAGCCCAGAGCTAAACTTACCTGAAAAACCGCTCGTAAACGGAATCAATTTGAAAGCTACAAACCCCTGCCTGCTTCAAATCTTCGACAACCTCTTCTATCGGACGAGAAATCCGGCCGCTTTCAAAAACCCAGGCATTCACTGCGGCCACCACCATGAAGCCCCTGTCCGTAGCCCATTTGAATTCCTCCGGGGAAATATCGGTGGAAAAAAGGTAGTAATTTTCAGGGCTAAAATCTTTTCGATTCAAATTTTGCTTCAGCTGGTCCATGCTGCAACTCAGTTTGAGCTTTCCGGTAAAATACTCCGTGGATGCTTCGGTACCGATCAGCAGGGCTTCCGACCGAAGATCGTATTGATCCAGCAGGGCTATCAGGGAATCAAACAGGTTCTCATTAAAACCGGAAATTTTGTTATCGATCATCACCTTGATCTTGCCCTGGCAATGGGCCAAAACAGTTTCCAGCGTAAGTACCTGCTGGCCCTCACTTCCTCTCAATTGCCGGATCTCCTTCCAGGTCATCTCGGACACCTCCCTGTCCACACCGTAATACCTTTTAAAATCCCGGTCGTGGTGGGTAATCAACAGGCTGTCTTTGGTTAGCCTGACATCCACTTCCACCCGATCGTATCCCCTCTTTATGGCTTCCTCCAGGGCGGCCAGGCTGTTTTCAGGCAGGGTATCGTTGACCACCCCTCCCCTGTGTGCAATAAGTTGATAGGGAGCAAAGCCTGATTCCTGGGCCAAAAGAGCGGAATGGCAAAATCCAGGGAGGAGCAATAGGAGTAACCACTTCATAAAGTCCATACGCATTTTTTTGTAGGAAACACCGAAAATACCAACGTTACACATCAATCGACGAATTAACAAGGGTAAAAACCTGTCAGGTTTCATCCACAAAATTGGTTGTTGGTTGAATAGCACCAAAAACCTGACAGGTTTGCGGATGCTAGGAAATAGGTAAAATTAGTGTTTATTGGTCAATAGTACCTAATCAAGAAAGACCTCTACCATCTTCCGGTACAAGGAGCCATACCGCTTGCCCAGGCTGCAAAGGCATTTGGGTAAAAAGCCATTCACAGCCAATTTGCCGTAAGTAATCCAATGTTAGCGTTCAACAAATATAAGTAGTCTTTACAGAACCTTATTCCCAAAAAATCCGATGTAGATGAAAGCCAAATTCCTCCGCTCTCTCGTATTTACAATGGCTGCCTTCCTAACCCTTTCAGCGCAGGTGAAGTAATCCATTTTTCAAAATAAAAGTTTAAATAAAGTAGAATAACAACTTAATTATTTTGATAATTCTTCAAATTTTTATCATAACGAACAATTCGTTTTCAATTTGAAATGTATGATTTCCGAATAAATAAAGATCCGTTAACTATTCAGTTACGGGTCATTGATTCAATATTTCTTTTATTTTTAATTGATATTCAGGGTTAAACGTCATTCCATTGTGTTGCTGACCCTTTAGCATGATCAGGCTGTCCTGCTCTTTAAAATGTGCTTTTAATTTAATGGAGGACCCCGGATAAATGACTTCGTCCTGATCACCGTGAAAAATCACCACCGGCATGGTACAGTTTTGGATATGCCGGAAATTTTCAAAAGGATACTTGTGTAAAAATGACGGAAAAATAGGGAAATAGTGTTGCACCAGATCGGATAAGCTATAATAGGGTGCCTGCAAAATCAACAATTTGGGATGATTGACGGAAGCCAGTTTTGTAGCCGGACCCGTGCCCATCGAATATCCCAAAACGATGATCTTCTGCTCTGAATACCTACCTTTCAACACATCATAAGCCCTTTGAACATCCTCATACAGTTGTGCCTGACCCTGAATCACCCCTTCGCTTTTTCCATAACCTCTATAATCCAGGATAAAAAGGTCATAACCTAATTTGGTAAATACCTCTGCTACCCCACCCCAGGTTCTTAATGATCCTGCATTTCCATGCAGGTAAAAAATGAGGCCTTTTGGATTTTCGGTTTTGAATAGCAATCCATTTAAGGTAATGCCATCTGTCATCGGGATGTTCATTTCTTCAAATTTTTGGTCAAATTGAAAGAGGAAATTGTCTTTTAGTTTTTCAGGAAAGAAAAAAAACTTCTCCTGAAAAGCGTATACCAACCCGTAAGCCACCAAAATCAGTATTGAAAATAACATCATCGGGATCATAAACCTACGCATCATAAACCAATTGACTTCAAATTCCCAAATTAACAATAAACTCGAAATATGCATTGGTCTATTTACGCCTCGGCACCCAGGTATTACGAGCTGAAACTGCTTAGGAGCCTTTTTTACCTTTACTTCTTCCTGTTCATTTTTGTCTTGACACAAAAACGAACCAAAAAAGTCAAGGCTGTCAAATGTTATTTCAAATGATGGGTTATGGTGCAGGGAATAAATTACTTTTACGTTGCCATCATTTGATTTTTGAATCTGGATTCCAGGCTAAAAATGAGTGGATCTCCTTGTGGGAGCTAACTCATTTTCTTAACGCCTTCCATCCTGCTCCAAAAACCATAACCTTTGAAGGGGTACTAGGCTGCTTTTTTTGAACAGGTTAAAACTAGAATTTTTAACTTAGTGATTATGAAAAAGAGCAAATTTAGCGAAGAGCAGGTCATCAAGATCCTCAAACTGCAAGAGGACGGCCACAAAGTAGAAGATATATGCCGGAAGTACGGCATCAGTTCTGCGACGTTTTACAGCTGGCGGAATAAATATTCGGGCATGGATGTGCAAGAACTTCGTCGTCTCAGAAGCCTGGAGGAAGAAAACAGTCGCTTGAAGAGAATAGTGGCCAACCAAAGTCTGGAGATTGACATGATCAAAGATCTTTTGTCAAAAAAGCCCTGACGCCCGTGCAAAAGCAGGAACAGGTGACCTACCTTGAAGATACCTACAAGGTGTCCCATGCATGGGCGTGCAGCGTCGTATCGGTATCCAGAACCACAAAGTATTACCAGAAGAAAATGCCAGCAAAAGATGCCCAGATCAAAACGATGATTGAGCAGGTGATAGGCTGTAGCCGAAAAGGCAGAAACAAGGTGATCTGCCTGGTGCAGAAAAAGTATCCTCACATTAGTGGTAGCAAGATCAGGCGCGTGTACGAGCAAGAGGGATTTAGCCTGCACAGGCGTCTGAAACGCAGGATCAAGAATCAGCCCGCCAATCCGATTGAGATTCCATTAGTGGCCAACCAAGAGTGGGCAATGGACTTTATGTCTGACACGTTGGAAAACGGGAGAAAATTCAGGACGCTGAACGTGGTGGATCATTTCAACCGTGCCTGCATGGGGATTGCGGTGGCACACAGCCTGCCGTCTGTACGTGTAATCGAATACCTGGAGCGTATGATTGAATTTCAGGGCAAGCCCAGGCGTATCCGAACCGACAACGGTCCTGAATTCAGAAGCAAGAAGTTTCAGGCATGGATGAGCGACCAGCAGATAACGTGGTCGCCAATCCAGAAAGGAAAACCCCAGCAGAACGGAATCGTAGAGCGGTTCAATAGAACCTTCCGGGAAGATGTGCTTGATGCTTACCTATTCAGTTCCGTTGCGCATGCTCAAGACCTAGCCGATACATGGAAACAAGATTACAACAATCAGAGACCCCACCAGTCACTGGGATACCAAACCCCTTCTGAATATGCGGCGTAAGGTTTTCCAAAGGAATAAAACTCCCAAAACAGGGAGACAAAAAGGCTGCCCACTGGACAGCCTTGGAACCCGTTTCGGTCGGCCAGCCCTATCCCTGGTGGGTTGCTCCTCAGCAGCGCCCACTTCCGTTTCGGACCGGCATGGCAAAATTCAAAACAAAAACCTACATTTACAACCTGTCAAAATTCCCAGCCATATACCAAGGCCGGAAAGGCATGATATAAAATGCTATTGTCCAGTTTTAGGATTGAATATTGTCATTACGATAGACGATCAGAAAATGCCAGCATCACAGCAGTTGGCTTCTTACCGTTTTTTCCCCCCTTCTTGGAACCCGGGGTAAAAAAATAAAGGTTAATGGAATGGTTTAGATTTACCCTGACAGCTCTTATTTTAAAATATTTTCCAGGTGGATATTCCCTCGCAATCAAACTTTATTCCCCTACATTGACCTGAATGAAAGTAGCGATACCAAAGCGAATCCCGCCTCTTTTGTAATTGCCGTTTTCAAACCCTGCGCCAATCTCTACCCGGAAAATCCGATACAAGTTGTCCAATGAATAACCCAACTCCCAATAATGGGGAGCGTTTTCGGTTTTTAAATAATTGAAAAATAGATTTTCACGGATTCCTGAAAACCGGAGCATCGGCAATTGGGTAAAAAGAAATTTTCTGAATTGATAATGCAGGATGCTACTGAAATAAGGACCTGCTGTGCTGTATTGGTAATAATCCAAAAATCGGAAATTGCTGGCCGCCCCCATATTACTAAAAATGGTCCGGTTACCTCCAAAATGTTTGAAATCCATAAAATAGACCTGGGAGCTGTTCAGGAAAGTACCCGTTTGCACGTTTACATCCAATTTGCCACTTACGCCAAAATTAAGTGCATGCTCCACCCCTACTTCCAGGTGATCGAATTTACCAGCTCCGGAGAAATTTTTGTTATAGTTAAATTTCACCAGGGGCGCAGTCTCCATTAAAGGGAATTTTCTTCCGTTTCTTATCCGATATTTCAATCCCGGTCTCCACTCAATGGAACCGCTTAGCAATACGGCCTCATTATTTGCAAAAGCTTCATTCCCTGCTTCCTGGTTGACTGGTCGATTGGAACCATACATTCGTTCCGGCTTATTGTAAAAACTATAGTCGGAATTGTTCTCCAGATTCACCCGATCCTCGAATCTAATATTCACCCTATAGGTGAAGGCATCCGTAATTCTGTGCGCCAGGTATAATCTGGTAAAGGTTTTCTCATACAGTTTCATGTAATTCTGCCTGAAAAATAAGGAATAAAGGGCATTAACCTGCTCATTGATGGGGTCCTCCCCATTGTATTGGTAAATGAATTTCCCTCCTTCTATACCCCAGGTATGGCCCGGCCTTCCTTTGGTCACCGAGCGCCTGATGTGCAGCATTCCGTAGGGCTTTTTACTTGCAAAACCATACCTGAATGCTGGTCTGAAATTCCAGGACCGCAGGTGATTGGTTACACTGTCTGCCATTTTGGTGTTCTTTTCAGCCCGATAGTATCCTGAAAATCCGATTTTAAACCCTTCTACCGTGTTGAATGATAGGTTGGTCCAATTGGAATGAAAACCGGCAGACCTGCCTTTCCCAAAATTGTAATCTCCACCCGTTAGAAAATCAAGTGGTTGGAATTTTCTTTTGGCTTTTTGAGCCACGGAGTCAACATCACTTTCCCGGGCCGCTTCTACCACAGCCAAACTATCATCCCTGCGATAGCCTTGTATCTCTTTGGCTGTCAGTTGGACCGGCCGAATGCTATCCCAATAGACAAGATCTCTTTTCCTGGCCATGGAATCTACGGTATAGGTTCTTTCGGATAGGACCTCCGCCTGCTCTCTTTCCTTTAGCGATTCCTTTTCATAGGCATTGACCATTTTTCTGAAATCCTTTCTGCTCATCTGATCAGCCGCTTCCAACTGTTCGATGGGGTCAGCGCTTTTGGTAACTTCCGGAAGGTGTTCGGGAATCTCCTCTACCTTTTCATCCAGAATCTTGGTATCCACCAGAAGATCGGGATTCAGGGTGATTTGGTAATCCCTTGTTGATGCCAGGTATTGGTATTCCCCGGCAAAACCAAAAAACGTTCCCCCGAACGTGTAGGTATGGGTCAGGGGCATCCAAATATTTTCTTCTACCGGAGCATATTGCTGGGTTACCCCAATATCAAAACCCATGAGGGAAGTTTTCAAATTCAGGCTATGAATGGCCCATAAATCCTCAACGATATAGATATACCCATCAAATACCTTTTCTCCTTTTGACCGGGGAATAACTCGAATTTTATTTACCAAAACCCCGTTATCAAAAAAATTTCCTGCTAATCGGAACCGGTAATAAACAAAGGCAGCCCTGGAGAGCGGAGAAACAACGCCATTGATTTGGTCATCGTAAAAACTGGCCCCGATATAGGGAGCAGGTGAAGTTTGGTTGTTTTCACCAGTGGACCGTATACTGATGACCGTCTCCGTAATTTCATCTGGCTGCTTAAAGTGAATTTTAGAAACCGATTCCGAAGTATAGGCTTCATTGAGTCCAACCCCCTCCTCTTTCAGTTTCTTTTTTAAAAAAAAGGGGGCATTGGTCAGTTCTCCGGTGCCTTTGATGTACACCATCATGCTGTATTCCTGAACCTGAAGGCGGTGAAATTTTGCTTTTGCGATGGCTTTTCGCATGACGGTAAGTGCCGGATCTTCCTGATCCCCCTTTACCTCTACTTCCTGCAAGGCAAATGTTTGCATTTCCAAACGTACATTCAGTTCTACCCAACTATCTTTTATTTCTACAGTCTGTAATTTAGACTGGTAGCCGAGGTGCTGGAAAATGATATCGTAGTTTCCGGGTGGTAGTTTCCATTCGAACCTTCCATCCTGGTTGGTGGGAATGCCATCATTCAGATTCCTTGCAAAAACGGTGGCGTAAGCCAGGGGGCTGCCTTCTTCTGAAGTGACCAAACCCCTGATCCCCTGCGATGATCCATTAAAAATAGAAGCTTGAAAAAGCACTAGGCAAGAGAACACCTTTATTTCGCTGGAAAAATCAATCATATCGTTAACCTAAATGTAATTTTACCTAAAAATACGTTATGAAAATAAATAAAAAATAGTTTTGACAATTTTTAACCTGCGTTCCATCCAAAGCATACTGATGGCTGTATAGAGATCACGTCTGAAAAAGTCAGGGCAAGCTCCCTCTCTGGGTGTAGTTTGCAACTACATCCCTTGCTATCCCATTGGTTACCTATTAGGAGGCAATTGTAAAGCCGGAAACCAACGACCAACCGTATAAAAATCGTTCTTAAAAAAGAATGCGATAAGCCATTACAAATGGCCTTTTGGCAGGTTTTATCTGTTTATGATTCCGAAAATAGTTGAGTGAAGTAGCATACTTCACCCAGCGGTAGTAAGTTACCCTCTCTGGGTGTAGTTTGCAACTACATCCCCTGGATAACGTAGCATACCTCGCCCAATAAATGATTTTTTTATTTGTGTTAATCGGAGTAATCTGTGGTGCCCCCGTTTTTAGCAGGTCCAGTTGGCCATTACAAACATCAAAACCGGTAGTTTAAAAATATCCCGGTATAAGGCTGAAAGCGCAAACCATTTAGCTTCACTGTATAACCTTCGGAGGACTGAATCTGATTTTGACTGCCTTCTTCGTTAGTCCTTATGGCCATGTGTTCGGTATATTGTTGCTCTCCCATATACCCTGAAAGGCGAAACTCTGTACTAAGCAGCAAGCGCGAAGTTAGCCTAAAACGGAGGCCTGCCAGGGGGGAGAGGGAAAACCTGATTCCCCGCTCGTACTTGTCCGTATTTTCAAGATAATTGGTTTCCGGGTCCAGGTCCGGCTGCTCAAAAAAGGACCTGCTGTGCTCTCTGCTCCCTTCCAGTTCCAGTCCATAATATCCCTCCCATCTCCTTGCGAGGGGTTTGATCCATTCATAGCCCAGGGCCAGGCCTATAGTTGACCAACCGTCAATATTGGTAAATTCTGCCTCTATTTTTTTATACCTGCTCACCATTCCAAAGACCCGCAAACGGATCCTGTTTTGTTCATGAATCTTTTTTCTCAGCATCAATTCCAACGGGGTCCGCTGGTGCTGATCCATCAACTGATCGAAGGCAAAATAGGTATTGAGACCAAGCTCGTAACGGCTTGTGGAGTCTAATTGGCTCCATTTTGAAGAATCGTTTTGGGCTGATGCTGTGGCGAGGCTCATTAGGAAAAATAGCCCTGAGAATATCCGCTGATACATGTATCTTCTTTGGTTAGGTTAATGAAAATAATGACGGGATTGTTCTCTGTGTTAACAATCCCGTCAGGAAAAGATTTATTATTTTATTAGTATTTGCCTTTTTATTACGCCGTCAGGATGTTGGATATGGACATAATAGCTGCCTGAAGCTATATCCACATTTAGATTTTCTTTCATTGTTCTAAAATTTAAGGTTAATAAAAATTCCGGAATAGGGTTGAAAATCAAAAACCCAGGCCTTTGCATCATGTCCTCCGATGGAATGTGTCTCTGACCCATCAGGGTTAGCGGAGGATTTTGCAAAGCCATCCTTTCTCGATTTTGTATTGTTATAGAATATTTCCATCCGCATTTCGTAGGAAACAAAAAAGTAATGCATCGGGGAATAGGTAAAGCCAACAATAGGGACCAAACCTAATGATTGTGTAGTAATAAAATCATATCTCCTTACCTTAACGCTCCCGTAAGTCTCGGAGTAATAGGAATAATTTCTCGTAGTATTGTGGATATCCCAACCCTTCTCCAGATCTGCCCCAAAATAATAACCGAGTTTTTTGTTGATGGGATGGTGCCACTCATGTCCCAGAGCAATGGCAAAGCGGGATTGCTGGATCCTCCGGTTTTCTTCTCCTTCTATCTTATTCGTATTCTCCACCCAGCCCCTGGCCCTTAGCCGGAGGCTGCGGTCACCCGGCAGCCCCCTGCGCAGCAAAAACTCGATGGGCGTGAATGTCTCCGGATCCAATAATCTATCCATCGCAAACTGGCTGTTGATACCCAGGCTGTAGTCTTTTGCGGGAAGAAAAGCCTGGGCTGCCTCCCCTGTTTCGTTCTCTTGTGCTAAAGCTGTTCGAAAAAACCCTGTCAGCAATAGGCTTGTTATTAAAAATTTAATCATGCTTTTTTTCCGAAATGTAGGTGTCGGAAATGGGATTTCCTACAAGTTTAGGAAAATAATTATTAGTATTTTTTATTGCATTATAATAATAATATTTTTTTAGTTTTTCCCGATTTTAATGCTGAAAACGGGTATGTTGAAACTCAAAAACAGCAATAAAATACCGAAAAAAAATGTTCCTTTTAGCCTGAATAATTACGAGAGTTTTCGAGGTAATTTTAAAGCTTTACCAATTGGTTCTCTCTCTGGGTAACACTACGTCCTCCCTGGATGTAGATTGCAACTACATCCCTTGCTATCCGATTATTTACCTATTTGGAGGCATTTGTAAAGCCGGAAGTCAAAGACCAGCCGTATAAAAATCGTTCTTAAAAAAGAATACGATAAGCCATTACAAATGGCCTTTTGGCAGGTTTTATCTGTTTATGATTCCGAAAATAGTTGAGTGAAGTAGTATACTTCGCCCAGTGCTGGTAAGTTATTGGGATTGCAAAACCATTATTACGGAATCAGTTTTGTTCTTCATTTACGAAATAAATCCCCCTTCCCCCTTTGTAAAGGGGGATTTTGTCATTTTGGAAAATAATAGGTACGTTCCTACTTTTGCGTTTACCCGCTCCACAGAATTTGTAATTCCGCGGTTCAGATGGTGGGGAATTTCTAATCCCCAAAACTGTCCGACAGCTGAATACCATAGACTAGCCGTCAAGATAGTCTTTCATTAAAACGCATACAGTTCGTTAGTACTGATCTTTTAATCTGTGCTAATCTGAGTAATCTGTGGTGCACCTTGGCAAGGAGGATTGGGACGCGTAAGGCTACTCCTGCGCTATATCCGACAGCATTTGTTTGACTTTATCGGGTACGGTATCCCTTTCCAGAAAGCCTACCAATATATAGGTGAAAGCCGACGACAATACCGGCAGGCTTACTTCCAGGGCCAGGCTGTTTAATTCCACATTTTTAGTGATCACAAAGGCCAGTAGTCCAACCAGAATGGATCCAATGGCTGCCTTCGGCCCACAGGACTTGAACCAGGGAATCAGGCCAAAAAGCATGGGGATGGCGATGGGCCCTACCAACGCACCAAACCAACTGATGATCAGTCCCAATACCCCACCAAAGCGCTCGAACTGTAGCGCGATCACGATAGTCCCAAGGGTGAACAGAAAGGTAGTAATCCTTGCGGTGGTGAGTGAAGTAGCTTCCTTTCGGAATTTTTTGTTAAGGGCCGGTAAAATGTCCCGGGAAATCACGGCCGAAATGGTGTTGATATCGGACGAAGTCATGGACATGGTATTGGCAAACAAGGAAGCGATCACCAGGCCGATCAATCCAATCGGTAGCAGCTCCATGGTCAAAATGCCATAGGACTGGGTAGGGTCTTCCATATCGGGCAGGAGAACCGGTGCAGCCCACATGGGAAAAAACAAAATCAATGGCCAAACCAGGTACAAAGCTCCTGAAAGCCAGGCGGCTTTTGATGCCTGCCGCTCAGTAGGAGCGGAAATATAGCGAGTAGCCAGGTTCCATTGCCCCCCATTGTAGGATAAGAAATTGATAAACAAAAAGGCCAACGCAAAACCTACCGTATAGGGATCGTTAAACGCCTGCGAATTGCCTTCAGGCAACTGATCCCAAACGGTGAAAACGGATTCCAATCCGCCCAGCTTTTGTACGACCACCACAAACATCACCAGTCCGGCAATTATCTGTACGATAAACTGGGCAAAATCGGTGATGATCACGGCCCAAAGTCCGCCAAAAGTAATGTACAACAGGGAAATTCCCCCCGATATCAAAATACCCCAAGCGAGGGAAATGCCGGTAAATACGTTTAATAATATGGCAATGGCCGCCCATTTGGCGCCAATATCAAACAATTTCAAAATAACACCACTCCAGGCCATCAATTGCTGGGTAGCCAGGTTGTACCGGGTTTCCAGAAACTCCAGGGGTGATTGGATTTTAAACCGCTTTCGAAGCCTTACCCAGAAAACGGGGAATACCTTGGCTGAAATCATCACCGTAGTACCGATCGTAAGTGCCCACCAGATATACACCGAAAAACCATGCGTGTAGGCCAAACCGGCATAGGCAACAAAAACTGCCCCGCTGTAACCCGATACATGGTGGCTGATTCCGGATAACCACCAGGGAAGCTTGCCACCCGCCACAAAGTAGTCCTCCGAATCGGTATTTCTGAAATACGACCAGACGCCGATCAAAAGCATCAGTAAAAAAAACAGACCAATCACAATCAGGTCAACGGTACTCAACTCCATAACAGATGATTAAGGTGATTAAAAGGAAAAGGCCAAACCAGGTTTGTTTGGCCTTTTGAGATATTAGAGAATTTAAACACTGGGTTCCCAACCGGGCTCGTACTCCCGCTTCCAGAGTTCCATTGCGGTGGGATCGTATTGAATTTTACCGGTTTTTGCGTCAATATCCAATGTACGTCCTACCCGCTGGGAAATATTTCCCAACTGAACCAATAGCGTACTTTTATGGGCGCCGACGACCTCGGACCGAACTTCGGTTCCGTTGGTAATGCCCTCAAAAAAGTTTTGAATGTGCAAGGCATCGAGTGCCTGCGCCGGATTGGTCCGGTTGGTCGGGTCGATTACCTGATCGTTTTTCACGTCCTTCACCAATTCATTTTTCAGGTTGAATATCTTGTAGGAATTTCCTCCTTCAATCAGCAGGCTACCCTCTTCGCCATAAAACAAGGTGCCTACGCTTCCGCCTTCAATATGCTTGCCGTTGCAGCTTCTGCCCTCCCAGGTGATCACCGAATTGTTGTCAAATTCCAAATTGATAATTTGGGTATCCGGGGTTTCCCAGTCGTCATTGTAGCGATACCTGCCGCCGGAAGAATTTACCCGGGTAGGATAATCCACCTGCAATCCCCAGCGCGCCAGGTCCACCATATGGGTGCCATTGTTCAGGGCTTCACCGGTACCCCAGTTCCAGAACCAATGCCAGTTGTAGTGCAGGATATTGTCCCGGTAAGCCTCTCTTGGGGCAGGTCCTTGCCAAAGTTCATAATCCAGCCATTCTGGCACGGGCACCTGCTTTCCTTCACCTATAGGGCCGCGGTTATTGGCATACCAGGTTTTGGCCATATAGGGCCTGCCGATCACTCCGTTGTGCAACTCCTCAATGCCTTTCATCACGTTGGGCCAGGAGCGGCGCTGATTCCCGACTTGTACTACCTTATTGTATTTCTTTTGCGCTGCCATCAGGAGCTCTCCCTCATGGGGGTTGTGACTGCATGGCTTTTCCAGGTAGACATGTTTCCCTGCCTTCAAGGCCATTAGTGCGGCCGGGGCATGCCAGTGGTCCGGGGCAGTTACAATCAATACGTCCACCTCTTTGTCTTCCAGTACCTTGCGCACGTCTTTTTCGATTTTCGGAGCCCTTCCCTGTATCTCATTTACCGAACCGGCAAATTTTTCGGCGGCACGGCGATCTACGTCGCAGCTATAGATTACCTCACATTGTTCCTGACCGGCAAAATTGGTTCCCACGGCATGGCCCCTGCTAACCACCCCCATGCTGGCCGCCAGAATGCGGTCATTGGCTCCAAGGATTTTGCCATAGCTTTTGGCTGACATGCCGGGAAGCACGCCACCGACGGATGCGAGAGTTGCCCCTGCTATGGCTTTTTTTACAAACGTTCTTCTGCTATTTTTCATCATAATGGGTGTAATTTAAATGCTGATTTGGGCGGCTTCCCTTCGGCCTTTGTCCAAAACGGCCTGCAAGGAAACAGCCTGCCCGTTAATTTTTTTGCTTTCGTCGGCAGCCTGCATAAAAGCAAAGATTTCTATCGTTTCTTCCTCAGAGACAGGTGCTTTCCCGGAATCAAAAAACTTTGCAATCTCCACTAAAAGTGGTCGGTATCCTCCATAAGATCCCATGTCCAGGATGCCTTCTTCTCCAAAGGCTCTACCTCCGTAGCCACTTTTACCAGAGCGGGTGCCCCGAAAAGTCCCGATCCGGCCACCTTCCCAGGTTCCAACCACTACATCTGCCCCGGGTGTAAACGTCCGCTGCACGGTTTCGCAACCCGTTCCCATCAGGGTATAAAGGGTTTCGACCCCATGTATGCCGTACCAAAACAAATCCGGGTGGGTGGGTTCCAACGTCGCCGGGCTATATGCTTCGGCCCCCATCACCTTTCCTACCTTTCCATTGCGTACAGCAGTGGCGTTCTCCATGTAGCGGAGAGAGCTGCTGGAAAATACCGGTACCTTGTATTTTTTAGCCGCCGCAAAAATAGCAATGGCATCGACCAACGAAGCTGAAATCGGCTTGTCGATAAAAACGGTTTTGCCCGCCTTAAACACTTCCAGCGCCTGCTCCAAATGGAGCCTGCCGTCGTTCGTCTCCAAAAGCACCACATCTACCCTATCCAAAAGGGCTGCGATGGAATCAACAATTTCTACACCTAAGGGCTGAATCTCTTCTGTGTAACCGGGAATTCGATTGACAGAAGAGGCAATATCTCGGCTTCCATGAGGATAGGCGGCCACTACTTTATAGCCGCCCAGGTCGGCAGCTGCATCGGCCGCATTAAAGGCTTTGGTGAAGGCCAGGCTGTGCGAGGTATCCAGGCCAATAATGCCCACCCGCTTACCGTTTCTGGGCAGGGAAGAGGCGAAGCTGATTGCCTGCGGTGCCAGGGTTATGCCTACACCCGCAAGGGCCGCTTTTCCCATAAATTTTCTTCGATTGAGTGCTGTGTCCATAGTTTCTAGTGGAATGGGTATACGATTTCGGTTTTTACTGGTTAAATAGTTGGAACTTCTCCTTGTTTACGGTTCAATGTACTAAAAAAATCAACTAGGCACTCATGACTATTCCACGAAAAGCAAATTTCCTCATCTAAAACCGCCAAATGACGAGTGAGTGGACCGACCCATGCCAAGTAATCGGTTCAATCTTATGAAGTTAGCGAAACCTATTCGAATTTCTGAAATTACCTCGAGTTTTCAATAAGCGGAAAATGCCATCAGAAAAATCCAACCTCTTAAGAAAACCAGCCCATAAAATCACCCTTCTACTGCATACTGCTACAAAAACCCGGAGCCAAGCCATTTCTACGATACGATGTCTGAACCGATTCAAAAAAAGAACCGTCCGCTCCGTCAAAAAAATACCGGTACCCCCTTTCCGGGCACCGGTCATCAAAGGCATTTACCGCCTCTTTCGCGAATTACCTTTTCGGCGGCATGCTAGGGCGGACCTCAATTTTACTCGGCAGCGTGCGAGGATCTAAGTTAAAAAGACCGACGACCATTTCTCCGATATCTTCAATCTGTATTTTCCAGGCATCCTTTTCACTCACTTGGTGTTCGTTAAACCCTGTGGCCACCGATCCCGGCATGATGGTACTTACCCGAACACCCTCCTGCCGCAAATCCAGCATGATGGCCTGGGAAAATCCCGTCAAACCAAATTTACTGGCATTATAGGCAGATCCACCCGCAAAGAAATTGGTTCCGGCAAGGCTGGAAATGGTTAAGAAAAAGCCCTTGGTGGATATTAACGCGTCTATCGAGGCCTTGATACCGTAAAACACGCCAGTGAGATTGGTATCAATCGTCTCCTGCCATTTTTCGACGGAGAGTTCCTGAATTGGCGCAAAATGCCCAACTCCGGCGTTAGCCACAAAATAATCAAGCTTGCCCCATTTCCGAAGCACATCCTGTACCGCTTTCTTTTGGGCATCAAAATCCCGTACGTCGACTTCCAGAGGAAGTACCTCACCCTTGGTTCGGGGACTATTTCGAATCTTTTCTGCAGCCTCCTCGGCTCGTTGAAGACTACGGCTGCTGATGGCCACGTTGACGCCCTCAGCGGCCAATGCCTCGGCAATTCCGTAGCCGATTCCGGTGTTTCCACCGGTGATAATCGCGGTTGTGTTTTTCAATGACATGTTTATGGTGATTGGTTAAAATAAAAAAGGCCAATGATCTTTCATTGGCCCTACTTACCCGAGTGGTGTTATTTGGCTTTTTCCTTTGCCTCGGCCAGAAGTTCTTTTCCCCTCGCTTTGGTCTCTTCGGCCACGGTAGCGATGTTCTTGTTCATCTTGTCCATTTTCTCGTTCATGCCTTTTAAGAGCCCATCGATTTGACCATTGATGTCCTTCAAGTATTCTTCTCCCTTTTTGGTTAGCTTTTTCCGGGTATCCTTGCCTTTTTCCGGGGCAATCAACAAGCCAATCTGTACCCCTACTGCTACTCCTGCCAATGCACTTAAAATTACTTTCGCTGATTTCATACTATCTGGTATTAATGGTTTATACTAATTAAAAACAATTCTCCTTCAATGAAGAAGTATTTAATTAAATAACAACAACATTTGTACCAAAGTTGCCAATGCGCCAATTTTATACAGGCAGGTTGTCAATTTTTCTGGAACGACTTGGATATTCCGGAAAAAGCCCTTGGGCAACTTCCGGATTTAATACTATCTTACTCCTGTACTTCCACCCTAGTTCTTTCGATTGCGCTACCTTTGTAAAAATATCAACCCATGAAACGACAATACACGATACACTTTTTCCAAGTAATCCTGCTTGTGATAGTCCTTGGAAGCCTCACATTTCCGGTACCGGCGCAGGATGTTGCCATCCACAGCCACAATGACTACCTGCAGGAAGTCCCTTTTTGGGAGGCCTATGCGCGCGGTGCGGCTTCTATTGAAGCCGATGTGATCTTACGGAACGACACGTTGTTTGTTGCGCACGAAGAAGAGAGTATTCGGAGAGGACATACCTTGCAAAGCCTGTATCTGGAACCGATGCTTCGGGCAAAACGACTCCGGATCGGCAGCATGCAGCCCTTTATTCTCCTGATCGATTTTAAAACGGAAGCCTATGCTACCATGGCAACGCTTTTGAAAAGTATACGCGGGTACGAAGAACTCTGGGATGACCCCGAACATCCCTTTGTGAAACTGGTGATCTCCGGCAACCGTCCGAAAAAAGAAGAGTATGAACAGTTTCCTTTTCCCATCTATTTTGACTACCAAAGCGTACAGGATACGCTGGAGCTTCCTTTGGAGAAAATTGCGTTGTTTAGCCTAAGTTTTCGCAATTTTTCCGCGTGGAACGGAAAAGGCAGGTTGGTTGATGCCGACCGGGAGCGTGTAGAACAAGCCATCGCTGTCGCCCACCGCTACGGTAAACCGTTTCGTTTCTGGGCCAGCCCCGATAGCAAAACCGCCTGGAAGGCCCTGTACGAGCTTGGTGTAGATTACATCAACACGGATCACCCCGTAGCAGCCCAAAGCTACCTATCGAGCCTCTCCTCCCGCTTGTACACCCGGCCCAATCCCCATGAGATTTATCGCCCCACGTTTGCATCGGACGGCACGGAACGAGAAGTCAAAAACGTAATTTTACTTATCGGCGATGGAAATGGTCTGGCCCAAATCTCTGCCGCCATGTATGCCAATGGGAATAATTTGACCCTTACCCAGTTGAAAAACATGGGCTTGATCAAAACCCAGTCAGCCGATGATTTTACCACGGATTCGGCTGCCGCTGGCACCGCCCTTGCCTCTGGTAAAAAAGCAAAAAACAGAAGTATCGGCATGCTTCCGGATGGGAGCCCGGCCACCAATCTCCCTGAATACCTTGCCGAATTCGGTTTTCATTCAGGAATCATCACCACCGACGAGGTAACCGGAGCCACGCCGGCTTCCTTTTTTGCCCATCAACCCGAAAGGGATTGGACCCGGGAAATCGCTGCGGATTTAGCAAATAGCCCCTTATCCCTCTTTATAGGAGGAGGTAAACAGACCTTTTTGGACGAAGAATCCAAAGGAATCGACCAACTAAGAAACGCTGGCTTTTTTCTCGCCAACTCCCTTTCCGAACTGGAGGACCACGAGGGTAGCAAGGTGGGTTACTTTGCAGCGTACCAAGGCCTCCCCAAGGTAAGTCAGGGAAGGCAACACTTTCTTTCCGAAGCCACCAAAGCAGGCATCAATTTTTTACAGACAAAAAACCAACCCTTTCTATTGGTAATTGAAAGTGCGTTCATCGATTCCGGAGGACATGCCAATGAGGTGGCAACGGTGATAGAAGAAGGGATTGATTTTGATCGGGCCATCGCAGAAGCACTTCGCTTTGCCGATGCAGATGGGCATACCCTCGTATTGATTACCGCTGACCACGAAACCGGTGGAATCACCCTTCCTCAGGGGAATACGGCGAGCCACACGGTTGAACTGGAGTTTTCTACGGAAGACCATACCGGACTGATGGTCCCGGTATTTGCCTACGGGCCCCATGCCCAGCATTTCCGGGGAGTGTATGAAAACACCGAAATTTTTACTAAAATCGTGGAGATTATCGGTGGGAATACCCTCAGGTAAATGAATTGGTATCGCTTTGTTTAAGACAGGTCCCACTTTCTTCCAAATTTGCCGTATATTCATAGAATGAAGACGTACCCATTGCTGTCAGCCACAATCGGCTCCCGTTGCGGCATTCCCATCCTGCTGCTACTTATTCTGCTTGCTGCACCTTTTTCCAAAAAAACCATGGCTCAAACCTCCAGGGAAATACTCTACATCGGCACCTACAGTCAAAACGAGAGCAAAGGAATCTACGTGCTCGAATTTGACCGCTCCACCTTTTCTGCCCGGGTTCTGCAAACCGTGCACGACAAAAAGAATCCTACCTTTCTGGCGCTTCACCCTTCGGGAAAATTCCTTTACGCGGCCTATCGCGAGGGCAAGAACGCCGAAGACCCCAACGGTACGGTTGCCGCCTATGCCATCGAAGAAGGCACCGGCCGCCTTTCCTTACTGAATTGGGTTTCGTCGGCCGGAGCCAGTCCCTGTCACATCAGTGTGGACCCCAGCGGCAACGTGGTATTTGTTTCCCATTACCAGGGAGGTAATTTATCCTCATTCAAGGTGCTCGATTCCGGGCTGGTCAGTGAGGCGGTTTCCTTTGTTCAGCACGAAGGCAGTAGCATCCACCCCAATCAAACCAGACCCCACATGCATTCCATGATTCCTTCGTTGGATGGAAACTGGGTCTATGCATCGGATTTGGGCATAGATCAGCTATTGAAATACCAGGTAAACACTGAGAAAGGGAGCCTGGAAAACGATCCGGAAGTGTTCCCGGTTAAAGCAGGTTCCGGACCCAGACATTTTGTCCTCCATCCCGTTCTGCCCTATGCCTATTCGGTGGAAGAATTGAGTAACACCGTGGGCATTTATGCGGTGGACTCAAAAAATGGGGATCTTTCCTTGCTATCCCGTATAGACATGCTTTCCCCTGCATTGCATTCGGACTACAACGCCGCGGCCGATATACATTTATCGGTGGACGGCAACTGGTTGTACGCAAGCAACCGCGGTCAGGATAACCTCGCTGTTTATCGAGTGGACCAAAACACCGGACTGCTGGATCTACAGGGGCACGTGCCTACTGGCGGAACGCACCCACGAAATTTTAAAGTAGACGAAAAAGGCGCTTTGCTTTTTGTAGCCAATATGGAATCCGATAATGTGGTCATCTTTACTATCCCGAAAGACAGGGGTATCCCCGAGCCCACCGGAAAAAGTATATCCATTCCCCGTGCCGTATTCGTTGAACAATTATTCATGGATTAACAGGTTCTATCGGGCCTGTAACGTACACATTCGTTCTGAACAATGGCTCATTTGCTTTTCCCACCGGCATTCGCTACTCGTTCCCTTTTGACTTGTCCGGCAGGCGAAACGATACGAGTTTTAGCCTGCCCTCTCCAATTCCACGTGCATCTTCGCTTCCGCTCGAAATCCGGTTTCCGTTTTCTCACACGATCCGAATAGCGTACCCTGCTTACCCCTGTTCCATGCGGCTTGTATCGGAAAAGAAACCAGTAATGACGGAGATGATCGTTTTGCTGTACGCCAAATTTCATTCACCTAACGTGTTTCGCGGAATTAGGACCCCCTGAACTAATCGTTCTCACAGAATGGCTGAATCGGTCGAAAAGCCATACGCTGCCGGCAATTCATTTTGTAGCCCGGTTTGCAGCCCCAGGCGAAACCGACCTTTTCCTGGTGGCGCGATACTTTGCGATCAGGATGAGAAACGCGAGCGGAGTTTCAATTTTTCAGAAACACAGCTATTTATCGAAAAATTAAAGGAATCATTGGGTGTTAGTTCCGGGCGGCTTATTCAAGATCACTCAGGCGAAGGCGTGCCAGGCTGATTTCCTCGTAGGGATGCTGCACTCCTTTTTCATAGGCGCAGAGAATCTCCCCATTGGGCAATACCGCAAGGGCCGAATAGGCTGAGGGGCCCGCGTGAAGAACCTTAGAGGCTACCCAGGTCTTCCCGCTATCTTTGCTCAATTTCACCGTCATATTTTCCCTTTTTGTACTGGCAGGATTTGAGAATAAGACCAGATCTCCGGTTGGATCTTCCGGCCAGGAGTAGCGGATCAACGCTGCCTGACAAACGGGCTCTATCAAAGATACCGCCTCGACGGGGTCGGACCAGGAGCTTCCGCCATCCTGGCTTACGGATAGCGCCCGCCTGTTCTTTCCAAAGTAGGAGCGCATGTTCATCAGGAGGTCTCCTTGTCTATCCGCGATTTCCACTACCTGGCACTCGTTCATCTTGGGTCGAATGATACCCCCTAGTTTCCAGGTCGTACCCCGATCATCACTGTAAATTACATGCGATCCGTATTCAAAGGGACCGCCCCTTACCTGGCCGGCCGGATCATCGTAACTATGATCAGAGGGGATCACCAAACGGCCTTTATACGGTCCATGTTTGATTTGAATACCGATCCCCGGACCTGTGGCATACCATCCCCATTCCGGGTTTTTGGTACTTTGGGTAATGTCTTTTGGTTCGGACCAGGTTTTTCCATGATCAGAGGACTTCATAACAAATACCCTACGCGTATCCCGGCTTTTCTTACGAATAATATCCCCTTCGGTATCGTAGCCTCCATTCCATGTGAGGAGCAGGTGGATTTCTCCTGCTTCTTCGTCCAAAACCGGGCTGGGATTGCCGCACACATTCTCCCCATCGTCCCAAACTACGATTGGCTCAGACCAGCTATGCCCCCCGTCTTCCGAACGCCTGAGCAACAAGTCAATGTCACCCGTATCGCCACTTCCGGTTTTTCTCCCTTCGACAAAGAGCAGCAACGAGCCATCTTTGGCTACCAATAACGATGGAATTCGATAGGTATGGTATCCCCCCGTACCGCTGACAAAAAGTTTTTTCTCGAGCGGCTCATCGGTAACCTGCGCAGCGAGCGGTTTCATCGCCAGGAATGAAAACAAAACCAAAACAAAGGATAACAATCGGATACGCATCGTATTTGTCATTTGATCACCTACTATTAGTACTATTGGTTTGGGCGGAAATTGTGCACTAAAGCCCGGCCGCTTCCTGTTGAAAATCGGCAGGATACCGGATGATTGTTAGTAAGTATTCCGATTTAAGAAGTTCTCTGGCTAGCGCCTGAACCTCAGCACCTGTGACCCCTACTACTCTATCGGAGGCACCCAAAACCGTGTCAAGGGGCATGTCCCCGGTAATCGCCGCACTGATTTGACCATGCCAGAAACCATTTCGGCGCAAGTTTTCTTCCAAAGATATCCGCTTGGTTTCCCGCACTTTCTCCAAATCAGCGGGTTCTGGACCGTTTTCTTGGATTTTCTCGATTTCCTTCCATACTGCTTGCGTCAACTCCGGAACTGCCTCAGGCCCGCATGGAAAATTGATCACAAAGCTGAACCGCTCACGCGGCACCCTACCTAAACTTCCCCTCGCACTTACACCATAAACACCACCAATTTCTTCGCGCAGGGTCTCTATTAATTTGATGGTCAGGATTTCGCCCAGATAGGAGAGTTGTTGAGATTTCTCCAGATCGTAGGCAGCTTCTCCATTGAAATACATAATTACCTGACTTTTTTCATCCACGCCCACTTTTATTAACTCCGTTTGGTCTTGAGGAGCGGTGATCCCCAGATCCCGAAACTCCTCCTTTTCCGTACCGGGTTCTCCGGGAATGCCTCCAAGATATCGTTCAACCATGGGAATTACTTCCTCCAGGTCCATATTTCCGGTAAACAAAAACTCAAAATCTGCAGCATTGGAAAACCGTTCTTCAAAAATTTCCAAACTGCGGTCTACCTGTATACTATCCAGCTGTCCCGGACTGAAAACACCCATTCCTCGTGGGTTCCCGTTGCTGATTATTTCGTTCACCCGTTTGTTGAATTGAAAATCCGGATTGACCTGTGCGCTTTCCAATTGGTTTTTCTGGTTTTGTAGAAAGACCTCCCAAAGGCCCTTGTCCATCCTTGGCGATGAAAAGTACAAATGAATCAGTTGTAAAGCCAATTCCAAATCCCGGGGAGAAGTGCTCCCAGATATGGTTTCCGAATAGGTACCTATATTGGGTGTTACCTGCACATTTTTTCCAGCCAGCACTTTTCTCAGGTCAGAGGGACTGAAGTCTCCCACGCCCATAACATTTACGGCTGTACCTGCATAGCTGGCATGGTAGTGGTCCCGATCGGGATATAGCGAGGTACCACCTTTGCTGGAACCCGTAAACAAGATCTCGTCATTTTTAAAATCAGTGGGTTTGAAGTGAACCTTGAGTCCATTGTCAAGTAATAGGGTCGTAATATCCACCCCATCCACGAAGGACCGTTTGATAACCTCGCCCGGATCCGGCAGACTACGTAGTAAGTTGTCTCGCAATTCCTTTTCCTGGTAAGGGCTTGTTTCCCAATTTTTGGATTCGTCCAACACCTGTAGCAACTCCGATTCTGTCGGCAGGGATTCCTTGTCTTTTTCAGGGGCTGTCACAATTACGACGGTGTTGGTCTCGCGGATCAGTTCGCCTATCATCTCATTGACTTCCTCCAAAGTAATGGAAGGAATCATTTCACGGTAAAAGTCGTAGCGATGAGCCGGGTCATCGGCGAAGGTTTGATTCAAGAAATGGGAAACGTACTTGCCTACCAGGGATCGGGATTCCGCCTTGTCCCGTTCATTAAACGACCTTTCAGCACTATTGAGAAGGGAGCGTTTTACCCGCTCCAATTCGCTTTCAGTAAAGCCATGCTGCATGGCCCGCCGATTTTCTTCCAGAAACGAGCGCAGACCCTCGCTGGCCTTTCCTGGCCCCACCACACCCGAAGTGGTAAAAAACTCCAGGCTTTTTACCAGCTTTCCATACCGGGCACCTGCAAAGATAAAGGGAGCATCGGGGGTTTGCCTGATTTCATCCAGCCGTTGGGTTAGCATCCCACCGATCATGGTACGTAATACGCGGTCTTTGTAGGCGGCGTAGGTACCGGAGGAAGCGGGCGGGTGTTTGTAGTACAACTGCACCTGAATTCCAGGCGCTTCCTCATCCGTTAGTATCTTTACAAAATTCGCTTCGTGTTCGGGCACCTCGTAATAGTCCCGTTCCGGGGCCTCAGCGGGATTGGTAAGATCGGAGAAATACTCCCTGATCAAGGCTTCCACCTTTTCGGGTGCCAAGTCGCCCACCGCTACAATTCCCATCAATTCCGGCCGGTACCAGTCCCGATAAAAATCCCGAATCACCTCTTCACTGGCACCCCGGATAATGTCCATGTCCCCGATCGGTAATCGGTCGGCATAGCGGCTATTGTAGAGCAATACCGGCAAATAGGCATCTCTCAATCGCTGGTCCACACCTTGCCCGGTTCGCCACTCCTCTACCACGATACCGCGTTCCGCATCGATGTCCTCGGATTGCAACAAAAGGCCTCCCGCCCAATCGCGAAGTACTTGAAAACCATTCTGTACATTGACTTCCTCTTCGGTGGGAATGGGTAGTATATACACCGTTTCGTCAAAACTGGTGTAGGCATTCAGGTCGCTTCCAAAAGCCACGCCGATGGATTGCAGGTAACTGATGAGTTCATTTTTCTCGAAATTCTCCGATCCATTGAACGCCATGTGTTCGACGAAATGGGCCAGACCAAGTTGGTCCTCCCGTTCTTGCATGGAACCCGCTTTGATAGCCAAACGCAGCTCCAGTTTGTTTGCTGGCTTTGGGTTGGATTGAATGTAGTATCGAAGACCATTGTCCAATTGCCCGACGCGCACCCGCGGATCCAGGGGAACCGAATCCATCGGGGCGAATTGGCCACGCGTACTACTGGCAAGCAAACAAAAGCAAAGGACGAGTAGCTTGATTTTTTCCTTCATGGGACGGTAAGGGGGGGGATGAACTAAATAAACCAAAATCCAATATGGCGAATAAATAAGCAATTTGAAAAATATTACCCGCAAAAACGGTGGTGCACCGGCTGTGCGGTAAAATAGTTCAGTGGTAAATTGGATTTTTACTAGTGCCTTCCGATCTTTCGTTTGCTTTCATCTGTCAAACTCCAAATGTATGGGAACCAATTACCTCTATCTCGCTCTTTTACTTCTCTCCCAAATTGCCTGCTCCTCTTCGCCAATCATGAGCATTTCCCTGGACGCGGGAGACCTGGATCGAAAAAATAGCCCCCTGCTAATTCCGCTGGATAGGGATTTGCCTGCTGGTAGCGACTACGAACTGATCAATGAGCAAACCGGTAAGTCTTATCCTGCTCAGATTTTATCCTCAGGGCACCTATTGGTACTGATTGACGAAATGCCCGCAGGCACGGTTGGTGATTTTGGGTTGCGCCAGACGCCAGGTACTGTGGAAAGCAGGGTCACGATTTCCCAAACTGACGAAGGCGTCGAACTCTCTGTAGCGGGAAAGCCCGTCCTTTTTTATCAGACATCCACCGCCTTTCCCCCAGAAGCACTACCGGATTACTACAAAAGAAGCGGCATGATTCACCCTCTTTACAGCCCAGAGGGGCAGGTGCTGACCGATGCATTTCCTGTTGGTCACACCCATCAGCACGCAGTTTTCAACGCTTGGGTCAATACCCGGTTCAAAGGGGAAAAGGTAGATTTCTGGAACCAACACCAGGAAACAGGAACCGTGGAACATGTCGACCTGCTACACCAGGAAGAAGGAGTAAACGCTGCAGTATTTGAAAGCCTACTGCGTCACATCAGCCTGAAACATGGAGAAGTACTGGAGGAAACCTGGAAGGTACAGGTATATCCCCTATCGGATTATTTCCTTTTCGACTTGTATTCCGAGCAGAAAAACACCAGTAGCGACACCTTATTTATTTTGGACTACCACTATGGCGGGATGGGGTTTCGGGGTAGCCGGGAGTGGAATTCGGTGGATTCGATGCATTATACAAATACATGGAACATCGAAACCTCGGAAGGCTTTACAGGGGAATCCGCCAACCATACCCACGCATCCTGGGTGACTGCATTTGGCGAGGTAGACGGGAAAACAGCAGGTGCTACGGTCTTTGGATTTCCTTCAAATTTCCGCTATCCGCAGGCGATTCGGGTGCACCCTACGATGCCTTATTGGGTCTATGCTCCCATGGTCGACGGAGAATTTACCATTGCACCCGGAGAAACCTTTACCAGCCACTTTCGGTATTACCTACATCAGGGACCACCTGACAAAGCCGTTATTGACCGCATAAACAACGATCTACTGAACCCGATACAGGCGCGCATTGAGGACTGAGGGTGGTTGAATAACCGAATCGTAAGCTCCCCCAACTAGCTTGGTCAGTGCGGCTGCATGGTCATCTGGTAAATTTCCCGCATCTCCGCCCCCGCTACTTCCCGATCGAATACGGCCAAGCCTCCAATGAGTCCATTGAAGAAATTTCCCATGCCTCCTTGTAATACCACTGCTCCAACCGTAAAATCCGACCCATTGTCTCCCAGGCCATCCGGAAAATAATACGGGTTCTTGGAGTGAACCAGCCCCTGGGGTACACCCGGGAATCCCTTCGTGTGGTTAATGGGCTCCGGAGGTCTTTCCTGAAATTCCCCGTCCAGATAAGATTTGATGAACAGTCCATCGTAGGTAAAGGCGATAAAGTGCCACTCACCTTGGGTGAGCTCCTGCTTACTGGCTGAGTAATCGCAACTGTAGGGAAAGGGTGGCGTGGGGCCGCCGGTGGCAGAAACGTGGCCGCAGACCTGGTTGGCCCCATTGTAGTGAGGCAAATCGACAAACAATCCGTACTGCCGTTTTCCTCCGTCGGTATATTCATTCCACATACCTCCCACAAAACCGGTTTTGCCGTACCACTTCACCCAGGCCATCACTGTAACCCCCTGCATCTTGCCATGAATATTCAGCGCTTCGGTACGATCGTGTGCAAGAGAAAAAAAAGATCGGTTGCCTAACCTTGCCGAAAAACCGGAGAGGGGGCCTTCGTCAACCCGAGGAATGGGCCCATGCTGCTCCGTTAACGGGAAGTCCCCTTTTCCTGTGGCCATTCGGGGCAGGCCGGCTGGTTCTCGAAAATCCCAAAGTGCAACCAGACCCGCCTTCCTGCTAAGGGCGGCTACGGAATTCTGCCTGCCCTTAACTTCAGTTGCCCAAACAATGAGAAATAAAATGAGGATTGAAGAAAATTTCTTAAGAATCATAAAGAAATGCGCTTTACGAACGTATGGATAATCGGCAAATTAACTGAAATTAGAAAGAATTACAGGAAAGCCGCGGCAAAATCGGTGGCAAATCTCCCCACTGCACCAGGACACCTGGCACAGGTAAGGGTCTGGATGTCAAAAAACACCATTCATTTTGTCATACACCTGCCCCATTTGCTTCCGTCAAATTTCATTGTCAAAAGAAATATATCTATCTTGTTTGGCCGTCAATTATTGGGCACTAAATCCAAACGAAACCCTATTACTCTGATTCAACCGAATAATGAAACCGATCCATTTATCCTCCTTTAGTCGCTTACTTCCCTTATTTTTCGCTGCTCTTTTTTCCTTTTCCTGCGCTGAAAAAGGTACCGGCAGCGCATCGGAACCGCAGCCACCGAATATAGTATTCATATTTTCCGATGACCATGCGTTTCAAGCCATTAGTGCCTACGAACACCAACTCGCTGGTTTTGCCCCCACGCCGAATATCGACCGGATTGCAAAAAATGGCATGCGGTTCGATCGGGCTTATGTCACAAATTCCATTTGTGCTCCCTCCAGAGCCACCGTTTTGACCGGAGCTCACAGTCATGTAAACGGTCACCGGACCAACGGCGACATATTTGATGGCGAACAAATTACCTTTCCGAAACTCCTCCGAGAAAATGGATATACCACGGCACTCATTGGGAAATGGCACCTTCGGTCAAAGCCTACTGGTTTTGATCATTGGGAAATTCTGCCGGGACAAGGCCACTATTATAATCCAGATTTTATTTCCGAGACCGATACAGGTGCGGTTGAAGGGTATGTATCCGACTTGATTACGGATAAATCCCTCGCCTGGCTGGAAGCCAATAAGGGTAGCGGAAAGCCATTTATGCTTATGCTTCAGCACAAAGCTCCCCACCGGGAATGGGAGAAAGGACCGGATCACCTGAACCTTTACGAGGACGTGGAATTCCCCGAGCCACCCAACCTGTTTGACGATTACAACAACCGGGGAACCGCTGCCAAAGAGCAGGACATGACCATACGAGAGACCATGCAGTTGGACTCCGATTTAAAGATATGGACCGAAGAAAACATAAATAAGGGCAGCTATAACCGCACCTACGGGCGCATGAACGATACGCAACGAGCAGCCTGGGATGCCGTCTATGATCCCATCATTGCAGAATTCCAAGAGAAAGAATTAAAAGGCGAAGAGCTGGTTCGTTGGAAATACCAACGGTACATGCGGGATTACCTGGCCACCATACGTTCCGTCGATGACAATGTGGGCCGGGTGTTGGATTACCTCAAAGCAAATGGTCTGGAAGAAAATACGCTGGTCGTATACACCTCAGACCAGGGTTTTTACCTGGGAGAGCATGGCTGGTTTGACAAACGTTTCATGTACGAAGAATCCTTCCGCACTCCATTACTGATGCAGTGGCCGGGAGAGATTCCCGAAGCCTCCGTAAACAGCGATCTGGTCTCTAACCTCGACTTTGCCCAAACCTTTTTGGATGTAGCAGGAGTCAAGGCTCCTGACCGCATGCAAGGGAGGAGCCTTCTTCCACTGATGCGGGGCAAAACACCCGAGAGTTGGCGGGATTACCTCTATTATCACTACTACGAATTTCCAGCGGTGCACAGTGTAAACAAACACGAAGGGATAACCGGCGAACGTTACAAGCTCATTCACTTTTACGAATTGGACGAGTGGGAGATGTACGACCTGGAAAACGACCCCATGGAGATGAATAACGTTTACAACCACCCCGAATACGATTCCATACAGGCCTCGATGATGGATCGATTCAAGCGCATAAAAAGGCAATACGGAGTAATTCATCCCCGAAATTAACCCTAACTCCCGCAGCTCATGAAAAAGCTTTTGATCCTTGTTTTCCCGCTAGTCCTGTGGGGCTGTGGAGGAGGAAAGGGCGTAGAAAAACATCAGGTTACGGAAGGCCCTGTTACGCTTCTAATCGTTCGCGATGATGCAAGCGATCGGCTGCGGGTACTAAGAAAGGACTTCCCGGACACGCCCTTATTGGTTCAGGAAGCGCAAGAGGGATTTAGACCCTACATTCACCCGATCCATTCTCCAGATGGAAATGGAATTTTAACCGAATATAGTCCCGGGCACCACAGGCACCAAACGGGCCTGTATTGGGGGTTTACGAGGATAAACGAGCGGGATTTCTTTCATCACCCGGAGGAAAGTCATTGGAAGAAAGTCGCAGCGAATGTCCTCCAGGAAGAGGGGAAAATAGTTAAGTGGCAGACCGTATACGAATTGCTTGACAGTCTTGGAAACGCCATCCTTACCGAAACCCAAAACTGGTCTTTGCAGCTGGAAAACGAAAGGTATTTTTTGGATCTGGAATGGCAGGGGCGCGCAGAGGAGGCAGTTACCATTGGTAAATACGACTACGGAGGACTATTTCTTCGGATGCCCTGGCGGAAAGGAATGGAAGCCGAAGTAGTCAATACCGCGCGGCAGAAAAACGAGCTTGCTGAGGGGCAACCCTCTATGTGGTTAAACATCGGGATGCAGGTAGAAGGACGTGAAGATCCGGCAAATGTGGCACTATTTGATCATCCGGACAATAAAGGATACCCGCAAAAATGGCGCGTCGATGGGCAATTCGGAGTAGGTCCGGCTTACACCCGCGATGCAGACTGGAGCCTTCCTGCCGGGGAAACGCTGATACTGAAACACCGACTGTTGTTTTATACCGATGAATTTGATGACCTGGCCTTAACAGAGGCCTGGGGAGAATATGTGGGCAATACAGGCATGTACAATACTACTGCCCTTTGGCGAATTGCTCAGGAAGAAGGGAAAAAAGCTAAGTTTCTTTCACCCGAAGAAGCTGTGGAAGAGATGACCGTAAAAGAGGGCTATCGTGTCGACGTATTTGCCTCCGAGCCCATGATAACTCAACCCATGGCTTTTTGTTGGGACGACAAAGGCCGCCTTTGGGCGGCAGAAAACAGGGATTACGAATCCCGAGGACACGGTTTCTCAGAGGCCGGCGATAGCCGGATATTGATTTTGGAAGATACGGATGGGGATGGAAAAGCCGACCTTAAAAAGGTTTTTATGGAGGGGCTGGCCTTTCCGGCAGCACTGGCCGTAGGGTTCGACGGGGTATTTGTCGGTGCGCCGCCTAATTTATTGTTTATCCCAGACCGGGATCAGGACGACCGCGCAGATAAGGATTCCATCGAAGTCCTGCTGACCGGTTGGGGTATCCGGGACCGGCACGAAACCTTAAACAGCCTGCATTGGGGTCCCGATGGCTGGCTGTATGGGCTGCAGGGATTTGCCACTCCCTCTAAAATCCGAAAACCCTCCGAAAAAGAAAAAAACAAACTGTATTACCACAAAGATCCCTTTCCGAAAAACTTGCTGGACGCACCGGGTGTAGCTATCAACGGCGGTGTCTGGCGATATCATCCCGTCAAGCAGAAGTTTGAGGTGGTGGCGCATGGGTTCAGCAATCCCTGGGGCATTGACTACGATCCAAAAGGTCAGTGGATCATGACCGCCTGTGTGATTCCCCACCTTTGGCACGTGGTGCAGGGAGGGATTTATCACCGGCAAGGGGGAAAGCATTTCAACCCCTATGTCTACGAGGATATCAAAACCATCACCGATCATAGCCACCGATCGGCCCATGGGGGGGCGAGGATTTATCAGTCCGATGCCTTTCCAGAGGAAGAATGGGGAAGGGTATTTATGGCCAATATCCATGAACATGCCGTACTCACGGACGAGCTCGTTCCAAACGGATCGGGATTTACGGGCAAACATGCGGACGATTTTTTATTGGCAAACAATGCCCAATGGGTGGGTTTTAGCATGGAAATCGGTCCCGACGGTGGTGTGTATGTATTGGATTGGCACGATGCCGATATTTGCGGACAGGAAGTGTTGCACAGCGAAACCGGTCGCGTATTTCGAATCATGCCCGACCAAACGAATGCAGAAGACTGGGAAGGGCGGTACGGCGATTTAAATTCCCTTTCAGATGCTGCCTTGGTACAGCTACAAACCAGTAAGAGCGATTGGCATTCCAGAAGGGCGCGGGGAATCCTGCACAAACGAGCCGTACAGCAGAAACTACAACAAAATACGGTGTCCCTGCTGAAAACGATTTTTCACCACCACGAGAATGGCAATTACAGACTGAGGGCCCTTTGGGCCTTGCATCAAGTGGACGGATGGCAGGAGCATGAACGCATGGCGCTGCTGGATGACGCCGATCCTTACGTGCGGGCATGGGCGGTCCAATTACTTTGCGAGGATCAAAATCCTCCCCAAGCGGCAAAAAACCGCTTCATCCAATTGGCCAGGGAAGACCCTTCTGCAACCGTCCGATTGTATCTTGCCGCTGCATTGCAGCGTATCCCGGAGGACTGGAAATGGGACCTTTCGGCTGCATTGATGCGTCGGGAAGAAGACCGAGAGGATCATAACCTACCGAAAATGATCTGGTTCGGGACAGAATACCTGATTGATAAAAACCCTGATCGGTTCCTGGCCATGGCCGAAGAATCTGCATCACCACTACTTACCCGATTCATGGCCCGAAGGGCCGTAGATGGGGATTACCTGGATGAATTGGTGACGCGGATTGAGCTGGCGGAACAAAATAAGACGGAACTCCTGGCGGGTATGTTGCAGGGAATGGAGGGCAGAACCGATCTTTCCCCTCCGCAACGCTGGCAGGAAATCGTCGAAAAACTCAAGGGATCGGGCGAAACTAGCCGACTCGTGGCGGAGGTCAGTGCGCTATTTGGAGACGCAGTAGCCACCCAGGAGGCGCTAAACCGGCTCAAAGACCCTGCAGTTTCCGAACCGGAGAGAATCAGCGCTCTTCAACGGCTCGCCGCACAGCAAAAGGCGGAACTGCTGCCACTCTTGCCCTCCCTGTTGAACGAAAATTCCCTGCGCTTGGAAGCCATACGCGCCGTGGCTGCATTTTCCAAAGCAGATCTCGGAGCAGCGCTACTAAAAGCCTACCCGACAGCTACCGCGGAAGAAAAGGTAGCCATCCTGCAAAGCCTGTCCTCTCGTTCTCTCTACGGAAACCAATTATTGGACGAAATAAAAGCAGGAAACATCGCCAGGAAGGAAATCCCGGTTACGCTGGCCAGGCAATTGCACCGGGTTATTGGCAGCGGATTTGTCGAGGTCTGGGGGCCGATAGAGCACGTTCCCAGCGACAAAGCAGCCTACGCCTACTACCGAGACCTGTTTACCAGGGAAGCCCTGTCCTCCGCAAATCTGCGGGAAGGCAAACGAGTGTTTACGCAATCTTGTAGTAGCTGTCACAAACTGTTCGGGGAAGGGGCGGACATCGGTCCCGATCTGACGGGATCCAATCGGCAAGACCCCGATTATATCCTGTTAAATGTGTTGGAACCCAGTGCGGAAATTCAGGACGCCTATCGCCTGGTGGTCATCACTACCGTAGATGGCCGTACCTACACCGGCAATGTGGTGGGGGAAACGGCCCGGCAACTGACACTCAAAGTGGCGGGCCAGGGTTCGGTTCTGATCAATAAATCGGCGATTCAAAACAAAGAGGTTACCGATGTTTCGCTGATGCCACCGGGTTTGTTTGAGCCCCTAACCAATCAGGAAGTGATTAACCTGATGGCCTACCTGCAAACTCAAAAGCAAATCGATTAGCCCATCTCTACCAAAACCGCATCCGTGCACCCAGACCATGAGCAATACCGTGATTCCATTTGGGAGCGGTCGTCTCCCAAGTTGGCTGCGCACCGAAATACCTGCCCAGATCGTACTGAAATCGGTAATAAAGTGCCAAATACTTATTGAATTCAACGGTCAAGCCAGCATTGGGAGAAAGCATACCACGGGTATACAGCTGCGTGCGAGTATGTAGCGAGGCCAGCATTTGCTGATTGGATTGAAGGGAGGCAAAGGAGAACCCCGCGGACGCTCCGTAATAAAAAGTGAGTACATCGCTGCAATACACGTCGTACCGAAAGGTGGCCGTTGTTTCTGACAAGTTGTTGAAATTGACCTGGGCCCGCTTCACTGTCGGAGTTCCTGCGAAAGATTCCCAAATTGGCTCCCCATGCGATCCTATCGGCAGAAAAAGGGGGCTGCTCCAGCCTTGCGGCGCTCAGCTCGACCCCAAAAACCGGCTCATGGTTCCGTCGCTGGGCACCAAAGAGTTGTTTGTGCGCAATTCCTCCACTGAGTTCGAGTTCCTGGGAATTCGCCATTGGAATGCACCAAAGCAACGTAAACAACCAGGTAATTGAGACATGTTTCATGCGATAGACGAATTAATTTTCTCTCGTATAGCCTGTAAAACCGGTAGGTATTGGTGATCGGTTTCCGGGGTGCGCGCAACTTTTATACCAAAACTCGATTTCATTCGGGGATACCCGTCCAGGGAAACCCGCCTGGAAGTGGTAAAAAATGTTGATGTTGTGCCCGTACAGTTTTCTTTCCTCTGTATTCACCGTACCTTTGAGTCCTTATATGACATTCCCTTGACGAGTACGACAAAAGAAAAATATGTTTGGCATTGGCAGGATACGCCTTTGTTTTTTTTAAAGGAAAAAGCCCTTTGGCTGGAAGAAGAGAAGAGCCTTTTGGTGGCGGACACCCATTTTGGAAAAGCCGGCCATTTTCGTAAATCCGGAATCCCCATCCCGGAAACGGTTCATGGCCAAGACTTTATCCGTATGCAGCAGTTGATTGATACCTACGGGCCGGCACGATTTCTGTTTTTAGGCGATTTATTTCACAGCGAACACAATCAATCCTGGGAGCAGTTGTTGCAATTCATCGAATCCAACGAAACGGTATCCTTTCATCTGGTTAAAGGGAACCACGATATTTTGCCCCAACGGGTATACGAAAACAGTCGGTTTCGCATTCACGAAGAAACGCTGACATTGGGGAAGCTACTGCTGAGCCACGAACCCCTTTCCCGAATTCCAATGGGCTATCTCAATGTATGCGGGCACCTGCATCCCGGGGTGGTGATTCGTGGAAAAAGCCGGCAACGCATCACCTTGCCCTGCTTTTTTTACCGAAAAAATTGCCTGGTCCTACCTGCGTTTGGGAGGTTTACCGGTTTGATGAAAATTCCTCAAGAGGATGCAGCTTGCATCGTGGTTACTACTTCCGATGCAGTGATTCCAATCAAATTAAAAAATAAGGTTGGTTAAGTTAATATCCCTGATTAATTTTGATTCGAATACCCAAGGCCAATGAGCGAAAAACAACGGAAAAAAACCAGACTGGGAAGTTATAAGTTTGTAAGCGTGCTTTTCAGCATCACACTCTCCTTGTTAATGATAGGAATTTTTGGTGTGGTATTGATCCAGGCAAAAATGCTGACACGTCTGATACGCGAAAACATCGAAGTTCAGGTATTCCTATCTAAAAACCTAAACGAGTCGGAGGTTAACCGATTGCTTGAGCAAGTGGAAGAAAAGCCTTATGTAGTAAAAAAAGAGGCAGGCTCCGCCTTGCTTTTTACCTCCAGAGAGGAGGCAGCAAAGCTTTTTATGGAAGAGATAGGCGAAGATTTTACGGAATTTCTCGACGAAAATCCGCTAAGGGATTCCTTCACTTTTTCGATCAATGAGGAATTCCAGACCGAGGAATCAATCGCTTCGATGGTAGACGAATTGGAACAGCTACCGGGGGTGTTTGAAGTGACCTATATGCAAGACATGGTCACAGCCATCAACGAGAATTTATTGAAGGTCAGCCTGGTTTTGGGTACAATGATTTTTATATTGCTGTTTACGGTAATGATTCTGGTCAGCAATACGATAAAATTGGCGTTGTTTTCGCAGCGGTTCCTGATCCGAAGCATGCAGTTGGTAGGTGCGACCAAAGGCTTCATACGGCGCCCTTTTCTATGGCGTTCGTTCTTTTTTGGTACCCTTGCAGGGGTCATTGCCTCTGTTATCATTTTCTCACTGCTCGCCTATGGTAGAAATTTCATTGAAGGATTTCAGTTGTTGTACGACACCGAATTGCTGGCACTTCTTTTCGGTAGCCTGATTCTACTCGGGGCCTTGTTATCCTGGTTGAGTACCTTCCGATCCATCAATAAGTACCTGAACATGTCCCTGGACGAACTATACTGACATTATGAAAGATAGCAAACTACCTTTTACGAAGAAAAATTACCAGTTAATGTTGACAGGCATTGCGATCATCGTGATCGGCTTTGTCCTTATCGGCATGGATCGGCAGCCACATGGTTTTGGCATCATGGGCCTAACGATCGGTCCTTTGGTGGTGTTGCTGGGATTCCTTTTTCAATTTTACGCCATATTTTATAAAAAAACGAGTTAATGACATTCTTTGAAGCAGTAATACTGGGTATCGTTCAGGGGCTGACAGAATTTTTACCTGTTTCTTCCAGTGGCCATTTAGAGATCGCTTCGGCGCTTCTCAACGGAAATTCCTTACCTGAGGAGAGTTTGCTATTTACCGTAGTGGTGCATTTTGCGACCGCTTTGAGTACCATTGTGGTCTTTCGAAAGGATGTATATGACATCGTAAGAGGCCTTTTTCAATTTAAAAACAACGAAGAAAGCCAGTTTTCGATCAAAATAATCTTATCCATGATTCCAGCGGTGGTCATCGGCCTTTTTTTTGAGGAAGAATTGGAACAACTATTCGGAGGGAAAGTAGTATTTGTAGGTTTTATGCTGCTCATTACGGCCTTACTTTTGTTTCTTGCCGATCGGGCTACCAGCACAGGTAAGCCGGTTTCCTATTTTCATGCCCTGGTGATCGGTCTGGCGCAGGCCTTCGCCATGTTGCCGGGGATCTCCCGGTCCGGCGCGACCATATCTACCTCCGTTTTGTTGGGAATTGACAAAAATCGGGCTGCCAGGTTTTCGTTTTTGATGGTAGTACCGCTCATCCTGGGCAAAATCGGGAAAGACATTCTGGATGGGGCCCTGAGTTACCAGAACGAGCAATTTGGCACCATGGTAGTTGCTTTTCTCGCAGCATTCTTTGCCGGACTGGTTGCCTGCACCTGGATGATTCAATTGGTTAGAAGAAGCAAACTTCGCTACTTTTCTGTCTATTGCACCATCGCAGGCCTACTGGCCATTCTTTCCGGTTGGATACTCTGATGGCGCCGCATGAACAGGCATATGGGGAGGTTTTTTTAGTTAATAAACCGTATCGATGGACCTCTTTCGACGTGGTAAAAAAACTTCGAAATGCCCTAAAGGTCAAAAAAATAGGACACGCAGGTACACTTGACCCCCTGGCGACCGGTCTACTGATCATCTGTGCGGGGAAAGAAACAAAAAACATTGAACACTACCAGGCCCAGGAAAAGGAGTACGAAGGTAGCTTCGTCTTAGGAAAAACCACCGATTCCTACGACTTGGAGCAGGAAATTAGGGATGTATCCGACCCATCGTTCCTAACTGAAACAGCTATCATACAAGCAGCTCAATCGCTGACTGGCGACATTCTACAAGTTCCGCCCGCCCACTCGGCTATAAAGAAGGATGGAAAAAGGGTATACGAGTCGGCGAGAAAAGGCATCACGGTTCATCTGGATGCCCGCCCGGTTACCGTAAATAGTTTCGTTATTACGAAGATATGCTTGCCGGAAATTCAGTTTCACATTCGCTGTTCCAAAGGCACCTACATCCGTAGTCTGGCACGTGACATCGGCGAACTGCTCGGTGTAGGAGCGTATTTGTCCGCATTAAAGCGAACGGCAATAGGGGATTTCCGGCTTGAGAATGCCTGGGAATTGGACGATTTGATCGATAAAATCTACAAGAAGCGAAATGAAGATTTATAGATCTCTTGAGGATGTGCCGAAAATAAACCGACCGGTCGTTACAATTGGTACCTTCGACGGCGTGCATCTCGGCCATCAGAAGATACTCGAACGGATTACCCGGATTGCCGGTAGCTCCGGGGGGGAAACAGTTTTGATAACTTTCTGGCCGCATCCCCGGATGGTCTTGTTTCCGGAGGAACATGGGGTACGGTTGTTAAACACGTTTGACGAGAAAACCAGGTTACTTGCCTCTTTTGGTGTGGATCATCTGGTGCGCATTCCTTTTACACGTGCTTTTTCCGAAATGCCCTCCGAAGACTTTATCCGATCTGTACTTGTCGAGAAAATCCAAACCAGCATTCTGGTCATCGGCTACGATCACCGATTTGGAAAAGACCGGGAAGGGAGCTTTGCCCACCTGAAAGCCAGACAGGCGGAATACAATTTTGAGCTTGAAGAAATCCCCCGGGAGGACATTGACAATGTAGGTATTAGTAGCACAAAGATCCGAGAAGCACTGGAAGCAGGAGATATCACCAGCGCCAACGAATTTTTGGGAAGAGCCTATACCCTGGAAGGAACAGTGGTGGAAGGGGACAAAATCGGCCGCACCATCGGGTTTCCAACGGCCAACATCCAGGTAGCAGAACCGGACAAGCTCATCCCGATGGATGGCGCATACATCGTTCAAGTACGATTGGGAAACAAGTTACTGGACGGCATTCTCAATATTGGAAAGCGCCCAACGGTTTCGGGAGGAACGAAAAAGATTGAAGTAAACCTCCTCGATTTTGACGGTATCCTTTACGGGGAAAGTCTCGAGGTGGCCTTTCTTGAATTTTTGAGACCGGAAAAAAAATTCGGAAATTTAGATGAATTAAAAGAGCAATTGGAAAAAGACCGGCAGCAAGCCCTGGCCTTTTTCGGAACGGCTAAAAATAGAGGGAATGATAACTAAACAGGTAGCGAATGCTGCGGATGCAATCCAGGACATAGCCGACGAAGCCGTACTCCTTCTTGGAGGATTTGGTTTGTGCGGCATTCCGGAAGCAACGATTCAGGCATTATTGGATCGGAATCCAACCGGATTAACCTGCATTTCAAATAATGCCGGGGTGGACGATTTTGGCGTGGGGCTCTTACTGAAGCAAAAAATGGTGAAAAAACTGATTGCCAGCTACGTGGGTGAAAACGAAGAATTTGAATACCAATACAAAGCCGGAGCATTAGAGCTGGAACTCATCCCCCAGGGCACGCTGGCAGAACGAATCCGGGCGGGAGGAGCCGGTATTCCGGCATTTTTCACCCCTGCCGGCATAGGGTCGCAATTGGCGGAAGGAAAAGAGATTCGCGAATTTGATGGTAGACTGTATTTGCTGGAGCGATGGATAAAAGCCGATTTTGCACTGATCAAAGCCTGGAAAGGGGATACCGCTGGCAATTTGATCTACCGAGGCACGGCCAGAAACTTTAACCCCCTGATGGCAGCCGCTGGAAAAATAACCATCGCAGAAGTTGAACAGTTGGTTCCGGCAGGCGAGTTGGACCCGAATCAAATTCATACGCCTGGCATCTACGTACAGCGGATCTTTCAGGGAAACAACTACGAAAAGCGAATCGAAAAAACTACCACCTCCCCAGAATAACCGCCTATGCTAACCAAAGAACAGATCGCGCAACGAATCGCCAGAGAAATTAAAGATGGTCAATACATCAATCTGGGAATCGGCATCCCTACACTGGTAGCCAACTATATCCCTAACCACCTCCAAGTAGTCCTTCAATCGGAAAATGGGCTATTGGGTATCGGCCCGTACCCAAAAAAGCAGCCATGGACCCCGATTTGGTGAATGCGGGTAAGGAAACCGTGTCCATGGTGAAAGGTTCCTCACTCTTTGATTCGGCCGAAGCCTTTGCCATGATTCGAGGTGGCCATATCGATGTGGCGATTTTGGGGGCGCTGGAATTATCTGAAAACGGCGATATCAGCAACTGGAAGATTTCTTCCGGCCTGATCAAAGGGGTTGGCGGTGCCCTGGATTTGGTCGCCTCCAATGCAACCCTTTTCGTGGCCATGCGCCATTGCCATAAGGACGGAAGTTCTAAGCTAAAAAAACAATGTGAATTTCCCGTTACAGGAATTCGTTGTGTGCATAAAATTTTTACCGACCTCGGAGTTTTTTCCATTCTTCCCGAAGGAGGATTTAAACTATTGGAAAAAGCTCCCGGCGTTGCGCTGGATGAAATCCGGAATAAAACCGAAGGAAGGTTGGTCATTAAAGGAGAAATTCCGGAAATGACCGGGTTTGAATGAGGAGAATAGCCGAATTTCCCGTTTTGTTTGTTAGTTTTGCGTCCTGAAAAACTGATACCAAAAATGAAAAAGTCGGAAATAAAATTCTCCGTTACGCTGGACGAACAAAACCTACCAAAAAGCATTGAATGGGATGCTTCGGACAAGGAGACCGAGGGGTTGGAATCCACCCGTAGCATCAGCCTGAACGTTTGGGACAACCTCAACCAAAGTACGTTACGCATCGATCTGTGGACCAATGACATGTCGGTGGCAGAAATGAAACGGTTTTACATCGACATTTTGGGAGGGATGGGACAAACCATTCTGAACAGCACGGGAGACGAATACTATGCAGAAGAAATAAAATCCCTTTGCGACAGACTCGTTACCCACGTAAACGAAGAAAACAAAAACCAAAAAAAATAAAACCTGCAACAAAAATACCCTTACTTTCGTTTTGAATGGTGAGTTTTTTGAATGTGTTTCTGAAGGGAAATCGACGTTTGATCTCTTTGGGTAATGGTACGGCTCGTACGCACAATCGTTTTCAGAGTAACTCTACCTGAGGATCGGGGCCACGGAAATAGTAGCCGAGAAGTCCCATTTGGAGGTGTTCGTTGCATGTATTTTGGTTGACCTTTAGCTATAAAAAAATGGTAGTATCCTCTAAATTGCTCGTATCCGCTGTTCTGATATGGATTTGTCTGACGGGCAGCGAGCAGATCTCTGCGAGAGCCCAACAAATAACCGAAATATCCGGTCGGGTCACAGAATCTGACTCAAATACGCCGTTAATTGGCGTCAACATCCTTGTCAAGGGAAAAGTAATTGGAACCATTACAGATCTGGACGGGAATTTTAGCCTGCAGGTCAGCCAGGCTCCGCCACTTTCACTTATCTTTTCCATGATTGGCTTTGCCAGCAAAGAGGTGGAAATTACCGAATCCCGCCAAACCAACCTGCAAGTTAGCCTGGAAGAACAAAGCCTACTGGGCCAGGAAATCGTGGTCTCCGCGTCCCGGGTGGAAGAAAGCATCCTGCAATCACCCGTTTCCATTGAAAAAATGGATATTCTTGATATTCGGGAGGCGGCAAGCGACACCTATTACAAATCCATCGCCAATTTAAAAGGTGTAGACGTCACCAGTACCTCTATCAATTTCCAAATAGTAAATGCCCGGGGTTTTAATTCTACGGGAAATACCCGGTTTGTCCAGTTAATAGACGGCATGGATACCCAGGCACCCTCCCTAAATTTCCCGATTGGCAACCTGAACGGCCCTTCTGAATTGGATGTGGAAAGCGTAGAATTTATCCCAGGAGCCGCTTCGGCATTGTATGGACCTAACGCCTTCAACGGGATGTTGCTGATCAAAAGCAAAAGCCCTTTTGAATACCAGGGATTAAGCGCGTCCTACAAACAGGGGTTGAATCACATCAATGGCCTACCGGGCGAACCGGGTGCGCCCCAACCGATGTTTGAAGGTGCCATTCGGTACGCGCACGCTTTTTCCAATAAATTAGCGTTTAAGGTGAGTGGTTCATTCATGGAAGCCGAAGACTGGTACGGAACCGACCAGACGGATCTCAACCAGACAGCTCAGGGGGGATTGCCCGTTAATCCAGGAGAAAATCGGGTACACGTATTTGGAGACGAGGTGGCCAATAACATTGGATTGTTGCGAAACGTGGGCGCGATACAACAGCAGGCGGCGCTATTGGGTTTAGGCGGCTATATTGGCAGCATTCCCGATCAGGTGGTTTCGCGGACCGGGTACGATGAACGCGAACTCGTGGACTACGGAGCCAAAAATTACAAAGTAAGTGGTGCCGTGCATTACCGGGTAAACGACCAGGCAGAGCTTTCCTACACCCTGAATTACGGCGCTGGCACTTCGGTGTATACAGGGGCACAACGGTATTCATTGAATAATTTTTCCATCACACAGCACAAACTGGAGCTGAAAGCGGATAACTATTTTGTAAGAGGCTATACCACCCGCGGAAACTCAGGCGATTCCTACATTGCCGATCTTACAGGGGTGAATATAAACGATCGATGGAAGGGAAATTCGCAGTGGTTTGGCGAATACGCACTGAATTACATGGGCGCCCTGGCGCTTCAACAGGTAGCCCCGGGTTCCCTCGGAACCATCGCTCAACAAGCGGAAGCGCATCGATTTGCCCGCACACAAGCAGACCAGGGGCGCTTGCTTCCCGGCAGTGCTGAATTTAATCAGGCGGAGACCGATATTCGAAGGGATTTCATTCCACAGGGCTCCTTGTTCAACGACCGGTCCCGTATGTACATGATGGAAGGCCAATACGATTTCAAGAATGAAATAGACTTTTTGGACCTACAGGCCGGCGCTTCCTACCGGGTCTATGACTTGCGTTCGAACGGGACCATTTTTGCTGACGTAGAAGGAAATAACATTTCGGTTTCCGAAATCGGTGCCTATGCGCAGGCTTCCAAACGCTTCGTTGAAGATAAGCTTAAAGTGACCGGTTCGGTGCGGTATGACAAAAACGAAAATTTTGACGGGCAGTTTAGCCCCCGGATCTCAGGGGTGTACACGGAGGGTAATAGCAATTTCCGGATTTCGTACCAAACCGGATTTCGGATGCCTTCTACCCAGGCCCAACACATCGATTTGAACGTTGTATCTGCCCGATTGATAGCAGGATTGCCCTACTATCGGGAAAAATATGCCGTCTTTGAAAATGCTTTTTCATTGACCTCTGTGCAGCGGTACACCGAAGCAGTAGCGGCTGGCGCCAGTCCTGTGGCAGCCTCGGCTACAGATTTGCTAGAGCAGGTGACAGATTTGCCGGCATTAAGACCCGAACATGTAAACTCAATCGAAGGAGGATACAAAGGGCTATTGGCAAATAACCGGCTATTGGTCGATATGGCCTACTATTACAACATTTACAGTGACTTTATCTCTCAAACTGCCGTTCGGAAGGCTCCCGGACCCGTATTCCCCGGTGCTGCCCCTACTTCGGACCAGGGAGCGATCAATGCCATCAACGCTCCTACCCTACTGACTCCGGTAACCATACCCGGACAGGAAAACACCTTTCAGACGTACACAAACATCGTGGACCGGACAGTCCGGGCCCATGGTTTGGCACTTGGATTGACTTATTCCCTGCCGAAGAACTTTACTATCGGAGGAAATTACAATTTCAATAAGCTGCTGACTGATTTTGAAGAGGGTTTTCTTTCCGAGTTCAATACGCCGGAACACAAGGCTAATTTGATTTTTGGTAACCGCAAGCTGACGGAAAAGATCGGTTTTAACCTGGCCTATCGGTACCAAACGGCGTTCCGTTGGGAGTCGTCCTTTGCGCAGGGTAACGTGCCGGCCGTACACAACCTCGATGCTCAGGTATCTTACCGCTTGAAGCCCTTGCAAACCATCGTTAAATTGGGCGGCTCCAATGTGTTAAACAACCGGTATTTCCTCAATTTTGGAGGACCCAATCTGGGAGCCATTTATTACGTATCGCTTACCTTTGATGAATTGCTCAATTAAACCAGTATCGCATGAAACGAATCCATTCAGTACTGTTCTTGCTTTCGTTTGGCTGGCTGGTATCCTGCCAATACACCTTCCCGGAAGCACCCGTTTTAGCCCCGGATTCCGGAGAGGCTGATTTTACTAAAATGATTACGATAGGTAGTTCAATAACGGCAGGCGTAATGGACGGTGCCTTGTACAACCGGTCTCAACAAAACTCCTTTGCGGTTATCCTGGCAGAGCAGATGAAAGCTGCCGGAGGAGGCGCGTTCCATGTGCCCGATATAGATGCAGAAGTCGGTTCGTTTATACTGAGCCCCCCTGGACAAACCCTGGGCAGACTTATCCTACAGGTAAACGGAGGGTCAATTACACCTGCACCCATCGTTCCAGGCAATCCAATCACCCCCTTCACCGGAGACAAATCCAATCTGAATAATTTTGGCGTGAATGGGATTTCCCTGGCTGGTGCCTTGTTTCCGCAAGCCGGAGACAGTAACAATCCCAGCCATCCCCTGTTTAATCCACATTATGCGCGCTTCGCCAGCAATCCGGGCACGTCTACCTTAGTTGGCGACGCTGCGGCTGCAATGGCAGACGGTGGTACCTTTTTCGTATTTTGGTTGGGTAAAAACGACGTGCTTCCATTTGCTATTTCGGGTGGAGCGGTACCTGAATTACTGACCGATGACCAGGACTTTTTACAAGGCTACCAAACCGCATTGGGTGCCATGCTTCGGGCCAATCCAGAGGCAAAAGGAGCCGTCGGCAATATTCCAGACCTCAATGCACTACCCTTCTTCAGCACGGTACCCTGGAATGCCCTCCCGCTCTCTTCCGGGCTCGCCGCTCTGGCGAATGGAGCCTACACACAATACAATCAGGTGTTGGAAGGGGTGCAGGGATCCGGCCTACTCAGTGAATCGGAAAAGAACCTTCGCCAAATAAACTTTGAGGCTGGCGCAAATGGATTCGTCATCGAAGATAAAACACTAACCGACCTTCGGGAACTTGGGATTCCATCCATACGCCTTACCAACGCGCAGGATAAAATCAGCCTCAACGCCGCACAGGTGTTGGGACAGGTCGTGGGCGGCAATCCCCAGGCGATACAGGGCGTTACCATTCCATTGGGTGATTCTTTTGTTTTGCTACCTTCCGAGCAAGCCATGCTTGACGAGAAGATAACTACCTTTAATCAGATCATCCAATCGGCTGTGGCTGCGGAAACGGATCGATTGGTCCTTGTAGATGTGCGGGACCTGTTGAATCGGGTTGCCGAGGGCACGGTCAATGCGGCATCCGTTCCACTTACCAATTCCATAATCCCGCCAAATGGAGGTTTCTCTACCGATGGCGTTCACCCGAATGCCCGAGCCAATGCATTTCTGGCGAATCACTTCATCGAAGCGATCAACGAAAAATGGGGCAGTAGTATTCCGCTGGCAAATCCCAATGCCTACATGGGAAATGACCTTCCCCGGTAATCGGTGAGTACCGGTGTCATCATACTGGCTGCCGGAAATTCCAGCAGACTTGGAAGACCAAAACAATTGGTTGAATACCAGGGCGTATCCCTGCTTCAACAAACCCTGACAAAGGCCCTACATTTAAAATGTGGACCGGTAGTGGTTGTAGAGGGTGCCTACTCTTTTGAGCTGCCCGCAGAAGACGGTCTAACCACCGTGCAAAATGCGCATTGGCAAAAAGGAATGGGAAGTTCTATAAAAACCGGATTGAACGAACTGGAAACCGATGCCTCCGTCCGACAAGTATTGATCCTGTTATCCGATCAGCCCCTGATTCCAATTGACCATCTAAAGGCGATGTTGGCAAAAAAAGAGCAGACACCGTACCCCATGATCGCGACGTTTTACAAGAATTCCTACGGAGTTCCTGCACTTTTTGACCGGGCCTGTTTTCCCGATTTGCATCAACTGGAGGATGGACAGGGAGCCAAACAACTGTTTCAGGCAAACCCGGATGCAATTGGCGGCGTACCGTTAGATGCGGCAAGGATAGACATAGACACACCCGCAGATGTGCAGGCCCTCAACCAATCAAATTGGAAACATTTCGATTAAGCCTTGCTCCATTTCCGGATACGGTAGCCTTTAAAGGCGTAAAACATGAGGTACAGGTAGCAGGGAACCAAAACCCAGTACGCTTCCCGCAATCCAATGGTGTCAGCCAGGTACCCATACACCATGGGCAAGATGGCATTGCCGCAAAGACCCATGATCAAGATGGATGCTCCCAATTTGGTGAATTTCCCAAGTCCATCCAACGCAAGGGGCCAGATTCCTGCCCACACAAGCGAGTTGGCCAGGCCCAGCAACACGACAAACCAAATGGAAACGTCCACCTGCATGCCCAGGAAAGAAACGTCTCCTCCCAAACCAAGGATGCCTACTGTAAACAGTAGCCCCATGCTGGTAAAGGATTTGAGGACCGTTACCTGGGAGAGGTACCTGGGAATCACGATGATTCCAAAAATATAGCCTGCGATCATCGCTGCCAAGGTATAGGAAGGAAATACCTTAGCGTCCAGCAAGGATATGTCCATGGAAATGGCATAGCTCATGATGGTATCAATGGCGATCACCTGTGTACCAACATGCAGAAAAATCGCCAGGGCACCGAGTATCAAATGCGGAAATTGAAGAATATAGGATTTGCTGGCATTCGCTTGAGAGACGGCTTCGCTTTCGTTTTCCGTATTGATCTCCGGCAGGGGGGAAATGCGAACCAAGATCCCCAAAAGCACCAAAACAGCTCCTACGACAGCATAAGGAACCATCACCCTTCGTACCAATTCATCAAGAAACTGATCTTTTTCCCCAACCTCCATCATGGGCAATTGGGAAATAATCTGATCGTCAGAAACCCGAAGAATAACTGCAGCAAAGATCAACGGTGCTAAAATCCCGGCTCCTTTGTTCAGTATTCCCATGATGCTGATTCGCTGGGCAGCACTGTCCTGTGGTCCCAGAATAGTAATGTAGGGATTGGCAGCCGTCTGCAATACCGCCAACCCGGCACCAATCAAAAACAGGCCAAGCAGAAATAACTCGTAGGTTCTACCCATCGCCGCCGGCAGAAAGACAAATGCCCCCAATGCCATTACCCAAAATCCCACCATCATTCCTTTCTTAAAACCTACAGCTTTCAGCAAGTAGGAAGCCGGAACGGAGAAAATAAAGTAGGAGATGTAAAACGCGAACGCGACCAGGTAGGACTGAAAGTTATTCAGTTCACAGGCAATTTTGAAATACGGAATCAAAATGGCATTTACCCAGGATACGAATCCGAAAATAAAAAACAGGCCGCCGATAATCGCGATGGATTGATACGTTTGTCTCGGGCTTAAGGCTCCTACTTCGACAGTTTGGGTTTTGGGCATGACAGGTATCGGCTACTCGCTTAGGGCGGTGGAAGAAGGTAAAAGGGAGGCAGAGGCCTCGTCCAGATACAAGGAACAATCCGGATGCTGCTGCAAAATACTTGCAGGAAATCTTGGATCCGGGTCATTTTCCAGACAAGCTTTTACCGCAGCTGCCTTTCGGGAATCCGGTACCGAACAAATGATTTTCTTTGCCTTAATTATTTGGCGAACAGACATGCTGATGGCTTGCTGCGGCACGGCCTCCAAATCGGGAAACCAGCCCTCGCCAAGTTGCTGTTTTCGGCAAGCTTCGTCCAGGTCTACCACCAGGTAAGGCGTTTCCGTTTCAAAATCGGCCGGGGGATCGTTAAAGGCAAGGTGTCCATTTTCTCCGATTCCCACCAAGGCAACGTCTATCGGGTTTTTTTGAATCAGTTCCCCCAGTCGTTTTGTTTCCGCATCGGGATCCTTTTCCCCATCAATAAGGTAATAGGCTTTGAGACCGGGCACCTGATCCAAAAATCGCTCTTTCAGGTATTTTCTAAAACTGGCGGGATGGCTCATCGGCAATCCGAGGTATTCGTCCAGGTGAAACATCGTGACCTTTGACCAATCGATATCTTTGTGTTCCAAAAGCTCTCTAAGCGTTTCAAATTGACTGGTACCGGTAGCAAGGATAATGTTAGCCGCTCCGCGGGATTTGATTGCAGATCGAATCGCTTCGGCAGCATGCGCACCGGCGACATTTCCCAGGGCTTCCGGGTCTTTGCGTTTATAAATCTTCATTCAAACAAATTATAATGTAACCAAAGCTTCAAAATGGCGGAAAAATCATGGATTTCCAAATAGATAACGGTGATTGGAGATTATTTCCTTTCAACCGGAAAATCATACGGCGAGGATTTGGGTCGTCCCTCCCTTGGTCAATTCTACATCTACCGGTGTATTTTGCTTCCAGGCTCCTCGGGTAAAATCGGGTACGTCTATCGCTCCACTCCTATTGGCTACCGACCATTCGCTAAGCGGGCCGATGGAACTCCAGGCAGCTGCGTCGTATACGTCCATATCCAGAGGGATGCCGTTTCGCAGGCAATCAATCATTCGCCAGTCCATTAAGAAATCCATTCCGCCATGCCCGCCGATTTGCCGGGCCAATTCCCCAATTTTCTTTACGATGGGCGGTTGGAAGTTTTCCTCCAATTCCTCCATGGCTTCGGACGACAACCAACCCTCGTGTCCTTCTGAAATTTTCCCAGGCAAGGGGTATTTTTGCGCGTAGGCTTTTGTCCCGCTGATCGTGTGTAAGCGAGAATAAGGCCTGGGTGAAGTCACATCGTGCTGCAAAAGGATGGTTCTTCCAAGCTGTGTTTTAATGGTGGTCGTATTCATGTTGCCCCGGTAGCTTTTTCCAGCAAATTGCTGGTAAAATGCGTCCCTTTCTGCGAGCTCCTTCGCCATTTTTCCCATCATGAAATCCCGGCTGGATACCGAAACCAGATAGTCCATCTGATCCCCCCGGTTGATATTCATGATTTGGGCGACCGGACCCAAACCATGGGTGGGGTAAAGGCTTCCATTGCGCATGTTTTGCTTGAGACGCCACATGTCATAATACTTGGTTTTTGAGAAATTCCCCTCCAGAATGTCGTGGATATAGGCCCCTTCACCGTGGATAATCTCTCCGAAATACCCCTGTCTGGCCAGATTTAAGGTCAGTAGCTCGAAAAAATCATAACAGGTATTTTCAAGCATCATGCAATGTTTACGGGTGTTTTCGGAAACCTCTACCAGCTGCCAGCATTCCTCCAGCGTCAGGGCTGCTGGCACCTCTGTCGCCGCATGTTTTCCCTGCTCCATGGCATATACAGCCATGGGCGTATGCAAGTACCAGGGAGTGGCGATGTAAATCAAATCCAAATCTTCCCGCTCACACATTTGCTTCCAGGCATTTTCTGAGCCTGTATAGGTGGCAGGTTCGTGGTTGGTATTTTCCAAAAGCTTCGTTACATGACTGATTCTTTCGGGGCGTATGTCGCATAGCGCCTTAATGGCTACGCCTTCGATTTTACTCATCCGTACTACCGCTCCCGGTCCCCGGTTTCCCAGTCCTACGAAACCAATGCGCACGGTATCCAGCGCGGGAGCGGCGTATCCACTCATATTGAAGTTCGCCGGTCTTCTACTGGCCTTTGGTGTATTTGTCGCACCGGTAGCGTCTGAGGACCAGCCCGATAACACCGAGAGTCCTGCCAAACTACCTAGTTTCAGAAAGTTTCTTCGATTATTTTTCATACCCTTTATTTGTCGTTGATTTGCATTTTTCGTTTACCTGTCTCCATTTTTTTCGAAGAGGCAGAAATTAAAAATACTTTTAAATTCCAAATAAATAAAATAAATTGGAAGGATTCCATCCGAACATGGGATAAACGGATAAAAAACCACCATTCACCTAATATCGTAATCATGAGTATATCGTCTTCCAGCGAGACCCGAAAAGATCCGGAAATAGGTTCTCCGGTCTCCGCTGCTCCTAATGCATCCAAACGTTTGCTATCGATCGACGCCCTTCGGGGATTTGACATGCTGCTAATTGCGGGAGGAGGAACTTTCCTGGTCCTACTTAAAGGAAAAACAGGAATTGGTGCCATTGATTGGATTGCCAATCAACTTACGCACCCGGCTTGGGATGGCTTTACCTTTTATGATTTTATTTTTCCCTTGTTTCTGTTTATCGCGGGTGTATCCCTAACCTTTTCGCTAAATAAAGGAAAGTCCCTCGGCCTTTCCAAGCCTACCCTTTACCGAAAAACCTTTGTCAGAATGATCGTTTTGATCCTCTTGGGTATGCTGTACAAAAATGCTCCTGTTCCCTTCTTTGAACCCTCCCAAATCCGACTGGGGAGTGTTTTGGGAAGAATCGGGCTGGCCACCTTTGTAGCTACCTGGTTTTACTTAAACATGGATTTTTACAAAAGACTAGCCTCTGGTATGACGATTTTGCTGCTTTATTACGCGGCCCTGTACCTAATACCCGTACCCGGGTACGGCGCTGGAGACCTGAGTTTTGAAGGAAATCTGGTTGGATGGTTTGACCGGACGTTTCTTCCCGGCCGATTGCATCAGGTCACCTATGATGAATTGGGACTATTGACCCAATTCCCGGCGCTGTGCCTGACTCTTTTCGGAACCCTTGCTGGCGAAATTATCGGAAAAGCCTGGCTAGATAAGCGAAAAGGAAGCTATCTGGCCATCGGAGGAGTAGCGGGTATCGCACTTGGGCTACTTTGGGGTCTGCATTTCCCCATTAACAAGCACCTTTGGTCGAGTTCCTTCATTCTGTTGACTACAGGAATGGCCTTTTTGTTTCTCCTGGCCTTCTATTGGGTCATCGACGTATGGAAAATCAGAAAGTGGGCCTTCTTTTTCCAGGTGATCGGCTTGAACTCGCTGACCATCTACTTTGCCTATAGCTTCATTGACTTCGGATTTACCAGCCGAAAACTATTCTATGGGCTGTACACCCCGTTACCGGAGGAATGGCACGCTGTTTTTCAGGCATTTGGAGCATTCCTTTTGGTTTGGATATTCCTTTACATCTTGTACCGACTGAAACTATTTGTGAAAGTCTAGCGAGCCGTTACCTGGATTTGGTGCAATGCCATCGCTGCGGCAATGCTCATCAGCGTGTCGGATTCCTCTGAGGTAAATTCGTAGGGGTCTTTCTTGGCAATACCCAAGGTACCGTAGAGTTTGCCCTGCCAAAGCATGGGGGCGGTAATGGCCCCCTCCACTTTGGTGTCTTTGGCGCCCGGCCGCACCACTCCTGAATCGTCCGTCTGCAGGTTGCAAACCTGCACCGCCTCTTTGCGCTCCGCTGCAATGCCGGCCATTCCTTTTCCTATCGGTATGCGGCTCATTTTCGGCAGCAAAAAATCAGGAATTCCCTGCATGGCTTTTAATTCCAACTCCTGGGAACGCTGATCCAGTACGTGCAAGGTACCGGTGACACAATCAAATATTGAGAGCGTATCTTCCAACCAAACTTGCCAATTGGACTCCCGGGCGTTCTTTATGGATTCGATAAAGTTTTGTGTGTTCATGGATATCGTTTATTAAGCGTTCTCACCTACTAGTTTCTACAATTATAGGGAATTTCTTCCTTCCATTTGCCCGGAATTTCATAATTTCGACAAACAATAACGAAAGGGATGCAGCTTTTTTTTGAGGAAAACATCAACGGTGAAACCTTTGACCTTGGGGAAAAGGAATCCCACCATCTGGTAAAGGTATTGAGAAAAAACAGCGGAGACACCGTGCTCTTTACCAATGGAAAAGGGTCTTTTTTCACCTGCATGATGGAAAGCAATCATCCCAAAAAATGCCGGCTGAAAATCATCGAACAGGAATTCAGTCCCCCCGAAAAATTCCATGTGCACCTGGCCATTGCGCCTACCAAAAATTCGGATCGGATCGAATGGATGCTGGAAAAAATTACCGAAGTTGGCTTCAACGAAATCACCTTTCTAAAAACCACCCATATCGAACGAAGTCAGCTAAATCTCGAACGACTTTCTAAAAAGCTGGTTGCCGCCTGCAAGCAAAGCTTTAAGGCCTGGCTACCAAAGATGAATGAGATGAGGTCCTTTGAGGAGTTTGTATCGGATAAAGCTTTCGAAACCTACGATCGGTACATCGCCTACCTGGGTAAGGAAAATACCAGTCACCTGGCGGAGTTGGCAACTTCTGGTCGCTCTTACCTGGTCCTGATTGGACCCGAAGGGGATTTCAGCCCGGGAGAAATCCGTCTGGCGCTGGAAATGGGCTACAGAGCCTGCTCTTTGGGAAAACACCGCTTACGAACCGAAACCGCCGGACTGGTCGCCGTACATACGCTACAGCTGGTAAACGTCATCCATGATCAAGCGCAGCGGTAGCAGAGGGAAACCCATTTTCAACAACACTGGGTTTTACGATCCCATACAGCTGACTAGTTCAATCTGGACAATGGAGAGGAGCTAAAAAAACGAACAGCACCTCCCCATTTGGCTGTAAAAAATGAAGGGCATCTAACGAGGGGGTATGGCCCTGTCAAAAAAGACGTTATCTTCAATAGGAAGGGTCTATGGAGTCGTAATAGTGTAGGGCACGATCCAAATCCTCGGGTACGTCGATCGCGAGGGCCTGATGATGGGTCTCGACCATCTTTATCGCATATCCATTTTCCAGCAAACGCAACTGTTCCAGCATCTCCACTTTCTCCAGCGCTGATTTTTCCCATGAAGTAAATTTCATCAATAGCGATTTCTTGTACGCATAGATTCCTATATGCCTGTAGTAGTCCACGCTACTTTCCTCGTTTCGTTGAAAGGGAATGGGCGAACGACTAAAATAGAGGGCAAAGTTCCGGGCGTCGGTGACCACCTTTACAAGATTTGGATTTTGCACCTGTTTCGTATCGGAAATCCGTGCCATCAGCGAGGCTACCGCGACCTCTTCATCCGCAAAGGCCGCCACCAAATCGGAGAGGGATTTTTTATCCTGGAAGGGCTCGTCGCCCTGAACGTTTACGATAAGATCCGCTTCCAGGGACGCGGCAGCCTCGGCAATCCGATCCGAGCCGCTTTCGTGCTCCCGGAGACTTCGGTACACCTGCCCTCCCTCCTGCTCTATGGCCTGGGCAATGTCCGGATGGTCAGTGACCACGCACACTTCGTCAAACACTCCCGTGGCCAGGGTGCTGAGATAGGTACGGGCGATCAACGGCTTTCCCCTCAAATCAACCAGCAGCTTGCCTGGAAAGCGGGTGGCTCCAAATCTTGCGGGAATTAATGCGACGGTCTTCATTTATTCGATTTACTATTTTAACTTTAACCGTGAAGCGGATTTGCCTTCTTTTTTCAAGCCAGATCCATTTTACGGAAAAAAGGTTAAGCAAAACTAATCAATTTTAATCCAATTGAAATTCTAACTTTTTAAAAAAGGATGCGTTTCTATTTGGATGCGTGAAAACAATTAAAAATATGAGACATACACTTACAAAAACATTCCTGTTGGGCGCGTGGATGCTATTTTCCTTGTCGTTTTCTCAGGCGCAAGACGAAGACTACGTACGGGAAAATTACGTGAAGGCCGAATACGACATCCCGATGCGGGATGGGGTTAAACTCCGCACGGTGGTATACAGCCCCAAAGATAGCTCGGTAACCTACCCCTTTCTGATGCAGCGGACTCCCTATAATGCGGGACCCTATGGTGAAGGAACCATGCGGAACGCATTGGGCCCCTCTTCCTTTTTGATGAAAGATGGCTATATTTTTGTCTACCAGGATGTACGTGGGAGGTGGATGTCAGAAGGTTCCTACGACAACATGCGGCCCACAATAGGGGAAAGAACGGGAGATCCCACCGAGATAGACGAAAGTACAGATACCTACGATACAATCGAATGGTTACTCGAAAATGTCAGTAACCATAACGGAAAGGTCGGACAGTGGGGAATCAGCTATCCAGGTTTTTACAGTGCAGCGGCCCTGCCCTACGCCCATCCAAACCTGATAGCCGTCTCTCCGCAAGCACCGATTGGTGATTTTTATTTTGACGATTTTCACCACAATGGCGCCTATTTCTTAAGTTACTGGTTGGCCACCTCCGTTTTTGGATACCAAAAAGAGGGCCCCACAGACGAGGCATGGTACGAAATGGTCAATCCCGGCACCAATGACGGATATCAGTTTTTTATGGATATGGGTTCGCTAAAGAATGCAGACAAATATTATGGGGAAGACAATTTCTTTTGGCAGCAACTAAAATCCAATCCGGATTACAATGAATTCTGGCAAAAAAGGAGTATCATTCCGCATTTGAGCGACGTTAAACCGGCGGTGATGGTCGTAGGTGGCTGGTTTGATGCCGAGGATTTGTACGGTCCCTTAACCATTTACAAAACCATCGAAAAAAACAATCCAAACACCTACAATACCTTGGTAATGGGTCCCTGGTCCCACGGGGATTGGTCCCGTGAACGCGGTTATCAGACCGTTTCAAACATGTATTTCGGAGATTCCATTTCTACCTGGTACCAAAAAGAGGTTGAACATGCGTTTTTCACGCATTTTCTAAAAGGCGAAGGGAATGGCAATACGCAGCTTCCGGAAGCCTATGTATTCAATACGGGCACCAACGAATGGGGGCAATTTGAAAGCTGGCCGCCAAAAGAAAGCCGGTGGGAAAGCTTTTACCTGCAGGAAAACGGCGGCTTATCAAAGGACCTACCGCAGGGAAACCGCTTTTCTTCCTTCGAGTCCGACCCAGCCAATCCAGTACCTTATACACAGGATATCAAACTTACGTTTACTCCTCGAAAATACATGGCCGACGACCAGCGGTTTGCTGCCAGAAGACCGGACGTGCTTACCTTTGAAACGCCCGTGCTGGAAGAAGACCTGACACTGGCAGGTGAGATAGTCGCTCAGCTCAAGGTAGCCACATCTCAGACAGATGCCGATTGGATTGTCAAAGTAATTGACGTCTTTCCTGGCGACTATCCCAACCACCAATACGTTCTGGACGGTGTGGACATGGGAAATTACCACCTGATGGTCCGATCTGAGGTCATCCGTGGTAGGTACAGAGAAAGTTTTTCTGAGCCCAAACCCTTTGTACCCGATCAGATTACGGAAGTGGATTTTCAACTTCAGGATATTTACCATACCTTTAAGAAAGGTCATAAGTTACAGATCCAGATTCAGAGTACCTGGTTTCCACTGATCGATCGAAATCCGCAAAAATACGTACCCAATATATTCGAAGCGGAGGACAGTGACTTCGTCAAAGCGGTTCATAAAGTATTTCATACGAAAGACTTTCCCAGTAAAATCAACCTGATGGTACTGTCTTCGGAAAAATAGAAGCGAGCTTTTGGTTCAATTTTGGCGAAAAACCCGTACACAGTTTGGAAAAATTGCTATTTTGTAATCGATAAAACAGAAAATATCCCTATGAAAACGACAGAAAAAGAAATCGTCACCTTAAAAAGGTCCTTACTAATCGACACCGAAAATAAGCTCAACAAGCAGGTTGAGATGGAGGGAAAATCTTCTGCCTACTACCTGTCCATGGCCTCCTGGGCAGACATGCAGGGGTTTACCAATTCTGCACGATTCCTGTACGATCATGCCGAGGAAGAACGAGGGCACATGTTGAAGCTATTTCGCTACATCAACGAAGCTGGAGGGCATGCCATTCAACCGGAAATAACGTCCATACGCCAGCACTTTAACTCTCTTCGTGAGGTTTTTGAATTAATTCTGGAACACGAAATTGAGGTTACTAAATCAATCAACACCATTGTAGATCATTGTTTTAACGTGAAGGACTTTGCTACCTTTAGTTTTATGCAGTGGTACGTTACCGAACAACGAGAAGAGGAAACACTGGCAAGAAGGGCCCTTGAGATATTTGATATCATTGGCGAGGAAGGTATTGGTCTTTGGACCATCGATCAGGAACTTGGCAAACTACACGCTACGACTGAGGGTCAAACCTGATTTTCCTGCGAATTCAGCAATAGACCCTTTAGGGAATTTCTTCCTAAAGGGTCTTTCTTTTTTTACCATACGGTATTGGGTGTCTGGCTTAATTTTTGACCAATTCTTTTTAATCTTCTCAATTTATTGGTATATTTCACTTAACAAGAACCCGATAACCATGAAAAAAATATTCCCTATATGGATGGTATTGTTTTCAACATTGGCAGGCCTGGGATTTGCTCAGATTCCGGATATCGTAGAAGTTGAGCCCTTTCCCGAGCGCTCACAAAAAACCACCTCCCAAAAAGATCTCGAAGGACTTTGGGAATTGAGCTACATCTACGATAAATTCAAGCCTTTTGACGAACTATTCCCCGACAAGAAGCCCACACTTTATTTCGACACGGTGAACAAGACCGCGGTAGGCCATACCGGCTGCAACATTTTCAGCATTCTTACCTATTTGGAAGGTAACGGGATTGATGTACTGGGATTTATGGGCATGACGGAAAAGTGGTGCGAAGGGGATGGTGAAGATATTTTTTTGACTGTACTCAAAGCTGCGCACACCTACAAGATTGATGAGGAGGGGACACTCTCCTTCTCCTGTGGCAGCCTGGAAATCATGAAAATGAGGAAATTGGATGATAGCCAAAGCCACCCGCACGCAATCCCAAAGATTTTGGCCTTGAACGGTCTTCAGGTATTTTGAAGTACCCGGAAGATTGATCCGCCAGCATTGCCGGAAAAAAGGCCCGATTGGAACAGGAAGCACCTACGCTCATCTGCCGGCGGCGTTGGGGCCGGTAGTTGAGGTAGCATGAAGTCAATGGTTTAAGCTTTTATTCGCGGTCAATCAGGCCAATTCTGTCGAGGCTATCACCTTCGCCCCTGCATTTTTCATTTCCTGAAGCGCGTTTGCGGTGTCTTCGGGTGAAAGATTCACTCCCTTCGTAGCATCCGCTATCAAAATGGTTGTGAAGCCAAGCGAAACCGAGTCCAACACCGTAAATTTAACGCAGTAGTCTGCTGCAAGTCCAACGATGAATACCTGCTCGATGCCATTTTCACGAAGGCAGGACCCGAGTCCGGTATCTCCCTGCCGATTGTTATCAAAAAAACCGCTATAGGAATCTACCCGAGGATGCGTACCTTTTCGGATAACCTTTCGCCAGGTATGGGTCTGTAAATCCCGGTGAAATTCCGCTCCATGGGATCCCTGTACACAGTGAACCGGCCATAACACCTGCCTGAGTCCATCCAGATCGATAACCTCTCCCGCCGTTTTTCCAGGATGGTTGGCGGCAAAGCTCGCATGATTGGCAGGATGCCAGTCTTGTGTAGCCACCACAAAATCAAACTGCTGCTGCAGACCATTGACAATGGGGATGATACGATCTCCCTCGACTACGGGCAATGCTCCTCCTGGTAAAAAATCGTACTGTAGGTCTACAATGACCAATGCACTCGTTTTTTGATCAATCTCCATTGTCTAGCGATTTCAATTTTAAAACCAAAGATGTTCGGAATTCATACAGGCCCGCCTCCAATCCCACCGGGTATATGTGGGGATTAATCAGCCGCTTGTGGGTTTTATCAAAAGTGGCTAATCGGCTTTGGGCCCGCTCCCGGATCTGATGAATGCTGGGGCGCTGGTATACTTTTCTGCCCTTCTCAAAGATCGGTTTCAACAAGACTTCCGCCTCGGCATGTTCGACCGAGATTTTCTTTCTGCGGGTTGGATCGATGGGATCAATGATGGTGACTACGTTTCCGTACCTAAGCCCCTCCAGATAAATCATGTCTGCCATGGCTTTTCCCTTGGCTGTAAACCGCATTACATTATGGTATCCGGGGATATTAATTTTTATTGACTGCTGGGAAAGTTTGATTTTTGGCACCCATTCCCCTTGTTTATTTTTCAACGCAGATAGTTTGTATACAGCGCCAAGGGCTGGTTGCTCATAGGCAGTGACGAGTTTTGTTCCAACCCCCCAAATGTCAATGGATGCTTCCTGCATTTTAAGCGAGGTGATGATGTGTTCGTCCAGATCATTGCTCGCTACTATTTTAACTTCAGGAAAACCTGCCTGGTTCAACATTTCCCGAGCCAGATTACTGAAGTAAGCCAAATCTCCCGAGTCGATGCGTATTCCCTTCAGCTGCTTTCCGTTTTGTTGTAGCTTTTTGGCTATTGTGATGGCATTTTTCACGCCCTGAATGATGTCGTAGGTATCCACCAAGAGAACGGTATTGTCTGGAAAGGTCTCGGCATACGCCTCAAATGCAGCCATTTCGCTATCGAAGGACATGATCCAGCTATGCGCATGGGTTCCCGAAAGCGGAATATCGAACAGCTTGGCCGCCATGACATTGGAAGTAGAGGTGCATCCACCAATGTAGGAAGCCCTACTCGCCGCCAGTGCTCCATCAATTCCCTGTGCCCTTCGCAGGCCAAATTCCATGACAGGGTCACCGTTAGCCGCAAGTACGATGCGGGATGCTTTTGTAGCAATCAGCGTTTGAAAATTGATAATGTTCAACAAGGGAGTCTCCAAAAGCTGACATTGAATCAAGGGGCCCCTTACCCGGACCATGGGCATGTTTGGAAATACCACCTCGCCTTCTTCCACCGCATCGATGTCACAGCTAAAATTCATGTTCCGCAAGTAATCGATAAATCCGGGCGCGAAAACCCGCTGCCCATTGCTATCTACCCGATCTGCCAAAAATTCCAAATCTTTGTCGGCAAACGTCATATTTCGACAATAATCAATGATGTAGTCGAGGCCCGCAGCCACGGTAAACCCGCTTTGGAAGGGGTTTTTCCTAAAAAAAAGGTTGAAAATTGCTTCCTCCTCCGCCTTTCCAGCCTTCCAATAGGCGTAGGCCATGGTGAACTGGTAGTAGTCCGTCAATAAAGTCAACGAACTTTGGTAAAGATCTTTGGTGATTTTCATAAAAGGCACAAATAAACCCCAAATTTACAGGATTCAATGGCTTATGCCACCGTTTATCCTATTTATTTGTAGCCGGAAACCGGGAGTGAAGAAAGTTTAGAATAACTCCGGAGAGCACCAATAACATGCCTCCATAGGTCCACAGATTGTAGGTCTCGTCGAAAAGTACAAAACCGAAGCCAAGCGCATAGATGATACCGACATAATTCAAGCTGGCTACTTTGGCAAGGTTTGCATTCTGGTACGCCATTGTCATGTAATACTGCGCAAACTGAGTCAAAATACCAATCAATAGCAGCAACCCCCAATCCCAACCTCGCGGTGAAACCCAAAAGAAATAGCTGACCAATCCAGCAATGGGAATGGTGACCAACGGGAAGTAAAAAACGATAACGAGGGGATGCTCGGTATTTTTTAATTTCCGGATGACATTGTAAGCAAGTCCGGAAAATAATGCGGAAACAATCCCTATCCCAAGAAACAACGGCTCGATTCGTGGGTCAAACCCTTCGATCATGAGCACCCCGGAAAAAGCCACGGCAAAATAAAAAAACTGAATCAGCCGCACCCGTTCCCTGACAATGAAAATCCCCAGTATACTCGTGAACACCGGCCCGAGGTACTGGATGGTAACGGCGCTTGCCAATGGAATGTGCTGCAAGGTGTAAAAAAAGGTGATCAATCCGATGGATCCGACAAACCCTCTTAGTATCAATAGTTTTTTGTTTTTCCCCAAAACGGGTACCTGCTGCTTCTTTAATAGCAAATAGCTAAATACGAAGCTGAAAATTGAGCGAAAAAGAATGATTTCGATGGCGGGAATGTGTGGCAAAAACTTGACCGTCACGTTCATTAGGGCGAAAAAAAATCCAGCCAGCAACATGTGCCGGGCGCTTTCGTTGCTCAAAACAAGTTGTTTAGGTGGGTTATAACTGAATGATTACAAGCCAAAACTAGTACATTTGATTCCGACACAAAAATTTTAAACTTATTTCCATTCATTTTGTTCTTTACCTAAAAATCATGGGATTAAAGATTGGACAAAAAGCGCCCGATTTCACCTTACCAAGCACCTCTGGTAAGTTGTTTTCACTTTCGAAGGATTTATCCGGAAAACCCTGCGTGATTTATTTTTACCCGAAAGACTTCACCGGCGGATGTACCGCCCAGGCCTGTGAGTTTCGGGATCAATTCGAAGAGTTTAGGGGTCTGGAGCTCCCGGTCATAGGCATCAGCAGAGATGACATACCCACCCACCAACGATTTAAGAAAGCCTACGATCTTCCGTTCGATCTGTTGTCCGACACCTCAGGAAAGGTATGTGCCTCCTACGATGCGTTAGTCCCACTGATTCGCATACCCAAGCGCATTACCTATTTGCTTGATGAAAACCATCACATAAAAGATTTCTTTCAAGACATGCTGGATGCAAAAGCGCATATAAAACGCATGTTGGAGAATTATTAACAAAAAAGGGGGATATTTCCCCCCTTATTGCTATCGGCTCATACATCAGGTAGCTTCCATCCATTATTGTAGTTCGCCCGCATCATTTTATTGGCCTTGTTGCTGGTAAATTGCCCTTTTTCAGCATCCCAGTAAATCTTCTCGCCTAGTTTATACGCAACGTTTCCCATGTGTGCATTGATTGCCGCAACTGAACCCGTTTTGACACCGCAGTTGAGCATGGATGCATCGTTTGCTTTGATGGCTTCTACAAAGTTTTTGCAATGTATGCGCTGGGCGTTGCCCTCTGGCTTCACCAATTCCATTGCCTCGATTTTCTCCTTCCGCTGGCCATTTACGTTTTCCGTTTCCGCAATGACTTTCCAACCGCCCCGATTCACCACCAGGGTGCCATTATTTCCTATAAAAGCGATGCCTTCGGTGGTACCATAGTTGCCGCCGTCAATGCCGGTAGCGTGTTCCCACAGCATGTTGAATCCATCGTATTCGTACACCGTCTGCAGGGTATCCGGCGTCTCCGATGCGTCATCCGGATAGGCCAACTTGCCTCCGGAAGCCATGATGGATTTGGGTGCGCTGACACCCATGGCATACAGGGCTATGTCAATTTCGTGCACACCCCAATCGGTCATCAGGCCTCCCGCATAGTCCCAAAACCAGCGAAAGTTAAAATGAAACCGATTGGGATTAAAAGGCCTTTCCGGAGCAGGACCCAACCACATTTTATAATCCACCCCGGCGGGTGCTTGTGCATTGGGCAGCACCGGTACCGGTTTCATCCAACCCTGGTATGCCCAGGTTTTCACCAGCCGAATGTTGCCCAGCTTTCCCGATTTGACCATTTCGATGGCCTGTGCGTACTGGGATCCACTACGCTGCCACTGACCAACTTGTACCAATTTACCGTACCGCTCCGTGGCTTTTACCATAAGGTTACATTCTTCGATACTGTTGGCAAGCGGTTTTTCTGTATAGGCATGTTTTCCGGCAGACAGGCTATCAACCAGGTTGAGGCAGTGCCAATGATCCGGGGTGCCAATGATTACAGCGTCGATAGTGGGGTCTTCCAGCATCTGTCGGTAGTCCTTGTATTGTTTCGGCTTCTTTCCCCGGAGCTTGTATACATCTTCTGTACGTTGGTCCAACACGTTTTGGTCCACGTCTGCCAGCCCGACACAATTTACTTCTGGGAGCAAAAGGTGGCTGTTCATGTTTGACCAGCCCATGCCCTTGCATCCAATGAGTCCAAAATTGATTTGGTCGTTTGCGCCGACCGAACGTTGTTTTTCACCCAAGGGAATGGCGGAGAGAGCCCCAGGAAGAGCGGAAATACCGGCAGTAGCCAGCAAGGAGCGTTGTATAAATTTTCGTCGTGTATTCATATGAATAGTATCTTTTTTTGTTGCCACCACTTTTTTCATGCCAATGATCAAGATCGGTTATACCGAACGCTATTTCAAAGCATCTCACCCGATGCCACCCCGGTACCTATCGGGAGCATCCCCTCGAGCTGTCACGTGCATCGAAACCAGCGATGGTAGACAGATTCGATTCTTTGGATAAGCAATGGCAGTGAATCGGTCCGGTTAATCCAATTTTCTAACCCAGATATTCCTAAAACTTACCGGATTTCCATGGTCCTGAATATGGAAAGGTAATTCTTCGGGGTGGGCCACATAATGCGGAATGCCTATGTATTGCGTAGGGCCCCTAAGTTCCACATTGTTTTGCACCAAAATACCGTTGTGAAACACAGTAATTCTCGCGGGAGAGAGGAGCATTCCATCTTTGTTAAACCGGGGAGCCGTAAATACCGCATCGTAGGTATTCCATTCGCCGGGAGCCCGCATCGCATTAACAAGCGGAGGATGCTGCTTATAGATACTTGCGGCCTGACCATTGGAATAGGTTTTGTTTTGATACGAATCCAATATTTGCAATTCGTATTTTCCCATGAAGAAAAACCCAGAATTACCTCTTCCCTGTCCGTCTCCAACCACTTCGTCTGGCGCACGCCATTCTATATGCACTTGTACGTCACCAAACGACTCCTTGGTCTTGATGCCTCCGGTTCTCGGAGCCACCGTTAAGATACCATTTTCCACGGTCCATTTAGGAAAGCTACCGTCGCGCTCACTCACCCAGGCGTTGAGATCGTTGCCACCAAATAATACAATGGCGTCTGCGGGAGGTAAGTGATTTTCGCTTCCCGGACTAACGACCTTCACTTCCGGATCGTAAAACTCCGTTGCCTGGGGAGGCAGTTTGGTTTCGTTTTGCTGGGCCATTAGCATCAAGGGAGCAAGTAACCCCAAAAGTAACAGCAAGGGTGTGCATTTACATTTCATAGGCTTTTTTAAGTTTATGTTTTTTCGAAGGATCAAATTAAGGTATTTGAATCAAATAAACCCCAATCCGAAGGAATTAATTTTGGACTTTTTACCAAATTCCCTACTCCAGAAATTCGTTGTCTTGTATACCAAAAAGTGATGCAAATCCCTTTGCTTACCGACAAGCGTTTTAAAAGCCGCGTGTATATCTGTACTTTTGTACCAGCCGACGTTTCGTCTAAGGCGCCCCGCTTGGGTACCTTCTCATGAATCAATTTTCTTTCCATGAATAACCGACAATTATTTCTTTCCCACCTGGCGCAGACAACTGATTTTCCACTCATGCTAGAAATAGACCGGGCGGAGGGTGTGTTTCTTTACGGCCCGGACGGATCCAGGTACCTGGACCTGATTTCCGGTATCGGCGTAAGCAATGTTGGCCACAGACATCCGAAAGTGCTGGAAGCCATGCGGATGCAATCGGACAAGTACCTCCATCTGATGGTGTACGGGGAATACGTGCAGCAACCTCAAGTCCAGTTGGCAGAGGCCTTGGTCGGCACCTTACCAGCAGCACTCGACAATGTATACCTGGTCAATAGTGGAAGTGAAGCCGTAGAGGGCGCCCTGAAACTTGCCAAACGATATACCAACCGCCCCGAAGTGATTTGCTGTGAAAATGCCTACCACGGATCCTCCCATGGAGCACTTTCTGTGGGCGGAAATGAACAATTCAAAAGGGCCTATCGGCCCCTCGTGCCCGGTGTGCGGCAAATTCGCTACGGAATACCAGAAGATCTCAATCAAATTACTGAAAACACAGCAGCGATCATTATCGAGACCATACAGGGAGAAGCAGGAGTACGCGTGGCAGAACGGGACTACTTTCTGGCACTGAGAGAAAAATGTACGAAAACAGGGGCTTTATTAATCCTTGATGAGATTCAGGCAGGTTTCGGGCGAACCGGCACCTTTTGGGCATTCGAACAAATGGGCATACAGCCTGATATTCTCGTCTGCGCCAAAGGGATGGGAGGAGGCATGCCCATCGGCGCCTTTATCGCCTCGAAGCACCTGATGAGCGTACTGAAATCCAATCCGCTCCTGGGCCATATCACTACTTTTGGTGGCCATCCCGTAAGTGCGGCCGCGTCTCTTGCCACAATCCGCGTTATTCAAGAGGAACAGTTAACCTCCGGAGTGGATGAAAAAGCCAACTTGTTTAAACGGCTATTGGTACACCCGAAGATACAGGGAATACGTAACCAGGGATTAATGATGGCCTTGGTTTTCGAATCATTTGCCGTTTTAAAGCCCATCATCGATCGATGTATCGCTAATGGCGTGATCACCGATTGGTTTCTGTTTTGCGACCAAGCCATGCGGATAGCACCGCCACTTACCATCACGGAAGACGAAATTGTCTTTGCCTGTAAGAAAATCCTCCAGTCCATCGAAGAACAGGAAACCATTCACCCTCCCTTGTAGTTATTCAGAAAGAAAAAAGTACGGAATAATGGAAAAAAACGAAGCCGATCGGTTGAGCGAAGCCGATTGGAAAAACAAATTAGATCCCGAGGCATACCGGGTGTTGCGTCAAAAAGGTACCGAACGGGCCTTTACCGGAGAGTATTACTTAAACAAAGACACGGGTATTTACGAATGTCGCGGATGCGGCAACGAGATTTTTCATAGTCGGGATAAGTACGATAGTGGCTGCGGCTGGCCTAGTTTTACCCATCCCGTTTCCGAAGATGCCATAACAGTAACCATGGATTACTCTCATGGAATGATCCGGGAAGAAATCTGTTGTGCGAAATGTGGGGGGCATTTGGGCCACCGCTTTCCAGATGGCCCTTCTGAAAAGGGAGGCATACGATATTGCATCAACTCGGTATCCATGAACTTTAAGAAAAAACCCTAAGACAAGCACTTCTTCACAAAAATGACCCTCTTTTCCTTTATATTTTTTTAGTTTTGCATAATAATTGAACTGCGGTTTGCATCGATTAGCAATTTGAAACAATTCGGCCATGAGAATCATTTATTTTTTACTTCCCCTTTTTTTAGGTTTGCAGCCTGAAATGCTCGCACAGGACGAAAACCCGGATCCTGCTTCGAACGAAGGCACCATACAAGAGCAGTTTGAATACCTGAAAAAGGTTTCCTCCAATTACCAGGAATACAAGGTAGTGAAACGTGCGCAGCTAGAGCAATTGGAAGCAAATATCGGGGACTCCATCGCCCACTATCAAGGGGTAATTCAACAGTTAAATACCACACTTCAGGAGAATAAAAACCAAATCAACCAGCTCAATCAGAAAGTTTCGCAAACCAACGATCAATTGGCACAGGCAATTGCCGAGAGAGATAGCTTTCGGATTTTTGGCACTCTTTTACACAAGCGCTTTTACACCAATTTGGTTTGGGGGATCATCGCGCTGTTGTTGCTCGTACTGCTGGTCTCCTTTATACGTTTCAAACGGAGCCATCGAATTACCGCAGAAACAAAGCAGAGTCTGGAGGACCTGCGGGAGGAATTCGAGCAACACCGAAGGAATACCCTGGAGCGGGAACGCAAGCTAAACCGCCAATTGGTGGATGCACTAAACAAGACGAATTCATGAAAACCATTGCCGTAGATATGGACGGGGTGTTGGCAGATGTGTACCGACAGTTTATCGACATGCACTTTCAGGACACCGGCGAGCATTTGGTAGCGGAAGCGATTCGTGGCCTGAAGGAGCGGGAGGCTTTTCCATTGCTAGAAAAACATGTGCATACACCAGGATTCTTCGAAAATGCTCCGCTCATCCCGGGAGCGAAAGAAGCCTTACAAGTAATTCACGAGCGATACAAGGTATTTATCGTTTCCGCTGCGACGGAGTTTCCTCGAAGTTTGCAGGAGAAGCAAGCCTGGCTCAGCCGGCATTTTCCCTTTATTTCCTGGCAGCGCATGGTGTTTTGTGGCTCGAAAGAAATCATCCGAACGGATATCATGATTGATGACCACTTCAAAAATCTTGATGCTTTCGAGGGAGAAACTTATTTATTCACCCAACCTCACAACGAAAACGCCTCGCCGGGCCGGCACCTTAGGGTAGGATCCTGGCAAGAACTGGCCCGACTGTTGGTAACCGACGTAAAAGCGCATCCCGAGGGGTAAGTTCCCTAGCAGCTTCCCTACCCTACCGGACTGAAAGGTCTGAACTTTCTTATTTCAGGACAGTTATAGGAACGATTTGAAGGAATATTCGCGTGCGTTCATCCAATACCGTGTACCTCAGCGCTCGCGCTTTAAACCAGTACCAACAAAAATGAACAGAACAATTGTACCATTTATCCGAGTGATGAGCTTTTTGCTGGTTGTTTTTGGCAGTTGTTCCGTTTCTGAAAACTCAAAAAAAATCACTTACATGCACAATCCGAGGTTGAAAACCGTTCACCCTTCCGCAGATTGGAAGGGCACACCAATGAACGAAAACGGCCAGTTCACCAATTTGTACCATGAATTTGAATCAAGTTTTGCGGACTTGTGGAAATGGCAAACCTCCGAAAATCCACAGAAAGAGGAAAAGAAAAACGATACCCGTACACTGGCGGTTGCGCCCGATGCGTACCTCCCAAAAAATGGGGAAGACTTTTTAATTTGGCTGGGGCATGCGAGTTTTCTAATGCAGCTGAACGGCAAGGTCATAATCACCGACCCGGTTTTATTTGATAACTTTTTTCTAAAAAGGCAGAGCGAATTGCCCTTTCCGGTGGAAGCGCTTCCCACCATTGATTACCTACTCTTATCGCACAATCACCGTGACCATTGCGATAAAAAAACCATACAGTTTCTGGCCGAAAAAAATCCGGATATGAAAATACTTACCGGGTTGAAGGTTGGGGACGTTATTGGTGACTGGACACAGGGCCAGGAGATACAGGAAGCCGGTTGGTACCAGGAATTTCAAACAGCCGATATTACGATTACCTACCTCCCTGCCCGCCACTGGTCGAGACGATGGTTATGGGATTTGAACGAAAACCTTTGGGGTGGTTTCTACCTTTCTACCTCAGAGAAAACAATCTATTTCATGGGTGACAGCGGATTTGGACCCCATTTTAAGGATATTTCATCGATCATGGGCGCGCCACAGTATTGCTTAATGGGTGTGGGAGCCTACAAGCCGGAATGGTTCATGGCGCAGGCACACATCAGCCCTCCCGACGCAATAAGCGCTTTCAACACCCTGGGAGGTGCGTATTTCATACCCATGCATTATGGAACGTTTGATTTATCGGACGAACCAAAGATGGAACCCTGGGACGTCTTGGAAACCAACGAGGGACAATTGAATGGAAAACTCCTCAGGCCCTTTCTCGGAATGAACCTGTTTCAGAAGTAAAAAAACCGGTGACCTTCTCCCAACCGGACTTCCATAGTTTGTGCGCAAAGAAGCGGAGTATTGCTCCACTGCTAAGCGACTCACAAATTTTATTATAAATCCAGCCCTTTATTTGGCCAGTTTTACGTCGATGGCACTCAAGCCTTTGGGCGTTCGTTCGGTTTCGAATGTAACCTGATCGTTTTCACGAACATCATCTACCAAGCCTTTGACGTGGACAAACACACTATCCTGAGATTCCAGGTCTTTGATAAAACCGTATCCCTTCGACTCATTGAAAAAAGTGACCTTTCCTTTCCTTCTAAGATCTTCCGGGTCCACAGGGGCCTGCTTCGAGACACTCACTTCAATGTCCTCCAACTCAATTTTTTTCTTTTTTACCGTAGGGTCCGGAGGGGTAGAAGTAATGTTGCCTTCCTCATCCACATAGGCAATCATATCATCCAGATCGCCTCCTTTATTGGAATTGGATTTTCTGGCTTCCTTTTTTTCTTCCTTCTCTTTCTTCTTCCTTAATCTTTTTTTCTCTTTTTCTTTTTTGTTAAATGTTTCTTTCGATTTTGCCATAAATTACTTTTTGTTGAACGTTACTTGCACCAAAGGTACAACAAAGACTACCCAAAGAATGTTGCCCGAAGGCCTGAAGTTTCACCAATCGAAAGGGAACAGGGACTGAGATAAAAAAATCAATTGCGATCCGAAACCTAATCCTGGGTTAGTATGCTGTGGCCTGTTAGGTACGTACAAATTTGACCAAAATAATGGATTATTCCTATTTCCTTTCTGTATTATATTTTTCATTGTGCCATTAATTCAATTTTGCCGTATCTTTCATGTAAATTTTGAATGTTTTCTTCTGTCTCCGGTAAATTGTACGCCAGATTTATCCGGGTAAAATGGCCATATAAATTCAATTAACGAACGAGTTCCCATGAAAAAAAACGTCCTTTTCCTTACCGTATTGTTTCTCTCGATGGTTGTGGAGGCCTTGCCACAATCCCAACAGGGTCAATTTATCCGCATCATGGTCAGCCCTTCCGCCCCCGATATGACCTATAGTACCGGCGAGCGGATTGATTTTGATGTCGCGATCTATAAGTTCGGTAAGTTGGTCGAGGATGCTGAAATACGGTACGAAATAGGTCCAGAGCAGATGCCTCCGGAAATCAAAGGCGAAATGGTCCTAAAAAAAGGAAATGGAACAATTAGCGGAGGAACACTCTCTACACCCGGCTTTGTCCGATGCAGGATTACCTACAGTGAAAATGGCAGTACTTACCAAAACACAGGAACGGCCGCGATTGATCCGGACGCGATCCTGCCGACTACCTACCTTCCGGATGATTTCAGTGAATTTTGGAATCAAAACAAAGCAGCCCTAAAAGAGGTACCGCTTGAACCCGTGCTGACTCACCTACCGGAACGTTCCACGCACCTGACCGATGTCTATCATGTTCATTTTCGGAACATCAGCGGGCGCATCTATGGCATTTTAAGCAAACCAAAAAAACCAGGTAGCTACCCGGCAATCCTGCATGTTCCGGGCGCCGGCATCCGTCCCTATTACGGGGCAATGATCGACGAAAATGTAATTTCCCTACAAATCGGTATTCACGGAATTCCAGTAAATCTTTACGATTCACCCATCTATCAAAACCTTTCGGCGGGTGCGCTGAGGGATTATAACCGGATATTCCTGGAAGATAAAGATCGCTACTATTACAAAAGGGTCTACCTGGGTTGTGTCCGCGCAGTAGATTTTTTATTCTCATTAGAAGAGTTTGACGGAGAAACGGTCGGTGTCATTGGCGGCAGCCAGGGAGGTGCTTTGGCTATTGTAACCGCCGGCCTTGACGATCGAATTCGCTACCTTGTCAGCTATTACCCGGCACTCGCCGACCTAACCGGTTACTTGCATGGCCGTGCAGGCGGTTGGCCGCACCTGTTCAAGGACGAGTGGACCAACCAACCCAAAAAAGTGGAAACGTCTCGGTATTACGATGTCGCCAACTTTGCACGGTTTGTCACGGTACCCGGGTTTTATTCCTGGGGATTCAATGACAATGTCTGTCCGCCTACCTCCATGCATGCCGCTTTCAACGTCATTCCCGGAAAAAAAACGTTTTCTGGCTACCTCGATGCGGCACATTGGCGGTACCCGGAGCAAAGCGAGGAAGGGCAGCGCTGGCTTATGGAAAAACTCCGCGTGGAATAAACCAATGGTCTGGAAATCAATTGCTCGTCCAGCTTGTCTCTATGCCCTGAGACCGGATGAATTCCTGAAAGGAATAAAGCAAAGAGCGGTCTTCCCGCACCGTACGCGGTGACACTCCTTTTTCCAATGCAAAGGGAACCAACATCCCCACCGCTTCTCCTATACTCCACTCCACGGGATGCAAGCGAAAGCAACCATTGGTGATGTGCGTGGTGCCGATATTCTTATTTGCCGGAAGGAGGTTTTCCATTTTTTTGGGAAGTAGCGATCCAAGTGGAATTTGGAACGGAAGGGAGCCAAAATCAATGTAATTATCCCCCCCGGAGCTTGGATGCAGATCAATGTGGTAGTACCCAATCCCCACGCTATCGTAAAACGATGCTGCGGTGAGCTCCTCCCCTTTCAGTCCGGAAATCTGAGCCCGCTGCTCCGCACCCACATGCTCTTCCAAAACCGTAAAAAGCGCCTTGATCCGCCTGGATTCCCTCACATAGGGGTATTTGGCCAATCCATCCGCAGTACCCATCAAGTCGTTTCGCAAACGCAAGCCGGGCCAACCTTTGCCTCCATCAGGCCGGGGCGCTTCGGTTTGCAGCCAATAAAGCAGGGAAAGGCTCTGTTGTTTCCCTGCATGGACATGACGGCGAAAGTCCTCCTCACTTACGTCCACGATGTTTCCGGATACGTAATCGTTTTGGGGCCAGTTGACGATAGTGGCATCACCCTGATAAAATCCCGATTTGAAGTTAGCCTGGTGCAAAATTCTTCGGTAAAGCATTAGGTTCAGGCTATCTCCAGTCGGATAACCTTCCGGGTGAAAGCCCAATTCTTTGGGCTGCAGATTCCTCGGATTGCTGTAATTCAATTCCAACATCTTTCCTGCCCAGGGTGGACGCATTTCCGGAGTAAAATCCCGCCAAAAGGCATATTCTTCGGGTTGAGGAATGGTCCAGTCTTCTCCTTTCACATAGTCCATGGCAAAGCATACGGTAAATGCCTGGTTGTTATCCGGCCGGTGCGTTTCTCCGGCATGTAATTCTCCGGTATCGTATTTGGATTCGCTACCGGTGATGTATTCTGTTCCCGTAAGGGGAAGTAACTCCCCCAGTTCGGTGGCATCTACAAAATACCTTCCTTTGGCCACCGCTTTATTTCCAGTTCGGACGTCGTTCAGCACCAACTCTTGCACACGATTCCCCATGACATTGGCGGATGCGACCTTGGTTTCTTTCAATATAAGGATTCTTCGGGCGCTTTCGTAGGGAGCAAACATTTCTTCCAACACCCGGTGGGCCACTTTGGGCTCGTGACACAGCCTGGAAACGGATCCATTTCCAGGATTAAGTCGTTCGTTGGCGGCTGCTTCAGGAGTCAGCGGATAATGCTGTTTGTAGTACGCGCGGATATTGTCCCGAAAAAGTCGGTACAACTCGGGGGCACCATGGGTTTCGATCCATTGGTGTTCGTCCGGAGGCACCCCCTGCTGGGAAAGCTGCCCGCCCAGCCAATCGGTCTCTTCCGTCATCACCACCGATAGCCCATTTCGTAATGCGGCCAACGCTGCGGCACAGCCGCCGAGTCCTGCGCCAGCGATAATCAGGTCCGCTTCGTAGACGGCTCCATTTTCCCGCAGGTTTACTTTCCTGGTACTGCTCGCTGCGATGGTGGGCAGCGCAAGTACCGAGGCTACCGAACCAGTCCCGAGGGCTACTTTGCCAATAAATTCTCTTCGCTTCATAGGATATCTGTGTATGTTCCAAGTAAGATTTAATGAGATGCCGTTTGCTCCAAGGTTTGCCAAACCTGATACAGACCACGAGGTACATGAAAACAGCCTTTCCACTTCCCTCCCTTCAGGGGCAATTGTACCCGTCCGTACCTGTCAAGATAGCCAAACCATTCGGGATAATCCGGATCGCGAAAATGGGCCCAGGTGTAATCGTGCACTTTTTCGAACCAGTTTAAGCAAGCTTTATTCCCAGAGATCTGGTACGCTTTTGCCAAAAACACCAGCGTTTCCAGGTGCACCCACCACAATTTTTGATTCCATTCCAGTTTTTCCGGAGGGTGGCCTTTGCAATCCAAAAAATAATAGATCCCGCCATAGGTGGTATCCCATCCGTATTCCAGTGTTTTCAATCCGGTTGTAATGGCCCGATCTTGCAAGGACTCGTCACCAAAACGACGGGATAAATCCAACATAAACCACATGGCTTCAATTGCATGCCCTGGACTGGTCAGCCGACCCTCAAAGGAATCCGAAAAACTTCCATCTTCTAAAACATTCTCCAATACCAAACCCATTTCGTTGTCCAAAAACACCTCCATCACCTCATGGATCACTGCCCTCACCAATTCATTTACCAATCCCGGTTCCAGAAGGTGTTCCATTTCAAGCGTCAAGTTACTTAGGATCATGGGAAGAGCGAAGCTCTTAAGGTTTCGTGTCCCGGGAACGGCCTTGGAATAGACCCCCTTTGGATTATCCCTCCGGCTGAGAATTCGCTGAAAGGTACGGGTGGCAAGGCTTGCATAGGCGGGCTCTGGATCCACTTTATAAAGTGCGGAAAACGCCATAGCGGCAAAACAATCGGAAAAAATATTGTACGGCTGCACCAGTGGCGCACCCGCCCTGTTAAGTGAAAAATAAAAATCACCGCTGCCGTCCCTTCCGTATTTCTGAAGAAAAGATGCACCCTCTCTCGCCAGGCGAAGCCATGCAGGATTTGGTTCCACCCTGGCGTATAGCATGGAAAACATCCAGACCTGCCGTGCTTGTAGCCACACAAATTTATCCGTATCGTACACCTCCCCTGTTCGATCCAAACAAGTAAAAAACCCGCCGTGGACCGGATCCGGACTGCGTTCCATCCAAAAGGGAATCACCCTGTCAAGCAATTCATTCCTATACGCTTCCAAATAGTGTCTCATGGAGCATTCATTTTTAGTTTTTATCACCCAGCCAATAGGATTCAATGTCCTCCAGGCTCCTGCCCGCCGTCTCGGGAATCTTACGCCAAATGATGTAAAGGTACGGAAAACACATGAGAGCAAAGAAAAGAAAGGTACCGGAAGGTCCCAGTTTCTCTAAAAACCAGGGGGTAAGTTGCCCTACGAGAAAGGTCCCCACCCAAAGTGAAAATCCCGCCATCGACATGGCCAAACCGCGAATTTTATTGGGATACATCTCGGAGAGCAGGACAAAAATCACGGCAGAAATACTGATCGCCGTGCTAAAAATATAGACCAGAAACAACACCAGTAGCACTAGCGAAGACCAACCCAATGAGTCCCCAAATTGGAAGTAAAAACTGATCAGAAAAAGACTGATAATCATGCCACTTACACCAAAATACACAAGCTTTTTCCTACCCACCCGATCGATAATTAGCAGGGCCAAAATCGTGGTCACTACATTGACCAAACCCACCATCACCTGATAAAATAGCGCGTCCCCGTCGGACAAACCTGATTGTTCAAAAATTCCAGGACCGTAATACAGCACGGCATTGACCCCCATGAACTGTCCCAAGACCGCGATACCCATTCCATATAGGACCGGTCGAAGAATTTTTGGATTTTTTAATAAGCCCAGGTTGGTTTCACTGATTTTGGCTGCTTGCTCCTGAACCTCGGAAATTTTCTGCGTTGCGATTCGACCGTCCGGATACAGTTTACCAAATACACGAGCCGCCTCTGGCAAGCGTTTCCGAATCACCAACCACCTGGGGCTTTCGGGAATTAACATCAAAATTGCCAAAAAAAATAAAGAAGGTAACAACTCCATACCCAACATGCCTCGCCAGACTTCTTCGTAAAAAAACAAACTCCAGGGCCCCGAGGTACGAAAGACGCCGGAAGCAACCCAGTTTAAAAGCTGGTAGTTTACCAAATACGCGGCGAGAAAACCGATGGTGATGGCCAGCTGATACAGGGAAACCAAACTCCCCCGTATGCCCGAAGGGGCTACCTCAGAAATGTACATGGGAGAGGCAATCGACACCATGCCTATGCCTGCGCCACCGATAATTCGGTAAGTGATCAGGGAAAAAAAACTGCCCGCTAATGCACAGCCCAGGGAGGATACAGCAAATAATAGTGCGGAAAGGATCATTACATTCTTTCTGCCGACCGTATCGGCCAACCGACCCGCGATGGAAACTCCCAAAATGGACCCGAGCAGTGCACATCCCACGTACCAACCCTGCGCGAGCGCATCCAACGCGTACTGAGTACTCACCTGACCGATGGTACCAGATATGACTGCCGTATCGTATCCGAATAAAAAGCCACCTACGGCGGCGATAAGTGCAAGGAATACAATGTACCGTAAAGATGTTTCCGCGATCATAAAGGTCCGCTCAAAAGGTTTGAAAATCAGTTGCTATTCGCTGTTGGTTTCTTCATTTCTTTCATTCCGGCTACCAGTATAAACCCAGCCATTCGCCATTGCTTAACCCATTTTCAGCCATTCGGGTAAGGACCAGCCCTTCTGTGGTTCATAGCTCAGTTTGCCAGAAGTTATGTGCAGCGGAGAGCCGATATTGTTTTGGTACAAGGTACCGGTTCCCAATCCCTGCGGAAGTTTTGGGTGCAAGGTAGACGTAAACTGAGCAATGGCATTGAGACCGATGTTACTTTCCAACGCAGATGTCATCCACCACCCAATGCCTGCCTGTTCGGCCAGCTGAATCCAATCCCGCGTGGCGAGTATGCCTCCAAGTAAGGTAGGCTTTAAAATAAGGAAAGACGGGCGTACCTGGTCCAATAACGCTTTCTTTTGCTTCCTTTCAGTAATGCCAATCAACTCCTCATCCAAAGCAACCGGGACCGGAGATTCCCGGCAAATCTTCTCCAGCTGCTCCCAATTCCCCGGAGCTATTGGTTGTTCGATGCTATGGATCCCTAATCTCCCAAGCCTTTCCAGCTTATCCATGGCCTCGTTCGCACCAAAAGCACCGTTTGCGTCCACCCGCAACGTTATTTCTTCATCGGAATAGTTGTTGCGAATTTCTTCCAACAAAGTCAATTCCAGGTCAAAATCGATGGCACCGATTTTCATTTTGATGCAATCGTACCCCTGGCCGAGCTTCTGATCGATTTGTTTCTTCATAAAGGTCCGATCCCCCATCCAGATCAACCCATTGATGGGAATGGGCTTGCCCAGATCATAAAAAGGGTTGGGAAGCAATTTTCGTTTCCCTCCATAAAACAGGTCCAAGGTAGCCGTTTCCAAACCAAAACGAAGACTTGGAAACTCCTCAAGCGGCATCTCGGATATTTTTTGAAGGATTTTTTCCGGATCAAAAGGAAACTCGACGTCGCCTACTTCTTCCAAAATTTCCTGGGATCGTTGCAGAAAATCCGGGCGATCATCCACACTCAGGCCTTTCAAGGGTCCGGCTTCTCCCAATCCGCAGCTACCTGGAAAAGCAGAGGAATCCGTCCGAAGTATAAAAGTTTGCTTTTCCCGCAACACGCCCCTACTGGTCCCGGCGTCAAAGGTAAAGTCCAGGGTATACGGCCGGATCGTCGCCCGCATCGTGAAACCATCTGCCATCATCGCTTTTTTTATTCCTGTCAAATATGCGCATTTTCTTTTACATCTGAGCGCACTTTTTGCTTTAAAAAAACATCCTCCACATCGAGCGAACACGGGACACCCAGGTACTCCGGGCAAATCATTTCAAACAAAAATTGTATCTTTGCGTCCTATTTTCATTTCCCCAATTGCCCGAACAGACGCATGGAAGATACGCCTCAACTAAACGATTACCAGTACGAATTGCCCGAAGATTTCATTGCCAAGTTTCCTCTGGAAAAGCGGGATGCCTCCAACTTGTTGCATTTCGAAGATGGGCGGATTGGACATCACCGCTTTTCAGACCTCCCAACGCTGCTACCGAAAAACAGCCATTTGGTTTTTAACGACACCCGAGTTATACCTGCAAGACTCCACTTTAAAAAAATTACGGGCGGAGTGATAGAGCTTTTTCTACTAAACCCGGTCGCACCGTCCACGCTCATTCAAGAGAGCATGCAAAGCCAAGGACCTGTGGTCTGGAAATGCATGATCGGTAACCTGAAAAGATGGAAATCGGAAGAGGCAATCAAAAATGAAATCCGCATTAACCAACAAAACTACGAGCTAAAAGCCCGCCTGGTTGCCAGAGATAGCATGGAGGTGGAATTTTGCTGGACTCCATCGGATGTTTCGTTTGCCGCGCTGGTTGAGGCAGCTGGTGAGATTCCCTTGCCTCCTTACCTAAATAGAAAAGCCGAGGAAACAGATAAACTTCGCTACCAGACTGTCTACTCAAAAATAGATGGTGCCGTTGCGGCCCCGACTGCCGGATTGCATTTTACCGAACAAACCCTCAAAGAAATTAGGGACAAAAACATTCCCCTGCATTACCTGACATTGCATGTTGGTGCAGGAACCTTCCTCCCGATCAAACACGACAACATTACCGAACATCCCATGCACCGGGAACAAATGGTTTTTACCAAAGAAACCGTTACCCAACTGTATCAGGCAAGTGGCAACATCGTTGCCGTTGGCACCACCTCCATGCGTTCACTGGAAAGCTTGTATTGGTACGGTGTGAACCTGATTTCGGATCCCTCCGCGGAGTTTTTTATCGAGAAATTAGCTCCTTACGACCCTGCCGCCAAGGCCGTTTCCCGCCAAGAGAGCTTTGAAGCCGTGTTGAGAAAAATGGAGCAAAACAAAAGCGATCACCTCATCGGAGCTACCGAAATATTTATTTTTCCGGGATATACGTTCCGTGTGTGCAACGGGCTGATAACCAATTTTCACCAGCCGGGCTCTACCCTTATCCTGCTTATTGCTGCCTTTACCAACCAACAGTGGAGAAAAATTTACACCGAGGCGCTGGCGAAGCGATACCGATTCTTAAGTTATGGAGACAGTAGTCTTCTCTGGAACAAAAAGATAAGCCACTAATTATCAATCAAAACCGTTGCTGCCCAGTTTTTGAATGCCGTTGATCAAGGTTTGGTAATAGGTTCTCCCGACAGGCACCTTATCCTTTAGCACGGTCACCTCTTTCGGAGATATGGTTTTAATGTCATTGAGATTTACAATATATGATTTATGTATTCTCAAAAATAAGCGGGTAGGCAGCATTTCTTCGAACTCCTTCAAAATATTACGCAGGGAGAAACTTTTTTCCTTTGTGATCAACGTAGTATAATTACCGTCTCCTTTAAGGTAGACAATATCTGAGTAGGCGACTTTGGTTAAACAGCCTTTGTCTCTTATGAAGATTGCATCTTTGATTAAAATTTCTTTCGTATCAAGTGCCATGTCGGCCGTTTCATTGACCACATCTTCCATCATTTCCTGTACGTTTTCTTTGAGTCCCATCTTGAGTAATAAGCTTAGATTTGTCAAATAAGTAACACGGTAACCAAATAAATGTTTGTGGCTGGTAAAAATATTCACCTTCCGACAAAGGGTCGTTGCTTTCTTTGTTTGGTCAAAAAGGCATGTTACCGGTAGCTGGACGCCTTTCTCAAAAAACTGTGGACACACTTACTGCTTAAAATAGGTATTTTATACCCCTTACGGAGTAGTTTGAATTTAAAAATCAGTCGTATATTTTTATTTCCAAAGGTATTCGACTTTACCCAAAATAGAATCTGCAAGTCATTCTATTTCACTGTCTAATCCACTTTGTAGTGAAAATTTCTAAATTTTTTTGAATAATACCAGCCAACCCGCAAAAAGTCACCCCGCGTGCTTTCGATCGATTGTCTGGTAACCTGGGAAAAAGCACCCAAAAACGACCGCTCTTATTATTCGGGTTGGGTTACAAACGGTAGCACATAACCCGGGACCATTTCTGAACTTCGGGAAATGAGACAACCCCGGGACCAAGCCATTCTGAACGAAAGCGAGGATAAAATTGACCCTACATGAGAAATACCTTGTGCTGTATGCTCCAGATCAAGAAAATCGGTCCAATAGTTTATGCATGAAAGTGGGATTCTTCTGTCTGTTAATCTTTCGGAATTCTACCGAAAATGCCTTGGTAATCTTTGGCAAGATTTCAGGGTCCATTTTTCCAGCAAAAACACCTTTCTCCAAGTCTGCCATAAAATCCGATACATGTCGTTTGTCTTGAATAGCAGCCTCGACGAAATCGGGAACAAAATGCATTCCCAGAGTGCCCAGTGCAAGCACGGAAAAATGAGATGTATCAAATACCAACCGAAATGAAACCCTACCTGAAGGGTGTTCCCAATAAAAATTTTGCGAATCTTTTCCACAAAGAGTGGAAAAGTCACCATAGGTAACCCATTCCAGACCCACCACACGAAATAAATTGGAACAGCTGGATTTCGCTTCAAGGAACGCGTGTGACCCGGCAATATTTTTAGCCATTTGATACCCCTGTTCGCGAAAGGATAACTCCGGGAAATCCCTGGCAATGGTTTCCCCCGTGTACATTTTTCTACCCAATACGTAGATTCCTTCGGCAGACCGGTTCACCCCTGAATCCTTCCCTTCACATGGGTAGCCGCCGGGATGCCAATGCTCACAAAGCCAGGAAAACGTTCCAAAGGTGCCATTCTCATAAATGACCAGCTCACAGGCCATTTGAGACCCATCCCTGAGGTGTACACCCTTTATTTCGCCTTTTAAACCTACTTCGTAGCTGCTAATTTCCTGGTTAAACAGAAGTTTAATGCCTTTATTTCGAAATTGCTTAGCCAATAAGCAGGCCTCTTCCTGCGGAAAATGCACACTTATAAGGACGCTTTGATCCGTCAACAGGGTAGGCTCCAGCCCTTTGCCCAGAAGGTAATCGGCCATTGCAAGCGCAACAAACCCATTTCCGCAAACCACTACCCGCTTGAAATTTCCCAGTGTTTTATCCCGATTTGTATCCTCGTGGTCCAGACCGGGGAATAAATCTCCTTTCGTATGGGTCAGGAATTTCGGCCGGCACTCGTTTACCAGTACCAGAAAATCAAAGCTAATTGACCCTTCACCAAATAAAATTTGTTTTTCATCCACATCCACTCGCTTTAGTTTTTCGACCAGAAATTTCCAACGAATGGTGTTGAACGAACCTTCGGAAAGAAAAAAGCCCTGAGCAATGCTTTTCAAGGAACACAGTGCCTCCAAGACGAAAAAATCGGATCGGGATTCAGCAATAACGGTAATGGATCGCAGGCTGGGGTTCAAGAGCGAGTAGCGGATTAATTCCAATCCGGAAAACCCCAGCCCCAGCAAAACCAAGTCTTTCTTTCCTTTCTGTTTCGAGCTAGCACCCATTTTTTTGACGTTGCGTGGGCTACTTCGCTAAGCATCCACTTTTTGGAGTACTCGGTTTTCAACAATCAGGCCAAATGTCGGTAAAAAGAAGCTATTCCTGTGGGGTCGGTTGAAATCAACCCTCTCCAAGCAATTTGGAAGGGGTTACGGGATCTTTCCTTTTCAATCCAAACTCTTCGATCGCGTATTTTTTAAGATGCATTTCCATTTCCTCCACACTATCGGTTAATAGAAATAAGTCGAGGTCCGATTCGCTGATTGTGCCCTCTTTTGCCATGGATTGAATGTGTTCATATAGATGCTGATGAAATGCGGTACCCACTAAAACGACCGGAAACCGCTTCATCACCCGGGTCTGTATAAGTGTCAACGCCTCAAAAAACTCATCCAGCGTTCCAAAACCGCCTGGAAGCACCACAAATGCATAGCTGTACTTGGAAAGGAGAACCTTTCGCACAAAGAAATACTTGAAATTCATGTACTTATCCAGGTAGGTGTTGGGAAATTGTTCAAATGGTAGGATGATGTTGCAGCCTACGGACTTTCCACCCGCCAATTTGGCCCCTTTATTGGCTGCCTCCATGATACCCGGACCTCCGCCGGTCATTACCGTGAAGCCAAGATGGCTGATAGACTCCCCTACCTGAACGCCCAATTTGTAAAAATCATCCTCCGGCTCAAAGCGGGCTGAGCCAAAAACAGTCACGCAGGGACCTACAAAGTGCAACATCCGAAAACCTCGAATAAACTCAAGCAGCACCTTGAATCCAAATCGAAAATCCTTAAACCGTGTCTGGGGCCCGGCAAAAAACGCCTCTTCCTCTGGGTTAACCAGGGGATTGATTTTTTTCCTCTCTTCTTTAATCATCGTATTCTAAAAGTTTTTTTCTGATTTCGGTACAGTACCAACGCCAGAATACCGTGAAAAGTTACTTTATCGCAAATGATTTAGAAGGCCAAATATAGGGAAAGTTTCCTACCCTACCCTACACCCGTATTAAAAGTGATTACAAACGTAGTTTGCCAGTGGATACATCAGAAAAGTAGCCGAAGGGTGACAAGAGTCACCCTACAAAACGAATATTTCGCTGACCTTTATGTCATCAACGCACACAACAAAAATAGATACAATCATGAACGAAGAAAATATGACAACCATGCCACGAATCGGCGATCTTGCGCCGGATTTCGAAGCCATGACGACTACCGGACCCATTAAATTTTCCGAATACATCCAGGATAGCTGGACCATCTTATTTTCCCACCCAGCCGACTTCACTCCGGTTTGCACCACAGAGATGAGCGGATTTGCGCTGGAGCAGAAATTTTTCGATGAGAAAAATACCCGATTGATCGGATTAAGTATTGATTCCATCCACGCACACATCGCCTGGGTGAATAACGTGAAGAAAAATACAGGCGTGCTATTTGAGTTTCCCATCATCGCGGATATTGACATGAGCGTGTCCAAAAAATACGGCATGCTTCAGCCAGGTGAAAGCGAGACGGCTGCCGTCCGGGCTGTATTTTTCATTGATCCGAACGCAAAAATCAGGTTGATCATGTATTATCCGCTGAATGTGGGCAGAAACATGGACGAGATCAAGCGCGCGCTGGTTGCACTGCAAACAGCTGACAAACACAAAGTAGCCATGCCACTGGACTGGCGGGAAGGAGATAAAGTGATTGTTCCCCCGCCAAAAACCGTTGCCGAAATGACGGAACGAGAAAACAGTGACTTGGAAATGGTCGATTTCTATTTGGCTAAAAAAAGCATTTAAAATCATTCAGCCATTAACTATACAAGCAGGCCTGAAAAAGGCCTGCTTTTTTGGTATCTTCTAGCAAGGGAATAGCCAATTATTCCAGAGAAATCAAGCTGGATAACCACCCGGGAATAGGAGGTTTCAATGCGTCAACGAATTAAAAATTTCAACGAATTTATTAGATTCGATTTGATCTGACGGCAAGAAATACACAGCGTGAAAAAATATTCCAGGAAGTCAGAGGGTATTTGGCGAATCTGGATTTGAGCCATCTATACTCCCATAACCCATATTGCCTGCGTATCAAAGTACCGGAGCTATGCTTTGCCCCATTGATGATAAATTCTGGTGTTTTGGAGTTTATGTAGGCAAATGCTTCATCCTGTTACCCACACGGGAAACAGCTACGAGGCTCCGGACGCTTTCGTTATCCTGGTTGCAAACCCTGCTTATCTGGATTCGATAGGACAAATATCGAATAGCACGTTTTCTGCCGTTTTATTTTTCCCCAAGCATACCCAATTCAAAATCCACACGTCTCGCCTTCCTTTTATCATACAAGTCATCAAAAACCTCTTTTCTCAATGCGCTATCCCCGGATTTTTTGTGCCATTGCTCCTCTCCTGCCAGGACAATACCCGCTTCATGGAAATCCAGCAACTGGTCATAGGGCCCCCTGCTTCCCATCAGCTTGACCAGGATGGGTGCCATCTCTATCATGACAAACAAAAAAATTATCATCCAGTTGGCCCAATAAATGGCCGTATTTTTTAGCGTCAAATCCCTGAAAGCCTGTAACCGGGCTGCCAACCCATCATACGCATCCAGGGACACCATCTGATTTTGGAATTCCTGTTCCTTCAAACCATTGATTTTCCTGATTTCCGCTTCCAGATCCTCAATCCTGCCCTCGTTCAGCTTCTGGGTATATTGGTAATCCTGCTCTGCCTGATCCAGTTGCGCTTCTTTCTTCTCAGCATTGATGCCTATGCCCGCAAGCCCGGTAGTCCCTTCCGTTTTTACGCCAAACCTTTCCTGATCGTACTCTACCTGCTTCTGGTTCCGAAAATCCTCCTTGGCGGCAATCCCTGCCCTGAGACGCTCAATTTTATTTTCCAAATCAGTGATTTCCGGATACCCTGCTGCTATTTTTTCCCTGCTGTTTTCTATCGTAGCCAGACGCTGTTCATCCAGTTCTCTGTTGATTTCTTTTTCAAAGATCCGAAGTTCCAAGGGTTTGGCAATGACCAGGGCGATCAACAAGGCCAAAACCAGACGGGGAAGGGCTTGTTTGAATTCCGGAAGAAATTGATCCTGCTTTTTTAGGGTGGAAACGATGTAGCGGTCCAAATTAAAAATCATCAAGGCCCAGACCAAAGCAATACCCAAAATCGCCCAAAATGAGGAAAAAACGGTAGACAAAGCATAACCTACAGACAGGCCTGCAAAAATCGCCGTAAACAGCACTGTTGCGCCAATCCCCGTAAACCTGTTTACGCTTGCCGGACACCTCCGGACCAATGGCAGGTAAGCTCCGGAACAAAAAATCAGGAATTTCTCGAAAATATTCATCAATGGATTTTAGTTTAGCGGATGCAATTCAAAATGCATACCATGTCTATTCAAGTATAGGTGTCAAAAAAATAATTGTCATACAAAAATAAAAACTAGCTATAATTAGGTAAATTTCAATGAATTATGATCACTTGTTCTGATGAAGAATGGGAATTTGCGGATAAAAAAAGCAGTGGCAATCTGAAATGTATCCTCAAATCGAACCAAAATTCCGTTTTGTCCGCCAATTGTGTCCGCTTTTGAGGCAGTACCTGTTGCAATCTGGTTTTAATAGTCACGTGATTGTAGTAGTTTAGCCCTTCATTACAAACCAAGCCATGAAATATTACGTCTATCTACCTCTGTTGTTTTTAATTAGCAGCTCCCTGGCATTTGCTCAGGACCCTACCCGCTTTTCCGATCAGGTTAGCCAAATCTCTAAAGATTATCCGGTTTCCGATTACCAGTCTTCGGTAGTTTTTACCGGTAGTTCCACCATCCGCATGTGGAAAAGTTTGCAGCAGGATTTTCCGAAGGAAAAAATTGTCAATACCGGTTTTGGGGGCTCTCAGGCAAGTGACTTGTTATATTATCTGGATGAGCTTGTACTGGGATACCGGCCTGAAAAAGTATTTATTTACGAAGGTGATAACGACCTGGCTGCGGGAAAATCAACCGAGGAGATCATCACTACCTACAATCTGATCGTTGAACAAATTCGGGCCGAACTGCCGGATACAGAAATAATCTTGATCAGTGCCAAACCCAGTCTGTCGCGCTGGGAATTGGCGGATAGCTACCTGGAACTGAACGCTGCCATGAAAAAATATGCCCGGGTGAATAAGAATGTGCGGTATGCCAATCTTTGGAATCCCATGCTAACCGCGAACAAAACACCCATGGAGGATATTTTTCTGGATGACAACCTCCACATGAATGCAAAAGGGTATGCCATATGGGCAAAAGTGCTCAGAAAATTTCTGTAGCAAAACCAAAAGACGTTCCCTACCGCTTGACTACCAAACGAAACGCCAAGCTCTGATGCCCGAAAATCCCGTTAGTTCGAAGACAAATCAGGGCGACGGCACCAAAAGAAGTATTTTTTTCAGACCTTCCAACAGGTAGAGAGCCGGCACTACAGTCAACCACCGACGATTTTTTGCAAATGGTCTGGCTACTCTGCTTTGTAATACCCTATGCATCAGCCTCTTTCCCATCCCGTTTCAAAACCGACCGAAAAAATAACTGCCGGCCCGGCTAATAAGCGCATGAAATGCCAGGGGAAGGGTTTTTAACTCAGCGGTCAATTTCTATCTTTGCAGGTGAAGTAACATTAAATTAACATTTATTTAACTTAATTGTAACACTGGTTTTTGAAATCAGGTAGCGTTGCCTGGTCAAGTTTCCGACAGCGGATGCTAGAATAATCATCTGCTTGCTCAAACGTTTGCACGTATGCTGTTAAAAAAGAGTTTGCTATTATTTTTTCTGGGATCGGTATTGGTCAAGGGGATGGCATTTCAAGATCCCGCAGATCCGCCATCCACGGTAAACACCCAGTACAGCTCCAGAGGTTTTCAGTTTAGTACGAACGATGGGCTTTACCGCTTGCAATTGGCCGGTCGCTTGCAGTTTCGCTTTGCCACACCCACGGATCAGGATCCAATAACCTACGATGATTTTTTTGAGCAAGAGCAAACCCTGTTTAAAATCAACCGTGCCCGTTTAAAAGTAGGGGGACACGCCTACAAGCCCTGGGTTTCCTACTATTTTGAGTACGAACTTTCGGCATCTCGACTCCTGGATTTCCGGGTAATGATAGAGAAATGGCCCTGGCTCAGTTTTAAATTTGGTCAGTGGAAGTCCGAGTACTCCAGAGAACGAGTGATCTCCAGTGGAAAGCAACAAATGATGGAACGTTCTATCATCAATAGACCCTTTACGCTGGACCGGCAGCAGGGGGCTACGGTTTACGGCAGGTGGGATGGCGGGGGCCTCGCGGACTTCAACTACCATATACTCGTGCTAACGGGTACGGGTATTGGAGCTCGGACAAATGATGACGATCAATTAATGTATTCCGGACGCGTACAATGGAACGTATTGGGCGAGGGAGTGGACATGTCTGGATCTGCCCTGGACTACTACCAAAAGCCCAATGCATCGATCGCGCTGGCAGGTACGACCAACACCAGCCAATACACCAGGTATTCTTCCCAGGGTGGTGGACAATTGACTGGTTTTGAAAATGGCAAACCCGGGCAATACGCCATGGAACAATACCTGATCGAGACCACGCTTAAATACCGAGCCTTTAGCTGGCACAGTGAATACCACCGGAAAAATGTTTTTGACAACCGAAACGACCGACTAACCCGTCTCCATGGCTGGTTTGTTCAGGGGGGAATTCTTCTAAACGGTTCTGCTTCGGAAAATTCCACTCCTAAATTAGAACTGGCGGGTCGGTATGCCCTTTTCCGTCCGGAAATGGAAATTCAAGGAAACAGGGAAGAAGAGTATTCCCTGGCATTTAACTGCTTTTTTAACGATCACTTGAACAAACTCACCGTGGATTTGACGCATTTTGATTTCGACGAACAATCCGTCAACCGCGAAGCTTCCGGCTGGCGCTTCCGCGTCCAATATGATTTTTCATTTTAACCCTTCAAATTCAGCAGCGAATTTGGATATGCCACATGCCCTCTGTTTATTTGCATTTGATTCAGGAAACTGATTTATAAAGAAGGGGGGAGAGAACAGGCTCTGCGATCCTCTGGCAACCTTCCGCCGCGTGGAAAGGTGCCAAAACCTGCCCCTATTGGGACCGATAAATTAGATAATATGATAGCAAAGACTTCTCCCCTACCTTATCCGATTGCATTCGTAATGGCTGCTATTTTTTGTCCGATGGGTGCAAACCTTTCCTTCCCCTCATTGAAATCAGGTATTTATGGCTTATAAGAATTTTGAAACACAGGCAGTACGTATCGCTGCTTCCGGCTCGGACCAACGGGAGCATTCCGCTCCAATTTACCTTAGTTCCAGTTTTGTATTTGATTCGGCCGAACAAGCGAGGCAACTATTTGCGGATGAACTTCCCGGAAATATCTATTCGCGGTATGCCAATCCAAATACGAGTGATTTAATCGAAAAAGTGTGCGCGGCAGAAGGCACCGAATCCGGAGTGACCACCGCCTCCGGCATGGCTGCGATGTTTGGCAGCATGGCCGCCCTCCTCCGACAGGGCGACCATATCCTGGCCTCCCGTTCCCTGTTTGGTAGCACCCATCAATTATTAACCCGGATTTTTCCCAGATGGGGGATCACCCATTCGTATGGCGACATCTCAGAGATAGACCGTTGGGAAAAGCTACTCCAACCCAATACAAAGATGATTTTCATTGAGACTCCCTCCAATCCGGGACTGGAAATCATTGATTTGGAATACATTGCCAATTTCGCCAATGCACACAATTTAATTTTGGTTGTAGACAATTGCTTTGCTACTCCCTACCTGCAGCAACCGGCCCGCTGGGGAGCGCACATTGTAACGCATAGCGCCACCAAGTTTATTGACGGGCAAGGAAGAGTGCTGGGTGGACTCATTTTGGGAAAAAAAGAACTGATCGATGAGGTACAGTTTTTTATGAGGCACACCGGACCTTCTCTTTCACCCTTTAATGCCTGGGTCCTGGCGAAAAGCATGGAAACACTAGCGGTACGCATGGACCGGCATTGCGAAAATGCATTCGCCATCGCCGGCTATTTTGAAGGGAATCCGGAAGTGGAACGTGTCCGGTACCCCTTTTTACCCTCTCATCCGCAGTACCCGTTGGCAAAAAAGCAAATGCGCCACGGCGGCGGCATCATCACGCTGACCCTTAAAGGAGGATTGAGCAGGGCGAAAAAATTCATCGATGCGCTAAAAATGATCAGTGTTACGGCCAATCTGGGAGACAGCAGAAGCATTATTACCCACCCAGCCTCCACCACCCATAGCAAATTGACCGAGGAAGAAAGAGAACGAGTAGGAATCCTGAATGGCCTGGTACGGCTATCGGTAGGGCTGGAGCACGTAGACGATATCGTAACAGACATCGAACAGGCACTCGAACGCTCAAAATAATAATCGTGAATGGCCCCTACCTGTACTTCTGCAGAAGGGGTAGGTACAACACGGATACCAGATTCAGGAAAGAATTCCTTTCACCAGTTTTCCATGTACATCGGTCAAACGGTACCGCCTCCCCTGGTGTTTAAACGTAAGCTTTTCATGGTCGACTCCCAGTAGGTGCAAGAGTGTAGCCTGGAAGTCGTGTACATGTACCGGGTCGCGCACCACATTGTACCCCAATTCATCGGTCTCTCCGTAAGAAATCCCCTTTTTCACGCCGGCCCCTGCCATCCACATCGTAAAACAGTTGGGATGGTGGTCTCTGCCGTAATTTTCCGGAGTCAATCTTCCCTGCGAGTAACTGGTCCGCCCAAACTCTCCTCCCCAGATCACCAGCGTATCCTCCAGCATGCCTCGTTGTTTTAAATCCCGGATAAGGGCGGCCGTGGGTCGGTCCATACTTTGCGACATGGTCTGAATGTCTTTGGGAAGGTTTCCATGTTGATCCCATCCCTTGTGGTACAACTGAATAAACTTTACGTCTTTTTCTGCCAATTTCCTGGCGAGGAGACAATTGGCCGCATAGGTTCCCGGCTGGAGTACTTCCGGGCCATACATGTCGGTAATGTGTTGGGGTTCGTCGGAAATATTCATCGTTTCGGGCACGGACGTTTGCATGCGGTATGCCATTTCGTACTGCGCAATTTTGGCATTGATCTCCTGATCCTGGGATTGGGCAAATTCCAGGTCATACAGTTTTTTTAAATGGTCCAGGTAATTTCTCCGGTCCCTTCCGGAAACCCCGGGAGGATCATTCAGGTACAGCACAGGGTCCTTTCCCGAACGAAACTGAACTCCCTGGTGCAGACTAGGTAAAAACCCGTTACCCCATAATCGGCTGTACACCGGCTGCGCGCCCTGCTTTCCCTGAGAAAGCAATACACAAAACGCAGGTAAATTTTCATTTTCAGAACCCAGGCCGTAACTAACCCAGGAGCCAATGGAAGGCCTTCCCGGCTGCTGGGAACCGGTTTGAAAAAAAGTGATGGCCGGATCGTGATTGATCGCTTCGGTATACATGGACTTGATCATGCAAATTTCATCCGTGATTCCGGCAATATGTGGTAAAAGCTCACTCACCCAGGCACCCGACTCCCCGTATTGCTTAAAATCGTATACCGACCCCACCATGGGGATGGATTTCTGGCCGGCTGTCATACCCGTCAGCCGTTGCCCCTGCCGAACACTGTCCGGCAGTTGCTCCCCGTTTCGCTTGATCAATTCGGGTTTGTAATCAAATAATTCCAACTGTGACGGCCCACCACTTTGAAATAAATAAATGACACGTTTTACTTTGGGTGAAAAATGCGTACCGAGTGGATTGCCGGCGGCGTCTAGCGGCGATCCGGCCTTTAACTCAGGCGAGCCAATTAGGGAAGAAAGAGCCAATCCACCCAACCCAAGACCTGTTTTACTTAAAAATTCCCTCCTGGAATACCTGTTTGTCTGTTGGCATAAATCGGCCATAGTTGTTTGTTACTTTTTGGTATAAAACTCGTAATGGTTAAACAAAAGACTCGCAACCATGGTCATGGCCGCTGTTTTTTCGGCTGGGATGCGGGTATCTGCGGGGTACTCCCCTACCGCCAGTAACTTTCGGGCCGCTTCGGGATCGTCTTCAAAACGACGCAATTCCGAGGTATACATGCTTTTCAGGACCTCCATTTCCGCATCTTCAGGATTTCTCCCCAGAGAACTGCGGACTCCTGCTACCAACTGCTGCTCCAGGTCAGCCGCCTGAAGCATCTTTTCAGCCATTACACGAGCTGCCTCGGTCACCTGGGGATCGTTCATCAATACCAACGGCTGCAAAGGGGTATTGGTCTCCTGCCGGGAGACCATGCATTCCTCCCGGTTGGGCACATCGAAGGTAGTCATCGCTGGAGGAGGCGCCGTCCTTCTAATAAAGGTATACATGCTTCTGCGGTACAAATTAGCACCGCTATCTTGCCGGTAGTTGTACAAAAAATACGAAAACTCTCCCTTTTCTTTCCAAATTCCAGGGGGTTGATAGGGCTTTACACTAGGTCCACCCACCTTATTGACAAGGAGACCACTGGCTTTCAAATAATTATCCCGGATAAACTCGCCCTGCAGCCGGTGCCGCGCACCTCTGGCCAAAAGCACATTGTCCGGATCCCGTTCCAGCAGGAGCTCCGTGGGTTCCGAAGACTGCCGATAGGTGGCGGACATGACTATCTTTTTTAAAAGGTGTTTTACGTCCCAGCCGTTTTCCATGAAATCCACAGCCAGCCAATCCAAGAGTTCCGGGTGGCTTGGCAATTGTCCCTGACTACCAAAATCGTCTACCGTCGGTACAATACCCCTACCAAAAATACGGTACCAGTAGCGGTTTACAGTTACGCGGGCCACCAACGGATTTTTCGGACTGGTCAGCCATTTTGCTAATCCCAGTCGGTTCTTTGGCCAATCCGGCGAAAAGCCCGAAAGTACCTCAGGAACCGCCGCTTCCACTTCTTCCGCAGGAGCATCGTACGCTCCTCGCTCCAACAAAAAGGTTTTTCGGGGAACGGGACGCTCCTGCATGACCATTACCTCCTCAATTCCTCCCATCAATTTCAATTTTTCGGCTCGCAACACATCCAGCGAATCGGTAAGTTCAGCAAATCTGGGATTCTCCCAGTAATGGGTATGGCTCAGGGCTGCTTGTGTTTGACTCAAGGATCGCCCCTCTTCTTCGGAAAAAAGCCAGGCCACTTCCCAACTACTCAATTCTCTCTTGAATATTTTTAGCTCAGAAAGGCTTCCGGTGTAAATCCCATCGTCTCCACTAAACACGCGGTAACTCCTGGCCAACCGCAAGGCCTTGTCGACCACCGTATAACTTGTATTTACCGGAAGGATGCTTTTGTACAGGTTATCCTTTTCCACCTGCCCCTTCGATTGTTGCCCGTTGATAAAAATCCGTAACCCGCTTGCTTGGCCTGAGCCATCGTAAGTAAAGGCCACATGGGTCCACTCTTTGGTAGGCAACCGCTGATCACTGCTCACATGAATGGCGTTGTGCGGAAGGGCATGGATCAACTGTACGTTGATACGGTTCAGGCTGTCCAGGTACAATTCATACCCTCTCCAATAGGTGTTCTTGTTTCCTATATTTCCTAATATAAAGCGGTAAGGCTCGATGGTTTCCGGATTGACCCAGATGCTGTAGGAAAAGGGCTGATCCATCTCAAAAAGGCCGGTGCCAGGAACTTCAACGATGTCGTAGTCTTGCTTGAATCGAAGTGCACCCGTAGCAGAAGCGGGTCCGGAAACGAGCTCGGGACTACCCGAAACACGAGCCTCCAATGCCTTGTCCGCAGATAGCGTGGTTTCGTTGTCGTAGGCAGCTAACGGGAAGTGGGCAACCAGTCCGTTCTTCAAGGTCTTCGAAGGTAGGTTTTTGGTAGTAGTGGCCACTGGCTCCACTCGAACTGCCCGCTGCTTCTCTTCCAACCTGGCAATTTTTTCTTTGATGCGCTCAATTTCTTCATCCTTCTTTTCGTCTGTAAACAGCATCATGGGACCGGCATTTTTATCGTCTCCGGTCATTCCCACCTCATCTACATTGTTGTAAAAAGCCGCCAAACTGAAATAATCTTTCTGGGACAAAGGATCAAATTTATGATCGTGACATTTCGCACATTCCATGGTAAGCCCTAAAAAAGCTTTGGCGGTCGTTTCCGAGCGGTCGAATACGTATTCTAACCGGTATTCTTCATCAATAATACCTCCTTCGGCGGTCATTTGATGGTTTCTATTGAAAGCGGTTGCCAACACCTGATCTTTTTTGGCACCGGACATCATGTCGCCCGCAATTTGCCATTGTACAAATTGATCGTACGGCATATTGGACCGAAACGCCTCTATGACCCAATCCCTCCAGGGCCACATCATGCGGACTCCATCAGCGTGCAGGCCATGGGAATCCGCGTAGCGGGCCACATCCAGCCAGTCCAGCGCCATTCGTTCCGCATAGGCATCCGAGGCAAGTAACTGATCCACGAAGTTTTCGTAAGCGTTCGGGGAAGGGTCCTTTTCAAACCGCTCCACCATCTCCCAGTCAGGGGGCAAACCGGTAAGGTCAAAAGCCAACCTACGAATCAGTGTGGTGGAAGGTGCTTCCGGGGACGGGGCTAGTCCTTCCCGATCCAGCCGGCTAAAAATAAAAGCATCCACTTCGTTGTCAACCCTGCTTGTATCGTTTGGAACAGGTAGGGCTGCCTTTTCAGGCGGTAGGTAAGCCCAATGATCCTGGTATTCCGCCCCCTGTTCGATCCAACGAATCAAAATTGCTTTCTCCTGATCGGAAAGTGCCAGGTTGGACTCCGGCGGCGGCATCCGTAACCCTGGATCCTCGGCCAAAATGCGGTGGAATACCTCACTGCTACCCGGTTTCCCCGGAGCAATGGCCTTTCGGAGCCATCGACCCTGTAGCGTCCGATAAGCCCCTTCTTCGGTATCCAAACGCAATCCAGCCTCCCGGGTATTGGGATCCGGCCCATGGCAGGAAAAACAACGATCGGAAAGAATAGGCTTCACGTGCAGGTTATACAACACCTCCTGCGGGATATTATCCGTCTCTTCGAGAACGGTATCCGGGATATCCGGACCGCATCCCACCGGGAGAACTCCTGCTAGTAAAGCTACCGAAAACACCCATCCGGCGCGAGGGAAAACACGTTTTATCCAAGACATACAAGAAAAACTGGTATCCTGGCTAAAATAAGAAAAAAAAGTTTAGCTCTATGGAAAATTCCAAACAAAATCGCTATTGAAACTTTCTATAAACAGCCAAAAGTCAGGCCACCGTCCCTTTTACCCGGACTTCTACGGCGGACAAATCATTCGTCTTTTGGTTTTTCCTGTTCGGACAACTTCACCGGTTTATCGTTTTCTAACTGTGTACTGACAATAAAATAGGGACCCGTAATCACTTCCTGTCCTTCGGTAAGGCCTTCCAGGATTTCGATGTTTTCAAAATCCGAAATACCCGTTTTGACTTCCCGAATTTTCGCTACTTCTCCCTCTCTTACAAAAACCAACTCCTTCATCTTACCTTCTTCCTCTTCGGAATCCACCGTCTCATTGGCACGTGTGGTGACTGCAGCCAGGGGAATGGAAAGCACCGCTTCTTTTTTGTCCGTTATGATCTCCACACTCGCCGTCATACCCGGTCGAAACGGAAAGGGATTTCCTTCAGATATCAATTCCGCATAAGAGGCATTTAAAATACGGATACGAACCTCGAACTCCGTAACTGCATCCGCACTTGCCTTTTCATTGGCGGAATTCGCAATGGCCGTGACCACCCCGGAAAACTTTTTACCACTAAACGAATAGGCATCTACATCGATTAAGGTTGTGTCGTGCAGGCTAATCCTCACAATGTCGTTTTCATTTACATTTACCCGCACCTCCATCCGCGATAGATCAGCGATCCGGAGCATTTCGGTACCGGCCATCTGAGCAGTTCCTACCACGCGCTCTCCCTGCTCTACCAAAAGGCTGGAAACCACGCCGTCCGTAGGCGAATAGACATTCGTCAGCCGAAGGTTTTCTGCAGCTTCATCCACCGAAGCCTGAGCGCTTTTGATGACGTATTCGGCTGCCAATACGGACTGCCTGGCAGCCTCCAGATCGTTTTGGGCAGTCAAAAATTCGGCTTTTGCTTGCTCAAAATCAGCGTCGGATATCACGTTGTCTTCGTATAATTTTGAATTCCGCTGAAACGAAAGCTCTGCGCGCGTGAATTGTGCCTCTGCACGCTTCAGAGAAGCCTTGGATTGGGCAAGATTGGCCAGTTGCTGGTTTAAATTCGCCTGGGAGCGATCCAATGCGGAGATGAAATTATCCGGTCTGATTTTCACCAATAAATCCCCCTGCTTCACGGAATCGCCCTCGTTCACATTTAATTCAATGATTTCTCCGGCCACATCCGGACTCAACTTGACCTCTTTTTCTGGTTGGACCACGCCGGAGGCACTGACCTTTTCCACAATGTCTCTTTTGGTGGCCTTTCCTACCTCTACTTCCAGCGGTTTTTCACCGCCGATCCATCCGGCTTTCCGGCCGACCAGAGTGATTACTACCAAAAGGGCTACCACGGCCAAAAGGATGTAAATTAGTTTATTCGACTTCTTAGTTGTCATGATTGGGGTTGAATTAGAGCGTGAGTGGTTTTCCCAGATAAAAATCCAGCACTTTCACACTGAAAACGTATTCGTATTTCGCGGTAAGCAGATCTGCCTGCGCATTGAATAAATTATTTTGCGCGACTTGAAAATCAACCGCATTTATCGCTCCCACTTCAAATCGTTGCTGCGCCATTCGAAAAGCTTCATCCAATGCTTCTACACGAAGCAAGGAACTCCGGTAAGATTGCCTGGCGGCATAAGCCGAAGTGTAGGCCGATTCAATGTCCTGGCGCAATTGATTCCGAACTTCTATTTCCGAAATTTCGCTAAGCCTCCGTTGTACCCGGGCGCGCTGCACGCTCGCACGGTTTCTGAAATTAGAAAAAATCGGTATGGATAAACCCAGGTTCGCCGCTTGCGACAAGTTGTTTTCAAATTGGCGCAACAAGGGATCCGTAGTGCCAAAATTGGTCTGATCGACATAGTTGGAAAAAACGTTGGCACTTAAATTCAGGCTTGGCAAAAACGAACCTTTCGCGATCCGTATGCCATAGTCTGCCGCCTGAATACCGAGCTCGGCAGCTTTCACCTCCGGGAGTATCCCTTCAGCAACGGAATAAATGTGTGCGACGCCCCTGCTCTCTACCTCCAAACCGTCCACCTCCAGCGCTGGAATCTGAATGTCAAAGTCATCCGTAAAGGGCAACTGCAAAGCCTGCGATAAATTTAACCGGGCAATCCGAAGGTTGTTTTCTGCGTTGATGACTTCAAGCTCGTTGGTGGCCATTTGGGCCTGCAAATCCAACTGATCGCTAACAGGCAAGGACCCCGCCTGAACCAATTTTTCGGTTCGTTGCAACTGCTCTTTGCTGGTGGTGAGCTGGGAATTTGCAATATTAAGCTGCTCCTTCGCGAAAGCAACATTGATAAACAAATTGACCGTATTCAGGGAAATGTCGTTGCGGTTGGCTTCCAGATTCAACCGATTGGTTTCGACTGTAACTTTTGCCTGCCGGATGCTATTTTGAATCTGACCCCCCGCAAAAATTGGTATATTGGAATTGGCAGAAACGTTAACATTTCCGATCCTACGGGTTTCAAACAAATTGGTCACCGGATTGATCGATCTACCCCAGCGAAAGCCCGAAGAAGCACCCATGGAAAACGAAGGCAATTGCTGCCCTTTGGATTCCATTAAGCTGGCCTCGGAAGAAAGTAAGTTCAATTCGCTACGTTTCAGACTGAGATTATTTTCCAGGGCAATCTGAACACATTGTTCCAGGCTCAATTTTCCCGAAGTACTTTGCGAAAACCCGTAATCCGTTAGCCCCCAGCCTAAAAAAAGGAGGAGTAAAATTCGTTTCATAAATTAGTATTCATTTGAAAATTGGTTGTTGGATGGAGAAGAATTTCTGGGTGTGACTATAAAGTTAATAAAAACTTCCCAACATCTTTCAAAATTGATGCTACTTTCGTTACCACTTGCAAGTTTAGCCGAAATCCATCAGAAATTACAGGGATGCCCGAAAATTTAATTAATTTTAACTAATTATAAATTAATTTGCCGCAAACCGTTCGAATTCGGTCAGATGTATGTACGATAATGAGACACTTTTTGTCAGACCACTCCAATACCTTCCGGGAAGTTGAGGCTTTCCCGTTAAACAGGGCAATGCTTTTTGGCGACGGGATTTTTGAAACGATGGTTTACCTGTATGGAACCATTCGGTTTGGGAATGCCCATCAGGAGCGTCTATCAAACGGGATGACAGCACTCGGGCTCCAGGGGGACGTTCCTCCTGCTGTGGAAAAAATCGCGAGATTGGTTTCAACCCAGTTTGGCTCTGATAAAGCCTTGCGCCTGCGATGGACAGTTTTCAGAGCCGGCAAGGGTACCTATACGCCCACGGAAGAAGGTTTTGGCCAATGGCTCACCGTGGCCGATTTTCATCCAGCGCCAGCCGTCAAAAAATCGGCCTACATCAGCGAGGCGGTTCGGGTCCCCTACAGCTCATGGGCGAACTGCAAAACGCTCAACGCGCTGCCTTATGTGATGGCGAATCTGGAACGACAGAAAAAAAAGCAAGACGAAGTCTTGCTTTTGGATCAAAACGGGTTCCTGTCAGAGGCGGGAAGCTCGAATTTGTTTTGGCTAAAAAACGGTAAAATTTTCACCCCTGCGCTCAAGCACGCTTGCGTGGCCGGTGTAGCAAGAAAACAAATACTCGAGCAATTTAGAAAACGGGGTTTCCCCGCGATCGAGGGAAGTTTTCGTGCACAAGAAGTACTTCATGCCGAAAAGGTTTTCGTAAGCAATGCCTCCGGAATCAGCTATTTAAAACAAATAAACGGCATCGCGTTTGACACGCAAGCCCTTCCGGAGTTGGTGGCACTATTCGAATCCAATTCGGTGGCTTAAACAGAAACCGCCGCCTTTATATGTGGATGGGGATCGTAATTTTCCAATCGAATGTCCTCGAACCGAAAAGCAAAGATATCTTTTACTTCGGGGTTTAATTTTAACTGAGGCAAGGGCCTGCAATCCCGGCTAAGCTGCAAACGTGCCTGATCCAGGTGATTATTGTACAAATGGGCATCACCGAACGTATGAATGAATTCTCCGGGGGCCAGGTCACATACCTGTGCCACCATGGAGAGGAAAAGCGCATAGGAGGCGATGTTAAAGGGTACCCCGAGAAAGACATCCGCACTTCGCTGGTACAACTGGCAGGATAGTTTACCATCTGCCACGTAAAACTGAAACAACAGATGACAGGGAGGAAGTGCCATTTGATCTACATCCGCCACATTCCAGGCACTTACGATAAGCCTGCGGGAGTTGGGATTCGTTTTGATCTGGTGAATCAGGTTTTTGATCTGATCGATTTCTCCCCCATTTCCATCGGGCCAATGGCGCCATTGATACCCGTAGACCGGACCGAGGTCACCCGCTTCGTCTGCCCATTCATCCCAAATAGACACCTTGTTGTCTTTCAGGTAGGCAATATTTGTTTCGCCCTTTAAAAACCAGAGTAATTCATGAAATATGGATCGGGTATGGCACTTTTTGGTCGTAACGAGGGGAAACCCCTCAGCCAGATCAAACCGCATTTGGTAACCAAACACGCTGATGGTACCCGTTCCCGTGCGGTCCCCCTTCGGCACGCCATTATCCAGTATGTGTTGAAGAAGCTGATGGTATTGTTTCATGATCGTTTGAGTTAGCCATAATGATCTTGGTAGTATTTCAGGTAATCTCCAGAGGTGACACCTTGCAACCAATCCTCGTTTTCCAGGTACCAGGAAACGGTTTTTTCGATACCCGTTTCAAAGGTTTGCAGCGGTTTCCATCCCAGCTCCTCATTGATCTTCGTTGCGTCGATGGCATACCTCAAGTCGTGTCCTGCGCGGTCTTTCACAAAAGTAATGAGTTTTGCAGATTCTCCCGGGGTTCTCCCGAGTTTTTGGTCCATTCGCTCGCAAATCAACCGCACAATATCAATATTTTTCCATTCGTTGAACCCGCCGATATTGTAGGTATTCCCTTTTTCTCCTTTATGAAAAAGCAAATCGATAGCCCGTGCGTGGTCTTCCACATACAGCCAATCCCTGACATTCTCCCCCTTGCCATACACCGGAAGCGGTTTTCCCTCTTTGATGTTGTGTATGCAAAGTGGAATCAATTTCTCCGGAAATTGATTGGGCCCGTAATTGTTCGAACAGTTGGACAGAACGGTTTGCATTCCATACGTATTGGCGTAAGCCCGCACAAAATGATCCGAAGCGGCCTTTGAAGCAGAATAAGGAGACTGCGGATCGTAAGGCGTGGATTCGGTGAAATACCCACCGTTATCCAGGGACCCGTACACCTCATCCGTCGATACATGGTAGAAAAGATGCTCTGACAAATCCTTCCAGTAATTCTTAGCAGCATTTAACAGATTGACCGTCCCCACCACATTGGTTTTTACAAATGAAAGTGGATCGGTGATGGACCGATCTACGTGGGATTCGGCCGCGAGGTGAATCACATCGGTGATCTGGAAATCATTAAATACTTGCTCCAATTGATTGCTATCGTTGATATCTACTTTTGAAAACACGTAATTGGCTTTGCCTTCGATATCCGAAAGATTTTCCAGATTCCCCGCATAGGTCAGGCAGTCCAGGTTGACAATGCGGTAATCCGGATACTGGTTCACAAAAAGTCGAACCACATGGGAGCCAATAAATCCTGCCCCACCGGTAATTAAAATGGATTTTTTCATAGCTATTTTATTCAATCAAACTAATAATATATTTTTAAAAACTTCCAAAAAACTGCACCTAAATCAAACCTTGAATCGACTGATTAGTTTTTTTATCCAACCGGGTCGGTACCGGGGCTCTTCTGCATAATACCCTTCGCCGTACCTGTTCTTCTTCATGTACGAATAATTATACCCGTAACCATAATTGTATCCGCCAAAATCGTAGGTATCTCCTCCACTCCTAAGCCCGTTAAATATCGCATAAAAATTCCTTATCTGATCATTGGCATACAAGTCATTGATCATCAACAGTTGATTCTTGTGGGTAAAATCATGCCGGACGATGTACAGGTTTACGTCCGAAAAACGCAGCAAATCCATGGTTTCCGATACCAGACCCACCGGAGGACAGTCCATAACAATGATGTCAAATTCCTGCTCCAGTTTTTCCAAAAAATCACTCATTTTTGTTTTCAAAAGCAGCTCAGCCGGATTGGGGGGTACCGGTCCGGACGGCACAACGAATAGATTTTCGTAAGCCGTAGGAACGATGATTTCATCGGCGGTATCCTTATCGATCAGGTAGCCGGACAACCCCTTCTTACCGGAAATATCCAGGTAGGAAGAAAGCTTGGGCTTCCTTAAATCCAATCCAACGATGCAGGTTCTCTTGCCACTTAACGCCATGGCAGATGCTAGATTAAGGCTTATATAGGTTTTACCCTCTCCGGAAACACTCGAAGTCACCAAAATCTTTTTGCATTTTTTTTCACTCGCAATGTAAAACAAAGCCGATCGAAGCGATCGAAACGACTCGGAGGCCAGGGATCGGGGATGCTCTGCCACCAATAAATTGGTGGCTTTGTCGCTGAATCCTATGGTGCCGAGAAGTGGGATTTTTAATAGGTTCTTCAACTGAACCTGATCCATGATCCGGTTATTGAGGTAATGAAATAATAACAAAAAACCGAGCGGGAGAAAGAAACCAAGGCCTACCGCATAGGAATAATTTTGTGCTTTTTTGGGATAGATCAATACCCCTCGTTTGGCATAGTCCACTATCGCATTATCGGGAACGTTCGATGCCTTCGCAATACCTGCTTCGGCTCGTTTTTCGAGCAAATAGGTATACAGGTTTTCACGAAGTTTGAATTCCCTAAAAAGGGTTGAATAGTTGGATTCTGCTTGAGGAAGATTGGCAAACTGCCGGTCAAAAGCCGCCAATTTTTGCTGGTATTGCTTTTTCTTACTTTCCGTATTGGCAACCAGGTTCTCGATGTTTTCGAAAATGTTTTCTTTCAGACGACCAATTTGCCGATCCAGTGCCGCAACGTCCGGATGGGTCTCCCTTACTGCTGTAAGTAATTTTCTTCGTTCCAGAGACTGGTCCACCAGTTGCTGAATCAATTCGCTAAGCAGTCCATCCGAAATCCCGATGAGGGAAGGAGCCACGATCTCCTCAAAATTATCCGACTTCGTGAGCAGGTAATCCTTCAACGCAGTGTAGTAGGAAAGCTCAAAATCTATGGATTGGATGTTCTCTTCCAAAAGTTGTATGCTGTTCAGCACGCCACCAAACTCGGCATCTACATCCAGCATTTTATTTTCTACTTTGAAACGCTGCATCCTTCGTTCCACAGAATTGAGCGAATCTTCGACGATGTAGAGCTGTTCTTCGATAAACCGGAGTGCATTCTCGGAGATTTGGTTTTTTTCGCGCAGATCGTATTCCAAAAAGGAATCCATAAGTGCATTGACGTAATCGCTTCCTTTCTCAACAATTTTGGTGGTCATACTTACTTCCAATACGGACCCATAATTGATCAAAGGCCTCACCTGAACTGCCCCCGCATAGCTATCAATCAGCGACTGGGGAGAATGAAGCAAAAATTCATAGGAATCGTATTGGGGGGAATTTGATGTCAGTTGAACAGTAAACCGGGCCTGATCCCCTACCACTTCTTCTCCAAAATGAAACTCTTTGCCAAAAACGTCCCGATCCTCCTCGATGTATTGGTAACTCATAAAAAACCGGTCAAAAAACATGTTTTCTCCCGGAAGCAATTGGAAGGTAGAATCCGAACGAAACTCGATTCGAATCTTTTTGTTTAGCATTTGCGGGTAGTCCCAGTTTACATCCACCTTTATCGGGCTATTTGTATACAACTCGATTTCCTTGATATTGGTGGAAGCAAAATAGCTTACGTCAAAATGAACCTTCGCGAGCGCTTCAGCCGCAAGGTTTTTCGATGAAAAAAGCAAAATATCGTTCGTCAGGTTTTCTCCCCCGGAAAAAATATTTGATCGGTCGAGTATCCGTACTTCTGGAGAAAGATTATTTTTAATCATGACACTTCCTTTCACTTCAAACCGTTCAACGGTATAGCGGTGAAACAAAAAAATGGACAGTACGGCTATCAGGGTGCAAAGCAGGTACAAGGGCCAGTAGCGCGAGTACTTGATGATATAGTATTTTATATCGATCGGTTTTTCCTGCTCTTCGAATTTGGACAAATCTAGGTTTTCCATAGCTAAAAAATCCCTGAGGTAATGCCATAGAAAAACATTGCGGCGGTAACGATGGATAAGCCTAACTGCAGGCTGGCAGAAAAATTCTCTCCCGAACCAATCTGTCGTATCTTCATTGGTTGAAGGTAGAGGATATCGTTGGGCTGGATAAAATAAAATGGGGATGCCAGCAAACGACGGTCATTTAAATCTATCTGATGGATTTTGGTACCTCCATCGTATTGTCGGATTAAAAATAGTTCATTCTTCCGGGCCAGAATACTGGACTCGCCGGCCATTGATACCGCATCAAAAATGGTAGCCCTATTTTTAAGAATGATTTTTGGACCCACCGTTTGAAACTCTCCAAGGGTTGTAAAACGGATTCCACCGATCCTTAATCGTACTTCCACATCGTCCTTGAAATACACATTTACGGCCTCCTGAACCTTGATTCGTGCATTTTCTTCGGTCAAACCAGATAACTTTATGGTCCCCAAGACCGGCATGCGTACAAAACCATTTTTATCAAGTGTGTAACCGGTAAAATAGAACACATCCATTGCTCCTCCCCGGCCGGCACCGCCCGCTCGCCCACCCCGGGCAGCAGAAGCCCCCTGGAACTCAAATGCACGCAGCAATTCCTCATCGGGAGATGCAAAATCAATTTCCACAATATCGTAGGGTTGCAATACGTACTCGTAATCAACGTCTGCATAAGGAATAAACTCGTCCAATTCGATGGCTTCGTTCCCTTTGAGGTTTTGCAGGTAATTGATTCTTTTGTTGCTGATGCAGGAGCTGACCATCAAAACAACTAACAGGATACAAATCGGCCTCATTCGATAAAAGTTCAGATTGCCCGGCTTCAAAATTAAGTAAATAGGACCGAATACGAAATTATTATTTGTAATATATTTTAAATACGTTATTTTCTATGCAACATGCGATTATATGCGTGTAACATGCTTGCATGTAGGAATTTTCTGTCGAAACCGTCCACCACTTTCTTGTACAGGTTCTCTGCAAAGTCCTGCATTTGAACCCTTTTCACAAAGGCGTACTCCAAGGCTTCCTGCAAGGCTTTCACCTGTCCGGTAGGAAAAACCAAGGCTGTTTTCTTGTGAGAAACCAGCTCCAGGTTCCCTTCTATATCTGAACAAATGACCGGACAGCACATGGCGCCTGCCTCCAACAATACATTGGGAAAACCTTCCCGGTGCGAAGCATGCACCAATACGTCCGAAAGTGCCAGATAATGCGCTACATGATCGGACCAGGGTACGTGCACGATTTTGGGATGGTCGGCAATTTGGTTCATCGTTTTCCTATCCAATGGATTCAGGCCTTGTTCAAAGTCCCCCAACAACACCAATTTGGAGCGGTTGACGATTTTCGATTGAACAAATGCCTCCACCAGATCGCCAATACCCTTATCCCTGACCAGCCTTCCAACCGCCAAAAATAGAAAATCGTTTTCGCTGGGAGAGATTCTCATGGTAGCGGCCACCAGATGGTTTTCCTGTAAATTCCCCCGGTTAAAATGTTCAAGATCGACGCCATTGGAACTACCGTTCCCGATGATGCTTATTTTTTTTTCTTCGGTCAGTTTTTCGCGTAGAATGAATTCTTTCAGGGAATGGGCATTGGGCCATACCTCATGTGCCAGACGGTATGTGGTCTTCTCGGCAAAAAGCAGCAGCGATCGCTGAAACCTCTTCCGGGAAAGAAGCGGCATTCCCGCCAGGGTGTGGACGCGATGCGGAACGCGGGCAGCCCAAGCCGCTAGCATACCAAGTAAGCCTGCTTTGGGGGTGTGGGTATGTACGATGTCCGGCCGATGCTGCCGGAATAATTTGTACAGCAGCCATAAACAATATACATCTGCAAGCGGGGTAATTTTTCTTGTAAAAGGTACGATCGCCTGGTCGATACGCTGCTCGCTACGCATCACGTCCGTCCATTCTTTTCCATCCGCAGCAACGGCCAGCACCTCGTATCCTGATTCCGCCATGTATCGCAACTGGTGTTTAAGTAATAATTTTAGGGAAAGGGGAACGGTCGTGATTCGAATTAATTTCGGCATGCAAAACGGCTATTCGTTAAAAATTCAAATATACCGCTAATTTCGATTGGTATGCGAGTAATTTCCCCTTTGTTGTTGGAAATACTATCCGTTTAGTCAGGGCTTCGAAAAAAATAGCCTGGCACTAGGGATCATACGGAGTGACCGTCAGGGTCCGACGATTCCCGGAATAATCCATTACCTCGATTTTTTTTGTAGCCTGAGGAATCGCTATCCAACGGGTGGATTGAGACAAAAAACCAGATCCATGGTACAATTCTTTTCGCATAGACTTGCCGTCCGTTGTGTGAAAGACCACCTCAAAATCCAACGTCTCGGGTAAAAAATACCGTACCGAATCCGAATCCCTCGCCTCGGAAAACACCCGCAAGCGACTTCGGTTCTGTCCCGCAATGGTTAATAGCTGCTCCTGTGAGGTCTTCAAACGCACCAGGGATTTTCCATCCCCTGGCACCAAAAAGCCACTTTCTGCAGGCAAAACCGGGGCAAACCCTCCTTCTCCATCACCTTTAAGCCAAAGTCCCACGAAAGCATCTTGTCTTCCACTGAATACTTCATTTCCATAATTATTACCAACCAGCAACACGTCAGTAAAACCATCTGCGTCCAGGTCCGCAGCCACCATGCCATAGACCGGACCTACTTGGGTCAACAACGGCAGGGCGTGTACACGAAATTGCCCATTGCCAAGGTTTTCAAGGTAGCTGCTTTCCATATAATTGGCTTTCAGGTGTAGAGAAGCATCTATTTCATCCGGCGTGAGGACCTCTTGCATCCCTGCCTTTCCGTAGGATTTGTAGGTAGCAAAGCGTTTCCGAAACAAGGGGCTCTGCCCGTACAGATCCTGCCAGAAATGGACTGGAAATTGATCAAATTCTCCTTTTTGATTCTTAAAATAGCCGAATAAAATGGGGTCGATACTCTCGTTTTTATCAAAATCTCCAGCCAAAAGCGACAATGGACGGTCCCTGTTTACTTGATAGAAGTTATTTTTTCCAAGATTTCCAGCCACATAATCGGTATCCCCGTCTTGGTCAAAATCCGCAGCAACTATTCCGTTCCACCATCCGACCTCTTCCTCTAATCCGGTAGTTTTCTGTCTTTCCAATTTTCCACCCGTATTTTTGAAGACGGTTACGGGCATGAATTCCCCCAGCAGAACCAAATCCACCCGCCCATCCTGGTCCGTATCGCTCCACAAGGCATCCATAATCATGCCGACGTTCGCCAAACCTGGAGCGAGGCGATCTGTCACATCGATCAACTTTTGCCCTTGCTTTTTCAACAGAACGCTTCTCCCGGGCAAAGGATATTGACCCTGTCCGGATCGTGCTCCTACAAAAAGCTCTAAAAACCCATCGCCGTCCATATCTGCAGCACGTACCACCGTCCCGACTTCCCGCAATTCGGGGAGTGCATTTTCCAGCAAACGAAAATTCCCCCTCCCGTCGTTTTCGTAAAGCCGGTCCCGATATACCGCATTATCCAGTGCGTATTCACTACTCCCACTTACGGCATACAAATCGAGATCCCCGTCCATGTCCCAATCAAACAGCAACAAGCCCATATCTTCCATCTGGCTTTCTGATTCAATGGGAAAATCCTGAGTCCGGAAGCTACCGTCTGCCTGTTGGAGCAAGAGCTGCCTTGGATAGCCCGCTGCGCCCCCCATCAGCAAGTCATCCAATCCATCGCCATTGATATCACCTACTGCCAGCGCCGGTCCAAACTGCGAGAGTTTGTGAGGAAGCGTTCGCTGCACGTGGTAATCCACCGCATCCCGTTCGAGATGCGTAAGACTCAGCCCAAGCTCTTCGCTCACTTCTTTTAATAAAGGACTGTTGGCATCCGATGCTGTCCCCGGGGAACCCTCTGGAGTAGCGGCTTGTAGAATATTCAGTGACAAAACCTGATTGACCGATACGTCGTTGATCACCTGCTTTGACCCGTCGGGCCAAACCACCTCCAGATAGGCTATGGTTTCCCGGCTTCCAAGACCAAAATGAAGTATGTCTTCTACGGAAGACATGTATCCCCTTGCGGTATACTGCTCCTGCAACAGGACTTCCCCGTCCGGCAGCACAATTCGTACCTTTGCGCCCAAGCCCTGAGGGTTACCTGGACTGCCAATGAGTTTGATTCTTAGGTAATTTCCCCGGTTTTTACGTTCCTTCTCATACAATTGGTTTTGGAAAACGAACGCTTCCTGATTAATATTATTCACCACATAATCCAGATCTCCATCCAAATCCAGATCGGCATATGCGGCTCCATTCGAAAAAGAAGGCACATCGATCCCCCAGGCTTTACCACTATTTTCAAAGGTGAGGTCCCCCCGGTTCCTGAACCCATAATTGGGAATTTTTACGACCGGGATGGAATCCAGGAGCATTTTAGTCGTCGCAACGGAACCCAAATCTGCCCGAAAATTGGTGAAATCCTTGTCAGTAATATCTCTTGGATATCCATTGGTAACCAACAAATCCCGGTATCCGTCATTATCCACGTCTACCCACAAAGGAGACCAACTCCAATCGGTTTGGTAGATACCTGCCAAAAAGCCAATCTCGCTGAAAGGCAGCTCCGGACCGTTATTCAGATGAAGCATGTTACGGATGTATTGGTATTCAAACCCCCATCGCTCGTTGTTGATGTACTTTTGGTAAGAATTCTGGCCGATCGTCGTTTTCATTCGAAAATTGCTTTCTGCCAACATATCCAGGGTAATGATTTCCTGCAGACCGTCGTTGTTGATGTCTCCTATATCCAAGCCCATGGAATAGTGACTTTGGTGCCGAATATAGTCGCGGATTTTGTTGGTAAAAGTGCCGTCTCCATTATTTATATAAAGCAGGTCATTCGATAGGTAATCATTGCTCACGTAAACATCCGGATAACCATCTCCATTGATATCAGAAATGGCCAATCCAAGCCCATATCCCTCGATCTGTATACCCGCCCGCTGGCTTATGTCTGAAAACGTGCCGTCTCCATTATTTTGATACAGCCGGTCGTTGTTGCCAGCGGACCCATCGGTCAGCTTTTCCCTAAAAACGCCCGGAAGATCGGTTACGAGCAGGTTATTCAGTACGTACAAGTCCAAATCTCCGTCCAGGTCGAAGTCAAAAAAAGCTGCTGACATGCTGTACCCCATTTCGTTGATCCCGTATTTTTCGGCTTCTTCTGTAAAGAAAGGCAGGCCGTCTCCGTCCGTGCCCTGATTGATAAAAAGTAGGTTTGCACGGTCCACCGAATCCTTTTTCATCGCTGCAGATACGTACAGGTCCATCCAGCCATCCCCATTGATGTCCACAACGGTAACGCCGGTGCACCATTTTCCAGGGGCCCGGATTCCGGCATGTTCCGAAATATCCTTAAACCGCATCCCCCCCTGATTGATGTATAGGCGGTTGTCAACCGCATTGCCGGAAAAAAACAAATCCGGGAGGCCATCTTTATTAAAATCGGCAGCACCCACACCTGCACCGTTGTAAATGAATTCTTCGGTAAGAATATTGAAAGAATCGGTTTCTAAAATATCGTTCGAGAAAGAAATCCCCGTCTGCCGAGCGGATAACTGTCGAAAAAGCGTGTCGTCGCTAACATTCCTACAACCGACAAAAAATGTGGCAACACCCATCAGAATAATTAGGAGCTGGTAATGCGTCATCCGACCGTAGCACTTCATACAACGAATTTATTACTTTTACTGATCTCTGTCAAATCTGGCATTAACAGGCTTTGGTCTCTTCCTGTTTAACAGGTCGGAATTCAACGACCCTCCCTACTGCTGATTTATAGCCAGCCCGGCTGGACCGAACCCATGTCTGCCCCCAAAGTTAATTTTTGACGCATACGGGTTATCGCAGGTGTTTCCCACGTGCATTTACCAGGTCAATTGCGCTCAAATGCCATTGAAAAAAGAAAAGTGAGGGTTGACCTCACTTTTCTTTTTATTAGTAGTCGGAATACCCACCTTATCAATACGCAGGATCCTGGGTAAGCGTCGCTACACCGTCTTTAAACGACCGCTCGATTGCTTCCAAAGGAATAGGAAAATATTCGTGGGTACCTTTTGTAAAACTCCTTCCAGACAGATACGACCTTCGGGTTCCTTCCACCTGCAAGTAATCGTTAAGTACCTCAGCAGCAATACCCCAGCGCTGTAAATCGAAGAAGCGGTGCCCTTCCATGGCAAATTCCAGGCGGGTTTCCATTCGGACCGCCTTTCTGGCTACGTCTGGATCGGTCCAGGGGCTGTCATAGGTGGAAATTACATAATTCGCTGCCGGCTCGCCTTCTACGATGGTAAAATCGTTTCGCTCGGCACCCTGGATTGCACGCGGTACAAAACCTGCAGGATTGGCTGCTCGTTCCCGGATCATGTTTACCAGTTCGCGTGCCCGCTCAAGATTTCCCAATTCCACCTCTGCCTCTGCCAACCACAATAGCACCATTCCGTAGCGCATAATTCGATAATTATTGGAGGAAAGGTTCTGCCAGCCGCCAATACCGTGTGCCTCGGGCTCTGCTACGTGCTTTTTCGGAGAGTATGGACCGGCATATCCCAAGTCCCGAATGAAATCCGTTTGGTGGATTTTAAATCCTTTGTAAAGAATACCAGGTCGACCCAGGGTATGGTCAATTCGAGGATCCAACGGTCCGGTATACTCCGTTTCCCAGGTAACGCTCTCTTCGTTAAAATCGTCCAGCATCGGTAATCCATTCTCCGTCGTCTTAAATGCATTTACCAAATTCTGAGAGGCTTGGTAAAAACCACAGCATCCCCAGGGGTCAGTGTAGGGATGAGCCAAACCAACCCCAGCATTGGCTTTGTCAGCATTCGCGCTGGTAATGGCAAATTGAATCTCAAAAATGGACTCTTGATTGTTTCGGGTCGCCACGAGGTGGTTGTCTTCAAAGTTAGGCACCAACTCAAACTCCCCTGAGTTTACAATTTGATCCAACAAGACCTTCGCTTCCTGTAATTTAGCCGTGTTGGCTTGTCCGGTGTTTTGATCCCAACCCTGAAACATCTTTGCTTTGGCAAGAAATGCCATGGCCGCCCAACGCGTAGGCCTACCAACTTCCGACTGAGTCTCAGGCAGCACATTCATCGCCGCTTCAAAATCCGCCTCAATGTCCGGCCAGATCTCTCGATCATTTGGTACCTTGGAACTTTCCAGGTCATTCAAAATGAATTCCTGTTCGTTGATATAGGGAACCGACCTCCACATTTTTCTTGCCTCAAAGTGATAAAACCCACGCAAGAAACGGGCTTCTGCGATAATTTGTTGCCTTCTACTTTCGGAAAGATCCTCTACTTCCGCAAGTGTGTTTAGCACATCATTGGTTCGTGCAACACCCTTATACACGCCTCTCCACTTGTTTCGAAGGTGGGTATTGGTAGCTTGAAAATCGTAAGCTTCAAGAAAAGACTGCTCCGGCTGGTCACCCGCATCTGTACCTTTGTAGGCGTCGTCAGAAGTGATTCCCCCAAAAACCCAATTGTGGATGTCGTTGTTCCACTGCGGCTGACCATCCAATCCAAAACCGGACAACATGGCATAGGCACCCAACAACAGCCCTTCTACTCCGTCGGCATTGGCAATGGCCACCGTACTAAACTGTCCCTGGGGTACCGTCTCAAGAAACTCATCGCTACAAGCAAAAGTTAGCGCACCTGCAACTACAGCCCCAACGCCTATATTTCTATATTTTTTTAATAAGTTCATCGTCGATAAAATTTAAAACGTAAGATTAAGACCAAGAATTAGATTCCGGGAAACCGGCATATAGCCCCCATCAAAACCCAAGGTGTTATCTGTACCTGTTTGGATTTCAGGATTCAACCCCGTGTAGCTGGTGAACGTCAGTAGATTTTGTCCTTGAAAATAAACCGAAGCATTCGACAAACCCACGGCATTCAAGGCAGTTTTTGGCAGGGTGTAAGTCAACTGAATGTTTCTAAATCTGAAATACGATCCATCTTCGATAAAATAACTGGAAGGTCTACTACTGATTTGATCATTTGCATCCATGATTGGCGTAGTACCGGAGGGATTGTTTGGTTGCCAGGCATCGTACAACGCCCTTCTCGAACGATTCCCCTGAAAGGTATTGAAATCTGCAAAGTACCTCACATAGTTAAACAGGTCATTACCGATAGATCCATTTCCGAACACATTAAGGTCCCAATTTTTATACCCCAGGTTCAAATTGATTCCAAAAACGAAATCCGGATGAGGGTTGCCTATAACCGTCCGGTCTGCGTCTGTAATTTCGCCGTCTCCATTGACATCCTCCACCTTGAATTTTCCAGGAGCGTTGTAATCTCCATAGGGAGGATGGCTATCCGCTTCCTCTTGTGACTGAAAAATGCCAAGGTTGTTGTATCCAAAGAACGATGATATGGGCAACCCTGCCTGAGTGACTGTTACGGCAGGAACCCTGGATGTATTGCCAAAGAAGATCGTTTCTTCGCTTTCATCCAACCGGTCAACTGTATTTCGGTACACAGAGTAGTTACCGGAAACGCTGTACCTAAAATCACTACCCAGTGTGTTGTTGTAGCCAATATTAAGGTCATACCCCTTATTGGTCATTTGGCCCACATTAAACGCAGGGGCAGTAGCATCGCCGTGCGCAAAACTGATGGGCGGAACGAACAACATATCCGAGGTCACCCGGTTCCAGATATCAAATTCGAAGAAGAATTTTCCATCCAACATTTCTACGTCCAAGCCAAGATTGTTAGAAGTTGTCGTCTCCCAACGTGCCTCGGGATTTCCAAATCTGGCTGCGTCAAAACCGATGAATGGGTTGGTCGTGGATCCATCAATCGGATACCCTGCATTGAAAATATTGGAACGATAGGTGGTGAATGCGTTGTAATCACCGATGGCCTGGTTACCGGTCTGACCCCAACCGTACCTCAATTTCATGTCCGAAACGAAAGGCAGCGCATTTGCGACTACCGCTTCGTCTGACAACCTCCATCCCAAACTAAAGGCAGGGAAGGTTGCGTTTCTTGAGGCAGCAAGGAATCTTGAAGAGGCATCGTTCCTCAATATGAACTGCACCAGGTATTTTCCCTCGTAAGAGTAGTTAAACTGCCCAAAGGTGGAAAACAAACGGTAATCGGTGTCAACACGGCCAAAATTAGAGGCGGTTGTTGGATCCCCCAAATCAAGGTAACTCAAAATATCGGTGGTTTGGAAAGCAAAGCGTTGCCTGGATGCTCCAAAGATTTCACCAAATTCCCGTATCGCCTCGGTCCCCACATACGCATCGAATTTGTGTACGTCATTGATGATTTTAGACCAGCTCAGTGTATTTGTCCATACCCATTGTAAGGAATATTGGTTTTCGGCCGTTGACGAGTTGATAAAATTCCCCTCTACGTATTCGGGCTGAGGCCGTCCCAAGAAGCGTCCGCGCCTGTTGGTACCGTCAAATCCGAAACTGGTTTTGAAGATCAAATCTTCTGTAAAATCGTAGGAGGCGTACACATTTCCAAAACCACGGATTCTAAAGTTTCTGTTATCCTGCTGCCTGGCCAACACCGCAACGGGGTTAAAGTTATTTCCCAGATTAGCCCCGCGGCTTCCAGCAAAGTTACCCATGATGTCGTATACCGGCAATAGCGGGTGTTGTTTGTATGCACCAGAAACAGCATTTTGCTCCTGGTTATTTCCAAAGCCTCCCTTTCTTACATCAAAAGAGACAGATAAATTTTCTCCGACGGTCAGTTTGTTATTCAACGCTTTAAACTCTGTATTCGCCCGCAGTGAATAGCGGTCATACCCGATATTGTTTACAACACCTTGTTGATTGAAATAATTGAGGGACAAAGCGTACCGTCCATTTTCGGTCCCACCATTGGCGGTAATCTGATAACTCTGAATGGGAGCGGACCGGGTAGACTCTGCCCACCAATCCGTGTCACCCGCGCGAGTAATGGGATAAATATTTCCTGGTTCCAAAGCGTATAAGGCCGGATCTACCCCTGGATCTCCTTCCATGGCACCACTTGGAAACACGTAATCGGGTAGGATTACTTCTCCATTAGGGCCATACCTGTACTGTCCGTGCTCGGTACTCCTCCCAGCATAGGTGTTTGCCAGAAAGATATACCGCCCTAACTCCTCCGCATTCAAGGCTTCCGGGGTTCCATCAGGTGTCTGCGTTCCATAAAATGAGTTTACAGAAATCGTCGGCTTTCCCACTTTTCCTCTTTTGGTTGTGATGATGATTACACCATTCGCCGCACGGGACCCATAAATGGATGCCGCAGATGCATCTTTTAGGATTTGAATGGTCTCAATATCATTGGGATTTAAGTTACCTTGGTTTTGAGTAGGCACTCCATCGATCACATACAAGGGATCATTGTTCCCTATGGTTCCAAATCCACGGATCCTGACGGTTGCATTCCCTCCCGGTGTAGCATCATTGACGATGTTTACGCCAGCGGCTCGGCCCTGCAACTGCTGGGCAAAGGTGGTCGCGGGAATCTTTAACAATTCCTCAGAGTCCACGGAGGTCACCGCTCCGGTGATCTCACGACGGGACTGGGCACCGTATCCAGTAATCACCACCTCGTCAAGGCCACTAATCGCCTGTTCCAACTGAATATCAATTGAACTCTGATTACCGACAGAAACCTCTTGACTTATGTACCCCAAAAACGACACGACCAACACCGCATTGTTTCCAGGAACGGAAATTGCAAACTGCCCATCGATATCCGTTACCGTACCGGTGGAAGTACCTTGTACCAAAACAGCCGCCCCCGGGAGCGGATCGCCAAAATCGTCCGAAACTACTCCGGAAACTTCTCGCTGGGCAAACACCGTGACGGTGCACAATACACCCAGCAGCGTGGCTAAGAAAATTACTTTGTAATTTTTGCGCATATGAGTAAGATTAGGTTAATGAAGATTAGATTATTAATTAATATTCTTAAGAATTTACTTCCACATAATAAAAGAGTTTCAATAAATACTTATCTTTTTACTAGAAATAGATGTACATTTTCTGAAATGAATAGGGTAAAATAGTACATCAACAATCAAAAAAATGATGCGAAAGGATTAAATGCCTGTGGAAAAAATCGGTGGAGACCGGTCTATTTTGGGTTTGTAAGGTAATCATCGTAGATTAGATTGGGTTGAAACATAAGATCAATATAACGGCAAAACCAAATTGCTACTGATAATGTTTTCAATTTTATATATTTTTTTTGTGAAATACGAAGGAAATCATAGAATTTAGACGGTATTCACCTAATCTATTGGCTGAACTACGGATATTCTTCCATTTCCTTCGCTACCCATGTAGCCTCCCCACAGGATCGGCGTCTTTATGGCTACGCTGGTTTTTATTCGATTCACGTTCATTCCATCGAAGGCGTATTCCTTCGTCGGATTGGCACTGTGGCAAAAAATAATATCCAATTCTCCATCCCCGTCCAGGTCGCCCAGCCAAGGAGTAGAGGCAATGTTTTGCCCATCTAGTGGTTTTATGAGCTCAAACATTTTTTCATCTAAAAAATCAACTAGAAAAAGAGTGTTTTGATACGTTTTTTTCCCGTCTTCCGAAAAGCTTTCATAATTAACGCTAAGCAGCGCTTCGTCCAACCCATCGCCATTTAAATCAATGACTACCGGAGAACTGGATTGAAAATATCCGAGCGTATCCGTTTGTACTATCTTTCCGCTTGCACCGTCCAGAAGGCTATGTTTGGAAAATCCCAGATTTGGCCAGGTACCGATTGCTGACGTTACGTAAACGCCCGGAACCTCTCTGTTTTTGAAATAACCTATGGCAGGTGTGCTGTAAATCTCAGTACCGGTTATCACTGTTTTCCATAACAACTCCTTTCTCCCTATATCAAACGCAAACACTTCTCCATCTACCGAAGCGGCCACCAAATCTTCCTTGCCGTCTGCATTGATATCTACCCATACCGGGGGAGCAATAAATCCCTTGTTTTCGTTAGATGCCAACCTGATCGCTTTCGTAAGGTCGCCGGCCAGCACGTTCGCTAGCGAGGCTACATAAAGGCTCCCTCCAATCGTCTCTCCACCTGTTCCAAAAGCAATCTCAAGTTCCCCGTCATCCCCACCGTTTGACAATACCGCCGATAAATAGGTTTCTTTTCCATCGGGCATGGGTGCCTCTGCAATGATTTTCCCATTTCTGCTGCCCATCACCATAAGATGACCGACGGGCCGGTCGGCATCGAATGGTTGTTTCAGCACGTCGCCTCCATTTGCTACGAGGATGTCACGTAAACCATCTCCATCCTGATCGGGTATTAATTGAGGATTGTAAAAATTAAAATATTTTTTACCCAGGGACGCCTGATCCACCAACTCGTGGAAGTTCCAGATGATTTGTCCCTCGGCTCCGTCGATCGCTTTAAAGATGCCGTTCCTTCCGCCGATCAGTACGTCGTTCACACCATCTTCCGTAATGTCATAAAATAGCGGTGATCCGAAAACTTGATTCTCCGCTGCGCTTTTCCAGATTAATTCGCCGGTTATTCCATCCAGGGCGATCACAGCTGTGTCGGACTTTTGAAATTCCTGTCTTCCGGCTCCTACGACAATATCTCCCACTCCATCCCTATTCAGATCCGTAACCCTGGGAGAGGAAAAGGACCCTATTCCATCCAAAAAAGTGGTCCAGGTAGGGGCTCTTTCAATCCCATAATATATTACCCGATAGGTACTTGGATGGCTGGAATTATGAAACAAGTAGTAGCCGATACCTGCCAGAACAACGACAAGCGACCCTGTCAGAACAACACGTGTCTTTCTGTTTTTAATCATCTCGCACTTTTCTTATGGCGTACGTTGAGCTGTACCACTGAAAGATGAAAATCTGTACAACGAAAACGGTATCCCTTCCGATTGGTATGCGCCACAAAACGGTGCAACGCAAAAGTTCCTTTGGATTCCAGCCTGGCGACTCGTACAGAATTAAAAACCCTTCCCGATACGATTTGTTTTTTTAATCCAACGAATTTATCCAACGAGCGATCTTCAGCGCATCTTCCTCTGGCACATGGGGCATGGGGGGCATGGGAGTGGCATAGTCCGGCCAGTTTTCCGGCCTGGGTCTGTATATCAAATCCACAATTTCCGCCGCAGCATACTTACGTTTCGCGACGTCTTTGTATGCAGGCCCTACCTGCCGGGTATCTTTATTATGACAAGCGATGCAGGTGTACTTTGAGAGCAAAGAGCTAACGAGTGCCTCGTCCGGCACCTCCGATGCCGCAGGCTTCTGGTTCATCAATCCCTCTGATTCAGAACTACCTGTGCTCCCGCTACCTGCTACCTTGGGAGATTCCCCCGCAGAAGTAAAAGAAATCATCTCATTGGCCTGCAACGGCAAGCCATCGGGCAATTCATTTAACGTGTAATAGGCAGCGGTATGAACCAAGGAATAGGCATGATCGCGTTCCCGAATTCCATCCAGTAGAATGTGATGAATGTGATATTTCTTCATCCCTGAAATTTTTAATCGTACCCGCATGCCATCTGCCGCCAACTGTACCCCCTCCACCTTTGCGGTTTCATTGCCTACAGGAGGACTGCCATAGACGGGATGGTATTTGTACGTAAACGTTTCTACGCGGTAGGAATCCGGATTTTTTGCTGTGACGGGATCTATAGGCTTTGTAAAACTGATTTCAAAACCATCGGGCATCGCCTTTATATCTCGGATTTCAAAAGGAACGGCCCCGTTCCAAACCAGACGCTCCAGGCCCTCGTTTGCATCCCCGGCGGATCCCCAACCGCGGTTGGTCTCTCCCACGAATAAAGAGCCGTCAAGGCCCCATGCCAAACGCATCACTCCTGAGCGAAACCCACTTCTGAAATCAATGGAAGCACCTTGCAAGACCCCCTTCACTTCCTCCATCATTACCCGCATGATTTTGCTTTGCCCTTGATCTCCTACCAACATCTGCCCGGAAAAAGGACCAAAATATCCCTCGGGAATTTTAACGGGCTCCGATGTAGAAATACCGTGGATTCCGTAGGGCAACCAAACAGCGGGAAGGGTGATTTGTGGAATGCGTTCCTTTGCCTGGTACAGGGTCAGGTACGTTTCCTCTGCTGTATTTTCGGGTTTTACGTACCGACCTTGAGCGTTTTTTACCTTTCTGGGGTCCACCACTGCAAAAAACTCCTCCTCACTTAAGTCTACCGGTGAATTTTCCAGCCCGGCCCAGGCAAGCCCGGCCGGGTGCCCAGAAAAAGCCCCCTTTTGAATGTGCCAAATACCTCCGGAGGCCATGTAATCCCCTTGGTTTTCGGTGTAGAAAAGCTTGCCATCAATGTATCCTAGCCCTGCAGGAGAACGCATACCGGTCGCCCAGGGCTCCATTTTTCCATCCGGGCTTATTTTCATGATCCAACCCCGATAAGGCACGCGGCTTTCCCCTCTCCACCATTCTTCATTTCCAAAAGCCACGTTTCCAGAGACATAAAAGTTGCCCTCCTCGTCCACTACCGGCCCGTAGCTGTATTCGTGGTAATGTCCGGAAACCGGCCAACTAAAGACACTGGTATATCGATCGGCCTGACCATCCTGGTCGGTATCCTCCAGCTTGGTCAGCTCTCCTCTTTGCGCGCAATAAAACGCCCCGTCTCGGTATACCAGACCAAGGATTTCGTGTAAACCCGAAGCATATTTTCTAAAATAGGGCCGCTGACTGCTTGGGTTCTCTACTAGGTACACATCGCCCCTTCGGGTAGCAACACCCAGATTTCCGTTAGGCAAGACCGTTAAACCTCCGACTTCCAACAACAGCCCTTCCGGAGCACCCACCCGCAAAATCTTGAAATAGTCCTCTTCCATAGGTGATTCCTGACCGAATACTGGTGAAATAAGAGAGGAAGATAGGAAAACCAAAATCAGTGCCGCGATTGAATTCTTTAATTGTTTCATGTTAGCTGTCATCATCGTTTTTAAAACCACATAATGTACCCCATGTTTTCCTTCGCCGGTACCAATAATTCTTTCCGTCCTTCGCTGGATCGTACCATGGGAGACAGCGAATTTTCTTCATTCAGTTCCAGGTAATACGCCTTGTCTCCTACCAGAAACAGCCCTTTTCCCAGATCCACGATTTGACCGGCAACTGCGAGCCGGAGGTAGGTATTTTCCAGCGAACCGCTCAGGCGCAGGGATCGACGGATGCCTTTTCCATCCGGTAACGGTTCCAATGAGTCTTCCACGCGAAGGTCAAAGGATTCGTATAAAAACTGCAGGTCGTGCGCTTCCGGCCCTATCAGATATCCTTTTGTTCTGAACCGACTACCGAGTGTATCGGCGGGCCAGGCCTCCTCCAATGAGGCAAGGCGCGCCAGGCTTAAGGCGGGAGTACCCAGGTGAACGATTGCGCCCATCGGCCTGGAAGAACCATCACCCCTGCTGTGCCACATGGGAGTTGCATTTAAAAACGCACCGCTCCAAACCTGCACCAAATGGCCAAAATCCATATCGTAGGTGTAATTTACCTGCTGCGGCGAACCCACAGAAACAGCATGCGTCACACGGTACCCACCCGGTATATCCATGAAACTTCGCAATACCGGCCGCTCCTTTGGATCAACCCGTATGGGATCCGGACCACTTGCACCTACAAGCGACGGATCCGATAGCACCACCGGACGGATTCCCGGACCGGCAACTTCGGCCGCTAAATTGGGTCTTACCCAATCCTGAACCTTGAGATAGACCAGTTCGAAGGCGCGCATTCCTGCTTCCAGATATACCTCTTCGGAAAGAGTCGGTCCACTGGACGTCGCGATTTCGCTGCCGTCGATGGACAAGCGTCCATTTCCACCGGGTAAAGAAAACAGAAAGGAATAATTTCCTTCCTCATGTACATGCAATTGTCCCCGGTACCGAATCGCAAACTGTCCGGCATCACCCGTCATGGAGGCCGAAAGTGTGTTCAGCGGGCCCGTTTTTTCTGCCTGTACCGCAGAGAAATCAGGTATTTCATCAAACTTACCTGTATAAAGTGAATAGGATAGATCCTGTAGTTCTGGTGCTGGATGGTCAAAAGAGGTTATCTGAAGGTTGCGAAAGGCGACGGCCCCATGATCTCCTTGTATCCGCAAAGGGCCACGACTCACTTCCTTTTCTGCCATGGCACCTCGGGTGGGGCCAAAAAGCTCCACATTTTCATGTAGCGTTACCCCATTTAATTGTACGTATAAAATACGGGCATTTTCGGTCTTTTCTCCAGCCGCATCAAATCGGGGGGCCCGGAAAGAAACCGAAAGCGACTGCCACAAACCTGGCGCTTTGCTGGCATTTTGCCTTGGTGCATAGCCCTGGTACCCTCTTTGGCCCGTGGGCTTTGTCTCGTCCCACCGCTGGTAGATGCCTCCATTGTCTGCCGCTCTGGGCATACGCACTCCCCAGCTATCGAGGATTTGGATCTCATACATGCCCTGCAGGTAAATTCCAGAATTAGAGCCTTTTGCTACCAGATACTCCATATCAAGGTCGAAATCCCCATACGTTTCACTGGTGAACAAGTCTCTACCTGTATCTTTATCCGTCGGCAGATTCACCAAGATCCCAGAACCTTCGACGATTTCCAGCACTCCTTTATTGGTAAGGTCCGCCAGCACATCGCCAGCTACCTTCCAGGTGCTACCAGGGTTCTCAAAAGCCTTCAGGTCGTCGAAGGAAATAGCATCCTGCGCCCAGGTATACGAGAAAGGCAGAACAAAAAACAACAACCAGTGTATTCCAAAGACTCTGGAACAGCTGCTTCGAAATCGGGACATAGGCTTCGCTTTAAAAACCAAGTGATACGAGAATTTTGTGGACAAAAGTAATCTTTTTAGTGGAAAAACATAGGCCAGCCTACATATTTGAAAAATGGTCGGTCCTGCCTGATTTGGTTGTTTTTCATTGGCTTCCCGGTAATTTTCTTTATTTTGTAAATATCCCGTTGAAAAAGCACTATGAAGCTACACACGATTTTAGGGGCCGGCGGAAATATTGGTACCGGTCTGGCCAGGAAGCTCGCAGAATCTTCCCACCCAGTACGTAGGGTGGGCCGTAACCCAAAGCCAATGGGCAGTCCGGAAGAGTGGCTAAAAGCCGACCTATTGGAGGCCGACCAAGTGATCGATGCAGTTAAGGGATCTACGATTGCGTATCTGGTCGCCGGAATCACTTATCGGACAAAAATTTGGGAGACCCAATGGCCCATTATCATGAAAAACGTCATTGCGGCCTGTAAAATCCATGAATCCAGATTGGTCTTTTTTGATAATATGTACGCATACGACCCGGCTGAAGTTGGCGGATTAAGTGAGGGTACACCCGTCCGACCAAAAAGTCGCAAAGGCGCCGTACGGGCAGCCATTGCTCAGCTACTACTGGATGAAATCGAAAAGGGCCAACTAACCGCCATGATCGTCCGAGCCGCTGATTTTTATGGACCAGGAGCACAGTCCAGCATGGTGCATGAGACTATTATTAACCGCATGAAAAGGGGTAAAAAAGCGCAATGGATGTACAACAAAGACAAAAAACACTCTTTTACTTTCATTCCGGATGCTGTCGAAGCGACCGCGTTTCTGGCCGGACAAGAAGGTGCCTGGAACCAGGTATGGCACCTGCCTACCTCTAAGGCCTACCCTTCCGCCCAGACAATCACCACCTTTCTGGCTACCAGATTGAATCAAGACGATAAAATTCAAGTGCTACCTGCCTGGGCCATTGGTTTGCTCGCGCTTTTTGTGCCATTGATGCGGGAAATTAAGGAGCTCAGGTACCAATTGGATGAAGATTATTGTTTCGATAGCAGCAAAATTGAAAAAGCATATGGATTGCGCCCGACTCCAATAGAGGAGGGTCTGGACGCCTGCCTTCGACAGGAATAATCCTGCCGCAGCAAGAAAAAAAATTAGTTTACCCATTTCAGTTAATCGTTTCCCCCTTCGTTATGAAAGACAGACTTCCAGGACTTCAACTTTTCGATTTAAGCGGCAAAAAGGCCATCGTCACCGGCGGGTCAAAAGGCCTGGGCCTGGCGATGGCAGCAGGTTTGGCTTCTGCTGGAGCAGACATACTATTGGTCAACCGAACCGCAGCGGATGGAGAAAAAGCGGCAGATGCGCTATCGGAGGCTTTTGGGGTCAGGGTCCTTTCCTTTGCCGCAGACATCAGCAAGGAGGAGCATACCGAAGCAATGGCTGCCCATGCGCTGAACCAATTTGGACAAATTGACATCTTGATCAACAGCGCAGGGATTAATATCCGTGGGGCCATTGACGAGCTCAGTCTGGAATCCTTCAATCAGGTCCAAACTGTCAATGTGACGGGCACCTGGCTGTGCGTCAAAGCAGTGATTCCTGCTATGAAGGCGAAGAAATCCGGAAAGATCATCAATCTGGCGAGTACCTTGGGCCTGGTAGGCCTGGCAAATCGCACCCCCTACACTGCCAGCAAAGGAGCGGTGGTGCAAATGACCCGGGCGCTGGCCATTGAATTGGCGCCTTTTGGTATCCATGTAAATGCGATTTGCCCCGGACCCTTCCTAACCGAAATGAATATCCCCGTCGCGGACGATCCGGCGACCCGGGATTTTATTATTGGTGCCACGGCACTCGGACGCTGGGGAGAGCTAAAAGAGATTCAAGGCGCTGCCCTGTATTTGGCGAGCGATGCGGCAAGTTACACCACCGGAAGCATGCTGACCGTCGATGGTGGCTGGACGGCAAAATAATCAAACAAGGGACGATGCAAATACGCCTAATTAGAAAACTGAATCGAACGTATTGCGACAGGATCCAGTAGGTATTGGTCACGATCGGGGAGTTGTTGTATCTGACGTACCACATCCATACCACGAATAACCTTTCCAAAAGCGGCAAATCCCTGGCCATCTGGATTTCGCTTACCCCCAAAATCCAATTCGGGCTGATCTCCGATACAGATGAAAAAGGAGGTTTGTGCACTATTCGGTTCCGATCTGGCCATGGATAAGGTCCCGTCTTTGTGCAAAATTCCAGTTTTTTCCGTTGTCTCCAACTGGATCGGCGCTCGTAGCAGGCTATCTGGCACCTCCCCTCCCTGAATCACTTCTATAGGAAATTCCCTGTCGGCTTCATTTGCGGTCGTGCACACCCTGAAGAAATGCGAAGAGGCATACGCGTCCTTAGCTACGTATTCCAAAAAATTGGCAACCGTGACGGGAGCCTGATTCGAAAAAAGATCAATCGTTATCTCTCCGAAATCTGTATCAAGGATGGCTCGATCGTAGCGCTGGCAGACCGCTACCTGAACAAGTCCTAGAAACGAACATAGTAAAAACGTCAACAACACGGCTTTATGCGGTTTTCCTATAAGACTATTACCCATATGCCTACTAATTTAACAATCTGTATCCTAACTTTGAACGTACGTCCTGTAGTAAATACCCTCAAAAATTAGCAAAAGGTGTGAAATATACAAAGGATGCGACAGAAGTTAGTGTTCCATAAACGCTTACAAATACGAACTCCGCCTTGCAGCGAGCTTAACTGCCGCAGAAAAAAACCGAATTCATTGCCTGGAACACAGCCAAGCTAGGTCAACCAGCACCTCGAGGATTAGGTTTTACTTTTAATTCGGATAATCATTGTTTCAACAGAACTTTTACAAAACATCTATCTTTATTTCAAAACCAAATACCAACATATATTTTTTTCGATATGTTTGACATTTAAATTAATACAAAAAGCTTTTTTTTAGAAACGAACGTAATTAATTGGGATATAGCTAATTAATCGGATAGAATATTATTTTTTTTAATTTACATTTGGATACAAATGGTTTATATTTCTATGCATTTGAATCATTCAATTCTCTAATCAATCATCAACCAAAACTCAATTTAAAATTATGGAAGAATTAATGGGCACAATCAAAATGTTTGCCGGGAACTTCGCGCCAAGGGGGTATGCCCTGTGCAACGGTCAACTTTTATCCATTAGCCAAAACTCGGCGCTTTTCTCGATCTTGGGAACAACCTACGGTGGAGACGGGCGCAATACCTTCGCCTTGCCGGACCTCCGAGGGCGCGTACCCATGGGACCCGGACAGGGACCCGGACTTTCGACACGGACCCTGGGAGAGACAGCGGGTCGGGAGAGCACGACCCTTTCGATCGCAAATTTACCAGCGCACAATCATCCCCTTGGGGCCAGTAACACGGCTGGAAATACCAATAACCCCCAAAACGCCTTTCCAGCATTGAGTGAGGTTCAGATCGACCGCTCAAATCCACCCGTGGCCGTAAACGCGTACGACAGTGGTGCCAATAGTAACATGAGCGCGCAGGCCATCGGCGTGGCGGGACAAAGTCAACCATTTGACCATACGCCGCCCTTCACTGGAATTAATTTCATCATCTGTACGCAGGGAATCTACCCATCCCGAAATTAAAAATGCTTGAAAGAATTCCCCGATAAAATGGTCGGGGAATTCTTTTTCAAACAAACAGCCATTTTCTTTTACGACCATGAAGATACTTTTAAAGCACCTGCTTGTTCTTGTCCTGCCATTTTTAATTTGCCACCTAGCCCCTGCGCAAACGACGGTAACCTTCAACGAAATCACCAATTACATCGGTACTTTTGGCGAAACCTACGACAACAGCGGTCTTCGGTTTTCTGTCACAAAAACCCTGGCTGCAACACCAAACTCCGGCATCAAAGCTACCGAAAACAACGGATACCTGGGCAGCGTGGCGTTAAACGACTCGAACCTCAATCCCAACGGCATCAATCAATGGACGATTCGTAAAACCGACGGCTCCTCCTTTCAGTTTATAAGCATTTTTCTTCAGGAGGGAGGTGTGGGTGCTTCTACTACGGGTACTATCAGTGCATTTAAGGCGGGGAACCCGATCGGAACAGCGAAAGCAATTACGTTTAATTCAGCATCCAACGGCCTAAAAACTTTTGACAATGATCCTGATTTTTACGATGTGGATGAGGTACGTATCAATGCCGACGATATCTATTTCTTTCTTGATCAGGTCACGACGGGAGCACCTTTTTCCCCTTTGGACGAAGATCCTCCCGTCGTGACGGGTATCAGTGTTAATGGAGCGCCGCCCACCACCGCGACAACGGTTAGCTTTACCGTAAATTTTTCTAAAGTTGCCCTCAACGTTAGTTTGGATGATTTTCTTCTGACTACATCCGGTACCACCGGCACACTTTCCGCCCTCAGCGGCTCGGGAAATAGTTACCAGGTCACTGCAACCGGCATTAGTGGGGAAGGCTTTATCCGACTGGACCTGAAAGGAAGTACCAATATTACCAATGAAGACTTAACAGGAGGTGTACCTGCGTTCACAACGGGTACACCCCATGCCGTCAGTGCTTGTTTTACGGAATTACTGGAGGGCGCTCCAGACGGAAGCACCACGTTCTCCAGCAATGGGTTGTCTTTTTCATTGGGAACGGGTTTAGAGGTAGAAAGCCGATTGGGCTTCGGTGCCGGAAACTCCAATCGATTTATAAAAAATACAAACAGTCCCGGAAGCTTTTCCATTCGTTCTGCCAGCTTGTTCACACTAAATACCGTAGACCTGTTTCTTTCCGATCTTTCCAACGGCGACAACCCTACCGGAAACGGAACGCTCACCGTAACAGGGAAAAAAGATGGAGCGACTGTGTTCACCATCCTTAAAACGGCCGGTTTTCCGGTCGATGCCACACAAAATGGCGGGTTTTTTACCCTTGATTTTTCCACCGACGGAACAGAAAATTTTAGAAATACCAACGTGGACGAGGTAGAATTTACGATTGCTGACGGGTTTCAACAATTATTACTAGATAATCTTAGTTTTTGCGCGGAAGTGCCGGACACCGATATTGCTGCACCGGCGATCCAGCGGATACTGGTAGATGGAAGTCCTGGCAGTACGGCCAGTTCCGTCTCATTTTCCGTCCTTTTTGATGAAAATGCGTTTAATGTAAGCCTGGATGACTTTTCCTTGGTAAAGACCGGAAGCGCAACCGGTACCTTGAATCAGCTGAGCGGTAGCGGAAGCAGCTATCTGGTAACGGTCACAGGTATTTCAGGAGAAGGCTCCCTGCAACTTCGACTAACCAGCGGGACGAATATTGCCGATGCCCTGGGAAATACCGGTCCACTGGAGTACGTCAACGGACAAATCCATTTGGTCGGAGCTTGCTATTCCGAATCCTTTGAAGACGAAACGGATGGATCCGTAAGTTTTAGTGGAAACGGACAGACCTTTGCCCTTTCGGGTAATTGGGCTGTAAGAAATAGAATTGGTTTTGGCGCCAATGGGTCAGCAAATTATCTGGAATCTTCCGGCGTCGGTCCTTACACGATACAAGTCAGCGGAACGCCTGTAGCAATAAGCAAAATAGGCCTTTACCTATCCTCTTTCGTATCTGGAGTGACCCCTACAAACGATGGGGCCCTTACCCTAACTGGAAAACTGGACGGAAATACCGTGTACACCATCCAAAAAAACTCCGGCTTCCCCACTGACTTTGGCGGCACCGGCGGCTATTTTAGTCTGGATTTTGCGACAGACGGACCCTCGGATTATTCTGGCAATTTCATTGATGAGTTGGTTCTGGAAATCAGCGGTGCCTTTACCTACCTGGCCCTGGATAATTTTGACTTTTGTCTCGATACGGAAGCACCGACAGGCTATTCGGTAACCATCGATCAATCCGAGATCGATGCCGCTAACCAGGATCAGATTGGATTTACATTTGCCGGAGCCGAAACAGGAACCAACTATTCGTTTTCATTCGCCAGTTCGGGTGGTGGCACTCCTGTGACAGGCTCCGGTACGATCGCCACTCCCAACCAACAAGTACCAGGAATCGATCTTACAAGTTTGCCAAATGGATTGGTGGTTCTAACCGTGTCACTTACCGACCTTTCAGGAAACACAGGGTCCGAAGCCACTGCACAAGTCACCAAATTTGTCAATACACTTCCCGAGATTAATCCAGACCCGATTACGGCACCCAGCTACCAGGAGAATGCCGCTGACTTATTGATTGCCGGAAGCATTGTAGCAAGTGACGCAGATGGAGACCCACTGGTCCGAGCGGTCATCCGGTTTGAAGGGTCGGGAAAAATTACGGGCGATGAGTTAAGCCTGGGCGACCCCTCGCCCTTTACCATACAGGAAGTAGACGATAACACCTTTGAACTAACGGGGACTGCTACGGCAACGGTTCTTACCGACATACTCCGCGACCTGTCCTTTCGCTCTACTTCGGACGACCCCAGCCTGGGAGGAACCGAAACGGAACGAATTATTTCCATCGTGGTCGAAGATGCCAATGGAGGCCTATCCGTACTGGCAAACGGTACCAATAACCTATCGATACCCGTAACGGCTGTGAACGATGCGCCCGAACTCGCTCTTCCAACCAATGAATCAACGGTTTCTGACCAGCCCCTTACATTCAGCATTTCAGCCGGCAACGGAATTGTTGCGAGCGATCCGGACGTAGGAACCAATGCGCTGCTGGTGGAACTTTCCGTGACGAATGGCAACCTGGACCTGGCAACCACTACCGGGCTATCTTTCTTGCAAGGCACAGGTAGTGGAGACAATTCCATGGAATTTTCCGGAAGCCTCACCGACATAAACAATGCGCTCGACGGATTGGTGTTCACCAATACAAGCGGTTTTGTAGGGGAAGCCCTGCTCTCAATTCAAGTCAATGATCAGGGAAATACGGGTACCGGGGGAGCTTTATCGGTAAATAATAACCTATCCATTCAGGTAAATGCTCCCAATGCTGCTCCGGTCGCTTCCGGCGTAAGCGCCTCCGGTACCACAGCAGTTGGCGAAAGTCTGACCGGCACCTATACCTATGCCGATGCCGAAAGCGACGCAGAGACCGGAAGTAGCTTTCAATGGTGGATAGCAGACGACGCTTTGGGTAGCAGCGAGGCAGCCATTGCGGGACAAAGTAGCCAAACATTGAACCTGCTTACGGATTACCTCGGGCGTTTTATCAGTTTTGAAGTGACCCCATCCGACGGAAACAATTCCGGTGTTGCGGTGAAATCTGCCTACGTAGGCCCCGTTTTTACGCTCCCAATGGTCACCACAACGGCTCCAGGCAGCATCGCGTTCAACGCTGCTTCCCTGGGCGGTGAAGTGCAAAACGATCAGTTTAGCCCCATAACCGAACGGGGAATTGTTATCAATGCTTCGGGAAATCCAGACCTGACGGATCAAAAAGTCAGCATGGGGTCTGGTACAGGTATCTTTTCGGCTACCGTCTCAGGACTGAATCCAAATACCCTATATTATGTCAGAGCCTTCGCTACCAATGCCGCCGGTACTTCCTTTGGTGCGGAAACAAGCTTTACAACGGAAAAGCAAGCACTTACCCTGGGAGGCACCTTCCAGGTAGAAAACAAAACTTACGACGGTACGGTGCAAGCGACCATGCTCAACAACAACCTGCAATTGATTGGTCCTCAGACAGGTGATGAGGTACTCCTCACCAATTTGGTCGTCGAATTTGCTGATTCTCAGAGCGGAGCCAATAAACCGGTAGCTGTCGTATCGGCGGGACTCAGCGGGGCCGATGCGGATGATTATACGCTGACGCTATCGGGTGCTCCGTTGGCTAGTGCGAGTATTCTTCCGAAATCCCTAAACATTACCGCTACCGAAGGCCTCTCCAAGACCTACGGTAGTTTGGATCCGAGTTTCACCTTTAGCAGCAGCGGCTTTGTTAACGGAGAAGACGAATCGCTACTGACCGGAGCCTTAAGTCGAGAATCCGGCGAAGGCGTAGGTAACTACGCGCTGACCCTGGGTACCCTTAGTGCCGGTGGCAACTACACGCTGGACTTTACTTCGGCGGCTTTTGGCATTAATCAGCAAACGCTGAGTATTACTGCTGAGGCTGGCCAAAGCAAAACCTATGGACAGGCCGACCCCACCTTTTCCTTTAGCAGCAATGGCTTTGTAAACGGGGAAGACGAATCGATTTTGACCGGAGCCCTCAGCCGGGAACCGGGTGAAGACGTGGGCAACTATGCCCTGACCCTGGGCGATCTCAGTGCTGGTGCCAACTATGCCCTGGATTTTACGTCCGCTGATTTTGGCATCAATCAGCAAACGCTGAGTATAACCACCGAGGCCGGCCAAAGCAAAACCTACGGACAAGCCGACCCGACCTTTACCTTTAGCAGCAGTGGGTTTGTAAACGGAGAAGACGAATCGCTGCTAACAGGAACCCTCAGCCGGGAATCCGGCGAAGACGTGGGAAGTTATGCCCTGACAATAGGCGACCTGAGTGCGGGTGCCAACTATGCCCTGGACTTTACCCCGGCTGATTTTGGCATCAATCAGCAAACGCTTGACATTACTGCCGATGTCGGCCAAAGCAAAACCTATGGTCAGGCCGACCCTACTTTTACCTTTAGCAGCAATGGATTTGTAAACGGGGAAGATGAATCGATTTTCACCGGAGCCCTTAGCCGGGAACCCGGCGAAGACGTGGGTAGCTATGCGCTCACCCTGGGCGACCTCACTGCCGGTGCCAACTATGCCCTGGACTTTACTCCGGCGGCCTTTGGCATCAATCAGCAAACGCTGAGTATTACTGCTGAGGTTGGCCAAAGCAAAACCTACGGGCAAGCCGACCCTACCTTTACCTTTAGCAGCAGCGGATTTGTTAACGGAGAAGACGAGTCAATTTTGACCGGAGCCCTCAGCCGGGAATCCGGCGAAGACGTGGGCAACTATGCGCTGACAATAGGCGACCTGAGTGCGGGTGCCAACTATGCCCTGGACTTTACCCCGGCCGACTTTGGCATCAATCAGCAAACGCTTAACATTACCGCCGATGTCGGCCAAAGCAAAACCTACGGACAGGCCGACCCTACTTTTACCTTTAGCAGCAATGGATTTGTCAATGGGGAAGACGAATCGATGTTGACCGGAGCCTTGAGCCGGGAACCGGGAGACGATGTAGGCAGCTATGCATTGACCCTGGGCGATCTGAGTGCCGGAGGCAACTACGCCCTGGACTTTACCCCGGCTAACTTTGCCATCAATCAGCAAACGCTGAGTATTACTGCCGATGCCGGGCAAAGCAAAACCTATGGACAAACCGACCCAATCTTTACCTTTAGCAGCAGCGGATTTGTTAACGGAGAAGACGAGTCGCTGCTAACAGGAGCCTTGAGCCGGGAATCCGGCGAAAACGTGGGCAGCTACGCACTGACAATAGGCGACCTGAGTGCCGGTGCCAACTATGCCCTGGACTTTACCCCGGCCGACTTTGGTATCAATCAGCAAACACTGAGTATTACTGCTGAGGCTGGCCAAAGCAAAACCTACGGACAGGCCGATCCTACCTTTACTTTTAGCAGCAGCGGCTTTGTAAACGGGGAAGACGAATCGATTTTCACCGGAGCCCTCAGCCGGGAATCCGGCGAAGACGTGGGCAGCTATGCGCTGACAATAGGCGATCTCAGTGCCGGTGCCAACTATGCCCTGGACTTTACCCCGGCTGATTTTGGCATCAACCAGCAAACGCTTACCATAACCGCCGATGCCGATCAAAGCAAAACCTACGGACAGGCCGACCCTACCTTTACCTTTAGCAGCAATGGCTTTGTAAATGGGGAGGACGAATCGCTACTTACAGGAGCCCTGAGCCGGGAATCCGGCGAAGACGTGGGCAGCTATGCGCTGACCCTGGGCGACCTGAGTGCCGGTGCCAACTATGCCCTGGACTTTACTTCGGCTGATTTTGGCATCAATCAGCAGACCCTGAATATTACTGCTGAGGTTGGCCAAAGCAAAACCTATGGACAAGCCGACCCAATCTTTACCTTTAGCAGCAGCGGGTTTGTAAACGGGGAAGACGAATCGATTTTCACCGGAGCCCTCAGCCGGGAACCGGGTGAAGACGTGGGTAGTTATGCGCTGACCTTGGGCGATCTGAGTGCCGGAGGCAACTATGCCCTGGACTTTACTCCGGCGGCCTTTGGCATCAATCAGCAAACGCTGAGTATTACCGCCGATGCGGGCCAAAGCAAAACCTACGGACAAGCCGACCCAATCTTCTCCTTTAGCAGCAGCGGATTTGTAAACGGGGAGGACGAGTCGATTTTGACCGGAGCCCTTAGCCGGGAATCCGGTGAAGATGTGGGCAGCTATGCGCTGACAATAGGCGACCTGAGCGCTGGCGGCAACTATGCCCTGGACTTTACGTCGGCTGCTTTTGGCATCAATCAGCAAACACTGAGTATTACCGCCGATGCCGGGCAAAGCAAAATCTATGGACAAGCCGACCCCACCTTTACTTTTAGCAGCAGCGGATTTGTAAACGGAGAAGACGAGTCAATTTTGACCGGAGCCCTCAGCCGGGAATCCGGCGAAGACGTGGGTAGCTACGCACTGACAATAGGCGACCTGAGTGCCGGAGGCAACTATGCCCTGGACTTTACGTCGGCTGATTTTGGCATCAATCAGCAAACACTGAGTATTACTGCTGAGGCTGGCCAAAGCAAAACCTACGGACAGGCCGATCCTACCTTTACTTTTAGCAGCAGCGGCTTTGTAAACGGGGAAGACGAATCGATTTTCACCGGAGCCCTCAGCCGGGAATCCGGCGAAGACGTGGGCAGCTATGCGCTGACAATAGGCGACCTGAGTGCCGGTGCCAACTATGCCCTGGACTTTACCCCGGCTGATTTTGGCATCAACCAGCAAACGCTTACCATAACCGCCGATGCCGATCAAAGCAAAACCTACGGACAGGCCGACCCTACCTTTACCTTTAGCAGCAATGGCTTTGTAAATGGGGAGGACGAATCGCTACTTACAGGAGCCCTGAGCCGGGAATCCGGCGAAGACGTGGGCAGCTATGCGCTGACCCTGGGCGACCTGAGTGCCGGTGGAAACTATGCCCTGGACTTTACGTCGGCTGATTTTGGCATCAATCAGCAAACACTGAGTATTACTGCTGAGGCTGGCCAAAGCAAAACCTACGGACAAGCCGACCCAACCTTTACCTTTAGCAGCAATGGATTTGTCAATGGGGAAGACGAATCGATTTTCACCGGAGCCCTTAGCCGGGAACCGGGTGAAGACGTGGGCAACTACGCACTGACAATAGGCGACCTGAGTGCCGGTGCCAACTATGCCCTGGACTTTACCCCGGCGGCCTTTGGCATCAATCAGCAAACGCTGAGTATTACCGCCGATGCGGGCCAAAGCAAAACCTACGGACAAGCCGACCCAATCTTTACTTTTAGCAGCAGCGGATTTGTAAACGGGGAAGACGAATCGATTTTGACCGGAGCCCTTAGCCGGGAACCGGGTGAAGACGTGGGCAGCTATGCGCTGACAATAGGCGACCTGAGTGCCGGTGGAAACTATGCCCTGGACTTTACTTCGGCGGCCTTTGGCATCAATCAGCAAACGCTGAGTATTACTGCTGAGGTTGGCCAAAGCAAAACCTATGGACAAGCCGACCCTACCTTTACCTTTAGCAGCAGCGGATTTGTTAACGGAGAAGACGAGTCAATTTTGACCGGAGCCTTGAGCCGGGAATCCGGCGAAGTCGTGGGCAGCTATGCCCTGACAATAGGCGATCTAAGTGCCGGTGCCAACTATGCCCTGGACTTTACCCCGGCGGCCTTTGGCATCAATCAGCAAACGCTGAGTATTACCGCCGATGCGGGCCAAAGCAAAACCTACGGACAAGCCGACCCAATCTTTACTTTTAGCAGCAGCGGATTTGTAAACGGGGAAGACGAATCGATTTTCACCGGAGCCCTTAGCCGGGAACCGGGTGAAGACGTGGGTAGCTATGCGCTGACCCTGGGCGATCTGAGTGCCGGTGGAAACTATGCCCTGGACTTTACTCCGGCTGATTTTGGCATCAATCAACAGACCCTGAGTATTACCGCCGATGCGGGCCTAAGCAAAACCTATGGACAAGCCGACCCAATCTTTACCTTTAGCAGCGGTGGATTTGTAAACGGAGAGGACGAGTCAATTTTGACTGGAGCCTTACGTCGAGAACCCGGTGAGGGCGTAGGCAACTACGCGATGACCCTGGGTACCCTCAGCGCCGGTGGAAACTACGTTCTTTCACTGACCGAAAACCAATTCCAGATTTTACCAAGAACCAAGAACGGAACGCTGGTGCTGGATGCAACCGGAATGGGACAATTGGAACCTTCGCTTCTATTGGATCAACCACTGCTTCCCGGACAGACGCTTGTCGTGGAAACGACCCAATTTAATTGCGGAAACCTGGGTACCCGGGAAATCGCAGTCGGTATTCGTAATTCAAACGGTCAGGTATTTTCCTCCACGGCGATACTTCGCATCGAAGATCAAACTGCTCCGGTTCCCGTGGTTGCCAACCTACCGCCACTGAGATTTGAATGTAGCATCGAAAGTCTGGAACCTCCAACGTCATTGGACAATTGCGGAGGCACCATCCCAGGAATACCGGCGCAGGCGTTGCCTATTCTGGAGAGCACGGTAATTACCTGGACCTTTACCGATTTGAGTGGAAACAAGCGTACCCAAATGCAGGAGATCATTATCGAAGATACCACAGCACCGATTATTGAATCGGTTCCCACGGATCAAACCATTTATTTAAACCAAACCTATGCGTTGCCAGATTTCACGAAAATGGCCGTAGCACAAGATAATTGCGAATTGTCCGGGTTTGTTCAGCTACCGGCACCAGGTACGGTATACACCGATAGCGAGACCCTACGGGTCCAGCTAATCGCTACCGATGTAGCAGGGAATCAAAGCGAAGCTGAATTTGTACTTCAGTTGGTAAATCTGAACCTGGTCGAAATTGAAAATCCTGCCTTGGTCTCGATAGCCTGGAATACACCTTTGGAAACCCTGTCTTTTCCGGAAACCATTCGAGGACAGCTTAGCAATGGGGAGGCGGTCGACATTCCGGTACAATGGACCATACCTGTGCTGGATACAAAAGTGGCCGGCTTGTACCAGTATACAGGAATACTTGAGCTGGGTGAGATTCAAAACCCCGATCAGCTGGACCCAGTGCTTAGCATACTCGTAGCGGACAAAGCCCTTCCACAAGAAATCACCTTGTCTGCTAATACCTTTGAAGCAGATAGCGATCTGGGAACGAGGATTGGAACATTGGGTACTCTGGATCCTGCGGACGATGTGCATATCTATTCACTGATTCCCTCCTCCAATGACAACCAATACTTTGGAATTGCAGGAACAGATTTGTTTTGGAACAGCAGTGCTGCGCTACCAGGAAAATCTGAGTTTACCGTAGACGTTAGAAGCACCGATCGCGCTGGGAATACCATTTCCCAAACATTCACCTTGCGTCGAAACCGGATGCCGTTGGAAGGTATTTCTGTTCCCAACACCTTTACTCCCAATGGAGATGGTTTCAACGATGACTGGGGAATAGATGACCTTCGGTATTACCTGGGAGCAAAAGTAGCCGTCTACGAACGTAGCGGTAAACGGGTTTTTTATACCGAAAATCCGGACATGCGTTGGGATGGAACTTACCTGGGTAAGCAATTACCGACCGGTACCTATTTCTGGGTGATTAGCCTGGACGAAACCAATGAAACCCGCAGAGGCGTACTTACAATTTTTAACGATTAATTGAAGGAAGATGAAAAACAGCCAGACGCAAAAAACCGTGTATCTCTTTTTCTTGGTGCTTGCTTTACAGACCAGCCATTTGCACGCGCAGTCCAGAAAATACATCAGTCAATTTAGCCATTTTCAAAGTTATTTTAACCCAGGACTGACGGGGTACGAAGGAAGTGCGTTGCGTGGATTTGTGCGAAATCAATGGTCCGGGATGGAAGGTGCACCAAAAACGTATTTTATTAGTGCTGAGATGGATTTTTCCGAAACGAAGGGGCTGGAAGACCCCGCTTTAACGGGAAAGAATGCCTATAGTTTGAATTTACTGCACGATACGTATGGTGCGTTTAAGGAAACGGAGTTATTGCTCGCCTATGCCAGCCGCGTACGATTGACAGCCCGCCACCAGCTGCGCTTGGGGGCAGGCCTCAACTACCAAACGATCCGGTTGGATGGCAATGCACTCACCTCGGAGCAGGCAGGAGATCCCTTGATTGGGCAATATCTGGGAGGCTTTTCTGACATGCAGATTTTTGATTTCAATTTGGGGCTGGCGCTCACCCATAAATCCTATTACCTTTCGTATGCCATGCACAATGTAAATAGAGGGCGAATTGCCGGGGGAGAGGAATTTTTGGACGGTAGGCCTGTAAGCTACGTTGCCCAAGCGGGATACCGGGAAGCGCTTTCTTCGCAGGTATCTCTGATACTTAACGGGTTTTACCGCAATCAGGAAGGTTTGCCTGACAATATCGAATTCAACATAAAAGCGCTGTTAGGAAACAGGATTTGGATCGGTGGTGGGCATCGGTTTGATTACGCCAGCAACCTGCAATTTGGCGTGCTGTTTGACAAGATACGTATGGGATACGTATACGAATTTCCTTCGAATCGTAGCTACCTTTTACCCGGCCAAACCCACGAGTTTGCATTGATTTACAAGCTATTTGGCAGCTATGAGAAATCGACTGGCAATGCGCCGGCTATCTGGTAGGTATTGGCCGGTAGGAATAGGTGGCTATTCACAATGGGTGATATTTGTATCTAAAAGCTCGGTAGTTTGGTCATTGGGAAAGGAAAGTTTGGGGCTTAGGTAAGGGATTCCCCAGCCCATTCCACGAATGATAAATAATGCCCCCATTACCAACGCAAAATAGGGAACAAAACGGTTGATTTTATCTCGGAATCCTATGGAAAAAATATTCCCGGAAATCATCAATAAAATCATCACCGGAAAGGTTCCCAATCCAAAAAAGAACATATAGGCCATTCCCTGCCAGGGGCTTTGCATGGCCAGGGAAGCAATTAATGCCATGTAGACAAGCCCACAGGGGAGCAGCCCGTTTAATACGCCTGAGAATGCAAAAGCCGGGGTGCCTCCCGGTTTTATCGAACGGCCCAGACGGAACTTCAGTCTGGCAAGCGATGTCGAAAGCAGGGAATGGGAAACCCATTTTTCGGATTTCCGAAAGGAAAAGGCCAGAAGTACCAATACAATACCCGTGATAATTGACAGCCATTGTTGAATTCCGGCCAGAGCGATCGAAAACCCAAGCAAGCCTACCAAACCACCAAGAAAAACATAGGTGAGCGTCCTTCCGGAATTGTACAGCAGTTTGTTTAGTAGGAACTTATTTTTATCCTTTCCCGCCAGCGCCAATGCAATCGGCCCACACATGCCGATACAATGAAACGATCCCAACAATCCCCAAACAAACGCGGTCCAAAACATGCCTATATATCAATCTTCTTTTCCTCAAAAAAGGCCTGTCCTTTTTCTTCCCAAGTGAGTTTGACTCTCCAATACCCAGGTTGCAGGCTGTTGAGATTTACAGTATTGGCTGCCTCGTTTTGAATGTCTATTGCTATTTTCCGATCCATCCTCGCATCCGAAGGCCGGAACAAATGCAACTCTCCGGCTGCTCCAACCGGAAGATTCAGAGTCAACACGTTATTCCGGGGATCAAAACTCAGGGCTTTTTTCGCAGCATCCAGCGAATTACTTACTTTATCAATGTGTTCCTGGTACTTAATCTCTTCTTCGTAATAATTGTCCGTGACCAGGTGAAGGTCATCCTGCTTCATACATATGGTCACCATCGTAGCCATTACGGCCACAAAGCCTACGAACACTAAAATTATTCCATTTCCCCAATTCATTATTTTTTGATTTAGTTTCCTACAGGCCCCATAAAACTGGTTTCAATTCGGTCTATGGTTTCACCGTTTTGTTGCAATAAGAGGACAATGCTTTCCTGAGGCACCTGCATGGCTGCCTGCGGCTTCACTAAAAAGAACCGCCCTTCGAATTTCGATTGGCCCGATATTGTCCAGTCGGTATCTCCCACCCGCTCCAACTGGAAAGCAGGATCTTCGGGTACCAGGTTCACATCTTGTTCTTCGAACGTTTTATTGATCAGCGTTACCTCGTATAAATTACTGATTTGTTCCCCTTCCCTTTCCTGGAAGGTCATTCCCCGGAACCGGGTAACGGTTGCACCCAAATCATCACGGGTTGCCAGCAACGCAACAAACCCGGCAATCAAAAGTACCAGTAGAGAGGAGTAGGCTTTCACTCGACCCGTGATTAGTTTGGATGAGCCTTTTTGAATACTCGTTTCCGACGCATACCGAATAAGCCCCGCAGGCCGATCTACTTTTTCCATGACCTCATCGCATGCATCCATGCAGGCCGTACAATTCACGCATTCCATCTGCACGCCATTTCGGATGTCAATACCCGTTGGGCATACCTGCACGCAAAGCGAACAATCCACACAATCCCCTAATGCCTGATCTTCCACCTTGTTCTTTCGAATGGGACCTCTAGGTTCTCCGCGTACATAATCGTAGGTGACATTGATGGACTGGTTATCCAGCAATACGCCCTGAAGGCGTCCATACGGGCAAACCACCAGGCAGGCCTGTTCCCGAAACCAGGAGAACACAAAGAGAAAAATACCGGTAAAAGCTATCAAGCCCATGAATCCGGCCAGGTTTTCGCCCGGAGGCTGCTGAACAATCTCGATTACCCGATCGATCCCAACCAAATAGGCCATTACGGTATGAGAGATCAGCAGGGAAATGAGGACAAATATCCCCATTTTCAAGGCTTTCTTTCTAACTTTTTCCCCGTTCCATGGCATGGCGTTCAGCTTGCGTTGTTGATTGGCATCGCCTTCGATCCAATACTCGATTTTTCGGAATACCATTTCCATAAAAAGGGTTTGTGGACAGGCCCATCCACAGAAAACCCTACCAAACACAACGGTAAACAATATGATAAATACCACAAAAATCAACAGCAGAAAAATCAGCAAATGGGTGTCTTGCGGCCAAAATACCGCACCGAAAATAATAAATTTCCGTTCGAAAATATTAAACAGTAGCCAGGGTCTTCCATCCACCCGGATGAATGGACCGGCAAACAAAATCGCCAAAAGTAGCCAGGATACGTAGGTACGCCATTGGTAGAACTTTCCGGATACTTTCTTCGGATAGATCCAGTTTCTCCCGCCTTCGCTCGTAACGGTACCTAAAGAGTCCCTGAATTTTTCCGGGTCGAGGTTTTCAAATTTTTTTGCCATGATAGCGAGTCATTTTTTTGTGTAGTGGCATTTTCATGAGCCTCGGAAAAGGAATCCGAGGCCCGTGAAAGTACCTATTCAGCGGGTTCCAGTCCCAACTCCTCTTCTCCAAGGGCATCGACCGGTTCTTCAATGACAGGTGTGTATTTTTCTCCCTGTGGTTCTTTGGGATTTGCCGGCGTGGTACCCTGAAGAGTCAATACGTAGCTGGCCACCTGCTGCATTTGCTCCGGGCTAAGTTGATCTTGCCAGGGAATCATGCCTTTTTCCACCACTCCGTATTTAACCACCGTGAATACATCCTTGATGTCACCACCATGGATCCAGTACTCATCGGTAAGATTGGGGCCGACCCCTCCTCCTCCATCCATCGCATGACAGGCTGCGCAGTTTCCGGTATAGAGTTCCTTACCTGCCTCAATCGATGGGGTGGTTGCATCGAATTCGACGGTGGTTTCGTCGATAGAGGCCAGCATGGATTCGCCCCTTTGCTCTTCTTCCAATGCAGCAATTGCAAGTTCTTCGTCGTATTCTTCGTATTGGGTTTTTCCAATGCCCAGCACGGAATAATTGACAAAGTAGACCACAGCAAAGACGATGGTAAGGTAAAAGACGTATTTCAACCAAGGAGGCATGAAATTATCCAGCTCAACAATCCCATCGTAACTGTGGTCCAATTGAATGTCTTGTTCCTTTTCGATGGGTTTCATTTTCCCGGTGACAAATCGCTCTTTGAACGTTTCCCACCAGGTGGGCTCGGTAGCCAGTGCGGGGTTGTCTTTTCGAATCACTGACATCAAAAAGGACAACAAGTACAGCATAATCCCCATGATGATTACGATCAGCAGTAACACCACACCGATGATAACCAATAGCGTCAGCTGGCTGCTGTCCAGTTGTTGCATTTGTGCGGTCCAATTATCGCCACTCTCTTGTGCAAATCCGGAAGTAGCTAGCAATAGAGCCATTAAACTGGCTCCAATCAGTTTAAACGTTTTCATAGGAATCATCTTTTTGAGGTTCGTCTGCAAGGGGCATTTCTTTCATGTGGTCGATGTACTTTTTGTCGACACGTAGTACCCACCAAAACATTCCGATAAAGAACGTAACAAATATCAGAAGCGAGATAATGGGATAAATTTCAATATTCTCTATAGATCTTAAAATTTCTTTTTGCATAACCGGATGGAGTTAAGGGTTTGTACTGGCCGTTTTACTTATATCGGTTCCCAATCGTTGCAGGTAGGCAATCAAGGCAACGATTTCAGAATCGGGAAGTACTTCAACACCCGATTCCTTTAAGCCGGCTACAATTGACTGCGCCTGCGCATGTAAATCGTCAATGGCCGTTTCGTCGTAGCCCTCGGGATAGGGAACTCCCAATTTCATCATCGTGCGGATCTTGGCACCAATCGTACTGTGGTCCATGGTCCGAGTCGTCATCCAGGGATAGGGTGGCATCAGAGATCCCGGTGACATGGTTCTTGGATCTACCATGTGGTGGTAATGCCAGCTATCCGGATACTTGCCTCCCACCCGGTGCAAATCGGGTCCGGTACGCTTGGAGCCCCAAAGGAACGGACGATCATAAATGTATTCTCCGGCCTTGGAATATTCTCCGTATCGTTCGGTCTCAGACCGGAACGGGCGAATCATTTGGGAGTGACAACCCACGCAGCCGTTGGAAATGTACAGATCCCTTCCTTGTAATTCCAGTGGCGTATAGGGTTCAACGCTGCTAATGGTGGGCACATTGGATTTAACCAACATCGTTGGGATAATTTCGACAACGCCCCCGATGAGTATAGCGACCGTCGCAAGGATGGTAAAGAACACGGGCTTTCGCTCCCAGGCCCGGTGCCAGAATTCTCCACTTGTAGATACGTGTTTGGCAAGGGCCGGTGCTTCGTCCGCCTCTTCCTCCTGGAACGTTCCAGCAGCGGCGGTTTTAATCAAATTATAGACCATTAAAATTGCACCCGAGAGGTAAAGCAGGCCACCAAAGGCCCGTAACATGTACATGGGCACGATCTGTATAACGGTTTCCAGGAAGTTAGGATAGGCGAGCCTGCCGGCATCCCCAAATTCTTTCCACATCAAGCTCTGGGTAAGTGCCGCCACATACATGGGTAAGGCATAAAATAAAATACCCAAGGTCCCCAGCCAAAAATGCGTGTTGGCTAGTTTTACCGAATACAAATTGGTGCGCCACATCTTTGGCCACAACCAATACAGCATGGAAAAGGTCAAAAACCCATTCCATCCCAATCCTCCGATGTGCACGTGGGCGACGATCCAGTCGGTGTAATGCGCAATCGCGTTCACATTTTTTAAGGAAAGCAGGGGACCTTCGAAGGTCGCCATCCCATAGGCCGTTACTGCCACCACCATAAATTTAAGAACCGGATCTACGCGCACCTTATCCCAGGCGCCTCGCAGGGTCAACAAGCCATTGACCATCCCCCCCCAGGAAGGGGCGATAAGCATGACAGAAAAGGCCACGCCCAGTACCTGAGCCCACTCTGGTAGGGCGGTATACAACAAATGGTGTGGCCCTGCCCAGATGTAAATAAAGATTAGCGACCAGAAATGGATAATGGAAAGCTTGTAGGAATAAACCGGCCGATTAGCTGCCTTCGGAAGGTAATAATACATCAGTCCCAAAAAAGGAGTGGTCAGGAAAAATGCTACGGCATTGTGGCCGTACCACCACTGCACCAGCGCATCCTGAACACCCGCGTAGGCGGAATAACTTTTAAAAAGCGATACAGGCAATGCCAGGGAGTTGAATATGTGCAATACCGCAACCGTTACGAAGGAAGCCAGGTAGAACCATATGGCTACGTACATGTGCTTCTCTCTTCGCTTGATCAGGGTACCAATCATATTTGCCCCAAAAGCAACCCAAACCACCGCAATGGCTATATCGATTGGCCATTCCAACTCGGCATATTCTTTAGACGAGGTCAATCCCAGCGGAAGTGTAATGACCGCGGAAAGAATAATGGCTTGCCAGCCCCAAAAATGAAACCAACTTAAGGTTTTATTCCACATGGGGGCTTTGAGTAAACGAGGCATGGAATAGTACACACCTGCGAAAATCGCATTGCCTACGAAGGCAAAAATCACGGCATTCGTGTGCAGCGGCCGGATCCTACCAAACGTGGTGTACGGGTTGCCCAAATTGGCTTCGGGAAGAAAAAGCTGGGTCGCAGCTATCACCCCGATCAGCATACCGGCCAGGCCCCATATAACGGTGGCTGCACCGAAGTATTTTACGATCTTATTATCGTAACTAAACTGTTCAAGTGTTGTTCCTGACATATCACTTTGTGTTTTTAGGTGTTTTTTTATTGGTTGTATGTTTTTTTTGTGTTTTCCGTTCAAATAGTATGCGCATGGCCGGCGTATGCTGATCGTCAAATTGCCCCCCTTTCATCGCTTTAAAAAAAAGCAACAAAAAACCTCCCGCCATTGCCAAACTTACGCCAATCAATACAAAAATTACTTCCATCTCAGCTCGGGTTTTTCGTTCATGCCCTTCGTTCGGGCGAAATAATTGGTTGCCAGCGTTGTAAACAAAACCACTGAAATACTGCTGGCTGGCATTAAAATAGCACAAAATACAGGACTTACCAACCCTTGAACCGCAAAGTAAATCCCAAGGGCATTGTAGGTAAAACTGAGCCCAAAACTGCTCTTGATAATTTTTCTGCCTAACTTCGCAAAATCCAAGTAAGATGGCAGGTAACGAAGTTTTTCTCCATCCAGTATCGCATCACTTGCCGGACTAAAATGAGAAACGTTTTCCGTCACAGCGATTCCCACATGCCCCGCTTTTAACGCACCGGCATCGTTTAGTCCATCGCCTACCATTAGCACCCGATGTCCGGCGTCTTGTAGCCGCTGAATATGATTCAATTTGTCCTTCGGGCTCTGTTTAAAATGCATTTGAAGCGATGCACCCAATTTTCTCGTCAGATAAGCCTTTTCATGGTCTTGATCCCCTGAAAGTAAATGAAGGGAATAGGCGTTTGCCAATGTGGGGATCATTTCCTCCATGCCTTCCCGTATGCCACTTTCAATGTAAAAGGTGCCCAAATGAACGCCCTCAACCACCAAATGAACCTCGTTACCTCCCCTTCCAGACTCCGGAAGCTCCTTAAGTCCTACAAAAGTGGCGGCTCCCAGGACAAAAGACTGGGACTTATAAATTGCACGTAATCCTTTTCCCGGAATTTCCTCTGCCTGCTCCAGGCCGGCTGCCACAGGGACATTTCCCAACCAACGACTGATTCGGTTGCTTAGCGGATGTATGGAGTGATTGACGAGTGCTTTGACCACCGCACGGGTTTCTTCCGAAAGTGCTTCCCCTTCGTAATGCAGCCGCGCGTTTGAGGGTGAGGTTAGCGTACCTGTCTTGTCAAACACCAGGGTATCCAAACTGGCCAATTTTTCAATTACCTGGGTGTTTTTCAGGTAAAAACCACGCCTGCCAAAAATTCGCATAACGTTTCCCAAAGTAAAGGGAGTGGACATGGCCAGGGCGCAGGGACAAGTGATGATCAGAACGGCCGTGAACGCACGAATACCCATCGAAAAATCGTCAAAACTCCAATAGATCAACGCACCAAACGCAATCAACAGCACGGTGAAGGTAAACTTTCCGCTGATTCGGGTGGCCAGGGTAGCCAGGGAATCTTCCTGTACGTCTTTTGAAAAGGCTTTGTGGTTCCACAAGTCGGTAAGGTATCCCTGGGAAGGAGATTTTTGCACAAGCAATTGAATAGCCGCTCCTTTTTGCCTTCCGCCGGCATATACCAAAGCACCCTTTTTTATGGGCACGGGCACTTCCTCCCCGGTTACAAAACTGTAATCAATGGTTGCTTCTTCGTCAAGCAATACACTATCGGCAGGTATCAGTTCCTCGTTTCGTACCCGAATCCTATCACCTACCTGAATTTTGGTAAGCGGGATTACTTCCTCCTCATTTTTCGTCATTTTACTCACTCCAATCGGAAAGTACGAGGTATATTCCCTGTCAAAGGACAAGGTATCAAATGTTTTTTGCTGGTAAAGTTTTCCCAAAAGAAGGAAAAACAACAATCCTCCTAACGTGTCCAGGTACCCTTCCTGCCCGCTCACAAATATTTCGTACAAACTAACGGTGAACAACGTCAGGATTCCCAAAACGATGGGTACCTCCATGCTGACCGATTTGTTTTTGAGCGAATACCAGGCATTTCGGTAATAATCCGAAGCCGAATAGAAAAAAACCGGTAGAGCCAATACCACATTCAGGTACCGAAACAACTCCTTGAAGCCCTGACCCAATAATTCCGCCTCTGAAAAATACTCTGGAAGACTAAAAAACATCATGTTTCCAAAGCAAAAACCTGCCACGGCAAGCTGATACACGAGCTTTCTATCGACCGGCCGCTTTTTCTGTGGGGCCATGTCGGATAGATTGATGCGGGGCTCGTAACCGATTCCCGCCATTACCGCGACCAATTCCTTCAGGCTGATCTCCTCCTTAAGAAACCGTACCTGCACTTTTTTCTCGATAAAATTAACCCGTGAATCAACGACTCCTGCACGAAGCCGATGTAGGTTTTCCAAGAGCCAAATGCAGGAAGCACAATGAATCAACGGGACAAAAAACGTCACATGAATTTGCTTGTCGTCCTGAAAATCAATCAATTTGTCTCGGACATCCGCATCGTCCAGGTAGTCAAACCGATTCGAGCGGTTATTTTCCAATTTTTGGTTCGTACCGGGGGATTCCGCGAGATCGTAATAATCGCAAAGGTCATTTTCGCTCAACACATCGTATACCGTCTTGCATCCAAGACAGCAAAAACGTTTTCCGTCATGGTGCAGGATTTCCTCCTCACATTGCTCCCCACAATGGTAGCAGCTAGTTTGAATAGGTTTTTTAACGTTGGCAGGTGTGTGCTCCATAGGGCGGCAATTTACTTCAGCTTCCAGGTCAAAAACATAACAAATGTCATTCAATATACTGATTTATACAGCCAAATAAAAGGATAGCCTGTCGTACCACATACCTCCCTTGTAAAAATGAAATAACACCTTCGCAAGATCCGCCTGATTTTTTTTGGTAGTGACCAAAAACGTACATTGATGCTTGACCGCATACGACCAAAAATCGCCAATTCGATTGAAATTAAATTTGATAAAGGATGTTTCTGCCGTATGATTGCTTACCTCCTGAATGATTTCCTGCTCTTCCTTTATTTTGGACTTGGGGATGAATGCAGGCGATATGATGGTAGCTCTGCTCGCCTGAATGTTTTCGGAGAAGAGAGCCAGAAACTGTTTGATAATCCTTGCCGATGCGGGAGTACCGTCGTAGTGAAAAAGCAGGCGTTCGAAAGAGAGCTCACGATCATACAGCAAAACGGGGACTTCGCAAGGCTCACTCTCCAGCGCTTTGGGATAATCCAATCCGTGCAGCCAATCCAGTACCTCCGGCAAATGAGCGGTGTACAATTTAGCGGAAGCCGATCCCAATAACTTGTGGCTCGCGGATGCCTCCATTTCCCTTGTAGGAAATCCCTTTGGCAGGGGACAGCGGTAATGGGCTGTAACAATCTCTTCGGGAAAAGCAAAATTTACGTCCAACCTGGTCTGCATAAGCGTAACTTTTTTTACAAAGCTAGCAGCCGACACACCTGGAAAGCGTGACCTTGGGAAGGTACAAACATGATAATTATCACCTTTTTTCTACATTGTAGCTACTGTTTCACTAATCGATGCAATAATTTTTTCCCGATCAGGGGATTTTTTCGAAGAAATCGCGACATTGATCCCATCAAAATCGCTATGCAATGAAACAACACCTTACTGCTGTCATTTTTGCCCTGGCAATCGTACTTTCCGCCGTTGTTTTGGGCAATGCCTTCTGGAAACGTAGCCTTACTCAGGCCAAGATTTCTGTCACCGGTCTCGGCGAAACGGATTTTATTTCTGACCTGATTGTTTGGGAAGGGCTGTTTGAAAAGCAGGCATATACGCTCGGAGAAGCCTATTCGGGTTTGGAAAAGGACCGAAAAGCGGTTACGGAATACCTGAATTCGAAAGGGATTGCGTCGGAGGAAATCGTCTTTAGTGCGGTACAATCCCGACAAAACACCCGGTCGGAGTACAGCTCGGAGGGCCGTTTTATCGGAGAAACTTTTTTGGGCTATATCCTAAGTCAAACTATCAGTATTGAATCCAGAGAAGTAGAAAAAGTGGAAAAAATAGCCCGGGAAATTACCGAACTCCTGAATAAGGAAATTCAATTTTACTCCCAGGCACCACGGTATTATTTCACCCAACTGGCCGACTTAAAGATCGAACTCATCTCCAAAGCAACGGAAGATGCCCGAGTTCGTGCGGAAACGATTGCAAAAAACGCCGGTGCAACCCTGGGAAATCTGATCGTAGCAAATATGGGGATATTTCAAATCACCGGACAAAATTCGGGGGAGGACTACTCTTGGGGAGGCACATTCAATACGAGTTCCAAAGCGAAAACCGCTTCCATCACCATGAAGTTGGATTATCAGATCAAATAGGCAAATGGAACTACTCCCTCACGGAACGGCGCTCCCACTGACAACTACCTTTCCCTACTCAATAAACGATGGAAGGGCGTTATTTCCGAGGGGAAAAGGTTCCCAAGTTTTCTATGGAATATCCGCTGGGGTAGCTGGGGCGGTTGCGTTTGGTGCCAAGAACCGGTTTCCCAGGTTCCGGGATCCAAGCCATGACCCAGGCTTTCGCTTTCATTACAATCCTGACCAGGAGCTGTAGCATGCCTGGAGGATCCGGATAACCCATTGCCCTTCTCAGAGGGGTATCCATCAGGCAATAGGCAAACGGTTTCCCTAACCCCACGAATCTGCCGGGAAGGTAGAATCCCAGAAGCAACTCCAGAGTTTTATCGCCGATGATTTTATTTGCAGGGTCAAACGAAAAATGCTCCCGCTCGTAGGCCCTGTTAAAAGCCTCAAATGACTCCAGGGACTGTGGTACCGCTTGGATACCCATTCGTTTCGCGAGTTGCTGGTAATTGATCAATATGGCTTCCTTTTCAATCGCTGTAAACGAGCGCCAACCCCATTGCTCCATCCAGCGGATGGGCTCGAAAATAAATGTGGAGAGCACGTAGAGGTAATCATCGTTTGAAATCTTGAAGCGACCGTGCATGGCGTTCATACGCGCGATGGCGGTCCTCCCCCGGACACTTTCCATACCATTTTCCAGAATTTCATAGAGGATTAGTTCCGTATCGTCGTACCGCTTTCGGGTGCGGCTAACAAACTCGCCGGTTGCCACCAATAGCCGGGATACCGACGGTACGGCAAAGGTACGAAAAAGCGCAAACTCCAACGCCTTTTCCATATCCCAGGGGAAACAGTGAAACGTCAATAAATAGGCGATTCGTTCGTAATCTGACCGCGGATTTAACTCAGTAATTGCCTTTGTATACGGTTTTATTTTCATCTCAACGGGCCCAAACGGTTTCCTGCAAGGTACTTGGTTTTTACCTGCTCCAAAAGCATCCTACCAGAAATAGCACTCAAAAAACCATTAAAAACGGGAAGAATTGGTTACTTTCACTAAAAAATTGCCCGTATGAGAACCCTATCCTGGCTCCTATTCTTCCTTGCGATTCCTGATTTTGCCTGGTCCCAACAAATGCCTGAAACCGGATACACCCTATACCATACACCCACCAGGCGGGAGATCGCCTTTGCCGATATCGTCCAGCTTTCCCGGGAAAAACAATTGATTGTATTCGGCGAAGAACACAATGACCCTGTGGCGCATTCCTTGCAGCAAGCGCTTTACACCGCCTTACTGGACGAATACCCCGAGGTAATTCTCTCGTTGGAAATGTTTGAACGAGACGTCCAGTTGGTGGTAAACGAGTACCTGGCGGGCCTTATCAGCGAGGGCAGCTTTACGAAAGAAAGCCGTGCCTGGAGCAACTATGCGGATTACGCACCATTAGTTGAGCTCGCTAAATCAGGCGATCAGCAGGTCATTGCAGCCAATGTCCCGGGAAGGTACGCGCGCATGGTCAGCCAAAAAGGAATCGACTATCTCGATCGGCTCCCCAAAGAAGCCAAGCCGTACTATGCCAGATTTGAACTCCCCGGGAAGAACGATGCCTACCGCCAAAAATTCGTTGCTGCCATGGGGGAATACGGGCAGCACATGGGTCCCTCCATCTTCCATGCCCAACTATTGCGTGACGCCACGATGGCGGAGAGCATCCTTACTGCCTGGAAGAAAAACAGAAAGGCGAAAATACTCCACCTGACAGGAAAATTCCACAGCGACGAAGGATTGGGCACGGTGGCAGCGGTGAAGAAACGAAGGCGCCGACCTCCCATCCTGACTATCTCCTGTTTTCCATCGGAGGATTTCAACGAACCCCACTGGGATTCCCACCAGGACAAAGCAGATATTATCATCCTTACCGACCCGAATCAACCAAAAACATATTAGCTGCTTTCTTCGGAAGCTGGCTCCTTAGCTGAGGTCCCTTATGCGCTTGATCTTCCCATTTTCGAAGGAAAACTCCGACCTGCCCCTCATGCGCAACTGCTCACCGGCTTTCGGACCGTTTGGGAAATCTACGGCCAAAATCGCCCAATAATCTATATCTACGCACAACGATTCGTCTCCAAATTCCCAGGAACGAATGGTCTGTTTGCGCTCAAAAAAATAAGAAAGGGCCGTTTCTACTTGTGCCTTGAAAGCTGCTTTTCCATCCAAACGCATGGTTACCTTATTCCTTGCAATGTTCTCGAAAACCACATTCTCCGACAGATCCTTAACCATTCCCTCCCCATCCATGCCATTATAGGCAGCGATGTAGTTTTCTACCATTTTTTTGTGGTTTTCCTTTTGTGAATCCATGATTCGTCTGGTTCAATCGATCTTACGTGTACCCTGCCAATCGGCTTTCTTGAAAATCACCTATTTTTCAACCGACAAGCTTGATTAATTTCACTTACCGAGCTACCGGAAGTCAGATACTACAGGTGAAACTTCGAACCTGTCTGCAAAACACAGCCTGCTAGGATGGAAGCTTGGATAATTGGAGCCAAAATTGCTCAATCTTCAGAATTGCTTTTAAAAAAAGATCCATTTCAATCGGTTTGGTGATGTAGCTATTTGCATGGTTTTCGTAAGCGAGGTCGATGTCTTTTTGGTTAGAAGAAGTGGTTAGCATGATTACCGGCATTTTTCTCAGGGAAGGGTCGGCTTTAATTGCCTTAAGTACTTCGTGTCCGCTATACACCGGGATATTGATATCAAGAAGGACCAGATCCGGAGGGTTATCGGGCACCTTCCCCCCTTCTCCAAAAAGAAAGTCCAACGCTTCTTTTCCGTTTCTGGCAACATCGATCCGGATTTTAATTTTGCATTCTTCGAATGCATCAAGTGTGAGTACAATATCCCCCTCGTTGTCTTCAACCAATAGGATGTGAGCCTCTTTCATTCAAACTCTTTGTTAATAGTAAGATAAAACGCACTCCCGACTCCAGGAGTCGATTCCAGCCAAATTTTTCCACCCCAGGATTCCACATGCTTTTTCACGATTGACAAACCAATTCCAGTTCCCTTGTACCGGTCCCGGTTATGCAAACGCTGAAATATAATGAAAATTTTGTCAAAAAATTGAGAATCAATCCCAATCCCATTGTCGGCGACGCGCAACTCCCAATACGTGTCGCAATCCTTTACCCGAAGCTCTACTTTTGGAGGCACCCCCTCCTGCGAGTAAGTGAGAGCGTTGTCCAGCAGGCAGTGTAGGGTTTGCACCAATGGTGCCTTAAAGCAAGAAACGGTGGGAAGCTTCTCATAAACCAATACGGCCTCTTTATCGCGAATCAACTTGCGCCGCAACACTTTGTATTCGTGTAAAAGTGCATGCAAGTCAATTTGCTCCGGCCGCTCCCCAAATTTCCCTGCCCGGGAATATTCCAATAGGTCCAAAATAATGCGTTTCATCCGTTTGGCTCCATCCGTCGCAAAATGAATGTACTGATGGGCTTTTGCATCCAGTTGCGCCCCGTATTTACGTTCAATTTGGTTTAAAAAACTAGAGATCATTCGGAGTGGTTCCTGTAAATCATGGGAGGCTATAAATGCAAATTGCTCTAATTGCTCGTTCGTAACCTCGAGCTCCTGGATATGTCGTTGCAAAAGCTGATTTAATTCCTGAATTTCTCGCTCGCTTTTTCTCCGATCGGTGATATCCGTCAGCGCTCCTACCATACGTATGGCCTTTCCGGCCTCGTTACGGATAATCATCCCTTTGTCAATCACTATCCGTTCTTCGCCGCTACTATGGATAATCCGATACTCCATACGCCATTTCTCCTGCATGGGATCTGCCAGGCTGGCTTTGATGCTTTCTTTGATGGCGACAAGATCGTCGGGGTGATAACGATCTTGCTGAAACTCGGCCCGTTTAAAGTTCTTTTGAACGTTAGTTCCAAAAAACTTTTCGAAACCCATCCCTCTAAAAATGACATCATTTTCTAAATCCCAATCCCAAATGGCATCGGTAGTTGCCTGAGTCACCTTTTCAAACCGCTCGTTGGCACGTAGTATTTGCATGGCGGTGTTTTTTCTACGGGTGATGTCTTTGAAGTACACCGACAAGCCATCGATGCTTGGGTACACCGCCACTTCCAACCACTTACTTAGCGTAGGATAAAAAACCTCAAATGCCACATTTTGAGCAGACTCCATGGCCGAAACACACTGCGCGTAGAAATCGGTTTCAACAAGATCCGTGTATTGTTTCCAAAGATTCCGCCCCAGCATCAAGGATCGTGATCTACCCATTAGCCGCTCGGCTTCCTTATTCCAATAGGTAACAGTCCACTGTTTGTCTACCGTAAAAAATGCATCCCCAATACTTTCAATAATATTGATTTTTTCCTGATAGGCTTTTTGCAATTCTTCGGCGGCATGCCGTTTCTCATCAATATTCTTAAAATAGGACGAAATTCCCCCACCAAATGGATAGGTATTGATCTCATACCAGGATTCGGTGCCAGGGTACTGGTATTCAAAACTGGCTGCCTTCCCTCGATCAGCCACGTCTCGGTATACCCGCTCCAATTGGGTTCCTACCGCGGGAGCAAACTCCTCCCAAATGTTTTTTCCCAAAACTTCCTCGCTTTTTCGGTTGAGGAGATTCTCTGCCTCTTTGTTGAAATAAGTAAAATTCCAATCTTCGTCCAAGGCGTAAAAGCCGTCGGAGATACTTCCCAATATTTCAGATATTCGTAGTTCGGTCAATTTCGTGCTGTGGATATCCTGAAAACTTCCGAAAATCTTCGAACACCTGCCGTTGATCCGCTCGCTTTTACCGATGCAACGAACCCATTTTTCTTTCCCGGATTTGGTCCGTATTAACAGTTCTTCGTCAAATTCAAGCCCTTCCGAAATCAACTTGTCTACTGCTGCTACTATTCTTTCTTTACTGTGGTCGGAATAAAACTCAAATCCACCGGAAAGAGAGGGATTGTAATCATCCGAAACTTCCAGAATTTCCCGAACCATCGGCGACCAATACATGGTATCCGCATCTTCCTGGGCCGTCAAATCCAATTCCCATCCACCGATCTTTGCGAGTTGCGAGGCATCGATGACCAATTCCTGAAGTTTTTTCTCCTCGGTAACATCCTTAGCGGAAGCATAAATTACCTGCTCGCCAACCTGGGGATTGCCGTACCAACTCAACCAGCGCACGCTACCTGATTTGGTCAGGAATCGGTTGTCAACTTTAAACACAGCACCACCCGAATGAATGTTTCTAAATGCTTCTTCAGTATGGGCGACATCTTCCGGGTGAATGAATTCGACAAATGAGCTACCCAAAATTTCTTCTTCATGGTACCCGAGAAGCTCGCAACCCGAACGGTTCATTTTTAGAAAATTGCCTTTAAAATCGGTAAGACAGATGATATCAGGTAATGCTTCGAATAAATGGAGTAATTCCTCCTCCAGCCCTTTTCTATTGATCTCCGAGCCAATAAAGGAACTTAGCCTGTTTAGTACGGGGCGGTGTTGCTCCATCGTCCTGGCTTCTTCGCAGGCACCCACCACCAGGACACCCATCTGTGCTTGCTGGTGCCGAAGTGGGATTCCTAGTACGACGGATAGCCCCGACCGCTGTGCCGCACTCCTACGAATAAACGAATCATTCTGCGCCAATTTGTCCCATATCACCGATTTGTTTTCTGTCCACACGTTACCAGGGAGCCCCGTATCCGTATCCATTTTCGTGACCTTTCCAGACGCTTTATAAAACGTCCTTCCTTTAACGTCCTGCGCAAAATTAGCCGCAAGGTGCAATGATTTCCTTTGAAGATCTGGAATCCATACCTCACAAAAACTAAAGTCACCATAATCAGCAATTAAGCGACACACCTCGGCGAGAGCGGACCGAAGATTTATTCCTTCGTGAAAAGCCACGCTTATTTTTGCCAGAAGATCGCGTTGAAGCTGCTCAATCATCGCAGCGGTCACATCTTTTTCCAGAGCAATCCAATGACTAACGCGACCGGCCTCATCCAATACGGGCGAAATCGAAATAGTAACCCAAAATTGATCTCCGTTTTTTTTATAGTTGATGGTTGAAACCTGACAATCTTCCCGATTTTTTACAGCTTCCTTAAGTTGCTGTATCGCGTCCCGGTCGGATTTAGGACCCTGCAGTATTCTTGGCGATTTCCCGACAATCTCGTCAAAGGAATAGCCTGTCATCTTGGTAAATGCTTCGTTCACATAGACTATCTTTACACCGGTTTTGTCCGAAGTTGCGGCGTCTGTAATCATAATGGAATCGCTTGTATGTGTCACCACACTTTCAAGCAATCGCAGTCGCTGTTCTTCCTGCTTCTGTTTGGTTATATCTTGAACCGTCCCTTCAAATAACAGTGGATTTCCATGTTTGTCGCGATTCAGCCTTCCCAGTTCGTGAACCCATTTCACCTGACCATCGGGCAACAAAATCCGATGGCTTATATCCAGTGATTCCTTGCCCCGAAAAACTGCCGCTTCCTCTTCCAGGAATAAACCTCTATCTGACGGGTGAATCGTTTCAAAGAAATTTTCGAACGTTGCTTCAAACTGCTCTTTTTTTCTTCCCCATATTCGGTATACTTCGTCCGACCAATTCAATCGCTTGGAACCCACTTCCTGCCGCCAGTAGCCCAATTTAGCGATGGATGAAGCCGTTTTTAACTTTTGTTCGGAATCCCTTAATTCCAAGAACTGCTGCTCCTTCTCCGTGACATCCTGGCAAGTCACCATCAGGCATTGTCGGCCCTTAAAAATTACCGGGTGTCCGTTAACATCCACTCGGATTCGTTTCCCCCCCTTTTTTTTATGGGTAAATGTGCCAAAATTGATGGTGTGCCTTTTGGTATCCACCCCTACATGCGCGGCATGAAGTTTGGGAACTTCCTCCGGAGGCCTGAGATCCCGGATCGTCATGGATAAAAATTCCTCTTTGCTGTACCCGTAATGATCTATGGCAGATTGATTGACGTCTACAATTTCAAAGGTTTCCCTATCGTATACCCAATTTGGCAGGGGGTTGAAGTAAAATAGTGTGCTATAATCCTGACCCTCCATCTTCTGCAATTTTCTTTAATTGAATTAGTCTACCAATCCGTCAAACGGCTCCGCAAGGCTTTATGATCGACATCTTTTACTAATTTAGTCACTTCAATTTTCTTTCCCCGCAAATCTATAGTGTATTGCCACGTCTTTTTTCGTGCCATTCCCTAATGAATAGCCTGACCCCTTTCGAAAACAAAGTAAAACAAATACCACACCAACTATCGAGAAACATCGGCAAACCGCTCTCTATCCGGTTATTTGAGTCGTAATTCTACTTTTCGACTGCGGACAAAATCGCCAATTTTGCCAAATACAACCGGATTCTTTCTGCCGGCCTTTCCACGACAACAAGACCGGTTATCGCGCCCTTTTTTTTAGGTTCTTTTCTAAAAAAAACCTACTGCCTATTCTGCGTATCCGGATTGTTTAAAGATAAATCCAATTGCCTGGTTCGCCGGCAGAAACCAGATCCGTGCAGATGCCAGGCAATTGCATCCACAGGGAAGAATATATAGAAAAGTACTGATTCTACTATATCCAGTACTACCATTACAAATTAAAAAGATTATTTTTATAAAAAAAATTTGAATGTTGGATGAAATACCGAATCGTAATTTGCTCCCTTTTAGCCCTTTCTTTTCTTAGCTGTGAGCAAGACCCTCTACCAGCGACCAGGTCTTCAGACGGCTTATACTTTCCCGGCCAACCCTCCGAAAACTGGGAAACCACCTCCATTGAGCTTGCGACTGGGAGCATGCAAGATTTGGAAACGATGCTGTCCGAAAACGGTACCAGAGCCTTTATCCTCCTGAAAGATGGGAAGATCGCCCTGGAGTTTTATTATGGGACCCGCCTGGCATCCAGTCAACCGTTCACAAAAGACGCCCCCTGGTACTGGGCCTCCGCCGGTAAAACACTTACCGCTGTTTTGGTCGGCCTGGCACAGGAGGAAGGGCACCTATCACTGGAGGAACGCACAACCGAGATCCTCGGAGCCGGATGGAGCAGTCTTCCCTACGAAAAGGAATACCTGATTCAGGTGCACCACCACTTGAGCATGACCACCGGCCTGGACGATGGGCTAAGCAATCCAGACGATTACCGTCCGGAAAGCCTTCGTTACCTGACCGATCCCGGAAAGCGATGGGCCTATCACAATGCTCCGTACACGCTATTGGATACCGTCCTTACCCGAGCTACAGGAACGAGTTTTCCCGACTATTTTCAGCAGAAAATTGGAGCGAAAATTGGAATGACCGGCTTTTGGCAAAAAATAGGGTTTAACCAGGTATTTTTTAGCGACGCCCGCTCTATGGCACGGTTTGGCCTGATGATCCTGGCTGGAGGGCGATGGGAACAGGAGGAAATCATCCGCGACAAAACCTATTTTTCTGCGATGCTTTCATCCTCTCAGGGCTACAATCGAAGTTATGGGTACCTTTGGTGGCTAAATGGCAAGGAAAGCTTTATGCTTCCCGGTGTGCAAACGGTCTTCCCGGGAAGCTTTATACCAAAAGGCCCCTCGGACATGGTCTGTGCCATGGGCCGCGATGGGCAATTTCTCTGCCTGGTCCCTTCGGAAAACCTGGTTTTGGTAAGACTCGGAGAAAACCCCGATCAGAGTCCAGTGCCTTTTCTATTTCTCAATGACCTCTGGGAGATCCTTGCGGATAGGCTTCCCAGCGCTAGTTATTGACGGCCACCGGTTTTACTTCCACGGTAAGCGAATCAACCACGTTGACTTCGTAGCCTAGATTTATATCCACCTTAGCTCCGCTAGCAACGAATGCTGCAGCTCCTTCCCTACTAATCCCCGTTTCCCAGGCGTAGAGTCGTTTCAAATTGGGCAAGCCGGAAAGGTAATCCAGGCCGGCATCACTGACTTCGGTCCCATAAATATTAAGTGATTCCAGGTATTCCAGGTTTGCCAAATGAGCCAGCCCGGCATTGGAAATCCCCGTTTTCTCTACGCGAAGTCGCGTGAGGTTTTTCATTTTTCCCACGGCCTCCAGTCCGGCATCCGTCAAAGGCGTATCTTTGGCATCAAGCCATGTGATTTGCTCCGGAAAATCTGCTGCTAACTTTTCCAATACCTGGTCTACCGAATCCTTTTTGTATAAGGTTACCTGCAACCAATTCGAATCATTGGAAAGAGCTTTAACCGATATCCCCCGTTCAACATAGGTTTTCAGTTTTTCCTGGTCGGGAGCCGTCGTTCCTTCCGCCAGCAATATCTCTACCGCCGACTTATTCGCATTGGGATCAGCGAGCGTAAGCAATACGGACTGCACTTCCTGCTCTGCTTTAAGTTCGGCGACCTTTTTTTCAAACGGCGCCCCCTCGTTGATCCACCATTCCAGGAGCAGGACCTGTTCGTCTGTCAATTGGGATTTTCCCTTGGGCGGCATGTGGTCGTCGTGGTTAGGATCCAGGTGAATGCGCTTGATCATCTCGCTTTCAGCGGCGTTTCCCGCGAGGAAAATGGGACCATTTTCACCGCCTTTTAGCAATGCTTCGCGGGTATGCATCTGCAAGTCGCCTTTTTTCTTGCTGGCATTGTGACAAGAATTGCAACGAGTCTCCATGATGGGATGGATGATATCGGTATACACCACCGCCTCGTCCAGGTTTTCGATCAGCCGGGGACCTTTTTCTTCGATCGGCATCCCGGCCAATCTTTTTATTCCATCTGGAAGGTATTGGGTCAGGTAATTTTCCCCATGCGTCAGTGAGCCGCCGTAATGACCCGCCACTGCCAGAAATACCATCATGAGCGCAAACGAGCTCAGGTAAGCACGGTTGAAAGTAAGGGTTGCCTTTCTTTTCCTTTTGTGCGTACAGCCACCAGGTACCAAATGCGAACAGCACCAGCAGGATACCGGACCATTGATGGATAAATAATAAATCCTCACCGTAATCTCCTGCCTGAGCCAACATCAAACCGAGTAGGGCTGTAACCAATGCAGAAAGCGCTCCCAGTCCCAGTACAAAGCCAATGGCAGGTCTTAGGTAGGAAAACCGGTCCCGGCGGGACATGAACTCCATGAGGAATCCCAGGGCTAAGAAGCCGATGGGAAGGTGTAGAAACAGGGGATGAAACCTCCCGAAAAAGATGATGATATCTGATGATTGCTCCATGTAATTTATGCAAATAATTTGTGTACTACTTTTCCTGAAACGTCGGTCAACCTGAAATCCCGTCCCTGGGCAAAATAGGTAAATTTTTCGTGATCCATGCCCATCAAATGCAAAATACTTGCCTGCAAATCATGCACATGCACTTTGTCTTTAATTCCATAATAACCGATTTCATCGGTTTCTCCGAGGGTAAAGCCCTTTTTCACACCCCCACCGGCCATCCATATGGGAAAGGCTTCGGTGTGGTGATCCCGACCTTTGTACGGCCATTCCCGGCCACCTCGGTTTTCCTGCATGGGAGTACGGCCAAATTCTCCTCCCCATACGACCAAAGTCTCGTCCAGCAGACCCCGCTGCTTCAGATCCTTTACCAGCGCAGTCATGGCTTGATCTACGGGTTTGCATTTAATGGTCAACCCTTTGTCCAGAGATTCCCGCTCTGCGACACCATGCATGTCCCATCCCCAGTCAAACAATTGTACGAAACGAACTCCTTTTTCTATCAATCGACGGGCTAGAAGACAATTGTTGGCAAAGGAGGTTTTGCCAGGCTCGGTTCCGTACATTTCGTGAATGTAGGCGGGCTCGTCCTTGATGTCCATTACTTCCGGAACCGAAGTTTGCATGCGGTATGCCATTTCGTATTGCGAAATACGGGTCAGGGTTTCCGGGTCCCCAAATTCCTGATACTCTTTTTCATTGATTCGATTAATGGCGTCGATGGTCTGCTTACGTAAAGACCCATTCATTCCAGAGGGGTTGGTCACATAAAGCACAGGGTCGCCTTCGGACCGGCATTGCACGCCCTGGTATACCGAGGGCAAAAATCCGCTTCCCCACACCGATTTGCCCGCATCCGGAGTATTTCCTCCCGAGACCAACACCATAAATCCAGGCAAGTCCTCGTTTTCGGAACCCAGACCGTAGGTAACCCAGCTCCCCATGCTGGGTCGTCCCAACCGGGGCGAGCCGGTCTGTAGCAGCAACTGTGCCGGAGCGTGGTTAAACTCGTCCGTATGCATGGTTTTAATCAGGCTCACCTCATCGACAATGGTCGAGAAATGGGGTAAATTATCGGATACCATCATTCCGCATTCCCCCCTGGGACGAAATACTGCCTGGGGTCCCAGCATTTTGGGAATGCCCTGAATAAAGGCAAATTTCTTTCCTTCCAGTAAGGATTGGGGACAATCCTTCCCATCCAGTTTCGCCAACTCCGGTTTGTAGTCAAACAGTTCCAATTGGGACGGAGCACCAGCCATGTGCAGGTAAATGATGCGTTTGGCTTTTGGTGCAAAATGAGGGACCTGACGAAGCAGATTTTCCATCCCATGGCTAGGCGCCTGCAAATCCGTGGACTTCTGGCAGCCCATCATTCCCCCAAGTGCAAGGGCTCCTAATCCGGTGGTACATTGTTTTAGGAAATGCCTGCGGGTCTTGCTCTGCAGGTATCGGTACCGCTGTTCGTCGGCTAAACTTATTCGTTTACTCATGACTTCATCAGAAATTCATCCAGGTTCATTACGGCATTGGCCACCACGGTGTAGACGGCCAATTCATTGTTTTCTTCTCCCACCAATTGGCATACTGTCTCCGGCTGTATGTCAAAATACGTACGGCTTTGCTCCAGCAACCCCTGCAAATCCGAAAGCTTCTCTTCGCTGATGCCTCTGCCGGTGGCCATGCTGTACAATAGCGCTATCCGATCACGGTCTGACGTTGCATTTTTCAGAACCTTCCTTCCCATTGCTTCCGCCGCTTCCAGGTATACCGGATCATTTAGCGTAACCAGCGCCTGAAGGGGAGTATTCGTAGCGATCCTCTTGGGCAAACAAAACTCCCTACTGGGTGCATCAAATGCGATGATGGAAGGATAAGGACTGGTTCTCCGCCAAAACGTATAAAGGGATCTGCGGTGCTTGTCTTCTCCGCTGCTGGTTCTCCACTGATCCCCACTGTAAACCACCTGCCAGATTCCCTCCGGCTGCTCAGGCATTACACTTGGTCCGAACATTTTCTGGCTTAATAAGCCGGACACCGCGAGCGCCTGATCCCGTACCTGTTCCGCCGTCAACCGTAATCTTGGTCCCCTGGATAGCCACTCATTTAGCGGATCCACGTCTTCTTCTGGCCTCTTGAAATGGGAGGATTGGCGATAGGTTGCAGATAGCACAATTTCTTTCAAAAGTCGTTTGATATCCCAATTCAAATCCCGTGAAAAGCGTAAGGCCAACCAATCCAGCAACTCCGGGTGGGTCGGTGCAAATCCCTGTGAACCAAAATCCTCCAGAGAGGAGACCAATCCCCGGCCAAATAATTGCTCCCAAAGTCGATTGACCATCACCCTGGCTGTCAATGGATTATCCGGGCTAAAAAGCCAGGCGCTAAAACCGAGGCGGTCCGGGCTGTAGCGCTCCTCGAAAGGATTCCAAATGGCAGGAACGCCAGCGCTGACAGGTTCACCAGGAACCATCCAGCTACCTTTTTCAAATATCCGTGTATCGCGCCGGTATTGTTCGGGCAGGGAAACCATCACCGGAGTCGTCTCTTTTTCCTTTTCTGAATTATACAATTCGTAGAATGTCTTTTCTATTTCGCCATATCCGGGCCGTTCCCCTCCCGGAAGAGAATGATGCAACATCACCCATTCGAAGATGCAGGTAGTTTCTTTTCCATCTGGTCCTTCCCAAACCAGGTACAAATCGTGGGTTCCCTGAAAGGGCGTAAGAGGTATGGAGAGCACTTCGCTTACTGAATAGCTGACGTTCTTTTTCGTCGATTGATCAAATCGGGTTTTCTTCCGGGAACGGACCTCCCAGGCTGCTACTTCTCTCCCCTGCAGGCTGTCTATCCGAAAACGAATCGTTCCGGCCTCACCTTCGACCCTTACCTTGAACATGATGCGATCCTCACCGGAAAAAGGGAGTTTTCGGGTGATCGAGTGGATCTTAGGATCTACTTTAAAGGTGGCGGTACCCTTTACGGGTATCCCCCGATCCATCTGCTCGAAGTAGTGCGGATGAAGTTTAGGTTCCCCAAGCCGTATAAGCTTGGTGAAGTAATCCGCCGTTACCTCGGGTGTCCCGTCATCCACCTTCGCTACCCAGGCTTGAATTTTTTCCAGCTTTTCCTGATCTTCCTCCGATTTGAACTCGACAAGGACCGGCGCTTCGCTGGGAATATCTGCATCAGCAGTCTGGTTAAAGAATGCGAGACTACGGTAATAATCCTCGTGCCGTATAGGGTCGTAAGGGTGGCTGTGACACTGCACGCACTCCATGGTCGTTCCCTGTACGACCGTCCAGGTGGTATTTACCCGGTCCAATACCGCCGCTACGCGAAACTCTTCGTTATCGGTTCCTCCCTCGTCGTTGTTCATGGTATTGCGATGAAAGGCAGTGGCGATGTAATTTTCATCCGTGGGATCAGGCAACAGATCGCCTGCCAGTTGTTCGGTAATGAACCGATCGTAAGGCATATTTTCGTTAAAGGCACGTATCAGCCAATCCCGGTATTTCCAAATTTTTCGGGGGCGATCCGCCTCGTATCCTTTCGAATCCGCGTACCTGGCTAAATCCATCCACATTGCCGCCCACCGTTCGCCATAAGCCGGTGAAGCAAGCAAGCTGTCCACTAATTGCCCGTACGCATCTGCCGATCCGTCTTCCACAAAAGCCTTCACCGCTTCCAAGCTCGGCGGCAAGCCCGTCAGATCCAAACTCAGTCGACGTATCAGTGAATACTTGTCCGACATGGGGTTGGGTTGCAGTTTTTTCTCTTCCAGCTTTTGAGCGACAAATCGATCAATATCATTGATGGCCCATCCAGCGCCTGCGGAAGGCACTTCCTGGGCCACCGGGGCCTTGTATGCCCAGTGATCGTCCCAAACAGCTCCCTGATTGATCCATTTGGTAAACAGGTCAATTTCCTCTTCCGACAAAGGCTCGGATTCCAGCGGCATGCGGTATTCCGGGTCGCTGTGTTTGATCCGTTTGATAAGTTCACTCTTTCGGATATTTCCCGGCACAATGGCTCGTTCGCCGGATTCGTTAACTGCCAGCGCCTCTTCTTCAAATAGAAGACTGAATCCACCGGACTTTTTTACCCCTCCATGACAAGCAATACATTTGTTGTTAACGATGGGACGAATATCCCGGTTATAATCGATTCGTTCCCCAAAAACAACAGCCGGAATGACCTTATGCTTGTTTTCCACAGGCATTGTGCGTAGCACCCAGACCAACAAGCCGAGGAATAGGACGGAAGAAAGGGGATATAATAGGTTTTTATTGATGCGGGCCATACTCGTTTTTCGCTGACGATATCAGTTTCCGTTCCAAAGTAATTAAAAAAGCCTTGAATTCAAATATTTATACCAGCTGGACCTCGAATTCCGGATAAACGGTGGCGGTGACACCCTTGGCTCCCTTTGTTAACCGGATTCGGCCAGAATACCGCTACCCTTCTTCCTTTCTGCCCCTCGGTGATTTTTTACACCGACGAAGCTGAAAAAGCCAGATAGCAGGTTAGTTTAACCGAGTGATCCAAGCAGCGCTAGTAAGCTAAAAAAATAGGTAAGCGCGCAAACACTTACCTTTTCGAAAAAGAACGATTAAAAAATCACCAACTTATTCTTCAGCCATCTGTAACACACGGGCATGCCTGATACCTTTTTTAGACACATATTGCTCGTTGAATTCCATCTGAAATCGGGTCTCGGATCGATTGACATTGTTTTTCCAAGCCCATTCGGGTCGTTTTCCATGCGAAGTCATATCGCCTACCGAACGCAAATGAGGCATTTCCTCCCGCTCGCAGGTCAGGCAAAGCCCTACTACTAAAAAAATGTCAGGTAAAAACAACCAACCGATCTTCATGTGCTAAACAGGTTATAGACTACATTGTCAGTACGGAACCCTGCTACAAAATGTCCCGGATGGTAGATTTTTTTTTTACTTTTTTTTGACCAACCGAATGTGCGGGCTTTTTGGTCGTTGCATCCCTTCTCCCAAATAAAAATCCGTGTGCGCGGGTTGGTTGTATCCGACGTTTTGCCAGGCGATGCTCAGACGGTATTGGGGGTTATGCATGAGCGTAACAAAACGGTAGGACGTGGGTGCACTCGTCGTGAAAAGCCTGAGCGATTGATTGTCTTCTGTTCTAAAAATCACTTCTTCCCGCCAATCTCCCAAGAGGTCTGCTGAGAGGGTCGGTGTGGCTTTGGAACCGTTGTTGGCGAGGCAGCCCGATGCCTCAAGCAGTGTGTATAGCGTTTCACCCGTGTAATCCCACTTTTGGATCCGGTTTTGGTCCAACAACTCCCGAAGCAAGTCCCCATCCCACCAAATAGCAAAATTGATGCTCCCGGGCTTTTTACCAATTTCTTCGCCCTGAAAGGTGTACAATCCACTGGATCCATTCCACCAAAATTCCGCTCCTTCGTGCCGAGGGTCAATATCGGCGGCCAGGCCCCTACCCACATCCCGCCCCTCCTCGGCACCCCAAAGAATCCTGCCCGTTCTGGCATTAAACAAGGCGACGCCAAAACCCGATTCATTGGTTTCGTTTTCGTGAATTCCCCATACTACCTGGTCTGGATAATGGGGGTGAAAACGACTGACATGCAGGGCATCCCCGTGCCTCAGCCCGGTGCTAAAACGACCGCTCCCATCCTCGTCCAGGACCATGGCTCCGTACACAATTTCATCCCGCCCGTCCGCATCTACATCGTTTATACTCAGGCTGTGGTTTCCTTGTCCCGAAAACGGGTTTTCTCTGCTTTCCGAATCAAAAACCCAGCGGGACCGGAGGATTTCTCCATCAAAATCCCAAGCCGCAATGACGGATCTTCCGTAATAGCCTCTTGCCATAAGCAGGGAGGGCGCTTTGCCATCCAGGTAAGCAACGCCAGCCAAAAAACGGTCCACCCGGTTTCCGTTACAGTCGTTGCCGGCATTTCCTCCTTCACCACCCCATCCGCATAAATCCCCTCTTCCCGGAATGTAGTCTACGGTGGACAGGGCCTGTCCTGTCTTTCCCGAAAAAACCGTCAAATACTCGGGGCCATCCAGAATCTTTCCTGCAGGATTTCTCCAGTCCTTGGTACCGTCTCCAATGACCCTCCCCACACCATCCCTACTTCCATCGGCCGTTTTACAGGAAACTTCTGCCACACCGTCTCCATCCAGGTCGTACACGATGAATTGGGTGTAGTGGGCGCCTTCCCGGATATTTATCCCCAGGTTTATCTCCCAAAGCAAGGTGCCCTCCAGCGTATAAGCCTGAAGAATCGGGGGATCGGTATATCCTTCCTGGGAATTGTCGCGCGACCTGCCGCTCATGTGAACGACCAATTCGTACTGCCCGTCTCCGGTCAGGTCGCCTGCCGAGGCATCATTGGGCCGGTAACCTTCGGGAGTTCGCAGGGGTATTTCCAGGAAAGTATTTTCCCAAACCGTAACGGACTTGCTTTGATCCAGCGCCTCATTTCGGACAAAATAGCTGGGGTTTCGGCTCAAATCGAGGTTGCGGTCAAAAAACATCGTACTCTCTGTCAATCGCTCGACATTGATTTTCTCTGCGGGCTGCTCCCCATAGGCTCGGTACAGGTCAAACCCGGTAGCTGCGGGCTCGTTGCCCAAAAGACGCCAGCTAAGAAATACGCCACCCTTCTCGTCCGGCAGGGCGATCAGGCCACGGTCCAGGCTTTCCATTTGTCGTTGTCCCTGCGCAGAAAGGCTAAGTACGATCAAGGTGATTGTGCAGCTAATCCAAAATCCATTGATACCAATCATTGCGATTTCGTTTTGTCACCATTATACCTCTTTATTGAGTCACGTCAATAAACGCATTTCCCGGGAAGTCCATAATAAACGGTATCCTTAGAAACCGCGCCTCCGGTGAAGATCCACGTCCACCACTTACAGCAATTGTATAAACGTATACCGGATCCTGGAAATGAACGCACGTATCCGATTTCGCCGGGAGTGGACATAGAAACGGGTGGCCATGTGTTTCAACTGCACCTGACCAATAGTCAGCAGATGCCCGAAACCGGTTTCGTCCCTTCCACGACGGGTAATTTCTTTAAGGGGGATATCCATTTTGGTTTTAATATCACCCGCAATTTCCAATTAGGCAAACCAAAGTAGATCGCCCGCTGTCCTAAGTCAGCATGGGCTTTGCCCGTTTGCAAAATTGAATGGCCAGACCCCAGGGGTCGCGAAGCATCAACAGTCGAGTTCCATCTGCCAGGGTATCGTCACTCACCAAGCTGGCTCCTGCCGCAACAAGTCGTGATTTTTCGTGTTCCGGGTCCTCTGAGACAAAGGCCAGATGAAGCATCAAGGGGTCCAATTTGCCAAATTCCAATACCGAGGCCTTGGAGTTTTGATAGAGTTCGATCATTACCTTACCGCTATCGTCTGCCAGGAAGGTCATATACGGCGCCTCCGCCATTTTTTTTACCACCGTCAATCCGAGGTTCTTTTCGTACCAGTCGGAGACAGCATGGGGCTGCGTTACGTTGAGAGCGAGGTGTTCAATTTTCATGAGGTCAGTATAAAGGGGTGGAAAGAAAATTTCTAGGCTACTCGGAAATAAAAAACCCCTCCATTAGCCAATGAAGACCGTATGGAGGGGAAAAATTAATGACTTAGGCCCTATTGGGACTGGGTTGTATACTGGTGAGGTCGGCGATCTTCACCGGGCCATTGCGCTCGATACTGTTTCTGGCAGCTACGCCGATCAATACCGACATGATACCGTCCCGTATGCCAGCAGAATGCTTGTAGGGATCCGCGGCATCCGGATTCTTAAAGATTTTATCGTGCAACCGCTTGTCTCCGCCACCGTGTCCCCCACGTTCACTAACCACCTGAATAATCTGGGGTTTTTCCCAGTTCTTATGCAGCACAAGCGGCTCCCGATTCATGCTTTCGGACAAATTTTGATTCATTTCCGCTGCATGAAGCGCCTCCTGATCCAAGGATTCGTTGTTCATAAAAGGGATATCCAGCCAGGCATCAATTCGTCCCTTTTGCCCATTAAACGCAATTTTCCACCCTTCATACGGGCTGTAGGTGGTCAAGGAATAATTAACCACGACTTTGTTGGCGTATTTGATATTGGCAGACATTTTATCGTAAATATCAATCTCATGCCGGTATACGCAGCCATCCCTAAAATACCCATCGTGGTGCTCGTTTTCTACGTATAACTTCATGTCTCGGGGGCTTTTGGTGATATCCCAATAGTAGTTACAATCGCTCTTGTGAGCACAGCTGCGGCAATTTTTACCACGGAACGGACCGTTGCTCCCGTAATGCTCCAGATCACCGTAGGCAAATACCTCTTCCGGATCCGAATCCAGCCACCAATTGAGCAAGTCAAAATGATGGGTAGCTTTATGTACCCAAAGGGATCCTCCATTTTTGGTCACACCGTGCCACCTGCGAAAATAGGAAGCCCCGTGGTGAATGTTGAGGTACCAATGAAAATCTACGGAGGTAACCTCTCCGATTTCCTTGTTTTGTAACAACTCTTTGATCTTGGTGATGTACGGGCTCCAGCGGTAGTTAAATCCGACGATCAGGTTTTTATTCGATTTCCTTTCTGCGTCCAGAATTTGCTGACACTTGTTTTCGTCCGTGGTCAAGGGCTTTTCGGTAAGTACATCGGCCCCAAACTCCAAGCCTTTGATGATAAACTCATGGTGGGTAGAATCCATGGTGGTCACGATTAGCAAGTCCGGCCGGGTCGTTTCCATCATCTCGTCAAAATCAACAAAGGTGGGACAATCCACTTTCATGTATTCCAAGGCAACATCCAACCTCCCAGGGTTGATGTCACTCAATCCCACAAACTCCAGGATATCCGAATACTGCTCGACCAGTCGTCTTCCCCAAAAGGAGATGCCACGCACTCCGGTACCCACCAGGGCCAAGCGTAGCTTTCGCTTCATTCCAAATCCCATCAGAGGGGTACTCACCGCTGTCCCGGCCGCCAATAAACTTACCGCATGAAGAAAAGACCTTCTTGAAAATTTGTTGTCCATGGTATACGAATTGGTTAGTGATTGAATCGATCGCAGGGAAAAACAATACCTGATCTCGTTGCGCAATCGATTGCATTTTACTTATTATTTGAGAATTTGACAACTATTTTCCAGTCTGAGGGAAATTATCGATTCCGGGAAGTAGGATTCAAATAAAAAATTATCATTGGATTTTATGAATAATTAGAAATATCTGCCTAATCTATTTACTTGTTTTTTCATCCTAACGAAGGATTCTACTAAATTAAGCTATTTTTACCACCGACCGTCGGTTTCTTATTTATAATCATTACACATAGGTCCCCGGGTCGGGTGTTGGGTTTGGTAGCGAATACCCGTAACTTGTTGGTACGAATTGCCGCCTGCAACGAATATCCTTCACAGGCGTAGTATTAACCAATATACCCATCCACATGAACAGAAAACTCAAATGGGGCGTCCTTGGCGCCGCAAAAATTGCAAGGGAAAAAGTGATTCCGGCCATGCAAAACAGCAGCGAATACGAAATTTACGGTCTGGCCTCCAGAGATCTGGAGCGCGCGCGAACCGTCGCCAATGAGTTGGGAATCCCAAAGATTTACGGTTCTTATGACGATCTGATCCAGGATCCTGAAATCGACGTGATTTACAATCCCCTTCCCAATGATTTACACGTGCCCTATACGCTTCGGTGCATTGAAGCAGGAAAGCATGTATTATGTGAAAAGCCGCTGGCATTGGATACCGAGGAAATCGATGCATTGATTGCCGCCAGAGATAAAAAAGGAGTAAAGGTGGGGGAAGCGTTTATGGTCGCATCGAACCCCCAATGGATCAAAGCCAGGGAACTGGTTCGAACCGGTTATCTGGGACGCATCAAAGCCGTACATGGATTCTTTAGTTATTATAACGTACAGGGAGACAATATCCGCAACATCCAGGAAAACGGCGGCGGAGGTATCTGGGATATCGGATGCTACCCTGTCTTCACCTCTCGGTTTGTCCTCGAAAAAGAACCTGGACGGGTAGTTTCCATGCTGGAATTTGACCCGCAATTCAGAACGGACAAGCTCGGCTCGGTGCTGGTGGATTACCACGAGATCCAAATGACTTTTACGGTGAGTACGCAACTGACCCCCTATCAGCGCATGCTGTTTTACGGAGAGAAGAAAATTCTGGAGGTCCGAATTCCTTTCAATGCGCCTTCGGATCAGGGGAACGAGTTGTACATTCATGACGAGAACTTTCTCGAGCCAAATCCGGAAAAGATCGTCATGCCTCCAAGCAATCAATATACAGCGCAGGCCGATGAGTTTTCCCGGGCAATACGTGAAGATACCGAAGTGCCCGTACCCCTTGAAAGTAGCCGGGCAAACACCCGAATTCTGCAGGCTATTTTTGAATCCGACCGCAGCGAAAAATGGGTGTCTATTGACTAACTTCCCTGGATGATTCCGAATAAACGATTCTGCCGTTCACCAAGGTAAGACTTACCCGGATATCCGCATCAAAAAGTACGATATCGGCGTCCATTCCTTGTTGAATGGCGCCTTTTTTATGCCCAACTCCCATGATGCGCGCAGGGGTCTGAGTTATCATTTTCACCGCCTCTATCAGCGGGACATCCGCCGAGCGAATCATGGTTCGAACCAATCGGTCCGCAGTGGCCACGCTCCCGGCAAATGAACTGCGATCGGGCAGTTTTGCTACCCCGTCTTCGATAATCACTTTCAGCCCGTCGTCTTTGTGTCCAAGTATGCTCTCTCCTTCCGGCATACCTGCCCCACGCATGGCATCCGTAATTAGGGCGATTTTTTCCGGGCCCTTTACTTTGTAAATCAGTTTTAAAAGCGGAGCAGGTAAATGAACCCCATCTGCAATGATCTCTACATCCAGGGCGTCCAACAGCAAGCTACTTTCAATTACGCCGGCGAAACGGTAGGCATTTTTTCGGGTTACCCCAGACATCCCGGAATAGAGATGGGTTGACAAGGAATAACCCGCGTCAATGGCTTCCAGAACTTCTTCATACACAGCATCTGTGTGTGCGATTGCCGCCAGAATTCCTTTTTCCCGCAGACGCCTTCCAAATTCCAGGGCCCCTTTTCGCTCGGGAGCTGCACTCCAGCGCGCAATTAGGTGGGAATACTCCAGAATGGCCTCGTATTCAGAGGAATCCGGATCCCGGATGTAGCGAGGGTCCTGTGCGCCCCGCTGATTCATGGCGAAATACGGCCCCTCGAGGTGCATACCCAGAAAGGTCGCACCCGTATCGGTATCCCGTGAAGCCTGCTCATAAGTACGCAATAAGCGTAGCAACTGCTCCTTTGTGCTCGTCAACGAGGTAGGGACCATTGCGGTCGTTCCATGTCGGGCATGCAACTGTGAAATTTGCCGAAAACCATCGACGTCTCCGTCCATAAAATCATACCCGCCTCCTCCATGCACGTGCAAGTCAATGAATCCCGGGGAAATAAATCTGCCTGCAGCATCAATGGTCGGCACATCGGGTAGCCTGCGATTATCCTGGAAAACAGCTTCAACGCGCCCATCCCGGATCAGGACGGACGCATTGTAGGCTATTTCAAAAGGCCTGATTACCTGGCCATTGATAATTTGTAGGTAGTTGTTGCTCATCGCATCGCAGGGGTTGTTGTTTGATCAGTCCTTTGTCGAGGAAACCAGCTGTACTTTTTTACCGCTAAGGTAACTAAGGGCGGCTATCAGTCCGAGAAGGACAAAGAGTAAAAGATCCAGTCTCAAACCATAATACATGTCGGGAATAAACCCGGCCAGGGAACTCAAGAAAACCAGCAATCCGGCCAACGAGAAATAAATAATGGCAGGAGAAACCTTACGGTCGCTGAGAATTCCCAAAATAATCATTGGACCCATGATTCCTGTTCCCGCAAAACTTACGCGCGCGAGCAATACCAACTGATCAAATACGATGATCGAGAAAAAGAATGCGATGATCGAAAAAACAAAAATACCAATTTTCGTATTCCGCATGATGCTCTGCTCATTGCCACGCAATAACCCGCGCAATTCGGATCCCAATGCAAAAATCTGCGCATTGGTTGTCGAGAGCCCGGCAGCTATCAAGCCGATAATCGCCAAAGCAGCGACTGCATCCGGTTGATCGTATAGAAAGGCATTGGCAAAAAACTCGTCTCTTCCGTATTCCGAATACAGGTCTGCTCCGTACATTCCGATAAAAATGGTCGGAAGGATCACCAAAATAGCAAATGCCCCCAGGGAAACGGCCATGAGTTGCATCGTTTTCATACTTTTCATCACCACAATTCGGGTGGTAAATTGCGGTTGTGTGACCGGAATCATCAAAATGGCGATCATTGAAGCAAGCAAAAATTGCGGCGTTAGCAGCCCCTGAGGTCCAGGCGTCGACAAGAGTTCTTCCTGCATCGCTCCTACCTTCTCAAACATGGGCCCAATACCTCCAAAATGGCTTAAACAAGCCCAGCCGATGATCCAAATCACCCCGAGCAAAAGCAGTCCCTGAATGGCATCACTAAAAATAATGGCTTTCAACCCGCCTATTTCGCTGTAGATCAGCATGATCAGCACAATACCGGCTGACCAACCCCATGCTGGAAACGACCCCGGAAAAGCGGCATCCATGAAAATGGCAATGCCTTGAATCTGAATACCCACATAGGGAATCAAAAACAAAAAGGCACTCAGGAAGAACACATAACCCGCGAGCTTGTTTTCGTAACACCTGCTGATCAATCCGGACACGCCCCGAAATTCCATTCCTTTGACTCGGTTACGAATATGGTAGCCAAACCATAGTAGTAGAAAGACCATGGCTCCATCGGAAACCGCCAGGAAAATCCAGGCGCCTACTCCATTGATCCGGAAAAAATCCGGCATTCCCAAAAACGTAAAGGTGCTGAACAAGGCTGCAGCAAAAGTCAGTACCCCCAGAGTCAGTCCAATATTGGACCCAGCCATCATGAATTCTTCGGAAGACCTATTCTTTTTGTAGGACTTCAAAGAAGCGAAAACCAAAAGGCCTGCATAGATGAGGCCAAATACCCATACCCAGAAAATCATAGGTCCTCCTCATTTTGCATACCCGGATGCACACGTGTACCAATGTAGGTAAGTACAACCAAAAGTACGGTAATGATAAAACTGGTCCACAGGCTATAGGGAACTCCTCCCAGTGCGGGGCTAGCCTGTCCCTGGGGAATGACAAGGGGAGTAAATGTCAGGATACAAAGACCGATCGCAGCGATGCAACAAATCCTCCAATAAAGTTTCTTCTTTTCCATTTGAGTTGGGTTTCGTTCGTTTGATTGACAATATACGTTTGTTGACTGGATTAGTCCAAAAATAAATAAAAATGCGCCAGGGATCGAAATTGCCATCCGTCCCCTGGCGCATGCCATTAAAGTCGTGGGATGGTCAGTCCGCCATCTACCATGATCACCTGCCCCGTAGAATAGGGAAAATCCCCTTTGGCCAGAGCAGCTACGGCTAACCCAACATCTTCGGGTAGCCCCCATCTGGCCTGTACACAAAGACCTTGACCGAGCAAGGCATCGTATTTTTCCTTCACGCCCGAGGTCATATCCGTTGCGATGATGCCCGGTCGTACCTCGAATACAGGAATATTGAACTCGCCAAGTCGCACGGCAAAAAGCTGCGTGGCCATACTCATCCCGGCCTTTGCGACGCAGTATTCTCCGCGGTTGACAGAGGCGACCGTAGCAGAAATCGACGAGACGTTTATGATCGCTCCTTTAAAATCCGGCGAAGCCTTTTTCTGAGCAACCATGCGGTTTGCTGCCAATTGAGAGAGAAAATAGGCGGAATGAAGGTTCGTTTTCAATACATAGTCAAAACTTTCTTCCGAGGCCTCCAGGATATCCTTTCGTTCCTTGGGCGCTACCCCGGCATTGTTTACCAACACATGAAGGCGACCAAAATGGGCATCAATGGTATCCATGATTCCCTGCCGATCCGCAGCATTTCCTACATCCCCCCGGCAATAGACCACCTGCGCCCCCATGGAGCGCAACTCGTCCAGGCTTGCCTGGGTGTCTTCCTCTTTTCGCATGCCGTTAATGGCCAAATCAAATCCTTCTTTTGCAAGACACCGGGCGATACCCAGGCCAATGCCTCTCGAACCGCCGGTAACCAGCGCTACTCGTTTATCAGTCATAGCCATTACAGTTCAGGAATGTCTACCCAGGCCCTTTTCGCCCAACTTTCCAGGCCTTTTTCCGCCAATTGTACGCCTTTGGCGCCTGCCTTCATGTCCCAGGGAAAAGGCTCATCGGCTACTACATGTTTTAAAAATAGTTCCCACTGTACTTTAAACGCGTTGTCCATGGACTCTTGCTCGGGAACCTTGGCCCAGCCTTCGTAGAAATTGATCGGCTGAACAATATCGGGATTCCATACAGGTTTCGGTGTATTACCGTAATGTTGGATGTAGCACTCCCGAAGACCCGCCACCGCCGAACCCTTGGTTCCATCCACCTGAACGGTCAGTAAATCATCTCTACGTACACGCACGGTCCAGGAAGAGTTAAAATGGGCAATGATACCGCCTTCCAATTCAAAGGTAGCATACGCTGCATCATCGGCGGTACAGGTATACGGCTTTCCTTGCTCGTCTACCCGCTCTTTGATGTGGGTGGCACCGGTGCATGAAACTGCCTTCACTTCACCGAAAATATTGTCCAGCACGTACCGCCAGTGGCACAACATGTCAACGATAATGCCTCCATCGTCCTCCTTTCGGTAATTCCAGGAAGGCCGCTGCGCAGGCACCGTATGCCCTTCAAAAACCCAGTACCCAAACTCACCACGCACAGAAAGGATTTCTCCAAAGAAATCGTTTTCGATCAAACGCTTTAGTTTTCTGAGTCCCGGGAGCCATAATTTGTCCTGGACAACGCCATTTTTAACTCCCGCTTTGGTGCATATTTCGTACAATTCCAAAGCAGTAGCCGTATCTACTGCTACTGGCTTTTCGCAGTAAACGTGCTTTCCCGCTGCTACTGCCTGCTTGACTGCATCGGCCCTTCTCCCCGTAGTTTGTGCGTCGAAGTAAATGCTGTATCGCTCGTCCTGCATCACGGAATCCAAATCCGTGGTATAGGCAGCCACCCCAGACCTTTTGCTTAGTTCCTGCAGTTTGGCTTCGTTTCTGCCAACCAGTACCGGGTCTGGCATGATGCGGTCGCCATTGGCTAACAGCACGCCCCCCTGCTTGATGATCTCTACGATACTTCGCATCAAATGCTGGTTGGTGCCCATCCTTCCGGTGACACCGTTCATGATAATTCCTATTTTATGTTCCATTTGCAATTGGTGTTTACTAGCAATGATAATAACTCGATACTATTTTGTTTAAAAATTCGCTTTGATCCCCCGCCCAGTGGCGATCGGAAAAAATCTCCACCTCATTAAATCCGGAAAAACCGGCCTCCTCAGCCCATCCGCGAATGGTTGGTATGTCAATGCATCCTTCGCCCATCAGGCCTCTGTCGTTCAGAAAATCTATGGTTGGGCTCATCCAGTCACAAATATGAAAAGCGAAAAGGTTGCCATTCTGCCCACAACGGAGCAACTCTACTCGCAGGTCAGGATCCCACCAAAGGTGGTAGACGTCCGCAGCGACCCCTACGTAGGCTGAGCCGATTGTTTCTGCCATTTCATTGGCCTGACGCAAGGTGTTTACTGCAGAACGGGTGTCGGCATACATGGGGTGAAGTGGCTCAATGGCTAATTTTACCCCATGCTCGATCGCATGAGGCAAAACCTTTTCGATACCTTCCCTGATTTGTTTTCGAGAGGTTTCCAGGGACTGACCCGGATCGGCTCCACATACCAGGACAATCATCGGGGCTCCCAGAGCCGCGGCTTCCTCTACCGCTTTAAGGTTGTCCTGAATGGCCAGCTCCCGGTTTCGCGCCGAAACCGCCGGAAAAAAACCGCCCCTTACCAGGGATACGATTTCCAAACCATGACTCCGGATTCGATCCCCCGCAGCGGCGATATCACGCCCCCCAAGGTATTGTCTCCAGACAGATATCCCTTTTACCCCTGCCCTTTCGTAATTCTCCGCTGCCTCCTCAAGACTCCATGGCTTGGTAGTAATGGTGTGTATACACAGCTTGCTCAGATCGGTGATAGTTTGTACACTCATGACAGACAATTGAAGAAGGTGTAATAGGGATCCTTATCCACGATCCGTTGTACATAAAGGGCCAGCTCCCGGGCATGGTAATCACCCCACATGCTGGATTCGTTGCAGGCGATTTTTTGTCCTCTGGGTACATTATCCCAGCCGTTTGGTTGGTGATAGATCGAATGGAGCAGGATACCCTGATGGTCTTTGTCGGTACTTAGGTAGGGTTCCTCCAAAAGCGTTTTCAAAACCGTCAATCCTGCCTGCCAGTACTTTTTCGCCTTTTCCGTCTGTCCCTTGCGCTCCAGGTAGTGCCCGAGTCGCAATAGCCCCTGCGCACCTATGGCAGCAGCGGAACTATCCACCGGTTCGTAGGCATTGTACGGATCAGCCGGGTTATCCAGGTAGTCGCCTAATTTGTGTAGATTGGGCGCGCCAGTATCCCAATACGGCACTCCATCTATCGGCGTGTGGTCGATGTAAAAATCGCAACTCGCCGTCGCTGCTTTTAGCAGGAAGGCCTCGATTTCCACGGGGGATCCATAGGCCTTTAATGCATCATCTGACAGGGTATCAATGTATTCCAGTTCCTCGGCAAAACCGCACATGGCCCAGGCAAGCCCTCTTGTCCAGGTAGAAAATCCCGTGTATCCCTGCTGAGAATTGGGGCACCTGAAATTACCATCCCGGGTATTGAAAACACTCTCGTGGGCCGTCCTACCCCAGATGTCGTATCGGTCTCTATCCTCACCATAAAACACGGAATAATCGGCGGTGGCTTTGGCGTGCTGCAGGCCTCTTACCAATAGGTTTACCTTCTTATCGTTCTCCTCCTGTAGCACATGCCCCAGGCTGTAGCTCAACATGAGGATTCGGACGGTTCGAATGGTATCCACAAAGAGGGAATGGGGACCGTTAAACGAATGTATAAAACCTCCCTCTGGAATGCTGGTCCACCTGCTGGCCTGCACGGCACCGGATATTTTCAGGGCCAATTCGTAAAAATTCTTTTCCCATTCGTTGTAAGGAATTTTTTCCTCTACCATGAGCCGAAGGAGATTCCCGTACGTACTCACATTATTGAAACCGTGGTCGTGTACGCCGGTATGGCTGATATGTGGCGCCATCAATTGCAGCGTCTTCATCTTTCCTTTTTCCAGAAATTCCATGTCCCCGGTCGCGTCGAATTGCAAAATGGAAGAACCAAATTGAAAACCCTGGGTCCACTCGGTCCATCCCCGAGTCGTATACTTTCCATCCTTGGTGAATACCGGCGAACCCTGGTTTTGGGGATACTCCTTTTCAATCGCATGGATTTTCGCGGCAGAGAGTTCCCAGAAACGCCCAAGCGCTTTTTTCAGGTCAGTGGGTTGAATTTCAAAATCTATTGCTATCATATTTTTAAATGGGTTTAAAATTGTTCCGGATAACCGGTGAAAGTACCAGAATTCGAAATTTAAATCGGATTCAAAACATCCAACCTTGTACTTTTAACTTTCACGGATAAAGGTATCTTTAAATTAAGTTCATAGAAAGGTATTTTTTAGACTAAAGCTGGTACTTTTCATTTTCCAACCTCCTAAAGTCTGAGGGAGATTTTCCGGTTTTCCGTTTGAATATTCTGCTGAAGTACGATGGATCCTGGTAGTTCAACTGATACGCGATTTCTTTGTTGGAGAGATCCGTATAAATTAAATAGCGTTTTGCTTGCAGCATGAGCCGGTCAAGAATTACCTCACCCGCTGTAAATCCGGTGATGTTTTTCACATGTTTGTTTAGTAGGGAGGGGCTCATGGCCATTAGTGATGCATATTCCTGTACCTGATGAACCTGCCGAAACCGCTGCTCCACCAATGCATTAAATTGCTGAACCAATGAAAAATGAGGATCTAAGGTCTTGCTTTTATCGGCAAAATACCGCAAATAATACTGCTTGCATTTCAGCAGGAATATTTGCAAATAATGTCGAAGGATATCTGCGGAGAAACTATTCCAATGGAGGTATTCTTTTCGTAATGAACGAATGAGGAGAAGGAGCTCATTAAAGTCCGCCTGGGTCAAATTCAAAATCGGTACCAGGGTAGGGTTGTTAAAAAAGGGCAAGTGGAACAAAACGTCTTCGTTTCCTGGATCCAGTCCGTAAAACTCCCTGGAAAACACCATCAGGTACCCATGGTAGTTGTTTTCCCTACTGATCAAATGAATCTGTCCCGGTGAAAGGAAATGCACGCTGTTCGAATGAATCGGATGTGATTCAAAATCAATTTCATGCTTTCCCGCACCGGTTATAAACACGCAGATTTCGTAGTATTTATGCCGGTGGGGCCGATCCGTTTCATGGGGATACGTGCTGTTCTGGATGGTTTTTCCCTGAACTTCGTACATTTGAAAGGCCCGTTGATTGGTATTCGTTGGCATTTCATACGTTTTTATCGGTTCTCCCATGGACCTTTTTTCTTTTTTTTCGAAGTTACGGAAAATTCGAAAAAGGAGCGTTTACAAATTGTCAATACATAGGCGAAACTTGGGTATTCATTTATAAATTCGTGCCATATTTCGCCATATAATTATCAATTGTATATTTTTTTCAAATAATTGTTCAGTAATTTTTAATTTTAACCGGGCTACAGTATCTTTGAAATAACAAAGAAAGACAAAAGGTCTTTATACACTGTAGGGTGATGAAACAGGCAGACATGCCCTCCTGTCTCGAGGGTGGGGGCCACAGGATAAAGCAAGTAGCGAGCTCGTATTTTGCCTAACTGCCCCGTGGAGGTTCGAATCCTTCTCCTACAGCAGGTTATTTTGGGTTTATTGTTAATTGACTAAAGCTATGAGACAATGTTTCATAGCTTTTTTGATTTTCAAGGAGTTCTTACTCTTTCTTTCGGGTTGGATGCTCGTTGGTACCGATTTTTTCGCTAGAAGCGGTTGGGATACCTCATCCTCCGGCTGATTCAACCCCTGTACAACGCGTTCCCCTTCCTTCACTCCACGCAAGGCACCACCTGAACGGGAATTCGGTATTATTGGCCTAAAATCAACGATACGGAGTCTGCTTTGGTCCGAACTTTTAACCAGGATTTTAGTCGATCCGTTTCGAGCGCTTCCGGAACATTGGAAAAAGTAGCAACAGCAACCAAGATCGTGTCTTGACGGTCTTCCAGCAGATTGGCCACCACGGTTCGGTTTACCGAAAATGCAATCAAATCCTTGTGATTGATCCGGGCTTCCTGTGCCAGGTCTACGACCATTCCTGTAGAGGCTGCATACCGAGCGACCTCGCGTTCCAGAAATGCAATTTTCTGATCCTTGTCTCGAACCATGGATTCGTTGCGTTCATAGAGGTCTTTCAATACATCAGAACGGAGCACATTCATGTCCATACCACTATCTCCGCTCTGTTTCACCGAAAGATACGTCCTGTTTAACTTAAAGGCCTCCGTCTTTTTTTGGATACTGGAGATCAACTCTTCGTTGATACGCTGGCCGACCATCACCACTTCGATCGTGCTGCTGTCCGGATCATACTGGTAGCTGCTTGTGATAATTTGGGTGCTTGGAAAATCGAATTCTCGCTGAACAAACTCCTTGGCCGATTTTTCCCAAAGGGTTCGTTTCACTATGTTGTAGGCAAGATAAATACTTGGCACAATTGTAATCACAATAAAAATGGTAATGTAGTTACGAACGCGTTTTTCGCGTTGATTGTCGAGGAACTCCTTTTTGGGAAAACCCATAAACCGAACGATCAGGTAGGTAGATAGGCTGATGAAAACCGAGTTAATAAAAAACAGGTAAAAGGCACCCAGAAAATAATACAGGTTCCAGGTAGCGAGGCCATACCCTGCCGTACAGAGGGGTGGCATCAATGCGGTGGCAATGGCTACCCCCGGGATGGCATTGCTTTTTTCCTTTCTTGACCCAGCTATTATCCCTACCAGACCACCGAAAAGTGCAATCAATACGTCCCAAATGGTCGGCTCAGTTCTGGCAAGCAACTCGGATTGCGCATCAGCCAGCGGAGTAAATGAAAAATACAGGGTAGAAGTCATGATACTGATCAGTACAGCAATTCCGAGATTTTTCATCGACTTCTTTATCAATTCAAAATCGTTGACTCCCGCCGCCATTCCGATTCCCATGATGGGGCCCATCAAGGGAGAAATTAACATGGCCCCGATGATTACTGCTGTAGAATTGACGTTCAATCCCACCGAGGCCACCAAAATCGCAAAAATCAGGATCCAGAGATTTGCCCCACGGAACTCCACATTTTTTCGAATGTACTCGATGGTTTCCAATTCATCCTCTTTGCCTTCCTGAAGGTCAAATCGATCTCTGATAAAAGTCAGAAAGCCAGCAATTCTCTCGGACAAGGCGTTAAGTTGGTGTCGTTCGTTTGTCATCAAATCGGGTAAAAGAAACAGCTGCAAGTTACCTAAAAAACCATTTGCTATAAAAAATATGTGTAAACAAAAAAGCAGGAGAACCTCTCCTGCTTTTTATTTTTGAAAACTAAACCAACTATTATTTAACTACCATAATGCGAACAAAATTAATAATAACTGAGATAAATCAAAATTTCAGCGAAAAAAAGTCGCTGAAAGTTTACTTTTTACTACCTACTTTGTACAGAATCCCCAATGCCAGCGCCTGACTCACCTGTACTCCCTGGTCCTGATCCAGGTCATACAGAGCAATCCCATTCAGCGTCACGTTGATGATATTGGTTATCTTAGCCGTCAACGTTACGTCCAGGCGGTGATCGATGGTATCAAATGCGAGGGTTTCGTAATTGGCAAAAAGCGCGTACCTGGTCTTCAGGTTAAGGTTTTCGCTTAGATTCTTGTCGAGGCTGGCAAAGACGTTCATGGCTAACCATTCGATACGTACGGTTTCGCCCGGTAAAACCCCATAATTTGAGGGTACGTTATTAATGATTTCGGAATCAGTGACAAACGTAAAACGGGGTGATAGGGGACCAATCCGAACGAAAAAGGTCTCATTGGGTTTGTACTCAAATCCCAGCGAGGAGGTCAGAAATCCCGGAGCCATGAATTTCGAAATCAGCGTCCGGGTACCATCGTCATTGTAGTTGTATCCTTCGGCGAATTGAGTGAGGTAATTTGCGGAAAAGTAGGTAGACCAACGTTTACTCATTTTATATCCCAATTTGGAATCCAGAAAAATCCTATCGTTCGATTTTCTGGTTTGTTCTCCCTCGTTTCGCACAATACCAAATAACAACTCCATCTCACTGTCCCAGGAAAAACGATCTTTGTTATAGGCAACTTTACCGGCTACAATGCTTCCAAAGGCTACGGAGTTCACGCCCCCGGCCTTCCAGTTGCTACTAAACCCTGCCTGATTGAAATTAAGACCGGCGCTGAATTCAGACTGCCAGAAAGTGGTATCTTTTTCACTGGCCGGTGCCTCCGCTTCCTGAGCCACCAGCGCCCGGCAAAACATCATGGTAGCGACCAGCGTGAATAAATAGGTTTTCATGGAAAATTTGTTTGGTTGGAACATGTAATGTGACAATTTATACAGTTGTTGCAAAGGTGTACGTTTAATTTTGCGTGTAGAAACATAAAATAATTTGCAAAGTTATGGAAAATCAAACAGAAGAAACACTGATTGTTCGGGATTTTCTCGCAAGACAACGAACGAAACTAGCCAATGACCGTACCCTTTTGTCGTATATTCGCACAAGTTTATATTTCATCGTAAGTGGCACTGCCCTGATTAAGGTGGAGGATCTGGAAAATGTCAAAGATCTGGGATACCTTTCTTTTTTGATCAGTGTGGTCTTATTGATACTTGGTTTCATCAATTTCTTTCGTTTAAAAAAGAAATTACAAAAGGGTAACTACCAAAGGATGTAGTTTTATTTACCTGCTTTTTGATCTACCGGGAGTTTGGTAAGCTATTTGCACCAGTAGTATCCGAACCAAACTTTTACAAACCATGAAAATTTTAGGAATTGTTCTAATCGTCGTTGGCATTGTCATGTTTTTAGTTACGGGCATCTCCTATACCACTGAAGAAACCGTCATTGATGCAGGGCCAATCGAAATAAATGCAGAAAACGAAGAATCTCTAAACTGGCCGCCCTACGCGGGAGGAATCGCTGTAATCGCGGGGTTTGTGCTCCTGGCAGTAGGGAATAAAAAGTAAAATAATCGTATCTTTCGCTCACCATTTTCTACTGCCTTTATCGGTAGGATCGAAGGAGTTGCTTGTTCGGACGTTATTGGTCCGAGGCATGCGACTCCTTTTACAATGGGTAGCAACGAAAAGTTGATCACGCAACCGCCTTCCTTTGAAATTTGCAGCAGTAGATATAGGTTCCAACGCAGTCCGCCTTCAGGTCACCCAAGTTCATTATTTCCGGGGCCAGCATTCCTTTAAAAAACTGGAGTACCTTCGGTTCCCGTTGCGCCTCGGCAATGACGTCTTTCTAAACCGGGAAATCTCGGAGGAAAACCAATATACGTTTAAAGAATTAATGAAGGCCTTTCGCATTCTGATTAACTTGTATGGGGTTGACGACTACATGGCATGTGCCACTTCCGCCATGCGCGAGGCGCGCAACGGAAAAAAACTGGTAACAGAGGTCCGGGAAGAGGTCGGTCTGGTGATCAACATTATTGATGGTAACAAAGAAGCAGAATTGATCAAAAAATCGCTCGGAAGTCACATTGACCGCAAAACCTACCTTCATATAGACGTTGGGGGAGGAAGTACAGAGCTAAATGTATTCAAAAAAGGAGAAAAAGTTGCCGCGAAATCGTTTAAAATTGGCTCGGTTCGTACCTTGGGTAAGGATGTACCCCTTGGCGTGCTTCGTCAAATGAAGGAATTTATTCTGAGCCAATTGTCCGAAGAAAAAACCGTTTTTGGAATCGGTACCGGAGGAAATATCAACAAGGTTTTCGATTTGTCAAGGCCTCAAAAACGTGACAATTATCTATCGATCGAGAAGATGCGAGAGATCCTCAGACTGTTGGAAAACTATCAGAAGGAGGAAAAAATAAATCTACTGCAGTTGAATGAAGACCGTGCGGATGTAATCGTTCCCGCGACCAAAATATACCTTGCAGCATTTGATACGGCTCGTGTACAGCGAATCAAAGTGCCAGAACTTGGACTGAAAGACGGCATGCTGCTCCATCTTTTTGAACGAAATCTGCGCAAGTAAGCAAATTACTACCCGCCCGGTCACAAGGGAACGTTTCAGCAAGTACTATTCTATAAGCCGAACGTCCTCAATCATGTCCGGCTTTAGTTCAAAGAATTTCTGATGAATATTGAAGGGGTCCTCCCCTTCCATCGGGTGTTTGCTAATATATTGCCCGTCCTCCTGCATGACATAGGCGTTTTCATTGTCCTTCAGATTGTACCGCAAGATATTCATCAGTTGTTTTTGCAAGAATTCGTTTTCAACCCTAAAAAGTGACTCCAGGCGTTTATCAAAACTTCGAACCATGGCATCCGCACTTCCCACATAGGTGCGATAGTCACCGTTGTTATGAAAATGATAAATTCGGGAATGTTCAAGGAAATCTCCCACGATGGAAATTACTTCAATATTTTCACTCAAGCCTTGCCTTCCCGGACGCAAACAACAAATTCCCCGTACAATCAACTTTATAGGAACCCCAGCCTGAGAGGCCTTGTACAAGGCAAAGATAAATTCCGAGTCTTCGAGGGAATTGATTTTGATAAAAATTCCCGACGGCAATCCCTTGCTTGCATTTTCCGCTTCTGTCTCAATAAACTCGATCAGATTGTTCCGCATGTCCCGCGGTGAGGTAATCAGATTCTGGTAGTTCGTCGGCGCTGAATGTCCGGTAATTACATTAAAAAACTCCGAAACGTCATTGGCAAGGGTCTCGTTCGTCGTCAATAAGCCAATATCTGTGTAGATGCGGCTCGTTTCTTCGTTGTAGTTACCGGAACCCACGTGAACATACCGCGTCACTTTATTTTCCTCCTTTTTGACAATAAGCATCAACTTGGTGTGAGTTTTGAAATTACTTACCCCATAAATAACAAAGCAACCTGCTTTTTGCATTTTTTTGGCCTCGCGGATATTGTTCTCCTCGTCAAACCGGGCTTTCACCTCAAAAAGTACAGAGACGTGCTTGCCATTTTCAACGGCTTTTAACAAAGCACCAACGATCCGGGAATTTTTAGCGAGCCGGTAAATCGTCATTTTTATTGCCATTACATGAGGATCATCCGCGGCTTTATCAAGCAGCTCCAGGATGGGCTCCATGTCGTTGTAGGGATGATGCAGCAAGACATCCTTGTGTTTCAATACTTGAAAAATATCCTCGGATGCGGCTTCCGGATAGGACAGCGGCGGTACCGGAGCGGGAGTCGGCGGTATTTTGTCTTTAAACCGTTTGTTTCCGATAACCTGCCAAAGCCCGGTAAAGTCCATCAGGCTTTTTCGTTCAATTTTAAAGATGCTATCGTCACTCAGCGTCCAGCGCTGTTTCAGCAAATTAACCATCCATTTGCTGTACCCCTCCTCAATCTCTATACGAACCACCCGACCGGTCTTTCGCTCGTTAAGTTTCCTTTTTACCTCCTCCAGGAAGTTGGAATCCATGTCCTCACTTTCTTCCAGGGTGAAATCTCCATTCCGCGTGATTCGAAAGAGATTTACCGACTCGATCGTTACGTTTCGAAACAAGGAAACCAGGTGCTCCCGAATCATTTCCTCAATCGGGACATAGATCATTTGATCCTCCCGTTCCAGCTCAAAAAAACGTGGAATGTTGGAAGGAATCTGTACAAAGGAAAGCTTTTTATTGTCCTTCTTTTCCCCCGGACCAATGGTGACCACCCCAAAAATCAACAATTTGTTCATCAAAATCGGAAAGGTATGGTAGCCATCGAATACCATGGGGGTCAGCATGGGGTACACGGCCTTGTAGTAATAGTCTTTGATGGTCTTTTGTTCTTCCTCCCGCAAATTTCGCACATTACTCAGCAAGAATCCAGCCTCCTGGGTTTTCCCCAACAGCTCTTTTACGAACTGATGCTGGAGACGCTTGTGAAACCGCTGGGATTCAATCATCAACTTCTTTTTGAAATCATCCTCTCTCAGTCCCGAATAATCAATGCGAACTTTATCGTAGTCCAGGTAATTGTACAGGGAACCAACCCGAATCATAAAAAACTCGTCTAGGTTTGAGGCAGCAATCGCCAAAAATTTGAACTTTTCGAAAATATTGCGCTTATCCTTTTTAATTTGATCAAAAACCCGTTCGTTAAACTTAAGCCAGCTCAGGTCCCGGCTGATAAGTTTACTGTTTTTTATGGTTTCTTCCGTTTTATCATGTTGGATCAGTTTCATAACTTCTCGTTTTTACAGGGAAAAAAGTAGGCCAATGATAACAAATTAATCGAATAATAAAAAAAGGGCGTAACGCCCTTTTTTTATAAAATGAACGTATTCCTACAGTGATCAGGTATCAATCTTAGCGTATTTCGCATTTTTTTCGATAAAATCCCGGCGCGGAGCTACTTCGTCTCCCATAAGCATGCTGAATAGGTGATCGGCTTCTGCCGCGGAGTCGATGGTAACGCGCTTCAGGGTTCGCGTTTCCGGATCCATCGTCGTCGTCCAAAGCTGTTCCGGATTCATCTCTCCCAACCCTTTGTACCGCTGTATCCCTACGCTGTCAACTTTACCGTCGGGTGCCAATTCTTGCGTCACGGCTTTTCGCTCCTCCTCGGTCCAGCAATAGCGTTCTTCCTTTCCGCGTTTAAGCAGATACAGGGGAGGAAGTGCTATGTATACGTAGCCATTTTCGATCAGGTTCCTCATGTATCGGAAAAACAACGTTAAAATAAGGGTCCGGATATGGGAACCATCGATGTCCGCATCCGTCATGATGATGATCTTATGATACCGCAGGTGCGAGAGGTCGAGCTCTTTTTCGTCATTGGCTGTTCCGAATTTTACGCCAAGTGCGGTTAGAATATTTTTTATCTCGTCGTTGTCATAAATTTTATGTTCGTGCGCCTTTTCTACGTTTAGTATTTTTCCTTTCAAAGGCAGAATAGCTTGAAAATCCCTATCTCTTCCCTGCTTTGCCGAACCACCCGCAGAGTCTCCCTCTACCAAATACAACTCACAAATGGAGGGATCCGAATTGGCGCAATCGGCAAGCTTTCCCGGAAGCCCTCCTCCCCCGAGAACGTTTTTGCGCTGCACCATTTCCCGGGCCTTTTTCGCTGCGTGGCGTGCCTGTGCAGCAAGTACAACTTTACCCACAATGATTTTCGCCTCTTTGGGATGTTCCTCTAGCCAGAATTGGAGCGTTTCCGACACGGCGGTATCTACTGCTCCGGTTACGTCAGAATTACCCAATTTGGTTTTCGTTTGTCCTTCAAATTGAGGCTCGGCGACTTTCACCGAAATGACCGCAGTCAACCCTTCACGAAAATCATCTCCGGAGATATCGATTTTTACTTTATCCAGCATGCCGGATTTATCCGCATAGCTTTTTAACGTTCGGGTAAGTGCACGCCTAAAGCCAGAAACGTGCGTCCCTCCCTCGTAGGTATTGATGGTATTTACATAGGATACCACGTTTTCGGTGTAGGAATTATTATACCCCATGGCCACCTGGACCGGAACGTTGTTTTTCTCCGTTTCAATGTATATCGGGCTTTCGATGATCTTCTGTTTGTTTTCGTCCAGGTATTCGACGAATTCAACCAGGCCACCTTCCGAAAAAAACTCATCCGACCGAAAATTTCCATCCTCGTCTTTTTCTCGCAGATCCTTTAAAAATAAGCGAATGCCCGCATTCAAAAAGGACATCTCACGAAGTCGGGTGGCAATCGTTTCGTACTTAAAATCCAACACTTGGAAAATCTCGTGATCGGGCTTGAAATGAATATGCGTGCCGCGGCTTTCGGTCTCTCCCACTTCGCGCACGGAATACTGTGGAACGCCGCGCACGTACTCCTGCTCAAAAATCTTTCCTCCACGGTGCACGGTTGCTTTTAAGGAAGAAGATAGCGCATTCACACAGGACACGCCCACTCCATGAAGACCACCCGAAACCTTGTACGTATCTTTATCGAATTTACCACCAGCATGAAGCACTGTCATGACCACTTCCAAGGCCGAACGGTTCTCCTTTGTATGCAGATCAGTGGGAATCCCCCTGCCGTTATCCTGTACGGTGACGGAACTGTCCGCTTCAATGGTTACAGAAATGGTATCGCAGTGTCCTGCCAGGGCCTCGTCAATGGAGTTGTCGACAACCTCCCAGATCAAATGATGCAGTCCTTTTACTCCGATATCTCCAATGTACATCGCAGGTCGCTTCCTGACCGCTTCCAATCCTTCTAAAACCTGAATATTTTGGGCTGAGTAATCCTTTCGATTTCCGTCTTTTTTTTCGTTCATAACATGTATCAAACGCCCTTTTTTTGATAAAAAAAGCTATTTTCTCATTGAATAATCAACCTGCAATATTACGCAAAAAATTCGAGAGCACATACCTTTTTACGGAAGTAAATTGCCCCGCCACCGGAAATCCGTTTTATAGAAAGTCCTTGCTAAAATGCCTCCTACGAATACTTAAGCTTTCGTTCGATCCCGCATAGTCCGCTATGGCAGGAATTTATCGTTTTTAGCATTTCACTACTTTTTTTAGGCCGATGGTTTACACTTTAAAACTTTTGTTTATTTTATAATAACATAATTTAAACAAATCCTATTTTGCAAAAGTTTACCATTTTGAAATTTTCATAATCCCATTTCTTATTTTAAACAAAAATATTTATGAACACTTTATTAACTGCTGATTTGGTTGGTCTGGACAAGATCATCAATAGCGACCCGGTAGCCATCACCTTCTTTATCGGGTACATGGCTATGTTTGCTTCTGCTGTGTTTTTCATCGTCGAACGAGGTTCGGTGGATGGAAAATGGAAAACATCCCTCTTGGTATCTGCGCTCATTACAGGGATCGCAGCGGTCCACTACTACTACATGCGGGATTTTTACCTGGAAACCGGCCAAAGCCCTACCGCATTTCGCTACGTAGACTGGACACTGACCGTGCCTTTGATGTGTGTGGAGTTTTACCTGCTCACCAAGCCTTTCGGCGCCAAAGGAGCTACCCTATTCAAATTGATCGTCGCTTCACTAGTGATGTTGGTGACCGGATATATCGGGGAAACCTCCGGAATCGATAACAACATCTTGTGGGGTGTTTTTTCTACCCTTGGCTACTTGTACATTGTGTATGAAGTGTTCGCGGGAGATGTCGCAAAGCTTGCAAAAACATCGGACAGCCCGGCGTTGGGCCGCTCCATGTTCTTATTGAAGATTTTCATCACGCTGGGGTGGTCCATTTATCCCATCGGCTACATGGTACTGCCAGGAAACTTGCTTTCCGGCGCGTTCGAAGTAAGCAGCATCGATCTGTTCTACAACCTTGCTGATGCCATCAACAAAATCGGTTTTGGCTTGGTGATTTACACCGTCGCCATTTCTGAAACGGCTAAAAGTCGAAGCGCTGCCGCGTAACCATTTGCAAAGCTGTTCCAACGCGTGTTGGGACAGCTTTTTCAATGACCGATTTTGAAAGTCCCCACACATACGCTACCCATGAACGCTCCCAAATTAACCTATGATTTCATTATTACAGGATTCGGCTGTGCGGGAATGAGTCTCTTACACTATTTGCTAAACAGCCGTCTGAAACATGCTTCCATTTTGGTAGTCGATCCGTCAGATAAAACCGTAAACGATCGCACCTGGTGCTATTGGGCGGAAGAGCCACTGGAAATTCACCCCAAAAACACACCGATTGTTTGCTGGGAAAACATCAGCATTCGACTTGGTAAACAGGAAGTGAAAAAACAACTGGGTGAAGTAAAGTATTTTCATATCAAATCCTCCGACTTTTATACCGAAATAATCAAACGGGTACAGGCGCATTCCAACGTTCATTTTACCAACGATGCGGTCTGTAACATTCATGAAAATCCAACCGGGCAGGTCGCCGTGAGTACCTCCAAAAACGGGACTTACTTTGGTAAGAAGGTATTTAACAGCATTCCGGATACTCGTTTTTTTCAATCGGACAGGACTACATTGAAACAGGTTTTCGTCGGTTGGAAGGTCACGACAGCACAACCCTGCTTTGATAAGAGCACCGCGGTGATGATGAATTTTTTAAACGATTCCAATGAAAAAACCGATTTCTTCTACCTACTCCCTTTTAGTGAGCGAGAGGCATTGATCGAATACACGGTATTTACGACGGAGAAACTCCAGTATGGCGATATGGAGCCCAAACTACGCAACTATATCGAAAAAAACCTTGGTCAGAAAACGTACGAGGTAAGCTTTCGGGAAGAGGGGACGATACCCATGACCACACGAGTAAGTGCCGGATCCGGAAGTCCTCATATTACCCATTTGGGTACACTGGCCGGATGCAGCAAAGCAAGCACCGGCTACACCTTTCACACCATTCAAAAACATTGCAAATTCCTTGTGGAAAAACTTGAACGCGCTGAGCAGTCTGGCCATGCGGGCTGGGAACGAAAAAAGCGATTTGCCTTTTATGACAACATCATTCTCAATATTGCGAAAAAGTGGCCCGGTGCGCTCCCGGGAGTCTTTTTTAACCTATTCGAATCGAATGCCGGAACCGACATTCTTCGTTTTTTGAACGAAGAGTCAAATTTTTTGAATGAATTAAAACTACTTTCCCGATTGAAATTTTCCATATTCATCAAATCGCTACTTCACTATGAGAAGCATTGAATACGGTGGAAAATTAGCAGGTATCGCAATCGCTCTGGTCTATTTGTGTTTTTTTCAAGATCAGCCAGTCTTTGAATGGGTGCTCATTGGGGTCATTTTGATCACCGTAGGGATCCCCCACGGTTCCTTGGATCACTTGCTGCAAAATCCCAAAATTAGTAATAAAAATCTGGTGAAGTTTATTGGAAAGTACCTGACTATCATCCTCGTTTATCTGGCTGTCTGGTTGCTCGTGCCTTTCCCCGCCCTGCTGGCTTTTTTAGGTATGTCAGCATATCATTTCGGGCAGAGTCATTTTCTCCGTACCCCCATTTGGCATCTGAAAAAAACCACCTATCTGCTCACCGGCACATTCTACCTGAGTATAATTTTTTGGGGTGATTTCGCCGCAACAACAGAAATTCTCAGCGGAATCTTCGATGCTTCACCCCTCGCCGGTTTTGGCTGGTACCTGATCATCGGAAGTTTTGTCAGTGCTGCGGTCCTGATCGTCCGAAACCTACCGAATAAGTGGTGGCCCCACCTGGCGGAAATGATTCTGATGGGATACCTTTTTTATCAACTGCCGCTGTTGTTGGGATTCATTCTCTATTTTGGTTTCTGGCATGCACTTCCCAGCATGCAGGTAGAATATAGCGCCTTGAAACAACATTTAGGGTCGCAGCAACTGAAGGCATTCGTGGGGAAGATGATCCCATTCACCGGAGCAAGTATTCTCGGAATGGCCGCTATCCTGTTCGTACTTTACCCCCGCAGCAGCACGGAAGAGCTCATTCTTTTGTTTTTCGTATTGGTATCGCTCATTTCGGCGCCGCACATATGGTACATGAATCACTTCTTGGAATCACGGGAGGCATAAACCTGAAAGATGAAATTGACCTTCTGTCGTGTGATGATACCAGGTCAAAATCAGCCACTTCTTTGCTATTCTCGACTTTAGCAAAGCAACGCTGACTCGATCTGCAAATAGCCTGATTTTCTTTTGGTCACAGCCCTCACCACGAACCCTGGTGCAATAATCCGGTTTTAAAATTGCCCGGTACGGAGTAACACCAAATTGCAGGCAGGCAACACTTCGATGTCCTGCGCTTTCGCCAAAGCGTACAGTTCCTGATTTTCGGTGCCTGGATTAAATATAATGCGGCGGGGATTCAAGGAAAGGATGTACTCGTACCATTCTTTCTGGTTTTGAGGACCCAGGAACAGCGTGATCGTGTGTACGCCTGTAATCAACGGCTTCTGCCGTAGGTTTTGAATGGCTTCTCCGAAAACCTTTCCCTGCCTGATCCCGACCGGAACAAAAGGAATGCCTGCTTCCTTCAACATTCCGGCTGCCACGTAGGCGAACCGTGAGGGGTTAGGACTCGCACCCAGGAGGACTGTCTTTTTTTTGGTATGCATCGCTGATGTCAGTCGTTCAATTTTCAGGCCAGTTTAGAGCGTCTGTATTTGCCAATGAGTTTTTCGGCGCAACGCTCCCCGTCCATCGCTGCCGAAACGATTCCTCCCGCGTATCCTGCACCCTCTCCACAAGGATAAAGTCGCTCAATTTGCGGATGCTCAAGTGACTCCTTGTCCCGCGGAATGCGTACCGGCGAAGAGGTACGGCTTTCGACGCCAATCAGTTGCGCCTCATTGGTAACATATCCTTTCATCTTAGGGTCCATCCTCGGCAATGCCATAGCGAGCCGTTTACCGACAAATTCGGGCAAAATCGCGTGCAAGTCACAACTCGTGAGCCCAGGCTGGTAGGAGGTTTTTAATAATTGGCTACTCTCTTTTTTCTGCACGAAATCCACAAGCCGTTGGGCCGGTGCTGCCTGCGTTTTGCCAGCGGCGGCCCAGGCTGCCTGCTCCACCTCTTGCTGAAACACCATCGCAGCCAGAGGACCATATTGGTGATAACCCTTCAAATCCTCGAGTTCCACTGCCACCACCATTCCCGAGTTGGCAAATTTACCGTCCCTTCTGCTGGGGCTCATTCCGTTGACGACCAGCTCTCCGGGCGCGGTTGCTGCGGGCACGATAAAACCACCGGGACACATGCAAAATGAGAACACGCCACGCTGTTTCCCACCAATTTCCGTCTGCTGCACCAGACTGTAAGAGGCCGGTGGTAGATAAGGACCCCTGTCCCCCCGGCAATGGTACTGGATGCGATCAATCAGTTGTTGATCGTGCTCAATCCGCACCCCCAAGGCGAAGGGTTTGGCTTCCAGATAGACCTTATTTCTCGCCAGGAGGTGAAAAATATCCCTGGCAGAATGACCAGTAGCCAGGATTACTCCCATTGCATGCACCCTGGCTCCAGCTTCGGTTACCACCCCCCGAATGCTCGATTTATCCAGAATCAAGTCTGTTACCTTCGTTTCGAAATGTATTTCCCCTCCCGCACTCAAGATCTGCTGGCGCAGGTTTTCGACCAGGGCGGGGAGTTTGTTGGTGCCGATGTGGGGATGGGCGTCCACCAGAATATCTTCCTTTGCCCCGTGAGAAACGAGAATTTCCATGATCCGGCGGATGTCACCTCTCTTTTTAGAACGCGTATACAGCTTCCCATCCGAGTAAGTACCCGCACCGCCTTCTCCAAAACAATAATTCGAATCGGGATCTACCAGGTGGCGTCTGTTGAGGGCAGCGAGATCTCGTCTACGGGAGCGTACGTCTTTTCCCCGCTCCAATACGATGGGCTTGATCCCCAGCTCTATGGCACGAAGTGCTGCAAACAATCCCGCCGGTCCAGCCCCGACAATAAGTAAGGGATCGGAATTGCGTACGTCGGGGTACACCATTCCTGCACCTACACGAGCGGGGGGCTCTTCACCGGCAAAAACCTCCACGGACACATTAACCTTTACCTGCCGGCCGCGGGCATCTATGGATCTGCGGACCTGACGGATCACCAGCGCTTCACTTGATGCAAAACCCGCCTTTCCGGCCACGAGTTGATGAAAAACAGGCTCGTCGTAAACTTCTTCCGGACGAAGGACCAGATTAAATTCTTTCCTCATGACCTACCCGGAGACTCCACCCAAAAGTTCTTTTTCTACCCATGTCTTACCCCAATCCTTCATTTCGGAGTCGGTCCACAATTCCGGATAGAAAATCACCTTCTGAAACCTGGGAGGTAAAAACTTTTGCCAATTCGTACCTCCCGTTGCTGCGATATCCATGGGGTCTTTTTGTAAGTATTTGACGGCAGATTTGTAATGGGCGAGCGGCCAGTACACGTTTGCTTTTTGGTCCAGTTCCCGCATGAGATCGGTCAGGCATTGGTCCTTTTCCGGAAGGTACAGGTATTTTTTCCACAGATTGTTTTTTCTGAACTTCCCGATCATTTCTTTCAGCGCTGGTCCATATTTTTTTTCAAAAGACTTCAATGTCAGGGTCTTTTCCCCCGTAGCCAGTTCCTTGGCTCCGTATTGCCAGTACAAGATATCAAACAGGGAATCGATGCTGGTGAGGTTAATGTCTTTGTAATCCTCCCTGGCTTCCAGATATACCAGGTTCTGAATATCGGTACACATGATTTCGATCATTCGGTATTGGGCGCTTTGAAATCCACTGGCTGGAAGCAGGGACATGCGAAACTTCATAAATTGCTCGCGTTCCATTCCCTTCCACATCACCGCAAAGGAAGATATCAGCAAATCGAAATACATAATCACCCGTTTCAGCCTGCCTTTAAAAAATTCCAGACTGATTTGCTTCTCGGCAGCCATTTGCTCTAGTTCCCACAAAATAAGGTTGAAATATAATTCGGTAATCTGATGATAGACAATGAAGATCTTTTCATCCCGGAAGGAGGTACGGGGCTGCTGCAAGGTAAGCAGCGTATCCAGATTGATATAATCCCAGTAATTCAAATAGTCTGCGTGAAGCAACCCTTCCAGGTACGAGGAGAGATCCTGACCCGAGGACCGAAATTTTTCTTCCAGTTGCCTGATCTTTTCAATGATTTCTTTTTTGGGATACTCCTTTTTCATGTACCTAGTTCTGGGTTTTAGCAGACCAACGCGAGAGACAGCGACCGCTTGTTCGGCAAAATTCCATCATATTACCCAAAATAACAAATTCATCGAGGGAATAGAGCGATTTGGCAGAAAATAGGAAGCTCCGCAAATGGCCGCTAATCAATCCGGCTTTTGATCACCACCGTCTGCGTTGGGTTAAGGGGGTCGTTGCTAAAAAACGTCAGGGTCTTGTGGTCAATCCCCCTTCTACCTTTCGGATCAAAGTTGAAAACCAGGACCATTTCCTCCCCGGGGTCCAGATCGTAGCCAGGCACCGCGAACTCCAGACAGTCACAATTTGAAACGATCTTTCGAACGTTCAGTGGAAGCGGACCGGTATTTTCCAGGGTTACTTTTCCCGAGACGCGGCTAACGGAACTGATTTTTCCCAAATCGATTTCCCGTTCACCGATACTTAGTCGGGGTACATTGTCTACCTCATTGACGGGGACCGGGTCAAAATGCTCGTGTATGGTGGCCATAAGTGCTATCGAAAGATCCATTCGCTCCCCGGATAGCAGGGACAGGGGGACGGTTTCTTCTACAAACCCCAGATCCTTTTTCATTGCTGCGTCATAGGAAATGGCCAATACCGCTCTGGAGTTTGCCGCAACCACAGGTGGGATCATTTCTACGGCGGTGTGCTCGGGAAGTCGCTCTTGCTTCTGACTCAGCTGGATGGGGAAATCGTTAAAATTATAAAAATCAACGTATTTGGTTTTGGGTGCATCGGTGAGCAGGGTACCCAGGTTGATTACCGGAAACACAAAGCCCAGGCCCGCTTTCCGAACGCCGTAATGCTTTTCCGGATCTTTCGGATAGGGCACGTTGACTCCTTCGAGAAACAGAGAGTCTCCTTCGGGATGCACGTTCGAATGAACGATGATCAACTTGGAAAAGGTACCTCCCCTGGACTGTGGATCGTACCTCACCCTCACCAGGCCCACCCTGTCCGAAGCCAGGGTATCTTGGGAATAAGCTGCAACCGTACAGCCGCAATCCGTCTCCACCGATCGAATGTATGCGGATGAATCGGTTTTATTAACGAAATAAAAGTCAGCGGTGGCTGGTCCGTCCTCGGCCAACACCGCTCCTATATTTAACAGGCTATTCTCCCACACCAGGCCAGACCCTACAACGTCCTGACTGTTAACGTCTACGGAACAGGAAAACAAAAACCCACACACCGCTACCAAAAATGTTGTCCGTTTCATGTCTACAAATAACGTTAAATTTACCGCAACTTATTGCGTTAATTCCCTTAATTTGCGACAAAAATACAGCGATGGCAAGAGTATTGACAGGAATTCAAAGTTCGGGCAAACCCCATTTGGGCAACATACTGGGAGCAATTCAGCCCGCCATTGATCTGAGTCGAGAAGGAAACAACGAATCATTTATCTTCATTGCAGACCTCCATTCGCTTACCACCATTAAGGATGCCGCTCAGCGGGTTGAAAACGTAAACGCTGTAGCAGCTGCCTGGTTGGCGTTCGGTTTGGACATTGATAAAACGATTTTTTACAGGCAATCACGCATTCCGGAGGTTACCGAACTTACCTGGTACCTGAGTTGCTTTACCCCCTATCCCATGCTGGCAAACGCCCATAGCTTCAAGGACAAGTCGGACCGACTTGCCGACGTGAATGCCGGCCTTTTTACGTACCCCATTCTGATGGCTGCAGATATTCTACTTTACGAAGCAAACCTGGTGCCCGTGGGAAAGGATCAATTGCAGCACCTGGAAATTTCCCGTGACATTGCCAATACGTTTAATCACCGTGTGGGCGAAGAGCTACTCACGGTTCCCGAAGCCAGAATCTCGGAAAACGTAAAAATCATTCCAGGTACCGACGGGCAGAAAATGAGTAAATCGTACAACAATTACATTGACATTTTCCTGCCGGAAAAGCAGTTGAAGAAAAATATCAATGCCATTGTCACCGACAGCACCCCGCTGGAAGAACCAAAGAACCCCGATACCTGTACCGTGTATGCGCTGTACAGCCTTATTGCGGAAAAAGAACAGACCGAATCCCTTCGAAAAAGGTATCTGGAAGGAAATTTTGGATACGGCCATGCGAAAAAGGAACTTCTGGACCTCATCCTACAAACGTTTGGGACACAACGAACGACGTTCAATCATTTCATGAATAATCGAAAGGAATTGGAGTCGAGACTGGAGGCTGGAGAAAAACGGGCACGGCAAACCGCTCAGGCACTACTCAACAAGGTCCGGAGTCATCTTGGGTTCAGGTAGTAATGCAGGCAACAAGCTACCTACCATCAAGGACTCCCAATACCTCCGGTCAGGGGCCAAATACCTCGCGGATGGCCTCCAGGTAGTCAAAGCCATGCCCTCTGGACGGCTCAATATGATTGCCTTCCAGGTATTCGTTCCAACAGCAAACCATCAAGGTATTTCCATTTGATGACCTGTTTTTCAGCAAGATCTCTCTGGCAGCAGAAAGCTTGGTTTTAAATGTGGTTTTGTCCGAAAGCACCCGGTCTTTCAACGGTTCAGAGGGGAGCCCATTTTTCTGAGGCCAGGTACCTCCAGCGGGCCGTCTGTCCCAGCCCATTGCCACGGGCACCTGGTAGTCGAACTGCTCGTCATCTTTAAAGAAGGCGGACCACTTTTCCCAATGCCCCCGATAGGTTTTCCGCATGTCTGCGTAACTTTTATTATTCTGGTCATAAAAGTCATGGTAGATATAGGCCGTCAATCCGTCAAATCCCAGGGCTTTTAAGCGGGGAACGTAGTCTTGAAAAAGCAAACGATCGGAATAGTTTCCACCCTTCCAGGGCTGGCCGGGATCGAGCGGTTTCCAGGATGTGGGCATGCCATAGGCCTGAAGCGAAGAGGTCATGGCTCCGGAAGTCACTGCCACGAATTTAATTCCCGGAAATCCGGCTTTTTTTGCCAAATTCTGAGACCGTTGCAACAGTTCGTTCAATCCTACACCATAATACTTCGCCCTCGCTTCCGTATCGTGAGGAAAATAAAAGTAGACGACCGGCCTCCCGATTTCATCGGTCAGGTAATCGTTCCTGCGAAAATATTTATCAATCCATAGCAGGGTTATTTTATCGTGTACACGTAGGTAGAGGTCCCTATCGGGAGCTTCTCCGGGATAATTCATCCCGGCGCGAAGGTTTTCGGGAGAAGCCATACGAAGCCACTGAATCCATCGATCTTCACTATCGTCACACCAATTCAAGGCAAATTTCAACCGCTTATCTTTCGGTCTCTTGTCATTTTCCCGAAGCATTACGTCAAGCTGATCGGTCCATTCCTCTACCCCAGGGACCGCCACCCTTCCATCACGTGCTTCATCAATTTCCCAACCCTGCGGGTAATATACCTTCGATTGGGGAGCAAAATTCTTATGATAGTAGTAGTGCCGACCAAAGAACCAATTGTATGCAAAAAAATCGATCCCATAATCGTACATATACTCCAGTTGTGTTCGGACAACTTCCGGGTCATCTCGCTTGTAAAAACCTTTCAATTGCTCTACGGGCATTTTATCCAGGAAAGGCCCTTCGTAGGGATAATCGGCTGCATAAATCCTGCCGTTTGGACCCCAGGCACTTTTATCAGCCAAAAAACGACAATTTTCGCGCCCCCGCAGACAGGACCAAAAGCTGTCAATGTCCTCCCGATTGTTTCCCGAGACGTTCCAGGAGGGCATAAAAAAAACGCCTACCTGAATAGGATCCGAAATAACCCCCGCAGTCTGCTTCAACAAAACGTCCTCTCCCGACAGCGACGCAATTTCGCCGATTGGGTGGGAACGAAGGCCCAAACACCCAAACAAACCTAGTATCAGGAAAACAAGCGCAAACGATCGTACCTTACGCTTCGTTCCAAAAAACAAGCAGGTCTTAGTTCCCATCTTTTTCAGCCTTTTGGTGATCGCCTTAAAATCCTTACCTACCTCGAACGCCAAAGATCCTTTAAAGAACGCCCGTTGATAACCATCACAAAACGGGCCGGATTCGGCACCAGTGCAATGCGCACGTCTTGTCCATCAAATTGCTCGGATTCAATGGGTACGCCTTCCATACCTTGTACATCGTAGGTGACCACTCCCCTGGCGTCTGGCTGCATGGGGACGTACTTATTCGCCAGATAGGCAGAGGGCAACAACACATCATTGTCAGAAGAGAGCGTGTTGTATATTTCCTCCAAACGTGCTTCCAATTCCTCTCCGTATTGTTCATTGAGCGTATCTTCCAGATCGTGAAGTTCTTCCTCGATTTCATCGTAATCCGGATCTGCATAGGTAATGGCGCTTAGCCGAATGCGTAGCTCCACAATGGTAGAAAGATCCTTGTCAAGTTTATCAAAATCCATAGAGACAAAAAGCTGTTTTGCATGTTTTAAAATATGAAGGTAGAGAATATGCAGGCATATTCCAACAACCGCTTTTAAAAATTCGGTCGCCCTCCTTGGGGCTCCTGAGGTGTTCAAAATTTGCCTCCCAAAGTAGGCGGAAATGCATATTAATACGTATATTTTGGCGTTCAATTATAAACCAAAACTAATTTTTTTTGCCCATGAAAGATGCAGCCATCATCAACAAAGCCCAATCCTGGCTTAGCAGTAATCTGGATGAACAAAGTAAAGAGGAGATTCGCGCTTTGCTGGATTCGGAAGACCCCACGGAATTAATCGACGCTTTTTACCGCGATTTGGAGTTTGGCACCGGTGGTTTACGGGGGGTGATGGGAATCGGTTCAAACCGAATGAACGTATACACCATCGGCATGGCGACTCAGGGTCTGGCAAACTACTTGAAAATGAGCTTTCCGGAAGAGCAAATCAAAGTAGCCATCACGCACGACTCCAGAATAAACAACACGTTGTTTGCTGAAACCACGGCCGATGTATTAACGGCCAACGGTATACGTGTTTGCTATTTCCGGGACATGCGCCCCACTCCCATGCTTTCCTTCGCCATTCGCCATTACCGGTGCAAAAGCGGGGTGATGGTCACTGCCTCGCACAATCCAAAGGAGTACAATGGCTACAAGGTGTATTGGGACGACGGGGGACAAGTTGTAGCCCCACACGATAAAAACATCATCACCGAAGTACTAAAAATAAAGTCCATCGACGATGTCAATTGGAATAAAAACGACGAATTGAAGGAATTTATTGAGGAGGATTTTGACCTGGTATACCTCAATGAAGTAAAAAAACTAAGTTTATCACCTCAAAACAACATCGTCGCAAAGGATATGACCATTGTTTTCTCCCCCATTCACGGCGCATCCGGAAAAATGGTACCGGCAGCGCTGAAGGTGTTTGGGTTTGAAAACATCCATCTGGTCAAAGAACAGATTGAACCCGATGGCACTTTTCCCACAGTCAAATACCCCAACCCGGAAGAAGCGGAAGCGCTTGATCTATCCATCAAACTGGCTCAGGAGGTCAACGCCGAACTGGTACTCGCCTGTGACCCGGATGGAGACCGCTACGCGGCGGTTATTCCTAACGAAAAGGGTGAATACGAGCTTCTGAATGGCAACCAAACCGGCGCCGTCATCATTTACTACCTTCTCAACCTGTACCGGGAACAGGGCCGACTAACAGGCAAACAATTTACCGTAAGCACCATCGTTACCACCGAACTACTCGGAGTTATCAGTAGGGATTTTGGCGTTGACTATTACGACGTTCTCACCGGATTCAAAAATATCGCTGCAGTGATTCTGGCCAATGAGGGAAAAAAGGAATTCATTGCCGGAGGTGAAGAAAGCTACGGGTTTCTGGTCGGAGATTTTGTGCGGGACAAGGACGGCGTCTCTGCCTGCGCAATCGTCGCCGAGATTGTCGCCTATTACCGTCAACGGGGAATGAACCTGATCGATGTGCTGGCAGAGATTTACATGAAGTATGGTTTCTACAAAGAGTCCCTGATTTCAATTACCAAAAAAGGGAAAGACGGTGCCGAGCAGATTCAGGAACTGATGCGGGGTTTTCGGACCGATAAACCGACTTCCATTAATGGAATCCACGTAGAAAAGATCGTTGACGTTCAGGAAAGTAAGGTGTACTCCATGAAAGACGGGAAAACCTATCCTCTGGACCTGGAAAAATCAAACGTTATACAGTTTTATCTGGAAGATGGAAGCAAGATATCTGCCCGTCCTTCCGGAACCGAACCAAAAATCAAGTATTACATATCGGTGAACGAACCCTTACCGAATCGCGAAGCGTATCGTGCTACGGAAGCCTCACTGGATAAAAAAATTGCCTCACTGAAACGTTTCTTCGGTTAATTTGACCGAACTACAGAAGAACGAAAATGGCCCCGCTAAAAAAATAGCGGGGCATTTTTTATGAGTCAAACGCTGTTACGTTCAAGCTGATTACAGGTTTATCCAAATAGGTGACCAGATTTTCGGTCACGGAGGGTGAAAACAGTTGTTGCAAGTCGGTCTTCCCGTGGGTAATAAGCGCTACCGCATCCACATTCTCTTCCTGAGCAAACTGCAGGATACCCCTTTCGGTGTTGTAGGCGCTGTAAATGTGGATTTCATGGGGATACATGCCAAACTTCTTCAGAAACTCCTTGCCTAATTGTTTGATTTGCGCATCCTCCATGAAATTAGCGGGCGTATTCACAAACAGTAAATCCGGTGTGCCTCCCATGAAACGTATGGTATCTCCAATTTTCTGAAAGGCTTTTCCCGATGCTTCGTTAAAGTCGGTCGCTATCACCACCTTTTCGAAGCTAAACGCTTTTTCGGAAGGCTTCACCACGATTACCGGTATGCCGGCTTTTCGCAGTACCGTGTAGGTGTTGGAACCGAGCACATGCGCTTTAAACCCGTATTTTCCATGGGAACCCATGACCACCATGTCAATTTTTTCCGAGGCCAGGTAGGAAACGAGGCGTTCCTTCCCATCACTAAAGTGTATTCGCTCATTGGCACGTACGCCGATCTCATTCAGCCGTTCCATGCGAAGTGAAAGTTCTTTCTTCGCGTTTCGAATGACCTCGAGCGTGTCCGGGTATAGCTTTTCCTGTTCTTTGCTCAATTTTGTCCAATTCACCGGCGTCAATACCACATGCGTTAAAAATATTTCAGCATCGTGTTTCCGGGCCAATTGGCTGGCAAAATCTAAGGCGGCATCTGCATGAACCGAGAAATCTGTGGGAACCAATAGCTTTTTCATATCGAGTTGGATTGAAAGGTTTTCGCTTATTCATCACCTAAATATAGCAAAGCCGGCGGCAGAAATTCCTTACATTGATCAATTACATGTATGACATACGTCATATGGAATGGTTTGACACCAACGTGTTTGGGATAAACGGTCCAATGAAGGCACTATTCCTTTTCCCGCTTCCTTTTGGCATAGAGACCGAACAAGTACGCGGCAAGCAATACGCCGCCACTAATTGCCGGTACATAGGGATGTTGGATCCACCCAAAAAAATGGGCCATGTATACCAGAGCTGCCAGGAGCCCCAGTACCGCTACCGAAATTTGAAGGCCCTTATTCATGGTGCTTTTAAAGTGAATTCGACGGATGACCCTTTCGTGGAATGAAAAAAAGAAGCGTTGGTAAACGAAGGCGGTGAAAAAGGCTTACGGGCATCGTTGGAGAAACCGTACGGATCCCTGGGAATCCCAAAAATTGATTTTCTCATCACACCGTCTGCATCTGCATCGTGAAAAGCTGCTACTGCATAAAAACCCTCTGCCAAATCCGAAAACCGGAATATCGCCTTGCCGGAGTCCACGGGCTCCGATTTCGATCGAACCGCCTTTTCAGGTCGATCCGGAAAGCCCTCGGCCGAGTCGAATACCAATAGTTGAATCAAACCTTTTGTTTCGCCGGGGATGCGAACGGTAATTTGCAAAAACCCGTCGTTTCCTTCGCTAGTAGTAACCATAAGTAATGCAAAAAACGTAAACACTATTCGTCTTCCCATGATGCTAAGGTACGGAATTGATCGATTTTTCCAGTACTTGTCCAACAAAAACGGGGAACAAACCGGATGGCTTTTGGATTCCAATACTTAGGCAAAAGGGCCTTTGCAGCTTCCAAAAGCTCTTCCCCGCGCAACGCATCGGTTTCCGCCTCCAGTATCAGTACCAACGCTTCTCCCAATCCTGCATCTGGGATTCCGGTCAGAAAAAAGTTACTTGAGGGGAATAGTTCCTGCACCAGCGGAGCGATCTGCTGGGAGATCTCTTCCGGATGCAGTTTGACCCCCCCCGAATTGACAACAAAATCCGCCCTTCCCTTCCATAGAAACGTGCGGCTCGAAGTCATTTCCACCACATCATTGGTGACCAGCCAGTCGTCTCCGCTCATCGGTGATTGGATGCACAGCCGGTTGGTACCATCAACCGCCAGCCTCACCTCTGGAAGTGCCCGGTATTCTACCGGTCCGGATGATTTTAGGTTTGCCAGCGCCACATGAGACACTGTCTCTGTCATGCCATAGGTCTGGTATACCTTGCCTGGCAGCTCCTGAATTCTTTGCCTCAATCCCGGACCTACTGCCGCGCCACCGATGATTAAAATTCCGATGCGATCCAAGGCCTCTCGCGTCTGGGGATGTTCAAAACAAGCTGCTACCTGCAGAGGTACCATCGCTACGAAATCGAAGCTTTCATGCGCGCTATTTTCAAGAGGGTTGGCTGTAGGCAGTTCTACCCGTACGCTCCCTTCCCATTCCAAGGCCCGCAACAACATCATTTTTCCGGCAATTTTCTCCGTGTCCAGGCAACACAGCAGATGGCTGTGTTTTCCTATCTCGAAAAACCTGCGGGTTGCCCGGACACTGGCCAAAACTTGCTCGCGGGTCAGGGAGATCTCCTTCGGAGTTCCCGTCGAACCGGAAGTTCTAATGGAAAATGAGTGCGCACCATTCATCCACTGCCTGCAAAATTCGAAGGCATTTCTAAACGCTGGTTTCAAGCCACTGCTTTCACCTGCTTTGATCGCTTCCCGTGTAAACGCTTTGCCGCCAAAAATTACCATTGCTTCTTTTCCGTAAAATAACGAAAAAATAAACCCATGGATCAGACACTGCAAGGGATTCTTTCTGAAAATTCACTTTTGGCTGCTATCTTGCAAGCAAAAATCTGCTAAAATAATGGATTGGAAGACCGTAAAAGAGTTCAAAGACATCACCTACAGAAAATGTGCAGGTGTAGCCCGAATTGCCTTCAACCGGCCGGAAGTGCGAAATGCATTTCGTCCCCAAACGACCAGCGAGCTATATGAAGCTTTCCTGGACGCCAGAGAAGACACCAGCATTGGCGTGGTGCTACTATCCGCAGAGGGTCCCTCTCCCAAGGATGGAGTGTATTCCTTTTGCAGCGGTGGCGATCAAAAGGCCCGGGGAAAACAGGGCTACGTGGGCGAAGACGGCATGCATCGCCTAAATATCCTTGAAGTGCAGCGGCTGATTCGCTTTATGCCGAAGGTAGTTATCGCCGTAGTCCCCGGATGGGCCGTAGGCGGCGGACATAGCCTGCACGTCGTATGCGATCTTAGCCTGGCCAGCAGGGAACATGCTCTTTTCAAACAAACGGATGCGGATGTCACCAGTTTTGACGGGGGGTATGGATCTGCGTATTTGGCAAAAATGGTCGGGCAAAAACGCGCGAGAGAGATTTTCTTTCTCGGCAGGAGTTATTCCGCACAGGAAGCTTTCGAAATGGGCATGGTCAATGCGGTGTATCCCCACGAAGAATTAGAAGACCGCGCTTTTGAGTGGGCGCAGGAAATTCTAGCCAAATCTCCCACTTCCATCAAAATGCTTAAATTCGCGTTTAATCTGACCGACGATGGCATGGTAGGCCAACAGGTTTTCGCCGGGGAAGCAACGCGCCTTGCGTACATGACCGACGAAGCCAAAGAAGGAAGGGATGCCTTTTTGGAGAAAAGAAAACCCAATTTTAAGCACATCAAATGGATTCCATAAACCATCCTTAACATCGGAAAGTTTCTGTCTGATAGTCTCTCAGAGGGGCCCTATCACAGCCGGTGGTAGGGCGTTCTTTTTCCCCCATCCCCATTTTTTGAACCAATCCAGTTTTTTACGTACGGCTTCATCTGGACTTTGTGACGTTTATTACATACTTCTTTCACAATTTTCGCTTTTTTTAGTGGATAATTAACCAATAAGACCAATGAAGAACTATAAAATTTTAATCGTAGGGGGAGGCACGGCTGGAATCATGGTGGCGGCCAGACTAAAGCGCGCCGACAAGCAATTGCAAATGGCCATCATCGAACCCTCCGACAAGCATTATTACCAGCCAGCCTGGACCCTGGTAGGCGCCGGAACCTATGACATGAAAAAGACAATCCGGGACGAAAAGCAATACATTCCGGAAGGTGTTGACTGGATACAGGACGCCGCTACGTCCATTGATCCGGAAAACAAGGTAGTAGGTACCCAATCTTCCGGGCAATTTAGCTACGATTACCTGGTAGTTGCACCGGGACTGGTGATGAATCTGGATGGGATCGAAGGATTGCGTGAGGCTCTCGGAAAAGAGGGCGTATGTTCGAATTACGTAGATCCCGAATATACCTGGGAAGTACTACGAAATTTTAAAGGTGGCAACGCAGTATTTACCCAGCCCGCCACACCGATCAAATGCGGCGGGGCTCCCCAAAAAATCATGTACCTCGCTGAGGATTATCTACGAAAGAATGGGTTGCGGGACAAATCGAACGTAATTTTCGCGACACCGGGGACAGTTATTTTTGGAGTAAAGGCCTTTGCGGATACACTTAATAAAATTATCCAGGAGCGGGATATTTTTTTCAAGCCATTTTATACACCGGTCAAAATTGACTCAAAAAATAAAAAAATCCACTTCAAGTACTCCCAATCCGGTATCAATAGCTGTGTAGGAACCGAAGATAGCAGCATTCAGGAAGAGATCGTGGGAGAAACCGAAATTGTCATGCCCTACGACATGCTCCACCTGGCCCCACCCCAGGAGGCCCCACGGTTCATCCAGGAATCCCCGATAGCACACCAGGACGGTCCCTCCAAAGGATGGGTAAAGGTGGATATCAATACCATGCAGCATTTGGATTATCCGGATATTTTCGCGCTGGGGGACGTCGCAGCACTGCCCACAGCGAAAACGGGAGCAGCCATCCGTAAACAAGCCCCTGTGGTTGCGGAAAACCTGCTCCACCTGATAAAAAACAACAAATTGGGAGAAAAGATCTACGAGGGCTATTCCAGTTGCCCATTGGTTACCGGATATGGAAAAATGGTGCTCGCCGAATTTAAATATAACAATGTACGGGACACCGATCCCCTTTTGGGCAAGCTATTTGACACTTCGAAGGAATTGTACCCCATGTGGATTCTGAAGAAATACGGGCTGCCTTACCTCTATTGGAACCGGATGCTCAAAGGGAAGATGTAAGTCGTTACGTACCGGCTGACAACCGGTTTTTTCCGACCAATAAGTTGATAATCCATGGATAGGTTTGTACTTTTAGATTCGTTGAAATCGAAAACAAACCCATCTATGGATTTTAATTTAGCCGCTTACGGAATCGAAGTATCGGATATTTTTCGCAATAGTGAGCCTGCCATATTGTATGAATCGGCATTGCGTCTGGAAAAAGGGTCTGCCATTTCCGATAAAGGAGCACTGATGGTGTATTCCGGTAAAAAAACCGGCAGAAGTCCCAAAGATAAGCGCATTGTCCGTCATCCCAATTCTGAAAAAAATATAGACTGGGGTGCCGTGAACTACGAGATGAGCGAGTATACCTTTCTGGTAAACCGGGAGCGCGCCATCGATTATTTCAATACCCGGGATCACCTGTACGTGGTAGATGCCTTTGCCGGATGGGATCCGGGGTACCGCTTGAAAATTCGGATCATTTGCACCCGGGCGTACCATGCCTTATTCATGCAAAACATGCTGATCATGCCCAGCAGAGAGGAACTGGCAACCTTTGGCGAGCCCGATTACATCGTTTTCAATGCGGGAAGCTTTCCCGCGAACCACTTCACCACCAACATGACATCCAAAACGAGCGTTGGAATCAGCCTGGAAAGGAAGGAAATGGTCATCCTTGGGACGGAGTATGCCGGAGAAATGAAAAAAGGCGTCTTTTCCATCATGAACTACCTGATGCCCATGAAAGATGTATTGCCCATGCATTGCTCGGCAAATGTGGGCGAGACCGGCGATGTATCCTTGCTATTTGGACTATCCGGAACCGGCAAGACCACACTGAGCGCCGATCCCAAACGCAAATTAATTGGCGACGACGAGCACTGTTGGCACGAGAAAGGCGTCTTTAACATCGAAGGAGGCTGCTATGCCAAAGCCATTGACCTGAGCGAGGAGAACGAACCCGACATATTCAACGCCATCCGCTACGGTACCGTGTTGGAAAACGTCGTTTACGATCCGAAAACCCGGGAAGTGGACTACAGCGACACTTCCATTACGCAAAATACCCGTGCTTCCTACCCGATAGAATTTATTGAAAACACGCAAATTCCCTGCGTTGCCGGGCACCCAAAGAATATTATCTTTCTGACCTGCGATGCCTTTGGAGTTTTGCCGCCGGTAAGCAAACTCAGCCCGGAGCAAGCCAGTTACCATTTCATCTCAGGCTATACGGCAAAAGTAGCGGGTACAGAAATGGGAGTCAAAGAGCCCGAGGCCACCTTTAGTGCCTGCTTTGGAGCCGCATTTATGATGTGGCACCCGAATACCTACGCAAAACTCCTGGCAAACAAAATGAAGACACATCAGGTAAATGCCTGGCTGGTGAATACCGGTTGGAGTGGCGGGGATTATGGATCCGGTGCCCGTATCAAACTCCGGTATACACGGGCTATCCTGGATGCCATTCACAATGACGATTTCGAAGGGGTTGCTACTCATTCCGAAGCAGATTTTGGCTTGACCATACCACTCTCCTGCCCCGGTGTACCACAGGAGCTATTGGTACCGGAAAATACCTGGGATGATCCGGATAAGTTCCGTGAGGTAAAAACCAAACTAGTCCGCTTATTCAAAGAAAACTTTAGGAAATTTGAGCAGCAGGTTGATGCAGCGATCACCAATGCCGGCCCTCGGTGAAGCGACCATGGGTAACGTCACGATATGCTTGCTTTTACTGTTGGTTGGTGGAGGCCTTTCCCTGAGTTGTCAAACCAAAAACAACGAATTGCTTGACTACTCCAGCGTGGAATTGGACAATTCGGCGCTAGTCACTTTTGAAAATTGTGCTTCTGAGGTTGCGTTCATTCCCCTGGTTGCGCCAAAAGATAGCCTCATTAACCTGTCTTGTCGCGAATTCGAAATGGTCGTAACGGATAAAATCTATTACGCCAACAAATGCGTTAACGACCTATCCATTCACTCGTTTGACCTGGCGGGTAATCAGCAGATGAGCTGGAATAGAAAAGGAGCTCCTTGAAGCCGTTGAAAGATTACCGGACCGAGAAGATCCGGTCATACTAAGCTATAAAGTTGTATGTTAGCCCTTTACTGCCATCAAATGGAAATGGCCTTGAAATGAACAACTATTAACTCGTAAACCTCTGCATTTATGAACAAAAAAATCACTTTCTTTCTGCTCCTTCTTTTGGGAGTATCGGGCAATACTTCCACGTTTTTTGCGGTGGCTCAATCCATGGCAAATGAATTATACAAGGTAGCAGGCACCGATAGCCTGGAGATGGAAATCTATTATCCGGAAAAGACCGTTGATGCTCAACCGGCCATCGTCTTTTTCTTTGGTGGAGGCTGGAATGGGGGGAACATCCATCAGTTCAAACCCCATGCGGAACACTTTGCCAAAAAGGGGCTGGTAACCGTACTTGCTGACTACCGGGTTCGCTCTCGGCATCAGACAAGCCCCTTTGACGCCCTTGAAGACGCCAAGTCTGCGATCCGGTACCTGAAAATACACGCGGAACGACTGAAAATCGACAGTAGCCGAATCATTGCCTCGGGTGGATCAGCAGGGGGCCACCTGGCTGCAGCAACGGCATTTATTTCGGGCTTCAATTCGCCGGAGGATCCAACAATCAGTCCCAAACCCGCCGCGCTGCTCTTGTTTAACCCGGTCATTGACAATGGGCCGGGAGGCTACGGCTACGAACGCATCGGGTCGAGGTACCATGCATTCTCTCCCTTGCATAACCTGGCAAAGGGCGCACCTCCCACCCTTTTTTTCCTGGGTACCCAGGATCGGTTGATTCCCGTTATCACAGCGGAATACTATGCCATGGTCATGGAAAAGGTAGGAAGCTATTGCCAATTGATCCTCTACGAGGGTGAGGAACATGGATTCTTCAACTACCGAAATCGTGAGATTTACGAGAAGACCCTGAAAGAAACGGAGGATTTTCTAATTGCCCAGGGCTTTTTACCGGCAGGCCGGTGAACTGAGTTTCGTATTAACGGTACGTTCCTGTCCATCTTTCCAATTGGCCCACAAGGAAGGGTTTACGGCGCTCCCTAATTGGTTACGGTTATTCCGCCTGCCTATCCCGGAATAGCGACAGCGAGAATGGGCAGGGGTCAACGCAGGTTTGTTCGCTATTTACTGAAGAATTAGCTCCTATAACGCTAACCCACTCCTGGGTACCAAAGCCGACAACCACTACCTCTGAAAGTGGTGAAAGCCAGGGCTCCACGGATACATCCGGGTTACTCGAGGAATCTATTCAAATATCCCTAACGTCAAAGCCGATAAACTAAGTACCCGCAAGGCCGCAGAGGAAGGCGCCTGTAGGCTGTATTTTGACTCAATATCAGTGGCGGCACCCACTTTTTTTTCTCCGGATTATTCACTCCTGGTAGCCTTAGTACGGCGTCGCCTGAAGATGCCGATCCTGTGACGGTATGCTGCTGAACATACAGTTGCAAACCAAAAAATGGGGCAATAGCGATCGGAACAGGATCTTTTTGGCCCAGGGGTTTGGTAGGCTGCATGATGGATGATGTAGGTTTACTTGGTCAATTGAATTCAAATGATCGTATAACCAAAGCTTGCACAAGGCTGGATGGTATTCATTGAACGGTCTGCAATCCTACTCACCGGTATGCCAAACCATGACGGAAAACTCGTAATATTCAGGTATACACCTAAGAAAATAGCTGATAAAATAGCCCCTTTGGTACCCGCTATTAAAGGAGATTTTTTGCAGACTGCTTGTAAATCGGATTTTTCTGTGCCAAGGTCCTGCGTCACCCTGAAGCCAGCAATTTTACGCAGAAATAATCGATATTAAATGTAAAAAATACACTTATTTTACCCCAACCCCGTGTAAAAACCCATTTTTTATTTGGTCATATGATAAATAACAAACTTTTATACTTTTTTACGGTTTTCAGAGCAGATATTTAACCAAGCGTCTTGTGCTTCCAGTTGATTTTACTAAGTTTAGCGATCATTACGAAACACTACGTGCGAAATGCGGCGTTTGCCGAGAAAATATAGCTGTAGTCAGTTACTATAAACCCATACCAGGAGTCTTTGTAAACCATCGGCTCCTTTTTTTATGCCTGCAACAGAAAGGCTTCCAACAAATCTCCTACATAATAGGCTACCAATGCAGCAATAAAACCCAGAGAAAGTGTTTCCATAACACTTCGAAAAAGTCCCGTTTGATTCACCCAGCTTTTTAGTCCTCCCACGAACAGAAAAGCCATTCCCGTCAGTAGGCAGGTCCAGAAAAACACGTCGAAAGCGACCGTATAAAAATAGTCCCACACATATACAGTCAGCGGAATGAATCCTACCAGGATAAAGGAAATCAACGTAGCCAATCCGATTTTAAAGGGGCTTTTGGTCTCCTCCATCATATTTAGTTCATCTTTCATCATTACGTCCACCCACCGGTGCCTGTCCGATACGATGACATCCACTACCTGTTGAAGCAGTACGCCCTCGAAACCTTTGTTTCGATAAATCACCTCAATCTCCTCGCGCTCCTTTTCTGGCAAATTATCAACTTCCCAATATTCGATACTTTTGTGTTTGTTGTAATTCTCCTTTTCCGATTTTGACGAGAGATACGCCCCGATGGACATGGAGAGACCGTCTGCAAAGAGATTAGCGAATCCAAGAATGATGATTACTATGGGATCCAGGTTGGCTCCCACTGCCCCTGCCACCACGGCGAAGGTTGTGACTGCCCCGTCTATCCCTCCATAAACAAATTCGCGAAGGTATTCTTGCAAATTCCTAAAAATGGGTATTTCCTGATGTAATTGCGATTCTTTCAAAGCTGTATAAAATTGATACGTTGTTCCAAAAGATAAAAACAAATTTCAATTAAACTGTCCTATTCACCACAAAACTTAAAAGGAATTGGTCCAGCCAGCTCGCACTATCCGGGTTTGTATAAATGTCTCTTTCCATTTGGCATGGAAATTATAACGGCTGCTTTCAGGATTATGGCAGGCTACCAAATTAATCCCTTTGATTATGAAACCGATAAAACCCGGTAAAATATTTTTTTGGTGTTGCCCTTGTGTGAAAAAAAACAATCGCCTACCTTTGCATCACTTCAAAAGAGAAGTAGCTCAGAAACGTCCTGAAGAGCAGTGCGCAGCCTGAAGAACCGAATGATCTTCGCCCTGAGAAATGTCTACCTTATTAAAATGGTAGAAACCTAGGTATTGCTCAAATCGCATACGCTAAGAATGATGGAGGTACTTATCTCAGCCTCCGACACGGCAAGAAGATCACCGATAGGAATGCTGAAAATACAAAATTTTGGAGTTAGTTCAGCTGGTGAGAATGTCCCGAAACGTCGGGAAGGTCGCCGGTTCGAATGTCGAAAGTATAAAATATTGGAGTGGTAGTTCAGCTGGTTAGAATGCCTGCCTGTCACGCAGGAGGTCGCGGGTTCGAGTCCCGTCCATTCCGCTTAAAAGCCTGGGTAATACCCGGGCTTTTTTTGTTTCCCCTCTTTTCTCAAATCGTTCGGCTGGTGAGAATGTCCCGACACCTCGGGAAGGTCGCGGGTTCGAGTCCCGTCCATTCCGCTTAAAAGCCTGGGTAATACCCGGGCTTTTTTTGTTTCCCCTCTTTTCTCAAATCGTTCGGCTGGTGAGAATGTCCCGACACCTCGGGAAGGTCGCGGGTTCGAGTCCTCCCGTGAAAAACCGGACAGGCTGCTCCTTTCCCTTAAAAACTTTCGAAAACCAGGGGTTTTTGGTGCAGCTCCTCGCTTTCTGAAAAGCGAACCTTATCCCCATTAAAGGCTGATAGTTATTTCCCGGCCCAGCGCTGCTGTTATGGATACCCGAAGAACCTCGTGGGACACCGACTGCTACGTACTTTCAAAGAGCGGCTAAAAAGGCGTCTTAGCGAGGTAGGGTATGCTTCACTACAACTTACTTGCTTAGCGGCTTCACCTTAAGCTCATGTATGGTCACGTCTGAATTGTGGGGTACCAGACAAAGTGCACCCGAGGGATAGTCTCTGGCACCGGTTTCAACCCCCTCCACATCCCATCCCGGTGGTTCGGGTGAACCCTCCATCCACTGCTTAAACCTGTAGCGGGTATTCCCATCCGAAAGTGTGCGGACCTGCCCTTTGATGTACATCGGTTTATTCATTGCAATAGCGTTCGCTTTTGTTGCATACGAAGGTGCCGGAGCATTCCTGCCACCGTCGTAAAGTATTCTCCATTTAGCGGTAGTCTGATCGGGATGCAACAAGAACTCTCCCTGTGCACCCAATGGGTACCATACCCTGCTTGGCTGCCGCCCATCCCGGGTGTGCCCTCTCCACCTGAAAGCCATTCCAAAATGCGTTACATTGTAGGTGGGCGGGCCTTTTTCGGGAGGTGTAAAGGCATGAATGGTTATTCGGGCGGTTGCTTCGTAGTTGGTCCATGAGGTATCCCCCACGCTGATGACCCGATCGTAGTAAGGTTCGGTGGTCCGAATGCCTGTCCCACCCAGGTGCCATAAACCATCCACCACCTGAACACTTTCCTGAGGATTCTTTTCTGTTGAAAAATCAACCTGATACGGAATGGGCCATGTTCTAAGAGGAAGAATGTTGATTTTGATTTCCCTTTCCAGGATTTGACCATCCGTAGTCCCGAGGAGGATCCGAACTGAGTTTTCACCTATCCGGAGATCCTGCCAGGAAAGCTCAAGATTGAAATCTCCGTCAGTTGCCAACCGATGTAGATCGCTTCCAAGGGAAAAGGAACGCAGCTCGCCCTGGTTTATACGAAAATCGAGGGAACTCACTTTCTCTGTTTCCGAGATATTTCCGAGAATATTCACCCATCGCTGCGTACGACCTTGTTCTCCAAAATATTGCTGGTCCCCATACCACACATTTATTTGAGGGGATTGGGCAAAGCTGGAGTTGGGACTTGCCAATCCAAGAAGAAAGGTTACTCCAATGACCCCGAGTAGTGTTTTAAGCACTTGCCTACCGCGGCTATTTCGTCTGTTATTCATAGGATTTCGCTTTTTTATATAGATGTAACCAGTTGGTCATCTGAACATTATACATCCGATTTTACCACAGTAGCCTTTGCGCAACTATCCGATGGCATTTTTTAGTTTCAGGCTATCCCTGCGACCATTTTACCCTAAAGGAGCAATGTTGGTGCGGTATCGATGCCTGGCAGAAAATAACGGTTTTTGCTTGATGAACAAACGCTGGATTTAAATCTTGAGTTGAAACACCAAAGAATACCTTACTGCAAACCCCATTTTAACAGGCACAACGTTTGATTGGAAGACGAATTCCCCTGCCCCCCTATTCCGCCCTTTACCGAAAGTAAATCGTGTTACTGCGGATAACCCGCATTTCACCTGTAAATCCCATCTACTATCCTGGTAGTATACCTAATTTCTTTTTGTCAATATCCAGGCACTGCAATGCATTTAGCGTCACCCAATCACCGTCCCAAAGCCCCAGGCAATGGTCACTTGAGCAATGATTGCAGGTAATCGTCCAACTTTCCATGCAGACCGGCATCCGCAATTTTACTGGGGAAAAACCCAAAATAAAAAACGTTGCCATCCGACGTCATCAGCGGCTTGGCTCCCGTATCTCTGCCAAAACCAAAGACCACCATCCCATCCCGGGCATCATTGGCCAATTCCCCATCATCGCCCATGTAGGCAAAATAATCCACAAGACCGTCCTTCTCCTGCTGAGCCACAAAAAACACCCTGTCCAATTTCTCGTCTCCAAAATAAGCCCATTGCCATTTCCCCTGTACTGCTTCCCCCCGGTGGAGGCTTGGTGTTTCGTAGCGCGGGCCACCTTCCTCAGTACCCCAGTAGTGTTGGGAAGGGTTGAATTGCCCCCCTACCGGTCCTTCATACAAAAACCAGTAAGCATGACCAGGGTCTGTTTTCTCTAGAGTTATTTTACCGAATTCATCGGTAAAAGCCCATGTCCAGGCCCATTTTTTACTGATGCTTTCGCAATAAATTTCCGTCTGAGAAATGATTTTACACTCACATTTATCAAACCCCGGATGTCCTGCTCCCCCGTCATCGGACCTGAAAACCAGATTACCCAGGCCTCTGTAGCCACTCGAGGCTCCTTTGGCCCCTGTAATATGGGGATCGCCGTTGAAATTAATCCAATCGATGTCATCCGTGTCTACCACACTGGAAATTCCGGCACCGCTCCGATCCAGATAATAGGTGGCCCGTTGGGTAGTAATTTTAAAATGGGGTCTGCCAATATGGGAAACCTCCGCTATTTTCACCTGCGCCGCCGGATTGGAACAGCAGGTAACCAGGCCAATTGAAATTAGTATACGTACACTTTTCCTCATTGAAGTATCGTTTGCAGATTCAATTTCTTTTCCCGATGATTCCTGTCCCCTGGTGCGGCGAATTCCACGGAGGATAGGCTTTGCTTCGATCGGTACGCCGCTAGCAACCGACTATCCCCTTGTGTCCGGAGGATTTTGAATGGCTTCCATCGGACTGATTTCCCAGGTATGGCTGCCAGATTGCCTTCCCCGGGAAGTTTTCTCCTGTTTGACCCATCCTCTTGCCTGTACCGGCAGTTAAGGACGCTACACCTCACCCGATCGACCGGGATAGCGTAAGCTGTTATTTTAATAATTTATCGGATATGCTGGATAATTCTCAATTTCAAATAAATCACTAGCTAGCCGAAATGGTGTACAACACACTAGTAACGGAATTGAAATTCAGCAAGATCCGAAACTTTGGCTGTTACCGTAGAAAAACTAACCTTGCAAACCGCATTAAGCGGGTTGGATACATTGGCCCAAACCATTTATCCTCCTTTTGCTTCATTCGGATTATTTCCAACGGAACTCCAGCCCCCATCCACCACCAAGGTCTGCCCGGTAATATGAGCCGCTTCCGCTGCCAACAGGAAAAGAGCTGCATTGGCAATATCCTGCGTAGTGGCGGTTTTTTTTCGCGGAATCAACTTGCTCCAATATGCTTCGTAGTCTTTCTCTTCCTTTAACGTACGCTCCGTAAGGGTGGCCCCGGGGGCGATGGTGTTGATCGTTATGTCATGGCAAGCCAAATCCAGCACAAGGCTTTTGGCCATCATTTGAATAGCGGCTTTGGTCATGGAGTATGCCGTCAAATCGGGATAGGCCATTAAGCCCAGCGTGGACGACATAAGGACAATACGTCCCCCGGTACCGGCCTCGACCATCGCTTTTGCGGCCTTCTGCACCAAAAAAAACGTACCCTTTAAATTGACTTCCATGGTCTGGTCAAATTGCGCTTCTGTGTATTCGAAAAAATTCCCGAACAGCGTGCAACCAGCATTTGCTACCACCAGGTCCAATTTCCCGAACGTATGCAGGGCTTTTCCGATCAATTCGTTTATCACCGATAGTTTGCTTGCATTGCCTATCACCTCAACGCTTCTCCCCGGGTACAGCTTGTCGATTCGCTCGGTTGCACATTTCGCGACTTGCTTGTTGGAATCATTAATGATCACGTATGCGCCTTCGCGAACCAGCGACTCTGCAATCTGGTAGCCAATACCCTGTCCTGCACCGGTAATCAATGCCACTTTACCCTCAAATCGTCTCATAAAATCGTTACTCCGGGTACAGTAGTACTTTAACGGCCTTTTTTCGCTGCGTCAGGTCAAACCCCTCCTCCCATTCGGAAAGCCGAAACGTATGGGTGATAATATCTTTTACATTCAACCTTCCCTGTTCCAATATGCGGAATGTTTGCAGCCAGGTGTCCCGGGTATATCCTACTGAACCAAGGATTTTAAGCTGTCTGAAGGCCACCAAATCCCATGGCACCCGCAGATCTTTCCCAAAATGTCCCACCTGTATGTATTGCCCCAACGGCTTAATCGCTTCCAGGCAATTTCTGACAGAGCCTTCCGCGCCTGCACACTCAAACGCCAAATCCACTCCCAGTCCTTCTGTTTCCTCCAGAATTACCTCCTGAAGGTTCTCACGGTCCACCATCACCACTTTGTAAGCCCCATACTCTTCCGCAAGACTTAAGCGGTAGGCATCTTCGGAGGTACCGGCGACAATTGTTTTTATACCCTGAGCTAGCAAGAGTTTCAGAGCCATAAGTCCCATGGTACCAGGACCGGATACCAGCACCTGGTCACCCAGTTTGATGCGGGCAATATCGCATACAGCATGGACTGCCGCGGCCAGAGGCTCCACCAGGGCTGCCTCTTCAAGGCTCACCCCTTCAGGGACTGCGAAAAGCTGGTCGGGTCTAGCGGTGGCAAATTTGGCGAAAGCGCCATTGACCCCATGCCCCATACCCCGGCGGTTTTTGCAAAACATAAATTCACCGCGGTAGCAATACCTGCAATTTCCGCAGGTAACGGCAGTGGCTCCCAGTACCGAAAAGGTATCGCCCAGCTTAATCTTTTGTACATCTTTCCCTACATCAACTACCTTACCTGCAAATTCATGTCCCATAATCACTGGCGGATAATTCCTGAATGTGTCGTGAAGCACATGGATATCCGTCCCACAAATCCCGCAGCATGCCACCTCCAGTGTTACCTGATTGTTCAGGCATACCGGCTCTGGCATATCCATTAGGGCAACGTGTCCTTTACCTTTCTCAAATTTTGTCAGGGCCTTCATAGGTTCATTTCATGGTTAAAATTCTCATTGCTTCGTCTACGATATCCGGCGCTCTCAATCCGTATTTGTCCATCAGCTCCCCAGCCATGCCAGATTCCCCAAACACATCCTGCACTCCAACCCTACGTACTGCACAAGGGCAATTGGCAGCCACCGTCGCTGCTACTGCCTCCCCAAGGCCGCCGATTATGGAATGTTCCTCCGCCGTGACGATTCCCCTGGTTTCTTTGGCGGCAGCAATCAGTAAAGGTTCGTCTAGGGGCTTCACTGATGGGAAGTGTAACACCCGGGCACTTATTCCCCTTTTTTCCAATATCTCCTGCGCCTTCAGTACCTCATTCACCATGATTCCGGTACTGATAAGTGTGATTTCAGATCCTTTTTTGACTAGTTTTCCTTTACCAATACTGAAAGGCGTATGAATCTCCGGAACCACCGGATAGCTATCCCTGCCAAACCGCAGGTAAACCGGGCCCGGATGGTTGGCCGCAGCCAGGGTAGCCTGCCTTGCCTCCTCGTAGTCTCCCGGAACAAGTACCGTCATATGTGGAAATGATCGTGCGATGGCTATGTCCTCGTTGCTCTGATGGGAGGCACCGTCCCCACCCGTGGTAATCCCGCAATGGGTTGCTCCAATTTTTACATTTACCTTGGGATAAGCAATCGAGTTCCTCATCTGATCGGCAGCGCGACAGGTTGCAAAGACACCAAAGGTGGATGCAAACGGCAGAAATCCTTCCATTGCCAATCCCGCAGCTACCGAAAGCATGTTTTGCTCTTGTACCCCGCAATTGAAGAAACGCCCAGGGAAGCGGTCTTGAAAGAGTTCTGTCTTTGTGGCTTTGGCCACATCCGCATCCAAAACCACCAACTCGGGGTGCGTTTCGGCCAATTCAATCAGCGCATCTACGTAGCCTCTTCTCGTCTCTTTATATTCCATTTTCCAAGGCTTTTAAGGCTTTGTTATACTCGTCGTTGTCGGGTGGGGTTCCGTGCCATTTTACCACGTTTTCCATAAAAGCCACGCCTTTTCCTTTCACCGTGTTGGCAACAATCATGGAAGGCTTCCCCCTAACCGCTTTCGCCTCTGTCACCGCATCAATAATTGCGAGGTAGTCATGCCCATCTATTTCCTGCACATGCCAGCCAAAACTCTCCCACTTCGGAACCAAGGGATCCAGAGGCATGATCTCCTCTGAGTTGCCATCGGTTTGAAGGTAATTCCTATCGACGATTCCCACCACATTATCCAATTTATACTTATTGGCAAACATTGCAGCTTCCCAGACCTGCCCTTCCTGAATTTCCCCGTCTCCGCAAAGAATGTAATAATAATGCCCTTGGTTTCGGATTTTCGCTCCCAGAGCCATGCCGACACCCGTGGAAATCCCAAGGCCTAACGTTCCTGTAGACGCCTCCACTCCCGGGGTTTTTGGCTGATAGGGGTGTCCCTGAAGGTGGGATCCGGGCCGTCGAAACGTTGCCAGATCCGACATTGGAAAATATCCGCAATCTGCCAACACCGAATACAAAACTGGGGTACAGTGTCCCTTGGATAAAATAAAACGGTCTCTGTCTTCCCAATCCGGATGATCGGGTCGATGGTCCATCACATGATAATACAGGGCCACCAACGGGTCCGTGGCTCCAAGGCTACCTCCGACATGACCAGAATTTGCCTGATGTACCATGGTCAAAATGGATTCCCTGATGGTCTTGGCCTTCTTCCTGAAACCTGCGAGGTCATTTCTTGCAATTTTCTCCATTCCTGCACTCGTTTTCATGTTATTCTACCGGGCTATCTGGTTCTGAAGCAATCTTCTCTGCTTGCTTGTTCGCAACTGCTGGTAGGTTGCCGCTTTCTACCAATTCCCACACTTCGTGTTGCGGCAGACCCTCAATTTCTGCACAATAGGTTTTGGAAAAGCTCTCTTTTCCAAATCAGCTATCCTCCGTTCCCGTAAAGGAATTTGATTTCTTTTTTACCGAAATCAGCTACCCAATTGGTTCTACCGGCCAGCTCTTCAAAAGAAAGCGGTCTTTTAGGAATTGTGCCGGAAACAAAGCCGGTCCTCTGCTGATTTTCCTGGGCAGCTGATTTTCGTTAGTTGGATGTATTCTCGTACACCCAAATGTGCTTATTGTACCATCCAATGGAAAGGATATCCAGGTCCCCGTCATTTTCAATGTCCACTAAGACGGTACCGTCGTGATGATCAATGTCTGTTTCTAGACCCGTATCTACCACGTGGGGTATCCAGTTTTTGGCATTATTGGTGTTTTCATAGATGATTAGCCGGTTGGAGGGATCTCCCCTGTGTTCTCCCAGTACCACATCTGCCAGCCCGTCTCCGTCTATATCCCCTGCATCCATGCTAAAGCCTCCTCCCACATTGCTCGCAATGATTTTTCTATGCCAGGAAGTTCCGGATGCATCTTTTTGCAAAAAGAGTAAAATATCGGTTCCATTTTCCAAACCAACTACCGCATCAAGTTTTCCGTCTTTGTTGAAATCCAGGAGGTTATTTCTATCCGGCTCCCCGGCGGTGACCTCACCGATCACATGCAGGTTCCACGCTCCATCCAATGTGCCCGGGTTTTCTATCCACTGAGTACCCTGAAAGAGATCTAAAAGACCATTTCGGTTGATGTCACCAACACTCAGGTCCTCATCCAGGGTATGGGGGCTGATTTTCCGGATAGTCCACTCATCTCGAAGCGGATTATCCGGAAGGGTGATCATTTGAATCCCTTTTTCAGCCGCATGCCAACTCAGGGCAATTTGGTAGGGGCCATCGGGCACAAACCGGGCTATGGCTATTCCCTGCAAAAAATCTCCGTCTCCCTCTCCGATGTTCGCATAGGTCGTAAAATTTCCCTTTCCATCATTTTTTGCCCAAAGAAACCTGTTTTCCTGGGGCATTTTACCTGTAGTACCCAAAACGTCCATGTGTCCGTCCCCATCGAAGTCGTGAAGAAGCGCCATATTGGTCATGCCCCCTCCGATGGTTTTTGCTTCCCAATTATCGGAAATCTTCCCTGGGTTTTTATACCAATAAGCACCAGCGATGATATCGCGGAGTCCATCGCCGTCCAGGTCCTCTGCATGTACATAAATGGCATTATCGGGCAAGTCACGGACAATTTGGTGCCGCTCCCAATTTTCCGAAGACAAGGCCGGGTTACCCATCTCCGTGCCCTCGTTCAACCAAATATCCAGCCTTGGAGCGTCCCAGGTGTAGGGTTTTCCCAGAATATCGAGGTCACCATCTCCGTCCAAATCCACCATCCTGCTTTCGTGCCAACCAAACCCGCTAAGCAACTCCACCGTTTCGAAATCTCCCTCACCATTACCTAGCATCACCCGTGCTTTGGGCTTGTCCGGATGATTACCCAACTCCATTTCGGCCAAAAATATATCCAAATGCCCATCCTCATTGTAATCGACTAGGTTGATCGAATGCCCGTCATACACCGTATCTATCAGTACTTTCTCCATCCAGCTACCCGCTTTCCACTCGTAGAAAATGAGAGGCGCCGCCCCATCCCCGGCCACAAGCATGATTTCTGGTCTTCCCCCTGGGATAAATTGACCGGCAATGGAACGTGTAAACGCATAGGCAGGATCTATCTCGTGTACGTCAAACTGAAAATCTCCCCGATGCTTGAACCACCTTCCACCTCCAACAATATCCACTGTACCGTCACCATCTACATCAGCGATGGCCAGTCCCTCGTGTTCATTCGGCCTTTTCCAACTCGGATAACGTCCTTTCTGAGGCGTGTCGGTTTCTTCGTATGCATAAATCTCGACCAACTCCCATTCGGAAACTTTCGTTACATCCTCCGGAATTGGAGCAACAAAAAGCTTTCTGTCCCCCTGATTCCAAAAAATCAGTTCTTCGCGGCTGTCTCCGTTTAGGTCTGCAAAAATCTGATCGTGGTGTTTATTGGCGCCACCTGATTTGATCACTCGTCTCGTCCATGCAGTACTTGGTTCAAAATCAGGGTAAGGATTTTCCCACCACCAAATCTCGTTGCTCTGACCATCCCCACCAAACACCAAATCCATATCCCCATCCCCGTCTATATCGCCATAGGCCGAACCAGCTTCGATGGTCAGTGCTTCATTTTCAATGATGTACCTGTCCCAACCTTCGTTGGTGCGCCGGTACCAAACCACGGCCGGCCCCTCTGTCCGTTCCGTAATTACAAAATCGTTCACACCATCCCTATCCAGATCCGCCACAAGGGTCGCCGTCTGTTGATTCCCAGCATTGGGGGTTGGTAGTTCGCCGCTAGAACTGGATAAGTGCATCCAATCCACTACAGGCACCTCGATGCTGCTCTTGGATTCTTCGTCTGCTTCCCGGCCACATCCGATCAACAAAACCACTAGCATCACAACAGCCGGAAACCATCCAACTACCCCCTGCCCGGAGGCACCCAATTTTTCTTTGGTGTTTTTACGAAATAAGAAGAAGGCCATTCTGAGTTTTATTAGGATTTAAGAAGATACTAAACAAATTTACGATAGAAAGAACTACAAAACCTCTCCTATTTTGTCGAATTTGTGTACTATATTGTCAATCAAGCCTTTTTATACGTAGTTTTTTGCCTATATTATATTAGTTTACTACCGTGAATATGGAGCCATTGCTGGAAAAAATATCGGTCACCTCCAAGAGCAGTTTTGCCATTAAGGAAGACATCTTGCCTTGCATCACTACCCCATGGCATTTTCACCCCGAGTACGAACTTACCCTCATCACGGAAAGCAGCGGCAAACGCTTTGTAGGTGACCATGTGGCTTCTTTTTATCCGGGTGACATGATTTTTGTCGGACCCAACCTGCCCCATTTTCATCGGAATGCAGAGGAGTATTACCAACTACCGCGGAACCATCTCCGCGTACGGGCAATTGTCATTCATTTCCTGGAAGACTTCTTAGGCGACGCCTTTTTCGGATCTCCTGAAATGGTGAAAATCCGGCATCTTTTCGAACGCGCCGCCAAAGGATTGGTAGTCTCAGGGGCCACAAAAAAGTGCCTGGCTGAAAAAATGGAAAAGATGCTTGAATTGGAAGGATTCGATAAAATTTTTCTTCTGTTGGAAATGCTCCATATTCTCTCCAAATCAAGAGATTTGACCGAACTCTCGAGTCCCGCATTTCAATATCCGGTGGCGAGCACCGACAGGGTCCGGGTGAATCGCATGTACGAATACATCCTGGGAAATTACAAAAGCGCAATCCGCCTCGAAGAGGCAGCCATCCTTCTAAACATGAGTACTTCCACGTATTGCCGGTATTTTAAAAAGAGAACCGGAAAAACCTTTAGTAACCTTGTCAATGAGCTCAGGGTGGGTCATGCCTGTCGTTTATTGATGGAAGGAGAACTGACCGTCACTGAAATCTGCTACGAGTGTGGATTCAACAACTTCTCCTATTTTCAACGGCAGTTTAAGAAATATACCAAAACCACTCCACTGAAATACAAACACAAGTTTTTCAATAGGAAATAAAGAAGCGCATGGGTATGCATCGGGCGAATGCCAAAGTGGATCGGGGTTTTCTCCCCCACCTAGGCTGAAAAAGGATGGACCTACCATTCGAACTAATTCCAGGTTCTTTCAACTGGCGGCAAGGGCTACATGCCACCAAATTCGTCTCGGTGAGGCTCTGCCAACCGGTTTCATCCTGCAGCTAAACAACAAAGCCGATTTCGCCCTCTGGGACAACCAAAGCGGCCCTTTTTTCCAAATAGATATCCACCTCTCCCTGTGTGGGTGCATGTGCGGATTGCCTGCTTGAACGCCTGCACTGTCCGGTACCTGGCTACAGATTTTGTCATTTTTTTTGAAGGTGCCTTTTTATTCATCACCGGTATCTATTGATCGGTGTAGTCAAAATTGCGATTTGGCTTACGTAAAAATCAGTACCAAGGCGCGCGCTTGTCGTTTTCAATGATGTGGAGGGAAAGTCCTTGCCGTTTCCTCCACCGATTTCTAATAAAACCGCCCGGAACTTCTTTGGGATGCCAGGCCTGTTTTCAGCTCCTTTTTTCATTCGTATATTTTCATCGTTCCTTCCCATTTTCGTAACACCCGCGTAATCCGGTTTTCGTACCTTCGTTTGTTGGTATGCATTGACATCCAAACTTGATTTTCGTACCTTTCCCAAAAACCGTTCAAAGCGTTCCCAAAAAATGAAAAACCTTTTCTTTACCTTGTTACTAGTCGCTGCTTGCCAATGGACCCTGGCGCAGGAATACCGTGTATACAAAGCCCCAACTTTTCGCGAGGAATGGAGCAAACCTTCGTATTATCCGGACCGGATTGTGCTCAATTTTGGTGCGGACCCTGCTCATCAGGCCAGTGTCACCTGGCGAACCGACACCACCATTTCCCAGACGTTTGCGGAGATAGCGGTGGCGGATGGAGCGCCCAAGTTCTGGCGGAATGCAGAAACACTTCCGGCCAAAACTGAATTGCTGGATGCCTCTTCGGTGGAAGTAGCCCGGGTAAAAGCGCACTACCATTCCGTGACCTTTTCCGATTTAAAACCCGCAACTACCTATGCCTATCGGGTGGGCGATGGGGATACCTGGAGTGAATGGATTCAGTTTAGCACGGCATCCGATGACAAGGACGAACCATTTGCCTTTCTCTATGTGGGCGACACACAAAATTACATTCTGGAGCTGTGGGCCCGGCTGATTCGGGAAGGCTACCGAAAGGCACCGGATGCCAAATTTATCATTCATGCGGGAGATTTAGTAAATACCGCGCACCGGGACCAGGAATGGCACGAGTGGTTCACGGCAGGAGGATTTATACACAGCATGGTTCCCTCCCTTTCAACGCCCGGAAACCACGAATACCGCAGCATTCCGGAATGGGACGGAGCAGATGCAGCGCGCAGGCTTTCCTTGCAATGGAGGCCACAATTCACCTTGCCGGAAAATGGCCCCGAAGGCCTGGAAGAACTTGCCGAGACGGTCTACTACATGGACTACCAGGATGCCCGTATTATTTCCCTGAACAGCAACGTGATGCAAGCAGAACAAATCCCCTGGCTGGAAGAAGTGTTGTCCAATAATCCTCAAAAATGGACCATTGTTACCTACCATCACCCGCTGTTCTCTGCCTCGGAAGGAAGGGACAATGCCCGGCTTCGGGAAGCATGGAAGCCACTGTTTGACAAATACAAAGTGGACCTGGCACTGCAAGGACACGACCACAGCTATGCCCGGGGTCGGGTGTCTCCGGGCGACAATGTGTTGGACGGCGTGAACGCGCGGGACAAAACCGGAACGGTATACGTGGTGTCCGTAAGTGGAGGAAAAATGTACGAACTCCGAAGAAATGGCTGGGAGGATTACGAAGCCGATCGAGACCGGGCCGCTGAAAACACCCAATTGTTTCAGGTGATCCACATCGAAGGCGACAAGCTGAGCTTTGAGTCCTATACCGCCATTGGAGAGCTGTACGATGCCTTCGATCTGGAAAAACAAGCCGATGGTACCAACAAATTTATCGAGCGAAAATCCGAAGCTGTCTCGGAGAGACGGTTTTCCAATACCATCCCCTACGAAGACCCCTTACCGGAAAACTTGCAAACGATTCTTCAAAGCCGGTATCCGAATTACGCCATTACCCGTGTAAGTGCGCGTAAAGAAGAAAACCAGCTGGTTTTCTCCGTGCGCCTGGAGAAAGACGGGGAACGAAAAGAACTGAGCATCGACGAGCAAGGAAACATCAGGGAATAAAGGCTTGCGGGATTGGGCTCCATTCGCACAAGGGACACCCTTTTAAAAATCAAGACAGACGAAACTCCCTCCGTTGAGGCAGAGGGAGTTTCGTTTTTTAGGGCTTTTGGTTTACCGCGTTGCTTCGCAGTATTGGCAACAAGGTCACCCGATGAAATGCATCCTACAAGAAAACATGGGGGTCAACCTGAGGTGAAATACCTTGCCCCTATCTTCGGCACTCGGATTTTTTTTTACACGTAAAAAATCCATCTCTTTGCCCCGCGGGATTTTGGATTTTCAAAATTAACGAGTTAGTTTCCGCTTTTGCATCCGATAATACGGCTCAAATGCGATGAAATCAGGGGTATTGGCACGTTTCACTCCTCCGGTAAGGCAAATGCCACATAGGCATCTCCTGCAGGAGTGCCCAGGCGATTGGCGCCTCCCGCGGCGATAACCACGTATTGCCTGCCTTCCACTTCATACACCGAAGGCACCGCATAACCTCCGGCTGGAAGCCGGTATTCCCAGAGCACTTTTCCCGTTTCCGCATCAAAAGCCCGGAACATTTCATCGGCCGAACCCCCGATAAATACCAGCCCTCCCGCTGTGGCCACACAACCGCCGAAATTTTGGGTGCCGGTGGGTGCCACTCCCCTCGCTTTCAATTCGGGATATTCGCCCAGGGGCACTTTCCATTTGATGGTTTGCGTGGTCAGGTCGATTGCATTCAGTGTTCCCCAGGGCGGTCGACTCGCGGGAAAACCTTCCTCGTCGGTAAAAATGCGAAACCCTTGCAATACATACCGATCCATGGCTTCCTTTTCTGCTGCGGGCGTTTCCACAGGGGATGCAACAGGGGGTACTTCGTCCAATAAATAACCGATCAATGCTTCCAACTGCTCCTCTCCAAAACCACGAAACGCAGGCATCACCCCGTTTCCACCAGTAATGATCCGCTTTGCCGATTCACGATCGTGTCGTTCTCTGAGATTGGTCAGTGCCGGGAATGCCTCCCCCAATCCTTGTCGGTTTGCCCCATGGCAATTGGAACAATTGGAGAGGTAAATGTACCTGCCGGAACCGGGTCCGCTGACCATATCTCCCTCCTCGGAATCCCCGGATAGGTTCCGTAGCTGAAGTACCATCGGGATTTCATTGGCATTCACATAGACCATATGGCTTTTTGGGTCGTGGGAAAGCCCTCCCCATAGCATGCCACCACGAGTGGCCGGAAAGGTAAGGGATCCTTCCAGGCTGGGCGGAGTATACATACCCTCGTTGCGGTATTTTCTGAATTCGTTTTTCGCATAGGCCGCGGCTTCCCGGGAAATCGTCGTCAAATAGGTACTGTCCAGCCCCTGAGGGACGACTCGAATTCCCTGTCCAATTTTTTGCGTCGGATGGGCTACTTCACCGGGCACGTAGGAAGGTGGTACGAGTTGCTCCTCCAGGTCCAGCAATGGCTTTCCGGTAACCCGGTCCAGAAGAATCAATTCCCCCATTTTGGTAGGCTGGATCAGCGCCTTGACCATTTTCCCATTCATCGGAAAATCGGCTAAGGTGGGCGCACAAGGCAAATCGTAATCCCAAATATCGTGACTTACCGCCTGGTAGTGCCACTGGTAGGCTCCAGTGCTGGCATCCAGTGCAAGGATGGAATTGCCATAGAGGTTCTCACCGATGCGGTTGCCGCCATAAAAATCGTAGGTCGGCGATCCGGTAGCGACGTACACCCAGCCGCTTTCTTCGTCCAGACTTAACCCGCCCCAGTTGTTCGTACCGCCGTAATTTTCACCCTCCACCCAGCGCCAGGTATCGTATCCGTATTCTCCTTCCTGAGGTATGGTATGAAAAACCCAACGGAAATCGCCGGTTTCGGCGGAATAGGCCCGGATGTGACCGGGAGCGGCATCGTATCCCTCCCCAGTTCCCGATCCGATGATCAATAGGTCCTTATAGATGATTCCCGGCGTATTCAAGGATACCGAAAGTGTTTCCGGATCCCGTCCAAGGTCCTTGCGAAGATCCAGCATGCCCTTTTCCCCGAATGCTTCAACCAGGTCTCCGGATACCGCATCCAGGGCAAACAAGAGGTGCCCGGCTGCCAAAAAAATACGCGTTTTTCCGCCGGCGGTATAAGCCGTTACGCCACGATTGACCCCACCCGATTGCCCATATGCCGCTGGGTCAAAACGCCAAAGTACTTCCCCGGTCCGTGCATCCAGGGCGATAAGGTCCAGTTGGGGCGAGGTGATATACATGATCTTTCCCAGGACGATCGGATTGCATTCCATGGGTGTTCGCTCCCGTTTGTCTCCCGTGTGAAAGGTCCAGGCAGGTTCGAGCAAGTGCACGTTTTCTTTGGTGATTTGATCCAAACTGGAAAACTGAGCCGCCGTGGAACTTCCCCGGTACTGTTCCCAGCTGCTGTACCGATCATCTGAGGTACATCCGGCCGCCGAAACTGCGCATGCGCTTAGCATCAAAAGGTAATGGGCTATTTTTTTCATTACTGGTACTTGTTTTCGGTGTCAATTTTCGAACGAAATGGCCAATCCACATCTTCCATCCGGGATTCCCTCATTATTCGATCTATTTCTGCCACAATATCGGGATGCTCTCCACTCAGGTCACGGGTTTCACCGGGGTCCTCCGCCAGGTCGTAGAGCAAAATTTTCCGATTACCCGCAAAAATATCCAGGCGAATTCCCTTCCACTTACCCATGCGTACCGCCTGCTTGCCTCCTTGCTCGTGAAATTCCCAGTAAAGGTAGGAATGTGTACCCTGTTCGCCTTCTCCCAGAAGGGTGGGCAAAAAGGAGATTCCGTCGATACCTTGCTCGTAACCCGCACCCGCTGCTTCGGCCAAGGTGGGCAAAATATCCCAAAAAGCGCTGATGTGATCCGTTTGACTGCCTGCTTTCACCTTTGCAGGCCAGCTGACTATCATGGGTACGTGGATCCCCCCTTCGTGTAAATCGCGCTTGTACCCCCGAAAAGGGCCATTGCTATTAAAAAAATCAGGATCCGCGCCTCCTTCGAGGTGGGGGCCGTTGTCGGAACTGAATACAATCAGCGTGTTATCCAGAATACCCAAAGAATCCAACCTGGCGACGATTTGTCCTACCTGATCGTCCAATAAGGTCACCATGGCAGCAAATGCGGCGTGGGGATAAGGCTGGGATCCATAGCCCCCCACTTTGTACCGGGGATGATTCGGATCGTCTACCCCTTCGTAGGGCGTTTCCGGACCCAACAAGCTTTCGAATCGATAGGGTGGCTCGGGATTGGTTCGTTTCAAAAACTTTTCCAGATAGGCTTGCGGCGCGAATAACTCCGCATGGGGAATAATGGACGGCATGTACAGGAAAAACGTGGTATCCTTGTTTGCTTCGATAAACTGCAGGCGTCGTTCCTGAATTAGTTCCGGTGCGTACTGCCCCTCTTCAGCACCCTGGTTGCCTTCCAGTGTCAAGATGGCATCGTTATCGTTTAATTCCCTGGGATAGTAATTATGGGCGATGGTCTGGCTATTGTAGCCAAAAAAGACATCAAAGCCCTGAGCAAGGGGATCGCCTGCGGAACCGGGATATCCCAACCCCCATTTTCCAAAAGCGCCCGTTACGTACCCCGCACCTTTCAATACCTTAGGTAAGGTTTGCATGCCTTGCGGTAAGGGGTATTGGCCTCCGTTCATACCCCGGTTACCGCGTACCGGCGTATGTCCGGTATGCAGGCCGGTCATCAAGGCGGAGCGCGAGGGGGCACAAACCGTGGATCCCGCATAGTGCTGGGTAAACACCATTCCCCGGGCTGCCAATCCGTCGATATGCGGCGTTTGGAATCTTTCCTGCCCCAGAAAGCTAAGATCACCATACCCCAGGTCATCCGCCAATATGTAGATGATATTGGGTTTTGACGCAAGTTGCTCGTCGTCTTCCCCGGAAGTTCCACAGGAAAAGGCAAGGGAGCCAATAATACATAGCAGCAAACGCGCGCCGTAAGATGGTAATGGTTTTAAATTTTCCATAGTTAAGGTCAATTATCCCTATCCCCGTACAAGCCGGTATTTCCCTTTTCCAATAGCGGCAACAGCTCCGCAACAATTTCCGGGGAATTCCCGGCAATATTTTTCGTTTCCATGGGGTCGGTTTGGTGATCAAACAGCTCCAGGTTGGGTAGTGCATCCCGGAAATAGCGGGTGAGCCTGTACCGATCGGTACGCATGGAAATCCCGTTTCTGAAGTAACTAAACGCCAAGCCCGCACGTTGGCCGTCGCGCCCGTTTTTCATCAGGGGAAGGAGCGATTGCCCATCCAATGGGAAATTGGTAGAAATACCCGTCAGTTCCATCAAGGTAGGATACAGGTCGATGCTGCTGACAGGCAATTCGCTTCCAATCTTTCTCGCTTCCATTCCCGGAACTTTGATCATCAAGGGGCTACGGACGGCCATTTCAAAAGTGGTATGTTTCCCCCAGACCCGGTGGTCTCCCAAGTGCCAGCCATGGTCACCCCAGACCACGATGATGGTACGGTCTGCCAGTCCTTCTTCTTCCAGGGCCTCCAACACCTTTCCCACCAGAGCATCGCTATAGCTAACGGCGGCATAGTAGGCGTGCCGAAGCTTTCTGGCATAATCATCCGAAAGTTTCCGGTCCAGACCTGCTTTTTCCTCGCCCAATTGGTATTGGTTGAATTCGCCACTCTCCTGAAGGCTACTGGGATGAACGTTCTCGGGTAATTCAGGAAAAGGAGAAAGTGGAATATCCTCGCGGTTGTACAGGTCCCAGTATTTTTTTGGCGCCGTAAACGGCAGATGGGGCTTAAACAAGCCCAATCCCAGGAAAAATGGCTGGCCTTTTTCCGATAGTTCTTTTACTTTATTAACGGCCAGCTGGGTGGAAAGCCCATCCGGATAGCCCAGATCGTCCACCTCACCCGCTTCGTAGGGCTTGACCTGCTTGTTCATCCCCTGCCGGTTAGAGCCATCTGCATAGCCAAAAAAGGCATTCCACCCGGTTCCCCATTTACCGGCATCAAACAACATCTCGTCCCAACTGTGTGGCATTTCCATTTTGGCTCCTTCGGGACTTTCTTCGTAGCCGTACCACAAGCCATCCACTGAATGGCTGATTTTTCCTATGCCCACTGTGTAATACCCGTTTCTTTTGAGGTGGTGCACAAAACTTTCCGGTCGTTCCTTTTCAGGCTCGTTGGATAGAAACTGTTCAATGGCCGTGTTTCGCAAATGCTGGGTAGTACGGGGCAACATACCGGTGAGAATGCTGCAACGGGAGGCGCCGCAGGTAGGAACCTGCACGTAATGGTTGAGAAAAACGGATCCGGTATTACCGATGGCATCCAGATTTGGGGTTTGAATGATGTCATTGCCATATACCCCCAGTTCGGGGCGCAGGTCGTCAATGGCGATAAACAGGATATTGTAGGGCTTTTCTTCGGCTGCCGGTTTGGAACAGGAGAAGAAAATGCCAAGACAAAGGCAGAAAAAGATGCAAGCGTAGTTTTTGGTCATCGGGTAATCGATTAATCTGGAAATACGGGCGAAGTACTGGCTTAAATATAGGGGGAAATCGCTAAAATTAAAATTACGCTCGGTTGATCCTGAAAAATCAATGGTTTCGTCCCTACAGCTCGTATCCCGATGGTTATACACAAGTAATCGCTGAAAAACCCCAATTTTCAAACTGTTCCTCAAAATGTAGCGAAACTACGCCAAACCGACCACTTCCTCGATTGCAAATGCCTGATGCCGATAAATTCAATTTTTTAGCCCAAGCCCTTTTGAATAATTTTTGGCAAGGGTTATGGGAATATTATAAAGTTTGCTTTTCTTTAACCTTACCTGCGCCACCATAGATCTAAAAAATGAGCCCAAAAAGAAACGTCAAGCTTAGCCCCCCTCCCAAAACCGCTGCAGGTCCACGATCCATCCGGTCCGTGGCCTATTACCTATGGGAGGAAACCCATATCGGCCGTGGGGTAAAAACGCTCTTTACGCTAAATCAACCCAAAGGCGTTGATTGTCCCAGCTGTGCCTGGCCAGACCCTGACCCGGAGGAGGTTTCGAAACTGGCGGAGTACTGCGAAAATGGAGCAAAGGCGGTGGCCTGGGAAACGGGCTACAAACGAATAACACCTTCCTTCTTCACGCAATACAGCATTCGTGACTTGATTGAAAAATCCGACCATTGGCTGGAAAAGCAGGGCCGACTGACCGAACCCATGGTGCTGGAAGAAAACGGCAGCCATTACCGTCCCATTTCCTGGGAAGCCGCTTTTTCACTCATTGCCGAAAAACTCAACAGCCTGGACCACCCGGATCGGGCCTTGTTCTATACCTCCGGCCGCACCAGCAACGAAGCGGCTTTCCTTTACCAGTGCTTTGTCCGCCAATTTGGAACCAACAACCTCCCCGATTGCTCCAATATGTGTCACGAGGCCTCCGGAAAAGCACTTTCGGAAACCCTGGGCATTGGGAAAGCATCTGTGACCCTGGCCGATATTCCAGAGGCCGAACTGCTGCTGGTTCTCGGTCAAAATCCCGGAACCAACGCTCCCCGGATGCTCACTTCCCTGGAAAAACTCAAACGAAAAGGGGGCAAAATCATTATGGTAAACCCCCTTCCGGAAACGGGACTGATCCAATTCAGAAACCCCCAAAAACCCTGGGAATGGGTGGGCAAACCAACGGTTATTCATGACCTGCACCTGCAGGTAAAACTGAACGGTGATCTGCCCCTCCTGAAAGCCCTACTGAAAATACTGATGGAAGAAGATGCCGCCAGCGATGGACAGGTGTTGGACCGTGCCTTTATCCGGCAGCAAACCAGCGGCTATGAAGCGCTGGTGCGCCATTTACAGGAAATAGACCTTCCACAACTGATCCGGGCCAGTGGGGTACCGGAAGAAAAAATCCGGGAGGCGGCAAACCTGCTTGCCTCCAGCAAGAAAATCATCATCGCCTGGGCCATGGGCATCACCCAACACCGCAACGCGGAAAATACCATCCGCGAAATCGTTAATATTCTTTTGCTAAAGGGAGCCATTGGAAAAAAAGGAGCCGGGACGCTACCTGTAAGAGGCCATAGCAACGTGCAGGGTGACCGGACCATGGGCATTTGGGAAAAAATGCCCGATAGCTTTCTGGACCGGCTGGGAAAGGCGTTTTCTTTCGATCCTCCCCGGCACCACGGTCTAGCTGCGGTAGCTTCGGTGGAAGCCATGCTCTCCGGGCAGGCCCGTGTGTTTTTTGGAATGGGTGGCAATTTTGCCTTAGCCGCTCCAGATACCGCCAAGGTATTCCAGGGCCTGCAGCAATGCGAATTGACCGTTCAGGTTTCCACAAAGCTAAACCGTAGCCACCTGATTCATGGAAAAACGGCGCTAATCCTTCCTTGCCTGAGCCGGACGGAAAAAGATATCAGTTCTGCGGGAGCGCAATGGGTCAGCACGGAAGACACCGCTGGTCGGGTGCGCATGTCTCAGGGGGACCTTGAACCGGCTTCCGATCGGCTCAAAAGCGAAGTAGCCATCATTTGTGGCTTGGCCAGAACTGTTCTGGGAAAAGACAATCCGACGGATTGGGAGGGCATGTCGGTCGATTACAACCGAATCCGGGATAAGATCGAAGAAGTCATTCCGGGTTTTGAGCGGTACAACCAACGCGCACGTGTTCCCGGCGGCTTCTATCTTCCAAACGGAGCACGTCAAGGTATCTTCCATACGGACGACCAAAAAGCCAAACTGACGGTCAATCCCTTGCCAGCGGATTCAGCGCCAAAGACACCGTTTGTATTGATGACCATCCGCAGCCATGACCAGTTCAATACCACCGTCTACGGCTACGACGACCGCTACCGTGGAATCGCGGATAGCCGGGAGGTGGTCATGATGCATCCCGAAGACATGGCGGAATACGGATGCAACACGGGCGATCGGGTAAAGCTCATCAGTGTTTTTGAAGGGGAAGAACGAATCCTGGAAGGATTTCAAGTGGTTCCCTACGCCATTACCAAAGGCTGCCTGGCCGTCTACTTTCCCGAAGGAAACGTGCTGGTGGCGCTCGGAAACCGATCCGGCGAAAGCCAGTGTCCGGCATCCAAGTACGTAGAAGTTCACCTCAAACGCATGAACCCATGAGCGGAAAAACCGGACTGGTCATGCCTTGGGAAATCAAAAAACAACTGGGTGCCTGTACCGAAACCCTATCGGATTTAATTGCCGTGGAGGAACCACTACAGATCCGCCTGGAGTATGAAAAATGGGGAAAATGGCAGGAGAAAGACCTGGTGGTCACCATGCGCAGCCCCGGACAAGACTTCGACCTGGTTATGGGATTTTTGTACGCAGAGGGGATCATCCGAGAGGAAAAGGACCTATTGTGGATGCGCTATTGCCAACGGGTGAAGCCGGAAGAGGAAGGAAATGTGATCCGGGTGCGCTTGCATGGTAACCTACCGGTCAACCTCGAAAACCTGGAACGAAATTTTTTTACTCATGCCAGTTGTGGGGTTTGTGGCAAAACGGCCATTGACGCCGTTAGCTGTCAGGCAGAGAACTTGCCTTTCGATGGTCGATGGAAAATTTCAGCAGATACGATTCGAGCCTTGCCACAAGCTCTGGATGCCCAACAGACCGGCTTCAACCATACCGGCGGGCTTCACGCTGCCGTCTTGTACGATGCCAGCGGAAACCTGCTCCTGCTTCGGGAAGATGTAGGCCGGCACAATGCGCTGGATAAATTGATCGGAGCCGCGCTACGCCAGGGAATCGCGCTTCCAGAAAACAAAATCGTGCTACTTAGCGGCAGGGTGAGCTTCGAAATGGTACAAAAAGCAGTCAACGCCGGTATTCAGGTGCTGGTAGCATTGGGAGCGCCCAGCAGCCTGGCGGTACGTCTGGCTCAGGAGAAAAAACAAACCTTGATCGGATTTTTGAAAAAAGACCGGTTCAATAGCTACAGTGGCTGGGAGCGAATACAGTAGAGAGCAAAAAAATAACCAAAACAATGCTCTCCAGGATCAATGGAAAAATTTACTTATCACCCGGCATAAAGGTAGGGCGTCAGACATTTCTAAAAATACCCGGATCGGGGTATTTTTCTCGCATTTTCGTGGATTTCAAGGTGTAGCAACCTGCTTTAAGCTTACTCCACACCTCCTTCCGTCCCTGCTTTCAGGAGGACCGGTGCAGCTGTATGAGATGTCGTGCGGGTAGGAATACGGGCGGTGAATCCCTCCACTCTGGCAGGAAAAATTACGGAGAAATGGACCCTTTGAAGACGGGAACAAAAAAAGGCCCAGCTGAGCTGGGCCTTTTTTTAGGCCAAATCATCGGTCAAGATTCGGGACATTCCGTCCCGAATATCGGGAAGAGCTTGCACCGTAAAAAAATAAGTCACTATAAATATGCGGACAGCCACTCCTACGGTGAACTCAAAACATAGAGCGAAGCGCTTAATTTCGAAGCGTTTTACCTGCGCAGTTGGAATTCGTACGCATCCTTCTATTTAATCCACACAAAGAAGCGACTTGGGGAGTTCCCTCCTTCCGGATTCTCCCTTTTCAGGTACCTGCCTGCAAGGGACCCCTTGATTCGAATACCAGCCCGTTCTGAAGCATCCATTTTCTCAAACGGGATTGCTCTTCTCCGGTCAGCACCTGATTGGCTTTGTGAAGTTCCTTCTTCACCAGGCCATAATCAAAACGAACCTTTTCTAATATCACTTTGTAGTAATCCAAATAAGACATACGCATCATTTGTAACTGTTTTTAAGGGATAAAACCATTGGTGTTCATTCGGAAATATCGATGATTTTTATGGGTTTCCGCCTGGCTTCTTCCCGTTTCGGTAAGGTAAGCGTCAACAGGCCGTTGTCAAACCGCGCATCTATTCCCTCCAAAGATACCGTTTCGGGGAGTTGAAAAGAGCGGGTAAAGGAGTGGTAGTTGAATTCCTTGGTGAGGTACTGTTCCTGATTTTTTTCAGGGTTTTGTTTCGCACTTCCGCTGATGCTCAGCACTTGTTGATCCAACTCCACCTTTATGTCCTCCCGATGCATGCCCGGGAGTCCCATTTCGATACGGAACGCTTCGTCGGACTCTAGAATATTCACCATCGGCACAAAAGCCGTATTCCACCTCCGTCGATTGCTTTGGATCCAATCTCCGGCTACCAAATCATTAAACAAGCCCGTTGTGGGCTTCCATCCATTTTTACTGATTACCTGTTCCATGGCGTATACGTTTTAAGTAAAACATCAAATAAACCGATTCAATGGGTTACAAATTGCCGAAATTCCGGCAACAACCGTCAACCATTTTTTTCCATGGAATTCAAATCACATGCCAATTTGCATCGCACCGCTTCCCCACCTGTGCCGCTGTCAATATGACACCAAGCTCAACGGTTTGGCTCCTCGCGCGAAAATCAAAAACACTGAAAAAATGTCAGAAATTACAGTTACACAGGGACTGAGGAAGCGTCAGGCCGCCGTCTGGCTACCTAAATACAATAGCAATGGAATCCTAAACCAGTTGCGGTTGCCCTTCTTTGGGCCACAAAGCGCAACACTAAAGATTTTTCGGATATAGGTAGGGGGTTATGAATTGATCACTTTTTGAATCAAAAAGCGAAATCAATTTAACAAAACAATAATGGCCTGAGCGTGCAATAAAGCTCGAAAATTGCTTTTATCGCGCGAATGAAAAAAGGCTGCCCGCATCATTCCTCCCCTGCCGCTTCCTGAAAGGCAAAGGCCTGCTGACCGGTAAAGTCCGTGCTTTGCATGGAGGGTGCCCAATAGCGCTCCACATGGGCCACGACCAATTCCGTTCCCTTAAAATGACTGACATAGGGGGGCATTTCCGGGTTGTACATGGTATCGGTCATGTCCCGCATCAATACGACGTTTTTATTTAGATTTGCCATTTGCCGAATGGCAAAAGGTCTTCCCAACACACACATATTTAAATGCACGCCCATCACCACAATATTCTTGATCTCTCTGGACTGAATGATATTGAAAATCTCCTGGCCCTGATCCGATATGAAATCGCCTTCCTCAATCGTTATTTCCGGTGTTTGCCGGGTCCAGGCCGTTCGCTCCTCACAAGGTTCACCGTTGGAACAAGGTTTGTCACAGCCCCCATCGCTGTCGTCAATAGGTAGAGGCGCTTCGGTATCTGGGTCCAGATAGCACCAATCGTTTATGGGGAATGCTTCCGGCGCCGCATGATAGGGCATCGCCTGCGCAGCGACTCGCTGGGGGGCATCGGCATAGAAATCCATGGTTCCACTGGGTGCGTGTATGATGGTGACCCCCATCTCCCGGGCTGCAGCAATGGTGGCGTTCATGGCAGGTGCCAACTCCCCTACTCGTTGTGTGGCGCTCTCGCACCAATGCTCGTTCCACATATCAGTTACGATAAACGCGGTTTTAACCGGGTCCCAGTCTTCCTGGTATTCCCTGGTTTCCCAGGCTACGTTTTCACTGTTGATAGCCACCTGTTTTCGGAGGTTTACCTGTATCCGTTTTGAATCGGAAATAGAAGTAGCAGCGCGTTCATTGCTTCCTGAACGACAGGAGGAGAAAAGAGCAACCGCTAACAATACACAAAAGATAGGTTTCATCGTACCGGATTTTTCGGTAAGATACGTTATTAATTTAAGGTTTTAAAATACAAAATAATGGAAGTGATGTCGTTTTCAGATAAAACACCCAAAAACGAAGGCATCTCTCCTTCCCTGCCTTGTACCACTTTTGCTCCCGGATCCACGATGGATTCCCGGAGGTAACCTTCATCTGCCAGCGCAGTGGACCCATCCGTAAAGGCCCTCTCGGATCCATATAGCCCGTTTACATTCGGGCCGATTTTGCCCTCCCCGCTACCTTCCACCGCATGACAGGCAATGCATCCGTAATTCATAAAAAGCTCCTTTCCCCGGACCGCGTTTGCTGCCTCGGCTCCCCTGTCTGCCAGCAAGGACGCATCGTATTCCTGATTCAAATCTGCTTCACTTAGTTCACTGAACCCTTCCGCCAGCAAATTTGGCCGAACTACCTCGTTTACGGTCATCCATACCTTATCCGACCAGCTAACACCCGCTTTCGTTTTCAGTGTATAGCCCACCTCCATCTGCATTACTTCGGTGATCTGCGGCACGATTAGAAAAACCCCTTTTCCATCGTCAGACAGCACCGCCTCCAATACGGGTAAGTGCTCCTCGCCCACACTTCCGTCCAACTTGTAATGCCCCGATCCGTATTTCTGCGTGCGCTGGTAATTCCAGCGCTTTACCTGGTAGGCTGCAATGTCCTGCGCTACGGCGGGATCCAGCTCCTGATCAAAGCGCAGGACGATACCACCTTCCCGGACCTTGTATTCCCGGGGCATGTAATTCTCTTTTCCGGTGTACCGCAGGCGGTGCAGGGCACTCAGGGTTTCCGAATTGTGCCCCCAAAGAGAAAACCCGGTATAGTACACCAGTCCATCCCCGGGATTGACTTTTCCTTTCATGGTTGGTGACGGGTAGCTACCCGGGATGACATTCACGCCACCTTGAACTACCTGCGAACCGCTATCGATTTTTACCTGGAACAAGCCCGGCCTACCGTAAGAAAGGTGGAGGAGTTGTCCATTTAGGGGGCCCATTTCGCTGCTTGTTACCCAGACCTGTCCTACCCCCGAGCGGTCCTGATTGTGAGGAATCCAGGTGATAGGAGGGGCGATCTCGGGAATAGGGTCCCGGTGGGCGGTGGCGGGGACCCCGAAATAATCTCCTTTCCGAATCAACATGATCGGAGTGGAAGGCATGTAATGTCCCTGCTGGTCCGAACCGGTCAACCAGCCCTCCTCCGGGTGGATCCCCAGGTAAGGCCCCCGGAATCCCGTAGCAAACGGTGTTGCGGACCGCCCATCTGCCGACACTTTCAGTATCGATCCATCCTGGTGCGAAGCAGAACGAAAACCCATCAGGGATTTAGGAGAAGAAGTCTCCGGCCCCATGTCCAGCGCACCGAATTTGGCTACGTAAAAGCCTCCTTGCGGATCGGCCACCATACTGGAGGCCCATTCCCGGGTCTCGATGGACTGCGCCATGGCATTGGAAAAATTCTCGTAGTGGTCCGCCACCCCGTCCCCGTTCAGGTCGTGCAGACGGGTAATCCCGTCTTTCCCATATACGTAAATCATCCCATCCACAATCTCCAAACTCTGTGGTTCGTAAAGCCCCGAGGCGAAACGGGACCAGGACAACCGGTTTAAATCGGCGTCAATACCTTCCATGATCCAAACATCTCCTTCGAAGGTAACCAGCGCGGCTTTCTTTGCATCGAAGAAGCCAATGTCCACCAAACGCACATTCCGTTTCCAGGGATTGGGAACGGGCAGAGTAAGTCTATCCGTCACAAAAGCAGCCGTATCCGGGGAAACACGACCCTGCGTGAGCACCACTTCGGACCAATAAGCGGGACCTCCCTGATCAAAAGCGGGCATTGTCGCGTCAAATTCAACCGTCGCGGCTTCAAAATCAGGTAATTGTTCCGCCCTCCCTTTCCATACCAGCAATCCAAATTCGATCGCCTCCACATGGGGGGCTATTTCGGCTACCAGATACCGGTCTTCGTATACGGCCAGGCGCAGGCCGGAGCTACCCGGCGAAAGTCCTAGACCGGTAATTTCTCCATCCCGATGGATCAGCAGTGTATTTTCCCGCACTTCGACCCGGTCTGTACCCGTCACTTCGGCTGCTACCAGGAAAAGGGGGACATCGGCTGGCGAAACGTTAAAATACCGGGTAAATGCCGTCATTTCTCCCTGCTTCAAACTCCCAGGTAGTTCGTGAATGCGGGTTTCACCGACCGTATAAGCAATTACTGCCTGCCTGCCGAGAGTATATATCCCCTCATACCGCCCGATTTCCGCTGGAATCGCTCCCCAGGGAGGGCTCTTTGGATGGGGAGAGGGGGTTCGGGGATCCGAGAACATCGGCTGCCCGGAAGACCAGCCCGGATAACTCCCGGTAGCCAGCTTGGGATCGCCGGCGATTTTGGGAATCTGGTTTCCTTTATTGTGAAAATCATCGTAGGATATTTGAGCCATGGTGACCATGGGCATAAACTCCCCGGTCCAGGCCACCGTCCAGCGCAACATGTCGGTGTCAAAGCAGGCATAGGCTTCATTGCCCAGTTGAAGGGCCAACACCCGGGCCGAAATATTGTTCTCCGGAAAACCTTCTCCCAGTTCCCGACCGTCCATGGATGTGGTAATGAAGGGAAACCCAGGTTCAACAAAGGAACCAAATTCTTCGGTTTCAAAATCGACTTCCGTTATCTTTTTCTCGGGTACCTTCTCCTGGCAGGAGAAAATGAGGGTAGCACCTAAAAGGAGCAAGCCCCATTGGCTGCTGCTTGTAATTTTCAGGAAGGGAAAGGTAGAATTTACGTATTTCATGCGTTTGTTGGACAACTTATACTACGATGGCGCCATTGGCCTTCGAAATTACTGCCAAAAGTTTCAAATACAAAAATTTAGGGGACGAAGGTATACGCGGATACTGAAGGAAACCCCGATTCCATGACAAGCGGAAAAGAATTGGACTTGAAACGACCGAAAAAAGCCTAAAGGAACAGGTGAAAGCCAACTTTTTTCTCGCGCATTTTTGCTTTATTCTGCCGCTGCCTTTGCGAATCAACCCAAGGAAGTATCCTGGTACCTGTTTTTTAGCAAATGGAGCATGTACACATTGATTTCCCACTGATTACCGGCCGGCATTTGCGTATAGGCCAGGGAGGGCATGTAAGGGAACGGACCAAACTCGGTGGTAATCCGCAGAACGGTGCCGGCCTTCCGGTGCCGGTGCACCACCCGATCCCACCAGCCCAGGTGTGCCTGCAAGGCATCGCTCCACTCCGGGGCCCGGGGGTCGTTTACCTGCGGCCCTTCAGCAAATCCTACCCGACTATGAATGTGATCGGTTCTCGAAAGAGCCAGGTTTACGGCCTCCTTTTGGTCTTCCAATAAGGATTCGTGCACGTTACACCAATGCGAGATATCCAAACAGATGCGGAGGTCCGGAATTTTTTCAAAATAGCTGGCCGCCACAGGAGCCGCATACAGGCATTTGCCGCGATGTGTTTCGTGGGTGATCGGAATCCCGGATGCCTCGGAGAGTCTCCTGGCTAGCGAAAAATGGGGTGCGTTTTCCTCAAAGGTAAAAAAATCTTTGCCCGTTTGGCAGTTTACAGCCACCGGGGCGGCCTTGAGTAAGTGTTCCAGGTAGCGACGGTAGGCCTCCAGATTCGCAGCCGGTTCGGGCTCGAAGGACTGGTAATATTGCGCGATTAATTCAAGGTCGTACTCTTTTAATGTATCCAGCACTTCACGCTTTGCCGATGCTTCCAGCGGAAGGTCCATTTCCACGCCGTCGTACCCGGCCTCTGCGACATTTTTACAAAATTCTTTAAACGAGAGCGTGTTGCCCCACAAGGGCGCGTAAAACTTGATCGGCATGTCCTGTACTGGTTTTAGGGGTATGGGTTAATGGGTGAAAGGAAATCTCCAAAATAAATGCATCAAAACAAAAAAAACAGGCTATTTTTCTCCGCGATGATAAGCAATTCCCATCCGAAAGCCTGAAGCTATTCAGCAGTAACCTCGAAAAACAGATACAATGGTGGGGAAAAGTGGGAAAAACTGGGATACCGCAATTTTTGCAATTTTTCTGCCATCATCGGTCCAAAGGGCCTGATACAAATCACTAGCGCTTGCACCCTTCCTGCTAAAAACCGCCCACCTGATTTTCGTTCAACCGTCCGAAAATCAGGTATTGAGTGTTCGGGATTTCCCGGGCAGACTTTTGGTAGCGTATTTTTTTTCCCTGCCGACCCTACTCTTCATTTCCTCCAATCCAGTCGATTTAGTTGATCACCGTCTTTGCCGCTACCTTATTCTTCAAAAGCCGGCAGTAAATGCTCCCAAATCAGGTTGAGTTCGGCCTGCATGTTCGGGATATTGGCTGTCGTGACAATTACCGCATGTTTCTCCGGCAGTACCAGGATAAACTGTCCATTGCGTCCGTCTGCCCGGTACAATCGGTGGCGACTGCGCCATACCTGATAGCCGTATCCCTGCAACCAATCCGAATCCTTTGCGGTCACTTTCAGGTTCTCTTCTTTTGCCCCGGCGGGAAGGGAAGGCACCCGGGCAGCGGTCGCCTCATCAAACCAGGATTCGGCAAGCAGCTGTTTCCCTTTCCACTCTCCTTTTTGCAGGTAAAACAGTCCCAATTTGGCCATGTCCTCCGTCCTCACCTTCAGTCCCCAACCTCCGATAGCAATGCCTTGTGGGCTTTCTTCCCAGGAAGCACCGGAGATTCCCAAAGGCCTGAAAAGCCTTGCTTGCAAGTAGTCTAAAAGTCGCTCACCAGTCACTTTAGTAAGAATCGCCGACAACAGATAGGTGGCCAGGCTGTTGTAGACAAATTGTTCTCCAGGTCTATGGGGAATTGGAAAGGCCAAAAAGGCCTCCAGCCAGTCCGAATCAGCACGTTCCCGCAGGATACCGGTAGGGTCTACATCGTGACCGACCGTCATGGTCAGCAAATGCCGGATTTCCATTGCCTGCAGATTTGGACTGATCTCATTCGGCAGTTTGTCGGGGAAAAAGGATATCACCCGATCGGAGACGTCCAACAGGCCCTCCTGAACGGCAAAGCCGATGGCGGTTGCCGTAAACGTTTTACTGACAGAAAACATCACGTGTGGCTTTGTGGCCGCATTGTCTCCCAACCAGGTTTCGAACACCACCTTGCCGTTTCTAAGGATCATGAGGCTATGAAGATCCTGTTTGTGGGCCGTTACGGCTTCGAGGTATGCGTCAATGGCCTGCGGATTGACACTTTCCGATTCCGGATCGCTTCTGGGCAGAGCGTTCGCGATAGTATTGAAATCGACCAGTTCGATTCCCATTCGGGCCACTGCTTCCCTGATTTGGCTGCTGGTCCAGGTATCGGTGACTCCCTGCCGATCCTCGGCCACATTTTCGTAGCCAACATGGCTTACACCTTGCATTTCCAGGTTGTCGTAGGCGGGGTGATCGACAAACTGGTAGGTTTTTCCGGGTTCCAGGTTTTCCAGCATGCGGATAAAAGAGGCCTCTTTCTCTTCCGACGTTTCTTTCGGTCCCGCATACGTAGCCCTCTGTACCCCCAACTCTTGCATAAGCTCTCCGTCAATTAGCAACAAGCCGTATTCGGCAGCCAACCCGGATACCATTTTGGCCACATCCGGATGGAAGCTGGTGCATCCCATGTGACCGGTTAGATGATTGATTTGCGGAATGTGCTTTAATGCCCGTTCGATCTGGGCGCGAAATTCCTGTTCCACCTCCTGCAGATTCCCGGGATTTTCTGTAATGGCAAGGCCCGGATAGTTGGGATTGGGTCGTACCATTGGTAAAAGGTATCCGTCAGAATCCGTCAAACTGGGACAATGGCTCAGGGGGCGCCACTTGATGCCATCCCATTCGCTGGTAAGGGCGAGGTGAAGTCCTACCTCAACGCCGGTATGTTTCCGCAATAACGCTGCCGCCTCCGGAAACCAGGGAGCCACGGCCATTACTTCAATAGAGGTCTCGATGCCATCCACAAACGCCTCGATACTGGCGAGATTGGCCGAACGGGAGGAACCCATATCATCACCCCTGACAATCAATCGGGGGCCGCTGCTTAGCTGGCAAAACGCAACCAGCGAAACGAATAAAAAGGGAAGGAACAAGAGGCATTTTTTAAAATTCATCATGGCAACCGGTGTTTTTAATGGGTAAAGAAATGGAGCTGGTGTGACGATATACTCCGGTATTTCGGGGAGCAACGGCTGTGATTTTTGGCGGAGAAATCGTACCTTCAACAAAGTAACAATAAAATTGGAAATTGTCGAAAATCGTTTGCACATGGCTACCACAGAAAAACACGATCGACGCATGGCAACCATGACCTTTGCCTCCGTCTATCCGCATTACCTAAACAAAGTCGAGCGAAAAGGAAGGACCCGAGAGGAATTGCATCGGGTCATTGAATGGCTCACCGGCTTTGACGAACGCAAGCAGCAGCAACTGATTGAGGCAAAGGTCACTTTTGAAACTTTTTTTCAGGAAGCTCAATTAAACCAACATGCCCGCCTGATTACCGGATTGATATGTGGCTACCGTATCGAGGAAATTGAAAACCCACTCACCCAAAAGGTACGGTACCTGGATAAATTGGTCGACGAACTGGCGAAAGGCCGGAAAATGGAGAAAATTCTGCGGGACGAATAGCTGGAAATCAATCAGCTTGTGGAACTGAAGCAGGTAGAACGGGTAGCTGCCGCGCGTTGAAAAACGAAGGCTACGCTCTATCCCTGGATTTCCTACTCCTCCTCGCTAACTCCGAATGTTGCAGCAATACTAGTGATTTCATACGGCATCAACGATAAACTCAATACCAAATACTCGGATCGAAGACAAAACATCGGTGAGTATCTAACTCTCAGGGATGTGAGTAGAATAGACTATCGACGATTCAGGAAACCTCACAAGTAAATGGATCTGCCAAGGTATCCGTTTTCTTCCAGTACCCACAGAACTACAAACAGCCTTCAATCCCACCTTAGTAAACCAACCCTCCTCCCCTGACCCCTTGATCGACGGGAAGAAAAGTGTAATCATTCCGAAATGACATCCACACAAATAGCTCCCGCCAACCGGCCGCCTTCCATCCAAGTATCCTTCATTGGCAGTGGATGAACAGCCGTCAGATGGGTACACAAGCTCATTCCGCTTTTGATTGCCCTATTTTTGAGCGGCTATTTAATTCGAAACGGCGAGGCCCCCGCACCTTTGTTGATCAGAAATAAAACCGCAACCGAAAACCGCTCCCGGGCATCGATATGCACGTGCCGGTCACTGTTGAAGCGTTGTCTGATCGGGTTTTGGTAATTAAGGTTTAGTAATAACCCCTTTCCCTGCACCTGCAGCCCCGCATTGGCAAAAACTGCCTTTCCGCCTGAGTTAGCCTCAAAAAAGCCTTCAAAGGTATGTTTCCCTCCGTATTCTGCATACAGTCCGGCGAAGGGCACCAGATTTAGTTTCCCGGAGGGTAGGTTGTAAAACAAGTTGGCCTGCCCGTTTGCCTTGTTACCAAATCGGTATTGCTGGGAATTAACCGTATTCATCTTGTATACTGCCTCCACATTCAAACCATAGCGGTTGTAATTTACCATGTAATTCCCCGTAACAAGTACATCCCAGGACCCCGTTCCCAGCTGAAAATTTGGGTTAATCAGTTGCTCGTTTTGGTTGTAGGCAAACGATCCTACGGGAGCCTTTACGCCTGTTCCTACCCAAAGATTATGAATCCATTGGTCATCGGCAGTGGCTTTTTGTTGCAGCAGCTTGTAGTTCATCAGGACCATGGGGTCACCCATGCCGTTCAACTTATGCTGCTCATGGCTGCCATTCATATCGTTATACAGGTATGGGAGTACCAGGTTTAGCTGCCAGCGCTCAGAAAGGGCAAACCGCCCCATCAGGTCCCAACGGTAATAACTATCGTGAGAATGCTCCGGGACCTGTCCGGTGTGCGCTACCGAAGCGAAAAACCGCGCCCGAGAGAATTTAACACCGACAAAATGCGTGTCGGTCTGGGGAATAATCCCGAAGTTGAATCCTCCCAGGGAACAACCGCAGGCCTCACAGGCCCGGGCGGGTTGGTAGGACAAGCCAGCAAACAAGAGGCAAAACAGCAGGATACTATTTTTTTTATGGATCATATTATGGAATAAATTCAGGGTTGGTTAGAAAAGATTCGTCAGTAAGTGCGTGCAAAAAGGCCTTGATAGCGACCTTTTCCTCATTGGTAAGGGATAAACCCGGAAGATTGGCAGCAAATATCGGGTCCAGATTCGGATGTACATGAATGCCTTCCGAATAGTGGTCCAGTACCTGGTCCAGTGTCTGGAAAGAAGCATTGTGCATGTAGGGGGCGGTGACGGCCACGTTTCGAAGGGAGGGCACTTTAAATTTGCCCCGGTCTGCATCCCGCTCGGTGATGCGCCCTCTGCCAGCATCCTTTATTTCCGCCTGTATGCCGTTGTTTCGATAGCTTTGGTCGTGAAACAGCGGTTCCTGGTGACAGCTTTCACAATGCTTGCGAAACAAAGCCATCCCTTCGAGTTCCAGGCTACCAAGGGCTTCCTGATCGCCGGCAACCCAACGGTCGTAAGGGCTGTCTGCCGACACCAGCATCAACAAATATTGACTCAACGCATGCAGCACAAAGGGTCCCGTTACGGTTTCTTGACCAAAGGCTGCTTTGAAGCGTTCCGGGTAAGAAGGATGTGCCCGAAGTCGGGCCACCACATTTTCCATGCGTTCGTCCATTTCCACATGGGATTCGATGGCGGTAATCGGCGTAAAATCGAGGTGTGTCACCCCGCCGTCCCAAAAAAACTCCTTTTGAAACGCCAGATTGAACAAGGGGGGTGCATTTCGGGTACCCACACGATCGTCCACCCCTACGCTAAATGGGTGAAGCCAGGAATCGGCAAAGGCGTGGGCCTGAATGTGGCAATTCGCGCAAGCAACCGATCCATCCCTGGACAACATGGGGTCAAAGAACAGGGCCTTTCCCAGCTCAAACCCCTCCCGATTTACCGGATTATTTTCAAAGGTATACCGGGGTTCTGGAAAATGAGTAGGTTTGACAAAGCGCATAGCTACCGTTCTTTCTTCACCATCGAATGCACATCCGGTTAACAGGTAAATCAGGGCAGCCAGCATGAGGCTGCCCCGGGAATTACATCTTGCCTTCATTTATTGGTGGGTATGGTCCACGTAAAAGGCCGCCGCGAGTGTCGGAGTTAGCGCCTGACCGGCCGCGGGTGAATGCACGTTATTAACGGATTCAAAATTTACCGATTCCAGCCACTTCAGGACATCCATGTGAATATGGGGAGAAGGACGTAGGCTTTCGCTTACGGTCACTGCCGCGTCGAAGGGCAGGCTAATCTGTACGTTGTTGTCAAAAAAGCGCTGCGGCTGCTCTCCTTCAGCCGGGATGTTTTTCCAGCCACCCAAATGAATGCGCAATGCGTTTTGTTCTTGCGGAGAAACAGGTGAATGCCCCTCAAAGAGCAGATTGATGTAACCGGAATTCCAATTCCAAAACCAGGCCCCTGCAGCCCTATCCAGTAGGCCACCTACGGCCCCTTCCTGGATTCCGTCTTCCTTGATTCCCAAGGTGAAATGGATTCGGTCGTATTGGCCGGCGGGAATAGAATGCAGGTGTACCGCATAGGAATCCGGGTCACCCTGCACTACCTGATAATATCCTTTCACCTCGTTCGCATCGGCACTTGCATTCATTTCATCGATAAACAATTCACCGTTCGGTCCCTCCAGACGAACGTGACTGATGTAGTATCCGAAACGCGTAATGTTAAACGGCTGTCCGTTGGCATTGGTATAAGGATAGGTGTCACTGCCCTCCGCCTGCAATTGCATGGGCAGGTTGCCCACCTGATTATCAAATTTTACAATCATTTCCCCCACTTCGTTCATTTCGGGGTCTTCGTTTTCCTGGCAGGAGGCAATCAATAAAAGAGACAGGCAAGCAAGGAGCAGTTTGCCCGCAGTAATGCTATTCAGTTTCATAATTTTTTTACTTTTTTTGTGGCATTTCGCCGATCGTTCAACAAAAGAATATGGGGCCCAGCAATCCTCCTCCACTGCTGCGATCACGGATCGTGTAGTGATCAGAGGCGAGAGCCTGAGGGTGCCCAAGGACCGGATGGAATGCATTCTCTAAGGAATGAAACGGCCAGGGACAATACGATAAAAATCAAATTCTGGGTGGTTTCTTTTCCCGTGCTAGTGCCGCCGTGTATGGAGAGTCCAGATAGGGCAAAAATCGGGGAGTAGTAGGCGTAGACAGCACCGCTCCCCTGTACCCAAAGGCGGTAACCGGCACAAATACGTTAAAATCAGCGCGAAATTCTATCAGAGGTACCTCCCGGTCGCTAGCCTTTTCAAGCTCTTTTTCCAGGTAACACTTTCCCTCACAGGTAGAAAGCGGTACTTCCCGGTTTTCACAGAAATAATCCGAGATAAATGCCTTGTTCATCTGGTAGTTTACGCAGATTACCGAGTACACCATGCTGTTAAGCACGATTACCCAGGCCATACAAATATGCCATAAAACCTTCACCATAAAGGAAAACGGTTTACTTGAAAACGTTCGGAAAATGGACGTTGGAATTAGAAAATAGGGCAACAGTCAACCGGTAGGGTTCGACTTGCTACTCCTCAGGAAAGAAAGAGGGATACGGATTTGGGTGGCACAAAAAGCGATTCACCAACGCGCCCGGAAATAGCCATCCGGTACGGTCGGAATTCCCTCGCAACGGATTTACCGGAAGCCACCTGCTCCAGGGCGAAAGGAGGGTTGAACAGGTACAGACCGAAATCCAGGGAAAAACGATGCTGCGATTCCCGATCTTTTTTGTCTTTTTCGGCACGCAGCTGCTTCGCCAGATAACATTTCCCGTCACATTGCATCTCCGGCCTTTCTTTGTTTATGCAAAACCGGTCTACAATTTCCTGCTTGTTGATTACGTAATTACCTACCACTACCGAATAGATCATGCTATTCAGTAAAACAGTAAAAATTAGCAATAGATGTGGCAAGGCTCTCACAAACGCAAAAAAACGAAAGAATACGTGACTGGGCAAGTGTTTTAACAAAAATATACCCGGGTTGTCTGTGAAATCCGGATTAACCCGGTACGAGACAGGAGCCGAAACAGGGTATTGAAATGTTAGTCAGCCGAATAGTCGATCCTGTAAATGCTCCCATCAAAGCCGCAGATGAGTAGTTCGCCTTGCTGGTCCAAACCAAAAGAAGCCACGGGAAAGGACGCTTGCATCAATTCGGATACCTGCGGTTCGGTTGCAACCGAAAAATCCATGGCCCATATACGTCCCGAGGCAAAATCGCCAAAGATGTACTGACCGGCCAATTCGGGAAGCGCTGTGCCCCGGTACACATAGCCGCCGGTCACCGACACATCGCCCTGACTGTGATCATAGGTCCAAATCGGCAACTCCAGCCCCTCCTGCGAACAATTGGAGGAAGGAGAAAAGCAAGCCATGCCTTCCATGGTATTCCATCCGTAATTCCCGCCATTTTCTATCAGGCTAATTTCCTCAAAGCGATTTTGCCCACATCCGCTGCCCATAAAGCACCGGTCTCCGGGTCAAAGCTAAACTTCCACACGTTTCTCAGCCCATAGGCGAATAGCTCCTCCCGGATGCCTTCCTGGTTTCCGGCAAACGGATTGTCCGCCGGTATGCCATAGGCCAGGTTTCCTTGCTCCACATCCACATCCACGCGCAGAATAGCACCCAGGAGCGTCTGTGGATTTTGTCCGTGATTTTGAGGATCGCCCCCGGAGCCACCGTCACCCACCGACACGTAAAGGAATCCATCCGGGCCAAACGCCAGGTGACCCCCGTTGTGGTTCGAAAAGGGTTGATCGATTTCAAGCAGCACCATTTCCGTCCCGGGATCAGCCCGGTTGGGGTCCGAGGCCGATACCGTAAACCGGGAAACAACGGTCCGGTCCGGATTGGATGCGGTGTAATTGACGAAGAAGTAACCATTGTTGTCATAATCCGGGTGAAATGCCAGGCCCAACAGTCCTTCCTCATTACCCGCATCCTCCACCTGGTTTTCCAAATTGAGAAAGACCGATCGCTGCTCCGTACCCGCTTGGTTGGGAAATACCGAAATCACGCCACGTTGTTCCACTACAAAAAGGCGATCGGTTCCATCGCCCGCATGCACGACCTCCAGGGGCCGATTAAACGATAGCCCGGGGAAGGCATTTACCAATTGTGGTTCACCGGTGTCGACCGGATCGGGCGGGGAGTCGGAGTCCTCCGGTACACAGGCGAAAAAGGCGACAAACCAACAGCAGGCAAGTAAGTGGATGATTCGGTTCATAGGTAAGAATCGTTTGTTGTAAACCAATAAGGACGAACAGGGGACAAACGATGCGTCCTCCAGGCCCCCGGCACCAATGGACGAAGGGTACCGGTAACCAATCTGGCTTACATCGGCGGCACGATGACGACCGTCCGCCAGGTTAGGCAGATGGCTATATCGTAAACATGTACGTAAATTTCAACAAAATGGCTTGATTTCTTCGGGTTTCGATGAACGGGGAAAAGGAATAATTATAGGTATACACCACAAAAAAATCCGACATGGGCAGGTACCTCCATTGCAGGCGACTGTTGATATTAAAGTTTTCGAGCTGTGTATTGTACTGAAGAAAGGAGGTCCAGAACATATTGGTGCTGAAATTGATTTCACTCCGGGTACTGATAAGTGTCAGCGTGGATGCCCCATGTGGCTCCGGAAGGGAAAGTGCATTTTGTTCCCAGGAGAGGGCGAACAGGCCCCAAGGCTGCCTTCTGAGGTTTAACTCGAGCAGGTAGGACGTCAGGTATCCATTGTAAAATCGACCCGATCCAAATTCCCCACGGAAAGGCAGGCCGGTTCGGGTATCGGAGCTATAGGCCAGACTTACCCGCGGGTAGCGGTACAATCCCGGCTGCAACGGCTCCCCATCCGTAAAGCCCGTATGAAACAACAAGCGGGTATCCAGACTCTGGGCCTGAAAATCAATCCTGCTGGTGTTTCGAAACCTGATTTGGTAATCAAGCCGCAACTCGTTGTCCATAAAGGACCAATCCGTGTAGTAATTGATGGTATTTCGGAGCTGAATATCGTGCGCCACGATTCTGCTGCCATTTTCGGGCCGAAAGATGTAGCCCATCCTCCCGTGAAAATGCTCCATGCCAAGATGGTATACCGTATCGTTCAGGGCATCGTAATTACGCATCTGCGGGATAAATCCCATGTCCGCATAATAGTCGTCTTCCATCCCGTAATAATTGACTCGGAAATTCAATTTTCTACCTCCGTGCTCAAAACCGAGCTGCCGGTAATTGCCCATGCCGATCTGGGATTTTTCGGAGAGGTGAAAGGCTCCAAAATAATTCCAACTCCCGGATTCATTGAGGTAGTTGAGTTCCAAACCTGCATTTCTACCAAAATCCGTTCTATCGGGTCCATTGCCGGCGGTTTGGGCTTGCAGGTTGGTCACATAGCCTCGGAGTACCGATCGTTCCCAAAGGCTCTGATTGAATACCCCGACGCTGTAATTCTGAGCCGCTTGCGAAGCAGTGGCCCGAGTACGGATGTTCATCAGGCCGATCCGAAAATCCGGGTTTAGGTTGCCACTCAGGCGGGCGCCATAGGCGATTGGAATGGGACGGTTGTTTTCGTCCAGGCCGATTCGACGGGTAAAAATGGGCTTCGCTGAATTGGGCCCAAATCCGGTAAAGAGGTCGTTGTTTTCCAAAAAGAAATCCCGTTGCTCCGGAAAACGCAAATTGAATCGAGTCAGGTTGGTTTGCTGTACGTCCACATCCACCTGGGAAAAATCCGGGTTCAAGGTCAAATCCAGATTCAGCGAAGAAGTGATGGCTACCTTCGCGTCCATGCCCAGATCGGTAGTCATTTCGGTATCGGTATCCTGCACGGCCCCCGACGTAACGTAAGGGATCAACGATATATTCGTTCCCGTTTTATCCGGAGCTTTGTCCCACCGCATCGCACCGGTGTAGCCAAGATCGTAGAGGCGAAAATTAACCGGCATGGGCGTCCAACTGTAGTACTCATTCTTCGCCATGTTGTTCCGGATGAAATTGATTCCCCAGGTGGCAATGTCCTTCTTGAACCGCAAGGTTTTAAACGGAATGGCTAATTCCACGACATACCTGTCAGGAAGCCGGGTTACGGCTGAAAACCATCGATTATCCCAGCTAAAGGTAAGTTCACGGGGAGCATTGGGCCCCAAAAGATCCTCCGACTGTACGTTATACGGACTGATCCCGAAAAAAAAGCCGTTGGTCCGACTATTTACCGGATCAATGATGACCGCAAAACCATCCCCTTCGAAAAAACTTTTGTCGCGCTCCAGCGTCTGCACCACGTAGGATTGAACGTCGTAACAGATGGCGGCAATGTATACATTATCGGCATCGTAAGTCATGCGTACCTCAGTTCGGGCATCTGCCCTGATCCCATCAAGCGGCTGTTGCATCCAAAAGTTGTCCACCACCACGGCCTCCTCCCAGGACGCCTCCTCCAGTCTCCCATCCACTACCAGCGGATCCACGGCCCGCTGAATTGGAAAACGATAGTCGGCCAGCAGCTCACTGGTCGACTGGCCCCATGACCATGTACCGCGTACCAGTAGTACGAAAAAGAAAAGAACGGAACGCTTCATTCGAACAGGGGTGGTTGGTATGGTCTGTTGGCTCAATTAAACGAAAGGGGATGAGGCGGGAATACCTGATAATAAAATCAATACCACACCCATTCTACCATCGAATTTAAATGTATGCTTGCATCAAATGGATTTTTTGGTTAAAAATTAAACACTACTTTGTGCAAATTTCACCAAATAATCAATTTAGCCTGAAAAATAAATTATCGCAGACAAAAATTACAACCGTTCATCAAAAGATGGGTAAATAACCAGCTTCCCTTGGCCAATGGATTCCTCGGGCCTGGAACCTGGGTCTCCCGGGCTAGCGCTTCTCGCGTAGGGCGATTGATTCCTGTTTTACCTGCGTTCGTTTGAACGGAACCGTTTGGTGGGGTTTTGAATCTCAAACGAATCCCCCTATTTGGACTGGATTCGGCTGCGACAGGCTCAGGCATTGTATTGACGAGAAATTTGTAACAGAAACGGATATTGGCTGGGGCGTATGGGTGGATTAGATGCGCAAGGGAACGTTGCAACAAGAGTTTAGGAAAAAAGGTGTCGTTCTCCCGATAAGATGACCGGTAATACCCCGTTAAAAAATGTGCGTACCGATCGGCATAAAACCGCCGCCGGATTGAATCACACAAAGTGATTGGAAAGGAAATCAAAATAGCTGCCCACCGGAGCAAAATCTATCTACATAGAGCTCAGGCACTAGCGCCTTATTTAAAAGAAAACGAAACACTAGCAACAAACGATTGGTCAATAGACCAGTAAACATTTCAGGCCGCACATAACATCTCAACCCGGTATGGCAGGCCTTCCAGGCATTGACAGGGTATTGTAGCATCTTCGTAGAAGGTAGTGCATCGGCAGCGATAGGGTATCGACCAGGTACATTGGCCTTTGCTCCAATACAGCCGGAGATACGAATCCAGTGAATTTTCACCTACCTACAGATAATCAGACGGTTAGTATATCCGGTTTCGATCGGCTGATCTGGGGTCTGCAATCACTTTCCCACTGTTCAATTTCCCCTGGATGGCGTCTGGTCGAAACGGCCTGCTTGCATCGTAATAATTCCGGGACAGATCGATATCGGAAATCAAGACTCCCGGCTCATTGGCCGGAAGCTTGTTTTGGACCAAACCATCCGGTGTAATGAAATGCACGGGCCAACTCTCGGGAGCCGAAGAATTCGTCAGCGACATGTAAAAATAGTTTGAAGCGGCCATTGCTTGCGATGTTACCGGCATGATCAGGGGATGGATACTGCCATGCTTTTGCCGTGCATTGTAGAACGATTGGAAAACCACGTCCGTATTTAGGCTACGGTACTGTCTGTAGAGTTCCGGAAACCGGATATCGTAACAAATCAACAATCCGCAAGTCACTCCATTCAACTCAAACCTGACAAAGTGATCTCCCGGCGAAAAGTAATTCAGATCACCCGCGGTACAAAACCGTTTGTCATACCTGTCGACCACCTCACCCGAGGAGCTAATGACATACAAACTATTGTGTGGTTTATTACCCTCACTCAATTGGTGCATGGAACCCAATACCACCCAAATTCCCAGATCTCTAGCCAAACTCCTGATGGAATCCGTTGAACGAAATAATTCATCCCAATCAAAATCCTCAATTGAATGCATGTCAACTCCAGGATAGCCAGACAATGCGCACTCGGGAAAGTGTACAATGTCTGCTTTTTTGATTTTTGCTTCAATCATTTGATCCTTGATCCAACCAAAATTCTCCGCGATGTCCGATGAAATAGGAAACTGGCAAGATGCAATTCGGATTTTCCCACTATCGGAACAGGATTTTGGCTGCTCCGTTCCGGAATTTTCGGTACCGCCTTTTAGGGGAGTTTCTTGTCTGGACCATGCCAGATGAACCAACGAAAAATAAAGGATAATTAAAAGAAGGCTACAGCAAAAACGAATGGCAGGTAACTGAAATTTCTTTTCCATGGACTCCTAACTTTTTACCGCTTGGCCAACCGACCTATCGGAAGATACAAAAAAAATGGCTATTTGCTACTTTTGGGCCAGATTTTTCTGAGCCACTTGCGCGCTGCTGCTACGCTCGTCCAATTGCTCCCGTAGCCTAACCAAAACAGCTTCGTAGGTTTCGTCCCCCACCAGGTTAGTAAACTCTTCCGGATCCGAGGCATGGTCGTAAAGCTCTTCGTTGCTCCCATCGGTACTGCTTCCCCAGCGGGTATACCTCCACCGATTCGTGCGCAAACTTGATCCCCCGTTCGTGATGGTATAGGCATACCCTTCTACCGAAGCATCCGTCGAACCCTTTAGTTGAGGCTCCAGGCTCTTTCCCTGGAGAATCGCCGGAATTTCGGCCGAATACCCCGCTACCCCTGCCAGGGTTGGATACACGTCCAGCAATTCCGTGACGGCACTGGAAGTGCTTCCATGCGCCTTTTCGTAGGGCTTTCCCGGAACAGAAATGATCAGCGGAACGCGAACGCTTCCTTCCCATAAACTGGTTTTTGACCAGCAATCGTGCTCCCCGAGATTGTATCCATGGTCCGACAAAAAGACCACAATGGTTTCGTTTCTCAGCTCCAGTCTGTCCAGCGCATCCAGCAACCTACCCACTTGCTGATCCATAAACCGGACGCTGGCCAGGTAAGCACGAATGGTCTTTCGCTGCTGCAGCGCGTTCATCCCCCAAATTTTTTCGTTTTGCCTACGCAAGGCCTGCTCGGGTACATTTTCGCCGATGCTAACCGGCGGCAGCACCACCTCGTCCAGGGAGTACGGAGAAAAACTGCTCTTCGGAGCGATCAACGGAACATGGGGTCGCACAAAACCGACTGCCAGAAAAAAAGGAGCCTCTTTCTTAATCCGCTGCTTGTTCGTGCCATTGGCCGGTAATTTTCCGGCCCTGTTTTCCAATACCGCAATGGCCTGACTGGCGGCCAGGTAATCCGTCTGCGTGGCCTCCAGGCTATCGGCAATTACCATCTGGGCAAAATTGGACCCATAATGATTGTTTTTGGGAGAAAGCAGTTCCAGATTGCCTGAACTCAAGGTTTCTGGACCCAACACATTGTAGGCATAGTCCCAGGAATCGGGATCGTCTCCGCCCGGTTCTCCTCGCTCGATTCCACCCGGAACACCCATGTGAAAGATCTTTGAAATCCTGGCAGTAAAATACCCTTGCTCGCGAAAAAAACCTGCCAGGGAAGGGTGATTAGCCAAAGCAGGCGTTTCCTTGCGGTAGCTACCCAATTGATCGTTGTTTCGCGTCACCCCGTTGGTTTCTGGATACAGTCCGCTCATTAGAGAAGCCCGCGAAGGACCACACAACGGAAACTGGCTGTAAGCTCGGGTAAACCGGACACCTGTTGCCGCCAGGCGGTCCAGGTTAGGGGTATGGTCTGCCACATTCATATAGGGCCCGATGCGCGTATTCAGATCGTCTGAGATTATGAGCAAAATATTTGGCTGCTGGGCAACAGCAGTTGATGAAACCAGCCCGTATACCATCATAACGGTCATCGGGAAAATCCATCCATACCAACCCTTGTGTACCTTCATAGCTATCGTTATTTGAGAATGAACATTCAATTTAAAAAGCGGCTGGTATCCATCCGAAGACCGGAGACAAAGGCCCAGGCAGGCCGCTTTCAAGCAGTGATGCGATACCCTTTTCTCGCATGCAAGGGAATAAATATACCGTATTTTTTTTGGATCAGCCGCTACTACGAAACGCGCAGCGCACGTCATTCGCCTATTTTTTTTTTATCTCCTTGGTACCAACGCACTGTTTTCCAGTAATACAATGTAGCTAGACACGAATAAAACCCCTGACCGCGTTTGGCAGTACCGCATTTAAAAAAACATTACGTATCCGACAACATGAAGCCCGCATTCCACCTTCTCCTCCTAACATTTTTGCTACTCGCCAGCGCTTGCAAGCAGCGGACAGCTACGAACAGCTCCTCCTACCTGAAAAAAAGCCATACCGATAGCCTGTTCCTTCAAGAATACCACGAAGGATTTATCATAAGTACAGACATACCCGGTGCGAATGACGTACGAGCCATTCATGTAGACAGGGATGAAACCGTTTGGATCGCCACCGGGCAGGGTGTCTTTTCTAAGCTTTCCAAATCCGAGGACTGGCGGCAGGAAATCTCAGGTGAAAATCCAGGACCTGCTTACGACCTGGATTCGGACAACTCCGGCCGCATATGGATCGCTGCCTGGGACGGGGTTTATATGGTTGAGGGAGAGGAGGTCTCGAAAATGCAGGGAACCACGCCGCCCATCGCCCGCATTCATGTTACGGTACAGGGAGTAGTCGCTATGGGCCCCTATGGTAGTTGGCTTTATCAGGAAAATCAATGGGTAAAAAAGGACTATACGAAGGCCAGAAGCATGCGTGCCGTAGTATCCGACAAGCAAGGGGGGCTGTGGATCGGGACCGACGTGGGTCTGTACCACTGCACAGGGCAAGGTACTAAAGTGTTTCAAGCAAACGAAGACTTGATTAGCGCCTATGTGCGCGGAATGGATTTTGACGACTCCGGCAATCTCTGGGTAGGAGGGCTAGGGGGCGTCACCATTCGGAATGGGGATCGGGTCATTGGCAAAAAGGAACCGGCAAATGGTATCACCAATGCCAACGTGAATGTGGTAAAAAGGGCTCCTGACGGTACAATGTGGGTAGGGACCGACTACGGAATTACGCGATTTCAACCCGGAAAGGAAGAATATTCCGTCCGATTAAGTAGACGATGGCTGGTAGCCGACGAGGTGAGGGACATTGATTTTGACGGAAACGGCGACGCCTGGGTGGCCACTTCCGCGGGAGTCAGTGCCATCCGCAGACAATCCATGACCCTCTCACAGAAGGCAGCGTATTTTTACGATCAACTAATCAATCGGCACGTCCGGGAACCCTGGATCGTCGGTAGATTCAAATTGGAAGTACCTGGCGACACCTCGACACTGGTGGCCGACGACGACGATAACGACGGAGAATACACCGCCATGTACCTGGCCATGGAGTCCTTCCGCTATGCGGTCACCGGAAGTGAGGAGGCCAGAGAGCGGGCAAAAAAAGCCTTCGATTTTTTACACCTCTTAAGGGAAGTGACCGGCATGGACGGTTTTTTTGCCCGAACCGTTGTTCCAGCCGACTGGGACAAACCCGTACACGATGGGAACCGAACGTACAGCCCCCAGGAATATGCCGAAGAAATTATCCGCAACCCACGACAAAAACCAGTCGAAATTCGCTGGCATCGCTCGCGGGATGGCCGGTGGTTGTGGAAAGGAGATACCAGCAGCGACGAGCTCTCGGGCCATTTTTTTGGTTACTACTGGTATTATTTCCTGGTTGCGGACGAGGAGGAAAAAGCGCGGATTGCCAGTCATGTGGAGAAAATCATGGATCACCTGGTGCGCAACGATTTTTACCTGATTGGTGTGGACGGAAAGCCCACCAAATGGGGCGTCTGGTCTCCTCAAAGCCTGAATGAAGATCCGGAATGGGCTCCGGAACAACCCCTAAACTCTTTGGAAATTCTTTCCTTTCTGAAATTCGCCCATGCAATTACCGGTAAGAAATCCTTTCACGATGCGTACCTGCGTTTGATAAACGAACACGATTATTTGGAAAATGCAAAGAAATTATTCACCACCAATCCCGCCTGGGAAACCTATTTTGATACCTACCTTGCTCTGTATACCTACCCGCCTCTCCTACAGTTGGAAGAAGATCCTGAGTTGGCTGCTGCCTACCGGCAACACCTGGATCAATGGTTTTTAAAATTCAAGGAAACGAAAAGCCCCCTTTTAAATTTCACGTATAACCTGCTAACTGGCGGTACGGAGGAATTGGCAGCCTCCATATTCTTTCTTCAGGATGCACCGCTCAGTTTGGTCGATTGGGAAATTGACAATGGTCGCAGAGAAGACCTGCAACTGGTGCGATCTCCCATATTGGAAGAAGTGCAGGTTAATCAACTCCGACCGCCGAGCGAGTACCGGACCATGCGCTGGGACCGGAACCCCTACTTCGCCCTGGCCGGAAATCCATCCCAGGAACGGGAACCGGTGTACTGGCTCCTACCCTATTGGATGGGAAGGTACAAGCAATTGATACGGTAAGCCCGGTAAAAACCACGAACAACCCTGCCGAATTCCGGTCAGTTGGGTTGGTAGCCGGGTCCTCGTACCACCCTACCGGGCAGAGCACCCGTATGTTGCCCATCCTTGAGCACCTGCGTCCCGTTAACAAATACGTGCATCACTCCAGTCGCGTACCGCATGGGATCCTCGTAGGTCGCCCGGTCTTGAATTTCATCCGGATCAAACAAGACCAAATCCGCAAAAAATCCTTCCTTGAGCACTCCTCTTTTTTCGATTTTCAAATTCATGGCAGGCAATGCGGTAAGTTTGTGAATGGCTTCTTCCAGGGGAATCACCTTCTCATCGCGCACGTATTTTCCCAAAAGCCGGGCAAAATTCCCAAAGGCACGGGGATGGGTACTCGATTTAAGAAAAACCCCTTCCGGTGCAAGCGAGCGTGCATCCGACCCAAAACTCATGTAAGGCAGCCTCAATTGCTTTTTTACATTTTCTTCCGACATCAAAAAGTAGACCGCTCCTACCCTGCTTCCATCCTGAACGACCAGGTCCATGGCGGTTTCGACCGGAGAGGTATTGCGCATTGCCGCCACCTCTGCCAGCGATTTACCCGTTAAGTATTTCAGGCTATCGTTCTTAAAACCAATCAGGAGTATGTCCTCGTAAGACTCCACTCCCATCATTAAACTCTCCCACTCCGTTGTGGGAGTGACCATCTCTTGCAGCAGCCTTTCTCTGACAACTGGGTCTTGCAAGCGCTCCGCCCACTGCTCGTACCCACCTTCCTGAACCCAGGGAGGCATGGAGGCATCGAGTCCCGTGGATCCGGCAGTATAGGTATACATGTTTGTGGTGATGCGTAATCCTGCTGCGCGAGCCGAATCAATCTTATTGAGCACCGCATCGAACTTGTTCCAATTTTCCTTACCGGCCATTTTTAAATGATATACTTCCGCCCGAATACCGGCCTCGTGCGCAATCCGAATCAGCTCGTCCAGGCTTTCCAGCAGTTGGTTTCCCTCGCTGCGCAAATGGGAGATGTACATCCCCCCATAGCTGGCTGCCACCTTGCTGAGTTCGATCAACTCTTCGGTGCTGGAATAAAAAGCAGGTGCATAGATCAGCGAAGAGCCAATGCCCAGGGCACCCTCTTCCATAGCCTGCCGAACCAATACTTTCATGGTATCCATTTCCTCCACAGTCGGAGCGCGGTTTTCAAATCCAACCGTATAAATGCGAAGGGTCGTTGCCCCCACAAAGGAGGCCACGTTTGGTGATACCCCCTTTTCCACGATAAAATCCAGGTACTCGCCCAATGAGGTCCAGGAAATCGGAAATGTTACATCCCCCTGACTCTTCAGTAGTTCGGCTTTCATTTGCTCGCTCAGTGGCCCCATGGAGGTGCCTTCACCAAAAACTTCCAGGGTAACTCCCTGACGGATGTCGCTCTGCGACCTCCCATCTTCGATCAGGGATTCGGTCGCCCAGCTAAGCATGTTGATAAAACCGGGTGCTACCACCAATCCCGTTGCGTCAATTTCTATTTTCCCCTGCGCTCCCGAAAGGGCAGCGATGGCGGCAATCGTGTCTCCCCGTATACCAACATCCGCGGTAAATGCCGGCCCGCCCGATCCATCAATGAGTTGCCCGTTTCGGATCAATACATCGTAGGATTCCTTATCGGTACACCCGTACAGTAGAATTAACGTTGCGAGTAAGGAAAGCAGTGGTCTCATGTAGGTGTTGATTAAAAGGTACGCCCAATCGCCCCGGCCCATTTCACCACTAAAACTAATAAAATTTAGCCAAGCCTCCGCATCGATCCCAACTGACGTCGAAATGGTTAGCAGGAATAAGCAAAATGAGCCGGTTTCCTTCCGCTGTAATTAATCCCTTACTTCCCGTACCAACCCTTCAAAATCTAGAAAAAGTGATTTGTCATTAAATTCAAAGGTACGCGTCTGGTCCTTTCGATCGCCCTGCACATAGGGGGAATCGTACCGTCGGTAATTCGTGTCGACCACTTTCCCATCGACTACAAAGTCTTGCCCAAAGACCAATGCATAGCGTTTCCCGTTTGATTGATAGGTCAAGGATAGCGTTTCCCGATCAAAGACAATCGGATTAGACCGGATCCGCTGCACAAAAGCCGCAAAGGAATCGTCCGTCGCGGCAGCGCCGGCCTCCGTGATCCAATAGGTTCGTTTCCCGTTTTGGACCAGGTTATCCCGGGTACCTTCCGGTACCTGAAAAGGCTCCGCGCCGATCAGGGCGCAATAGGTTTCGCCTTTTTTTCCGAACGCATAGCTTCCCTCCACCAGGACCGAATCAAATTCGTTCATGGGGAAATAGGCATGCGTATACCCCAGTAAGTCCATTTCCATCCAGCCCTTTTTCTCCGGGAGGGCATACAGGGAGAGGTTTACATTTTCGTCTTGCACGCTGTGGGGGATGCGCCCGTAGCCCACCCAATAGTTGGGAGATTGGTTGGGGACTCCTTTTTCCAGAGCAGGGTGGGTATGAAAAATACTAAAGTGATTGCGAATATTCATCCCAAAGACGTGCTGTTGGTCGCCATAGGTGCCGGGATGATATCCCTGAGCCGTAAATAAGCTGTAATCGCTGGTCCTGTAGGTATAGGTATTTCCTTTCTGAATGGCCACTCCATCGGATTGCGGCTTAAGTATGCGACTAACCAGGGGTTCCAAACGCAACCATTTTAGCAGAGAAAAATCCAACGTTTGAAAATCCGCCAGAAAATCGTTTGAAAACATGCGGTATTTTCGAATGTGGTGCAGGGAATTTCGGATCACTTCCGGGTTGGTAAATGCCTCCATTCCCCATTGCATCATCATGCTTCGATTGTCGGTACCACCAAACCCTTCGCTATCTAATTCCGAAATATCCAACCCGTTGCTTTGCTTGATGACCTGAACCGAGGAATCTTTCGCTATTTCGAAAAAAACAGCAGGGATCGTGTAATTGCTGCTTTTGACCAAACCATAGGTCATTCCCGGACCCGGGTCCTCTCCTGCTCCCCAAAAATAATTGATCAGCCTTCCGAGTGTGGAGCTTCGATTTCCCTTTCTATTGCCCTCGTACGCCCGGCCGCTGGTACTGACAAACAGCATCTGTGAACTCTGCGAAGCCATGTCATAAAACAACAAGTCCAGGATCATTTTACTCTTAATGACCACCGCTTCGTCCCTGGCAAAGTCAATCAGGTTGACCAAGGCAGCAATGTCTTCTACATAATACGTCCCCGAATAGAACTCCGTAAACCCGTAGTTCCACCGCATCTCCAACCAATCCAGGATCCGTTCCCTCGCCTTGTTTACGTGCTGTCTGCCGGTCAATCCACTGTTGGAAAAAATACGATCCGGATATTTTTGCCCAATCAAATATTCCGCAGATGCAAAGAGAATTTGGTGGTTTTCACTCCAGTAGCACATGGAATTCTCCCCGGGTTCGTCCCACCAATACCGGAAATCAAAAAGCACCTCCTGGGTTTGTTTCCGATAGGAATCAGGGATACGATCCCCTCCTTCGTACAAAATCCGGATAAGATTCACCAGCCTGAAATCTGCACAATCGTACTCGTTTCGTATGTATTCCAACCCCCCCTCCAATTGCTCCCAATCCACCGCTTCCTCGCCATTTGCCAACTGGTAATACAATTCATTGATTTGTAAATTGATTTCTTTTTCCGGACGTACCGGAAGGATTTCATACCGGGAGATCCGGAGGTAATCCAGCAGAAAAGTAATGGCCAGAAAGACGGCCAATAGTAACAGCCCGTATTTACCTACACGCAAGAGGAATATTCGATGCTTTTTTCCCATTTCCTATTATTAGTTACAGGATACCCTACCCGCTCACCGGGTGGCACCTGAGCCTACTGATTTTTCTACCAGAGCCGTCTGCCATCCCTACTGGCTGTCCCTACGTTTTTGATTTATAAAATACGCGTTGTTATCGTAGCGAGAGGCCTCGGCCCACTTTGCATTCGTTTTCGGTAGCAATTCTCCCAATTTCACTTTGATGCGGGTGTATTCTTTCGCTGATGCCCGATTGTGCCACTCGTTGGGGTCTTTCCTCAGATCGTACAATTCTTCGGAGCCGTCCTCGTATCGGATGTACCGAAAATCGTTGGTCACAACGGCATGGTTATTTCTGGCCCAGGTACTGATCGCATGGGTCTGCCAGTCTTTATTCGGGTCTGCCAGCAACGGGTACAGGCTACTGGCTTCCAGGTGCGGTGGCGGAGCAAGCCCTGCCAGTTCGGCCAGCGTGGGATAGATGGAGAACAACTCCACCGGCGCATCCAGCCGTTTGTTTTTCGGGACACCGGGCCCTGCAAAGATCAGTGGAGCAAGGGTAGCCCGATTCCAAAGGGCTACTTTGGCAAAAGTACCCTTTTCTCCCAGCCGGTAGCCGTGATCGGACCAAATAACTACGAGGGTGTTTTCAGCGTGTTTACTATTTTCAAGAGCCGCAAGCACCTCCCCAATGTAGTGGTCCACAAAGGAAACACTGGCCAGGTAAGCGTGAAGAATGTTTTTCCATTGCCCGTTTTCGATGGCCCAACGGGTGGTAGGCATCATCGGTAGATCGTCGATTTCCAGCGCTATTTGCGGCAGATCATCCCTGTCATTTTCCAGGTAAGCCGGGTAATGCATGCGGGCCGTGTCGTACAGGTCGAACCATTTTTGCGGAACGTGCCAGGGCACGTGTGGGCGAAGAAAACCTACGGAAAGAAAAAAGGGCTGCGCGTAGTCCCGCTGTAATCGCTCGATGGCCCATTTGGCAGAACGGTAATCGGGCATCTGCTCGTCCCGCTCGGGAAAGGCTCCCCAATCGGTGGATGTGCCCTTTTTATCCCAATGAAAGCTTTGGGCCGGCTTGGGACCAAAGCCAGGTTCCCTCCCGCCGCTTTCATCCAATAAACCGTCCGGTGCATGATTATGGAAAATTTTCCCTACACCCAAGGTGTAATAGCCCGCGTCCTTGAAATACTGGTGAAGTAGGGTGATTTTTTGAGTGGATTCGTTGGTCTCCTTGATTTTGTTGTCATCAATAAACCCATAAATCCCCGTAGTCGAAGGCCTCAGCCCGGTCATGATGGACATTCTGGAAGGACTGCACATGGGAGCCTGACACTGGGCATTGGCAAACAGTACTCCTCTCTGAATCAGCCGATCAAGGTTAGGGGTTAGGGCATCCGGATGACCCATCCCACCGATAAAATTGTTCAGATCATCCACGGAGATCATTAGGATATTGGGTGGCCCGGATTGGCGGGCGAGTAGATTACCTTGCTGCGTAATTGGTATACAAAGGGACAAGAAGAAAAATATTTGGAATTTTCTCATGATGGGTATTTATCTAGAGTAGACCGGTGCGGTAAAGTACCAAAAACAGGAGGGCCAGATTGATTGCCGTTCTCAAAATCGCAAAAAACCAATTTCTATTCTCTTTTCTTTCCTGCTCATTTTTCGATATCTCATAAAATAATCTTCCGATCAGGATAAAATTAACCGACAACAGCAACAGGACAAAGTAGCCAACTGCTGAGGGCCAGGCCAAATACCACATCAAGCCTTGCAGCAAGTAGCAGGTGAGTGTCAGGAAACTCGTAGTGCTATGCAATTCCCTGGGATGAAAAAAGGATAGTGGATTGGCTTCCATGAGTTTAAATTGAATGAAAAAATCGGAAAAATCAAGTAAGGAGTTTTATAATATGACGCAAGCATTTTCCTTCGAGGCCAAATGACCGGTTAGCCAAGGGGTAAACTTCGTACAGTTTCATTAGCGATGGAAGGAAAAAGATTGAGGAAGATTGAGCGGGCTTGGACTTCGACAGACTCAGTCCCCAAATCGAAGAAGACGAGCTTTAAGGATGAAACAACAAATCGTACCCCACAACTTTCTTCAATTCTTTATCCAAGGTCCAAAGTTGGCGTTCGTTTCTCTGTACTGGATTAAAAATTACCGCGTCGACTATTCCTACTTCCCGATGAACCCAGCCAGCATTATAGGAATGTAAACCCGATGCTATCACCAAAAAAGGTTCATCCAACGTGGGAACTAAAGAGGCATATTCCAGAATAACACTTACCTCTCTTTTGCTTTTTGCACCTTGCAACAGTTCGGCAAAAATAAGCTCAAGGCCAAACACCCGGCCATTCTCAAGAAGTTCCTAACAAACATCAGAGTATTTGGGATTTCCTTTCAGGTATTCAATCCAGATGGAGGTATCGAACACAACCCCTCTCATTCGCGATTCAAGTCTCGTATTTCCTTCGCAGCGTACCTAAACGCCAACGGTTCATTCAAAACCGTGGCTCCCAATTGCTTGATTTTTTGGGTTCTGATGTAAGCAATTAAAGCAATTTTTACCGTTTCTGTGATTGTATCTGCCCTGGATAATTCCATGGCTTCCGCTATCAACTCATCAGAAATAATGGCTGTAACTTTCCAAATAATAACTTTTTACGCAGATACGATAAAGCATCGTATAATTACCTGTTGTTAAAAGCCAAATTCTAACCAATTTGAACCAACAGGATTTTACTTAAATCGGTAAAGCTGAAAGCGATTTAACTCCCAGCATAGAAAAAGCCAACTGTCTCTCCTATACAACAAGGACCTCTTTAATGATCAGGGCTACTGTCATGCTTCTCCAGGAACTGAAGCACCTGCTTCCTGACAAAACTGTTTTGATCGGGCAACACCTTGCTTAGCTCGTCGTTTAGCCTGCTCGAATTTACTCCATGATGGGTAAAAAGTTTCATCAACGTTACCAACTGAGAACCATTTAATTGCTCAAGGAGCGGAATGGCGTGGTCCACTACCGCCGGATCTAATTGGGGAGCATCCGCCAGTTTGTCGAAAATCAAAGTTTCAATGCCATGCTCTACCCTATCAATAAGCTTGAAAAGCTGCAGTTGTAGGTCCTTTGATGCCAACTGAGTAGCAGTTAGTGATTTTAACAATAAGTAGGACTGGAAATATTCATCCTCAAGCAATACTCCCATCAACCCATCAATCAACACCTCATTTAGCTCCTGGAGTAAGCCAAGCCGTTCAAGGACCCAGGTTCGGTCTGTCTGCTCGGTACTCTGCAGGATTTTGGTAAACAGATACGGGTCCAGGCTGCTTTCTGTAAGACCCATTATTTGCTCCTGAACGGGCCCGTGGACGATTTGGTAAAGCTTATGAGTGGTATACGCCGCTCCCGGTACGACATAGGCCAATACGTCTTTTGCCGTAGCACCCGATACTCCGTCTACTGAAGCGTCATCGGGTGCCGAATGCCCCACCAAGTCCTCAAATGCATAATTACCCAGCGGAAGAAACGGATCAGCCAACAACCGGTGCAGTTGCTCGTATTCACCGGGAACAAACGGCTCATGATCCTGCTTGCTCAGGTACTCTCCATTCAGGAGTTCAAAACCCAGGTATCTTCCGGTAATGTTCCAGTACAGCCGAATCTTCAGCGGTCTGCATTTGTTGTCGAAACACACGCCGGTATGAAGCTCCATATAATAATTTACCGGAATACTGGCGGATCCGCCTTTCTGAGGCATTTCCTGCCGGAACAGGGAATCGTTTATGGACACGAGCAGCAGGCTGGAAGAATCAGCGATGGATAGGGTTGCAGGTTCAAAATACCGGATGTCTTGCCTGTTTTCATCAAAGAATAGGATCAATGACAACCCGATCGAACACGCCTTTATCCAATTGATCATGTCTCGCTGCTTTGACTGGTTTACTTTACGCTTCCGGGACGATTCCTCCGTGTTCTCTTAACAAAGCTTTCAATTCGTCCAGAGGCACCGCCGCCGGTGTCACCCCGTGTCGGAGCGCCAATACGGCAGCCGCTGCTGCAGCCTGGCCCATACCCATACAGGAAGCCTGCACCCGCAATGCGGAATTGGCCAGCCGGTCGCTACTCAGGCAACGCCCGGCTACCAGGAAGTTGCGGCTATTTTTGGGAATCAATGCCCGCAAGGGCACGGTGGCGACCACGTCCTCCTTTAAAAATTCCTGATAAATGGACTCCCCGTTTCGGTGTAAATCTATCGGGTAAAACGAATAGGAAAGCGAATCGGCAAACACTTTCCCGGTAACATAATCTTCATGGCTGACTTGATACAGTCCATCGATCCGGTAGGTCTCCCGCACGGCTGTTTCCGGCTGGGCATCCAGCAGTTTTAATCTTTCGCATCCTGGAAAAGTTCGCAGGGTTCGGATCAGTTTCAGTAGCTCCGCCCTACCCTTGAGGTTTGCCTGGGTATGCAACTCAGCCGTGGAGGAGTCAGCCCCATGCACGTAAACGTAATTGTAGGGGGGCGTAGGCGGAAAATTATTTACCGATGTTTCTACCTTTACCTCCTCGTTGATCAACATGTTTTGTCGGAGCCGACCGTGGTATTCTTTGGGGATTTTGGACAGGTCCAGGGAATCAAAATCGTAGCCTCCAATCCGAAAGATAAAGGATCCGGGTTGGGTATCTGCTTCTTTCAAAAGGGGAAAGCCTGCTATCGCTGCGGCAGCGGCGTTCCCCGAGCAGTCGATGATCTGGTCGCAACGGATTTCGTGGGAAATCCCTTTTCCAACTGTTTTTACGGTCCATTTGCCATCGGCAAAGGAGATTGCTGTGGGGCTTTCGTAGTAGTGAATAGCCACTCCGGCTTCCAGGCATTTTTCTTCCGCAAGCAGGGCATACAGGGCTCCGTTTACGGTCACCTGATGCCTCCAATGACGGATCGTGGTGTTGTTGGGCACGATGGAAAAATTAGGCAGTATGTCGTCGTTCAAATTCACCGCCTCCAGTACCAGTTCCCAACCAATACCTCCGATGACCTGCTTTCCCCAGGCATGGAAAATTCCGGGAAAGGAAACTCCTCCCGTAGTGGTGGTTCCTCCCAATTGGCTACCGCTTTCGATGAGGGTTGTTTTGGCCCCGGCCCTTCCTGCCTGAATGGCTGCTACCACCCCGGCCGTTCCTCCGCCGACGATCAGGATATCGGTCTCGATGGCTTTACGAATCAGGCGATACGGCGGCTTCACCACATCCGCTTTTGCAAATGGACCCGATGCCATCCCCAGGGATAAGGCGCCCATGGCCGCCATCATTTTTCTTCGTTTCATTGCTTTTGTTTTGTTAACCTTCGATCAAAACGTCTCCAACTACCGGCAAGTACGACGCTAAAGGGAACGTTAATGGACAATCCATTAACGGAATTACTTGCCGAAGCCGTCCTTTCGAGCCAACAGGCCGCAAAGAAATTTAACCTACTGCACCTTTCTTACCGCCTCTCCAAAAGCGCGTAAGCTGGAATGCCGTATCTCGTCGTATTCCCGGGAGGCCAGTAATCCATCGGCTCCTGCCTCCATGGCCCTTAACACCGATTCCTGCAACCTTTTGGCATCACTCGGGTAGGCAACCAGGCCTTCGGGTGCGTGCCAGGGCACATCAATTCCGATACCCGCTATTACCTTGGATTTTCCGTCCACACTTGCCACACAGCGCCTGGTCTCGTTGTATACATATTCTGGCCCCATCCCTTTCGGCTCCAACTCATTCAGAGGTACCTGCGCCTCTTTGCCAAAGCCCATCCAGGCATAAAACAAATCAAGAGATTGCTCCAGGGAAAGGTCTTTCAATACCCTTTCGTTCATGCGTTCCATGACCCACCATCGCAAGCGGGGGCCCAAAATATCGTGGTAGAGAATCGGTTTGATAAAATCGGCATGCGTGGCCATTTCCCCGTAGGTAATGGCCGATCGGTAGAAGATATCCCAGGTGGATCGCTGATGATCCACATGCCTTCCAACGATGGCATCCGGCTTGATCTTTTTTATCCGGGTGTACACTTCCTGTTGAATTTCCTCATCGGCCCGAAACCACTGGAAGTTCCAGGCCAGAATCTCGGGGTATTCCTGAAGGTGCCTGAGCACGTTTACCATGACCGTGTCTACCGCCGTCTGGGTCCCGGCTTCTACCGCCTTTATAAACCGATACAGCCGGGTAAAGCCTTCTTTTGCCCGGAAAAAATCAATCCCCTTTCCCTCATTTCGCTTGCGACAGTGTTCGCAAAAACAATCCGGTACGGAGCCCTGAAACAACAAGCGGGAAAGGGCTCCCGTGCGTTCCGCCCCGTACTGCATCCCATCAATATCGTAATTATTAAACAAATCTTCCACCGTTGCATACACCCAATTTCTATAGTCCGGGTTGTTCCAACAGGGCCCACTGCTTGGTTTACCATCTATATCCCGCGTCAGAACACTTTCAAAATTGTGGATGTATTGCATCCCCTTGTCTGCGGATAGTTCCATCAGTCGAATGAGTACTTTCATGTTTCGCTGCCTGGCTAGCGGCAGGATCTCCCTGAAAATATCCTTTTCCGCATACAGGTAGCTGCTATCCGGGCTGAAATGCCGTAAGGTTGTGTTTTTGTAATACCGCTCATCGTGCCGAACCCAGGTTTTAGTAAGCTTTCGATTGGTCAGCAGGGCCGGATCGATTCCATGGTCATTTGCCAGCACATGGGCAGGCCTATTGTCTGCACTGTAATAGGTATGGCTGTAAATCATCAGGGTATTGATAGCTGCCTCATCACGCAAAAAATCCAATACCTTTTCCATCCCCTCATCGTAGAAACTATAGCCGCCCATTTGGATTCCGATCATTTTCTCAGTTGCCGCAGTGGGCCTTGCGTAGGCAGGCAATGTGGCCAAGGTGGGCAGTAGGCCCATTCCGGCCGAGGCCAGGGTCGATTTTTGAAGAAAGGTGCGTCTATCGATCATGGAAAGCAGTTTATTTTGGGTTTCACTACCAACAAGAGAGGCCCCTTGTTTCGGGTATTTTTTTACAGGATGAAATATAGGCATTTCTGTGGTTTTGCCCTTCGATATTCCTTGTTTTTCCTAAACTCAGGAAAGTAGGCCGGATTCCTTCACTCTACGAGCATACCGATAGGCACCATGCGAAAACCATCACGCAACAAGGGAAGGAACCACCTGAAAAAATCAATCCCAATCATTGCTGATTTGCTGCTTTCTTTTCCTCTTTCTCCCGCTTTTTGAAGTATCTTCTGAATAAAAAATTAGACCGCATGGCTTCCATATTCGTATCGAATCGCTCGGTACTGGACTCCAGGTTCATCAGGGTCTGCATCAGGGTAGCCCGGAAAAGGGAGTCCTCCAAAATCAAGCCGGCAGTTCCTTCACCTGCTTTCACTCCCCCGATCAACTGACTAAGCTGCTGAAGGACCCGCTGTGTCTCAGCCCCAGTGGATTCAATCTGCGCCAGGCTTCGCTGCACCCTCGCCGTTATCAGCGTATCCGAGATCAGCGTACCGGCCAACCCATCGCCATTTTCGATGTTTCCCAGCAATTCCTTCCCGGCCAAGGCCAGCTGTGTGGCCTGATCCCCTGCTCGGCGAAACGAACGAATCGCATCTTTCATCTCCGCCAGCAACACCGTATCCGAAAGGGTATTCCAAAGATTTTGGTTTTGGTTGATTTTCTCCGTGATTTCAGATAGATTTATCAGTGTGTTTTGCAGGTAATCTCCCGAGCTAGTGAGTTGCCGAAGCATGTCCTCTGTCCCGATTTGCTCCAGAGGAATCAAGACATCTCCCTCTTCAATCGGCAACGCATCTCCTTCCTGCGGGTGGATCTGCAGAATTTTGTTCCCAATCAGTCCATCGGTATTGATGGTAGTGCGGGCATTTTTTAGAATAAAGGGCGTCATTTTTTTGCGAACCAGAAGATCCACCTGAATCGTATGTTCATCCAACACATTGATGTCACTTACCGTGCCTACATTCATCCCTTTGTACAAAACATTGTTACCGGGCAATAACCCATTCACGTCTTCCATTTCTACAAACACATGCATGGATGTTCCCAGGATGTTCTGATTCCTTCCGATCATGTAGAGCGAAAAGACGAGAAACAGTAAACCAGCGATCACAAGCGCGCCAAGCTTCGCATTGGATAATTTTCTATCTGTACTCATAGTCCTTCGAAGAATTCCCTCACCTTGGGGTCTTGGTTATTGATTAAGTTTTCAAATTTTCCTTCCGCGTAGTTCTTTCCCTCTATCAGCATGATGATACGGTTGGCAGTCATTCGGATACAATTCATGTCGTGCGATATGATGATGGAAGCGGTATTGTATTTTTCCTGAATCCGGTTCATCAGCTCACTGATTTCTCTTGCGGTAATCGGATCCAAACCGGTGGTCGGTTCGTCGTAAAGAATAACCTTTGGCTTGAGAATGATCGTCCGGGCCAGTGCAATTCGCTTGCGCATCCCTCCGGAGAGTTCGGCCGGCATCATGTCAATGGTATGTAAGAGGCCCACGTCCTCCAACGCTTCTTTTACCGCCGACCCGGCATTCTTCGCACGCTGCTCCTTCGTCCAATGCCGGCGAAGTGGGAATTCCAGGTTTTTTCGGACCGTCATCGAATCGTAGAGTGCGTTGCTTTGGAATAAAAAGCCTACATCGGCGCGAAGCAAATCCATTTCGTCCTGATCCAGCAAGCTGATATCCTGATCGAGCACCGTAATCCTCCCGCTATCCGGTTCGATCAATCGGATAATGCATTTGATCAAAACGGATTTACCAGAACCGGATTTTCCAAGAATCACCAGGTTCTCTCCCTCCGAAAGTGCCAGCGAAAAATCCCGAAGCACGTGATGCTGCCCGAAGGATTTATTCAGGTTTTTTACCTCGATGATGGAATTTCCTTTTTCCATAAAATCAGGTAAGTCCCAGGACATCGGCAACTTGCACCGCGATCAAATCCAAAATAAACACCAATAGCGAAGCCACAATCACTGCCGTGGTGGCAGACCTTCCTACACCTTCGGTTCCCTTTTGGGAATGATAGCCTTTGTAACAGCCCACGATTCCAATGGCAAAGCCAAAGAATACCGTCTTGACCATAGCCGGTACAAAATCCCCAAAAATCAATACTTTATAGGCCTGGTACCAATACAAGGACCAACTCACATCTCCTTTCAAATTCGCTCCCAGATAACCTCCGTACAAGGAAATCGCAATGGCCAGACTGGAAAGAATGGGTACCATGACAGTGGAGGCCAACACGCGGGTGACGACCAGGTATTTGAAGGGATTGGTTCCCGAGACCTCCATCGCATCGATCTGTTCGGTCACACGCATCGATCCCAGTTCCGCACCAATTCCAGAGCCTATTTTACCCGCACAAATCAAGGCTGTGATCACCGGTGCAATCTCCCGGACCAACGAAACAGACACCATGGATGGAAGCATGGACGCCGCCCCAAACTCCACCAAGGTAGGGCGTGACTGAATGGTCAAAACCAGTCCCATGATGAAGGCGGTAATCCCTACCAGGGTAAACGTTTTGTAGCCGATAAAATAGCTTTGATTCACAAACTCCTCCCACTCCTGTCGGGGCTTACTGACTTCCCGAAAAAAACGGCCCGTAAATCGGGCTATTTCGCCTACCTCCTGAAAGAAAGGCGTGTTCAGTTTATTGAGTAGTGCCATACATTGGGTTCATGTGTTTATGAATTGTTCTTTAATGGCCATAATTTGTTCCGATCAGAATCGGGGGAACTCCTGCCTATCCGCAGGCAGGATCGATTTCATCTCCCAAATTCATCAACTTTCCCGAAAAAAGCCTTTGCAAAGGTCAAGTCAATGTATGATAAAAATCAGGTAAAAATCCAAAATCAGGAAGAATACTTGAAAAAACTTCTTCCAATAAAGCAAAACCAGCGAACCTGTGTGCTTTCTGAGGAGTTAAAAAAAGGTGTTTTTCGCGTATTCCGAGGCTTCCGGAAACCGATCCCTTATCGGGAAAAGAAGGTGAATCGGTATCCATTTGGGCTAGGTAACGGTTGCCTTACATCTACAAATCCCTTATTTTTACTCTTAAAGTTGATTGAACCCGACATATGCACCAGGAATTCTATTCCAGACTGAAATTAATTCAAAATCCGGGTTGAAGGGACTTACGTTTCTTGAAGCCATTCACCGACATTATTTTGATAGCGGGGATCGTACCGCTTAATCGGTATTCCCGGCAGGCCTATTGATCAAACCAACTAGCCCCATGAAAAGCAGAAGAAAATTCATCAACAAAACCTTGCAGGCAAGCCTGGCAATAAGCTTGTCTCCCCAGCTGAAAGGTTTTGGAGAAATTGTTTCAAAAGATAAGAAAAGACAAATGGATCCTAAAAAAGTAAAATTGCCTGCCAACTACGGGTTGGGAGGAGTGGCCATAGGCAATGGATTCCGGCCTACCACGGATGAACAGGCCCAACTGGCAATGGAAGGAGCCTGGGAAGCCGGTGTCCGGTTTTTTGATACTTCGCCCTGGTACGGCCTGGGTTTAAGTGAACGGCGCTTTGGACGCTTTCTGCACAATCAAAAGCGTGAAGAGTATGTGCTCGCTACCAAGGTGGGAAGACTGCTGAAACCTGCCAAACAAGCTCCGGGCAACAACTCCTGGAAAAATGCCTCCCCATTCGATTATGTATACGACTACAGCGCTTCCGGCGTGCGCCGGTCCATCGAAGACAGCCTGCAACGATTGGGCATCAACAGCATAGACATCGTATTCATCCATGACCTCTCTCCGGATAATGGTGACATGAAGGAAAACTGGAAAGATTACTTTAAGGTAGCTGCCAAAGGAGCCATGCCCGAACTGACTAAAATGAAAGAAGAAGGGCTGATCAAAGGTTGGGGCCTTGGTGTAAACCGCATAGAACCCATTTTAGAAACCCTTAAAATAGCAAATCCGGATGTATGCCTTTCTGCCACCCAATATTCCCTGATGTACCACGAGGATGCCCTGGATCGCTTGTTTCCGGCATGTGAAGAAAAAGGAGTGGACATCGTGGTGGGCGCACCGCTGAATGCAGGTTTTCTGGCTGGCATAGACCGGTACAATTACTGGGGAGAAATGCCGGAAGGCTTTAAGGAAAAGCGGCGGCAAATGACGGAAATCGCCAACAGCCATGGAATAGACTTGATTGCTGCCGCTTTACAATTTTCAGCGGCCCCTTCAGTGGTATCTGCTGTCATCCCGGGGACCCGCTATCCGGATCAGGCAAAAGCCAACGCTGCCGCCATGAAAGTCTCCATTCCTCAGGCTTTCTGGGCAGAACTCGTAGATAAAAAACTGATTTCCGATAAAGCTCCCTGGCCGGCATAAATGTGCTGCTGCGGTGTTAACAGAAAGCTTGACGGAGAGTGGGTGGAAGAGATTGATTCAGATTGAGGAAAGATTGAAGAAGTGTGACCTTCGACGAGCTCAGGCATCAGATTGAGAGCGATTGTACTGATGGTACAGCTGCAGCAGGGCGTACATAAAATCGGGCCCTCCGGTGATGGCTTCGTAATGATCGTGTTGATTGCTTGCTCTGGGAAGCGGATTTCCATCCGGCATAAACCAATCAATTCCTACATCTGCAAAAAAAGCGGCTCTACTGAGAAACTTCTCCGCTCCGGTAATCTCATAAGCATTGATCATGAGGTGGATTACATTGGCAAATGCATCCGGCTTTTGCAACGCATCCTTTTCGGGGGTTGCAGAAAGGTATTGCTCGGCGGCAGCAACAATGAGCATTTTGTACGCATCTGCCAGTTCGGAATGACTATCTTTTAGTTGCGAATACCTGGAAAAAAGCAAATTACCCAAGTCTGCATGCGTGGAATACCCATATCCTGTAGCCCAAACTGCCGTGTAAGGGATATTCATGGACCGATGCCTGGGCTCTCCTGTTGTTGCATGAAGGGTCACTGTAAAGCCACCGCCTTCGTCAATAAGGTGATTTGTTCTATGGAAATCGGAATCCTGCTCCAAAGCCAAATTTTCCATACGGATGGCCAGCTCCCTGTCAAACGGTTTGATTTTATCTGCTGCATTCCATAGGCACCTGGCCATCTCCAGGTTATTATTCAGCCACACGACATTGATATGGTCTCCCTGCTCTGCCCTTCCTGCGATCAGGTAACCGGATTCGGCGATTTCACTATTTTCTTCCATGCGTCGTACTACAGTAGTCATCGCATCAATCAACTCTTCTCTTCTGGCATTATCTTCATTTTCCTTTCGAACATACGCATCAGCCCATGTTGAAATCATCTGTCCGGCATACCTGGGAAATTCGAAACCCTGATACGTTTCACGACTTGACCAGCGCGCATGCCTGGAATAATCTCCTGTTTCCTTGCTGTCAATTTGATTGTCCCACAAACCCAATGCGAAACGCCAGCTTGCTTCCGGAGCCAATCGGTAGCACTGCTCCCAGAATGGCCATTCCCCATTGATCTCGTGCATGTCTATGCCTCCTACCGCCTCACTACGGAAATCCCAGAAAAGGTGCTCTCCCCAGGCCATTAAACCCGTTTCTGCACTCTGGCAATGATTAAAGAAATATTTTAGCGCCTGGTCCGCTTCCCTGGCATATTTTTGATCAGCCGTGATTTCGGTCAACTGATAAAGAATCGCATACAAAGACCGATCCTCCTGAGGATTGGCACCCCCCAGGGACCTGTCGCTTTTACGCACTCCCTGAATCTCTCCGAAAATTTCTGCTGATCCAAGCGTCATATTGGACCTGTCAAGTGCTGCTGCGAATAGGGGCGATTGCAACTCACCATAGCTATCCCTACCTTTTTCAATCATGGCATCTGCGTATGCCTTTACCATTTCCAAAAGCGCATCCCTTTTCGTTTCTTCATTGGAAACAAAGGAATACAGGCCAAGGACTAGTACCCCTAAAAGTAGCGCTACATGCCGCATCGTATCATTTGCATTCTTCATCTTCATCACGAATGTATCTTTTCAACCTTATTCCCCAAAACCCCAAAATAAAAAACGGGTAACCTTCTCCAAAATCAAAAAAGTCCTGGACCGACCCTTATTAAAAGCAGAGCGAAAGCCAATAAAACCCAACGAAATCTCCAGTATGGAAAATTATTTAAAACAATTCAACCTGCAAAGGTAAGCGGGAATTTTTTGATGCGGGGATAAAAGTCTGCTTCCAAATTGGTATATTCAGGTATGGAAAAAGAAAAGGTCCAATCTTCCGTAAAAGAACCCGACTTAAGCTATGGACGGTATACCTATGCAGATTACCTGTCCTGGGACATGGAGGAGATGGTCGAACTGATCAAGGGCAAAGTATTCAAAAAGGCTGCCGCAGCTCCAAACAGGATTCATCAACGACTGACCGGAGACCTCTATACAGACTTAAACCTATTTTTGAAGGGCAAAACCTGTCAGGCCTATATCGCCCCTTTTGATGTCCGTCTTCCGGTCAAATCCAAAAAAGACGACAAAATATATACTGTGGTACAACCGGATATCTGTGTGGTCTGTGACCTCGATAAATTGGACGACAGAGGATGTATTGGAGCACCTGACCTGGTGGTGGAAGTCCTCTCCCCGGGCAACAAGCAACTTGAACTTCAGCATAAATACGAGGTGTATGAGGAATCCGGGGTCAAGGAATATTGGCTAATGGATGCAGCCGGACAGACCGTATTGATCTATACCCTGATACAAGGCAAGTACCAAAGTTCCCGCCTGATGACCTCCGGAGATTGGGCAAAGTCTTCTGCTGTACCGGGATTTGAATTGGACCTGGAAGCATTTTTTGCGGACATCAGATAAGATGTGTTGAACAATAGGATAGCTTACGGCTACCACCTCAGCAATGAGTGAGTAGGTTCTCAAAAAGGCTTCAAGGGTGTTTAGCCAGGGGCATTAAAGCTCCTTTTCCAAAGCTTTTGCTATTTCTAATTCTTGCCAATCGTCAGGAACTCACTTTGGAAAAGCAATCGACCGTATTTAGCGATAGGATTACTAGGAATATAGGTAAACCAGGAGCCCTAACGGGACGAAAGGATCACAAGCAGGGGTACAAATCCGTGGATAAACAATTTTTTTTACATAGCACATCCAATTTCTGAAAGTATACAACCCTTCAAAAAATACTAGCATTACCTTTTCAAGGAATTTATTTCAATTTAGCTCGTTGGAAAAAAGGGGGTGATCACCCCTCACTTGAAATCTCTGGAGGGAAACAGTTCCCCCTGCTGCCCTTTTTCTCCCGAAGGACGCTGGGAAACTCCCCTGCCTGCTTCCCCCTTACCAGCCGACCTGCGGTTTTCTTCCCCTGCACGGGGCTGCAGCAGTTTGTTTAGGTTGTAACAAGCGCGCACCACCACGTGGATGACTTCGCCTTCTACCTGCAATTTGCCGGAAACCATCAGGAGTTTGGACTGCAGGATGATGGATCGGTATTTTTCAAAGGTCTTGGCCCATACCACCAGGTTGGCAAAGCCGGTCTCGTCTTCAACGGTAATGAAAAGCACCCCCTTGGCCGTGCCTGGCCGCTGCCTTACGGTAATCAGGCCACAAACCTTTACAAAAGCCCCGTCCTTCATTTTTCCCAAATGGGCTGTGGGACTCACGCGCAACTGAGCCAGCTGATCGCGCACATGGCTCAGGGGATGGGATTTTAGGGAAAGGGTGGTGGCGGCATAATCCCGGAGTACCTGCTCCATGGGAGGAATGGCTGGTAGGGATACCTCCTTTTCCCGGGGCGTCTCCTGTACCTGCCCCGTAAAAACCCCGATGGGCCTGCCCTGAAGGGCCAACACTTCCCAAAGGGCTTGCCGGCGGTCCAGGCCCAGGGATCGAAAAGCATCCGCATCGGCCAACCGCTCCAGAGCAGACTTGGGTACCCCGGCATTGATCAGATCGGTGACATGGATGTAGGGCTTTTTCCGCTGCTCCACCAGCAGCTGCATGTCGGGCTCGTGCAAGCCCTTTACCTGCCGGAATCCCAGCCGAATGGATAGGTACTGACCGGATTTTTCCTCAAACACATGATCCCAGAAGGAACGGTTAACGTCCACCGGCCTTACCTCCACGCCGTGCTTACGGGCATCGGTGACGATCTGTGCCGGTCGGTAAAAACCCATGGGTTGGCTATTGAGCAGGGCCGTAGCGAAAACGTCCGGATAGTGGTACTTCAGCCAACAGGAAACGTAAACCAGCAAGGCAAAACTGGCCGCATGGCTCTCGGGAAAACCGTAGCTGCCAAATCCTTCCAGCTGCCGAAACACCCGCCTGGCAAAATCCTCCCGGTAGCCCCGGGCCACCATGCCCCCTACCAGTTTTTTCTCGTACTGACTTACCAGGCCATGTGCTTTGAAGGTCGCCATGCTTCGGCGCAGTCCGTCTGCTTCTGCCGGAGTAAATCCTGCTGCCACAATGGAAATTTCCATGGCCTGTTCCTGAAACAAGGGAACCCCCAGGGTACGGCCAAGGATCTCCTCCAATTCGCGGGAAGGATATTCCACCGGCTCTTCTCCCCTACGTCGTTTGAGGTAGGGGTGTACCATGTCTCCCTGTATGGGTCCGGGTCGGACAATCGCCACCTCAATCACCAAATCATAAAAGGTCCTGGGCTTCAGGCGTGGCAACATGGACATTTGGGCGCGGCTCTCTATCTGAAACACCCCCAGGGTGTCCGCATGGCTGATCATCTCGTATACCCGGGGATCGTCTTGTGGAATATTGGCCAGAGTCAGGTGCCGGCCGTAATGGGACCGGACCAGCTCAAATGCCTTGCGTATGCAGGTCAACATGCCCAATGCCAGCACGTCCACTTTCAGAAATCCCAGGGCATCGATGTCGTCTTTGTCCCATTCGATGCAGGTGCGGTTTTCCATCCGTGCATGCAGTACCGGACAGAGGTTGGAAAGCTGGTCCCGGGTGATCACAAAGCCCCCGGTATGCTGGCCCAACTGCCGGGGAAACCCCATGTACTGCCAGGTGAGGAGCAGCGTTTTTTGCAAATGGGAATCCCGGGGATCGAATCCCTGAGACGATACGTTCTCGCCTTGCAGCCATTCTTTGGTCAGTTCGTGTCCCGACTTCGCAAGCCGGTCTACCGCATCCAAAGACAAGCCCATGGCTTTGCCCACGTCCCGCACCGCACCCTTCCAATGCAGCCGGGTAACGGTGGCCACAATGCCTGCACGGTCCCGACCATACTTTTCGTAAATGTACTGCATCACCTCCTCCCGACGCTCGTGCTCAAAATCCACGTCAATATCCGGGGGTTCGTTACGGGCATCGGACATAAAGCGGGCAAACAGCAACTTGAACTTGGAAGGGTCCACGGAGGTAATCCCCAGGCAATAGCAAACCACCGAATTGGCCGCCGAACCCCGCCCCTGACAGAGGATGCCCCGCTTTCGGGCAAAGCGCACCAGATCGTATACCGTCAGAAAATAGGAAGCATACTCTTTCCGGGCAATGAATTCCAACTCGTGCCGGATGGTGTTCCGAAGGGCTTCGGAGATTTGCCCCCCAAAACTGGCCCGGGCACCCTCCCAGGTACGCAATTCCAACTCCTCTTGAGGACTGCGCCCTTCACTGCATATTTCCTCTGGGTATTGGTACGTCAACTGGTCCAGGGAAAACTCACAAGAGGCGGCAATTTCCACCGCCCGGCGAAGGGCGGCCGGGTACTCCCGAAACAGGCGGTACATTTCTTCCCGGGATTTCAGGAAACGCTCGGCATTGGGATGCAGGCGAAATCCGGCATGTTGAATGGTACACTTTTCCCGGATACAGGTCAACACGTCTTGCAGAGCCCTCCTTCCCGGTGCATGGTAGTGCACGTCGTTGACCGCCACCAGGGGAACTCCCAGGCTTTCTTCCAGCTGCGCCATCCGAAACAGCCGTTTCTGATCGCTGCCATTATAGGTAAAAGCAGCAGCCAGGTAAAGGCTATCGCCCAAGGCCTCCCGGTATTCCTCCAGAGCAGAATAAAAGGACGGTTCAAAATCCAGGTGGGTATTCAGGCTAGTTGGAGGAACGGCAATAAATACGCTGTCCCGGGCATGGGCGTATACATCCGCCTTGTACAGGTGGCAGATCCCCTTCTCTGCCCGAAGATTGCCCAGGCTGAGCAGGGAAGAGAGTCGGCCATACGCTTCCCGATCTTTGGGATAGGCCAGTAGGCTGGGACCATCCAGCAAGTCCAGACGGCAGGCCGGAATGAAGCGCAGACCGGATTCCCTGGCAGCCGTGTGTGCCCGGACAATTCCCGCCAGGGTATTTCGGTCGGTCAGGGCCAGAGCCTCGTACCCCAGCTCAATGGCCCGCTGCACCAATTCTTCCGGATGCGAACCTCCCCGCAGAAAGGAGAAGTTCGAAGTCACTTGCAATTCGCTGTAGGGAGTTGCTTGCATGATTTATTGGTATCAATAGGTTGAATAAATCGCTTGGGGTCAGGAAAAATAGCCGTGCAAAAACCATTGGGGTTCCCCTTTTCCGTAAAGTCCCAGCCGGAAAAGCCAGTACCTGCCCCCTTCCGTATCTTCCACACAGTAATAATCCCTGGGCGGCCCGGTTTGCAGCCACCATTCCTGCTCGATGCGCTCCGGTCCATCGGCGCGGACCACCCGGACCAACTTGCCCTTATGTGTAAAATGTAGCGGAGGATAATCGGGCAAGGGCACCATGACCGTAATGGGTTCGGGTACAGGCAGCAGGTGCAGGGGACGCACCGAATCGGGCCAGCCCGTGTCGGGCATTTCGTCAAAGGAAAGCGCAGGACGCACCGAATGCTCCGGCCAATGCCGCTCCTGTGGCAGGTAACGGTGCATGCGGCCCGAACCCAGTTTGGCTCCTATCCGGTCCAGCAGTTCTGCCACCGCAGCCGGATCCCCGGATCGGTGCCAGAGTTGCTCCTGTGGCAGTTGTACCTTTTCCACCAGCAATCCCTCCAGGTAAAACAACTCTATCCCCAAAGCCGGCTCCAGCAAGGGGATTTTCAGCGCAAAGAGCCGGAAAAGGTGCGAAGGATTGTGGGAAGCGCGGCCGGTGCCGATGGTGATTTCCACCGTTTTTCCGTCTACCCGCAAGCCTTTGAAAACCGCCTTGCGCAACCCCTTCCCTTCCCTGCTCAGGCGCTGACAGAGGGTATCCAGCAACTGCCGAAGAGCGATTTCGATCCCTTTGGCCGTGCGAATGGGCTCCAGGCAGGGCAACTGCTCTTCGTACGGAACCCGGGGCTGTACCGGTTGAAAGGCTTCCTCTTCCCTACCCAGGGCCTGCCCCAACCGAAGCAGCAATCCCTCCCCAAATCGCCTCCGCAAGGTAGCCGCTGGCAGGTCGATAAACTGCTGTATTTGCCGGAAACCCAGTTTTTCCAATCCCTCCAGAATTCGTGACTCCAGGCGGAGAGCCGCCGGAGGCAGGGGTAGCAAGGCTTCCCGCTGAGCTCCCACTGCGGCTATGCTGCCCTGTTCTCCGTACCGGGCCAGTGCCCATGCCGCCCCAATGGTGTCAGCAATGGCCCCCCGTACCCGGTAGCCTTTGCCCTCCAATGCCGATACCAGGTCCCTCAGGTAGGCGGATTCACCTCCCCAGAGATGTGGACAACCCGAAATATCCAGCATCAAGCCGGAAGGAGGATCAGGAGCGGGGAATGGGGTGTATTGCAGGCACCACTCGGCCAACCGGTACAGAAGCCGCTTCGCCCAACCGGGCCTGTCGGGAAAGACCCGTATGTCCGGGAAAATGGCCCGGGCATCCGCCACGGCCCTGCCCGGACGGATGCCCCGTGCAAAGGCCTCCCGGCTGCTCGCCTGTACAATGGCCCGACCCCGTTCGTTGCCGGCCAATACGAAGGACTTTCCCCGGAGTTCCGGATGTCGAATAGCCAGCCGGTCCGTAGTCAGGTGACAAAACCAGAGAGATAGAAAACGCTTAGGCATACTTTCGGCTGTTTTGGGTAACGACCTGCCTCTCTTCCCGGAAGACTTCCCGAAAACCCTGACCGTCCCACTGCAGCTGCCAGTCGCCCGGTCTTCCGTTTCGTACCTTCATCAAGCCTACCTTCCAGGCAGGAACGCCCAATCCCGGCATGCCCGTCGACATGGGTGTCGGAACCGGGGCCACTTTCCAGCGGGTGGCACAGGCCAGGGCATGCAAGCTACGGGGCTGATGACGGTGCAAGAAGCCTGGGACACGGCTCCGCTCTACTGCCAATTGCAGGCGCTGAGATTCGGAAAAACCCAATTCCCTGATTTCACCGACCACCGCCACCAGCGCTTCGCAACTGAGCGCCTGCTCCATCGTCCACAGCAGCTCTTTTTCCCTGGGTACGTTCACAAACACCACCCGTTCGGGAGCTACCCCAAAACGCTTCAGGGCGGGAGGAAAGACCTGTGGGCGGGTCCCCAACCAGAGGCAAAATCCACCTTTTTGCAGAAGCATGCCCAGAATCACGGCCAAAAATCCCTGGGTGGACGCCGCCTCGGACGGGGTATCGCTGATAAATTCGTGGTTGGCGGCCAGGGGAAATGCCCCGCCCGGGAAGGCCGCATGCAAGGGACCCAGCTGCAGCCTGGAATCCGGTTGCTGCCCTTTTTGGGGAAGGTATCCTTCCAGGGCCATGATTTCCTGCTTTAACTGCCGCAGCCGATCCATTTTATCACTATTTCCTTTCATCGTTTTCGCAGAATGGGTATATTTGACACGATTCATATCAAATCGTTGACTCTAATACTAACAAACTTCGATGAAAAAGTCAAAAAACTTTTTTCCGGGAAACCTGAAATTTCTCCGGGAGCGAAAGGGCCTCACCCAGCAAGGGCTGGCGGCCGAGCTGGAACTAACCCGGTCCAAACTCAACGCGCTGGAATCCGGTCAAACCAAGGCGCCTGCTCCCGAGGATTTTCTGGGTATCTCCAGCTATTTCGGTATCAGCATCGACAGCCTGATACGGGTAGACCTGCGTACGCTGGGAGAGTTGAAATTGCGGGAGCTGGAAGCGGGAAACGACGTGTACATGCGGGGCGGCAACCTGCGGGTGTTGGCCATCAGTGTGGATAGAGGTAATCAGGAAAATGTGGAATACGTACCCATCAAAGCCAAATCGGGCTACCTTTCCGGATACAACGATCCCGAGTTTATTGCCTCCCTGCCCCGCTTTTCCCTACCCAACCTTCCCCGGCAGGGTACCTACCGGATATTTCCTACGGTGGGGGATTCCATGCTGCCCATTCCGGGAGGAAGTGACATCATCACCCGGTACCAGGACGACTGGACGGCCCTAAAACCGGACAGCCCATGTGTGGTAATCCTGAGCGGACAGCAGGACTTTGTTTTTAAATTGGTGACCTTACAGGCTGAAGGGCAGCTACTGCTTCGCTCCCTGAACCCCATCTTTGAGCCCTTTACGGTGCCTGTGGGCGAGGTAGCAGAGATCTGGAAGTTTCACGCCTATACCAGCAAAGAGATCCCCGAACCCGAAACCGACCTGAAGCAGCTGGTAAGGGCCGTCCGGGACATGCAGCTGGAGCTTAAGGGGAGGAAGGGGTAGGGAATTCAGGAAAAAGGAAATAAGCTTGGAGAATTAAGATAATACCAGCGAGATATGTCGATAATGAACACCTTTCGGAATAAAAATCGATTATAATTTTACAAATGAATCTCCATATATGATGCCTGCAGCTGGAGCAAAAGGCCATTGACTATAAGGAACCTGGTTCTAAATGAACATTACCTCGATAGGAATGTGGCTTTAGCCCATTCCTTAAAACAGAATAGCAAAAACCTGGCTTTAACCAAAATGAATACCTTATAACCAACCTTCCATATAGCAGGCCCATTTGTATACCGAATTGGATGTTGACTTTTTAGCGATTGGTTATTAGATTTAATATGTAATTGGTATTGCATGTTGCAACTAACCGGTCAAAAGAATGAAAGTTGCCTTCCAACTAATTCACACCTGGAAGGAAGGCCTATGTCAGCGTTTAGCTAAGCCTACTCAAATCATGAGCATTTGCTTCAAAAAAGAAAAACTAAAAAATCGATTTATAATCGGGAGTGTAGCCATGGCCCTTTTATTTATGGCATTTGGATCCTACGGGTCTTTTAACCCCTTTGAAATCGGTTTTTACACCTCCATAGGGGCTGGGATAGGTTGGTTCTACGTAAGCTATTATGGGTTTAACTGGTTGCTGGGCAGGAATAAATCCTAAATGATTGGTTTATTCACCTCTTAACAAAATACGTTTCATCCGTAGCAGGTTCCAAATAGTGGACCTGCTATTTTTTTTGCCGCTAAAACCACCAACCTGATAGTGGTTAACCAAAATTTTAGTATTTGGTAGTACCAATTTAGGGCTTAATTTTGATTTAACTTTGCTGCTTTTTCCTGTTTACCAAAATAAACCAATAAATCAATGTGCCTATAAAAACAAAGGCACTAACTAAAATTCCCCAACCGTACAGGTAATGATCAGAAAGGACTTTTAACGCAGCAAAAACAATGACTCCCAGCGCAGCTAATCCTAGAATAACTAATATCTTTTTCATCATCTATTTACTTATTTCTTTAATGGCACATCCTAATGCAGCGCCAACTACACAAAAGGGAGGTAATACCCAACACCCAAACGTGTCAACCGGGTCATTATCCCAATCATCAAAAAGCTTATCTATAACACTTTATACAAGCAATTTTCTCACCTACTCAAACTATTCCCCTCCAAAAAAATCCTTCCAGGCCTCCGCCTTCAGGGCCTTGTCTTCCGCGCCGGTATACATCAGCAGGCGGTAGCGGATGGTTTCCGACTCTCCGGCTGCCAGGCCCCAGTCACCCAGTATCTGCCGGGAAGGGCCCAAACCCATTTGGCTGTCTACGCGCCAGGGCGTGGGGAAAGCCGCATTGTCCGGATGATCCAAAATGGCAATCCGGGCAAAATCCTCCCTCCCATCGAGCTGTATCCCGATATCGCTCCAGATGGCCCGCTGACCTTCCAGCTCCATCCCTTCCTGCCCCGATGCACCCAGGATCTCACCGATGGTCTCGGGCACCCAGGGCATGCGTACAAACAGGCCTCCCACATAGAATTTCCCCATTACCACCTCCTTTTTGGCTTCTCCCTGCCATTCCAGGTCCAGTACGTAGCGATCGGCATAGGCCTGCAGGGACCAGTTTTGGGTTTCCACCATAAGCACCTCTCCCGCCTCATCGAGCATTTCGTACACGGTCTGCCAGCGAACCGTCTCCCCCCTGTCCTGTTGCACATTTACCGAAACCCGTCGCCAATAATCCCGGTTCCAGTTCATAAAGAAATCGCGTTCGTTTACCCGCTTCAGGCCCCAGTAAATGCCGGTTTGGTGGGGATGGTGGTCCGGGCGGTATTCGGTCAACTCCCCCTGTCCATCTGGTGCCAAAATGGGATGCAGGTAGGGCCGTTCGTCCGGCAGTGCACGTTGGGTTAATACAGGTCTGTTTTTATCCGCTGCATATACCGCCATACGAGCTGCGTCCTGGTCCCGATCGATGCGAAGGGAAAGGGGATTCTCTGGCCGGGGAGCATCTGAAGAAGGCAGCAAACTGACCACCGGCACCCGCTTTTCCATTGGTGTGAGCTCCAGGCTTCCCGTTTGGATTCGGATATTGCGAAACCGGATGGAAAAACTTCCCTGGGGATCGTTCTCGTTGTTGGCATGCAATTGCAGGCCAATAAATCCCCGGAGGTAGCGATCGTCTTCCAAATGGGCAACGGGCACCCCGTTTACCCAGGTTCGGATAATGGGACCGACCGCTTCGATGCGGTAATGATTCCACCGATAGCCGTTTTTATCGTCTCGTTTGAAGGCTGCTTTTGCTTCCGGGCCCATTTTCTCGGGCGGGTAAATCCAGCCCCGATCGGCTCCTTCTTCGTAAATGGCCCCGCTCCACTGCTGGGGCTTGGGGTCTACTTCCATCTGATAGCCATGCACCCGGCCGTTTTTGTATTCCGGATAGCTTTGGGAGCGGAATTGGATACCGGAGTTATTCATCAATGTATCCACGGATACCTCCAGCTCGAGCACAAAATCACCAAATTCCTGCTCGGTGCACAAAAACCCGTTGGGCTGACCCGGAACGGTGCTGCCAACGATCATCCCCTCTTTTACTTCCCAGGTATGGGCTCCGTTTAATTCGGTCCAACCGCTCAGGTCCTTGCCGTTGAAAAGGGATTGCCAATCCTGCTCCTGAGCCGGCATCGTAAAGGGGGCCAGAAAGCCTGCACAAACAAGCAGAAAAAGGGAAGCAAGGGTTGTTGTTCTCATCACTATTTTGGGTTTATGTGAAAGTATACGCCTGTTTCCATCAATCGGGCAGGGCAAAAGCAATGACCGAATCTCCGTGAGGGGTGCCGTTTTTCCCTCCCCCGCCGGCGGTAATGACCAGGTATTGTTTTCCCGCTACCTGGTATACGCTGGGGGTGGCATAGCCTCCTGCCGGGAGTTGGTATTCCCACAGTACCTGACCGGAAAAGGTATCAAAGGCCCGGATTTTTTCATCGGGCGTTCCTGCAATGAATACCAGGTTTCCGGCCGTCACTACCGGGCCACCGAAGCTTTTGGCCCCGGTGTTTCGAATGCCTTTGGCCACCAACTCGGGGTATTCTCCCAGCGGAACCTTCCATAGGATTTCCCCCTTATCCAGGTCCACAGCATTTAAGGTACCCCAGGGAGGAGCAATGGCGGGGTAGCCATCCTGGTCCACAAAGAAGGGAGCCACGTTGGCGTAACGAGGCGCCTGACTGGAATTGGAAGTACCGGTTTTAGCCGGATTTTCTTTCGGGTCTCCTCCATTGTGCTGCAGGTAAACGATGAGGTCATCCAGCTGCCTATCGGTAAATTGGGCAAACGCGGGCATCATACCCCGGCCATAGCGCAATACGGATTTGATGGAATCCCCGCCAATCTGCAGGTTTTGAAGGGGTGGGTGGAGAGGAGGATTTCCTTTTTTGTCAACCCCGTGGCAAGCGGTACAGGATGTATTGTACAGAGCTTTGCCCCGGGCAAGTGGTGAGGCCGAAGCGGTATCTATATCCAAAGGTACCAGGCTATGGATAGTGGGCGCCTCGTTGATGTTTACAAACAGCACATTCGTCGCCGGATCAAAAGCAGCGCCGCCCCATTCTGCACCTCCCTGGTGGCCGGGCATGGTGATCACCCCTGCCATGGATGCAGGTGTATACAATGGCCCGGTTTCGTGCTGCCTGAAGATCTCGAGTACATATTCCCGGGTTTCAGGGGTAATGTTGCTCAAATCTGCTTCGCGAAGTGTCGTCCGGTTTAGCGGAGGTGGTTTTAAGGGAAAGGGTTGGGTGGGCCAGGCTTCCTCTCCGGGCACCTTCGAGGCAGGAACGGGCAGATCGACTACCGGAAATACCGGTTCACCTGTCTCCCTATCCAGCACAAAGGTAAGGCCCTGCTTGGTCAGTTGCACCACGATATCCCGGGCCGCACCGGCTCTGGTTACTGTGGCCAAAATGGGAGCCGGAGGCAGGTCGTAATCCCAGATATCGTGCCGCAAAGTTTGATAATGCCAGATGCGCTCACCGGTGCTGGCGTCCAGGGCGATCACGCAATTGGCAAACAGGTTTTCTCCCTTGCGCATCCCGCCATAGATAAAATCCGGTGCAGGCGAACCCGTGGCAAAGAAAACCCAACCTCTTTCCTCATCCACGGTCAATCCACCCCAGGGATTGGTGCCCCCATAGCTTACGTCATCTTCAAATTCCCAGGTATCGTAGCCAAATTCTCCGGGCTGGGGAATGGTATGAAATATCCATTTAAATTCCCCGGTAAGCGCATTGTATCCACGTACGTCCCCAGGTGTGGATGGTGCTCCCTCTGGCGTTCTTCCGCCGATGATGAGCATGTCTTTATACACCATGCCCTGGGTGGTGGCCTCAAAGTCTACCTGCTCCGGATCCTGGGGCAGGTTTTTCCGCAGATCGATCCAACCATTTTCGCCAAAGGAAGTGATCAGGGTGCCGGTAAGGGCATCGATGGCGTAAACCCGATCCTTCACGAAGTTCAGGATGCGTTTATTATCTCCTTTTTCATCTTCCCAGTAGGTGAGTCCGCGATTTCTACCTCGAAAAGGTCTTTCATCATTCCGGTAATCATCCGGTCGAAAAACCCACAATTCTTCTCCTGTGGCGGCATCCAGTGCAACGGCATTCACTTCCGGGGTGGTGAAATAAAGCAAACCGTCTATGACAATGGGGTTCGCATACATTCCCGGTCCTACAGGATTGCCGTGGTGGTATTCCCAGACTTTTTTCAGTGATTGTACGTTGCCGGTATGTATTTGATCCAGTTCAGAATACTGAATACCGGAGGAGTGCCCTCGATAAATCCCCCAGTCCGTATGGTTATTGAGCCGGTTTTGGTAGGTCCGATCCGGCGAGGTATCCGGCTCACCTGGGCTACAAGAGATAAAAAGCAGCGAGCATAGAAAAAAAGGTAGGTATTGGCTTTTTGGGTTCGTTTTTCTCATGCAGGTCTTTTAACAAAGAGTAGTTTGGGATGAATTCCTTATCCCGGTCCGACAATAATAGCAAAAAACGTCCGGAATCTGAGGAGGAAGGCTTACTAAATGTTTAGATTCGAGCCTCAAAAGTGGATTCATTTAGTTATTATTTGGTGACCAAACCCAATTGATTGCTGGATTGGTGTCGGCTGATCACCGGGAATATACCAGTTGTTTATCATAGGTAATTTGATCAACAACGTTTGTATGATCCACTACCAGGCATTTTACCTAAACCCGAAAAAGCATTGGCTTCAATAACTACTTTATATCCCCAAAAAACTCCTCCAAATCCAATTTATATCCCTGGATTACCCTGGACTTCACCAGATCCTCCTGGGGTAAAATGCCGCAAAGGCTCATACTTTCGATTGATCAGGCTGAAAATAAGCATAGAACTCCCCAAAGGCGTATATGTCGGTAGTAGCATTGGTTTTAAGATTGAAACTTTGCCATAATTCATAGGATAATATTCTTTTTTCAGCGGTAACTCTTGTCAAACGGTTTAAAATCGTCAGACAAGTAATCACTTACGACCTGGAAGTCTCGCAATTATGAACATGCTGTTTTAAAAGTTAGCGGGTTAGCCATTATGCTGTAGGGTAAAATGAATCGCTTTGCTTTTACCTGACTCCGACTGATTAAATCAACATTTTACCAATAACTTTTAGCATTTAATGATGCATTAAAAGAGTTTTACTTTACAGATATAAAATTTTTTGTGTAATAATATTTTTTATTTTATTTATTATAAATAAATTTAGAAAAAATTAATTATGAGTACTTTTGCCCCCCGCAATATTTAAATTGGCCAAAGTTTATTCTATTCTTAGTTTTGGCATCTATGCTTGTTGACGATTTATATGGACAAACTGTAAATATTTCAGGTCCGACAACTGTTTGCCCTAATAATTTCCACCCAAGTGGAAACCCAAACCTTAATGGGCATAATTATAGTGCACAAGCTGTAATTGCTGGTATTAATGCGTCCTGCACTAGTTGGGATTGGTTTATTGTAAGCCTTAGCGATGACCTTGAAATTGATGGAGGCGGAGGAAACACAATTTCTGGCTACAATTTTACAGAAACCGGACAATATCTTATAAGGTTTTTTGGAAATGGTTGTGGTATCTTTAATAATATTTCTGTATCTGGGGATTTGTTGGTGACATCTAGAGTCAAAATGCCAAACCCTATAAAGCATGTGACCGCACCAAGTATGTGTAACCCTGGTCAGGCATATACTTATGAAACAGATCCGGCATTAGACCTTAGCGATCCAGCTTGTTATTACCACTATGAATATTATTGGACTGCTCCTTCCGGGTGGGATATCAATGGGAGTGGTAATACTTATCTCGGCCATGATGCCTCCCCTGATATTGTGGCACCTGCCAACACACCTAACGGGGTTTACGATATATCGGTACAATCAACCATACCTAATGGTCAACCAGGACCTTTTCCCAACAATCGATTCCTAAGTGCTCCAAGAACCACTTCGGTTTATGTGGGAGGCCCGTTCAGCACTTCACAGATTACCGTGGCAGGTACCATGGCCGTATGCGGTGGAAATACGTATACTTATACAGCGAATGTACCGGGAGGGCATAAAAATGATTATAATTATGACTGGACCTATCCGTCCGGTTGGATTTTTCAATATGCCGGAGCCAATATTATACAATTGTATGTTCCCACAAATTATACTTCTTATGGCGCAGTAAGGGTGTCCGTTAATAATGGATGTGGTTCATCTTCCTACACAGGGATGACGGTGTTTCCATGCAACTATATGGGCGCTGGAGACTTTTTAATTTATCCCAATCCTTCGGAGAGCGGTGAATTAAATGTGGAATTTATTGAAACAAAAAATATGTCGGAAGGAGGCCAACTTACCGAAGTTATCTTTAACGTCGAATTATATGATAATCAGGAAAAATTAGTGCGTACAGCAGAATCAAGATCGGGAAAAGTGAACCTGGATACAAATAATCTGCAACCTGGCACTTATTTTCTTCATATCCATAATGGAAAAGAAGTTTTGTCCAAACAGATAATCGTTAAATAGCTGGAATATGTTATAAACCAGCCAATTATGACCCGGCCAATAAAACTATAACCGAAATGTCACTATCAAAAAAATGTATTCTCTTCGCTTTAATGGGCTTTTTGATGATTGCCCAGAATAAGCTGAGTGCTCAATCTGAGCCGGAGACCGAGGCCGATATTTTCACGGCGAAAAACTCCGTACATGCCGAATTACTTGGGAACTCCGGTGGCTATGCGCTTAATTTTGGGCGTATCCTTCACCAAAAAAACAGGATGAAACTTTGGGTAAGTGCAGGATTTTCTTTGCGTCGTCGTGGAAGTAGTGAACCCATATTTTCAGCCCATTGGACACCTTACTTTCCGGCAGAGATTACAGTTTTTTTGGGAAAGTCCAAGCATAATTTGGAATTAGGAGCCGGGTTCTATACCCTACGTAACAGATCCTATACCGTTGACGAAAGTTTGCCGAATTTTATAAGAGAAGAAATACATTGGGACCAGTTTATTCTGGCCAGGATAGGTTACCGATATCAAAAACCTGAAGGAGGCTTCTTTTTCAGGGCTGCCTACACTCCAGGGATTCAATTTTTCAATTCCGAAACTAGGGGGAAGGAAGTGTTCTATAGTCCATTCCTGATTGGAATCAGTTTAGGGTATAGTTTTTAAAAGATGTCACTAGCTGTCTGTATAGGAAGTAACTGTCGACAAACGAATACCTTTCCGTAGTAGGACAAAGCAATGTTTACATCGCTACTTTATATCCCGAAAAAACTCCTCCAAATCCAGTGTAAACCCCTCTATCACCTTGGACGCCGCCACATCCCCTGAGGTAAGAAGCCGCGAGGGCTGATATTTCCCATTGATGAGCCTGTAAATGAGCAAATCCTGAGTTTCGGCATGAATGATCCAATATTCCCCGACTCCGTTAGATTCATACAACTCAAACTTATGCTTCAATTCGGTTTTACTATTGCCCGGAGATAAAATTTCCACGATCAGGTCCGGGGCTCCGATGCAACCTCTTTCATCCAGTTTCTCCGGATCGCAAATCACACAAATATCCGGCTGTACCACATCATGAATTTTTTCATCATCTTTGGATGAGGTTGGAAAGCGAACATCGAAGGGCGCATCGTAAACTTGACAGGGTTTGTTCTCCAAAAAGTAATAGAGTTTAGCTGACAACTTTATTGAAATCCGCTGATGGATGCGTCTGGGTGCAGCCGCAGCTTTCTTGAAAATCCTCCCCTTGATCAATTCAACCACTTCCTCCATCTGCCAGGTCAGGTAGTCGGCATAGGAATGGTTGCTGTATTCCAAATCCGGTTCTTTGACCATATCGGTTTTTTTGGTATCCATGATCTAAATATATCGATTTTAAGCCTTAGAAGAAAGATTGACATGGTCCTTAAGGAAATATAGCTCCTGATTTTCCAAAAAGGGCAAACGACCGGTTTTGGGGTACTTGTTTTATCAGAAGGCAAAACGGATTTTACCTCCCCCGATACCTCGATGGGATACAAATCTTTTTTAGCCGTTACTGTTTCCTTCAATACACGTTTCTCCGTTTTGGAAAAAGTGCGATCGCATCCTCGATAATGCGCTGAGGATAGCCCAGACCAGCACCAGGGTCATCTGGATCGAATTCCTTACCCATGAACCGTTGCCAATCTTCCAACCGAAGACGATCGTCCAAATGGCTGTATTGGAAGGCATTCAAGGCTTGAAGTAGGACAAATCCATTGGTGGTAGTGTTGGCTTCCTTCATGATCCCTTCGAAAGCAATGTCAGTGTCTCCCAAAAAAGCGAGTGCTTGGGAGGCCATGATCCTGTTTGCAGCAAATTCCTCTTCCCTGATCATGGCAATCAAATGACTTTGAAGGCTGTTTCTTCGATCTGGATGGAGAAAAACTCCATAAGCGCCCCAATACCGAATGATCGGATTTTCATCCTTCAGGTAATTCAGGAAGTTTTCGGTTGAGTCCTCCGTTACTGCTTTGGCGACCTGGAGAATTTTCCGAACCGGATAATCGGTACTTTGGGCAAAGTCATAGAGGGTTGCATATTGTTTTCCCGGCCCGGCCAGATCATGGAACATAGACTCTGGAATTAATCCGATATCCCTGGTTTCAATCATCCAGCGATCCATCTCTATTGAAAGCTTTTTAATTATTTGTTTGGATCCTGGCAATTCAACAAGGTTATCCACCTGCCAGGGATCATTTTCGGTGTCAAAAAATTGCACCACAGGTTTTGGCTCGTAAAACTGAGACTGAACTTCATTGGTTTTTCCCTCCTCGTAGGCTGCTTCATAGGCACGCCAATTGGCCTGTACCTGGTAGCCGTACCTTGAATCCCTGCCTCTGGGTCTGTGGGGCATAAAGTTCCTGATATAATAAAACTTACCGTCCGTAACGGCTCGTGCAAAATCATACCGCTCACCCATCCTGTCCCGGGTAAAATGTATATAATCTGAGGATTTCTCAGATTTTTCTCCCAGCAAGGCTTTTCCCTGCATCAGATCAGGCACTTCACACCCTGTAATGGAAAGCAACGTGGGCGCCAAATCTACAAAACTGACCAATGATGGATCTACCCTTACGGCAGGCTTTGCAGACAGGTGTTCCCATTTCTCGGGAAGATGTACCATCAGTGGCACCTGGGTGCCCCCTTTGTAGATATACCGCTTGGATCGGGAAAGCTGCCCTCCATGATCCGAGTAGAAAAAAACGATGGTGTTTTCAGTAAGTCCTGCCGCTTCCAGTTCCTGTAGCAACTCGCCCACCTGGCTGTCCATCAAAGTGATCAGGTCATGGAAACGGGCCCAGTCCTCCCTGATTTCAGGAAGATCCGGGTGATAAGGAGGAAGCTGAATGTCGGCTGGATCGATCCGTGGTTTCTCCGGAATCATTTCATTTTCCACATAATGGTCTATCCTCTCCTTACTAAGCTGGCTTTCGTGGGTAACTGTCAGATTGAAAACCGCAAAAAAGGGCTGATCCGCTTTTCTGTTTTTGTAATGGGCGGTATTGCTGGATTCATCCCAAAGTTCCGGATCGTTGTTGTACGGAGAATTGTAGTCCTTCTTGCTGTTATTCGTACAATAGTAGCCCGCATCCCGCAACAATTTCGGGTAAATAGGAATTTCTTCCGGTAAGGGTACCTTTGAACGCATCTGATGAGTCCCGATGGAAGACGCATACATTCCGGAAAGGATCGTAGATCGCGCGACTGCACAAACGGGTGCATTGGCATAGGCCTGGGTGTAGCGAATCGAGCGTTTTGCCAGCCGATCCAGGTTGGGAGTATGGGCCTGCACAAAGCCATAACTCCCCAGATAAGGACTGATGTCCTCGCAGGTGATCCATAGGACGTTTGGTCGTTCGTGAGGCATCTCCCCGGTCGTCCCCCGTTCTGCTAGCAATAGGAAAACCAATACAACGCAAGCCTTTACAGGCAGGTAAACAGCGCTCATTTCAATGTGCTTCCCTCGATCGGTTTTGGAAATTCACGCATGGGGCTGTACCGCAGGTAGGAGTCAAAGACCTCCGGATCAGGCCCCACTACCCGCGGGTCCTTTGTTTCCCGAAGTTCCGCAAGTAGCGCCTGCCGCAAGGTTTCTTTGATTTCCGCATAATCCGGATCCTCGGCCAGATTATTCATGCATTCCGGGTCGGATTGGAGATCGTAAAGGAGTACCTCCGGGTTCTTTTCAAAGGCCGCTTCAAAATAGGGCCGTACGGATGCATCCTCCCGGTTTTCCACCAGGTACGACTTGGTAGGCGCTGCATCCACGTCGGTAAAAGCCCAATCGGAACGATGCTGGCCGTTTTCATCTATTCCATAAAGGGGAAGCAACTCCTCCTCGTTGTCGGGATTGATGCGTTGGGGAGCTCCGGCGGGCCAACGATCGGGTTTCATGTTCCAGATCAGCAAATGATCCTGGCTGCGGATGACCCGCTGTGGATAACCCCAGTTTTGGTAGCGGGATGCAGAGTGTCGCTCACGACCGGAGAACACGTACTTTTTCGCTGGATCGACGGTCCCTTGTTCGGAAGACTCCAAAATGGAGCGTATGCTGACACCGGTAATCGGCAGCATTCCTTCCGAAGGGGTTTGGGTCAGATCCAGAATGGTGGGCGCCAGGTCGATGAAGTTGATGGGATCGTCCACCGTACGGCCCGGAGGAAAGCCTTTGGGATACCGAATGGCCAGCGGAACATGAATCCCGTAATCGTAACCATTGGCTTTGGCTCGGGGAAAAGCCATGCCGTTATCGGAGGTAACGATGACGACGGTGTTGTCCAGTTCGCCTTTCTCTTCCAGGTAATTCAACATGTCTTGTAGATGCCGGTCAAACCATTCGATTTCGACGGCATAGTCCAGCAGATCTCCCCGGACAATGGGGTGGTCGGGTAGAAAGCCGGGAACTTCCGCATCGGAGAGCTTTTTATCGGTCCGTTTCCAGGAATCCTGCTCAAAGGCCCGGTGAGGTTCCGTAGCGCCGTACCAGAAGAAAAACGGATCACCGGCTTCACGCACATTTTCCATGAAATACTTAAAGTTTTCAAAGTAGTTGAGGGTATTGATTTGGGCAGCGGGGCGTGCGTCGCCATCGGAGCCCGCTTCGTAGCGAATCTGACTGTGTTCGATTCCCGCGGCATCCGTTGCCCGCCAAAGGGAATCGTTTTCGTCCCGTGCATACCGGAAGGGAGACACCCCTTTTCCGGTACGTCCGGTCGTGTAGCCATTTTCGGCGAGCAGGTCTACAAACGGCACGTGTTTCTTCAACCATGGAGCCGCATGTTGACCGGATTGTTCGTTTTGCCAGTGGTGGCGACCGGTAATGATGCTGCTTCTGGAGGGCGCACATCCCGGAGAACCAGCGATGCAATTGGTAAAAAACACGCCTTCCCGGGCCACCCGGTCAAATCCCGGAGTATTGACAAAGTTGCTTCCGGCAAAGCTGGTGTGGTAGTGAGATTGGTCGTCGCTGATGACAAAAAGGATATTGGGGGGTCGCTTCTCCGTTTTTTCGTCGGCGGAGGAACAGCCAAAAAGCAGGAGAAGGGCGAGCAGGGCAATGGCTATCGGTGCATTTTTCATGGAATCGATGCGTGGTTTCGGGTGTGAATTTTGTTAATTGCGGGTAATATAATCAAACATTTTGGGTTTTCCCGTACCGGTTGCAGCCGGGCGAGCAGGAACGATTATTCTGCAGCATATCCGGGATTTTGTACGAGTTGGGCACCGGTATTCCGTTCAATCTCAGAGAATGGGATGGGAAACAGGTTGTGGTAGGGCTGTACATCCACCCCGAAATTGGTTACATCGGGCCGGCCTTCGCAGTACCTGTTGGTGCGTTCGTAAAGTAAGCCCAGGCGGTTGAGAGTCAGACGCCGCTTTTCTTCAACCCCGAGTTCCCGCATCCGTTCATCCAATATAAAATCGATGTCCACTTCCTCCGGCGTTACCAGTTTAGCATTGGCCCTGGACCTGACCACATTGATATCACTGGCGGCTTCTGTCAATTGGTTATTGCCAAGATAGGCTTCTGCGCGGAGCAGATAGGTTTCTGCCAGGCGGATATGGTATTGGTCACTATAGGTAGTTCCTGCCGTTGAGGAATTCAGCAATTTCAACTCTGCATCTACAAAGAGTTCTGGCGGATGCTGTCCTGGGGTAGTGACTTTGGATTGGTAGGGATAAAAATACCGGATGGTATCGTCCAATGATTGTCGGAATAAAGGCATATGGTCAGAAATCTTTTGACCGTACCATACGGACTCTGGGTTATTGAACAAAACGTCCCGAACAAAATTGTATTCAGAATTTCTCATGTCTTGCCAATCGTAGTGCCAAATCCCATAATTAAAATGATTGGTACCTCTGAACCGGCCGATTCCCCGGCCACCCGTATAATCCGATACTCCCTGTGGGAGGAATGGGGCTACCCCTGATGGATCACGAACGATAAAACTCCAGGGTCTGGGTGCATGGTCTCGCTCCAGCTGTGGACCTATTTTAGAAGATGAGGAAATAGCTCCGCCAGGTACATCCACTTCGTATTGCCAAACCCATATTCCTTCTGTGTTTCCCACGCTCCTATTTTGGTTAAACCTCCGGAACAGATCCCAGTACACGTCCCCTGGTTCGCTGGAAAGGGATCCAAAACGTTCGGTCATTAATGCTGTATTTGGATCATTGATCACCATGCTGGCGGCCTCAATTGCGTCGTTCCACTGCTCCAATGAAACGTACACCTCAGCCAACATATGGTAGGCAGCCAAGTTATTGATTTCGCCATCACGAACTTCGGTAATTCCAGGAAGGTTGGCGGCTGCAAAAGTTAAATCTTGAGCTGCCTGAAGGTAAACTTCCTCTCTGGTAGCCCTGACATAATCGGTTTTTGGAGAACTCACTTCTTCTAACTCCAAGGGTACCCCACCGTACAGATGAGCCAAATTTCGGTAGGCGAAACCTCGGAACAACCTTGCTTGCGCTTCAATAACAGTTTTTTGCTCATTATTCATTTGCGAGTTTTCCATCCGGTTTAAAATGGTATTAGCACCAGAAATTACCCGGTAATATTGCCGCCAATGGAATTCCACCATTCCGCTAGTGGGCAGTAAAGTGGCTAAGTAAGAACCGAATCGTACATTGAGTTGATTGGCACCATTATAACCCAGATCGGTCCCATAGATATAATCCAGCGGCCGGTGCTCGCCATCGGATAAAATCACCCTGGATTGGTCATAAAGCGCATAAACGGCAGCATTAAAGTCAGAGAAGGTAATGTAGGAATTTTCCGGGCTGGCAAAATCCAACGGGACCTCCTCTAGTATTGCGGATTCGTCACAACCTGTAAGGCCAATTAGTAATATCCCTGCAAAGAATATGATATGGTTATATAGTTTCATGATTCACTGAGTTTAATAGTTAAAAACTAACGTCTAATCCAAGGGAATAGCCCTTCATCACCGGCAAACCTGAGGGATCCAATCCACTACCGGTTTCGGGATCCCAACCAACCCAATTGGTCCAGGTGGCCAGGTTTTTTCCACTGACAAAAAGCTTCAGGCCCTGGATACCAAACTGCTGGATCAGGTTCTGATCGAAACGATAAGCCAGTGTTACGTCCTGCAATCGTACAAAACTGCGATCCCCGTAATACCGGTAATCGATTCCAGCCACCTGGTCTTGTCCCCGGTACCTGGCGTCAGGGTTGGAAGGGGTCCAATAATCAGCTTCCACAAACAAATTCGATCTGCGTGCGTTGTCCGATTGTCCTAAACTCGGATTATTGGCACCCAAATAACCATTCCGTCCACCTTGAATTGAGTTCAAAAAGAAGCGAAACGTAAAGTTATTGTACCTGAGCTCGTTCATCAACCCAAAGCGAAAGGCTGGTTCGCTTCTACCAATGATGACCCGATCGTTCGCATCCACTACGCCATCGTTATTTTGGTCAATTATTTCATGCGTACCCACGAAAAATCCAGGAGGCGGCTCCTCGCCCAACTGAATGATGCCGGCGGATTCGTAATCAAAAATCGAATTTATGGACTCTCCTATGAACAAACCACTTCCTATGAGATCATCTTCGACCCCATTCTCATCCGCATCCAGCCCCAGTAAGGAAACGATTCGGTTTCGATTGGAGGCAATATTAAAATTGGCATTCCAGTTGAACCTATCAGAACTCATCACATCGCCTTTTACTACGAATTCCACACCTCTGTTGGCAATCTCGCCTACGTTAGTAGAAATATTATTGAAACCGGTAATTTCAGGTATGTTGATGCTGAATAGCAAATCATTGGTGGTATTCTGGTAATAATCCAATGTACCTGTCAATCGGCTATCGAATAAGGAAAAATCGAATCCAAAATTGTATCCCGTAGTGGTTTCCCAGGACAAATCAGCATTGGAAAGCGTAGTCACGCGCTGGCCAAAAATAGTTGATCCTCCCTCTCCAAAAACATAGGCTGGATACAACGCGACACGAGCTAAAGAAGAGTATCTGCTCGTAAGATTACCGTTCGTTCCGTAGGAACCTCTGAATTTCAGGTAGCTGAATGGAGATTGGTCTAAAAAGCCTTCTTCACTCAATACCCAGCCCACACCTACGGATGGAAATATCCCGAATTTGTTATTTTCTGCAAATCCTGAGAAGCCATCCCGTCGAACGGTGGCCGTTATCAGGTATTTTTCACTGAAATCATAATTGACTCTAGCTGTTTGGTACAAATAACTTTCATCCCATGCGCTGGATTGAATCAATTGTAACTGTCCAAGACTCAAATCATTGTATCCAAGGCCTAAATTTGCATAATTGGTACCATTTGCCTCAGTACCTTCGTTTTTCAATTCTCGTCGCCCAGCCACCATGGTCAGATTGATGGTATGATTGTTATTGAAAGTTTTGCGATAGGTTAAAATATTATCCAAGGTCCAATCGTAGGCATGGTAATTACGCTTAAAGGCCAGGCCGGCAGCGCCAGCACCATATTCGTTGCTTCTGTAATGCCTTCTCCAGGTATAATTGTTTCCAAAATTCACGCGAAAATTCAACCCCTCAATGTATGGAATTTCAATATCCATATAAACGTTTGCAAATAAGTTATTCCTTTTATCAAAATCGTTAGACAAAGGGCTTAGAAACGGATTCGCCCGAATGGCACCATCGGGATTTAGAATCACGTTTCCTTCTTCGTCCCATGGAACTACCAAGGGTGGCAAGGATGTGATATTACCCATTGCGGGGATTTCACCGGAATTATCTGCAAAGGACCCAAACGTCTGTACGCCAAATCGAAAACCCTCTAAAATTTGGTGGTCCAGGTTTATTCTGGCCGTGATTCGCTCGAATTGATCGTTCATAATGAACCCCTCCTGTTTGGTGTAGCCACCGGAAAGAAAATAAGAAGTGGATTCGGTAGCTCCCCTTACGCTTAGGTTGTGGTTGTTTATATATCCTGTTTGGGTGGCGGCTTCCCACCAGTCAAAATCTGTCCCGTTCTGAAATCCTTCAAAAACAGCTGGCTCAAACAAAGCTGCCACATTGTAATCAGGATTAGGCTGGGTATAGTCGGGAGGGAGAAAAGACTGTTGCCAATCCTGATCTCTAACCTTTTCAAGAAACCCTTCCCGATCCATCAATTCTGGTCTATTGGTTGGTGTTTGAGTCGTATACGTACCCGTATAGTTGAAAATCGGTTTTTGCTCCACTTTTCCGCTCTTGGTAGTAATCATGATTACGCCATTTGCAGCCTGGGCACCGAATATGGCCATGCTACTGGCGTCCTTCAATACATCGATTGATTCAATATCGTTTGGATTCAAATCGCTGAGGCTTCCGGTAAAAATAATGCCATCCACTACTATCAATACGCTCTGATTTCCGCTCAGGGTAGTTCTTCCTCTGACAGAAATAGATGGATTCTGACCTGCCCGATTTACCTGACCCACATTTAATCCAGGGACCGATCCTTGTAAGGATTGGGCTATGTTTACATTGGGAGATTCTCTGAACGCCTCAATATCCGCTCGTACCACGGACCCGGTTACATCTCTCTTCTTTTGCGTTCCATACCCGATCACCACCACCTCCTCCAATGAGGCCGCGTCCTGTGATAAGCTGACATCAATGGTGGTTTGCGTACCTACTTCAACCGTCTTTGCCTCGTAACCAATGTACGAAAAAACCAATGTGGCGCCGTCCGGAACGGATATCGTATAATTACCGTCAATATCGGTCACGGTCCCGGTGGTGGTGCCCAGCACGGTAATCGAAGCCCCGGGCAGCGGTTCTCCGCTTTCGTCGGTTACGATTCCGGATACAGTTACATCCACTGGCACTTCCGTGGTCAAAATCGGCTCTAGCTGCTGCGTATTCCAGGCTGCCCGTTGGACATGGATATTGCGATTGACTTGCTTGAAATACAAGCCCGTCTGTTTGCCAAGGACCGATAACAAGGCATACACACTTTGCGTCCCTGCTTCGGTGGTGACCCGTGGGATAGCTCTCAATTCTTTATCGGTAAACACGAAACTAAATTCCGTGGCCCTTTCGATGAGGGAAAAAGCCTCTTCGATTTTTGCATTGTCGAGGGAAATGGACACCATTACTTCCTCAATATCCTTCACCTGAGCGATACCGTCCGAGGCAAAAAGAAAATTTATGGAAAGAAACTGAATCAGAAAGGCGTACGTAAATAGTTTGGTCATGCGGATAACATGTGAGAGTATAAGATTTTTCATACCTTTACGCTGTTTGTTTTAAAACTATACTGAATGGTTTTGGATGAACGAAATCCGGAAATTCCCTGGCAGGAGCTTCCGGAGAATGATGGGCTGGGGATGTTGGCGCATTCCCAGCCTTTTTTTATCAAGGGTCTTAGATCATAGGCTGTGGGGATTTATTCTTAAATCGAATGGTTACGTTTTCTTTTTCGATGGTATAGTCAAATCTGGCAGAAAATTTCAATCCTTCCAGAACGTTCTGCAGGGTCTCGTCCTGAAACTTTCCGGAAAGCAACACCCGCTCTCCAGATCGGTTTATAACGCGAATTTGCACCCCGTACCAGTTTTCGAGTACCCGAATGGCCTCTAAAAGCGGCGTCTCCTGAAAAACAATGCGTTTTTTGGTCCACCCGATTACCCGGTCTGGATTAAATTCGCTCTTTACCAGCCGAGCTTTTTCGATGTCTATTTTCAGTGCTTCTCCAGGAACCAATAGGACCGGCGCCTCCGGAAAACCCTCTCGGTTGACGGCCACTTTTCCGCTTAGTAAAGAGACATCTACGGTTTCTCCTTCGTAGGCCTTCACATTGAAACTGGTTCCCAGGGCAGTGGTGGTGGTATTTCGGGAACGAACCCGAAAGGGACGCAGCGAATCCTCTGCTACCTCAAAAAAAGCCTCTCCTTTTAAAAAAACATTTCGGTCACCGGTACCGAAATTTTCCAGGTACCGTAATTCACTTCCGGAATTGAGAACGACTTGCGAGCCGTCACTAAGGGTGAGGTAGGATTTTACACCCGGGACAGTGGTATGTGTCAGGTAGCGGACCGGAGAAGGCGCAGTAACTTGCGGCAATGGGGGCTTCGAAAGTAGCCGGCCCGAAAGATACCCCAATCCCAGAGATAGAACCAGTACACAGGCTACCCGAAAACCAAAATGCTGGTAAATTTTCGCAGGAGAAGGACTGTGTGGCTTATGGCGTTCAAAGGTAGTTAAAGAATTCAGTGGGACCACTTTTTCCTGTCGGATCGCTGCTTGCCCGGATGCCTTTTTTTCAATGCCTTTCCACAAACCCAAAATTTCCGTTTCAGAGAGGTGGGCTTTATTCTTTGTATTCATCTGTAGGATGATCAACCGTGCTTGGTTTGCGGCCATGTACCGGGAAGGGTGTTTGGTCAACAAGTCCTCCCAGAAAAGATTGGATGCAGCATTGGGCTGCAACACCCACCTTCTGAAAGTTGGATCCAATACAAAATCTTCTGCGGTATAGCTGGATATATCCATAAGAATACAAATACAACCACATAAGTCCACACAATAAAAAATCTATCCTATTTCAGCATAAAACGGTTGAAATTTACATTAAATTTAAAGTTTGGGCTATCCGAATAAAAACGCGGTAAAATAAAGTGCGTCTTGATAATAAAATGATAAGTATCATGCCAAAAATGCCTTGAGGAGCAGGCTTATTAGCAACAGTCGTTTCTTTAGATTCCCGATGGCCTTCCAGGCAAGGGTATAAACCGATTGCACGTTGATTCCCATGATGATGGAGATGTCTTCGTAGCAATGGTTTTCGTAGTACAACAGGTGGATCACTTCTTGTTGACGGGAAGGAAGCGATTCCAATGCCTCGCTAAGGTTTTTTCGGGTCTTTTGGGAGGTGTGTACAGCAGTTCCTGCTTCTTCGGGTTCCGTTTGTAACGCGTTCTCCAGTTCTTGGTGTAAATATCCATACCGCTTTTTGTCCCTTCCTATCTCTTTATGGATACGGTTACTCAGGCATTTGAAAAGGTAAAGCCGTGCATTATCGGTAGCTTTTACCGAATCCCGGTACTGCCAAACCGTCAAAAAAACTTCCTGTATGCAATCTTTTACCAGGCTTCGATCCCCCTTTATGGACATGCCCAACCGAAAGAGTTCCCGAACGTATTTCGTATACAATCCTTCCAGCCCGGCCATATCGCCCACTCTGATTTGGTTCCAAAGCGCATGATCGTCAGATTCCGAGCCAACTCCATCAATCGAGGCTTGTTTATACATTACAGGTAAATTGGATTTAGATCTTTTTAAACTAATAAAATTCGACCAGTATAAAAAGGACGAAGGCCATTTTTCTCTTTTTCGAAACCACGCAAGGGATCGGAGTTCCAAGGTTCCCATTTTTGACTTGTACTGGAAAAGGAACCGCAGCCACATTACTTTATGTTGCTACTTTTTCATCCAGATCTGCAAAGACCATCTACCAGGGGACCAACATCGCATGGATACCCCCAAACGAAGGAAGGTGCATCGCCGGCGCCTTTGGCAAGGCAAGGTCACCCGGGAAGGCCTAGCTGAGATACAACAGCCTGCACGCGAAAAGTAAAACCGCTCCTGATTTTTAAAAACGTATTCCAACAACTACAGATTAAATACCGTCATCATCCCGGATTCAACTACGTGGCCCAAGGAAAGGAGGTACAAAAAAAAGGTGTTTGACGTTGGCAGGTCCATAGATCGGCGAATCAACGGCAAATATCAACAGGCTGTTCCCGGTCTGCCCATTCAAACCTGTGCTGAACCTGCGAAAGCAGAAATGCAAACGGACCTATGGGAAAACAGGAAACTACAACTTGCTATTGGCCTTATTTTCCAATTCATCCCTATTTCCATCTGGCGAGGAGCATCGATTTTATTGGATCACTGCCTTATTGATGTAACCAGGACAACGCAAGCAATTTCACCCGCCTGGTTTAAATCCAGCCGAAAAGCTGTGCCGCATTGGCTCCGAGTATTGCCGCCTGTTCCTGGGGGGAGAGGTGAGAGAGGTAACCCAGCAGGTCCTGACGGTAGCGGAGGTAGGAATCTGCCGTCGCATCTCCACTAAAGCCTCCTCCATAGATCATTCGTTCAGCGCCCCAGGCATTGGTCAATTGGCGGATGATCGGTCCTACATCCTGGTGAGGATAGCGCTCTGGTGGAGGAATCGATGAAAGCTTCATCACGGTGTTGGGAAAGTCAGCCCAGCGTATTACCCGGGCATGCTCCTCCGGTGATCCCTGAAACGGACGCCCAAGGTGGTCGATGATCACCGTGGTATCAGCGAATTCCCGGATGTACCGCTCGAAGCCGGGAGCATAGCGGGGTTCGAAATGCAATTGCACCGCAATCCCGGCGTCGGCAACGCTGCGCCACCATTTACGGAGTTCTGGTTTCCCAAATGGAGGCAACCTATCTGGAACGTACGCATGAACCCTCGAGGCCACTATGTTTCCTTGCCGTTCCCTCAAAAACCCGGGCATGGCTGCCAGCGATTTCGGCCGGTCAGCAAAAAACAGGCAGGTACCCTTCAGTCGACCGCCACCGACTTCCAGACAATGGTCCAGGTAGCGATGGTCGTCTTGGTAGGGTTCCGGATGGACGACGATCGCGTACTTGACTCCTGCTCCGTCCATACAACTCAGCAGGTGTTCCGGGGTGGCAGCAGAAGCTGGTCGGTAGGGTCCATTGGGGTGATACGGGAATTGCTGGCTGTCAGGACCAGCAAAACAGTGCAGATGGGTATCGACGACCGGCGGATTAGTTCGAGTCTTACCCAATCCCGACATCGAGGTCAGTGCGAGGCCCGCAATTGATCCGCCTAAGATGCCCAAACAGTCACGGCGGCTGATGCTATTTATCTGGCTGTTTCGTTTGGATCGGCTTTGTTGCCCGGCAAAATAAACGGCTGTTGAGTCGTCATTTGTAGCAAAAGGTTCCATTCTCAAGGCTATGTGGGTTTGGGGTTAGTCTAGCTAAAAGTTACTACAGTCTTGTTTAAAAGCCAAATAAATAGAAGAATGAACCGGTATTATTCTTTTTCTGGCAAAGTATTTGCCTTGAGTAGCTACACCCGTGCTGTATCAACGGATGTATCTGGATTCATCCATTTCTTTGGCACTATCCCCGAGGTTTTCCCTAGGTCAGAAACCATCTTACCCCGAAATACCATTCGACAGGTACTTGTTGTTGGACCCTTTTCGGTTGCACCGCCGCTTTTTTTAACCCGGATTATAAAGACCTTTCCTTCGACCCGTTCCAGCAACTCGCCCATCTTCCCGGTTCGGTAGTCGGCATAGAAAGGCTGAACCTATTCCGGATCCGATACATTCACGGAATCGATTTTTTGGGCTGCCATGGACCAAATCAACCGATTTCGGGTAAAAAAAAGCTGACCATTTGGATGGGAAAATTGCCTTACCGGATGGGAGCAGGTCCTTCAGGTCGCACTAAGTTCGTTATCGCTTGCTGGGAGCGGGAGCGTTGACGCGGGCATCCGGCACTTCCATTCGTATCCATAGGCATCCGGACGAAAAGCAAGCAATAAACATGGAACGATCTTCGGTCAAAAAAAACCCATCAGTAAGCGGTCAACTTTTTGAGCAATTGCGGATTCACTTCCTGCAGGTAAGCATGAAGCTTCTTGTCCAGTTCCTCTGCCTTTCCGGGCTGGGCCGCGTTCAAATCATTGGTCTCCCCAAGGTCGGTCGGTAGGTGGTACAACTCCAGGTTACCGGTTTTCCAAAACCGAATGAGCTTATAGTCTCCCTGAATCAGGGCCGAGTGGGGATAACCATCGCTGTATCGGTGAAAAACCAGGAAATCATTCGTTCTTCGAACCTCACCGATTCCTTCCGATTGCAGCAGGCCAGCAAAACTTCCTCCATCCAGGTTATCGGGTAGCTGACCCCTGTATCCGGCGAGTGTAGCAAGAGTTGGCAAAATATCCCAACCTCCCACCGATTCCCGACACGTACTACCCGCTGGAACTCCTGGACCTTTTACGATGAAGGGGACCCGTATCCCGCCTTCGTACAGGGTCCATTTACCGGCACGAAGCGGTGCATTCCGCAAGGGGCGATCGAAACTGTCTGGGTGTTGCAGTTTTTGGCGGGAGGGTACCGGGGGCAGCATTTCCACGGACCCATTGTCCGCCATCAGTAAGATATAGGTATTTTCGGAAATGCCCAGAGAGGCGACCTTATCCAATACCTGACCGATGGTGGCATCCATGTCCTCCAGCATTCCCGCCCAGGCCGGGTGGTGGTGCTTCGTTCCTTTCGGTTTGTTCCGGTATTTCTCCAGGGTGGCTTCGCGGGTCTGCATGTCTACATGCGCAGCATAATGCGACAGCTGCAAAAAAAAAGGGTTTCCCGCACGCACCTGCCGTTCCATAAAGTTGATGCCCCTTCGGGTGATGGAGGCGCTACGCTTGGGATCATTGGTAAGAAACACTGCCTCCCATTTATCGTCCTTTCCCGTCATTAAATTACCGTGTGCATTCCCGGTATCTCCGTCGCTTTCATCGAAGCCCAAATCTTCGGGGAAAATGTCCGCCCGCAAATCCCACTTGCCGAAATGTGCGGCCCGATACCCTGGGTCAATGCTTTTCAGCACTGCCGGAATGGTCAACAGAGGCAAATTCGACCGGGGATCATGCGTATCCGGGAAGGTCTCATCCCCCAGCCTCGCGGGCGTTTGTCCAAATAGGATGCTCCTTCGGGTAGGCGAGCAGATGGCAGCCGGCGCGTACGCATTGGTAAAGCGCATGCCTTCCCTTGCCAGGCGATCCATGGAAGGCGTTTCAAAAAAATCGCTTTTGGATGCCGGAATACGGTCGTCCATGCCGATGGAAGTGCTACTCCACCCCTGGTCATCGGTGAGGATAAAAATAAAATTAGGGGGATTTGCCTGTTTTGGAGTAGAAATGCTGCTTCCAGCTGCCGTACACAGCAGCAATAAAAGTAAAAAAACAAAACGAACACGTTTCATGATAAGTAGATACGCTTACAGCCAAACGTTTGAATACCTGTGATTTACCATTCCAAGCGGTTCTGTTTGCAGGCACCCATTATCTTTTCCAAAAAGTGGCAGAAAATGAATGTGATCCGTGAGGGTTCGAACCATGAATTACAGACCAATAGGAAAGTACGGCGGAACACCTTCAACGTTCAGCTCATCCCCAATGTTAAATTTTTCAACTGATTTATAACCTTTCAGGAAGGAAATTTACTGTTTACAGGCCATAGGTTGGTTTCTTTTGATAAAAAAACGATCCTTCACCCTACTCTTTAGCGGATGGATTTGGCTTGGTATCCCTTACCCTATTTTTCCATTCCAGACGCTACTCCATGACTTGTTGTTTTTCCGATTCTTATATTTTACATGAATTAGTTTGTTCTTTTCAAAAGGATCTTCTGAAAGAGTATCTAGTATTCTACCAAAGGTCTTCCCCGTAAGACCATCCTTCGCGAACAGGTTCCTTTATGTAGGCATCCAACTCCGGACGACCAATGGCCTTCATGTTTTTTGCGTCGTAATTAATAGTTCCGCCAAAACGCTGTGCAAGTACCCCGACAAGTCCCATTTCGGTTAAGTCTGCACCATAATCGAAGTTTGATCCCGGCAAGGTGTCGTTTTTAATGGCCGCCACCCATTCCTGTACCGGTTTTTCTTCTTCCACTCTAGGAATGGTTTCTGCTGGTTTATTCTTTTGGAAATCGATCCATTCTTCTTCAGGAACAAGTAATCGGGGATTATTTGGACGACCACCATGGTAAAGGGTCTTCTTCGAACCAATCATGATCATCCCATTATCCGGCATTTCTTCGAGCCCATACTCTTCCTTCAATTCCGGTTTGCCCATGCCTTCTATCCATTTCATGGTAACAGGTGGTTTCGTACCGCGAGCTCCAAATTGCCAGGTTATCGTTGATTCCTGTGCAATCATGCTATGATCCGGAACTTCGGGGTTTGGTACTACCGCGTCTACGGTATGTGGCATGCCCAGATCCAATGCCCAGAAAGGAGCATCCAAGGTATGACAACACCAGTCGGCCATTGCTCCGCTACCAAAATCGTAGAAAGTTCTCCATGATTTAGGTGCATATTCATTGTTAAAAGGAAGATCCGCTGCGGGACCTTTCCATAAATCCCAATCCAATTCTTTGGGTACTTCATGTACTGGAAATGGAAACCCGTCAGGCTTCGAGAAATATCCATCCGGACTAAACCTTGTCGGACCACCCCACCTGATCACTTCTCTTACCTCTCCAAGAACCCCTGCATCATACCATTCCTTTACCAGTCTGATTCCATGGGTTGTATGTCCCTGATTTGCCATTTGCGAAACAATGCCATAATGCTTTGCTGCTTTTTTCATGGTACGGCATTGCCAAATATTATGCACCAATGGTTTTTCGACCAATACATGTTTCCCAAGTTGCATGGCAGCCATTGCTGCAGGGAAATGGGTGTGGTCAGGCGTAGCGATCATTACGGCATCAATGTCGTTGGCCATTTCGTCGAACATCCGCCTGAAATCTTTGTACTTTTTAGCTTTAGGCACCGTTTTGTAGGCATTTTCAGTCATTCTGTCGTCCACGTCGCACATGGCCACTATATCCTCTACGGCAACCTGACTCCAACTCGCACGACCTCTGGCTCCTACACCGATCATTGCAAAACGCAATTTTGTACTTGGCGGACGTTTAATAAAATTAGGAATAAATAATGCTCCTATACCCGCTGTTGAAGCTGATTTTAAAAATGTTCTTCTTGTTGTTTTCATTATAATTTTACTAAATGATCTGATCCTTAATTGGTTACCTTCTTTTTTCGCTAAGCCAGTCCATGTTTTACTACATTCAAAAACCGGGTAGATAAGCTTTCCACCTACAGAATCATCATTATTCAGGTAATATCAAAGTAAATGGGTTAGAATTTGCCAGATTAATCGTTAAAGTTTTGAAAATTCACGTTTCAGAACATACTTCTTCGCTTCTAGCTGTCACGTGATGATGCCTTCCTTGCCCTTTTTGTCCCGGAAAGTGATTTTGGTGTGAATGCGGCGGCCGATCAATTATAATTGGGGTTTTGCGTTAGTTCTGCTTCGGTGTTTGCATCGATTTCAGATTGAGGAATCGGTAGCAACTCATCCCGTCCAACCGTAAACGTAGGCCCAGAGACCGGATTGTACATCTGGATTCTCTCTCCTAAGAGCCCCACTCTCCTCAGTGTCAGCTGACGAGGTTCCTCAATGACCAGTTCACGCGCCCGCTCGTCCAGTAGATAGTGGATATCCACGTTTCCGGGATCGACCGGTGTGGCATTTGCCCGGGATCTGACCACATTGATGTCATTAGCGGCATTGACATTATCCCCGTTTTTGAGGTGTGCCTCTGCCCGTAACAGATACGTCTCGGCAAGTCTGAAGATGTATACGTCGTTGTAGATATTTCCTCCCGGATCATATCCCTGAGGGTGTCCCATGGGCATGGAGGCCTTTTTGATGTACACAAAAACATTTCTAACCTTTTGGGCTTCTGTGGGAACGATTACCTCTCCAAAATGGGCCGATTCCGGATTATTGATCACGAATTCCCTTTGCATGTTATGGGGGGAATTACGAATATCGTTATCAAAATCGGATTCCCATATGGTAGAATCCAGGTAAACTGAGGGCCGAATAAACCCAACCGGACGCCCCCAAAATTCATCCCTTAGAATCGCCTGAAGGCCGTCTGGGGTTCTTACGGGATCCATGAATGGCCCCCAGGCCCGCTCGGTACGATTAAAGCTCCCCGCTCCGCCGGGTAGATTAAATTCAATTTGCGCGGTCCAAATAACCTCTGTATTGGCAGGGTCGTTCTGATTGCGGTACCTGAACAAATCCCAGAACACATCCCCTGGTTCGCCGGCGAAGGATCCGAACCTATCGTTCATTAATTCGTACTGGCCATCGTCTATCACCGCACTTGCTGCCTGAATCGCTAAATCATAGTCTTCTGTGGATATATAGGTTTCTGCCAATAAGTGATCGGCTGCGGCTTTAACCACGCGTCCATTGTTTGGGTTTTCTACGGGCAAATTTTGAGAAGCAAACTGTAAATCAGCAATCATGAAGTCCAATACCTGATCCCTGCTGGCCCTGACAAAATCGAGTTTTACCCCTGCGATTTCTCCATCGATGATCGGGACTCCTCCATAATGGTACACCAGATACCGATAGGCAAAAGCCCGATAAAACCTGGCTTCTGCGATTACTTCATCTTTATCCGAGGGCTGGTCCCAAGCGACGTTTTCATTTTCTGCACGAGTAATGATGACGTTTGCATCTTTAATGATGATGTAGAGCAGATTCCACAAACGGCTAGGGTAGTTTGTGGTGGGGTTAATGATGGAATAGTCTCCGAAGAAATTTTTCCTATCCCAATACCACCCGATATCTGTCCCATAATTAAGACTCATTAAGTCATCGCGATCGGACCATGCCGTTCCAGGTGCATCGGGGACAAACAATGCCCGGGTCATGCTATAAACACCTACCAACCCAGCTCTGAAACCATCCGTATCAACGAAGGTAGTTTCCGGACTTAAAAAGCTTCTGGGGATTTCTTCCAAGATATCATCTTCGCAAGAAAGGATCATTGGCGCCATCAACATGCATAGCGCAAAGATCAGTTTATTATATATTGAGTTGTATGTTTTCATTTGAATTCGTGTTTTTGTTAAAATGAGGCATCCAGACCAAACGTAAATGTCCGCATTAGCGGCACGTTCTGAATCGAGGTTGCATTTTCCGGATCATAGCCGCTCCAATTCGTAAAGGTGTAGAGGTTTTTGATGCTCGTATAGATCCTTAGGTTGGAAAAGCCTATTTTATTTAACAGTTCATTCCCCAAGGAATACCCCAGGTTAACATCTTGTATTCTGACAAAACTTCGATCTTCCAGGTAGGGATGGTTTCTCACGGGAATGTAGTCGATACTTGCCACGGTGTTGGACGGATTATCGGGCGTCCAGTAGGGAATGTCCACTACATTGAATCTTTCTGTCCAGGATGAAAACTGTGCATTCGGGTTGTGCATAAAGATGTTATTTCCGACATAGAAATTCCTGGCTCCGCCTCCCTGAATTGAATTGATCATCACGTATAGCGAGAATCTTTTGTATCGCAAAGTGTTGGATACACTGAATGAGTAATTGGGATTGTTTGAACCCAAGATGTGCCGATCATCACCACTGAGTTCCCCATCACCATCGTAATCAATGATTCGAAAATCCCCCGGCTCGTATCCGGGAGGCAGATCGCTTTCACCCAGCTGGTGTATTCCATCGATGCCAAAACCGAAAATGGTACCCAAAGGATGTCCGATAAACCATCTGTTTGCAATATCATCGTCTTCGACCCCGTCGCCATTTTCATCCGTTCCGTATAGTTTTTGAATTTCATTTCGCTGACGTTCAAAAATCAGCCCGGTTTCCCAGGTAAAATCCGGCGTCTGTATGTTTAGCGAATTCAGGGCAATCTCTACGCCTTTGTTACCAACCTGCCCGATGTTACTCAATATCGATGACTGCCCTGTCGTTTCGGGAAGAGCCCGATTCAGCAACAGATCACTTGTAGTAGACGTGTAATAGTCGATTGTACCGGTTACCCTGCTTCCAAGAATTGAAAACTCTGTGCCAAAATTATAAACTTCTGTTGTTTCCCAACCTAAATCATTGTTGGCCAGAGAGTTTACAAAAACGCCATTCGCAATTCCGCCACCATCACCAAACACAGCATTTCGGCTGGCTAGCCTGGCCAGCGTTTGATACCGGGCAATTGCCTGATTGCCGTTTTCACCATAGGAAGCCCTCAATTTCAATCGATCGAAGAAATCAACATTACTCATAAAGGGTTCGTCAGAAATGATCCAACCCAATCCGAGCGCTTTGAACGTGGCATACTTATTTCCCGCTGCAAACACCGAGGAACCGTCCCTTCGGAGGGTGGCCGTCAGGGAAAATTTGTCATCAAAAGAATAGTTTACCCTACCCATGAAACCCAGGTTGTTTTGCTCGCTAAAATCACTTGAAACGGATTGAATTGCCCCCAACTCCAAACTGTAATATCCCAGACTTTGATTGAAGAAATCAGAGGATACTGCCCGGAAATTAGAGGCTTTTCGATACTCCCGACTGTATAGAAAGGTCCCATCAATTGCGTGACGGTTATTAATCACCTTTCGGTAGTTCAGGATATTATCAAATATTCGGTAGAAATCATCAAAAGACTGTTGAGAGGCTACTCCGTTGCTTTGCTGCGCGAGCCTGTTATCCTGAAAGCGATTTGCTTGTCGATCTCCCTTGTTTAGGGAATAATTCATGGTCCATCGCAAGCCGGGAATAAATGGTACATCCAACTCACTGGAAAGCAATCCCCATAAATCCGTTCGTATGTCCTCATCGTCAATCAAGGTGGGATAATACGGATTCTCAAAAAAGGGATCATCCATTGGAAATTGACGAAGGCCTCCATCTGGGTTTCTTAAGCTGCTGTAAGGACTGAGGCCATAAAGTAAGTTTACCGGAACACCCGAATAGTCTAAAGAGGTAAATGAAGATCGCACACTTACTTTAAACCAGTTAGTGATCTCATTGGATAGATTTACACGAAGTGTTCTTCGCTTAAAATTATCGTTTTCGACGATTCCCTTTTCATCGAAGATGGTCCCCGAAATGAAGTATTCGGTGGCATCGTTACCCCCTGAAATACTTAGGTTGTAATTTTCAGTAGTCGATGGATTTACCAATTCATCGTACCAGTCTATGGTCGTTCCTGACAGGTAATTTTCAGCCTCGATCGGGTTTAGGTAATCGGTGATGTTTTCCATCAGGGCTTCCTGTCCGCTTGCCTCCCGGAAATCAAGCACCTTCTGTATGTAATTCGGTCCATCAAGGACATCTATTAATTTCACCGGGTTGGAGATCCCGTAGTTCGCACGGAAATTAAAGACCGGCTTTCCTGTTTTTCCTTTCTTCGTTGTAAGCAGTATCACTCCGTTCGCAGACCTTGATCCATAGACCGCGGCCGCGCTAGCATCTTTCAGAATATCCACTGTTTCGATATCATTCGGATTGATATTATTTAAAGACCCATTATAAATGACACCGTCTACGACAATAAGCGGATCGTTTCCAGCGGTTATCGAGTTTGTTCCCCGTACACGCAGGGAGGGCTCCTCTCCCGGACGATCCGGTGTACCGATCGTCATGCCGGCTACACTTCCTTTAAGTGACTGAAGAATGTTGGTATTCAACAAATCCTGCGTCTTCTCGGTATTCATCCGTGCAACTGAGCCCGTGACATCGGACCTTTTTTGGGTACCGTATCCGATCACCACCACCTCTTCCAATGAGGACTCATCGGGCATCAGGGTAATGTTGATGGTGGTCTGGGCGCCAATGGCTACGGTTTTCGATGCATATCCGATGAAGGAAAATACCAATGTTGCTTCTTCAGAAACCACAAGTGAGTAATTGCCATCAATATCGGTTACCGTACCTGAACTTGTACCTTGTACCGTTATGGTCGCTCCCGGTAGCGGTTCTCCATTTTCGTCCGTAACGGTACCCGAAATGGTTACATCCTCATAAAAATCAACAGCTGTTTTTTCCGCTATTTCAATTATCCGTAAAACGGGGCCCTCCCCGTTTCGTGCCAGTGCCGCTCCCACGTTGACACATTGAAGTGTGAGTGCAAAGGCTACAACTTTTTTCAAGTAGATCGCCTTCCTTGGTAGTAATTTCCTCATATAAATACAGTATTAATTTGGTTGTCCAACTACATAAATATTTACTGGGAAAATATCGTTTGAGCACGGAAAACGATGAAAGGTGAAAAATAACGTTATCCTGACTACCTGAATAAAACTCTTTCCCGCGCTGCGAGAAAGGTTTTGGCTAAGGCTACCTGTCAGCAGGTAAGCATGATCAGTTTAGCCCGTTCCATTCCCTGTTCTCAGCAGGGGTCCAGGCACGTTCCGCGTTTTGGGAAGTGGCAACAGGATTCAAATGAATTTTCTCAATGAATATTTGTGATTAATTTTTAAGGATTTTAGTTACGAAAAAAAATACTGGAAAGCAACTATTTTACACAAAAACGAACCAAATTATCGATTTCAAACTTGCCAATTTAACGTAGTGATTACCCCTATTTTATCTTAATAGGGTACCATTTATTCTGTAGAGTATCCTGATCTGATAAGTTTTTCCTATTAAATTTTCTTCCATCCCGGCCTCGGACTGCGATTTTTTTTCTACCTACAGTACTTTGATTGTAACGTAATTTGGTCTAGTTTCCCGAGCTAATTAACTAGTTGAACAAGCAGGTTCTGCACGATGTTAATTTGCATTTATTCATCCTTTAATCACAAACTATGTTTAAATTCTTACCTAACCTATCGGGATTGGTAACTCCTGTAACCCGATTGCTTGGAGGTCTTTTTTTAATGACCCTCCTTGCCTCCCAGTTTGCCTGGGCGCAAAACCGCTCGTTGAGTGGTACAGTCACCTCCGGCAGTGGTGAACCGCTGCCTGGAGTAAGTGTTCTTTTGGAAGGTACAAACACCGGTACCGTCACCAACATTGACGGAGAATACCGGATCAATGTACCTTCTCCAGATGCCAACCTGGTTTTTTCATTTATTGGATACCAATCCAAAAGGCTACCGGTCGGTAGTCAGTCGGTACTAAACGTTACGCTTGAGGAAGACCTGGCCCAACTTGGGGAAGTGGTTGTAACCGCCTTCGGTGTGCAGCAAGAGAAAAAATCGCTGGGCTATGCCGTGCAGGAAATCAAGGCAGCATCCATCGTAGAAGCGCAGCAGCCCAACCTGGTCAATGCCTTGCAGGGAAAAATCGCCGGTGTTCAGATCAACAATTCCGGTGGAGCACCCGGAGCCTCTTCTGTAATTTTGATACGCGGAGGAACCTCGCTTAGTGGTAACAACCAGCCTCTATTCGTGGTGGATGGTATTCCGATTGACAACAGTGCTCCTACGGGTAGGGGAGTCGGACTAGGAGCTCAGAATACGGTAAACTCTAACCGGGGCATAGACATCAATCCGGAGGACATTGAATCTATCACTGTGCTTAAGGGACCGGCGGCGGCGGTACTTTACGGCCTCCGCGCTTCAGAAGGTGCCGTAATCATCACCACCAAAAAGGGTACAGCCGGACAGGCCCGTATTACCTACAGCAATGCCTTTTCTTTTGATGAAGTCAACCGCCTGCCCGAATTACAAACCCGGTTCAAGCAAGGGGTCAACGGCGATTTCAACCCCGAGGCCAGAATTTCCTGGGGTCCTGAGTTCGGTCCGAATGAGACCGTTTATGATAACCTGGGAAACTTCTTCCGTACCGCCACCACCCAGCGACACGATATTTCGGCTTCAGGGGGTAACGAACGCTCGACCTTTTACCTCTCCGCCAGCCGTTTTGACCAAAACGGTGTGATTGAGAATACAGATTTCAACCGTACTTCTTTCCGTATCACCGCGGAAACCAAACTGTCTGATAAGCTAAAAGTCGGCGGCTCTGCCAACTACACGAACACCCAAAACTCTTTTGCCCTGCAGGGCTCGGGCGTTGCAGAAACCAATATCATCGGTGCCACGGGAGGTGGCGGGGGTGGTACCATGCGCGGTATCTACAACTGGCCGCTCAATGATGATATGCGCAATTACCTGAATCCGGATGGCACGCAGCGTACGATCCTGGGAGTCGCGCAAGATGCTGCTTTTATTGACAACCCTTACTGGAGTATTTACAACAACCCCAACACCAGCAATGTCAATCGAATGATTGGCGTGGCCAACCTTTCTTACGATCCGGTGGATTTCCTCAACATCACCTATCGGGCCGGTACCGACTTCTTCAATGAAGAGTTTCGTAGTGTAAGGGGTACGGGTACCGTGATCGGTGGAGAAGAAAGAGGCGCCATTACCGAAAACGACCGATTTAACCAAATCACTACTTCCACCCTGCTTGCCACGCTCAAGCATTCTTTTCCCGGGGAGTTCAATGCCAACCTGACCCTGGGACACAATGTGGAAATAGCACGAAGCGTCACTACTGACTGGTACGGCCGAAATTTCATCGCGCCAAATTTCCCAAGTATCAATAACGTAGAGCAAAGTGACCGTACGGTATCACAAGGAGGCTCCCGCCGCCGTATCGTTGGCGCATTTGGAGACTTGAACATGGACTGGAAGTCCATCGTCTTTTTAAACGTTCGGGGGCGTAATGACTGGTCTTCTACCCTACCGCCCAATGCCCGTTCGTTCTTCTATCCATCCCTTAGCACCTCTATTGTTGTCTCCGACCTGCTGGACGAGATAGGTGTTACCAATGATGGACCCAAAAAAACACTGTCGTTTGCCAAAGTCAGGGCTTCGTGGACCCGGGTAGGTAAAGATGCGCCGCCTCACGTATTGGGCAACCGCTACTTCAACACCACCAATTCGTTTACTGCGGCTCCTCGTGGATTTATCGTCGATACCTACGCGTTTGGAAGCCCCGACCTGCGTCCGGAGTTTACCAATGCCTTTGAAACCGGATTGGACCTTCGTTTCTTTAGCGGCCGCCTGGGAGTAGACTTAACGTATTATACGATGAGCTCTGATGATCAGATCCTCTTTACACGAGTACCTCCTTCGGCAAGTTCATTCATCGCCTACCTGAACGGTGGACGTATCGATAACGAAGGGGTGGAACTGATGATCAATGCCGTGCCTGTGGCACGCGAAAAATTCCGATGGGAAACGGATATCAACTTTTCCAGAAATACCTCTACCGTAGTTGATCTTCCCGGTACCCTGGACCGGGTGGAGCAATCGGATGCTTCTGTAGACGGTTTTGTGGCACAAGGAGCAGGCTTCCTGGGCGCTTCTCTCTTCGGTATCAATGGTGATGTCTGGAAAACCAATGAAAATGGTGTTTTATTGCTAAACAACGATGGCTATCCGCAAATCGACCCCATTAAGCAGATCATTGGAGACCGCAACCCGGATGCGCTTATTGGCATCACGAATACCTTACGGTACAATGATCTCTCTCTATCCTTTCTTTGGGACATTCGCATCGGTGGAGACATTTACAACGCCACCGAAAACGCCTTGGTGCGCAGCGGCCTCAGCCCCAAGACGCTTGATCGTGGAACTACTACCGTGTTTGACGGAATCATAGAGTCTACGGGTGAGCCCAATACACAGCAGGTGGTACTGGATCAGAATTTTTACCAACTGATTTATCGGGGTAACGGTCCTGCCTTTGTGGAGGATGGGAGCTGGTATCGCCTACGCTATGTGACGCTTTCTTACCGCATGCCAAAATTCCTGCTGGAGAAAATAGCTGTCAAAGGACTGGAATTCTATGCTACCGGACGAAACCTGATCCTCATCACTGACTACTCGGGCGTGGATCCCGAAGTAAGCTCTGGAGGCGCCGGTGTGGCCGGAACCGGTTCTATGGGCATGGACAATCTAGGTGTACCGGCTACCCGTGGTTTCGATCTGGGCCTTAGATTGAGTTTTTAATCAAATAATTGATGAAGAAGATGAAAATCAGAACTATATACAAACTATTCCTTGGCCTGGTGCTGAGCTTTACGGCTACTTCCTGTGAGGATTTTCTGGACGTCAATGCCGATCCAAACAACCCCTCTTACATTCCGGTAGAGAACCGCATCATCGGTGCAATCACCATGTCCAATGGGGCCTCCCAGTGGCGGGCCTCTCGGGAAATCACCGCGGTGGTGCAATATGCCGCTTCCGGTCTACGCGCTTCGGGTGCCGAAACATGGAACTTTAGTGCCAGTAACTTTTTCTGGCAGAACGCCTATACCTGGGCCATTCCTAACTGTGTGGACTTGGTAGTCCAGGGACAAGAGGAAGGTTCTCCACACTTTGCGGGTGTAGGCCGTACCCTGGAAGCACTCAACTTTGGCATGCTCACCGATCAGTTTGGACGTATTCCGGTAACCTCTGCCTATGATGGCGTGAGCCAGGTAAACCTGACACCCTCTTTTGATGAGCAAGAGCTCGTTTACCAGCTTGTCATTGAAAAACTGGACGAAGCGATCGCATTCTTTAATGCCAGTGAAAATGCGAAAGGGCTTAACCAGGCCGGAGGAGATATCATGTACCAGGGAGATGTAAATAAATGGCGTCGCTTTGCCTATTCACTCAAGGCACGTTACCTGAACCACCTAAGCAAGAAAAGCAACTACGATCCCCAGGCGATTCTGGCAGCCGTAGAGAATGGCTTCAATGCGGATAATATGGACGCTGAGTTTCCGTACCTGGAGGGTGGACAGGCTACTGAAGCCAATCCATGGAGCAACGTAGGCTACGGCGGGTTTACCAGCCCCACCAGCCCGCGCTATTTCTCCTATACACAGTTCTTTGTGGACCTGCTCAAAACGCTCCCGGTGACCAATTCAGCATACACTGACCCGCGTATCGGTATCATTATGAACCCCGCTCCGGCGGATGGTGAGTTTCGCGGACTCATTCCTGGCGAAGGTGTGCCGGGCGGACGTGAAGGTAACGGCCCTTTTTTCAATGGGGACGATTATGGCCGGGTCACCGGAGGCTTTTATTCCCGACCTGACTCACCCTTTCCGTTTATGACGTACTCAGAGCTGAAGTTTATCGAAGCAGAAGCCCGGTTGAGATCGGGTGACAACGGCGGAGCATTGGCAGCCTACGAAGAAGGTGTCCGCGCCAATATGCGAAAATTGGGAGTACCTGCCGATGAGATTGATGCTTTCTGGCAGGCCGTCCTCGATGATGGGGTGAACGCCCATTTTAATGACCTGACAACCGGTCTCAGCCATATCATGCGGCAAAAATACATAACCCAGGTTTTCAACCCCGAAACCTGGGTAGACATGCGCCGCATGGACTTTAGCCAGGATATCTACGGACCTTCGCTACGCCAACCTTCGAACCTCAACCCACTATTTGGTCCGGGAGAATGGATGAGGGCCATGATCTACGAAGGTAATGAGATGGTTAGAAACGGTGACAACGTGGGGGATAACAGCCCGGAAGTACGACTAAAAACACCGCTTTGGTGGGACACTGCCAATTAACAAATGCAAGGCGACTAGTGAAAGCTGCTTCAACTTTTTTTGGAGCAGCTTTTTTTTCTAATGGACATCCTTCTGAGGTTTTTCCATCCATAGCAACTAACGGTTTTGTACCGAACTTTATCAAACCTGTTGAGTGGATTGTTTTTTAAACCAACCATCACAAAAAAGGTTAGCCTTCATTACTTCTTTACCAAAATAATTTGGTTCAAGTGTTGCCGCTTTGCTTTGCATACCCGACCGTCGGCTATCGAAAACAGGACCGCAATCCAAGTGAACTGGAGAAACCCTGACCAAGGCGTATACGGGACAGGATCGGCTCGATCGGGTAGTTGTTTCAGTGCATGACGTATCTGGCGTAAGCGAACCTGCTTCTAAACCGGCGGCGATCTATTCGAGCAGACCGTCCTCGTTTTGAGCAAATTTACTCGGTCCAACGCCAGTAGGAGAACTTGCAAACGCAATAAGATAGGGGTTTCTTTCAGGCAGTCGCCTGACGATACGTGAATACGCATGGCTCCGTAATAAAACCCAATCCACCCAACAAACGGTACCTGTACCAAAAGGATTGCTTAAAAAAAACGCCTTGAATGTAGCAAACGAACGCTTATTTTTACCATATTGGCTTTAATTCTGGGCTTTCAGAAATCTATCCAACAGTTAGCATCCGGGAATCTCGCCAAAAATCAAGAAAATTATGATCAGAATGTACAAGCTACTTGTTTTTTCTTCCGTTCTTTTGGCTTTCACTTTTTGCTGTCAATCGCCGAAAAGCAATCACATAGTACACGACACCATGGAAGAAACCTACTATTCCCCCGAAGATTTTGACCGGATAGAAAAGATCGACGCCCACGTACACCTGCGGACCGATTTTGATACGGTATTTGTTCAGCAGGCGATTCGGGATAACTTCCGTTTACTGAACATAAGCGTGTATACGTCTCCGCGCCTAACACCGGAAGCACAGGAAGATTTTTCATTGAAGCTGATCGAAAAATACCCGGAAGTCGTTGCGTATGGCACTACCTTTTCGCTGGAGGGATTTACCCAAAGTGATTGGGAGAAAAAAACACTGGCGTATTTAAAAGAATCGTTTGCCAAAGGGGCCATCGCCGTTAAAGTATGGAAAAATATCGGCATGGAATTGAAAAATGAACAGGGGGAACTGGTGATGATTACCGATGCTGTTTTCGATCCTGTCTTGCGATTAATAAAAGAAGAAGACATTACCCTGCTGGGCCACCTGGGCGAACCAAAAAATACCTGGCTGCCACTGGAGGAAATGACGGTACAAGGCGACCGGGATTATTTTCGGGAAAACCCCAAGTACCACATGTATAATTTTCCCGATCTTCCCTCCTATGAGGAACAGATTGCTGCCCGGGATCAACTGCTGGCCAATAACCCCGATCTGAGATTTGTTGGAGCCCATTTGGGAAGCCTGGAATACGACGTGTATGAACTGGCAAAGAGGCTGGATTCCTTTCCCAGTATGGCGGTGGATATGGCCGAACGCATCTCTCACCTGCAACACCAGGCTGTCACCGATTGGGAAGGGGTGCGTGACTTTATCATCAGCTACCAGGACCGCCTCATTTACGGAACCGATCTGCGCGCCGGAGCATCGGACATACAGGCGAAAGGACTAACGGAACCCGAGGAAATTTCAGCGCATGCCCATCAGGTTTGGTTACGACATTGGCAATTTTTTACCGGGGACGAAGAAATGCAGGTACCAAAAGTCACCGGCACCTTTAAGGCCTTGAAACTGCCCAAGACGGTAGTGGATAAAATCTATCGAATAAATGCCGAAAAGTGGTATCCGGGAATCCGTCACTAGATTTCAGTACGTTTAAATTTAAAAAAAATACGATGAATAGTCTTGACCGCAGGTATTTCCTGAAGCTTTCTACGCTGGCCCTTGGAGGCATTTCAATGGGGTTACTGTCCAATCCATCCAAGGCCGTGGGCCTCAAGCAAAACCTCAGACTGGGTTTTGTGGGTATTGGCGGTAGAGGCTCCTACCACCTGGACACCGCACTTGGAATTACCGGGGTAGAGATCCCTGCCATTTGTGACATCGATCCCAAAAACCTTTACCAGGCCAAACGATGGATTGAAGAATCCGGTCAACCGAGCCCCAGACTTTATGACAGGGGGCCAACGGACTTTATCAGGCTATGCGAGGAGGAAGAGCTGGACGCCGTGATTTGCGCCACCCCCTGGGATACCCATGCTCCGGTATGCCTGGCGGCCATGAGAAATGGAAAACATGCGGCTTGCGAGGTTCCCATTGCCCAGACACTTGAAGAAGCATGGGAATTGGTAGAAACCTTTGAAAGCACCGGTAAGTGAGCCAGTATCGTATTGGGTGGTTTTGGAGACCTGACCATGTTGAATATGGTGCGAAAAGGATTATTAGGGGATATCCTCCATGTAGAAAGTGGCTACATACATGACCTGAGGATGGTGAAGTTTAATCCCGAAGAAGAACCTTGGAGATTGCAGCCTGCGATCGATAAAAACGGCAATCTCTACCCCGACCATCCCATGAGAAACATGATGCCGGTGCTGGACATCAACCATGGGGACAGGTTTGATTACCTGGTATCCATGAGTACGAAATCCGGCATGCTCAACGACTATGCCAGAGCCCAATACGGAGAAAAACATCCGTACGCCACGAAAGAGATGGCGCTTGGGGATTACAATGCCTCACTCATCCGAACCGTAAAGGGGAAAATGGTCACCCTAAACCACGACACACACACCCCCCACCCCCGGGAAAGTTTCCGACTTCAGGGCACAAAGGGAATTTATTTGAAGGAAAGGGATGCCCAGCGAATTTATATTGAAGGTAGAAGTCCAAGGGAACATCAATGGGAACCCGCAGCGCCGTATCTGGAAGAATATGCGCATGAAATTACGAAAAATTACGCCCCACCCGAACGCAAAGGAGGAGCAATCCGCGGACATGGCAGTGGAGGAATGACCCAAACCCCCATCAACTGGCACCGACTGATCCTCGCCTTGCAGGAAAATAAACAGCCGGACTGGGACGTGTACGATTCGGTAACAAGTGCTGCCATTATCCCCCTTACCGGCAGCTCTGTCGCCGATAAAAGCAGGCCGGTAGATTTTCCCGATTTTACCCGTGGAAATTGGCAAAAAAGACCACTACTATATACCTGAAAAAGATCGCCTTAACGGATGAATGGCCTCCTGAGCGTAGCAGGAATCTTTTTTTGTACCTGGAAAATGACCGGCGTTTCACTGGTTGGTACCCGTTTATTTCCCGAACGGATATCGAATGTACCCAGCTCATCGACCGATCCCGGAGCAAACCTAACGTCAAAAAAATCAGGCAAATCTTCCCGTGTCAAGCAGGTTGATTGGGTGAAAATTTAAAAAAATGCCAGGTCGAATACAGGAAACCGGTTCATTGCGCTAAAAACCCAAATTCGCTGAATCGATCAATTCGACCATTCGCTTCATTTTTTTCTGAATGACCTTGAAATGATGGGCCTCTTCTGGTGATATCAGGGAAATGGCCTCTCCTTCCGATCCTGCCCTTCCGGTCCGACCGATGCGGTGAATGTAATCCTTTGGGGAACGAGGCAGTTCGTAATTGACCACATGGGGTAGAAATTGAATGTCAATGCCCCGAGAAGCGAGATCCGTGGCCACCAAAACCCGTAGGTTTCCTTGCTTAAAATTACGAAGCGATTCCGTCCGTGCCGCCTGACTTTTGTCCCCGTGAAAGGACCGAGCCTGTATGCCGTGTTTTTTTAGTTTGGCGGCGAGATTATCTGCCGCTCGTTTGGAACTGGCAAAAACCAACACCTGTTCCCAGTTTCCCTCGGTGATTAAAAACCGCAACAAAGGTCCCTTGTTTTCGGGCCTGACCAAATAGGCCGATTGCTTGATTTGAGCAGGGGAAACGGTATCTTGCCCGATTTCTATCCGGACCGGTTCATGAAGCAGTTTGGTCGATAAGCCTGCTACCGCTTCCTCCGTGGTCGCAGAAAAAAGGATATTCTGCCGTTTTTTGGGCAAGCTGGACAAGATTTCATCCACCTCTTCCTTAAACCCAAGATTCAGCATTTTATCGGCCTCATCCAGAACCAGTATCTCCAATTTGGACAAGTCCACAGCCTTTTTTGAAAGCAAATCCAATAAGCGACCGGGAGTCCCGATCAGGAGATCGGTTCCGTACAGGTGTATCATTTGGGGATTAATGGATACCCCACCATACACCGCCATGGATTTTACGTTCCTTGGCAAGCTGTTGGCAAACGTTTTTACTGTTTGATCGACCTGAAGAGCCAATTCCCGGGTAGGCACCAGCACCAGGGCGGCAACTGCCCTACTTTTTACGGCAGTCTTCCCCTGAAATAGGTCCAGGATGGGCAACACGAACGCGGCTGTTTTTCCCGACCCTGTTGGAGCCAGGGCCCAAAGGTCTTTCTTTTGAAGAATAGCGGGTATTGCTTTTATCTGAATCGGGAAGGGATTTTCGTAGGTTTCGATACGTACTGCTTCAAGCAGTGGCAGTGAAAGACCGAGGTTGGAAAAGCTCATGGCTAAAGGTACGTCTTTTTTCGAAGTATCGGTACATTGCCGGGCACCTGTTAGGGCATCGGCTACCCCCTGAAGGTTTTGTCAAATGGTAGAAACGATTCGTATTCGGAGCACCTGACTTGCCCGTTGCATTTTCAAATGACGATGCTGCAGAGTTCGAACCGCGGTGAAAATCTAAGAAAATCTACTTCCTACCCAAACGTTATATACTGGAGGTTTGCTAATCGTTATTCCTATAAATTACCAGTTCGCCGTGCGATGGTCATCTATTACCCTAAGGATTCTATTGGACAAACTACTGATCGCCCGGATAAGGTACTGCGCTCGGCTAATCAAGCAATAGCCCATCCGACCAGAAGTAGCTATCGTCCTTAAAAACAAATACCGTCAGATGAAAACCGGCTATTTTCTGGGCTATGGGGTCGAATTTTACCAGTAGCAGACTGCCTGAATTGAGCCAACATAAAAAAATCTAGCAGAGGGGTGCTGAATTCTTGAGGGCACGACAGGAGACCAGATCTTCACCGGGAGTTGTCCCTGCTGCATACCAGACCGCCCACATACGACCCTTGGGACTTACCGCCGAGCTAGAAATCCCTGAAAACTTTCTACTCTCTTTAAAGTGTAGTTGGCTTATTTCAGCACCTTATATCAGCCGTGGTAGATCCAATTTAGCGGAGTTGTTTTGCGCAAAGGAGCTTTGATTCGTGCAAAAAATAAGGGAAAGTCCGATAATGTGGGTAAGATGGATCATTTTATTTCCTTTTTAAGTTTGCCAAAACAGCAAAGTGGTAAACGTGTATATGGGTTGTAGGTCTTGAAAAGGCTACCCTTAGGCAGCAAGCCGGCCAAGTTAAAGGGACGGCTACCTGTTTCCAACCAACGTCCGAGGATGGATTTTGGACAGGGAAATGATCCTCACTACCAAGACCCTATTCTTTTGCCCGCTTAACAAGGTCTGAATAATTCCCGGTTAACCAGAAGAAAAATGGTACTTTTACCTGTTATTGCTTCTCAGCATTATTTGGACCAATTTATCATGTCTTTCCGCGTTTCATGAGGTATTTTTATTAATTTCAATGTTTAATGGAACGTCGGTATTATTAACCCTATCAAAATGCAGTTCTCAGCAACGTCTGATTTACCAATATACCAAAAGTGGAGTAATACATTTGTAGATTCACGACCAAAAAGTCTGAAGGCTTTAAATGTTCGCTTAGCTTTGTCAACATTATCGTTTATTCTGGTTTTTTGGTGCCCTCTATATCTGAATGCCCAAGATGCCGTTAATTCAGGGGAGTTTATTGTGGAGCCACCCACACTAACCAATCTTGGATTTGAGTGGTATATCGCGGGGGATGATAACCGAAATGCGACGGTAGCCGTAGCGTATCGGATCGCTGGATCGGGTAGCGAATGGAAAAACGGAATGCCCCTGCTTCGAATTGGTGGGGAACATATTGAAAGAGCGGGAATTGATTACACCACTCCCGCCATGTTTGTGGGAAGTATTTTGGATGTTGCTGAAAACACAGCCTATGAGGCTCGCTTTACGCTGGAAGATCCTGATGGGGTTGAAGGGGAAGCCGTTAACGTAGTAATTGTTTCCACACGTGCCGAGCCTAAGGCTGTCAGTGGGGGAAGGGTAAGACATGTATATTCCCAATACCACACGGGCGAGAAAGAAGAGCCAAATTATCCGGGCTTGGTTTCTGCCTATGGGGGTTCTACCAATACGAAGGGAGATTGGAATGTGGTAGCTGAAGATGTGGTACAACCTGGGGATATTATTAAAATACATGGGGGACTCTATCAGGGGAATCTGCTTAACTATCCCGATTGGCATAATATACCCTTTGACGGAACCTATTTTTTCACGGCAAAAGGAACGGCAGAACGTCCTATCGTGATCGAGGCGGCAGGGGATGGTGAAGTCATCTTTGATGGAGCAGGAGCGGCAATTCTATTTAATGTCATGGCCACCGAACATCATATTTTTCAGGGGCTTACCTTTAGGAATGCCGGCAGAGTTTTCGAAGCCGGCAGGAAACATTTAGCAGGAGCAAGTGACTTGACTGTTCGCAATTGTCGTTTTGAACATGTCGGTGAAGGTATTGTGACAGAATATGCCGGTTCAAAAAACTTTCTGATTCAAGATAACGTCCTCATTGGTCGTGATGATCGCTATAGAACGTACGGTTGGCAAGCTCACAGGGAAGGTTTAACTCCTTACGGGACGCATCTGCTAGATTCTTACTATGGCATCAAAGTATACGGTTCTGGGCATGTAATTGCCTATAATTCGATTGCCTTCTTCCACGATGCCATTGGCATATCAACCTATGGAACCCCAGAGAAAGCGCAGGAGTTAAAAGCGGTGTCCATCGATATCTACAACAATGATTTACACCTCTTGGTCGATGACTTTATTGAGGCGGATGGTGGTGTGCACAATATTCGGGTTATGCGGAATAGGGGTATGAACTCTGCGGGGAGTGGAATAAGTGCGCAACCCGTATTTGGCGGTCCTGCCTACTATATTAGGAATGTGCTCTATCATATAGGGAGGGGAGCGCTTAAAATTCACGGAGGAGTACCTGGTCTCATCGCCTACCATAATACTTTCATTGCTGAGAACAACGCTGGAGGCGGACACCCAAATTCGAACTACCGGAATAATTTGTTTCTTGGTGCGGATGGGCCGACGATCATTGCTGCTTTCCCGTATACAACTACCTATTCAGTAGCGGATCACAACGGGTACCGGCCCAATCGGGGACCTGATAGTCCTGAAAATCAGTACATGTGGCTATCTCCCAAAGGAGAGCGGATCGGATTTAAGACATTGGCGGATCTGCACCAAGCAAGTGGTCTAGAAGCACACGGTATAACAGTCGATTATGCTATTTTTGAGAATCTGAAGATGCCTATCAAAGCCCCTGGAGAAGACAAGCCTGGCCCGGTTTATCACGCTGTAGATCTTAACTTTAAACTCAATCCGAAGGGGAAGGCAGTAGATTCAGGGGTTCTAATACCAAACGTAAATGACAACTTCTCTGGAAAAGCTCCGGATCTGGGCGCCCTCGAAGTTGGATTACCGGAACCCATTTATGGAGCCCGAAGTGAAATCTATAATCAGCCGTTTTATAGGTGAAGAGGGACGGGGTAAATTGTATTAAGAGGTGACCTTAAATATATATAATGCAATAAAAAAAATAGTTCTCACATTCTGAGATTTAAAGTAACATTCTGTTGGGTAATATAAACGTTTGATTTGAACAAAAAAAGTTATCCACAAGCTTCGGTCAACGACCTGTCACCCTATATCATGAAGCGACCGGAAAACGGGAGACAGAAAATCGGAGGCCGGAACGGGTCGGATGATTGGGGACGGTTGACAGAAGATGGGCATAGGTATTTAATTTTATCGTTGAATTAAAAAATTATCACTGATGGGCCAACTTGTTTGCCGCTAAAATGGGAGGCAAAGTTAGGGGCACATGGATTGGATATTGGACATTAAAGAAATTTTACCGACTTTTACTATATGGAACAATTTTCATCCCAAATTGTAATCGATCCGAATATACGTTTCGGAAAGCCTTGTATCAAAGGTACGCGCATTGCGGTTGTCGATATACTTCAATGGCTAGCGTCAGGTATGAGTAAGGAGGAAATTCTTGCTGATTTTCCGATATTAAAAGAAGAGCACATCCTTGCGGCACTTGCATTTGCCGCCAATAGGGAGGCTTTTATCAAAATCGTGGCGGCATAGCATGAAATTGCTTTTGGATGCGAACATGTCCTGGCGTTTATCACGCAAGCTTAGCTCCCACTTCGAAGATTGTATCCATGTTGACAGTATCGGTCTTGAAATACCAGCCAAAGACCTTGATATTTGGAAATATGCATTAATCAACGACCTGATAATCGTTAGCAATGATATTGATTTTTTAAATCTTGCCAATTCAAGAGGTTTTCCACCAAAAGTGGTTCTATTACGAACGGGCAATCAAAGCAATGCTTTTTTGGAGCAATTGCTGATCAAACACAAAAAAGATATTGAAGAACTATATTTTTCAACGGAGTACGGCTTTCTTGAAATCGTATAATATATGTGATTTTTACTAATTCTTAACAATCTAGAAAGGTATCTAGACAAGTTTTTATCTTACTCCCGTGCTAATCAATTTTCGATTCGTTTAAACCTTAAGAATTATCTCGCTATTTCTTTCCGATAAGATATCACTTTCTGAAAAATGCGTCATAAGGATATCCTGATTCCCCGTCCGGCTAAAATCATACGTGATCCAAATCGTGCCATCGCTAGTTTGCTGACCGTCAGCATAAGATACCCCGGGCCGCTCATCAAGCAATAAACCGTTTGACCAAGTGAAACCATCATCTTTGGATATAAATGCCATCAGATGCGAACGTCCGATTTTCTGATCTATGGGACCGTGTTTTACGAGCAAAAGATTGCCTTTATTTAGGTCTTCACCGGGAGTAATCCCCGCATACCAAACCGCCCATATACGCCCCTTGGGACTTACTGCCAGGCTAGATATACCACTAAACTTTCGGCTCTCAATGGAGTGTTTCTGCGATATCTCGGAAGCTTTTATTAGTCATGGGGGATTAAATTCAGCTCGGTTGTCTTGTGCGAGAGCACTGTTAAATTAGGCGCAAAGAAGAAGGGATAATCCAATAGTTCGTTTGAAGTGGGTCATATGGGTCTTAATTCGATTCGCTAAAATACCGTGGAATACAGATTTTAAGCCCAAATTAGTTGATAGGGGTGAATTTTGCCAGTGTTTATACTTTATTTTCGCTATCCTAATCTCTGTTAATTCTCTGTGATTGCTTGGAGGTCTTTGGGGTGAATTTTCTTTTTCTATGTGTAGACTTGGTACTAGGCTGCTTTTTTTGAACAGGTTAAAACTAGAATTTTTAACTTAGTGATTATGAAAAAGAGCAAATTTAGCGAAGAGCAGGTCATCAAGATCCTCAAACTGCAAGAGGACGGCCACAAAGTAGAAGATATATGCCGGAAGTACGGCATCAGTTCTGCGACGTTTTACAGCTGGCGGAATAAATATTCGGGCATGGATGTGCAAGAACTTCGTCGTCTCAGAAGCCTGGAGGAAGAAAACAGTCGCTTGAAGAGAATAGTGGCCAACCAAAGTCTGGAGATTGACATGATCAAAGATCTTTTGTCAAAAAAGCCCTGACGCCCGTGCAAAAGCAGGAACAGGTGACCTACCTTGAAGATACCTACAAGGTGTCCCATGCATGGGCGTGCAGCGTCGTATCGGTATCCAGAACCACAAAGTATTACCAGAAGAAAATGCCAGCAAAAGATGCCCAGATCAAAACGATGATTGAGCAGGTGATAGGCTGTAGCCGAAAAGGCAGAAACAAGGTGATCTGCCTGGTGCAGAAAAAGTATCCTCACATTAGTGGTAGCAAGATCAGGCGCGTGTACGAGCAAGAGGGATTTAGCCTGCACAGGCGTCTGAAACGCAGGATCAAGAATCAGCCCGCCAATCCGATTGAGATTCCATTAGTGGCCAACCAAGAGTGGGCAATGGACTTTATGTCTGACACGTTGGAAAACGGGAGAAAATTCAGGACGCTGAACGTGGTGGATCATTTCAACCGTGCCTGCATGGGGATTGCGGTGGCACACAGCCTGCCGTCTGTACGTGTAATCGAATACCTGGAGCGTATGATTGAATTTCAGGGCAAGCCCAGGCGTATCCGAACCGACAACGGTCCTGAATTCAGAAGCAAGAAGTTTCAGGCATGGATGAGCGACCAGCAGATAACGTGGTCGCCAATCCAGAAAGGAAAACCCCAGCAGAACGGAATCGTAGAGCGGTTCAATAGAACCTTCCGGGAAGATGTGCTTGATGCTTACCTATTCAGTTCCGTTGCGCATGCTCAAGACCTAGCCGATACATGGAAACAAGATTACAACAATCAGAGACCCCACCAGTCACTGGGATACCAAACCCCTTCTGAATATGCGGCGTAAGGTTTTCCAAAGGAATAAAACTCCCAAAACAGGGAGACAAAAAGGCTGCCCACTGGACAGCCTTGGAACCCGTTTCGGTCGGCCAGCCCTATCCCTGGTGGGTTGCTCCTCAGCAGCGCCCACTTCCGTTTCGGACCGGCATGGCAAAATTCAAAACAAAAACCTACATTTACAACCTGTCAAAATTCCCAGCCATATACCACTTTGAAATCGCTTGACCTAAACTGTCTATATTCCGGCTGTTTTAGAAAAACCTCCGTATTCCGCATACTCTGAATAAATTAGGTTTCAAAAATGGCTAATATTTTCCCTCGCCACACTAACTGATTAAATAATTGATATGCGCAAACCCCTATTTTCAATATTACAACTCTTTTTCAATTTCCGCCAACCACTTATCATAGTCCCTTTCCAAACATTCCGCTTTGTCAGGATAAACATGGATAAGGTTAGTTTTTTCTAAAGGATCCAAATTTAAGTGAAACAAAAACCTTTCACCATTGACTACATGGTATTTCCAATCGCCATCCCTCACCGCAAAGGCTTTTGAATCCTCATAGGGGTTGTTGAACCTCCAGAAGAGCTGTCTGGGTATCAGCTTTTCATTTTGAAATAAAACAGGACCTAAATCCACACCATCCATATCATTATCATTAATAAAATTTAAACCAGACAATGATAGAAATGTTGGTGCTAGATCCATGGTCATGGAAGTTTCAGAGGTAATACGACCTGCCTCAATTTTTCCAGGCCAATTGGCAATTGCTGGAACTCTGTGCCCTCCTTCCAGTAAATCTCCCTTTTGTCCGCTATATGGAAAATTACTCCCGACCCAGGAATAAGCACCATTATCGGAGGTTATAAAAATTAAAGTCTTTTCCCTTAATCCCAAGTCCTCCAGTTTTTCAATTACCTGGCCAATGCTCGCATCCACCGCCTCAAGCATGTCTTTGTATGCCCTTCGGTATTGGCTTTCGGGTAAAGGCCCGAATTTGCTATCATGCCATGTTTTTCCCAGGGTCCTATGAATTGGGTCATTTGGCCCCTGGAAAGGAAAATGGACCGCAAGGTGGGAAATAAACAGAAAAAATGGCGTTTCACTGGATTCCTCTATAAATCTAATTGAATAATCATTTACCAAATCGGTCAAATATCCTGATTCTTCCAACAATACCTGATTTTTATACCAATCTCTCTCCCCTTCACGGGATACATGGCTGTGATAATCCGGCGTGTTGTTACTTACACAGCTTTGTGAAAACCCCTGATCGTTCGGCTCAAAACGGGTTACATGGCCCAGATGCCATTTACCAAAAACAGCAGTTGAATAACCTGAGCTTTGCAACCTCTCTGCGACTGTGGTTTTGTGGAGTGGCAGCCCCTCCTTCAGAGTAAAGCCTATGGCATGCTCTACTTCCGACCTCTGCTGGTATTGTCCAGTCATCAATGCAGCCCTGGTTGGACTACATACGGGGGCATTAGCATGAAAATCCGTAAAAAGAATCCCCTCCTTGCCCAAACGATCCATATTGGGGGTTTGATGATCTTTATTCCCAAAAATTCCAAGATCTCCATATCCAAGGTCATCTATTACAATCAGGATTATATTGGGAGCATGCAAACCTCCATGTATGTTTCCATCATGAAGAACCTGTGAGATTCCTCTTCCTTGGTTAAGCAAAAAAAAGAAAATAAAACCAGCACCTATAAAATTCATTTTCCAAAATTTTTATGATTCCTTTCATATTTCTATTAACAAATGATAGAAACAATGAACATCCTCCAATTATCAAGTCATAATAATCAGGAAAATGCAGGCTGGGCTAAATTACTTTCCCGGAATAGCTGATACAAAGCCATACAAACCTCGCCTCTAAGAACAGCGGCATCCCCATCCCTACTTTTATACAGCCAGGAATTCGGATTAAGTTTGTTGCCATTGCTCTTTTCCAAGTCCTGAATAATTTTCATTATGTCTTTAATCCGGACCGTTTGATCATTTGGTTTCCAACCCGCAGGGATTATCCCTGTACTGTCCGTCAGATTGGTAAATATACTGACCCATAGTTCAAAGTCATTAGCGGTCAGATTTTCCTTTGGCCTTGCCAAATAGGAATCAAAAAACCCTTTTGTTCCCCAAAACTGTATCGCATCAAAAGCTTTGTCCTCTCTTTGCATGTCTTCAAAATAAGTCAATATCTGGCGTTTCTTAATCAAAATACTCTGGAGATAGGGAATTGGCACATCCTTTATTTCCACCTGCAATTCTCTGGATAGATGGGCCGAAATACCAGCAACCTGCCCTATCCCCATCCATAGGGGTTCCATTCTTACGGTAGAAAAGGCTACATGAGTAGTGGAAGCAGCCACAGGTACTATTAGCCCGAGAACTTTTTCAGGAACCAAAATCCTGTATGGAATCTGATACGGGGATATTTCCAGCATACCGATGTATCCTTCCAAAACCTTATTGTCCATAGATGGCACTTTGGAAACGGGAAAACTGTCAATTGGAAACTCTCCTGTAATTATGGTATCTTCAAAAACAGTCGTTCGTTTCGCATTGCCCTGCAGGGTTACATCATTTTCCGTTAGGGTGTACATTCCTTTCAACCGCCTTGCCTCACGGATATAAAACTGCCATGGAAAATGTTCATTATCTGTAAACTCATCCTTGGGAAGGTGGTATTGCAAAGCCAAATTCCTGTGCGCTTCTGGAATCTCCGGATCATTCTGAACAAAATAAATCAGCCCCAGAGTAAGTTCCCTATGTCTTTGGAAGATTTTTTCCCTTGTTTCCCAGTCTGACTCTGGATAAGAATAATTTTCTCCAACAAATGGGAAACCTAATGGCCTTGGATTGATATTGACATCATATTTACGGTTTGGTATTTCGGTAAAGGAGAAGACCCGGACCATGGTATCAAAGTGATCCGCATAATAACCATGTCCTTCTTTGAACACTTTAGGTGCGCTAAGCCTCCCCTCCTTTAAATCCGCAAAATATTTTACATAATTATTCCTATCATATCCCGAAGGCGGTTCAGAAAGTACATAACTGTTCTCAGGGTCATCGGTCATGCAAAGGCGATAAGTATATGCAGGTAATTTATAATCCCCTTCTCCTGTACTTCCTTCCAAAAAAGATTTTTCATTGAAATCAAAAAAAATATGTCCGGCATGCTCCTCATCAAATTCATCTTTTCCTTCCCTACCTAACCGGTATTCAGCGCCGGCAAGTGCAAATATATCTCCTTCATAGGTGGCATCCACAAACACTTCTGCAATTAAATATTTCCTATCTCCAGAATTTCGGTCGATAAAAACTATCCCGGAAACTCTTTCATCATTCATGTCTACTTCTTCAATTTGATAATTCAGCAGCACCCGAATATTTTTCTCTTCCCCTATCATTTGGTTAAATACAAGCTCAGCAACCGAAGGTTCATAATAATAACCTTCTTTGCAAAGCCGAACATTATTGGAATCTTTTCCATATTTATCGGTGTAGTATTGAAGCACCTGCCCGGTAAATTCTTTAAAAAGCCCAGCTATTGCCTCCTTGTTTTCTATATCACTTTTCCCCAAACCACTTGTTGTCATCCCTCCCAAATGGCCATGATATTCAGTAAGTATCACCTTAGAACCCATCCTTGCTGCCGCAATCGCCGCCATAATTCCCGCTGGTGTTCCTCCGATAACAGCAATATCTGCCCTATCCTCCCCCTCAGATTCTGGTTCATTCCATACACATGCCGCAGTTATGCCACTACCAGAAAATATTGTTCCTAGAGCACTTATTTTAATAAAATTTCTTCTATCCATTTTATAATCATCTATTTTGTTTTTGGTTTGGGAGGCATTTCTAGTTTATCCAATTCTGAAATTTCAATCTTTAAAACCTCTACAGTCTGTTTGGCTCCTCCAAATGCGATATATAAAGAACCCTCGTGTTCCATCACATGTGGGTAGTCTATATGTCGTCCGCCAACCAGGTAACCCATTTTGGTAAATACTAGACCGTCATCACTGATGGCAATGGTAAGGGGATCCCGTTTAAGAGGATTAGAGTTGGAAACGAGTACATAACGGCCATCTTTTAATTTTAATCCACTAAATTTTGAAGTTGCATCTGGGAAATTAGTTTTTACGAGTGGAGTCCAGGTTCGACCATTGTCAGTGGAGAAAGACCGGTAGAGATTTCCGCTCCTTTTGTTGTCTCGAAACCAGGCTACAATATTATTATCCGGTAACACCATCCAATAGGGTTCCTCTGCACCAAATTCTCTATTTTGGTAACTTACAATTGGATAATTCTCCCACTTTCCAATAGATTCAGTACCCCCGATCAACATATATACATCAGAGTTTTTATCCCTGCGAGACATCATCCATTCTCCATTAGGGAGTTTTTTGGGAGGAAAATTATTCATGGCATTGTCAAACACAAGACCCTTGTGCTTCCAACTCTTATTACCTTCTGTTGCCAATTCATAAGCATGAAGCTGAAGACCTTCACCTCTATAAGATGGCGCATTGTATCTGGTAGCTAAAGCCAATAATTCCCCGTTTCTGATCCAAAACCCTCTCGCAATCCACCCAAATCCATCATCCGGAGGCCCAGCAAGATCTCTCGGCTCTGTCCAGTTTATTCCATCCTCAGAGGTAGAATAGGAGATCAACTGTCCTGGCTGGTCATGGCCCGGAACAATATCTCTATGTTTTATCGGATCCTCACTCCTATGCACTCCAGGTCCATCACTCCACATTGCCCAAAATCTACCATCATAGAATGTAAGGTAATTATGCTGATTCGTCTTTCTTCCCCATGCATAGCGCACATCGCTGACTATAGAATGCTCCGAGGGAATTTTGGGCAGAGAGGAAAAATCGAATTGCTTAAAATCCTCAGGCACCCAATCCCCCTGTAACATCAGTGAAGATTTGGGGTTAGTGGAGGGATGGGGGTAATTCAGGTTTTGACTACAAACAGGGCTCTGTAACCAATACAATAGCAACCAGGTTATGAGGGTCTTTTTCATTTTACTTAATTAAAATACGGATTAAAGAATAGAATAACATTTTACCTTTTCAATGGTGCCATTTCCAAATTATCCAAATCAGAAATCTTAACCTTCAATACTTCGATTTTCTGTTTTACCGATCCAGCAAAAGCAATCAGTAAATACCCGTCCTGTTCAATGACATGCGGATAATCTATATGGCGGCCACCGGTCAAATAGCCCATCTTCGTAAATACCATTCCGTCTTCACTTATGGCTAACGCAAGGGGATCTCTTCTTTCAGGGTTGGGATTAGAAACTAACACATACCTTCCATCACTCATTCTTAAACCATTGAATTTTGATCTGGCATCCGGGAAATTTGTCCTCACAGGATTGCTCCAGGTTCGGCCATTGTCCGTCGAAAAGGACCTGTAGAGGTAACCGCTTCTCCTGTTGTCTCTAAAAAGTGCCATCAGGCTTTTTCCGTCAGGAAGCACCCACCAATAAGGTTCTTCAGGATCCATTTCCTCCGTAGAGCCTGTTACCGGGTAGGATTCCCACTGATCAAATCCTTTTATTCCCCCGACCAGAAATTCAATTCCTGATTCTTTATAATCATAAGCCCTACGGGACATTAACCACTCTCCTGAAGGCAAAAGCTTTGGGGGAAAATTATTGATGGCATTTTTATAAACAACTCCTTTCTCCTCCCAGGAATTGGATTCCCCATTCCATTTGTAAGCCAGTAATTCCAGGCTTGGTCCAAAAAACCCTGCTGCTTCATCCAAGGATGCCAATGCCAGAAGTTCCCCGTCACGTTGCCAAAAACCTCTTGATATCCAACGCATTCCTTTGTCAGTCCTAGTATTGTAAAGCTCCGATTCAGGTCCGGAGCCTTCCGGATAAGAAGTTAGAAAATCGGGATCAGACCATTGGAGACCATCCGGGCTGGTGGCATATTTAACTATTTGACCTACTCTGTCCTCTACACCCGGACCATCGCTCCACATAAGCCAATATTTTCCCTCAAAAAAGGTTAGATAGGAATGCTGGTTTACACCACCACTTGCCTGTGCCTCCGAAAATGAGGCATGGTTAACCCCTTCAGCCGTCACATCGCTGACGAGTGCATGTTCTAAAGGAATTCTTGGAAGATTATCAAAATCAATTTGATGCGGATGGTCAAACCAATCTCCAGACAGCATTAGGGGCGACTTTGGATTAGTTGCCGGATCAGGATAATCCTCTGGTTTGGTGTCTTCACCTTTCTGACTACAACCAAAAATTGGTAAAAGAAATATTGTAATTGAAATAATAAAATATTGTTTTTGTATTATTTTCATATTTACATATTTTATTTTTTATAATATTTTCCATTTTGGTAATACTTTTGATTGACTTCCTTCTCCCAATCTTGGAGCTGGTTAAAAAGGTCTTTGACTATTGTTGGGTGTTTAATGGCTAAATTTTTGTCTTCCCCGATATCTTCATGGAGGTTATAAAGTTCCATAGATTTTCCTGGATCCATTACCACAAGTTTCCAATTACCGGATCTTACGGCCGAACTGCCACCCACCTGCCAAAACAAATGCCTGGAATCCAACCTTTTTCCATTCAAAAGGAGTGGCAAGAGATTGATCCCATCCAGGGAATTGCGGCCATTCTTGTCCGGGGCATCTATTTGTACTAGTTTAAGCAAAGTTGGCAGAATATCCATTGTCATCACGGTTTCATGGCTTACTGTTCCGCTTTCAATTCTCCCTTGCCAGTGGGCAATTGCGGGCACCCTGTGCCCCCCCTCATAGACAGTGTGTTTTGCCCCACGCAACGGGTGATTGGAGGATATTTCGGTATAACCTCCGTTGTATTCAGTAATGCCCCCATTATCTGAAATAAATAATACCAATGTATTTTCATCCAGATTCATCTCCAATAATTTTTCCATAATAGCGCCGACACTTTTATCCAACTCCTCAAGCATTCTTTCCACCACTTTACCTACTTTTTCGGGTGAGTGAGCTCCCAACCTGTTCAGGGGTCCACTAACCTCTCTATACCTTTTCCCCAGTACTCTATGCGGTTCATCTTCTGGGCTCTGCCATGGAAAATGAATTGCCAGATGGGAAAGTAACAAGAAAAATGGTCCATTTTTATTGGCTTCAATAAACTCCATCGCATGGTTAGTAACCAAATGGGTAACATATCCCTCTTCCCGCACCAATTTATCATTGTGCCACCAATCCAACCGACCAAAAGTGTTCACATGGGAGTGGTAATCCACTGCCCCATGAAGCATCCCTCTGAACTCGTCAAACCCGAAATTTAGAGGACTCTGCTCCTTATTATACCCAAGGTGCCACTTACCAATAAACCCGGATTTATATCCTTTTTGGTTTAGATAATGAGCAATGGTAATCTCATTTTTCGCTTCCGGTGCGCCAAGACCCAGAGAATTTTCGCCCAAAGCACCTACAATTCCTATTCTTTGTTGATAGCGACCTGTTAGTAGGGACGCACGGGTAGGGGAACAGTTGGCCCCATTTGAATGAAAATCGGTAAATCGAATACCTTCTTTGGCCAATTGATCAATGTTTGGGGTATTAACCTTTCCGCCATAAGCAGACAAATCTGCATAGCCAAGATCGTCTGCCAGGATCAATATGATATTAGGACTTTGTGTTTTAGCACCCAATGCGTTTACCATTGACCACGAAGGCAATTGTAGCCAACACCCTGCTATTAAAATAAAATATTTAAAGTTACTCAACATCGATAAAAGTCTTCTCACCTCCATTCAGGATGTTGTTCTAAATTTTTAGCTCTGTCAATTGCATCTTGGGGAATTGGCCATACATAATGTCTGTTTGGATTAAATACCCTAAGCTCAATATTATTTTCAGGAAGCAAGCCTGGAACATATAGACTTTTCAATTGCACATTTAATGTTTCCTCAGCAATTCTCCACCTCAAAATATCGAAATAGCGTAGACCCTCTCCAGCTAATTCCACCCTTCTTTCATTTCTAATAAAAGTACGGAGAGTGCTTTGATTCCCATATTTTACTCTATCAACTCTCGGCATTCCCGCACGCATCCTAATTTTGTCTAGAACATCATAAACAGAAGGATCAGGCCCAGATTCTTCATTTTTTGCTTCGGCATACATTAGCAGTACATCCGCATACCTAAAAATAATCCAATTAACGTATGATTGCCACTCAGCTCTCGCTCTTAATTCTCCGGTGTATTTTCGAAAATATAACCATGTTATGGAAAACCTTTGATCGGATCCGAAAGGATTATAAACTACTCCGTTAAGATTTGAGTAAGGATACAAAAACGTCGCAAAGTATCGCGGATCTCGATTGGAAAATGGATTCATTGGATCAAATAAAGGAGATTCTTCAATTGTAAGTCCGTCAATCATTTCATAAGATTTTTCTAGCTCCGCTGTGGGTAGAATTAGTGCAAATCCACCCATGCTAACCGGAGCGTAATTCCGGTTCATTGTGTTGATCTCTACATCCTTTGCATACTGCCTTGCCAAAATAACCTCCTTTGTTTGGTTATTAAAGGATTGCAAAAAAAGCTCTTCAAATTTCGGATGCAATTCATACTCATTCAAATCCATCACCTGCTTTGCAGCAGCGGCAGCTTCTGCCCAACGTTCATTGTATAAGAGTACCCTAGCCTTTAAAGCCAGAGCTGCTCCCTTAGTAAATCTACCTGTCTGGTTAACAGGCCAGTTAACTGGCAACTGTTCAATTGCCAAATTTAAATGTTCTAAAATATAATTTAAAACTTCCTCTTTTGGGGATTTTGGAATATCACTTTCTGGTATGCTCAATGGATGGGTAACCAAAGGCACATCTCTATATAGCGTTATTAACCTAAAGTATTGATAGGCTACCATGAAATTAACCTGACCTGAAAGCTCATCGAGCTTCGCCTGAGATATATTCGGTACCTGCCCAATAAACTCAAAAAATTCAAGACTTTCCCTGATTTTTCTAAAGTTCCAATATCTATTTACATTTGGGTCTATCGGCTCAAATGTTCCATTGGCAATTCTGTTGGCTCCGAGGGCTGCTCTGCCAAAGGCATTGTCACTGAAGGCCTCGAACTGTGCATCGTCGGTCGTAGCAAGGCCATTATACAAATTATTTACCCAGAACTCAGCATTCACGGCGGAGGTCCAAAATGTTTCCGCTGATGGAGAATCAAGGGGTTGCCTCTCTAAAAAATCATCCTCGCAGGAAACAGCCAATAACATAATAATTATAAAACTGGACTTAAGTATATTCGATTTCATAATTTCTGCAATTTAAAACTCAATATTTACACCAAAACTGAACAACTTGGATAAAGGATACCGTCTCTCTATCAACCTTCCCCCCACACCAGTAGGGGATTCAGGATCGTAGCCCAGAAATCTAGTAAAGGTGAAAGGGTTTTCAGCACCTATGAATACCCGAGCCCTACTTATTCGGAGGTCACTTAAAAGGTTGGTGGATAAATTATATCCCAACTCCAACTGCTTAATTCTAAAATAGGAAGCATCCTCCAACCAGAAGCTGGAAAAGTCGTTATTGATACCTCCAGCAGTCCCACCACCAATTCTAGTTTTCGGGAACCTGGCATTCAGGTTATCCGGCGTCCACCTATCCAAGTGGTAAGTGCGAAGGGTAGAGTTTGCTCTATCAAAATTATGTGCAGTCCATCCATTGCTCCAGACCAAATGGCTCATCACTCCTTGCCCAAAAGCGATAAAACTAAAATTCTTATAATTAAGGCTCAATCTGATCCCATAAGGAAATCTCGGATCAGACCTTCCCAACCGTACCCGGTCGGCTGCCGTAATGGTATTTGGATCCCCTCCGTTTTCTTCAAATTTAATATCTCCAGGTGTAGTCCTTGGGTTCTGAAAGGAATGATTCTCCACGTCTTCAATATCCTGGAACAATCCTATGGACCTCCAGCCGAACCACTCGTTTACAGGAAATCCCTCCTCGGTAATGGTGTTTCCACTGAACCTAGGGCTGACACCCCCCATGTCGACAACTGTTTCAGTAGCATTGGCCAGATTTAGGGTAAGGCCATAACTAAAGTCTCCTAATGCTTTTATGTGGGAGAGGGCCAATTCCCATCCCTTATTGTCTATCCTGCCTGCATTCTGTACAGGAGCAGGTTGTCCGAAGGTGGTGGGGACCGGAAGCAGTAATAGGATATCTCTGGTTTTTTCTTGAAAAACGTCAAAATCAACCTCTAATAGATTGTCCAACACGCTGAATTCAATTCCCAGATTCATGGCTTCTTTGGTTTCCCAGGTTAGTAATGGGTTAGGAGCGCCCCCGGTTGTTACACCTCTTTGTGGGGAACCATTAAAAAAATAAGTCGACTGGGATAGGGTATTGGCGAACGGGTAGAACCCCACATTTTGATTGCCTACCTGACCCCATGAACCTCTAAGTTTTAAAAAGCTAAAAACAGGGTTGTCTTTCAGAAATTGTTCCTGGGTCAACACCCAACCGGCAGACATGGAAGGGAAAAATCCCCATCTCAAATCTTCCGTAAATCTGGAAGAACCATCATAGCGCATACTTGCCTCCAATAAATAACGGTCCTTGAAGGAGTAATTGCCCCTTGCTATGAATGAAGACAGCGCCCAGTCAGATGCCCCTCCTGATATATTCCAAAATGAAGGGTCGGTACTGCCTGCGCTGATAACATAAATATCCTCGGTGAGAAAATCACGGGTACCTACCACTTCATTATTCTGACTAAACCATTCTCTGGTTACACCACCCAAAATAGAAAAATTATGATCACCTATAGTGATTTGGTAATTGGCAATCAAGTTGAGGTTTTGAAATATATCTGAGCTATGACGAATATCTAAAAAATTAAAAGGACTCTCCAGTATGATTTGATCTGGATCATTTTGATCATAAAGAGTGATTTTCCGTCTATAATCCCGCTCCCTTGACTGGTTACTGACCATTCCATAAGTGCCGGTTAAATCAAGATTAGGTGAAAAATTGTATTTTAAGGAAAAATTTCCAGTAAGCTGATTACTATTCAATATCGATTCTCCCCCATCCTCGGACGCCAAAGCAATCGGATTGCCCCCCCCTGCCCCAGACGTAGTCTGAAGCCATCTGCTTCCATCTGGACTCTTTATGGCATCTATCTGGGGCTGGGCTGCCACAAAGGACAGCATATTTCCCAGATTACCACCTCCGGGTGCTTTCCTGACGGATGGAGAATACGCACCGTTGAAATTTAACTGAAGCTTTTTACTTAGTTTATATCCTTCATTAAGCCTAAGGTTAAGGCGTTCAAATCCTGTATTGATAACAGTCCCATCCTGCTTTAAATAGCCAAGTGAAAAATAATAGTTATGAAATTCGTTACCACCCGAAATACTAAGGTTTTGGTTGGTCTGCATAGCATTGGAAAGCATATAACCGTCCCAATCATGGTCTTTCCATTCAGGTGAAGAAAAAAGTTGAATGTCATTTTGGGTAAAAAAAGGAGTTGCTCCTGGATTATCGTTTTCCATTGCTTCATTAAACAATAAAGCGTGATCTAAGGCAGAAACTTTCTCAGGGAACCTTGTTGGCTGCTGCATGCTAATAGTGCCACTGTAATTTATTCTTGCTTTACCGGATTTTCCTGATTTGGTAGTTATCAAAATTACGCCCCCTGTTGCCCTTGACCCGTAAATGGCGGCAGATGCGGCATCTTTTAATACACTTATGGATTCAATATCGTTTGGATTAATCTGATCCAGCGACGAGGGTACCCCATCAACAATAGTTAGTACTGGGTTATTGGTAAAGGTACTAGTACCTCTAATCTTGAAATCGATGGACTGGTTCCCTGGTTGACCGCCAGTTCTAACAACGGTCAGACCAGCTACCTGGCCTTGAAGAGCCTCCTCCACTGATGCCACAGTTCTGTTCTCCAACTGATCTGCTTCAATTACTCCAACAGCCCCTGTAAGGTTAATTCTTTTTTGGGTGCCATAACCCACCACAACCACTTCCTCAAGGGAACTGGAATCCGGCTGTAATCTTACTTCTAACCCTGACTGTCCCCCCAGTGTTACTAGCTTTGATTCATAACCGATATAAGAAAAGACCAAGACCGACCCCTCAGGGGCATCAATCATAAAGTTTCCATCCAAATCAGTAACAGTTCCCCTAGTGGTGCCTTGAATGGTAATAGTCGCACCGGGTAAAGGCTCTCCATTTTCGTCCAAAACCCTACCAGTAACGTCAAAATCAATACTGCCTAATTCCTCGAGTTCGGGTACGGTCTTAGAAGATGTAGGTTTCACATGGATATTTCTATTCACCTGAACAAAGTTGATAAATACCTGTTTTGAAATTATCTCTAAAATATTGTAAAGACTTTGGTCTAATGCATCAATAGAAACTTTCTGATTAAGATCTACTGATTTGTTAGTATACGTAAACCTAAAATCCGTCTTCGCTTCTACCAGCCGGAAAAACTGGCTTAAGGACTTATCGGTGAGGTTTACCGAAATCTTTACCTCCTCCAGGGTTTTTCGCTGTGCGTTCCCTGTATTGGCCAGTAGCACCGTACAGAAGAAAAGCTGAATCAGAAACCCATACATTACTCTTTTGGACAGCATAAGTAGTTGCCTAAGTATATTTTTTTTCATAATATTGAATTGTTTAAGTGATTGAACTTGAACCAGACCTTGTCCTCTTTCCATGGACACAAGGCTGTGAGAAGGCAGCGTCCCGTTCCCCCAGAACGGACGCTGCCTTTGTCGTTAACCGCTGTCAATGTGCTCCATCATTCGATTAATTTGGGTTATATATCGTTACTTGTTTTCCTTCAATTTTATAGCTTATCCCGGAGGTATAGAAGATACCCTTTAATACATTTTCCAATAATTCGTCTTGATAAACGCCGGTATATTTCCAACCACTGGGAATCGGGCCCTTTACCAACACTTCGACGCCAAACCAATTTTCAATTTTCCGCTTTGCTAATTCAAAAGAGTCTTTTTTAAATACCAACTGCTTGTCTTTCCAGCCCAGTATTTCAACCGGATCAAAACCGGTCTTGTAAAATTCACCGCTCTTTTCCATCACCAGCATTTCATTGGGATCCAAATTGACTTGGTTGCCTCTATAGTCATGGACCCTCACTTTACCTGTCACCAAGGCCACGGCAATTTTACCACTCTCCTCTTGATTGACATTGAAAGTGGTACCCAACACCTTAATCCGGGTCGTGCCGGAGCTCACAAAAAACGGCCTGCCGACCTCATGTTGAACCTCAAAAAAAGCTTCTCCGATTAGTTGAATCTCTCTTCGTTCTGGTCCGAATTGCTTGGGATATTGAATGGAGCTGCCCGCATTCAGGAAAACCTTACTTCCATCTGCCAAGGTAATCAGGGATTTAACCCCTGCCGGATTTTGTTTCATTATCATGGGAATCTCTACAACGGTCTCTTTTACCTCCTCCCGTTGAAACATCCCGGCGTAGCCCATCCAACCGCAAAATCCTATGACTAAAATCGCCGCTAATTTTCTTATCGAGAGGAAACTCCACAGGCGAAAAGCCTCCTTTGGTTCCACTCTCTTCGATTCGAGGGGTCCCGCGGAGCGTACGATATTTTCGAAGGTTTCTAGGTAAAGGGTGTCGGTAAAAGGCAGACTTCGGCTACTTTGAATGCCCCGGATTAGCTGGGCTGCTTCTAAAACGACGGGGCGCTTTTCGGGATACTCACGTAGCCACTTTTCCCAGAAATGACAGTTGTTTGCATCCGGAAATTTAACCCATTGGATAAAAAATTCATCCATTAAGAAATGTTCCAGGTCGTAATCTTTATATCGTAAATAGGTCGGATTCTCCATTCGATGTCATGCGTCTTTATTTGGTGATTTTTTTAATAGAACTTTGAGGCTATCCAATGCCCTGTATACAATTTTTCGGGCTGACTTTACCTCATTCAGGTCCATTACTTCCGCTATCTCTTTATAAGTCATTCCCTCTTCATACAGCAACACTACTGCCTGCCTTTGCCTTGGAGTCAATTGATTGAGTGCCTCCTGTATCAGTGCTTTCTGTTCGGATTCATTTTCCTGCTGAATCAGTTTCGTTTCAAAAGACACTTCAATGTGAAAAAAACTCCTATCCAGCCCTTCGATTGTTACATTTGTTCCTTGGTTCTTGTTCAGCTCCCGGATTAGATCCCGCTGCAGGCACTTATAGAGGTAGGATTTTATACTCTTTACTTCGCTTAAGCTGCCCCTCTTTTTCCGCAGACCAATAAATATATTTTGGATACAGTCCTGAACCATTCCCTGATCCTTGCTGATTTGGCTGCCAAACCCAAAAAGGGAGGCCGCATGTATGCGGTAAATATAGTTAAAAGCCATTTCATCACCCGCATCAAATGCGCTCCATATTTCCGTATCCGTTTTGTCTTTAAAAATCTCCATGGTGACCGCGTGCCGAGACGGCAAGGGGATAACGGGTACGGTGGTTTTATTTTTTGGGTTTATGTTCATGAGCGCTGGATATATCGCTTATATACTAAAGAGGAGGATAAACGATAAAACGACCCCACAAAAATCATTATTTTTACAAATATTTTAAAATTAAAATTATATACTGATTTTTGTTAAAATAAAAAAATATAATAAAAACACTTACCAATATACGTTAATATACCAATGATTATTTTAAAAATGGATGATATACAACAATAAAAACATAGTAGAAATTACTATTTTCGAAAAAAAAACTATGAAATATAGGTCCTAAAACCATCCGACTACCTGTCTGCCCTAAATCCGGGTTGGATCCCAGGGCTTTCTTTAGCGACCGGGAGTCCCGATCAGGAGATCGGTTCCGTACAGGTGTATCATTTGGGGATTAATGGATACCCCACCGTACACCGCCATGGATTTGACCTTTCTTGGCAAAGCTTTCGCAAAGGTTTTTACCGTTTGATCGACCTGAAGAGCCAGTTCACGGGTAGGCACCAGTACGAGAACAGCAACTGCCCTGCTTTTTACAGCGGTTTTCCGCTGAAACATATCCAGAATCGGTAATACGTAGGCGGCTGTTTTTCCAGATCCAGTTGGAGCCAGGGCCCAAAGGTCTTTCTTTTGAAGAATAGCGGGTATTGCCTTGGTCTGAATCGGAAAGGGATTGTCGTGGTTTGCTTCGCGTATTGCGTCCAGTAATGGTGTTGAAAGACCGAGGTTGGAAAAGCTCATGGATACATTTTTGGCCAAAGGTAGGTATTATTACTTAGTATCGTTGTAATACCGAAAGCATAGAAAGGCAACGGATTCCAAATGTATACGAAGCCAAACCGCAATCGGCAGGCTAATTCCTTCAAAGCAAAGAAGATAAAACCCTCAGGCTTCTGGTTGATTTTATTGATCATCAAATTTCAACGTAAAATTCCTGCTGGTCGAACTTTCTGCCGTAGGAAAATCATCTGGTATGGGTTGAGTAACCTTTCCTGTTGCCGCCCATTCCGTTCCTCTTAAAAATGAAGTGATAAAACCAACGCTTTCGATTGAAAAATCATCGTGCCCCAGCGTGGTATGAAACACCCGCCCTTTGCCGTAGTCCAGCACCATCAGCATGGGTTCGTGCCGGTCAGTTGGAGCTTTGCCCGAAACATCCTTACCGGTAGCCAGTACGGTCATGTCCTCGGCCGGACCACGCAGTTGAGAATAGCACTCATCCTTGGTGGTTAGCCATACTTCCGGCATTCCCCTGGTGATGGGGTGATCCTTCTCACGAATGGTGATGGGAAAAATATGGCTAGGTCCATGGGCACCGCCTTTCCCCGGTGAAGGATCTCGTACCAGCTCGCCTTCATTCGTATAATATACATAAGGGCCATCTTTTTCAGTACGGTCACCCCAGCCTCCCAGGCCAATCATTTTATTGTATTCCAGCCAGTCTGGAAAAGAATTGTTTGCGGCGTGAAAGGAAACAAAGCCTCCGCCTGAGGACATGTATTCTTCGAATGCTTTTTGGGTTTCCTTCGGCCAATCCGCCGCCTTCCAGCCAAAGTTGGAAATCACCACATCGTAATTTTTGAATACGGGGGCGAAATCCGGATCATGTTGCGGGGTCTCCAGATCTGTGGTTGCGCCCAGTCCCGCCAATGGCAAGTATTTCTTTTCCCTTTCTGCTCTCCAGGTAAATCGGGTTCTGTAAATATCTACCCGAAAAAGCCCGGTTTCTTCCAGGTACTGCTTCATCATTAGCGTAGCTTTTGGCCATACCTCATGGTTATTCTGACCGTCAACGATCAACGCTTTTAAAGGGGCTTTTTCTTTCACTTCATGATGAGGTAGATTTGAGATCTTATTCTCCGTCCGGAAGCTTTTAGCAACGGCATGGACACTAAAATCTAGTAAAAGAAAGCACAGAACAAAATATGACAGGAATTTCATAGGGTACGTTTCGAATTTTTGGAATAATTATTTCTTGATTAAACCCTTTCCACGTGGCTCTTTATAGAATAAACGTTACTTATTTAAAACAGTGGGCACGGGAGCATGTACGGCTGCTACCCAATTTCTAAGTTTTTCCAACAGGTTTGTTGCTACTCCGCTTTCTCTGCCAGAAAGGTCTTCTTGCTCTGAAATATCCGTTCTCAGATTAAACAGTTCATAACGATCGTATTCATAATAATAAATCAATTTCCAATCACCAGCGATGATTACCGAAGAGGGTACCGCACGCCAGTAATTTTTGGTTCCATCAAAAGCTGGCAATACCTCCACGCTTCCCCCCAGGTAAAGCGGAAAATGAAAAAAAAGCGCACGATCCCTGTCAAAATATTCTCCTTTGAGAATGGGTAGAAAAGAATTCCCATCCACCGGCTGATGTTGCGGTAGCTCCGCTGAGGCGATTTCCGCAAAAGTAGGCATAAAATCAATACCGGACACCGGAATGTCGGATTTCGAACCGGCCTGGGTTACACCCGGCCATTTAATACAAAACGGTACGCGGATTCCCCCTTCATAAAAAGTACCTTTCCCTGCCCTTAGCGGAGCATTATCGGTGATGGATGAAAGCCCCCCATTATCCGAGGTAACGATCACAACCGTGTTTTCTTCCAGATTCAACTCTTTTAATCGGTTCAGAACCCTGCCTACACTACGATCTATCTGTTCTATTTCGGCTGCATACACCGGATCGTAATTTCTGTCCGCCCCTCCTTTGAGTTTGTTGCTGTAGTAGGCTATCCGCTCCTGTCTCGCCATCAGGGGAGTATGTACCTCCCAATGACTGAGATATAAAAAAAACGGATTCTCTTTGTTCTCGTCAATAAAATGGAGCGCCGCATCCGTCAGCCTTTCTGCGACATGATCATCGTTATAAAAACGCTTTTCGTCGCCGCAATAATTGGTGATTTCGCCGATTTGACCGGCGGCAGATAACACATCGAAGCCCTGATTATCGTCCCCAATATGCCATTTTCCGAGCCGAGCGGATACATAGTTCACTTTTTTCAGCAGCTCTGCAAGCGATTCAAATTCCGATGAAACGGTATTGATGCTCACCGGGATTGTATTGAACGTGGAGTTTTGGCCCTGGGTAGGCACTTTGAAGCGCATCTTCGAAACATCGCCTCCCCTGGACACCCCTTGCGGAATATACACCTGATGACGGGGCGAGTACATACCGGTCAACAAACTCGCCCGTGTCGGGGCACAATTCGCAGCCGAAGGGTAAAATCGGGTGAAGATCATTCCCTCTGAAGCGAGTTGGTCGATATTCGGCGTTTCGTAAAATTCGGCCCCATTAAACCCCACATCCATCCAGCCAAGATCGTCGGCAAGGATGAGTACGATGTTTGGTGGCGTACGTTTTCCTCCAACAGTCTGCCCTTTTGCCTGCTCAGGAGAGAACAAATTCAAAAATAAAGCTACTACTACACAACTGATATTTTGGGCTTTCATTTCGTACGTGTCAAATCAATGGAAAAAGTAAAAATTATTTTCATCAAAAAACGTAGGAAATAAAGAAAAATGCCTTTTCAGGAAAAAATTAAATTTCATTCCAGGTTAAAAACAGAATTAACGGTTAGGAAAGGCAATTTTTCTATTCTAAACGATTCGAATTAGGGAGTTCAGGAATCTTTTCCATTTATTTCATTGAATACCATGTCTACCTTAATGGTATCCCGCGGATATTCTAAAACCGATGCCCCATTCGCTGAAATCAAAATAGGCGTTTTCAAAGTCGATTTATCCTTGATCAATACCGTCAAAAGATCGGTTTCATCCATATCTTCTCCTTGAATGTTCGCTTTAAAATAAGTCGATTTCTCGTCGAAGAGATCAATCACACGTTTGTTTAGTTTACTTGCCAATTCCAAAACCTGGGTCGGGGTCATATCATTTTTCGCTACATCCAATTCATTGATTTTGTGCTTATGTAACGTCAAAACATAGGCATAGGCTTCCATGTCCTCCAGTTTATTACCGTTGTAAATAAATTTGATCTCGTTTTTCTTCAAATCAAACATGATTTTCTTTTTTTAGATCTAAAAAATGGAAGCAATTACCTCAATTTCAACCATAAATCTTGTACCCGATTGCCTAATCCTTTATTCCCAAACCGCTCAAATTTATGTTTGCGTTAAAGACGGGGAAAGACCTACATCCCCAAGAAATCAAACCACCCGGCTATCCGTCTGCCACAAGTCCGCATTGGCCCCTAATGCTTCCTTCAGCGGTCGCGTAGCCTCGTCAAGCGCGTTTAGTAGAGTGGGGCTAAGCGTTACTTCTGCGCTCGCTGCATTTTTTCTGACCTGGGCCGCATTTCTGCCACCAACAATCGCTGCGGCCACACCTTGCTGATACAGCAACCAGGCCAAACTGATATTCCCCATCGGTACTTCCGCCTCCTTGGCAAGCTCCCTGATCCTGGCAATGGTTTGGAAGGTCAACGCCTCGCAACCGTCCTCCTGATGCCGGGATTGAGACCTTTTCTTCGTGAAATGACGGGTTCGTGCCCGATCATCCGGAACTTCTGTTTCAGAGCTGAATTTCCCTGTCAGCAACCCCTGCATGATCGGGGAATAACAAAGGACCGGCACCTCGTCCGCGAGGCATTGGGGGAGGATCGAAAACTCAACGGCCCGAAAAAGAAGGTTGTAGGCCATTTGGTTACTGCTGATTTGGAATCCGGAATCCTTGCAGCTGTCCAGGCTTTGATTTCCAAAGTTGGACACCCCGTAGGCGCGGATTTTCCCCGCATCCCGGAGTTCTTGAAGAGCTCCCAGCGTGTCCGCCAACGGGATCTCCGGGTTGGGCCAGTGGAGCTGGTACAAATCAATGTAGTCGGTCTTTAGATTTTTCAATCCCCGTTCGCAGGCTTTCTTAAGGTTTTCCGGTGCAAAATCGGCTGGGCCGGCTTTTGATGCGATGATAATCTCCTTTCGCCGTTCTCCCAGCGCACGCGCGAGCAGATTTTCCGAAGCACCTGCCCCATAAGCCTCTGCCGTATCGAAGGTGGTAATACCCTGATCAAAGGCGGTTTGGATGGCCGCCAGGGAATCCCGCTCGTCCTGGGGACCCCAATTGAAGCCGCCAACAATGGCCCAACAGCCAAAAATCAAGCGCGAAATTTCCAGATCGGAATGTGGCAAATGGTAGGTTTCCATGGCTATCAATCGAAGGTTTCTTCAAAAAAAGGGAATTTACGCACAAAATCAAACCTTAGCGTCCAAAGAAAGTAAACTGTTTTTATTTACCCGCTTCCTCGATGGCTGGCCAAATTAAGAAGTCTTTGCGAAGTGCGTCAGGTTATCTTGAACTTGATTGCCTGATCGGGTTTGACATTCAACCACATCAGGATTGCGAGTACATTCAACACGGTCCCGATAATAAAAAATGGGGTAACCGAGCCGGTCCAATCCCGCAGATACGGAAAAGCAAGCGCCGTGACAAAGGATCCGATATTTCCGGCCATGTTCATGGTGCCCGAAACAGCACCCGAGTGTGACTTCCCGATATCGTTGCACAGAGTCCAGGATGGGCTAATGGTCATATCCGCTCCAAAAATCGCCACCGAAAGAAACAAAATCGCCAGGGTGACTTCCGTTGCAAATAAGCTGGCCATTAGGCCGCCGGCCGCCAGGGTAAACCCAATGGCAGCCGGAACTACACGTGACCACTTAAAATGACCATTTTTATAAATGGTATCCACCAGCCAGCCGGAAAACATGTTTCCAAAAGCACCTGCGACCAGTGGCAGGGAGGCATACACCCCCGCCTCCAGATTGTTTAGCATAAACTGTTCTTTCACGTGCGGAAAAAGCCAAGTAAGACAAAAGAAAAACGTAAAGTTACTGGCAAAATACTGGCCCATGGCCAACCAAAGATTGCCGGACTCCACCAATGACTGTACAGCAAAGGTAGATTTCACCTCTGGTTCCGAATTTGACCGAGAGAGCCGGATTTCTTCTTTTTCAAAAGCAGATACCCGGGGGTGCTCTTCAGGATCATCCCGGAAAAGCAGGTACCAGGCCACTGCCCAAAGTATCCCCAGGAAACCCAGGGTAAAAAACGTGGCACGCCAGCCAAGGGAGTCGATTGCCATAGCTACCAGGGGCAGTGCAAAAGCAGCACCAAACCTACCTCCGGAGAAATTGATCCCGTTTACAATCCCTCGCTCCCGAATCGGAATCCAATGGTACACCGCTTTGGCTATTCCTGGATAGGCGCCCGCCTCTCCGACCCCAAACAAAAACCGGATCAGAAAAAGCGAGACAAAGTTGGTAACTGCACCCGTGAGGGCTGTAAAGAACGACCACAAACTCACCACGGCAGCCAGAGCTCTCCTGGGGCCAAATCTATCGCATAGGATACCCAGGGGTGTCTGAAAAAGCGCATAGCCCAGGGCAAACATGGACAATACCCAACCAAACTGTTTGTCACTCAATTGCAGGGCCTCGGTCATGGGGTCTTTTGCAACGGAAATACCGATGCGGTCCACATACACCAGCATGGACAAGAGAAAGGTGCCCGCCACCATAAAGAACCTACTGGGAATAAAGGGCTTGTGATGTAACGTGTGCACGGCTATTTTGGGTTAGGTTGAATGAATTTTTTGGGCGAACATCCGGCATCGGACAGGGGTCGGCTACCTGTCCTGATTCGTAGGTTTTTTCAATTTATTTTCTATGACCTCCCTGGACTTGGTTAAATGAGCTTTCATTGCTTTTTCGGCAGCTTCGCTGTCTCTGTCCAAAATTGCCTCCACAATATCGAGGTGATCTTGGAGGGTTTTTTCGGGTGGACGAATCAATCCGATACGCTCAATATACGTGATCAGGTTCCCTTGCTTAAACAGCTTGTACAGATAGTTATTCTTACATTTTTCTACAATGAAGTTATGAAATTGGGTATCGGATTTTTTGTATGCTTCGTAATCTTCTTCCCAACCTTCCTGCTGAGGGTGAAAAAAACGACGAAGTTTATGCGCCTCGGCCGGGGTATAATTCTTTGCCAGAATACCGGCAGCTGTGGACTCCAGAGCTATACGACAATCAAATATTTCCAAAATTTCCTTGTCGTCAATGGATTTGACCTTAAACCCGGTCTTATTTTTGGGCTCTATCAGGTTTTCAGCCTCAAGCATGTGCAAGGCCACGCGCAAGGGTGTGCGGCTAATCCCCATTTGGGCGGCTAATTTTTCCTGGATAATTTTCTGCCCAGGCGCCAATTTTCCATGAATGATCATCTTCCGTACTTCACGATAGGCCTGAATTCCTAATTCATCGTTTTTTAACATCTTCTTACGATTCGATTGGCAGAACAACTTACAGTATACGGTATATCAAAATACAAATTTCCGCTCACTTTATCCGGTTTATTGGCACATTACTTTTTAAACGGTTGGATTGATATATTGCTTCGACCACTTTGAGCGTTTTCATGTATTCCTTAATACCGGTTTCGAACATTGCATTCGTGAGAATACCCTGAATAAAATGCAACTGACAGGCATATACGCTGTCTCCGGAAAACCCATTTTCGGTCGGTTTAAACGGAACCTTACTGGCCGCGAAGCCCAGAGGCTTGTGGGAAATTTCCCCATTCGTATGCAGTATCAGACTACCCTGATCTCCCTCAACAAGCATTTCCCCAAAGGTGAAACGAACATTATCGTGCAGGGGCTCGTTGTAGCGGTTGGCATCGAAAAGCGCCGTGCAGCCGGATTTAAACCGAAAAAACACCATACCCGTATCCTCCCCTTTGATAATGGGATTCAGCGTTTTCAGATTTGCAAAAACCTCGGTAACCTCTCCTTCCAGGTAGCGGAAGGTGTCCACAAAATGAACGCCCGTTTCGTGTATTAGCAAGCGGGGCATGGTCCGAAAATAGGGCTGTCGATCCAGGTATGCATGCTCGCCCCAGCCATCTCCCAGACGCATACGGAAGGTATATTGAAAAATCTTTTTGCCGATCTTACCGCCCTGTATCAGGGATTTGATCTCCCTGTACCAAGGCTGAAACCGCCAGTTTTCATGGACCATAAATCGAACCTTGGCACCTTTTACCAGATTGCAGATCTCCCGGGCTTCCTTGTAGGTGTCTGCCAGCGGTTTTTGGCAAATAATGTGGATCCCTTTTTCCAAGGCCAGCTCGATGAGCGACTTGTGGCTTACCGGAGGCGTTACAATATCAATAAAGTCGGGCTTTTCCTTTTCCAACATCACCGAGACATCTGCGTACACGTTGGGAATTTTAAAGCTCTTTGCATACAGTCTGGCCTTTTGAATATCCTTATCGGCAATACCCGTGATTTCCACCTGCTCCATACGGGACCAGGCGTCTCCATGAAACTGACTAAAGTATCCAGCACCGACAATTACCCCTTTTAGTTTCTTCATTTTAGCGATGGGGTTGAGGTAAACAAGTCGTACACCCTGGCAAGGCTTTCCTCATTACCGACGTTTCCAGGGTACACCACGTAAGGAATGCCCGGAAACTTGGCTTCGTCGCCCAATTTCCATACCGGAACACCCGGAATCACCTGCCCTAACACCAATGCTCGCTTCATCCCCAATCCTTTGACGGCGACATCGTTGGAGGTAATGCCACCTTTGGCGATCAAAAAACCAGGCTGAATACCGAGCCTATCCACCACATCCACCAAAAATCCGGTTACCTTTTCCCCAATGGCCAGGCTGGCCTCCGGACTATCCCCAGAAACGAGGGTCCGGGAAGTGTACACCAAGGGGTTTATACCCGAGGCTAGACACATTTCTACATTTTCCACTACCCGTTGTAACAGCGCCCGGCTGGCGGCCTCAGAACCAATGATTACTTCCACCGATACCAAAATGGCCTGTATGCCCTGCCTTTTTAACAGCTCCTCAAGTTGGGCGGTGGATTTTTTTACATAAGAGCCCACGATAACCAAACCGCCTCTCCCCGGTTTTCCTCCCGGCGGTGTCCAAACCTGCGCAAGCATCCCACTAAATGCAGAAACAAAGGAAGCGGCGGTTCTGAAATTAAACCCCTTGCCTGTTTTTACCAGCTGGTGCAGCACCAGGCAGGTTTTTTCCAATTCCTGATACGTGGTATTGTTGACAACCATCACTTCGTTCCCGGCAAGAGCCTTCAATTTTTCGAAGATTACTTCTTCTCCTGCTGCAATATCCGACAGGGAGAGACTTTTAACGGATGCCTGTTTGATTTTGCCGGCTGATTTTTCTTCCACCCATTTGGTGAGGTCGGAATGCCCGTAGCCAAAACTCTTGTCCTGGGCAAATACCGTCTCCGATACCGGTATCTTGTGCCCGCCTTCCACGATGTAATGGGTGTTATTCTCGGTGATTCTTCCCCCTTCAAAAAAAGCAGGAATCGACAACGTTGGTAGATTCCCCAAGCCTGCGCCCTGGCTCAAGGCTTCAACTTCCGAGGGAAAATACCCCCGTAGGGTGGAATCGCTTCGACTGATCAGCAAATACCGCCGGCCGGTTTTTTGTGACGCGTACACCAGATTTTCCCCGATTTCCCGGGCGCGTTCGGTAGCGCTTTCCAGCGGCAGGCTTCGGGTGTTGGCAAGGACAAAAAACAAGGGCGTTTTCTTCGAAAATTCGTACACAAACGCCTCCCGGGTCCAATGACCCAATACCGGAACATCATGGGCCGTCTGGGTACCGGTAGGATCATCGTCTACAATTACCAGCGAAACTTTTTGTTCGTGAAATACGTTTCTGATTTGATCGCTGTAGGGCCTTCTCAAGGAATCTTCCGTCGTCATCATTCGCTATTTTTGTGAATCGGTCGGGCCAAAACCCGCGCTGGTGCTCCGTCTCCACCCGCAATTTTCAGGGGCATCACCATCAGTTCCACCTGATCCTCCCCATGGATTTCGTCCAAATTACAAATCCCTTCAACAATAATTACCTGACCCGAAAACAAAATGCGGTGGATCAAGGTGACTTCTTGCAGATCGTTCACGTCAGCTACGGAGGGAGGCTCTACCGCTAAGATTTTTACCCTCTTTTCTACCAGCCATTTTGCCAGCTCCTCACTGATTCGGGGCAACTGGTTTCGGTATTTATTGGGGTCGGAACGGGATAATTTACTCCAACCCGTCTTGATTACCAAGCTATCACCGCTATTCAACGCCACCTTCAGACCCCCAAGGTCCACCGTACGGATCAGTGCAGAGGGCGCAATGCCGGTAAGGTCGAGGACTTTAGCATTACCAAAGAGGCTTTCCAGAGGCATTTGGTCGATAGTATGCCCGTCCACCCCAAAATGAATGGGAGCATCCATATGCGTGCCGGCATGGCTGTAAATCTGAAGGTTTACCGCATTCCAACCGTCCCGCTCCAGGTTTTTCGCTTCGCTCAGCGCCACACCGGGCATCCCCGGACCAATGGTCTGTGTAAGGTCTATCCAATCCATCCTTATTGGTTCAGCGCCTGAATCACTTGCGTGGCAAACTCCTCCGTCCCCGCAGTACCTCCCAGGTCGATGGTTTTTATGCCTTTTTGAAATACGGCTTCAATAGCTCTCACAATTTCTTCGGCCGCCGCACTCTCTCCGAGGTGCTCCAGCAAAAGCGCTCCTGACCATATGGTCCCCACGGGATTGGCGATACCCTTTCCAGCAATATCCGGAGCCGAGCCGTGAATGGGCTCAAACATGGAGGGAAATTCCTTTTCGGGATTGATATTCCCACTTCCTCCAAGGCCAAGGCTTCCCATGATACCTCCTCCCAGGTCACTCAGGATGTCTCCAAACAAGTTGGTGGTAAGGATCACATCAAAGTATTCCGGGTGTAGGATGAAGTTGGCACTGGTATTATCGATGTACATTTTCTCCAACTTTACATCTTTGTATTGCTCCCCTACCTCTGCGATTACTTCATCCCAATACTTCAAACTGTGTATTAAGGTATTTGACTTGGTGACATTGGTGACTTTTTTCTTCCGCTTTTGGGCCAGTTTAAAGGCAAAGTGCGCTACCCGCTCAATCCCTTTTCGCGTAAAGATACTGGTATCAGTGGCCAGCCCTTCGGGGCTTTCGGGTCTGAAAAAGGCTCCCGATTGTACAAACTCCCCTTCGTTGTTTTCCCGGATGACAACAAAGTCTATTTCCTGGGACGTTTTATTTCGAAGCGGGCTTTCCAATCCGTTAAATAGCTTTACAGGCCTGTAATTGACATATTGCTGAAAGGTCGTCCGTACTTTGAACGTGTATAGTTTCGCGGGTAGGGTATCGTCCACCTCCGTCAGCCCAACGGCACCAAAAAACACGGCATCAAAGCCCTTCAGGGTATCCAGTCCATCTTCGGGCATAAACGCCCCCTCTTTGAGGTAGCGACCCGCTCCCCAGCCATAAAACGTGTAATCCAGTTTAAAATCAAATTTTTTAGCCGCCGCTTCCAATACGGTAAGGGCCGCAGGGATGATTTCATGACCGATGCCATCACCGGGAACAATTGCTAATCGATACGTTTTCATAAAATGTAGTTAATGTATGGTATGTATTTCGTTACCTGGACACTCATTATTGTTGTGGTATAAAATCAATGATACTTTTCCAACGGGCTCGGGCAAAACCAAATCCTTCCCCTTCTGGCACCAATCCATTGGAATGCGGTAAAAACTCTACCTGAATCAGACTGCCCGTTTCAATGGGAACATCTGCTACCCGGACTTCATGTGGCGCATACTCGGACATTCCTTTTCCATGAATACGGGGGTTTTGAAATTCCATCACCTTTTTACCGTCAATGCGCAGCATGTAGGTACTTTCTCCATCCGACTCCAGTAAGGAGGTAAAGCGGATGGTGTACATTCCCGTTTCCTCGCCGAATAACGTAGAGGCAGCAGCCCACTGATCGGTCGGTTGTTCCACCGTATTGATGGCGATTGCGCCCCTAACTTTGTCGTAATATGCCGGCGAGAACCCTTCCAGGGCTATGTCCCAGTTCTCAGGCTGATGTAAGCGCCTAAATTCCTCTGGAAAATTACTAATTTCCTGGCGCAAAATGTCAAGATCACCGTTTTTATCCCTGAATCGCTGGGGTGTTTTCCCCCAATCCGACGCGGGTGCCAACAAAAGGATTGTAGCTATTTGAATGGATAATTGCTTCATTTGCATCCGATTTAGTGGTCAATATCTTAAGCGCTCCTCCCGCGAGTTACTACTGGTTTACTCCGGTAATTTCCCGTACCAAGTCAAAAAAACCTTGTTTCCGGTCGGAATGGATACCCCAATCTACAGGCATGCTTTGAAATCCCTCTTCGTACGGTTCTCCATCCCGTCGGTAGTCAAAAAAACCCCAGGAAACATAGTTTTCTACAGCGACGGTAAAATTGTTTCGTTCCTGATCAAAGTCGTAGTGATCGTCTTCGTTAATTACCACTGGCATGGGGCGGAATCCCTCCACCTGCCGGGTATCCGCGATCAGCTTCTCCATTTTCTCCAGGGTGTTTACGCCATTTCCATGTATCAAAATATAGTCGGAGGATTTGACGACATTTGGCTTGGGAGGCGTATTCCCTTTGTAGCTGGTGCTCACCAATAAGCGGTTTCCATTGTGCTCCATGCTTTTGACCAGGTCAATGAGCTCGTGTACCCGGGCTGGTTTCAATATCTCGTGATCGTACGCATTGACATCGCATTCATTGTTCACCTCAATCAAGACGTTTCGATACCCTTCCTGCAATACCCAGTTTACGGAATTCTTTACCGCCTCGATTATCGCAGTTTCGTCGTCCAGGTTTTGGTCCTGCCCAAAGTAGAAAATGCCCAGCATCACCACCATCTCCAACTCGTCGGCCTTGTCCAGCACCAATCGCAGCCGATCCATGTATTCAGGTCTCAGCCGACCGTCGGAAAAAAAGGCAGAATTGTACCAATCTTTATTCCCATAGCCAATGGGACTCCCACCCTGTAAATTAATGGTAAATGCATTTAGACCGTAGGCTTTCCAGTGCTCCATAGCGGCCACAAATTCGGCCGTATTTCTATCCGGATCCCATTCCCCGGTATCCGGATAACCAAAAAGTGTCATGGTTTCGCTATTTAAATCGTCGAAAATTCCCTGGACCATCCTGGAGTTTATCAGCAATCCTTCGATGGTATTTCCCTTCCAGGTCCTTCCCTCAAAGGTAGGTTTTCCGTTTACATGAAAGGCCGCACCTTCTATGGCGACCACGGTCCGTTGATCACCCGGTTTACAGGCGATCAGGCCAAGCCATAGCAGGCTGTATGCATAAATCATAAAATTAGTTCTCTTTTTCATACGATTTGTTTAAGAAATGTTTACACTAGATAACGGGCATCCGCCCGGCATTACCCGCCAGATTCGGGTAGTTCGCTCGAAGGAACGAAATCCAACCCGGGGCGGAAATAAGTAGCGGTAATCCATGAAAGTATGATCCGCTGCCAAAGTATATGCCCCCAAATGGCTGCGCTATATTCCCTTGCATATGCGGGTAGGGCTGAGCAGGTCGGGTTCATTTTTTTCGGACCAAAATTACCCAATCCTCTTTTGGATCGGATGGGGGCATTCCGAGATTTACCCAACCGGGACCCGATACTTCGGATACTTTTTCTCTCTGCACCCGGGGCGTTTTGATGTTGGGTAAGGCCGATAAAACGGAGGCCGGTTCCCGGGAATAGGTAGACTCAAAAATCATTTCTTTGCCTTTTTGAAGCGCTCCACCGGTCCTGGGATTGTACCAGTCCACGGTATAGGTTCCTACATGTCCTTGAAGATTAAGTGCGGAGCCCCCGCCGGCCGGCAGGTAGATTACGTACAATTCCCCATTGCTGACAAATACAAAATCCCGTTCACTACGGGTTAGGTCGTTGGCATTTTCCATTTCCCAAAAGGGGATTTGGTTGTTTTTGAAGAAATCCATGGCATGCCGGGTATAGTCCCACAGGGCATCTCTACTCCGCCAATCTTCCATGTTCAGGTCATTTTGCTCTTCCGCATAACCAAAGTACCACTCCACTCCATCTCCTCCGGCAGCAATAGTAGCCCAATAGGTAGCTCTGGCTTCGTCTTGGTTGTAGTTATCGTCGTAATCATCCGTGGTGACCCCGAGCGCGCCGGTGCCGGCTTCGTCCATGGATACGTTCCATTTTCTTCCCGTCTGCCGGGATGCATTCACCCAATACGAAATGACCTCGAAGTTGTGCCAGGGACGCATGCTATTCGTTTGGATGGAAGGGCCCTCAAAGTACTCGAAACCCAACAAGGGAGTATAGCTTTGTTGGTATTGGTTGGGAAAGGTATGCGTCACCACGGGATGGTCATAGGGATCCAAGCTGTGAATGTACATGGCATCGGCTTTGGCATTTAGCTGCTCCGGATCGTTCAATTCATCCCATAAGTCGTGTTCTTCCCCCAAATTCCAGTTCAGTGCGTGGTGGTGGGAAAAACGGGCGATCAATTCCCGGTAATACAGTTTTCGTTCGGGTCCCAGCCTGCCACCGTTTAGCAGCTGATCATTCTCATTTTCGTGGGTTTTAAAATGCAGGAACAATCCCATTCTGTCCGCATGTGAAAACACAATTTCCCATTGGTCCAACTTGGAAACATCGTATCGGTCTACCTCTGTATGGCTGATCCAGGGCCAGGTGTTTTTTCCATCCCCCCCGGCGGATAGGGTCAGAAAAGAGACGGCATTCATTCCTTTTGCTGACAGGTAGTTGAGTCCGCCGATCAAACCTTTTCCTTTAGAGCCTTGCCAAACCGGGTCTCCCTCCTTCCAATCCCGCAGGTGGGCTTCGTACTTTTTAAGCGGTGTCGCGCCCCGCCCGTCTTTGTGTTGGGTCGTTCCCCAAATTAAAACATCACCCGCATCCTTCGAAAGGCCGGTATGGGTATAGGTGCCATCAAAGTCTACATACCCCAATAGCGTTTCCGGAGCATCGGCGCCTCCTTTCATGAACCATTCTCCATTGTCAAATCGCAGGTAATGTTCGCCAACGTACCTGAGAACCCCTTTCCCACGATGGTCTACGCCGGATTTATCCGTATCGGCAATAGAAAAGGTCCCGGTAGCTCCGTTGAAGGAAACCGGTTCTCCAGCGGTTGAGCTCGCATTTACTGCGATGTTTTCTCCCATTCGGAAAGAAGCCTGGTAGCTCCACTGCCCGGTTTGGGGCACATTGAAATGTACCCGCCATTTGTTTCCAGAAGTAGCGCTGGTCTCTCTGGCATTTCCATCTGCAGCGAAATATCCAGGCACCTGGTATACTAGTTCTCCGCCCTCGTACCGGAAAGTAACGTTTAAGCGATAGCCCATAAACGGGTTGTATGCATCGGCCTCACTGACTTCCGGTCCATCAAATGTAATCGATATGGCATGCCATTTTTTAAGCTCGCCTTCTATCTGCCCGGAAGCCTGTGCGAATAGAAAATGTTGACTCGTCAGTAGCAAAAGCACGACGTTGGTTACACATGTTACTTTTTTCATGGTTATTGGATTTTATTGTTGCAATTCTGTCCTGTTTTCGCCTGAATCCGAAAATACCTTTCTGATTTTGGCAACAAATTGATGGGAAATGGGATGGGTTATTACCCGAACGCTTCGGTCAAGCCTTAATCGAACAAGTACCCTGTTCCATTCGAGAATGGTGAATAAGTAGTTATTTTTTTGTACCCAAGCGGCAAAGGTATCGGTAGGCGCATCCTGCCATTTTCTCTCTCCATTTGCTTGAATTCCATTCACGCCAATGGCACCACCTCCGGAAGAACGACTCCCACTATGGCTCAGAGGAAGCGCACCGGGCACTTGTACCGATGAAACACCGCGTACCTTGTCGACCGCTTCCCCTTCCCAAACCGGGTACCCGTGCTGATCGATCGTTAGCTCCTTCAATCCATCGAAACCTGAGTTTTCTGTTAAAAACCGAATTGCGTCCATTAAAATACCTCCGTGAAGCCCCTGAGATTGCAGCGACCCGATCGCCCGGTACTCTCCCAGAAAAACAATCGCTGTTTGTTCTTCTAACTCGGATTGAATCCGGCCGTTCAGGTCCGGAAACCAATTCATGCCATCGCCAAATATTTGACCCAGAAACTGGGCAGAAATCATCAATAAATGGCACAAATTCAGGCAATAACAGACAAGACTCATTGAAGCTATAGTTTAGTTAAAATTCCTTTCACAATTCCAGTTTTCCCATTTCGGGAGGTGGTTGCCGACACGAGCAGCAAGCCGGCCCAGGACTTATTAATCTGTTATTCCATCGGTCTAAAGGGTGCTTCAAGGCGTGCATGAATAAAATCACGGATTTCTGTATGCCCCATAAACTTATCTAAAAACCCAAAGACCGCTACTGCATCGGTATTGGTCAATGCGTGTTTATCGTCATCTCTTCCAAAACTAAATATGGCCATGTTATAGGGTTGCGCCCATCCCTCGTCTCCTCCCCCAGCAACACCGCTGGCGCCCACATACAGGATCTGATCGGCATCTTCGTCGAGAAAGTAAAAGAAGGATGAGGGAAAGTTGTTGCCAAATTCCGGATTGAGGTACCCAATTCCCTTCCCGTGCTCAAACGGGCGTTTCAGACCATCTTCAAGCAGGTAATACTGTTTCTCAATGGCCATTTTTCCACCAACGGGCCCTTCCCATAAAAAAGCGAATAAATCCCTCGCTTCGAGTACTTCGATAGCCGCATGGCTGCTAAAAAAGTGATAGCGGACCCGGTATTTCTCGTTGCTTGATTCCAGCATCAAGTGGTTTCCTCGAAGGGTATCGCCAATAGCTACCGGATCGCCCGTGGCATCTATCCATCTGGAGGTCCCTCCGCCTCCCCGGCAGGGATGCCCAAATCCGTCCGAAGCAAAATTGGGCCATCCCCGCCATTCCCGATTGGCTACACAATCGTTGGCGATCCAATCAAGGCCTTGCTTGTCGATCGCCGAATTGAATCCGGTAGCGGTCTCACCCGTTTCGGCCTGAGCTCGTTGAAAGTGCCAGGTGCCGTTTGCTGCTTCAATCTTCCAGGTCAGGTAATCAAAACGTTGCTCCTCGGTGACGGTGACGTCCAAATGCCGCTGCTCACCTTCCTCGCAAGAGAAAAGTAATGCAACAAAAAGAAGATATTGTGTGCGAAATCTCATACCTGCTGGTTTCTGTGGGTTAAGGTTCCTTCAGTCGTCATTCACGGTTATTCCGAAAATCCTTCCGTAGGAACCCGGTGGATGGTTTTGTGGATCATATGGGTTAATTCGGTTCCCTCTTCCGTTGCAATTTGATAGCTTATTGACATCACCCAGCCCAGTGAGGTTTCGATCATGTCCGGCAGTTCCTCCAGTGTACCAAGGGAAGCGTTGACCGCACCGGGTTTCAGGGAAGGGATCTCCAGGAATACCACCTTTCCGTCCGACGATAAGCGGATGGATGCCACCTGCACCGCATCGGGTCTGGTTTCTCCCGGATTGTCCACCGAATAGACTTTTCCACGGCTGCCGTACTGACTGGTCCAGGGATAGGTCCATTTCTGCAGGCGGAAATTGTCCATCGAGGTGGCGATCCCGGGATCCAGTTTTTTGTTAAAATGAAGTTCAATACCACCGGCCTTGGTATAAACAGCCACCGGTACGGTCAATGGCTGCCCGGTATACCTAACGCGATGAAACGAGCCCCAGTCTTCCCCGATGGATTGCCAACTGGTCATCCCGGCAAGGTACAGCTGTCCGTCTTTGTGAAACCGGCCACGTTCCAGGCCCGATTTAAATACGAGTGGCAGGTTCACGTGGGCTCCTTGCCAGACCCCATCCACCTCTTCTTTTAGTATCAGTGCAAGGGATGCACGCCCGTAAGAAGCCAGCAACAAATCGTCTCGAAGTTCCTCCGGCCAGCGCGTACTGGTAATGAACATCGGTTTGGCCGGAGAGTTGTCCAGGTAATGCGGGGTCCAGACGATCGGCGGCTCGAACGATTCTGGCACTTCGGATTGATGTGAAGAGGGAATAAATCCATGGAACTCACCCTCCTTAATGCGGTGGACCTTACTGGTGGGTACCCAGTTTCCTTCATTATCTGCATAGATGATTTCCCCTTCCGGCCCGATATCCAACCCATTGGGATTGCGCAGGCCCGTTGCAATGGTTTCCAATTTTTCTCCGTCCGGCGATAACCGAAGGAGTACACCGTGATGCGGCGTTATCTCTGCTTTGGCTGGAGGACCGCTTCTTCGGAGGTAGGGTGGCCAGGGAGTGGATTTGGCAAAATAAAAGTTACCCTGCGCATCGGTTTCCAGATTCATCGTGAAGGCATGAAAATTTGTGGATGCCATGATTTCGTTATTAAAATTTTCGTAAAAATCGGCAAATCCATCCCCATTAAAATCGTGTAAACGCGTGATTTGATCGCGTCCGGTCACGTAAATCTGGTCATCGACTACCTTCACACCTCCCGGCTGAAACAAACCCGTGGCAAATCGATGCCAGTGGAGTCTGCCCAGCGTTTCCCCGATTCCCTCTACCAGCCATACGTCACCGCTCAGGGATACCACCACTGCCCTGCCGTCGGATAAAAAATCAACATCCATCAGGCGAATAAATGAATTCCAGGGATTGTCAGCAGGTATGGTCAATTCATCCACGGCAAAAGGCCCCTCGTTTTTACTCATCACTGCTTCCGTTTGCAAGTTTTCCCACAGATCGGGGCCAGGTTGGGTGTATTCGGACAGGTCTGGGAGGTCTTTTGCCTGTTCCAGATAGGTCTGCATGTAGCTGGAGGTTTCTCCAGATTGTACCGGACCGATGGACAGGCGAAAAGCAAGTGGATCCTCGATTTGGGGCAGATCCAGTATAAGGTGACCGTTTTTTATGCGCCATTCCGCCGTTGAATCGAAAATCCCCTCTACGCCTACCATGCGTGTGCTGGAACCCACTCGGATGCGCAGGTATCCCCGGGAATCTGCGAGCGGTATGCGTTCAACTTCCGAATTTTCCGGAACCTGTAGCACCCGCAAAGACAGGGTTTCTTCCGTGGGACTCAAGTTAAAGGTGCGTGTAAATACGGGCTGATCATCCACCTGTGAAAACCCAGGTAATTCGAATACCTGACTATAGCCAACAGTATAGGAAAAAAGAACCCTATCCCCGTGAATGTACAGCCCCTTGTAATGCGCTTGTTCCCTCGGGATGGGTCCATAGGGCCAATTTCTCGGGTCCTCAAATTCACCGTCAAGTGACCAGCCAGGCGTTTTAGAGGTTTCGAAGTGCGTAATTCCATCCTGACTGGGCCAATTCTCCAATCCATCGCGCTCCAGGTACCAATGAAGAAACCCACCGGTCCAGGCACTCGCTATACGCAATAAATCAGTATCAAAGGTAATCACTGCCTGAGGATGCGTTCCGACTTTTACGGCTATCCCTTTGTTTACAAACAGGCTACTCGCCACCAGCGGATCGTACGTGATCGTGGAAGTTACGAATGGACCGTGATTCATTGGGTTCATGTTATCGGAAGGTTGGAATTGGGCTTGCAACGGCAAATGAACACAAAGGATCGCCATCAGGGCGCACAGGAAACGAGATACAGGCTGTCTTGGTAACTTTTTCATCGGTCTTACGGTAATCTTAATTGTATTAACTGCTAAAAACGAATTTCTTTACAATTTGTGGGTTTTAGTCTTTATTCATTTGGTACGCTGGGTAGCAGCTGTAAACGCGGACAGAAAGCAGCACCGTGGTTTCCGTTGGCGGGAGATTAGGGAACATGGCATCTTAATCAAGGATCGATTTATTTTCAAGAAACAAAACAAAGGCTTTGCCCCCAAGCGCATTGTTATCGGAAGGACTCCAGGGCTTTCCAACGATATCAAGCATTCCATCCCCCGTAACATCCCCAAATACGATCTCATGACCTCCAAGATTTATATCGGCGATAACGTGCTCCCTCCACTCAACTTTCGGATTATTGGACCAGGAAGGACCTACACCGAGATTTTCCCAGAGGTAGTATCGTGGATTTTCTTCACCCTTTTTGCCCGGGCGCGCACGTTGCCAGTCTTGTTCGGCCGTAATGACATCAAGTTTGCCATTACCGGTGAAATCCGCGACACCAAGGGAATGCAACCCCCCCATGATGCGGTCCCATCCGGCAATTTCATGCCGACACCACTGAATGGTTCCTCCGGAATCGGGACCGAGATTCTCCATCCACCAAACTCTGCCACCGCGCATCTCTTCTACGGTTTGTACTACATCCAACCTTCCATCCTGGTTGATATCGGCAACCCAGGATCGGGCAGCTTTATCCGCCCAAGTTGGTTCTCCTTCTGGCAGCGGCATAAATGGACCCAAATCGTGCTGCTTCCACTTGGTTCCCTCACCATCCAAATTTTCAAACCACACGTCCGTCCGAACGATATCCACATCCCCGTCACTGTCAAGGTCGCCATGCCCCTTTGGCGCTACTCCGCCGTGTACCGCGGCCCCTATATCCTGTCTTTGCCAGGAATTTCTTGGATTGTCGGGAATGGCGTACCAGCGAAGGTTATTTCGATCCGACATGGTAATCACATCCATACGACCATCTCCATTAATGTCGGCAACAACCTGATCGTGGATGGAGCCATCCATGATGCCATCATCGAATACGATCCGTTCATAAGGAGTCTGCAGTTCACCAGAATTTCGGTACCAGGCACCACCAACGAGATAGTCTGGCATTCCGTCACCATCCACGTCCAGTACTGCGCCTCCCGCATCGGTGGGTGGATTATCCCCAACAATGTACCTGGACCAATGTCCGGGCTCGTGGTATTTATACACGTAGATTTTGCCCGTACCCCGCGAACTCATGATATACTCCAACTTGCCGTCGCCGTCCATGTCCGCTAGTCCTGTATTCGAAAAGGCGCCGCCGATCAGAGAATCATCAATAATATGTGTTCTAAATTGAATGGTTTTCGTACTTCCCTGTGCCCAACTGGCATCCATAGAAATCGGAAAGATCACAAGCAGCAGGCAGGCCAGGCCAAACGAACTGCATAACGATTTATTCTTATTTTTTAACTTCATCTTTTGTCTGTTTACGTAGTTTTTAAAGAAATACACCATGCTCATCCGCCAACCGACGGGCATGCATGGGACTTACTCGATTGAAATTAACCTCCCCTGCATCTGTGTCCAGTGCGCAGAATAGGTGCATATGTAGGGGTAGGTGCCTGGCGGGGGAACTTTGAAGGATAGCACCACAGTATCTCCTGAATAGGCCAGATCGCTGTAAGCGAGAATCCGGTGCATTTCCTTTTCCGGGATCCAGTCCGTCGCCATGGCCTGGAGCGCGGCAATGCCTACCGGTCGGATATCAGCTTCTTCCCGTACCAAGACGATATTGTGACTCATGTCGCTCTCGTTGATATACCGAATACGCAGTACCTCTCCTGCTTTGGCACGTATCTCTGAGATCGAATAGCTCAATTCTACTCCTTTGGAAACAATCTCTATTTCTGTGGTATCGGTAAACTCGGTGTACATTCGTCCCACCGACTCTGGCCATTCAGGTAACGGGGCTATTCCCGCCCCACCGGAATCTGGCGTAAAAAGGAAGAACGCGATAATGAGAATACTAGCCAAACATGCGAGAGCAATACCTTTCATAAAGCAAAAATTACGTTTCTGTGAAAATTTAAGATTAAGCAATCCGGTCCTACACCAGATTTTGTTTTAATGATTGTTTGTTTCAACCCCATTCCTAGATAATTTTCCTTTATATTCGGTAGATCTTTCCTCTTTTCCAAGAATAATTCTCGCACAACGAATCGAAGTTCTTCCGCTTCGCCTCAATCCGATTCCGGGTTGTTGCGCAGAATCTCGCCCAGGGGCCTACCCGTTCCGCCATTGCATCGCGTTGCGGGTAGCCCGGACGATTTATCCGCTTCGCGAAATTAAGGAGCTGTAATTACAATGGGCAGGCTATGATTCCAATCCGTGGTTTGATCAGATCGTGCGGCGATACGGATGTGTAAATTACCCCCTCCACGTTCGCGGGACATGGCCAGGAGGTTGGCATCCAGTGGTACAGACGCCATGCCCGAATTGTCCGAAAGGTCTAGCTCCCGTGTTTGCCACCTCGGGCCATTTCCTGTGTTAACACCCACTTTTGCTACTGTGCTTACCAGTACTACGCGCTCCCGTACGCCATGTCCTTGGCTGGGGGAAATGGAATAATTCACCTGAAGTTCCCCGCCAGAGACCGAAACGGTAGGGGGAGGAATCACCAAAAATGGAGTGACCATAATGTTCTGTTCAACGGGCCGACCTGTAAGGTCTACGGTCAATTCCCCCTGACCGGGACCATCCACCGGACCCTCCACCCAGACCGTGTATCGCTGTGGATACAGGTGTAGATTGGCGTAGGATCCATCTCCATTCACGCGCAATTCCAGCGGAACCCGGTCCTGCTCTCCTAAAGCAAATACTGTAAATGCCGGATTTGCAGCATCTCCGGAGACTGGGTTTCCGTTTTGATCCAAAATCAAACCGCTGATCTGCCCGTCGAAACCAAAATCGGTGACAATCTCCTCGCACCCCGAAATGACCACTAGGAAAACTGTCATTGCTGCCAGAATCAAATGTTTTTTATGTGGTAAACTTTTCATTGTTATCGTGTTTAAATACCAAATAATTTCATGTTAGAATAAAAACGGCCCTTTCTCTCAGTAACCGGGGTTTTCTATGAGGTCGCCATTGGTTTCGAGTCGGGCGTTCGTGATGGGATTGTAATAATGTTCCGGTCGAAATTCGCGCTGAACAGTTTCACCGTCAATAATCAGAAAATAATACTGTCCGGAGTCATCATGATAAATTACCCGAACACCCTTTACAATTTGCCCGTTCAGGGCATCCAATGCCGTTCTCCAGCGGCGAAGGTCGTCCCACCGGTGCCCTTCGTAAATTAACTCGCTGGCTCGCTCGATGCGCACCCGATCACGGGTGATGGTAACCTCGGTTAAGGGAATCAGCCCTACCCGCTCGCGGGTAAAGTTGAGGTACATGGCCGCATCTGCGGGATTACCCAGCTCAAACTCACTTTCGGCAACGATCAAATACATCTCAGCCAGCCGCAATTCCTTCCAGTTGTTGGATTCCGTCCCGGCGGGAATTAGCGGAGTTTCCGCAATGTATTTCTCAAGTAAAAATCCGGTAGACGGAAAAAATTGGTTGGCTTGTCTTCGGCTGGCACTTCCGACGGTATTTTTACCGTTATAGGTAACTCCGACCTCCGAGATGATTGCATCTGGATTGGTACCTCCTACGGTGGGATCAATACCTTCGTACAATTCTACCAAAATTCCGGCATAAAAATCTCCCTCAAAGAGTACCGTCGCATACAGCCTGGGATCTTTGTTTGCCCAGGGACCTAATCCGCTCGGATACAGGTGATCTGGACCCAATTCGGGCTCACTAAAGGTACCGTCCAGGTTCTCATAGTGATTGACCAGTTCCAGCGTGGGGTTCATCTGCGATCCCTGGCCCTCTGAAAAAGGAGTAGGTTGATTCTGGTGCGCAAACTGATGCCGAATTTCAACGCCATTATATATGCGTTCAAAGATGACTTCGTCGTTAGCGTCTTCAACGAAAACACTCCAGTACGTTCGCTCCGGGTCACTGCTTTGAAGCAAGGAATACCGCCCGGAATCAATCACCTGCCTGGCAGCTGCACTCGCTTTGCTGTAGAATTCATTGGCTCTGCCTGCAGGAATACCCGTTAGCCTGTTGTCTGCCAAGGTTCCAAAATGAGCAATGGAAGCCGACCAGAGGTTTGCCCGTGCTTTGTAGGCATAGGCCGCCCATCGATTAATCCGTCCGGTTTCGCCTGTACTTTCGCTAAGCATTTCAGCGGCAATTCCCAATTCAGTATCAATAAAATCGGCAAGAGATTCCTCGCTGCTTCGTACCCGGTATTGCTCGGGAACTTCCTCAAAAGGATCCAGCACCACGTCTACCAGTGGTACTCCACCGTAGCGTTTTTGCATTTTGAAGAATACAGCCGCTCGCAACACCCGAACCTCGCCTTCGCGCTGCCGTTTGAAGCTTTCGGACAAAGGGGATTCCCGGATATTTTCAATGAAGAAGTTCAGTTCCCGGATGTATTCATAATCCCACAGGCCTTCACAATCGCTATTGATGTCCATTCCCCCGTGGGTTCGGCAGCTCGTGAAGCCGCCCCCCCGCTGGGTACCCAGATCGTGGTGACCAAGCATGCCGTCAAAATTATCAAAGCTGGTAAAGGGAAATCCGGCATACAAGTCAGCAACCAATGCATCGGCAAACGCCTCATTCTGAAATACCTGATCCGCATTTACCAGGTCGCGTGGAACCTCATTGAGGTTTAAAAGGTCGTCGCAGGAAACCAATGACACCAGCAAAAACAGGAGAAAAGGTGTCAAGGCACGGTATAGATAATTGCGTTGTTTCATAACTGAGAAAATAAGTGTCGTTATCAAATAAATTTTTTCTTAGAAATCGATCTCAAGGCCCAGGTTGATCACCCGTGTCTGTGGATGGTAGTTGCCAAAAAACTGCCTGGGATTTTCGTCGATCTCCGGATCAAGAAAGTCTATGTCCGAAAAGGTCAACAGATTGGTCCCTCCGGCGTAAAACTTCACCCTTCGCAAACCAAGCCCGTCAATTAGTTGCTGCGGGAGGGTATACCCCAGTTGCAACTGCTTGAGACGCAGGTAGGTGCCATCGATCAAAAACATATCGTAATTGTTGTTGAACCTTCCCGATGCCCTTGGCCATCGGGCATCTGCCGCGCTTACGGCTGGAAGCCCAAATTCATTTTCCGGGACGTAGGAATCACTGATATGTCCCTGCAAGGCAACACCGTTAGAGGGGAAAGGCGACTCAAACTCACTCCAGGCCAGGTTCCAACCAAACCGGGAAGCTCCTTGCCAGAACGAAACAAGCTCAAGCCCTTTCCAGGCAATACGGGTCTGGAATCCAAAGGTTAACCTGGGTTGGGTTCCTGAGGTGGCAATGTACTGGTCCTCGTTGGTAATGCGTCCATCCCCGTTTCGGTCGATTACTCGCGCATCTCCTATTTGTATGGAGCGGTTTCCATTGCCGTCGATGTCTGCCCAACTGTCAATTTCCTCTTGCGATGCAAACAGTCCGTCGGTTTCCAGGTAGAAAATATTGACATTATTTCGTCCACCGGTAATCACGCGCCGCCCGATTTGTTTCTCTCGGCGCTCCACTTCCTTGTTTATAAAATCGGGTTCATCGGTATTGACAACGATTTCCTCAAAAATCCCAAAATTACCCCCGATGGAATAATTCCAATTGCTATTCGCGATGGTATTCGTGTGTTGCAAACTGAGCTCCAACCCGCGGTTTTGAAATTCCTGGAAGTTTTGCCGTGGCAATACCGCTCCGACCACCGGGGATACATCAAGAATACGTTGGCCCAGTACGTCAAACCGGTTTCGTTGAAAAATATCAAAGGTGCCTTCCAACTTGCCATCCCAAAAAGAGGCATCCAATCCAAAATTGACGATATCCATTTTCTCCCAGGTGATATTGGGATTCGGCAGCCCGTCCGTGCTGATCGTTCGCTGCAGGGTTGACCCTTCAAAGATGTAAAAATCATCAAACGAGAACGTCGGCAGAAACTGAAAGTCACCAGCCGCGTCAAAACCAAGCCTGCCCCAGGAACCCCTCAGTTTCATAAAGGTTAGGACATTCGACAGGCCAAGGTTTTGCATGAAGGATTCCTCTGTAATATTCCAGGCCCCCGAAAAAGAAGGGAAAAAGCCCCACCGGGAATTCTCTGGAAAACGCATCGATCCGTCGTAGCGCGCACTGACCTCCAGGGAGTATTTATCGGCATAGTTGTAACTGGCCCGGCCAATATGCCCTATTCGTTTGTTTCGGTTGATGACATCATTGTTGAATTGCTGGCTGGGTGGGCCGGCACTTAATTGCGCAATCGGGAAATCGTAGAGAATTCGGCTGGCATCAATTCGCTCAAAATGGCGCTCGATGAATTCGAACACATACATGGTGGTGAGGGAATGATTCTTTCCAAATGTATGATCGCCATTCAGGAAATATTGGAAATTTATATTTTCGGTTTGGCTGTTTCTTCGCTCTACCCGGGTGTCTGCATTCAAAGCCCGTACAAACTCGTGTGCTTCGGTCGTCGGATTGTAGCGGTATTCGGGCCCTCTCTTTTGAAACATCTTCTCCTGCAAATTGGTCCCCTGGTAATTGATCGTGGCCCGGGTACTCAATCCCGGAAGGAGCTGGTACTCCCCTCCCAGCTTAAAATCGATAAATCCCCGTTGAAACTCCTGCGTACCCCCGATAGCAGCACTGGCCAAATTTAGCGGGTTCACCGTCTGTCCTTCCGGAGCTCCCCTGGGGAAATTCAGGTGTCCACCGGGCAATTCTTCAATGGAATGAAAGGGACGCCAGCGCCCACTTCGGGCGAAAATTCCCTGCCCCTGCGACCAACTAGTCCCCTCAAAAGCGTTTCTGGGACCGGTGAAATCCTGCAGGTTATAACTCATGTCAAAGTTAAAAGTGAACTTTTCGGAAACATCCACATCCACATTACCGCGGATATTGTAGCGCTTGAATCGCGTATCGGTTCCACCAAAAACATTGCGCTCCAGACCGGTCTGATCGAACACGTTTCCGGAAACAAAATAGCGAACCTTTTCACTGCCTCCCCTTAGGGACAAATCGTGTGTAAACATTGGAGCTGCATCCCGGGCGATCAAATCATACATTTGCACGCTGGGGTAATTTTCCGGGTCTGATCCATCCGTATGTACCTTAAACTGTTCGACCGTCTCAGGCGTCCAGCGTAGTCCAAGCCCCCGATCGAGGTTTCGCATGTTAAACAGAGTCATGTATTCCCAGGATTCAATGACATCTGGCACCATGGTAAGCCCCTGAAAGCCGACGTCACCCCTATATGAAAATTGAACATCGCCCGCACTCCCCCGTTTTGTCGTCACCAGTACAACACCGTTACCGGCTCTTGCCCCGTATACCGCTGCAGCAGCAGCATCTTTGAGGACTGTAAGTTCTTCGATATCATTCGGATTTAAGTTTGAGAAAACCGCCTCATCTACTGGCAATCCATCGATAATATACAGTGGCTCACCAAATCCACGGATATTAATGGCCGTCTTATTCTGTCCGGGTTGGCCATTTTGGTTCTTGATAAAAACCCCCGCAACCCGCCCCTGTAACGCCTGTCCTACGGTAGGTGTCGATACCCTCGCCATGTCCTCCGGATCGGCTCTCGCCATGCTTCCCGTTAGGCGGGATTCGATTTGTGTTCCGTAACCAACTACGATGACCTCATCTAATGAGGTTTGGTCTTCACCCAATACAACGGTATACTGCGTTTGATTTCCTACAGTAATTCGCTCGGATTTGTAACCGATAAACGAGATGACAATCACGGATCCCAGCTCTGCGTCAAGTGTAAACTTCCCGTCAATATCTGATACGGTTCCCTGGCTGGATCCCTCGATAACCACCGTGGCACCGGGTATTGGTTCACCGTTGGGATCGGTGACCGTACCACGTATGGTTTCCAAAAAAACAGCCGGAATTGGTGAAGATGAACGCAAAGTCGCGGGTTGATTTGTGCGGTGCTCTGTGAGATAATTTGTCGAGATTTCCGTCGGAAGTCTGCTGCCAGTAGTGGAAAAGACCAAACCAAAGCAAAAAAGAAAGCACCAAGGCAGCCAAAAGATTGCCTTAAGTAATAAATTTTTCATAATTTTAAGGGTTTATTGAATGAAAGACTTCAATGAATAGCGGTCTTATGATAAGTACATTCCCCAATGAGCATTATCATGAGACCATGCCGGTTGGTTTTACCAATCGGCTTTTTTTAACTGAACTGGATTTTTATCATAGGTGATACGGTTTAATATAACTGATTCCTTTTAGCTAATTACCGGCTCCTGGCCCGGTTCCCATTTCATTGACAGCAGGCCACGAAATTCCATTCTTTTTAAGACCAAATTTAGATTTCTGCTGGCTTGATTGAATTTTTCTACGAGTCCAAAAACGATTTCTTAAAAAGTTTATAATCAATTTGTTAAAAAAATAAATCGTATTTAATCGCTTGTTTTTTTTGAATACCGTATACATTTTTACAATCGAATAAATCTATAGATTTTTTTTTACTTATCCTTCTTTTTTGCTGACAAAAAGTAAAATTTTTTACGCCTTTAATATATCCTTTGGATTTTATTCAAATGAAAATGTTTTTTAATCTGATTCGGTATACAAAACCAATTTTATCGCTAATAAATTTTGTAACCCGCTTAAAATCGGCTTATTGGGAGAAACTACAGGCCTTTGGAATACGGATTAACTCCTTACATTGCCGCAAAAGGGTCCATTTTTTCAAACAGAAAAAATCATCCATCCCCATTTTGGGCTACCACAATCCTAATAAATGCGGGACTGAAAAAAATAACATTTCGTCGACCAAGCTGGGCCCGGATACAAAAAAATAACGCGAACCTGTTACCTAACCGATCCACACAGGTGCTTGATTTGCTCGGAAAATTAGTTGTATAACAAGACAGAGGCCCTACCTGTCGCCTATTTTTTGCCGATCAATTACTTAAAACCGAACGAAACCCTGCGAGATACCCTGCAATGTAGGCAGCTTGCGCGGCACGGGTTTCCTCGCCAAAGTGTACATGATCGATAAAACGGTCGTTACCCAAATTCCCGGTAAATCCATGCAAGTCTATGATTGGAACATTCCTGGAGGTAAATACCACATCGGCCACTGCATTGTATACCGCTACATCGGCCGCATACCGATGAAAGGATTGCTGCCTGGAATTGTGGGTCTCATCGTCTACCGGGGTTGTACGTATCCAGGCCATACGGATCCCCCTTTCTTCCAATAGGGCATAAATTTGCTCCAGGTTCCTCCGATAGTCGTCCAGGGAAACCTGCTTCTCACCGGTTTGTACATTGGTTTTGATATCGTGCAGCCCGCAATTAATCAGCATCAAATCCGGGCGGAATGCGGGGTCTTTCACCTTCTCACGAAGGTAGTCCAGTACCATACCCGAGTCTCCTCCATTCGCTCCGGCGGGCTGATCCAGATTGGAGGAATCCGCCCCCTCGTTCCGTTTCCTGTCATAGTCCCATGTTCCCTGCAGGTACTGTTCCAGAAAGGGTCCATACTGCATGGAAATGCTGTCGCCAATGACAAACACTGCCGGTAGCTGCCGACTCACCGAAGCGGTTAGCAACAGAACCCCCAAAAAGACTACCGATAGTTTGCTTATTTTTATTCCGATCGTTCCCATACTAGTTACGTTTCTACTCCCATTTCGATGCATTTGCACACCGGGTGTTGTTCTTTAGCGTAGCGTTTTCCGTGACGCCACCATTTTTTCATCTGGTGGGGATCGAAAATCAAGGAATTTTCCGTCAGCACCGCCGGCGGGTAATAGAAATTAAGCTTTACCCTACGCTTTTTCCCCAGTAGCTCTCCGATTTTGATATCGTCGGAGGAGATTTGATCCAACATAAAATCAAAGGCCCTGGTGGTAAGTTCCAGCGCATTCCGAACCGGGCGTTTCATTTCCCGTCCCGCCCGGGCCTTCAACACGATTACGTCAACCTCGTTGGCCCCCCGGTAGATGGCCTCTGAAATGGGTACCAGATCCGCAAATCCCCCATCCGCGTATTCACAACCGTCTTTTTCCAGCAGGCTCATGAAGGGGATTAAATTGGACGAAGCCCAAATCCACTCGCAGAAATCGTCGTAGCTACAGTCCTTAAGTCGTTTGTATTCCACCGTATTGGTGCTAAGGTTGGAAACCGTGATGTAAATCTCTGCTGTATTGGATTTCATCCGGTCAAAATCCTTCGGAGTAATGATTTTCTTGATCAAAAGAAACAGGTTTTTGCTTTCTCCGAAGGTTTTTTTTCCCTTCAAAAACATCTTTAGCGTACTGAAATGGTTGATCCGGGTTTTGAATACGCCGTTCTTTTTGGAGATAATAAAGGGATTGGTGCTGAATATACAATCCTGCGTTACCGATGTGTAAATGGCCTTAATCTTTTCAATCTCGTTGATGGACAACAGCGGTACCAATAGACTCCCTGTCGAGGTCCCCACAAAAATATCGTACTTAATCTGACAATCCCGTATCAGGTATTCGGCAATGCCGCCCCCAAAGGCTCCTTTGCTGCCTCCGCCAGATATAACCAATGCACGTTTTGTTTCCATACTCGCTTCCTTATTGGACGATTTCCACCCGAATATTTTCCAACAGAATTTCTGAAAGTAATTCAAGGGATCCGGCTTCGTATAGGGCCTGTATTTCCTCTAAAGGGACGGTCTCGTCTGCTGGTTTGTAATTGTCGTAATCCTGAAACAAGATTCCGGAAATCTCCCGTTGGTTTTTGGCCTTTCGAAAACGCAAGCCTCCCCCGTCCGTATGGTACGTGTAGGCCAAATAATCCATGCGAAAGTTTTCCTTGTTGATCCAGTACAAGAACTCGTCCTCGTAGTCTTCGCCTCCTCCGTTTTTCTGAAAGGTCACTTTGATTAGTTCATAGCTGTTACCTTCCAATTGCGTCTCTCCCAAATAGGATTTGATTACAGCCGAATCATTCAATCCATACGGCAGAAAGGCAAAATAGGCGACGGAATTAACCGAATTGGAATAGGCGTTGCGGTCTTTGTCGGACAAGCTGACCGCTTTCCCATTGATTTCTCGGGTAAACCCTTCGTTATCCAATACATCCACTACCTGACCGGATTCGTCGGAAAAGGATCGGACGTACCGAAACCGCTGCGGAGATTTGGCTATCTCGTAGGACCTGTCGCGAAAATCAAACCGAATAATAGCTGATTCGAACAAAGCACCTCCGTGCGTTGCAATGGATTGATCAATGATTTTTTCCGCGTCGGTTTTGGAAGAACAGGCGATCCAGCCAGTCAGCAGGATCCAGCCGCAGAGCAGGTATTTTACGAAGAGAATCGTTGGTGTTTTCATTTTATCAAATTATGCTAATATTAACCATTTACTCGGAATTATCACAACGAATTGCCAGTAGAAGCAGTCGACGGGGAAAGGCTGCGCCGGTTGGCAAGGTAGCGAAAGACGGCAATCAGTCCCACGATTCCCAGCACCAGGTATTCGACCAGGACTATGGGCATGGACTCGTTGTACTGCGGCGTGGCATAGACGTGGTAGGAAAGAAACACAAGACCGCTCCATGCAACAAACATGTGGTTAGCCGTTAACGCACTGATCCCCAACGCTGGTATCAGGTACCAGGGATGAACAGTAGTCTGAAGCAGCAAAAAAACCAGGTACATCCATACCATCTTGGATACAAGTGCCTCTCGTGTAAACGTACGCTGGTACAGACCCATGGTCAGCAAAGACACCGCCGCCACTCCCTGGAGTACCGGCCCCACGTAGGCGATGGGATTATAGTCCACAAAATAGCCCGCAAGAGCCCGAATCAGGTAGTATACCGAAGCGTTGAATTCGAACTTGCTTTGGTAGAGCCGGAAACTCTGGTAAAAATTTTCGCCTCCGCCTGAAATCAGTACGGGACTTAAGAGCAGCAAAACAGAGATTACCGCTACCAGGGTGAATTGCCAAAATTGCTGCTTGCGCCAGAAGCGAATCCAAACCGGGGCCAGCAGCACCGGGGTCAATTTCATCCCAATGCTCGCCGCCCAGCTGAACCCAGCCCAGTGCGGTTTTTTCATATCGTAGGCATATATGGCCAATAGCAGGCCGGTCAACACCCATCCTTCAAAATGGAGATTTCCTGTAAGCTCCAGAATCACCAGCGGATTGAAGGCATACCAGGAAAGGCGGTAGGCTGGCATGCGCCAACGAAAAAGCAGCTTTTGAATCAACCAAAGGTTGATTGCCTCGGCCACCAATACCATTACCCGCAGGGCAAGTACATTGAGGAACAGGTTTTCCCCTGTCAAGGCTGCCAACCAGAAAAAAAATTGATGTAAAGGAGGATAGAGGGAAAAGTATTCCGGAGAATTCATCCGTTGCAGCAGGGTTTCCCAATACGGGTTATCCGGCAGTAGCCCGGAGTGCCGGACTGTTGTGGGTAATTCCAGGTAGGGGTTGATTCCTTCTACCAGCAATTGCCCGTCAAACAAGTACCGATAAAAATCATCCGATAATTCCGGCCAGGCGCCTATAAGAAGCATGCGTAATCCCATGGCCATGCTTACCAGTAAAACGAGCGAAAAGGCTCGCTTCTTTTGCGCAGAAAGCAGGTAAAGATAACTTAGAAAGGACAACGTGTACAAGCCTAGCAGGACTGGAAAATCCGTTCGTGGAACTCCATAAGCGATTCCAAGCAGCCCGATGGCAATCCCCGTAAAACCCAAAAATGTTTTCAAATGGACACCAATTAGGGGGCGAGATTCAATTCATTTCGTAAAAATTCATCCTCCAGCGCATTTCGGTTCCAATAATCAATGACCTTCATCCCTTTGCGGGTAGCTTTGGTAATCTCTTTTTCACCGTTTTCTTTGGTATGCGTTTCCTGCCAGCCCAATATGGCGTAGGGAAACTCCTTTTCAAAGTCAATGGTCAATTCCCTGCGGTCGGAACTATACGTGACCTCCAATTGCCGGCGGGCGTCGCTGATATCCCGTAGCCGGATAAATGCTTCTTCGGCCTTGAAATCCGAATGAGTCAATCGCTGATAGATGAGGGAAGGCCACATTTGTACACTGCCCGTCGGTATCAGATCGGGCTGAATACGAATGAGGTTCCATAGGTCGTCTTCCGCCATGCCCTCGAGGGAAAAACTTTTATCTCCCTCCGATTCGAAATAGGAAAACAGCTCTCCCGAATAGGAGTCCCCTCCGGATAAACTCGCCTGGGCAAATGCCTGTCCGCACCATTCCTGAGAGGATACCGTAAACTTCAGGCCCTGAGATGCTTCTTTGGTAGGGGTGAATGCCGAAAGCATCATGTGATAGGGATAAATACCGGTTATAAAATCCCTGGTTTGATTCATCTTGATTACAGAAATTTTATCCCTGCCCGCAGCACCCGGATCATCCAGCTTGACCTGCTTACTTCGGGAAAAATCCTCGGTTACAAAAATCAATACGGCTTCTCCATTGCGTGGTTCTCCGTAGCGGTACTGCACCAAATCAAAACTACTAATCTCGGCCGTTTCCTGAAACCAATAGTCACCCCAGGCGTCAAAATCCACCCCCTCTCTTTCGGGGCGGCTGCAGGAAACAGCCCATAGAATTCCAGTAAACAAGAGCAGTCGATGTTTCATAATGGATCATTTTTAATGGTAATTTAACGAAAAAACCGGACAGTAGCCGTGCGCCGGTTGTTCGATTCGGAAAATGCTAGCGGTATTTCCACAAACTCCATAAAATTTTATATCCGGCACCCACCACACCACGCAAGGTGCCACTCACCTTTGATTTTCCAATCCGTTGCCGGTAGGTGACGGGAACCTCGGTGTATGTTAAGCCGCTTTTCACTGCCTTTAGCTGCATTTCAATGGTCCAGCCGTAATTCTCGTCCTCCATGTGCAAAGCGAGCAATTTATCCCAACGTATGGCGCGAAAAGGGCCAAGATCCGTGAAATTCGCCGAAAACAGCTTGCGCATGAGACGGGTGGCCAGCCAGTTGCCAAAAACCTGGGGCAGTGTCATGGAACCCCTCTCTCGCTGGCCCCTTGCCCTCGAACCGATGACCAAATCGTATCCATCACGAAGCAAGGGAGCCAGGAGCATTTCCATCTCCTCCGGATAGTCGCTATAGTCCGCATCAAGAAATACCAAAACATCCGGGGGAACCGGCTGCTGCTGCAAATAGGCCATACCTTTCAAACAGGCCTTGCCGTATCCCATGGTGGGTTCGTCTAGTACTATCGCACCTGCAGCCGCAGCTACCTTTCGGGTATCGTCGTTTGAATTATTATTTACCACCACCACGTTCCGGACCAAGTCCGGAATGTCACCAATTACCTTACCCACTGCATTTTCTTCGTTAAATGCAGGTATAATGACATCTATATTTACGGTACTTTCTTTTTCGATCGTCATGAAGCTTTACGTTTATAAGGGGTCAGGGTCCCTTGCAATTCGGTTTGGACAGGAATTCTTTGGAAGCGCTGGACTACGTTCGCTCCGGCCCAATTTACCCATTGCCTCAGGCAAAAGCGCGTAAAACAGGCAGTAGCGGGGCCTCGACAGACGCGGGTGTCAGCCCGAGGCCGGGCGCCCGATGCTTCGAAAGGAGGCCAAACTTACCATGCCAAATCCGGATGCCAGCATGGCATGGAAAAGAATCATCTCGTAGGTTCCTGTGTAAACGGACAGCCCAACTACCAACAGAAAAAACAAGGCAAGCACTCCCTCCACATAGGCGGTAAGCGGCACGTTCTGTAAATGATAGGCATTGCCAAACCAGCCCTTTTCCTTCCCGGTTACATTGTATTTGGGTGTGCGGATAAATGGTGATTTGATACCGGTAAGTCCCTCCCATACGGCCTGTCCGTTGTGAACCGATAGTCCCATCGAAACCGAGAGAAAAACGGGCAGTTCCCAAAGATAGCGAAGGAATCCTTTCCTGGAATAGCCCGCCAACTGCAAATTGGCGAAGAAATAAACGGCGGCGATCAGCACAAAACCCACCAGAAAAAGCGCTGCTGCCTTAAAGAATTCCGCAGGAATGAGCCCCTGATAAAAACCCCACCAGACCGGCAAACTGCTGAGGCTAACCAGCAAAATGGCGAGGAACAACAGGGAATTTAACAAATGGGCTGTGGCATGGATTTTCACGGCGAGGGGAAAGGGACCTTTCACCACCTGCTTCAAGTGTTTGACAGCACATTCGGCGCCCCCCTTGGTCCAGCGGAATTGTTGCGACTTGATCGCCGACATCACTGGGGGCAACTCGGCTGGCGAGACCACGTCCGGACGGTACAAAAATTTCCAGCCCTTTTGCTGGGCACGGTAACTTAGGTCCAAATCCTCGGTAAGGGTATCTGCCTCCCAATCACCCGCGTCCAGAATACAGGATTTTCTCCAAATGCCCCCGGTGCCATTAAAATTAATGAACGCATGTTGCGCATTTCTTCCCATTTGCTCCACCATAAAATGAGCGTCCAACGCAAAGGCCTGCAGCCGGGTAAAGAGGGAATAATTCTCGTTCAAATGTCCCCATCTCGATTGCACCATACCTATTTCCTTGTCGGTAAAGTGGGGGACCGTTTTCAGTAAAAATTTAGGATCGGGCACAAAATCGGCATCAAAGATCGCCAGCAACTCACCGGAAGAAGCAGCTAATCCCGCCTTCAAAGCTCCGGCTTTGAATCCGGTTCTTTCCTCACGTTGCAAATGATGAATAGGCAGGGCCGGATAGTTTGGCAAGGCTGCACGTATTAAATCGGAAGTTTCGTCCGTACTATCATCCAGGATTTGAATTTCCAACTTATCAGAAGGATATTCCAGGCGGCAGACTGCATCGATTAGCCGCTGAACCACATATTTTTCGTTAAATACCGGCAGTTGTACCGTGACTTTCGGTAGGGTCGGATCGAAGATGGAGGCTTCAGGCACCTCATTTTTCTTGAAGCGGAAGAAATGCCAGAGCAGGTTTGCCTGGGCAAAACTGTATAACAGAATAAAGGTCATGGCCAACCCATATATTCCCAAAAACAAATAAATCCACATGATTACGCGTTCAAATTAATCGAATCGTTCCCGATGATAATTGGCATGTCGTTTATTCTTCCGGATTCCTTGTCGTTCTCCAACTTTAGCACGCCGCGGGGACAAACGGCCGAACAGACGCCGCAACCCACGCAGGAAGCCCTTACGATATTTTGCCCCCGTTGCGCGTACCAGCGCACGTCAATACCCATTTCGCAATAGGTAGAACAATTTCCGCAAGAGATGCATTGCCCCCCATTCGTCGTGATCCGGAACCGGGACTTGAATCGTTGTACCAACCCCAAATAAGCGGCCAGAGGACAACCGAAACGGCACCAGACCCGGTTCCCCATAAAGGGATAAAATCCGGTTCCGATAACCCCCGCAAAAGCCGATCCAATCGCGAAACCGTAGAGGGAATGGAGTTGATCGGTGGCTTGACCTAGCAGCCCAAATTCCATGAAATAATTGAGTAGGGTAACCCCCGTTACGACTACGGCAAGCACCAAAACTCCATGCACCAGGTACCGTTCAATTTGCCAGGATTTCAGGGATTTATCGGACAATTGCCGGTACGGATCTCCCAGCGTCTCCGCCAGCCCTCCGCAACCGCAAACCCAGCTGCAGTACCAGCGCTTGCCATAAAAATAAGTGATCAGGGGTACGCCAACGACGATGAGCAGAATCCCCCATACCAGCATAAACATACCCAGCGCTCCGGAATTCAACATGCCATCAAGCCGATATTCATAGAAAAAGGTATAATCCAGAGGCCAGATGTTTTTAAAATCATGCCAGGGCATATTAAATAAAACCAGAATCTCAGGTATCAGAAAGGCGAACGCGAGCTGAAAAAACATAACCGATAGGGTTCGAACGGTTTGGTATTTATTTCCTTTGTATTTGCGAAACATCCGAACACCCATCACAAGAATTGCCAGCGTATACACCAATCCGTAAAGAAACCATTGACTGGCAGGTGCCCCGGACAAGGCCTGGCTCAAAGGGTCCACCATGATTACCAAATTGCTCAGGTAGGCAGGGTACCAATACAGCACCACATAAAACACAATCAGATAAGTTCCGGTCAATATACCCAACCAACCCCGGGCCTTCATGGAAGAAAAATAAATGCCATCGTTTTTGATGCCTGCCGGTTCATTTCGATACAGGGGCACTGTATACAGCAAGCCACCAAGCACCGTCAAGCCCACGGAAAGCGCCAGAAAAAGCAGTGGATGCGCAGGTACCGGCCCCCGCGAAGCTATCTTTGTCAAGGGAAAGGCATAGTCGTCCCAAATTACCCGATCCCATTTTTCCTCTGCTTTCAGGGAATCGTTGTGGGCCTTCACGTATCCATTTAGATCGTTGATAAAGCCAAAAGGTGACCCATAGGACGCCCCGTACATGGGAGCCAACAGGTCGACCATCACCTCGCGGTGTCTTTCTTTGGTTACCTCTTCTACCATCGTGGATTCCATTTTCCAACTTCCCAAAAACGGGACCACCGTAAAAACCACCAGGCCTGCCACAACCAGTACCAATCCGGTATTTTGAATGAATTTCATGCCCTTGAACCGATTAATCGTTGAATAAGTGACCTTTTGGGGAGGGCAATGGATGTTCCCTTTTCCCGATTGTAGGCCTTGACAAGCTCTTTCTGCAAATCCCGGTAAAACTCGGGGTTGAAATTGGCCTGATCCAGGCGGGAGATAACCCGATCTGCCAGCCATCTTTCCCGGATTGCCCGGTCAAAAAAGACATGCCGCATTCGCCAACCAAACGCGTTGATTCCCAGAAGCTGATCCCCACGTGTAAAAAGTAGTCGCAAGGCAACGTTGCCCGAGGCGTCTTCCCAATAAAAGGACCATTCTCCATCTCGGGGTTCGGCCGGGATATGTCCATAGGTCTGGTACTCCAGGTCAAAAAATTTTGCCGAATTGAACCAAATGCCGGGTTTGTAAGGGACCGGATTTTTGCTGGTAAGGTTACGCGCCAGAGTCTCTCCGTGCATGCGTCCCGTGTACCATACCTGTTCGATGGTTTTTCTGTCGGGTCCCGGAGGAGTTTTAAATTCCGTACAATCGCCAATAGCATAGACATCCGGAAGATTGGTTCTAAACCACTCATCCACCAGAATGCCCCGATTCGTTGCCAATTCTGAACCCCTGAAAATGCCTATATTGGGACTTACTCCCGCTGTCAAACCCACAAACTCGCATTCGATGCGTTTACCGGCACTTGTTTCCACAGCTTTTACCCGACCCGTACCGTCATCTACAATGGAAGACAATTCGGTTTCCAACTGAAGATCGACACCATGCCCGCGTATGTGCCGACCTACCAGTTCTGCCTCTTCTTTTGGAAGTACGTTGTCCCAAAATCCCTTTTCCCGAACCAGGAATGTCACCGGAATTTTTCTTGAGCAAAACATTTCCGCCATCTCCACTCCGATAAGCCCTCCTCCCACAATTACCGCGTGGGAAATCGAAGGCGTTTGTTTTTCCATGGACAACAAATCCTGGTAGCTGTACAAACCCTGCACACCGTCTAGCTCTTGACCCGGCCAGCCGAATTTATTGGGTTTGGAACCAGTCGCCAGGATCAATTTACCGTAACTCATCTGCTCGCCATTTTGAAAGTGCAGCTGGCGGTTGGTAAAATCCACCTGCCGTACCCAAGCGAATTTTAGCTGAATGCCGTTCTTCTCCCAAAAATCATCTGCATAGGGCTTGGTATGCTCGTATTTCATGTGCCCCATGTAAATGTACATCAGCGCAGTCCGAGAAAAGAAATGCTTGGTTTCTGCAGAAATAATGGTGATCGAGACCGCTCGGTCCTTCTTTCGAATATTTCGCGCGCAAGTTACCCCTGAAATACCATTGCCTATAATTACGATGTGGTTGTTTTTTTCAGTCATGGAGAAAAGCCCTTGCCTGTATCTGTTGAAATTGAACAAATCTACTACCCTAGCAGACGGAGTGCTGTCCATTGCCTGACAAGTTGGTTAAAAAAATCATCAATTAAAAAAGAAAGCAATGACTGCAGAAAAAATCCTCTTTGAGTGGTCAGGACAGGTTAGGAAAAACAATCGTGAACTCGGTTCCCTTTCCAGGTTTACTCTTTACATCTATTTTTCCACCGAGTGCGGTGACATGGGCGTGCACCAGGTAAAGGCCAATTCCCTGGCTTTCTTTGTGTTCATGAAATTTTTGGTCAAAACCAAATATTTTTGATTTTACCTGTTCCATATCCAATCCCAATCCGTTGTCCTTGACTGAAAGTCGGGTAGTTCCATTTTTTTCGAAAGATCGAATTTCTATCAGGGGCTTGGTTTTTGGCCTGCTGTACTTGATCGCATTCGAAATCAGATTCAGTAGAATGCTCTCCAGATACATCCGATTAAAAACTACCTGAGGAACGGCCGAGAAATCAGGCAGAAGCACCGCACCTGAATTTTCAATAAGTGATTGAATCGCAACCGTGGTCCGGGAATAAACGTCTTTCAGGGAAAGCCTCTCTACCCGTACTTGAACCGCATCATCCCGCTTCAATGTCGTCAGAAAAGTATCCAACATCTGTTTCAAATTCTCTGTAGATTGACGCAAAAGATCGACCAATTCAAGCGTCTCCGCATCCTTTATGCGATCGGTTTCCATCAATTTGAATACCGCTAATAAGTTATTGACGGGAGAGCGTAAGTCATGAGAAGTGGTGAAGGTGAGTTGTTTGAGCTTATCGTTCGTTTGGGTAAGGTACCGGATCCACTCGTTTTTCTTTAGTTCGATCTCTTTTTTCGCCGTAATGTTCCGAGCAATCGCATAAACCAACCCGTTTTCCGGCACAGGAAAGGAGGTCCACGAAAGCCATAGCACTTCTCCCTTTTTGGTTAGGTAGCGGTTCTCGAAATTCTTTAGCGGCGTCCCCTGGATGGTATTTTTCCTAATTTCGGCCGTAGCCAAACTGTCTGCTCCGTATACAAACGTACTAATCGGGTTTGAATACAATTCGCCCGTATCGTAGCCCAGGAGCTTTTTAAACGAAGGACTAACTTTCTTGAAATAGCCATCGTATCCGGCGATACAGAACAAGTCTGGTGAAAACTTAAAAAACAAATCCAAATTGTAGTCTGTATCCTTCAACACGCCTTCTGAATCTTTGACCATATTCCCTCTCACTAATATAATGAAAAAAACAATTCTATCGCATTTCAAATCAACTTTGCAATATCCAGGAGAAGTTCTCGTTTGATCGCCTCCAGTCTATTTCTCCTACCTACAAAAACAATTACTGCGCCAAAAAACGGTCCTCTTGGCAAAAAAACAAACCGTTTTACCTAAGTATGCACAAAAGTGTATTTTACCCCAAAGAATTTACTGCTGAAAATGGGATTTGATTTATTCATTTTTTCGCCAGCAAATCCGAAATTGGCACAATCTGAAACGTCATGTGCGCCTGACTACTCTCGTACAAAATACCTACATGGTTTTCGTCTACCGTACTTAGACAAGAATATCCCCAACCTTTTTCTTCGTCCAATAAAACCTGAGCCGATGCTGGCCAGGACATACCTCCATCTTCGCTTGCCTTCAAGCTAATATTGTAGCGCCCATCCGTCGCCGCCGGATTAGAGAATAGTAACAAACCCTCAGAAAACCGGTACAAACTGGCCATGCAAATGGGCTCAATCAAACTCTTTCTGCTCGTCGGATGCTCTTCCCAGGTCCTACCTAAATCCCGGGTAATCGCCACAGACCTGGCGCCTCCACGGTCGTCCCGCATGTTGAGCATCAAGCTTCCATCTGCCAACTCCACCACTTGGGCCTCTGTGGTATTGGGTTTGGCACCCGTACCTACTTGCCAGGTTTTGCCCCTATCCTTGCTGAAAATAAGGGTGCTGTGAGGTGTTTTTTCGGCATCCTTATACTGGGCAGCAAAAACAAGCGTCCCGTCTTTCAAGGTTATCCCCTTACCCGGGCCATTGAAAAACAGCTGCCAGGAAGGGTCTTTCATCGGTTCGGTGATATTGATCGGATCGGACCACGTCCTACCATCGTCTTCTGACTTGACCAACATCAATTGTCCGGTCTCCGTCGGATCCAATCCCGGTTCGGAACTGTTCCATGCGGCAGTTTCTGGCTTTCCATGCATCCATAAGGCAACCACCCAGATGGTGCCCGACTGCTCGTCCACCAAAATGGCGGGGTCTCCAATCCCGTTTTGCTCCTCGGGCAATCCTCCCCATTCTCCCATATCCATGATTATTTTCATCGGTTCCCAGGTCTTACCACCGTCCGTGCTGCGACTCAAGCCGACATCAATGTCTCCTTGCAAGTCGGAGGAATTGGCATGCCGAACGTCATAAACGGCCAACAGCGTGCCCACCTTGCTAGTGGCCATGCCGGGGATCCGAAAAGCGGCAACCCCATCGTCCCCTGCATCCCTAAGCGCTTTACCGATGCGATAGGGAAGAAAAGGTTTGGAAACGACCGGCGTTTGCCGGGTACCTGATAGACCGATGTAAGGTATTTCCACCGAAAAACGCCCTGTCAGATCACATTCAGATCCCATTTTTACCTGAATATCCAGGTGCTGATCTCCCATTAGCAGGGATTCTTTTTCCGACAGGTCCCAACTCTTCCCATCCTCGGAAAAGGCGCCCGACAGTAGTTTTTCTCCCACACCCTCCTGTACCAGAATGACTCTAACTGCTTCGGGTAAGACAGATCCCTCCAAAGAAATCTTTACGTCCGTGAGTTCCTGTGCCCCCGGCAGGTCCATGTTGATTCGGGCAATGCCCGTAAACCGATCCTGAAGAACCGGTACGTATACCTGCTCCAAACTGGCATGATCCGCAGGAGGGAAGCTGGATTTGCCGTTACAATTCACGAAGAAAATCAAAGCCGATAGCCATAGGCCGAACGCTGTTTTGCTAATTAAAGGTAAGGCGTACGTTTTTGAAGGATCCGGTTCATTCATTTTCATTCCGAAATAATGGCCATTCTGTCGAATGTTTGGTAAATAAAAAAAAGCTAAGCTAAAATAGGAGAAATTTCCGATACTTACTAACCTAAGAAAGGTAATCCCTCGATAAAGAAATTAAACCATCAACTAACCGGGAAACCATTGAAGCATTCCCTCTACCTGCAAACCTAAAACGATCCGGTGTAAACCCTTCTGTCTTCACAGGGTGGAATGGATGTTTTTAGTTATCTGAAAGCGCGTCTATCAAATCAAAAAAGCCTTGTCTGATCAATTCGCTTTCCAGTGCCTTTAATTGCTGCCCGCTGAGGGAAGCCACCGGCGCCCGAAAGGAGCCACAATCGAGCCCGGACAACTTTAACAGGGCTTTTCCTGCGGCTGGCCCACCAAAGCTTCCGTAGAGGTGTACAAAATCGATGGATTTTTCCTGCAGGTGCAAGGCCTTTTCCATGTTACCCGCATCAAAGGCTCGCTGAATGGCCCGATACAAGGGTGCTGCAAAATTATACGTGCTCCCCACAGCTCCTTTCGCTCCCATGGAAAGCCCGGCCAGAAAGATTTCGTCCCATCCCCACAAGGCATCCCACCTGCCGGAGTTGAATCGGAGACATTGGTTAAATTCCATTAAGTTGTGATGCGTATACTTGATTCCCGCAAAGTTGGGGATTTTACCCTCTACTTGCTCCAGCAGGGCCAACATGGAAAGTTCCACCCGGGTGAGCAGGGGTATGTGGTAGAAATAGAAGGGAAGGCTTTCTGCAGCCCCCGCAATCGGCGCGAGGTAATCCACGAGCTGAGTTAGCTCCGCGGGGCGAAAATAATACGGTGCGGTCACCGCCGTGCCGGATAAGCCCCATTCCTGGGCTTTTCTTCCCAATTGAACTGCCTCTTGCTGAGAGGTGCCGCCCAGCATGGCGATGACCTTGAAGTCAGGGGTTTGCTCTTTCGCCCATACTTCCATTAGTATCGATTTCTCGAGAAAAGTGAGTGAGGATCCCTCGCCGGTGGTGCCGTTAATAAATGCTCCCCGAATTCCATTCTTTTGTAAAAACCGGGCGTACCTGGGGATGAGATCAGTAGCCAGATTCCCCCGCTTATCAAACGGAGTAAAAGTAGCGGCAATAAGTCCGGTGATTTTTTGAAAATGCATGGGTTTTTTGGGGCCAAGGTAACCGATTGCCCTGAAAAAACAAATACCCATCTTCCACGATAAACGGGGGCTTTTACAAGCCTGCTGGCTACCCCTTCTGCTATTCAATCCCCCACCCCAGAAAAAGCGGCCTCTCCCTGCCAACCGTAGCTGCAAAAATTCATCCCGGCTGCAGGACTCCTCCAAACAGTCCGCTTCAACGCTGTTTTTAACTGAGCGCAGGTTCAACCTTCGTCCAACTCGTTTTCCAAACGCTCCAAGGTGGACGACACCTCGTTTTCAAGTTTATCGAACTCTTTTTTGATTTGTTCCTTTCGTTCTGAAGCAGCCGCTTGAAATTCCCTCGCCTTGATTTCGAGGTCTTGAATCCCTTCGTCTATTTTCGCCAGGTACCGATTGACTGCGGAGTCCGTGGGCTCAAGTTGATTTTCTTCGAGTTGTTCCCGGAGTTGGTTCGCCTCTTTCTTGAGTCCGGCGGTTTCCTCGGACAGTTCTTTTTGGGTCATGGAAACGGTTTCCCTTACGTTTTCCCGTACATCTCCTGTTAGTTCCTCAAGTTCGTTTTCGGTTTCGGAAATGTTTTCCCTTGCCGATTGTTGACTACCGCAACTGGTAAACACCAAAGTCAAGGCAATTCCGACGGTTACATACATGCTGGTACATCTCATGGTATATACTGTTAATCTATTTACTTATACATCATTCCGGTTGCGAATCGCCTGGTACTACAATGGCTATTGTCTCCGCAACCGACACATCTGATCCAAAAAAAATGCCAAACTCAATACTTTTTTTCCGGAGTCCGGAAGCTTTGCTTGCAGATTCTTGAATTTCGTCCGCCGAATTTGTACTTTACTACACCAGGTGGTAAAAACAACGAATCACATGAATAAAAAGCTATACCGATCCACTGAGAATAAAGCGATCGCTGGCGTTTGCGGCGGACTGGCTGAACATTTAGGCTGGGATGCCGATAGGCTACGAATCGGGTACGTGATACTCTCACTGCTAAGTGCTGCGTTTCCGGGGTTACTGGTTTACCTCGTATTGTGGTTTGTCATCCCCGAAAACCCCACCCCGAGCTAAATCGTCTATTTCGATGGGAACTTGAACAAAACTTTTGAACATATCGCTCTTTTTTAGCGTTCCTATGGAGAAATTAAAAGATCGACACCGCATGAATTATTCGATACAGTACATCGCCGGGCTGCTTGCCTTAGTTACCTTTAGTTTTTCCGCCTGCCATGCATCGAATCAGTCGGAGGAAAAAACGGTGGAGGAAGAGACAGTGACCTATCAGGGAAAAACCGAAAAAGCCACTTTTGCCGGGGGTTGTTTCTGGTGCATCGAATCGCCCTATGAGGGCATCGATGGGATCCTGTCGGTGGTATCTGGCTACGCGGGAGGTAAGGAAAAAAATCCCACGTATGGGCAAGTCTCCTCCGGACAAACCAGCCACAAAGAAGCCGTACAAGTGACCTTCGATCCGGACGTAATCAGCTATACCGAAATCATCGATATATTTTGGAAACTTTTTGACCCGACCGACGCGGGTGGAAGTTTTTACGACCGTGGCAGCCAATACGAGTCCGCCATCTTTTACCACAATGCGGATCAGAAAAAAGTAGCAGAAACAAGCAAGAAAGCGTTGGACGAGGCGGGAATTTTTGAAAAGCCAATCGTCACACCCATTGTAAAGTTTACGAATTTTTACCCGGCAGAAGCCTATCACCAGGATTACTACAAGAAGAAGCCAAAAGACTACAAAGCCTACCGTACCGGTTCAGGCAGAGATCGCTTTATCGCAAACTACTGGGAAGTACCTTCGCAAGAAATGTACAAACGGCCCTCTGACAGTGAATTAAAGGCCCGGCTGACCAACCTTCAATACCAGGTAACGATGGAGGACGCAACCGAGCGCGCCTTTACCAATCCCTATAATGAAAATAAAGAAAAAGGCCTGTACGTTTGCATTGTTTCCGGAGCACCCTTATTTAGTTCACGTGATAAGTACGAATCTTATTCAGGCTGGCCAAGTTTCACCAAACCCATCGATGCCCGCTACCTTGAAAAGCCGATAGATCGAAGTCTGGGAATGGTTCGGGTGGAAGTGCGTTCGAAGTTTGGAGACTCACATCTCGGACACGTGTTCAACGATGGGCCGGAACCAACCGGATTAAGATATTGCATGAATTCTGCCGCCATGAAGTTTATCCCATTAGCAGATATGGAGCGCGAGGGCTATGGCAATTTCATATATGCAGTGGAATAATTGATCAAGGTTCAGTTCCTGCCGGTTCACTCAACTGCAGTTTATTGAATCCATTTGTTGATAAACTGAAGGAAGTTGTCTTTATACCCTTCCCCCACCGTAATGGTGACGATCCCCATGTTCACCGTACTTTTACTAATGGACTGAATGTGGTCCAGCGAAATGATGTAGGATCGGTGGACACGCATGAAGTGCTTCTCTGGAAGCATTTCTTCCATGGCTTTTAATGTGGTTAAAGACAGAAGCGGGGAATTTTTCCCGGAAAGATGCACCTTTACGTAGTCCTTGTACCCTTCCACCAATACAATGTCTTTGAGTAAGACCTTTACCAATTGGTATTCCACCTTTAAAAAAATGTAATCGTCGGGGGCGCTACTTGTTTGCCTGCTGTTGTTTTCAAAATACCGGAGCGCTTTCTGGCTGGCGGTCAGAAATTCTTCGTAGCTAAACGGCTTGAGCAGGTAATCCAGCGCATCTACTTTGTAGCCCTCGATCGCAAATTGGTTGTAGGCGGTTGTAAAAATTAATTTTGGAGAGGGTTTTCCTTTCCTTCCTTCCAACACCCGAGCCAATTCCATGCCGGTCAAATCCGGCATTTGGATATCGAGAAACATCAATCCTATTTCGTGGGAGTTGATATAAGCCAAGGCTTCCAAAGCACTATCAAACCTTGCTTCCAGCTGCAAAAAGCCAGTTTTCTCCACAAATTTACAAACCATATCCAGCGCTAAGGGCTCGTCATCGACTACGACACACTTGATTTTCATGCCAGATCCAGCGTTAAATGCACACGGTATTCATTGAGGGAATTGTGCTGATCCATGGTAAGCTGATGCTTTTTTCCATAAATCAATGCCAATCGCCTTTTGGTATTGCTAAGGCCTATACCACTTCCCATACTTTCTTTGCTATTAGGATTGGCAGGTACAATGGTATTCCGGGTCTGCAGGTGCAACAATTTATTTTGTTGCGTAATTGAGATTTCGATTTTACTTTCCTTTTGGGCACTGATGCCGTGTTTGAAGCAATTTTCTATAAACGGCAACAAAAGCATGGGGGCAATGGGTAAGTCCTCCACATTGTCCTGGATAACAATGTCCAGTATCACTTTTTCTGAAAGGCGCAGACGCATCAATTCGATGTAATCTTTGATAAAATCCAATTCCTTGCCGAGAAGGGTGAGGTCTTTATCGGTCTCGTAGAGCACATAGCGCATCATCCGCGAAAGCTTGAGCAATGCTTGTTGGGCTCGGTCTACGTCGACGGTAGTCAGCGCGTAGATGTTGTTAAGGGTATTGAAGAAAAAATGCGGATTGATTTGTGCTTTGAGATAGGACAGTTCGGAGGATACCTTTTCCTGCTCCATTTGTTGCCGTAAGGCCAGGTCGGCCTGCCATTTCTGAACGGCCACCACGCTGGTGCTGATACCGAATCCGAAAAGAAGCAGCAACACCGTAAACATGTCGTAGCTAAAATTTCGGGGTCTCGGTTCATAGGGAACGTTGGGACGGAAGGCATAATGCATCAGTTCGGGCAAATTGACGAGGTTTTCGTACTGGATGATCAAAATTAGACTTAAAAAAGTGAAGCCAAAGGCGATGAGGACGAAAAGCAGGTTTTTTCCCTTAAAGAGGATCTTAGGGACCAAAAGCTGCATGTTCAAATAAAACAGGACTATTAGAAACAGCAAGACCAGGCCTTGTTTGAACCAATATTCCACCGGGAGCTCCACTTTCCAGGAGAGCGGACTGACCACAAAAATAACGATGGCAATAAAAATCCAGGCCAATACATGGATAAGTAGGGTAATTCTTTTGGATTGATTTGAGTAAGTCATACGCGTACATTGGGAGCGAATTATCCTGGTTGGATAGCCGTTGCCAGTATAAACATAAAGTAAAGAAAAGGAAAGAACCAAAAGAATCTACCAAAATACGGAATTAGCCGTCCAATCCGGTGTGCGGCTCTACCAAAACAAATCCGGACAGGTCAAAAAATATTGGTCCGATATTTTCCCGGTTTTGTCGATGGTTCCCGGCTACCTATCTATTGTATTTTTTTTAATCTACGTAATGTTTTTCATTTGTTTCGGATATTAAATCAACCGTTAGTTTACACAATCTACTTCCATAATGAAAAGGCTATTTAATTTACTTGTTTGTGCGACACTCTTTCTGGCAACAGCCAATCTGGAGATACATGCACAAGGAAACGCAGAAAAAAAGGAATTTAAAATTTCCGGAAAAGTACTGGATAAAGAGTCCGGGGAGCCGGTTCCCTATGCAACGGCCCAATTGAAGGAGGCCGGTACCGATGTCACCGTAGCCGGTGGCGTGGCAGACGATGCCGGAGAATTCTTTTTTAACGTAAAATCGGCCGGAAGGTACAAGGTAGAACTAAGCTACGTAGGGTACGACCCAATAACGCGGGAAGACATCGAAGTCGGTCCGAATACCCCAAACGTATTTTTGGGAAACCTCATTATTCAAGAATCCTCGGTTGCCTTGCAGGAGGTTACCGTTCAAGGCCAGCGAAGCCTTATCGAGGAAAAGGTGGATCGAACCATTTACAATGCGGAAAACGATAAAACCACCATCGGCGGAGATGCCTCCGATGTACTGCGTCGGGTACCCATGCTTACGGTAGACCTGGACGGCAATGTTTCGATGCGGGGAAGCAGCAATATTCTGGTATTGATTGACAACAAGCAATCGGCCATTGTCGCCAACAATATTGCCGACGCATTGAAGCAAATTCCTGCCGAGGAAATAAAATCCGTGGAAGTGATCACCTCCCCATCGGCCAAATACGATGCGGAAGGAACTGGTGGAGTCATTAATATCGTCACCAAAAAGAACAAACTGCAGGGTGCCTCCTTGAATATCAACACCAGCGCAGGAATAAGAGGGTCGAACCTTGGCCTGAACGCCGCCTTGAAGAAAGGAAAAATGGGTTTCTCCCTGGGTGGGTTTGGCCGAGCCGGATACAATATTCTGGGAAGCTTTGAAAACGAACAAACACTTCTTGCTGCTGACAGACCTGCCACGCGCATTTTACAAGCGGCCGATACCCGAAATAACATGATGTTTGGTCGGTATAATTTTGGATGGGATTACGAAATCAATAAGTACAACTTCATGACCACTTCCGTGAGTTTTGGGTTGAGAAACATGCGGATGAAACAAGATGAACTAACCACCGAAACCTATGTGGAAGACATGCTGGTGAGTGAATTACTTAGGGATGTCACCACCGACAACCTTTCCAATAGTCTGGACGTGAGTTATAATTATACACGAACTTTTGAGAAAAAAGGTAAAGAGTTTAGCATCTCTGGTTTGTACAGCCGAAGTGACCGGACCAACGACTTTGTAAATAGCCTTTACAACGATTCGTTTGATCAGATCGTGAGCCGGTTAAAAAACGACAACAGCAATCTCAACGAAGAATTCACTGTACAAGTAGACTACGTAACGCCCATGGGGTCGGATGACCAGCAAATATTGGAATATGGAGCAAAAAATATCCTGAGAAAAGCGGTCAGTGATTTTGCCTACTTCCGTGCAGAAGGGCCGAACGCTGATTTTGAGGAGATTGATGACGTGAACCTTTCCAATCAATTTACATACGACCAAAACGTAACGGCCGGGTACCTGTCCTATACCCTTGGATTCCTGGAGCATTATACGCTAAAGACCGGTCTGCGCTACGAATACACAAATATAGAAGCGGACTTTCGCTCTTCGGAGCTCCCCGCAGAAATCCCCTCTTATGGAACGCTGGTGCCTAACATGAACTTTGGTCGAAAATTGGGCAATGGAAACATGCTGAAAGCAGCCTACAACCGCAGAATACAGCGACCATCGTTAAACTTCCTGAACCCAAACATCGAAGCGGCCAACCCCCAGCAAATCACACAGGGAAACCCGGTTTTGGATCCGGAACTTACGGATAACTACGAGCTTTCCTACAGTACATTTATCAACGGTACTTCGCTGAATTTCACTTCGTACCTGCGAAATACCACCGGGTCCATACAGCCGGTACGGACGGTGCAGGATGATGACATTATCTTTACCACGTATGAGAATATTGGAAACGAGCGTGCGTATGGGCTGGGAGTCTTCTCCAATATCAATGTCTCGGGCAAATTCTCCCTGAACGGCTCTATAGACACCTATTACGCCCAACTGGATAATGGATTGGAAGATCCGCAGTACGCGGCACAAAACGAAGGCTTTGTGGTCAGTGGCCGACTATTTGGTAACTACACACTACCCAATGACTGGCAACTACAGGCCTTCAGCTTCTACCGGGGCCGACGGGTGCAATTGCAAGGTTCTGCTGGTGGCTTTGGTATCTACAGCTTGAGCATCAACAAGCAATTTGCCGAAAAACGTGGCAGCATTGGATTTGGTGCCGAAAATTTCTTTACCACCGAATTTCGAATCAGAAACGAATTAATCACGCCCACCATCATGCAGCAAAGCATTACAGGCATGCGAAACATGAATTTCAAAGTCAACTTCTCCTACCGCATTGGGAAATTGAGCGTTGACGGCGGCCGCAGGAAAAAACGCGGCGTCACCAATGAGGACCTGAAGGAAGGTGATGGCGGCGGTGCCGGGGGTGCCATGATGAATGGACCCAATTAATCCGACGGCTTGAAACACCGCTAACGGAAGTTAATTCTCTCAATTAACAGAACCCCGGCAACTACCGAAAAAGTATTTAGCCGGGGTTACTTTTTTTCCAGGCAGGAACTCCATCCTCGAATACAGCAACCGCAATTTTTGAGTCGGCCGTTCCGTAATACAAAAACCATTTTCCTTGATAGGGAACCATCCCCTCGACAAAACAGACCAAATTGACCTGACCTGCGATTTCATATGGCTCTTCGGGTGTTAAAAAATAGGTTTCGGACCGATCAATTAGCTTTGAGGGGTCATCTGCGGCAAACAACGCTTGTCCCGCAGAATACGCGCCGGGAGCAAGCGAGGGATCCCGCGCCTGTCCTTCACCCAGGTTCATTCCGTTATACAATAAAACAATTCCTTCCTCTCGTAGCAAGGCATACGGCCCCGATTCGACCAAGCGGCTATCAAAGAAGCCGGGGCGGGGCTTCATCACGGATTGGAGTACGCCATTTTTCTCCAGCGGTTGCCAATGCACCAAATCTTCGGAATGCGCTAAAAATAGATCCGTATCTCCAAAATACATCCAGAACTTTCCACGGATCTTTTTCGCCAGTATCCGGTCCCCATCCTGCTCGGCCACTATGGCACCGGCCTTGCTCCAGGTGTCTTTATGCGTGCCCTGCAGCACGCGCCCGTGTTTGGTCCAATTTTTTAAATCAGGAGAGGACGCCAGCATGAGACGTGCCACCTTGCCGTCGTAACTGGTATACGTCATGATGTACCGCCCATCTTGGCTTTCCACGATTCGAGGATCCTCCACACCTCCATCCCACTCCAACGGTTTTAAGCTATCGTTTTCGGGATAAAATACCGGCTCGGGTAGCTTTTCGAAATTCAGACCATCTTCACTGATGGCCAGCCCGATTCTCGAAGTTCCGTTATTGCTACCCAGGAAATCCTCCGCCCGGTAAAGCAAATTGACGACTCCCTCCCGTACCAGGGCTGCGGGGTTAAACACATCTTTTTCTTCCCATTTAACCGGTTGTTGTAGAATGGGGCAAACGAATTGCAGGTCACCGGCCGAGAGTACCGGATTGACGGCATGTTGCTTGATAAAGGGCCCCATTTCCCACGATTTGTGCCCGGGCCAGTCGGAGTTCGATTCCACTCCCTGGTTTTTAGCCCCCCCACAGGAATTGGCTAAAATCAGAACCAAAAATAAGCCGGTGGCCAGACCGATCCTCGGGTGGGTGCAGCAGGTATATCGCATGATGATAATAGCTATGGTTACTCCAAAAGAATGATTTCTACACGCCTGTTTTTCTCGCGGCCGGCCGCCGTGGTATTGGTAGCGATTGGTTTGGTCCCGCCCCATCCGTTGACCCGTATTTGCTCAAATTCAGCCCCTCCATCCACCAAAATATCCCTTACCTTGCGCGCACGATCCAAAGACAAGCGTTCGTTTAGCCGTGAACTCCCTCGATTATCCGTATGTCCTTCTACGGCAATTATCCGAGAGGGGTTCCGTTTGAGAAATGCTGCCAATTTCTCCAAGACGTCCTCGGAAGCTGCATCGTTGATGGCGGTCGAACTTCTTTCAAACAATAGGTTTTCCAAAACCAGAGACTCTCCAAGCTGCAGGCCCTCCAACTGTGAAGTAATATCCAGTCTTGCATCTGCTTCCGAGAGGTCCATTGGCGGGCGAGCAGCCGGTTGGGGGACCTGAGGAGGAGCTGGTGGGTTTTCCCTAACCGTGGGGCCTTCTTCCCTTCGTTCGTTCGCCAATGGAAGGGCTTCCGGCGCGTAGTACTCGACCCAAAGAATATTGCCGTATCCATCACTGGTGCGGGTATTGGTAAAGAAATACCGGTCCCGATACGGATCCTGGTAATAGTACATATCAAACCCTTCCATTTCAGGTAAATTCAAAGGCCGCGGAGCGGACCATTCGGTCCATCCATTCCCTATTCGTTCGGTTCGATACACTCCCAGCGATTTCGAGCTCTCATAGGCATTGCTGGAAAAATAAAGCGTTTGCCCGTCTGCACTGAGAAAAGGGCTTAGCTCCTGCCGACTTGTATTGATACTCGCTCCGAGATTTTGCGGACGGGACCAGGAGTTGCCTTGACGAAAAGAAACATAAATATCCTCGTTTCCATAGGAACCAAAAGAATCCATAGAAAGTATCATCTGAGCGCCGTCAGAGGAAAGCCTGGCGGAAAAATGCTTGCCGCTGGATCTGAATCCCGGAACAAGCTGTTCTTCGCCCCTGTTCCAACCCGCAGCGGTCCGGAAATACTGGAAGATCACCTGCCGATTGTAGAGATTTTGGTGATAGACCAGAAGGGTATCCGAATGAAGAAACCCAATTAACAAGTCAAAACCAGGTGTCGACAAGTCCGCAATGGGCTGCGGGTCAGCAAATCCCTCGGCTTGTTCGGTAGCAAACCAGGTATCTCCGGGATCCCCGCTTCCCCCGGTATTCCGTGGATGAAAAGCCACCGAGAAATACAGGTGTCTGTCAGGCCCTATTAGTGGCGACTGCTCGTCAAAATCGAGGGCATGTGCAAAGCGGATCGTTTCTCTCTGCGCCGCTAAACGCCCGAAAGTGCCTATACAAAGGTAGGCCAGAATGGCTACTCTGAAACCGATGACTGCGAATCCCTGCACAAGCGAACCATTTACTGCCCCAGGACGATCGCAAAAACCAGAGGTGCGACGATGGTAGCGTCGGATTCAATGATAAACTTCGGCGTATCCATCCCCAATTTGCCCCAGGTTATTTTTTCATTCGGGACAGCTCCGGAGTACGATCCATAAGAGGTGGTGCTATCGGAAATCTGGCAAAAATAGCCCCAGAGCGGGACCGACTCTCGCTGCAAATCCTGGTGCAGCATCGGCACCACACAAATTGGAAAATCACCAGCAATTCCCCCACCGATCTGGAAAAAACCTACTTTACTTTCTTCCTTGGCATTTTCGGTATACCAATCCGCCAGATAAATCATGTATTGAATCCCACCTTTTACCGTGTGCACGTCGGAAATGTCTCCGGCAATGCAATGGCCGGCATACATGTTTCCCAAGGTTGAATCCTCCCAGCCGGGAACGATGATAGGAAGGTTCTTTTTGGCTGCTTCCAGCAGCCAACTGTTTTTGGGATCGATTTGGTAGTCCTTCTCAAGCTTTCCCGAGAGCAGTACCTTGTAAAAAAATTCGTGCGGAAAATAGTGTTCCCCTGCCTGATCTGCCTTTTGCCATTCCTGCAAAATGACGTCTTCAATTCGACGCATGGCTTCCATTTCCGGAATACAGGTATCCGTAACCCGGTTCATGTGCCGGTCCAACAACTCCTGCTCCTGGCTTGGCGAAAGATCCCGGTAGTTTGGAATACGTTCGTAGTAATCATGGGCCACCAGATTGAAAACATCTTCTTCCAGATTTGCACCGGTGCACGTGATGATTTGCACTTTGTCCTGCCGGATCATTTCCGCCAGGGAAATGCCCAATTCGGCAGTAGACATTGCACCTGCCAGCGTAATCATCATTTTGCCATTGGCATCTAAATGTGCTTTGTAGGCATCCGCCGCGTCTATCAATGCTGCCGCATTGAAATGTCTGTAATGGTATTTTAGAAAATTGGTAATCTCCATAGTTACAGGTTTACGTGTTTGTCTTGGTTTGAAGGGCTTCCAATGGGTGAAAAAGACAGTGTAAGGTACTAAAGGTAGTGTTGATTATCAACCGAACCTGACAAAAGCAGAAACAAAAAAGCCCGGACAGTCCGGGCCATTCCTCGCTATTTTTCTATCGTTTATTCGCCCTCGGGTGATGCTTCTTCAGTTGCCGCAGGAGCAGCTTCGGTAGGTGCTGCTTCTCCGTTTTCGTAATCTTCGTTGATCCCTTTCACCACTGCGTCGGTGATATCCAGGGATTTGTTAGCATACCAAACTCCACCGCCTCGGGTGTAGGACAGGATCATCTCCAGATCGTTTTCCGCAGCATAGGTATTGAGGTACTCCTGTATCATGTCGTACACTTCATTGTACAGCTTGTTTTCATCCGCTGACAACTCCTGCATGATGTTTTCGCGGTACGTCACCAAATTGCGCTCCTTGGTAACCAATTCTTCCTGCTTTGCTCTTTGCTGATTGATGGTCATGGAATTGGCGGTGTTCTGAAAATTTTGAACCTCCTGTTCGAATCCCCTGGCGCGATTGGTCAGTTCTCCTTCGTATTTTTTACCTTTTTCCGCAATTGCAGCCGATTGCTCTTTAAAATAGGTGAAATTGTTGATGACACTGTCGGTAACAATGTACGCCACCTTCAGGTCCGAAATGTCCACGTCTTCTGTGCTGACGCTTACTTCTCCTTCCGGGGCGGAGGGATTACAGGCCACTGCAACCAATCCTGCAACCGCCAAAGCACTGATAATTGTAGTAATTTTTTTCACTTCTTTATGTCGTTTTTGTAGTATTGGGGCAAATATACGGATTCTAAACCTATTACAAATTTTGGTACTGGAATAAAATGGTAAAATCCAGAAATTGCCAGCAATCACTTTTCGTTGCGCCCGTCCAGTTTTACCCGGAACACCACTGCCTGGCCTACCAGGGAGACACCCGCGTTAAACACCAGTAAGGCCAACGTGCCCCACAGGAGCCAATCCCAGAGCGGCGCGTTTTCCCATTTTTTAATGAGCGCCTCTCCGAATAAACTAAGCCCCAGCCCGGTCATCAACAAACCTCCTACTGCGTGCAGCAGCCATTGTTTTTTTAGTCTTTTCGTACCCATGTTTTTTTCATTTTTACCTTAGAAGAAAATTTCCTGCGCCAACCGGTAGGTGTTGGCATGTGCTTCGATAATATCACGTATTGCCTCCGAATAGCCCCCTCCCATGCAACACATGATGGGAACCTCATTTACCCGGGCAGTCTGCAAAACCATCCGGTCTCTCTCTTTGCATCCGGAAAGACTTAAACCCAGACGGCCCAGTTTATCCGTAGCCAATACATCTACACCGCACTGGTAAATGATGAAATCCGGCGCTTCCGCATCCATCAAACGGGGCAAATGTTCCCCCAAAAGCTTCAAATACGTCGCATCATTCGTGCGATCTTTCAAGGCAAGGTCCAGATCCGATGTTTCTTTGTGCAAGGGATAATTGTGCGCACCGTGCATGCTGAAGGTAAACACTTCCGGACGCGATGCAAACATCGCCGCCGTACCGTTTCCCTGGTGGACATCCAGATCCACCACCAATACTTTTCGCAGCCCTTTGGCTGCGATGAGGTAGTTGGCGGCAATGGCGATATCGTTTAGCAGGCAAAAGCCCTCTCCCTTATCGGCAAAGGCATGGTGGGTCCCGCCGGCAATGTTCATTCCGATCCCAAATTCCAAAGCATACCGAGCGGCCATCACGGAGCCCTGCATGATGTGCATTTCCCGTTCCACCAGTGCCGGACTTAACGGAAAACCCGTCCGGCGAACTTCACTGGCGGTAAGCTGCTGGTTTTTTAACTTTTCCACATACGCCGCTGCGTGCACCGCTGTGATCCACTGCTCATCTGCCTTTTCCGGTTCGAAAAAATTAGCCGCCGATAGTGTTCCTTCGTAAAGCAGTTGCTCGGGAACCAGCTCGTACTTTTCCATGGGAAACCGGTGCCCGGTGGGTAAGGGGTGAGCGTACAGAGAAGACCAGGCTACTTTTAACATACCCTTAAAAACTTACGGGGCAGGAAAATGTTGCGGAATACAAGAAAAATGGAAAGCATCAACCCTCCTCTTCTTCGGACTCAAAGGTATAGAAGGTTTCGTCCAGACGTATGGTATCGTTGTTGAATTCAGTCACAAACTTTTTTAGTACATTTTCATCGATGCTTTCCAAATTTAGGGCGGCGTCCAAACCAATGCCGTAATCGTGGTGGGTATCGATGTCAATAAACTCCTGAACCTTAACCGTCCCCTCCTCTTCCATCTCCATGATCAGTTCGGTAATGAACCAGCCGATTTCCTCCTCCTCTTCCTTTAGCGGTTTAAGGTTCCCGTTTTCATCTTCTTCGTAGCGAATTCCGTGGTAATTGGGGAATTTTTTAGCGGCCTCGTGCTCGGCCAATTCGAACAGCTCGCTTTGATAGTGTAGACGCAGGGTATACAACACCGCATCGTAAATCACATCTTTTCCTTCAAATTTACCGACGAAATAAAAATTAACAAATTCATCGGAATTATCCTCGCCGGGGACGATTTTGAAATTTTTCCCGGCTGCTTTTAGTTCTTTTTCTAGGGCTGCAATGGATTCTGGCAAAAATCCTTCATTTGGATAGTTCATTGGATAGTACGCTGGGTTTATACAATCAATTTTGATAACAAATAAATAAAAAAATACTATTTCTGATAGTACTCTTCTTTAATTTACAATCTTTTATGCTTTAAAAAAATGTTTTCTCCCAAAAAGAACAATGTCCGGATCAAAAACATGGTCTCGCAGCCGGAGGGTCTGCATCTGGATTTTAAGCAAAGCCTCACCAACCAACGGAAGGTTGCTAAAACCCTGCTGTCCTTTGCAAATACCGATGGCGGAACCATTGTTGTCGGCGTTTCGGACCAAAAACAACTGATTGGCATCGATCCGGAGGAGGAAATGTATGTGGCCCGGACCTCGCTGGAAACCTATTGTCACCCGGCCTTTCCCATTGATTTTGAGGTATACGAAGTGGAAGATGGCACCGAAACCAAGCCAGGCCAAGAGAAATACCTTTTGCTTATCCATGTCCCCAAAAGTACCAGGGGGCCGCACTCACTACGAGACGCAGACCAAAGACCGGTGTACTACAAACGCGTCTTTGACCGATCCATCCCTTTCCATCCCGACCCTACCTAATCGAAATGGGAAGCCGAGCCCCTACCCTACCCTAGCATTAGCGCCGGAACCCATTTCCTAGTGAAATACCCAGTATGGAGTTTACCAAAGAGAGTACCAGACTGAAAAGCAGCGCCCACCAGAAATTATCCACGGCAAAGCCGTGAATCATGGAGGCAGCCAACATCACCAGTAGTGCATTGATCACCAATAAAAACAATCCCAGTGTAAGAACGGTAATCGGAATGGTTAAAAAAATCAGGACTGGCTTGACGGTAATGTTTAACAAGGCGAGTAACGCTGCGATAATGACACCGGTGATCCAGTCGTCCACCATAATCCCAGGAAGCAGGTAGGCGGTAAAGATGATTACCAACCCAGCAACCGCAAGTTGGAGAAGAATGGATAAAATGTCTCTAGATTGACTCATTTTCTACTTCAGGTTACGTAATCGAAAGTAAATATTCTGAACTAAAGGAAAAAGAACCCCGAATGAGTTTTTCAGGGTTCTTTTTTACTCAGCTCCAGGTACGGTCCCAGGAGCGAATCTCATTCCAATCGTCAGTGGGCGCAAAGTACTGCTCCCCTTCACGAAGACGCTTTTTCACCTCATCTTCGTTTAGTTCCAGCCCAATTCCGGGGGATTCCGGCACCTGCACGTATCCATCCTTTACAAAAGGCTTGTCGATACCGGTTACCAAATCCTCCCACCAGGGGTTGTCTACCGAGTGGTGTTCCAATCCGATAAAGTTATAGGTAGCCGCGGCGGCATGAACGGTACCCATAAAGGTAATCGGAGAGGCCGCGTGGTGCAGGGCCATCCCAATCCCATACTCCTCCGCGTAGTCACCAATTTTTTTGGTTTGCAAGTAGCCGCCTGCACTGCCAGGATCCGGGTGCACCAAATCAACTGCCCGATTTTCAATCAGGTCTTTGAAATTCTTCTTGTGATAAACGTCCTCTCCGGTCAGTGTTGGCGTGGTAATGGACTCTGTAATTCGTTTCCACTGTTCCGTATTTTGCCAGGGAATCAGGTCTTCCAGCCAGGCAATGTTGTAGGGTTCAAACGCTTCGGCGAGTTTAATCATTTCGTTGTAGCCCATGTGGCCAAAATGATCAATCGCAAGGGGGATTTCATAGCCCACTTTTTCGCGTGCCTTTGCTGCGTAAGCCACCATTTTCTCCAATCCCTCTTGGGTGATCTGCACATGGGTAAATTGATGAGGCGTTTGCGTATAACTCATCACGTCCTGGTCGGACCATCCCCGTAATTGGCCCCAGGGGGACTTGTTGGTCAACGTGTCTTTCTGATCCTTGATCAAACCAATTCCTATATCCATTTTCAACATGGTGAAGCCCATGTCTACTCGTTCCTTCATTTTGTTGGCAAACTCGTCGGGATCCTGAACGGTAGGCGTATCCACGTAGATGCGCACCTTATCCCGAAACTTTCCACCCATCAACTGGTACAAAGGCACTCCGTAGGCCTTTCCCGCCAGGTCCCAGAGCGCCATTTCCACTCCGGAAACTCCCCCTCCTTGTCTCCCGTGCCAGCCAAATTGCTCGATGCGTTTAAAAATTCGCTCAATATTACAAGGGTTTTCTCCTAGAATCCGACTTTTTAGCATCAATGCATAGCGCTTATCTGCTCCATCCCGGACGTCGCCCAGGCCGTGAATTCCCTGATTGGTATAGATTTTCAGGAGGGGCACGTTACCGTACTGGGCGATGCGCATGTCGGTAATTTTCAGGTCAGAAGGATTGGATAGCCGGTTGACCTTTGATGTGGTGTGGGCCAGCGTATCTTCTATGGGAAGGAGCATCATGCCGCCAAGGCTTACCCCGCCCAAGGCTGCTTTCTTAAAAAAAGAGCGGCGACTGTTTTCGGGCTCTTGCTCTTCCAATCGCGCAGAGGCGGCAGAAAGTGCCTTTTCCCGCTTTTGGTCCAGGTAACTTTGCTGAAGGTATTCAATGTTTTTTTTCATGGTAATGAGTAGGTTTTTTTTAGGTATTGGAAAAAAGAAAATTGGCAAAGGAATGACAATATGTCCAAAATAAGCAGTAAAAAGAAATTTTTTTTTGCAAAAAATCCGGCCATTGCAGCGACTCATGAGGCTTCGGCCTGCTCAGGCATGACCGATTCGGTTCAGGTAATTGATGGCCGTAAAAGATTTGGAGGCTTGCTCCCAACGCGCGAAATAAACCGGCTTCAATATGCCGATAAATAGCAGGCCCAGGACCAAATTGAATAAAAGATCCGGGATCAAGGCGCAAGGTGTTCGATTCGGACATGGGTGAAAGAGCGGGCATGTGGCCGGAAATACCGCTGCTGGGAAAAGCGCTATCCATGCCTGCCCATCGAAGCGAAAGGAGTTTCCTTCCCGATCGAGCTCGCCCCAGGTAGCACACCTGAACGCTGGAAATCAGGTTATACGATAAGATCGAAACGACAACCAACCGATCGATCTTATACCTGTCGGGCACCCCGGTTTTACCTGGTCAGGTGGAAAGAATTCCGGCAATACGCAATTCCTCTTCGTCCACTTTCTTATCGTCGACGATGGCACGTTTTATTGGAGTAAATACGATTTTATTATTGATAATGCCTACCATCACATCGTACTTTCCATGAAGCAAGCCTTCCACTGCCGATACCCCCAGTTTGCTGGCCAGAATTCGGTCAAAGGAAGAAGGGGCTCCGCCACGCTGCAGATGTCCCAGGATGGTCACCTTGATATCGTACCCGGGAAGGATTTTTTTCACCTTGTGGGCGATCTCCTGCGCTCCTCCACTCTTTCCCCCTTCCGCGACGATTACCACGTTACTTTCCTTTTTCGCTTTTTCCCGGAATTTCAACCGATCGATCAGTTTCTCCACCGGAAATTTCTTCTCGGGGATCAATATGGCCGCCGCGGCACTACCAATGCCTGCATTGATCGCAATAAAACCTGCATCCCTACCCATAACTTCGACAAAAAAGAGCCTGTCGTGGGAGGTCGCGGTATCCCGTATCTTGTCAATGGCTTCAATCGCTGTATTGCAAGCGGTGTCAAAACCAATGGTCAGGTCCGTTCCAAAAAGATCGTTGTCAATGGTTCCTGGCAAACCGATTGCAGGAATACCAAACTCCTTGTAAAACAAGTGGGCCCCGGTCAGGGAGCCGTCGCCACCAATTACGACTAGCGCTTGAATCCCATGGCTTTTCAGGTTTTCGTAGGCTTTTTTCCTACCCTCCTCCGTACGAAACTCTTCGCTTCTCGCGGATTTCAGAAACGTGCCACCCCGCTCCAGCACGTGCGCAATCGAGCCGCTATCCAGCTTTCTGATATCGTTATTGATCATTCCCTCGTATCCTCTGTAAATACCAAATACGTCGAGTTTGTAATAAAAGCCTGCCCGGACCACTGCCCGGATGGCCGCGTTCATTCCCGGAGCATCGCCTCCGGAAGTGAGCACCCCAATTTTTTTTATGGATAACAGTTGGTCTTGCATGTGTCGTTTGCTGTGGTCGTTTCTTATTTCAAATGTTTGAACATCAGTTCAGCCGCCGCCAGATTGGTGGCCAGGGGCACGTTGTGTACGTCACAAATCCGCATAAGCATCTGCACATCCGGTTCGTGGGGATGTTTGCCCAGGGGGTCTCTAAAGAAAATGACCATATCCAGTTCTTTTTGAGCTACCATTGCACCAATCTGAGCATCCCCTCCCAAGGGACCGGAAAGTAGTTTTTCCACCTCAAAACCGGCTTTTTCAATATGTGTGCCCGTGGTGCCCGTAGCTACCAGGGAAACGCCCTCCAGCGCCTCTTTGGATCCGCTTAGAAAATGCACCATATCTGCCTTTTTCCCGTCATGGGCAATCAATGCTACTTTCATATCAACCGAAGTTTGAAATCATCTTTTTCCTTTGCTACTAACTTACTCCGGGGCCTGGCAACAGGCTGCTGAGTCGCTACTTTCCTGTCCTTGCTAAAAATAATGTTCCCGGTCAATCCGCTAAAAAATAAATCACTTGTAATTCCCATTCTTCCTCCAGGCTTCCGGATGCAATGGGTTTGCCAGCCCTTCGGTACCAATAAGCCGCGTTGGAGAGGTCACCTTCCCGCCGATGCAGGAAGGCATGCAAATAGGCAGCATCTTGCCCAGCCAGGGAATCAATCAGCCCATGGGCCCCGTCCCAATCTCCCGATTTTTCCAACCACAAGGCCTGGAGGAAAACCGAAATCCCTTTGGGCATTGCTCCTTGTTGAATACTTTCTTTAAAATCTGACAGGTTCATAGGCAGCGCTCCTTAAGCGAAACCAAAATAAATACATAAACCTCAAGCCGGCAAATATTCCCGGCATTTTTAAGTGGAAAGTTAAAAGGCCCCGGTTCTTCCTTCACTTCTCGCCTTTGGGGCAGGAAGCAACTATCCAAGCGCCACCGAAAACCCCGGACAAATCCCTACCGGTACTTCTAACGGAATCCGCAGACAGTCGGTCAAAATCAAGTAGTATAAATGTTTGGAAGTGCGATCCCCAACCTGCCACCAAAGGCAGGATCCGAAAAAATGGGGTAAGAAGAGCCATGGAAGTGGCGCTACTTGCGCGGAGGGAGAGGGAGGTACTAGTGCAAAAAGCTAGCCGAGCAGGCAAATTGGAATCAGCCTTCCAGGTCGCCAATTTTGGCCATAGTGCCCATCGAATGGCTCTGCATGGAATAACGCTCCCTGCAACTAGAAAAAAACTCCAGGACAATTTTGACCTCTTCCAGACTTTGTTCCGGGTACTGGGCGAGGTTGTGTGGATGCCACCACAGATGATACATTTCCCCAGCCCTGGCGGCCAAATCCATTTCTTCGCTAATTCTACGCAACTTCATCCGGTTCATCCAGGGCATTCGATCCTGATAAGGTCTGAAAAAACGGGAGGCAGGGAGTAGCGTTGGAAATCCCCGCGCAGGTATTTCTGGAAAAAATGAGGTCTTTTTTCCCAGGGGAACCAGGGAATCCGACGCACGAAAACCTTTTTTTACCCAGGTTTCCTTTTCCGGACGCTGCCAGAACCAATCCTTCGGATTGGTACGTACCGATCGAAACCCCGTTTCCCTGGCTGTTTTCAATGCTGCGAGGTGGTATTGGTTGCGCGGGAAGACCAGGGATTGGAGGTCCTGGCCAAATTTCTCTGCTGCAATGTGTCTGGCAGCAAGCAAATCGGCTCGAAATTCCTCGGTCTGCTGTCCAGATATCCGGGTGTAGTAGTGAGAGTAGGTATGGCTCCCCAATTCCTGTCCCGGGGCCCTGATGATTTCCCGGACCAAATCCGGAGCGAAAAGGCAGTTTGGATCCAATGAAGCCCTGCGGAACCAGTGATAGGCAGAGAAGGCTTGCTCGTGAAAACCGGGCGTTAGCGAAGGACTGAAACGCTCCCATTCCTCGGCATCTCCGGCCATCAACATGCCAACAGTGGCCCAGGTAGCTTTTATTTGGTATTGCTCGAAAAGGGCCAGCAACCGAGGGATCACTTCCCGTGTTCGGTAGTAGTAGGCTTCGTTTCCTTTTAATGGCACTTTATCAAATCTACCCCAATGCAGTTCGAAATCCAATGAAATGATTAATCCTGATTGCTTCATTTTGAAAACGCCCTGCTGGACCAGAAATAAACGATTCGTTCATAAAAAAAACAAAGCATCAAAAAGCTATAACTACTTTTCATGCGCATGAATATTCCCAGGTTATTCAAGGAATAGGAAAATAACAAAGAAAGCAGCAGCCCATACACCAGTGAAATTTGATAAAAAACAGGTACGGGAAGCCTTGCTTTCGTTCGGTACCAGGCCCAGCTTCCTCCTAGCACTCCGACCAGAAACAGGCTGTTTTCCAGGGAGGCGGCCAAGGTCCAGAAACCATCTGCTTCCCAAAGGAAGGGCCGGAATAATACCGTTCCCAGTTTTTCTACCAGGGAATAATCGGACATCGGCAGGCTGCTTCGTCCACCAAAAGACTCCAGGTATTGCTGTTGCCAGTGAAGCAAGTCCACGATCCACCGGAAATGAAATCCGTACTCCAGCGAGCCCAAGATCCAGCGGTAAGCACCAATCCCTAGAATCAGAAACAAAGCCAATGGCAGCAGGTAGCGGCGCTGATGACGAAGTGCCGGATGAAAAGGCAGCACGCCCAAAACGGCTACGCAAAGCACCAATCCCTGAATGGGTCGAACCATCAGGGAAAGCAGTATTCCCAGGACCAGGTAGCCCCACTTTCGGGAAATGCTCTCCGAACCAATCAATACCAGTATCAACCCCAGCCATAGAAAGGCCTCTTTCCCTACCCCTGCCGTCCAGAAATGCAGGTTGGGTAAAAATAACACTAAAAAAGCAACTGCCGCTGTGGGCCTTGACGGAATCAGGTGAAGCCGATTGGCCATCCACTCGGCCAGCAGCAAAAACCCAACAAAGGAAAGTCCTGCATAAACCAGGGTAGCGGAAGCATACCCTAATCCCAAAATATGGGAAAGCGGAAAATTGAGCCATTGCACAAAGGCCGTTCCGACGCCCCAATAGGCCATCCAGCTATCGGCTTCTTCGACCGGAATACTGCTGAGTTCCCAATAACGCAGGCTGTCCCCTCCCTGATCCAACAAATATTGGTGAAAAAAAAACGCCATGCCCAGATGGTACACCCATAGGGCATACAGTACTAACCGGAATTGCCGGGAGTGGCCTTTTTTCATCGCTCGCCGATGAATCCAGACCGAAACCAAAGCTAGGATGGCGAGCATAGAAAGTACATCCGGTAGAAGCATGGCCGTTAACAATATTCCAAGGCAAGCTTGTAGTCCACTATCGTTTGCTGCATGCCGAAATTTCGTTCTCCCAAGGCACGTATTTCGTTTTTTGGCAAATCCCTGGTTTCGTCCAGCCATCGCCGAAACTCATGAGGGTTTTTTCGGTAAACAAAGCAGGCTTTTTCCTTATCCAGCATTTCGGACAAATCGCCGATTTCCTCTGAAAGCAATACGGGCAGGCCTGACAATAGGTATTCGCCTATCTTTATCGGAGCTAATCCTGCCAAACTGGGAGCTGATTTTCTCAGGCTGATTCCCAGGTCTGCGGCCGCGTAATAATCCGGTACCTTCGCAAACGGTACCGTTTCTATGCAAACCAATGGATTCAGGTATTCGGGTATATGGGCGCGTAGGGCTTCCTTGTTTCGGACCAAAAATATAAAGCGGTGACTGGGATTTTCCTGATAACAAGACCAAAATAGCTGCAGCATTTCCGACACCTGGTACTGAGGGCCGATGCTACCGGAATACAGCCAAAGACGGGTACTGTCCGAAATTCCCAATTGCTGGCGGATGGCAGTTCGTGCAGTGGAGTTGGGCAAAAAAACAGCGGGATCGCGCCCGTTACGTACCCGAAAAAACTTTCCTCCCTGCCCCGCTCCGCTACCGGCCAGGTGCATGGCGATGGCTTTTTCGGAACGGGTCAATACCCGATCGGCCCGCCGAACCATGCTGGATTCTACATGCCGCAGCCAGCGGCAATGCAAGCTAGTAGGATTCAACCCGGCGAAATCAATGCGCTCTTGAATCGGCAAACCGTCGGCATCAAAAACTACTGGAAGGGATCGGGCCTTTACCCAGCGATTGAGCCGCAGTACCATCCAGGCAGGAAGCGTGGACCGGGGCATCAGGCAATCAATCGTATTTGATTGCAAATACTCCTTTATTTTTTGACTGGCGGTACGCAGTGTCCGCAAGGATCCAATGGTAGGACTCGGCCAACGGGCTACCGGAACCTGGGTGTACCGAATGCCGGATCCCTTTGCCAGTAGACGGATGCGTCCCACTTCCTCCTCTGAGGCCCAAGAAAACTGCATTACGTGAAATTGCCAGGGAGTCGTTCCCTGTAGCGCCCTAAAAATGGGGAAAAACAGGTTTTCCAGGTAGTTGGTTTGGTCCGAATCCCAGCAAATAAACAGAATATTCATTCGGTGAAGTGGCTATTTACCAACCCAACAGGAAAGGGGCTGGTACGACTCAATTCGGTCATTTTTTCTTGATTTGATTTCAGGGTGTCGCTGGTAAAGCGTGCATTTTTACGAAATTGTGCTGTAGGGTATACTTTTCGGCAACCCGTTGGAAGCCTTTTTCACCCATTGCCTTTCTCAGGCTGCAGTCCTTTAGTAGCCGGCTGAGTGCATCCACCCATTCCTTCTCCGTTTGCGCAAGAAAGCCGTTGACGCCATTTGTCACGACTTCAGCATTCATCCCTACCGGAGAGGCGACTACCGGTAGGCCACAAGCCATGTATTGGATCAGCTTGTAGGCACATTTACCTCGTTCCCAAGGGTCGTCCGGCAAGGGCATGATGCCTATATCCATGCTCAATAGGGCTGCTACCTCGCCCGATTCGGTCCAGGGAATCGTTTGAACATTCCCGGGAAAAAGCGGCTTTGTCTTCTCGTTGACAAGAAGAAATACCAGATCAAATTCCCGACGCAAGTGCTCCCACACCGGGAGCAAGGCATTCAGGTACTTCTGCGTACTGGGAGAGCCGATCCAGCCAATGGTAAGTGTATCCTGTTGTTGGTGGATTTTTTTTCGGTACCGGTAGGGATCGATTACAGTAGGCAGACGCACAACCCGCTTTGCACCGGCCCTTTCTGCCCGCTGCATCAGATAGGCATTGCCGGCGGTGACCGTATCCGCCCAGCGCATGACCCGATCAATTTTTTTTGGAATGAGACGGGAAACAAGCGCGTATTTTCCCAGGTCGTAGTTGTGAAACACGGCATCATCGTAATCGACCCAATATCCCTTTAACCGGGAAAGCAACCATTCAGGAAATGCGGGGAAATACGGAAAGAGCTCTTTTTCCAGGCAAACCAGGTCGTAGTTTCCTGCCGTAAGCAGGATTTTTAGCCGGCGCCAGTAACATCCCAGTACCTGCCAATAACTCGGCCTTTGCCCGGCATATATAACCTCCAGGTACCTTTCGTTAAAGAAGGGTGAAACGGTATGCTCCACCCCTTCTGAAGCCCAAAGGGGTAAAAACTGATAGGTTCGTAAGCGACTGCTTGCCCCTTTTCTGGGGTATTTGGGAAGGAAAAGGATTTTCTTTCGTGGCCGCTCAGTCATGTTGAAACGAAGCTTTTTTCTGATCGATAATGGCCTGTCTCCGTTGGAAAAAGCGCTTCCGGTCCAGTGCGCGCAAATAGCGTTGCTTTTTGTTGTGTGCGATGAGGTAAAAGCAAAACAACACGAAATAAATCATGGTCATGTTTTTCATGCGCATGATGGCTCCGAGGTTTCCAAGGCTATTGGCAAAAGCCAAACTCGTAGGAATAAACACAATGATCCCCGTCTTTAAAAATACCGGCATGTCGCGCAGTGCTTCGGGACTCCAATTGCGGTAAATATAAAAACTCAGGTATACATACAGCGCGTTTTCAAAGGAACTCAGCAGCGCCATGACGTTGTGCGCGTCAAAGAAAAGCGGGCGGTACATAAAGGTAAAAATCCGCATGGGAATCGAATAGGAGGCAACATCAATTCCCGAGTGGCCGGATGCTAACAATCCGGCAGTTTTTGAAGCAAGCGAGCCCAATTCTTCCAGGGAGAATTCCTCTAACTTCAGAAAACTCAATGTGGTGGCACTTAGGTAAATACTTCCTGCCAAGGCGAAAACACCCAAGGCCATTTTGTATTCCTTTCTTATTTCGGATCCGAACAAAATTGAAATTGTTGCACCTGCTATCAATGCCTGCCCCATATGAGGCCTTGCCATAAAGACAAAAAACAAGGCAATCAGGCCCTGCCACCATCTTTTTCGATACGCCTGTACTGCAAAAACGAACCAAGCGATACCCCAGAAACAGATAGAATCCTTTCCCACTCCGGCTGTCCAAAAATGCATGTTTGGAAAATAAAAGATGATCGGAAACAAGGAAAAATTCAATACTTTGTGGTTGTAGGGAAAGTAGATCGCAGTCATGACAAAGAGGTACCTGATCCCAACGAAACCCAAGGCACCAAATAGAATATTTCCGGTCAGGTAGCTCAAACCAAGCACCCTGCTTGGCAGGTAAGTCAACCATAAAATAAAGGTGGTACTTGTCCCAAAATAACGGCCCCAGTACACATCGCCTCTAATCAGTATTTGCTCCATGGTAAAGTACCAATACCCTTGGGAATCACCGCCGAAATTAAGAATATACCAGGTGAAAAACAGCGAAAAGAAAAGGTGATACAGCAGCAGGTAATGCAAGTGCCTTTGGTATTTCCATGGCAACCTAAACTTCTTCGCTATGCGCTCGTTCGACTTGAACAGGGCCAGCAGCAAAGCGACGATAACAATAATATCTAACAAATTATTCGTTTTTAAATTATCCCTTTTTTCTGAAGTAATCGTCGATACAGACGGTCTATATTTTCTACATATACGTCGCTGGAGTAGTTTTCCATGCCTATTTTGTAGCCATTTTCACCAAATTTTCTCCTTAATTCCGGACTTTCATACAAAACCCGGATTTTCGAAGCCAGTTCCTGGTAGCAACCCGGATGAACCAAAAAACCACTTACACCCTCGGCCACGATCCCTTTTAACCCGCCTACCCTACTAGCAATAACAGGTAGCTTATGAAGCATGGCCTCTACTGCCACCAATCCGAACCCCTCCTGATGAGAAGGAACACAAAAAATATCCATGATTGAATAATAAGGCGCCGGATCCTCCTGATAACCTAAAAAATGAACCCGTTCTTCCAAACCCAATTTGTTTACGCGTGCCCTTAACTGTTCTAAATCCGGTCCATCTCCCACCAATAAAAATTTCAGCCGGGGAATAGTCAATAAATGCAGGGCGTCAATGATATCGGAAAATCTTTTCACGTGATTGTAAACCCGTCCAACCGCTCCGATCACCACATCGCGTTCGGTTATTCCCATCGTAGCTTTGAGTGATTTTATGAACTCTGGCGCTGACTCAGCGGGAATATTCAATCCGTTTGGCAGAAGCGTTACCTTGGATTCGCTCATCTTTGCCTGATTTCTCAAATAATCCACTACTGCAGGTGAAATACCAATGACTGCTTCCACAAAACGGCTGTAAAAAGAAAGAAGGTGGGTAGCTCGCTTTGACCGTCCAATGGGATCGGAGGTTTCTTCCAAAATAGCGATAGGGACCCGCCCGATTACTTTGCCAACAAATGCCATGGAGTTTCCTTCGAAAACGGCTCCGTGAATGATATGGGGCTTATATTTCCGAATTACCTGCAATAACGCCTGGTATTTTCTGACTTCCAGGGGATGAGCAAAGGTCCCAATGGGGATAACTTCAATACCCAGGCGATTCAACTCAGAAAGGATTTTACCTTTTGCCTGGGTACAAACAATTTTCAACTGGTAGGTATCCCGATCAAGCTTGCTGGCGTAAGTGAGTCGGACTCGCTCTACACCTCCTGAGGAAATGGTTTCAATGCAATGCAATAATCGAATTTTTCCCATAAACTTGGTCAAGCGTCCATCGATCTCGCCTCGTGAAAAAACGAGGGCTGTTTGCTGGGAGGGAGCGACTTTGAAATAAATTGTACCGAATGGCTTCCCACCGAAATCGATTCTCGATCCCCCAAAATCACTTAATGCAGGTTATATACCGCTTGCAGACGCGTTATGTAATTTTCCACGGAATACTTCTTCCCGGATTGTTTCGCTCGTTCGCCCATGATCGCACGTTCCCATCCGGGAGTCACCATTACCTCAACCATTTTCTCTTTGATTTCCCCCGGGTTCCCGGGATCAATTAAGTAACCCGTTACGCCATTTTCAACGATCTCGGCAGGCCCACCTTGATTTGTGACAATAGAAGGCAGACTACTGAGCATTGCTTCCACCAGCGAAATGGAAAAACCTTCCGAAAAGGAGGGCAAAACAAAGCAATCTGCTTGCGTAAAAAAAGAATGTACCTGGGACTGAAATCCCCAAAAAACGACACGGTCTCTCAGCGATAACTCGGTACAAAGCGATTCCAACCGATCCCTTTCCACACCGTCCCCGACAATCCAAAGTCTTGGTTCGAACCCGTGATTTTCACCAACAAGCTCGGAAAAGACCCGGATCAGGGTATCTAAATTTTTAATTGGAACGAGCCTGCAAACGGTAATGAAGACGAATTCTTTGGAAAAATCTTGATCGGAATTTTCGGCCCTGCAGGAAATTCCTGTCATGCCCAGACCGTCGGTAGCCGCCACAGAGGCCCCTGCCACTTTTCCGCTGCCTCCTGCATCATTGCCCGAAACACTTGCCGGCAACTCCACCGGATTGTTTACAACGGCTACCTTAGCTTCTTCGACTTCTCCCAATGCGACAATCCTCGTTTTCACAGAATTGGAAATGGCAATCACCCGATCGGCCAAACCGTAAACCAGTTTGAACAACTTTTGCCACTTCCAATCGTGATTCGGAAAACCAATCTCCTCTCCAATACATATCGGTACACCGGCTAACTTTGCCGCAATCAAGCCGTGAAAATTCGCTTCCGATGCAGAAGTATGTACCAGGTCCGGACGGATCCTACGAATGACACGATAGAGTTTAACAATCAACCTGATATTTGGAATTTTTATTCGCTCCTGAAAATGATATACCTGCACTCCAGCCCGCATGAGTTCCTCTGAAACTTTGCCTTCCTTTCCGAGGACCAACACCGTTAGGGAGTTAGAGGTGAAGTCACGAAATCCAGCGACGGTGTGAACGATCCGCTGTTCAACGCCTCCAAAATCCAAAACCGGGACAATTCTAATGATATTCAAAGGCTAGAAATCGCTTTAATCCGCTGCAGGGATGCTTCGCTGGAATAATACGAATAGATGATTTGTCGGTTCCTCTCTTTTTGTGCATGGTCTAAAGGAATCGCTATCAGGCTTGGGTCATCTTCCAACTGCTCAATCGTAAACACCGACAGGTGCAGCCCCTGCAGAAATGCGTAAACCGGATTATCTGCATACAAAAAAAGCTTGGATCCAGAGTAAAGCAGGGCGTAGATATTTCCCATCGCCTGTTGTCTCAAGTGCCCCATAACGACAAATTCGCATTGAGTGACTTTGTTGAAATACGTTTCTCGGGGCAAAAATTGGGTTAAGCATTCAACTTGATCCGTAAAATGTTGCGCGCAATAATCCAACAGGTACTTCCGGTACTCTTGATCCCCGTAATTGAGCGGCAAGATGATTTTATGGGGCACACGCAGCTTTTTCAAGATAGCTAGCACATCCAGATGGTTACCGGCATAGGTCGCACTGTTGTTTACCAGTAGTTGACTTTTTTGTTTGGTGGGCGAATACGCGGAAAACAAATAGTCCAAATCACCAAATGTAAACCCAACCTGTTTTAAATTGCCGAATGCGTGGGCATTTTTGACCAGATCAAACTCGTTAGGAATGATCGGCCCGAAAAAATCCAACGATAAAAGGGCAGGTCTGACCCGAAAGTTGAAATAGATAAATTGATAAATTTTCAATCCCCATTTTTTTAAAAGACTTCTTCGGTGAAATTGGTTAAACAACGTAAGAGTCTTCTCCCGGTACAACGATGGATAATAAGGAGGCCGTAGTAGATAGTAGTAATAATCCGATCCATATCCGATCCAGAGTTTCTTAAAGCTGCGCTTTCGGTATTTTACTAAAAAATCTATGGTATGCCGATGCAAGTAATAAAAAATGAATAGATCGTTCTCCGTGGGAATCACCTCTTCCAAAAAATGTTTTTTCGTGAGGAATTTCACCCTCGGATCGTTCAGGTACGCCGAAGTACACGAATCACTTACCATCAGAAAAACGTTTCGGCCGGGATTAATCTTTTCGAAAGCATCGATGACCCAATCAGAAAATTTTTCGTCATTCAGAATATGTATGGTCACGAGGAAATAGATTTGAGCTCCTTACAACAGCAGAAAAACCATAAAACGAGTTGATCAAGACCTGTTTGATCACTTCAAAATAATTCAAGAAACACGGATGTCTTTGACGAAGCATCTCCACAAATAGCACTATTCTCGCTTTTGCCTGATGAAAACTGTACCCGGCCGTATTGGACGAACTTAGCCGCAAATGCCCCTTTCGGACAAAATAAACGACGTCGGTAAAATTATAAATTTCGTTCGACCTGACCTGTAACAAGGACTGGCTGTGCAGTAGCCATTCTTGGGAATTCTTCAAATTTGCACGAAACGGAACAGCCTTGAAAATCGTGCGTTTCCACAAAATCCCACCAATAGGCCACCGTATCTTACTTCTGATATGGTCGGCAAAATAATCATCGGACCGATTACTTCTTGACCACAATCCATCGGTTGAAGATGGGTTGTCGAAAAAAATGGATCCATAGCCCAAACAAAGCTTTATTGTTGGGTTAGTCTTAAAGACTTCGACTTGATTCTGCAGCGCGTCTTTCGCAAGTAAATCATCCGAGTCAACCCATTTTACCAGTTCACCCGCGGACCGCAGAAACCCAAAATTTCTGCAGGAATTCGGCCCTTTGGCCATGCCCGATGGTCTTTGAAAATAACCTATGCGTTTGTCCTGCTCACAATAATTGCCGACGAGCGTATCCGTACCGTCTGAGGATCCATCGTCGACGACGATCAATTCCCAATTCGTATAACTTTGATTAACGATGCTTTCAATCGTTTCGCGGAGCAGCTCTCTCCGGTTATAGGTTGGAACGATGAGAGATACCTTCATACCTGATGCAGCCAATACCTCAGTCGTTTAACCAATAGGCCAATTTTCAATCGCCGGCGAAGAGCCTTGACAAAGCCGGTTTTTCGTTCTTTTTTTGATCTTAATTCCTCAATGAGCGATTCAAATTCATGCGCGTACCTAAAGTCATGGAACTCATTAAGGTGCGTTACTATCCGAATCTTCAGATCAATATTATCCCGATTGTATGCATGCGAATTGGTAATGCCCGTCTCGTGTACGCGATAGGTGCTCATGTACCGGTCGATCCGCGAAAATGCACCGTAGGCGGATAAAATTGAGGCCAGGGCGAAATCTCCACTCAGCATGGTTGGGTACCAGTCGGGAAAAACCAATGCCTCTCGCCGAAAAAAAAGCGAGGAGGTATGCATCAACGATTTCTCTGAAATCAAATCCTTCGTAGTCAAAATAGAAGGAACCCCTCTGCCGTACTCGCCGGTTAAATACGGCTTACCTTCGTAACGAACCTTTACTTTGTGAAAGGATCCCGCCAGTTCCGGGTTTTCCTCCAACAACGCCGCCTGCAGGGCCAATTTTTCCTCATCCGTCCAAAAATCGTCGCCCTCGCAGATTGCAATATATTTTCCGGTACACTTTTTTAGGGCAAACATAAAATTGCCTATCACTCCGAGATTTTTAGATTGGCAGTAAACCTCAACGGCCACTTTTGAGTCTAAATTTTCGGACATTTTCTGGATCAATTGTGGCGTTTGGTCCGAAGAGCAGTCATCGGAAATAACCAGCTGCACGTTAAACGCTACCCGCTGCCTTAAAATACCTGCCAAGGCGGTTTCGATGAATTTTTCGTGATTGTAGGAAATCACGCAGACACTGACCAAAGGCTCCTCTTCTGACAGATTGCCGCTCATTTAAAGTAGCTTACGTGTTTCCTAAAAAAGACGCTACGTGCATGCCGATCGATAAGCGATAGGTATATATTTTTCAGATAAAACCTGAACGCAACCGAATAATCCCCCTTTTTAAAGGCAAAAATAATAACCGAATTAACAAACACGGCAAGGGTAGCGATACCCCTTCGGTCTTTAAAATACGCATAGATTTTAGCGTAGGTGAGATAACTCATTTTTGATCGCTCGTACGCATCCTTCATGCTCCAGATGCCTCCACGATGAATGGAATGCACAGCTCCGGAGATATCCGTGTGAAAATACACATCGCCACCTCGGGCGACAAACAAAAATAGAAAGGTATCACAATTGGTGATTTCAAAGAATTCCTTCGGCAGCTTACCACCAATGGTGTTCCTAAAGAACGTTGTTAGGGTAGGAATGGTATGCCGTCCACTCAGTAAGGCACCAAAATCTAAATTCCGCCTCGTGGATTGGGAGGGTATAACTCCCCGGTCAGTTCCTTCTGCAGATACGGCGCGGGCAGCGTGAAAACTCATGACAAACCGGGGGTTGTTTTCCAAAAAATCGAACTGCTTTTGGATTTTTGAAGTATCCGTCCACCAATCGTCTCCCTCGCAGATCGCAATATAATCGCCACTGCAGGCGTACAATGCATTAACAAAGTTTCTATTTACGCCAATATTCCGTTCGTTTCGAATAAATCGTACCTGAATCGCGGCATTATTTTTTGAGATTTCCTCCTGAATTAGCTCTGCGGTGCCGTCCGTGGAACAATCATCCGCTATCACAAGCTCCAGGGGGAAGTTAACCCTTTGGCTAAAAATCCCCTGAAGGGCTTTGTTGATATAACTTGCATGATTATAGGTAATCATACAAACACTTACCCTGCTAGTGGCCATTGCCCATGGGATTAATTTTACCTACCACCCTACCCGGGACGCCGATCACTTTGGAGAAGTCCGGAATATCCCGGGTCACAATCGAACCAGTGCCAATCACCACATGGTCCCCAATTGTGACATTCGGCAAGATGACTGCTCCACTTCCTACCAACGAAAAATTACCGATGCTTGCCCGACCGAGGACGATCGCACCGGGACTTATTTCACAAAATCTACCAACCACCGCCTCATGATGTACCTGCACACCAACATTTACCAGCGTCGCCGTACCGATTGACACCGAAGCCCCGATATAGGTAAAATGCAGAACATCACAATCTTCGTACCGACTGTGTTCACTCAGAACCGTGTTTTGACCGACGATGCCTCGGTACTGCCCACCGATGCCGGATAAAAAGGCGTGCAAGGCATGCCTGATTTTGGGGTTTCCGACACCCAAAACGAAATCAAAACGAGAACTGAATCTTGCCTGAATCTCGGCTGCCGATTTCAGGACCGGACGGTTGCGCAACAAACGCAGCTCCGGTTGAATGTTATCAAAAAAGAACAGCGAGGATTCCGGATGGTCAACAAGCAACGCGTCGTACACTTCCAGGGCATGCCCGCCTGCACCGGCAATAATCATCTTTCCTTCAGTTTAAATACGAATGGCACCCTGTATGAATAAAAATTCATTTGTTTCATACGCATCTTGCGCAAGTTTCGATTGATACCATTTCCGGGGCTGAATAATTACCCGGCCCTCATAGTCGTTCAGATAAGCCGCCCACCAGCTAAAGGTGCTATTGGATATGATATGGTGCTTGCAATACCTCATCAGATCAAATTCATGATAGTCTTCCAAATGCTCCTGCTCACTGACCAGAAAATACTCCTCTTCGAAGGAAAAAAAATTCTTTACCCAGGCAGGATCGTCCGAAAAAACGAAAAATCGGGGATGGTCGACTTTTCGTTTGATCCGTTCCACTCCGGCAAGGTAATATTCTAGGGGCAAGACACCGAACAGTTCGTTGAATTGTTTGTTCGATACATAATCTCCCCTGCGGATATGAATAGCTACCGCCTCCGTTTTTTGAATTCGCTCTCGTACCCTCAAATAGGGCTCGTTGAAAAAAACTTCCTTAACCCGATAGTTTGAAAGAAGTTCCCTCCGTATTTCATCAAAATAGCTATTAAACGACCAATAGCCTATCAAAACTAAGTTCGGCCTCCCAGTCAGTTCCAGGCGTTGCCATTTGGGGTCCCTGACAACGCTATGGTAAAAATTGCAACGAAGCCGTTTGGATAGGAAACGAATGACATCCGAGGAGAGGAATCGTAATTTAATTTTCGATACGGTATCGTACTCGCATTCAAAAAAGCGAAGTTTGGGCTTCCTGTTGCTCCGATGGAAGAGACTATTGTCTAAAAAAAGTGGGCTATTGCTTTTCCTGGATAGATGCAAACCTAGCGCATATTGGAATAGCTGGTTTCCGAGCCCACTTTTCAGCCTGACGATTATCAATGGATTTTTACTTTTAGAAAGCGCGGATGAACAAAAATGGAGTTTATGAAGGTATCGGAATGATGTATGTAGCCAAAACTCTTCAAATGTTCCACCAATACCAGGTCCTTCTGCCACTCCCCGGCGCCAAGTTTTTTGATGGTCTCTACGCATATGACCTTCGGAAGGCCGAATTCATCGCTTACGGAAAAAATAGCCTCCAAAATCTCTTTGTCCATACCTTCTGTATCCAAACTTAAAAAATCAGGGATCGCCGAAAATTGATGATGCCTCAGAACATTTGCAATGGTTTCCACCTGTACCTCTTCGGTAGCCACCACTCCGCCTTGTATGTGCGCAACCTCTCCATCAAACGTATTCAACATGGAATTCTCGAAAATATAAAACTTTTTCGTTTCCTTTTTACGACCGATGCCACAGTGGATATTAATATCGTTTTTTCGCTTTCTATTGAACGAATTAATGGATTCCTTATTGGGGTCGATGTTTATACCCCGACACCCATTCCTATAGAACCGAAACGTGTTATTAAATACAATTGGGTCGTTCGCACCAATATCTAAAAAGGTCGGCTTCTCTATTCTCAAAAGGTTTTTGAAAACAAAATCTATCAAAAGATCTTCGCCGCATTGAGAAAAACTGATCTTATTTTTCGGAAGTAAACTACTTAGTGAAAACATTCATTTAACAAAATGGAATTCAACGGATTATTTCTTGGAATAGTTGATGCCGGAAAGCACATGCTATTCCCCGTCAACCAAATCTGACATGCTGGCTCGTTGGATAATCAAAAAGGTTTGATGCAGGAAAAATTCCGGATGTCGCAACGTTCGCAGATTTGTTGTGTCTTTTGGGGAGGTTACTTGAAAATCGTACACCAAATGCTAGGGAGAGGAAACGTTTTCTAAAAACCCGTTCTCAGTGAAAAGCACGTCAACCTGTCGTAAACTACCATCGGTCGCATACGAATGATTGTAAATACCGTAGAGCGAATAGTTGAGATCTGCCAGATAGTGAAGTATATCCGGAAATTTGGCCTGCTCTTGATACGTAGGTTTTAAAAGTACTTCTAAGTAAATAATCTTAATTTTTCGAAGTTTTAGTGCCTGAAGGGCTCCCTTTAGTATTTGTAGCTCAGAACCTTGGGCATCAATTTTGAACAAATGCACAAGATCTATGCTTCCTCCCAAAGAAAAATCATCGAACGAGTACGTACGCACCTGCGTTTCTTCACAGTGTCTCAAGTTCGATGCAGGCCAACTCTTTTCTGTTTCGGCATCCAATGAGAGCAAGGAGTTGGTTCGAAAATTCTCATTGACAAAAAACCTGGCTGTTTCGCTTTTATCGCTCAATGCGGCATTGATCGTATGGATTTTGGAATCATTTTGAAACCTATTCTTTAAAATCGAATACGTTTTTTCGTAAGGTTCGAAGCAATAAATGCTTGAGCTCGGAAATAGTTTCCGATAGGATTCTGTGATGTCACCTATGTACGCGCCAATATCGACGATGACCGGGTGACTGACCTCCCGCAACAAGGTGCGTTTAATGTTAAACGGATCCTTACGTAAAACGTGCGGATTGTTTTTCGAAAGAATTTCGTAACCAAACGACGAAAATAACTTTTTTATGTTTCTGGTAAAATTCACCTGACGCCTTGACTTTTGTGTTTTTTCAGCTTCAAATCGTTACCTATTACGATTCCTATCCACTACCTATCGCTTCTTTTAAACAGAAGGGATGGAGAAAATGGTGTTCAAAAAAAATCTTCTACTCGTTTTTTCCCCGGTGCATCGGTAAGATCGTCCATCGAAAGTTCCAGCCGAACGAAAGATTCTTTAGTAAGCTTCAGACAGCCAACACCTTCCAGGGGGATTGACCGGGCATTTTTCGGATAGATATTATCGACCTCTATTCGTTAAGACGCTTTTCGATCAGTCAATAGTTTGTTGGATCTACACCGATTCAATGTCGCCGTACTGGTAATTGAAGACCCCTGACCGATTCGAGGATACAAGCCATTTTTGCCGGGGGGAACCGGTACTCGGCACCCGGAAAGGTACCGTTTCAACGACAGGCAGATAGCAGGAATCACAAAGCCAGCCCTTTCCTGAGTACGAATTCAGCCTTGATTAAATGGCTACATTTTCCCGAACCGTTACCCGACCATTTTTTATCGAAATCACCTTATTGCAGTTTTCAACGGTTGTCGGTCGATGCGTGGCAATAATCATGGTTACAGATCCTTTCAGGGATTCAATATTTTTCTGAATCAAGCTCTCCGCCTCTGCATCCAGAGAAGAAGTTGCCTCGTCCATCAAAAGGATTTCTATCTCCTTGAACAACTCCCGCGCAATTGCTATACGCTGTCTTTGTCCGCCACTTACCATCATTCCGTTATTTCCTAACCTACTCTCCTCCCGGAGTTCCAGCCCCAATACAAAGTCTTCAATCAAGGCCCTCCTACATGCCTCGTCGAACCTTCGCTTATTCTCTTCCGATTTTTCGGCCCAAAAGGTCACGTTATTGTAGACCGTATCGTCAAAAATAACCGGCTCCTGCGTGATGTACCCGATGCGGGAATTAAAGGTGTGAATATCAAACTCGCTTAGTCTTTTTCCATCCAACAAAATCTCCCCCTGATCTGGAGGAATCAATCCGGAAATCATATTCATCAGGGTTGATTTTCCACTTCCACTCGGACCTAATAGCGCCACATTGTCGTATTTATTGATCGAAAAGGTAAGGTCTTTAAACACCGTCTTTCCATTGAATCCGATACCTACGCTCTTAAAATCCATACTTCTCTGAAAACCACTAAAAACCAAGTCCCCCTGCTTCTCTTCTCCCCGCGACAATTCTCGATTAAAGGCCTTCATGTTTTCCAAAGAGCCATACGAAGCCATGTACAAATTCCAATAATTCTGAAGATTCATCAGATGGGTAAGCGCACGGTAAAAAAACAAAAGACTCAAAACAATCAAACTCAATTCACCGCCAAACAATTCAACTTCTATCAGTATCATCAGTACGATCACGAATACCACCAGAGGCTCCCTCAAGGCGTTAATGATGGCATTTAATTCGCCAATTTTCATCTGATTGACTTCTATTTCTGAAATCTTTTCGATCAATTTCTTTTTGTAGCTATTGATCGAGCCGGAAGCTTTGAGGTATTTAAACGAGGCCACGTGCTGAATCAACAAGCCCTGAAATTCGCTGGTCGATTGGGTAAAAGCGATAGAGTACTTTTTCGTTTTCCGATAGATTACTTTGTAAATAACGTTCGTGCACCATCCGCCAACTACCACCAAAAATGTAAATTGAAAATCTACGGAGAATGCTAAAGAAATGTAAACCAACACCACTAAAACACCGTGAATCGTCTGAAAATAGGCAGTGTAAGCGGTGAGAACACGATACACCTCACCACTAACGGTATTCTGAATTTTCCCACTATCTACGGCTACGAACGAACGGTAACTTACCTGACCTAGTAGCTCGACATGAGACAGCCTCAAGCTGGTAATGAACTGTCTTTGGAGGAGGGTCTTGTAGATACCCTCCCCGTATTTTACCAATCCCTTTACAACAAAAAAGAAAAGCATGATGGACAAAATTCCCATTAGGTTCATCGGGATGCGTAGCGTTTCCATCCAGGTTAGAATAAAACTCAGCTTGCCTAAACCAGCCATTTCCTGGGTACTACTGAAACTTTTCATCAGCGGCAAAAACATGGCGATTCCAAAACCATCCAGGATAGCAACTAAAATATTCAACAAAAAAGAAATGATCAGCTTATTTCCTAAGTAACCGTAGAAATAACTAAAATCTGATATATTTTTCTCCAATATTCTCTTCAAACTACTCATTCCCCGTAGATTTTTCTCCTGCCACCCGACTAAATCCTGAGCAATCTGGCATCGATCGCGTGCTACACCAACGGTCGGAGTAGCGATTCATCAAAAAATAGGAGTTGGTTTTTTGCCGTATTACCATTCCAAGCCTTTATTCAGGACCCGGCGCTTTCCTTCCAAAGGCGGTATTCACAAACCCGGGCTATACATTATTTTGCACCCGCAATAACAACCTCGCGACCATCCGTTGCTCTTCCTTTGTTAACGAATGGTACAGCGGCAAACAAAGAACCCGCTCGGAAATACGATCCGAAACAGGGCAAATTCCCTGAGTAAACCCAATGTTATTCAAAGCGGGAAAGAAATACCTTCTACTGCCAATACCATTCTCCTCCAGCACGTGCATGCATTTTTTTAATAAAGCGACCTCGTTGAAAATAATCGGAAAATAAGCGAAATTGTATCTTTCGATTTGATTCGTCTCCGGATACTTCACATCTAATCCTCGCAATAGCTCTTTGTAGTACACGAATTGATTTTGCTTCTTCTTCTGAATTTCGTCCAGATAAGGAATAACGGCCAGCCCCATTCCAGCATGGAATTCGGAATTTTTCCCATTGATGCCAATGCCATTAAATTTTTCAAATCCATCGTGCCCAAAGTTCCTTAAATAGGCCATTTTTTTAAGGGTTTCCGGACATTTGGTCATGACCGCCCCTCCCTCTATGGTATGAAAGAGCTTGGTAGCGTGAAAACTACAGGTGGAGATATCCCCGTATTCGAAAATGGATTTCCCCTTGACCTGCACACCAAAGGCATGTGCCCCATCGTAAATTACCTTCAACCCGTGCGCATCAGCTATCTGCTGTATCCGGTCAACCTCACACGGAATCCCATAGACATGAGTCGCCAATATCGCAGTTGTATCGGGGGTAATCGCCGCTTCGATCAAATCGGGATCCATGGTCAATCGGTCTCCCAGGATATCAACGAACACCGGCGTACAACCCTCCCAGATAATCGAGGTGGTCGTTGCCACGTACGAAAATGGAGTCGTGATGATTTCCCCCCCGAGACCCAGCGCTTTAATCGCCAGCTGAAGGGCAATGGTGCCGTTCGATACAAAAAGCAAATGATCCAGGTTCAAGTGTTCCTTGAGTTGGAGTTCCAGTTCATTGACAAGCGGACCATTATTGGTTAGCCAGTTTCTTTCCCAGATACCGTCCAGGTACCGGGCGTATTCCTCCTTTGGAGGTAAAAATGGTTTGGTAACAGGAATCATCGCTGTATTATCTTTTTAGCAACACTTACACTTTTATACGAGGCATGAACTATCCGTTTGGCTTCCAGTCCGGCGTTTTTTTTAAGCCGGATGTTTTTCAATAACCGCAGGTAATAAACCCTTCCAATTCGGCGAAACCGCCGGGACCGCCTCACGCTGGTTTCTAGCAGAAAGCTATCCAACGGGGGACTTGGTAGGGCAGGCAGCTTTCGTTTGGCAACCGTACTGAATTCGTTGGCACTCCGGTATCAGGCAATCCGGAAATCTTCACCGACTTTTCTCCCCGATTCCAGTCTCAGATCGCTCACCGAACCTCCCCCTTCCAGCCGCTATATACCCTCCCAAAACCTTTTACCATCGCAATGACATGCCTCGCCAACAGGGAGGGATTGGTATTCTCGCCCACAAACCTGCCCAAAAAATGCGCCATTCGTCCGGGGTGATGCCGGGCGATGTCTTCTGTAAGATGAGGCACTTTGTGCGGCGGCAGGAGTTCAACAAAACCAGCAGCAAGGCCCGTGGGGATAAGCATGTGGGAACCATGGACCCCCATTACCACCTGACTCCTTCCATAGATTTCATTCCACCTTCTCTCCACCGCGGGATCTATTCGCTCGACCCGTTCGTCTATCCAGCTTTCGGGAAGCCTGCCTTCCTTTCCCAGGCCCGTCACGTAAAAACGGGCCCCCGGGAGGGCGCTCCGGAGCCTTCGGATCAGACCTGCCAACAGCCTGCGCTGCCGGTAGCACAGCAAGCTCCTTACCAGAGGCTGGAACCCAAACTTAATGGAAGCCTTGTCGATCAGGTCTAGTAAGGGGCTGTCCAACCAAAACCGGTCGGAACGCCAGACAAACGTTAGCTGCAGCGGAAGCCGTGTAAAGTCCCCGAGGTCAAATGGCCTTGCCTGCAGGACTTCTTCAAGGTCCGATTCCTCGATAGTTGGATGTACCGGTACGGGACTCAATGCCACCGAACGAAATCGGCTGCATTGTTTCTTTACCCAGGCATCCAGTCCTTTAACTCCGTTGTCAAGCGCTTCCAAAGGTAAATCTATCGACCAAATCTCCACCCTCGGATCGGTCACCAGCCAGGAAAAGCGGGAGGGTAGCAAGACCGCCAGTGTTTTGGAGGGAAACTTCTTCTTCAGCAACATTACGTTCCATAGTTTGCTAAGCACATGTCCAAAACAACTGTCCAGACAGTTGACCAAAACCAGGTCTCCTCCGGGATTTGCCTGCAACAGCCGCATGCCGGCATCAACTTCCAAATTCCTCCGAAAGGAACGAATCAGGGGTAGGGCCATCCATGAACCTTCCTTTCTGTCAAACCGGGTATGTCTTCCGTCGCGGCTAAAGGCAACAGGAAACAAGGCAGCGTGACCAACGGGCAGGGTCGCAAAAAACTCCAGTCCACACGTGGAGCAAGCATGTACTGCCAGCACATGGGGGCCTTGAAAAAAGGGCGTTCTACCAGGTATTTCCTTCTCCCCACAACCGGGACAGTCTGAAGCAAATGAATCGGTACGAGGAAATAGCTCAATCACAGGTTACCATTTTCGGATTCCCCACCGATTGAGCAAATAGGCCAGTAGCGTTTTATGTCGGGACCAGGCAGCCGTGCTGCTTTCTACCAAAGAATAAGGCAATTCAGGCTGAAAAATCAGCGCTGCGTAGGATAAATTCGAGGGAGAAAGAATTAATTCTTGACAAAAAGACAGCGAAAGGCAGTCCAAAAGGGCCTGCTCGCCCAATAGTTTGCCATTCTTTTTGCCCCTAAAATCATGAACGGCTTGACTGGTCTCCGACCGACAAAAGTCATGCGCAATTACCCGACCGGGATACAACCGCTTCAGGCTTTCCAGAAAATACGCATCGTCCGTGGCCACAAACAAACGGTCAAATCCCTGCATTTTTTTCCGAATGCTCCTGAGAAGTGTCTCTTCGTCAGCGGCTGGTACTTCCAGATGGTGATCCGTTCGCCGGGCGTGCACGCCCAAAACCCGGAAAGGTTCTAATGCTTTCTTTATCGTTACTAGTTTACTGGCTAAATTTTTCTGAAAGCGTATTTCCGACCGGCATGTTTTATGTAAACTTCTTAAGAACCCACGATGCCAAATGCGGAGTGGATAGGTTTCATACTTAAGATTATATATCGGATTGAGTCCGGGAGGAATAACTTCCGACACCATCAAATCCTCCCAAAAATTGGTAAGGGCATCGTCTTTCGGCTCGCTGTAGGGATAGGAAACGTTTGAAAAATCGACCTTATAGGGCAACCCGTAGGACTTTGCAAAGCTCATTCCGTAAAGAGCCTGGATAAAAAGAGAAAAAAATCCTCTCCGACATTTTCCATCGGGATGATCGCCACAGTAAAATTCATCGTTATAACAGGTGATGTGGTAGTAGGAATTTTCCCGAAGCAGTTGCGCTAACCGTTCCCTGTCCGGTTGGGATCTTTTGGGCATTTTTAGCTTATGTTGAGGAAATCGGCATCTAGCTGCCTCCAGGCCGATGTTCGTAACCGATAGTTTACCTGAGGATAGGGTTTGGCACCAAAGCTCTGTTTCCACCGAAAAAGAGACCAATTGATCGCACCTCCTTCCGGCCAATGGGAATGACCGAAATCCAGGTACCGCTTTTCCCTGCCTACTTCGGTAGCCAGATGGTAGACAAGTAAATCCATTGCGTGCAACTCCCTTCCCCGTGAACTAGTGGCCAGGTATTGCGTGTGTAGGCAGTTGGGTGTCTCGTAGACTGTAGCACCGGCCACCGGATTTCCGTTCTCAAATGCGGTATATTGATGAATGCAGTTCGGATGCATGGATTTCAGGTAACGCATTTCTTCCCGGGTATGGGTAGGTTTTTTGCCGTAGCGGTTTTGCAAATTGGGCACCAGTAAAGCATCCCAAAACTCATCCACTTCCTCCTGTAATCGAATTTCCAGACCCGCTTCGCGCGCCCTACGAATGGCAGACCGTCTTCCTTTATGGCGTATAGCAAGTGGTAGCAATACGGCCTGCGTCAACTTCATCCCGACAGTCTCCGCTCCGGCCAGGTGCATCAGGTAGGGAAAAGGATCTCCAGGTTCACTCGTATACACCATCGGCATAGCGTTGATCGAAAGCAGGGAAAACCCCTGCTTCCAGTAATATTCAAGCAGATACCGGTACAATTGTAATGTTTGATGAAACGAGCAGCGACGGTGGATCAATCCGGCGTAACTCAGTCCTTGGTGAGAATAGACGTTGCTGCCTTTCTGGTGTGCGGGAAACACTGCCATCGGACGTTCGTTTGCAAAAATCACTACCGAAACGTCTCGAAACCGGTCCCTGTGGTATTCCAGATAGGAACGGCGGTGAAGAAGCGTAGCGTTTGGCGCGTCGCCCAGTACTTCCTCCCAGGCCTTGGCAAACCGGGAAGAATAGGGTACGACCCGAAATCCTGTATCGGTATTTGTAATCAACCAGGCAAGGTTTTTAGTGGGGAACATCCGGTCTCCAGTGGGCAATCAGGGTTTCTTTCATCGGCTGAAATCCCGCTTTTCGGTAAAACGTCATGGCTCGTTTGTTCGCTTTTTGCGTTGAAAGTCCGACTTGTACAAGCCCGCTGGCATACACCTCCCGAAAGACTTTTAGCATCAGTAGTCTACCGATCCCTTTTCCCTGTGAATTGCCTTCTACTGCGAAAAGGTCTACATAGCCACGCCCCCGCAGCAGGCGAAAGGTGATAAAACCCTGCAATCGGCCGTCTTTTCGTGCCACGATGACCCGGTGCTTTTGACGGGTGATGGTTTCCCACCAAGTACTGTAAAGCTTTTCGTATTCCTTGTTGGCAAGCAAGGGATCCTGCCGGAAACGGGAACACTGGCCGCTGGTGAAGACCAATTCCCGAAGTTGCTGTTGGTCCGCATCAGAAAGAGAGGCGGAAGATCCTGCTCCGCTACCTCCACATTCCCGGTGTTTTCGGAATCGATTTCCAGATCTGATTTCAAAATTGCTTTTACCAAATCCACCCGGGTACTGATCGGTGGCCAGCCCCCCAATTTTACCAGCCCAGGCTTTCCCATCACATAAATCAACCGATAACCGCAGGCCGCCGATTGGATACGTTCCATATCCGGAAGCGACTTCTCGAGCAAAAGCTTGCCTACCCGGTAGCCAAACAAGGAAGAGTCAAAAGGTAAAAACTGTATCATGTCATGTTTGCTGGGCTACTACATACAGGGGACGCTTTTTAACCCCTTCGAATATTTTTCCCACGTACAAACCAACCATTCCGACCGTCATCAGGATGATTCCCGACAAGATCCAGATAGAAACGATGAGGCTGGCATATCCCGGTACCACAATGCTTCCCGAGAAATACCGAACCAGGGTGAGCAGGGCAAAGATAAACCCGATGGAGGCAATTACAAAACCCAATTTTACCGTAAATCGCAAGGGTTTATCCGAAAAAGCCAGCAAAGCATTTACGGCGAGACGAACCTTTGACTGGAAAACATAGTTCGATTTCCCAGCGGAGGATTGCCCGTGTTCCACATCAAAGGTACCCTGCCGAAAGCCGATCCATTGAACCATCGCGGGGAAATACCGGATTGATTCCCGCATTTGCACCAATTCTTGAACCACCTTTTTGTGGTAAATACCAAAATTACCGACCGCCGGATCCTGAGGAAAACCACTCATGTAACGAAAAATTCGATGGAACAGGGCCGATAATAACTTTTTATGCCAGCTATCTGTCCTGCCGACCCGTCTCCCCCATACCACCTCGTACCCGTACTGCGCCTTGCTCAACAAATGTGGAATTTCTTCCGGTAGATCCTGCAAATCGGCGTCCATCACCACCGTCCATTCTCCACCGGAGGCATCCAATCCTGCAGCAATGGCATGGTGTTGCCCAAAATTCCTACTCAGGCGAAATCCCCGAATCCAGTCATTGCTGACGGCGGCCTTTTGGATCAAATCCCAACTCCCGTCCGAACTGCCATCGTCTACCAGAATTAGTTCCACCTGCCGGCTTATCCCTTTGAGTACCTCTCCCAAACGCCGGATCAGCTCCTCCAGACTGGAGGCCGACTGATATACCGGTATCACTACCGACAGAAAAATATCCGTTTTTTCGTTCATGGGCTTTCTCTTTCAAATACCACCAATCCGGAATTCGCTTCCTCTGGCACGTAGTTTTTTACTTCCACCCGTAATTTTCGCTGAATCTTTTCTTCGGTTTTCTTAATCAAAAACGCCAGGTAATCCGAATTGATCGCTTCCCCTACCAACAGCAACTCAATGGTCCCGGAATCTTTGCCCATGGCATAGTCTCCCATTATGATGGCCTTTTTGACATTTCCCAAATTGTGGACCACCTGTTCAATCAAATGATCAAATCCCAGATATTTGCTAACGATGCTCCGGATTTCCTTGTACAAAGGATGCGATTCATTGGCCTGGTATCGCTTGGTCTTTCCGTGGTTGTGCCAATGCAACAAGCCCGCTTCGGAAAGCCGGTTCAACTCGATACGAACCGAATTAGTGGATTCGTTGAACTCGTCCGCAAGGCCACGCAGGTATCCCCGGTTTCCTGCGTTGGAGAAAAACTTTACCAGTAATTTAATCCTCGTTTTGGAGGTGATGAGGGAATCAAGCAAGGGAAAGAATAGCTGCTTTGCTAAACATTTAACGGTGTGAAAAACAATAAATTAGACATGAAATTCATTAAAGTAGCGACTGGTGAAACAAGCTCGGAAATCCCTACACAGCTTCGCCAGGTGAGGCACAGTCTAAGAGTAACAAAATTACTCGACGAAGGGGAAAATGCAACTATTACGCATTTTAATTTACATTTAATGACTTTTCATATATATTCCACGCAGGTCCTTATCCGACATGTACCTGCGGTTTTCGCGAACTTCGCTTCTCCTACCGTGCTTTTGCAAGCGTCAGAGGAAAAACGCGCAGAGGGGGTATACCCAAGCCTGGATCCTAGCGTAAGAGAAGGGTTCAATCAACCAGTATCCACCGTTGGAAAAATCCAGCTAAAAAGCTATTGCTGCTTTTTGGAGAAGCAAATAGGACTTGCCGGAAGGCCGGGACCGTAGCGAAAAATCAGTGCCCTTTCAAAGCTTCCGCAGGTGAAAACCTCCGTCCACATTGATCACTTCGCCGGTGGAGTAGGGCAAAAATCCCTGAACGAGCGCCGAAACGGCTTTTGCCACATCGGCTGGAGTGCCCCACCTGGAAATAGGCAGACCTCCTTCCCCGATAAACCGGTTGTATTTTTCCCTGACAGCTGAAGTCATATCGGTTTGAATGATTCCTGGGCGTATTTCGTAGACCGCTATGCCATGCGGCGCCAGTCGGTGCGCAAAGAGCTGCGTCATCATGCTTACTCCTGATTTTGACAGACAATAGGGTGCCATGTGGACCGAAGCCGCATAGGAAGTCAGCGAGGCAATGTTGATAACGATTGGATTTCGATCAGGGAAGGCCTCCTTTTGCCTGATCATCCACCCAGCGATTTTCTGTGTAAGAAAAAACGGACCCCGTAAATTGGTGTCCATCACCCGATCGTATGCTTCCGCCTCTACTTCCAATAGATCTTTTCGTTCCTGAACGTTGATACCGGCATTATTTACGAGTACGTCTAGTCTGCCGACACGGGTACCAATGGTCTGCACCAAATCTTCTCGTTGGGCAGCATCACGAATGTCGCACCGAATGAACTCCGCTTCTGCTCCGAGCGCTTTGCATGCCTGCAGCGTTTCGTTCGCTTCGGTCGATAGGTCTGCAAGAAAAAGGTAAAAACCCTCCCCTGCCAAAATTCGGGCGATTTCCTGCCCAATCCCCCTGGCCGCACCGGTAACCAGTGCTGTTTTTCGGTCCGTATTCATGCGTCAAAAATAGACATTTCAACGCATGCCGGCGGCAAAAATTAGAAAAAATGACGGTACAGGAGCACCTTGCTGCACCTGCAACTGCGGGAAAACTACGGGAGCATTGAAAAATACAAAAGTACCTTCTATCTTTAAGGCTATCTTTTACAATAAACCAATCATTATGGAAAAAATACAAGTAGCGGTAGTTGGTACCGGATTCATTGGCCCTGCGCACATCGAAGCGCTGAGAAGAAACCCCAATATTGAAGTTGCCGCGCTTTGTGAGGTAAACGAGGAATTGGCGCGAACCAAAGCCGCCCAACTGGGCATTGAAAAAGCAATGGTATTTGAAGAGATGCTTCGGGATCCATCCATTTCCGCCGTGCATATTTGTACCCCAAACTTTCTGCATTACGCGCAGTCCAAGGCCGTACTGGAGGCGGGGAAACATGTAATCTGCGAAAAGCCACTGGCGACCAAAATCGAAGAAGCCGAAGAACTGGTGGCGCTGGCTAAAAAAACGGGACTGGTGAATGCCGTCCATTTTAACCTGCGCTATTATCCCATGGTACGGCAAATGAAAACCATGCGAGAAAACGGGGAACTTGGAGACATCTACTCGATCATGGGTTCTTACCTGCAAGACTGGCTATTTCTACAAACAGACTACAATTGGCGGCTGGAACCCGACAAATCGGGTGACTCCCGGGCCATCGCAGATATCGGTTCTCACTTACTCGACCTGACCGAATACGTCACCGGGTTGAAAGTAACGGAGGTAATGGCCGACTTTTCTACGGTACACAAAACCCGACTGAAGCCCCTGAAAGCCATTGAAACCTATAGCGGAAAAATGCTTCAGGAATCGGATTACGAAGAGGTTCCCATCAACACCGAAGACCACGCCACCGTGATGTTACGTTTTGACAACGGCAACAAGGGATCGGTCACCGTCAGCCAGGTAAATGCCGGGCGCAAAAACCGGCTTACTATCGAAATAGCGGGTTCTAAATCCAACTTCGAATGGTGTAGCGAAAAACCGAACGAACTCTGGATCGGGAAACGGGAAACCGCAAACCAACACCTGATGAAAGACCCCTCGCTGTTTAGCCCTGAGGCTGCTAAATTGATCGGCTTTCCGGGAGGCCATAACGAGGGATTTCCTGATACGTCCAAGCAAATGTTTAAAGAGGTCTATGCCGCCATTAGCGAAGGCAAACAACCTGAAAACCCCAGCTTCCCGACGTTTGAAGACGGATACCGGGAACTACTGATTTGCGAACGCATCATTGAAAGTCATAAAAAACAGGCCTGGGTGAAAATTTAAGGGAGAAAATACTAACCATCCCCTGCCAATTACCGTTACGTTATCCAAATTCTAACCAAAAATTTATAGTCAAAATGAAAACATCAACCTTAAAATTTTATGGTCTCACGGCAGTACTCATGCTGTCCATGGTCTTTTTTGCCAAGGCCCAGGAACGAGCCAGCCCGCCAAAAACGGCGGAAGGTACCATCAATGGCGCCAAAATAACAGTAAACTACAGTAGTCCCTCCGTCAAAGGAAGGCAGATATTTGGTGGCTTGGTGCCGCTGGGCAAAGTCTGGCGAGCCGGCGCGAACGAAGCGACCCTTTTTGAAACCAGCAAGGACATACAAATAGAGGGAAAAACACTGCCCGCCGGCAAGTACAGTTTTTTCATCATCCCGGATGAGTACAGCAGTACTTTTATTTTCAACAAACAAACCGGCCAATGGGGTACTCAATACGACGAAAGTCAGGACGCCCTTCGGGTACAAGTACCTTCCGGACAAACCCAAACCCTAACTGAAAGTCTCGTTTACGATATTGTTTCTGACGGGATGGAAGTGAAATGGGAATACGGACGTGCCAAAGCATCGATAAAATAAGCGCGCTCTCCTACAGCCGGTACTATCGGAAATACCGGCTGTAGGTTATTTTTAGCCCAAAATCTCCTTCTTTCCTTATCTTGAATTCACTCCCTTCCTTACCCATACTGGAAGTCATTCCGCAGCTGAAAGCTCTGCTGTTCGAGAAACCCTTCTTGCTGCTACACGCCCCTCCTGGTGCCGGAAAAAGTACCCTCCTTCCCCTCACGCTACTGGAAGAAACCTGGCTGGCTGGTAAAAAGATCTTACTTCTGGAGCCTAGGAAGCTCGCTGCAAAAAGTGTGGCGCAACGAATGGCACAACTCCTTGGCGAGCCCTTGGGTGAGCGGGTTGGCTACCGTGTTCGATTCGATACTTGTGTGGGGAAAAACACCCGCATCGAGGTCGTGACAGAAGGAATCCTTACCCGGATGATGCAAGCAGACAATTCCCTGTCCGATACCGGACTGGTAATTTTCGACGAATTTCATGAACGAAGCATTCACGCCGATTTGGGGCTAGCCCTATGCCGGGAGGTGCGGCAGGTACTCCGCCCAGACCTGAGAACTGTTGGTGATGTCGGCCACCCTGGATAGCCGCAAGCTGGCCGAAACGCTTCAGATTCCTTTACTAGAAAGCGTGGGAAGGCAGTATCCTGTGGACCTGCGTTACTGCGAAGGGACAGACCTGTATGCGCTGCCCTCCGCCATAAGTTCGGTGATTGGCGACGCTCTCGCTGGTGGAGACGGGGATATCCTGGCCTTTCTGCCAGGACAGGGAGAAATTAAAAAAACAGAAAAAATACTTCGGACGCGGTACCCGGACCTGGCAATTCTCCCTCTCTATGGGCAGCTACCGTTCGGCCGGCAGCAAGCAGTACTCCTTCCTCATCCGGAAGGAAAACGGAAAATAGTACTTGCCACCGCCATCGCCGAGACCAGTCTTACCATCGAAGGAATTCGCACGGTGGTGGACGGAGGCTTTATGCGTAGTTCCCGGTACAATCCGAATTCCGGACTCAATCGGCTGGAAACCCTACCCGTCACCCAAGATACCGCCACTCAACGAGCCGGTAGAGCAGGGCGATTGGGACCAGGCAGTTGTTACCGCTTATGGACCCGGGCCACCCAGGATAAGTTGCTTCCTTTCCGAGAACCAGAAATTTTGCAGACCGACCTTGCTTCCCTGGTCCTGGAATTGCATAAATGGGGGATTTCAGACCACCGGGAGCTGGACTGGATCACCCCTCCCCCTCAAGGACATTGGGAGGAAGCGGTCAGTACCCTGGAGCACCTGGGCGCTTTGGATTCCGGAAAAATCACACCGCACGGAAAAGCCATCCACGCTTTTCCCTGCCACCCCAGAATCGCTCACCTTCTGGTGTTCAGCCAGGAACTCAAACTAGCCGGTCTTGCCACCGACCTTGCAGCGGTATTGGAAGAAAAAGACCCCTTGCCGCCAGATAAGGGCCTGGATATCAACCTGCGTATCGAGGGCTTGCGACGCTTTCGACAAAGCAACGGGAAAAAGCAAGAATTCCGGAAAATTGAAAAAGCCGCACAGTCGTTCCGACAATTAATCGGCATTGAGCCTGTAAACGGGCCGGTAGATCCCTACCAAACGGGATTACTGCTTGCTCAGGCATTTCCAGAGAGAATCGCATTTGCAAAACCTGGAAATCCCGGCCTTTTCCAACTAGCCAATGGGAAAATGGCGCGTATGGAGCGCAGGGACGAACTGTCCCGGGAAAGCTGGTTGGCCATCGCTCAGGTGAACGAACGGGACCGTACAGGTAAAATATTTCTGGCATCTCCCCTCTCACCCACTGACCTGAGACCGATGGTCAAGGTGCGCCCCAAAATCTACTGGGATTCGCAGGAAGAGGCCGTGCAGGCAGTAGAAGAGTGGAAAATTGGCCAGATTCTGTTGCAAAAGAAGCCCATCCACTCTCCGGATCCCGAGGCCATTTGGCAAGCGCTACTGGAAGCCCTCTGCCAGTCGGGAGAGAAATGGTTGCCTTTTGACGAGACCGTTGTCCAATGGCAAAACCGTATCCTCAGCCTGCGGGCCTGGAACCCGGATGCCGGTTGGCCAGACGTGCGAACCGATTTACTCCTGGCCCGGATAGAAACCTGGCTGGGGCCTTACCTGCATGGGTTGCGTACCGCGAGTGACCTGAAAAAATTGCGCCTATTGGAAATACTCCAACAAAGCCTTAGCTATTCCCAGCAATCGGAAGCGGATAAACGGGCACCCGAACGGATCCAATTGCCAAGCGGGTCCTGGGTACGTATCCGTTATTTTTCCTCCGGGGAGCCCCCGGTATTGGCTGCCCGTTTGCAGGAGCTTTTTGGTTGGAAACGCACGCCTCGAATCAATGGAGGCAGCGTACCCCTACTGCTGCACCTCTTGTCTCCGGGCTACAAACCGGTCCAGGTTACCCAAGACCTGGAAAATTTCTGGAACCATACCTACCACGAAGTGAAAAAGGAATTAAAACGCAGGTATCCCAAGCACTTATGGCCTGAAAATCCCTGGGAAGCGGAGGCCATTACCGGAGTACCCCGAAGGAAATAGGGCTTCCCGTATATACACCGGAATCGGGTACTGAATTTTACCAAAACCCTCAAGTTTCTTCGCGAAATCCGCCTGCATTCGGTGCCAGGGCTGTTGTACAAAAGGCATGGGAAACAAAAAGGCACCGAAACGGTGCCTTTTTTTATCGGTTACAATCGATACCCTGGTCTGTAGGCCCGGTGCATGTGTTTTTCTGCCTCGGGATCGTTTACAAACTGTTCGGTATCCGGATCCCAATTCAGCGGCCGTCCAAGTTCATAGGCGATGTTGCCCAACGTACAGGTAACGCAGGTGCTGTGGCCAATTTCCACCGATGCGATGGGATCCTTTCTTCGCCTCACCGACTCGATAAAATCGATGTAATGATCTTTTGATCCACCTCCCTGTAGGCTTTCTCCTTCCTCTAGTACCGGATAGAGGGAAGGATCCGATGCCTCGTAGTGCGATCGGGAAACTTCGATCCAGCCATCTTTGCCAAAGAACTTGCAGCCTCTGGTTTCTTTCTTATCGAAAGGCTGCTCGGTCACGGTTATTCCGTTGGGGTACGTAAACGTCAGGTATTTCGTGTCCTGGTACCCTGCCGGGACGATGGAAACCGGGCCTTTTCGGTCCATTCCGATAGCCCATTGGGCGATATCAAACATGTGGGCACCCCAATCTGTGGTGAGTCCTCCTCCGGTTTCCTTGTACCAGCGCCATGCTGCCCACATTTTTTCGTTTTCCGGTGGGTCCAGCGAAATCGGTGGATTCAACTCGTGGTTGTAGTGGATGGGTGCTTTGAGCGGCCCTAGCCAAAGGTCCCAGTTCAAGTCTGCCGGCACTTCCTCTTTCGGAAGATCAAATGGCTTCGGCGGACCACCCACGCAGGCGTATACCTTACTTACCGGCCCAATTCTCCCTTTGTGCACCATTTTAACGGCATGCTGAAAATTAGCAAAGGAGCGCTGCATGCAACCCGTCGCCAATACAATGTTATTGGACCGGACCGCTTTGACCAATTCCTGTCCCTCTCGAATGGTATACGTTAGGGGCTTCTCCAGGTAAATATCTTTGCCCGCTTTGCATGCATCAATAGAAATCAGGGCATGCCAATGATCTGGCGTAGCGATGACCACGGCATCTATGTCTTTCCTGGCCAACAAATCGTGGTAATTCTCATAGACAGCAACGTCTACTTCCCGGTTCTGCTCCTGGTAATACGCCTTGGTCCGGTTTAGGAACCGTTGGCGTTTCGCTCCGTAAACGTCACATCCGGCAATAACATCGATTCCAGGTAAGGTAATGAAGTTGCTTAACAGCCCGTTTGCCTGGCGCCCGAGTCCGATAAAGCCCAGTCGCAGTGTGTCCACTGCCGCATTCCCCACCGAAAACTCCAGCGCACCGGCCTTCCCAGCTAGCGGCTCGGTGCCGTAGGAGGTCTGATGCAAGATTCCAATGCCTGCCGCTCCGAGCAGACCCGCTCCCATAAATTTTCTTCGGGAAAGTAGGTTCTTTTTTTTCTTGTTCATGATAGGCGATTTATTATTGCTTGTGATTCAATTTGAATGTAAACGTTTCCCTGTACGGTACAGAATGCCGGGAGCTCCGTAGCCGTACCGTGCATGCTGCCCAGACCCGCAGACATGTTGGAACACCATTTTTGGCGGGCAGTCCGGCGCGGTACAGACAACTCCCGATGTACAGGCAATTCAGTGTCGGTTCTCGAGCTTTCGCAAGCAGCCAGCTCCTGCGCAAAGGTTCGCTGCAACGACTCTCTAACCTGTACAATCCATGACCTGAATCTGACAGTAGGTCCGATAAAATGCTGACCAAAGTAACAACCACAAAAGGAAGTATTGGTTCGAGGCCCACCGCTACCGAAAAAAGAGCAAAGCAGAAGCGCTTTCCACTGGAAGGAAACTTTTTGGGATTTTCCGGCCTGAATATACTTGATCCAGGCTTTGGATATTGCCGTTAAACCACATGGGTATTTTTTGTCACCCCCATTCGATCGATCGTGTTCCCCAAAGAAAATACACCCGCTATCCGTGTCAAAAATGGTGAATACACACGGTTTGGACCGGCTGCTGGATACAAAATCAGCGCGTTCATTCGGTAGGCACATTTTTTTCTTCGAGAAAAACAGGTCGTACGTATTCGCTGAGTTTGGGGTGTTCAGAGTAAGCATCCGTATAAAGGTGTGCGTGAAGCAGGTACAAATAACAAAAAAAATATCAAACGAGCAGCCTACTGACCAAACAAAATCACGCTGCTTGCTCTGGTTCCGAAATCCTCTCTATCCATTCATCGAATGCTTTTTCACGTACAGCTTCCCAGGAACCTCGTATTTTTTGATCCGCATCTCCTGCCCCAAATGCATCAAATAGAACCTAGCCAGGGACCGTGCAAGGGTTGGACCCCAAGGTAGGAGGGAGCTCAACGGCACTCCATCCCCGGCTTTGAAGCGAATTAGCGCGCTAAAATCGGGATCAACCGGATGAAAAAGCTCCTCTCTGTTGGGAAAAAATCCAGTCACGACCTTTCGCCTTTCGTTGGGGTACCAGGCGTCTTGAGCGGATGGTAAAGACCGGCACGCGGCACGTTCTCCGGCCCTACATCGCTCCCTCCCAGGATGGGGGTACGCTGGGGACATTACGAACGGCCATCAAAACCACGCGAATGAACCACCGTCTTTTTCGAGAATCGTCTCCAACCAAACGTACTCCTGCCACGGTACCTTCTACCGGGAGAATAGTTGGTTTATTGCAGGTTACAGCAAAACTGACACGTCAGGTTCGCATCGATCATTTACCGATCGGAAAATGCAGCCAATGCGTCCAAACCAAGGCAAGAGGCATCAATTCTCAAAAGCAAATAGCCAGGCATCGCATGAAATACAAAAATAATACAACAAAATACTATTTTATATTTACAAAAAAAAACCCATAAAAACAACCAATTTTTATTAATTTTTGTAATTAAATTTTACTAATTTTGAAATACTAATCAATCATTCGGAACCCTTTAGGGAATCGGGGTTCCAAACGCTTCGGACGCGAGAAAAAAAGGCCTGATTTATAAATGATCGGAAATTATGGAAACCTACATCTTACTATCGGTGATACTTGCATTGAGTTTGGGTCTTTTGTACATCGTCATGGCGGTTCGCTCCGCAGCAGATGATCCCGAGACCTTCGACCATTTTCGTCAAGATGTGAAATTCCGCAAGCCGGCCAACTGGAAGGTAGGTAAGATGCCCGAAACCTTCGGAAAAAAAAAACCTTCAGGAAATTCTTCGGACAGACTTCAAGCTTGACTTTAGGCAACTGAGTCAAAACTAAGCACGCGCTGTAGATCCTTGATCTAAAAAGATTCGCCAATAAAGAAATAGAACCCGGACCCTTCTCCTGTAAAGGCATAATCCAAACGGGTATAGATATCTTTTTTTGGGAATAATAAAAATCGCAAGCCCCCGCCAGCGGACCATACCATTCGTTTCCAATCAAAGGCGCCGATTTCCGGAAAAACCTGCCCGGCACCGGCAAATAAGGCCCCGCCGATGCGATCGGTAAAGCCCAAAGCAAAAGGCAAAAACCGCATTTCTATCTGTCCTGCCACTTGATTTCGATCCCGGTACCTACCGGTGTAGTAACCCCTCATCAGGCTCTCCCCTCCCATTAACGAAAGCTGGTTGAAGGGCACGGTCCCGGACTGAAACTGACCAAATAGCTGCGCAGCCAACACGTTGTTTTTACCCATGGGCCTGTAAATCCGGTTATCTGACAGAATACTTGTAAAATTGAATTCACTTTCCCAGAAGGGATTGTAACGCATGATCGCCAATTCGGAGAAAAGTCCGTTCCGCACGTTCAATACATTGTGTCGTTCATCGTAAACCAACCCCAGTCCCAGCCCTACATTGGAACTACCCCTAAATCCTGCGGGAAGCACCAGTTCATCTCCTTCTCCGGAAGGGATAAATTCTACCTGCTGCATGCGTTGCCAGTCTACTTCCAGACCGAAAAATAAATTGTCCCGAACTTTTCGAAGCACGCGTTCTTTCACCCATACCTGATTGGCATCTACCCTGGCCAAAAAATCCGGAGGACTATCGTTACCTATACCGTAATACAACAGTGGAAAACTTTGCAGACGTATCCTACCCAGTAAAAACCACCGATCCCCCGGTCCGTAATTGGCGTGGTCCAACCATAACCCATATTGATTTTCCAGGGTAAAGAAAGTAAACGCATTGATTTCGCTCAGGCGATGGGTGGTGTCCCGGTTTGCATAGTATACGTACAAAGCGCTAAACCCGATTTCCCAACTCGTTTCCGGAGCATAAGCCAACGTGGGATAGAGTAGAAATTGCGGCCTTGAAATGTCGCTGGTATCGTTCAAAAAAGAATTAATGTACCGTTTAAGAAAGCTCTGAGCCCCAGCGGTACGTACCGTCAACAAGATTCCCAGCAAAAAAACCAATACCCAACACTTATTTTTCATGGCAGTAGCATGTTCATAATAAAAAAACAGATCTCCCCCGTTTTCCCTACTCTTCAGAAATCAATTTTTTCAACCGCTCTGTCAACGTTTCATGTGGGGGTAGTTGAATTAAAAAAATTTCTTCCAAGAGTTGTTTTAACTCCTGGTGACGCGTTATGGTTCGTTTTTGGCTTTCCTCGTTCTTTCGGTGAATGGTAAAACGCTCGTTGTAAAGTGCGTACCTTCCCCAGGGCATGCAGCGGGCAGCCATCAAATCCTTTACAAAAAGCGAAGAAGGATGGGTACACAGGTACCAGCTAACGACCTGGTAATCCGGCAATAACTGAGGTTCCAAGCCAAACCGGTACATCAGCTTCCACTCCTCTTTTATCCAAATTTCTACGTAATAAAAGTCTGCTTCCTTGAAAATTCGATACCGTTCGATGGGTGTTTCCTGCGGTTCGGGATGATCCAGGGATAGTGGAGCCGTAAAAGATGCTCCGCCAAACCCCACATCTGCAATGTATTTTCTACCGTCCACCTGTACCAGTAAGAGCATATGATCTCTGGGTTTGATTTCTCCCTCCGGTACTTCCCAGAAAACACGGGCAGACAAGCCCTTCACCAAAAAACCCATGGTCCTCAATACTTCTCCAAAAAGCAGGTTCTGTTCAAAGCAATAGCCTCCCCGTCCCTCCAACACCAACTTTTGCACCAAACCCGGCAAGGACAAGTCAACCGGAATTCCCAAAAAGGAATTGATATTCTCGAAGGGAATGGCCTGTGGGTGCAGGTAATGCAATTCCCGCAGAACTTCCAGGGTTGGTTCCCGGTCTCCCCCGTACCCAATCCGATTAAAATAGGCTTGCAGGGATTTTTCATCAAGCCTGCCCTGGAAAAGCTCTAAGCTTTTTGTCCCATCCGACATCTGTAGTTTTAACTTTGGTTGAATTAAATTTACTCTTTCCTATCCATTAGAAATAATTTGTAGTAAAAAAATATTTGATCGACCAGATTATCCGGGAAAAAACGCCCAAAAAAACGGTGATTGAACTGGGATTGCCGACCATTTAATGTATCTTAAAAGGCCTATTTCCTACAGCAGGCAAACCGATTCGAAAGAGATTATCTGGCAACTGTTTCCCAATTGCGCATGAAAAAAAAGCTTAACCCATCCCGAAGAAAATTTTTGCGAAATACCGGACTCGCCGCCGGATATTTTAGTCTTTCCTCCCCCCTGACCGGGCAAATACTACCGAACAAAGATCCTTCCACCCATTACACCGGTACCGACCAAGCCCCAAATCGGGTGAAAGCGGCCTTTGCAGAAGGGGACATCTCTCCCGAACTGGGGATGGAACAACCAGGAAATTACGGCAAGCAATACCATCGATCGTTTCACGACCCCTGTAAAGTTCGTATCGCTGCTTTTCAATCCGGGCAAAACAAGGTGCTGATCGTTTCCCTGGATGCCCTGGCAGTCTATCGACCCTGGGTGGATGAAGTAAAACGGAGCATTCAGGAAAAGGGAGGCATTGACGCTGAAAAAATCCTGGTGTCGGCTTCCCACTCCCATTCCTCCGGTCCTACGGCGATGGTGCAGCCAGGTCAATACGATCGATCTGATGCCTTCATTCAGCAGCTTGCCTACAGCCAATCTTCCTGTGCAGACCCTACCTACCTCAAGCAGGTGAAGGACATTACGCTAACCACCGCCCTGCGGGCCCTTGAAAACCTTAGGGACGCGAGCCTGGGGATCGGTAGTGGCCGAGAGGAAAAAGTGGCTTTCAACAGACGCTTCCGGATGAAAAACGGCAGAACCTTTACCCACCCGGGACAGCTGAATCCGGATATAGTGGATGTCGCTGGCCCGATTGATCCTGAAGTTGGCGTCATTGGCAGCTGGGATGCCGAGGGGAAATGCATGGGATGCCTGGTCAACTACGCCTGTCATACCACTACCAACCCTGGAGGTATTTCCGCAAATTGGGTGTACTACATGGAACAAACCATCCGGGGAGCCTTCGGTTCGGATTGCGTGGTGGTGTTTTTGCAGGGAGCAAGTGGTGACGTTACCCAGGTAAACAATCGAAATCCAAACGTGAACCCTTCCGGAGAAGAATGGGCTCGGCTGGTGGGTGCCAGCGTGGGAGCAGAGGTAGTCAAAACCTTACTGCTGCTGCCTAGGGCCAGCCATGTGAAGATCGAAAGCAAGCAGCTAATTTTACCCCTGAAACGCCGGGTACCGACCGAAGCAGGGGTTCGGGAATCCTTGCAACTGGCCCAACAGTCACCGGAGCAGGTAGGCAAAACGAATTGGATATTTGCCAAGGAGACCCTGCTGCTTGACAGCTGGGGCAGACAAAACCCCGTCCATGAGGTGCCATTACAGGTAATCCAACTTGGTCCGGCGGTATTAGCCGCCAACCCTGCTGAGTTTTTCTGCGAGCTGGGGCTACAAATCAAATCGGAAAGCCCCTTCCCAAGTACCTTTCCCGTGACCATGGCCAACGACTGCGTGGGCTACGTACCTACCCGGGAGGCATTTGGTCCGCAAGGCGGCGGCTACGAAACGCGTCTTACCTCTTACAGCAATCTGGAAATTGATGCCGGGCCCAAAATAGTCGCAGCCAGTTTGGAATTGATCCGGCAACTAGCACCCGGTCCAATTCCAGAAGCACCAAGAGCACCAAACTTCCAGGGTCGACCCTGGGATTATGGAAACGTCCCACCGGAAAGGGGGCAGGTGCTGTGATCCATTTCTCCACTACGTCGATTTATGCCATGATTTTGCGTTCCCCTACCCCTTGCATCCACCTGCTTCTCACGGCCCTGTTGATTGTACAAATTGGCTGCAAAGAAAAACCGGACAATGAAGAAATTGTACCGGTAGCCGCGCAGCAAGATAATGCGGTCAACTCCTACCTATACAGCTACGCAGACTCGCTTCCCCTTAAAGCCGCTTTGGCGGCCTTCCAGCTGGAACCCGGATTGCAAATTGAACTGCTGGCCGCAGAGCCATTGGTAGCTGACCCTGCGGCTTTTGCCTTCGATGAAACCGGAGCATTGTTTGTGGCAGAGAATACCGGTTATCCAGATCCGGTAGATGGCGAGGGAAAAGAAACCGAGGGAAAAATCGCCCGGTTGGAAGACCGGGATGGAGATGGAAAATTTGATTACCGAACCGATTTCGTAACGGGCCTTAGCTATCCCAATGGCATTTTACCTTGGAAAGGCGGGGTATTTGTCACCTGTGCGCCCCATCTGTATTACTTCAAAGATACCAACGGTAATGGAAAGGCCGATATCCGGAAAATTGTCCTGACCGGATTCGACGATAGTAAAACGGCCCAGATACGGGTTAGTCATCCCAGCTTAGGCTTGGACGGATGGATCTATCTCACCTCTGGATTGACGGGAGGAGCGGTACAGGCACCTGATCGCCCGGACAGGAAACCGGTGGTTTTCACGGCCTCGGATAGTCGGTTTCACCCCGAAACCCTGGAATTTGAACTTACCGCGGGACGTAGTCAGTTTGGGTTGGCATTTGATGCATTCGGGAGACGCTTTGGAAGCAGCAACCGGCATCCGCTACAACACCTGGTATTGGAACCCTGGCACCTGGAACGAAATCCGCATCTCCCATTTTCCAACACCATTCAAAATGTTTCGCCGGTCGAATCGGAGGCCTTGGTTTTCCCCATCAGCCGGTCCGTGACCACCGCCGACTACATCCCCCGACTAATGGGCCGCTCCCACCAGGGTACCTTCACCTCAGCCTGTGGTACCTTGGTGTCTCAGGGGGGCGGATTGTCAGCCTCCCATGTAGGAAATGTCTTTATTTGCGAACCGGCCCAAAACCTGGTACAACGGCAGCGATTACAAAAAAAAGGAGCCAGTTTTGAATCCGAACGGGTACACGAAGGATGGGAATTTTTGGCTTCATCCGATACCTGGTTCAATCCGGTATTTTTGGGCCACGGACCCAACGGAGCCTTGTATCTGGCCGACATGTACCGAAAAACCATCGATCACCCCGCCTACGTACCCGAAGAAACCCGTCCGATGCTGGACTTTAGCAGTGGTAAACACAAAGGAAGGATCTACCGTATCCGCAACAACGAACCGGAAACCTCGGTCAATTCCTTTGTCTTTCCGAAAAAGGATCCGGTGAGCCTTTCGGAAACATTGGAAGCCCTGGAAGACGAGGATGCCTGGTCGAGGGAAACTGCCTTCCGCTTGCTGCTCGAAGCCAGGCCAACCGAAAGCGTTTCTGCGCTACAAGAACTTGCTGCCAATGCTCCGCTTCCCGAAACCCGGGTTCGGGCACTTTGGTTGGTTTACCATATGAGCGGCATACGCCCGGAACTGCTTCATGCTGCCCTACAGGATCCCCATCCGGGAATCCGGGAACAGGCCTTGTGGTTGGCCCAATCAGAAAATCTCTTTTCCCAAGCGGAAGCGCAAATCTTTCAACGAGCGGAAGATACCGACCCCCGCGTCCGATTCGTGACGGCTTTGGTGCTAGGAGCGCGGGAGGAAGCTTCTAAATTAGCACCTCTGGCGCAAATTGCGCAACGGGATGCCGAAGATCCCTGGCTGCGGACAGCCGTGCTGGCTGGATTGAACAACCAAGCCCTGGAATTTCTTCAGGTACTCAGGAAAAGCATTGGCCCGCGCTCCTCGCCAGGATTGCGAGAACTTTTTTCCGATCTCGGAGAGCTTATCGGGACAAGTCTTCCCGTTGATACCTCCAAAAGCCTGATGACGTCCATCCGGGAAGAGGAGGCTACGCTCGAAGAAATTGCCCTTCTTGCCGGTCTTTGCGAAGGCCTGGAGGGAAATGACGCGCATTTCCAACACTTGGACCAATTGGGACTTACGGAAAATCGACTGGAGGCATGGAAGACCCAATTGACACAGCTGCTGCACGCAGCCTCAACGGAAGAAGGCGACCGTATCCGGGCCGTACGAATCTTGGGTTACTTTCCTCCAGACAAAACTGAAAGCTTACTTGGTAGTCTGCTCCGTCCAGAGCAACCTTTTGCTGTTCAATTGGAAACCGTGGCGGCACTGGCCCGACACAATCATTCCACGGCGGGGAAATTACTTACCCGGGGCGAGCAATGGAAGACCTTTACACCCCAAGTAAAAGCAGCCGTTATCCACCGGCTTATGTCCCAACCGGTACTGCTGGAGGAATTGATTCGGGCGCTGGAAACGGGAGCCATTCCACCTACAGACATTCCTTCAACGAGCCGGCAACGCTTAATGAAATCGACTAATCCGCGGGTGCAGGCAGCCGCCGTTTCCCTGTTTGATTTTCTGGAAGAAGGGGGAAGAATGGAGGTGTACAACCGCTACAAGGAAGTTTTGACATGGAAAGGTGATGGCCTCGCTGGAAAAGTCGTATTTCAAATACAATGTGCGATCTGCCACCGGCACTCCGGAGAAGGGGCCGAAGTGGGGCCGGATTTGACGGGCATTGGCAACCAGCCAGCGTCGGCCATCCTGTTGCATACCCTGGTACCCAATTACGAAATTTTGCCCGAATACCAGACCACTACCGTTGAAACCAACGATGGGCGACAGGTAAGTGGCCGGATACTATCCGAATCAGCCCATTCCATTCGTTTAAAAACGTCTTTCGGAACCGAAGAGACATTGCTTCGGTCACGGATCAAACGCATGGAGAGCCCGGGTACCTCCCTGATGCCAGACGGATTGGAACAAAACATGAGCCAGCAAGACCTTGCCGATTTATTGGCCTTCCTCAAAGGATCTTCCGCTCCCGGGTAATGAAACCAGCTACCGACGAAGAAGAACTATCGCCGTTTCGATCAGGTTATCTTCTCCCCTACGTACCGCAGCGGGATTTAAATCCAATCGCAGATCGGGAACCACACCATCTTCCAGTTGGCGACCGTCTGGGTCAACGGTCTGCGTGGCAGAAAAGCGGTAGGTCCACCCATTCGGCAATTCGCCAAAAACCGGGGTGCCTCCCCCTCCGCCCGTTTGGTCTCCCAATAAAGTGACATTGGGCAAGGCCTTCATCATCTGGGCAAAAAACGTGGTCGCGCTGTACGAGCGACGATTGGTCAGTACCATTACGTTGCCGGTAAATGTACCTTCCTCCCAGGGACTAACCGTCATGGACTCCCAGGGACCAAAGTCATCCGGAGCGGGGCCCGATTTGATCCGCTGTCTCGCGTATTCGGTTTCTGCCCCCGCAAAAGCGGACGCCAGTATCTCAGCATTGGATAGATTGCCTCCACCATTGTTTCGTACATCGATGATTACCCCCCTGCTTCGTCTTGCCCGTTCGACCACTACCTGTAAGTTGGCTTCCGAAATCCGCTGCCCGAAGGAGCGGTAATTGACGTACAACACTTCATCCAACACCTGATGTTGCAAGGGACCACTTATCCAATAATCACCACCGAGGTATTCCTGCTCAATCAGGTTTTCGTCGTAGTTCACCGGAAAATTTCGATACCATTCCCAGTTCCGGCTGCGGTTAAAACCCGTACTTAGGTTTACATGTCCGTCCCGAAGTTCAAAGAGCATCTCCGCCAAAACATCGTATAGCTCAAGTTGACCCATCTGCTCGTTTACCCTCGGGCGGTAGTCTGCCCGAACCTGCGCCCAATCTATATCCTTGTGGGTGAAAAACGAATACCTACGGTTTACGTCTTCCCATAGGACATCGAATACCGCTACAGGGTCCGACTCAGGATCGGGAGGCACCAGCCATTGCTCGCAGGAAAACAAAAAAAACAAAAGGATCCAACTATATGTTGCCGGTCTTACCATATGCGAAAATTTATCAATAAACTAACGGCATGTCCAACACGATGAACCGATTGGCCTCCATTCAAGATGGAAAAATCCGGTTGGTAACGTAAGGCCAGGTCGTTACCGCTAGGTAATGTCCAAACCAGTGTAGACTCCAGTCCAAGGTGCCAATCCTTTCCCAGGTAAAAAGGATCCATCGCCTGGAGTAAGTTTTCCAAGGGTTCCCCATCCTCGGAGAATCCTGCCGGGTCGGCTCCGATAAATCCGGATTTAATCTGGAAGCCTACTACCTGCCAATGGGCCAGGGTTTGCCAGGAAAACTGCTGCCCTTTCCACTGAAACGGATACCTGTACCGAAGCGCAGGGCCAACAGAAGTAAAATAATCGTAACGAAAACTGTAATTTGTAAATCCATTGTGCCGACGGAGATTCACCTGGTTTTGATTGGACCAGCCCAAATGCAGACCGCGGTTGGCATCCTTTTCCCGGTGATAAAAGGTACTGTTCCAAAACCCGGCAGACAGGGCGTTCAGTGTATTGCCAATACGGTTGCTTAGCGGCCCAATGCCAAATTCAAACCGTAAGATTTCCGATTTGTGTGGCCGTTGTAGTTCTAAAGCTACCGTGCTGAAGCTACGCGGACCATTGTACGCCAGGGAAGAAAACCCTTCGTCACGACTGGTAAATGTCTGAAAGCCAGTGGACAACCATAGATTTCCAGCGGACTGGGAAAAAGCATGATCGTGGGCCAGGCAGGCTATTAAAAAAAAGAAAACAAACCGACAAATGATCCCCTGCATCAGGTTCCGTATTTAGTGTATGGGTAACGATGCAGCAAAGTACTAAAATCTGAAAAAAATCTAACCATCTGATTCATTTTCCGGGTATTTTTGTTTTTATTTAATAGCCAATATTGGCTTATTTTTAACTGTGAAGATCGATGAAACCAGGAGTGTACCTTTTCCTTCTACTTTTTTTTCTGGCTGGGATTTGCCGGGCACAGGAGAGTTTTCTGGGCATACAGAATAGCCAGCGCAAAGGCATGGTCAATGCCCTGATGAATCCGGCCGAACTGAACCACCTGAACAAAAAAGTGGAGGTTTCATTTTTTGCGCTAGGGGAAACCCTGGATAACAATGTCTTGTCATTTCAAGACATGCTTTCCGATTTCAACCAATTTGAGAGCATCTTTGAACGTATTTCAGAGCCTGTAAACGTGCGTACAGACCTTACTCTAATGGGTCCCTCCGTCGGCATACGGTTGAACAAATGGTCAATCGGATTTACTTCTCAGGTTCGGGCAAAAGTAGATGTAATCGATTTTAATCCAAAACTGGGTGACGCCATCATCAACGAAACCAAGGCAGGCGGGGCCAGTCAAACCCAATTGGACCTTCCTTACAATCAACGTATCAATGCCGTGGGCTGGCTTGAACTGGGGCTAATGGCGGGAACAAGTATCTGGGAAACCAAAAACCAGTCCCTATCGCTGGGCGGGCATTTCAAAGTGCTCTTTCCCGGAACCTATGCCAACCTGGGAGTGGACCAGATCCAGGCTACCCTACTTACTGATCAGGATCGGATACGGCTTTCCAACGCGCGGGGTATATTGAACCTTTCCTACGACGAACGCTGGGATATCAATCGTACCGGTGGACTGGGCTTTGACACAGATCTTTGGACGGGTTTTTCTCCCCGTGGTTTCGCCGTGGATCTGGGAGCCAATTACCTTCTAAAACGGAACGGAAGACGTTTCCTGAACCTGGGGATGTCCCTGAAAAACCTGGGGGCAATGACCACAGCCAGCAGCCAGGTTACCCGAAACTACCAAATCAATATCGCCCCAACCGAATCCTTCCGCATAGACAACCTGGAAGGCAGCATCGAAGAAATCGAGCAGCAGTTGGTAGCTAGCGGATTCTTTACCGCTTCCCGCGAGGAAACAGCGACGCGTATCCACCTACCCCAACAAATCGCTGCTTATGTAGAATTCAGTCCCGTACGAAACTTTCAGGTGTCGGTATACGGGCAAAAAAGAATCGAGGACGAAAGCCGCAACCGGCAATTGAGTTCTCCCGACCTGCTGGTCGTCACGCCCCGATTTATTGCTGGGAAACTTGAGATTTACTCCCCCTGGATGCAGCATCAGGTATCGGGACTGGCGGGTGGTTTCGGGATACAATTCGGTGGCTTTTTTGTGGGTAGCCAGTCCGTTATTACCGGGCTTTTGGCGGATAGTAGCCGACTGGATGTACACGCGGGATTATCCTGGGGCTTTTGATTTCTGCTTGCGGCATCGGTCGGAACAATACCTGACTTGTTCCCAGTTTTTCTCCCATTTCTTTCGCCAAAAAAATGGCCTTCCACAAACCGCACAGGTTTTTTGCGGTAAATCTCTTTTCTTGATCATCGCGGCAATGCTTTCGCTTAAATAATACCAATTCTGGAAAAATTGTTTAACTGGACGATGCAATTGAGTTCGTAGTGAGGGGTGCAACCACAAGAAAATCAGGCTGCTTGGAGACTGAGTCCTGGCACCGGCATGGTGAAGTCGAAAATAGGAAATAGGAAGCTGATTTTGAAATAGTTACATCGTGCAAAGGAAGGTCTATCGCACATTTCGGCGTTGACAAAACCAGGAAAAGAATTCCGGCCAGCCCCGTAGATTGAAAAATCAATGGTACCTTAGTCCAGGTAGGGCTAAATTCCCGAAAAAATAGGGCCGTTCACGATTGAAATTACTATATTGGATCGTCAAAAAAATCTGATTAACCCGACATCTATTCATGTTATCCAACGAACAGAAGCAACAAATCAACGCCTTGGGAATGCCCCTGCAAACCGTAGAGGAGCAATTGCAAAACTTTGTGCAGGGCTTTCCATTTTTAGAAATCCAGCGTGCTGCCACCATTGGTGACGGCATACAGGTGTTGACGGAAGAGCAGTTAACAACCGCTGTAAAGGAATACGAAGCTGCAGCGCCAACCCAAGTGTTGGTAAAGTTTGTCCCCGCAAGCGGCGCTGCCAGCCGCATGTTTAAAAATTTATTCGGCTTTCTCGAAAAGGGAAGCCATTCACTGGAAGACGATGCCTTTGTGCGCCAGTTTTTCGAGTCCATCGACTCCTTTGCTTTTTACGAAGACCTGAACCGGGAACTTCAAAAAAGTGGTAGCGATTTACCCAAGGCTATAAAAGAAAAGAACTACGCACGTATCCTTACCGCCCTATTGGAAGATGAGGGACTTGGATACGGAAATCTTCCCAAGGGGCTATTAAAGTTCCATGCGTACGGCAGTGAAAACCGCACGCCGGTGGAAGAACATTTTGTAGAAGGAGCACAGTATGGCGTAGGTAAGGACCGCACGGTCCGACTCCATTTTACGGTGTCTCCGGAGCATCAGAAAAAATTTGAAGAAAAAATAGCACAGGTGCGGCCCGTTATGGAAAAAAAGTTCGGCGTCACGTTTGCTGTCGATTTTTCCCAGCAAAAAAAGACCACGGACACGATTGCGGTTGACCTGTCCAACCAACCTTTTGTCGAAGATAATGGTGACTTGCTTTTTCGCCCGGCGGGGCACGGGGCCTTGTTAGCCAACCTAAACGAAATCGATGCAGATGTGGTGTTTATAAAAAACATCGACAATGTGGTTCCGGATCGTCTGAAAGACACTACCACCACCTACAAAAAAGCCATCGGTGGCTTGCTTCTTCGGGCACAATCCCAGGCATTTCAGGCGCTGAAGGCCCTCGACAACGGTGTGACAGAAGCCACTGTGGAGCATGCAAAACAGGTGTTTACCCAAACTCTTGGGGGAAAGCTCCCGGATGCGTTTGAATCGCAGGGCTTGGAAGAGCAGGCCAGGTACCTGCACAACAAACTAAACCGTCCGATCCGGGTTTGTGGGATGGTAGAAAATACCGGAGAACCCGGAGGGGGCCCTTTTTGGGTGAAAGAACCGGATGGTTCACTTTCCTTGCAGATCGCGGAAACGGCCCAATTAAACCTCGATGATGCAGGTCAAAAAGGAATTTTTAAAGCATCCACCCATTTCAACCCGACCGATTTGGTTTGTGGCATAAAAGACTATACCGGTAAACCCTTTGACTTGATGGCCTTCCGGGATCCCAAGACCGGATTTATTACCCAGAAATCCAAAAGCGGAAGGGATTTAAAAGCCCAGGAACTTCCCGGATTGTGGAACGGATCCATGGCCGATTGGAATTCCCTATTCGTCGAGGTACCACTAATTACCTTCAATCCCGTAAAAACCGTCAACGATCTCCTGCGGGAGGTCCATCAATAAACCGACAGGCTTTTCAACGACTTCCTCATGATCCCAAACACGTTTACTTTCCCTCGTCCATTCTATTTCTACCCACCTGCCCTCTTCTTGCTGTTCCTACTGGTTCAATTGCCTGCATGGGCGCAGTTGGACGTAGGCGCCGCCGCTCCAAAAGGTGCAGAGCAACTGTTTAACGGAAAGAAGAAATCCCTGCATAAAAACTGGACCTATTGGGAAGGCCCCCGGCTTTCGGCCAAACTGCCCATCAAATGGGAAATTGTGCCGGACCCGGTGGACAAAGGGACTGCAGTTAGCTCCAACGACCCCGAGGGAGCCGGGGGAAAATACGGCGCGGCGGACATTGTGACGAAACAAAAATTTACTGATTTTCGCTTGCATGTGGAATTTTTAATCAAGGAACCCGGTGGTAACAGCGGCGTATACCTGCAAAATAGGTACGAGATACAGATTCTTGATGGAGACAGTACGGATCATGGCATGGCCGCGGTAATCAACGAAAAAGCCGCTCCCTACAGCATTTACCGAGGGGTGGGCAAATGGAACGCCTACGATATCCAATTCCGAAGTGCCCGGTTCGATGAGAATGGTAAATTGTCGGAAAAAGCCCTGACCACGATTTATTTTAATGGAGAGAAGGTTCACGAAAATGTGGCCATCCAACAGGTATGGGGTGGCCCAAACTCTGGTCTGGATGGCGGCAGGGATGGCGGAAAAGGCATTACGAACCGTCCCGGTGGGATCAAACTTCAGGCCGAGGGACACGAGGTACTGTTCCGCAACATTTGGATCCAACGGCTCAACCTGGAAGAACCAAATACCGACTTCTAATACCCAAACGTTCCGTTAAATTGGTCCTTGCCTCCGGTATTCGTTTGTAGTATGGCAGTGTTTTTGTGTCCTTACCGATAAAAACGGTATGAACTTTAAACGTATTTTTGCACCTTTCCTCAGCTTGATCGGCTTGGGTGCCCTGGTCTATGGAGCCTATGCATTTTTGGGCCCGAAGGAAGCCGACTGGAAAACGCTACTGGTGGTGTTTGTATTGGGCTTTGTGTTTTTCAGCTCGGGCCTGGGACTTTTAAAATCGATCAAAGACCGGAGTTAAAAAATTCTACGGAGCCGCGCACAACGCCTTTCGTGTAAAGGAAATACGCCCCGGTTGTATCTTTGGGGAATAAAGTGTATGTTAAGGGGTAGTTTACTACCTATATCCCCTATCGATTGATGAAAACCCAATACCCTACTGCTGGACTCCTCCTACTGCTACTCGTCTGTTGCCAGCAGCCCCGGCAGATCACCCATTCGGGCGACCTGCCGGAAGCCAGACCTTCTACTTACGTGGAGGAAGACCCGGACCCCATGTATGCTGCCCATGTGCGAACCAGTCCCTTTCAAACACCGGAGCAGGAAAAGGCCGATTTTATCCTTCCGCCAGGATTTGAAGTAACCCTTTTTGCATCCGAACCCGATATTACCAAACCGATCAACATGGCCTTTGATGAAAAAGGAAGGTTGTGGGTCAGCCAGTCCTCCGAATATCCCATCAAGGCCGGCGAGGGACAGGGAAGAGACCGAATAAGTATCCTGGAAGACACCAACAAGGACGGGAAGGCAGATAAAATCACGCATTTTGCCGAAGACCTGAACATCCCCATCGGCATACAGCCGGTGAAGGGAGGGGCTATTGGTTTTAGCATTCCCCACCTGTACCGCTTCTTCGATACCGACGGAGACGATAGGGCCGACCGGCGTGAAATCCTATTGGGCCCCTTTGAGACCCGTGATACACATGGAATGGTCAATAACCTGTTTCGTGGATTTGACGGATGGATCCATGCTTCCCACGGCTTTAGTAATATTTCCACAGTCGCCGGAAAAGACGGGGATTCCATCCGAATGGTTTCGGGAAACACCTTCCGCTTTACCGCAGATGGAAGCCGGGCAGAAAAAACCAGCGACGGGAGAATCAATCCCTTTGGTTCAGACCTGGACGAACTGGGCTATCATTATTCAGCCGATTGCCATACCTTGCCCATTTACCAATTGATCCGGGAGGGGAATTACACGCAATGGGGAAAAAAGGAACCCAATAGGGGCTTCGCCCCAACCATGATGGACTATGGGCTGAATTCCACGGCCCTGTCCGGCCTGGTGTATTACACGGATACCCAGTTTCCGGAGGCGTATCGAAACAGCTTTTATTCCGGAGACGTGGTCACCTGCCGCATCAGCAGGAGCACCATGAGCTTTAATGGCTCCACTCCCCGAGCCACCCGGCAGGCGGATTTTATGGTGAGTAAAGATCCCTGGTTCCGTCCTGTAGACATCAAGGTCGGCCCGGACGGTGCCCTGTATGTCGCGGATTTTTACAACCCCATTATTGGACATTACGAAGTGCCCCTGGATCACCCGGAACGGGACCGAAACAGCGGGCGCATTTGGAAAATCACCTACCGCGGGCAAGAAAAAACCGTTACTGACTGGTCAAGGGCCAGTATGGCACGGCTCATTGAAGCCATAGGAGATCCCGTGCTCCAAACCCGGCTGGTTGCTACGGACGAGCTGGTGGATCGGTACGGAAGCGAAGCGACCGCCGCCCTTCAAAAGATAGTCAACCACCGGCGTAGCCCTTCGCGTCAGCTGGTACATGCCCTATGGGCACTATCGCGTATGGACGCGCTGCCGCAAGAAACATTGGAAAAAACCCGCCTCCATCCCGATCCCCTGGTTCGGGTCCACGTGCATCGCATCCTTGGTGAAAAAACCGAATTTGGAGACACCTTTTTCGAATGGACCAAAGAAGCCCTGACAGACAATAGTCCCCACGTGCGACGCGTTTCCGCCGAAAATCTTATCCGGCATCCGGACAGAAAGATGGTCCGGCCGCTGATGCAGGCATTTTTGGCAACCCCGAAGAGCGACAGCCACCTGAAATATGCCTTGCAGCATGCCTTTTATCACCACGCAAACCATCCTGAGATCGCCAATACCGTTGCCAGTGAATCCTGGAACGAAGAGGAAGCAGCCGAAGTGGCCCTGGTTTTTTCGGACATCACCTCCCGCGTTTCAGCAGCCTTTCTGGTAGCCCACTTGCAAACCAACCCCGTTACGGAAGATCGCTTTTTACCTTATTTGACGGCTGCGGCACGAGCATTACCTGCTTCCAAAATACGTGGACTGATCCAGCTGGCCCAGCAAAAACAGCCAGGATTAGCCCCGTATCGGAAAGCCATCGCTATCAACACCGGGCTTACCCAGCAGGATGTGGAGTGGCCCGAAGAACTGATCGCCTGGAATCAATCTTTGTGTGAACAACTGCTGGAAAAACAGGCTGGACCATCCAATTCCGTCAGCCGCGAAGCAATCGACGAACTGCTTTATGCAACCCAAGTAGCCGGTAGTCTGAAGCTGCAAACACAAGTTCCCCAGCTTCGGCAATTAGTAAACCGGCTGTACCTTCAGGAAGAGATACGCGTAGCGGCTGCCAACGCCTTGATGGAAATTGACCCGCACACGCAATTGGCATTCCTGGAGCATTGGATGACTGATCCGGAAAGCGCTCTTGGATTTCGCCGTAGCATGGCCGAATCCATCTCCGTTGTCAAATCCCCCCAGGCTTTGGAGGCGCTGTCGGAAGGAATGCGCCATGCACCGTTTGAACTACAGGAAACCATCGCCGCATTGCTGGCCACAGCGCAAGAAGGCAAAGACCGACTGGTCAGACTCATTCGGGAGGGCATGGCCCCTGCAAGAATCTTACAGAACCGAAAAGTGGAAGAAAATTTCCTTTCCGGTGCCAGTAGCGTGCAGCGGGAGGCCTTCCTTTCGCTTACTGAAAACCTTCTACCCATCAGTCGGGAACGGGAACAGTTGATTGCCGAGCGTGTGGAGAATTTTGAACAGTCCGCAGCACAGGTGCTAACCGGTAGATCCCTTTACGAACAGCATTGCAGCATGTGCCACCGCATTGAAGAAGGAGGAGGCATGATTGGGCCCCAGCTGGATGGGATTGGAAATTGGGGACTGAATGCCCTGGCGACGAAGGTATTGGATCCGAATCGAAACATATCCGAAAACTTCCGCACCTATACCCTAACACTGAAAAATGGGCAAACCCGCTCCGGTCTTTACCGAAGGGAAGAAGGACAGCTGCTGGTAATGGCGGACCAGAGTGGAAAGGAGTTTTCCGTTCCCAAAAACGATATTGCCGAACAAACCGCCTCTACCATTACGCTGATGCCGGATTACTTCAGCACCGCACTGAATCAGGAACAGTTCAATGATCTGATGAATTACCTACTTAGCCTTCGATAAGATGTTACGCCAAATCGCCCTTGATGTCACCTTTCCGGTCGCTTTCATCGCCCTGATGGGGATCCTTTGCTTCGATCCTTGCTTTGCACAGGAAAACGGGAAAGAAACCCCTGCATTTTCCATTACTTTTACCAAACACCGGCTTAGCAGGACCTTCCTGGCGGAAGGGGCTGCCATCGGCGATGTGAACCGGGATGGCTTGATGGACGTAATGGCCGGGGCCTATTGGTTTGAAGCACCTGACTGGACCGCCCACGAATTGGAAACGCCACAGGAATTTTTCTACGACAAAGGATACAGCAATGCGTTTATCAGCTATGGCATGGATGTCAATCGGGACGGCTGGGTAGATTTTGTGCGCATAGGCTTTCCCGGGAAGGAGGTTCAGTGGTTTGAAAACCCAAAAAACCAGGCCGGACACTGGAAGACACATCTCATTTCCGGATCGCTGGGCAACGAGTCGGCAGGCTTTTTTGACATGGATAAGGACGGCATCAAGGATATTGTCGGCAGCATTCCCGAGACGGGTGAAATGGTCTGGTTCAAAGCCCCCGGGGATCCGGATGATCTGGCGTGGGAAAAATACCCGATCAGTGAAAAGGAGAGTCCGGGCACGGCCCGGTTTGCCCACGGTATGGGCATGGGAGATATCAACGGGGATGGAAGAATGGACCTGATCATCACCGAGGGCTGGTGGGAAGGCCCGGAAGACCCTCGCCAGGGGCCCTGGAAATTTCATCCCGCCGACCTGGGTGAACCGGCAGCACAGATGTACGTGTACGATTTTAATGCCGACGGTTTAGCGGATGTGGTTTCTTCCTCTGCCCATCAATTGGGAGTCTGGTGGCACGAGCAAAAAAAAACCGGGCAATGGGAAACCCACCTTATTGATGACTCCTTTACGCAAACGCACGGACTGGAACTGGTGGACATCAATGGGGACGGACACCCGGATCTGGTTACCGGCAAACGCTATTTCGCCCATATGGGCAATGATCCCGGCGAATACGACACGCCCTATTTGTCCTGGTACGAATTTGTTCCCGGAACTGCACCCCAATGGACCCAGCATGTAATCGATACCGATTCCGGTGTGGGAGTCCATGTGGTTACGGAGGATTTTACCGGCAACGGGCTGGTGGATATCGTAGTCGCCAACAAGAAGGGGGTTTTTGTATTTGAGCAAGTGAGAGAGTAAGGGCAAGAGTAAAACCCGATAAACTCCGGGGATGATTGAAGGCATTGAACTGGGAACAAAAAATCGACTACCGTACCCGGCTTTATTATCACACATAGGGATCACTTCAGCTTGGCCTCCTAATCCGCTTTGCTTTTTGGGAAAGGCATTAATCTACCTCAAAATAAGACACACCCTATCTACACCAAATACCATAATCACCGATATGGTAAATGCTGTCCAACTCAGTACGACCATCCATAGCCAATCCACACGGAAAATAGTCCGTGGTGCTGATGGCTGAGATCCTAGTGCTGTCCGCGAGCAGATGAATAGTGTCACCTACGACAGCAAGGACGTTACCAAGGTGCTTTGTCAATTCGTACTTCTTACCTCCCAGTGTTTGGTAGGCAGTCTGATAAGCGTGGTTAATAAGATCAAATCGGGAACTGCCATAGATAGGAGATACAGAACCAAAGTCCAGCTTATCAAAAGACCGAAAAGTAAACAATCCTATGTGAATTTTCAGGCAGCCCTTCCTTGCGCAGACAATGGAGTTCACTGCCGGTGAAGAGGTTGAAAGGCTCAATGACGACCATCAACAGCTGGTGTTAGGAAGAAGTGATGCCGCTGTGGAAGCGCACAAAAAAACCTCAAGACAAAACCAAGCTAACATCAATACCTGATGCCATAGGTTGACTTCCAAATCCATTGTTTGCCTAACATTATTTTACTACTTAGGATGACCTAATTTTTTTGTTGTTAAAATTTAGGAGTGAATTCACTATAGATTTTTAACACATTCCAACTCATAAATTTTCTTTTAGGGGATTAACTAATATATTTAGATATGAATCCATTGTTGATTTTTTTACAATGTATAAGAAAGGCCTAAGCGAAAGGGACATTTGCACTAAATTCATCACTCCGGCACTGAAAAAAGCAGGTTGGGATATCCAAAAGCAAATTCGTGAAGAAGTGTTTTTTACCGACGGACGAATCATCGTTCAAGGTGCGCTTCAAACTCGTGGAATAAGAAAAAGGGCTGACTACATTCTCTATTACAAAAACAATATCCCTCTTGCCATTATAGAGGCCAAGGACAATAAGAAAGGAGTAGGTTCCGGGATGCAGCAAGCACTGGAATATTCCGAAATACTTCAATTGCCCTTTGTCTTTACTTCAAACGGTGATGCTTTTGTTTTTCATGACAAAACCAACACCGAGATAAGAGAAAAGGAAATCCCTTTAGATGAATTCCCCTCTCCCAATACCCTTTGGGAAAAATACCTGAAATTCAAAAATATTGAAAAGCCAAAGGAGCGTGAAATCGTTGAGCAAGATTATTATGCCGACGATTCCGGCAAGAATTTAAGGTACTATCAGGCCAATGCGGTCAACAGAACGATTGAATCCATTGCTAAAGGACAAAATAGAATTCTGCTGGTCATGGCTACCGGAACAGGAAAAACCTACACCGCTTTCAACTTGATCTGGAGACTTTGGAAAACAGGGATCAAAAAACGAATTCTTTTTCTGGCAGATCGAAATGCCTTACTCACCCAGACCAAAAACGGGGACTTCTCCCCTTTTGGAAATGATATCATGCATATCATCAAAAACCGCAAAATTGACAAATCGTATCAAATATACTTTGCGCTGTATCAAGGATTGACCAGCAATGAAGAAGAGAAAAACGCCTACAAAGAATTCAGTAGGGACTTTTTTGACCTGATTATAGTGGATGAGTGCCACCGGGGTTCGGCCTCTGAGGCCTCCGCATGGCGAGAAATCCTGGACTACTTCCAGGGAGCCACGCAGATTGGGATGACTGCCACTCCCAAGGAAACCAAAGACATCTCCAATATGGACTATTACGGAGAACCTGTCTACACCTATTCGCTCAAGCAAGGGATTATGGATGGTTTTCTGGCTCCTTATAAGGTCGTAAGAATCACCACCAATCTGGATGAAGGTTGGAGACCATCTTCGGGAATGTTGGACAAATTTGGCCATGAAATCAAAGACCGGATTTACAACCTGAAAGATTACGACCGTAAAATGGTCATTGATCAGCGGACACAACTCATCGCAAATAAGGTGACGGAATTCTTAAAAGCAACCGATAGGTTTGCCAAAACTATTGTCTTTTGCATTGATATAGAACATGCCCAACGCATGCGACAGGCTTTGATCAATGCCAATGCTGATTTAGTAACAAAGTACCCTTACTATGTGGTCAAAATCACGGGAGATGATGAGGTAGGGAAAGGCGAGTTGGATAACTTTTTGGATGTGGAAGAACGCTTCCCCGTCATCGCTACCACATCCAAAATGCTAACTACGGGTATGGATACCAAAATGGTCAAACTGATCGTACTTGAAGCGAATATTGCTTCGATGACGGAATTCAAGCAGATCGTAGGTAGAGGTACAAGAATCCGGGAAGCCGAGGGAAAGCTGTTTTTCACCATTATGGATTTCCGAAAAGCCACCAACCTTTTTGCCGATCCCGATTTCGATGGGGAACCCGTTCAGATCTACGAACCTGGAATAGAAGATTCTCCGGTACCGCCCGTGTATCCGGAAAACGAAGAAGAAGAAAATGCTGATTCAATTGAAGATACTGATCCTCCCGGATTAGAGACTCCCCCTCCTGGTATCGGGATACCTGACCCTGACCCGGAGGCAGAACCTAAAAAGTACTATGTCAACGACGTAGAAGTAGCTGTCATCAATCAGCGAATCCAATATTTTGGAGCAGATGGTCGATTGATCACCGAATCGTTAAAAGATTATACCCGAAAAAACATAGATCAACATTTCGGGTCTTTGGATGCCTTTATTCAGCGCTGGACAGCCGCAGAGAAGAAGGAAATTCTATTGGCAGAATTGGCTGAGCAGGGCATTTTACTGGAGGCACTTCGGGAAGAAATTGGGAAAGAAATGGACGATTTTGACCTGATCTGTCATATTGCCTTTGACCAGCCCGCACTTACCCGAAAAGAACGCGCCGAGCAGGTACGCAAAAGCAACTACTTTGTCAAATACAGTGAAAAAGCCCAGGCCGTGCTGAATGCGCTCCTGGACAAATACGAACAAGAGGGAATCACGACCATCGAACAGGGAGCTATTCTTAAAATACAACCCATCAACCAATTGGGATCTCCGGTGGAATTGGTCAGGGCATTTGGCAAGGGAAAAGATTTTGAGCAAGCAATTAAAGAATTGGAAAATGAAATTTATCAGATAGCTTAAAAGATTCATTTAATAATTTGGTCGGCTTATGAGCACCTACTCACAAATTTATATACAGGTGATATTCGCTGTTAAAGGGCGAACTAGTTTGATTGGCGCGTCATGGGAGGAGGAATTTTTTAAATACATCACAGGAATCATCACCAATAAGGATCAGAAACTGCTTGCAATAAACGGCATGCCGGACCATATTCATATCCTAATCGGAATGAAGCCCGCATGCTGCCTGTCCGATCTTGTAAGGGAGGTTAAAAAGGCATCCAATGCTTTTGTCAAAGAAAAGAAATTTGTCAAGTATAAATTTGATTGGCAAGAGGGTTATGGGGCGTTTTCTTATTCCCATTCCGCTTTAGATAATGTGATTGCCTACATCCAAAATCAAAAAGAGCATCATAAGAAAAAATCATTCAAACAAGAATACATTGGGTTTTTGAAAAAGTTTCAAGTGGAATACGAAGAAAAATATTTATTTGAATGGATAGATGATATAGAAAATTAAGTCATTCCAATCCATTTAATAATTAAACGGATTGGTAATAAATCAGACCTCGAAGAGGTAATATGTGTATAGAAATGGCGTTTACGCCCGAACAAATGCGACCCCGACGGGGTCGTCTCGTTCATTAATATCTTGTTGCTATAAACATGCGATCCCCTTGGGATCGGAATGAGACAGAAAATGAAGAACAAGACCTCAGAGAGGTCAAATGTTTATAGGATTCGTGTAATGTACGAATCAATCCGACCCCGTAGGGGTCGTACCGTTCGATGATGCAATGCGTCTATAAACATGTGATCCCGCTGGGATCGATTGGGCATTTTTGGAATTGATTACCATAACCAATGCAAAACTGGCCTCAAAGAGGTCACATGTTTATAGAAATAACGTTTGCCTCCGAATAAATGCGACCCCGTAGGGGTCGTACCGTTCGATGCTGTAATTTATCTATAAACATACGATCCCGCTGGGATCGATAGTGACGTAAACGAATCAGTTGACCTCAAAGAGGTAACATGTTTATAGCAAGGTGGTCTTGTGCGAATTAATCCGACCCTGACAGGGTCGTACCTTTCGATGGCGTAACGTATCTATAAACTATGATCTCGCTGGGATCGATTGGGCATCTTTGGAATTGATTACCATAACCAATGGAAAACTGGCCTCAAAGAGGTCACATGTTTATAGAAATAACGTTTGCCTCCGAATAAATGCGACCCCGTAGGGGTCGTACCGTTCGATGCTGTAATTTATCTATAAACATACGATCCCGCTGGGATCGATAGTGACGTAAACGAATCAGTTGACCTCAAAGAGGTCACATGTTTATAGCAAGGTGGTCTTGTGCGAATTAATCCGACCCTGACAGGGTCGTACCTTTCGATGGCGTAACGTATCTATAAACTATGATCTCGCTGGGATCGATTGGGCATCTTTGGAATTGATTACCATAACCAATGGAAAACTGACCTCAAAGAGGTCACATGTTTATAGAAATAACGTTTGCCTCCGAATAAATGCGACCCCGTAGGGGTCGTACCGTTCGATGCTGTAATTTATCTATAAACATACGATCCCGCTGGGATCGATAGTGACGTAAACGAATCAGTTGACCTCGAAGAGGTCACATGTTTATAGCAAGGTGGTCTTGTGCGAATTAATCCGACCCTGACAGGGTCGTACCTTTCGATGGCGTAACGTATCTATAAACATGTGATCCCGCTGGGATCGATTGGGCATTTTTGGAATTGATTTACCATAACCAATGCAAAACTGGCCTCAAAGAGGTCACATGTTTATAGAAATAACGTTCGCCTCCGAATAAATGCGACCCCGTAGGGGTCGTACCGTCCGATGCTGTAATTTATCTATAAACATACGATCCCGCTGGGATCGATAGTGACGTAAACGAATCAGTTGACCTCGAAGAGGTCACATGTTTATAGCAAGGTGGTCTTGTGCGAATTAATCCGACCCCGTCGGGGTCGTACCGTTCGGTGATGTAATACGTCTATAAACATGTGATCCCGTTTGAATCAAACATTAACAAAAAAGAATACAAAAAAATAAATGACTACAATCACCACCAATATCAAAGGCATCCGCGACATCATGCGGAAAGACACAGGAGTAGACGGGGATGCACAGCGCATCTCGCAGATGGTCTGGATGCTCTTTATGAAGATTTTTGCAGATAAAGAAGAAGAATGGGAAATCACCATAGAAAATTACCAAAGCCCCATCCCGGACCCATTCAAATGGCAAAACTGGGCAGCCAATGAAGAAGGACTGACCGGCGATGCCCTGATGGACTTTGTCAACAATGCGCTGTTTCCAGCTCTCAAAGAACTGGATTTCACCGTCAGTCCCCAGGCAAAAATTATCCGGTCCGTTTTTGAAGATACCTACAATTACATGAAAAACGGAACGCTCTTCCGTCAGGTGATCAATCAGATCAACAAAATCGACTTCAACAGTTCCAAAGACCGGCACCTGTTCAACGACCTCTACGAAACGATATTGAAGGAATTGCAGTCGGCGGGTTCATCGGGCGAATACTATACGCCTAGGGCCGTGACGCAATTTATGGTGGATATCATCAATCCCCAACTCAAGGAAACCGTTCTAGACCCTGCTTGCGGGACGGGTGGCTTCCTGACCTGCACCATAGACCATAAGAAAAAACTGGTCCAAAACGAGCAGGACGAACGTGACCTGCAGGCAACCATTCGAGGAATAGAGAAAAAGCCCCTGCCCCATTTGCTTTGTACCACCAACCTGATGCTACATGGCTTTGATGTGCCGGCGGTGCGGAGAGATAATCTCCTCAGCAAGCCTTATGCGGATTGGGGAGCAAGTGATAAGGTCGATATTATCCTGACTAATCCTCCCTTTGGCGGTGTGGAAGAAGATGGTACCGAAACCAATTTCCCACAGAAGTTCCGAACCAAGGAAACTGCCGATCTATTCCTGGCCTTGATCATTCGCTTGCTGAAAAATGGGGGTAGATGTGCCGTAGTCTTACCGGATGGAACGCTCTTTGGCGAAGGCGTGAAAACACGCATCAAGGAAGAACTGATGGCACGCTGCAACCTGCACACCATCGTTCGCCTTCCCAATGGCGTGTTCAATCCCTATACCGGCATCAAAACCAATTTGCTTTTCTTCGAAAAAGGAAGCCCTACCAAAGACATTTGGTACTTTGAGCATCCTTATCCGGATGGCGTCAAGAGCTATAATAAGGGCAAACCGATTCATATCACCGAATTTGACTTGGAAAAAGCCTGGTGGAATGACCGGGAAAATGAAGCCTATAGCAAATATGCCTGGAAAGTCTCCGCGGAGGAGATCAAAAACCGGGGATACAACCTGGACATCAAAAACCCCCATCAGGCCGCGGATGAGCTGGAAAGTCCGGAAGTCCTGCTGAAGCAATATCAAGCCACCGAAAAAAAGATCTCCGAGATTCAGGAGGAGATTATTAAGGTATTAACAGAAGCGCTCAGGTAGATGAACCAATTACTCGAACATTTTAAAGAACTGACCCTCTATCCCAAAAATGCGGAAGAATTGAAAGGGTTGATTTTGCAACTCGCTATAGAAGGGAACCTGACAAAAAAATGGAGGGAGGAAAACCCTGATGTGGATTCTGCTGAGATTTTGTTGGACCAACTAGAGCTTGAAAAAAAGGAGTTAATTAAAAGAAAACAGATTAAAAAAGAAAAACCTTTAGAGCCCATAAATGAAAATGAAAAAATCCCTTCACCGCCTACTTCATGGGAATTAATTAGACTTGGAGAAATTGGAGATTGGGGCGCAGGTGCAACACCGTCCAGATCACGCTCTGATTTTTATGGGGGAAATATTAATTGGTATAAATCTGGGGAATTAAATAATGGAATCATTGATTATAACTCCAAAGAAACCATAAACGAATTAGCACTTAAAAATTCTTCCCTGAGACTAAATAAAATTGGTGATGTACTAATTGCCATGTATGGAGCGACTATTGGGAAAACAGCCATCTTAGCAGTTGAGGGGGCAACAAATCAAGCTGTTTGTGCCTGCACCCCATTTTCATGCATTTCTAATGTTTATTTACATTTATTGCTAAAAGCACTAAAGGGAAATTTTATTGACCAAGGAGAAGGCGGTGCTCAACCAAATATTTCAAGAGTAAAAATCAGAAACCAAGTATTTGCACTCCCTCCTCTTGAAGAACAAAAAGCCATAGTAGCAATCGTCAATCAACTCATTGCCGAGGTAGAGCAATTGGAAGCCTTGACCAAGAAGCGGATAAAATTAAAGACTGACTTTGTGACTTCAGCCTTGAATCAGTTGAGCCAAGCGGCGGACCAGGATGTGGCAAGCCGTTGGGCATTTATACAAGAACAGTTTGGCACCTTCTTTACCGAAAAATCAACCATCAAAAAACTTCGGGAAAGCATTTTGCAATTGGCGGTGCAGGGGAAGCTGACGCATCATTGGAGAACTGATGGGAGACTGAGCGGAGTCGAAGTCGAACCCGCTTCCGATCTCCTGGAAAAAATAAAAGTAAAAAAAGCATCACTAATCAAAGCTGGAAAGATCAAAAAGGAAAAGCCTCTTCCTGAGGTTTCGGAAGAGGAGATTCCATATGAATTGCCGGAGGGGTGGGTTTGGTGTAGGTTTGGGGAATTAATTATTGATATTGAAGCTGGAAAGAGCCCAAAATGTCTTCCAGAAACTGCGAATTTCGATGAATGGGGAGTAATAAAAATGAGTGCTATCTCATGGGGCGCTTTTAACGGAAAAGAAAACAAAGCACTTCCGAAGGATGAAACACCTTTTGAAGACAAGGAGGTAAAACCAGGCGATTTCATTTTAACCAGAGCCAATACGAGTGATTTAATTGCGAAAAGTGTCATTGTGCCAGATAGCGTTAGAGCAAAATTGTTGTTAAATGATAAAACTTTAAGGATTAGATTTTCAAATTTAATTTCTCCCGAATTTTTAAACCTTTATAACAATGGTGGACAAGCCCGGGAACACTATAAAAAAGTCTCATCAGGCACGAGTGATTCAATGCAAAATATTTCAAGGGAAAACATAAAACTATTGATTTTGCCGCTTCCACGTTTAGAAGAGCAAAAAGCCATTGTTGAAAAAGTCAATGCCTTAATGACCCTGTGCGATAAACTAGAACAAGAAATAGATATCCATCAAAACACCCAAAAACAATGGATGCAGGGTTGCTTGAGGGAGGTGGTGAAAGCGAAGGCTCCTGATGAACTTCCCTGAAATATGGCCGCAGAGCCTATCCCAAGGTACGGAAATAAATAAGGACTTTGGAACGATTTTGTAAACTTATAGGTTGACAATATGAAAGTTGTTTGTATATTTGAGCATTCAAAAAATTGCCTTTATGCAGTAAAGTATGAAGGGAGTGAGCAGGATGCGCTGGATATACTGCAGGAAAAATGGGCAGATCCGGAAGATTTGCGTCTGTTTTTCAAACAATACAAAAGAGACTATGAATCGTATTATGGTAAAGCTACACTTAGCCAAATCGTCGAGAAAGCAATCGAAGATGCAGATGCTTTATTTGAAACCCTATTCAAATTGGCCGAAGATGTATCAGGAAAGCATCTAAGCGAATTTTTTAAACCATTACACAAAAAGGAAGCTGGATCAGCTTATGAACTACAACAACTTAAAGCTTACGGTACTCACAGCAACTCGTTCCTGAGGATTTACGCCATCCGGTATGCTAACTCGTTTGTCATCACAGGTGGTGCGATCAAGTTGACCGATCAGATGAAGGATCGGAAGCACACAAAGAAGGAACTATATAAGCTTAATATGGTGAGGGAGTACCTGCAGGAGAAAGGTGAAGAAGGGGAGTTCGTTTACTTAGATATTTAAAACCATGAGCAAGACAGAAGAAAAGATAAAAATTCTGGCGGCAGAGAATGCTGCTTCCGGTTGGAAGGAAAAAGTTGCTTTTAGATTAGCAAATAAAGCATGGCTCAAAAAGTCAACCCGGATTTCCTTGCGGATTTTGGATGCCCTTGACGATAAAAGCTGGAATCAAACTGACCTTGCCAATGCTTTGGGTGTCAGTCGGCAACAGGTGAGCAAATTGGTAAAGGGGGCGAATGATTTCAAGCTTTCAACAATTGCAAAGCTGGAAGAAGTCCTAGAGATACGGTTACAGGTTATTTTGGCAGAAAACGAACAAGTAGTAACTGAAGAAATGATCTGTGACCGAGTGAACCAAGAAATCATGGATTACCATCGTAAATGGGCCCTAACTCAGCAATATTTTAGTTTAAAACAACAAAAAACCAATCCTCAATTAGTAATGGCCGTAGAGCCCTCAAGTGAGGATGATTATGCCAAAGCAGGATGAAAGCAAAATTTTCTCCGTTACAGTTATTGGATTTCAAACTACTTCAATCTCACTATGGATATGAAGTAACTGAACAGGACAACCTGGATTTGCAGGAACTATTTTCCACCTATTCGGTAGAAATAAATTTTGAAATGGCCAAAAGTGAGGAAAGTGAGGAGATACAGCTTCTTACCACCATTGAAGTTAACCAAGACAAAGAAAATCCAAAACCTGGGTACCAAATTATGGTAGAAGGAGGAGCAACATTTAAACTCAAAGACGCTGAAAATATCGAGGAGAGGTTAAGAAATAACTTATCTCAGTTTTCTACCCTGAATATGATAATCAATAACCTTCGAAATATCATTTTTCAAATTACCAATCTGGGTCCGATGGGCGGATATTTACTTCCTCCAATCGACATCACTAAGCTTTTACAGGATAAAGCAGATTTGCAGGATAAAAAGCAATAGTTTATTCTATTTGAATTTGGAATATATTGGTGAAAATTCTGAGTGTTGTAAGATAGATTAATTATTATATTGGATATTCTGAAACTCCCCATCAGGCATCTCGTCATGGATTTGCCCATTTAGTTCCCTGCCAGGTTTTTTCTTATTTTTACCACCCCACAGTTTGAAGAAGAAAGCCACTTTTTCTGTTTGGCATTGCTCTTGAATATCCCAAACCCATTTTTGATCCATCGGTCTGGCCTTGTGACCGATTCCTCCTCCTAGAATGACCCAGTCGATGCCGCTTAACCGGAGGATTTTGATTTCTTTTTTCTAAAGAATGATCTCCAGCTATTTTCTCTACTTCTTCCTGTCTGTAGAAGGCTCCCCTCTCCATATCAGCCTCAGTTTCATCCAATTCTTGCTTGTATTGCTCAATACTGAATGGGCCTTCCAAGAACTTGTGCAAAAACCTAACTCAGCCTACTGATTTTTTATTTCCTCCAGCTGCGATTTCAGCTGTTCCACCATACGGGGATAAGCGGCAAACAGGTTATCTCTCTCATAAGTGTCCTCCGCTATTCGATACAACTGCCCCCTGGGCCCACCCTTTTCAGGTTCCAGTCTGCCGGGGTAGGTAAATCCGCCCGAACCCAGCCCATCAATGAATTTCCATTCCGATGTCCGGATCGCAAACATACCCGAAGAGGAATGATGCACCATCTCGGTACGAGCCTGGTATTCCATGTCTCCCTGCACTACCGGTAAAAAACTGTAGCTGTCCATGGCCGCACCGTCGGGGATCTTTTGATCCAGCAAGCCGGCAACCGTAGCGAAAAGATCGGTCAGACTGACTAGCCCTGGGTAGCTTGCTTTTTCTCGTATGCCCTTCGGCCAGGATAGCAGTAGGGGAACCCGGTGGCCCCCGTCCCAAACATCGCCCTTCTGGCCACGCAGGCCCCGGTTCGAATCGTGACCGTACAACAAAATTTCTTCTTCCGGCCAGTAAGCTCCATTATCGCTGGAAAAAATCAACAAGGTGTTTTCGAGCAAGCCCTGATGCCGGAGTTGCTCCTGTATGCGCGCTACCACCTGATCAATATCCATGACAAAATCTCCGTAAAGCCCCGCTCCGGATTTTCCTTTGTGCGCTTCCGAGGGCAGCCAGGGTGTATGGGGGCCGGTCAGCGGCAAATAGAGAAAAAACGGGGTATCCGCCGACTGCCGCTCGATAAAAGCCAGGCCCTGAGCGGTGATTTCATCCAGACAATCCGCTACCCGAAACGAAGGAGCCATCTCTCCCTGCCGCCACCATACGCCTTTTTCCCAGTACACGGCCTGATCGTTGCTGTGCTTTTTATCCCAGGAAAATTCCGTGTTTTCCTTGCGCCGGGGATACACGTCTGTCGTTAAGATCACTTCCGGATCCAAAGTCCGGTGATTTTCCAAAAAAACGTAGGGAGGGATATCCAAAGATGCCGGGTGGATAAACGAATAATCGAAACCAAAGTCGTTGGGTCCGGTCTGAACCGGCCGGCTGTAATCCACATTGGAATAGCCGCTCGCGGCATCCAATACGGCAGCGTTGCCGTCCTTAGTGACCCATTCCAAACCCAAGTGCCACTTACCGACGATACCGGTGCGGTACCCGGCTTTTTGAAGAAATGTAGCCATAGTTACGCGGTTGGTATCCATCACCGGGGGAGTAAATCCTCCGATCCCACGTGCCGCTGCCGGCGTTCGGAAGGCGTATTCCCCGGTAAGCAGACCGAAACGAGAGGGGGTACACACGGAGGCACTCGCATGTGCGTTGGAAAACGAAATCCCCCCTTCGACCAATGCATCCAGGGCTGGGGTTTCTATTTTGGACAAGGGATTCAGGGCTTTGATATCCCCGTATCCCATATCGTCTGCAAAAATGATAACAATATTAGGGGGACTCGCCTTCTCCTCCACAGCTTGGGCAAGGAGATCCTTTCCAGGGAAAAGGATAAGGTAAAGGAACATGCTAAAATTCAACCAATTTATCATGGGTTTTTACTTTAAAGGAATAGAGGTGGCAAGCGCAATCACCCTACCCTGATTTCCAACGGCATTGTAAAAATGATAGGTAACTCCCTCCCAACGAATCACCCAGGGTTTGTGGGCATAGACGGCATCGTAGGGCTCAGAGGGCGCCACCAGGTCCTCCCCTGCCCAATCCGTCCAATGGAGCAGATCGTAGGAGCAGGCAAAGCGCTCAAAAGCCCCGGGTTTCCAAAAGGCACCAAAATAAAACATCACATACAGGTCGTCCAGTTTTACCACCTGCGCATCCCCGCAAATACCTGCTCCGCGTGTAATTACTGGTTCTTCGCCTATCCGGTTCCAATGTACCATATCCTCAGAACCGGCCATGCCAATGCTTTCGTAGGAGGCGGTGTCTCCTTTGGCATTGTAATACATGACAAACCGGTACCCGGTCAATCGATCTTCATCACGGATGACGTGGGACTTGTAGATTTTATCGGTTTCGAACCATCGGGCGGACGAGTCGTCAGGCAACAGTACCGGGCTAGTGATCCGCTCCCATTCTTTGGTCGAGACCAGATTTTCCGATTTGGCCATACCCACACCCAGCGTACCGGCTTCATACCCTGCGGTGGCTCCTCCGAGATACGACATCCAGTAGGTACCTGCATGGCGATGCACCTCGTTACCGGCACCCCAATCGGTGTCCACGAGCGCCAGGTACCCGGCCTTTTGATTTGCATCCCAGGTATCTTCCGTAAAGGAAAGCAGCTTACCCAGCTCTTCCCAATCCAGCAAATTACTGCTTTTGGCCAGCCAGGTTTCGTAGCCCGTTCCGTCAAAGACGATGTAGCTCATGTACCACTGATCTTCGTACCGGAAGATCGTAGGGCTATCTACCAGTTTGGTGGTATCGCTGTGCTGAAAAACTACCCCGTATTTATGGGGAGTCTTGATTCGCTCGTAAACTTGCTGCATGCGTTCCGCCGAAACTTCCATGGGAAGCTGGGGGGCGGGCTTGCAGCAAACCCATCCCCAGCAGCCTAGCGTAAGCAGCAGAAATTGCTGAAAACGATTCATCTACAAGCCATTTACAGCTTGTAATACTCTTCCCAGCCTTTTCGTGGCGGAACGCCCGCCAGCAATTGATTGGCCAGCGCATGGTTCGTGATTTGTTTGGACTCACGGTCAAACTTCAAGTGGGCCTTGAGTCGCTGGGAAAGAACACCCAGGGTAAATACCTGACTCAAGGGTCCGGCGATATCAAAGGAAGACCGGCATTTTTCCTCTCCCTTGCAGGCTTTGAGGAAATTGGCAAAGTGATTGGAGGGGCTTTCCATGACTTCGGGGAGCTGCGAAGCCATGTCTTTGGCTGCTTCCTCGGGAATAATGGATAGGGTGCTGCCGTGCGATCCTCCCTTAAAGGTTAGGTCTTTCCCATAAATAATTTTTCCTGGGTTGAGCTTGGCCGGCTGCAGTTGTCCGTCACTTGGGGGCGGGATGTTCGGGTCCAATTCGGATACCCCATACCCTTCCGGTACCGGTGGAATGTTTTTTTGTCCGTCGTACCAGGTGATGGTCATGGCCGGCATATCGTTTCTCTTCGGAAATTTAAACTCAAGGGTAGTTTCCATCGGAAAAAAGAAGGTATTGTGCCCATCCAGCCGGGTAGGAATGACTTCCTCGGGAAGACCCAATTCCAGAAATTCATGTGCCGTATCCATGATATGGGCGCCCCAGTCTCCCAAAGCACCCATGCCGAAATCGTACCAGCAGCGCCATTGGCCGTTTACCAGGTCCTGGTGGTAGTCGTGCTCCTGTGCCGTGGTGTGCCAGGTATCCCAATCCATGGTGTCGGGAATGGGCTGCTTTTCGGGAAAGGAGATGATATTGGTGTCCCACCCGTGCCACCTCCGGCGACCGTTCATGTGGGCGGTCATGTGGGTCACGTCTTTGATGATCCCTGCCTCTTTCCAGGCCTTAAACTGGAAATAATTGGCTTCCGAATGGCCTTGATTTCCCATTTGGGTAGCCACCTTGTATTTTTTGGCACCATCCATCATCAGCTGCACTTCCTGAAAGGTACGGGCCATGGGCTTTTCTACGTACACGTGCTTGCCAAGGGACATGGCCAGCATGGTAATAGGAAAGTGGGAAAAATCAGGCGTTCCAACACTGACGGCTTCGATATCCTTTCCCATCCTGTCAAACATTTCTCGAAAGTCCTTGAACCGGGGAACGTTCGGAAACATTTTCATCACCTCCTCCGTGTGAGGCGCTCCCATGTCCACATCGCACAAGGCCACAATATTGGCCAGTCCTGTTTGGTACAACGACTTGGTAATGCTACCGCCCCGATGGCCAATTCCGCAACAGGCCAGGTTTACTTTTTCGCTGGGTGCGATGTGTCCCAGGGGCTTACCCAAAACAAAGGATGGAAGAATGGACACACCGGCAGCGCCAAGGAGACCGGACTTAATAAATTGTCTACGTTTATCGTTCATTTAATTGATTGGTTATTTTTGATCCAATTGCGTCTTTTGATCCTGGTACCGCTTCGCAAAGAAACAGGAAAAGGACCCGTTAAGATAACCGTTTTGTAGCGAATATCAGATAAAAATCACCGATTAGTTTATCCGAAATGTTTGAAAAGGCTAAAAAATGAACTTAACTTTCGCCATGATTTCGATGCGTTCCTTTATCGTGCTTGGGTTGGTCGCCACCCTTTTCAACGCCTGCGGGCCCGGAGATTTCGAAAGAAAATCCCGGTATACGCTGGCCGTTCTGGATACCCTCACCATTCCCTTTACAGGAGAAATCCATGCCGCAGACTTTTTGAATAACCGAGGAGTCCTCTACAACTATCGGTCCGGAACCTACCTGGCCTTTGACAGTACCGGAGCCGTGCTGACCAGCAATTCACTACCCACGCAGGGAAACAACGGGCTGTTTTATGTCAACGGAATAAAACTACTACCCGATGGAGAACTTTTTGCCCATTCGATCAAAGGCGAAATCGGACTGCTGGATGAAGATCTTCGGCTTCGCGAAAAGCGCCTGATGCCCTTTCCAAATGGAGTTGTGGATTTGAAACGGAACGTGCAGATCATGGAGAAGTGGAACGATGAACTGTTACTGTTTATTCCCGGAAGAGGAAATAAAAGCCCGTATGCGAAAGGATACTACCGGGACAACTACTTGTTGGAAAAATTGAATTTGGTCACGGGTGAGACGGAACCATTTTTGCGCCTATCCCCGGAAAGCCAATACCAACAAGACCTTCATTTTGAGCCCCCCACTCCGCTAATCAGCCGGGCAGGCAACCGCCTGTACTTTGCCTTCAATAAAGAGCCCCTGATTCACCGGTACAACCTCGGAGCGGGTGGCGCCTGGGAAGAAAGTATATCGCTGGAAGCCAAATCCTTTGCGCAAATTAAAGGCCAGGTGCTACCCCTCGGTAACGATGGCTCCATTCTTTCCGAAGGAGAGATTACGGGCCTTTTTGCGATGGAAAATGGCTTTGCAGTAAGTTATTTCGAAGGCATTTACAAAGACAGCCTGCCTTCGGCACCCGCCATGCCCGGGCGATTGCTGAAGTGGTATTCTCCCGGGAGCGGATGGTCCGAGCCCCTTGCCCTGCCAAAAGAGCTGTTATTTTTGCTAAACTTTGAAGGGCCGGACAAACCCTTTTACCTGCTTCTTGATCCGAGTTATTTTCCGGATCAAGTGAATGAAGTAAAGATTCTTAAATTACATGTACAACCCAGCTCCTGAAGCGTTGAATTCACCATTATGACACCTACAAACACCAAGAACCAATTGCTGGCATTTCTCTTTGCCGGTAGCCTTTTGCTGGCCTGTTCACCAGGCACCGAAAAAAAAGAAAGTATTGATATCTCATCCGGCTGGCGATCCCTCTTTAACGGGAAAGATATGGAAAACTGGCGAATAAAAATAGCCAAACACGAACTCGATGAGAACTATGCCAATACCTTTCGGGTAGAGGACGGTTTGCTCAAAGTCCGTTACGATGGCTACGAAGCGTTTGACAGGCAATACGGGCATATTTTTTACGACGAGTCTTTTTCCCATTACCTGTACCGGGTGGAATACCGTTTTGTGGGCGAGCAAGCTCCAGAGGGAGAAGGTTGGGCACTACGAAACTCCGGCGTGATGTTGCACGGTCAGGATCCGGAGACCATGACGCGGGATCAGGATTTTCCGATTTCCATCGAGGGACAGTTGCTCGGTGGAGACGGTGAAAATCCGCGTACCACGAGCAACTTGTGCACCCCGGGTACCAACGTGGTCATGAACGGAGAACTATTTACTCCGCATTGCACCAGTTCCTCCTCCAAAACCTACCATGGAGAGCAGTGGGTGACGGCCGATTTTCTGGTCCTGGGAGACTCCGTCATTCACCATATTCTCGAAGGCGATACGGTACTTACCTACTACCAGCCCCAGATAGGGGGAGGAAACGTGAGCAACCACAACCCCGAGATAAAGAAAGATGGCCAATTGATTTCGGAAGGATTCATTTCGCTCCAGAGCGAAAGCCACCCCATTGATTTCAGACGCGTGGAAATTTTTGATTTGGCTCCCTACAAGGAGGATCAACAAAAATTGATGGAGGTTTTACAGCTACTGAAATCAACGGAATAAAAAAGCGAAAGCGGCTGTCTTTTTATGGGAGGCAGCCGCTTTGGTTTGGATTTGCTTTCGGTAGCTACACCGCTTCCGAAGTCATTTTTTTTAATTGGAGGCGTTGCTTGCGTTTATGCCTTACCGACTAGGTTTTTTTGGAGAAAAGCATTGAGAAACTTCCCGGATGGATCCATCCGCTTCACCATGGCGCGAAAGTCATCCATGCGTTCATACTGTTCCCGAAGGTACCCGGGATGCAGGGTAAATAATTTTCCCCAATGTGGCCGAACCTGAAACCGCTTTAATTTATCCTCAATCCGGGGAAGGAGCTTCCGGACGTTTTCCCAGTCCCGTTTCCAGGTAAAATGCAAGGCAATACTATCGCGTTCGTAGGCGGGACTCAACCACAGGGAGTCTTTTTGTATGGACCGAATCTCGGAAATCAGCAGAAGGGGAAAAATGGCTTCTCCCATCGCAAACAGCTCTCCGATCGCCTCTACCGCCTGCTCCCTCGGAACAAAAAATTCCGACTGTAGTTCCTCTCCACTGCTGGGAGTAAAGTCCATTTTGAAGTGGGGCAAGCGCTCGTGCCAAGGTCCTGCCAGACCCATTTGCTCTGTACAGTTTATGGCAGCGATATCCTTGATTGGATGCAAATGGTCCCTGGCGGCAGTTGCTCCAAAAAGTTCCTCCGGCATGGCGCTGTCTCCCCCTGCATCGTCCATTCGTTTTTTGATCCAGAGTTGATTAAAACGCATTTCTTGCCAATCTGTAAACAAACTCACGCTGTATCCGGCAGAAAACACGGCATCGAAATTTTGCGCTAGCTCCGTAAAAGGCAGGTTTTCAAAGACGTACTGCCGAACGGAAAAAGTGGGCTGAACCGATAGCGAGATTTGGGTAACGATCCCCAAGGCACCCAAATGCACAACGGCTGCTTTAAATTCCTCCGGATTGTTTTCCCGGCTCAGCAGTACCTGTTTGCCGTCGGCTCTCATCAGGCGCATGGCAGTGACGGCCGTAGACAAATTGCCATTGGAATCTCCGGAACCGTGCGTGCCGGTTGCACAGGCACCGGCTACCGAAATATGCGGTAGAGAAGCCAGGTTGTGCAGCGCAAAACCTTGCTGTTCAAGTGTTCGGGCCAACAAGCCGTAAGGCACCCCTGCATTCATGCTAACGGTATTTTGCGCGGGGTCCAAGCGAATGTCCGGATCCATTTTGTCCAGCGTTACTTGTCGGTGCTTGCTATCTGCAATCGAATTAAACGAGTGCGTCGTTCCCAATACCTTCAGATTCGGGGCGTTAGGAACGATTTTCCGAAGAGCTTCCGAATCTTCCGGATGGTCCAGAATATCGGTACTATACCGAAGGTTTCCCGACCAATTGAACCGGGCGGGAACCGACTGTATCTGTGTGTGAGTAGTGCAGGCGACCATGGGCATAATCAGGTTGGTTCCAATGATTCGAGAGGTGTGTTTTAAGAATTGCCTTTTTTTCATCGTGCAAATCTTAGGGAAAAATTCCCAAATCCATGTAGGAAATGGCGATACGTTCCAGGGCGAGGATAAAACCGGCGGTTCGCAAGTCTTTAATATTTTTTTCTTTGCGGACACGATTCATCTCATGGTAGGCCGTTACCATGGTTTCTTCCAGCCCGGAATTAACCAGATCCCGCTCACTGGCTCCCCGAACGATTAGTTCTTTTTGTTGCTCGCTAAAGGAATCTCCGGTCGCCTTTTCTATGGTTTCCAACAGCGCATCGTACTTTTTCATGTCGTATCTTTTCTCAAGTTTGCCAAACGAGACCCGGGACAGGTTTTTCAACCATTCGAAATAAGAGACGGTCACCCCTCCCGCATTCAAGTACATATCCGGAATGATCATAATTCCTTTTTTCAGAAGAATTTTATCGGCATCCTGGGTGACCGGACCATTTGCGGCTTCACCGATGATTTTAGCCTGAATCTTGTCGGCGTTATCCAAGGTTATCTGGTTTTCAAGCGCGGCAGGTATCAAAATATCGCAGGGATAGGTTAGCAGGGATTTGGCATCCTCGATAAAAGTACCCTTTTCGTACCCTAAAAACCCCTTGTTCACCAGCTGATAGGTTTTGATATCTTCCACGTCTATGCCATCCTCGTTCCAAATACCGCCGTTGTATTCGGCGATTCCGACAATTTTAGCTCCCGCTTCCTGCAAGTATTTTGCTGAATAATACCCGACATTACCTAAGCCCTGTACGATGACTTTCTTTCCTGCCAGTCCCACATCCAATCCCAGCGCTTCCATGTCTTCGCGAACGCCTACCGCTTCCCGGATTCCAATAAAGACGCCCATACCGGTAGCCTCGGTTCGCCCCTCGATTCCATGTTGTGAAAGGGGTTTTCCCGTCACACAGCCTTTCGCGTTGATCACCTCAGGATTAAACGCCTCGAAGGTATCCACGATCCAGGCCATTTCGCGGCTGCTGGTTCCATAATCCGGCGCCGGAACATCGATGGCCGGGCCAATGAATTTCTTTTTTATCAATTCTGACGTATACCTGCGCGTGATTTTTTCTAGTTGCTCTGTGGTGTATTTTGTCGGGTCAATGGTAACCCCTCCTTTGGCACCGCCATACGGGATATTGACGAGTGCACATTTATAGGTCATTAGGGCTGCCAGGCCCTTTACTTCTTCTTCGTTTACAAAACTACTGTAGCGAATCCCTCCTTTTACCGGTAATTTGTGATGGGAGTGCTGCACCCGGTATCCTTCGATCACCTGGTAGGTCCCATCCGCATTTCGCAGCGGAAAATTAAATTTGTACACGCTATTGCATTGTTTGATCTGATCCAATAGCCCTGGGTGAATGTCCATGTGACTGGCGGCGAAGTCCACCACTTTGCAAACATCTTCAAAAAGACTGTACTCCTGCTTTTTTACCATAAATTTTTGTTCGTTTTAGGTTTCTCTTAATTTCCTGGCTATCCGGCTGCAATAGATGTGCCCAAACGCCAACCTGGGAAGCCTACTCATCTTTTATTCGTTGGTCACACCCAGTCTACCGGGCAAGCGGTTATTCGCTCCCTCCCGATCTTGAAGCGCATCGCCCATATCTTCCCTCGCACGTTCGGCAAGTTTTATCATTTCTTCTACGACTTCGGGATGCTGATCGGCCAGATTCAGGCTTTCACCCGGGTCTTTGGAAAGATCAAATAACGCAGGCTCCTCCAGCGCCACCATTTCATAGCGGATCGGCGTGCCGTCGTTGGGCAATTCACTGTTTTTGGGAAGGGATCGGTAGCGATGAGGAAGCACCAGTTTCCAATTATTCATAAGAAGCGCCTGCAGTTCGTTTCGGTTGTAATAAATATAATACGCGTCGTGAGGAGAACGCGCCCCCGCTTCTTGCGCAAGCAAAGGCCAAATATTTTTTCCGTCAATTTTCTTTACCGGTAAGTCTGCCCCGGTAAGATGGGCCAGGGTGGGAAGCAAATCAATGGTCATCACCGGCTGATCCATCACCGTTCCGGCGGGGATTTTGCCCGGCCACTTCATGATACCCGGTACCCGCACCCCTCCTTCCCAGGAGGTACCCTTGCCTTCTTTTAGTTTCCCGGTGCTTCCGGCATGGCTTCCATAGGAAAGCCAGGGACCATTGTCCGAGGCAAAAATCACCAGTGTATTTTCTGCCAGGCCCGGCTGCTCCAGGGCCTCCATTACCCGACCCACCGACCAGTCAATTTCCATGATGACATCTCCATACAATCCGTTTTCCGATTTCCCGCGAAATTTATCGGAAACGAACAACGGTACGTGGGGCATGCTATGGGCAAGGTACAGGAAAAAGGGGCCATCCTTCTCGCGTTTAATAAAATCCACCGCCCGTTCGGTATACCAAGTGGTAAGCATGCGTTGATCTTCCAAGGTGTCGATAACCACTTCGTTCTCGTACAGCGGCAGCGGAGGATAAAAATTCGGTCGCTCCGGATGATAGGGCCACATATCGTTGGAGTAGGGCAGCCCATAAAATTCGTCGAATCCCTGCTTTGTGGGCAGAAAGGGGGACTTGTGCCCCAAGTGCCACTTGCCAACGATCCCCGTCGCGTAACCCAGTGGCTTCAATACCTCGGCGATGGTCTCCTCCGCCGGATTTAAACCGTGTTCACTCTCGTGGGAAAGCGCCCCAAAAATTCCCAGCCGGTTTGAATAACAACCGGTGAGCAAGGAGGCCCGGGAAGCAGAACAAACCGCATTGGCCACATGAAAATTGGTCAACTGCACCCCTTCCCGGGCCAGCTGATCCAGGTGAGGAGTCTCGTATCCCTTGGCCCCAAAAACACCCACATCGGCATACCCCTGATCGTCGGTAAAAATCAGTACAATATTGGGTAGTGGAGCTGCTGTTTCCGTATCCGGATTACGATCGGTGCAGGACAGTACCAGACTGGAGAATAGGATTCCCAAAACGAGTTCTGTAAATGCGGCTTTTTTCATGGGCGTGTCGTTGGTTGACAAAATTTAACAATCTGAGACGATTAAACAAAATAGTACGCTTCCAGCGACACGCTTGTATCTGGCCCTATACCGACGGCAAACTGGCAATGTTGAGCCAAAATTGCTCGATCGTCGTAACTGCCTTTAAAAAACCCCCGACCTCTACCGGTTTGGTAATGTAGCAGTTGGCATGATTCTCGTAAGATAAATCGATATCCTTTTTGGAGGAAGAGGTGGTGAGCATGATTACCGGTATTTTCTTGTATACCTGGTGTTTTTTTAATTCTTCGAGGACCTCATGCCCGCTTTTTTTCGGTAGGTTTACATCGAGAAGTATTAGATCAGGAGTCAAATTCTCTTCAAAACCCTGGTTTTTATACACAAAATCAAGCGCCTCCTGCCCGTCTCGGGCGATGCTTAACTTTTCGATAAATTTGCTCTCTTCCAACGCCTCGGTCGTCAAAAAAATATCCCCTTCGTTATCTTCTACCAATAAAACGTGCACTAATCTCATAACGTGTTCAAATTGAAGTAAGTCATTTTTTTAAATGACGCTTAAGTTGCTGCCCCATGAGACAAACCGTCCCTGTTACAAATCTATTAAAAATAAGGTATTTCACTTACAGACAGCGCCAAAATCTCATGTATTCCCTGCTCCCACCGAAGTAATCTATCAAAGAGCGTTTGTACGTTGGCTCCTTTATCCGGTAACCCTCAGCGTTTTGGAAAAAAGTGCCCCACGCTTTCTCCCTCTGCCTCACCGAAATGAATGCGGCCGACATCCCTCTTCCCGACCAAGCCAGCCACTATAAATAGGTGGATGCCGTTTTTATGCAACCTAGGCTTTGATTCAATCCGTAAAGACCAAAAAAAGCACCCACCCCAAAGGTGGGTGCGAGGCAGGGAAAGCCCCGAACAGCTTCTTCTTGGTATGGATTCCAGGATTTGACTGCTAGTTGGTTGGAATCAAAGGGACTCCCAAAGATCCGACTGATGGTACGGACTACCTGGAACTTCCGTAAAAAACGTTCCGTCGATGTAGCGGTGGCGCTCTAAAATTGCCGCGACGGCCTGCATATCAGCTGCATCCAACTGCAGCGAAGCCGCTTGCAGGTTTTGGTGGATCCGTTCTTTATTTACTGACTTGGGAATCACCACTATATCTCGATGCATCGACCAGGCGATCAATACCTGGGCTACGGTTGCTTCGTGCTTTTCTGCCAATTTGCGAAACAGGGGATGCTCCAGTAACACGGGGTCATCTGCCTTCTTTCTTGCTTTGGGTCGATCCGCTGAACCCAGGGGAGAGTAGGCCGTCACCTGTATGCCATTTTCTTTGCAAAATGTCACCAGCTCGTTCTGAGGTAAATAAGGATGGAGTTCGATCTGGTTCATTTCGGGCTTCATTTGGCAGGATTTCAATACTTCATTGATCTTTGCCTGGTTAAAGTTTGATACCCCGATGTGCCTGACTTTTCCTGCTTGGTTCAATGCCTCCATGCCTGCCCAGGTGTCGGAAAGAGGTACTTGATCGTAAGTAAAAAAATCCTCGCCCTTTTCGGGAAACATAACATGGGGCTTGAGGGAAACCGGCCAATGAACCAGGTACAGGTCCAGGTAGTCCAGTTGCAAATCGCTCAGGCTGCGCTTCAATCCTTCGCCTACCTGATCCCTTTCGTTCGCATTGTTCCACAATTTGGAGGTCACAAATACTTCCTCACGTTTGACCAAACCGTCCGCAAATGCTTTATTGAGAGCATTTCCGACTTCCTTTTCGTTTTGGTATACGGCGGCACAGTCGATGTGCCGGTAGCCGGCTTCGATTGCCCACAACACCGCCTGGTATACTTCTCCAGGGGCTGATTTCCAGGTTCCCAGTCCCAGCAGGGGCATCTGATCGCCGTTTTCAAAAGTTATGTATTTCATGTTTTCTCGATTTAGATAAGTTGCTTTACAATTACAAATATTCTTCCCAAAGATCGGCATAGGTAAAGGGGCTGCCGTTGCTTACCCAGGCCGGCCCGGGAGTATACCGGTAGGGGCCTTCCAGTTGGTTGATCTTTTCCATATCCACTTCATCCAACTGCAGTCGGGTGGCTTCAAAGTTTTCCGCAATACGGACAGGATTGACCGACTTGGGTACCACGGAAGTATTCCGCTCCAAAGCCCATGCCAAAGCTACCTGCGCCACTGTTGCCTGATGTTTAGAAGCGATCTCCTTTAGGGTGCTATCCTCGAGTAGAATGGGGAAATCTACCTCCTTGGCGGCTACCCGATAGGCAGCTCCCAGCGGACCGTAGCCGGTAAGCAAAATGGAATGCGCTTCACAATAGGCCTTTAGTTTGTTTTGGGGCAGATAGGGATGCAGTTCCACCTGACTCAATTCGGGCTGATTGTTGGCCGCTTCCCGGATTTCGCTCAGCTTTTGGGTGTTAAAATTTGAAACACCGATATGCCGGGTAAGGCCTTTTCCAAACACTTCTTCCAGACCCTTCCAGGTCTCGGTAAGAGGCGCTTCCGCATAGCTCAGAAAATCTTCCTTTTTAGACGGGAAATCCACACCTTTTCGAACTGCCACCGGCCAATGCAACAGGTACAAATCCAGGTATTCCAATTGCAGGTCGGCGAGCGTTTGTTCGATGGCAGGCCGCACATCGCTCTTCAGGTGGCAGTCGTTCCAAAGTTTTGAGGTAACCCAAACTTCCTCCCGGCTTACCCAGCCTTCAGCGAATGCGGTTGACAAGGCATCCCCGATTTCCTTTTCATTTTTGTAAATGGAGGCACAATCAATGTGCCGGTACCCCACTTTCAGGGCCTGCAACACGGCTTCGTAAACCTCATTCGGTTTGGATCTCCAGGTGCCTAATCCCAACGCAGGCATGGCATCGCCATTCGCAAACAATAGTTTTTTCATAAAATGAATGAGTTGGTTATCTGAAAATTAACAGATTAATTGATTTCTAAGGCGGAAAATGCAGCTTTTTTCAGGCAATCCCAAATCCGGCCTGCCTGTTTTTTCGCTCAAAACTGCGGGTCGGATGGTAGACACGGCACCCCGGCACCTCCGAATAGTTAGGCCAGAATACCTGGAACGACCTTCCCCGAAACATCTGTCAATCGGAACTTCCGTCCCAGGTGCCTGTAGACCAACCGTTCGTGGTCCAAACCCATAAGGTGCAGCACCGTTGCTTGAAAATCGTGCACGTGTACCGGATCTTCGGTAATGTTGTATCCAAACTCATCGGTGGCTCCGTAGACCATGCCCGGCTTTACTCCGCCCCCTGCCATCCAGATACTAAAGCACCTCGGGTGATGGTCTCTCCCGTAATTGTATTTGGTAAGTTTCCCTTGAGAATAGTTGGTACGGCCAAATTCTCCACCCCAGATGACCAGTGTTTCGTCCAGAAGGCCTCGTTGTTTCAAATCTTTGATTAAGGCTGCAGAAGGCTGATCCACGTCTTTTGCTTGCACGGTCATCTCGGAAGGAAGGTTTCCGTGCTGGTCCCAACCCTGATGGTAGAGTTGCACAAATCTTACGCCGTTTTCTGACAATTTTCTGGCCAGCAGGCAATTGGCTGCGAAAGTTCCGGGTTTCCGGCTATCTTCACCATACATTTCGAAAATGTGTTCCGGTTCTTTCGATAGATCAGTGGCTTCGGGCACGGCAGTCTGCATGCGAAAGGCCATTTCGTATTGGGCCACCCGGGCCTGAATCTCAGGATCACCGCTGCGCTGAAAAGCCATTTGATTCAGCTCGGACAGATGATCCAGCATTTTTCTACGCTCGGAGGACCGCATTCCCTCCGGGTCACTCAGGTAAAGCACGGGATCCTCTCCATTGCTGAACTGCACTCCCTGGTGGGTGGCTGGCAAAAAACCATTGTTCCAAAGCTTGGAATATACACCCTGTCCATTGCCTCTGCCTTTAGAAAGCAACACGGTAAATGCCGGCAGGTTGCTGTTTTCACTTCCCAGCCCGTAACTCAACCAGGAGCCCATGCTTGGCCGATTGCCCTGCTGGGCCCCTGTCTGAAAGAAGGTAAGCGCAGGGTCGTGGTTAATGGCCTCCGTATGCATGGATTTGATGATACAAATATCGTCTACAATGCCTGCGGTGTGAGGAAATAACTCACTAATCCAGGCCCTTGCTTCGCCATATTGCTGAAAATTGGTGAAAGACCCCACCAAAGGAAAGGAGTTTTGACTGGAAGTCATGCCCGTCAAGCGTTGTCCCATGCGGATGGACTCGGGCAACTCTTCTCCCCACATTTCGCGGAGTTTGGGTTTGTAGTCAAAGGACTCCAACTGCGAAGGCGCACCGTTTTGAAAGAGATAGATGACCCGCTTCGCTTTGGGCGCAAAATGAGGTATTCCCAGCGAACCTGGAGTTTCGCTGCTCCCCAGGTTGCCCCGGAACAAATCCGGGATCAAGAGTGAACCCAGGGCGGCACTTCCCAATCCAAGACTCATTTTTGAAAGAAAGTGCCTGCGATTTATATGAAGACGGTGTTCCAATAATTCTTTTTCCATAACTCAGGATTTGGTAATGGTTTCCTCCAAATTGTAAAGCAGGGAAATAACCTGCATCAAGGCGGCTCGTTCAGCTATTGGCAGCGCTGAATTTAGCGGATACTCCCCGACCGAGAGCAGCTGCTCCGCACGGTGGGTATCCTTTTCCAAGGCATTGAAAAACGACTGGTAATTTTTCTCAAGAACGGCTTTCTCTGCAGTTTCCGGCTTCCGGCCGAGAATGCGGTAAAAAGCTTTATCGATCAGTAAAGGAATGGCTTGCTCGGTCTCTAGCAATCGTTCGGCAAATACGCGGGATGCTTCCAGGACGACCGGATCATTCATCATCACCAGCGCCTGCAAGGGGGTATTGGTCTTCAATCGTTCTACTTCGCAGGCATCCCGATTGCTGGCGTCGAACAGCATCATGCTGGGAGGAGGCACGGTTCGTTTGATAAAGGTGTACAATCCCCTTCTATACAGGTATTTTCCGGTATCCTGTTGGTACCTGGATAAATTTCCCCTACCCGAAGTGGCCGCTTCCCAAAGGCCTTCGGGCTGGTAGGGCTTTACGCTTGGTCCGCCAATTTCGGGTACTAACAACCCACTGCTAGCGAGTACCAGATCCCGAATTCCTTCCGCAGGCAATCGCTGACGGGGAAAGCGGGCAAGGAAGCGATTTTCCGGATCTCGTTCCAATTTTTCAGGGCTGACTTGAGAGGACTGTTGGTAGGTTGCCGAAAGAACAATCGTTCGGAGCAGTGCTTGTATGTCCCAGCCACTTTCCATAAAGTCTACTGCCAGCCAATCCAACAGCGGCTGATTGACCGGAAGATCTCCCTGCATGCCAAAATCACCCGGAGTGCTTACCAGGCCCTGCCCGAATAGCTCCTGCCAGATACGATTGACGAACACTCTGGCTGTTAATGGATTTTTGGGATCAAAAAGCCATTTGGCCAAACCCAGCCTGTTTTTTGGCAAGTGTTCCGGAAAGGGAAGAATCGCTGCGGGTACTCCTGCAGATACTTTTTCCAAGGGTGCATTGTACATGCCCCGGTCCAGCACATAGGTCTGCCGCGTGCTGTCGGGCTCCCCCATAACCGAGACTTTTAAGACATTGGACTCCGCAAGCAGGGAATTGTAATTGGCCCCTTTTCCCATATTGGCCAGCAAGACCTGCACCCGTCGGCTGCTGTCGGGCAGGTTGACAAAGTCCAGGATGTCGGTAACATCCGTTTCCGTAATCTCCATCATGGGCAATTTCGCAGGACTTTTTTTGGAGAAGCCCGGGGTAGACTCTTCCATGCCCCATTCGGCAATGGTATTAAAAAACGCGTACGTTTGGTAGTATTCCTTTTGGGAAATGGGATCGTATTTGTGATCGTGGCACTGAGCACATTCCAGAGTAATTCCCAGTAAAGCTTTACCCAATGTATTGGTCCGGTCCACTGCATACATTACCCGGTATTCCTCGTCAATGGCTCCCGATTCCTCGGTGATCTTGTGGTTCCGGTTAAATGCGGTGGCGAGCAACTGTTCCTTCCCGGCATCCGGCAATAGGTCCCCGGCCAATTGCCAGGTAACGAAACGGTCGTAAGGCATGTTTTGATTAAAGGCATGGATCACCCAATCCCTCCAGGGCCATTGGGTACGGTAATAGTCGTCCTGATACCCGTGGGAATCCGCATAGCGGGAAAGGTCCATCCAATGGACGGCCATTTTTTCCCCAAACGCAGATTGAGCAAACAGGCTATCAAGTACTGTGTCCAGGTCCGGTTCGGCCCTTGCAAACCGATCCAGGACTTCCGGTGGTGGAGGTAATCCAATAATATCCAAATACACCCTCCGCAGCAAACTCAAGTTATCTGCACGTGGATTCGGAGTCAAGCCCCGCTCCCGCATGGCTTTCAATACAAAATGATCGATTTCACTTTTCGCCCATCCCGACTCGTCGGAAGGCAAGCCTGCCTTAACCGGAGGAACGAAGGCCCAATGCGGTTCGTAAGCGGCACCTTGACGAATCCATTTTTCAATCAACTTTACCTGCTGGTCCGACAGACTCAGGTTGGAGGAAGGTGGTGGCATGCGTTCGGTCGCATCGGTGCTTATCACACGCAAATACGCTTCCGAAGCCTGCGGATTACCCGGCACCAGCGCATGCCGCTCCGGATGCTCTTTCAGCGCGGCAAAAGCATCGGTTTCCAAATCCAGTCTCAAGCCTGCTTCCCGTTTGTTGGCATCCGGCCCGTGACAGGCAAAACAGTTTTCAGACAAAATAGGGCGAATGTGTAGGTTGTAACTAACCGTGTCTGGAATTTCGGCAAGAGGCTGGCCCGAATCGCTGCCACAGCCCAGTATCCAAAAGGCCAACCCAAACCAAGCGACCGTACGTGTAATCCTTCCAATCATGTGTTTAAAATTAGGCAATTACCTCTGAATTACAAATATAAGGAAATCGTCCCATCGCTGTCCGCTCGCCCTTCAAGTACTCCATCGCATCTTTCTTGCCGTTCAGTGGGTTGGGTAACCACGTATCCGTACACCTCTTGTTCATAAATGAACACCACCAGGGAGATTACACCGGTAAAAAAAGCGATAATTTTTTTTGTGAAGAAAAATTTTTTTCGCGCCTGGAAAACTGATAGGCGTTCGGGGGCCGTATTTCTGCTCGCTGGCGGACAGGTTTGGTCAAATCTACCCAAAAACCGGACAGTCGGTCTCTCGCTTCCGGCATGCCAGACATGTTGCGGGCAGTGCAGTACCCTACATTGCATTCCTTGATCCCGTTCTGGCCGAAAATTCGCAACCAAATCAACTGACTATAAGAAACTATCCATTGATCATGCAACTTCAAACAACTTATCCCATGAAAACGCTCCTCTCACTTCTTCTCAGCGGTACCCTGTCTTTCGCTTCGTTGGCCAGTCCGACCGTGGAAATGTTAAAAGAAAACACCCGCATCGAAACCAACGGGCAATTGGTCCAGGTCTATTTCAAATCCGCCATCGATGACGTTGTCCTTCGGCTTACCGATGATTCGGGAAGGACCCTTTTCAAAAACAGCTACACCACCGAAGAGCCCGTGGTTATTCCCATCAATCTATCGCAGGTTGCGGAAGGAAACTACGTGCTGCACATAATCGGAGATGACGGCAGCAATCAGTATGAATTGGAAAACCGGAAAAAAGCCTCCCTGCCACTTATGGCGTATGGCAAAAAAATTGGATACAATACCCTTTCCCTCTTGGTTGTGGGATTGGAGAAACCTGGAACCACGGTGAAATTCTACGACGCCTCCAACCGATTGGTGCTAAGCGAAACCATCGACCAACCCAATGGCTTCCGCAAAAACTATGTGTTTGAGCAACTGCCTGTGGACGACCTTTCACTGAAGGTTATCGATGCCCAGGGCAGGGAAAAGTACATACGTTTTGTAGACTGATTCGGACGCAATAACCGCAACAATCCCCGGGTCCCACAATGGGACCCTTTTTTTCCTTTCGGGTTTCTCGTTTTGTCAGGGGTGGCCCAACCCCACATTGATCGGGTAAGTGCAAGGGGAGAAATCGGATGGGGCCAGGAAAGAAATCCTCTATTTTGCCATTGCAGCGAGCATTCGGCCCCGCGAGCGACTGTCTGCTCACAGCGTAGGCAAGCGGTAAAAACTTTTTTTTTGCGGATACCTTTTTTTAAAAAAATTGGCACACAATTTATATGGTACCCATTGTCTTTCAGACATAAAAAAGGAAAAGAAAAAAATGAAAACAAGCATCTTAATTTCAATGTGCTGCCTCGCAGGCATCTTGGTTTCCTGTGGTAAAAAACCCGCCGAAACCGCCCTTCCCGCTGCTTCGGAACAAATGGAGTCGGTTCCAGAAACGGAGGCTGTAGAGGAAATGCCAATGAGCACAGATTCCCTGCAGCTGGAACAAGAGCCAGCGTCGATCGAACTCTAACATGGCTTAGCACCGAGAGCTGCTGTTCAAAACAGCAGCTCTTACTTTTAGTATTGAATTGCCTGTGGCATCCGGATTTAGTAAAAAAGCAGGTAACCAAGATAAACCAGATACAACAACAGAAAGATCCCTCCTTCCCATCGTTCCAACATTCTTCCTTTTCCGGAAAAAATAAATACGAACAAAAGCAAGCCCGCCACACCATTCATCAAAATGTCCAAAAAAGTCCCAGCGGTAACGTCGACGGGATAAATCGTGGAAGAAAGTCCGAGAATGAAAAAGACATTGAAGATATTGGAACCAACCACGTTTCCTATCGCAATATCCACTTTCTTCTTTTTCACAGCAGCTAGTGAAGTAGCCAGCTCGGGAAGCGAGGTTCCGATGGAAACGATGGTTAGACCTATCACGCGCTCGGATAATCCAAAAGACTGGGCGAGGAAAATTGCATTGGTGACAATGAAATTTCCACCGATAACCAAACCTGCCAGCCCGATGATCAACCAAAATACAGCCCTTATCGGCTTCATTTTCAGGACCGGAACTTCGTCTGGGAGAGCTTCGGCGTTTTTAGCTACCGCGATGCTGTAGCCCAGAAAAATGATGAAAAAAAGTAATAATACCAAACCCTCGCTTCTACTCACGAGATCAATGGCAGCTCCGTCCAACCATCGGTCGCTGCCAACAATCCAAACCAAGGAGGCAGCTAAAAAACTAAGCGGTACCTCTATCCAGGTGGTCAGGGATTTTACCGTCAAAGGAACTACCAACGCACACAATCCCAGGATGACCAGTCCATTAAAAATGTTGCTCCCCAGCACGTTTGCCATCACCATTTCTCCGGATCCTTCCACGGCAGCCATCACGTTTACGGATAGTTCCGGGGCCGAGGTACCGAAAGCCACCACGGTAAGTCCGATCACGCTATTTGGGATGGAAAGCCCGGCCGCGATACTGGAGGCCGCCTCCACCAACTTGTCTGCACCATACACCAACAAAACAAAGCCAAGCAAGAGCAATACAAGGGAGAATACCATAACAATCCAAAAATGGGCTGAAAGTAAAGGTATAAAGAATTGCCTGGGAGAACATTTTAATTGGTAAGAAAATAAAAAAACCAACCGTTTGGAAGAAAAATCCGTCGTTAGTTCGCTTCTCCTGTTATACATGAAACCGAAAAATTCCGCACGGACGCTATCATTGATTCTCCACTTTGGCATAGTTGCAACGGCAGTGTTTGCGGGCAACAGGGGTACTGGCGATGAATTCAATCCAATTCGTCCGGGTCAGATTTCTTTAACCAGGAAATCAGGCCAGCCTTGACCCGATTTACCTGACAGTTCGACCGAAGGTACAGACAGCTAATCAACCATCGATAGCCATCCTGGAGTATCTTACCGAGCGATCGGAAAATCGCTTTGGCAGGTATGGATCTATCCGAATAAAAATAAAGGCTTTCGTTGTTCAGGAAAACGCTCTTTTCCTGTTGCTTGTATTTCCCTACCATTTTACACCGATCAGCCGATGCGCAGGTCAGCACGATTGCTACCCATCTGCTTCCTGTCGGAGAAATCTCCAGCAAGACTCCAAAACATGGGTACGCTACCAAATATTTCAAGTACCTATTATGCTTATCGACCGGGTTCGAAGGAGAATTTCCCTGGTGCCCATCTGTGCATTCATCTTCCCAATTTTTAAAAGCGTATTATCGAAGAAAAAAATTATCGGGATAGGCAACGCAAGGCGTTTTTTCACCAGGTGGAAAGGTGCGGCCTCTCTCTAGACCAAACGGATTTTTGCCGAGGACAACAGAGAATCGGCCTGAATTCAACGAATCAAACGGTGGCCTATTTTTACCGGGCATCCGGATCAACTATCCGATACATTCCGCTGCATGACATCCGGCTGGAACAGGTGTAAAAAATAACTCATTTTACACGTAGACGGAGACCTCGGGAAGAAACAGCAGACCGTCTTGAACGCCAATTGTTAGGAAAAGCCGGGGTTTTTCCATCCTTCAATTTGGTTTTTTTTGACGGGGATAGACCTTCCGACCTGTGCGGAACGTGGCCCCTCGCAAAAAAACGGGAGCACCTTTTACCGCGAAACCAAGCCAATTGAGTAGCTATTTTTGGAAATGACCGGTAAATCCCCCTGCCGGCCCGCTTTCCCTATATCCCGGTTCAGCCCCCAAAGCAACGATCCCGGTGCCCGTTCGAGCTTATTCAACTGAAAACAAGCGCATTGAAGCAACCACTGAAAAATCATTCATTGTTTTGGGCATAAATTAAAAATCCAGAGGAATAGTTGAATTTCTAATACTTTTTTTTGTATTTTGTAGGATCAAAAAAGAATTCTGGTTTTTGACACCCTACTCCAGACTTCAATTCATTTTTAAAACTTTAGCTCACTAAAAATGACCAACATTCAAAATTCACTGGCATTGGCCTTTCTTCCTGGCTATTTGTTCTCAAGTCAATATGAGAAACAAAAGCAAGCTTCGGAAGATGGTCTGCCGCCGGTAACGACGAACCCAAAAGAGAACTCCGATCAGAAATTAATCCGGAGGTATCTGGAAAGTCTTCAGCTGGAAAGCTACGACTACATAAAGGAATTCATTCACTCAGACTTTAAATGCATCAATACCAACACCGATTCAATCCGGGACTGTATGGAGGAGTTGGCTCATTGGAAAGCCCAACATAAAAAGTTAAGTCACCTTTCCTTTAGCGACCCCGTATTGAAAAGTATCCGGGTAAATCGCGGTATTTTGAAAGGCGATTGGACGCTGGTTTGGACAACTTTTACCGCGTTGGACGGTATCACGCTGAAGTCGGTAAAATACGAATACCACATGGCCGTCAAAACAGAAAACGATACCATCCTGGAAATACAAACCTGGCATCAGGAAGATCCCACTGAGCCAGAACTGCATTGAGGCCAGACCCGGGTGATTTCCTGCTTTTTGTTTCGCGTATGCTCCATTTTTCGATTTTTGCGTCTATTTTTACGGGTCAGACACATTCTTTGACGAGTTTTTTTAACTCAAACTAGACGAACACATGGACAAATACGTTTTGGGAATTGATTTCGGGACAGACTCCGTAAGGGCTTTGTTGGTAAACAGCCGGGATGGGAGCACCTTGGGTAGTGAGGTATTTTATTATCCCCGCTGGAAAAACGGTAAGTACTGCGATCCGGAAAAAAACCAATTTCGGCAGCATCCCCTGGACCATTTGGAGGGCCTGGAACATACCGTTCGCGCGGTAGTCGCAAACACCGGTCTGCCAAAAACCCGTATACACGGCATCTGCATCGATACAACGGGTTCTTCCCCACTACCCGTAGACCGGAAAGGCGAGGCGCTCGCTCTCTCAGAACCTTTTTCGGAAAATCCAAACGCTCAAATGATCCTATGGAAAGACCATACGGCGGTGGCAGAAGCAGATGAGATCAACCAATTGGCCAGGTCTTGGGGTGGAGAGGATTTCACTCGATACGAAGGTGGCATCTATTCATCGGAGTGGTTTTGGGCCAAAATCCTGCATGTCCTTCGAAAAGATCCGGAGGTAGCCGAAGCGGCCTTTTCCTGGATGGAGCATTGTGACTACCTGACCTACCTGCTAACCGGCGGTAAAGATGTACACAAAGCCCGGAGGAGTCGCTGTGCCGCCGGGCATAAAGCGCTCTGGCACGAAAGCTGGGGAGGACTTCCGGACACACAATTCCTGAGCCAGTTAGACCCTCGACTCGCAGACTTGAAGACAAATCTCTACACAGAGACTTACACGTCGGATAAGGTCGCGGGATACCTCTCTGCCGATTGGGCAGAAAAACTTGGATTGGAGGAAGGAATTGTGGTGGCTGTAGGTACCTTCGATGCCCATGCCGGTGCAGTCGGAGGAGAAGTCGCTCCGGGGACGCTGGTAAAAGTCATGGGAACCTCTACCTGCGATATCATGGTCACTCCCCACACCGCACTTGGAGACAAGACGGTACAAGGAATCTGCGGACAGGTGGATGGCTCCGTATTACCGGGACAAATCGGTTTGGAAGCAGGGCAATCGGGCTTTGGAGACGTACTTGCATGGTTTGTCCAATTGATTCAAAAACCCCTTTTGGATACCCTTTCCAGCTCGGGTATCCGTCCGGAAGTACTTTCAGAAATCCGCCTTCACCTGGAGGAAAACCTGATCCAGACCCTTTCCCATCAAGCCGAAGGTGTATCCCCGGAGTCCACACAGGTACTGGCCATCGATTGGATCAACGGCCGGCGAACTCCAGATGCCAACCAAAATCTAAAAGGTGCCCTAACCGGGCTGGAAATGGGAACCGATGCCGCTAAAATCTTTAAAGCGCTGGTTGAGTCAATTTGCTTTGGTTCCAAGCGAATCATTGAACGGTTTCAGGAAGAAGGGGTTTCCATCCAACAAGTGATTGGACTGGGAGGCGTGGCAAAAAAATCTCCTTTGGTGATGCAAACCATGGCCGATGTATTGGACATGCCCATAAAAGTAGCCAAATCCGAACAAGCACCCGCACTCGGCGCAGCCATGTATGCGGCTACGGCAGCGGGCATTTACCCAAGTGTCGCAGACGCCATTGCGCATATGGGCAACGGTTTCGACCAGGTGTATCAGCCAAGGCCTGAAAACCGAAGCAACTACCAAAGAAAATACCAAAAATACCTGCAATTGGGAGGCTTTATTGAATCCAATCTTAGCCAGGCTGAGGGCGCAGACCTGTAGGGAACCAGACAGTTTCGGCAATGGCTGCCATTCCTGGCAGCCATTGCTTCAATGAAAAAACTGCACCAGGCCCTATTCGAATCGACTAAACATATCTCTCTTAAATTCAGGTAAATAAGTTTTATTTATTTCCCTGGTAATTTTTGGAAATCGATTTGAAAATCACTAACATTAAATTGATTTCGATCAGATCCCCGGCAAACAAAAATTTTATTTTGATGTTTACAAGTTATACGGTGTAATTCTTTTTTGTGAAATCAAAAAAAATTTTCACCTGGTATGCTTTAAACTTCAAACGTAATCACCAACAAATACAAAACAAAACAGTATGAAAAACCTGAACTACTTCATCTTTGTTTTGCTGATCATCAATTCAGCCTGTTTATCCCAAAAAGATTTCATCGCAGAGTACGATTACAATTACAAAGGGGCATTTAAGAAATACAAAACCTTTGGCTTTGTTGAAGAAGAAGGGAAAAACGATGCCGAGTTCACAGACATCATTGAAAAATCCATCAGCTCCCGGTTAGGATCACAAGGTTTCCGACAGAAGGACAGTAACCCCGATTTGTTGGTCATCCACAAACTATACATGAGCGAAGTTCGATACAGGGGATACAACCAACCCAACTTCGACTATTGGCTAAAGAAACAGGGTATTGAACTGGTAGAGGAATCGGTAATGGACAGCTTGGAGCGGCAAAAGCGGGGAGAGAACTACAACGCGGTCAAGTATACACAAAATGATGGAATGCTCGTCGTATTGGTGATTGATCATAAAAAGGGAAATACCATTTGGCAGGGATATACTTCTGCTTATTTTGATTACGCCTCTCCCAACATTCATATCGATCTGACCCGTGCTACCTATAAAGTGATGGATCAGTTTAAAATTTTAACCAGAAATTAGAACAATACGTTTACAAACATTTCCAGACACCCGATCCCTACAGATCGGGTGTCTTTTTTTGCCTGCCGGCAAGGAAAGAATTGCGGACAGGCTAGCGAAATAAAATGAATTATTTCCGGATGCAGGATATGGGACCCGCAGTGCGTACCTTTGCCTCATGACTACTGCTGATCCTAACGATTACCATCGCTTTTTGGAAAACATCCCTTTTTCCACCTTCAACGAAATGCAACTACGTTTTTTCAGAAAGGCAGCATCCTGCGATGGGTTGATGCTGTTGGCCCCCACAGGCACCGGCAAAACCTTCGCCTATCTCCTACCGCTCGTTCAACAATTACAAAAGATGGATACCGCCGATAGGGCCTTGGTTGTCGTACCCTCCCGGGAACTTGCCCTGCAGATCGAACAGGTATTCAAATCCCTAAGAACGGGTATTTCTTCTTGCACATGCTACGGCGGGCACGACATGAAGATGGAAACCAATCGACTAAAAGAAAATCCAGGTCTTGTTTTGGGGACTCCTGGAAGGCTTTCCGACCATGTACTGAATGGAAATCTGAAGCCCGGTGATTTTTCATTGATTGTTCTTGACGAATTTGACAAATCCCTTCAGCTGGGCTTTCATGCCCAATTGAATGCCTTGTTTGAACAACTCAACCGGGACTGCCGGTTTTTCCTTACCTCGGCAACCCCGCTGACCTCCCTACCGGACCTGCTGCCGCATCGGGAATGGGAGACCTTGGATTTTTTGACCGATACCGCCTCCCCAGGCCTGGATCTCAAACTCGTGAGAACATCCAGCGTAGAAAAGGCCACGACCCTATTCAGTCTACTGACATTTCTAAGTCCGGACAGCACACTGGTCTTTTGCAACCACCGCGACGCGGTAAACCGTATCAGCCAGTTGCTCACAGAAAACAACTTCGAACACGCCTTGCTACATGGGGGAATGGAACAGATCGAACGGGAAAAAAACCTCATTCGCTTTCGGAATACCAGTCGGCTGGTTCTCATCGCGACAGATTTGGCGTCCAGAGGCCTCGATATTCCCGAAATTAAGCAAGTGGTGCATTACCAACTTCCCGCCTCAGAGCAAGCGTACATTCACCGAAACGGCCGAACTGCCCGAATGAATGCCTCAGGTACCGGGTACCTGGTGCTGGCCCATGACGAACAGCTTCCGGAATACCTGAATAGGGACCTACCCGAATACGATATTCCGAAGAATTTCTCTTTACCGGAACCCTCCTCCATGGAATGTCTGTATATCAGTGGAGGGAAAAAAGATAAGATCAGCAAGGGAGATGTTTTGGGTTTTTTGACCAAAACGGGTGGATTGACCGGTCATGAAATTGGTCTGATTAGTATTCTGGAAACGGCCACCTATGTAGCAGTACCCCGTCAAAAAGTTTCGGCCTTGCTCAAAAAAACTACCGAAAAAAAACTAAAGCGCATAAAGGTAAAACTGGCGGTAGCCAATTAATCCGTTGATCCCTTCCTAAAGGACGACTGAGCCTGGACCTGCTACCAGAAGCTAAGAACCTTTGGGAGTGATACGACGGAGCTTACCGGACAGTATTTTTCTCCTTAGGGGATCACCGTATACCCCCGCATACCTTTTTCAAGAAACACATCGAAAAGACCTACTCAACCGGCGCCACCCGCCTACCTTCGTATGAAGGAGCTTGGATTTTCCGGTTTTTACCGGACCTAACCGCAAGAAATCGGATCCTTTAGTGCCAATCCTCGATTAGTTGTCGTTACGAATCTGCACCTCCGATTCCCATCCTGTATTTTTCAGTGCCGGATCGTTTTCTTTTTTAAGGAAATCAGCTTCCGAGAGCGAGGCTGCTTCCCAGTCCAGAATTGCTTCGTCCGGAACTTGTACGATCGGCTCCTTCCACGCGCTGGAGGGCTCGTTATAGGCAATGTTAGATTGGGAATTAAAGCAGGAAATGATGCTCCACCTGGGCTTATCGGATAGGTTGGCCGCGGAGCGGTGAAGCAGGTTGCTATGAAAGAACAAAGCATCGCCAGGCTGCAGCTCGCAATACACCAATTCCATGGTTTTTAATGCGTTATCCACCATCACCTGATCTGCCCCCACTTGTTCGCCCGCGAAGCCATGATTGACCCTACCCAATTTGTGGGAGCCCTTAATTACCTGCAAACAACCGTTTTCCTTGTTTGCAGGCGTCAGTGCCACCATTACACTGAGCAATTGGTCTGGAAACATGAATTGATTTTTATACCAATAGCCATAGTCCTGATGCCATTCCCAAGCTCCTCCGACCTTGGGCTCCTTTTGCATGAGTTTGGAATGGAAATGGCAAACGGGAGCATCCCCCTCCAATAGGGAGGCGACGGACTGCACCATTTTTTGGCTTCTCGTCAGGTAGCCAAACACGTCGTTACCTGGTTTAAACCACAGGGACAATCGGGTCTTCTTTCCCGATTGGTCGTTCAAGTCCATTGCATTTTTTCTCATGGCCTGGTCCTCAATGGCTACACGGTACAGACGATCGGTTTCCTCTTCGGTACAAAATCCCGGAATCAATAGGTATCCGTCCCGGTTATATTTCTGAATTTGCTGTTCCGTAAACTTATCCATAAAGGGAAATTACTCATATAATCTCAAAATTAAAAGCCAGTATTTAATCTTGTTAGAAAAGGCGGCTCCCCATTTCGTGTGCGAAAATGCAACCAGCGCTCCTGGTATCGGTAGACCTTCCTCAAGACCCTTTCATGGCTTGTGTTGAAAAGGCCTTGCACCAGATTCCGCCTTTCGCGGATTTTCGGGCCTGGATACATATCCTCTCCCACAAAAAACACCCGTAGGAGGAGTGGACCGCAGAAGAGGCCTCGCTTCCGGCACCTGTGATTGAGTCGTGCGCTCTCCCGTTTACAGGGGGCCCGTATGCACGGGTCGCCCCTATGGGCCGTCCAATTCAGTCGCTTCTTGGGTTTCATCAATTCGAATACTGAGAAATCATTCCTATTTGTATCTCTGCTACAAAGACAGACAAAAAAAGCAGGCACCGGGGCGCAGCATTTTTTCTGAGAGCTCCCCCCATTGTTGCATTTTTTTCAATTTTTTGACTAGCTTGGCAGGTGGCCTGCGGCTGGAGATACCGGTTCGGGCGCTACCGACACAAAAAAAACGATTCAACCCATGACACAGGTTTCGCAATCTTTTCACTGGTACCTACCAGCATTCGCCCTGCTTTTACTTGCCTCCTCTTTTAATTGTCAGGCACGACAGGAAGCAGCACCGAATTCCATCCTTTCCTACCTGTATCAGGAATCTGCTGCGCTGAGTGCCGACTTTCCTCCCGCCGACCTTTCCTCCTCATCCTGGGAACGGGAGCGGCCAGAACGGCACCGGCAGTTTTTGGAAATGATGGGTTTTTCACTGGAACAGCCACGCGATGCTCCAATTGTCCGGCATACCGGCACGGTGGTGGAAGAAGGCTTCCGCATCGAAAAATTTTTCTTTGAGTCCATGCCCGGACTGTACGTGCCTGCAAATTTGTACCTTCCTGAAACCAGCGGTACGCCGGTTCCCCTGGTTTTGTACCTTTGCGGGCATGCTCCAGGGCAAAAGGCGCACTACCAGGCCCATCCCAGAAAACTCGCCCAGTTGGGCTTCGCCTCTCTGATTTTTGATACCGTCCAATTTGGCGAAGTAGCAGGCCATCATTGGGGACCGTACAACCAAGGGTGGTTTCACTGGTACTCCAGGGGGTACAACCCAGCGGCCGTGGAGTTGTGGAATGCCATCCGCGCCTTGGATTATCTCGCTGAAAGGAAGGAAATCGATATGGAAAACGTGGGTGTCACCGGTATTTCAGGCGGAGGTTCGCAAACCTGGTACCTGGCTGCGGCGGACTCCCGTATCAAAGCAGCGGCCCCCGTTTGTGGAGCCGGAACCCTTGATTCGCAGGTTGGCGACAGACGGATCGATGGGCACTGTGATTGCATGATGCCGCACAATGCTTTTCAATGGGACTTTACGGACATTGGTGCGTTGATTGCTCCCCGTCCACTGTTAATCGCCCAATCGGATCGGGACGAATTGTATGGCATCGAATCGACCCGCGCCTTTCACAAAAAACTAGCCTCCTTTTACGAAAGCCTGGGAGCCGCAGGGCAAGTCCGATTGGTAGAGACCCCGGGAGGGCACTCCTACCACAAAAAATCACGTACTGCCATTTTTTCATTTTTCCTTGAACACTTGATGGGCAAAGATATCTCACCCGAAGAATTAACCGATATTGAAACGGATCCAGCGGCGTTACTCACCGCTGAAAAACTTCAGGTGTATACCGAAGGAGCGCCTGAGGAGGACCTGACCCCCATCATTCAGGACCATTTTCTCGAAATCGCTCCAGCCCCGGTAATTCTAAATGAGGCCGACCTGTTGTTAGCGCAAAGAAAAACAAAGGACTACCTGCAACGGTATACCTTTGGTGCATTCCCCGATCAAGCGGCGAGTTTTGATGGGAAAGAAATCTACCGGACGGACGACCTCGCACCCTATGGAAACAAAACTTTCTCATTTACCAGTGAGAAGGGTTGGCGGTTGAAACTCAATGTATTCTACCGTCAAAACCCAGAGGAAGCGCATCCGCTTTTAATTGTTCTGCGAAGTCCTGGAGAATTACGATGGGATTCGGAAAGTTTTGCTCAAAAAATTGCCCGAGGACAAAACGTCGCCTACCTGGAGGTTCGGGGCACCGGGGAAGTCGGTTGGACTCCTGAATTAAACTGGCATGTTCGAAGAGCAGCGGCCTGGACGGGTAGAACACTGCCTTCTATGCAAGTATACGATGCCCTGCGGGCCATTGCATTCGCCCGCGAATTACCGGGAGTAGATCCAAAAAAAATCAGCATTGCTGCCCGAGAAGGAATGGGCCTGGCTGCCATGTATGCGGCATTGCTGGATGGATCCTGCGAAAAACTAATCCTGTCCAATCCACCCGAAACCCACAATCGGCCCAGTCCGGTGCACGGCATGGATACTGCGTTGGAACTGCTGGGAGTCTTAAAACGCACGGATATGTACCAGATTCCTGCCTTGCTTTATTCTACTCAAACCATCTTTTTGGGGGCGGTACCGGAGGCATACCTCTGGTCCGAAAAAAGCCTGAAAGCAGCCGGGAAAAACGGGTTTATTCGGCTCTGATCGGCTTTTAGCCGCTGCGGGTGTACCGGTTTTTCACAAACATCGTCCAGGGGCTGACCGTCCTATCCGATCGGTAAGAGCGATTGAACTACAATCAAAAACCTCCCGGCTAATTCCTCCGGAAGGAATACCAATCGATCGCGGAAAAAAAACGTGCGTCCCGTCCTGATGCGATCGGCCATTTACCCACCTTGCAGGTTTGGATGGCTTATAACCGGGCCTTGATTTCTTTGATTCGTGCCCTGATGCTTGTGTTCTCGATGTCGATTTTTTCGGAGACCGCCATCAAAAAGTCTTTTACCGAGCCGGTATGTTCGGTCGATCTTCCTTCCGCCATGTCAACGTACCGCATGGTCGTCCATAGCAAGGTTTTCAATTCTTCCTTATTGTCGTCGGTCATGTAATATTCAATAACCACGGTCTGATGGTCGTGCCAAATGACCCGACTCATGATGCGAACCCATTCACCGACACGTGCAGGCCGAATGTAAGAGATGTTGTGGTTATACACCACCCAGGCCGCTTTGTATTTACGGATAAAATCGATCATTTCGACACCGTACAACTTGGGTACCTGATCCTCGCGGGCATTAAAAAAATAATCGAAATACTTGGCGTTATTCAGATGTTGGAGCGGATCACAATCCTGGAACCGGACCACTACCCGGCTTTCCGTTTCCTTTGGATAATGTTTCTTCGGATCAAATTCAAACATACGCAGGCAACTCGTTTCTGATGAATTGCAAAGATATATGATTTTAATCATTGCGGCGAATCGATTAAAATTACCTATATTAAGCCTTGTAAATACCAGCTACTATGAAAATCTTGGTCCCCACCGATTTGTCAGAAAATGCAGCCAATGCATTCGCCTTCGCCAGGTCGTATGCCCGGCAGCAGGATGCCAGCATTACGTTAATGTATTCCTACTATGCCGTATATGACTTTGCTGCGCAGGCGGCAGAGATCATTCAGGCAATCGAAACGGATGCCAAAACGGCATTAAAAAAGGCCATCAGCGAAAGCGGTGATTCCCTTAAAATCGATTATAAAATCATCCAGGGAACCGTTTCCACCGCCATTTTTGCCACGGTGGCCAATGGAGATTACGACTTGATCATCATGGGTACGCAAGGAGCCAGCGGGATCAAGAAAAACCTCATTGGGTCCAACACCGCGACGGTCGTTAAAGAAAGCGAGGTTCCGGTCCTCGCTGTTCCTTTTGGTGCCGGATTTGATACCCTAAAATCAATTAAAGTGGCACTCGAGCTCGAAAACGAAAACGAGTCCATGTTTCGAAAGTTAGTCGAATTAACGGAAACCTGGAACCTGCCCTATGAGGTAATTCACGTATCTTCGGATGCCGATTTCAACAAAGAAATAAGCTTCAAAGGGATAGAAACCTACCTGGATGAGCATTTTCCTGATTGCGACTTTTCCTTTCAAATACTCCGCGGAAAGGATGCAAACCAGGGATTGAGCCAGTACCTGCAAAACCAACCGGATAGCCTATTGGTCATGTTTTCCAAGGAAAAAAGCTTTTTCTACTCTCTTTTTAAATCCAGTCACAGCGTGGAAATGGCCTACCATACCCATATCCCCTTGCTGGTAATCAAATAAGCATGAAGGCAGTCGTCATCAGACAGCCCGGCCCACCAGAGGTCATGGAACTTAGCGAGCGCCCGCTGCCCCTGCCCGGAGACAACGAAGTACGGATACGGGTTCGTGCGGCGGGTGTCAACCGTCCGGACCTGGCGCAACGTATGGGGAAATATCCCGCTCCGGCTGGAGTTCCGGCCGATATTCCCGGCCTTGAAGTCTCTGGCTGGGTGGAACAATTGGGGAAAACCGTGAAATCTTTTGAAATCGGGGATCCCGTTTGCGCGCTGCTGGCAGGAGGAGGCTATGCCGAGTACGCAATAGCTCCGGCTGATCAATGCCTTACCATCCCGGAAGGCGTCAGTCTGGAAGAAGCCGCCGGCCTTCCAGAAACATTTTTCACGGTATGGAACAACATTTTTTCCATAGGCAGCTTTCGGGCTGGAGAGAAGGTATTGGTCCATGGAGGGAGTAGCGGAATAGGCGTAGCAGCCATCCAACTGGTCCGTGCACTTGGAGGCGAAGTTTACACGACCGCTGGCACGGATGAAAAATGTCAAATCTGCGAGGATTTGGGTGCCAGCCTTGCCATCAATTACCGAAAGGATGACTTTGAGGAAACGTTGAAAAAACGACTGCAGGGAGCCAATATTGACCTGATCCTCGACATGGTAGGCGGTGCCTATACGCTAAAAAACATTCGATTGCTCGCTCCCAAAGGACGATTGATCCTTATCAATGCCATGAGTGGACAGCTGGGTGAGGTGGACCTTTTCCGAATAATGAAAAGGGAACTCGTCCTCACGGGTTCTACCCTGCGACCACAATCGGTTGCCTACAAGGGAAAAATTGCTACCCAACTCATGGCACAGGTATGGCCGTTGTTCCCGGATTTTATCCGTCCAGTTGTTCATACTGCCTTTCCATTGGCGAAAGCCCACGAGGCGCATCGGCTGATGGAAAGCTCCACACATGTGGGGAAAATCCTGCTTCTGGTCTAATCCAGACAGGTACCCCCCTTTGCACGTTCAATAAACTCGATCGCCCATGAACTATCTATTTTCCCTACTTTCGATCGGTCTGCTGCTGCTTTCCTGCGGACCAAAAACCAAAACCTACCGGCTACATGCAGACTACATCGTGCTGGAGAACGTTTTCTTGGTTGACGTGGCCGATGGAACGATCAAAAAATCCCACGTGGTGGTCACGGATCGGCTGATTGATCGAATTCTCCCTGCCGACCACCCGGTAGATTGGGGGGAAGGCACGGTCATTCCCTGCGAGGGAAAATACCTCTTACCCGGCCTCACCGAAATGCACGCCCACATACCGGCGGCGCCCTGGGACGACCCTCTGGTCAAAGAGACGCTTTTTCTCTACCTATCCAATGGCATTACCACCATCCGCGGAATGCTGGGAAATCCGGTACATTTGCCTCTGCGGGAAAAAGCGGAACAGGGACTACTTCTGTCACCCAGGATATTCACTTCCAGTCCCTCCTTGAATGGAAATACCGTCCGAACTCCCGAAGAGGCGCGTGAAAAAGTGATGGCGTATGCCAGGGATGGCTACGATTTTCTGAAGCTACACCCTGGAATCCGGCTGCATGTATTCGACACCTTGGTTCGTGCCGCCCGCGAGGCAGGGATCCCGTTTGCCGGTCACGTTTCCAACCTGGTACGCATCCGCCATGCCCTGGAGAGCGGGTATCAGACCGTGGACCATGTGGACGGTTTCCTGGAAGGTCTGGTGCCCGAAACAGCCAATGTCAACCCCATAGAAAACGGTTTTTTCGGCTACAATTTTACCGATTTGGCCGATACTTCGAAAATTTCCGAACTGGCCGCATTGAGTAAAGCCAACCAAGTCTGGGTAGTGCCCACGCAGGCGCTGTTTGACCGTTGGTTTTCTCCAAGATCGGCTACCGAGCTTGCAAGCGAGCCGGAAATGAAATACATGAACCCGGAGACCCTGCAATCCTGGATAGCCAGTAAAAATAATCTGACTACCGGGGAGCAGTACGACCCGGAGCAATGGCAGCGCTTCAATAAAATCCGCCACCAACTGATCAAGGCGCTACACGATCAAGGGCAGGGCCTGCTGCTCGGTTCGGATGCACCTCAGGTTTTCAACGTTCCCGGTTTCTCTATTCACCACGAGTTACAGGGATTGTTGGATGCCGGATTGACTCCTCTGGAAGCCCTACAGATCGGCACCCTCCAACCGGCGACCTTCTTCAATGGGAATTTTGGGGAAGTAAAAAAAGGAAAGTCTGCGGACCTGATTTTGGTTAATAAAAACCCGCTGGAAGACTTGGGAAATCTCCGACATCCGGCGGGCGTGATGGTTCGGGGAACCTGGCTGGACGGAAAAACCATCAACGAAAAGCTTGCTGCCATTGCCGAAAAGTACGAGAGTCGGGCACAGGAATAGTCCCGCGATTTTAGGGTTGGCCTACTTCTGAAAACATCTCCTGAAGGCAGCAATTCCAGCCCTGTATACTATGTGATTCGGTTCCTGCCAAAGTATGTAAGGCTCCAAATCGTTTTTACGTTCGTTTGCGTCTCAGGCAAGGGATGCCGGCCGTGCCAACAGATGGATTACCGACGAACCGAATGCGGAGAAATTTTCACGGGGATGGAGGAAAAATGGCGGGATATGCGGGGAGGCTGCCAAAAATTGAGATGGGATTTAAAAAAAAATATGGTTTATTTACACCTTGGAAGCACATTTCGCTACTAAAGAAAGCAATTATGAGACCTTACATACTGGCTGAAACCAACTGGAAAGCACTAAAGGACGAACGCATCGAACTGGCTGTACTGCCCTGGGCCGCCACAGAAGCCCACAATTACCACTTGCCCTACGGAACAGATTGTTACGAGGCGGACGCCATCGCGGCAGCTGCGGGGGAGATAGCCTGGAAAGCCGGCGCTAAAATCATGATCCTACCCACCATCCCTTTTGGGGTGAATACGGGGCAATCGGACATCTACCTGGACATGAACCTCAATCCGTCCACCCAAATGGCCATCATTCGAGACCTGGCAACCGTGTTGCAGCGACAAGGAATTCCCAAGTTGCTGATCCTTAACAGCCATGGAGGCAATGATTTCAAAGCCATTTTACGAGAAATCGGTCTTGCTTTTCCTGAAATGTTTTTCAGTACCTGTAATTGGTTTCAGGCCATGGACAAACCGGCCTATTTTGAGCACATGGGAGACCATGCGGATGAAATGGAAACCAGCCTGATCCTTCACCTGCAGCCCCATTTGGTAGGACCATTGGAGGAAGCTGGCGACGGGGCCGAAAAGAAATCCCGCATCAAAGCGCTCCGGGAAGGATGGGCCTGGGCCGAGCGCAAATGGTCCATGGTGACTGCGGACACCGGTATTGGTAATCCAAAAGCCTCCTCCAAAGAAAAAGGTGAACGTTTTTTTACCGATGTTACCCATAAGGTAGCGGAATTTATGATTGATTTGGAAAAGCTTGACCTGGCAGACCGCTACGAATAAATGAACTTCCTACGCATGCATCAACTCGCTTACCGAAATCGAAAAATTCGCTTCCTGGCTCTTTTTGTTTCCGCTTGGTGTACCCTCACTACCGGCCCCATGCAGGCACAGCAGGCAGGCGTACCCTATTCCCGACAGGATAGTTTACGAGGAAGTATCACTCCCGAAAGGGCCTGGTGGGATTTGGTATATTACCACCTGGACATAGAAGTTGATCCCAAACATAAATCCATTCAGGGCAAAAATACGGTGCACTACCAAGTGCTCCAACCCTTTCAAACGCTCCAGATAGACCTGCAAGAACCCATGGAAATCCAAGGTTTCTTCCAGGAAGGCAGGGAATTGCCCTATCGGCAAGAGGGCCCGGTGTATTTTGTAGAGTTGGCGTTGCCACAGAAAATCGGGGAAGTCAATCAATTGCAGATCGAGTATGGAGGTAATCCACGAATCAGTCCGAACCCTCCCTGGAGTGGCGGTCTGACCTGGGAAAAAGATAAGAAAGGTCGTCCCTTCATCGCAAATTCCAATCAGGGCGATGGCGCCAGCCTATGGTGGCCCTGTAAAGACCACATGTACGACGAGCCGGACAGCATGCTGATCAGTGTAACCGTTCCCGATCCACTCATGAACGTGTCCAACGGTAGGCTCCGAAAGGTGGAAAAATCCAGTGCTGGAAAAACTACCTTCCACTGGTTTGTTAGCAGTCCTATCGCCAATTATGGAGTCAATATCAGCATTGCCGATTATGCCCACTTTTCCGAAGAATACCTGGGAGAAAAGGGACCGCTCACGTTGGATTATTATGTTTTAAAAGAAAATCTCGAAAAGGCCAGGGTACAATTCAGGGACGCCCCCCGGCTGATGCGTGCCTTCGAGCATTGGTTTGGGCCTTATCCGTTTTACGAGGACGGGTTTAAACTGATCGAAGTTCCCTATCTTGGCATGGAGCACCAATCGGCCGTTACCTATGGCAACGGGTACCAGCAAGGTTACAAGGGCAAGGACTTTAGTGAAACCGGATGGGGACTCACCTTTGATTACATCATCGTTCACGAAGCAGGACACGAGTGGTTTGCGAACAACATTACGTACCGCGATATCGCCGATATGTGGATTCACGAGAGTTTTACTACCTATTCAGAAAGTCTTTTCCTCGATTACCATTACGGGGTAAATGCCGGAAACGCCTACCTTCGGGGAGCTCGTCAGGTAATCAAGAACGACATCCCTATCATCGGTGACTACGACGTAAATCAGCGAGGGTCTGGTGACATGTACTTCAAGGGAGCCAATATCCTTCATACCCTTCGTCAGTGGATTCATCAAGATGAAAAGTGGCGGGCCATTCTTCGAAAAATGAATGCCATCTTCTACCACCAAACCGTATCGACACAGGATATAGAGGAGTTTTTGGCACGTGAAACAGGTCTGCCGCTAAAGCCTTTTTTCGACCAATACCTTCGAACCGCCCAGGTACCCGTTTTCCAGCATTATTGGAAGGACCACCGGCTTTTTTACCGATGGCAGGGCGTAGTGGATGGCTTCTCCATGCCGGTCAGAATCAGGCAAAACGAAGTAACCCATGTCCTGTACCCGACGAGTTCCTGGGAATCCACGGAGGCGCTGGTACCGAATAAACGATTCGAAACGGATCCGGACATATATATCTTCACGCAACAAATTCAGGCCCCATAGTACTAGCACCGGTGCTATTTTTCGAAAAATAATTGACTAATTTTACTGCTACATCTAAAATAAAAAACCAACAATGGAAACCAACAGCAAAATTGCCATTATAGGTTGTGGAAACCTGGGACTTTCCATCGTTAACGGATTATTGGGAAGCAAAGGATTCGATGGAAAAAACCTAACCGTTACCAAACGTCACCCCGAAAGCCTTTTCTACCTTCAATCCCAGGGTGTTCGGGTATTGGCGGATAATAAGGAGGCCGTGCGGGATGCCGATTTTGTAATCATGGGCGTAAAACCCTACAATATCGTGCCCATACTTCAGGAAATTCGACCGTTTCTTGTCAAAGAGAATGTGGTCATCGCTTCATTGGCTGCAGGAATCACCCTTTCTACCTTAAAAAAGGAACTGGCTCCCGGCACCACCGTTTTTCGCGTGATGCCAAACATCGCAGCGGACATCAAAGAGTCCATCACCTGCATTTGTGGAGAAGATTTCAGCCCCGAATCGGAAGATTTGGTAAAAGCCATTTTCAACAGCGTCGGTATCTCCATTACCATTGAAGAACACCTAATGGAAGCAGCTACTGTCTTGGGGGCCTGCGGTACTGCCTTTGTGCTGCGCTTTATGCGTGCCATGACGCAGGGTGGAATTCAGATCGGGTTCGACGCCAAAACGGCCAATAAGATCGTGAACCAAACGGTAAAGGGTGCGGCGGAGCTAATCATTCAGAAAGGTATCCATCCCGAGGCAGCCATTGACAAAGTTACCACCCCAAAAGGATCCACCATCAAAGGCCTTAATGAAATGGAACACCATGGCTTTAGTTCAGCGATGGTACGCGGAGTGGTTGCTTCCTACGAGGACATAAAAAAATAAACCATGAAAAAATTCATCCCCTGGCTCATGGGTACGGCCATTGTACTGGTTATCTTGTACATGGCGGGCCCAAAGGAAAGTGTTCAGGACCTCGCTGGAAGCTATCCTGAGGTGCCGGAAAATTTAGGCGCATTGGAAACCTATGTTCAGAACAAGGAAGATACGGTAATCGGGCTGAAGCCAGGCAACCGGGCAACCATCGTCTGGGCAGATAGTACCCGAAAAGAGAAAACGCCCTACAGCATTCTCTACGTGCACGGCTTTGGTGCTAGCCAGATGGAGGGCGATCCGGTACACCGAAAGATCGCCGCGTATTTCGGCGCCAATCTGTACCTGAGCCGCTTGCCCGAACATGGAATCAACCGGCCAAATGCCTTCGAGTACCTGAGTGCACCGGACTTAGTCCAGGGCGCGCGAGAAGCCTATATGATCAGCAAACAATTGGGGGAAAAAGTAATCGTACTCGGAACCTCAATGGGTGGCGCATTGTCCCTGATTCTAGCGGAGGAGCGTCCGGAAATCGCAGCCGTCCTGTTGTATTCCCCCTGTATCGCCATCTATGGCGACCGACTGGATCCACTTTTCCAGCCCTGGATGAAGCAATTGATGCAACTGACCATGACCGAATCGGGAATCATGGAGGTACCTCGGGAGCCGGAAGAAGGGAAATACTGGTCCAAACGCCTACACATCAATGCCTATACCAGCCTGGCCGTTCTCGTGAAAAGCAAAATGAATGCTGAGACCTTTAAAAATGTCAGACAACCTCTTTTTATGGGGTATTTTTACAAAAACGAAGAAATTCAGGATAAGGTCGTATCCATTCCAGCCATGTTGACAATGTATGAGCAACTTGGTACACCGGAACCTGACAAACGAAAAATACCATTCCCCGAGGCAGGTGACCACGTGATCACCTCCCCTATCAAAACCGAACAGTGGAAACCGGTCCTGGATGCCTCCATTTCATTTCTGGAGGAAGTGGTAGGCGTAACGCCTCAAGAAATCCCCGTTGCGTCGGAAGAATAATCGGTTGGTATTAGAAAAACGGAACGCCCGGCGCAGGTAATCAGCGGGCGTTCCGTTGGTAGTTAAAAGCCGTTCAAGGCGCCCGCGATCAGGCCAATGACCAAAAGAACCAGAAACAAATAAAATATAATTTTAGCAATCGACGCGAGGCCCGATGCAAGTCCGGAAAAGCCCAATACCGCGGCGATCAATGCCACAACGAGAAATACGATTACCCAGGTTAACATAAGAGTACAGTTTTTTAGTAGAATAGTTTAAAATATATTCTTCGTTCTAATGCAAAAAGCAAACCAAACTCATCTACTACCAAAAAAAGCATTCTTTGTACCCGGTTTTACACCGCTGGTATCCTATACATTACTACCCGTCAATAAGCACTCCCAGTTCGGCAAAACTTGCCGGATTTTCGTCTTGCTTGTCCAGGGCTCGTAATTGAATGTATCTGCCGGTCACGGCAGGGAAGGTAATCCGTTGTTCGATCGGGCTGTTGACGATGTTTCCAAATTCTCCTTCACTTACCGGTGTCCATTGTTTTCCATCTTTGCTAATAGAAAATGCATACCGGGTGATCAAGCCGGATAGGTACCTGTTTTGCATGGGGAAATAGGTGAAACCGGTCAAGGTATAACTATTTCCCAGATCAATGGAAACGACGTCTGTGTCTGTAAAATAGTTTGTTGTCGGGTCTTCGTCGATCAGGTGATCGGGATGCTCTCCCTCACCTAATACGGTCCAGTTTTTACGGGCCAATTGCAATGCCGTGACGGCCACCTCGCTGATATCTCCGGTTCCCGGATCTTTTGAAAGAACGCGAATCTCAGTTGGTTCCAAAATGGGAAAGGGTTCGGCGTACCGTTTACCATCCTGCGCCGGGTCCGATCCATCCAGGGTGTACCAGATTTCCAGCCCCTTCTCCGGTGCATTTAGCCGTACCATGCCCGATTTATCCCGGGTGATGGTGGGAGGAAGCAGTAATTTGGGCGCCAGGTAAAACGCCATGTGTTGCACCGTGGGGTTTGCTTTTGCATCCGTAATGGCGAAGCGGATGGCTCGGGTTTCCGTATCCGGCAAGCGTAAGATCCGCTTATAGCCTATTGTGGTGCCCGAGGCAAGGGGAGTCCAGTTGCCATCCTCGGTCTTGACTTCAAGATCAAACGCCTTAATTCGTTGCCCCAGCTCAATATTTTCCTGTACAAGGAAACGGTTGAACCGCACCGGATCAGGAAAATCAAGTTGAATGGTGGCTGAGACTGTGCCCGTTGCTGCTGCCCAATAGGCGCCTTTTTCTTCCTGTATGGCTGCTACTTCGTACCCCTTACCCAAGGTAGAAGTTGCCGTTATACTCGCCTTGTCCAACGGTACGGCTGAGGAAAAATCCTCCTGAATCTTGTGCACCAGTTTCATCAGTTGGGCCTGATCGTTTTCGTGGATCAAACCCCGCCTATCGATCGGGAAATTCAATAAAAGGGAACTGTTTCTACCGATACTTTGGTAGTAAATGTCCAGCAACTGTGGCAGGGATTTCACCTTATGGTCTTCGTACGGATGGTAGTACCAGCCCGGCCGGATGGAAACATCCGCTTCTGCTGGCACCCAGTGGGTTCCATTTTCTTGTCCCGGGGCGTATTCGGAGGCATATTCCGGCATGCCACCATATACCGAATCCCGCATCAGGTTGGACCAGGTGGTCTCGTAGGCAAAACCGTGTTCGTTCCCCACCCAACGTACGTCCGGTCCCGCGTCCCCAAAAATAACGGCATTGGGCTGCAGTTCCCGAATCAGTTCAATGGTCGTTGGCCAGTCGTAGTAGCTTCTCTTATCGACCCGGCGTTCTTCATTGGCTCCACCATAATATCCTGTCCCCCCGTTTGCCCCGTCAAACCAAACTTCAAAAATCTCCCCGTAGTCGGTGAGCAATTCACGAAGCTGCTGACGAAAGACATCGATGTATTCAGGCTTTCCATAATCGGGGTGATTTCTGTCCCATGGGGAAAGGTACACGCCAAACTTGAGACCTTCTGCGCGAAAGGCTTCCGCAACCTCCCGGACGATATCTCCTTTTCCCTGCTTCCAGGTAGCATTTTTCACCGAATGGGAGGTGGTTTCGGTAGGCCAGAGACAAAACCCGTCGTGGTGTTTGGCCGTCAGGATGATCCCTTTCATTCCAGCCTCCTTACAAATCTTCGCCCATTGTGAAGGATCAAAATCCGTGGGATTGAACAAGGCAGGATCCTCATCACCCATACCCCATTCCCGATTGGTAAAGGTATTCATGTTAAAATGAGCAAATGCATAAAACTCCAGGTCCTGCCATGCCAGTTGACGGTTATGGGGGACGGGCATCACCGGTTCCGGTGGGGCCGCCGAAGGCTCGGAACAGGCACCTGACCATAGAATGCCTAACAGGAGGGAGTAGTACACGCTAGTTATCCTCTTTTTCTTTTTGGTATTGAGAGGGAATTTTTCCATAATTGGCTTTAAAGTGTTTGGAGAAATACTTGGCATTATTATAGCCCACCTTGTAGGCTACCTCGGATACGGTGAATTGATTGGTACCCAACAGTTGAGCCGCTCGCTGCAAACGAATGGAACGTATAAATTCAAGCGGCGTTTGCCCGGTAAGGGAATTGATTTTCTTGTACAAATGCACGCGACTCATCCCGAGTTGCGTACTCAGCCTCTCCACCGAAAAGTCAGGATTATCCATCTCCTGTTCGACCAGCATCACTGCATTTCGAATCAGGCGATCATCCAGCGACTCCAACTCTGCCTCGCTTGTTTTCACTGTAATCAGTTTGCGGTAATGCTGTTGTTGTCGTTCCTTGTCCCTCAAGAGATTGGACAAAGACGAACGCAAAATTTCCAGATGGAAAGGTTTTTCCAGGTACAGGTTACAGCCCGATCGAAGGCCAAGCAAATGATCCTCTTCGGCTGTTTTGGCCGTGAGCAACACGACCGGTACATGGGATGTCTTGATGGTGGATTTGATGGCCTGGCAGAAAGCCACCCCGTCCATCTCCGGCATCAGTACGTCGGAAAGGATGATGTCGGGGATTTTGTGGAGTGCCAGGGAAAGCGCCTCCCGGCCATTGGCCGCCTGATCGATCTCATACGCGTCCTGCAGCACTTCTGCCAGGTATTCTCGCAAGTCCTGATTATCCTCGACCAATAACAAGCTGGGCCGGTCCTTGGCAAATCTACCGGACCCGGCAGAAATCACCTCTTCCTTTCCGGTATCGAGGAAAAATTCTTCCCATACCAGGTAGTCCTCCCTTAGCACGAGCGGAAGGGAAACAAAAAAACGGGCTCCTTCGCCCAGCCTACTTTCCGCTCTGGAGGTGCCGCCGTGCAATTTTGCATATTCCAGCACCAGGGATAGTCCGATACCCGTCCCCTGGTACTCCGTTGCGTTCAGCGTTACGTACCGCTCAAAGATTCGCTCCAATTGATCCGAAGCAATACCGGGCCCCGAATCCTGTACACATATTTCCGCCCAACCTCTGGTCAGGCTTTGTTGTTTAAAATCCAGGCTTACATTGATTTCTCCATCCATGGGAGTAAACTTGAAAGCATTGGAGAGCAAATTATACAGGATTCGCTCCATCTTGTCTTGGTCAAAAAGGGTTGGAACACTCCTTACGTTGGAACTGAACGTCAGACCAATCTGCTTTTGAAAAGCCAAACTTTGGAAAGAGCGAACCTGCTCTTCCAAAAAATTGACCAAGTCCGCGTAGGTGGCGGACAATACCAGCTGATCGCTTTCGACCTTACGGATCTCCAGGAGTTGGTTGACCATGTTTAGGAGCTTTTTGGCATTCTTCTGCACGGTTTGAAGCTGAAACCGCACCGGCCCATCGGGAGTATCGGTTACCAGCTTCTCCACCGGCGCCAGAATAAGCGTCAACGGCGTACGAAACTCGTGACTGACGTTCGTAAAAAACTTGCTCTTCATCTGGTCCAGTTCGGCAAGCCGTTTATTCTCTTTTAATTCCTCCAGCCTGCCAAGGCGGCGCCGCTCTCGGTATACAAACCATTGCCAGGAAGCAGCAATCGCCACGAACAATAGTAGCCCATACAGAAGAAAGGCCCATGGTGTTTGCCAGAAAGGTGCCAAAATCTCTATGTCAAGGCTGGCTACCTGAGTTCCCCAGGTTCCGTCAATGGAGGATGCTTTTACCTGTAAGGTGTAATTCCCCGGATCAAGATTTGTGAAGGATACCTCAAACGGGGGCCTCTCCACGCTTGCCCACTCTTTACTAAACCCCTCCAGCCGGTACAAAAAGCTGCTTTTTTCCGGGTTCAGGTAATTCAAGGAGGAAAACGAGACCGAAAAAATATTTTCATGGTGTTTTAGCTGTACCGAACGGGTGGCCTCCAGTGGCTTTTCCAGCAAAACCCTACCGTTTACCGCTTCGTTCACCGCAACCGTTTGGTTGAACAAGCGAAAATCAGAAAAAACCACATGGGGCTCTTCGTCAAAAAAAGGAAAAGTCTCAGGATCTAAGTAGTTAATCCCGTCCAAACCGCCGAAATAAACCCTCCCCGACCTGGATACAAAAGCGGCATTTTTGTTGAAATTATTTCCTTGCAACCCGTCTCCACTGTTGAAAAAACGAAACGAAAGGGACAACTTGCTCGATTTGCGGTCTACATCGGCATGTATCAACCCATCCTTCGAACTCAACCAAAGGTTCCCTTTGGTATCCGGAACGATCCCAACCAGGAAATCATTTTTCAAGCCATTGGATCGATCGAATACACGAAAGGAATCGGAGGCTTCATCGATGTAAAACAATCCCTGACCGGTAGTTACCCAAATGATTCCGTACTGATCCCGATACATGTCCGAAGCGTTCGAATGGCTAAACCCGGATGGATCTGTAGAATTTCCGGGAAAATATCGCTGGTACCCCTTTTCAGGATGAAAAACATCTATACCAAGGCTTCCCGCCACCCAAATATTGCCCTTATCGTCTTCTGTGATGCCCGTAATGTATTGGTTATTCAATGCTATCCCCATTTGTTCCGGGGTACAATGCGTAAAGGTGCCCGACGCTTTGTCCAGCAAAAAAAGCCCCTGACGCAGCGTCCCCACCCAGAATCTTCCGGAACGATCTTCAAAAATCTTCCATACGTTATTATCCTGCAATGCCTTCGGATTCCCTACCTCAGCTGCGTAATGGGTGAAATTCTTTCCATCGTAGGCGTATAAGCCGCGTTGGTAGGTACCAATCCACAAGGTGCCGGACCGGTCGGTGTATAAATCCACTACGACCAAATCTGCGGCAGGTATGGGGCCTGTGTCGTTTGTCCACTGCGATACATCCAGGAAACTGTCAGATTTGGAATCGTACCTCCACAAGCCTCCGCCATTGGATCCCACAATTAATGCACCCTTGGAATCTTCTTCCATCGCATTCACATCGTTGATGGGGAGGGGGTTTTCCAGATCAATTTCCCTTCGTATCAGACCAAAGCGATCCAAATTAGGATGATACAGGTCTACCCCTCTTTTGTGGGTGCCCACCCAAACCACTCCGGATCCGTCCAAAAAAAGCGCGTAGACCGCATTGTGAGATAAGGCCAGGTTACTTTCCGGCCGGTTCACCACGTAGTGAATTTCATTTCTTTTGGTGTCGATAATGTTGATCCCGCCATGGTCGGTACCCACCCAAATTTCTCCCGGAGCGTATTCCATCACGGTTTTTACCAGCGGATTGTTCAAACGTATCCTCTCTGAATCTTCGCGAATTACCTCCACCCGTTGGGTTTTTCCAGAAACGTGAAAAAGGCCAAGCGGAAAGTCCGGGCAGAATACCCAGGCATCCCCGGAGCGATCGACTACCATTTTGAAGAAGTGATCTCGGATAGGTGCGGAATTTTCCATCAAAGCTATCCGTTTCTCTACCCGAAAGGTCTTTCCCGAAAGAATGTCTAGGGAACCATCCGCATGAACCAGCCAAAAATTTCCCGCTGGATCTTCCTGAATATCCGTCACGAGATTGCTGGCAATCGTGCCATCGGCGGAAGCTTTGGAAAAAAAATACTGCGTCTCCCGAAGACTGCTATCCAGTAGACTAATGCCCTCGTAAGGATGTAAAAACCAGTACCTTTTCTTGGAGTCTTCGTAAACCTTTGTTACTGTCGCACTTCTCAGACGGTATCGGGATGCAAAGAAGTCCATGTTCCGGTCAAAGATCTCTTTGTCCTTAAGGTACACGTTTGTGATTTTTTCACCGTCCTTGAACCACAAATTTCCTTCGGGGCCCTGATATATGTCACTGATAGAATTACTGCTGATGGTCGTGGAATCGTGTTCATCTGCAAAATAGCCCCTCAGCCTGGAACCGTCAAATCGGTTAAGCCCGTTGTCGGTACCGAGCCACATGTACCCATCCCTATCCTGAAAAATCGCCTGCACATTTCCACTGGCAAGGCTTTGCCGGGTCTCCAGTTTTTTAAACCGAAACGAAAAAGCATCCTGCGCCCGAAGCACCGGAAGGAAGCCGATCACGGCGGCTACCAAACTAAAAAAAAGGAACCTTTTTTTCATGGGCTACTTCATTGCATACGTGTCCGTTCCCCCCATTCCCCACCAATACGCTGGTATTCGTTCAGTATAAAAGATTCCTACAGCGTCTATGCACATGCTACAGGAGGGGTTTATTTGCTGATCAACTCCTCAAAGTCGTCCCGAATGTAGATCACGTTTCTGCCCAGTTCGATCCACTTTTTCTTTTCGAGTTGCTTGAGTAACCTGGAAATCACTTCGCGGGAAGTCCCCAGTTCCGAGGCAATTTCCTGATGGGTCGTGTGAAGCTCGTTTGCTTTTGCCTGCTTCATCTTGGTCACGATGTACCGCATGAGCCGTTCATCCATACGCTTAAAGGCCACAGCGTCAAGCGTCTCAAGCATTTCCTGAAACCTGGATTGATAGGTAGTGGACACATAGTCTTTCCACTGTTTGAATTCGTCCGACCATTGCTCATGGATATGCACCGGAATAGCCAAAATCATGGTATACTCTTCGGCTACTGCCTTGATTTCGCTGGGTTTGGAAGCCGAGCAACAGGTTAGGGACAATGCACAGGTTTCACCGGGCTCCAGGTAGTACAAAAACAACTCCCGGCCCTCTTCGTCCATGCGCAACACCTTGATGCTCCCCTCCAAAACGATCGGTACCATTTTCACAAACTGCCCGGGCTCCATGATGGCCTTTCCTTTCGGAATTTCCATGACCCGTCCCTCTTTGGCCAGCGCTTCCCGCAAGCGGGAATCCGTAATAAATGGCAGATTCGTTTTTAAGGTTTCTATATCAATTTTTTCGATCATCGGAATTTATTTAGCGGGTGGATTGGACGCGTCCAATGAAAAGGTATTTACCTGGTGAAACTCATGCACCAACACAAAAAATAGCAGATGAATCATTTGTGAGGGTAGGGCCGACCAGTTTTCAATCATTGAGGTACCAAACATAAGCAAAAGCATCAACAAAGCACCACCGATACCTGCAATCCGTGTCTTCCAACCCAGCAGCAGTGCGATTCCCAAAAATAATTCCAGAAAGGGAAGCACCAGGCTGAAGGGCGTCACCAGCTGTGTAGGCAAATAAGATTGACTGAAATTGCCAACCATCCCTTCGCTAAAGGAGTTGAGCTTGGGTATTCTCACCAAGCCATGACCGAACATACTGATGCCGATGGCTAAGCGGATAAAAACAAAGGATAAGGGTTTCATATAGTTCTGATCGTTTCTTAATGGTCCTGCAGCCTGCCCCGATGTGAAACCGGCAAAATCTCCCGTGCACGCCCCGATGGTTTCGGGGACGCCCCTGTTAGTCAGTTTCCATTTGCCTGACTGCACCGGCTTTGATTTCAACTGACTGATTCTTCGATTACGACTGATCCCCTGCCGCTGACATGCTTGCCTGAACCAAACAGGGTTCGGGCGAATGACTGCACTCCCGAGCATTGTCAAAAAACCCGATGCCTTTCGAAAAGACAGTACAGCTGAGGGTTATTTTATCAGGAGCACGTTTTCGACCGCAGGTAAACTTTTTTTACAGGCTAAAATTAATCGTTCCTGGGGTTCCCACCAAGTGTTTGTCTGCCAATATGTCCCCTTTCTATTTTTTTTCTGCTTTTTGGATATTCTTAATCCCTGCAAGTAAGGCGTCGGCGTTGAACGAAATGCTATCTATTCCGAGGCCCACAAGAAAGCTGGCAAACTCCGGGTAGTCACTCGGAGCCTGACCGCACAGCCCAATTTTCTTTCCTTTTTTCTTTATGGCCCGAATGACCTGTGTCAGCATTTCCTTCACAGCGGGGTTATTTTCATCAAATAAGCCGCTCACCAGTGCGGAATCCCGATCCACCCCAAGCACTAGCTGGGTCAGGTCATTGGACCCGATGGAGAATCCGTCAAAAATATCAGCAAAGGATTCCGCAAGAATGACGTTGCTGGGAATTTCCACCATCATATAGATTTCCAGCCCGTTTTTCCCCCGGCGCAAACCAAATGATTCCATGCACTCCAGGACGCGAATGCCCTCCTCCACGGTCCGGCAAAAGGGTATCATCAGCTTGACATTATCCAATCCCATCTCTTCCCTTACCCGTTTCATGGCCTTGCATTCCAGGCCAAACCCCTCCCGGTACAAGTCGTGGGAATACCTGGATGCGCCCCGAAAACCCAACATGGGATTTTCCTCGTCAGGTTCAAAATGGTTGCCACCGATCAGCTCCCGGTATTCGTTGGATTTAAAGTCGCTCATGCGCACAATAACCTCCTTGGGGTAAAAAGCTGCGGCTACCATTCCAACCGATGTAGCCAATTTTTCCACAAAATACTGCTGTTTATCCGCATAATCCGCAGTGATGGCCTGTATCGCTTTCTTTTCGTGGCTCTCCACCATTTCATGGTACTTCACCAAAGCCATGGGATGAATCCGAATGGCGGTAGATATAATGAATTCCATGCGTAGCAAACCCACTCCCTGCTGGGGATACATGGACAGCTGGAACGCCCGACCCGGGTCCGCAAGAATCAGCATGGCTGCGGTTTTGGTCGCCCGAAGTCCTTTCAGTGACACCGTTTTTTCTTCCCAATCCAGCTTTCCTTCGAATACGCGGCCCTCGTCACCTTCTGCACAGGATACCGTCACCAGCTGCCCATCCTGTATTTTTTCGGTGGCATCGCCGGTACCCACCACGGCATGAATGCCCAATTCCCTGGCGACAATGGATGCATGGCTGGTCCGGCCACCTTTATTTGTCACGATACAAACTGCTTTTCGGAGCAGTGCATTCCAATCGGGATTTGTGCTGTCTGCCACAATAATGTCCCCGGCCCTCACCTTGGGACCGTCCGCCAGGGACTTTACGATAGACACCCTTCCACTTGCGATCGCCTTTCCAACGGCTTTTCCCGTACAAATGGGTCGAGCTGAGCCAGACAGATGGTAGGTCTTCAGTGTGAGTGCCTTTTGCTGGTGCACCGTCTCCGGTCGGGCCTGCACAATGCTCAATTCCCCCGTTTTCCCATCTTTGGCCCATTCGATATCCATCGGGCATTGGTACAGCTTTTCTATTTCCAAACACCATTTAGCCAGCTGTATTACCTCCGGTTCGTTCAGGGACGGTTCCTTTTTCTCCCTGATGCTGGTGGGAACTCGTTTTACCGGGTTTTTCGGGTCCTTGGTGTAAACCATTTTGTGTTGCTTTTCCCCGATTTTTTTCTCCAATAAAGGCGCAGGTAATCCTTTCTCCAATGCAGGTTTGAAAAGGTAAAACTCATCTGGATTAACCGCACCTTGTACCACCAATTCTCCAAGACCCCAAGCGGAGGTAAGGTATACCACATTGCCTGAGCCGGATTCCGGGTCCAGCGTAAACGCCACCCCCGCACTACCCTTATCCGAACGAACCATGTATTGCACCCCCACGGATAGGGCTACTTCCAGGTGATCAAACCCATTATCCAACCGGTATTTAATGGCCCGGTCGTTGAAAAGGGAAGCATAGCAATTCCGGATGGAATCCAACAGGGCGGCAGTGCCACGTATATTCAAAAAACTGTCATGCTGTCCGGCAAAACTGGCTGTGGGAAGGTCTTCGGCAGTCGCACTGCTCCGGACCGCAACGGCCTTCTTTTCCCCCATCTGTCGGTAGCATGTCTCTACTTCCTTTTGTACGGCGTCCGGAATCTCACCCGATAACACCAACTTTCGGCACCGACTTCCCACCTCAGCCAAATTCTTCAGCGATTTCCTATCCAGGGAGTCCAGGCTCTCTTTCAACGGTTCGAGCAAATGGGATGCTTGGATATACTCCCGGTACGCCGCGGCACTCACCGCAAAGCCCCCGGGCACCCGAATTCCAAGAGGTGTCATTTTTCGGATCATCTCTCCGAGAGAAGCATTTTTTCCTCCCACCCGGGGAAGGTCCGTATGCCGAATCTTGTCAAAGGAAATACAATAATTGGTCATCTTTGGGCTGATTTGTTTATAAAAAGTAAGATACCCAATTTTAGCAAATACAATCATACTTTTTCTTGCTACCAAAAAGGAAATTCGCCCGGTACAGGTATTGATACCTTGTTTCAGGCCGGCTTGGTTGCCAAAAGGGGTAAAAAAAACCCGGACCAGAGGTCCGGGCTGTCTTAAAAGTCCTAAATAATTTCCCGGTAATTAATACCGGTAATAATCCGGCTTGTACGGTCCTTGCTGTTGAACACCGATATAGGCGGCCTGATCGGCCGACAATTCGTCCAATTCCACACCGAGCTTTTTGAGGTGCAGGGCTGCTACCTTTTCGTCCAAATGCTTGGGGAGCATGTAGACACCCGCTTCGTATTGATCGGTATTGTTCCACAGTTCCATTTGGGCCAGGGTTTGGTTGGTAAAAGAGTTTGACATCACAAAGGACGGATGACCAGTCGCGCATCCAAGGTTTACTAACCTACCTTCTGCGAGCAGGATAATGTCCTTACCATCCAGGTGGTACAGATCTACCTGTGGTTTGATCTCGTCTTTGGTATGACCATATTTTTGATTCAGCCAAGCCATGTCAATTTCGTTGTCAAAATGACCGATATTGCAGACGATGGCTTTGTCTTTCATGGCTCGGAAATGTGCTTCACCGATGATGTCTTTATTGCCGGTAGCGGTCACCACAATATCCGCTTCCTTTACCGCATCCATCATTTTTTTCACCTCAAACCCATCCATTGCGGCCTGAAGCGCACATATGGGATCGATTTCGGAAATAATTACACGAGCTCCGGCACCTCTAAGGGAGGCAGCGGACCCTTTACCTACATCTCCATACCCGGCGACGGCAGCCACCTTGCCCGCCATCATGATATCTGTGGCGCGGCGGATTGCATCGACCAGAGACTCCTTGCATCCGTACTTGTTATCAAATTTTGATTTGGTAACCGAATCGTTGACATTGATCGCGGGGATCGTGAGGGTGCCATTTTTCATTCGCTCATACAGCCGGTGAACGCCTGTGGTGGTCTCCTCTGAAAGTCCCTTGATGCCGGAAACCAATTCGGGGTACTGGTCCAATACCATGTTTGTAAGATCTCCTCCGTCATCGAGGATCATGTTTAGCGGCTTGCGGTCTTCTCCAAAAAAAAGTGTTTGCTCGATGCACCAGTCAAATTCCTCGGCAGTCAACCCTTTCCACGCGTACACGCTGATCCCGGCCGCAGCCACCGCCGCAGCGGCGTGATCTTGCGTAGAGAAGATATTGCAGGAAGACCAGGTAACCTCCGCACCCAGGGCAACCAGCGTCTCAATGAGTACGGCAGTTTGGATGGTCATGTGCAGACAGCCTGCGATTCGTGCTCCTTTGAGCGGCTGAGAAGCACCGTACTCTTCCCTCAGGGCCATTAACCCCGGCATCTCACTTTCCGCCAATCGGATTTCTTTCCTTCCGTAGGCGGCCAATGAAATGTCCTTTACCTTGTATTGAATATATTTCTGTGATTTGGTTGTTGACATTGTAATGAAGCTATGGTTTAAACTGATTTTTTGACAAATTTAGGGATTCAGGGACACAAAAGAAAATGCTGGATCAAAGGAAGGTGATTTGTTTCAGATCGTAACAGGCTTCCTCACCGTTTTGTTTGCGCACCAGCAACCGGCCGTCCTCGCCTACCCCGGTAATCATTCCCGTGAATTGGTCTCCATCATGGTAGCTAGCCCAGCGTTCAAACTGGTACAAATGACGGAGGTATTCGGCACGAATGGCATTCCCTTCGCCAGCCTTCAACCGGAGGTAGTAATCCTCTACCGATAGCAAGATAGCCGTCAGAACTTCATCCAGGGAAAAGCTGCTACCAGATATCGCTGCCAGCGATATCGCCTGCGGTACCGGAAACTTCAGTTGATTGACGTTGATACCTATTCCTGCCACCTGCAGTTCAAGCTGCCGTCCCCGCACCCGATTTTCCAGGAGCATGCCACCCAACTTTCTTCTCCCCTCGTACAGGAAGTCATTGGGCCATTTGATGGCAATTCCCGATACGAATCGGGATAGCCCTTGATACACCCCCAGGGCGATGGCCATATTCAATACAAACTGCTGATTTACAGGAATAAATGTAGGCATTAAAATAAAAGAAAATGTAAGATTCATGCCAGCTGCTGCATGCCACTGCCTGCCCCGTTGTCCCTTCCCTCCGCTCTGGTTTAGGGCAAGTACGACTGTTCCCTCGGTGGCTTTCCCGGAACGAACCAATGAAAGCGCCGTTTCGTTGGTAGAGTGACAGTCTGTCAGTATTTGCAAATCTTTTCCTAAAAAAACCGTATTGGCAAGGATTTTATGCATCTATTATTAGCTATTTTATTCGATAATCTGGATATTTAAAATCAGGTTAAAAGTAAGGATAAAATGAAATTTAACTAATAAACCACAGAAAAAACACCTATGACGGCAGAGGAGTTGAGCAAAGTGATCGTGACCGGGATGGAAGACAAAAAAGCATCCGATATTGTTGTAATGGATTTGCGGGACATCACGAGTACGATGACCGATTTTTTTGTGATTTGTTCGGGCTCCTCTGACACGCAGGTAGAGGGAATTTCGAATGCTGTTGAAGAAGTTGTCTACCAACAAAGCAAGGAACGTCCCTGGAGAAGCGAGGGAAAAAATAATCGGCAGTGGGTACTGATGGACTACGTTAATGTGGTGGTACACATATTTTTGAAAGAGAAACGGGAATTTTATCAGTTAGAGGAGCTTTGGGGAGATGCCAAAGTAACCAAAATAAACAGTTACTAAATCAACTGGATTTAAACTTTCATTTTTTAATTTCGTTGTACAAAAAGTTTATAGAAATAAAAAAACAAGATGAGTGATAAAAATAAATCGAAAAAATTTGTTCCAAAACCACCTCAGAAACCCAATTTTCAACTCTGGTTGATCATAACAGCGGTTATAGTCCTGATTGGTGTCACTTGGTTCAACCAAAATTCCGCGACGGTAGAAATTACGATGAAGCGATTCGAGGACATGGTTCTGAGTAGCGATGTTCGGAAAGTTACCGTCATTTACAATCAAAACTACGTAGAGGTTACCCTCCGGGAAGAAGCCCTGCAAAATCAGCGATACAAAGACGAGTTAGAAGCTCAAAACCGATTCTACAACCCTACCGGACCTCATTACCGGATCAATATTGCTTCTGTGGATAATTTCATTGAAAATTATACCCGACTGGAGGAGCAATTACCGGAAGAGGAGCGCATCGGGTATACAGCCAAGGAGCAGGAAAGTTGGGGCAATTGGATTTCGAGCTTTGGCTTTCTGATTTTAATATTCTTTCTTTTCTGGATGATGATGCGACGCATGTCCGGCCCCAGTGGTCCGGGCGGACAGATATTCAACGTGGGCAAATCCAAAGCGCAACTTTTTGACGCGGAAAACAAGGTCAAGATTACGTTCGACAACGTGGCTGGGCTGGACGAGGCCAAAGAGGAGGTGGAAGAGATCGTGGAGTTTCTTAAAAATCCCGGAAAATTCACCAAACTCGGCGGTAAAATTCCGAAAGGCGCGCTATTGATTGGCCCTCCCGGTACCGGTAAAACGCTGCTTGCCAAGGCAGTGGCCGGAGAGGCTGGCGTACCGTTTTTCACGCTGTCTGGTTCGGACTTCGTGGAGATGTTTGTTGGTGTAGGAGCCGCTCGCGTCCGGGATTTGTTCAAGCAGGCGAAAGAAAAAGCCCCTTGTATCATATTTATTGACGAAATAGATGCCATAGGCCGATCCAGGGGCAAAGGGCAGATGCCTGGTTCGAATGACGAACGCGAAAATACCCTCAATTCCCTGCTGGTAGAAATGGACGGGTTTGGAACGGACTCCGGAGTGATTGTATTGGCAGCAACCAACCGCCCCGACGTATTGGACAGTGCCTTGCTTAGAGCCGGTAGATTTGACCGTCAAATCAGTATAGATAAGCCAGATATTGTGGGGCGGGAAGCTATTTTCAAGGTCCACCTGGAGCCCATCAAAACGGCCGATGACGTGGAACCAAAAAAATTGGCTGCTCAAACCCCCGGTTTTGCTGGAGCAGAGATTGCCAACGTATGCAATGAAGCCGCCCTGATTGCCGCGAGAAGAAATAAAAATGCGGTGGACATGCAGGACTTTCAGGACGCCGTAGATCGGGTCATTGGAGGCTTGGAAAAGAAAAATAAAATTATTTCTCCGGAAGAGAAGAAAATTGTCGCCTACCACGAAGCAGGACACGCGGTAGCTGGTTGGTTCTTGGAGCATGCCGATCCTTTGGTGAAAGTAAGTATTGTACCCAGAGGAATTGCAGCGCTGGGGTATGCACAGTACCTCCCCAAGGAACAGTTTCTTTACCAGACCGAACAGTTAATCGATGAGATGTGCATGGCCCTTGGCGGACGGGCCGCAGAAGAGATCATCTTTGGAAAAATCTCAACCGGTGCCTTAAGTGATTTGGAACGCATCACTAAGATGGCCTATTCGATTGTCTCGATTTATGGCATGAACGAAAAAATAGGAAACGTATCGTTCTACGATAGCAAAGGAAGCGAATACAAATTTGACAAGCCTTATTCGGAAAGTACTGCCCAAACCATTGATGAGGAAGTACGAAAGTTGATTGAGTTTTCCTACGTCAAAACGATTAATTTACTGAAAGAAAGAAGAAAAGAACTGGAGATCATTGCGAAGGAATTATTGGAGAAAGAGATCCTTTTCCAATCTGATCTGGAAAACCTGATCGGAAAACGTCCCTTTGACAAAGAAACTACCTATGAAAAATTCACCAAGGTGGTCGACGGTAAAAAAATAGAAACAGTAGTTAAAAAAGAGGCAGAAGCGTCCTCCGAGGAGCCAGAGGAGACCAAGGAAGACGTGGTAGAGAACAAGGACTGATGCAGCCTTGAGTGGTACGTTCATTTCCAGAGTAAACGGGGACATGTCCTCGATTACTCTGGATTTCGTTTTGAAGGGACCAGCTTTGCAGTAGCCAACTAGTGCCGCAAGTTGTCGTTGCTTAGGGGAGTTTTATTATCGTGTCCCCATCACTTTTCGGAACATTTGCCCGGGCGCAGCCGATCCGGAAGGTTCAACTCCCTACCCCTGATCGAATCGCCTTTAGGCTTCTCTAGGTTTATTTCGGTGCCTAAAAATGTAATCCTGATATGCCATTTTCTGAAAAAAACATGCCTGTTGCTACAAAAATGAAAATTCGGTTATCAGACCACCAGAAAGTATATTTTGTCTCTGACTTTCACCTGGGAACCCCCGATCCACAATCCAGCAGAACCCGTGAAAAGAAGATCATCAACTGGCTGAATGAAATTGAAGCCGATGCTGCTGCGGTATTCTTTGTAGGTGATATTTTTGATTTCTGGTTTGAGTACGACAAAGTCATCCCCAAAGGATTTGTTCGGTTCATTTCCAAAATTACGGCCATGAGAGAAAATGGCATTCCCCTTTTCTTCTTTACAGGAAACCATGACTTGTGGATGAAAGACTATTTCACTCGTGAGCTTGACATCCCGGTGTTTCACCATCCCCTGGAAATGGAAATCAATGAGAAAAAATTTTTGGTGGGCCATGGAGACGGCCTGGGCCCGGGTGACCGGACGTACAAAGTACTCAAGCGATTGTTCACCAATAAAACCTGCCAATGGCTTTTTAAATGGATTCACCCGGATATTGGTATGGCACTCGCCCATCGTTGGTCCCGTAGCAGTCGCCTGACAAATGATCAAAAAAACGAAGGGGAATTCAAAGGGAAGGAAAACGAGTGGCTTTACCAATATTGTCTGGAGATGGAAAAAAAGATGCACTTTGACTATTATATTTTTGGCCACAGGCACCTGCCCTTACACCTTCCCCTGTCCGGAGACTCCACCTATTTTAACCTGGGAGAATGGGTAAACCAGTGCCATTATGGGGAATTCGACGGAATGGCATTTCAACTCAAATCGTACAACGGATATGCGATCAAATCCGATTAAACCCCTCCTGATCCTGTTCTTTCTAATCGCCCCCCTGAGAGGCTTTACTCAAAATCTACAGCTTCCGGAAGAGCGGTGGCAACGGGACATGAAACAGGCTTCCCGCCTATCCGTGGACCAAAACGGAGCGGTTTTTGTCAGCAATCAGAATGGCTATCTTTGGCAATTTGATCAAAAGGGGGATTCTGTAAACCTGTATGCACCAGCCATCAGCACTGAACTCAACCATTTAGACGCCTACTGGACGGTAACTATATTTCTGTTTTCCGCCAGCCAGCAGGTAATGGAAATCCTGGACCGCTTCTTGAACCCACTCAGTAGAAATTCGATGGCAGACCTTGGATTGGGGGGGTATATCAGCCAGGCAACCTTGGGCAATAACCACGGCCTATGGCTGTATGACGAAACGGATCTACGCCTGAAAAAATTAAATTTTTCTACGGGACAGGTGTTGCAGGAGCAGCCGTTGAACATCCTGCTGGCGACGAGTAGCTTACGCGTACTGCAATTATTGGAGCGGAAAAACCTGCTGTTTTTACAAGTGGAAAACGAGGGTATCTACATTTTTGACAACCAGGGAAACCCGATCAAAAAACTTCCGGTTCCTGGAAGCATTCCCGCATTTGTGGACAACGAAAATGTATACCACCTGGAAAATCAGGAGTTAGTTAAAACCAATTATCTGAACGGGGACCGTAGCAGCCTTGCTCTACCTCTGCTATCCGAAATCATTGGAGTGGCCTTGACACGAAGCCAGATTCTATTGTTGACCTCATCCAGCCTGCATGCCTTTGACCGCCCGGATAACTATTGATGGGAAAGCAGGGGGTGCCCTACCACTTACATAAAACAGCGCGATTTGATATAGATCGGCACATTGTATTCAGAAATAAATTATAATTTTGTTAAATAATAGTAATTAAAGGTGAAAAAGTAAAATTTTTCAATTCGATTTTTGCAATTTGCACATCAATGGATGAAGAGACGCGTACCCACAAGTTCCTATTGCAGCTCATTCTGCTGATGGCCTTTTTTTACATGGGTAGCCTACTGGTTAAGGCACAAATTGTCGGGCGACCGATCGAAACGACGATTTCTTTTCCGAAAGACCTCAATACTCCAACCACTGATTTTAGTCTTCAGTCCCTGGGCAATAAAAAGTTTAAACTGCTTTTGGAAAAGCCCAATAACCAACTGACGGATGTGAAGATTTACGACATTCTCGGGAACCTAATCCTTCATGACCGCCTTAGTCCCGAAGATGGCAAACAAAAAAATTACGATTTCACCCATTTGAACAGCAAAATTTTTGTGGTTGAGGTGGGTAACGCAAAATACAATAAAACCAAAAGTATTTACGCCAATCCGCAGGGTAACATGGAAAAAAGCGCAGCGCTGGAAGAATAAAAAAGGGAGACCCGCACGACACTTGGTCCCCCTTCTTTTCCAAAGGTGTAATCGCTTACTTTACCTCAACAAGCTTGATATCAAATACCAGATCCTGCCCTGCCAGGGGATGATTGGCATCCAGCGTGATTTTCGCCTCGTCTACATGCACCACCTTTACAGGAGTGGGTTGTCCCTGTTGGTTTTGGATGGAAAGATCCATGCCTACCTCCGGTTTGATGTCAGCAGGGACTTGTTCCATGGGAACGTCCAGCATCATGTCCTCTCTTTTTTGGCCGTAGGCCTCATCCGCCGGTATGGTCACACTTTTATCGTCTCCTACCTGCATGCCCTGAACGGCAACATCGAATCCTTTGATCATTTTCCCATCGCCCAGAATAAATTCCAACGGTTCTCTGTCCTGCGAAGAGTCGAATATTGTTCCGTCTTTTAGTTTTCCTGTGTAGTGTACCTTTACGGTATTTCCTTTAGTTGCTACAGACATAAATATATTTTTTTGTTTAACTACCAAAGATAACACTTTTATCAAGGGATTAAAACCCAATCGACTATCTATCCAGGCTTGTTCATTTTCGTACTAAAAATGTCCAAAAACGGACAATATATTTAGGGAAATCCTCGTTTTATTCGTAAATTCGCATCATTTCACATTGGCATTATTTCAGCAGTAACTGGTTAAAAAAGGATGGAAGAAACGAATCTGGGCAAACTATTGATAGTAGATGACAACGAAGATCTTTTGTTTGCCGCGAAAATGTTGCTTAAAAAGCATGCAAAAGAAGTGCACATCGAAAAGGATCCCAGAAGGATTCCCTTTTTGGTAAACAATAATAACTTTGACGTCATTCTTCTCGATATGAACTTCACGGAGGATACTACCTCCGGAAAAGAAGGCTTTCACTGGCTACGTCAGATCAGGGAAATCGACCCGAAGGCAGTGGTCATTCTGATTACGGCCTTTGGCGATGTAGAAATGGCCGTGCAGGCACTTAAGGAAGGAGCTACCGACTTCATCTTAAAGCCCTGGCAAAACGAAAAATTGCTCGCCACCTTATCTGCTGCGATCAAGTTAAAAGAAAGCTACAACCAGGTAGACAAGTTATCCAACAAGCAGCGGCAGTTGCAGGCCGATTTAAAGAAGCCTTTCTCCGACATCATCGGGGAGAGTGCCTCCATGAAAAACGTGTTTTCAATCATCGAGAAAGTTGCCCGAACGGATGCCAATGTCTTGATTCTTGGAGAAAATGGTACCGGAAAGGAGTTGATTGCCCGGGCAATTCACGACCGTTCCGAACGGAAAGACGAGATTTTTGTTGGCGTGGACATGGGTGCCATCACCGAGAGTCTGTTCGAGAGCGAGCTATTCGGACACAAACGGGGCGCCTATACCGACGCCAAGGAAGACCGGGCGGGAAGATTTGAAGTTGCGGACAAAGGCACTTTGTTTTTGGACGAAATCGGAAACCTCAGCATGCCGCTGCAATCCAAGCTGCTCACCGTACTGCAGAAGCGAGAAGTGACCCGAATCGGAACCAATAAATCAATACCGGTGGACATTCGGCTCATATGCGCGACCAACATGCCGGTGCACGAAATGATCCTGGAAAACAGCTTCCGACAGGATCTTTTGTACCGGATCAATACGGTCGAGATTTTTCTTCCTCCGTTACGGGACAGGCAAGACGACATCCCTATACTGGCTGCCCATTTTCTAAAAATATATTCGGCCAAATACCGGAAACAATTTAAAGGTTTCAAGCAAAACGCATTGCAGTTGTTGCAACGGTACAACTGGCCGGGAAACATCCGGGAACTGCAGCACGCCATCGAGCGTGCCATCATTATGGCAGAAGGAGCCGAGTTGGATAGCCGGGATTTTTTCTTTCTTTCCGGCAAGCCGTCCAGCGATAAGGTCAGCACGAATTCGTACAATTTGGACGAGGTCGAAAAAAGCCTGATTCAAAAAGCCATAGACAAAAACGGGGGCAATATATCCAAAGCAGCAAAAGCGCTTGGCTTGACACGGGCCTCCCTGTACCGAAGGTTGGAAAAGTATGGATTATAAAATCGGCTTGCTGGGTAGGATTTTTGTACTCACGTTGTCTTTGTTTTTTTTGGCGTATATGATCCTAACAGAGGCAGGGGTATTCGCCATCTCGCTATTCATTATCCTGACATTTGTACAGCTGGTGCTTTTAATCCGCTATGCTGAAAGCAGTTTTAATAAGGTGCGTCAGTTTTTGGACAACATCAAACAAAACAATTATTCGACGGTCTATCCGGTAAAATTTGACGGAACCGAAACCGACGACCTGCACATCGAATTCAATGCCATTCTCGCAAAACTCAAGGAAGACCAGATTGAGAAGGAAGCTAACTTTCACTACTTTCGAACCGTATTCCAACACTTAAGCATCGGCCTGATTACTTTTGAAGCGGATGGAAGCGTGCAAATTCTGAATACAGCGGCCAAGCGCATGCTGAACATAGAAAAGCTTTCGCATATCCAGGAAATCGCCTCTATCAACAAGGAGCTCCACCATGCCATCGAAAACCTCCGCACTGGAGGCAGCGAATTGATAAAAATTGCGCATCCGGACGGGATCATGCAGCTCTCGGTCTATGCCATTGAATTGGTACTGCGGGACGTCAAATTCAAACTGGTTTCCCTGCAAAATATCCAAAGTGAGTTGGAGGAAAAAGAAATGGAAGCCTGGCAAAACCTTATTCGGGTGCTGACCCATGAAATCATGAACTCCATCGCTCCCATATCCTCCTTGGCAGCGACCATCAGCATGGATATCAACCAGAAATTGAAGCAAGGGGCCGCCGTGGATACCGATGAGCTTCAAGATTACCAAATGGGACTTGCTACCATTGAAAAACGCAGCGAGGGGCTAATCAACTTTGTGAGTGATTTTCGTAGCCTGGCCCATATTCCGGCCCCCAAGTTTTCAGCGATAAACATCCGCGAATTGTTTGACCAAATGGACATGCTTCTGCAAAATCAGCTTGAAACACAGGAAGTTCACCTGCACAAGGAAATCACCCCCGAGGACCTGCTGCTGTTTGCGGATTGCTCGCAGATCGAACAGGTACTGATCAACCTTACCCAGAATGCAATCCATGCCGTTGAGAATGTCCCCGAGAAAAATATTTTTCTACGAGGCTTTATCGACGATCATGGGAAGATCATTATTGAAGTTGAGGACAATGGCAAAGGCATTGAAGAGGAGGCCTTAAATAAAATTTTTATTCCATTTTTCACTACTAAAAAGAAAGGATCGGGGATCGGATTGAGTCTTTCCAAGCAAATCATGCGCCGGCACAAAGGAAACATACAAGTGAAATCCGTTCTGAACGAGGGAACCGTATTTAAGTTGATCTTCAATGCCTGAGCCAGGCCAACACGTTTGTAACCGATAGGTAACAATTCATTCACACCCATGGGTAGAACAAGTACTTTAATAGCATTTTGTTAAACCCATCTTCATCACTAGTTTACCTGGCCCATCTACCTTGTTACCAAAACAACGACGTTTTGGAAACAAACTTTAAAACCATTGTTCTCTCCGATATTCATCTGGGAACCAAAGGCTCCAAAGCCAAGGAGGTGGTGCGCTTTCTCAAGCAATACCAATGCGAAAACCTCATCCTCAACGGAGACATTATCGACGGGTGGCAGTTGAAAAAATCCGGTAGCTGGAAACGAAAACATACGCGGGTATTCAACCGGGTACTAAAAATGATTGACTGCGACCGAACGCGGGTTTTTTACCTCCGGGGAAATCACGACGACTTTTTGGACCAGGTGCTGCCACTGGAAATTGGCAATCTGTCCATTCGAAAAGACCTGGTGTATGAAAGTATGGGCAAAAAATATTTCATAACCCATGGAGACGTATTTGACAACATTACCACCAACCTGCGCTGGATTGCCTACCTTGGCGATATGGGCTATACCTTTCTACTTTGGCTCAATACCCGCGTCAATCATTACCGGCGAAAGCGAGGCCTTCCGTACTACTCCCTCTCCCAATACCTGAAATCCAAAGTAAAATCTGCAGTTTCCTATATTGACGGATTTGAAACGGAGCTCTGCAAAATCGCCCGTTCGAAAGGCTGCGATGGCATTATTTGCGGACACATCCATAAGGCCGAGATGCGCACCATAGACGGAATCGAGTACCTGAACTCCGGCGATTGGGTAGAATCCCTCAGCGCCCTCGCCGAGGACCACGCGGGCAATTGGCAGCTGATCTATTACAACGAACTGGACTTCAGAAAAGACCGGCAGCAGGAGAGTAAGGTGGTGCCGCTTCAAAAGCCGGCCTTTTCCCAAATGGATACATTTTCCTAATCGGCATGAGATTTCTATTCATCGTTCAGGGAGAAGGCAGGGGACACATGACCCAGGCCATGGTAATCAGCGACCTGCTTCACAAGCACGGCATGGAAGTAGTGGCCGTGGTGATCGGCGCAAGCGGGCGGAGAACCCCCCCCGACTACTTTCTTGATGCCTTTTCCTGCCCCGTTTACCGGGTACAAAGTCCAAATTTTGTCGCCGATAAGGAACAGAAAGCCATAAAGATGGGCGCAACGGTACTCGAAAACCTCAAAAAACTGCCCCGATTTATCCGCAGCCTTCAACAACTGGATCATTGGGTACAGGTACATCGGCCGGACTGCATTTTGAATTTTTACGACATGCTTGGAGGGATTTATGCCATGTGCTATCCGTTCCGCGCCACCTACCTGGCGATCGGACACCAATACCTGATGTTTCATCCTGATTTTACCTTTGCAAAGCCGGGAGGGCTACAAAAGGTGCTTTTTAAGTTGAATACCGCCATTACCTGTGCAAATGCGTCCAAAATCATTGCGCTCTCCCTCTGGAAACCCCAGCGGGCAATGAAGAACGAGAATCATCTCGTTTGGCCTCCGCTCATTCGGGAAAGGGTACGACGGGCCGAACCCAGTACCGGGGATTTTTTTCTGGTCTATATTGTCAATTCAGGTTATGCGGAGGAAATCTATCGGCTTGCAAAAAACCGGCCCCAAATTACCATAGAGGCATTTTGGGATGCCCAGCAGGTGCCTGCCCGTTACCTCACACTGCCCAATCTGACCTTTCACCGAATCGATGACGAACGTTTCGTAGAAAAGTTGCGTCAATGCAAAGCCTACCTTTCCACAGCAGGCTTTGAATCCATCGCAGAAGCCATGTTCCTGGGGAAAAAAACCCTCATGGTACCGGTGAAAGGACAATACGAACAACGGTGCAATGCCTGCGATGCAGAACAGGCAGGCGCAGGTAGGACTGCGGATCGCTTTGCCGCTGAAATGTTGGAAAAACTTCTGGAGGAGGAAAAAAACTGCACGGCGTCAGCCACTGCATTTTCCGATTGGCAGCAAAGCCTGGACGCCGCATTTTTGGCCTTCCTGACGAGCATCCCTTCGCCTATCGGGAAGAGGATCCTAGTCGATTGAAATCAAAGAATTAAAGAAGCGCAATGGAATTTCATTACAGAAGAAAAAACCGGTTAAAATAATCATCCCACCTGAGAGCTTGTCCGCCACGCGGGATTCCAGCGCCTGTAAAACTCACCGATTTTTCAAAAAAATTAGAAATACATCCGGGGTAAGTTGATAATTAGAACCGTAAATGGTTTAAATTCGCTCCTTATAAGGACGGCCAACTGTACCCATGGATAAAGAGTTAGAACGATTAAAGGAAAACCGCGAAAAAATCCGTCACTGGAAAAAATGGGGCCCCTACCTCACCGAACGCCAATGGGGTACCGTGAGGGAGGATTACAGTCCCGATGGATCTGCCTGGGAGAACGTCACTCACGACGATGCGCGCAGCAAAGCATACCGATGGGGCGAAGAAGGAATAGGCGGAATAAGTGATCACAAACAAAAGCTCTGCCTTGCCTGGGCATTTTGGAATGGAAAAGATCCGCTCATCAAGGAGCGCTTGTATGGGCTCACCGGAAACGAGGGCAACCATGGAGAAGACGTGAAGGAGTTGTATTACTACCTGGACTCCTCCCCCACCCATAGCTACATGAAAATGCTGTACAAGTATCCGCAGCAGGCATTTCCTTACCAGGAACTTCTTGAGCAAAATCAATTGCGGGGAAAAAGTGAAAAAGAATTTGAGATACTGGATACCGGTGTCTTCGACAACGATGCCTATTTTGATATTTTTCTTGAATACGCAAAAGCCGATATAGAGGATATTTTTGCCAAAGCCACCGTTCACAACCGGGGGACAGAAGATGCGGTGCTGTGGGTGATGCCCACCATCTGGTTCAGAAAAACCTGGTTCACGGGTGATGAACCATTTATGCCTAGTTTAAGTAAAGCGGGCCCGGCGAAAATGACTGCTTTTTCTCCGAAATCCGGAAATTATACCTTCACTTTCTCCGGTGAACCGGATTTGCAATTTTGCGACAACGAAACCAACCGGGAGCGATTGTACCACATCGGCAATCAAAAGAAATACCTGAAAGACGCTATCAACGACTACGTTATACTGGGAGATAAAAAACACCTCAATCCCAAATTTACCGGAACCAAAGCAGCAGCCATTTATAAACTCTTTATTCCAGCGGGAGAAAAAGCGGAAGTTGTTTTTCGAATGCAGCACGCAGCCACGGAAACGCCCCTGGAATCTGCAGAAAAAACGTTCCAGGATCGAATTGAAGATACTGAATCCTTCTATGCGAGTCTGCAGGAACGAGTGAAGGACCCGGAAATGAAATTGATTCAACGGCAGGCCTACGCAGGCATGTTGTGGAGCAAACAATTTTATTACTACAATGTGGAGCGCTGGCTGGAAGGTGATCCGGGAAGGTACCAACCCCCACAGGAACGGAAATCAGGAAGAAACAGCAATTGGCGCCATTTGCAAAACTACGACATTATTTCCATGCCCGACAAATGGGAATACCCCTGGTACGCGGCCTGGGATCTGGCCTTTCACTGTATACCGTTGGCAAGGCTGGACCCCGATTTTGCTAAAGATCAGCTTTTGGTCCTGTTGAATGACTGGTACATGCATCCAAACGGGCAAATGCCCGCCTACGAATGGAATTTCAACGATGTGAACCCACCCGTACATGCCTATGCGGTTCAACGGGTCTATCAAATTGACAAAAAGTACAACGGAAAAAATAAAGGCGATCAAGAGTTTTTAGAACGTGCCTTTCACAAATTACTACTCAACTTCACCTGGTGGGTCAATCAAAAAGACGAAGAGGGAAAAAATATTTTCGAAGGAGGCTTTCTGGGACTCGATAATATCAGCGTTTTTGATAGAAGTCACGTGGATAAACTCTTCGGGAAACTGGAACAGGCAGACGCCACCTCCTGGATGGCCATGTTTTGTTTAAACATGCTGCGGATCTCCCTGGATTTGTGTGAATTCAACAAGGTGTACCAACATACCGCCACCAAATTTCTAGAGCACTTTTTATACATTGCGGGGGCGATGAGCAATATTTCAAAAGAAAATATCAGCCTCTGGGACGAAGAAGACAACTTCTTTTTTGACGTACTGCACCTTTCCGGAGAGGAACCCAAATTAATGAAGGTTAAATCCATTGTAGGCATCATACCGCTATTTGCGGTGGAACCTATCCGGGAGGAGCTTTTTGACGATCTTCCCGAATTCAAAAAACGACTGGACTTCTTCTTCAAGGAAAAGCCTAAACTGGCCGCCCTGGTTTCCAATTGGATTCACCCCGGTCAGGAAAAGCGAAGGCTATTTTCACTCCTTCGTGGACACCGCATGAAAAGCATCCTACATAAGATGCTGGATGAAACCGAGTTCCTTTCCGAATTCGGCATCCGCTCGCTTTCAAAAGCCCACCTGACCCAGCCCTACTCCATACAGATCAATGGCAGCCGGTTTTCCGTTAGCTATGCCCCTGGTGAATCGGAAACCACCATGTTTGGCGGCAACAGTAACTGGAGAGGACCCATTTGGTTTCCCATCAATTACCTCATTATTGAATCTCTAAAAAAGTTTGATTTTTACTACGGAGGTACCTTTTCCATAGAATACCCCACCGGTTCCGGAAAATACATCACCCTGGATTTGATCGCCAAAGAACTTTCCCTGCGACTGATCAACCTATTTCGAAAAGATGCCAGGGGCTACCGTCCTATCTATGCAGACAATAAAAAAATGCAGGAAGATCCACATTTTCAGGATTTGATTCTGTTTTATGAGTATTTCCATGGCGATAATGGCCGGGGCCTGGGAGCCTCGCATCAAACCGGCTGGACCGGTTTGGTAGCCGAGTTGATCCACAAATACTACAAGGAAAAAGACTTTTATCCCAATGCTGCGACCTTATTTAAAAGCTAACCGAAAAGAGGCCGGCTGCGACGAGGTGGGTAGGGGATGTTTGTGTGGACCAGTGGTGGCAGCCGCGGTGATTCTCTCTCCGGAGTACGCAAACGAATGGATCGATGACTCCAAAAAAATCATCAAATCCCGCCGGGAAACGCTGGCCCGGGAAATCAAATCTCATGCCTTGAGCTGGGCCATTGGCAGTGCCACGGTGGCGGAAATTGATCGGCTGAATATTTTGAATGCCTCCTTTCTGGCCATGAACCGGGCAATAGATGCGTTGGACCTACGTCCGGATCATCTGCTGATCGACGGCAACCGGTTTAACCCCGCACACAACATTAGCTTTGATTGTGTGATAAAGGGAGACGGAATATTTGCAAGCATCGCAGCGGCCTCCATACTGGCAAAAACGTACCGGGACGAACTAATGGTTCGGCTTTCCCAAGACTATCCCGGCTACGGATGGGAACGAAACATGGGGTATCCCACACGAGCACATCGGGAGGGCATTCGGAAACTAGGACCAAGTCCCCTGCATCGGAAATCCTTTCGGTTGCTACCCGAACAATTAAAAATCGATCTGTAAGCGATGAACACATCCGGGAGGGAACGAATACGCCTCCGGGAGAGTTAAAAAAAAGAAAAAACGATACGCATATGAACCCGAAACATGTTTTTTATTTTGTCCTTTGGCTCTGCCTGCCCCTGAGTTTACACGGACAGATCAATACACAAAAAGCCCAGCCCATCGTCGGCGAAGTTCCACAAAAAACCGAAGATGTGTTTCTACCAGAAGTTCCCGGCGTGAAGGTCGAAGTCTGGGTAGATAGCCTGACGATTCCCTGGTCTCTGCGCTTTCTACCGAACGGCGATGCGCTGGTAGCCCAGCGGCCGGGCACCATCGTGCGCATTCCTGCAGGGGAAACCAACCCCCTGCCCTATCTGGATGTTCCCGGTACGGTGCACGAAGTAGATGCCGGTCTGATGGGGATGGCAGTGCATCCGGAGTTCGAAACCAACCGTTGGATTTACGTCATGCATGCGTACCGGGACGCTGAAGAGCAGCTCTGGAGCAAAGTAGTACGTCTGGAGGATCTGGGAAATACGGCCCGCGTTGACAAGGTGATTTTGGATAAAATTCCTGCTTATGCGATCCATCTTGGTGGCCGGATCGCCTTCGGTCCCGACGGCATGCTGTATATTGGCACCGGAGACATGTCCCAACCTTTCGTGGCACAGGATACTAAAAACCTGGCCTCGAAAATACTTCGACTGACGGACGAAGGATCCATTCCCACAGATAATCCTTTCCCCAATTCTTCAGTTTATTCCTACGGGCACCGCGTGGTGCAGGGATTTGCGTGGGATCCGGAAACCGGAGCTTTCTTCAACTCGGAACACGGACCCTCTGGCGCGGAAGTGGAAGGAAGTGTGCGCTACCGCGACGAAATAAATAAGGTGGAGAAGGGCGGTAATCACGGCTGGCCCATTGTCGTCGGTGCTCCCAGAATGCAGGCGTACGTCGATCCGAAAGCCTCCTGGAACAAGGCGGCAGTTCCTCCCGCTGGCATGACGTTCTACAAGGGGGATCTGTATGTAGCCTCCCTGGGAGGCCAGGCCTTGATCCGATTGGTATTTGATAAAGCCAACGAGTACGAAGTGAAACGCGTGGAGCGATGGTTTTCCTATGCACCGTCCAGAGGGATATACGGAAGGATGCGGGACGTTACGGTGGGGCCTGATGGCAACCTGTACCTGACTACCAGCAATACCGATGGACGCGCAGCATTGCGCCTGCACGACGACAAAATTTTGAAACTGACCTTTGAATAAGCCTTAAACCACACCGAAAACCCGAAAACTCTCGGGTATTTTTTCGAGAATATCGCTGGCCAGGGTCCCTCGTCCGAATTGGGACCCGGCCAATTCTCCGGCATGCCCGTGATGATATACACCGCATACAACGCCATTCTCAATGGAATAACCCTGCCCAAGAAACGAGGTCAGCATGCCAGTGAGCACGTCTCCCGAGCCACCCGTAGCCATGTGCACCGACCCGGAATTATTGAACACTTGCTTTCCATCCGGAAAACTAATAAGCGTATACGCCCCTTTTAGTACCAACACGCAGCCGTATTTCAATACAAAATCCCGGGCCAAATCCATTCGGTGAAAATGATTTTTTGCCTCTACCCCTGTAAGCCGCTCAAACTCCTTAAGGTGTGGGGTCAACACCACATTGGCATGCAAAAAGGAAAACCATTCCGGATGATTCCCTAAGATATTAATGGCATCGGCATCCAAAACCGTGGGGCCATTATACGTTTGTAATAATTGATAGAGCATTTCCACCGCACCTTTGCCTTTACCGAGTCCGGGCCCCATACCTACCGCATCCATCCCATCAATTTCCAAGCTCCCTCCCACTTCATTTTCCCCACCGGGCGACAGTACCATCGCTTCCGGTATGCTGCCCTGCAACACCTCCACACCACAAGCAGGAACCTTGCAAAAGACCAGGCCTGATCCGGTACGCAGGGCGGCACGGGTACTCAAACCGATGGAGCCCATTTTGCCGTAACTCCCTCCTATCAAAAGAATCCTACCAAAATCGCCTTTATGACTGGCACCTGAAAAGGTCTTGTGGAGGGTTTCCAGAGATTCTCCGGAATAAAAAAAACGCTGGGAATCAAAGGATTCAAAATACCTGGCTTGCATTCCGATAGATTTGACAGCCAATTTACCTGTATACAGGGCATGTTCGGGAACCAATAAGGAAAGCTTTGGGAATTGAAAACTAAGCGTATGATCGGCTTGGAGAACATCCCCCTCTGCCGGGCCATCGGAGGGTAGGCCCGAGGGCATATCCACGCTTATTTTCATGCCAGCAGAGGCATTCAGCTGCCTTATCAGCCGCAGGTAATCGCCTGCCAATGGTCGATTGATGCCCACGCCAAAAATGGCATCGATGATCACTTGGCTGGAGGGACATTTTTCCCATGTCTGTGGGATAATTGTTTCAGGTAAGACCTGCAGGTTTTGCTGAAAATCGGGAGAGCCGGAATCCGGATCCCCAATCAAGCCTACCGATACCGCATACCCTTCCGCATGCAGCATGCGTGCAATTGCCAGTCCATCTCCACCGTTGTTTCCCGTTCCGCAGAAAACGGAAACGGATTTTTCTTTGGGAACCCACTGAACAAACCAGGATGAAAAAACCCGCGCCGCCCGTTCCATAAGTTGGTAGGATCGAATGCCTTGCCCCTCTATGTACTGTTGATCCAAAGATTTTACCTGATTGCCCGAAAGTATCTTTTGCATGTCCTCTATTTTTATACTCCGAAATACAGCCGCTTTCTATGGTTGAAATGGGAATTTTTTCTGGCTGGCCCAACCGGTTGTCCGGCAGGAACTGCGAAATAGAACAGAAGTTCGGTATTTTAAAAAATATAACCTAACGAAATGCCCGGGTTTAAAAAAAGGAGAGATTTGCCCGCGATCGATGCAGGCTACAACAGTCGCTAAATGAATCCCCCAAGCCCCCCCTTACTCGGCGTTGCCGCGGAGGGATTCGACCTCATCGGGGGAAGATTCCAGCGGCATACCCATCAGCTCCGAACCCTTTGACGTAATCAGAAAATCATCCTCTATCCGTATACCGCCAAAATCACGGAACCGTTCCAGTTTATCGTAATTGATAAAATCCCGATGCATGTTTTGTGCCTTCCAGGAATCGATTAATTGAGGAATAAAATAAATCCCGGGCTCCACAGTAAGCACCTGCCCTGCTTCCAACTCCTTTCCGAATCTAAGGGATTTAAGGCCAAATTGGGTGCTTTTCTGCAGCGCGTCCGTGTACCCCACGTATGCTTCTCCCAAATCCTCCATGTCATGGACATCCAAACCCATGAGGTGCCCCACACCGCATGGAAAAAATAAGGCATGGGCCCCTTGTTGAACGGCTTCCTCCACATCCCCCTGCATGAGCCCGATGGTTTTAAGTCCCTGGGCTATTTTTTTGCAGGCCAGGAGGTGAACCTCAAGAAAGCGCAAGCCAGGCTTCAATGAAGCGATAGCCGAACGGTGGGCCTGCCAGACAATCTCGTACACCTCCCGCTGGGCTTCGGTAAACTTTTTTCCTATCGGTATCGTGCGGGTAATGTCACCTGCGTAATGCATGGCTGTCTCGGTACCAAAGTCCCCAAGAAGCATTTTCCCCGGCTCTAATCGGTTGGTATACCGATGGTTGTGCAAGGTCTGCCCGTCGGTGGTAATGATGGGTGGGAAAGAAAGGTGGCCCCTCCCTGAAAGCGCCTCCCCATACACCATTCCCAACAATTCGTATTCGTACATACCAGCGCGGGCGTGCTGCATCACCTTGCGGTGTATCTGAACCGTGTGGTTGACTGCCTTGGTAATCTCCCGGATCTCCTCTTCCGACTTAATGGATCGTAACTTTGCCACGGCCTTGATGAATTCCACCGAAACCCGGTCCTCTAGCGCTTCGGTCGAAAGGCCAAGCCAGTGCCTGAGTTTCATGGTGTTTTCTGGCCGGAAAGGGGGTAAAAAATGAATCCTTCGCTGGGAAGATTTTGCCAGGTAACTGGCAATTTCTTTGGATGGCCGGACCTCTTGCAGCCCTACCAAATGCGCCAAATCCACCAATTTGGGCTTTTCTCCATGCCAGACCAGTTCCTCGGTAGTCAACTCGTCGCCAAAGAGAATCACCTGGTCGGCATCCAGGTCCATCACCGCTGCCAATCCGGGTAGATCAAGTCCAAAAAAATACAGAAACGAACTATCCTGCCGGAAGGGATACCAATTGTCCTTGAAATTACTGCTACTTTCTTCGTTACCTAAAAACAGCAAAATCCCTCCGGAAACGGATTTCATTACTTTGCTTCGTCGTTCCCGATACGTTTCTTTCGAAAATAAATCCATTTTGTGTTCCATACCATTCGATTGCTCCCCATCGCAGCCACTACTTACTTTTCTGTGGGAGTTGCATACCTACTCAATTCATTAAAGGGCCATTTTTTCCCAGGTGGGTAATTCGGGTCGTACGGCTAGTGAACTCTCGATAATCTCTAAAATGCGCTTGCGCTCTTCTCCGGTGAGCATCAGCCGAGGCGCGCGTACGTATTCGGTACCCAAACCAGTGGCTACCTCTGCCAACTTGATGTATTGCACCAGTTTCGGGTGAATATCCAATTCCAGTAGGGGAAAAAACCAGCGGTAGATTTCCAAGGCTTCTGCGATTCGCCCTTCCTGAACGAGACGGTAAATGGCAACGGTCTCGTAGGGAAATGCACAAACCAACCCGGCTACCCAGCCCTGTGCACCGAGTACCAGACTTTCCATGGCCAGCGGATCCACACCTGCCAGAATTTTAAATCGTTCACCGAAACGGTTGATCATCTTCGTAATCAGGGTGAGGTCTCGGGATGAATCCTTGACTGCCTGTATATTTTTACAGGGCTCCAGTTCCTCAAACATGTCCGGGGTGACCAGAATTTTATAATCGATAGGATTGTTGTAAATCATGATGGAAAGGTCAGTAGCGGCGGCTACTTCCTTAAAAAAGGCAAGCGTTTCTCTCGGGTCCGCATTGTACCGCATGGGCGGCAAAACCATCAGGCCCTGAATACCACTTTTATCTGCCGCTTCGGCCAATGCCACCGCCTTTTTGGTGGATTGTTCGGCTATGGTTAATACCACTGGAATTTTGCCGCCGACCAGTTCCACGGTGGATTTCACCAGTTTTTCTTTTTCCGGATCACTGAGCGTACTTGCTTCACCCAGACTACCACCGATAATGATTCCATCGATTCCCGCTTTTAGTTGTACCTTGATATTGGCATGAAAAGCGTCTAAATCAAGCTTGTCATCCGAAGTAAATTTGGTGGTAATCGCTGGAAATACTCCTTTCCATTTTATCATAGCTTTTTATTTAAGAGTTTCAACATAGCCTATTGTCTTGCATTCGGGTTTTGGATACCAGTAGGATTCGCTGCCCGCTTAACGTGCACCGGGCTCCAAATGCTCTACCCAGAATTTTTTCATTGTCTCCCGTACATGAAGGGAAGTATTTTCTCGCTCGTTGATCCCATGAGCCCGCATGGGGTAGACCATCATGGAAAACTGCTTGTTGTACCGAATCAACCGATCTACCAGCATTTCAAAGCTTTGGTAATGCACGTTATCGTCCGCTGTACCGTGCATGATTAGCAGGTCGCCCTGCAGATGCGCTGCATGGTGAATGGGTGAACCATCCCTATATCCTTCCGGATTATCCTCCAATAAGCCCATGTAGCGTTCCTGATAGGTAGCATCGTACAGGCGCTGATCGGATACAAACGAAACCGCAATTCCGGCCTTATACAAATCCGGGTAGCGAAACATACAGTTTAAGGTCATCTGACCGCCACCGCTCCAACCCCAAATACCTACCCGGGAGGCATCGATAAAGTCGTAAGTGGAAAGGATCTTTTGAGCCGCTGCATGTTGCTCCTTAGCCGCTAGAATACCGATCTGCCCATAAATGGACTTTCTCCAATCCCTGCCCCGCGGGGTTTTTGTCCCCCGATTGTCAACACTGACAATCACATACCCTAGCTGCGCCAGGTACTGATGCCAAAGATCGCCATTCATCCAACTGTCCTGCACGGTGGATCCCGCGGGCTCGCCGTACACGTAAAATAGAAGCGGATATTTTTTGGTCGGGTCAAACGACCTGGGTTTGATCATGAAAGCATCAAGTACATGCTCCCCGATATCCACTTTAATAAACTCCTTTGGACGCAGTCCAAGGGCATCGTACTTTTCCTTGAGCGACTGGTTTCCTTCCAGCAGACGTAGCTCCTTATGGCTCGGAAGCGCTACCAGGGAAATCCGCGGGGGACGGACCGCATTGTGGTAACTGTGTATGGCAAAGCGGGAGTCGCCCGAAAGCTGATACGCGTGCTGACCCGGTAGGTCGGAAGGCGTTATCCGTTCGGCGGGGCCGGGTCGGTCTATCGGACTTCGATAAAGGTACCGCTGCGTAAAATTCTCCGGAGAAGCGATGTAATACACGTAGCCTCCCTCCGGATCGATATGACTGATCCGTTCCACGTCGAAATCCCCTTGCGTTAGTAGTGTTAGCAAAGATCCGTCACGGGATACTTTGTACAAGTGCCTCCAACCATCCCGCTCACTGGTCCAGGTAAAATACTTCTGCCCTTCCAGCCAAATCAAGTTATCGTGAATATCCAGAAAGGTTTCTTCTTTTTCCTCCAGCACCTTTGATAGTGCCATCGAATGAATATCACCCACCCAAACAGTATTTGTATTTTGCGGACGGTTTAGCTGCTGAATCAAAACCTCATCAGAATCCGGAATAAAATCCATCCGGGCCAGGTAGTTGTTTTGGGGATCGCCTGGAACGGCAAACCATCGACTGGCTCCTCCTTTGGCAGGAACCACACCGATTTTCACGGAGGAAAGCGTACTACCAACCTTGGGATAGGGCAAGGGAATGGGCTGGGAATACACCGAATCGATGTTGTTTATCAAATAAAACGTTCCTATTTCCCGCGTGTCGGAATGCCAGTAAGCGATGTGTTCCCCATCCGGACTCCAACGAAAGCCATCACGACATCCCAATTCCTCCTCGTATACCCAATCAAATGTACCGTTGATGGTATTTTCTCCGCCATCCACCGTGAGTGGAATGATCTCGCCGCTTACCAGGGATTCAACAAAGATATTGTTTTCACTTACATAAGCGACACGGGAACCCTCCGGGGAGAATTTTGCAAACATCAGGCTGGCCTCCGGGAGCCCTTTACCCAGCTGCTTCAAGGCTTTTGTATCCCGATCCAATACCCAGTAGTCTCCACGGGTATGGTAGCGCCACACCTTTCGGGTATTGGAAAATAGCAGTAGTCGCCGGTTGTCCTCCGACCAGTGGTAATCCGCTATCTGCAGCGGAACTTTCTGACCTTCCGGAATCAACTCTTCTGCGGACACAAGAAGGCTTCGGCGGCCGGAGATCGCATCGTAGCGAACCAAATCGTCCCCATCCAGCTTGGCGTTCTTTTCAATGCTTGAATACCCCTTCGAATCCTTCATCCAACGGATAGGGCCGAATCTCGCGGCAGCAAACGCATTGTCTTTGTAAATGGCTTCCAGACTAAGGTTGGTTTGGGAGAAAACGACTCCGGAGAGGATAAAAAAATACAGAGGTATAAAAACAATCTTTTTCATTTGCCGATACGAATTATTGCACGCTTAAAACCGGTTAGCGAATGCCAAGAATTTCCTAACCCTTGGCACACTGTTTACTAACTACAGGCCTAAAGATAGGTCCTTCCCACAGAATTACTATTCCATCATTTTATCCAAAGGGTATGGTATTTTAACGAAAAATAGAAAACCCAACCCTGAATACCCTGGCCTCCGAAAGAACCTATCGATCCGCTCACTAGAAAACCGTATCCAAAACCGCCAATGGACCGAAAATCAATTGGTTTGTTTCAAAATGCTATTTCTGTATTCAAGAGGCGTCATGCCGGTGACACTTTTAAAATGCTTGTGGAAGTTTGACAGATTGTTGTACCCGGAACTGTAGCAACATTCAGACGTATTGAAATCATCCTGGTACAAAAGGCGACAGGCATTGGCAATCCGCACTTCTATCAAAAACCGGGAGAAGGTCTTTTGGCTTTTATACTTAAAATACCGGCAAAAAGCCGTCGGCGACATATTGACCAGTGCTGCCACTTGTTTGAGGCTGATCTTCTCGCTAAAATTTTTCCTGACATAGTCAAAAACCAGATTTATTTTAGGCAAATTTTCCTGTACGGAATGTAGGGGGACACCCAGAGAAGAAATGAAATTAAGATTGTTGTCCTTGGAGATACATTCAAGAATATCCAGTAATCCCAAAAATCTTTCGAAAGAATTTTTATCCGGAAGTAGGGCCAGTTTTCTGCTGATATCAGCTTGCTTGCAATCGGAAACCTTTACTCCATACACCGAAAAATCAATCAGTCGCTGTATAGCATAGGCTTCCGGAATATCCATCAGGGCATTTTTCAACACATCCTGGTTAAAGAATACCGAAACCGCTTTTGCTTTGCAGTGCCCGCTACCTTCGAAGGCAAAGTTTTTGTTTCGAAATACATGGGGCAGATTCTTGCCAAAAAGGTAAATTTCCCCTTTTTCAAACGGAATTACACTCTCCGCGACGAACAGGGATCCCTCTCCTTCGAGAATCAGCGAAATTTGAAATTCTTCGTGGTAATGGATGGGCTCGAAAAAATTATCCAGGTCCCAACATTCCACCCGGATGGTCTCTTCTTTTAGTCGGGGTACTTTAAAGTGTAATGGCTGCATGGATAAAGGTACGATGGTTACTCATTCTCTTAATTTAGACCAAATGCAGATACAAAGCAAAAAAGCACACAAATATTGAGCGAATTGCTAAGATAGTATACAAATTAGCTAAAATTTGAAAATGGATCGGCGTCAAATACCACTACATTTAACTACAGACAAAAACAGTTTCAACCATGAACTATCCAAGTATATTTAACGACGTGGTAGGCCCGGTGATGCGGGGACCTTCGAGCTCACATTGTGCGGCCTCCCTACGAATTGGCCGGATTTGTCATGACCTAATGGGCGGGAGCATATCTTCAATCGAAATCGAATTTGACCCGGAAGGCTCCCTGGCCACCACGCACAAGGAACAAGGATCGGATATGGGATTATTCGGTGGCTTTCTGGGATGGGAAGCCTATGACGAGCGGCTGGTTCAGGCCGAGCAACACATGGGCGCTGCCGGGATTCAGGTGAGCATTTCCATACGCGATATACAGGCCAATCACCCCAATACCTACAAAATCACGTTGACCAATCCTTGGGAGACACATCGGGTCACCGCCATTTCCACGGGCGGCGGCATGATCGAGGTGATTGAAATCGACGGGGCCCCTGTCTCCTTTGCCGGCGATTGCTACCTCACCCTTGTGTATACCAACGACCCGAACGGCACGAGGAACTACCTGAGCCATGCCCTGCCGGATATCGATAGCATCGAGCTTCGCAGGGGTGAATACTCCTATATCGAGGTAAAAGCTCAACATTTTCCCGACGAGGCGTTCCTTAAGGAGCTCGAACAAGTAGAGAACGTATCCAGTGTAAAACGAATACGACCCGTTCTGCCGGTGCTTACTGCAAAAAACCAGAAAGTCCCCTTTATTACCTGCGAAGAAATGTTGGCCTATAACGAAGGCAAGAAGCTATCGCTCTGGGAACTGGCTCTTCGGTACGAAAGCATGCGGGGAAACATTTCGGAACAGGAGGTACTGGATAAAATGGAGGAAATCCGTAAAATTCTTAAAGAAGCGGTGAACACCGGCCTGAAAGGCACAGAATACCGGGACCGGATCCTGGGTCCGCAATCCGTGAAATTTAAATCCTTGATGGAAAGCAAAAAATTAGTGGATGGGGAGGTGCTGAATCGGATCATCATGTATGTTTCTGCGATCATGGAAGTAAAAAGCTCCATGGGGGTGATCGTGGCCGCACCAACGGCGGGCTCCTGTGGGGCCATGCCGGGAGCCATTCTGGGGGTTTCGGATGCCCTCGGTTTGTCGGAAGAGGAAACGGTAAAAGCCCTGTTAATTGCAGGCCTCATCGGTGTTTTTATCGCTGCTCATTCAACTTTTGCTGCTGAAGTAGGCGGCTGTCAGGCGGAATGCGGATCAGGATCTTCCATGGCTGCTGCCGGACTGGTGTATCTGGCAGGGGGCAAACTCGCCCAAAGCATCTCCGCAGCTTCCATGGCGTTGCAAAGCTCCCTGGGCATGATCTGTGATCCCATTGGGAACCGGGTGGAAGCCCCTTGCTTAAACAAAAATGTGATGGCGGCCTCCAATGCACTTTCCTGCGCAAATATGGCACTGGCAGACTACGACCACCTGATTCCCCTCGACGAAGTCATCGACACCATGTATGAAGTGGGTAAAAGCATTCCCAATACCTTGCGCTGCACCAATTTGGGCGGCCTTTCCATCACCAAGACAGCGAAAGAAATCGAACGGAAACTGGGACAAGGGCAGTTTTATAAAAGCTGCTAGCCAGGTAGGTAAAAACGAGGAATTGAACCCTCCGGTTTCCATACCGAACCGGAGGGCTTTTTTTTACAAAGAAGTGGGCGCTCCCAATTTGTGGATCGTGTTTTGAATCAATCCTTCTACGGGTTCGCCCGCTTCGCTTTCCAGGGTATACTGGATTTCCATGACCCAAGTCGGTTCGATGGATGGAATCTTTAATTTTACCGATTTACCATTCCGACCCAGTACGGCAGAAGCGATTGGTAATTCCTGCTCATTGTAATGTTTGGATCCGTACTTCCTTGACCGCAGCAAATCCCAGGTAGCAACGGTATAGTTATCCAAATTTTGAACGCTGCTTTCATCCAACTTTTCGGTAAAGGTGAGTAACACGCCATCTTCCTGAGCCTGAATTCCCACAGGCAGATTCACGGGGGTCTCGGTCATGCGGATACGATAGAGCCCTCCCAGCTGAGGTTGCGTTGACCCCCAGGCAGAAAGTCCACAAAGGTACAAATGACCGTCCTCCGAATTGAAGCGTCCGCGCATCACACCGGTGGCAAAACGGGGAAGGGGCAGTTCTACGATCCCTCCCTGCACCTGACCGTCCAATTTTTCAAACGGGACCAGGTAGATTTTTCCGTAGCCATAGGAAAAATTAAGCAGCTTGCCATTCAGCGCTCCCCATTTTTCACTATCCACCCAAAGCAACTCAGAGGGCGAGCGATCCCGCTCCCGTTCCACCCATACCAGCGGCTGCTCCATGCCGGAATCGGTACTGTCTGCCGGCGGATCAAACCCAAACATATTACCATAAAAACCGCCCTCTTCAACCCAGTTGATGCGGTTCATTGGGTTCCAGTGCCCTTCCTGATCGGTGACAATAAAGGTTCCGTCCGGATTGAGGCAGACGCCGTTGGCAGCCCGAAAACCCGTGGCAATAATGTCTGTGCGCTCCCCATCCGGGCTGACGCGTAGTAAGGTCCCGTGCTGCGGCACCAGGGCCTCCCGGGCATGGCGGGCACTTTTGGCATAATAAAGATTTCCCGCTGCATCGGCCTGCAATCCCATCGCAAACTCATGAAAGTGGTCGGTCACCTGATGGTCGCTATTGAAGCTTTCGTAAAAGTCGATTTCTCCATCCCCGTTGTAATCGTGTAGCCGAACGATTTGGTCCCGGCAGGTGACAAAGATTTCTTCCTCAATCACCTTGATGCCCAGCGGCTGAAACAGACCGGACGCAATGCGCTGCCAGGTCAATTTTCCCTCGTTTTCTGTAAATCCCTCCACCAGCCATACATCTCCATCTGTGGCACAAACCACCCCCTTGTTGCGATCCGTGAAAAAATCAAGGCCACTTAAGCGCAGCTGGTTTTTCCAGGGACTATTAAAGGGTGGATTCAGAATATCTACCTGAAACGCACCCTCCTGCTGTCCGGGTACGATGGCCGTCTCGAGAAGCTGTGGATAACGGGCAGGACCTCCTTCGGTAAATGGCGACAGCGATTCGGCGGGAACCGCCTGCGCCGCGTATTCCTGCAGGCCGGTAAAACCCGCTGCTGCCACAAATACTTTGATCCGGGTAGGCTCGGTAGCCGTGACGCGAAGTAGCCAATAGCCGTTTTCCTCCTCCAGTATTGCTCCTGACCCCTTCAGGGCTACTTCCGCTTCCACAGGAGCCACCCGCATGGTAAGTAGTTCGCCCGAAGGCCTGAGGTTTAATGTCCGGGTAAACACCGGCTGATCGCCGGAAAATTCAACTCCAAATGTCTCCAATACAGGTGTTTTTCCCACGGTGTAGGAAACGATCGCCCGGTCTTCGTAGGCATACAATCCTTTGTACTGCGCCCAATCCCTGGGAAGGGGTCCGAACCTGCGTCCGTCTCGGGCCTGAAACCGGGGATCCTCAAACGTGCCGGTCACCGGGTGCGCCCAGCCGGGCCCCGTCTCGTTTTCGAAATGAAGGTCTCCGATCGTTCGGGGAGAAATGTTGTGTTTTTCGTTGAAAAGGATGGCTTCCCAGTCGATAAATCCCTCCCCTGTCCAGCCACCGGCTACCCGCATGAGGTCGTGATCAAAGAGCATCCAGGCATTCCCTGCGGCCACGCCTCCGCTTCCTTCGTCCAGCCGCACGGCGATGCCCTTGTAGGCAAAATTGGCCTCGCTGAAATCTTCATCTGGCAGCGGCTGCACCGGTCCGGTGGATCGTTGCCGGGGCGGCGCATCGGCCGGTACCAGTTCGTAGGTATTGATCAGAAAGTTTCCATAGTCCATCTCTGCCCAGGGTTTGTATTCCCTGGGTTCCGGACCCATGCTGCTGCCGGCAGGTAATCCTGCCAGGTAATCTTCACTAATGGCAAGGTACTGGGAGGGATTTTTCGGGGCCACAAAGGTTTCGCGGATGTAGTGTATCACGTCGTACTTTTCCACGGGAGTAAGGTTTACCTGAGGAGGCATGGCACCGTGACCGCGGGTGAGGGTCTGATAGATGGAATAGGGGTCATTCCCTACCTTAAACGTACCTTCCCAAAATTTAAACGCCGTGGGCAGCGAGCCCTCTTGTTCCGGACTACCGTGGCAATTGGCGCAGGTATTTGTGTAGATGTGTTCTCCGGTACGCATGGATTCCCCGTGTCTGTCTCCCAGGGCTTCGAGTAATCCCCTGTGATCGATGTTTGTTTCGTAGGCGGGAAGATCGGACTCCTGAAGGATAAAGCCGTCAGAGGGGATTTCCACAGTGGATTTTTTACCGGAATTGGATTGGCAAGCAAAGGCAATAAACAGGAGAAAAAGCGCCTGCTTTGCATCAAATTTTAACTTCATGGGATTTGTCAACGATTCGTTTTCAAAAGATAAATGAAATACACCTAATAAAAAAACAACAAGGATCGGTTTAATCGGGAATCCGTCCCCACCAGGGTCCTTCGTCCCGGATGTCCAGCCATAGTTCCTGCATTTTGGGAATCAGATTCAGCAACCTTGCGTATTCCTGCTGCGAAATGTCCCGGGTTTGGCCTGGATCTTCTCTGATGTTGTACAATTCGAAGGAGTCCGGAACAGCCGTTTTCAACCAATCCACCGCCGGATAGGTTCCGTGGCCGCGCTGACCGGTAAAGTCTCCACGGGAGGGCCCCAGTCTTCCCACCAAGACGTACGCTGAGTCCCTCATGGCCATTTGCGCCATTCCAGGCATCTCGGAAGCGTTCAAAAGAAAAAACCAGATGGGCAAAATTTTCCGTTTGTAATCCTTTCCCAGAAATGCCTGAAAAGCATCTGTCCCGTCTATGGTGCGATCCGTAGGAACGACAGCGCCTGCCAGTTTGCAAAGGGTGGGCAGGAAATCGGTGCCGTTAAAAAGTCGATCGCTTTGGGTGCCCGCTGGTATGTGTCCCGGCCATCTGATCAAGCCCGGAACGCGATGCCCGCCTTCGTAAGGATACCGCTTCATCCCCCGCAATGCTCCGGGTGTACCAAAACACTTGTCCCGAATCGGGTCTTCCCATTCGCCTTTGGACTCTTCCAGGGTAACGGGATATTCCGGTCCATTGTCACTGGTAAAAATAACCAGGGTGGATTCGCGCAATCCCTGCTCGTCTATAAAGCGCATAAAGGCGCCAAACGAATCGTCCAGCTGCGTTACGGTGCCGTAGTATTCCTTCGAATGAGAAGAAAGGTCCTTTGCGGGCCGTGGTACGCCACCGTACGAAGCTTTTCGGGATCGCTGCCGTATCTCTTCGTTATCGTAGGCGCTTGCGAAACTTTCCGGAGGGTCCAGTGGAGTGTGGGGCTCGTTGGTCGAGACTATAAGGAAAAACGGTTTATCGGGATTCTCTCTCCTGGTAATCCAGTCGGCTGCTTCCCGGCAAACTATGTCCACGTACCAGCCTTCCATCGGACCCTCGGGAACCCCGTTTCTGATGAACTTTTCCGGATTTTTTGGTCCGGTTCCAAAGGCATTGACGGAAGTAGCGAGTGAATAGTCAAACCCCATTTCATTTACTGACACTTCTTCCGCGGATTCCAGCTTCGACAGGTGCCATTTACCAAAAAATGCGGTTTCATAACCCACTTCCCGAAGCAATTGCGGCAAGGTAATCTCGTTTTTATCCAGGGTGGTTCCAAAAAAGCCGGCAATGTTATAAAACCCGCTTCGGTACCCATTTCTTCCCGTAAGAAGTGCGGCCCTGGAAGGGGAACAAACCGTTGCAGCGGAATGCATGTCCGTCATGCGGACCCCCTCGCTGGCAAAATGATCCAGGTGAGGGGTTTGAATGATGGGATTTCCATAACAGCCCAGATCCCCATAACCCAAATCATCGGTTAGAAAAACAATGATATTGGGGCGGGGGGCTTTTGGGCTTGTGGCCATTGAATGGTGGAACAAACTGTTCCAAATAATCAGGAATCCAAACATCCACTTTTTTTTGAAAAATAAACGTACAGGCATCGATCGCGTCATAAACTGTAGCAACCAACCCCATAGTGGTTGCCGATTTTTTTTTACATGCCAACAACCAACACGCGATTCTTTCCTCGCGGCGGCTGCGGGATTCCGACTCCTCGGCAATAATTCACTCTTTAGCTGGTCAAGCCAAATAGCCAACGAAAACAACCGACTATTTCCCGGCCAGAGCAGACTCCGATCGGTAGGTAGCTGCAACCAATTTCCGCTCCTGTCGGATCACAATGGGAACATAGCCGACTTCCATTCCTGCCGGAGGACTGAGGATCAACACCGGATCAATGGACACCAATCCGCCAGAACTGGGCGGTGCCATGTAGCTTTTGTCAATGGTCCAATCTCGGTGGATCTTTTCTACCAGACGCTGAAGCGCTGCTTTTTCCTCAGCACTCCAGTCAAATTGCTGAAAAGATGGCTGGTCAATAAAACGGTACCATTTGTAGGTCACGGTGGATCCATCTTTCAAATCTACGGAATAGGCTTCGGAAACTGGTCCCGGTTGCACCCAAGCGCCTGTAGTGGGCGTAGAATAGGGAAGGTCTTTGTCGATTCGGAAATTCCCCGGAACGATCTCGTTTCCATCCCGCCAGTTGACGTATTCCTTTTCTGTACCCGCCAGTGCAAAGGCACTGGCTTTTAACGCTTCCGGGACTTGGCTTTCAGGGATGGGGACGCGCTGTTCTCCCACTTGCTTGAAATACTGCGGAAAAAGCCCCTGTTTCGAAAAGGGGTTTTCCTGCCACTGCAAACCAAAGGCATTGGTATCGGTAACGATGGTTTCCACGACCGTTTCCAAACCGCCCAGATGCGTGCCTCCGGCATTGAGTTGGGCTCCCCCATCGAGGGATATTTTCCTGGGACTGATGGCAGGTTTCCAGGAATGGGCCTCCAGAAAAGTACCTGAGACGGCCGGCCCCCCGTTTTTCCAAGCCTTAACCGGGTTGAACAAGGCATCTTTGGAGTAATACGTTACGTCCTGTACCAATACCGAACGTCCTTGCGCATCTACCGGGAATTGCAATTGTGGGATTTTAACAAACAAATCCCCTTCTGCTGTTTTCATTTCGAAGGAAGGCACTGTATTGATTTCCATGGCACCTCCTCCTCCCATGGTTCCTTCCCTTGCATCCAGCCCCATACCTTCAATGGCAGGGTAATCTTTGGAAAGGCGGCTCCACATTTCCGGAATGTAAAACGCCACGGGTCCCTTAAAATTAGCGGCATTGAGAAAGAGTGTCCAGCTCTGGTCACCAGTAGGAGGCGGTCCCTCGCGCTTTTCGGTAAGTGGCAGCATCATGTGCGTGTAGCCTAAAAACTTACCCTCCAGGTCTTCCACAAAGGTGATTCCATCCGGTGGTACCAGCATACGGTTACTGAGCTGAGCGATCCCCAAGTGGTCTTCCGGCAAGGCAGCCGCACGGTAAAAAAAGGGCCAACCGGGAGAGGCAATTTCCGAATTGTAACAATCTGGCACCCCATTCATGCTGAACTTGGGTGGTCCATAGTGGAACCGGTTTCCCCGCCAATAGCCCAAGCCCCCTTCCTGGGTTTGAAATACACTGGCCCAGGTAGGTCCCCGGGGTTCCCAGGTGCGTGCGATGGTTCCTTCGGGGCAGCAGGCAAGGTCTGTATTGTCTGGATTATCCGGAATGATCCAATTGCCGGGAAGTCCGATCTGAAATCCGGCAAGCGGCTGCGCTACCAGCGGCCATACCGCCGTGTAAAAGCCGATACCCGCACCAAATCCGTCCGGACGCCTTGGCGAACGATAGCCGATGTAGCCGTGTAGTCCGTTTGCCCGTTGCGAAATTTCATACGTTTTTTTGGCAGGGTCCTTGGGCTGAGGATTGGTGGCATGGATCAGCAAGCCACTGATTCCTAGCAACAAGCTACCAACTAAGAGTTGTAGATACATAGCACTATTTTTATTACATGGTTCAATTTCTCCAGCGTTCCTTGCGTTTCCGGATTCGGTCCCGTCCTCAGATAAGTCGGCGACAGCCAGACCAGCAACGGATCCGTGTTGTTCCGCGGGAAGCGCTTCTCTATTCACAGCGGGATGGTACACAATACCCATCCCTTGCATTTTTACCGACCAGGGAAACCAAGGGCGCCCTGCGCCTTTTTACCTGTTTGGCACCTACCGTACTGCAGGGCAAGCCTGCGCAAAGGGAGATGTAGGGTAGATTCTTTCATATCCGTTGATTAGGTGTGAAAGGTTAGGCCAAGTTAGATCCATCCTTTTGCAAACCTGTGCTACATCTTAGCCAAAAAATATGGTATCTTATCCGATAACCCCTCAGCCCCTCAAAACGGGGCGAATTTGCCAGAAAAGGAATCGCTTCCGAAGCGCTTTGTTCCTGACAACCCAAGGCACCCCTAATTTTTGGGAATACCCATGGGAATGGGTAAAACTGAAGGAAAGTATTGCCTGTTTTGGAAAACACCGCCTTGGCTGGCTGTCTCGGTGCTCCATAGACACCTGCATTCCGCTGTATACCCTTGAAAATCTGTCGGTTGTAGTTCTACAGCAAGCCTGCGCGAACAGCCCCTTTATCGCCAGGCAAGCTTTCCTTGGGAAACGGCGGCCAGATTGGCGATACGGTACAGGATACGGGCTCCCACGTTGGCATCCCACTCCCCACCGTCACTGCCCGGGGCCACTTCTACCAGGTCAAAGCCAATCAGCTTTCTGCCGGACCGTACCAAACGTTTGATCAAATACATGAGCTGCTGGTAATCCAATCCCCCCGGTACGGGCGTTCCGGTATGGGGGCAAAGCTGTGGAATCAAGCCATCAATATCAATGCTAAGGTATACCTGCGCTGGCAAATCTGCGAGAATCTCCTCACAAAGCACCTCCCAGTTGGTCCCCGCATAAAGCCGCTCCTTTAAACTACTGTCGCTGAAAAGCCGGCACCGCGCGTCGGATTGACTGAGGTTCCATTCTTGTGCGCACAAGTCCCGAACGCCTACCTGTACCAGGCGCTGTACCTGCGGAAGTTTCAGGAAATTATACGCGATGGAGGCATGGGAGTAATCGAATCCCTCATAAGCCGGCCGCAGATCGGCATGTGCATCGATTTGCAAAATACCGAACCCATCGTATTTTTTGGCCAGGGCCCGAACCAATCCGAGGGGCGTACTGTGATCGCCACCCAGCAAACCGACCAACTTTCCTTGTTCCAGCTGCTGTTGCGCCTGCGCGTACACCCAATCGTTCATTTTCCGGCAAGCGTCATTGATGATCTCCGGAACGGGGGCAAAGTGTTCCTGCTGGTCCTCCGGAGCGCCGTCCTGAAGCCAACGGATGTATTTATCGGCCAGCAAACGGAAGTTGTTATTCTCCGCTTGCAGTTTTGAGTTCAGGGGTAGCATGGATATTCCCAGCTTCCAGGCGTGCGAAATGTCTTCCTGAAACAGGTCCACCTGTACCGATGCCTCAAGGATGGCAGCAGGCCCCCTGGCCGTGCCCGATCGGTAAGAAACCGTCACCTCCCAGGGAACGGGTAGGATCAATAGCTGACTGTTTTCCGGCTCAAAGGGAAGTCCAAAGAGTTGACCGGAATATCCAAGGCCATTTGGATCAAAATTTCTGATGGAGGTAGGGATTTTTGACATAAAAAAGAAATTGTAGGCATCAACGAATGGACATCCGAATTGAAAACGGCCCCTATTGCAACACTTCTTCCAGCGTCCCGGTCCCTTTGGATACGTCCTCCCATTCCTGATCGGTAAAGTGGATCCGGGCCATCATGCCAGGGGAAAACATCAGGTGGGGCGCTCCGGTAAGGTAGGCCGCAAGCTGGGTGATAGCAGGGTTGTGACCAACGAGGATAACTCGATTGACTTCCGAGGGAAACTGCAGGATTTCACGGAAAAGGTCCTCCCGGCTGGCCTGATAAATGGAAGAGACCGCCATACAGGATTTTGATGTCAGTTGTTGGGCAAGGATTGCCGCGGTATGGGCGCAACGCTTTGCAGGACTATGGACCAAATAATCGCATTGTTGCTTGTTAATGGCCAGCGTTCTTCCCAACCGTTCCACTTGCTGGATACCTCCGGGTGTAAGGGACCGCTGAGCATCGTCTGTCGTAAAAGAAGGCGCTACGGCTTCTCCGTGTCGGGCCAGTAGTAATTCCTTAACCATAAGCTGTCGTTGATCGGTACTTTGAAAATTAAATATGTAGATTTTACCCCGGCAATAAAAATTGCAAGGGAGGAATATTTGGAAGACAAGTATATGACGTCTATTTTTAAGCCAAATTTAGCGGATAGTGACCTGATCCCATGTATTTTTATCTTTAACTACGTATAACATGCCAAAGAATTTAGTCATTGTCGAGTCCCCTGCAAAAGCCAAGACCATAGAAGGTTACCTTGGGAAGGACTTCAAAGTCACTTCCAGTTACGGGCATGTGCGGGATCTGCCGAAAGGGGAAAATGCCATTGACATTAAAAATAAATTCAAACCAACCTACGAGGTCAGCCCGGACAAAAAGGAAGTAATTCGGGAATTAAAGAAATTAGTCAAAGAAGCAGAAACCATTTTCCTGGCCAGTGACGACGACCGCGAAGGAGAGGCCATTTCCTGGCATTTAAAGGAGGTGCTTCACCTAAAGGATGAAAATACCAAACGGATCGTGTTTCGGGAAATTACTAAGTCCGCGATCATCAAGGCCCTGAAATCCCCGCGAAAAATCGACCAGGATCTGGTCAATGCCCAACAAGCCCGCCGGATTCTTGACCGTCTGGTCGGTTTCGAACTCTCCCCGGTTTTGTGGAAAAAAATAAAGGCCGGGCTTTCCGCCGGCCGGGTGCAGTCCGTCGCCGTTCGCTTTATTGTAGACCGGGAGCGGGAAATCGAAAAATTTGACGCCACCTCTTCCTACAAGATTACCGCGCTTTTTGACGTGGACGGGAAACAGCTGCAAGCCGAATTGCCAAAAAAATTCGATACGAAAGAAGAAGCAGAAGCCTTTTTAAAGAATTGCTTGCTGGCCAATTTCTCCATCAAATCCCTGGAAACCAAGCCGGCAAAAAAGACCCCTGCCGCGCCTTTTACCACTTCCACCTTGCAGCAAGAGGCAAGTAGAAAACTGTATTTCTCCGTGGCCCAGACCATGAACATAGCCCAGAAACTGTACGAGTCGGGGAAAATCACCTACATGCGTACCGACAGTGTGAACCTGTCCGAAGACGCATTGAAAAGTGCGGAATCTGAAATAAAAGCTGCCTTCGGCAAAGAGTATCATCACCAACGCAAATTCACCTCCAAATCCGAAGGCGCGCAGGAGGCTCACGAAGCCATTCGCCCGACGGATTTTTCGGTCACCGAAGCGGGGAACGATCGCAACGAACAGCGCCTTTACGAACTGATTTGGAAGCGGGCGATCGCCTCTCAGATGGCGGACGCGCAATTGGAAAAAACCAACGTCTCCATCGCCATCTCCAATGCGGATCAAACGCTAAGTGCGAGCGGAGAAGTAATCAAATTCCAGGGATTTTTGAAAGTATACCTGGAAAGTACGGACGAGGACGAAGAAGAAGAAGCTACGGCCAAAGGCTTGCTCCCTCCCCTTACGGTAGGACAAGAACTGCAGCTGATCGAAATGAAGGGCCGGCAATCCTTCACTCGCCCACCTGCCCGGTATACGGAAGCTTCTCTGGTGAAAAAATTAGAAGAAATGGGCATCGGTCGCCCTTCCACCTACGCGCCAACCATCTCCACCATACAGAAACGAAACTACGTTATCAAAGAATCCAGGGATGGAACGCCGAGAAAGTACACCGAAATGGTGATCAAAGACGGAACATTTGTGTCCGCTGAGAAAACCGAAACTACCGGCACGGAAAAAAACAAGCTTTTTCCCACCAATATTGCGATGGTGGTGAACGACTTTCTGGTTGAGCATTTTCCAACCGTGATTGATTTTTCCTTCACAGCCAACGTGGAAAAAGAATTTGACCACATTGCCCATGGAGAGCAGTCCTGGGAAGAAATGATTCAGAATTTTTACGGTGCTTTCCATACCAAGGTAGAGCAAACGGAAAACATCAAGCGAACCGATGTGAATAGCTCGAAAGAGCTTGGCATCGATCCCAAGACCGGTAAAAAGGTCATTGCCCGGCTCGGTAAATTTGGCCCACTCGTACAGATCGGAGATCCGGATGACGAAGAAAAACAATTTGCCAGTCTTTTGAAAGGGCAGTTTATTGAGAGCATGACCCTGGAAGATGCGCTGGAACTCTTCAAACTGCCTCGGGACGTGGGTCATTTTGAGGACAAGAAAATCGTGGCTGCCGTCGGGCGTTTTGGCCCCTACATTCGACACGATGGAAAGTTTGTTTCGCTAGGCAAAGAGTACGACCCCCTGTCGGTGACCGAAGACGAGGCCATCGAACTGATCAAGGCCAAACGAGAGGCCGACGCAAAAAAACACATCAAATCTTTCGACGAAGACCCCGAATTACACATACTAAACGGACGTTGGGGACCCTATATCAAGATGGGTAGAAACAATTTTAAGATTCCCAAAGATAAGGAAGCCGAATCATTGACTTTTGCCGAAACCATGGAAATCATCGAAAGCCAGGGAGACAGCAAAAAAGGAAAAGCCAAACCCAAAAAAGCCGCTCCGGCGAAAAAGAAAACGAAGAAATAAATTTACTACCCTGTTTTAGCAAAAAGTCCGGATAAACAGGTGCGTGTATCCGGACTTTATGTTTGGTATCAGACAAGGAAAGTGAATGGATACCGCAAAGAAGTTTACGGCAAATTCCCACTAAGGATTCCGTTTATTGCTTCATCGGGCTATCGTCCGCAGGAAGGTCACCGACCACGTATTGGAGCCCGTCGAGAAAGAACTGCAGCAACTCTGGCTGATCCATGCTTTGCGCATTATGGGAAGGAGAGCTGTAAAATACCCTACCGTTTCCGTACCGTTTGATCCAGGCTACGTAAATGGTATTGTTGCTCACTTCCCCTCTGACGCCTTCCAATTTATCCGCCTCTATGTACAACAACGGGCGAAAGTTGTAGTCAAAATAGGCATTTTTGAAAAAGTACGGCTCATCTGTATGGACAAACCCTTTGCCCTCAAAGGCCTGCACCAATGGGTGAGCAGGATCCACTTCTTTTAGGTGCATTTCCTGTTGCCGGGGGTGGTAATCAAAGCTGCCACCCACCATCGAGCTAAATCTTTGGGAATTATTCTGCACGGTAATGGCGCCATGCATGATAAACAGGCCGCCACCCTTCTCTACATACTCCATCAAATTGGTCTCGTATTGGCTGGCCAATACCGCAATGCGCGCCTCATCCAGACTGGAATTTTTTTTCAACAGATCCGCAAACAGGTCTCGGTCCGGGCCGGAAGGATTGGAATTGTTCAATACCACTGCGTCGTATTGCTTCAGGTTCTCTTTTTCAAACGTATCGATATCCCGTGCAATGGTAATCTCAAAGGCACCGGTCTTTTTTGCCAGGATTTTAAGTAGTTCGTCGTTATGAGGAATGGTCCAATGGTAAAACCCCGTATGCTGCGAGAAAACCAGAATATTTTTTACGGAGGCGTCAATTCTGGTTTCGGACGGGGCCAGGGCCTCTATTTTTTCCAGCCATTCCTCGCTTACCGGAAAATCTTTCATACTTTGAGCGAACAGGCCGCCCGCAATTAAAAATAAAAATAAGGTGTAGATGCTCTTTTTCATGGTTACTACCGGGTATATCATGTATTTGGTGAATAAGGTTCGGAAACGCTGCTAGGAATTCATCAATCAGATCGACCACCAAATTATGCGTATAGGTAGCGATCGTTAGGTTATCCGTCATCAACGAATCAGCGGGTGAATATAGGCGAAAAAATCGATCGTACCAACGAGAAGCCCTCCCTTTTGGCGATTTCCCGCGGTACCGAGGGGGACAGAAAGAACTCCCTGGGGAAATCAGGGCGGAATTCCGAAACCAACTATCCAATGCAGGCAGTCATCCCCAAGCCCCTCAATTGCTGCCCTTTACCCGGAAAACGAATCCTCTTGCCGGGCATCTTTACAACAGAATTCCTACATTCGCATCAAATCCAAATTCATGCAACAAAAAATCTACCAAATCGACGCTTTCGCCGACCGGGTCTTCACCGGAAATCCGGCAGCGGTTTGTCCGCTGCAAGAATGGTTGCCGGATTCGCTATTGCAAGAAATCGCCATGGAAAACAATCTATCCGAAACGGTATTTTACGTAAAGGAAGGAGACCGCTACCAGATCCGTTGGTTTACCCCACGCGTTGAAGTAGACCTATGCGGACACGCCACCCTGGCAGCGGCCTTCGTCTTGTTTACCTTCGAAAAGCATGCAGGCTCCCACATTCATTTTTATTCCTCGCGAAGCGGAGACCTGACAGTCAGCAAACGTGCCGACCAATTAACCCTGGATTTTCCGGCCGACCCCGTACGGGAAATTCCAGTAAGCGACGGGATACGGGAGTGCTTCGACCTGCCTCCGGTAAAGGCTTTTGCCGGCAAATCGGATTACCTGCTGGTGTACGATACCGAAGCAGCCATTCAAAACCTCCAGCCGCATTTTGAGCGGATCGCCGCACTTCCGGCCCGGGGCATAATCGTCACTGCCAAAGGGAAGCAGGTAGATTTCGTTTCCCGGTTCTTTGCACCGGGAGCGGGGATAAACGAGGACCCGGTAACGGGTTCGGCACATACCACCCTGGCTCCCTACTGGTCAGCGCAGCTAGGCAAACCGGCATTGCAGGCCGCCCAGCTATCCTCCCGCAAAGGCTTGCTACACTGCCGCCACGAGGGCAACCGCGTAGCCATCAGCGGAACCGCCAAATTGTACATGATGGGCAATCTCTTTCTGGGCGAATGATCCCAGTGTTACGGTACCAATGAGGTAGGATCTTAACAATGTAGATGCTTTCGGAGAACGAACCTGATTCTTACGCAGGTTTTGATTCCTTTCGCCAAAGGTCGTATATTGAAGCAGAACCACTCGTATATTTTCCAACAGAATGCTAACCGCTTGTAAACGCGCTTTCGGACAAATTCCAGCATCCGTATTGCTGTCCGTATTGCTGTTGCTGCTTTTCTCCTGTCAGGACGCTGAGAAGCGCGTCGAATCCGACGTATGCATCTATGGCAACTCCAGTGCTTCCATTCTGGCTGCCCTGCAATTAAAGAAGCGCGGCCGGGAAGTAGTGATTGTGAGCCCAGACCCCTACGTAGGAGGCATGACGATCGAAGGACTGGGCGGATCGGACATCAACAATCATGCGGGCTTTAAGAATGATTCCGTGATCGGCGGGCTTACCCTGGAGTTTTACAAGGAAGTGGCCCGGCATTACGGGATCACCAACTTTGATTCGGAACGCGCCCAGGCCCGCACCTGGCGCTTTGAGCCCCATGTGGCCAAAGCGATTTTTGATCGATGGCTGGCTGAGATGGAAATCCCGGTCTATACAGAATCCAGACTCCGCCTTACCTCCGATGCGGTAAGCAAAAAAAATGGAAAAATCGTATCCATTCAAACGCTCGACGGGAAAACGTTTCAGGCCTCCCTCTTTATCGATGCCTCCTACGAGGGCGACCTGCTGCATCATGCCGGGGTATCCACCATCGTAGGCAGGGAGCCAAACAGCCGTTACGGGGAAACCAAAAATGGCATTCGCGAATCGAATACCTACCGGAATTTCGAGGTGGCTGTGGATCCCTACATCGAACCCGGCAATCCGAAAAGCGGTCTGATTCACACCATTCAGGACGAACCCCTGGGACAACCCGGTTCGGGTGATCGACGCATTCAGGCCTACTGCTTCCGTGCCTGCCTAACCAAAGACCCGTCCAACCGGGTTCCCTTTGCCAGGCCCGAAAATTACCAACGCGACTGGTACGAAATCTACCTGCGCTACCTGGACGCCGGCGGTTCCTTGTACAAACCTTCCTATTCCATACCGGGTAACAAAACCGATTTGGGGGCCTGGCACGACCTCTCACACAACCTGTATGGCATGAACCACGCCTACCCCGAAGGGAACTACGAGCAACGGGAGGAGATTTACCAATACCACCTGGATTTTACCCGGGGGCTGTTTTGGTTTTTGGCCAACGACCCGGCAGTTCCCGAAAACGTCCGCCAGGAGTGGAGTCAGTGGGGCACCACCAAAGATGAATTTACCGACAACCAAGGCTGGCCCCGCATGCTATATATCCGCGACGGGCGGAGAATGCAATCCGATTACGTAATTACCGAGCACCATACCCGCAAAGATACCAGTATTCGTATCGAGGATCCGGTAGCCATTGCCTTTTGGCCTCCGGATGTGCACCACGTGCGGCGCATTGTGCGGGAAGGTAAGGCCTACAACGAAGGCTTCGTTTTTGGTGGGGACAATTGGAAGCCCTTTCCCATTCCCTACCGCAGCCTGGTTCCCCGGGAATCGGAATGCAGCAACTTGCTGACGCCTACCTGTCTTTCTGCCAGTCACATCGCCTACGGCGCCATCCGGCTGGAATGGACCTTTATGCTATTGGGGGAAACGGCGGGCATCGCGGCCGACCTGTGCCTGGAAACAAAAAGCTCCGTGCAAGAACTGCCCTATTCCAGACTAAAGGAACGCTTGCAAGCCAACGGGCAGGTCATCGAACTACTATAAATGGAACCACAAGGACCCGGAAAAACCCCGGATTGTTCCTGCCCCTACCAACGGTATTTTTTTCTTAATCGATTATTTAATACCTTTATCCATAGTTAGTACCATCCGGATCCCTTAACCATAGGCATAGATGATGCGGTAGGCCAGTAATCGGTACTATTTCCTTTTTAGGAACTCGCCGGGTATACCGATACTGGGGGAAAACGATGAATTAGTAAAGGAGAAATTTGGATAAGGGGGTCCGTTTCCACCCAATTCAGGTCAAACGTGGTGCTGGGTACTAGCCCTTGGAAAGTCTGTCGGGAAGCTGCGTTTGGCTGCAAGCATTGCAATTTCATCTTGCGTAAAGGATCGTTGCCCGATACATACATTCCGCAAAAAAGCCACTGGTTTGACCGTCTAAAGTATTGATTGACCTTATCCAACCGAACCGATATATCGAATGAAAACTCTCCCCCTACTTCTCTCATTACTTCTCCTGACACAGGTCAGCGGCGCACAAAAGCTACCCTTGCTGAAAGTCTCCGATAACCAACGGTACCTGGTAACGGAAGACGGGCAGCCCTTTTTCTGGTTGGGAGATACGGCCTGGGAATTGCTCCACCGCCTGGACAAAGCAGAAATCGACCAGTACCTACAAGACCGGGCCAATAAGGGGTTTACCCTTATCCAAACCGTAATCCTCGCCGAACTGGATGGATTGAACAGTCCCAATGCGCAGGGAGCTACCCCATTGATCGACAACAACCCCGAAAAGCTGAACGAAGCTTATTTTGAACACGTAGATTACCTGGTGGAAAAGGCTTCGGAGCTGGGGCTATATGTGGGACTTCTGCCCACCTGGGGAGATAAGTTTAACCGACGGTGGGGCCTGGGACCAGAAATCTTCACCCCGGAGAATGCAGCCGCCTACGGGGAATTACTGGCCAAACGCTACCATCGCCACAGCAACCTGGTGTGGATTCTGGGTGGAGACCGGGCCATGGAGAACGAAACTCATTACAAAATCATTCGCGCAATGGCTCGGGGCATCCGGGCCTATGACCAACACCACCTGCTGACCTTTCATCCAGTCGGAGGAAAGAAAGCGACGGACTTCTTTCGCGAAGATGCCTGGCTGGACCTGGATATGTTTCAAAGCGGGCATAGCCGGCTGACAAAGGACTACCAATTTGTGTTGGACGCGCGAGACCTGAGCCCCACCCGGCCGGTGATCAATGGGGAGCCCCGCTACGAAAATATTCGCGATCGGTTCTGGGAAGACAAGGATTATGGCTGGCTGGACGATGCCGATGTGCGAATCGCCGGGTACTGGAGCATGCTATCGGGAGCCGCCGGCTACACCTACGGCTGCAACGATATCTGGCAGATGTACAGCAGCAAACGCGAGCCGACACTCAATGCCCGCACCGGTTGGCGGCAGGCATTGGATCTTCCGGGCTCCACACACATGGGGTACTTGAAAAACATCTTGTCAGCCTTACCCTGGCAGGAACTCCAGCTGGATCAACGCCTGCTGTTGGGAAGCAATCCGGAAAACCCTTCCCACCAACTGCTCGCCCGAACGGAAACCGGCGACTTACTGCTGGCTTACACGCCTACCGGGTTGCCTTTACATCTGGATTTACCCCAATTGCAGGCAGATACCCTCAGTGCCTACTGGTTCAATCCCAGAAATGGCCGTGTGAAGGTGATTGGAGACCTAAAAACCGACAGAGCTCACCGCTTTACCCCCTGGGCAAATGGCTGGGGCAGCGATTTTCTCCTGCTGCTCGTCGACAAAACAGCGGGATACGATTTTACAGCCTTCATGGATTAGACTATTAATTTTGTTACCCCTGTGAGCATGCCATGCGGTGTACCAAAGCCGGACCATCCGTGCACCGACATTGGGTATCGGGCCACCAGGAGCCAAAGGTGTTCCTTCTTCGTTTAGACCGAGTCGTTTACATGGCAAAACAGGGTTCCAGACCCGTTCCATAGTTCCATCACGCGCCTTTTTACGATTGCATGATCGGTGGTTTTAATTTAGTTTAATTACAAACTAGAAATTTATATACAGGATGGGAAACAAATCCTTAGATAAAAAGTCATTTGTATGTAAACAAAAAGTAAAAAGCTATGGAAAAAGTTTGTTCGAATTGCAACCATTGGGAGCCAACGGCGCCGGTAGTTGCCAACAAGGAAAATTACGGTGAGTGCAATAAACTAAGTCACCTGGAGTCCAAAATGGATCCGGATTTCATCATTCCGGTTTTGAACGATGGGCGCCCTATTGACCAGAATACCAAGTCAATAGAATTTATTACAGGCGCCGGATTTGGCTGCAATCAATTTGCAACCGCCTGAGAATAGGTAAACGCTATGGTTATCAAACGGACTGTAGCGTTTCTTTTGTGGCAGTATTTAGAATTAATCCAACTATAAATTCTTTATCAATCTACGTAAAGCCCTTTCCATTTATATAAAAAATCAGGTTCCGGGAAAGATCTGCTTTGCCTGCCATCCCTAAAAAACGGCGATGCGACTTTTCATGTACCATTCCTCAGCCGCTGGATTCGATGTGAAAATCCCGTTCTCTTGCCTGACTTTCTTTTTATCAAATCCAGCTTTTCTGTTTGGCAGCATCCACGAGCCTGAAGTGGAAACGGTCGTTACATCCACCGCGCGAAAAGCGTAGATAATCGCGAGCAGCCGGGATTCCGGTTTGCTGCAATGCGGAAAACGATGGTGCACCCATGCATTTTTTGAGGGCGGAAAAGGAGTGGCTTTACCAGGCGTGTAAGCAGGCATCAAATATTCATTTAACCCACCTTTGACCGCAGCTTGGATCTGTTGTCTTTTAACGCTATATTCAACTGGGGTTAACGATATGCCGAAAGATCCAAAAAGCCGGTGAAGGCACCAGCGATTGAAGGCCGCCAGGCACCTATATGCAGGGTCCGGTCGGTTTACGTTGGTCGATCAAAACCTAAAAAAGCGGGGTTTTATGAATCCGGATCAATATACACTACTCAAAAAAGAACTCATCTTTGCCTTAAACCATACCTCATCATGAAAGACTATTCGAACGAAGACATCACGATCCACTGGAAACCTAATTTGTGCAAACACGCCGGAATCTGTGTAAAAACACTTCCTCAAGTGTACAACCCAAAAGCCAGTCCCTGGATTGCCATTGAAAACGCCAGCACGGAGGCGCTCAAGGCGCAGGTTTCCGCCTGCCCCTCTGGCGCTTTGAGCTATTCCCTGAATAAGAAAGCGTAAAGGGAAGTTCCAGGCAATTTCGTGCAATCGCCACGATTTCGAATTGCGAGCAATCAACGAAAAAAGCCAACCTCATGGAAGCATCCAAACCCGCCGTACCCTGGCCCAACCTGCACTTCACGGAAATAAAGGATACCCTGGAAACCTTGCATCAGTGGATTCAAATTGTTGGAAAAATCCGCCTGCGAACCATGCCTTGGCAAAACCATTCCTGGCACAGCACGCTCTACCTAAGCCCACATGGCTTTAGTACCCAGGCCATCCCTTATCGGGGTGGGTATTTTCAGATTGATTTCGATTTTCGGCAGCATCGCCTTCTCATCGCCTGCGCGCACGGCGAGACACTGCGGATGGACCTGCGTCCCATGACCGTCGCGGATTTTTACGCGGAATTGTTCGAAAAACTGGTACAACGGAGCATAGAGGTGGCGATTCACGGCAGCCCGAACGAGCTGGAAACCGCCATTCCGTTCCAAGAAAATACCGTTAATAAATCTTACGAACCCGAGGCAGCGCAGAAGCTGTGGCAGGCCATGAGTAAGGCGCAACAGGTGTTCACGCTTTTCCGCAGCGATTTTATCGGGAAATGTAGTCCCGTACACCTTTTTTGGGGGGCTTTTGACCTGGCCGTTACCCGCTTTTCCGGAAGACCCGCTCCCCTACACCCCGGAGGAGCACCGAATATGCCGCTAGACGTGATGCAGGAAGCCTACTCCAAAGAAGTCAGTAGTGCGGGTTTCTGGCCCGGTTCTGCCGATTTTCCGGAACCGATCTTTTATTCCTATGCCTATCCGGCCGCACCCTCATTTGGCGAACAAAAAGTCCTACCAAAGGAAGCGTTCTACAGTGCGGAAATGGGCGAGTTTGTACTGAAATATGCCGATGTACAACGGGCAGCGAATCCCGAAGCCCTGCTACTGGAATTTCTACAAAGCACTTACGAAGCAGCTGCGATGACTTCTCATTGGAACAGGGGAGAATTGGAACGAACCGCCCCATAGGCAACGTTTCATCCAATTCCTTGACTTTTTTTAGTTGCTGACCCGAAAAACCCCCTGCATCACGTACGCATGCCCGGGAAAGGTACAGACATACATGTAATCCCCTGGGACAGCAGGTGCTTCGAAATAAATGGTCTCGGAAGTTTCAGGAGAGAGGATATTCGTGTGGAACAGTACCTTTTCGGAATCGGGGATGTAATTTTTTTGAGAGCCCTCTAAGCCCATTTTCAACGCCAACTCCCCTACTTCGATTGCTGTACCCGGTTGAACGATTACCAGGTTGTGCAGCATATCGTCGTTGTTATTGAAGGTGATTTGCACCTTACTGCCTGCTTTTACTTCGATAAGCTCCCGGTCGTATTTCAAACCGGGTAGCGTCCCCATGACAAGGGTTTGATCCGGTCCATCGGACCAGGAATCGGGCATCTTCGTCGTTCGCTTGCCCGTGACGGGTGCAGGCGCTCTGTCAGGCATTTCGTCCGAACGGGGGGCAGCCGCCGATTGCCTATGGGCCGCATGAGGATTAGCGGAGGTTGCATCGATGGTAGACAAAGCCACTTTTTCACCTTCCGGAATCTGGTTCAGCGTGTAATAGCCGACCGTATGCAATAAATCACGACCCGAAGCGGACCGAACACCTGCCGCGTCGATTTCGTGGATGTAGCCCTTCTTCAGGCCGTCCACCACCAATCGCACACGCATGCCGTCCTCCGAGACAAGCGCGGCCTTCAGGGCAAGCTCTTCCAATTCGATGACAGGACTTCCGTAATTGTGGTGGTACTTGTACGTAAAACTCGATAATTTGTAAGATGCTGTATTCCCAGCTCCGGCTCCTGCTACTGGTTCCGTAAATGTCAGTTCAAACCCGTCAGGCCGGGCCTGTACCATTTGTATTTCAAAAGGTATTTTCCCAGTCCACGATAGTTTTTGCAGACCAAAAGGAGCCTTTCCGGTGGCACTCCAGCCCCGGCTGGTCATCCCCACAAACAAGGAGGCATCCGTTCCCCAAACCATGCGCAAAACCCCGGAGGCAAATCCCTCCCGAAACGGAAAGGCTACTCCCTGGTACACGCCATTTACTTTTTCCAAATACACCCGAACGATTTTACTATGGCCCTGATCGCCTACAAATAATTGCCCGCCAAAAGGGCCAAAGCCACCATTTGTTTTATCCGTTACAATGTCCGAGGTAGAAATGCCCATGAGTCCGTGCGGCAGCCATACGGCGGGGGTTTTAAACCCGGGAATATCGGCCGCTACTTTCGACATGGGTAGTCCGGTATCGGGAATATCCTCCGGCTTCAGGGATACCGGCGATTCTGCCAGGTAGGTCCATTTCAAGCCTTCCGGATTCCCCACAAAATCCCCTTTTTCAACATGAGTAATCCTGCCGGATCCCACCCAACCCCCTTGATTCTCCGAATAAAAAAGGTCTCCTTCTGCATTATAGCCCATGCCTGCCGGCGATCGCATGCCGGTAGCAAAGGGCATCAATGTGCCCTCCGGCGAGACCGTAAGCATCCAGCCCCGCCATTTTGCCAGGCTGGCACCGTGACCGATCCATGCCAAATTCAAGGCCACCAACATATCGCCTTCTGGCGTAAACAAAGGCCCGTAGGAATATTCGTGATAATTTCCTGACAAAGGCCAGGAAACTACCGTCTCGAAGTCATCTGCCCGGCCGTCTCCGTTTCGATCGGTCATTTTTGTCAACTCCGAGCGTTGGGACGCATAAAAGCTGCCCCGGTGGTAAGTTAGCCCCAGGGGTTCATGCAGTCCGGCCGCAAACCGGGTAAACCGGGGAATACGCGTGCCGGTCATGTAGGGGTTTTCCACCAGCCAGATTTCCCCTCGCCGGGTGGCGATGCCCAGCCCTCCGGTCGGCGTGAGGGTCATGCCGCCCACTTCCAACTCAATATCGTCGGGAATGGGAATGTCGACCATGCTGTAATATTCCGCTTCCTTCGCAGCGAGCTCAGGGGTATCCGCCGTTTGCTGGGCATACAAATCCAGTGAAACCATTCCGAGTAAAAAATAGCCGTATACCTGCAATTTTTGTAAACCAAGGCCTATCCGACGATGCAATTTCCCCGCGCTTTTGTCTCGTATGTTCATATATTTTTTAGCTACCAATTGACGTTATATTCCTTATTCTTACGGCTTACCAGATATAACTGTAAACCAGCCTATTTGTGTCCAAATCAGCGGAAAGAGAAACAAGTAACTCCTGACCGGATCCGGTTTGACGAAGGACAGCCTTGCCAAGGGTTTCCTCAGCCAGGCGTATGTAAAACTGACCCTGATTTACCGAATAGAGACCTTGACCCATATCAGTCAGCATAGCCGCCGAGACAATGCGCGCCCAAAGGTCCTGCCGCTTCTTGGGATTCGAGTACCGGATCGACCGGGTCAGGAGTTTTCCATCCATTTCAGGGTATAAAAAATCCTCCACGGCAACTCCATGAAGCAGGTACTTAAACGTAGGCCTCCTGTCCCGGTTTAGTGCATACCCCCGGATCTGCAGTTGGTCTCGCATCAGCGAATCGGGCCAGGGACTATCTGCCGCAGCCAGTGCAGCTATACAGGGAGCACCCGCCAGGTTGACCATTGCTCCGAGAGGAAGCATCAACTGCGATTGCCCCCGCTGCCTCCACATGGGAGAGGTATCCAGGTATTCGCCCCTCCAAAGGCTCAAAAGTGTTCCTTGCTCCAGATCGTAGGCATAACTAATTCCGCTGGGTTCACCTACAGCCACCGCATGGGGCTTTTTTACTCCTCTATGCTCGAAAAAACCACGTGTGAGTAACGGTTCCAGCACCGGTTCCAGGTACACCGGCTTCTGAATCCGATGCGCAATGTAGGAGTTTGCATCGTGCAAGGGGCTTTTCCGGATTCCCGGTCCCTCCACAAATACCCCCAACTGGGGGCTACGGCCGGGATAATTATTTTTGTAGAAAACGAGCCTGAACGAGACCGGTCCCTTAGGCAGGTACCGGGTGCTACTCCTCGGGGGGTCCGCGGGAAATTGTGTTTCGTCCGCAACGATGTTTTCTCCATCCAGATACAGGCTGGTCTTCCCGAAGGCCATCAGCGAAAACGTGTAATCACCGGCTTCTTCTATTTCCAGGACCCCGGAATAGACATACGCAAAGTCCAGTACCCCATGGCCGAGATCCCATGTTATTTTCTGCAGGTCTTTCGCTTCCTTGGGCACACCGCCCATGAAATCGGCCTCCGAGGAGAATTTGCCCTCGTGGTAGGCATAGGATAAATCCCGGACTTTGGGTGCCGGCTTTCCGAAAGGTTGGTAGCGTAGGTTCCGAATGGCCACCGGACCGTGGTCTCCTTGAATCATAAGGGGTCCCAACGGTTGCTCGTCGTCAAACATGGCCGACCGCGTAGGTCCGGTTACCTCCACATTTTCGTGTACCAAAACCCCGTTTAAAAATACCTGATTGAATTTTGCGTTCGCCACTTTGTTCCCGGCCGCATCAAACCGGGGTGCTTCAAAATCAATTATTAACTGTTGCCACAAGCCAGGAGCCCGTGCGGCATTGGTCCGGGGAGGTTTTCCCTCAAATCCCCGCTGCTGCTCTTCGTTCCAGCGTTGGTAGATCCCCCCGCATCACCGGAGCTGGGATGGGCTTTCCCCCAGCTGTCGAAAATCTGGATTTCGTACCGTCCCTGAAGGTATACACCGGAATTGGAGCCCTTGGGGACCATAAACTCCAGTTCCAGGGTCAGGTCTCCGTGAACAAAGTCTGAAACCAGGTGGGGTCCGTTAGCTGGTTTCGGTGGATTAATAAGAATTCCGGTCCCCGGAAGCGTCGACAAAAAATCCTCCCGCTCCCAATCGGCCATAATCCCGCCTACCTCCTTCCAGGTAGATGGAATGGCGCCAAAATCCCTCCAGTCATCGAAAACGATCACTTCCTGTGCAGAAAGCCTGCACGAAACCACCACAAGCAAGGGCAACAGCAGTTTTCTAACGTTTACAAAAATGTGCATAGTTATTTTTTTTTCTTTACGGATTGCTAGGTAATCGTTCATCGCACTGGCAAATACAGTCCGGTCCATCTTTCCGGCTTCCGGCAGGGAAGTTGGCTGCTATTTGGCAGGGAAGTGACTTCTCCTGACCTTTCGTCAAAAAGAGAGGCATGGAAGGATATCGTTGTGGGGGCTCAGTCATCTTTTATCAAATATCCCCCAGCTTTGCCTTCCAAAATCAGGCGATCCATGCTTTCCACCAATTCCGGCCTTTGCTCGTAGTGATTCACCCGCTGTTCGGGATCTGCCGAAAGATTAAACAGCAGTCCGGCTGTAGCAAAAGGTACGTACCCACGCAGATCTGAAAAAGATTCGGGCATTGCCGAATGTTGGCCGGTACTATCGTTGATGTACAACCAATCCCCTTTTCGAACTGCCCATCGGTTGGCCATGGTATTATGGATGAGCCACTCTCGCTGGGGCAATCTCTGCGGATCAACACTCAATTCGGGCAAGAAATGGTAACTGTCTGGCGCGGCTCCCTCGGGGAGTACGGTTTGCGTCAAATCCGCCAGGGTTGCCATGATGTCTATCTGGGAAACCAATTTGTCAGAAATCGTCCCTGCGGGAACCTTGCCCGGCCACTTGATAAGAAAAGGAACCCGGTGCCCCCCTTCCCAGATATCCCGCTTCAATCCGCGCAAGGGCCCCATGCTGAAATGTTCGTATTTCTCCGCCCGGTCGAACGCGTACCGTTCCGGTCCATTATCTGAAGTGAAGATGACAATCGTATTTTCTTCCCATCCCTTTTCACGAATTGCTTGCAGCACCTGTCCGACTACCCAGTCGGTTTGGTACACAAAATCGCCGTAGGCACCCGCCTGGGAGGTCCCGTCGAACTCGTCGTTAGGAATAATCGGTGCATGGGGCGAAGGCAGTGGGAAATAAAGAAAAAAGGGCTTGTCAACAGTCTGACTACCGATCCATTCCACCGCCTTTTTCGCAAGTGTCGGCAGTACCTCGTAGGGATTCCATCCGGGCACCTTGGGGCCGGGCCGAAATTCCCAATTGCCTTCCTTGGTTTCGTAGCCAATATCCTGAATGTCCATGACTTCCGTAGGCATCCCGAGCAAGCGGTCGTTTTCCATCCAGGCGTAGGGAGGAAAGTTGATGGTGCCGTCACCAAAATAGTACGCAAACCCCCTATCGGTGGGGCCTCCCGAGACGGCTTGGTCCCATTTGACATCGCCGGGCAGATAAAAGGACACCTCCCTCCCCCATTGGGTAACTTTCCCCGAAGGAGGATTCGTAAAGGTCCAGTTCCAGCCCAAATGCCATTTCCCAATGCATGCGGTAGCATACCCCCGCTCCTGAAGTACCTGTGGAAGGGTGATGTCTCCATCGTTAAAAAACGGTGGTCCGAAAGCACCCACTATCCCGTGTTGACGTCTCCAATGGTAAGTTCCGGCCAGCAGCGCGTAGCGACTCGGCGAACAAATCCCGGAAGAACTATGGGCATTGGTAAAGCGCATCCCCTCGGAAGCCAGTTGGTCGAGATGAGGGGTAGGAATCTTTGAGTCGGGATTTTGAACCGCAAGATCACCGTAGCCCATGTCGTCCGCATAAATAATCACCACATTTGGTACCATGCCTTCGTTGCCCGGTTGGCAGGCAACTGTTGCCACAAATAATACCGGCACAACAACCCGCCAGATTGATGCGATAGGGAAAATTTTGGTTAGGACAATCATCGGTTGATTACACGTTTATGCATGAGTTGTTGGATAATGGAATCGCAGGTGGTCGAATACTGGGTGATTAGCTCGGCATAGGCTTCGTCCAGGGCCAGGTTATTGACCTCGTGTACGTCGGTTTTATGGTGGTACAATTCGATCAAATCGCTGTCATCGTACCGTATAAACTTATACGCTTCGTCCCGATACCCTTCTGTTTTGAGTAGCTTTGGGTTGTTTTCCAGGCGATGTTCTAGAAAAACACCCCTGCGCCAATCCTCAGGAGCGCCTGTGTAAAATTCCGTCAGGCTGCGCCCGGCGTAGCTATCCGGAATCTGCACTCCCGCCAGGGAAAGGAGGGTGGGTGTGACATCCACGTTCAATACCGGCTGCGTGTACCGCTTCCCGCGGTTGTTTTCAGGTTGCCGGGGATCGTATACCATCAGGGGCACGCGAATAGAGGGCTCGTGCAGGAGCCATTTTCCAGCATAGCCCCTTTCACCCATAAAATACCCGTTGTCTCCCATAAAGACGATCACCGTGTTATCGGCAAGTCCCTCTTCCTCCAGAGTGCGCCGGATTCTGCCAAGCACGGCATCTACCGTACTGATCATGCGGTAATATCCCTTTACCATTTCCTGAGATTTATCCGGGGTATCGTAGCGCCAATACCAGCGTTCCCGGTTCAGTGTATGTTGCAGAACTTCGGGCAATCCATCAAAAAAGGAGGGGTCGGCGGTAGGCGGAACCGGAATACTGGCCTCCCGATACAAATGATCCACGTATTCCGGCCAAAAGTACTGCTCCGCTGCGCCATCGTCCGCATGGGGCGACCAAAAGGACAGGGAGAGACAAAACGGCTGTTCCCCGGCTGTTCGAATAAACTCGACCGCCCGATCCCCGTTGATATCTGCCAGATGCACCTCTTTTCCTTCCACTTCCCTCAGGTAGGGCCAGGATGTTTTATCCATTTGGTTGAAAAGTGAATCCTCCATACCTGGATTTACCTTCACCCCAAATTTTCCGATAAATCCAGTACGGTAGCCGGCATTTTTTAGCAGCCATGGGTAACTCTGGCGTAGGTAGGCCTCCTGAAGAGGCGGTTTTCCAAAAGTAAAGTCGTGGGTCCGCTCGTACAATCCGGTAAAAAGCGAAGCCCTGCTGGCCGCACAAATGGCGGTGGTCACAAAAGCATTGTCGAAATACAATCCCTGGCCAGCCAATGCATCCATTTCGGGGGTATGAATAATATCGTTGCCGGCAAAACCCAGCGCATCCCATCGCTGATCGTCCGTCAAAATAAAAAGTAGGTTCGGTTTTTTAGATTCCAACCCCAATTCGCCCCGTTCCTGCGATCCACAACTGGCGCAAACGGAGGCAAGAAGGAACAGGACAAACCCCATTGTTCCGGAAAATGGGCAGGTAGCCGGCTTGCAACGTTTCATCGTTCTTAACTAGTTTTTGGAAAGACTTTGCTCGATAAACTGCTGATTCAAGGCGTCGGAATCCCCGTATTGCTCCCGTAGTTCTTCCAATCGGGTATGAAGCATCTGTTGCACTTCCGCGTAATCCGGATCGCCGTAGACGCTGTTCATTTCATTGGGATCGGCTTCCAGATCGTACATCTCCCATTCGTCGATATCGTGGTAAAAATGGATCAACTTGTAGCGTTCCGTACGAACTCCATAGTGCCGTTTCACGCTATGGGCGCCCGGATATTCGTAGTAATGATAATACATGGCATCTCTCCAGGCAACATCCTCCCCGGCTGCGAGGGCCCGCCAGGATGCTCCTTGCATTTCGGCCGGTTTTTCCACGCCAGCATAGTCCAGCAGCGTGGGTGCGTGATCTATGTTGACCACCATGTCTTCAACAACGGTACCGGCTTTGATTTCCCTGGGGTAGCGCACCAACAGCGGCGTACTCAACGATTGCTCGTACATGAAGCGCTTATCGTACCAGCCGTGTTCTCCAAGGTAAAATCCCTGATCGGAGGTATACACGACAATCGTATTGTCTAGCAAACCGTTGGCTTCCAGGTAATCCAATACCTTCCCAATGCCATCGTCCACCGATTTGATTACTTTGAGGTAATCCCGCAGGTAGCGGTGATACATGAATTTTGCAAGGGCTTCACCGCTTGGCTTCTCCTGGAGGAAGGCTTCGTTTTTGGGCCCGTAAACGGCATTCCAGGCGGCCATCTGCTCTTCGGTCATCCGTCCAAAAGGAGCGGCGAGCCTGCTGGGTTCTCCGGTGAAAGGGTTGGCTTCAAACTTCATGTCCCAACCCCAGTACATGTTGTCAACGATTTCCATCTCCTGCTCCCGGGCCGCTGTGCCCCTTCCTTCGTAATCGTCGAAAAAGTTTTCAGGAAAGGCAAATTCCTCGTCCTCCAGGTAATCCAGGTACTTTTCTTCCGCCATCCAGTTGCGGTGAGGAGCTTTGGTGTGGTAGTTGATGGCAAAAGGCTTCGTTTTATCCCATTCCTTATCGAGCCATTCCGTGACAAATTCCGGAATCAGCGCTTCGCAATGGCCTTCAAAGGATACCTTTTCCTCTCCGTTTTTGATAAAATCCGGATTGTAATAGCTCCCCTGTCCGGGCAGGGTCAGGGAATAATCGTATCCCTGAGGCTTTCCCGCCAGGTGGATTTTTCCGATCAGTGCCGTTGCGTAGCCTGCCTCCTGCAACAATTTGGGATACGTCAGTTGGTCCCAGTTAAACGGTAACACATTATCCACCTTCCCATTCAGATGACTGTATTTACCCGTAAGCAATACCGCCCGGCTGGGCGCACAGATGGAGTTGGTTACAAAACTGTGCTTGAACAGCGCACCCTCCCGGGCCAGTCGATCCATATTTGGAAAATACACTTTGTCCAGCAAACCCTGACCGTAGGCATGGATGGCCCGTTGGGAATGATCGTCGGACATAATGAACAGGATATTGGGTCGTGGAGCCACTTCAGCCTCTTGGCAAGAGACGCACAGGTAACACAAAACAAAAATCGGTAGTAGAATCTTTTTCATGGATGTTCTAATTTTTTCAAGGCGCTTAAGATACTAAAGATTTTCCCCAGGCCTGCTCTTCGCTGTAAAAAACTTAGGAAGCATCTTTACGAAGTTGCGGAGATTGAGGAGGAACGGTACCTTCTTTGTCGTAGGGAATGCTTCCATGGGCTCCGGGTTTTAATTGCCAGCGATCGAGGTACCATTGCGCCGGATGGAAGGCATCGCCCCGTTTGCCCAATAGTGCCTCTAGCTTTTCGTCCAATTGGCTAACGATTGCTTCGTAGGCAGGTTCCTCGATCAGGTTCGTTAGTTGCAGGGGATCCTTTTGGTCGTTAAACAACAGCCAGGGGCCGTCCAGGGAACGAACATAGGTGTATTGCGCAGTTTTCACCGCCCGGTATTCCCTGCCATAGGGCCCTGCTACTCCCCAGGGAGCCAACTGCATGTAGAGAACGGCATGGCCTTCTATTTCAGAATTTTCGGTAAGGACCGAAGAAAGATCGTCGCCTTCGTACGTATCGGGAATAGGCAAGTCGAGCAAACCAAACAGTGTCGGGAAAATATCCGGCGTGGTGATGGGGGTTTGCACCGTCCGCCCCGACTTACCGTGTAGCGGTGGGTAATGAAGCAAGAAGGGAATCCGGGCGGACTCCGCAAGTGGCACTTGTTTGGCCTTTGGTCTTACGCCATGCGAACCAAGCATCTCTCCATGATCGGAGGTGAAGACAATCAGCGTTTCCTCTCGAATACCCAACGCATCCAGGTAAGCCAGCAAATCACCGATACTTTGGTCCAGGGCCTCGCAGTGCGCGTAATAGCCCTGTGCTTCCTTTCTTACCTGCTCCCCCATGGATTCCGGAACATTTGCCGGAAGGATAATTTCCCCCGGCGGATAATTTTGCTGCAGTTCCTCCGGCGCCGTATGGTGGGGAAAATGCGGGGTCCCGTACGAAAGAAATAGCGCAAAAGGCTTCTCGTTTTCCAGCTGCCCGGCAATGTAGGCTTTCGCGTCGGCAGTCTGCGCATAGACATCGTATCCCTCCCAATACTGTTTTTCCGGGGAATTGCCGGTGTAATAGTGGGATTGATTGTAGTCGTGATCGCATTCAGCCGCTTTCCAATAGGCAAAACCCCGGCGCCTTTCGGGAGGAATGTAGGCATGCCGCCCCTGCCCATCCAGGTGCCATTTTCCGATGTAGGCGGTGGTATAGCCGCGGTCTGCCAAAACGTCTCCCAATCCGTATTCCGTCAGTGGGAGATGCAGGTCGTTTAAGAACATACCGGTAGAGGTGGGGTAGCGCCCGGTCATCAGGGAGGCACGGTAGGGGGTGCAAACGGGAATCACCGAGACGGCGTTTTGGAAATTGATGCTTTGCTTTGCCAATTGATCCAGGTGAGGCGTCCGGACATTAGGATCGCCCGCATAGCCCGTGGCAGAGGCCCGCCACTGATCCGCCAGGATATACAGGATGCTGGGTTTTTTCTCCGGTTTTTTGGGAGCACAACCCAAGAGCAGCACTATCCAGGCACACAAGCAACCCGTAAAATAAACGCGGTGGCGCATGCGGTCGGCAAGCATTGCAAAAGGGGTGTGAACTGCCTTGCTATTCATAATATCGTCGTATTTAATTAGGGTTCAAAAACTGGATATGGGCCTTTCCCAGCAAGCCGGAGGGCAGCAGGGGACTTTCCGCAGTGAATTTACGACGGGCGTTCGTTCGGGTGACCGTCAGCTCCGGATTCCGCTGATCCCCAACAATTCGGTTATTCCATGTATTGATTACCTCGACGGTGAGGGTATTGGTACCCTCCCTTAGGTGTGGAGTAATGCGGGCCGCATAGGGCGGAAGCCAGACGATGCCGCAGTCTTTTCCATTGACATAGACCCGTGCCATTTCCTGAATGTCTTCAAAGCGGGCAAACGCCTCTACCCCTGCTTTCAGCTGAGATTCCTCCAGGAAAAACTCACGGGAATACGTAGCCATGCCGGAGTGATACCGTGCCTCTGACTCCGTTAAATCCGACCAGCTCACAAGGGAATCCAGTTTGAGCGTCAGGGAATCTCCCACAAGCGGATCAAATCGAAGCAACCAATCGTTGGAAAGGTCAAGGGATAAAACAGCCCTATCGGCCAGGCCCTTATCGGGAAAACCACCTTGCAAATCGCGATGCAGCCCCTCGCTGTTCTCGCCGGCCTTGTTTTTTCGGAAAACCACAAAGCGGGAGCCAATGGGCTCCAGCACGAAGTCCATCTGTATTCCATCGGAAAGCCTGGTATACACTACTTCGCGTTGCACAAGGCCCGACGCGGCATCCCAAATTTCCGGGTGCAAATCCGTATCTACACGAAAAACCAGGCTCAGGTGCTCCTGTCGTTCGCTGCTATTGGAAATAAAATAGATTTCTTCGGTATCGGTTTGCCGATGCACAAAATCAATGTGTCGGTCTGCATTGTCCACACCTTTCACTTCCACGTCCGCCCCTACCTGCAGCTCCTCCAATACTTCCTGTATGGACTTTCCCCAGTACACGGTTCCAGCTCCATAGGTATGCGAAAAAACGGTTGTGCCATCGGTATTGCCCCATACCTTATCGGCCAATTCCTTTACCTCCTGATCAACCGCTGGATACCCCTTCAGGGAACTGGCCCTTTTTGGTTTTGGGCCCAGGACAACGGCGCCTTCACGGATCAATTTTTCCAAACTTTTGAGTACGTCGAGGGACATGTCCGCCCTGTCTGGCAATACCAGCAAGCGATAGGAAGCCCCATGTGGAAGCTGTAGTTTTCCCTCCTTTGCTTCCAGCCTGGTCGTGATCACGTCTGCATTCACATAATCGTACGCGTACCCCGGTAAATCACCTGTAATGATGGGCCGGGACATCCCGCAGTGTGGACACTTGGTTTTGTCGTAAAAGTAGGTGGGAAACAGCCCCGGCATATCGGGGGTGTAGTTCGGATCCATTCGTTTGGGAGGTACCAAATTGGGGGCATCGTCTCCGTAATAGAGTAGTACATCGGCCACAAAATTTCCTTGCCGCAGCAGGTAGGACGCACGGGCGATGTAATCCATAAACGGGCGAGACAACGGCCACCAGGTGGCGTTAACGTTTACATGCTCTCCTGCATGGTACACGAAACCGGGCTTTCCTGCAATCGCCGGGTTGTGCGAAAAGGTGTGAAAAACGACCTGATTCAACCCCTCGCAAAATGCCACGTCTACCAATTGCTTGAAATCGGTGGGCCCGTGTTGCCAATGATTCCATCCGGTCAGGGATTCGGAGGCGACCACTTTGTGTCCGTAAATATGGGCTGCACTGGCCGCTTCTTTGGTCACCCAATGCCGTTGCCTATTCCAAAACTCTCCCATGGGGATGTGCGAATGGCCCAGTGCCTTCAGTGGCTCCACTCTGGGATGCCCCCCGTGGCCTGCTTCCGTTATCATTTGGATCCCGTGTTCATCGCCTATCGTTACCGCCTGGGCGTAGTGGTTTTCGATAAGTAGGTCGCTTACCAGTCGCCGATAGTCTCCCTCAAACCGGGCTTGTATCAGGGAATCGGTGTGATGAAAGCCCTGCAAAAGGGGTAGAAATGGGGTGGGATCGTACCCGTAGCGTTGCTGAAATTGTTCCAGAAACCCACTCGTCCAGTCCTTCATTTGCCATACTTCGTAGCTGTCCAGAAAAATAAACTTCATTTTCCTTTCGGTGGTACTGATTCGATCCAGGCGAGATAGCAATTCCTCTAAATGGCGCGCGGTAGCCGGACCACTCAGGTGGTCGATGATCAAACCCGATGAATTGGGGCTGGGCACCACCAGCGGCTGCATGGTATTGCAACTAAAAAAGGAAAGAATTTCCCACTTCCCCTCAGGTGCCTGCCAGCGCAGGTTTCCGCCCGACCATTCCTGTTCGGAAAAGAGAATGACCTCCTCTGTAGAAAAGGACTGGTTCGGGTGTCTGGGAATCGCAATTACTGTTAGAAGTTCGCAGTTTTCTGCCTTCCCCCGTGGAGATTCAGGGTTTGTTAGCTCGATTTCGACCGCGGCGGGACCCTCAACAGCATGGGAGGAACTCAATAATTCTTTGCTACCGTCCGCCGTCTCCACCCATTCGCCTCCCGAATTCCAACTACTGGCAGCACTCATCCCCAGATCCAATCCCAGGGAGTCGCTGGTAGCCAAGGCGAGGGCAAGGTACCTGAGTGATTCCGGGCCCAGAAAGGCAGGACCATCCGGAATCATCCCATCGGGGTTAATCAGGGCACCGATGTCCCAAACGATTGCGCCCCGCATTCCCTTCTCTTTCATCTCCGTCAACTCATGTACCAATTTCACCGTATCAACGTACCCGTTCATCCAGGTCCACAGTGCCATGGGTCGGCTCTCGGTAGGAGGATCAAGAAATGCCTCTTCTAACCGATCGGAGGCTCCCGGGGGATCCGTAGGATTGCAAGCAGGCAGGAAACTACCCATAATTACCAAAAAAACAATTGCCAGGGGGCGTTTTCTACTGCGGACGAGAGGGTTGACTTGTGATTGCATGATACGGAAAAACCTTTGCCACTAATGGGGATTGGGAATTTTAAATATAGATCGATTCGGTCGGTAAAACTTTCAATATATTACCGAAACAGTGTGTTATTTTAACCCAAGCTTGTCCTGGCTTTTCCATTTTCTACAGACAGGTGCCGCCATTAAAGGGCTTCACGGCCCCTTTTTATTTCATTTTCCAACTGGATTACCCCTTGGATCAACCTGTTAGCGGTTACCTGATGTTGGGAATCAAACTGAATCGAAGACACCCGTACACCTGCTGTAGGATAGATCCCCTGGCTAGCCAACAGGCGTTTAAAAAAATGAATCGAAACCTCCAGGTGCTGATTGGAAAAGGCCAGTACCGGGAGGATCCGGTAAAACAGGTCAGTGGCTTCTTCTGTTTTGCCCTGATTCCAACAGCGATAAATCTCGGTATACACCCAATGCATGGCGGTGGGCATGAATGCATGAACCCCTCTTTCCAGGCCTTCGATCATCTGTGATACGGCCCATCCCCCGCTGACGTTTAATAGCCCGTTAGTCAGTGAAAGTATCCTGGAATATTTGTAACCGGCGGGAACCGTTTCGACTTTCAGGCAACGAAATGCCTCCACGCTTTCAAATAGCTCACCGATTAAATCGTCGGGGAGTCCATAGCCGGATGCATCCCAATCTTGCAGCATGATGGTTTTTACATCCATTTCTGCCAAACGGTAAAAATCAGTTCTGAACTGTTCCTCATCCCGAAAGGGAATTTGGAAAAGCACCTGCTTGCAACCCAGCTCAAGGTAGGCGGCCAGCAGAGTTTTTCTCCTGGCAGGGTCCGGTTCACCCGCACCGGCAAACACCGGCACCTCCCCATTCACCGTTTCCAGGACGGTTTCCACGAGTTTGATTCGCTCCGAAGGAGAGAGTTGATATACTTCGGAAGCAAGGGCCGGTACCAGAAAGCCCGCTACTCCAGCCGCCAGGGCTTCCCGCACGTGCAGGCGCACCGCTCCGTAATCGATGGCCCCATCGGTTTTAAACGGCGTATTCAATACCGTAACGATACCAAAAAGCGGATACAGGGTTTTATTCATCGGGCACGGGTTAATCCGGGTTCTGTCTTACCGTTTCAAGGTAAGGAATACCCCTGGGAAAACGAACACGATCGACTTGTTTTCCTTTTTCAAGTATTTTATAGAAAACCCGCTTCAAATTCGGGCAACAAATGATCATTCGTACGCTTCATTTCCCGGAGTAACCGCCCTTTTAGTCGATCTACAACCTCCCTATACGCCGGATCATCCATGAGGTTGGTAAGTCCATCGGGGTCCCTGGCGAAATCGTATAGCTCCTCCGGTACGCGGTATTCGTACATCTTGAGGCGCTCGGCCACGGCTTCGTCCCGGGGAGCCGCTTCCTGCATGGCGGCATAGGTTCTGCCACTGGCGGCATCTCCCCGAATCTTGTGTTCCCCATCACTCCAAAAATTAACAATGTACCCGTAATCTCCCTCCTGTACACAGCGCATGGAATAATCTACGCCCGCAAAAATCTTATGAAATTCGGTAAAGACGCGCGTTCTGTTCCGTTGGCTCTTGCCTTTCAGGACCGGAAGGAAGGAGCTCCCGTCCATATCCGGTACCGTTGGTAGATGCAGGGCGTGTAGAATAGTGGGCATAAAATCATTTCCGGAAATAAAATGGGTGCTGTCTACCCTACCCTCGGGAATTTTGCCTGGCCATTTTACAATCCAGGGAGTTTTGTTGCTGTTCAGGTAACAATTCGACTTGCCAAAGGGCAGGGCCATGCCGTTGTCACTAAGAAACATGACAAGTGTGTTTTCGGCCATTCCGGATTCGTCGAGGGCCTGCATCAAGGTACCGACCGTCTGATCCAACCGGTACACCGAGGTGTAGTACTCGGCGATTTCCCGCCGGATTTCCGGCAGGTCCGGTAGGAATTCAGGTACCTGCACCTCATCGGGATGTATGGTTCGCGTGGCTACCGGCAGATCATCTCCCCACTGTTTTTTTTCCTGTTCGCTACCGGCAAAGGGTCGGTGCGGATCGTGGCTATTCGCCATAAGAAAAAAGGGCTTGTCTTCTTTTTTTGACCTATTGAAGAACTCCAAAGCATAGTGGTAATACAAGTCGGGATCCCTGCCGATACCCAGCCCGGATGCCAAATCCCCTTCACGGATGTAATAATCCCAGTGAAACTTCTCGGTGGGCTTCAGGTGGATTTCTTTTCCCAAAATACCATTCAGGTAGCCGACCTTTTTGAGCTGCTCCGGCAAGGTAGCTACCGAAGTATCGATTGGCTCGAAGCCGAGGGCGCCGTTGGTATGGGGATAACGGCCCGTCAGGATCGATTGCCGGGAAGGTTGGCAAACCGCAATGTTGACAAAGGCATTTGTAAAACGAATACCTTCTTCGGCCAGCTTGTCCAGGTGAGGGCTGATATTGGAAACCGTACAACCGTACACCCCTACTGAATTGTAATTCAAATCGTCTGCGGTAATGAGCAGTACGTTTGTAGGGCGATACACCGCTTCCTTGTTTTCGGAGGAGGCACACTGTACCAGGCACAAACCGCCCAGGAAAAGGGCGAATAGGGTACCAATTTTTGACTTTTTATGCATGAATTGTTCGAATTTTGTGGACTGGGCAGGAACCGATCCCGGGAATTAAATTTTCGACAGTCCTGCCCTACTACATACGGTTTCGATTGCCTCAGTTGGAAACACGTAGCGTGTACGCTCCGGCTTCCAAGATAAAATTTCCGTCCGCGAGGCCCTCGGTATGCTCTGGCTGAAATTCCTCCGGGTGTTGTGCCACTACGAGTGTCTGTGAACGGAGAAGGGCGATCGAGACCCGGGCCCTACTGCCTTGGGGTACCTCCATTTCATAGGTAATGGTGCCTTCGGTGTCTTTTTTCCAATTGGAGATAATTTCCCCATGGGGAGAAGGATACGTACTGCGAACAAAATTCAGATCCCGGGGAACCCGTGGTGCCAGCACAAATTCTCCAAAACCAGGGTGTTCCGGATCCGGGCGAATCCCCCCCAACCATCGGTAGAACCACTCCGTCACCGATCCAAACATCGGATGGCAATTGGTAAAGGTATTGTCACTTTCCTTCCAGGTTTCCCAGATGGTCGTAGCGCCCCGGTCGATCATGTGGCCCCAACCGGGGTATTCCCTGCTGTTTACGATGGCAAAAACCTCGTCAATCGAGGCATGCTCCGAAAGGGTTTCCAGAATGTATTTGGTCCCAAAAATCCCGGTGGTAAAATGACCTGCCGGTGCCTGTCGGACCGCCTTTCGCAGGGAATCCCGTGCCGCCCCCAACTCCGACTTTGGAACGATCCCGTGGTACAGTAAGGTAGAAAACAACGTTTGTCGGTTGATGGGACCTTCCACGGACTGCTCCCAAAATTCTGATCTCAGCAGGCCCTGCAGGCGATCGGCCAATTGCCGAAACCGCTCCTCGTTCGCGGCATCTTCCATGACCGATGCAAACGTGGTCATGATCCGGGCACATTGCAGGTAATGGGCCGTGCCCGTGAGTTGCACCGGAACGGGATCCAGAGACTCGTGATCACTTAAACCGCTGTTCACCAAACCCTCCGGATGGATCCGGGCCACCTTTTCCATCCAGCGGAGGTTTTGCTCGTACAGCTCCTCAATCAAATCTACATGGTTGTAATACAGGTACAGGTAATATTGAGTGATCAGGTACGCGGACTCCCAGCTGATGCCACAATACTGAATGCCGGCAAAGGGTGCGGTATCCACAAAAGTCGAATCATTCATGGCATCCACCCAATCGTACACCGTTTTTCGGTAAAAATCCTCCATGTCGAAATTGTACATAAACGACTCGTTGGTGGCATTTAGGTCGCCCCCATAGCCAAATTTTTCGCGAACGGCACAATCGGATTGTACGCTTACCAAATTGGAAAGAAAGGTTCGTTTGGTCGCCTCCTGAATTTGGTTCAGCAAGGGACTGGAACTGCTGAAATTGCTTCGATCCGGCACGTCGGAATAGGTAAACCAACCTTGTATATCCCTCAGATCAGGAGCCTCTTGGAGACCGGATATCTCCATGTAGCGGTAGGTTCGGTAAACAAAATCGGGTGTAAAAAAGGCCTGCCTTCCGGCTGGGACATAGCTATCCGTTTGCCAGGCAATGGCAGGAGCTCCGGGACCACCGATTCCCTCGCGCTTGATCTGCCCCACCACGGTCGTCATGGGGTTCAGACTTCCGTCTTCGTAGACCCGCTCGCCAAACCGAAAGGTAAGCGTATCGGTTGCGTTGGCAGGTATTCGAATACGGTAGGTTCCGGTAAAATTCACCCCCATGTCCACCAGGTATTTTCCGTCCGGGAGGCTGCTAACGGAAACTGGCTGAATTTCCTGCATTTTTTTGACCGGAGGGAAAAAGGCGGGTTGAAGCAGACCTCCAGGACCATCTCCCTGCTGCGCCGTCTTCCAGGAATCGCCTGCGAAATTCGGTGAATCCCATCCTGGTATTTCCTTACCCTGGTCGTATACCACGCCTATGTACACACTGTTTTTTTGAAGGGGCCCGTACGCGTAATCCCAGGAACCGTCCGTCACCACCTCCGAAGTTTGTCCGTCTGAACGATACACCACAAGCCTTGCGATAAAAGTGGGTTTACCCACATTCAAATCTTCCCTGGGGTTTCTTCGCCCCCATTTCCGCAAGGGAAGGGGATTGTAAAATCCATTCCCCAGGCTTACTCCGAGACAATTCGAACCTTGCTGCAATTGGTGACCTACCTCGTAACTGCTGTAGTAGATACGCTTGCTGTAGTCGGTCCAAGCAGGATCCAGGACGTTTTCCCCAATGGGCTGTCCATTCAGCGAAGCCTTGTAATAGCCTGCCGCCGTTATGAATAAGCGGGCACTGTCTATTTTTTCTGCCAATCCAAATTCCTTGCGAAAAAGCGGCGCGGGGCGGGGCAAATAAAAAAGCGAGTCTTCATCAGGCAGTTCTTCTGCAACCTGAATCCATTTAGCCGCCGTGTCCTCGCACAGTGCACACTCCGGCAGGCTTTTATGGGATTCCTGACAAGATGCCGCAAACAAAAGCGGTAGTAGCCAGAAACGGCCAATTGTTTTGGTTACCATCGGTTGTATCTCCTTCATTGTTTTTTTTCTGAAGTCCGGTTTAATTAACTAACCCGGTTAGCCATTTTGTGCACCAACCAGGTCTGGCTACTTTTGAGTTACGACACAAAAAAGCTGGCCATGGGTAAAAGTAATAATTTGAGCGGACAGCCCATATTCAATCAGTTGACTACGTTCATTGACAACAGAGACCTACGGAAAACAGCCCGAAAACAGGAAAACGGAGCGTTGTGACAAGACGTGTACGACTTATCATCTCTTTTTTCCTTGTGTTCTCATGTCTACTACTGATAAATTTAAATTCCAAGCTTTGACAGCGTTGAAAATACCGTGTTATTGTGCTCCATTATAGCCTACATCAATACGTTGCCGCTTCACCCTTCCCGGGGATGGATTGTTGAATAAACTCCCGGAGATCATTGGTAGAAGTTACCAAATCTTCCTCCCTCACATACATCATGTGACCGCTTTCGTATACTTTAAAATGCAAACGATCTTTCATTTTACCACTTGGATCAAGCTTCCACATGCCATTCATTTGTCTAAAATAATTGACCAACATGTCGTAATACCCGGCTTGAAATAATACTTCAAGTTTGGGATTTTGCATCATGGCATTGCGCAATTTCTCCCCGGTCCCATCCGTAAATCTATCCCATGGCCAGGGAAATACAGGACCAGAAACAAGGTATTGCAGGTCTGTTTTAAAATTTAAATCATTTCGAAGATACGTATTAATGGCAGGCGTGAAGGCATTATCCCAGGCAGCTGACTCAGGTGGAGTACTTCCGGTAAAGGTATCGCCCCCGTCCATTTTATCGATACCTTTGTACCGCGCATCCGAAAGACCCAGGAAATAGCCTTCCTCCCTTAGCAACTCTTTTCTGAATGCTTTAGTGGGGACTGTCAGGTTGTGGTCCAATATGAATTCCTTTTTGAGACCGGTGTACCGGGCTACTTTTTCTGCAACGGCTTGTTTCTGATCTTCATCGATAAATCCCCCTCGTTCGACTGCCGGCAAATATTCATCAATGGCGTAGGTTTCAACTTCCTGGAGAACATCCGTAAGATTTTTTTGCTGTAAATCGTCAGGTAGCTTGTTGTGATACCAGGCTACCGCAGTGTAGTTGGGTAACTGTAGTACTTCATTACTTGCGATCGGTAGTTCCATTTTGGTGCCGGAAACAATAACTACTCCGTTGAGGTAAATCCCATGCTTGTCTTGCAGTTCACCGGATAAGCCCGCTACGCGGGTGGCCGAATAACTCTCCCCAATCAGGTATTTTGGCGATCTCCACCGCTCCTGTCGTGATAAAAAATTGTCAATCCAGTCAGCCAGGTAGCTGATGTCCTGATACACCCCAAAAAAATCTTCCCGCTTGCCGTCATTCAATAGGCGTGAAAAACCCGTATTAACCGGATCAACATATACGATGTCGGCTACATCTATAATTGAATGGGGATTATCGACGACGCCATAGGGTTGTATGGGATATCCCTCATCACTTAATTCCAACCGCTTGGGACTTGTATAGCCCAAATGCATCCACAACGATGCAGCGCCCGGCCCTCCGTTGAACGAAAATGCAATGGGTCGATTTTCGACCTGATCGACATCATTGCGTTTGTAATAGGTATAAAACAGCGCTGCATCAGGTGCTCCATCTGCACCGTATACCGGCTGCGTGCCTACCGTCACCTGATAGGCTATTCTTTTCCCGTTAACCGTCACTTCATCAGAAGAGACAATAGTAGTGTCAGCCGGTAACGTGCTCTTTTGAGCATGCACAGAAGTAACGCAAACAAGTAGTAAAAGAAAAGGAGAAATTAGTTGATAGAGAAATTCGCCGGTTTTATTACACATGATAAGGTATTTATTTAGGAGTTAAACTTTTTATAATTTTTCCGCAGATGCCGTAAAGACTGCACAAAAGCATCAAGGATGCCGACGGGTGACTCAACCGGGTTGCATTCCTCGTTAATGCTAATAACTTAAGAAAAAACATCCTATTTGGGTACTGGTTTCAGAACAAGAAAATCAAAACTTTTTCATTTTGAAACGAAAAGGTTAAGCTAAAAGACTTAACTTAACAGCTTTGGGTTCGGGTGCCCCTCTAATGATGGCAATTCCACCTAGAATATTATCCATGAGCTTTTCCCTGCGGCTGGCGTATTCCTCTTTTTCGAAGATGAGCTGTGCATTTCCCTCAATTACCGTGAAGCTAAGCAACAGCGTTAGAAATAAAGCAGATTTTATCATTCCTGGATTATTGGTTTTATGTAATCAAAAGAAAAAAGGGAACCATTTGATGCCAGTTTATCAGTTGGTTTGAGGTGGGTCCTATTTGGCATCATTCGCTAAAATTACAAGGTTTGCGCTGGTTAATCCTCAAGCATCTTAGCCAAAAAATATGGTATGTTAACACTAAGCGAGCTGAATTGAAGTATCTTCTTTGCCTTTCGTGAAGGCCTACATGTGATACTAAAAAATTTCCAAAGCATCAATGGGTTCAGAGTCCAATTTACGTGGGATTCGATGCTAAATGAAGTTTCATTTACTGCCCAGCTCTTTACTATGCAAGTTTGCGGTTCGAAGGTTCGGCGTAGGACATTTTTTACGATGGCCTGCACCCATCGCTGGGAGATCTTGCCCTTTCAGCACTGGCGTAACGGAAAACTGACTTATTTCTACACCTTGAAAATAGGACAAATACCCATACAGATTTTTACGACCTGACAGATTATACTATACAAACCGGAGCCCTGAAAGGGCGCAATATCAGTGCGCAGGGTGAAGCCCTGTGAAAATAATCGATAAGACCAACCCCAGCCCTGTAGGGGCAAGATAGGTTCGTCTATCCCTACACCTGTTCAGAAAAAAATCAACGGGTATACTTTTTCAGGATTAGTCAAAACCGTTAGTTAATACTCAGCGGATGCCCTTCCTCGAATAAAACCGGGTACCTCTTTTTGATCATCTCCTGTTCTTCCGGATACAATGCCTCTATTTCCATCGGTACATCTTGCGGCCGGCTTCCTTTTTGATTTAGACGATTCATCAGGCTCCAGTTGCGAATGGGATGTCCGGGTCGCGGATCAGGCGGTTCCTGCGCTTTTAAATCGTATCTGGTGAAGTCTATGACCTTTTCCGGTGTCTGTTCGATCCAGTTTCTGAGTGTTGCTAATCGAAAATCCTTGTTCATAAACCAGCGGATCTCCAGTTCCGGTTCGGATCCGCAGATGCCGGACCCCCGGTGTACAAAGCGGTAATCCAATTGGTCATTACTTTTGAAATGCTCCCGCCAAAGCATTCCGAATTCTCCATGCGTGATGGCTTTGGCATCTGGCCAGCGGCGGCGAATTTCACGGAGCCAGATATCCAGCCCTTCCATACCGTTCCTTCCCTGGTAGCCCGGCCATAGCTTCCTGGCTTCGACCAGGCTCAGTTCCCAAATAGAGGTCACCCAGGCGAAACCATTCCCTTCGAATCCGGTATCAAAGTGGGTGGACGTTGTGGCAAGCATTTGTCTGACTCCTCGTTCTGTACCGAGTCGGATCAGGGTTTCGATGGGACCTACCCCCATCCGGCTACCACAATTGACGCCGTCGATTCGTCTGGCACCGGGATACCTGGCATTCAGAAAATCCACGGTCCAGCCATCGAGATTTACACAATCAATTTGATCGGAAACTCCCTGGGCGGGCTTGTTGAAATGCTCGGTAGATGGATAGTAAGGGTACACAAGGGACCCGTCCCCGTCCCCATTGTCTACCGCATACTGGCTCCATATGGTGCCCTGTGCCACATGTATGTCTTCTTCTTCTGCAAGATAACGGAGATTATCGGCAGACAGAAATCCTCCAATAACAGCCTGCGGACGGTACCCATGCCCCACCATGTCCGACACCATTTGTAAACCCTCATGCAGGTCACGGTTGGTTTGTTCCCGAGCGTTGTACATGGGAGAGAAATAGGCGCCCGGTATAAAGGTGATTTCGTCCCCGTATTTTTTATGATAGGAGACGATAAGTTGCCGCAATTCCCGATAGTTTTGCCGTTGATCTTGCAAGGCAAGCCAGCTGAAGGCCCAGGTCATGCGGGCTCCCGGCCATGCCTTCTCGAAGGCTTCACGTAACATACGGGCTTCACGTGGACTGTGCACGGCCGACTCATCCACCCCCCTGGACTCGGTTCGGGTGGTTTCGATTTGGTTTACCCGAACCACGGAGGCAAAGGTAAGGAATCGGTTTCCCATCAGCTCCAAAGGCTTTCCCCGATCAATCTGCGAACGATTCCCGTCCAAATCAGCAGCCTCGGTTTGCCCGCATACGATCCACGCTCCAGATAGGGTTAGGGTCAGGAAACCCCAGACCAGGAACGTCAGAAGCAGTTGTTTTTTTTTCATTTGCTGAAAATAAAGATAGCGTTGTTTGGAAAAGGGCTATGGTCGAAGGGGCTGTAAAAAGCAGGCTACGTCCGCGCAGACCGGATAGTCGCGCCGACGCAGCCATGCATCATTCGTTTATTTTTAGTTAGGAACAGGTTACCTTACCAACCCGGGTTTTGGTCGAGATTCGGATTCAGTGTCAGCTCATTGGTGGGCAAGGGTATCAGGTAGTCCCGCTCCGGATCAAATCCGTATCCCCCGTCCGGACCACTTAACCGATCCCGAAATGGATCAAAGAATCCGTCCGGATTTATCGGAACATTTGATATTTCCTGTAATTCAGGCGTAGCAAAAGTACCGACAAATCGCTTGCCTGCCCAATATTCGTGGGCTCTCCACCGCATCAAATCGTCAAAGCGAAACCCTTCTGCAAACAATTCCACCACCCGCTCTCTTCTGATTTCCTGTAAATAATCCGGCAAAGAATAGCCGTAATCCGGCCAGTTCGGATCAGGAGTGATATCGTTCAAGATCAGGTGAGGCATCCCTACCCTGTCCCGGAGGAGATTGATGGTCATGTCCACATCCGCCTGCGTCAGCGTACCCAGTTCTGCTTTCGCTTCGGCATAAATCAACAGGGCCTCGGCATACCGCATAAAGATATAATCAACGTTGCCGTTATTGATGCCCACAGCCGGGTCTACGACGATATGGCGAAATTTTTGCGATTCAATGCCAGTCCCACTATTATCTACATCCGGAGCCTCGAAGTACAAGGTGTCCGTGCCTTGGATTCGTCGGATATCCCCCGGCACCATAAACGTCTGCGCAAGTCTGGGATCGCGATTCGTTTCCAGTATATCTAAGGTCTCATCACCCACAAAATTTGGGCTGACCGCTATGGGCAACCCGTCGTTGCTCAGATAAAACCGGGATGCATCGTAGGTATAGCCGTATCCGTTTGGCCAGTTCCATAGTTGATTACTAAAGCTGTCTCCGTTTACCCGATCAAAATGTTGGTAAAAAATCACCTCCGGGTTACCGGCATAGTTTACCTGGTTAAAGAGCTCAAAGTAGACGCTGCTGCTATCTCCGGTCACCAGGGAAAAATTTCCCTCGTCCATGAGCTGCTTCGCAGCGGCTGCTGCTTGTTGGATGTATCCGCTACCATCCGTTTGTCCGGCAAAGACGGTGCCCTGATGGTATTTTTCCCAGGTACCGGCAAATAAGGCTGCTCTGGCTTTGAATAACAAGGCTATGTCTCTGCTCAACCGGGTTCCGGGCGTCGCCAACTGATTGCTTGGGTCCATTTTGGAGATGGCCATATCGATATCGCTGAGAATAAAATCAAAGACCTCCGTCCGGTTGGCTCGGCCACCGTACAAGATATCCTCATCTTCTGCCATAACGGGAACCGTAATGATCGGCAAGGCGCCAAAATCCTTAAAGAGGTCAAAGTAAAACCAGGCCCGGAAGAAATGCCCTTCGCCCACGTAATGCTCTCGCATCGCTCCCCCTTCGGGAACGCGGTCGACATTGGCGAGGAAATAGTTAACGTTTCGAATATTTTCCCAATTCCAGCCGCCGCCGGAACCCGGTACGTTCAACACACCGTCCATGCGTTGGGTAAAGGTACCGCCAAAGGCATTGAGGCCTTCGAGTGCAAAGTCGGTTCCCTCGTCCTTGGTGGGTGCCTTTCCACCGCCAGACGCTGGCCATCCCTCGAATTCGTCATAAAACGAGTTCAGAAATAACTCCAGATCGGACTGACTATTCCAGAATTCCGGATCGGATATCTGATCGAGTGGCGATCGCTCCAGAAAATCTTCCTGACAAGAAACCAGAAATGTTCCTGATATAAGTAAGAATATATAAAATAGCTTTTTCATGGCGTCTTTTTTTAGAAATTAAGGTTTAAACCGGCAGACATGGTCGTACTCAGCGGATAGGCATCTCCCGCACCGTACCATCTTCCGGCAAGTGCCTCCGGATCAAAAAACATCAAATCGGTAAAGGTTAACAGATTCTCACCCGACACAAAGATCCGGGCATTCGTTAAAAGCACCTTTTCTGCAATTTTTCGCGGAAGCGAATACCCAATCTGCAGATTTTTAAGCCGCAGATAGGCGGCATTTTGAAGCAGGTGATCCGTAGGTCTTCCGTAGTTTTTTACGTTTTCGCCAAAAAACTGGGCATATGGCCTTGGGAAATAGGCATCGGGATTCGCACCCAATACACTGGTTTCGTCACGCCAGTAATCCATATGACCTTCGAGGACATTGTTGTGCATCGGACCGGCAGCGGGCCCCCTAAATACGGAACTGCTCCCAAAGGTCCAATCTCTTTTCGCCACTCCCTGAAAGAAGACCGAAATATCGAAGTTTTTGTACTGTGCGCTCAAATTCAATCCATACGTGTATCTCGGCGTGGTATTTCCAATGATCTCCTGGTCGCCGGGATTGGTCACCGTATTGTCTCCAATATCGATTTTACCATCTCCGTTCAAATCTTTGTACCGAAAATCACCCGTTCTCCACACGCCGGAATAGATGAAACTCTGATCTACCCCTTCATTGATTTCCGCCTGGGTTTGAAAATGGCCGTCGTAGCGGTATCCCCAAATCTCATTCAGGTCCTGACCCGGGTAAAAGATGTCATTACCTAATAATCTGTTCGGATTGTTGTAATCCACCACGGTACTTCGGAAATCCGCCAACTGGCCCCTGATTTCGTAGCGGAAATCCTGGTTTACCTGATTCTTCCAGGAAAGCTCCAATTCCCATCCCCGGGTCATGATTTCTCCCTCGTTTCGTTTCGGAACGGTAGAGCCCAATACTGCCGGAAGGGGCTGGCCCGGTCCGACCAAATCGGAGGTCCTGGTTTCGTAGACACCGAACGATACCCCTAACCGATTGTTGAGTAACTCGGCATCAATGCCCAGGTCCAGTGTAGATACCGTTTCCCAGGATAAATTCACACTATTCAGGTTGGGTGCACCCACTGTCCAGGCCCGCTGCGTTCCAAATAGCCAGTTATTGGTTTGGCGAATAGGCATGGTCGGTATAAATAGATAATTGGCCACATCCTGATTACCCAGGGTTCCATAGGATCCCCGAACTTTTAACAGATCAAATAAATTCGTTCCTGACATAAAATTCTCCTCCGATAGGATCCAGCCTGCCGATACCGAGGGGAACACGCCCCATCTTTCAGCTTCTTCAAATCTGGAGGATCCATCCGTCCTCATGTTTACTTCAAGCAGGTACTTTTCGTCGAAAATATAGTTGAACCTTCCAAAAAAACTTTGTGTGGACCAGTGTCCTACCCCGTCCGTTACCAGCTGATCGCCCACGGCCGTACTGATCGAAGGAATGGCATCACTCAATAAGAAGAAACTTCTCGCACCCAAATTGCTAAAGGTATACTCCTCTTGTTGGTACCCAAGCATCAATTGAAGGTCATGCATTCCAAATACCCTGGAGTACGAAGAGTAGATGTTCGGAGAAAGATAGGTATCTCTTCTCAACTCGTTGTGATACTCCGTTGACTCGCGGTTTTGGGGTATAAAATCGATCTCTCCTCCTGAGAAATTGGGGCCATCACCGGGCCGGACCCAAGGATATTGCAAGGCTGTCCGGGTATCTTCCACCTGAGTCGAATTGTAATTGACCTGTATGGTAGTCACCCAACCTTTTATTGGTTCTAACGCTATTTTTGGTGAAAGGACGATCTGGTTATCGTTAATTGTTTGCCGCACTTTTCTCCAGGCCTCCACATTGGTCTGTTGGGTCCAGATATCGGTCCCGGGATACTTGGCCGGGGTACCAAATTTTATTTTTCCAATCCAATTCATGTACCAGGCACGTCCAAAGTTCTGGTTCCAGGGAAAATCTTCATTTTCGGATTTGTATTTAACAAATAGATCCAGGTTCATCCAATCCGTGACCTTGGCACCGATTTTAGCATCCACATTAAATCGATTAAAGGACTCATCCCCGAATCTCAAAAGTCCGTCCTCCTCATAAAAGCCAGTGGACACATAATAATTCACACTTTCGTTTCCACCTGAAACAGACAGGTTATGTTTTACCCGAAAGGAATTGTCCCTCATGATCAAATCTCTAATGCCGTCGTTTGCCACACCTCTGGTACCCGTGTTCATCAGGTCCCAATTGTCGCCCGAACCAAGGGGTAACATGCCGGGGGCACTTCCTGGATTCGCCAGGTTCTGTTCCAGTCGTTGAATGGCTTCCTCCGGGTAAAATGGGGAGGCTCCGAAATTGGTCCGGGCATCGTTTAAGGCATGGGCCCAGTCCGTTCCTCCCTGTAGCTCTGGCCAGATGGTGGGACTGCTTAATCCGGCGTTTGTTGAATAGGAAATTCGTGATCCTTTACTGCCTTTTTTGGTGGTAATCAGGATCACCCCATAGGCTGCCCGCGCCCCGTAAATGGAGGTGGAAGCAGCATCTTTTAACACCGACACCGATTCGATATCGTTGGGGTCAATGTCGTTGATACCCATCGGTACCCCATCCACCAATACAAAGGGAGCGGTGTTTCCCTCAAAGGACGCCAAACCACGAATGGTCATGGCCATGTCCGCACCCGGCTCTCCTCCCGCAGTGTTGGGTTGAATGACCAGATTGCTCACCAGTCCTTGCATGGCCTGCTGTACGTTGGTTACCGGGCGATTTGCCATGTCCTCTCCCCTTGCAGTGGAGACCGCACCGGTAAGGTTGATTTTCTTTTTGGTACCGTATCCAACGACCACCACTTCGTTTAGGGAGGATAAACTTGCCTGTAGGGAAATATCAATCTGGGTCTGATTGCCCACCACTACTTCCTGACTTTCAAAGCCGATAAAGGAAAACACCAGCGTGGATCCCTCCTCTACCGAAAGCGTGTATTGACCATCGATATCCGTGACCGTCCCGTTTGTCGTACCCGCCACGGTGACCGATGCTCCCGGAAGGGGCTCTCCGGCATCGTCAGTGACGGTGCCGCTGACCTGGACTTCTGCCCAGGGAAGGGCTGCAGCGTCGGCATAAAGACCTTCATCGGCCCCATCCCTGGCCGAAAGGGGACCGGTCGCGAATATCAGGCAGGCCAGGCACCCAAGAAAATAACCCGGGAACCTTTTGATAAAAGCGACTGATCGTTGATCAAGCCGCTTATCTTTTAGTTTAACTCTATCAGTATCAGTTGTTTTCATAATATTTTGGTTAAATAAATGATTCTTAAATGTATCAAGACCACCCGGCTTTCCTATCCAGTATTTTAACCAAAATGTGTCCTATGTTGACAAAGGAGCCTTTCGGCACCACCTAAAAGCAAGATTTCATCTGGATTGAATAAAAAAAACAGCCCGCAGCAAAGGGCTGTTCGATCGGTCGAAGGATATGCGAAAGGGCCCATAGGCATGCGGGGAACGGGCAAACCGTGGCATTCCCCTCAGGTCGGATGGACCTCGATTAATCCGAACCTGCCCATACCTGCATCTTCCCATTTTTTCGGTTGGCCCATCGGTGGTAGGGCACAAAGGTCAGGTCGAGGGATTCGTTTTTGGCATTCGTAGCGCGGGCTGTAATGGCGACTACTCCTTCGAGCAGGTTGCTCTCAAACCCGTTTTCCAGTTTTTTGTAATGAATTTGATACCTTTCCCTGTCCTGAAAATACTCCGGATTATCCACCTCTTCCATGCAATATACCAACGGACCCCGCACCAAGGCTACCTTGCCCCTGGTGTCTTCAATTTCCGGACGACCCACGACCGCTCTCGCCTCCATGGGGAAAGAAAGGGTGATTCGATCCCCCGGCTGCCAGGCACGCTCGATGAGCAGGTATCCGTTGGAAAGGATTGGATCTTCTAAAGGTACGCCGTTCAAAGCGATTGAAGGAATTGAAGCCGCAGAATCCATTTTATCAGCAAAGGTATACAAGTCGCTGCCGGGAAGGAAGTCTCCCCTGCTCCATCCGGGAATACGGATATGTATGGAAAAAAAACTCTTTTCTTTCGGATTCACCAAAAGCGATACGTTTCCCGCCCAGGGAAAACCGGATTCCATCTGAAGCGAAACCGGTTGGTCCTTCACCAGCAGGTGGGCCTCGTTTCCAATAAACTGGTGAATATAAATGCCCTGTTCGTCCTTCGCATAGACCAAACCGCCTATTGCTGGAAGAAAGCGCACCATATTGCTGGGACAACAGGCCGGATTAAACCAGGGCCTTCGTTGGTACTCTCCGTCGGATTCCAGTAAGTTTCGATAAAAAAACCGGTCCCCTTCCATCGATACGCTGGAAATGGCGGCGTTGTACATCAGGTATTCCACGAGGTCGGCATACTTGCTCTGTCCGAATAGCAAGCCCATTCGATTGTTCCATAGCGTAAATCCAATACCCGAACAGGTTTCGCTGTAAGCAGAAGCATTGGGTAATGTATAGGGGCTGCCAAAGCCTTCGTCCCGAAATTCATGGGTGCCAATTCCTGCCGTTACGTACATTTTTTTGGTGACGATATCCGACCATAAGGAATCCAGGGCAGGCAGGTACCGGCCTGTCCTGGATTCCATTTCCAGGTCTGCCATGGCCGAATACATGTACACCGCCCGCACGCCATGTCCCCTGGCACGGTATTGCTGGTCCACCGGCAAATGGTCCTGCCGGTAAAAGGGATGCCTCCATCGTAAGGGCGTATTTGCAAAAGGATCGACTTTGGGAGGTACCGTATCTATACGTTGCGGATTTCCCCGCTCGTCCAGAAAAAAGGCGGCGAGCCGGAGGTATTTTTCCTCTGCGGTGGTTTGGTAAAGCCGGTACAAGGCCAATTCAATCTCCTGGTGACCCGGTACCTCCTGCCGCTTGTTGCCCGGACCAAAAATGGAATCGATATGGTCCGCAAACCGGATCGCCACATCCAATAGCTTCCGTTTTCCGGTCGCTTCCTGGTAGGCAACCGCAGCCTCAAAAAGGTGCCCGGCACAATACAATTCGTGGTCCCGGTTGATATCGGTCCATCTTCTCGTCCGGTCACCGGCAATATGAGGTGTAAACAAGTATCCATCGGGCAATTGGGCGGCGGCGATCGTGTCGATCAGTTGATCGGTAAATTCTTCCAGTTCAGCGTCCGATTCGTGATGAAGCGCATGGGCCACACCTTGAATTAGTTTATACACGTCCGAGTCGCTGGCCATCATTTGATTGTGCTGCCCCTGGCGCATGCCCGCCGCAATTGCGAAGTTGGCCAGGGAAGATTCGGCTTCGCTGAAGACAGAACGCAGGCCGTTCACCCTGCTCCGGTGGATTTTTGGACCCCAAAAATCATCAACGATGCGGACATCCCGGTAAGAAACAGCCTCCAGGTAGGCGGGTTGATCCGAAGCGAGTTGGTCGGAGCCGGGCTGCTCGGTACAGGCAGTACCAATCGTTGCCGCCAGGAGAATCCAATGGTAGAAATTTTTAGGCATTATACGGTCTTTTTGTTTTTTTGCACTCCTGATAGCCAGGGAAGAGGGACCATCGGTTTCGTCCGCTGCCAGCGAGAACGGACAGGCCGCCCCAGTTCCTACCTGTTACCGGCAAATTCACCCATGATTCTGGGTGGAGAAGGTGTCTGGATGCAGGTGCATCTTTCCGAACACAATCAGCCGGTGTCCGATTTACAGCAGCTGGCACTACCGGAAGGACTACCCAGAGGCCTCTTCAAACAGGCGGGGAAAGATAGGTACATTGGCTTGGAAAGGCATCCTTCATCTTGACCAAAATGCATGCTATCTTACCCTTTCTGTACCACACTTGCTTTGTAATGCCTCCTCACCGGGGCTGTCCGATAGCCGGTTTACCGTACAGGCCCCGGTATTCGGAACACGCTCTACCTGTACCCCAACAAATATCCTCCCTGGTCGCACCTATTCTACCCATGAATGCGTCGTGCTGTCGGCAGCAATTTTGCGCGGGTATTTAGCCATTTCGCCCATCCACAACCCCGACGCGCTGTGCCCATTCGGTGTCTTTTTGGAGCAGGAAGGCGGCCTTTTCGGGAGGAGAAAAAAATAAGAAAACTCCATACGTTTTTTCCCGGGAACGGCACCGATATAAAAGGAATTTTTTATATTGATTTCGAATCCAACGTAACAAATTATGGGAAAATTTGAAGTTTATACCGACAAGGGTGACAAGTACAGATTCCGATTGAAGGCGTCCAATGGTCAGCCCATTCTGGCTAGTCAGGGTTATGCCTCAAAAGCCAGCTGTATGAAGGGCATCGAATCCGTTAAAAAGAATGCCGGTGACGATGCCAAGTTTTTACGACTAACTGCAAAAGACGGAAGCCCTTATTTTGATTTGATCGCCGAAAACAAACAAGTCATCGGCACCAGTCAAATGTACAGCTCCAAAGAGTCCATGGAAAATGGCATCGCTTCGGTCAAGAAGAATGCCCCCTCCGCTCCAATTGAGGAACTGTCGTAAGGCAGTGTTGATCGAAAGTGAAGGCCACCCCTGCGTGGCCTTACTTCCCCCCATACCCATTCCGGCAAAAAAATCAAACCCCCACGACTTTCCAGCAGTCTGCGCTTCCCAGGCAGAGGAACGGTATTGGTTTCCTATGAAATACACGAGTCGAAGGTTACGATGCGAGTAAGTTGGCTCGGGAAATGGACGCTGAATTCAGACGTTTTGCCTGCAGGCTAACATACAAGGCAGAAGCCAAAAAAACGAAATGAACAAACAATACCCGAACCAGTAGATCAGGCAGACCCTGGAATCGGAATGCCCCCTCGATGAAAATATCCGAAAACAGACTGACAAATGCCACTACAACGGTAGACCAGATCAATAACTGAAATAGGGAATAGATTACCTCTTCTTTCCGGCTACTGACAGCTACCAGGTAGGCAACGAGCAATGTAGATAGAAACACGACGGATACCTGGATCCAGGCGGAAACTTCCACTTCAGGAGAGGGCCGAAGATCGCGCATGTAGTCGATGGCGGTATGGCAGAAGGTCAGTGTAATCCCCACTTGCCAGGCCCAGGCACTTCGATAAAGAGCGATCACCACAAACACCAATCCGTAAAATGCGTAGGAATCAAATACCTGAAGGAAGTGTAGCAATACCCCCCCGTTACCATCCGGATAAAGGGTATCCATGATTGTGTCAACGAGCCAGGGAAATACGTAATAGACCAGCGCCACGAGGATACCGGACAGCAACCATTCGAAACCCGGAGAAACAGTTTTCGGTGCCTCGATATCCGGGTCTCCGATCTCTTTTCTTGACTTCCAGGCGGCGTATCCCAGGCCCGCTCCAAACAAAAAACCAAAAGAAAACTCCATCATCTTCCACCAGCTCTTAAACAGCACTTCAGGAAGGAGACTTCCGAGGAATATCCACAAGCCGCCTAGACCAAATCCAAGGCCTCCCGCGATCAGTCCGTAACTGCTAAATCGAGCAACCAACTTGAAAAGCGGCTTTTCGATCGTGAATCTCAGGTAGCCAATCAGCGCAAGTGCACCCAGCAACAAGCCTGCCCAGGATTCCGATCGGGGTTTATTTACCGGATCAGAGAAATAAATCAATTGGGGTGTATTGATCAGCCCAATTCCCAGGACCAGCCCAACGATCAACAGCACGAGCGAAAGGACGACCGTAGATTTTTTCAGCTGATGATGAATAAGGCCCAGACCGAGCAATGCACCGCCACCCAGGCCCCAGACCGCGCCCTTAACGGTTGTTCCCATGCATCCCCACCACAGCGTATCGGGATCACGCAAAAACCCAAGGGTCTGACCATAGGTCATTTCTCCGCCGAGGCCTATGCCTACCACCCCAAAAACAACGACCATCGAAAGGAAGGAAGGCCTCAGGCGCAGCAAAATTCCAATGGCAAGGGCGACCATCGCTCCGGGTATCATGGCTCCAAAAGGCCCTCCCCCGATATAGCCACGCAAGCCCCAGCCCAAAAGCATGGCAACTCCCGGAAAGAACAGGAACAGGGAAAGAGTGGCTTTGGATGGTTGTTTTTGCATAAGACCCAAATGATTTTCTACAATACTATTAAATTTCAAACCAAACACGATCAAAATCATCATTTTTTTCCGCCTGTTTGGTTTCACCGGCCAGAACTCAGGTTGCGTCAACCATTTCCCTGGCAAAAAAACGAGCCCTGCACCGAGCTGGCTGCCAATCGGGAAGGGCTATTTCTACCTGTCAAATAGCAGCCCTGCCTCAGCGATTCCGCCAATCCACAACCCCGACTCGCTGGGCCCATTCGGTGTATTTTTGGAGCAGGGAGGCAGTAATTTCGGGGTGTACTTTCGCCAGATCACGCGTTTCCGTTCGGTCAGCTTCCATGTCGTACAATTCCCATGCTGCTTCCGGTCCTTTGGTCGCTACCAGCTTCCACTTCCCCTCCCGAAAACCCCGGTTTCCTTCGTGTTCCCAGCCAATGGGCACATGAACAAAGGATTGGTTTTGAAAAACCGGAACCAGACTTTGCCCCTCCATGGGTTGGATGGTCTCGCCCCGGTACGCCTCCGGATAGCTGGCCCCCGTTACTTCTACAATAGTAGGCATGATATCGATGATGTGTCCCAGTTGCCGGGAAATCCGGGAAGGATTTCGGATCCCCTCCGGCCAGAACGCAATCAAGGGGGTGGCAATGCCTCCTTCGTGCACGTAATGTTTGTACAGGCGAAAGGGCGTATTGCTGACCTGGGCCCACTCCGCCGAATAACTCATGTAGGTGGCCTCCGGACCCGGCATGACCTGTACGTCGTTTCCCCGGAGCAAGGGAGCACCGCCTCGCTGAAAAGCGGGAAAATGAAGAGAACGGGGCCAGCGATCCGTCAACACCTCGTGGCAGCCGCCGTTGTCCTGCAAAAATAGGATCAAGGTATGCTCCAACTGCCCCGTTTCCTCCAGGGCCCGGATAATCTTGCCGATCCCCTGATCCATCCGATCCACCATGGCCGCATATACTTCCATACAGGCAGCCCACCAGGCTTTGTTCGCTGCAGATTCCCAGGATGCGATTTCCGAACCGCGTGGGCTGAGTGTCCAGTCGGCAGGAATGATGCCCGTTTTTAGCATGCGTTCCATCCGTTCCTCCCGGAGCCGGTCCCAACCCGCATCGTACCTGCCTTTGTATTTGGCGATGTCTTCGGGTAGGGCATGCAGGGGCCAATGGGGGGCCGTGTAGGCTATGTATCCAAAGAAAGGCGCATCCTCGCTTGCAGATGCCCCCAGGGTCCGAATCTGCCTGGCGGCATGATCGCTGATGGCGTCCGTATAATAAAAGTTTTCCCCCGGAGATACCGGCGTGTTGTTTTGGGTAAGCGTGGCGGGGTCGTAATAGCTGCCAGCACCGTGAATGGTACCAAAAAAGGTGTCAAATCCTCGCTGCAGGGGCCAATTTTCCTTGGACAAATAGATCTTCTGCTCGGGGGTCAACCAGGTTCGCCAGCCGTCCACATGCTTGGTCAAATGCCACTTACCGGACATAAAGGTGCGGTAACCGCTGGCCTTTACCGTTTCCGCGATGGTGACGCATTGCCGGTTAAGGTCTCCCCGGTAGGAAGCAACGCCCCGGTCGTTGGTCATGCCGCCCATCCCTGCCTGATGGGGATACAGCCCAGTGAGTAGGGAAGCCCGGGTGGGACAACACCTGGCCGCATTGTAAAACTGAGTGAATTTGATCCCCCCTTCTGCCAATCGATCCAGGTTAGGTGTCTCGATTTCTCCTCCAAAGCTTCCCATGTCCGAATAGCCCATGTCGTCCGCCATGATCAGGAGAACATTGGGTCGCTGCTGGGCAGCAAGCGAGTGATAGGCAAACACGGCAGCAATAAGGGGAATAAAACGGAAAAATGTCACGGCAATTTGGTTGGAGTATACATTGAGTCTATATGCTTAAATTTATTGGATTTTTTTGGTTAAATACCATGCCACAGGGAATTAATCGTCGCAAAACCGGATTTTCTGCCAGCCAGGACTCGTTGCCAAGCCGGGCAATCGACCTCGGTTTACGATAGGACGTATCCGGGTCTGTTCTCAAAAAGCCCCACTATCAAGAAAACTTCATCGTTTGATAATACTGCCGGCGGCATAAAGGATCAACCATTCCTTATTTTTACAGTCCGCATTGTTCACTTCAAATGGTTGCTATTCTATTATCCTTGGTCGCTGGTCTGGTCTTGTTCCTGTTTGCCGTGGGGAGTTTGTCCAGAACCATTCAACGAAGCCTGGGGGACAAGTCAGCGTACTTGATTCGACGGTACACCTCCACCATTTTCAGTGGTATTCTGGTCGGTACCGGAATAACAGCACTTTTGGGATCCTCGTCGGCGGTTATCATCATCGCCATTGTGTTAGTGAACGCAAAGGTTCTACCTTTCAGGCATGCAATGGGCCTGGTACTAGGTGCAAATATCGGAACCACCGTCAGCAGTCAACTAATCGCATTGGATGTGGGTAAGTACTCCCCGCTGCTGTTACTGATTGGGTTTCTTCTACTTTTTCTGTCCAAATCGGAACAAGTCCGTAACAGCGGCAAAATCATTTTTTTCTTTGGCCTGTTGTTTTTCGGCCTGCTCACCATGGAAACAGCGGTGGCTCCGCTCAAGGAAGAAGCATTCTTTTTTGACTGGATGAAAAAAACGGAAAATCCACTTCGCGGCAGCCTTACGGGGGCGCTGGTTACCCTGCTTGTCCAATCCTCATCGGCTACCGTGGGCATGGCGATTGTTCTGGCCAAACAGGAACTGCTAAGTATGACCGGGGGATTGGCCATTATGCTGGGAGCGGAATTGGGTACCTGCAGCGATACCCTGATCGCAACCATTCGGGGAAATGCTGCGGCCCTAAAGACAGGATTATTTCATGTCACCTTCAACCTAATGAGCCTACTGCTGGGTTTGCTGTTTTTCCTCCCGTTTGTAAACCTGGTAAAAATCCTCAGTATGGATGCACCGATCGAACGTACAATTGCCAACGGACACCTGCTGTTTAACCTACTTGGGGTAGCGTTTTTTGCCTGGACCATTCCCGTCTTTGAACGGGTGCTAAACCGGCTGCTTCCCGACCAGCCCTTAATTGATACCGGTGTCTCCCGCGGCTAGGTAAATGGTTGCTGCAAAGGGGAGGCAATTGGAAACCTAACTTGGCGGCCAAACTGTTTTACAGGCCTGGAAACCAGAATTCCTCAAATTCTTTCCGAATTCCCTGCAAGGCATCGCGGTAGTCCGGGTCTTCCGTGACATGGGTGGTTTCATAGGGATCCGTCTCCAGGTCCATGAGCCGCTCCTCAAACCCTGCCGCGTCGTAGCGAATGTATTTCATTCCGTCTGCCTGAATCACCGCACGGCTTATTTCTCCTTCGATGCCCAGGCTTTGTCTCCACGCCACCGGGCGCCCCTCAAATAACGGTTGCAGGCTCCTACCCCGGGGATCCGTACCGGCGGACAGGCCGGCATATGCCGATAAGGTGGGCAGGAGGTCCAGGCCCACCGAAACCAGTTGCCGGCTAACCTGTCCGGGAGGGATCCGTCCTTTCCACATGGCCGTTAAGGGTACCTTTACCGATTCCTCGTAAAGCACATTCTTGTGTTCCAGTCGGTGCGAGCCGTCGTTGTCACCGTGGTCGCTGGTAAAGATCACCAGCGTATTTTTCTCTTTTCCGCTTTCGATCAGCGCATCCAGCAGGACCTGTACATGAGTATCGACCATTTCGGTCAGCCGGGCATACGCCCAACGGTGCATGCGCCACTGTTCCTCGCTGTAGTCCCGTCGGGCCCCGGCCCGAAACGAGCGGGGATCCCGATTGAGAAACAGTTCAATGGCTTTTGCTTCGTCTTCCTGGGGCTCAAAATTGGCTGGCAGGGGCGGACAGTAGTTCTCAAAAAACTCCTCCCGGCTGACGCCTGCCGGCAATTCCAGGGCTTTGTCCAGCAAGGCCAATTCCGTTGCAAAATTTCGCTCCAATTGCTGCCGGTAGCTGGAGTCGGCGAAGTCCCGAATGGCCATGAAACAAATATCGTGCGGATTGATTAGGGAAACCACCATAAAAAAGGGTTTTTCCCGGTCCTCCCGGATACGATCGGCAGCCTTTTGCGCCAGTTCTCCCCGCGCATCGTTGGTCAAAACCTGAAAGCCAAGCACTTCGGGCTCCAGGAAAGAAGGCAGGTGTTTTTTGCCTCCGTACACCAACTCATAGCCCGCTTGCTGCAGGTAGTCGGGTAAATTGGCCCGAAAGGCCTCTGGAAGGGAATCGGGAATATTCATGGCTCCCGCGTTGTTGCGCACCAACTGCCCGCTGGAATCGGTAAAAAAGCCGGGGAATCTTCCCGTCAACATACTGACCCGGGAAGGGGAACATACCGGATTGGTGACATAGGCGCGGGTAAAGCGGATGCCGTTTTCAGCAATGTAATCCATGGCCGGTGTACGCAGGTAGGGATTACCCGAACTACTCATCATGGATTCACTCTGCTGGTCCGTAACGATCAATAGGATATTTGGCCGATTCGCCTGTTCCGTACAGGACATTAAAAACAGCAGCAGGGCTGCGACAGCAGAAATGGTTGGGTGTTTCATGGAGGTACCGGTGTAATCAGCCGCATAAAACAAAATTTACGGAACATTTACAACTACTCCAAAAAAAAGCAATGACTGTAGTCAGCGGTCATTGCAACGCGCAAGGGCATTCGATGCAGGGATTCGCTACCAGGCAGTGCTTCCGGAAATTTCCGAGGGCCAGAAGTAAGCGCCCACTATCTGTCGAATGGACGTATTTCCGTGCAAGTATCGAAAGCGTTCGACAGGTAGGACAAGTCTTCCGTCGTCTCCAGGAAAGCGGTTGATTTTTCCGGAAAGCCCAAATCGGTAATCAGAGACCCGATCAGCAGTTGGTATTTCCTGGTAACCGGTTCATTGGCATCGATAACTAAGTCCCCGTTTTCTTTCGGCATCGTTAATTTTTCAAAGGCAGATGCACGCGCTTCGAGCTTTTTTAGGGCTGTGTCCGGCCCATACAACGGCTCGCAACGTTGGCATGTGCTTCTTTCATTACCACCACTTCCAACGTGTAACCGACAATTACCTGCGGCGGTTTACGGGTATTTCCAAGCCATTGCCTTCAACCAGGTAGCTGGCAGCCGGGGGCATTCAACCGGTCTTCACCCTGCCGCACCTATCCAAAAAAAACCAGCAGCCAATACCCGGCAAGCCCAGCGTCCAGACAGCAGCCTTCCGGCCCACAAAAACGAACCCAAATACCCTCTCCCTTCGGATAGCTCGCCGATGTCGATATTATTCTAAAGTCCATTTTTATGTGTTTCAAATGCTTTTTTATGATTTTTTATTCCGTTTTCCTTCTTTTTCCCGCAATTATCCCTATCTTTCATGCACAATCCAACCAACCCATCTGCATGTACCGTATTTACCTACTGCTTTGCCCTTTGCTAGTTTGGGCAACGGCTTCCATTGCCTTATCCGGAGAGCCCAAACTTACCCAGGTGACTGGCACCGCCACTGCCAGTTCCTCTGCCGCCAATTTCCCCGCCCAAAACGTACTGGACGGTGACCTCAATACCTCCTGGCTATCCGCCAATCCCTTTCCAAACGGATATTTCAGCAATCAGGAACAAAATATCCTGCTGGGACTGCCCCTCAGCAGTCCGGCAGGCACCGACCTCAGCCGCGCCACCGATGGAAAACTGGGTACCTACAGCCCCCAGATTCCCTTGGTCAATGGTTGGGCGGGGGCGGAATTTCTCTTTTCCGAGCCAAAAATGCTGCACCTGCTTGGCCTTCGGCTCGGCGGTCTGCAAGCGGATGTTGTAGTGGAAATCTGGGATGAAGCGGGAGCCCTGACCACCTTTTTGTACACCCCCCAGCAAAACAACGCGACCATCCGCCTGACACCAAACATCGAGAATACGGTCAAAATCAGCCTGTCCAGCACCGCGCCCTTTTTCATCTACGAACTGGCAGCCCTGGACCAATCCGCGGTTGAATACCTCACCATCGAACTCGAACAGGCGGAATGGATCAAAGAGATCCACAGCAAGCATTGGGCGGGCTGGGGCAATGCATCGGCTACGGCGTTATTGCTGGGCACGCACCCCGACAGTCTGGTACAGGTAGCCAGCCTCAACCCCGCTGAACTTTCCATGATCATCACCGAATTGCCGCAGGCCATAAAAGCCCGTTACATCCGGATTGCGCATACCCTGGTGCCTGAAAACTACAAAAAAGTATCGGTCTTCGAACTGGAAGTTTATAGCGAGCCCGCACCCGAGCCACCGCCTTCCCGTACCTGGGACCCTCATGCAGGGCTGTACCCTTCCCTCTCCTCCGAAGCAGGGGTACTTCCAAGCTCCACCGCTCCCGGTGAGCAAAATCAAGCGGAGCGGGTACTGGACAATGACTTTTCCACGGCCTGGGTATCGAGTAATCCCCTACCCGACGGGTACGTTTCCAACCCCCGACAAAACCGATTGCTCGGCAGAAACGGGGAGGCTTCAAACGGTGTGCCCGTGGACCGAGCCACGGATGGCTCGCTGGGAAACAGCACCCCGGACATACAGCCGGCCGAAGGGGAAAGCCTCGCCTGGTATCGGCTTGTCCTTCCCGCAATGCCGATCCATCGCCTGGGCCTACGCCTTGCAAGCAATTTTACCGAGACGGTAAGCATACGCCTCAGCCGTTCGGACGGCTCTGAAATCTCCCGTACCTATGCAGTGGGCAGTAGCGGCCACCAGCGCTTTATCATCGAATCGGATCAGGTGGTTGAGATTTTTCTAAGCTCGCCGGCAGCCTTTCGTATTCAGGAGATCGCCGCCTACAGCGAGCCACTCACGGAATATCTGACCCTGGACCTGGGCGAGACCAAACCCGTGTCCTGGATCCGGTCCCGGCATTGGAACGGTCGCGGCACGGCACGCGCCGCCCGGCTTTTGCTGGGGAATTCCCTGGACAGTCTGGTGGCCGTGACCGATCTGGATCCAAATCTGCTGGATTTCCAAACCATTCAGTTGCCCCGGCCGGTACCGGCGCGCTACGTGCGTGTGGAAGTGACGCTGGCCGATGAGAATTACAAAAAAGCTTCCATTCAGGAAATCACGGTTTACGACGAATACGGCGTGTACGGACCGGCCCCTGCAGCCAGGCCGCAGGATCGCAGTTTTGGGGAGCTTTTTGGCCTGAACACCGTCTGGGCCTGGGGAACCAAAAAGGTACCCAACCTCCAGGGACCCGACGAGGGAGCCCAGAAATTTATCCGGGCTGCTTCTCAGGCACGAAATTACCACAACATTCACTGGGATACACCCGACCCGGACCAGATTCCCAGCTACGACCCGGATAACCTGCAGGTACACCTGAAATGGACGCAGTGGGAACAAGAATATTCGGATTGGAAAAGAAAAGGATTTACGGTGGACGCCACCTATACGTTTGACCGCTTCCGGGAATCCGATTGGGATCGCCCTTACGAGTCTGCCGAAGCCCTGGGACAAGCCTTTGCCGGGACTTTTGGGCCAGGCAATCTCAACCTGATTCGCTCGGCAGAGATCGGCAACGAACCCTGGGATTACAGCGATACCACCTATCGCCGCATTTTGGAAGGCATGGCAAAGGGCATGAAATCCGCTGATCCGGACCTGATCGTACTGCCTGCAGCCTTGCAAGCCTCCAACCCCGAGGCCGGGAATTCGGGCATTAGCAAAAATTACATGGGCTACAAACTGTCCGAGGACGCCGCTCCCTACCTGGATGGCATCAACCTGCACCTGTACAGTTACATCCGAAACGAACAGGGCGTCCGGCTGGCCGTGCATCCCGAGCACCCCGCCTCCGAAATGCGGGCGCTCTTTGCAGGGCTGCGATTCCGGGACCATAATTTACCGGGAAAAGAAGTGCATGTTACGGAATGGGGCTGGGACGCATCCAGCGCCAACGAAACCGCTTCCAATAGCGAAGCCGTATCGGCCATTTCCCAGGCAGTTTATGCCGTACGAGGACTGCTCTGGCTCAGCCGAATGGGAGTGGATCGGGCCCATTGGTACTTCTACGCCAACGTGGACCTGGAAAGCAACGATTCCGAACGAAACTACGACCGCTCCGGCCTTACCGACTCGCGCAATTTCAATTTTCAGGAAAAACGGTCTTTTGTGGCTGCCGAGGCGGTTCAGAACAATCTGGCAAACCTGCGCTTTCAGGAGGTGCTGAAGGAAGACGAGGACGCCTACATCTACCTGCTCCGCAACGAAGCCGGAGAAGACAGCCATTTGGTCGCCTGGAGGCCGGTAACCGGAGACGATACCCTGGCCATTAACACACCTTTCCCGCATGCGCTCCCGGCACAGGATGCCCGGTACCTTTCCGGATTGGATCCCCGGGGGAAGCCGTCACCGTTGCCTACGAAAACGGGGCCCTTCAGCTGCCCCTTTCCTCCAAGCCCCTGCTGGTTTCCCTGTCACCCTCTTCCGAAGCTACCCTCCGGGTCGGCCAGGAAGTGCAACTGCTTTCCGAAGAGGATGCAGGAAAAATCAAGCTTACGCTGAAAACCGGAACTCCCCTGGAGAACGTAGAAAGCATCGAATTGACCCAAGCCATGCAGCCGGCAGATGCATCCCCAATCTGGGAAGCCAGCGGTGAGGGGACCTGGCAGACCTATCTGGAACACCTTCCTCCGGGTAGCTACACCACGGCAGCCATGCTGCACGGAAAGGACGGGGCTTTGTTGCAAACCAATGCGGTAACCTTTGAGGTCAATAGCCACTTTTCCCTGCAGCCCAATCCCTCCAGGGGTTGGGTCAGCCTTCGGACAAAGCGCCCTTTTCCAGAACCCAGCCAGCTGTCCATTTTATCCGTGGACGGACAGGTTCTGGAAACCCATGTGTTGCCCACCGCGGAAACCATACTGCTGCTGAACCTCCATCACCTGAATACCGGAATGTATGTATTCAAATTGGAAAACAGCAGCATGGTAGATCGGCTGCGGTTTTTGAAGGAATAGCGCTTTCCAAACGGGAAAAGCTGCCGCTGCCGGAAAATCGAACGCAAATCCCTGCGGACACCATGGAGCATTACCGGATACGGTTGACTTTTCTCCGCTAGGTGCTGAAAAAAACTTCCGGAACAGGCGGCACGGGTCTGCCGGCTACGGCTGCGAAGGGCCTTTGGGTAGTGTGCCCGGTTATTCCCAGGGCTGCGCCCGTTTCGACAGTCTAACGTGTATTTCCTCAGGCTTTTGGGACGAAACCCAGAATGGCTTTCAGCTCAAGTAATGAGTCGATCACAGCATCCGGTGAGGCCTCGGCGAAGCTGCGCCGCCGTCTGCGCTCCGGTGGTGACCCCGAGCCTCAATCCGCATCCGGCGGCCTTTCCTTCGGCAATATCCACCATGGAATCGCCTACTTTGGCTACCTTGGATGCCTCAGAAATGCCACAGCGCTCCATGGCTACCAGGATCATGTCCGGAGCGGGCCGACTGTTTTCCACGTCGTCTGCAGTGACCAGGACATCGAAGGTCTCTCCCTCCTGCCAGTGTAGTTTTTCTAAAAGGGAGCGAGCCGTCTGTTCGTTGTAGCCGGTATTCAAGGCTACCTTCACGCCATTCGCTCGCAAAAACGCGAACAATTCCTCGGTTCCGGGGTAGGTGGAAACCTCCAGCACCGCATAGGCCTCTTTGAGTAGCTGCAGAAAATCGGCAAAGGCAATCCGGGCATTTGCTTCCAAATCCGCTGCCGTCGGGTAGGCATCCTTCATGATATCGCGCACCGCCTGTAGCTTTTCTTTCCCTCCTCCGTGCAACAGCACCTGTTCCAGCGAGTAGCGGTGGCCCAGTTTGTTAATTGCCTGTTGGAGGGATTTGTAGACGACATTGTTTTCGTTTACGGTGGTTCCGGCCATATCAAAAACAACCAGGTCGATGGTGGGGTGTCGATCCATTTATTCGATGGGTTGGTGGTGAAAATAAATTACTAGCGGGGGCTTTTTTTTACACAAAAACCCCCAGGCGAAGCGTTCCGGCCGCGTTCCTCGCCTCCCTTCGGGAGCGATCCGGCGAAAGGCTTTCCCAGGGCCAGCTTGCAGGCAATTTAGTCGCTAGCTAGCAACTTGCCAATGCTTTCCCCGATTTCCTGAATCGTTACTAGTACGGCCTGATTTTTTATTCGATTTGCCGCTTCGCTGTCGTTCAGTTCCGCTTCCAGTCGTTTCGACTGGAACTCTTTGGTGACGATGGTGGTAAACGGGATCAGCCCGGTCCGTACATCCAGCACGACGAGTTGCGTGGTGGCAAAAGCTTTGATATCCGATTTTGAAAACAGTTTATAATTGGCATACAGGTCGCTGGTAATGGTATAGACTACCACGAGATCGGATTGTGTGCGGACGGCAGCCTCCCGAATACTGGTAAAGGTAGGGCGATCCGAGACCAACAATTCAGGCAATTGAGCGACCCGGGTTACCCGGTCCGATCGAAGAAATGCAGCGCTCAGGGAGTCCACATACGCCTGTTGGGATTTGAGGTATTCTTCGCTGTTCCAATAGTAAGTGCTCCGGCCGGAACCTGGTTCGAGCTTTACCAGTGCAACCCGCAGGTTTTTTGGCAGGGAAAAACTCCCGTCAAGAATTCTACGGATGTTTTCTTCCGAAATCGTCGAGGAAGCATCGTCAAATAACGACTGGGTAATGCTCGGCTCGGGGGTATAGGTCGGTAGTCCCTGACTGCCCGATCCCATTGGTCTGCTGGTCGTACAGGAAACCGCTGCAAGGAGCAGCAACAAGTAGCATACATGCTTCATGGTATACGTTTCTATTCTTTTTCATCCGGGGCCGGACAATTGATCCAGGTCGCTGCGAATTTCCCGAATGTAACGGGATTTCCGAAAATTTACGAGAAGTTTCGTCAAAAAAATTACCCCTACCTCAGGGGAGAAGCGCGGCGGCACCACCCCTGCTAGATGAGAGCCGTCGCCCGGCACGCCACCCAAAAACCGCTGGATTTTCCCGATACCCCCGGGGGCGAGCGCCGGTAGGCGCAAGTTTCCGTAGCTGCCTACCGCTACAGCCGACTGGCTAAAAATAAATACGGAACAATCAGGTGATGGGTCCAAACCTCGGTGCTAGAAGGGGTATTCGGATACCGATCCCAATACGCTTGATCGGGTACCAAAACAATTGTTCGTCCCGTTCGCACGTAATGGTTGCTTTCGTAGTATTCCGGCAGTTGAATGTCCGGAAGCTGCTTTTTTACTGCCACCGAAACCTTCTCCCCCAAATACTTTTGGTAGTTTTTCTGGGCTTTCAGACTGGGTTTGCTCAATTTGTTATACAAATGTTTCAGCACCAGGTTTTTTGGGAATTTCTGTTTTTTTACAACCTGATCGGCCTGGCTAAAGGGATTTACTTCGGTAAAATCATTAATTGTCTGCAGAGAAAACGGTACATCCGGCACCCAATCGGCGGTATTTACCACATTAAAGGCCCAACCACCGTCCGTCATTTTTTCGTATTCGTAGGCAAAAAACAGGTTACCGGGTTTGGGACCCGCGCTGCAATAGGTTTTGAATTGAATGTCTGCCGGGAGGCGGTTGTTCTTTTGCAGGGTACGCAGGTATGCAGTCAGCAGGTACGTGATGCCTCCACCCTGGCTGTGGCCGGTAAGGATAAAATCCTTCACTCCGGCCTGGTAACTGGAATCGATTTTTGATTCAATCGTTTCCGTTAGATGGGCCATGGCCAGCAGCCAGCCCACGTGTACGGCGGCCTTGGGACTTTCCGCGAGCGCGTAAGGAAATTTCGTTGTTTTTCCCCATTCGATTTCCCCTTTTGCCGGGATCATCGCCGCATAAAAATTAGCCAACCAACTGGCCTCCGTTGCAATGCTCCCCCGAACGGATAGCACCGCGATCGGCTGTGTTTTGTGAAACCACAGATCCCAGCGATTGTCAAAGGCCAGTTCGGGTGATCGATAGCTAAATGCATACTTCTCGGGCATGGTGACCAGGCTGTCCGTCGCCCACTTTTCCAGGGGAAGGTGGGTCTTTTTATTGATTTTCAGCAATTCCACGTACTCCTCTTTGTCAAAATGTGGCTGCAAGACCTGGGTGTAGGCGGTGGTGGAAAGCAGGCAGAACAAAAACAATAGTCGGGTAAGCACGATGCAGTCGTTGGTACCCGTCCAAGATACAACAAAACAGTCGTTGTCCCAAGGATACAAAAGTCCCCTACCCATTTTTTACCCGATAGGATGAAATAGTAGTTCCTACCCTAGAGCCTACCCTATCCCAATCCCGGCCCTTTGCATCGGATCCTGTTGGGAACTCCGCCGTTTTTTCACGCATCGAACGTATTTTTAACGAAAAAACCCAGGATATTATCCACTACACCTGTACATTGGGCCACAAATAGTACCTTCGTTTTCAATCAAACGGACAAAACAGATTTTCATTCCATGCGAAGCACCTCTTATTCCCAGGCCCCTCTCTTTCTCATTGCCGCCCTTGGACTACTGCTGGCCCTCGGAGGCCTCCAATCCAGCCTGGCACAAACCGGAGACGATACCACCGTGTACCACAACGGAGGAAATCGGGTGCATGTAGTGGATTGCATCCGGTTTCAGCGACTTGGAAGTGCTGCACAAGCGTCCATGCAACCCATGACGCTGGCAGCGGCGCGAGCCCGGGGACTTGCCCTTTGTTCGCGGTGTCCGGCAGATACGGCCTCCCGGCAGCAGACCGACCTTCCCCGGTCTTGGGTAAGCCCGGCGCCTGCAACGGTACCCACCCATGCGTTCGAACCCAGTCCGCTGCAGCCCCTGGTGGCTCCGGGCCCGGACGGAAAACTTGTTTACCGGCCTTACAGCGATCGGGGTGACCGGCTACTCGATTGGTCCCAAACCGGGTACCGACAAAGCAATGTTCCCATTCCCCTGGTCCCGATCCGGAAGACCATCCGCCCTTCCCAGGGAGAGATCCTTCCGGACGGCTCCATGGCCTATCCCAAAGGACCCGATAGTTGGGCAGAAATTCAAGACGCCCTGCAGGCCGTCGGAAACCTTAAGCCCGATAGCCTGGGCATAAAAGGCGCCGTCCTGTTGAGCGCCGGTACCTACTACATACATGCAAGCCTGCAGGTCCCCTCCGGTGTGGTCCTTCGCGGGGAAGGCTCCTCGGAAAACGGTACCCGACTGATCTTTCGTACGGAGCAGGGAGGCGGAAACGCCATTGCGATCGGTGAAGGAAAAATCAAGCAGTTTCCGGAAAATGCCGTTCGCATCACGGACGACTATGTACCATCCGGCAGCTACGAGCTGTCCGTAACGGACGCCAGCTCCTTTGCAGCGGGTGACTTTGTATACGTCCGGAAAACCGTCAATCAACAATGGATAGACGAACTTGGCATGGGGGAACGGCTGCGTCACATTCGCGGTGGAGCAGAAGGAGCCAAGAAAAAACCCTGGAAGCCGGAGTCCTTCCAATTTATGCACCTGCGGCAAATCGAAGCCGTGCTGGGCAACACCCTTCGCCTTCGGGTCATGCTGCCTCAATCTATCGCAAAAGAACATGGCGGCGGAGAGGTATTCCCGGCGGATCTGGGTTCGCTGGCCACCCACTGCGGAGTGGAGTCCCTGATGATCGTATCCAATTACGACACCCGGGTGGAAGATACCGGCAAATCGGCAAATTTTATGAATTTCAGAACGGCCGTGTCCATCAGCAATGCCCGGGACAGCTGGGTTCGGAACGTTCGGGTCAAACACCTGCAATTTGCGGCAGTTGCCCTGGGAAAAGGCTCGCAACAGGTGACCGTTCGCGATTGCGCCTACCTGGAACCCGTCGGTCCGAATCGGGGTGGATTCCGGTACGCCTTTGTGATGGGCGGCGGAACCGGCCACCTGGTATACAAGTGTTATTCAGAAGATGCCCGCCATGATTTTGCGGGAGGTGCCCGGACCATGGGACCCTTCGCCTTTGTACAGTCCACCGCGGTCCGGGGCCAGCAATCCGAGCCCCATCATCGATGGGGTACGGGCTTTCTGTACGACAACATTACCAGCAAAGACGGAAGCATTGCGGCGATCAATCGCGGGGATTCCGGCACCGGGCACGGATGGTCGGCCGCCAACACGGTGATTTGGAACAGCGATGCACCCAGTATCGTCGTTTTCGATCCCGAAACCGTTGGAGAAAACAACTTCGCCATTGGCTACACCGGAGATAAGAAAGAGGGCTTCGATGCCAATGGCGTCCGGTACGCCAACACCCGTTCCGGCTACTGGGACACGCATCAGCAGGGGAAATTCTATGGATACGCATTGATGGGCAGCGGCTATATCGAAAGTCCGGACGGGCCCGTTAGCCCCCAAAGCCTCTTTGTGCAGCAGCTTATCGATCGTATCGGGCGGCAGCAGGCTATGCGTGTACTTGACGATGCACCGGAAACGGAGCCCCGGGTTCTTTTTGAAGACCCGATGACGGGAGACTGGCAGGAAAATTGGTTTTTGGACGGAAAACATGCCCGCCTGCGCTCATCGGAGGAGGGTTTGTTTTTCTCCGGAGGGACCGTGACCAAAGAAGAAGATTCCCTGGCCTACCATGCCCACCACGCGGTACTCTGGACCAAAAAGGAGTTTGAAGGCGATCTTACCATCAGTTACGAGATGCGCCGCATCGACGAAAGCGACTACGGTACCACCCTGTTGTACATTCAGGCGCAGGGCATCGGAACCGCACCCTATCTGAAAGATATCTCCACCTGGAATCACCTTCGGGAGGTTCCCGACATGAGCATTTACTTTACCTACATGGACTTGCTCAGCCTGAGTTTTCGCGAAAACCTCCGCAACAGGCGCTACCCCTGGCGGGACGAGGAGCTGAACTGGTATCCCGGCAGGGGCCTGATCGAACCCATGGTCGACTACGGCGAAATTCTTCCCGGAAAAGCCTACCTGGTGCGTGTAGAAAAGCGAGCCGGCTCCCTACGGCTCCGTTTGGTTGAAAAAGACAGTGGCCGCTGCATGATCGATCATACCTGGAACACCGATGCCATCGCCGAGGGCATTGCCCCCAAACGCATTCAAAAAGGTCGCATCGGCTTGCGCCACATGGCTACCCGGCAATTTGTCTACCGCAATTTCAAGGTGGAAAGCTACGAAACCCAACTGACCGCAACTAGTAAGTAGTTGGCAACCGTGCCAGCAGGGTACGGTGGTACGGCAGGTATCGGAAACCCGGATACCCGTCGCAACAAAAATCCAGGTTACCCGGATACGGGGTATGCCGTACGATAGGGATTTCCTTCCAGGACAAAGCGGCGCAGCCGAAGGAAGTGATTGCCCTGGCCAAAAAAAAACGCCAAAAAACCGGTAGACCTGCTTCCCCGGGAATCAAAGGCAGTTGTACATTCAGGGCTGCCCCGTCGGTCCTCCACTTTCCTGCCTTTCACGGAAAGCTTCGCACCGGTCCCCAGGAGGGGTAAAACCCGCGCCGCCGGCAAACCTCCGTTGCGGCAGGTTACGCTCCTTCCATCATGCGGGCCACGGTGGCTTGCGCCGATTCGCAGGCCCCATGCACCGTCGCCTGGTGGTCGAGTGAAAGTGCTTCCCCGGCAAAAAAGATCTTATTCCCTAGGGGTTTTTCTATTTCCCCGACAATACGTCTGCGATTTCCGTCAAAAGTATAGGAATACGCCCCTTGGATATAGGCTTCCCCGGACCAGTTCTGCAGCAGGTGCTTTACATAATTGGCCGATGCTTTTCCCTCGAATATCTCGTCCAGCTCGCCTAGCACCTTCTCGATGATCGCAGCCTCACTTTTCAATTGGGTGTAGGCCTGCGCCATTTCGTTGATCGCAAACAGGCCCAAAATATGCCGGTCCGACTCTTTCCGGAAAGCGGCATCGTAGAGGATTTTGTTTTCCTCACGCATGGCCCGAGACAGCTTATCAAAGACCAGAATATCCGGATAAAATCGTTCCCTGAATTCGATAAATAGCTTCATTCCCTCGCCCATGTACACCCGGTTGATGGCCTTCGTTTTGGCAAGGGGCAAGGCGGGCACAAAGGCAATTTGTTGCTGCTGAAGGGTCTTGATCGAGCTGGTGAGGAGCACCTTGTCTGCCTCGTAGTGCTCGCCGGCCTGCGTTGTCACGCGCACTTTTTTGCTTTCATAGTTGATTTCGGAAACCGGTGCACGAAGTGCCAGCCGATCGGAAATCGTTGGCACGATGAATTGCTCAAAAAAGTCAAACCAGGTCGTGCTGGCAAATTTCCATTCCCGGTAAAAATTCCGGACGAAATTGTGGGAGTTGAGTTTTCCCGCATGCCAGCTTTTGATGGTTTGGGGATGGTAATCCATGATTTCGACCGGGGTAGGCGCATTGGGATCGTTGCGAATGGCCGACAGTACCCTCGGGTGGGTATGAATCCACTCCGCCCCCAAATCCAGGGGGAAATCGGCAAAATCATCGGCTTTTTTTAGCCGCCCGCCGTAGACCGGGGCCGCTTCCATCAGCTGAAAATCTACGCCGTACTGCTGGAGCAAATACCCTGCGGAAAGACCCGCAGCACCCGCTCCGATGACGATGATTTTACCCCGGAAATTCGTTTTAAATTCCGGTAAGCGCAATCTTTCTCGCCCGAAGGCAGGCAGCAGTAATGACGAAAATAAGGGAAGAGCGGCACCCATGCGCAGGCTCTTTTCCATAAACTCTTTTCGTGTCATTTTCTCTTGGTTTTGACGGGTAACCGGGCCAGGCAGTAATGCTGGCAGGCCGGTCGCCTAAAACAGTCGGTGAGCAATACCCAGGTAGACGACGTTGTTTCGCAAATCCCTGTCCGCAACCACCGGGGTCAACCCCTGGCAATAGCGTATTCCTATGTACCAATCCTCCGTCCATTCGTATCCCAATCCGGCATTTACTGAGAAATCAATCGTTTCCACATTTTCCAGCTGCAGATGATCGGGTACGGACTTGCTGGTAGTAAGGGTAAGGAAGCCCAGTTGTGGACCCAATTCCGTATAAAACTTCCCCTCCGTCCATTTCAACATCAGCGGTACGTTGATGTAAGAAATTTTGTACCGCCCGTTTTCCTGCGATTGCTCCCCTTGCAGGGACCAAATCATTTCGGGCTGTAGTTTCAGCACCTTTGAGACCTTGAATGCGGCGTAGGCACCCAGCGAATAACCGACTTTTCGGTCACTTTCCGGAAGGGCGTCGGTGCCCCATAATTCGGCAAAATTCACACCTGCCTTGATCCCGTACTGTGCCTCCCCCTTACCCCCGGTTTCCTGCGCGGGTACCGGCACAGCGTGCAGAAGCATCAGGCACACAGCGCCGGTTACCAAGAAAGGAAATCGTTTGAATGGATTCGGGGCGGGCAATCGTTGGAGATAACGCAAGGGACTCAGTTTTTTTTGTAAAATACGTCAATAAACGCGACAGGACATTTGACATGGATCACAAAATCACCGGGACCGCAGGCGACTCAGCGTTTCCCGGGAGATACCCAGATAGGAAGCGATGTAGGTGAGCGGTACGCGCTGAAACACCTCCGGTTGATGGGTCAACAGGGCACGAAACTTATCCGCTGCTGATTTCATGTGTAGGTCAAAAAATTTGTCTTCCATAAAAAGCGCGTATTCCAGAATGGTTTCATTCACAAATCGCAATACTTCCAGGTTTTCCGCCATCAGGCAACGAAGTCCGGGCAGGTCTATGGCGATCAAGATGCTGTCTTCCAACAGTTCGATGTTTTCCCGGGAGGGAAGCTCGTGGAAACATCGTAGCGAACCGATGACTTCCTTTTCGAAAGCAAACCAGGTGTGCACCTCTGTGCCGTTTTGCAGGTAAAAACTTCGGGAGGCTCCCTTGCCTATCCAATAGAATTTGTTGCACACCTCTCTTTCCCGAACCAGCAGCTGCTTTTTGGATACGGTCACCTCTGTTAACAGGGGATACAGCTGGGCAAGGGCCCTTTCCGATAGCTTCGGCTCAAAATCCGCCAAAAAATCTGCAAGGTGGGGTGTCTTTTCTGTCATAGCATACATCGTTTGAAGGCAGGCTGCCAGTCGAACAGGCCGAACAGGTTCCACCTTCCCAAGGCTAGCGGCTACCCCGCTGTCCGCGGTTGCCGGGCTTTTCTGCCGATCGGCCCGACCATTTGCCGTAACAAGCTACGGAAAAAACTGCTATCTGCGAAAAAGCAAAAAATCTCCTCCGCTTTCTAGCTGCGGCATGCAATGAAAAAGAACCGACACTACCCCCATTAAGGGGCCGAATACGCCTTTGCCGGAAATCCGCTGTGCCTTCCTTCGGGCAGCTCTGCCCAGCGGTGAGAAGGAAAGCACACCCCCGCTGCTGAGAGGACTGCGAGCGAGGCCACCGGTTCATGAACGGCATCCCGCACCTACCGTACGTAGCATACCCCTTTTATTTTCGCTTTGTTTTTTTTACTTTCCGCAAAACGTTTTTACCGATGAAAAAAAGATCCTTCCTGAAAAATCTTCTGGCCCTGGGTGTTACGGCCAGCCCCGGCGTTCATTCCTTTGGCAAGGCCCTGTCCCGGTTTGAGCACATCCCCCCGGCGCAACTTGCCTCCAACGAAGACTTCTGGGCTGGAATTCGGGCCGGTTACAAACTCAAACCCGACTACATCAACCTGGAAAATGGCTTTTATTGCTTTGTACCGCAGGAAACCCTTGAAAATCTGATCGGGCATGTGCGGGAGGTAAATTACCAGGGATCCTGGTACATGCGGAACGAACGCAAGGCAAACAAAGCGGCCACCACGGCCCGACTGGCGGAATTAGGGGGCTGCAGCCCCGAGGAAGTGGTGATCACCCGAAATGCCACCGAGTCCCTGGATTTGATCATCACCGGCATTCATTGGAAGGAAGGAGACGAAGCCGTCATGGCCGAGCAGGACTATGGCGCCATGTTAAATCAGTTTAAACTGGCCGCCAAACGATACGGGGTGGTAAACAAGGTGGTATCTGTTCCCAACCTGCCCCAATCCGACGAAGAAATCGTAGACCTGTATGCGGCTGCCATTACGCCCAGGACAAGACTGCTGATGATCTCGCACATGATCAACATCACCGGGCAAATCTTGCCCGTACGGAAAATTTGTGACATGGCCCATAGCAAAGGGGTGCAGGTGTTGGTGGATGGAGCCCATGCCTTTGGCCATTTTCAATTCAACCTACCCGAGCTCCACTGCGACTATTACGGGTCCAGCCTGCACAAATGGCTGAGTACACCGCTGGGTGCCGGCCTGCTCTACGTAAAAAAGGGAAATGCGCAACACGTATGGCCGCTGCTTGCCGAAGGGGAGCGAGACCCCAACGACATTCAGCGCCTGAACCATATCGGTACCTACCCGGCCTATACCGATCTGGCCATCAACGATGCCATCAACTACCACCATGCCATCGGAGGAAAACGAAAAGAAGAACGGCTCCGGTATTTGCAAACGTACTGGACCAGCAAGGTCCGGGAGATCCCCGGAGTACGGGTCAATACGCCCGCCGATCCGGCACGGTACTGCGGTATTGGTAACGTCGGCATAGAAGGAATGAAGCCTGCAGATTTTGCAAAAACCCTGATGGAGCAGTACAAGATTTTCACGGTACCGATCGACGGATCCAATGTGCACGGCTGCCGGATCAGCCCCAACCTCTACACCACCCTGGAGGAGCTGGATGTGCTGGTAAAAGCCTGTACCGAACTGGCCCGGGCCTGAGCGCCACACTAAAAAAAGGGCGCTAGGACAGACAAGAAATGGGAAAGGAGGGTTCCACATTAGGCCGTAGGTGTTGCCGGATCCCTAAAAAAAGAAAACATTTGATTTGGGCGACTGTATATGCGGCAAGGAACAGGGGTGTCATCGGGTAGCGGCGCCGAAATCTACGCTCTGTTCTTTTCTTGATTCTGATTTTTTTAAGTAACACCCAAACGGCTATTGGTTTTATATAATGGAACACTCTTTTTTACTCGATTCTCCGGCCCTTCCATGGCTGTATCAAATTTCGATTCCTACTATAGGTAAGTCCCTCTATCCTATTGCCATCGATTAATTTTATAAAGTGATAGTAGGTACTTGACTGATCGTTCGTCGTAAATGCCAGGAAAACAGAATCAAATTTTTCGTTTACCAATCCATCTTCAAGGCTACTTTCATAAAAAGTACCTTTTAATGATGTCCCCGAGATTTCAGTGATTACTAAATATTGAATAAAAGGCTCAGAATCAGGGCTGGGCCGCAAATCAACCTCCCAGGTACCCAGGATGTTCGGTAGATTTTCCACACTTTGTGCATGAAGGGTGATCAGGCTGAAAGCTGTCAATACAACGGTAACAAATAGATTTTTCATAACGAAAGTTACTTATAAAGTACATGAATCAATTTTTCCCTTAAATTTTCGGGATCTCCATATGAATCCGGGTTGAAACGGTCATCATTACTCAAGATGATAAGGGTATACTTCTCACCAGTTAACCGCACCAGTACCACATTCGCCCCTCTTATTTTCCCTCTTCGCTCCATTATGGTAGGCCTAGCCGCTACAAATGGGTAATCATAGTTCCACACACCATAGCCCGCATACCCGTATTCTGGGTAGGATTTACTAAGCAATCGCTTGCTACTCTCGGATAGTAGTGCCTCTCCGTAGAGCGCCTGATCGAGTTTTAGCAAATCTGAGGCGGTTGAATACATACTACCTGCCGCATAAAAATTTTCTATAAACCATAACGGATCCTGCTTCAATCCACTACGTCCATTGCTAAAGGTGTAGGCAAAATTTTGTGGATAATAGCCATATTCCAGAAAGCCGGTCTGACTCATCTTTAACGGTGTTAGAATCGCATCTGAAATCTCCTTTTCCCAGGAATTACCCGTGAGTCTTTCTATAATCAGGCCCAGGAGCACGTAATCGATATTATTGTAGTTGAATACACCCCATCTGCTCTTTGTTCGGTGTGCTAAGACTTTTTTTACCCAAGCTTCAGGTTTGAATCGGCGTTGGTACATCTTACCCCGTTCTTCAGGTAATCCAGAAATATGAAGAAGCAAATGGTGTATAGATACGTCATTCGAAACATACTCTTGGTACTCCGGTAAATAGGTATTGATCGTGTTTTCGAGAGATAGTTTTCCTTCTTCCTGCAATTGCAAAATCCTTATTGACGTAAAAAGTTTGGTAATGGACGCTATCGAAAAACAGTCCTCTTTCCGAAGGGTATCTGGAGTCGAATAATAGGCAAAACCATACGATTCGTGAAAAATCGGTTGGCCTTCATTAGCGACTAAAATAGTACCTGAAAAACCGTTTTGACTGATATAGCTTTCAACAGCTTTTGAGATTTCTGATTCATTTTTGCTTTGTGAAAAACCCGAAGCTACGAAACCAATTGACAATAGAATTATCCCGATCACTCTACGCATGCCTTGTTTCTTTACGTGTATGTACAGGGCAAACTTCTCACGATTTGGCCGTTTGATTGTCTCAATTCGTTCTTTGAGACGACCCAATTCATGAATTAGGACTCTTTAAGGAAAGATGAGGGGCTTTTTCCCTCCATTTTTTTGAATACACGATTAAAGGTTGATTTGGAATTGAAACCACTCTCGTAGGCAAGCCCCAAGAGGCTTAGGTGTTCAACTTTTTTGCTGCTCGCCAATTCCTTGAAACGCGCAACACGATATTGGTTAATAAAATCAATGAACGTCATGTCAAGGCCTCTATTGATGAGACGAGATGTTTCTCTGGGAGATAGCCGGAAATGCTCTGAAAAGTCTTTTAACGTGATATCCGGAATAAGAAAGAGTTCTTGCTTTATTAGAATGCTTACAATTCTTTTTACTTCTTCCGGGTCCACCTCCTCATCGAATTCTTGAAGGGCTTTCGTATCCAGAATTTCGTCCGATAGGTCTTCCGTCGTACGAGATACGTCTTTTTGCAGAATCCCTCCAATGGCTATCAAGAGAAGGATGAAACCTATGGTTAGTGACGAATATGGGGTGACTGGGTAAACGTTCCACGCAAGCCTGGCAATTGTTTCAAATAGCCAAAAAAATGAAAGTATAAACAAAGCAAGCTGCAGCTTATTTAGCCAACTAAGCGTAATTCTATCCACATCCGAAAAAGAGTTTTCAATTTTTTTCCGATACCGTACGACCTGTTTTCGGCTTCCCAGTAAATAAATCAGCAGCAACAAAAAACTCAGCGCCAGCTCAATGTCATAGGTGTATGGGCGGTGGATTTCAAGCCAAAACTCACGTCTGTAGCTATAGTCCTTAATTTGTAGGTGAACATAAAAAAGAAATTGAATCCATACAGGTAGGAAGTGAAAAATCAGTCGGGGAGAAAAGTGAAATTCCTTTTTTGTCAATTGTAGGGTGTAAACGTAAATGAGTGGACCGAATCCGAATGAAAAGTAAATGGGTAGGAAGTAAAATTTTGGTTCCTGCTCGTAAACACCAGCCATTCGAAAAAAGGTATCAAAAAGCCAAAGGGAAAGAAAAAAAACAAGTAGTGCCAAATACCGATTGGCTATTCTGTTTTCCCGCTTTAGAAGTAATAGGATGGATGCGAATAGCCCGCTAGAGATGAGGGCAAACACCACCATACCGGGTATGTTGAGTGTTAGGTTCATTTATCCACGGAGTGCTCGGTACATGGTCAAAACGGTGCCGGGTAGCCTGTCATAATCGACACTAGAAATTCTGCACGGTCGAAATGCGTGTGCGCAGCATGCGCAGCTGGTGTCGAAGATACCAAATTATTCCTGCCAACGAAAGTAACAGATAAGCAATATTTCCTGATAAATATCGGTACAGCTTGGCGTTATAAACCCGGATTAGGAGGTCAGCATCACCGGAATATCCGCAGTAAATAAACAAGGTAAAAATTGCCTTCGTTTATTTATATTTAAGACGTACCATCCAATTCCACTTTAAATGAAACAGGCGCTTGGCGAATGGAAGAAAGATCACCCTTAATGACACTCAGTCCTGTGAGAGGCACACTCTCCTTGAAATGGTAAAGCCGATAGCGGTACTAATTATCAGGATATTGTGTACTCCCTTGCAACTCATTGTTGGTGATGAAGAAGGTTTTTAGGAGAAAACCTGTACCAATTATAGGAGGATAAAGGAAACTTTATGAGGAACTCCGAAAAAATAAAGCGCTTTTTTCCTTGAGGTTTAGAATGAATAACCAGATAAAAAAATATACCCATTTCCCCGTTGGGTTTCTCTATTATAGAATTCCTCCAATCTAAAGATGAAGTAAAATTCATGTTTGTTTTTTAATCTTTTGGTCACCATTATGCCATAATCCCTTTCGTTGGGGAATCGTTCAAATGTAGACGGGTCCCTTATGAGGAACCATTCAACATAGGGACGTATAACCCATGAAGACTCCCTTTCAACAGGAATTGGGATATCCATACCTATTTGATAGCGAAATCGCCTATAGTTTTCTCTTCTCGAATTGTTTTCCTTGGTGTAGAAAAACCGCCATTCGTATTTGAGTCTTTGCCTTAACGTCATGTCCCCAAAGATTGGAATCCTGTATTGTACAGCTGTCCATGGCCGGACTTCAAAGAAGTTTGTGATACTTCTATTGAAGGTATAATAACTGTTTGCGCCAGCGAGAATATTGAATCGTTGAATTCTACGAACTCCGGCGAATGATAGGCCCCATCTTCTCCAAGCGGGTTCATCATAGAGGTATTTAAAGTTAGCTTCACCGACAAACTCCCATTCTTCTTGCTCAATCAGGGTTTTTTCTAAAACTAATTCATGGAAAAATTCATGCTGACCCAGTGCCTGATGACTTATAATAATAAACAAAGATCCTAAAATACGTAACAAATACTTCTCCATATCGTTCGTTGGGGAATCAATCTTTTGGGTAGAGAAATTCTACCCGCGTTTTTAGTTCTTTATTGAACTTCTTATACATTGCTGTCATTTTGTGCTCCGCAAGAAAATTGAAAAATGCGCTGTGAGGGCCGTGTAATCCGTCCTCTTGCTTAAATAGTGTTGTTCCATTTTGCGTAGTTTCTAATGAATAGATATGATGATCTGTTACCTTTCCAACGATATCACCTGACCATCCAAATTTTTTGCCTTCTTCATAGTCCGTGCAAACATGCGCTAATTCAATGACTTTACCCGTAATCGGGTTTTTGAAGTAGGAGATGAAACGCTCACCTTTCACCATCTTTTCAGTAGAAATCCCTATGAAAGAGGAGCTCCATTCTATTAATTTGCCCCAATCCGTCAAGACATTCCACACCTGCTCTGTCGTGGCATCGATTTCTATTTCGGTAAATACAGCATTCTTTTGATTTTCCATGAATTTGCACAACGAGTTTTCCTAAAAACTATAACCAATAGAAACGGCATAGCGAAATGTCCAGTACCAAAAACTGGTTTCACCTGACGAACTATTGAGCTCGATTTCCTTGTAATTTCCTCCAATACCAAAATTTCGACTTAAAGCATCTGACAACTTGTCAAGGTCACTGTTACTTAAGGCGCTACTGGTATTATAGTTAATCCAATTAGGGGAATAACCCAACCCCCCAATTTCAAAATCAATTAGCCAATTATTTAAATTGATTTGATAGCCCACCATTGGCCCAAAATTGAAGGACCGAAAATCCAAAGCGATCTTGGTGTCAAGATTGGTGCTATTACTTCCAAATTGTAGATCAGAGGAAATACTTAGACTGTTATACCGAACAAATCCACCTGCATAAAAGCCATGTAATGGAATATGGTCACAACCACAGAAATCAATATAGCGGCGTATTTCAGTTAAGAAGTAGCGATTTTTTATATCTCGGTTTAAAAAACGCAAATCAGCACTCGGATTTAACACAAAATCGGATAGATTACCCCTCAAGTTGGCTCCAATAGCCGCAACAATACTCAGATTTGGTTGTAACAAACGCTCATACGAAATTTCGCTTGTAGCACTCAGAAGGGGAGGCACAATATTACTTTTGATTGCATTTTTTCGATATTGTTCACTGTTGAATTGACCGTGAGCAATGGAAGTAGCCAAACAAAACACAACTATTAACAGCGATTTTATCATTTTTCTTAATTAAATATTCCATTTCCCTTTAAGTTGTCAATTTTGTTGCAAGATGTGTTCCGCTAGCATCGACCTACTCTGATGTTGCATTAATTTCTATTTCTATAAAAACATGGTTTCTATCGTTCACCGTGATCACAATTAGTTAGCGAGTCGAAAAATAAGCCCTGCCCCTAAGTCGGCTTGGATAAAATATGCAGAAGCGCTAGCAGAAGCTCCTGATCCCCCTGTACCCGCATAAAACCCAAAACCATTGAACTGCACAGGGAAATTTAAACGCCCATGAAACCTTAACCCTAAAATGTCCGAAAGGTAAATATTCGTACCCGTTTGAAGCCCAAAGGATAAGGCAGTCTCGTTATATCGGCTAGGTGAGGAATCCAAATTAAAGTTTGTCAATCCCAGAGAAGCTCCTGCAAATGGTACAACCTTTTCATTGGTGCCAAATCTTTGCCTCACACCTACATGGTACCAGCTAATTCGTAAATCAGAACGCTGATTATTGAGGTCTGGGTTGAAATAGTCCCGGTAATTTCCAGTGGTAGGTTGATAAAAGTATTCAATTTGAAAAGAGGTCTTTTTATTTACAATATCAAGTGATATGCCATAGCTCTCACTACCTTGTATTTTTAGTTCCCCATACCGACCATGTATTTTCCCTCCAAAGGTATAGTTACTTTGAGGAATTATCTCAATATGCTGTGCCTGAGTACGAACGGTAATTGCTAGGAACAGCAATAATGTCAATTTTATAATTTTAAACATGTGTTTTTATTTTGGTTGCTGCATATCGGATTATCTCCCATTGTTGGGTTTGTAAAGGGTCTATCGAAAACCTGATAACCTCTTTCGTTATCGTTCTAATTAATCTACTCTAATGGTATAATCTTTATTTTCACCTTCAATTTTTACACTTTCTACAGGTAAGTCAAGTTTCGTTATCGTGATGTGATTTACCCCTGACGATTTGAAGGTTTTATATTGTACCTCCCCAGAAATGGGATTGGCATTCATTTTGGTGGAAAAATGCTTGCTAAGATAAAACTTGGTTTCCGCGTCTATATTAATAGTCAGCTCATCACCATCCACATATATATTTGTCCCTTTTGCGATTCAAACCCCATCTTTTTCAACCACTTCTGCTTTATCGAAAAAGTCGAGTAGCTGACCTTTCGTCATGTAGGTATAAGCCAAGGCATACTTCATAGCTTTAACGACATATTCAGCCTTGCTTTCGATGGCATTTTGCTGCATTTTACCTCGAACACCCGGTTTCTTTTTGATATTGGTTTCGCCGTCCACCAAATTGATGTTTAACTCGCCTTTGTCGCCATAGCTAAACTCGCTGATAAGTATTATTTTATTTCCACCTTCGCCAAAGACGTCTGCATAAAATTTCCAAACATATTCTTTTAGTTTTTCTGTGTTCGTAGCATCTACTTTACTTACTTCTAAGGCTAATTCGTCTTTGTTTATTTGAGAGAATCCCGGTATGCTAAATACCATTAATGCTAATAATGCTAGCCTATTTTTCATGTTTGATTGTTTTATGAAAATCGTTTAGAGATTTGTGATGTTTATGGTTGTTTCAGGGTTTAAATCTTCTCTTGGGTCAGTAAGATGACCTGCTGGAAAGGAAACAGCGATCGGGTCCCCTGTAACATTTAAACAAAGTTCATGGTTGTTATCACCATCTCCCAAATCGGCTATGGCAAAGGGAGTTACTTCTATTTTTCTGCCATCTTTTTGTTGAACGGTGACTTTGTAAAGTTGTCGTTCATTATCATCCACTTCTATACCTCCCGGTTTGGTGACGCCTCCAGCCCATGTTACTCGTACAACTTGCTTAGTACCTTCTGCAACGCCACTTCCACCGCCCCAATTGAGCTCCGTAGCTTTTTCACCAATATGCCACTCGTTTTGGGGCACAATTTCAGACCAAACCATCGTAGGTCCATCTTCTAAGGGAGTAACATCAATGCTCACTCCTTTAAAATTAATTGTTCCATCCAGGGAAAGAATATTGCCTACAACTTCAACCTTAACCGGCTGATCCTCAATGCTACCATAATGACCCGCAAACAAAACGGTTCTCAACTCGCCTTTGTCATCGGCGGGAGCAAGTGTAACCCACGAGATTTTTCCGATTTTGCCGGAAGCAGTCATAACCTTAAAATCACCAGGCTCCAACGTATTTGGGTCGATTTCGTGTGAGAAAATGACAGGCATTCCGTCAGCACCACCCGCTCCTTCACCAATACCTCTATTGGCTGGCTTGGGAAGCGCATCGTCAAGACCATAGAAGGCTGAAATCAATGAAGCTTTACGTCCTTGACTGTCCCGATTTGCAGTAATATTTGTGACTGTTGTGTCTTCCTGAGATGAATTTGCCGTTGGATTGGTATAAGACTTCAACAGTATGGCTTGCTTTACTTTGCTATTTGAGTCGCAACCTGTACCGAGTAGAAGTATCAAGACTAAAATAAAATGGTAATTGATGGTTTTCATTATTTATTTTTTTTCTTAGCTAATCTTTTTATTAACCACACAAGTAAGACTACGATACCAACTAAGAAGATAATGAGATAAACAAGATTGTTTTTTATCATAGATTTAGTTGCTCTTTTAGCTACCTCTCCTCCTGCTGAGTAATCTTCATCCATTTCAATTACGCCCACTTCTCTGGAATAATTCTCATATAAAGCAAGCATCTTTTGAAAGGTTTCTGGTTTTTCAGCCGCCAAGTCGTATACCTCTCCCGGATCACTTTCAATATGGTATAAATGCCATTTTTTATCTCCTAAGGGGATGTTATTTTTTACAATTTTATATCCGTTAAGATAATAAGCAGCACTATTTGCTGATTCTAAACCAACCCCTTGGTCGCTTGCATAAACCGGCCGAGCGGGATTTTCAATATGCGGCAATATGCTTTTTCCAGTAATAGGCGCATATCCCTCATTAGCCGAAGTAGATATCCCAACAATATCATAAATAGTTGGTGCGATGTCTGTAAAAAAGCAAAATGCATCAGAACGTTGATTTTTTGGCATTCCTTTTCCTGTAATAATCAATGGAACACGCACCCCGCCTTCACCTGTGTAGAGTTTGAAGTAAGTGAACGGAGAGGAAACCGCATTCGCCCATTCTGGCCCCAGATACCCAAAAAAACTCTCAGCTCCTTTTTTGTCATAATCACGATTATATCCATTCCTTAGTGCCCACGGCATGCCTAAACGGTAGTCTCCACCATCTGGTCCATTGTCTGAAGTGATGATAAAAATGGTATTATCCATCAGGCCTTTTTGGGTAAGATAGTCCACGTATCTACCAACATGGTAATCCATTGCTTCCAGCATAGCTGCTGTAACGGCCATATTATTAGCATAGCTTTCTTGGTCTTTGGCAGAAAGATCATTCCATTTTTTAAATTGAGGAAATAGATCATTCAATACAGCACTTTCAGGAATGAAGCCCATTTGTTTAGCTTTTTCAAATCGCTTTTTTCTCAAATCATCATATCCATTTTTATAAGTCTCGCGATACTTGTTTATGAATTCTATCGGAGCTTGTACAGGTGCATGAATGGCTTGAAAAGCAATGTACGAGAAAAAAGGATTTTGCTTTTTTACTTCTTCTTCATGAAATGAAATTGTTTTATCAATATAAGTTTTTGATGAATAGAAATCATCTGGGAGTTCGGTTTCCTCACCATCTGCATACCAGTGAGCGATGGGCTTTTGTGGCAAGTACCCTTGCGCTTTGTAGTTGTTTCCGCCGGAACTCCCAAGTATAAAGGAACGATCAAAACCTCTTTTGTTTGGGAGCGTGGTTTCGTCATGCCCTAAATGCCATTTACCTGCAACGTAGGTATTGTAATTGGCTTCTTTTAATCGAGTAGCGATGGTTTGCACACGATCGTTGAGCTTACCTCCATAACCTGGTTTTGTTAGGTATTCTTCGGGAAGCATTTCTGGTAGGTTAGCAACACCAGCCAAATGGCTATCCGACCCTGTCATCAACATGGCTCTGGAGGGAGAACACGAAGGCGAGGAGTGCATATTGGTAAACATCAACCCATCGGACGCTAGCTTATCGATGTTGGGTGTCCGTGCTTCACCGCCGAAAGCACCAAAATCCATTAGGCCTGAGTCATCAACTAAAATGAGTACAATGTTTGGCTTATTTTTTTGGGTCAAGTCATTTTGACTCACCGCAGGCAAGTAAATTCCGAATAGAATTAAAAAGCCAAGTGAATGCCGGCTAATTGCGCTAATTTTCATCATTCTTTTTCTGTTAGCGTTTTCATCATAAGCTGGGCAGTGTCATGACTTGCATTTTGGTTCTGCCCTGTTACAAAGCGCTTTTCCTGGTCAATCACCGTAATGGTGGCGAATTGGTCTATACGCTTAGATCTGTCTGCTTTGTAGATAGCACCGGCTTTCTTGAGTTCTTCTTCCGGATGAAAAGGAGTAAACTCAATACCAAATGATATGATCTGCTTTTGCGTAACCCCGGTCATGGGTCTGCCTTTTATTAGGTATTCACCATTTTTATCCCTCGCTTCTGTAAAAGCCAACGCCCCATGGCACACACTTCCCATTATCACATCGGAGTTATAGTAGGCATCGGACACTTTACTAGCGACGATCTCTGAATTCATGTCATAGGCCGCACCCCAACCACCTGCGAAAAAGACGAGATCGTATTCTTTGAGATCAATGTCAGCAATCGGGATGGAATTTTTTACTTTTGCTTGTAGTGTTTCATCTTCTTCAAATCGTTTGTCTTCCTTGGATTCGAGAAAATAGTAGTATGACTGTAAGCAAACGGCCAACCCCCTATTAAAATTAGCTGGGATTCCCTTGATGATTTTTCCACCTGTGGGGCAGCAGGTCGGAGAACTTGCCGTCATAGGTGGGGTTGTTGAGTTTTCGCAGCACGTCGAGCAGCCAGTCATGGGGATTTACCTCGTGCTTTTTGCAAGTCGCGAACAGGGAGTAGATCATTGCGGCGTTCTGAGCAGTGGCGTGGGTACCAGCGAACAGGTAGTTTTTCCGTCCCAGGGCAATCGGTCTGATGGCGTTTTCAATAAGGTTGTTGTCAATCTGAAGTTGTCCGTGGAGGGTGTATAGCTTCATGCTGTCCATGAGCGGAAGTGCATAGGCGATTGCCCTTCCTATCGGTGAGGAAGGGAGTACCTTGGGATACTCGGCGAGCATCCAGTCGTGGATTTCCCGCAGTATGGGTTGGGATTCCTCCACCCGTTTTTTGACGATGAGGTTTTCGGGAAGGGGCGGTTCGGCTTCCCTGATCTGTTTTTCTACTGCATACAGTTTGGCAATCGTCCCCACCGCCCAAGAAGCCCTATCTCTGTCATAAACTGCTGCCTCGTCGAACTTGCGGCGGATATGAGCCATACAATAATAGTGCTTTATGCCTTTGTTGCGGGCAAAAAGACTATGGTAAACCTCATAGGCATCTGTCTGGACCACGCCCTTGTAATTGGCCAATATCTCCTCTGGGCCGGATTTGTTCCTGGCGGTCCGGTAGTCAAAGAATACCAACCCGTCCACGGGGGCATGATAGGCCCACACGAAACCCCTATGGGAGGAACCCTTCACGCCTCCGTTTTCGAGTACCTGCATCCGGGTTTCGTCTGCCTGTAGATAGAGATTGGCCAGGGTTTCGCGCTTGAGTGCGTTGTAGATTGGGGTGATTGCTTTACAGGCTGCATTGGTGTTGTCGATGAGCGTGGAGGCGGGGATTTCGAGCCCTATTCGCCTGAACATCTGCTGCTGCCTGTACAGGGGAAGGTGATCCACGAATTTGGAGGTAAGCAGGTGGGCCAGAACCGATTCATCGAAGAGTCCCCTGTTTACGGTCCTGGAAGGGATTGGGGCGATCAGCACTCCCTTTTTGCCGGTTTGCGAAGGGTCAATGAGGGCCCATTTCCTGCGAACGGTCCTGCGCACTTTAAAACTGGCGGGTACCATCACCAACACCTCGCTGGTTTCTTCTCCGATGATTTTGTATCCTTCCAGGTTTTGGTTGGGGTCTATGATATCGATTTCCCGCTCCAGGCTTTCGGGAAACACCATGCGGGGACCTCGGGCTGCGGCTTTCCTACGCTTGCGTGCCTGTATGTCCTGCTCCAGGTTCGCCTTTTCCACCTCGGCGGCAGTAAGCTCCTCGGAGGCTTGAACATCGGCTTCCCCGGCACCCAAGGGGAAGAGGCCCAGCTGCCCGTTGCCCGAACCGCTCACCCGGTTGTCGGATTTTGAGGAGGAGAAGTGCCTGCGCCGCAGTTCGGCTGCGTCCAGTAGGGCTAACTTAAGTTTGAGTTCCGTTTCCAGTAGCATGCGCCTGCTTTCGGCCAACTGTTTTTGGCTTTCCAGGTAGAGCGCTTTATAGTCCGGTACGGCTGTATTCATAGTATAAAAATAAATATAAAAAGTGACTTTAAATCATTTAAAGGCCACTTTTTTACAATATTTTTCACTTTTTTTTAAGTGAAAATATTCCTTTCGTACCGCTTTCTGAGTTGTACGGAAGCAAGCTTCACGCCCTGCAAAACCAGGGTCAGCTCCCTGGCGGAAACCAGTGTTTTGCTGTTTTTAGGACGCTCGAACGTACCCGACTCCAGACGCTTGATGTACATGGCGTAGCCGTCTCCGTCCCACTGGAGCAAACGCATTTGGTTGCCGCGTTTGCCTATAAAAATAAACACGTCACCCGAAAGGGGATCAAGTCCCAGATTGTTTTGGACAAGGCCGGCAAGGGAGTAAATTCCGCAGCGCATGTCGGCAGGCTTGTGGTATAGAAAATAGCGTACCGAAGAGGAAAGGGAAAGCATGCTTACGATATCAGCGCTCTGAGCCAGGCGGTATCCGGAAGGCGCTGAAAGGAAAGCCTGGTCCCGTTGGGAAAGTTCAATACCGCAACAGGCTCAGGTTCGGGATCGCTAACACGCAACTCGGTAAAACCTGTGTCCACATTCTTTTCCTGCCCAAACTTCTTGGACCAGTACCGGAAAGTGGCGTACTTGACTGAGGATTGCTTGCAGAACAGACCGACGGAAATACCACTGGCCTTCCACTCTTCATAAAGGGAATGATAATAATCCCTGGGGGAAATAGTTTGTAAATCTTTCATGCAGGCAAAGGTCTCGAACCCCTGCCAGAAAAAATAGATGGGGGTGGGCGTTCGCTTACAAATGTTTAACTTTTTCATCTTTCTTTGGAGCAGAAGCTGATGAATTTGCAACTCTTGGGTTTCTTTGCATTGTTCCCATTAGAAACCCTTCCAACATGCTACCCATCATAATTACCGCACTTACGGTAGCCTTCGAGTCAATGCATATTTGTATTTCATCCCAACGATGTTGTAGTATTTCAGCTATTCCACTTTCCAATCCTAAATTTTTAAAATTGGGTGGTGGCAAGGGTTTTAATTCTCTTTCTGTTGTTATCTCGGTTTCTTCAAAGTTATAGTTAGGGGCTTCTTTTTTTAATTGAGGTTCAATTCCGTTTATCCTTATTTTCAAACCTTCAACCGCTAAAATCTCATTAAGAGTGGTCAAGGCCAACTTGATTTGCTCCCTATCACCACCATAGAGTTTTGGAGATGCTAATCGGAGTATTACTTTTTGCAAATCATGGCCGTTCAAATTTGAAATTATAGATGCAGTCCATGGATTGCGAGAAGAACCATCATGTGTGGCATTTATGCCAATATCCTGGAAAAATCTAGTTAAATAGGATGAACTTCTGTAAATAGGATGCTTCTCATTATTATCTCCGCAAATGAATTCAGCAATTTTATATTTTGTAGAAGCATCCATTTAATCTATAGGTTTAGTTTCAATTGCTAAGTCAAGTAGTCGGATACATTCTTCAATTGAGAAGGCAAAGACTGTATTTGAACCTTCAATTACAGACTGGGCAAGTCCTACCAACTTTCCTGATTCGTCTAAAATAGGAGCACCACTACACCCCCTGTAGTCATCAGCATCTAAAATTACTTCTGGAGTTTTAAAAAGGTGAAAACGTCCGAAACTCCCATTATAAGTTAAATCTAATTTTAACGTAGGTTGACTTGTCATCTGCAAACCTTTAAAATCATGCTTGATTCTACCGCAGAATCCAAATAATTTATCTTCTTCAGGTTTACCTGCTTCATTAAGGTTGAGATAGCATTTAGGGCCTGCATCAATTTTGTAAGCTCCAAAGTCCCATTCTGGTTGAATAATTGGGAATTCTTCTTTTATCTCACAAAAAGTAACATCTAGTGTTTCGTCAAACTCTAAACCTAAGTCTTCAATCTTCTTTATTTCAATTTGACTAAGGTCAGAACTCACTTTATATGAATCGAAATAACAAAGACTACCAACTGAATAAAGTGGGGTCTGTAAATCTTTTGGTGGTAAACCTGTTTCAACACAAGCCCCATAATTTTCAATATCTGTTACATGTGCGACTGATAGCAAATATTTCCTGTCGTTATATTGAACTAAACATCCACTTCCAAAACTCATAGGCTCCATGTCACTAGGTCGACACATTATTATGTGCTGTGAAGATTTAACTATTAAATTGATAATATCCATTTAGTTCGAATTGTCTTTACATGCCCGCCAACGTTTAGTATATGAAAAGTAGGCGATTTCGAAGCACGAAACTTTCAATTAAGCACAAAGTTTGATACGAGCAAAAACTCTTGAGTTTAGCACTAAACCGCCTATTTTTTATATATATTGTTGGCGGTAGTTATTTCTTTATTTTTCCTACCATATTTTTTAAAGTTTTATTATTCAGCTTTAAATAAATCGGACTTGAGTTGTCATTATTCTTTCTAATGTGTAACAGTTCATTGTACAATGTCCCTAAGAAAAAATATATTTCCGGAATTACTATCTCTGCCTTTTTCTTAGCAAATTTCAGTTTAGCAACAGTTGTCCTAGTTTCTAAAAACTCTTGCCTTAATTCAAGTGGAAGCATATTGTAAACATCCTTTTCAACAAGAATTCTTGTAGCAATACATACAGAGATTGGGTCGTAATTTCTTTTACCTGAAATGTAATTTTCAAAATATTCCAAAGTCTTTTCTTTGAACTTTTCTGAATTACACATATCACGATTTGGAATACCTAATTTCTGTTTGAGAAACTCTGTGCTAATCTCCGTTTCTATGTCAATATCAGCCGTGTTAAAATGTAAAAAGTGACTACTTATTTTATCTTGGTATAAACTATCCGTTGAATTATTTCGAGATACTACTATATTTTCAATTGCTCTATCTACACTGCCTTTCCATGGTTGTAAATAATGAACTTTTTGGTTTGAAAAGAAATAGTTCTTAAAGTAGTGTGGGTTTAAATGGGTTAGAATAATTGGGAAAAATGGAATTTTATTTTCTCTAAAAAACTCGATGAATTTCGTAATGTAAAACTGAACAGCTAAAAGATTTGCATCATCGAGATAATCAAATACTTCATCAATAATTAATATTGTAGGTTTTCCTTTAAAATTCATTTGTGCCTTGAACAGTGAACCGATAAAAGAAATTACATCTCTTTCACCATTTGATATGTCTATTGCTTTTGGAAACTGAATTCCAAAATTTTTCTGAATTAGAACTCTCTTTTTCTTTACTTTTCTGTAAATGGGTATTTCTTTTGGTGTTACTCCTTTCCAAGTTGTTTCGAAAGAATTGAAAAGTTCTAATATGTTATCTCTTTGATTACAATAAACTTTATAAGCGAATAATTTTTTAAAATCTTCCTGTTTTGCTTTATAAAGCTCTATTATTTGTAAGGCAATAAGATAGTTTTCGCCTTTATCTGTAACATTAAATTGTTCACAGACTTCAACTATTAATGGAAAAAAATCTGAGCTAAGAATTTCGTGTGTTGAAACATTTAATTTCTTAATTATTCCTTCTTTATTCTCTTCACAAGACTTAATAAAATCTAAAAATCCTTGTGTAAGTTTTTGTTGTGCTTTTAAGGTAAATTTATCAAGAACATTTAGGCTTTGAAGTTTTTCAATAAAAAGAGGGTTTTTCAATAAATGCGAAATATCACTCCAAATCAGTCTGTTGTCAGATATTATTTTTTTGAATTGGGAAACTTGATATGGTAATTCAAATTTATCTGGAATAGCTTCAATGATAAATATATCGCTAATTTCTATTGTCGGACTTGTAATATGATTGCCTTGGATATTTCGATAGTTAGCTTCTGGTTTTAATAGATTTTTAATGATTTCAATGTCGAACACTTTTGATATTTCATTTTTGTCTTTATCTGCAAGAAGTTTTATTGTTGTGTTGTCGCCTTTCGTGATTTCAAGTTCAATTTTAGGCAGCTTTGTAGTATCTCCAAAATGATAGTTGCTTTCATCAAGTTTCAGTCTATCTCGATTTAATGAATTAAAAGCTGTAGCGAATGAACTTTTTCCAAATCCATTTGGTGCTACAAAAAAATTCGGTTTGTAGGGGAATAGTGGTGTAGTCAAACTAAAAGATTCTATGCCTTTTACAAACTCAATATTTATTTCTTTAATGTTCTTCATTTATTTTGCTCTAATTACCGCCAACGTTTTGGGTATGGTGCGTGTCCCGCAGGGCATGCACTATACCTGTTGTTGGGCATATTTTTTAAATTATTGGAGGATACAAATCTTTTTTTGCTGTGATTTTCAAATATTCCTTAGATGCTGATTCATAAGAATCTCTTACTATTTTCTTTAGTGTTCCCATAGCATTCAGAAAATACTCTTCATTAACAGGAATATTTTGTCTTGTATCTGTGGCACGTGCTTTAATTCCTGCTTTTTCAACATAGATTTGATTCACTTTACCTTTGTTATGCACCAATAAATCTCTTGTAGCTTTTACCTCAATATAATCTGCAATCAAATCTTCGTCTAGTTTTATCTGAATGATAGAGCCCAGATATTTAAAGTAGTCCGCTGGAGAAGCATAGAATAATTTATGCAGTTTCTGGTTGATGATTTGATTATAAAGGTCATCAAGCGAAGTGGCACTCAAGACATCTTTAAAATCTACTTTTTTCTCTTCTTGAGCCTCCTTTTTAGTTTTGGAGTCAATGTCTACCGATAATTTACCTGGATGCTTTTGTAGTACTATTCTTATTATTTCCTCAAGGTAGTTTTCAGTCAAAGAGATTGATGACACCAAAGAATTGATAAATAACTCAGATCTTATGCTACTTTTAAGAATTTCAACAATTTTTGATTTGTTTTTTTCTTTTGTTATTTCCATTCCATTTGCAGCAGGGATTTCAATTTCAAACTTGAAAGGGTCGTTACTCTTTAATTCTTCGCGCAGTGTAACTAATCCTTGTCGTGCCAATTTCGTTGTAACATAAATATTGTTGAGTGAGTCAATGTTCTTTGCATATGGCAGAAAAAAAGGATTTTCCTTTTTTAGTTTCTTAATCTTATCAACCCGAAATTTCTTCTTTCTATCCATAGTTTTAGAAGATTGTCTTAATTATAGATTCAACTCCTGATATTAGGTCTTCTACTTCCTCCTTTTTTGGATCTCTTTCTTTATTATGGTCGCATAGGTTTCTAATATCTCCTAAATGCTGAATTTTTCTCCATGTTGGTGTGTCATAAACTGTTGAAGATTTTAAAAGGTCATTAAAATCCGAAATGGATGGATTTTTCTTACGTGTTTTTAAATTGTGATTTAAAAGAACTTGCGCTAGATGTTTCTCGAGAACAACCCCTGCAATTGCACCTGCACCACGCAAAAAATTATTTTTCAATAATTCCCTTGCTGTATCAATTTCACTATCAAATAAGTCTGCCTGTACCAATTGTTGTATGTCGAAAAGGGAACTTTCGAAACGTCTTTCAAGAGATTTTAAAATATTCAACTGTTGTTCGAATTGGTTAAGTGCAGCTTCTGGGCCTACTTTTTTCTCTCCAAAACCACTTCTTACAGTTAAATTCTGCAAATAATCTTCCATAACGTAATTGCCATATTCTATAGCTTTTCGAGACTTGGGTTTTTCATAGAGCCTGATGAAGTCAGATAATCTGTCAGGCATTAATTGCTTTATTAAAACAAGAGATTCAGAATACCAACTTTGATACTCTCGATTAAATGGAAGTATTTTTTTTAAGTATTCATTTGCTTTTTTGCTGTCCTTAAAAGCTGATTTAATTTGCTCTTCTATTTTTTCAGGATAGCATTCGTGCTTTATTGATATGTCTAGTTTGTCCCCTTTTTCAATAAGGAGAGTTAAATCATTCTTGTATTTTTCAATGTTCTTCAATCTGCAAATGTTTATTCTGAATTATGCCCAACGTCTGGGCTTTGGTGCGGTGGGCACTTTCGGAGCCACATCCGCCCGGCTTTCCCGAACTTCATCCAATGTACTAAATTTTATTTTATTCGATTGCTGCCCAATGCACGCAAGCCATTGTTACAGGCAGGGCTACCATTTTTTCTCTTGTTCAGTCGCTGTTGGATCCTAAAAACACGTATCCTCATCTCCAGACATCCTGGACCAGATCGCTTTACCAACACCGGAATGGATTCCCTTTTTAATTTCTGGCCCCTGCTAAATTCACTTTCTGATTTTTCCCAGCAGCATCCCCTAATGACTTCCGGGTTATCCTCATTCTTAAAAATCTTTTCCTCCCTGAATCCACTCGGCCTGGATGCTGGAAAAAATCCCGGATCTGGTCCTTCCTTCATTTCCGATGGGTCGACAACTTTCGTCGAGACCACCTTTTTTTATGTCATTGGCCTTGCCTGTAACGGTTTGCATATGGCTTGTGGCGGTTTCGAAGTACTTTTCTGTCCACCGAAACCAAAGCTGGATACGGAGCGAAAACCTTGCTGGGATTCGTTCACCCGCCATAAGCTATATGTGTTGTTAGCGGTTGTTTTTAATTTCATCATAAAGTCTTTTTACCTGTAAATCGCCGAATCCATAGATGCTTTCACGTTTGTTAAACTCTTTAAATACAGCCCCAAATGAATCTGTTCCTAAATCATCCATTATCTCAATTAGAGTTCGCTTAGGTCGTCCTGGACTACTTTCATTTGGAATTCTATCAATGTGAGCCTCAACAGCGTTCTGAATGAAAGGATATTTTTGCCCTAACTCTTTAGCTACCTCAACCATTCCCTCCATATCATTATTCTGATATAAATTCCACAGACTTGCTATTCTACCCACTTCATCAATTAGAGCCTTTTGCTTATAAGCGTTGATTAGCTCCAATTCGCTTAGTCCGCCAAATCCATATTGAGTGTGAATTGTTGGTCTTATTAGAAAAACTTTGCAGCCATTTACAAAATCCAATATCAGGTTAGTGATAAACCAAAAATTCACCTGGCAAAACAGGTCATCCTCAAACCATAGATTTATCTCGGAATTATCAGGTATTTTTTGAATATTTTGAAATTCTGAAACAGAATCTGAGTAATAGTCCTCTATCGAGTAGTTACCATAAATTTCGGCTATAAACTTAGCACGGATATCAAACAATTCATCTAAAGTATCACTACTTACATCTCCATCGACAAAGCATTCACGAGCAACAATAATCTTTCCGTCAATTTCATTAGGAAACCTTTCTTTCAGGGAATCACCATTTAGTATGTGATACTTATTTTTCATTAATTCTGATTTTAATAACCGCTAACGTTTAGTATATGAAAAGTAGGCGATTTCAAAGCACTAAACTTTCAGTTAAGCAGAAGCTTTGATACGAGCCAAAGCTCTTGATTTTATTACTATTTCGCCTATTTTTTATATACATTGTTAGCTGCAGGCTTTTATTCTATATTTTTCAAAAAATGCACAAGTTCATCTTCTTCCCAGAACCCTATTTTTTTGTGAAACTTTCGAGATTCTATATCAGTTAGCCAAGTATCAGAACCAATTTGGGTGCAGTTTTTTGTTTTCAACCATTGCTCTCCCATTTGCAAAAATCTCTTGGCAATCCCGTTCTTGCGAAATTGGGGTTCAACGTATATTCCTTCTAAATATCCCGTTGGTGTTTTATCAGCTCCTTCCACATAATCTTCTCTAATTGAAAAGATAGAGAAGCCAATTGCAATGTCCTTAGAATTTTTTGCAATCAATATTTTCTGATTATTTAGAGAACAAACTCTTTCTAGTTGTTCTGCTAATTTCGATTCTCCATAGTCCGTCCAAAGTTTCAGTCCCATTTTGAGTAGTGACTCAAAGTCTGACTTCTGAAAAGTAGAATATGTTATTTGTTCTTTCATTTTTTCAGCTTGCAGCTAACGGTCCAGGCTTTGGTGCGGTGGGCGCTTTCGGAGCCCTTTCCACCCGGTTTTCCCAAACTTCCTTAAAAATACTAAATTTTATTTTATTCGATTGCTGCCCAATGCACGCAAGCCATTGTTACAGGCAGGGCTCCCATTTTTTCTCTTGTTCAGTCGCTGTTGGATCCTAAAAACACGTATCCTCATCTCCAGACATCCTGGACCAGATCGCTTTACCAACACCGGAATGGATTCCCTTTTTAATTTCTGGCCCCTGCTAAATTCACTTTCTGATTTTTCCCAGCAGCATCCCCTAATGACTTCCGGGTTATCCTCATTCTTAAAAATCTTTTCCTCCCTGAATCCACTCGGCCTGGATGCTGGAAAAAATCCCGGATCTGGTCCTTCCTTCATTTCCGATGGGTCGACAACTTTCGTCGAGACCACCTTTTTTTATGTCATTGGCCTTGCCTGTAACGTCTCGGCTATGCGTAGTGCGGGATTTCAAGGCTCTTACCTTTCTGTTTAGCAGTTAGTCTATTTAATGTAAATAACTTCATATCAACACTTTAGCCCGCATTACGTATAGCCATTGTTGGGCGTTCGTACTTTTTTTTCAGAATAGTGTCATTTGTTCTGTCGCTTCTTCTTTTATCATTTCACTAAATTTCTCCCAATGTTCGGGTTCTAAGCCTTTTATTTCATTGCTTGCTTGTTCATAACCTGTACTTTCAAATGCCCTTGCAAAATCAATACGCATTAATGTGTCTTTATTGATTGACCTTTTAGAATCCGAAAATATTATTGATTTAAGGAACTTTTGAACTAATTCGGAATTCACCAAATAGTGAGCAATTTCAGCCATTTTTAAATTCTTGAATCCAATAAAATAGCAAGTGTCGTCAAGCATTATTGGTTTAGAATTAGAAGGGCTTACCAATGTAAAATGAGTTGATTTGTAAAGTCCTGAAATGGCAATTTTGTAAGGTGCAAACGAATAATCTCCAATACCAAAAATTGAAAAACTCGGTTTGTCTTTATAAATGGAAGATTTTCGCTTATCGAAATACTCTTTATGAGAAGTCAGATAATTGTAAGTAAGTGGATATTTATCTTTTATGTACTTAGTTTCTTGACCTATCTTTTCTTGAGTTATGATAGTCAACTTCCTAAATGAGTTAGTCTTGTCTTCTTTTAGGTCAGAACTCTTTAATAAGCCATAAGTCAAGTTATTTTCAAGATTGATTTCTTCGCCTAAAGCATTTTTGAAATGACCATTTACTTGTTCAAGCTCCATAACTTTTGAACAATCGTGTTTTACACCCGAACGCCAAACGAATGTTGATTTTCCATCCACTATACTTGATTCATCATAATCTTGAACGGAATACACAAACTTGTTCTTGTACCAACCAAAGGTTGTTAATTTGTCTTTTGTGTAAAAATCAAATGCGGTGCAGGTTAGTTCTGGCTCACAATTTAAATGAGTTAGGAATAAACAAGCATTTACTGAAACATTAAATTCTTTTTTTGAATCAATATTTAAGTTTTCGGTTTGACCAATTCTAAACTTGTTTTGCTTTTGGTCATAAATGAGATTTTTGACAACCGAGTTTTTGATTAAAAACGCGAATGCACCATTATGCCTATCGAAACATCTCAACATTATTAGTGAAATATATTCACCAATGTCAAAGTTTCCTTTACCTGTTATAGCTTCAAAACCACTATGTTTTTTGAAGTTTGATTTTTGAGGAAGATTTTTTGAGTCAATTGAACCGAGTTCTGAATTGGTAACCCAAGGCGGATTTCCAATTATTAAAGTTTTTAAATCTTGTGTTGATTTAGCTAAATCTTCATAAGAAAACTCAAATGCATTGGCGTGAATAATGTCAATTTCGGGTTTAGTATTTTCCTTTACAGAAATAAAGTGTTCTAAGATTTTGAATTTAGTTTCCCAAACGTAAGGTTGATATATTTCTACACCAACGACCTTTTTTAGTTTTTTTGATTGTTTGATTGCGGCAAGCAAGAAATTACCCTTGCCACAGGTCGGTTCTAAGACAAATTCAAAGTCGTTAGATTTAGAGAAAGTATAATCAACAACCTTTTGGGCTAAAATTTGGTTTGTTTGAAAGTCCCCGTATTCTCTTCTATCAGGCTCTGAAACAATTGAGTTATGTTCTTTTATTGTCTCAAGTAATTCATTTGCCTGCTCTTGATTGGTGAAAAAGTCGTTTATTCCACTAACTTCTTTTATGATTGAATTAACCTTGGTGAGGTGCAAGAGAGACTTTTGATTCTTTTGGAAGAACTCAAAAATTGAATCGCTAATATGTGTTTCAAAACAAATCATTTAGTCACTTTGTCTACAACTTTAGTAATACCTTCAACCGCTTCTGCAAGGTTAACTACTCGTGCGTATTGTAATCTCCATTGCAACGCATTTGAAATGGTCAGGTAGCCTTGTTTTGGTGTATTGCTCAAAATCTGGTTTGCAATTAAGCCAAGTGTAATATCATCTGCTGGGATATTTTTGTCGTTAAGATAGGCAATAATGTCTTCTTTGATTGCTCCATCTTTTATCATTTCTCTTATTCTGAATGTCGTTGTATAGTCGGCAGTTCTTTCTTTTTCAAGGAATGAACAGCTTACAAAGTCAAGCTTGGCAGCACTTGTTTTTGGATCATCAACTTTGTCATAGACAAAAACAAGTAGGTTATAACCTAAACCAAATATTTTCTGTTTTGCATCTTTGAATGGGCAAGAAGACTGTGGTTGTCTAATAGAAGTTACTTTAATGTCTGTCTGAATATTTGCTCCTGGTAAATCAATTCCTTTTGCGGACGAACCTTTATCATAGGTATAATGGTCTTCAAGATACTTTTGAAATTTGTGCTCAATGTAAGTTCCAACTGCTTTTCCGTCAGTTACTCCATAGAGGTCTCTATTTTGATAGGTAGATTCAATGTCGCAAAATTCCTTTGCAGCTTTCTTTAATGTTTCTATTGTTAAGTCTGGATTCATTTATTTTTTTTCCTGTTTATTTCTGTTCAAAGTTCGGTTTTCTTGTATGACGCCCAACAATTGTATAAAGCTATGTTTTAGGTGGGGAGTTGCGTGTATATGTACTATGTCCATCCCCCCTCTCCCGGTTTTCATTGGACAAATTAAGGATTTCGGATAAGGAATCAAGCGGAGACACCACATTTTTGTTGGAAACAGCCAGAATATGGCTGTAAATCTCCGTAGTCGTGGACCGGCTATGCCCCAGCAATACCTGGATCATCCGTAAATTGGTTCCCGACTGCAGCAGATGCGTAGCAAAACTGTGCCGTAGGCTATGCACCGTCGCCCAGGGGTTGATCCCGCTGGCTTTGACGGCTCTCCGGAAGACTGCCTGTATGCTTGTCGTTGAATAGTGCCCCCCGTCCTGTCCTTCAAATATCCAATAGGACGGCCGGTAAGCCTTGTAATACGCACGGAGTTCCTGCAATAAAACGGGTGAAAGGACTGTCTTGCGGTCCTTTTTGTTTTTTGCCCCCTTGATAAAAAGGTATCCCTCTGCAGAATGGATGTCGCAGATCCGCAGCCGAATGGCTTCACTGATCCGCAATCCCGCGCTGTAAATAGTCAATAAGATCGTCCGGTGCTTTTGGTTTTCGGTATGCTGTATCAGTCGTACTACTTCTTCCTTGCTCAATACATTAGGCAAACTGTTGCTTCGTTTTGGGCGTTGGATTTCGTAGTATTCTCTGGGCCTACCCAATACATGCTCAAAATAGGCTTTTATCCCGTTGATCAAGCTATTTTGGGAAGATTCGGAAAGTCTGAACTTGCTTACCTGATGGTATACAAAGCCTTCGATCTCTTCCTTGCTCAGATCCAGTAAATCCCGAGACTCAAAAAATTTCAGAAATTTTGAAAAGGCACTTTTGTAATTGCCTACGGTAGACGGACTAAAGCCCATCAGTACCAATTTCTGATGAAGGCGGTCTAGTTCCTGCTGACTTTCTTCGTTCAGGACAAAAACCGGCATTTTAGGCGATTGTGTCGGAGTACCAGAAACCTCCATTTTTTTACCAAAAAGCCTTTTCACAAGCTCAATGTTTTCTTCGGTATTTACCAGACTCCACAAACGCTGGCTGGGATGGTAAAAACTTCCGCTTATTGATTTAAATTGGGCCCGCTCCGTTTTACACGAATAAGGGATATACACCTTAAACCGTCCGGATTTTGGGTGAGGTCGGTAAAGAATTAGCTTTTCCATACATTTTTCTTACCAATAAAAATGTACCGGCATGCAAAAGCCGTAAAATAACCGTTTACAAACGATTATAAATGTTTGTAAACGTTTGTATTCGGATTGATACCGTCTGGCTTTGAGGGCGTATCAGCTGCAAGCAGCTATCGGGCTCCGCCAAAAATAACGGCGAAAGCGCGTACCTGTAACACACCAGGAAGTTGAAAAAGATAATCCCAAAAATTTGGTGCCTACAACATACCCAGCACCCGCAACGCCTCCAGGGTCAGGCTTTTTCGGGCCTCCAGAAAAACGGCATCCGATGTTCCCGGCAAGGGGGCCAGATTGCTGGCAAAAAAATACACCGCTCCCTCCTTCTCCAGATAGCCCACAAACCAACCGTTGTCTACGCCCCGATCCACCGACCATCCGGTCTTGCCACTCAGCCGGTAGCCCTGGCCTTCCTCGATCACCATCAGGGCACGAAATACCGCCAGGGTCTCCGGACGCAGCGCCAAATCCCCCGCATACAGGCGACGCAAAAAGCGGATTTGTTCCATGGGACTGATACGGGAATTTCCCCGCAGCCAAAATTGATCCAGGTTGTCGGCCCGTACGTCCATCTGTCCGTAATCCAGGCGCCCCAGGTACTCCCTCATCCGGTCCAGACCCACTTTCCGGGCAATTTCCTGGTAGCAGGGCACACAGGACCGGTGAAAGGCTTGGGTAAAGGTCAAATCCTGCTCCCATTGCTTCATGGCCCGTGGCGCACCGTCCCAAACGAATAGCGTGGTCGCGCCTTTCGCGATTCCCAGCTCCAGCGCAATCAGGGAATGGGGGATCTTAAAGGTAGAGGCAGGCAATTGTCCGCGCCGGGCATGTTCAAAATCGTTGGAATAGTACCGATCCTCGGCTGCACTGTATACCAGCAGGCTGCCGCTGAGCCCGGAACCCTGCAAAAGCGCGTCGAGCTCGGGGGCCTGACGGCTGCGTTCTTCCTGTGCACCGGCAAACGTAGTAAAAAGCAAACCGATCGCCCCGGTGCAGGCCAGTCGAAGCAGCTGATGAATCGTTCCGGTTTGCCTCATCCCAGTACTTTGTGACGTTCGAAGGGTTTTTCCCGGTCAAAAAGGTACCGGTAGGTATGGTGGGTTTTGTAGATGCTGGCATTGAGTTGCTCGCATACCCGCATCATCTTCGGGTTAAAGTCCCCGATCCAATTCATTTCAATCGTCTCGTAGGACAATTTCTTTTCGGCAATCGTATCCCGGTATTCGGTCACCATGGCGCTTTCCACACCCTTGCCCTGAAACTCCGGCACTACGCCAAATACCAGCCCCAGCATCTTATCGGGCGGATGCAGGGTCTTGTGCCAAAGAAACTTCAATTTGCCCATCAGGTCCAATTTGCCGTTGACGTACTTAAATACCTGATTGATCTCCGGAATGCTTACGAAAAAGGAGATGGGCTCTTCCTTGTAAAAGCCAAAATAGACCAAGTAGGGGTCCACGATGGGTTTCATGTTTTTCAGAATCAGCCGGGCCTCCCGCTCGGAAATGGTCTTTCCCAAATGGCCCGCCCAGGCCTTGTTATAGACCTTCATGAAATATTCCGGAAATCTATCCCAGAGTTCCTTTCCTTTCAGGTAACGAAAGGTGAGGTTCCGGTCTTCGCGTATGGCTTTGGCCCGGGCTTCCATCTTGGGGTCCATCACCACGCCGCGTACCTTGCGCATGTAGGTAAACTGACGGAAATAAATCTGAAAGCCGTATTCCTCAAAAAAGGAGCGGTAGTAGGGGAAATGCCAGTACATATTGTAGTTGGGCGGGGAGAATCCCTCCACCAGCAGGCCCCACCATTTGTCCCGCTCGCCAAAATTGACCGGACCGTCCATGGCTTCCATGCCCTGGGACTGCAGCCAATCCCTTGCCGCATCGAATAAGCGGAAGGCAGCCTCCCGATTATTCACGCATTCAAAAAACCCCAGCCCCCCCGTGGGCTGCTTTTCCTTCCACTTGGGGTTGACAAAGGCAGCAACGCGGCCAATCGTCTGCCCCCCGGCATCCAGCAACAGCCAGCGAATGGCTTTCCCTCCGCTTTTGAATAATTTATTGGTCTCGGGATGAAACAATCCCTCGATGTCCTGGTCCAGCGGGCGGATCCAGTTTTTCTCCCCCGGTACAACCGGACGGCCATTTCGATGAATTCTTTTCGATGTGCTTGGGTGCTGACTTCTACTAATTGCATAATCTGAATGATGATAGGATCGCAACGATTCGCTTATTCCGGACGGGCCTGGACTACCTCCCCGTACAGGTCAAATTCGGTGGCCTCCCGAATCCGGACCCGAACAAAGTCACCGATCCGGCAATACTGGCTGCCGGCGTCGATCAATACCTCGTTATCCACCTCCACGGAATCGTAGGCCGTTCGGCCCACAAAATACCCTCCTTCCTTTTTATCGATCAACACCTGAAAGGTTTTTCCGATTTTTTCCTGGTTGAGCTCGAAGGAAATCTGTTCCTGTACTGCCATCAGCCGATTCGCCCGCTCCTGCTTCACCTCGGCCGGCACCTCGTCGGGCAAGCTGTAGGCATGGGTATTTTCCTCGTGGGAATAGGTAAAAACGCCCAGTCGATCGAAACGCATACGCTGCACAAAGTCCATCATTTCCTCAAATTCCCGCTCCCCTTCTCCGGGGTGCCCGGCGATCAGGGTGGTGCGAATGGCAATACCGGGTACGCGCTCGCGGATCTGCCAGATCAGGGCTTCCTGCTTCTCCCGGCTGGTACCCCTTCGCATGGCTTTCAGCACCGCGCTGGATCCGTGTTGCAGGGGAATGTCCAGGTAATTGCAGATATTCTCCCGCTCTGCCATCACGTCAAGCACCTCCAGGGGAAAGCCGGTGGGGTAGGCATAGTGCAGGCGGATCCAATCGATGCCTTCCACATCGGAAAGCGCCCGCAGCAAGTCGGCCAGGCGCCTTTTCTTGTACAGGTCCAGCCCGTAATAGGTAGAGTCCTGGGCGATCAGCAGCAGTTCCCGGGTACCGTTGGCGGCCTTGTGTCGGGCTTCCTGGACCAACTCCTCGATGGGGCGCGACACGTGCCCTCCGCGCATCAAGGGAATGGCGCAGAAGGAGCAGGGACGATCGCAACCCTCCGAAATCTTCATGTAGGCATAGTGGGAAGCATGCGTGAGCAGGCGCTCCCCTACCAGTTCGTGTTTGTAGTCGGCTTTAAACTTCTTCAATAAGGCCGGCAAATCCCTGGTGCCGAAAAAGGCATCCACCTGGGGAATTTCTACCTCCAGCTCGTCCTTGTATCGCTGCGAGAGGCACCCGGTGACGTAGACCTTGTCGACCAATCCCTGCTCCTTGGCCTGCGCATACTCCAGGATGGTATTGATCAATTCCTGCTTGGCATTGTCGATAAAACCGCAGGTATTGATAATGACGATGTTATGGTCCCCGGCATTGGATTCGTGACGGGCGTCAATGCCGTTTCCCCGAAGCTGGCTCAGCAATACTTCGGAATCCACCAGGTTTTTGGAACAGCCCATGGTGACGATATTGACTTTGTCTTTTTTTAAGGTTCTTGCTTTCATAAATTCCTGCAAAAATACAAAAATAAACCGAGATACCGGCTGTATCCGGACCGGGTTGGGAAAGATGTTACTGAAATATTAACCGGCCGATGATTTTATAACGAATCCTTAACCGGCGATCGCCGGCTTTCCGGATCCTTCAACCTACTTTTGGTACAGTAATACAGCGACCATTTTTTTATTACTCCTTGAATCTTTTTTAAAAAAAGGCTCCGGTGCTCGCCGGGGTCTTTTTCTTTCCGCCGGACCGCCGGAGACCGGCAGGTCGGCCGGGGACAGGTGGCTCTCTCTAAAATCAGTAAAAGCAAGCCTGCGCATCCCGGCGGGTCTGCAGCCCTGCAACCTACCCCGGGAAGCCGGACACCCGGTAACCGTTCCAGGCTACCGACAAATCGGGCAAGCAGCCAATAAAAACAAGGGATAAACCGGGGAACTACTGGTTCCCCGTGCTTTTGTACCCGATATTTGCACCGGTACCCACTGTCCTGCCCCATGGAACGAACGCAACGCCTGAACGAAGAGTTTGCCAATAGCATCACCCATCTTTTTGGGATATTGTTTAGCATCGTAGCCATCGCCTTGCTGGTGGTATTTTCGGTACTGAACGGCAGCCCCTTGCACGTGGCAAGTTGCAGCATCTTTGGCGGTACCATCCTGCTGATGTACACCTTCTCCACCCTCTACCATGCCTTTCCTCCCGGCCCGGTCAAATCCCTGTTGCGTACCTTCGACCATATCAGCATCTACCTGCTCATCGCCGGAACGTACACTCCCTTCCTGCTGATCGGACTGGGCGGAACCGCCGGATGGATCTACCTGGCCATCGTATGGGGCCTGACCCTGCTCGGATTGGTGTTTAAACTCTTTTACACCCACCGGTTTCCAAAATTATCGCTGGCCCTGTACCTGAGCATGGGCTGGCTGGCGATTTTCTTTATCCGACCCTTGCTGGCACAGCTGTCTTTGCAGACGATCCTGTGGATGGGAGCAGGAGGTCTGGCCTACACCCTGGGCGTATTTTTCTACACCCGAAAAAAGATGCGGTTTGCCCATGCCGTCTGGCACCTTTTTGTGCTGACCGGTACGGTGTTTCACTTCCTGGCCATTCTTCGAATGATCAGCTAAGGAGCCGCCCCCGGCTTTTCGATTCGGCAATCACGGCCCCTGTGACCGAAGTCACTGGCCCTGGCACGAATTTCGCGTACCTTCCCTTATTCTTTCAACCAAAATAAACGGAACGATGAATTACCACATGGATCAACTAATGGAAGCCGCTTCCATCGACATAGTCAAAGAAAAAGTAACCGCCGCGCTCAAGGAAGAGGGGTTTGGTGTACTGACCGAAATAGATATTCAGGCCACCATGAAAAAGAAACTGGACAAAAACTACCCGCCCATGCTGATACTGGGTGCCTGCAACCCGGTCTTCGCCGACAAGGTGCTGACGATCGATCCCAACATGACCGCCATGCTGCCCTGCAACGTGAGCATCCGTCAATTGCCTGATGGAAAATTTGAAGTATCGGCCATTGACCCGGAAGCCGCGATGGTACCGGTAGGTAAGGAGGAAATCAAACCCCTGGCCCGGGAAGTCAGGGAACGGCTGGCAAAAGTCATCGCCTCCCTTGCCTGATGCGGTACGGGAGCATGGCTGGAAAAAAGCATTCCTTGCGGCCCCAGCAAAGTTGAGCGGACCAAGGCTCCGCCTGATGCCCCCACTGCCAACCATCTAATCGCGAACAATTCCCCCTTGCCAAGAAAGCAGGGGGATTTTTTTTAACACAAACTGCTCCTCCATCAGGCGTTTGGACGCAATTCCTCTCCTACGGTCTTCGCCGGCATCCATCGATGGGTGTGGGCCAAACCTGTCCATTGGTACGGATCGATTTTTTAGGATTGATCGTCGGTTTCCGCCATTGCAACTGCCTTGATCACCCGATCGATCGGCTACCTGGGGTGGACGATTTTGACCTGGTCACCTCCCGCAATAGATGGCTTAATTACCTACGTCGGGGTAAAATCCAACGCTGGGCACCCCTAAATCCATACATGAATTGGTAGCGGATTACTGTTCAAAAACCAGGGAATCGGGTTTCACACCCAGTTCCCCCAGGGCCTGCTCAACCGCCTTCATGAAGCCCTCCGGGCCGCACAGGTAAAAATGCCGGTCCTGAAAATCCGTGATTTTCTTTTCCAAATACGCCTTGTCGATCCTCCCCTGATCGTAGGCCGTGTCCGCCTGCTTCTCGATGATATTGTAAAACTTATGGCCCAAAATCGACTTCAGTTCCTCAAAGAGGATGATATCGTCGTTCGTTTTATTCGCAAATACCAGTTCGTTGGTAGCTAGCGCATTCTTCTGTCGCAAGTCCCGAAAAATGGAAATAAACGGGGTGATCCCTGCTCCGCCGGCGATAAATACACCCGGACCCTTGTAAGCAATTGCCCCCCAGGCATCTCCTATTTCGAACCGATCGCCCACCTCGGCATCCCGGAGCCGTTTGGTGACCCCTTCGTGGTCCGGATAGGTCTTAATGATAAACTCCAGGTAGGCATCCGAAGGAAGACTCGTGAACGTAAAGGGTCGTTTTTCCTCGGCCCAACCTTCTTTCAAAAGGCTTACTTCCGTCGCCTGCCCCGGTTCAAAGGTATACCCCTTGGGCTTTTCTACCTGGAAAGCGTAGGTATCGTGTGTCACTGCTTGCTTATCGAGAATTTTTACTTGAAATGTATCCATGAGTCGTATTTGTGTTAAAATATACCAACTAACCTGCAAACATTGCACCAATTACTGGATAGGACGGGGATAATTTTTACTTTTGAAGGCAACGATTTCCGGCTCCCGCATGAGAAAAAAAGAGGCTTTGACCGAAAAGGTATACGAATGGATCACAGACGAGGGGGAAGTGCGCGCATGTGCCAATATATCCGATTCGGCCTGTCGGGAGGTTCCCAATAATTTCGCAAAAAATGTCGCGAGCGGGGCCTTGTCCAAATTGGCCGAACAACTGGTGCATCCCGGGACCACCCTGCCCTGGATACTGGCAGCCATCGGTGTTCCGGGCGCCTTCTCGGGTGCCCTGGTTCCGATCAAGGACGCGGGATCGCTATTGCCACAGTTGCTGGTTTCAGCGAAGATTCGTTCCTATCCCCGGAGAAAATGGTTCTGGGTCATTCCCGCCTGGGTTCAGGCACTTTCCCTGCTGGCCATGGCCGGGGTGGTGTGGAACGCAGAAGGCGCCTGGGCTGGCTGGATGCTGCTGGCTTGTCTGGTCGTCTTTAGCGGCAGCAGTGGGGTAGCGAGCATTGGCTTTAAAGACGTCACGGCCAAGACCATTCCAAAGGGGAAGCGGGGACAACTGCTGGCCATGCGGGCCTCGGCAGGAGGCATACTCACGCTGGCGGCCGGATCACTGCTGCTGACCGATCTATCCGAAAACAGCGACCGAACGGTCCTCGCCTTGCTGGTGCTGTCCGGAGCGGTATTGTGGGCGGTTTCCGGCCTTATCTTCAGCCGGATCGTGGAGGACAAAGGCGCAACCTCGGGAGGGAGAACTCCCTTACAGGAACTAAAAAAAGCCTGGGGATTTTGGCGAGCTGACCGCAACCTTCGCCTGTTCGTGGTGACACGGGGACTCTTGATGGCCATCCCACTGGCCCAACCCTTTTTTGTCATCCTGGGGCGGCAGCAGCTCGGAGCGGCTTTTGCCAACCTGGGCTTGATGGTACTGGCAGCAGGGATCGCCGGTGTGATCAGCAGTCCCTTCTGGGGGCGATTTGCCGACCGATCCAGCAAAAAACTCATGCTACTCGTGGCTGCACTTGGTGCAAGCAACGTGGCCCTTATGGCCTCCTTTCCCTTGTGGCCGGATGCCCTGCAGCAAAACTACTTCCTGGCCCTGCTATTCCTGATCCAGGTCATGGTGCACGGGGGCGCCCGGTTGAGCCGAAAGACCTATTTGGTGGATTTTGCCCCGGAGGCGGATCGCCCCTCCTACGTCTCCCTGTCCAATACAGCCATCGGGCTCTTCACCCTCATTGGCGCGGCACTGGGTACGCTGGCAGGGGTTTTTGGTGTGCAGGTGCTGCTTCTGGTTTTTTCCGGACTGCTACTCCTGGCCCTGTTGCCGGGTAGCCAATTGAAAGAAGTCTAGGGAATGTCCAAAAAAAACAATAAAGTTTTATGTGACACTATTTGCTTTTTGTCCCACCTTTACTGTTTTTTATTTTATAAATTCGATTTTTTCAGTATAATATTTTACATTTCCGACCTATTTATGTACATTTCCCAAACGAATGCGCAGTATCATTCGATTGGGTAATAATGAAACGAACGGGAAGATAGGATGAACATCGCAATTTTAGGAGACAGCTCACTGGCCAGGAATCTGGGGTACCGGTACATGAACCGGGGAATCAACGTGGTCTTTGGCGTAAAAAGGAATTACACAATCACGGACATCGCCTGGAAGATTTACAACAAAAATTCCGACAAGGTGCTGCCTTATCCCGCTGCCATTGCCGGTGCGGACCTGGTCTTTATCTGCTGCGAAACCCAATGCCTGCCCGGTATCTGCGACAGCCTGCTGCAAGCCAGGGATCCGAAGAAAATCATCGTGGACTGCACCAATGGTACGTATGAGGAGGAAAACGGCGGAGATGCTTTCCCACTCATGGAAAAGCTAGGTACCAAGAATCTCTACAAAGCCTTCAATAATCTGGGACTGGACTACCCCTTATCCGATCCCCTGGGCATCATTCAGGAAACGTACTTTTGCGGAGAAAACAACGAAAACAAGACCAAACTAAAAAAATGGATAGAGCTGGCCGGTTTCAAGGCAATCGACGCCGGGGAATACGACAGCGCCCGCCTACTGGAGGCATTCTACCAGCTTAAACTGAAAATTGCCAGGCAGCAACAACAACAAAACAAGCTGTGTCATTTTAAGCTGATTTCCCATTAGCTATTTCTTTCTCCATACACCTTCCGGGGCAAGCCCCCAGGGGTTGCAAGGGGCAAGCCAAAAGCGATCCCCCTGCATGCGTTGTGCATCCCCGGTTTCCCCTCCCTGCCAAAAAGACCTTCCCCGCTGGGAAACAGTCGATCCCTCGTGGGAAAGAGCGCGTCGTACCGGTCAGGAGGCGGGTACAAAAGATTTCCCTGGTGAAAATTTAGTAAAAAATAAATAAATAAATATATTTGATGTATAATACATAAGCGATGCATTATACATTAAACCAGCTGCAGGTCTTCCTGACAGTGGCCCAAACGCAAAGCGTGACGAAAGCAGCGGAGCAACTTCACCTGACCCAACCGGCAGTTTCCATACAATTAAAAAATTTTCAAGCGCAATTTGACATCCCGCTGACGGAGGTCGTGGGCAGAAAAATCTACATTACCGAGTTTGGAAAAGAAATTGCGGAAGCCGCCTCCGAAATCATCAATCAGGTAAACGGCATCAACCAAAAAACCCTGCAATACAAGGGGCAGCTGGCAGGGCGACTGAAAATCTCCATCGTCTCTACGGCAAAATACGTGATGCCTTACTTTCTTTCGGAGTTTTTGCGAAAGCATCCGGGCGTGGAATTACTAATGGACGTAACGAACAAACAGCAGGTCATCGAAAGCCTGGAGGATAACGCGGTGGATTTTTCCATGGTATCCATTTTGCCCCAAAAACTCAATCTGGAGCACATTGACCTGCTTCCAAACAAGTTGTACCTGGTAGGGAATTCCAAAGCTACTATAAACGATAGCCTGACGGTCAACGAACAGTTTAACGCCCTGAACTGGATTTACCGGGAAAAAGGGTCCGGAACCCGGCAAATGATGGAGGTCTTTGCGGAACAAAGCCACTGGTCCATTTCCAAAAAAATCGAATTAACTTCCAATGAAGCCGTCAAACAAGCGGTCATCGCCGGACTGGGATTTTCCATCATGCCGCTCATTGGATTGAAAAACGAGCTGAATAACGACGATATTAAAATTTTCCCCTTGGAAGGACTGCCCATGGCCACCATGTGGCAATTGGTATGGGTGAAAGGAAAAAACCACAGCCCCGTCGCCCAGGCCTTTATCGCTTATATCAAAGAAGAAGCCCCCGCCATTATCCAGAAGAATTTTGAATGGTATCTCAAATACTAGACAAAAACAGGCAACTCATCGAGTTTAGCAAGGTATTAGTATAAATTTTTGTTATGCATTTTATAATAATTATAAATTTTCATTAATAAGATATCCTACTTAAGTTTGCAAGGACAACGAAATGCTGTACCATGCAACGAAATCTGTACTTAGTTTGCCCGATTGGTTTTTCGGAAAGCTACATCCAAAGAAAATTCGGAATGCACCATTATTTCCTAACCGCACTGGGTTCGGTATTTCAATTTCAGGAAGTCCGCTTTATCGAAGCGGTCGTCGATTTTTTAAGAAAGGGGCAAGTGGAGGAAATCAACCTGGTCCACAACCTGGACTGTCCGTTAAAGAAAAAAATCATCGGCCATTCACAGGAACTGGATTCCCGTGCAGAGAAACAGCTATTTGACCTATACATCGACCATTACGACCGGATTAACCGCTGCGAATCGGAACGGGAAAAAGTGCGCGAACTGGCGCTACTGCACATGGAGCGTTTCATCCCGACCCTGGCCGGACATCCGTTGTTAGCCAGAGTCATCGCTGAGGAAGGAATCCGAATGAACGGCATGCTGATCGATACCCAAAGCCAAAAAATAGAATGCCTGCCCGCAAAAACTTGGACGAGATCGGTTTATTCTGTTAATTAAGGCTGCGAATCGTCCCTTAATCCCTTCTCATGAACCTACAATTACTTTTGGAGAGCCTGACCAATCCGGCCCTCCTGTTTTTTTTCTGGGAATACTTGCGGTAAAACTGAAAAGTGACCTGAAGATCCCGGAAAATTCCTCCAAATTTATCTCCCTGTACTTGTTGTTTGCGATTGGCTTTAAAGGCGGGCAGGAACTGGCCCACAGTCCTTTTGGCATGGAAATCGTATGGTCCATCCTTTTCGGCATGGTCACGGCTTGCCTGATTCCCTTGTACACGTTTTTTATCTTGAAAAAACGCATGGGAATCGAAAATTCCGGGGCAATCGCTGCTGCCTACGGATCGGTGAGCGCGGTCACGTTCGTGACGGCGGCCAGTTTTCTGGAGATACAAAACTACACGTTTAGCGGCCATATGGTTGCCATAATGGCGTTGATGGAAGCCCCGGCGATCATACTCGGGGTATTGTTGATTCGCTGGTTTGGCGGTGGTGAGGGCAAGCAGACCAGCCTGGGCGGCCTGTTGAAACATTCCATGACCAATGGAAGCGTATTCCTCATCCTGGGTAGCCTGGTCATCGGTTTTCTTGCAAACGAACAGGAAGCAGAGGGAATCAAACCGTTTACTACCGATATTTTCAAGGGCTTCCTGGCGATCTTTTTACTGGACATGGGAATCACCAGCGGAAAGAAATTATCCGACTTCTTACGGTCCGGCTGGTTTACCAGTTTGTTTGCCGTGGTCATTCCACTTATCAACGGCTCCTTGGTCGCCTTGCTTAGCGCTTGGGTCAGTCCGGAGCCGGGAGACCGTTTCATGCTTGCCATACTGGCCGCTTCAGCCTCCTATATCGCTGTTCCCGCAGCAATGAAGATGGCTGTTCCCAAAGCGAATCCGGGCATCTTCTTACCCATGGCATTGGCAGTAACCTTCCCCATCAACATTACCATCGGCTTCCCCATTTACTTCATGCTTATCCTTCTCTAGCGGACCTGCGCCCCCATCTGCAACGGGCCCCTAGTTACCGCCGGTAGCAAAGATGCGGTTGACGTTGAATCCGAGGCGAAACGCTTCCCGGGAGCTCCGTTGCCTCCCGCCAGGAGGTACTGTTCGTTTAAGTTCTGGGACGTGACGAAATAGAGTTGAAACACGTGCCCTCCTGCTTCCAGGTCGATGCCCAGTCCCAGGTTGTTCTGCAGATCGCTGTTCAAATTCGGAATCCATTGCACCGTCAGCGAAGACTTTCCGGTAATCTTGTATTTTCCGGAGAAACCCAGTGCCAGATACAGTTGCTGCTCTCCTTCGATGAGGAAAGCGGGCAAGGTTTCGGTGAAATAGGCTGCCATGGGGCTGACTTGCAGGCTGAGTTTTTCCGAAAACTTTCTCGCCAGCATCAGTTGCCCGGCAAAACTGCTCCGCTCCGCAAAGTCTGGTGCTGCTTCCTGTAAAAAAGCATAATCTGACGTGTTGACGCCTGCCGCGCCCATTAGCGAAACAGAAAGCGGCACGCTGCCACTCTCGGTTTGCTTCAGCAGGTGGTACCTCCCAAACAAGTTGTAGAATTTATCCCGTCCGGAGCGGGAAGCACCCAGGGAAAACCGTTCGTCGAATGCGTATTCAAAGCTAAATTGGATATTGGCCCCATTATCCAGGCCGTACAGATTCCGCAGCCCTCCGGACACCGGACCGAAGGTATGCATGATCGCAAAATGCAATACCTTTTTGTCCAGCGGCTCCACCGTCAGCAGGTTGATGTGCCGGGGTGCATGGAAGGTCAGCTCGGTAGGACGATCGGCATCGGCCAGTTTTCGTTCGAGCTGGGCCTGGGATACTCCCTGAACCGCCAGTAACGCCAGGGTGAAAAGAAATAAACGGATCATAAGTCAACTTTTTGTAAACGTGCCTGAATGGTGACCGTTTGCGTTTCGGATAATTCGTAAAACATCAGTTTTGGAATTTCAATGTCAAAATCTCCTAACGTCACTTGAAAACCCGTTTCCAACAGGATTTCCGAGGGAGAAAGCCGGGTGAGGGTCCCGGTGATGTTTAGGGATTTCTCCTTTCCATGGAGTGTAAAGGTTCCCCGGGCCTGCACCTCCGTGGGCTTGTTTACTTCCAGCGGGCCGGATTTTTCCAGCTTTCCGGTGAATTCTGCAAAGGGATACTTTTTTGTCTCCAGGTAATTGTCGCGCATGTGTCGATCGCGCAGACCGATGCCCGTATCCAGGGTATTCAGGTCAATGTAAAAATCAACCAGTCCGCTGTCCATGTCGAGCAGCCCGTTTAATTGGCCGGACTCTCCCGTAAATTCGTTCAAGGCGGCCGTTGACAAAAACTCAACCGCTCCGGACTCGGTCCGGTACTGCTGGGCACCCGCATGCAGGCACAGCAGCAGCAAGCAGCCCCCCAGAGCGAACCAACTACACCTGCCCTCATGACAAGCTAATGGTCAGATTCTCCCCGTCCCGGCTGACCGGATAGGATCGCAGCGGGCTGGCAGCCGGCCCGTTGACTACCTGCCCGTTGGTATCAAAGCGGGAACCGTGGCAGGAACAGGTAAATACCTCGTTGCCATAGGACCAGTTTCGGTCACATTGGGAGTGGGTACAAACGGAGGTGAGCGCATTGAACTGCCCATTGACGTTGACCACCAGTACCCGGGCCTGCGTGATCAGCAACCAACCCCCCGAACTGGCCAGGGCCTCGTTTCGATCCAGATCGATCTGAACCGCCTGCTGTGTCACCTGAATGCCATTGCCGGCCCCACCAGCGTTGCCGGCATCGGGATCGGCCATGGGTTCGTCGGCATCCGTACAACTGGTAAAAAAACCCAGGCCAAAAAGGGCCATACAGGACACCATTCCCGACTTTTCCAGGAACAGTCTCCGATCGATTGCTAATTTTCCTTGCTTACATGCGGCTGTCTTTCTCATTGTTGTTGATTTAGTTAGTGGGTACTGATTACCCGGTTAAACGTCGTGTTTTCTAAGCTACGCAGTAGGTCGTGGATTTGGATCGATTTCACGGGTCGATTCGCAGCAAACCTTTGCCGCCGAACGCTCCCGATGCACCACCTGATCCCGGTAGGCCACCTGTCCGCCGATCAAAACCGAAACAAACACTTGTCAATTATCCCGTATCCGCTACCTTTACAGCGATCAATAAACCGGAGGAAATGAAATTTGTTTTTGCAGCTTTAGTTCCCATCGCCTTCCTGCTCTCGTCTACAAGTAGGGCTCAATCCACAGACCTACACCTTGTACCTAGTTTCGAGCAGGTCTTTCACGATTTGCCTACCGAACCTACGCAAACAATTTTTCTCGAATATCACCGGACATTTGACCCAAGCGGTGGACACCTGCAGGGAATTCAGCGCTGGGGAGATTCACTTCTGTACCTGAGCGGCAGTACGGAAACACACAGCTACATGGCCCTGGGAAACACACAAAGCAATCGGATCCTGGGGGTGGATCGCCTGATGCCTGCCCCCTTTCGCCACGCAGGGGGCTTTCAGATTTACGGCAGGTACCTGGCGGTAGGAATTGAGGACAACCAAAAACGAACGATTTCGCGTGTACAGATCTACGACCTGCAGGCCGCTAATCCCTGGGCCCTACCGCGCTACACCCTCCCCCGGGAGGGAGCCTACGAACGGGTCACGGCCGGGGCCGTTGGACTTACCGCCTACCGGAAAAAATTATGGCTACTGGTAGCAAACTGGGACAGTAGAAACCTGGATATCTACAGCTGCCCCAAAGCCGCGTTTGAGAAGGGGAGCGGCTCTTTTGTGCTGGAATTCAGCCTGGACATGAAGGCCCATTCCCGCTCCTCCTGGTCGGACCCGGTTTGGAATTCCTACCAAAACATCAACTTGTTTACCGATCAGCAGGAGCGCCTGTACCTGGTCGGTACAGGCAGAGACGAGCAGGGAAATCACTATGCGGACTTGTTTGAGCTCCTGCTGCATACACCCGGGGCTACCATCCAAAAATTAGCGGGAAAGGTCTTTTACCCCGGACAGCCGGTGGATTTCAAAGCAGCTGCCGGGTTGGTCATGGGCACAGACGGCAGCCTGGAGTTGGTAGGTGCACCCTACCAGCTGGAAGACCGTACCCGCATTGACGTGTTCGCCTCTCAACCAAGGTAAGCCTTTCCTATCCGGTAAAGGAACGAAAGACCCCGGATCAACCCCCGAGGATCAGTCGATTTCCTGTACAAAATCCCGCACCCAGCGAAATGCCCTTCCGGGCGTGTACAGAAACTGCGCCATCATGGCTACGTGCCGTTTATTTTTTTGGTAGTTGAAATTCGGATCGTCCTCAAATTCCCGGTAGGCATCCATAAAACGCCTGGTTCCTTCCAGAATGCTTTCGTAGGTTTTTCCACCCATCAGGATGAGCAAGGGGGGGCATGTCCTCGTGTAGGAAGTAGATCGGCGATGCCGCTTTCCATACCTCGGGATCATCCGTAAACGTCTTGAGATGCGACGTCCCTGGCGCATAGGCCTGTTCCCTGAGGTAATGGTACATGTCCAAGCCGGCCGCGTCGATCAGTGCGGCGCCAGCTACCGGATTATCCACCCCCAGTCGCTCAAAATACCGATTGTTGAGCGTCACCAGTGCAGCAAGGTGCCCGCCCGCCGAGTGGCCCGACACCACGATCCGACCGGGGTCGCCTCCATAATCCCCGATGTGGGTGGCGACCCAATCCAGGGCTTTGGCCGTGGCCAGGCCCATGGCATGCACCTGATAGGCAGGACTCAGCGGGTAATCGATGATGACGGTCAAAATCCCCCGACGGGCCATCCGTCTGCCGAAAAAACCGTACCGCTCCTTATTTCCCGATCGCCAACTTCCCCCCTGAACAAAGACCAGCACCGGCAGGGGTGCCGCTGCTTTTTTGGGAATGAATAACGAAAGGTGCTTTTCCGGCAATTCCCCAAGGAAGCCTTCCTCCATGTAGCGAATGTTTTCGCTCACGGTAATCCCCCGAAACGAGCAGGAGGCCAACACCGCAAAAAGCAGCAGGTAAAGATAGTGTATCATGAATTCGTTTTAATACCTACCTTTGGTAGGTGAAAAGAGACCAATTTTCCGGCAATAAATGAAATATCCCAACATAAAGGAAATGAACGGGGAAATAGTGTGTTTCCCGATTTGGATTCGCTCGTTTTCCCGCATTCAACAGGAATCTTGTTTTCCATGAAATCCAGCACCTACATCCCCTTTCTCGACCTGAAGGCCATCAATCAGCGCTACGAGCCGCAGCTGAGCCGGTCTGCCCTGGAAGTAGTGCAGGAAGGGCAGTATTTGGAGGGAGCACAGACCCGGCAATTTGAGCAGGAATTCGGAGCCTTTGTCGGTACCCAGCATGTCCTGGCGGTGAGCAACGGCACCAATGCCCTGGAGCTCATTCTGCGAGGTTATCGGGAACTGGGTCTGCTGCAGCCAACCGACGAAATACTGGTTCCAGCCAACACCTTTATTGCCACCTTGCTAGCGATCGTCAATCAGGGCATGGTGCCGGTGCCGGTGGACGCCGAACTACCGACGTTCCTACCGGACCTACGGAGCCTGCAACGTTCGGTGGGTGGGAAGACCAAAGCATTGGTGCTCGTCCACCTTTACGGGAGAACTGCCTACTCGGAAGCAATTGCCGATTGGGCAAAATCCCGGGGCCTGCTGCTGATCGAAGACAATGCGCAGGCTGCGGGAAGCCGATGGGGCAACAAAAAAACGGGCAACCTGGGGCATGCCGCGGCCCATAGCTTTTACCCCACCAAAAACCTGGGCGCGCTGGGGGATGCCGGCGCCGTGACTACAAACGATCCGGAATTGGCCGGTTGCGTACGGGCCCTGGCGCATTACGGTAGTACCGAAAAACACCGGTATGCCTATACCGGATTCAATTTTAGGATGGACGAGATTCAGGCCGCTGCTTTACGGGTGAAGTTGCCCCATTTGGATAGGGACAACCAAAACCGGGCGGTGCTCGCTGCCCGCTACCTGGAGCAGATCAGGCATCCCGATTTGCTTCTCCCGGGACCAGAATACCGGCCTTTTCACCATACCTGGCACCTGTTTACCGTTTTGACCAAAAAAAGGGACTCCCTGCGCGCTTTTTTGGCGGAACAGGGCATCGAAACGGCCTTGCATTATCCGAGGCCCCCGCATCGGCAGCCGGCTTTCGCCTCGCTGCTACAGGGATACCGCTTGCCGGTAACCGAGAAAATTCATCAGCAAACCCTCAGTCTGCCCCTTCATCCGGCGCTGAGCGCGGAGCAGCAGGAATACATCATCGACCGAATCAACCGCTGGTAACCCTTACCGCCAGCGTTTTGCCAGGGTATGCTTGGCAAGGATTCGTTTCGCATCGGCCTTTACTTGGGGCAGGGATTGCGCTTTCCAGATGGTTTCGCGCGCTTTTTTTGAAGCCCGCTCCAGATCCACTACCGGTAAAGGGTAGGTTTCGCCCAGCCTGAACCGGTAAAATTGTTGCTCAATGGGCGGTATTTTCCAGGGTTCGTGGATATACGGAATGGGAATGTCCGCCAACTCCGGCACCCATTTTTTGATAAAGAGACCCTCCGGATCCTGCTCCCTGGACTGTTTGATGGGGTTGTAAATCCGCACCTGATTGATGCCGGTGACACCCGCCTGCATCTGCAACTGCGGATAGTGGATGCCGGGTTCGAAATCCAAAAACAGCCGGGCCAAATGGGCCGCTCCCTCCCGCCAGTCCAGGTGCAGCTGATGGCTGAGGAAGGAGACCAGCATGGCCCGCATGCGGAAATTCAGGTAACCCGTCTCGGTCAGGCAGCGCATGCAGGCATCCACCAACGGAAAGCCGGTAGTCCCCTGCTTCCAGGCGTCCAGCAGAGCGGGATTTTTATCGTACCCGTAGTCGCTAAAGCCAGCATTGATGGGGACCGACTCCATCCCAGGCTCCATTTCAAACTTTTGGATGAAATGGCAATGCCAGCGGAGTCGGGATTGAAAATTCCTGAGCTGGCCGGCATACCGACCGCTTTTGCGCAAGGCCTCCGCCGCCTGAAACACCTGCCGCATCGAGAGGTTGCCCCAGGCAAGGTAGGGAGAAAGCCGGGAACAACTCCTGCGACTTGCCTCCGGTTTGCTGATGTGCCGACTGTACCCCACGACCCGTTCTTCCAGAAAGCCACGAAGGTATCGAATGGCTTTGTTTTCGCCCCCCTGCTGCATACCCGGGGGATTGGGAGCCGGGGGCTGCTTCCAAAAGGCCTCCCTCAGAAAGTCCAGTCGCTCGGGGTTCAGAAAACTACCGCAGCCCCAATCCGGATTTTCCAGGGGCCGGTTCATAAATGCTTCCCATTGCTCGGTCCAGCCGTCACGGTTTTTCCTCCCCCGCTCTACACCCTGCTGCCGGAATTCATGCCAGGCAATTCCCTCGGAACGACAAAACTTTTTCACCGCTTTGTCCCGCTCGTAGGTAAGGCGGATACCGGTCTCTTGGTGAGAATACAAGTGGCGGATGGAAAAATGTTGCCGAATGAGCGACAAGGCCGGAAGGACCTCCGAATGCATGCTCAGAATCTTTGTTCCCAATGGCTTCAGGGCTTCGTTCATCTCGCACAAACCCTCCCATACAAAGCGCCAATGCCGGGGATCGCTTTGAGCGGCACGCAGCAAGGAGGGTTCTGCGAAGAAAACCAGCAAAATCGGGAGCCCCCGTTCTATGGCCCGTTTCAGCGGAGCATGGTCCCGCATCCTCAGGTCTCTTTTCAGCCAAACCAGGGTAATTTCTTCCATACCCGGAAAACCATTGGCGCAAATAAAAGTTTACCAGACATGGAACGACCGACCGAAGAACTGGACCGCATCGTGGAAATGGCCTGGGAAGATCGAACCCCCTTCGAGGCCATCTTCCGCCAATTTGAGCTCACCGAAAAGGAGGTCATCCGCCTGATGCGTCGCGAACTAAAACCGGGAGCCTTTCGCCGTTGGAGAAAACGGGTACAAAACCGGCCTACCAAACACGAAAAGTTGCTCCCCAAAAAGGAGCCCCGGTTTAAATCCACCCGACAAAAGTCCATCAGCCACAACCAAATAACCTGATTCAGCGGAGGAGAACGGCTGGAACGTATTACTCCTGTCGGAATTTTTTGAACGCGTTGATCAGTCCATTGGTAGATGCATCGTGCCCGGTGACTTCATCCGGCGAAACCAAATCGGACAAAACGGATTTGGCGAGCACTTTCCCCAATTCCACGCCCCACTGATCAAAGCTGTAAATATTCCATATCACTCCCTGAACAAAAATCTTGTGCTCGTAGAGAGCGATCAAGGCGCCCAAGGTTGAGGGATTGATCTTCTTCACCAAAATCGAGTTGGTGGGTCGGTTGCCTTCAAACACCCGGTGAGGAGCAATTTTGTCGATGATCTCGGGAGCTTTCCCTTCCTTTTCCATCTCCTCCCTCACTTCTTTCAGCGATTTTCCATTCATCAGGGCTTCTGTCTGTGCAAAAAAATTGGACATCAATTTGAGGTGGTGATCGCCGATGGGATTGTGGGTGTGTGCAGGGGCAATAAAGTCGCAAGGCACCAACTGGGTTCCCTGATGGATCAATTGGTAAAAGGCATGTTGGCCGTTGGTACCCGGCTCGCCCCAGATGATCGGGCCGGTGGTATAGCTGACCTGCCGACCTTCCCGGTCAATGTATTTGCCGTTGCTTTCCATATTTCCCTGCTGAAAATAAGCAGGAAACCGGTGCATGTACTGATCGTACGGAAGAATCGCTTCGGAGGCAGCTCCCAGAAAATTGGTATTCCAGATTCCAATCAGGGCCAGTAACACCGGCATGTTCCGTTCAAAGGGTTCAGTTCTAAAATGGGTATCCATGGCATGCGCACCTTCCAGCAGTTTTCGGAAGTTGTCAAACCCGATCGAGCAGGCGATCGTAAGGCCGATTGCCGACCAGAGCGAGTACCTTCCTCCCACCCAATCCCAAAATTCAAACATGTTGTTGAGATCAATGCCGAATTCGCGTACGGCATTGCCATTGGTCGAAAGGGCCACAAAATGCTTGGCTACCTCTTCCTTATCCCGGGCATTTTCCAAAAACCAATCGCGAGCCGTATGGGCGTTGGTCATCGTTTCCTGCGTGGTGAAGGTCTTCGAGGCGATAAAAAACAGGGTGGTTTCCGGATTTACCTGTTTCAGCACCTCGGTGATATGGGAGCCATCTACGTTGGATACAAAGTATGTCTTCAGGTGGGGAAACTGGAAGGGCTTAAGCGCCTCCGTTACCATGACGGGTCCCAGGTCACTTCCTCCGATGCCAATATTCACCAGCGCAGTGATGGGTTTTCCCGTATATCCTTTCCACACCCCCTTGGAAACCTTTTCCGAAAAAATTCGCATTTTTTCCAGAACCTTGTTTACTTCCGGCATTACGTTTTTCCCGTCCACGTAAACAGGGGTATTCGATCGGTTTCTCAATGCGGTGTGCAGTACTGCCCGGTTTTCGGTACCATTGATCAGTTTGCCCTCAAACATGGCTTCGATGGCCGCTTTTACCTGGGTCTGTTCGGCCAAATCCAGCAATTTTTGTCGGATATCGTCCGTAATCCGATTTTTGGAATAATCCAATAGGATTTCCTTGAATCGTACCTGGTAAGTATCGAACCTTGCTGAATCCGTTTGGAACAGCTCTTTGATGACAATGGGCTCCTTGGCCGCCTCGGAAAGGGATTTCCAGGCCTTTGTGGTGGTGGGATCTATGTTTTTCATGGATGGGTATGTTCGCATTTCGTCGGTAAAACTAAAAATAAAACGGTAGCTTGTGAAATTCAGGGCTCAAATTGCTGCGTTTGCCCCTGCCGGTAACCGGCCGATCCGGGGCCTTTTGGATAGAACCGGAAGGCATCGGAGGTAAAAAACAGAAAATCAGTATTTTGCAGGGGAATGCAGGCCTCAAAATAGTGCCATGCCCCGGTAAATTATCAGGCAGGCATAAAAAATTGCCGATTTTATCTGCTTAATTATTTAAATTAAAACAAAAATTAAATGAAAATGAATAAATTAGGGCCGTATTCAGATCCAGCCCTACAGTTATTTGGTTTATTTTTTAGATTAAAGATTTCTGAACATTTCTGAACCGAAGTTAATTTTGATAGGATATAAATAGGTAAATTCTCTGTGTTCAAACCTGTATGAAAGAAACCGGCTCTAATGCGTACATAATCCCAAAATTGCACCATTTTTGCAACTAAATTTGCTAGTGGTATCAAAAATCAATTACACGGAATCTTGAAAGTGATCTTGAATTCGAAAATTCTTTTTCTCTCAGTAACCTTTGTTGCAGTTACCTGGTCGTCCTACTCTTTTGGCCAGAGAGAAACGATTGATTCCATGAAATGGCAATTGCAGGACATCGAACGCCGGGAAAATTTTTCTCCGAACAAATCGTATATCGACTTGATCAATCGATTGGGAGAACTGTACTACAACGTGGATCCCGACAGTACCTTTCTTTTGGGAATGAAAAGCCTGAACGCCAGCGAAAAGATAGGCTACCTTGAAGGCATGGTCGATGCCTATCGAAACATCGGAGCGTCCCACAACGTGCGAGGCGACTACGAGCAAGCCATGGGCTTTTTTGAGGAGGCGCTGGGCATGGCCAAAAAAAACCAATACTGGAAGGGGCTGGCCAATACCTACAATAGCATGGGCCTTAGCTATCACGACCGGGGGATTTTGGATAAATCGGTGGACACCTACTATCAGGCCCTGGAAATAAAAGAACGGCACCTATCGAAAATCGAGCAAAGCAGCACCCTGAGTAATCTGGGCCTGGTGTTTCTGGATTTGGGAGATACCGACAAAGCCCTCGATTACCACCAACGAGCGCTGGAGATACGCAGAGAAGCAAACAACCCGCTGGGTATCGCTTCTTCCATGCTAAACCTGGGAGATGTATACATGCACACCGGTGCCTACGAACGTGCCCTGGAAAACTTTCAGTCTACACTGGCCATCGGGAAAAAGATGGACAACAAACAACTGGTATCCGTAAGTCATTTCAATATGGGTGAAATCGCCCTGATACAGAAAAACTATCCGGAGGCATTGTTCCATTTTGAATCGAGTCTGAGCCTGGACCAGGAGCGAAACGACAAGGCAGGTACAGCCGAAGATTACCTGGGCATCGGCGAAGCGCAGATGAATTTGGGGAAACTGTATGCCGCCAGAGATGCTTTTCAGAAAAGCTTGGAAATGGCGATGGAAAGCAATCTCAAATCCGTGCTACAGCAGGCTCATTTGTTGCTAAGCGAACTGAACGAGCTGCAAAAAAAACCCACCGAAGCCCTGTACCATTTCAAGCTACACAAAGCCTACCAGGACAGTATATTGAATCAGGAGACCGATAAGAAGATTCAGAAACTGGCCGCAGAGTATGACTTCGAAAAAAAGCAGGCCGAACTCGTCCGGCAACAACGGGAAAACGAGCTTCTGAATGAGGCCCGGATGGAACAACGGCTGCGGATCGGCACTACCATTATCCTGGTGATCTTGTTGATTGCCTTTTTCGTGGCGCTTCGATCCATCCGCTATCAGGTAAAAGCGAGAGGCGTCGTGACGCGGCAAAAAAACGAGTTGGAGAAGCTCAATAAAAAAATCCTGCAGCAGAAAAATGAAATTGAGAAAGTGGCCAATCAGCTATTCGAGGTAAATCAAACCAAGGACAAGCTTTTCAGCATCGTCGGCCACGACCTCAAAAGCCCGATCAATAGCCTAAAAGGCCTGATGCAATACGTGGTCGATGAAAAGTTGAGCCAGGAGGAATTTCTGTTGGTATCGGCACAGCTAAGAGACGAGGTCGAGCAGGTACATTTCACCTTGATCAACCTGTTACATTGGGCAAAAAGCCAAATGAAAGGAATTGTAACGGACACGGAGAAAGTATCTCTCAATAAAGTTGTCAAAGAAAATATCGGCCTTTACAAACCGGTGTCGGAAGCGAAGGACATTACCATTCTCGACCAGCTTTCTCCGCGAACCAATTGCCTGGCAGACCGGGAACAATGCAATCTAATCGTCAGAAACCTGCTGAACAATGCCTTGAAATTTACCAACCGAGGCGGTCAGGTCTCTATTTCTAGCAACAAAATCAACGATTCCTTCTGGGAAATCTCTATTCAGGATGACGGCATCGGCATGGACAACACCACCCTGTCCCGATTGTTTACACCCGTCCTGAAGGAAAAACACCGCTATGGTACCGCCGGGGAAAAAGGGACGGGTCTGGGGCTCCAACTCACCAAGGATTTCATTCACAAAAACGGAGGAGAAATCCACGTCGAAAGCGAACCCGGTAAGGGAAGTAAATTTACGTTTACCTTACCCATCGCCTGAATATTTTCCCTCTGTAAGCGGTTATTGTGCGGGGTAAATTGCTAATTCGGTTTATTTTTTCTTTATTGAAAACGATAGAAAAATAAAAAATCTGGAAATAAAATGATTGTTTTTTGCAAGTATGTTGCTTTTCGCAGGTATATTTAAGCAGGCGTTTCTCAGGAAGCCGGAAGCAACTAATTCACGCACCAAATAGTAATAACAATGACTGACCGTTCTTCTAAAGCATTTAAAATCAAGATAGCCATTGCGCTGTCCCTGGTACTGTTTCTGATTTTTGCAAAAAGTCTTGTGGACAAAAGCAACGTGGATGAATTGGAAGCCTCCTTCGTCACCGTATACGAAGACCGGCTGGTGGTACAGGACTACATTTTCAATATAACCGAGCTCCTTTTTCGCATGCGTTTGCTGGTAGCGGATACCGAATCGCTGGAACAATACCTTTCGGTGAAGAAACAAGTGATGGATTACCACGATCAAATACTCAACATCATTTCTTCGTTTGAGGAAACACACCTCACGCCCAAAGAGTCTGAATACTTAAAGGAATTCAAATCCCTGATTACGGAAAAACTGGAGATTGAAAGTTATTTTACCGATCTGGAAGAATCGGAACAAAACTACCAAACGACGGTGGAAAAGTTCAATACGGACTTCGAACGGGTTTTTTACGATTTGAGAGAGCTTTCGAAAATCCAGCTCAGAGAAGGTGAAAAACTCACCAACCTGAGTTACCGCATCAAAGCCCGGTCCGATATCTGGATGCAGTTTGAATACGCGGTGCTATTCGTGCTGCTCATCATCATCAGCATGCTGATCTATTCCTCCAGAGGAATTCCAAAGAAAGAGGAAACAGCGTCCTAAGCTGCCTTTTTTCGATTGGCGACTGCGGACAATAGAAATCCAACCAAAAAGATGACCAGGGTGCCGAAGACAATGGTTAGATTGGCATGAAACGGGCTTCTGAAAGCCATTCCCTCATCCAGGATTACCGGCGATAGACTCATCCACCCGATGAGCAACACGCCAAGTATTACGCCAATGGCGGCGTATTTTTGCCGAATATTCCTGCCGATAAACCCTAATAAAAACAAGCCCAAAATACCTCCGCTAAAAATGGCAGAAAGTGCCCACCAGGCATCCAGCGCACTCGTCACCCCATTAAAGGCGATGGCGATCACGATGCTGAGACAACCCATTACCAGGGAAGCGATGACCAATACCTTCATTTCTGCTTTTTCCGGTAGGTCCGGCAAAAGGTACTTTTTGAAATGATCGGTCAGAATGATCGTCGCCGAACTGTTGATGCTGGTAGAGATGGTACTCATCCCTGCTGCAAAGATAGAAGCGATCAACAGACCGGTCATCCCCACCGGCAAGCCATTGACAATAAAATAGGGAAATACCTTATCGGCCTGTTCGCTACCCCTAAATTCTGCCGGCAACAAATCCGGCGATGCCTGGTAGTATGCAAACAGGGCGGTTCCGATAAAGAAAAACAACAACGATACCGGCACATAAAGCAAACTGCCCAATAAGGTAGATTTTACAGCCTCTTTGTCGGTCTTGGCGCTCAGGTACCGTTGTACATAGTTTTGATCCACGCCGAAATTTTGCAAATTGATGAAGAGTCCATAAATTAGGATGACCCAAAAGGTAGCCTCCGAAAAACTAAATCCGAAGCTACCGAGGCTGAATTTTTGGTGCTCCGAAGCGATGGCAAACACCTGACCGGGCCCCTCGGGCATGGAAAAAAAGATGATACCCAAACAGGCCACTGCACCGCTGATCAAAATGATGCCCTGAATGGCATCCGTCCAGATCACCGCTTCAAAACCTCCCATGATCGCGTAAATGAGTACGCTGATTCCGGTGATGACAATAATTACCGGTACGCTCCAACCGAACAAGACGTTCATGGGCAGCGCCAGCAGGTACATGATTGCCCCCATGCGTGCCAATTGCGTCAGCAGGTAACAAACCGAGGCATAGGTCCTTGCCCAGGCGCCAAACCTTGTCTCCAGGTAATAATAGGCCGAAGGACTTTTGATACCCCGGTAAAGTGGAACAAAGAACTTCACCGCCAGTACGGCGGCAATGGGAATGGAAAGACTAAAGACAAAACCGTTCCAATTGGAAAGGTAGGCGTTTCCTGGCAACGCCAAAAAGCTAATGCTGCTGACAAAGGTGGCAAAGATAGACATGCCAATCGCCCAGGAAGGGAGTTTGCCCCCTCCCGTGATGAAATCTTCAGAGGAACGCTTCTTAAAATAAAAGGAGGCACCAAACAGAACAATCGCCAACATATAGGCCAAAAATACAACTAAATCAATAATGGGTAGACTCATCGGTTACCTGAATTTGAATTTATCGGTTTTTAAAGCAATAGTGGTACGCAGCCAATCGGGGCAACTTTTCCTGTATTTCGGTCAACCGCTCCCCTTCGAAGGCCGTCAGGGGAGCTGCGAGCAATCCATTTCCGAAACCCAGGTAGTGCAAACCCGCTTTCAAGCCCTTCAGAAAACTCGATCCATAGCTTCCCAGGTTGTAAAGTTCCGCGGAAATCTCCATCACCATCGCTTGCAACCGCGCCACCTCCGGTAAATTACCAGCTGCTGCCGCCTCGTACAGGTCCACGTATAGTTTTGGGAACATATTTGCACCCCCACTTACGCCTCCGTGGCCTCCCATCAGCACCGCAGATGCCAACATTTCTTCCGGACCCACCAGCAGGGTAAAATCCGGCTCCTCACGAAAAGCATGGGCCATGGCATTGAAGTACACGGCATTGCCCGAACTGTCTTTCAATCCCAAAATATTGGGGTGCCGGGACAGCTCAATCACGGTATTTTGACTTAGCATGGTTTTCGTATGCGAGGGCATGTTGTACAGGTAAAGGGGCAGTGGCAGCTCGTCGGCAAGTTTCTTGAAATACGCCAGAACCTCGCGCTCCCCCAGACCAAAGTAATACGGGGGAGCAGCCACCACAGCATCCGCTCCGGCATCCCGGGCCACAACTGCCAACCGCAGACTCTCCTGAAACGATGTGTCGGTCACACCCACCAATACAGGAAGGCGCTGGTTCGCTTCCCGGCAGGTCAGCTGTATCAATTCCCGCCGCATGGCGTAGGATAGGTTGGTACATTCTCCCGTGGTGCCCAGAATAAACAGGCCCTGTACGCCACCATCCATGAGGTGGGCCAATAGCTTCTCCATGCTCTCGGTGTCCAGGCGGGTATCGTCCAGTAATAACGTGGCCACCGGGGGAACGATTCCCCGGAGTGGCTGTTTGATTAAGTCTCGTTGCATGTATCGTGTTCCTACTTCGTGTAGCGATAAAAACCAGTAGTAGCTGGCAGTTTCTTTAAATTTTTGATGGATCGATGACTGCATATTTTACCGATATGCGGTCGTACGTGTACGTTAGGTGCACCATGCCGTCTTCGGCCTGAATGATGGCCGGATAGCTGTATCCGGCGTTGTTGGGTTCGTTTTCCAGCGTCATGAAGGGATGCCAGGTCTTTCCGTCTTCCGAAATCGCCAGGTTGAGGATATTTCTGCCTTTGGGCTCCTCTCCCTCTTTGGTGCTATGATTGTAAACCAGCAGATGTCTTCCGTCCTGCAGCGTCACTGCATCCGTACCGGAATTGGGATTCGGTAAGGGAGTCGCTTCCATTTCGGACCAGGTTTGTCCCTGATCCCTGGACCAGCTTTCGGCAATCACGTTCTGCCGGGTACGGCAAAGTACCTGCAGGGCACCGTCTTCGTGAATCAATACACTGGGCTGGATGGCATCAAAAGCTACCCCATCGTTGATGGGTCCCACCACCTGCCAGGTCTTGCCCATGTCCTTGCTGATCTCAAAGTGTACTTTCCAGAAGGTCTCCCCATCGGCTTCGATTTCGGTACTGGAAGGACTGATGATCGTGCCGTCTTCCAGCTGTACGGGCTTGTTTTTTACAGGCCCCAGCAACGCTCCGATCGCCGGATCCTCACCCAGCCTCACAGGAGATGACCAGGTTTTGCCGTTGTCTTCCGAGGTGATCAACATTCCCCACCAATCGCGGGGAGTTGGCCCCACTTTATAAAACAACATCAAGGGACCCTGCTCCGGCTGAAAAAGGACGGGATTCCAGCAGGGGTACCGGAGGCTGTCGTTTTGTACCCCATTGACTACTTCTTCGGGCCAGGACCAGGTACCGTTTTCCAGGTGGCTCACCCGGATGCCAACGTCTGGATTGCGCTCGTGGGTTCCGGAAAAAAAGGCCGCTACGATCCCTTCGGATGTCTCTACCAACGTGGACGCATGTACCTGCGGCGTGGGCCGATTATCCAGGGGATAAATCAACTCCGCATGCACCAGTGCCCCCTCGCCTACCACTGCTTTGGGAGGTAAGTAGTAATTCCCGGTAATGTCGTTTGGTTTCTGGTTGTGTTCGGTTTGAGAGGTGGGTTCTCCACCGCAGCCAACCAATGTCAGGGCAATTGCGGAAGACCCCATAACCGTTGCGAAAATCATTTTTACCCGATACCACATAATGCTGTTTTTATTCCTAGTTCATCCATGGCTGCGGCTTTTGCAATGCATGCCTCCAGCGCTTTTTCTTTACTTGGCGCATAGACCACCTGAATGTGGTTGGCCTTGTGGCGCGCCATCATTTGATCCCTACTCACGCCATGCAACACCCCGTGCATGATGGGCCATTGTGGCGTGGTCATGTCCCAACGGCGTTGGGTTTCCTCCGGGGGCAATGCTGCTACCTCTCCGGTACCGATATCGCAATGCAGCCGGTCATTCATGATGTATACCCGGCTCCAGACAATGTAGCCGGGTTTGCTGACTCCTTTCAGGCTACCCCCACCCAGGTGAAAATACATCGGGGGCTGTCGCTCGCTACTAGCCCCGGCATACCCACCGGTAAAATGCGATGCCGGAGCCGCTCCGGATATCAGAAACACCCAGACAAAAGCTTCTCCGTCTGCCAGCGAATAGTCCTCCCCATAGCGGAGATCGTGCAGGGTGTTGTCTCCTTCCAGGCCCAGTTGCTCCCATAACCGATAGGTAAGCAAGCTGTCCAGTCCGGCACATTCGTCTACTTCATTGAAATGAGGGAGTGCTTTTCCCGGTAGGATTTCTTTTCCCTCCCTTCCGAGGACCGGCGGTCGTTCCGTACAATTCAGCAAGCCCTCTGCCAAATCGCTGGCGGGGGTCAAATCCTTCAAGCCTTGCTGGTATTGGATCCCGACGGTATCGCAGCCAAACTCCTCCGCAAGCCGCAGGGCGGCAACGTACATTTTGCACTGCTCCAGCGTCTGTGCTTTCGTAAGCTCCGTGGCAGGATCCTCTCCCCAGACAAAGGTCATCCCCCGGTCCAGCAACCAGGCCAGCACCTGGGCCGCCTCTTCTTCCGAAACGGTTTTCATGGCGGCATAGAGCGTAGACTGGCTTAGCCGTTCCTTAAAAATCCCGGTGGGATGCAGCAAATGATCCGGAATAATGGCATTAAACATCCCCATGCAACCTTCGTCAAACACCCCCATGATCGCTTTTTGCTTGCGAAATTCACGGGCAAAACGACGGCCCGTTTCGGCAGGTCCTTCCGGAAAAGCCGCCGGATCGAAGTCCCGTACATGGCGCAGGTCATGGGTCACTTTTCCAGAGAAAATCCATTCCTTCAGCCCATTGAGGAAAAAGTCATCGGAAAAATCCCGACTCCAAAGGCTGGAATAGGACACCCCTGCTTTGGTCAACGAACCGTTCAGGTTCAGCATCCCTACCAGGCCGGGCCATTGCCCGTCCCAGTTGGCCAGCGTCAAAATCGGCCCTTTGTGTGTCGTCAGTCCGGCCAGGACGTGGTGGGAATATTGCCAGACACTTTCGGCAACTACCAGAGGCTTGGCCGGATCCAGGTTGCGAAAAACCTGCATTCCCATTTTCTGGGAATCGATGAAACCATGGCCTTTTTCCGCCTCATAGGGATGGGCTCGGATCACCTCCACGCCCATTTCGCTGAAAACGCGCCCCAGCTTTGCCTCCATTTCTTCTTGCGCCTGCCAGCAGGTTTGATTGGCTGCCAATCGCAGATCGCCGCTTGCTACCAGGTAAACTTCTTTTATCATACGTATATCTAGTTATTCACTTCTTCTCTTGCCGGTACCTTGGACCGAATTGCGGTCCTGCCCGGAATTAGTACGCCAAATTCTTCCAATCGGGCCCATGCCTGATTAAGAAATTTATTCCCGACAACCGGCTTATTTTGCCGGGTTTTCGTACCAAATTACACCCAGCCCTTTTTTACTTCCGTCTGCGGCTGTTTCCTCGGAAGTAATCAGGTCGGGATCCCCGTCTTCATCCAGATCGATGGCCGTAACAAAATCGTACTTGACGCCCTCCGGACCGCTGATGTCTACCAGCTTCGGGGAATTTGCCCGAAAATCCATGAGTGCCGCCAAACCGGATTTTCCCAGGGCCCCCTCAAAGGAGAAAATGAGGTCCGTTTTTCCGTCACCATCCAGATCCGTCAGTAGGGCGGATTTGCCTCGGGTTCCCACACCTTCCGGATAAGCCCGCCACTCGGAAAGCCAACGTTCGCCCTGCCGGCGAAAAAGCGCCCACCCTTCCAGCAAATCCGCGACAACGATGGCCTGTGGTGGCGCATCGGTACCGGGTTCCCTACCCAAAAACATGGGTTCACCGGCGCGCATGCCTAACACATGAGGCCTCCAACCACCCCGAACGCCGGAAAAACCTGGATTTTCAAACCAACGAAGGCCCCGAAGCGATCCTTTTCTGTCGGTAATTAACAGGTCCGGCCTACCGTTACCGTTCATATCTACCCATTCGATGGACATGATCCAACCCGCCGGAGAAATCTCGTGATACACCCACCCCTCCATGTTTCGCGGATCCGCCGGAGCCTCCAACCAGCCGATGGTCCCATTGGGATCCTTGGATCCGACAAGCAAATCCGGGCCGTTCAGTCCATCCAGATCCGCTGCCCTTCCAAACATCCATCGGGTCTTTCCCAAGGTGGCTGGAATGGCTTCGGACCGCCAGGCTTCCGAATCCAGGTATTTTTCGGGATCAGCGGGAGCCCAATGGATGGTGACTCGCTGATGCGCGCCCTCCGAGCAGGTGATCAGATCCCACTGTCCGTCACCGTCCAGGTCGGCAGCAAACGCATCCTCCACATCCGGCGCAGGTACTTCCACGTAGGGCCAGGTTTTTTTGGGATCCGCTGGCTGCAGGTACACACGCGCCACTCCACCTTCCTCCCAGCCTACCACCAGGTCAAGCTTCCCGTCGGCGTTCACATCTGCCGCTTTGGTACCGTCCGATCCCAGGGAGGTATCGTCAATCGTATGCCGCATCCAGGGACCGGTAGCCAGGGAACTTCGCCCCTCCTGCCCCTGGCCCGCCTTTGGCAAAAACGCCAGAACAAGTAATACGCCTAGCCGGATACCTGTGTTCATTCGCTTTTTGATTTACTACTGATGATTTTTCTCGACCGAAATACCCGGTACATCGCTTCGTCGTGGGCGCTATCCCACACGTCCTCCTCCCGAAAAGTCACCTTCAAAATTTCCCGCGCACCCGTGCGGTCGCGGTCGTATACCAGGTGAATGGTTCCGTCCTCCGACTGCTGTCCGTCCGGGTAGGATACACCGGAGCGTTGGTCCAGCAGAAGCCCCCGGGACCAGGTAAGCCCATCGTCACGGGAAACAAAGGCCATCAGGTGGGAGCGTCCGGTCCGCTGGGTCAATGGCCCGTGCTTTATCAGGAGCAGGTTTCCGGAATGGAGGCGGCGAATAAAAAAGCGGGCGCTCGGATGGGAAAACATAGCGGGCTGCAAGGGGGACCAACGCCTTCCCCCGTCCGTAGAATAGCTTTCTCCGATGCCATAGTTGGTTCGCAGCAGCGCCCAAAGCTTGCCGTCCTTTTTCTCTACAAATTGGTGTTCGTCGTAAACCCGGTTCGCCTGGGGCACATGAATGGCGCCCCTTACCTGCCAGGTTTTTCCCTGATCCGCAGAAACTACCATTTTGGCACTATTGTCCGTTAACCGCCAGGTCGACGCAGGCAAGACCCATTCCCCGGTGCTCAATACCGTAGGCTTGCACATCATGATGCCATCGGTGAGCCGTTGGGGTGCGGACCAATTGGCTTCACCCGGGGAACCCAGATCGGCCGTCATGGTCCATACGCCGGCCTCCGTTCCGTCCATCCCGATGGTTTGGGCCCAGAAAACCCATAATTTCCCCGTAGGATCGAACCATATTTCCGGATCAAATGCCCGGACCGGACCGGAACCATCGGGATCGATCACCAAAAGCTCTTCCCAGCTCTCTCCGGCATCTTTGCTGTAGGCCAGTACCACGTAGTTGTTTTCGTCTTCCCCGGGACTCGGTCCGGCGTACCAAACCGACCACATTTGCTGCCTGTCTGCGGTAAGGGCCAGACTGGGTATACCGGAAAATTGACGTTGGTCTGCCTGGTGCCGGGGGGCATAGCTGCCTTTCAGGTACACCTGAGGTGCCTGCAGGTAGGAGCGGTTTTCCTGGGCCCGTGTGGGGGAAAACGCATAAAAAAGACCTATAAGAAACAAGGCCGCGGTTATTTTCGGTTTCATGCGGGGTTTAGTCGGTGCAATTCTGAAAAATACACCAAGATTTTACGCTTTGAAAGAAATTTCCTTTAAATGTGGGCATTCCTTACAAAAACACGTATTCTGAGGGATTATTTTTCTATATTCATTCTTTAATCTGGAATAACATAATTTTCGCAATGGACCCTTTACACGTAAACAGAAGAAAATTCATTAAAAGTAGTACTGCCCTCATGGCACTGACCAGTGTTGGGGTACAGGCCATGCCCTGGGGGGCACGGAAATCGCCTTACAAAGTTGGGTTGATCGGAACCGGCTGGTATGGAAAAAGCGATTTATTTCGATTGATTCAGGTGGCCGAGGTGGAGGTCCTGGCGCTCGCAGACCCTGACCAAAACCTACTGGATGAGGCGGCACAGCTAGTCAGCAAACGGCAAGCCTCAGGAAATACACCCAAAAAATACACGCATTACCGACAGATGCTGGCGGAAAATGAATTGGACATTGTTCTGGTGGGGAGTCCCGACCATTGGCATGCCTTGCAGGCCATTGATTCCATACAGGCAGGTGCCCATGTGTACTTACAAAAACCCATCAGCGTGGACGTAATCGAAGGTGAGGCCATCCTGGCGGCGGCTCGCAAGCACAACAAGGTGGTACAGATCGGTACCCAACGGCGCAGCACCCCCCATCTGGTGGAGGCCAAAAAAAACATCGTGGACAAAGGCTTGTTGGGCAAGGTCTCGCATGCAGAAATGTGTTGTTACTACCACATGCGTGCCAACGGCAATCCGGAAGTGCAGCCGGTACCGGATTTTTTCGATTACGAGCTTTGGGTCGGTCCGGGTCCCATGCGCCCCTTTGACGGGCTTCCGCACCGACGTTGGTGGCGTACCATGATGGAATACAGCAACGGCATTACCGGAGATATGTGCGTACACATGTTTGATGCGGTACGTTGGACCCTGGGTCTGGGCTGGCCCAAAAGCGTTTTCGCTACCGGGGGAATCTACGTACAAAAAGGCGGGAAATCGACCACTGCGGATACCCAGACGGCCACCTTTCATTACGACGAGCTGGATTGTGTGTGGACCCACCGCTCCTGGGGTACCCCTCAAGATCCGGAATATCCCTGGGCCTACAAGATTTATGGCGATAAAGGAACCCTTAAAGCCTCGGTCACAAAATACGAATTTATCCCCCAGGGAGGGGGTGAGGTCATCAAAGGCGACGTGGTCTACGAACGGGAGCGCTACCCCGAAGATTTGACGGAAAAAGACATCGAACTGCACGCAGCCCCTGCTACCCGGGATCACATGCGCGATTTCCTTCGGGCCATCGAGCAGGGCGGACGTCCCGTTGCTGACGTGGAAGAAGGTCATATTTCTACCGCAAGTTGTATTCTGGCTAATATGTCCATGCAACTGGGCCGACCCCTGGTATACGATCCCGAAAAACGGATCGTGGTAGGCGACGAAGAAGCCACCCGCTTGCTGCGCCGCCCCTATCGGGCTCCCTACCAACACCCGGATCCCAACTTTGTCTAACGGAAAGCGGCCTTTCGCTAGTGGAGAGGCCGCTTGTTTTACCCAACCTAACCAAGCCATGGTGCGCTATTCTTCGTTTCCGCCTTTTGTGGCCCTGCTAGGTCTGGCTTTATTGCTGTCAGGCTATCCATCCCCCCCTACATTGGCCCAAACTACGGTAGCAATTCAGGGAGAAAAATTCTTCATCAACGGGGAACCCACCTATCCCAATCGACACTGGAACGGTCAATCGATCGAAGGCCTGCTTATGAATAGTCGCATGGTGCAGGGGATTTTCGACGATCTGAATCCGGAAACGGTGGATCGGTGGCAGTACCCCGACACGGGGGAATGGGATCCCGACCGAAATACGAGGGAATTTATCGAAAACATGGCTCAATGGAAAGCCCACGGTCTGCTCTCGTTTACGCTAAACCTGCAGGGAGGAAGCCCGGAAGGTTATAGCCGGAACCAGCCCTGGCACAACTCGGCGTTTACCGAAAAGGGAGACTTGCTGCCCGCCTACCTGGCCCGACTGAAAAAAATCCTCGACGAAGCAGACCGGCTGGAAATGGTGCCCATTCTTGGCCTGTTTTATTTTGGACAGGACCAGCGCCTGCAGGACGAGACGGCGGTTATCAAAGCCGTTGACACTATCCTCAACTGGTTGCATGCGCAGTCCTACAGACACGTACTCATCGAGGTAAACAACGAGTGCAACGTGCGGTACGACCATGAAATCCTGCAACCACATCGGGTACACGAGTTGATTCTACGTATCAAAGCCAAGGAAAAAAATGGCTTTCGATTTCTCGTAAGCACCAGCTACGGGGGCGGTTTTGTCCCCTTACCCAATGTGGTCAAAGTGGCGGATTTCCTGCTGATCCATGGCAACGGTGTTTCGGAACCGGACCAGATCGTGCAAATGGTAAGCAAAACCAAATCGGTGGAAGGCTTTCGGGACATGCCCATTGTGTTTAACGAGGACGACCATTTTGACTTCGACAAGGACTGGAACAATTTCATAGCAGCGGTTTCGGCCGGGGCTTCCTGGGGCTTCTTTGATTTCCGGAAGGCGGGGGAAGGTTTTGAACAAGGCTACCAGAGTGTACCGGTGGACTGGAGCATCGGCTCGGATCGCAAAAAGGCCTTCTTTGACTTGCTTCGGGAAATAACGGGGTATTAAAAAAAGCCCCTCGGACCGTAGACCGAGGGGCTCTCACTGAAGGTAAACGCAGGGTTCAGACCTTGAAGCCTTCCCGGTAGGTTCTGCCTACAAACTGATTGGCTTCTTCCAAATTGGTGATTCGCATGTTTTCTCCGTCCCACAGCAGTTTTTTACGGCCAAAGAACTCCGCCTGCCCCTTGCTGTTTTCACGGCGAAGCATGTAGCTCCGGATGGCCAGGTTACCCATAAGCACGGTCTCGGTCATGGGGCCCGCATAATCGAAGGATGACGTGAGTCCTCGGTGTTCGGCGCTGTTGAATCCCGCCTTGCAGGCGTCTACCCATTTGCGCTGGTGGCCGTATTCGGGCTCGTCGTTTTTCTCTACCTCTGGCCCAAACTCGGTGGTACCGTCATTCAGGTACAGCTTGGGCATGAGTGGCGAGCTATCGTTGATATTGGTAGATATAATGCCCTTGTCGCCGATAATCAATACCCCATTGGCGCTGTTTTTTCCTCCAATATCGTCGTCTGCAGGGATGATATCGGGATGAGAAGGACGAATGCCCCCGTCGCTCCAGGTCATCTCAATGGGCGAGCGGCTTTTGACTGTTTCGTCAAAATGCAAGGTGATAAAAGAAGCGGGCGGACAGCCTTTGGGATAATAATCCGCCGTCCACATATCGGTGTAAATGGAGGCCACGCTACATTCTGCATCCGTGGGGTATTTCAGGCCCAAGGTGCGGAAAGGAATATCGATCAGGTGACAGCCCACATCGCCAAGGGCGCCGGTTCCGTAATCCCACCATCCCCTCCAATTGAAGGGGTGAAGGTTCGGAGTGTAGGGAATGTACTCCGCCGGACCCAACCAGAGGTCCCATGACAGATCGTCCGGTTTATTAGAAGGAGCCGGTTCCGGAAAAGGAATCCCCTGTGGCCATACCGGCCGGTTGGTCCATACCTGTACCTTGGATACCTTGCCAATTTTGTCCTCATCGATCCATTTCTGCACCATGTCCAGCAGGGGGTTGGACCCGCCCTGATTTCCCATCTGGCTGACGATCTTGTTGGTTCGCGCCATCTCGGTGAGCATTCTTGCTTCCCGGATATTGTGAGTCATGGGTTTCTGTACGTAAACGTGCTTGCCACGCTCCATAGCATAGGCAGCGGCGGGACCATGTACGTGATCCGGCGTAGAAATGGTCACTGCGTCAATGTCTTTTTCCTTGTCAAGCATTTCCCGGTAGTCGCTGTACCGTTTGGCGTTGGGGAAATTCTCAACAGACCGGGAGGCAGAGCCCGAAAAATCAACGTCGCAAAGGGCAACTACCCGCTCTCTTCCGTTGACCGATGCATTTTTGATATCGCTGGCGCCTTTCCCCCCCGCTCCGATGGCGGCGAGGTTCAGTTGATCACTGGGCGCAGTGTAACCGACTCCTCCCAATACGTGCCGGGGAACAAAAATAATGGAAGAGGCGATGGCAGCGTTTTTAATGAACGACCGCCTGCCGGGATCGGATTTTTCTTTCTTTGGTGATTTCATGGTTATTTCAACTTATTGATTGAATAAAAACTTAATGTATATAAAATTTGCGGTACTTCTAACTTGCAGCTATCAAAACTATACCTCCGACATGCGGATTTCGGCAATTTGCCTTGCCACTATTTCCATAAATGGTCGTATTCCCGGATGAGTTGCTCTCCCGACTGAAAGCCTCCGGGGCCCTGTCGATGGATTACTTTTTAATTGACTCCATATACAATTGCTCTACTTTTGCCCGGGCCCAAGGTGTCTTTCGCAAAAAAGTTAAACTAGACTTCACGGAAGGATCGTGCGTAAAGCACCGAATGCGAATCCGTTTGCCCAGCACTTCCCAGCCATAGGTTTCCACCAAATAATCGACTATATCCACCAATCGAACCCCGTGCAAGGGATTGGCAGGTTGGGACATTATCCGATTTTCTTCCCTTTTCATTCGGATAAAAATAGGTATTCCGGACAGCTTCTCCTAACGAACCCGTATAAAAAAAGAAAGGGCTATTCCGGACTTGTCGTCCATGAATTGCCCTTGGGAGGTTATTCGTCTTCCCTACCTATTATCTAATCAAAGCTGGTAGCGTAGGATTTTTTTCGAAATCAAAGGTAATGGGTAGCACCGAAAGCGAAGCAACTTCTACGTTCTCAACTTCTGCGGGTTCCCATTCGCCGGAAGTAGCCTTAATCGCTTTTATCGCTTGCTCTTCCATGTCTTTCAGGTACCGTTCTACCGATGTTTCAATATTGCTGGTGGTCGTCGCGAACGGAATTTCGCCGTTTTCATCGACGACAAACTTCACAAAGATCGTACCTTCCAACCCCCAATTCTTAGCGGTTTCGGGGTATTTCAGATTACTCAGCACCGTGGTGCGAAGCGCTTCTCGTCCGCCTTCGAAATCTGCTTCCTCATCGACGGAATAAAAGACGCCCATCCGGTTCGCCGTAGTTTTCATCTTGTTTCGATTGCTCTTTAAGTCAAAAAGCACTACTTCCAGCTTCTTTCGATCAATTTCATTATCCACGCCGGTGACGACCACGTCATCCAACTTCCCATCCTTCATCTTATACGAATAAGAAAATGCGGGATAATCTTTGATTATTTCATTGATTTGAAACATGTAATTCATGTTCCGGTCTTGCATGCGTTCTAGCTCACTACCGGATAAATCACTGTCTCCCTGCTGCGCTTGCGCTCCAGCGCTAAGCATCAACAAGAAAAGGAAAGTTACCGGTATGGATAGTAATTTCATGGCGTTGTTTAACGTTTTCATGACATTTCTTTAGTTAGTTCGAAGATTTATTTTCCTGACCAGCCTCCCAGAAAGGAAACCGGCCCTATCGTTCCGATCGGAGGACAGGCCGGACCTGCGGTAAATTTTATGCACAAATCCTGGCTGTCACTCACAACCGAACTAGCTACTAATTCAGGTAGAAAATGTCCAAGGACCATGCCATTGATGGGTATTGGGATAAAAAGTTACGTTTTTGTTAGAATAAAAAAATTTTATCTTATTTTTCTACAAAATATCACTGATTTCGACCGTATGGCCGCGAAAATGAGCAGTTTCCCCTTTGCCCTTTCCTTTCAAAACCTGCACTAAAGGGGAGATGGCGCTAACGCCTTGAATTTCCCCCCGACCGGTAGCCATTTTTCCAAAGGAAGCAGCAACCCAAATCCAACCGATATCCAATAGCAGAAGCGCCCCCTCGCGTACCACCGAAGCCGGTTCGACCGAGAGCGCCTGTACGGTAGATTCCCATTGCCCGAGGGTGTGCCACTGTTTTTCAAGCAATGTCCGGCTCTGACGAATGCTTTCCCGGCCTGTTTCGTATTTATCGCCGGCACTACTTTTTGTATCGGCTGCGGCAGCCTCCTGAAGTGCTAAAAGCTGGCGATGTAGCTCGGCTTTGTTTTCCCGCAGGATATTCAGCACCTCCATTTTCAGGTTTGCCTTAAATTCCCGAATGACATCCGGGGTCCGGGGGTTCAGATCGTCGATTTCCAAGGGATGGGCTTATGCGTTCATCAACGTTTCGATTTCTTCCGGATCAATGGGGATATTTTTCATCAGATCGGTGTACCCGCTGTCTCCAATTACTATGTTGTTTTCCAAACGTATGCCCAATCCTTCCTCCCGAATGTAAATTCCCGGCTCTACCGTGAGCACCATTCCTGCCTGCAAAGGCTCGTACATGGTTCCAACGTCGTGAACATCCAATCCAAGGTGATGGGAAGTACCGTGCATAAAATAGTTTCTGTACGCTGGTTTTTCCGGATCCTGATTGCGGATATCGGTTTGGTCAAGCAGGCCCAGGCTAAGCAACTCGGACTGCATGATCAGTCCTACCTCCTTGTGGTATGCCTGAATGGTAATTCCCGGTCGAAGCAGGTTCATCGCTTCCCGCTGCACCCGCAACACTGCATCGTATACTTGTCGTTGTCGTTTGCTAAATCGTCCATTGACAGGCAGCGTGCGGCTCATGTCGGCATTGTAATTCCCGTATTCCGCACCCACATCAAACAATACCAGGTCTCCGTCCCGGCACAGTTCTTTGTTTTCAATGTAATGCAGGACGCAGGCATTCTTTCCGGAAGCAATGATGGGTTCGTAGGCAAAGCCCCGGCTACCGGATTTTACAAATTCGTGGATAAACTCGGCTTCAATTTCGTATTCCCTGACTCCGGGCTTAACAAAAGCCAGGACCCGCCGAAAGGCCCTTTCCGTAATGTCGCAGGCTTTTTGGAGCTGGGCGATTTCCTCTGGTTCTTTCACGCTGCGAAAGGCATGCATCATGGGAGAAATACGGTGGTACTCATGCAGGGGATGCCGTTCTTTACAGGATTTGATAAATCGGGCATCCCGGGTTTCTACCGTCACATCTGCCCGCAGGTGATCGTTGGTGTTGAGGAACACGTGCTTGCTTAGGGCCATTACGGTATGAAAGATACGCTCAAAATCCGTTGTCCACATGACGTTGCGGATTCCGGATACAGCGGTAGCTTCTGCTTTGGTTAGCTTATGCCCTTCCCAGACGGCAATGTGCTCGCTGGTAGGCTTGATAAAAAGTATCTCCCGCAAGGAAGGATCCGGGAAATCCGGACAAATTACCAGTACGGTCTCCTCCTGATCGATGCCGCACAGGTACAGCAGGTCGTTATTTTGCCTGAATTTCATGGTCCCATCCGCATTGGTGGGCAGGATATCGTTGGAATGAAAGATAGCAATGGATTTTGACGGCAGGTTGCTTTCGATCTTTTTCCGGTTCTTTTCGTACAGGGAAGCAGGAGCTGGCTGGTATCTCATAAGTAAATTGGTTTTTGCAAAGGTAAAAAATAATGCCTCCCCACACATTCCATTCGCCCGGGGATTCAAAGAAAAGTCTCAGCCGGCGGACCGACCCACAGCCCAATCCCCGAAACGGTTCGCATGGCACCGCCTGCCCTATGTCCACCGCCCCAAAAATTAAACCCCCCTTGGCACCATCCCCAGGCGCAATTCATTGGCCGAAACGACTCGATTTGGAACTACCACTGCCATTTTTCCGAAATGCTCTCGGACTGACATCATCGCTCGGATAGCCGATCGGCTCCGGCCGAAAACGTCCAATCCATAAATACCTTGGATACACTGACCAAAATACCCGTTGCCACCGCCCAGGCCATCACTTCCTTCAAGGAGGTTTCGGCCCGGTATGGGCTTGTTGGGGGAGTCTTTCCCGTGGCTTTTTCCCACGACTTCTCCAGGGCTTTCCGAACCAGGAAACCGCCAGCCATCGTCAGTCCGGATAGGGCCAGGGATTGAATGAATTTTTTGTCTTTGTTTTTCATGCGTTCCAGGATTTACAGCTAATGAACGATATGCTAGAAAAATCGTGCCAGTTTAACGCCCTCCTTTCTGTGGAAAGGCCTATACTTTGACATATACTCCCCGTCGATCCATTATCCACCCGATCAGCCAAATAAGCAGCATAAACGAGAGTGCAAAGAATAAACTCGCTATTTTTGGGGGAAACGTCCCCGTGAATACTCCCTCGTAGATCCAGTTTTTCAAGGAAGATCCGTTCACCGGAACCATCAGCATGATCCGAACCAAAACCCCCGAGAGCACGTAAAGCAGCAGCGGGTTTCTACCAAAAACCTCGAAGAAATAGGCCCAGCTTTTCCAGTTCCTGACCTCCAAGAGATACACAAGCAGCGCCAAAAGGCCCGTTACGTAACCCACGGACACCAGGACAAAGGAACTGCTCCAAATTTTCTTATTGATGGGAAAAAGGAGATCCCAGCTGTAGCCAACGACCAATAGCAGGCCAGCGAGCAACAGCAGGCGCGATACGGTTTTCACCCGTGCCCCTTCACCTTGGATAAAAATACCTACTGCGTACCCGGCAAGGACGTTTACTACCGCCGGAAAGGTGCTCAGCAAGCCCTCCGGATCAAAGGCGATTCCCTCTCCCCGGTACAGATTTCCCGCGCCGATCAGCCAAAGATCCAGTTTTCTGGCGGCATTGCCCTCCAGGGAATACGGATCGGGACCGGGATCACCAAAGAAATACATTGCACCCCAATAGGCAAGCAATATCACCGATCCGGTAAGCAGACATGCCCGCAGCCGCAGGAAATACACCAAAGTAGCCGCGATGCCGTAACAAAGGGCAATTCGCTGCAGCACCCCAAGTAGGCGTATGGAGGTAAAATCATACGGAACGAGGCTTCCCTCGACGACCCGGAAAAATGGGAATGCGGTAAGCAATAACCCGATCAGGAAAATAATGGCCGTCCTGCGGATCACTTTTTTAAAATAAACAGCCCCTCCGCGGTCGCGCAACCTGGCCAAACTAAAACTCATGGCATTCCCTACCACAAATAAAAAAGAGGGGAATACCAAGTCTGTAATGGTCAGCCCATGCCAGGGGGCATGCAAAAAAGGCCCAAAATTGGTGGACCAGCTACCGGGTGTGTTGACCACGATCATCAGGGCCACGGTCAGCCCCCGGAGTACATCCAAAGACTGGTACCGGTTGGTTTGAGGCAATGAATTCATAGCAATGGATGGGTCCTTCATAGTAGGTATAATAAATTCTGTAAGAAAAGCGCTAATTTTTTCCGAACATGCGAACAAAGGTCACCCAGGGCTCTTCCTGTACCTCCTCAGCGGGGGTATCTGAAGCCATGTACCGGGTATAGCCCTCCATAAATGCAGCCGCCCCCGACCAGACGGTTAACATCACCCCCTGAAACCGGTTCTTCAACTCCGGCGTTTGGTAGGTTCGGTAGCGGAGCATGTCTTCTACCTGCATCTCAGCCACCTCAGGCTTTCGCCAGGAACAACTGATCACATCAAAGCCTTTCAGGGCAAACAACACCGGCATCTGATCCGGGCGCTCGTAATGCCAATCACAGATGACCACATCTTTGGGGATCAGGTCAATGGCCCGGTGCGTGGAGTTCATGCTCGCCTCCCACATGCCGATTCCCGTGGTTTTGCCATCGATCAGCCGGTCACCCCATATCCAAAGCCGGGTATCCGTCTGCCGCAGGTGATTGCGTATGCGGGTAACTTCTCCGGCGAACAGCTCGGCCTTATCCCTTCCGCTGCAGCGGGGACAGCGGTCGTCTCCTATATAGAAGACCTCGTCCATCCCTGCATGAAAGGCATCCGTTTCGAATACCTCCACAATCTCATCGACCAGGTCAAACACGACCCCGTGCACCTCCGGATGCAGCGGGCAATAACTCTTGCAGTACAGTCCATCCGGATTCGGCCATTCGTATTCCTCCGGAAGCTGCACGTGGGGGGTTTCGTCAAATTCGGGATATACCGTCAACAGATTACCGAGGCTGGATGCCCAGGATTGATGCCCCAACAAATTGATCTGAGGAATCAGTTTGATTTCGTGCCGGTCGGCCGCTGCCACCAGTTTTTTTACTTCGGTTTTCGATAGCACTTCCTCATCGCGTAATTCCGGATGCGATTCGTAGGCATAATTGAAATCCACCCGCAATAGCAAGGTATTGACGCCTCGCGGTGCCAGTACTTCCTCCATGAAACTGACAAAGGAATCCACCTCGCCCGTTTGAGGAGCGGCGATGGCAAGTCCACGAATGGGCAGGCTCGTTGCATTGGTTGACTGCCGGGCCAGCAAGGATCCGGGAAGAAAACAAAACAGGCCGATACAGGCGAATGCGGTAGCGAATGGAAGGATCAATTGCCTCATCGTATATACATTTGATACATGTTAAATTTTTAAACGTACGCGTCTTCGTTCCAGAAATCCGGTAAGCTGTATAATGAGCCAGGCATACAGCAGGGATTTCAGGATTCCCGGCAGTCCCGTCCGCAATACTTCCGGCAAAACCAGCCCCGTCATGGCCAACAACCCGTAGTGAATGTAAGGAAGCAAATAACAGGTAAGCGTACTGGTCCCGGCCGCCCGGATTCCGTCAAACCAGTGCTTTTTCCTATGCTTTTCAACGAGGACAACCAACAAGCCGAAAACGGCCATGCTGATGGCGATACAGATGAGTACCCAGGACGGAGAGGAACCGATCTTATGGATGCCCCACAATGGCCTACTCGCCAACCCAAGGAAGAGTGCGGTCACTGCCAGGCCGGACAGCAGCCACCAGAACCGATCCTCCCTGCCTTTTTTAAAATGGTCTCGATAAAACCCAGTTACCAACATACCTGCCAATGCCAGTGCAGGCGTTGCCCCGTCGTCAATGAGCCAGATATAGGGTTTGATCGGCAGTAAAAACCCGAGCATTCCCAACTTTGCCAGGACACTGAAGCCCATACAGAGCAAAAATGCGAGGCCGATCCAAACCTGTCTTCCTCTGGTCGCAAGGTAAACAAGGGATCCAATCAGGTAGGCCCAGCCAATCAATCCCAATATTCCCCACCAGTAAAATCCCATCCAAATCGGTGCCTCGGGTGTGCCCCCCTCATAGGTAGCCGCCAGTAAAACCAACAGACCCCAGCCCAGCGTTTTTCCGACCCATTTTCTCGGTTTTTTCTCCGGTTCTTTGGGGTAATCCAACCAGATGAGAAAAAAGGACAGGGTCAGCAGCAGCTGCCAAAGCTGCTTGGAAAAGAGGGCCCCTTCGGCCTGATATGACTCTAGATTGACATGAAAAACCCCCATAATGAGCAATGCCAGGGACCGACTTAGCACATGTAATAAAATTTGATGGGTTCGTTCACCTTTTTTCCAGCGGTTGTTGATAGCCAGGGGAATGGACAAACCCACAATAAACAAAAAAGCGGGAAAAACCACGTCAGACAGCCCCATGCCATCGACTCCGGCGGGCACGTGAGGCAGCCACTCGGGCACCCCACGGAGGGTCCAAAGATCGTTGACAAAGATCATCAACATCATTGTTAGCGCCCGGAAAACATCGATCGCGTGGTTCCGGTCGTTCCGGGGTACAGCAGTGGCCGCCATTTAGCGCTTATTCTCTTGCAAAATCATCCTGTACCCGCACTATATCCGTTTCGTCCGAAGGGTTTTCCGGATCGGTGTGCATCCATATTTCAGCCACAATGGCCCAGCGATCCAGTCCCAGCAGGCGGTGCCTTTCCCCTTGCTCCAGGCGGATGACCTCGCCAATTTTCAACGTCTTTGGTTCACCTTCTTTGTCGGTGCTACTGGTGATGATTCCTCCATCGCCGGCGATAAGTTTCCAGATTTCAGCCCGGCGATGGTGGTACTGCCAGGACAGGCGTTTCCCCGGTCCGGCAAGTAGTATTTTTGGACTCAGCTTATTTTTAAGCTGTGCTTCGGTAAACTGCACTTCCGGAAAAAACTGTTCCCGGAATGCCCCGATCTGATCTTCGTCAATGACAAAAAAACCACCCCAGGGTCGGGTTTCGTCCCGACTGACGATCCGGTAGTTAAACCCATCCAACCACTCACCCACCTGCTTAAAAATGACATCTTTTGATACTTCTTTTGATACATTCATACTGACTGCGGTAAATTTTAAAAAACTACTTTTAACAATTTCAAATAAAATTTTCTTAAGATACTAAATTTTTTTTCAGATACCACGATGAATACTTGCCGCGCCGATCATCGCGGCTTTTTCACCAAGCTGGCTGATGCGAATAGCCAATTGCAAGCCCCTTTCGTCGATTAGCTCTCTGACCCGGGGGAGAAAGTGATCCGCTGCTTTCACCATGTTACCGCCCAGCACTACGCCGTCAAGTTCCCGGATTTTCGCCTGCATTTCGATTAGATCCGCTAAATTCCCCGCAAAAATCGCCAGCATTTCCAGGGTCTCTGCGCGTGTCTCCTCTGCTTCCAGCAGTGGCTTTAATCCGATCCCTGTCTGACCAAATCGCTCCTTCGCCCATCGAGAAAAAAAGGAAGTACTTAAATAGTCTTCCGCAATGCCCTCCTTAAAGGGGATGGACCAAAGTGCGCCGTCTTCGGCTAGCTCCCCGGATTTAAATGCCCCGCCGAGACCGGTACCAAAGGTCAGTCCCATGAGTCGCTCCTCCTTTTTCCAACCGGCTACCTGCGCTTCTCCCTGTAAAAAGGCGGCCGCATCGTTTATAAACCGAATGTTCCCGGACGGTAATCCCAATCGATCCGCGAGTTCTTCCTTCACATTCACTTCGTAAAGGGCCTGGTATTTGCCCTGTTCCACCATGAGTGAGATTCCTCTTTCGTAGTCAAAGGGAGCCGGCATGGCGATACCCAGCAAGCTAGTGGCTGAAGGCTTCAAACTTCCGATGCAGTCTGCCCAGGCGGATAAAATTTCCTCCTTAACGGCATGCGAGTTGACTGGCTGCCGCACCAGCTGCCGGTTGGGAATGTCTTTTCCATCTGCCGTTACCAACCCGGCACTTATATGGGATCCTCCGATATCAATTCCCAGGTACTGCCTCATTTCTCCTCAGCTTTTGTGCCCCGCAGCACTTCTTTAAACCCTTCCCGGTCGTGATACTGAAAAAACTCCCGGTCCGAAGGTGCCCGGCGTTTTAGAAAATCATTTCTCTCCAGGGCCTTTCCCAGATTTTCATATAGTTTGGCCTCCTCACCGTTTCGTGCGGCGATTAGCGCCAGGCCGTAAAATGGATACCCATTCGACCTGTTTTGAATGGCGCTTTCTTCAAACTTAATGGTGGCATTGTAATAATCCTTGGCAAGGAAATTGGCTAGCCCATGATTGAAAAGGTTGATAGGGTCCGCAGCGGCTTTATTGAGGTGAATGGATGCCAGCCGGTAATCTCCGTTAAATATGGAAACCGCACCCAATGCCCCCTCGTATATTTCCCGTAATGCGTCCGATTCGGTGAGTGCCAGGGCACGGTAAAAATTCGTATAGGCGCTAAATTTATCGCCCCAAAGCCAAAAAACGACCCCCAGGTTGTATACCGCAACCGGGTTCTCAAAAAAAGCATTGGATCGGTTGAGAGAAAATAGCGCATTTTCCAGCAACTGGTTTCGTTCCCGTACCGATTGCGTTCGCTGTGCACGGTTCAGAAAAACCATTCCCAGGTTGCTGTAAACCCAGGGACTGGGGTACACCTTTTCCATGGCCAGCAGTAACTGCTCTTGTTCCTTCCATCCGGGTTCCCGGCTTACCGCGTGGGCTAGTTCCCGCTCACTGAGTGTATCTGCGGGCACGCTTCCCTGCCGAATGCCTCGAGCCAAAATGGAAAGCTGCATGTCCGAAACGGGAAGCGAAGCCTCGGGTTGCCGACGGATCTCACGTTCAAAGCGCCTCAGCACCTCCCGGTTTATTTCCGGATAATGGGGCAGCCCATTCATTTTCCGCTTTTTGTAACTGTAGTCACCGGGGCCTTTCAAAATCTCAAGAAAAGGGTTTTTTTCGGTAAAAGGTAAATTGCTGTATGCCGACAGGCGGTCCTCCAGTTCTTTCCAGCCGCGGATCCCCATTCCGGCTTTTTCGAGAGAATCCGGAGGGAGCCACGTTCCCAAAACAGGAATTTTTTCCTCTCCCCGGTATTGCCCGATCTGCGAGAGAGAGGCCGTTGTGAGGATGCCATGTGCAAGCACCTCTTCGGTAGCCAGCACCGGGAGATCTTTTCGTCCCTTCCTGATTTCGGTGATCACCTGCAAGTCGCCCTTTTCCATCCCCTCGGAAAAAGGCATGCTGAAGGCTCCTTCCAAAACCACCGGCGCATAAGGGTCCAGGGTATCGCCACGCACCTCCAATTTCTTGTCAAAACGAAGTACCTCCGAACCAAAAGCAAACGTAGGCGTTAAGGAATACCTTTCGTTTCTGGATAGCAGGGAATTTGGTAACTCCACGCGTATCGTAAAACGGACGGAATCTCCCAACCTCTCGAGTACTTTGGGTGCGATAAAAATTTTTTGGTTATCGGCTTTTTTTATAACTTGGCCTTTGTTACACGAACACAGTACCAAAACAGCAAATAAACCTAAAGTAGTACTCAATTTTTTTGCAACAATCATAGGGCAATCCGGTTATTATCAGTAAGTTGTTTGTCTTAAGATGTTCCGTATGGTTAAATAGGTTAAAAGGATGGAAAAGATCAAATTATTCTTTCAAGGCAGCGCATTTGGCGTTTGCTCAAAATTAGGAGAAAAACTTCATTTCCCAATTGACAGCATCCGGTTGTTTTTTATTTACAGCTCCTTCATCACGCTGGGCTCTCCCATCATTCTGTATGTAAGCATGGCCATGTTGATGAAGCTCCGGACCTATTTCCGAAGAATGAACAATCCCATTCTTTTTGATTAGGTAAGGGAGGAGAAATACCGTTTTCCGAGCAAGTAATAGGAAACGATCAGCGAGTAGGGTTGGGTTGATGACTCCGAAAGTACCCTGTTTACCCGAATGGTGCTTCCGGGCGCCTTTTGGTTGCGGTCTTTCAAAAAGTCGAGGTAAGCCCGGCATACCGCCTTGCCTTGTTCCGAGCCAGTTCCGAGCCAAAGGTGCAACGCCGCCGCGGTGTCCAGCAAAACGCGGAAGCAAAACACAAGCCAAAAACTGCCTGACTTCAGGTTGCTATACAGCATAAAAAGACTATTCCGAAAGTTCAGGTACGTTTTAAATGGATTGGTGGCCGCCAGGGTACCGCCGCCGAGGTGATACACACGGGTGTCGCTGCAATGGTGAATTTGAAAGCCGGCGTTTCTCAAGCGCCAGCAAAGGTCTATCTCCTCCATGTGCGAAAAATAATTCGGATTAAATCCGCCAAATTCGTGAAATAGCTCCGCCCGAATGCAAAAGCAAGCGCCGGATGCCCAATCGATCGGCTGGGATCGATCGTATTGCTGCTTGTCCTTTTCCAGGGTATGCAGCATGCGCCCCCTGCAATACGGGTATCCCAGGCGGTCCAGGTAGCCGCCGGCACCGCCGGCATAATCAAAATACCCGCTTTTTTTCAACGAAAGCACCTTAGGCTGACAGGCCGCGAGCACAGGTTTTCCTTCCATGTAGTTTACCAGCGCTTCGTCCCAGCCCTGCACTACTTCCACGTCTGAATTCAAGAGCAGGTAGTACTCAAATTCTCCCTGAAGGCTTTGTAGGCCCAGGTTATACCCCTTGCTATAGCCGTGATTTTCACCCAAGAGCAGCAAGCGAATTTCCGGAAAATGTACTGTCAGGTAGTCAATGGACCCGTCCGTACTCCCGTTGTCCACCACAATTATCTCGAAAAGCGAACGATGAACCACCTGGGAAAGGTAGGTTCTGAGCATGCCTTTCCCATTAAAATTCAGAATGACAACGGCGGCTTTCTTCATCAGACCATGTTGCCAAAATCCATTCCCGGGATATTGGGCATCATCCCGGCGGTGGCCGAACTCATTTTTTCTTTGATTTTCAAATCGATATTTTCGAGGGCTTTGTTCGTGGCGCCGACAATCAGGTCTTTCATCATGTCCTTATCTTTTTCGTTTACCAGCGAACCGTCGATATCGATATCCAACACTTTGCGCTGCCCATTGACGACCACCTTCACCATTCCGGCACCTGCCTCACCCTCAGCCCGTAAGTGAACAAGCTCCGCCTGAGTTTCCTTAATTTTTGCCTGCGCCTCTTTAACCTTGTTCATCAGGTTCATGAAATCCATCATAGGTTTTATAGTCTATAGTTAATGTCCATACAAATATAAGCGAATATCTAACCTTTGCGGCCAGGACTTGTTTGCACTTCTTTCACAAATTGTACACAAGCAGGGAGATACTTTTACGAAAGCAAGATTTTACCAATTATTAAACCTCTTTGAATCATTTTCCGTATGAAATAGCATTGAATCCTTTTTGTTTCAATCAAACCTAACTGACACCTTTATGAATACACTCGAAAAAGAAATCATCACCATTGAGAAAGAGCAAGTGCAGGCCCTGCGTTTTTCCGGCAAGGAAGTTGTCGTCGATCCTGAGGCAAAACGAATGCGCTTGCTTGAATTGCAGAAATCCCAGATACTGGGAAATATTGCCCGAAACAAAGTTTGGATCTACTTTCAGACTGCGGATGGAAACGCTTACCGGATCAATACCACGGTTTGGGCCGTGGGAGAACGTTTTATTTCCCTGAAAGGGGGCATTACCATCCCGATATCTTCCATTTTCAAAATCGATTGAGACGGAAAATCAGCTACCCTTCGAGCCGGGAAATGGCTTTTTCCAGGCTCAGGGTTTCCTGCTGACCGGTACCCATGTTCTTTAGACTCAAGGTATCACTGGCCAATTCCTCGGTTCCCAAAATGGCCACGTAGGGTATATTTTTTTTGTCGGCATAGGTGAATTGTTTTTTGATTTTGGCCAAATCCGGATAGACTTCAGCGGTAATGCCCGCTTTTCTGAAAGCCGCCAGGTAGCGGACGGCCTGCTTCCTTTCCTCAGCACCAAAATGGGCCAACATGACGCGTGTACCCTCGTTTTGGACCTCCGGGAATAGACCCAGCGCATCCAGCACGTCGTACAGGCGGTCCACCCCAAAGGAAAAACCAACCCCGGAAATACCGGGAAGTCCAAAAACACCCGTGAGGTTGTCGTAACGGCCACCACCGCTGACCGAGCCAATGCCCACACCGGCCACTTTCACCTCAAAAATGGCCCCGGTATAATAGGACAATCCCCGCGCCAGGACCGGGTCCAGTTTCAGGAAGCTGGTGTCCTCACCCAGATCGGAAAGAAAATCCAGGACTTCCCCAATTTCGTCCAGACCCCGGGTTCCCAATGCACTGTTCCCGAGGTATTCCCTTAAAAAATCCAGCCATTCCTCGTTGCCTCGTTCCGAATGCGCCAGAACCGGAGTCAGGGCAGCCAAGGCCGCCGGAGAAAAGCCTTGCTGGCGCAGTTCATCCACCACCCGTTCCTGACCGATTTTATCCAGCTTGTCGATTGCCACGCAAAGTTCTGTTTCTTTACCCGCCGCTCCGGCCACCTCCGCAATACCCGATAGTATTTTCCGGTTATTCAGGTGGATGCGGTAGTCGGTCAATCCAAAGGCAGCAAAAACCCGCTTGATCATGCCGATAATTTCCGCTTCGCAAATCAGGCTGTCCGTCCCAACCACATCGGCATCGCATTGGTAAAATTCGCGGTACCTGCCCTTTTGGGGCCGGTCTGCTCGCCATACTGGCTGCATCTGAAAGCGTTTGAAGGGGAAACTAATCTCGTTTTGATGCATCACCACGTACCGGGCAAAGGGAACCGTCAGGTCGTAGCGCAACCCCTTTTCCGCCAGCAGGGGGAGTACGCTGCCTTCCCCGGATTTAAACGCGGTATCGGTCACTTTTTTCAAAAACTCTCCGCTGTTCAACACCTTGAATAACAACTGATCGCCCTCCTCTCCGTACTTGCCCGTGAGCGTACTCAGGTTCTCCATGGCCGGCGTCTCCAGTTGCTCGTACCCAAACAGGCGGAAGGTATCCCGTATGGTAGTAAAAATAAAGTTTCGTCGGGCCATTTCAACCGGCCCAAAGTCCCTCATCCCCTTTGGTAGGCTTGGTTTTTGTTTGCTCATGCGTTGGAAATTTGCTCAAAGTTATAAAATTATACAGGATTGAAAGCCGGAAAAAGGGGTATATTTCACTCCCTTCAAAAACTTCCTTGCCCGAACCTGACAGTTTTTTCCAATAATTTCCTACCTTTGCCCTTCCAATTCAGAAAAACGTAAACAAAAAATACCATGGCTGTTACTACTTTAAAAAGAAAGTTACGGAGAAAGAGACAGGCACAGAACGCCAGAGTTTTGAAAATCAAGCAATTAAATGCCAAGCCCGTGATCAAAAACGTGGATATCGAAGCGATCAAAAAGGAATTCTCCGAAAAGTAAAAACCAAATAAACCCAGCAGCTGTTGGGTTTATTTTTTATAGTTTCCCGCGCCTTCCCAACTCCACTACCTGCAGATTTTTTATTTTTTGGTCCAATTCGAAGGTGAGTAAGGTTTTTACCTGATGAAATCCCTGATTGCCCAATGCCCCGGGGTTTAGATACAGGCAATTCAATTGCGAATCGTAGACCACCTTACAGATATGGGAATGCCCACAGACAAACAGGTCCGGTTTCAAGGCACGAATTTTTGTTTTGACCCCGGTCGCGTAGCGGGGAGGCTTTCCCCCGATATGTAACATGAGTACCTTTACCCCGCCGGTTTCAAAAAACAGTTCCTCCGGATACCGGCTCCTGACCTCCGTATCATCGATATTTCCGAATACAATACGCTGAAGCGGCCCCTTTGGCAGGGAGGCCAGTACCCGCGAATCGCCTACGTCTCCGGCATGCCATATTTCGTCTACGCGCGCCAGAATCCCCTGGGCCTTTTCGGGCAAATCCCCATGGGTATCGCTAATCAATGCTATTTTTTTCATGGTTTGCTGCTTATCGGTGTCCCATAACGCATCCGGAATTGCGCTTCCCAATGCAAGATTCGGTGAGAAAGCGGGCCTGGGTGGGCCCTACACTTCTTCTGCAAATAAAGGCAGAATCTTTTAATTAAACTTCCCGAATGATACATCCTGCTTGGTAATTGTAAGATTCCTTTCTATTTTTACGACGATAGAAAATTTTGCGACTAAATGAGAGAAATACAATTCAGAGATGCAATCAAGGAAGCCATGTCGGAAGAGATGAGACGCGACAAAAACGTGTTTCTGATGGGCGAAGAAGTAGCGGAATACAACGGTGCCTACAAGGCCAGCCAGGGAATGCTGGACGAGTTTGGCCCCGACCGCGTCATCGACACGCCTATCTCCGAGCTTGGTTTTTCGGGATTGGGTGTGGGTGCAGCCATGAATGGACTGCGGCCTATTATAGAGTTCATGACGTTTAACTTCTCCCTGGTAGCCATGGACCAGTTGGTCAATTCTTCGGCCAAAATGCTCGCCATGTCCGGCGGGCAATATAGCGTTCCGATCGTATTTCGGGGACCAACGGGCAACGCGGGACAGTTGGGAGCGACACACTCCTCAAATTTCGAAAATTGGTTTGCCAATACCCCAGGTTTAAAAGTAGTGGTTCCCTCCAACCCCTACGATGCCAAGGGCTTGTTAAAAGCTTCAATCCGGGATGAAAATCCGGTAATTTTTATGGAATCTGAATTGATGTACAGCGACAAAGGAGAGGTACCGGATAGCGAATACCTGCTACCCATAGGAGTCGCTGAAATCAAACGTAAAGGCGACGACGTCACGCTGGTTTCCTTCGGGAAAATGATGAAAGTAGCGTTTGAAGCCGCCGACGAACTGGCAAAAGAGGGCATCATGGCCGAAGTTATTGACTTGCGGACGGTGCGGCCCATTGATTATAAAACCGTACTCGAATCTGTTAAAAAGACCAACCGTTGTGTCATCGTGGAAGAGGCCAATCCGGTCGCCTCCATTTCCACCGACCTGGCCTATACCATACAGCGACATGCGTTTGATTACCTGGATGCACCGGTCATGCGGGTAAACTCCATGGACATTCCGTTGAGTTATTCCCCCACTTACATTGAGGCCACGCTACCCAATGCCAAACGCACCATCGATGCAGTGAAATCAGTCACCTATCAAAAATAGTAGCTACGAATTCGGATTGAGAAAGGCAGCCCAAACGGCTGCCTTTTTTTGTGTTTATAGAGTATTCAATAGTGGTTTCGTAAGAATATCGGATTTCTCCTGGCCAGAGGCCGATTTGGCTCGCTTTTGTCACGGTTTTTGCGCCAATTAAGCCGTAGGCCACCGAGCCTGCGTATGGAAAGAAATTGTTCAAATAAAAAAATATACGCTATGCTTAGTAGAAATCAATTATGGACCCTTGCGCTGCTTTTTCTGACGGCTTCTTGTTCGGGAGAGAAAGAAGATCGGTACATTTTCGAAACCGACCGGATAGTAGACACCGAATCCGGAGATACCTATTACGTAAAGAATCCCGACACCCTGACCGTAGTGAATATCGATGGAGTTGCGGAGCCGGTAACCGTGAGCAGTACTCCCTTTGCGGAAAGCAATCAATTGAAGCAAATGATGGATCGGTACGAGCAAAAGCTACAAGCCCGAAAAGATTCCGTACTGCAAGCGCAAAAAGCACAAATAAAAGAAAACAGGAAAGAACGCTACGCTGACTACAGCGACGATGAATTGATGAATCGCTTCAATGAATTGAAAGAGGAAGGAGCGCCTTTTGCGCAACAAATGGACATGATGGCCGAGCTGGTCCGGCGGGAGGTGGTATTGCAAATAGACCTTCCCGAAATCCTTGACATCGATCCGGAGGACATCGACATGGACATTGAGTACAGTCCCGACGAGAAAAGTTAAATGACCAAAGGCGCCCTTTACGGGCGCTTTTTTTTACCCTTACTTCTTACTACTGCCGATGGTCCGTACCCGGGAGCTCCTTCCCAAAAAAAAAAAGTATCACCTGCGGGCAGAAATCCGTTGCTTTGAAAGAACGGTCGGGGCTATACCCCAATAAGGTATCAAAAGGCCGATAAACCACTGGAAACAGGATGGGGCGATTCTTAGTCAACTTCCCACGGTAGCGTTGCGTACGGTTTTTGGAGTTTAAAAAACCGATAAGAGGACCAAAGTGAGTTTATCTCCGATCCGAAGGGTATCATTTTTTGGAACTTAGGAAGGTTGATCTAGTTGAACCACCAATTCAGTATTCAGGCCAGAAGCCAATCGTTGGGCCTGATCCAGCGATTTATCCCGGCGTTCGTACACAAAGGATAGCAGCGGAGAAGCCGCCGCTGAAAAAACCAAAACCCTGAACGCGAGGTGCTTGCCAGATAGCGTTGGGCTTATCCCATTGGGTTGATTTGTATGCATGCGCTCAATTGCGACCAATTCCACCCGCAAAATGGGGGGCAGCGTTTTCCAGGCTCCTTTTTTGAACCCGGCAATGCTCCAATAGTCTTTGTAGCGATTTGCCGTAAAATCGATGCGCGTGCCCCCGTAGGTGGACACAATGAGAAGTCCCAGGAGAATGGCTGCCGTTCCTACCACGAGGTTCCTTTCCATCGTGCCGCCAAGGCTGACAAACGAAGTACCAACCAGGGCGATCATACCGGTCAGGATAAGTAGCGACCCCAACAAGTGTGGGCCCGAAATCAGGTTTCGCCGTTTAAAATCGAAGGTAGGCAGGCTCACGTGCAGCGAGTGATTTGTGCAGCGAGTGCATTCGTACACATGCACAGGGACATCGGTAGGCACGATTTCCTGATTTTGGTGGCTGCATACCGGGCAGCTGTAGATTTTTCTTGCAGTATCGTCATATATATTTCTTTTTCGGTCAAAGGAAGATTTCCGACCGACAATCCGGCACCCATACCGGCACGTTTACTTGCGGGGCTACCCGTTCAAACATTGTCCGTGTACCGAACCCACGCGATTCTATTCAGGAAGTGCCTTCACAGAATCAACCTGCCTCAGGTCCAGGGGGACAAATCGATGATATACGATGTCCGCCGAAACCTGCCATATCCGAAAGCCCAATGGCCTCCCGTCAAAATTCTTGCTACTGGTCTCACCGCTTACCAATTGCATGTTTTCGTAGGTATTCGTCGTCAACTTGTGGGTATGGCCGGATAAATAGGCCACCACGTTGTTTTCCAGGAACAACTCCAACAATCGCTTTCGGGTCGGTAGGGGCAGGTTGTAGTAGTGTTCTTCTTCGTTCGGATCCTCTGTAAACAGGGGGTAATGTCCCAAAACGAACACCGGTCTACCGCTATCTCCCTGCCGCGCCAAGGTTTCTTCCACCCATGCGCTGTGTTTTTCCGATTCGCTTTCCACGGCCACCTTCCATAACTGCGTATTGGTAACCACGAAAGAGCAACGTTTGTGGTCAAATTGGTAATAATCCTCCCCGATCGTTTCCCGGTAGTACGCTAGGCTTGCGCTTGTGGGCGTATTGCCGACGTCATGGTTACCGGAAACGAGGTAGCTGGGCAGATCCAAGCCCTCTCGAACGGATTTAAAGTCGGCATAGGAACTGTCGGTGGCATCGTGAACCAAATCGCCACAAATCACTACAAAATCCACCTCCAGCTCATTGATTTGTTTGACGGCCTGTCTGAATGTCTGAAGATCGTGTTCGTAGCCACCCATCCCGAGCTGCGTATCGCACATTTGAACAAAGGCGAAAGGAGCCTGCCGTTGTTCGGAACAAGAGATCCCGGCAGGAAGCAAAGCAAGCAGGCAAAGAGCGTGTAGTAATCGTCGCATCGCATGGAATGGTTTAATAATGTCTGGAAAACGCACGGCTACCATCGCCTGGCAGACCCCATCTGCGGACACTGTATGTGACGGATAGGAAGTAGGCCTGCGGTAAATTGCGATTATATCCGTACAACCGTCCTCCTTTCACTGGATCACCGTCCTGGCAGGCCTCGGAAAGCTGTGTATCCCCGGAGAAAACCCGGGAATCCCAAAACGAAAAGACCTCCCCTGGACATTGTACGAAATAAACCTGCCGGACGAAGTAGGAATTTCTCCTGCATTAACCGCGGCGGCTGCTCCGAATAGCTGGCAGGTACACGGTACGGAGGCCGGATTTCCGGCATCAAATCCCCTAGGCGCCTGTTTACACGTAATTGCTAAGCATTACCGGCATGACCAGCATGAGGATATCCTCGTTTTCACTCATATCGGAGGGCAGGATCAGACCGGCCCGATTGGGGGCACTGAACTTCAGTGTTACTTCTTTTGCCGAAATGTTGTTTAGCATTTCCACCAGGAATTTGGCGTTAAACCCGATTTCAATGTCCTCGCCTTCGTGTTCACAGGATAGCCGTTCGTTCGCTTCGTTGGAAAAATCCAGATCTTCGGCAGAAATCTGAAGCTCGCTGCCTGTTAGTTTCAAGCGAACCTGGTGGGTGGTTTTGTTCGCATAAATGGCGATTCTCCGCAACGAGCCTAAGAACTCCTGCCGGTTGATCACCATGTCGTTGTTGTTATCCACCGGAATGACATTTTCGTAATCCGGGAAACGCTCGTCGATCAACCGACAGATCATTTTGATGGTGTTGAACTTAAAGTACGCATTGCTGCTATTGAACTCCACGGTTACCGGCACGTTCTCGGCGGGAAGGGTAGTTTTCAGCAAGTTAAGGGCTTTTCGCGGCACAATGATACTGGCTGCTTCCGGAGAGGCGATGTCCACCCGTCGGTATCGGATAAGTCGGTGTCCGTCCGTAGCCACAAAGGTGGTATTGGTATCGCTGAGGTTGATGTACACCCCGGTCATGGCAGGCCGCAGTTCGTCGTTACTGGTGGCGAAGATGGTGTTTGCAATTGCGCTACTTAAGACCTCGGTCGACATTTCGACGGTAGTAGCGTTGGACACCCCGGGAATTCGGGGGAAATCCGTGGCATTTTCCCCGGCCAACTTGTATCGGCCATTATCGGAACTGATTTCGATGCTGTAGGTATCTTTGTCGATACTGAAGGTAACCGGTTGTTCGGGAAGGTTTTTGAGGGTTTCGATGAGTATTTTTGCAGGTACTGCGATATTGCCATCTTCTTTTGCCTCCACTTCTATTTCGGTAATCATGGACGTTTGCAGATCAGAAGCCGTCACCGTGAGTTTACTGTCCTTGATTTCAAAGAGAAAGTTTTCCAAAATCGGTACCACCGGATTGGTAGTCACTACCCCATTGATGGAAGACAGCTGCTTCAGTAGGGATGAAGAAGAAACAATAAATTTCATAGGTGTACAGTATTTATTAGGTCGGTCAATTGATTGCGCTGCTCTTCCGCTGTGTTACGGAAAAAACATCGGTAAAAAGAGAATTTCCGACAAACCAACCCTTGCCAGTGAGCAAATTCTGGTTCCACGGATGCATCCCATGTGTTTAACAGGGTAAAGTTATAAATAAAATCACAAAAGCCCTCATGGCGCTATGAATAGATGCCATAAAAATAGGTTCAAATTTTACAAGGCTACCGTTACCGGCCGTCCTTTTCGTACCGCCGTTTCTTAAAAATGTATTGCATCCAACCCATAAGGAATACCATTCCCACCGGCACTACCAGATTGATGGCCTGCCAAAACGTCCGTTGGCTACTGACCTTGCGTTTATTTAATGGCCGGATTTGAAACTGCTTCCGCTTCGATGCCATGATTCCATCCGGGTCGACCATAAAATTTACGGCATTTTGAAGAAATTCCCGATTTGCCATTTGATTTTCAGAGAAGGGGCTGATTCCCAGCGGTAAGGGCTGTTTTTCACTGGGGTCTACCCAACTTTTCACCAAGTCCGCATCACCCGCCACAAGTATTCGTCCGGTAGTGCCTTCGGAAATAAACAGTCCTGCATCAAATTCCTCCGGTACAAATCGATTTTTAAAATACGAGGTAAAGGTGCCTTCCAAAAGGTATACCAATGGCAGGTTTTGTAAGGTAAACGAGTCCATATCGGGGTCTTCGGCCATGTCTTCAAAGGCCACGCGCACGGGGGCACTCAGCTTTTTTGTAAAATTACTGCTAAATACCAGAGGCGTCTTTTTCACACCATCCGCCTTCACCGTGTCCAGGGTGCTTACAAATCGAAATTGAACCTGATCCAATCCCTTGGTAATGGGGTGATTGGCCATGTTTCCCGCGTGCACGTAGAAAGGCCATGGCAACGGGACGATTTGCGGCTGATTGCCAAAATCGCCAGCTACAACGGGATGGTACCCAAAATTCAAATCCTGAATCAAGTCACGGTTGATACGAATACCATACCGGAACAACATGTCGTCCAGCCCGGTATCAAAGGGCATGGCCACTGTCCCCCCTTCTCCGGCATCCTTCAGGTCTACCTGCAGCTGATCCACAAAAAACAACAGGTTTCCTCCATACATCAGATACTGGTCCAGGAGGTACTTCTCTCGCTCCCCATAAGCCGCCTTCGGGCCGGCTACCAACAATACCTCGAAGCTCAGCAAGTCTTCTACCGACTTTGCCTGATCAAAAGGTACCTTGTACACCTCGTAGTCCTCGTTCAGAGCTTCCACCATCCCAAACCCGTTATCGGCATCCATTTCCCCCTGACCGATGATGACTCCCACCGCAGGTTTGTTCTCGGTATACAATCGTTTCAATGCCTGGGCGATTTCGAACTCCAAATTCTCAATAGAAAGATTAAGAATCTCGTCCGGCCCCATTCCCATTTCTCCCTTTAATAACAGCACACCCAACTCGTAGCTGTCCGTACGAAGGACCACACCGGGAAATATCAGGCGGGAGGTTTGCGCCCCATTCTCTCTGCTGTAGAGGTTGGTGGGGTTGATCCCAAAGGCTGCAAGCTCCGCAATATAGGTTTCTCTGGACGCGGGATCCAGTTGTAGGGGGTCTCGGTAGGCGATTCGGATGTCTTCGTTGGCGTAATTTCGGAAGGTTTTGATGGTTTCTTCAATCCCTTTCTGAAAGCGCTTCATTCCGGGAGGCAAATCTCCATCCAGCAAAATATCCACCTCCAACGGTCCGTCCATAGTTTCAAGGATCTCCAGGGTTGCCTCCGAAAGGGAGTAGCGCCCTTCTTCGGTGAGGTCCAGACGAAACTTCCAGCGACTTGCAAGCAGGGCCAGGACCAGCCAGAGCAGGAGAAGGAAAACACTTCCAAGCAAGATGGTGCGGAGGCCTTTAGTCATTTCGTTCGATCAGCATCCAGGTTAAAACAAGCCATGTCAAAATCATGCCCAGAAAGTAAAACAAGTTTTCGGACACGATCACCCCTCTTCCCATTTGTTCAAAATGAAAACCAATACCGAGTTCTTCCAACAAAACCGCCGAGTCACCCGAGCTCAACGCTGCTAGGGCACCGACTCCACCATACAATAGAAAGCACAAAAACACCGCTATGACGAAGGCCATGATCTGATTGGAGGTAAGCGAAGAACTGAATAAGCCAATAGCAGCAAACAAGGCCGCCACCAGAAACAATCCAATGTAGGAGCCGAAAAAACCGGCACTGTCAATATTGCCTACGGGATCGCCCAGTTGAACCACACTGAAATAATAGACCAAGGTAGGCAGCAGCGCGAACAAGACCAGTAACAAAGCGGCCAGGTATTTTGCTAAAATAATGTGGTGGCTGCGAAGCGGAGAGGTTTTTAACAGCTCCCAGGTCCCTGTGCTTTTTTCTTCCGCCACCATGCCCATGGTGATGGCAGGTAATAAAAAGATAAACACAAAAGGAGTATAGGTAAAAAAGCTATCCAAATCGGCATACCCATAATCCAATACGCTGCTTCCCGGAAATACCCAAACAATCAAACCCAGTGCCACCAGAAAAATACTGGTAATCAGATAGGCCGAAAGATTGCTGAAAAACGCATTTATCTCCTTAAACAACAGACTTACCACGACGTTAATGTTGGGTTAGTTGATGAAATATAGATTCCAGATTGTTCTCCTGCTGCCGGATACTGACCAGGTTTATATTCCTTTCCTGTACCAACCGCATCAGTTCCAGCCGTAATGTTTTGGGATCCGGACAGGAAAAGACGCAGGTAGTCGGATTGGGTCGCAAAACCTTGGAAAATGACAAATCCTCCAGCCATTCAGGTGCCAGTGTTTCTTCGGACTCAAACACCAACTGATTTTCCCCTTGACCAGCCTTCAAGTGCTCCAGCAGGTCCTGTGCCACCACCCGTCCTTTGTGGATGATGACCACCTTGTCACACAATGCTTCCACCTCTTGCATGATATGGGTACTCAAAATGAGTGTCTTGTCCTGGCTCACGCTTTTGATCAATTGCCTGATTTCCACCAGCTGGTTGGGATCCAACCCGGAAGTCGGCTCGTCCAATACGATGATTTCCGGATCGTGTACCAGGCTTTTGGCCAGTCCTACCCGCTGCTTGAATCCTTTGGAAAGCAAGCCTATTTTCTTTTTGCTTTCCGGCATCAGGCCGCATTGCTCCATCACCGTCTGGACCCGGCGGCCCAGGTCACTGCCATTCAGCCGGTACATCCCTCCTACAAAACGTAGAAACTCAGCAATGTACATCTGGGGATACACGGGATTGTGTTCCGGCAAATACCCGATGAGCTTACTGCATATTTTCGGATGCCTGGCAACGGAAATTCCTTTTACCAACACCTCCCCTTCATCCGCCGTCAGGTAACCGGTCAGGATCTTCATCGTCGTCGACTTGCCGGCGCCATTGGGCCCCAGAAAACCAAGAACCTGGCCCGGCTTGGCCTGAAAACTCACCTCATGGAGAACCTGCTGCTGCCCGAACTTTTTAGATAGCTGATGGATTTCTATGGACATGAGAAGCTACAAATTTTAAGGTGAAGCCCATTTCCCAAACGATAAGAAAACGAAAGCAAAGCCTCTACGGCAAACCCTTCTCCCGCTGGAAACCTTCCGGTCAGCAGGAGTCTTTCAAGTGAACCGGATAGCCGGCTGCCCGGATACAGATGGGACAGCCGCTACATTTTTTCGGCACGCAGGCCCGGGAACAGTTGCCCGCAGCCCCGCTTCCTACCCCTCCGCTTCGGCGCGTCGACTGGACCGTTGCCTAGGGTTCCAACGCCTTGACCCCCGGCAAAATCTTTCCTTCCATCAATTCCAGCAAGGCACCTCCACCCGTAGAGACAAAGGATACCCGATCGCCATAGCCAAATTTGTTCACCGCAGCAGCCGAGTCTCCTCCTCCGATCAGGGTAAAGGCGCCTTTTTCGGTGGCTTCGACAACGGCCTCGGCAATGGCCCGGGTGCCTTTTTCAAAACTGGACATTTCGAATACGCCCATGGGACCGTTCCATAGCACGGTTTTCGACGCCCGGATGGCCTCCGCAAATTTTTCGCAACTTTCGGGCCCAATGTCCAGTCCCATCCAGCCGTCCGGTATCTGACCTCTTTTGGCCGTTCCCTGCTCCGCATCGTTGGCAAATGCCCTGGAAGTAACCGCGTCTTCTGGCAGCAGCAGGTTTACATTCAGTTTTTTGGCCTTTTCTACCAGTTGGAGTGCCAGGTCCATCTTATCTTCTTCCAGCAGCGAGTCGCCGATGGTTCCTCCCTGAGCTTTCGCAAAGGTATAGGACATGCCCCCTCCGATAATCAATGTATCCACCTTGTCCAGTAGCTTGTCGATCAGTAAAATCTTGTCGGATATCTTGGCCCCGCCCATAATGGCTGTAAACGGCCTTTCCGGCGCCTCCAGCACCTTTTCGGCATTTACCAATTCTGCCTGCATCAGGTAACCGGCCACTTTGTCATTGAAAAATTCGGCGACGATGGCCGTGGATGCATGTGCACGGTGCGCGGTTCCGAAGGCATCGTTTACGTAGATATCTCCCAAACCCGCCAATTTCCTGGCAAATTCCTTATCTCCTTTTTCTTCTTCCTTATGAAACCTGAGATTCTCCAATAGCAGCACCTCGCCAGGGTTCAGACTGGTGGCCAGCTGACTCGCTTCCGTTCCAATGCAATCCTTCGCAAAAGTGACCGACAGATCCAGGGCTTTGTTTAGCTCGGTTACAATGTGTTTTAAGGAGAACCTATCTTCCGGACCCGACTTTGGTCTGCCCAAATGCGACATCAGGATGACGGCACCCCCGTCATTCAAAATCTTCTTGATGGTAGGCAGGGCGGAAACAATACGCGTATCGTCAGTAATTGTAAATTTGTCATCCAGAGGGACATTAAAATCCACCCGAACCAGGGCTTTTTTACCTTTAAAATCAACATTATCGACTGTCTTGATTCTATTATTCATACGTTGTAGGTTTAACATTCACTCAAAAATAATCAATTTATTTGGCAGCTGCCCGTCGCAGCCGGTCATTTATGGCTTTTCCCAAATGAATTTCGGGCAATTCCTCCGCCAGAATCAGCTCCGCCTCGCTGGCATCCAGTAACCGCATGGAGGAAAACAGGTTCTTGGCGGCTTCGTCGTAATCTCCGGATGGACTCAAGGCCAGTTGCAGGGACCCTGGCAACTCAGAAAAGGTCCGGGTAAAGGACAGTACCGCAAATACGATTCCTTTTTGCCGGTAGGTATCCATCAATCCATCGAGTTCACCCAAAATTACGGGCTTTTTCGGTGCATAGTGACTTTTCAGCATGCCCGGAGATTTGGGATTGCTGCTGGATTGGGGCAGGATCAATACTTTTCCCACCGTTTGTTCCAGATCGGAAACGGATATGCCACCGAGGCGGTACACAATTACCTGCCCTTGTTCCATTCCCACGATGGTACTCTCCAGACCTACGTCGCAAACCCCTCCATCCAGAATGTACGGAATCTGCTGGCCCAGTTGATCCTGAACGTGGCTGGCCCGGGTAGGACTGATGTACCCAAAAGGATTGGCACTGGGGGCTGCCAGGGGAAAATCCAGGTGCTGAAGCAAACCCCGGGTAAGGGGGTGACGAGGAATACGTACGCCTACCGTATCCAATCCGCTGGTCACCAGATCGGAAATGACTGCTTTTTTAGGAAGCAATAAGGTCAGAGGGCCCGGCCAGAACCGATCGGCCAAACGTTCCAATTCTTCCGGTATTTCGTGAACATAGTCGTCTAACTGGCCCTTGTCACCCAGGTGCACGATCAGTGGGTCGAACTCCGGACGGTTTTTTGTCTTAAAAATTCGCAGGACCGCCTGCTCGTCCAAGGCATTGCCGGCCAGACCGTAAACGGTTTCGGTGGGAATGGCCACCAGCTCCCCGGCGGCCAATAACCGGGCCGCTTTGTCGATATCTTTTCCTATCTCGGCCATTATTCCTCGCAAAATTCATCCAGCCACTCCTTGGCCTGCGTATAGCCTAGAGACAAGGCCATTTTCAATTGCGTACAGCCCTTTTCCTTATTTCCGAGGGCACTCATCTCGGTGACTCCCAGCAGGTAATAGGCCGAGGCATTGCGCTGATCTTGCCGAATCACTTCGTTTAACGTAGCAATGGCGTTTAAAGGGTCGTTGTTGCCTAGTTGGGCTTTTGCCTTGTTGAACAGCACCGCTGGCTGTTCGGGATTTGCCTGCAAGGCCTTATCAAAATCAACCAGGGCATCTTCGTACATCTCCAGCCCCAATAGGGACAAGCCACGGTTGTAATAAATGTCTGATTGCCGAAAATCGAGCCCATTTGCACGGTTGTAGTCGATGAGTGCCTCCCGATAGGCCTGCTTTTCCATCCAGGCATTTCCACGATTAAAAAAGGGTTTGTAATTGAGAGAATCCAATTCTATGGATTTTGTAAACGAACCGATGGCCTGATCCCATTTTCCCTGTTCGAAAAATGCCACTCCCCGTACATTCCAGGCTGCCGCATGGCTGCTGTCTTTCGCTACCAGCCGGTCAAAGTGAGCGATGGATTCTTCGTATTTCTCTGCTTCCAGGGAGGTGATCCCTGCCTGAAAGAGCTCCTCCACCGAAGGTTGGCAGGAAGCCAGCAAAAGAAAAAGGAGCAGGTACGTGAAAAGGTAGTTGTGCATGTGAAAATTTTTGCCAAAGATACGAATTCCCCCGCGCAGAAACCGAATAAACCTCTTACAAAAACCGAGAGGAAATCGCCTCTCCTTATAATAGGATTTCCGACCGGCTGGTTTTTTCCAACATGCGCAGGATGGAGGAATCGTATTGGACGAGCTCTGCTGTCATGTCGAACCCCACCCAGGCCAGGTCCTTGCTCTCAGGGCTAATGAGCAGTGGCTCGTCCATCTCCGCTTCGATCAAAAACCGAACATCGTAGTGAAAATGCTGCGCATCGGTACCATGGGCAGGTATGAGGTGCACATCCAGATCAAAAATAAATCGGTCTACGAGTCGGAGGGAAGTCAGGCCACTTTCCTCACGGGCTTCGTTCATGGCTACCTCCAAAAGGTTTTGATTGTCGTCCGCATGGCCGCCAAGCTGCAGCCATTTTTGCAATTTCCTATGCAAGGTAAGGAGCGTGTGCGTTCGTCTTCGGTTCACGATCCAGGCCGAGGCGGTAAAATGCCCCTCCTCCCGTTGACGACTAAACGCCATGGGATCGTCAAGCAGCCGCAGAAAATCAGGAATCATCACCGTTTCTTCTTCGAATGGCGTCCTGTAGTTTCGTAAGTATTCCCTGAGTAGTTTGCTATCCATACACTAGTCTTGGTTGAATATTTCTTCCATAAAACGATCAAAAGGCAATGCCTTGTGGTACAGGCTATCCGCATATACCGTGACCAATACTTTGAGGTAGCTGGGAATATTGTTTACGTAAATTTTCTCGATACTGACGTTTCCAAAAAGCTGGTTGATCTTGCTTTTCAGATCGTTGGCTGAAAGCGGTGGTTTCAGGTAGCATTTCTCGGTCACCTTTACCTGCTCGTGGGTCTCTTCAATTTTTCTATCCAGGCTGACCCTACGGTACCCCAGGCCGGAAACCCCCTGCACCAGACCAAAAAACAGGTTGGAAAAGGTTTTTTCCGTAAGCGGGTCCTGGAAGGTCACCGCAAAGCCGTTGGCATAGGGGGACTGCAACACGTGCACTTCCGGTTGCATGTTCACTCCTGCCATTTTCAAATGGTAGTTGTCATAGATTTGCTTGACAAGCGCCCTTCCCTCCGGTGAAATCATCCAATGAGAAACACGGGTTTCTTCTTCCCCAGAAACCGTAAAGTTTTCCCTGATGGACACCTTACGGTCTTTATTGGGAAACAGTCCCCCCAGTAATTCATCGATAAATTTCATTTTAGTCGTATTTTTCCGTTCTCAGCGGTGTAAATGACCCCTGCGTCCTCCAGTTCGCGAAGCACCCCCACCGAGAAGTCATCGGGCTCCTCGCCACATTGAGCAAGCAGGACTTTCAAAGAGAACGCTTCTCCCCCTGCTAAGGTTTTGAGTATTTTACTTTCCAGCCGTTTATGGTGCTCCGAAAGGGCATTTTCCTTCTTCTTTTGAATACAGGTATCGCAAATCCCGCAGGTAAAATCATTCTTTTCCCCAAAATAATCTAAAATAAGGGAGGTACGGCAACTTTTTTCATTTTTTGCATAGGCGACCATTCGCGCGGCCTTTTCAGAAGCCTGCTCCCTGCGCTGCCCGATGCGCTTTTTATCCAACGGTAGTCTGCCTGCATCCAATCTTGGGGTCAGAAAGGTAACTTGTGGCTTGTCCTTCTTTGCGGTATACGCCGCCAATCCCAGTTCGTCCAGGCGCCGAAGCATGCCGACTACTTCCTTCTCCGGAAGGTTTAAGAGCTGACCGATTCGACCTTCCTGTATGCGAACGTAGTTGACAAAAAGCTCGCCACCGTACATTCTGAGAAGCAGTTTGATCAATGGATCCAGCCTGGCATAGGCAATTTGTGCTTCGTAAATTTTGGTCTGGGACACGAGAAAATGAAGCGAAGAAGGCATGAATACACTTTCAGAAAATAGCAGCAGGTCCACCTCCTGCAGCACTTTGATCGCATTGTAGGCCATTTTCATGTCCAGCGAATAAGTTTGTGTAAAGTTGCCGAAATCAAAATCAAAACTGCTCATCTCGGCACTCCCTACTGCCAGCCTGTAATAATTGGCCAGGCATTGGTACACCCGCTTGATCTGGTCTTCGGGCGGATACGCTTCCGCTGCACGTTGGGTTAGTTCCCGACAGTCTTGTTCCCGCACCAGTAATACTGCATAAGCCCGGATGCCGTCCCTGCCTGCCCTACCCGCTTCCTGGTAGTAGTGCTCCAGGCTCTCGGGTACATCCAAATGCACGACCAGCCGTACGTCCGGCTTATCGATCCCCATGCCAAATGCATTGGTCGCTACCATGACGCGTACCTTACCCTGAATCCAATCCTGTTGGCGTTGGGTTCTGACCGGCTGTTCCAGGCCGGCATGGTAAAAGGTGGCTGAAATCCCCAATTGCAGCAGGTGCTGCGCTGTTTCCTTGGTACCCTTTCGGGTTCGGTGGTACACAATGGCACTTCCCGGAACCTTCTGAAGAATTTCTACCGCCTTTTCCAGCTTATTCTCCACCCATCGGACCGCATAGGAAAGGTTTTTTCTGGCAAAAGACTGAACGAATACCTTACCCGGCCGCAGGGCAAGCTTCTCGGTAATGTCCTCCCGGACCGAAAGGGTGGCTGAAGCAGTAAGGGCCAGTACCGGCACACCGGGGAGAAGCTCGCGGATTTTCACAATCTCCAGGTACGAGGGACGAAAATCGTATCCCCACTGGGAAATGCAGTGGGCTTCGTCCACGGCGACCAGATTCACCTTCATCTGCTTGACCCGCTCAATGAATAGTTCGGTCTTTAACCGTTCCGGAGACAGGTACAAAAACTTATAGTCCCCATACACACAATTATCAAGTAAGGTGTCAATCTCTCTTTTTTGCATGCCCGAATGCACGGCGAGCGCTTTGATCCCCCGGTTTTTAAGCTGGTCCACCTGATCCTTCATCAGCGCTATCAGTGGACTGATTACCAAGCAAATACCAGGACGCATCAACGCCGGTACCTGGAAGCAGATGGATTTTCCCCCGCCGGTAGGCATCAGCGCCAACCCGTCATTTCCCTGCGCAGCGTGCAATACAATCTCTTCCTGCAAAGGCCGAAAATCAAGGTAGCCAAAATACCTCTTCAAGGTAGCCAGTGCAAGTGTTTTCAATTCATCCATTCCAAAACGGAGCTATGGTATGCCTGAAAGTAGGGTAATTTTATGCAAAAAAAAACCAGTTAGCCTATCGGAACATATCTGGCGAATCGGGAAAGGTAATTTTCATTGCTCCCTGCGGTGGCAGAAGCCCGGAATAAGGCGCTTTTTGCAGGTGCCAGGCCCCTGCCTGCCAGAAATACAACCGAATGTGTTCACTATCCACGGGTCGAAAGGTGCGCTTTTCTAGATCCAGTTTTTTACCATCGGGCAACTCGAGCCGAATCAGCTTGCCCCGGTCCAGCGTCAGGAGGTTACCGGCCCGGGTTCCCGTCCGCTTGATTCGGTGTGGCAGTACCTGATAGGTAAAATCCGACTCGTCCACGCCCACGATCGTGCTGTACAATTGACCGCGAAACGTGTAGTCCACCGCCAGCCCCTGCCCTACCCGGTATACGAGCAGGTAATGTTGGTTGATTTTTTTCCAGGTTTGCCCAATCCGGTAGCCCCCAAGTAGAAACAACACCAACAGGACCAGGTAAACGTGACTTTTTTTTCGCCGCGTTATCAGCAAGTAGCTAAAAAACAAACCCATCCAGATCAGGAATATCTGAGGGAGATTAAAGTGGAGAAAATCGATTTTCGCAAAAGGGAGCCGCTGAAAGCTGAAAATCCCCTCATTGACCAGCCAGGTGGCTCTGTTGACCCATTCACCAAGAAACTCCGCAATAGCGGGAAGGGAGGACAGCAATAAAAACGGTAAGCCGAGCGCCATGATCAAAAATGCACCCGGAATCGCCACCAGGTTGGAAAGGAAAAAGTACGTAGGAAAGGCGTGGAAATAATAAATGGAGAGAGGAAAGGTGGCAAGTTGGGCTGCCATCCCAACGCTGCTGATGTCCCAAAGATAGCTCAGCCATCGGGCACCGGGATTCCATAACGACCGGATAATCGGCTGAAAAAGGAGGATTCCCAGTAAAGCGGTATAACTCAACTGAAAGCCGACAGCATATACCAAAAAGGGATCGTATAGCAGTAGCAACATGGCGGATAGTGCCAGCGGGTTAAATATGGACGGATTCCGGGATTTCATCTGCGCCAGGGAAATAAAGGTAAACATGGCAGCAGCCCGAAGCACCGATGGAGACAAACCGGTAAGAGCTGCGTACAGCCAAATAAGCAGGACCACAGCGCTTAACAGAACCACTCGTTGGTACCGGGCAGCCCGGTGGGGTTTGAAAAACAAAAAGATGAACCCATACACCATGCCTACATGCAGTCCTGACACCGCCAACACGTGCATGGCTCCCGCAGTGGCGTAGGCCGCTCCAATTTCTTCGTCCAGGTCTTTTTTTTGGCCAAGCAGTAGGGCTTTCGCAATTTGCGCAGAGGCATCGTCGCGGATATACCGCTCCACCTGTTGTTCCAGGTGCTGGCTTAGCCGGAGGATTCCGGTATACCAGGAAGCCAAACTCCCGGTTTGCAATAGCTGAAAATTCGCCCCAATAAAGTGACTGAAATAGATCTGCTTCCGGGCCATAAACGTCTCGTAATCAAAGGCCTCTGGATTTTTTGCCGGCGCGATTCGTTCCGGAGAGCCCTGGATCATCAGGACCGATCCGGGCAACAAAGGTGTGGACGATCGGTGGTACACCTGCACCTTTCCCCTGGCTTCCTGCCAACCATCCGCGGTACGAACGGCATAGACATCCGCCAAATTCACCACACTATTGGGCTTTTGCTGATCCGTTTCCCGGAAAACCGCGAGGTACGCCTGGATTCCGGAAACATGTAGCAGGTGCGTTGGGTCCTGGCTCACATCGCGTAGGGAGGCCGTATACATTCCCATGACTACCAGATTGGTATAGGCCAAAAAAGGAAGCAGCTGTAGGTACCTCCGCCGAAATTTTGGACGATACAAAAAGGCCAGGGCCAGGTACAGTGCCGTACCCGCCAGCAGTACCCACAAAAAAACATACGGGCGAAGGTCCGATCCGATAGACGGGTAGATCAGCACCCCCAGGATAAAGAAGGCGGTGTATCGGAGGAAGGGAAACTCATTGAATCTCATCAAGACGGGAAAAAGCGGACCCTATCGGCGCAACGGTTCTATTTTTCTCCGCCGGAAAACCTACCGGCAGTCCTGTGCACAAACGTTAAATTAAGTTAACTTCTTTCGTGCAAAAAAACAATACAGCTCGTTGAATTTCAGCTGGATAAATGTGTAGCGCGTCTCGTGAGCAGCTGCCTACCCATGTAACCTGGGGAAATCCGCTTGCATGCCGTACAAACAGGCGACCATCCATGCAGACGGATCCCGGCGAATCATCTGTAACCGGGAGCAAACCCGATCTATGGTTGCCGTCCATCTCCCTTGCCCGACCGCGGCCCGCCGTTGGGGACGGCAGGACTGCTCCTGTTTCGCGTTTTACCCGGATACCCAGGCAAAAAACCCGAAAGCCCTTGCGGGAACGTGTAAAAAACAGCCGTAGAGGCATAGCAGACCGGCCAGGTCAAGGCTCATCCATTGCGGGTCTCCGGTGGTCAGGAAAACAGAACCATCCGCAGCCGTTCCAATTCCCGGGGCGAATTTGCCAGCATGAACCACTCATTATCGGGGTCCGGGGAATGCGAGATAGGGGGGTGGTAGAACGATTGACGGTATCTTGACAGGCATATCGGGGAGGAGGTGAGCTAAAAAAGATGCTGAACGCGGCCATGCAAGAGCAAAAGGACAAAAAAAAGAAGCAAAGGCCCACCCCGCCATAGATGCATTTGCCGGTACCGCTAGCGGATACTCAGGGTTGATCGCTCACTGCCCGTCTCATCAGGTAATGGTCGATTCCACACTCAACAAAAAGCTGCCCGGACTTCTGAAAACCAAATTTTTCATACAATCCCATGGCCGTGACTTGTCCGTGCAGGTAGATGGTTTTGCCGGTGCTTTCCGGATGCCCTTGTATATCGTCCAAAACCGCTTTTACCAAGGCTTGCCCGACTCCTCTACCCCTGAACGGCTTCAACACGGCAAACCGTTCGAGTTTGATACCATTCTTTGTAAACCGCCATCTGGCCGTGCCTACTTCCTGGGTTCCGACATGGGCGATAAATTGGCTGGCCTCCTGTTCGAAGGCATCGTATTCTTCCTTCGGGTCGACGGCTTGCTCGCGGACGAACACTTCTTCCCGGATCCGAAAGGCCTTTTGCAGTGTGTCGGCATCTGCAATCTTTTTTACCGAGAGCTTCATTGGGGTTGCTTTACTTCCACTTCATTTTTTTCGTAGGCATCGATGATGGATTTGACCAGGCGGTGCCGAACCACGTCCCTGCCCGAAAGGTGTACCACGCCGATTCCCTTGACATCTTTCAGAATACGTAAAGATTCCCGGAGGCCCGACTTTTGCTTGGGGGGAAGGTCCACCTGGGATTGATCCCCGGTGATAATGACTTTGGAATTGGGCCCCATGCGGGTGAGGAACATTTTTATCTGCTCGCTGGTGGTATTTTGCGCCTCGTCCAGCAAAATAAAGGCATCGTGCAGGGTTCTTCCGCGCATGTAGGCCAATGGGGCAATTTCGATGACCCGATTTTCCTGGTAAAACCGTAATTTTTCAGAAGGTACCATGTCTCCTAGTGCATCGTAAATCGGTCGTAAGTAGGGATCTAGTTTTTCCTGCAAATCTCCCGGTAGAAAACCCAGGTTTTCCCCCGCTTCCACAGCAGGACGGGTAATGATGATTCGTTTTACCTCACGGTTTTTCAGCGCCCGTACGGCCAGGGCCACGGCAATGTAGGTCTTTCCGGTACCGGCCGGTCCCAGGGCAAAAACCAGGTCGTTTGCAAAGGAAGCATCCACCAATTTCTTTTGATTGGAGGATTTGGGGCGCACGACCAGCCCCTTATTCCCATACAGAATAATGTCATTCTTCGAATTCGATGGTCCCGACGGCGTACCTTCCAGGGCAATGTATTCTTTCACATTATCCGGCGTCACCTGCCCGAATCGACTGAAGTGTTCCAGCAGCATGTTGAGAATATCATTGATTTTAAGGATTTCGGGGGCTTGTCCTTTGATCCGTATTTCATTTCCCCGGGAGACAATTTTGCTCTGAGGAAACGCAGCTGATATTTGCCGGATGTTTTCATTTTCCGATCCCAGGAAGTCCAGGAGGGAAATGTTTTCCAATGTAATGACTTTTTCTACCAATATATTTTCTTCTGTTTACCGAATTCAAAAAACTAATATAAAATGCCTATTTTTGTTTAAACTTTACACAAAAGTACGAATTTTTAATTGACTTGCTTGTATGGCTTTGGTAACATTCATCTCTGATTTTGGTAACGCGGATTACTACGTACCGGTGGTAAAAGCAAAGATGTTGTCCATTAACCCCCAATTATCCATCGTAGACATCAGCCACGACATTGCCATTTACGATATTGCGCATGCGGCGTTTGTACTCCGTGCAAGCTATAACGAATTTCCGAAGGGCACTGTTCACCTGGTGGCCTTAAATGCGACCAGCAACATTACGGATGGCTACATCGGCATCAAATTAAACGAGCATGTGTTCATCGGTCCCAACAACGGGGTCCTGAGCATGTTGGCCGATAACGACCCGGGCATCGTGGTAAAATTTTCCGACATTCACATCCGGAACAGCAGCTTTCCGGCAAAGGATATTCTGGCACCGATCGCCGCCAAGGTGGCCAGCGGGGCCGCCATCCATGATTTTGGCGGGCCTTTGCCGGCAATCAAGAAAATGATGGGCAGGCAATTCAAGGCCAGTAAGAAACAGATTGTGGGCTATGTATTGCGGGTAGACCATTACGGAAACTTAATCACCAATATTCCCCGAGAGGTATTCGAGAAGTTAAATCCCGGAAAATTTCAAATTGCCTTTGGCCGGGAGACGCTGGAATCGATCCAGCAGAATTACGACGAGGTAGAACCCGGCGATTGCTGGGCGTTTTTCAACAGCCTGGGTTTGTTGGAGATTGGCATCAATCACGGGCACGGGGCCGATTTATTGGGTTTGAAATACGACAGCGCCATTTACATCAATTTCGATGGCTAAGGAATTGATTGCGAAGAAAATGGAGGGGCGCAACGGCCGGAATGGCAGTACTTGCCCGCGCGGTGTTCTAAAAAAATGCCGGTTTCCGGGCCCAAAAGTATTGTTTGAGAAGATTTCTTTGCTCATATTTGCAACCCGTTTGGTACGGAACAGAACCCCATCGAAATGCCCAGATGGCGGAATTGGTAGACGCGTTGGTCTCAAACACCAATGCCTTCGGGCGTGCCGGTTCGACTCCGGCTCTGGGTACAAAACAAGGCGAAAACCGCCTTTTCGGTACTGTTATGGTAGATTTTATGTTCACATAAAATTTACACAAAATGCCTTCACAAGAAGAGAAAGGCAAATCACTAGCTCGCAGGAAACATTTTTTTCACACTGAAAAAAGTAGATCTATGCGAGCTAGTGTTCTTTGCCGAATCCGAAAAGATCGACCAAGAAAAGACGGCTATGCGCCTGTTTTTCTTCAGGTGATCATCAACAGAGAGAAATTCCACATCCATCTCAAAGTATCATGGCCTGTCGCTTTTTTTGATAACTCTGCAGGAGTTTTCTTGCCTCGTTTTGAGGGTGACAACGAGGCAGATGATTACAACATGTTGGCCAGAAAATATATTTCGAAAGTCAATGAAATCTTCATTTTTTACCGGCATTCGGACTTGGATTTGACTGCTGAATTATTTCATAAAGAATACAGCAGATTTGGCGCAAGAAGCAATTTTATCGTTTGGGCTGAGACCGAAATCGAAGACAGGTATGAGAGGAAACGAATAGGACTTCAAACCAGAAAGAATGCTCGCTCATCGATCAAAAAAATTAAGCAGTGGCGCAGCGAGATTAAGTTTTCTGAATTGAACGAAACACTCTTGTATGACCTCCAGGCCTGGTTAAAAAACGACCAGGGCATGAAGATTAATTCGGTGGGTTCGATTTTGAAGACGGTAAAGATTTATTCCAGGGCTGCGTATGATCAGGGATTGGCGGTTGATATGGATAATATCTCAAAATTTAAATTGCCTCAAGCAAAAGGTCGGGTTATATTTTTAACTCCAGAGGAATTAACCAGGATGCATCGTTACTACCTTAGCGAAGAAATCACCCCCAGTCACAAACGCGTACTTGGCCAGTTTCTGTTTGCAACACTGACCGGGCTTAGGTACAGTGATGTTGAACGCGTAAGCTGGAAAGATATCGATGGCGACTGCCTGGATTTTGAACCTTACAAAACCCGCAACCTCGAAAAAAGGGTACGCTTGCCTTTGACAGAATCTGCATTCTTTCTTATTGAAAATGAAAGAGGAAAGCTTTTTGATACAGCTCCGCTACAGGTGACCAATAGAATTCTGAAAGAAATAGCTTCAAAATGCAACATCCGGAAAAACCTCACCAGTCATGTGGCCAGGCATACCTTCGCGACGGAGTTTCTCCGACGGGGCGGAGCTATCGAGGTGTTAAAGGAATTTCTTGGGCATACAAAAATGGAAACGACCATGGTCTATTCACACGTAGATGAGGCTAGGAAACGTGAACAAATAAGGTTGATGGAATATCAGATATTTTGCAAATCGTAGATTTCCTGCATGTTTACCAGGAGAGCGCTGTACACTTTTTCGGCCAGGGTTTCGCCTGGGAAGGCGGCGGCCGGTAGGCTTTGCCAGTACTGCAGCTGCGTGATGGCTCCCTCCGGGTAGTCTCCGTTTTCGTCCGGCTGGACCAATTCGCCGGTTTCTGGCAAAACCCTGGATCCACGGGTACTGCTGGACCACAAGCGGGTTCGGAATAGTTCCATATCGTTCCTTTTCTGATTGTCTGATAAGTTGGGATCATTGGCGATCACCTCCAGCAAGGGTTGATCAAAGTCACCTTCAGCGTCTTTGGTCCAGAACTCGATGCGGATGTGGGCACGCATTTCCAAGTCTGCGTCGATCTCTAATTTGTGATGCACCAGCTTAATCAGGTAGTCCGAATGCCGGTGCTGGATTTTGAAAGGATGTGCCAATTGGTTCATAGTCCCGGATGGTATAGTGATTTACGATTTTTGATGATGTTGCCCCTGGTTGCCAGGAGCCGGTCTGGGAAGAAAAATAACTCGTGGATTTTACCCCGATACACTTCCCCGGTCACCGCTCTTGCGCCAAGCTGATTAAACCGCCAGCTGGGCGTAGTTAGTACCGAAAAGTAACTAACGGGTCCTTCCATGTATTCATCGAATATTACCGCTTGCTCATTGATGGTATCGATCTCAAATCCAATAATCTTTTTTGCTGAAATCGAATTAAAGGAAGCACCTGGCGAAGCAATACCCGCCAAATCAAGTTGGTGGGCAGAGGAAGACCGAAACTGGGTATTTTCTGATCGATTGCTAAAAATCTGTTGTAACGAAGCGGTATCGATCCGATCGATAACCGCCATACACAAGCTGCCATTTGCCGTAATTGTCTCCACCATGCTCTCGAAGATCATTCGGCGGTTGGCAGTCCCTTCAAAGTCTACCGCTGGCAAGCCCTCCAATCCGGTCACAAAGCCGTCGTTCCAAATCAACGGTTCCTGTACAGCTGCAGGAGCTACCGCATGGTTCGTGCCGGCCTGGTTGTAAAACGTATGCAGCCTGCCCTGGCCGGTGCCCAAAAATGCCACCAACTCTGCCTCGCTTACCATTCCGCCTCCGTCAAAACCGATATCAAGCAGGGCCGCATCTGAAACCCTGCGGACCTTCCAACAAGCACCGGTATACTCCGGGCGGATCAGAAAGGGAGATAATACCACCGATGCATTTTCAAAGAAAAAGCGGGGATTCTGGATGGTGCTCGGAAAAAACTGATTTACGGTCCTCATAGCGTGTTCTGAGTAATCGTGTAGTTGACCGCTACCACATCCCCGGATGGGTTCTTATCGATAACAAACAGGTACAGATTATCCTCAGATGGTTTGTACTCTCCCGATAGGAGTCTTTTCGTGACTCCCCCAGGGACCGAAATGGCTGGCTCTGCACTGTCGTTATGAAGCAGCTTGACCATGACGCTATCGTCTGCATAAGCCGTAGCAATGGTGAGATTTCCCGTCACCGGTGTTCCATCCAGTCCGAAGGCTCTTGGCTTATCGAATCTGAGTGTATTACCTGTCGTGGGAATATAGCTGCGACCGTTCCAGCTTGGCCAATTGTCGCCCGCAGGCAAAACTCCGTAGGCTTGCCCCGCCTTCAGACTATCCTGGTTTACCGTATTGGTCTTCGGTCCGGAATAGCTAAAGGTAAGCGTCTGATAAAACGCGGTTTTCTTGACATAGATGGCAGCCGTGGTTGTGTTGACCTGGACCAATACGAAATCACCTGATTTCGGACTTATATCCAGCGTCTGAACATTGATGCGCTCGGGATCCACCTGGCGGTTTGTACCACCCGTTACAAAATCCACCATCAGAAATCCATTTAGCGGACGCTGCCGGTTGGAACTGTAGTCGGAGGCCCAACCGATGTATGCAATTTTGAAATCGTAGTAGGTATTTGGCTGCAGGGTCTGCCGCCAGATTTCTGCAAATTGCTCGTATTTGCCGGCCTCGTTTTTGGTTTGGGGGTCGTCCGCATTTTGTGGCGTGATGATGTTCTCCCCGGTATTTAGTCGCAGCACCTGGTGCAGGAGCATTTCACCGGCCGGTGCATTCGGGATCACCGGATCAGTGGTCGCAATCCCGGCCAAATACCCAACGGCATTGGAGGATTGGGTATAGATGATATCAAATCTATCCTCCGGAGCGGATGGCGTGCCTACCAGCGCGACCGGGCCGGTATATTCATAGGTTACCCCACCTTTGACCCAGGAAGCACCATACACATAGCCATTGGTGCTGTTATTGACCTCAAAAAAACCCGGATCAATGATCCGGTCTCCGGAGGGAATCTCCAACTCGCTTCGCAGGTAGTCCAAGATCGTTTGGAAAGTCAGCCCTTTCCAGGCCTGTTCACCGGCCACCTGCACCGGAAAGATGGCATCGGTGGGATTATCCAACTCCGGAAAGGTCCACAGCCGAGGAGCCAGGTAGTACGGCTCCTGGTCCGGGCCAATGATCACCAAGATATCCAGCGGTTCGTCGGAGATCCAGTCCAGGTACTCCACCTGCCGGGTAAAGACAAACTGAAAATCGAAGGCAATCAGGTCGTACCGGGCCGCCTCAAACTGTGGCTCCCTGGTCAGGATCCGCCGGAGCTCCGCTCCGAGTACCAGGTACTTTTGCAAGCTGCTGAAGAAATCCTGCGACCAGAACAACTGCCGGCGGGAGCGAAAAAACCCGGTATTCTTTTCATATGCCTTATCCGGGTTGATGTCGTACTCGAGTTCGAATTCGTCAAAAAAGATTCCGGTATCAAACTGCTGCTTATTGAGCAGGGTTTTTTGACCCGTGAATCGGATCGTGTCGATCCCTCCCAAGGTATTTTCAAAAACAAAGAGGTCGTCAAACTCGAATACCTGATCGGTCAGCACGTACCGCTGTCGCCAGGTATTCTCCCCATCGTCTCCATTTTGGATCCAAACATCAAAGTAAATGGGTTGCTCTGGAAATAAGCTATGGATGTGCTCAAAGGTGACATTGACCGTGTACAATTGCCCTGCAGGCAACACGTAGGCATCCGCCGTACTATCGGTGCCATCTTCAAAATAGGCTTTGACCTTGACCGTCACCTGCTCCTGGGCATAGTAGCCCAGGTACTCCGGATCCCGGTACTTGACCTGCTTTACCTGGGGCTGCCAGGTCAGCCAGTTGAGGGTGAGGAAATCGGATGTAGTGAATTCTTTTCGGTCTACGCCGCCCTTAACCATCCGGAAATCAATCTCCTCAGTTCCCATCAGGCAGTCAACATCCTTTGCCCCTTGGTCCTGTGTAAACAAGTTTACGTCTGGCACCTGCAGAGAAAGCTGCTCTTCGAGGAGCGCCCGCAGCGGAACGATGATCTTGCCATCGGCATCCGCGGTGTAGTATTCCTCCAGGAGCAAATCTCCTCCGATGGTGATGGAGAAATCATGCCCGGCATCCTCGGTAGTGACGATGATATCGGGGAGATTGCCGGCAAAGCAAAGCGCGGGCGGTGCCTGTAGAACGGTGATGGCCATTTAGAATAGGTTGAGTTTCGAAAACAAACGCAGACCGGTAACCAGCAGGAGAATTCCCAGGGCAACGCCGATCCAAACAAAGAAGTTGGGGGACCGGCTGACGTCTTTTTCCTGCTCACGAACCGAGAGGCTTCCCTTCTGGTCTTCGGTGGTAGCTAATTTGGAACGGCTCCGGTCGGCTTTCTTCTTATCTATCCGCCGGGTTTCACTGATTTGGGTGGTGTCCCGATGATGGATCCTAACCTGAGATGCTTCGCCCTCAAAGCTGCCATCCGGTGAAATTCGGAAAGTTCCCCGGGGGATAACTTCAATGTACGATCCAGATCCTGTCCTGGTAAGGACTGACTCATCAAGGGAAATTGCTTTTTCAAGGTCTTTTTCATGGCTTTGAACGGTTTCATAGTGAACACTCAGCTCCTGATCAGCGCGCTTGCTGCTGATATTCTTTTGTGTATTGCAGCTCAGGAGCAGGAATAAAAGAAAAAGGAATGGTCTCATGAGCGAATCACGATTTCGTATCGCGGTTTGATTTAGCGTCCTTAAAGCTTTTAAAATCGCCGGTTTCGTCGAATCCCTTTAGCCTGGCAAGGATAAAATGAGGTACCAGTTTTTTGGATACCTTCCCTGCGTTGTCAAGCACCGAAATAGCTTCTTTGATGATGATGGCCACGTAGATCAGCAGCTTCATGTAATCGCCCCCGGGGATGGTATCACCGGAGACCGTGAAGTTTTCCAGTACGTGGCCGACAATCAGGCAGGAGCTGTACACGGTGATCTTGATCAGGATATCGCCAAAGCGATCCTTGTCTATCTCCCGGCGACTGATTGCCAGGCCAAAGCCAAGCGCCGTATCTAGCGCAATCAGGACCACCAGCCATTTGAGGTAATCGAAATCGTTAAAAATATAGGTCTGAAAAAACATAAGAACCGGAGTCAGTAGCAATGCCCACTTGCTCTTATCAAAAATATCTGTGATAATTTCGGTCGATCGGTGGAGCAAGTGCGCATTCATGAGGCTGTGGGATTTGATAGCGTCTGCCATGTATGTCAACTAATTTTTACCCAAATTACCTGACATTCCCGACCGGGAAAAGGACACAAAAAAACCCCTCGGAAAAACCGAAGGGTCTGGACTAGTACAAATCAATGAATAAACTACTCCAACTCTACCGGGTTACCCGTGGAGTCATAGATTCGGTGGGGATCCATGCCAGTGATGGAGGTGATCTCCTGAACCAGGCGATGAACGGCCTGCAGATCACTTGTACCCATCCGGTAGCAGATATCCACGTGTACCGGACCAGGACCTCCCTCCATGCGCTTCATCTCCTCCCTGAGTTGCTGATCGGATAACTTCTCTGCTCCCTCTTGGTAGATGAGGGTAAGACTATGCAGTAACTCCATAAGCTGATCGTAACCTTCCAGCCAGGAAGGATGGAAATAATCCTCCATATCCAGCCTGCCGGACAGTAAAGCATGCGATTTAACAAGGTACATGATCTGTGGGGTGAAGCTCCCCTGCATCTGACGGAGCATTTCTACAGCATCAAGAATCTGCAGCTCCTTTTCGGTTTTTACTTGACTTTTGTTGAGCATAACAATTAAGTTTATAAGGGTCCCGACGGCTGCTCAACAAAAGCCAAACGTACACGTACGAAGGATTGATGCCGCTCCAAACGGCTCCGCCGGGACTTATCTTGGTTCTGAAATTAGATTGATTGGTGTACATTTGAGTAATTAACTTTTATTGAGCATAGTAAAAGTACACCCTTTTTCTATTTAAAAAAACCGTAAATAGTACTGCAAATATACTGTATTTACGGTGTAAATTCCACAGGGTTACCAATCTGCTTGTACTAAATCCACCTGGGCAGGCTCGATCTTTTTTTGCCGGATGGTAATATTGATGCGCTCTATGAAAAAGTTCATGCCCTGCAGGTACACTTTTCGGCTCAAATCCATGTTTTTCAGATCCAGGGCGCTGAGCAAAAACAGGCCTCGTATGAAGCGTTTTTTTGCGCCGATGTAATCCCGGTAGTCGCTGTGAAAATTGGCAAGCAATCCGTCCGGACCCTCCCACTCCAGGGAAAGGTCTCCCAGGCGGTTGCCGTGGGCGTCGTAGTTATGCGGGGTCATGAGGGGATAGAGATTTGGCGAGCTCTGAGAATCAGAGAGCGTACTGAAGCTTTCCCGGGCTCCATGAAACAAACCGATCTGCGGACGCTCGGGCCTCGTCAACCGGTTTCCGCGAAACTCCGGAACGTACCAGCTGCCCAGCTCTATGCCGCTGCTATTGCTATCCTCGTGCCAGTACTCATGAATGCCCATCCGAACTGGCTCCAGATTTGGTTTCATATCGAATCCGCCCTGATCCTCACTGGGGGCAGCACCGAGGCTGCTTCCCTTCAGCTCAAAAAGAAAACGCTGAGGATCGGCCGGATCGGCCTTTTCGCGCAGGCGTTTGGTCCATAGTTCTTTGGTATCATGCACGTAGACGTCAATTTCCCCTTCCGAGGGAACCTGGTAATTGAAAAGATCCAGCACCGAGTCCACTTCCACCCCGTCAAATTCCTCGATTGCTGGCGCCGCCTGTCCATACCCGTAGGCGTAACTTTGCCCTTCCCGCTGGCTAATCGCAAGCCGGTTGATCCGTTTTCCGTCCCAATTGGCCCGCCTGGTATCGGCCAGTATATCGGCATTGGTGCGAATACTGAAACCATTCCCCGACGGGAACATGGTGGCAGCAACCAATTTCAATAATTCACGAACCAGCTCATTCGCCGGCAGGCTGGGAAGAAAGGAATTCAGGTAGAAGAAATTGTCCGGGGCTTCGCCTCCGGAGCTGTAGCCATCGAGCAGGATTCCCCTCCGGATGGAAAGCAGGGATTCGTTGTACCGGGGATGGTAGGTACTGGATAGGACTATCTTTTGCAGCTCCCCACTGGCAAAGGGATTGACATCCAACCTGCCATCAAAAAACGCTTCGAAAATGTATCGGGCCCGTGGAAAGGGAAATACGACCGTATGAACCGGCGAGCTAGACCCGAATAATACGTACTGCTCATCCCGGGCGTTGAAAAAATTGATGTACTGCTTCAGTGAAGCAAAATTTCCAGCACTCTTCGGGATTTCGTTGGGATCATTCAGGTACGGCCAGGGCACGTCCGCAACCCGCATCACCGGTGCGCAAAAATCGGAATTGTTGAATAATGTTGGCTGGATCAACTCCCGGTATGCAGAAGCCCAATAATCCGGGCTAAACAGGTTGTTGGAGCTTGTGTCTGTACCAAATCCGTAATAGGTCATCGGCAGCTGGAATAGAGGGGAGCGCATGCCATCAGTGACCACGGAGCCCCGAAAAAAGCACTTGATTTCCCGCTCAAACTCCTGCACGACCAGGACACCGGAAAGTATCCGGACCGTACCAAAATAGATCTCGAAACCGTCGTATTCTTTGAAGGAGTTGAAGCTATTCATCCGGTCCGGCCGATTGAACAGCTTCAGGTTATGATTCGTGGCCGGAAGGGAGAAGTTCAGGGAATGATTGGAAGGAATCCGATCGTTGAAAAAGAAAGGATTCTCGTAGATCAGGTTCAGGGAAATGTCCGGAGGGTAATTAACCGGTGCTCCCTTCAGCAGCATTTTGAGCATGGCTAGAGGTTTACGTTTTGTTCGATTTCCTTGTAATCTTTCTCCGCCTCGTAGAACCCACGACGGCCCAGGAGGCTGACATCCGCCCGGATTCCCTTGCGAATCTCTCCCCGCAGATCGGCCATCAGTTGGTTATTTTGCCGGATTAGTTCCTTGGTTTCGTTGTCCTGAACAGGGCTGGGAGCGGGAGTGCTGCCCTGATCAGTGGTGTATCCACCTCTTTGCCTGCCCGGCAGGGTAAACATTTCCATGCGCCTGGCCATGACTTTCTCCAGGTTGATGCTGGAAATGGTGCCGTTTCGCTGGGCGGTGTCGATGGCATCGAGGACGGGCCGAATGGTGGGATTTTCGTAGGCTTCGTTGCTGGCAATAAATTCCCGTCCCGACTCTGCAACGAGGATACGTGGATCATTGACGTAGCCCGGACCGGCAAAACCACGAGAGCGAAACATCTTTTTGTCCTGACTACGGACAACATCCGCGAAGCCCCCAGATTGTGCGCCAGGGATTTCGGGGAGCGGTTCTTTTTTGATGGTAGCGATCTGCAGGCCGCCCATCAGCCCGACAATGGCAGCAAGTGCCAGGTTCGGCAGAGATTTTGCCACGCCTGCAGCGGTATTAACGATGGCGGACATAAGCGCAACGTTGCGCTCACGCTTCGCTCGGTTACGCTCATATACCGCCCTCTTTTTGTCCAGGTCGGCATTGAGCCGGTCAACCTGTTGATTGTATTGTTCCTGGGATATCAGTCCCTGATCCAGTCTTCGCTTGAGCGCAGCTTCCTTCTGCTGATTGGCTAGTTCGTACTGCTGCAGCTCGCGTTGCTCACCAGCGGTACGCATGGCATTGTACTGGGACCACACCTGACCCAATGCCTGGGTGGCCATAAGCAGGCCATCCATGGAAACGGCTCCCTGCTTCAGGTTGGCAAAGAACGTTTCCCAATCGTCCGGAGTGAAACCAAGCACATCGACATTGGACCGGCGCATGCCGCGGTCTTCGGCTATCTCCGTACCGGTGCCCAATCCCAATTCACTCAGCTGCTGCCGGACCTCTGCCAGGCGGGCGTTGATGGTTTCCCTTTCTTCGTCGGAAAGAATACGATCGGAAAGATCCAGGCCTTCCCATTGCCCGGTATCGAGGACGGCCTGCAGTTCACCTTGCAGCTCTTGCAGGTGGGCCTTTACTAGGGCTTCCTCTTCCCTGCGGAATTTCTTGTCTATTTCTTGCTGTGCCTGGCGCATGTTCCGGAGACCGGCCAAGGCCTGAGGCGTAAGTTCATCACTTAGGAAGGCCCGTGCCTCTTCCAAGGATTTGATTTCCTTGTACTGCTCATTATGGGCAATGCGGAGTTCCTGAAGTTCCTTATCGAAAGCGGCCTGCTTCTGTTCTATGCCTTTTTTGAGGGAATTGGCATCGAGTTGGTTGAGGTTGGCATGATGCTCTTTTTGTAACGCTTCGAGGACGCGAATTTCTTCCTGGGTCATATCTTCCCGCTGCTTGCCAAAAATACCCGCTTCCTGCAGACGCCTCTGATAGGCTAGCCTTTCCTGCTCGATCAAGGACAACTGCGACTCAAGGACCTGCTGACGGTATTCGGCTTGTTTTTGGAGTTCAGCGGCTAGTTTTTCTTCCTCCTTCTTTTGATCCGCTTCACGCTCCTTACGCGCTATTTCGGCAAGCTTTTTTCGTTCCTCCTCACGCTTTGCCTCTTCCTCACGCCGTTTGATTTCCTCTTCGGAAAGTCCATTTGGATTGTCGTCAGTTCCGGTAATAGTCGCCACGATATCTTCGGCATTTTCTCTCAGGACCCTGGCCATCGCATCTTCTTCGGCCTTAAGCGCTTTTAACTCTTCGGCTACCCTGGAAGCAATGACGTTACCCCTTCCTACTATCCCGGCTTTAACATTGTCCAAGCTGAAAAACGGTATGTCCGAGGCATTCTTGACCAAGTCCCTCCTCTCCTGAGCAATTTCATCAATCCTGCGATTCGCGGCTTTTACTTTTGCTTGCTTTAGCAGTGCGTCGATGTAATTTTCCGTTGCTGTCGTAGCTTTTTGCGTATGGATTGTTTCCAGATCCAACGCGCCAAGATACTTTGGTGAAAGGTCATTTAGTGCCTTGATCGCTTTTTGGCGCATTTCGTCGGACTGAGTTTTGTCCCGGGCGACAGCCAAAAGCCTCTCCATTTTTGTTCGCTCGTCAACAATCGAGTCCCTGGCTTCGGCACTGACATTATTGAGCGCTTTTTGGGCTCTTTCCGCCGCACTTAGATTTTTCGTGTATTGGTAAACCGCAACACCGACGGCCGCCAGCACAGAAACCAAAATAGCAAGTGGGTTTGCCCGAACTACCAAATTAAACAGGCGCATTGCTGCAGATGCTCGCCCTATATTGCCGGTAAAAACTGCTTGAGCTGCTGCAGCTAGTAATGAAGAGGCTCTCATTGCCTGGTCCCAAAAAACCTTCAATTTGGCCAGAGAATTATAGGCCTGCATGCGAGAGTTCGAGATAAACATTGCTGCATTGTACCCAACGATAGCACCCGTTAAGATCGTGACCAATTTCCAGTTATCCTGGATAAAGTCGAACAAAACGGTCAAGATGCGAACGAAATAAGTAAATCCGTTCGTGCTTACCGTCATCACTGGCATTAGCTTTTCACCTAACTCTTCAACCATGATTTGCAGGCCTTTGCGGGCTTTGTCCAGCTGGGCTTGTGCCGTTTCGTTTTTGATGCCAAATTCCTCCGTAATACCGGTTCCCCGTTCAAATGCCTGGTTGGATAATTCTTGCTGCTGACGGAGCTTTTCGGTATTGTTAGCCAACGATCCCAGCACACCGATAACACGGCCACCATCCTGCCCCAGATCCCCCAGGGTATCGGCCAGGTTGGTAAGCCCATCCGCATTGTTTCTAACGCCATCCAAAACACGTAGAAAGGCCTCGTTTGCATCGGTATTGAGCAATTCCCTAAATCCAGCGGCATCCATCGATGCATACCGGGCAAAAACATCGGCATTTTTTGCCATCTCCAGGAAAAGCTTGGAAAGCGCCGTGGTACTGACTTCGGAGGTCTGCCCAAGACTGTCCAGCGTAGCGGCCATGCCCATCAGATCCGTTATGGATACATTGGCCAACGGTCCAACACCGGCCATTCGCCGGGTGAATTCGACGATAAAACCTTCATTGGCCGTCGATGCCATCCCCAGCTCGTTGATAGCGGACCCGACTTTAAGTAGTGCGTCCTCGAGGGGAACGTCCTCGGCGATTTTGAAAATATCCACCAACTTGCCGACTTGGGTAATGGCAGCTTCCACGTCTCCGCCCAGGTCTTCGGATAATGCTACTCCTATTTGATCGGACGCACGTACAAAGCCCAAGATGTCGTCTTTTCCCTGTATGCCTAACTTACCAGCAACACGGGATAGTCCAAGGAGGTCGTTTTGTGAAGTTCGGGTGTCAATCTTTCTCAATTCCTCATTTAGTTCCCTGACTTCCTCCTTGGTCATGTTGGTCGTTTTCATTACATCCGCCAGCTTATCATCAAATTCTGCAAAATCGTTGATGGTCTTGCGGATTCCGGAGACTGCCAGCGATCATGGTGGCAAATCCAGCGGTCAAAACCCCGATGTAGTGATTAAACCGGCCGGCCATACGTTGCAAGGAGGATCCGGTAGTTCTAGCCCGACCGTCTAGCTCCTGGTAACGTGCGGTGACTTCTTTCAGCCGTTGGTCATGCTTACGCCATTCCTCGGTATGTGGACCAGCCAAATCCCGTAATCGCCGGACCCGGTTCATTTCGCGCCTTAGATCGACCAGGGACATTTTATTAACATCGATCTGGGAACGAAGGACTTTTAACCTGGATTCGGCAATAGTCAATGCGTTGTTTTTCTGCTTGATTGCATCGGTTACGGCCCGGTACTGCTCGGTGTTTTGCTTGCCAGATCGGCGAAGTCTCTTTTCTTCACGCTCCAGGGCACGCAATTCCGCATTTGTGTCTTTTACGGCTCTTTCGAGTTCGCCAATTTCCTTTTTGCCACGGTCACCATTGACCACGATATTTAGGATTAAATCTTCGTCTCTGAGTTTTTTGGCCATGGCTACCGTTCCATTTCACGTTTTAAACCTGCTGCTACGTCGTTGGTAAAGTCTACCATAAGCCTATTGGCAATCACATAGTAATGGCCAAATACGAACTTGTTATGGATGGGGTAGTTTTTCCGTTTGATCCTCCTTCCATCTTTCAATTTGGGTTTCTTTCGAAGGTCAAGGAATCGCTGATAGGCTCGATGTTTAAAGGTTAGCTTTCCGTCCAGTTCTGTGTCCTGGTTAATGTTGAAGTCCCGCTCTCTTTCCAGGGTACCGGTATGGAAGTGCAGGAGTTTTCTCATTTGCAACCCTTGATTTCTTTCCAGGCGGGAGGCTTCGTCTTTTAAAATCCGACGGACAAATTCCTTTTTAATGATCGCATCACTCACAGCAGTAGCATTTTCTTACGAAGCTATGGGTGTGGGTAGGGTAAATAAAGGACAAGGGCTGGGGATTTCCCTTCCGCCGGTCGGGCCGGGCTGTTGCGGGCTACACATTCGTTTCGGTCTTCCTTTCGTCAGAATGCCCCTTCGCATTCCTAAACCAATGAAAAAAAGTTTAGGATCTGAAAAAAATCAAGGTGTGCTACTGGGGCAGCACGGGTTAAACGGTGGGATTTTTTTGGGGGCGGGGGGCGGCTCGTCATATATCCATTTACAAAATGACTTTTTGCAATTGCAAACGCTTGGCGGGGCGGAGTCGGGGTCAATTCTGACTGAATTACTTTTAAGAAAAGTAATCAAAACCCTAAACACCTGAAAATCAAACAATAAAATATTTTTTACCTGTAAAAACAGGGCATTTTTAGCCGTTTTAAGCCCTTAATCGGCCTTTTTTCCTGAAAAATGAGGTAAAATATTTTTGCGCCTGTCCTGATTCGGATTTCATTATTTAAATGATAAAAACAAACTTAACATACTGTTTACCAACGTTTTAGGGTTTGTATATATATTATTATATGTCTATATTTAGATAACAAAACAAACAAATAAAACCTTTAAACATCATGAAAGAACAGACCAAAAAAACGACAACACAGCCCACCGAAAAAAACGAAGTGGAGCAGCTGAAAGCCCAAATTAAAAAGCTGGAAACGCAGCTAAACCAGCAGCCCCAAAGCCTAGAGGAAAAAATCAAATTTTTCCAGGAGAAGCAGGAAATGATAAAGCGCCTTTCCCTTTTGAATAAGTACGCCGACAACCTTGTAAAGGTGGGCGAGGAACTACAGAAAGACCACGAAGAAGACGAGTTTTTAACCGACCGTTATTTTTTGCGAATTACCTACAAGGCCACCAGCTACGGGAGCGAGCAGGAAGCGCTGGTAATCCAAAACCCTAAGTTAATCGGGGAGGTCCTGGGCTTCGCCATTGGCAAGATCGACGAGAAAAGAAACGAATTGCAAACCTTAATAAACGCGTAACCATGGAAAAGCAAATGAACCCCAAAAGGGCGGAACTGATAGCCCTAAGCAACGAAGCCAAAGAACTCCGGGAGGACATGGCAGAAGCAGCGGAAACAGCAGACGAGGCCCTTTTTTGGGCCTCCCGTACCGTGAATTACATGCTTTTAAACCACATGTACGACACCGAAGGGGCCGAGGAATTTAACACTTTCAAACAATGGAAGAAACAAGGAGCCACCATAAAAAAGGGATCCAAAGCCTTTTTGGTTTGGGGGCAGCCGGTAGGCAAACAGCGAGCCCAGGAAGCCCAGCAGAAAGGGCAGGAAGCCCCAGAGGAAGACGAGTACAGATTTTTTCCTATCTGCTACCTGTTTTCGGATCGGCAGGTAATTACCCCCGAGGAAATGACCCGGGAGCGGGCCGAGCCTTCCAAAGTCGAAGAACCCCATTTAAAATTTATCGAATCCGTAAACCTTGACACCGTAATTTAATCATGAGACTAAAAGAACCAATTCAGACCCTGTACGACAAAGGAAAGGCAAGCATGAGCGATACCATGCTAATCAGTGCCGCATTCCAGTTGCAAGAGGAAACCGCGAAGGAAATTTTAACGCTGGCAAATTTCAACCTTGGCAACCTTGCTAAACTTTCCACCGCTGACCTGATGAAAATTAGGAATATCAGCCACAGCAAAGCGGCGGCGATTGTATCCACCTTTGAAATTGGCCGGAGGCGATGGATGGCAGACCCCGAGAAAAAGGTAAAAATAAGCAGTTCAGCCGATGCATACACCTATTTTCGCCCCATTTTACTGGATGAAGTGGTAGAGTATTTTTATATCCTGCTTTTGGACCGCAGCAACAAAATAATCTGTCACAAACTGATCAGCCAGGGGGGGACCTATGCCACCATTGCAGATGCTAAACTAATTTTTAAACATGCATTGGATCACCTGGCAAACGCTGTTATTCTGATTCACAACCACCCCAGCGGAAATTTAAGACCGTCACAGGCGGATATTGCCCTAACTAAAAAACTGGTTACAGCTGGCCAAACGTTGGAAATACCCGTTTTGGATCACCTGATAATTGCAGATACCGGCTATTATTCATTCGCGGATGAGGGGATGATTTAAACAGTCGATTTCTTTTTAATGTTGGGAAACTACTTAAATAGTAGGTGGGTTCCCGCGCTGGAAGCGGCATTTTCTCCCGTACCCTCTCCTTCTGTCGGCATTTTTCTGCAAAAAATAATCAGTACTATCGTACGATGGGCCCGGGAGAAAATAAGGTGGTTTGTCTGCTTTTACCCTTCAACAGGCCCTCCCACCACATTCTGTGAATGTTGCAGGGTAAAAGATACCTGCCTGACGCGCATTCCTAAAAAAAAATTATAAGCTCGTTAACGAGAACACACCGCGGGGCGGAGCCTTCGGCCCTGGGAGAAGGGGAAAAAAGGGACGAAACGTCCCTTGAATATATGGTGCCTTCGGCGAATTTTTAAATTTCAGTGAAACAATTTCACTTCAAGTTTTTTGGTTTTTTTCCAATACTTCCAGTAAAAAGAATGACTTGCTTAACCGTCCATTTCCCGGGCGACCCCATTCACTACCTCCTTACGGAAATACCAGCCCTTGTACTCAAAAGGAAACTTCTTTGACTTGATGTACTCATAGGAGAATTCCGGATGGTATCGGCATAAAAGCTTCAACCCAGACCAAAATTCCTCCCGATTTTCGTTGCGGATTATGATGACATTTTTATAAACCATGTATCAATATACATGTATTTTAAGATGTTTCAAAGCCTAATAGCAACTTTGAAAAGGCCATCAGAAAAGCGATTAATTTTTAATATCAAAGCCGGACGTCGTGGACCAGTAGCCAATATCTTTATCGGTGTTTTTGTCTTTGAATTCAATAAAATTAAAGTCATATTCTTTCACACCCTCCATGTAGATCATAATAGAAGACATGATTTCCTTTTTCCCATCAACATCTACCTGATTCCAAAGACTAGGGGAAATATGTACTTCGTACATTTCAGGGTTAATTTTCAAATAGTCTAATCCCAACCATCTATCCACCCTTTCCTGAGATATTCGTAACGCACTGTCACTATATTTTTGCTCATCATAGCTGTTCGCACTTCCACTGTCACCACAGGAGAAAAAAAGCAATCCAAGTACCAAAATCAATGAAATAGTTCTCATAGCTACTAATTTTAGTTAAAATCAACTAAATATACCCAACTTCCTATTAAATAAAAAAGTATCAAAATAGTTACCTATTTAATTGCTTATTGGTAACATTTTTGTTACCTTTACAATATGAAAGTAAAAGAGTTACTTAAACTTCTAAAAAACGATGGCTGGATAGTAAAAACACAGAAAGGAAGCCATCAACAGATGATCCACCCGGATAAACCGGGAAAAGTAACCGTCCCCATCCATGGGGGTGATATTCCAAAGGGAACCTTAAGTTCCATCCTAAAGCAAGCGGGGCTAAAATAGCCCCGCCTACTTCGGATGTAAATCGTAGATAATATAAATTGTAAAGAGATGAAAACTGTAAAAATCGACCTGGTCATCGAACGCCAGGAAAACAAACTGTGGGGAAGGGTTACCTATAATGGCAACCTGATCACCGATACCGCTCCTACCGTGGCAGAGCTGGAAACCAAAATCAAAAAGCTGTTGGAAGACTTTGAAGACGTAAACCCCGATACCGTGGAGTTTACCCATTCATACGACATCTATGCCTTATTTGAACACTTTGATTTTCTGAAAATATCCAATGTGGCCAAACATGCCGGTATGAACCCCGCACTGCTAAGGCAGTACGTTTCCGGAGCAAAAAATCCATCAGAGGAACAGGCCAGGCGTATAGAAGAAACGCTTCATCGATTGGCAGACGAGATCAAGAAATCAGTTCTTGTAGTAAGTTAAAAAAGGGCTTTGACCCTTTTTTAACTCCTACCAAAAAAAATACGCACAGCTCCCGCCATGCGTACCATCCGGGCTAAACCCATTCAAAAACCCGGATTACTTGATATGAAAAAATAGCACCCTATTGCATTTCGTGCAGCGCTCGATTTCTACCCGGCCATCGAAGGCACTTCGCTCCCGGAGACTAGAAGCTGAGCAACATGGACCAGCCGTTCCAGCCGCCGAAGACGTTGAATTCGGGATCGATGCTGATGCTGTCTGCCTGCAGTCGCCAGAAGGGGCCGCAGCCCTCTTCAAAGCTTTCCAATATCTCCTCCCGAATGGCCAGAATAATTTCCTGCGTCTTTTCATACTGATTCAGTTCTTCTTCCTTCAGCTGCCCGGTCCAGCCCTTGTCGATCACAAACAAATAGGTACTGTGCACATCTACCAGGCTGGACGGATCCCGGCCGGAGGCATTGGCCGAGGGGATCACGGCGACCAGCTGAGTGCCCCGCTCGTCCTTCAGGGAATGGATGGCGTGATTGTCCTGGGCTACCAGGTGATGGCCCTCCAGCCCCGGGATGGCAGCTACCCATCCGGCACAGATGGCGTTAAAATCCTTGATTCCGATCATTTCTTTTTGAGTTTTCGCTTCATTTCCCGGTTCTGATCGTCGCAGTCTTTCATGTACAGCAGCACATCAAAGAGCCCCATCCGGTCGGTTTTCTCCACATCGCCAAACGGCCCTTCCTTGGCCACGTTGTGCAGGACAGATACCCAGCCATTGCCGCGGCTCCGGCGTTCGTCCCCGGATCCACCGCCAAACAGGCTGGCAAAACTCACTTCCACGCCTCCCAGCACCAGGGTTTCTTTCTGTATATAGCCGATCAGGTAGCTAAACCAGAGCAAAATGGCGGTTTGTACCACCTGCCCCACCTGGGCGGTATGTTGGGCGTTGATCGGGAGCCGGGACCGGTTAAAGGGTTCCCGACGAAAACCGTCAAAGTCTTCCCGCCGGGAGAGCTCCGCAAAGCCACTGCGCTCCGGACGGTACAGGCAGGCCAGAAACCGGCACATGCATTCCGATTCCCGCGTGTCAAAGTACTCGTTCATTTCTTCCAGGGCAGCGCGAAACTCCCCGAAGGTCAGGTCGGCCAACAAATGATCCGGACCGTACAGCTTCACCTTCCCTGCCCGGATTACCGGAAAGTGATTGTATACCGTTTCATAGCAGATCTCGAGCTCGTTGGCTTCGTTTTTCCGGAAGATAAAGCCGCACAGCGCTTCGGCCAGCAACCAGGTACGGCTTTGCTTTTCCATGCGCTGCTCCACGCTCATGATCCGCTCCATGGCCAGGCTTTTGTAATCCCGCTGGATATCGGCCAGGTGATAGAAGCAGCGGACCAGGGCCTCTTCCGGACGGATCACCCCGGCACTGGCCAGAACCGCCTGCTTCAGGCAGTACAGGCGCTGCGCCGGATCCATCTCGTCCCAGTGGGAGGGAATCTCGATGTGAATGGATTTTTCGGGAAGCTCCAGGGTATTCATGTGCGGAAAAATTTATTGCTTTCTTCATTCTCCGGAAGTAGCGGGTAGGTACCGGATTCCGGATCGGCGCGCTGCAGCCAGAGCCGCATGTCATCCAGAACCTCCCCGGCATCCTCTTCCAGGCGCCTGGCATGCCAGCTGATCAGTTCGGGTAGGGCGGCTGCACTGGCTGCCCGGCTTTGCATGTTGCTTTTAAACTGCTGCACCACGCCCTCCGGCAGCACCTGCAGGCTAAGCCGCTTGACGGCCAATACCATTACCAGGAGGGGGATGGCTTTTTGTACCAGGTCCAGCAATTCCGACAGCTCCGGATCCCCATCTGCAGATGGGATTCCCGAACTGCCGGATCCGCTTCCAGTCGTTCCCTCCAGGTGATAGGTTAGCAGTTCCGAATACTTCGCCCCCAGGGCTTTTTTAATCGCTCGTTCCTGAACTTCCCGGATCCAGGGCAGTACGGTATAGTAAAACCGCGGACTGGCATCGATGGGATAGGCATCCTGAAAGATGGCCTCGTTATGCACAAAGAGCCGGCGGGCGGTCTTCCGGTTCTGGCTATTCGTCCATTCGGGTAGTTGCTGCTCTTCCAGCCAGGCGAGCAGCAGATCCGTGGTCTGATGGGCTTTGCGGAGCTGCGCTTCATCGTCCCGGTCCAACATCCATTCCCAGGGCATCTTCTCGTTTTCCGGATCCAGTTTTACTTTCCGGCCGGCATCTTCATGGGATACCAGATTCGATTGGTAGTAGTTAAAGGTGGCCCGGTAAGCAATGGGGATCTGCAGCAGCAGGACAAGTTGGTCATTCAGCGCCTGGGTTGCGTTCGGATTGGCGGCCTGGTAGTCGGTACTTTGGTAGTGCGCATGCGCCCGATCGTAGACGGCCTGCCCTACCAGCTTGGCAAGCTCCGATTCGGCCAGCAGTACGTCCGTGGCCACGCGCTCAAATTTATTATTGGCGTAGTAAGATCCGGTCCGGTCCCGGAGCTCTACAGCTCCATTATTGTCTTTGTTGAATAGCATGATTAAGCGGGGTTTTCGGCGTTATTGACTACCCGGTCGTTGGGGGCTACGTCTTCCTCCTTCATTACGGAATGATGGTAGAAGCCCATGCGCAGCTTTTTGCCGGGAAAATTGGCAGCAATGGCCTGATTAATGGGCTCAAAGATCACTTCCTCGGGCAGCGTGGTATCGGATGCCATGTATAGCTTCAGGGCGTAGAGCATCTGGGAACCACTGCTCAACTGCCCATTAACGATGATATTGGAGAGGGAAGGATGCAAGCCCATGCCGGAGGTGGTGGCCGAATCGGCCTTTTCTCCAATCTTTACCTGGCTTTCGACAAAATCCTTGATCTTTTGATCGATGGCTTCCACCTTCCATTCGTTTTTGTTGCCGTCCTCGTCGTAGAAGTCTACCGTCTCGATAAACTTCCCCGCATTCCGCTTACCGGTCAGCACCCGGGCCATTTTCTGGAAGGTCTCGTCCTTCAGCTCTTCCAGGCGCTTGCTGCGCTGGGCATCCGTCTCCCCGGGATGCATCTTTTCGATTTTTTCCTCCTTGGCTACCCAATAGCCTTCAGGGCTATGGATATGGTAGGCCGAGGTGATCCCGTTTTCGCTGAGGTATTTGAGCACTTCCGGAATATCGGAGCTGCGCATGATCCAATTCAGCGAGCCGTAGTAACTGGGTACGCTGTAGAAGTTCCGGCCAAAACTGTACTTGTTATGGTAGCCGATGGAAATGCCGTATTGGAACGGCTTCCAGGGATCGTGCATGGGGTAACCAGTCATGCCGGTATGCAGGCAGTGGTTCTGGAAGTCACCCACCCAGATACGCTTGACGGATTCCAATCGCTTCGGTCCCTGCTCCGGCCACTCCAGGCGGGCATCCGTGCCGGGTACCACTTCCAGGTACTTGATCATGCCGGGGCCGCCGATCCGTGGGGCCCGGTTCCGGACCCGCTTCACGTACACGCCCTTCATGTACTTGTATTCCACCATGGCCATGTCGATGTAGCGCTTGTAGTCCCAGCTATCCAGCCAGGCCTGCACCGAAGCGTCTTCCACATATTCCCGGCTGACTTTGCCCTCCTCGTACTTGACCTGGTATAGCTGGGGACCATCCCCATACAGCAGGCCCATTTCCCGTTCCAGGATGCCGGGTGCCAGGTTGTTTTTGTCCATGATATCCCGGATGATCACGGGCAGGTCGTTATTCAGGCCGTGAGGTACCAGCTTTTGCCCGCCGATGATCGTAGGATCTGCTTCCCAGTCTACTGTACGGGAGAGGCCCGCATATTCATCAAAATGGGCAAAGGGATTGTTTCCCATCACAAAAGCCCCGGCATCGGTATTGACCAGGCGGGATTTGCCGATTTTCTGGATGTCTGTGGTTTCGCTCATAGCAAGGTGGTTTTTTGGCCGTTAAAGGTCATCAGCGTGGGGATATGGAACCGCCGCTGCTCCAGGGTATCCAGGTCGGTATAGGGTTCCAGTAGCTCTCCGTTTTCGAGGTCGATATCCTTGCTTCGGGGGCGCAGCCTGGCGCGACGCACTTCCACGATGCCCTCCGTTCGCTGCCTGGATTCGGAATACGACATAAAGGAAAAGGAAACCTCCTGCCCCTGGGCAGAAAGTTTCCGCATGGCTGAAATGGCTTCGTAAACGGTTAATGGACCCATGCGACTAATTTCGCATAGGATAGGGAGGGGGAAAAGGACAGCAAAAAGAAGGTGGCTCTCCTTTGAGCAACTAACCGAACGTTAGGGTAGGGTCACTCCGTATTCGGGGCCCAAACGCTCCAAACTTACGTAGGCCAAATCAAATGCTCCTCCCACATCCAGCCTGGCTCTCAATCCATAGGAATCGTCTACAAATTGCCTGGCTGTTTCCTCCGGATCCCACTTGCTCAATCTGAATGCGATGGAAAAGTCGTTCCATAGCTTTTCGTTCTGAGGATACACAAAAACATCTAAAATCGTAGCCTCCTTGAATTTCATTCCAATGAGATTCAAATTCTTTCTTCTACACTCGATCGCCTCTGGATATCCCATGTGTTTTTTGTTGCTATTTACGTATATTTCATACTCAAACCAACCCATTTCATTTATTGTTCTAAAATAAAAAGCAGTCCTTTACTACTCGATTTTTTTGCTTGCTGATTTTTTACGTTGAACGATACGATATTTTTGATGTACTGGACTTCTCCAAACTATAGGCCTCAGGCGGTCTGTTTATTCCAAATTATTCTTTTTTTGGATACCATTCTTATTCCGCCTACGCCTATTCTCATTAGCACGTTTGATGCGATCCTACCAGAAAGTTAACGCACACTCGCATCACCCACTTCCGGCCGTCTGGCTCCGCGAACATGCCGCCGCCAGGTCTTGCGCATCATCAGGTATTTGAAGCTGTCGGAGGGGTTGGTGCTTTCCAGGGGCAGCCGGTGGATGGGTAGCTTTTCGCCGGTTTTGTCTTTGGCGACGATGTTCCGGCCCCGGTCGGTTCGCTTTTTGGTTTTGGCCAGCTGCAGGGAGGCGCGCAGGGGCTTGCAGTGGAAGTAATCGATCAGCACCCGGGGCAGCTTGCGGTTGTGCTCCTGGAAGAGCTCCTGCATAAAGTTATACTCCTCGTTCTGCCCGATATTGCCCTGCCCTTCGCTCATCAGGATCACCTTCCATCCGGTGCGGTTCCCTTCTCCATCCACTTCCAGGGCTTTCTTTAGTTGCGTGGCCAGGTCCTGACCGGCCTTTTTGTAATTGTTGGCCGCCCGGTCGTAGTACAGGTGTACGGTCTTTTCCCGCTGGGGCTTGTAGAAGGCTAGGAATTTATCCGCCAGCTCCCGGATCCACTCCGGGCTGAGGGTGTAAATGAATTTGCTGATCCGGTAGTGCTTGCCGATTTCCTGCGCCAGGGTCATGGAGTGCATGTTGCCAAAGTCCAGCCCCATGTCGATGGCCTTGCTGCGGTCGTGGTACTTCAGGATTCGGCAGTCTTCCTCGTCCTGCAGGCCAAAGCGCAACTCCCAATCCGGACTGGTGCCGTCCTGGTAGAAGTGCCGCTCGCCCAGGTTGGCATAGAAGAGTTCGCCGGTCTCCGGAGAAGGTTTGAGCGAAAGTACCGTCGTCTTGGCATCGATAAAGTCATCGCTAAAGGCATCCTCAAACCAATCCGGCGTCAGGATATCCACATTCACATACGAACTGGCAATGTAAAACAGGCTATGGGCTTCCTTCACCAGGCGGGTAGCGGTCCAGCGTTCTACCCAGCGCTGCCAGGTGCGCTTCTTGGCGAGGATCTCTTCGGTATTTCCTTCTTCGCAGGCGGCGTAGTATTCGCCCAGGGCTTCGTTTACCACAAAGGCCGTCCGCAAGACCCGCAGCAGCGCCGGGGTATGCATGCGGTTTCCCCGCTCGAGTACCCAATCGTATTCTCCCACGTGGTCCACATTGGGCATATCGGTGGTGAAGGTATGGCCCCGGTAAAATACCGAATGCCCGTACTTTACGCGCATGCCCCGAACGGCCTTCTGCAAGTTCAGAATCCGCTCTTTGCGGAAGTATTTCACCTCATCCCCGAAGACGTGCACGTAGTTACCACCCGCCAGGGAGGCCGGCCGGTCCAGGCTGCCAAAGGTGATGTTAAAGCCGGTGAAGAAAACGATGGTATGCCGGTAGGAGCCCACTTCATTGTATGGCTTCCAGAAATGCTCCTTCAGCTCCGGAGGCAGATCGGGCCGTTCGTTCAGGGGGATCTCCGGCGGCCGCTTGCCGATCACGTAGTGCACCCCCTCGATCATGCCCTTGGCCGTAAGGCCTTCCTTGACGGTCCGCAGCACGTTCTTTTGCAAATTGCTATAGGTATCGGCCACCCAGGCCACCGGTGCACCTGGCAGGTCGTAGACCATTTCCAGCAGGCGTTCCACCTGGATGTCGGTAGTCTTGGCAGATCCCCGGCCGGCGATCATGTACAGGGACTTGGGCAGGATCATCATGCAGAGCTGGGAAAGCCAGTTGGCAAAGACCCGGTCCAGGCCTGCGCTATTCTCCTTTGGCTTCTTTCTCCAACTCATGAAATCGTTCTTCGAGGTTGATATGCTCCAGGCTGGCTTCCTGCTTCAGGCGGACTTTTTCCCGCTCGGGGATTTCCAGCGCTTCTATCTGGCTGGCCAGTTCCTGCCGGTTGATCGATGGCAGCCCCACACTGGCGGGATCCAGGGAGTAGTAGCGCAGGGGCTTGAGGTAGATTTCTTTGTCCAGCTTCTCCGGATCGGGTTTGTCCAGCTCGCGCATGCGGGCAGCCTTATCGATCAGGTTGCCGTACACTTCCCAGTCTTTGGAGGATTCCGCATTGTCCCGGACGATCAGGGCCGCTTCGTCCAGCTGATCGGCGTACATATTCCGAAGGGCTTTCTTTTCTATATTCCGATCGGTGTAGAAGAGTGTGACGGCCTCGTCGTACATCTCCGAAGCCCGGCGGTAGGCCAGATTCCAGGGCGGACGGGTAAAAAACCGGATGGTGTTACGCCTGCCGTATTTCCGGGCCATGGAGTTGATCAGGGTGAGCGCGTCCAGGTAGATGGCTTCCTCGGTGCTCAGCTCGTTGATGCTGCCGCCCTGGATGTAGTCCTCGAGCTTTCGCAGCAGCTTCTTATCGATGGCCCCGCCAAAGATATCCAGTCGGGACAACTCCCAGCCCCGGGAGCGGCGGATTTTACCCAGCTGCTGGGAAGCGGTAACATTTCCCTTTTCCGCATCGCCCAGCAGGGCCATTTGCTCTTTGGCCACGGACATGAGCTGGCCCCGCTTGATGTGGTAGTGGATCTTGCTTTCCACGTCCACGGCCGCCTTGACAAAAAAGAACTTGTCCACGTCAAAGTAAATGGCCATCTCCTCCGGGCTGTAGCCCAGAGCGGCCAGGCTTTCCAGTTCGGCTATGCGCTCCTCATCCAGGGGAAATATCAGGTCCATGCTCAAAAATAAATGTCCTTCCCCGGGCAGGGAAGGACATCGGATTATTTCGTTCTGTTCTCCATCACCTCCGAACACTTCCGGAGTACCTCCATCAGCAACATCAGCTGCTTGATTTCCCTATCACAAATGCGATCCCGCAAAAAGGGAAAAATACTTAAGAGCGCGCAGATCCTCGCCAGGATACACAAATACGGAACAAAGCTCCGTTCGAAATGGTAAAATAATTCCAGCTCCCGGCCCAACTCCAGGAGCTTTTTTTTACGACTTTTTTTCGTCATGGTAAAAATTGGATGCAAGGCTCCCGGCACCTCAGCCTGCAGCTTCGTTTTAGATACCGGTCACCTTTGGTTACGTCATCATTTACTCTACAGGCTGTGTGGTTTAGTAGCGTCAAAAATCTGTATAATTTTAGTTATAAACAACACTTTTTAGTATTTAATTAGCATTTATTTATATATTAAAATATTTTTAGATCTGCATAAAGAAAACAAATGGATTACCCGCTTTTCTGCGTTTTTGAAGTACCTCGTAATCAGATTTCCAGACCCATCAGGCAGTTTTCCCGAAAGGCATGGACTTCCCGGTCGTTGAGAAAGAGGTATTGCTCGTGCAGGGCGTTTTCGGAGAAGTTGCCGCTTCCCTCGATCACGAAGTAATTGCCCCGACTGCGGATCAGCGTCACCTTGCTGTGGTTCCAGCAATAGCAGACTTCGAAGGCGCGCTCCTTGCGCTGCAACTCGATCAGGTCGTAGACCTTGGGCATACGGTGCCGGACGGATTCGGAGATGGACATGCGGATTTTTCGGATACTGCCGTTATCGTACCAGCGGAGCAGGCTGGATAGGATCCGCTCGTTGATGGAATAGGTACTAAAGGTCAGCTCGTCAATCTCCCCGCAGTGCTTGATAATGTAGGTGATAAAGGTAAAGGCGTTGAAGCTTTTCAGGGTATAGAGAAAAAAGGCTTCGCCGGGTTCGGGCAGCTTTCCCATCAGGTTTTTCAGGGAGGCGATCTTGGCCAGGTGCTTGCTTTCAAACCGTGCCCGGTGGATTTCGGCTTTGTCTTCCTTGCCTGCCGACTCCTGCCTGGGGGCAATCTCGCGTAGGTCAACTAGTTTCATGTCGTACGCTCGATTAGCCGCTTTACTTCCTTCAGCTGCCGCCTTTTGATCCGCAGCCGCCGCTCCCGATCCGCCTGCAGGTGGGGCTTTTTGTTTTTGCGCAGCTCGTCCTCGATGCGCCAGATATTGTGCTCCAGGCGTTCTTCCATTTTTATCAGGTCGATGGGGCCCAGTTTCCGCAGCTTCTCGAGTTCCTTCATTTCCCGGAATACCGGATGCTTTCCCAATACATGGCCATGATCCCGATAATGGACGAATTCGGCGATGATGGCCCGGTTTTCCTTGTAGTTTTCCACCAGCATTTTTACCGTGGCCCATTGCTCCTCCCGGGAGCTGCAGTCAAAGAGTTGCTCGTGCGCGCGAACGTAGTTCCAGTAGGCGGTGATCTTATCGGCTGCCAGTACTTTCAGCTCCGGAGGGCAGCCCGGATCGGAGAGGAAGGGCCAGTTCTCCCGAAAGCTTCCCTTGGCCTCCCGGATCCGGCGCAGCTCGGACGGGCTGATACCTGCCCGGGCGGCCAGCTCCCGGATCAGGATGGGATAGGCCACCTGGTGATTGTACCGGACCAGTCGGACAAAGGGATGATCCTCCCCGCTGTCCACGACAAAAAGCCGGAGCCCCTCATCCAGAGGAGCCCCGGCCTTTAGCCAGGTGTATACCGTGACTTTATCCATAGGTAAATTTAGTTGCGTGAAATGCTAATTAAATGGCGTTTTATGCAAATCCGTTTTACTTCTCAAACCGGCACTTGTCGGGAAAAAGCTCCTTTAGCTTAGGCTCGACTGCAGTCCATCCGGCATCGTTGTTATTGACCCACTTGCGGGTGGCCAGTACCTTGTCCAGGATGCGCGTATCGGGATTGGGCCGGTACACAGAGGCAATGATGGAGCCCCTGCCATCATTCTGGGTGATAATGGGCCTATGGTCTCTAAAGAAGGAATTGGCATACAGGGTGTACACCAGGTGTCCTTCCTTATCACAGCCAAAGTCCTCGATGATCTTTGCCAGGCTCTCCTTCTCCATCACTACCGGCGTATGGGTGGCGTAGTCATAGGGGGCAGTGATCCCCAGTTTTCGCAAAGCTTCCAGGGTTCGTTTGGCATTTTCCTGGTAGACCCCGTTGGCTTTGCCCCGGTTGGCCAGCAGGCCGTGGCTCTTCAGCGTCATGATATCGGCCAGCTGCACGGGGCAGAGGGTATAGATATCGTCATTGGTCCAGACAAACACGTCAGGCACCAAGTCAGAAGCAATGGCGGCCATCATCTTGTGCGCTACGTCTACCTGGGGATTGTTGCTGAGGGGCTTGTGGGCAATGTGCAGCAGCTCCTTGCCTGCCCAGGCGGGCTTGTCTCCCACGATGACGATCCGGATACCGGGCAAGCTTTTTTCCCAGGCACGGACGGCGTAGCGCAGTTCGTCCCCTTTGGCCTTGGCCGCCAGGTAGGGGATCACAATGCAGATGGGGTCGGCCTCGGATTTCGCTTCTTTAGCCGGGGCCGGAGGTTCCTCCGCTTCCGGTTTTGCATCGGCAGCGTCCGCAGTTGCGGCAGCTGCTTTCTGGCTGGTCTTTTTTTTAGGCGAAGTTTCGACTTTCGGGAGGTCTGTCCCGGATTCCTGGATTTTGGTTTCTTTTTTCATAGCAGTAAATGAAAAGCCCTCCGTCCGGAAATCCGGGCCGGAGGGCGGTTGAACATGGATTCGGTTTAGATACCTGATCCGGCAGATCCGCTGCCTTCGGCAGGGGGATCGTAGGCAGGGGGATCGTCGTGCCTGTAGTGGATCATTTTATTGAAGGACCGCTGCCCGCTGACAAATGTCAGGGTGCTGCTGATCCCTTCCTGATTGTCCTGTGCTTCCACACTCATGAAGAGCGGGTTACAGGGTGTTCCCTGCAGGCGGGTGCCTTTGGCATCGCCACACTCTTTGCTGAGGATGAGGAAGCCCTCGTTCAGGTGCTCCTGCAGCCAGGCGGCAAAGTGCTCGTCGTCCCCGGGACGCAAGGCCTCGAAGTTGCTGAGCCAGCCGCCCATCTCCTCGCTGGTCTCTCCTTCGGAGGAATCAAAGCGATTGATGGACTTGGGATTGAAATACACCGCCATGGCCTTTTTGCCTTCCTTCAGGACAATGGCCGAGGTGGAGACCACCCCGTCTTTGCCGGGCATGGTCTGCACGTCTTCGGCCAGCATGAGCAGCACATTGGGCTCCTTGGGCTTGGGCGCTCCGGCCCCTACCCTGATTTTTGGAATGGATACTTTTACGTACGTCATGGTTTACCTCCTTTTTTAGATACCGCCGCCGGCGCTACCGCTTCCAAAATCGGTCACGGACTTGGTGAGGTCCGTGCCCTTAAACTGCTGGTAGGTGTCGTGTGCACCGTAGACGCTGGTGATCAGCGCGTGCGGATCGTAGTCCGCCGGACAGAAAGCAAACACGGCCTCGCCGTAGTCAAAGCCTGCACCCAGCCAGTACTCCCCGAAGATTCGGGCTTCGTAATCCTGCTTCTGCACATCGTTGATCACATTGGGCGCAGCATTGATGTGGCGCAGCTTCACCATATTCGACTTCGGCGTGGCAAACAAGATCGGCGAACCGTACATGCCGTCCATCTCGGTGAGCACGTGACGGCTGTAGTCGATCCGGTTGCTGCCAAACTCGTGGTTTTCGGTACCGGAGCCGGTACCCCACTTGTTTTTGTAAGCTTCCCGGTAGCGCATGCGCAGCTCGTAGGAGCAGCCCACGTTCATCGGCATGGTGCGGAATACGGGAGCCATCCACTTGAAGAAATTGGCGAAAAAGTCCAATACTTCCTGATCCGTGGCGGTCTTGTAGTCAAAGCCCTCTCCGTCAAAGAAGCGGATATTCGCCGGATTGCCTCCGGTGCGGTTGGTGGCGATGATGGTCTCCAGGCCGTCCATGGACTTCTCCGGAGCCTGACCGGCATCCCCGGCATTCACCGCAGACCAATCCAGTTCCTCGTACTTCCCTTTCCAGATCATGCGCAGCTCGATGTCCTGCATCAGCTGGGGATACATCAGTCGCTGCCAGATATAGAAGAAGATCGGCATCTGATCGATGGCCAGGTTTTCCCGGTACATGTCAAAGATGTAGGAGGTGAGCACCTCGGATGGGATGATGGGGAAGTTGATCTTGTGCCGCCTGTTCTGAATCTTCAGGGGCCGGAACTGACTCTTGCCACTGGGTGTCCATTTGTTCACGTACTGCTGTGACACGGAGGTGATCAGTGCCTGCAGGGCCCTTCTTTCCGTCACCGCCGGGGCTTCGGTAAAGTAGCTCGCAGAGCTGAATCCCTGAAAGATGGTATCCAGCATGGCGAAGTTATTCGCCCCCTGGCTCAGGTAGGTACCAAACTCCTGCAGCAGATCCGCTACGTCGATGGTGGCCCCAGCCGCCATGTAGCCTCGTTGCATGAATGCGGTCAGTGCCTTGTAGTGCGGTTTCGCGGCATCCACTTTCAGAATGGTTTTTACGCCCTCTTTGCGGGGCATACCTACGACTGCAGGGGTAGGCTCAGGCTCGGGAGCGGAACTCAGCTGGGCGATACTCGCCTGCAGCGTTTCCTTATCCTTTTTGGCCTGGTCCAGTTGTGCCTGCAGCTGGCGTACTTGCTCCTGGTTCTGCGAGGCATTGTGGGAAGTGATGGCGTCGATCAGCGGCTGCGGATCGGTGCTGGCTTCCTTCATGGCCTCCTTGAACTTGTCAACGAACGGTTGACCGAGCACATCGGCGAGCTTGCTGCTTTCCTCATCGGAAAGAGTCAGCTGGCCGGACTCGTCCTTGGAGAACTCCTTGAGTCCGAGAAGGCCGAGTACAATGGCTTGCATTTTTTTGAACATCGGATAAAAATTTATATGAATTGTTTTGCGTGAGACTTGGCTATAGCGATTTCCACCGCCGTGGTACCGGTGCCGACCCGGTCTATCAGGCCCAGGGCCTGGGCTTCATCGGCAAAGTAGGTTTTGCCGTTCAGGATTCCTTTTGCCTGGGTATTCAGCTTGCCGGCCCGATTGGCCTTTACTGCTTGCTGGAATCCTCTGGCCAGGGGGTCCAGTTCTTCCTCCCGGATCAGCTCGTACTTGCCTTCCATTGCCAGCTGAAAGGGCTTGTTTTTCTCGCTGCTTTCGCTGCTGTAGATGTGGTGAAAGGTGATACCCTTTTCCTCGTAGTAGGCCTTCATATTGACCAGACTCATCATCACTCCGATAGATCCGACCTCGGCACTGATTCCGTTATCGGCCACGATGTAGTCCGATTCCGAAGCCACCCAGTAGGCAGCCGAACAGGCCATGTCTACCGAAGCCACCACCGGCTTGCCGGCAGCTTTGGCCATGCGGATCACATCCACGAGGGGAGCCACCGCATCCACGGCCCCGCCTCCAGAGTCCACGTCCAGGACGATCGCCGCAATGTTCTTGTGCGCAACGGCATCCCGCATAAAGGAGGCAATCTCCCTGGTGCCGTATTCGCACATAGTGCCGTATTTGAGCATGTTGCCTTTTACGGGAATGATGGCAACCGAACCTTCCGGAGCACCGTCATAGGGAGAGCCGGTTTCTTCCTCGGCTTCGTCGTCGTCTTCGTCAAAAAGCAGGGAACTACGAACGAGTCCGGAGGGAGCTACCGAGGCAAGGCGGATGGATCGCCGCTCCCGGCTGTTTCGTTCGGTACGGTTCAGGATATCTGCCGCCTGTGCACCCAGCCCCAGCGCGATCTCCGGACGAAGAAAAAACTTCCCCTTCAGAAGCTGCGACATCAATAAAAACTGCCAGTTACCTGCGAGACGTGTCATAGTGGAATTACTTTGATACAAGTATACCAGCAGCCCCGCAAGGGGAAAAGGACATCCTTCGATGGGCTCAGGACAAAAAATGTGTCTGGCGCGCGTTGCCAAAAAGTTTATAAGCTCCTTAACGGAAACATACCGCGGGGCGGAGCCTTCGGCCCTGGGAGACCGGGGGGAAAAAGGGACGAAACGTCCCTTAAAAACTATGGTGCCTTCGGCGAATTTTTAAATTTCAGTGAAACAATTTCACTTCACGATTTTTGGTTTTTTTTTCTACTGGCCTGCGTTTGGCTAGAAAGCGTTGCGAATTTCAGCATCTATACTTTTATAAAACTAGTGATTATTCGGTGAAGCAAACCTTATTAATCCGGGCTAAGCCTGGAATTGGGGCTTTGTGTAAAATCCCCCTTCCCCCTTAATTAAGGGGGATTTGGTGCAGTCTGGGAAGTTAGATTTCCTTTTTGATTTTCCGGCACATTCACCTTTATACAACTAGTGATTATGCGGTGAAGCAAACCCTATTAATCCGGGCTAAGCCTGGAATTGGGGCTTTGTGTAAAATCCCCCTTCCCCCTTAATTAAGGGGGATTTGGTGCAGTCTGGGAAGTTAGATTTCCTTTTTGATTTTCCGGCACATTCACCTTTATACAACTAGTGATTATGCGGTGAAGCAAACCCTATTAATCCGGGCTAAGCCTGGAATTGGGGCTTTGTAAAAAATCCCCCTTCCCCCTTAATTAAGGGGGATTTGGTGCAGTCTGGGAAGTTAGATTTCCTTTTTGATTTTCCGGCACATTCACCTTTATACAACTAGTGATTATGCGGTGAAGCAAACCTTATTAATCCGGGCTAAGCCTGGAATTGGGGCTTTGTGAAAAATCCCCCTTCCCCCTTAATTAAGGGGGATTTGGTGCAGTCTGGGAAGTTAGATTTCCTTTTTGATTTTCCGGCACATTCACCTTATGTAGCATCGGACTCGGATTACCCGCCGCAAAAAAGAGAATGATTGAAAAATCTTCGACCCTGCTAAGGAGCGGTTTCCACAAAGCGGAAGCCTCGTACGTAATTCACCGGATAGCCCGGCCCCGGGAAGTCGCCTACCCGGAAGAGCAGCACCGATTCGTTAGGATCCAGGATGACCTCCCCGGTGGCGTTCTCCACCTCGTCCCAGTCTTCGTACACCCCATCGAGAGAAAAGGCCTTGGGAACAGCGGTATCGTTCACAAAGAACACCGTATCCGAGGGATCGTAGGGATCGGTCGTGCTGTTTAGATCAAAGCCGTAGTCCGTACGCCAGGCCGCCAGGTTGATCCTATTGTCAAAGTTATTGGTCAGGTGTGCATTGATGGGGTTCGCATCGGCCGCGTCGATTTGGTTATTATCGATCGTGCCGAAGTCAAAGGGTGCATCTCCGGCAAATACGCCGAGCACCCGCGCCTCGTACACGAGCTGCCCCGGAAGTGCTTTCAGGGTATTGAACTGCACGTCTATATTCCGAATCCGCCGGGTGGTGCTGACGCCCTGGGTGGTATCGTCTGCAAAACGGAAAAGCACGTCGCAATCCTCGGCAATGTTGTGCCGGTACACCACCCCGTCGTTATTATGAATGTAGAAGCCAAACCCGCACTTCCTGGCAATATTGTTCCGGGTAATGTGCCAACGGCAGTTGTCATCGGTGTAGAACCCGCAGGTATCGTACCTGGGCGTACCGCCGATGCCATCGATATTGCCCCGGCAGTCGTAGGCGATGTTGAATTCGCAAATGACGTTGGTATCCGGATTGGCAAAATTACCGAATGAATAGAAGGCCGCTGCATCGCTGACCGTCCAGCCACATTTCTCCGCATAGTTGCGGGCCACGTAGCAGTTATTGCCCCGATAGGATACCCCGTTATTGCCGACCTGGAAAAAGAAATTGCCCTCGATCAGGGCGTTGTGTTCGGTATTGTTGATATGCACGCCGTTTTGCTGCCCGGATCCGCTCTGTCCCAATCCTGGGATGGACGCAATACGAACAAAACTGCTACCGGTCACCGTCAACCCCTCGCTGGCATCGCGGTTATTTACGCCGTGGTTGTTCGTATCGTACATGTAGCCATCGATCCAACTGACATTTTCGGAGACGAAGGTTTTGAGTCCATCGATCCCCGCCAGGCGGGAGATGCAGCCGGTAAAGCTGGCATGATGCGAAAACTCGAGAAAGATATTGTGGCTCGAACCTCCCTCAAAGATCAGGTTGTGAAAAGCATGGTACTCCGAACTTTCCAGATGCAGGGCATGCTCATCCAGGCTGATGGCGATGTCCAGGGAATTTGGATCCGTGGTACTGTAGAAGTACACCGTATCCGTACCGGCTTCGTAGCACCAGTCGCCCTGGGCCGTCAGGCAGTTGATATGATTCTGTACAAAATAGCCGTTGCCCACTACGTAGTTGCTACCAAATCCGGCCACGCTGATCGTGGAGCTGGTTTGCCCCGTGATAGTCGCCCGGTCGATGGTCCATTTTCGCTTCTTGCTGACCAACTCGCCGCCCACAAAATTCGGCGCGGCTGATAAGTTTGTATTGTCCGTAATGGAGGCGTTTCCAGAAGCGGCATCGATGGGGTAGTATTCGGCCACCTCAGGCTTTGGCCAGCGAGCCAGGGGTTGATTGGTCCGGGCTACGGCTAAGACATTTACCTGGTCAAACAAGCCGTTTTGATACGACCAGATATTGCCTCCCTCGTCCGTCCAGGAGCCGGCCGGATCTACAAAGGCCGAGATGATCGGATCCGTTCCGATGCCGTAGGCCGCCCAGGTATAAGGGCTGCCGGCGCTACCGTCTTTACCGCTGATGTGCAGGGCACTGTAGGTATAGCCTCGCGCCAGGTAGATGGTATCCCCCGGACTGGCTGCCAGGATGGCCCTTGCTATGGTAGCAAAGGGCTGCGCCTTGGAGCCTGTAAAGGTATCGTTACCGGAAGAAGGATTGACGTAGTATTCGTCCATGGTTACGCGTTCGTGCTCAGGATTCGGTTATTGGTGCCGTTTTCGCAGGCAGCCATGATCACAGCTTTGCCGTCTATGTACGTCCAGCCCATGGCCACGATGGTATTGGCCGTGGGTGCGGGGATCAGATCCTTGGTGGTTAGGTCTTTGGTACGGATGATGTATCCCGAGGCGCCAAACAGGTACAGCCATTCGCCGATGATCGCCATTCCCTTCAGGTCGTTGCCGGAGGCATCCGCATCCAGCCGCCCTTCCCAGGTATCGCCCTGGTCACCGGAAACCACGATATGCGGCTTCAATCCGGTACCGGATCGCATTAAGACCAGGTGATTGTTAAAAAAACAACATCGGGTGAAAAATTCATTCGGGCTAACCGGTTTTGCCGTGAACGTTTCTGCCCCGTCTGTGCTTAGCTGGAATCGGTTGGTGCCGTTATTCGACACCATAAACACCAGTCCATTCGCAGCGGCGATGTCTTCCATGGCATTCGTGCCGTCCGTGGTAGCCATGGTCCAGGTGACCCCATCGTCTTCCGACCAGGCGGCGACGTTGCCCGATCCATCACCGGTACGCGCGCACAAGGCCCAGCGGCCCGCTGCTATGTAGACGATCCCCGTGATCTCGATGCTGGCCGGCAGCGTGATCGTATCGAAGCTGCCGCCCCCGTTGGTGGAGCGCCGGACATTATCCGGACCCCCGCCGCGGCCGCCCAGAATGATCGTTCCATGCGGTGCCACGTCCAGGGCGTAGTAGCTCAATGAGCTGGTATCGCCACCCAAGAAAAATACCCGGCCGTCCAGGCTGACGTGCAGTCGGTTATTGCCCACATTGGAATTGCAGGCATAGAATACCCCGTTTCGCCCGACGATGCGGCGTATACTTCCATTGAAGGTATCCGCCGTCGCTGCCAAGGTGGTCAGGAAGCCCGGAGTCAGTGCTCCGCCTCGTGGGTTCGCCTGCTCGTAGGCAAAGAGATCCCCGCTGCTGATGAACTTGGCCGAGTTCTCCGTGGGTTCCTCGTCCGTCTTGACGTACAAGGCCCCGGTCTGGGCATCTACGCCCAGTTGATTGCCATTAATGCCCGATCCCTGGATAGCCGTATTGGGGAGTTTCTCCGCTTCCTCCGTGATGGAGCTAAGCTTGGTGACGATCTCCGCCGGGGTGTCCGGAGATCCTTGAAGGCTATCAATGAAATCTTGTTCCGATCCAGAATTTCCTTCATTGAGCCAGACCTGGTAAGCAGATAGTCCCTCATCGCCGGCATTGCCCTGATCACCTTTGTCTCCTTTTATGTCCAGAAGAAAGTCGGATTCCGATCCGGTGTTTCCCGCATTAAGCCAAACCTGATATGCAGATAGTCCGTCATCACCTGCATCTCCCTTTTCCCCTTTGTCTCCTTTAATATCCAGGAGAAAGTCCGATTCCGATCCAGTGTTTCCCGCATTAAGCCAAACCTGATAGGCAGATAATCCGTCATCACCAGCATCTCCCTGATCCCCATTGTCTCCTTTAATATCCAGGAGAAAGTCCGCCTCCGATCCAGAATTTCCTTCATTAAGCCATACCTGATAAGCGGATAGGCCGTCATCCCCGGCATCTCCCTGATCCCCTTTGTCTCCTTTCAGGCTATTGATAAAGTCCTGTTCGGTACCGCTATTGCCCAGGTCCAGCCAGGCCTGGTAGGCGGATGGGCCGGGATCACCTTGATCACCAGGATCGCCTTTGTCTCCTTTGGGCAGCGGGGAGTCTTTGTTCCACTTATTGAGGATGATGTCGTTAAACATGGCCGCGATCAGCTGTGGATCGATGCTGTTTTCCTCCGTCTTGCTGCCGATGGCATTGGCTTTGGCTACTAATTGACTATCACTGAACGCTGTCATGGCTAGGTAAATGGTGGTGTAAACTGCGGTGAAAAGATGCCCGTGCCTGTCCAATCCACGATCCGAAAGGGATAGGCCCAGAACCGGTGGGTAAACTGCAGGTTCTTTTGCGTAAGGCTGTGGTCTTCTACAAAGCGGACCGGATGGTCCACCGAGCCGATCAGAATGGGCGGCTGTCCGTCGTTAAAGTCCAAGCGGACGATCACCGGATCCTGCACCAGGCGCCGCTCCTGAATCCAGGCGCGAAAGGTAGCCGTAAAGCTGCGCCCGGCTTTGCTGTACTCCTCGGCAATGGTCAGGCTGGGCGGCTTGCTGATCGGCAGCTCCTGCCAGGCCGCCGTCACTGCCAGGCCCCCGCTGGGACTGTAGACGAGGCGCGTCACTTCCGAAAGGGAGGCATAGCGCACGCGGCAGATATGGTTGATGGAGCGGATCATTGGCGGTTCGTGGTTTTTTCCCTGATTTCCCCGATTTTACGAAATAGTTTTTGGGTCAATTTACCAGGATGTTTTGCATGCCCGATTCGATTTTCTCGTGCCGGTAATAGGCCTTTTTGCACAGGCTGCGGCAACGTACCTGTAGCAGCCGCAGCCCTTCCCGGTATTCCCTTTTCTTCAGGGTCTCGTTATCCTGTAGTAAGTTGGTCAGCTTTCGACTCACAATGAAGGACTCGATGATATCCTTCTGCATCATGCCCAGCTTGCGGCCCTTCAGGTAGAAGCGGTCAAAGTCGATGTGAAAGAATACTTCTAACAGATCATTGATCCGGAGCCCGTCTTCCCGGGAAAAATACAGGTAGTAGTTGGGTGCATTTTTGAGGCCGTCCGATTTGGGCAGCAGCAGGCGCAGCGCCTGGGGATCCGCTTCCGGCTTGGTATGCGTATAGCGCACAAAGCTGCAGATGGCTTTGCCCAGGTCCGAGCTACGGTCGATAAGGTATCGGCCCCTGGCGTCCAGGGGGAAGAGGTACCGGAAATATTCCCGGAGCAGGTCTTTGGTGATGGTGAGCTGAATATCCATGTTGTTTTTTTCTTCAATTTAATGAATTCGCATCATCATCGCAACTATATCGCATAGTGAGAATATGTGCCCGGACCTATTTCCGCTCAAAAAGTTTTGTAACTCCTTTTCCCTGATTCCCAAGAATCGTGTAACTCTGTAACTCTGTGTTTTTTATCCGGTAATCCCCTAAAAATCAACTTACTAAAAAGTTACTTTTCGGATCATCGGAATTGTGCCTGAGGTATTGGGATTTTGTAACCCAAGCAGGGCAGGGGAGCGGTTACAAAACCGTTTGTAACCGGGCTGCTTTTGCTACGAAAAAAAATAGGGATTCGTAACTTACGTAACATGCTGATTTATATACATTTTGAGGCGTATTATCGTAGAATTTCTTTCTTCGTTACAGCGTTACAAAAATTTCGTGTAACTTATGATTTAATGGATGTAGGAAAGAAGGCGTAACGGGCCGGCCCGGAATGGCCAGGGGCGGAAGAAGAGAAAACGGCGTCCCTCCCGTCCCGGATCAGCCGCGGTATTGTGGCCGTGTAGCTGCTGAATGGTGGCAGCAGTCAATCCGAAGCTGAGCGGGCGCTGGCCGGGAGCGACAGGGTTTGGAAGTATGATTGAAAAGGGAACAAAAGACTAGGTAGATAAGCCAGTAATCAGCAATAAGAAAAAGTGATTCTATCACTTGGGGAACAAACAGGGGGAAGGAATCTATTAACAGCTTTAAGTGGTTCCGCCCTCTGTTATTCCCTTGATCGAGATGTATTCGATTCAAGAAAGACCTACTCAACCAAGACAGAATTGCTATGGGATTCTATGCTGGTAGGTAATTGTATAATTTGAGACCTAAGACTACGATGAATATGCCATTTCAAAATTTCGATGCGCAGCTCTTCCAATTTCGGGATAAATTGGAGACCATTGTCAAGATTCCCTCCGGTAATGTCGATTGTGTGGCATCCAAAATAGCGAATGAAATAGAGAATAATAAAGGCGTTCTCAGGGATAAGATTATGCTGGCTTCACCTATTCCCCTTGAAACGAGATTAGAAGAATTGAATTCTTTCCAAACAATGATGGACACCTTCAATAACTTAAAACCGTTGCCTGAAATAATTAGAACTCAAGTAATAACGCAAAACTATATCTGCTTTGTTTATTTGAAAGATACGCTATTTGATGTCTTAAGGAAAAACTCTGAAAAAGGCTCGGTTACGAAAATTTGTACAAATTTTCTTTTGGAAAACCCAGTTAGATCCTTTAGAAATGCTATAGCACATGGAAATTGGAAATTTAACCAGGATTACACTGGTATCGAATTCTGGGCACGAAAGGGAGGTAATTCTGGTGATCCACTGACTAAATTTCTGGTTTTGCAGTCTGAATTAGGTTTCTGGCAAATGCTGGCGAGGGCGGTAGCCTACACGGCGTACTTAAAGTTGACTGGAAAATAAAAAGTTACAATGCTCTGGAATAGAGAAGAGAAATATACAGAAATTCCGTACGAAAGGGAATCTGAGTTGGAAGATGCAGTCAACGAAGTAAAAGACGCTTTGTTTGGATCTACGCGGATTTACCTAGACGATAAGAAAAAGATTGGGCAGAAAGGAGGCACCAACAATCTACCGGATGGATACCTGATTGACTTGACCAACAAGCAAGACCCGAAAATATTTGTAGTTGAGAATGATTTAGCAAGTCATCAGCACCTAAAGCATATTGCCGTTCAAATACTCGAATTTTCATTGGCTTTCGAGACCTCAAAAGTAAAAGTCAAGAATATCATCAAAGAAATGCTTCAGAAGCGAGCCGATAAATGGCGGAAGTGTGAATCGTTTGCGCAGAAAAATGGATATGAAAATGTAGACTATTTGTTAGAGTCGATCATTCACAAAAAGGATTCCTTTAATGCCCTATTGATAATCGACGAACTTGGTGAGGAATTAGAAACCGTTTTAATTAGTCGTTTTAAGTTTCCGGTAGAAGTCACGACCTTAAAGAGGTACAAATCAGACAGTGGAAAAATGCTTTATGAATTCGAACCGTTTCTAAATGAAGTAGCGGAAGACACCGAAAAAGTTGACATCTCAGACATTGATACTATCGTAATTCCAGCGAGGGAAGATGGATTTAAAGAGGTTTTTATCGATAAAAATTGTTGGTATGCAATCCGGCTAAATTCATCCATGATTCCAAAAATAAAATATATTGCTGCTTACCAAGTTGCCCCGGTATCAGCTATAACCCATATCGCAGAGGTGAAATCCATTGAACAATGGAACGATACCAATAAATATATCCTTCATTTTACGGAACCAGCAGAAAAGATTAGAAAAGTACCGCTAGGGACAAGAAAGGGTAAAGCGCCTCAGAGTCCGAGATATTCGTCCAGAGACAAAATTATCCATGCGAAATCCCTTGAAGATGTATTTTAAAAAAGGAAGCACTAGTCATGTTCCTAGCTATACTCCAGTATGTAGTTGGCACTTCTCAAGACAGAGAAGCTGCGCATTTTTTCTTCAATTCTTGTAACTTTTGCCTATGAACAGACTAAAACTATTTCTTTAAACATATACCCTAAATGAACCTCAACCCACTAAAACCACGAAAAGCCCTTAACAAGGCCTTTCTGAAAGTAAAGCCGAATCGGAAGGAAATTGAGGGGTTTAAGGCCAACCTGATCCAGCTGCTCGATCGTACCAATGATACGGAATACGAGGAGTTTCACAAGAACCTGGTCCGGGATTTTCTCAAAAAGACCTACTACGAGCCCGGCCATTTTATCAATACCAAGGGGAGAACCGACTTGGTGATCCACAACGGCGAGAAGGCCTCCAGTCCGGTAGGCGTGATCATCGAGGCCAAAAAACCCACCAATAAAAGCGAGATGGTCCGCAAGGAGGAGCTGAACGCAAAGGCCTTCCAGGAACTGGTGCTCTACTACCTCCGGGAGCGAATCAGCCAGGGCAACCTGGAAGTCCGGCACCTGATCATCACCAATATCCACGAATGGTTTATCTTCGATGCCAGTACCTTTGACCGGCTCTTTGCCCAAAACAAAAAGCTGGTCCAGCAATTTACCGACTTTGAAGCCGGCCGCCTGGCGGATACCCGGACGGATTTTTTCTACAAGCAAATCGCCGAACCCTTTATCGCCGGCATCGATACCGCAATCGATTTTACCTACTTCCACCTGCAGGAGTACCAGAAGCCCCTGCGCAACGCCGACAAAAAAGACGATACGGTACTGATTGCGCTTTTCAAGCTCTTGTCTCCGGAGCACCTGCTGAAGCTTCCCTTTACCAACGACAGCAATAGCCTGGACAAGCGCTTTTACAGCGAGCTATTGCATATCATTGGCCTGACCGAAACCAAGCAAGGAGGCAAAAAACTAATCGAACGAAACCCAGCAGGCGAGCGAAACAGAGCCTCCCTGCTGGAGAATACCATCATTGAACTGGACAGCCTGGAGAAGCTCAGCCGCCTGGAACGCCCCTCCCAATTCGGCGCTACCCAGGAGGAGCAGCTGTTTAGCGTGGCCCTGGAGCTGTGCATCACCTGGATCAACCGCATCCTCTTTCTGAAGCTACTGGAAGCCCAGCTGATCAGCTACCATAAGGGAGATATCTCGTATGCCTTTCTCAACCTGGCCAAAATCAAAAACTACGACGACCTGAACGGCTTGTTCTTTCAGGTACTGGCCCGAAAACACGAGCAGCGCAACGAAGACGTGATCCGGTTATTTGAGAAAGTGCCCTACCTCAATTCCTCCCTGTTTGAGCCTACCGACATCGAGCAGGACATGCTATTTATCAGCAACCTGCGGAACGATAAAACCTTGCCCATTCTCTCGCGAACGGTGCTAAAAGATCCACAGGGAAAAAACCGCACCGGCCAGTTAACGACCTTGGAATACCTGTTTGAGTTTCTCAATGCCTATGACTTTAGCAGCGAAGGATCGGAAGACATACAGGAAGAAAACAAGTCCCTGATCAACGCCTCCGTTCTAGGGCTGATCTTCGAAAAGATCAACGGCTACAAGGACGGCTCCTTTTTTACCCCGGGCTTTATCACCATGTACATGTGCCGGGAAACCATCCGCAAAGCCGTGGTTCAGAAGTTTAATGAGGCCAAGGGCTGGAACTGTACCGACCTGGAAGGGCTGTACGATAAGATTGAGGATCGGGAAGAAGCCAATGCCATCGTCAATAGCCTGAAGATCTGCGATCCAGCCGTGGGATCCGGTCACTTTCTGGTCTCGGCGCTGAACGAGATGATCGCGGTAAAAAACGACCTGCGGATCCTGCAAGACCGGGAGGGCAAGCGGCTAAAGGAATACCAGGTGGAAGTGGTCAACGACGAGCTGATCGTCACCGACGAAGACGGGGAGCTGTTTGACTACAATCCCCGCAACAAAGAGCAGCAGCGGATCCAGGAAGCCCTCTTTCACGAAAAGCAGACCATTATCGAAAACTGCCTTTTCGGCGTGGACATCAACCCCAATTCGGTCAAGATCTGCCGCCTGCGGCTCTGGATCGAGCTACTCAAAAACGCCTACTACCTGCCTGCCCGGCAGGCAGGCGAGACCCCCACCGAACTCGAGACCCTGCCCAATATCGATATCAATATCAAGTGCGGCAACTCCCTGGTCAGTCGCTTTGCCATCGATGCCGACCTAAGCCAGGCCCTGAAGAAAAGCAAGTGGAGCATCGATAGCTACCGGGTAGCCGTGGATACCTACCGCAACGCCGAAAGCAAGGAGCAGAAAAAGGAAATGAAGCGACTCATCGCCGATATTAAATCCGATTTCCGGAGCGAGATTGCCAAAAACGACCCGAAGATCAAACGCAAAGCCCAGCTGGCCGGCGAGCTGTACAACCTCACCATGCAGCAAAGTATGTTCGACGAAGATCCCAAACAGAAAAAACAACGCCTGGCCCGGGTAGCCAAACTCGAAGAAAGCCTAAACAAGCTCGAAACAGAAATCGAGGAAATCAAAGCCAACAAAATTTTTGAAGACGCTTTCGAATGGCGCTTTGAATTTCCCGAGGTGCTTAATGATGTCGGTGATTTTATTGGTTTTGATGTCGTTTTAGGAAATCCTCCTTATGCAGTAGTAGAAAAGGAAAGGAACACTCCTCTTGAACCATATAAAGCAATTTTGGAGTACTCGAAGTCAACGAATAGGTATACTGAAATCGAAGGCGGCAAGCAAAATTTATATAGAATTTTTATAAAACTCGCGTATGACATATCAGCAGAAGATGCATCGTTTAGCTACATTGTACCCTTATCGTTAATTGGAGACAATAGTCTTTTCACCACCCGTGATTTCATTTTTAAAAATTTAGATAATATATTTTTTCACTGCTTTCCACAAAAAGACATTCCCTCAAAAAGAGTTTTTGAAGATGCTAAACAATCAACTCTCATAATTATGGGAAACATTACAAATAATCACAAAAAAAATAAAAAAATAAGCGTTTTCACTTACCCTAATAATTCTTTTACAGATCAATGTAAATATTTTGAGGCAACTGTAAACGACATTAAGAAATTTGACTCATATCGATATTCTGTACCATTAGTATCCGAACTGGAATGGGAGTTGCTGAAAAAGCTTCATGAAAACCCCCCAATAAGAGAAATTGCAGAAATAAAAGTTGCACGAGGTGAAATAAATCAATCGATCTATAGAAAGTATATTTCATCTCAAGAATCCTTATCCAGATTAGTTAAAGGAGTAGAAATAGGCAAGTATAAGTTGAACATTACTTTAAGCCAAGGAAAAAGGGAATATTTCAATGAACGACTATTTACCGTAAATGGCAAGACAAACACTAAAGCAAAAAAAAGACGAATAGCTACCCAGCGGATTACCGGAGTTGATGAGAAATTGAGATTGGTAGCAACTATCATCGAGCCAGATGCTTACTTTGCTGATTCAACGAATTCTATCGAGATAGATATAAATGAAGGGTTAGAGTTCTTCTTGGGCCTGATAAATTCAAAACTCCTAAATTGGCGTTTTAAAAAAACTTCTAGTAATAACAACGTCAGCACTACCGAAATTGAATCATTGCCGTTTACAAGGAAAAGTGATATAGATTTCTCAATTATAAAACTCGTTAAAACAGTACTTATATTAAAGAAAAAAAACCCCGAAAATGAAACTACTCTACTCGAAAACCAAATTGATCAATTAGTTTATATTCTTTATGGATTAACGGAAGAAGAAATTAAAATCGTCGAGGAGAGTTAAAAAAATGAACTAATGAAAAAAGTATGGTTGACTTACTCATGGGAAGATAATAAAGACCAAAGCGTTGATTTTATTGTTCAGGAATTAGAACAAAGCGGCTTAAAAGTAAACTTTGATTAATGGAAAATTCAAGCTGGAAAAAGGCTATGGTATCAAATAGAAAATTTTATAATAAACAAAGATGAATGTGACGGATGGATCCTTTACGCAACAAAGAATAGTTTAACAAGCGAGCCGTGTAGGGAAGAGTTAGCTTACGCACTTGATAGAGCTCTACGTTCTCGAGATTCAAACTTTCCTGTAATTGGATTGTTTCCAACTGGAATTGATTATGAGTTAATACCAGCCGCAATAAAATCAAGACTCTTCCTCAAATTAGGCGATTCAGATTGGAAAGAAAGAATTAAATCAGCTGTCGAAGGAAGAGATCCTAAAATTGATAGAAACATCATTCAGCCCTTTGTTTTAGATTTTCATTCCCTTAAAGTGAATGAAAAAGCTTTCAAAATAATTGAAATTAGGACAAGAGCTGGTAGTTGGTCGCCGTCGTTTGTGGCAGTTCCAATATCGGAAAAAGAAAAAATAAAACCCATTTCTAAATATGGACCTAAAGGGATTTTTAATCAAGGAAGTATAAAACACTTCCCGGGAGAGTGTGTTAGCAATGATGGAAAATGGTGGCTAATGTATGCAAATAATGAAGTGACCCCAAACGCAAGTATTTTTCTAAAGTGCGATGAATTACCAAGTCAAATAGGCTTTGGAGTTTATAATGGAGACCCTCAATATTTAATACCCCTGGAATTACCACCTAATGATTTAAAGTTTTAATCAAATCATTTTGCTAAGCTATCAACTATTTTTTATCTACGATCAATAACCCGCCAGCTTTGGGAGCCCCATGGTAAGGAGCCGCCGGCTTGCCTGGTTACGATTCGTTTTGCTTTGGCAATGATCACCTCGTTTTCGTCGTCCGGATCACAGGGGACTTGTACTTCTCCCTGGTAGGTGGCGACGCGGTATTTTACAGTTGCAGTCATGATACAATGGGTTTGGTTTTTCGTTACTGAGTTACAGAATTATTGATCGGTTTGAGTGGTCGCGGAAAGGTATCCCAGCCAGAAGATATCGCTCGGAGTGATCAGTTGCTCCTTGGGCTCGATTTTGACCAGGGAGAATCCCTCGTGGTGTTGGATATCGCCGAGCCGATAGGTGCGCTGGCTGTGCTTCTCGTCAAATTCGCATTGCTTTCGGATCTGCTCGGCGGTCTCCCGGTTGGTGCAGATGGTGAAGTAGTTTTTCATGGTTTTTTTGGCGGTGGTGGTGGATTGCGCATTCTGGGAACATCGCCTTCTACCCGATCTGGTGGGAATTGGGGCCGATCGGGTCCGGGATCTGCTTCGGCTTCTTTCATCCGGCGTTGGAAGCGGGGAGAAAGGATCAGCAGCTCGACCTCCTGTAGCTCCAGGGAAGAGCAGGCGTTGAGAAACTGCTCAACGCCTACCTCCAGGCTGTATACTTTATTGATTTTCGGCATAGCTATTTCTGGTTAAGGGATTTGGTCAGAATCGCATATGCGTAGCCCTTGCGCTCTCCGTGGCTGAATAGTTCGCCTTTGGTCGCAAGGAGTACCGAGATCGACTTTCCCTCTTCGGAAAACTGTTCGAGGAAAGCATGCGTCCAGGAACTGGCATTCAGGCAGAAACCTTTGTCTTTTTCTCTAAAGGGAATACCAAAGTCACGACCGCTGTACTTGATCAGGTACCAGTCTTCCGGACGCTCCGGATCACGGGCCAGGTCCACGCGGGTATCTTTGGTAAGGCCCAGCTCTTCTGCAGCGGTTTTGGATAGGTTGATCAGCCCTGTTTTGGAAAACAGGATGGTGGGCTTGCCACGCTTTGCTTGTTTTAGGGGAATAAATTCTAAGTTCATGATTCGATGGGTTTGGATGAATAGTTACTTGGTGCGGCGGCGGATCTGATGTCGGAGCCAGCCTTCGCGGATTTCGGGGGCGATGCCTTCCGGTGGATCGTTGCGAGCGATCTCCCGTACCAGGTACAGGATCGTGGAGAGTAGCACGCAGGTGGCCAGCAGGCAAAACAGCCAGAGGTACACGTAGAAAAAGGAGGGGGTATAGGCTACCTGCTCAGTCATGGCTCCTCCTTTTTCTGATAATCAGCTCGGCCTCGAGGGAGCGGAAGTCTACCGGTCCCAGGCCGGGAAAATGGAACCATTCGTAGGCGCGACCGGGTGCCCCGGCCGCATCCTCAAACTGGATCAGCAGCCGGTCGCCGTCCCGGCTGATCACCTCTGCAGCCGGCACCAGAGCCCTGATCCGGGCCGGTGTGCAGGAGCTGGTGCAGGTGCCCAGCAGCAGCAGGATACAGAAGAGCGAAAAGAAGGCATTGACCAGGCAGCCGTTGTAGGTGTTTCCGTACTTAGTCATTGCGCACCTCCTTTACCGGGATCATGACCAATCGGCCCAGTTCGTATACTTCTACCTTCAGCATTCCTGCTTCGGGCATGTAGGTTTCGGTTAAGAACCTGACAGGCTTGCAGCGAGGGAAGGTGCTTTCCCGAATGGATTTGATCTCCTCGATTAGCTCCTTTTCCAGCTTCCTGGGATTGCGGGTAAGGCTCCGGTCCAGGCTTTCGAATCGTGCATCGATCCACTCGTGGTACTTGTTCTTAGGTGATACCTTGTAGGAATACTGGATAAAATACAGGTCAGTCACGATGTCCCTCCTTTCCGGATAGGTACTGTTCCAGGCGGATGTCCACCAGGGCTTCCATTTGCCGGGAGCTGTCCAGGCAGCTTTTTCGCAGGGACCAGAGCTTGGGCAGCTTCTTGGCTTTGGCTTCTTTCGTGAGCTCGAAGAAGCGGCGTTGTTCCTCGCGCATGTCTTTGACAGCGATCAGGAAACTGAGATCTACGGTTACGTTCATGATGTTTCAGCGATGTTTTCGTTTTCTTGAATAAATAATTTCCCTTTCTTGATCATCCGCAGCAGCCAGACTTTGTCGGTGCGCTCGGATACCACCCGGGTGATCAGCCCGGAGCTTCCCTCCAGGACCTGGAAATAGACCAGGCCCATTTTTCGGGATTTCTTTTGCTTGTCCATGAAGTCCTCCAGGGACATTGCAGGTCGGAGTTTGAGTAGAATTTCCATATCCATCAGAAGTTTGAAAAGGCGTCGGTTTGCCCACCGGGTACCAGCTTCTCGTTGCCGGGTGTGGTGGGAATCTTTTCTTCGCTGGCAGGCGCAGCAGCGGCCTGGGTAGTACGGATGTAGATCATCTCTACGGAGGTCGGATGGCCGTCCTCCTGGATCTTGCGGATGATGCGGCCGGAGCTGTTTTTGAATTCCTCCGGATCGAGCTCGTAGCCGTAGTACCGTGCCCAGGCGCGCAGGGCTTTGGTAAATTTCTGGGAGGTCCACTTGGTATTGGTACTGCGGATAAAGTCCTCCATGGCGTACTTTTTGACCACGTCGGCATTCATCCGGTCGCTGAAGTAGGTATCCGCCCATTCGTGGAAGGCCGTGCCCATTTCGCTGAGTAAATTGCGCTTCTCGACGTTTTCCATGGGCGGATCGATCTTGCCGTGGTTCAGGTAAAACCGGCAGCACTGGATCATGAAATTGTAGAAGTCGTTCCAGTCGTCCTCGGTATAGTCCGGCCCCAGGATGTTCTTGCCGAACTCCTCCCGGGGATTGCGGCTCTCCCGGAAGTAGCCGTCTTTGTTTTCGTGGTAGTAGTCTGAAAAGACACAGTACAGCACCCGGCGCAGCACGGAGCTGTCTATATTGCGCAGGGGGAAATTGGAGCTGAAGGCAAACTTGGGCGACTCCTCGTAGGGGATTTCGTAGGACTTGTTGTTCTTGGGATTCACGATCATGTTGCCCGTGATATCGGAGAAAAACACGTCGAACTTCAGGTACTGATTGGCATCGTCTACCAGGATGTAGTCCGTGTGGATGGTCACCCGGTCGTACATATGCGGGTTTTCGGTCATCTTGGGATCCCTTCCCCGCAGCGTGACCGACTTCATGAATCGGCTAACCGCTCCCATGGCGATGGACTTACCGGAACCCCCGTGACTTTCGCCCTCGTCGCTGATCCGGTGGTCCATGGTCCAGATGGCCCAGGGCCGGGAAGGGTCTTTGTACCGGTGCAGCAGGTAGCCCAGGACGTAGATCTTATTGACCAGCTGGTGCATCTGCTCCCGGATCTCCTCTGCAGAGAGGTTGGCCCCGGCGATATCGAACAGGTGCTTTTTCTTATAAGCCGCCTGCTCTTCCGGACTTAGGGCGTCCAGGTTGTCCTCGAGCTCCGTGCGCCAGTGGGTGCGGCTGGTATTGATGAGGAAGTTCAGGAAGATATTGTCCTTCTTCAGGATATCGATGTGCCAGTCGCCGTCCTCGTTTTTGCTGATCTGGAAATGCGGCTCCTGCTCCTGGTACCGGTGCTTGATCACCTCGTCTTCCCAGACGTAGCGCTTGATCTCGCCCAGCTTGTGCACCCGAATGCCGGACTTGCTGACTTCCACGGTTTTGTTTTCGAAAAAGAAAAACTGCCGGTCCCGGTCGAAGTCCGAAAAGTCCACCTCCGTCATGGGCAGGTTGGACATGGAAGCCTCCTTGAGCTGGGTACTGCGAAAAAATACGTCCCGCAGGTCTTCGTCCACGTATTGCTCCTCCAGAAAGCGGTGCACGTGGGTTTTGACCTCGTTTACCTCGATCTCCCGGACGATGTTGTCTTTGATCTGGATGTAGATAAATCCCTGCTTTTCGTTTTTGTTCTGCAGGCGGTAGAAGCCGTTTTTGGTGAGGAAATTGTAAAGGCGGGTGTTCTTTACTTCAAACTTGGACCGCCAGTTGCCGGCCTTGTCTTCGTAGTAAATCTCGTCCCAAAAGCGGTAGGGCAGGGCCGTTTTGACCAGCTGCTTGAAATCGTAGTAGGTATGGTACTTCAGGTAGTCGCGCACGTCCTTGGAGGGATTGCCCCGTTTGTCCGGACGCTCCCGCAGCTCGGCCGGTAGTACGATGTTGTACAGGTCCAGGTGCTCCATGGCCAGGCGATGCGCTTCCCTCAGGCCGGTATGATCGATGTCCGGCATGTTCATCACCTTGTCTGCCAGCTTTGCCAGGGTCTTGAATTGCCTGTCGGAGAGCTTGGCCGTTTCGCTATTGGGCCAAACTACCTGGTAGCCGATCATGGCCAGGTTCATGCCGTCCGACCCGCCGCTGCAGTAGACGATCTCCGGCAGCTTCTTTTTCTTTTTGGAGCGGACCTCGCCGGTCTCCTCGTCGATGTCCTCCCCTTCCTGCAGGGAATCGAAAGCCAGGTGGCATTCCGCCAGGCCGTGCAAAAAATCCTTGTCCCGCTTGCCGTAGTACATAAAGCGTCGACCCTTGTCCGGACTCAGGGGCTGGTAGATCTTCTTGAAAGAGCCCTCGTCCCACATAAAAATCGGGTACCGGTCGGTGGCTGCGATGGTGATCACCTTCCGGTTTTTGACGATGGAATAGCTCAGCAGGGAATGAAAACGGTAGCGCTTGAAGATCCGCTCGATTTTCTCCCAATCGATTTGCTTCTGCCCCTGTTCGTCCTTTTTGTAGGGGATGGCTTTTTCCGCCAGGACGGTCGTCACATCCAGTTCCGTGAATCCCTCCCGTACCTCAAAGTACCATTCCCCCTCGTTCTCTTCGGGCCGGGCCTCCCGGGTGCTGATCTCCGGCTTCAGGATCTCCGGTGGCTCTTGTCCCTGGATGCCGTATCGGGAGGCCAACAGCTCCAGGGCTTCCTTGAAGTCCAGTCCCTCCTCCTCCATGGCTACCAGGATGCCATTCTTTGGCTTCTGATCCCCGCCAAAGTCGGTCACCACCCAGTTGCCATCCGTGAGCTGCTTCAGCGTGGCAGAGGCGGTCTTTTCGCTGGCGCGCAGCTTGAACTTGGCGCCCTTGCGCTGCAGGGCTTTCTCTGCCTGGGGGTAGTAGTGCAGGATGATCTTCAGACCGCCATCGGTCCCGTCGAGTATCTTTTGCTGTTCGATGTACATTAAAAAAGCGTGAGTTCTTGCTGAAAACCGAGTTTAAGAAGCTGCCGGACGTAGTACCGGTCCGGCGGGGGGATCTCGTTTACCGAGCTGTAGGGCGTATGGATGCATCGCCGTTCGGTCTCAATGCGGTAGCCTATGCTGCGCAGCTTTCGGATGAGGTAGTACCGGCGCTGGTACATTCTATGCCGCCTACTGGCTGCGGTCATACTGGCGGGGAAAGAGTCCCCATTCCTCCCCGGCAGCGTCACGTACGCGGATGTACGCTCCTTTGCCCTGGTAGACGATCGGAAGGGCTTTGCCCTGGAGGTACTTTTCGAAATGGTCTGGGGTGCAGGGGATGTTTTCATGGCGGACTTTAGGACTGATTTTCACTTTCTCGTAGGGCATGTTGCAGGACTTTGATTTTTACTTGATAGCGGTCCACTGCCTTGTGCAGCAGGTCAATTTCGTTTTCCAATTGTTCCAGCTGTGCTGCCGGCGTTTCCAGGTTGCGCAGCCTTATCAGTTGCTGCTGGCTTTCGCGAAGTTCCTGCCGGGCAAAGTCCAGCAGCTCTTCGTAGTCTCTAAGCGCGATTCGTGGGCTCATAGTCAAGGGCTTTATAGAGTTCGTCGGTTGGGATCTTTTGATCCATCACTTCGTACAGGTTGGTGCGGATGGCGATTTCCCTCCGGATCCAGTTGTGGGCATGCAGTCGGTTGGCCGGTTCGAAGATGCCCTTCAGTCCCCGGGCCTGTTCGGTCCAGTACTTCTTTTTGATCCGGGCGATGTTGTGGTCGAGTAGGAGTTTGAATGGGTTCATGGGATGTGTGGGAAAATGAACCCGGGGAACCTGCCGCTGTGGCCACCCGGGTTCGGGTTCGGTACTGATATGGTAGAACTTGCGGCATTATCCTCCGGAGGCGACTTGCCTCCGTTTCAATTCCCTCAGCTGGGCCTGGTATTCCTCGGCGATGTCGAGCGCTGCCTGGTGGATTTCGATGTGGTAGCTGACTCCGGAAAAGAAATTGGCGACGGTCTTTTCGGAAAAGTCTACCTTTGCCAGGGTTCTGCGGAAGTATCCCCGAGGGAGGCGGGACTTGAGGTCTTTGAGCTCATTTTTGGACAGCATATGGTAGGGTTTAGGAGTAAATGCAGTATTTATACAGTAACTTTATTGTAATTTTACCGTATATACAGTATATATGCAAGAGTTTTTATTGTTTTTATCAATATTTTTTTTCTTGAGCTTTGCAATATGCTGATTCACAGAGGTAAAGTATTACGCGAGGCAGTAGATAGGTACTGCAAAAAGTACGGCGCGCCAATCACCCGTATTGCTAAAAAGGCGGGCTATGATCAATCGACGATCTACCGACATTTCGACAAGGATGACCTGAGTTATCCGGTATTGCTGAAATACGGGAAGGCCATGGAGCATGACTTTTCGGAGGAGTTCCCGGAGATGGCGGATTTTTTCTCCTTTGAGCGGCCTGTAGCGAAAGTTGAGGATGTTCGGATGAGCAATGAGGAGTGCATGGAGCAGCTGAACTACTACCAAAAAAAGTACATCGAGCTGCTGGAAAAGCACAATCAAATGCTCACCAACCGGCTGACGATTTATGAAAAATCGCTTGACGATACCACTGAAAAAAATCCGTAGTTCACATGCATAAATGCAAGTATTTAACAATTAACTCATTACAAATGTCAGTGTTTAACGGCTCTGGGTACAAGAAACCCCTTCAGAAGCGATTTTGGAGGGGTTTTTGCTTTTTTTGGCAAACCATTGGCAAACCATTTCAAAAAATCAACTTTCTGTGGTCGGGAGAGATCAGGCATTCCTCCGGTAAACGACTGCAAAAGCCAGATCGAAAAAGACTGATTGCCGATTCGTTTTGATCCAAAAAAGTGGCAGCGTAGATAAGCAATGCTTTTTCGCTATCGGTCAATAAATTTTCCAGAAATCTTAGCCGGCTCTCCAATCCGCCTCTCTCAGCAATTTCCAACAACGGATAGATCATTCTGAGAAACTTTTCCAATTGACCCGAATTTTTATTGAATGAGCTCTCAAATAAATGCTTTTGCAAAGAGCCTTCAAAACTATCAGCCTGATTGATATCGAAAGATTGGACTTCCGCATCTTTTTGTACAGATCCTTTAACATTTGACCAGAATGAATCAAGCGCCTTTGAGCCGGTGCTTTTGTCCCATGAATAGGTTACCCCGGATCTAAACTCGTACCAAAGCGATAGGTACTCACCAAACTCCCTCGATGCCTCCTCTTTGTCCATTCTTTTCCGTTGTTCGTCTAGTTGCCTTTGCTGACCTAAAAAGGTTAGATACACATAGATAAACCCCACCAGTGCAGCAAGTGGGCCTGCGATTCCACCGACATATTGAGCGTAATCCGTAGAATTGAAATGAAATGTATCAGAAAACATCAGCGGGGTGAAGTAGACAGCTAAAATAACTCCTAAGATCACGTTTGCAATTAGAATCAGCGAGCGATCTATACCTGTCCTTTTTTTAGTCCTCTTCATAGACTAAAATTAGGCATTTTTGAATAAACCAATTCCGATTGTAAAAAATACACCCTTTTTCTGCTATACTACATGTTTGAAAACGGCCCTTTTCTGAAATTCTTCCCAAGCGGCAAAAAGGCTGTAATTTCTACACGGTTTTTTTGAGGCAAAAAGCATGTGAAAAATGCATACTATTTAATGGACCGGTACGCTTTTTAGCAAATCGATTTTCTGATTTAAAAGTATAACTAGCTTTTCGTTGTAATCCTCCACTTCAAATTCCTCCCGGAGTTCCTGCAATCTCTTTTCGTAGCTTTTGTAGGTTCGGTAGTTCGATTTTTTCTTCAATACTTTGCGGTAGTCCGGATTACTCATAAAAACAATTACCGATGCATCGTGAAAATCTTTCATTGCCATGGGGTTAATTCCGTAATCGAATCCCAGCGAGTGAACTACTTCTCTCAATTCGTAAGCAAGCCCACTTAACCTCCCAGTGACCTAAAATAGGCAATCAGGTCAGGGATAGTGAAATAGGGATTCCGCTCGAAAAGAGGCAACTCTTGCTGACTGAGGTTGATCCGGTTGGCTCTTGCCGTGGCTTCTTCCAGCCTATCCCTGAGAAGGGAATAGTGGTTCAATTTTGTTTTATGGTAATTTGTCCAAAATTTCTTCAGATGCCCTACCACTTCTTCTCCTTTTTGGAATGCCCTGCCGCAATCCTGAAAATGCAGGATAAACCAATGCTCCAGGCACAAGGCGGAATAGGCTATTTTAAACCCTTCCTTTTCCATTTTGTGCAAGGCTTCCTGAAGCTGCGGCCAATTGTCATGATCAAAAAACAACCAGATCGAATCGTAAGGATTCTTTTCTTTCTGCGCTTTCTTTCTTTTGGCCATCGCTTCTTTGAAAAGGTGTAGCGGGTTCTGTTCACCTCCCTTGACGATATCTACCGAAATGCTCCTCTGCTGGGAACGGGGAAGATCGGAGCGAAGAGACGTGGCATAGAGCTGTTCAGTAACCCCTTCACAAAGGATCAATATCCGTTTATTCGGTTTCCTCAGGGACATTTTCCTGCATTTCGATTAAAAAATCCACATCGTTGATGATCGGGGTGGCTCCTAATTTACCCGAGGCATACCATTTGTCCAGGGGGTTTTCGGACCGCACCCCTTTGATTTCTGAACAGGCATACAATTCTGTAGCCCCAAATTCGTTCTTCTCGGTAAACCATATCTGATCCCTACGGAATTCCCCGCTTGCCAATTGCGTGATGTCATGGGTAGCAAAGATCAATTGTGCGTTTTTGGGATTGGTTAGCGGATTATGGAAAAGACCGATCAGATAGTTGGTAATGGATGGATGAAGGTTTTTCTCGAATTCATCCACTACCAGGACCCTGCCTGCTTCCAAAGAATCAAGAATAATGCCCCCTATGACCAGCAAACTTTTGGTCCCGGTAGATTCTTCCTCCACATCAAACAATTCCTTTCCTTTTATTTTATTGTTTTCAAATAGCGGATGTGCTGTCCTAATATCGTATTTAAAATCATCTTTAATCTTCTTTTTAAGGTCCTCTGGCATATGGTCTGGAAATTTGAAACTTTTTTCATCCACCTCTTTGGCCGATACTGCTAAAATCCCAGTATCCAGGGCACAAATCAAGGCATTTAGCTTGCGTGAAAAGCCAGATTCTCCTTCTTCAGCCAACCGCCTGGCATATAATCTGGTCAGGTTGGATTCGTGATTTTCATTAAGAAACGGAAATACCATCATTCCTTGACCGAAAAAGCGATAAGCGGGAAGTAAAGATTCTACATTGTTTTCTGCCGCTTTTGAAATAAATAACTGATTGGGCAACAGTAGTCTTTCAATCGTCTTTTTGGCACCCCGAAAGCCATCTCCGAATTTGATGTCCTTGTCCTGCACGCGTTGGTATAAGAGCGATTGTACACCATTGGGATAGTAATACATTTCTTCCCGGACAATCTCTTTTTCAAGAAATGCCAATTCCAATTCGTACTTGATGTGATCTCCCCCAAAGAATTCAATACGAAATTCTACCGGCTGCTCCCTAAACGCCGTATCCAGAAGATGAGGTTCATAAGGGGGAATCGCCTGATCCGGTTTGAATCCTGCGGAACTCAACACCAAATATTCCAAGGCTTTAAATGCCTTTAAGAAGGTGCTCTTGCCGGAAGCATTGGGCCCATACAGGACGGCTGTTTTCAGCAGGCTGGTTTTGGAAGGTCCCTCAAAATAATTAGTGGGCATTCCTTTTAAACCTGTTTTCTTAAAACTGATTTCCATTCGCTCCTTGATGGAACGAAAGTTCTGAACGGAAAAACGAACGATCATGGTTTTCTTGTTTTGGGCCTTAAATATAGATTAAAATACAAAATTAACCGATTTGTTTAAAAAATTTACGATTTTTTAACATATTTAACTTTTAAACCCAGTGTATGCCTTGCTAGATCGGTATTGGTTCCAGTAGTTTCTAATTCAAAAAAACAGTATGCTGGCTTCGGGGGCGCAGCCTGGCCCGGCGCACTTCCACGATGCCCTCCGTTTGCTGTTTGGATTCGGAATACGACATAAAGGAAAAGGAAACCTCCTGCCCCCGGGCAGATAGCTTCCGCATGGCTGAAATGGCTTCGTAAACGGTTAATGGACCCATGCGACTAATTTCGCATGGGATGGGGAACGGGAAAAGGACAGGAAAATTACTTTGCGAAACCTAAACCTTTATAAGTTAATCCGTAAAATTGGTTATTCTTTTTTTCAAAGGAAAAAATTAAATCATTTCTCATTGCGAATTCAATTTTCTCAGACAGAACTCCTTCTAGTGTGTAATTTTCATTTTTAATTTCTTTTATGAGTTCCCCGAATCCAATCCCACTAGCCTGATCCCTAACCTCTAGAGGAATTAGATAATTTCGGTCCTCTTCGAATTTGCCTCTTTCTTGATGTAATTGAAGAAGCAACCTATGTACAAAGTTGAGCAGTTGAAAGCCGTCAATTTCCTCTTGCTTTTGGAAAGAAATCCCGTTACGAATTTCACTCAATAGTTCAGCATAATACTCATAAGCTCTATTTTTTAAGTTTATAGTTGTACCGATTGAACGTTGATTTTCCTTGATACGACTATTTAATTCGCTAATGTGTTTAGAACTTTGAGCAAGCTCTTCGTTTTTATTGGTAAGTTCAGCTTCTAAGGCCTCCCTCTTGGAATTTAATTCATCGAGCTCCATGTATTCAGCTCTTTTGATTTGTAAATCCCGTTGTCTTTCTGCTATTATTATTTTCTTATCGAATGAATAGATTTTAAAATCTGCTTGATCCTCCCAGTTTTTTCGTTTGATTTTGACCAAGGCTAGATGGGAAAGCTTCAGTAGGAATGGAGTCCCAAAAGTGTACAAAGTGGCCGCAGTCAATGGTAAAATATAAATATACCAATATGAGGAGTACTGGGAGGAAATTAAATTAATTCTTGCTTCAATGTCTGTATCAGATAAAAGGATGATCAAGACAATTTTCCAATTAATAATTATCCAAGAGATAATTAAAGAATTAAGAAACGGAATTTTTAATCTTTCAGAAACTGAATTAATCCATTCCTTAATCAACTCGAGCAAATCTTTCATATTAGTGTTTATTTCATGCCTGGTTATTTTCAGAATCAAACTGCCAAAACGCCATATCCATATCCCTTATCGGAATAGAAAAATGCTCTGCGTAAACCTCTAGCTCGCTCAAATACCGAAAATAGTCTGAAACTGAAAATGATGTTTTTATCTCACCAAAAATCTGCCTCCAATTCCGAAAATCAATTACTGCATATTTCTTGGGAAAACACATTGCCAATATAGCTGTCGCAACCGGTGTTCTCACACCATATAAAACACTGAGGGTGTTGATTCTTAGTTCGGTTTCAATTTCAAACTCACTATGGGTAAGATCAAAAGCAGCTTTGGTAATTTTCTCAATATTTTCATCAGTATTTTTCTCCCGGATTTTTAATTTTCTCCCATATTGTCCCCGTAACTTCCATTTGAGAATCTCCTCCAGTTCCTCGGATTTTAAATACATTGGCTTTCTTTCATAACCAATTTTTTCAAATTCATTGATAGATTCCGACCAATCACTTTTTGCTTTTTCAATTAACATATTGATTTTCTCCTTTGCTAATGAGCCAATTGCGGACTTCAAGATTTTATCATTCATTTCGTTGCTCTTTATTTTTCTTTAGTTTCAATAGGTTATCCAAGGTTCATCACCCCGCATCCGCATTCCCATTGATCCGATCCAAAATACTAATAATTTTGGTGACCTGGGCATCGTCAAATAGCCCAAAGGGACCATTGTCATTCAAATCCTTGAATGGAGATTCAAATAAGGCCCGTTTGTCTATCACCCCATTCTGGCTCAGGTAGCCAATGATCAGGTCTAGAAATTTGATTTGTGCGGCATTCAGGTTTTGCGCCTGTATAAATTCGGCAAAGGCAGCTTGTACGGCCTCCTTTTCCAAACCGATCAACTCCCGGATAAACAGCCCCAGCTTCTTGCCCTTACCCACTGCTTCAAATTCCTCCCTGGAACCTACCTCGGCTGCATTGAAAAAGATCTCCTCTAGCTGGCTGAGTTCCGCGGCTGTGATTGGCTGATTGGTTTTGATCTTGCTGATCACCAGGTGATCCTTGTGCGCGTGCAGGTAGCGTTCTACACGTCTCCAGTACGGCTCCAAAGGGGATGTCGAAATGATATCCTTCTCCTCCACCTTGGAAAGGTCCAGGTAATCCCTGAAATGGGTCTCTACCAAGGGTTGATCGACGGCATCCAAAAACTGCATCAACTCCCGCAGCGACTCCCGAACTTCTTCCAGATCCACTACATTGGCCCCTTGCAAAAAGCCTCCCAACACCTTCTTGATCGTTGGCATGCCTGCGCCTACCACGGGAATGTTCCCTTTTTTCTCCAGTACCCTACACGCGGTAGCAATTTTATTTTCATACCGCGTCGTGATTCGTCCGCCCTTTAGCGCCAACTGGTAATTCAACATCAATACATCAAATCTTCGGGCCGACACATCTTCATCATCATCAGATAAAATGAGCGGTATAATATGAGTTCCTATTTCCTGAAGTTTGGATGGACCCAAATCCGCCCATTGGTCTTTTTGATGGTATTTCACCACAAATTCCAACTGCTGCCGTACCACAAACCGATCCTGATTGAGTGCCGCTACCTGCTCGTGTAGCAGGTCGATCAACGCTTCGGCAAAGGTATTCTCCTCCTCATCAGATGATGCCCGCAAGGCCAGGGCCAGGTCAAGCCGCAACTGGAACGCCTGCTGGGTCAGGGACAGTCCGATGGTCCCCTTGCCCTCATCCGGATTGACTTCAAAAAATTCGAAGTTTTCGCAATAGTCGAATATCAAAAAGCTGTCTTTGTGCCGATCCGGCCCAAATAAATGAGGCCGTAAACGGGTCCCGCGACCGATCATTTGCCAGAACTTCGCTACAGATCTCACAGGCTTAAAGAAAACCAGGTTTACCACCCGGGGCGCATCCACACCCGTATCCATCATGTCTACCGATATGGCGATTTGCGGCTCTTTTTCCTCCTTGTCCAATACAAACCGCTCCAGTATATCTTGTGCTTTCTCTGTTTGGTTGTCGATGACCCGGCAGAACTTTCCGGAATATTCCGGATAATTTTTATTGAACCGCGCTTCGATATACACCGCATGTTTGTGATTCTTGGCAAAAATGATGGTTTTTCCGATTTTGTCCCCACCATCCACTTTGATGCCCGAGCGCATCAAATGGTTCAGTACCTGATCGACGGTATCGGAATTAAACAGCCATTTGTACAACTGACTCTTATCGATTCCTTCCTCTGCTTCTTCCCGGGTGGGGTCGCCAAACTTCTCCTCGTATTCCAATTTGTCTTTCTCGGAAAGCTCCGAATACCGGATGCCCTCCCGCATAAATTTCAAGGGAACACTGATGGCTTTCGGGGGAACCAAAAATCCGTCGCTGACGGCCTGCTCCAGTTCGTAGGCAAAGGTGGGATTGTCGTCTTCGATGTCAAAAAGTTCGTAGGTATTGCGATCCACATCTTTTTTGGGCGTGGCAGTCAGGCCTAAAATATAGGCATCAAAGTACTGGAAAATGGCGCGATACTTTTGGTAAACGGATCGATGCGCCTCGTCAATGATGATCAGATCAAAATGCCCTACGCCGTAAAAACGCCCCTCCCCATCCCGGGCCCGATCAATCTGATGCATCATCGTGGGGTAGGTAGAAAAAACCAAGCGGGTGGAATCGTTTTCCTTTTCCTTGGTCAGATCGATGCTGGTAAGATCGGGAAGATGCTCGGTAAAGGCATTTTTAGCCTGCGTCACCAGGGCATTGCGATCGGCCAGGAAAAGGATACGCTTAGCCCAGTTGCATTTCACCAGCATGTCGACGATGGCCGCAGCCGTCCGGGTTTTTCCACTGCCGGTGGCCATGATCAGCAAGCTCTTTCGGTGGCGTTGTTCGAGTTTTCCTTCCTTGATGATGGAAAGGTTTTCCGCCACTCGCTGTATGGCTTCGGTCTGGTAGGGTCGCCCTGTGATGGCCAGGTTTACCTGAAAATCCCGCAAATCCCTGCGGTCCTTTCGCCTGCGAATGGCCAGTTCCAGTTGATCCTTGCTTAGAAAGCCACTGACCTTGCGGTCCGGCGCAAAGCAATCGTCCCAGAGATAAAAATCAAAGCCATTGGTATAGTAAATCAGCGGACGCTGCTTGAATTTCTTTTCCAGGCAATCGGCATAGAGCACCGCCTGATGCCGGCCCTTGGCGGGATCCAGGCTGGTCTTCTTCGCCTCCACCACGGCCAGGGGCAAGCCATTGTCGCTCCAGAGCACGTAATCCACGAAGCCCCTTCCCGTGGGATTGGTAGACAGCGGCATCCCTTCAACTTCGAACTCCAATTCATAGCCCTCCCGGAGCTTGGTCCAGCCCGCATCTTTCAGGGCCGAATCGATGTACAATTTGCGCGTATAGGCTTCGGAAGGGGCTTTGGGCAAGGCCTTGGGGATGGCTTCCTTCTCCCGGGCCTTGCGCTGTGCTTTGAGCTGCTCCTGTTGCTTTTCGTGGCTGATGCGCAGCAAATCGTTGGCGGCCTCCTTTTCTTCCAGGGCACGCCGTTTGTGTTCGTTTTCCTGCTCCAATTCGGCAAGCCTTTCCCGCAGCAGGTCCACCTCCTTCCGGGATTTTTTTAGTTCATCACCGCTGGGAATCAGGGCATCATCAAAGTCCGGCACCCGTACTTCCTCCTCCCCATAAGCGGCCACCAGAAAGGCAGCCAAACGGAAGAGGCACTGCAACAGGTGCACCGCATCCTGCTGCTTGACGGGACGGTTGTGAACGGCATTGTTTCCGATCCTGCGGATCAGGTGCAGCTCCCGGTACAGGTTGCCGTAGGCATCAAAGATGGCCTTAAACTCCGCCTCCTGCATCAGGCTGGACAGGTTTTTGTCGAAGGGCCATTCCAGGTCGGCATCGTTTTCGTACATCCAGTTTACGGCCAATTCCAGAGCCGCCCGTGCATTAAAGCAGGACTCCACCGGGCTGGTTCGGGCAAATTGCTCCGCCTTGATGGCCCGATCGGCAATTGTGGGGAATTCGTTCGCTATAAACCGAAAGTTGCTCATCTATTTCATAGACTATTTTACTAATTCTCCTTTGAAAGCTTTTTGTAATAGGCTGTTAAACAGACTCTCAGATTCTTCAAGTTCACTCAGAATTATATCTTTCTGACATTCAATGGAATTTATTGCAGCAGAATACTTTTTCTGAAACTCAATTCTAGGGACCATAAAATCTAGATCTCGTAGTATTTTGAGGTTTATATTCTTTTGAGCCGATTCAGGTGCAGAATCTTCAATGATCTTTTGAAGGAATTTCATCCAACCTTGCACATATTCATTATTGGTTTTTTTATTTGGAATGAAACCAACCACGCTGTCGGGAAAACAAGCGTCAAATTTTAATATTCCCGTTTTAGCGATATTTGCCGCTATAGTTATACATAAAGTACCTTTTGGCCACATTTTACTTTGCCGAAGTCCCAAATCTGAATAGGTAGAGGTGTAATTTTTAATGTATCCCCCGGAGTTGGCAACATCACCAGTTTGGATTAAAGGATGAATGCCTCCTAATAATTCAGTAGCATTTCTCGGCCGGTGTTTTGATTTACCTCTATCTAACTTTCCAACTTCAGAAAATTTTACAATCTCCCACCCCTTCGGATTAGTCACCGGATCCCCAAACATCTCCAAGAAGATGCTTTGTGCGAGTGCATCGTATTTGGCGAGGAGCTGCCTGGTTTTTTGGCGGTGGGCATCCGCTGCATCCAGGATGGCGGCTATCTTCTTTTGGGTGGATAATGGGGGGAGGGTAAGCTCTAAACTATTGATATGCTTTATCTTAATTCCCTTTACAGTAGCACCAGAAGACACTCCTTGAAAATAAGCATCGTTTGCCTTTAAAAAATAAAAAAGATATTTTCTATCGAGCTCTTTCTGAGGTTCTATAACTTTTAAATCTTGATTTATTGCCATATCATCAGAAGCAAACGCTACTTTGCCTACCGCCATTCTTGTGGCAATAATAAGACTTCCTTTAGGTACTATTCTAGTAGCACTATTCTTAACACCAGCTTCAGTTATTCTATCCGTAGGAAATATAAAATTTTCCTCCTTCAAATCTTTTACACTAGCCCAGGGGATTTCACCATTCCAATATGATTCAACCTCTTTACTTGGCGTACCTCCCCCATATAGATTTATATGATTGCCTAATTGAGTCTTCATGACAGCAATTCCTTCAACTTCTTCAAAGACTCCAACCTTTCGTTGTCCAATTGCTCTATCATTTTGATAATATTTTCCGGCTTTTCATATCGCACCTCTTCGTAAACAATTTCCTTATAGCGATTGATACTGAGATCATAATCCTTCTCAGCAATTTCTGACTTTGGCACCAGAAAGCTTTGCTCGGTACGGGCCCGGCCGGCCTCCTGGTCCCGGTTTTGCCAGCGATTTTGGATATCGGGGATATTGTTTTTGGTATGGGCTTCTTCGTCGGACTTTTGGCCATAAGGTACGCTATCTTCTGCGGCGATACCCAGACCCAAGGCACTTTCTATCTTTTCCTCTACCGTCTCATTTTTACTCAGCAATGGCGTTCGCTTATCATCCAGACTAAAACCGTCTGCTTGCATGTCGTAAAACCAGACCCGATCCGTGCCCCCACTGTTGGTTTTGGTAAAGACCAGCACGGCCGTACTCACCCCGGCATAGGGCTTGAATACGCCGGATGGCATGGAGATAATGGCCTCCAGCTTCTGTTCCTCGACCAGGGTTCTCCGCAGCTCTTTATGCGCCTTGGAAGAGCCGAAAAGTACTCCGTCCGGCACAATCACGGCAGCCCTACCCCCTACCTTCAGCATGCGCAGGATCAGGGAGATAAAGAGCAGTTCGGTCTTTTTGGTTTTGGTGACGCTCAGTAGGGAGCTTTCTACCACATCGTAATCCAGACTCCCCTTAAAGGGTGGATTGGCCAGAATGAGGGAATACAAATTGGTTTGGTCCTCGTTGGCCTCACTCAGCGCATCCTTGCCGATCAGCCGGGGGCGTTCGATCCCATGCAGTTGCAGGTTCATTGCCCCGATCCGCAGCATGGTGGCATCGAACTCGATCCCGGTAAACATTTTTTGGTTGAAGTGCTTGCGAAAGTCGGCATCCAGAAACCAGTCTTCGTGGTTTTGGTACAGGTATTCGGCAGCGGATACCAGGAAGCCTGCCGTACCGGCGGAGGGATCACATATCGTGTCCTCCTGCTGCGGCTGCATCATGTCCACCATCATGCGGATGATATGCCGAGGGGTTCGGAATTGCCCGTTGGTACCGGCGGTAGCTATCTTGGATAGCAAATACTCGTACAAGTCCCCTTTGGTATCCCGATCCTGCATGTTGATCTTGTCGATTAGCTGCACCACCTGATCCAGCAAGCGCGCAGTAGGAATCATAAAGGTGGCCCCTTTCATAAACTCCGCAAAAGCCCCGGCCTTCTTGTCCAGCTGCTTCATGTGCTCAAAGACCGTCATCCCCTCCGCATCCGGACGGGTGAAGAGCGCGTACATGGTCTCCGGATCCTTGTCCTTGAAATGACTCCAGCGAAATTTTTGCTGCTCCGCAGTAAAGAACTCTAACTGCTTGTCAATCCCCATTTGATTGGCCTTTTTCTCTTCGAGCGTTTCCATCTCGTCTATCCTTCGGATAAAGATCAGGTAAGTGAGTTGCTCGATAACGGTAAGCGGGTTGGCCACCCCTCCGGTCCAGAAGGAATTCCAGATTTTGTCTACTTGTGATTTGAGTTCTCCGGTGATCATGTAATTATACTAAACGTTTTTTCTTAATTGGTACCAACCCCGAGCCCTTGCGAGCTGCTTCCGTAGGCAGGGGCTATCCAGCCCCTCGCTGAACTCCTCCCATCGCGTAAGGGGCAGAGCCAAGCGGTTGACCCCCCCAAAACGATGCCGGGTCACAACGTGGAAATGCGGTGAAAGAAACAGGATTCGTGGAGAAAGATACTAGGAACAAGTGAAAGGGCAAAATGAAAAAAGGCTATCAACGGAAAATCCAACTAAAAGCATCTGCAGCGAAGTGAAAAAAAAATTGGATCATTTACTTCTATTCACGCAAGCCCTTCTAACCATTGTCGGACTACGAAGGCCTGGCTTTGTCCACTGATTCACTAGATAGCCCCAAAGGTCTAGGATCGCAAACTATTCCGGGATAGTGATGGGTTTCTTGTCAATCCAACGTAAAAATTAAACTAAAAACCCCTATAAAAGCAAAAGACACACCCTGGGACGCTGTCCCTATGGGTAGCGTGGTGTGTACTGTTGCTACAAGTGTACGGGTATAGGTACATATTTCCAACCCTTTTACCAAAATTAGTCATGCATTAGGATACATTTTCACTCGCCTTCTTCACCATTTCCAAAAACAAACGGGCATTTTCATCGGGGCTTATGGATGTAAGCCAAAAAGGTGCTTTCCCGGGAATGGCCGGTAATTTCCATCAATACCGGCGTTGGTATGATCTTGTGATAATTGGTAGCAAAGGACCGCCTGCAGCTATGTGTGGTGATCAAATCGTATTTTGGGAAATCCCCGAAGATTTTTCGCCCGGTTAATTTATCGTACTTTTTCCGTTCGACCATTTCATTGCCGATAATTGTGTCGTATGGATGAGACACAACCTGTTTTTTGTATCATTCCTGAGACACTACCCATAATCAGTTTCCTGGAAATTCTCACAGGTTGTACAAGTAGCTTATTGTTGTTGAATAGTGCTGTATCGGTCTGAACCGGAAGCGAGCGCTGCTGAGGAGCACCCCGACAGGGATCAATTCGGCCCAACGAAAGGGTACCGGGACGGTAATTTCCATTCGTTATTTCCTAATCGTAAAAAATAGTTTCATTTTTATATTCTTTTTCATTGATTTAAAATACATTTTTTTATCTTTAAAAATATTTTCTAACATAGAATCAGATTTTCCTAAACTTTCACTGATACACCTTACTTTCCAATTATGCTTGGATTATCATTATTTTCTCGCGAAGGCGGATGGGAAAATTCCGCCTCTGCACACCGCGTTTTGTTTTCCAACGAACGACTGGTCGTCACCCTGAACAGTTCCTACGATTATCCGCACGAAATCAGGAAGACGGATACAGGTGAAGTCCTGATCCTGGAAGGTAAAATCTACGACCGATCCACTTCCGCACTTTTCGATGGCTTGCAGGAACGCCTCGGCTCCGAACATGAACTCGAACAATACCTTTTTGATACGGATGGGGAGTTTTACCTCTATGTAATCGATCTCAAAAACCCTACCGTAAAGGTGTTTGGAGATCACCTGAACCGCTTGCCCCTTTACTACGGCAGTCGCGACGGGAGATGGATCGTCTCGCGAGATATCGGGTTCGTTCAAGAGTATTTACGGGCTCCAATGGATCCGCTACATCTCGCTGAATTTCTCGTGTTTGACTACAACCTGGCCCAACATACGCTCTTCGATCAGGTGTTTCACCTTCAAATTGATGAGAAACTTGTCGTCGACAGTACCCTGGGCGAGGTAACCGCGCTGACACGGCACTTTTCCTACGACTTTTCTTCCAAACCGATTGACCGGGTCGATCAACCCCGGCTACAAAAGATGGCCTCGGTTTTCCTGCGAGCGTCCAAACAGCGGGCTACTGCGTTAAATATCCTATCGCTCAGCGGAGGCATGGACTCGCGGTCGGTAGCGGCCAGCCTTCACAAAGGAGGAGCAACCCTAACGGGAATTACGTTTGAAGATGAAGAAAAATCGGCTGCGAACGATGTACTGATCGCCAGAGAGATCGCCGAAACGTTACAAATGAACTGGCAGAAAATCGACTTAACTTCCGCTAGTTTTCTCGAAGACATCGAGGAAACCATCCGCTTTAAAATGGGTATCCAACCTGCAAGGTTCTATTTTCTAAACCAGTTTTGCAAAAAGGTTTTCCATCGATTCGGAGCAGATATCACATTTTTTACCGGTGACGGAGGCGATAAGGTGTTTCCCGACCTGACCAATTCGATTGATTTTTCCGACGACCGAAAGCTCGTTGACCTTATCCTTCGCGAAAATTATGAGTTTTCCATTTCCGAAGCAGCCAGGTTGGCAGGCATTGATCCGGAAGTACTGTCTCAATACATTTACCAAACGATCGCCGGGTTCCCTGGAAAAACCAGCGGACGAAAACACGAATATTTTCTGCTAACCTGCAGAATGAAACGGTATATTTTTGAAGGGGAGGACCGAAACAGGCGATTTTTTTGGGCGACCACACCGTTTTTGAGCAGACCCTTTTTTGACCTAATGGTTCAGATTCATGAGGACGTAAAACGGTCCGATGATTTTTATAAGCGTTTCATCCGGCAACTCAACGAGGAAGTCGCGGCCATTCGGGATGAAAACTACTCCAGTGGAAAAGTAACCGTAAGCAAAAACTTCTACCGATGGGTGAAAAACAAAGCCAATTCCTTGCTGAGCAGGAAACAGAAGGAAAAACTAAAGGCGGTATTCGAGGGCAGAAAAGCTTCCAAAACCATCGCGGGCTACAAGGACCTGATTTTAAATTGGGAAACCAAGGAGTCGCCCATTGATTTGGCCCTTGCTCAGAAAAACATCGATCAATACAGTCAGGGACAGCTGTCGCTGATTACGACCGCCCTGCTGGTACATTCCATCGTCAACGAGAATTGACAGGCTAGCGAGCCGGAGGTTTGCCGGAGTTGCGAATCAAGACGAACCATCCGTCTACCGAATCGGCCGGTCCACTACTTGCGCCCAACCGCCGGCAATCGCACAGAGCGCTAAGGCGCCGAATCGTTATCCACTCCCTGAACCCGAACGTCGACTTGCGTTTCGATTTTCTTCCAAGGGTAGGGTGGTGTCGCTATCGAAAAAATAACGAGCAGTGGTTGTACCTGCTGCCTTGTAGTCCGGTGAAAAAAAACCGGAAAACCCATGCGCTCGGTCCTTTGCCCGGTAGCAACCTGTCCGGTTCGGGTCTTGTCACCTATTTTTCGTACCTTCAGGTGGCTAAAAAAAGAAAAACCATGCTTACACTTGACCTCGTCATTCGCAAGGAAAACGGAGGCTACACCGGTAGCCTGACCTACAAGGACAACCCCATTACCCAATCGGCGCCCAGCATCCCGGAACTCGAGACACAGATAAAAAAATTGTTGTGGGAATTTGAAAGCCTGGGTCCGGAAACCGTCGAATTCGAACACTACTTTCAATGCCCGGCTTTTTTTGACGCTTTTCAGGTATTGGATGTGGACCAACTGGCAGTCTTGACCGCTATCGATGCCGGCAAATTAAGGGCTTTTGCTTCCGGTACCCAAAAACCGGTTCCGGAAGAAGCCGAGAAGATCGAAAAGGCCCTAAAAGCCCTGGCCTCCCGACTGATGAAAGCCTCTCTGGTTCTTTCCTGAGGCAGCAGAACAACTTACGTATCCTGGGCAGCGAAAACCCGGCGCAACAAGGCCGTGGTTCGTTCGGCAGGATTTTCCCGAATGGCTTTTTCCTCTTCCGCAATCAGGACAAACAAACCGGAAATCGCCTGCTCGGTTACGTATCCCTGCAGGTCGGGATCTAATTTCCGGGAGGTGGTTGGAAAATTATTGTAGGCAGAAACCAGGTCTCCGTAATAGCGGGTGGCACCAACCTGTTCCAGGGCCTCCTCGATGTGCGGCGCAAACAATCCGTTCAATTTTTCTGCCGTTTTCCCCTGCAAATACCGGGTAGCCGCATCCTCGCCTCCATTTAGTATTTCCCAGGCATCCTGAACGGTGAGTTGGCGAATGGCATCCACAAAAAGGGGCCTGGCTTCCTTTGCAGCGGCTTCGGCACCCCGGTTGATCGTCAGCAGCACCCGATCCACTTCGCCACCCAGGCCCAATCGTCTCAGTGTGGACTCCACCCTTCGGACATCCTCAGGCAAAGCAATTCGAATCCGTTCGTTGGCAAAAAAACCGTCCAGCTGCGAGGCCCGGTCGGTACCGGTAACGATCCCTTTTACCAGCGCCTCTTTCAGGCCATTCCCCACATCCTGTTCGGTCAGACTGGCTTCGGTAGCCCCCTGTATAAACCGATTGACTTCGGAGGCGGTGCAGCCCACCGCGAATACAAACAGGCATGCGAGGTAAACTATTTTCGATGTTTTCATGGATGGATTTGGTTTATTTCTTTTACCAATAATTGCTGACCCTTGGTACTCAAATGTCCGTGGTCGATATAATTTGTCGTGTCCGAGGAAAAGAAATCGTAGGCAGGACGGTTAAAATTTTCGAACCGAATGTTACCGCTCTGCTGGGTATAGGTGGCTTTTATTTCCTCCCAATAGGTACGGAATTCTTCAGCATGGGCGGTTCGGATTGCCCGCGGAACCGGATGAAAATACACCGTGGTTGCTATGTGATGGGCGTCCAGGAGCTGCCAAAGGCGTTTCAGCGACTGTTCTGCCACAGGAGCAATCTGAAAATCTTCGCTAGTTACCAACGCTTTCTCGGTTTCGATTTTGGCAGCCACATCGGGCACGCGAAATAAGGGTTCAAATTGATTGGTTCCATTTTCCAGGTACTGATTGGGCGGATATTTGCCCGGCGCCAGCCGAAGCCACCGCAGCAAGGCAAAGCCGTACACCCGTAACAGGTGTATGGATCCAAACCCACTCCAGTAGGAACTGGGCCTCATCAGGACTGGGTCCACCACTCCCTCCTGCTGGGTCATGTAGGGGTGCAGGCAGACCCATGCTTTCCGCATTTGGTGATCGGAGGCAAGTACTTGTTCCAGCAAGGGAAGCATCGTTTGGATACGTGCCCCCATCAGACTGGCATTGAAATACCGCGGGTCTCCGATCGGTTGGGGGTTCAGGTTGGCCGAAAGCGAGGGGCCCAGTATGATGCCTTCGAAGTTTTCGGGAATGTACCGAAAAGCCATCAGGTACTTCGAAATTCGCTCTTCCCCGTATACCCGGGTGCTTTGTACCCTTCCAAACAAGCCGAACACGTCCAACCAGACCGAAAACAGCACAAATCCGGCCGCCGCCAGAAAACAGGCAGGGATGACACGTTTGAAATACTGTCGAAATGCGTTGTCCATGGTCATTTAGAAATCGAAATACAAAAAGTCCGTTTGTACAACGGAGTTAAGGAAAATCAGGTTCAGCACAAAGAGCAGAACGGTCGCGATGCCATAGCTCGGAGTGGGGGTCATCTTTCGCCCCAACTGCATATCGTTTGGCAAAAAAAGCAGTACCAGGCCCGCAAGCCAGATGGGCAGATTGTGCAGATTGCTCACCAGAAAAAAATCCGGAGCACTAGTGGCGGAAAAGCGAAACATGGCAGCGAGCATGCCCAGTGCGTCCTGGAAATCTTCCGCTCTGAAAAACACCCAGGTGAGGTTCACGAAAAAAAAGGTGATCAGAACGGAGACAATGGAAGGAAGCTCAATGCCTAGTTTTCTCCAATACCGGTGTCCCACCAGCGCGGCGCCATGCAGCAGGCCCCAGGCGATGAAGGTCCAGCCTGCCCCGTGCCAGATCCCCCCCAGCAGGAAGGTAATCATCAAATTCGCATGGGTTCGTCCGGGACTTACCTTGTTTCCTCCCAGGGGAATGTACACATAGTCCCGCAAAAAGCGGCTGAGCGTAATGTGCCAATTTCTCCAAAACTCCTGAATGGTAGCGGACCGGTAGGGAGAATTAAAGTTTTGCGGGAGCTGGATATTAAATAACAAGCCCAGGCCGATCGCCATCGAGGAATACCCGCTAAAATCAAAATACAGCTGCAAGGAATAGGAAAACGAGGTGATCCAGGCATCCTTCGCACCCAGAAGATCAATGTTTGCATACCCCTTATCCGCCAGTAGACCAAAGGTATCCGCCAGCACCACTTTTTTTGCCAGCCCCATCATGAAAATAAAAAAACCTTTGGAAAGGTTTTGGTAATTGGCACGTGTCAAAAAAGGATCGCGGAATTGCGTCATCATTTCTTTATGGTGCACAATGGGTCCGGCGATCAACTGAGGAAAGAAAGACACAAACAGGCCGTAGGACACAAAATCCGTCTCGATCCGGACACCCTTGTAACAGTCCACCAAATACGCGATCTGCTGAAACGTGTAAAACGAAATCCCCAGGGGAAGCGCCCAATCCAGGTAAGTGATGGAAGCACCCGAGAGGGTGTTGATATTGAAAACGACAAAATCGGCGTACTTGTAGAAAAAAAGGATCAAAAGGTTAAACGCGATGCCCCCGACCAGAAAGGTTTTCTTTCGCTTCGCCGCTTGTTTGCTGATGAGGTAATTGATGAGGATGGAAATGCCTATCAGGATCAAATAACTGGGTTTCCACCAACCGTAAAAAAGAGGGAACATGAAAACAGCCAGCCAACGATGTAGGAATGCCTTATTTTTGATCCCAATCCGTAAAACCCCGCAAGCACCACTGGCAAAAAGAGAAAAAGAAAAACAAAAGAATTAAATAGCATGGCTAAAAAAGCATTATCATCCAAATATACACTTGTTCGATAAATATTGACGAAAAAATCCCCGGAAACCTTTTGAATTCCTTAAGCAAATGCAGCCTGCAACATAACAATCCTTTCTATCCGACTTGTCCCATGGCTGGCGAATATCCAAAGGGATTCTTCCAATACGTGTAATTTTTCTGTACCTTCATCTACAAAACGAAAAAGGCGAAAGCAGGCCGGTATCGGTGACCAGCAGGAGGTAACTCCGGTAAACCGGAGGCTTGCAAACAGGAAACTACCGTTTTTTTACAATCGATCTGCGACCAAAAAAAGTATCACGGCTAACCCAGGCACTACCATGCAACTCTCCTTTCAACATTTGTTTTTTACGCTTGCCTTTGCATTTCTGAGTATAGCGGCCCTTGTCCTTGCCAAATCCATCCTGATTCCGCTGGGATTGGCTCTGTTGCTTTCTTTCATTCTGCACCCCTTGCATAAAAAATTGCATCAGAAGAAATTCGGCAATATTGGAGCCGCCCTGACGGTGATGCTGCTATTCTTTTTGATCCTGCTCGGTATTTTAACGTTCTTTTCAGCCGAGATTCTCTCTTTGTCCGATCAATTAACCGATTTTGGCGATAAATTGATGGCCATTTTCACGGATACCGTGGTCTTCCTGAACGAAAACTACAGCTTCCTGGGTAATCTGGAAAAAGATCAACTGCTGGAAGAAGGACGCGCCTGGTTGAAAGACGCGGGTGCGGGACTGCTTGGCAAAACCTTTAGTAGCACGGCCAGCTTCCTTACGGGTATGTTTACCATGATTATTTATACCTTCCTGTTTTTGATTTACAAAGAGGGACTGGTCAAGGCATTCGTAAAATTTGGTCCGGAAGGCAAGGAAAAGGAGTACCGCGCCATGTTAAAAAATATCCAGCAGGTGGGCCAAAAATACCTCTCCGGCATGTTGACCTTAATCGTTATTCTGGGTTTGGCCAACAGTACCGGATTATGGATCATCGGACTGGATAATCCCTTTCTGTTCGGATTTTTAGCCGCTACCCTGTCCATCATTCCCTATATCGGAACCACCATAGGGGCCAGTATTCCGGTGCTGTATGCCTTCATGTCCAACGACGAACTCTGGGTACCCCTGGCCGTCGCGGTGATGTTCTGGTTGATTCAGGTGATTGAAAGTAACTTTCTAAGCCCGAAAGTGGTGGGAAACAGCGTGAATGTCAACGCTTTTGCCGCCATCCTCAGCCTTATCGTAGGCGCCTCGGTCTGGGGCGTTGCAGGGATGGTTTTATTTCTTCCCTTTGCGGCCATGCTCAAGGCCATCTGCGAAAGTTACGTACCCTTGCAGCCGCTGGCCCTGCTGATTGGACAGGATTCCTTCTCCGAAAAACCAAAAAAATCGTAATCGAGCAGGATTACCCAACCAAGGGATGTAGGGGCAAAGAGCCGCATTGCTCACGGCTTGGTAGCGAAGTATTCCCTGCTGTCGTGTATTCCGAACGTGTACGGTAGCCAATCATCTACCTCGCTCCTCCCCTCGAAATACCGCAGGTGCAGCTCACCAATTCGGGTCGGGAGAAAAAAACTCTCGGTGGGGGGAACGAGGCGGTTAGAAGCAGGCCGTCTACCTCCGCTTCATACCTCCACTCATGGCCCCGAGCGCTTTTTGTGCGCCTCCCATTTTGTTCATTTGCTTCATCATCTTGCGCATGTCCGAAAATTGCTTCATCAGGTTATTGACCTCTTGAATGCTGCGACCGCTGCCTTTGGCTATGCGCTTTCTCCGGCTGCCATCAATCAGGGAGGGGTTTCCGCGCTCCTGCGGGGTCATGCTACGAATAATGGCCTCTATGGGAATAAAAGATTCGTCGTCAATATCCAGTCCTTTGATCGCCTTTCCCATTCCAGGAATCATGCCGAGCAGGTCCTTGATATTGCCCATCTTTTTTATCTGCTCCAGTTGGGAGAGAAAATCGTCGAAGTCAAACTGGTTTTTGCGGATTTTTGCGTTGAGTCGTTTGGCCTCGTCCTCGTCAAAGGATTGCTGGGCCTTTTCGACCAACGACACCACGTCTCCCATTCCCAAAATCCGCTGCGCCATCCGGTCAGGATAAAACAGATCCAGGTTCTCCATTTTTTCCCCGGTGGAAATAAATTTTATGGGCTTGTTAACGACGTGTCGAATGGAAATCGCCGCTCCACCCCGGCTGTCCCCGTCCAGTTTGGTCAACACCACGCCATCAAAGTCGAGGCGCTCATCGAATGTTTTGGCGGTGTTGACTGCATCCTGACCGGTCATGGAGTCGACAACAAAGAGGGTCTCAGCGGGATCAAGCGTTTCTTTGAGCGAGGAAATTTCGTTCATCATGGCCTCATCCACGGCAAGCCGCCCTGCGGTATCGATGATTACCGTTTTCTTGCCCGATTTTTTGGCAAATTCGATGGCATTTTGTGCGATCTGAAGGGCGTTTTCATTGCCTGGCTCGGCATATACCTCGATTCCGATTTGGCTTCCCAGTGTTTTGAGCTGCTCCACGGCTGCCGGACGGTACACGTCACAGCCCACCAACAGCACCTGCCGGCCTTGCTTTTTTAGATACGCGCCCAATTTTCCAGAAAAAGTCGTTTTTCCCGATCCCTGCAAACCGGAAATGAGAATCACCGCGGGATCTCCCTTGAGATTGATCTCTTCCTTACTTCCCCCCATCAGCTGGGTTAGTTCCTCCTGGGTAATTTTTACCAAAAGCTGACCTGGAGAAACGGCAATCAACACGTCCCTCCCCAAAGCTTCTTCCTTGATTTTGTCGGTAACTTCCTTGGCTACCTTATAGTTCACGTCTGCGTCGATCAAGGCTCTCCGGATTTCTTTCACCGTGGTCGCCACGTTTATTTCCGTGATCTTCCCCGTTCCTTTTAGGGTTTTAAACGCTCTGTCTAATTTATAACTCAGGTTGTCAAACATGTCTTTTTTCTTTAGAAGGAACAAAAATACGTTTTTTTTTTAACCTTGTCAGGTATCCGGGCTAAAGTATTCGGGCAAAGATAATTGCCCATTTTCTTGGATTTGCGGGTATTTCTCTTAAGTTTTGTTCCAAAAAAAAGACAAAAAGGTGTATTTAATATACAAAAATACCCCGATCGGGGTATTTTTTTGATGAAAAAAAAGTTGTTACTTACACGTTCAAATAAATCAGTTTCAAGTATTTACGAATGATCGATCAAAAATTTAACCAAAAACCAAAAAACGATGATGAAAGACCAAATCCCGCTGTTTATTCCCCTTGGGAATTTTTCTGACCACTGCAATACCCTTGATAAAAAAAAGCTCGTGCCAATAATTGAATTGGTACACGAGATGGAGCTTACCTTTTACAAGGCAGAAAAGCTCATGGGCACGCAAGATCTCAGTGAGATCTCGCTTCGTAACCTGGGCTTATCCGGCATACACGTTCGCTTGCTTGATGCGATATTGAAACTCCGCCTGGTGCCATTATTTGACTGGATGGCCTGGAAAAGCGAGGCAGAACGCTATTACAAAGATCCAAGCCACCTGTACGAACTGGATACCGTCACTTTGGGAAAAGTAATGACGGTTTTGCTACGTTCGCAAACCCTGTACGGTCCGACCTTTCTGGAATCAAAAATCAAGGATCGCTTTGTCCTGAACCTGCTGAAGGCAATCCTGCACTCTCTGGGAGGAGCTAATTCCTGGACCTACTCGGAAATATTGGATTAACCTCCCCAGTTTTACCCTACAAATGCCGCCCTGCGGTCCAAGCTACTTTTTCGATGCTTAATCACCCTGACTTTTATTTTTACCGGGCAATTCGACTTCTCCCGTCATCGTGCCTTTTTCAAGGCAGAGGTTGATGATTTTGCCGATTTCCTTCCAGGATTCTACAAATTTTTTGTAAAATAACTACCTATAACCAAGCTTTTCTGGCAATTTCTACGTTATTTGAAAGGTACGATAATACCCCCTGTGATAGGGTTTTTTACTCGTTGCGCAGGCTTAAATTGATGGTTAATGAGGATGGATCTGTCCGGAAATTGCTTCGCCCCTTTTATTACTGGATGCTTGCTTTTAGCTGCCGGTCTCCTGGCGCATTTTGAAGCGAGCGCACAGCAAGAGCCCGAGTTGGTCCTGCAGACCAATCCCGTGACCTGTTCCGGCGACGGATCCATCCGTGCTACGCTTAACGTCGAGGGAAGTGTTTCTGATCTCATTTATCGACTGTTTCGCAGCCCCGAGCGAACACCTCTTGACAACAATACCACGGGCTTTTTTTCCGGACTCGCAGAGGGAGACTATGAAGTCGGCGCAAGCTTCGAACTCGCCGGAGAACCCCGTCAAATCTCGGCAGAAACCTCCCTTTCCTCTGATTTCGAATCCCTGTCCTATTCCATTCAGGCTCAAAGCCTTTGCAACAACGAATTTGGCAGCATAGAGGTGGTAGTGAATCGTGGAAATCCGGCCACCTTTGAACTGAGAGGCGATACCGAACGACCTCCCCAGGAAAGCCCGGTATTTGAATCGCTTCCCGCTGGGAAATACACCGTGATCGTTACAGATACCTGCGGAGACCGCCTTTCCCAATCCTTTGAAGTGCAAAAGGCCGAATTCATACTGGATCCGGAATTTCAGCAATTTCAACCCGAACTTAGCAGCTGTAATGAGATCAGTGTGGGCCATTTGATTCGCTCCGTCGGTGCAGAAATTGCCTATCCCCTGGATGCGATTTTCACCATTCGGACGCCAGAGGGCAGTGTCCAGGAAGTTAGGCTTGACGTAGTTGAGGGCGGGACCACCGAAGGGCTAATCCTGGGAAACCTTCCTTTCTTTCCGGGAGAGGCCTATACCTACGATCTGTCGGTAACGGACAATTGCGGACAGGTGGCCCTGTTGGAAAACAACAGAATCGATCGGCGCCTTACCATCTCAAGAGACCTTTTTTGGGGAGCAGGGCTTTGTGGCAAACGAAGGCTCTCTATCAAACCCGCAAATTATGTCGCTCCCTATACGGTTACCTTTACCGAATACCCAGAAGCTTTTGACCCCGTTTTATTCAATGAAGCCCATCCCGGACCATTTAGCCAGGGAAATCTTTTTTACGGATCGGAAGCAATGCCTATACCCTTCGGAACCTATAGCTTTAGTATTGAGGACGCCTGCGGAAATACGGCAAGTATTTCCGAAGAATTTCGTGACTTACTCAGTGGGCCGGTTGCGACCGTTTATAAAGGCTGTGGTCCGGACACCGGCTCGATCCAGTTAAACAGTTTTGACTATGAATTTACCCGCATTGACATGACGGAAGCCCCGGAATCCTTCCCCGGGCAACTTCCTCTGGACGTTTCGGAAAATATCAGTGCAGCCGATCCACGCCGGTTTTTCATGAATGACCTACCCGCCGGAGCGTACGAATTTGTGGCCTACACTACCTGCGAAACGGAACATACCACCCGGGTAAACATCGAAGGAGAGAGTATTTTGACCAATGAAGTGACCGTGGAGGAAAACTGTGGCGCTTTCAACCTTTCCCTCCTGCACGAAGACAACCTGGAAGCAAACCAAACTACCCGCTTTGGTATCCAACGCCTGGACCCCGAAACCGGGGAATGGGGCCACCCCGAGACCGGATTGGCCTACGAAGCGGGCGCGGAACTAACGGATGAAAACGCCATCCTTATCGTCAACCGCGCCACCACCATTAATTTGAGTTACTACGGCGACTTGCGCGTGGTCAAGTCCATCCGGGTATGGAAAAACGGGAAAGACATCCTCCCCAACCAACCCTCCTACGGCTTCTGCCTGGAGACCCTGGAAACCTTTGAAGTGAAAGAACGCAGCAGTTTTACCAGTTTAAATACCTTTCAATGCGTGGAAGACAGTTATGAACTATCCGTCGATGCAACCGGCTATCCACCCATTACCTACAAAATTGTAGAGAAAGACGGATTGCCGTTCGAAATAGATAACGGCAACAATCCTCTGTTTCAAAATCTCGAGGCAGGTAAATACCGCCTGCAGCTAGAGGATGCCTGCGGCAACCTAACCAATACCACCGTGCTGATCCGCGGCGAAAACCTTCCCAAAATCATACCGGAGAACCTTTGTGAAGGGGAAAACGGATCTCTTTCAATCAAAAATCTGGACTTCCTATCTTTTGAATGGTTCAATACCGCAAATCCGGATGATATCCTGAGTAATGGACCCCGTCTGGAATTTACTCCCTTTAACCTGGCGACAGACGGAGGCGTGTACGCCGTGCGCCTGCGCGACGATACCCCTGGAAGTTGCCTGAACGAGGTGTTGGAATTTACCATCGATGAGGCTGGACTAAACCCCGAGTCGGGGCAGGGACAGGAGGCAACAATTTGCAAGGGAGAGATCATCGACCTGTTCGATTTTTTGGACGGTCCTTTTGACGATTACGGTACCTGGGAGGAACTTAGCGCTAGTGGTGCCCTGGTCGGCAATATATGGTCCTCGGCTAATCTCAACGCGGGTACCTATACCTTCGTTTATACCATCTCCGGTATTTGCTCCGGGGAAAAATCCACCCAGGTAACCATCAACCTGAGTGAGGTACCGCCGCCACCTGTTGGAGAAAGTATACAGGAATTCTGCAGCCCGGGGGAATACACCCTGTCAGATCTGCTCGTGACCGGAGAGAATATCCGCTGGTACCTCAGCCCTGAAGGGGCCGATTCCCTCGCTTCGGAGACCCCGCTGGAATCCGGGAGAACGTACTATGCGGAACAAGTATCCGACGCCTGCCCTTCCGATCGGCGCCTGCCGGTAGCCGTCCAAATCTACCAACCATTGACAGGTAATGGGATCGGCACGGACCAGACATTGTACCAGATGGAGGTCCCTGCTATCCTCGAAGGCGAACTTCCCTCCGGCGGGTCCGGGAATGTTTCCTTCCAATGGGAAATTCAAACCGAAGACGGATCCTGGACACCGGTAGCCGGAGCGACGGATAAGGATTTTGCCCCTCCACCCCTGATGGAAACCACACAAATCCGAAGAATCACCCGGGACGAAGTATGCGGTATTTTTGTAAGCAATGAAGTAACCCTTGTCGTACAGGTTGCTCCCATTGTCGCCAATGACGATGTTTTCGGCCCTTTGCGGAATTACGAAGTACACCGACTCCCTTCAATACTTGCGAACGACAGTCTCAAATTAGCACCCGTATCCGGCGGCGAGGTATCCATTTCCATCCTTTCGATCACCGATGAAGCGGGTGAGCAGCAAAATCTCGTGTACTCCCTGGATGAGAACGGTTCTTTCTTTATTCCGGAAGATACACCGGCAGGGAACTACCTACTGGAGTACCGAATATGCCAAACCGAGGTCCCGGCAAATTGTGCCGATGGACTCATCCAACTTCAGGTCATTGGGATCACCATGGATGTGGAAAAATCAGTGGACCGAAACCAGGCCATGCGCGGGGAAATCGTTGATTATTCCGTCGAACTAACCAATACCAGTTCTTTTGCGCTGGAGGATGTGCTGGTGACCGAACTGCTCCCCGAGGGACTGGTGCTCCTGTCGGCCAATCCGCCGGTTTCGGAGCAGGCTACCTGGACAATACCGGCACTTCAACCCGGGGAAACGACAGGGCTGGAGCTGTCCGTGCTGGCCGCATCGCAGGGAAATTACACCAATAAGATTCGTGTGCAGGTTGAAAACTTCGAAGAAATCGCTGCCAGCGACGAACTTCAGGTACGCCCAAAAATGGTAGATGTTGCCATACGGGTATCCTCTGCGGTACAATCGGTTCGGGATGGTGACGAATTCGAATACCTCCTAACCATCACCAATCAGGGAATGGATGATGCAGACCAGGTGAAAATCGTGGATTTTTTGCCACCAAACCTCATTTATCAGGCCTCCAGCGTCCAGGATACCGGTTTGCCACAGGCGCCGCAGTTCCGACAGGAAGGCCGACAACTGATTTGGGAAGTGGACCGGTTCCCTGTGGGTGCAGAATTGCAGATTCGTGTCACCGTTTTCGCCACGGAAGATGGCCGGGTCAACAACCGGGCCGAGGTGAGTGCGGCCGATGTGGATACTTCCCCGGAAAACAATACGGCCCTGGAAGAAAAAAACATTCTGCCCTTGTTTATTCCAAACGTAATCAAGCCCGATTTTGACGGGAAGAATGATACCTTTGTCATTCGGGCAACCCACAAGTTTGATCAAGTGGAATTGCTCATTTTCAATCGATGGGGAGATTTGGTTTTCGCGTCTGAAGATTATCAAAACGATTGGTCTGCTGAAGGGCTCCTGGCAGGCACTTACTATTACCAGGTGACCGGCACCAATGCACAGGGTAGACGAAAGGAATACACAGGTTGGGTACAAGTGATCAAAGACTGAGATGAACGCACGTTATTTTTTATTCGGGATGTTGGGAATGCTAGGGGTACTGTTCGTTCAACTACCCGCGAAGGGTCAGCAAATTCCCCAATTCAGCCAATACACCTTCAATGCTTTGCACGTCAACCCGGCGTATGCCGGCTACAAAGTGGATCCCTTTGTACAAGCAACCTACCGCTCTCAATTTGTGAATTTTCCCGGAGCACCAAAGACCTTTACCCTCACGGCAGATATGGGAAACGCCGAGGAAAGCATGGGCTATGGACTATCCATTGGTTCCGACCAGCTGGGGCCCAATTCGGTTCACTCCCTACTGCTGACGTATGCGTACAAGATACGACTCAACCGAAGCAGCTTCCTGGGATTAGGGGTAAGTAGCGGGCTGTCCGAATACGTACTGGATGCCGGAAAACTCCTTCCGGATGATCCCTCCGATCCGGGTATTCCTCAAGGAAGAATCAATGCATTCACTCCCAACCTGAATGCGGGACTGCTCTACCATTCTCCTCGATTTTTCTCCGGGATCAGCGCCTTTAATCTGCTGGGACAAGAGCCACTGCGAAACAAAGATCTGGCATTGGCTACCCACAATTACCATTTTTATTTTCAGGTAGGTGGCCTGCTGCCCCTAAGTGCCGGCGTCACGCTCAAACCCGCCCTATTGGTACGTGAGGACCTGAATGGTCCCGGTAGCTTCGATCTGAATGCCATGTTTTTATTCAACGAACGCTTCTGGCTGGGGACCTCTTTTCGGTCGGGCTTTGGAAAAAACGCCATTCCCGAATCCAGCAACTTCGCTACACGGAGGGCCATTGCACTGCTAATGGATCTGTTTATTACCGAAGATATCCGGTTTGGCTATGCATACGACTTTAACCTGAATAGCCAAAACAACTACCGAGATAACAGCCATGAGTTTTCAATTGGCTACTACATCCAAAGCAAATGGCTCAAAAGCCCCGAACCGCGTTATTTTTAACCGATAGGAATTCGGTCGGAATCCTTTCTCTTACGAATATTCCCGCGAATTTGCTTAATTTGCAGGACATTTCCTTTCGAAAAACGTAGACCGACCTTTTGGACCATGGATTTTATTAATAAGCATACGATTGTCCCGCATTTTTTGGCCGTACTTTCCTTTTACCTCCTCGTGGTGACCTACTTTTCTCCGCTCGTATTTGACGGGAAAATGATGTTTCAAACCGATATTTTGCAATGGGAAGGATCTGCCAAAGAGCTTCTGGACTATCGCGAAAGCACGGGAGAGGAGGCATTGTGGACCAACCGCATGTTTGGCGGCATGCCCGCCTACCTGATTCACCTCGATCCAAAAGGAGATATTACCAACACGCTGCTGAAAGTGATCACTCTGGGATTACCCCATCCCATCAGTGCCCTGTTTTTCGGGATGACTTCCATGTACCTGTTGTTGCTTGGATTCCGGATTCGATCGCTGATTGCTGTGTTGGGGGCATGGGGCTTTGCATTCAATACCTTTAACTTTCTGAGCCTGGAGGCCGGGCACAATGCCAAAATATGGGCCGTATGCCTGATTCCATTGCTCCTGACCGGCGTCCACTTGGCCTTTCATGGAAAAAAACTACCCGGCCTCGCCCTGACGGCACTGGCTGTATTGCTGCAACTCAAGTTCAACCACCTGCAAATCACCTATTACACCTTAATCCTGGTAATCGGCTACGGGGTGGCACAGTTGCTGGTCTTTTTTCGGGAAAAAAGATTGCCCGAATTTGCAAAAATTACCGGATTCTTGCTGGCAGCGGCGGTTCTGGGTGGCTTGGGAAACCTGGCGCGTTTGTCCTCGGTTCTGGAATACGGTGCGTTCTCCATCCGGGGAGAAAGCAACTTGCAGGAGACCGGACAGAATAGCAGCGGCCTGGATCGGGATTACGCATTCAGCTGGTCCAACGGCAAATTGGAGACCTTTACCCTGCTGATCCCCAATTATTTTGGCGGTGCCAGTCAGCAGGCCCTCCCGGAGGATTCAAAATCGGAACAGGCCCTCCGCGCACAGGGAGCCGATCCCGCACAAATCAATCAATTTGTACAGAATGCCCCCACCTATTGGGGAGATCAACCTTTTACGGGAGGGCCGATATACGGAGGGGTCATCCTGGTGTTTTTCTTTGTATTGGGGCTGTTCTTTGCACCACCGCCCTACCGAAACGCCTTTCTTACCCTTACTCTGCTGAGCCTGATGCTTTCCTGGGGGAAAAATCTGGCCTGGTTTAATTTCACCTTGTTTGATTACCTTCCCGGGTACAACAAGTTTCGGGCGGTATCCATGGCCCTGGGAATAACCCTTTTCCTGATTCCTTTACTCGGTGCGCTGGGATTGGAAAACCTCCTGCAACAGCCCCAGAATCCGCAGACCAAAAAAGGCTTTTTTATGGCCCTCGGCACCACGGTAGGCCTACTCCTGCTGGGAGTTATCATTGCTTTTGGTTTGGATTTTCAGGGTACTGCATCCGCAGGTTACCCGGATTGGCTGCAGCGTGCGTTGAAGGCCGACCGGCAGCACCTCCTGCTTTCAGACACCTACCGCTCCCTGTTTTTTATCGGGGGAGCGGCCTTACTGATTGGACTGGTGCGCTACAAGGTACTGCAAAGCCGATGGGCCTTGCTCGGCGTCGGCCTTCTGATCCTGGTGGATGTCTGGACCGTCAACAGGCGGTACCTAAACGAGGAAAGCTTTACCGAAAACCCAAGTGCGCAACATTTTGCGGCAAGCGCGGCCGACCGTAAAATCCTTCAGGATACTGCCTACTTTCGGGTATTAAACGTTCAGAACCCCTTCAATGAAGCCCGCACCAGCTACTACTTCAATAGCATCGGAGGCTACCATGGTGCAAAAATGAGTCGGTACCGGGACCTGATCGAGCGGGTACTGACGCCGGAAATGAACCGTTTTATTCAAAAAGCCCAGGAAGGGAATTTTGACTACCAGGGCATCCAGGTATTGAACATGCTGAACACCAAATACATATTGGCTGGGAGAGCTGAAAATGCCGTATTTACCAACCCCGAGGCAAACGGCCCCGCCTGGTTTCCCGAGCAAATCATTCCCGTTGGTTCCAACAAAGAGGAAATCGGCGAATTGGCCGAAATGAACACAAAAATTGAGGCTACCTTTACTCCTGCCGATGGGGAAAGCGTACCCCCTCCGGGTAGCGGGCAACTGTCCCTGAAAAGCCGGGGGCCCAACCACCTCCACTATGTTGCCCAAGTGAATAGCGCCGGTCTGGCGGTGTTTTCCGAAATCTACTATCCCAAGGGCTGGGAAGCCTTTGTTAATGGAGAAGAAACGGAGATCCACCGGGTAAATTATTTGTTGCGCGGCATTGTGCTTCCGGAAGGCGAAGTAGAGGTAGAAATGGTATTTCGGCCGGAAAGCTATTATCGAACCCGAACGCTTTCGGCTATCTTTCAATACGCGGTGGTACTGCTGCTACTCCTAAGCGGCTACCTGGAAATAAAAACCCGATTTCGGGCATGAGAAAACGGAAATTGCTTTTTGTGGCCCCGTTTTTCCCTTCCTTTATTCGAAGTGACATTCGTTTGCTACAAGAAGACTACCTGGTGCGAATCAATACCTATCCCTGGCAGCACAAATCCCTCGCTCCCTTGTTCTTTTTTCTTCAGTTCTTTTCAGTGCTGTTCGGTATTCTAAGAACCGATGCTGTCCTGATAAGTTTCGGGGGGTATTGGTCGGTTTGGCCGGTACTATTCGGGAAACTGCTTGGAAAAAAAACACTGATCGTGTTGCACGGAACGGATTGCGCTTCCATCCCGGAATTGGGCTACGGTAGCCTGAGGATCCCTTTGTTAAAATGGGCCTGCGGCCTCTCCTATCGACATGCGAGCGCATTGGTACCGGTAAGCGAATCGCTGGCCGGTACCGAGCTGGATTTTGATCCCACCGTGCTCCACCGATTCCAGGGAATACGTCACCATTTTCCGGCGATCACCACATCGATACATTCCGTACACAATGGATTCGACCCGGAGCGTTGGCCTTTTGAGCATTTTGAAAACAAAGCACCGGACTCCTTTCTGGCCGTCATGTCCGCCGCACAATACCGGCTAAAAGGAGGAGACCTTATTGCAACCGTGGCGAAGTTATGTCCCAATTTTACATTCTCTATTGTGGGAATGGATGCGCCCGGAACGACCCATCCGGCAAACCTTCATTTTCTGGGAAAGGTATCGCAGGAGGAATTGGCCCGCCGTTACCGCCAACACCGGTATTACCTGCAACTTTCCTCCTTCGAGGGATTTGGCTGCGCACTGGCGGAGGCAATGCTATCGGGTTGTATTCCCATCGGCTCTTCTGTCAATCACATTCCCAGAATCATTGGAAGCAACGGGTTGGTACTCGAAAAGAAAGATCCCGACAAGCTATGTCGGCTGATCGATCAACTGGTCAACTTAAAAGATCCGGAAAAATGGGCGCTAAATGCCCGAAGGCGGATCGTGGAAAATTACTCGCTTGCTTCCCGAAAACAAAAACTTACCCAGCTACTAAACGGCCATGCGTAACAGAATTGAAAACTTTCTTGCAGGGATATCCCGGCATTTATATCGGATTCCCGGTGGTTTTTTTGTCGTGGTACTCTTGAAACGGATTTTTCCCGCTACCAATACCTCCGAGTTTTGGAAAACCTTCCGCTTTAGGGGCATGGTGTTTCGGGTGGATGTGTCAAAGGGCATGGGAAACGCGATTTTCTGGAGGGGTGCACACGACTGGGCGCCGTTATTCGTTTTGGAGCGGGTGTTAAAAAAAGGAGAAACCTTCATCGATATCGGGGCAAATCAGGGGGAATATACCTTGTGGGGACTGCGCAAAGTTGGCCCTGAGGGAAAGGTGCTTGCCTACGAACCATCGGAACGCATTTATCGGCAACTTGAAGAAAATATCCGGCTAAATCCCCGTTACAAAAACGCCATCGTTCCCCGTAAGTTGGGACTATCGGATCGTCCCGGAACACTGAACCTGTACACCAAATCCGGAACCAATGAAGGGGTGAATAGCATGTTTCCCTCGGCCGAACACGATGTTTTCCTAAACGAAATTGATTTATCTACCCTGGATGAAGAAGTAGAAAAATTGGGTTTAAAAAGAGTGGATTGCCTGAAAATTGATGTAGAAGGCGCCGAGTTGGCCGTTCTGAAAGGTGGCCTGAAAACGATTGCGACATTCAGACCAAAAATTCTGGTAGAAATAAACAAGGAGTCCTGCAACGCCGCAGGATACGAGGCAACGGAGCTGGTTCATTTTTTAGAAAATCAACACTACAACCTGTTTACCATCGGTCTTCGTGGAAAATTGATCCCCCTAAAAAAGGATCGCATTCCCGAATTTAGCAATACCCTTGCGTTTCCCCTTTGATTAGTTGACGAGACTGAATGAGCCGGCGTTTTGGTTATCTCTCTCTTGCAAATCGGTGTACCGTAGCTTGTACAAATAGCTTCCAGGCGGCATTTCGATCCCCTTGTGCGTACCGTCCCAGCCCTTGCTGTGGATATCCTCGGTAAAAAACAGCAGTTCTCCCCACCGATTAAATACCCAAAATTGAAGGCTTTTCACCCTGGAAAAAACAGGGAAAAAGTAATCGTTGGGGCTATCCCCATTTGGGCGGAAAGCAGTGGGTACCCTGAGAAAAAGTCCGCTTATTTCTACATATTCTTCGTAACTGCGCTGACACCCATTTTGATACGTCACGTCCAGCCGCACCAAATAGGTACCAGGTTCACCATACCTTACAGTCGGGCGCTGTTGGGTACTTTCCTGGCCATTTCCAAAATCCCAATGAAACGAGTGGTCCCCTCCCGAATTTACCTCACCAAAAAACTGGATATCGGAATCTTGAAACAAAACTCCGGATTCGGTATAGGAGGCAGAGCTGAAGGAAAAGGTCGCCTGCAGGTCGGGATCGTCTACCTGGGTTAGTTCAACGGTTTGACTTGCTGTACAGCCGTTCAGATCGGCGAGGGTTAATCGGTACACGCCTGCTGCCAAATCAGGGATTACATGCCGCCCACTTTCCACGATAACTACCTGTTCAGAAAAAGCGCCTACGGTACCACTTTCTTCCACAATGTCCAGGACAAAAGGTAGGTTTCCGCCTTCGACCATTATAACGATGGTTCCAAGGGCATCTTGATCGCAACCCAGGTTCAGGTAACTTTCACTTTCCGAAACCTCCAGGACAAAATCGGGAGGGTCAGGTACGAGTAATGTAATTTCCTCGCTGCAACCCAAGGAATCTGTTACTTTCACCGTATATTCCCCCGGCGCAACATCGGTTAACGTAGGGGTGGAAGCTCCGGTAGGATCGTTCCAGAGATAGGAAAAGGGCTCCACGCCGCCAGTCACCAATACTCCGATTTCATTTTCGTTCTCCTGACCACAGCCGGCAGAAATAGTCAGCGCTGGCAGCAGGGATATATCATTCTTGTACAGTGTAAACACCTGGTAGCATTCGCTCTGGGGCGAATGTAAGGCATAGAGCGTCAATTCATTGGTATCCATGATGAGGTCCTGCCCGATAACCACCCCTGGTTCGCCCTGATTATTGGGTGGATGCTCATAAAAATCAGTACCCGCTGGAAAAAAACCAGCGAAGCTACTGACAATCACCTGATTGGTTTCTGATACGCATACAGGGATCTCCAAACTTTCCAAGCTCAATCCACAATTTTCTTCTAAAAACGGGTTGATCGCAACCTCTACAAGCAGTGGGCCGGTGATGGATTGGTTCAAGCAGGCTTCCGATTGGATGTAACCTGTGATAAAAGGAAGGGGATCAAGGGGAGTTTGGGTGAGCGCATTCTCTCCAAACAGCGTGCCGTCAATCGCTAGTTTCCCGTCACAGATACGCAGAAGTTCGGAACAATCTTCCGAAACCTCTACCACATAATCAAATGTACCCATAATCCCCTGATTGTCTTCCCTCACCGGTAATTGTCCCATTTCCCAAACGATCGTCCCGGCGGGTCCACGTGCAGGTACAAATGTAAATTCGCCATTGGAGTTTTGGTCGACAAACAAATTCGGGGTAGCCTGCGAAAAGGTGAGGCCTGCCGGCAGGGGAATTTCAAGCCTGGATTGATCCACCGCAATTTCACCCTTGTTTTTTACGGTGGCCCTGAATTCCAACGCATCACCAGGGAAGATTTCAGGCGACTCTTCGTCTACCTCAATTCCGTTTACAGAACGTAATTCGTGAAACGTCTCCACCTCCACATCGTTGGCATCTATGGCCATGGTGATGTTGTAGATTACATAAACATCCCAGGTGGACCCGTACCGGAATCGCGTACGCGTTTGGTTGTTTCCTAGTATTGAATTGTTGGGATTATCGACTTCAAAGACAGCAACATCCATTCCCGTGTTGTTTTTCAGGTTCGGGTTTCTGGGATTGCCTCCGGTATAAATGGACGAATTAAAGAAATTAGCAACATCGTTATTACCATGGCTCAGTCTTTCAAAATCGTTGGTTGCCTCCCCTTTTTCTATTGCAAAATAATCGCCATCTGCACCTACGTCCCCCTCACCGGCCATTACCCCCAATTTGACGCGTACGTCCCCGCTTTCGGTAGCAGAAAAACCAGATACGTCGAAATCATAAAAGGCCGCACCCTGCCCCCTCACAAAAGCATAGCCATCAAAAACAGAAACATCTCTTTTTTTCATGACCGGGTTTTCATAGACAACCACCATCCCCCAGCCTCCGTAGTGGTAATTTGTGCCTTTCTATCAACCCAATATCTGCAACCGTGTAGGCTCCTTCTCCCCAGGCACGAACCCACTCGGTAACATCCTTGTATCCTACAAACATGCCCAGATCCTCGTTAAGCGTAGCGGGATACCTGATCTCATCATCCGTCACCTCCAGTTCGAGGTATTCGAGCTGACCCGGACCTTTAAATTTCACTTTTCTTTTGTCAAACGGTTTGCGGAAGATACCTTTGGTTACATCAAAGGTAACGTCTGAAGGCCCCCTTCCTGACCAGTATAAGCCGGCAAACAACACCCTGGAGCAAGCAGAATTGGCGCCATTTTCTCTAGAAAACTGAAGGGTGGCGGTTGAACTGTTGAACGTCTCGGGGTCGGCATCCACATCGACGAATACCATCATGCCGTCGTTCATCAAATCCTCTCCGTAATTCGACAAAGTCATATTCGTATTTCCGATCATGGAGAAATCACCGTTGATACTGTAAATGGACCGGGAAGGGGACAAAAGGGAAGTCCGCTCCGAAAAATCAATCCGAACCTGAGAAAACACGGTCCCGGTCAATGTAAAAAACGAGAGAAAAGCTACTACTAAAAATTGTCTCTTCATAAAACCGAATGCTATCCCGTCAACTTTGAATCACAAGAATACGACAAAATCTAATTTCTCCATGCCTCTTGCTAAATTAATTTTCTAGTACAAAGTCCTGTAATTAAAAACCAGTAACTTGGTCCAAATTTAACGGATACCGGATACCTTTACGTCGTACCGTTTTACGTAATCCGAAAGCGTCCCTTTGAGCAAATTAGCCAAACAAAGCATCCTAACCACCATCTCGGCCTACCTGGGCGTGGTAATCGGGTATTTCAACCTGCTGTGGTTGCTTCCGTTTGTGTTGGAACCGGAGCAAATTGGCCTGTTTAAGACCATTCAGGACATGGCCCTGCTGCTAATGCCCTTTGCACAAATGGGTGTAGGCAATGGGATTACCCGGTTTTTTCCGCAGGTAAAAAATGACCCCCATTCCTTTTTTACCTTTAGCTTGTTTTTGGGATTGGTAGGCTACACGCTGGTTTTGTTTCTTTTTATCCTGTTTAAGGAGCCGCTCATGGCTGCATTTTCTGAGAAAGCACCAGAAGTAAACGAATACCTGCAAGTAGCCCTGCTGATCACGTGCTTGTCGGTGGTCAACAGCCTGCTCGATGCCTTTAGCCGCTCCTATTTGAAAATTGCCATCCCTTCCCTGATTCGGGATGTGCTCTTGCGCTTGTTGATGGGTGCATTGGTGCTGGGCTACTATTTTGAGTGGTATTCCTTTCCCCATATGCTATGGGGCATGGTATTGGTGTATTTTCTGACCGTACTGAGCATGGTCGCCTACATGCGGAAAACCGGCATGTTATCCCTGAAATTTAATTGGGCCGGAATACCCTCTCCACTAAAAAAAGCCTTTTTCCGGTACAACAGCATTACCTTACTGGGTACGGCAGGAGCACTGCTGATCATGAAAATCGACAGCCTGATGGTGAGTTCCATGATCGGACTGGATGCCAATGCCATCTATACGATTGGTTTTTCCATCGCGGTGGTGATTGAGATGCCTCGAAGAGCCATTTCACAGGTAGCCATGCCCATAATTTCGGAAAAATTTGCTGCCCATAAGCTGGATGAAATACATAGCCTGTATAAGAAAATCGCTGTGAACCAATTGCTGGTATGCGGGCTGGTCTTCCTGCTAATCTGGGTAAACATCGATTCCCTGTATCATTTTGTACCCAATCGCTCGGTCTACGAAGCAGGTAAATGGGTCGTACTACTCATTGGACTGGGAAAATTGACCGATGTGGTTTTCTCGGTGAACGGTGAAATCATCGTCTTTTCCCGATTTTACCTGTTCAATATCACGGCCACCCTCCTGATGGCGGTCGCGGTGGTGGCCTTTAACCTGGCGTTAATCCCCCGCTACGGCATCGAAGGAGCGGCATTTGCCTCCTTGCTGGCCATGTTTTTTTACAATTTTTTGAAGTTTCTTTACGTGAAAGTAAAGCTCGGATTCAACCCCTTTACCAAAGCGGTATTCCAACTACTCCTCGCGGGAGGCCTAAGCTGGACGGTGGCTGGCCTTCTATTGCCCAAAATGGATTTCATCCTCCTGGACCTGCTGCTGAGAAGTGTCTTGCTGCTGTTGGTATACCTCTCCCTGGTGCATTGGCTAAAGGCTGCGCCCAAAGCAGAAAAGTGGCTGCGAGACCGGGCAAGCAGGTGGCTACCCTCGCTCCGTAACTAGGGATGCTGCATTCCCTGCAACAGTTCTGCCAATTGCCGCGTCAGGTTCCTTCGGTGAAAGGGCTGCCCCCGGTCTTCCCTCCCCTCCTCCGGGGATAGCTGGCGGATCTCCTGCAAGTAACGAACCAGGCCGGCGGTATCTTCGTGTGCGAGTACCTTCCCTGCGCCCGCTTGGGCAATAATCTTTGCTGCATCCCCTTCCGGATCCCCCAGCCCGATGATTTCCCTGCCGGTAGCCATGTATTCAAAGAGCTTACCGGGGATATTGCCACGGGCATTTTTGGTCTGGGTCAATATCAGCAGTAGCCGATGGGCTTTTTCGTAGTAGGAAAACACCGCTTCGTGATTTAGGTAACCCGTCAGGTGTACGTGCTCCTGCAGCCAATCGTCCTCCCGAATCCGGTCCAGCAGTTGTTGGCTGACTTTTCCAACGAAGGTGAGGCGCACCCGATTCCGGCTGGAGCCAAACACCTCCTTCAAAGCCTGCAAAAAAGGAAAGGGATTCCGTATACTGTCGATCACACCGGTGTAGACAATCTCCAGGGTTTCGCCGGGCTCGGAAACGGGGGAAAAACCCGCGGGAAGGTCCTCCGGATCAAAGCCATTGGTTAACAAATGCACCTTCCGTGAAGCCAGCTGCTCCATTTCCCTGGCAAAGGTAGGCGAAATGGTCACCAGCACATTCGCTTCGCGAAAAACCGACGTTTCAAGTTTTCGGTGTTTTTTCCTGGCAAAGGACGTTAGCTTCAAGGTATCTAAAAACTCCCAGGCGGACCAGGGGTCGCGGAAATCCGCCAGCCAGGGCGTACCGGTTTTTCGCTTCAAATCCCGGCCGATCAGGTGCATGCTATGGGGCGGGCCAGTGGTGATAATGGCCTCAAATGCATTGTCTTCCCAAATGCGCTGCAAAAACTCAACGGAAGGCTTCACCCAGAATCGTCTCGGGTCCGGTATCAGGACATTGCCCCGCAACCATACAGCAATTTGATCCAGCAAGGAGGGATTTTGTTGCTCCAGAATCCGCGAGGGGTCCTTGATCCCTCCCTTCTTGATTCGCCGGAAAAGCTGGTAAGGCTCCCAAATGGGAAACTTCAACACCTCGGTACCTGCCGCCACTTTTGCCTCGAGTGATGGATCTACCAAGGCAAAATCCGGATTCTCGGGCGTAAAAATCACCGGTTGCCAGCCGAATTCAGGCAGGAATTTGGAAAACTTGAGCCAACGTTGTACACCGGAGCCGGCGCTTGGCGGCCAGTAATAGGTGATAATCAATACCCGTTTCATACCGAATAGAAGAAACGCAAGCAAGCCCGAAAGGAACCGGCTGGCGTAGGTGAAAGTTTGGATTTATTCCCCTTGTGCCAGGGAAAAACCCCTGACCCCATCAAAAGTGTACAAATTTTCCGTCTTGATAAAGTCAAAGCCCAGCTGTTTTACCTGCTGCAGAACCTCGATCAACTGCTCGTGGGTAATGGCGCTCTCATCTGCGTTAAAGAAACGTACCCGCCAATGGTCCGAACAGAAGGTTTCTTTCATTCCGCCCGGATACACCCGCACCCCTCTGTTGGTGATCAACTGCATCTTCAACCCCTCCGCATCTACTGCGCGCAGGGCTTCGCCCAGCACATTTGGATCCCGGTCGTCCCCTTTCCAATCGATGAAAACGTCCAATCCAATCAGGACTTTTTTGGAGGTTTTCCCAGGTTTGATGCTCAGGGCTGCTTTCATTTCCTCCTCAGACCGGGTGGACCTGGGAAAGGACGCTTTTTTCATGGTGACTGGACTGTCCCCAAGCCGGTCGATGACCGCAGCGGCAAACTCCTGCGTTCCGACTCGCTTTTTACTAATGCCTTCCTGAAAAATATCTCCCGTATGTATGCCTTCTTCCAGGGTTCGCATCCAGGCATTGCTGATCGTTTCTGCTACCGCCGGTTGCCCGATATGCACCAGCATCATGATGGCCCCATTGATCAGTCCGGAAGGGTTGGCGATGTCTTTGCCGGCAATGTCCGGGGCAGAGCCGTGGATGGCTTCAAACATAGCGACCTCTTCTCCCACATTAGCCGATCCCCCCAGTCCGACAGAGCCGGTAATCTGCGCCGCTACATCCGAAATGATGTCACCGTACAGGTTCAATGTCACGATCACGTCAAACATCTCCGGACGGTCGGCAATCAAGGCCGTACCAATATCGATGATCTTGTGGTCCGTTTGAATGTCCGGATATTCCCTGGCCACTTCATTAAAAACCTGATGAAAGATGCCATCCGCCATCTTCATGATGTTGTCTTTGGTCATGCACGTGACCTTTTTCCGGTTATTCATACGGGCATATTCGAAGGCATAGCGAACAATCTTTTCACTTCCCGGACGGGAAATCAATTTGAGGCACTGATACACTTCCTCGGTTTGACGGTGTTCGATTCCCGCGTACAGATCTTCCTCGTTTTCCCGGATAATCACCATATCGGTCTCGGGAAAATGCGTGCGGATAAAGGGAGAATAGGCCTTGCAAGGCCGCACGTTCGCATACAATCCCAATGTTTTTCGGGTCGTTACGTTCAAACTCTTGAACCCCCCTCCCTGGGGGGTGGTGATGGGCGATTTTAGAAAAACCTTCGTTTCGCGAAGGGAATCCCAGGCAGTTGGCGCTATTCCCGAACTAATACCTTTCAGGTATACCTGCTCTCCGATTTCGATGACTTCAGTCTCTATGGCTGCACCGGCAGCCTCCAAAATGGACAGGGTGGCTGTCATGATTTCCGGACCGATTCCATCCCCATAGGCGACTGTAATTTTTCTTTTGTCGGACATATAATTTGCTCACGTTAGGTTTTAAGATGGGACAAAAATAGGAAAAATTGATACAGTAACATTTCAACCGCCCGTTTATTCGGCAAGAATCGACTGCATCGCTGGTACCTGAGAAAGCCTCCTCACGAGCTCCTTAAATTTCAACGACATATTTTTTGCTATTTCAGTTTTGAACAACCATTTTATAAATTCAAAACACACTTTCTTGATGATTTATTTTAAATGTCGGTTTTTGATCCTCACGATTTTTAACCGAATCTTTTGTGATTGTTTGCACTCCTCGTATATTTGAGCCGTATCATTGAAGAATTGGAATGGCAGAACAAAAAAATATTCTTTTCGAAACGAAAGACGGAATACTTTACCTGACCATCAGCCGAGAGTCTAAACTCAACGCCCTAAATTTCAACACCTTGGAGGAGTTGAAAAATATTTTCAACGAGGTGAACGATAATCGATCCATCCGTGGGGTGATCATTACCGGGGCCGGAGAAAAAGCATTTGTGGCGGGTGCGGACATCAATGAAATTTCGGAGTTGAACGAACTAAACGCCCGAAAATTCGCTGAATTTGGCCAGGAGGTTTTCGAAATCATTGAATCCTGCCATAAACCGGTGGTGGCCGTGGTCAATGGCTATGCTCTGGGAGGGGGCTGCGAATTGGCCATTGCCTGTCACATGCGCATCGCAACTACCAATGCAAAATTTGGGCAGCCCGAGGTGAATTTGGGCCTCATTCCCGGATACGGTGGCACCCAACGCCTCACCCATCTGATCGGTCGGACCAAAGCTACGGAAATCCTGATGACCGGCGACATGCTTGATGCAAACGAAGCCAAAGCCCTGGGACTTTTAAACCACGTGGAGGCAACCAAGGAGGAAGCCATCGCAAGGGCCGAAGAGATTCTGAAAAAAATCATGAGCAAAGCCCCGCTCTCGATCGGCATGATCGTGGACTGCATCAATGCAGTTTTTGCCAACGATGAAAATGGCTACCAAATCGAAGCCAACAGTTTTGCCCGGTGCGTCAAATCGGAAGACTACCGGGAAGGCACCACCGCTTTTCTGGAGAAAAGAAAACCTAACTTCAAAGGGGAATAATCCCCTTTTTTTATTTTTATGGGGCTATTAAAAAAATTAGCCGGGCAATCCGCCATCTACGGTATCAGCAGTATCCTGGGAAAATCCATAAACTTTTTATTGGTTCCTCTCTATACGGGCTATCTACCAAAAGAGGATCTTGGTTCCTTTACCATTCTCTATGCCTTGATCGCTTTCCTCAATGTGGTATTCACCTTTGGTATGGAAACCTCCTTTTTTCGTTTTTCCACGGGTAAGGGCCTTGCGCCCGAAAAAGTCTACCGGAATACGCAGTCGCTGGTATGCCTGGTGGCACTTGCCCTGGGATCGATCCTGTACCTGGCAGCTGCTCCACTTGCAGCAGTATTTGATTTTTCCGGAAAAGCCCACCTGTTTCGATGGGCCGCGCTGATTCTTACGATCGATGCCTTGATGGCCATCCCTTTTGCCAAATTACGGTTGGATGGCAGGGCGGTCACCTTTGCATCCGTGAAACTAATAAACATATTCCTCAATGTGGGATTCAATATCTTTTTCATTGTCTTCGCCTTTCACGTGGCCAACGGAGATATCCTCCCGGATATGCAGCCCTGGGTCACACAATGGTACCGGGCAGAGGGGGGCGTGGACTACATTGTCCTATCCAATGTCCTGGCCAACTTTTTGATTTTACCCCTGGTATGGAAACTCGTGGGCAGCTGGACATTTGAGCTCAAGGCATCCATTCTTGCTCCCATGTGGCAGTATGCCCTACCCCTGCTTTTTATGGGGCTCGCCGGAGTTACCAACGAAGTCTTTTCCCGGGGACTTTTCGAATACGCCCTTCCGGAAAATTTCTACCCCCAACTCAGCGCGCGGGAGGCAGGTGGGGTGTTTGGTGCAAATTTCAAGCTGGCAATCATCATGAGCCTGATCATTCAGGCCTTTAAGTATGCGGGCGAACCCTTTTTTTTCCAGCAATCCGGAAATGAAAACAATCCGGCAGTATTTGCCCGGGTCATGCACTGGTTCATTATTTTTTGCTCGCTGCTCATGGTAGCAGTAGCGGTCAACCTGAAACTGATCGGGAGCCTTTTTTTTCAGGCGGGGGGATACGAGATCGCCCTCCCGATGGTACCCATTTTGCTAATGGGCTACCTGCTGTTAGGGGTGTATTACAACCTAAGTATTTGGTTTAAAATCACCGACCAAACCCGATTCAGTTTTTACATTACCTTTGCGGGAGCGCTGGTGACCGTGCTCATCATCCTGACCCTGGTGCCAGTATTCGGATTTGTCGGCGGCGCACTCAGCACGCTCGGATGCTACCTGACCATGGTGATCCTGTGCTACCAGATCGGGCAAAAGTACTACCCCATACCCTATCAGACAAAAAAGGGGCTGAGCTACCTGGGATTGGCTTTTCTATGTAGTTACGCCGGGTTCTGGCTGGATACGGGAAACCCTACCGTCGATTTTCTCCTGCACAACGGGGTATTTCTGCTGTTTCTGGCCCTGGTGTTCTTTATGGAAAAAAACGAACTATATACATTATTTCATTCCATACGTAAGCGTAATCATGCAAATTAACGTTATCAACAAATCCAAACACCCGCTACCTGCCTACCAAACCAAATTGTCCGCCGGACTCGATCTGCGGGCAGCCTTGGATTCACCGGTGGTTCTGAAGCCACTGGAGCGGCAATTGATCGGAACGGGCTTGTACATCGAACTCCCTCCCGGTTACGAGGCTCAGATTCGTCCCCGGAGTGGTTTGGCCTTTAGGTTTGGGGTGACGGTGCTTAACAGTCCCGGAACGATCGATGCCGACTACCGGGGAGAAATTAAAATCCTGCTTGTTAATATTTCCAATACCGATTTCATCGTTCAAGATGGAGAACGGATCGCACAGATGGTGGTGGCCAAACACGAGCAGATAGGATGGAACAGCACCGAAAATCTCTCCAAAACCGACAGAGGGTCAGGAGGCTATGGAAGTACCGGAAAGTAGTCTGAATCGGCCGTACCGGAAAGGTAGGGGCGTCTTTTGGGGAACCAATTGCGGGCATTAATTGTAAGAAAAGATAATACGAGTAAATCCTGTCGCCCTTCTGAAAAATCGTCGAGAAAGCGGGGACCAACGCAGCAAACGTCTGTAGGTACCCGAGGGGACGTGTAGCAGGTACTAAACAAGTAAACGATCAATGAATAAGTGGTATCAACGACCGGTGCTCTGGGTTTTTTCTTTGCTGATTGCGGCCCTGCTGGGCCCTGATACGGTCCTTGCACAGAAGAAACTAAGCCGGAAAGAACGAGTTCTAAAAGAAAAAGAGATGATGGCCGACCGGCTATTTATCGAGGGACAAAAGCAGCTCATGCTGGAAGAATACGAAAAGGCCTATTTTTATTTCACCAAGGCCCTGGAATTCAACGAAGAAGAACCGGCCGTTTATTTCAAGCTATCGGAAATGATGGTACGTGCCAACCAGACCGAAAAAGCCCTGGAGTACGGACAGCAGGCATTGGCCCTTGACCCGGACAATAAATACTACCACCTACAACTGGCTGAAATTTATAACGGGCAAAACAAAAGTAGGGAAGCTGCAGAAATCCTGGAGAAATTGATGGAAAAAGACGGGAACCACCAGCAGTACATTCTGGATTTAGCCTCTCTCTACCTGACATTGAACGAATTCGATAAAGCGCTGGACGCCCTGGACAAAGCGGAAGACTATTTTGGCGTGGTGGAACAATTGACCGCACAAAAGCAACGCATCTACCTGCGAAAGAACAATCTGCCCATGGCAATCAAAGAGGGACAGAAGCTGATCGAGGCGCATCCGGGAAATGCCAATTACGTCCTGGCCCTGGTGGAAATCCTTTTTAACAACAACCGAACCGATCAGGCCCTGGAACTGGTGCTGGAATCCATCGCGACCTATCCGAATCAACCCGAATTGAAAATGGCAGCACACACGCTGTACAAAGAAAAAGGAGCGGACATACCGTCCAAAAAATACCTCCTCGAAGGAATCAGCCATCCGGACCTGGACGCATCCGCGAAAGCCCGGGCATTTTCGGGCATCCTTGGACAATTGCAGCATTCCGCCCGCGACCAGTGGCTGGACACCCTTGCCTTCCATATGGAAAATCTCCATCCTCAAGACCCCGAGATTCTGGAGGCGCTCGGCAACTGGAAGCTGCAACAACGGGAAACCAAGGCAGCTATTTCGTATTTCAAACGATCGCTGCAGGAAGCACCGGACAATGCTGAGTTGTACCAAACACTGGTACCTTTGATGTTTGAGGCGCAAGAGCCTTTCGAAGCGATCGTGGAAATGGCGGGGGCCGCTACCGAATCTGCTCCGGAAAGTGCCGAGCTTTGGTTCTACCTGGGTACGGCACAATTGGGCAATAAGGAAAACGAAGCGGCGAAAGCCGCACTAAACAAAGCCCTTGTGCTCAATGCGGGGGCCAATCGCCAATTATTGCTCATGGCAAATGCGCAGCTCGGAGATGCGTTGCATGCCCTTGGCGAAAAAGAGGCGGCATTCGAAGCCTATGAAAAAGTTTTGGCAGAAAATAAAAATTATGAGCATATTTTAAATAATTATGCCTACTTTCTCTCGCTGGAAAAAAAGGAACTGGAGAAGGCCTACCAGATGTCGTTTAAATTAGTCAATCGATTTCCAGAAAACCCTACCTACCTGGACACCCACGCATGGGTGTTGTTCCAACAGGGCCGGTACGGAGAGGCCAAAGGCTACATGGAACGAGCACTTGATCACCAAAAAGATCCCAGTGGTGTGATGTTCGAACATTACGGAGATATTCTGTACAAACTCGGGGAGAAAGAACAGGCACTTAGCTACTGGATCAAAGCGAAAGAGATGGAGGATACGTCTGAGTTTTTAACGTTAAAAATCCAAAACAAAACATATTATGAGTAAGGGTAAGTTAATTGCCTTCGTTTTAGGCGCATTTATGGTCTTCTCCTGTGCACGGAAACCCCTTTCCTACAGCGCTGACGGGGTGATGAATGAATTTGAACCGTATTATTTGGATTACAACTACCTTACAGCAAAAGGAAAAGTCACCGTAGAAGAGCAGGACGGGAAAATCACCAAAGGCACCTTAAACATTCGCGCAAAAAAGGACAGTATCATCTGGTTTAACATGTCACCAGGACTCGGAATCGAGGCGGTCAGGGGTTACATTAGTGCCGATCAGATCAAAATACGGGACCGGATAAATGGCCAAAAAATTGATATGGGCTATCAGGAATTTCAACAAAAATACGGCGTTCCGCTTTCCTTCTCCCTGTTCCAAAACCTACTATTCGCAAACATTCCCCATGAATTTACCTACCGCGACCGCCTGATTCGGGTGGGAAAAACCTTCGAGTTGAGACAAGAACGCGAAAATATTCAATACAAGACGCTTGTGGATGCCGGTCATGGCAAAGTAACCCAGTTGGAAAGCGAGGCCTCAAAAACCCGGTCGGGTAGTCTTTCGGCTTCCTACATGGACTTCCGGGATTTGAACGGGCAACCGTTCCCCTACCAGGCCATCATAAAAATGGTGCTTAGCTTACCACAAAAGCCCAAATCGAATTTTTTTCTGAACGCAGAAATGGTAAAAGTAGAACTAACGGATGACCCACTCAGCTTCCCATATAATTTTTAACCAGGTTTCCCGTAGTTTCGTTTATCTACTATTCTACCTCCTACTTTGCGCGGTGCCCTTGCCCGAGGCCCTGGCTCAGGTCACCGCAAGCAGGGCCGAACTGGAAAATGAAAAGGCAAAAATCCAGAAAAGGCTCCGGGAATTTGACACGGTCTTGCAACGGACCACTAACGAAAAGCGTGCCTCATTGAGTGAACTCCGGGCTGTCAACCAAAAGCTGGAAGCCAGGGAAAGCTACATCGCTACCCTAAACCGGGAGCTAGGACTTTTGAAAACGGAAATCCGACAGACCGCTACTCAAATCAACCGGCTACGCACCGAATTGGAAAACCTCCGGGAAGAATATGCCCAAATGATTTATACCTCGTACAAGCTTAACCAGGGGGTCAACCTGCTTACCTTTATTTTTACCTCTGCTACGTTTAAACAGTTCTACATGCGGCTGAAATACCTGAAACAGTACAGCGACGCGCGAAAAAAACAAGTGGAACAGATGGAGCAGGTCGGTCGGGAACTGACCGACAAGCAGGCACAACTGGAGAAACAGGAAGCCGAGCAACGGGCCGTGCTCAGCCAGGAGGAAGCGCAGCGACAGGAGTTACGTGTGCTAAAACAAGAGCAGCAACAACTCGTGAATTCCCTAAGCCAGAAAGAAGAGGAACTGAAGAAAGAAATCGCCGCTACCCGAAAACAGCAGGAAGAACTGAATCGGGTAATCAAACGGGTAATTGAAGAGGAAATGCGCCTGGCAAAAGCCCGGGAGGAAACGGAAAGCGGGCAAAACCGGGAAAAACCGGCTGCACGCAATTTACCGGCGACGCCATCCAGCCCGGCACTTTCCGCTTCATTCGCCAGCAACCGGGGGAAAATTCCCTGGCCGGTGGAAACCGGGTTTATCTCCCGAAAATACGGAACTTTCCCCCACCCCACGTTGAAAGGAATCACCGAAACCAACGATGGCGTGGACATTCAGACAAAAAACAATGCGCCGGTAAAGGCTGTATTTGCCGGCGTGGTCACAAAAATAACCACGGTCCCAGGCATGGGCGGTACCATCATCATCAAACACGGGGAGTTTTATACCATGTATAGCCGCTTAAAGACCATTGCTGTAAAATCAGGGCAACAAGTATCTACCTCCACCGTCATTGGCACGGTGTATACGGACGCCAATGGCGTCTCTGAGCTGCATTTTCAAACCTGGAAAGGCCTGCAAGTAATGGATCCAAGTATTTGGCTTTCTAGCAAATAATGCGTATATTTTACCATAATTAGAAAAAATAATTACAACATGCTTTATTTCCTTTGCGTTAGAAAAGCACAGTGATATATTTGTAACAATTTCATAATCAAAATAAGCAAAACATGAGTACATTGGGTTTTATACAAAATATCGGAGGGGGATCACTGGTGATCATCGTTCTGGTAGTCATTCTTCTTTTTGGAGCAAAAAGAATCCCTGAGTTGGCGAGAGGTCTTGGCAGGGGGATTCGCGAATTCAAAGACGCGACCAAAGAGATTCAGGATGATCTGGAGGAAGGATTGAAGGACGACAACAAAAAAGCAAAAAAATAACACGTTGGAAAAATTTCTTTCATTCGATGAGATAAAAAAATCGCTGGAAAAAAAGGAAACGGATTGTAAGGCGATCGTAACTTATTACCTAAACAACATTGAGACGAAGGCGCATTTAAACGCCTTCGTTGAAGTTTATGGCCCTTCGGCTTTGGAGCAGGCGGCGGCCATAGATGACAAAATTGCTGCCGGAAAGGCCGGCAAACTGGCCGGTATGGTGGTGGGCATCAAAGATGTACTCTGTTACCAAGGACATACGTCCAATGCTTCCAGTAAGATCCTGGAAGGTTTCGAATCCCAGTTTACCGCCACCGCTATCCAACGATTGATCGATCAGGATGCCATCATCATCGGCAGATTGAATTGCGATGAATTCGGAATGGGTTCCTCCAACGAGAATTCCGTGCATGGTCCCGTGAAAAACGCCCTGGATGAAAACCGGGTTCCCGGAGGCTCTTCGGGTGGTTCGGCAGTAGCCGTTCAGGCCAATCTCTGCACGGTATCCCTGGGAACCGATACCGGAGGTTCCGTGCGTCAGCCGGCCGCGTTTACGGGAGTAATCGGCATCAAGCCCACCTACTCCCGGGTCTCCCGCTATGGACTCATTGCCTACGCGTCTTCCTTTGACACCATTGGCGTTTTTTCTAAAAACATAAAAGACAATGCCCTGGTGCTGGAAACCATGGCCGGTTCGGACGATTACGACAGTACTGCCTCCAGAAAAGATGTGCCGGCATACAGCAACCTGCTTCATTTCGATAAGCCTGCCAAAATTGCCTACCTGAAGGAAACGGTCCATTCCGATGCATTGCAGCCGGAAATAAAAGCGCACACCCTTCAGGTGCTCAAAAAACTGGCAGACGAAGGACATCAGGTAGAGGAAGTAGCCTTCCCCCTGCTGGATTACGTCCTACCCACCTACTACATCCTGACTACAGCCGAAGCCAGTTTCGAACCTTTCCAGATTCGATGGTGTTAAATACGGATACCGAACGCCGAACGCGCACAATCTGGAAAGCATGTACAAATTGACCCGGTCGGAAGGATTCGGAGAAGAGGTAAAACGAAGAATCATGCTGGGGACCTTTGTTCTCAGCGCAAGCTATTACGATGCTTATTTCACGAAAGCGCAAAAGGTAAGACGGTTAATCAAAGAATTTACGGAAAACCTATTGACCAAATTCGACTACATCGTGCTGCCCACCACGCCGAGTACGGCGTTTAAATTCGGAGAGCATTCCAACGATCCGGTAGCCATGTACCTGGAAGACCTGTTTACCGTGCAGGCCTCGGTTTCGGGAGTTCCGGCCTTGTCCATCCCCAATGGAACGGATGAAAAGGGATTGCCCATCGGACTTCAAATCATGGCCAATTCATTCAAGGAAGCCGAATTGTACGCCTTTGCCAATTACCTGACGAAAGCCGCATCAAACAATTAACTATACGACTGATATGAGGGAAGGATTTTTCAAAAACGTGTGTAGAAGCGTGCTGGCCGGGAGCTTGTTTTTTCCCGCAGCAATCGCCCAGGAACCGATCAATTCATTGGCAATCGAGACAGGAGAGACGGAAACGATCGCTCCATTTTACGATTACGAACACATCCCTGACTTTACCTACGAGGAGGTGGAAAAGCGTGTCGCGGCCATGGAAACCGACATGCCCTTCGAGCTGAACGAAACCATCTTTGCTTTCATTAACTATTTTACCGTCCGAAACAGGGACTATACACGCATGGTGCTGGCCAGACAGGACATGTTTTTTCCGCTTTTTGACGAAGCCCTGGAAAAACACGACATGCCCGCCGATATTAAATACCTGGCCATCATTGAATCCGGACTGAATCCCAAAGCACGGTCCCGAGTTGGGGCCATTGGACTCTGGCAATTCATGCCAGCCACCGGCAGGGAATACCAACTGTATGTCAACAGTCACGTAGACGATCGGATGGATCCGGAAAAGTCTACCGATACAGCGCTACGCTACCTGAAAGTATTGAACCGAAGGTACAACAATTGGGAACTGGCCTTGGCCGCGTACAATTGTGGCCCCGGAAACGTCAACAGGGCCATCCGCAGGTCCGGCGGGAAAAGAACCTTTTGGGGCATTTACCGGTACCTACCCAGAGAGACCCGGAGTTACATCCCCCAATTTCAGGCCATCATGTACGTACTGCGGCATGCCGAGGAACATAACCTGATACTGGAAGAACCGGCCTATGCCATGGATTTTGACAAAGTGAGCCTGGGAGCCGGATTTACGCTGCAAGACCTGGCCAAACATGCCGATCTTTGCCTGGAGGATCTGGAATACCTGAACCCCTCCCTGCTGCGGGCCGAGGTACCTGATTTCAACAAAGACCGAACCATCAATGTACCCCGCCACAAACTTGCCTTTATTACGGAAAACCAACCCTGGTTGGTGGATTCCCTGCAGGTGGAAAAGGAACGGTACCTGGCCTCCCTTCCGGAAGAACCCGAGAAACCCTTGCATAATCTCACCTACAGGGTTCGGAGTGGAGACGTATTGGGGAAAATAGCCCAGCAGTACGGGGTATCGGTAAGCCAATTAAAATCCTGGAACAACCTGTATTCCAATACCATACGTATCGGGCAGGTACTACACATTTACCAGGACCGGGATACCTTCGAGAAAAGCCTTGCTTCCTCCCAGCAACCCGCCGTTTCGGAAACGAGTTCCGGAAAAATGTACACCGTACAACCCGGCGATTCCCTTTGGCTGATTTCCCGAAAACTACAGGGAGTGACCATTGACCAGCTTAAAAAGCTGAATAACCTCAACTCCAACCAAATCAAGCCCGGACAAAAATTAATTATTGGATAGTATAATAACTATATTTTTAATTTTATTTTTTCCATTGGGCAAATTTTCCTAATTTCGGCATAGGTAAAAAAACAACCAATGGATACATCTATCAGATCGTTTGTGCATATGCTGCTTGTGCTCGCATTCCTTACCGGATGCGACGAGGGGGGAAGCGGATCTTCCAGCAACAAGCCCAAGGCCCGGGGTTCCCTCGGCGAAATTTTGCTGGTAATTGATTCGACGAAATATGCCGGACCCGTAGGAGACGCATTGAAGGACATTTTTGAGGCAAACATTCCGGGGATTATCCGGGAAGAATCGCTGTTTTACGTACGAAAGGTAGACCCCCGCAAACTTACGCGAATCCTGAAAATGGCAAATAACATGGTGTACGTCACGACCTTCGACGATACCAATCCCGCCAGCCGCGTCATCAGCAGCCAGTTTACCGCAGAATCCAAAGAGATGGCCCAGGAAGATTCGTCGCTATTTATGTTACGAAGCAAGGATGAATTTGCCATTGGCCAGGAGGTCCTGTATCTATTTGGGGAGAACGAACAGGAACTGGTCCGAAACCTGCGGGAAAACAAAACCCAATTGCAAAACCTGTTTGTCGGCAAAGAGCGCGACCGGCTGGCAAAAGCCTTATTCAATCGAACGAACGGCGAGGCAGCAGTGAAATCGGCGGAGAAATTTGGATTCACCCTGCAACTGCCTGCCTCTTACCAATTTGTCAGGGAAGCTGACAATTTTCTTTGGTACCGGCAACCTACACCCCGTCCGGACAAGCCCGACATCAGCTTGTTTTTCTACGAAAAACCCTACACCGATGAGGAGCAGGTATTTCCGGAAAATATCATCAAGCTCAGGGACGGGATCACCAGAGAACATATTTTTGGTGACCCGGATAAAAAAGAATCCTATTTGGTAACGGAGCGACTGGAGCCGCCGGTGTTTCGCACCCTGCAGATCGATGGAAAATATGTCATGGAAATGCGCGGAGCCTGGAAAACCAATAATTTATCCATGGGAGGGTCGTTTTTGTCCTATACAGTGGTAGACGAGGTACAAGGCAAAATCTTCTATCTGGAAGGGTTTGTGTATTACCCCAACGAAGCCCACCGGGCTTCCCTCAGAGAGATCGAGACCATTTTAAACGCCACCTCCTTTCAATCAACCCCGGAAGAACAGTAAGGACGGAACCCATCATTTTTCCCAGCCCACCCATGAAGATCAGAAAAGAGGATGCACTAAATTACCACCAATTCAAAAAACCGGGGAAGATCGAAGTGGTTCCGACGAAACCCCTTTCCAGTCAGCTCGATTTGGCACTTGCCTACTCGCCCGGTGTGGCCGAACCCTGCAAGGCCATACAGGAAGATCCGGATGCAATATACAAATACACCGCCAAGGGCAACCTGGTGGCGGTCATATCAAATGGAACAGCCGTCCTGGGATTGGGAAATATTGGTCCGGAAGCGTCCAAACCCGTCATGGAGGGAAAGGGCGTACTTTTCAAAAAATTTGCGGGCATCGACGTATTTGACCTGGAAATCGACGAAACGGATCCCGATCGCCTGATAGGCATCATTCGTTCCCTTGAACCCACCTTTGGAGGCATTAACCTGGAGGATATCAAAGCTCCGGAATGCTTCATTATCGAAAAACGGCTGAAAGAATTAATGAAAATCCCCGTGATGCACGACGATCAGCACGGGACGGCGATAATTTCCGGTGCTGCCTTGCTCAACGCATTGGAGATGATAGGAAAAAAAATCGAAGATATCCGGTTGGTGGTGAATGGAGCGGGTGCGGCTGCCGTATCCTGCGCCCGGTTTTATGTAGGTCTGGGCGTAAAACTGGAAAACCTCGTCATGTGCGATATTGACGGAGTTATACGGCAGGACCGACCCGGGCTGAACGAAATCCACCAAATGTTTGCCACCGATCGGGACCTGTACCACATTACCGAAGCGATGGAGGGAGCGGATGTGTTTCTGGGACTCTCAGCAGGCAACATCATCAGCAAGGAGCAAATCAAGTCCATGGCAGAGAACCCCATCGTCTTTGCCTTGGCAAATCCTACTCCCGAAATCAGCTACGAAGATGCCATGGCGGCCCGAAAGGACATCATCATGGCCACCGGCAGGTCGGATTACCCCAATCAGGTCAACAATGTGATTGGCTTCCCCTATATCTTCCGTGGAGCGCTGGATGTACGGGCCACCGGAATCAACGAAGAAATGAAACTGGCAGCTGCCTATGCCATCGCGAATCTGGCAAAAGAGCCCGTTCCCGATATTGTAAACAAAGCCTATGGGGAGAGCAAGTTGGCTTTTGGAAAAACCTACCTCATCCCCAAGCCTCTGGATCCCCGGCTCATCACCACCATCGCGCCGGCGGTGGCCAAAGCTGCCATGGCTTCTGGTGTGGCAAAAACCCACATAAAAGACTGGGAGGCCTATGAATTGGATCTGCAGGAGCGTATCGGAATCGATCAGCGCCTCATGTCCCGCGTCATTTCCCGGGCCAAGAAAGACCCCAAACGCGTGGTATTTGCGGAGGCGGACAACCCCAAGATTCTCAAAGCGGCTCAGCTTATTCGGGACGAAGGAATCGGAGAGCCTATTTTACTCGGCAACCGGCAAAAAATCAAGAAGCTACTGAAAGCCAACTCTCTGGAATTGGATTCGGTGCAGGTGATCGACCCAAACGAGGAAAAGGCCAAACTCAAGCATTTCGGTTCAATCCTGTACGACAAGCGGAAACGAAAGGGCCTCACGCTTCACGAATCCACCAAATTCATGAAAGACCGGAATTATTTCGGGGCCATGATGGTGGAAGTGGGCGAGGCAGATGCGCTGATTTCCGGCTTGACCAAAGACTACCCGCGAACCATCTTACCCTCCCTGCACATCATCGGTGTGAAAAAAGGCGTGGATAAAGTCGCCGGTATGTACATCATCAATTCGGACAAAGGGCCGTTTTTCTTTGCCGATACCACCGTAAATGAAAATCCCAGCGCGGATGAATTGGTAGAGATCATCGGTCTGACGGCCAACGGTGTGCGGTTTTTTGATATCGATCCGAAAATCGCCATCTTGTCTTATTCCAATTTTGGCTCGGCAAAAGGCAATGTCCCGGCCAAAACTGCCCGGGCGACCCTATTGGCCAAAAACCGTTTTCCGGAATTGGTTATCGAAGGGGAAATGCAAGCCAATGTAGCCCTCGATGAGGGTATTCAAAAAGAGAATTATCCCTTCAGCGCGCTGATCAATAACAAGGCCAATACCTTAATTTTTCCCGACCTGGCCTCCGGAAACATTGCCTACAAACTGGTGTCGGAAATAGGAAATGCGGAGGCCATCGGCCCCATCCTGCTAGGCATGAATAAGTCCGTGCACGTGCTCCAGTTGGGGAGCTCGGTTCGGGAAATCGTTAACATGGTGGCCATCGCTGTAGTGGACGCCCAAAGTACCCCCGCCACATGATTGCTTATCTGAAAGGAAAACTGGCCTACAAGGATCCTACGTATGTGATCATTGATATCCAAGGGGTTGGCTACGAAGTGAAAATTTCGTTGACTACCTTTGGGAAAGTGAAGGAGGAAGAGCAAATACTCCTGCACACCTACCAACACATCAAAGAAGACGGTCATACCTTGTATGGATTCAAGGATCCGGCGGAGAAAAAAGCATTTTTAGCACTGATTTCGATCAACGGAGTCGGACCCAATACCGGACTGATGATTTTGTCTTCCCTTAGCGTGGAAGAACTGGAGCAGGCCATTTTGCATAACGACCACGGTACCATTCAACGAGTGAAGGGAATCGGGGCAAAGACCGCCCAGCGGATTGTGTTAGAGCTCAAAGATAAAATCAAAAAAGAAGGCATAGCTACGGGCGACGGAACGGTGCCGGGCTTCATTCAAAACAGCAATAAATTAAAACAGGAAGCGTTACAAGCCTTGATTACCCTGGGCTTTACGAAAGCACAGGCGGAGAAAAATATCCTCACTGTTTTGAAAAAAAGTGGTCCCGATGTTTCGTTGGAAGCATTAATTAAAGCATCTTTAAAGTCGTCATCATAACCAAGCACCATTGGCCTTTACTTTCTCACATATTTTTTGGAGAAAAAAGTCATTTCATCGGTACAGCATTCTTTTACGCGGAGTGTTTTATCTGATGTGCTGTATGGGCTTATCCGAGGCTCAGGCATTTCAGGAGTCGGCACCGGATAGCCTGCCGACAAAAATGGACACCCTTACTAAACGAAAAGAACTGCCCTCTTTTCTATTGTGGGACGACCTCGACACCCAGCCGCTGTATCCCTACCAAAATCCTTTCCTTCGAAACAAATCACCGTTTATATTCTCTCCCTATCAGGAGCAGCGCATCGAAGTGGAAGTCGATACCGCCGTGAATTACCGGATCTATCAGAACCTGGATTCCGGAGCACTGGATCCGGGCTATTCCCTGGACTTCGAAGACTATTCGCGCATGCAGGAATTGCGCATTCGCCAGGAATATTGGCGCAACCGCTCCCGTGGGCTGGATGGTGAGAGTGCCGTGGGAGGCCGGGGGCTCATTCCTCCCATCACCATGAGTCCTACCTTTGACCGGATATTTGGGGGAAACGAAATCACCATTGTACCTACGGGAAACGTAAACCTGGATTTTGGCGGCATTTTCCGACGCATCGACAACCCTTCCATTCCCATCCGGCAGCAGCGCAATGGCGGATTCAACTTCAACCAGCAAATCCAGATGAGTGTCAATGGGATGCTGGGGGAAAAAGTACGCATCGGGGCCAATTTTGACAGCAACAATTCCTTTGATTTTGAAAATCAGCTAAAGGTAGAATACGCGGGCTTTGAAGAGGATATCCTCAAAACCATCGAGATCGGCAACGTCAGCATGCCCGTGCAAAACAGCCTCATCCAGGGAGCGCAGAACCTTTTCGGCGTCAAAACCCAAATGCAATTTGGTAAATTCTTCATGACTACGGTCGCCTCCACTCAGCGGGGGCGACGGGACGAAATCATCATCGAAGGTGGTAACCAGGGCCGACCCTTTGAAATTCGTGCATCCGAATACGACGAAAACCGACACTTTTTTCTGAGCCACTTTTTCCGAAATAACTACGAAAATTGGCTCCGGGGACTCCCCCAGGTACTTTCCGGCGTACAGATCACCCGGCTGGAGGTGTACATCATGAACCGGGCAAACAATACCCAGACCCTGCGAAACTTTGCCGCATTCATGGACCTGGGCGAAGGACAGCGCATCTACAACCCGGAAAATCCAGGGATCGGCAGCGGGAACCCCCAATCCCCGGCATCTAACAATGCCAACGAACTCTACAATACCCTGCGTGGCAATCCGGCATACCGGGATTTTGAGACGGCTGCCACGGCCATTAGCTCCGATTTGGGCCTGGAACGAGGCGTGGAATTTGAGCAAATCAACGGGGCCCGAAAACTGGCCGAAAACGAATACACCTTTAACCGGCAGCTGGGGTATTTCAGTTTGTCCCGAAAACTGCAAAACGACGAAGTGATTGCGGTGTCGTACGAATACACCTACAACGGGCAAAGTTACAAAGTGGGGGAGCTATCGGAAGACTACCAAAACCGACCGGAAGACAACGTCATTTTTATGAAAATGCTGCGCCCGGCACGGATCAATACCCGCATCCCAACCTGGGACCTGATGATGAAAAACATCTACAACCTGAACGCCAATCAAATTCAGAAAGAGGGCTTTCAATTGCAGGTAATCTACCGGGACGACCGTACCGGCCTGGATAACCCCAGCTTGCTCGAAGGGCAAAATGTAAAGGATATCCCGCTGATACGCCTGCTCAAACTGGATAACCTCAACCCCCAAAACGACCCCCAACCGGACGGTAATTTTGACTTTGTACAGGGACTGACCGTTCGACCCGAGCAAGGCCTGGTTATTTTTCCCGTACTGGAACCCTTCGGTGAGACCCTGGAAGACTATTTCCTTCCCTCCGAAGTCAACCTGGTGGATAAATTCGTCTACGACACCCTATACCGCACCACACTGGCCGATGCCGAACTGGTCACCCGACTCAACAAGTACTTTCTGAAAGGAAGTTTCACCTCGGGTTCAGCGTCGGAGATCATGCTTCCGGGCCTGAACATCAGCGAAGGTTCCGTTCTGGTTACCGCAGGCAACATCCCCCTGACGGAGGGAGTGGATTATACCGTGGATTACAATATCGGTCGGGTAGTCATTATCAACGAAGGAATTTTACAATCCGGCAAACGTATCAGTGTCAGTTTTGAAAAAGCCGATTTGGTCTCTTTTCAGACCCGGAGCCTGCTTGGTACCCGCCTGGACTACCTCGTTAATGAAAACTTCACTATCGGCGGTACCTTCCTTTACCTCAACGAACGCCCCAATATCTCCCGCATTGCCACCGGCAACGAAACCTTGCGGAATTCGCTCTGGGGCCTGGACGTGAATTACGACGAAGAATCCCTGTTCCTGACCAAACTGGCCGATGCCCTGCCCTTCACCGAAACCAAAGAACCTTCATTGATTCAATTCAGCGGGGAATTTGCCCATCTCATCCCGGGTACCTCCAACCAGGTGGACGGAGAGGGTGCCTCCTACATCGATGATTTCGAAACGGCCATCATCCCGTTCAATCTGGGTTCCTCTCCGCAGAACTGGAAACTGGCCGCCACTCCCAACACCGAAGACAATCAATTTGACGAAAGTCCGCTTACGGAAGACCGGCTGGGAAACGCCTACAAACGGGCCCGACTGGCCTGGTACTCCATCGACAACGTATTTTACCGTCCGGCTGGAAGGGGCGTGCCACCAAACATTACCAACGACGACCGAAGAAATCACTACGTGCGACGCGTACTGCCCCAGGAGATTTTTAGGGGCCGAAACCGGGACGTGTTGATCACACCGGAACCCTTGTTCGAAATGGCCTATTTCCCACACGAGCGGGGCATGTATAATTTTAACCCGTCGCTGGACGCTTCGGGCTTGTTACCGAATCCCCGGGAAAACTACGGAGGAGTCACCCGGGCCATTACCTCGGAAGTGGATTTTGACCGGACCAATATCGAATACATCGAATTCTGGCTGATGGACCCTTTCATTACAGGGCCAAACGGACGCGTATTGGACGGCATTTTCAACGAAAACAATACCACTGGCGGTAAATTGGTCTTTAATCTGGGGGAAATTTCGGAGGACGTGGTCGTGGACGGCAGGCATGCTTTCGAAAACGGCCTTCCGGCGGATGGATCGGAGGCAGGGACCGCCGTGAACGAGTGGGGACGGGTGACCAACCAACAGTTTCTGACGCCTGCCTTTGATAATTCACCGGAAGCACGGGAAAATCAAGACGTGGGGCTAAACGGGCTAAGCAGCGAAGATGAAATCGAATTCTATCGGGATCGTTTCCTCGACCGACTGAACGTAACCCCGCAAGCCCTGGATCAGATCCTGGAGGATCCTTCGGCCGATGATTTTCACTATTACCTGGATCCCGAGTTTGACCAAAACGACGTAAAAATCCTGGAACGCTACAAAAGATTTAACGGACTGGAAGGAAATACTCCCATCACCGCCAATACCAACCTGCCCTACACCCCCTCCGGTTCCAACGTGCCCGACAACGAAGACCTAAACAACGATAATACCCTAAACGAGGTAGAGAGCTACTACGAGTACGAAGTGGACCTGCGCCCCGGGGGATTGGAAATAGGCGAAAACAACATCGTCGATCAGGTTACCCACATTGAAAACGGAGAAGAGGTCAACTGGTACCTCTTCCGCATTCCGGTGCGGCAGCCCGATGCCACCATAGGCAATATCTCTGGCTTTAAATCCATCCGGTTCATGCGTACCTACCTGACCGACTTTCAGCAACCCGTGGTCTTGCGCATGGGCCATTTCCGGCTGGTAGGTAGCCAATGGCGAATATTTCAGGAGTCCCTCTTCGAAAAAGGATTTTCAGAAATCCCCGAGCCCGACAATTCCAACTTTACGGTGGGCGTGGTGAACATCGAAGAAAATGGACAGGGAGGAGAAGACCAAAGTCCGTATGTATTACCTCCGGGCATCTTCCGGGACCGGGACAATACCTCGACGATCGAGCGCCAATTGAACGAACAGTCGTTGCGGCTGTGCGTGGAGAACCTACAGAGCAGGGACTCCCGGGCCGTATTTAAAAATGTCAGCCAGGACCTGGTGCAATACGGCCGGTTAAAAATGTTTTTGCATGCCGATAGCCGGGATGCCGTCAACGGAGAGTTAACTGCTTTTCTTCGCCTGGGAACGGACTACACGGACAACTACTACGAAATCGAGGTTCCCCTACAGATCACGCCGGCGGGCACCCGGGATCCCCGGCAAATCTGGCCGCTGGAAAACGAAATCGATGTGGCCATCGACGAAATCGTTGGCGTAAAAGCAGAGCGGGACAACAACCAGCGACCCCAAAACATCCCCTACTCCGTGCAGGTCCGGCAATACCGTGTAACGGTGGTGGGCCGCCCGGAATTGAACTTCATTCAAGGAATGATGATCGGCGTCCGCAACCCCGGAACCACCGGCGGAGCCAGTAAATCGGTATGCATCTGGGCCAACGAACTGCGGGCGACGGATTTCAACAAGTCCTCCGGATGGGCAGCCAATGCCCGGCTCAACGCTCAAATTGCGGATGTGGCCACCGTTTCCTCCTCCATCCGGCACAATACCTTTGGTTTCGGCGGTTTGGAAACCAGACTTTCCGAACGAGCCCGCGAATCCACCACCCAATACGATATTTCCGCCAATGTCAATGTGGACAAAATTCTACCCAAGGGATTGGGGCTGAGCATACCCCTGTATGTCAGTGTGGAGAATTCCACCACCAAACCGGAATTTGATCCGCTGAATCCGGATGTGCCTTTCGAGATCGCCCTGCAAAAGTTCAGCAGCGACGGGGAACGGGAAGCCTATCGGAACCTGGTGTTGGACCAATCCAAACGAAACAATTTCAGCCTCAACAACGTGCGGAAAATCCGTAATCCGGACAAGGAAACCAACCGACTTTATGACCTGGAAAATTTCTCCTTTTCCTACGCCTACGGATCCGTCCGCCAAAGCAATATACAGCTGGAAAGCTATAATTTTGAGACCTACCGGGGAAGCATCGCCTACACCTACCAGCCGGACCCCCTGGTCATCACACCCTTTCAGAAAATGGGATTCCTGCAAAGCGACCACCTGCAATTGATCCGTGATTTTAACATCAATTTTGCACCCAGTCAGCTCTCCGCACGATTGGATGTGGACCGGCGGTTTATGCGTACGCAAAACCGAAACGACCAACTCAGCACCGCAGGTGTGGATCCGCTGTTTCAGAAAAGCTTCTACATCAATCGTTTTTACAGCCTGAACTGGGACCTGACAGAGAGCCTGTCCGTGGACCTGAGTTCCAGCATCAACGCCGTGGTAGACGAACCAGCCGGAGACCTGGACACGGAAAGCAAACTGGATTCCCTACGCGCCAACATACGAAGGCTGGGAAGAGTGACCAACCATAGCCAACAGGCGGTGGTCAATTACAGCGTACCGCTGCAAAAATCCCCGATCACGGACTGGATCAGTGCCGACCTGCGCTACGAAGCCACCTATAGCTGGCTGACGGGGGCCATCGGGCAGCGGGACAGCCTGGGTAACGTGATACAAAACTCCCGCGACCGATCGGTATCCGGTAAGCTCGACCTGGCACAACTGTACAACAAAAACAAGCGCCTGAATGCCCTGAATGCGCCGAAGCGGCCAACCATCCCCGGCAGGCCGGCCTTACCCACGGCAGAAGGGGATGAAGAAGCGAAAGACAAACCCTCGACGGAAGGCCTGACCGCCAGTGCGCTGAAGTTCCTGATGATGGTGAAGGAGGTCAACTTCCGGTACCAGATCACCGAAGGTACCTTCCTGCCCGGTTACCTGCCGAATACCGGGCTATTTGGTATGGACCGCAGTTTCATGAACCCCGGATTGGGCTTTGTTTTGGGGAGCCAGGATAGCGACATCCGCTTCGAACTCGCCAATCGCGGGGTGTTGGCGGCCAGCACCGCATTGACGCAGGCATTTCGCCAAAACCAGTCCAAAAACCTGCAGGTCAGTTCGCTGATCGAACCCATTACCGATTTCCGGATTACACTGGACTTCCGAAAGCGGGAAAACGGGGATTATACGGAGATTTTCCGAAGGTCCGGGCCCGGTGCCGAAGACTTCACCTCAATCAACCCCAACCGCCTGGGCTCTTACAGCATCAGCTACAATGCGTTACGGACCGTCTTTCAACGACAGGATACCCAAAATGTATCTCCGCTCTTTACGGACTTTGAAAATTACCGATCCATTATCCAATCCAGGCTGGAAACCGAAAATCCGGGAGGGGCTTACAACATCAACGGACAGAACGTACTCATACCGGCTTTTTTGGCAGCTTATTCCGGACAAGACCCCGGTGCGGTATCGCTTAACCCTTTCCCAAAAATCCCCCTACCTAACTGGCGGGTAGACTACCGGGGACTGGCACGACTACCTGCGTTAAGCGAGTACTTTTCTTCGATAAATCTGACCCATAACTATTCTTCTCTGTACGAGGTGAGTAATTTTTCCAATGCCCTGATTTATCAGCAAGGGCTGGAATTGTACAACAGCCTTCAGGAACTGCCCCTGCCGAGCATCACCGATGAATTTGGGGCATACATTCCCATCCTGATTTTAAATCAGGTGGTGATCTCCGAGCGATTTGCTCCTTTGATTGGCGTAGACCTACTCACCAAGGACCGGATGAATATCAGCTTTGAATACAACACCGAGCGAAACATTGGCCTGAATTTTTCCAACGCCCAGGTAACCGAGCAAAATAGCCAGGATTTTCGATTCGACCTGGGCTATACCAAAGCCGGTGTAAAAGTACCCTTCAAAATCCAGGGGAGGCAGGAAGTGCTCAATAACGACCTGACCGTACGAATTTCCACACGAATCGTGGATACAAATACCATTCAGCGCAAAATTGAAGGAGAGAACACGCTAACCAACGGAAACCTGAATGTGCAACTCCGACCCAGCATCGGCTACGTGGTCAACCAAAAACTCAACATACAGTTTTACTTTGATCGCACCATCAACGACCCCAAAGTATCCACGGCATTCCGAAGAAGTTCTACTTCTTTTGGTGGACAATTGACATTTAATTTAAGTCAATAATTTTATCCTGTGAAGAAACATTGTAATTTTGATACATTAACTAACCGCCAATGAATTTCCCAAAAGAATTAAAGTATACCGAAGACCACGAATGGGTCAAGATCGAAGGTAACACGGCCACCGTAGGCATCACCGACTTCGCACAACGGGAGTTAGGTGACATTGTTTTTGTCGAGGTAGATACGGTAGGCGAGAGCCTCGAAGCCGGAGCGGCTTTTGGGTCGGTAGAAGCCGTTAAAACGGTTTCTGATCTATTCATGCCCCTTTCTGGGAAAATTCTGGAAATTAACGAATCCCTGGAAGAATCTCCGGAGCTGGTCAACGACGACCCGTATGGAGAAGGATGGATGATCAAGATTGAAGTGGGAGAAATTGATGATTCCTTGCTCTTGTCAGCCGAGGAATACGAAAAGACAATTGGACAATAACGTAAAAGAACGGTGCGCGTACAGCTGTTACTTGCCGTTGGCTGGTCCTTAGGAATGGCTTACGCCTTGTTTAGCCCGGAAAGCGGAGTGCCGGATTTGCCCCGGTTTTTCGGATCCGACAAGGTAATTCATTTTGGCATGTTTTTCGGAATGTCTTTTCTGTGGAGCCGCGTTATTCGCCAGAACCTCCCCGAGCCGGCAAAAAAAAATCCAAAGATTTTTACTAACTACTTAGTTTTATGGATTTTTCTTGCTATCTTTACAGAGTACGTACAGCGGTTGGTTCCAGGCCGGTCCTTTGATTACCTTGACATTGTGGTCAACATACTGGGCGGAACTATTGGTACAGTTATTTTTGTTTTCTTGAATAAGCGGGGTAGCATTCTTGTATAAATAAAAATAATTTGTTATGATTGTTACTTGGAATGAAATAAACGATACAACAAAATAAAAAAAGGAGTTATACCATGGAAGCCAAAAAAACACCAAAAGCTGATCTAAGCAAAAAGACAGGAATGTTCCTGAATCTTGGGCTCATGATCAGTGTTGGTCTGGTCCTGTTCGCCTTTGAGTACAAGTCTTACGACGATGGCCTGCTCAAGGATTTGGGATCGATCGATGACGATTTTGAGGAATTATTAGACATTCCGATCACAGAGCAGCCACCACCACCGCCACCACCGGTAGAACAGCCTGAAATCAAGGAGATTCCTGACGAAGTAGAGATCGAAGAGAAAATTGAAGTAAACTTTGATGTAGACGTTCAGGAAGAGACCGTGATCAAAGAAGTGGTCATTGAAGAGGCTCCTGTGGAAGAAAAAGCAGACGAGATCTTTGACGTGGTAGAAAACATGCCAACGCCTCCGGGAGGAATGGAAGGTTGGAACAAATACCTGTCTAAAAATCTTAAATATCCTACCCAGGCACGTCGAATGGGTATCGAAGGTACGGTTTATGTAGTGTTTGTAGTAAATACCGATGGCTCCATACAAGACGTGGATATCCTGAGAGGTATCGGCGGAGGTTGTGACGAAGAAGCGATGCGAGTCGTGAAGAATGCACCGGCCTGGGAGCCTGGCAGGCAGCGAGGACGACCGGTTCGTGTAAAAATGAGACTTCCTATCCGTTTCAAATTGAGCTAACACACGGATGTAATTCAACTAATACGAAGCCATAGATGCGAATACATCTATGGCTTTTTCCTTTAACTGCCTCATCCATGGCGACAAATGTTTTTGGACAACCCCTTCAGCCCTGTTGCTTCGCTCCGGTAACCGGCTTTTACCGCGACGGGTATTGTCGCACGGGAACCGACGATACGGGCACACACACCGTCTGTGCCATCGTAACGGCGGAATTTCTGCAATTTAGCTTATCGGTTGGCAACGACCTGACCACTCCCCGTCCGGAGTATGGTTTCCCGGGATTAAAACCCGGAGACAAATGGTGCCTTTGCCTGACGCGTTGGATGCAAGCCTACCATGCCGGCGTGGCGCCCAAGGTCATCCTGGAGGCTACCCATGAAAAAACACTGGAACTGATCCCACTGGACGAACTGATCGCTTTTGCCGCAAAATAACCGGCGACACCTTCGAAGCCTGTGCTTGTGAAAAATATGTGGGGTAGTAGCAGGCAGCAACGCTGAAAAAACAGGAAAGAAAATGATCCCTGCCACCGATAAAAGGGTGCCTCCTGCGTACCCTGTCCTTTTTCCGAACCGGGAATTGACAGTCCATCCCGTTACAAAATATTCAGTGCTTGTTCTTTGATTTTTTCCAACTCGTCCTTCATATTGATCACCTGATGCTGAATGGTCGCATCGTTTGCCTTGGATCCGATGGTATTGATCTCTCTGCCCAATTCCTGGCTCACAAAGCCCATTTTCTTGCCCTCCGACCTGCCAGATTCCAATACCTCTGCAAATAACTTGAGGTGTGCTTCCAGGCGAACAATCTCTTCGGAAATGTCCAGCTTTTCAAAGTAATAAATCAACTCCTGTTCGAAGCGATTGGCATCAAACTCCTGTTCTTTGACCCATTCCGAGAAATTGTTTTTGATTTTCATCCTTAACCGTTCTTTGCGGATGGGAATCAGGTCTTTTATTCGATCCAGGCTGTTCTGAATAATGCTCAGGTTTTCCGTAAACTTTTCCATCAATACCCGGCCTTCCCGTATCCTGCTTTGGTCACAATCCTCCAGCGCTTGCACCAGGACCTCGGTAAGCTTTGTCCAGGCTTCCTTGCTGCCGGATTTCTCGGTATTGGACAGGATCACATTGGGAGATTGCAGGGCGAGTTTAAACAAATCGGGAGATTGGGTACCAACGGCAGCCGCCATTTCGGAGTATTTCAGAAAATAGCGTTCAAAAAGGTCTTCTTGTATGACGATAGGTAGCTCCTCTTCCTTCTTCGAGACAAATTCCACCGAGATGTTCACTTTCCCCCGTTCCAGGATCGATGCAACCAGCGTTTTGACCTCCGTTTCTTTGTCTGAAAATTGGCGTGGGGATCGAAAACTGAGGTCTAGAAACTTCGAATTAAGTGTTTTTATTTCGATTTGAATAGAGTAATTCTGGTCTTCAAAGGCTGCCAGGCCAAAGCCTGTCATGGACTTTATCATTCGGTATGGAGTTTACATTAAAAATTATATCCCAAAGTTACATAAAACCTTGTTTTCTCCACGGAATAATTCCGAACCGGTCGGGCGGCATCCAGCTTTACGTAATAATTCAATAACACCGTTCGGATTCCTGCCCCATAACTCTGCAGCCAGGGGTTGTTAAAATTGTTCAACGTGATCACAAAAGGCGAACCTTCCGTGTTGATCACTTCTGTGTTTTGATCGTTTATTCGCTCCCATGGGGCCGCATTGGTCCAGGCCGACCCCGCATCGTAAAAGCCGACCAGCTGAAAATTACGGATAAAATTAGAAGTAATGTTACCGCGGGAAAGGTAAGAAAACAACGGAATCCGCAGCTCGGAGGTAAAGGTGATCACGTTGTTCCCACGGATTTCATCGTAGTCAAAGCCCCTTAGGTCTACAAACTCCGCAAAGAGCAGGTTGGAATTTTCTACACCGGCTTCGTTTCGCACGGGAGAGACTTCCGGTCGATTAGTAGGGGGTAGATGAAATTGGTTAAACAGCCAGTTGTCCATGCCTCCCACCAGGTATTTTTGTGGATTATTTCCAAAGAAGCTACCTGCGTAAATCCGTGTGGCCAGTGTGATATTTTTATGTATTTTTTGGTAGTTTCTGATATCCAGAAAGACGTTGCTGAACGAGCGCTGCACGTTATTGAGCCCTTGATAATGCACCATTCCTATCTTTCCTTTCAATCCTTGCTCCATATACAGGCCTAATTGCCGGGTTTTGTCTACCACCAATTCGGCTCTTCCTCCCGCATAATTGACATCCAGTCGATTTTGCGGTCCGTCGCCACCCCTCAATACCGAATCCGGATTTAAATTAAAATACTGGGTTTTGGCCACAAAGGGTGTAATGCTCACGCGGGTACTCACCGAAAGTGGGTAGGAAACGCCAATTTCCGATTTGGTGAGCACGTATTTCTGAAAGGTCAGATCCCCTTCATCCCGCAAAATGGCCCTTCGGTCAAACCTACCTCTGAAATCAAGTCGGTATTTCAGGTACTCGTATTCGAAGTACACATCACTCCCCGATCGGAAGTCCATGGCGGCCATAATCCCTCCCCGAATGGAATGATTGTCGAGCAGATCGGTCATCCGCCCGTTGAGATTGATACCAAACCCTCTGAGCGGATCGACGACAAACGATGTATTAAGACTGGTCGTGATGAACTGAGGAATGTAGTTTCGTGGACCTTGTACCCGCTTTACCATGTTTTGTTGCCGAAACGCATCCAAGATATTGCTACGCCGCTCCGCAGGGCTGGGTTGGGCCTCCAATGCCTGCGCGGACTCCTGGCCATAGAGATTGGGAATCGTATCAAAAACGTAGTTGTCTGTATCCAGTCCGCCTTCCCGCTCAAAGCGAAGTCGGTCTATATTGATTGCGGCTGTTTGTGGCTCCACTACCTGTGGTAGGGAATCGGTCCCGACCGGCTCGCTCGCTTGCGCGGCTTCGGTATCTTCGACCGGCCCTCCCAGCAGCAAAGACTCCAGGTCCACCCCGGCGGCGGTGGAATCCGCTTCCAGCAGTTCCGGCCCGGCCATTTCCGGTGCCGTCGGTTCATTTTCAGGAATATCCTCGCTGGTTGCTTCCTCCTGCTCGGTTTCGGATGCATCCGGCTCGTTTTCTCGCTGAATCCTTCGGTTGGATATTCGTTCGTTTAGCATCTTTGCCTGTTCTAGCTGAATGCGCGGAGTACTGGGGGTGAATTGATCCATGTTTGGAAAGGTCTCCACCACCAATTTGCTTTGGCTTCCATCCCTCACGGCATAGGCCCATTTGTTGTTTTCCACGTCATAATCAAAGGACTCCAGGCTCTTGTTAAACGCAGAGACCTGGCTTGAAATCGAATTGCCCAGCCCCAGACGCATCACGTTGGTAATACCACTCTGCTCGCTTAGATGGAGAATGGTCGCGTTGTCGAGCTTTTTGGGAAGCAGGTTGATATGATTCAGATTTGTCAGGCGTTTTTCGGAAATGGTATCTCCCAGGTTTAGCTGGAACAGGTTGTAATAATCGGGTAAGTTGCGCACGTCAATCACGCCCGTCATCAAGCTATCCGGCAAATCGGTTTTGTTGGAGGCATAGATAATGGTCGAATCGTTCAGGTAAATCGGCGTGCGGTTGTCGAAGATATCGTTGGTAAGCCTTCTCCCCTGTCCCCGCATGTTCAGCGTGTAGATATCCGTTTTCCCATTATTGATTGCCGACAGGACCATCGTCCGCCCATCGGGAGAGAAATCCAGGTTCAGGATCTGGGTGATGTTTCTCAAAAAAAGCTTGTCTTGATTGCTACCGTCGATGGCCCGCATGCGCAGGGTGGTAACCCCTCGTTTAAAGGTTCCAATTACCAGATTCAGTGTGTCTCTCCAGGCAAGCGCAGGGGTTGTGTAATCGGCATCTTGTTGGTAGGATGCATATCCACCCCGGAGGATGACCCGTTCCCTGCCGCTGCTGAGTTCCCTGATTTTGACCCGGTATTTACCCTCCACGTTTTGCACATAGGCGAGGTACTTTCCATCGGGACTAAAACTAAGGCTGGAAAGGGCCCCGTACTTGTTTTTCGGCGTTGATACAATGACTTTGTCCTCGTCCAGGTCTTTGAAGTTTTGAAAAACGTCTTTGTTGATGCCGGTGTAGAAATTGGCCCATTCGGTGGTGAAATCACGAAACCTTCTACCCAGGGTATTGGCAATACTGTTTTCTTCGTTTCGGTTGATTCTGCTTAGGTTTAGAATACTGGAGATGTACCTACGCCCGTACTTTTCCACGATGTAATTCCAAATGGACTGTCCTACCAGAGCCGCATCTTCGTTCCGCAGTTTGAAAAGTTTCGGGTTTTCATTTTCCCGCAGGTAATGCCTGACAAAATCATCCATTTCACGACTCCAGCCGTGGGCGAGGTACATGGCCGCGCCGTCGATAAACCAATCCGGGAAGTTGTTTACCAGATTTGCCTGGAAAGCATCCGAAATACTGGACCCGTACAACATCTCCTCAATGATTATTTTTGAGGTCTCGTAGAGTAGCTCTCTTTTGAAAGATTCCCAGGAACCGGAATAAGCGACCTCTGCGAGTAATTTGCTAAAAAAGGTCTGCCCGTCTACCGTAAAGGAATTGTTATTTAAGTTGAGATTGCTTTCCAGCATCTCCTGATTGGAATTGTATATAAAAATCTTCGGCTTGGTATAGGCCACATAGCCTATGGACTGGGTCAGTTTGTCAAATTCTTCTTCCAGAAAATCGATGGCCATGCGGGCATTGGCCTGTCCCCCATCGTAGTAGTATACCTCAAAATTATTGGAAGCGAAAAAATACCAGTCTTTGTCTGTGTGCTGTATCCTGTTGTTGCCAAACCTTTCCTGATCGAATTGCGCCATGAGCAAACTGCCTTGGCTACAAAAAACCAGTACCCAAATAAGTGCTAGATTTTTAAGTCTCATTTACTTGCTTTCCTAATATTTGCCAATATCTTAAATATACTTAAAAAAACGATTTATGTTCACTTCTTTTTGAGGTTCCTTACCTGAAATTAAAAAATCGCTCATTTGCTGGCTGAAAAAAGGCGCAAGTGAAACGCCCTTTGCACCCAACCCACCGAACAAGTAAACGTTTTTTTCCGCCGGGTGTTGTCCGAGCACCGGTCTTCTGTCTCGCATGGCCGGGCGAATGCCTACCTGATGGTCGACGATTTCCTGTGCCTCAGCGGGAATAAGTTGGTGTAGCTTGTCCAGCAACTCCTTCTTTCCCGCGGCGGAGGGTTTTAAATCCAGCTCCCGGTTATTGTAGGTAGACCCTACCTTACCCAGTCCTTCGCCCATATCGATTCGAAAAACACCTCTATTGATGATCTCTGCGGCGCTAAAATCCTGTTTGACAGTCAAAATTTCGCCCTTGACCGGGGTAAAGGGTACCCATTCAAAGAAGGGGTTTTTTCCTGCTGCTACCCCGTTACAGAAAACCAGATTTCGGGCTACAATGTGCCCATACGTCCAATACCCCCGCTGATCGCGGCGCAACCTATTCGCCTGAAAGCGGTGCTGCATCAGCATTTCCCGGTCCAGCGCCCAGACCTTAAAGGACTGCAACAGGGGTTTAATCGCCAGGTACCCGGAGGATTTTAGCAACAAGCCACCGTAAGCATCGTTGACACCAGGGAAAGCGGAAGAAGAAAGCACCTTTTCAATGTATCGATCGTATTGCGGATCAGCGCTTTTGGCGATCCACTCGTTTTGTTCCTCGTAGGAAACGAAGGGTCGATATATACCCGTGGGGTACAAAAAGCGCTGCCCCAATGCCTGTTCCAATTCCGCGTAAAACGGCTCAATTTCCGGAAAAAGGGCGTCGGCCAACCAGGTTTTTACCATTTTACGCCCGGTTATCGGGTTGTACAGACCGGCAGCTACCTTGCTGCTGCTGTTCGGGTTACCATCATCGAGTACCTGCACCTTTGCTCCGGCCCGGTGCAGGCGATACGCCAGAATGCTGCCTGCCAATCCCTGGCCAATGAGTAAAAAATCTACGTCCATACGCTAAATTAACTCAATCTTTGTTATTTTGACCCTGGAATTCAAATCATTTCATCATGTTAGAAATTAAATCATTTACATTCAATCCGTTCGCAGAAAACACCTACCTTCTCTACGACGAAACGAAAGAGGCGTTGGTGATTGATCCTGGCTGCTACGAAAAACAGGAAAAAGGCGAGCTGCTTGACTTCATTACAAAAAATGATTTAAGCCCCGTAAAATTGATTAATACCCATTGCCACATTGACCATGTCCTGGGGAATGCCTTTGTAAAAAGTACGTTCGATATTCCGCTTTGGTACCACGAAGAGGAAGAAGCAGTCCTCCAGGCGGTTAGCAGCTATGCTGCCAATTACGGATTTGCTCAGTATCAGCCCAGCAAAGCCGACCACTACATTCGTGAAGGGGAATGGATCAAATTCGGTAATACCCAATTGCTTTCGATCTGGGTACCGGGCCACTCGCCCGGACACCTGGTGTTTTATCACGAGGAGTCGGCAAGCTGTATCGGTGGAGATGCGCTATTTCAGGGAAGCATCGGACGCACCGATCTTCCGGGAGGCGATCACGAAACATTGATCCGGTCCATTCGCCAGAAGCTCTTTGCCCTACCGGACGAGGTACTGGTCTACCCCGGCCACGGGCCCAATACCCGCATTGGAGACGAAAAAGAAACGAATCCATTCGTAGGTAAATCTGCCTTCTCTTGAGTATCCTCCGACACCTTCCAAACCTGCTTACCTGTCTGAACCTTCTATCCGGGATGGTTGGCATACACATCGTGATGGAAAAGGGCCCCGTGTATGGATTCTATTTCATTTTGGCAGCTGCAGTTTTCGATTTTTTTGATGGCTTTGCCGCCAGGTTGCTTGGCGTACAGAGCGGTATTGGCAAACAGCTGGATTCGCTGGCAGACCTGGTTACTTTTGGTGTCTTGCCCTCCTTTATTGTTTTTTACCAGATTCAGGCGATGGCCGTCCCGGTGTACCTTCCCTATGTCGGCTTTCTTTTGGGTATACAGTCTGCCATTCGCCTGGCAAAATTCAATATAGACGAGCGGCAAACCGATCGCTTTATCGGGTTGCCAACTCCCGCAAATGCACTGTTTTTTTCCACGCTCCCGCTTTTGGGACAAAAAGTGGCGTTTCTTTCGGAAACCTGGAACAATCCCTGGGTACTTTCATCCCTGACCTTGATTTTTTCGTACTTACTAACAGCAGAATTACCCCTGCTCGCGCTCAAATTCACCCATTTTGGGTGGAGACAAAACGAATTCCGGTACCTGATGCTGCTTATTTCGCTGTTCGGGATCGTTATCTGGGGCTGGGCAGGTATTCCCATAGCGGTAATTTCGTATATCTTCCTGTCCATGATCAGCAATCGGTTGGAAAAACATGAAGAGAAAACCTAACGTTTCCATGTGTACGGGCGCCGCGCTCTGGGGCTTTTTGAGCCTTTTCGCCGGCCCTTTGGTTTCTCAGGATTATTTTGTGTTTCCAGTTACCAATGAAGGCATCTACCGTCTTTCCCAGGATCAGGCTTCTGCCTGGGGCTTGGGCGAGTTGGAGGAAATCAGCTTTTACGGAGAGCCAGGGGCCTTGCCGCAAAAAATTGATAGTAGCCTGTTTCGCTTAAAGGAACTACCCCAAAAACGAATCGGTGACTACCTGTACGTGTTTCTGGCGCAACCCGACCGCATCGTGGTAGACGAAGGCGAAGTCCGGCTCGAAGCACATCCCTACACCGATAGTTTGTACTACATGATCCAAACCGGAAAACCACCCGAAAATCGGGTGCAGGATGTCAGCGAAAGCACCCCTATTCGGCCTCCCGATGCCGATGCCTTGCTTTACCGCTTTCAAACCTTTCGGGAGGAAACCTACAACCTGCTGACCTCGGGCCGCTCCTGGTATGGGCTGCGGACCTTCGCCAACGGCGGGCAAACCGTCGCCTTCCCCTTGCCGGATGCACGCCCGCAGGGTATGGTATCCGTTCATGCCAGCATGATGGCGCAGTCTTTTGAAGACAGCCGGTTTCAATTCCGTGTCAATGGAGCACCGATTGGCGAACTCACGATTCCGTCAGTTCCGAACGGCCGGTATGCCGTAAAAGGCAGAGAAGCCCGCTTTGATGCCGAGGCAAGGATATCGGAAGATGCCGACGGCCTATCGCTGCAATTCACTTATACCAGCTCCAGTCCAAACGGAGCCGGCTATCTGAAGTACCTGCTACTGGGGTTTCCCTATACGGCGGCAACCATCGGCCCGGGGATTTACTACCGCTTGACCCCGGAGCCCCTACCTGCAATCACGAACGACTACCAACTCTGGGATGTGAGCGATTTCCACCGGGTGCGGTCAGGCCAGGCAGCTGCCATCGATGCAGAAAAGCTGGCCGTTTTTGATCCGGAGGTGGTGCCGGAAATACCACGCCCAAGCGCCGTAACCCCGCCGGACCAACTCCTTTCCGGTACGCCCGAACTGATCATCGTGACCGCCGCTTCCCTTACCGCACAGGCAACGCGACTTTCCCGATTCAAAAACTCCCAGGGAATACCTGCCGAGGTGGTGCAAACGCAGGACATTTACAACGCTTTTGGCTACGGAAACCCCGATATCGGCAGCATCCGGAATTTTTTGGCCTACCAATGGCACAGGGGCAAAAGGCTCAAAAACGTGCTTTTTTTCGGTAAAGGCAGTTTCGATTACAAAAAAAAATTAGGTGGGCGACCCAATCTGGTACCTACCTATAGTTCCCGATCCAGCCTTAACCCACTGACCACCTACGGGTCGGACGACTTTTTCGGCTTCTTAGGTATGGGCAAAGGGGAATGGGAAGAATCCGAAGCCGGCGATCATGAGCTGGACATCGGCGTGGGCAGGATTCCCGCCATCACGACGGAGGAGGCGGCAGAAGCAGTAGATAAGATCATCCGGTACCAAACCGAAAGCGTAGGCCCCTGGAGGAGGAAGCTTCTGTTTATCGCAGACGATGGGGATGATAACATTCATCTTCGCGGTGCGGAACAGCACGCCGCCTTTCTGTACGAGCATTACCCGGAAGTCGACGTCCGAAAACTATATCTGGACCAATTCGAACAACACCCTTCCGAACCTACGCTTCCCGAAGCGAAACGGAGCCTGGCAAAAGAACTTTCAGAGGGCCTTCTTCTGGTGAATTATACCGGCCACGGCAACGAACTGACCTGGGCCGCAGAGGAGCTGTTTACCGTGCCAGACATAGACGACTGGCCGGAAAGCGGGCGTTTCCCCCTTTTCGTAACCGCTACCTGTGAATTTGGAAGGCATGACAGCCCCTTTTTGCGTTCCGGCGCGGAAGAACTGCTTTTTGCCCATAACAAAGGGGCTATCGCTGTATTGGCAACCGGAAGACCCGTATTCAGCAGTGTAAATTTCCGCTTAAACGAGGCTTTCATAGCCGCCTTATTTGAAGCGGATGGAACCCTCAGCCTGGGAGAGATTTTCAAACGGACCAAAAACGAAAGCCTTTCCGGTGCGCTGAATCGGAATTTTTCCCTGCTGGGGGATCCCTCGCTTCGGTTGGCGCTTCCCGACTTACGGGCCGCTACCACCGCACTGTTGACCAGTCAGGCCCGACTCGAAACCGACACCCTCTTTGGCAATCAACGGCTGATTTACCAGGGAGAAATCCAGGACCCATTAACCGGCGCCCAAATCGTTGGTTTTGATGGAAGGTACGAGATCCGAATAGACAATGAACCAAAAGCGGTAGAAACCCTCGGCAATGAAAGCCCCTCTACCACCTTTCTTGACTACTACCAACCTTTGTTTCGGGGAAGGGGTCGGATCGAAAAGGGTCGGTTTGAAGGGGAATTGCTGCTGGGCAATGCTTCCCTGGAGGAGGAGCTGGCCACCGGGAAAATCATGCTTTATGCCCGGGAAGAAGATGGTTCCGCGGAGGCCTTTGGAGGGGAAGTGATCCCATTGAAACCCGGATCGGATGAATGGGTAGCGGATACAACCGGACCCGAGATGGAGCTGTTTCTTTTCGACAGTCTGGAAAACCGGGAACGCATCTCCAGTACCCAAAGTCCCGTTTGGATCTACCTGCGTGACCCTTCGGGAATACAGGCCGGAATCGCGGAGGGAATTACCCTACAGATCAACGATAACCCGCCCGTGTCGGTAACGGATTTTTACACAGCGACCGAGGGAACCTACCAGCAGGGCTATGTTAAATTTCTACTGGAAGGCCTGACGGAAGGAGAAAACACAATCCTGGTCAGCAGCAGTGACCTACAGGGCAACGTTTCCACGCGCAGGCAGTCCCTACGGGTAGAAGGGAGCCGGAGACTTCAGGTAGAAACGGTGCTGGCCTACCCCAACCCCGCATCCGAGCAGGTATCCTTCCTGGTGTCCCACAACCAGCCGGGTGACAATCTCCAGTTAAAATTACATATACATTCTTCCGCCGGCCATGAAATATTTTCGTTGCAGCGGCGTTTTCCAAAAGCCGAACGGTTTTTAACAGACATTCAATGGATATTTTTACAAAGCAAAACCAAATATCCGGCAAAAGGAACTTATCTTTACCAATTAGAACTCGTTTCTGAAGGAGACGGCACTTCGGGAAGAACGGGAGGAAAAATTATTATTCGATGAAAGTGAGCAAAACCATTCTTCAAACGTTAACTTTTTTTATGGCTTTCGCCGCCTTTCAGGCGGAAAGTCAGGCACAGATCACGATCCCCCAGCTCTCCGGACAAGATGTTGACCGGCGAGTGATCATCACGGCGGTACCGTTTCTTAACTTTGCGCCGGACAGCAGGCATTCGGCGATGGGAGATGCCGGTGTAGCTACCCGTCCGGATGTAAACTCGGCGCATTGGAATGCGGGCAAACTCGCATTTATTGAAGATGACATGGGATTTTCGCTGTCTTACTCACCCTGGTTGGGACGTTTGGTACCCGACATGTCTCTGAACTACCTGACCGGATACAAGCGAATCGACGATGTATCGGCCTTTGGGCTGGACCTGCGGTATTTCAACATGGGGGACATTCAGCTGACCGACTCCAGGGGCAATGCCCTCGGCGATTTTAGCCCACGAGACATCGCCATCGGTGGCACCTATTCCAGAAAGCTGTCGGACAACCTGGCCCTGGGTATCAGTGCCCGCTTTATTCACTCCAATCTTTCCGGGAACCTAAGTTCTGCCGGCGGTAACGAAAGCAGGCCTGGAGTCAGTGTAGGCACCGATGTGGGGCTATACCATACCTCGGAAATCATCCTTTCGGACAAAGAGGCGAATCTTTCCTGGGGTATCAATATCTCCAACATTGGTCCAAAGATCACCTACAACAGCGCAGAAGACCTGGATTACCTCCCAACGAATTTGCGCATTGGGTCTGCACTGCAGATTCCCATGGACGAGATGAATACCATCACTTTCGCTTTGGACTTGAACAAAATGCTGGTGCCCACTCCTCCACTATACGAGATTGACGAAAACGGACAATTGGTGCTGGACCCTTCCACCAATCAGCCCGTCATTGCTGCCGGGAAGGGCCCTGCCCGACCCCTGATAAGCGGCATGTTTGGCTCGCCCTTTGATGCCCCGGATGGATTTCGGGAAGAAATGCAGGAAATCATGATTTCCTTTGGTACGGAATACTCCTACGACGATAAATTTGCGGTGCGCGCGGGCTATTTTTACGAAAACCCCAAAAAAGGAGGTCGCCGTTATTTCACCATGGGGGTGGGTTTCGTGTTTAACCGCCTCGGATTTGATTTTTCTTACCTGGTCCCTCAGGTACAGAATCATCCGTTGGCAGAGACCCTTCGGTTCTCACTTTTATTCAACGTACCGCGATGAGCATAGACCGCAGTCAGGCTCCTCCCTTTGTACTACCCGATGAAATTGACTTAAAACCACCCGAATGTCGTCTGTTGCCCGGAGGGATGCGCTTGTATTACAATCCTTCCCCCACCATTGATGCGGTGAAAGTGGAAGTACTCTTTCCGGTCCATTTCCAAACAGACCAACCTTACAATCCCTTGGTTTCCTTTTTTACCCTGCACATGTTACCGGAGGGAACCCGAGCTTTGCCGTCGGATCAATTGGATGATTTCTTTGATTTTCACGGCTCGGAAGTAGAAATCCTTTCGGGATTTGAGCGGCATGGGCTGGGCCTGGTAACGACCAAAAAGCATCTGAAAAATGTGTTGCCCGTATTCCGGTCCCTATTTACCGATGCTGTCTTTCCGGAAAAACATTTTTTAAAACGGAAATCCCAAAAGAAATTAAGCCTTAGCATTCAGCAAGAGCAAACGGGTGCGCGGGCCAATCAGCTCATTCGTGCCGGGCTTTTTGGCAAGGAGCACCCCTTTGGGCGGCATCCTTCGGAAGAAGACGTGGATGCGGTCTCGCGCGAACAGCTGATCGCGTATTACCAGAACGGTTTTCTTACCGTCCCCCAGCTGTTTGTCACCGGTGATCTTTCAGAAGGGGAACTGCTTTTTTTGGAGGAGCAGTTTGCCAGCCTGCCTTGCCGGAAGGATCCCCCTCTACCCCCACCCGCATTCAATGCGGACTCGGCGAGCCGGCAGACGGAGGTAAAGCCTAAAGCCGTGCAATCCAGCATACGGATGGGCAAATGGATGATCCCTATGGCGCATCCGGACTACCAAACCCTCTCGTTTTTCAATACGGTCCTGGGTGGCTATTTCGGCAGCCGCCTCATCCGAAACATCCGGGAGGAGAAAGGCTACACCTATGGAATCAACAGCTTCCTGGGAAATGTAAACGGCGGCGGCTACTGGATGGTATCTGCAGACGTGAAAGGAGGATTCGGAGACGAGGTCATTCGGGAGGTATACAAAGAAATCCAGCGCCTGATCGCCGATCCGATTCCGCCAGACGAGTTGGAAATCGTAAAAAACTACCTGGCCGGCACGCTACTATCCGGTTTTAGCAATCCCTTTGACCTGATGAGCCACTTCCAGCGGGTGCATTTTGAAGGGTTGGATTTTTCGGTCTTCACCCAACAACTGGCCTTTATCAAGGATTTTGATGGGGACCGCTTGCGGGAAATCGGCTCTGCCTATTTTTCCCCGTCGACCATGCAGGAAGTCATTGTGGGTCAGTTATAAGTCCCTGCGTCTCCTCCACCAGGCGTACAAACGCGAAAAATCCCATCCACTCGCCAGCCAACCCTTGTAGAAATAATACCGCCAGTCCCCCAACCTGCGGTTGGGGTATCGCTTCAAAAATCCGGCGGCACTGGCGAAATTGCCCGAGGCCAGGGCGTGTTTGGTCTCGTGAATCAACCGAAATTTCAGGGCCTGCACCTCCTCCTCGGTACGAAGCATCGAGGCAATCTTGTCACACACCCGGAGCGTGGAAGACAAAAAACGGGTTTCTCCCGCCCGGTACTGTTGTCTGGAGAAAGAATCCGGCAGGACTCGTTTGGTGACCCCCAACAGGTCTCCATAGACAAACGCCTGATCGCGAGCCATCCGTACCAGCAAATCGAAATCTTCGTAGACCAAGGTCTCGTCGTAGCCGCCGGCAGCCTTGAGCACCGAAGCGTTCAGGACCAGTGAGGCAGAGCTGATCCGGTATCTTTCTACCACGGAGGCAAACACATCGCCCTGGGGAACCGGGCCGATCGCTTTCCCGGAAGCATCCACCGGGTAAAAGGCCCGGGTACGTCCGTCCGGATACAGGTGAAGCACGTTGCAAAAATACACCGAAGCCTTCGTTTCTTTGAGTCGCTTCACCGCCTCGGCTACATGCCGGGGGTGAAGAAAATCGTCGGCAGCCAAATCCAGTACCAGATCGCCACTGCTCTGCGCAAGCGCCCGGTTGAAGGATTGGCAATAATTGATGGGGCTGTCCTGAAACTGACAACGAATGGGTAGTTTGCCGGCGTTTTTCTGCTGCCAGGCGAGGATGAACTTACGGGATACATCAGTACTCCCATTGTCGATGATATGCAGTTCCATCGAGGGGTACACCTGCTGCACTACGCTGTCCAGTGCTGCATTCAGGTAGGATGCCTGGTTGTAGCAGGTACAGATCACGGAGACAAGCGGTTGGGCAGGTAATTGATGCCGATCCATTGGAAAAACAGGCTACAGTGGCACTTTCCAACATTCCCAGCTGCTCAGTTACTACCCGTCCATCTGTAAGCGATGGGCCGTTTTGGTACTGCATGAAAGGGCTTGGAATGCAGGCGGAACGATTCGTTATATTTCGCTAAATTAGCAATTCTAAACCGACCGGCACCATTCGAATCATGGAAGATCGCTACCTGACCCTAAAATCCGCTTCGACGGGCGATTATAAAGAAAAAGGAAGTAAGTTTCTGTCCTTTGCCTACCCGGTAAGCGACGAATCGGAAGTGCAGCAAATCCTGGATCAACTTCGGAAATCCTACCACGATGCCCGACACCACTGTTATGCCTACGTCCTGGGAAAAGACCGGAAAGTACATCGGGCCAATGATGACGGGGAACCCCACCACAGCGCTGGAGACCCTATATTGAGACAACTCCGGTCCCGGGAGCTGACCAACGCGCTGGTAGTAGTGGTACGGTACTTTGGCGGGATAAAACTGGGGGTAGGCGGACTGGTGAAAGCCTACAAGGCCGCTGCCGCCGCTGCCCTGAATGCAGGGGAGGTGATCGAACAAACCTGTCTGGCCCGTATCGACATCCGCTTTGAGTACCTGTCCATGGACGAGGTAATGCACCTGATCCAGCGTCACGACCTTAAAATCACTGCGCAACATTTTGATACCGGCTGCCGGCTCTCGTTGGAATGCCCACAGGCAAAATCCGCTGAAATCAGGGCACTGCTGCAAACGATTCCCGCACTAACAATCGTCACATAGAAAAGATATCGTCCAGGTATCCCTCTTTGTACAATTTGAGGAAGATTTCCAGGCATGCCCAGGCATCCGTGGCGGCATACAGTTGCTGTTTTTCCGTCAGGGAAGGTGCCTCCCAGTTGGAAACTTGCTCGGATTTTGAAATTCGGATTCCCAATACCATCGCGCTCAGGTTGCGCACCCCTACGTTGAGAAAACCCACTCGACGTAATTCCTCATTAAGATCAAAGAAAGCATCCGGAGAAAAACCCGCGGAGAGTTTTTTCAGGGCTTTTATGTCGTCCCTTACCGCCGCTCCCACTTTCACTGTATTCGGGTCCTCCAGCACAGATTTGGCCTGAATGGGAAAACCCAGCTCGTTTAACCGGATAAGGTAAGCCGTATCCCGGGTGGACAACTGCAGCAGCGACACGTCATAGGAAACACCCCGTCGGAACGCCGGCCTGGTTTCGGTGTCGAAACCGATGAATTGTTGCCTGGACAGGTCCTTCTCCATTCGGCGCAGGTCATCCAGGTCCCGCACCAGCAGAATCTTTCCCGGAAAAGCGCCAATGTCCAAGCCATTTACCTCTTCTTTGGTGATTTTCATGGGTATCATACCAACACCTCCTCTTCCTTAAGCAGTTTCATTTCTTCTTTCGAATAGTAATTGATTCCCCAGTTAAAATACCCAAACAAAATCGTCATTAAGGGACTGATGATATTAAAGAAACAGTACGGGGCATAGGTCAGGGTGGCTACGCCCAACACGGAGGCCTGCGTGGCCCCACAGGTATTCCAGGGAATCAACACCGATGTTACGGTGGCGCTATCTTCCAGTGTTCGGCTTAGGTTTTCGCCCTTTAAACCTTTTTTTCGGTAAATATCTGCATACATTCTGCCGGGAACAAGAATGGCCAGGTATTGGTCCGAGGTAGTGATATTGAAAAAGAATCCGGTGCCTGCGGTGGCTGCAATGAGCGAGCCTACCGAATTCACTTTTCCGATTACCGCCTCGGCGATGACTTTTAACATGCCGCTGACTTCCATGATGCCGCCAAAAACCATGGCACAAAGAATCAGCCATACGGTGTACAGCATCCCGGCCATGCCGCCGGTGACCAGCAAGTCGTTTACGATGGCATTGGAGGTGACGATGGCCGTGTCACCAAACAGGGCCTGCATGACCACCCGAAAAGAGCGCAGCAAGGCACCTCCACCCATTTCCGAGGAAAGGCTTCGAATCACCTCTCCCTGAAAAATCAATGCAAAAATCCCTCCCAACAGCGCGCCCGCAAGCAGGGTAGGGATGGCCGGTACTTTTTTAATGATGAGCACCAACACCAAAACCGGCACGATAAACAACCAGCCGTTCACCACAAAGGTATCCGAAATCACGTTGGAAATGGCTTTTACCTGCCCTACCGTCCCCTCCGGCTTTCCCCATACCCCGATCACCCCAAAAATCAGCAAGGTAATGGAAATCGACGGCACGGTGGTTTTCACCATGTGCCGGATGTGGGTAAACAAGTCCGTTCCTGCCATGGCCGGGGCCAGGTTGGTGGTGTCTGACAGCGGTGACATTTTATCCCCGAAATAGGCGCCCGAAATAATGGCTCCGCCAATAATCCCTTCACCAAATCCCAGGGCCTTGCCGATGCCAAGAAGGGCCACTCCTACGGTGGCTACGGTCGTCCAGCTACTCCCCGTGGCGATGGAAACCACTCCGCAGACCACACAGGCAGCCAGCAAAAATATGGTTGGGTTCAGTACCTGAAGTCCGTAATAGATCATGGCAGGAACAATTCCGCTCAGCATCCAGGTACCGGCGAGCGAACCGATCAACAGCAAAATCAGGATGGACGACATGGCAGAGGATATACTTTTTATCATGCCATCCTGAATCGTACCCCAGTTGATGCCCAGCCGGAAGACTGCCACCAGGCCTGCTACTCCGGAAGAAATGACCAATACCAGTTGATTGGAGCCCAGCAACCCGTCTGTTCCAAAAACACTGATATTGATCACCAAAAGGACGATCAGAAAAAGCAGTGGAAACAGTGCTTCCCAAATAGTCGGACGTTTTGCTTGTGTACCCATGGCCATCGGTGGATGAAAAGTGAAGCCTAAAGTTAAAAAAAAATATGAATTTCCAGCCGGCACCTTCAATTCTCTTTGTTATTTAAATTAACTGTAATGATTTTAAAACAAAATTTTGTTTTTAATCATCAACTCACACATTTCAATTATTTTTCATAACTTACCATGACTTAATTTGGTGACAAGGACCGGATTCATGAGAAAGATAGACGGACTCCTGCAAGCGTACGACATCAGCCATCAGCATCCTGCCAACAGAACCATCCGTTGGTTTTGCGTGCCAGCGATGTTTTTTAGTGTCGTGGGCTTATTGTACAGCATCCCTCCGGGACCCATGGAGGAAATGGAGTTTTTGCTCAGCCATTTTGCCAATTGGGCCACTCCGGTATTATTGCTGGTACTGGTATACTACCTCACGCTTTCTCCTCCCCTGGCACTGGGGATGTTTCTGTTTGCTGCCCTGTGCCTCGCAATGGCAAGCTTGCTATCCCTGCTCCTTCCCTTTTCGCTTTGGATCTTTTGCCTTTTCCTGTTTCTTACTGCCGGGATGGTCCAGTTACGTGGCCATCGCATCGAAGGAAAAAAATCTTCGCTGCTGACGGACCTGCAGTCGCTACTCATCGGTCCTGCCTGGCTGATGCACTTCATTTACAGGCGTTTAGGAATCGCGTATTGAATGTGATTGCACGCTAATCTTCCTTCCAATGGCTTTCACGGGAATTTTCCGCTCCCATATCCGCCAAATTTTCACTATATTCTGGTAAATTTGAGCAGTAACTCTTTTTAACCGACCTATCCATGCTATCCTTTATACTTGCAGCTACCGAAATCCCCTTACTATCCGACATTGTTGTCATTTTTGGACTGGCAACGTTGGTAATACTGCTTTTTATGCGCCTCAAGCTACCCACCATCATCGGGTATTTGCTGACCGGAGCCATTGCCGGGCCTTATGGTCTTTCCCTGGTGGATGCTTCCACTGCAGTGGACGTATTGTCCGAAATCGGGGTAATTCTTTTACTGTTTGTCATCGGGATGGAATTTTCCCTAAAAAGCCTGATGGCCATCAAAAAGGCCGTTTTCATCGGTGGCAGCCTGCAGGTGATCCTGACGATTGCTGTGACCAGTCTGATCACCTACGCCTTCGGCTACGACTGGAACAAAGCGGTATTTTTTGGCTTCCTGTTTGCCCTCAGTAGTACGGCCATTGTGTTGAAACTGCTCCAGGAAACCGGACAGATCAATAGCCTGTCCGGCCGTACCACACTGGCCATATTGATCTTTCAGGACATCATCATTGTTCCCCTGGTGCTTTTTACACCCATGCTGGCGGGGGAATCGGACAATATCCTGCTTTCTCTTACCTTCATGGCACTCAAAGCAGGGCTGGTCATCGTCTTGACCATTCTTAGCGCCAAGTACCTGATTCCGCAGCTTCTGTTCCGTGTAGCAAAGTCCAAAAACGAAGAACTATTCTTGTTGAGCATCATCGTTATTTGTTTTGCGGTAGCCTATGTGACCTCCTTACTGGGTCTGTCCCTGGGTCTGGGCGCCTTTCTAGCCGGGCTGATCATTAGTGAATCGGAATACAGCCACCATGCCACCGGTAAAATACTACCCTTCCGGGAGATCTTTCTGAGCTTCTTTTTCGTGTCCGTGGGCATGCTGTTCGATCTCAGTTTTCTGATCGACCACCTTTTGGTGATTCTGTTTTTGGTGGTACTGACCGTGGTGCTGAAATTTTTGGTTGCTGCCATTGCCGTCAAATCCATCGGCAGTAACTTCAAGGATGCATTTGTCGTGGGTTTCTCCATATTCCAGGTGGGTGAATTTTCTTTGTTGCTGGCAAAGGAAGGACTTGAATACAAACTTCTGGATCCCATGACCTATCAGTACTTTCTGGCGATTTCGATTTTCACCATGATCATTACGCCCTTCGTGCTAAAGCAAAAAGAAAACCTGGCTTGCCGGGTCCTCAACATCCCGTTACCTCAAAAAATCAAAGCCCGGTTTGGCGAAAAAATCAATGTTCCGACCGGTCAAATCGAACCCGAACGCCTGAGCGACCACCTGGTCATCATCGGCTTTGGGTTGAATGGGAGAAACCTGGCAAGAGCGGCAAAACGTGCGGATATCCCCTATGCCATCATCGAAATGAACCCCGAGACCGTGCGGGTAGAAGCAGCAAAGGGAGAACCGATCATGTACGGCGATGCCGCAAACCAGGTGGTGTTGGAACACGTGAATATCCACAAAGCCCGGGTGGCGGTCATCGCCATATCCAACCACGAAGCGACCCGGAACATCATCACCAATATACGTACCGATAGCCAAAACGTCTTTATCATCGTGCGAACACGGTATGTAAACGAAATCGAAGCCATGCTAAAACTTGGCGCAGATGAGGTGATACCGGAGGAATTTGAAACTTCCATCGAGATATTTACCCGCGTGTTGAACAAATACCTGGTCCCCAAAGGCGAAATCGATGACTTTACCCACGATGTACGCTACCACAATTACGAAGTATTTCGTTCTTTGCAGGGCGATAGCGGGTCCACCATTGCCCTGGATATTCCTGAAATTAATTTTGCCGGAATCAAGATTGAAAAAGACCACGGGGCCTTTATCGGAAAATCCATCAAAGACATCAATTTGCGGGAAAAAGCGGGAATCAATCTGGTGGCTATCAAGAGGGGCGGTACCACCGATACAGATATTCACGGGGACACCAAGATCAAACTGGGAGACATTGTCTACGTGGTGGCCCGTCCGGAGGCACTGGAAAAATTCGAAGACGATGTGAGCGTTTCCTAAGTCGTTCCATCCACCCCTCCTCAGACGGGGTAAGGCGCCATAAAAAAACGCCAGCCGGTTAAACCGAATAGCGTCTTTTTCTATCTCAGAACCGCGCGGCGGTTGGCTAGAGAATCAGCATGGCATCGCCATAGCTGAAAAATTTGTAATTTTCTTTAATGCCTTCCTGATAGGCTTTCATGATCAAATCGTACCCACCGAAAGCTGATGCCGTCATCAACAGAGTCGATTCGGGTAGGTGAAAGTTGGTGATCAGCGCATTGGCGATCTTAAACTCGTAGGGGGGAATGATGAATTTATCCGTCCATCCGCTACTGGATTTTAACCGGCCATTGGCGGTCACAGAGGATTCGATGGTCTTGAGTGAGGTGGTTCCCACCGCAACTACCCGTTTTTTGGCGTCCAACGCTTTGTTGACCAGCTCGACGGTTTCCTGAGGAATGTCGTAGTTTTCCGAATCCATTTTATGCTTGGTCAGGTCCTCCACGTCTACCTGCCGAAAGGTCCCCAACCCAATGTGTAGGGTAATCGGACTAACTTCCACACCTTTGATTTCCAATCGTTTTAGTAGGTGCGGCGTGAAATGCAAACCCGCAGTAGGCGCTGCCACCGCCCCAACGTGCTGGGCAAAGATGGTCTGGTACCGCTCCCGGTCCGAGTCGACCACGTCACGTTCGATGAATTCTTTCAAAATGGGTGTTTCTCCAAGGGTGTCGATGGTCTTGTAAAACTCCTCATCGGTACCGTCAAACAAAAACCGTATGGTTCTTCCCCGGGAGGTGGTATTGTCGATCACCTCTGCAACCAGGTCGCTGTCTCCGAAATACAGCTTATTACCGACCCGTATTTTTCGTGCGGGATCGACCAACACGTCCCACAGGCGAAGTTCCTGATTAAGCTCCCGTAGCAGGAAGACTTCAATTTTTGCCCCCGTCTTTTCCTTATTCCCGTAGAGCCTGGCAGGAAACACTTTTGTATTGTTGGTGACAAATACATCGCCTTCACCAAAATACTCAATGATATCCTTAAACACCCGATGCTCTATTTTTCCGGTATCCCGATGGATCACCATTAGTCGGGATTCATCCCGGTTTTCCGGAGGATACAAGGAAATAAGCTTTTTAGGAATTTCAAATTTGAAATCAGATAACTTCATGTGTATTTATTTTGGAAATAACGAGTGAACGTAATTATCGTAAAAAATGCAAAGATAGTAAGAATTTAGCCTTTTTCTACTTATCTTGTCGAATTGTTTTAAATATTCAGGAATTTGATCGTCATTCGTCTTATCTGGGAAAGTCTTCGCTTTGCGATGCAAGCGTTGAAATCAAACCTTACCCGGACCATCCTTTCCCTGCTTGGAGTAACGGTAGGGATTTTTGCCATCATCGCGGTGTTTACCCTGGTGGATTCACTGGAACGCAACATCAAAGACAGCCTCACCTTTTTGGGTAGCAATGTCATTCGGGTGGATCGTTTCCCCTTTTCCTCGGGTCCCTCCCAATATCCCTGGTGGCGCTATTTTCGCAGACCTCCGTCAAATTATTCCGAATACGTTTTTTTGAACGAACGGCTGAAAAGTGCCTCCTCGGTCACGATCTTTGCCTCGACCCGTACCACAGTAAAAGCAGGTAGCAATGCTTTCGAACAGGCCAACCTGGATGGAGTGGTACAAAACCACAAAGCGGTCTACGATATCCCGATCCAAGAGGGACGTTTCTTTACACCCATGGAGATCAATGCGTCCCGAAACGTATCCATCATCGGTGTGAAAATCGCCAATGCACTGTTTCCGAACCAAAATGCCCTGGGAAAAGAATTTAAGATCAAGGGATTAAAATTTATCGTTATCGGTATCCTGCAGGAGGAAGGCGAGGGGTTGTTTGACACCCCCTCAAAAGACGAAGCCCTGCTGGTGCCCTACGGTGCATTTAACAAACTGTTCTACGTGGGGAAAAACGGGATTGAACCTACGATAGCGGTCAAGGGCCGGGACGACGACCCGGGCTTGATTGCCCTGGAGAATGAAATGGCCGGCCTACTCCGGGCGAAACGTGGGCTGCGCCCGACGGAAGAAAACAACTTTGCGTTGAACAAATCGGAATTTATTCAGGACGCCGTCGGTTCTATTTTCGCAGTTATCTCCATCGCCGGCTGGGTGATCGGAGGATTCTCGATTTTGATCGGGGGATTCGGTATTGCTAACATCATGTTTGTCTCGGTAAAGGAACGAACCGGAATCATCGGTATACAAAAATCACTGGGAGCCAAAAACTATTTCATTTTAATGCAATTCCTGTTCGAGGCTACCTTTCTGAGTTTAATCGGGGGCCTGGCCGGGCTATTGATCGTGTTCGGGACCACCTTTGTTTCCCTGGGCAATCTGGAGATCATCCTTAGCTTTAAGAATGTCCTTTTGGGAGTGGGCTTATCTTCAGCGATTGGCATTGCCTCGGGCATCATTCCTGCTTCGCTGGCGGCTAAAATGGATCCGGTAGAGGCCATCCGCATGGCCTAGCAGCTACCGGACTCCTTGTGTCATTCTTCTTTCTTGGATTTGCCGTTTGATTTTGCTTTTTCCTTGTTGTCTTTAAGGATACCTGCCTTTTCCTTGATTTTTAGCTCCAGCTCGTCCATGAGTTCCGGATTGTCCAGTAGAAGCGTCTTGACCGCATCCCTACCCTGTCCCAGTTTGTTTCCTTCGTAGGAAAACCAGGAACCTGCTTTCTTGACAATGTCAAATTCCACGCCCAAATCGATGATTTCACCCACTTTCGAAATACCTTCTCCGTACATGATATCGAATTCCACCACCTTGAAAGGCGGCGACACCTTGTTTTTTACCACTTTCACCTTGGTTCGGTTACCGAGAATACTGTCCGGACCTTCTTTGATCTGCCCGATTCTTCGGATATCCAGCCTCACCGACGCGTAGAATTTCAGCGCATTACCACCGGTGGTGGTTTCGGGATTGCCAAACATCACGCCGATTTTTTCCCGAAGTTGGTTGATAAAAATACAGGCACAGCCTGTTTTATTGATCGCTCCGGTCAGTTTACGCAGGGCCTGCGACATCAACCGGGCCTGAAGGCCCATTTTGGACTCTCCCATCTCCCCTTCCAGTTCTCCTTTCGGTACCAGGGCTGCCACCGAATCGATCACAATAATGTCGATGGCTCCCGAGCGGATGAGGTGCTCGGCGATCTCCAGGGCCTGCTCGCCGTTGTCCGGCTGGGATATCAACAAATTTTCGATGTCAATGCCGAGTTTTTCCGCATAGGACTTGTCAAAGGCATGCTCGGCATCGATAAATGCCGCCAGGCCTCCTGCCTTCTGAGCTTCCGCAATGCAGTGCATGGAAAGGGTGGTTTTGCCCGAGGATTCCGGCCCGTAAATTTCGATCACCCGGCCTCTGGGTACGCCGCCAATACCCAACGCCATGTCCAAACCCAAGGAACCCGTGGAAATGGCCGGTACGTCCAGCACCACGTTATCGCTTAGTTTCATTACCGTGCCTTTTCCATAGGCCTTTTCCAGCTTGTCCAGGGTCAGCTGCAATGCTTTTAATTTTTCCGCGTTCGCACTCATAGCATGTATCTTCAGAAGTTTAACTCGATCAATTGATACTGTGAAAGTAACCATTCGTGGGATCATTCACAACTTCGGATAACCATTGTTTTATGATTTCGTTAGTATACATTTGATGAAACCTTTCCGGTCCATTGATAGTCAAAATGGTACGGACTTTGAAGCGATCTTTTAAAAAAACGCATGGTCATACAGCTGCATTTCGTCTTATTGATGCTTCTTTCCCTGGGAAACAGCCAGGCGCCAGACCCCGGGCCGCTACGGAAAAATCAGGCATTTGGTAAAGGAGAGTCCCTGACCTTCAATGTCAGCTACTTTTTTATCAACGCAGCGGAAGCCAAAATGGTGATATCGGATGAAATCCACCAGGTAGACGATCGGCCTGCATACAAAATAGATGTCTACGGCAGAACGCTTAGCATTTTCAAACTCTTTTACGTGAAAGACAATTGGGGCAGCTATATTGATACCGCCCGGATCGTCCCGTACCGGGCGTATCGCCACATCGAGGAAGGAAATTACCGAAAACACGAGGTTATTGATTTTGATCAGGAAAATCAATCCGCCACCGTGAAACTATACGATCGGGAAAACAAGGAATTGGTAAAAACCGAATCGTTTGATGTGCCCCATCGGGTCCAGGATATCGTAAGCGGGTATTACCTGCTCCGTACCATGGATTTCAAGAGCCTAAAAAAAGGCGACGAAATTGGGATCAAGGGATTTTTTGACAAGAAAAATTATAACCTAAAGTTAATATACGAGGGGAAGGATCAGGTGTCCACGTCAATCGGCGACTTCGATACGCATGTGTTCAGTCCGGTAATGCCCAGCAATAAGTTATTCCGGGGTAAAAAACCCATCAGAATGTGGATTACCGCCGACGAAAATCGCATTCCGGTAAAAATCAAGGCCAGCATGGTAGTAGGCTCCATCAATATGGACATAGTGTCGGCAGAAGGATTACGTAACAATTGAGTAACAAAGTGTTAACAATTATCCAACATATCTGAAAAATTCGGGTAAGTAAATACCCCTAGCGCGGTCAAACCTCGCTCGGGAAGGTACCATTTTTTTATATTTTACCTACCTTTGTACCGTGCGTTTAAATTACTGTTATTTTTGATCCATGACTGACAAACCGACGTTAAAGGTCCTGGTGGTAGACGACGAAGAAGATATCATCGAAATCGTCACCTACAATCTGGAAAAAGAGGGCTACGAGGTACGCGCCGCCACGGACGGCGTTCAAGCCGTCAAAAAAGCCCGGATTTTTCAGCCAGACCTTATCCTTCTGGACATCATGATGCCCTATCAGGATGGCGTGGAAACCTGCCGGCAGATCCGGGATATTCCCGAGCTGAAAAATACCTTTATCGTTTTTCTGACAGCCCGGTCCGAGGAATACTCGGAGGTCGCTGCCTTTGACGTGGGAGCTGACGATTACATTCACAAGCCCATCAAACCCCGCGCATTGGTCAGCCGGATCGGAGCCCTTTTTCGGCGCGACAATAAAAAAGAGCCGGACAGCACCAAAATAGAAATCCGGGACCTGGTGATCGACCGAAGCAGCTACACCATATCCAAAGCTGGCAAGACCATTATCCTTCCCAAAAAAGAATTTGAACTGCTGTACTTCCTGGCAAAAAACCCCAACATGGTATTCAGCCGTGATGAATTACTCAAGAATATCTGGGGAGCAGATGTATTTGTCCTCGCACGAACGGTGGACGTACACATCCGAAAGGTCCGGGAAAAAATTGGCGATGACTACATTTTCACCGTTAAAGGCGTCGGGTACAAGTTCAACCTAATTTAAAACCGGGCATGTTCAGTACTTCCAGGGGAATCGCTTTTGTACTGGCCGTATCCATCGCCTTGCTTCTGGTGGCCTTTTTATCCCTGATTGACGAAGTAGGCTCCGTGGTCCTGCTGGCTACCGGCGCTCTTTCCTTTTCCATTTCCTACCTGATCATCCACCTGAGTCTGGAGTTTCTGGTGTTTAAGGAAATCAGCAATATTTACAACGTACTGGAAAAAATCCAACGTAAGGACCTGTCCTTCAAAGGAGTGAAAAAAATCAAAACCTCTCTCCCCCCCCTGAAAAGCATTCAGACCAACATCAACGAATATGCTGCCGCGAAAAACCGGGAAATCGAAACGCTTCAGAAAAACGAAACCTTTCGAAAGGAGTTTATTGCCGATATTTCGCATGAATTAAAAACCCCAATATTTGCCGCACAGGGCTATATCCACACGCTGCTTGACGGCGCGGTGGAAGACCACAGCGTACGGGGTAAGTTTTTGAAGCGGGCTGCCAAAAGCCTCAACAACCTGGAAAATCTGGTACAGGATCTGATCACTATCAACCAGATCGAAAGTGGTTTTATTCGCTTTCATCCGATTCATTTTGACCTGCGGGAAACCCTATTGGAAGTCATCGAACAGCTGGAAGGCAAGGCCCACAAGCGGGGGATACGGATTCATTTCCAGCATGTTCCTGAGGAATCTTATTTCACCCATGCCGACCGGGAAAAAATATTCCGGGTGCTCCAAAACCTGATCTCCAATGCCATCAAATACAACAAAGAAAAAGGAGAGGTGACCATTCAGTTAAAAAGCCACAAAAACCACCTCTCCGTCAAAATCAAAGACCAGGGCATGGGCATCCATCCGGAAGACCTGAAGCGAATTTTCGAACGTTTTTACCGGGTAGAAAAGAGCCGGTCGCGGGAAAAAGGCGGAACAGGGCTGGGGCTGGCCATTGTTAAGCACATTCTGGAAGGGCACAAAAGTACCATATCGGTCAGTTCCATTGTGGGCAAGGGCTCTGTATTCAGCTTTGATTTGCCGATAGGGATTGGGCCGGTAGGATTGGAAAAAAAGACGTGAAGAAACAGGACAGCTCCTGCTTTTCAATTACCGGAAAGCTGATCTACCGAAGCCTGAAGACATTCAAAAGAATCCACCCGCCGCGCCCGTGGCGGCCGCTGCGTGAGATTCTCCGCAACACGCCATACCTGCTCCTTTCTTTTTTTTTGGTTTTTTTATACGGGCTAAATTCGGAACTTTGAGCCGAAATAAGGCCGCATGAAAAAAATTGACTTTACATCACTGATACTGCTGGAAACGGAGGACTACATCATCGTCAACAAACCTCCTTACTTCGCTACCCTGGAAGACCGGCACGAGGCGCAAAACATGCTTGCCATCGGGAAGGAATATTGGGAGGATTTGCAGGTCTGCCACCGACTGGATAAGGAAACCTCCGGCTGCCTGGTCTTTGCCAAAAATCCCGAGGCCTACCGGCACATTGCCCTGCAATTCGAAAACCGTACCGTAGAGAAAGTGTACCATGCCGTGGCTGAAGGCATTCATGATTTCGATGGGGTGCTGGTAGACCGCAACCTGACGGCCAGCAACAAAGGGATTGCCCGCATTGCCGCACAAGGAAAACCGGCGCAAACCCTTTTCAAAACACTGAAAACCTATTTCTCGCACAGCCTGATCGCCTGCAAACCCATCACCGGCAGGCTGCACCAGATCCGGGTGCACCTGGCCTATCTGGGCGCCCCTATTTGCGGAGATACGCTATATGGTGGCAAGGCCTTGTACCTGTCCCAGCTCAAGCGCAAGTTTAACCTGAAAAAAGACACCGAAGAGCGTCCCATCATGCAGCGGGTGTCCCTGCATGCCCGGTCCATCAGCTTTCAGAACCTGGCCGGTGAGACCATCACCGCGGAAGCCCCCTACCCCAAGGATTTTGCGGTATTGATCAAGCAATTGGAGAAGACGAGTTAGACGAATTCAAAATTAACCTTCTAATGGAGTCAAGATAAACGTATACTATTCAGAAAGTTCTTCCACCAATTTACGGTTATCAAACCTTTCCAAAACCAAATCCCTACCTTTTTTACCCATTTCTGTTCTCAATTGTTCATTTTTTAAAAGAGATCTTATTTTCTCGGACAAAGCATCAATATCTCTTTCAGGAACTAGAAAACCTGTCTCATTTTCAACTATACCTTCAGGTATACCATTGTGAAAAGTGAATACTATCGGAAGGAAGGGTGGGATAAATTCAGTTTTGTCCTGACACACCTTGGTCGATACGGTGATAATTGGGATATTGCGATGTAGCAAGTGAAGGGTATAATAAGTCAAAGAAGTATCCAAAAGCACCAATCCAGGTTTAATCTGGGATATGGCTTGATCAAAAAGATTCATTTTAAGAAAATTATCTTCCATTATTGCTTTTACGTCTTCAGTATTTTCTACCTTTCCAGCAATTATTTCAGGTTGGAAATTTTCCGATCGAACAAGAAAATCAAACCCTTGTTGCTTGATCTTTTTTTCACTTGAGGGTTTGCCAAGATATACAATCTGATGGTTCCTAGATTTGAAGGCATGTGCCATTTTAAAAGAAGCATTCAGGTGGCTGGCTGTATCCAATACAACAAACAAAATCGTAGTCATTAATTTTCTACGTCTGTTGGGTTTGACTCCAAGGCTTTGATCAATTTCTCATATTCCAGAAAAGAAAAAGTCTCCACTTTTCCATTTTTCCATAGGGCCAGTTCGGTGTTTTTGTCCGTAACCCCCATCTCATAGGAAAAATCAAGCGAATCTATAAAAACAAAGGACTTGCTAAAAAGTTCTGGGTATTTTACACCGGTAATTTTATCAGGATAGCGCTTAAAGACCAACCCACAATTTTCCGGAAATGCTTCAAGTACAAATATATAAAATTGGTCTTTACAAGTGTGGCAACCATAGTCCAGGACAATTACGAAAGAGTTGAATTTTTCCCTTTCCATTCCCATTCGGTTCAAATAAGCCATACCATGATCGTTCCGACAGGCGGATAAAAATAACGAAACTACTAAGAAAATCAATTTGAAATACCTGCTAGCCATTTTCATTTCTCCAAATCAAAACGAACCACTTTATACCTAAAATGATCCTCATCAAAGTCTGGATGGTTTTGATTATTTAGCGAAAGGTATAGCCCTTTTTCGCCAATAAACATATTGGACTCCGAGTGTATTTCATACTCTTCGAAAATGTATTCGCCCAAAATATTTAGCTCCCTGTCTAATACCATGACACCTGTAGTAGGCCTGGAACGGTCTATAACCCTAAGTTCTTCCGTCCTCAATCCATCCACCCTGTCATCACCAGGATTGAAAATCCGATAATACACTTGTCTATGAGGATCATAAAAAAAGCCACCATATTGATCGGCTTTTATTCTATTTACATAGGCTTCATCCATTCCTGAAGGCATTCCATCTACGTAATTAAAGGTTAGGAGATTTTACCTGTTTCCTTTCCTTTAACAACCCGGACTTCATATCAACAATTTGAATCTCGTGATCATAGAGAGGTGCTATACATAGATTATTGCCCGCTTTCGTCCAGGAAAAATCGGATAATTTCTTTCCCTTATCCCAGTAATTCTCCGGATAAAAAATGTCATACCATAGCAGCGTATCCCTTTCACTATCATAACTAAAAACCAATTGAAACTTCGTTAAATCTTCCTTGGTGATTTGGTGATGTCCTTGCAACCAAGGCTGTAGAGCGAAAATTTTTTGACCATATTGTAAAAGCGGTGTGTGGTGGGGGAGAATAATAAAATTAAGAGGTAAAGGTACAAGGTCATTTATTATTCTTTTTTCCAAAACAATCTCACCATCAAAATTAAGTAAAGAAAGCCTTAACGGTTTTGACATAATAAGCCAGATAGAGTCCAAAGAAGTTAGGGTCGCTCCGGTGAAGCCTTCCACACTATTGGGCCCTTCAAAGCGTAAAGGGACTTCTTTGACCACTTTTCCATTAACCATATTAATAAATTGAAAATTTTCAGCCACGTGATTATAAGCAAAAAGATAGCTTCCTGAGTCTGACTCCACCAAGTGGGTATAGGCAGGATTAACAGCTATAAAATCTCTGGCAGGAAAAACTACCGATTCCACCGCAACCAATTTCCCTATTTTTTCTTTATCATTTACTTCACAAGCGAAAAATGAAAAGAATATTAAAAAAAACACTACGTTATAGATTTTAACCATTAGTATCTTATCGTTTAGAGATATAAAATAAGTTGATATCAAATTTAGATTTATCCCAGCTGGATAACCAAATAGAAATTACCCAGCCAGGATAATAGAATTAACATTGATCTTCACAATGGCAGGGTAAATCAAAATATGCAACCTTACAACCATCAATTTCAGGCCTTGACGGATCATTTATCCATTGACAATACTCAATTGATCCGCTGGCAGTAACGTTTTCAATTTGTCCAGTAAAAAACCCCAAGCCAAGAAGAGCACCCAAGGAACCTAATAATAGGACCGGTTTTTTAATTAACTTTTTCATAAGTAAATAAATTTAAGTGAAACAAAATAATTATTAGTTGAATTTAAAAAAAAATAAAAAACCAAAATTAAATTTAATTTTTTTTACACTATTCAAATATAAAATAGCGAAAAACTAAACAAAAAATAAAATAATATTCTTTATTTATGTTCCATACTATACTTAAACTTAATTTAAGCAGGGTTAAAAATGATTACAAAGCACAATATTCTGGATGTTCTTATATCCAATTGAATGTTTATACGCTCCTCAAAACCAGCATATAATGTCATAAATTTGCAAAATTCATCTTCGCCTTGGAGTTATTTAGAGTACCCCCTTCTATTCTTTTTAAAAGAATTGAATTAGGCACCTAATCAATAGTTCAATCTTTGTCTAAGAGTCCTAAAAGGCCTTTTATTTATGTAAAAAACCCCTAAGGGCCAATTTGCTAGCTTTTCACAATGAACGATAGTCCCTAACAGCTTGACGATCAGTTCAGAAAATATTATTTATCAAGTGCCTAATTCAATAAAAGAAAAGGCATTACGTTAATAAAGGCCACTACTTCTTATCATTTCCCACATCAAACCGAACTACAATATACCTTAAATGATCTTCATCATAATCAGGACTGTTTCTATTGTTAAGCGAGAGGTATAAGCCTTCTTCACCTACAAATACATTAGAAGAAGCGTGTACTTGAAATTTAAGCCCCACCATGATTGTCCCGGCAGCCTTACAGGAAAACGGAATCCAATAAACGTAGATAAAGCTCTGGAAAGAACCTTGAAGTAGGCCATTTCCCCATATTATAAGAAAGATAAATCCATTAGCTTGCTGAATGAACAATGGAATTTCGGATTAGATGCCCTGGAATTTCATTCTCCCGCAACCAATTCGCTTTTGGAACCCATATTGATGTGCTATTCTCATGAAAATTAAGGGGATAAAGTTTCATTTCTTTTGCAATTGAATGAATTTACTTCTATCTTTGTGTCCCTTTTTGAGGGTGAAATGTATTTAACAAGCTAATTATTAAACGTTTACACAGTGAATACTTTAAGCTATAAGACCATATCAGCGAACGATGCCACGGTGGATAAAAATTGGGTGGTAGTGGATGCCCAATCCCAAATCCTGGGCCGCTTTGCAAGTGAGGTGGCAAAAATGTTGAGAGGGAAGCACAAGCCAAACTTTACCCCTCATGTGGACTGTGGTGATAATGTGATTGTCATCAACGCCGAAAAAATCAGGCTTACAGGCAAGAAATGGAACGAAAAGGTGTACGTTCGTCATACAGGGTACCCGGGAGGGCAGCGCATTGCGACCCCCAAAATCCTGATGGAGAAGGCACCCCGAACCCTGGTAGAAAAAGCCGTCAAGGGTATGTTGCCAAAGAACCGACTGGGCAGGAAAATGTATACCAACCTGTACGTATATGCCGGTCCGGAACATCCCCATAGCGCTCAGAAACCAAAAGAAGTCAAACTTTAATGCCAGCCATACATGGAAGTAATTAACAAAATCGGAAGAAGAAAAGAATCGGTAGCCAGGATCTACATGAAGGCCGGAAATGGCACCATCACGGTCAACAAGCGGGCGCTGGACAAGTATTTCCCCTTTGAGTTGCACCAGATTGTGGTGAAACAGCCGCTGGTATTGGTCAACGAGGACGGAGCCTTCGACATCTCCATCAACGTCGATGGAGGAGGGATCAGTGGACAGGCCGAAGCCATCCGCATGGCGATTTCCCGTGCTCTGTGCGAAATCAACGAAGAGCACCGCGGCCCGTTGAAAAAAGAAGGATTTCTTACCCGTGACTCCCGAATGGTGGAACGTAAGAAAGCAGGACGAAGAAAAGCACGAAGAAGGTTCCAGTTCTCCAAGCGATAATTGGGAAGATTCCTTACACAAACTAGAAAACAACAATTTTATTAAATGGCCAATATAGAATATAAAGACTTACTGGATGCTGGTGTTCACTTCGGACACTTAACAAGAAAGTGGGATCCTAGAATGGCACCCTATATCTTCATGGAGAAGAATGGGATCCATATCATCGACCTAAACAAAACGCTCGTTTGCCTTGAAGAAGCATCCAACGCAATCAAGCAGATCGTACGCTCAGGCAAAAAAGTTATGTTTGTAGCGACAAAAAAACAAGCCAAGGACTTGGTAGCTGAAGAAGCAAGAAGGCTCAAAATGCCCTTTGTCACAGAAAGGTGGTTGGGTGGCATGATGACCAATTTTGCCACCATCCGGAAGTCGCTGAAGAAAATGTCCTCCATCGACAAGATGTCCAAGGACGAGAGCTTCAGCAACCTGGCAAAAAAAGAGCGACTGATGATCAGCCGTCAACGGGAAAAACTGGAAAATGTACTGGGCGGCATCGCCGACCTTACCCGTCTTCCCGCAGCCCTGTTTATCGTCGACATCAAACGGGAGCACATTGCGCTCTCCGAAGCCAAAAAACTAGGCATTCCTGTGTTTGCATTGGTGGACACCAACTCCAACCCCAACGAGGTGGACTTTCCCATTCCTGCCAATGACGATGCGTTTAAATCCATTTCACTCCTGGTGAAAGCTTTCGGTGCAGCCATTGAAGAAGGCTTGTCTGAACGTAAGAAAGACAAAGACGAAGCCAAACTTTCCGAAGAGGAAGAGGCAAAAAAAGCGGCCGACGCAGAAACCAACGAATAATCCACTTTGACATTGTATGAATAAAAATTGGACACAGGCAAAGGCCTTGTGTTCAATTTTTGTTTTACTGTCAATACCTAATTATCCATCAACAAAAAATACATAAACCAATGGCTATTACTGCACAAGAGGTAAATAAATTGAGACAAAAGACCGGCGCCGGTATGATGGACTGTAAAAAAGCCCTCACCGAAGCAGAAGGGGATTTTGAAAAAGCTATTGACATCCTGAGAAAAAAAGGACAAAAAGTGTCCGCTTCCCGGGCCGACAGGGAAACCAAAGAAGGCGTGGTGGCTACGCATGTCAGTGCAGATGGCAAAACCGGCACACTGATCTCCCTTACCTGTGAGACCGACTTTGTCGCAAAAAACGAGGAATTTGGCAGCTTTGCCAATGCCATACTGGAAGCCGCGGTCAGCGCCAACGCCGACTCCATTGATGCGGTAATGGCCCTTCCTTTTGAGGGCATTACCATCGGTGAGAAAATCACCGAAATGACCGGCAAGATCGGCGAAAAAATTGAAGTTTCGCACCTGGAAAAAGTAAGCGGGGACGCCGTAGAACCCTACATCCACTCCAATGGAAAATTGGGCGTGCTGGTAGCCCTCAACCAGTCCGGAGAAGCGGTATCCGATGCCGGCAAGGACGTGGCCATGCAAATTGCAGCCATGAACCCGGTCGCCATCGACAAGGATGGCGTGGATGCTTCGGTAGTGGAACGAGAAATCGAAGTGGGCAAGGACCAGGCAAGGCAGGAAGGCAAACCCGAAGCCATGTTGGAAAAAATTGCCTTGGGAAAACTGAACAAATTTTACAAGGAAAATACCCTGCTTAGCCAGACCTTCGTAAAAGATCCCGGAAAGACCATCGCCCAATACCTGGAAAGCGTCCAAAAAGGCCTTACAGTAGTGGACTTTAAGCGTGTTTCCATTGGCTAATTACTGTTAACAAACCATTAGTAAATCAAAACCTGGCCCGTTGTGGTCAGGTTTTTTTCGTTTTGGGGTAAAATTCCAATCACCTGCCTCCACTGCACCGGGATTTCATCCTTTCTGAATGCATTCCTGCTTTGGCGTTTGCACAGGCGGATGAATCTAAACCAAATCAGCCTAACATCTCAATTTCAGCGATTCCCCCTTTCAAAGGGATTTAGAGACGAAAAAATTGACTCGTCCTGAAAAAAGTTTATGGATTTAAATTATATTGATTGGTAGTCCTACCGGAAATTTTCAGAAATCAGTAAGCGTATTCATGGTATGGGCACGAAAAAATCCCCCTCGCCCCCTTGATAAGGGGGAATTATAGTCGCTTGGCTCTACGGAATTCAAAAGCCTGACGGTCTATCAACCCGATTACACTTTCTAATTTTCGCAAAAAATCCCTTGTTCAGTAATTCCCCCTTTCAAAGGTAGCTGGGGGATTTAAAGACGAAAAAATTGACTCGTCCTGAAAAAAGTTTACGGATTTAAATTATATTCATTGGTAGTCCTAACGGAAATTTTCAGAAATCAGTAAGCGTATTCATGGTATGGGCACGACCCCCCCTTGCCTCCTTGATAAGGGGGAATTATAGTCGTTTGGCTCTACGGAATTCAAAAGCCTGACGGTCTATCAACCCGATTACATTTTCTAATTTTCGCAAAAAATCCCTTTTTCAGTAATTCCCCCTTTCAAAGGTAGCTGGGGGATTTAAAGACGAAAAAATTGACTCGTCCTGAAAAAAGTTTACGGATTTAAATTATATTCATTGGTAGTCCTAACGGAAATTTTCAGAAATCAGTAAGCGTATTCATGGTATGGGCACGCCCCCCCCTCGCCCCCTTGATAAGGGGGAATTATAGTCGTTTGGCTCTCCGGAATTCAAAAGCCTGACGGTCTATCAACCCGTTTACATTTTCTAATTTTCGCAAAAAATCCCTTGTTCAGTAATTCCCCCTTTCAAAGGTAGCTGGGGGATTTAAAGACGAAAAATTGACCCGTCCTGAAAAAAGTTTACGGATTTAAATTATATTGATTGGTAGTCCTACCGGAAATTTTCAGAAATCAGTAAGCGTATTCATGGTATGGGCACGAAAAAATCCCCCTTGCCCCCTTGATAAGGGGGAATTATAGTCGTTTGGCTCTACGGAATTCAAAAGCCTGACGGTCTATCAACCCGATTACATTTTCTAATTTTCGCAAAAAATCCCTTTTTCAGTAATTCCCCCTTTCAAAGGTAGCTGGGGGATTTAAAGACGAAAAAATTGACTCGTCCTGAAAAAAGTTTACGGATTTAAATTATATTCATTGGTAGTCCTAACGGAAATTTTCAGAAATCAGTAAGCGTATTCATGGTATGGGCACGACCCCCCCTTGCCTCCTTGATAAGGGGGAATTATAGTCGTTTGGCTCTACGGAATTCAAAAGCCTGACGGTCTATCAACCCGATTACACTTTCTAATTTTCGCAAAAAATCCCTTGTTCAGTAATTCCCCCTTTCAAAGGTAGCTGGGGGATTTAAAGACGAAAAAATTGACTCGTCCTGAAAAAAGTTTACGGATTTAAATTATATTCATTGGTAGTCCTAACGGAAATTTTCAGAAATCAGTAAGCGTATTCATGGTATGGGCACGACCCCCCCTTGCCTCCTTGATAAGGGGGAATTATAGTCGTTTGGCTCTACGGAATTCAAAAGCCTGACGGTCTATCAACCCGATTACATTTTCTAATTTTCGCAAAAAATCCCTTTTTCAGTAATTCCCCCTTTCAAAGGTAGCTGGGGGATTTAAAGACGAAAAAATTGACTCGTCCTGAAAAAAGTTTACGGATTTAAATTATATTCATTGGTAGTCCTAACGGAAATTTTCAGAAATCAGTAAGCGTATTCATGGTATGGGCACGACCCCCCCTTGCCTCCTTGATAAGGGGGAATTATAGTCGTTTGGCTCTACGGAATTCAAAAGCCTGACGGTCTATCAACCCGATTACATTTTCTAATTTTCGCAAAAAATCCCTTTTTCAGTAATTCCCCCTTTCAAAGGTAGCTGTGGGATTTAAAGACGAAAAAATTGGCTCGTCCTGAAAAAAGTTTACGGATTTAAATTATATTCATTGGTAGTCCTAACGGAAATTTTCAGAAATCAGTAAGCGTATTTATGGTATGGGCACGAAAAAATCCCCCTTGCCCCCTTGATAAGGGGGAATTATAGTCGTTTGGCTCTCCGGAATTCAAAAGCCTGACGGTCTATCAACCCGATTACATTTTCTAATTTTCGCAAAAAATCCCTTGTTCAGTAATTCCCCCTTTCAAAGGTAGCTGGGGGATTTAAAGACGAAAAATTGACCCGCCCTAAAAAAAACATACCGCTAATGGTTTAAATCAATCCAGCCTGCTGAAGTATTTTTTCGTGGTCAAAGGCAAGTTCCGGAAGTTCGGTGAGTGAAAACCAAGCCACCTCGCTGCTATCCGAACCCGCCCGAGCTTCCGCCGGTTGGGTAAGGGTGAATAAATAAGCCATGCTTACCGTCCAGCCTCTGGGGTCCCTGCCCTTCTCTGCAAATACCCCGATCATTTTCCCTTCCCGCAGGTCCAGACCGGTCTCTTCCTTCAACTCACGGCTACAAGCCCGATCAGGCAATTCGTATTCCTCCACAAATCCCCCTGGAAGGGCCCACTTGCCCTCAAATGGCGGGTTTTTTCGCTTGATCAACAACAGGCGGTTTTCCGACACATCGTGCACCAGGGCATCACTGGTCAGTGCAGGGCGAGGGTAGGCGTATTTGTACATAATGGATTCACGGTTAGATTATCTGGGGTGACGTACACAAATAGCATGCAAGCGCTGCATGCGATGGGCGGTACGTACCCCTCTTATTTTTTGAACTTAAAAAAAATCCCACTCAGCGAAGTCAGCACGGTTACCAGGAAAAACAACAGGCTAAAGGCCACCGCCACGTTTCGATCAATACCCACCAGATCGTGCGCATACACAAATACCAGCTCCCTGGCTCCAACCCCGCCGATGGTCAGCGGCAACACCGACACGGTACTCGAAACCAGAAATACAAAGAGGTAGGTGACAAACTGCTGTTCCACTTCCAGGGCCGCCAGGAGAAAATAGGCGCTAAACAACTGCAATACCTGGTTTAAAAAAGAGTAACCCGTGCTCACCGGAATGGAAGACATAAAGGGGCGAAAAAAAAGATACATGACCAGATAAAACCCGAAAGGTAATGCCGCCATGGCTAGCAAACCCAGCCAAAATGGGGAAATGGGAAGGCCCCAGTCCAGGTCCAGAAAAAGCATGAGCGCGAACATCAGCCAAAGCAGTACGGCCAGGCCATTGCCCCGGTCCAGCAGCACGCAATGAATCAGCTTTTTGACCGAAGCCCCATGGGTCTTATTGAGCAGGTATACCTTGTATCCGTCTCCACCAATACCCCCGGGTAAAAATAGGTTGTAAAACATGCCTATCGCATACAATTTCAGGTTTTTGGATTGGGGCAGGTGCAGGCCGATATCGAAAAAATAGCGATTCAACCGAAAGGCACTAAACACCTTGGACACGATAAAAAACACCCAGGCCAGCGCCAACCAGCCCGGGTGTGCGGATTGAATGACGCGCCAGGTGGTCTTTGTATCGATTTTGTTAAAAACCACATACAGGGCAATTCCCGTGAGGAGAATTTTAAGGAAAAGTTTAATTCGTTTTTTGCCCACCTTGATGAATCGCTTTCACGGTGTACGTTTTCTTGTTTTGTGACTCAAAATAGGTTCGGACGATGATTTCTGCCACGATACCCGTGGTAATCAGCTGTACCCCTCCCAATAGCAGAATAAAGCCCACCAGCAATATGGGTCGCCCCCAGATATCCTCCCCCAATAGTTTCAGCACAAGCAGGTAACTATTTACCAATACACCGATGCCGAAGGAAAGCAAACCCAGCGTACCGAAAATATGGATGGGCCGCTGAAAGTACTTTTGAAAAAAAAGCATCAGGATCAGGTCGGCGATCACTTTGAAAGTGCGGCTCAGACCGTATTTAGAGGTGCCGTGGATGCGTGGATGGTGCTTCACGTCCACTTCCGTCATGCGGGCACCTTCCTGACGAGCCAGCACGGGAATGAAACGGTGCAACTCTCCGTACAACCCCATGTTTTGGGCAATGTGCGCCCGGTAGATCCGCAGGCTGCAACCGTAATCGGAAAGGTACACTTTGGTGGTGGTACGGATCAGCCAATTGGCGATTTTGCTGGGCAATTTTCGGAACACAAAGCCGTCCTGCCGGTTGGCCCTTCTCCCGGCCACCACGTCCCAGTCTTCCTTTTTGGCCATGTCCAGCATCATGGGGATATCGCTGGGATCGTTTTGTAAATCCCCATCCATCGTCACGATGTAGTCCCCGTTGGAATGATCAATTCCTGCTGCCAAAGCCGTCGTTTGCCCGTAATTCTTATTGAAGATAAGCACCCGTGTGTATTCATTCGCGAGGGCCTTCATTTTTTCCACCGACCGATCTGTCGATCCATCGTCAACCAGGATGAGTTCGTAGGAGAGAGAAGCCAGCGCGGCATAGATTGCGTCTAGTAAAGGGGGAATGTTCGCTTCTTCATTATATACGGTAACAACGACCGAAATCTCTGGAGGGACCATACAACAAAATTTCAACGAAATTACGTTTTTTTGAAAGCGGGGGCAAATGGCTGCCGCAAAAACATTCCCGACCACCCTATCCGCCCCCGTTCAAGGACCGCTCCGGCTGTTGCCGCAGCCGGTAAATTTCCCTATATTTAAACGGAAAACCAGAAAAAACCTGGGGATCCCCTTTTTATCAAACCAAACGAGAAAACCCAATGAACATGCATTCCAGACGACATGCCCTTAAAACCCTGGCGCTGGGCAGCAGCCTTGCCCTGGTGAACCCCCTGCAACTACTCGCCCGTTCCAGGAAAGAAAAAATTGGAGTGGCACTGGTAGGGTTGGGCTATTACAGCACCGATTTATTGGCCCCGGCACTGCAGCAAACCGAGCATTGCTACCTGGCAGGGATTGTCACCGGCACCCCCTCCAAGGCAGAGGCCTGGAAGGAAAAGTACCAACTACTCGAGAAAAATATCTACAATTACGAAAACTTTGATCGTATCGCGGATAATCCGGATATAGACGTGGTTTACGTGGTCCTTCCTCCCTCCATGCACGCCGAATACACGATCCGGGCCGCTAACGCCGGCAAGCATGTCTGGTGTGAAAAACCCATGGCGGTGACCAGCAAGGAATGTCAGCGCATGATCGATGCCTGTAAGAAAAACAAGGTACAGCTCACCATTGGCTACCGCTTGCATCACGAGCCCAATACCCAGGAATACCGCTCCATCGTACGGCAAAACAAGCTGGGTAGCGTTAATTACGTGGATTGCGCCGCCGGCTACCGGGAAAACCGAACCGACCACTGGAAGCAAAAGAAGGAAATGGGTGGCGGCGTCATTTACGATATGGGCGTGTATTCCATACAAGGTGCACGCCTGGGTACGAATCGAGAGCCGGTAGCGGTGGTATCGGCCTCGGCCATCTCCACTCGCTCGGAAATCTACAAGGACGGCCTGGCAGATGTCGTGACCGCCAAACTGGAGTTTCCGGACGGTATTTTTGCCGACATCAAAACCAGCTTTGCCGAAAGCGTAAACTTCCTGACCATTCAATGCGCAGAAGGGAATATTGAGATGCAGCCCTATTCGGCCTATGCCGGGGTCAAGGGAAAAAGTCCACTCGGAGTCATCAACCATCCCTATCAGGTGCCCTGGCAGCAAGCCAAACAGATGGACGACGATGCACTGGCAATTTTGGAAAACAAAGCGCCGCTGGTCCCCGGAGAAGAGGGATTGCGGGACATCGCGATCGTTGAGGCGATATTAAAGTCCGCGGAAAAGGGAAAACGAGTAAACATCTAGTGGAACACCTGCTTTTGGGGAGGCCTTCTTCCCAAAAGCAGTATTTTTTCTTACCTTCGCCCTTCTTTTTTACTCCATGAAACAACCGCTGCCTTGGACAAACGGCTTTTCCTTACCTCTGGTCGCCTTCCTGCTGCTGATCGCGCCGTTTGCCCTGGATTTTCATTTGCATTATCCAGACGAAATGTACTACACAGACGCCGCCTTGAAAATGATGCAAAACGGCGACTACCTGACCACGTACCTGGGAAACGGCGAGCTGCGCTTCAAAAAACCCATCCTTACCTACTGGGCCGTCCTGGCAGGATTCCAGACATTGGGAGTCTCCGCTCTGTCTTCCCGTTTGCTGTTTTGGCTGGCAGGCGCTGCCCTGATCCCTTTGGTGTACCTGATCGCCCGGATGGCGGGTGGGCAGGGCCGTCTGCCACAGTGGGCGGCCTGGATTGCCGCCACCCATCCGGTACTGATTTTCAGTAGCACGCGTTCCATTCCGGATATCTTGCTGGCCCTTTTTATCACCCTGGCTGCCCTGGGTGTGGCGGGATTGCTACGATTCGGCGAGGAGGCCCCAAAGCGGTACCTCTGGTTGTTTTACCTAAGCCTGGGATTGGCTTTTGAAGTGAAGGGCCTGCCTGCGGCCGCGTTGGGACTCATTGCCCTTGCCTACTTATGGCTGAATCCCTGGAGGGCCCTTTCCCTGCAGAAGTTGCTGCATCCACCCGCCCTGCTGAGCGGCATTGCCATTGGCTTGTTTTGGTTTGTGGCCATGTATCTTCGGTTTGGTCCGGTGTACCTGGATTCCTTTTACGAGGACCAGCTGGGCATGCGTCTTGGAAGCAGGATTTGGCAAATTGCCCGGCATTTCTCGTTGGCATTGCTGCTGATGATCGTTTTGTTTGTGCCTTGGTTTCTGCCGGCGCTAAAAGAGGTACGCTCTGCGGCTGCGGCTACTTTTCGGGAAAACAAGGCCTTTTTTGGCTTCCTTGCAGTATGGGTCTTGTCTATCATTGCCATGACCGGCATGGTATCCACGTTTTACGAACGGTACCTGCTGCCCGTCACTCCCCTTGCCGCTGTGGGTCTGGCAGCGCTGCTACTGAAGCAACCGGAAAAAAACCTTCACCGCGGCCTGAAAGCAGCCGCATGGGTTTTTCTGGGCATCAACTGGCTATTGCTGCTGGTAGCCCTCTTGCCACTAATTGGCCTGGAAAGCCCCTGGTACCTGTCCTTGCAGTGGCTGGCAGGTAGCCTCCTGAGCCTCTTTCTGGCCTTCCAACTCAAGCTTCCCGCTTATCGGGTTCAGGTGCTGGGAACCGCCATTCTGTTGGTGTTTTTTAACCTTACGCTGGTTTCGTATCCCTTGTCCATTCCCCATCAGGGGGTACAGCTTCGTGCCCACCTGGAGCAGGCAGCCATCCCGGAAAACAGCCCGATCGCTTTTTTGGGGCATCCCCATTATGCCAGTAAAATCCGAATCGGTCTGGGAACCACCTATCCCATGAAGACCTTTGCCAGTCTGGCCGAGGTGCCCGCGCAGTACCGGTTTTTGATTTGTGATGCTTCCAACCTGGAACAGTTGCCGGTGGAATCATTCGACCGGCAGCTGGCCAGTCTCAATTGGGACCCTAAATATTGGCAAGTAATGGTAGCAGCTATCCTCAGTGGAGACACAGCCGATGCGAAGCGCAAATGGGGCAAAAAATACTACTGGGTGGAGCGCCGCGTATCTCGATAAAAATACGGGCCGTCCGGGGGCCATAAAAAAAGCTGCACGAAGCAGCTTTCTTAGCGTATGAAAATGCGAGGCTATTGCCTGGCGATGACCAGTTTTTCCTTAAATTTCTTGATTTGCCTTCTTAGCGCTTCCACCGAATCGTCGGCCGCTGCTTCAAAGGAATCGTTTTGATTTTTTGCAAAAAGTTGTTTTCCAGGTACATTCAGCTTGATTTCTACGATCTTATTTTCACTCTTATCATTTTTATCCAGCCTCATAAAAACCTCTCCATCAATGATCTGATCGTAATACGTATCCAGTTTATCCGCTTTTTTCTGGATAAAATCAATCAATTTCTGATCGGCATCGAAATGAATGGAATGCATTTGTAATTTCATAATAATCACTGTTTAAAAGTTTGACTTTTATTTACGCTTTGGGATGTGCCTGTTCGTACACAGCCTTCAGTTTCTCGATGGAATTATGAGTATATACCTGGGTGGCAGCCAGACTGGAGTGTCCCAATAAATCCTTGACGGCATTTAAGTCGGCTCCTTTATTAAGCAAGTGGGTGGCAAAGGTATGGCGCATGAGGTGGGGACTTCTATGGGTATTCTGAATAAAAAGATCAAGGTATTTCCGGACAATTCGGTAAACCATCATCGGATAGGCTGCTTCCTTCGTATTTCTAACTATAAAATAGTCATTTCCATCTGTAAATGAAAATGTTTCTTCGAATACTTTTTTGTAGGCCAGGATATTTTTGTGAAGCCCTCTGGACACCGGAATTATTCGGTATTTTTTCCCTTTTCCGAGCACCTTGATCTGCCCGGTTTCCAGGTCCACCGCGCTCCAGCGCAAGCCGATCAGCTCCGACAAGCGCATACCGGTAAGGTACAGGAGCTGCAGGGTCATACGGTCCCGCTGCCCGTCAAAATCGGAGGTATAGTTTGCCGACTCCAAAAGGGCTTCTACTTCTTTTTCCGGGATAAATCCAGGGAGCGTTCTTCCTTTCTTCAGGGAAACGATCTTGACCGTGGGATCGCGATTGATGCGACCCGACTTTACCAAAAATTTAAAAAAGGTCCGCAAGGTGGCCATTTTTCGATTGACTGTTGCGGAGGACTGTCCCTCTTCGATCAGGTCTACCATCCAGGCCCGAATTTCGGAATGGCCCGCCTCTTCTGGCCCCTGCAAGCCAAAGGCTTCTGCAGAATATACCGAAAACTGCTCCAGGTCTTTTTTGTAGGCCAGGACCGTGTGGGGGCTGGCCCGCTTTTCGTGCTCCAGGTAGTTTATAAACGAAAAAAGCATATCGGTGATTTCATACACCAATATGCTCAATAATTTTATGAAAAAGAAAGGTTTTCTTATTTCCCTTCCTGTTCCTGCATTCGTTGTTTGTAGGCGGCTTTGATTACCTCTGTCCGTCGGCTAATGGAAGGCTTTTCAAAATGCTGCCTTCTTCTCAGCTCACGGATGACACCCGTTTTGTCAAACTTTTTCTTGAAACGCTTTAGCGCTTTTTCGATGGACTCGTTTTCTTTAACGTTTACTACGATCATATATATACACCTCCTTTCAGCTCGCAAACTTACGGAATCTAAGGGATAATACAAAAAAAATCCTTGTGCAACTGTGATTCTCTGAATAAAAAACCGCGATTCCACGGGAAAAAGCACTGGAATGTTTCCCCCAAAATGAATTTAACTTTATATTTGGTCATGGAAAAAATTTTAATTACGGGAGGTGCCGGATACATCGGTTCCCATACAGCTGTGGCCCTGGTGGAATCGGGCTACCAACCCATCATCGTTGATGACTTTTCAAATTCCGAGAAAAATGTACTGGAAGGCCTTAAAAAAATCACGGGCCAATCCATTCCCTGTTACGAAGGGGATTGCAACGACCGCTCCTTACTGGAAAAAATCTTTTCAGAACATGCGCTGGCAGGGGTGATTCATTTTGCTGCATACAAGGCGGTCGGAGAAAGTACCGAAAAACCGTTGAAATATTACGGCAACAATATCTTTTCGCTGCTGGCACTCCTGGAAACCATGGAAAAATTCGGGGTAGAAAACCTGGTTTTCTCTTCCTCTTGTACCGTCTATGGGCAGCCCGACGAATTGCCGGTGAAGGAAAGTACGCCCCGAAAAGTGGCCGAAAGTCCCTATGGCAATACCAAGAAAATCTGCGAAGACATTCTGGTCGACCAGGTAAGAAGCCAGGCGAAGCTGGCTGCCATTGCATTGAGGTATTTCAACCCCATTGGCGCGCATCCTTCCTCTCATATTGGAGAGTTGCCGATTGGGGTTCCATCCAATCTGGTACCTTTTGTCACCCAGACAGGGGTGGGTATCCGGAAGGAACTTACCGTTTTTGGCGATGATTACAACACCCCCGATGGAAGTTGCGTCCGGGATTACATACACGTAATGGACCTGGCCGAAGCCCATGTAAAAGCGATCAGCTACCTCCGCGGAAAAAATGCACCCTTCTACGACCTTTTCAATGTGGGCACCGGCACCGGAAACACCGTACTGGAGGTGATCCAGGCCTTTGAAAAAGTCAGCGAGCAGCCCTTGAATTACAAAATCGGCCCCCGGAGACCCGGAGACGTGGAAAAAGTATGGGCCGATACCGGTAAAATAACCCGGGAACTGGACTGGCATCCTCATTATACGCTGGAAGATTCCCTTCGAGATAGCTGGAACTGGCAGCTGGCACTTTCTAAAAAACCTGCGTAACCCTCCCCCCATGACTTCGAATCGTTTGCTACTGTTTGTACTTGCATTTTTTCCTCTGTTTAGTTTTCAGTCAAAACCCAGCCCGGAACCGGTCGACATGGTGTACCCCCTGTTGGACGCTGCCAATTCCCGTTGGTTTTATTTTAGCTCGGCTACCCGGCCTTTCGGGATGGTCAACCTAAGCCCGGACCACGAACTAGACGGTGCCTGGAACAGTGGATACCGCTACGATGCGGACAGTATCAAAGGATTCAGCCATATCCATGCCTGGCAACTATCCGGAGTCTCGGTCATGCCGGTCAGCTATTCTGCTTCCCCCGAAGAACTGCTTTCCGACTACTATTCCCCCTATAGCCACGATCGGGAAACCATTCGGGCGGGTTACCACCGGGTGTACCTGGACCGTTTTCAGGTCGAAGCGGAACTCACCGCTACCCATCGGGTTGGCCTGCACCGCTACCGCTTTCCTTCCGGAAAACAGTCCGGCGTCCTGTTTCATCTGGGGGGAATGTTGGGACCCAGCGCCATGGTGGAGGGTCAATTAAAAAAACTGGACGACCACACCTTGCAGGGCAGCGTCACCAACGAACCGACTTCCCGACGTCCCCACCCGATCACCGTTCATTTTCAGGTAGCCTTTGACCGCCCCATTACCGGCTGGGTAGAACATTCGGATTCCCCCCATGTTATTGTGGGTTTTGGTGACCTGGCCGGCGAAGCACTTCACATGAAGGTAAGCATCTCCTATACCCACCCGGACAATGCCCGCAACAACATGGAAAAGGAACTTTCCCATTGGGATTTTGAACGCGTCGAACAAGAGACCCGGGCTGTATGGAACGAACTGTTGAGCCGTATTCAGGTGCAGGGAAATACCGAAACGCAGCGACGCCGCTTTTACACCGATTTGTGGAAAGCCCTACAGGGGCGGCGTACCATCAGCGATGCAAACGGAGCCTATCCCGATCACACCGGCGATACCTTCCGGATTGGGCAACTGCCGCTGGATGAAGCCGGCAATCCCCGTTTCCGGCATTTTAATTCCGATTCCTTCTGGGGCGCCCAATGGACCATTGGAGTATTATGGTCTCTGGTCTACCCGGATATTGCGGAGGAATTTGCCAATAGTTTTCTACAGTACTACCGGGATGGTGGGCTGATTCCCAGGGGACCTTCCGGTGGCAATTACACCTATGTCATGACCGGCGCTTCTTCCACGCCTTTTTTCGTCAGTCTGTACCAGAAAGGGATCCGCGGATTTGATGTGGAAACCGCCTACGAGGGGTTGAAGAAAAACCATCTGCCCGGAGGAATGATGAGCAAATCCGGCTACGAGCACCGTACCGCCCTGGGCGGCAATGTGGAAGACTACATCACAATGGGCTATGTCCCCTACCCCAACCCAAGAGGTCGATTCGGCGGGCACGAACAAGGTGCCGGACAAACGCTGGAATACAGCTTCCAGGATTGGACACTCGCCCAACTGGCAAAAGCCCTATCCAAAGAGGCCGATGAACAGCTCTTTTTAGCCCGCTCACAAAACTACAAAAACGTATACGACCCCGCTAGCGGCTGGATGCGCCCGAAAAACGCACAGGGCGAATGGATGGCACCTTTTGACCCCTACGACTATGCGAAAGGTTTCGTAGAGGCCAACGGGGCACAGTTTACCTGGTTTGTCCCGCACGATTTACCCGGTCTGGCGGAACTAATGGGTGGAAAAGAAAAAGCCGTGCAAAAACTACAGGAGCAATTCGTCGAAGCAGAGAAACTCGGATTTACCTCTGGTACCTCTCACGCGGTGGAAACACATCCCGAATACCGCAGGATACCCGTCAACTATGGCAATCAGCCTTCCATGCAAATGGCCTACGTGTTCAATTACCTGGACCGTCCGGACCTTACCCAATATTGGTCCCGGAAAGTACTGGAACGTGCCTTTTCTGCACTGAGTCCCCACCTGGGCTACAACGGAGACGAGGACCAGGGCCTCATGGGCTCTTTGGCGGTGCTAATGAAACTGGGCCTGTTTCAGATGAATGCCGGAACGGAAGAAAATCCTATATACGAGTTAGGAAGCCCTATTTTTGAAAAAGCAGTCATCCGCCTCCATCCGGACTACTACCCGGGAAAAACCTTCACCATCTGGGCTGAAAACAACGGACCCGATCGCTATTATATCCAACGAAAAACCTTTAATGGAAAACCGACAGACGGCATGGGAATTCGCCATGGGGATTTGGTAAATGGAGGTGTTCTTCGCCTGCAAATGAGTGAAACCCCTTGATGAATCGGCTCGGATAACCGATCCAGGCTGGGCCGCCCGGGTATTTGCCGACAGCAGGCATGTGTTGGCTCGAAAGGCAAGCTGCCATGCACCCGTTTGCGTTTGCCGGGGCCGCTGCCGATCGAGGGATTACTCCGGTACCGGTATGCGAGCGTAACGGTACAGCACCGGTTGTACCCGCAGTTTCTTTTCGCTGAGCGTGAAATAACTGTTGCCATCCGGGCTGAATGCCAGCGCTTCTCCTTGGGGTTCCGGCTCGTAGGGCAGTAGCCTTGCGGGTTGGCGCAGCGTTTCCTCCAACGACAAAGCGGGATCCCGCTCCCAATAATAGACTACCCAGTAGTTTTTGATCGCTACCTGACGCCCATCCGCAGAAATATCTCCGGCTACCGATAGGGTAATTGGCAATTCCAGCACCTTTTCCAACTCGACGGTACTCCCATCCTGCAGGTCAGCGGCGGCCGCTTTGTACAGCGTATTTCGTGCGTCTCGTTTGGTCAGCAGGTATAAATCACCGCTCAGCGGGTCCAGCAGCAATGTTTCTGCATCTTTGGCCCCGTCCGGGTACCTCAACTTGATCCGTTCCGGATTTACAGAAAGTTCTCCCCGGAGGACAGGAGGCTCGGGAAACCGATAAATCAACAGTTCCTCATGGACGCTGAAATTATCGCCAATGTCCCCCAGGTACAGGTAGGATTGACCCGCAGCGGGGCCGGGACCGATGGCCAGATCCTCCCAATCCCGGTTTTTCGTCCCCTCCAGCAGAATCTTGCCCCGGTATTTTCCCAGGGTATCAAGTAGAAAGAGTTCCGCCGATCCGCCACTGTCGTTGTGTAAATAGATGATCTCTGGAAATTTTCGGGAAACGGCCATGCCGCTGGTCTCATCGAGGAATTTTTCTTCGATCGCCGCGACTTTTTTCGGACCGGAAAAGATGCTGTACGTCACCTGGGGGTGTAGCTTTAGGTCGTACTTTTTTTGAAGCTTTTCCGAAAGCAAAAAAGGAATGATCGAAAAAAGAAAGAAAAGTTTAAGCAATTTCTCGAAAAGAAAACCCATTCCTCTACGCGTTTAACCAACAACCGAATTGAACAACTTGACTGCCATGATCTGGTAATCCATACAGCATGACTACTTAAAAAACAAGGGACAGCCCCGAAAGGCTGCCCCAATAGTGTATGTTTGCTTTCCCAGCATGAAGCCAGGGGTTAATCTGCTTTTTCCTTTTTGGTGACGCTGATTTGCAGCGCGTCCCCTTCTCCAGATAGTCTGCGATGATCACGTCTCCCTCGGACAACTCTCCTTTGAGAATCTCCTCGGCAAGCGCGTCTTCCAGGTATTTCTGTATCGCTCGATTCAACGGACGTGCACCGTATTGTTTGTCGTAACCTTTTTCCGACAGAAAATCTTTTGCTTTGTCGGTTAGCTCGATAACATAGCCTAAATCGGTAATTCGGGTAAAGAGCTTCTTGAGGTTGATATCGATAATCTGATGGATGTGTTCCTTGGTCAGGGAATTGAATATCACTACATCATCCAACCGGTTCAGAAACTCCGGACTAAACGCCTTTTTCAAGGCATTTTGGATGGTTGATTTCATCACGTCGTCCATGTTTTCTTCCTTGGCTTTGGAAGCAAATCCAATTCCGGCACCAAAATCCTTCAAATCCCTTACGCCAATATTGGAGGTCATGATAATAATGGTGTTGCGGAAATCCACCCGCCTGCCCAGTCCGTCGGTCAAAACCCCATCGTCCAGCACCTGCAACAGGATGTTGAAGACGTCTGGGTGAGCTTTTTCGATTTCATCAAGCAAGACGACCGAATACGGCTTACGTCGAACTTTTTCGGTGAGCTGTCCACCTTCTTCGTAGCCCACGTAGCCCGGAGGAGCCCCCACCAATCTGGACACGGAGAATTTCTCCATGTACTCCGACATGTCGATTCGTATCAGCGCATCTTCTTTATCAAACAGGTAGGTAGCCAGCATTTTGGCCAACTCGGTTTTTCCGACCCCGGTGGGACCCAGGAACACGAAGGAACCTATGGGCTTCTTCGGGTCTTTCAATCCAACCCGTGTGCGTTGGATCGCTTTGGTCAATTTCTTGATCGCTTCTTCCTGTCCTACGACGCGTCCTTTCAGTTCGTCGCCCATGTTGAGCAATTTCGCTCCTTCGTTTTGGGCGATTCTACGGGCGGGAATACCGGTCATCATGGCGATCACCTCTGCCACATTATCCTCTTCCACCGTGTACCGTTTGGTCTTGCTTTCCTCCTCCCATTTTGCCTTCGCGTTCTCCAACTGCTCCAGGAGTTTCTTTTCTTTGTCCCGCAGTTGGGCAGCCTCTTCGTATTTCTGGCTTTTGACGACCCGGTTTTTTTCTACCTTGATTTTTTCCACCTCTTCCTCCAACTTCAGAATATTTTCTGGCACGTGAATATTATTAATATGTACCCTGGCTCCTGCTTCGTCGAGGATATCGATCGCTTTGTCTGGTAGAAAACGATCCGATATGTATCGGTCGGAGAGGTTCACACAAGCCTGAATGGCCTCCGGAGTATAATTCACGTTGTGGTGATCCTCGTACTTGTCTTTGATATTCTCGAGGATTTGGATGGTTTCCTCCGGAGAGGTGGCATCCACCATCACCATTTGAAATCTCCGAGCAAGCGCACCGTCTTTTTCGATGTACTGTCGGTATTCGTCCAGCGTGGTAGCTCCGATGCATTGGATCTCACCCCGGGCCAGAGCCGGTTTAAACATATTGGATGCGTCAAGTGAGCCGCTCGCTCCTCCTGCCCCCACAATGGTGTGCAACTCGTCGATAAACAAAATCACGTTGGGCGATTTCTCCAACTCATTCATCACCGCCTTCATTCGTTCCTCGAATTGCCCCCGGTATTTCGTACCGGCGACCAGCGAGGCCAGGTCCAGTGTAACCACCCGTTTGTTGAACAACACCCGGGATACTTTCTTTTGAATGATCCGTAGGGCCAGTCCTTCGGCAATGGCCGTTTTACCCACACCGGGTTCGCCGATCAGAATGGGATTGTTTTTCTTTCTTCTGGATAGAATTTGTGCAACGCGTTCAATTTCCTTTTCCCGACCAATAATGGGATCCAGCTTATCCTCTTCCGCCATGCGGGTAAGGTCTCTGCCGAAATTATCCAATACCGGGGTGCGGGATTTTTCCGCACTGCCCTTGGAACTCCCGGAGGAGCCGCTGGAGGAACCAAATAATTTGGAACCTTCCTCGTCGGAATCGTCTGCTTCGGTACCTGACCGGGGCGACTGATCCGTTTGAAATTCGAGCATTTCCTTGACGGTATCGTAGGTTGCATCAAACTTCTGAAGTATCTGCGTGGCAATATTATCTTCGTCTCTCAAAATGGAAAGTAACAAGTGTTCGGTGCCTATAAGTTGGCTTTTGAATATCTTTGCTTCCAAATAGGTGATTTTCAACACCTTTTCGGATTGCCGGGTCAGCGGAATATTGGCAAGATTCTTCACATTGTGATTCGCCGTTCCTTTTACTGCCCGCTCCACGGAATTCCTGAGTTCGTCCAAAGGAACGCCAAGTTTCTTAAGAATGGAAACAGCCACACCTTCCCCTTCACGAATCATTCCTAACAAGAGGTGCTCTGTACCGATGTAATCATGCCCCAGTCGCAACGCTTCTTCGCGGCTGAGGGAGATCACCTCTTTAACTCTGTTTGAAAATTTTGCTTCCATTATATCCTTTCTTATGGTATTATTTCAAATCGTTGATTAATGTTATCGAATTTGTTTTAAAAACACAATAGTTTTACATATTGTTCAATTACTTTTTTCTGAACGGTCCAGGATGCGATTGGCACCGGGACCTTCACAGAATAACAAATCCACAATCGACAAATCCGGTGCAAAGTCTGCGCCAAATATTTGCTGGTACGGCTGCGGGCGATAGATTCCTTGCCTCTCTTTCAGCTTTTTAGGATGAATCAGCCCCCTAATGTCCCGAAAATGGACTTCTCCCACAGGGTCGGCTGCTACCCGCAACGTGACATCCCAGCTCAGAAATTTCAGACAAAGTGTCAGTAACTCCCGATTCAGATCCAACAGGTAGGGATGCTTTTGTAAATATACGCGCTCCAGGTCAGAATAAAAATATTCAAAAAAAGGAGCTTTTCCGTACCCGCTTTGCAATCCCCGCAAGTGGACGTTTAACCATTTTTGATCGTAATCAATTTTCAGGTCTTTGACGGCCTGCTTTTTACGAACCCCGTACACGGGTACCGACAACGTTTCGACCTTATTGGCCAGGCGTATCCTTGTCTTGTTTACAAAGGACTGCCGGCGCACCGGGTCTGCGGCAGCAAGGACGATTTCCCTTGCCCCCCTGACCGCAACGAAATAAGACAGGGTGGGCAAATACAAGACGTCCGCCACCACTCCGGATGAGAGCTGATTCATGGGCAACAGTTTCCGGAAAGGTAGGGGTAAGTTAAATTTTCGACAAAGAAAATAGGATTTTCCTCAGACGATTTCGCTAATTTCCCCAAGTCCTTCGCGAAGGACTTCTATTTGATCCCCCGTGCAATCGATTACTGTGGAAGCCACATTTTGCCCATAACCACCATCGATTACCACGTCCACCAAATCCTTGTACTTCTCATAAATCAACTCCGGGTCTGTACTGTACTCGATCACATCGTCCTCGTCACGAATGGATGTGGTCAGTATCGGTTGGCCCAATTCCCTGACAAGTGTCCGCGGAATGCTGTGGTCCGGTACCCGGATACCGACGGTCTTTTTCTTGCTATTTAACAGCTTCGGCACCTTATTGTTCGCTTCCAAAATAAAGGTAAACGGACCGGGCAGTGCTTTCTTCATCAGTTTAAAAACCGGCGTACTCAATGCCCGGGTGTATTCGGCAATATTGCTCAGATCGTAACATATAAACGAAAAATTTTGCTTTTTGGGTTTCACTCCTTTAATCAAACTGATCCGCTCAATGGCTTTTTGGTTAAAAATATCGCAGCCCATACCGTAGATGGTATCCGTAGGATAGATGATTATTCCGCCTTGCCGAAGGACATCCACAATCTGACGAATCCTTCGGGGATCCGGATTCTCGGGATAGAGCTTGATAAAGGCTGCCGCCATACAGTTCGCTGGGTTAGGTTCTCCCGGCACCGACCTTGTCAATGCCGAACAGACAGTTAAATTAACTCATTTAATCGCCAATATAAAAGCAAGGCTTGGTTTTTTCTACGGGATTTTATTTATTCAAAAATACAAGTCCTTGTTTTAATAGTATATTTGTCAAAAAGATTGAGAACAGAACCTGTGCGTTCCCCCGGCGTTCCCCGCAGGTCAAGTAAAAAAACGCATGCTTACAGACAAAAAAAAGAAATACCTGCTGGTAGGATTGGTGGCGGTTTCCGTTTTGCTGACCTCCCTGAGTTTTTACTTTTACCAGGCATTTTTTTCGCCCAATACCCTCGTAAATCGCGATGCGCCGGAAACTTTTACCATCCCTACCGGAAGCACTTTTGACGCCGTACGGGACAGTCTTTTGAAGCGAGACATCGTAAACGAGGTCGTTACCTTCAGTTTTGTAGCCAAGGTAATGGACTATTCGCAGGCCGTAAAACCGGGAAAGTATACCCTTCAGCCCAAAATGTCCAACCGGGAGCTGATCACGCTGCTCCGCTCCGGAAACCAGACGCCGGTAAACATCACCTTCAATACCATACGCCTACCCGAAGAACTGGCGGAAAAAATCACCACGGGCCTGGAAATGGACAAGGAAAGTTTTTTACCGCTGCTGCAGGACCAGGATTTTCTTAAAAAGTACGGTTTTGACAGCCTGACAGTCATGACCATGTTTATCCCAAATACCTACGAGGTATATTGGAACCTGAGCCCGGTAGAACTCTTTGACCGCATGTACCGGGAATACAACCGATTCTGGACGGATGCCCGGAAGGCAAAGGCAGAACAACTGGAACTGACTCCGCTTGAAGTTTCTACGTTGGCCTCCATCGTGCAGGCGGAAACCAACAAACGGGACGAGCGGCCGCGGGTGGCTGGAGTGTACCTCAATCGTCTGGAGCGCAACATGCCCTTGCAAGCCGATCCCACCCTGCTATTTGCCCTGGGTGATTTCAGTATCCGACGGGTATTGAACGTGCACAAGGAAGTGGAAAGCCCCTACAACACCTACAAGTATGCCGGACTTCCGCCCGGCCCCATCAACCTGCCGGAAATCAGTTCCCTGGATGCCGTGCTGAACTACGAAGATCACGAGTACCTGTATTTTTGTGCGAAGGAGGATTTCTCCGGTTACCATGCCTTTGCCCGGACCCTTCGAGAGCATCTCAGCAATGCCCGAAGGTACCAAAACGCACTCAACGCCTCAAAAATCTACCGGTAATGTTTACGAAAGAGCATCAACTCCGCGTCAGGTATGCCGAAACGGACCAAATGGGCTACGTCTATTACGGAAATTACGCCACGTATTACGAAGTAGCTCGGGTAGAAGCCTTGCGGAGCATTGGTTTTTCGTACAAGGACATGGAAGCCTCGGGGATCATGATGCCGGTTCTGGAAAACCACAGCCGCTTTTTGCTACCTGGAAAGTACGACGAACAGCTGACCATTCGTACCAGCATTCGGGAAATGCCCGGGGTACGCATTCGGTTTTACTACGAAATTTTCAACGAACAGGGGGAAACCATTCATGTAGGGGAAACCTTACTGACCTTCCTCCGAACGGACACGCACCGGCCCTGTAGGCCACCGGTACCCTTGGTGGACTTGCTGCGGCCCTATTTCGACACCCCTAATCCATCCGGGACGTGAAAGAGCGGATCGAAAGGTTTTTGGATCGTTTGCACAAGCAAGCCTTACGACTAAAGCCGATCCATTTTGGCAATCCGGATCAAAACCTGTACGACGTAGGGAAAATCTTTTTCCACCACCTGCAAAAAGACGACGTATTCGAACGTGCCAGCGCCATGGCATTTAACTTCACGGTGGCCATGTTTCCCTTGTTGCTATTTTTACTGAACACCATTCCCTTTATTCAGTTTTTTTTTCCGGGCGTAACCACGGCTAATATTTTGCTCTTTATCCGGGATATTTTGCCCGAGTCCGTGTACAACGAAGCCGCGCCGACCATTATGGACATTGTGAGCAAGCCCCGGCAGAGTTTGCTATCACTGGGTTTTTTCCTGGCCCTCTACCTATCCACCAACGGGGTGATCTCCATGATGAATGCCTTCAACGCCGTGTACCGCACCAAGGAATACCGTAGCTTCTTCCGCACGCGCCTGATAGCTGTAAGCATCGTATTGGTACTGGTGGTGAGTATTTGCGGGGCCGTGTTGGTGATGCTGGTGGGCAGCGATCTGTTGTTGCGGATTTCAGAATTCGAGTTTGTGAGCAACACCATCTATTACTATTCTCTGGCCTTTTTCCGATTTTTCGTGTTGCTCCTGCTGTTTATGATTGCTACGGCCTATATTTTTCGCTTTGCTCCGGCCGTTCATGAAAAGTGGAAGTTTTTTTCTACCGGATCGGTGGTGGCTGGCTTTCTGATTACCTTGGGATTTTTTCTGTTCACCTTTTACTTAAATAATTTTGCCAGTTACAACAAGTTATACGGATCGATCGGGACGATGATTGCGGTGATGTTGTGGTTATGGATTACCTCCATCCTGGTATTGGTAGGGTTTGAAATCAATGTCAGCCTGGACAAGACCCGCCGGAAAAAGGCGCCGGTAAAGCGACCAAAGCAACCCGGAAAAAATCCCGGATTTGCCTAATTTTTTCCTACCCAACTATTGGTATAAACTAGAATATGGTCTACATTTGCAATCCAAATCCCATCAGCATGCACAAGAAAAGGGATGGGCAGGTGCTAAAGAAGTAAAGCGAGAAAGCGCCGGGTAGATTTAGAGGAGTGGCAGAGTGGTCGATTGCGGCGGTCTTGAAAACCGTTGAACCGCGAGGTTCCGGGGGTTCGAAATCCCTCCTCCTCTGCACAAAAATAGCCGGGCAAATTGCCCGGCTATTTTTATTTCGAGTCGTCGGGAGCTGCCCTGCTGCCTGGCTTTTCGCTAAATCGGTCTCAAAAGATAGATCCTTGACGCTCCAGTCCTAAAGGATATTTTTTATGCGCACAAAGCTCTTTTGCTGCGTACAACCTTGCCTGACATGGAAAAGAAACACCTTTCGACTTTGGAATATTTCCACTTGAGAAAAATGGATTTTTTCCGGGCTTCAGTGCCGTTTTACAGGATGACATTGGTTTTTTAGCGATTTTTTTCTACCTTTTACTGGATTGGTACAAAAGAATCCGGCGGGAGGTTGTCTGCTTGGACGGACGATTTCCTTTCGGGAGGCGGCAACCGGTTAATTTATCAACCCCTATCATGCTACACAACATCCTTTCGAGCCTCCGGTCTTGCCTGGGTATAGTGGTCTTCCTATACTCCAGCAGCTGCGGCAGTCCCCCCGCCGGTTGCCCGGATTGCCCGGACGATTTGCAACTCCCCTCCCTCTTGTCGGAAGAAGTTCCTTTTCGCACGCTTCAGGTGAAATGGAATGCCCTGAACGGAGCGCCTTCCATTGACGATCCTTCGCTGCTTTGTGAGGAGACCTTTGGCGAGTTGTTGCAAAACCGCCACCTGCGGGCAGGCCTATGCAACTGGACCCAGTGTAAAATCCTCTTGGGACCCGTTATCGGTTCAACCGCGAATTTCGGATTGTTTGACGATCCGGACCTCTCCGTTGGCGCAGCCGGTGACGTCGTGGTGCACCATACCGCACTCACCTCGGAACTCGAAGAACTGGCCCTCCTGTGCGATAACCACTGGAATGCGCAGCCTACCGGGGTAACCGGTCTCGCTGTTCGCTCCTTTGTCAATGCCGATGGCACAGACAGTCCGATTAACGGTATCGCTTTTGCGAATTCCGGAACCCGGCCTTTTTTCTTTATCGGCGACCTGGAATTCTTTCCCAGTGCGCTTGGCGACCTTCACCGAAACACGGAGCGGGTGCTGGCCCACGAACTGGGTCACGTTCTCGGCCTCTGCCATGCAAATGGAGATGACGGGGTGGCTTGCAACAGCGGTTTTCTCGATTTTAATGATTTTGGCAACCTCATGTCCGGTGCCGGCAGTTCGGCCTCAAGTCGAACGCTGGAAGTAGCGCAGTGCGATATCGCGCGCACCCGCTATGCGGACCTTTTCTTTCCGGTAGCCGATGCCCAAAGGCGCATCGTGTCCCTGTTGGACGAACGGGGGGAACGCTTTGCCGCAGCCGATAAATCCCTTGACCTGTACAAAACCATGGTGTTCAACCGGCTATCCGAAGCGGGCGAGTTGACCATACTTATTGGAACAAATGGCCTGTTTACCCCGCGCAAAAACGACTATTGGGTTCTGCTAGATCTGGACAACGATGTGCAAACCGGGCTACACGGTGGGCGGATTGTCCGCGATAGCGATCAGCAAGGTGTGGACTTGGCCCTGCAGGTAGAAGTAAGCGATAGCGGCAAGCGCAGCAAAACCACGCTGTATACCGCCGAATCAAGCGGGTTTCGGCCGCAGTCGCTGGCACCGGGTCTTTTGAGCACGACGCTTGTTACCAGCGAACTGTACACCTCTTCGGCGGAGGCCTGCCAAGGCGTTCCCGTATTTCAGGAAATCGAAATCAGGCTTTCGCGGGAACTGTTGGCAAATGGCGGTACGGCGGAGGAAGTTGCCCGCTTATTTCCCAACGGCCTCAGCCTGCAAACCATCGCGGTCGGCACCGCTGCCAATGGGGAAGCAATCCTCGACAAATGCCCCGAGCGCCCGCGGGCGGTTCGCTTGCACTAGCTGTAACCCTTCGGAGATGCCAGGATGCAGGCTCCTTTTACCCCTGTTTCTTTGTCCTATTCAAAAGGTGAGATGACATCTACCGTTTTAATGTTGGAAACGTTATCGCTCCATCCTGCCCGGACACAAAAGCCAAGGGCCTTGCAACAAAATTACCGAAGGTTTCCTTTAGAAAAGCTATTTTTTTGAACTGGCCTAGCAATGGAGGGTAAATGGCTGCTCTCCTATTGGCAGGGATCATGGTTCAGAACCGGGGTTTGTTCTCAATAACCAAGATTTTGGTAAAAAACAGCTAGGAATTCAGGCCCAAACGTACAAATGCCAATTCGTCATGGACATTCAAATAGAGCCACACCTTTCCATCTTTAAAAAAAGGTTTTTGGGGTATGGGCGTTGAAAAAAGCTTACCAATACCACCTGCTACCGCTGCCTCTTTGATCACTTCAAACGAATCATTGAGAATACTGATAAACACGTTGTGGTCATTCATTTCCAGCATCCCTTGGTCATTCATTTTTGGTAGACCTACGATTGAAATCCTGACATACTGGTTATTGGTTGAATCGCTCATTAAGGGTAAAAAGGTGACCTCTTTCCCGATCTTTAGTTTTCGACTGTTATATTCTTCTCTTGAATTGACCTCCCGGGTATAGGTACCTACTTTTTCTGGTGCCGTTAGGGTTGGTAGGCAGGAGTAATAGTTCAAGTTTTCCTCGACTAAATCATATACGGCTATTTTGCTAAACACGGGATTCGTGATCACCAGTTTATTTCCCAATCGAACAATTTCTGTATTTTGGGGAGAAACGGATGCCCCTCTGCCTTGCTGGTATCTTACCGTAAAATCTTTTGCCTTCTCAAATCCGTTTAGTTTTACTTTTCTTAAAAAATCCGTTTCCTCGTTCAAGATCGCGAAAAATATTTCTCCGGTATCGTGATTCTCCACCAAGCCAAAAATTATAGTATAATCCTTGGTAGGAATAATTTTTGAGGTGAATTGTTCGCCTTTTACTAATTGATCCCCTTCAAAATTTCGTCCTATTAAACGATACTCTTTCAGTTTTTGCTTTTTACTATTGAAAATACTTGTGGAAAAATGACTCGTCAGGATTAAATTGTTGTTGACATCAGCACTTACCCCATACACATAATCTCCAAATGCATTGGGTCCGTCCGCGTCAAAATCCATCTTTTCTTCAAACGTCAAGGTTTCCAGATTTATCCTTTCCAGGTAAGGACTGGTTCCCCCTGAATTAAAAAGGTACGTTCCATCGTTGCTAGAACCCGAAAAATAAATCCCGGAACGCAGGTTGATAAAATCCTCTCCCGTATCGATAATGACCGTATCGATTGAAACCTCCAATCCCTCCACTTTTCCCGTTCCGGATGCCGACTGATCACAGGAATACAATGAAAGTACTAGTAAAAAAAAACTAAGATGGCTTTTCACACGCCTAATTTTGAACTAAAAAAACAAATAAACAAATTTAATGATAGTAAAAACCGATTCAATCGTCTGATAAACAGCTACTATTTCACATGCTGATTGGTAAACGTAAAGCGCTTATTGTCTAGGTGAGTCTTAAACATGGATATAACGGTTTGTTTTATGCCACCCATTCCGGTTTTTGCGTGTCAGTGATTCCGGTCTAAAATGTGCCCGTCTACTGAAGTAGGTTCGGACCTAAAACGGTTCGTTTCGTCCCAGTCATATCGGCTCAAACAGGGTCACGTTGAACGATCAGGTTAAACAGGTTATCGCGCAATCAAAATGCACTATTTCCAACCAACTCGGTCCAATGTGGATATTCAGTTGATGTCAATGGTGAAAATTGCGCCATTGCGTATACTCCATCGCAGACTGAACCCGAAGATCTCGAAAATGGAGACAACGGAACATCCTTTATTACCTATCAAGATGAAAAAATAAGGAACAACGATTTTGAAGAAAAAGCGTTGAGCCAACATTCTCCGGCATGGTAAAATTCAAACCAAAAACCTACACTTACAACCTGTCAATTTTTCCTACCAGATACCGCGCCTTTGCACTTTGTTTGCACCGGAAAGATTTTTATACAAATACGGTACGGACCAAACGAGCGTACAACTTACCGTCGTTTTGAAAACAAGGGTAAAAAATCAATAAATTTACCCGTGTTGCCTCCACGGGGCAAACGTTTACCTCGTTAGCTCGTTTTGTTTGCCGCAGCCCCTTCCCAAAACGATCCCCATCTCCTCTCTCGAAACACGAACCTTAAGCCGCACCCAACCACCCTACTACCTCCGAATCTTGATCGTAGCTCAGCCCAATATGCCTGTAAGTTGGTAACGAACGAATCGTCCTTGTAAACACCGATAGCAAAAACGAAGCAAAAGAACGCGAAAACCAATTAATTCGAGCACTAGAAGAACCTTAGTTTAACAGCGATAAATGGTTTATCTGCTTTACATGTCACGAACTGCTGTAGGTATCGGGAGATTTGAAAATGCTCCTTACCAAGACCGATTTAACCGAAACGGAAACCCTGTCTCCACCAAAAAAGACCACACAGCACAGCAAGGAATACCCCTGGCAGTTGGGGTAATTCAGCAAAAGACGCAATCAGCCGCTGTAGCAGTGTTGCGTTTGCTGATTTAGCAAACAAGGTTTCCTCCATTGGAAGCCGCTTCCGCACCAACCAAACCGACAAGCGCCCGATCCGATTTCATTCCGATTCGGAACCATTCAACGCCCCCCCACCACCGTCTCGCTCGGTCCCAGGATCTTTTTTCAGGAAGACATGCGATTAACCCAAAGAATTTCCTACCTTAAAATCATGAATAAAAAGATCTGTTTCCCCAAAATAGTCTTGCTCTCATCCGGGTTGTTGATGGGAGCTTTGGCAGGGATTGCGCAAAACACAGCACTGATCGACCCGGAGGTGGAAACCGCCCGTACGAATGCCTACGAAAAGCAACTGGAAAATTACCTGCGCCATTTTCTGGTGGACGAATACGAAGCCCGTGCAGCCAGCCGCTGGAACCGGGATTACAGCAGTCCTGCCGCTCTCGAACGAAGTGTGGAGCCCAACCGCAGGCGTTGGGAAGAAGTGCTAAGTCCACCGATACTCTCCAAGAGCGGACCGCTCGAAACCAAACCCTACCCTCTGGGAGCACTACAGGCCGAATGGCTAACCCTCCCCTTGGGCCTGTTGACGGCAGAAGCGGTGCTCGCCTTTCCGGAGGGGGCAAGCAAACAGCAGCCGGTACCGCTGATCATCGTACAACACGGCATTGGCAGCTCGCCGGAAACTCCTTTTACCGCCGGGGCCTACCACGAATATGCGAAGGGATTGCTTGATGCGGGGTTTGCTGTACTGATACCCATGAACCTGCGCTCGGTGGAGCGACGCAACAACGTGGAGCGCTATGCCCGACTGGCGGGTACCAGCTTGCCCGGCATAGAATTGGTTCGGGTGCAGCATTTATTGGATGGCGTACTTGCAGACCCCCGCGTGGACGAGGCCCGCGTCGGGATGTGGGGTGTCTCCCTGGGCGGAATGGCTACGCTATTCTGGATGCCTCTGGAATCCCGGATCAAAGCGGGAGTGGTGTCGGCCTGGTTCAACGAGCGGCGGAATAAAATGGCCGTGCCGGATCCGCGCTATTCCAGCTTTTCTCCCCGGGAAGAACACGCGTTTTTCAACGGTTGGCTGACAGAATTTTCCGACGAAGACCTGGTTTCCCTGATCGTGCCCCGTCCCTTGATGATACAACACGGAAAAAAAGACAATATCGCTCACTGGCCGCAGGTAGTGGAAGCCTATGAAAAAGCAGCCCTGCACTACCAACGCCTGGACATCCCCGAAAAGGTCGACCTGGTATTGCACGAGGGAGGGCACGAGGCGATTGTGGCGGAAGGAGTGAAGTTTTTGACCGACTGGCTAGCCGCATCCAACAGAGAGAACGAATGAGTTATTCCACCATGCTTCCAGAAAAAATTAGCACCGTCCGGGTCGGCCCTTCCCACTGATGGAGCAAGCGATCGTAAGGGCCTTTGTTCGCCTCGGATGGCCAAAAAACACCTAAATCCAAATCTTGAATTGCCACCAAACCTCCTTGCTATGAAACGCTTTTTCCTACTTCTCGCGCTGCTCGTCGGGCTGCTGCCCGCAGTATTTGCCCAAAACCAATCCCTCAAGGTTATCAGCTACAATATTTGGAATGGATTTGACTGGGGGAAAGATCAGGAGCGCGAACAAGCCATGGTGCAATGGCTGAAAGAACAAGACGCAGATGTCATCGGTTTTCAGGAGCTCAATGCCTTTACCCCGGAGAAACTCGCCCGACTTGCCCGGGAATGGGGGCATCCCTATAGCCTGTTACTCAAAGAAGAGGGCTACCCCATCGGCATTACCTCGAAAACACCGCTGGAATTGAAAGGCCGCCTCCTGGGTGGATTTTGGCACGGCATGCTGCACGCCAAAACACGCGGCATCGACTTTCTGGTGGTCCACCTTAGCCCTCAGGATTGGCATTTCCGGCGGTCTGAAGCCGAAATCATTTCGACCTATATCGAAAATGTCTTGATCAAAAACGAGCAGGACCAATACATGGTTATCGGCGATTACAACGCCCATTCCCCATTTGACGCCGGATTTGACCTGGCCCATCCGGAAACCCTTCGCCGCAACCGGGAAGGGGATCGACAGCGATTCGAAGAAAAGGGTGCAGAAGCCTTCCAAACGCTCCGAAACGGCGCCTTTGACTACAGCGTCATGTCCCGGTTTTTATCCCTTCCCCTAATCGATGTGGTACAAAACCACACGGAGGAAAACCGAAAATCTTCCTTTCCTACGCCCTTGATCACAGGGGATCTATCTTCCGAAGAACGAGCCGGCTATCGGCAGCGCATCGATTATATCCTGGTCAGCCCCTTTTTCGAATTTCGCTGTACCAATGCGCGGGTAATCAACAGCGGAACACCCGATCGGCTCTCCGATCACTATCCGGTGGTCGCATCCTTTGCCTGGGAAGAATGAATGCCCATTACCCAAGGCTTTTTTTTACTCAATCCCTTCGAGGCGGGTTTGGTGACCTACCCTTTCCACGTCCCTTGCTATTCGTTTTCCGATCTGTTTCGTCAGGACGTACTTGGAATAGCTTCCGGATACTTTACTTTGTTCGGATTGTTTTTCATGGCCTTCAAAGGAAGCGCTCGTCCTCGCTTCACCCTCGGTCCGGAATTCACCGCATTGGCCTTACCCCTACCGCTATTCCATTCCATGACCTCCGGAAAGTTGATTTTCCGGAATGCACACGGCTTTCAAGGCATTTTGTCTTCGGCTACCGTTTGGAGTATTCTTCGTACGTACGTTATTATCGAAACAGAAATACACAGGGATTTTTGCAGCCGGTGTAAGGGGTGTACCAGTTGCCAGGGATAGTTTATTTGGTTTTTTTGGATAACGGACCCCATCTTTTATGATGACATTTTTTGTATATTGTCGATGATAGGTAGAAAGAAAAACAACTCAAGTATGAAAACCAACATTCAATTTGCGCTGCTTTTAAGTGCTGGCATGGCCTTCTTTGCATGCTCCGTAAGCGATGACGATCAGGATCCCCGTGTTGAAATTTGTAACAACGGTATCGATGACGATGGCGATGGGCAAGCCGATTGTGACGACGGAGATTGCCTCGAAGACAATGCCTGTATGCAAATAGGCTCAGATTACCGCATAAAAGATAATATTGCTGCGGTTCCCTACGGGCTTAACGAGGCCCTGCAACTGCACGCAAAAATCTACACCTACAAAGCCGACGAGTCCGCAGAAAAGCGGATAGGCTTTATGGCCCAGGATGTTCAAGCGATCATGCCGGAATTGGTCAGCGTAGACAAATCCGACCAACACCTGAAACTAAAATACATGGACCTGGTGCCTGTATTGGTCAATGCCATCAAAGAACAGCAGCAAATTATCGAAGCGAACCAGCAACAACTGGAACTGCTCAGGTGTGAACTTGAAATGCAACGGCAATCTGACTAAAGGGCCTTCCGCTTCTCTGTCCTTTCCGAAAGTGCGATGCGAAGCACTTTCGGAAAGGCCTTGTTTGGAAAAACAATTTAGCTGCAATCTGACCCATTTCCGAAAGATTTTGAAAGTGACAACGGAAAGAAAAACCATCTTTTTATCGCCTGATCCGCCGGCTTCCGGTTATTGGATCGGCCAGCGTACAGTGCTGTACCATTAACTGGTAGTAAAGGAACATGTAGCGTGAATAAATACAGGGTATTTGACTGTATGGGCTGCAAGAGCAGATCGTTCGCAGGCGAACATGTGGTCAATAATTTTCATACGCCTGTAACCCGATGGCCTGGTGATCTATCTTTGTAGTAATCGGAGATTTTTTTACCGCGACAGGATGAGTTTGTAATCACCTATCACTGTATTCAGCAGGGAACAGCCGAGGGGGTGTATGAACCGACCCGGTACAATTTGCAGAGCAGGATTCGCCCTCTGGTTTGACCGGGTGCTATTCTTCTGTTTGCAATTTTCACCCTCAGCGACACGGATTACATTAAAATCGGGCACTTCCCCCCAGACTTCCACTTCCCTTCAGGTACCGTACGGGACATTGAACCTATATTTCGCCCATTTTTTTCAATTTCTTCAAGTAAATAGCCTTTTCACTGTTCCGAATTTCCCAAATCCCATCGCCCGGAGGTACCCTGGAGACAAGGATACACCCCTGATAGGTGCGGCCAAAAAAGACCTCCAATCGGTTTACCAATTCATCCCCGCCGTTGAAAACCGGATGTACATGGGGCCTGTTCCCTTGGCCCCCTGGCGCATCGCAGCGTTCTCGTGTCAAATCTGTGGGCGATTCCCAGGGAAAACGCATACCCTTCGACCTTGCAAGGAAACGGGATGGAAGCGGACGATTGCTTGACCCGCCTCCCCGCGGGGAAAGCTGCTGGAAAAATTACAAAAAGTCGAAGACTACCAAAAAGGGAAAAACAGGCTCTTTGTTCCGAGCTGGGGCGAGCGATCCAACGATAGGGTTTTCTTAGCACACGGTTTTTCTATTGAAGCAAACAAATAACTGTAAAAAAGGAAACTAACGATATAATATATGTTGTTTTTGGGGAAAAAGCATGCGTATTAAATATAATTTTGTACATTTAAAGAATGTAGGGCTAATACTGTGTAAAAAGGGCTCCGAAAACGTCCACTACACCCAATCCTGGACGTCCTGTATGGTTTTAAAAACAATACCTCTGCCATCCGTCTGTGGAAGTCGTCGGTTTAGCCACCTAATGGGGCAATAGCTCGCTGAAAAAGATCGAAACTTAAAACCACTCGTAAAAAGGTGGTCGCTGAAAAGCCAACCTCAAAACCAGAGAAGGAAAATTACCCGTTACCCGACACTTGGGAAAACCAAGTAAAACTATTGCCTCATTTACTTTAAACACACACTTTTATGCTAACCACAGAAAAATTCAAGAAAATGCTCGCGCAGGGTAGAACCTTAACGCATGCTCCGGTTGACGAGGATGCGCTAGGCCCTCTTAAACAACTAACGGGCGTTTGGACAAACCTGCCAAACCTACCCGGTAGGGGTTGGAACATGATCGCGCTTCCGTTCATCAGGGAAGGGTCTTCGCTTAACTACAGGCTGCTGCTTAACCAGTACAACGAGAAACACCAGTTTGGTCTGGTGGATAAAGGCGTTCCCAACAGAGGCGTGGACCTCAATGAACCGGAAAATACGGATCAATTTGTCGCCACGCTGGACTACGATCAGTCCATCACCCAAATCGCGGCGATGGATTTTCCGGAAAGCGGGGAAGCTGGCCCCTCAGACCTCCCCATACACCACGAGCCCGGTTTGTTTTTACACATGACGAACCTGACAACCACTGGTTTCGACCTGGCAAGACTTGCTTCCATCCCCCATGGAAATTCCGTATTGGCTTTGGGAAAGGCTCGCACCAGTAAGGGTGCCCCGACGATTCCTGAGGAAAGCGGCTTACCGGTAGGCTTCCAAAAGCTCGACAATCCCTACCTGGCTCCGTACAAGCATTTTCATGAAAACCTTTTCCAGGGTGTTTTCGACCCTACCGTTCCGAACGACTTGCTTGTGAAAGCCAACGAGGCTGTCACGATTGTGAAAACCACCGAGCTGACATTTGATTCTACCATTGCGTCCGGTGGTATTTCCAATATCCCTTTTATCAAAAAGCAGGCAGACGCCACCAGGATGACTGCCAGGTTTTGGATTCAGGAATTAGCCGAAAAGGATTCGAACGGGGACCCGGTTTTACGGCTTCAATATACCCAGACGGTCATTCTCAAGTTCTTTGGTATTGACTGGCCTCATGTCAGCATCAATACCTTACAAAAGGTAGTATAATCCACTATATTTTTAAAAACCCAAATCACAAAAAAATGGCACACTTTAAAGTTCAGAATTTAAAACATCCTGAGGGTCACCAGGTACCAAAAACAGCCCCGGTGGTGATTGTAGGAGCCGGTATGGCAGGTCTATATACGGCCTGGCGCTTAATCAATGAGAAGGGGTATTCACCGGACGAAGTCGTAATTCTTGAAAAACTTAACCGTACCGGAGGTAGACTGGACTCTGACCTGATCAAATTTGAGGGTGCCACGGTCAAAGAGGAGGAAGGCGGCATGCGCTTTACTTTTGATAGTATGGATAATCTGATGGCGCTGTTTATGACGCTACCCACCGCCAACGAGCAGGGAGAACCCCATCCGGCACAGGAGCTTATCGCCCGGCAAATCGTTCCTTTTCCCATGCAAAGTGGCGGAAACAATAAATTATACTTCAGAGGAGTTCCCTTCAAACAAAGCGAAGCGAAAAGTACCTGGCCACAACTCTATAATCTTACCGACCAGGAGATTGCACTGAGCCCCTCTGAGATTATCAATAGTGTGTACAATCAGATATTGGCTGCCAATCCCGATTTTACGGCCAAATACCCAACAGCAGAAGATCGTAAGGGGCCCGACTATTGGCAAGACTTCCGCATCGCCTGCCAATGGGAAGGGGTGATCATGAAGGACTGGTCGCTATGGAACCTTTTTGCCGACATGGGCTACAGCAATGAAGCCATTACGATGGTGTATCAATCATCCGGGTTCAATGGCACATTCCTTTCTCAAATGAACGGCGGCGTTGCCTACCAATTGTTGAAAGAGTTTCCGGCCGATCCACAATTTCGAACCTTGAGTGAAGGCTTCAGCACGCTACCGAATGCCCTTGCGGCACAGATTGGCAAAAACTCCATTTTCCTGAATACGACGGTTACTCGTATGAACCAATCCGGAGAGGAGGGGTATGTGCTTGATTATACGATTTCCAATGGACGCGACGAGCAGGAAAAAAAGGGACAGATACATGGAGCCAAGGTGATTCTGGCGCTACCCAGGCTGGCTTTGGAGACGCTTTTCATCCGATCCAATACTTTTAATGCACTGGATAAAAGCAAGTCGGATACATTGTGGAATACGCTTCAAACCGCCACCAACCAGCCCCTGCTCAAGATCAATCTGTATTACCCAAAAGCCTGGTGGAGTAGCGAGACGCTGGTAGAAAAAGGAGCGATCGAATTCGGTCCCAATTTTGCCGATTTACCCGTAGGCTCCATTTATCCATTTTATGCGGTGGACGATGCGTTGGCTGCTGCCCTGGAATACCAGCAATACATGAGCGAGCACAATCAATCCATTCCGGAAGCTATTCAGAAAAAGATCGATGAAATCAATCGGCGTAAATCTCAGAAACCGGCGGCGCTGACCATTTACTGCGATTACATGAATATCAACTACTGGTTGGCCTTGCAAAAAAACGGCCCTCTTTTTACCTCGGATATGCAGGACCAAGAAAACAATAGAGAGAATCAGGTGGTCTTTGCCGCTTCGCAAAAGGTGGTAGAAAAGGCGACTGAGTTTTTCAGGAAAGTGTTTAATGTGACCTACATTCCTGAGCCTGTCTTGACCAGCGCCCGAATTTGGGCCGGAAGTACCGTTATCGACACAGAAGCCAGCGAAAGATTCGGGTATGGTGTTCACCAGTGGGCCTTGCATGCAGAGGACGATAAAACCCAGGAACTACTCAGGGAACCGTTACCGAATGTATACACCTGCAATGAAGCCTATTCGGATTACCAGGGTTGGGTAGAAGGTTCGCTGCGTTCGGCTAACCTCATGCTGAAAAAATGGGAACTACCCCCGTACAGCGAGGTATTCCAGGCGAAATACGGGAAACCAGAAGAAGCCGTACGTAGTTTCTACAACAAAAACATCCTGGAACAAATAAAAGCGTATATCGATCCGAACTTTAACCCGTTCAAAGAAATCTCTGCTTCAAAAGCTCGCGAGAATGTTCGGCAAAAGCTCAAATCAGATGGTGTTTCGCATGGCCTGATATTGACGCATTACGACCTACCCTAAGCGTGCCGAAACGGTCTCAAAAACCATTCATTTCCTGAGTCCCGGAACGCTAATGGCGACCATCCAGAGCAGCAATCAGGAGCGATAGCCGGTTTTTGAGACCGTATCCTTTTTTTATCACCTAATAACCAGATCAGGAACATGAAAACCGAAATGACGGTGGCGGGTTACCTAAAATCCCGTATGGAAGAGCTTGGAATAGCGTATATGTTTGGTGTCGCCGGAAATTATACCGCACCCCTGCTTGACACCATCATCGCCGATACCGATTCACCCATTAAAATTATCAATAACTCCAATGAGATCACCGCGGGATTTGCCGCGGATGGCTACGCCCGTGTCAAAGGAAAGCCGAGTGCCGTATATGTGACTTATAGCGTGGGCCCATTTACCGCACTCAACACCATTGCAGGAAGCTTCGTTGAAAAGGTGCCCATCCTGATGATCAACGGTGCGCCCACAAATAAGGAGGATAGTAATGAAAAAAATGTGGGGCTTCTGTATTCGCATACTACGGGCTATGACCTTGTGGACATTCACATGTTCAGATCGATCACCGTGGCTGCCGAGCGCATCACCAATGCGGCCCAGGCACCCTTTCAAATAGACTCGGTACTGACTGCCTTGCTTACGCACGGACGACCCGTGTACCTGGAAGTGACCGAAGACGTGTGGCGGGCAACCTGCCAATCACCGGAAGGATCTTTGAGCTCCGGGAAAGGACGCATCGTGACCGTGAGTGAAGTAGGCAAAGTCGTACAGGCGGCGATGAAGGTCATCAGAAGCCGGCCAAAATCCATATTCTGGGCTGGAATTGAGTTGCAACGCATGGGCTTGCAAGAAGAATTTCTTGAGCTTCTCAAAGTCACCAACGACCAACATGCCCAAAGCAATGAGCGGATTCACTTTGTTACCTCGGCACTAGGCAAGTCTTGTATCGCCGAAGACAATCCCTATTTTGACGGCTGTGTTACGCTTACAAAAGATCAAATCAATGAGCTGGTCGGGGACGACGGTGTGGTCATTGGCATCGGTGCCTGGACCATCGGCAAGGATACCGAAAACCAGAATATCAGGAGTGACAGAACCATTATGGCAGCGCATGACGGGGTGTTTGTAGGTTCGGAGTTTTTTCCTTTGGTGGATTTAAAAACGTTTATCGTAGCGCTTACCGAGGCATTTAAAACCTCGCCTACATTGAATTTGAAGGGCATCCATCCACCACTAAAGCGGCTGGCCCAGGTTGAGACGAGCGAAAAGAGCATGGGCTACACGCCGTTTTTCAAAGAATTGGAGAGCTACATCAAAAAAGAGAAAGATACCGTTCTCGTCGTAGATGCCGGGTTTCCCTTGATCGGGGCACAAGGTGTAACCATCCCGGAGAGAAACGGCTTTGTGGCCCAGGCTGCCTGGTTGGCAATAGGCTACTCCGTCGCGGCGGCAACAGGGGTGAAGTTTGCGGTACCCCACAAACGGGTGATGGTGGCGGTAGGAGACGGGGCCTTTCATGAGACCTGCCAGGCTGTAGCGGAGCACCACGCAAACGGTCAAAACACGGTGGTATTCGTTCTGGCGAATGGGATTTACGGGATCGAACAATACCTGGTGAACCCCAACCCCTTTCGAAAACCGCCGGTCGATTATTCCAATAATTTATTGGATGCGACCTATTCGTACAACGAGATCCCCCGATGGAACTACAGTAAACTACCCGATGCGATGGGTGGTATCGGCAGAAAAGCCGGTACAATCGATGAGCTACGGACCGTACTGGAGGAAATCAGGCAGACGCCCCATGAGAATTTTGTCGTCGAGGTCAGCATCCCCTCCAAAGATACTCCGGAGGTCTTATGGCCCCACCTGAGTAGCGCCATCGGAGAAGACGAAACAGAAAATCCCAATTGGCCACCAGAATCCAAGTACTAGTTTCTGATCTTTTGCTGCACGGAACTCCCGGTCAATAGCGAATCGGATAGCGCTCAATGAGCGGCATTCCTAATCTCGGTCAGGAGGTTCCTGTAGACAGGTTTATTTCCCGGCGTCCCCACTAAGAACAAGGGGCGGCCAATGGCAGAAATTAAGACCGGTTTTGCCGCTGAAAAACTGTTTTTCTAAGTGGACACAGGGTACCGGAGGTCTTGCAGGTCGGACCTGTATCTAATTCCGGATCAGGCTATGGCAAATTACGCACGATGGATAAAAACTATGAGTTCACCGGTCCTCGTACAGGGTCCGTACTTCATTTGGGCTCAATGCTCTCGCGTATAGATATACTTCATCAAGTTTTCCGCTAAAGTTGTTTTTGCTCATGGCATTGCAGCCCAAAAGAACCGGTGCAGAGGAGCTGGGAAAAGGCCAAAGTTCATGCACCTCACCTACCCATTCGCCGTTTAGGTAGTACCTGACCCTTCCCTGCGATTGGTCCGCTACCACGCATAGGTGCATCCAAGTTTTGCTTGGAAAGGGTCGGTTGATCCAATAGTCCTTCCAGCTGTTGTTGAAGGTCGATAGTCCCCATTGCAAATCACCGACCGGACCGAGTCCAAATTGCCAAACCGGACGCTGCCCATCCTCTGCCGGCTTGCCCAAGAGCCGATCAAAATTCCGGTGTTCGTCTATCCAAACCCATGCAGCAAAAGAAAATGAACCGGCATGCCCGTTTAATACGGCATTATCCAGCGTAATCGTACTGTTATTCCCTGAAAAATAAGCGGCATTGCCTCGCTTACCCTCTCCCAATTCCACCCCTGAAAAGACAACTTCTTCATCCCTCCGGTCAAAAGAAAGGTAGGCCGCCAGACCCCTGTCCAGTGAAACCATTGGCCCATAACTATTGACAAACGGGCTTTGAATACCCGCGTCCTTGCCCGCAGCCAATGCCTGCAAAGCCCGCTCCCCAGGAAATCGGGCAAGGGCAGCACGCGCCAATGCCCGCGCTGCCTGCTGTTCCCCCGTAACGTTCCAGTAGGCGCAAGTACTCAGCACTTCGTCTGCTGTATTGATGTATTTTTTCTCGAGGTCTGCCAAATAGACGCGCGCCTGTGCTTCAATAAGCTCCGCCGGTAACCCCAACAATTTTTGCAAATCTTGACCGACAGATACCGGAGGTAAGTCCATGCCTATGGGATCATAGCCATACTTTTTTACCAATGCTTTCTGCCGGCTACGCCAGCCTTCGATTCCACCGTTCGGTAGCATGGTGGTAAGCCGGATATCTTCAAACAAATGGCTAAGACCCTTGGAAATAGTAGCTTTCATGATGCCGGCATTGGTTTCCTGCTGTATCATCTCAAACCGGTAACTCATCGGCCTCTCCAAGGAATGCGATTGCATAAGCCGGGCAAATTTCATCGTCTCCATCATGGGCTCCTGATCACCCCAGCCTACCGTTAGGTAAACGGACGCACTGAAATCCATATTCCCGACCAAAAACCGACGGTATTCGCGTTCTGGTTCTGCAAGCCGGTAGACCGTGGGCGCAGCGGCCAGATAGGCATGGAATAGTCGGGGACGGTATAACATGGTAGACATCGTAAAAAATCCTCCCTCACCCCTGCCCGCTAATATGCGATAGGGCGCAATAGGGTATTTGGATGCCAATCCAGGGAACAGGTCATTTTCGATCCATTCCCAGAGTGACTCTCCTTCCATTTGCGAGGGCGTAAACCGTTCCTTATACGTTAACTGTGGGAAGTAAGCACTTGCGGGGTTTTTGACCGCAATGCTTGCTACGATAAGTGACAGTCCACGGCCTTGGCGATGCAGGTCACGAGCGATCTCAGCCGCAAGTTGTCCGTATTTATCTCCTTCCAATACACAAAGCAGGGGATACTGCTTTCCGGCTTCCGGAAAATTTTCCGGAAGTAGTACCTTCACCTCATAGTCGGTGGAGGAAACGGAAGAAACCTGCTGACAAAAGAGCGGATTGTAAAAGCCCGACAGCACGCAAAAAATCGCTGTGCAGGCCCGTATGAGCATGCCAGTCGTTGTAAAGCTCAGCTTACTACCAACGAAAGTAGCGGTCCTGTTGGCCAGGCAATTGATGGTGTGTTTCATTTGATAGCCTGTAACGATAGAAACTACAGAAGGTAACCTAGAAGGCAATACCCCGCCTTTTTAGACCGCTCCGAGAACGCGATCCGAGGCATTTTTGAAATGGATTTGTTTGAAAGAGCAATTTAACGGTAATCCGGCCAACTTCCGAATGATTTTGAAAAAGGCAATCGGCAGAAAAATCGCTTGCCCCGCTATCATTTCGGCTACTCTATTCCGGAAGAAAATCCCGGTACGCACCTCCCGGCGGCTCTGTGGCAGGAATATCTGACCCCTGGTACCTTTAGCCAGCCAAGCATGCAGGGATAAACCAATTTCCCAAATAGGTACAAGCCGGGTTACCCCCGCTGCTTTCGGCATGTATTTTTGAGCGGTATGAACAAAGATTCGGCTCCCCATACGCTATCCCATGGCTTCGCAAATCCGCTACCTACCACACCTACAGGCGGGCCTTTACCAGGCAATAAATGGCGATCTTACCCCTCGCCGGCACGGCAATAACCAATCTTCAAACCCTGGCCAACATGCCTCACCCTTTCCGGGGAAAGCAGGGTCGGGGAAGTACGAATCGTTTATGATTCCATCGGTTTACGTTGTATGGCCTGCTTTTTTCGGATTCCTGACCATCAAATGAATGGTAACCGGATCAGCACCCCTCAGGTCCAGGGTACCATAGCTGGTGAAACCCTTTCCATTGTATATCGGAATATTGTTCGGGTTGGCCGTTTCCAGATAAGTCGAAACTCCTTTTGCATCGGATTCGGCCAAAACCTTGTTTACAAGCAGGCTACTCAGGCCCTTGCCCCGCCCTTCCTTTGATGTTCCGATAATAAAAAGGTAGTGATAGGGTTCATTTGAGGGGTAACCGGCCTGAAGCCTTTTGTCCAAGTCTCCTATCGCCTTTACTTTTTTCAACCCGAAATGAGCAATAAATCGGATGTTTTCCCAAAATTGCCGAAGAGTGAAACCTTTTTTCGGGGAATTTCGCCAAATGGCTGCTGACTGTTTGTCTGCCGTCAGGTACACGTCTCCCCGTAACAGGGCTGACTCAAACGCATGGGACATCATGGTGGCTATTCGTTTCCTTTTTTTAGGTCCATTGCCGGTAAACCAAATAATGTGTGGATCATTCCAGAAGGCTTCTACCAATAGTTCGATGATTCTGCCCTTATCTGACCTACTTGCTTTAATAACACGTTCCATTTCTATTCGAAGTTTAGTTGCTGATGGAAGGGCTTTTGTACCAGAGGCTTTTATCTTCCAACTGAGCCACTATAAAATTCGCGCAATCTTCGAGGCTAATGCCAAATGACAACCCTTTTCCATCCGCGGAGATGCGGATTCTATTCCTCGATTTTCTGTTTTCTATTTTCGGAAAGCGAAGAATGGTCCAATTCAGGCCACTTTGCCGGATCATGGATTCCATTTTATTCTTGTCCTCAATCAATAATTGGAGCCACTTTAAGATGGTGGACAACAATACGACGCGGAACAGCCAGGGCTGGTTTTTGAAACTATCCCCTGCGCCCACGTTACTGAGTGCAACCAGGCGAAGTACATGATTCTCTTTCATGGACCGGATGATCCGGGAGGTCATGCTGGAAATCAGGTCAGGTTCGCTTCCCTTATTTTTACCGATGCAATTGACCACGGCATCCTGATCCACCATTGCCTGGGAAATGAGTTTTTGATTCGTAACATCGCCTTCCACCACCCGCAGATTTGGATGGATCGTGTCAATCCGTTTTTTGGAGCGCACCAAAGCCGTAACCTGGTGGTCTTTAGCCAGTAATTCGCGGAGCACGGCCTTACCTGTGAAGCCGGTTGCGCCAACTAATAGTACTTTCATCGTTTTCATCTTTTGGTTTGGACAAAAGTACCGGCTTGGATGCAGTGCTTACCTGACACCTATGTTACAAAATACGTCAGGATATGTATTTTCTAATCCTGCTCAAAGACGCTCTCCGGATACCGAGAAATGAGGACAATTGGGTCAGCGAAATTCGCTGAAAAAGATCGGGATTGGCTTGGATGTATTTCAAATAGCGTTCTTCAGCGGAAAGAAAATGAAAATCATCTATGCGGTCCTGAAGCTGTATGAGCACATTTTCGGCAATCAATCTACCAAAGCGCTCAAAGGCCGGGAACGCTTCATAGGATTCCAGAATTGCTTCCCGGGGAATAAGAATCAGTTCGCATGTTTCCAGGCACCTAAAAGTATTCTTCGTTGGCGTATTTCGAATAAAAGACGGATAGTCCGTGACGAAGCTATTCTCCCGAAAAAACCAAACGGTATGTTCGTTTCCCTCTTTATCGATCAGGTATTCGCGAACAAGACCCTGGTTAATGAACCCAATGTAGCCCTGAAGCTGTCCCGCTTCGAACAGACAGTCTTTTCTTTTCAATTCTTTCTGAAGGAGACATTTTTCAAGAAAAACCCATTCTCTTTCAGATATTTGGGGATTTAACCCTTTAAATGCGGATTTTAATGGGGCTGTGTTCATTATTTTGGCACAAGTGAACGCATGCGGTTTCAATAGACAAATGGGACCAGGCGCTTGCTAGTGACCTACCTGCTTTGCAACCATACAACAGTGGATTTTACGCATTTGCATGGCTGCCCGGCTGCTTTGTTGCACCAGTCAGGTCAGCTGGTTTCTGCCTTTTCGGCCACAGCCCATTTCCTGCTCAATCAGCCGTTCAACCTGCGCATCCGTTGCTGGCATTTTCTTTTGGCAATACGTAATGGTTCCGGATAGCGATACCCTGCTGTATGCCCATGGCCGGGACACCTGCCAGGCATATTCAGAATTGGTCAGCCGTTCTGCTTTTGCATGAGCATTAACCCAAGTTTGACAAGAGACTTTTGATCCTGCCAATCTCGAGGCTTTGCCTGGCCATTATTTTCTTCAAACGACTGTTTTCCTCCTCCAGACACCTGACACGGCGGAGTTCGCGCACATCCATGCCGGCCTACTTATTCCGCCAGCTGTAAAACGTGACAGAACTGATGCCGTGCTTGCGGCATATCTCTTCTACGTTGAGCCCATTCTCTTCCTGTTTAAGGATGTTGAGGACCTGCTCTTCGGTAAGATTGCTCTTTTTTCATACGCACTAAGATAAAACTTTTAGAATAAATCGGTTAAAAAAACAGCCGGAAACCGGTTAGCGACCGAACAGAATAAAGCCGATCTTCATTAGCCAACGATATTGGTAATGCCGTGAAGCAAGTTCACTTATTGTATGGGTTTGCCAATCATACGGACTTGTCGCGAAAACATGAGCAGTTAACATCATTCCTACAAAAAGTCCCACACTTGTCCCATTCTATTTTGTTGGCAGGTCAGCCATTTTTGATGTCCGATAATTGTGTTCATTTCGACCTGTTCGCCATTTTCGCCAGGATGAATGCAGCGCCAAATACTTCCAGGATGCTTAACGGAATGGCAAATGGTAGTATTCCAAATGGTAATACGTTCATATTGCCCGTTACAAGCCACATAAGCAGGAAACCAAGGAACCAAGACAGGAGGATGGTTTGAACCAATGAAAATTTTAATGAGATAACATACATGCCAATGGCAAAGCACAAAGACCAAATCCCCCAAACGGCTCCGTTGATAGGTTCCGACGGAAAGATCAAACCCAAGTTTTCATAATGATCTGTCCAATCAGATTTGAGGATAAACTCGTTTCTGACAAATTCTGAAATACTTATCCAAACAGTAGCTAGCAAAACTGGTAAAATGCTTTTTTTTATCATTGTTATTTATCTGGTTTTTCGATTGGCTTTATCCGTACATGGTCTTATTCATGAGGTAGAGTGATCCAATGATGACAAGGTCTTGCAAAAAGTGAATCAACCATGCCCAAAAGAAACCCTGGGTTTCAAAAACCGATTTGGCTAAAACAAAACCTAGAATTCCAGCTAAGGCTATCCCAATGATACCACTGGGCATGCCGTTTATATGGGCCAGTCCAAAAATTACTGCCGAGATTAGAAATAACTTGGTTGGCGTTAAGAGCCCTTGCAGTGGAGAAACAAGGCCCATTCGATAAATCATTTCTTCACCAAAGGAATTGGTCAATGAAAAAAGCACTATCCAAAAAATTCCATTTGGCAAAATGGACCAATCAACATCTGTCTTCTTTAGCTGGAAATACATGAATACGACAGTCACCCCTGTAATCACCACGCAAAGCGATAGTCCTGTTTTCAGCCAGCTATCCCCTTGCTTGATTCCAAAAACTTTAAGCTCGTTTCCTGGAATCGAAATTTGCCCAAATGAGAAGTACGTCAGAAAGTTTTCCCGGTTTAAAATGTAGGTCGTCAACAAAGATACTCCTGTGATTAGAAGCAATATAACCTGATACGTGACTTGTCGATTCACAAAGGAGTTTCCCGATACTTCCAGTCCTATTATTCTTGACAGGCCTCCTGCAAGCAATAGGGCTGCAGTGTAAACCACGGTCAATATAATGGGGATGGCGATTTTCATTAGTCTCGTTCGTTGTTGCTGCAGGTAGGTGGTTTACAGAAAGTATGTCTACCGGTTGGCAAAATTGAGATGAGTCAATTTTGAGAGGTGTAACTCTCTTCTTTTCGTCTGGTCAACTTGCTTTTGCACGGTTTACTTTGCTTTTTTCCAACCGCAATCCTTTGAGTAAGCTTTCCTTTTAGCTACTGGAAAACAGCCTTTTAAAGATAGAGAAATTCCAGGAAAATTCAACCAGCTGTTTTATATCTATACCGCCTGGCCAACCAATCCCCCGTAGAAGCGATCTCTCCCGACTGCTTGCTGTTCCTAAGGGTGCATGCCCCCGGGGACCATCGGGAATTGGGACCCATTATCAAAGCCGAAATAGGGCAGCTCCGCTGTTGGCAGGTAAAAGTGACCTATCCGCCGCCACAATCCTTGCCCGTAAAGAATAAAGAAACCTAAAAAAAGACAAACCGGATTTACTCCGGCCGGATATCGTTGGCAGAAGTGGCATACAGACCGATCAGGTTGCCGGTAAATCCTCCGGCCACATTGGTCGAAAGGATATCACCGGATACCGTTCCGCCCAGATTTACGAATGCTTCGCCCGGCAGTGCATAGCTAAAACGGTACCCATCCCCCTCGGCACTCACCCGGAGCTGCAGGGGCCCGTCTACCGGCAGCTCCTCACTGCCGATCACCGTGGACGCACCGTTTTCGGTACGTTCCAACACCAGCCGGTAGCCGCTTCCCGCCCGGGTCAATCCGAAAACATAATGGAATTTTTCACTCTGCAGACAGGTAATTCCCGCCAGTTCCGTTTCAGAAGCAGGAAGGTAATCCATATGAGCAGTGAAGGTGAAATTTTGGTGCTGCTGCCGGTAAAACAAGGCAGCTATCGGTGCCTGCTCCTTGGTAGTCACCGGAAAAGGCTTAATTTTCAGCCCTTCCTCCGTGATTGATATAAAATCCTCCCGCGGGCCCCTCAATCCGATCCAGCGATAGTCCAGCGGCCCCGAACCAAACGTTTCCGTATAGGTGAAGTTGCCATTCGGAAAAAAACCTTCCTGCCCGGTCCTGTTTTTTACCCCCTCCGGAAGGCTGAGTTTAGGCTGCATGGGGATCAGCCCATTCTCGAATACCGGAAAATCACCGGACCAGTCCACCGGCAAGATAAAGGTCTCCCGGCCGGTAGTTACCCGGTCTTTTTCATTGGGACGGATACCCAGAAAAACCCCGTAATATTGCCCCTCCGGAGTCTGTACCAGGTCCGCATGTCCGGCCCAGTCCACCTTGTTTTTGCGGTCTTTGGCCAGGTAGCGCTGCGAAAGGATGGGATTTCCGGGCGCAGGCAGGTAGGGGCCCCTGGGCTGATCGCTCACAAAAATCACCTCGCTGTGCCAGTCGCCGGTACCGCCCTCCGCACACATTAGGTAGTAGCGACCATCCTTCTTGTAGATATGGGGTGCTTCTATCCAGATGGGCTGCTGGCTGATGTCCACACCCCCGTCCACGATCACCTGCTCGGTGCCGGCAATCACCTGATCTGCTTCCAGATCATAATCCCATATCTTGATGACCCGATGTCCTTCGTAAAGCGCTGCTTCGGGAGCATCGTTGTGCACCACATAAGCTTTGCCGTCCTCATCAAAAAACAATGCCGGATCGATCCCGTTGAAATTCAGTTTGACCGGATCGGACCATCCCTGTTTGGGGTCGCGGGTCTTGACCACCATGTTGCCGAACCCACCGGCAAATTGGGTGGTGATCATGTAAAAGGTGTCGTTATTCGGATTGTACAGGATATCCGGGGCATAAATACCCGCACTGATCCCTGCCCTGCTGACCTTCAGCTGGGATTTGCGATCCAGCACATGTCCGATTTGGGTCCAGTTGACCAGGTCCCTGGAATGAAACAGAGGTACCCCCGGGAACATGGCAAAGGAAGAAGCCACCAGGTAATAATCCTCTCCCTTCCGGGTGATGGATGGATCGGGGAAACAACCCTGTAATATGGGATTGTAGAACTCCCCTTCAGACAGAGGATTATCCTCGTAAATGGCATCGTTTCCCTGATAGCTCACCTTGGAAAAAACGGGAGCATTTTCAGGCGCCTGCCTGCCAAGGCTACGGCCGGTGAAACACATATGAAACGTGCAAAGGAGAAGGATGGTGTGAAATTTTTTCATGCCTGAGCAAAGGTTATGGTCAACGGGTTTTATTCGAATTTACAGCTGCTGAAACAATGTGCGGTTCGGCGATCTTGGGCCCGGTAAGCATACTGGTACGCTGCTGGTGTCGCAAAAGCAGCTATCAAACCCAAGGGCTTGCTGCTATAGAAACGCGCCGATTTACCCTTCCGGCGCTTTCAAATATAAAATGTTCCGCATACACTTTATAGCCCGGAAGCATATATTTTATGGAAAATGCTTGCCGGACAATCGCCTGCCGGACGGAAAAGAAGGATGGTTGCTCAGCAGCAGGGGTTCTTCTGCGATTTCCGGTCCTCGTCAATTGCGCGAGCAGCTCATTCCTCCGAATTAAAAATTAATTAGGTCTTATGCCCTATTTTTTATAGCTTTGATGCGATTGGTTTTATAAGGTATACGAGTATGCAAGCATCTGCTCCCTGGAAAGGTAGTTTTTTTTTCTCGGCAGTAAAGCGGACCGGATTAGCGTCACCGGGGCTTCCCCTGCTGTCATCCGGTAGAAATTTCAGGCCATGAACACCATTGAAGCCATCGACCTGGTGGTCATCGCGGGCTACCTGCTGGGGATCGTGGGCGTTGGATTGTATTCCGTCCGGAAGAGAAAACAGACCAGTGAAGGCTATTTTCTTGCCGGCAAGTCCCTTTCCTGGGCGGTGATTGGTGCCTCCCTCTTTGCTTCCAATATTTCTACGGTACACCTGGTAGGTCTGGCTGAGTCCGGCTTCACAGACGGTATCGTTTGGGGCAACTTCGAATGGTTTTCGGGCATCGAACTTATCATTCTCGCCTTTGTATTCATCCCGTTCTACCTGCGAACCAAAATCACCACCCTACCCCAGTTTCTGGAAAAACGCTACGATTCCCGGTCCCGGGTGGTATTGGCTATATTCAGCATTCTTGCGGCGCTTTTCATGCACATAGGGGTGAGTTTGTACGCAGGAGCGGTGGTGTTTGAGAATGTATTCGGGCTGAGTATTTTGGTTTCTATCCTTATCGTTGCTCTGGCAACGGGAGTTTATACGATTGTGGGGGGATTGACTTCCGTAGTGATCACAGAGGCGGTTCAAACCGTGATCCTGATCGCGGGGTCCATCACCATTACGGTACTGGCCCTCTACCGATTGCCAGAAATGGGCATCGGTTCCTACGAGGAACTCAAGGCCGCGGTAGACCCCGATCGATTCAGGGTGGTCGGTTTTGATTCGGCAGAAAAGGGATTTACTTTTACCGACATGCTCTTCGGACACCTGGTTTTAGGGATCTGGTATTGGTGCACCGACCAGACCATCGTGCAACGGGTACTGGGGGCCAGGTCGGAAAAGCAGGCCAAATTGGGTGCTCTTTTCGCCGGTTTCCTGAAAATTCTACCCGTTTTCATCATGGTCGTTCCCGGAATACTGGCCTTCGCCTTGTTTCGGGAGCAAATCGGAGAGGATACCAAAAGCGTGTTGCCAGTCCTAATCAGTAACCTGATGCCGGTAGGGCTAAAGGGGCTTATGGTGGCGGCGCTGCTTGCCGCGGTCATGAGCAGTGTGGCTGCGGCTATCAATAGCTGCTCCACGTTGATCGTTTACGATGTTTTTGACAAATTGAAACCCAACTTGACGGATGGCCGGAAAATCTTTATCGGCCGACTCACCGGTCTGATCGTTTTGGTTTCGGCAGTGATTTGGTCGCCCTTTTTGGGAAACCTGGGGACCCTTTTCGAATTGATCAACCAAATGTTTTCCATATTTGCCCCATCTATTGTAGCGGTATTTCTCCTGGGCATCCTTTCCTCCAGGGGAACAGCAAATGCTTCGTTTTACACGCTACTGGTAGGCAGTTTGTTCGCTGCCTCGGTATTCGTTGTCGAAAAATACCTGACGGTGGGTGGAATCCCCCATTACCTATCCAGTACCGATGGATTGGGCATCAACTGGCTGCAGCAAACTTCCCTCTTCTTCCTGTTCGCTGTCCTGCTATACGCGGTGATTTCTTATTTCGACCAACAAGAGCAGGTTATTTTCCCCGGTTTCTACCTGAAAGTAAGGAATTCCTCCCGGCTGGTCAATTGGCTGACTGCCCTTTTAGTACTTACCCTATTGGTCCTGTACTGGACGTTTTATTGATTACAACGATGAAGAATATAGATGATGAAAATTTATTGCAAACGATGCAGGTCAGCCAAAGCCCGGTAATTCCCGAAAAACCGCGTCCCATTCTGCTCATCGGAGCGGGAGGCATTGTACGGGATGCCCATCTCCCGGCATATGCCAAAGCTGCATTTCCCGTCGCCGGTATTTATGACCCTATTGCCGGAAAAGCAAAGCCATTGGCAGCAGCCTACGGCATGGTGCATGGGGCCTTTGATTCACTGGAGCTGTTGATCCAAAAGTCAACGGAAATAAACGGCGTATTCGACCTGGCAGTACCCGCGGATCAGATCCTTGAAATCTTACGCCAGCTGCCCGACCGGTCGGCTGTATTGATACAAAAACCGATGGGTGAGAACCTGAAGGAGGCGGGAGAAATTCTGAATCTTTGCCGTAAAAAGTCCCTGGTAGCAGGGGTCAACTTTCAACTCCGCCATGCCCCCTTCATGCTGGCTGCCAACGAGCTGATCCGGCAAGGGCTGATTGGCGAAGTTTTCGATGTGGAGTTCAAGGTTTGCGTACATACGCCCTGGGAACGTTGGGAATTCCTGAAAACCAAACCCCGATTGGAAATTCTCTACCACAGCATCCATTACCTGGATACGATTCGGAGTCTTCTGGGGAATCCGGAAAAGGTGTTTGCCCGTACCATCAAACACCCCCTCAACGATTCGCTGGCTGCCACCCGAAGCACCATTGTTCTGGACTATAAACGTTTGACACAAGCCCGCATCCTTACCCATCACGGACACGATTTCGGACCGAAATACCAGGAATCGTACCTGAAAATCGAAGGAACAAAGGGTGCCATCCGGATTCAAATCGGCGTTTCCTTCGATTATCCCAAAGGCAGGCCTTCCCGATTGGAATATTTCAGCAAAGAAAACAGCGGAAAGGGTTGGCAGGAACTTCCGCTTGAGGGAGATTGGTTTCCGGATGCCTTTATTGGCCCCATGGCTTCCCTGCAAAATCACCTGGTAAATCCGTCCAACCCTTTTCCGAACGATGTGGAAGATGCCTACCAGACGATGCGCCTGGTAGAAAAACTGTATGAATCAAACAACCTGGGGGGACTTGACTTTTAATTAAGAATTAAGCGAAAAAGAAAATACAACGGTCGCAAACCTCCATACAAGCGAATGCAGCTTTGCGGCGAAGCAGAAACGTAAAATCGATGAAGCAATCTATACTTATTCAATCCGGAAGTTCTCGGGATATCCAGTTTACGCTGGAAAATGGCGCCGGTTCCGACGCTGTTCATACCACACCGGTGTACGCGTATGCGGTGTGCGCCTTGCAAACGGACAGCCGTCTGGAAGGAATTGGACTGGCCTTAACCCTTGGCGCGGGCAATAAACTGGTCTGTGATGCCATCGACTACCTGGTGCGGCACGTCGAAGGCCGGGAAATCAACGAACTCATGGCCGACTTTGGGAGCACGTACAAAAAGATGGCCGACGACCCCAATCTCCGGTGGTTGGGTCCGCACAAGGGTGTGGTCCACCTGGCCCTGGCCTCGGTGGTAAATGCCTGCTTTGACCTTTGGGCCAAATCCAGGTGTCAGCCGCTGTGGCAGTTGCTGATCGATCTTTCTCCGGAAGAGCTGATTGCTACCCTCGACTTTTCTTACTATGAAGACATCCTGCCCCGGGAGGAAGCCCTATCACTGATAAAAAGTCAGGCTGCCGGGAAGGAGAGTCGCCTGGGTATCCTTAAAGACGGTTATCCGGGATACGACACCTCTATCGGCTGGTTCAATTATACTGATGAGCAGGTAATCACAAACATAAAGAAGTCGATCGACCTAGGATTTACCGCACTCAAACTAAAAGTTGGCTCCGCGAATGCAGATCGCGACATCCGCAGGGCAGAACTGGTTCGTAACGCTGCGGGACCGCAAGCAAGGATCATGCTGGATGCCAACCAACAATGGAATCTTCCAAAAGCCATCGCCATCTGCAAAAAACTCATGGCAATCGACCCCTTCTTTGTCGAGGAGCCCACGCATCCGGACGATATACTTGCCCACCTACACCTTTCAAAAGAAATGTCCATTCCGATCGCACTTGGAGAACACGTGCCCAACAAGATCATGTTTAAAAACTTTATCCAATCGGGCTGCATGTCCTACAATCAGGTGGATGCAGTCAGGGTGGGTGGCGTGTCTGAATTTTTGCTCATCAGTCTGCTTTCCAGAAAATTCAACATTCCGGTGCTGCCTCATGTGGGAGATATGGGGCAGATCCACCAGCACCTGGTGCTCTACAATCACATTTCCCTGGGCCATCCGGCCATTCTCCTCGAACACATTCCTCATCTAAAGGAGTATTTCAAATTTCCAGCCCGGGTACTGGGAGGAAGGTACAAAACTCCCCAAGACCCGGGGGCAAGCACCGATTTCAAGGAGTTTGTACTGGAAAAAATGGCTCTCTACCATTGATTTTTTAACGGGAATCAAGGTCCGTAAAATTTTGAAGCGAATATTTTGGTAAAAATTAGGTCGTTTGTCCTAATTTGATTATTATTGGGGCGAATGCCCTAAATTACAACTGCCTGCGCGCTTGCACCCTAGGGCCGGGTCTCCCCTGTCTCAGTTTAAAAAATAATACGGGTTCCGGGCTCAGGTTTGACAGGTTTTGAAGGACCAGAAAAGGCTGGAATGGAAGCAGCAATGGAGCAAAAATGCCGGTCACCGGGCTCATCGCTCGGTTGTTTGAGATCTTGAATAACCGGAAGCGGAAATGATTTTGGAATCACACCTAACATTTAAAATGATAGCAGCAACGAACCCGAATATATCCTAACCCTCCGGAGGAAACTCCCTCCCGAGGGTGGCCAACGCAATAGTGATTCAGTCCGGATTACGAAAGGCCTGTCCAAGCATCCCAAAACACAATTATTATAAACCTAATAGTCAAAATTATGCACGTAAGATTACTAAAGAAGGGCCAAGTCCTGGCCCGGAATTTCATTTACGGGTTGGCCGCATCCTGGCTGATTTTTCAAACCTCGGTAGCATCCGGGGCCGTTGAAAAAATCGAAAGCGATGCGCTCTACAGCAACATCGGCGATATGTCCCGTATCGATGCTCTTGTGGAAGGAAAAGTCATCGATGAGGAAGGAAACCCTATCCCGGGAGCGGCAATTCTTGTAAAAGGCACCACTTCGGGTACTTCCACGGATATCGACGGTAACTTTTCTCTGGATGTGTCCGAAGATGCGGTACTGGTGGTATCCTTTCTGGGCTTTATTACCCAGGAGATCCAGGTGGGTAATCGGACGGAATTGGAAATCATCCTGGTCGAAGATATCGCTCAGATGGATGAAGTCGTCGTGGTCGGCTTTGGCACCCAAAAGAAATCACACCTCACCGCAGCCGTGGAGCAGATCGGTAGTGAATTGATAGAAAACCGACCTATCAACCGGTTATCCGAAGCGCTCCAGGGTGCGGTGGCCGGTTTGTACGTGACCCCGGTAAACGGGGGGCCTGCACAGGAATCAAATTTCAATATCCGGGGTTACACCGGATTCGGCCAGAAAGGTGGCCCGCTGGTTTTGGTAGACGGGATCGAACGTACGATGAGTGATGTCAACCCAAATGATGTAGAATCGGTAACCGTCTTGAAAGATGCTGCTGCTTCCGCCATTTATGGGTCAAGGGCGCCGTCAGGGGTCATTCTCATTACCACCAAGTCTGGTTCGAAAGGGGAGAAAATGCAGGTCAATTACAGCGGGAGTTACCGCATCGGCTCGCCCATAGGCATGCCCGAATGGGCCAATTCCTGGGAATATGCAGAGAAGATAAACGAACAATACCGAAACTCCCTGCAGGCCCCTATCTACACGGAAGAAGCCATCCAACGAATGAGGGATCATGGAGCGGGATTAATCCCAAACAACATCGTTACCGGAAATGGTACCTATGGTGCGCATTGGGACATGAATGGAAACAGCAATTGGTTTGACATCATGTACAAAAGCATCATCCCCAGTCAACAGCACAATGCCAGCGTCTCGGGGGGAAGCAATAATACCGGATATTATGTTGGCCTTGGGTACAACGAATCGATGGGGATCATCAAAGGTTCAGACGACCAGTTGAACCGCTACAATGCGCTGTTGAAGGTGAATTCGGATGTAACCGATTGGCTGAACCTCCGCATGAGCATGAACTATGTCAGAACAGACGAACAGGCTCCCAATTACAGAGGCGGAGGTCCGAATTATGGGGATATCTGGCAAAACGCATCCGCATCGCTTCCCAATTGGAACGATTTAAACCCGAATGGCAGTCCTTCCTTTTTGAGCAGCGGCCCATCGCTTCGTGGGGAAGGTGGGACACAGTCCGATCAACGGAACGAGACCACGCTTTCCGGTGGGTTCACCCTGAAGCCATTTAAAGATTTCAATATACGTGGTAATTACTACTGGAGAAATCTCACCTCTCACCTGGAGCGCAACACGTTTGTGATTTTGGTGGAGGAAGCAGATGGTAGCGTACGAAACTCCGCCAGGTCCGCCCAGCAGAGCAGTGTTCTTCGTCAAATGAACTTCACCAATTATCATACGGCAGACATCGTGGCTGACTACGATACACAAATTGGTCGCCATTCGATCAATGCGTTGGTTGGCTACCAGGAAGAATACAACAATTTTTCCCGCCTTGCAGGGATAGGCAGGGACCTGTATACCAATTCGGTACCCAGTATCAGCACTACCTTCAATCCGAACCCAACGGTGAACGATATGCTTACCCATTGGGCTACTCAAGGCGTATTTGGGCGGTTGGCATACAATTATGCCGAAAAATACTTTATTGAATTCAATGGCAGGTACGATGCCCACTCCAAATTCCCTGCCGCGATCCGCTGGTCTTTTTTCCCGTCTGTCTCGGGTGCCTGGAACATTGCCGAAGAAAATTTTTGGTCGGTTAATCAAATAAATGCATTCAAAATCCGGGCTGCGTACACCTCCTCCGGTGACCCCGGAAACGGAAATTACCTCTATCTACCCACCATGGGTACCGGTATTGGGGTTGGAGACGTGCTGCTTGGCGGCGTCAAACCCAACATGGTATTCATGCCCCCTCTTGTAAGTTCGGACCTTACCTGGTCCTCTCCACAGACGCTGGGCTTTGGACTTGATGTAGTGGCCATAGAAAACAGATTGGAGATGACGTACGACTGGTACCAGCGAACGATCTACAACCAACCCGGCCCGGCCAAAATCCTTCCCGAAACAATAGGTACCGGCTTGCCCAGTGTAAACAATGCGGTGAGCGAGACCAGGGGATGGGAATTTTCGTTGAAGTGGAGAAATTCGGGAAGAATTGCCGGAAAACCGTTTAATTATTCTGCAAGATTTAACATTGCCGATTACATAGGCTATGTGGTGGAATACGATGAAAATCCAAACGGCCAAAGAAACGGCACCTGGACGCCTGGGGAGGTGTTTGGACAGATCTGGCTGTACGAATCAAACGGTGTAGCGCAGGATGTATCCGATGTGGAAGCAAATGTACCACAGGGAGGCGGCTGGTATTATCCGGGAGATTTGATGATAAATGATAGAAACGGGGATGGACAGATCAATGCGGGAGAAGGCGGCCGCTGGTATGCCCGAGGCGACCAGTACATGGCCGGCTATAACTACGGACGGTACCGCTATGGTATGAATTTTCAGGCCAACTGGAATGGAATAGACCTTTCGGTAACCTTCACAGGTGTACCCAAATGGATTACCTATACCAATAATTTCCATGTCATTCCGGCCGGAATCAATATCTGGAATTCAAAATGGTTTACCCGCCACCAGGAGCTTGGCACCTGGTCACCCGAAACACCGGATAATTATTTCCCCAGGCATTCTTTTAAAACCTATGGAGCGAACGACCAATACGTAGAAAATCTGGCGCATTTGAGGGTTCAGAATTTACGTGTCGGCTACAACCTCCCTGAAACGCTGCTCGACCGGATTAAACTGAGAAAGGTATATGTCTATACAAGTGCCGAAAATCTGGGAATGATTTACTACAAGTCCAATTTCAGGTACGAACCTGAAATCATGTCCAGATACGGCGGCAATGGCTATCCGCCACAGCGTCAAATCTCATTCGGCGTAAACATAGGTATATAATTTTAAACTAGTTCACCATGAATCATACACTGAAATATATAAGGACATTGATCATCATGATCACCCTGTCACTTTTTGGCTGCGTTGAGGACTTCCTGGAAAGGTACCCCCTGGATGCCATGACGGATGCAACGTACTTTACTTCACCCAATGATTTAAAAGTAATGGCCAACGGCTTTTACAGACTATTGCCGCGGTATCATTTTCAAGGACGGGGCAACGGTGCCCAAAATAACAACCTGGATGCCAATACGGATATACAGGTAGGTACCGGCCCCTCGGGATTTCTGTTCCAGCGCGGGGCTTCCGGGCAAGCGCCTCCTACAGACGGAACCTGGAACGGCAATTTTACCTGGATCCGCCAAATCAATTACATGATAAACAATGCCAGACGTGTTGAAGTCAGCACCGAAGCGAACCAATACGTCGGAGAAGCTTATTTCTTCCGGGCCTGGGTATATCTGAACATGCTGGAGCGGTATGGCGACGTACCCATCTATACGGAGGTGCTGGACACAGACAGCGAAGCATTGTACAGGGAAAGGTCTTCCAGGTACGATGTGGCAAAATTTATCATCCAGGACCTGGACTCCGCTATCGTCAATATGGGTTGGAAAAATTCGACCTTTGTTACTCCCGGACGGGTTACCAAAGAAGCAGCCCTGGTCATGAAAGCACGCACGGCTTTATTTGAAGGCTCCTGGGAGCGGTACCACGGCACGAAGAATACGCCTTTCGCGGTACAGGGACAGGACGGTACCGAATTCCTCCAGATGGTGGAGCCCACGATCCAACAACTCATTGATCATCAGGGATCCAATGTATACAGGGAAGGCGGTCCGTTTAATGAAGCCTACAACCAGCTTTTTTCCCAGCAGGATGCATCGTCTTCTGCCGGCGTATTTTTGTACCGCATTTACGATGTGAACGAAATAGTGGGCCATAATTTCTACGATCTGGTCGTGGACAATGCTCAGGCGGTTACCTGGAAACTGGTCAACAGCTACCTGGACAAAGACGGTATGCCCCAGGAACTCTCCCCCCTGCCGATCGATTATACGAGCTTGAATAATCTGGGTGAACACCTCGATCCACGGTTCAGGCAATCCATCTGGACTCCCGATAGAGGACCCCACCAGCAAATTCCAGGGTACGGGACCACCCCCACTCCCCTGCCATTGCGGTATCCGCAGTTGAACAATGTTTTCTCTGCAAATTATACGTCAACCGGACTCAGAAGATGGAAAGGAGCCATTATGGACAATAACGAATGGCGAAACGGCTCAACCGATGAAGTATTGATACGCTATGCCGAAGGTTTATTGGCCCTGGCAGAAGCAAAAGCCATTTTGGGAACCATCACTCAGGGAGATTTGGACAAAACCGTCAACGTACTCCGGGAAAGGGTGGGAATGGCACCCATGTCACTGGCCGAGATAACTACCTGGCCCATATCCTATGCGTTGGAGAATGCCTTTGACCCTTCCGAATCAACTATTGTAAATGAAATCCGCAGGGAACGGCTGGTGGAACTTGCATTCGAAGGCCACCGTCAAAATGACTTGAAGAGATGGGCGGTTTTCCATCACGTGGTTAACGACTGGAAGCCCAAAGGCGCCCATTTCCAGGAATATGTGAATTACTACAACGATCCATCCAAATTGGCAGCCGACGGCGTCAATCCAGACAACACAAGCATTTGGACCCTTACCCGTGGCGAGGATTATGATATCTTCAATGATGGGCACATCAATCCCTTTTTCCGAAATCCGGATTTCCAGGAGAACGGAGAGGGTTATTTTATCGAACCCGGACGTGCCTACCTGGCACCCATACCGAGGAATGAAATAGAAGTCTATGCGGATGCCGGTTATCAATTGACCCAAAATCCCGGATGGTTTTAATTAAAAAAATGGACTATTAAAAAAAGTATCCCATGAAAAAACAATCAATGTTACTGTATATATTGGTGCTTGCAGGAATTCTTTCTTCCTGCGAACCCCGAATAGATTTTGATGAAGCGCAGTGGGGAGACACTGCCTTTATAACCAACGTGAATGTCTTTACCTTGCAGGTCGCCGAGCACGAACTTCAGGAGTTTTATGAAAGTGGGGAACTGACTCCGGCGCGAAGACGGCTCATTCTATCCACCGGAAATGCGGAAATCGAAAATGAAAATTTTACCGCTACCGTCCGGGTACCCGCAAGCGCTGACCTTACCCGGGCAGGGATCATTATCAATCACCAAAGTATGCGGGTAGAACCCGTAGGTGATACGCCGGTTGCAGGTATTATTTCGGATCTATCTGAAAAAAACTTCGTCTATAAGCTGGTTTCAGCCGATGGAACGACTCACGATTGGCTGGTTCGAATCGTGCAGGAGTAACAAAAATGCTAAAAAAGATGGCCCGCAGGACTTGCAGGCAATAATGAATTTCGAGCGGTCAGGCAAAACCTGACTGCTCGCTTTTGAATTACCCGCATTGGCCCCGGGCGGGCGGCATTTCTTTGATCAGGACATCGATGTGTAATAAACCGAGACCATGAAAACGGTAACCATTTCCGCGCCATTTCTTCTGCTTCCATTGCTCCTTGCAGCGCAAAATAGCCTGGATCTATTTATCTGGGCAGGACAGTCCAATGCGCAGGGCTATACCGGCGACGCCGCCAAGTATCCGGAAGACGGCGAAGATCTCGACAAAGACATCTTATTGAATTATACCGTATTCGGCAAAGCGAGTTCCGATGGGAAATGGGTACCGATGCAGCCCCAAAAAGGAAGGTATCCTGCCGGTCACTTTGGACCAGAACTGAGTTTTGCCCGGGAATTAACGAAAGCTGGTTATCGTCCTGGTATTTTCAAATACATCCGAGGAGGCACAGGCCTGGAAAAAGATTGGAAAGGCCCCGGAGACGGGGGCATCTACGATTCGATGGTAGTCGGACTCAAAGCGGCCATCCTGCAATTAGAAGAAACCGGATACCCTGTCCAGGTACGCGGATTCATCTGGATTCAGGGAGAAACAGATGCCGGAGATGAAAAGGCCGCCAATACCTACGAGAGAAATCTAATGGAAATGATCGCGCATTTACGGTCCGAGGTCGTGAAAAACGACACCCTGGAAGTGATTCTGGGGGTAGACGAGCAACAGTATTTGCTGGAGGAACGACCCATTATCAGGGAAGCCCAGCAAACAATCGCGCAGCGGGATCAACACATCATATACACCACCATGTATGGCCTGCCGAAGGCCGATCGGACCCATTTGACACCAGCGGGACTCGTCACTCATGGTCAACGAATCTACAAGGCCTATACACTTGCAGCAAACAGCCGCCCTGCTGAATCCGGACAAACATCGTTTGCTGACAGATGGGAGTACATTGGCAGTGCTGTTTCCGAACCGGGACAGGTAGTATGGGGCACTTCGCCTGTCATCGGAGAGGACGGAAAAACGCACCTGTATGCGGCCCGCTGGCCGGGAAGTCGGGTAGAGCCGGGCTTGCGTTCCCATAGCGAAATCGCCCATTATGTGGGTAATGGTCCGGAGGGTCCGTTTGTTTTTTCGGATATCGCATTGAAAGGGAGCGGCAAAGACACCTGGGACAGGTATGGAATGCATAACCCAACAATCCATCGAATAAACGATCAATATGTCCTTTTGTACATTGCGAATGACAATTACCAGCAACCGCCCCATCCTTCCAATCAAAAGATAGGAATGGCCCTATCCAACACACCCTATGGCCCTTGGAATAAGGTGCATGGGGATGGATTGCTGCTGGAAGTTCCCAACAACCCAAGGTATTGGAATTTCAACGCCAGCAACGGTATGAACAATCCGGCACTTTTGGAGCATCCGAACGGCAGGTTTTACCTTTATCTCAAATCGGAAAAAGCAAGAATGGGGCTGGCTGTGTCAGACAAGTTAACCGGACCCTATGTCCAAATGCCTTTCCCCGTGACAAAAAACGAGCAGGCCATCGAAGAGGGTACTGCCTTTAGGATGGACGATAGGTTTTGCCTGCTAACGACGGTCAATCACGGGCTTGTCGAAAAAGGGGGAGGTATACGCTGGCAATCCATCGACGGAATCAACTTCGAACAGAAAGAACAGGGTTTTTACCCTGCCGAAGGTTATCTGGGCAAGGAAAAGTTGGCCAATGCCATCAACCGCTATGCCGGCGAGCTCATAAAATTTGAACGTCATCAGCTTTTGATGGAACACGGAAAGCCCCGCTACCTGTATGTAACCTCAGGATACCCTTGGTTTGGGGGTGAAGCACCTGTTAGCTATAGTTTCAAATACAACTAATTTCCATTGGAAAACCCAAGCGGAAATGCCTTTTTTACAATGGTCTTGGTTACGGGCTATTCGTAAAAAAACAACCCGACAGGCGGGGCGAAACGAGCCTCCGTATCAAGTAGTATGAAAAAAGTTAGTAAAAAAATGCATGCACCATGAGAAAAAACTTTCCTACCTATTGGCTCTTACTGTTTTTAATGGGGACAAATTTCGTCCTGGCCCAGGATATGCAAGCCCATTTCAAGGGTATTGAATACAAATTTACCGAGGCTAAGGGCATAGGCTTCGAAAAAGGGGTCACCCGCAGGGATCCCAGCGATGTTATAAAAGTTGGTCAAACCTACTACGTGTATTACACAAAAATCCCCGATGCCCAGCCGGAATATTGGGGAGCGGGCTATTGGGGCGCCAGTGTATGGTGTGCCAAATCGGAGGATGAGGGCTTTTCCTGGACGGAAGTGGGGCAGATGCTGGATGTGGGAGCAACGGGTCAGTGGGATTCCCAGGCAGTTTTCACCCCAAACATCTTGTTTGCGGCAGGCAAATATTACCTCTATTATACCGGAGTAAAACCCACTCCCGGAAATGCCAAAGGAGAATTTGAGAACAACAATATCAGCGATATTACCGCCATCGGTGTCGCGGTTGCTGATTCCCCGGAAGGGCCCTTCAAGCGAATTAACCAGACACCTATTTTGAAAGTAAGCGTGGAACCGGAGAAGTTTGACAGCTACCGGGTAGACGATGCATCCCTGCTGTACCGAAATGGATTGTACTGGTTGTACTATAAGGGTCGGTCCTTGCTTGGGGGACAAGGTGGCCCCGCTCATACAGCCATGGGTGTGGCCTACGCAAAAAACCCGGAAGGCCCGTACACCAAATTTGGAGATGAGATACTTGAAAGAAGCCATGAGGTACTGATATGGCCACAGGGCACCGGCGTGGCCGCCTTTGCCTCTCTATCGGAGACGTTCGAGTATGCGCCCGACGGTATCGATTTTATGTCCAATAAACTGAATGCAAAAGTAGACAAGCGTGCCGTTGCACCCGGTGCTTTTCGCCCGGACCTCACCCACCCGGTGGTAGTGGGAGAAGGACTACAATGGGGAATATCCATGATTCCAAACCAACACGAATGTTACCTGGTACGGTTTGAATTGACTTTAAAACACCGGTAAAGCATGTGCGCAAATTCAACCCCTCGGTTGACCCATCTGCCTTCCGGCTAATCGTGACTCATTCCATGAACCCTCTTTTCAGATATACCTGTCTTTGTTTCGCAGTAATTTCCCTGTTTTCCCGATGCAAGAATGGTAGCAGGCAGGAAGATGCGCCCACAGGCCTGTCCGTGCTCACCTTTAACATTCTTCAGGTCGGACACGATGCCGCAACTATGGGTTTTCAGAACAGTCGTTTTGGGGGTTCCCGGTTCGACGATCTTGCAAGGATCATTTCAAGGACAAATCCTGATAGTTTGGGCATTCAGGAAGACACCCCGACGGATAGCCTACTGCTGGCCCTGGGGGAAGGCTGGAACCGTTGCTACAACATGTATTCAAAACTTAAATTGTCCCCGCTTGAAACAAACGGAGATTTGCTGAACGCCTGTAGGGTACATTTGCCAAATGGGGATTCCCTTGTTTTTGTAAATTGCCATTGGCTGCCAACAGGAGGCTATGGCCCCGGGATAATCCAACAGAGAATGCTGAATGCCACTATACCGGCTGATCCTGGCGTTTTTGAAAAGGAAATTCTGGATGCCACCAGGCAGATTGCGGATGGTCCACGTGGCTATCAAGCGACGGTTGATTTGGTTCAACCCTATCTACAAGCCAATGAAAAAGTCATCCTGGTGGGCGATTTTAATGAGCCTTCCCATTTGGACTGGACGGCTCGCTATGCCCGAATGGGCAGCGATCGATGGGTAGAGAATCCCACCGCAACTCCGCTACGCTTCGCCATCAGCTGGCAAGGATCAAAAGCGCTTGAGGATAGTGGCCTATCCGATGCCTACCGAACCATCCACACCGATGAAGTAGCGAATCCGGGAGTCACCTGGACTCCGCCGTATCCAAAAAACACTCCCGGGAGACAGGAGTACAACAATCAGGTATTGGTTCGCGTCGATCGGATCTACTTTTCCCGAAGGGGATTGGTATGCAAGTCGGCGTCCCGCATAACCGGCAAAATAGGCAACGGAGACATTGCCTTGGAAGCAGATTGGCCCTCCGACCATTGGGCAGTATTAGCGGAATTTGAACTACATTGATTAACTTAATGCACCCAATCGTATGAAAGAAAATTTTAGAACATTTTTGATCGCCTGCCTGATGGTATTTTGTATTGACAGTTGGGCACAAACCCAAGTACCAATACCTACCCAGGCCCAGTTGGACTGGCAAAATGCAGAGCTGGTAGCGGTATTCCATTACGACCTACACGTATTTGATGGGAAGCCCTATAACCAGGCAAAAAACCGGATCACGCCGATTCCTGATTACAACATTTTTAACCCCACAAAGCTCGACACCGATCAATGGGTCAAAGCGGCCAAAGATGCCGGGTGTAAGATAGCCATCCTGACGGCAACCCATGAGACCGGTTTCGCCCTGTACCAAAGTCAGGTCAATCCCTATTCATTGAAAGCGGTAAAATGGAAAGAAGGAAAAGGGGATGTCGTTCGGGATTTTGTAAATTCCTGCCGCAAATACGGCATCTCCCCGGGTATTTACATCGGAATACGCTGGAATTCTTTTTTCGGCGTGCACGATTTCAAAGTGAACGGAGACAACGAATTTGCGGCAAATCGGCAAGCGTTTTACAATAAAATGTGTGAAGGAATGGTGGAGGAATTGACCTCCCAATACGGGGATCTGGCCATCATCTGGTTTGATGGAGGAGCGCATGGCCCCGAGAAAGGAGGACCGGACGTACTGTCCATTTTTGAAAAGAATCAACCCAACGGTATTTTCTACCACAATACCCAACGCGCCGACATCCGCTGGGGAGGAAGTGAAAGCGGAACGGTCCCCTACCCCAGTTGGGGCACCTATCCGTTTCCCTATTCGCATTCGGCCAATACCGAAGTCATCTATAAAAACAATTTTCAATTGCTGAAAGAAGGGGATCCAAATGGCAAATACTACATGCCGGCCATGAGCGATGCCCCCTTACGTGGATACAATGGCGGGCACGAGTGGTTCTGGGAGCCCGATGACGAAAAGCATATTTATCCACTGGAGCACCTGATGGACATGTATTACCGAAGCGTGGGTCATAATACCTCTCTGATTGTGGGATTGACACCGAATGCAGAAGGATTGCTGCCACAAGCAGATGCAATGCGTCTGAAAGAATGGGGAGCGGAAATCCACCGGAGATTTGACCAGCCCCTGGCCGAAACATCCGGAAATGGAAAAAAGCTCAAGCTCAAACTAGGGGGCCGGTCGAAGGTAAATCATGTTATTTTACAGGAAGATATTGCACAAGGGGAAAGGGTAAGAAAATTTGTCCTGGAAGGTAAAACCAAAAAGGGCTGGCAGGTGATTGTTGAGGGATCGGTTATCGGCCACAAATTTATTCATCCGTTTGAGGACCTGGAGCTGAGCGCCGTGAGGCTCCGGATCGATGAAGCCATGGGTGAACCAAAAATCAAAAATTTATCCCTTTATCAGGTTGAATAAAACGATCCGGCCTATGCATATACGATCCGTCCCTTGTTTTTTCATCCTTGCGCCCTGCTCACAGGTGAACAGGGAAAAACCCGCGAAACCGACCAATAGCATTCTATTTCTGGTAGATGACCTGGCTTGGCAGGACACCTCGGTACCTTTCTGGAAAGCAAAGACCGAATGGAACGAACGGTACCAAATGCCCGCGATGGAAGGTACCGCCGCTGATGGAATACTGTTTAACTGAGAAAAAATGACGAAGAAACGATTTATCATCGCTGTGGCAGCCGGGATGCTGATGGGCATGCACCTTGCCGCACAAACCGATACGGATCCATTGGTTTTCAACGATCGGTTACGGCCCTTGACGGAAGACAATATCTTCAAATCCGAAGATTATTTCAACTGGTGCTCCTCCATCCTACAGGCAGAAGACGGAAAATACCACCTGTTTTACTCCCGCTGGCCAAAAAAGTACACGTTTTTTTCCTGGCTGACGCATTCCGAAATCGCCCATGCAGTAGCAGATCATCCCGCCGGCCCCTGGAAATTTAAAGAAACGGTACTGCAAGGTCGAGGACAGGGCCACTGGGATGCCATCACTGCACACAATCCGAAAATCAAGAAATTTGGTGACACCTACTACCTGTACTACGTCTCTACAAATCTGGGCGACCAGAGCTATACCGAGGAAGAATTGATCGAAACTGCACGGGTGGGATACAGCCATCCCAACTGGAAAACGCAGCTTCGCCCCAACCAGCGGACCGGGGTAGCCGTGGCAAATTCGATCAACGGGCCCTGGACACGCCTGGACCAACCGCTCATCGAGCCGTCCGGACCCATCACTACCTTGACGGTAAATCCGGCCATTGCGCAGGGCGAAGACGGTACGTACTACCTGATCGTGAAAGGTGATAAACCCAACGATACCGGGTTTACCCGCAACCAGGCAGTCGCCGTATCCAGCGCACCAACAGGACCTTTCCAAATGCAGCCCAAAGCCGTGATTGACGACATGGATACGGAAGACATGTCCATCTGGTTCGACTCCCGGCGAAACCTGTTTTATGGCTTATTCCACGCCCACCGTTTTATTGGTATGATCCAGTCTGCAGATGGAATCAATTGGAAGAAGGCACCCACCTTTGAAATAATGGAAAAGCGGATACCCCTGGCAGACGGTTCGGTGCTGCTTCCAGACCGCATGGAACGCCCGTTCTTGTACCAGGAAGCCGGCAACCCACGGGTGTTAAGTCTGGCTGTCAAGAAGGGGAACGAGGCGTACATTGTATTTGTACCGGTGGCGGAGGATGCGGAGGAACCCCTGAAAACCAAAATTCCAGTAGAACCAACAATCGGTCCGAGGGTGGCAGCCCAGCGAAAACAGTAAGCCATTTTAAAAAATTTACAAAGGCATCCATACACCAATTAAAACCCTATGAAACAGAAAATAAGCTACCGTCCCCTCCTGCTGGTACTTTTCGGCGCACTGGTACTGAGCTCGCTCGCAAGTTCCTATTTTGCCCGGAAACCAATAAAAGTAGCCTGTGTGGGGGATAGCATAACCTACGGGGCGCGGCTCGATGATCGGGAAAAAGACGCGTATCCTGCGCGATTGCAAGCGCTGTTGGGAGATCGGTATCTGGTTGAAAATTTTGGAGAAAGCAGCTTAACCCTTATCAGAAAAGGCGTACCTACCGTATGGAATGTGCTACCAAGGATAAAGGAGTCGAACCCAGACATCATCATCATCAGCCTTGGAACCAACGATACCTGCGGATTTGGCACTTGTGGAGATAGGAAGTGCTGGGAGTACAAGGACGAGTTCGGTCCCGATTACCGCGACCTCGTCGATGAACTTTCACGACTTCCCTCCCATCCCCAAATTTTCCTGTGTGCCCCTACCCCCATGGTTCTGGAGACACCCGGCCTTGATGCCGAAAGGATAGCCGGCCTTAGCGTTCGCAAACCACGCCTTCAGGAACTCATTGATACTGTAGAAAGAATAGCTGCCGAGAAAAACGTGCATTTCATCGACCTCAACGAACCGCTGGACCACCGGCCGGAGCTGTTCACCAAGACCGATGGGGTACATCCCAATAAGGAGGGGTACGCAGCCATTGCAGCACTAGTAAAAAAACAAATTGAACACCTGGAAAAATAACCCGCATGAAGTATTTCCCTACCAATAATAAAAAACTACCCTACCCTAAGGTATTGATAACCCTGTGCGTATGTCTGGCTCCCTGGCTGAATACAATAGCCCAACACGGGATCCCCATTCCTACACCTGCTCAATTGCAATGGCAGGAGGCCGAACTAGCGGCACTGGTTTGTTGGGACCTGCACGTATTTGATGGAGAATTCTACGTTCAGCCCAAGGTGAGAATTACGCCGGTGGAAGACTACAATACCTTCCATCCGGAAAAATACGATATGGATCAGTGGATCCGCTCGCTGAAATCGGCAGGATTTAAAATTGCGATCTTTACCGTCAGCCACGAAACCGGTTTCTTTTTTCACCAAAGCGATGCGACACCTTATTCCATGAAAGCGTTGGACTGGCAGCAGGGCAAGGGAGACATTCTCCGGGATTTTAAAGCAGCATGCGAAAAACACGGAATACTTCCGGCAGTGTATATCGGCACCCGCTGGAATGCCTATTATGGCGTCTACGACTTTAAGGTTCAGGGAGACAACGAGTTTGCCGACAACCGGCAGCAACATTACAATCAAATGATCGAAAAGATTGTGGAAGAAATATTTACCAACTATGGCGACTGGGCAATGGTATGGTTTGATGGGGGTGCACACGGTCCCGAGCAAGGAGGTCCGGATGTGCTCTCGGTATTTGAACAGCACCAGCCAAATGCGATTTTTTACCACAACTTACAGCGGGCGGACATCCGCTGGGGCGGAAGCGAAACGGGTACCGTACCCTATCCCAGTTGGGGAACTTTTCCCTACCCGGCCATAGGCGCCGGGGAAAGCGCCCGAAAGGAAATCAGCGCCAATAATTTCCAACTTTTGAAAACCGGTGACCCCAACGGCAGCTACTACATGCCTGCGATGAGCGATGCTCCGCTTCGCGGAAATGAAGGACACGATTGGTTTTGGGAACCCAACCGAGCTCATACAATCTATCCGCTGGAAAAGTTGGTAGACATGTATTACAGATCCGTCGGGCACAACACCACATTGATCCTGGGTGTAACTCCCAATCCGGACGGACGGTTACCCGAACCGGACGTAAAACGGCTCAAAGAATTTGGCAATGAAATTGACCGGAGGTTTTCCCATCCCCTGGCCAGCGTTTCAGGAACGGGCAATACCGTTCCTTTGGTTTTGAAGGAGGCACAAAACATCGATCAGATCGTCTTACAAGAGGACATTTCCAAGGGTGAACGGGTACGAGAATTCGAGTTGGAGGCAGAAATAAACGGAAAATGGACCAGTATTTACGAAGGATCCGCTATCGGGCACAAACATATCGTAACCATCGATCCGGTACTTACGCGTAAAATCCGCGTCGTAGCCCTTTCTGCCGTCGGTGAACCCCAGATAAAAAACCTGTCCGTTTACAAACCGCTGCAATGAAACGATCTTTTAACCTGTTTTTCTTTTTCCTCTTCCTGCTCCCCCAATTCATTTGGGCGCAGGTCAGGGAAGGAAGCCCCCCAAACGTTTTGTTTATCCTGGTAGACGATTTGGGGTATCAGGACCTGGGATTCACCGGGAGTCGCTTTTACGAAACACCGAACATCGATAAGCTGGCGTCCGAAGGCATGGTCTTTACCAATGCCTATGCGGCCAGCCCGATTTGCTCGCCTTCCCGGGCGGCCATCCTGACCGGGAAATACCCGGCAAGATTAAATCTGACGGACTACATACCGGGCAATCGTCACTACGGCCCCCATCCTAACCAGCAACTGGCGTCCCATCCCTTTAAGCTATTTCTGGACCCTGAGGAGACCAGCATGGCAGAAGCCTTTCGGGCGACCGGCTATGCAACCTTTTTCGCTGGAAAATGGCATCTGGGTGAAACCGAAGAATATTATCCGGAAAATCAGGGTTTTGAAATAAATAGGGGAGGCAACCATACCGGTCATCCCGCCGGAGGGTATTTTTCTCCTTACAACAACCCCCAACTGCCGGATGGTCCGGAAGGAGAATACCTCACCGACCGGCTAACTGCAGAAACCATCCGGTTCATTTCGGAAAAAAAGGATGCACCCTTCTTCGCGTTCCTTTCCTTCTACACGGTACACTTACCCCTTCAGGGAAAAGCGGAGAAAGTAAAAAAATACGAGGAAAAACGCCGTACATCGAAATACGAGGGACCCGCCTTCGACCAGCAAAACGGCACCTTTTTTAAGAATCATCAGGACCGCCCGGACTATGCAGCCATGGTGGAAAGCCTGGACGAAAATATCGGAAGGCTCATGCATGCCCTTGCCAAGGAGGGTCTGGACCAAAATACCCTGGTCGTATTCACTTCCGATAACGGAGGCATGGCCAGCAGCAACCTCGCCGGGCAAATCCCCACCTCAAATGCTCCCCTTCGGACTGGAAAAGGCTATCTGTACGAAGGAGGCATCCGTGTGCCGCTGATCTTTCGATGGCCGAATAACATCGAACCCGGCAGCAGTTCTACTTTTCCGGTAACCGGAACCGACCTGTATCCAACCGTGCCGGACATGGCAGGCAGCAAGCTCCGGCCTATGCAACACCTGGATGGGATCAGCTTGAAACCGGTGCTGACTGGCGAAAAATTGGACGTACGTCCCTTATTTTGGTATTTTCCCCATTACAGCGGAGGCCTGGGTGGGCGGCCATCGGCAGCCATCAGGGAAGGCCAGTATAAACTGATCCATTTTTTTGAAACAAACGAAAGTGAGCTATATAATTTGGAAAAGGACCCGGAGGAAAACTCCGACATCGGCAAGTCCTTACCAAAGATAAAAAGCCGATTGGCTAATACACTACATCAATGGATAGCGGAAATGGCGGTAAAATTACCATTTCCCAATCCGTCCTATCAACCCGAAGAGAAACGATGATGAAAAATTTTAACTACTATTGCCTTGTCCTGTTAGGTACGATGGTCTCAGCAGCCTGCAGCCTGCAGGAAACCAAGAAATCGGCGCCATATTACATGGAACGTAGTTTTCCGGACCTTGCCCTTACCTGGGACGAAGGTATTCCCCTGGGCAATGCCATGCTGGGAGCACTGGTCTGGGAAAAGGAGGGCAAACTGCGGCTATCACTAGACCGGGCAGACCTTTGGGATTTACGAGGCATGGAAAACCTTGACTTTGATAACTACGATTTCAAATGGGTGACCAACCGCTGGAAAGCAAAGGAATACGGAGAGGTACAAAGGCAGTTTGACCTCCCCTACGATACCCTTGCCGGTCCGTCCAAAATCCCTGGTGCGGCACTTGAATTTGACATTGCAACATGGGGGGAAGTCGAGTTCGTAAAGTTGGACCTGCAAAAAGCCAGTTGTACGGTCAAATGGCAAAATGGCGTGGTATTGCATACCTTCGTACACGCCACCGAGCCCATGGGCTGGTACCGGTTTGAAAACCTGGAAACACCCATTTTGCCCACAATCGTGCCGCCTCCATATGTAGGCGAGGGGACTGCAGGCCTGGACAATCCGGTTAGTGGTCAGGACCTGCGAAGACTGGGCTACCCGGCCGGAGAACTCGCTCGTGGAGAAAACAACATGACCTACGAGCAGGAAGGCTGGAACAACTTCCGCTTTCAAGTATCTACGAGGTGGAAAGAAGCCGGAGGTCAACTGGAAGGATCCTGGAGCATCAGCTCTGGTAAAAAAAATCAGAACACAGGGAATACCGCGACTCAGGTCACCGAAAGCGCTCTTGCAAAAGGAATGGATTCTTACGAGGAAACGCATCAGGCCTGGTGGGATACCTACTGGAAAGCCTCCTCCGTAGACCTTCCCGATAGTCTGTTGCAACACCAGTATTACATGGACATGTACAAATTGGGAGCTGCTGCAAGGCAAGGGGCGCCTCCCATTTCCCTGCAGAGTGTCTGGACCGCCGATAATGGCAAACTGCCGCCATGGAAAGGAGATTTCCACCACGACCTCAATACCCAATTGAGCTACTGGCCCACGTATACCGGAAATCACCTCGCCCTGGAACAGGGCTTTATTGACTGGCTCAATCAACACAAACCTACCTTCAAAAAGTATACCCGTGCCTATTTTGGTGCAGATGGGTTGAACGTGCCCGGGGTCACCACCCTGGAAGGAGACCCCATGGGAGGCTGGATACAGTATGCATTCGGTCCCACCGTAAGTGCCTGGTTGGGACATCATTTCTATTTGCATTGGAGGTATTCAATGGATAGGGAATTTTTGGAAAAGGAGGCGTATCCCTGGATACGAGAGGTGGCCCTGTTTCTGGAGGAAATTTCCACAATCGATGAAGCGGGAAATAGAAAACTCCCCCTGTCATCCAGTCCAGAAATTCATAACAACGAAGCCCGCGCCTGGTACGACCAAATGAGCAATTACGACCTGGCCCTTATCCGTTGGACCTATACCACTGCCGCCGAACTGGCGAGGGAACTTGGCTACACAGCGGAGGCAGAGGAATGGGCCGGTGCCTTAAAGGAATGGCCCGACTATGCCACCGACGAAACCGGATTGATGGTGGCGCCCGGCCAGCCCCTGGAGGAATCCCACCGGCATTTGTCACAGGTGATGGCAATTCATCCACTAAGCCTGATCGATTCCTCCCATGGAGAGAATGACCGCAAAATCATTGAAAACACCCTTGCCCATTTGGATAACCTGGGATCATCGAATTGGACCGGCTATTCGTTCGCCTGGCTGGGAAACCTAAAGGCCAGAGCGGGAGATGGAGAAGGCGCTGCCCAAGCCTTACGGGATTTTGCTTCCTCTTTTGTCTTGCCAAATAGCTTCCATGTGAACGGTGACCAATCCGGAACTGGAAAGTCCAACTTCACCTACCGCCCGTTTACTTTGGAAGGCAATTTCGCATTTGCGGCCGGAATACAGGAAATGTTGATTCAGAGCCATACGGGGTTGGTACGCTTGTTTCCGGCCATTCCAGCAGACTGGCAGGACGTTTCCTTTACCAACTTGCGCACCCAGGGTGCCTTACTGGTGGCTGCAAGCAGGTCAAATGGAAACGTTAATCGGGTGGAAATCACCGCCGAAAAGGGAGGAAAACTAAGGATCGAAAACCCGTTTGGCACCGACGTCTTTACCGCTGACAAAACCTACGAAACGGAAGGTATGCAGCTGATGCTTGATCTTGCTGAAGGAGAGAAAGTAGTTTTTACCCGCAAAGAAGAGGAGCGTTGACATGAAGTATTTTCCCTCAATTACCGGTATTATCCTGCACCTTTTGGTGTTGCTCCCGTTTGCTGCATCCGCACAAAAGGCACTGGATCTTTTCGTTTGGGCCGGCCAGTCAAACGCACAAGGATGGATGGGAGATGCTGCGAAATACCCGAATGAAGGAAGTGAACTGGATGAATCGATTCTGTTGAACTGGACCTTTGTCGATAACGAAAGTTCCGGCGGAGAATGGGTGACCATGCAACCCCAGGAGGGAAGATTTCCCAGCGGACACTTCGGTCCGGAGGTCAGTTTCGCGCGGGAACTAAAAAAATCAGGATACAGCCCTGCATTGTTCAAGTATACCAAGGGAGCAACCGGCCTTGCGCGCGACTGGAAAGCTCCCGGAGAAGGAGGTATCTACGATCGAATGACCGCAGCGTTGAAAATAGCCATACAAGATCTGGAACAGCAGGGATTTGAGGTCAGCCTGCGAGGCTTTGTTTGGATTCAGGGAGAAAGCGATGCTGCCGATGAGGCGACTGCTCAGGCCTATTACGCCCACTTGAAGCAACTGATTCTCGATTTGCGTCAAAACGTACTCCATGCTCCGAATCTGAAGGTTATTCTTGGAGTGGACGAAGAACATCCCTTTGTAAAAGAACGCCCGGCGGTGGTAGAAGCCCAACGACAATTAGCCGCAGAAGATGCAGCGGTTGCCTTTACCAGCATGCTGGAACTTCCAAAAGCAGATGCGACGCATCTTACTCCCGAAGGATTAGTGCTGCATGGTGAACGAATTTTTAACGCGTATCTATCGCTACTTTCCGAAAACGAAAAATCACAACTCACGACCTTTCCGGGAGAAAAAAAGGTATGGAACGATTTTGTGCGGTATACCTTTCGATTCGAAGGCAGGTATGCCCATGTCACCTTACCGGAAAAGCCGCTTCCGGGCAATCCCTGGGTTTGGCGGGCACGCTTTCCGGGTTGGCACACGGAGATGGACCAATTACTGCTTTCCGAAGGCTTTCATCTGGCCTATGTCAACACGGACGATATGTATGGCAGTCCCACTGCGGTGGCGGTTTGGGACCGTTTCTACCAGTTCCTGACCACCAAATGGAAGCTCCACCCGAAAGTTTCGCTGGAAGGGGTAAGCCGTGGAGGATTATTTATTTACAACTGGGCAACGCGCAATCCCGAAAAAGTGAACTGCCTGTATGCGGAAGCGCCGGTCTGCGATTTTAAAAGCTGGCCGGGAGGTTTTGGCGCGGGCCAGGGAAGCCAGGCGGACTGGGAACGGCTAAAAAAGGCCTATGATTTTGCTTCGGACGAAGAGGCCCTGGCTTACGAAAATAATCCGATCGATAACCTCGAAACCCTGGCATCGGCAAAGATACCCATCCTGCATATGATTGGATTGGACGATCAGGTGGTTCCTCCGGAGGAAAACACCTTTGTCCTGCTAGATCGCTACATTAAACTCGGTGGTCCGGCAACGGTTATTCCCTGTACCGAAGGAAAGCAGGCGTTGTTCGGGCACCATTTTCCGATTGAAACGCCCCGACTGGGTGCGGATTTTATTAGGTATCATACTGAATTACCCCAACCGCTCCTCTCTTCCGAAAACTACCACAGGCATCGACAGGGCATTCGAAACAGTCTTATCAGGTTTCAGCGGAATAAAACGGGCCGGGTTGCTTTCCTCGGCGGATCCATTACCTACAATACTGGCTGGCGTGACAGCATTTCCAACTACCTCCAAACGCGCTTCCCGGATACCGAATTCCAATTTATCAATGCGGGCATTCCTTCCATGGGATCCACTCCCGCCGCTTTCCGGCTGGAACGGGATGTCACGGGCGAAGGCGCCGTGGATCTGCTTTTTGTGGAGGCTGCCGTAAACGATGCTGCAAACGGCAGAAGCCCTGAGGAGCAGGTACGGGCCATGGAAGGAATCGTCAGGCACGTTCGGCATCCTAATCCGGCCTCCGATATCGTCATGATGCATTTTGTGGATCCTGGGAAGATGGATACCTACCGATCCGGACAAGTGCCTGACGTAATCAAAAACCATGAAAAAGTAGCCGCACATTATCAGGTAGGAACTATAAATCTGGCAAAAGAAGTAACCGAACGCATCGATGCGGGCGAATTTTCCTGGGAAGAAGACTTTAAAAATCTCCATCCTTCTCCATTTGGGCAGGGTGTTTATTTCCGGTCCATGAAAGTCTTTCTGGATAATGCCTGGGCTGTAGCGGTGGATACAGATGAAAAAATCCAGCTTTATGATTTGCCCGAACCCATTGATCCGGCGAATTACACAGAGGGGGTATTGATTGAACCACATAAGGCCCGCCTAGTTGCTGGCTGGCAGATGGTGGAAAACTGGAAACCGGATGATGGGAAGGGAACACGTGCCAATTACGTGGATGTTCCCATGCTTATTGCCAGAGAAGCAGGTGCTACACTGGATTTTACCTTTCGTGGGAATGCAGTCGGTATAGCCATTGCATCCGGACCCGATGCCGGAATTATTGAATACCGCATAGACAATCGGAATTGGCAAAAGCAAGATCTATTCACACCGTGGAGCCAACAGCTGCACCTTCCCTGGTATTACACGTTGGCGGCCGGATTGACGGACGGTAAGCATGTGCTGCAACTAAGAACGGTCGGGGAAAAGAACCCAAAAAGTAGCGGAAATGCGTGCCGGATAAGGTATTTCTTTGTCAACCGATAAGTGTTCAACGTGAAGAATATCGTTTTATACCAGTCGTGATCTGTGGGTATACTGTACCACCAATTAGCAACTATTCCATGTAGTCATCTTAAAGAAGCCTGGGAAAACCGGTAGCGGAAGGGTATCGCTTTATCTCCCCCATCCGAACCACTTGGACCCAGACTTTTTCAAAAAGAGGTGTCGATTTACTCCCAGTTAGCGATTAAAGCACACTCAGAGGGCGAACAGACCTGGAATATGGTGGGCATCCATGATTTTTTTTTACTTTTACCCCTGGGATCGGTTAGATGAACAGGCAACATCTCAAACGATGAAGAAAAAAACAAAAATAGACACCAAGCAACGCATAATGGACACCGCTATATTGCTTTTCAATAGAGATGGCGTTCAAAGTGTTACCAGCCGGCATATTGCCAAAGAAATGGGCATCAGCAACGGTAATCTGGACTACCATTTTAGGAATAAAGAAGCCTTGCTTCTGGCCATATACGAACAGATGCGTGCAGAAATGTCTGATTCTTACAGGGCTACCGATACCGTTGGAGAGAGTTTTGAGCAAATTCACCGGCTGCTACTACACCTGGAATCCTTTCAATACAAGTTTCGGTTTTTTAACCTCGACGTTCTGGTGATTGCACGGACGTACCCGCAAATCAACCGTCTATTAAAGCACACCATACAGATCCGAAAAGAACAGATGGCCGATATGCTCCAGCAGGCCATCGCCGATGGTTTTTTTATTCAAGCGACCGAGGAAAACATCCGGCAACTTCTATTGTCGATCCGGATTATCATCACGTTTTGGCTGTCTCATGAAGAACTGGTTTCCGATTCCGGCCCGAAAAAACAGAATACGGGCATGTCCAAACATATTTGGCAGCTGCTTGTTCCTTACATGACAGAAAAAGGCAAAGCGATGTACAACAACCTTGTCGAAAATGCAGATTTGATTAAAAAATAAATCGTGTGCCTACATGCCGCAAGCATCGGCCTGCATCCAACCGGGTTTGCGCCTCAGGCATCGCATCGGGTAGCCTTAGAGAATGTGGAAAGGACCTATCGGGTAAGGTCCTGTATTGCCGGGTGTCGAGACCAGTATTGCCAGAAAACAGTGCGTAGGCCGAATTAAATACGCTGACCCAAACGCCTGCAGAAATTCGCTTCGGTAGTAAAGTAGGGTATGAATTGCTGATGTTTCCAGGTCCCGGCTACTGAAATCTTCCTATTTTTTGCTTTTCAGATCACCGTATACACGCAAATCAACCGCACGAGAGGAGGTCTTACGGATAAAGGGAAACCCGATCGCCCAACGCCAGACCTTGTTGGCAGGAGACTAATTTTTAGACCAGGATCTGCTGGTGGAAAGGAAAACCTTCCCTTGATTTCTGCAAATCCATCAAAGATGGTCGATTGCTCCATAAAGCCAACAAACCGGTAAAAAGCGAGGTGCCGGCCCGCCTCATTCTGGAGGGAAGAAATGGGGATTTTAAGGAAACAGACTTTTTACCACAGACCATTCACGGCATTTTGCTAACCATTTCTTTGTATTTCCGAATCCCGATTTTGAGAACCAGAAATACCGAGGAGTCGGCAGCCGTGATGCTGCAATGCTTCAAACAACGTACCAATGACAAGCCGGACAAATAGCGGGTTTACCCTCGCCCTGTACCTTTCAAACGGAAGCGACAGGCTTGGCATAGGCAACAAATTCACATTCTGGAAGGCTTTCCGGGGATAGTCGTGGATCCTGCGGAAAGGCTGTTGACGAAATTCGGAAATCTGCACGCGGTGTTTTCGGCAGGACAGGAGGAACTCCTTGAGGTACCTGATTTAGGGAAAAGGACGGTCGAACGGTTCATAGAAATATTGAAGAAATAAAAATAGGTAATGGGATCTATTCGTCCAGTCAGTTACCTTTTACTAGAAATTGTTCGACTAAATTCGTGATATTTAGGATACATGGGGAAATTCCCATTTGGTTTTTCCTATGCGGTCAAATCAATTCAATCTGAAATAAGCACCTCGTTCACAGAAAGTGTTTGCGCCATCAGGGGAATTTCCTCGCCGGGAAGGTATCGTTGGATGCTGGTATAGGTTCCTTCTTTTGGATTGGTATAAACTTCTATCCGATTGCTTTCCAGGCCGATCATCCAGTATTCCAAAATGCCGTGTGAGGCATAAAGGGGCAACTTTACTTCCTCATCGAACCGAATAGATGCATCTGACACTTCGATAATTGCCAGCACATCGACAGGGACCGGATGCGCGGAAGCATAAAAGTCCGTCCGATATATTAATAGGGAAATGTCCGGTTCGGGCTCATTCGTGTCATCCATTTGAACTGGATTTTGAATACCGATGACTGCCTTATTTTTGGACAGTCCATTCAGCAAGCTAGTCAATTTATTGAGGATGCCTGCATGCTTACTTCCAATAGGGCTTCTCTCGTATATTTATTTCACCGTGTATCAGTTCCAAACGGTCATCTGGCTTTAAAATGCCCATCTCCCCCATTTGGTGGTACTCATCTATACTGATCCACCGCTTTACGACTTCAGTTGCCATACTATTTCGCTTATTCTGTGTTTATGGTAGTCAATTTCCGATTTAAATGCCTGTGGGTTTGATACCGTAAGAAGACGAGATTTTCGAACCATACATTCGCGTAAAATGCCGGATTTGTTCGTAGACTTGGTGAGGTCTAATTAGCTGATTTCTTCTTAAGAATCCGGTCAATTAGGGCAAGGGTACTGGTACCAGGGTACGAAGCGTGACCGGCCCAAACAATCCGGACGGAATCAAGGGTACTTCCGCCCAGGGTACCCGGATATGGCTGATCCCTTTGATATTGGTTTCCTCGATATGCGTTTGGGTAAAGTTTCCCCCGGTAATGGCGTCGCCGGTAATCCGGTTGGACCAGGTATTGGCTACTTCAATGCGCAGGCTATTGATCCCCGGACGGAGCAGATCGGTCACGTCGAAACGGTAAGGTTTGGCCCATGTAATGCCCAGGTGCTCATCGTTCAGCCAGACCTCCGCCACATGCGAAAGGTCTCCCAGATCCAGATAGGTTCTGGCTCCGCCATGGTCTGAGGAGTGCAGGGGCTGTACAAATTGCTTTTCATAACGCGCTGTGCCGGAAAAATAGTTAATCCCCTCCACACCGGATGTTGTCCAGGATGTCAGCTCGGGAAAAACTGCCTTTTCCGGAGCTCCCCAGCCTTCGGGGAAAAAAACCTCCCAAGACCCGTCCAGCACGGTTTTCCGGATGCTGTTGTGAATTTCCCGCGCCCCCTCTTCTTCATACAAAACGAAGATCCCCTCGTCCCATATCTCGATTCCATCCGGCACATAGCTTATTTTTGGAGGGTGCAGACCGGCTCCAGCGATTTGCGTAAAATGGGCGGTACTTTTTCCGGGAGCAAAAACAACAAACTTGCTTTCGTAAGGAGCCAGTGTCAGCGGTACGACAATTCCCTGCTCCTTTTGTTCGTAAATGGTTGCGGCGGCTACCTGCCCCGAAACCGGATCCCAGATTTCTGGAACCTTCCCCTGTTGGCGAAATGTCAGGCTTCGGGAAACCCAATCTCCCGTGGTATTGACGACAAAATAAAAATCCAGGTCTCCCTTTTGGTAATGGGTGTAGTCCAGGGTATAGAAATGCTTGTCCGCATAATCGAGATCTGGCGGAATTCCCATCCTCTGCATCATTCCTGTCGGGTCTGCATCCTGATAAATCACTGATGCCCCGGCCGAGATTTCCTTTGGTTTATCCGCCTGCCAAAGTTCATCCAGCCATCCTTGCATCTCAGGCATGTCAGATTTTAATTTTCTGCGGGCAATCTCTTTCGGTCGGGGCCCGATGATTACCGCACCATTTTCTGCCATTTCTTTTAGTTTGAGCAATACCTCCGGATGGATTTCATGTTCTTCGGCCAGTGCCAACACGCTGAATTTCGCTCCATTGATGGGATTAATGATCTTGCCTTCCTGCACTTCCAGCCCAAGGAGTATCTCCGTATTGAGCAGTTCGTAATCATACCCTGCCCCCGGGGAAAATCTGCCTCGCTTGTGTCCACCATAGTTGGGTATGGTATCTCCATAGTAATAAAGAAAATCAGCTTGGAAATCAGCTTCCTGAAGAATATAGGAAACCCTGGCCAGGTATTCGTTGAAAGGTCGGATTTTCGGCCACCATACCCTTTTGTCGTTGTAATGAGTGCCGGCATGGTACACGATACCCGGCACACCTGTTCCCCCCGGGTTGTGGGTAGACCCGTGGACGACCACTTTATTCATCCCTTCCGCAAAGGCACGGTCACCGACGGGCTTCATCTCAAAAGGCCCTTCCTGCCAATGTTGAAAGGAAGTAAAAGCTTCCATTTCCACAATTCCCAGACCATAGCTATGGGAGGCCGAGGAGACTTCCTTCACCACCCGCAAAATATCCATCCCGTCTTCGTTGTAGCGACCGTGATTGATCCAGAACTCACCCCTGGGAATATCCAGTCCTTTACCCAGGGCTTTTAGCGGTTCCACGGGAACGTTGTGCAAGGGAAGGCCAGGTCCTCCGGCCTCACTGTTGTTTTTGAGGCCATGGGCATTGCAGACTTCTTTGGATTTCATGTAAAAATTATGAATCATCAGTTCGGACAAGGTGCGCTGAAAATCAGCCCGAAAATTGGCTGTTGTTTCGGCTGAAAATTCCGCTTCCTCAAATAGGATGGGCAATAGTTTCTTGACCTGGTATCCATTGATCTCTTCAAATTTCTCCGGAAGCGTGGGAGTCCAGGTAAAGCCCCGGGCCTCGTAACTGGCCATGTAAAGGCTTTTCAGCGCTGTTTGCCGCAGATCTCCCAGTACCGATTGCAGTCGCTCGATGATATAATTGAAATGAAAAGCGGTAGCGTCTGCATCGTAATGATCTACTATGGGGCCGGCGGAATATTTGCTGGGCAAAACCAGGTTTTCACCGGAATTGGAGCAGACGTATCGTACAATTTTCCAGTCTCCTTCCGGAACCTCCCAATCCAGCAGCTCTGTTTCCGGATTGAAGAATTCGGAGATATCCAGAATTTTACTGGTATCGGCCAGACTATTGCCAGAAAATTCAGGAATCGCCAGTAGGGCGATTTCCTCCGCGTAGACCGGTTTTCCATCCATTCCGAATTCGATCATCCGCTTTCTGCCCCTCGGATCCGTTTCCGGTATTTCGGGAAAGGGAATGGTAACTTCCTGCCGTTTGCCACCCGAAAGATTGACCTTAGATTGATAAATAGATTTGGCGGCGTGTTCGGGGGTCAGCCAATTGCCGCCTGCATTCCAGCTACTGGCTGTATTCAAGCCAACATCCAAGCCCAATTTCCCAGCTTCCTCCACCGCAAATTGTATGGTTTTCAGGGATTCTTCCCCTAAAAACTCCGGACCAGTACCCACTAGTACCGTATCTCGTGATCCGATTTCGAACATGGTAAAACCCGACACGCCGGCTTCTTTGAATGCATGGATTTCCTCCTTCAACCGTAAGCTATCTACATGCCCTCCCAGCCACCAATGGTAGACAACAGGGCGGGCAGCAGCAGGCGGGGATTGAAACTCCCTTTGGAAATCATCGTAATCCTGGCCATTTTGTCCGAAACCAGGCAACGCAAGTCCGGCGAAATGAATTGTTAGGTAAAGAAGGTAATTGATTTTTGTGTTCATGGTCTGGAGATTTTGGGGTTTCACTAGAAATTACCGGCTAAGAGAGCTCCCTTCAGGCAAGGGATGCCAATCCAGAAATGGATCGCCGCTCTCCCTGATCCATGTTGACAATGCAGTCTTCAGCTCATCCTTCACAGGCAGATAACTTTCTTTGTAAGCCAGATTGTCAGTTTCGCCAGGATCCTCCCACAAATCAAACAATTGCTCATTCCGTTCTCCCTGATTGTACAGGTTATATTTATATCGCCGGTTTCGAATCAATCGTGCATGTCTGCTGGAATCCAGCTTATCGTCGGCTAACTGCACAACTACGTAATCCCGTAATTTCTTTCGGGGATCTTCCAATACCGGCTTCAGGCTTTTACCGGTAAACTGAACATTATTTTCGACCCGGGCATAATCCAGTAAGGTGGGCGCCAGGTCCATACCGGAGACCAACTGGTCCCGGTTTATCCTTCCGGAGGGAATTTGTCCCGTCCAGCGAATGATAAAGGGAACCGTAGCTGCCTCATCGTATAAACTCAACTTGGCCGCCCAGCGATGGGCAGCAGCGCCATCCCCATGTTCGCTGGTCAGGACGACAATTGTGTTATCATCCAGGCCTTTGGATTTCAATGCCTGCATTACTTTTCCTATTTCCCTATCGACCATTTCTGTAAATCGGTAATAATGATACAGGTAGGCCTGCCAGTCTTCGGGAGTGTAGTCTTTTGTTAACAACAGTTCATCTCCATAATGATCCATCAACCGCTTTTCCGCAAGAAATTCTGGTTCATCTTCAGCGATTTCGAAGTTGGTGGGCAGGGGAGGAAGTGACTCCAATTCGTCCGCACGGGCATACTCACCTGGCCGTCTGGGCACATGACAAATGTCGTGGGGATTGTGAAGAGAAACGGCCAGAAGAAAGGGGGCTTCGCCCTTGTAATCCCTAATATAATTTACTGCCGCATCGGCAATGGGACCATCCGTGTCGGCACCCAGGTCCCAGGCCTCATCCAGGGATTGAAAGGGGATCACCCGAAAACCAGCCACCGAATCCATTTTCGTTTTGGCAGGATAGGCTTGGGGAAGGTGCCATTTCCCTACCCATGCTGTCTGGTATCCCGCATCTTGAAAAAGATGGCCAATCGTAGGCAGCGAGGAATCAATATGCGTGGAATTCCAGACCACGCCTGTTTCGTGCGGCATCCTTCCGGTAATCAGGCTGCTTCTGGCAGGCCCGCACACCGGACTGGTACAGTAAGATTCAGTGAAATACGTACCCTCTGCCGCCAATTGATCCATGGCGGGAGTGGCCAAATGAGGGTTGCCTAGATAACTGATGGCATCATTGGTATGCTGATCCGTCAACAGGATCAGGATATTTGGCTTTGTATTTTCCGCCTCTTTCTGGGAGCAGCGGGTAAAAAACAGTAGCGCGGCTAGCAGTAGCAGCGAATAGGCGGGGATACACAGGTTCTTAAAAAGCCGAAATCCGCCCCGTTGGCCATATCCGATGGGAAGACCGTGCAAGCCCCAGTTGGATTTCAATCGGGTAAGCAAGAAGTCGGGATTAAAGGTATTTTTCATTCGCGTTTGTATAGGTTTGGAGCTCGATTAGGACACAATCACCGATTCGATCTGCAGGTAATTGGCAATTTTCTGAATGCTGCTGGCATGGTGGCCAATTCCCAGGGCAAAATGGTGAGTAGGCCCTTCTTTGATCCATTTCGTGAGAAAGGTGCGCACATCCGGCTTAAAGAAACCCCGGGTATTGGTATTCCCGGTTGGTGGGATGGGGCCTTCCACCGATTCTCCTTCGGCAATGACAAATTTGAATTTTCCTTCGAAGGTAGAGCTTATGCTTAGCATCGTAATGGGCCCTTCCTTGATCTTAAATTCCACGCCAGCACCAAATCCAGGCTTGCCATGGTATTTCTTTAAACTTCTCAGCACCGGCTTCCCCTGTGCGATGGAGATATTATGCGGACCGTCATGTCCTACCAGTACAAAGTTTTCCTTAAAATCCACCGGATGAAACTCCGCAAAGCTTCCTCCTATTCCCAGGCGATCCATGATCAACATGGCCAGACAGGTCTTTAGGTCAGATTCTCCACACATGGGAAACCCGGAACTGGTCAGTAGGGAATTGCCTACGATCAGATTGGACATGACCAGTTGGGTAGCACTATTATCCTCACCATTGTAATAGTAGGCCAAGCCATCCAGCGCTTCCCTGGCAATGAATTTCTTAAGTGCCAGGGAAGCCTTGGCCGCCACGCTTAAATCAGCTGGCTTTAACTTTTCGGAAATGGGGTCGGAAACCGGATCCGGGGTATCAAAAAAGGAAAGGATACGCTTTTCTTCCTCCGCTACTTCCGCATCGCTCACCTGATGAACATACTGGTGTACAATTTGATTGGCTTCACACTGCACCACATGCACACCGAAATGCGCAGTAAGCATGGTGGCATCCGTGTGCATGTCCAGCATGGCTTCAATTGGATGGCCGATATGGCCTATCCGGGCTGTTTTTAGCGCATGCAATACCTTCGCAATCCTGCAATACTCCCCAATAAGGGCATCCGCCTGCGGATCATCATGCAAGGTGCCAATGATCACGTCCGGAACCTGCTTGCCAAGCCGTACGGCCACCCCGGCAAATTCCGGAAGGGAACAGATGTCGTCGTTATACAACTGCATATAGGTGGATGCGCGGCTATAATCCATGGCCTTGTCCGGCTGCAGGGCCACCAAAACGATGGGAACTTCCATATTTTTGATAACTGCTCCAAAGGTGCTGGAAGTAGCATAAGTGAGCATGTCACAAAAAATCAAATCCAGATTGGCCGCCTTGAGTTTGGGCACCAGGGCATAAGCGGATTGGGCATCGTCCACGAGACCAAAATCCACGACTTCGACCTGATGAGTTCCCAGCTTCTCCAGGAAGACCGCCTGCTTTTTCATCAGATCCTCCAGTAAGCCCTCAAACTGAGACCAGTATTTGAAGTACCCTACTCCAAAAACCCCTATTCTGGGTTTCGACTCCATGCGCCGCTCGAGTTGATGGGTTTCAGCTCCTCGATTCCTATCTTTTGTCGGCTTGTTCATTTTCTTATCGTTAAAAATTCAACTATTATTCCCTGTTTGTTTGCGGCAAGGGTACCTCACTGTCAAAGGCGATTGCGCTAATGCGGGGTACAAAAACCAGCAATATGATAAATGCAAGCGGGTACATGATTCCGGAGATGAGCCAAAGGGGTCCGTAAGCGTAATTTTGGGCTACCCAGCCGATTACGGGATTCAGGATCATACCGGAAATTGCCCCGGCGGTACCCGATAGCCCCACTACCGTAGAAGTTGCGTATTTACCGAAAACATCGGTAATCGCTGTAATGTAATTGGTGATCCAGAAACCATGGGCAAGCATCATCAGTGACATGAGCAGAATGGCCACTTCTACTGAGGATACGGTGGAGATGAAAGGTGCTACCAAAGTGACCGCAGCAGCAAAGCCCATGACCCACTTTCTGGCAGCGTTGATAGACAGATTACGGGCAATCAATTTGTCCGAAAACCAGCCTCCCAGGATATTGGACAGTCCGAGGGCCAGAAAAGGTATCCAAAACAGTTCTCCTATCCTTTCAAAGGACAGGTCCCGCTCCTGATTGAGGTATTTGGGCACCCAAAACATCAAAAAGTAAAACACGGGATCCAATAAAAACCGGATCAGTATAAAAATCCATACCGTACGGATTTTAAGCAGACTTGAAAGAGAAAGCTGTTGGCTTTGCCCGGTCTGAACGGATTTTTTCCTATTCAGGTTCTGTAGACTTTTTTTCCAGGATGTGGAAAACCAAGCGATCACCCAAATGATCCCAAAAATGCCCGGAAGAATAAATGCCCATCGCCAACCATACTGGCCGGATATCACAATGGTCAATGGAGGAGCTACCACCGCGCCGATCGCAGCACCACCGATGGCAACTCCATTGGCCAGTGCCCGCTCCTTTTCACCAAACCATTCGTACACCGTTTTGGCTGCTCCGGGGAAACAGCCCCCCTCTCCCATGCCCAGAAGAAACCGGAATCCCAGCAAATGGTAAAAATTGCTCATTGCCCCATGAAGTGCACTGGCCAGCGACCAAAGTCCCACGGACAATCCCAGACCCAACTTTCCACCCACGTTGTCTATCAGGCGACCTCCAACTGTAAACATCAGCGCATAACTGATCAAAAATCCGGTATTCACCCAGCCGTATTCCACATCGGAGATATTCAGCTCCTCCTGGATCTTGATGATGGTCATGGACAATACCTGCCTGTCCAGAAAATTAAGGCCGGTGGCAATAAATACCAGGGCCAGTATGTACCAGCGGATTTTTGGGCTCATTTACTTAACGCTCCAATTTGTAACGAATGTATTTTTAATGCTAAAAACAGGTGCCAACTAGCAATTTGCAAGATAATTGTGATAAAACGACTTTTAACACAATTTTAATCTATAATTTACTCTATCATAAACACCAATCTAACAAACTAAGTGAAAAAATGATAGGTAAAGAAGGTTTTGTTAATCCACTTGTTAACAAAAGGCCGGTGTTGGCCTGTGCCCGTTAGCATCACTCGCTGTAGGTGTGAGGTGTCCAAAAATAAATTAAAAAGGTTCAAACACCATACCAGGAATAAACAATATGACCTGGTGCCCCCATGCCCCCTTCTACTAATTCAATTGGGCAGATTTATGATAAAAACAGTTTCAAGTAACATGCAGAGGGTTATTTCTTCGCTAAAAGAAGTTTATAAAATGTGATGTATTCTTGCTCCTCACCGACAAAGTCATCATCTCTTAGGGCATAAAAGGGCTTGTCTAGCCCTTCGATATTCATAATTCTCCCAATTCGGTATGGAACGATGATTTCATTGGAAAGAATGGTATCGTGGGAAATGATTTTCAGCACCTGTTTCTGAAAATCCTTGTATTTGGGGAAGTTTTTTGGAAGGTTCAATTCGTTTTGTGAGAATATTTCTTCGTTAATTCCTTCATCATAGTAAACGACTGTCCCTTTTTCTGTCACAAAAAGCTGTCTTATCGCCCCATCAAGCATTCTGCTTCCAGAGATATATTGATATTTCTCTTCGTGTTCGCCATTATCCAAAAAGGTTGAAGGTTTAAAATTTACCGTGTGTAGGTAAGAGCCTCCATCAGTAAGGTCGAAGACATGAAGCATCGGTTCATTGCTTAATGCCAGGTGAAGTCTGGTACCCGAAATACCAAACTGGATCCAAGGCCTTTCATAAAATCTATCAGAGAAATACCTCGAGGTACTGGGGATCCTAATAAGTGGTACCGAACCTCCTGTTGTCGGATCAATTTTTTCTAACAAAAAATGGTCTCGGATAAAATGTGGATCGTAAGGGTTTGCCCCATCCCTGCCGGGATAGTAACTGACCAACGAATCGTTCCAAAAATCCAAATTCCGAAAAAATCCCCCTCCGTCGTGAGCCTGGCTTGGAAATGGAAGGGTTATCTCTTGCCTCAAGGTTAGATCCGGATTCAACTCGTACAACCATCCCATGAAACTCGCTGCAAAAAGCCTTCCGTCATCCGTGTACCGGAGTTGGGTTGGGTATTGAACTTTACCAGGGCCATCTGTTGGGTAAGACGTTTCGTGATGAATTTTTCCAGTGGAGTCAAATGCAATCAATTTATTTTCCTGAAAATTAAAAAACACTCCTTTCCCATTTCTAAAATCTCCACCATCAACACTCCCCAGGTAGCCTACCTGAATCGAGTCAAGAATCAAGAGTTCCCAATCGGTTGAAAACGTATCCAAATCCGAATTTTGCATTTTTGAACATGCGATTTGGGAGATCGACAGCATGACTAATACGAACCTAAAATTCATTTTTCCACCAGTCTAAGCTTGTAAAAGGTAAGGTAATTTTGTTCCTCACCGATAAAGTCATCATCTCTAAGGGCGTAAAAGGCCTTGTCCGCAGATTCGATCGTCAAGAAAAATTTGATTTTTGAAGGAACCGGCAACTCGTTGGACCAACCATACCCATGCCTGTAGATTTTAATATAATGCTTGCGGAATTCAGGGTATCTGGCAAAATTCTCTTTTTCCCTTAATTTGTAACTCACAAAAGTATCTTCATCGATTCCGCCGTAATAGGTGACAATAACATGATCCGGATCAGCATAAATGCCATGAATCTGAGCTTCATTCATTCTAGTATATTCCTTATAGGTAACGGGGGTTTGCTGTCCGGGAATCAATTTGAAGTCACTTGGATCCATATCGATGCTTCTTTTCCAGCGGATACTATCACCCATCTCATACACATGAATTTTCGGTTCATTGGAAAAGACAAGGTACAAACTGTCATTTTCTATGGCAAAATTGATCGAAGGACGACCAAAAAAATCATCACTGCTGTACTTCGAACTACGCGGTGTTCTAACAACCGGTTTGGATGTTTTTGATAGAGGATCATATAATTCCAACAGCGGATAGTCTCTGTAAAAATAGTCCATATATGGACTGACGCCGTTTCGCCCCGGATACCACAGCAGTATTTTTTCATTCCAAAAAGCGATATTTTTCCGGTTGTAAGCCCCTCCCCTGCTTTCACCCATAAAGGGCATTTTCAGACTCTCTTTTAAATTTAGCGCGGCATCAAAGCGATAAATATCGCTGAATGAGCTTGTCCCGAAATATTCCCCATTGTATTCAACCAACGTCTCTAACCACTTAACCGATCCTGGACCCTCTTTGGGGAATTCTTTTTTTACCAAGATATTCCCCAAGGAGTCAAACTTCGTCAAGGTGTTGCCTGATATGTCCTTAACAAGGCCAGCCCCATTGGAAAAAATTCCCTCTCTTATCTCTGCTAAATGATCCACCTGAATAGAGTCTAAAATCACAAGTTCCCATTCGTTTGAACCGGAACTTTTGCCAGCGCGGTTTTCGCGGTCGGCACACCCATAGACCGATGCCATTAGCACTAGTAGAAAAATACGAAAATTGACCATTTTGAAATATCTAGTTAAGTAGAAAAACGCTCAAATCACCCACCTCCCCGACGCTATCAGGTACGGGCAATATAGCGGTTTTTATAGGGTATACCTTGGTCTTACCCGCATCTTTTTGGATTAACTGGCTATCACATTTCTTCGCCTTCGCCTAGGTTTTCGCTGTAGCTACACCTTCCGTTAGTTTTAGGTATTCCCTTCCTTTAGCAAGAACGGATTTTCTCCATTAAGCCTATCTGCCACCGGAATGTGCGAAATTAACTCCTAAGAAGGGACCTCAAGCGTTAGAGCTAAAACCATTGTTTAAAATTTTTCCCAACCGTTTTTGAAATAGCATTGACCCAAACACCTGATTGTTAACAACGAAAAATTGAAATAAAATAAATCAAGCAAATGGATAAGCCACTTATCAAACAATGGCTTTGTGCGGAAAAGGTGGCTTCACCACCATCCCATGCATTAAATTTGCATAAATCCCTTCTTCCATTTTATGGCGATTGTACCAGTAGGTATACTCGTTGATGTATGGCTGACCATCCCTAACCGAATGATGCGTTCCAGTACACTGAAAAAGTAGATTTTGCCAGGCTCTATCGTACGTTACTAGAGGATTTCCTTTTACAGGTTCCACGATTCAAATGACCCTTTTCACGCCTATTTCTGGGCATGGTGACAAAAACTTAACTCATTTCTATAACCAATGAAAAAGGTTCGGTAAATTACCACTGCTGTAACCGTTTCGCTTACAAGCCATAGATTGAACCGCATTAAATTAACAACGTATGGATACGAAACCCAATCCCCGTAGAAAATTTCTAAAGACAGCTGCCCTTACTTCTGGTATCTCATCGATGGGCATGCTGTCTGTCAACGGCCAGTCGTTGCTAGCCCCGGAAGTTTCGGAAAAACTACCCCGGGAAGTCTGGGTGGCAGGTATTTCACAAACAGATATATACGCGGACACGGCCGAAGAAATGTTTGAACGGATTTTTTCCATTATGGAAAAAGTCCTGGTAAACCAACCGGACATCATCTGCTTACCGGAGGTTTTTCACACCTCCAACGTGGGTAAAAAATATACCCTGCCGGAGAAATTAGCCCTCTCCAATCGCGTTTTGCCCCGCATGGCGGCTTTTGCTGAGGCTAACCGCTGTTACCTGGTGGTTGCGGTAAATACGGAAGAAAACGGCAACGTATTTAATTCGGCCGTATTATTAGATAGAAATGGCTCTCGGGTTGGAGAATACCGGAAAATCCACCTGACCGAAAATGAAATAAATAACGGACTTACGCCCGGTCCACTTGACCCGCCAGTATTCCAGACGGATTTTGGGAAAGTAGGCATACAGATATGCTTTGATGTCATGTGGGACGACGGATGGAAAAAATTGAAGGAAAAAGACGCAGAAATCGTTTTCTGGCCCTCTGCTTATGGAGGGGGCCGGAGCTTGCAGGCAAAAGCCTTGCTTCATCGGTATGTACTTGCCACCAGTACCCGAAAAGGAAGTTCCAAACTTTGGGACATTACGGGCAGCGAATTGGCACAAACCGGGGCTTGGGAAAAAAATTGGTATTGTGCCCCTGTGAACCTGGAAAAATCATTTTTACATACCTGGCCTTTTGTTAAGGATTTCGATAAAATCAAGGAAAAATACGGGCGGAAAATTCGCATAACCAACTTTCACGAAGAAGAGTGGTCGATAATTGAAAGCGTATCCCCGGAGGTTAAACTTGCAGATATCCTGAAAGAATTTAACCTAAAAACTTACGACCAACACCGGCATGATTCGGAAATGGCGCAAATCAAGGCCAGAAATTCCATGACGTTGAAAAAAAGCTAACGAATCTGTTAAACTAGCTTTTTTGTAAACATTTTGAAAAATGAATCTTTTCGTTTAGTAAATAAAACGTTCTCCCTGGCTTTGGTTCGTTATTTACCCAAGAATAAGGTGGCGTTTCTTTGGCCTGCCATTCCGAGACCTGACTTTTTAAAAAACACAGAAACCGGGATGAGGATGAGGGCTTTTCAATTCATTGATTTACAGGTTTTAAAAAAATACGTCATCGGTCATCTAAAAATTTAAAATAGAACCAGAAAAAGACATTCTGAAACGCACTAAACTGAGCACCTTATAAAAATGCTAGTCCAGCTTCCTTATCAGCAGGACCCAGTCTTCGATAGAGGGTGCTACAAGCCTGTGTTGTCCCCCCATGATTCGCCCACTTCTAACCCAGGTACCTGCATCGGGATCAAACCATTGTGGCTTATACTCACCTTCCTCCAGATACAGTTCAACATAAGGAACCGCTCTGGCTGGAAAGTCGGTTTCCGGGTTTTCTCCCGATGGGTTTGCCAGGTAAATGATTATGTTCTCTTCGTCCCGGATGCATTTGTAGGTAAAAGGCGCATTACCCACCATCCCATCATCGGGTTGCATCCCTACCAGATCGATGCCTGCGGTAGAAAAGAATTGATGGATATGCCGGAAATCATGCCCGCCCTGGAAAAGAATGCCCTTTTTATTGGCATCAAAATAACCGGAAACACCCTTTTCCATCCCTTCGAATGGAATATAATCGTTACTCATCTGGCCACGGGGACCAATATTGTGCCCACCGTATGCTTCATAGGTTCTCAGCCCCCCATAGGTTGCATGCCCTCCTGAAAGAAGAGAGGCCCACATCAGCCTTCTGAAAAAATACCGTCTGTGAGCAGCAGGGCGATACAGTTCGTACCGGTCCTCATCGTTGACAATCGGTTGCCTGATTTTTTTTCGGTATTCCAGAATTTTTAAGCCAGCTACCTGATCCAGGTCTTCCAGGGTTACAAAATCGGACCAGGTCTCCTGCACAAAATCATAGCCTTTAAATCGTGACTGATGATTGGTAAGCAAGGTTCCCCAGGGTTCTCTGGCAGCCATGTCGCTGCCCATCAAGTGGATGGTTTGGAAATGAACCTCTCTTCCGGATAAACTATCCTTGGTTACGATCACCATGTCGTTGGACATGGTCCATTGGATGTTGGGAAAGGATGACCAGCGGGCCTGGGCGTACTGCGCCACTTTTTGGGCGGCCGGATTGCCCGACGCATAGCTATTGATAAGGTCTGCATCTTCCGCGTAGGGAATCAATTGCAACACCATATGGGGATGATTTTCCAGGGTGTAACTAATCCGGCGTTCTATTTCCCGCCAGTAATTCAAGGCAATGGTTTTACCGTCTCCCTCGAAAAGATCACTTACCCCCGAACGTTCCATAGCAAACCAGGTCCGTATTTTAGTTGCCCCCATTTCACTCGCCTGGTCGATGTATTCCTTCCAGAATGGTTCTGAAGCCACGACAAACCGGTAGCCGGTATCCCCGATATGCAGAAACCAATCTCCATTGTCATAGGCAAATTGATAGGGATCTTTGGGATGAACTTGCAGCTTTCCTTTTAGCTTAGAGGGCAGCACTTCAAATGATCCGGACAAGCCGTCCATGGCCGGGTCATTGGACTTGGATTCCCATGTCCAGATTCCCGGTTCCTCACAATACGCTCTGGCCTTAAACAATGATCCACCATCGTTAAACCCATCCACGGTGACGCGGCTACCTCCGGGCAAGGTAAAAACAAGTTTCAGGTCCAGTTCATAAAACGGATCTTTCCCCTTTTCGGAAGTGTGGAAACTCAATTCGTACACACCATAGTGAAGGGCCTGTTTCGAGTCCCGTTCCATGACGTTTTGGCCCACACAATGGTTTGCCGGGGAAGAGAAAATTGCGATAGTAAAATAAAAAGCGATAACTGGTCTCATGGGAATACCTACCTGATTAAATACTCGGTGCTTTGATAGTATTGGCGAATGCACGACCCAATTAAATGAAATTCACGAGCTTTTCCTAAATCAGGACGCATCTAAATGCAGGCATGTTACCTTCGAATTATGTCTGAATCAGGAAAGGTATTGCGCTACCGGTTTTACACTTATTTTGGCCGGGAGAAAATCAATTCATCGACTTCAGGATTCAGTTCTACCTGTTGCAAGGTGATACTTTGCATAGTTTGACCATTCATCCTTCCTTTTGTAAACTAAGGAATCATTATTTACTAGTGGCTATGAAAGTGCAAAAAAAATGAATACAAATTGATGCGATGATTCGACATGAAAACTCACTACCGACACCTTAGATGCAATAGTTTTGCGATTATTTACCTTTTTTACATATTATTTTATGTTTTTATTTTTTATTTATATTTAATTTTTATATATTTACTTAAAATAAAATATTATTCTAATCCCATGCCAAATAAAACAATTACCTGGCAGGAAGATTTACGAGCTAATAATCACTCGGAATCTCCAAGATCACGGTTATCAGGAGTTCTTTCCATTACTACCGGGAAAGCAGGTGATACCGAACCGATTACTGTCCATGCCAGTCTTCAGGGAACCCTTGTAGGCATACCCCTGCCTGACGGAAAGATGGGGAAGATGGTCTCCGATACCGATCACAAAAAAGCATGGTTCAAGGACCTTGTAAAAGTGACAATGAGGCTGACGGATCAGCATGGACAGGTTTATCTTCCGCTTTCGAGAATTCAATCCAGTCCCGGAACGGTAAATTCTTCTGGTTCTATTACTAGTTCGATAACTGTTTCATCCGGCGTAAATGCGAGTGTTGGTTTTTTCGGAGGTACCCCCACCGGAAATGTTGGTGTGAATTCAGGAACCTCCAACACTAATTCTTTTAGCGAGACGCTGAATGATTTTATTATTCAGGAAGATGCTGATCGATCCACGGTCTCCCATACTTATAAAATGGTGACGATGGCAAATGGTGCTAAATATGAACGTCCCGCCGACCTGCTTCCCCCCTCAAAACTTAACTTTGCGAGCGGCATAATAGATTTATTCACTCCTTTAAAACTCTATAATCCACCTCCACAAGCGATACACTCTATGCCATTCCTTGACCAGGCTTATTGGCAGGCAGGTGATAATGGATTAATCTCAGAACCAGTGAAAATCGAAATCATTGTTGAAGTCCATGCTGCTATGTTTGAAGCAACTGGCACAGCCAATGTACCTACTAATCCCCATGCCGCAACTTGGATAGCACACCACAGGCACTCGGTTCCCCTGGAATTGGATAAACTGGTTCAAACTACACATAGCGCTCCCCTTTAACAGCGTGAAAACCACGAATCCAATTCAGTTTTATTACCATAATCAAGGGATTCTTTCAATGACTCATCCTATCACATAAAAAATTGAAGTATGGCAATGAAAATACCCAATGTTCCAAAGAAACCTTTTCTTGGATTAGAAAAGGTGCGAAACGGTTGGATAGAAGCTTTTCAAGATTGGAATAAATATTTAGATGATCCGACGGGACATGCCAATGATACGAAAGCGGCTTTGGTTGGCAAGTTTTTCTATCTATTGGGCCTTAATTCTCCTTCGAGAAAGATTACTGATGACGAAATTGCAGCTTTGGAGTATATTATTTTCTCTTTAGACAGGGTGAAAAACATGTCTGATAATATGAGAAAAATATCACAAATAGACAACAATAGCATAGTTCAGATGATGACTTCTAACGATTGTAAGCCAGGTGTGGAGTTTCTCAAAGATATATTTCAAATTGATATCGTTGCGCCCACCCTTTTTACAATCGATAACCCACAACTAACGAATCTGGATAATGTAAGAGACCTTCAGGCAGTATATGCCGTTGTGTCCCTACCTGGATACGATGAAGGTTACACACTACCTCCAAAACCCAGGACATTTGATGAATACGCCACAGACGAATCAACATACGATCCCATGCCAGAGGGTCCAGCGAATGATCCATCTGCGGATCCTCCCGGTGATCCGGGGATTGGTACAGATAGCGATCCTTCCAGAGATGTCATAGACGGTAGATAAATAGAAAATATGAAACCCTACATAGGACTCGATCAAATTAATCGGCATGTATATGAAGCAACATCTAGTTGGCAGGACTATTTAAACGGGAACGCTGACTGGTGTAATACGACCCTGGCTTCACACGTAATTTTCACCGGAGAACTGAAGACGCCCTGGTCTCCTATTCGGCTTGCAACTGCCGATGAACTTGAGGCACTGCGGCAGTTAAGCAAGTATGTTGACATTTGGCAGCTACGCCCGTTTGTTATCACACGACGGAGTCTGTTATACATTCACCGCAGATGCGAAGCTGGGGTTGAATACCTTAAAGAGAGCTGTGGCGTTGATATACACATTGATACTTCGCCGTGGCCCCAGCGCCTAAGTGACCAACCACCCGGGTCATTTCAAAACTTTACCGAATTTCTGAATCATTCTTCCACTATTAGCATCAACCTAACCGGAGGTCTCCCTGCCGGCCCTAAATTGACTCGTCCTAAGAATTTTATAGTTAAAGCAAACTCAAAAACCGGTCAGTATTATGGCCCAGAAGATCCTGATTATAATTGCTATGAAGATTACGACTTGTGGTTTACAGCACCTGAAGCCGCAGCCATCGCATTGTGGCATCTAAAATAATCAGATTATATTTTTATACTATATCCTGAAAACGGTCCTTTTTTACAGGGTCAACCGAAAGAACACTACCAATGACGGCGAGACAATGACTTCTTTAGTCATTTCGGATCGTACCGTTTTTCATTTTATCTGTTTCAAATCTCCGAAAATTATAGCAGGTTAGCGAGGGTATTGTCTGATGCGACCCGTCTACCCTACGCCTATTGGCGTGAATCGAGATTTAGTTACCTCCCGATCAAGAAAATGCAAACCCGAGGCAAGCAATTCCTGGACCCATGCGCCGCGGTAGAGTTTTGTACTTTTTTTCGGTGCCGATTAGGAATGGGAGTTTGCAGCAATTCGATAAGCGTATATCCCAAAATACGCGTCGGGTATCCATTCGGTGCATGATTTTTTCTAGCCCACCTTTTGTAAACTGACAAAAAAACAACCCTGTGAGCCTTTTACTACAGAGCTTCCCGCGTATCAGGCAAAGTCGGAGTTGGACAAATGCGGAGCCTGTTTGCCTTTTCGCTCGCCCATTGGCACCTGCAATATCCGGACTGAAAGTCCCTGGTTTTATGCTGTTTTTTTGACGATGAAACGTTTGTATTAATACTTGGAACATTTGACCTACTTTCTCCCCCAATCATTCCCTAAGTTTGTTTTGAATCTCTACCGGCAAGCATTCCATTTACATTCAGCCCTGCACGACGGAGACCATTACAGCCTTTCAAATCTTTTAATAAGAATCAATGCTGAGAAGGACCAAAACCCGTAAAATAGCTACTCTCTCTGATTGGCATTCGTGGTGTACCTATTGGCAAGTGCCCGACTGTTTGTCCACGAAAAGCTGAGCACAAGCCACCGGAGAACAGCGTCCATAGACCCTCCCAAAAGATTTATTACTGCTTATTTTACCTACCTATAGTTCACCAACAAAAAAAGAATGAAAAACACAACAAAAACCAGCAAAACAAATCAGGAAATTACGGTTAAAAAAGCCATTTGCATGGATTTTTTTTCTGCGTTTCAAGATTTGGATCCCGACCGGATGCTCCGCCTGTGCAGGCCTGAGGGAAAAGTATCGTTTATCCCATTGGGTAGCGGCTTTAGCGGAAAAATTAAAGAGGTCGGAATAGGTATTTGGTCTGCGCTCATGGATTCGTTTCAAGATTTGGAAAATACGGTTATCGACCTGCAATACAACCAGGCCGAAAACGAAGTGGCTTGCACTGTAGAGATTTTCGGGACACAAGAGAAGGACTTTGCCGGCCTTCCCAGCCAGGGAAAATTCTTTGTTTCGGAGCATATTTTCATTTTCCGTTTTAATGAACAATCCGAGATCGAAGAAATAAAAGTATTCTGGGACCACGAGCATTTTGTCGAACAACTTTGCTGACTTCCGCAGAGGGTAGAAGCAAAAGCGACCATCGCCACCAAGATGGAAATGGTACCACCAAATAAATGGATCAACCCCTCATTTACGCCCGAACTGCTGATACTCTTCAATACAGTCCCCATTACTGCACGCAGGTGAAAACCATCGAACTTGTCACTGGCTAGTGTATACGCTGCGAGACCGGAAATGAGCAGCTACGAATAACGGAAACTTACTACCCAAACAAATGCAATCTGAAAGGAAAAGGAAGGCTTGAAAAGAACGCTTCCCCTTCCCTACGCCCAATTACCCCGACTGATCACTAATAAACCCGTTACCAATGAAAAAATATTGTATTTCTACCACCTTTACGCTTTCCAGTATTTCCTACAGGTTTGGACGAATTACCCATGAAATTGAAAACCATAACCTGAAAAAGAGTACCCTGCAAACAAAAGGGGGACCGCTCAGGAAAGCAGGTTGCTATCAGGAACTTCCTGACCAACCGAGAACGAAACCGCTGAAGCAAGCCGGAGTTTCGCGGACCCATCGGATAGCAACCGATGCTACTTCAACGGAATGCACGGAAATCACACCCTTGTTAAAAAACGGCACCAAGGTCCCCAGCACCGCTGCCGAGGCTACCCCACCCGCAATCAGAGCAGGATCTACACGAAAAATCAATGTGCGGGACAAACGGACAAACGCCATACACCCGATTTGCTGGACCAGGTATTTTCACCTTCACCTCAGGCAGGGATTCTCTACACCTGCAGGAAATAACCTAGTTAGCCAGAAGCAATGGTGGAAAACACCCCGAACTTTTACCTTATCGCTAGCAGGTACCCTAGATTGGGAATAGACCCATACATAGGGTTACTGAAACCTCATGAACGGGGAATCCGCCGCAATCGCCGGGAATCGGTACATAGCGAGCCGATTCTTGCCCAAACTAATCGACCGACACTACTCTCAATCGAAATCCTGCCATGAACAAGATGATACACGACGCATACCGAAAAAAAGTACTAAAAAATGCTACCGAAGCGTATTTTGAAGGCTTGCGGAAAAAATCTTTTTCGCTGATCCCCTTTAGTGACGAGGTTATCTTTCGTGCGCCGATCGCTCCGGGAGGCGTTCATGAACCGATCGTAGGAATTATCAACCTGTACGAACACTGGTAGCAGCCCCTGGAGCCACTTTTGGAGGGGATCTCCATCCTTGTGCTGGATCATTTTTTTAACGAAGAACAGACCTCCGTCATTAGTAGGACAGCTATTCATTTAAAGTTTTCGGATATCAAACTACGGGTAGCCGACCGTTTTCTGATCGACGAGGCAGGTCAAATCATCGAACAGGAAAACTATTTTGACGCCAGCCCACTCAGAAGGTAGCCCAGTCATTGAATTCGATGTTGCAACAAGCCGAATTTGCAACTGCTAAGATTAGAAAAATAGGCTATTTGTGGATTAAAAATCGGGGTACCCTTAGGCAGGACTTCTTCTAACCCTGCCCGTATACCTCTTAGTAGCTGCGTGGAACCTTTCTTTCCGGATTTATGCGGCCTTTATTACCGGACTTGTCGAATGTATCAGGTCCGATACTCCTTGTGTATAAAATAAGCAGACGTCTTCCCGTCAAAAATTCATTTCCAGGGTGGCATAAAAACCGCGACCGTCCGCCGGAATGATGCCCGGTCCCGGATAGGCGTCTGCCCGGCGGGTGAAGTACTGCTCGTCAAAGAGGTTGTTCACACTGACCTCAAGTGCCAGGGACTTCCATCGGTAAATGGCAGAAATATCCGCCACGGCGTAGGAAGGAATCAGACCCTCCACCGCTGTGGCCGTCCGGACCGCATTCGAGGCATCGGAAAAATGAGCATCGACGTAGGAATATTGGGCCGAAACCGAAAGTCCCTTGTATCGTGCGGTACTTCCCAGTTTTACCGTTACCGGAGGAACCATCTCCACCTTTTTGTTGCGAATGGCCGCATCCTGGGTACGAATGTACCGGGCATCTATCAGGGAAAAGTTGCCAAAAAGCGTCCATTTTATCCGCTCGCTGTCCTTCCCCAGGAAATCGAGAAGGGATACTTCACCGAATGCCTCCAGTCCCATGTTCCGGGCATCGGCGATATTGGTACGGTAGCGGTAGTCGTTAAACAACACCGAATCGGTGCGAAGTACCTGTCCGATTTTCCCAAAATACCGCAGGTAAAACAAGGTCACTTCGTAGGTATACCGATCGCTTTTACTGCCTTTTACTCCTACATCCGCCGTATACCCTTGCTCGTCCGTAATTGCAGGATCCACCCGCAAATTCGGATTATTGATGCGCAAATCGGTGAAATTAATGGCCCGGTAATTCTGTGAAATATTTGCATAGAGCTCCAACGATTCGCTGTGCCGAAAACTCGAGCCCAGCCCGAAGAGCAGAAAACTGCGCCGGCGCTCCAATTCTTCGTCAAAACGGTTTTCTACCAGGACATTGCCGGCCCCATCAAACACGTATTGTTTGTAATAGCCATCTGCGTAGGTTTGGATATTTTCCAGCCGAACCCCAGGAGTCAGGCTGAATTTAGGGCTGAAATTGATGATGTTTTCGGCAAACAGAGCGTAGTTACGGTTGGGAAACGCGTAATCCGAATCCTCCAGATCATCCGGATTCAGGTACCGGAAATCCGCATCAGCCCCCCGGCTTCCCCAACCTTGTTTGGCCGTGGTGGTGCCATGGTATACACGCGTACCTACCAGAAAGGTCTGGGTCTCCTTGCCCAGACGGTACCAATGAAGCAGCCGGGTTTCGTTACCGAAATTCCGGAAGTCTCCGGAAATCAATGTCCGCTCCTCTCCAAAGTCGGCCACGTTAATGCGCTCCAGGTTACCGATGGATTGCCGGGACGCCAGCAAGGCGAAGTTGCGGGTATTGAGTTTCGTGCGATCGGAAAACTGATAGGTAAATGCCAGGGCGGCAAGATTCCAATCCACGTTAAACCAATTTCGGTCACGAAAGGAGCGGCGCGGATTTTCCTCAAACTGCCGGTCGGTCAGGCCTCCCGCTTGCTGGGTGAGGTAGGTCATTTTGGTAAGCTCGAGACTGGCGGATAGTTTTTCGCTAAAGGAATAGTCCAGGGAGGTATAGAAGGTATGCGCTGAAAACCCGGAGTTGGGACGGTACCCATCCCCCCTTTTGTGTTGGTAAAAAGTGTAGTAGCGAAGGTTTCCTACGGTACCCTCCAGGCTATTGAAGGACCCGAAGTACCCCCAGGAACCTGCGGATTGCCGGCTTTTTAGGCGTATTTTGGCGGCTTCGGTTCCTCTGCGAAAGCGGAAGTTAAGCATGCCGCCAAACTGCGTGCCGTACTGCAGGGAAGCGGCACCCCGCACAATTTCGATTCGCTCCAGAGCCTCCACAGGAGGCGTGTAGTAAGACTCCGGATAGCCCAGCGCATCTGCAGATATATCGTAGCCATTCTGCCGTACGTTAAAATTGGAAGTCCGGTTGGGACTGAGCCCCCTGCCACCGATCCCCAGTTGCAGTCCTGTTTGGTCGCTCTCCCAGATATTGAGCCCGGTAATACGTGAATACACCTGCCTTGCGTTATTTGTGGCGGTGTTGGCAACCATTTCTTTAAGTACGATGACTTCACTCTTGCGGCCGTCGTACACGCCAAAATTCTCCACGGAGGCCAAACGGGCGGCTGCAAAACTCTCTGACCTGCTACCATCCACCTGTACGTCTTCGAGCTCGTTTTCAATATCGGCCAGCACAAACTCCAACCCACTCTTGTCCCCCTCGACAAGGAGCGTTTGTGCGGCCATCTTTTTGCCGAGGCAAAATGCCACCAGCGTCTGTTCTCCGGCCGGCACCCCTTCCAGACGAAAGCTGCCCGACGCATCGACGGCAACTCCCAGACTGCTTCCTCGTACCACTACCTTGGGGATACCTGCGCAGGCTTCCCCCTCCATGTACACGGTTCCGGAAACGGCAAACGATTGAGCCCGACCCTGAAAAGAAAGGACCAGTCCTGCAAACAGCAACAACAGGGGTAACCGCCGCCCGCTTGCTGCTGTTTCCTTATCTTTTATTTTGTATGTTTTCTTGCAATGAGGCATTTTTCACATTTTTTTCAAAAGGGAGGATCCACGTTTTGGCTTGGAAGGAATCGGTTTCCTTCATCAGGTCAACGGTGGGGTCTATGAGTAATTGGCTGGGACGCGCATTGAGGGTGACATAAACCTCAGCTCGTACCTGGGGATTCTGCAGTCCTTCTTCGGCGTAGTGGGCCCCGAGAAAATGAGCAAATTGAAGAATCATATCGGGCTGCATGGCCATTTGTTTTTCCTGATGGGCGTTCAAAAACTCCCGGTTATCGACAACACCCTCCCGGCCTGTTTTCCCATCTTTTACATAAAATGTGGCGGTACCCGCCTTCTCCATAAGCATGACACGCCAGGCAAACCGGTATCCTTGTTCGGTCCAGAATACGTTCCCCTCGTACAGCAAGTACCGCCAGGGAAACAGCAATTGAAAGGCGAAATGAACCAGCAACACCGCAGCAAGTAGCCGCTCCCTCAACCGAATCGGGTTTTGGGGAGCCAGGGCGACACGCGGACGCTTTTCAAAATCAAAGAAAATAAGGGTTCCACCCATCATCACCAGTGGGAAAATTCCAATTTGAAATAGCAGACCGGTAAGGGAATGAAAGGCAACGACCGTGAGGTAGGCCCAAAAACGGGTAGGTGCATAAAGCAGGAAAAAAACGATGAAGCAGTCGTACAACATCCCAAACCAGGAAAAAATATAGGGCGTTACCGACCAGGCGAAAAAGGGGCCCAGTACCGGTACCGTGTCGTGCGCGGGGAGCCAGATTTTTAACGGTAATGCCAGAACCAACCAATCGTAGTTGATCTTGGCAAGCCCCGCATAGAGGTACACAATGGCGATCTGGAACTTGAAAATGAACAGGACCCAGCGGGGAATGAACGCATTCCGGTCCCATAGCGGCGGTGGCGAGGGCACGATACAGAGCAAGGCGCAAACAATACTAACGTAATAGTAATGGTTGAGGTAGTACGTCAGGTCGATGAGTTCGGTATAGGTGAAAGTCAGGAACAACGTCAGCGCCGACAGGCGGTACAGCCAGCCTGTACCCAGCATCACGCCAAAGGCTGCCAGTAGCATCAGCCAATGGATGGTGTAAAGGATCTCCACCAAAAAAGGCGTCACCCATCCAAACCCCCAGTAATGAAAATGAACGATCGGGTCGGAATAATGGTCTTCGATCCAGCCCAGCCACATGAACCGTGCGGTACCAAAGGCCATCAGGAGGCCAAAAAACCCCCGAAAGACAGAAAAGGGAGTCGCCCGAACGCGCTCCCTCAGTGTAGTCGAGAGGACTTCCATACGCATGGAAGCCAATAAATCAGTAAGGAAAGTTCTTGTCAGCAAAAGACACAATCAATTGATAGTTCGATTTTTTTCGCTTAGTCTCCGTCCCCACTGCTGAACGTGATCGAAATACCGAGCAAGGAGGACATGTCGCTTTTGTAAAAGCGGGTCTGCTTTTGGAGTTCCGTGTGGAGCCGATCGGCGGATTCCGGAGAAAGCTGAATCTGCTCCGACAGGGGTGGTGAATCCGGCAAGGCTTCCAGCGCAGCCCTTACAGCTGTCATCTGTGCTTCGGTGGCCTCAATAAGTGCCGGCCCCCCTTCCACCGATTCCAGGTACTCCCGGAATCCGGGACCATTTTGCCCCTGTCCTCCACGACCTTGCCAGATCCGCTCGATGGCTTGAAGGTGTTCTTTTAGCATGGTGGTGGAAGTGCCGGAATACCAGGCCTCTACCAACTGTGGTTCTGCTTGCGTTTGGCCCGGTCTTCTGCCCAAAGGCAAACCCAGCTTGAAATTTTTTGCACTTTCAAAGCTTTTTACAAACTCGTTGTACAACATGGAGGTGCTGCTTCCCACATCCGTACCGCGATTTTGTGTAAATTCGGAAGCATAGCCGCCATTCCAGGCTGAGAGTACCTCAGCAATCCGTCGGTCAATATCGGCTACGGCTCCCAATAGGAAGTCCTTCCTGTTTTGGGAAGCAAAAGCTGCAACCAGGTCGGCCTCTGATTCGTTCGTTCCGAAAATCAGGTATTCCACCGCCAGAAAACCCCGGGCATCGCGATTGAAATCGTTAAAATTCGGAGATCCCGCGATGGCTGCTTCGATTTTCTCCCCGGACACAGGAAAGGTTCCCACTTCTTCAAGTAGGGACCTGCGAACTCCCTCTTCCCCTGCCGGCCCAAAATTGTAGGCATTGGCATATTGCCAGGAGGAATACGCAGCCTGCCAGGCGGCTTGCAAGGCCTGCAAAGCGTTCATAGTTGGATTTTGAGTAAAGCTCTCGGCGCTGCTCCCCAAAGCGCCGACACGTGTCTGCAAATCGGTGTAAGCAGGGATAATAAGGTTCTGAGCCATGTTTTCCAACATCTCGCCTCGATCGAAACTATTCTGTATCGGTGTCTCACCCTCCTCACAGGCAGCAACACCTATCAATAGTGCCAGCAGCAGAGCGGTTGGGTACAATCGTCGGTTCATAATTTCTTTTGATTTTTAACCAGGTAAAAACTGAAAAACAACCCGCCAGACAAAAAGTTTGGAGGGTCGTATCCCGGGACAGCTTAGCGCCCTTGTTCGTTGACCCAATTTTTCTTGAAATCCTCGATATCCTGGGTACTAAATTCATACAAGGACTTGAGCTGGTCAATTACTTGTGTGAGTTTAGGCAATTCATTTACGGGGTCAGTTGCAAACTTGTAAGAGGTCGGAACACCGTCCTGAGGTGCATGTAGCAGGACCAGCAATTGGTCAATTTGCGCATCGCTGATGCGTTTGTCTGCCTGAGGGATGGTACGCCAGCCATGCAAGAATCCCACGGCTTCGCTGTACGCATGCAGGGCCGCACCTACATCATCGGAAGATGGATTGGTAGCGCTCAATCGGCTGATCGTAGAATGGCAGTAGTTGATGATTGTGGCAGCATTGGCCTTTTCCCAAAGCAATTTCACTTCTGCGATGGCCTCGTCTTTTTCCGCCTGATATTCTTCTCCCGCCTTGGTGGCGGCCTGAAGTTTCAAGAAAGCCGCTTTTATTTGGGAATACAAGCCATTGCCATCGTTCTTATCCCGGCGGGCGGCATAGTTGGCCATGAAACGATCCCGTACGTCCGAGGCAACATTGGAAGAACTCGAATTGGAAAAAGCGGGGGTAGCACCGAATATCGCCAGGGCCTGATCTACCTCATCGGTAGTCATTTGGGAAGAGAAAAGCGCGGTAGCATGGTTATACAGGGCTGCCCCAAACAGACCTTTCTCTATCATTTGCTCCAATTCCAGTCCGTTTTCGTCAAAAAGGTATCCTCCCAAGGTACCCCCCTGCCCCGTGGGCTCTCCCGGGGCATACACGGACCCACCGCTGGCCTTGGCCAATTCATCCAGCCAACCTCCGGTACCGGAGATTTTACCGTCATAATAGGTGGTCGTAACGTCTTCTACACTTGGATTTCCCGCAGCGTAAAGGCTTTCCAGGGTCGGCAGGTTAACCGTTTGCCCCTGACGACCTCGCTGCATTTCAGTGGTCAACGCAGAAAGCTGTGTCAATACCGCTGCCTGAGTGGCGGCTGCAGTGGAAAAATTAGAACCATCGTAAGCGGTAGGAATCTGCAAGTCCGGGCGAATGGGGTCTTCCCCATTGTCGCAAGAAAAACAGGCAAGCCCTAGTGCAAAAACAGCGCTGACCCCAAGATAGCGGTTATCAAACAATCGTCTCATTAAGAAATACTTTTTTTTCCAAGAATTGATTTCGTTTCGGAAAACGCTTCCCCGCGTTTTCTGATGGCAAAGATATAAAAGTTTTGTTTATTTAAACTAATTCTAAATAAAAATCAGAAAAAAGTAAGCTTATGGGAGATGCAAGACAGCCAATGCCCCTTTTGCAACCCAGCGCGTGGTCAGCGGTAGCCAAAACACGGCCGATCTCCCCTCCGCTGTGTCCCATCATCCCGAGGCCAAGCCCTGGCTGACTATCTCTGCCTGGTTTTTTTAGGTTTGTATCTCATGTCGGGTAAATGCCGGGTAAAATCCTTGGAGGCTTCGGGTCAGAAACGGATACTTTTTCGGAAATTGCCCGGGGTAAACAAGCAGAAATCACCATGAAGCAACCGTCACTCGGAAACAAAATAGCCGAACTGAGGAAAGCAAAAGGACTGACTCAGGAAGAACTGGTCCAACGCTGTAACTTAAATGTGCGCACCTTGCAACGCATTGAGGCAGGAGAAGTACAACCCCGCCCCCATACTGTCAAAACCCTTTTTGAGGCATTGGAGCACCCCTGGGAAGCAATTGCTGCGTCCCCGCCACCTCCTCCTCTTCATCCCCTGTATTTCTACCTCTCTCTGGCTGCAGGCATTGTCTATTTCTTCCTGGTGTATTTCGAAATAAGCATGGAACTTGAGTGGATGGAAACGGGAGAAATGGCAATTTCCTACCCCCTGGCACTGGTAAAACTTTTCACCTGGCTAACCTACACGGGATTTCTCCTGGGCTGGCTAGTCCTTGAAAAGCAGTTTCCAAATGCCGTTTTGCGCATTTCCTTATGGGTTATGCTGGGTAGTAACCTGACCTGGTATTCTCTGGATTTTTTCGCGATTTTTTCCCAAGACCTGCGGATGGAATCCTATTACCTGGTAAAAATTATGACATTTGGGTTTGCGTACGCCTTCTTAGGAGCGGGATATTTGGTACAAACTTCCCCCTGGGAAAACCTGTCGAAGGTAGTCGGCGCGTTGGGACTGGTTGCCGGAGTTTTGATTTTTTCGGGTATCGGTGTGATTTTGGGACTGATCCCACTCACTTTATTTGAGTTGGGTCAGCTTGCACTGCTGGTTTGGGCAGTCAAAGGCTCGCAAATTTACCCCCATTCCCCCTCCGCAGCTGCCCCTTGAGAAAACCGAGGACAACCATCGCCGGAAGTCTGATCCAGCCGGCGTGCACCGCTGCCAGCTGTTTTATGTAACAGAACGAAGAGTAAAACACGATCGCACCGGCTTCTTTTCTCTTTTTTGAACCGGAGGGAGCGGAATGGTGCCCGCCGCAATGTATCGTGCGGCCCCATGCTTCGGCAATATCCCGGAAAATAGCCTGGAATTGCGGGAAAATTCAATTTTTATTCCTTCTTTAGAGGGATTTCCCTGGCTTCCTGGTGGGAACTTTGATCGACAGCTGTGAATGCCGACAGCTAATCGGGTGTGGCTGGTTGGCTGACCGAATCGATCGGAATCACGGAACCAACAAAAGGACCATCCCATCTGCAGCCATCTGAATTAAACGAATACAGCCCTATGCCTGTCACATCATCCAAATGCTTCCGCTGTCTGCCTTTACCCTTCCTTACTATTTTGGCAGGGGTGTTGGTTTCCACCATTTTGCCCACGCGGGCCCGCCAATCCGAAGAAGCGCCCCGACCCAATATCGTATTTATCATGGCCGATGATTTGGGCTACGGGGATACCGGCCCGTACGGTCAGGAGCACATTCAAACACCCCATATCAACGCACTTGCAGCAGAGGGGATTCGTTTCACCCAGGCTTATGCCGGAGGACCGGTCTGTACTTCCTCCAGAAGCGTATTGATGACAGGCTTGCATAACGGCCATACCGTCGCCAGAGACAACGTCCCGCATTATTCGACCTACCTGCGTTCCGGGGATGTCACCCTGGCGCAGGTACTTAAAGACGCCGGCTATCGGACAGGGGGTGTGGGCAAGTGGTCTTTGGGCGATGCGCGCACCGAGGGACGGGCAACGGCCATGGGATTTGATACATGGACCGGATACCTGAATCAAGACCATGCCCACTATTATTACCCAACCTATCTGGACCACGACGAGGGTAAAATCCAGCTTCCGGACAACCCTATTCTTAGAAATCACTACAGCCATGATGTCCTGACCAATGCCGCCCTTAATTTTATTCGGCAGGCAGCGGACAAACCCTTCTTTTTATACGCAGCCTATACCTTACCGCATTTCTCGGCAAAGGAAGAAGACGTGCACGGATTGACTGTTCCCAGTACCGGCCCTTACACAGAAAAGGACTGGCCGGAACGGGCAAAAAAATACGCTGCCATGGTTCACCGGCTGGACAGCGACCTTGGTAAAATCATTGCCCTTCTAGAGGAGCTGGGAATCCGGGAAAACACCCTGGTTATTTTCACTTCCGACAACGGGGGACACAGTGCTACCTGGAAAGGGTTTGCCACCAATGGCATACTGAGGGGTTATAAGCGTGACCTGTACGAAGGAGGAGTCAGAGTCCCCTTTATCGCTTCCTGGCCCGACAGAATTCCCGCCGGGATGGAATCAACCGAGGTTCTGGCATTTCAAGACCTGCTTCCCACCTTTGCGGCCCTGGCGGGTACAACCCCACCACAGAATCTGGACGGAATATCCCAGGTCGAGGCACTGAAGGGCAATCGGGTTCCCCGGAGAGAACGGGTATTGTATTGGGATTTCGGCCATGCCCGCGAGCGATACGACCAAGCCGTCCGATTGGATGATTGGAAAGGCATTCGGAGGGGGAAAAACCAACCGATTGAACTCTACAACTTGGCAGCCGACCCCGGGGAGTCAATCAACTTGGCGGAGAAACATCCGAAGGTGGTGGATAAAATCGCAGGGCTTATGGAATCGGAAGTAACTCCTTCGCCACGGTATCCGGTAGGGGAAAGGTACCGGGGAGATCCCATCTGGAAAAAGGACTGGTAGGCCCGCAGGCCCCTTTTATTCTCCTGCCTATTCCTGACTTTGCGCTCGCATGACTTCCGATACCGAAAGGGATTTATTGTAGATTTTCACCTGCCTAACCGGGCCGGAATTGATTGTCCAACGCTCGGGTAAGTAGATGGCTCCCAGGTCCGGTTCGTACCGGGTCCATCCGTATTGGCGGCTTTCTCCACCGTCTCCCAACACACCGTCCAGCAGAACCTGAATAACCTTGGGCCCGTTGTCGACAAGAAAGGAGAGACGATGAGGCGTACCTATCGTTAATTTACCCGGATCGGAAGTCCAACTGCTCTTCTTTTCCCCAGCCATCAGGCTAAGCCGCACCTGTCGGTAGCCGGCCGTTTCTACGAGGATACCGTCTCCGTTCTCCTCCCGCATATCCAGCAGCACCTGCCCGGGATTAAGGGAGGAAAACATCAGATCCATCTCAAGGGTAAAACCTCCAACCGTATTCCCGGCATCCACCAGAGGACGCCTCCGAAAGGAGTCATTGACTTCCAGTTGAACCATGCCTTGCCCGGAATGGATCTGCTTCGTAAAATCCGGTATCGGCGCAGGCAATTCCGCAGCAGCCGCAGGCTCAAGTTGAGACCAGAGTCCTTCCAGTAACGCTTCCTCTACGGGTATCAATTTGCCGCTTGCCTTATTGGTGGTAGTGACCCAATACTTCCCCTCCTGTTCGATCAGGTCCGGATAACTGTACCGCCCCGTTTCGTAGGATAGGTCTGTCCCATAAATAAAAATCTCGGGTTGAGACCAGTGTATCCTTCCGTCTTTTTCTATGCCTCCTGCGATCCAGGCGGGGTTGCGGTCCGAAAAATCGTCGCCGCTGTGGTGGTGGTACCAAAGCAGGTACTTGCCGTTGCCGCACTTCCAGATTCTGGGGCAGGCGCGGGGATTTTTAATTTTTCTGCCATCGGCATAACGGGCTATCTGCGGCAGCGACCAACTTTTGCCACCGTCCCGGCTGTAGGCGTCCACAGCATAACCCGTACGTGTCCGGTACATGCTGTACAGGTCTCCGTTGTTCAAGGGCACGACATTTTGCTCTTCCTGAACCGAACCAAAGGCGGGATTTCGAAGGCCCTCTTCTCCTTCCGGGAGCAGTTTCCAGTGCACCTTCTCTACCTCCCTTTCGGTCGCAATGTTATCGCTCCAAACGAACCACCCCTCTCCCTTGTCAAGCATGTATTTTCCCAATTTGGTGAACGCAAACAGCATACCGCCTGCATAGGAAATGGGTTTACCGATTCCCCACATGATTTGCACCTCACCCCTCCAATCGTTGCCACGATCCACGCTGGTTTTTCGTATCGGTAACCGATACCTTTTTGACCAGGTTTTCCCACCGTCATCGGAATACTTGTAGCAGTACCAACCCAACATGTCGTTGCGGATGGGATTTCCGTTGAGTGTGGTTACCTCCTCGCCGTTGTAGATATAAAAGGCATACACACGTCCGTAATCCGTTTGGTAAGGCATTACCCAAGAGGCTGCCGGGCCCGAAGCTGGCTCAATGGCGACAGGTTCCGACCAGCTAGCTCCCTGATTGACTGAACGGGAAGCGACCACGTGCTGCCCCATTTCTCCTTCGTGCATGCTCCCGGTAGTGAACACACACAACCAGGTTTTATCCGGCAGTACCACCACGTAGGGCTGGTCGATGTACCCATTCTCGTAAATGGGCGTTCCGTTGGCAAAATTTCGCCAATCGCTCTTCTGCGCACAGGCAGGGCCAGTCAAAAAGAGGAAAGGGAAAAAAAAGAGGGTGCCCAAAACGGCGGTCAGCGTTTGCATGATTGGAAAGGAGAAGAGGTTAACCCGGATTGTGCATTCGCATTCGTGGCTGCTCTTCCCGAATATCGGGAAGGACTTGTGACGCAAGAAAATCAGTCAGGTTGGAGCCTGAGGCGTAGCGCCCCTGGAGTAACGCTACAAGCGGAGCGAAGCGGCTGATTGTAAAGCATTTTAAGTACGCGCTAGAAATTCCAATACATGGACCGGGTATAATTGACTTTTGACAGATAAAAGTAAAATTTTCTCCGGAAATCCCAGGTATCCCGGTTTCATTTTTTCCCCATGTTTTTGCCATCTCTTCTGCAGACGGGCAGAATACGTTCGTTCGCAGCAGCCATGGGATCTGATCGGGCTTTTTTATCTGAGGGCGAATGACCCGCACGAGCTAGTAAATGCTTCCGGCTCCTTCGGATGACCGCACCGCCTCGAACGAGGTTCAGGTCTACAACCCCTCTGCGTTAACGCCAGGATCCCAACTTACTGGCTTAAAATCGATAGGTACCTATTCGCCCCATTGGAAACTGTATATAAAAACATAGGTCCCGGACAATGTCTGGGACCTATGCGCTTTCGATCAAAAATTAATCTTAAACCCTACAAAAAGACGTTAATTCCGAAATATTTTCGGAATGCTTTCCCGCACCGATAGCTTGGAAAGAAATTTCTTTACTTTACGATTTTTATTCGCTTTTTCATGGTCTCGCTCATCCAGAGAGCCGCTGAGTATATAAACTTCTGACTCCTGATCTGTCGGAGTGAACTGCTCCAGAAAATCCCAACCGTTCATATGGGGCATAACCAGATCCAGAAACAAGTACCGGGGCTGAATCTCCCGTACCCTATGCAACGCTTCGGCTGCGGAATCGAACGTATGAATGCGACAGGGACCTTGCACATTTTTACGTATAAACCTTTCCGTAACAAACGTACTCACTTTGTCGTCATCAACCAAAACAATATCCACCATTGAACTACATTTATTACTCTTCAAAAAACATATTCCTTATTGCAAACATAAGACAAAAAAACATACTTCGCAAGCGGATAACTTTTTTTATCAATTTTTTTGCTTTTCAAATCATGTTTAATGCAGTTAAAAAATAGACAGGGGTGTAGGGTTACCTGTGGAGTAAGCAACCCATTCGTTTAGAAATTTAGATTTTGACTGACTAGTTTCTTCAGGTATTCGCCGTAGCCGCTTTTGCCCAGTTTTTCGGCGGATTTTATCAACTCTTCCTGGTTGATAAACCCGTTACGGAAGGCGATTTCTTCGATGCATCCGATTTTCAATCCTTGCCGTTCTTCGATCACTTCAACAAATTGCGCCGCCTGAAGTAGCGACTGGTGGGTACCGGTGTCCAGCCAGGCCGTACCGCGATTCAATATCCCAACATTTAACTTGTCTTTTTTAAGGTAGGCGTTGTTGATATCGGTTATTTCCAGTTCTCCCCTGCTGCTGGGAAGGATGTTTTTTGCAATCTCTACCACCTCATTGTCGTAAAAATACAATCCCGGAACGGCGAAGTTGGACTTTGGTGCGCTTGGTTTTTCCTCGATACTCAACACTTTGTACTGGCTGTCAAATTCAACCACACCGTATCGCTGTGGATCGTTCACATGGTAAGCAAACACCACGCCTCCATCCGGATCGGTATGGTTTTTCAGCGTACTGTACAATCCGGTGCCATAAAATATATTGTCTCCCAGAATCAGCGCTACTTTATCCTGGCCAATAAATTTTTCACCAATAATAAATGCCTGGGCCAAACCCTCCGGCTTTGGCTGAATCGCAAACTGGAATTCGCAACCCACCTGACTGCCGTCGCCCAGCAGTTTACGGAATGCCTGGTGATCCTCGGGGGTGGTGATAATTAAAATTTCCCGGATACCGGCCATCATCAATACCGAGAGCGGATAATATATCATGGGTTTGTCGTAAACCGGCATGAGCTGTTTGCTTACGGCAATGGTCAAGGGATAGAGGCGGGTGCCTGAACCCCCGGCTAAAATAATACCTTTCATAAAAACAATACGTTAGTCAAAATACATACAGAGACAGCCCGGGGGCAAAACAAAAATAACGCAAGACCACAAACAAGAGAAAACCGAAACGAACTTGCCGGTAGCCTACACTAAAATTTACATGCAACTAAAATAGGTAATAATTCTTATCTGTTGAAATTTTCTTGCCAATTACATGATTTTTTTGGAGCTAAGATTCAACTTCTCCGCAAGAAATGATACTTTTAACCGTTAGTAGATGAACCAAACCGATACCTAGGCCTGCCATGAAAAAAACACTAGCCGTAGCTCCGCTGCTACTACTTGTCTGCCTGCTGCATCCCTTGAGTGGATCCGGTCAAAACTTTTACAAAGAGAAAATATCCAGAGACCACTATTTCCAGGCGGGCCTGGGAGTTGGGGCCATGTATGCAGACAATTCCGGTAGGATTCGCGGATTAGACGTTAAAATTGGACCTGCTGCTTCGGTTACATACGGCCGAAAAATCCAGCCACAGCTCGACCTGCGAGGTTACCTGGGTTTTCAGCGTTCGAAAAGTCAGGATTTGGACTATTTCACGCCCCAGGTCATTGACACCTGGGAGGCCGGGGGGCAAGCAATTGGAAGCAAAAATAACATGATTTTTTTGGATCTGATGCCTACGCTTCAGCTATTTGGCTCTGAAAACCATACCCGAAGAAAACGGTTCAACCTGTACCTGGGAACCGGGATCGGTCTGCTGCTTAATCTAAGTGAGGAGACCCGAATCGAAGGTACTGGTAACACAAGCAGCAACCACACGCGGATTGTTGGCTACCTTCCCGTGCGCGGCGGCCTTAGCTATAAATTGGACCTGTATACCGATATCGCGTTTGAAGGAACTGCCCTGGTCTCGTTTTCGGATCAGCTTGATGGAAACGAAGGCTTTAACCGATTTAACGATTATCCCGTTTCCGGACAACTTATCTTCAGGCGGTACATCAACCCCATTAAGGGCGTCAACTAAACCGGACAATCCAGTTCCGGGAACTTTTATCAGCGGAAAAACCTTTTTGCATGTATATACATGTAAATTCATCCGACTATGACTGCAACACTAAAAGCAATTCATCCGCTAGGGTTTCATTGGCAAACACAGGATCCCTTTCTATTCTGTGCCCATCATCAGGACGCTTACCCCGAAGGAAAGCCCGACCTATCCCCCGTCTCCGGTCTAAGCGGCAGGCAAATCGGACAGGATTTTTCGGGCAAAGACGGGTGGAGCATGTACCACGGAAGTAAAGTACCGGGTTTTCCCGCCCATCCTCACAAAGGCTTTGAGACCGTCACCATCGTGGAAAAAGGATTGGTTGACCACTCCGATTCGCTGGGCGCAGCCGGTAGGTTTGGAAATGGAGATGTGCAGTGGATGACGGCAGGTAGAGGAGTCATGCATTCGGAGATGTTTCCCCTGCTCGAAGAAAAAAAGAAGAACGAATTGCACCTCTTCCAAATCTGGCTCAATCTCCCACAGGCAAAGAAGCAGGTCCCGGCGCATTTCAAAATGATGTGGAAAGAAGATATCCCGGTCACGACCCTGAGCGATGCAGACGGAAAGCAAAGTCAGTTTAAATTGATTGCAGGAGACCTGGGCGAACTGCAGGCTCTCGAAGCAGCGCCCGATTCCTACGCTGCCAAACCTGAAAACGAAGTGGCCATTTGGTTGATCAATGCCGAAGCTGGAGCCGTATTTACCCTGCCTGCCGTTGGGGAAGGTACCAATAGAAGTTTGTTCTTTTATGCGGGAGACCGTATCGAAATAGCCGGGACACCCGTTTCCGCGAAGCACTCGGTAGATTTGGAGGGGCAGTCCTCCATCTCGGTTAAAAATGGCGCAAAGCCGGGACACTTCCTCTACTTGCAAGGAAAACCCATACGGGAAAAAGTGGTTCAGCACGGCCCGTTTGTCATGAATAGCAATCAGGAAATTCAGGATGCCGTTTACGAGTTTCAGCGCACCCAATTCGGGGGTTGGCCCTGGTCCAGCCACGAACATACTCACCCCCGCGAACGGGGTCGTTTTGCTATCCATGCGGACGGGCGCGAAGAAATCAAATAATAGTGGCAAAAACCGGCGGAAAACCTCGCCGATTTTTTATAAGGTGCCGGGTTTGTTCCAACATGCATCCTTGCTCTCAGCACTTTTATGGGCCTGTGATGGTACCGCACTACCCCCCTCCAAGTGTCTTTCCTATGCTTTTTCAAAATTGGGTAAGAATCGATCCTTTCACGTTGACCCACTTGCTCTTCGCCTCCGCTATGCGTCGTGGGAAACCTGTCCCGGTATTTTTATCGGATACACTGCCTGGTCCGAGCCTGCATTGGTCGGCCAGTACCTACCGGGTACCAAGGAGAGGAGGTTCGGTTCCGCATCCGGTAGCGGGCGATAATTACCCGGCCATTCGTTCGATGGAGCCAGTCTCCCGGGTAAGCTCACGGAATACAACCCGCAGGTTGTTCGCTTTGGCTACTGTAATTATGTCGTTACGATAGCTGCACCCTAGCTACCGTTCCTTGAAAAGGCGGGTTCCAGGTAGGGGGCTATCAGGACAGGTGCCAAGACCGCTGCGTAAATTGCCGGCACTTCCTTTCGCCAAACCCTGGCTTCCTGAACGTGTACGCCTATAAATTTTGCGGGGCCGCCCACGCAGGCGCAGGCAGTTTGCATCCACCTGCCAAGGGCGGGAATCGTATTTTTTTGTTTTTTCAGGTACATGGCTGTAAATCTAACCTGCCGAAATGTTTACCGCTACGAAGGGGGTAAAGCCGATTGCTTCCACTCGCTGCAGGATTCCCGAAACACAATTATCTGTATCCGGTGCGAAGGAATACCATTGATGTCCAAACCGTTATTTTTGTATCAGTCGCCGCCATCCCATAGATACCCGCGCTGCCGAGCGGACCAGGCTGCCCCAACCTTTAAGAAAACCGCTACGCTAAGGGCTAGTTTCTAGGAAAATTTGCTTGTTTACGTACAATTATCGAGGTTTAGCAATAGATAAGAAGAAAGCCAGGAAGATTTTTGGTTTTATGGAATGATTCGGTTTGTTTTCGTATTTTCGTATTGGCGAAGAACGTATTCAGGCTAATTTTTGCTAACTTGATTTGCCGAAATTAATTTTTGTTGGAACATAAAGGTATTTGAATGGAAATATTAGGATTGGATATAGGAGGATCCGGAATCAAAGCAGCCCCGGTAAACATCGAAACAGGGGAGTTGACAGCAGAGCGGTTCAGGGTTCCTACACCCATACCTACGAAACCAGAAAGCGTTGCGGAAGCCGTCCAAACCCTGGTCAATCATTTTGCATGGAAAGGCCCCATTGGTTGTGGGTTCCCCACGGTAGTAGCCAATGGCCGATGCATGACCAAGAGCAATATTCACAAAAGCTGGGTGGGTGTTCCGGTCGATGAATTACTCGCCGAGAAAACAGGCCTACCAGTAGTGGTGATAAACGATGCCGACGCGGCAGGCCTGGCAGAAATGACCTTTGGTGCGGGCAAAGGCCAAATGGGGTTGGTGGTTACCGTTACCATTGGTACAGGACTGGGTACCGGAGTTTTTTACAACGGACAACTGATCCCAAACTTCGAATTGGGACGCATCTATTACAAGAATGGGGAAATCATCGAGTATTTTGCTGCCGATTCGGCAAGAAAAAAAGAAAACCTCAGCTACAAAGCCTGGGGAAAACGCTTTAATAAATTCCTGAAACATACCGTAAGAATCATTTCTCCCGACTTGTTTATTTTGGGCGGAGGAGCGAGCAAAAAGCTGGATAAATTCGAAAATGAAATCACCGTAGAGGTTCCGGTTATCGCCGCCGAGAATAAAAACGAGGCAGGCATCATCGGAGCGGCCGTGGCGGCCCATCTGAAATTAAACGCTTAACCGACGATGAAAAGCTTTTGCTGCCTTTTGTTGCTGATGGTGCTATCCGGTGGGATAGTGCGTAGCTATGCCCAGGAACCTGAGATCATGACCGTTCGAGGTCCACTGCCTGCTGCACAAATGGGTAGCAGTCTGATTCACGAGCATTTGCTGGTCGACTTTATCGGTGCAGAGGAAATTACCCCTTCTCGCTGGGACCGAAAGGTGGTCGCCCAGCGGGTTCTTCCATTTGTGGAAGCCTTGCCGGCAATGTCTATCCAAACCTTGGTTTCCTGCACCCCGGCTTATCTGGGACGAGATCCCGAATTACTCCTCGAACTCTCTGAGCGCACCGGGGTGCATGTCCTCACCAATACTGGATACTACGGTGCGGTAGACAACAAGTATTTGCCTGCCCACGCCTTTTCATCCTCCGCCGAGACGCTTGCCGCTATCTGGACCGACGAGTGGACATACGGGATAGGAAAAACGGGCATTCGACCCGGATTTATTAAAATCGGCGTGAACAGTGGATCCCTCTCGGACCTGCATCAAAAATTGATTACCGCGGCAGGAATAACCCATCGGCAAACAGGCTTAACAATCGCTTCCCACACGGGTCCTTACCTACCCGCAAAACAGCAGGTGGATCTATTGAAAGCAATTGGGGTACACCCCAGCGCATTTATATGGGTACATGCGCAAAACGAACCCCTCCTGGAAAACTATTCCCTACTTGCCGAGGAAGGCGTATGGATTAGCCTGGATGGCATTCGACCTTCCAATCTGGAAGACTACCTGAAAAGACTACGCTATTTAAAAGAGCAAGGTTGGCTACCGCAGGTGTTGATTTCCCACGATGCCGGCTGGTACCGACCGGGTGAACCCGACGGAGGCGAGTTTCGGGATTTTTCAACCATCAGCGAATTATTCCTACCCCTGCTTTTGGAGAACGGATTTACACAAGATGAAGTTGATCTGCTACTTGTAAAAAACCCGGCCCGGGCTTTTTCCATTGAGAAGCGGCTGCTTCGCGAAGAATGAACAGATTAGCAAACGTAGAAAACCCAATAAAAAAGGTATGGATTTGAATGAACTGAAATATGGTCCAGGTTTCACAATGATGAAAATGCCATTGTACGGATGTGTGCTTTTGTGGATGCAACCCTATGTCGAAGAAATGTCCGAGGATGAATTTTTTCACTTTATTGGCACCATCAAACGAGATGGGCTGACGCCTGAACAAAAGGAATCCATAAGAGAACGACGAAAATCGCATCCGAACGCCATGCCGCCGGAATTTGGTGCCTATTTGAACATTACCCTGGACTGCATCTTCCAGGAAAACATGGGAAAACTGAAACGACTGGGGTACACCCTGAACCCCGATCAGATTTCCATCGATTAAGCTGAATGGCAAGCTAGTTGCCGATGTATCCTGGGGGAGCAATTGCTGCCTATCGGAGCGGTCGTTCCGAGAAACAACGCGGAATCTTCGTTTTGTTGAGAAGACGCTGGGACCGGAGAAGCTGAAAAGGAATGGCCGGATTTGACATTTATTCACTGGTTTCGAAAAACCGATACCTATTTGCAACAACACATAAAACCCAATGTATCATGAAAATCAAAATCACACTATGCGCCGCACTGATGGCCCTAATGTTTGTTCACCTGGCAGCAGCACAAGATGTTGCCATGAAATCCATCTTTAACGGAAAAAGCTTGAAAGGTTGGACGGTACAACCGGAAGACAATATTTGGTGGAAAGTGGACGAAGGAACGATTTACGTGGAAAATGATCCCACCAAAACCGGCTCTACCCTGTGGACAAAAAAAGAATACGGGGATTTCGTAGTTCAAATGGACTTCCTGATGGGAAAGGGAGTAGTCGATTCCGGTATTTTCCTTCGCTCGGAAAAGGACCAGATACAGATCGGAATTTCCGGATCTCTCAAGCGAGACATGACGGGATCTCCCTATATTCCAGGAAAATCCTATCCGGTAGAAGCAAAAGGAGTAGCGAATCTTCTCAAAATGGACGAATGGAATACCATGAAAGTCAAGCTGGTCGGGGAAACCTACACCGTATGGCTCAATGACAAGGAAGTGATGACTTATACTTCCGAAAACATGCCTGAAAAAGGCCCTATTGGCTTGCAACTACACCCGAATAACGAAATGAGTATCCGGTTCAAAAACATACGGGTAGGGAAACTATAGGAAACAAAGGACGAGAGAAAAAGATATCAACGGAAACTATCAGCTTCTCAGGTGACATCCATCATGTTTTTTTAAAATACATTTTGTTTATTTTGAAATATTCTAGAAAAGCAATCGATGAGTCGCGTTCCCGTTTCTCATTTTCAGGATCGGTTTTCGCTGCTCATGGGTAGAAAAAAAGCCTGTAACCAAAAAAACAATCGCCATGAAACGAATCATTGTTCCCGTTGATTTTTCTCCCTACAGTGAAAATGCCTTTCTAACGGCATCGAAAATAGCTACCCGGGGAGATGCCTCCATTACTTGTGTTAACGTCGTTACGTCTGATTTGGATTGGAAAAACCTATCCGAGTCGGAGAAATCAAAACATACCGAGATTCTCGATCTCGAAGCGGAGGCAAAAGATAAGTTGAAAGCCTTCATTGTGACCCACAAAGTAAAAAACACTCCCATTGAGGCGGTGGTAGAAGTGGGCGTGCCCGATCAGGTATTGGTGGATTTGGCCGAACGACAAAAAGCCGACCTGATTGTCATTGGTGCCTATGGCAAAGGCTACGAGTCTGGCAAATTCATCGGATCCACCACACAGAAAGTGATGCGGCAAGCCAATTGTCCCGTATTGGGCGTTAAAAAAGTCCTGGACGGTAGAGCCATGAAAAAAATGGTATTTGCCTCCCTGTTTAACGAGGCCAGCCGTCCTGCATTTACGCGCATGAAGCCCTTGATTAAAACGATCGGCGCATCGGTCTATTTCCTGTTCATCAATACACCGGACAAGTTTACCGACAGTGCCCGGGCAGAGTCTTTGATGCGGACCTACGCCTCCGGGCAGGAAGACCTGATCATCCATCGGCATATTTACAATCACGAGGAGGCGGAAAAAGGGATTGTCGCCTATGCTTCCGAGCAAAATGCCGGAATCATTGCAATCGCTTCCAATGTCAGAAAATCCAATTCCTCCTATCAGATCGGGGTTACCGATACCGTTTTGTTCAAATCGGATATTCCGGTATTGAGCGTGAAATTTGAATAAGGGTGAGAATGGCCGGGGATGGGTGTCCCATTCCCGGCCTTTTTTTTGATTTCAAAAACGGAACGTCCCTTGGAACTGTCTGGCCCGCTCCTACCTCCAACGCTTCTCTGCCCTGAACCCAGGATATTGATCGGTGGGATCAGTCGGTACCGGTAGCCAGCTTGTACAAATAAAGCCTGCTCGGTTCGGGCCAGGGTTTCTCCCGGGGTCGATCGCGGTTCCGGTTTAGGGTTTCCCATTTCAACACGTACCGAACGCCCTTTGCCGGTGACTGGCCGATATCCCCGGATGTACGTACCTCAAGGCCCGGGAAATTGCCCTCCACCGCCACTTGCTCATCAAAAGGCGGGGCCTTCTTCACCTCTCCAATGGTCTCAAAACGGTCATTCAACAAGATGGTACCGTGACCGTATTGAATGTGCCAGTAGTCCAACTCGTAAAAGCCGTCTGCCCGCTTCCGAAATCCCTTGATCCGCACTTCGCTATTGATACTGCCGTTACCGGAAAATTCCCACCGGTAATCCCAGTCGGTAATCTGTGTGTACACCCAGCCCTTCGCTTTCAATTGTGCGGTGTAAAACTGTAGATTGCCTTCGGTATCGTATTTATGGTAGGCAAAAACGGGGAGGTTTTGATCATCGAGTACCATGCGGGCAGCTAGATTAATGATGCCGCCTTTGACGGGAATGGGGTCCACTATCAGCGAGGTATTGTCAAGGGTGGCCGGCATGCGGATCGGCTCTCCAAAGGCATCGTACCAGTTTTTCAAATCCGGGCTCTTCATGTACGAAAGGTCGTGATTGGTGGAGCAGTCGGGTGTATCGCGCCAGACCCAGTACACGTGGTACCACCCGTCTTTCAGTAGCGTGGGCTGGCTCTGGTAGGCATTCATGGCTCCTTGCCCATCGGTCAGGGGGGTATCCAACAATCGGGTCCATTTTTTAGTGGTACAATCGTAGCGGTTGTAGATTTCGTTGCCATTGCCGCTGCCACCATCCCTGTAATGAAAGAGCAATTCGTTTTCCCGGGTGGTCATAAAATGTGGGTAGGTACACCGGCTTTCATTTTCGCCGATCATCTTCATGTGCTGCTCCAGTGTGGAAATATCGTGGGGCCTTGTGCTCCGAAAGTAGGTAAGCGGATGTACGTGCATGTTCCCGGAGAGGTGTATATACCCCTCTTTGTCAATACCCAGGGTGACCGAATTGTGGCTATCCCAGCCGAGCACAGTACTGGTGCCCCCGTGTGTTTCCCGGGAAGTTGCCGGCAGTACATGTAAGTCAAATTTCGGCTCATTGAGGTTACGCTGTCCCACCACCATGTTGCGCTGGGCATTGTAATAGGCGATGTATTGCCGGTCACCCTGGGTGAGCAGGCAAAACCCTACAGGGTGTCCTGCCCAAACCTCATCAATCAGCAGGGTCTGGACAATCGACTCCTGTGTATTGGTTTCATCGATCAGGAGGGGCCTCGACTTCGTTTGGCCAATTGAAGGGGATGAAATCACCCAAAAACAAAACAGCAACAAGAATACTTTCATACCGACCAATTTTACCTTTAAATATGCTGCCTGATTTTTAGAATTCAAAACGATTATTGGGTAAACGGTCGCTAGGCACCAAAATCCTCCTGGGGCAGCAGGAATAAAAACGCAACAGGACGCCTGTAATGGACAAATAGTTCCTCTTCTTACATCCGTCTTTTCCAGGGAACGATTCCTATTTTCTTGGCGGGGGTCTCTGATTGATTTTCCTGACAAAACCAACAGGGTTAACATACCACACATTTTGGATAAAATACCGTATCCTGAAGACTGGTTGTCATAATACATTTTTCAGTAACTTGACTTCGATTAGAAACTAGTATTATCCGGGACCATGATTACGTTCAATGTGATTGCTCATGAGTAGTGTTTTAAAAGTAATTTTAGGAATCATGACGGGAACGTTTGGGTTCTACTACCTCACGGACGTTTTCAGGAATAGAAAGCTATTTTCCGATAAAAGTTGGCCGGGACTCTTTGGAGCCGGATTTATAACAAATTTTTTCGACACCTTGGGAATTGGGAGTTTTGCACAACAGACGGCTATTTTCAAGTTTTTCAAGCTGGTCGATGACCGGTTGATTCCCGGTACAATGAATGTTGGAAACACATTCCCCACTGTTGCGCAGGCATTTATTTTCATGACAGTGGTTCAGGTGGACCCTTTAACGCTGGTATCCATGTCAACAGCCGCACCTCTGGGAGCATTGCTTGGTGCCGATCGTGTGTCGCGGATGTCCCGCCACAGAATCCAGATGGGGCTTGGTTTTGGTCTGCTTGCGGTGGCTCTAATCATGATTGCCGGTTTTTTGGAGGTGATGCCTGTGGGCGGCGAGGCCATTGGATTGAGGGGTTGGAAACTGGCCGTAATTGTTGGGATGAGCTTCGTTTTTGGCGCCTTGCAAACCGTCGGAGTCGGGTTTTATGCGCCCTGCATTGCTACGGTATACGCGCTCGGAATGCATCCGCTCACCGCCTTTCCAGTGATGATGACAGCAACTGCCTTATTAATGGTAGCAGGGGGTACACAATTTGTCAAAAAAGGAGCCTATGACAGGAAGGTTTCTTTTTCGCTTTCTATTGCCGGGATTTTGGGGGTATTTCTGGCAGCTTTTGTTGTCAAATCATTACCGCTTTTAGTTCTCAAATGGGTGGTTTTGTGTGTCATCCTCTATACCTGTGCGTGGATGTTTCTTTCTGCTGGCAGAAAAAAAACCGAGTTGAAAATTAAGGTGATTTAAATTCAATGAATCTGGGTAAAGCTTTCTCGATCATCCTTTATACGAGCCCCTGGTAATCATCACACCTTCCTGGATGCACTAACTGCGGATTTTGCGGAAAGCCTAATCAACTAAGCCATACACCTCTTCATTCACGAATCTAACAAACAAATGGGGGGCGCCTGAATGACTGCATGCGATTCATTTGTTCGAAAACGCTTATCAATTCATTTGTGGCTGCCTGGCCAACAAACATCTTTCGTAAATCAACCAGTTCCGGCTTTCGGCAACCTTACCCTTTACTACGTTACACGATGGACAAATTTATAGTAATATCTATTGTTTTGGTTCAATTATTTATGGGCGAAACACGTGCCGGGGAAGAAAATCGTCCCCCAAACATCGTGCTCATTGTGTGCGATGATTTAGGTTATGGAGACTTATCCGGTTATGGATCCGTCTGGAACCAAACGCCGGAAATTGACCAGCTGATGACAGAGGGCCTTCGATTTACCCAATTCTACGCGGGAGCACCTGTATGCACCCCTTCCCGAGCGGGACTGATGACTGGTTCCTACGCCCGTAGAGTAAACCTCGATTTGGACACAGATAACCGCTGGGTGCTATTTCCAAAATCCTCGAAGGGAATCAACCCGGAGGAAGTGATCTTACCAGAAATCCTTAAAGATGCCGGGTATGCTACCGCCATCGTTGGAAAATGGCACCTTGGGGATCAACCTGAATTTCTGCCAATGAACCACGGATTCGATTTTTGGTACGGTATGCCCTACTCCAACGACATGGGAGTCCGCGTAAACGATGCTCCCCTTCTTCCTTTGATGAGAAATAAAGATCTGGTAGAACGAATCACAGGCGGAGCAGCGAATCGGGAACACCAAGCCACTTTGACTCAGAAATATACCGAAGCAGCGGTAATGTGGATGCGTGAAAACAAAGAATATCCATTTTTTCTCTATCTCGCTCATACGATGCCCCATGTCCCCGTGGCAGCCAAGGAAGCTTTCTATCAGCAAACCAATCATCCCAACGAACATTATGGAGCAAGTGTGGCTGAAATCAGTTGGTCCACCGGAGAGATAATGCAGTACCTCAAAGAGACACACCTGGCTGAAAACACGTTGGTGATTTTCACTTCAGACAATGGGGGAGCACAGAGGTTTGGAGCGAGCAATGGTATATTACGGGGGAATAAGGGATTGGTCTACGAGGGAGGAATCCGTGTCCCTTTTATTGCCTGGTGGCCCGGTAAAATCCGCCCGGGCACCACCTGTCATGCGCAGGCATCTTTTTTAGATTTGTTACCGACCTTTGCTGCATTGACCCATGGAGAAGCGAAGGGGGAGATAAAAAGGGATGGGACCGATATTTCATCCTATTTTTTTAATCCTGAAAAAGAGAGGGCACCGAGGCCATTTTTTTACTGGCACGCAGGATACCTAATGGCAGTGCGGTTCGGTGATTGGAAACTCAATCTATTAGCAGAATTTTCGGCTCGCGAGCGTGAAAATATCCTGAAGAGCACTTATAACATGACCGAATTTCCAGCAAATATTGAGCTGTACAACCTTAGAGAAGATCCGGCAGAACGTTTGGATCTATCCGACGAAAATCCTGAAATAGTAGCACGGTTGATTCGGATGGCCCAGGCTGAGAGAAAAGGACTGGGCCAGTATGAAGAGCTCGGGCCGGAAGTCCGAAAGACACTGTTCATAGAAAACCCCAAATACCTTTTCGACTAGTTTTGGAAGAATGTCTAACGGTTCATTTGATCGTTAAAAAAACTCGTAACCCAATCCGAAAACCCGGCGGCAGCTTAGCAGAAACCTACAAAAACAAATTGGATTCCGGCGACTTTGTAAACCCATGCGGTATGTTGGTTCATCCTCTCGCGAATAGGCTGTTCAACCGATATCCCTTCCCCGGTATTGCGGTTTGTCCTTCCACATGCCTGCGCGGGAATCTCCCGGCTAAAGCCAAAACGCCAGGTAGGCAACCAACTTTTCTCATCCCTTTTAGACAGACCATATCATCGCAGCTGCCTATTCGATTCCCCATACCGTTTGGATCCAACGACAATCCCCGGATCGGCGGCCCGGACGGATGGGGAATGCTAAGCCAGCCCTCCTTTCCTGCTTACTCTCAAACATTGCCAGCAGAAACTGCCGGGCCTTCTCTAAAAAAAAGCCAGCGAATGCGGCGCGTGCATGCCGAGGGGGCAAAGGCCCACTTGCCGTACATCAATCGGTGGATAGTGAGCGGACTTTAATGCTACGAAACGCGACCTCAAATCCTTCGTCCTGCAACGCGATGCGCCCACTTTTTTGCTCGCCCCAATCGGGTTTTCGGCGGCTGTTGTGTATCCCTTTCTCACGGTCCGCATACCACTTTTCCGTCCATAGTTGGTAGGTATTCACTTTTTCCCCGTTTAGCCAGTATTCCACCTGTCCATTATTAACGGTAAGGACTGATTCGTTCCACTCGCCAAATTTTGTGACCACCCTTTTGTTCGGCGCATAGAGGGCATACAGGGAGGCCGCTCCCTTGGCCGGGTCCCTGGCCAGGGGATTATGTTCGTTGTCCATGAGCTGCATTTCGATACCGGTTTCCCACACCTTCTGGTAGTTCTTTCCTTCGTTTACATGAAAAAAAACGCCGCTATTTCCTCCTTTTGAAATCTTCCATTCGAAAATTAGCTCGAAATCACGAAAGGGAAGATCCGAAACGATGTCACCGGTCGATCCATCGGCACGGAATTCACCCTCCATTACGGACCAGTTGGGCGTAATGGAGTCGAGGTTGTAGCCGGTCCATCCATGTGTCGATCTTCCATCAAAAAGCAATTGCCATCCTTCCTCCTTTTCCCAGAAGGACAGGGTATTGGACCTGGAATGCGAGGGTTTTCTCGGTCCGTAGTGCGGGACTTCTTTCCCAAACTCATAGGCACCCAGGTCGGGAGCTTCCCCGGTATAGTCGTCGTTGATTCCAGGCAGATGTACGCCCTGATCAATCACGGAGGCCCCCTCCTTGAGCGTGAAGTCGAAGTCTTCTGCCGTATAAATGGGATAGGCATTACCCAGAGCCTTGTTTTGCGCATTGAATGCTTTAAACCGTGGAGCTGCCGCGTTCTTGAAAATATCGTAATCCACTACCATACCGTGACGCTCCTGCCCGGTCATTTGCTGAAAGGCTTCCAAGCTTTGGTACCGTTCGGCGGTATTTTCTCCGGAATAATCGTATCGTTCGCCCGCCTTCGGTGCGGCATACCCTATAAAGGGATCCCGTTTCCGGTACCCATTGTAATCAAGAGAGGAATACCCTGTGTACGTGTACAGCCCCAAGGTGGGCAGATCCGCGTCGTCCGAAGGTAAAAACAGGTTATTTCTTGCATGTACGTTTGATCCCGGTTTATCATCCCGGGTAAAAATCCCCGAAGAAGTATTGTGGTACATCAGCATCCCTGAGGGAAACATTCCCCAAAACTTAAATGTGGAAGCATTGCCGCTGTTGTATACCACGTTTCGTATCCAATAGACCGGACCTCCCAACACAGGCTGGTTCGACAACGCCTGTTGTCCCGAATTGATGCCACGATTTCGAAACACACGAATATTGTGGTTGCCCCCGTCAGCTTCGATAAAATTATCGTTGTATAAAAAAAGGTCGTTGTTGTAAAAATCGATGGCAACCGCTTTCTTTTCAGGGTCTGTTTCGGGCCTGGCATGTGTACAAATATCAATCCCATCAAAAAAATAGGCGACGCTATTGTAGCAAACCGTATGGCCCTGCCCGTGAACTTTTACCGCGTAGTAGGACTTGATTCGCTGGGTCGATTTACCCTCTTCCAACTTGCTATGGTAAACGATATCCCGGTCTTCCCTACCGATAAAGGTATTATCGGCTATGTAAAAATGGCGAGAACCTTCGAATTGACCCTGAATGCCGATGCCGATATCCAGAAATGAGCAATGCTTCACAGTTAACCCCGAGCATCCGTAGGCATTCATCAAGCCGGCTCGTATGGCTACTTCCGTATTTTGAAAGGAAATGCCCTCGAAATAGTGATAGTCTGCAGCCGTAACATCAATCAATACCCCGCTCCCATTGCCGTCAAAAACAACTTCGCCATCTCCTGCCGCCTGGATAACGATCGGTCGCTCCGCCGTTCCGTCCTGGGTAAGAAAATAGGTCCCATCAAAAGTAAGCCCGTGGTAGTCCCGGTAATTTTTGTAGTCTGCCTTGTATTCTCCGGCATGAACGATGATTTTATCTCCGGCAACCACCGGATCCGTAGTAAGCACCCAGTCCGCATACCGGGGGTAACCGTAATAGGCGTGCAATAACCCATCGTAGGAGGGTTCGATGCGTTCTCCTGCCCAATCTTTTGGATACACGTGCCGGACTTCCCCTCCTTCGTATGCCAGGGGCTCCTTTCGCGTACGCACTTCCCGTACGATCTCTGATACTCCTTCTACCCCATCGGAGTCCGTTAGGACAAATTTGCACTCGTAAGCGGTATCCGGTGCGAGATCCAGGATACTACCAGCAAACATGTTCTCTGTGGTGTACTGCCATTCCGGGGTTCCCGCTTTTTCGTTGCCTATCCGTAAAAGTGGCAAGGCATTTTTCCATTCGCCTGCCCCTTTCTCCCGATACTGAACGGCTACTCTTGCGTTCCTATTCGCATCACCCGAAATATACCATTCGAAACCCAGACAGCGTAGCGTGGACGGTTCAACGATAAATTTTCCCGCGGAGGTACGGTCTTGCGCCTGAATTGTCAATGCGGGTACCAGTATGGCTAGAGACAACATCAATAGTCTGAGGTTAATCATCGTGTATGCATTATTTTTCTACGAAAGAAGGATTGGGAACAGGCATTTGCACGCCTCTTCTCATTCGCCAATCATCCAGATAAGAATATAGGGATTTCGCCAGGCCCGGCAGTTGTTCCGCTAAATTTTGGCTTTCACCAATATCCTTGGCCAGGTCGTACAGCTCCAATTTATGGCTTTCGTGCCAATGAATAAGTTTCATATCCCCGACGCGAACGGCACTCGAGGGCTTCATTTCCTGCCGAGGCATGTAATGGGGATAATGCCAGGTAAGTACCCGGTTGAATTTCGCCGCCTCTCCCCATTTAAAGACAGAAAGCAGATCCATACCCTCGATTCGACTGTCAAAGAGTGGACTGCCCACTGCGCTCAATAGCGTGGGTACCAAATCGTGAGTAATCGCCAACTGAGAGGTCTTTGTCTGCTCCGGAACGACGCCGGGCCACCGCACAATCAACGGCACGCGAATGCCTCCTTCGTAGAGTAGAAATTTCTCTGCGCGAAGCGGATGGTTGTCCGTTACATGCGTTTCGGAGAGCGAAAGAACCCCTCCATTATCGGAGGTAAAAACCACCAGGGTTTTGTCTGCAAGCTCCAAGGAATCCAACGTTTTTAGTACACGCCCCACTGCCCGATCCAGCCGAGCGACCATGGCTGCATAGGTTGGATTATTTTGTTCTCTGTATGGCTCCTTTTCCCGAAAATAGGCAATGGTTTCCTCCGGCGCTTCCAGGGGTAAATGGGGAGAATAAAAGGGCAGGTACAGAAAAAAGGGACGATCCCGGTTATCTTGTATAAAACCGATCGCTTCCCGGGCTATGCGATCCGTCAGGTACTCGCCTGGTAATTCGTTCAAAATTTTGGGATTTTCGTAGGGGGGAAAGTACGAAGCAGGCCTTCCGGACTCCCAAGCCCCCACATTTCGGTCGAAACCTTGATTTTCCGGCCAAAACTCCTCTGTTTTGCCCAGGTGCCATTTCCCCATGATGGCCGTGGTGTATCCGATTTCCTTCAAGCGTTCCGCCAGCGTGACTTCTTCTACCGGAAGCTGCTTGGTCCAATCTGGAGGCAACAATGGCATCTCTTCAAAATCACGGTCAAAAACCGCCGTAAGCCGCAGTTGGCCGGGGGACTTGCCGGTCATCAAGGCTGCCCGTGTAGGTGCGCAAACCGGAGCCGAAGAATAAGCATCGGTGAAACGTAACCCCTGCGCAGCAAGCCGGTCAATGTTGGGAGTTTCGTAGTATGGGCTCCCATAGCAACCCAGATCACTCCATCCCAGGTCGTCTGCCAAAATCAGAACAATGTTGGGCCGATCCGGACTTCCTTGTGCCACTACTTCGGAAAAAGTAAAGAAATACCAAAAATTTACACCTTTCCATACATATACACCTATAATTACGAGTTTACTAAATGATGTTTTCATTCAACGGATGGGTTGGGTTCGTCAAAAAGCGTCCCGCAGGAGCCATTCCGGTTGCCGCGTTTTTGATAGAGCGAACCAAACTCAGCTAAAAGTAAGACTACTGGAGGCTAATTTCCAAATCCAAACGAGCTGCCCGGACAAAAGCAATCCGATTACAAAGGGACAAATACCCGGTAACACGGATTTCTTATCCATCGGTTCGGATGATTTTTCGGACTTGCACGAATTTTCCTGTTCGTCCCAAGGATTTCAGAAATTCATATAGGGTACCTCTCCACCGTCCGGAAAACCACGGTTACCTAATCCCCATCAGCCCCGAGCGCACGGACTTGCCGGTCTTCTTCGATATGGCGAATACCGTTAATTTTTAGTTCCTGCAAGTTTTTTTCCTTACCGGAGCTACAACCACTGATCACACCGGAAAGCTTCAAAATCCGATGAATGGTACACCCTTTTTCCTGAAGTCCTTTTGCGATCCGCTCAATTTCCGACTCCAAGCCCGGCTCTATGGAAGCAATAAAATTTCGTTTCATGACGGCTCTAAGACTTCCTGTGGTGATTGAACCAGACCGATCCCAACATCACGGCTGGGCAAAGGTACCGGTCTTGCCTGCGCGAGAAGTTTATCCCATAGTTCCCGGGCTGTGATCTCGGGAAAGGCCTCCAAGAACTGTGCTGCTACCCCGGCAACAAACGGCGTCGCCATGCTGGTCCCACTTAAAATGGCGTATTCCTGGGGCAGCTTCCATGAACTAAAAATCTCAACGCCTGGGCCGGCAATATCCACTAATCCTCCATCTGCGTTCAGTCCGCCACAGGAAAAGTCGGCCACCTGAGAACGCCGATCGAGCGCCCCTACCGCCAGGATGTTCGGACAATTGGCCGGATGATTCACGGGACGAATCAACCCTTGTCGGCGCCGGCTATCGTTTCCCGCAGCGGCAATAATCAGCGTTCCCATGTCCATGGCCTTTCCTGCAAGCTCGTTGTAGATGGACGAATACCGGGTATTTTCCTCTACCGAGGCCCCCAGTGACATGGAGATTACCTTGCATCCTTCGTTTACCGCCCATTCCATACCTGCGAGTATCCCACTATCGCTACCGACCCCTTCGTTTGAAAGCACCTTGGCCACGTACAGATCCGCCTCAGATGCGGCGCCGTAACGGGCGCCGGTACCTCCCCGCCGTCCTCCTACCGCGATCCCTGCGCAATGCGTGCCGTGCCCGTTGGTGTCCTCAACAGGTTCCCCCGGAATAAATGATTTCGACACCACATTTCTTCCGGCAAAGTCAGGATGTGCCTGGTACATGCCCGTATCCAGCACTGCCAGTTTTACACCCTTACCGGTGTACGTGTTGTCTAAGGCTGCCAGGGCGTGCAGTCCCCAATACGCCTCGTCGTTATTTTCAAAAACCGGCAGTGGGTCCACAGGATCGGGGCTGGGCCCGGGGACGGGAGGATCGCTTTTTCGGCCAAAAAGGCGACACAACAATTGCCAAAGGACCTGCGCAAAATTTCTACTTTTCGGGCCGTCCAGAGCATAGAGGTAGCGTTCGGGTTCTTCGTATTGAAAGCTGCTGCGGGCGTACACCAGCGACTTGATTTGCTCGTCGTTATTGGCATTGATGACGGCGACACCAAATTTTTCGAATACGATCCCATCCCCTTCTTCGAAAGCTTTCAGGTAATCTTCTTCGTGTTTTCGATAGGCACCAGAAGGGGCCAGCCGCAGCGCGGCTTCCTTTGCCTCCTCGTCAATGTTTTTCATACTGGCTCCTGGTGAGAGCATCACCAGCTTTTTTCCGGTGTACTTTGGTCGGTCCCCCGAGGGGACCTGGAAGGTAGTGTAGGGATCCATGGACGGTCGGCTTCAGTTAGTTGTTAATAAGAGTATACTCCTTAAAAAGGTACGCTTTTTTCACCAAAAAAACCAAAGCCCCCTCGCTGTATTTGCTGAACGACAGGCAAATCGGCTTCTGCCCAGTCCAGCTCCCACAGGCGTTTTAGAGGCATCCAGCGGAATGCCCGGTGTTCGGTCAACTGTGGAAATTCATTCCCCACCCTTGCCAGGTAGGGAACCAGGTAAATGGAAGTAGTCTCGTATCGGTGGTATACGGGCTGCATGCGCTTTTCGGGAACAATAGTCATCTCAAGCTCCTCACAAATTTCGCGTATCAGGGCCTCTTTCTCGGTTTCACCCGCCTCTACCTTCCCGCCGGGAAATTCCCACTTCAAAGGCATGGGCATCGTTTCGGATCGTTGCACCGCAAGAACTTCGGCCTGGGAATTGTAAATGACTGCACAAGTAACCAATAACATGCCCGAAGATAGGTGACGATCGGTAGGTGAAAAAAAATATTCCGATTTTTTGTGTCGCCCGATAAAAATGTAAAAAAAGTATTATTTTCGTTGGTCCACTTGCGGGTGTAGCTCAGTTGGCAGAGCGTCAGCTTCCCAAGCTGAAGGCCGTCGGTTCGAACCCGATCACCCGCTCCACACCTCTCCTGGCACCGGTTTTTTTGCCACCCCCCATCAAAATCAAGTCACCCACAGTAAAAAAAATAGGGTAAAATACCCTAGTCTAATCGGTTCTGACAGGCATCGGTAGGGCTCAAATCAATCGCAGGCCCCATAAAAGCTTCCCGACAATTGCCCATCACACAAAAAAGCCCCCGGTAACGCTAGTACCGGAGGCTTTATTATAGGAAAGAAATACCCTATCCTATCAGGCTGCGTTTCGAGCCGCATTGATGATACCAAACATGGTGCGTAGGATTAGTTTTTGCAACGCTGTATCCTCCTTCCCTTGTTCCAAAATCGTCTGAATGGCATATTGCTGGATGGTAATCAGCGGGAGTACAATCCGTTCGCGAATTCCAATGGAATCCTTGCTCAGCGGGCTATCTTCAAGCAAGCTCTCCATGCCAGCAACTTGCAGGATCTTTTCGTAAGAAAGCTGGTATTCTCCGTACATCAACTCCCAAAATCCGCCGAACTGCTCGTCGTCCTTGAGGTAAGCCGTGGCAGGATAGAAGGCCTTTGCCAGCGATTGCATGGAATTGCCCAACAGGGAACGGAAAAACAAGGAGTCTTTGTACAGCTGCTGCACATCCTTCATTTTTCCCCGCTTTTCCATCTCCTGGATGGCCTTTCCTACACCAAAGAAACCCGGAATATTCTGCTTCATCTGAGCCCAGGCACCGACGAAGGGAATGGCCCGCAGGTCTTCGAACTTCATGCTGCCTCCCTTGCTCCTTTTCACCGGTCGGGAACCTATATTTGTCATCCCAAAGAATTTGAGCGGCGTAACTTTTTCCAGGTAAGGGACGAATTGGGGATGGTTTTTGAGCTCCTTGTAGGCGTGGTAACTGATCCCGGCCATTTCCTCGATCAATTCCTTTTGGGTTTCGGTCAGGCTATTTTCACTCGAAGGGTAAAGGTGGCTTTCCATCCCGGCACTCAGCAGTTGTTCCAGGTTATAGGAACAACTCACCGGCTTGCCGTAGTTGGCACTGATCGTTTGCCCTTGAATGGTGATCTGGATTTCTCTGTTTTCCACATTCGGACCCAGTGAGGCATAGAAATTATGAGTATTTCCACCACCTCGTGCCGGTGGTCCCCCTCTGCCGTCAAAGAAAATCACATCAATCCCTTCTTCCCTGGCCACACGGGTCAATTCTTCTTTGGCCCGCAAAATCGACCAGTTGGCCCGAATGTACCCGCCATCTTTGGTTCCATCGGAAAAGCCCAGCATGATCGTCTGCTTGTTTCCTCGGTGGGTCAGATGCTCCCGATACACCGGATTATGGTACAGCGATTTCATCACACCCGGCGCTGCCGCCAAATCGTCAATGGTTTCAAAAAGGGGAACAATATCCAAAAACAAATCGCCCCCCCTTGCCAAAAGCAACTTGTTGAGCTGGAATACTTCCAACACGTGCAAGGCGGACTGGTTGTTTGAAATGATGTACCGGTGGCATCCCATGGGACCGTTTCCTTTCTGAATATAGGCGATGGACTCAATGCTTTGCAACATTTCCCGATGGAAGGAATCGTCCAGGGTATCTATGGCTGGCAATTTATCGGTGGCCAGTATTTTTTTGATTTTGCTTTCTTCATCGCCCTCGTGGTAGGCAGCGAGTGCCGATTCTCCTTCGCTGGCAGCGATAATGGCGTCCCACAAGCTGTCGTGTTTCCTGCTGTCCTGTCGTACATCCATGCTGGCAAAATGAAAACCAAATACACGAACTTTGAGGATGAATTCATCCAGTAGTTCCAGGGAAAGGCCGCCATGATCTTCAATGATTCCCTTTCTGGCTTTGTAAAGGACTTCCAAAAGATCGTCTTTGGAATGAAACACCTCTCCACTGACGCCAAAGAGTGTGTTGTATATCCCTCGCTCGGCAGCGATCAAGTGCGTTTCCACATTGGAAAAGGTAAGTCGGCGTCTGATTTTACGAATGTCCCGATAATAGCATTTCAGAATGCTGTTTTGCAATTTATCGGCCACTTTCTTGGTGATGTCATGGGTCACGTACGGATTACCATCCCGGTCTCCCCCTGGCCAGAAGCCTACTTTTAGTAGATTGGGGTTTTCCCAATCGTGCAATTGGATCCCTAATTGATTGAGAATGCGGATCATGATATCCGAAATACTGGGGTAAAAGACGTATTCCAGAAACCATGTCAGGCTTACGGCTTCTTCGTATGGAGATGGCTTCTCTTTGTTGATAAATGCCGTTTTCCCCAATTGCCTTAGCAATAAATCGATGTCGCCGAGGTCGTTTTTCCTTATGGCCTGTTCCAAATCCGTTATAATTGCCAACACATTTCCGGGATAGAACTGGGTGGGGTGGGCAGTTAGGGTCAACCGAACCGAGAAATTCTTTAATTTCTCAATTAACTCCTTCTTTTTGTGGTCATTATCGGCTCTGGCGATAAGCGCCGTCATGGTACCCTTCCCTTTGATATCGTTGAATTTTTCGTACGCCGCATCTTCTATGGAATCAAATAAAACCACCTGCCGTTCGATGTATTGCACCATTTTAAACAGGAGGTCGTGCCGGTCTTTTTCGGGTTTATCCCCCATCAGTTCCTCAAAGAACTGCTGAATAATTTCTTTAGGCGATTGGTTTTTTTGAAATCCACTTTGACACGCTTCAGACAATATAGGCAGCAGGGTGCCGGTTCGGTATATTTGGTCAAAAGGAAGATCTAAAAATAAACTGTTATAAATCGTAAAGCGCTTAGCGACTTCAGTTTCGTAGATGTTTGCCATGATAATTTGGTTAATTATACGGATTCGTAGTACTCAAAAATGCACATTTTTTTCCTTCTTTGCACCACTCCCGACCGAATTTTTGCCCGGAGGATAAGCTTTCACGGTTATATAACTTAGCCTCAGCGGATTACTCAAACGGCCGTATTGCCGTTCGTAGAATCTGCCGCCGCCGGACCTTCCCATCGAATATTTTTTGTATTTTAGCTTTCTAAAACCACCTTCTAAACCAGCGCAGATGTTAACCGCAGTGATCTCGGGATTTATCTTTGCTTTATTGATCCCTTTTATTTTAGGACGACTAAAATCAACGTCCTCGTTGTGGGTCGCCCTTTTGCCGCTTAGTCTGTTCGGGTATTTTCTTTCCAGGCTCAGCCTAATCAAGCAAGGAGGGCCAATTAAGATGAGCTACGAATGGGTGCCCTCCATCGGAATCAATCTTGATTTTAATCTGGACGGTCTGTCGCTGTTGTTTGTTCTATTGATCAGCGGTGTGGGTACCCTCGTTTTTGTCTACACTGCTGCCTACCTGAAAGGCCATCCCTACCTGAACCGGTTTTATGCCTATCTTTCTCTTTTCATGGCCTCTATGCTAGGCTTGGTTCTTTCTGATAACATTTACACCTTATTCCTTTTTTGGGAGCTTACCAGCATCAGTTCGTTTTTCCTCATTGGATTCAATAACGAAAGTGACGCTTCCAGAAAATCGGCATTGACGGCGCTGGGAGTTACGGGATTTGGAGGATTATTTCTTCTGGCGGCCATGGTAGGACTGGGGCACATCACGAAAGCGTATCAGATTTCCGAAATGATCTCCATGAGCGAATACATCAAAAATGATTCGCTATACGGGTGGGTGTTGCTTTTCTTATTTCTAGCGGCATTTACCAAATCCGCCCAATTTCCCTTTCACTTCTGGCTGCCAGGAGCCATGAAGGCCCCTACTCCCGTATCTACGTACCTGCATTCCGCCACCATGGTAAAAGCCGGGGTGTATCTTTTGGCACGATTTACACCCATTCTGGGTAACCACGAATGGTGGAATGGACCATTAATTATCATTGGGGGAATAACCATGGTCTACGCGGCAATCCATTCGCTCTTCCGAATCGATTTAAAGGGGATATTGGCCTATTCGACCATTTCTGCGTTGGGTATCCTGGTCTTTCTGATAGGGTTGGGTACCCATGAAGCCCTTTTGGCGGCATCCGTATTCATCCTGGTCCACGCCCTCTACAAAGCCACCCTGTTCCTGGTCACGGGTATCATCGATCACGAAACCGGAACACGTGATGTTTCCCAGCTGAGTGGGCTGCGGAAGGTACTTATGCCCGTAGGAATCGCTGCACTGCTCGCCGCTTTATCCAATGCCGGCATACCACCGACCTTTGGGTTTGTAGGAAAGGACCTTATCTATGGAGCCACCTTAGGCATGGGCGACCTGGCCTGGCTGTTTACTTTTTTGGCTATTCTGACCAATGTGGCTCTGTTGGTCGCGGGTTTTTTCGCGGGTATCAAACCGTTTATCGGAAAATTACCGGAACGGTACGCAGCGGTGCATCTCCCCGCCCCGGCCATGTACCTACCCCCGTTAATTCTGGGTATCCTGGGTATGCTATACGGGCTGTTTCCGGGCATGCTTGAAGGGGGCCTTATACAACCGGCAGTTGCAAGCCTGATTGGTACCAGGCCGGATTTTCACCTGCAGCTCTGGCATGGATTCAATCTTATTCTTCTATTAAGCGGGGTGACCATTGGCTCAGGGGCCCTCCTGTACCTCTTGCTGAAGCCCTCCGAAAAGCTATTGAAAAAAGCCACTCGTTTTGAACGGATTTCTCCACAGGCCCTTATCACCGGGATTACGGGTGTTTTCAGCAGGCTGGCAAAAGGGTGGACCCGTTTTTTTCAAAACGGATACCTTCGGTATTACCTGATTACCATTCTAGGTTTTCTTTCCTTATTGTTGGCTTATCGCTTGTTTGTGGGAGTGGAATTGTACATCGACACTGAAAGCATGACGCAGGTTACCTTTTACGAGGCAGTCGTCTTGCTGATTATGGGCGTGGCCATCTTTTTCACCGTGTTTTCCAATTCCAGACTGGTGGCAGTAGCTTCTCTGGGAGTGGTGGGATATTCGTTTTGCCTCGTCTTCCTTTTCTATTCGGCCCCGGACCTGGCCATGACGCAGTTCTCCATTGATACCTTGACGGTCATCTTGTTTGTACTGGTCTTGTACAACCTGCCAAAATACCTCAAATTATCCGATAACCGGGTTCGTATTCGAGATGGTTTGCTCTCGCTGATCTTTGGCGCGTTGATCAGCATACTTGCCATTGAAGTCATGAACGAATCTATCAGCAAGGAAACTTCTGCCTATTATGCGGAAAATGCGTACGTCCTCGGAAAAGGTAAAAATGTAGTAAACGTTATTTTGGTGGATTTCAGGGGATTTGACACCATGGTGGAAATCACCGTACTGGCCATTGCCGCGATTGGTGTATTTGGTTTGCTGAAACTGCATCTTAGAAGCACTGAAAAAGAATAATTCATGAAGACAATCATATTCAAAACAGCCTCCGTTTACCTGCTTCCTTTGCTGTTACTTTTTTCGGTTTTTATTTTGCTTCGGGGGCATTACCTTCCCGGAGGTGGCTTTGTGGGAGGACTGATGGCATCTACGGCATTTGTGATTCATTCGTTCGCCAACGGGGTGGAGCACACCAAAAAAATTGTCAAATTTCATCCGGGCTTTCTAATGCCGGTTGGTTTGGCACTGGCACTGCTTGCCGGTTCCCTGCCTTTATTTCTCGGGGAAACGTTCATGACCGGCTTGTGGATGGATCAGCCGGTACCCGTTATCGGGTCAGTGGGAACCGCTTTGTTTTTTGATACCGGCGTGTATTTGGTCGTTATCGGAGTTACCCTTACCATTATTTTCACCATCTCTGAAGGCTTGTAGGCATGGAAATACTACTGGTAATCATCATCGGCTTATTGTATGCGGCGGGCATTTACATGATGCTTCGGCGAAGTTTGGTCAAATTAATCATTGGTCTGATTTTGTTGGGAAACGGGGCGAATTTACTCATTTTCCTATTGGGTAAAATTGTAAAAGGTGAGCCCCCCATCATTGGTTCTACCGAAAAGATGTTGGGAGAAATCTATGCCGACCCGGTACCCCAAGCCCTGATTCTGACCGCTATTGTCATCAGCTTCGGTCTGCAGGCTTTCGCCATTATCCTCATAAAAAGAGCCTATAAAGTAGTAAAAACAGACGATCTGGACGAAATGAACGCAACCGACGAAGATTTATGAGCAATCCATACATTGTTTTACCGGTATTATTCCAGCTTTTTGTTGCGGTGACCTTGATGTTTTCCTGGAACAGAAAAAACCTACAAAAGCTCATTTCTGTAGTGGGATCGCTGCTAGCCCTGCTGATAAGCCTGGCCCTTTTGGTAAAGGTCCATCGGGAAGGCATACAGACCATGCAGGCAGGCGGCTGGATCGCTCCCTTTGGAATCACCTTCGTAGCCGATGCGCTCAGTGCCCTTTTGGTGGTATTGACAGCCATTTCCGGATTGGCCGTCAGCGTGTTTTCTGTCGGAAGTGTGCGCAATGCGCGGATAAAGTTCGGGTATTTCCCCATCATGCATTTACTAATAATGGGACTGAGTGGTGCTTTTTTGACCGGAGACATTTTCAATCTCTATGTCTGGTTTGAAATCATCATTATTTCCTCCTTCGTGCTTATCACGATCGGTGGAGAAAAAGCCCAACTGGAGGGAGCTATCAAATATGTAGCCATGAATCTCCTGGCCTCTGTGGTGTTTTTAACTGCTATCGCCATTCTTTACGGCCTGACCGGCAGCCTGAACATGGCCGATCTTTCGCTGCAGGTGGCAAATGTATCGAACCGGGGCCTGGTGAATGTCACCGCGATCTTGTTTTTGGTTGGTTTTGGGATAAAATCGGCTGTTTTCCCGTTGTATTTTTGGCTTCCCGCATCGTATCATACGCCTCCTCCGGCTATTTCGGCGATTTTTGGTGGACTACTTACCAAAGTCGGCGTATATGCCATGCTGAGGGTATTCACGTTGATATTTATTCCGGATGATTTTCTTACCAATCTCATTACCGGGATGGCGTTACTAACCATCTTGTCGGGTGGTTTTGGTGCATTCATGCAAAATAATATCCGAAAGGTTTTCAGCTATCTCATCATTTGCCACATTGGCTTCATGTTGGCGGGACTTGGTATTTACAGTACGGTTGCCCTTGGCGGAGCTATTTTCTATCTGGTGCACGACATTGTGGTTAAAACCAACCTATTCTTGGTTAGCGGGATCATTTTCAAATTCAGGGGCACTTATTCCATGCGCCTGTTGGGGGGCTTTTACAAAGAGCAACCCGTGCTGAGTCTGCTGATGGCTATCCCTTTGTTTTCCCTGGTTGGCATTCCGCCGCTTTCGGGTTTTTGGGGTAAACTACTGCTGATACAAGGTGCCATGGACCAAAGCAATATTTTGATGATTGTCTTTATACTGTTGGGAAGTTTCCTTACCTTATTCGTCATTGCAAGACTGTGGGCAGAGGTATTCTGGAAAGACGCACAGGATTTACCAAAAAAACCGCATATCAAATATTTTGATGAGTTAAAACCTCTGAAAAGACAAGCCATGCTGGCATCGATGGTTTTTTTATCCGTGCTATCGTTGGCCATTGGATTTGGTGCAGAGTGGGTGATGCAATTGGCGCTGCGCATCGCTGAAAATCTAATGGACCCTTCCCCCTATATCCAAGCCGTGTTGGGTGCTAACTAAAAAAACAATGATAACAACCAGGTTTCTTAGTAATCTATTGCTCTCTTTTATCTGGCTGGCGGTGACCGGCACTTTTTCCTTCGTGAATTTTGTGTTTGGGTTTGTTCTCAGCTTTTTCACGCTGTGGCTTATCTCCACCAATCGGACTGACAACAAGTATTTTTACCGGGGACCGAAGGTTATCTCTTTTATTTTTTTCTTCCTCTATGAACTGATAAAAGCCAACCTACAGGTAGCGTTTGACGTGGTGACACCCAGTTACTACATGAAGCCTGGAATCATCAAAATACCGCTTACCGCAGCGTCTGATCTGGAAATTACCCTTTTGGCGAATTTGATTTCCCTCACTCCCGGCACACTAAGCCTGGATGTATCCGACGATCGAAAAGTACTGTATGTACACGCCATGTATGTCAATGATAGGGATGCTTTTATCGCGGATATAAAAAACGGATTTGAACGAAAGCTATTGGAGATTTTGCGATGACTATAAACGACTATTTGTACCTGGTTATTTTGCCCGTACTGGCATTTTCCACCTTGCTGATATTTATCCGGTTTATTATCGGACCCACACTTTCCGACAGGGTAGTATCCCTGGACTTATTGCTTACTACCGGCATCGGGATCATCACTATCTACAGCATCCATACCGATCAACCGGCTTTCCTGGATATCGCGATGATTATGGCGCTAATCGCATTTCTGGGGACCGTAGCCTTTTCCTATTACTTAGAAAAACGAGAGAAAAATGAATGAATATTGGATCCTTGGACTGAGCTCCCTCGGAGCACTGTTTATCTTGCTGGCCTCAGTAGGCGTATTGCGAATGCCGGACCTGTACCTTCGAATCTCCGTTACGACCAAGGCAGCGACCCTGGGGATCGGTTTGGTTCTCATTGCCGCCGCCATTTATTTCAACGAAGTAGGCATTACCTCCCGGGTATTGGCCATCATTTTATTTATGTTGCTTACTGCCCCGGTGGGTGCCCATATGATAGGCAGAGCATCGTATTTTACCGGTGTCAAACTATGGAAGCATTCAAAACTCGATGATCTCAAAGGAAAATACCATCCCAAAAGCCATGAACTAGCGAGTGATCTCGAAACAGCTGAAAAAGAAAATGAAACGAAATAGATGGATTATCCTGCTTGTTCTTGTTTTTTCCCTGGCATGTGGAACAAACCAAAAATCAGCAGACAAACTAACCCGTACCGACATGGATACTACGTATGCATTCCTACTTGGAACCTACACCGAACTCCCTGAGCAAGGCATTCATTTGGTGCACTACCGCCCGGAAAAAGGAGGCTTTGAGGTGCGTGCCACTGCTTCCGACCCAAGCAACCCTTCGTTCCTTATCGCAAATAAAAAGCAGACCCTGGCTTTCTGCGTGGAGGAAAACAGTGGGGCAGATGGCGGAAGAGTCCGTTCATTCCAACTGACTGAAACCGGCTTTTCGGCAATCAATTCCGTTTCTTCCATGGGGAACGGCCCTTGCTACCTCAGTCTGGATCCAAGCGAAAAATTCCTGGTCGTCGGCAACTACTCCCAGGGAAACTTTTCGGTGATTCCGGTGAGCGGCGACGGGCATCTAGAACCTGCCATTCAGGTAATCCAGCACGAGGGTAGCAGCGCACACCCTCGCCGGCAACAACAGCCGCACGTACATTCGACCGTGTTTCATCCTAAAGACGGGAGGTTATTGGTAGCCGATCTGGGTACCGACGAAGTGGTGGTATATAACGTTACGAACGATCCGGAGAAACCCGTACAAGTAACGCCACACTTCCGGCTAAAGGTAGCTCCGGGCGCCGGTCCCCGGCACATGGTTTTCAACGAAGCGGCAGATCTCTTGTACCTGGTCCATGAAATTACCGCAGAAATCGGCGTATATCACTACGAGGACGGAGTGCTCCGGCACCAGGAAACCCATTCCCTGCTGCGCGAGGGGTTTGAAGGAAAGGTGGGGGCTGCAGAGGTCCGCCTGAGTCCTGAGGGAAAGCACCTTTATGTGTCCAACCGAGGAGATGCCAACGAACTAATCGTATTCGGCGTTTCTTCCGCCGGATTGACACACCTACAGACTGTGGCTTCCGAAGGGGAGGCGCCCCGTAATTTCAACCTTACGCCCGATGGCGCCTACCTGATCGTTGGAAACCAAAATTCAAACCGCCTGCTGTCCTTCCGAAGGGATGAGAATAGCGGCCAGATCAGCCCTACTGGCGAGTATCTTGACGTCCACAAACCCGTTTATATAGACTTCCTTCCTTGAATCCGTGATTCCGCCGCTGCCGTTCGGGGACTCAAGTCTTTTCCGTAATATTGGGCCGATTTCGGCTTAGTCGACCAAACAATCCAATTGTAACGCAACTAAAATGACCGCAACGAATGTGCAAAAGTACCGCAGTTTATTGAATAGGCGGGAAACAGAAAAGGCCATAGACCTGATCAAAACCACGTTTCCCGTAGCAATGGCTGAAGGGTTAAACCTGATTAAAATTTCCTGCCCACTGGCAATTATGGATGGTACAGGAATCAACGATGACTTAAACGGCATCGAACGACCCGTAAAATTCCCCATCCGAAATCAATCCGATGCAACTGCCGTGGTGGTTCAGTCGCTGGCAAAATGGAAGCGTTGGCAACTGGCCGAACTTGAGGCAGAAGAGGGGGAAGGAATCCTTACCGATATGCGTGCGTTGCGCCCGGACGAAGATTATTCCCCCCTGCACTCGCTTTACGTGGATCAATGGGATTGGGAGCAGAAAATCTCCATGGAAAACCGACAGCTTGACTACCTAAAAAACACGGTAAAAACGCTTTACGGCATTTTCCTGAGGGCGGAAAGATCCATCGCAGCTATGTTCCCGCAAATCCAACCCATCCTGCCGGAAAAAATCACGTTTATACAGGCAGAGGCCCTTCTCCAAAAATACCCGGACTTATCGCCCAAAGAACGGGAGTATCAGGCCTGCAAAGAACACAAAGCGGTATTCCTCATTGGAATAGGGGATGTATTGAGCAATGGAGAGAAACACGACGGCAGGGCACCGGACTATGACGACTGGAGTAGCTACAATTCAGAGGGGCACAAAGGGCTCAACGGCGATATATTGGTGTGGAACCCGATGCTGGAAAACAGTTTCGAACTCTCCTCCATGGGCATCCGGGTAGATGCCAAAACACTGGAAAGGCAATTACGCCTCTCCGGACAGGAGGAAAGAAAACAGTTGTTTTTCCATAAGAAGCTGTTGAATGGAGAATTGCCGCAAAGTATTGGTGGGGGCATAGGGCAATCCCGAACCTGTATGTTTTTATTGCGAAAAAAGCATATTGGCGAAGTTCAATCGGGTATTTGGCCTCCGGATGAAGTCGAAAAATGCAGTCAGCAAGGGATAGAATTAATGAAATAATTTCCCCGGAAAACGGCTAAATTTAAAGTCTACCTTTATTTTATTTAAAATAGCATTTTAAGGATTCGTTAAATTTCAAAAAATAATTTTCCACAACTGTTTTTTTTGCAAAAAGAATCCTTACCTTTACTCCCATCAATACAATCAATTAATTACAATTATGAACACAGGAAAAGTAAAATTTTTTAATGAATCCAAAGGATTCGGTTTTATCATTGATGACGAATCATCAAAAGAGTATTTTGTGCATGTCTCTGGACTAATTGACGAAATCAGAGAAGACGATGATGTATCCTTCGATCTTAAAGAAGGAAGAAAAGGTCTGAATGCAGTGAATGTGAAGGTAGTAAACGCATAACATAACATTGACATCAGTTGTAGAAAGCAACCCATACGGGTTGCTTTTTTGCATTTTGGGGTACCTGTAGGGTCAGGACCCCTCCAGTACCATGCGACCGGACTGAACATTCCCTTTAATGGTTTGCCTTGCTCCGTGATCAATATACAAATCTTCGCTGCTGGACCGGTCTCCAATACTCAATCGACCGCTTCCGACTTTGAAATCAAAATTATAGTCGCTTAGGCGGGCATTGCTGCTGACCTTCATGTATCCGGAAGAGGCCGAAAAAAAGCTATCCTCGCCGAGACCGCAATTATCCGCCTGAAGCATTCCAGATGTGAGCGAAATCTCTCCCAGATTGGCTATCCGCTTTAAATCCGCCTTTCCGGAACTCATCTTTCCAGCCACCTTTCCTTCCACGTCTGACAGTTGAACCAAGCCGCTCGATCCCTGAAATTGCACGTCTCCTTTCATGCCTTCCAGCGACGCCATTCCCGAGGATAGTTCCAGGTCAAGATTTCCACGGATATCTTTCAATTCCACACGTCCGGAGGAGATTTGAACCCGTAGATTTGGAGATTCCAGATCCCTTCCTTCCACCTTCCCCGAACTTGCTTTGAGTAGAATGGATTCATTCTTTACGTGATACACTTCCATCTTTCCGGAGGAATTGTGCATATCAAGTGCCACATTACGAGGCCCTTTCAAACTGATAAATCCTTCCACGGGATTGCCGAACAGAAACGATCCGTGCGAATCGGTCTCAAACTCCACGATCAATTCATTTCCTGATTGCCTGTACCGAACACCTTCCATTCCAGGATCCGTTGATTCTACAAAAGCATTCAGGAAAACCTTGTCGGTTTCCGCGCCACCCGTATAGCTGATCTCCAGCGCTCCTCCGGATACCCGGACTTTTTCAATCCCATCGAATGAAATCTCTATATCAGAAATGGTCTCCCGGGGTAGGGAATGACAGGAAACAGCCAGCAGTAGTAGCACCACGAGCAAGGGCAACTTATTCCTTTGATTCATTGGTGTCCTCCTTTTTTATGTCTGCACTCATTGCCATTAGAGAAAGCGTCTCGTGAGCTATTTTGATGTTAAATTCATAGGCCAGACTCTTGTAATTCACCAAATCTACGATGGTGCCGATAAAACAAAGTCCTAGCGTCAGTACATACAAAATACCCAAGCCAATTTGGCCTAGGATAAACCGGTGCAGACCAGCAAAACCGAAAAAACCAATCAGGGTTAAGATGAGTATCATTTGACTATCTTTGCGCCTTGCACGGTAAACTTGTGAAAAAAGCGCTGCCTGTTCATCGTCCATGTCTTTCAGAACACCCTGAATGTATCCCAATTCCATCCCTTCCAGTTCCGGAAGGTGCTTCAATACGTTTGCCATAATTTTAGTTGTTTTTTAATAAGGTTAAGTAATTCAAATTGCCGCAAGGCGATTACCATTAGGGCAAAACTCCCGAGCGGATGCATCGCCCATGAAGCTTGAAATTCTCCATGCAGGAGAAGGTGGATGGACCTTCCCAATCCACAACCCGGACACCAGGTAAAACCAAGGTTCGCCACCGGACAAAGTCCCGCATGCGGCTCCTCTATGGCACCGAAAAAAAACAAGCCAATCAAGGCAGTAGTCCAGGTGAAGAATTCCAAAATACCTCTAGGAAATCGTATCATACCCTAAAATATACGAATAGAGTGCCAGTATTAAAAAAGGCGATTGAAGGGTATAGAGAAGGCATTGCTGCAAAACATGTTCGCTTTCGCTACGGTTTTTGTCCGAAAACGAACAATCCGAACAGCTCCAGGCAGTCAACCCAAATCGATCATCGACTCAGGGAAGGAAGGGCAATCCTAGGTTCCGAACCCAGCGATTTCTTAGTTCCAATCAAAAACTGTTTGTACAACAACGGAAAACTTGCAGGGCTTTTTCCCAATCCAAAAACCCCACTGCTTAGTAAAATGTAGAATACCCTATCCGGAATCGGCCTGGTAGTACGGATACCAAGTACCCCTCCAATCTCCGGACCCAGGTAATGCGCAAGAATGGCTTCCAGAAACGGGGACAGTTCAGGACGAAGCATCTCCTGACGATAATAGCTAAGCAAGGATTGCATCAATTTCTTTCCAGCGGGAGAGGCCTTCAAATGCCGCTTTCGAATCAAGCGCTCAAGTTCAAATGCCTGTTTACTGCTTTTGGGCAAAAAGGAGGGATCTATCCCCAGGTAATATCCTATCAAGCCCCAATACCGCAACATTCCTTCCCGTTCGTCGGGACTAACCCGTACACCCGAACGTTCCATCCCTCTGCATACCAACAAACTAAAAGTAAGATTGGTGGCTAACATGTCCTCTTGATTGATGGGTTTTCCCCAAGCCGGGTTCCAGTCAGGAGAATATTTTCTAATAAATAGGCGGGATAGCGCATGTATCAATCGAACCTTTGCAATCACCGCTAACACGCCAGTACCCACCAAAAATGCATCCGGGCGATAGCATTCCATAACAAACAGAGCCGTCTCCGCGAGTCGCTTCCCCGGGTTTTCCAGAATACGTTTGGACCGAACCAGAACCTCTGCTCCATCGGCAAATGCATAAGTAAAGGGAAGCGAATAAAATCCCAAAAGTAATAGCACCAGGGAGGAATTTTTTTCAAAAAAAAGTTGGGTTTGCCGTATTCCCACCGCATCTACAGGTGGAGGCGGCTGATAAAAAAATGTAAAATAATGGAGGAGAGAAGAAGGAAACTTTTCGGGCAAGGTTTCCGGCAGGCTTTCCCAGGAATTAATTTCCGGAACCCACTCCGGATAGCGTACCAGGTCTTCAGCGGCCAAATCGGCAAGTTCGTCCTGCCTGTCGCGTAGCGCATTCAGC
>NZ_CP159481.1:782500-1875000 GCF_042140265.1 Cyclobacterium xiamenense | reverse complement strand
TTACTAAACACATCAAACGTCACACCGCCATGCACGGAATACCGGATGGGAAGCCTGTTTTCCTCCATTTGCAAAAACGATGTGTAAGGCCGTGTCAGATGGTGGGCCGCAACACCCAACCAAAACTTGTCGTCATAATAATAGAGGCCGGCATTGATATCCTCGTGACTACGCTGGCTGACCTCTGTCACCCAGTTTACCCCCTCACCTACCACTATCCCCCGGTCTATGTCCAACTGCGTCCCGAGCACGATACTCTCTACATTAACATTTCTATTCACAAAGCTCGCCTGAAAACCCGCGTGCAAAAACCGCTCCTCACCCAAACGAACCCGGTACGAATAGGTCAGGCCCAGGTCAATGTTTTGCAGCTGGGCAAAGGTATCCCGGGTGCCGTTCGCAATAACGCCAATCCCACTGTTCCGGTGATCAATAAAGTGGTCAAAGTATGCGGAAAACGTATTGAAACTGTGATCCAATCCAGGCCATTGGTTGCGGTAATTCATTCCCACCCGGGTCCATTCTGTGCTTCCGGTAAATGCAGGGTTCAGGTAAATGGGTGCAGCGTAAAACTGGGAAAATTGCATGTCCTGTGCGCACAATTGCCGAACACAAAGCATCAAAAACAAGATAATCGATCGTCTAAATACTGTCCTCATCTAATTAACAGGAATTTACCGGACCGGGACACTTTTTCCCCTCTGGTGGTTTCAAAATCTGCTCTGTAGGCATAGGTTCCGGGAGGCAAAGGGCTGCCGTTTACCGTTCCGTCCCACCCATCTCCGTTTACGTCCGTGGTTTGATACAAAAACTCTCCCCAACTACTAAATATCTTCAGGTCCATGGATGCGATACCTTTCATTTTAGGAACGAAAAATCGATCCTCCGAGCGTGTTGGCGTGAAGCCCGTGGGGAACATGACCCGATAAGTTCTTCGGATGGTTATCGGCATTTGAAAAGTACTCTCACAATCGGGACCGGTTCGAACCGTCAGGGTCACCAAAAACTCACCCTTCTCCCCGAATACATGGGAGGGGGAACGCTGGTTACTTACGGTGCCATCACCGAAATCCCACTCCCAACTTCTCGGAAGACCCTCCGATCGATCTAAAAACCGAATCCGGTCGTCTGCAAGAATCCCATCCGGTGCTTCTTCTTTGAGCCCTGTAGCATTTAGCACATAGTCGAAAATAGCCCGTAACGGCTCATCGGGCACCACGACCCTGAAAGTAACGGGGTCCGACCAACAATCGAGTCCTTTGGGTTTTACGCGCAGAAGAAAGACCCCTTCGGTAGCAATCGCTGTGATGGAATCGTTTTCAAAAATATCTCCCTGTTCGGATTCCATTTGGTAATCATAGGCGATCCCGTCATAGTCCGAAATGTATTGCCGCAGGTCTGGAAAAATGTCCGGGTCGCAGATAATCACCGTTGGTTCAATTTCCAGTTCCGGAAATTCCGGGAAAAGAATCTCCGTGGTATCCGTCAGCAATCGGCATCCCTGAAAGGAAGTCACCCTTCCGGAGTAGCGGCCCGGAGCCGAGACCATGAGTTCCGGATCGGTTTCTCCCGGAAGCGGGACTCCATCCAAAAACCACTCATAAGCAATCAATGGCTCTGCAGAATAAACGCTCAGGGTGATTTCTTCATCGGGGCAGCCGTCCAGCCGATCCAGGGGCAGGTCGTTTACCATCAGCGTGATGGGTTCTGGCGCCGTGTATACCTCCATCTTCAGTAAACTTCCCTCCGATGTTTTGCCGTAGTTGTCTGTAATCGTATAGTAGGCCTGAACCTCGCTACCTGTAAACCCCTGGCTGGGTGTAAACGAAAAGTTACCTCCCTGGCCGAGGTACCTGAACGTTCCCTCTTGCAGTGCAAGTACTCCACCCGTATCCCCACAGGATCCGGTCAGGCATGGATCAGAAACCTGGTTGGGAATATCCTCTTGCGATGCAAAAAAACGGACGCAGGCAATGCGCGAACCCTCGTTGGGTAGGCGAATCTTGTCTTCCGGTAATTCGAGGAAATTTTCCTGGCCAAGGCAAGCGGTTAAACCCTCCACTGGATCTGTGGTGGGAAAAGCGAGCTGATCTTCATCGGCCACTTCTACCAGCAAGTTTCTGATTTCGTGAATATTTGTCTGTCCTCCGGTAGAAGCGGCAAATCCTATTTTAAGCGTCTCGGGTGCAGGAAAGGCATACCGGACATTTTCCAGCAAACTGATTTGCCGGGGGTTTCCCTGGACCGTTGTAAAAATCATTTCCACGTCCAGCATGAATCCCATGCTCGATTCATCCGGCCTTAGTTTTACCAGTACCTTCCGGTATCCAGGAGCGTCCGGATCTGTAACGCGTCGGGTGCCAATACCACCCGAACTAATGGGGAAGCGCTGATCTGCAGGTAGCCCATTCTGCCCGCCCTCGTTGGTCTTCACGCCCGCAATAAACGCATAGCCATCCGCGCCCTGTCCCGGGCCACGGACCACAATGCTGTTGGGGTGTAGGAGGCTCTCCTGCCCGGGAAACCCGCCCGATTTTCCACTTGAGGTATTTCCAAAATTTCCAAAACTATCAAATCCAATTCCCATGTAGGCACGGGACAAACCGGTTGTCCCTTGTCTAGGAGCATAGCCCAGGGAACCTCCAAACCCCCCGGGAGAAAATGCCTCATTTGCCCCGTCGAATAGGAACACTGACAGACCATCGGCTCCGTCTCCACCATAACTAAAGTATTCGAACGACGCTTTGACGCCAAATCTGGATGAAAAGGGAACATCGATGTACACAAACCCATTTTGATCCAAAACCGCCTCCGTCAGCCGCAATACTCCGTCAAAAAGTTTTGCGCTACCTCCCAAGACTGTTTGTTGTCGCTCGATTTGTCCTTGAAAGGACTCGCAATAGGGAAAGCCTTGCTGTCCGAAAACGGGCAAGCATGGGAGTGATGCGCAAAGCAGAAGAACAAATGCATTTATTTTGGACATGCTGAAATCCAGAAATGAAAGAATCAAAGAAAGGATCTTCGGCCCTACACGCCTTCCTCCTTCTCTTTTGATAAGCTTTCCGGACGGCAAAAGGTTTTACTTTCTCTTCCGTTAGCAAATCCAAAACCAGGGTAAGTCAAGATCCGGTATTAAGATAGGCAAATAAAAAACAAATCAAAAAAGGCTTCTTTTATTCGGTGAAAAGAAGCCTTTTTTGATTGAATCCGGATGAATCATTTAAGAATCGTTTTTTTTCGATCTGGTCCCACTGAAACCATGGTGATGGGCACTCCCAATTCGTCTTCCAGATAGTCGACATAATTTTTTAGCGGTTCGGGAAAATCAGCATAGGTAGTCACGTCCTGTAAGGAACAATTCCACCCCTTCAATCGATGGTATACAGGTTTTGCCTCCTGGTCTGAACCTGTCAATACAAGTCGATCGGTAAATGTTCCGTCGGGAAGCTCGTATCCCGTGCAGACACTGATTTCCTCAAACCCGTTCAGCACATCCACTTTCATCATAAAAAGCTGGGTGACTCCATTGATCATGATGGAATACTTAAGTGCGGGCAGGTCGAGCCAGCCACAGCGTCGGGCTCTTCCGGTTGTGGAGCCGAATTCGTTTCCCTCCCTTCTCATTTTTTCGCCGGCTGCATCAAACAACTCCGTAGGAAAGGGCCCGCTTCCCACACGGGTACAATAGGCTTTAAAAATCCCAAACACCTCCCCTATAGAGGTAGGGGGAACACCCAGCCCCGTGCAAGCACCTGCGGTCATGGTACTACTGCTGGTGACGAAGGGATAACTACCAAAATCAATATCCAAAAGGGCTCCTTGTGCTCCCTCTGCCAGTACCCTTTTTCCTGACTTTAATGCGGCGTTCACCTCAAATTCGGTATCTACCAATTGCAATGACTTAATAAACTCGACAGCCTCAAAAAAATCGGCTTCGAGCGCGGGGAGATTTTTGAGACTGAATTGATAGTAATCCAGAATAGAGGTATGCCGGTGTACCAATTCGTTGTATTTTTCCCGAAAATCCGGACCGAGCATGTCACCAACCCGTAGCGCCATCCTACCAATTTTATCTTGGTAGGTGGGGCCAATTCCCTTGAGTGTGGACCCGATTTTCTTGTCTCCCTTGGACTTTTCGTACGCCGCGTCCAACAACTTATGAGTAGGTAAAATGATGGTCGCTTTCTTTGAAATGGCGAGGTTCTTCTTGAAGTCGATATTGAATTTTTTCAGGGCCTCGATTTCTTTTCTGAGGACCACCGGGTCCAATACCACACCGTTTCCGATAATATTATGAATGTTTTGCCTGAAAATCCCACTGGGTATTTGATGCAATACATGTTTGATCCCATCAAACTCTAACGTATGACCCGCATTGGGCCCTCCCTGAAACCGAGCCACAATTTCATAATCCGGCGCCAGGTAATCCACTACTTTTCCCTTGCCTTCGTCACCCCATTGGAGACCTAAAAGAACGTCCATTTTCATTATCGTTATAAAATATATACCTAAGTCTTGTATTAAAATTTGCCGTGAAGATTGCCAGTATTGTAAAATTTTACAACTTCCGGTTGCTTTTTATTCGGAATAAAAAAATCTCAGGACTAACTGGATTGATTCAATGCTTCTTCCAGGGAGTCGTAAACGGTAAAAATATTATTCAGTTTGGTGATGATCAGCAGCTTTTTAACATGTTCCGAGGGAGACGTAAGGAGCACCTCCCCGTCGGCATTTCTTACTTTTGTGAGGATGGTTATCAAAACACCAATTCCGCTGGAACTTATGTACCGTACCTGGCTGAGATCCACGATACAATTCCGGACCCCTTCCTCTAATCCATCCGAAACGATCCCGACCAAACGCGGGCCCGACTCGTCTCCAATCAAATCTCCCTTGATTTTTACTACCAATGTTTTCCCCTGCACCTGGGACTCAAATTCTGCTTTCATGGATTAGCGTTTAGTAGTGGTTTTTTCGGGTTGTGCGCCTTTTTTGAATTCGCAATTTTCATCCGTACAGTTTCCGTATAATAATAACGAGTGATGGATGATGTTAAAATGAAGAATTTCTCCTACCGTATTTTGAATGTTTTGAATTCGGGGATCGCAAAATTCCTTCACCTGGTGGCACTCCGTACAAATGAGGTGATCGTGTTGTTTGTACCCATAGGATTTTTCGTACTGTGCCAGATTTTTCCCAAATTGGTGTTTGGTGACCAGATCGCATTCCACCAAAAGATCCAGGGTGTTATAAACGGTGGCACGACTGACCCGGTAATTTTTATTTTTCATACTGATATACAAGCCCTCCACGTCAAAGTGGCCCCCGCGGCTATATATTTCCTCAAGAATGGCGTACCGTTCCGGTGTTTTTCTCAGTTTTTTGTTCTCCAGGTAGGCAGTAAAGATTTTCTTCACCTTTTCGTAAAGACTTTCGGTTGAAGCCATACATTGCTTTTTTTTACAAATATACAGTTCTTATTTGAAAAAGGCCGCTTTCCTCGCGCTAATCAAACCGGGAGACCTTGAGCACGCCAGGTACCCGGGATAGGTTGTCGATAAGTTTTTCCAAATGATTCGTGCTATGCACGTACAACTTGATGCTCCCTTCAAAAATTCCGCTGTCGGAATCTACGGTGATGGAGCGCATGTTTACCTTCAATTCGTTCGAAATAACTTTGGTAAGGTCGCTGATTAATCCAACGCGGTCGGTCCCAACAATCTTCAACCCCGCTAAAAACGCGATCTGGTGCTGACTCGTCCAACGCGCTTTAATGACGCGATTGCCGTGATTGGACAACAGTTCCAGGGCATTGGGACAGGCCGTTCGGTGTATTTTTATTCCTTCGTTTACTGTTACGAAGCCAAATACGTCGTCGCCCGGGATGGGATTGCAACATTTGGCCAGAATGTAGTCCACCACATCCATGTCCTCCCCGATCAATAACTGATCGTGGTCGGGACCTTTCAAATTTTTGATTTCCTTGGTAAAGGATTTTTCATCGGTCACATGAAGCAAGGGGCTCTTCCTGGATTTCTTTTTTTGCTTAAAATCACGGAAACTCTTAATGGCAGTGGGATCAATGATCCCCCTCCCCACTTTATAGTAAAACTCAGAAGTGGTTTTCGTCTCGAAAAAAGCTCTTAGTTGTTCGACGATCTCAGAAGAAAAGTCAATTTTCATCTGCTTGAGTTTTCGTTGAACGATCTCTTTTCCGTCCACCATGTAGCCTTTTTTCTCCTCTTTCAGGGCATCTTTAATTTTTGCCCGCGCCCGGGAGGTGACTACCGACTTCAGCCAATCTTCGGTGGGCTTTTGCTTGCCCGAAGTAAGAATCTCTACCTGGTCTCCATTCTTCAGTTTGTGCCCGATAGAGACCAGTTTTTGATTGACTTTGGCTCCAATACATTTGGCGCCAACTTCGGAATGGATTTCGAAGGCAAAGTCCAGCGCCGTCGCACCAAAGGGAAGTACTTTCAGGTCCCCTTTCGGTGTAAACACGAATACCTCGTCCTGAAATAAATTCCCCCGGAAATCATCCATAAATTCGATGGCAGAACCGTCATTGTTTTCCAGCAAGGTTCGAACCTGGGTGATCCATTCGTCAAGGCTGCCTGCGGCTTTTTCCGGAGCGTTCTCCTTTTCCTTGTATTTCCAATGTGCCGCATAGCCCCGTTCGGCGATATCATCCATCCTTTGGGTGCGTATTTGTACTTCCACCCACTGCCCGGTCTGACTCATCACCGTGGTGTGCAAGGACTCGTAGCCATTGGCTCTTGGCGTGCTGATCCAGTCCCTTAACCGGTCCGGATTGGGCCGGTAAAAATCTGTAACCGTGGAATAGACCTGCCAGCAATCTGCTTTTTCGTTTTCGTAAGGAGTATCGATGATGATCCGAATGGCAAATAAGTCGAACACCTCCTCAAAGGGAATGTTCTGAGACTTCATCTTATTGTAAATGGAATAAACCGACTTGGGCCGTCCCTTGATGACAAACGTGAAGCCCTGGTCCTGCAGCTCCTTCTCGATGGGTGCGATAAAGGTTTTGATAAATTTGTTTCGGGATAAGCGGGAATCCTTCACTTTCTTGATGATGAATTCGTAGGCCTCCTTGTCCATAAATTTCAGGTGCAAGTCCTCCAATTCGGACTTGATGGAGTACAAACCCAACCGGTGGGCCAGCGGGGCATACAAAAACTTCGTTTCAGAGGCGATCTTAAGCTGCTTGTGACGAGGCATTGATTCCAGTGTCCGCATGTTGTTTAGCCGATCGGCCAATTTTATCAAAATCACGCGAACATCGTCGGATAATGTGATCAGCATCTTTCGGAAATTCTCCGCCTGCTGAGAGGTACCGTAATCAAAAACCCCGGCGATCTTGGTCAGGCCATCAATGATTTGCGCCACTTTTACTCCAAATTCCCGCTCGATGTCTTCCAACTCGAGATCGGTATCCTCAACCACATCGTGAAGTAAGGCCGAAATAATACTCGTGGTTCCCAATCCGATCTCCTCTACACAAATCAAGGCCACCTCCAGTGGGTGGTATATGTAGGGTTCACCGGATTTTCTACGCATCTCCTTGTGCGCCTCATTGGCAACGTTAAATGCCTTTTTAATAAGTTTGGCATCACCGGACTTTAATAGCGGCTTCGCAACCTTCAATAACTTACGATACCGCTTTAAAATCTCTTTCCGTTCCTCTTCTACGTCAACTTTAATCATGTGATACAAGTTATAAAATTAATCCGGTCCAGGGAACCAAACCTTAAAGTAATATTTTAATTTTTTTAGATCAACTTATTGAAACTTTAAAATTGATGATTACCTTTGCATCCACATTTAAAACAGCGGATTTTCCGGTAACGGCAGTGAACCGAAACCGCCAGGGCGAAAACGCTTCGGTTTATTACATACGGTAGTAAACGTAAAAAGAAACTTCACTTCACATGCGGATGTGGCGAAATTGGTAGACGCACTAGACTTAGGATCTAGCGCCGCGAGGCATGGGGGTTCGAGTCCCTCCATCCGCACACCCTTGAAAATCCCTCGATCTTGATACGCTGCCTTATTGGTACATCAGGATGGAGGGTTTTTGTTATTGGTAAACATTAAACAAACATCCCTTGGAAATTACATTAGACAAACATGCAGCCAATGAAGCCTCTGTCAAAATAAAATTGGAAGAGGCCGATTATCAGCCAAAGGTTGATGCCAAGATAAAAGACTATGCGAAAAAGGCGACCATCAAAGGTTTCCGCCCAGGTAAAGCGCCCTTTGGCATGGTGAAAAATCTGTATGGCACCTCTGTTTTGGTGGAGGAGATCAATGCAATATTGTCCAAATCCCTGAACGATTACCTAAAAGCGCAGGAATTTGAAGTCCTGGGAGATCCTCTTCCCAAGGAAGAAGAGACCGATTCCATCGACTGGAAAAAGCAAAAAGAATTTGAATTTGCATACAAAATTGGGTTTTTAGAAAAAATCCCAGTAGACCTGGACCAAAAACTGGAAGTAAAAACCTATTCCATCACGCTTTCCGATAAGGAAGTTAACGAGGCCCTGGACAACATCAAAAAACAGTACGGGAAAATGACCAATCCCGAAGAAAGTGCAGCAAACGATTTTTTATACGGCGATCTGAAAGCCGAAGACGAAAGTTTTGAAGAAACACTTTCCCTTCCGTTAAAGGAAATGGACGGACGGTCTGTCAAGAAATTTCTTGGCGTGAAAAAAGGGGATACCATCAGCTTTGATCCATCCAAGGCCATCAAAGGTGACTTGGCGGACATCCTGAATATCGGAAAAGAGGAAGCCGAAAAGCTGACAGGAAATTTCACCTTCACCGTACAGAATATCAATCGTACCGAAGAGGCTACCCTTGATCAAGAACTCTTTGACAAGGTATTTGGACCCGGTCAGGTAGATTCGGAAGAAGCCTTTCTGGATAAAATCAAGACCATCCTCACGGAAAACTACCAAAAAGAAGCAAAAGTCTTTAACGAAGAGCAACTCAAAGAAAGCTTGATTAAGGCCCATCCCCTTGATCTTCCCGAGGCGTTTTTGAAGGAATGGTTGGTACGTGCCAATGAAGGAAAATTCAGCCCGGAAGAGGTAGAAAAAGAATTTCCCGCCTACGCCAAACAACTTACCTGGTCTCTGCTATCCAATCAGATCGCCAAGGAAAATGAAATTAAGGCAGAACACGAGGACGTGATCGAAAAAACAAAAGAAATGATCCGCGAGCAACTGGCTTCTTCCGGGATGGGTTCTCAACTAGAGGATAACATGGACATGTTTTTAGAAAACTACCTCCAGGGAAATGAAGGGAAAAATTACATGCAAATGCTCACCGCCGTCCAGAACGAAAAGGTGCTGAATTTTGTCCGGGAAAAGGCAAAAATAAAGGAGGAGAAAATTGGGGTAGAAAAGTTTAAGGAACTCCTCGAAAACTAATTGCTGAAATTATTTGTTCATAAAAAGTCCTTTTGTAAGGGCTTTTTTTATTTTTGTATCCGTCCAATAAATAAATCGTACGATGAATAAAGAAGAGTTTAGAAAATTCGCAGTCAAAGGACAAGGAATCAGTGGAAACACCTTTGACCAATATACCCATTCCGTAGAAAACATGACCCGGGCAGTAATCGAAGAACGCCCTACCAATTTTAGAGAAATAGACGTTTTTTCCCGGTTGATCATGGACAGGATCATTTTCCTCGGCACCGGTGTAGACGACCATATTGCCAATATCATCACGGCACAGCTATTGTTCCTGGAATCGGTCGATTCCAAGAAAGACATTTTGCTCTACATCAATAGTCCGGGAGGATCGGTCTACGCGGGCCTGGGAATCTACGATACCATGCAATACATCAACCCCGAAGTAGGTACCATTTGTACAGGATTGGCCGCCTCAATGGGTGCCGTTCTGCTGGCGGGAGGTGCTGCTGGTAAGCGGGCCGCATTGCCACATTCCAGGATCATGATCCACCAGCCATCGGGTGGTATGCAAGGACAGTCCAAGGACATGGAAATTACTGTCAAGCAAATTTTGGAACTGAGAACAGAGTTGTACGAAATCCTGGCAAATCACAGCGGTAAATCCATTGAAGAAATTGAGAAAGATTCAGACCGGGATTACTGGATGCGGGCTTCCGCTGCCAAAGAGTATGGCCTGATTGACGAAGTATTGACGCGAAAAGAAAAAGAATAACTGAATGGCTCAAGTAACGTGTTCCTTTTGTGGTAGAAATAAAAAAGACGTGGATCTTATGGTCTCCGGTATTTCTGCCCATATCTGTAATTATTGTATCGAACAAGCATTCCAGATTTTGGGAGAAGAGGACAAAACCAAAAAACAGTCCAAAAAACCCAAGTTCAATCTAAAAAAGCCGAAAGAACTGACCGCCTACCTGGACGAATACGTCATCGGTCAGCAAGAAGCGAAGAAAGTGCTGACCGTTGCCGTATACAACCATTACAAGCGATTGGGACAAAAAGAGGACAAAGAGGACGGGGTTAAAATCGAAAAATCCAATATAATCATGGTAGGCGATACCGGAACCGGAAAAACCTACCTGGCCAAAACGCTGGCCAAAACATTGGAAGTACCTTTCTGTATTGCCGATGCTACGGTACTGACTGAAGCAGGCTACGTAGGCGAGGATGTGGAGAGCATCCTCACCCGTTTGCTGCAGGCAGCCGATTACAATGTGGAAGCCGCCGAGCGAGGCATCGTCTATATCGACGAGCTTGATAAAATAGCCAGAAAATCGGACAATCCTTCCATCACCCGCGATGTCAGTGGAGAAGGGGTGCAGCAGGCCATGCTAAAATTACTGGAGGGCACCGTGGTAAACGTGCCGCCACAGGGAGGAAGAAAGCATCCGGACCAAAAAATGATTTCGGTCAATACGGAAAACATCCTGTTTATCTGCGGAGGCGCCTTCGATGGGATCGGAAGACATATTGCTGGCAGACTAAACACCCAACCACTGGGTTTTAATAAAAAATCGGGTGCAGAGGCAATTGATCGAAACAACCTGTTGCAGTACGTGACCGCGCAAGACCTCAAAGCCTTCGGACTCATACCGGAACTGATCGGCAGACTTCCTGTCATTACGCACCTGGACCCACTCGATAAAGCAACACTTAAGCGAATCTTAACGGAGCCAAAAAATGCATTGACGAAGCAATACATCAAGTTGCTTGCCATGGAGGACGTGACCCTTACCTTTGAGGAGTCGGGAATCGATTTTATCGTGGAAAAAGCTGTGGAATTCAATTTAGGTGCGCGGGGACTTCGGTCCATTTGCGAGGCGATCATTACGGATGCCATGTACGAATTGCCTTCCGAAGAAGGCGAACAAACCCTGGTGATCGACCTTGAATATGCCAGTTCCCAGTTCGAAAAATCTAAATTCAAAAAGCTTCAGGTTGCCTGACACACTGAAGTTTCATCCATTAATCAAGCCTCCCGAGCACTCGGGGGGCTTTTTTTTGTCGGAATATAAATCGACCAGAAAGTCTTTGGATAGTACAAGCAGCCGAGGCAACCATTAGGGGTTGCTTGCAACCGCCCGCCCAGACAGGGAGCCAAAAATCAATTCGGCCGTTTCCAGCGATGCTTGTTTGGTACCGATCTTTTCTATCAGGGCGCCATACCCTTCCAATAGGGCCTGCCGCCTGGGACCGTCGGGTAGCAAGGCCTGTAATTCCTTTTTCACCGAAGCGGCCGAGTAATCCGATTGGATCAACTCCTTGACCAACCCTGTTCCTGCGATCAGATTCACCAGGGAAATAAATGGCACCCGGATCAACCGTTTGGCAATGGCGTAGGAGATGCTGCTGGTCTTATATACCACCACTTGCGGGACCTGAAACAAAGCCGTTTCCAAAGTAGCGGTCCCAGAGGTCACCACCGCTGCCCGGGCCCGGTACAGGATATCGTAGGTCTGGTCAAAAATCACCTTTATTCCAGCGGCGATTGCTTCCTGGTACACCTCAGCAGGAAGGTTGCTAACCCCTGCCACTACCCAATCCACCTCTTTGAGTTCGGATTTCAACGCGATCATGGTTCGCAGCATCTGGCTGATTTCCTGCTTCCTGCTTCCCGGAAGCAAGGCCACCAACCTATCCGCCCGGATTCGATTCCTTTCCAAAAAATCCGGATCCGGCCGGAACTTCTTCGTTTCATCCAAAAGTGGATTTCCCACATAGGCAACCTGCCAATCGAATTTTTGGAAAAATTCGGGCTCAAAGGGCAAAATGCAATACAGCTGATCGACGTACTTTTTAAGGGTATAGGCCCGGTTTTGGTTCCAGGCCCATACTTTCGGAGCAATGTAATAGTGAACAGGTATTCCCTGCTTGCTGGCAAACGCTGCCATCTTCATATTAAACCCACCAAAATCAACCAATACCAGGGCATCCGGTCGGTGCTCCAGCAAATCGGCTTTGATCTTATTCAGGTACGTTAGTACCCGGCGAAAATGAAGCACTACTTCCACAAAGCCCATCAAGGCCATTTCCCGGTAATGAGCCACCAAAAAACAGTCGGCTGCCTCCATATAATCCCCGCCCATGCCCCGGAATTGGGCATGCGCGTCTACTTTTTTCAATCCCTGAATCAAGTTCGACGCATGCAGGTCTCCGGAACGTTCGCCGGCGATGATGTAATAGTTCAACGGACTGGGGTTTGTTGGTTCCAATAGGGGTTATTCCCCGTAGTATTCCACAAAATTCCGTGGTGTCTCATACAGGGTAAGCTTGTACAGGCCTCCTTCTTTTATCAGCTCATCCACCAATGGCTGGAGTATTTTCCAAAATTCCATGACCAGGTTTTCACAGCTGGCCATCTTGCCTGCCATAAACGGTACGTCCACGTTCAGGTTCTTATGGTCGACCTTGTCGATTACTTCCCGCCGTATCAGGGTGCTTAACTGCTTCAAGTCTACCACAAAGCCGGTATCCATATCGGGCTTACCCTTGATGGTGACAATCAGTTCAAAATTATGCCCGTGCCAGTTTTCATTGGCGCAGGGTCCGAAGACAGCCTTATTTTTCTCTTCGGACCATTTGGGATTCCATAATTTATGGGCTGCGTTAAAATGTTCCTTCCGACAAACGTGTACCATTGGTTTTATTCGATTCCGGCCACAAAGGTACATAAAAAAGGCACAAAAACATTCCAATAATCCTGGCAAAACCTGGCAGCTACAGCTGAGGTAAGTCCTGGGATACCGCTGCCAGTTGCTCCTACTCCTTCAACACTTTAAAGGTATGCACCTCCTTACCCGCCCGGACCTGTACCAGGTACAGACCCGCCGGATAGGCAAAATCCATCAGGTACTCCATTCCATGGGCCGTTTTGGCGAAGGAATCGCGAAACCGCTCCCTGCCGGTTGCATCAAAAAGTGACACCGCCACCTCTCCTCTAAAATCATTGTGCATGAACAGAGACAACCGCTCCCCTACCGGATTGGGGCCCAATGCATAGCCGGCCCTTCCGGAAAAGGTATCGTCCCCCGTACTGGAAACTACCACCAGATCCGAAATCCGGTTGCACTGATCGTCTATCACGGTCACCTGATAGGCCCCGCCATCCTCCACCAGTAGGGACCGCTCGATAGCACCTGGGATCTTGACGCCATTGTTGTACCATTGGTACGAAGCCGCAGGCACCCGTAAGGTAAGCTGCGCCCCATTGGCAACGATTTCCGGTTTACGCAGGGAATTGGGATTGATGGTAATGCTTCGTTCGAAGGTGGTCTCTCCACCCGGACCGGCAATTTCCAATCGCACCAAATAGGTTCTGGCGTTTGAAAAAATAAAGGTAGGCTGCGCCTCACTGGAGGTACCAAATCCGGCAAAGTTCCAGCGGTAGCGGTTGATACTACCTTCCGAGAGGTTGATAAATTCGGTCACCCCTCCGGCACAGTTAAACTCCACGTCAAAATTGGCAAAAAGCACGTTTTCGCAGCGAATATTGCTCCAGTTGGCCGCATTGATAACAGAGGACTGTGGATTCAGGTTGATTACAGCCTCGCCCTGCAGGTCCACGTTTTCTACACTTAGCCCGTCAAAGCAGTATTTTCTGTAGGGATTGTGAATCAAAGTCGCTTTGCCGGAGGAGCGAATCATGGATTGGGCATTTGGACCGCCCGAGTGACTGATCGTCTCCACGACCGTCAACGATTGCCCACTGGACAAAACCAACTGGGCACCGCTATTCAATGCCAGCACCTCTACCTGGATGTTGTCCTGTAATACACGGGTCTCCCCGTTCAATTCGAGGGTTTCTATCAATCCGGTGGCTTGTAGCTCCAGTACTCCCCCGCTATTTTTCAGGCGTGCCAAGCGGGTGGCGGCGAGGTCTTCAAACACGCCGTTTTCTCCGGTAAATACCAAATTCAACTCCGCTTCGATACTGGCGCCCGGGAGACTGCGGAAATCAACCTCAAATGCTAACGTCTCCAGATTGCCCCGAAGCGCTGCATTGGCTCCCAGGGCAAAGGAACGCACCGACAGGCTGTCCATTGCAAAATCGACGGTTGCCGCTTCTATATCCAAACGGGTTGGAGGGGGCATGGACAGAATGCGCCACTGCCCTTGCTCGAAGAACAAGTCGATATCGGTGAATGTCAACTGCCCAAAATCCAGGATATTCTCGTTTTGGTCCGCACCTTCAAACCGGATTTGCCCATTCTGCAACTCAGTCAGGTTATTACTCGAACGGAATCCGTTGCGTACACGTAGCTCATTTTGATCCAGGTCAAGCACCCAACCGTTATCTCCAAAAATATTCAAGCTGAAAACGTCTGTTTCGCGGCCCAGGGCAATTCGTTCACCTTCGATCGGGCGGTCGATGACCACCCGTGTCCCGGCATCGGGTACCCGGTTAGCAGCTACTCCATCGCTACTGAGGGACCAATTCCGGGGATTATCCCAATCACCATCGCTGCCTATCCAATACAGGGTACTGGACTGCCCTCCGGAAACCCCGGCAGAGAAAACCAAACTGAAGGGCTGTATTCCGTTGGTTAGGGTTCCTTTATGACTTACCCGAAGGGTGTAGCGCTGTGGTGCAGGGTTGGTAACCTCAATCTGCTCCACATTGTCTCGGAAGTTATCGGTATCATTGGAGGCGATGGCGCTGGACCCATCCCGGGGATCGAGCGTCCAGGGAAAATAGGTAGTCCCGTCTTCGCCAATAATTCGTAAATCCAGGTCATTGACCAACATCAAATTAGCTGGGTTTAGGCTGGGTGAGGGGGGCGACCCCGCAGGATCGGTCCAGGCAATGGTTGCTTTGATGGGTTCTATTCCATTGGAAATAAACTCAAATTCGTATACCTCGCCCTGCCGCAGGTCCCGCTCGCGGATAATGGTAGAACTACCGTCTTCATCGATTATCATTCGGGCTGCGGCTGCAGCATCGAGCAGTCCCCAGCCGAACATATAATCCGGACCGGGATTCATGCCGGCTTCTTTTGTGGTTTGTATCGCCAGCGCCTTCACCGTGGAAGAAAGCATGTACCTCCCCGCATTTCGGTCTCCGTAAAGCTCTTGCAACAAAAGCAAGGAACCCGAGACATTCGGCGTTGCCATGGAGGTGCCACTCAGACTGGCATAACTGTCCGCATTAGTGGATTCCAATATGGCCGAACTAAACACATTTACCCCCTTACCCACCAGATCCGGTTTGATTCGGCCGTCGTCCACGGGACCCCAACTCGAAAACGAACTCATGATTACATCTCTGGGATTGGTGTATTCGCCCAGTAAATTAACGGCACCGACAGTAAGGCTGTTTTTCGCGACTCCCTCGGGACCAATGGAATCGTCGGGACCGTCTGAATCCCTGGACCCGTCCCCTACATCCGATCGGTCGTTTCCTGCCGCCCAAACAATGGTGTAATAGGGCTTTGCAAAGGATAGCTCATCGATTTGTCTGGATTTGTTGGAATAAAAACCAAAGCGATAGTCCTCGTTTGGACTGACGCCCTCGTTACCTGACCAGGCCCAATTGCTATTACTATCCCGAAACCAGCCCGTCAGAAATCCATAGGAATGGTTGGACACCAGGTGCCCTTGCGGATTGAGTTGCGGGTCGTAGCTATTTTGGGTCATTTTAGAAATATCTGCATCCCAGTTAAAGGCCCATCCCGTGGCTTGATTGGCCATGCCTCGGGCATTTCGGTTATTGCCTGCAGCGAGGATGGTACCGGTAACGTGCGTGGCATGGTTACTGATCTCCTCGGTAGACCCGTCGATTTGGGTGACCCGATTGCCAAACTCATTATGGGAGGCCTTCGGACGGGTCTGATCGTAAATGCCAATCACCATGTCCGCTCCTGCAAGGCTTAGACCAAGACTTCCGCCCTCCTGCAAGGCATTGGTACCTGTCGCCTCAGCAGCCGCCAGATTGTGCGTGGTATAATAGACCGGATGATTGCTTTCGTCAAGGTATTGAAAAACCGCCAGCCGCCGGTCCGAAAGCTGTATGCGTACCGGAATACCCAACTCTTCGGCAAGGGCTATTTTTTCTGCAGGGCCCAAACTGTACTGCTTTACGTTTTGCTGCAACTTTTGAAAAACTTCGGTCCGGACTTTCTGCAATCCTCCTCGGGTATCCCCCGTATTCTGGGCGACAACCAACCCTCCCGCAAACAGGAAAGCGATCAAAATGAGCGTTTTTTTCATCTGATTTTTTACAAACGTTTCTGATGATTTCATCAGGCTACTGTTCTCTTCTTCATTACCAGTGACCGGCTATTCCACCACCCGGGTCAGGGTCGTGACACCGCTTTCCTCGGTTTCCTCCGTTCTCCAACTTATGCGAATGGTACCGTCGTCGTTTACCCTACCGGTCCCGTTGAAGGTGTCTCCTCCGAAAACCAAATCGGGCTGATCGGTGATGGTAATCTCTCCACATAGCTCGGTAAAGACGGCCGGATTGTCTTCCGCCCCGAAGGTTTGGGAATACACCCCACCGGTGATATCGGAAATCCGATAGGTAAATGGCTCCAACTCGGTAATGGTCACCTCGTAGTTGACCGTTCCTCCCGTCCCTACGGTAACGGTGCTGTACACCCCTGCCAAATCCGATGGGCAGGAAAGTCGGATCTCAATGGTCAATTGGTTGTAATTGGTGCTGATTTTCGTCGGCCCGGCATCCAAAATGCGCAGGACCAAATTGGGCGTTTCTTCATTCGCCAGATTTCCCGTCAATATCTCAAGCGGCACATCCACAAAGCTGCTATTCGCAGGTATGGTCACTTCCGGGTTGCTCAGACGGTAATGCACGCCCTCCACCGCCGTGGATGTGGGGTCAACGCCCAACAAAAGATTTACCGGTTGATCGACCTGTGCACCGACCAAATTCACCCGTACGACCTCCTGATCCACTTGGGTGTCGTTTCGTTTGGTCATGATTTTCCGGATGGTATTGTTGGGGCGGGAGGCATCTTCAAACTCCACTTCCATGCCCTCCCAGACAATCGTAAACCCGGATTCTTCCATGCAGGAAGAAACCCAGAACACCATTCCTACCAGTAAGACACATCCGACGATTCGTTGTAAGGTATCCATAACTTAATATCCCGGGTTTTGCTCAAGGTTTTCATTCAATTGAATCTGGGACAAAGGCAGGTTTGCCAGAATCCGGTAATCGGTGTAGGGGACTTCCAGAAAATCCGCATGTTTGCTAATGTCTCGGCCGTTTCTTTTCAAGTCGAAAAAACGATGCCCCTCCAGGGCAAATTCCAGCCTTCGCTCCAAGAGGATGCGGTTGAGCAGGGCTTCTCCCGAAAGCAGGTTGTCGATCGCGCCCAGTCCGCGCTTGGATCGGAGCGCATTGATATCTTCCCTGGCTCCCTGCGGGTTGTTTTGGTACCGGGCTTCTGCCCGAATTAGGTACAACTCAGGCGCACGAATGATCGGAAGGTTCTCTAAAAAATCTCCCTTGTAGCCGGTCCATTTTCTACTGGCGTATACCGGCCCCTCTATTCCTTCCCGGGTGGTTTCCCTCCAGCATTCACGGCGGACGTCTCCGGTTTCATAAGCGGCCATCAATTCATTCGACGCACCGATGATAAACTGTGCGGCTGGTTCGTTGTCGGAGACCAGGGAATTCAGGCTATTGTTTACCCCATCCACGCTGCTCCAATCCACCTGACGAAGCTCTAGTTCAAACAGGGATTCCGGATGGGGGGCCCGGGAAAAACCCTGCACGTACTGTCCCGCTTCCAGCAGTCCATCCCCGTTGGTGCGCAGTCCAAGGAGATTCATGGCCGAGGTTGCCGCTGCCTCCGCATCCTCCATGCGCCCCCAATATAGGTAGAGACGGGCGAGCAGGGTGAGGGCTGCGCCGGTATTGGCGTAGTAAACCCCCTCTGAACCAATCGGAACGGCTCCCACCAGAGGAATGGCAGCCAGCAGATCCCGCTCGATCTGCTCGTATACTTCTTCTACCGTGGACCGGGTCCGGAAATCGGCATCGGAAGCTACCAGGGTGGGTTGGAGTCTGAGGATCGGTCCCAGATTGAAGCCATTTACTTCCCTTCCCGGCTCGTAACCATAGACCCGGCACAAATCGAAATAGAACAAGGCCCGCATAAAATGGGCGTCACCCTTGATAAAAGATTTTTCTTGTTCTTCTCCGGACACCGTCTCGTCGTCGATGGTTTCGATGATTAGGTTGGCGTCGTTGATACCGCCGTACACCACCCCGTTCCAAATGGCAATGTGGTCCCGATCCCCGTTTGCTTCTTCACCCTGGTACCGGCCGGTATTGGCCACCAGTCGCAAGTTATCTGCTAAAATCTCCGGGGCGATCATCATGGTTTGGCCGTAGTAACTGAAGCTCGTAGCCCGGTTATACATGGAGTTGGCGACCGATTGGTAGCCGGACACGTCGTTGAAAGCGACCTCCGGCGTCAGGCTTTGCCTGGGGGTGGTATTCAAATCGGTGCACGCCATCAGGGGAAGTGCTACCAACCCCATCGAAACACATGTTTTTATCATCTTCTTTATCATTCCTGTCAAAAGGTAAGGTTGATTCCTGCGGTAATTTGCCGGGCTGTGGGGTAGGTTCCGTAGGTATCTCCGATGGAATTCACCTCCGGGTCCAGGCCGTTGTATTTGGTCAGGGTCCAAAGATTAAGCCCCTGGACAAATACGTTCATTTCGTCTATCCGGGCCTTCGAAAGCAGGTTTTTTGGGAGGTTGTAATTCAGGGTGACCTGCTTTAGCCGTATGTAACTACCGTCAGAAATCTGTTTGGTAGAAAACTGCTGGTAGCCCGAATGGCCTGGAACCCGCCCCCCTTCGTAGGGCTTCGGCACGTTGGTGATTTGCCCGGGCACGCGCCAGAAAAACGACTGGTCCACCGTTTGATTGTCCTGCCCGATGGATCCGGCCTGCGCCAGGTTATACAAATCCTGGTTGAATGCCAGGTTTCCGTATTGGTACTGAAAAAACACTTCCAGGCTTAGTGGACCATAGGCGAAGGTATTGGATAACCCACCGAAATTCCAGGGCAAGGCACTGCCAATGTATTTCAGGTCGTCGTCGGTGACCAAATAGGTGTATTCCCCGTTCTCATCAAAATACATGGGTGCTCCATTGGCGGGATTCACCCCCGCATACTCGTAAGCATAGTAAAAACTGATGGGCTTTCCGACGATCAAGTCATTCCCCAATCGGTCTAGCCCCTCGTATAATTCCAGTAGTTCGTTGGAAAAAATCGAGGTATTGAAAGCCGTGCTCCAGCGGAACTTCCCCCAGACCACGTTGGTCGTTTGCAAATCAAAGTCGATCCCCTGATTGCGTACTTTTCCTGTATTCCGCGTGATGGAGCCAAAGCCGGAATCGATGGGAAGCTGGGTCTCAAACAACAAACTTTGCGAATCTTTCCGCCACACGTCCACCGTTGCGATGATGCGTCCGTTAAACAAGGTGGCGTCTACCCCAATATTGGTAGACACCGATTCCTCCCAGGTCAGACGATCGTTTCCTAACTGCACAAAGCGCAAGGCTCCTCCCCCCAGGTACTGCCCGGCCGAACCCACCAACGTGCGGGATTCAAAATTGCCGATGTTGGAATTTCCTGTGATCCCGTAGGAGGCCCGGAGCCGAAGGTTATCCACCCAGCGGGCATTTTCCATAAACCGCTCTGAAGACAGGCGCCATCCGGCCGACACGGCACCAAAATTACCCCAACGGGTATTGGTTCCAAAGCGGGAAGATCCATCGCGGCGGACCGTCAGGTCAAAGGTGTATCGGTCGTCGTAGTCGTATTTGGCCTGTCCGAAGAATCCGGACCGTGCGTACTCAGTGTAAAAACCTCCCACCTGAAACGGCTGTGCCGCATTCTGCAGGTACCGCAACACGGGATTGGGAAAGCCCCGACCCGTTGCGGAGGTATTTTCCTGGGTTTCCATCTTGTATTCGTAGCCCAGTATGCCTGAAACGGTATGCAGATCGGAAAAGGTTTTGTTTACGTTGAAATTGGCATTGGCATTGGAATTGACGATCCGCCGGTCCACGAAGGTAGAAGATCCACCGTAACTGGCAAAAGCCGGAATGGTCGACGGACGGTTATTCTCGTCCCGGTTATCGGAAAAATCAAGGCCTCCGAAAGCAGTAAAGCCCAGCCAGGGAAGAATCTTGTACGTCATCTGCAGGTTGGATACCGACTGGTAGCTGGTTCCCGTCCGAAGCTCCTGACGGACACCCTGCACGATGTTGTACCCAAAAAGGTGTTCGGAAGGGTATTCTGCAAAGGTGCCATCTTCGTTGAAAATCGGCACATTGGGGCGGGAAACGTAGCCCGCCACAAAGGGACTGTTCACAAAGTTCCCCCGATCAATGGTTCCATTGGTAATTTGCCTGGAAAGGGAAAGATTGACATTGATGTTGAATTTTTCGTTTACATTATGGGACAGGTTCATCCGCCCGGTGGTTCGGGAATAATCGGACATGATGATTTGCCCCTCGTGGTAGGTATGGGATCCGGAAATAAAAAATTGCGTGCGGTCGTCTCCACCTGACAGGGACAGATCGTACACCCGCAGCCGGCCCTCCCGGAAAAGTGCGTTCACCCAATCGGTGTTCTGAATATCGGTGTCACTGGGACTTCCGAAAATCGATTCGGCGTCCCGGGGATTGAGACCGGCATTGATGTAAGCCTGCCGCTTGATAGAGGCCAGTTGGTTGGCATTCATTACATCGTAGAAACCAAGCGGCTGCACCAGGCCCTCCTGTGCGGAGACCCGCACTTTTGTTTTTCCCTGTTTTCCGCGTTTGGTAGTGATCAGTACCACGCCATTTGCAGCCTGTGCCCCATAAATGGAAGCGGCCGCCGCATCTTTGAACACTTCTATGGATTCAATATCGTTGGGGTTGATGGAGGCCAGGGCATTTTGTGGACCCTGACCGGAAAGACCTCCGGAAGCTACTTGTACCCCATCCACAATATAAAGCGGTTGTGTGCCGGCATTGATCGAGCCCACCCCGCGGATCTGCACGTTCAATGTACCACCCGGCTGTCCGGAACCTGCCGTAACCTGTACTCCGGCTACCCTTCCCTGCATGGCCCGGTCAAAGGACTGCATGGGAAGATCCTGAAAAATCTCTCCCTTGACCGAAGCAATGGCCCCGGTCACTTCCCGGCGTGTCTGGTCTCCATAGGCGGTCACCACTACTTCATCCAGGGAGGTCACATCGGGGCTTAACACCACATCGACCGTACTGCGGTTCCCGATCGTCACCGTCTGGGCTTGCAGCCCGATAAAGCGGAAAACCAGGGCATTATCTCCTTCGAACACGTCAATTTGATACTTTCCATCGATATCGGTGACCGTGCCCGTGTCGGTACCCCGCACCATTACGGTGACCCCGGGAATCGGCAAACCCGCTTCTGCGTCCGTCACGGTGCCGGTCACTGTTCGGCTGCTCTGTGCCTGAACCCGGAAAACTAGAGAAAGGAGGATTAGTACAAGTGGTAACGCTTTCTTCATCATACATATTGAGGTGAACAGTCAACCAATTTACTACAAATTCCATGGATATTCCAAAGCAAGCAGTAAAGATAAGCTACCGATCGGGCGGAATTACTGACTTATAAACGCGTAAAAAGGCAATCGGTTTGTGAAAACCCGTTATTTCTGGGCTCCCTTACCGAATGATCACCTCAATCCTCCGGTTAAATGCCCTGTTTTCTTCGGTCTCATTGGACACAAGAGGGTCCGAAGCACCCATCCCACGGGTGTCAATGCGGGATTCGGCAACACCGGATTCCACGAGAAACTCCTTCACCTCCAGTGCACGTTGGGTACTCAAGGTGAGATTGTATGCATCGCTGCCCACGTTGTCGGTATGACCCGCAATGGTGATGGAGATCGCAGGGTGCGTTTCCAAGAAAGCAACGAGACGCTTTAGAGAACTGATCGACGCCGATTTCAGCCGGGTATCGTCAAAATCAAAAAATACGTTTTCAAAAACAAATCGATTTCCGGAAGAAATGGGTTCCAGATATATTTCCAGGTTCTTTTGGTTTTTCAGGTTGTCCCGATCCGCATTGAAAATGCGGGGCATGTATCCTTGCTTTTCTACGTACAGACCGGAGAAAGACTTATCGGGATAAATCATCGTAAAGGTCCCGGCTTCGCCTTCGGAGCGAAACGTGTACAGTGTGCTGTCGTTTTCCAAATTGACCAGGGAGAGCACGGCTTCTACCGGTTCTCCGGTTTGCTCGTTGAGCACCCTTCCTTCGGTCACGACCAGGTTTTCCCCCAGATCGATTTCTTCAGGGAAGTCAAACCGGTACAAAAACGAACTGTCCGCCTTGCCCTGATGGTAGCTGTTTTCGGTATAGTAGGCATAATCCTTCTGCGCGGTGATGAACAGCGCCAACTGATCCTTTTGGTCGTTGATGGGATAACCCAGATTTTCCGGCGCACCAAAGCCCCTGCTGGTGTAGCGGCTGATAAACAAGTCCTTCTTTCCAAAACCGCTGTGCCCGTCCGAGGCAAAAAAAAGTACGGTGTTGTTAAAAAATACAAAGGGTGACACTTCGTCTCCCGACGTATTGACGGGCTGCCCGAGGTTTTCCGCAGGGGACCATTGCCCCGTTTCGTCCCTTTTCGAAAACCAAATGTCGTTGCCTCCCTTGCCCTCGGGTCTATTGGAAGAAAAAAACAGCATACGGCCATCGGCCGACAGGGAGGGCTGAGAGTCCCAAAAGCGCGAATTGACATTCCTCCCCATATTTCGCGGTTTTTGCCAGGAGCCATTGACCCGCTCGGTGAGGTACAGGTCGCAACTTCCAAACGAATCCGGTGTGTCACAAGAAGTGAAAATCAGCAACCGGCCATCGGCAGAAATGGTACAGGTGCCCTCGTTGTACCGGGTATTGATGGACAGAGATATGGGTTCCGGCACCGTCCAATCCCCCTCATCCCGGTTGGAGAAAAAAATATCCTCGTGGTCCCGGGCAGACATCCCATCCCGCTTGGTGAAGAAAATCCGTTTACCATCCGCCGTCAAAACCGGAAAATACTGCAATTGAAACCGATTAAGCGGGGCGGGTAATTTTTCCTTGTTCAGGGACAACGGATTCCGGATTCCTTCCTCAATCATGCGAAACTGTTGCATGTTTTCCCGGTAGGAATCCGAAGCAGTAAATTCTTCGGTAAGATACGGCGTGCTCTGCTCCACCGCTTCCAGGGCTTCTTCAAAATGCCCCATTTCCACCAATACCTGGCCCTTCAGCCAGGCCAGTCTCCCTCGGAAAAGGTCGCTATCCTTGATCGCCAGTCGGTTTTCGGCCAGACGCACCACTTCCAGCGCCTCCTCCGACCTGCCGGTAGTCAACAGGGTCTGGGCGTGCCGGATGTAGGCCTCGTAAAAATCCTTACTTCGCTGGTACGCATCCCGGAATTTATCCGCGGCCTCGCCAAATTGCTTTCTGCTCAGAAAAGATTCCCCCTCTTCGTAATACCCGATGGCCCGTTTGTCAATGATGGAATAGGCCTGCCCCTGAACCTGCAGGCAGGCGACAAAAGTAAGCAGGAAAACAAGCAGGACCTGGCGCATCATCAAATCTAAGGAATTTCCATGTATTTATGGGTTTGAAGGGAAATGTGCCAGCGGGGATTTTCTTTAACAAAATCCACGATCCGGGGCATCAGTTGTCCGGCTTTCGACCACTCCGGCTGTAGCAGCAATCTACACGAAGGGTTCACCTTTCGGGCCTCGCTTCGTGCAAATTCAAAATCGCTCTTGTGGTAGACAATCACTTTCAGTTCGTTTGCGATGGCGTAGATTTCGGGAACCGGACCTTTAAATTTCTTAGGGGAAAGGCAAATCCAGTCGAGCTCACCGGAATGCGAATGGGCTCCCGAAGTTTCGAGGTTAATGGTAAAGCCTTTTTCCTTCAAACCCCGTGTCAGGGGGCCCAGGTCGTACATCAATGGTTCTCCCCCGGTAATCACCGCCAACCTCGCCGGATGGGCATCGGCCTGCGCGACGATTTGATCGATTTCCACCAGGGGCCATTTTCCGGCTTCCCAGGAATCCTTCACGTCGCACCATACACAGCCCACGTCACAACCGCCGAGCCGTATAAAATACGCCGGCTGACCGGAATAGGTCCCCTCTCCCTGTATGGTATAAAAGGCCTCCATCAATGGCAATGCCTGTCCTTCCCGGACCCTACTAGCTGCTTCTACGTTCATAATTTTTGATTAAGCGGGTAATTGAACCGCTGATTGAACAAAAGAGAAAATCCCCGTTACCCGTACACCTTGCCCTGCGCGGCAAGGAGGGTATTGGACAACAAGGAAGCAATGGTCATGGGGCCCACCCCACCAGGAACTGGCGTGATGGCGGAGGCCTTGGGCGCCACCTCTTCGAAATTCACGTCCCCTACCAAACGAAACCCGCTCTTTCTGGAGGCATCCGGAATCCGGTGAATCCCTACATCGATTACCACAGCACCTTCCTTTACCATGTCCCCGGTCACAAAACCCGCTTTTCCGATGGCTACGATCAAAATGTCTGCCGACTGCGCGATCGCGCGTAGGTTTTGGGTCCGGCTGTGCGTCAGGGTAACGGTACAATTGCCCGGATAGCCATTCCTGCCCATCAGTATGCTCATGGGAGAGCCGACAATATGACTTCTACCGATCACCACGCAATGCTTGCCGGAGGTTTCGATCTCGTACCGCTTGATCAGCTCCACGATCCCATTGGGAGTGGCCGAAATATACGCCGGCCAGCCCAGGGTCATTCTGCCCACATTGGCTGGAGTGAAGCCGTCTACGTCTTTTTCCGGACGGATTTTGGCCGTCACCTTTTCAACGGAAATGTGCTTTGGCAAGGGCAACTGCACGATGAGTCCATCGATATCCGGATCTTGGTTGATCTTTTCTACCGCTGCCAGCAGCGCTTCTTCCGATACGCTTTCCTCCATGCGCACCAAGGTCGATTCAAAACCCACCTGCTCGCAGGCCTTTACCTTCGCTCCCACGTAGGTCTGACTGGCCCCATCATTGCCTACCAAAATGGCGGCCAGGTGCGGGGGCCGCATCCCCTTTTTTTTCATTTCCCCTACCTCAACGGATAGTTCGTCTTTTATTGTGGCGGAAACTGCTTTTCCGTCGATTTTTAGAAATCCTTCTCTATTATCCATTTGTGCTCATTTTGTGCAACCGCTTCCGGGTAGTTCAACGCTTCTCGCCGGGCAACCGTCACAAGATTTGCCTTTATCCCCCGGCAACCCGAAGCCGATCTTCGATCTAATCCAGTTTGAGTACCGCCATAAAGGCTTCCTGTGGCACTTCCACATTGCCAACCTGCCGCATCCGCTTCTTCCCTTTTTTCTGCTTTTCCAACAATTTTCGTTTTCGCGATATATCGCCTCCGTAACACTTGGCCAATACATTTTTCCGCAGCGCCTTTACCGTTTCCCGGGCAATCACCTTGCTACCAATAGCTGCCTGAATGGCGATTTCAAACATCTGCCGCGGCACCAACTCTTTCAACTTTTCGCAAAGCCGTTTCCCCCATTCGTAGGCCTTGTCCCGGTGAACAATGGCAGACAGGGCATCGACCGGCTCTCCGTTCAGCATCACATCCAGGCGGACCATGTGCGACTGCCGAAAGCCGATCAGTTCGTAGTCAAGAGAAGCATAGCCCCTGGAAATGGTTTTCAGTTTGTCAAAAAAATCGAAGACAATTTCCACCAGGGGCATATCAAAGGACAACTCTACCCGGTCGGAAGTCAGGTAAACCTGGTTTTTGATCTGCCCGCGCTTGTCCATGCATAGCTGTATGACCGGCCCTACGTAATCGGCAGCGGTAATGATGGCTACCTTTACATACGGTTCCTCGATGTGCTTGAACAAATTGGGCTCGGGCATATCGGAGGGGGCATTCACCGTACGGTATTCGTTATTGTTCATCAGGGCCCGGAACTGCACCGAAGGCACCGTGGTGATGACCGTCATGTCAAATTCACGCTCCAGGCGCTCCTGGATGATTTCCATGTGCAGCATTCCCAGAAAGCCGCACCGGAAGCCAAACCCCAGGGCTGCCGACGTTTCCGGCTCCCAGACCAGCGAGGCGTCGTTTAGCTGCAGTTTCTCCATGGAGGCCCGCAGCTCTTCAAAGTCGGTGGTGTCTACCGGATAAATCCCGGCAAAGACCATGGGCTTCACGTTTTCGAAACCCTGTACGGTGGTACTGCAGGGCCGCTTCACGTGGGTAATGGTATCCCCTACCTTGACCTCTTTCGCTACTTTGATGCCCGATACCAGGTAGCCCACATTACCTGCCTTTAGCTGTGGCTGTGGTTTTTGCTGGATGCCCAGAATGCCAATTTCATCTGCTTCGTATTCTTTGCCGGTGTTGACGAATTTGATCCGGTCGCCCTTGTTGATGGTGCCGTTAAAAATACGAAAAAGTACCTCCACACCGCGAAACGGGTTGTACACCGAATCGAAAATCATCGCCTGCAGCGGGCCTTCTTCGTCTCCGGTTGGCGCCGGTATTTTTTCTACCACGGCATTCAGGATAGCTTCGATACCGATCCCTTCCTTGCCTGAGGCCAGGATGATGTCTTCCCGCTTGCAGCCGATGAGTTCCATCACTTCATCGGCCACCACCTCCGGTTCCGCACCGGGCAGGTCGATTTTATTGAGCACGGGGATGATCTCCAGGTCGTGGCCGATAGCCAGGTAGAGGTTGGAAATGGTCTGGGCTTCAATGCCCTGCGAGGCATCGACGATCAGCAATGCCCCCTCGCAAGCGGCAATGGAGCGGGATACCTCGTAGGAGAAATCCACGTGTCCTGGGGTATCAATCAGGTTCAGGGTATATTCCTCTCCCTGATAGGGATATTTCATCTGGATGGCATGGGACTTGATGGTAATGCCCCGCTCCCGTTCCAGGTCCATACTGTCCAGCAGCTGGTCTTGCATCTCCCGCTCCGTTACCGTATTGGTGAATTGCAGGAGCCTGTCGGCAAGGGTACTTTTGCCATGGTCGATATGGGCAATGATACAGAAATTTCTTATTTTTTGCATGTTCATACTGGGTGCAAAAATAGTAAATCCCCGGCGTTTTTATAGATTTTGCAGATTTTAATTAGGTCTAGGCCTTTCTACGGGTTTACCGCAGGTTTACGCTGATTTTCACCGATTTTTCAGGTGACAGGATTGACCCATTTTTTCTTTTAATCATCTGTGCGAATCGGCGTAATCTGTGGTGCATCTTTTTTTTAACCACGGATGCGCACAGATTTTCACGGATTTTTTAGGTGTTTCTTAGCTCTCGAGCTGGGTGTAGATTGCATCTACATCCCTTTTATCCTTTTATTTACGCCAGCGAGGCATTTGTAATGCCGGGTCCCATGGACAGACGGGTTAAAAAATCATTTCTGTAAAGGTATACGTTTAGCCATTTTAAATGGCTATTTATCAGTTCTTAATGTTTACATTACGTACTTACTCAACTTCTTCCCGGTATTTTGTTTTTGGGTTACTGTTCCATAGGATGAGGCTGTTGTCAGATAGTAGATAAATTATCGGAAGAGGCTTTCTTCTTACAGTTCTGGCATGACATCTAAAATTTAATCTTTGATAGTTAAGGAAATGAATACATAACCAGATTATTTTCGTTCTCATTTGGACAATAAGCATAAATACGCTTATTTTTTTCATCTACGGCAATCGAAAATACATAACGGCCATCTCCAAGTACATATTCCTTTACAGGGTTTCCCTCCCAGTCGAAAACCAGTATTTTATGGGGAGATTGCAACTGGGAGTCTCCAATGTGTTTGCCTAAATTGTTCATTGAAAGTCCATATATTAACCTTTCGCTCGCATCTATATCCGATATATAAACTTTTGGTTCAAATAAATTTGGTTCAACTTTCATCCTATCCAAATTTTCTTTTAGCTGGTCAGGTTTCTCAAATTGAGTGGTTCTGAGGTAATTACCCTCCATGTCGAAAAAATCAATCTGTCCCAAAAGTAAAGGTGCCGCAGCGACTAAACCTTCCTGTTTATTTACCATAACAGCAGACCTGTAAACCCAGTACAAATCATCTTCGTCTTCTATTGAAAATTCTGTTTTAGGGATGTACGGAATTACCTTGCTCTTACCGGTTTTATAGTTATGATGTAGAAAACGTCCTTTTTGATTTTGAGTGGTGCACAATAAGTAATTTTCGGTTTTAAAATAAAAATTGAGAATTTGACTGTTAGTTTCACGTACTGGTTTTCCTTCATAATCACCTTCAATTAAAGCTTGCATTAGAGGTACGGAGTAATGCCTATTTAGCCGCATATCATAAACCTGATTCAGACGAGGGGGGCCTCCGGAACACCAAATCTCTTTGGATAAGTAGGGTAGATTAAATTCAGAAGGCCCATCCCCCCGATCACCAAATTCGCCTAGTAATTGGTAAGATTGCGTACTATAGACCTTAAAAAACTTTTCTTCATGCGTTAGTATTATTAAAAAAGTATCCATAACCATCAAATAAACATTTCCAGAAGCATATATGGGAATTTCCTCTACTGGTTCTCCTTTCATGTTAACTGAAATGTCGAAATTGACCAACTCGTGTGTATCTTCCTTAACATGGCACCCATAAAACAAAGAAAAAATTCCTAACAGGATTAAAGTTATTGCAGTATTCTTTTCCATGAAAATTTTATTATAAAAATTCAAAATCAAAAAACATTATACGTTTTTTGATTTTGAATTCACTAGATTGAAGTTAATAAAACGCTTTTCTACTAAAAATAACAGGTCCCAGTTCCAGAGGGACCAAATTTATTGTAAAAATCCCATTCGCAGTAAGTCTCACCCTGCTTGACACATATCCTGGCATATCCAAGGCCGCCGAATGACGAGTCTGGGATGTCCACGCAACTCGTTTCAGATCCGCTCCAGCTTCCTTCCTTGGCATTTTCCAATGCCACTTCCGTCTCCGAAAACACCGCCTGCGAACTACCGAAACCAAACTGTCAGCCGGCTACCATCACAAAAGCCACCGCTCCCAGTGATGCCATTAATTTTCTGGAATTTTTAAATAATCTTTCCATAATTTTTTAGGTTTAATTTAACTAACTGTTTTACAGAAGACAAGATGCAAAAAAAAACTATTCGTTGCAACTATTTTTTTAAAAAAATATAAAAAAAATAAAAACCAATCTTTTTTTAAGCATGTATTGTATTTTTAGGGGGTAGTGCGGATTATGCTAAATCTGTAGGTTTTTTTCACCACAGATTCGCACAGATTTTCACAGATTTTCACAGATTTTTTAGGTGTCAGGATTGACCCATTTTTATGTCTTTTTTATCTGTGTTAATCTGCGTAATCTGTGGTGCATCTTTTTTCTTAAGGACAGTTACTCGTCCGCTTCGTACCCGCGATTTAGAAACCGCCACCAGGATGCCTCATCCCTCATAGGATGGGGATTTCCTTCCTGTAGGGTTTCCTGTATCAGATCTTCCCTCCTGAGAAAGGCCTCCTCCCATAGCGAAGACCAGAAAAGTGGTCCATGCGGAAAATGCCGCTGCACAGCCTCTTGCATTTGCTCCCAATCCTGCTTAACAGCCCCGGCCCGGAAAGCTTGCCATTTTTCGTGTTTCTTGCGCATATAGGCTGCGTAAGGATTCCCATTTATCGGTGCGGTCTCTATCTCCAGCTCACGAAGCAGCAGGTCCCTGAAAAATACGGCAAAGCCCGTACGAATATCCGACAGACCCGGATTTTCGGATGGTGAATCAAAAAACCAAAAATTCCTCCCCAGTTCGTAGAAAAAAAGGTGGTCATGCCGGCCGCTGCTTACAAACTCCCTGTAAATCCCCTCAAATTTTTCTTCGGTGATCTCCATGCCTTTCTGACCGATCCTGCCACAGCCCGGGCCACAGGTCAGTGGAACTATGGCCAGCGGCAATTTCTCTGTAGTAAAGGCAGCGGGTGCCGGTTCCCTGCCCATGTGCGCAGCCGCCAGTGCAAAGGCCCTGTCATAGGTCTCTAACATCGAGGCCAACGTATCCTTACCATAATCTCCTTTGGTATAAAGTAAAACGATATGCCGGCTCTCCAGAGGGGTCAATTCGGAAAATCCGCCGGTAAAATGGGCATAGGACAGGCGGCTATCCCCACAGCCTGTGCAACATAGGATCAGAAAACAAACAACTAATACAGCCAGGCTATTGGATTTTATCATATTTATTGTTTAGTTAGTGCATGAATAAACTCAAAAAGAAGGATATTGCCAAGTGGCTGCTGAAATTTGTTCTTTCGGCCACGGCACTTTTTTTTGTTTTCCGTATCGTAGATCCGGATGCGATTTTTGATGCCATTTTTTCGGCCGATCCGTTTTATCTGCTTCTGGCTTTTCTGGCCTTTAATCTTTCCAAAGTTTTGTCCGCCTTTCGGTTAAACCATTACTACTCGGCCATTGGCGTGAAGATTTCCAAAAAATACAACCTGCTGCTCTATTACATAGGGATGTTTTACAACCTCTTTCTGCCCGGTAGTGTGGGTGGAGACGCTTACAAAGTTTACCTGCTACGTCAACAGGGCCTGGGAGGCACTAAAAAACTCCTGATGGCCACTTTGATGGACAGGCTCAGCGGCCTGGCCTTATTGGTACTGCTTACCTTTGGTCTGGTTTTGTTCAGCAGCCGACTGCTTGAAATGCCCTATATCGGACCGCTCAGCCTCTCCGGCCTGTTTTTCATCCTGCCCCTGTTCTGGATTGTCAACCGCCGGTTTTTTCCGGAGCTGTTTACCGTGATATTGCCTACGCTTCACCTTTCCTTTTGGGTGCAGTTGGGTCAGTTGCTATGTGCTTTCTTTATTCTGGCGGCGATTGGTGTTGAGGGAGGGTATCTGGACTACCTGATTTTGTTTATGGTATCCTCAGTGGTAGCCGTACTGCCTTTTACCCTGGGTGGTGTGGGTGCCAGGGAACTCGTTTTCCTTTATGGCTATCAGTACCTGCTCATAGAGGAGCGGCTTGCCATTGCCTTTACCTTTTTGTTTTTCAGCACCCTGGCAGTTTCTTCCCTGGCCGGCCTGGCACTCTCACTGCTGCCTCTGCCGGAGAGCGGACCTTCTCCCGTAATTGCCGATGAATGATTGGCTGAGGTTGGTTTTTATTGCTTATCTGCTGCTGGGCAGCTGGCTGATTGCCGACTACGGCATCAGCATGGACGAACCCATACAGCGCAAGCATGGCATGGTGGCATTTGAATACATCAGGGACCTCTCAGGCTTGTTTCCGGATGTGCCCAAACAGACCGGAGCGCACCTGCCTACGTATGACCACCGGGATTACGGGATGCTATTTCAGACACTGGCTTATGGTCTGGAACTTGCCCTGGGTATAGACAATAGCCGGGACGTATTCCGGCTCCGCCACCTGATGGTGTTTGTGTTGTTCTGGGCAGCCTGTATGGTTTTTTACCGGATCCTGTACCGCAGGTTTGGATCCGTCGCCCTTGCAATGGCGGGGGTTTTGATGCTTATACTCAGCCCCCGCATTTTCGGGGACAGCATGTACAATCCCAAGGACATCCCCCTGCTCTGCTGGTTTGTGTTTGCCTTTTACACGCATATCCGCTTTGCAGACCGGCGGGACCGGTACGGTCCTGTGCTCCACGGACTGGCCTGCGCGCTGGCCATCGGCAGCCGGGTAGTAGGCGTAGTATGGCCCCTGATTAGCCTGGGCTACCTGAGCTTGCAGGTATTGGTCCGTAGGGATGAAAAAGAATACCTGTTCGCTTTTCTAAAACGCACGGCAAGCTACCTGATCTTTCTGCTGCTGTTCACATTCCTGCTATGGCCTGTATTGTGGGAGGATCCGGTAGGAAGCTTTCTGCACTCCTTCAATAGCATGAAACGCTTCCGCTGGTATGGGGAGATGCTCTATATGGGGGAGATGGTGCGATCTACTGACCTGCCCTGGCATTACATTCCAGTATGGATAGCCGTTACCACGCCTCTTTCCTTTTTGGTGTTGATGGCATTGGGTATAATTGGGATGGTACACCGGAACCTGAAGGGGAAATGGCAATGGCTAAAAAACCGGACTGCGGGAATTGACCTGGTCGCAATGGGCGCACTGGCGATCCCATTGGGGGCGGTGATCGTTTTGGGCTCTGTGCTTTATAATGGCTGGAGGCACCTGTATTTTGTGTACCCTTTTCTGGTCTACGCCGGTGTATGGGGGATGCATCTATTTTGGGTTTGGTACCGGAAAAAAAAGCAGTTGCGCTCCGTCCGTTTGCTGCTAGCCGGATTACTCCTGCTCCTGGCAGTAGACCTGGTACATATCCTCTACATAATGGTCCGCTACCATCCCCATCAGAGCGTCTACTTCAACGCTTTGGCAGGCGATGTGGAACGCAACTTTGAGCGGGATTACTACGGGGTATCTTACCGGCAGGGGCTGATGCGGCTTTTGGAAAACTATCCGGAGCGGGAATTACGCATCTACAGTCGGGATTTTATCGGAAAGATCAATACGATGAACTTTCCCAAAATAGAAGCCCAAAGGCTGGTGTTTGTAGACCGCATCGAGGAGGCGGAATTTTTCGTGACCTTGTTTAATTTCCGGTCCGGGCAGGAATACCGGGAATTTATCCGGGGGGAGTTTCCATTTGATCAGCCGGTAGAGTTTTCAATTCGAGTGAAGGGATACCGGGTATTTACTGTTCAACGGATAGAGGCTGGCAAATAAGCACCGAAATTTCTTTAAAGAACATTCGTTAGTTCAATTCCCTACCGAAAAATGCATTCATTCCAAATTGAAAGCGTTTTAACAATAGATGGGCAAGCCATGGGTTTGGATCATATTCATTGATAAATTTTGGGCTTAGAATCGATTCTCCCTGAGCAAGAATTAAACCACTTTGATCCAAAAATAATAGGTTAACAGGTTCCTGAAAGTCAATTGCCGGGTTTAAAGCTTCCATTTCATTATGAAAATCAAAGAAAAACCTGGCTGTAGGTAAAGGATTGTTTTCAACTCCAAAAAGAAATGTAAAAAGATTAAAGTCATCATTAGAACGAAGTATAAAATACACTGGAACATTTTGAGAATGAAACCGTTCTGCTTTTTCTTGCCAGGAATCAAGTTCTCCCAAACAGGTCACACAGGAGACACTCATTTGGACCAAGACAAAATGGCTTTTCTCAGAAAACAGATCACTGGAGTTTACAGTACATGTTCCAGAGCCCGGCAAATACTCGTGCAAAATTTCCGGCAACCTAATGATTTCATGATCGTTAACCCAATCTTCCGCAACGTTTTTAGAGGTTTTTTCAACATCGCAAGCGGAAAATAAAAGCATCTTAGCGATTAAGAGGAATCCAATTATTTTGACCAAGCCTTGCATCAACTTATTCTGGTAAATCCAAAGCAGCATATATAATCTCGCCGGTATTAACGTCGAACGAATAGATCTTACTATTATCGGGGGAAACAGAGAAACTTTGAATTTTTCTATCTACTTTAATAGTGGTAACTGGATTTCCATCCCATGTGTATACATAAAATGTGTCAGAATATTGGGAATCCATAACGTTGTCATGGTTACCCGAAAAAAGCGTATAAATGTAACTATCTGTTGCGAATACATCAATATGGCATTTTTGAATATTTCCGCCCCTTTCGAAAACCATCATCCCGAATTCATCTTTTTTCAAAGCGAATTCGTTGTTGATATTCCCCGGCCCACGAATCAACAGGCTTTCGGAAGCCTCCAAATCGAAAATTTCAATTGCCTCATTCCACCTGTAGACTGACACTAATTGACTGCCGTCGGGCTTCAAAGCGAAATTAGCTTGAAAGAAATCATCCATTACCTCATCCGTAAAACTCTCAGGGACCCTTTCAAAATCCCCAAACTCACTTACTATTTCGCCAGTATGACGGTTCAATTTCTGGAATTTCCTATGGGAACCCAATAATCCGTTAGCGATAATTTCATTTTCATTAAATATTTCAATCCTATTAAAGTAGTCGACCAGTTTGGTTTCTTTTTGCGATTCTTTTGCATCTAAATTTGTCAAGTCATTTTCTATTACCTTATGCATGGTAAAATCCTGGACCCATAAGGTCTTATCTACAATTCCGGACGATTTTGGAGAAAATGTTTCATAAGGGCCACTGCCCTTTCCAATGTAACTGGCTGTAAAGCTATCTAAAGGAAACGAATAGAAGTGAAATACCCTATCATCCCTTGCGTCAATATCAAAAATATATAATCCTGAATCCACTTCATATAATTTATAGGGCATTCCCACATTATAATCAATTAGTTTTGTGAACTTCAATTCACTATTTTCAGGAAAGGATTCGATCTCATGAAAATTCTTGTTTATAATGATCTCCATGTCCTCTTTAGCACTGCATCCAATCAAAATAAATAGTATCGCACTTTTCAAACACAGAATTTTCATTTTTACAAAAGGAATAGATTATTAAAATTTAATTTTTTTGGATAGTATAAAAGTCCGGATTTTTCTAGGTATTTCAGAGGAAAAGCCAAGAGGTAAAGAGCATTTGATGAATTAGTTGCTCTTCACCGAGGTACACTAGGACAAAAATTCACAAGTAGATGGCAACATTATCGTTTGCGCAGTACATTTGTAAATCAGATAAGACCCGTATTTACATTCATCTGCAAAACTTCCGGTGTATTTACAACCATAGGCTACTAAACTCCCTGCAACAGCATTTTCCAAGGCCTTCTCCGTTTCCGAAAACACCGCCTTAGAACCACCGAGCCCAAACTGCCAGCCGGCTACCATCAAAAAAGCCACCACTCCAAGAGAAGCCAATAATTTTCTGGAATTTTTTAATAATCTCCCCATAATTTCTTAGGTCTAATTTAACTAACTGTTTTACAGAAGACAAGATGCAAAACAAACTATTCTTTGCGACTATTTTTTTAAAAAAATGTAAAAAAATTTAAAAACAATCTGTTTTTAAGCATGTATTGTATTTTTAGGGGGTAGTGCGGATTATGCTAAATCTGTAGGTTTTTTTCACCACGGATTCGCACAGATTTTCACAGATTTTTTAGCTCCCAAGATTGACCTTTCCTCTATGCGAATTTGTGCTGCCATCCTATTTGCAGGCGGGGATCCTCCTAATACAACATACCAAATAACCAAAGGGGGATTCTCCGATTACTCCCCCCGGCTATGTCTAGTGCCAGGTAAGACTGGGGGACTCCCTGAAGCTGCTCGCTGGTTTTGGAGGCTCCGCCCACCTCAAATACATAGGTGTCATCGACCATAAAGTCGCCATACCTGGGAGCCGTCACCGAATGAACTGCCGTAAGTTGATTGAGGAAAAACGTTTCACGTACATTGCCTATATTGGCCATCGTCGGAGAAAAGAGGTAAATAAAGTTGGGGTTTTGCAAATAGATCTTTTCCGGCTTCTGAAGGTAACTTACCCCTTTGGTAAAAGATCGCAATAGGAGCAGTATCTGAGCCTGGTTCAATATATCCAGAAGTCTTAAGACGGTATTCCGCGGGGTCTCCAGTTTTTGGGACAATTTCTGGATGTTGGGAGTGAAAGGGACGCTTTCGCTCAAGACGAAAAGCAGCTTTTTCAATAGTCGTGTCGTAGCATGCTGCAGTTCCTCAAAAGGTGCGATATCTGTATCAATGACCAATTGGATGGTTTGCTGCAATTTTTGGTGGTAGGCCTTTTTGGATTCTAAAAAATAAGGGAAATAGCCGAAACTAAGGTAATCCCGGAAATCTGAATGGAAATCAAAGCTGCCCAGAAGTTCAGGCGCCAACACATGGTGCTGGTTTATAATCTCTTCCAGACCTAGTATTGGCAAATTCGTGTTTTTCTCAAAATGAAGGAATTCCCTGAAGGACAATCCATGTAGTTGATAGACCGATGCTCTTCTGGAAAGATCCGCATTTCCCCTGGAAATATCAAGAATGGAAGAACCTGTAGCAACTACCTGAATGTCCTCATAGTCGTCATAAAGCTGCTTGAGATCTTTTGACCACCAACGGTACCGGTGAACTTCATCCAGTAGGAAAATGCGGTACCCTCTATCATAAAGGGATACTACCGCTTCTATTAATCGGTGGGTTTCGAAATAAAAATCATCAAGACTTAAATATATACCTTTCCCTTGGATGGCAGAGAGGTACTGCAAAAGAAGGGTTGTTTTGCCAGAACCCCTGTACCCAAGAACAATGATCAGTTTCTGCTCCCAATCAATTTGTCCATAGAGGTATCTTCTTTTTTTTCCTTTGACGAAACTGGCTTTACGCTCAGATTTTCGAATCAGATTTTCCATAGATTGATTGTTACAAAAAGTAAAATTACAAAATAGTTTTTAAAAAAAGCACTATTAACCAATACTTCCTAAAAAAAGTATTTTTCGAAGTAGGTGGATACGCTCTTGAACGTTCCTACGCTTTCCTATCCAGATCGTGAAAAGCTTCCTCGGGCGGGTTTTTTCTCACCGAACAGTCTGTGCTTTCTATGGCGAAAGCTTTTTTCAACACACCAATATTCATGGATTTAAGTGCCAAGATTGACCTCACTTAGTAGCATTCTCTACTCATTCTTTAATCTGTGTTAATCTGCGTAATCTGTGGTGCAACCCTTTTTTTTTACCACGGATTCGCACTGATTTTCACGGATTTTTTTAGGCTCCAATATCGACCCATTTTTCTATTATTTATCTGTGTTAATCTGAGTAATCTGTGCTGTATCCTTTTTTTTTAACCACAATTTCACACAGATTTTCGCGGATTTTTTTAATTCTTCGCCATTTTAAGGCCGGGCGGGAAAGGGTATAGTTTGTAACCACATTTCTAATATACCTTAGCATATGCAGCGTTAGACATTTGTAATGCCGGAATCTTTTCGGAAAGCTATAATAATTTTTGTTTTACAAAACGGTCAGTTTTAGCCACGCAAATGGCATTTTGGCAGCTCAAATTTATTTAATAAAACGAAGGAAATTGGAAAATCTAACCTAGCTGATTTACTAATGTAATAAACAAAGAAAATATCAGCAATGGAAGTGTTTATATTATTGCCCGTTACTTCAATATAGGACCATTGACAGTGCTACTGATTTTTTACTTTCCTAACTACTGCCCGTAAAATGATTCAACTTTGGAGAAATAATCATCAGTTAAATCAGGAAATATAAAACTAGGAGCATAAAAACAACAAACTTTTAAATTATCTGAAACTACAAAATATGCCACGGGACTATATTGGAACCCTTCAAAATATTTTTCTGGTAAAACAAAAGAATATTCTTCAATGTTGTATGTTTTAACAAAGGACTTAAACGCTCTGAAATCTAAACCATCAACACCAATTAAAATATCTAAATTACTTTTGTTTTTAAATTCTAATATTTTCTTAATATTGCTAGAATTACATTTCATACATGCACTAGCATAAATAAATAAAACTACTGTTTTTTCATTTAAAAGTTCATCATACAAATTAATTTTTGAATTATTAAAATTTAAGACGTCAATGTTAAAATCTAAGGATAATTTAGAAAAATCAATAAATTGGAAAAAACCCTCTCTTAGAAGAACATTTTTAACTCTTAAATTTTGAACCAATCCCGAATTAGAATTATTATCTTTAATTGGTCTATAAGAAATAAAAACTAATACTATTATAATTGTAAATAAAATTATGTAAACAATTAAATTAATTATATAATATTTTTTCATAATAATTTAAAAATTAAAATTGCAGGATTATCGTTTTTTTCCAATCCCCATTGATTAAGAACTTGTTCATCAAAACTATCATTTTCAGGATCAATAATAGAAATGATATTTCCGTTATAGGTTTTAAATATTTTTAATTCTTCATATAATGAAGAATTATAATCATTGACCAAATTATTTGTGTAAATATTTCTATTTTTTCGATTTAAGAAAAAATTATAGCAAACTTTCGGAGGATATCCTAAGCCATATCCTAATAAATAATTATCAGATTCCATCATTAATATTTTAAAGAAATGGAGTTTATCATCCATTAAATCTGAATTCAAATAATCCATTTTATCTTGGTAAGGTTCTGTTCTAATTTTGGTTGGAATACCTTTATCACCAGGATCAACAGAGAAAATGGGAACAATTTCTCTATTAATAATTTTATAAAGTTGATTATGCCAAGCTAAGGAGATAAAAATTTCATCTTCAGAGTTAACAGTAAAGATATCATAAAATTCCCAAAACTGATTTTCTTCTGGTGGCAAATTTGAAGTTAATAATGGGTCAATTTTTTTCGAATTTAGATTATATCTTATTACCGGGCTATTTGTAGATATCCCATTTATGTCATTTAAAGAATTGTTTGTCTGAAAATAATAGTCATCCTTATATTTTACAAATTTAAAAATAAAAGTTAACGGTATTGGGATTTCTTTGACAAAAGATAAATCTTTCAAATCATAAATAAATATTTTTCTACTATCCTTATCTAATATCTCTAAATTTTCATTATACTTATCTATGAAAAAATCGCTTACAACTAAATACTCGCCTGGACCACCTCCCTCTTTACTAAATTTAGAAACTAAATTTCCTAATTTATCAAAAATGTATACCCCATTAAAAATTATATCTGTTATATAAATATTCTGATTATAAAATTCTATTTTTTTTAATCCGGATAAAATACAGTTTTCATTGCTTTCTAATTTAATTATTTCTAAATCTTGAGTTATATCTGAGATATTAATCAATTTTTCTTGCTCAAATTTAATCACAGATACTAAATTATTTTCAAAATTATCTTCCTTTTTACAGGAAAATAATACGATAAATGCTAGAATGTATATATATTTCATTTTGATTTTATATAATTTTATTTTAGTAATTAAAGTTTAATTCAATAATACTTATTAAATGCTTATATAAAATATTTATATTTTTCAAATTAGAATTCTATTCATGCTCTATTTTGTTTTCATTTTAGAATTGTAAAACTGAAACAGGTCTCATTAAATATTTTATAAATTTCCCCATTACCAGCAACCAAAAAATATTTTAATATGCCAATGCTTTTACAATAAATCATTAAAAAAAATATAATATCATAAGATTTAATTTAATAATAAGATATTAATAAAAAGAGCATGATATAATATCAATTACATCATGCCCCATATATTTATCCCGCAAAACATTGACATTTGTTAAGCCATGCATTGCAACATGAATAGTAACCGGCATTACAGGTAACACTACAACCCGATCCTCCCCCAACTCCTCCTCCTTCTCCATCTACAGAGGTAGAACAGCTAGACGACCCCGGCCCACCAGATGAACAAGTGTAGGAACCACTACCTGCAAATGCATAGTCAAGAGCAATGTTTAATTCGGTAAAAACAGACTCTGATTGAGCATACGCGGATTCACCAAACTGCCAACCGGCTACCATCAAAAAAGCCACTACTCCGAGTGAGGCCATTAATCTTTTAAAATTTTTAAATAATCTTTCCATAATTTCTTAGGTCTAATTTAACTAACTGTTTTACAGAGGACAAGATGCAAAAAAAAATATTCGTTGCAACTATTTTTTTAAAAAAATGTAAAAAAATTTAAAAACAATCTTTTTTTAAGCATGTATTGTATTTTTAGGGGGCAGTGCGGATTATGCTAAATCTGTAGGTTTTTTTCACCACGGATTCGCACCGGTTTTCACAGATTTTTTAGGTGACAGGATTAATCCCTCGAGTGGGTGTAGATTGTATCTATATCACTCTTATAGTATTTAATTTATGTAAGCGAGGCATTTGCAATGTTGGGTCCCTTGCACAGACCGCCTATAAAATCATTTTCTGGAAACGTACACGTTCAGCCATTTCAAATGGATTTTGGGCGGTTCCTATCTGTTTATGACTTCATAGATAGTAGCGTGAAGTGGCCTACTTCACCCAGCACTGGTAAAGGAAGCTATACCCCCGGATTTTTGCCGGAAGCGGCTGTCGCTTTTCCTTGTTTCGCCTACCGGAATGCCGGTTGGCTTTGCTTATTCTTTCTTTAGGATGCCCTCGATTTCCTTCAGAAAATACTCAGCCATCCCAATCTGCGCTCGTTTGACGGGGAAGCCATCTTTAAGGTGAAAGGAGTGCAGTACATTATAGGTCGATTGAAATGAATCCAATCGGTTTAGCCCGTAAAAAAGAAATTGTCGGTCATGGTATACAGGAAAGGGAGTCTTCAATTAGGATGCAGGGGTGCCTTATTTTTCAGACACACCACCTAAAGGAAGAATTTAGAAAACTTCACTGAAATTTATAGGAGTAAATGTTCGCCCCATCTATTTCCGGATTGTAATACAGTCCATAAAAAAGGCCATTTTTTTCATCCACAGCAAATTTAGAAATTTCCTTATCAGTCTGAAAACCCTTTATAAAATTCCCTTCATAATCGAACACTATAACGTTGGTTGTATCTTCACTAGTATGGAGGTCAACCAATCCGTAAATATAATTAGTTCCACAAATGATGCCTTTATAAAAAAAATTAACATTTCTAGGAATAAGGTACCTGGTTTTTTGTGAAAAGTCTGGCTCAACAGGGTTTCCCAACGTTATAGATTTTTCCAACTGGCCGTCACTTGTATAAAAATTAAGTCTATTAAAAAACCGCATCGCTTGAATGATCATTTTATGTTTTTCGGAAATATCGATAAACGATTCATACGCCAATGCTTTTTTGTCTGGTAGCGGTTCCTTTTCAACGCTAGGGTAAAAATCTACCCATTTCAATTCCCTAATTTCCGGATCAAATAAAAATAAATTCCCTTTCCCTTCCATATGATTCTTCCCAACCAACGTGCCGTCCTTAAAAAAATTGAGCTCAAAACCTCCAACAAAAAGTGGATCCATTCGCTCGTTTATTAAAACTTCGGCTTTAGGATTTATTGAATTTAAAAATCTAACTTCAGATATCTTTTTTTGATTAACATCAAATAATTTAAAAACAAAACCGTCTTCGTTATTGATTTTTCTCATACTTGCGTTAATCGGAAAAGGCATTCCAAATTCATCGGGGCCCTCTCCTCTTTTTCCAAATCTTAACACTTCGATACAGGAATTTGATACATCAAAAACAACAAAATGATTTTCTCTATTTCTTTCGGTCACCAATATATATTTATCAAAAAATCGAATATCAACATAAGAATTTAGTGTGTCCACACAGTGCAACTCCTGACCTTTGAGCAATTCAAAATTGGCATCATCCAATACGACAATCTCTTCTTGCTGACCGATTTTTGACTGACAAGCTATCGTCACGATAGTCAATAAAATTAGATATATTTTTCTGTGAACTCTCATAACTTCTCAAGTAGAATTTTATAAACCTCGTATACTCCCTTGTTGTTTAACGGAGAACCTTTCATAGTGATAGTATTATTCTCATCTAATAAAAAGGTTTCCAGCGTATTCTCAATAAACTTATTGCACTCCAAAAAATTACCTTCTTCATCAAATAAAATAGTAAAAGGGTAATCAAAATTACTTACGACATATTCAAAATAATTATTCATGGGCCCCAAGACTATAAAAAAGAGACCTAATTCATGATCAAAAAAATCTTTATCGCTTTCAATAAACAGTTTCCACTCTTCCAGCGAGGTATAGCATTTTCCACATTCCGTATTTATCAATTTGATAATTTTTTTTTGGTTTCCTTTGTAGGAAGCCCACTCTTTACCATTCTTGACTTGAAGATTTTCAATACATAAAATTTTCCTTCCTTTCACATCCACTATCAAATTTTCAGCATATTCCAGAATAAGCTCTCGTTCTTTAACCTGATTTTTTCTTCCACAACTACCTGAGGAAATAATAATAATAAAATAAACAAGCCACTTAATCATACTATCAAAAATAATAAAATGACACTCATTAGAACACAAATAATATTCATTCTTAAGTCAATAAATCTGTTTCGAATTCTATAAAACGACAAAATATGCACCGATTTAAAACTACAATTAATCCTTACAGTATTTCTTTATAAAACTTTCAAAGATTTATGCAAATTAACCAAGATACTTAAATAGAATACCCGGCGCTGAGCCAGGTATTCTATACATTTCTAAGCTTAATTGGAACAAGTCCCAATTTCGAAGGCATCACTATACCACTCGTAGGGGCAACCCGCATTACACTTGGGGACGTGAACTACGTGCCCGCCACCAAAGCCAGCAAAACAAGACGCAGAATTTGATCCAGCGAATGCCAATTCAAGTGCCTCGATCTTTTTATTAAAATCTACCTGGGCTTCAGAATGACTAGTTCCCCACCCTACTTGAACCTGCCAACCGGCTACCATCAAAAAAGCCACTACTCCGAGTGAGGCCATTAATCTTTTAAAATTTTTAAATAATCTTTCCATAATTTTTTAGGTTTAATTTAACTAACTGTTTTACAGAGGACAAGATGCAAAAAAAAAAACTATTCGTTGCAACTATTTTTTTAAAAAAATGTAAAAAAATTTAAAAATAATCTTTTTTTAAGCATGTATTGTATTTTTAGGGGGTAGTGCGGATTATGCTAAATCTGTAGGTTTTTTTCACCACTATTCGCACAGATTTTCACAGATTTTTTAGGTGTCAGGATTGATTTCTCGAATTGGGTTTAGATTGTATCTACATCCCTTTTATTATTTAATTTACACCAGCGAGGTATTTGCAATGCCGGGTCCCTTGCACAGACCGCCTATAAAATCATTTTCTGGAAACGTACACGTTTAGCCATTGCAAATGGCTTTTGGGCGGTTCCTAATTGTTTACGGCTCCGAAGATAGTACCGTCCCCCCTTCTTTAGTCTGTGTGAATCTGTGTTAGCTGCGGTGCATCTTTTTTTCACCACAGATTCGCACAGATTTTCACAGATAATTTTAAACTCCAAAATTGACCCGTTTTTCTTACTTTTTATCCGAGTTAATTAGGTGTATGCTGTGGTGAATCTTTTTCGCTCGTACCGGATTATTCCCGATTAGCTGCCTGATGGGTGGTGCCAGCCGCTCGCAGGTTGGATTTGTTTTCAGAATCGCAGATATTTGAAAGCCAGTGGAACGCTGCTCGGTGGAAAGACCAGTATCCAGTCGGACATCTGGTCCCCAATCCATTGAAAACAGGACCGAGAAATAACAAACGATGAGAGGAAATACCGGGATTTAATGAATAGAAATGCTTTTCTGTGTGTGACAGCTGCACTATTCTTTTGTGGCAGCCTGTTTTCAGGGTTGATTTCCAAAGACCCACCCAAACGGGGAAAGGTGACGGTGTCTCCCAACCGAACCCTTACCTGGGAGGATTTTAAACAGGTGGAGGTCATCCGGGACAAAAGCAGTATCAATGCCATTTGCCTCAGCACCTGCGATGTGGAGATCCTGAAGGTACATACCTACCCCGACCACATACAGCTGGAAATCAATGCCAAAATCCAGCTACAAAAGGACCTGTCGCAGGTTAGCCGGGATTTTCTGAGCCGCTCGGATGAGGCCACCAAAAACCAGGTATTGCACCACGAAAACGGTCATTTTGCCATCGCCCAGATCATCGGGTACCGCATTGTCCGGGATGTAAACGGCCGGGCATTTGATCCCGACCAATACAAAGCACAGCTGAACGGCATCATCCGGGAAAACTTCAAAGACTGGAAAAGGCTGGACTCTCAATACGATGCCCAAACCACCAAACCCCGAAATGCCGAGGCGCAGAAGCGTTGGGATGCATTTTTTACCTCAGAACTGCTGGACCTACGGCAGACGATCTACCCCTAAGCCATGAAATCCATTGCTGAAAAAAAGAAAAACGAGCACCTGATCGAATACATCCTGTACCTGTACCGCATGGAAGACCTTATCCGTGCCTACGGATTCAAGAGGGAAGATCTGGAGCAGTATGTATTGACCCACAAGAACGTAAGCCCGCAAGACCGCACCGAAAGCAAAGCCTGGCTGGCCGAACTGGCCGATGGGATGAAACGGGCCGGAATTGAAGAAAAAGGCCACCTACCGGAAGTGCAGGCCCTGGTGGATCGGCTGGCAAACTTTCACTGGCAATTGCTCAAACGGGACCCGGACTACCTGGCCTGCTACCGTAGGGCTCAGCCTCACCTACTCTCCCTGCTTGCGGACCTTACCGAAGAAAATCCCGGTCACGAAATTCAGATTTTTATCCATACGCTCTACGGATTGTTGCTGAGCAAATTAACCGGTAAAAAAGTCCCGGAATCCATTCTCGACGCGGCCGCCCGATTTGGCGAAGTACTTTCCTACCTGGAAGCGCGATTTCGGGCTTCCGAACAGGCCTGATACCGGGACTCACTGCCCCCCATCCCAATACTCGTACACACTGTGGTAGCAGTCGTTTGCCTGCACGTAATCCAGGAAGGCCTGGTAAAAGGGATGGGTACCGATGGTGGCGCTATCCCCTAACACAATGAGTTTCCGCTTTGCCCGGGTGAGTGCCACGTTCATCCTTCGGGTGTCTTTCAAGAAGCCAATCTCTCCCTGGGGATTGGAGCGGGTAAGGCTGATCAGCATGATGTCCTTTTCCTGGCCCTGAAAGCCGTCTACGGTCTGAATGGAAATGGTGTCTCGCTTTTGTTTCAAAAACAACCATTCGGGATTTTCGTCCAAATACTGGCGAAGCAAGCGCACCTGTGCGCTGTAGGGGGCAATCAGCCCGATTTCCCAATCCCGCTCACGATTGGCCTTCCAGCCGATTTTTCGCATCAGGTTGGTCAATAAGGTCAGCAGCATCCGCGCCTCTTCCTTGTTGCCCGTGCTGAGGGTTTCCCGATCCTGAAATTCTGTAAAGCCACTGCCCGCCGTATCGATAAATTCCATCACCGGTTCCTCGGGACGCAGGTAATGCGAAAGCGTGTTGGGAGCTGCTTGCAGGGCCTGTCCATAGAACATGGAATTTGGAAAAGCCATGATGCCTGCTGGCATCCGGTATTGAATGGTAAGCATGTGTGAGGCCTGGGGGTGCCTGGCAATGGCCTTCTCGAAAAGGGTATGCCGCAGACCTTCGGCCGCTTTTCGGGATTTGATGGTCGGAGGAAGCTGGCAATGATCGCCGGCCATCACCAGTTTATCGGCGATTACTAGTGGAATCCAGGCGGCCGGTTCCAGCGCTTGTGCAGCCTCATCCATAAACACAATCGGAAAGGTTTTCCCTTTGAGCAGGGATGACGCAGCCCCCACCAGGGTACAGGCGATTACCTGACTGGAGGCCAGGAGGTCCTGCTGCATGTAGTCGTGCAGCTGCCGGGCCTCTCCAAAACACCTCCGGGCCTCTTCCATTTGTCGGCTTCGCTGCTCCCGTTCGGCGGCACCAAAATTCCGCTTGAATTTTTGTGCCGATCGCTTCAAGGCCTCTCCGGATTTTTTGAGGTTTTTATAGATTTTGTAGGAAGGATGGCTAAGAATTTTCGCATCCAGCGTTTGCAGGATCAGGTTTTCGTCGACCCGGGAAGGGTGCCCCAGGCGAAGCACTTGCAGGTCCTCGGCCACGAGTTTCTCCACCAGCACGTCCACTGCCGCATTGCTGGGTGCACAGACCATTACCTGCGCATGCCTGAGGGACGCCTCTAAGACGGCCCGTACCAGGGTGGTAGTCTTGCCCGTTCCGGGAGGCCCGTGTACCACGGCCAGGTCCCGGGCCCGCTGAATGAGCGCCAATGCCCTGTTTTGGCTTTCGTTGAGACCGGGATCTTCCGGAGCCAAACCCTCGGAAAAAACCGGTATTTCCTGACCGAGCAACACCTCCCGGAGAAGGGCAAGACGATCGTCGGCTGCGCGAATCACCTGCTCCATGGCCTGTTCCATGGCTTTGTAGGAAGATTCGTCAAAAAGGAGTTCCACCCCGAGTTTTCCCTCGTGGATCCAATCCGGCAACTGTTCGGTGTGAAGGCTCAGGGTCATCTTGTTTCGCTTTACGCCGTTGACCACACCGTTCACAAATTTCTTCCGACTGTCGTTTTCTCCGGCATTGGAAAAAAAACTGATGGATTTGCCGGACTGAAAGGCATGAGAGGGGGAAATTTCCGCGGTGCTTATCTCCACGATGAGTTGATCCGAAAAAGCCCACCTGACCTTGAGCAAATCCACTGGATACCAACACATTCCGGAAGCAACCTTTTCTTTGAGCGACTTTCGGTAGGTAAGGTTCCGGAATTGATCCCGGTCTTCCTGTCGCTCCAGCTGCAAAAGTTTAGTAGTATATGCTAATTCTTCCCTTATATTTGCCATTTCAAGTTTTCCTTTTTTGACAGGCAAAGATTAAGAAAATCATTCTATTAACCAGTAAAAAAATAGTTGAAGATCCGGTGAATTTTCTTGCGCATGCATATTTATCCTTCAATGACCCCAAAGTGTTGGTGGGAAATTTTATCGGAGACTTTGTCAGGGGAAAACTGGAGGAGCAGTTTGAAACAGCAATCGTGAGAGGGATTTTACTTCATCGGGAGATTGACGCATTTACAGACAGCCACCCGCTGGTAAAAAAAACACAGGAGCGGCTCAAACCCAATTTCGGCCGGTATTCACTGGTCATCACCGACATGTTTTTTGATCATTTCTTGTCGCGAAACTGGAACGACTACGACGAACGGAGCATTCTCGAATTTACCGGCTGGGTATACGAGGTAATCGAAGCGCACGAAGCGATCCTGCCCAAGAAATTTCTGGCACCGTTTACCTACATGAAACGGGAAAACTGGCTGGCGGCCTACGGCACCATGGAAGGGCTCCAACGCTCGTTCACAGGACTTTCGTACCGCACCACTTTTCATTCCAACATGGAACGTGCCCCGGCATATCTGCAGGCGGACTATGCCTTTTATGACGAAAGTTTCAAACAATTTTTTGAGGAATTAATTGTTTTTTCAAAGGAAAAACTGGCCAAACTGCAGCAGGAATATGATTCACTGTAAACCCAAAAAAAGTACCTACCTGATCCTCAGCCTGATTGTTCTGGCTTTAGCGTCGGGGCTGGTCTTCTTGCTAAACGATTTTTACCGAAGTCGGGAATTTCCCTTGCTCTTTTACCTGATCGGAAGCAGCTTACTGACCGTGGTGCTGTTATTGATCTTGGTGAAAATGATGGCAGGATACAAGTTTTTGGCCGCCGGAAAGGAGCAAATTGTCCTTTGGATGCCGCTCAAAGGGCAACGAAAAACGTATCCCATTCAAGAGCTGCTAGCCTGGCAGGAAGAAGAAGTAACCGCCAATCAGCGCACCTTCAGGCAGCTAATCCTGGTTTTTTCCGACAAATACTCCTTTTCCCTAAGCAATCAGGAACACCTGGGCTACGACGAACTAAAAAAGTACTTGTACCGAAAAGCTGCCAAAAAGCGGGTAAAAAACTGATCGGTTCCGGTGCCGATTACCTGAAGGCGGCGCCCTTAAGGTTGCCAATCAAAGGCATCCATTTCTTCCAGGCAGGCGCGAAGCAGGCGAATGCTCCCCGCTACATCGGCTTTATTGGCCATCTCGATCACTTGATGCAGGTGTCGGGTCGGGATAGAAATCGCTCCCGCAATGGCTCCCTGCTTTCCCATTCGCTGCACACCGGCCGTATCGGTACCTCCGGCCGTTAGTATTTCGGTTTGAAAAGGGATACCGTTCTTGCTGGCCGTTTCTTTCATAAACTGTACCATCCGGTAGTCACAGATGGCAGAAGCATCCATGATTTTGATGGCGGTGCCCTTACCTAGTTCGGTGATTTTCTCGTGGGCCGCGGCTCCGGGCAGATCAAAGGCAATGGTGGTGTCCAAGGCAATTCCAAAATCCGGATTGATGTGGTGAGCGGATACCTGTGCTCCCCGAAGCCCCACCTCTTCCTGCACGGTAAAGGTCGCGTACACGTCATAGGCGGGAGATTCCAATTCCCGCAGGGTCTCCAGCAGGATAAAAACCGCGATTCGGTTATCAATGGATTTGCAATTCACGCAATTGCCCATTTCCACCAGTTCCCGTTCCCGGGTAATGGGATCGCCTACCTGTACCCATTTTTCCACCTCGGCCTTGTCCATTCCCAGGTCGATGAAATAGTCGGTAAGCTTGGGCAGTTTGGTTTTTTCCTCCGCGGTCATCACGTGAATGGGCTTGCTCCCCATTACGCCGATCAGGTCCTTTTTGCCGTGGACAAGTACCCGCTGTGCGGTCAATGTTTTGGGATCAAAGCCCCCCAGGGGATGAAAGCGCAAAAACCCATTTTCGTCGATATGGGTGACGATAAAACCGATCTCGTCCATATGAGCAGCCACCATCACCCGCTTGTTTTCGGGGTTTCGCTTACCTTTCCTGACCGCGATCACGTTACCCAGATTATCGACCTTCAGTTCGTCCACCAGGTCTTTTACTTCAGATAGAATGAAATCACGGATTTTCTTCTCAAAACCGGGTGCCCCCGGCAATTCACAGATTTGCTTTAGTAACGCTACGTTTATCATTCGCTGCTATTTTTAGATCAATAGGCCCGGATCACTTTGCCTTCCATGTAGTTGACAAAGGCCTTGTTTACCACACGCATACCGCCCTCGGTGGGAAAATCCCCGGTGAAGTACCAATCGCCCCGGTGACCAGGACAGGAGAGGTGCAGGTTATGCACGGTTTGGTAAATCACATGTACATCCGCGTCGATGCTCTCCGAGGTAATGATTTCAGCAATTTTATCGGAAATCTCCTGGTCGGAAAAAGGTTCGTAGATGGCTTTGACAAAATTCTCCTCGGCATCCGGATTGGCGAGGCATTGGTCGTACACCTGGTCCAGGACGTGCTCCATGTCCCGTTCCCGAAGTAGTTCCACTACTGCCCGGAAAGCCACAAAATCCCGCATGCGGGACATATCGATCCCGTAACAGTCCGGAAACCGGATTTGTGGAGCGGAAGAAACGATAATGATTCGCTTGGGTTTGAGTTTGTCCAGGGTGGTGAGAATGCTTTTTTCCAGCGTGGTACCCCGGACAATGCTGTCATCAATCACCACAATGGTATCCACCCCGGAGCGAATCACCTCGTAGGTCGTATCGTACACGTTGGACACCATCACGTCCCGGTCCGAATCGTTGGTAATAAAGGTTCTCAACTTCACGTCCTTACTGACCAATTTCTCCACCCGAGGCCGGAAATTCAGCAAGTCCTCCAGGTCTTCCAGATGGGGTTTTCCTTCTATTAGAATTTCCCTCCGTTTGGCACTCAGGTAGTCTTCCAAGCCTTCGATCATCCCGTAATAGGCCGTTTCCGCCGTATTGGGTATGTAAGAGAAAACCGTATTTTTCAAATCAAAATCGATGGCTTTGAGTATTTGGGGGACAAGTGCCCGGCCCAGGTTTTTACGCTCCCGATAGATATCGGGGTCGGTCCCCCTGGAAAAATAGATTCGCTCAAAGCTACAGCTCTTTTTCTCGCGGGGCGGGATAATTTCGTGTTCCGCGTAGGAGCCGTCCTTGGCAAAAATCAGGGCGTTTCCTGGCTGAATCTCCTTGATTTGTTGATAATCGATATTAAAGGCCGTTTTTATGGGGGGTTTCTCGGAAGCCACGACGATGATTTCTTCATCAGCATAGTAGTAGGCAGGGCGAATGCCACTCGGGTCGCGGACGACAAATCCCGCCCCGTTTCCGACCAAACCGGCCATGGCATAGCCTCCATCAAAATCCCGGCAGCTTCTGCGAAGGATCCGGGCCACATCCAATTCCTGTTCGATGACCTCGGTAATCTCCCGGTTGGTAAACTGCCCTTTGTATTTGTCAAAAATGCGCTGATTTTCCTCGTCCAAAAAATGGCCGATTTTTTCCATCACCGTGACTGTGTCCGTCTTTTCTTTGGGGTGCTGCCCGAGCTTGACCAGATTATCAAAGAGTTCCTCCACGTTGGTCATGTTGAAATTTCCCGCCATCACCAGGTTTCGGCTGCGCCAGTTGTTTTGTTTTAAAAACGGGTGACAGGTTTCGATGCTGTTTTGGCCGTGGGTACCGTACCGAAGGTGGCCCAGCCAGACTTCTCCCGAAAATGCGGTGTGTTCCTTGATCCACGAGGCATCGATCAGGTCCTCCTCGCTTCCCGCTTTTTTCGACTTTTTGTATTTTTTGTTTATTTTTTGAAAAATTTTGGTGACCGCTTCCGATTCTACCGAACGGTACCTGCTGATGTACCGGGTACCCGGGGGGGTATTGATTTTTATATTGGCGATACCGGCACCATCCTGCCCCCTGTTGATCTGCTTTTGCATCAGCACGTACAGCCGATTTGCCGCATAAAAGGGCGTTTTGTATTTGTCAATGTAATATTGTAACGGTTTCCTTAGCCGGATCAGGGCAATCCCACATTCGTGTTTGATCTGGTCACTCATAGTCTACTGGCGGCGTGAATGAAAGAACAAAGTTAATCCTTTTTTTAGGAATAAAATTCCGAATGCTAGCAAACTTAATTAAAAAAATAGAAAACCACCGAGCGTTTCGCTCAATTAAAAAACGCTACCTATTGGGGAAATTCTACTCCCAAAGGGGATATTTTTGCAATCGGATTTGCTTACCAAAGAATCGTTTGGTAGTCTCTTCAAAGGACACCGTGTAATCGGATACCAAAAACCGATCCTCAACGCCGGATTGGGATTTTGCCAGGAGCTGATGGTACCCCAAAAAAGCGGCCACCGACTTTGCAACCGTTTCCGATGCGTCGATCAGGTCCACCTTTCCCCCATAATATTCCCGAATTTGCTGCTTGATCAAGGGGTAATGGGTGCAGCCCAAAACCAGCGCCTCTATATCCGCCAACACCTCCTGAGAAAGGTAGGAAGCAACAATTTCTTTGCTGATATTTTCCAGGTGAAAGCCCTCCTCGATCATGGGTGCCAGCAAGGGGGTTGCCAGGGATTTGAGTTGGATACCTGCGTTCAGCGCGTTGATTTTTTGCAGATACACCCCCGACCCAACGGTTTGTTTGGTGCCGATTAGCCCTACTTTTTGCCCCGCATGGTTTTCCCGGAGGTAGTCCACCACCGGGTCGATTACATTTACGACCTGTGCCTTGGAGGCCACATAGGCTTTAACTAGCTCATAGGCCGCTGCGGAGGCCGAATTGCAGGCAATTAGGATCAACTTGCAGTTTTGCTGCAACAGTACATCCGCTATTTTTATAGAGTAGGCCTGAATGGCGGCCGTGCTTTTATCACCATAGGGCAAATGGGCAGTGTCACCGAAGTAAATGAGTTGTTCGTTGGGGAGAATTTTTTTTACTTCCCGGGCCACGGTCAATCCCCCGATGCCACTGTCAAAAATCCCTATCGGTGCCTGTGCTTTCGTGCCCATTGCGTGCATGCAAATTTTTTAACGCTATACTATTCAGGAATAGGTATTCTGAAACAAAATGTCGGGATTCTCTCCCCTCGCCGAAAAATACCCCAACTGCCGGTTGCCTTTTCGTTAGCGGATCCAGATTCAATTTCGTTTTAAAAATTTCCCCGTTTAAATAAAACCCCCGGATTCACGCATCCGGGGATCTGCAAGCGAAGAGTTACTCGTTAAATTAAACTGCAACAAAGATATAAAAATATTTCAGTAGCCACAACGGGTACGCGGCTGCATCAACATGGGTAGTTTTTACACAGACAAGCCCCCTAATTACTTCGGAGGGGCCAACATAGGAAGTGGCACAATTCCTGCTAATACTGTTGAAAGAACAAAGAACGCATGAAGCTGCAATTGATTTTTCAAAAAGGTGCCCTGTTGGCAATGGTGTTGGTTATCCTTGCCTTACTCAGTGGTTTGCTTAAAAGGAGTACATCGGTACACAACCAAAAGGCCCTGGCAAACGTATACCTTAGCAACAAAGCAGATACGCTGACCATCGCTGCAGACGAATTGCCTGTATCCGTGAAAAACGTGATTAAAACCGACAGCCTTATCAATGATCTCAAGATCACGGCTGTTCGCAAAATATCCCGGAAGAACGACAATTATTACGATGTCTGGTTTCTGGACAGCGATAATTTCAACATCATGGTATTGTACAACAAGGATGGGGTAATTATCAATCAGTGAATGACACGAAACACAGCTAAACCAACGATTACCAGAAAGCACTGATTGCGAAATCGGTGCTTTTGTTTTATATTGATCATCCTTTGGTTGACTCCCCATGGCAAAAATCCTTTTGATCGAAGACGACCTGACGTATTCAAAAATTATCAAAAATTTTTTGGAAAAAAACGGGTATGAACTCAGCTGCAGTACGAAAGTAGCAGAGGGTTTACAGGCATTCGAAAAAAACAAAGCGGACCTGATCATCACCGATTACCGGCTTCCCGATGGCACCGGGATGGAAGTGCTGGATCAGGTCATGCGTCTCTATCCAAAAACCCCGGTCATTCTGATCACCAATTATTCAGACATTCGCACCGCCGTAAAATCGATGAAGATGGGTGCATTTGAATACATTACCAAACCCATTAATCCTGATGAGCTGTTACTTACCGTGGCTCAGGCATTGAAAAAAGAGCCTAAAAAACCTACCCCCGATGTACTACCCAAACCGGACATCCATCGAGCCGACTCCCTGGACCTGAGCTATCAGATAGGGAGCAGTAGCGGTGCCTTGCAAATCGAAAAACACATCGAATTGGTCGCTCCTACGGATCTGAGCATCATCGTGTTGGGTGAAAGTGGCACCGGTAAAGAATACATCTCCAAACGAATCCATCAGAAATCAAAACGAGCAAGTGGACCCTTCGTCGCGGTGGACTGCGGTGCCCTTTCCCGGGAGCTTGCCGGAAGTGAGCTATTCGGTCATGTAAAAGGTGCCTTTACCGGGGCCGTTGACCACAAGACAGGGCATTTTGAGAATGCAAACGGAGGAACGATCTTCCTGGACGAAATCGGAAACCTAAGTTACGAAATTCAAATCAAACTCCTTCGCGCGATACAGGAGCGACAAATTCGTAAAATTGGAGACAACAAAGATATCACCGTGGATGTGCGCATCATCGTGGCGACCAACGAAGACCTGCAAGACCTGGTCAAAGCGGGCCAATTTCGGGAGGACCTCTTTCACCGACTCAATGAATTCAGCATTACCGCACAACCTCTTCGGGAAAGAAAAGAAGACCTGCCGTTTTTTGCAGGGCTTTTTCTGGAAAAAAGCAACGAAAGTCTGGAGCGAAACGTGAGCGGATTCAGTCCCGAGGTGGAAGAAATATTTCGGGAATACCACTGGCCGGGCAATCTCCGGGAACTCAAAAATATTGTCCGCAGGGCGGTGTTGCTTACCGGCGAAGGGCTGGTACAAAAAGAGGCCATTCCCTCCGAATTACTTGAAAACGAGGGCTACGTCAGAAAGGATATTTACTCGGCAACCGACCTGAAGTCTTCTTTTGAAGAACAGGAAAAATCCCTGATCCTCAAAACCCTGGAAGAAATGAAGTTCAATAAATCAAAGACAGCCAAAATGCTCCATATGGACCGGAAAACCTTGTACAACAAACTGGAAAAATACGGGCTGGACTAATCCGCAACTGCGTAGCCAAACCGCTCCGCCAGGTCTTCCAACAAGTCGTTTATTTTTTCCGTTAACTCCCATACCAATTCCTGAATTGCTTCCGTTTTTCCCATTTTGAGTTGCGATTCGATGGCTTTTGCGATGTTTCGTTCCTTGATCTTGAGTTGCCCCAGCCTACTGGAAAGCTGGTGGGCGATGGCCTGAATCTTTTGGTAATCGCCCTCGTCTGCTGCTTTGTTAATTCGAATCAAATCCAACCCGGTCTGGGTATAAAATCCCTCCAGGATATCCTTAAAAAGGGTCTCGTCCCCCATGCAGAACTTTTTGATATCCGAAAGGTCGTACCCGGTCCCTTCGTCGTTTCCTGCAATTGGCCGGGGGGCTGGCAAGCCCACTGCCGCTTGCTGAACCCGACCTTCCTGAACAGGCTCCGCCGGCCGCAGAGCGGTGACCTGCCGCAAACAGGCCGTGATTTTCTCAATTAGCTGGGACTCGTTAAAAGGTTTCAACAAAATACCTTCGAACCCCTCTTTTGCGAGGCTTTCCCTTTCCCTGGCAAACACATTCGCCGTCATGGCCAACACGGGCGTCGCCCGGTACTTCGCCATACTTCTGATCCGGGAAAGCACCTGAAAACCGTCCACTTCGGGCATTTGAATGTCTACAAGGGCCAGGTCAAAGTCCTCCTGAGCAAAGTTTTTTTCAAAATCCAACCCGCCGCTGTAAGCAATAACCTCCGCCCCGCGATTACGCAGCATCAAACCGGCAAATTTCAATCCCATCTCGTCGTCGTCCACTACCAGAATACGAAGTCCCTCCATCCGGTCTAATTGAATCCTTGGTATCTCGGTTTCTTCCTTTTTATCCAGCAAGGTGGTCGGTAACGAAACGACGAATTGGCTTCCTTCTCCAGGCTTACTGGCGACGTCGATTTTCCCTTCCTGCAAATCCACAAGTCTTTTCACGATTGCCAGACCCAGACCGGTCCCTCCGTACCTACGGGATACACTTCCATCCCCCTGATTGAATTCTTTGAACAGGTTTCGCTGCAACTGCGCAGACATGCCGGTGCCTGTATCGCAAACCTGTATCACCAGGCGGCTGCCATTTTCTTGAAAATACACGCGAAGCAGCACCTTTCCTGCATCGGTAAATTTAATGGCGTTGGACAGAAGATTGGTTAGCACCTGATTGATACGCAGTTCGTCTCCAAGAAAAAAGGTGCCTCTGGGGAGCAAGATGGAAAAATCCAAAGCAATTCCTTTTTCCAGCGCTTTCTGCCGGAAAAAGGAATGTTGGTTTTTAAAGAAGGGTACAGGATCAATGATTCCTTTTTCGATTTTGATCTTTCCTGCTTCAAGCTTGGAAAAATCCAGGATGTCATTCACTATACCGAGCAGCGTACCCGAGGCGAAGCGAATCATTTTTACAAACTCCTGCTGATCGGCGTCCAGCGGTGTCTTTGACAGGGCGTCGTTGTACCCCTGTATCACGTGGAGGGGATTGCGTATTTCATGGCTCATGCTGGCCAGAAAATCCTGCTTGGTCCGGGCCAGGTTATCCGATCTTCGTTTGGCTTCCGCCAGTTTTTCCTGATACGTCTCCGACTTCTCGATCTCCCGCACGATGCTGAAAATAAAGCCGGAGGAGCCGATGACGCCTACGACTATGAGTAAGCCTAACAGGAAAGAAAGCTTGTAGGTAAGCGCATAAGCCGATTCGTTTTCGGCCTTCGACTGGAGCAGGGCCTCGTCCTGAAGGGACGTTACGATACGCTGAATATTGATGATCAGTCCCCGATTTTTCTCGTTGAGCTCCTGCTCCAATTCCCGCAACCGAGATCGGAGAAATTGCTCTTCCGTGTTGATATCAAGTACCATTTGACGGACGGCGCAGATGATGGAATCCGAACCAGAGAGGGGTTGGGCGCTCTCCGGATTGACCCGGTTTAGATTCAGGCGAAGCATGGCCAATATTTTTTCCATGTCCTGCTTGCCTCCGGCAGCAAGTAATCCGCTTGAAACCTGTTCCTTGCTGGTTCTTCCGGGTTTGTCTTCGATCTCCTTGCTTTCCGAGGCGGTTCCGGAATTGATTCCTATCCGGATTTTACCCAAACTCTGTAGCCTGCTCAATTCTTCTTTGCGCTTAATTTTACGCTCGATATTGTTGAGGGCCTCCTTGCTGAAATTCCGGGTATACAAGCTTTTCTTGACGTCTTCCAGCCCTTTGTACACCACCATCAGTTCGTTAACACTGTAGTTGATCCGCTTAATCTGAGTCAGTTCGGCAGAATCGGCAGCCATGGCTTCCAATCCATGTATTTCTTCCTGGATCTGCTCGTAATAATTGACATGTTCAGACGTATCGCTTTCGGTCTGCGAAAAAACGCTCCTGGACTTATCCAATTGATAAATATCTGCCAGTAGCTTATTGAGGTTCCGCAGCTTTTCGTTGGGTTCGGCGAGGGATTCTACCGATGCCAACAGTTGCTTGACACTGTAGATGGTCAGCACACCCGCCCCTACGATCAGGCAAATGGCCAAAAAAAATCCCAGGATTACTTTTATTCTTGCATTGAATCTCATAAGAGTGGTTCATTTTACAGGTATCAGTGACTTTAGTCGTACTACCGCGCATAAATGTAACCATAAATTGGAGAATTATATACTTAACCAGCTGAAAGCGAACCTGCTTTTGCGACAGGAATGGGTCCTTCCAAGCGCTCAGGAATTAATCGGAAACCGAAACACCCTCCGTCGGCGGATCGACATCGGCTCGCTGGGTAATGGATTCGAATACGTGGTAGATAGCGTAGTAGGTGACAGGTACGGAGACGACCAATCCCAGGCCAAAAAGCAAAGCGCCCGCGATATTCAGTACCGCAAGCAACAATCCAAAAACAAAGAATTTTAACCATTGTTTATGGACAATCCGCCGGCTGTATTCCAGGGAATTCCAGAAATCCAAACCTGCGAAGATACTGATCAACACTCCAAACATGTAGGCGACCATCAGGTAAATTCCGGGCAGCACCAGGGCCAAAATACCCAGTACGGTCAAAAACTGACCCACTATCCAGACCAATATTACGGGAATATAATACCCAAATCCCTTAAAGAAATCCGGGTAGATTACCGGCTCGTTGATGCTTATTTTGTTGGCTACCAGGTAAAACCCGGCAAACAAGGGGCCCGCCAGAAACAAGGAAAAGACAAACAGAAAATCCTGGGCATACGCCATGAAAAAAAACTGAATCGCCAGGATAAGCAGGGTAAAGGAAATGGAATAGATTTTGACTTTCTTGAAGGTTTCCCAACTTTTTATGAATGCTTCTCTGATATCAAAGTCAAAGGTATCCGCGATGATTACCTCCAGGTGGTTTTTATCCATTTTTCTAAATAGTAGCGTTAGACCTATTTCTTTTTTATCGGGTGATTGCTTCGAGTATATCGTGCTTGGTAATGATGTGTACGCGATGAGCTTCATCCCGTACTAAAACCGCTTTTTCTTTTTCTACCATGGAAGATAGTACGTCTAAGGTACTGTCCAGAGCCACAAAATGCATGGAATCCTCCATCACGTTTTCCACGGTAGCGTCCTTGAGCCCGGGGTTCTCGATTATCTTTAGGAGCAACTTATTATCCGTGAGGCTACCTACCACCTGCCCTTCTTCCATGACCGGAATTTGGGAAACACTCTTCTCGTTCATCAGGGCAATGGCATCCTTTATTTTATCGGTCTTGTGCACCACCACCAGTTGGTACGTATCGCTTCTGCCAAGCACGATATCCCGGGCTGTACCATAGGTCTTGTCTTCCAAAAACCCGTGATTCCGCATCCAATCGTCGTTGTACACCTTTCCCAGGTAGCGGGTGCCATGGTCCGGTAGCAAAATTACCATGACATCTCCCTCCACCAGATTTTCCCGGGCGTATTCCAGGGCGCCGTGTACGGCGGAACCGCAGGACCAGCCCACGAATAATCCCTCTTCCCGGGAAAGCCGTCGGGTCATTACCGCCGCGTCCTTGTCGGTGACTTTTATAAACTGATCGATGACGGAAAAATCGACGTTTTTGGGCAAAATATCTTCCCCGATCCCTTCCGTCAGATAGGGATACACCTCGTTTTGGTCAAATTCTCCCGTCTCTTTGAATTTCTTGAATACGGAGCCATAGGTATCGATACCGATGGACAGGATCCTTTCGTTTTGTTCTTTCAAAAACCGGGATGTCCCGGACATGGAGCCACCGGTACCCACCCCGGCGGCAAAGTGTGTGATGCTCCCTTCGGTGTCCCTCCAGATTTCAGGCCCGGTAGTCTCGTAATGCGCCTTCCAATTGGAAAGGTTATCGTATTGGTTGGGATAAAACGAGTTAGGGATATCTTCATTTAGCTTTTTCGCTACGGAATAATACGAGCGCGGGTCGTCCGGGGCGACATTCGTAGGACAAACAATCACTTCTGCCCCTACTGCCTTCAGAATATCAATCTTTTCGCGGGATTGTTTGTCGGCCATGGTAAAGATGCATTTGTAACCCTTTGCGATCGCTGCCAATGCAAGCCCCATTCCGGTATTGCCACTGGTACCTTCAATGATGGTGCCTCCCGGCTTGAGAATCCCCTCTTTCTCGGCATCTTCCACCATTTTTACAGCCATACGGTCTTTCATGGAATTTCCGGGATTAAAATACTCGACCTTCACCAGTATTTCCCCCGCGATTCCCTTATTCAAGGTGTTTAGCCGAATGAGCGGGGTGTTTCCGATGGTTTCGATGATAGAGTTGTAAATCATGCCCCTGTGATTTTTTTTTATCAATTTACGAAAAATAGCGAAAGAACGAAGGCGCTGTGGGAATAGGTCCTTCCCTGCAAAACCCTTGTTATCGTTGCGCCGCCAATAAGTACAAAACAGCCATGCGGATGGCAACGCCGTTTTCCACTTGCTGCAGAATAATGGAGTGCTCAGAGTCCGCTACGTCAGAGTTTAGTTCTACTCCCCGATTAATGGGTCCGGGATGCATAATGACAATTTCCTTATCCAGTCGGTTGAGGAGTTTTTTACTAATCCCGTAGTACAGGGAATATTCCCTCAGGGAAGGAAAATACTTGATTTGCTGTCGCTCCAATTGAATCCGCAGCACGTTGGCTACATCGCACCACTGGAGGGCACGGAAAACATCCTGCTCCACCTGCACGCCTAGCTCCCGGATGTACCTGGGCAGCAGGGTGGCGGGCCCGCAGACCATTACCTCTGCCCCTAATTTTTGCAGGCAGAAGATATTTGAAAGGGCTACCCGCGAGTGCAGTATATCGCCGATGATGGCCACTTTCTTTCCGGCCACTTCTCCCAGTTTCTCCCGGATTGAAAAAGCATCCAGAAGCCCCTGGGTAGGGTGTTCGTGGGTGCCGTCGCCAGCATTTATGATATTGGCCTGGATGTGTCGCGAAAGAAAATGGGGGGCGCCAGGACTGGAATGGCGCATTACCACCATGTCCACTTTCATGGCCAGAATGTTGTTTACCGTGTCGATCAGGGTCTCCCCCTTTTTTACAGAACTACTGCCCGATGCGAAATTCACCACATCGGCAGAAAGCCTCTTCTCGGCCAACTCAAAAGACAATTTGGTCCGTGTGGAATTTTCAAAAAACACGTTGGCGATGGTAATGTCGCGCAGCGAGGGCACTTTCTTGATGGGTCGGTTAAGTACGGCTTTAAAGTTGTCTGCAGTTTCAAAAATCAATTCAATATCCCCGGGACTGAGGTTTTCTATGCCTAATAAATGTCTGGTGCTGAGCTGCTGCATGGGTACTAGTTATGTTCCTTTTCCGTGATCCAGATGGCGTCTTCGGGAAATCCTTGCGATTGCCATTCCACACTAACGTACTGACTTTCGAGTGTATTGACCTGCCGCCCAAAATAATCTGGCTGAATGGGGAAATCTCGGGTATACTTCCTGTCTATCAATACCATCAACTCTACCTTTTGAGGCCTACCAAAAGCGATCATCGCATCCATTGCTGCCCGGGCCGATCTCCCTTTGTAAAGCACGTCGTCAACTAAAATGACTTTCCTGTTTTCAATCAAAAAATCAATCTTTGTCTCGTTTGCTCGGAGCGGCAGATCCCTTCTCCTAAAATCATCCCGATGAAACGTTGCGTCCAGGTAGCCATAACGAAGACGGAGCTGGCGAATTTCCTGCATGCGTTGAATGATCCTGTCCAGCACCAAGGCACCCCTGGGCTGCAGACCCAGCAACACCGTGTTTTCAAAATCGTCGTGATTTTCTATCAATTGATGACAAAACCGGCTGATGGTGATGGAAATCTGCTTTTGGTCAAGAACGAGTCGCTTTTGCATGATTGAAATTTGAGGCAAATATAGAAATTATTTGCGGGAGGCGCTCCGGCCTATAAGAAATCATCCACTTTAATTTTGGTGAAAAAGTTTACGTCGCGGCTTTGTACGCGTCCGTCTTCGTCTTGGTACCGGATCCGTTGTTTACCACTTAGCAAGTAATAGTCGGCATACCACCATTGCAGCTGCAAGGTGTTTTCCTTTGTACTGGCGATCCGTTCATTTTCCCGGATTAGCTCGATTTCAAACGATTCGTTTTCCATGACCAGCTCCCCGTCATTGATCTGACTTAAGATCAGGCTGGTTTCATCCAGGTACATATAAAAAAGGGTTCGTCCGTTAAAACTCACTTCTCCATACTTGATCGGTTCCGCCTTGCTGTCGCTGTTTAAATTCACGGTGTTGTCCCAGATGATCTTGCCTTCGGCATCCAAAAGGATAAACTGGGCCGCCAGGTATTTGTATTGGTTACTTACCTGTGTATTGCGAAACCGGGGATCCATCCACAGTGGATTGAACAAGCCCCCGTACCCGCCCATCATGGGGTTAAGCCGGTAAAAATTACTGGCATACATACCGTCTCTGGGGATCGCTCTGGAGGAAGAGGAAATAAACAGGTCGTTGTACACCAGATAGTAGCCATCGGCCGCATTGATTTCCCGGGTTACGATCACGTTTCGAATCGGAATATTTTTGTCCCGATTGAGGCTTCTTTCCACCTTTTTAAGCTTTCGTTCCCTGGCTTTCTCGGGTAAATAGTTGTAAAAATTTTCGAAATCAGGTACGGTATAAAACGTGTTTTCGTATTCGCCGAATTCGTTGATTCGGGTGAAATAAAGCCCCTGGTAGGCCTCCTTTCGTCGCAGACCGTACGGACCGATAAGTGCTTGCTTGTAGTTGTGAGAGGAGGTCAGCAAGCCTTCCACGATCTCCATGGAAGGATCTCCCAGATCGTCAATTTTAACCTCCCGAAGCTTATTTCCGTTAGTGTCAAAGGTAAGCACCGATACGATCTTCTTCTTGTAAAAATCACGCCGGCTCATGACCACGTCGAAGATGTTCAGGTCCGGATCTTTTCTCATTTGCAAGATTCGCGCGTCTTTTTCAAACAGCCCTGGCACCGTAATTACCTCCTGGCTTACGATGTCAAAAATCTGTATTACGGGGCGGAAATCGTATTTGCCCAGAAATACTGCCTGCTTGTTAAACACCAGAAAATCCTGCAGTTCCATTTCTAAAATGCTGTTCAGCTCCAACTCACGAAGCTGCTGATTTTCCAGATTGATTTCAAAAATGGCCATCTCCGAATCGTATTGAGAGCCTTTATTAAAAAGCACGTATAAAAACTCTTTGTCCAGATCGAAGCCCACCAATTCGTAATAGCCATCCAGGCTGACCAGACGGGAAAATTCCGACCGTAGTTGAAAGTCAGACACCAGGTATTGAAATTTATCTTTTCTACCATAGGGTGTTTCCGACTTCATGCGGAAGGCGACCATCCCCCCTTCTCTGGGCAATACGAAAAAATCATCGTCCCCCCAGTCCGTTTCTACTTCCAACCGTTGGGTAAATTGAACCTGGGCCTCAACCCTGGTGAGCAAAAAAAACAGCAACCCGACAAAGGCTATATGTAAGGGTATTTTATTCATAATTGGTGATATTTTGCTGGGTAAACGCACCCTGATTTTTTTGGTAGCGGTGCGCTTGCGGTGCAATCCGGTTCTACTTGGTACATACACCCATTGCCTCAAATTTGTTCAATCGTCGGGAGCAATTTCCAATTCCGTTGTCACAGGTCGTTGGGGCAGTGCCGGTTTTTCATTTCTGGCTTAAGTTAAGACTATTGATTTTATTTTAAAACAAATATTACGGACATTTGCAGGGAAGCCATCTGAAACGAATACACCTTGGATAACAAAGAAATTGTCTCCATCCTGCAATTAACCGTACAGCTGATGGAGCTGCACGAGGAAAACCCCTTTAAAATCAGAGGGTACCAATCTGCCGTTTCCAGCATCGAACGGGAGGGAAAGCCCCTGGGCGACCTCAGCATTAGCGAACTACGAGAGTTTCCCGGGATTGGAAAAAGCCTGGCAGAAACCATATCCCATATTCGGGAATCCGGGTCCCACCCCCTACTCGATACCTTGCTGGAAAAAACTCCGGATGGCATCCGTGACTTGCTAAAGATAAAAGGATTGGGGCCCAAAAAAATCAAAACCCTATGGAAGGAGCTTGAAATCACGTCCACCCACGAGCTCATGGAAGCCTGTCAGTCGGGGCAGGTGGCCAAAATCAAAGGTTTTGGGGAAAAAACCCAGAATAGCATCGTGCAAAAACTGGAGTTTATCGCCGCAAACCGGGGAAAGTGGTTGTATGCGGACATCGATGAGGTAGGAAAAGCCATTCAAGCGTCCCTGGAAAAGGCCCTCGACCAGGAACTACTGGCACCGGTGGGTGCGTATGGCAGAATGTCCGAAATCGTGGAAAACCTGACTTTTCTTTTGGGAACAAGCGCCCCCGGGGAAAGCTTAAAGAAAATAGACACCATCAAGGAACTGCATCGCGAAGAGCGTTATTGCAGTCCCTTCCGCTGGCAGGGAGCATGGGAACCCCTGGGCCTGCAGGTGGTGATTTTGCTACGGGACAAAACAGACTTTATTCGGCAAAGACTCCTTAAAACTTCCAGCCACTCGCATTTGATGCATCCCCTATCAGGTGAGGGTACCCTAGGCGAACATTTCCATAAGGCAGCCTTCGTTTCTGAAGAAGAGGCTTACGCTTCGGCCGGGCTTCCGTACATTCCCGCAGCGCTCCGGGAAGGAAACGGTGAATTGGAATGGGCACAACAGCATTCTCTGGAGGAACTGCTTACCGTGGATGACTTAAAGGGACCGCTGCACAATCATTCCACCTACAGCGACGGAAAAAACAGCCTGCGGGAGTTGGCCGAATACTGTAAAAATGCGGGATACGAGTACCTGGGAATGGCCGATCACAGTCGTTCCGCCTTTTATGCAAATGGCCTGGACGAGGACCGCATTCGCCGGCAACACGAAGAAATCGATCGGCTAAATGAGGAACTGGCCCCCTTCCGCATATTTAAAGGCATCGAAAGCGATATTCTGATGGATGGAAGCCTGGATTACGAAGCGGAGGTGTTGGCTGGCTTTGACTACATCGTGGCATCCATTCACTCCGGCCTGAGTATGGACGTCAAAAAGGCAACGACACGCCTTATCCGCGCCATTCAAAACCCCTACACCACCATTCTGGGCCACCCGACCGGCCGCTTGTTGCTTCGCAGGGAAGGCTACCCGATTGATCACCGGGCGGTCATTGAGGCCTGTGCCGCGCATCAGGTGGTGATTGAAATCAATGCCAATCCCTGGCGCCTGGACCTGGATTGGCGCTGGGTCCGCTATGCCATGGAGCAGGGAGTAATCCTCAGCATCAACCCGGATGCCCATGCTAACGAAGGCATCTGGCACATGAAATACGGCGTGATCGCCGGAAGAAAAGGGGGACTTACCAAAGACATGACACTCAATACAAAATCCGCAGACGAGCTGTCCGACTACTTCGAAAACCGCAAAAAAAACAAGGCATGAAGGAGACATCAAATGCTGTGGAACAACTGCTTTCCCGGTCATTTCTTGCCGGTTTGGCGGGCATTTTGAGTTGCGTGACTCCCCTGGTGCTGTTTGCCATGCAGTGGCCCGGACAATCCTGGGGAAATTACCTCACCGGTCTGGGACTTGCTTTGCAACTGCTCGGACTGAGCCTGGCCGTACTGGCCTTGCGTAAAAAAAACCTTACGCCTACCCAAAAAGAAAAAGCAAAGAAAATGGTCCTGGTTTTAGGCGTTTCCTTGCTATTCTTCATGTTGGTTTGACCTGTAGTCCTTTACTCGGTGCAGCCCTGGCTTCCGATGCCTTTGTATCCTTCCAGGCTATTACAGGACCTTCCTTGGTGCTACCTGGCTGCAATTCGTTCGAATTTGTGACAAAACACTTGCGCTATTTCCCTCAAAAGCCTACCTTACTGTATTGTTTGTTTCCCAGGAAAATAACCTCCCATGCACAGAAGGACCTCCCTTAAAAAAATGCTTTTGGCCGCCGGTTCCGGCGCACTCCTGCCTGGCATGACGGCCAGCGCTTCTCAAAAAACACGGCCAGGAACGTCCGCTCCGGGTCCCCTTTACCTGTTCACCAAGGTCCTTCAGTGGCTCCCCCTGGAGGAAGTTCCCCAGACGGTTAAATCCATGGGCTTTGAAGGAATCGACCTTCCGGTGCGGAAGAATGGTTTTTTTGACAGGGATGAACTGCTGACCAAGTTGCCTCCGCTGGTCCGTGCAAGCGAACGCCTGGGCTTGAGCCGACCCGTTCTCACCACGGACATGAACGTGCATCAGCTAGATCAAATGGATGAATTTCTTAGAACACTGGCCGGAGAGGGCATCAACGATTACAGAATGGGGTACCTGTCCTTTAATTCTAAGGATATTGTAGGGGAACTCAAAACGCTGAATGGATCCATGCGAAAACTCGCCACGCTTCACGAAAAACACGGGGTCAACGGACACTACCAAAACCATGCAGGGCGGAGAATAGGGGGATCGATCTGGGAAATATACCACCTGCTGGAGGGCATCGATCCCGAACACATTGGAGTACAATTTGATCTGCGGCACGCGCAGGTGGAAGGCTACCAATCCTACGAAAACGTGTATCATTTGATAAAGGATAAAATCCGGAGTTTTGACCTGAAAGATTTCGTTTGGGGAAACCCCAACGAACAGGGAAACCGACCCCTGAATGTGCCCCTGGGAAAAGGCGAGGTGAATTTCAAGTTGCTTCTCGAACACGAAGGCTTTACCGGCCCCTTGCCCAAAATACTGCACGTTGAATACGATCTGGGAGGGGCCGAACACGGCAATTCCAACCCCAGCATGGAAGGAAAAAAAATTCTGGCCGCCATAGAGGAAGATGTACACACGTACCGAAAACAAATGGGAACTTGAATGGGGGATCCCTAGGTCTCCCCAAGTGCCGCTGCCAACAATCGTTTGACTGGCTCGGGGTGGGACATCGCCAGCGCTTTTTGTTGCCCCTTTTCCGACATCTTATTCCAGGTTTTCTGGAGGATACCTATCAGTTTATGCGTTTCGTCCAGATGCTTTTGAATAAAATCCTGGAAATAGTATTTCAGGAAAACCAGACAGACCACATCTTCGAGCGCCTGCACCTCAGGATCCGTTTTTAATCGCCGCTTGTTCAGCAAATCCTCCACCTTTCGGATTTCCAGCTCCGAATACCCGTTGTCTTTCATGATGTTTCCGGCCAGCTCTCCGTGAAACTGCTTGAGCCTTGTTCGCCAACGCAAATAGCCCTTTCGGTCCATCGGGTAGTCAGTCCTGGGGATGGTCCACCGCTGGATGTGCTGTGCCCGGGCCGCGAGCCTCAGGCATTCCTGCGCATCCGGATAGGTTTCGATTAACATTTCCGACATGCGGATACCGTAGATCAGTTCTTTGGGAATTGGCTTCCCGTTTACCAGCTCCTGATGGGGATCCTGTTCGTTCGCTGCGTCCATCTCACTGATGGTTTTTCTAAATCGGGCTTCACTGATTTCACTCATAGCTGGGTCTTCTTGGTAGGCGAAAGCTACAAAATTTACCCGGGATTCCCCAGGCCAAATTTGCTCCCTGCCGAACAGTAGCGGGCACCGCTCATTTCCCTGCCAGGCGTACCAGCCGACTACAGGCAAGGAGCAGCATGCCTTGTCTGCCCGTGATCCTCGAACGATTGAACCGGTATATAAGCCCCCGGTAGGCATGGCTTTTTGAGCTAATGATGGAGGACAGGTTCGGTCCCCTCATTTTTTTATGGGTAGGACAATATCCGAAAAGAACCGGGCGATCCGGTCCTCCGCTGCGCGAAACCCGTTGGGGTAAAAAAAGGCTTTTCCGTGTATCTTTAATAAATTTGTTTAATTTTGCACCAATTTAGCCAAAAGTAACGCCATCAAAAAACCATCAAGCATGCCAAAAGACAGTAGCATCAAACATGTTCTCATCATCGGAAGCGGCCCCATCATCATTGGTCAGGCCTGTGAATTTGATTATGCCGGATCCCAGGCAGCCCGATCGCTGCGGGAGGAAGGAATCAAAGTAACCTTAATCAATTCTAATCCGGCCACCATCATGACCGACCCGGTAACAGCGGACAACGTGTACTTGTTGCCATTGGAAAAAAAATCCATTGTACAGATCTTAAAAGAGCACCCAGACATTGATTGCGTACTGCCGACCATGGGTGGACAGACCGCGTTGAACCTGGCCATCGATTGTGACAAGGCCGGCATCTGGCAGAAGTTCGGTACCAAAATGATCGGTGTGGATATTGATGCCATCGAGACTGCGGAAAACAGAGAGAAATTCAAGGCATTGATGGAGAAATTGAACGTGGACGTTTGCATGGGCAGAACCGCCAGGTCCTTTTTGCAGGGCAAAGAAATAGCCCAGGAAATCGGCTTTCCACTCGTCATCCGGCCTTCCTATACCCTCGGTGGGACCGGTGGAGGCTTTGTGGACGGACCGGAAAACTTCGAAAAAGCACTTAGCGCCGGATTGCAGGCCTCTCCCACCCATGAGGTATTGATCGAACAAAGCATCCTGGGTTGGAAAGAGTACGAATTGGAAGTGTTGCGGGACAATATTGGCAACATGGTGGTCATCTGTTCCATTGAGAATTTCGACCCCATGGGCGTGCATACCGGTGATTCGATTACTGTGGCTCCTGCCATGACCCTGCCCGATACCGTGTACCAGGAAATGAGAAACAAGGCCATTCGCATGATGGAAGGTATCGGAAATTTTGCCGGAGGATGCAACGTGCAATTTGCCGTAAGCCCGGACAACCAGACCATTATCGGCGTAGAGATCAACCCCCGGGTATCCCGTTCTTCGGCACTGGCCTCCAAAGCCACCGGATACCCCATCGCGAAAGTAGCCGCCAAACTCTCTATCGGATACAATCTGGACGAGTTAAAAAATTCGATCACCGGAAACACCTCGGCATTTTTTGAACCGGCCATTGACTACGTTATCGTTAAAATCCCTCGGTGGAATTTTGACAAGTTCAAAGGCTCCGACCGAAAACTCGGCTTATCCATGAAAGCCGTTGGCGAGGTGATGGGTATCGGAAGAAATTTCCAGGAAGCACTTCAAAAAGCCTGTCAATCCCTGGAAATCAAGCGAAACGGTTTGGGAGCTGACGGAAAGGAAGTCAAAAATCAGGACGAAATTTTGTACAGTCTCGCTAATCCAAGCTGGAACAGGCTGTTTCATATCTACGATGCCTTCAAGCTGGGCATCTCATTCCGAACCATTCAGGACCTGACGAAAATTGACAAATGGTTTCTCAAACAAATCGAGGAATTGGTGCAGTTGGATAGTGTGCTGAGCAAAGAAACGCTGGAGACCATCAGTTTGGACCTGATGAAAAAGGCCAAACACAAAGGATATGCCGACCGGCAAATCGCCCACCTACTGGGCTGTCTGGAAAGCGAGGTTTTTCAGAAACGACGGGAAGAAATGGGCATCCGCCGGGTGTTCAAACTGGTCGATACCTGCGCTGCAGAATTTGAAGCACAAACCCCCTATTTTTATTCCAGCTTTGGCGAAGAAAACGAATCGCACGTTTCCGACAGAAAAAAAGTGGTGGTCCTCGGCTCCGGTCCTAACCGGGTGGGCCAGGGCATCGAATTCGATTACTCCTGCGTACACGGGGTACTGGCAGCAAAAGAATGCGGCTACGAGACCGTGATGATCAATTGCAACCCCGAAACGGTCTCGACGGACTTTGACATTGCCGACAAGCTGTATTTTGAACCGGTGTTTTGGGAGCACATTTACGAGATCATCCTTCACGAAAACCCCATCGGTGTCATCGTCCAGCTTGGAGGCCAAACGGCTCTCAAACTCGCAGAAAAACTCGATAAGTACAACATTCCGATTTTGGGTACCAGCTTCCGAGCCCTCGATCTGGCCGAGGACCGGGGCCGGTTTTCAAACTTATTGAAGGAAAACGGCGTCCCCTACCCTGAATTCGGCACCATTCACAGTACGGACGAAGCGCTGGACCTATGCAAAACCCTGGGTTTTCCCTTGTTGGTACGACCTTCCTATGTACTCGGTGGACAAGGCATGAAGATTGTCATCAACGAGAAGGAGTTGGAACAACACGTGGTAAACGTGCTCCGAGACATTCCAAACAACGAAATCCTGCTGGATCATTTTCTTGAAGGGGCCATCGAGGCCGAGGCAGATGCCATTTGCGATGGAGAAAATGTCTACATCATCGGCATCATGCAGCACATAGAGCCCGCAGGTATTCATTCCGGCGACTCCTACGCGGTATTGCCGCCCTACAACCTGGGGGACCTGGTGGTCCGGCAAATAGAAACCTTTACCGAAAAGATCGCATTGGCACTGGAAACAAAAGGATTAATCAACATTCAGTTTGCCATCAAAAACGATAAAGTATACGTGATCGAGGCCAATCCAAGAGCCTCCCGTACCGTGCCGTTTATCTGCAAGGCATACCAGGAGCCTTACGTAAACTACGCCACCAAGGTGATGTTAGGTGAAAACAAGGTGACCGATTTCGACTTCGCTCCGGTGAAAAAAGGGTATGCCATCAAAGAACCGGTGTTTTCCTTCCATAAATTCCCGAACGTTAACAAAGAACTGGGACCAGAAATGAAGTCCACCGGTGAGGCCATCTATTTCATTGATGACCTGATGGATGATTATTTCCTGAAAATCTATGCCGAAAGAAACCTGTATCTGAGCAGGTAACCATCGCATCCTCGATCTCCTCCCGGCTTCCGGAAACGGAAGCCGGTTTTTTTACCGGCATCTGTCCATCTAAGCGATTGGTTTTTCTATAATTTTTCTTTTAATATTGAATGGTCGAATGAATATTTCCGTTAGGAGAGTAGGGCGTGGATGTACCCAACCCCTTTTCAGACACCGATTAGTCAAATTTGATTGCCATGATATTAAAAATTATAATCTTCTTTATTGCACTGGGATGGATATTTTCGAGCCTGCTTCGGTATTTTCTGAACAGTAAACTGAAAAAATTTGCTGACCAGGTGCAGGCCGCACAGCGAGAAGAGGCCCGAAAAAAAAATAAACCCAGGGATGGCAACGTGAACGTCGACTTTGTTCCGAATAAAGGAAAAAAGGGGTCGTCAGGCAACCTGTCCGGCGGAGACTATATTGATTACGAAGAAGTGAAGGATTAACGCGGATAGCCGGGCGCTACGGTAGAATGAACGAATGTCGCTTACCTGCGGCATCAAGGGTTGAAATAAAGCCTATCTGCCCCATGGTCGGAATTATGAGGATTTTTAGAATTGTCAAAAATGCCAGCAAAGCTAGGTTGACCGGGAAACCTGGCCACTAAAAAGCCACTTGATTACCTTCCTCCGTTGACGCGCAGGTCGTTCCTGCAATTGTCATCCAGGGTAGGAATGGTCTGTGGCCTAAAAAGAAATACATTATTTGTTTCCACCGTCCAGTACATCAGGCAGGTTTCCTCCTCGCAATGAAACGCTTGTTCCTCGTCTTCATGAGGAATTACCATCTCTGTGCCAATGTTCACCAATCCCAAAAGATGTCCCAGTTCGTGCAAGGCGACGGTCGTTTCCAGTATGCCACGAGGCGGCCTACGAAAGCCGCCTGAATTTTCCATAATTCGCTTTCCAAACAGTACCATACTCGTATTGCGGTACGCTGCTCCGATGGTAAAAAACTCCGTTTCGTCTTGCTTAAAATTCCCATCGACTACCAGCAAAAAAATGGAAACCGTATTTCCCTCGTTGTAGGTCTGCCGGTATTGGTCTTCCAGGGCAGCAATCGCCTCCGCAGAGTAAAATTCTTCTCCCTCCGCAGGTATTTCCTTCAGATTCAGCACGATGCCCTCGGGCTTGAAGGTAAATTCCTCCAGGAAGTCAACCATCTCGTCCAACAAGACATCGGTAGGCCGAAAGCCTTCCATGTACGCGATCTCCAACTCCAGTTTTGTAAACCGATCGTCAGAAAGCAGAAAATTAGCCGATTTGCCTACATCCCATCTGGCTGCACCGATGCCAACAAAAGGGTCCTCCCGAACCGGTTCTTCACAGCCATAAATTAGCAGCCCCAAGGCCATCGCGTACACCGTATTCCAAACAATTCTCATTTCAAACCTTTCCTATCCTCTTTAGAATTTCCTTTGTTTATTGGATTCATTCACTGTTACACATCCTTTTCCTACAGCAACCAATCGTAACTCTCGTCCATTCTCCGCTACTATCCCAATACGGGTAAACTCAAAAAAAACACCTTGGCGTAACCGGCAATAAGGGGTCTCGCCTAAGCACGATGGAACGGTACTGGTTTCTCTCGTTGATTTGAGGAGTAAGGTACAGAAAAAAAAACCGAGAAATATAAAATAAAATCCCATAAAGATGGTTTTCAGTAAAAGGCAAACCATTCACCAGTCTAATTCGGAGAAAAAATGAAAAGTCTAGCAATCGTACTGTTCCTGACCGGCATGCTGCTTGGAGAAGTAAGCGGGCAGGTTTTAAGCGTAGGACCAAAATTTGGCATTTCTCAGGGAGAGGTTCACGTGACCGACGGTTTTCGAGGGGATGATTCCAAAATGGGCTACCACCTCGGAGCTTTTGCCCGGATCAACCTGCCCATCATCTTTTTACAACCAGAGGTCTTGTACACCAATACGGGCGGGTCTTTTTCAAACAATACCTTTAACTACGATGTATCCTTCGATAGATTGGATATACCGGTCATGATCGGCATGAAACTGGGAGGCCTCTTCCGGATTCAGGCGGGTCCGGTAGCAAGCTACGTGTTTAATAGTGACCTTGTAGCCAGAAACGGAAGCCGCTCCAGCATTATTCCCCCAAAAGAGGATTTTACGTTTGGCTATCAGGCGGGCCTGGGGATCGACATCGGAAACTTCCTGCTGGATCTGAAGTACGAAGGAGCCCTCACCAACACGATCAATACCTTTGCGCAAGTCCCTACCGATCAGCGACAAAATCAACTGATTTTATCCATGGGTTTCCGCCTGTTTTGATAGAAAAACAGCACCGTTGTGCTGCCTGAAATCGAGAAATAGCCAATCGTTTTAGGCCATTTCTTTCACCTCGATCTCTTTCGTTAAGCTTTTTTTAGCCAAAAAGATTAGCGCGAAGGAAAGCAGAAACAGGATCGCCGCGATAATCGATAGCACGTAGGCGTCTTTCTGGAAATTTTGCCAGGCAAAAAGGCCAAGGGAAGTTAGGGTCACCGTAAACATAAAAAACATGGGGATGGTGACAAAGGTGGGGTTGATTTTCTTTTTGATCAACCAGACGGAAATGGTCAGCAAAGCCAGTGCGGCGAGAAGCTGATTTGCCGAACCAAATATGGGCCAAAGGGTTGCGAATCCGCCACTTCCCAATAAAAGCACGGACAATACTACCACAACGCTGGTCGACACGTACCGATTCTGGGAGATTTTTTTACCCAGCGGCTGCTCCACGTCTTCAAAGTATTCTTGCAGGGTAAACCGGGCCAACCGCGTACAGGTATCCAGGGTGGTCAGGGCAAAGGCCGAAACCGTCAATGCCACAAATCCCACCGCGAAGGACTCAGGGACTCCCATGGAAGAAATAATGGTACCCAGCCCATCTGCAAACAGGGGAACCGGGCCTTCTTCGCCCAAACGGGACAAATAATCCGTCCGCGTCAACACTACTACGGCACCCACCGAAATAATGGCCAGGAAGGATTCAATCAACATGCCCCCAAAACCAACTACTTTTGCATCCGATTCCCTGTCCAACTGTTTGGAGGTGGTCCCGGAAGCAACCAGGGAATGAAAGCCACTGATAGCCCCGCAGGCAATGGTCACAAACAACACGGGAAACAAGTAGCCCAGGTTTTCATCCGTAAGGTGCACATCGGTGTCCATGGCAATCGTTGGGTTGGCCACAAAAACTCCTACAATCGCCGCCAGTATGAGGCCATATAAAAGAAAACTATTCAGGTAGTCTCTCGGCTGCAGCAGCATGGCTACCGGTGTGACCGACGCGATAAAGGCGTAGATCAACAAGACGTAAATCCATACCTGATAGTCCAATGCGAAGGGAATCTGCATGCCCAGGTACACAAAATAATACATGATGGCTACTCCTAAAACCGATGCGACCAAAAAGGCGGTCTTCCGCTGTCCGGTCAATTTGGTAACAAACCCAAACGCCACTGCCAATCCGATGAACAAAATTGAGGCCGAGGCTACGCCTGGACTGCTGACGAAGGTTTTGGCAATGATATCCGCGAAAACCGCAATGATGAGAATCAGGGTAGAAAAACTAAAAAGAATAAATAACCGCTTCCCTTTTTTACCGATCGTATTCTGTATGATCACCCCAATGGATTTACCGTCGTTTCTAAGCGATGCCACCATGCTGCCCAGATCGTGAACCGCCCCAAAAAAGATCCCGCCAATCAATATCCAGATAACCGCCGGCACCCAGCCAAAGGTGATGGCGATAATGGGCCCAACGATGGGTCCTGCACCGGCGATTGACGCAAAATGATGCCCCAATACCACGATTGGCTTGCTGGGTACGTAATCCACCCCATCGTTCAGGCGGTGGGAGGGTGTCAGGTTATTATTGTTAATCCTGAATTTTTTAAACACGTATTTTCCGTAGATAAAATAGGCTCCGGTCAATATCAAAGCAGAAAAAACAAAGAGATGGGTGAGTTGCATGGTCTGTGATACGGTTAACGTCTTAAAGATAATCAGAAAATTGATTTCGTCAGAAATAAACCCTAATTTAATCCATCAATCAGTTTTTCACTCCGCTAAGAAGCCTGGGGAACGAAATCGGCAGGCAAGCTTGCATTTCCCCCTCTTATCCCTTGCATACACACCATGAATAAAGAAACGTTCGTTTTTATTGGTATTGTTTTAGGAATTTTGGTAGTCAGTCATTTGTTTGTGATCCTGATTTTTCCCAGACTTGCCCGCTTGGCCTACAAGCCTGTCACGGATAGGGGCAGGCGCTCCATGCAGCAATTCTCCAACGCACTGAAATGGGGCTTGTTTTTCGTCTTGTTTCCCATTATCGAGCCGCTCATTTCCCCGCCCGACCTGATTGAACTGGGAAAGCACCCCCTTTTTGTGGTTCCTGCCATCGTCACCCTTGCCTGGATCATCATAGAGTTTTCCAACGTACTGCGGTATGCCTTTCTGGACAATTTCGCCTCCAACAAGGAAGACAACCTCCGAGAACGCCGCGTTCTCACCCAGGTGGCGTTTATTCGAAAGCTATTCATAATCGTGGTAGTGGTCATTGCACTTTCGGCCATCCTGATGAATTTTGAGTCCGCCCGCAAACTGGGAGCAGGTTTGCTAACATCGGCGGGGATCCTGGGCATCATCGTGGGGTTTGCGGCGCAGAAATCCATTGCCAATCTTTTAGCCGGGTTTCAAATCGCGTTTACCCAGCCCATACGCATCGACGATGTAGTAGTGGTAGAGGGAGAATGGGGGAAAATCGAAGAGATAAATCTTACCTACGTGGTGGTAAAGATCTGGGATCAACGACGCTTGGTATTACCGATCAATTATTTTTTGGAAACTCCTTTCCAAAACTGGACCCGGACAACGGCCGATATCTGGGGGACAGTTTTTCTGTACCTGGACCACACCATTCCGGTCGAAAACCTGAAAATTAAACTTAAGGAAATTCTGGAAGGAACAACGCTTTGGGACCGAAAGGTTCAGGTACTTCAGGTAACTGATTTCACAGAAAAGACGGTAGAAATCCGCTGTCTGATGAGCGCCCGGGATAGCCCTACTGCCTTTGATCTCAGGTGTTTGGTTCGGGAAAAAATGCTGGCATACCTGCAGGAAAATTATCCAAAAGCGCTTCCCAGAAGTCGGGTGTTGCTACAACGGGACGGTGAGGGATCAACCAGTTGATTTTTGTTTAATTTTGCAGAATACAGATTTTGGTTTTATTTAACGGATAATACGCATAAATTTGTAATCCCAAATGCATTTGGGCTAATTTAAACAAAACTTTATGGCTTGGTTTAAAAGGAAAGATGCGGGAATAAAGACCTCTACCGAGGAAAAAAAGGACACTCCCGATGGGTTGTGGTACAAAACCCCAAAAGGGAATATTATCCACACCCGTGAATTAAAAAACAACTCCTACGTTTGCCCGGATGATGATTACCACGTAAAAATCGGCTCCAAAGAATACTTTGAAATCCTGTTCGATGACAATCAATTTAAAGAACTGGACCGGGACATGACTTCTGGCGACCCGCTTTCGTTTACGGACAGCAAACCGTATACCTCCCGAATCAAAGACAGCATTGCCAAGACCAACCTGAAAGATGCCGCCCGCACAGGCGTGGGGAAGCTCAATGGACTGGACATTATCATTACCTGCATGGATTTTAATTTCATTGGCGGGTCCATGGGCTCGGTCGTCGGGGAAAAAATCTCCCGGGCCATCGATTACGCCCTCAAACACAAAATCCCTTTTTTAATGATTTCGAAATCCGGTGGCGCCCGAATGATGGAAGCCGGTTTTAGCTTGATGCAAATGGCAAAAACCTCTGCCAAACTGGCCTTGCTGGACGATGCAGGAATCCCCTACATTTCGCTGATGACCGATCCTACCACCGGGGGAGTGACGGCCTCCTATGCCATGCTGGGTGATTTCAATATCGCCGAGCCGGGTGCTTTGATAGGATTTGCCGGCCCACGGGTCATTCGGGAAACCATCGGAAAGGATCTCCCCAGAGGCTTTCAGAGTTCGGAGTTTGTTTTGGAACATGGTTTTCTGGATTTTATCATCGATAGACGTCAGTTGAAAAACAGGATTTATACTTTGCTAAACTTACTGCGCAATTAAGGAGTTAACTCAGGTGAAAGAAGGGATGAAATTATCCCGATATTGCACTGGTTTTGTTGAAATATAAATATATTTGTACCATTCGAAAGCCAGTTAAACGTACTGATAAAGATAAAAATTGATTAAATGAGTTCAGTAATCATTACCTCGATTGTAGCATTTACCGTTATCATTTTGCTACTGGTGTTTGTCCTTCTTTTTGCCCAATCCAAGTTGGTGGCTTCGGGTGATGTAAAAATCATCATTAACGGAGATGAAAAAAACCCCTTGATTGCTTCTGCCGGGTCCACCCTGCTGTCCACGCTGGGAAACAAAAAGATTTTTCTTCCTTCGGCTTGCGGTGGTGGAGGTACCTGTGCCATGTGCAAATGTACCATTGAAGATGGCGGAGGAGAAGTGCTTCCCACGGAAGAAGGTCACCTCAGCAGAGCCGAGAAGCAAAGCAATGTCCGGCTTTCCTGCCAGGTGAAGGTGAAAAACGACATGCGTATCCGTATCCCGGAGGAAATTTTTGGCATCAAGAAGTGGGAATGCGAAGTCATTTCGAACTACAACGTTTCCACATTTATCAAAGAGTTTAAAGTCAAACTACCCGAAGGTGAGACGCTTGACTTTGAGCCGGGAGGATACATTCAGATCGACGTGCCGCCAATTACCGTCAACTTTAGCGAGATGGACATCACGCCGCACCCCGAACTGGGACACCCTCAGGATGTGTACCAGAGCGATTGGGATAAGTTTGGTCTGTGGGATCTGGTGATGAAAAATGACGAGGAAATCTTCCGGGCGTACTCCATGGCCAACCATCCTGCCGAAGGAAACATCGTGATGCTGACCATCCGAATCGCTACACCTCCCTGGGATCGTGCGAACAATAAGTGGATGGACGTGAATCCAGGCATTTGCTCCTCTTACGTGTTTTCGCGTAAGCCGGGCGATAAGGTAACCATTTCGGGGCCTTATGGTGAATTCCACATCAATCCGACGCAACGGGAAATGATCTACATCGGCGGAGGCGCGGGTATGGCCCCCTTGCGATCTCACCTGTTTCACCTGTTCCACACAGAAAAAACCAATCGGAAAGTTACGTATTGGTACGGTGGCCGGTCCAAAAAAGAACTCTTTTATACCCCCCATTTCAGGGACATAGAAAAGGATTTTCCAAATTTCAACTTCTACATCGGTCTGTCCGAACCGCTACCAGAAGACAACTGGAAGGTCAAAGAATCGCTGGATGACAAGGAGGGAGACGGTTTTGTTGGTTTCATCCACCAGGTACTCTACGACAATTACCTGAAAACCATTGACGAACCTGACGAAATTGAATACTATCTTTGCGGTCCTCCGCTGATGAATTCGGCGGTTTTAAAAATGCTCGATGATATGGGCGTACCGAAAGAAAACATTCGATTTGATGATTTTGGAGGCTAAGCCTCCGGGAGTCCCGTTAAGTTAACGGGACTTTTTTTTTGCGTGTATTTTCGATACATTTGTCAATAAATCTGACCACTCATCCATGGATCTTCAGGGATTTTTCGAGCCCGTACCGGCCGACATTTTGCAAACCGAGTTCGGGCATAATGCGTTTTTCTACCACATACATTGCCATGGCGAAACTTTTCCCGACCTTCAGGGAATACACATTGCCCTCATAGGTGTGGAGGAGTACCGTGGCGCAGAAGATCCGGCGTTGATCAATTCCCAGGGAAGCACACACAATATCCGGAAAAAGCTCTACCCCTTGAAAAAAGGGCAAAACAACTACAGCATTGCCGACCTGGGAAACCTGAAAACCGGCACAACCCGGGAGGAAACCATCGCACTGCTCAGCCGCATCGGTGAATTCCTGTTGCAGGCACAGATTTTGCCGATCTTCCTGGGAGGTAGTCATGACCTGGATCTGGGACAGTACAAGGGCTATCAACACATGAAAAAACTGGTGAGCCTGCTTACTGTAGATGCCAAAATGGATATGGAAGACACCGGAAAACTCCAGGACCGGCATTCGCAGGGCATCGTTCTTCATGAACCCAATTACATGTTCAATTATTGTCACCTGGCCTATCAAAGCTTTTTGACCGATCCCGAACTGGTAACGACCCTCGAAAAACTGTATTTCGATCACGTGCGCCTCGGACAACTAAGAGATAGCTTTAAGGAAATTGAACCGTTGATCCGAAATGCGGACCTGATGAGTTTTGATCTGTGCGCCATCCAGTCTTCGGACGTGCCCGGAGCAATAGATGGACAGCCTTTCGGGCTAAGTGGCGAAGAAGCTTGCCAGATTTGCTGGTTTGCCGGAATGAACGAAAAATTAAGCTCTATAGGCATTTACGGGTACCACCCTCTTTTGGATGATGCCCGACTCAAAACCGCCTCGGTAATCGCAACCATGATTTGGTACTTTATTGAGGGCTTTTATCAGCGAAAGGATAGTTTATCTTTTCGTAGCAGCGACTACATCAAATACACCGTTTCGCTGGATTCCAAGCCTTCCATTTTGCATTTCTACAAAAGCAAACTGAGTGGCAAATGGTGGATGGAGATTCCAAAAAACAAAAACGAAAAATTTCATCGAGATACCATTATCCCCTGCAGCTACCAGGACTACCAAACTGCTCAAAAAGGGGAAATTCCCGAGCGATGGGTGAATTCCCAATTGAAACTCTATTAAGAAATGGTACAAATATAAGAATCCGGGGTATATTTGCAGGAAAGAAACCACATGCTGACCATTTCAAAAAACGAACTTGCCCTGCGAAACGGACAGGATAGGCCGGATATTTGGATCGCTTTCGAGGGGAAAATCTACGATCTCAGCAACTCCAGGCTTTGGAAAAACGGGCACCACTACGAGCACTGGGCCGGACAGGACCTGACCGAAGAGTTAAAAAAGGCCCCGCATACCGCGAAGGTATTTGACAAATTTAAACCAATAGGCTACTTAAAATAAATGATCCTCATCGCAGACAGTGGTTCCAGTAAAACCGATTGGCGTGGCATCCAACAGGACGGTAGCGTCTCCCAATTTCGGACAGTAGGGTTTAATCCGTATTATCAATCCAAGCAGGACATGATAGCGGGGCTAAACGTACCTCCACTACTGGCAGTAAAACAAGTCGTCAAAGAGGTACATTTCTATGGAGCGGGCTGTACCTCTGAAAGCAATCAGGAATCGGTAAGGCAGGCCATCAACACGTTGTACCCCGAAGCGAGGGTATTTGTGGACCACGACTTGCTTGCCTCAGCCAGGGCCACTTGCGGGCACGATGCGGGAATAGCCTGCATTCTGGGCACCGGATCCAATAGCGGAGATTACGACGGTGAAAGGATCATCCAAAGCCGGCCCTCTCCAGGATACCTACTTGGAGACGAAGGAGGAGGATCGTACATTGGCAAGCATTTCTTACAAGATTTTATTTACGACGATATGCCAGCCGGCATCCGGGAAGCGGTCATGGACGCCTACAATTTATCCATTTTTGACATTCAGGATAACGTGTACAAAAAACCATTCCCAAATCGCTACATGGCAGGTTTTTGCACGTTTATCACCCAGCACAAATCCGACCCATACTGCTACCAATTGATTTACAGGGGCTTTAAAGACTTTTTTCACCGGCACGTCATGCGTTACGAAAACTACCAGAAAAAGCCGGTAAATTTCGTAGGATCCATCGCCTTTTACAACCACGACGTACTCAGGAAGGTTGGCGAAGACCTTCACATTCAGATAAAAACGATTATCGAAACGCCGATTGCAGGATTGACACTATACCATCAGAAAAAAATATGAGTACCACCGAGAGTCCCTCTTATTACAATCACCTGGAAAACATGTCTGTCAGCGAACTGCTGACCAACATGAACAAGGAAGATCAAACGGTTCCCTTGGCAATTTTGAAATCCCTGCCCCAATTGGAAGCGCTGATCGAGGCCATTGTGCCGCGAATGGAAAAAGGAGGTCGGCTATTTTATATCGGAGCCGGTACCAGTGGCAGGTTAGGTATATTGGATGCCTCGGAATGCCCTCCCACCTACGGTGTGCCGGACGACCTGGTCATCGGGATCATAGCGGGGGGAGACACGGCCATCAGAAAAGCTGTGGAGAATGCAGAAGATGACCCCGGTCAGGCCTGGAAAGACATTCAACAGCACGGGGTCCATCCCCAGGATACGGTCATAGGGATCGCTGCCTCTGGCACCACTCCCTACGTCATCGGTGGGGTAAAAGAAGCAAAAAAATCCGGACTCCTTACCGGATGCATTACCTGCAACGAGGGAAGTCCTTTGGCAGCGGCCGTCGCCCTGCCAGTGGAAGTGGTAGTCGGTCCGGAATTCGTCACAGGAAGTACACGCATGAAATCAGGAACGGCCCAAAAACTGGCGCTTAACATGATCTCTACCAGCCTCATGATCAAACTGGGCAAGGTAAAGGGAAACAAAATGGTAGACATGCAGCTATCCAATAAAAAGCTGGTCCAACGGGGTACGCGTATGATCATGGAAGCTACCGGACTCAATGAGGAAAAAGCAGGCGAAATGCTTTTACAGCACGGGTCGGTGAGAAATGCAGTCGCTGCTTTCGAAGAAAAGAAAAACGATTAACCCCAACCAGGAGAAGGAAGCCTTCGATGTCTCCTCAAATGTATCTTTCGTCTATCTTTTTCGCATCCGTGACAAACTCCCGGAATTTACTTTCATCGCCTAATTTGCAGATGAGCAACACATTTTCGCTATCACTAATGAGGTAATCCCTGAGGCCCTGAACGACCACTAGCTTGTTTTCAGGCAGCTTTATGAAGCAATTTTCGGTTTCGTAGAGCAAGGCCTTGCCCATAACGGTGTTTTTTACGTCATCCTTGTGACTTACCTCGTATAGGTTTTGCCAGGACCCCAGATCGGACCAGCCGAAGTCTCCCAGCACGGTGTATACCTTGTCAGATTTTTCCAAAATGCCATGATCGATCGAAAGGTTCCGTATCAGGCTGTAGGCCTTTTTCAAAAACTCCTGCTCTTTCTCCGTGCAAAAATAGGCCTCCCCCTCTTCAAATACCTCAGCCATTTCCGGAAGGTGTTTTTCAAAGGAGGCAATGATGCTTTCATTTTTCCAAACGAAGGTGCCCGAATTCCAGACAAAATCACCGCTTTCGAGAAAAGCGGTAGCCAGGGCACTATCTGGTTTTTCTGTAAAGGTTTTTACCTTCTTGATGGGGTTACCCTTGTCCGGAAAAAACTGAATGTATCCATAGCTGGTATCGGGACGGTTTGGCCGAATCCCAAGCGTAACCAAATTTCCAGGTTGTTGCGCGGCCTCCATTCCCAGCTCAATGGCATCAAAAAATGCCTTCTCATTGAAAATCAGCTGATCGGAAGGGCTGACCACTACCCGGGCATTGGGGTTCAGTTTGTGGATTTTGTAGCTCGCCAATGCAATCGAGGCCGCGGTGTTTCGTCGCAGTGGCTCCACCAGCAAGCGATCCGCCGGAATCTCGGGCAATTGCTCCCTTACCAACTGAAGGTATTTTCGGTTGGTCACAACGATAAACTGATGGGGTTCATAATTGGGTCTAAACCGATCATAGGTCATCTGCAGCAACGATCTACCGGTGCCCAGTAAATCCAGAAACTGCTTGGGCTTATTGTTTCGGCTATACGGCCAAAATTTAATACCGATCCCCCCCGCCAAAATAACGACGTATCTATCCTCTACTTTCATAATTAAACTATCCCTTCCTTCATCAAATCGTGTATGTGAATGAACCCAATTACGTCTTCTCCTGCGGTCACTACCAATTGGGTGATGTTATGTGACCGCATTAACCCAAGAGCCGTTACGGCATAGGCCTCTGCTTCGATGGTTTTGGGGCCAGGTGTCATGATGGCACCCGCCTGTATTTGACGAAGGTCCGGATCTTTTTGCAGCATCCTACGTAGATCACCATCCGTAATGATACCCAGCAAGCGCTTGTTTGTGCCGACTACGGCTGTGGCGCCAAGGCGTTTGCTACTAATTTCAACGATCACGTCTTTTAATGAAGCTTCCTCCGTTACCAGCGGTAGCAAGGATTTATCCATTACATCTGCCACTTTCAAATACAACTGCTTGCCCAATGTCCCTCCGGGATGGAATCGCGCAAAGGACTCCGCAGAAAAACCTCTTGCTGTGAGCAAACAAATGGCCAGCGCATCCCCCATGGCCATTTGCGCGGTCGTACTGGTGGTCGGGGCCAGATTATTTGGGCAGGCCTCCTCAGTAATCCCTGCGTACAAGACATGGTCGGCCTGCGTGGCCAGGTAGCTCTCCGTATTCCCTACCAGCGCTATGAGTTTATTTCCCAGTTGTTTAAGTAAGGGTACTAAAACTTTTATTTCCGGCGTATTGCCGCTTTTAGATACGCATATTACGAAATCTTCTTTTTTTATCATACCTAAATCCCCATGAATTGCATCGGCAGCATGTAAAAATAACGAAGGAGTTCCTGTGGAATTCAATGTCGCCACAATTTTATTCGAAACGATGGCACTTTTCCCGATACCGGTGACCACTATCCTTCCCGAAGTTTGCAGCAAATCGGCCACGCAAGCTTCAAATTCATCACCTATATGAGGGACTAATTTTAATAGCGCATGCGCCTCGTTTTGAAGGACATTTATTGCCGTATTTTTAATATTTTTTAGTAATTTCAATTTTACAGTTGTTAATTGTTAATTTTGTACAAAGGTAAAAAAGATTTACCTTAAACTTTAATGATTGGCAAGGAGCAACTCATTAAACTATTCGTGCAGTGGATAACGCAGTAAAAGATAATCTTAAAAAAATTTTTGGTTTCAATCAGTTCCGTGGAAACCAACAACTCATTGTAGATAACATACTTAGGGGCAACAACACGTTTGTGATTATGCCCACCGGTGCCGGAAAATCCCTTTGCTATCAATTACCCGCAGTGTCCAAGGAAGGTACAGCGATTGTCATTTCTCCGTTGATCGCTTTGATGAAAAACCAGGTGGACCAACTCAATAGTTTTGGAATTAATGCCCACTTTCTGAATTCAACGCTGAGCAAATCGGAATCCAACCGTGTGAAAAGTGAGGTTTCCGCGGGCCTGACCAAGCTGCTGTATGTGGCGCCTGAATCCCTCACCAAAGAGGAAAACATTCAATTCCTAAAGGGTGCCACCATCAGCTTTGTGGCCATCGATGAAGCGCACTGTATATCCGAGTGGGGACACGATTTTCGTCCAGAATACAGAAAGATAAAGTCCATCATTTCACAGATTGGTGATAACCTACCGGTGATTGCCCTTACCGCCACCGCAACACCCAAGGTGCAGCAAGATATCCAGCGAAACCTTCAGATGGAGGAAGCCGATCTTTTCAAGTCTTCGTTTAACCGAACCAACCTGTACTATGAGGTACGACCAAAGGTCAAAAACGATACCAAGAAAGAGATCATCAAATACATCAAGTCGCAAAAAGGAAAATCAGGTATTATCTACTGCCTCAGCCGAAAAAAGGTAGCCGAGATCGCTGAATTGCTTCAGGTAAATGGAATCAAGGCGGCGCCCTACCATGCCGGACTGGATGGACACGTTCGAATCAAAAATCAGGATGATTTTTTGAACGAAGAGGTGGATGTCATCGTAGCGACCATTGCCTTTGGGATGGGCATCGACAAGCCGGACGTGAGGTACGTGATTCACTACGACGTCCCCAAATCCCTGGAAGGGTACTACCAGGAAACCGGCCGGGCCGGAAGGGACGGGCTGGAAGGCCATTGCCTCATGTTTTACCGCTACGAAGACATTCTCAAACTTGAAAAATTTAACAAAGACAAGCCTGTAAACGAGCGGGAAAACTCGAAAGTCCTGCTTCAGGAAATGGCCGCTTATGCGGAAAGCTCGGTATGCAGAAGGCGCTTTCTGCTCCATTATTTCGGGGAAACCCTGGATAAGGATTGTGGGTTTTGCGACAATTGTAAAAAAACAAAGGAAACCTTCGATGGAAAGGAAGACCTGCTGACCGTCATAAAAGCCGTGAAGGAAACCAATCAGCGGTTCAGTATGGATCATATCGTCAGCCTGGTACGCGGTGAAAAAAACGAGTACATCGAAAGCTACGATCACGACAAACTATCTACCTTTGGCTTGGGCAAAGAAAAGGATTCTACCCATTGGAAAACCGTCCTTCGCCAGGCCATGATCTTTGGTCTACTGGAAAAGGACATCGAGAACTACGGTATTATCTTATTGTCTGACAAAAGTGAGTCCTTTCTAGCCGAACCCTACCCCATCAAACTCAGTAAGAACCATAATTTCGAGGAAATGGCTGAAAACGTATCTGCGGAAGAGCTGAACAGTATGGGTAAAGCTTACGATGAGAAGCTTTTCGAATTACTGAAGGCGGAGAGAAAAAAGGTAGCAAAAGCCAAAAACCTCCCTCCTTACGTGATTTTTCAGGACCCTTCTCTGGAAGAGATGGCCACTGTCTATCCTACCAGTCGGGAGGAACTTGCCCAAATCAATGGGGTGGGCATGGGAAAAGTTACCAAATTTGGAGCCAGTTTCCTACGACTGATCGAAAACTACGTGGAGGAAAATGAAATCATCACTGCCTCGGATGTGGTGGTAAAGACCTCTGGCACCCGCTCCAAGGTAAAAATCACGATCATTCAACAAATTGACAGAAAAATCGATTTGGACGAGATTGCCAATAACCTGAACATCAGCATGGGGGAATTGCTACACGAGATCGAGCAAATCATTTACAGTGGTACCAAACTAAATATAAACTATTACATTCAAAATATCATGGACGACGAACGGGAAGAAATCCTCCATGACTATTTTATGACAGCGGATTCTGATAAAATCCGGGAAGCCATGACAGAGCTGGCAGACGAAGACTTTTCGGAAGAGGAAGTGAGGGTTTACCGAATTAAATTTATCTCGGATCACGCCAATTAATGCAGACATACATGAACATTTTGCTTTTAGGAAGCGGTGGCAGGGAACACGCCTTTGCCTGGAAAATAAATCAAAGTACACATTGCAACAAACTATGGATCGCACCGGGCAACGCCGGCACCGCCGATCTGGGGGAAAACGTAAGCCTGGCTGTAAATGACTTCCAAGGCATACGCGACTTTTGCCTGAAAAATACAGTTGATTTGCTGGTAGTGGGGCCTGAAGAGCCTTTGGTAAAGGGGTTGCGGGATTTTCTGGCGCTCGACCCCAAAACCGCTGCCATCCCCGTGGCAGGTCCCGGTAAAGCCGGGGCCCAACTGGAAGGAAGCAAGGACTTTTCCAAGGAATTCATGGAAAAAAATGGCATCCCTACCGCAAGCTACGCCACCTTTACCAAGGAGACCCTGACTGAGGGAATGGCCTATTTAAAAACCCAGCAACTTCCCATCGTGCTGAAGGCAGATGGACTGGCAGCAGGCAAAGGGGTTCTGATCTGTGCGAGTCTGGAAGAAGCGACAAGCAGTCTGCAGGAAATGCTGGTGGAGCAAAAATTTGGCGAAGCCTCCTCCAAAGTAGTGGTAGAGACGTTTCTGAAAGGAATCGAACTTTCCGTTTTTGTCGCGACGGATGGAGAAACGTACAAAATCCTTCCCGAGGCAAAAGATTACAAGCGCATTGGAGATAACGATACCGGCCCCAATACGGGAGGAATGGGGGCTATTAGCCCGGTTCCCTTTGCCGATGCAGCGTTTATGGAAAAGGTAGACCAAAAAATCGTGCAGCCAACCATTCGCGGGTTACAGGAAGCCGGAATCGACTACCGGGGTTTTTTGTTCATCGGACTTATGAACATGGAAGGCGAGCCCTATGTGATCGAATACAACGTGCGAATGGGTGATCCGGAAACCCAGGCCGTCCTTCCGCGAATTCAAAGCGATTTTCTGGAACTTCTTGATGCCATAGCCAATAAAAAACTGGCCGAATACGAGCTAAAGACAGCCTCCACAGCGACAGCCACAGTGGTAATGGTCGCCGGAGGCTATCCCGGAGCCTACGAGAAAGGAAAAATCATTTCCGGACTTGAAAAAAATACCCTGAAAAAAGCCCTTACCTTTCATGCCGGCACGCAAACCACAAACTCAGGTGCGGTAGCTACCAACGGTGGAAGGGTATTGGGAATCACAGGAATGGGGGACACGACGGAAGAAGCCATACAAAATGCTTATGAACGCGTGGACCAAATACGTTGGGAAAAAGTCAATTTTCGAAAGGATATCGGACAAGATATTCTCCAATTCGGAAATTGACCAAATTCCCCGTTTTCACGAGGAGGAGACTCCCTATAAATAGATAAAATTATGTCAGGATGCACCAATTGCAGTACCGATACGCAAGGCGTTGGAGGCTGTCAGAACAACGGCAGCTGCGGTACGGGGGATTGCAATAAAATGAATACGTTTGACTGGCTTTCCCACATGGGAATCCCGGAGGTGGATACCTTCGATGTTGTCGAAATAAAGTTTAAAGGCGGTAGAAAAGACTACTTCAGAAACAGCCAACTCTTGCCACTTACCACCGGTGACCCGGTGGTCGTGGACGTACCGAATGGCCACCACATTGGCTACGTTTCCCTTCAAGGAGAACTGGTACGGCTGCAAATGCAGAAAAGGAAAGTCAAGAACGACGATTCTCTTACGAGCATCTACCGCATTGCCAGCCAAAAGGACCTGGAAAAATGGCAGGATGCCAAAAACAGGGAACTTCCTACCTTGTACCGGAGCAAACAGATTATTGATGAGCTAAAGCTGGGGATGAAACTTTCCGATGTAGAATTCCAGGCAGACAATTCGAAAGCCACCTTCTACTATTCTGCGGATGACCGGGTAGATTTCCGGGAATTGATTAAAATCCTGGCGTCTGAATTTAAGATCCGAGTCGAAATGAGGCAAATCAGTCTACGGCAGGAAGCGGGAAGACTGGGAGGTATCGGGGTCTGCGGACGGGAACTCTGCTGTTCCACCTGGATATTTGATTTTAAAAGTGTCACCACTTCTGCCGCACGCTACCAAAACCTTTCGCTGAACCCAAGCAAGCTGTCCGGGCAATGCGGCCGGCTGAAATGCTGTTTGAATTTCGAACTGGACAGCTACCTGAGTGCGCTGAAGGACATTCCCAAAATTGAAAAACCGCTGCTAACCGAGGCGGGGCCCGCCAAACTCCAAAAGACGGATATATTCCGTAGGTTGATGTGGTTTAGCTATAACGACGATAACAATTGGCACTCGATCGACTGCGACCGGGTACAGGTAATCTTGGAACAAAACGAAAAAGGTATCACTCCATTCAACCTCAAACAAGACAAAGCCTTTGAAGGTGAATACGACCTGAACAAAACCAACGAGGACCTGGAACTGCTGGATAAGAAATTTGCGCAAACCAAGCGGAAGAAAAAGCGGAAACCAAAGAACCGGAAACCACCGGCACCGGAGACCGCCGCTTCCGGAGATACGCCAGCTTCCAAACCAAGAAGACCGAATAGAAACCCCAGGCGGGGAAACAAAAATCGTAATGGGCAGGAGAATAACCCGCAATCATCGGGAAAAGGGCCTCAAGGAGATGCCAGGGCGGCGGGGAATACCTCACGCAATCGAAAAAGAAAGCCCAATCCCAACCGAAACCGGGGGGGACAAAACAAACCCAACCAGGGTCCTTCAGATGGTGCGTAAACAAACGATCCGTTTGCTGCTGTTGCTACCAGTCATTCTGGTTACCTGGGCATGCAACCAGCAAAGGATATACGAGTCCTTTCAGGATCTTCCCACACAAAGCTGGGTGGTCACGGATACCCTGAGCTTCTACGTGGATTCACTGGAAGCGGATGCACCGCTGGTCCAGTCGATAGGAATACGGTACAACGACCGGTACGAATACCATAACCTGTACGTCCGGTACCTGCTCAAAGATGCCCTGGCAAACACGCTGATGGATTCCCTGGTAAATATTGCGCTGTTTGATTCCAAGACCGGTAGGCCACTGGGAAAGGGATTTGGCAACCGACTCACGATCTACGATACCCTCCCTGCCAACCGACTACCGATCGGCGGAAGCATTCATTTGATTCAGTACATGCGAAAGGATTCGTTGGATGGAATTGAATCGGTCGGGATCAAAATCACAGAGGGTACCGCCAGCCCCTAATAAGCCTTTGGTATCCGGGAAGAAAAAGCGCAGCCGTGGAGTTCCCAACACCAAGGGCCGTTTATGGGTTGCTTTCCTCACCGGAAAATTTTCCCTGGCTCAGTTTGGTTTGTAGCAAATCTTCCCGGTCCAGCCAATACTGGCGACTGAATAGAAACACCATGTTCCAGTTTCGGGCGGTAAGCATTTGGGGGTGGTATACGAAGGCTTCTTTTGCGGAGGTGGCGGAAAAAAAGCGTTGGTCATCGGTAAGGATTGCAGCAACGGCCTTGTCTCCCTCTTTTACCTCCAGGTCCATCACCCGTACGTAGGGGTTTTCACCCACCTCGTGGTTGCCATAGGTGCCTATCAGGTGATTTTTTAACGACCAGCTGCTATTGTATCCGGGAGTGGTAAAGGTGATTTCAGGTACTTCTCCGTTCTGAACCGCTCCCGCATAGGCTATGTAATCCCGCAACATACGAATCCCGGGATTTTGCAGGTGCCGTTCCTTGAAATCCTTCACTATCAGGCTCGTAACCAAAATATTTTCTTTTCTGGCTCGGGTAATGGCAACGTTCAACCGGTTTTCTCCGCCCTTCCGGGCCAATTGGCCAAAATTAGCAGTAAATTTTCCTTCCGGGTTTCTGGCATAACCCACAGAAAATACCACCCGGTCAAACTCGTCTCCCTGCACGTTCTCTATATTTTTAACTTTAATCCCGGCATCGGTACCCAACAATTCGTCCTCCTCCAAAAGCCCTAGAATCAACAGCATTTGGAAATAATTGAACGTGATGACACCAAAAGTCTCCACGGGATACTTGGCCCGCAACTTGTGCAATAAGAGCAGCACCTGCCCGGCCTCTTCCCGGTTGGTCTGGTTCTCCCAGACTCCATCCACAGAAACAAGTTGGATTCCCGTCTCTCCACTGTTCAAAACGTGCCTGTCCGGTAGCATGTACAGGTTGTTTTCGTAAAAGTGGGTATTGGAAAAATGGATCAAAGGCAAGGTAGCGCTTCTGTAATGGGTCCGTAGCTGGAAAGTGGGAAAATATCGCGAGGCCATTTCCAGCAGGGCGTCAATTTCCAATTCCGCCACCTCTTCTTCGCTTTGTATTCGGGTCTGATACAGGTCGTATGGCTGAAGCTGGTGCCGGTCTCCCGCCACTACTACCTGCTTGCCCCGCAGCATCATGGGGAGGCCGCGTTCGAAATAGCATTGGCTGGCTTCGTCGAAAATAACCAAATCAAATTTCTGGTCCAACGGGAAGAGCGCCGAGGCGGTCTCGGGCGATGCCAGCCAACAAGGCATCAACCGAAATATCTCGTTACGGTAGTAAGCAATCAATTTTTTAACGGACCAAATCTGTCGCTTTTTTCCGACCTGATGTGCCAGTTCCCGGTAGGTAATGAGGTTGTTCAGGCGGTTGTATTCCAGGTGCTGGCAAACCCCTTCCCGCAACCGCAGTTCGACGATAAACCGTGCTGTTTTTAACTTTTCTTCCACCGAGTAGGCAAAATCGGCAATGGCGGTTTTTATCTGAGGCCCGTTTATTTCCTTCAATACCGGAAATTTTGCCTCCAAATGGCCAACCCAACTTACTTTGAGACTGGAAAGAAACAGGCGCTTCAATGTTTCGAAGTCTTCCTCTGGAAATTCGTCCATCAATTTCTCGGCAACTTTTTTCTCTTCTTCCTCCATCTGGTTTCTAAGTTGATCAAACCGGATCAACTCGTCCACGTCCTTGGCGAGTGTCGCACGAATCTGGTCCAACTTTTCCTCATCTGCCGAACTCAGCAAGTGTTTGATTTGAATCTCGCTGAGGTAGGTACGCCAGTTATCAAAATGAGCCTCCACCCATTCATTGATTACCGTCACTCCTTCCAGAAGGCTTTGAAAATGAGCGTAGGAAAACTGCGGCTTGAAAAAATAAGAGGCCAATACCCCCAGCTCATTCATAATAAAACGGGCATTTAGCGCCTTTACCAATACTGTTGCCGTTTGGTTAAAACTGTGAATGGTAAAAGGCTTCTCGGGAAGATCGATCCATGATTTTTGCCCCAGCAGCGTGTACTGGTGGTTGAGATTCATGCGGTTTTCGAGTTTTTGAATAAGCAAGCCGATATCCTCCCGGTCCTTCTTTAACCCGTTTTTTTCCAGCAAGGCCAGAACCGGACTGTATTTTTTGCCGTCCAGCCGCACGGCTACCCTGCCGTACCAGGATTCAAACTGTTTAGATGCCTGCACTGCCCTCTCGAGTATTCCTTCTACCTCCTCATCGCCGATGCCCCATTCTACCCCTTCGTCCGATAACAACTTACGCACCATATCCACCTTGTTTTCCAACCAAAGTTTATCAAGCGCGCCCGCATCGACCCCCATAAAAGTCTTGAACTTTTCGTAAATCTCCGGACTATTGATGCTGTGCATCAGGGCCTCTATCTTGTCTTTTTGTTGGAAGGACTGATAGATCAGCCCGTATTCGAAGGTGTCGGCCACCATGGAGTCCAGATCCTTTTTTGCGGTGATTTTCACCGAAGAAAGCTCCTGAAACGTGTCGGATACTCCTCGCAACGCCTCTGGACCCATGGCCGAAAAATCTACCCGATGTAGCCAAAAAGAGGAAGAAACCTGAAACTTCCTGTAATAATATTGGTACTGTTCGAAGTTGGCCAAAAATAAGTCGAGGTTATCTACTTTAAATGCCCGGTAAAACTGTGTCAAATCAATGCCTTCGTTCCCGTAATCGGAAGTAAGATACAGTTCCTTCACCGGCGCTCCACAGTCATTGGTATCAAAAAGTGCTTGCTTGTATTCATCAAAAAATTCCGAATACTTTTCAATATTTCGGCACATCAGCCCGAAGGTTCGCTCCAATTGGATCGCATCGAGCGAGCGATTGAGGGACTGGTAGTTTTCAATAGAGCTGATCTGATGCGAGATCTTCTTGTAGAGTTCTTTCCGATCTCCCCGATAGTCGTGAACCAGTGCGGTAAAATTGGCCATGCCTTGAGAAGCCAGACGTTGGTACACCACGTCCAAAGCGGCCCGTTTCTGCGATACCACCAGTACCTTTTTCCCGCGGGAGGCAAAATCCGCTACCAAATTGCAGATCAGTTGGGATTTTCCCGTTCCGGGCGGACCCTGAACCACGCAGGATTTCCCCGATTTTACGTGCTTGATCACTTCCTCCTGACTTGCGTCCATGGGAAAAGTAGTATACAGATTGTTTTCCTGGCTTTGGTGCTGCGATTCTTCCGGGTGGTCAAACTGCTCGGAAAACAAGGCTTCCAGGTCCTTTTGATCGACCTGGTGAATCAATTGCTCGTAGTCGTCCATCAGGAAAGAACTCCTTTGCGAAAACTGTCCCAACACGGCATAAGGCTGCAGCCGCAAAATTCCGGTATCCAGGGCTTGCTCAAAATAGTCCCTGTTTCGATCGGGGAAAAATTCCAGTTTATCCTGGTAGATTTCCCGGTTGAAATTCAACTCAATCTGATTCTTCAAATAGTGGTACAGGTCGGTACGGAAACCCATGGGATCCTTGCTGAATTCCTCCATGGAAAGTTCCAACCATTCTTTATCAAAGGGTTTTCCCAGTGCCTGGCTGTAGGCCAGTAAAAACGAGGGGTTGAGAAAGGGAAGCTCCCCTACGTTCTTTTTCAGGTACCAGGTTTTTTCTTCCAACACCAGGCCAACCGGGAAAAAAAGGAGCGGACAGCGGATCAATTGCCCGTTAAGTAATTTTCCTTCTACAAACGGCCAACCGACGAAGAGACTTTTTTCCCCTGTTTCTTCGCTGGTAAAGCGGACCTGGTGTTGCAGGCGCTTCAAACGCACAGAAAGCTGATTGATGTTTTTGTCCCGGGAATCCAACACCTGAATCAATGGAATATTTCGTTTCCTTCCCAGCAATTCGGTGATGTAGAAAAAGGAAGGATGATTGTTCAAAAAGTGAAAATCCTTCAGATCGATCATTTGATGCTGAATGATTTTCGGAAGAAAAATCGACCGGTTGTTGGACGAAAGATCCACCAATCGGTTAAGGTATACCTTAAAAATATCCTTGAGCATGCTGTTAGTTGAAAGGTGAATCCTTTTCCTTCGCCATGTGATTGTACACCACCTGATCCATGATCCCCGGAATCCACTTGTTCAAAAATGAAGCCAATTTCCCCTCTCTGGTTAGCACCAGATCCCGTTTTCTTTTCTGCAAGGCCTTGAGCATGGCCTGGGCTACTTCCTCTGCAGTCATCATTTGTTCCTCATCCCGGGGAGATTCCTTCTGAGGCGTTCCATCAGCGGTCAGCGCTTTGTTGCGAATATTGGATGCGGTGAATCCCGGACAAACCACCAATACGTGTACCCCCAATTTCATCACCTCTGTGCGAAGCGCTTCCAAAAAGCCATTCATGGCGTACTTACTGGCCGTATATGCGGTCCGGGCAGGCGTTCCCCGAAACCCATTGATGGAAGAAACGCCAACGATGGCACCCTTATTTTTAATGATTTCTTCCAGGCAGGATTTGGTAGCGTACACGGTTCCCCAGAAATTGATGTCCATTACCTGATGAAATACCGATAGATTGAGATCCCTGAAAAGTGCCCGCATGCTGATACCGGCATTATTGATCAACACATCTACCCCGCCGAATTTTTGGCAAACCTCTTTTACCATCTGTTCGTTTTGCTCGGGGTCTGCCGCGTCGCATACGACTCCCCCACAACTAATCCCCTCTCGCTGTAGCATGAGGAGTGTCTCGTCCAGTTTGATTTGACTGCGCCCGGTAATCCACACACGGGCGCCCGCCCGACCAAAAGTTCGGGCACAGGCGGCTCCAATGCCCGATGTGGCACCGGTAATGACAACCACTTTATTTTTTATCTCCATGTATTCGGTCTATCGAGTTATTCAAAAAGATGCATGCACTGGGTACAAATTAAATCCCTTTAACCGAAAATGACTAATTTTGCGACCTATGTCAAGGAAAATGAAAAATAAGGTCCTTCAAAACCTTAAAATAGAACGAATTGCTACCGAGGGAAAATGCGTGGGACACCACGAGGGAAAAGTGGTATTTGTCAGCAATGTGGCTCCCGGGGACGTGGTAGATGCCCGGGTCACCCGTGGCAAAAGCAGCTTTATGGAGGCGGAGGCCATCGAAATACGTGAATATTCACCGGATCGGGTAACTCCCTTTTGCGCACATTATGGCACCTGTGGCGGATGTAAATGGCAACACATCTCGTACGAACTGCAGATGAGTTACAAACGGCAACAGGTAGTCGACCAATTCCAACGCATCGCCAAGGTACCTCTACCCGAAATCATGCCCATCATTGGCGCCAGGGACACCCGTTATTACCGCAATAAGCTCGATTTTACCTTTTCCAATAACCGCTGGTTAACGCGGGAAGAAATCGATTCGGGAGTCGATTTCGAGCGAAACGCTCTGGGGTTTCACGTACCCCGTCGTTTTGACAAAATTGTTGACATCCAGCACTGCTACCTACAGGGATCGTTGTCCAACGACATTCGGAATGCATTAAGGGACTTTGCACTCGCCGAGCAGCTGAGCTTTTACGACATCATCCACCAAACCGGACTGTTAAGAAACCTCATCATTCGCAGCACGCTGGACGAGCAGGTTATGGTGATCGTGCAGTTTGGAGAAGATGATCCTGAGGGGATTGAGAAAACCATGCAGTTTTTAAAGGAACGATTTCCGGGCATTACCTCGTTGTTGTACATTGTCAACCTGAAAAAAAATGAAACCTTCCAGGACCTTGACGTACACCTGTACGCGGGAAAAGACCACATCGTGGAAACCATGGAAGGCTTACGGTTTAAAATCGGTCCCAAGTCTTTCTACCAAACCAATTCCCGGCAGGCCCAGCGCCTGTACGAGGTAGCCCGTGAATTTGCCGGCCTGACCGGAGCGGAGACCGTGTACGACCTGTACACCGGCACGGGCACCATTGCTAATTTTGTTGCAAAACAGGCAAAACAGGTAATTGGCATCGAGTACGTAGCCCCTGCTATCGCAGACGCAAAAGAAAATGCACGACAGAACGGACTTTCCAATACCCTTTTCTACGCGGGAGATATGAAAGAGGTATTGAACGAATCCTTTGTTGCGGAACACCAACGCCCGGATGTGGTGATTACCGACCCTCCCCGAGCGGGCATGCACGAAGACGTTACCCGCACGCTGCTTGCGCTGGAAGCAGCCAAAATCGTCTATGTCAGTTGTAATCCGGCGACACAGGCCCGAGACATTGCACTGCTTGCCGAAAAATACGAAGTGAGGCGTATTCAGCCTGTGGACATGTTTCCGCAAACCTACCACGTTGAAAATGTAGTATTACTTGAATTAAAAGAACATGATGATCAGTAACGATAACGATCCGGAACTTAACGGAAAATACCTCGGAACCATCAGCAGTGATTTCATAAAAATTTGTGAAAACCTAAAGGAGGCTTCTTACCAGGTAAGGAAAAGGGGGTTTTCTGAGTACCCCATTTTCCCCATCAGTAAAAATGAACAGCCCATTGGACAACTTTTCCTTAGCAAAAAGGAGAAACCCATCGATTGGAACTATTACATTACTTATCTGGACGAATTTGTGCAGCGAAAGCTCATTACCGAAGATGCCCTGGACCAGTTTAAAAATTCCTACAAAGACCCGGATGAATTTTGCTGCCTTTTCGTGGTCGACGAAACGTTTACCAATTTTCTCTACATTCCTTATCCCAACGATTGAGTACCCCGGTTCACTGGCCTGAAACTAAAAATGCTTCCAGCCCTGTGCTTTGAGGGGTACGGCCGTCTGACTTTTGGTAATCAGTAGTTTTCCCTGGTCTGCAGCAGTCACATGTCCGATAAAATGAATGTCAGGGTGTTTTTCCAAGGAAGGGAAATCCTTCTGATCAATGGTAAACAAGAGTTCGTAGTCTTCCCCACCATTGAGCACACTCGTGATCGGATCCATGTTGAATTCGAAGGCCGTATCGTAGGTTTGCTTATCGATAGGTAGTTTGTCCTCATAGATCGCCACCCCAACATCGGATGCCTGACAAATGTGGAAGAGTTCGGATGCCAGCCCGTCGGAAACGTCGATCATACTCGTAGGCACAACGTGCAGGTCACGCAGTTCGTGGACAATGTCCATGCGGGCATCGGGACGCAGTTGCCTCCCTGTCACGTACGAATAGGCATCCAACCGGGGTTGCATCTTGGGGTCCGCCAGATAAACCTGTTTTTCACGTTCCAACACTTGAAGTCCCATAAAAGCCCCACCCAGATCACCGGTGACACAGATAATATCGTTGATCTTTGCGCCGGATCGGTAGCATATTTCCCCCTTCTTTGCTTCTCCTATTGCCGTCACGCTAATGACCAACCCGGTTCTGGAGGCCGTTGTGTCGCCACCGACAACGTCTACCTTATAGTGCGCAGCCGCAAGATTGATTCCCTCGTAAATCGCCGCTACTGCCTCCACCGAAAACCTGTTGGAAAGCGCGAGACTCACCGTCACCTGCGTCGGAATGGCATTCATGGCGGCCACATCGCTTACATTTACCGCGACAGCCTTGAACCCCAGATGGGTAAGGGGCGTGTAGGACAGGTCAAAATGGACGCCTTCCAACAGCATATCCGTAGTCACCACGCGAACCAATTCGGTTGGCCCCAGGACGGCTGCATCGTCTCCAATCCCTTTCAATGTGCCCGGGTGGTACAAGGTAACCGTTTCCCGAATGGTATCAATTAACCCAAATTCACCAATGCTCCCGATTTCTGTTCTTTTTTCTTTTTCCATACCCTTTGTTTCCTATACCGGCGGCGGCATTACATGTGGCACCGGCACTTACAAAATGTAAAAATACGATTAAATTCCCGGCTACCCCAAGCCGGAAGGTCCTTATTGCCTCGAAGGAATAATTACCCGCTTGCGCTTCCGGATATTCCGTATGGTGCCAGGTAGCACGTAGTGTCGGGTAAAAAGGCATGCCTTACGTAGAGGGATGTTACCGAATTCATCGTAATTTTATTATCTTTGTTTGTCTACACAATGGAATTTATTTTTGTTCCGCATCGTTTAAGCGTAGAGTGTAAGAAGGGTAATTTAAACGTCGAAAACATATGATCATTGTTTCTGAAAAAGCCAGGGATCGTATCCTGGAGTTAAAACAAGAAGAAAAGAGAAAAGAGGAGGAAAACATCAGGGTGTCCGTCAAGGGCGGCGGCTGTTCGGGGCTCATGTACGATTTGGGCTTTGATTCCAACACCTCAGACTCCGACCATGTATTCGAGGATAAAGGGGTAAAAATAATCGTCGACCGCAAAAGTCTGCTTTATCTGGCAGGCACCGTTCTCGAGTTTAGCGATGGATTAAACGGCAAAGGATTTCAATTTGTCAATCCCAATGCCTCCAGAACCTGTGGTTGTGGAGAAAGTTTTTCCATTTAGACCGGGATAATTCCATCCCAAAAATCCCAAACCAGGCAGGATACGAACCGGGTTTGGGATTTTTTTTTTGGTCGCAACCCTCCGAAAGCGCTTACCTATCGCTTCAAAATTACTTCAAAAACAAAGGCGTCATTTGACCGATGAAAATACTGCTGATTGAAGACCAACTGGAATTATTGGACAGTATCAGGGAATTCCTGGCATCGGAAGGGATTGCCTGTGAATGCTGTGACAATTGCTTTGATGCCCAGGACAAACTACTGGTGAACAATTACGATTGCATCGTACTAGACATCATGTTGCCGGATGGCAGCGGCCTGGAACTGATCGATTTCGTCAAAAAAACACAGGAAAATAGCAATATTTTAATCATCTCCGCCAAAAATTCGCTCAAAGATAAACTAGACGGCCTGGAGCTCGGTGCCGACGACTACCTGACCAAGCCGTTTCATTTGGCCGAATTGCACGCCCGCCTAAAAGCGCTATACCGACGAAATCAGTTGGGAGGCAACGATCAGTTGGTGTTCCGGGACATACAGGTCCATACCGAAAAGATGGAAGTTCGGGTTCGGCAGCGGCCACTTGACCTGACAAAAAAGGAATTTGATTTGTTGCTGTTTTTTCTAACCAATAAAGACCGGGTTTTAAGCAGGCAGGCCATCGTGAACCACCTTTGGGGAGATTTCACCGACGACCTCGCAAATTTTGATTTTGTGTACCAACATATCAAAAACCTCCGGAAGAAAATTTGCCAGGCAGGGGGAGTCGATTACATCGAAACGGTGTACGGGATCGGCTACAAATTCAATACAGCAAAGGAATGAAGTTAATCAATCAATTTACCATTTGGTACCTGGGCATATCGGTCATCGTCCTACTGATCGGAGGGGTCCTTATTTTCTACAAACTGGAATCCGAAATTGATTTTGAACAGGGCAAGGAGCTGGAACGACAACTTGACAACTACGCCCGGAGGATGGAATTCATGGATAACCCCGCGCGGTTGAAAAAGGATCGGCTGGAAATCCGGGAGTTACCACTGGAGGCCGAGCTGATACCCTTTCAGGTAAACGACACACTTGCCTGGCACGAGCCCCTGGAGCAAGTGGAGCGTCAGGTAAAAGCCGGACGGTCCTACCTTATAAACGGCCGGCATTTTTACATGTCCACCTACAACATCATGATTGAATCGGATGACATCACCGAAACGGTGGTACAAACCATGATTACCATTTTTTTGCTGCTGTTGGTTTTTATCGTAGTTACCAGCCGATTGGTGTCCAAAAAAATTCTCCGCCCCTTTCACCAAAGCCTGCATAAGATCAACGATTTCACGTTCAAGGAAAACGCTCCGCTGGAATTTGAGCCCTCGCGAATAGAAGAATTTGAAAAACTGCATGAATTTCTCCGAAAGATGTCTCTCCGATTGCTGAGCGATTATAAAATCGTGAAAGAATTCTCGGAAAATCTATCTCACGAGATTCAAACGCCCATCGCCATTACCTCGGGCAAACTGGAGCTTCTCCTCAACAGTTCCATAAGTAACCAACAAGCAAAATGGATCGCAGCAGCCTACCAGTCCACCCAAAAAATGAGTAAAACGGTCCAATCCCTGGCCACCCTGGCGAAACTGGAAAACCAGGAGTTTGAGGGTACCCAGCGCCTGGACTTATCCCGGTTGGTCCAGAAATCCCTTGCCGGATACGAAGAACTAATCACCATCAAGAACATAGCGCTTCACCAAACCATTATTCCGGCGATTCAAATCGAGATGCACCCGACCATGGCCGAGATGCTGGTAGATAACCTGTTGAGCAACGCCATCAAGCACAACCAGAGTCCCGGTTACATCCACATCGAAGTTACCGAAAACCGGCTAGCCATCCGGAATCCCGGCCATCAACCAAAAAATGACGTGTCCGAATTTCTGGAACGCTTTAAAAAGGGAAACCCCTCAGGCGACTCCATTGGGCTGGGATTATCCATTGTACAACAAATCTGCCGGATTCATGGTTTAACACTTGACTATCAGTTTTGCGAGGGCGAACACCGTATTTGCATTGAACTTCAAAATTGTATCAGAATGTAACTGTATTCTTGCAATGTTATACGAATGTTTATGAAACCATACCAACTATATTTAACTGCCTTTTTTGTTTTTTTCCTGTTTGCTCAGGGGAACACCCTCGGGCAATCCAGAGATTTTTCGCTACAAGGAACCTTGGTAGATAATGCCAACCAGGAACCACTTTCCTACGTGCAGGTGGCGCTATACGAACCGGGGGCAGACCAGCCCATCACCTTTTCGGATACCAACGAGGCAGGGAAATTTTCTCTACGTGCGCCGGGCGGGGCCTACGTGTTACGGTTTTTTCTGCTGGGCTTCGATGAGCAGGAGATAGAAGTTAATCTTCGACAAAATAAGGTACTTGAGACCATCGCTCTTACTTCCGAAAATCAAGACCTGGAAGAAGTAATTGTACAATCCTCAAAGTTTCCAATCCGGTCCGACGCAGAGGGTCTGACCATCAATCCGAGTCAAAATCTCTCCAACCTCGGGGGTACTCTTTTGGACATTCTCCGAAATACCCCTTCCGTGAGTGTTTCGGAAGACGGGGCGATCACCCTGCGAGGTAGCTCCGGAACGAATGTGTTGATAAATGGAAGAAATTCCTCTCTCACACAGAATCTGGATCAAATACCTGCCAGTGCAATTGAGCAAATCAAAATCATCAACAACCCCAACGCGCGGTACGATGCGGAAGCAGAAGCCGGTGTGATTGATATCGTGTTGAAAAAAGGAGAAAATCTGGGCACGCACGGAAGCGGTGAGTTAACCTACGGCACCAGAGGCCGGATGAATGCCGGGGCAACGATAAATCACCGGACCCTTCGGTACAATGCCTTTGCGGGATACAACTTCCGAAGGTGGCGTTCCATCGGTGAGCGGCGCACCGAACGGGAAATCTTCGAAGACGAAAGAAATTTTGGATCAGGAAACCAATTCTACCAATGAAAACCTGGGGCATAACCTTAATTTTGGTGGAGATTATTATTTTGGCAACAACATCATCAGCTACGAGGGATTCTTCCAGACCAGTGATGATAGCCAGGTAAATACGCTCTATGCAGACTTACGGGAAGTAGGAACCAATGACCTTGTGCTGGAGTATGTTCGGCGAAATCAGGAAACCGAAGCCGATGACGGTATTGATAATGCCCTGATTTACGAACGAACGTTTGACAACCCGGACAAAAGCTTTAAGCTAATCGCCAGTAATTCCTACCGTAATCAATACAAAATTCAGAACATCGATATATTTCGAAACAGTTCCGAGCCCCTGGACGAAAACCTAAACGGTCAGGAACGGGCATTTACGGACGAAAAGCGCTACGTTTCCATCGTACAGATGGACTTTACTACCCCGCTGGCCTCCGGGGCAAAGATCGAGACAGGACTCAAGTCCACCTTTCGGAAATTCGACAACGACTACGTGTACAGCCGGTTTGAAGAAACCACGCAAGATTTCGTAGATGATCCGGCGGTCAGTAACCGCTTTGTGTACAAGGATCAAATTCACGCCGGATATTTCATTTACTCCGGCTCTTCCAGCCGCTTTGACTATACGCTGGGGTTACGGGGGGAGTATACTTTTGTGGACACCTACCTGGCCAATACGGGGGAAACGAATCAACAGAACTATGTCAATTTGTTTCCCAGCCTGCAGACCCTGTACAAGCTGGACGAAGAAAATTCCATCAAGCTATCCTATAGCCGGAGAATTGATCGCCCCACCGCCTGGCGACTGAACCCCTTTCCAGACATTACCGATTCCCTGAGTGTGCGGAGGGGCAATCCAAACTTGCAGCCAGAAATGATTCATTCCCTGGAGTTTGGGCACATGGCAAATTTTGAAAACTCCAGTTTGACCACGAATCTGTTTTACCGCCATGTGGACGGGCAACTGGACTTCGTAACCCTCGTAGAAGATGGCATTTCGTATTCCCAACCCGCCAACTTAAATACTGCCCAGTCATATGGAGTAGAATTTATTGGAATCACGGACGTACTCCCCTGGTGGAACATCAACGGTAGCGTCACGGCCTTTCGAATACAGGTCGATGGTTCAAACGTTGGGGAAGAGTTCGTCAATCAGGGCTTTGCCTGGAACTCCAAATTGATGAATAGCTTCGAGCTGCCCAGGGATTTTAGCCTGCAATTCGTCGCCAATTACGAATCCGCTGAAATTGAAGCGCAGGGCAGGGACCTGGCCCAATACTACCTGGATATCAATCTTCAGAAAAGCTTCTGGGAAAACAAAGGAGCACTTTCCATGAGCCTTCGAGACGTATTTGACACCCGCCGATTTGCGGGAAACAGCCTGACCAATACTTTCCGGCAAAGCTTTTATGCCAAACGGGAAACACGGATTCTCATGGTTAGTGGCAGGTACCGATTTTAATTGAAATAGGTTAATAGATGATTGAAAAACCAGGCTCGCACGTTGAGCCTGGCTTTTTTTTGCCTATCTGCCTCTGTGAACGGAGGGTCAAACCGAAAGATATTTCCGCTCCTGAAAAAGGAAATATCTTTCAAAAGTTATTTTTTTTCATTTTTTTATTATAGATTTGCCTCTCATTTTAGCGGGAGGCGCTTGCCGGTAAATCGATATAACAGCTATCTAACCCATGTTCCCGGCAACACACCCAAAATCAGCCTTTTATACGTAAACAACCTAATCTATTCGGGTATGAAAAGAAGTATACTCATTTTGGTGACACTGATAGTGGCGTTTCCGCTAATCGGGTGGGCACAGAACAAAACCGTTACCGGTACCGTCGTTTCAGGCGAGGATAACCTAACCCTACCGGGTGTAAATGTCCAGGTTCAGGGAACGGCCCGCGGCACAGTGACTGACATCGAAGGCAGCTATTCGATCACCGTAGGTAGCGATGAAACCCTGGTTTTTTCCTACATCGGATTTGTCAATCAAGCCGTGCAGGTGGGCAACCAAAGCATCATCGATATCACCCTAATGCCGGATGAAAAAACCCTTGGGGAAGTAGTCGTGGTGGGATACGGTAGTATTACCCGTGGCGATCTGACAGGTAATGTAGCCTCGCTCAAGGGTACTGAAATTGCCAACGTGCCGGTTCCCACCTTTCAGGAAGCCATACAGGGACGAATGTCGGGAGTATTCGTAGAATCCTCCAGCGGCAAAGTAGGCGAAGGGGTCAAAATCCGGGTGCGGGGAACCACTTCCATTTCCGGAGGCAACGAACCCCTGTACGTCATCGATGGCATTCCCGTGACCTCAGCAGGGACGATCGGAAAAAGCAACCCCATGGCCGATATCAATTTCAATGACATTGAGTCCTTTGAGGTATTGAAAGACGCGTCGGCGGCTGCCATTTATGGTGCACGGGCATCCAACGGGGTGGTGCTGATCACCACCAAAAGTGGTTCGGCAGGCAAAACCAAGTTCAACGTGGGCATTCAACGGGGAGTAAGCAGCCCCACGCGAAGAAATGAGTTTCTGAATTCCGCACAGTACATTGAGCTTATGCGCGAATCCGGATACAACAACGATCTGGCAAATGGTCTGGACCCCCTAAATAACCCCAGTGACTACGAAGACTCGGATCTGGAGTTTGTTGAGAGCCGATTGGACCGCTATTCCGGACACACCGACTGGCGAGACGGTACCATCGATACCGATTGGCAGGAACAGGCGTTCAATCCCGATGCGGGCATCACGAATGTGAACTTTTCTGCAAACGGAGGCAACGAGTCCACGCGCTTTTATTTCTCTTCTGCCTATGACAAGCAGGATGGCATCTTGATCCGAAACAAATTTGAGCGCATTTCGGGAAGACTAAACCTGGACCACAAGGTCTCCGAGCGCTTCTCAATCGGAGCCAATTTTAGTTTTTCCAGAACAGAAACTACCACATTACCCGAAGATAACCAGTTCAACAACCCGATTCAGTTGGTGGCACTGGCTCCTATTACACCGATCCGGGACGAAAACGGGATGCTGTACGATCGCCCCACGACCACGTATTACAATAACCTGATCGACTCTGAAAATGCCAATTGGCTTACATCTACCTACCGGAATATCAATACCATTTTTGGTGAATATGCCTTTAGTGATAAACTGCGGTTCCGATCCGAATTTGCTGTCGATATCATCAACCAAAACGATGATCGGTTTTTCGGATCCCGTACCATCACGGGACAGGGTACAAACGGTGAGGGTAGCTCCCGATGGGCAAGGATTCTAAATTACAATACCAATAATTATTTCACCTATACGGATACCTTTGCTGAAAGACACCAATTCGAGGCCGTCGGGGGTATGTCCTTCCAAAAAACAGAGGATGATTATACCCGCGTGGATGGACAGGAATTTCCGTTGGACGATTTGAAAACGCTGGAATCGGCTGCAGAGATCGTGGAGGGAACCTCTGAATTTACGCATCACTCCTTTCTTTCCTACTTTTCCAGGATCAACTACAAGTTGGACAGCAAATACCTGATGACCTTGAGTGCGCGCTACGATGCCTCTTCTCGCTTTGGACGAAATAACAAGTGGGGTTTGTATCCGGCTGCATCTCTGGGCTGGGTTGTGACGGAAGAAAGCTTTTTAACCGGGAAAGAAGGGATCAGTTTACTTAAGTTACGGGCCTCCTATGGTCTGACGGGAAATGCAGATATAGGAGACTTTGATCACTTAGGTTTGTTCGGTCCGGTTTCCTATGGGTTGCGGCCGGGTTTGGAGCCCACGCAAATCCCAAACCCTAATCTCACCTGGGAAACCACGGCCCAATTCAATGTAGGAATCGAATTCGGCCTGTTCAACGATCGGCTGACTGGAGAATTGGATTACTACGACAAACAGACCAATGATCTGCTGCTGCTGGTTCCTGTTCCCGGAACTACCGGATTCGAAACCCAACGGCAAAATATCGGAAGAATGCAAAATTATGGCTTTGAACTGGTATTGAACTCGGCCAACTATGCGGACCAAAATTTCCGCTGGAATACTTCCCTTAATTTCGCCCGGAACATCAATCGGGTTCGGGAGCTCGCGGAAGGGCAGACTTCTATTCCTCCTTCCTCTTCACGTTTTTTGAACGGTATTTTTATTGGTGAGTCCATTGGGGTGTTTTATGGCCCTCGCTATGCAGGAGTAGACCCGGCAAACGGCGATGCGCTCTATTACAGCAATGAAGAGTTAAGTGAAACCACTAATGATTACAACGAAGCGGCAAGGATGGTCGTAGGAGATCCTAATCCGGATTTTATTGCGGGAATAACCAATGATATTACGTATAAAAACCTGCAACTATCCTTTCTCTTCCAGGGAGTATTTGGTAACGAGATCTACGAAGGAGGGGCCGGCTTTTATGCAGCTAACGGGGATTGGTTTGACAACAGCACGGCCGCCCAGTTCGATCGTTGGCAAAACCCGGGAGACATCACGGATATCCCTCAGGCCAGACTTGGCAATTGCAACGGTTGTAGCGCCTCCAGTCGCTTCATCTCGGACGGTAGCTACGTACGGCTGAAAACGCTATCCCTAGGTTATAACCTCCCTTCTTCACTGGTGGACCGGATGAACATCAATAGCGCAAGAATTTATCTGATGGCCCAAAACCTGTTGACCTTTACCAACTACATGGGATGGGATCCCGAAGTGAATGCGGATTATCTGGGAGACACAGCAGCCAATTCCAACGTTTTCCAGGGGAACGATTTTTACACCGCACCGCAAGCGAGAACCTTCTCTGTCGGTATCAATGTAGGATTTTAATTACGAAAACCAATGAAATACAACACCATACATATTACCTTGTTTTCCGGCTTATTTATGCTGGCAGGCGCATGTACCGATCAACTGGATCTGCAACCCGCCCAAAGCGTGGATCAGGAAGTTGCCTTAAGTAACGACGCCAATATCAAAACGGCGCTGATCGGCGCCTATGCAAACCTCCGGAATGAGGACTTATGGGGAGGAAGATCCATCCTGTACGCCGAAATGCTTGGCGCAAACAACGAGATTCGTTGGGAGGGTACGTTCAACCAACCAAGAGAGATCTACAACAAGCAGATTTTTACCAACAATAGTTTCGTCACCGATACCTGGCTTCGGGGGTACGACGCCATTAACATTTGTAACAATGTTCTTGACGTGATCGATAGGGTCAATGAAGAAGATCAAAACCGCGTGAGGGGAGAAGCTCTATTTATAAGAGGAGCAGTCTATTTTGAATTGGTGAAACTCTACGGGCTTCCCTATGCTGCAGGAAATACCGAAACCAACCTGGCTGTACCGATCTTGCTAAATCCAACTCGCGAGGTGACGGGGGAGGATCAGGTTCCGAGAAACACCGTGGAAGACGTGTACCAACAGGTACTAGCTGATTTGGAAACCGCCGAAGGCCTGCTCCCGGAAAACAATGAATTCTTTGCCCGAAATTACGTAGTCGCCGCCTTGCTTTCCCGGGTCTATTTGCAAATGGAACGTTTCGCCGACGCCAGGGATGCGGCCAACCGGGCCATAAACCTGGCAACCGCCAACGGCAAAGGACTGGTCAACGACTACATGGCGGCGTTCAACAACGAAGCGGATACGCAAGAAGACCTTTTCACCATACAGGTCAATGCGCAGGATCCGGACAACAGCATGCATTCATTTTACTCCACTCCTGAATTTGGTGGCAGAGATGGGGATGTAACCATTCTCAGCAACCATACCAATCAATACGAATCCGGAGATGAACGCCTGCAACAATTCTCGGTACGTGCAGGAGAACTACGTACGGACAAATGGCGGGAGCAATTTCGAAATGTAAAAGTAATCCGGCTGGCTGAAATGTACCTTACCCGCGCGGAGGCAAACTTTCGGGAAGGAACGTCCATTGGTGCCACGCCGCTGGAAGACATCAACCGGATTCGCCTGCGTGTCAATCTACCGGCGAAATCCAATCTGAACCTTGAAGAAATTCTACAGGAACGAAAACTTGAACTTGCTCATGAGGGCCATTTTTTACATGATACCAAACGAACCAGGGGAGTGATTCAAGACAATAACACCCCGACTTTGCAATACAGCTATGATGATCCCAGACTGGTGTTTCCAATCCCCCAGCGGGAAATGGATGCCAATTCTGCCCTGGTTCAAAACCCCGGATACGGCAGCTAAGTCCGGGCTGACAGGTGCAACGGCACGGGCCTAACCGCCAAGGACCAAATGGCTCCGGTAGGGATTTCCACAAAAAGACCAGTTCGTGACGGACTGGTCTTTTTTTCGTACGCCACTTCTGAAAATTTCATCACAATGCTTACCTTTGGCCTTTCCAAGACACTACTCCATGCAGGATCCAATAAAAAAAATCGTGTTAAACGACATTCACGAAGCACTGGGCGCGAGGATGATCCCCTTTGCTGGCTTTTACATGCCGGTGAGGTACCATTCTGACATTGCCGAGCACAAAGCCGTCCGGGAAAACGTGGGGGTCTTTGACGTTTCACACATGGGAGAATTCCTAATTTCGGGACCGCATGCGCTGGAACTGATCCAAAAAGTAAGCTCCAACGATGCCTCCAGGCTATCGGTAGGGCAAGCGCAGTACTCTTGTCTACCCAATGAAACCGGCGGAATCGTAGATGACCTACTGATCTACCGACTGGAGGATTCCCGCTACCTTTTGGTGGTGAATGCCTCCAACATCGAAAAAGACTGGCAGTGGATACAATCGCACAACACCATGGGGGCGGATATGGAGAATCAATCCGACGCTTTGTGTCTTTTCGCGGTTCAGGGACCCAATGCGACGAAGGTTTTACAACCACTCACCAAAATACCTCTGGCGGAAATGCCTTTTTACCATTTCCACACCGGGGAGTTTGCCGGAGCGACAGAGGTGATCGTGTCTGCAACCGGCTATACGGGTGCAGGCGGATTTGAGTTGTACGTGAAAAACGAGGATGCACCGGCCGTGTGGAACGCCATTTTTGAATCTGGAAAACCCTATGGCATTCAACCCATTGGGCTGGGAGCCAGGGATACGCTGCGCTTGGAAATGGGATATTGCCTCTACGGCAACGATATCACCGAGGAAACCTCTCCCATTGAGGCCGGCCTGGGCTGGATTACAAAATTTACCAAGGAATTTATCAACCACGAGGCCCTGATGGAGCAAAAACGTTCCGGAGTAAAAAGAAAATTGGTCGGATTCATTCTCGAGGAAAAGGGAATTCCACGGGCCAATTACCCCATTGTAAACACAGAAGGCATCTCCATAGGCGCGGTGACTTCCGGAAGCCTTTCCCCAAGCATGGGTATCGGCATCGGACTTGGATACGTGGACCTGGCCTACGCCAAGCCCGGAACCCGTATCGGTATCGAAGTTCGGAAAAAATCTCTTGAAGCGACGGTTAAAAAACTACCCTTACTGACAACATGAGAACCATTGAAACCTGTATCAGTCCCGAACTGGTTCACCTCCACGAATTAACGGGAAAGACGGTGGTGGTCGTAGATATCTTCAGGGCAAGTTCTACCATGGTTACCGCCCTTGCAAATGGGGTAAAATGCATCAAACCGATTAGCGATCTGGAAGAATGTCGGGCCTATAAAGGCGAACATTGGCTGATTGCCGGCGAAAGAAACGGGCAACAAGCCGAGGGCTTTGACTTGGGTAACAGCCCTCTTACGTTTTTGAGCGGTGCGTTTGCCGGTAAAAAATTGGCAATGACGACAACCAATGGCACACGCGCCATTTCGCTGGCAAAAGCCAACGCCTCTGAAATCCTCATCGGATCGTTCCTTAACCTGCAAGCCACGGTAGATTACCTGCTAGCCAGTGATCGAGATATAGTCGTTCTCTGCGCGGGCTGGAAAGGAAAATTCAATATTGAGGACTCGCTCTACGCTGGGGCCCTTTCGCTGACCCTGGGATGGAAGCACGAATGCGATGCTACACTCGCGATGGAAGCCGTGTTCCAACATGCCCGTGACAACCTCTCCCTATTTTTAGAAAAAGCTTCTCATGCCAAACGCCTTCAAAACCATCACCTGGAAAAAGACATTGATTTTTGCCTGGAGCTAAACCGGTACAATGGTGTCGTCCATTTGGAAAATGGCGTGCTGAAAATCAAACCTGCCTCTGTTAACGAAAAAAGGCTATCTCCCGAGGGAAACAGCCTTCGAACATAAACACAGGTACACTTACATTTCCGGAAGGATAACCGTGTCAATCACATGCACCATTCCGTTTGTAGCCTCGATGTCAGCTGCGGTCACGGTCGCCTTGTTGATCATGGCTTTACCACCTGCCAATTTCACCGTAACTTTTTGGCCCTGTACCGTTTCCACTTCCATCCCATCTTTCAGATCAGAAGATTTGATGGATCCGGGTACCACGTGATACGTGAGGATTTTGACCAATTGGTCTTTATTTTCCGGCTTCAACAAACTTTCTACCGTGCCGGCAGGCAATTTAGCAAACGCCTCGTTGGTCGGCGCAAAAACGGTAAACGGCCCATCGCCCTTCAAAACGTCCACCAGACCACCGGCTTTCACAGCAGCGACAAGCGTGGATAAAAAATCGGTTCCGACCGCCAGGTCTACAATGTCTTTATCCGCTTTTACCGCGGTTGCGGTTTTTTTTTCGTCGTCATTGGCGAAAGACCCGAAGACTACCATAGTAGCCATTAGGAAAATACTTAATACTTTTTTCATGGTATGTTGATTTAGTTGATATGCGTAACTAACCTAAATCAAATCAAATTGTTTGAAATAAAATACCTGAAAAATCTACTATTTCATTTGATAAACACAAAAAATTCGTTGATAATCGAATACTAGACGTATACTCCAACACAGGTGCCTATTCCTTCGCAGCAGGAATGGTAGCTTACTATCACCTCCAGTAGCAACCTTCTGTATCAACCAATGGAAACCAGATCGACATTGCCCTTTCAAAGCACCTACGCAACCGTAAATTACTAACCTGCAACCATTTTCCGCAGCGAAACCACGCAGGAATAGAAAAAAGAGTATCGCCACGAAAAAATCCTGCGCTGTTTAAGTACCCGAATACTCATTTCCGGGAGAGCCGGATTCAAATTTAAACATGGTCCACCTCCGGCCACCAAAAAATTCCTCCACCAATCCTACCGTCGTTTGAATGCCAGGTAGTCACCGCCGGGGATTGGAACAAAGTGATCGGTATAGCCGGAATGAAGGTATGCCCAAGCTGTTGTCCGAGAGCCATCTGCCAGAACTACCCGAATCTGTTTCCGCTCGAATCTGACGCCGGTCTTCAACCACTCGCCCACTCCTTCGTAATCATCCATCAATGCCAACATCCGTTCCTCTGTACTCAGGGCGTATACGTCTCCGTGGACGAAATGCTCGGGATCGGGGGAAAGCACGGCCACCGGGTAGGGCCCTCTATCGAACAATCTCCCCTGAATCGTGCCCGTCCCGAGGTATTGGCACCGTTCTTCCAGGATCTTTGCCATGGGGTGGGAAAATCCTTTACGTAGCGTCCCGTAAACGAACAGGTTGCCAACAGCGGCCATGCGGATTACTTTTGGTGGCGTTTGATCAGTACCTCCATCACCTCGTCCAGTTCATAGCCTTTGGCTTCCAGCAACACCAGGTAGTGAAATAAAAGGTCAGCGGCTTCGCCGAGAAACAAATCCTTGTTATTGTCCTTTGCTTCAATAACGATTTCTACTGCTTCTTCCCCGACTTTTTGAGCTACTTTATTGATTCCCGAGGCGAATAACGAGGCCGTATACGATTTGTCCGACGGATTGTGTTTACGGTCTTTTATTACGTCCCGAAGCTCATCGATAAAGTAGGACTTGGAGCGGTTTTGATGTGCAAAACAAGTATCGTTTCCCGTATGACATACCGGCCCCTGAGGGTTCGCTTGGATCAATAGGGTGTCCTGGTCACAATCCAATTCGATTCCCCGGATGAGCAGGAAGTTTCCGGAAGTCTCTCCCTTGGTCCAAAGCCGCTGTTTGGTGCGGCTGAAAAAGGTTACTTTTCCTGTTTTTCGGGAAATCTCAAGGGCTTCCTGATTCATGTATCCCATCATCAGCACCTCTTTGGTATGCTCGTCTTGTACAATGGCAGGCACCAGACCATTTCCTTTGTCAAAATCTACCGTTAACTTGTCCATTTGCTTTATTTTAGTTTCGCTGGCTCTCTGACCGAAAGCCGGGGCTGAATGACATTATCTCCGTACCGCAATCCCTTCCTTTTCAAGATACTGCTTTAACGCGGGAATGGGAATTTCCTTAAAATGAAAAATACTGGCCGCCAGGGCTGCATCGGCCTTTCCGGCGGTAAACACCTCTTTGAAGTGCTGCATCTTCCCTGCCCCACCGGAGGCAATGATAGGAATGGTAAGCAATGCGGATAGGTCCGCTGTTATTTCGTTGGCAAACCCGTTTTTCACGCCATCGTGGTCCATGGAAGTCAACAAGATTTCCCCTGCTCCCCGGTCGGCTACTTCCCTGGCCCATTCCCGGGTCTGCAACAAGGTGGGTTTTCTGCCGCCATGGGTATGGACAAAGTCGATTCCGTCGATATTTCTTGTATCAATTGCCACCACGATACACTGGCTTCCAAATTCCCTGGCCATTTCGTCCAGCGCCCGCGGATTTTTTACGGCTGCGGAATTGATGCTTATCTTGTCGGCACCGGCATTGAGCAAGGCTTTTACATCATCGACGTTCGAGATACCTCCGCCAACGGTGAAAGGAATATTGACGGTTTTCGCTACCCGGGTTACAAGGTCGACCAACGTCTTTCGCTTTTCTACCGTGGCCGTGATGTCCAGGTATACCAATTCATCTGCCCCCTCCTGCGCGTATAAACGACCAAGCTCCACCGGGTCACCTGCATCCCTCAATTCAACAAAATTGACCCCCTTCACGGTTCTTCCATCTTTAACGTCCAGGCAGGGGATGATTCGTTTCGTTAGCATATTAATTTCGGATAAATGACCTGAGTTCCGCTAAACTTATTCTCCCTTCATAAAAAGCCTTTCCAACAATGACGCCGTAAACCCCAGCCGCTTCCAGGTCCTCAAGGTCCCGTACCGATGCCACACCACCACTGGCAATCAAACGGATACCAGGAATTTCCTGCAGAATTTCTTTGTACAAGGCCAGAGAAGGCCCTTCGAGCAGCCCGTCCCTTGCCACATCCGTACAAATGACGTAACGTACCCCTTTTTCGAAATAATCGCGAATAAACTGGATCAGGTCCATGGATGTGGTCTCTTGCCACCCGGAGATGGCTATCTTTCGGTCTCTGGCATCGGCGCCAAGGATCAGCCGCTCCCCACCAAACGCCTGAAGCCAACCGGTAAATACCTCCGGATTCTTCACGGCAATGCTGCCTCCGGTCACCTGTCTTGCCCCCAATCGAAATGCGAGTTCCAAATCCTCGTCCGACTGTATGCCTCCTCCAAAGTCTACCGCAAGGGAAGTGGCCTGACAAATGCCCCCGAGAACCTCTTTATTCACAATTCTTTTGGTCTTGGCTCCGTCCAGATCCACCACATGTAGTCGCCGTATTCCGGCCGCCTCAAATTTCTTGGCAACTTCCACAGGATCCGAAGCGTATTCCTTTTTTTGGGAATAATCGCCCTGGGTCAGGCGTACACATTTCCCGTCGATGATATCAATTGCTGGAATGATTTCCATTATAAATTCAGAAAGTTCGTTAATATGGTCTCCCCCACCCGGCTGCTTTTCTCAGGATGGGCCTGCATGGCATAGTAATTATCCCGGTGTAGCAAGGCAGAAAAATCGTGCATGTAATGGGAAGTAGCGATGGTATAGCGTGGATCCACCTCCGCGTAGTAGCTGTGCACGTAGTACACGTAGTCAGCATCTGTCAAACCTTTCAACAATGGAGACGATAGATGCTGTAAGTTGTTCCAGCCCATGTGCGGGACTTTTTCTATCGAAGGAAACTTCTTTACCTGTATAGGAAACACACCCAGGCAGGCCGTATCGTATTCCTCCGAATGCTCACAAAGCAGCTGCAAGCCCAGGCAGATCCCAAAAAAGGGTTGTTCCAGCGACTGGATCAATTGATCCAGCTTTCGTTCCCGCAGGTACTTCATGGCCGTACTGGCTTCCCCCTGTCCGGGAAACACTACTTTGTCTGATTTTTTGATGGTTTCCCAATCGTCCGTAAGGGTGGCATTGGCTCCCAGGCGCTCCATGGCATACAGCACCGATTGCACATTTCCGGCGTTGTATTTGATCACTGCTACGTCCATTTTTATTCTCTACCGGATTAGGTATGCATTTTTTTAAGAATCCGCTAATTTAACCCTTTTACCGATAGGCGGAAAATTTACCGGTGATTTTTGGCAACAACCGGGACTTTGGGTTTTTTCACAGATTTTCTCCCGAAAAAAATCGCTGCCTGCCCTGAACAATTTCAAAATAATCCGGCAAATTAGTTATTGAAACCATTCCACATTCCGTGAAAAACCTGCTGGCCCTACGTATTTCCCAAATCGCCCACCCCATTGTTTTGCTGGTAGGATTTCTGGGGTACTCCTTTTTTTCTGTTCTCGAACCCATAAAGGCCGGATGGACACTGGCAGGCACCGTATTTCTCGGTATCCTGCCCCTGATTCTTTGGAACGAGTACCATAGGCGTAGCGGTCGGTATACAAATTTCGACGTTTCCCTGCGGACACAGCGGTATTCCCTATACCCCTGGATGCTCTTTCTCGGGATCGTGGTTTTTGGGTTTTTATGGCTGAGCAATCAGCCCGGACCGGTACTCACCGGAGGGCTGGTACTGATACAACTGCTGATGATCTCCTTCCTGCTAAATTTTCGCATCAAAGTCTCCCTGCATCTGGCAATAGCCGCTTATATTTCCATCGCGCTCTACCCCATTAATTTTCCAATGGGCATCGGGCTCTTTGTGCTGCTTCCACTTATCGCCTGGTCCCGGTGGTACCTGGGAAGGCATGGAATCCTGGAACTGGTATTGGGTGCCCTGCTCGGCCTGATTTGCGGATTTGAATTTCTTTGGCTCAGCCCTTAAGTGGCAGTACCCCTACCTGTGCCCAATCCCCCTGTTGCCAGACAGGAATCGCCTGTTCGCCTCAGACCCTTTCTCGGGGGTTTTGCCAAACGGGGACGGGTTGGCCAACCGACAGGGACGCCCTGGCTTTATTTCCACTTCTGCTTTATTTGCCGGCAAAAATCGAGTATTTTTATCCGATTATCAACCAATATTTGCATACGTATGAGAAAATTTCAAATCAACTTAATGACGGGGTTCATTTTTTGCCTGTTGTTTGCCGGCACTAACCTATCCGCTCAGGATTCGGAGGAGTTATTGGGAAGATGGGACCTTACCGTTACAATGGACGGCAAGGAAGTCCCTTCCTGGCTGGAGGTAAAACTTTCCGGAATCCGAACGCTGGTGGGATATTTTGTGGCCCACAACGGCAGTGCAAGACCGATATCCCAGGTGCATTTTGACCGGGGAAGGGTGCATTTTTCTATCGCTCCACAATGGGATGACTCGGATCGGGACATGTTCTTTGAAGGACAGCTACAGGAAGGAAAACTCACCGGCACCATCAAAGGCAGCATGGGCCAAACACATTCCTTTATGGGCGTTAAAGCACCCTTATTGGTCCGGGAAACAGCTCCAAAATGGGGAAAGACTGTGGCTTTGTTCAATGGAAAAAACCTGGACGGCTGGCATGCGGATAAAGCGAGCAACCAATGGAAAGTAGTAGACGGCATTCTTACCAGCGAGGAAGCAGGAGCCAACCTGATTTCGGACCAGAAATTTGAGGACTTTAAACTCCGTGTAGAATTTCGCTATCCCGAAGGAAGCAACAGTGGTGTCTACCTGAGGGGCCGGTACGAAGTTCAGATCGAAGATAATAAAGGAACACCGCCCTCCTCGATTTACTTTGGCGGGGTATACGGATTTTTGACACCCAACGAAATGGTGGCCGGCGGCCCAGGCGTTTGGCAGAGCTTCGACATCACCCTTGTCGGACGTCGGGTGACGATCGTAGCAAATGGCAAGGAAATCATCTGCGATCAAATTATTCCAGGCATCACGGGAGGCGCTCTCGATAGCCAGGAAGGCGAGCCGGGTCCCATAATGCTGCAGGGAGATCATGGAGCCATTGAATTTCGAAAAATTGAGCTTACTCCAGCCAGGTAAGCCTCACCCGGTGAATAAATACTCCCCTTGGGATCCCGACATACGCTATCTCCATCATCAGAAGTAAACCTACCACCAAAAGGCCCGTTCACAGCAAAACGGGCCTTTTGATGGTAGGATTCTTCACAGAAAAAACCCTTATTTCTGTTGGGAAAGGAAGGTAATCAGGGATGCAAACTCTTCGTAGGAAAGGGAATTGGCAAGTCCAGCGGGCATCATGGAATTTTCCATTTCGGTACGTTCTTTGACGTTGTCAGCAGCCAATGTAAAGGCCTGCCCCGCGATATTGCGAATAACAAGCCGCGTAGCACTTTCTTCGGTAACGAAGCCGACATAGGTTTTATCGTCTCTTGTCTGGATCATTACCGTGGCAAAGCCCTGCGAAATCGATGCGTTCGGCTTGAGAATTGACTCGGCGATTTGCTCGCGAGACATGATACTTCCGATTTGTCCCATATACGGGCCTTTCATTTGCTCATCCGGAGCAATGCTGTGGCAAGCCTTACAGCCTTGCTGCTCAAAAATAGCTTTACCTTTAATCGCTTCACCGGGTATCTCCTGCATGGCCAGTAGGATGTCCTCGATTGAGGAGGCACCTATTTGCCCTTTCTGATTTTTAATCTTCTCTAAATCTACGTCGGGTTCTTCCAACACCTCTGTGACGGAATAATCTCCACCAAATTCCAGAATTCCCATGCGGTTTTTCTGATTCAGCATGGCAATATAGTCCTTGTCGGCTTGACTTCCATTCTCCCAGAGCTGTTGAAACAGGGATTTAACTTGTGGAGAAGCTGCCCACAAGACGGATTTGTAGTAAGGCCCGTGGGTATCCGGACGGGTACCCCACCACCAGGAACCATCGTATGGTGCCTCTTTGGTATACAGCCTGGCCAGTGTATTCAGAATTCCTTGCTTTACCTCCATCTGCTCTGTTCCTGCACCGTTGTACCGGGCAATTAAACCCGAAACCGCTTTTTCGGTATGCATGTAACGTAACGCCCATAGCGCCAATGTGGAATTACCGGTTCCTACAGCCTGCAGGCAGGCTTCGTCTGCGCCAAGACTGACCAGGGCTCTGACAGCCAGATGGGGTAAGATGATTTCTGCATTTGGCTGAGCATGGGGACCCTCTTCACCAAGTTTTGGTGCCTGAAAGGAATCCGGAACGGGTACCTCGAGCAAATGAGGCACTGCTTCTTCCTTTCCAATCCGCCCCAGTGCAATGATGGCCGCAGCCCGAACCCGGGGTGAAGGATCGCTCATTGCGTCCACAAAAGGTGCTATCGGTAGCTCGGAAACGTAGGCCGTCCGGTCGGTAACGGCCCGAATAACATGCTCTTTCAGGTCGGGATCCTCGATCAGCCTCATCATGTCATCCAGACCGGCAGCACCGCGAATCTGGGAATAGGCGTATAGGGCTGCCACTCGCGCGTACAAGGGTTCCCCCACCTTTTTGGCAAGGCGAAGCGCTTCATCAGCAGCCTCCGCACTCCCTCTGCCGATCAATTCCTGCTGTGCATACAGCCGAATGGTGGCGCTTTCCTCTCTCAGCAAGTCAATCAGATCGTCGGTAGCCGTTTTTTCCAGGTTCGGCATGTCGGAATATTCCCAGGACTTGGGAACAACGCGTACCACATACCCCTTTTGATCGTTTCCGGAATAGCCGGCTCCATCCCAGGCTGCCATGAACATTCTTCCCGTACCGTCGATGTCCAGGTCCGTAATCTGGGGTAGCTTAAAAAATTCTTCTTCCTGCTGGGTGTAGGATGGCCCATCCGGACTGACGCGGTGTACGTATACCTGACTCCGACCCCAGTCGGCCATCAAGGGCACCTGGTTGTACTTGTCGGGCCATCGGTAATCATCCATAAATAACGCTCCGGTTCCGGAACCTCCCCCCACATCTACCAGGGCAGGAAGGATCTCTTCCGTGAAATTTTTAAAAAGAACCGGGTATCCGTACTCTCCGGATTGTATCTGGTGAATAAAGCGAATGTTCCAACCCCCTCCATCGTTGGTATTGCCACGGGTGAATATATTCATGTAGGGGTCAATGGCCACATCGTAAATATTTCTAAGTCCATGGGTGTAGACTTCCATTTCCGTACCATCGGGTCGTACCCGAAGTATTCCCCCTCCAAGCATGGTCATTTCCTTACCCTCCCGGTCGACGGCACCGTGAAAACCGAAATCGCCAACTGCAATGTAAATCCAGCCATCGATGCCCAGTCGTATACCGTTGGTTGCGTGGTCTGTCCCCCGGCCTTGAAGAAACTTCGGGGAACTGATGTGCTGAATGAGCGGAGAGGAGGGGCCGTCTGCCACCCCATCCTGGTCCTTATCTTCAAACACGACGAGGTCCATTCCGGTAGCAAGGCTATCTTCCATGGAGAATTGGGTATGCAATACGTAGAGTTTTTTGCCCAGCGGGATAATTCCCCGGGGATTGTCTACCACTGCAAAAACCGTGTGTTCGTCCGCTACTCCATCGTTGTCGGTATCAATGAGTTTGACAATCCTGCCTTTCCCGGGGGTTTTTCCCAGGGATCCGATAGCATCCACACCCACATACACCTCTCCGTAGGGGGAAACAGCCAAACAAGCCGGGCTGGGCGTTATGTCCGGGCCGGAAAAGGCCTGCACCGCCAGGTCCTCCGGCCAACCCAGCGCCTGACTGAGGGAGTCCAGAGAAGCAGAGGTGGTCGATTCGATGAGCTCTACTTTCTTTTCTGGCTTGCATGCGATTGCGGCAAGGAACACTACTAGTAAAATGTAATTTCTGTTCATAAGGAATTGCTAATTGAGGGACGAAAAATATGGAAAAAGGAAAACCCATCCAACAATCGGATGGGTTTTGTGTCAAAATAACGTTTAACCTTGAAAAAGACCGCTCAAGGGATGTTTTTTATAAATGCAGTCCGCATTCCGTCTTCGGACTATTGTTCCACCGTCCGCTTCGATCCTCCCCAGGTACGGTACAATGCTTGCAACCAATGGAGTGGTACCCAAAAGCAATCAGGGGATGAAACGGCAACTGATGCTCTTTTATGAACTGATCCCGCTCCTCTTCGGTAACATCCAGCAAGGGATAAAATTTCAAAATCCCTCCCCGCTCTTCAAAAATGTCCAGGCTGGCCCGGTGATCGCTCTGCCAACGCATCAGCCCCGAAACCCATACGGAAAAGCGGCTTTTGATCAATTCCAAAGGCTTTACCTTATTAATCGAGCAGCAAAGCTCGGGGTCTGATTTCCAGGTTTGATTGACGGTGGTAAACGCGTGGTCTTCCTTCCCTGCACTCACGGAGGCCACATTGAGGCCGTAAAGCTCGGTAAGCTTCTTCTTGTAGTCCAAAGTCTCAGGAAAATGATACCCCGTGTCAATAAAATAGATTTTCTGCTCCGGATTACACTTGGAAAACACACTCAGCAAGAGGGCCGATGTGGCGGCAAAAGAACTGGTGAGCATCACCTCTTTGGCATCAAAATCCTCATACAGGCGAAGTACCCGCTCTTCCACACTCAGCGGTTGGTAGCGGGCATTCAACGCTTTAATTTCTTCTTTCGAATACACCTTTTTTGAAATCAATGACTCCTGCATGTTGCTTCTCTATTAATTCTATAAAACCTACCGATTTGGTATGGTACTAAATTTTGGTAAAATTAAGCATAAATTTTTAAAAACCAATACCTGCGAATTGTAAATGAATTTGGCTTGAAATCAGGAGGAAACGGCGGAAAACCTGACCCGGACCGTCCAAACCCAAAAAGTAATCATCAAACCCACCAGGGCCATCAACGCGAAGGACCCTTTCAGGCCAATCAGTTCGGCAACGAAGCCAATCAAAGGAGGCCCCAGCAAAAAACCGAAATAAGAGATGGTGGAAACCATCGCAATGGCAAGACCTGGGGCATAGACCCCCGTCTTGCCAGCCAGGCTGTAAGTCAGCGGTACCACGGCCGCGGTCCCAAAGCCAACGAGCACAAATGCAGGAAGGACAATCCAAATGACCGGAAAAATCACCGAAAGCAACAATCCGGAAAAAACCAGCAGTCCCGATAATTGCAACACTGCGATCTTCCCAAAACGGTTGGCGAGGCGATCTGCCAGGAACCTTCCGGAGGCCATGGCCCCCATATACGCTACGTATCCGCCAGGAACCCATGCTGCCGATGCGCCCACCTCTCCTGCCATGTAAATTCCCGACCAGTCAAACATGCAGCCTTCGCACATCATGCCACAGAAGCCCACCATTCCCAACCGGGCTAGGGTCCCGTTGGGTTTTTTCCAGACAAATCCCCCTCCCCCGCTTTCTTTTTTGTTGATATCCGATACTACTCCCTTCTCGAAGTAAATCACCATTATGGCTCCAATCAAAAGAACAATCAAGTAGTGATCTGCGGGGGCAAAGTCCAAATAGACCATCAAGGCACCTATCCCTGCCCCGATAAATCCCGCCAGACTCCACAGCCCATGAAAGGAACTTAGTATATTTCTACCGTAGTCTTTTTCAATTCCCAGGGCCTGTGTATTCAGCGAGATATTCATCATATTGCCCATTATGCCAAAGAGAAAGACCACGATCGCTAGCATAAACGCATCGGGAGCGATTGCGATACCAAGCAAAAAAAGCAGGTAAAAAGTCATGCCAACCAGCACCACAGTTTTGCTTCCGAACCGAAAAACCGCCCAGGCGGCCAATGGGAGTGCCAACAAAGAACCCAGCGGCATGCCTACCAAAACCGAACCCAACTGTCCCTCACTCAATTGAAATCTCTTCTGTAAATCGGGTATGCGGGAAGCCCAGGAAGAAAAACAGAGCCCTGTTAGAAAAAAAAACGCACCGGCAGCGAATCGCCTTGTCTTTAACTGTACCATACCCGCATTTACAAGTAACAAAGGTACGCGAGAAGAACGTATATTCCGTTCAATTTTCCCTCTTTTCCTAAACTTTATCGACCGGTACAAGGTTACCTGTATCAAACAAATACATGCATCGAATGACATTAGCCGATCCTTTTCGATTTTTGTTTTCTGACGCTGTTCCCATTTACTAAACCCGACCGTTTATCCCATGGAATTCGTTATCGCAGGGACCACCATCGCCCTGGCCATCCTTCTAATCCGGATCATCATCAAGCGGGTTTTTGATTGATTTTCCAGGAGCCAACGTGATTTTTTCCGAAGGCTTTCTTATACTTGCGCCAACGGGTTGGGTAGGGAGTATTACCCCAGCATGCAACTTATGAGTGACAACCAAGAAATCGTATCCATTACTTTTTTTGAATACCCCAAGAGAAATCGGTGGTGGGCATTTAACCAAATGCAGAAGGCAGTTTCCCCGATTCGTCGAGTCGAAGGGGTCTCCTTTTTTAAGTTAATGGGTACGGGTGGGGGATTTGGATTTTCCATCAAACCGGATTTCGGAACCTATGCCCTGCTGCTGGTCTGGAAAAATGCCGATTTTGCCAGGAAATATTCTGAATCGGAAATCTATAAGCGGTTTAGCCAGCAATGCTTAAGCAACTTCACCTATTGGATGCGCTGTGTTCAATGCCAGGGGAGCTGGAATGGAAAGCAGCCATTCGCGGTGACCGCAACTGCGAAAAGCCAGGAGCCGCTCATGGTCATCACCCGGGCCCGGGTAAAAATCCTTAAAATTCCACGATTTTTGCGATTTGTCCCCGCTAGCAGCCGCTCTGCCGAACGAGCCGACGGACTGCTTTTTACCAAAGGTATCGGAGAATGGCCGGCCATCGAACAAGCTACCTTCAGCTACTGGGAAAGTCAGAAACAAATGGAAGCCTTTGCCTACCGATCGGAACACCGAAAAATCATACTGAAAGTAAAAAAAGAAGGTTGGTACAAAGAAGAGCTGTTTGCCCGCTTTGTGCCCGTTTCCATCTCGGGTGCCCAACAAAACAGCGAGCAAACGTGACTCCCGCCTTCCATAAAACCAGACTGGCGCCGACACCGAGTGGGTACCTGCACCTGGGAAACTTTGTGTCCTTTCTAATCACGGTGAGTTTGGCAAGAAAGCACCGGGCAAAGATCGTGCTACGGATTGACGATTTGGATCGACAACGGACCCGAAACGAATACCTGCAGGACATTTTTGACACGCTTGATTTTTTGGAAATCCCCTACGACGAAGGGCCGCGAAGCGTAAGCGACTTGAAGAACCAATATTCCCAACGATGCAGAATGCCATACTACCAGGCGCTGTTGGAGGACTTAGCCAATGCGGACCAGCTTTTTGCCTGTGACTGCTCCCGAAAAAAGATCCAAAAAAACCATCCCAAAGGCTGGTACAATGGCCATTGCCTGCACCGAAACCTCTCCCTTACGGGAGCAGACCGGGCCTGGCGATTAAAAACAAGACCCGATATAGTGTACCCGCTCATCGACTATCCTGGCGTCAGACGAAACTGCCAGATTCCGGACGCCATGGCTTATTTTGTGGTACGAAAAAAAGACAGAGACCCTGCCTACCAACTCGCTTCGCTGGTAGACGATCGCTTGTTTGGTATTGACCTCATTGTCCGGGGAGAGGATTTATGGGATTCTTCGTGCGCACAGCTCTATCTATCCTCGCTGCTACCGGATCAGCCCCTTGCCGGAGCCACCTTTTTTCACCACCCCCTTCTCAAAGAAGGCAACCAAAAACTTTCCAAATCGGAAGGAGCCCTGGCCATAAGAACCATGCGGCAAAGAGGAATGAAAAAAACCGAGCTTTACCGCCTGGCAGCCAAACATACGGGAGTAGCCCGACCCGTTCAAAGCCTGGAGGAGTTCGTTCCCGCCTACCTGGATTTACTGGAACCCCTTTCCCCTACGCATCAAAATCCGGAATAGGGAGTAGTGCCCCTCCTTTTAGGGACGATTGGTGGGCAACAATACCAGGTACCGTGTAAGCCAGCGCTTCGTAGACATCCACCAATGGAGGACGGTTCTCGATAATCGAACGAATGAATTCGTGGGTAAGAAAGGTATGGGAACCGTCGTGACCGCTGTTGTGCCGCAGGGGTTCCGGCAACATCTCCGTTTCCCACCATCGTGGAAATTCAAAGGCTTCTACCTTGTTTTTGGTGTGTACAAACCCGGCATCGTCCCTCCCTTCTGCTTGTTCTTCGGTGATCCGTGTACCTGTACCCGAATGTCCGGAAGGGAGAAACAAACTCATTTTTTCTCCCCGCCACTCCCCTCTTTCCGCATTTCTCAGCGCCCCTTTCCAGTTAACTTCCACTCGGAAGGGATGCCCCTGGTTGGTGTGAAAAAAGGCGGTTTGATTCCAGAATGGATTCTGATAAGGATTACCTTTCAATAACCCCTCTCCTTCGCCCCAACCGAGGCAACTGACACTGCTTAGTCTTTCTCCCGTCACGCTGATCAAAAATGCCGTGCAATGCGTCGGATAATGCATGGGCGGTAATCCGTGTCTCCAGGTGGGCTCTCCGTTTTCAAACCAGAGCGCCTCCAGCCCGGGATGATTGTACTCTGCTGCTGCACTGAAAATTTGTCCAAATCGGCCCTCCTCGTAAAATTTTCTCGCCGTGATGGTCCCCTGCATGTAAGCAGTAGTTTCAGCCATCATAAAGATTTTTCCGGATTCACGTACGGCTGCCCTTACCGCTTCACATTCCTCCAGTGTCATGGCAAGTGGAACCGCACATAGTACATGCTTGCCGGCTTTCAGGCTCGCAAGGGTGTGGCGTGCGTGATCCGGGGCAGGTGTGGCCAGAAACACGGCGTCGACGGCCGGGTCGGTCAGCAGTTGCTCCAGAGAAGGATAGCTTTTTGCACATCCGTAGGTTTTCATCAGTTGATCCCGGCGGTCTTTTCGCAAATCGCTTACCGCTTCAACATGACAGTCCGGGTGTTCGTGAAATTGAAACGTCGCTCCGAATCTTCCTCCTACGATTCCGACGCGTACTTTCTTTGCACGGGGCCGTCCAATAGCAGGCAGCCCACCCATGAGCAACAAGCCGGAGGCAGCTCCTGCATGCTGAATAAATTTTCGTCTGTTCAGACCCATTTTTTGGTGTGGTTTATCGTACTTTTGGCAAAGGATTTTCCCTTGTACCAAACGGCGTTCCGCGCGCACAAAGTGGCTCCGAAAAACCCGTGGTAAAAACGGCTTTTCCCGGCACGAAAGCCTATATAACTGTCAAAAAAACAGTTAAATTAGTGGAATAATATCGGAATTTTCTGTTTATTCAGCCAATGAATTTGCAAAAAAGCGTCAAGGACTATACAATCATGCTAAAAATCATTCGTCTTCGTTCCATGAAGGAATTATTTATCCTTCTAGTTATCTGCCTTTCGTGTGAACAAGCAGCAGATACTACCAGCCCCCACCCATTCGATCAATTGACCGAGGAAGAAAAACGAATGCCTGAAAATGCCTTGCTTGGAATCCGGGTAAATGAATCTCTCGAGGCGGGCCTATTTGCTTCGGAACCCATGATTACCAACCCCACCAACATTGATATCGATCACAAAGGTCGGGTTTGGGTATGCGAAGCGTACAACTACCGACCTGCCATCACGGGAAATGAAACCAAAAATGAAGGCGACCGCATACTCATCCTGGAGGATACCGACGGAGACGGTGCTGCGGACAAAAGCACGGTTTTTTACCAGGATCCGGAATTGAATGCACCGCTGGGCATTTGGGTCATGGGAAACCAGGCCATTGTCTCTCAAAGTCCCTATGTATGGTTGCTGACCGACACCGATGGGGATGACAAGGCGGACAAAAAAGAAGTGCTTTTTACGGGCATTGGTGGAGAGCAGCACGATCACGGCATGCATGCCTTTGTTTTTGGTCCGGACGGTAAATTTTACTTTAATTTTGGAAATTCCGGCGGGTCCATACAGGATCGGAATGGCCAAACCCTGACCGATGCGGATGGCACGCCCATTGATGCCGATTCGTACAAAGAAGGGTTGGTATTTCGATGCAATCCGGATTTCTCCGGCATTGAGGTATTGGGGCAAAACTTCCGAAACAACTACGAAGTGGCCGTTGACTCCTACGGTACCATGTGGCAATCCGATAACGACGATGACGGAAACAAAGGGGTCCGCATCAATTATGTAATGGAGTACGGCAATTTCGGCTACAAGGATGAAATGACTGGAGCCGGTTGGAGGGCCAATCGTACCAACAAAGAGAAAGAGATCCCACAACAGCATTGGCATCTCAACGATCCGGGAGTGGTTCCCAATCTGCTGCAAACCGGAGCAGGTTCTCCCACAGGCATGGTGGTATACGAAGGAAAAGCCCTACCGGAAGTCTTCTGGAACCAACTCATCCACACCGACGCCGGCCCCAACGTCGTGCGTGCCTACCCGGTGGAAAAAGACGGTGCCGGCTACCGTGCCACCTTAGTCAATCTTATGGAAGGTGACAAAGACCAATGGTTTCGCCCCTCCGACCTATGTGTAGCGCCGGATGGGTCACTGATGGTGGCCGACTGGTACGATCCAGGCGTTGGCGGGCATCAAGCAGGCGACCTAGACCGGGGCAGAATTTTCCGGCTATCCGCACCCGGTCAGGCCTACGAAATTCCGGTGTATGATATCAATTCACTGAACGGGGCGATTGAGGCCTTGCTGAACCCCAACCTTTCCATGCGCTACCAGGGTTGGAAAAATCTAAAAGCCATGGGCATCGATGCCGCACCCGCGCTGGAGAAAGTGTTTCGTACCCACGAAAACCCCCGTTTTCAGGCACGTGCCTTTTGGCTTTTGGCGAAATTGAAGGACACCGGAGAGACGTATATTCGCGAAGCTCTGGAGCACAGCAACCCGGACCTACGGATCAGTGCGATCCGGGCGGCAAGGCAGGAAAACCTGGACCTGGTCCCCCTACTGAAGCAGCTCGTTCTGGACGAAGATCCCCAGGTGAGAAGGGAAGCAGCCATCGCTCTGCGAGGTCTGCATGCTCCCGAAGCAGCAGATCTCTGGGCCAGCCTTGCCCTTCAACACGATGGAGCGGATCGCTGGTACCTGGAAGCACTGGGCATTGGGGCCAGCGGGCAGTGGACCGACTACTACGCAGCCTGGTTAGCAAAGAGCGGTGGAGATCTGAGCGATAAGAAACAGCAGGACATTGTCTGGAGATCACGGACCGGGGCTGCCGTGGATCACCTGGCCCAATTGGCTGCGGATCCTGCTACACCCCTGGACGATCGATTGCGGTATTTCCGAGCCTTTGACTTCAACCCGGACGCCGATAAAAAATCAAAGGCCCTGATAAAAATGCTGGAAGAGGGACAACTCCGGCAGGAAAACCAAGAAGAAAGCAGGAGAATGAATCAACTGGTGCTGACCCACCTTGACCCGGCCTACCTGAAGGAGTCTGCCACGGTACGCTCGGTTTTGGCCAATGCGCTGGAAGAAAGCGCCGGCACGGAAACCTACCTGGAATTGGTACAGAAATTTAACGTGCGCTCCGAAAATCCCAGGTTGCTGCAAATGGCACTGGCTGAAAGCGACAATAACCTCGGCAAGACAGCCGCGACCCTACTGCTCCGGCAGCAAGGGGCCGACCTGATTCGAAAGGTTTTGTACAGTGGCGAGGAGGAAAAGGTCTATCCACTGCTGGCCGTACTGCGGGGAATCGGATCCAAGGAATCCCTGGGCATGCTCGAGAAAATGGCGTTTGACACCGATCTTCCCCTGGCTACACGCAAGGAAGCGACCGCTGCCATCGGTGGAAGCTATGGAGGGGAAGAGCGAATCCTGGAACTTCTCAGAGCAGAACAGCTGCCGGAAAACCTGATTCCCTCGGCCGTAACAGGCGTGAGCCGGGCCTGGAGAAAAAGTGTACGGACAGAAGCGGCCAGTTACCTCGACAGTTCATCCGACGAAGAAAACGCACTTCCTCCAATGAAGGAATTACTGGCGATGGAAGGCTCGGTTGAAAAAGGCCTGGTCGTTTTCAAGAATAATTGCGCCGTGTGCCATCAGGTGGGCGATATGGGGATGGACTTTGGCCCAAAACTCACGGAAATCGGCAGTAAATTATCCAGGGAAGCACAATACATCTCCATTCTGCACCCGGATGCAGGCATTAGTTTTGGCTACGAGGGATACCTTATTCAGATGAAAGATGGCAGCAGTATGGGCGGAATCATCGCCAGCCAAACCGAAACCGATATCGAATTGAAGGTACCTGGTGGCAGCACCCTGCCGATTAAGACCGCGGACATGCAAAGCATGGAACAAATGGAGCATTCGATGATGCCGGCCGGTTTGGAAAAAACCATGAGTACCGAAGAACTGGTCGATCTGGTGGCCTACCTGATGTCGCTTAAAAAACAATCCTAATTTATCCCCAACACGTATGAAACGAACCGAGAATAACCCCCGAAGAAGTGTATTGAAAAGACTGGCCGGCACTGGCCTGGCCGGGATGCTTGCTCCCGGCCTCTCCCAGCGCCTCCTGGCCGCAGAGGAAGGCCTTCCCGAGAACCTGAAAGGAAACATCAACCATTCCGTATGCCGTTGGTGCTACAACGATATCGCGTTTGAAGACCTGTGCAAAGCTGCCGTTTCCATCGGCTTAAAGTCCATCGAATTGGCCGGTCCGGAGGAATGGCCCATACTGAAATCCTATGGATTGGACTGCGCCATGCCCTGGGGAGCGGGCATGGGAATTGAAAAGGGCTGGAACAATCCTGAGTTGCATGCGGAATTGATTCGTAGCTACGAGGAAGTCATCCCAAAAGTGGCAGAAGCTGGGTACAAGCAAATCATTTGCTTTTCCGGCAATCGAAATGGCCTGGATGACGAAACTGGGATTAAAAATTGTGCCGAGGGACTTAAAAAAATCATGCCTACCGCCGAAAAACACGGGGTCATCCTATGCATGGAATTGTTGAACAGCAAAGTCAATCACAAAGACTACCAGGCCGACCATACTACCTGGGGCGTCGAAGTATGTAAGGCAGTTGGCTCGGAAAACATCAAACTCCTGTACGATATTTATCACATGCAAATCATGGAAGGCGACGTAATCGCCACGATCAACGCGTATCATCCCTACATTTCGCATTACCATACCGGAGGCGTACCGGGAAGAAATGAAATCGATGAAACACAGGAATTGTATTACCCTGCTATTATGAAAGCCATCCTGGATACCGGATACCAAGGCTATGTGGGTCAGGAGTTTATTCCGAAGCGCCCCGATAAATTGGCCTCTCTCAAACAAGGCGTAAGTATTTGCGATGTCTGATGGCATCAAAAAGCCGCCACCTGTAAAATAAGGTGGCGGCTTTTTTTTACTGTACCGGACGCATCGAATCGATCCGGTTAGTTCATATTGATTTCGTTGTCCGAAAACACGCTTTTTGAAATCTCGGGCTTCCTCTTTCGTACCATCCTTTTCCGCTCCTTGCGACCGTGCTTTTGGGAAAGACTGGGCATTTTTTTGCAATTGGTCTTGATACTTTTTAGCGTTTGCTTGTCCATCCAAATACCGAGGGTTACCGCCACCAATGCCAGGAAGGGAAATAGGATGTGGTCATTTAGGGAGTTTCCCAAAAACACCAATGCAATGAATAGGAGTTTTACGGTACCAAGCGTCAATGCCACCTGATTGTGCTTCAATCCCATGCGGATAAGAAAGTGGTGTACGTGGCTCTTATCAGGCTTTAAGGGAGATTTACCCTTCATGCTGCGCTTGACAAAAATCCGAACCGTATCGTACACCGGTACGATCAGGAATGCCAGACCGGCGGCAAATGGGGCGTGTAGCTTTAACCCTTCCCAGGGAGCCATCGTACCGGTTTTGTCTACAAATAAGACCACCAGTACCGTAAGTGCGAAGCCCAGACTGAGCGATCCGGTATCTCCCATGAATATCTTGGCGGGGTGCCAGTTGAATACCAAAAAAGCCAAAACCGCACCGACGAGGGTAAATGAAATCAAGCTGTAGGAAACCATGCCCACTGAATAAAACCAAAAACCCAGAATCGTCAGTGTGACAAGGCTCAGCGAGCCAGCAAGACCGTCGGCCCCGTCAATCAGGTTAAAAGAATTGGTGAAAACGAGTATCGCAAAAAAGGTAAGCATGACGCTGGCCAAATAGGGAATTTCGTATATCCCCAAAAAACCATACAAGCCAGAAATGCGGATATCTGCCATCACAATCACGAAAAACGCCGGAATGGATTGCCCGATTAATTTTTGGAAAGCGGTCAATTCGATAAGGTCGTCCCGAAGGCCTACCGAAAACATAATGCCTAGTCCAACAAGAAAATACCGGGTCTCCACAATTTGATCAAAACTAAGCCAGGCAAAAAGTCCCAGAAACGAAGCTACCACGATGGCGATACCTCCCATGGAAGGAATACTACCGGCATGAATTTTCCGTCCCCCCGATACCTCCATGAAGTTGATTCGTTTGAGAATCATGATTAAAACCGGCGTCATCAAAAAACCAAAGAAAAAAGAGGTCGCAGTGGAAAGAAAAATGTTCATAGCAAGAGGGTTTTTACAAAAGTAGACATAATGGATTTACAATAGACCTATTCCGCCATCAAATTTGAACCGGCTTTGAATATTTCTACACATTATAGTATTCCTTGTACCAATTTATGAACCGCTCTATGCCCTCTGGTACCGAAGTCGACGGTTTGTATCCGATTTCCCTTTCCAATGGTGTGGTGTCCGCAAAAGTTGCCGGTACATCCCCTGGCTGAATGGGAAGCATTTCTTTCTTCGCCTCTTTCCCCAGCGACACCTCGATCGCCTGGATAAAATCCATCAAGCGAACGGGGTTCGAATTTCCGATATTGTATACCGTGTAGGGCGCCTTCGATTTGCTGGCATCACCCGTCGCGGGGTCCCAGCTGGGATCGGCCACCGGAGGACGATCCACGATCCGAACGACCCCTTCTACAATATCGTCCACGTAGGTAAAATCCCGCTTCATCTCTCCATAATTGAAAACCTGAATGGGCTTTTCCTCCACTATGGCTTTTGTAAACAGAAATAGTGCCATATCTGGTCGTCCCCAGGGTCCGTACACCGTAAAAAAACGCAGACCCGTGGTGGGAAGCCCAAATAGATGACTGTAGGTATGAGCCATCAGTTCGTTGGATTTCTTGGAAGCCGCGTACAGGGATACGGGATGGTCGACATTATGCGCGGTGGAAAACGGCATTTGTGTATTGGTCCCATAGACCGAACTTGAAGAAGCATAGGCTAAATGCTTGATCTGGTGATGCCTGCAAGCCTCAAGAATGGTTAAAAACCCAACTATATTGGCTTGAATGTAGGCATCCGGGTTGGTGAGGGAATACCGTACTCCTGCCTGCGCGGCCAGATTGACCACTTTGTCAAACTTCTCCTCTGCAAACAGCTTCATGACCCCTTCTTTGTCCTCCAACTGAAGCTGCACGAACCGATAATTGGGGTAGCTTGTACTGGATACAACCTTCCCGTACTCAATGGATTCGGGCTCAATACCGGTTTTTCTCAGCCGGTCGTATTTCAGTTGTACATCGTAATAGTCATTGATGCAGTCCAGTCCAACTACCTCATCTCCTCTTTCCAATAACTTTTCAGCCAAATGCATGCCGATAAATCCGGCAGTTCCTGTTATCAAAATTTTCATATATCTATTATTGTCTTTTTACGGCCATATGGAATCTCACATGGTTAATAGTCATTCCTCCTTGTGTCGCTTGCGACATGCTCGATTTCATGTGTCTGTTGCGTTAAGGGCTTACTGTTGCAGGAATAAAAGTCCAAGTGTTCCAAAAACCTGTCACTAAAACTAACTTGGTGTAGTAAAGGTACTAAATAATATCAAATGTAATAGCTCCCCCTAGCCTAAATTGCTTCCGGCGCCTTTGCTCAGAGGTAGAGGTATTGGACACCATTCAGTATTATTGATGGATCTACAACCCATCCGCAAAATATTCCCTGGTATTTTTTGGAATGCTTAACGAAGCTATTTCCCCTTGCTACCCAAAAACCAATAGGCCAACGGTACAAAATACAGGGCCGTAAAGGTTCCAATGGTGAGCCCACCGATCACCGAAACCACCAGGGGCCGCTGCAGGTCCGCTCCCAAACCGGTACTGAATAGAACGGGCAACAGCGCCAGAATGGTGGTAATGGAGGTCATAACGATGGGTTTCAGCCGGATTTCTCCCGCTTTGTACAAGGCCATTTCCAAAGCCGCTGCGGGTTCCTTGTTTTCGAAGAGGTATTGCTTCGATAAGCGATTGATGGTGTCTATTTTTAAAATGGCATCGTTGACCATGATGCCCAGCATGACCACCAACCCAATGGCAGACATGACATTCAGGGAAGTGCCGCTGAGCCAAAGAAGCAGAAAAGCCCCCCCTACTCCCAGAGGAAGCGTAAAAATCACAATCAAGGGCTGCAGAAAGTTTTCAAACTGGGCTGCCAGAATGAAATACAACAACAATACCGAAACCAGCAGATCCCAACCAACTGCCGAATGGTTTCCCTGTCCCGAAAGTATTGCCCGCCAAAATCGGCCGATAGGTTTTTTTCTGTAGCCCATTCCCGAATCCTTCGCTCCTCTTGCTGTGTTACAGGGCTTTCAAAGGCCAGGGACTGGTAAATTCCAGATCGATCTGCGGTGACAAATTTGTAGTGCTCGTCGTAAGAAACCGCAATGAACTCTTCCAATGCGTAAGGAATTCCCTCTTCTCCGTATAGAAAATTGGTTGTTAACAAGCGTTGAAAATCCAAGGCGTCGTGAACCAGCATAATGGGTGTAATTTCTCCAAAACGTTTGATATCGGTAATCAGGTAGTTGCCAAAAAGTTGTTGAATTTTTTCTACTAACTGTGGACCGTCTAATCCATAAAGGGCCAGCTTTTCCACATCGGTGCGGAAGACTACAGCGGCTCCTTTTTGCAAACCAGGCCCCTTGACCCAACCAGTAATCGGAAAGGAGGACAACCAAGGATCCATTTTCTCCGCCGGGACGGGTTGTTTGGAGGCAAGGTCCTTCCAGCGCAGTTCGAAAAACGGGCGGTCCGAGGAAAACAACTGGTCAAATGCATTGGGTGCATCCCGTATGGCTACAGCTGCCTGAGGAAATTTCCCCTGCATACGGTGCAACAACCGGGTGCTCGCCTGCTCTTTTTGCACGGCGTTTTCGAAGGTCAGAAAAAGGTCTGCTTGTTGGATGGCATTGTTTCCCTCGTGCAGGAGGAACTGCCGCAAGCCCACCTCACTTTCTGCCTGCAGATAGACTCCCGATTCCTCTTTCATCAGGTTAAGGATACGTTCCTTGTTTTGAATGGCATTGATCGGCTCGTTCCAGTCAATGGATACCAGGGCGTCAAACTTCTCGATGGGCGGCAAGCCCTCCACTTCCAGCAAGCGAACGGTAGCTAACATGACCGGAATCAGCAGCAGTAAAATTGCCAGGGACCAACGCGGCTGCGAAAATAATAAGCGGTACACTTTTTTATACCCGGCCAACAGCAGCAAGAAAACGCGGCTGTCCTCCCGGGACCGTTGCTCGGACTTGTTCTTGAAAAACAAGTAATACAGGAGGGGTAACACAACAAAGGCCACGAGTAGGGAAACCGATAAAATGGCGGCCACCGAAACCGCCTGATCGTAGAAAAGAGCGCCGGCTATTCCGCTTAAAAAGACCAGCGGAACAAAAACCGCCAGGGTGGTAAGCACCGAACTAATCAATGCCGACATCACCTCGTTTACCCCGCTGACACAGGCTTCAAAAAGGGGAAGCCCTTCTTGTTTTTTCCGACTGATGTTGTCAAGAACAATGATGGCATTGTCAATAAGCATTCCCAGTCCCAGGGCAAGACCACTCAGCGAAATGACATTGATAGAAATTCCTGCAAAATAAAATACCGCAAATCCAATGATCAACGAAGCAGGAAGGCTGACACCGATGATGATCGGAGTACGGTAATTCCCCATAAAAACAAACAAAATCCCAAAAGCAAACAAGCCACCGAACAACAAGCTGGTTTGCAAGTTGCTTATGCCAGCGTTCAATAGCGTAGATTGATCCTGAGTGAGCGCGAAATCCACCTGCGGATAGTCCTGGCGAAACAATTCCACTGCCTCGTATACCAGGGGCATGATTTCGTTCATTCGGGCAGCGGTTTGTTTGTGTACCGTAACGACCAGCCCTTCCCTTCCCTGAAACAGGTGAAAGCCGGTGGGTTTATCCAGGGCCTGTCGAACCTCCGCCAGTTTGCCGAGGACCACGGTGTTTCCCGATGGACCCCGCACAGGAAGGTTGCGAATGTCTTCGGGGGTTTCCAGCCGACTTGCCAGACGCAAATAATACCGAAACTGACCGTCCTCCACGCTGATTCCGGGCAGTTCGCTGTTTCCTGCTTCTATCGCCCGAATCAAATCCGATTCGGTCATGCCCAACCCTGCCAATACCGGTTTGTTCGGGCTCACGGAAATCACCCGGTCCTGGCGCCCGTTGATGTCCACGAGGGCCACCCCATCCAATTGTTCCAGGCGCTTTTTGATCACGTTTTCCGTAAGCAGCGAGACATCGGCAAAATCCACCCCCTCCTGCGGAACCACCTGCACGCGGACGATGGGGATGTCGTTGGTGTTGATGCGAACCACGCGGGGCCGGTCAAGGTCTTGTGGAAGACTGTTGGTAAGTCGATCGATTTTCTCGTTGACCGCAATGTAGGCCAGCTCCATCTGCGTGCGGTAGTCGAAGGTAAGACGCACGCTACCTACCTCAGAGCCCGCTTCGCTTTCCATGTCCTGGAGCCCGTTCAGGGTCACCATTCCCTCCCGGATGGGCCGAAGCACATTTTGCTCAATGGATTCCGGAGAGGTATTGGGGTAATCCACCTTAATAACAATCTGAGGCACATCGATCGGTGGCAGCAAGGCGATAGGTAAGGTGCGAAAGAGAATCAGACTGAAGATAAGCAGCGCCAAAAAGGTCATGCCTACCGCGATGGGTCGTGCCAATAAAAATCTAACCATACCTTAGTCTGTTATCACCTGCACCGGTGCCTGATGCGCCAACTGGACATTATTGCTAATTATTACCGGCTGACTGTTCGTCAGACCTTCGAGGATCTCCATCTCCCGGCCGTTGTCCTTGCCCACTTCCACGTAATTCCAAATGGCCTCTTCGTTTTCAACGGTGAAAACCACCGGCCTGCCGGATCGATACACCACCGCTTCCTTGGGTACGACCAGACTGTTGTTTTGTGGGGCGCGAATCACCGCCCGGGCATTCATCCCGGGAAGCAAGCTCCCGCTCTGTTGGAGATTGAGTGTTACTTGTACCAACCCATTTTCGTCTACCTTGGGATTGATGCTGCTTACCGTTCCGGAAATCCCGTCGCCAGCACCAGACACCGGGTACACCTCCGCTTTCTGCCCTTTCCCGACAAAAACGATATCTGACTCCAGTATTTTCACCTTCATTTCCAGCAGATTCGTGCTAAGCACCAGACAAACCTCATCTCCTGCGTTGACCAAACTACCTTTTTTGACCTGCAAGTCTGCAATCGCCCCGGCAATGGGCGCTTTTATTTCCGCTTTTTCCAGGTTACGTTCGGCTTCCCGCACCGCGATCTGAGCACTCAGAAGTCCGCTGGATGCCTTCCAAAACTCGTCCCGCTCCGCGCTTCCCAGGGAATCCAGCAGCGTGGTCTCCACATCTGCAGCGATCCGCCGGCTTTGGTATTCGGCCGTGGCCGAGCGTAAATCCACCTGGGCACGCTCCCATTCCATTTGGCTGTCGGTTTGGTCCAAACGCGCGATGGGCTCACCGGCCTGCACCGACTGCCCCTCTTCGACCAAAAGCTCCAGCAGATACCCTGGTCGCTCGACAATCACCATGACTTCGTTTGCCGCTTCGATTTTTCCGGTGGCATTGATCAGGTAGTCGAAAGACTTTGTCTCAGATTGCCCCACCCGGACCGCGGTGGCCTGCACCTCGTCCCGAAAGGTTTCCATAGGAATCTCTTCTGTCGTTTCCTCGGGGGAGTCACAACTTAGGGAAACAAAAAAAAACAGAAAACCGCAACAAATAGATGAGTAGGAAGCCATAGGATACAGGTACGGAAAGCGTTGGTTAGCAATGTTTGGAACTCGAAGTGATTAAATAACTAAAAAATTAAATTATCTCCAAATTTTTATTAAAAAAAAGGGGTATTATTTCCGCTCGGCGAAAATCGCTTTCTACGAACTCGATCTGCCGGTCAGCTCCCTGCAGTTGTTTTCAAACGTCGGAGGAACGCCTGCGCGGGGCTACTCCAGCCGACAGCATGGGTTGTCGCGGGCCCTGGTAACCGGGCCAGAAAACGGAAGGGGATGTAGGAAAAAAAACCTCATTCGAACGATTCGAATGAGGTTCCGCCTTGGTTACCCCCAGGTCTGTCACCGAAAAGACCCCGACCTGGGCCAGTGTTCAAAATTCGGGGCGGCCCCGAAACGGCCGATTGCGCCTTCCACCGGCGGGGACCAGGCATGCAATCTATTTGGACGTGAGTGCTTCCTGCTCAAGTACTATTTTGAAGCTCGGGTCATCTTCCGTAAAGTTTACATTGATTATTTTTTCGGCTTTAGTTAAAAGTACCCGGCTACTGTTGCTCAAATGTCGGATATACACGGTTTTGCCAAACTTTTCGTATCGCTCGGTGACCTTGTGAATGGCGTCTATCCCGGAATGATCCACGATACGGCTTTCCTTAAAATCGATGACAATCTCATCCGGATCGCCCATGGGGTCAAATTTTTGCCCAAAGGTCATGGCAGAAGCAAAAAACAGGGGACCGTATATCTCGTAATGCTTTACGCCGTTTTCGTCCAGGAATTTTCGGGCGCGAATCATTTTGGAGTTTTCCCAGGCAAATACCAAAGCAGCAATCACCACTCCAATCAGCACGGCCAGTGCCAAATTATGTAGCAGCACGGTTACCAGCGTGACCAATACCATCACCAGCACATCCGATTTGGGAACTTTTCGGAAGACCCGAAGCGAGGCCCACTCAAAAGTACCGATGGCCACCATGAACATCAGTCCGACCAATGCTGCCATGGGCACCATTTCTATATAGGTAGATAAAAACAAGATGAATACCAGGAGTCCGACCGCCGCTACGATGCCCGATATCCGGTTTCTCCCGCCTGCATTTACATTAATCAGTGACTGACCAATCATGGCACAGCCACCCATTCCCCCAAAAAATCCCGTGGTCACATTGGCAATTCCCTGGGCCACGCACTCTTTGTTTCCCTGTCCCCGGCTTTCGGTGATTTCGTCTATCAGCGTTAGGGTTAGCAGGCTTTCGATCAAGCCCACACCTGCCATGATGGCCGAATACGGCAAAATAATCATCAGCGTCTCCCAATTCAGCGGTACCAGGGGAAGGTGAAATTCCGGCAAGCCCCCGCTAATGGAAGCCATGTCACCAACGGTACGGGTATCCAGACCGCCAAAAATCACCACCAGGCTTACCACCAAAATGGCGGCAAGTGCCGAGGGGACCGCACGGGTCAGCTTGGGTAGAAATTTGATAATGGCCATGGTCACCACCACCAGTCCCAACATCAGGTACAGGGATGTCCCGGTCATCCATTCCAAGGCTCCGGATGCGCCGACAACCTTAAACTGAGCCAACTGCGACATGGCAATAACGATGGCCAGCCCGTTTACAAAACCAAACATCACCGGATGGGGTACCAATCGAATCAACTTTCCCAGCTTCAACACGCCTACCAAAATCTGAATAAGCCCCATTAACACCACCGCAGCAAATAAGTATTCCACCCCATGCCGCGACACCAGTGCTACTACAACGACCGCAATGGCTCCGGTGGCTCCCGAAATCATTCCAGGCCTACCCCCGATAATGGAGGTGATCAACCCAATGATAAATGCCGTGTACAGGCCTACCAACGGGCTCACACCCGCGATCAGAGAAAATGCGACTGCTTCAGGCACCAGGGCCAGGGCCACGGTGAGGCCGGAGAGTACTTCGTCTTTAAGATTGGCCTCCTTGGGAATAAATAATCTGTAAAATGTCTGCGTCATGGGTGATCTGATTGCGATTCTGAATTCGTCAGCAAAAAATACTGCTCAGCGTTATTTCGGGGAATGAAAGAGCAAAGATACTATACCTTTGGTGTTTTCGAAATAAAATTCTGTTAAATAACCAGAAATTCGCCGCGTAAAAAAATTTGTTCTGAACTCGTCCTTTCCTTAATCCACAGGTAATCAGGGACTAGTAGGGACCTTTCCGGGATGAGGCCGGGGTCCTTGCGGTCTTGGACTCAATCCGGGTTCTCCGATACGTAGTCGTAGATCAACCGGCTCATGCCTGCGATGGCCTCCTTTCCTGCCGGTACATCGGTCAGGTTTTTGCTAAGGATTACCAGTACGTATCGGCTACCATTGGGTAATTCCAAAATGGCCGTATCGTGTTGCACGCCGGTAATGGATCCTGTTTTGTGCGCAATTTTTACATCTGTCGGAAGTAGTTTGGGAATGAGGTCCTTAAAGTATTGATCGGAAAGAATCTTTACCATTTCACGGGATCCTTCTACCTTTCCACGAGCAATGGCCTCCATGATTTGCAACATATCCAGGGCCGTGGTGCTATTGCTTAGGCCTGCATCGAAGGCTTTGAGGTCTTCTACCCCCCGCAGCACCTGTATGTCTTCCGCACTCAGATCGCGCATGGTTTGGGTTACGTTTTTGGCTCCTACACGATCAATCAGGATATTGGTGGCCAGATTACTACTTTTTATGATCATCTGGTACATCAATTCGTAGAGGCTGGCTTTCTTACCGATCCTTTCGTAGAGTTCCTCCTGACTATCCACCCCCAGGTCCATGCGGAAGGTACTGCCGTCTACGATACTCTTGAATTCGTTCACAATGAGGATGGAGTCCTGTAGACTGAATTCCCCGGCCGCTGCTTGCTTAAAAAGCTCAATCATCACAGGCGTCTTCATCGTGCTGGCTGCATGGAACACTTCGGTCTCGTTGATCAGGAGTTGGCGGCCAGAATCATCCAACATGCGAAAAGCCAGAGCAAAATCTCCTTCGGTAGCTTGCATAAGTGAGCGAATATCATCTTCCAGAGCGCTTAAACCGGATTTTTCTGCCGGCCCGCTGCAGGCAAACAGGAGGATCAATGGGAACAATAGGGATGTTTTCATCTAGTGGTTCGTTAGGTAAATCAGTAAAGCAGCAGCATGACCCACGCCATTACTGCCAAAAAGGCCACCGTTGGCCCCAGTAAGATAAAGAATAATCCTCCGGTACGAAAATCTTTTTGCTCGATCAGTCCGGTAGCATAGGCAATGGCATTGGCCGGGGTGGACACGGGAAGTAGCAGAGAACAGGAGCAACTGATGGCGACCATCACCGGGCCAGCGATACCGTAAGTCCCCGGTAGGGCCAGACTCAGTGGCACCAGGATGGAGGCGGCGGCTGTATTACTCATCACGTTGGAAAGCGACACGGCCACCAGGCAAAAGACGACGGCAATCACCGTATTTGGCAGGGGAAGCGCATTTATTTTTTGCATGACGATTTCCGCCAGCCCCACTTCCACGAGCGCGATGCCTAATGCCAAACCACCGGCGACCAACATAAGGGTATCCCAGGGAAGGCTGCGAACATGTTCCGAATGGATCACCTGGGTCATGGTCAGCAAGACAATGGGAATCGCCGAGGTAGCAGCCACGGGAATGCCGTGAATGGCTTCGGTAAGCCACATCAGTACGGTGACTACCAAGGTAAAAATAACGGCGTTTTTTTGAAAACGCCCCACTTCTCCCTGTCCTTTGGGCAAAAGAGAAAGATCAAGCTTGACCTCCGAAAAATCATGCGTCTTGCAGAGGAATTTCCAAAACACCCAGACCAGCAATAAAGCGGTGGGTAAGCCCACCAGCATCCAGTCCACAAACGTAACGCTGATTCCCTTTTCCTGAAGGGCGCCTACCGCGATCGCATTGGGGGTGCTCCCGATGATGGTACCGATACCTCCCACCGAGGCTGCGGCCGGAATGGCCGTCAACAGGGCCTTACCGTAGGAGGACTTTCTCCCAATCAGCTGCACCAATGGGATAATCGAGGAAATCATCATGGCCGTAGTAGCGGTGTTGGACATGACCATGCTGGCAATGGCGGTGGTCATCATCAGGCCAAGTAACAAGCCTTCCGGTTTTTGGCCGAAACGACTGACGGTAAACCGAAATAGTTGCCGGTCCAACTCGACCAGGCTCATGCCTTTGGCTAGAAAAAAGCCCCCGAGTAGCAACCATACCACATTGCTGGTCCAGGTGCTCACGTACAGATCCGGGGGCATGGTTTGATCAAAAAAGAAATCCGTACTAAACCCGACCAAAAGGGAAGCAATGATAAATATTCCCACAGCAAAGGGGGGCATGGCTTCTGATACCCACAGGCCTATCGCGAGTATGCTGATAAAGAATACAAAATTTACCGGTGGATCGTACCCGATCTTTCGGAAAAAATACGTCACCACCAACGCTATCAAAAAATTCCCGACAAAGGTAGAGGTAGTAAAAATCCAATTCAGCTTGAGCTTTCGGTAAAGAATGCGTGCGGCGCTTCTGGAATCGGAGTAAAACATGCGCGATTGGGATTTACACTAAAAAAGGACGGAAATGCTCCCTGCATTTCCTTTGTTCAAAAATACGTCATGTTGCTTTCCGGGACAAGGTATCAAGGTCAGTTAGGGCATTTTTTAAAAAAAATAGCCATTGGGTCGATCCAATCGGCATCACCTGCTCGTAACTCTTGCCAAACGAATTAGTAAAACGCAAAATACAATTACGATGAAGACGAATGTGAGAATGACAAAAACATTGGGTGTGGGCCTACTGGCAGCCGGAATGGCACTATTTACCGCCTGCAACGAAGACCCGGAACCGGAAATGCCCTTTACTCCAGGTATGGAAACCTTTTCCTATGGTTTCAACGAAGGCCAACTCCTGAACAACCCGGCTACCGCCTATAACGGAGACGGCGCAGGCGACCATCCCCGAAACTTATCCGCCAAACTGGAGCTCAAAGAAATGGAAAACGGCAATACCGAAGTGACCATTCGGCTGGAAAATGCCCTGGATGGCATGCAGTATCCGGTCCACGTACACGACGCCGCGGATCCTGCCACCACACCAAACGGGACCCCGTATAACGAAACCCCAAACGGAGAAATTTTTGCCGGAATGATCAGCATAAGTAACGGCATGGGTAGCCAAACCATGCAGACGGAAATGAACTACGATCAGCTGCTGGATACCTATGAGGGCTTTCTGGTAGTGCACGATCCTACGCAGGAAATGAGCACCACTAATCTGGGCACCTACCTGATATTAGGAACATTTGCACAGGATCTACCGGAAGCTGAAGCGAATCTGCGTAGCGAGACCTTTATGTATGATTTTAACGAGGGGCAATTGCTTGACAATGCAGACCTGGCCTATGAGGGGGACCATGCCCGTGATCTCATGGCAGAAATAAGGGTGGAAGAGATGATCGATGGGAAGGCCAAAATTACCATCAGCCTGATGAATACCATGGATGGTATGACCTATAGGGTGCATGCACACGATGCTGCCGACCCATCTACTACACCTAACGGTACTCCTTACAATGAAACACCAAACGGGGATATCTTTGCGCAAGGGATTGAAGGCAATGGCGGAACGGTGATGGCCGAAAACGAGCTAATGATCTCATTCAATGAGCTGACAAGAAATTACGAAGGGTTCTTCGTGGTACACGATCCTACACAGGCTATCAGTACAGTAGATTTGACTACCTATTTGGTGTTGGGTGCTTTTGCACGATAATTTTTTAATTGTAAATGTTGGTCAAGAGGTCATGGAAGCGGTTCCATGGCCTTTTTCCTGTTTTCCTCGGTAGATTTCCGGAAGTGCGTTTAGATACTCTCAGGGCATATTTTTGATGAATTTGGGTGTCTCAGTTATTGCTTTTGCTATTTTGAGTCGTGTCCAGGCATGAGAACCCCTTCAGTAAGCTGAAGAAAAAAAGTTGACTATTCAGGTATTATCACAGTGAACCGGTGTAGAGGCCGTTTGCCTTCACATGGCCAACTGTATGCATATTCAATCCTTGTTACTTTTTTGCTGCAGGTCAAAAAAGTAACCAAAAAACCCCGCCGCTATGCATCTTTTGGCTAAAATCCGTGCTCAGCCCTCGCATAGGCAAACTCCTCGATTTTTGGAAAGTGCAAGTCCTGCAAAATAAATTTATAGCCCAAAAACCTCGTCAGACATGCCTCTGCCTTTGCCACCGCGCTACCCGGATTTCTTCACGCCAAAATCTGCAAGGCGGAAGATAAAGTGAGAATATGGTTTTTCTCCAATAAACAATTTAAAGATCAAGATAATGGGGTCACATCAAACATTTAGAAATCCATCAAGAGCATTGACGAAAAAAGGTACCTGGTCAATTTTACCAACCGAAATTGAAATGGGTATCCCAGCGAGGAAAACAGGGGGGCATTTGCACGATAATGCCAGCGACCATAGGCAGGAGAAGAGGCCATGGAATGGTTTCCATGGCCTTTTTTTGTGTTTATTCGGATTGCGTGAAGGAAAGTGCGCTATTGGAATGGACCATCTCTAAAAGCTACCGGGGAGTTTTTGCAAAAAATGAGTTCCTCACGGGAAGGAATCTGCAAAACTGGTAAAAAACTGAGGGGAGCGAGAGGGAAACCGGTAGGAGTGATGCCCCTGCGATCCAGCTCTTCCTTCTCACTCTTTCATTTACAATTTCTTTCACTTTGCTTGAAATTTCCTAACCGCCATAACCCATCTGTGAAATGCGCGGTTTATTGGTCGTTATATTTCCAAGAAAAAGGTAACTATGCTAGCGACACAATCCCAAGACCAACTCGCAGAATTAAAGAAGAAAATCGAACCCATGCAACAGCAGATAGTGAATCATCGGGTGTATGCTGCCATTAGGAGGCTGGAGGATTTGAATGTTTTTATGCGGTATCATGTCTATGCTGTTTGGGATTTCATGTCCTTGCTAAAAACGCTTCAACATAGACTTACCTGTACCAGTGTACCCTGGTTTCCTGTAGGGAATCCAAACACCAGATACCTGATCAACGAAATCGTTGTTGGCGAGGAATCGGATATCGATGCAGATGGTCTACGTAAAAGTCATTTTGAGCTGTATCTGGAAGCCATGAATAAATGCAATGCGGATACACTGGGCATCGAAACGTTTCTGGCCTCTCTAAAAGCGAACCAGAGCCTAGAGGCAGCCTACCGTGCCTCAAGCGCGCCAAAACCTGTACGAGACTTCGTGGATTTCACTTTTTCTGTCATTGCCAGTCAAAAAAACCATGTACTTGCAGCGGTGTTTACCTTTGGTCGGGAGGACTTGATTCCAGCGATGTTTTTATCCATGGTGAATGACATCCACAAGGATTTCCCTGACAACGTATCCCTTTTTAAGTACTACCTGGAACGACATATTGAAGTGGATGGAGGGCACCATGGCCAGCTAGCCTTGGAAATGACCGCTACACTCTGTGGGAACAATCCGGTATATTGGGAGGAAGCCGAGCGAGCGACGATTCAATGCCTGAACCGGCGCATTGACCTATGGGATGAAGTATACGATGCAATCTGCCGATAAAAGCAGTGCATTTGCAATCAATACACGCGTTGACTTATCCTGATACAGGGATGTTGGATATCGTTTCCTGAGTCCAACCCCATAGTCGGAGCGAAATAACCAGGCATTGCCTTGTAATATTAGTCTATTTGAAACCAAATGTAATCCCAGGTAAATGAACGAACAATTTTTTAGTTGGTATAAAGGGAGCAGGATATTATATTTGATCATCCTTAGTATCAGTGACATATCTATACACGTCGGTTAGCTATTTCAGTTTATCGTTCCCTTGCAATCAAATACATATGCTAACCGAGGTGATAGCTGTTTGAGTAAAATGCCCTTGTTTTTACAGGGGCTTTTTTCGTTTGCAGTCGATACTAGTCAATGATTTACCGAAAAAAAAGATCGCGAAAAATACAACGCATACACTTATCAACCCATTTATTAGCAGTATGTCAAAAAACAGCAAGCCGTTGCATGTGGCGATTGTAGGAACAAGGGGATATCCCTATGTATACGGAGGATACGAGACGTTTGTAAAAGAGATGGGCGAGCGACTGGTCCAACGGGGAGTAGCAGTGACGGTCTATTGCCACGCCCCTCTATTTGAGGAAAAGCCCAAAAAAGTAAACGGAATCAATTTGGTTTACATGCCTTGTGTGGAAACCAAATCCCTGAGTCAGCTGACCAATTCCCTCTTGTCCATGATTCACGTTTGCTTTTCAAAAGTAGACGTGGTCTTTGTCGTCAATAGTGCCAACGGTCCGTTCGGTATCCTTACCAAAATCTTCGGAAAGCCCTCTGCCATCAACGTTGATGGGCTGGAGTGGCTTCGGCCAAAGTGGAAAGGGCTGGGAGCCCGGTACTACTTGTTTGCTTCCCGACTGGCTACCAAACTGTACGATCAGTTGATTACTGATTCCGACGAAATGGAGAAAATCTACCTGGAAAAATTCAACGCACCCTCCAAAATGATTGCTTACGGCGCCAATCCTCGGGTATCTTCCGATAGCACGATGATCGAAACCTGGGGGTTGCAGAAGGAATCCTATTTTTTGATTGTGGGGCGCCTGATTCCGGATAACAATGCGGACTTGATCGTGGACGGTTTTGTTCGGTCCGCTTCCAAGCGAAAGCTGGTCATCGTGGGGGACGTACCCTACCACGATCGGTTTGCTCAGAAAATGAAAAGCATTCCGGACAAGCGCCTGGTATTTACGGGCTATGTCCGAGACCAGGAACAATTGGCCGCCTTGTACCACAACTGTTATGCGTATTTCCACGGGCACGAGTACGGAGGTACCAATCCTGCCATGCTCAAGGCATTGGGCTACGGTTGTGCGATTCTGGCGATGGACACCCGGTTCAATCAGGAAATGCTGCAAAAAGGAAAATACGGCTGGTATTTTGATAAAAATACCGAATCGGTGGTTCGGATTATCGATCAGGCAGAGGGATCTCCCGAAAAGATGGAGTCCCTGCGGAACCGCTCCCGGGAAGGTTTAACGCCAAAGTACAATTGGGATGCGGTCACTGACGAATACGAAATGCTATTTAAAGCGCTGTGCAACGCTACCTACGTGCATTAAACCTTTATCCCCGTGTTACTTACACTATAACTATCAGATTGCCGCCTTGACAAAAAGGGTTGGGAAGTTATAGCAGTTACCCAGCTTTTACCGCATTGGAAAGGTTTTCGGTAGGTAACTGACAGAATCCACGATAAAAGTAAATACAACCGATACTACTACCTGCTAAAGACACTACACTACCGCCGCTAGTTCACCTTTTCTATGATAAGGCAGTAAAACCTATGGATAAACAAGGAGCCGGTACGCAATACTCGGTTTGCAGCTATGGCAACTACTTCTTCCAATCGATGCACATACGCCATACTATTTGGATCAATTTCCAGGGACGGTTCCTTCCAGGTGGCTATGGATACGAATGCATCGTACCCATCCAACCCAAAAGATTTTCTCACATCTGATAGCAGTTTTGCTTCATGGATTAACTAAAAGCAATAAAAGGTAAACAGAAGGCAAACGAAAGAATATCCCGTCAAACAAGAAAAGACTACCTTCACTTACGTAAAAGTTTATTGTTAAATCAACATCATCTATGGCGCTGCAGGAGGAATTTGAAGCACAAGGAAACTGGCTGTTTAAGTACCGGAGTTACATTCCAATTGTCCTATTACTTACGGGATTAGCACTCATCCTTTCGAATCAAACTACCGATTTTTCCTCGTCGGTCAGGGGTAATACGGCAGTACTGGCCTATATATATTATTGTATCGGCCTGATTGGGTTACTCATAAGGGCCTACACAATCGGTTATACCCCTAGAAATACATCCGGCAGAAATACAACCGCCGGACAAGTGGCCGACCAACTAAATACGACAGGCATCTATTCGACGGTCAGGCATCCGTTGTACCTGGGGAATTTTATTACCTGGCTAGCGATTGCTTTCTTGACAGGGAATTTCTGGTATGTGCTGCTTTTTGTGCTGATGTATTGGTTGTACTACGAACGAATAATGTTTGCAGAAGAACAGTTTTTAAGGAGAAAGTTTGGTAAAGACTATTTGAACTGGGCGGAAAAAGTACCTGCGTTTATTCCAAACATCCGTCACTTCAAAAAATCTCCCCTTCGTTTTAGCATTAAAAAAGTATTACGAAAAGAGAAAAATGGTGTGTTTGCTTACATGCTGGTATTCGCAGTTTTTTCTGGTCTCAAACAAATGATTAACCAACAGCCGACTGATGTTGTGTTTGTCATACTCGCCATTTTATCCGGCGCCGCCTATGTGCTCCTCAAAATCTTAAAGTACAAAACAAGCCTACTTCTCGAAACGGATCGATGATGCTTCCCTTCTGTCGCAAAACGGATGGTAGATGGCAGGAAATGTGGAGAAAAGTAAAAAATAAATAAAAGGAAAAAAAGTGTAAATCAAAACACCAATGAGGTGTTGAAAAAAAGGGCTGATTGATTTATATTGAACTTTGGTTTGATTAGTTGTTGGTTCCAATCACGTTCACAAATACCTTACGGATTTGGTGTGGAAAACAAGTCGTGGGGACCGACGAAAGGCGACTCCCCCCCATGGTATAAGTGGGGGGGTTTCTTTGAAAAGCCGAGGTGAAAGACTGGCATGGTAGATGACGTCTTTTCAAGACGAGAAATATCCAGCAGTCATTTTTCGACCAACTTCCATCCATGAAGGAAACGTTGAACGGTTCCACATAAACCAGGAATTTACCAAAAAGAAGGAAGGTTTGAAGCCATGCGCTGTCAAAGGTTATTCTGTAGGCATTCGAAGGTAGTCCCTTATGGGGTTGATAAGTAATTGGATTATCCATGAAATGTTTCGTTTATCTCATTTTACTGGCATTGGCATCTTCGGTTTTAAGTTGTGAAGAGGCGGAATCCCGCTATTCCGATAGCGAAAGTACAATCGTAGGACCTACTGGAATTCTGGAAAATATAAAAAAAACCAATCTAAGTGACGAGGGCTTTCCATGGTATTCGCTACAAACGTACGGTATATACGATTTGATAAAGTTGAAATCCTGGAACATTACAAAAGATGGACTAATACCGGTCAAAACAGGAGGCTATGTTTTGGCGGAACAGGCGCTTGATACCATTGAAAAAGAGGTTGGAAAAAAACTTTTTGACAGAGCGAGTATCGCAAACACCCCTGATACGGATATCAAAAGAGGTATCATTGTCAGTCGGGGAACAGCTTTGGGCCAATTTGGCTCCACCACTGACCCAAACGGCTGCGGACACGTATCTCAAGGGGTTGGTACAACGAGCTATCCACTGCCTACCTTTACCATCACCGAGCAGGCAACTAGCGGCGAAGTGTTGGATTATGTATTGACCGATGGATTCTATGATGCAACGGGGACCATCAATACGGTACTGTATGTGCACATCGGGGCAGCTGCCTGTGCAAATGAGATTAACGTGGATATGGTCATCCACGAGTTCGGACACGCGTTGGGTATGGGCGCACATTTTGACGGATTTGGAATAGGTCCGGCAATAGATGGGAACTTTTGGAATACCTTACATACGATCTATAATAACCCAACCGGTACAACAGAAGATGATTTGGTTATATATCAGGTAAAGTACTAGAATTTCTCAGATTCGCTTGTCGCAGGTGAAAACCAACGCTTCCGTCTGTTGTGTTCTCATGGCGTCGCTGCTGGAACACTTGTACTAACGCTTCTACGTTAGGCTCCTACAAACCAAAGCTGGTTGATCCCTGCAAACAGCAATAAAGCGAACACGGGAAATAGAATACAACATCCTTTACCTTATGAGAGAAAAGTTAAACCACCGCTCTTTCCGTCTCAATTCCGACTTTTTGACTGATTAAAGTATTTCATTGCGAACAGCAAAATGAAAAGAATCAAAAGGTAAACCAGAAGACACTCCGCTAATTGTTCCTTCTATTGTCAATTCGTATCATTGCAAAGTAAATATAGGTTTAGTCGTAGTTGCTTGCGGCATTTTTTAATTCTAAAAGCTGTCAAATTCACGCCCGGAAGTAGCTACTGAATGGAAAAATCCCTTAATGTTTTGAGGGATTTTTTTTGTCCCAAACTTATTCTATCAAATAAACTCTATCACCATCCCTTCCGAAAAGAGAATTTAATTACTCCTTCACCGACCCTGCTACTGCTAAAAATTCAGTTCGATTCGAGGTCTTTCTTCTACTTTACCAACCCATTCTATAGCGTTTGAAAAACCTCCCTAAAAGTCCTTTAGAAAATCTATTTTACCCTTTAATTTTAATCATCCATTTTTTTGTAATCGATGAGCAGGTTTGAATCTAGCAAGTAAAGAGAGAACACCAGGCGCTGGTACTTTATCTGGGAAAAGCCTACCCTATGATTCCTAGCATTTAGCCAAATTTGAATAAACGGCATGTAAGAGTCAAATGGATACGCTTTGTGATAATCTTCTGCCCGGCATTTTCATCCCAAAAGGAAATAAATTTGTTTGGGGAATATCACCGATACATACAAAATTGGTGATTATTAACTTTACCGAGGTTTAAACTCTTTACGACCTCCTTGGCCTCTCGTTCCGTTCCCCTACAGTACCCGACTACCTACCACCGCAAACCCGACCAAACCAGGTTATCCTGTGCCGCGCTACAACCGTGCATCCACCTTGTCCTTCTCCAAGACGGCTTTGACGTCGAAGACGACCAGGTGGTTGTTTTTTGGATGGGCAGGTCTTTGAATTTTTTATGGGCCACGGCCAAAACGATGGCGGAATAGGCGCTCATATCGGGGCAGGTGTCACCGTCGATGATTTCCAATCCGTATTCATGAGCAACCTCTTCCTTGCTGGCCCAGGGGTCGTAGACGTCCACGTCCATGTCAAAGGCCCGCAACTCCTGGTAAATATCGATCACCCGGGTATTGCGCACGTCGGGGCAATCTTCCTTGAAGGTAAAACCCAGGATCAGCACCTTGGAGTCGATCACTTTCAAGTCCTTACGCATCATGTGCTTGATCACTTCGGTGGCCACGTGCTTGCCCATGGAGTCGTTGAGCCGGCGTCCGGCCAGGATGATTTCCGGATGGTAGCCCACCTCCTGGGCTTTTTGTGCCAGGTAGTAGGGATCCACGCTGATGCAGTGTCCGCCGACCAGTCCGGGTTTGAAGGGTAGAAAATTCCATTTGGTGCCGGCAGCCGCCAATACCTCCTGCGTATCGATCTGCAGCAGGTTAAAGATTTTGGAAAGTTCGTTCACAAAGGCGATGTTGATGTCCCGTTGGGAGTTTTCGATCACCTTGGCGGCCTCGGCCACCTTGATGCTGCTGGCTTTGTGGGTACCGGCCCTGATCACTTCCCGGTACAATCGGTCCACGTACTCGGCCACCTCGGGGGTGGAACCGGAGGTCACCTTCAGGATTTTGGCTACGGTATGTTCCTTATCCCCCGGGTTGATCCGTTCCGGGGAGTAGCCGGCATAAAAGTCTTCGTTATAGCGCAGCCCGCTGACTTTTTCCAGCAGGGGCACGCATTCCTCTTCCGTCACCCCCGGGTAGACCGTCGATTCGTAAATCACCAGGTCCCCTTTTTTGAGGTACTTTCCGATGGTTTCCGAGGCCTTCAGCATGGGAGTAAGCACCGGACGGTGGTGCCGGTCCGTGGGGGTGGGTACGGTTACCACAAAAATCTGACAGTCCGCCAGCTGGTCGGCGTTGCAGGTAGGTACTAGCCCGATTTTGCCCGCGCTGGAATCGGTAAGCAGGACCGACTGCAGGTCTTCGTCGGCCACTTCCAGGGTCAGGTCCCTTCCGGCATTGAGTTCGGCCACGCGTCTTTCGGAAATATCGAATCCGATAACGGGAAATTTCCGGGCAAATTCAACGGCCAGGGGTAATCCCACATAGCCCAATCCTACGATGGCAATTTTTACGTCGGCAAGAGGTGTTAAGGAAACTGTCATGGTTATAATCAAAAATTAATACGAGATAAAATAAAATAGCTGGGTCAAACGAGTTATAGGTAGAAATCAGAATCGTTTTACTCGTCAAAAGCAGTAAATACCAATGGACAATTACCAATGAAAAGCCAATTGTAGTTGTAGAGTTGCCTAAAAGATTTATCCATAAACCGACGGGAATCTAATAAAACCAGAAGCCATACAGGAATTGTTGTCGTTTTCAGGACTAAATTTATTTCTCATACAAAACCAAGAATCAAAAACGCTAATACTCCAAACTCCTTCTTTAAGCAAAGAAATTAACAGGTATTAAACCAAGTCTGTCTCCACCGTTTGTACCTAAGCTAAATCTAAACAGCCTTTTTCGTTGGAATAACTGACTATTGATTTCCTACTTTCATTTTCAGTCCTTATCGATTTGATACCAAGGGAACGTTGTTTCACTCGGGGTGTAACGATGCTTCCAACAATCGATGCCCCGGTGTGTATACTTATAGAATCGGATGTTACCTTTCCTTCGTAGTACCCGGAAGCTTCAATTACAACGACGCCAGACGAGAAAATATCACCAAAAACCTGGCCTGCAATCACGACAGTATGCGCACGAATTTTACCCACTACTTCTCCCATAGGTCCAACCACCAGCGTTTTTGACGTCGTGATATCACCGATTATTTTCCCATCTACTCTTATATCAGAGTTAGTTTCGACACTCCCTTCAAGTGAGGACCCTTTCCCTAGAAAGTTCACCGACTCACAAACTACAGAATCCATTGCCATTTTTAATTCGTTATTTGGGAATGAATGAAAAGGCCTTTTTGGTGTTAACCAAGACCAATATTTACTCCATGCATTTGCCCGATATTTATTATCTTTTTGACAATAAAAAAATTTCATGCGCTAATGTAATTACCATTTATTTATTTTTTGTGAAGTATTCTTTAAAAAAAAAATGAAACGCGTACAATTGATAATTAATTGCTGCCTCAGCCTATTTTGAAAACAGGCAAGGTCGTAAATAAATTATTCACCCTCCCAAACGTTCAATGCACTTGGAGTGGTGCCTGTCATTCTTAAACAAGGGAAGGTCCACCATACTACGAGGCAAAACCGGAAGAAAGATACGCAAGTACGATAAGGCAAGACAGCATAACTAAAAATACCATCAACAAATAAATTCACTCGGCAACTGAGACCATTCGTCCAACAAATGGGGAGCGCTATACTATCCACCTACTACTATGGACATCTACGGAGAAAATCTATTTTCATACCCCACCGAAAATGACCCTTTAAATTTCAACCAATGTTTCTGTAAATCACCAAAAAACTTGAAATTTATTTAGACGCTCTCCACTTAATGAGAAAGAAAGCACAAACTCGTGAGAAGTGTTTGGCAACAAATAGGCATTGGTCATCGGCAACTCATAGATATACCCGAAAATAAAATTAGAGAACAAAAAGCCTAACTGAAAATTATGCGCAAAATTAACCCGATGCCCCCCACCGATCCAAACCCATTCGTACAGCAAAGTTTTGAAATTAACCTGCACGTTTAAGGGATTGTATTGGTAGCGATTCGCCATTAACGTGGTAGAAATGGCTATATTTTCGCTTACCTTATTTTTGTAACCCGCTTGCAATATATGCTCAACAGGAAATTCATCCATAAAAGCGTCACCAGAAATAAAGTACTTCCCCTGAGAAATATTATGCGCACTGTAGCCAACATAATAATTCGGATGGGTGAGTACCAAGCCGGCATTAAAATCCAACACACGCATATCTGCGTAGCTCCCAAAATATTGATTAATTACGGGATCATCCACCTGATCCCCTATGACTCTACTGCCATCGATATTGGATAACGCATAATTCACTCCCAAACCAAGCCGTAACCCGACTTTATCGGACAGCGAAATCCGTGACGCATAACTCAAAACAACCCGTGTATCTTGGAAAGCTCCAAACTGGTCGTAGTATAGATTCATTCCGAGTGCATTGCGTCCAAGTCCGCCTATACTGTCCCTAGACGTGAAATCACCCAGATCGAATTCACCACTGAGGAAAATGGATACCGGTGCCCCATCAAACCCCGCCCACTGGTTGCGTACGAAACTACCAAATGAGGAGCCTGAAAACCCGGTCAACCCGGGATTATAATAAGATTTAAAATGATCGAACTGTGCCATGTATTTCCTGGACTGCCCAATGGACTCGATCGAATACGAGGAAATAACAACTACAAGAAAAATGAATCTACGGCAATCATTGACTATTTTCATAAGACAATTCCATTCTATTTTTTGATTAAATTTATGAAACCCTTTCTCAGTTGCTCCCGATCCTCAATCTTTAATACATAGTAGTACGTACCGGTAGGAAGCATCTGCCCATCGTGCCCTCCATCCCAACCAATTTCGGGGTCCCTACTGAGAAACACCCTTCTTCCTCCGCGGTCAAATACCTGCACTTCGGAAAACAAGAATTTATCCAATCCTTCGATCAACCACACATCGTTGATCCCATCGCCATTTGGGCTAAAGGAATTGACTATACGTAAGCCATCTGGATCATCGCTTGCTGGCGAAATAACAGAGCCGGATAACCTAAAAAGGGAGAATTGTTTGTCCAAAACGTTTTCCTGGGAATCAATGGCACGAATTGTTGGTTCAAACCGATCCTGACCGTCCTGAGATTCGCTTGCCAGGAAGAAGAGGGAATCCTGACGAATGGTAAAATAGGCATTGTCGGGGTTATCATCCGGTAATGACAGCCCGATGGTATCGTCCACCTCATCTTCAATTTCAATACGACCGATAAATACCTCCCCGTCCGTAGGTGTAGCTGGAATAATCGTATTAGACAGTCGTATGTCGGTAGGTGCAGGCTTTGTACCTACTGTCACGAATGCTTCGGCCGCAATTCCGTAGGTATTGCGGTAATCGTATGGAGGAATTAACGCTCCGTTTAGCGGATACGTCCCCGCTGTAAACACATCCAGGCCCGAGGTATCCCAAATCACACCCGCTTTGATTATCGACCCATCGCCCAACTCTACGGAAACGCTGTCCGGCAATCGATCCGCCGCGCCCTCCGTACCCCAGGCAACCGAGATAGAAGGGGCCTCTTCTGCCAATCCGATAATCGATCGGTCCCGTATGTAATCCGGCGTACCGTCCCCATTGCTATCCAGGTAGCTGGACCCATCCTGCGCGTCTGTCCCCTGGGCCGCTTCCACATGGTCCGGAACCCCGTCACCATCGCTGTCCAGATAATCCCAGGAATCCATCTTATCCGTGGATTCCAGTATCTCCACATAATCCGGAACTCCATCCCCATCGCTATCCGATCCCGATTGAATCAGGTCTATCAACTCCTGCAAATCCGCTTCCGAATCGATGCGGTCCGCTGCCGCTACTACCGAATTCAGTAAGCCCAGATCCAAACCGTCTGTCCCGGACATCCCAAGGATACGCAAATCACGTTCTACCAATCCAGGACTGGTCCCGCCAGACTCCTGGTAGTCCCGTATTTTATCCAATAATAATTCCCGCTGCGACTTGGTCACCGTTAACGAAACCGTCAAACTTCCACTGCTGAAATTCGAGGTCGCCTCCTGAATCGCCGTCAATTCGGTAACCCCTTCCGATACCGGAATGATCCGACCGTTCTGCACAATCGCAACGCCTTCATCCCCTACCTCGTAACGGAATACTCCCGGTGAATTACTCTGAGGTACCGGTATCACCAACTCGCTTATATTGATCGGAACACTCACCGGATTCCAACTGATTTGAGGTACCGGTTTCTCATCTACGGATATCTCTGCTTCCGCTGAAATTCCGTACGTATTGCGGTAATCGTATGGAGGAATTAACGCTCCGTTTAGCGGATACGTCCCCGCTGTAAACACATCCAGGCTCGAGGTATCCCAAATCACACCCGCTTTGATTATCGACCCATCGCCCAACTCTACGGAAACGCTGTCCGGCAATCGATCCGCCGCGCCCTCCGTACCCCAGGCAACCGAGATAGAAAGGGGCCTCTTCTGCCAATCCGATAATCGATCGGTCCCGTATGTAATCCGGCGTACCGTCCCCATTGCTATCCAGGTAGCTGGACCCATCCTGCGCGTCTGTCCCCTGCGCCGCTTCCACGTGGTCCGGAACCCCGTCACCATCGCTGTCCAGATAATCCCAGGAATCCATCTTATCCGTGGATTCCAGTATCTCCACATAATCCGGAACTCCATCCCCATCGCTATCCGCTCCCGATTGAATCAGGTCTATCAACTCCTGCAAATCCGCTTCCGAATCGATGCGGTCCGCTGCCGCTACTACCGAATTCAGTAAGCCCAGATCCAAACCGTCTGTCCCGGACATCCCAAGGATACGCAAATCACGTTCTACCAATCCAGGACTGGTCCCGCCAGACTCCTGGTAGTCCCGTATTTTATCCAATAATAATTCCCGCTGCGACTTGGTCACCGTTAATGAAACCGTCAAACTTCCACTGCTGAAATTCGAGGTCGCTTCCTGGATCGCCGTCAATTCGGTAACCCCTTCCGATACCGGAATGATCCGACCGTTCTGCACAATCGCAACGCCTTCATCCCCTACCTCGTAACGGAATACTCCCGGTGAATTACTCTGAGGTACCGGTATCACCAACTCGCTTATATTGATCGGAACACTCACCGCATTCCAACTGATTTGAGGTACCGGTTTCTCATCTACGGATATCTCTGCTTCCGCTGAAATTCCGTACGTATTGCGGTAATCGTATGGAGGAATTAACGCTCCGTTTAGCGGATACGTCCCCGCTGTAAACACATCCAGGCTCGAGGTATCCCAAATCACACCCGCTTTGATTATCGACCCATCGCCCAACTCTACGGAAACGCTGTCCGGCAATCGATCCGCCGCGCCCTCCGTACCCCAGGCAACCGAGATAGAAGGGGCCTCTTCTGCCAATCCGATAATCGATCGGTCCCGTATGTAATCCGGCGTACCGTCCCCATTGCTATCCAGGTAGCTGGACCCATCCTGCGCGTCTGTCCCCTGCGCCGCTTCCACGTGGTCCGGAACCCCGTCACCATCGCTGTCCAGATAATCCCAGGAATCCATCTTATCCGTGGATTCCAGTATCTCCACATAATCCGGAACTCCATCCCCATCGCTATCCGCTCCCGATTGAATCAGGTCTATCAACTCCTGCAAATCCGCTTCCGAATCGATGCGGTCCGCTGCCGCTACTACCGAATTCAGTAAGCCCAGATCCAAACCGTCTGTCCCGGACATCCCAAGGATACGCAAATCACGTTCTACCAATCCAGGACTGGTCCCGCCAGACTCCTGGTAGTCCCGTATTTTATCCAATAATAATTCCCGCTGCGACTTGGTCACCGTTAATGAAACCGTCAAACTTCCACTGCTGAAATTCGAGGTCGCTTCCTGGATCGCCGTCAATTCGGTAACCCCTTCCGATACCGGAATGATCCGACCGTTCTGCACAATCGCAACGCCTTCATCCCCTACCTCGTAACGGAATACTCCCGGTGAATTACTCTGAGGTACCGGTATCACCAATTCGCTTATATTGATCGGAACACTCACCGCATTCCAACTGATTTGAGGTACCGGTTTCTCATCTACGGATATCTCTGCTTCCGCTGAAATTCCGTACGTATTGCGGTAATCGTATGGAGGAACCAAAGAACCCTCCAGAGGATACGTCCCCGCTGTAAACACATCCAGGCCCGAGGTATCCCAAATCACACCCGCTTTGATTATCGACCCATCGCCCAACTCTACGGAAACGCTGTCCGGCAATCGATCCGCCGCGCCCTCCGTACCCCAGGCAACCGAGATAGAAGGGGCCTCTTCTGCCAATCCGATAATCGATCGGTCCCGTATGTAATCCGGCGTACCGTCCCCATTGCTATCCAGGTAGCTGGACCCATCCTGCGCGTCTGTCCCCTGCGCCGCTTCCACGTGGTCCGGAACCCCGTCACCATCGCTGTCCAGATAATCCCAGGAATCCATCTTATCCGTGGATTCCAGTATCTCCACATAATCCGGAACTCCATCCCCATCGCTATCCGCTCCCGATTGAATCAGGTCTATCAACTCCTGCAAATCCGCTTCCGAATCGATGCGGTCCGCTGCCGCTACTACCGAATTCAGTAAGCCCAGATCCAAACCGTCTGTCCCGGACATCCCAAGGATACGCAAATCACGTTCTACCAATCCAGGACTGGTCCCGCCAGACTCCTGGTAGTCCCGTATTTTATCCAATAATAATTCCCGCTGCGACTTGGTCACCGTTAACGAAACCGTCAAACTTCCACTGCTGAAATTCGAGGTCGCCTCCTGAATCGCCGTCAATTCGGTAACCCCTTCCGATACCGGAATGATCCGACCGTTCTGCACAATCGCAACGCCTTCATCCCCTACCTCGTAACGGAATACTCCCGGTGAATTACTCTGAGGTACCGGTATCACCAATTCGCTTATATTGATCGGAACACTCACCGGATTCCAACTGATTTGAGGTACCGGTTTCTCATCTACGGATATCTCTGCTTCCGCTGAAATTCCGTACGTATTGCGGTAATCGTATGGAGGAATTAACGCTCCGTTTAGCGGATACGTCCCCGCTGTAAACACATCCAGACCCGAGGTATCCCAAATCACACCCGCTTTGATTATCGACCCATCGCCCAACTCTACGGAAACGCTGTCCGGCAATCGATCCGCCGCGCCCTCCATACCCCAGGCAACCGAGATAGAAGGGGCCTCTTCTGCCAATCCGATAATCGATCGGTCCCGTATGTAATCCGGCGTACCGTCCCCATTGCTATCCAGGTAGCTGGACCCATCCTGCGCGTCTGTCCCCTGTGCCGCTTCCACATGGTCCGGAACCCCGTCACCATCGCTGTCCAGATAATCCCAGGAATCCATCTTATCCGTGGATTCCAGTATCTCCACATAATCCGGAACTCCATCCCCATCGCTATCCGATCCCGATTGAATCAGGTCTATCAACTCCTGCAAATCCGCTTCCGAATCGATGCGGTCCGCTGCCGCTACTACCGAATTCAGTAAGCCCAGATCCAAACCGTCTGTCCCGGACATCCCAAGGATACGCAAATCACGTTCTACCAATCCAGGACTGGTCCCGCCAGACTCCTGGTAGTCCCGTATTTTATCCAATAATAATTCCCGCTGCGACTTGGTCACCGTTAATGAAACCGTCAAACTTCCACTACTGAAATTCGAGGTCGCTTCCTGGATCGCCGTCAATTCGGTAACCCCTTCCGATACCGGAATGATCCGACCGTTCTGCACAATCGCAACGCCTTCATCCCCTACCTCGTAACGGAATACTCCCGGTGAATTACTCTGAGGTACCGGTATCACCAATTCGCTTATATTGATCGGAACACTCACCGCATTCCAACTGATTTGAGGTACCGGTTTCTCATCTACGGATATCTCTGCTTCCGCTGAAATTCCGTACGTATTGCGGTAATCGTATGGAGGAACCAAAGAACCCTCCAGAGGATACGTCCCCGCTGTAAACACATCCAGGCCCGAGGTATCCCAAATCACACCCGCTTTGATTATCGACCCATCGCCCAACTCTACGGAAACGCTGTCCGGCAATCGATCCGCCGCGCCCTCCGTACCCCAGGCAACCGAGATAGAAGGGGCCTCTTCTGCCAATCCGATAATCGATCGGTCCCGTATGTAATCCGGCGTACCGTCCCCATTGCTATCCAGGTAGCTGGACCCATCCTGCGCGTCTGTCCCCTGCGCCGCTTCCACGTGGTCCGGAACCCCGTCACCATCGCTGTCCAGATAATCCCAGGAATCCATCTTATCCGTGGATTCCAGTATCTCCACATAATCCGGAACTCCATCCCCATCGCTATCCGCTCCCGATTGAATCAGGTCTATCAACTCCTGCAAATCCGCTTCCGAATCGATGCGGTCCGCTGCCGCTACTACCGAATTCAGTAAGCCCAGATCCAAACCGTCTGTCCCGGACATCCCAAGGATACGCAAATCACGTTCTACCAATCCAGGACTGGTCCCGCCAGACTCCTGGTAGTCCCGTATTTTATCCAATAATAATTCCCGCTGCGACTTGGTCACCGTTAATGAAACCGTCAAACTTCCACTACTGAAATTCGAGGTCGCCTCCTGAATCGCCGTCAATTCGGTAACCCCTTCCGATACCGGAATGATCCGACCGTTCTGCACAATCGCAACGCCTTCATCCCCTACCTCGTAACGGAATACTCCCGGTGAATTACTCTGAGGTACCGGTATCACCAATTCGCTTATATTGATCGGAACACTCACCGGATTCCAGGTAATTCGGGGTACCCCAATTTCTACATCAAGTGTACCTGGCGTCCTGCTAATTTGATAATTCTGATCCTCACCACCTTCCACGATAATGGAATAGGTTCCTACAGGTGAGGCCGATTCTGCCAGGGTAAAAACAAATGGTTCCCGATCAATCTTCGTGTCACCGGCAACCAGCCCCTCGTAGCGGAAGGTAAGAGCTGGATTTACCTCACCAAATTTTCTAGTCTTGTTATCAGCGACGATTGCTAAGGGGGCAGGAACAACTTCCAACCTCCCGGTTTCAATGACTATCCGATAATTTGGATCACGTGCAGTTCCATTTTTTACAGAAATCTCATACCTGCCAACGCCAGTGGTCAGCTCAACCGCTGTTTCAAGTGTAGGAGGAACGGCTAACTCAGAATCCTGACCAACGAAGCCTGAATAAGAAAAGGTAAGATCCGGATTGGGGCTACCGTATACTTTTTCCTTATTGTCGATTAAAATCGTGACAGTAGCTGCTTCAACCAAAAACGCTGCACCGGTATATTCCAACCTGTAGTTTCCACCGGCACTTAGGTCGCCCAGGGTCAGCGCATAGCTGCCCACGTCTTCGCCGGATTCCCGGCTCAGGGCTCCTGTAAGTAGCGATTCGTCCTCCCCATTTACAAATCCATTGCTGCTAAAGGTAAAGGTAGGGTCGGCTTGACCGTAGGTTTTGCTTTGGTCGGCCTCAGCGGTAATACTCAGGGTCTGCTGGTTGATGCCAAAATCAGCCGACGTAAAGTCCAGGGCATAGTTGGCACCCGCACTCAGGTCGCCCAGGGTCAGCGCATAGCTGCCCACGTCTTCACCGGGTTCCCGGCTCAAGGCTCCTGTCAAAATCGATTCGTCCTCCCCGTTTACAAAGCCGCTGCTGCTAAAGGTAAAGGTCGGGTCGGCCTGTCCGTAGGTTTTGCTTTGGCCGACATCGGCGGTTATGGTAAGCGTTTGCTGATTGATACCAAAGTCGGCCGGGGTAAAGTCCAGGGCATAGTTGCCTCCGGCACTCAGGTCGCCCAGGGTCAGCGCATAGCTGCCCACGTCTTCGCCGGATTCCCGGCTCAGGGCTCCTGTTAGCAGCGATTCGTCTTCTCCGTTTACAAATCCATTGCTGCTAAAGGTAAAGGTAGGGTCGGCTTGACCGTAGGTTTTGCTTTGGTCGGCCTCAGCGGTAATACTCAGGGTCTGCTGGTTGATGCCAAAATCAGCCGACGTAAAGTCCAGGGCATAGTTGCCTCCGGCACTTAAGTCGCCTAGTGTCAGCGCATAGCTGCCCACGTCTTCACCGGGTTCCCGGCTCAAGGCTCCTGTCAAAATCGATTCGTCCTCCCCGTTTACAAAGCCGCTGCTGCTAAAGGTAAAGGTCGGGTCGGCCTGTCCGTAGGTTTTGCTTTGGCCGACATCGGCGGTTATGGTAAGCGTTTGCTGATTGATACCAAAGTCGGCCGGGGTAAAGTCCAGGGCATAGTTGCCTCCGGCACTCAGGTCGCCTATTGTCAGGGCATAACTACCCACGTCTTCGCCGGATTCTCGACTTAAGGCTCCGGTCAGTAGCGATTCGTCTTCTCCGTTTACAAAGCCATTGCTGCTAAAGGTAAAGGTAGGATCGACCTGTCCGTAGGTTTTGCTTTGGCCGGCATCGGCGGTAATACTCAGCGTTTGTTGGTTGATGCCAAAATCAGCCGACGTAAAGTCCAGGGCATAGTTGCCGCCGGCACTCAGGTCGCCTACTGTCAGCGCATAGCTGCCCACGACTTCGCCGGATTCCCGGCTCAAGGCTCCTGTAAGCAGTGACTCTTCCTCCCCGTTTACAAAGCCATTGCTGCTAAAGGTAAAGGTCGGGTCGACCTGTCCGTAGGTTTTGCTTTGGCCGGCATCGGCGGTAATACTCAGCGTTTGCTGGTTGATGCCAAAATCAGCCGACGTAAAGTCCAGGGCATAGTTTCCACCGGCACTCAGGTCGCCTACTGTCAGCGCATAGCTGCCCACGTCTTCGCCGGATTCGCGGCTGAGGGCTCCTGTAAGCAGTGACTCGTCTTCTCCGTTTACAAATCCATTGCTGCTAAAAGTAAAGGTAGGATCGGCCTGTCCGTAGGTTTTGCTTTGGCCGGCCTCGGCGGTAATGTTAAGCGTTTGCTGATTGATACCAAAGTCGGCCGGGGTAAAGTCCAGCGTATAGTTGCCGCCCGCACTCAGGTCGCCTATTGTCAGGGCATAACTACCCACGTCTTCGCCGGATTCTCGACTTAAGGCTCCGGTCAAAATTGACTCGTCTTCTCCGTTAACAAATCCGCTGCTGCTAAAGGTAAAGATTGGGTCGGTTTGTCCATAGGTTTTGCTTTGCCCGGCATCGGCAGTAATACTCAGCGTTTGCTGATTGATGGCAAAGTTAGCCGGGGTAAAGTCCAGGGCGTAGTTGCCTCCGGCACTCAGATCGCCCAGGGTCAATGCATAGCTGCCTACATCGTCTCCCGGTTCCCGGCTCAAGGCTCCGGTCAACATCGATTCGTCTTCCCCATTGACAAATCCATTGCTGCTAAAGGTAAAAGTAGGGTCGGCCTGTCCGTAGGTTTTGCTTTGGCCGGCATCGGCGGTTATACTCAGCGTTTGCTGGTTGATGCCAAAATCAGCCGACGTAAAGTCCAGGGCATAGTTGCCGCCGGCACTCAGGTCGCCTACTGTCAGCGCATAGCTGCCCACGACTTCGCCGGATTCCCGGCTCAAGGCTCCTGTAAGCAGTGACTCTTCCTCCCCGTTTACAAAGCCGCTGCTGCTAAAAGTAAAGGTAGGATCATCCTGTCCGTAGGTTTTGCTTTGGCCGGCATCGGCGGTAATACTCAGCGTTTGCTGGTTGATGCCAAAATCAGCCGACGTAAAGTCCAGGGCATAGTTTCCACCGGCACTCAGGTCGCCTACTGTCAGCGCATAGCTGCCCACGTCTTCGCCGGATTCGCGGCTGAGGGCTCCTGTAAGCAGTGACTCGTCTTCTCCGTTTATAAAGCCACTGCTGCTAAAAGTAAAGGTAGGATCGGCCTGTCCGTAGGTTTTGCTTTGGCCGGCCTCGGCGGTAATGTTAAGCGTTTGCTGATTGATACCAAAGTCGGCCGGGGTAAAGTCCAGCGTATAGTTGGCGCCAGCGCTCAGGTCGCCTATTGTCAGCGCATAGCTACCCACGTCTTCACCGGATTCCCGGCTCAAGGCTCCGGTCAAAATCGATTCGTCCTCCCCGTTTACAAAGCCGCTGCTGCTAAAAGTAAAGGTAGGATCGGCCTGTCCGTAGGTTTTGCTTTGGTCGGCATCGGCGGTTATACTCAGCGTTTGTTGGTTGATGCCAAAATCAGCCGACGTAAAGTCCAGGGCATAATTGCCGCCGGCACTCAGGTCGCCTATTGTCAGCGCATAGCTGCCCACGTCTTCACCGGGTTCCCGGCTCAAGGCTCCTGTCAAAATCGATTCGTCCTCCCCGTTTACAAAGCCGCTGCTGCTAAAGGTAAAGGTCGGGTCGGCCTGTCCGTAGATTTTGCTTTGGCCGGCATCTGCGGTTATGGTAAGCGTTTGCTGATTGATACCAAAGTCGGCCGGGGTAAAGTCCAGGGCATAGTTGCCTCCGGCACTCAGGTCGCCTATTGTCAGGGCATAACTACCCACGTCTTCGCCGGATTCTCGACTTAAGGCTCCGGTCAGTAGCGATTCGTCTTCTCCGTTTACAAAGCCATTGCTGCTAAAGGTAAAGGTAGGATCGACCTGTCCGTAGGTTTTGCTTTGGCCGGCATCGGCGGTAATACTCAGCGTTTGCTGGTTGATGCCAAAATCAGCCGACGTAAAGTCCAGCGTATAGTTTCCACCGGCACTTAGGTCTCCTTTTGTCAGGGCGTAGTTGCCCACGTCTTCGCCGGATTCTCGACTTAAGGCTCCGGTCAGTAGCGATTCGTCTTCTCCGTTAACAAAGCCGCTGCTGCTAAAGGTAAAGGTTGGGTCGGCTTGTCCGTAGGTTTTGCTTTGGCCGACATCGGCGGTTATGGTAAGCGTTTGCTGGTTGATGCCAAAATCAGCCGACGTAAAGTCCAGCGTATAGTTTCCACCGGCACTTAGGTCTCCTTTTGTCAGGGCGTAGTTGCCCACGTCTTCGCCGGATTCTCGACTTAAGGCTCCGGTCAGTAGCGATTCGTCTTCTCCGTTAACAAAGCCGCTGCTGCTAAAGGTAAAGGTCGGGTCGGCTTGTCCGTAGGTTTTGCTTTGGCCGGCCTCGGTGGTTATACTCAGCGTTTGCTGATTGATGCCAAAATCAGCCGACGTAAAGTCCAGCGTATAGTTGTCGCCCGCACTCAGGTCGCCCAGGGTCAGCGCATAGCTGCCCACGTCTTCACCGGATTCCCGGCTCAAGGCTCCGGTCAAAATCGATTCGTCCTCCCCGTTTACAAAGCCATTGCTGCTAAAAGTAAAGGTCGGGTCGACCTGTCCATAGGTTTTGCTTTGGCCAACCTCAGCAGTAATACTCAGCGTTTGCTGATTGATGCCAAAGGCCGCCGGAGTAAAGTCCAGGGCATAGTTGGCACCGGCAGTGAGGTCGCCCAGGGTGAGCGCATAGCTACCCACGTCTTCACCGGATTCCCGGCTCAAGGCTCCGGTCAAAATCGATTCGTCCTCCCCGTTTACAAAGCCATTGCTGCTAAAAGTAAAGGTCGGGTCGACCTGTCCATAGGTTTTGCTTTGGCCAACCTCAGCAGTAATACTCAGCGTTTGCTGATTGATGCCAAAGGCCGCCGGAGTAAAGTCCAGGGCATAGTTGGCACCGGCAGTGAGGTCGCCCAGGGTGAGCGCATAGCTACCCACGTCTTCGCCGGGTTCCCGGCTAAGGGCTCCGGTGAAAATCGATTCATCTTCCCCGTTTACAAATCCATTGCTGCTAAAGGTAAAAGTAGGGTCGGCCTGACCATAGGTTTTGCTTTGGCCGACATCGGCAGTAATGTCAAGCGTTTGCTGATTGATGCCAAAGTCGGCCGGGGTAAAGTCCAGCGTATAGTTGGCGCCAGCGCTCAGGTCGCCTATTGTCAGCGCATAGCTACCCACGTCTTCACCGGATTCCCGGCTCAAGGCTCCGGTCAAAATCGATTCGTCCTCCCCGTTTACAAAGCCGCTGCTGCTAAAAGTAAAGGTAGGATCGGCCTGTCCGTAGGTTTTGCTTTGGTCGGCATCGGCGGTTATACTCAGCGTTTGTTGGTTGATGCCAAAATCAGCCGACGTAAAGTCCAGGGCATAATTGCCGCCGGCACTCAGGTCGCCTATTGTCAGCGCATAGCTGCCCACGTCTTCACCGGATTCCCGGCTGAGGGCTCCGGTCAAAATTGACTCGTCTTCTCCGTTAACAAATCCGCTGCTGCTAAAGGTAAAGGTAGGATCGGCCTGTCCGTAGGTTTTGCTTTGGCCGGCATCGGCGGTAATACTCAGGGTCTGTTGATTGATGCCAAAATCAGCCGACGTGAAGTCCAGGGCATAGTTGGCACCCGCACTCAGGTCGCCTATTGTCAGCGCATAGCTGCCCACGTCTTCACCGGGTTCCCGGCTCAAGGCTCCGGTCAAAATCGATTCGTCCTCCCCGTTTACAAAGCCATTGCTGCTAAAGGTAAAGGTCGGGTCGGCCTGTCCGTAGGTTTTGCTTTGGCCGGCATCGGCGGTAATACTCAGGGTCTGTTGATTGATGCCAAAATCAGCCGACGTGAAGTCCAGGGCATAGTTGGCACCCGCACTCAGGTCGCCTATTGTCAGCGCATAGCTGCCCACGTCTTCACCGGGTTCCCGGCTCAAGGCTCCGGTCAAAATCGATTCGTCCTCCCCGTTTACAAAGCCATTGCTGCTAAAGGTAAAGGTCGGGTCGGCCTGTCCATAGGTTTTGCTTTGGCCAACCTCGGCGGTAATACTCAGCGTTTGCTGGTCGATGCCAAAATCAGCCGACGTAAAGTCCAGGGCATAGTTGCTGCCGGCACTTAGGTCGCCTATTGTCAGCGCATAGCTGCCCACGTCTTCACCGGATTCCCGGCTGAGGGCTCCTGTTAGCAGCGATTCGTCTTCTCCGTTTACAAAGCCGCTGCTGCTAAAGGTAAAGGTAGGATCGGCCTGTCCGTAGGTTTTGCTTTGGGCGGCCTCAGCGGTAATACTCAGCGTTTGCTGGTTGATGCCAAAATCAGCCGAGGTAAAGTCCAGGGCATAGTTGCCGCCGGCACTTAGGTCTCCTATTGTCAGCGCATAGCTGCCCACGTCTTCGCCGGATTCCCGGCTGAGGGCTCCGGTCAAAATCGATTCGTCCTCCCCGTTTACAAAGCCGCTGCTGCTAAAAGTAAAGGTAGGATCATCCTGTCCGTAGGTTTTGCTTTGGCCGGCCTCGGCGGTTACCACAAGGAGTTTCGGATTGATAGTGAATGTATTTTCCTGATACGCTATTTCGTATCTAGGATCCAATCCTGTACCAGGTTCACGTAAAATTGCATACTCACCCACGGCCGTACCCAAACCTGCAGTCGTAGTAAGCTGGGGAGGAATTTCCAGAGCGGAATCCGTACCCCGGAAACCACTGTATTCCACTACGAATTCGGGGTTTTCTTCGCCATAGATTTTTTCTGTTGCAACCGCCTTTACAACAAGAGATGCTCGCAATACCCGAAGCCGACCATTTGATCCAAAATCAATCGCATAATTCGGATGCTCACCTCCTGCGATTGGAAAAATGGGAAAATCAGTGGGCGGATCAAACTGTGTACGATTGGTTCCAAATTGGAACGCCAAGCTGTTCCGATCTTCTTCCTTAACCAATCCATCCAAAATCGTATAGGTAAACTGGGGATTAGCATCCCCATAAAAAACCGTCTTCCAGTCAATCAAAACAGAAAGTGAAGCTTTACCCACGACCAACTCAAAGGAAATTTCGGTAGCCGCCTGGGTGGTAGCATCCCCCGGTTGTGAGGCTGTGATGGTGGTACTACCTGCTGCTAAAATTCTGGCTCGATTGCCCTCGATGGATACGATACCCTCATTAGCAGCCGTGTAGGTAACTGGTAAACCCGCGGAGGTCAATGCTGGACCCAGATCAAATTCGGCATCCCCATACACTTTATTTACTAAGGCCGGATCCAATTCAATTTCCTGGCCCCGTTGATTTACGATTGTCCAGTAGGTGGCCGTTCGATCGAAACCCAAAAAGCCATTTCCTGATAGATCCGTAACCAAGGCCGGACTGCTACTCTGCAAGGAAACACGAGCCCCGAGTGGCCATTCTGTTTTCGGCGACACATACAATGTTTGCTGGTCTCCGGAAAGGGCGACCTCTGCGTCTACACTCGTGTACGTTGCAAAAGGCACGGGCTCGTCTTCCCTGTAAAACGCAAGCTGTCCTTCGTTATTCAGACGAATTTGTTCGTCAAAGGTAAATGCCAATCGGGCATCTGTCTCTATAGCTAGGCTTTGTACCAAAGGTGAAATGCTGGAAAGCATCGGAGGCACGGTATCCACCACTTCGAGCGTAAAAGAAAAAGGGGCCGAGGTTCCGTACGCATTGCGCGCCTGTAGTTCAATTTCATGCAGGCCAATATCTGATTTTAGGGGAGTGCCCCGAATAAAATCAAAGGGAATACGCTTGGCTACAAAATTTTGGCCAAATACGGTGAACAGTTCGCCTTGCGCACCCAAGGCAAAATCCGATGCATTGAAATTGAACGTGCTTTTCTCCGTGGATACCAATTGAAACCTATTGTCGAATTTCTGAACAAAGGACGGATTTGCTCCCACCTGTGGATAGTACACAAAAAAACTGCCTTGACTTCCAAATTTAATTAACGCAGCGTCCAAACCTGTAGGATCTATAATGGTTTCTGCCGGACTTTGTATGCCCGCCCACCGAAGGATACCCTGACCGGGTACTGCCAGGTACAAATATCCATCCCAGCCAATATCCATGGAACTGACCCGAGAAAAAGGAAACGATTCCCTCACGACTTGTTCCGTGATCAGGTCAAAGATAAACAGAGCGTTTGCTCCTGCCACGTACAATTTGTCATCAGCATACACCTGAGCGAATAATTCAATACCACTGATGGGTGCTGTCCTCAACGCTGCATCTGGATTTGTTAAATCAACGATAGTGAGACGGTAATTCTCCAAAACGTACAACCGATCACCTACCGCCAAGATATCCAGTATCGATCCAAATCCATTTTTAATATTCTCCCTGTATATGGATAATTCTCGCTCTGGGGATAATGTATACAACTTATCTCCGTCTTTATCGGCCAAAAGCAGACCATCTTCCTGACTCGCGATCATGTCAAACGTAGCGACCCCTTCCGATTGAAAATATACAGACCCAGCGGCGTCACCGCCCTCTGTTAAATCCAGCCAGTCCGGACCCCTCAATAGCTCGAACCGTACTGACTCCAGCTTGTCGGCGAAGTCGCTTCGAAGTGGTAATTCAAACTCCTCCCCGTAATGAAGGCGAGGTTCGGGAGCCGGAAAGATTATTTTTGGAGGCCCGTTGACGATTACCCGCTGACTACTTTCCGCAAAGGTTAGCTCCCCCCGGATCTGGACACGCACCTTTCCTGTCAGCGCATTTGGAGTGATACGGGCGATAAGTACAGAATCGGAAACGAAATCCTCCACGAATAGTTCGGTTCCCGACAGGTAAACGCGTGTTTCGTTTCGGACAAAACCCAACCCCGTGATCGTAATCGACTGACCCGGGTCTACTTTCAACGGATCCACGCTGGTAATGCTCAATTCAGGTATTTGAGCGAACAAGTTAAAAGCAGGTATGATTAAAAAACTAGCTAACAAAAACGATCTTAAGACTCTATCATGCAAATTGAGCGAGAAGTTACTCTAGATTTTCAATGGTAACAATGCGTGATCAAACAATAAGTAAATCACCTGCATTTTTAGTAAATTAAATGCATTTGTAGGATTTGAATAGATCCGACTCTACAAGAAATGGTACTAGGCTGCTTTTTTTGAACAGGTTAAAACTAGAATTTTTAACTTAGTGATTATGAAAAAGAGCAAATTTAGCGAAGAGCAGGTCATCAAGATCCTCAAACTGCAAGAGGACGGCCACAAAGTAGAAGATATATGCCGGAAGTACGGCATCAGTTCTGCGACGTTTTACAGCTGGCGGAATAAATATTCGGGCATGGATGTGCAAGAACTTCGTCGTCTCAGAAGCCTGGAGGAAGAAAACAGTCGCTTGAAGAGAATAGTGGCCAACCAAAGTCTGGAGATTGACATGATCAAAGATCTTTTGTCAAAAAAGCCCTGACGCCCGTGCAAAAGCAGGAACAGGTGACCTACCTTGAAGATACCTACAAGGTGTCCCATGCATGGGCGTGCAGCGTCGTATCGGTATCCAGAACCACAAAGTATTACCAGAAGAAAATGCCAGCAAAAGATGCCCAGATCAAAACGATGATTGAGCAGGTGATAGGCTGTAGCCGAAAAGGCAGAAACAAGGTGATCTGCCTGGTGCAGAAAAAGTATCCTCACATTAGTGGTAGCAAGATCAGGCGCGTGTACGAGCAAGAGGGATTTAGCCTGCACAGGCGTCTGAAACGCAGGATCAAGAATCAGCCCGCCAATCCGATTGAGATTCCATTAGTGGCCAACCAAGAGTGGGCAATGGACTTTATGTCTGACACGTTGGAAAACGGGAGAAAATTCAGGACGCTGAACGTGGTGGATCATTTCAACCGTGCCTGCATGGGGATTGCGGTGGCACACAGCCTGCCGTCTGTACGTGTAATCGAATACCTGGAGCGTATGATTGAATTTCAGGGCAAGCCCAGGCGTATCCGAACCGACAACGGTCCTGAATTCAGAAGCAAGAAGTTTCAGGCATGGATGAGCGACCAGCAGATAACGTGGTCGCCAATCCAGAAAGGAAAACCCCAGCAGAACGGAATCGTAGAGCGGTTCAATAGAACCTTCCGGGAAGATGTGCTTGATGCTTACCTATTCAGTTCCGTTGCGCATGCTCAAGACCTAGCCGATACATGGAAACAAGATTACAACAATCAGAGACCCCACCAGTCACTGGGATACCAAACCCCTTCTGAATATGCGGCGTAAGGTTTTCCAAAGGAATAAAACTCCCAAAACAGGGAGACAAAAAGGCTGCCCACTGGACAGCCTTGGAACCCGTTTCGGTCGGCCAGCCCTATCCCTGGTGGGTTGCTCCTCAGCAGCGCCCACTTCCGTTTCGGACCGGCATGGCAAAATTCAAAACAAAAACCTACATTTACAACCTGTCAAAATTCCCAGCCATATACCAAATCACTACACACAATTGGTCCTCGATGCCCGGATAAACAGCGAATTACTTTTGCAACTATATCTTAGCAGATGTCAGGAATCCACACTCGATAGTGAGGTAACTATCGGAGTAGGATGGGTTTTAGACGTGTACAAATTGCCACCAGTTGAATACTTTTTGCAGTTATTTTGCTTGCAGAAAACGGTTTGGCTATTAGCGGCTTCTTGAAGGACATTACTTGTAAGTGGGTTACGTACTCACAAATCCCCGATGGTACATTTCTTACATTATTCCCTGAAATCACACCGATTAGGTAAACCGTTACTTACGTGCCGTCCAAACCTAAAGTGCTGCGGCACTCAGGCATATCGATTTTTGGCAAATTAAGCCATCCCCTCCAGGCAGTTTTTAATAAGAGGCAGTGGCGACTTGAAACCAGCTGCTGCAACCCTCCCTAATTTATCCGCTGACATTATCTTTTGACCTCTCAAAACTTACAAAGAAACAATAGTGTATAATTTAAATTAATCTTGAATTAGTGAAAATTCCATAGAGAAAACAGGAGCCACCTACTGTTTTTCCCCGGTGGGGTATCCTACGAGCCATTAGAGCCGCAAAAAGAATGGTAACACCTTGGGGGAAATGAGGTTCTTTTACGCGATGAGTCCGGAAAATAAAAGGGATAACGTGTCGCTTGGAAGGTTGGAAGCCACATAAGCATCTGATTAATAACGTAATGACCAAGGAAATCATGTAAATCGACACAATGCAAATTATCGAAAAAGATCCGACACTCATGCAAAAGCAAGAACGGATGGTTCACGGATTCCTCCAAAATAAGGTTACCACCATTCTCCGCCAATGTACACGAGCCCTTTTTCCTGACCTAAAGCCTGGGAAAAATAGGGTAAGAAACAACATTCAAGGACTTTCACACCTATGCCAACTGGTATACCTAGCGCAACAATCACCATACAATAAAAAAAGTTAAAAAAAATTCATGCAATCAGTTATGCCAATACGACCCCTTGCCGGTAAAAAAGGTCTTTTTGCTAAGTATCATATTCAAAAAATGAAAATCCATCCATCCAATGAACCTTTTGTCTGTTTAACAACCAATTTTTCTTACTTTCCAACAGAAAAATTTTTCTTCGAAGAAACTGAATGGCATATGTTTTTTTACAAAGCAGTGCAATTGGTATACAACTAACTCTCTAACCCTTGGATGTACGTAAAAATCTGACTAACTATAGATGGTCCAGGGGTAAAATCTGCGTCCGAGCTTAGCTAACGGGGTACATAAGCAAATTTCATTGATTTGACGATCACATGTAGGATCGACTGTGGATAACAGTGGAGTACGATGGAATCAGAGGCGGAAGGTAGGATAAAATGAAAAGAAAAAAGGGTAGGTGATTGCAGGAATTTTTGATGGTTTCCGACTAATTTCTCCCTACGCTACAATTGCTTTACCTAAAAATTAAAGTCCAGAGACCACTGAAAATAAATCTTAAAACGAATAAAAGTCAAGCTGTATTTTTTAAACTAACCTATGCTGTCAGAATCCTCCTGCCATTCGGCAGGAGGGTTTTAGTTTTCATCGGAACGCTATAACCAGTTTATTTTCATTTTTCCGGCGTTACCGTGATTATTTTAATTAGGATAAATCTGGCTAGTGTTAGACGAAATCAAGCACTGTTTCCTACCGGTAATGCCACTGAAATTTACCTGAAAGCGAGTAGGACCGTCTGTAACTTTCTGCCAATGCCGCTTGATTCGCTGTTTGGAAGAGCCGCATTTTCGATCAACGAAAGTGGCTCAGTACCTCTCCCGCTACAATACGCCAGGTACCTTACTAACCTCTTCGCCAACCGTGTACTGCTTCAACCATTTTAACAAAAAACCCCCGTAAATGAACGAGAAAAAGTCCACTTAAAGGGGCCATCTATCAACCAAATTTACCTTGAAGAAATCAATCGATTTACTTTTTTTCTTATTCTACCAACACACCTACAGTCCAAGGACCGACATTCGGATATGATACCGGACAATAAGCCTCATGCCTTGTGCTTGGCCAAAAAATCCCGTAAAAGCAGGATAACGAGAGCAATATCCTCACGCGAAAGATTGCTTCCACTGGGTAGACAGATCCCATGACCAAACAAAAATTCACCGAATCCATCTCCGAAATATGGATAGTCCCTGTACAAGGGCTGCAAATGAATCGGCTTCCAAAGCGGTCTACATTCAATGTTATGTTCCGAAAAATAAGCAACAAGGTCAGGTATCCGCAAGGTCGGATACCAATTGGCATCAAACACAAGCGTGGTGAGCCAGCGGTTCGAAAAATACCCTTCCGGTTCCATTGGAAAGAAAATACCGGGTAGATCTTCCAGTTCCCTCCGATACCGAAAGAAATTATTTCTCCGCTTAGCAATAAATCGATCCAACATTTCCATTTGCCCAATACCAATACCAGCCAGGACATTGCTGAATCGGTAATTGTACCCGAGCATGCTGTGTTCGTAATGTATTTCAGGATCCCGGGCCTGAGACGACAGGAAGAGTCCATTTTCAATGTGCCGGGGATCACCGGATACCAGCGCACCTCCCCCACTCGTCGTAATAATTTTATTCCCATTAAAGGAAAAAATACCCATTTCTCCAAAGGTCCCGCATTTCCTCCCCCGAACCTCGGACCCAAGCGCCTCGGCTGCGTCTTCCAGAACCGGAATACCGTAGCGATCCGCTATATCCATAATCCGATCCATCTTCGCCGGCATCCCGTACAGATGCACCGGAACGATCGCCTTGGGCAACTGTGGCGGTCGATTTTTGAAAAAACCCAGACCTGAAAATTCGTGTAGCGTTCCATCCAGGCAAGCCTTGATTGCCCGCTCCAACTGATCCGGGTCCATGTTCCAGGTATCCCTTTCACTATCGATGAATACCGGATGTGCCCATTGGTACAAAATGGGATTAACGGTCGCAACAAAGGTAAAGGACTGACACAGCACCAAATCATCATTAGCAACCCCCAACATACGCAACCCAAGATGTAGCGCTGCGGTACCCGAAGCTGTTGTCAAGGCTCCGGAAATGGAAAGGTACTGACGCAGTTTTCCTTCAAACCGATCAACATTTGTACCCAGGGGCGCGATGTAGTTTTCGCTAAATGCATTTTGCACATGTTTCATCTCCGTACCCCCCATATGTGGAGAGGAGAGAAATATTCGTTTGGTCTTGGTCGATACGTTCATAAAATTCATCAATTAAAATGCAGAGGATATTTGACCGGCAATAAATTCGGAATGATAGGGACGCAGGAAATCTTTCAATCGAGTGGTCCCCGTCCGGTAGCGCCGCCCCACTACGTCTTCGTTATTGTGCCCGTATTCCCACCGGAAGTCTTCATTTGTGCGAATTTCTATCCCTTTTGTGCGCAGAATCTTTCCGGGAAACAGTGAAAAAGCAAGATTGAACCCTGCATTCGTCCCGTTCTCCGTCCTTGCAACAAATAGGCCTACATCTATATTTCCATACTGCCTAACCAAATCCAGGCGTAGACCGCGGTCTAAAAACAAAAACTGCCCGGCGCTCAACCCAAACGAGCTAGACAGGGACGGAAAAAAATATTCCAGGTCGACCAGTGCGTACAGGTCATTCATGGAACGGGTATACAGACCCTCCGGTGGAAAGAAATAAAACCCGGTAATCCCTGCCTCCAAGCCATAACTAAGGCGATTGGTAAAATCAAATTTACGGTACTGTAGGTCCAACCCGTAGCGGTCATAAAAGAAGGTCCCCGCCGAAATAAAGACAAAATGTCCTGCGGCCATCCTGCCAAAGTATTGAAGTTGCGTAGGTCCCGGACGCACGTTATTGGACTGGCTATCCAGGTTATTGGCGATTGGCAACACGACTCCGGAATAAAGCGCGAGTCCATGTCCCAAAAAGATTTTGGTGTCCAAAAGTACGTTTACTTTGGCCTGAACCGGATTGTTGAAATTCCCGAAACGGGCCTGAATATCCGGTGAAAATCGAACATGAATCCGGTAACCCGAAACATCCCCTGCTGAGCGATTTCCAGAAATAAAAGCAGGCAGGGTGGATTGGAATTTCCTGCCGTTTACATCGAAGGTTCCAAGCGGTACGTTGTGGTAACGCGGCACTACCTGCAGAGAAGCCACAGAAGAAACATCCAGCGATTGAACCAGGTACAGCATCCCATGGGCCGGATTCCGGAAATTACGGTGCTCGTATCCAACCCAAGCCGAATCCTCATTAGCGAAATACCGAATTTGTTCAAATCCATGCGCAAAGGCACGTTCCGTTTGTACCTGAGGAAACCCATCTACCCAACCAAAAAACAATATCCAGCAAAAAGCAACCCTAATTCTCATAACGCCGCATTTCTCTGGGTTTAAATCCAAGGGGAAAAGACACTGCCATCTGAAACCCCAAAGACTGAAGCTCCAACCAATTTATCTTAAGGCTTATCTTATCCTCGTACAAATAAAAGAAGGATAAATGGGTACTGCTCCCGTGTATTTCCGCTTGCAGTCCCAGTGCAGGAATGGGTCGATAGGTCAACCCGGCGAAGCCACCGCTCAGGTACCGGACGCCAAACTCCTTTTTGCGTACGTATTTCCCTCCATATAAGAAAAAAGGGGAGGCATAGCCCACGGAAAGGGAGAGACTACCGGAGCCAAGTGCCATGGACTTCCCTACTACCAAGAGATCCTGAGACAGGAAGGAAGACTGACCTAGGGGAGCCGTTACAGTCAGCATCAACGAGGGGAGCCACCCACCTTTCTCCTTCACCACCAACCAACTCAGGTCCAGGTGACGATCCCCTATCCCTACCCTGTCAGCAAGTTCGGGCAAATAGGTGAGGTTAAAATTTAAGAACAAGCGATCGTTCAACGGTAGAAAGCCACTGACCATCACCTCATCCGAATATTCCGAAATAAAGAAATTAACCGATTGATCAGCCGGCGTAAACGTGACGGTACTCACAAACCGGCTGTCATCCGTAACAAAGGGATGCGGACTGTGTACGAGCCCGGGCTTACCCGTTAGGTTGTTCTGAGAAAAGGCGGGTGCGCAAAACAGGCAAAGTATAGATGCAGCCAGCCAAGCATTGCCCCGAATCGCGCAACCCGGCATCACTATTCGTTGGTCTCTGCCTTATCGTCCCCCATACTTTTGCCAAAATTATATTTTAGCGAGATTCCGAACTCGAACCCCCTAACTGGAACTTTCAACCTTCGAGGGACATTTTCCGTGTCTCGGTAATTTTGCACGTAACTACCCATGTGATACCTACCATCAAAACCGATCGAAAGGTTACTGTCGAGAAGATAATCCAGACCAGCCTGAAGGTAGCCCCCGTAATTGTTCCCGGCATAGGTCGAGGGACGTACACTACCCTGTCCGCCAACCACGATGCGCTGCACCTCATTCTGAATAAAATACCGATTAACTCCCGCGCCAAAAAAATAACTCATCCGGCTTTCGAGAATCTCGTTGCTTAACCACTTGACACCAACCGACACGGGGAGAATACGCTGACTGATCGTCTCTTCTATTGTCAATCCTGTCAGCACCTGGCTGGCCGTAAATTTCTTATTGATGAATCCAATGCGACCGTCCAGCGATAGCCATTCGGCAAGGCCAAGTTCCAATCCTACCGAAGGCAGCAACTGCGTCACCGTACCCAAGGGAGCAATGGAAGGTACGCCTTCGATATCAAAGACCGAAAGCAGGCGGGTTTCGTCGTTTCCTTCGTAAGAACGCGCGAAAACACCAAAACCTCCGTAGATACTCTTCAGGCGGATTTGCCCGATTGCCGATTCCGCAGAACCGATAAGAACGAGTAAAGCGAATAAAAACGTGTATTTTTTCATGATTACATTTCGTTTATTAATTTCCTGCTCCTTGATTGTGGCAACTGTCCAAAGCCTCCCGGAGATTGGCATCGGCAACTACCAAAGATTGGTTAAAATTACTTCGGACATTTGCAGCGAGCCGTGTCGCCGATGCTTGCGCTTCTCGGATTTCCAAAATCCGTCTCCTCCGAAAGGTTTCAAATGTGCGAAAACGGTATCGAAACAGAGAGTACCTCGACCAATACGAATACACAAAGGCATAGGAGTAGAGCTGCCTGGCACGCCGAAAATCTCCGCGTTGAGACACTTGTCTAGCGGCAGCAAATATTGCCCGTACGGTATTGCGAATACTACTTAGCCTGGCCGAAAAAAAGCATTGTACGCATTGGTCCGCTCCGCCAGACGGCTGTTTGCCTCCGTTATGCGCCGTTGGTAATTTTGACTGATGGTTGCCAGGTTTGCGTCGCGCTGCTGCTCCAGCCTTGCAACCGCTACCGCATAAGCCTCATTTGCCGATTCCGCACAGGGCCCCACCAGCGTGAGCGAACGCAAGGCACTAGCGCTCGTTTTAACACTCAATTCCAAATCCAACTCCAAGTCAAAGTCAATATCGTCCGGAAATTCTCCTTCATCTTCCTCAAGAATGGAGAAGTCTTCGGTTTCCTCTACCGCCGGAAGTAATGCGCCGATTTCCTCGAAAGCCTCCGGGGCGGCCTCAACCGCAGTTAGTACGGTCTCCTGTTCTTCCGTCAACACCGTTTCCTCCTCTAGCAGTGCCACGGCCTCCTCTTCTTCAAAGCTCTCCACGGCCTCCGTCAACACTTCCTCATCAGTAGATCCAAGTGCCTCAGAAAGGACGGCATTGGATGTTTCCTCTACCTTCTCCACAATTTGTTCGGTCTCCTCCGCCAATTCCAGGCTGCCCTCCGACTCCACTACCTGAATAATCGAACCCGTTAGTTCACCGGCCACCTCCAGATTGGCAACCTCTCCCGTCTCCACCTCCTGCACCTCTGGTTCGGGGTCTTCTACCACCACCACATCCGGAACATTGTCAAACTCTTCGGTGACAAATTCAAAGGGATCTATAAAATCCATTTCGGACGTGCTGCACTTGATCGACAGACCGCCCAGGAAGACCAGCAACAGCAGCATCCCCCATTTTTTAGAAAAATTCATGGTAACAAATTTCATTCGATTCTTGGTTTAACAATTAACTACATGAAAACAACATTAATAAAGTACAAAACCCAGACACAATCCACTACGGATGCCCCCCAGAAGGACTCCACGTCCGTCCGTATTCCCGATTCGTTGACCCGGGGCTGTACACGAATTAGTGGATACTCGGCAGTAAACGCCAGCTCCTCGCGGATTACCTCTTGCTCCTCCGCGTCCAGTGGTATATCCGCTGAGAAAACGCCATTACTGCGTCCATAAGATCCACCAACGATCCACCAATCGAGGTAAAACTTACGTGCAAAGCGCCACTGCTTTCCTATATAGATACCTCCGGTCAGGCTGTTTAATTTACCTTCGACGGAGAGCTCCCGCTGGTAGGGCGCGGCCTCGGCAGGCAGATCAAAATCTACCGAGAGACCTGCGTAACTTGCTCGGTATCGCGCAACTCGAAAAAAAGGAGCCAGGTAAAACCCTCTACCTTTACCCTTTTTCCCCAGGTAGTACCGGATCTCGGGACTTACCGCGTAGTTGTCCAGACTTGCTTTCAAAAGATCCCCCTCAGAGACATCCTCGACAAGGGAAGCCAATTGAGTGGCATAGGGTAGCGGCCCCGAAGGCATGTATCGAGCAGTAAGAACCAGAGAGAATTTTCTATGCACTAAGTATTCAGACTGCAATTGATAGGTGTTTACCAGTAAAGCCGGTAGGTTCAGTTTAAGAATGGAGCGATCGCGGTACTCTTTGCTTTGCGCAACGGCTGGAAAGACCGCCCAAAAAGACAGAACCAAAACCCCTAGTAAAGAGATATTATGGTAACTGACTTTTTTCATACAGAAAAGGATGAAATAGCTTTTTGATTCCTCACCGACCGTCGGGTATTGTGCTTGAAGCCATGGTTTTTATGGCAAAGAAAAGTACTAAAATCCCTGTTGACGGCGACTGACACCCGTTCGAGCTTCGAATGATAGGAATTGGAGTACGTTTCAAACAAGCCATGACAAGAAACATTCGGACCCTCATCTACCACCGTGTAGGGCTTCCCGGAGGCGGCCATCCGAACAAACCGTTCAAAATCCAGAGGATCCAGCGTTTTGTCGCTGATAAAAAAGATGTGAAGGTCCGGGTTTTCCTTCATCAGGTAATCCACTTTCTTTTGAAGGTGAAAGCGGAAAAAACCTTCCATCGTGCAGGGGATGGATTCTTTTTCCATACTTCCATTCTCCACGGCAATTTGCAAGTCAAATGCAAATTTCGTCCGGTAATGATCGAGACCTTTACCAATGACGTATTTCTGTTGCAAGGCTCCCTCTTCGCTATTGAACGCCATCCCTTCCATGCAAGAATTCGATAAACTCAACACCACAAACTCGGGAGTTCCGTATATTTTTTGGAGAAATAGCCCCTGCGCATAAATATTGGGATACAAATCAACATTAAGAAACTCGATGGTCTTCCGGTGTCTGATTCCCATCGTGTAATAGTTCAGGGTTTTTCTCCGAATCAGATTGCCAAATCGTGCGTTGTTTTGATAAAAATCGGCTAGCGAAAGTCCGATTTTGAGATCAATTTTAGATTTTTTCAAAGCGAGCTTGATTATTCCTGCAAACAATACATAGCTTACCCAATTCTTAAAATCGTAGTAAAAGGACGTTTCGGAGTGCCTCACTTCCTGAACATTCATTTTAAATAAATACTCTGATCCCAAGATTATCATTTCGTGTTCTTTGGCCAATTTTTCAATAGCGAATGTATTTTTAACAGGAACCACCTCCACTCCATTTCGTATCGACACGTCATCAAACTCCAAAGCCAACCTTTCCATGTTTTTTATTTTGAAGGTAGCCAATAATCCAGACAGACTTTAAGATAGGTTTGTCAAGTGAAACAATTGGTAAATAAAGCGCAGTACGGAATTCTTTGATTAAAAAAATACTTGGAAATACATGCTTTTATCTTTTGAAACCGGTAAAATATTTTGTCCCAGAATCGGTTTAAAACCAACCAATCGTCTCCTATCGAATGAACCAACCTGAGGCTTACCAGCACGTTAATTCGGGAACCTAGGGGATGGTCGCGCTGTTGATGCCGAAAAAGTTCCTATCACCGACCCGGGTATGACCGGAAAGGCGCCTATTGGGACTTTAACATTGTAGTTACCCACTTCGGTATTGTGTGCAACGCAGCAAGGGCTGTTGAGCAAGGAATAAGCGCCGACCCTGGCAAACGGACCAACGGCGACATTGGGAGCAATCACCACAGCCTCACCGGCGCTGCCCGATTTCGAACCAACGGTCCTGAGATGTACAAATCCGATAAAGAAAGCTCTTTTTTAAAGTCGAATTTTACCCGCGTCTCCCATAATTCCAGGCTGGCAATGCCTAGCAAGTACTCAACCCCGTTAGTTGAGATATCCGTACAAATGGAACCCAAAAAGAATACCTCGTAGCCATAATCTCGGTAGGTTACGGGATTGTTATCGGTGTTTCCACCATCTGTTCGCGCTTGTGGGAGGGGTTCAGGGAATTTGCGTATTCTCTGTCGTACCATACGGCAACTTGCCATGGCTGCGCTGCTCCGATCACTATTACTTTTCTCTAATCCATCTATTTTACCTCGCTAAATAACCGCCATCCAGAACCATGTTCGTACCGGTCACCCATTTCGAGGCGTCGGAAAGCAGGTACACTGCCGCATGGGCGACGTCCGATACCTCACCCAGGCCAAGGGGGTGTCTGGACAGCATCTGCCTCATGACCTCCGGATCTCCCCTGTAAAAGGATTTTTCCAAAAGGGGGCTATTTACCAGCCCAGGCGAGATGCAGTTAAAACGCATCTGCTGGGAAGCATATTCCATGGCCAGGGAACGACTGGCGGCTACCAGGGCCGCCTTGGTCATCCCGTAGAGAAACTTCCCTTTTTCACCCGCCTCGCTCATCACAGAGGACAAAAGTACAAAACTCATCCCATCCTTGCTTTTAATCCCTGGCTGAGTCAACAGCTTGATCAGCTTTATGACAGAAAACACGTTTAGCTCAAAGGTATTGATTAGCTGCTGATGCTGGATAATCTTCAATGGAATGGTCGGCGATATGCCGGCTGCGTGTACCAATCCATCCATCGGCGCATGTTCGCGGAGCACTTTCTCTATGCCCTCCTGCCAACCCTCGGTGATTGTGAAGTCCAGACTAATGGACTGGTGTTTGCATCCATTTCTACATAATTCCAGGGTTTCCTTTAACCGATCGGGATCTCTACCCATCAATAGCAATTTCGCCCTCTTTTTCGCGCTGTGGATCGCAATGCTTCGACCGATACCGGAAGAGGCACCTGTAATCAAAATGGTCTTTCCAACCAGGGAGTAGGGATCTTGCTTTCTCATATACCGTACCGTTAATGGGTTATCAAAATGCTGACCGAGCAGCTCCACGCCTACCATCCACCAAATTTTTAGAGTTGCACGATTATCCTACGTCGACCAGCGTCGAGACGTGACATTCGGCCGGAGAGAGTACCGCCAATGCCCAGGATATTCCCACTCCAAAACCGGAAGGCATCAAACGTTTGATGGAGGTGGTTTCTTTGGCAAGTACCGAAACCCAGGTAAGCGGAATACTGACAGAGAAAGTGTTTCCAAATTTGCTGAACAATCGCAGACGCTTACCTGGATCCTTTTTAATTCTTACCACAGGTAGTCGCTCATAAACTAATTCGCCTGATGGAAGACGAAATATTCAATATCTGCCTGCCTAAGCCCTGCAAACCGAGCCTTCTTTCGAAAATATGGTAGAATCTCACGTATGAGGAAATTAACTATCTCCGCGGCTTCCATGGTCTCGTATTTGTTTGGTTGAGATAATGCCGTGGTCATTTATTCTCTTTTTTTTAGTGTTTCACTACTATTTGGGTGGAGGAATTCCCCTCATTTTATCCGAATCAGGTTGGCGGGGGTGCCATCCGATTGCAGGTGAAAAAAGATTCTATTTTCCAATGCTATTTCTGCAAGCCAGATCGCAGAACTTCCATTGACAGAGAAATACGCCTAGCGACGTACCTTGGGACGGTATACCTCGAAGCGGAACACTGCGATCGGCCACAGGAAGATTTGAATGCCTCCGGCAGTAGCAGGGAGCCCTGAACTATTAAAAGCCCTGGCCCCATGCAGGCCAAATTGGTAGTAACGGCCATGCAGCGATTGGGCAAACCCAATTTTGCCCGTAAAGTAAACGATGTGGCCGGAATCTGCTAATCCGCTGTCTGCGAAAGAAAGGCAAGAAAATAAACCCTGCCGGTAGCACATCCCGACCTTTGTCAATTGTTTTGGCGGGGCAAGACATGAATCAGCGTCGCAGGTGTCTCTTTCAACGAAATCCGCTCGTCAGTATAGGGTGTTTCCAACCTTCCAGCCGCAGACCTAGAAAAGTTTACCCGATAATCCAGAAATACAAATCGGCTTTTTGGGAACCAACACGGCCAACTTACACATGCTAAAATTGCCGATCGAAAGACAGGCTATATTGCTAGTATTTCGGTGTTTCGGCCTGAATTCGCCGATACAATTCCCCCAATGTCTCAACGCTTCGGAGCTCTGATGCTTCGATGGCAAATGCGAACTTTTCTTTCAGCTCTGACATAAGTGTTAGCTGGGCCATGGAATCCCATTCGGGGAACGCGTCAAACCGATCGGACAACTCCAGCGTTTGCTCCTCCAATTCCAAAACGTAGCCGATTATTGCAATAAACTTACTTTCCATCGGTTGACGTTGCAATCCCATAAGTCAATTATTTTTTTTCTATGAGTAGTTGATTGATGCGGATCGAGCTTTTATATTTTTTTCGGGAGAGACATATTACTTTCCCTTGAATCGAACGAATAACTTTTTACCCTCTTTTTACGAATCAGAAGCTCTATTCATCCGCTGTTGGTAAGGATATCAAAAGACCGTAGCCATTCTTGACGGGCTTTTCGTTGAAATTTTCCACCACCCATTTCAGGCGGATGTGTGCATTCCGAGACACCAGGCCGTTGCCTCACTGGTGGGCTGTCGTTGCGTCCCTGACTGCAGGAATATGGGAGCCTCAGGCGGGCCTTTCTGCCCTACTTCCAAGTGTTTGTACGGATACACTTGCGTTTCACTCTTCTTCCGCAAACAAGTCCTCCAGTGCGTAAATACTGCTATGATAGGGGATTTGCGCTGCTCTATGTAAAGCCTGTTGCGCATACTGTTTTCTGAGTATTGAATCGGCGATCAGCCTTTTGATTGCATCAGCCAGCGCATCTTTATCGGGATGACAAAGCAAACCAAAGGTCCCGTTCTCCAGCACTTCCACATTACCAGCAACGTGCGTAGCCAGTACAGGCTTTCCCAGAAGCAGCGCTTCCACAAGCGGCAGCGAATAGGATTCGGAGTAAGCGCTGCTGATAAACAAATCTGCCCGCCCTATCAGAGCTTGATAATGATCGACCGTTCCCAATAAAGTTACTTGCTCGGACAAGCCCAACTCCATGCACTGCTCCTCTAGAAATTCTTTTAACTTCCCTTCTCCAACAAGATAGAGATGAATTCGCGAATAGTCCCGCTTGACCAAGGCAAGTGCCTCAATAAGTAAATCAAAACCCTGTGCAGGGGAAAGCTCCCCTACGGCCACCATGTTGAATACCTGCGGTTCCATCCGCACAACGCAGGGACGCCGGCTACGAGACAATACCCGTTCCCTGTCAAGGGGGGGGTACAGCAACTGAAGCGCGGAGCGCAGTCCCAAGCCATATTTACAAGCCCGGTAAACCAGTCGGGAACCGGCCAGCACCACATCTGCTCGCGCCAGCCTCCGTTCGAAAGCCGTTTGCTCGGAAATATGGTCCGCAACCCGCTGTCGAAACCAGGCGAATGCCTGCAAATCCGTATGGATCCAAAGCATCCTTCGCTTTATTTTTGCCGAACTAAAAAAGAGCAAGTCCATTAAAGCGCCTCCATTTATCCCCATACCGATGGCATAATTACCACGCAACTGTCGTCCCAGGTACCTTAGAAAAGTAGAGATACCCAGCACCCGATGTAGCCATTGGGCGGCACCAAAAGCAAGCGGATGCACCCAGACCTCCTTCCAATGAAAACCAACTTCTTGGGAACAAACCGGTAGGACTAATTTCCGCCGGGTATGCAATACATGCAGGTGCACTTCAAAGCGTTTTTTATCCAGGCCACGAAGCGCATCCAGCAGCGCGTTAACCACCCAGGGTTTTTCCTCAGCGAGCACCAAGACAAGTACTTTCTTTGGTTGAATAGTCTTGACTTTTTTTTCAAGCATAGGCTTCCCAAATATCAAATGAACGTCCTTACTAACCTCCAGTCTTTTTTTAATGTCGCAAAAGAATGTAGCGCGACCCGCTATCCCACAAAACTTATCTAAAGATGGCCACTGCCACCGCATACTGCAAGGTGTGCGAAATACTCAGTTCGATAGGCGGCATGGGGGTAAGCACCGTTATTCGAACGATGGGCTTTCCTGAAGGTAGGTGTTGAATGCAAATATCCTGCATCCCAACATCCGCTATCCCGGAACATGCCTTCCAAACAGCTTCTTTGGCGCACCAAATACCGGTCAGTGTTTGCCAAGGATTGGCTTTGGTCAGCGCATATGCCCATTCCTCTGGATAATAAAGCCGTCGGAGTAGGTTGGGTTTGTTTCGCCCGATTCGCTCGATACGGCGGACTTCTTCGATATCTGTTCCAATCATTTTATCAAAGGATCTATGGGAAGCTACAAAGGTACACCTGTCCGAGACCTACCGGTGATTGGACGAAAATCATCGATTCCAACTGCCGGAAAAAGGCCGATTGGTAGGTGCATGCTCCTAAGCCGAAATGCCTTCCCTCTTCAGTACTAATTTTAGAGTTAGCCAGAGTATTTTCATATCTAACCGAAGCGTCGAACCTTCCACATAAGCTATATCCAGATCCAGGCGCTTTTGCCAGGTAAGGTTGTTGCCCCCGTTTACGCGAGCCCATCCTGTGATTCCGGGCTTTACCTCGTGCCGGCGCCGGTGATAATCGTTGTACAAGGGCAGGTAGCGAACCAATAAGGGACGGGGGCCCACCAGGCTCATGTCTCCTTTGAGTACGCATACCAACTGTGGGATTTCGTCCAGGGAAGTCTTTCGGAGCCATTTCCCCAGAGGAGTGAGTCGTTCTGCATCGGGAAGCAGGTTACCCCATTGATTGCACGCGTTACTCATCGTACGGAATTTCCAAATCGTAAACAGGCGCTCCCCTTTGCCTGGACGCTGCTGCCCGAAAAATACCGGGGGACCCTGAACCAAAAATAGGATTGCTACCAGTACCAACAAAACCGGGGACATCAGCAACAATAGCTGGCCTGCCACCCACAGGTCAATCAGCCGTTTGGCAATTTTTTCGTGCTGATTCATGGACTATCCGTTGGAATAATGACATTGGTCGCTATTTCACGTTAAGTGGTGAGGCGAATTGCCCGGTACCCATCAAAACCGCTTGATTTTTCTGCCAAAGATATGGGAATACTAAGTCTGCGGTAGCTTCTGCACCAAATTCGATCCTTTCAGACCAAGAGACGAAGATACACCCTTGAGCCGCAGCCTATATTCGCTTACGTTAGCCGATTCCCTAATTCCGTACTGGTAACAAACTCCACATCCGGCCATTTTTTGAGTACTGCCGCCAACAAATTCGATAGCTTTTCCAGGCTATTCCTTCGATTTTCTTCATCCAAGCTACCGATATAGTTGGCCCGGTGACTACTGATCACGGCCGGCTTGCGCCACAAAAAGGCGTGATCGATTTCATTCAGGCAAGATTGTACCCAATCGGTACCCGGCGAATTGGGTTCAAAAAAGGCATTTCGTGTGAGGTACCGTTGGTTGAAGCGATTTTTCTGCCCCAGCCAATGCAGCCGTCTGCGCTGCTTTCCCAAACCCAGGGGTTCCACCTGTACTTTGGAAACACCGATATACTTGATCCCCCTATCCGCACTGGTTTCTTCTAGCGCCCGGGGAAACGGTCCGTTGGGAGGCACCAGATAGGAAGCGGGATAGCCGTGAATCGCCGCAAACAACCGCAAACCGCTTTCCAATGCCTCCCGGTGGGAAGCCAGGTCCTCTTTCCGCTCCAGGTCAAAGCTTGCCCGATAACTTATTTGGTAGGGCGTATTGACCAAAAATCCCCAGCATCCCCAATCAAATCCCATGCGGGTAGCAATGTCTCCCTCTTGCAACATACGCATCCAGACCGGCACGTTTAGATGTTCTCTCCCATGAAATTCCGGAACAAAAAGCCTTTCCTCCAATCCCTGTTTCCAAAGGGGCAGCGCATCCTCCCGCCGGTACCTGCGCAGCGTGTCTGTGAACGGCTCGTAATGGTAGCGGGAAAAGCGGTCTTCTCTAATTTTATCAAAGTCCGGATTGGCTACCAGAGAGACTGCCGTAAGCACCGGAGGGTTTCCCTTCCGATCTTCGAACCTCGCTAAGGTATCGAACAGTGCCTCCAGGTCCTCGGCACTCGCCAGGGTATCCGTACGGTTATATCGTCCTGCTTCGCCCCTGCCCAGGTTGACCCCCGCTGCTTGCAGGCGTTTACAAGCATCCAGCGAAGGCATTCGAATGGATCCCCAATCGTCGGATTCGATGACCAGGTACCTCGTGCCAACCGATTTGCCAAATACGTTTTTTAAATGGGGACGTATAAACGAACCAGACATAAGAAAATACTTTATGTTTTACGCAGGAAGATTCAAACCGTTCGTAATTCGCTACCAGTGAATTTCATAGGACCAGGTAGCCATCCGCCGTAGTTCCCGAAAGATATCATCCAATCCATACCAGCTGATTTCATTCGGACAGGTTAGGACTCGTATACATCATCCGTACCTTCCGAGCTGATCAGTTCCCTCTTTCGGAAAACAAACTGATCCGCATTGTCTGGGAGGAATAAAAACCAACCCGGCTATCATTCTACGATCTGCTTTTATACCGGAAGGGATAACCGGAATTTGCAGCGAACGCTTATCCTCAGGAAATCTATTTCACGGCATGCAGAAACCATGTTCGAAAAAAACAATCTATTGCTGGAAATCGAATCTCCTCAACGACTAGATGGATCGGATTTAAACACCTTTTTAGCCCAGGGGAAATTCATTGATACCTGGTAGCTTCAAAAAAGTTGTTCGAACATTTACTTAATCCCCTACAAGGACCACGTAACAATTGCCGTAGCCATTGCGTATTCTTTACTATGGGAAATACTAACGGAAACATTAAAGTTGCTATCCGTTAAATTTCCATTTTGGATAATCGGCATAGGAAAGCCGCCTTGCCCATACCGTATTTCTATTTCAGGAATTGAGACGTGTAATCGAGGGGCTAATGATTTTAGGACGGCTTTCTTTGCACAGCATATACCTTTTAAAGTTTTCCAAGGCTTTAATTTTGAATTGGCATAATTGTACTCCGTTTCAAAAAATATTATATTATATTTTTATAAATGATTTTTATTGATGTACAATTTATAAAATCAATCGACGGATTCAATATTTGCCACAAGATGTAAACTTACCCCCTAATGATGCTAATTCTTTCTTTGTATCGATAAAATACAACTTCATCATCCCCTACATTCTTTTCAAGAGTCATTCCTGCCATAATCTTATTTCTACTCCCTATTCGTATACCTGGGATGGTGGCCGAATTAATACCGAAAAGATTTTCATCACCTACCTCCGTAAAGCCTGAAAAACATACATTTGGGCTTAAAAAATTAAATTTTCCTATTTTTGTATCATGCCCCAAACTGACTCTGCTATTGACGAGTGAATAATCTCCGATAAATGAATTGGGCCCTAGATTAACATTCGGAGCAACGACCACACCCTTTCCGATAGATGCAGTAGAGGAAACAGATGCAGAAGGGTGGATATAGCTAATAAAATTTGCACCCCTTGCAATAAATTCTTCAACAAACTTTTTCCTGTACTTCAAGTTCGCAATACCCATCAAATAAAAAAAATTTTTATCGATTTGATGAGATGAAATTTGACCTAGAAGAGGATAAGAAAAATCGTATTTTAGGTGATTTTCAGAACTATCATCGATTAAACCCAAAATTTCAATCTGCTCACGAAGTGAATCAATTTTATTTGAATGATGAATATAATCAACTAACTCAGCGGCGTGACCACCTGCACCTACAATTATTACTTTCATAAACTCATAAATTTAAAACCATAATTTTAGTCTCGTTCAAAAACTATCTGGCTAAATACCCACCATCTACTATTAGATTGGTTCCCGTTACCCAACGGGAAGCATCAGATAATAAAAAAACTGCTGCATTTGCAATATCCGAGGGCATGCCTAGACCTAGAGGATGCTGCTTCAAGACGTCATTCAAGGAATTTTCATCCTTTCTGTAATGAGAATTCATCGAAAGTGGGGTATCGACAACAGATGGGGAAATGGCATTCAAACGAATTCCCTTATTCGCATATTCAAGAGCCAAACTTTTAGATAGTGCTACCAAGGATGATTTCGTCATTGAATACAAAGATTTTCCTTTCTCTCCTACTTCACTCATCACTGAGGAAATCAGAACAATACTCATTCCCTCACTTGACCTGATTGAAACTTTAGAGATAGCCTGAATTAAATAGATTACAGAGAAAACATTTAGATTAAATGCTTCCAATAATTGCTTTTCTTTTAGAATCTTAAATGGAATAGTTGGAGAAATTCCAGCAGCATGAACTAAGCCATAAATAGGAGCATGATCGGTCAGAAATGAATAAACTCGTACTTTATTTTCCTCAAAAGAAAGAAGATCTACACTTAAAAATTCATGCATGGATTTATTTTCACACAGATCTTTTGTCTTCTCCAATCGATCTCTATCTCTACCAATTAGTAGTAATTTTGCGCCTTGACTAGCACAAAGTATAGCGATTGATTGCCCAATTCCAGAAGAAGCACCAGTAATTAGAATCGTTTTTCCTTTTAAGGAATACGGATTATTAATTTTCAAAATTATATAGAAAATTTTTAAATAATAATAAAAGATATAAACGAAACTATACTTTATACCTCTACAATTTCACTAATAAAACAGTCTTGAAAACCCATCACGGTAGAAGCCCAGGACATTCCGACTCCGAAGCCCGAAAGTAAGAGTTTTTTCTTACCTTCTAATTTCCCATGTAACTGGCTTACTATAGTTAGTGGAATGGAAACAGAGGAAGTATTGCCGAATTCACGAATGCAAGAAGGTACCTTCTCTGAAGGCAATTTCAACCTCCTCGCCAAGTACCCATTCATAAAGGCATTAGCCTGATGAAAAACAAAATAATCCATATCCTCTATTTGAACTTGAGATAAGTCCAAAATCCGTTTGAAATCGGATGGAATTTCTTTGAGCACGAAATTAAATACATCGGCACCATTCATAACGCCATGCTCATCTGTGCTGATATTTCCATGTTCATCAACAACCCTTTCTTTTACTGAATCTAAGGAACTTGGATATCGATAACCACCCGATTTAATCTTAATCAAATCCTCCTTACTTCCATCGGAATTCAAACTAAAGAAACTCCTTCCGAATTTCGAATTCTTTTCAATCAAGGCAGCTATACCAGCATCCCCAAACAGAAAAGCAACTCTACGGTCTTTGGGATGGTAGGCTCGAGAACGTGTTTCACCATCCAATAATAAAGCCTTTCGAATATGGCCGGATTGAACAAGCGAAAAAACAACTGAGATGGCATACACAAAAGCAGAACATCCTAAAGAGATGTCAAATGCCATTGTCTGCTTTGATAATCCTAGACGATCCTGCAACAAGACGGATGTCGCAGGCATCCGATAGTCAGGGGTTTGAGATACAAAAACCAGCAAGTCAATTTCAGATTTGTCAATACCCAAATCCTGAATCAATTTCTCAGCGGCAGCTTGACACAAATCAGAAGCGCAGGTACTGCCATCGGCAAACCTCCGCTCTTCTATACCGGTTTTATCAACAATCTCAGCTACGTCCTCTTTCGGGAAATACTGTATGTAATCCCGATTAATTATTTTATTAGAAGGAACAGCCGCAGCTATCCCTGATATTCCTACTTGGTCAAATTCGAGGCAAGCCATTAGTTCTTTTTATTTTGAACCAGATCAAATAATTCTTGGACAGTCTGAATTTTATCCAATTCATCAGATTCAATAAGTACCCCATATTGTTCATCCAATTCAGCGATTAAGGTCAAAAGAGCCAATGAATCCCATTCATTCAATTCTTTGAAATTATCAGACAGTGAAAGTTCGGAGACTTCTAATACTTCTTTAAGCAGATCTATAAATTGATTTTCCATATCCTATTTTATTAATTATTGATAGTTCTAATTGTCATAAATGCTTCCGCACGATAAAAACCAACAGTTGCGCCTCTAAATTTAGCTAATACCTCAATTGTCTCTTTGGAACGAGTACTCGGAAAAGGTCTTATTTGACTTTTAAAGCAACTCATAGCATTTATTTTAAAGTCAATTTGCGCTTGAATATTTTCAAAATGATTAGGAATAAACGCATCATCCCCAACATGTCTCTCTATTTTATAATACGATATCCCTACTCCAAACCCTATCATCATTGCTTTCAATTGCCTTTTTTCTGATCTGCCCTAAAATTCACACAAACTTACCAAAAAGGATGTGCTAGATGTATTACCATATATTGGCAATGCCAATGGGATTTTCTCCATCGGTATTTTAAGCTTTTTTGTGATTAGTTTAATGATTAAGAGGTTAGCTTGATGAAAAGCAAATACATCATAATCTTTTACAGTAGTTTCAGAAAGTGCTAAATAGTCTTTGATGGCTTTGTGCACATCCGGTATGGTAAAGGTGAACACAGAGGTACCTTGCATAAAAGAATTGTGAAGATTGCGTGGATTACCATCATGACACAATTCGTCTTCATGACTCGCATGTAGATTTCTATAGCCTCCTGCTGAGCCCATCAACTAGCGATACACTGCTCCATCCAAACGCATTAAGGACTTGATAGGTAGGGTATTCTCTTGGGTCTTTTCCAAATACACAGCCACTCCTTCCTCTCCAATAAGCATGATAGAAGCTCGATCCTTGGGATTGGAATCACACAAGAAATTCTACTGATTTTTATGTTGTTAAAGCTAAATAAAGCCATTTATAAGATTGTTTTGTGGGCAGGATTACCCATATATAAGTTCCCATCTTTTGGTTTGGTTATCGATACCGCTCCCTGTCCTGTCCTACCCGAACCCGATCACCTATTTTTAAACCCTGCAAAATCAATGCATTCAATCCAAAAAAATTACCATTACCGATACGGGGTTCTCCAGATACTCGCGTCAAAGGTATGAAAACATTGTATGATCCCACAACCACGTCTTGAGCAAGGGCTGAAATACTGTTAAACTGATTAAAATCACCCACCGTGAAGTCTACTGAAAACGAACAATCACGAACGACTACATTCCGCCTACCCATTTTTAAAGAGATTTGATCAGCGAAAAAAAACTCCGGATAAATGATATTCGGAAAGTCAATTTTTAGATTTACTATTTTTTTTCACGAGGATCTCGATAATTTTGGGTGAGCCGATAGCGAAAGCAATTGCCAATTTTCGGGGCCAGGCATTTAATTCATCACAACCTCCAAGTACCTCTCCAAAATGGGAAATTGCTTTACCTTTTGATACTCCATCATCAAAGAATCCAACCAAATTCCAGGCAGGAACCCGTTTATTAATTTTAGCTGGTATACAGGCCACTTATTTTCCAGAGCCACCCAAACCGTATTTGGCTATGTCTTGCATCAGTTTGTTCCGTTAAAAGGTTGAAATAATGTTGGGTCATCTGTCGTGATATCCTTTCTTTTGACAACCTTTAAGAGGGTCATCCAAAGTATTTTACTATCCAAACCAAAGCTCTGGTTATCCACGTACCACACATCCAATTCAAATTTTTTTGTCCAGCTGATGTTATTTCTTCCGTTAACTTGCGCCCAGCCGGTGATACCCGGTTTAACCTGGTGTCGCCGCTTCTGCTCTTCGGAATACAAGGGCAGGTATTTTTCAAGCAACGGTCTTGGACCAACCAATGACATATCCCCCTTTATCACATTAATCAATTGCGGTAATTCATCCAGGGATGCGGATCTGACAAACCTCCCTATTGGAGTCGTACGCGCCTCGTCTGGAAGAAGCCTTCCTTCTTCATCCCTTTCATCGGTCATGGTTTTAAACTTGATGATTTGAAAGAGTTTCGCGTTTTTACCGGTACGGGTTTGAGTGAAAAAGACACCTGCTCCCTTGTTGAAAAAAAGTAACAACAAGAACATAACCAATAGTGGAACCGAAACCAGAGCCAGTAGAAAAAGGCTTACAATAAAGTCCAGTATACGTTTTTGCAAGATTAATGAAAGATGTATTGGATCGAATTAGAACAGCTATGTTTTTGTACGGCTTTCAGCGAGTTTCCAGAGAGTTCTCTGGATTTTTCTTTGTTAGCGAAAATGCTTAAAATAAATTCCTGGATTTCACCTGCATCAACACCAGGCGAATTAAACCCAACCTGATAATTAGTTATCATACTGGCTAGTTCCGAATCCTGACTCCCAATCGCTAAAATAGGTGCTCCCACTGCCATGTAGTTAAACGTTTTACTGGGAACACTCGCGCGAGCCGCTTCCGGCTCTAACGCCACCACGGCTATATCAGCAGCTGCTAGTGAATAAGGGAGAACAGCGGCACCTTGCCAGGTTAAAAAAACTACGTTGATAAGACCTTTGCTACACGCTAAGGTCCTGAGAACGTTCTTCTTTGCTCCCTCCCCAACAAACAAAAAAAGAAATTCTCTCCTATCCCGCAAACTATCTGCTACCTCAATCAGCACCTCAAGTTTATGTCCGATTCCCATGTTACCAGAGTACAATACGACAAATTTATCTTCCCAATTATGCTCTTTCAAAAATGGGTTTTCTTTCTTTGGGATAGGGCCAAAGCTTTCTGAACCAGCCCAGATTGATACGACTTTGATTTTTTCATCAACTACATATTGACATAACTGTTGCTTCATCCCTTCACTTAAAGTAATAATCTGAGTTGCTTTAGAGAAGAGCTTTCTATTAAGCCATTTCCATGTTCTAAAAACCAAAGAAGATTCTCTTATTCCTAATACCTTTAACGAATCGGGATAGGCATCAAAAACAACCACACTAAAGGGATTTGAAAATAATAAGGCATTGAAGTAAGACATGGGAGGATTGGTATAATACAAGACCCTATAGCCTCTGTATTTCCAAGCCAATAGGCAGGTTAAATGAATGGTACATATTCCCCATGTCCACAGGCGCTTTACCTTGGAGGCTCTGTTATAAGTAATGGTTTTCTGTACTTTAACTTTTGGGTGAAGTGTTCGCTCCGTCACCTGGTTTAATCCATACATTAATACGACCTCATCGTATTCGGTAATAAAGGCATTCGCCACATCTATTGTTAGATAACCTGAGTTTTGGTTTACGATCAATATTTTGTGAGGCATGTGAAAAGCATTTTCATTTACCATTTTTAATCAGCTCACTTAATTTATACGAACTTATAAACTCTACATACTCCATTTTTTGAGTACAGCTAGGAATAATTCGCACAGCTGTTCCAGATTATTTTTTCGGTTGTCTTCGTCCAGGCTACCGATTTAATGCATCTGGTGGCACTGATCATGACTGCCAGTTAATTTCTTTTTTTGTCGTCTCTCATTTTTCCCAGAGTATCCCCATCTAACAACCTTCCCAATTCGGTACTGGTGATAAATTCCACATCCGGCCATTTTTTAAGTACGGCGGTTAATAATTCAGAAAGTTTTTTCAAGCAATTTTTTCGGTTATCTTCATCCAGGCTACCCATATAATTGGTACGATGACTGCTGATCACCGCCGGCTTGCGCCAAAGAAAGGCATGATCGATTTCATTCAGACAAGACCGTACCCAATCCCCACCAGGGGCATTTGGTTCGAAAAAGACATTGCGTGTCAGGTACCGCTGTTGGAACCGGTTTTTCTGCCCTAGCCAATGAAGGCGTTTGCGGTGCTTCCCCTGGCCCAGGGGTTCCACTTGAATTTTGGAAGCACCAATATATTTTATACCCATTTTTGCACTGGTTTCCTCAAGCTCCAGGGGAAACGGCCCGTTGGGCGGGACCAACACGGAAGGCGGATAACCGTGAATGGATTCAAACAGCCGGAGCCCACTTTCCAGGGTCTCCCGATGGGTATCCAGGTCCTCTCTCCGCTCCAGGTCAAAGCTTGCCTGATAGCTTATCTGATAGGGCGTATTGACCAAAAATCCCCAGCAGCCTAAATCAAAGCCCATGCGGGTAGCAATGTCTCCCTCTCGCAACATCCGCATCCAAACTGGGACGTTGAGGTGCTCCCTGGCATGAAACTCCGGTACAAAAAGTTTCTCTTCCATTCCCTGTCTCCATAAATTTAGCGCATCCTCCCTCCGATACCTGCGCAGCGTATCCGTGAAAGACTCGTAATGATAGCAGGCAAAGCGATCCTCCCGGATTTTGTCAAAATCCGGATTGGCTACCACAGAAACCGCCGTAATTACCGGATGATTCCCCCTTCTATCCTTGAATTTCGTTAAGGTACCGAAAAGCGCCTCTAAATCGGCCGCACTTGCCAGGGTATCCGTGCGGTTGTATCGTTCGGATTCTCCCTTTCCAAGGTTGACTCCTGCTGCTTGCAGGCGTTTGCAAACATCCAGGGAAGGCATACGGATGGATCCCCAATCGTCGGATTCAATGATTAGGTACTTATTACCGACCGATTTGCCGATTAAATTTTTTATATGGGGACGTATCAGTGAAACAGACATGGGAAAATGTTTTTGTATCCATCGGGTAGTATCAAAATATGGGCCGTTTGATGACAACGAATCTGATCGGACCAGGTAGCGTACTAGCGAATCTTTCGAAAAATACCAAGCAGCTCGTATGCTGCGCGCTTCATTCGAAGCTCGTAGGGCTCGTATAAATCACGCATAAATTGCCTATTGCTGATCGCTTTCATTCGACGAACTAACGTGTCCGAATTGTGTGGGGGAAAATAAAAACCGGTGTCTCCCAATTGTTCCCGATTTACATCAATATCGGATGCAATGACGGGTACTTGAAGCGAACGGGCATCCTCAATCACCGTGCTCCATCCTTCAAATAAACTGGGCTGAATGATGGCTTTTGCCTGCCTCATCAGCAGTAATTGTTCCTCTCTGGGGATCAACCCTAACAATGAAATCGTGTCTCCAAGCTGATTTTTTTTCAATATCTCCTGTAGCTCTTTCAAATAGGCTGACGCTGGATCTAATGGCAATCTGCCAGTGACAGCGAGGTGTATTGGTACTCCTTGACGTTTCAACGTTGCCATTGCCTCGAACACGGTTTTGTGATTCTTATGCCGATGAAACTGGTTACTCACCATAAAATACTTTTCAGGTAGCCCGTATTTTTTTCGTATATCCTCTGCATTCAGGTTGGGCAAGGTGTCAACAATAGAAACAAACCGATAGGTATGAAACTGAATATGGGAGGGGATCTCATACCATTTATAGAAATCGTTCATCACTGCTTCGCTCGAAACCAAGATATCCGTTGCATTTTTTAGTGTGAACCTGATTCGGAGGTCCCGCTCGATCCTTTTTGACCGGGTAAAAAATTCCGGATAATACTTGTGCTGCAAATCGGCATACCAGGCAAGGTCTTTGGATTGGTTCTTAGTAGAAACAGGAAAATTTTGTTGGGGGAATAGAATGTCCGGTTGGAATTCCTGTATTATATCCCGTACAAAAAGGTTTTCCTGCCTAATCAATGATTCCAAAAAGCCCATTTTCGGAGATGGAAAATTCCAGTCAATCACCTCAAGTTTCTGGTAGTCGATTCCCTCTATATAATGCTTTAATTGGGGGGGTATAAATACCAAAAGTTCGGGTTTGTCTTCCGGGTCAAGAAATTTTAAAATCCGAATACAATTCTGGAGATAAATAATTCCCCCAGTCCAGACGGGATTAAAATTAAACAGTAGTGCTATTTTCAATATACTGATTTTTTGGTTAGATAATCTTCTTCATGGAGCCAATTCACATAATTAGAAAGTCCGGCATACAAGGAAAATTTAGGACGAAAACCAAAACTCATTAGTTTACTGGTATTGGCACACCAATTCAGGGGGTCTCCTGTCCGCTCTTCGCCTCGGAAATGTACCTTAACTGGTTTCTCGAATACGTCTAAAAATGTATTTACAGCTTCCCGGATTGTCGTTTCAGAGCCATTCGCTACATTGATCGCCTCCCCCGTAAAAGAGCCATTGACTATTACACTATTAACAGCGGCTGCCAGGTCCTCGATGTAAATAAAATCCCGGGATTCGTTACCCGTTCCAAATAATTCAATGGAATTGCCCATTTTTATTTTTTGCGCAATATCCCAAAAAAGCTGTTTGGTAAGTCCTTCCCCATAGGCTGAAAAAACACGAAGGGAACACGTTTTAATGTTAAAAAATGCATAAAACTCGCGGCAAATTTGCTCGCTCATTAATTTGTGGATTCCATAGGGCGACATGGGCCGTGGTGGGAGGTCTTCCGGGATCGGCAACACATCGGGATTGCCATATACCGCCGCACTGGAGAAATTAATAAACAAACACTCGGGCTGAAACATTCGGATGGAATCGAGTATATGAAAAACATTCGACGTGTTGAGGGCGAAATCCCTACCAGGCCACTGCATCGACTGAGGAACAGAGGCTGCACCGGAGCAATTAATACAAACATCGAAGCGCTTATTCCTGAAAATTGAAACAAAATCGGCATTACTAGCATCGACCAAAAAATAATTTGGGCCTTCTCTGTAGTCAACGATGACATCTGCATGGAAAATGACATGACCTCGGGCCTCAAAATACTTCTTGAGATAGCTTCCTATAAAACCTTTTGATCCGATTATTAGGATGTTCATAAACGCTTATTTGCTAGTAAAAAGAAAAAAAGAGTTGACAAAAAAGATTCTTATCAACAAATGCAGTTTTTCCACTATGACTTATTTGAATTCGTTACGGTGACTTCGCTACTGCCAAAAAAGAATTAAATCAGTTTTCCAACGAGTCCTACTAAAATTAACCTACCGCATTCCAACTTCTTTCCGTAGCGCTATTACTGCTAAAAACAGGGGAGTTACACCCGACATTTAATCGGGCATCACTTAATGCCGGTTCTGCATCGCTACGGGCTATACTTGCCTCTTCTTACTTCTAAGAAATGAGTTCTTTCAATTATTTTTTAAAATTACCCGATCTAAAAATTTACCGATACACTACTTGACTGAGAGAAAATCTAAAAATCGTTGGGAAATTTTTTCCCGTTCAAAACGTGCTGCACTTCGTGCAGCATTGATTGCCATTTTTCCCCGCAACGAATGGTCCTGCATGAGTCGACTCAAGCATTCTTTGAATCGTTCATCATCAAATACCGGTACCAAAAAGCCATTCTGGCCATCAATGACTAAATCCGAAGGACCAGAATCACAATCATAGGAAACCACGGGCAGTCCAGCGGATAATGCCTCTCCGATCACGTTGGGAAAACCCTCGGAACTGGATGTAAAAGCGAAGATTTTACTTTTTAGATAATAACTATCCACATTTGCTTGCTTTCCTACCAGAAAAATTCGATCCCGTGCTCCGTTTTCATCAATCATATGTTGCAAGCGTGCACGATGGTTTTGCTTGAGGTGGTCGTATCCCACCAAGACGAGCTTCCAGTTTCGCTCATCAATCTCTAAAAATATCCGAATAAGGCGATCTTGGTGCTTTGTGGCAATCAGTCTACCAACCATCAGGATCGTATTTTCTCGTCCCTCTTCCCGATAAGGACCGGAGAGGATTTGCCGTATGGGATTCCCGATCACGGTGATGTTCGGATGCTTATATTTCGTTTTATAGATTCGCCTTGCGTTCGATGTTTGAGCGATCACACCTTTTGCCTTCGGATACAACCAATTCCGTAATCTTTCCTGGGTTCGGCTCAACGCCTTTCCTGGTTGACTTCGATCCGATACAAACAAAGGAACACTTGTACCCAGCAGGGATATCAGTACAAAGCTGTTCCAATATTCCCCAAAACTAAGCGCGGCATGCGGCTGTAAGCGGCTGAGGGTTTTTCTTAGGAAATAGAGCGTCCGTAGGCTACTTATAAATAATCTCGAACGATCAAATTTAAAATGGGGTCGATGTACTGTAATTCCATCAGCCAATGGATAAAAAACTTCTGGATTTACACCGAAAAGCACGACGTGCACCTCGTAGGTCTCTAGAGAGGCAGCATGGTTTGCGATCTCCGACATCACTCGTTCCATGCCTCCGGCTTGAAGCGAATGAATGACCATGCAAATTCGTTTAGTGGAATTCAACCTCCAAACAAGTTAGCATTAATTCCACCATCCACTCCTCTTTTACAGTTTTGCCTTCATGCCAGTCCAGTTGCGTATCCCAGTATCCGGGACAATGGTCATAGGCGGCATGTGCGTAACCGTAACTTACCTCAACGATTAGCGGGTTATTTTCCGAATCAAAAACAAAATCAAAAACACCGACCTGCAATTTCAAACGTCGCACGGTATCAAAGGCAATTTGAACGCACCGAATGTCGAACAAGTCCCGGGAATAGGCAAAACTACCACTTCCGGATGCACGAAAATCCCCCTCCCTCACAAATCGCTTTAATCCGAAGGCCTTCCCGCCGATGACGATAATGCGGATATCGGAATCGTTCTGAGGGACAAAATCCTGAAAGTATACGTACCCCACTTCCCGGGATCCCATGCGGGCATACGCCGGGGCATAAATTAGTCTGGCCATACCTTTCAGCACCTCTACGATTGATGCTTTCCCACGTCGAAATTTATACAGACGATCCCGCAAACTCCCCCAAGAATCGTACTTTGGAAATCCGCTAGAAAAGGCCTTTTTGATGATCTGAATTGCCTGCGCGCGGGTGTGGATGAGCCGAACATTCTGTGATCCAGCCCCATTTCTTAATTTGAATACCTTGGGGAAGGTCGCTTGATTGGCCCAATCCAGCGCTTCTTTTTTTGAAAAGTAGGCATAACTCGGAACAAGCGGCGCATCGATTGCCTCAAAGAGGTATTTTTGCGCCACTTTATCGTCAAAATGCCAGGCAGTTCGAAAATCCGGAAAAACCTGAAAGCCGGTATGCTCCAATGCAAACAGGATCTGCCTGGCAATAAGATTATCGCGATGATTTCCATGATTAAAGTGCCACATCAAAGCCTTACAATTCTTTAATTGCTCAATAAGGTCATTGGCGTAGCAGTTTACCAATTTATACGCAATTCCCCGCTTCTCGCAGTACGCAATCCATCGGGGATGAAACCCAAAGGTACTCTTGTGAATAGCAATCATCTAATCTATGTATTGGGTTGCCCAAATTTCAAATCCCACCATCAGCCATAAGGCATCCAACTGATCGACATTCATGTATTGTGGATTTTGCATAAACTTTTCTAAAGTATGGTGACGAAATATGCCTCTTTGCTTGATGCCGGGCAGTAGTTTCTCATTCCAGCGCTTCTTAAACGCCGCGGAGCCAAAAAACTCCTTCAGGGGAATCCCAAAACCCATCTTGGACCGATAGGCAAAGGATTCCTCCAAAGCTTCGGAACAAATTTCTTTCAAAAGCCATTTTCCTTCCCATTTATTGCGGTGTTTTTTAACCAGTAGCTCATCGGGCACCCGGAGGGCGGCTTCTACCATTTCATTGTCCAAGAAGGGCACTCGATTTTCAATACTGTGGGCCATGGACATCTTATCCTGTCGCATCAGTAAATCAGGTAGGTAAGTGAGGAGTTCATATTTCCTTTTTTTGCGGGCCGGCTTATCTTGGACACTAGCGTATAAAGCTAGGCGACTGTTTAAAGCCTCGTCGAAATCAAAATTACGATATAAAGCTGTAGCAGTAGCTACGCCACCATAGGCGGTTTGTAGCACATAGCGTTTGTCGGGCTCAATGATACCTTTGAGAAAAGTCATCCCTTTGGCGCGGTTCTTCATTCCCTTCTTTAAGTTTATACTTGAAAAAAGTTTTTGTGCGCCCGGTAAAAAACGTCCGTAACCCGCCAGGGCCTCGTCTGCTCCTTCTCCACTTAGCAACACGGTCACGTGTTTTTTGGCTTCTCTGCTGAGTAACTTAATGCCGATGGTATTGGGATGGTTGAGGGGTTGCTCGAAATGCCACACCGCTTCTTCCAATAAATCGAAATAGGCCTGTGCATCCAAAGTGAATTGGTGCGACTTTAAGCGATACTTTTCCGCCACTGCATCGATGTATTTCTTTTCGGTGAAACGCTCGTCTTCAAAGACAATGGATACCGTTTCTAAATCCCTCTCTGCCAAGGTATCCGCGGCAAAAGCGGTTACCAGCGAAGAATCCACACCTCCCGAGAGTTGGCAGCCCAGCTTTACATCGCTGATCATTTGCCTGCGTACCGAATTCCGCAGCGCTGCTTCGAGCTCCTTTTGGCCCACCGAATGCGAATGTTTGCCTTCTATGCGGATATCGTAGTAGCAAAACTCCCTGGTTTCACCGGTGGAACGAATTTCCCAATACGTTCCTGGCGTAATATTTACGATGTTTTTAAAAAGCGTCTGGTTAATGGTATTTCTGAAAAGCAGGAATTCGGAAAGCTTCGATTCATCCAGCTCAAATTTAACCCCGGGCAGCCCTTTGAAGCTTTTCATCTCAGAGGCAAAGGCTATACGGTTTTCCTCAGTTAATACGTACAAGGGCTTGATCCCCAAACGATCACGTATCAAATACAGTCGTTGCTTTCTCCCGTCGAAAATAGCGATCGCAAACATTCCATTAATTCGATCAAGCATGCCTTTCAGCCCGTATTCCAGGTAGAGGTTCAATACGACCTCTGTATCGCTATTCCCGTTGAAACGGTACCCCTTCCCGATCAGCGAAGGCTTAAAATCAAACGCATTGTAAACCTCCCCGTTCATCATTAGCGCAACTTTTGCCTTTTTATCGACCATGGGCTGGTGTCCTGCCGCCGTTAAATCGATAATGCTCAAGCGGTTGAATCCAAAAATTAAGTTTGGAGACGTTTGGAAGGCCGACGGAACCTGACCATCCACTTCTTCTGCGCTGCCCGATTGCATGTTCAGCCCTAAAACCCCGGAGTCGTCTGGACCCCGATGCCGCTGCATCGCTAACATTGTCAAAATATGCGCTGAGCTATCTTCCTTCCCGCTACGCAATACATATCCACTAAGTCCGCACATGTGTCAATTAATTTTTTTTAATGTGGAAAGCAACACCTCCCGATGGGATTCGCACTGCGTAAGTATTTGAAGCATTTTCCTTTTCGAAGACCCCATCAGATCCGGAAGGAGACCCCGCTTGTGCAGGGCTACTAAAAACCGATGCCGATAAGGTTGAATGCGACTGAGCATGACGCCGCTCAGGCTCTCCGCGTACCGCTCAAACTCCCGATGCAGTGTCCGATCGTCCGCAATAATGGCATTTAAGCGCAGCTGTTCCTTATCGAGCTCCTGCCGGAGTTGGTTATCTACAAAGCGGACCCCCACAAAATCATCGTTTTGATGGATGTAGCTAAATTCAAACTCCGGGTGCTTTCCTTTTTCAAAAACCAAACGCAAAAGCATCCCACGGTTCCAGGAACCGTTTCTCTGGCCGGGCCAATCGAAACAAAAATTTCCCAAGCTGTAAAAAATCGGCTTGTTTTTATATACTTCATACCCGGAAACAATGTGGGTGTGGTGACCCACCACAGCGTCTGCTCCCGCGTCAATCATAAAGCGAAATTGGGCCTTCATCCGGGGGCTGGGCAGGGGATAATGTTCGTGGCCCCCGTGCAACACTACTGCTACGAAATCTATGTCCGCTGCCCGTGCTTCCTGAATTTTTTGCAAGGCAGTGGGATAATCAATCGAATGGCAACCGGGCTCGGCACCGTGTGTAGTTGTCCATTCATTTTCTGCCATATTGATAACCGCAACAGCTACTTCATTGAAGTGCAACACCGCCGTTTCCGACGCCTCGCCACGGTTCGCCCCACTTCCACACCAACCTATATTATGGAACATCAATGCATCGTAACTGTCCTTCATCCCCTGCCAACCGTAATCCTTGAAATGATTATTTGCGGTCACCACGAGGTCACAGGTAAGGTATTTCAGTATCTCTGCCGTCTCCGGAATTGATTTGATATGCGGACCTGTTTTGCTGATCCTATGTGTTGCATTTGTTAACGGGCATTCCAGATCGATGATATTGCAATCGTTCTCGCGAAAGAAGGGAAGCACCTCCTGAAACCTCTCGGTCCAGTCGCCGCTTATGAAACCGTCCTGCACCCGTTGCCAAGGGCAGAAATCTCCCGTAAACCCAATTTTAATTTTTGACATATGCTAGACGATAAAGTTGGCCAGGTCAGCCGTACTAACAAAAGCTACGTCGGGCCATTTCTTTAAGATAGCGGTTAACAAACGATTGAGGTGGTGCAGTCCATTGGATCTGTTTTTTGAATCGATGAATCCGATATAATTCAATCGATGTGTGCAGATGACGGCAGGCTTATTCATCAGGAATGCTGCTTGAATTCGGGCCATGGCGGTATCGGTCCAGTCTCTACCCGGATCGTTGACCGGTTCAAAGAACACATTGCGAACATTGTACCGGAAACCAAGTCCATTTGATGCTCCAAAATAGTGCCGGATCGGATGATAGGCATCAAACACTCCGGTCGGAGCGAGCTGCGTGGATAAGCCTTGAATCCAGGAAACGCCGATTTCTGACAATGTGGGTTCAAGCGCGGGATCCCAGTTGTAACATGGAGCAATAAAGGCCCTTGGATCCCTACCGAACGTCTCAGCAAACAACCTGGCACCTTCCCGAATTATCGCCTTATGGGAACCGACCTCCTGGGGTGAATCCCAATCGAATGACTCCATGTACGCATAATCTCCATTCCCGGAATAGGTGCTTCCCAATAGAAACGAAAAATGGGTCTTTTCGTCCCCTTTTGATAGGGCCTGTAACCAGCGTTTGACATTTACATGCTCCCGACCGTGGTACTCTGGCACGAAAATCCCCATCTCCAGACCCTTTTTCCACAGGGCCAAATTAGTTGTGTGCTCGGGATAACGCAAAAACGTGTCGGTAAATCGCTCAAAGTGGTACTCACGAAAATCCGAAGCAGCAATTTTTCCAAAATCGGGATTTGCCATGATGGCATTCGCTGTAATAACAGGAGATCTACCGCTGGAATTTCTATGACGAAGCAATAAATCGAATAGATCTTCGAGGTCCGTACGGGAGGCAAGTGCGTCCACTTTATACAGGCTGGCCTCTAGATCAAACCCACGTTTTTCAAACGCCCGCAGTGCCTGTCTTGAAGGCGTTCGTATGGCGCCCCAGTCGTCCGATTCAAACACCACCACCTTTCGGTTTGTTCGAAGGCCTATTCTATTTGCCTTCAGGCCACCAAAATAGCCCTTGAGCCAATTCTTCGTTGGTATCATAAGAGCGATTTAATAAAAACAATCAAGGGTGTGGTATCCTGCACCAGAAGATTGATCACCGGATTGCCTATGATAAAGAATATGCCAATAAAATCAAATCCCTCTCGAATTTTGAATATCCCCACCAGCGAAAAAGAGACCAATAATAAATATTTCCATACGGCAGGAATCCGAAAGTTACTTTCGGAAAGAAAATAAATCAACGATACCAAGAGCAATAGGTTAGAAAGTACGATATATCTCCCCCCCGAGGGAATTTGCAAGAGAAGGTTGGAAAAAGAGCTATATAGTAAGGCGAGCACAAAAACAGTATGCGGCTTGCCTAGTCGTAGCCTCGATCGAACATAATAGAAATAATAAATAAAAAGGACCGTCGCGACCATACTGTACCGCTGCAGAAACTTCGCAACCAGCACATGCGTTCCCAAATTTTTATCGGCTTTTGCGATTTGCTCCACGTAGGCTTCGTTCAAATAAGCTTTTCTAGACTGCAAAAAACCAGGCAAAAGTTCGAAATAACTCCGGACCAGATCCAGGTCAAGCTCCCCAACAAAAAAAGTAGCAAGGTATCCGTAGAAAAATGGCTGGACCGAACGTACGGGAACGAATCGCAATACAAGGTAAAGCGCCAATGGAAATGCCAGGGAAAAATGTACGAATACCGGCAGCACCAACCAAATCCAAGCCTTTTTCTGCCCCTGCACGTGAAATACCAGCAAGCCATAAAAGAACATCTGTACGGCCGTCCACATACGCACGCCATTGATACTCCAAATTGGATTAATCAGAGCCACTAGCAGAAAGGCTGCCAAAACAAGGCCACGAAAGGGAATTCGGATTTGCTGGCGAATCAGTAGGAGCACTTTAAACCAAAAATACCCAAAAACCAGCGAAAACATCCCAAACAACCATTGGTAGTTGCCCGTAAAACGACTCACAGTCCAGGTAACCAACGGCTGGTACAAATCAACTTTACTTCCCTCGGAATACACGCCACCAATGTATTTGGAAAAGCTTGTACCCGCTTCGTGGTGAAAAGCAAGTTCGGCCGCATAACGGGTGGCATCAATACCGGATCCCGGTACCAATACGAAAGACAGACCGAAGAAAAAAGACAACAACAAAAAAGGAAGCATGTTCCGTTGTCGCCCAAAATCCCTCATTAGCGGCAAAGCGGCAAGAAGCGGATTTACCAGCCAAACCCACACATAGGCGGATAAATTAACCTTCTTTATCGCCCGCACTTATTTCGTTTAGTAAATCCAGGAAGCGCCCGCTAACCTTCTCTATTCGGTATTCTTCGGTGTTTTCCAAAACCAGCCTTTCTCGATAGTCTCCCTTTAAGAAGGAAAAAACGCGATTTGTATCAAGTACCGGCGTGTCGATATTCAAAACCGGCTTATCCAGGATCGCATAGTCAATCAACTTACTGGGCGTCTGAGCACGACCTTGATTGCTGAAGTTCACAAGGAAATCAAAGGAAGAAAAGACCCCAAGTAAATCCACCCTCGGTATAGGGTCGTGCCAGCAGATACGTGAATCTCGCCTTGCATAGGGCAAGACAAAGGACTGTTGTGAGGTATATACATGAAATTCAAACCGATAGGATTCATCCAAGGAACAAAGAAATTCCAACAGGCGATTTGGATCTCTTCTTCCGGAAATAAAGGAACCGCCGTACCCAAACCGAACGACCCCGTCATCTTTTACCAGCAATTGCTTCCCCTTCTCAAAACGAAACCCCTGCGGAATTACCCGCATTTTGGGATGAAATTCCGGAAAATATCCAGCTATCGACTGTTCCGTTGGAATTGAAATAAAATCGGCCTTGCGCATAAACCATTTTTCCACCCACCTAAAATAGACAGGTGGCCGAAACGTATCGTTCTCCTGCAGGCAATAGGGATCGCCACAATCGGCTACCCATACCCTCGCCATTTTTCTGGAATTATCCTTTCGCCAATTCGACGCCACTCCCCAGTGTATGGCATAAGGTACCGCAATGGAAATCAATAAATCGTATGGTGTCCTCTCCTTTTTTAACGCTTTTCTTACTTTAAAAAAAAGCTCCATCATTGGGTATTCCAACAGGAGGGGTAATAGGCGGTTTACGCCCTTGTTATACAATCTCCCAACGAATCCCAAACTCCTGAAATTAAAAATGCTCCAAGTTAACCTACCCAACGATTTGTACTCGAATCCACAGGCCGTAGCCAAGGTAGCCGTGGCTTCCCGATAGGGAGCTATAACCGTAACCCGATGTCCTTGCCGGCAAAATTCTTTGGCGAGTTCGGTGGCACGAAAAGAACGAGGACTTTGCTCTGGGTAGAAGCCGTGGGTAACAATTAGTATATGTTTACTCATTTTTTTAGATTCGCTCATTCGTAAATGATTCAGACGGTATCACCCCCCCGTATATAGCTAAGCATCCGTGACCAATGCCCCCTACCAAAAATCACGCAAACATCAGCTTGATCCATTACCGAGGTACAGAATTTATTACCCAAACAGCACACAAAAAATTCTTGGTTCTATTAGATTACCTTTTATTTGAGGATTTTTGAAGCGACCCCTACCATATAATCTAAAAATTCCCTTTTCCAGATTTGTATTCTTATTTTCAGACGCAACTTTAAACTTACGTAGGCATGCAATCTGGCATTGTCCGCATTGTGGTTAGTTAAACAATGGTGTTTGACCATTACAGGAAACAATTCCCGATCGATATAGTTATTTTCCCATAAAAAAAGAAGTACATCTATTTGTGAATCATTCAGAATATCTCTTCGATTCGGATCTATTCCCCAAAAGGTATCGTTTTCCCAAACATGAACGTTTGTCGGCTTATCCAAATAACCTAGTTCACTTTTTGCAAGTCCTGTAAGTAACATGCTCGGATACCATACATTGCCGTATTTCACAAAAAAATCGTAATCAAACAAACTTCTGCTAAAACATAACCCTGTGAATGTATGTGCGGTTTGGTAAATCCTCGCTATCTGCTCATGATTCAAGTCATCAGGATAAAGAGATAAATTAAAATACTTATTTAGTTTGCCAGTATTTGATTTTTCATTATAAATAAAATACGAAGACTTAAATGCCTTTGCTTTCGAATTTATCGCAAACTCCCGGCATAAAAACATTGCATTAGGCAATAGATAGTCATCATCAGTCAATAGGTAAACATACTCTTTTGAAGCATTATTCACCAATTCGCGAAAGTTACCAATAAGACCGAGGTTCTCTGAATTCCTAAAGTACTTTATCCGACTATCTCGTAAATAGCTACGTACAACGCTTTCAGTGTTATCCTGAGAGCAGTTATCTTGTATTACCAATTCGTCATTATCACCTAATTGAGTAATAACCGTATCAATTGCCAATTTTAGATAAGAAGCTCTATTATAGGTGGGTATACAAACTGAAAAATTCATATTTTTATAAAATCATTTTAAAATCCAAGTCAGCAAAAATTCCATCCATCTCATCTGGCCGGCTTTCCAACGCACCGATAAGCAATTTCCCTTTCGCGTTCAGGGACTGCCACTTTTCCAAGGCAAAATCGGAAAGCCTTTTTCCGTACCCACTGCCTAGATTTGATATGTATGCGCAGTACTTGTCATCCAACATTTTTTCTAATGTTGAGTGTAAAAGATGGTGTGTAACTGACTCCACGCTGACAAAATCCCTGACTTGGTTTCCGTCAGTCATCCTGAAGTCTCTACCTGCCCTTGCAGCTGCCACGAGCGACGGATAAAATCGATGTGCAGACTCACCCTCACCGTACACTTGAAATAACCTGTGGTAATGTAGTATAACCTTATTTTTCAGTGCAAAATCCAGGAAAGCACTGAACGAAGCAGCTTTAGAGATTGAGTAATTGTTTGAAGGTAAAAGGGGAGCATCTACTCTAACCTTAGTTGTGAATTTTGCCGTATGCCCGTATTCAAAATAACTTCCGGTCACAACAAACTTCTTCACGCCTGCGTCGCAGGCTTTCTTAAAAAAAGCCAACGGCCGATAAGCATTATTTTCCATACAGCTTTCTAATGTATCATACGGATACTGTATAGCATGCGCTGCCAAATGCAAAACAACATCTACTTCTTTCAAATCCGATGGGTCAACCTTATCTAGCGATTCAGCATAAGAAAACCGTACCCGCTTATCCGATGCGAAATCAGACCCAAAATATTTTTGATTTCTCACAAACACGATTAACGAGTGATCAGAAAAGGTTTTCAAAAATTGCCTGATCCAATTCCTGCCGATAAATCCAGTTCCTCCTGTTAAAAATATAGTCATCAGAAATTCAGACCAAAAAACTCTTCTAACTTTAGAGCCATGTACTCAAAATGCTCCTCATGTAAGGCAGGGTATATTCCAAGCCAAAATGTATTTTTCATGGTCCTTTCAGTGTTTTCCAGCGAACCAACCACCCTGTGTGTGATATCTTTGAAATAAGGCTGACTCAATAAATTACCCGCGAAAAGTAGCCTACTGCCAATTTTATTTTGATCCAAATAGCGTAGTAAATCTACCCGCTGCACACCGGCACTTTCTTTCAATGTAATCGGAAAGCCAAACCAACTGGGAATACTGTTATCCGTCGGGACTGCAACCTCTATGAATTCACTCAATGATAAAAGCCTATTTTTTAGGTATTCAAAGTTACGTCTTCTTTTTTCAATAAATCCTTCTAGTTTGTCGAGCTGAGCGAGACCACAGGCTGCCTGCATATCCGTGATTTTTAGATTATATCCCGCATGGCTGTAAACATATTTGTGATCGTATCCGAATGGCAAGTTACCATGCTGCTGAGTAAATCGACAGCCGCAGGTATTATCCTTTCCTGGTGCACAGTAACAATCCCGCCCCCAATCTCTGAACGATTCTGCAATCGTTTTTAATTGCGGATCTCTCATAAAAACCGCTCCGCCTTCACCCATGGTTATATGATGCGCCGGGTAAAAACTCAAGGTGCCTACATCACCGAACGTCCCTACTTTTTGACCATTGTACGTTGCTCCCAGAGCATCACATGTATCCTCAATCAGCCATAAATTATATTTTTTACATATCCAGGTTACTTTATCGAGATTAAAAGGATTCCCCAATGTGTGAGCCAACATGACAGCCTTGGTCTTGGGGCTGATGGCGCGTTCTATTAAATCTGCATTAATGTTATGTGTGTGGCTATCAACGTCAACAAAAACCGGTATAGCTCCGAATTGAACGCAGGGATTTACTGTAGTAGGGAACCCCGCGGCGACCGTTATCACCTCGTCTCCCTTTTTAATCGCTCTCTCCCCAAGCCGTGAAGAGGTCAAGGTAGAAAATGCCACCAAATTGGCAGAGGAACCAGAATTTACTGATAAAACAAAGGGGACCTCTAAAAAATTTGCTAGTTTTTGCTCAAATGCGGCGTTAAACCTTCCTGCTGTAAGCCAGCCATCTAGCGAAGCATCTACCATATTAGCAATCTCCCTGCTATCCAATACTTTGCCTGACGGGGGAATTACGGAAACTCCTGGAATGGGCGTACTATCCTTGTATTTGATACCAGCGTATATTTCCACCAGTTCCTGAATTTGATTTCTTATATTCTCTAAGCTAGTCATTCTTTACTTTTACGCGTTATACTCATGAATTTCATCGAATGTACATTTCCTGACATTTCCTTTTCTCATAAAAACCTTGTACCAAGAGACAGTTCTTCTTAACGCTTCGTCGACATGCCACCTTGGTTCCCATTGTAAGTAATGCTTCGCCTTTGAACAGTCCAGCTTTAATAAAACTGCTTCATGTGGATTGGGCTCGTCATCGTAACACCAAGAAGCCCCATCTCCCCAAAAGCGAATCATCTGATCCAATACCCATGAAACCGGCTTGCAATCATCATCGTCTGGCCCAAAATTCCAAGCCTCAGCGACTTCGGAGCCCCTTACATACAAATCTTCGGCGAGAATCAAATAGCCCGATAGCGGTTCTAAGACATGTTGCCAAGGTCGCGTAGCCATCGGGTTCCGGATAACAACAGGTCTATTCTTCTCAAAAGCAGATAATATATCCGGCATCAACCGATCCTTTGCCCAATCACCCCCGCCAATTACATTTCCTGCTCTGGCCGTTGCAACTGAAGCCCCGCCAGGTTCACTAAAATAAGATCTCCTGTAGGCAGATGCGATCAGTTCCGCACATCCCTTACTGCTACTATACGGGTCGAACCCGCCCATCTTTTCATTTTCGCGGTAGCCCCAAGCCCATTCATTATTCTCGTAGCACTTGTCTGTAGTCACTATTACCAGTGCCTTGAGATACAGGCAAGTTCGAGCGGCTTCCAGTACCTTAGCTGTACCCAATACATTCACATCATAGGTGTCAATCGGCGATTCGTAAGACAGTCTGACCAGTGGCTGCGCCGCCAGATGTATTACTATTTCAGGTTCAAATTGCCTCATACTCTTCGTAAGCTGCTCTAGATTCCTGATATCTCCAGTTTCCGAAATCATATTTTCGCCAACTCCTGCGGCTGTAAAAAGGGAGGGTACAGTAGGTGGTGCAAGGGAATACCCTTTTACATGCGCCCCCATCTCTTGAAGCCACAGTGCCATCCAACTTCCTTTAAATCCCGTATGACCGGTTATAAACACTTTCTTGTTCTTCCAGAAGTCTGTATTAACCCGCCTCATGACTCCCATATTTTCCACGGCGCATTCCCTGACTGCCACAATTCCTCCAACTTTTCTTTATCTCTAAGCGTGTCCATGGGTAACCAAAATCCCTCATGTGTGAATGCCATCAACTCTCCATCCTTGGCCAGCCCAATCAACGGCTCCTGTTCCCAAATTGACAAGTCTCCCGATATTCGATCAATCACCCGCGGTGAAAGAACAAAAAAACCTCCATTTATTCGCGCACCGTCACCCAGAGGCTTCTCTTTAAAACTACAAACCCGACCCTCTACAATATCAATAGCGCCAAACCTGCCCGGTGGAAAGGTAGCTGTTAGCGTTGCCATTTTTCCATGGCTTCGATGAAACGCTATACTTTTCGTAATGTCAACATTGCTTACCCCATCTCCATAGGTTAGACAAAATGCTTCTTCATTTTGAAAATAGCCAGCCACCCGCTTTAGTCTTCCGCCAGTCATGGTCTCATCTCCTGTGTCCACCAACGTGACAATCCATGGCTCAGCTCGTTTTCGATGCACCACCATGGTGTTTTTCTCCATGTCAAAAGTGACGTCACTTTGATGTAAAAAATAATTGGCAAAATACTCCTTGATGACGTATCCCTTGTAGCCACAGCAAACAATGAATTCATTTACCCCATGCGAAGAATATATCTTCATTATATGCCATAGAATAGGCTTACCCCCGATTTCTACCATAGGTTTCGGTTTCAAATGCGTTTCCTCACTCAGGCGAGTTCCCAGGCCACCGGCCAAAATCACAGCTTTCATTGGTTAATTAGTTTGATTCCACAAAGGCATCAGCGTGAAACTGATTCGGTTTTAACCCCCTCTTAAAAAGAATCGACTTTGAATCCTCAATCATTTCCGTCGACCCACAGGCATATACCGTGGATTGACTTAAGTCGATGTCCTGATCTAAAAGGGTTTTTTGAATGTGACCAAAGTAAAAACCATCCCGCCGAACCCTCGATAAAGTAGGGTAGTAATGAATGGTACTACTTCGAAAATAATTCAACCCTATCAAGTCGGATTCTACCCTTCCTCCCTGAAAAAGAAAAACAGTTCTATCACGTAACAATTCTCTGTTAAGAGGGCTTTTTAAAATAGCAAGAATAGGAGCAATCCCAGTCCCAACGGCAAGGAATAAAATTGTACGTAGACTATCCCTTCTCAGAAAGAAACTACCCAAGGGACCTTCAATCCGGAGCAAATCATTTTCCTTGGCCTCTTCAAATAAATACTTCGACATAACTCCCTTAAGATATCTTTTTATATAAAAAACCAGCTTATTGTCTCCCTCGACACCACCAATTGAATAACTTCTTTTGATACTGCCACGAATAAAATTTACGTATTGGCCGGGAAGAAATTTAAAATCTACTCCAGGGGGAAGTCTTATTACTAATTTGATGACATGCTCGGATAGCTTGGTCGAGGTAGAGATTTTCGTCGGAACAGTTCTAACTTGCTCTAAGGTTACATCTTTTAGTACATCCAAATCAAGTATCATATCGGAAGTAGCCCTTCGAACGCAGGTCAAGATAAATTTATGCTCCCTTTCGATTTCAGTCAACCCAATTTCCGGAACGACAAGCTGACTTTCGCCCTTAATTACTTTCGCTTTACAATTGCCACATCTTCCACTCAGGCAACTATGATTGATGAAAAAACCATGCCGTTTAAAATCGTCAAAAATAGAATGTGATTTATCTGATTGTATTTTAAATTCTCTTGTTTGTATCTCGTACATAGTTTACCAATGACTAAACAAATGCGATGCAATTGCGAATAATATATAGTTGACACACAAGCTCTAGGAGCCCTTACCTATTGCTAATTTTGCTAGCTTGACAGGTGATTTTATGCTAGTAACAGCTTAATTTAATTTTACTGATTAACCAATTTTCCAAAACAAAACGAATCGGTTTAGAGATAAATTCGAGATACCTAATAAATCATTTTTCCCAACTTAGAAACCGGCTTATACAGATACCAAAATAGGATTGGACTCATTTTATACAATGATCCTATAAATCTATAATAACCACTCACTCCATCTATTGATAGCTCATGATCTTGTTTTAACCTGATTAGATCGATCACTTGTAAATACTGTTTCTTCTTTCCAGCATGTATCAATGGTATTAATAACAGAAATAGAAACTTTGCTTTAATATGATTTAACAACCGCTTTGCCGATACCTCACGAATAAAGTTAGATCTATGGGACGCTAAGTCCTGCAATGCGTTTAAAAAACCAGTTGCCGCCTGCTCCGTGTAAAACAATTTCGAATTTGTGGCGCTTCCAGGCCGGGTGGTTCGCTGATAAAAATCGGCATCGGAATACCCTACCCGACTCGCTACGGAAAACACTTTGCCGAGAAACAGGCCATCTTCTAAATAAGGAACCTTCCTCGGATAATCGATTTGAAACTTCCTCAATAGTTCTGCTTTGTATAAGATTGCCCAGGACCGATCCGGATCTTTGACTTTGGGACCTCTCACCGCAAAATAGCCCCGGCACCCATTATCTATGCGCCGATTCAGGTGCGCATAATCGGTCCGCCAAATGGGTCGATCGTGGTTATCAAAAATCTCAAACGCACAATATAGTACGTCCAGAGAATTCCGGTCTGCCTGCTCCAACGCCTGCTTCAAACAGTTGGGCACCAGGTAATCGTCCGGATCGATGGGCAGCAAGTAGCGTCCCCTTGCCCGGGCCATCGCCTTGTTTCGCGCCACGGATACCCCCTGATTTTCCTGATCGAGCAGCACAATGTTGGAGATTTCCCGTTGCAACTCCTCCACAATTTCCCTACACCGATCCGGTGAGCCGTCGTTTACACAAATGATTTCGTACTCCTCATTCGGAATATCCTGGTTCGCGAGGCTTCGCAAACACCGCTCCACATAGGGGGCTACGTTGTACATGGGGATAATAATGCTTAGGCTCAGCTCTTTACCTCCCATGGAATAACCGTTTACGAAACACATTCATCCAAAAAAATGGATTGATAAATACGGTGCCAAATCTGTATAAAAAACGATTCCGCCGATTGGGATCCATCCAGTTTTGTGCAATAAAATGTTTACTCACGCGATAGGCCCAGCCCTCCTGCTTTACTTGTGTCCAGGGCAAATGCGGATGGGCATATTTCGCTCGTACCGGAAAGGAATTAATCACCGAAGGCTTGAAAAGTACCTCCCCGGTATTGTTGGTTGCCTGCCGGTGGACCCGGTAGCCGACGGTCGGCAGGTGAAAGTAATACAGGCGAATTCCAGCTTGGGTCAGTTTTAACCACATGGGATAATCTTCTACCAATTTATTTTCGGAGTCGTACCCCCCAACCTCCTGGTGAATCCCTTTATTGAAAAAATACGAAGGAGTAAAATGAATTCGATCCGATTCCAGCAAAATTTCGAATTGAGTCCGGGCCGTGTAGCCTGGATGAAACAGGTTGTTCGGAAAGTTTTCAGGAGTCGTTCGGACAAAGTCGGTCGGCCCAAAGGTATCCCGATACACCTTGACCTGACTAAATACCACGCGAGCAGTCGAATTATCGCGAACATATGCCAGGTTATCGACCAGGCAATTGGGAAGTAGCACATCATCTCCCGCAATAAACTTGATCCAATCCGTTTTGGACGCGGTAATGACCCTGTTGCAGTTGGCGGACACTCCCGTATTCCCGGGAACCGTCAGGACGTTAATGGAAAGAAAACGCGACCTCACACGATCCAGGCAGATCCATCGATCGATAACTCCCAGGGTCCCATCCGTGGATCCATCGTCTGAGACTACCAAATGAATCAATGGATGGTGCTGGTTTACAACGCTCTCCAATGTCTCTTCTACAAAATCAGCCGAATTGTAGGTGACCACACCAACGGTTACCTCAATATTTTCCAAACGAAATTATTTTTTTTATCAATCGCTTCTTTCTATTCAACCCCATACGCTTTTCATACAGACCCCGCATGCACGTCAATGTCTCGTTTTGATGCAAAAGAAAACCATGGGAAGGATTTTGTTTGACCAAATTGATAAAAATGGGACGAACGAAGGCGAGCAGACGCTCCTCCCAATTTACCGCGGCCTGTTCGGGAGTAAACCAATTTTTGCTCATTTTGTCCAAGTAGTGATCCTCACTTCGATCCAGGGATATGATTTCCTCAATAACCCGGTCCACCTCCTGACCATCCTTCATCCAAATAAAGGACTCCGCATTGAAATCCTGATCGACGAGCGGATTCCCGTAATAGATGGGCAAACTATTTACTACCATCGGCTCCATGAGCTTTTCTGTGGTGTAGCCCGCACTGGAGCTATTTTCAAAGGCAATCGTGAACTTATAATTTTTAATAAATTCCTGTTTATCAGAAACCCGGTATCCCAAATTATTTAGGTGCATTCCCCCGGCATCTATTCTTTTATACGCAGATAGTCTTCTGAAAAATTCCGTTCGCGTGGGATCGGCGTTGCTGGCATTGGAATAAACAAAATTGCAGAAGTTACGATCCAGTAATCTACCGGCATCCGGGATAGGCCCTGTAAAAGCCAGTCTTTCGAATCCCGGGTACATGACATACAAAGGAAACCGCATGTATCGGCCGGGATATTCCAGGTAATGAAACCCGAGTGCATAATCGGCGCGGTTAAAATCAGGCAATACGTTTTCTCCGGTATAGCAGAGGGTAATGCGATCCTGATAAGTCAAGTGCTCGTACCCGTAGACAGAAAATACCACCAGATCCGGATCTTCGGATAATTCCACCTCGAAATGCCTTCGAAAAAAGTGAATAAAATAATTGTCCTCGGGATCGAAATCTCTCCAAAAATCAACAAATTTAATTTTCACCATAGTTGAATCGTCATGCCATTACATATCTGAGTCACAGCGGGATCTGCCCATCGGGAAAAACAGCCTGTCAGGGCAAAAAGGACTGCTGCGTCCCGCCGCACATCCCAGCGCGAAACCAGACCCAACCGAGAAAAAGGCAATCGTAAACTTGCTTTCAATAGTGCAGCTACCTTCGAAGGGAGACTTGCCCGCTTCAGCTGCCAGAGCAATTCGTAGGCGTTTATTTGTGAGGCACCCGATGTGAACCCCTGAAATAACCGATCCCGGTACTCTGGACGCAGCCTGCTTTTTGGTATAAAATGCCTGAAGTGCAAGTCACTCGAATAGTAGAGCGAGTAGCCAGAAAGTAAGACACGCAGGCAAATCTCTGTATCGCCCCCGGAAGACAGTTCCTTACCGGCGCGGTCGGTCAGCAAGGAATCTTGTCGATCAAACAGCCGCAGGAATAGTTCCCGGCGAACCGCCATACCCGCACCTGTGAGGTAATTCCCCGAAGGCAGGAATCCAGTATCCAAATCAGGTTTCCCTACCGCATATCCGTGTTGGAATGCGGAAAACCAGTCTGGAAACGCAGCATCACTACAGGCCGATCCGTATCCCCCAAGTGCCCCGACTTGCGGGTACGTTTGAAAGAGGGTAACTACTTCATGCAAATACCCCGGAGAAAGCCAATTGTCATCGTCGCAAAACACAATAAACGCTCCCGAAGCCGCTCCCACTCCTGTTTTTCGGGCGTGTGAGAGCCCGGGTTTCGATTCCTGAACAAGGATCAACGGATAAGGGCTGCCTAATCCCTGCCATTTTTTCTCAGCTACAGAAGCGGTGTCATCGGAGCAATTATTATCTACCAGTACCAACTCGTAAGCAAATGTGCCCAATTTCTGCCGGGCCAAATGTTCCAAGGTGTCCCCTATACGGGAAGCGCTGTTGTAACAGCAAATTACCACACTAATATCCAAAGCTAAGCAACAGGTATTTCAGAAAATAGAACAGGCCTCTAACCCTTGTTTCCGAGTACCTGCCCATCGTCCGTAAATGCTTTATAGCGTTCGGGTTGCCAAGCTTCTTGCATTCCAGGTAGTTACTTTCTGCTACCTTGAAAATCACACGCCGGAAGGATCGCTCAAAAGCAGGCCTTTCTGCCGGTTCCACAATCGAGTCTAAAAAAACTTGCTTCAGACGAAATAAATCCCGCACATTTTCTCCCGTAAGGGCTTTTGCACCTGTACTTGAGACTTGATGAATTCGATAAGCGGCCAATGGATTCTTGATATAACCCATGGGATAGTGTTTACATATCCGCACCCACATCTCCCAATCCTCTGTCCAGGCCAACTGGGCATTAAATCCACCCAATTTCTCAAATACCTCTCTCTTAACGGTAATGGATGGCGTTTGTATGCGCTGTCCCTGCAATAGACTCTTGTGATACTCATAAAGCACGGTATCTTGATTGGCTTCCTTTCGAGAAATACCTAGGATGTCATTTAACTCGTCTACAAAAAAATGCCGGCAATAACAGGCGCCAATATCGGGAAAGCTTTCGTAGGCCTGCATCATAGACGTATAAAATCCAGGCAGTACGAAATCGTCTCCATGTAACAAATGAACCACTTTCCCCCTCGCCCGATTCAATGCAGTCTCAAAATTTCGAACATGCCCAACATTCTCCCTTTGCCTATAAAAACCAACCCTGTCCCCTCCGATTTCCTGGACCACTTCGGCGACACTGTCTGACGAGCAGTCATCGATCACCTCAATCTGCATTAAATCAATCCCCAAATCCTGCTGCAGTACCGAACGAAGCGTCTTTCTCAGGTACTTTGCGCAATTATAGGTAGGTATCATTACAGAAAAATACGGTTTATCGATCATCTTCCAAATGTTCGTCTTAGGTGCAAATAATATCGAAGTTTTACTTCTGCCTTCGTTAACAATCTATTTATGAAAACCGGCCGTTTAATATGATTTGCAAAAGCTATTTGTGAAAGTCTTGGAATAGCTTGCAAATTATAACCCCTATACCTACCTGACATCAATGATTCAGGATAGTAGATCTCAAATTGATAACCGAAGGTGCTCAGGTGATAGGCATACCTGTACGTTCCCGACTTGTTCTTGGGCGGTAGTTTCCGGTCAGTAAGCATTGGAATAACATTTTCCCTGCTGGCTGGATTGTATGTTACATTCAACTGCTTATAAAAGGAAACTCCCAGATTAATCGAAGGGATACCCCAAAAAGCTGCTTCTATCCCTACTGTAGAACCAAATGTGACTACTTTGTTAGCATTAAACAATAATTGGTAGGTGCTTATTGGGGACTCAGGCAAAATTATTCGTATTTGATCCGATTCTAGCTGGGACACCTTTTTTACAAATTCAACAGCGCTCCTGGAATTTGGATGTATACGAATGTAGTATTTAAAATTTTCTATATCCGCTTGCTTCGAAAAAATGTACTCCAAACCGTCTAACTGGGTAGTAAACAAAGGTGATACCCATTGATCTCCAATTGCGATAAATTCATCTTCCGATGACAAAAAGAAAACAACATTGTAATCATTGGCATTCCACTCCACCGGTAGTAAATCGGGGATTTGATTTTCAGTAAACGAAAACCAGCTCTGAGATTTGCCCATTCTCCTATTTTCATAAAACCTCTTCGCAATTTCAATTTTCTCACTAACAGGGTGTATCCCGCCCTCCCAACTTGTTTTCATACATTTTTCAAAGTACGCCAGGTCATGAGGAAGGGTGTTTTCAAACAACATGTATTTGGTTTGGTTTGCTCCTCGTTCATGAGTGAAATACTTTATCCCGACTACTTCACAAGCCCGCAAAAGGGCGCGCGTATAGGCATAACGACCATTAAACAAAACAACCAAATCTGGTTGAATAAGTGTTAGTTGTTCTACAAAAAATTCGTACAGCCCAATAGCGTTTTTAACTAGTACCTCTATTTCACTTCGGTACTTACCGATTGTAATATATGGATCCCTGTACCTAGATACAATTGTCGATAATACTGCATATCCTACATCAAAGTTTTTGTAGTGTGTAGACTTGAATTCATCTACTGATATACCCTTAGGAAAATAAAACGCATGAACTTTAAATTTAACAGGAATAGATTTAAAAGAACTTTGAGCAAGACGTAATCCTTTCCTCCTAATTTGTATACATTTAGAACAAGTATCAATCTCGCTTGTAGCGTTTAGGTCACAGGATTTGAGTACATCATTGCAGACAAAATTAACACCAGCTATACCTTTGTCCTGGAACTTTTCCATTAGTTCTAATTCAGTCTCAAAATGACTGGGCCATAAAATATGCGAATGAAAAAAAGCGACACTTTTTAATGATGGATATTTCGTAAGTATTCTATCAATCCCCTTCATGAAAAGTTTTCAAAAAAATAGGTTGACAAAATCTCCTTACGTAAACACATATTTAATAATTTATACATTACTTAAGTAGCAGTTGTGTATAAAGCGAAACCTGATATTCTCAATTTACTAAGACGAAATAACTCATAATAATAAAAAGGCAATAACACCTTCATACAACAACACTAAAGGAATTCTTCAAATATTCTGCGCTATATAAAACTTTTAGCCTAATAACTATTTAAAAGCATCCACATATTAAGCTTATTTACAAGATAATTTGGTAAACTGTAAAGCCCAATGACGAAAGATTTAAAATACGTGAATCGTTCGAACTAGCTGAAATGCCTCCGCATACAGAATACCGTTGGCTATCCCCCACATTTGGGCACGTATTTTTAAAGCCTCGGGTGAACGTGGATGCGGATAGGAGCGCTTCTCAAACTCATAAGCCTCCATAGCATTAATCTTTGCTTTTAAATCTTCCTCTTCTATCTCCATGAAAAGATTCGGTAAAAAATGTCGCGGGTCACTTGGCGAGCGCCATTCCGTTCCAGACAGGGTTTCAAAGGTTATGATCGTTTTGACCTTTTCCTGCTCCATTGGACGACATGCAGTGATTATCGCTTCAAAAGTCCTTTGGTGATCAATATTTACATCTCCTCCGTGGTGGGTGAAGATTACTTCGGGTTCGAATTCTCGCTTCTCTTTTTCAATCACTTTTATAATATCCAATAAGGCTACTGTATCAAATCGATTATCCGGAAAATCATAGATACCAACAGATTCGTAGCCTATGGATTTTCTTGCTGCTTCGATATTACTACGGTGTATTTCTAGTTCATGCTTCCATTTTTCGGTATCCCGATTATCTGATCGGGATGTGATACCCTCACCCAAGATTACAGCTCTAACTTTACAGCCGTAGTTGTTGATTAGACGATGCATTGTTCCTCCGAGACCCAGGACTTCGTCATCAGGGTGGGCTACCACGACAAGAACTCTTTTATCATGAAGTTTAATCATAAGCTATTGAGAATAGTCTCGGCAATATTACCAACACCATTGGGGTTTATTCCCTCAAAGCTGCAAGCTGCTTTTTTTCTTTCATCGGTGTTTAAAAGTCTAGTAAGTTCACTTTCTACTTGTTGCTTTAAATCGTCTTGATTCCAGAACAAGTTTCCACGGATAAAGCCTACACCATTATAAAACTTGTGGTTGGGAACCTGATCTTTATCTAAACAAATACCTATTGTTGGTTTCTTCAGCGCTGCAAGTTCATGTAATGTTTGTCCACACGCTGAAATTACTACATCTGCTCTTTTCATTTCTTCAGCCATTTCTTCTGCACTCAAAAGCGGAAGCACATCAATTCTAGGCAAACTAATATTCGTTCCTTCAGGAGCAACAAGTCTGATATCATAGGTCTTATGGTCTAGTGCCCACCTAGCTAATTTAGGTAACATGTTCCTGTAATCACTCCCCCCCATAGTAATAAACAACCTTGGACTATTGGTTTCCTTAATCTCTTCGATCACATTACGGAAAGGCGCTCTAATGATTACAAATTCTGGACCTCCTATGTATTTGGCGGTTTGATTCGAATAATTGATTTCATCTGCAAAGACATTCGGGTTTATAATTAAATCAACTGGATATTCTATCCTATTGTAATCGTCAAGCTGAACAAGCAAACTATTAGATTCAGATGCATCTCTAAGCCATTCTTTTGTAACTAAGTAGGAATCAATAATGACAACCTCTGAACTTGTCACCAGCTCTTCAGGTGAAATTGACAACCAGTCTGATTTTGTGAAATCGGGATTCTCAATTTTGAAATCTTTTAAATAAACAATGAAATCCACTAAATGCCCCTGTCGTACAAGTTCATTACGAAGGGCAGTACACCTGGTAAGATGACCAAACCCTATGCCTTTGCCTGCTTCAGTGAGAATCTTCAGTCTGAACATCTATTTCAGAGAGATTGTATTAGACGCCCTGCATTTTGAAACATGATTTTATCTATTTCTTCAGAACTGAAATTGAATTCTGTAAAGAATTTTGTGTGGGCTTCTAATGAACGATCAAGTGTGATATACGGAAAATCTGTTGCATAAAGTATGCGGTCACAATTGAGTTTTCGATAGGTATAGGCAAGATCTTTCCAAAGATTTGAGCCATCATAGAAAGGCAGGGTCAATGATGTTTCTAAGTAGATGTTTTCTTGCATATCCGCGATTAGCATTGCTTCAATTACTCGAGCTCCTCCACTATGAAGAAGAATTATTGGTGACTTATTGATTTCTGCCGCCACCTCTGTTGCCAAGCTTAAATTGTCATACTTATACAAGTTTATAGTCCCGTAGCTAGCGTCAATAAAAATGAACATTCCCAGATTCTCTGCATATCGGCACAACTCCACAATAACAGCAAAATCCTCTTCTTTAATCTTCTGAAGGTAGGAATGAAACTTTATTCCTTTTATACCCAGCCCGTTAGCATCATTCATATGCTGGCGAACATTCGGATGTCTGAAGTCTAACAACAATGTAAAAATTGATGAGTCGTCCACTATTGAACTATCGCGTAGCTCTTGAAATTCAGCCTTAAAGTGTTCACTTTCAGTGATATGTTGATTAAAGAGCATGTAATTTGCAGATTTCACTATGGTCAAATCATCCGCATAGAAACCTAGTGCTTCTTTTATATCACCAACCTCCATCTTCATATCCTCTTCATGACGTTTATCCAGTCCATCATTACCCATAGGCAAGTGGATATTGAAATCATAAATCGGAAGTGATTTTAAATCTTTCATTTATTAGTAGATTTTGAAATCATTTGGGCCACATCAGCAAATAGCTCTTGCGATGGATTCAAGCAATTAACATCAGAGGCTGCTTTAATAAGCCGCTTCTTGGGAACATTGTACTTTGCCGCTGACTGTTCAACCATACTCATGTAAGAAGTATGAAATTTTGAAACCCCAATGTGAATCTCCTCAGAAGTTAATCCCTGTGGTCGATCCATCATCGGCACTAATGTATTATCCGCAAACTGATAGAGATCGTATAAGTCAATGCCGACATCAATACCTAGTTTCTTAAGTGCCCAGATGAAGATCTCTGTTTGTGCATTACCTGCAGATCTTCCCATCCCTCGAACACATGTATCTATATATGTAGCGCCTGATTGCAGTGCCTGAATCGAGTTGGCTATTCCCATTGACAAGTTATTGTGGCCGTGGAATCCAAGTGGCGTGGAAATATTTTGACGGGTGCGATCAATATATTCCGCAACCTCATTTGGAAACATGCATCCTGCAGAATCTACAAGGTAGATGACATCAGCGAGTTGCCAACTATCAATTTCTTGAACTATCTGACTGAATTCGTATGACTTGACTGCATAGCTCTTCATTAAATTAATTGCTAGTGTCAAACTTTGTTTCTTAGCTTCTTCTGCATATGGCTTCAAATTTCTAAAATCATTAATATTAATACCACATCGGATGAAATCTAATCCATTTGACTTAGCAATTCTAATATCCTCTATTGAACCGATTCCAGGAATGAAGAAACTTACAATTTTTGCGTTTGTAGCAGCTTCACGTGCTGTTTGAATGTAAACTTCGTCATTCTCAGCTGAGAAACCACACTTTGGATTGTTATATGCACCTAGTCCAAGTCCGTGACCAACTTCAATATACTCGAAACCCATTTGGTCTAACTCTGACACGACCTTTTGAGTTTGATCTTTCGTGAACTGAAAATCAATTACATATGATCCATCACGCAGCGTATTTTCAATAATATTTATCATAGCTTAAAATATTGAACGTTGAGAGCTGATTTGAAATTCTCGAGATTATTCAAGCTTTCGTCTACATTCTCGCCACGAATCGCAAGCATAGAATGACGAGAGGCACAATTCTCGATGGATTCAATCATATCATTTTCACTGAAGATTGTGCGATACTTCAGGACGTATTCTAGAGCGCTTACCTCCTCAGTATTAATACTTTTGATCACTTTGCCAACCTCAAAATCTAAAAAGGTCAAAATCGCAGAATTCTGCATCAATTCTGGCCCTTTCCCCTCAACTTCAAACATGTCCCTGTCAAGAGATTGATTAATTAATATCTCATTTAGATTGATACCGGTTAAGCTAGGCACAATGGTTGACGACGTATATACGCCACCTCCTCTGTTAGTACACTCAACTAGATAAATCCCTTGGTCTTTCGTAACGATGTACTCACCATGAGTATGGCCTTGCGAATATCCTAGCGCACTTACCACCCTATCGTGATTTTGCATTAAGCGAACATTTAGGTCATTATTAAACCTAGCAGGATAAATGATTTCCTTCGTTACAGGTTTAATACCTTCCTGAAAAGACCTCGAAGCAACAGCCAAGGCATGATGACCATTTTTGAACACAAATCCATCAACCGTAACCAAGGTGCCTTCTATGAATCTTTCGCAGATGACAGTGTGGGAGGCTGAATTGCAAAGTGCATCATAAAATGCAGAAGACAAGTTCTCTTCTGAATTCACAATTGTCACACCGAATGTACCTCTACTATCGACAGGTTTTATAATTAGCGGGTAACCTAGGTTATTAGATGCCGTTTCTAATTCTTCGAATGTGCGAACTCGATTATATTCAGGCTGCATAATGCCTTTCGCACTGCATGCTTCTCTCTGTTCAAACTTATTGTTAGAATAAAGGGCCGATTGAATGCTATTAAACTTGATACCAAGCGCCTTCGAAAGAACTGCTGCAGTGTAAAGGGAAAAGTCACAATTGTCCGTAACAATACCATCAACATTATAGGTTTTCGCTATTTGCATATGTGATGCAATGTCGAGACTATCCTTCACAAAGAATACGTCTGCATGACTTAATCCTGTCGTATTGAGTTGAGGATGGGTTGCAACTACGAAATGTCCTAGACGTTTTGCTTCAAGAATTAACGATTCTTGTTCCCACCCAGCTCCTATGATCAATAATTTACTCACGGGTCAGTTCTTTGCAAGATATTCATGCTTCAAAATAGTACCTGCCTTTAGATCAATTTTTGCAATTCCAAAATCTCTCTTCTCAAAGACCTCTCTGCAGTCAATCCCTTCAGTAAATCGAGAATAGTCGAGATCTTCATACTTAACTTCTTCACCGGATTTGATATCTCGCTTGAGTTTAGCTCTGTAGAGAATGGAGTTCTTAAAGCTCTTTTCCTCTTTCTGAATCTCTAGTCGAGGTGATCTCTTCATTAGAGCTTGTTCAACTTCTCGAATTTGATATACAAGTGCTGCAAACTCTGCTGGATCTGCTGCAAATGAGGTACTATCTGGCGTATCGAAGGTCTTATCGAGCGTAAAGTGTTTTTCGATAACCTTTGCACCTCGAGCAACGGCAGCGACCGGAATATGAATACCATTTGTATGATCTGAAAATCCGACCGGGCATTCAAACATAGACTTATAGGTATCCATTAATGGCATATTCACTCTAGAAGCCGGTGCCGGATATATACTATTACAGTGCAAAATTATGTAATTGTTGTTTCCTGACTGCTCAAAAATTCGCACGGCCTTAGTAATCTCTTCATAATTGGCGATACCTGTAGAGAAGATCGTTGGCTTATTGAGTTCAGCTACACGCTCCACTATTTGAGGAAAGGTACCAATTTGAGCAGATGCTAATTTATACAAAGGAACGTCAATTTCTTCGAGTAAATCAACAGCCTTCATATATGTAGGAGATGAGAAGAATACAACACCCTTTTTGGAGCAATACTCAGATAGAATGCCATGCCATTCTTCAGGAAACTCTAACCTTTTTACGAAACTTGCAGTTTCTTTATCAGGGTTGGTGTAAAGTGCATGAAGGTTAATGGACTGGAATTTTACGGCATTGGCGCCCGCTTCTGCAGCTGCATCAATAGATTCTTTAGCAAGTGTCAAGTCTTGTTTGTGATTCGAACCCACATCTGCGATTATGTAGGCTTCATCTCCTCCAATGGGAAACCCTCCTACTTCAACAATTGGTCTAGGCATGATATGTTGTTAAAACATTTTTAAGGTTCTCTAGGGCTTCTTCTAATCCATTTCGATCTAGGGAGAATGAAATACGAATATAATTATCAAATCCGTATCCATATGCTGCTCCCGGGACTATGGCAATCCCATGATTCTGCAGTAAGTCCATACAGAATTCAGAAGCATCAGTTATTCCATACACACTCAAATCTACGAAGAAATAGAAACCTCCTTGCGGGGCAAATACTTTCCATTCCGGAAAAATGTTTAATACGGTTTCACGATTTTCCCGGTAATAGGAGACAAAATTCTCAATCTCTATTGGGCTGTGGTTCTTACTCAACAGGTGTTGAGCAAAAGAGGATGCACAAGTAGCCAAGTTCTGTTGAATCTTCAGTATGTTGCTCATTACGTTGGCATTCTTGACCAATAGGTAGCCTATTCGATATCCCGTCATGGCGTGACTCTTGCTGAAGCCATTACCAACAATGGTTTTATGATAACCCAAGATTGGTCTCAAAAGCGCTTTGATATCTATATCAATATACGTGTATCTTTCATAAATCAAATCAAGTATGACCCAAGCATCTTTTTCGGTAGCAATAGAGTAAAGTGATTCGACTTGGTTCGCTGTTATAATATTTCCATCAGGATTATTGGGTGAACATAACATTAGTATGTCAAAATCCATGGATTTTAATGTATCAGTCCAATCTGATTTATAGGTATTCACAGGCAAGTATTCGCATCCTGCAAGTGTGCAAGTAGCCTGATATCCAAGCCAACTCGGTTCCAATACAGCAACTCGCTTCCCCTCAATTGCTTCGAGTGCATAGAAAAAGCCCTGTTTTAAGCCCGGAACTATGATTACTGAATCAGCCGCGTAATCCTCATATATTTCGGCAATTGATTCTCGCAATTTTGCCACTCCTTGTGCGGAACCATAATGACTTGCAGCTTCCGGTAGATTTACTATTTCAGCTGCTAATGAAGCAGGTAGATTAAAATGAGTATCGCCTATGCTCAAGGTATAAACTTTCTTTCCCTGATCTTTCATGGATTTTGCCATTCTTGTCAATTCCATAGAAGCCGATGGCTTTAATTCTTTCAATTTAATCACAACACTTAGTGTAAAAAATGATTCCGGATTCCTCTCTATTAATTTGAAAGCCCAGGCTTTCAAATACCCTCTTTGAGGGTAAATTTTCATTTTTCACCACGGCATTTATAAAACAATCCCTCTCAACTTGTTTACATAAGTACTCGATTGCATCTCTAAGTAATGCCCTACCATAACCTTTTCCTCGATAAGACTTCACTATTGAATAATCAATAAACCAGCCCTCCGTAGATGTATCGAAGTCAAATCTAACTTGGCCTAAAAACATATTATCAATTTCAGCTACCAACAATAGTGAGCTAGTTGCAGTAAGTTTTTGTGCAAACCATTTTTTATGCACTTCCCATGGTATTTGACTGTTTTGAATTGAATTTTGTCTTACCAATGGATCATTTACTAATTCAAAGTAATAATTGCAATCTTCTTCTCGCGCTTTTCTTATCACTAACATCTTACGTGGACTAAAAAGAACCTAAAATCCAAAAAATGGGCAAGAACTGTCCAGGTGAACCAACCCCACGTTTTTCGCCTGATTCGAAGTCGATAAATTCAAAATATTTACCCTCCTCATACATTGATTGAATCCAAGAAGTTATCTCCAAATACATTGAAGTTGTTGTGAACTTATCAGGCTCAATATACTTATCATAAAAACTCAACGCCAATGCTGCACCAATGGAATTTCTAAGATGTCCTTCGTCTAAACAAATGCCGCGCAGCCCATCTCTATGACCTAATGCACCCGGAGTACTCGGAATAAGAAATCGAGAATCAAATACAAGTTCCCCTTCAATTTTTTTAATCACATCGGAAGATACATATTCGCTATTACCCTCATACTGCATAATCAAAGAGGCGTGCATCGCATATAGCAGTGGATAGGTGTCTCCTGTCATTAACTCAAAATTAGACTTAATAGCGCGGTACAATGGCTTCACGAATTTCTTTGCCTCCGGAAATATCGCTTTCAGGGAGTCAACACATTGAAAAGCATAAATATGATAGTCCCTAGGACTAGCGCGAAGTCCCAGAGCCTCACCTGTCAACATTTCATCAAATGCTCCATTAGCTTCATTCCAAAATCCTTTCAAATAGTCAAACCCTTTAACTAATACATGATAATACCGAGAATCTCCGGTTACCTGTTGATATTCTGATAACAACCTAAGTGCTGTAACTGTAGGAGGCAAATCTTCTACTTCATCTGTTAATTTAATTATTTCTGGGGTGGCTTCAAACTTAATGCCATTCCCTGTAGAGCCAAGAGAAAGTGCCCAACCTCCGCTTTCCTTTTGTTTTCTAACATTGGAATTAATCAAACTATTTACACCCTCTAGATAGATATTTTTTCTTGTAACCTCGTATAGCCGTAACAGGGCTATACCTGTCAATGAAGGATAAATTTGACCTTCACACCCCCAAGCTTCGGAAGGGAAGTAATCTCCTCTACTTATATACTCATGTGTCATTCTGACTCCTACAGCTTCGGCACAATGCAGTAATTCCGGGTGAGTTATCGCTTTATTCAATGTACTCTAGATTTTAAGTATTTATATTTTAGTTCTGCCATATCCCAATCCGTTGGTTCATCTATATCTTGAACTTCATAATCTTCAAGGATTATTCCCCCCTTTTTCTTACCAAAAGAATTTTTATTCTCTAAATATTCTAGATTATTCGGGTAAAACCAGTAAAACTGCCCTGCGTCAAAAAAAGTCTGTTTCAAATCTTGAGATCTTTTTGCTTCAAAATCAGGAAAGTTCCAATCAATTCCATTGCTGTTTGTCAAATGATAAGAACGCCATATAGGTGAGGCATACCTACCCAATGGCAAAGTAGCATCAAAATCATTTGTTTCAAGTAGTTTCAGTGCTTCTTGCAATCGTGTTACAGTGATCAAAGGAGCAGTTGCATAAATACAACAAGCAATATCAAACCCTTCGCCTTTGCGCTCATATTCAGATAAGACCTCATGCATCACATCACCGGTTCCTGAAAAATCATCAGAGTTTTCAGCGCTTCGCAGAAATGGGATCTGTGCCCCATATTGCTTCGACACTTTAGCAATTTCTTCGTCATCCGTAGAAACCATTACTACATCGAACAATTCTGACTTCATTGCAGCCAATATTGAGTGTGCAATCATTGGTTTGCCTGCGAATGATTTTATATTCTTTTTAGGAATACGCTTGCTCCCTCCTCGCGCTGGTACAATGGCAATTTTTTTCATCTATAGTAGGAATTTACCATATAAATTACAAACGCTTGTTGCTCCAAACCCAACGTGGGGTACATTGGCAAGCTGATACAGTTTTGATAATAAGTCTCCGCAATGGGCATATCGCCTTCTTTCCAACCAAATTGCCTATAGTAAGGCATTAAATGAATTGGAATGTAATGCACTTGGGCAAATATTTGATTTTCTCGTAAGTGATTATAAAGCCCCAATCGATTTTTTACTTCCAAAATATACAGATGGTACGCATGACCGGACTGAGGCCGATACTCTGTTGAATGTTGAGGATTCTTATCTACTTCGTAATTTCGGTCTGTAACTTGAGGAAGATCTTTAAATGTTTGGTAATAACGACTCGCTATTTCTTGGCGCCTCTTAAGTCCCTCATCTGCCCGTTTTAATTGGCTTAAACCTAAAGCAGCTTGAAAATCAGTGATTCTATAATTATAACCCAACGCACGCATTTCCATATACCAAGCAGGATAGGAAGAGTTAGAAGGTTGGGGTTCAGAATTCAAATTTCCACTCGCAAATTCTATTGAGTTTTCAAACAAACTTTCATCGCGGGTAATGCCGTGGGAACGAAGCATCAGCAATTTTTTGTAAAGTTCCTCGTTGTTGGTGGTAATCATTCCTCCTTCGCCCGCCGCAATATGCTTAACCGGATGAAAGGAGAAGATGGCTAGGTCTGCAAACTGACCATTCCCACAATGCTGCTTTTTACCTTTACTGTCTATAAAATAGCCCCCCGGTGAATGGCAGGAATCCTCTATAATCCAGCAATCGAATGCATCGGCTAAAGCTCTGAAAGCCTCTAAATCAACTGCCCTACCTGCAAAGTCCACCGGGATAATGCCTGCGTACGTCCCTTTTGGCGAAGCTTCCAATAATTTTCGTACGGAATCAATATCCAATAAATACGTATCCGGGTCTATATCTGCAAACACGACTTGACCTCCACAATACCGCACGCAATTGGCGCTGGCAGCAAAAGTTATGGGGGTGGTGATAACCTTATCTCCTGGCTTTACGCCCAGCGCCAACGCATTCAAATGTAAGGCCGCTGTGCCATTGGATACGGCTACCGCATACTTCGCGCCAACATAGGCTGAAAAGGCATCTTCAAATTCCTTGACTTTTGGGCCTTGGGTCAGATAGTCGGACCGAAGTACCTCCGCTACTGCATCTATGTCCTCTTGGGTAATGTGCTGTCTTCCGTAGGGAATGGGTGTATTCATACTTTAAATTGAAAAAGCAGGTTCTACGTGTTCTTTAATCAAGTCTCGTAAACTATCCACCGTTTCCCATTCTGTATTCTCTCCAGAATTATATCGGAAACCCAAAGCCACCTTTTTAGCATGAAAATACTGGATATAATCGTTCAATTTCCATTGGTGACTAGAGGGTAGTATCGTATAATATTTACCTAGATCCCAAGTGTAAAAAGAATCAGAGCTGGTAATCATTTCTTCATGCACTTTTTCTCCAGGACGAATGCCTACCACTTTGATCTCGCAATCCGGCGCAATGGCTTGAGCTACATCCGTAATGCGATAGGAAGGTATCTTTGGTACATAAATTTCCCCTCCCCAGGCATGCTCCAATGCATGCATCACCATGTCCACCCCACCTTGTAAAGAAATATTAAATCGTGTCATTTCAGGATCGGTAATCGGTAAAACCCCTTCCTTCCGTTTTTTAAGAAAAAAGGGAATCACCGAGCCATTGGAACCCATCACATTTCCATAGCGAACTACAGAGAATTTGATTGGATTCCATCCTTTGATATTGTTTGCCGCCACAAAGAGCTTATCGGATGCCAGTTTGGTAGCGCCATAGAGATTTACCGGTGCGGCTGCTTTATCAGTTGAAAGCGCAACCACTCGTTCTACAGTACAAGCCAAACAAGCATCAATGACATTTTGGGCTCCATGTATATTGGTTTTAACACATTCATCAGGATTATATTCCGCAATCGGTACATGCTTCATAGCTGCAGCATGAATCACATAATCAATACCCTTCATCGCTCTAGTCAATCGTTCCCGATCACGAACGTCCCCAATAAAAAAACGAATTTGTGGATATTGATCAGTTGGATATTCTTGAGCCATCTGAAACTGCTTCTGCTCATCCCGGGAATAAATCACTAGGCGCTTTACTTCCGGGTGATTTTTGAAAATGTGCTCCGTTAGGGCTTTCCCAAGAGAACCTGTACCTCCGGTTATTAATACTGACTTATTTGACAACATACTGATCTATATTCAACTTTTCTATTTTCGTGTCGATGGTAAAAAACCCGATCGGATGCGAAGGATCATACCCAAGTTCACTCTCAGCCTTATTGGATACGCAATTCAAGTAAAATCGAGAATCGACCACATCATACGGATAATGCTCTCCGATGATTTCCCTTGGCTTGCCGATCCAGAAATAAACAGGATACATCCCCGTCCGGAGCAAGCCTGCTGGTACGAATAGTTTGAACGAGACAATTTTACCCATTTCAAGATTTGTATTACTTATCGGAATCATCCGCGAAGAACCAATTGGTTCCGAACTTTCTCTCCCTCTCAACATCATTGAGAAAAAAAGGGAATCAATAGCCGATTCAACTTTCACGGTGCATTGAATTCTGATTTCTTTTGTCGGATCGATAGATTCCATACCATCGTTTATAAGGATTTCTGAAAATCTCGCTTCTCCATTGCCACGTCGAATTGTCGAGTCACGAAGAAAATCACTTTCGAAGGGGACTGAACTTCTATTATGCAAGTAGCTTGTTATTACGGATGAAACGTCTTGGTTCATTGTAACCTGCCCGTCGGTTAGTAAAACTGCTCGGGTACATAGAGCTTTAACACTCGTCATATTGTGACTGACAAACAAAATCGTTCTTCCCTCGCCCTTGCTGACCTCACCCATTTTTCCCAGGCACTTTTTCTGAAAGTCCGCATCCCCTACCGCCAGGACTTCGTCAACGATCAGGATCTCGCTCTCCAAATGAGCGGCCACCGCAAACGCCAGACGCACGTACATTCCCGAACTGTAGCGCTTTACCGGCGTATCGATGTAGCGCTCCACCCCCGAAAAATCAACGATCTCCTCTAGTTTACGGGAAATCTCCCGCTTGCGCATCCCAAGGATCGCTCCATTCAGGTAAATATTTTCACGACCAGAAAGCTCGGGGTGAAACCCGGTACCCACTTCCAATAAAGAGGCAATTCTCCCCTTGACTTTTATATTTCCCAATGTGGGAGCTGTCACCCGGGATAATAACTTAAGTAACGTACTTTTCCCGGCACCATTTTTACCGATGATACCTACCGCTTCCCCCTGACCGATGCTAAAATTAATATCTCGCAGACTCCAAACCACGTTGGATGTCCCACTCTTGTCGCGCCGGTTGACCTCCCCGACTTTTAGAAAGGGATCTTCCTTGCCCCGCACCCGCGTGATCCACCATCGCTCCAGGTCTTTACTTAGTGTACCGGTATTGAACTGGCCAATTTGATAGGCCTTGGAAAGTTGATTAACTTCAATAACTGCTCTAGACATCCTTACTTTTAAATCGTATCGACAAAACTTCGTTCGGTCTTATTGAAAATCAACACCCCAAGAATAAAAATCACGCTGATGGCAAAACTACTATACCCCAGGGAGTTCCAGCTGAAACTCCCTGCACCTAGAAAGGCATATCGAAATGTCTCGATGATCGCTGTCATTGGATTGGCGGCAATCCAAACCTCATACTTTTCAGGGGCACTGCTCAATGGGTAGATCACGGTGGTGCCGTACATCATCAATTGCACGCCGAACGTAACCAAGAAGGTCAGGTCCCGGTATTTGGTGGTAAGCGCCGTGATGATCAAACCCAATCCCAATCCAAATAATGCCATCAACACGAGTAGAAAGGGGAACAGTAACAGGAACCAGGAAAACTGCAAGTCCACGCCTGCCCCGTAATAATAGACCACCAAGGCTAAAAACAACAGGAATTGTACACCAAATCGAACCAAATTGCTCACCACGATACTCAAGGGCATGATCAGCCTCGGGAAATATACCTTACCGAATATGTTGGCATTGTCGCGAAACACCGTACTTGTTTTGGAGATACAATCTGCAAAATAACTCCATGCGGTGATCCCTGCCAGGTAAAACAGGGGCTGTGGGAGACCATCGGTACTGATTCCGGCAAGGTTTCCGAATACGAATGTATACACGATCATGGTGAACAATGGCTGGATAAAAAACCATAGTGGTCCAAATACCGTTTGCTTGTAAAAACTAATAAAATCCCGCTTAACCAAAAGTGCCAGGAGATCCCGGTACTGCCAAACATCGTTAAACTTTAGGTCGAATAAGGATGTCTTCCCCTCGATGATCAAATCCCAATACTGGGTATTATCGTCTTTGTTCATACCGTGTTAAAATGCATTGACGGTGGAAATTACTTGCTCCACCTCCTGATCCCCCATTGCCGGACTGATCGGTAAGCTCAAAACTTCGCAGTGCATGGCCTCCGTGACCGGAAGGGAGGTGTGAAAGTACCCGGCATATGCCTTTTGCTGATGAGGTGCTACCGGATAATGGATTAGAGTCTGAATGTTATGCTTTCTTAGGTGGTCTTGTAGCTTGTCTCGATGCTGGGTACGAATCACAAATAAATGCCATACATGACTTGGGTGATCATAGGTGAGCGTTTTTTGAGGAAAGGGTAAAATCAGGTTTACAGTAGAAATATGCTCCAGGTATAATTTTGCTATTTCATCTCTACGTTTGTTTTCCTCATCAGTATGCCGAAGCTTCACCCGCAAAAAAGCCGCCTGAATCTCATCCAAACGAGAGTTCAGCCCCTGATAGTCATTATGGTATTTTTTGCGGCTGCCGTAATTGCCCAGTGCCCGCACGATTTCCGCCAGCTTGGCATCATTGGTGCTTACCGCGCCGCCATCGCCCAGCGCCCCTAAGTTTTTGCCGGGATAGAAACTAAAGCCGGCAGCATCGCCCAGGTTTCCTGTCTTTTTATCTTTCCACCATGCCCCAATGGCCTGTGCATTGTCTTCAATGATTTTGAGCTGGTATTTTTCCGCCAGTTCTTCGAGCTCTGTACTCCAGCAAACTTGTCCATACAGGTGTACCACCATGATGGCTTTTGTCCTGGGGGTTATCTTAGATTCAAGCTGCTTAAAGTCGAGATTGTACGTTTGAATATCAGGCTCGACGAGAACGGGCCTTAATCCGTTATCGGTGATGGCTAAAAGTGATGCAATATAGGTGTTCGCCGGAACAATGATCTCGTCTCCTTCCTGGAATAGCCCCATTTCCTTGTATGCACGGATAATCAGGCGAAGGGCATCCAATCCATTGGCCGTGCCTACCACGTACTTGCAACCGATATAGTCGCTTAGCTCTGCCTCGAATGCCTGCAGCTGTTTGCCCATCAGGTACCATCCGGAGTCGATCACTTCGGCGGCAGCGGCTTTAAGCTCTTCGGCGTATTGGGCGTTGATATCTTTCAGGCTTAAAAATGGAATCATAATCAAGTCAGAATTTCGCCAATGTTCAAGTCAGTATCCGTTTCAACCAATACTACGCCATCAGCTGTAGAAATGATGTATTGCCCTTGGGTTGTCTTTGCGATAACTTTTCCAGGAGTATTACAGGCGAAAGATTTTTTAAGATTGACTTTTTCGTTTTGGTTTCTAAAGGTAAATGCATTGGGGTATGGGTCTACTAAGGCACGAATAAAGTTATGGGTATATCTGGATGGCATAGCCCAATTGATTTTAGAATCTTCGGGCGTTCTTTTAGGAGCCCAAATAACATCTCCGATCTGTTTTTTGGGATAAATAGTATTTGTAGATAGTTGATGTATTGCCTTCTTGATTAAAGTTAGGCTTAATACCATCAACTTTTCGCGTATGCTGAGAATGGTATCTTCATTTTCTACTTTGATAAAGTCTTGCAAGAGGATATCGCCCGCATCAACTTCTTCTGCCATCAAGTGCACTGTTGTTGCTTGATAGGGTTCGTCGTTGAGCAAAGCTGCTGATAAGGGATGGTGGCCACGGTATTTTGGAATAGCTCCAGTGTGTATGTTGACTGGATACCGTACCAGGGTTAAGACATCCTTAGAGAGAATAAAGGGAAAAGCTACTGAAATTATGGTGTCAGCTTTATTTTGTTTGATGAAATTGGTCAATTCATTTTGTTCTTTTTTGAATTTATTGATTGTTAGTATTTCTATATTTAGTTTTCGTAGTTGATCTAGATTTTCCTCTTCTATTATGTTCCGATAGCAAACTACGCCTACTGGCAAAATAGAGGCATTTAGTAACCCATCTAAAATGTAGTTACCGATAGCTTTACCTCCGAAAAATATATATTTCATGATTAGCTTGTCTCTTTAAAGTTGGATATTACTTTCTTAAAGTATTCAATGTCTATTGTCTTCAATCGCTGATGTGACGGCAAGAAAAACGCATCTTCCCCGTAGAAAACACTAGCTTGGATGCCGTGCTGCCAAAGATGCTCCTTTAGTTTGGGCAGGTCTTTGATCTGCTGATTGTTTTTTAGCATCAAAACGGAGGGGCTTTGATTATTCTCGTAGGAGAAAAAAGGGGTAAAACCAAGCGCCTTGAAAACAGCAAGGCTTTCGTTGTAGACGCTTCTTCTATCCTGTAGTAACTTGTCCACCTGCTTGATATAATACCCTACTACATTTTTTACATACTGTATCAACTCCGCACTAGTGGTGGGCGTACTAACGGCTTTTCCTGTGTTATTGACAAGTAATCCGCCCACTTGTATGGGGAAAAACTTGGGAAAGCTGTAGATACTGAATGCTCCGTATTTGCCTACCGCCCGGCTTTTGTCCTGACTAAAAAAAGTGGTACAGCAATCTTCAACAATGGGTAGACCGGTGGCGGTCAGCTTATTCATTTCGGGGTATATGGTCCCAAATTCATGATTGACAAAAACAGCTTTGCTTTCGGAACCCAGGGTGCGGTTCCAGTTGCACACTTTTTCTATTTCTGAGGTCACGCAACTGCTGATGTAGCGGTTGCCGCTTGTGGTGAGAATAGTGACGGTATCTTCTTTTTTTACGTTCAGTGCTTTTAGTGCAATGGCAATCGCTTCGCGTCCATTATTCGTGATGTGCCAATCTTTGTGTTTTTCGTTGCAGTAGGCTTCAAAATGAGGTTCATACCCTTGCAGCGTTTGATTGAAGGCGATGTCTTTTGTTTGGAAGGGGCTGATACGATAGCTCGGGAGTAGGTATGGATCCGGGTTAAGAACAAACATTGACTTCCTTTGAAAACGTATATTTCAAACTGACCGAACAGCCGATACTCTCTTTGAACTCACACAATCCGTAATTTGGAACCGAATTTTCGGTGGAGGTTCCTATATCTATCAGGTATATGGACTGGCTGACGTAGTATTGAAATAACTTGTAGGTAAGAAAATTCATCGGCCTGAGTTCACTAAACGAAGGATTATCACCCCAGTAGATGACTTGAACCACTTGCTGGGATATCGGAAATACAATCGCTGCTGCCACATCCGTTTCCTGATATTCCACCACGAAAAAATCTGCAGAAAATCGTTCACTGGTCTCCAGTACCTGCTCCCATGACATGCGAAGCGGCTTCTGCCGGACACTTCGATTAACAGCGATCACCTCGTAGGCGCGCTTTGCCTCATTAGGCGATAACTTCTTCCACAAGAATTCTTGCTTTAACGCATTCTTCAAATTCTTTCTCGCATTTTTTTGTAACATCTCTGGATAATCCCGATCAAAATTTATCGGAAGTTCGATGTGATGATTTATATCAATCTGTTCGTTTCGATATCCGAAAACGAATAATCCGTTGATCATTCGGGTCAAAAACCGTCCGTCGTAGTACAATGCCGGGAGAATCAGTGTAACTCGACGGTATCCCTGTTTACCTAACCATCTTTCAAGAGCATGCAACGCATCATTTACTACGGCTGCTTTCACTTCCTCCTGAATCGGAGAGAATCCTCCAAATGGAGCGGAGAATGGTGACCTTGCTTCTGTTCCACTAGTGCCAAGGATAAGGCCCAGGCGAAATCTGGAATCCTTAAACAAGAGGTAATGAACGGCTTCCACTTTAGCTGCATTAAATGCTGCAAAGTCTGCAGTATGAAAGAGTCCCGCTCGTTGGTGTACGTGCTGGGTATATAAGGATTTGTCTACGGCTACAACTTCCATTGAACAAATTCGTTGTAGTCCCGGATATAGTCGCGCTCATCGTAAGGAAGTGATGCCAGTACCAGGCAAATTGACCCCGAGGAGAAGTTATCGATTTCACGCCAAATGCCCGAAGGGAGGTATACACCAACATAAGGACGGGATAAGTGAAAAGTCCTTCTCACACAGCCGTCATCAATGATCAAATCGAAACTACCACTTGCCGCCACCACTAACTGCTGCAGGTTACGGTGTGCATGCCCTCCACGGGCCTCTCCCCCAGGAACATCGTACAAATAATACACTCGTTCGATTGAAAACGGCACTTGTTTTTCCTGAGTTACCGCAGTAATATTTCCCCGGTCCGAGTGATTTTTTGCCAATTTGACCAAGGTACAGTCAAATACCTGTGAATCTTTCATCCGGAATAGGCAAGAAAACGGTCAAAATCCCTGATGTAATCGGCTTGGTCAAAGCTTGCGCTGGATAGATGTAGTCCCAAGGCGTTGGTGGAGAAATTTGCCATGAATCGCCAGGTCATCGGAGGGACATAAAGCCCATAGTACGAACGGTTCAAGGAATAGCTCAGTGTTTCCCCAAACCTATCAGTGACCGTAACATCAAAACTACCGCTTAGGGCAATGATAAGCTCCTGCTGCTTGAAATACGCATGCCCCCCCCTTGTCTCTCCTCCAGGAACATCATACGTCCAGAAAACACGACGAATTGCAAAGGGTAGCTGGTCGGGGTGTTGGAGAAACGTCAGGTTACCCCTTTCGTCAAGGATTTTGGGTAAATCAATAAGCTTGACTCTCGACATTATTGGCTATTTTTTTTAGATAAGCACCATACGAGGATTTCCCAAGAAAATCTCCCAGCTCACTTAGCTGCCCTCCACTTATCCATCCGGATCTAAATGCTATTTCCTCCAAGCAGGCAATCTTTAAACTCGTTCGATGTTCTACTGCCTTTACAAATTCAGTGGCTTCTACCAAGGACTCCTGCGTACCCGTGTCCAGCCACGCAAAACCTCGAGATAACTGCTGTAGGTGTAATCGCCCCTGATCAAGAAAATGTTGATTAACTGAAGTAATCTCCAACTCGCCCCTGGGAGAAGGTACTACCCCATCCGCCACTTCTATAACTGAATTTGGATAAAAATAAAGGCCTACAACCGCCTGATTACTCTTGGGTACAGCTGGTTTTTCGTCAATAGCTATTACTTTACCGGACCTATCTACCGAGGCCACTCCGTACCTTTCCGGGTCATCCACATAATACCCAAATATGACGGCCAATTGTTCCTGTTCGACCTTTCTACGCGACTCCAACAACAGCTTCTGTAACCCAGCTCCATAAAAAATATTATCCCCCAATACCAGACAGACACTTTCGTTCTTTATGAAATCTCTCCCAATGGTAAATGCTTGCGCCAAACCGTCTGGAGAGGGCTGAACAGCGTAGGTTAATTGCAACCCAAATTGCCGGCCGTCCCGAAACAATCGTTTGAACGCAGGTAAATCCCGTGGAGTAGAGATAATCAAGATATCCCGGATACCTGCCAACATTAATACCGAAAGCGGGTAATAAATCATCGGTTTCTCGTAAACCGGCAATAACTGTTTCGAAACCGCAAGGGTCAATGGATGCAATCTGCTCCCCGAACCTCCGGCAAGAATGATTCCTTTCATCTATTTATTACTCCATTTTTTTTTACGACATCAGCAATTTCAGGCGATGTAAATAAAGACCTTACAACCCCTTTCCTCATCACCCTGCAGATGCTGCAACAATTTCTTAGGTTAATCGCCAGGCCAATAGTACTGGTCTTTACTCTATGCATCCAGATAGATTTTCTGCATTTAATACCTCTACAAATCCACCATTCTTACTCCTGGAATTACGACAAATTCAGCAAAATAAAAACGCCGGAACCACAAGAAAACCGTCTGCTTTATTTGATGAAACGGCTGATCCAGCGTTTCCAAAACGAACGCGTTTTTTTATTTTCCTCATAATAGCCATAACCATAGCCATAGCCATAGCCATAGCCATAGCCATAGCCATAGCCAGAAACCTGCCTATGCACATCGTTTAAGATGGCATAAAATTTTACTCCTTTCACACGCACAACCAGATCGTTTAAAAAACCAATCTGCTGCTTTTGTGAATAATTTTGCCGGAAAATAAAATAGTTGACATCTGCTTGTTTAAAAAGCTCCCTGGTTTCTGATACCAATCCGACCGGTGCACAATCCATTACCACCACGTCGTACTCCGCCTTTACCTCGGCCAGAATATTGTCAAGTTTTTCCTGTTGCAATAATTCCGCCGGATTTGGGGGAATTGGCCCCGAAAGTAAGATATCCAGATGTTCGAAATCCAGAGGGCTTGACTGCACGTCGCCAATTGAGCGAACTGCTCAAACAAGTGCTAAGCCCAACATCGTTGACCAGGTTAAAAATTCCCGCTATCTTTGGCTTCCGAAGATCCATCCCCATCAACAACGTTTTCTTACCTGCCAGTGCAAAAATTCCGGCCATATTGCCCGAAACGAATGTCTTCCCTTCACCCGATACTCCGGATGTGAAAAGAAGGCAATAGTTTGTTTTCCCGGGTGACAGGTAAACCAAATCCGATCGTAGATTCCGAAACGCTTCTGCTATTCCGGATTTGGATTGTTTGAACACAGGCAGGGGATCTTCGTTTCCTGACCTGCCGATCATACCAATTAAATCACTACTTAGGAGGTTCTGCAATTCAGATGGGTCCTCTATTTTTGTGCTTAAAAAAAAGCGTAAACTAATAAAAGCAACCGGAATAAACAGGCCGAGCATTAGCCCAAACACCAGATTTCGGGACCGATTTGGATACACGGATCCACTGACTATTGCCTCGTCCAGAACCAGATTAGAGGGAGCATTGGAAGCTTTCGCAATTTCTACTTCTGCACTTTTCTGCAAAAGGAATAGATAGACGTTTTCATTAATCGTGAATTGACGCTGCAAGCCTAATAACTCCCGCTCCGTAGCGGGCAGTTTGCCTAGCTCCTCCTCCAAGAGTGCCACGCGATCCTGTAGCCCAACGATCCGGACTTCCCGTCCTTCAATGTTATTGGTCAGATTTTCATCAATGGCATTCTTTAAAGTTTTGACTTCCCGCCGAATTAGCATCAAACTTGGGTTATCCGGGCTGTAATTAGCGCTGGCCTCAGCTAGTTCCTCCTGCGCCGATGCCAGTTTGCCTACCAAATCGGACAAGGTTCTTTCCGAGGTGAAATCAAGGGCGGGAAACCAATATTTTTCAGAATAGTCCCGGTCCATGTAATCGCTAATTCGCTTAAAAAAAACGATTTCCTGTCTGAGTTGCTCCAGTTGTTCGTCCAAACTCACCAGGCGATTGAAAATAGAACTACCCTCCTGACTTAGGTCATAGACCTGATTTGAGGTTCTGAAATCCTCCAACTTTCCCTCATAGACTGCAAGTGTATCAGAAATACTGCGGAGCTGTTGCTCAATGAAATCAATGGTGTTTTCGGAAGCAAGGTTCTTCAACCTAAGTTCTCGGTCAAGATAGCTCTCTACAAGTTGATTGAGATAATCTATTCCAAATTGCACATTCTCGTGTTTCAACGAGACCAGGAGTACAGAACCACCCGGACTTGCCAGATTGACGGCCAGACTGCCTCGCAGGCTGTTCGACAAGCTGGTTTCCGATTCCAACGAAAATACATAGGTCTGTCCAGCCATTCCACCCGAATAATTCAGCGAAAATACCAACTCCCCCATTTCCAATTCGGCTCCAAATTTCGCTTCACTGAACTCCTTTTCGCCAATCGAAAAAATGAATGCGAACAACGACTTTGCTTCGTATCTGCGGATTAAAAAGCTCGTATTATCTACTATACGTATTTCAAATGCCCCAGCTACCCGCTTTGTTTTTTGCTGGTTTATATTGACCTGAAATGGCTCCAGGGGATAAATATCCACCATTTTCAATCGTCCTTTTTGGAAAAAACGCAGCGGAACGTTCATAGCCCGCACGGCTTCTTTGGCAAGGGACAACGATTTTAAGATGCTGATTTCGTTGTCCAGTTTAATTGGTGACCCAAAAAGAGACCCCAACTGCAATACTTCCCCTGAAAGATTATCCGACTTGTCACTAACGATTACGGAAGTTTCTACCTGATATATATCTACAAGGTACCGGTTAAATAAATGCGCACTTCCTATCCCAACGCTCGCACATACCATTAATATAGGCCAGAACCGTATTAAGCGAACCAATAACCCCCTCAACTCATCCGTTGACTCATTCTTATGTTCATTAGGAATATGTTCGTGTGCCTGCATGCGCTACCTTACGATAAGGTTTAAAATCAAAACAAAAGCGGAAACCGATGAAATGAGTAACGAGAGCGACTGGGAGGCATTCTCACCCGCACCTATCTCCCGTACCTTCATGGGTTCCGCGTAATACAAGTCGTTCGGTTGAACAAAATAATAGGGGGACTTAATGATGTTGCGATCGTTCAGGTTTATCTGATGCATCCGGCTTCCTTCGGGATACTGCCGGATCAAAATCAGCTGATCACGGTTGGCAAGGTTCGTCAGATCGCCCGCAGCAGCTATTGCCTCAAATATGGTCATGCGTTCCTCCATCATTACAAATTTCCCGGGTCTGCGAAATTCTCCAAGGGTACTAAACCGTATCCCGCCCAAACGAACCCGAACAAAAACATCCGTCGTTACAAATTTTACTAACTCAGCTTCGATGGCGTTTTTAGCCTCTTCAATGGTGCGACCCCTTACCAGGATTTTTCCTAAGAACCGGTAGGTCAACCATCCCCTCCTTATTTACCCGAAAACCAGTCATGTAATTCAAATCTCCCTGTAACATCCCACCCACCATTCCGGGACTATTGGATCCGATATTCGGGTTCAAATTAAACCCGTCCGCTAACAGTTGATCCAAGGTAGTTACAGTGACGTCCAAAATATCATTGTACTGAAGTCGATAGTCAGTAACTTCATACGGTATCAAAGCATTTAACTCGATCGGATCTGCATCGGTAGTTTGCTGAAAATAAGTAATTCTCTTGTTGGAAACACAAGAACTCAGACAGTACATGATAAATGTACTGAAGGCTAAATATCTAAAACCAGTAAAAATTATATTATACACTTGTTTTTTGGCTACAGCTTCGCCCCGTCGGTCCCAAGTCGGGTACCTAGCGGGGCAGTTATTCCATAAATATGTCTACGCTCAGGTAGAGTGTCGAAGACGATACAAATCAAATTATTATAAAGGGATTTTTCATCGTTAGAAGTTATGTAAAAATTCGAAATGGAATCATTTGTAAATGAAACGCACTATTGGTGAAAAGTTTATTAAAAAGGAGCACTGGATAGTATGCATATACCTCTCTCCGTTTATTAACTTAAAATAACGATTCATTAATAGGACTTGACTCCGCTTCACATTACCCGTACTATTGCGTATGATTTTATTATTAGTCACGTTATTTGCCGGAGCGATACTCTTGACAGGCACGTTTATAGCAATGGTCTATTACAAGAATAGGAAATCAGAATATGCGATCACCCGGATCGACTTTCCCAAGGGACTGAGTGCCAGCGGGAAGTATGAATACATACAGTGTTTTGTCCAAACAAAAAAAATCAAAGAGATTCGGGGTATTTACATGCGTGGAAAAGAGAGTGGAACAGCATATAATCTAAACAACGCTACATTTGTTTACCTAGATTATATTCTCTAACCGTTATCAAAATCGTTTTGTTACTACTTCCTGGAGGTGCTTGTATAATCCTCTCCGGATGGGTACGGTGTACTCGTCAACAACTGCATTTCTTCCATTGAAAGAACGAATGTGCATTTTATTTACAAGAAAAGATTTGTGTACGCGAAGAAACAATTTAGCGGGCAATTTTTCTTCAACGTCCTTTAATATATCGCGTACCACATAGCTTTTGGTACGTGTAATTATTTTGGTATATAAACCGTCCGCCTGGGCCAAAATAATCTCCTCAGCGTGCAGAAAAATAAGAAATCCTTTGTCCCGCACCTTAAGGAAAGCGGGGGAGTCACGAACTTCGTGTTCAATGCGGTCAATCTTCGAGAAAGCAAGCATGAGCGTGGTTTTCAGGTCGTCCATTTTGTAAGGCTTCACCAGGTACCCCGCCGGATTTACTTCCAATGCCTTTGTAAACAATTCGGTCTCGGCATAGGCCGTAGAAAAAACAATGGGAAGCCCCCACTTTTTATTTATTATGCCAACAAGCCCGATGCCATCCATGGACCCCTCAATCATGATATCCACCAACAACAAGTCAACGGAATTCTCCTCAAGATAAGCGAGGGTCTCCCGGGCATTATCGAAAACAGCCGGTACAGAGAAACCCAGTTTGAGTATCTGCTCCTTTAGGTTCAGCGCTAGTTCGTATTCGTCTTCTACTATTAATACTTTACGCTTCATCGTTGCTTTCTATTTTCATTTAAAAGTAGTTAATTAACATTTTCCCATCAAACTTGTCTTAAAAAAAGAAATAAAATGCGACCAAAAGTAAATGGGACAGTCTACTTCTCCCGCAATACTGGATCGAAGACTTATCCTTTCACAACCGCTGAGGTCCTGTCCAACGTTGAGAAACGGGAAGCCTTACTAATAAATTCAGGTACAAGCACCTTCAATTGCCGGACCAAGGCTATTTCGTCGGCCTCTTTCCGACATAAGCCTTCCAGACCCCGAATCTCCGAGGCTAACCAGGAAGCATCTGCTTTTTCTGATGAGACAATATGGATTTTTGGATGGTGTGTAGGCAGGGCGTATTCCAGGTCGGAGTGCAGCTCCTCGTACATTTTCTCTCCTTCCCGCAAACCCGTGATGGTTACATGCATGTCTACGTTTGGGGTTTTACCGGCCATCACGATCATTTTCTCTGCCAACTCGTAAATGTTTACCGGCTTTCCCATATCGAACACGAAGATCTCTCCCCCGTGTCCCATTTTACAGGCTTCCATCACCAACCGGCAGGCCTCCGGGATGGTCATAAAATAGCGGACCATGTCGCGGTGGGTAACGGTTATGGGCCCTCCCTGCTCTATTTGCCTCCGAAACAACGGTATCACGGACCCGTTTGAACCCAGCACATTGCCGAACCGGGTCGTGATAAACTGCGTTGCTCCCCTTTGTTGACTCAGCGATTGCACGTATTTTTCCGCGACCCGTTTGGTGGCCCCCATCACGTTGGACGGGTTTACCGCCTTGTCCGTGCTTACCATGATAAACTTGTGAACCCCGTGGAGTAGGGATAGATCCGCCAAATTACGCGTACCCAATACATTGTTTTCTATGGCTTGCAAGGGATAGTTTTCCAACATGGGAACATGTTTGTAGGCCGCGGCATGAAACACCAACTTGGGCGTTTCCCGACGAAAAACTGCTCGCAGAAGGCGCTTCCGCTTTATATCGCCCAACACGGGAACGATCTGTAAATCAGGAAAAATGCTCCGCAATTCCTGCTGAATATCGTACAGGGCCGATTCGGATTGGTCCAATAACACCAGTTTACCCAGCGGATACTTTGCCAGCTGCCTGCATAACTCGCTACCGATGGAGCCCCCCGCACCGGTGACCAGCACTACTTCCCCGTCAAACTCTCCGGAAAGATGCCCCTGATCGATATCAATCGACTCCCTTCCCAGCAATTCTTCCATCTTGATCTGCTGAATATCCGATACATTGAATTGACCTTCTTTCCAGTACCGCAGATCGGGCGTTCGCTTGACCCGCACGTTGCGGGCATAACAGGCTTCGTAAACGGCTTCCAATTGAGCAGGCAACAATTGACCCGTACAAATGATCAATTCCTCGATCGGATAGGTATCCATCAAATGGAGCAGCGCCTCCCCACTACTATGTATTTTCACCCCCATCAGGTACTTCCCTGTTTTTTTTGGATCGTCGTCAATAAAACCGTGGTTGATGTATCGGGTTCCAAAATCCTTCAATAACAACTGATACACGGAAATACCAATCTCACCGGCCCCATAGAGCAGCACGTGCATTTGCCGGGTACGCCGTATTTTATTATTCCAAAAGAGCTGTTTTACGAGCAATCGATACGCCATAAGGAAGGAATAAGAAAGTGCGGTGCACAGCACAAACGCAGCAATACCCAAAGGCTCCACTCCCGGAAGATTACTCAGGATAACGTATACCGGAAGAAAGCAAAGAAACGAACCGAAATGAATAAATGTTAATTGGATAACCTCCTGTAGCGTCGTATGACGAATGACCCCCTTGAATGATTTTTTCCAGTTCATAAACCCAACCAATATCAACAAGAAGGGAACCCCATATATTGCGACAGAGCGCAATAGCTGCGCATCAGGAACGGGCGGATAAATAATCAAAAAACCAGCAGCAAATGCAAGCAAGAGAAACAGATAGTCGACCAAAAGAACCAGACGAATGGGAAGATAAGGGAGATTTCTGAAATACAGGAAAAGATACCGCTTTATTCTAACAATCATGACGAATTCTCTTTTTTTGTAAAAATCGCTCCTACAGCGCGACAAATATTTAAAAAGTATCCAGCTTTCCGATTAAATTGCAACACTTTGTAAATGAAATGCCTTTCCGTAAAAATAGCTGATGCAAATCAGTTCCATCGCATTTTTATTACTCGAAATAATATTTACCTTTCCGGGATTAACGATCGAAAATACGCACTCATGAAGGTATTACTAGTGGAAGATGACCCGGTGCTACGCGCTGTGTTGAAACAATTCTTTACGCTCAAAGGTCACGAGGCCACAGAGGCCGAAGACGGAAAACAGGGATTGACCCTACTTTCAGGAGAAAATGTTCCGGACTTAATTGTTACGGATATCATGATGCCAAAAATGAACGGGTATGAAATGATAGAGGCCATCCGCTCACATCCAAGGCTACAGCGGATTCCGATCATCATCATTACCGCCGGAAAAATCGATGACGAAAAATTTGCCGCTTCCGGGGCCAGTGAAATCTACCAAAAACCCATCCCTCTGCAGCAACTGCTGGAAAGAGCGGAAGCGCTTGTTAATCAGGTCTACCCTAACTCCCAAACGTAATACTGGCAACGAAATCCAGGTCGGCATTCACTTCCACCTTGAGAGAGGCTCCATTCAGTTCGCAATAACTCTGCACCAGGTACAGCCCTATGCCCAAGCCCTGTTGTTCCTGGTACTCCCGGTTCGTTTGATAGAAAGGGCGAATAAAAACCGGCTGCGGGCGGTCAAAAATCTGCTGAGAATTAACCATCGAAAGAGAACCTTTTTTCACAAGAACATAAATTGGCTTTCCCAAAACACCAAATTTACTGGCATTTTCAAGGAGTTCCAGCAAGACAAAATCCCATTGGAGCTGATTAAACGAGGTCTGCTGATCTTCACCCCTTACCGTGAATTCCGGTAACTGTTCTTCCGATTTTCGCAGGGCCCCCAGGCTTTCAAAAACAGACACACGCTTTTTGGAAAGGCTGCCAACACTCCCGAGCTCCTGAAAAAGCGTCAACTTCAGCAAACTTTTATTCAGGCGTTTGGCCGCCTCAAAGGCCTTCCCAACCCAATCTGCTTGTTGTCCCCTTGACATGGGAGCGGTCGAAGCCAAATCCTGATCGAGCAACTCCAGAATACTCAATACCCCAAAAAGAGGCGTACGTAACTCGTGAAAACGAACATTACGTTCCTTGTTGAGCACCGCCTCCAGGTGCTGTTTCGCCCAGGCTTCCCGATTACCCTTTTTTTTTAACCCGATTTCGACCGCCTTGAACAATTCGGCAGCCTTGACAGGTTTGGTCAGGTAATCTTCCGCCCCGCCTTCCATTCCCTCCCGAATTTCTCCTTTGCTGACCTTAGCCGATAAAAAAATAAACGGAACATTGGCAAAGTCCAGGCTTTCCCTTACTTTCTGGAGCAATTCGTACCCATTCATGATCGGCATCAGAATATCGGAGACAATCAGATCAATATCTGCGTTTTCCAACACCTCCAGGGCCTCCTGCCCATTTTCTGCCGTGATTACCGTATACTTCTTTAATTCCAACAATTCGCGTAAATTGTTGCGAAGATCGGGTTCGTCTTCTACCAATAAAATTCGCTCAGCTGAGTTCATACGGTAGTGTCACATTAAACGTGGATCCTTTTCCTTCTTCGCTGATAAACCGGACCTCCCCTTTCAATTTGCCTACCATTTCCTTGACAATATTGAGGCCCAGCCCCGTCCCCTGTACAGTGGCTACATTACGGGAGCGGAAAAAAGAGTCAAAGATAAATTTTTGATCGGCTTGGTTGGGGGATACCGATTCCGTAATCCTTTACACAAAAACAGTAGTTTTTTTCAAGAAACTTTACTTCAATTTCGGGGGCCTTTTCCGAATTTTTTGAATACTTGTACGCATTGTCTACCAAATTCGACACAATATGGAACAACAAACGCTCGTCTGTTTTTACTTTCTTTTTCACCGATGGCAGCAAAACCCTAAGGGGCTTTTCCGTAAGGAACTCGTTAGAAAAATCTCTGGCAAACCGCTCAAAAAAAGCGACCAACTCCAATGGCTTCAACACCACTTTGATCTTGCCTTCTGCATTTTTTTCTAGAATCATCACATCGTTTATCACGCCAGAAAGCCGATTCACTTGCACGCCGATTCTTTTCACATGCATCAGGCCTTTTTCCCGAAGGACCGGATCAGGAATCTCTTCCAGGTAAAACCCAAGCAACTCGTTGCTACTGGAGATCGTGGACATGGGGGTACGCAGCTCATGAGAAGTCATGGAAATAAACCGGGATTTGAGGGTATTGAGCTCTTTTTCCTTTTCATAGGATTCAATCAACCGCTCCAATATCTGCTCCCGTTCGGTAACGTCCCGTGTGACCGTCATAATGGCATATAGCTTCCCTTGTTCGTCCTTCAGAGGTTTACGGTAAACTTCCAGGTATACCAACATTTTCGTTTCCTTATGCGGATGCGTAACGGTATACCTGACCTCTTCTTCGAAATTGTACGGATCCCCGCTGGAGGTTTTTATCTGCACGTGATCTAACGGCTTCCTTCCAATCGTTTCTTCTGGTTTGTACCCAAGTATCTTTTCTACGGAAGGAGAGGTATAGGTAATGCGCATCTCCGCATCAAGCATCGAAATGACGTCACTGGAATTTTCCGAAATCAATTGATACAGCTTATTCGCCTCTGCCCGCTCCTGCTCTGCCTGCTCTTTCGCTTGTTTCATCCGAATGGTCTTGATCAAGTTGGCATAGCTGGAAATCACGGGTTGAAGCAATCGTACGTCCTCTTCGGTGTAATCTTCGGCCTTATTTGCGAAGCCCATCAATCCGACCAACTCTTTGTCTTTGTAAACAGGGATGCCCAGGTAACGGATGAGGGGGGGATGCCCTTCCGGAATCCCACCGGATCGCGGATCCGTGGCCGCCTCGTTTGCAATCACCAGCTTTCCGGTTTTGAGCGAATGGCCAAACAGTGTGTCCAGGTTTCGAAATTCGATACCTGCCCGAAAGTTTTGCTGGAAAAATGCCTCGGTTTCTTCAGACCAGGCGATATTCGTAATGGTATGGGATTTGAGATAGGGAGCGCCCTGTTCGTCGTACAGCACTTCCGCCATAAAACCAAATGCACTTTCAATGAGAGTCAGAATTTTTTCAAACAAATCATTCAGGGGCTGTCGGAAATCCTCCTCCTGGTAAAAATTCAATTGGGTTTCGTTAATCGCTTCCAGTAATCGGTTGTATTGATTGATTTTTTGCTCGCTTTCCCTCAGTCGGATTTCCTTGGTCTTCAAGTCCGTGATATCGGAAAACTTACCGCTGATGGTCATTACGCGACCCTCCGCATCTTTTTTGCTCACCCAGGCCCGGTTACGTAGCCAGAGTTGCTTTCCCCGATTGTTAACGATACGGTAGGTAAGATCCATGGGCTCCCCCTTAAACAAAACCTGACTGGCCTCGTAAACCCATTGCCGGTCTTCCGGATGAACAATTTTCAACCAGTACCGATCGTCGGATAAAAAGTCATTGATGTCCAAGCCCAGATTTCTTACATTATCCGTAATGAATACCGGCTCCGTGACGCTACCGGGCGTCCAGGTATACATCACATCCGTGACATTGTCCAGAATGGATTTGATGCGTCGATCGGAGACGGTCAGAGCATCCAACATCTCTTTTTCATTGGTAATGTCTATGACAGAGCCGGACACACCCAAAAACACTCCTTTTTTGGAAAAGTTGGATAGCATGGATAATTTGCCCCAAAAAAAACCATCCCCCCTAACCCTAAACTTTAGATCCAGCTCTACCGAATCAGGCTTTTTCCTAAGTTTCTTCCAGGAACGCTGGAATATCGCGTTGAATTCCTGATCGAGAAAGTCGCTGAAGGGCCGATTGGCCGAAGCCGCTCTCTCGTGCCTGCTAATTTTCGTCCAAGGCTCGTTGATATAAACGATGCATTGATTTGCATCCAGCCGAAAGATAATATCGTTGATGCTATTGATCAACTTTACGTATTTTCTGTGACTCTGAACCAAGCGCTTTTTCTGCTTTCTGTTCAAAATCAGGGCCCCCACGGTGGCCGCAAGGGCATGCAGCGCGGCCACCTGCTCTCTTGAAAATAAATCTTCCGTGCTGCAGTTGTCAAAGCCGATGTATCCCCAAAACTTGTCATCTGAAAAAATCGGCACAAAAAGGTAGGCAATAATGTTCTGCTCGTACATGGCCTCGTAGAACACCTTGTTTTTTGAGTTTTTCACCAGATCGTTGATCGCCTGGTTTTGCTGCAGCTTGGATTCCAGTTCCGGGAAAATCGAATAGGGAAGCTCCTGGAGCAGGGTAAAATCCATCTGTGCGTCAATCTCCCTGGCCACCCATTCGAACGCGTAGGACATGCAAAGTTCCCCCGAATCGTTAAAATGATTTTTGAAAATATAAATGCGATCCACGCGGGTGGCTTCCCCCAGCACCGCCAAGGCTTTCTGTATGCCTTCGCTCAAGCTAGCAGATTGCTGCAGAAGCACGTGAGATTTTCCAATTGCTTCCAAAATCCTCCCGTTTTCTACCATCTGCGCTCTCTTTCTAAAGACCATTGATTGCTAAACATTATTGTTTAGGTGTCAATGTAAACATTTTTTTCTGGTAAAAAAATTCCCTCTTCTAAGTCATTTTGATGCCCGCGTGAATAGCGGTTGCTCCAGGGGGAATTCCAATTCAAAAGAAGTCCCTTTGCCTTCTTCCGAGCGAAAGGAGATTTTCCCTCCCAATCGCTCCACAAAATCCCCGACGATGAGCAGGCCCATTCCGGTACCGGTAAAGGCCTTCGCATTGGACGCCCGGTAGGGAATGCGGAATAGCTCTTTTTGTTCCATTTCCGGTATCCCCACGCCATAATCGCGCACAAATAGGGTGAAAGATCGGTCCTTGATGTGAAGCGCTAGCTCTGGGTCCTGCCTACCGGGAGAATACTTGAACGCGTTGCTTATCAGGTTTCGTAAAATATGCTCTAGCAGCAGCTTGTCAAGGGTGACTTCACGGTCCTCATCTGGCAACAAAAGAGCCAGGTTTCGGTTTTTCATCGCAGGGAGTTCAAGACCTCGTACAAGATCGCGGATAAACGCTCCAAGAAAAAATGTTTCTCCGGAGTTTGCAGGACCATTCTTGCGAACGCTGCTTAATAGCACCAGTTCTTCCAAAAATGCATTCATGATCCCCAGATGCTTGCCAATTTTACGGAAATGCTCGCTAAAATAGGGTACCTCACCTTTTTCCTGCTCGTAACGGTCTGCGTAATGATTCAGTATCTCCAATGAGCTGAAAATAGTCGCCAAAGGTGCCTTAAACTCGTGTACGGCGTAATTGATAAAATTTGTTTTAATGGCATTTTCCCGCTTCTGTAGTTCCAGCGCCGTTTTCAATTTCTTTTCTCTCCACTTAAACTGGCTGATCTGCTGTACCTGGCCACGAAAAACACAGCCCTTTTCGTCCCACTGGGTCTCACCACAGAAACGGAGCCAATACATGCCGGATCGTATTTTTACAGATGTTTCCCAGGCTGCCAGAAGTCCTTCTTCGGAAGTGTACCCCTTGGATTTCCTTCTCTTCTCGAAAGCAAGCTGCATTTCTTCTCCCAGCGTTCGACGAATTGCGTCACATTCCCCCTTTTTGAGGGAAACGCCGAATAGGGTGTCCCAATCCAAAGGATTTTCCAGTCTCCAAGAAAAACCCTCCTGCCGAAAAACTACCGGTAAAACAACGATCAGACAGGTTCCATTCAGGGGGCGTTTCGATACCTCGGGTGAAGTCATATAGGGATTCTATCGATTAATTTAAGATCAAGCAACAACGAATAAAAGTGAAGATAATCGTAATTTCTACTGCTTCTCGCGGGTTGTACATTTTGCTAATGAAATGCATCCTAGTATTAACAAACGGAGCCTTCAGCGGTCACCAAGTTCCTCCCTGCCTGAGTTGCTTTTTGAGCAGGACCCCGCCGGTGTTTTACTTTAAGAACAAGGAAACCCAATACATGGCCTTGATGCTTACAATGCACGTTCGCCCCGATTAGCCCCCTCGGGCAAATTTTTCTTTTTTGGAACCAAATTTGTGGTACTTTTGTCTAAACCATTCAAATGGGGCTGACCGGTTTTGACAGTAGGTGTAAGGACTGGGCTCGCATGCAGGCTGGAGTATGTACGGCCTTGAACGATTCATACGAACCATACTTGGCGAATCTAATTACGCCATGGCTGCCTAATCTTACCCTTCGGGGAATAGATACTGCTTAAAGGGTTGAGCTTCGATAGTTGCTCCCCGGCCACATCCCACCATCCGTTGCGCTGTCCGGATGGAGTTGGGGTGTCGACTTGACGGTGCTGCTCCCTGTGAGGCTACTAATCAGGGCTAAGACCAGTGGCTAAGCCGGAAGTAGGTGTTTCACCCAGCAGCTTTCGGCCGACAATCCAATCGGTGACTAAGCATGTAGACGGTACGGTGTTTCCCTATCTGGACGCGGGTTCGACTCCCGCCAGCTCCACTTTAAAATTCCTCCCTCCTCCAGGCCTATTCGAGTCCAGGGGAAGGGAGGAATTTTTGTTTGGGAAGGTTTAATTTCGGAGTTGACCCCAGGCCTGGGACAATTTTGTTTGGAACTAAATACCTATCAGTGGATTGAATAAATTAAGAGAACTGTAATCAGCAGAACTTACCCGTAAGCAGGACGGCAAATCCCGTGATGCAGATACAGGGGGATTTGTAATCCCGGGACAGGTGGTGTTTCGTTAAAAAAAGCAAAAAAATAATTTATTTATGATAAAACTTTCAATTATTCATTAAATTTACTGCCGTATTATGAGCCACAATCGCCAAAACGTTAGAGAATCGCTCACTGTAGGTATTCCTGGAGTGATTGGTAATTTTTTGTTGGTAGTTGGCTTAGTTCTACTTGGTTTTTTTAATGCGGTTTCGGCCAATCAGGAAACACCTGATCAAATAGAAAATGGGAAAAATTGGATACATTCGGTAGACTTTTCCAGTGATTCCCATCCCCTTCTTCCATTTCCTACAAGTCCGGATCCGGATCCGGAAAATTCCGATGAATCCGAAAACCAGGAATCATCCGACGATGAAACCTCCAAATGGGCCGATCAAGCAGCGGGCCTTGAATACCGAAAAGCGGGCCTGACAAAGGTGACGCTCCTGCATTGCGTAGCCTCCTTTCATAAACGAAGGGTTCGCCACCTATACATGCTTCACCACTCCTGGAAGCGTCACCTATCCTGATTGATTTTTTTTTTTAGTGTCTGCCTACGGATGGCCATCCGTAGGTAACTCCTTTATTCTTTCGTAGTCAAAATACCTATTAAGTTAGGTGTAATACTGCGGAAATAGTCAAAATCAATCAGAATAGTACCATGAAATCAGATAAATTAATCATTGGTTGGGTTGTGCTTATGCTCTTTAGCTGTACGCATGCCGAACACCAACACCACGAAACACCCACCTATACGGCGACTCGTCCGATCAAAAAAGACACCCTGTATTACCAGGAATACGTCAGCCAAATCCACTCCATCCAACACATCGAGCTTCGAGCCTTCGAACGAGGGTACCTGAACCAGATCTACGTTGACGAGGGACAACTGGTAAAGAAAGGGCAACTGCTTTTTCAAATCATGCCGGTCATCTATCAGGCGGAGGTTCAGAAGGCACTGGCAGAGGCAAAATTTGCAGCGCTTGAATTTGAAAATACCAAAAGCCTTGCAGACAGTAATATTGTGTCAAAAAACGAGCTGGCACTCGCCGAAGCCACCCTTCAGCAGGCAGAAGCATCCCTCACCTTGGCCAAAGCGCACCTGGCATTTACAGAAATTCGGGCGCCTTTTGACGGCATTGTCGGTCGCTTTAATGATGTTCGACTGGGTAGCCTGGTAGACGAGGGAGAGCTACTTACGACCCTGTCCGACAATAGTAAAATGTGGGTATACTTCAATGTACCCGAAGCCGAATACCTGGACTACGCCATGACCGGTGCGCAAAGCAGTGAAACCAACGTCCGGCTAAAATTGGCCAATAACCGGGTTTTCCAAAGAGACGGCATCGTTGAAACCATCGAAGCGGATTTTAACAATGAAACGGGGAACATTGCCTTTCGTGCCACTTTTCTAAACCCCGAACGAATCCTTAGAAATGGACAAACCGGTAACATTTTAATGCCTACCTACCTTAGGGATGCGCTGCTACTACCTCAAAAGGCAACCTTCGAGATCCTGGACAAAAAATACGTTTACACCATCGACGAGGATGGAGTGGTGCGGGCCAGGGAAATAATTACGGGTGCGGAAATACCGCATGCCTACGCCGTATTGGAAGGATTGGATGAAAACGATAAGGTATTGGTGGAAGGACTTCGAAAGGTGAAAGAGGGAGATACCGTCCGGTACAATTTTCTCCAACCGGAGGACATCTTGCAGTCACTTTCTCGATTGCACGCTGAATAAGTAAGGACCCTAATCGAAACACCATGTTTACTAAATTTATTCAAAGGCCTGTCCTTGCCATATCTGTATCCATTGCGATCGTGTTTTTGGGGATGCTGGCCATGTACAGTCGGCCCGTTTCGCAATTCCCCGAAATTGCTCCTCCCCGAGTCAATATATTTATTGCCTATCCGGGCGCCAGTGCGCAGGTATTGGTGGAATCCACACTCATCCCGCTGGAACGGGCAATCAACGGTGTACAAAACATGCAGTACATTATCTCCGATGCTACCAGCGCAGGAGAAGCAACAGTACAGATTGTATTCGAACCTGGCACCGACCCTAACGCCGCGGTGGTGAATGTAAAAACGCGGGTAGACCAGATCATGAATAACCTACCCCCGCTTGTTCAGCGGGAAGGCATTATCATTACTCCTATACAGCCGAGTATGCTCATGTACGTCAACCTTTTCAGTACCGACGATCGGGCCGATGAGAAGTTTCTTTACAACTACGCAAACGTACACATCCTTCCGGAACTGCAGCGTATCAACGGTATGGGACGCGCGCAAATATTGGGAAGCCGGCAGTATGCAATGCGGGTTTGGCTGCACCCCGACCGCATGCGGGCCTACAACCTCTCCACCGAAGAGGTCATGAGCGCATTGGAAGAACAAAGCGTCATTGGCAGACCCGGTCGATTGGGGCAGGCCTCAGGAAAAACCGCACAATCACTGGAATACGTACTGACCTACAAAGGACGTTTCAACAAGCCGGAGGAGTACGAAAACATCATCGTTCGGGCAAATCCGGACGGAGAAACGCTTAAGCTGAAGGACATCGCCACCGTGGAATTGGGCAGCGAGTTTTTCGACATTTACTCCACCAAGGATGGGTATCCGGCTGCATCCATCGTCCTGAAACAAAACTATGGGACGAATGCCAGCAAGGTGATCGAAGATGTCAAAGTAAAGCTGGAAGAGCTGGAAGCCGACTTTCCGCCCGGCATGGCCTACGATATCAACTACGATGTATCCAAATTTGTAAATGCATCCATCGACAAGGTAGTGCATACCCTGGTTGAGGCTTTTCTATTGGTTGCGCTGGTCGTTTTTCTTTTCCTGGGCGATTGGCGGTCCACACTGATACCCATCATAGCAGTGCCGGTATCCTTGATCGGCGCGTTTCTGTTTATGCAGCTCTTTGGATTGACGATCAATCTAATCACGCTTTTTGCATTGGTATTGGCCATAGGAATTGTGGTGGACGATGCGATCGTGGTGGTGGAAGCCGTCCATGCAAAGATGGAAGAAACAAACCTCAGCCCCATCAAAGCGGTCAAAAAGGTGCTTGGAGAAATAAGTGGGGCCATCATTGCCATCACCCTCATTATGACAGCCGTATTTATTCCGATTGCCTTTATGACGGGTCCGGTAGGTGTTTTTTACCGACAATTTTCCATTACCATGGCCAGCGCCATCGTGCTTTCAGGTATTGTAGCACTTACCCTCACCCCGGTTCTCTGTGCTATGATTCTGAAAAACACCCATGGGAAACCCCGCCGGAAAACCCCGGTCAACCTGTTTATCGACTGGTTTAACCGCAATTTTGAAAAGCTGACGGGCAAGTACACCTACTTGTTGACACGCATTGTCGATCGCAAAGTGGTTACTTTTGGGATATTGCTTGCCTTCGGGTTTGGCATCTTCTCGGTAAACCAAATTCTTCCGTCCGGTTTTATCCCGAACGAAGACCAGGGAATGATCTACGCGATTATCCAAACACCTCCCGGCAGTACCCTGGAGCGAACCAACGAAGTTTCCCGAAAACTGCAGGCAATCGCAGAGGAAATTGAGGGCATTCAATCGGTCTCCTCTCTGGCAGGCTACGAAATCCTGACCGAAGGACGGGGGTCCAATGCCGGAACCTGCATCATCAACCTAAAAGACTGGTCCGAAAGAAGCCAATCCTTGCACGAGATCCTGGAGGAGCTGGAAGAAAAGACACAGGATTTGGGGGCAGTGGTAGAGTACTTCGAGCCCCCGGCTGTTCCGGGCTACGGTTCCTCGGATGGGTTTTCCCTCCGACTCCTCGACAAAGGGAGTACCATTGACTACCAGGAATTCGATCGGGTAAACACGGAATTTATGGAAGCGCTGGAGAAGCGGGAGGAGTTGTCGGGACTGTTTACCTTTTATGCCGCAAATTATCCCCAATACGAACTCCTTATAGACAACGAACGGGCCATGCAAAAAGGAGTATCCATCGGCAAAGCCATGGAAAACCTCGATATTCTGATTGGCAGTACCTACGAACAAGGGTTTACACGATTTAACACCTTCTTCAAAGTGTATACCCAAGCCGCTCCGGAATACCGCAAAATGCCAGCCGATGTGTTGAACCTGTTCATCAAAAATGATCGGGAAGAAATGGTACCCTATTCTTCTTTTATGACGATGAAAAAAACCCAGGGTCCCAATGAAATTACCCGTTTCAATTTGTACACCTCTTCGTCTATCAGAGGGATTCCCGCGCCAGGAAATACAAGCGGAGATGCGATACAGGCCATCCGAGAGGTGGCGGCGCAGGTACTTCCGCAGGGATACGACATTGCCTGGGAAGGCCTTTCCTACGACGAAGCGAGAAGGGGTAATCAGGCCCTGTACATTTTCATCATTGTCTTGATTTTCGTCTATCTGGTGCTGGCCTCTCAATACGAGAGTTTTATTATACCGCTTGCGGTCATTGTATCGCTCCCCGCCGGCGTGTTTGGATCGTTTCTATTGCTTGAAGCCATGGGATTGGCCAACGATATCTATGCGCAAATCGGTTTGATCATGCTTGTGGGGCTGTTGGGTAAAAATGCGGTATTGATTGTGGAGTTTGCCGTACAACGGCACCAACAGGGAGCTTCCGTGCTGGAAGCAGCCATCGACGGCGCCCGGATACGGTTTCGTCCCATCTTAATGACCTCCTTTGCCTTTATCGCAGGACTGATTCCGCTGGTACTGGCCACAGGTCCGGGAGCCGTTGGCAACCGAACGATTGGCGCTTCCGCCTTGGGCGGAATGCTATTTGGAACCGTGTTCGGTGTGCTCATCGTACCGGGATTGTACTACGTCTTCGGTCAGATTGCCTCGGGTAGAAAATTGATTCAGGATGAGGATGAAAATCCCCTTACCGAATCCTTCGTGGAAGGACGGTCCGAAGCTTCGTTGATTAAAAAGTTGGTAAAGCTGGGTTTGGTCCTGAAAGCCGCCAAACGTAAACAAAAGAAAAATGACTAATCACTATTTGTATAAAATCATCATCATTTTCTTTATCCTGCTGCTCGCATTGGGCTGCAAGGTGCCCCACCAAGCGCTGATGACTCCAAACCTACCGGTTCCAGGTAGCTATTTGGACGCCACAGACACGACCAATAGCGGGCAAATGGATTGGAAACGGTATTATAACGATGAGTTGCTGATTGCGCTGATAGATTCTGCCTTGAAAAACAATCAGGAACTATACATCGTAAGCCAGGAAATGGAAATAAGCAAGGCCGAAATTCGCGCCAGAAAAGGCGAGTACCTTCCGATTGCGGAAATTCGCGCCGGCTTGGGTTTGGAAAAAGAAGGAAGGTATACCCGATTTGGAGCGGTGGACGAACAGCTGGAAATCCGCGAGGGAAAACGCTTTCCGGAACCTTTTTCTGATGTCACGGTAGGAATGGTTGCCAGCTGGGAAGTCGATGTTTGGAAAAAACTCCACCGAGCCAAACGGGCGGCAGCCTCCCGGTACCTCGCCAGTACAGAGGGTAGGAATTTTATGGTTTCTCAACTCATTGCCGAGATTTCCGAATCCTATTACGAGCTATTGGTGTTAGATAATCTGCTGGAGATTCTAAAACAAAACATCGCGCTTCAATCCGAAGCAGTACGGGTGGTACGCCAGCAAAAATCGGCTGCACGGCTATCCCAACTGGCGGTCAATCGATTCGAAGCCCAGTTGCTCAACACCCAAAACCTGCAATATGCCGTCAAGCAAAATATCGTGGAAGCGGAAACCCGATTGAAATTTCTAACGGGCTCGTTCCAACCGCACATTCAGCGAAAATCCATCGAATCAATCAGCCTGCGGATCGATGACCTCCAGGCGGGAATTCCCGCACAGCTCCTGGTCAATCGCCCCGATGTGCGGCAAGCCGAACTGGAACTCGCAGCGGCCAATCTGGACGTGCAGGTGGCAAGGGCTAATTTTCTACCCTCCATCGGCATCACCGCCGGGGTCGGCTTCCGAGCCTTTGACCCTACGTTTCTATTGCGCCCGGAGTCCATCCTCTACAATTTAGCAGGGGATATCGTGGCTCCGCTGGTCAACCGAAACGCCATTCAGGCCGCCTACACCAGCGCCAATGCCCGTCAGGTGCAGGCTGTCGTTCGGTACGAACAAACCATTCTTCAAGCCTACACCGATGTGCTCAACCAGGTCTCGAAAATTCAAAATTACACAGACAGCTACGCGACCAAATCCAAAGAAGTTGACTTATTGGTGGAGTCCGTTTCCATCGCCAGCAACCTGTTTAATGCCGCAAGAGCGGATTATGCGGAAGTCTTATTGACCCAACGGGAAGCATTGGATGCGAAAATGGATTTGCTTGAAATCCAGTTAGAACAATTGCGTACCAAGGTACATCTGTACCGATCTCTGGGAGGCGGCTGGAACTAGTGTCGCTAAAAACAGCCGCTCCCTTTTCCCCTTTTCTGTAAACAGCAATACACAGTATATCCCGGGCAGTAGAAACGGTTTCCACTGCCCGGGGTTTACCCTGACAAATCGGGATTCGAAACAGCCCCCCGCTCGCAGAAGGTGATCAAAACTTTTTCACCATACCCTTACCAATCCTTCCGGATTTCATCGACTATCTTTTAATTTATTTGGAAAAACAACAGGCTGACTTCTTGTTTTTATCCTTTCTTTTTAACAATTTTAAGAAAAAAATTGCTGCCCTGCGGCAGCAGCCCTTTCCCTGCTACCAACCCATCCGCTAGCATGTTTGGATCCGTTATTCTGGAAGTCGTCATCGGTCTGATTTTTATCTTTCTGCTGCTAAGCCTGTTGGCTACGACCGTATCCGAACTGGCCATGAACCTCCTGTACTCCCGGGGGAAAAACCTGCACCTCGCCCTGCAAACCATGCTGGCCGACGAACGGGAAGTCCTGTGCCAAAAATTTCTTGACCATCCGCTGATTCAGAAATTGACCAAAAAAGGGGACAAAGGTCTGCCTGCCTACATTCGAACCGAATACTTTTCTTCCGTACTCGTCGAACTACTCAGTTCTGACACCCAGGGCAGGGTCGAGACCATTGAGGCGGCCATCGAGGACCTGCCCGACGGAAAAACGAAAGAAGTGCTCAAAACCTTTGCCAGAGATGCCAAAGGAGACCTGGGCAGGTTCAAGGCGCATCTGGAAAAGTGGTACCAAACGGTAATGGATCAGGCTACCGGCTGGTACAAGGAGAGGCTTCGAAAGGTATTGTTCGTTCTGGGATTAGTCATCAGCATCGTTTTCAACGCGGATACCCTGCGCATCGCCGAGCGCCTGTCCCTGGATCCCGAAGCCCGCCGGCAAACGATGGTCCTGGCCTACGACCTGCTCGAAAAACAGGAAGAGTACACGTCGAAAGATACCTCCCTTGTCGTCCTGCAGCAAAGGATACAGGACCTGGTCGGGGAAGAAATCGCTTCGGCTTCCAATACACTGGGAATGGGATGGAACGATGCCCCTCCTGCCCAAATCCGTTTTTTTTCGAAGCTATTGCCCGACCGCGCCTGGTGGTACTACGTGCTGTATAGCATGCTGGGATGGATCATAACGGCCTTTGCCATTACGCTGGGCGCACCGTTTTGGTTCGATCTGTTAAAAAAAGTCACGAACATACGTGCCTCGGGAGAAAAACCGACCGAAAAATAACCGAAGCCAACACCTGCCCCTGTCCACTAGACGGAAACTCCGAAATTCCGAAAAGCAAAACCACCCGCAGCAGCCGCCAATTTGATCCAGCCCATGAAAGAATCCCTTCGTCAACACATCGCCGAACCCGATCAATTGGAACGGCTTTACCGCTCGGACAAGTACGCCTTCCGACAAGCATTCCACGACCTGTACCCGGAATTGCAAGCCTCTCCGCTGGCTGCCTTCTGGCGGGAAAGACTGGCCTACGAATCGGAGGGCATTCATTGGGGCGGGCGCAAGGAATGGGGCATCGTCCTCGGCTTGGCAGTACTTGCCGGCTTCGCCGCCAAACTACCCCTATTCCTGGGTATCAACGAGGAGTTTTTCTACTTCAGAAATCTGGGATTCATTCTCTTTGGTTCCCTGTCTGCCTATTTTTGCTGGAAAAACCACCTCGAAACGCGCAAGGTACTCCTGATCGCGGCGGCCGGTTTGGCCGGTCTGCTGTACCTCAACCTTCTTCCTGCCGATCCCAAAAGTGATACCCTGATCCTCGCCTGCCTGCACCTGCTCTTTGTGCTTTGGTGGCTGTTTGGTTTTTCCCATGCGGCGGGATGGCACCGACGCGGAGAACGATGGATCGCCTTCCTCAAATTCAACGGAGACCTGCTGGTCATGGGCGTCCCGCTGGCCATGGCAGGCGGCCTGTTGAGTGCCCTCACCATCGGACTCTTTGCCTTGATTGGCTTACCCATCGAAGCATTTTATTCGGAGTACGTACTGGTGTTTGGTTTGGCCGCTTTGCCCCTCGTCAGCGCCTACCTGATCCAAGCCAACCCACAGGTAGTTGGGAAAATTTCACAGGTGGTTGCCTCGTTGTTCAGTCCGCTGGTCCTGCTGCTAGTGGCAGTTTACCTTGGCGTAATTTTCTATTCGGGAAAAAATCCCTACACGGACCGGGAGTTTTTGTTGCTTTTCAATGCCTTACTGGTGGGGGTGCTTGCCCTGATTTTCTTTTCGATCGCTGGCCTCTCCTCCCTGCAAAAAAATCACTGGGAGATTATTGTCCTGACCTTACTTTCGCTGCTCAGCATACTTGTCAATATCGTTGCGCTATCGGCTATCCTGTTTCGTCTGGCGGAATGGGGGACCACACCCAACCGGATCGCCGTGCTGGGAGGAAATGGGTTGATTCTCCTGCACCTGGCAGGAGTTGCCAAAGCATTGATCGGTATTCTCCGGGGCCGAAAGGATCTGGACGCCGTACGAAAAGCGATGCAGTCCTACCTCCCCGTTTACCTGGTCTGGGCCGTACTGGTCAGCCTGCTCTTTCCCATCCTTTTCGGATTCGCTTAGCTGTGTCATTTGGCTGCGAGGGCTTTCCCTGCACCTGGCGGTACGATCGCCCCGAGGAACCCGACCCGTCCCACCAATGCCCGACACCTTCGATTTTCCGCTAAAAAAAGTACAAAATAAACGGATTTGACGGTATTTTTTTGTACCTTCTTCCGTATTCCGAAAACCAGCCGACGAAAGACGGTATTTTGTGAAACGGAACTCGCCAGTCTGCAGCCATCTACGTTTCTCCCAGAGAAACCGATAGCGCAAGGCAAACTTTTCAAGCGTAGGCACGTTTATTCGGCATTGCGCCTGTGCTTTTCAATAGTTAACAACACAACATCATGATTCCACTGATTAAAACAAGCGATGCAGAAACCATCTTTTCTGCCGTCAACCAACTAAGCCCGGAAGAAAAAACCAAGGAAGTCCGGCAGCTGGTAAGTGAAATTCAGCGCGCAAAAAAAGTGGCCGATGCCAGCATGCCGCGCAAAGTCATTCAGCTAAATAGTTATTTTGAGGCCAGGTTTGAGAAAAACGATCAATTAATCGCTATGACGCTGGTATTGCCCAAGGCAGCGAATCTGGATGCCCGTAAGCTCTCTTTGTTTTCACCTCTCGGTGTTGCCTTAATGGGATACAAAGAGGGAGATCTGGTAGATTGGCCCCTTCCGGTGGGAAGAAGAGTGATTCAAATTCTCAAAGTGAAAAACCCGGAAAGCATTCCTGCTTCCTAATCCTCGCCCGGGAAGATGGATTCAGGGAGGGACCTGCCTACGGTTCGGCACTTACACCATCCACAAGTAGTCCGATCCTTCGACAAAGGATTCGGTATCCAGGAATTGCTGAATCCACCGTTTGCCCCGCAGGTTTCCGACCATCACGAGCAACAGGGCCTTCCCCCTCAATTGTCCAGCCTCCGCGGGCGTAATCACCGGCAGCTGATCTTCGCGCCGCTCCGGTGCAAGGGCCAGATAGCCCGCAGGTTTCAAGCCACGGCGTCGAAAGGGAGCGAGCCTCCGCTCCACGGTTCGGCCATACCCACAGATCCAAACAGGCTTCCCCGCCGGCGGGACAAACGCCTCGGCAGCGGCTTCCCGAAACGCCCGTTTGGCATAGGCCGGATGGCTGCGAGACAACCTGCCTTCCCAGTCATTCCAAACGAGCAGGCATTCCTCCAATTTCGCAAAACGTACGCCCTGATTCATCCAGCGAAGCCATAAGTCAAAATCTTCCGGCACCGCTTGTCCCGCCGCGTTTCGTTCCCGGTAAGATCCAAGCTGCACTAATTCCCGCCGAAACATGACAGAGGGGTGGATGACCACGGCGTCTGCATAGCGCTTTTGGACCATCTTTTCATGGGTATCCAAATCGTTTACCTCGGTTACAAAACGGGCAAAGCCTGGATACTTGGTGGAATCTCCTCCGTAGCGTACCTTGCAGCTCACCAAACCCACCTCCGGATGCCGATCCAGGTAGTGCTGCTGCAGGGAAAACCGATCTCCCAGGCACATATCGTCAGCATCCATACGAGCCAGGTAGGCACCGCGGGCCGCCGCCAAACCGGTCAGCAATCCGTTTACCAATCCCTCCCCCATGGCCTTTACCAACCGAACCCCGGGATGTGCCAGGGCTTCGTTTACCAGTGGCCGGCAAAGGGAATCCATGCGTTCGTCCACCAAGACCATTTCCATTCCGGTATGCAGACAAGCCAGCGTGCTCTCCAGGCTTTTTTCCAGAAAAGGAGTGTAGGCATGTATCGGCATGATGACGGAAACGGTACAGGCAGGCATGGTTGGGATGGATGGGTTGACAGAAAGCGCAGGGACTAGCCCCCTACCACCACGTTCCATTTTCTGATTTCCCAGGAAAGCACCAATCCGTTTTTCACATAGGGATCTGCCCGGACAAACGCTTCCGCCGCCGCAGGGCTATCGCCCCGAAACACCAATACAGCCCGGTCAGCCGGCTCGGCGAGGGCTCCGCCCATCTGCAAGTTTCCATGCTGTTGATGCTCCCGGGCAAGGGCCAGGTGCTCCTCCCGGTAAGCACCCCGCCTTTCCAGGTAATCCGGTGCCACCGTGTATATAAGTAGGTAATGATTCATGCCGTATCCTTTGTTTGTTTTTCTCCAATGATACTGATTTTCGGCAACGATTTAAAATATCCCGGACCGTAGTGGCAGTACAGGAGCTAATTTTTTTTGTCCAAATCAACGGAAATCAAGAATTATATACTCCAAAAACAGTAGATTAAACCTTGTTTTTTGTTATATTGACAAAGAAACCGGTGAACTATTTCGGTAGCAACCAACCCCCTGCACATGGACGAAAAGAACGAAACCACATCCGATTCCACACCCAAAGAATCGTTTCGGGATTTGCTACCCGAGACCGGTAACCGCACCGGGCGACTATCCGGTTTTACCGCCATCTTCAATGGACTCGGCATTGGCTTGTTTCTGGGATTATTAATGGGCCTATCGGTATCCCCCGTAGTGAGCGGGGTAGTCGGAACCATCACTTCCCTGCTCGCCGTATTGATCGGCTTGAATGAAAAATTTCTAGACCCGGTCAAAAGTCTGCGCATCGGCTCTTTTGGCCTATTCTCCGTAATTGGCATTTTACTGGGGCTGTACATCCGCTCCAACGACCCCTTTGCTCCCAGCCTTTCTGACAAAATGCAGGAATACCTGGAAATCGGCTACAGCCCGGAGGAAGCAAAACTCCTCGTAACAAGTTTTATCCGGTCAGATTCTTCGCGGGCCATTCGTCAGGCCAATGTACTCTACAGCGAGGAAATCACCATCAGTTCCTGTGATCTGTTGATCTACGCAGACGCTACCACGCCCGCCTCCGAGGTGTTCAATACCTTCGAAACCGCAGGTGGCCTTTGGGCAGGTTTGGCAGGCAACTTTCGCAGCGGACTGGGAGAAAGCGAGGCCAAAACCACGCTCTTGCTGCTGCGAGATGGGTTTTGTGCTGGAAATGGACCGGCCGCGCAAACCCTCCGCATTCCTGAAGGTATTCAGCCCCGGCAGGAGCTATCCGCACTAGAGCAACAACTCCGCAGCCTGGGGGCACCCTGGTCCGAAATTGTCCGCCTGATGGAAGAAAATCTCCCGGCAGAAACCCGAAAACTGATCTATCCCCGACTCTTTGACGTACTCCGCAATGACTAAATTTCAGTCCCTTCTAATCGGTTTTTCCCTCCTTTTGGCGGTCCATGCCTCGGCCCAGAATTTCGACCCCATGAAGGTAAAAAACTCACTGGTAAAAGTCCTGGTAACGGTGGATACCCGCTCCTCCAATGCGCTAACCGGATTTGTATGGAAGTCACCCGAGCAGATCGTCACCTCCCTGCACGGCATGAGCCGAACCGGAGATATACGGATTCTTTACGAAGGACAGGCCTGGAGAAAAGCACGCATCAAACGGGTGCTGCAAAAAGCCGATCTGGTCCTATTGGAACTGTTGCCAGGGCAGGCAGCGCCCCCGGCTGGAGTGACTCCGCTATCCAGCTATTCTCCCGAAAAGGTTCCTTTTGGCAGCAGCATTTATGCCCTGGGATTCAACGGGGGCGCCATCGGAAGCTCTTCCCGACAGCTAAAAAAAGGATTTGTGGATCCCGAAACCCTGGCCAATCTTATCCCAAAAAAAGACAAAGACGCCTTGGCCCGTATTGGCTTCCCGGCCCTGGACCTAAACATCCTGTACCTGGAGGGTAGCCTGCTACCGGGATTTTCCGGAGCGCCGGTGTTTGATAACCGCAGCCGACTCGTTGGAATTGGGGACGGAGGCCTTGAAAAAGGTGCAAGCAACGTGAGTTGGATCATTCCGGCACACTACCTGACCGAATTGGAAACATCCTCCTCTACCAGCCTGCCTGCAGGATTTGAAAACCTGGTGCAGCTCTTTTCTGCGGCAGCGAAAATCGAACTACCCGCGGGAACGACAGCCAATGTCGGCGGGACAAATACCGGCACAGAAAAAATGCTGGACAACGGTTTTTTCAACAACGAAAGCGAATCGATCGAAGCACTGGGTTTTGCCTTTTATCCGATCAAAACCCGCTCCCTGAGCGAAATGATGGACAGTTCGGACGATCCGGAGAATATCGAGATACTTTCGGACGAGTTTGCGGTGGATTTGAACATTCAGCTCGATTACGACAACATGTACTTCGACATCTACGAAGACATCAACAACGGCGTGGTCTTGGCGGTGCCGGAAGGACAGCGCTTGTACTACAACCCCGCTGAGGAAGCCTTTCAGGTCAGCGGCGCCAACGGCAGCGACATGCAGGTATATTTTTATGGGGTACAGGACGACTTTTCTTCCGTTAATTTTGAAGAATTGCTGCTGCTCATGGGCGAAACCATCAATCAAAATTTTGCCGCACGCTACGGGATGAGCGGGTTTACCGTAGACCAGGAATACTCGGTCTGGAACGAGTTCGAAGGTGGACGGAAAGTCGCCTGGATCCTCTCCCTGGGAAACGAGTACCTGATGGGGCAGGATGGCTTGCAGTACGGCCTGTACGTGTACACCACCCTGCTCCTGACGGAAGAAAAAACCTTTATCGCCATTGCAACCATCCCGGTGCCGGTGGAAATGCTGGCACTGGCGCTGACCACCGGGCTGGATTGCAACAACCCGGGCATCTACGCCGAATACTGCACCTATTTCAACAAGGTATTCCAAACCTTCGCGGCCACCCACCTTACCAATTTTGCCTATTAAACCGGAACGATGCGTTAGCCTATCTGCTGCGAACCGAAACTGCTTCAGGAACAGTCGCTACGCTGCGGTTTTCGATTTCAACCTGGCCGCGCTATGCCTCCATCTCCAAACAGCCTGGTTTTTTTGCAGTATCCTTTAACCTAACGATTCCTCATGCCTGATCCGGATTAATGCGAGCTGGCCTGGCACTGCAGCCTATCCCCGGACATCAATTGCCTCGACCTGATTCGGTAGGCAGGCAATCGTACCGAACCTTTACCGCACCGGAACGGGGAATACGGGCAGGCTTTCTGCACCGTTTGCCCCCACGGCCTGTACAGCAAAGAAGTAATTATCCTTGGAATAGGGCAGTTCCATTTCCAGCGCTTCGGTATAAAATTTGCGCTGCCACATGGAGTCGCTGGTTTCACGCATCAGCACGTAGTAACCGCTAGCGGTACCGTTTTCCGGGCTATTCCAACGCAGCCGCGTGGCGTTACTCAGCCCGCTGATATCCACTCCGACTTCCCGGGGGGCTCCGGGCGCCGAGGCCAGACTGGCCAACACCGCCAGGTTTACTGCCGTGTTTTTTCGCAGGTATTCGTAATCGATGTGCTCAATCAGGTCCCCGTATTGCTGCCCCCCTTCGGTTCGAAGGTCCTGGTGTTGCTGAAAATAATTCTCATTCATTTCGCATAGACGCACGGCCGTAAACCCTTCGCGGGAAAATGGGGTATGATCCCCTCCCCGCAGGAACCGGTCGTTGCGGTAGATCAACTTGATCTCCAGCTGATCTACGTAGCGCTCGCCCACCTCCTTGATATAACGGGCCAATTGCCGGGACTTGCTGTCGTTTTCGGCATTGGTGGAGCGGCGCAGCGCGGCCATTTGTTCGGTTTCTACCAGGGGAATGCCTTCGCTAAACACGCGAAGTCGGGTATTGTCCCGCAGATTGGTACCACTGGAGGCGCTGTTGCCGATCATGTCGTTATTGATCATGGCCACCAGGTTCCAGTTTTCTTCGCTTGCCCGACGGGCAAGATGAGCCGCACCGATCAGGCCTTGTTCCTCCCCCGATACGGCCACAAAGATAATGGTGGCGGGAAAAGGCTGCTGACTCATGATTCGAACCATCTCGATCAAGGCAACCACCCCGGAACCGTCGTCGTTGGCGCCCGGGGCATCGTCGGTGGCGTTCATGATGTCCGAAACCCGGCTGTCAATGTGTCCGCTGACCAGAAACACCCGGTCGTCTTCCGGATCGGTTCCTTGTAGCGTCGCCATCACGTTGCCCATGCGCACCTCCCGGTCCACCCGTCGCCCGTTCGGTTCTACCTCGAAATAATCAATCGTGGCGCTTAGCCTGCCTTCGGAACCCGCTTCGAAAGATTGGAAACGAGACAGGACGTATTGCCGGGCGGCCTCGATCCCGCGACCTTCCTCCTCCGGGCTTAACGTATGCCGCGTACCAAAACTCACCAATTTTTCCAGGTACTGCTGCAAGCTATCGGTAGACACCTGCGCCAACATGGCCGAAAGGCCGGGGTCCCGGCGAACGGCAGGAACCTGCGCTTGTACCAAAAAGGGTACGGTGAGAAGAAGGCCACATAGAAAAAGGACCAAATAACGGATTGAGTAGCGATGGATTGGATGATTCATGGAGCCAAAGTAATCAATTTTGACAGCCATTACCGAAAAAAACGTACGAAAATAAACGATTACAACCCGATTTTACTTGATTTTCCTTCCCTATCGTAAATCGGAACCCACGAACCCGCCTTTTCGTGACCAAAATAAATGCAACCCGCGCAAACGTTAGCACAGGTTTTGATAGCATTTCGCTCGGTCTGTTTCCAGTAACAAACAAAAAATCTCATGCCCCTACTCTTTCTAGTCGAACGTGCACTCCTTGTTGGATTGATCCTGTTTCAAATCAGCTGCGCCCGAAATCCAGTGACGGGTAAAAAACAACTGGTCCTGATGTCCGAAAGCCAGGAAATCCAGCTAGGCAAGGAGTCGGATCCCGAAATTATGGCTTTTTTTGGTCGGTACGAGGATCCCGATTTGCAGGCATTCATCACCGAAAAGGGCAACGAAATGGCTGCTGTCTCCCACCGACCCCACCTGGCCTACGATTTCAAGATCGTCGACTCACCGGTAATCAATGCCTTTGCCGTACCGGGGGGATTTGTGTACTTCACCCGGGGCATCATGGCCCATTTTAATAACGAAGCCGAGTTTGCCGGCGTGCTGGGGCACGAAATCGGACATGTGACCGCCCGGCATTCGGTGATTCAGCAACGCAACAACCTGCTGGGACAGTTGGGAATGATCGCCGGTGTGGTGCTGGTGCCGCAGTTGTCGGAATTTATCGAGCCCCTTTCCCAGGGCATGCAGCTGGCCTTGTTGAGTTTTGGCAGGGATGCCGAGAGGCAATCGGACGAACTGGGCGTGGAATACTCCTCCAAAATTGGCTACGATGCCAGGGAAATGGCTGGGTTTTTTGAAACACTGGAGCGGCAACAGGAAAAAACCGGAGGCGGTACGGTGCCGGAATTTCTGTCCACCCACCCCTCTCCCGGCGAACGAAACCTCACCGTGGCCCAATTGGCGGAAACCTGGAAGAAAAAACTGAACCTGACGGACAGCAAGGTAAACCGGGAAGCCTATTTGCGTCGAATCGAAGGACTGGTATATGGAGAAGATCCCCGGCAGGGATTTCTGGAAAAGGGGGTTTTTTACCATCCCGAACTAAAATTCCGCTTTCCGGTACCCAGCGGCTGGAACCTTCAAAACTCCCCCCAACAGGTTCAGATGGCCCCAACAAACGGAGAAGCCGTCCTTTCCCTGACCCTGGCCTCGGGTGAAAACCTGCAGCAACTGGCCCGTCAGTTGGTGGAAAATTACCAGCTGGAGGTCCTTTCCTTCAGCGAAGAAAAAGTCAACGGGCTGCCCTCGGTGCAGCTATATGCCGAACAAAAACAGGAAAACGGATCCGGTATTCGGCTGCTGGTGTACCTAATCGAGCAGGGTGATACCCGGTACCGCTTGATGGGATTGGCCGGAAGCAATACCTTCTCCAGCTACGAACCCGCCTTTCTCTCCACCATGAAAAATTTCAGCGTACTCAAAGAGGCGGACAAACTGAACCGGCAGCCTGAACGGCTACGCATACATTCCCTTTCCGACGATACAACACTCAGACAGGCGCTAAAGGCCCGGGGCATACCCGATTCGCGCCTGGAGGAACTGGCCATTCTAAACGGTAGGAAGCTAAACGAATCCCTGGCAGCAGGGACCTTGATTAAGGTACCGAAGTAATTGGAAATCGCCTATCCTACCCTCGGTACCCAATGGTCGCTACGCAACCTTAGGATTGCCCCGCAATGATTTATCGGATCAAAGGGGAAGGGGCGCGCGTATCGATCGGGGCAGGTACAGGGTTCTCCCTCCGTTTTACCCCCTATCAGGGGTCCTCCACCCAAAAATCAATGTGGTAAATGGCTGAATTTTTGTCAGAAATCAGCGAATCAGCCGGCAAAATCCGAAACTGCAGACGCTCCTCCGGTACTTCCAGCGTGGTCGAAAGGTAATCCGCGATGGCTTCGCCTCTTCTGCTACCGATTCGGTCCACCGCAGCAACGGCCGCTTCTTCACCAATGTATACCAGGCACTGCTCCTCGAGCGTCAGCACACTGTCCGGAACCTGGATGGCGCTGTTTACAAATGCACGAAACAAGGAATCCGTCGGATCCGGTTCGTCTAGCTGCTTCTTTTGGGCCGCATTTAATCGCTCCGGTAGGGTATCTCCAACCAGGTAGTTGGCCCAGGACTGGCTAAGTGCATACCGCTCTACTTCATCGTACCTATCGGTTACGCGTTTAAAGGCCACGTTTAGCTCAGGCTTGGCATGCAGTACTTTCGCCAGATCGGTTAATTGCCGCTTTTGCTCCTTGTTAAGCCCCGTCTGCAGCAGCCCGAAACGGACTTCCTTAAGGTCGTCTTCTTTTACCTGAAAAGAACGTGCCAATAAGCGGTAAGGGGCCGTCACTGCTTTCAGCAAAATATTCCGTACCGTACTCCAAATCACTTTTCCGAGCCGATAATTCGGATCGTTCAGATCTCCTTCTACCGGAATGTCCAAACTGATTTTACCATCCAGATCTTTCAGCAGGCTCACCGCCAATCGTACCGGTAAATCGTACAAGGCCCGCTCGCCGGTCTTTTCTCCAAAGTTGAAATCATCGATCTCGACCAGGTTGCTACTCGTAATGATTCCCTCCCGGATGGAGGTCTCGCAGGTATACCGCATTTCTCCGGTCGCTATGGGATGCGCGACATAAAAACTGGTATAAGGCGCAAAGGGCGGAAGCCCGGTTCCGGAGACGGTGTACCGGATGTCCATATTCGACGGATCGCTGGTATAACTAACAATTTCCCCATCAAAAGTGCCTGTATCGTTCAGGACGGCCCCCAGACGAATGGTGAATTTTTCCCGGCTTGAGTACAGCGAATCGCCCAAAAGCCGCATCTCCGTGAATTTGTAACGGAACGGTTCGTTTAACGTATAGTCTACAAACCGAAATTCGGACTCCGCAATGGAGAGCTCCCGGATTTCGTAAAAGGACTCCTGATAGGAACGGACCGTTCCCTGCAGGTAATAGGCCAGGACCAAAAAGGGGTTCGTATAGTCTAGCGCATCTTCCTCAACGGAGTTGTCCGACGCAGTGGAATCGGTCAGCAGTAGCCTGGAAAAATTGTTACCTTCTTCGTATAGCTCAAAAATGCTGTAAAGCCCTTTGGCATGCAACCGATCAATTGCATACACGCCTTCTTTCATGCGAATGGTATCGACTGCTACCTCCATCAGGTCGGCAGCCAGCAAGGCCTTCCCCTCCGGGTCTGTCATTTCAACGTTTCGGAGACCAACGCTACCGGAAAGGTCCAGCCTATCGGTATCTTCCCAACTGCCCTCCACACGAAAGTCGGCAAGCAACTTTCCGCCTAGGTTGCCAAGCTTCATCACGTCCATGAAGTAGGGCTCTACGAGTTGCAAATCGACGTCCGCTGCCTGCATACGCAAGCTATACCTGGCATCCCCGGGACTGATCCCAACCACAGATTCGATCCGTCCTCCCGAGGAAACGTGCAAGGCCACAAGCGCCGTCAGGGTATCCATTGCCTCGGTAATTCGCGGAATTTCGATCGCAATCGAATCAAACCCAAGAAAAGGAGCAATATCGCTGTGGTAGTTTACTTCCCCCTCACGAAGGGAAACGTTCTCCACGGTAAATCGCCAGGGATTTGCTTCCGGTACTTCAGGACTAGCCGTTTCGGTATCCGAAGGTTGATACAAATCATCAAAATTAAACTGCATGCCCTTTTGAACAATTTCCACGGAGAGCCCTTCTACGTCAAGGGAACGAATAAAAAAATGCCTGTTTACCAACGCCGGCAAGGAAATCCGGGTTGAGAGCTTATCGATGGATAGAAAAACGTTTGCCGTATCTTTTTCCCGTATTTCCAGGCCCTCCAGCTCCAATTGTCCCGAAAACCAATGGATGGAAAGGTCTTCCAGAAAAATTTCCCTTCCTACTAACTCCCGGTCGTTTTTCTCCAGATAATCCTTGAGAAAGGCAGGAACTCCAAGGAAAAGAATGATCAAAAGCAGTACCACTACTCCGAGTAAAATCGAAAGCGTACGCGACAATGGTTTCATTGGACCAAAATACAACAAAAACAGAAATTGGATAAAATATACCAAAGAATTTTATCGCAATTACCGCATCGCAGGGGATATTCGATCGATTGCTGCCAGCGGTCAAAACCAACGAAAATCGGGAAAAAAGCGTTGCGCCGATTTCCCGCTTGCAGGGAATTAACTTTCGATGAACTTTTTGTAATGCTCGTAGCGCAGGAAGATATCTCTCACATAGTTATAGGGCTCGGTGCCCCGTACAAAACCGTGCCGAACCACTTCGTCGTAGTAGTATTCCTTGTCCATGAGTTTTAGCAGGTATTCCTCTACGTGCCCGTCCCAGATCGTGGGATCCTTGCCGTGCTTTTCGGCCAGCCGCATGGCATCGTACACGTGCCCGGCGCCACAGTTAAAGGCAGCCAGGGTAAACTTCACTTTTTGAATGGAATCCTCTACCGAGTCGAAATTGGCGCGCATTTTTTCCAGATACCGCACCCCTCCCCGTAGGTTTTGTTCCGGATTGAAGCGGTTGGTAACACCTACTTCCTTTGCCGTGGCCGGCATCAGCTGTATCAGCCCTCCGGCACCTACCCAGGAAGTAGCCTGTGGGTCAAACTGCGATTCCTGGTATACCTGAGAACTGAGAAAGCGCCAGTCCCAACCGATTTGCGCGGCATTTTTCTGAATGATCGGATCGTAGCGGCTGATTTTATTGCCATTTTTACTAAAAAAATCGCTTTGGATTCTGCCTCGAAAGGATTTCGTATTTTTAAAGTATTTGTTGTAAATCACGTAGTAATCGTCTTCCTTTTTTTCCTCACGTATCCAGGCATTGATGGCTTGCAGCAGTTCCGGGGAATTTTGCCGGACTGCCCAGGCGATGCGTTGGGAAAAGGAAATCCGGGTATCGATGTGCAAAATGGGATAGTAGGTCTTGTTGATCGCGGCGATATTGTAATCGGCCACTGTCCGATCGATCTCTCCCTCCACCACCATGCGGATGATTTCGTCGGTGGGTACATTGCCGTCGATATGGGCCACGGGAATCCTCGCCCCGATTTCGTCCTGCAGGTTTTGCAGCCGCTGGGAATAGGAGGAATTTTCCCGCACCCAAACGGTATCGTCGGCCAATTCGAGCGTATTCGAAATCACCTGTCGATCGATCTTGTAGCCCGGAAGCGAGCGCCAATTATCCGGCATGCGCTGCACCAGGGCCTGATGGGTGACGTAATGGTAATCGGTGAAGTGCACCAGTTGTTTGCGTGGCTCCGTGATTGTCAGCCCGTAGGCAATCAGATCGCCCTCGCCTTCGTTCAGCAGGGTAAACAACTCGTCAATGTCTTCGGCGATGGTGATCTCCAGCTCCAGGTCCAGGTGTTCGGCCAGCCGGGACAAGAGCTCGTACTCAAATCCCATGGGCATGCCTTTGTAGAGAAAATAACTGGTGGAGCTGTAAATGGTGATGGCGTGCAGCACCCCGTCCTCCTTGATCTCCGCCAGGTCTTTCGATACGGTATACGGTACAAGCTCGGCCTCTATCACCCGCTCCCCTTCACCAGGGTTTTGGGAACAAGCAGCCAAAATCAATAACACGACAATAAATAAAGTATTTTTTCGTAGATCCATAAGCCTCATAGTATAGCGAAAAAAATGAAAAAAGCAAGGAATTGTTTAATTCATTGCCTCTATTGACCCCGGTAGCGCTGGGATTTCAGCGCAACTGAAACCTGACAGGTGTATTATTAAAACCTTGTTGCGGGGTAAATAGCGACTGAAACCTGTCAGGTTTATTATAAAAGCGTTGTTACGGGGCGAAAAGCAACTGAAACCTGTCAGGTTTATTGTAAAAACCTTGTTATGGGGTCAATAGCAGCTGAAACCTGTCAGGTTTATTATAAAAACCTTGTTACGGGGCGAAAAGCAACTGAAACCTGACAGGTTTACTATAAAAACCTTGTTACGGGGCGAAAAGCAACTGAAACCTGACAGGTTTATTATAAAAGCGTTGTTACGGGGTAAATAGCAACTGAAACCTTGTTACGGGGTAAATAGCGACGAAAACCTGTCAGGTTTGCGGATGTTAGAGACCATCTTTCCGAAAGCTTAGCCCAACTTTTCTTTAAAGAAATCGATGGTCCGGCCCCAGGCAAGCTTGGCCGCGGCCTCGTCGTAGCGGGGCGTAGAATGGTTGTGAAACCCGTGGTTTACATCGGGATACATAAAGGCCTGGTAGGTTTTTCCCTGTGCCTTTAATTCTTTTTCATAGTCCGGCCAGCCGGCATTGACCCGGGTATCGAGTCCGGCAAAATGCAGCATCAGCGGCGCCTGAATCTGCGGCACCTCCTCCGCCGTAGGCTGTCCCCCATAAAATGGAACGGCAGCACCCAGGTCCGGTACCCGCACGGCCATCATATTGGATATCCAGCCACCGAAGCAAAATCCCACCACACCGGCTTTGCCCGTGCACTGCTCGTGGTTCTTCAGCATGTCGTAGCCGGCGATGAAATCCTGCAACATGTCCTCCCGCTCCCGTTTGGACTGCAGGGTACGGCCTTCGTCATCGGATCCCGGATACCCTCCAAAAGGCGTCAGTGCATCCGGGGCAAAGGCGATGAAACCGTCCAGCGCGGCCTGGTGCGCCGTATCTTCGATATAGGGATTGAGCCCGCGGTTTTCGTGCACCACCAGAATGCCCGGCAGGGGACCGCTTTGGTCCTTGGGCCGGGTAAGCAGGCCCTTCATGGTGCCCGCACCCTTGGGCGAAGCATAGCTCACGTATTCCGAAATCAGCCGTGGATCGTCTTGGCTGTAGCGCCGGGCAGCAGCGTAATTGGGCATCAGGTAGCCCATAATGGCCGACACGGTCAGCCCGCCCACGGCAAATTTAGACAAGCGTTGCACAAATTCCCTTCGCTCAATGCGGCTATGGGCGTAATCGTCATACAGGTCAAATACTTCCTGGTCCAGGTCTTTTTTATCGATGGGTTTCATATGATTATAATTTGCCTTTAAATGGCCATATGGAATCTCGCATGATTTATAATCATTCCTCCGTGGGTTGCTTGCGTCATGCTCGATTTCATGGGTATCGGGTTTGGTCGTTCCGTTTTTAAGTTAGCCTATTTTTCGGAAAATACGGTAACATGCCGGCGAAACTTTTTTTGTTGGGAGGGCTGCCCCGGAAAATTCCGCGCAAAATGCAGGAAGGCATTTTTGTTCCCCGCTCGCCTTACTTCCTGTAGGGTTAGATTCCCGGTGAAGGATCCACCCGTTCAAACAGAATATTTTTTACCGTGCCTTCCGAGGCCACCTCAAAATACAGGGATTCCCCTCCGTTTTTTTTATGAAAACTGTATTTCGTTCGTCTATTCGCACCAAATACACCGGTTTGCCCCTCGCTAAGGACCAGGCGGTGGTTGGGGTACGTTACCACCAGTTGGTCCTCGATTACTTGCAGCCTGTACCGGACATCCAATTCCTGCGAATAATAGGTGCCCACATAGGTTTCCAACTCCTGATTGGGAGGATCCGCGAGACGGATCTTTTCAAAATAGAAAAGCGCACCGCCAAAATCTACCTGCAGGTCATCCTCCCCCTCTTCTTGTCCAAAGGTATAGGTAATGTACGAATTGTCGATTCTGGAGAATCGATTCGGGCCTTCCGGAATCAGGGAGGTGCCCGTACTGCCCCTACTGCTTACCGCTTTCAAGGTATCGTTCTCCAGGTAAATCGCCATGCGTAAATCACTGTTTACCTCCTGGTAGGTTCCGGTATGCGTCTGCAAGGCCCTCGCCAAATCCGTAGAAGCTACCGCCTTTTGAGGGGCTTCGGCCGGTTCCGGCACAAACAGGTCCAGGATTTGGTAGGAGAAATTGACGGCATGGATGTTTTCCTCGTTGGCAAACACAAAAACGGCCAACTGTAGCGCGGGCAGGGCGATAAACTGGCTGCGCATGCCCCGATCCCGTCCGCTGTGATGGTAGGTGCTGAGCCCCTTGTAGGGCGATACAAACAGTCCCCTGCCATAGCTCATCCGTTCTCCATTATTCAGGGTATCCCGTTGCGTAAGAAAATCTTTCAGGTAGGCAAACTCATGGTCCGCTTGCAGGAATACCTCCGACCAGCGGAGCAAATCGGGCACGGTACTTTCCATGCCTCCCGCTCCCACGCAAAGCGTCAGGGATTTGGGTTGCTTGTAGCCCTCAGGGTCGGCGTAATACGGTTCGGCCCGGTTGGGGACCAGGGTTTCCAGATCCCGGATAAAAAAGGTTTTTCCCATCTCCAGCGGCTCGAAAATTTCTTGTTTGGCAAATTCATGCAGGCTGCTCCCGGACACCCGTTCCACGATCAGGGCCAGAAAAACGTAATTCGTATTGGCGTACAGCATTTTTTCGCCCGGAGGGTGGTTGGTTCCTTTTTGCCGAAACATCAGTTCCTCAATCGTTTCGTTCGTATAGCCCCGGGTGGTGAAATCAAAACCTTTCAGATCCAGCAGCACGTTGTGGTTGCGGAGTCCGCTGGTATGGTGGAGCAGGTGCTTGATCCGGATCGTGTCCCCGTAAAAGGGCAATTCCGGAAGGTACTTCCGCACATCGTCTTGCAGGGACAATTTTCCCTGCCTTTCCAGGAGGCCGATGCAGGCCGCGGTAAACTGTTTGGTAACCGATGCCAGTCCAACCACCGTGGAATCGTTAAAGGGGAGACCGTATGCCAGGTTCATATTTCCCCGGCTGCCCTGGTACAGGAGCTGTCCGTCCTTTACTACCCCCAGGGTCAGGCCGGGACCGGAAGCGTCGGGCAGGGCCTCGATTAATAAGGCCTCGATGCGATCCGCTACCGAATGCTGGGCAAGGAGCGGTGCGCCGGCAAGCAGCAGCAAAAAGAGGCAGAGGCCGTACCTGATCGCTCCTGCCGGGCCGCTGTTCCGGATGGCGAAAAACTCCCCCTGCTGCTTAGCTTTCAACGGACCCTGCATCAATCGTTCGGAAGAAAAAAACGGGAAGAAAGCCAAAGCCCACAAGCAAAAAGCCCAGTCCAAGCAGGACCCCGGCTCCTTGTAGCTGGAGCAGTTTGAAAAGACCCGCCGTCAGCAGTACCGCAACACTCAGGGCGGCCAGCTTCCCGGCAAGCGGTCCGAAAGCAGGGAAAAATCGCCGGCGATTGCCGGGGATTTGCAGCCACAAGGGCAGAAAGACAAGGGCCAGACCCAGGACGCCCGCATACAGCAGCGGCGTAGCCCCGGGCAACTGCATCAGCTTAAAAAAGGCACCAAGGGTAGCCGAGAGGGCAAACAAATAGCCCGAGAGACAGGTGCCTTGTTGCCGGCGCAGGCGCTTGTTGTACCGCAGCAGCTCCTGGGTTTCCTGCTGTATTTCGCCCCATCCATTGGGAGCGATTTGCGCGCGAGCGGCTTGCAAGGCCTCTTCAAAGGATTGCCCGCGGAGCATCTGCTCCTCGACCAGGCAGCAAAAATGGTCGATCAGGTCTTCCTGCAGGGCTTGGTGGGTCAGTTCGCTTTGCCGAATGATTTGGCAGATGCGTTCCACGTGTTCCTCAGACATCATAGGGCAGGTTTGGTTTTTGTACCGGCAAAGATGATTTTGTGCAGCGTGTCCATAAAGTCGGCCAACTCCTGAACGGCCGTTTTTTGCGCGCCCTTGCCCTTGCTTGTCAGGGTATAGTACTTGCGTACCCGTTTTCCCAGGGAGACTTCCTCCGTGGTAACCATGCCCTCCTGCAGCAGCTTGTGCAGGATCGGGTACAGGCTTCCGTCTTTGATCAGGATTTTGCCTTCCGACCGGGCCTTTACCTGCTGACAGATTTCGTAGCCGTACATTTTTCCGTTTTCTTCCAGGAGCTGCAAGACCATCACCCCCAGGGTTCCTTTTACCAGTTCTTTTGAATACATGCCCCAAATATACCTCTTATTCCGATGTATCAAAATAAAAGGTATCGTTTTTTTTACGGCTCAAAAATGCAGCGCGGGAACACGCGGCGGAGATCGCCATGCGGACCGGGGGATTTTCCGGAGGGGAAAGCGCCGGTTCGGGCCTTGGCTCCGGGGCTGCTCCCGACATGCGGCACAGGGCCCGGATACCTTGCCAAACAGGCGGCTTAGAGCTTCCTCCGATGATATAAAATTGCCGGCAGCCCGTCAATCGCAACGGGAAACCCGGTGATTCGTGGCGCTTGTTATCGGTTGTATCCGGTCTGCTGTTGCCGGATTTTTCCTCCGCTGCTGCATCCCGGACGAGCGATTTTTCCGGATACCAGGGGGTACCCTTCGGTTGCCTTTTTTTAGAGGATCCCTCCGCCCATGACCAACCGAATCAGGCCCACCAACACGGCCATGCCGCAGAGCACCATCCCCTCGTTGGATTTTCCGATCGCACTAATGATCAAGCCGATAATGGCGAAAGGGATATTGAGCCAATTAAACCAACCCAAAAGCGGGATAAATCCCAGCAGCATACCCAAGGCTGCCAGTACGCCAAGAACCAATCCAAGGGTTTTCATAGAAATCGTCTGTTTTATTGGTTAGGGCCTTTGGGAAACGGGAAAGCAAGGAAGAGCGGAGCCAACGCCGCAACGCAGCGCCCCTGTACCTGCCTTCCGGACGAGCCGCAGGTACCGCAGGCGCTTCCGGGTGACCGCCGCCCGAAGCCTACCCTCCTCTTCCACAAATGAAGGCCCGTTAAAACTAGCAAAATTTTCCGAGGAGACGCAACGGGTTTTCGAAATAGTTGCTCCTTCGATCGGATGGGGGAGTATCGGATCGTGGTCAACCCGGTAACCAATAGTAGGTCGCTGCAAATTCAGTACTTTTTCAATTTCCTTCTCCGAAAACCGGATTTGGTTATGTTTTTCCAACTGGGTTTTAAGGTTGGCAACAAGGTCTTTTTCATCTTTGATCGGCACCAAGCCATAACCCCAGGTATTCAGTTGGGCAAGCAGTTGTTTTTCCACTGCTTGCTCAGGCTGCTTCGCCATTGACTACTGCGTTTGGAAGCATCGGCAGAACGGGCGACGGGTGTTTGTCATCTAAATCCGGGTATTCAAGCCCCAACAGGCGGATGTGCTCGAAATAGGTTTGGTGTAGTAGTCTGGCAAAAACTCAATGCCGAATTTTTTGTGTTTGGTGTAGCGGTGCAGTTTACCATCCGCTCCCTCAATCCTGCTGCTGAATACGGAGGCTACCGCCGTATAGAAGCGGAATGTTTGCGTAGCATTTCAGGATCGTGCAACGCCTCAAAAGCCGCCTGCAAGCCTTTGGGTACCTGCTCCAGCTAAGCAGGAAGCAAATCAGTGGATCGCATGTTGAATGCATCTGTTGGCAGGTAACGCTCTTTTTGAATGCATGCGGATCGCAGGATGCTACCATTTCGTCTCCAGAAAGCCTATCGAAAACAAGTCGAGTAGCTAGTTGAGCGGAAGTCCTACCAAAAGTGCCCTTTTTAGGAAATAATACGCAAGCGTACCTGCCTTCATCAAGCCGATGAAAATCGGTCACGGAAGCCAGGAACTAAAAATTGCGAAACCGTACCCAAAAACACGCTAATCTGCAAGTTAGTGATTCCAGCACCTCACGTATGCGCTAACGTTTACACACTATATTCACGTGGAATTAAATAATTTATCCATCAAAAAATTTGGATGATTATAAAAAATACCTATATTCACTTCTGTAAACGGTCAAAATTAGCGTTGACCGGCTTGTTTTTGTTGCTGACATCGTGTTTTGTCGCGGGTCCTTTTTGCTTAAGAAGTTCCTATTGGTTGTGGCAAAAAGGTTTCTCAAAAAACTTCAACGCCGAAAACTGTTGACAGTATACAGCTTTTATCAAAACCAAATTTACCAACTATTAACCTTTAGGTGTCGTTTCAGTCCCTGGTGACTTTTTGAATTTCGTTTACACCGCAGTGCTTAAAGGTTTTCGTTTCATCGAGCTTGTGTTTCCCCTGTACACAGGAATTCGGCATCCCTACGTGTTTACTTGACGAATGCCTTTTGCGTATGAAACCTTTTTTGATCGCGCCGGAAAGGCTCTTATGCCTTTGGCCAAGAACCGAAGCCACTACGAAAATAGTCGGGCCTCGCCAACGTTCGGTTTACTATTACTCATCCACCAACAAAAGATTGGAAGCTCCCAACCGCTCTTTCTTGTGCGGTAAGGTGGCGGAATTAAACGCTACTCACGTAAAAAACAGCAGGTCGCACTCACGGGGTGGTCCCGGCATGTACCCGTCTTTTAATCGCAGCCCTGCGCCAGGGTTGTGCCGGGCAGTGTCCCGCCAGGGCACCCAAGCTACCGTTGCGATCGCCCATTAGCTCTGCCGAAAAGCCGTTTTCGTGCGAGCCCTCCTCGTTTTTGATCATCGCATCGGTTTTTTGTCTACCGCCAGATCCAGCAGCCAATAAAGGAATCAGTATCAAGCGATACTAGCCGACTGCTGCAAACGACCGTGGCGGAAGGACTGCTATCTGGGAATACCTCCACCCGGAGACTCCCCGTGCAGTAAGAAAACGCAGCTTTCACCGTACAACTCGTTCGGCGTCAGGCCGGAGATACCAATGATTTTTAAACCCTAAAGCTTTTTCCCATGAAAACAGACTTCAAATGCAACCAACAGGGGTGGATACGTTTTTTCCTGTCCATTCTATTTGCCACACTGTATGCCTATACGAGCGCACAAGACATGACCTTTCGGGCCCAAGTCGTACCGCCTTCTCCTGAAGTGAGCGCTCTGGCCAAATTCGCCGATACCCGGGTATCCCACTATTCCGGAATACCGGACATACAGCTACCTCTCTACACGCTTGTGGAACAGGATCTGGAAATACCGATTGCCTTGCAGTACCACGCCGGAGGGATCCGGGTGGAAGAAAGAGCGGGATGGGCAGGACTGGGATGGGCCCTGAATGCCGGAGGAAGCATCAGCCGAACCCTAAAGGGACTTCCAGACGAACAAACAGGCTCGGGCAGTGGCTACATCAATCAGGAAATAAGATTCGACCGGCTCTCGGCTGCCGAAAGGATGGACTATTATCACCGCGCACAGAATGGAACCATCGATTTTGAGCAGGATATCTTTCATTTCGCCTTTGGCAACTATGCTGGAAAATTTGTGCTTGGAAAAGATGGAAACGTATCCTTTTTGAATGCCAGCTACTTAAAGATTCAATTTGAGCAGGTAAACCGGGACATCGTTCGCTGGAATGTATGGGACGGAAACGGCAACCTGTACATTTTCGAAGAACGGGAGCGAACCAGCACAGAAGATATTTCCGATTTCAAGACGGTACCCTATCGTTCCAACTACCTATCGGCCTGGCATCTAAGTAAAATTATCACCTACAGTGGCCGGGAGATACGCTTCACTTACGAGTCCTATACAGCAACTTACTATACGCGATCCTCTCAGTCTGCCTCCTATTTCCTAGCAGGTAGTTCCGGCCGCGGCATATGCGAAAACGACCGGATTACCGATGGCTTTTTTGAAGTAACTGTTCGGGGAAAACAGTTACAATCGATTCAATTTGGACTGGGCGAAATCCACATTGAAAGTAAAAATGACCGGAAGGATGCCAATTCCAGCAGGCTAACCGGGGTCAAAGTGATCAATACCAAGGGTCGGCTAATCAAATCGTTTGTGTTTGAACACGATTACTACCAATCCAACCTGTCTTCGAAATACACCCGCCTGCCGGATCCTATCAAAAAAGCCACCCCCACAAAAAGACTTCGTCTCATACAGGTGACAGAAAACACGACAAACCCTTCCCTGGACTATCGTTTCGAATATCAGGGTGACGTACTGCCTCATTTTTTTTCCAATTCCCAGGACCACTGGGGTTTTTATAACGGAACAGTTAATGAGAGCCTAATCCCCCAATACATGAGGTTTCGAAAAGCCAATGCCAACCGGCTGGTCGTGCCTAAATACGCCCTCACAGGTACCCTGAAAAAGACTTCCTACCCTACTGGAGGCAGCATTCGCTACGAAATGGAAAGCAATACCGCGCTGGTTCGTTCGGGAGATTACTACAATTTTTTCAGCCCGGTAACTCTGGAGGCGGATCAACCTACCTATTCCGTATCGGTAAACAGCCAACGTCGGAAAGCGATCTTTCAGGTGGAACCGCAAGAATCCGAAGTGGATACACTCAAGTTGATCCAATACCGTGTTCAACTGAACGGTTTGGTGGATTGCGACGGACGGGACAAAGACTGTCGAGGTTCCGTGGACGTATACCTGTACTCCCATGCAGACAAATCCTTTATAAGTCTGCTTTCCAATACGATCCAGGACGGTACCGTTTCCGGCAACGTCTGGCTGAAAGCAGGAACCCGGTACGAACTGCACCTGGATGGGCCGTCGCAGCTGGTTTCTGGATTTTCAGCTACGGTTTTCGGACGAAAAAACCCTCCAAAACAGCAGGAAACCTGGCGAAAAGAGGTGAGCACCGGTGGGTTGCGAGTTAAATCCATTACCAAAGATTTTGGCAACCGAACGGAAACGGTTGAATATCATTACGAGCAACCCCAGACCAACCAAACCTCCGGTTCATTGGCGACCTTCCCGAAATACGACTTCACCATCTTTAATACCTTTACGCGCAAAATACCAAATAGAAACGATATTGTTCTCGAGCATTGCCTGAAATTTGAATTACGGTCCTACTCCCAGGTTCCTTTGTCGGAAAGCGCGGATTTCTTTGGCTATGCCAACGTCAAAGAAATCCGGAAAAACGAAGCGGGGGAAATCCTACGTACGGATTTCGAGTACTTGTCCCCAGCGGATTTTCCCGATCAAACCAGCTATATTTCCCCCTTTGGGATTATTAACAGCAGCGCTGCCAAACGGGGTGTTCCCAAAAAAGAAGTTTATTACGTGCAAGCGGAGGACAGTTTTCAAAAATCGCTGGAAAAGGTGTACACCTACCAACCGTCAGAGCGGGTCTCTCATGTAAACTTTAGATTTTTCTGCATGGGATACAACACCTATGGATGTCGGGATGTCCGCTTTTTGAAATACTTCAATACCACAGTCTGGAACCCTCGCGTGACAATAAAAGAGATCCGGTACGATATCCTATCGGGTGCTTCTTTTGAAAAAACCAGCATCCTAACCTATGACGAAAACTACCTATTACCCATAAAAACGACCCATTTACTTGGCGCAAACAACAGCATCGAAGAAGAGTATTATTATGCCTTCAATCTACCAGCCTCCCTGAATACCTCCCCGGAGCCGTCGGTACTCACCGACCTGATCGAAGCCAATCGAATCGTCCCCACTCTGGGCCAACGTAAAAAAACGGGCGGACAACTGCTCGAACAGCAACAGGTACAGTTGAAAAGGTACCACGGGAGATCGCTGCCAATTGCGCTGTTGAAAAAGCATTCGGACCAACCCGGCTACGAAGAGCTCAGGATCTTGTCGTACGATCGCTTCGGTAATATCCTGGAGCAAAAAACACGCACCGGTCCGGTGCAAAGTTTTCTCTGGTTTGAGCAGGGAAACTGGATGGCGGCGTCCGTGCAAAATGCGTCCGTGGAAGAAATTGCCTATACATCCTTCGAAACGGCAGACAAGGGCGGATGGTCCTTTAGTGGAGAACCTCAAGCCATCCAGCCTGCCAAAACCGGGCAAAAACTGTATCATTTGGAATCGGGAGCCATCCTCAAATCCGGTATCCCGGCTTCAAAAGACCGCGTCTTCATACTTTCTTTTTGGGCAAAAAAAGCACATAGGGGTGCTTCTGGAAGCTGGGCGTTTATGGGCGAAACGGAGGTATTGACCGATGAATGGCAGTTGATCCAACGGAAAATCACCACATCCAAGATTTCCATTACAGGGACTGGAGTGCTGGTGGATGAAGTGCGGCTTCATCCTGCAGACGCATTTATGGAGACCTATACCCATGAACCCCTGCTCGGTATGAGCAGCAAAACCGACCAGCGGCACCATACCCATTACTTCGATTACGACGGAATGGGCCGACTAGCGACCATCCGAAACGCGGATCGGGATATCTTGGAACACTACGTCTATACCTTTCAAGCTCAAACCCAGGCAAAGCCATGAAAACCACCTCTATGTATCTGACCCTGCTGTTGATGCTTTTTTGTAGGAGCAAGCAAGCACTTGCTCAGGAAAACAGCGTTCGTACCATTCGTCCCGAAACACCGGAGAGAGAAGTCTCTGCGTTATCGGACTCCCCTTCGCTCCGGCAGTCCATCCTGTACCTGGACGGACTGGGGCGGGAACTACAAGCCGTCGAACAAGGCGCCTCTCCCGGAGGCGGGGATATCGTGCAGCCCCGGCATTACGACGGTTTTGGGAGGCCCGATCGGGAATACCTACCCTACCCCATCACCGGCTCCCCAAACCCCGGCGCCTTTCGTCCGGACTTTGAAGACGAACATGCTGCATACTACCGGAAAACTCAATCCGGAGATCCATTTGGTTATCGGGAAATCGTGTACCAGCCTTCGGCACTCCGATCCCCGCAGTCCATTTCTCCTCCCGGCAGAGCCTGGCGACCCGGATCCGGACGGGAAACAACCTTTCACGAGCGACCCAACCGGGCCGAAGAACAGGTCCGCATGTGGACCGTGGCACCTGATGGGCTACCTTTGACCAAGGGAGTACATGCTGCGGGCGAGCTATGGGTTCGCATGATTATCGACGAACAAGGAATGCGTAGCCTCATTTACACCGATAAACTCGATCGGGTAATCCTGAAAAAAACCCAGGCTTTACCAAATCCTTCTACATCCCATGCGGGATGGCACTGTACCTATTATGTATTTGATGTACCGGGCGATTTACGGGTGGTACTCCCCCCTAAAGCAGTGGAAATCCTGGCGGGAAACTGGCAGCGGTCCCGGGAACCCGGGTTGGTCGATGAGCTGTATTTCCTCTACCGATTTGACGGCAAAAAACGTTTGATCGAAAAGAAAAGCCCGGGTAAGGAAAGAGAAGAATTCCTCTACGACCAACGCGACCGACTGGTTGGGCATCGGGATGGCAACCTGAAAATAGCCGGCCAATGGCGGTACACGATCTATGACGCACACAACCGTCCGGTACAGGCAGGACTGGTTTCCGACAGGAGAAACCGGGTAGCCCTGCAAAACCAATTGGATGTAGAAAGCATTCGGAATCTACCCACCAAGACCAACGCGGGCAAACTCACGTTCGGACAAACCAGTCCTGCAGCCTCCTTTAACTGGCAGCAACAGTTCCCCTCCGTTCAACCTCCTGAACTAGCTCCTGGATTCTCGTTTCCGGCACAAAGCTCTCGAACAATACCTACCGGCATCCATGTATCGCCGGAGCAACCCCATCCCTCCAAAACCTTCCCCCGGGAAGCGGGCGAAATTCTCATTCAGTACTTTTACGACGACTACCTCAACAACACAAAAGCATTTCGGGAAAAAGGAATCGGCACCAGCTCCCTACCCGCTACCGGACTACTCACGGGAAAAATGGTCAAAAATATGGCTTCTGGGAAATTAATGGAATCGGTTGTGCATTACGACGAATGGGGCCGGGAAGTGCTTACCCTAGCGGAAAACCACTTGGGCGGGCAAATCGAAACATTATTCAAATACGACTTCAGAAGCAGGCCCCTCGAAACGAAAACCCAACTACGGGGTGCGGTGTCCTTGGACTATACCGATCGGTACCACTATAGTCCCGAAGGCTACCTCAGCGCGGTGTACCGGCGCCTGGGAAAACAGCCGGAAACCCTGCTGGCATCCTATTCCTATGGATTGACCGGCCAATTGGAGAAAACGAACCCAGGCGGCCTGGCATCGTTTCGCTATCAGCGACACATACGGGGATGGACCACTGCCATCCATCCCGAAAGCCCGGACCCCGGTTTGTTTCTCCTGAACCTATCCTATGAGACCGGCACGCAGCCACTACACAATGGCAACATCTCCGAAATGGCCTGGAGCGGACGCGACCAACAACGTCGAACCTACCGCTTTGACTACGATCCGGCCGGCCGTCTTGCAGCCGCTGCTTATACCGTTCCCGGCAAAAACGCCGAAAACGGCCGATACAGCCTTCAGAACCTGCAGTACGACACCAATGGTAACCTCCTTGCCCTTACCCGTAACAATCAACAGGGGCAAAACAGCTTTGGGGAAGTGGACCGGCTCCGCTATCACTATGCGTCCCATAGCAATCGTTTGAAAAGCATCAGCGATGCCATTCCGGATGCCGACTTTACTGCGAGGGATTTTAGCTCCGCTCCTGCCAAAGGAATTTACCAATACGATGCCAATGGAAACCTTACAGCCAATCCTTACAAAGGTATTCAACGCATTCGGTACAACCACTTGGATCTTCCCGAGGAGATGGTATTGGACTCCGGTGAAAAACTACAATTCGCCTATTCGGCAGAAGGACAACTGCTCTACCGGAAACTGGAAAAACCCGGAAATCCAACACAACGTACCGATCGGCTGGGAGACCTGGTATCGATCAATGGCAAACCCGGTGAGCTGCTACATCGGGAAGGCAGGTTGGTTTGGGAAAACAGGAAATGGGTTCCGGAGTTTTTTGTTCGGGATCACTTGGGAAATGTACGTCAGGTGCTCCGCGCACCCGTATCCACCACTGTCACGGCCAGCATGGAACCGGCAAAAAGTGGCGAGGAAGGTAAAAACTTTGAAGGCATACAGCAAACCCGGCAGGCCGGTATCGAACACAACAGCACGCCCGGAGGCAGTCATTCCGCCTGGCTAAATGCCGGCCGGGGGAGAATTTTAGGCCCTGCCAGAAGGCAATCGGTGGCGATTGGGGAGCAGGTACGGCTCTCGGTCCACGGCAAATACCGGGATCGGCGCGCCTTGTCGGTAAAACCGGAAGCCTTTATCGCCAGTGGCGCGAAAACCCAACTGCTGGACCGCCTGACCGAATTCAGGAATGCTCCTGCGGCAGCCGGTAATCCCGTGCTGTGGCTTTCGCTGGCGGACCTGTTGATCCAGTCCTTACAGCGCAAATCGGTACCCGAGGCCTATCTTTTGTATGTGCTATACGATAGTCAGGGAAAGCTGTACCGTCAGGAAAAAAGGACCTTGTCAAAAAAAGCAGCGGGAAAACACGAATTTTTGGAGGTAAATTTTTATATTGAGAAGGATGGTTATCTGGAAGCCTTTTTGGTCAACGAGACCGAGACCGATGTCTGGTTTGACGACTTTCGGGTACAAACCTGGAGTCCTAAGTTGGTACAGGAAGACCATTACGACCCCTGGGGACTAGCGCTTAGCGGGCTGGAATACCGGATGGAAGATCGGCAGGCGAGCAGGTACAAGTTTAATGCGGGAAGTTTTTGGTTGGATCGTTTGAGCATGTACCAAACGCCACAACGCATGTACGATCCGGTTCTGGGCAGGTTTTGGGGCATGGACAAACTCTCCGACCTGTACACGTCCGTCAGTCCAATGGCATTTGGATTCAATAATCCCTTGATGTTTGCAGACCCCACGGGCCTTGCTCCAGACTGTGAGGGATGTCCTGAATTTCAGCTCCCCTTAGTCACGGTGAGCAGCAAGCCGGATCAAAGTAACCGGATGATGTTGGAGTCCCAACTGCAGCTTATGCGTCAGAGCCGAAACCCCGTTTACCGCAACCTGGGGCAAACGGCCTATCGGGAAGGACTGAAAGCAGCCCGGGACTTGTACCAGCGAGGACGAAAATTGCATTTTAGCGAAACCCAGGCACAGGCTTCAAGATACAGCCCTTATTTGGAAGGAATTGGCAAAATGGTTTCCTATGGCATTTCCGGCAGCATGGTAGCAGCGGCCGCTTCGCCATCTTTGGTTAGGGGAATGGTAGAGGGACTCGGCGGCCGCGTCGTCCAGCGAATGGGGATTGAAACTGGGGTACAGATAAGTACGAGTTTGGTTTTTAGTGGAAATCTTGAGACCATGGATTTCGCAGATATTGGGTTAGCTGGATTATTTGGAAGAAATGCATTCATAGGGCAAGCCTTAATTGATTATCAATCTGAGGAAGGTTTAAAGACTATATTTGGAATTGGTAACGAAAAATCACTATGGGATACTTCGATTGATTTTGGGGTAGGCGGATTTAACGCGGGATACAACTGGCTACTTAAAACATCTGAAATTAATAGTAGCGTTGTGAATTTTATTTCAGTGTCTAATGCAGGATTAAGAACACTAGTAAGCGAAGCTGCATCACCAAAAGAATAAACGATGGTGACAAAAAAAGTAATAGTCATAAATATTATAAAGATTACAATTACCCTGGTGGTTATCGTAATCGCTGACCGATTATTCAATGATTATTACAATTCATTGGATAAGGCTTACACCATCGGTGAATTAGGAAAGACCTATAAACCCTATGGACAAGGAACAAAAATAAGGTTTTCCTTTACATTTCAAGGGGAAGTAAACAATTCACAGAATGGAATAGGAAATAATGAAATAAAAAAAGGCCAGAAAACTTATCTTATCGAAGTTCCAATTAAAGATATAAGAAAAAGCCGAATCCTCTGGGACTATCCCGTCCCCGACACGCTAAAAGCTCCCTACGAGGGCTGGGAGGAGATACCGGCGTTTTTAAAAAAGAAGGAAGGCGACTGAAATGCAATGTGTCTAGTTAGCGATATAAGTTCTCGTTGGCTGATTTGGTTTGTCATTGGCGATCGACAGCTCCGGATTCGCTAGGCTACCGATAGCGGGCTGGAATACCGGATGGAAGATCGGCAGGCGAGCAGGTACGGATTTAATGGCAAAGAATTCATCTCCGATGGCCGGCTTGATCTGTATGATTTCGGTGAGAGACTTTATGAGCCTACTGTTGGACGATGGACGACGGTAGACCCGCTATCCGATCACCAAAAACAACTGGATAAATCTCCATATGCTGCTATGTGGAACAACCCGATAGGGTACAATGACCCCGATGGAAGATGCCCTGAATGTGAAGAAGAAGTCAAAAATCCAAGCGAGGGGCAGGTGTATGTGTCACGCGGAGGTGCCGAATACACGTTTGGAAATGGGCAATGGACCCGCGATGGAGGGATGCTTAACGGTGTTAATGTAGAGGCCTCAGGGCTAGAAAATAATGCGCTCGATCAAGTAGACTTCGCATTGACTACCGCCGGGGGGCTTTACGGAGTACTTGAAGGACTGGCAACAAGTCAGGGTTTATGGCTTGGCAAAAACGAAAAGTATTATTCGGTCAAGTGGGGCGGAAACCAGTATACTGGAAGCAGAGCTGGAGCCTTGAGAGCTGCGAAAGCCTACAAATTGGCGGGAAGATTCACAGTCGCTTTATCGGGATTAGTTGGCGTTTATTCAACGATAGAAGGAATTGAGCTTGATGGCGGACAATTTGGCTATAATGCACAAAGAGAAGCTGCCGGTAGTACAGGAAGTATTCTGGGAGGCATAGCAGGAGTTCAGGCAGGGGCAGCAACAGGCGCATTCGTAGGGGCTTGGGTTGGTGGGATAGGAGCAATTCCGGGAGCGGTAGTAGGAGGAGTAATAGGTGGCTTTGGATTGGGTATCGTAGGAAGCTTTCTTGGCGGACACTTAGGCGAAAATGTGGTAAATAATCTTCACAAACCCTGATTTAAAATGCAATTGATACTTAAAAAGATCGAACTGTTTCTGAACATTGTTCATTATTGTATTTATAGATTAGAAAAAAAACGCTATTTGCTTTTTAATAAGCTAAACCCCTTTATGCTTTTAGGAAAAATACCGGCAGTTAAAAGAAAGTTTGAGGATGAGGGCACAAGTCATGAAGAAGTTGTCAACAAGATTTGGACAAATCAGCGATATGGTTTTGGAATAATGCTATCCGGAGGAGGTTTAGTAATAATTATTTTTTTAATGATTTTTTCGGTTAATGAGATTATGAATGGTCTATTGAACTACCCAATTAAACTTTCATGGCGGCAACTTTTTGTGAGCTGTTCTGTATTAAGTTACATTATCTGCCATATTACTGTTTTTCAAAAGGATAAATATATTAGCTACTTCAAGCAGTTTGACAAAAAGTCAAAGCAGGAGAAATGGAAATATGGGTTAGTGTCCTTAGCCTTTGTGGTCGGAACGGTTTCTCTTTGGATTTACAGTTTTCGTTTTATTCCGGTTCTCTAATCGAGCAACAGCGAGGCGATAAATGTTAAAAAACACCGGTAAGACTATTTCTTTTATTATCATTTGGGCAATTATTGCCTATTATTATCAGAAGAATTACGATTCATTGGAGAAAAAGTATGCGGTCGGGTGGGTAGTAGGAAAAAAAACTGGTTTAAGGCAAGGATTTTATGTCAATTTTAATTTCGAATTTCAAGGAGAGAAATTAACAAACACCAGTTCTCAAGAGAATTATTCGGTCCAGAAAGGCGAGTTCTATTTGGTGGAAATTCCCATAAAAAAAATCAATAAGGCTAAAATATTACTTGACTATCCCGTTCCCGACACGCTAAAAGCCCCTTTCGAAGGCTGGAAGGAGATACCGGCGTTTTTAAAAAAGAAGGAAGGCGACTGAAATGCAATGTATCTAGTTAGCGATATAAGTTCTCGTTGGCTGATTTGGTTTGTCATTGGCGATCGACAGCTCCGGATTCGATAGGCTACCTATAGCAGGCTGGAATACCGGATAGAAGATCGGCAGGCGAGCAGGTACGGATTTAATGGCAAAGAATTCATCTCCGATGGCCGGCTTGATCTGTATGATTTCGGTGCGAGACTTTATGAGCCTACTGTTGGACGATGGACGACAGTAGACCCGCTATCCGATCACCAAAAACAATTGGATAAATCTCCATATGCTGCTATGTGGAACAACCCGATAAGGTACAATGACCCCGATGGAAGATGTCCGGAATGTGAAGAAGAACTGAAAAATCCAAGCGAGGAGCAGGTGTATGAGTCACGCGGAGGTGCCGAATACACGTTTGGAAATGGGCAATGGGCCCGCGATCGAGGAATGCGTAACGGTGTTAATGTAGAGGCCTCAAGGCTAGAAAATGATGCGCTCGATCAAGTAAACCTCGCATTGACTACCGCCGGGGGGCTATACGGAGTATTTGAAGGACTGGCAACAAGTCAGGGTTTATGGCTTGGCAAAAACGAAAAGTATTATTCGGTCAAGTGGGGCGGAAACCAGTATACTGGAAGCAGAGCTGGAGCCCTGAGAGCTTCGAAAGCATATAGACTAGCCGGCAAAACTGTGTTGATCGGGACCGTTGGTATTAGGTTCTATCTAACAGTAAATGGATACCAGCTTGATGGTGGACAATTTGGATATAATGCCCAAAGAGCAGTTGCCGGCAGTGCAGGAGGCATTTTGGGAGGGATAGCCGGAGCTAAGGCTGGCGTGTTGATTGGTGGAACAGCAGGTTCTTTTTTTGGAGGGGTCGGAGCAATTCCGGGAGCAGTAATTGGTGGTGTGGTAGGTGGTTTTGGTTTGGGATTGGGAGGAAGTTATCTTGGTGAACTAATCGGGGAAACCGCAATTGATGAACTCCATAAACCAAGGTTTAAATTAAACAATTAGACGTATGTTGACGAAAATCGAATTTTGGTTAAATATTGTACATTACTTTATCTATAAATTAGATTACAGGCTTCATTTGCTATCCAATAGGATAAACCCATTCATACTTCTAGGGAAAACACCTGCGGTGGAAAAAAATTTTAGAGAACAAGGTACTACCTTAAAGGAATTTGGAAATAAGTTATGGACAGATAGACGATATGGTTTTGGGGTGATGATATCCGGGGCGGTTTTGACTATCTCTATCTTTTTTATAATTTGGATACTTTTCTTAGGCGCTAATAGTTTAATGGACTACCCATTGAATTTTACCTGGCACCCGTTCGCAGTCTGCCTTTTTATAGCCTATTCCATCTGCCATCGGTTTGTTTTTCGCAATGAAAAATACATAAGGTACTTCAAAAAGTTTGATAGACTATCACACCGGGAGAAGCGAAGATATGGTTTATTATCACTTTCGTTTATCGTAGTTGTAATGGTCTTTTTGATTTTAAGTTTTGGTATTTTACCGCCACTTCCTTGATTAAAACGTATTGCAATGCCCCAATATTTTTTTATCCGGTTTTTGAAGCGGAGTTAGTCTGTTAACACGGTTAGCATGTAACACGAGCGTCGTTGAAAAAGCTGAAAGAAGGTATGAATTCGCAACATTTCATTTTGACCTTTAATGGCGCAGCTAGAACTATCGTCGGACAAGTCTCTACGTTGGATTACTAAAGAATATGAAAAAGGAAACTTTTATCAACACTACCGGAAAAATAGAAGCCGTTATTGCGTTTCTTGCAATTGCATACTACTTTATTCAGGACAAATACAAATCCTATAAAAAAACATGTACTTTGGGTAGATTAGGCGATACCATTAAACCGTATGGCCAAGATTTTCAAATTCGCTTTACCGTTGATTTTAATGGATCACGAAGGCATTCCTTTAATTCGGTGGGAGATAATAATATAGAGAATAGAACCTATTTGATAGAAGTCGCAATTAGAAAACCCAACAGAAGCCGAATCCTCTGGGACTATCCCGTCCCCGGCACGCTAAAAGCTCCCTACGAGGGCTGGGAAGAGATACCGGCGTTTTTAATACAGAAGGAAGGCGACTGAAATGCAATGTATCTAGTTAGCGATATAAGTTCTCCTTGGCTGATTTGGTTTGTCATTGGCGATCGACAGCTCCGGATTCGCTAGGCTACCGATAGCGGGCTGGAATACCGGATGGAAGATCGGCAGGCGAGCAGGTACGGATTTAATGGCAAAGAATTCATCTCCGATGGCCGGCTTGATCTGTATGATTTCGGTGAGAGACTTTATGAGCCTACTGTTGGACGATGGACGGCGGTAGACCCGCTATCCGATCACCAAAAACAACTGGATAAATCTCCATATGCTGCTATGTGGAACAACCCGATAAGGTACAATGACCCCGATGGAAGATGTCCGGAATGTGAAGAAGAACTGAAAAATCCAAGCGAGGAGCAGGTGTATGAGTCACGCGGAGGTGCCGAATACACGTTTGGAAATGGGCAATGGGCCCGCGATCGAGGAATGCGTAACGGTGTTAATGTAGAGGCCTCAAGGCTAGAAAATGATGCGCTCGATCAAGTAAACCTCGCATTGACTACCGCCGGGGGGCTATACGGAGTATTTGAAGGACTGGCAACAAGTCAGGGTTTATGGCTTGGCAAAAACGAAAAGTATTATTCGGTCAAGTGGGGCGGAAACCAGTATACTGGAAGCAGAGCTGGAGCCCTGAGAGCTGCGAAAGCATATAGACTAGCCGGCAAAACTGTGTTGATCGGGACCATTGGTATTAGGTTCTATCTAACAGTAAATGGATACCAGCTTGATGGTGGACAATTTGGATATAATGCCCAAAGAGCAGTTGCCGGCAGTGCAGGAGGCATTTTGGGAGGGATAGCCGGAACTAAGGCTGGCGTGTTGATTGGTGGAACAGCAGGTTCTTTTTTTGGAGGGGTCGGAGCAATTCCGGGAGCAGTAATTGGTGGTGTGGTAGGTGGTTTTGGTTTGGGATTGGGAGGAAGTTATCTTGGTGAACTAATCGGGGAAACCGCAATTGATGAACTCCATAAACCAAGGTTTAAATTAAACAATTAGACGTATGTTGACGAAAATCGAATTTTGGTTAAATATTGTACATTACTTTATCTATAAATTAGATTACAGGCTTCATTTGCTATCCAATAGGATAAACCCATTCATACTTCTAGGGAAAATACCTGCGGTGGAAAAAAATTTTAGAGAACAAGGTACTACCTTAAAGGAATTTGGAAATAAGTTATGGACAGATAGACGATATGGTTTTGGGGTGATGATATCCGGGGCGGTTTTGACTATCTCTATCTTTTTTATAATTTGGATACTTTTCTTAGGCGCTAATAGTTTAATGGACTACCCATTGAATTTTACCTGGCACCCGTTCGCAGTCTGCCTTTTTATAGCCTATTCCATCTGCCATCGGTTTGTTTTTCGCAATGAAAAATACATAAGGTACTTCAAAAAGTTTGATAGACTATCACACCGGGAGAAGCGAAGATATGGTTTATTATCACTTTCGTTTATCGTAGTTGTAATGGTCTTTTTGATTTTAAGTTTTGGTATTTTACCGCCACTTCCTTGATTAAAACGTATTGCAATGCCCCAATATTTTTTTATCCGGTTTTTGAAGCGCAGTTAGTCTGTTAACACGGTTAGCATGTAACACGAGCGTCGTTGAAAAAGCTGAAAGAAGGTATGAATTCGCAACATTTCATTTTGACCTTTAATGGCGCAGCTAGAACTATCGTCGGACAAGTCTCTACGTTGGATTACTAAAGAATATGAAAAAGGAAACTTTTATCAACACTACCGGAAAAATAGCAGCCGTTATTGCGTTTCTTGCAATTGCATACTACTTTATTCAGGACAAATACAAATCCTATAAAAAAACATGTACTTTGGGTAGATTAGGCGATACCATTAAACCGTATGGCCAAGATTTTCAAATTCGCTTTACCGTTGATTTTAATGGATCACGAAGGCATTCCTTTAATTCGGTGGGAGATAATAATATAGAGAATAGAACCTATTTGATAGAAGTCGCAATTAGAAAACCCAACAGAAGCCGAATCCTTTGGGACTATCCCGTCCCCGGCACGCTAAAAGCTCCCTACGAGGGCTGGGAAGAGATACCGGCGTTTTTAATACAGAAGGAAGGCGACTGAAATGCAATGTATCTAGTTAGCGATATAAGTTCTCCTTGGCTGATTTGGTTTGTCATTGGCGATCGACAGCTCCGGATTCGCTAGGCTACCGATAGCGGGCTGGAATACCGGATGGAAGATCGGCAGGCGAGCAGGTACGGATTTAATGGCAAAGAATTCATCTCCGATGGCCGGCTTGATCTGTATGATTTCGGTGAGAGACTTTATGAGCCTACTGTTGGACGATGGACGGCGGTAGACCCGCTATCCGATCACCAAAAACAACTGGATAAATCTCCATATGCTGCTATGTGGAACAACCCGATAAGGTACAATGACCCCGATGGAAGATGTCCGGAATGTGATGAAAATGTAAAGGATCCTACGGACGATCAGAGTTATACATCCACGGGAGGTGCTGAATATATTTTTGGGAATGGGGAATTGACCAGGCAAGGAGGAACTCGTGACGAAGTTGTTGTTACTGATTCAAGGAACGGAGAAAGTGATTTTGGAAGGAATAGCCCAAGTTTGGGTGATATTGGTACAATACCTAGCCTTGCTGGTGAAGGAATGTGGCTATTGGGAGAAAGCAGGAGTACAAGTCTTTATCAGCAGGGGTTTAGGAGAGGTTTGAGTGGTAATTATCAATTAACAGGACGGAACCGTTCTTTATTTGTCAATCAACCAATGACATCTGCGACAAAACCGCTTACCGGTTTGACTAATTTTGGAAAAGGGTTATCAAATTTTGGAACTGGATTAACTGTTGCAGGAATGGTAATTGATACTTATCAATATAGTCAAGGGGAATTGAGTGGTGCAAGGTATGGTTACCATTTAACTGGAACAGGAGCTTCTATAGGTGCGGCATACTTTCTTGGGGGGCCATATGGAGCTGCTGTGGGAGGCTTATTTTTCTTAGGTGAAAAGGCTTGGAATATGACACAGCCTATGAGAGATGAAATAAGCCGACATTATCGGCTATTTGAAAATGCTTTAAGAAGCGGCTGGAAACCCAGATAACAGGAATATGTTTACCTATAAAATATGTCTTGATCATCACTTTAAAAACGCTTGGACTATTCTTATATATTTAGTGATATTCTCAGTATTACCAATATATATGATTAATAGATTTGGCTCTGAAGATATATTGGTATTTGTTCAGCTGTCAGTCGTAGTATTCTTAGTATTTTTTATTCCTCAATTAATCCTTCACGTTAACTATTTTATGAGGAACAAGGGAGATATTTTTTTTTATGATCCTACTGGACAAAAAATCACTCTAAATCATAAGGGGGAGTCACTGAGCTTTTCATTCAGGGACATTGAGTTAATAAAACGGTTTGAATCTTACCCTTTGGCGGAAAACAGAATGCAGTGGTTTCCTTGGGACAGCTACAACTATTCTGTTATTCGGCTAAAGGGGGGGCAAAAATTTATAGTTACAAGCTTACTTGTCCCAAACATGGATCTTCCCATTGATTCCGATAAAATAGTATTAATTAAAAAGTTTTACCCTTTTATACAATCATGATAGTCAAAAGCAATTTCCGGCAAGTTTGTTCTGAACCCTTTGGTTGAGTGCAAAAGCTGCACTTCAGCGAATCGGAAGCACTGGCATCCAGGAACAGCACGTATTTAGACGGAATCGGCAAAATGGTTACCTATGGCATTTCCGGCAGCATAGTAGCAGCCGCCGCTTCACCCGCTTTGCTTAGGGGAATGGTAGAGGGACCAGGCGGCCGCGTCGTCCAATGAATGGGATTTGAGGCCGGATTGCAGATAGGTTCGAGTTTGGTTTTTAGTGGGAATCTTGAGACCATGGACTTTGCGGATATTGGGCTAGCTGGATTATTTGGAAGAAATGCATTTATCGGGCAAGCCTTGATCGATTATGGAACAGAGGAAGGTTTAAAGACTATATTTGGAATTGGTAACGAAAAATCACTATGGGATACTTCGATTGATTTTGGGGTAGGCGGATTTAACGCAGGATACAACTGGCTACTGAAAACATCTGAAATTAATAGTAGCGTTGTGAATTTTATTTCAGTGTCTAATGCAGGATTAAGAACACTAGTAAGCGAAGCTGCATCACCAAAAGAATAAACGATGGTGACAAAAAAAGTAATAGTCATAAATATTATAAAGATTAAAATTACCCTGGTGGTTATCGTAATCGCTGACCGATTATTCAATGATTATTACAATTCATTGGATAAGGCTTACACCATCGGTGAATTAGGAAAGACCTATAAACCCTATGGACAAGGAACAAAAATAAGGTTTTCCTTTACATTTCAAGGGGAAGTAAACAATTCACAGAATGGAATAGGAAATAATGAAATAAAAAAAGGCCAGAAAACTTATCTTATCGAAGTTCCAATTAAAGATATAAGAAAAAGCCGAATCCTCTGGGACTATCCCGTCCCCGACACGCTAAAAGCGCCCTACGAAGGCTGGGAGGAGATACCGGCGTTTTTAAAAAAGAAGGAAGGCGACTGAAATGCAATGTGTCTAGTTAGCGATATAAGTTCTCGTTGGCTGATTTGGTTTGTCATTGGCGATCGACAGCTCCGGATTCGCTAGGCTACCGATAGCGGGCTGGAATACCGGATGGAAGATCGGCAGGCGAGCAGGTACGGATTTAATGGCAAAGAATTCATCTCCGATGGCCGGCTTGATCTGTATGATTTCGGTGAGAGACTTTATGAGCCTACTGTTGGACGATGGACGACGGTAGACCCGCTATCCGATCACCAAAAACAACTGGATAAATCTCCATATGCTGCTATGTGGAACAACCCGATAGGGTACAATGACCCCGATGGAAGATGCCCTGAATGTGAAGAAGAAGTCAAAAATCCAAGCGAGGGGCAGGTGTATGAGTCACGCGGAGGTGCCGAATACACGTTTGGAAATGGGCAATGGGCCCGCGATCGAGGAATGCGTAACGGTGTTAATGTAGAGACCTCAAGGCTAGAAAATAACGCGCTTGATCAAGTAAACCTCGGATTGACTACCGCCGGGGGGCTTTACGGAGTACTTGAAGGACTGGCAACAAGTCAGGGTTTATGGCTTGGCAAAAACGAAAAGTATTATTCGGTCAAGTGGGGCGGAAACCAGTATACTGGAAGCAGAGCTGGAGCTTTACAAGCAGCGAGGTCATATAGATTGGCGGGCAAAGCCACAGTAATCGTTTCTATCGGAATCGGAATATATTCGGCCAGAGAAGGATATAAACTGGATGGCGGACAATTTGGCTATAATGCACAAATAGCAGCTGCCGGTAGTGCAGGAAGTATTCTGGGAGGCATAGCAGGAGCTCAGGCAGGGGCAGCAACAGGCGCATTCGTAGGGGCTTGGGTTGGTGGGATAGGAGCAATTCCGGGAGCGGTAGTAGGAGGAGTAATAGGTGGCTTTGGATTGGGTATCGTAGGAAGCTTTCTTGGCGGACACTTAGGCGAAAATGTGGTAAATAATCTTCACAAACCCTGATTTAAAATGCAATTGATACTTAAAAAGATCGAACTGTTTCTGAACATTGTTCATTATTGTATTTATAGATTAGAAAAAAAACGCTATTTGCTTTTTAATAAGCTAAACCCCTTTATGCTTTTAGGAAACATACCGGCAGTTAAAAGAAAGTTTGAGGATGAGGGCACAAGTCATGAAGAAGTTGTCAACAAGATTTGGACAAATCAGCGATATGGTTTTGGAATAATGCTATCCGGAGGAGTATTAGTGATACTTGTTTTTGTAATACTACTGGCAATTTTTGATATGCTAAATGGTTTACTCAAAAATCCAATTCTTTCCTCTTTGCTACCATTTATAGTCTGTATGGTATTTGCCTATTTAATCTGCCATATTACTGTTTTTCAAAAGGATAAATATATTAGCTACTTCAAGCAGTTTGACAAAAAGTCAAAGCAGGAGAAATGGAAATATGGATTAGTGTCCTTAGCCTTTGTGGTCGGAACGGTTTCTCTTTGGATTTACAGTTTTCGTTTTATTCCGGTTCTCTAATCGAGCAACAGCGAGGGGATAAATGTTAAAAAACACAGGTAAGACTATTTCTTTTATTATCATTTGGGCAATTATTGCCTACAATTATCAGAAGAATTACGATTCGTTGGAAAAAAAGTATGCGGTCGGGTGGGTAGTAGGAACAAAAACTGGTTTAAGACAAGGATTTTTTGTCAATTTTAATTTCGAATTTCAAGGAGAGAAATTAACAAACACCAGTTCTCAAGAGAATTATTCGGTCCAGAAAGGCGAGTTCTATTTGGTGGAAATTCCCATAAAAAAAATCAATAAGGCTAAAATATTACTTGACTATCCCGTCCCCGACACGCTAAAAGCGCCCTACGAGGGCTGGGAGGAGATACCGGCGTTTTTAAAAAAGAAGGAAGGCGACTGAAATGCAATGTGTCTAGTAAGCGATCTAAGTTCTCGTTGGCTGATTTGGTTTGTCATTGGCGATCGACAGCTCCGGATTCGCTAGGCTACCGATAGCGGGCTGGAATACCGGATGGAAGATCCGCAGGCGAGCAGGTACAAGTTTAATGCGGGAAGTTTTTGGTTGGATCGTTTGAGCATGTACCAAACGCCACAACGCATGTACGATCCGGTTCTGGGCAGGTTTTGGGGCATGGACAAACTCTCCGACCTGTACACGTCCGTCAGTCCAATGGCATTTGGATTCAATAATCCCTTGGTGTTTGCAGACCCCACGGGCCTTGCTCCAGACTGTGAGGGATGTCCTGAATTTCAGCTCCCCTTAGTCACGGTGAGCAGCAAGCCGGATCAAAGTAACCGGATGATGTTGGAGTCCCAACTGCAGCTTATGCGTCAGAGCCGAAACCCCGTTTACCGCAACCTGGGGCAAACGGCCTACCGGGAAGGACTGAAAGCAGCCCGGGACTTGTACCAGCGAGGACGAAAATTGCATTTTAGCGAAACCCAGGCACAGGCTTCAAGACACAGCCCTTATTTGGAAGGAATTGGCAAAATGGTTTCCTATGGCATTTCCGGCAGCATGGTAGCAGCGGCCGCTTCGCCATCTTTGGTTAGGGGAATGGTAGAGGGACTCGGCGGCCGCGTCGTCCAGCGAATGGGTATTGAAGCTGCGCTGCAGACAGGGATGAGTTTCACATTCAATGGTCGTTTAGGTGAATCTGATGTTGCTGACATTGGAATGACAGGCCTATTTGGAAAATGGGCATTTATAAGTAACGCTTTGATTGATATTAAGCCTGATCAGGGATTCGCTACGACCTTTGGAGTAGGCAAAAGGAAGTCAATTTACGAAACAAGTATCGATATGGGCATCGGAGCTTATAACCGAAGCTTCAACTTACTGCTAAATACATCCGAAATTAATAAGAGTGTTGTTAAAGTCATTTCATCAATAAATGGATCTTCTAGAATTATAGTCGGAGAAACAATAAAAAAAAGTCAAAAAATGTACAATAGGGAACTTATAAAAACAACAATAAAAATACTACTGGTGCTAGTTTTTGTTTATTTCGGCAATCAATGGTATGAAAATCGGTACGATGCTTTTGAAAAAAATTATGTTGTGGGTGAATTAGAAAAAACATATCGAATCTACGGACAAGGGACATCTATAGACTTTAGTTTTACCTATTATGGAAAAAAATACGATGCATCAAATTATTTAGGAACCAATAAATTAGCAAGTAAAAAATATCTAATAGAAGTTCCCACCACTAATCTAAAAAAAAGCCGAATCCTTTGGGACTATCCCGTCCCCGAAACGCTAAAAGCGCCCTACGAAGGCTGGGAGGAGATACCGGCGTTTGTAAAAAAGAAGGAAGGCGACTGACCGGCAGGTAAAATGGAATATCGGTGGGGTTGCGTATGCAACTTATCGTTCAGAGTCGAAACCCTGTTTACCGTAATCTTGAGCAAACGGCCTATCGGGAAGGACTGCAGGCAGCCCGGGACTTGTACCAGCGAGGACGAAAATTGCATTTTAGCGAAACCCAGGCACAGGCTTCAGGATACAGCCCGTATTTGGAAGGAATTGGCAAAATGGTTTCCTATGGCATTTCCGGCAGCATGGTAGCAGCCGCCGCTTTACCCGCTTTGGGTAGGGGAATGGTAGAGGGACCAAACGGCCGCGTCGTCCAACGAATGGGATTTGAGGCCGGATTGCAGATCGGAATGAGTTTGCTTTTTAACGGAGACCTAAAAAGCACCGATATTGCAGATATTGGATTTGCAGGTTTATTCTCCAGATTTGCTTTTGTAGGACAATCATTTGTCGATTTTAAATATACAGACGGGTTAAAAACCTCAATCGGTTTAGGAATGGACAAAACGATTTGGGATACTTCGCTGGGTTTTGGGTTTGGAGGGATCAATTCGGGATATAAAAAGTTACTCGATTCATCAGAAATTGACAAAAATGTAATTACGATTATTTCTACATTCAATGGAGGCATGAGAACGTTGGTAACCGAAGCAGCAACACCAGTAGACTAGCAAGTAATGAAAAAAAAAGATTTGAAAATTACTTTAATCAAGATTACTATAGCTTTACTTGTAATTTTCGTCGCAGATAAAGTCTTTAGTAACTATTATGATTCCTTGGTAAAAGCGTATACTATTGGAGAATTAGTTGAAACTTATAAACCCTATGGACAGGGAACGAACGTCAGGTTTTCATTCTACTATTACGGGCAATTGTATAAATCCCACAACTCTCTGGGATACAACAAAATAAGAAAGGATCAAAAAAAATTTCTTATCGAAGTCCCAATTAAAGATATTAAGAGAAGCCGAATCCTTTGGGACTATCCCGTCCCCGACACGCTAAAAGCTCCCTACGAGGGCTGGGAAGAGATACCGGCGTTTTTAAAAAAGAAGGAAGGCGACTGACCGGCAGGTAAAATGGAATATCGGTGGGGTTGCGTATGCAACTTATCGTTCAGAGTCGAAACCCTGTTTACCGTAATCTTGGGCAAACGGCCTAGCGGGAAGGACTGCAAGCAGCCCGGGACTTGTACCAGCGAGGACGAAAATTGCATTTTAGCGAAACCCAGGCACAAGCTTTAGGATACAGCCCATATTTAGACGGAATCGGCAAAATGGTTACCTATGGCATTTCCGGCAGCATGGTAGCAGCTGCCGCTTCACCCGCTTTGGGTAGGGGAATGGTAGAGGGACCAAACGGCCGCGTCGTCCAATGAATGGGATTTGAGGCCGGATTGCAGATGGGAATGAGTTTACTTTTTAACGAAAATTTCAAAAAAATGGATTTTGCAGATATCGCTATATCTGGAATCATGGGTAAATTTGCCTTTGTTCCACAGGTCTTAGTTGACTACGATTACCAGTTCGGTTTAACCACCTCCTTTGGAGGGAATCCTCAAAAAACAGTTTGGGAAACATCAATCGACCTGGCCGTGGGTGGTTTCAATTCTGGGTATTCCCATCTGTTAGGTGTCGCAGGAATTAACGGCAAAGTCGTAAGTATTGTATCGCTCACTAATGGCACCATGAGAAATGCTGCTGGTGAAGCAGCATCACGGAAATGAATAATTCAATGAAAAAGAAAAAAATTATCGAAATATCGTTGAAGGTCGTCGTAGTAATCGTTCTTGTTTATAGTACTGACTACATCTATACAAATTACTACAATTCACTAACGAAGGCTTATACCATCGGCACTTTAACAAGTACGTACAAACCATATGGACAAGGTACGAAAATACGATTCGCTTTTGAATTCAATGGGGTAAATTATAAATCTGACAACCCAAAGGGATATAATGAGGCCGTAAGTAAGACCTATTTAATAGAGGTCCCGATTGCAGATGTTAAGAGAAGCCGAATCCTCTGGGACTATCCCGTCCCCGACACGCTAAAAGCCCCTTTCGAAGGCTGGAAGGAGATACCGGCGTTTGTAAAAAACAGGCAGGGAAGGGAGGGATAGGCCTGCCTTGCGCTTGGGCAGCTCTTTTCTACTCCCCTGACTGGTACCTACCGCTTATCCGGCGGCAAGGCCCGGGAAGCAGCTCCTTCGCTGCAAGCCGGGGCCTGCCCTGCCGGCGGCCTGTTCAGGCTTGCTGCCGGGCCGCCCGGATGCGTTCGATTTGTGCCAGGTGCCGGAGTTGGTGGTTGATAAAAAACCGAAACGCATCGCCCAGTTTCAGTTGGATCAGCCGCGAAAACGAAGTGGGGATTTTTACCCGGTTTAAACTCACCCCCCTGGCCTGCTCCAGCAAGCGCATCCATACCTTCTGCTGATCGATGCACCGCTGTATGACCCCCAAATCCAGCTCGGCATGGATCGGGTTTTTGTCGGCAAAGGTTTTCATTTTGTTCAGTTTCTCCTTCGGTACCATGCTTTGCGCAAAGTAGTTTCCAAGCAGGCCGCTTTTGAAGGTCGGGTCCGGTTTGCCGATGGACCCGTTGATTTTGCGCTCCATCTGAGGCAAGTAAAAATCACCGTACAAATTCAGGTGTTCCACACATTCCAGTATGTTCCAGGATGCAGGGCTTTCCTTCCAGGTCAAGGCATCCCAATCCAGCTGTTTTAACCCTTCCACCGCCCTGAGAAATGCGCGCGATTGGGCCAACATCTCGTCTATCAATAGCTCTGATTGCATGATTCTTCTTTTTTTTGCAAAGCTACCAGAGGCATTTTTCCTACATCTTGATCGAGGTCAAGATTTTTTTAGCCGCGATAAGGTCTCGGGACTCATCCGTAGGTAATTTGCGATGTGTCGGCCTGGAATTTCCTGAAACAGGCGGGGACTGCGGGCTAACACGCGTTCGTACCGCTCTTTGGGAGAAGCGGTCAGGATATCCACCTCGCGCTCCAGTTGCTGAACGACCAAATTCTCCAACATGCGGGACCATACGCTGCGGTTCTCGGCTGCTTCTAAAAATGTATCCCACTGCTTTTTGCGCACAACCTTTACTACCGTTTTTTTAAGGGCCTGTATCAACAGCCCGGAAGGATTTCCGGTCAGAAAGGAATCCAAGGCCACCAGTACATCTCCCGCATACCCAAACCGTATCGTCCGCTCCTCGCAGCCGTCCAAAACGAAGATGCGTAGACTTCCGCTTTCCACCACATACAAATTGGTATCAATGCTACCCTGCACTTTCAGGAAATCGTTTCTGAAAACTGTCAGGGTCTTGTCTGAAAGTGCTGCCAATTCCTTCATACCTGATTCGATCTCGTTTCGTTAGGATCGTCGGAAGACTGCCCCCCAGCGGCCTGTCTGGCACTCCGCCTCGGGCAGGATCCTTCTCACCCCCGGTACCGGCTACGGTCGCCTCGTTTTCCAGGGAAAAAAACGCCCGACCGGGTAGCTGCAGGGAATGTCCTTGCTCCGGTACTCCGACAAGATAACCCATTTTTTAAAAAATTCCGCGGCCGAAGGCCATAGAAAATGACTACAGGCGGATACAAGGCCTTGCAGATTCACAGAGCCCCAGGTAGAGACTGCTACCGACGAACCGCCCGGTACCTCCGGCGACGGCGCATGCACCGCATCTGCTGAACCTCCTATACGAAAAGGAAAGAGATCCACTGCCAAGCGCGCGCAGGTTCAGACAAGCAACCTGCACGGGGCATGCCCCCAACGGAACGGCTGCTTACCCCGGCAGGGGATCGTCACCACAAAGCAAGGAACCAGGCTCGCGTCCGCAACAGGTACCGGCGCGGTTCTGCCGATCGCATCCCTTTCGCCCCCGCGGCAATTGCCCGCTCGCTTTGTCCGGTACCCGAGCCGGTCAGGGATTTGCTGCCTGCAAGCTGCTCCCTGCCATTCGGTCGTACAGGCTGCTCCGTCCCTTACTGGCAAGGATGCTGACAGCATACCCAAGGACGAGGATCTGAGGAACAATCAATGCCGTCCAGGTCCACAGCGGTGTTTCTTTTCCAACCGATTCATAAAAGAGCAGCCAATGAACCCCGGTATGCGCCAGTTCCCAGGGCAAAAACTTGAGCAGGTTTCGCAGGAGAATGGCTTTTTTCCTTCCGGCACCCGCTACCCTCACCTGCAAGCCCAGCGCCCGCTTTCCAAGCGTCCCTTTCCAGCGGCTCCCTTCGGTAAGGTACGCATAGGCTACCACGGGCGCCGTCAGGGTAAGGAACCCGATGAGCTGTCCCCGATACGGCGTCAAAGCGCCTGTTTCAACCGCAAAAAACCAGCGGGTCAGCGTAAAAAGAAGCAGGGCATAGCCGGCAACGATTCCAAGGTCTATCGCCCCGGCAAACAATCGACGGAGAAGCGGTCGGGTCCTGTTTTCCATGGTCATTTTCGGCTGTTTCGGAAGGTAGTCAGGGCAATCCGCTCCCCACAAGCAGCCATTTCTCAGGTTTTTTCGCCGCAGGGATGGGCACCAACCGGCCGCATGGCTACCTGCCCCTTTGCCGGTCAGCGAACCTCCCCGCGCTACCGAAGCGGATCGCGCCCGGATCAAGATAGCGGATTTTTTCCGAAATGAATCAAGGTGCTGCGCAAAAATCAGTACGATCCCCCGCCAACGCGCTCCATGGATACCGGACAAAAACGCCTCCAACCATTCGGCCCCATGGAAAGGGGGTTGGGAAAGGCGTCCGCCTCCTACCCCTGGGGTCGCCGGTGTTTTCAAAGGCAGTCCGCCCGAAGAAAAGCCACCCGGACACCGGCCGGGTCGGAAAGGAAACGAAGGAGCCTATTTCCAACACAGGCGACGCAACCGAATACACGAACGGAAAATTCATGCATTCTCCGGAGAAGGCAAATCGGTCTCCCTGCCGGCATCTCCGGGACCTGGAATTCCTGGCGATACATGGCTATGCCGGCGCTGATTCAGGGGGTTGGGGAAGGCACACCGAAAACCTTTTTGAGCCGTGCAGCCGCATTTTTTTTATTACAAAAGAATAAAAATGGTGTGTATTTTTTTTTATGAGTGGTATATTGCGCAGGTTTGCAAACTTTTACCGTCACGAAACATTCGCGCCATGAAACATAACCTTTCGCTTTTGTACCTTTTTTGCGCCCTCTTGCCAGCCTCTTGTGCGGAAAAGGAAGTACAACAAGCCGCTCCTCCCAACCTGAAAGCCGTCCGGGTGTTCGAACGGGAAGTGCCTCTTTTTAAGGAGTTTGTCGGACAGGTGTACGGCAAGGCCGACATTCCCATCCGAGCACGGGTAGACGGCTTTGTGGAAAAGCTCCATTTTCAGGAAGGCAGCCGGGTACGCCGGGGACAGCTGCTGTACAGCATCGATGACAACCCCTATCGACTCAACGTGACCCGGGAAGACAGCCACCTTTCGGAAGCCCATGTGAACCTGGTCAATGCGCAAAACGAGCTGGCCCGGATCGAACCCCTGGTCGCGATCAATGCCATCAGCAAACGGGACCTGGATGCCGCCACCGCCCGCAGGGATGCGGCCGCCGATGCAGTAAAAGCCGCGGAAGCGAATTTAAACCTGGCCAAGGTGAACCTGAGCTACGCGCAGATTCAGGCGCCAATCAGTGGTATCATCGGCAAAACGAAAGCAAAAGAAGGAGAATACGTGGGTAAGAGTCCCAATCCCGTCATCCTAAACACCATTTCGCAAATCGACAGCGTGGTGGTCGAGTTTTTTCTAAACGAAAAAGACTACCTTACTTTCTATAAGCAAGTGCTGGAAGGCGATGAAAACGGCCGCAGCCGCATCAACCACCCGCTGGAATTGTACCTGGCAGATGGGGAAAAATTTCCCTATACCGGGAACATCACCTTTCTGGACCGAAACGTGGATCCGGGTACGGGCACCATCCTGGTACAGAGTATTTTTCCGAATCCCGACGGCCTGATCCGGCCGGGACAATATGCCAAAGTAAAAAGCATCGTAGACATACTGGATCGGGCACTGCTGGTTCCGCAGCGCTGTGTGGTCGAGCTGCAGGGGTTTTACAATGTGTTTGTGGTCGGTCCGGACGGCCTGGTAACGCAGAAACGGGTAGAGATCTTGGACGAATTTGAAGACCTCTTTGTGATACAATCCGGGCTTTCCAAGGATGAAAACGTATTGCTGGAAGGCTTGATGACCGTACAGTCGGGTCAGAAAGTAACTGCGGACATTGTTTCCTTCAAGTCGGAAAATCCATGAAAGAATTGCAACACCACTTTTTTGTTCGCCGGCCGATCGTAGCCATTGTTATTTCCATCATCACCGTAACGGTCGGACTGGTCTCGCTGGCCGGCCTGCCCATCGAACAGTACCCCGATATCACGCCCCCGGTGGTCCGGGTCAGCGCCAAGTACACGGGCGCCAACGCCATATCGGTGGAACAGTCCGTGGCCACTGCCCTGGAACAACAAATCAACGGGGTGGAAAACATGATCTACATGAAATCCACCAATTCCAACGACGGTACCATGGGCATTCAGGTCACCTTTGATATCGGTACGGATCCCGACATGAACACGGTGTTTACCCAAAACCGGGTTTCCTCGGCCATGGCCAAGCTTCCGGAGGAAGTCACGCGCATGGGCGTCACCACGGAAAAATCCATGTCCAATACGCTGCTCCTGATCTCCCTGCTTTCGCCCAATCAGTCCTACGATCAGCAATTTTTGGGCAATTACGCGATGATCAACATCAAGGACCGCCTGGCGCGGATCCCCGGCGTGGGGCGGGTCAGCGTAATCGGTGCCTCGGATTATTCCATGCGCATCTGGGTACAACCGGACCGGCTGTCCAAGATGGGACTAACCATCGGCGAAATCACCCAGGCCATCCGCGCGCAGAATACCATCGTGCCGGGTGGAAAACTCGGCGCCGAACCGGCTCCCCCGGGCACGGAATTTACCTACGTGGTCCGACTGCCGGAACGGCTGCAAACCGAAGAGGCCTTTCAGGAAATCGTGGTCCGGACCCACCCGGACGGATCGCAGGTTCGCCTCAAAGACATCGCCCGTGTAGAATTGGGCACGGAAAGTTACAGTGCATTTACCCGTACCAACGGCACCGATGCGGCCCTGATCTCCATCTACCAATCGCCCGGCTCCAACGCCGTGCAAGTGGCCGAAGATGTAAAAAAAGAGCTGGAAACCCTGGCACAGGGTTTTCCCGAGGGAATCGACTACGGCATTTCGCTGGATGCCACGAAGCCCATCGTTGCCGGAATCGACGAAATCGTCGAGACCCTGATCATCGCCCTGGTATTGGTGATACTGGTGGTATTTTTGTTCATTCAGGACTGGCGCGCCACCCTGATACCGACCCTGGCGGTACCCATATCCCTGATCGGTGCCTTTATGCTATTCCCCTTGCTGGGTTTTAGTATCAACGTGCTATCCCTGTTAGGGCTGGTCCTGGCGATCGGCATTGTGGTGGATGACGCCATCGTGGTGGTGGAAGCCGTGCAGGTCAAAATGGAGCAGGGCATGGGGGTAAAACGAGCGACCACGGAAGCCATGAAGGAAGTAACGGCTCCGGTGATTGCCACCAGCCTGGTACTCGTGGCGGTATTCGTTCCCGTGGTCGGAATCTCCGGAATCACCGGGAAGCTGTACCAACAGTTTGCGATCACCATCGCCGTCTCGGTCATCATTTCGAGTATCAACGCACTGACGCTCTCGCCGGCACTTTGCGCGCTGCTGCTCAAGCCAAAAAAAGAAGGAGGAAACCGATCCGGCCTGCTGGGTCGATTTTTTAACCGGTTTGATCGGGCTTTCGATCGCTCCACCGCCGCTTACACCTCCTTTACCACGGTCATTTCCGGAAAATTAAAGCGGGGTGCCGTGTTCATTGTGCTTACCCTGCTGGCTGCAGGAATTCTCGGAGCCAGGCTACCCGGAGGCTTCATCCCCGAAGAAGATCAGGGGTACATTTTTCTGAGTGCACAGCTGCCCAACGCCGCGAGTTTGCAACGCTCCGATGAAGTATCCCGAAAGATCGAAGACCTGTTGAAAGAAATCCCGGAAGTCGACACCTACGCTACTGCCGTGGGCTACAACATGCTGGCCGATGCCCTGAGCACGAATGCCGCCTTCATGTTTATCTCGCTGAAAGACTGGGACGAACGTCCCGATCAGACGGCCAAGGAGGTGACCGAAAAAATCAACGCCCTTCTTTCCCGGGAAATCAAAGATGCCTTTACCTTTGCCTTCGGACCTCCGGCCATTCCGGGATTGGGCTCTGGCGCCGGGTTTAGCCTGATGATCCAGGACAAGTTGGGTGAGGATCCCCAATACCTCTTTCAGCAAACGCAGGCATTTATCGCAGCGGCCCGACAGCGGCCGGAGATTGCCCGTGCCTCCACGCAGTACCAGGCCTCCGTGCCCCAGCGCTTTATCGAATTGGACACCGATAAGGTCCTGAAAACCGGCGTAAACCTGCAGGAGTTGTACCAGACCTTTGGGGCCTTTCTGGGAGGTGCCTATGTAAATGACTTTTCCAAATTCGGACGAACGTACCGGGCCTATATTCAGGCCGAATCCGAATACCGCCAAAACGAACAGGGGCTGGACCTGTTCTACGTAAAAAACAGCGCCGGTGAGTCGGTACCGATCAGCACCTTCCTTACGGTGCGCGAAGTGAGCGGACCGGAATACACCAATCGGTTCAACCTGTTTCGCTCCGCAGAAGTCACCGGGATCCCGGCGACCGGGTACAGCTCCATTCAGGCGCTGAATGCCCTGGAGGAAGTGGCAGCGGAGGTATTGCCGGAAACCATGGAGTTCAGCTGGAGCGGGATGAGCTTCCAGGAAAAAGCCTCCTCAGGCTCAGCAGGATTGATTTTCGCGTTTTCCTTCTTTCTGGTCTTTCTGATTCTGTCGGCGCAATACGAAAGTTGGTCCCTGCCGCTCAGCATCCTGCTCGGGACACCCTTTGCCTTGTTTGGAGCCTTTCTTTTCCTTTCCGGAGCCCGACTGTTTAGCTTGAGTTTTGAAAACAACATCTTCGCCCAGATTTCACTCATCCTGCTGATTGCCATGGCGGCCAAAAACGCTATTTTGATCGTGGAATTTGCAAAAATGAAATTTGACGAAGGCCTGTCCCTGTTTGATGCAGCAATCGAAGCCGCCAGGTTGCGGTTCCGTCCCATCCTGATGACGGTATTTTCGTTTGTACTCGGAATTCTCCCCTTGATTCTGGCTTCAGGGTCGGGTGCGGAAGCCCGGAAAGTGATGGGTATGGCGCTTTTGGGAGGCATCGGCATGGCCACCTTCCTGGGCGTATTCCTGTATCCCATGCTTTTCGTGCTGGTAGGCAAAGTCTTCAACTACGAGAAAAAGCGAGCCCTGGCCGAAAACCTAAATCCCTCAGACGAATGAAAACGACGGTTCAAGTCCTACTCCTGGTCCTGTTTCTTGGTGCGTGTAAGGCCGGGAAAAACTACACCGGTGTGGAGGTGGTCGTTCCTGCGGCTTTCCAGGCGTCCACCGATCCAACGGAATCGGCCATTTCCGACAGCGTCAATACCCTGGATCTGGCCAAAGCCGGCGATGCCAATCTGGAATGGTGGAGTTATTTTGACGACCCCTTACTCGACACCCTGATTCGGTCCGCCCTGCGATACAACCGAAACGTCAACATAGCGGCAGAAAGGCTGATGCAAAACCGGTACGCACTTCGACTACAGAATGCCGAGCTGTTGCCAAAAATCGGTGTGCAGGCATCGGCAGAAAGGGGCAATTTTCTCTTCAATCAAATCGGGCAGGTAAACGAGCTGTTTATTGCCGGTGCCGGTCTCAACTGGGAGATCGATTTTTGGGGCCGGCTCCGAAACCAATCCGACGCCGCCAGATACCAGCTTCTGGCCAGCGAGCACGGGCTGAAAAGCCTGCAATTATCCCTGATTGCCGACGTGGCGGCTACCTATTTCAATTGGTTGCAGGCCCTGGAAGAACTGGAAATCGCCGAACGGAACCTGGCCCTGCGAGACAGCATGCACCGCATCATCGTCGCACGCTTTGACGAAGGAATCATCCAGCAGACCGACGTGGATCAGTCGAATATCCTGAAAAACATCGCGGCAGGTGCGGTACCCCAATTCCAGCGAAAATCGGTGCAGCTGGAGAATGCCCTCAATTTTTTGATCGGCAGAAACCCTACCCGTCTTCCAAAAGGACGTTCCCTACCCGAACTGGTGGTAGATGTGGATACGGATCGGTTTTCTCCGGTAGAACTGCTGGAAAACCGGCCGGACATCCTGGAAGCAGAGTACCTGCTCATGGCGCAACACGCCCAGGTGGGGGTCGCGAAAGCCAGCCGCTTGCCCACCATCAGTCTGAATGCAACGCTCGGGATCATCACGGACAATTTCCGGGAATGGGACCTTTCCAATCCCTTGTGGAACATCGGTGGACAACTGATGGGTCCCTTGTTTTTCTGGGGGCAACTCAAACGCAGGGTAGATATCGAACAAAGCAGGGAGTTTCAGCAGCTGTTTGCTTACGAAAATACCGTGCTGAATGCCCTTCGTGAGGTAGAAGACGTGAAAGTGGAAATCCGCACACTGCATGAGGAGATCATTGCAGCCGTGGAAAGAAAAAAATCAGCCCTAAACGCCCAGTACCTCAGTGGGGAGCGGTACACCCAGGGAGTCACCAGTTACCTGGAAGTCCTGGAATCGCAGCGACAGGCATTCGACGCGGAATTGGCCCTGGTGCAATTGCGGCAGGCCCTGCTTTCCGCGCATATCCAGTATTACAAGGTGGTCGGTGGAGGCCCCCTTACCGAAAACACAACCTCTCCACAAGATTAATCAACCATCTCAATCCGTTTCCATGAAAAAGCTACTACTTGTGTTCGTATTGACCGGGCTATCATCGCTCGTTTTTGGTCAGGAACTACGCATCAATATGTACGGGGGCTATGTCTTCAAAGATCGGGTGGATTCCTACTACTCCCGGACCTCCTACTATGACGGTCAAATACAGGATGGGGGTCGATTCGGAGGAGGTATCGAATACCTCATTCCCGATAAAGGGGGCATCGAACTCCAGTACCTCCGGCAGAACACCAATGCCCCAACCGTGTACCTGGACGATATACTTTCGGGAGGGCAACTCCGCCAAACGGATTTCGATTTGCGACTCAACTGGCTCATGCTGAATGGAACGCGGTATTTTCAGGTAAGCGAACAACTGGAGCCCTTTGCCGGTGCAGGCATTGGCATGGGAATATTCTCCCTAACCAATCCCAGCAACAATAACGAGCGGTCTACCACGCGGCTTGCCTACAGCGTTCGCGGAGGCATCAATATATGGCTGCTCGAAAACCTCGCTTTCCGGACGCAAGCCTCCCTTTTTTCCGCAGTAGAATCCATGGGTGGCGGGTTTTACTTCGGCACCGGTGGATCGGGTATTGGCTTGAATTCGTACTCGAGCATGTTCCAGTTTGCGTTTGACGGAGGACTGGTCTTTCGAGTGGGGCAATAAAATCGGCGTACAACGAAAGGACACGAAGGCTTTCGTCGGCAGTTCCTGACTCCCGATAGGTGACGCGGGAAGGCCCTGCCCTCCGAAAGGTCAACGGATGCCGATAGCAAAAAAAATAGGTACAGTCAACTAATTAAATCCTAATAATCATGAAAAAAACAGCGATTCTCTTTCTACTTTCCTTTTCGCTGGGCAGCCTGGTGCTCGCGCAGGACATCAACGACGAAATCACCCTTATGCAGGCAGAATTCGGCATGGGTAAAAAGCAACTGGTAGAAGCAGTCATGGATCTGCCCGAATCGGTGGCTCCCGGCTTCTGGATCATTTACCAGCAGTACGAAGGACAGCGCCAATTGCTCGCGCGGGAACGCCTCCTGCTCATCAACAACTACCTGGAAAACTACGCAAATCTGGATAATGAACTGGCGGAGTCGCTCGCGAAAGGCATCATGAAAAATACTGCGGCCCGCAACAAACTCCACCAGAAGTACTACAAGCAATTCAATAAAATTACTTCAGCCCGCGATGCGGCAAAATTTATGCAACTGGACAATTACATCCACAGCACCCTCCGCAACATTACCTTGCAAGAACTACCTTTTATTGACGAATTTTGATCAATTGACCCCAGCTAGCCATGAACAAAGCACAAAGAATTCTGTCTTTCTTCATCCTCGCGATCGCCTATGGCTGCGGTAGCGGCCCCGTGCTGGTGGACGCCGAACGGTACGATGCGCTCGACCTCAGCGCCTACCAAACCTTTGATTTCTTCCAGATCGACGCAGAAGACACCGGTACGCCGGAGTTTGCGCAAAACATCGCTTACCTGAAAAAGGCCATCAGCCAAAAAATGGAAACCTACGGCCTGCGACAAACTTCCACCAATCCCGACCTGAAGGTCAACCTGGGTATCGTCGTGGAAGACAAAGTACAAACCCGCGAAACCAACCTGGCGACCGACCCTTTTCTGTACATCGGCCAACGCTCCTACTCCTGGAAGGTGGAAGAAATCCCCGTAGGCACCTACAAGGAAGGTACCCTTACGATGCATGTGGTAGACAATCCAACCGGGGAAGCCCTTTGGGTGGGTACCATCCAGCGCGCCCTTCCCAAGAAAGCAAAAAATACGCCCGGCACCATCGACGATGTAGTCGAGCTTCTCTTTCAAAAAATGACCAAACAATAACACCACCACCCATGAAAAAATTGTCCATACTTACAGGGGTGTTGCTGCTCCTGCTTACTTCCTGTGCTCCAAGTGTCCGCATCATCGGGTCCTGGACCAGTCCCGAAAAGAAAACAACCGAAGGTTATTCCAGCCTGTTTGTCACGGCCCTGACTCAAAATATTTTGGCACGGCAAACGGTGGAAGCGCAACTGGAAGAGACGATCCGATCCCAGGGCGTATCGGTCACCGGAAGCTTTACCGTCATCCCCCCGGGTTTTAAATCAGAAGAAGCTGACAAGGAAAAAATACTGGAGGAAATCCGGAAACTGGGGAGCGAAGCCATCCTGACGGTCACCCTGCTGGACCAAACCAGCGAGACCCGTTACGTTCCCGGAACAACGGTCTATGCTCCCATGGGCATTGGCTTTCGTGGGCGGTTTTGGTCGTATTACGGCACCTACAATCCCTACATGTACGATCCGGGCTATTATACCACCGATAAAAACTACTACCTCGAGGCCAACCTGTACGATACCGAAACGGAACAGCTGGTCTGGTCCTGCCAATCCGAAACCACCAATCCTTCCTCATTGGAGAAGTTTTCCACCTCCTTTGCCAAGGCAGTCGTCGAACAGCTGCTACGCGATGGCTTGATTGGCAACGAATAGGATTCGCCTTTTTCGGCGATCGTCGGGGATAGGTAGCCCTATCGCCCCCTCGTTGACTGGTTTTTTGGTAAGCACAAATGGCCCCGGCAAAATATATAAGAATCCCGACCCATGGGTCGGGATTTCTGGCTCTTATCCCCGGGTAGGATGCCTCCGGTACCGGGCCGAGTTTGCCTCGGCTGCCCATGGCCTCGCCACGGACAATCGCCGAAGGTATGTACTGGTATTTCGGGGTGAGCGCTCGTTTTCACCTCCTGTATCAGAGAGGTCAGCGCATTCAGATCCGTAGGGTGGACCGCAGCGGTAAACTGCTTCAGAGATAAGGGACCTGAGGCCGCGAAGCGCCGGTGCTGTACCCACATTGGAACAGCATCTTTCGTTTGAAAAGTCCCGGATTTTATTTTGAGATCAGGTCTATTGTTTCCTGGTCTATATCCCGTTCCCATATTTTGCTCCTACCATCCGGTGAACGTAAGCCGAATCTAAAATTAAACTGAACAAGCTTCCCCTGAAGGCTGTCAATCTCCAATTTTGGAAGGGATGAAACTACCCGTGTACCCTCTGCCAACAAGCTTTGATGCCGATAGGATTTCCTCGTTGTGAGTTCTTTGAAATCATCTCCAAGGTATCCGATAACGACCACCTCATCAAAGGTCACAAATGCCTCTTTTGGTCTAACATCCAGCACTTCGGTGATATTGCCCTCATCACTGACCCTGGCGTATATCCGTACGGTACCGATAAGACCGGCTTTCCTTGCTTCCACCGGGTACTTTAGATTTTCTGAAAAATACCTGAGAATGGATCGGGTGGCGGTAATGGGGTCGGATGCGTCCTGTGGCAAGGTAGGGGAAGGCGGCCCCAAAGACTCCGTGGCTTCTACCTTATCGCTAATCGTCACAACCTTTTTGCCCGAAAGGGATACCAGCAAAAGGGTAAATACGGGAATAACGGCCCATCTGAGCAGACCGGTATATTTATGCTTGCTTTTGGTGTTCATCATGATCATTCGTTTTTTTAGATTACTGGAATTCAGGGCAGTACATCGGGGTGAATCGATGCTATTCAAAGCCATGGACAGCATGGTAAATTGATAGGCTTTTTTATCCGATACCTGAACCACCCGATCATCTGCCCGGAACTCCAGGTTATTTCGGATGGCCGAGGCATGAAACCTGGCGAAAGGGTTGAACCACTGCAGGGCGGAAAACACTTCGGCAAGGATGATGTCGTAAAAATGCCTTTCATGGGAATGTACGGCCTCATGACGTACTATTAATTCCAGTGACGGATTTCGGAGTAAATTTCTTCCGATGATGATCTTGTCAAGAAAGGTGAACGCCAGGTTATTTTCTTCCGCTACCCAGACGCTCACGCCCGCTAAACGTTCTTCCCTGCAGCTTCTTCTTATCCTGGCAGCCGTTATATAGGCAACGATCAACTTAGCCAAACAAACTAGCAGCCCAATCACATAGAGGTAAAATACCATTGCTGCTACAGTAGCGTAGTTGTCAGTGCCTGTTGCTGGGGACGGCGCCGACCCTACCCTTGTACCGAAACTCTCCGAAAAATAGGTGCTTGCTTCCGAAAGCTGGACTTCAGTGGAGAAAGTAATTAAGGGAATGATAAAAGCCGCCAGAAAAGACCCGGACAAATAGAAGCGGTTAAATACAAACCCTTTGCTTTTCCGAAAGAGAAAAAAGTAGGTTGCGTAGAAAACAGTGGTTCCCAGGGAAACTTTTAATAGGTAATACAGGATCGGTTCCATGGTTATTTGGATTTGATGAGTTTTAGTATTTCGTCAATCTCTTTCTGATCAAGCTGCTCCTCCTCAATGAAAGACGCCACCGCTTTAGAAAAGGAGTTGTCAAAATAATCAGTTATGATCTCCTTCATATACCTTTTTCGATAGTCCTTTTTGGAAAGCAGCGGAAAATACTCATAGGTATTTCCATACTGCTTAAAGCCTACAATTCCTTTTTCCTGTAAAATCCTTACCAGGGATGAAATGGTATTATAAGGCGGTTTTGGATCGGCAAATTCCGCTACGATGTCCTTCACAAAAGCCTTTTTTAGATTCCAGAGAATCTTCATTACCTCCTCTTCTTTTTTGGTGAGTCTATCCACGATTGTATCTTTTTAAACTTAATATTTAAATATACACCTGATTTACCAATAATACAATTGAAATATCAGTTATTTCACGAAATAATTCTTTAAAGACGAGGTGGTGGTAGGTTTCCCGGGACTGGAAAACCCAAAAGGGAATGAAAAAAAGTGGACAGGCTACCGAAGTGTCGGCAGAACGGCCGTTCGCCTTACTCCCAAAGCATGCCGACCTTACCCCGGGTGCGCATGGCTTCTATATAGGCAATCGCTTTCGGAATATCCGTGTAAAAATACGTTTTTTCCAAATGAACGCGCATCTTCCCGTCCTCCACCATGGACGCCAGCGTATTCAGATCCGGGGTGTTCGGAGCAGCGGTAAACTGCTTCAGGGGAAACCTGCCAACCGCGGCTCGCAGCATCAAGACAGCCAGGTGCCGCATTCCGGTAAACCCGATGAGCACGCCTCGCTTTCCCATGCGGGCAAAATCCTGGTAGAATAGGTTCCCATGGGTGTCCAAAACCAGATCGAATTTTCTCTGGAGTCGGTGGATGTTTTCCTCATCATAGGCAATAACGGCATCCGCTCCGAGCGAATGCACAAAATCCTTGTTTCTTGCCGAACAAACACCTGTCACCCTGGCACCATGCGCCTTTGCTATTTGTACCGCCAGATGGCCCACTCCACCAGAGGAGCCATTGATAAGCACCGACTCGCCTTTTTGAAGCTTGCCATGGCTGACAAGCGCTTGCAAGGCGGTGAGGCCGGCAACAGGCATGCACGCCATATCTACAAAGCTGCTGCCTTCTGGCATCAGCGCACAGGCCGCTGCCGGTACGACAGCATATTCGGCAAAAGTTCCCCCTTCTAAAAACTCTCCAAAAACACGGTCGCCTACCTGAAATTGACCCGCATCCTCCCCGACTTCCTCCACCGTTCCGGCAAAATCAGCCCCCAGAAATTTGTTGTTAGGCCGAATCAATCCAAATGCAAAACGAGCGAACATCGGAGTTCCGCGGAGGATATGCCAGTCGGCTGGATTGGCCGAATTTGCCGCAATTTTTACCAACAAATGGGCTTTTTTTACAGCGGGCTTTTCCACGGTTTCTACATGCAGCACCTCTGGCCCTCCATAAGTTGTTCGGGTAAACGCTTTCATTTTCTCCATACAAGGGACGGTACAAGGGATGGACCTCCTTTAAAAGGAGTTTACTTGCAACTCAATTTCGTTGAGGCCAGGCGAGAGACGGAGGGTACCAAACTGCGTATTGACCTTTTCACCATTGAGGGATAGTGCATCGTTGGGGCCGTATTCCAGCGAAAGTTCTGCCGAGACATTGGCAGGCAAAACGAACGTGTAACGCTGCAGGCGGTTATTGACCCGTTTGTAAGCGGCCTCCACGGTACCGGTCAGGAAAGGGACCCGAATGGAGGTCTCGGTCAGCCGGCTCAGTTGGGGCTTGATTTCCAGCAGGCCGGCTCCCGGTGTCTTGGGGACTATGCCCCACATCTTGCGAGCCACGATATTCCCGGGTACGGCTCCCCAGGCATGGTTCCAGTCAGCATTGGGCTTGTATTTCATGTCCCAGGCCTCCAGGGTCATGGTAGACCCAATGGCGATCATGTTCCACCAGCTTCTGTCGTGGGTGGCCGTCATCAAGTCCAGTGCATAATCTGCCTCTCCGGCATTGTAGAGTCCGTCCATCAGGTACTGAGATCCGTACACACTACACGCCATACCCCGGGACTTGATAAATTCCACTACCGAGGGGATGTACGCTTCAGGAACCATATCAAAGGCCAGCGGCATCATATTGGCATGAAGGGAGGAATGCCCGGCTCCTTCCCCGTCCAGGTAAATGCCTTTTTCCCGGTCCATTAACTTCTCGGTTACTGATTTTTTCACCTTCGCAGCCATCAGCTCGTATTCCATGGCCTCCTCGGTTTTTCCCAGTAGCCGGGCAAACTCGCCCATGATCTCCAGGTTACGAAAGTACAGCGCATTGATAACCGTATTAATGGGAGTAAAAACAAAGCCGTCTCGCTCCCCTTCTTCGGTGGCCAACTCCCATCCGGTATCTTTCTGTGCGGGTGGCCAGTCCACAATATCTCTCATTTTCACATCCGGATCTTTAAATCCAAGCTTTTGCATAAACTCGGGTGTGGCCCTTTCCGAGCTGATCAGCCCGTCCTCCCGTGCCAGCTCCATCAGGGTTTTGTGCTTGAGCTCCTCGTAATAGTGTTCGATCAATTCGGTATTGCCGGTATACAGGTAATCCTCGTAAAACATCAACGCCACGTGCAGCTGCCACTCGGTGGGCCAGGTGGGGTTTTCCATAAAGTATTCGATGCTCCGACGGGCGATGGGATACTCCCAGTCCACCGCGTAATGGCTGAGTTGGTTGATGTAGGCATCGGCCTCGTAGGGGATGCGCTCCCGGTCGCCATCCACGTATATCCCCGCAAAAGAAGTCCCCTTCATGGAATACTTGCACAGGTCCCACACCTGATTAAGGATGGTATCCGAACTACTAAAACTACTTTGATCTTCCTCAAAATACCCAAAATAGGCTTTTTGGATCAGCCCCTCCGGCTGCTTGTTCGCGGTAATTTCCGCATAGCGATAGGGAAGCAACACCGGAAAGGAATCGGGCAATGCCACCGCCGCGGGGCCCGTGTTCCGTTTGTCGGGAGGCAACTGCAGTACGTACTGCTCTTTTTCGGGGCTGACCGGCACCTCTACTTGCTGAAATCGAATATGGCCCTGCGGATCGCGATTGATCCGGCCTCCCTCCAGCTGCTCACCCAGGCGAACGGTCAGGGTTTCCGGTTTATCTGCCTGGTAACGAAAGGTCAGGTTGGCAAACGCTGCTTTGCCAAAATCCGCCAGCCAGGTATCCTTATTTACTTTTTTCAGGCTCTGCGGCAGAATATCTTCCTGTATGAATCGATTTGGCGTGGTCAGGTAGCCTTGCTCCCTGCCGGCTACCTGAAATGACTGGGCAGCTGCATACCTTCCGGTACGATTGTCCCCATCCCAAATACGAACCTTCCAAAAGTAGGTCTTATTTTCCTCCAATGCCGGACCCTCGTAAGCAATGTTCACGCTTTGCTTTCCCGATACCTTGTGGCTGTCCCATACATCGCCCAAATTCTGTCGACTTTTTTCCCGCGAACTGCTCACCAGCACCTGATAGGCCGTTTGGAAGGCGATTCCTTCGGGTACCTGCCAGCCAAATTCCGGATTTCGGTCGCGCAGCGGCAGCCCTGCAGGCTTTCGCAGCATCTCCACGTGCAGGTTTGTCGGAGCCGCGGTGCTTTCGTCCGAAAGCGACTCGCCCAAGGCGTCCATTTTTTTGCGGAATGCCCTTAACGTAGCGGCATGGGCAGGGTCCGCAGCCAGGTTGTTGATTTCCCGGGGATCCGTGCCGAGGTGGTACAGTTCTTCAATGGACTTGTCATTGATGTAGCGAAAATACTTCCATTCTGCGGTACGAAGTCCTTCGCTGGGGGGAATGTTCACAAAATCCCAAAGATGCTCGATAAGTATCGTGTCCCGGCCGAGTTCCTCCCGCCCCTGAACCACCGGAACCAGGCTTTTGCCCTGGTAAGCGGCTGGGAGGGACAGCCCTGCCAGGTCCAGGATGGTAGCGGGTACGTCCACATTGGCAGCCAATGCGGCTGATTCCACCGGCTTGTCCACCCGTGGGTCGTAAACGATCAGGGGCACACGAATGGAGTTGTCGTACAGCAACCACTTGCCGGCCAGTTGCCGTTCACCCAAAAAGTACCCGTTGTCTCCCATCAGGATAATGACCGTGTTTTGGTCCAGGCCTTTGTCGGCGAGCTGTTTTCTGATTTTGGCGATTTCCCGGTCGATACCGGATATCATGCGGTAATAGCCCTTGACGCTATGCTGGTATTTTTCAGGCGTATCGTAGCGCCAGGTCCAGCGCAGCCGGTTAAAACCGGACTTGACGATCTCGGGCTGCGCTTCAAAGTATCGGTCCTCCGAAAGATCGGCTTCCGGAACGGTAATTCCCTGCAAGAGCGGGTCCACTTCCTGCTGCCAGAAATATTGGTCTTCGGCCGGATCGTGGGCATGGGGAGCACTGAAAGAAAGGGACAGGCAAAAAGGCTGGTTCGGATCGGCCTGTTCAATGAAATCCAGGGCCTGCTGCCCGGTGTAACGGGTAAGGTGTACGGTATCGCTGCCGATGGTTTTGTAAAAATACCCCCGGCGGTCTTTGAATTGGCCGTTCCGATCGTAGGATTCGTATTCGTCAAACTGCCCTGCCAGATCCTTGTGGTTGACCCCATATTTTCCAAAAAAGCCTACGCGGTATCCGGCTTCTTTCAACAGCTTGGGGTAGGCGGTTTCCATGTATGCCGCCCGAATGGGCCCGGTCTGGAACGTGTAGGCGTGCGTCCGTTCGTACAAACCGGTGAAAATGGTGGCCCGGCTGGCCGCACAGATGGGTGTGGTAACCATGGCATTTTTAAAATAGGTCCCCTCGGCTGCGAGCCGGTCCATTTCCGGCGTATGGATCAGCTCGTTACCGGCATGCCCCAGGGCATCCCAGCGCTGATCGTCGGTCAGGATAAAGATGATATTCGGCCGGGCAGGAGATTGTGCCGGGCTCTGTATCCGGCCGATGGCCAATAAGAGGAACAGCACTAACATTCGTTTTCGCATGTATCTAATTGTTTTGTAATCACTGGTAGTCCGTTGGAAAAAAGAATACGAAAGGTACCTTTTTTTGAGAAAATATCCAGCACCCGGCGAGTTTTTGGGCCGCTTCAAACAAAGACTACTAAAAAATACCTCCCAAAATCCTCCCGGCAGGTACAGTGCCTTGTTCTTTGAAACCGCTTCCAAAATCGGCTCTATCCGACGTACCGGCACGGCCAGGCAGCGGGCGTTTGCGTTTAAAACCTCCGGTATACGGATTTTTTACCGGAAGCTGGACGAAGGACCTGGGCACCGTACCGCAGTTCCTCCCCTTCCCCGATATAGATCGATTGCAGCTTGCCACCGGCATCGGTAGTAATGACCGCAAAGGAGCCGGTAAAGGAGATGCCCAGACCCTCGTCCCGGTATCCTGTTCCGGGCATGGGTATCAGGACGTACTGCAGGCGTTCCTGCGCTGCCACCTCACTACGAATGCAAAAGCCAGCGAATGCACCGTCCTGTGTTAACTTTTCTACCGACTGCAAGCTGGGGGTTGCATTGAGTCCTCCAAATGGTTCAAAAACGAGTGCAAAGGGTTGGGTCCAGGCCTCCCCCTGCTGGCGAATAAGCAGCGTGGGCGTGGGGCGATTTTCGTAGGGATCCGGTGCTTCGAAGGTAGGAGGGGCCATTACTTTGGTGTAGGACCGGCCCTCCTGCGGGGGGATGTGCAGGTCCATGTAGATGGGTGGGTTGAATTTCTCTGCTACAAACCTGGCCCGGATGCCTTTTTGGTAATTTTCCGCCGTCTGGACCTGTTCAAAAAAATGCCAGCCCGGATGGCGGTAGTGCCGGTTTTGTACCCAGGGCAAAGCAGCGCTGGCAGTGTAGCGATCCGGCGTGGGCTTCAGGGGCAGCTCCTCGTTTAAGAAAATCAGGCTATCACCGATATTGTGGTACAGGTAATCGTGAAACTGTCCGGGTAATTCGGAGCGGGAGCGAAACACATCCACGTAATATCCGCTGGTGTCCGAGGTGCGAATCACCGCCAGGGTACGTTCCTGTACGGCTTCCGCCAAATTGCCTTTGTCGTCGACAAAACGGGTAATGGAGAAGGAGTGGTCGGGTGAAAGGGCATTTTCCCTGGGCTGCGGTTCCATGGAGACCTGGGTAACCCTGTTGATGCCCAGGTTTACCCAACCGCCCTCCGCCCGGGAATTTCCGTTGACGATCACGGTATTGTGGGCCGCAAACAGGCGGGAGTAGTTTTCGTGAATGTCTTGCTGGTACCGGCCCCGGCCGTTGTCTACACCGAGCACTTCACCCCTGCCGTACAGTTCGATATTCATTCCTTCGGCATGCCCGTGTACCATGTGGGCACCCCCCACAAAAGCCATTAGTCCGTCTTCGGGATTTCCGGTATTACTTTCGTTGCGCTGGAGAAAGATACCGGCATGGTCCACTTTATCCGTTCTGGGCAGTATCAATTCTTCTCCCTCACCGCTGTATTCTTTTCCGTACCAGAGAACCGCCAATATTCCGGAGCGATGGTAGGCTCCCTGCTGCATGGCGCTGATAAGGAGGGAAGCAAATTCCCGGGTAATGTCTTCCACACCGTCCATCTCCCCCAGCAGGTAGGCCTCTTCGTAGCTGCTGTAAGGAGGCGTTCCCGTACGTTTTCCATCGCCCCAGCGGATCAATTGCCCGTTTGGATAGACCAGGTAATCCAGTGCCGGCAAGGCATACAAAATGTTGGCGTACCTTTCCCCTAGCCTATTTATCGGATCGTAGCGGTTGACGACCAGCATGAGCCGTGTCAATATGGAGGCGGCCGCATTCAGGTATTGAGAGGTTTCGGGCCAAAGGTCTCCCCTCTTGGCGTAGGTTTTTGCCATTTCCGATAGTGCATCCTGATTCTCGGTATTTTCGGTTAAAAAATACGCCAGCAAACGATCCCGCTCCTGCTCCTCTTCCATGGCCAGGGCATTGTAGACCAAATTAGGCGCTTCCAGAATGGGGTGATTGGATCCGGTCTGTCCGTAATGAATGGTCAAATCAGCATACGTACGAAAAACCTGTTGCGCCTCGCTGAAGGGAAAGTCTGTTTTTCTTTCTTTTGCTAAGTCGTACGGCCTCCCTCCCTTTTCAATAAAATCTGCTACAAAATCGTATATCAACGGCACCTTATAGCCGATTTCCCTTACCTCGCGGAATCCGTCATCCGGAAAAAGCCAACCACCTCTTCCATGCCAGTCCGATACCGCTGACTGACCCACGGCAGAAATAAATGAATACAATATGTCCACAGCGCATTGCCCGTATTTCTCTTCCTCAGTGATAAAATAGGCGATGCCGCAGTCCAACGCTATTTGCAGGTAGCGGATCAACGTTCTGGCATGGGCCATTTCGGCCTCGGTGGCATTGTCCAGGTTTTTGTGCTTCCCATCTTCGATGTGATAGGTCCGGTGAAACGGCGGAATTTGGTCGCCTGTTCCCTTCACCCAATCGAACGGCAAACCGCCAAGGAAACGCGTGGGGTCGGATGCATGAACCTGTATACTTCTGTCCAGTTCGTCGATAAATTCGGCATAAATCTCTTTGGCCCAGGATTGATGCGCTATCTTTTCCAAAATAGCCGGTCTGTCCCCGGCACGCACCCAAATGAAGGGTCGCTCCCTGTGCTGCGCCTGAAGGGAACCCTGCAAGCATACCAACAGCAGAATCAGGTAAGTCCTTAATCCCATCATCGCAGTCCCGATTTGGTAAGGTAATCCGACCCCCACTTCTCGCGTAATTCACGTGACAACTCGGCTACCTTGGTTTGGTATCCTTCCTTTTCGGCCAGGTTATCCAGTTGCATTGGGTCGGAAGCCTGGTCAAACAGCATGCGCTCGTAGGCAATCCCCTGATCATCGGTCCATTCGGTATACTGAAACGAACCGGATATCAGCGTGACGCCATCGTGAAATTTGACCACCGCATGGTCCTTTTCCCGTTTTCCGGTTTCGATCAAGGAAACGAAGCTGTCACCTTCCAGGTGGGCAGGCTTTTCGATGCCTGCGAGCTCACATAGGCTGGGATACAGGTCGATGGTCTCGGTGATGAAATGGGTGTGCTGTCCATTGGTTTTTCCCGGGACTTTCACCAGCATGGGAACCCGGAGAGATGAATTGAAATTGGCGTGTTTGCACCAAAGTTTGTGGTCTCCCAGGTTCCAGCCATGATCCCCCCAAAGGACCACTATGGTGTTTTCTGCCAGGCCCAGCCGCTCCAGTTCATCCAGAACCAAACCGATTTGGGCATCGGTATAGCTGACGCAGGCGTAATACCCATGGATCAATTCCTTTGCCTGTGCTTCCGGCAAATCACCTTCCTTGGGTATGGTTTCGTAATTTCTGAGCTCACCAAAATTATGGTAGGCTTTGCGGGGGGTCGTTTCCGGCTGCCGGTAATTCTCGGGAAGCTTGATGTCCTCCCGTCGGTAGGTATCCCAGTATTTTTTGGGTGCGGTAAAGGGCAGGTGGGGTTTGTAAAAACCCAGCGCCAGAAAAAAGGGTTGGTCTCCGTCCTTGAGTCTGTTCAAATCACGAATGGCTTTTAGCGCCAACTTACCGTCCCTGTATGCTGAATCCGGTACCTCGGCCTTTTCCAGGGGCATCCCTCGGTAGCTGTTCGCCCTAATTTCCCGATAGGCTTCGGTAGCATAGGTATATTTCCCAGCCGGTTGCCATTGCTCGTCCCAGGCCAGGGAATCGTCTTTGGCATGGTGGTACACTTTCCCATTAGAAATGGTGGTGTAACCGTTGTTCTTGAAGCGCATGGGCAGGGATTCTGCCTCCGGATAATCTGCGTCTTTCAGGGTCTTATAATCCAGGTAACGGTGGCGTGTGGGCCTGGCCCCGGTCAGCAAGCTGGCGCGGGAGGCCCCGCAAACCGGCACGTTGCAATAGGCCCGATCGAATACCAGGCTTTGGCTGGCCAGCCGATCCAGGTGGGGAGAATGAATTTGATCTGCACCGTAAAAATTGAGCTCGGGCCGCAAATCGTCCACGGCGATAAAGAGGATATTGGGTTGCCTGGTTTTCGCTCCCGGTTGCGTTTCCGAACAGGAAATCAGGAAAGCTCCAACTAGTAGGAAGCGGGCGCCCGTGAATAATGCTTTCATTTTTTCTAACTATATTAAATCTAGGATCGATCTGTTTTACGAAATGACTAGGGCTATCTACTTCGATTTACTTTTCCCGGTGTTGAGGCACATTTATTTTTGTTAGCCCGTACACGTTAAAATCATCAACGATCAGGTGATTGTTTACCGTCCGAAAAGCAAAATAGCCGGAATCGTGCGGTGAGGAATCGTAAACATTAAATATTAATTGTTCATTTCTCCAGTACTGGATCGTTGTATTATACACCATAATGCGTATGCGGTTGGGTACATTCGGGACGATCAGGTAGACTTCATCCGAGAGATCGTGCTCGGGGAGTAAGGGCTTCTGCCCATCCCCGGAATACCTTCGAAACCTCGTCTTTGTATTATGATGACCGCCCAGCCCCACGTAATAGAGCTGTAAGCTGTCGTACTGACTGAATTTACCCGCTCTGTGGGGATGCGGGTCCCCAAAAAAATCCCTGTGCCAGGGATCGCTGGCCAGCCAGAAACAGTTTAAGTCCGAAACCCGGTCCTGCGGCCCACCTTCATCGATCACCGTAGCGGTAAACTCGATCATCAGCGGTTGCTGCAACGGTTGTTCAAACCATACGGTACAGCCCGCTTTATCTTCGATTTCCATTCTATCTTCGGTCAAAGTGACCTTTCCTCCGGGTTGTTGTTCTGTTTTCCAAGCGTTTAGGTCATTGAATCCTTCCGAATAAATCAACGAAGGCTTTACCAGGAGGGAGTCATTTAACCTGATATAGCCGGTTTCCTGGGCGAGCAGGCCGCTTGATAAAAGGGTGAGGAGGAAGGGTAGAAATAGGGTAAATCGCATTCGTGATTATGTCAGTACGGCTACTAAAATACCAAATTTATTGTCCCCCGCAGCATAAGCAGGGTTAATTTGACCCCATTCAGCAGGAAATATCGCTACGCGAACTGACGTATCCCTTGTCCCTTCAGTTCGCGCCTAACCGTTGAGGTCTTTCGGACCTCGACGGTTTTTAAATGCACGGGTCCCAGAAAAGACCTTCGGGGTTGGAGAAACCCCAAAGGTCAGTATCTCAAACCTTTGAGGTCTTTGAGACCTCGAAGGCCATATGTTTGCAAGAGCAATAGCATAAGTTTCAGGAAATCATTAGATTAAGTTTTCTAGAACCATGCTATAACCTCCGAAACTTATGCAAACACAAGTTAACAAAAACGATTTTTCCGGCCAAAACATTTATGTGGGTATTGATGCCCACCTCAAAAGCTGGAAAGTTACAGTGATGATGGATAATCTTCATAAACGCACGTTTTCACAGGATCCCTGTGCAGAGACTTTGTACAATTATCTTGTCCGGAACTATCCGGGTGCTACCTACTTCAGTGCCTATGAGGCTGGATTCTCGGGATACTGGACTCATTACAAGCTTTGCGCTCTTGGGTTCAATTCCATTGTGGTCAATCCTGCTGATATTCCGACAACCGGCAAGGAAAAAGTACAGAAAGAGGATGCCAGGGACAGCCAAAAAATTGCCCGGTCCCTAAGAAACGGGGAACTGGTCCCTATCTACATACCCTCTTTGGCCTCTCTTGGTGACAGGGGGCTTATGAGGTTAAGAAAAACTGTCGTCAATGATACCACCAGGATCAAAAACAGGATCAAGGCCAGCCTCCATTTTAACGGCATAAGTATTCCCGGGGAAATAAACAGCCCAAAATGGAACAAAAAGCTTCTTAGATGGCTGGATGGACTTGAACTCGGTATGGTGGAAAAACAAATAATGGACAGTCATCTGTCCATTTTGTACCATATGCGGAAAACCACCCTAAATGTCACCAACCAAATACGAACCCTTTCCAAAACAGAAAAGTATGAGCAGGAAATCAAGTTATTGATGACCATTCCAGGAATCGGGCTCTTGACGGCAATGACCCTATTGACCGAGCTGGAAAGGCTGGACAGGTTCAACTCCCTCGACAAACTATGCTCTTTTATCGGCCTTGTACCGTCAACCAACTCATCCGGGGATACCGAAAGAACGGGTAATATCACCCCCAGGGGGCATAAGGTGCTGAGAGCTGCTCTAATAGAATGTGCCTGGGTCGCTGCAAGGACTGATCCGGCATTGGCAAAAAGCTATAACCAATATTGCAAAAGGATGAAAGCCAATCAAGCCATAACCAGAATAGCAAAGAAACTTTTAAGCAGGATCAGATACGTATTGAAAAACAAACAGCCCTATGTGCTTGGAGTCGTCAAATAAAACCGCACAAACATATTATTCTGTAAAACAATCCCCAACCTTTATTGGGACCGTTAAAAAACCTTGCAGCAACTAAGTTGACTGTTATCTCGAAGGCTACGGCCCAATATCCAATAAATTAAAATGTGGCAATGCAGCTCATTGAGTCTGTTAATAGAAGGTTGTTTTATGGAGTAAGTTGCTGTTTTTGATAGTAGTAAAACGAGTTTTTTAAGCTATCAAAAGACAAAGAATTCAAAGATAAAAAAAGCCCCTAACTAAAGGGGCCTGGGAGTATATTCTCCGTCATGAACCCTATTGCTGGTGGGTTGCTCTCCAGCAGAGCCCACTTCCTCTTCAGATTCATGTTTTAAAGATAAAATGTATCTTTCTCAAGAAAAAATATCCCCGCAAATTAGGAAAGCAACATAGAAGGTTTTAAACGTAACCGTTCCAAGAAAGACCTTCGGGGTTGGGGAAACCCCAAATAAATGGATGCTAACGGATTACTCTTTAACCAACTTCATTTGGTAAAAAGTCACTTTATCTTCCTCTACCCCAAAATAATCCTGGTCCTTCAAGCCGAAAATAAATCCATTTTCTTCAGCTACACTACTCAGGATAATACCCTGAGGAACCGGGATGTCTTTTTGAATCATTTGATGGTCCAGGTCCAAAATGGCCAGGTAGTTATTGATCTGATGTAAAAAAGCCCTGCTTTCTTCCATGGTATTCCTGGGAAAGGATTTGGCTTTCTCCTCCTCCATACCCTTGGTGTAGTGGATAACGATTTGGCTGTCCAACACATACAGGTTTTGGATCCTTCCAAAGATATTGTCGATGCTCATTTCGTAATAATCGTCCAGGTTAGCCATCGGAACGCCTTTGATTTTTACAGCGTCCTCTATATCTAAATCCACGGTCTGCTGGAATACCAATTGATCGCCTTCTTTGGAATACACGTGGTAGGTTTGCTCGGCCCTAAAATAAACCAGCCATTCCTTTCCCGCAGGAATGACCGTAGGAAACATCCAGTGGTAATAGTTGCCATCTTCATAAATGGTACCGGGTGGAAAATCCATTGTGGTCCTGATGGCACCGGTTTCAGGATCAATTACTTCCAAAATAGGGCTTTTGTAAATGCTTTCGAACATTTCTGATTGCCCGTTCCAGTCCATTTCTCCCCTCTCCGGCCGGATATAGGCCATTTCCTTTCCGAGGGAATGAGCGGGACTTTTGAGCCCATTGATAAAGGTATACGGTGGATTTAAATCCATGCGTTTGACGATTTCTCCTTCCCTGGAAAAAAACAGCAAGCCCTTTGCGGCATCCATTACGGTGAATTGCCCCGTAAAAAAGCCCCAGCCCATGGCCCAGGAGATGGCATTAGGGCCGTCCTTTGACAGGTGAAACTGCGAACTGACAGTACCTTCCCTGTCAAACAGCAGTACTTCGTCCGTCCCATTGTCTATACCCAGAAAAAGGTTGGTTGACGAGTCGTAGTCATAAAGAAACAGATTCCCCTGATAATCCACCTGAATGGAATCAGTTACCATCAATTGATACGCAAAATCATCCTCGCTTTTTTTACCGTTATTGCTACACCCGAAAAAGGCCAAAGCCAAACAGCACATATAGGACCAGGTTTTCATCTTCCCAAGATCCACAAAAGAAAATGAAACCATTACATAAAAGGTGTTAAATTTTACTAATCGGGGGATTTCGGGAGATAAATGAAGGATTTTAATACTTAGCATGTCGAAAAAATCCCCCCTTGCCCTCCGCCGCGGCGGAGGGATTTATCTTATCTGCATTTTCTGTGCTCATTGTAAAAAGGTACCGCTTGTCCACAGAAACATCAGCTAGAATCGAATTCAGGTTTCTAACGAATTGACTATCTTCTCGCAACCAATAATTAAATTTACTCCCCTCCGTGGACCAGCTTAAATTTATACACCGTATGAAAATCCTCCTCTACCCCTACCTGTTCCTGGTCCTTTAGGGCCAGGATTTGGGCTTCTTTGTCCACCAGGGCAGAAAAGGGATTTATGCTTTTCGGAATGGGCAGATCCACGGCCAGGTTCGTAAAATCAGCATCAAAAACCGCAAATTGCATGGGAAAGGAATACACCAATTCCCGCCGCTGTTCTGGATCCGAAACGTCGTACATGGCTTTGGTTTCGGGAGAAACCCCCTTGCTGTAGAAGACCAAAAAATGATCTTCCAGTGGTAAAAATCGGTGTATCTGGGGAATGCGGTAGACAAGCCCGTTTTTTTCAAAAAAAGTATTCATTTGCTCAAGAGGAACGGGCTGGTCCAGGTAGGCGTTATTGACAGGGACTTTTACCGTCTCCTGAAAATTCAGCCGCTGTTCCTTTTCGTTATAAACATGAAACTCCAGGGCATTGGTGACCGAAAGGAACCATTGAGAACCGTCATTTTGGATAAGGGGAGTCGGGTACCCGTAAAAGAGCCCTTCCTCAAAGGCTTCCGTTTCCGGAAAATGCATGGTGGGATAATATTCACCGCTGAGGGTATCCAGAACTTCCATCATAGCTCCACCGTCCAACATGCCCTGATAGGCTGCCTGCAGGTCCTGGCCTCCTTCTGCCGATTCCGGTTTATAGTAGAGCAATTTATCCCCCAGAGCAAAAGCGGCAATATGTCCGCCGCCCACAATCCAGAAATAGGGATAGGGTATCTCTACACGGTTCAACACCTTCCCTTGCCTGCTCAGGGTGTAGATTTTATCGGCAAAAATACAGATTTGATCTCCTGCGAAGGTAGGGTTAGGTCCATAGCCAATGATGGCCTCCGGTCCGTCACTTTGGAGGATAAACGAATGTTCAACATCGCCAGATGCATCAATAATCAGGACTTCCTTCTCCTGTTGGTTGTAAGCCAGGTATTGTTCCGTTTCCGGATCGTAATCCTTTAACTCCAGATTACCCAAATAATCGACTCGGACGGAATCCACCAGTTGCAGCGCAAAGCGGCTCGTGCTGGCAGCTTCTTTTTGGGAGGGGGAACAGGCAAGCAGGCCTGACGCCAGCAGAGCCAATAGTGATAAACGAGGGCTAATCATGATTAAAAGTAGAACTAATGGTTTAAAAAAGCAAAATAAAGCTTACTACTTGCTGCTGTCAGGGTAATTTATTTCAGTCCGTTTAAATGGAACCTATTCAGCTTTAATTGGGTAAACGTCTATTCGATTTATATGCAATTGTGGACCGCGAGTGCATTCAGGTAGTGTAACTAAATCCCCCTTTTTAAGGGGGAATTGACTTCGTTCGGATTTGCAAGAAGGTCAGCAATTTCCGTGATTTCTATATTCCTCAATCTTTAATGCGTCCAAATAGGTATGGTTGCTTCAATGTTGCTTAAAAGAATACTTCCAGAGGAACTAATTCAGCTGTTCTCCCTTACCAAAGGGCATATCAGATACCTTCCTGGTTTTTTATCTGCTCAGCTTGTCTCAATGCCCCCTAGTTATCTTTCCCGGGTGGGATTACCTGGATGGCGGGGTTGATGGTAAGGAGGTCAGCGATCAGTATTTCGCTGTCTTCCGGGGCAATGTATACATCGTCGTACCGGTTGTGTTTTATGATCAAGCCTCCGGTAGCCAACGCCGGCTTCACTCCTACCCAGCGGGTTTTGCCTTTAAGGACGGTCCGGATGGTACCTATGTCAATTTCTCCCTTGATATAGCCTGACTTGTAGTAAAAGGTATGACCCCGGATCTGATACCGGGTGGAAACATACGGCCAGATAATAAATAGCGCAGGTGCGGTCAGGGGGATGATCCGTCGCAGCTTCTCCTCCATAGGCTTCGGGTCTAATAGCCCGTATGCCAGTGGCAATACCAGCAGGACAAGCAGTATACCCTGCATCAGGCGTCCTTTTTTGGCCTTGTAAGTTTTCATTTTTAGTGGCTGCATCGCTTTATTTTTACAACTAAAAATAGCGAAGATTTGAAATTATTTAAAAAGATCAAGGTAATTCTCAATGGAATCCAATACGCTCAAGGTTAAAGGGTCGGAAACGCGTTCGATTGTTCAGACCTGATTCTTGTATTATGATTTGTTTCCGGCAGGCAGGCTGGTGATTAATAGTTCTTATAATCGGTTAATTATTAAACTGTTTAATTATGATTCGTTTAGCCATTGGCCTTTGGCTTTTAGCATTCGGCATAGCCAACATCCGAGTGATCAAATCGTCAAACCAACCAAAATCTTGAATTTTATTCCCAAGTATACGGGAAAACATTTTTTGCGCATATTTTTTATTGTTTAATAACCTACAATATTGTTGTTTATTAAACAATAATATTGTAGGATAGCATAAAACACCTGTATGCTACCCGTCGACTTACTGGAAGAAGTGGCTTTGAGCCTTAGAAAAAATCATCCCCCAATTTTTTATGTCGATTACTACTTAAAATTAGGATCAAAACCGGAAACATGAAAAAGATGATCCGTCGGATTCTACAAGATAAACTGTTTCAGGGTTTGAAATCCCTTCCAGGAGTCGTCCTGTTCGGATCCAGGCAGGTCGGAAATGGGTTTTATAGATTTCGTCAGATGATATTGACTTGGGCAGCAATGTACCCGGGTAGCTTTTTGGGGTTTTGTATCGAAATCCAGGCATCCAGTCCATATTTCCGTTACCGATAGGTATTTCTCGCAGAATTGATTGGTTTTTATTATTTTTATAAATCATTCACGTGTTTTGTTAGCCCTATGGAAACGCAACCTGAAAAAAACATAACCAAAGAACCTGACTTTGCTTACGGCTCTTACACGTATGCGGATTATCTTACCTGGGAGATAGATGAAATGGTAGAACTGATCCGTGGAAAGGTGTTTCGACAGGCAGCCGCACCAAGAGTGATTCACCAACGGATTTCCGGAAAAATTTTCTACTCGCTGTACGATTTTCTAAAGGGTACCCCTTGTGAAGTATTCTCAGCACCTTTCGATGTACGACTGCCGGTGGCTTCCAAAGCGAATGAAGATATCGATACGGTGGTCCAACCGGACCTATGTGTCGTATGTGATGCAGAGAAGATAGACGAACGTGGCTGTCTCGGTGCACCAGACTTGATCATAGAAATACTTTCTCCCGGCAACAATCGAAAAGACTTAAAGTTAAAATACGAAGTGTATGAGGCTTCGGGAGTGAAAGAATACTGGGTCATCCATCCGGATGAGCGAACGCTTCTTATTTATACCCTGGATGAGCGGAAATACCGCGCCTCCCGTTTATTCACCCTGGGTGACAGGGTAATTTCTGAAGCCGTGCCTGGATTTGAGCTGGAGCTGGATCATGTGCTTGGAGGATTATAGTTTGGCCTTTTGGACCGTAGAAGCCTCATCAGCGGATCATCGAATCATCACATCATTCCTGACAATCATTTCTTTCACGGCATAAAACAGCCCGTTCACGGCGAATATAATTAATCCTATATGAAGTATATCGCAAATTATTTCAATTTAAGCTAAAGCTTCTCCTCATTTCAAGCCTTGGATGAATGAAAACAGAACCGAATCCCAAGCACTGAAGGTGCGCAATACCCAAACACAGGGTGCAGCCCTGTGTCTAAACCTGAAACGGAAACCACAGCCGTGTATAATATGTTTGGCAAACCCCGCATCCGATATAGAAAAAATAAACCGCCCGTTCACGGGAAAAACAAGCCAGTTCACGGGAAATAAAATTATTCATCTATATTTTTTAATTTTATCCATTAGATTGGGAAGTAATAAGACCAGAAGCATAGATAAATACCACCTTTTTTGGTAATTTACAAGCTATAAAACCGTTAGAACCGCATGAATAATTGTTTCCACAGCTCCGGTAAGATTCCTGAATAGCGAAAATTCGCGTTACCAAAGGAATACTAGTTTTGCAGACTTCAAAGAATTAAATGCTTAAAAGTAAATAAAAAAATTCTATCGCGATGAGTGGGCACAATTCCCGGGTGTCCTTAGCAAGTCCGGGGAGATAATAAACATCATCAAATAAAACAAAAATGAAAAAGTTAAGTTTAGACAAATTTAAGCTGGCAGCATAGGATGTGCTACAGCGAAACCAAATGGGAACTATTTATGGAGGATCTGGTGATTGCACTAACAATGGTTGGTGGAAATGTATGTGTTCGCCGGATGGTCCGTGGCAGTCCATATATATAACCGATTGTTCCTATCCTGAGGATGCAATGGTTGAGTGTACTTGGGTGATACGATGTGAAAGGATATAATTTTTTGAAAAATTCGGAACATCCTTTGGGTTGTTCCGATTAAATTACTTAAAGATATAAATATGCTCCAAGTACCAAATCTATATTTCTTCTCATTTTTATGCCTTTTGACTATATTGATTTCCTCTTGTCCATCCCCTTCAACTGTTAAAGAATTACCAACCATCGTAATTCCTGAAAATATCGACTCAGATCTTTATTTAACTGATTTAACCCGTTCAGTACATCGAGTACAATTAGAGACCAATGAAACTGCTCTTTTAGGAATAATTAAAGATGTCAAATAATATAATAAAAAATTTTATGTAAATGATGGAGTCCAGGTTCTTGTTTTTAACGATAAAGGAGATTTTCTTTTTAAATTAGGAAATCAGGGAGATGGACCCGGCGAATATGGAATTGTTTATTCTATGGCAATTGATTTCGACTCAAATTTGATTTATATCTCATCTGCTAGAAAATTAATTGTTTTCTCTAAGGATCATGAATTGATTGAGGAAAGGAGATATCCTATGTTGCTTCCATATATTAATGTTATCGATAAGAACATATTGATCATTTCTGACGAAATTGTCGGAGATTCTGAGCTTGGAATTACTAATAACACAACTTTGTACAAGCTAGGTCATGATTTGATCGTTAGTGATAGCTCAATGGTAAGAAAAGTAATTATCGACGAAAATAAATCTACAGGGTATAATTTTAAATTTTATATATCGAGTGATGAGTTTGGAAACTATTTCTATAAACCAGTTTTAACACAAGAGTCAATTTTTCCAGATACTCTCTACCGAATAGAAGGAGTTACAATGACACCGTATAAAAAAATCATTTTTGAAAAATCGAAAAAGTTAGATTTGGATGGATATATTACACCATTAATGTTGAATATCTCTAACTCTTCCTCCTATATAGTATGTGAATATATGCAAGATGCTGAAAGAATGTTGTTCTTATATAAAAAGAGTACATCCGAATATCATAATTTAAAAAATGGTATTTTGGACAAAGATGGAATCCCTATTATGATCAGACCTTTAGATTCGAAAAACAATACTTTCTATTATATCAAACAGGCACAGTATGAAAAGAAATTAAAACAGGAGTTAAATCCAATTATTGGGATTGTTAAATTTGACTAGCTGTATTTGTATCATACTAATTATGTACTTAAAATCATATTATATAGTTACTTATTCTATTCTGTATTAACTTATCATTAAAAGACATTAGCTTCAAACTTCATCTTCAACAAACAACCCGATGCCAAAGACTGCGGCCCCACCTGCCTGCGCATCATTGCCAAACATTACGGCAAATTGATCTCCCTGCAGGAAATACGGGAATATTCGGAAACCACCCGCTCCGGAAGCAACCTGCTCAAGCTAAGCGAGGCCGCAGAGTCCACCTGTATAAATCTCTTGGGTTCATCTTTGAGCCGTTTCAACAAACCTGCTTTTTCTATCCGTTGGTACGCCATAATTGTTTTACTCAATACATTGAGTAAATATAAAATTCCAAATTGTTAATTTTTAGCGGATTTTAATTTATACCCTGGGACTGCAATCACTGCCTTTACCGGGGATGAAGCCAATAAAAGAATACTGTACTGGATCAATTGGATGTAAGATTTATCCCCCGGTACCAGTTCTTTGATTTAAAGGGCAGGCTCATCCACCCAAATGCCCCAAGACTGGAGCAATAGGAGATAAAGGAAATTTTAGACGAGTTTTTAAATTAGAAACTTGATTCGTTTTAAAATTCATACGGCTAATTAACGACTACGCAACGGACATCCACACATTCTACGGGATGCTATTTTAGTTAAATACAAACTGTACACAAGAATTCGCGTCCTTGCTGTAAACCAACAGGGCGGCAAATTGTAGGGTATCACCACAGATGAAGATCCTGGAATTGCTGTTTTTGATTTACCTTCGTTTGACTAACAAAAAAGGCACTATTTCACATCATTTAACAATACAGACTATATTCATAATTGGATTAGATTTTTAAACAAGCTATTTTCAACTACTGGACCCCTTAACTAGCTGATTTTAAGGAGAAATTCTTTAGGCCTCCGATGGTAAACGTAAATCAAACGCTGTTTTGATAGCATTTCTACAAATACTAAGTGTATTCTCATGGTTTATCCTGCAAGCCTCTGATACCCTAAATTTTATATCCGTACCCATGGACCACCGGGATCCCCGCGGCAAGCAAATAACCATCAGTTATACCCTTTTACAACCCTATCAGGGCCAAAAAGAAACGATTTTGCTACTGGATGATCCCCTGGACAACTATTTTCAGCAAGGCATGGAGCTCCGGGAACTGGCGGATGAATTTAACCTGGTACAAATCAAAGGCCGCCATCAGTCCGAAGTCCTCCTGAATACCATCCGTTCCAGCGGTGAAACCGACTGGTCCAAGGCCTACCAGCTATTGAATGTGGACCAGCATGCCCGGGACCTGGAAAAGGTCCGGAAAGCCTTGCCCGGGGACCGGCCGGTTCATTTAGCGGGCTATTCCGGTGCTGCCGCCTATCTGCATTATTACCTCAGCCTGTATCCCGAAAAAGTCAGTTCCCTGATTTCCTTTAACCCCCTACTATTTGACCTTCAAAAAAACCTGAACTTCCGGGACCCGGCCCGCTGTCCGGAAGCGCAGGCCAATCGGTTTTGGCTCGCCTATTTATGGCAGGCACATGCCGATAGGCTTTGTCCGGATACGGGTGATGGCGATAACTTTCCATTTTATGCCTTTTTACAATGGGGATTTTTGGTGACTGGCTTATGGGGAAATGGTGAGGAAGATTTAGGGTTTAAAGTAAGGTTGTTTGAGCACAGTTATGATTTACTGGCAAACAGGCTGAACGATCAGCCTCCTTCCATTTTGGCAGCATGGATGAAACAGGAAAGTCTTCCCATCTGGAAGGAATTGGAGAAAGCTCCTTTTTCGGTGCATGGAGTGGATTACGACAAAGGCAGGCAGTTTGAAGGCAAGGTGCTGATCGTTGGTGCTGTCCATGACAAACTGCTATCCCGGTATTGTTACGATGTATTGGCGGAGTTCTACCCCCATTCCAGCCTGATGCCTCTCCGGGATGGGCACGCACTTGGAAAATTGAGGGCTACCGGATTACATCAGAACCTTATCCGCTCCTTTGTACTTGAGGATAATCAGGAAAAAATCGACGTTTATCAATCCCTGCAGGAAGCCGGGTTGCTTTATGATAAAAAGGATAGGTATAACCTTTGAGGTCTTTGAGACCTCGAAGGCCATATGTTTGCAAGAGCAATAGCATAAGTTTCAGGAAATCATTAGATTAAGTTTTCTAGAACCATGCTATAACCTCCGAAACTTATGCAAACACAAGTTAACAAAAACGATTTTTCCGGCCAAAACATTTATGTGGGTATTGATGCCCACCTCAAAAGCTGGAAAGTTACAGTGATGATGGATAATCTTCATAAACGCACGTTTTCACAGGATCCCTGTGCAGAGACTTTGTACAATTATCTTGTCCGGAACTATCCGGGTGCTACCTACTTCAGTGCCTATGAGGCTGGATTCTCGGGATACTGGACTCATTACAAGCTTTGCGCTCTTGGGTTCAATTCCATTGTGGTCAATCCTGCTGATATTCCGACAACCGGCAAGGAAAAAGTACAGAAAGAGGATGCCAGGGACAGCCAAAAAATTGCCCGGTCCCTAAGAAACGGGGAACTGGTCCCTATCTACATACCCTCTTTGGCCTCTCTTGGTGACAGGGGGCTTATGAGGTTAAGAAAAACTGTCGTCAATGATACCACCAGGATCAAAAACAGGATCAAGGCCAGCCTCCATTTTAACGGCATAAGTATTCCCGGGGAAATAAACAGCCCAAAATGGAACAAAAAGCCTCTTAGATGGCTGGATGGACTTGAACTCGGTATGGTGGAAAAACAAATAATGGACAGTCATCTGTCCATTTTGTACCATATGCGGAAAACCACCCTAAATGTCACCAACCAAATACGAACCCTTTCCAAAACAGAAAAGTATGAGCAGGAAATCAAGTTATTGATGACCATTCCAGGAATCGGGCTCTTGACGGCAATGACCCTATTGACCGAGCTGGAAAGGCTGGACAGGTTCAACTCCCTCGACAAACTATGCTCTTTTATCGGCCTTGTACCGTCAACCAACTCATCCGGGGATACCGAAAGAACGGGTAATATCACCCCCAGGGGGCATAAGGTGCTGAGAGCTGCTCTAATAGAATGTGCCTGGGTCGCTGCAAGGACTGATCCGGCATTGGCAAAAAGCTATAACCAATATTGCAAAAGGATGAAAGCCAATCAAGCCATAACCAGAATAGCAAAGAAACTTTTAAGCAGGATCAGATACGTATTGAAAAACAAACAGCCCTATGTGCTTGGAGTCGTCAAATAAAACCGCACAAACATATTATTCTGTAAAACAATCCCCAACCTTTATTGGGACCGTTAAAAAACCTTGCAGCAACTAAGTTGACTGTTATCTCGAAGGCTACGGCCCAATATCCAATAAATTAAAATGTGGCAATGCAGCTCATTGAGTCTGTTAATAGAAGGTTGTTTTATGGAGTAAGTTGCTGTTTTTGATAGTAGTAAAACGAGTTTTTTAAGCTATCAAAAGACAAAGAATTCAAAGATAAAAAAAGCCCCTAACTAAAGGGGCCTGGGAGTATATTCTCCGTCATGAACCCTATTGCTGGTGGGTTGCTCTCCAGCAGAGCCCACTTCCTCTTCAGATTCATGTTTTAAAGATAAAATGTATCTTTCTCAAGAAAAAATATCCCCGCAAATTAGGAAAGCAACATAGAAGGTTTTTTCGTAAACGCTTTGGAAAAAGACCTTCGGGGTTGTAGAAACCCCAAAGGTCAATGTCCGTAACGGTTGAGGTCTATTTTCTTTTTTAAATTACCGCATCACCTGGCTGACCGCTACGGTATCGCGATCGTAGTAGGGAACCTGAAGTTCCCAGGTTTCTCTCCCGACCTGCACTTCCACCTTGACATAGGTGTTGGTTTCGGACAAAACCCGCGCCCGATAGCTGGTATCGCCGGAAGAAGAGGACCGCGGCAACAGCAACCACACCAGCGTTTGTGTTGCAGGAATTCGAAGCTCGAAACTGGTAAGCGTGTTGGGTTCGTACCGATTGTATTCCGGACTGTACCAGCCCTGGATCTCGGGAATTTCCTGTCCCCTGATCGATTGCAGGTCAACTTCTCTTGGTCCGGAAACCAGGGAGAGGGTAAGCGATCCACCCGGATGGCTGCCTGCTACCTCCAGTCCTTGCAGCTGCAAGGCTATATCGGGATGCCAGTGCCACAATGCCTGTATCGTTCGCGGCCGATCGCTACTTATCCGATCGACGAGCAGCCAAAATTTGCCGCGCAAGTACAGCAGGCTGCGGCTATGAGAAGCCTTCCCCTCCAACCCTTCGAACCGGTCGAAAGACTGGCTTCCAAAATCGTAGCGTTCGGTGATTTCGACAAAGCGCCGGTCCAGCGGAGAACTGGCGTGGGTGGGCCCGCTGCCCTGTCCTTTTCCATCCAGTAGCAACACGTTGTGCCCCTGACTTCCCCGGGCATAGGGGCGAAACTTCTCGGCCAATGCACCGGTATACGCAAACCTTCCTGCGTCAACCAGAAAATCCTGCCCGAATGCACTCAGGGAGAGGTGCAATTTGTCGTTGTGTTGGTGGCCGCTGCCCCAGGGCCCCATGTCAAAAAAGGACCAATGGGCCAGGGAATCGAACCCACTTCGGCTAATGAGTTGCCCCGCCCAGGGAAAGAAATAGGAGGGTCCATCTGAAGGAAGGCTCCCGTTATTTCCATTGCTGGCGATGTAGGCCCAATCGGGCCTGTCAAATGCATCGGCCCCGCGTAAAATCAACTCCCGGTCACTGCCCCGATCTCCGTCGTTGTTTAGGATTCGGTAGCCGTCCGGGCGCACCGCACGGGCGATGTATCCGTACATTTGCCGGATCGTTTCGGGAAAAAACGCCGGCAGTTCCCGCCCAGCCACCTCACAAATGGACTGAAAAAGTTCGAAGTTATGCAGCGAAACGTTATGGTAATGAGAGGTTAGCTCGGTTTGTACGCCGTCGGGATACACCTGGTCACGCATGCTTTCGGTCATGGCCCCTATCGCGTAGTCCAGCCAGGCCTCGGAATCCTTAAATTCCGGAAAATAGGCGGCTACGGTAGCCAGCGCGGATATTTCCATGGTCAGCCAGTTATTCCCCCCGTGAAAATGCCGGTTGTAATGGGCATGGTCAGGCAGACTACTCAGTAGGAGCAACCGGGTAGCAGGACGTAGGTGTGTACTCCCGTTCATGGCATAAAACAGGCGGGTCCATGCCTTGGCCCTTGCGGCCACTTCCAGCCCCCGCCAGATAGACTCCGTTCCTTTTTCGGCCGGATAAGGCATGCTCTTTAAAATAAAATCCCGGAGAAACCGATCCAGGTACACCGCATACACCGGATTTCCTGTTTCAAAATAGGCATCCATGACTTGCAGCAATTGACTGTGCCGGTTGGATAACCAGGCCCACTCCCGGTCATTATTGGGGCCCTTGTAGTACCAGTCCCTGTGGCCATCAGGAAGAATGGGCACCTTCCCTTTCACATTTTGTATGGTAAATACATCCTGAAGGATGGTATCCGCTGCTGCTATCCTTCCGTTGCCCCTATCCGGCAAATCCCTTGCCAACGATTGCGCGACAGGACTGTGCGCGTAGTAAGCCAATAAGTTGTCTGCAGCCCCGACCCAATCACCCTTGTCCCGGGCTGCCTTTACTGCAGCCAGTTCCGGACGATCCAGGTCCAGGTGTGAAAAAATACTGCGAAGGATTTCGGGATGCGCCTCGTAGAGATCGGCGGCGGTATGCAATTTTTCCCAGGATTGTTGCGCAGAACTGAGGCCCGTTACGCAAAGAAACAAGAGCAACGAAAATAAGGCTTTAGAAAACATTCGGTTCATGGGTCTGGGTAGGATTGGTTTTTGGGTTGGAAACAAAAAACGGTAAGAGGTGTCGCCTGGGCGAAAACAGAATCAGGGTTCAGTCAGCAATTCCCGCAGCTCTTTCAGGATGATTTCGGCTTCCTGTTTTTTTAACAGAAAACCCTCGTCTTCTTTTGGGGAATTGTTCAGGAAATGCTGCCGGTGCTTCTCGGCTTTCTTCAGCGTCCGCGGGCTTATCACAAACTCCTCGTAGTCCAAATGTGCTTTTGCCAGGGCCGATGATTTGAAATTACCAAAAAGGTAAATGCGGAAGAGGTCGACAAATTTTTCGCTCAGGTCAAACTCCTCCAGCAAAGAGACCAGTCCGCCGTTCTTCCCGGCATTGGCAGGTCGGTGAATGACCTCCAGCAATGCATCCAGGGATTCCTCCTTGCCCGTCTCCATCATCGCCAGAGCTTTGGTAGCCAAAAATGCCTGTTCCATGGAGCCCTCTTTGAGCACCCGGAGCAGTTCATCCTGTACCTGTGGCCCGCCAATACCCGCCAGCCGGGCAGCATGACGCAAAGGCTCTGCCTCCTGCTCATCCAGGAGTCGGGCGATCCATTCGCTTATTTTTTCTGCTTCAGTGTCCATTATGTATCGTTTTACCGGTCGGAGCTTTCCAGACAGCTCCCTCCCCGGGGATAGAAAGTTCCAAAAAATTACCGAACCAAACAACCCCAAAACCGGGAGCTTAAAAAAACAGCCCGCTTATTCCTCTGTTTTTTTATCCCCGGAGGAGGCACGCCCAGGTAGCCGGCCTGCTTTCTTCAATGCCTCGTGTACAATCCATTCCAATTGTCCATTCGTACTTCTGAATTCGTCGGATGCCCATTTTTCCACGGCCTTCATCAGCCGCTCGTCTATGCGTAGGGCAAAGGGTTTCTTCTGCGCCATAATCTTAATTTCCTACATTCCATGCTTCCCAGGCAGCCATGAATTCCTTCGTTCGGCGGGTACTAAGTACGAAGCTGCGGTCTTTCAGAAAAACCCGCACGGCATTTCCCGAACTAAAGAGGTACCGCCATTCCCCATTCCATCCCCTGCGGATGCCCAGGCTTCCTCCCAGGTGCAAGCCCGTCCCCCCAGCCAATTGAAGGAGCGGGTAGAAAGCAGCTGCATATCCCTTATCTCCTCCCACCCGTGCTTTCGCCAGGAATTCACAAAGGGAGGACTTCTGAATTGCAATCCGGAGGCGTCCATTCGGATCTCCAAACGCATGTGCAAAAACAAGAGCAGCAGGCCACCCGTCAGCAATAGGACCAAACCAAAACCGATCCAGGCTTGTTCTGGCTGATTTGCCGAAAAGCCCCCGGAAACCGCCAAAACGCCGATACCGAGCTGAAGGAGCAACACCAGGGGAAATGCCCAGGTTTTCTTCAGTGGCTGAATTTCGTTGTATACCATGCTTAGGGGTTTAGCGTACCCACATTGACTACCGGACTGGCATTCTTGTCCGAACAAAGCACCACCATGAGGTTGCTCACCATCGCTGCTTTTTTCTCGTCTTCAAAATCGATGATGCCTTTTATCTTCAGGTCCTCCAGTGCCATTTCTACCATGCCCACAGCACCGTCAACAATCATCCGCCGTGCCGCAACAATGGCCGTGGCCTGCTGCCGCTGCAACATGGCCGAAGCAATTTCGGAGGAATAGGCCAAGTGCGAAATGCGGGCCTCAATGACCTTGATTCCAGCATGCTGCAGCCGGTCGCTTATTTCGTTCTCCAGCGATTGGTTGACATCTTCCACGCCGGAACGAAGAGTTACTTCCGCATGCTCGTCTTCAAAATTATCGTAGGGATAGGTGCCGGCCATTTTTCGTACCGCTGCATCGGCCTGCAGGTGCACAAAGTTTTCGTAATCGTCCACATCAAAGGAAGCCTTGAAGGTATCTTCTACTTGCCAGACCACAATGGTCCCCACCATCACCGGATTACCAATCTTGTCGTTTACCTTAAGGGGTTTGTTCTCAAAGTTTCGTACCCGCAACGAAATCTTTTTCTTCGTCATGAATGGATTCACCCAAAAAAAACCATCTGCCTTGACGGTTCCCTTGTACGAGCCAAACAGCAACAAGACCATCGCCTTGTTGGGCTCGACAATAAAAAAACCAGGCAAAAAGAGAAAAAAGGCCAGCGATAAGGGGAAGGCCAGCAGGAGGGCTTTACCGGTAAAGGCGAAAATGGCCAGGGCCAGGGTGAGTAGCACCACCAGCAACATCCGGTAACCGGATTGAGGTTTACTTATTTTTTCCATAACAGTGTGAGTTAAAATGATATCATATTGATATACGTTTGATTCGTTTATAAAGTTCATCTTTCTTCTTGGATTTCTTGCATTTTCACCGATCTCCCTACCGGGCCGGGCTAAAACGGAGAGATTCGGTAAGTCGGACTACTTACATGCTTTCGTGATAAGCCAGGCCCTGCCACTGCCGATTGGGTACTTCTAAGCAGCTGAACAGTAGCTAGCCGGGAAATTGCCGTTGGTACGCGTTTTCCAAAGAATACTACCTCCACATTTCAAATAATTGGTGATAATTCCAAAAAAAAGGCAAAAGGTAAAATCAATTTTTTTTATATTGTCCGGGTGATTTGATTGATCACCCGAAACAACATTTAAAAAACTTCTAAACCCAAACTCAATGAACGAGAACATTAACAAAAGCGCACTCTTTAACGGGAGCTGTTTTGCGCTGATCACCACCGCTTTTACCTTCAGTATTCGGGCTGGGATCTTGCCACAGCTTGGAGAAGATTTTGGCCTTAGTGCCGCCCAGCTTGGGTTTATCAACTCCATGTGGTTTCTGGGATTCCCCATCTCCATGATCATTGGAGGTATCGTGTACCATTCGTTTGGTGCCAAAAACATCATGCGGGTAGCATTTGTGGCCCACACGCTGGGTATCTTGCTGACCATTTATGCAGGCGGATACACCACCCTGCTGATCTCCACACTTTTTATCGGTTTTGGTAACGGATGTACCGAAGCAGCCTGTAATCCCATGATTGCAGACATGTATTCCGGGGTAAAAATGAACAAGATGCTGAATCGGTTCCACATGTGGTTTCCGGGAGGTATCATGCTGGGAGCCATCATCTCCAATGTAATGACCAGCATGAACCTGGGATGGGAAGCGCAAATGTGGATCACCATGGTCCCCACCGTAATCTATGCGGTTTTGTTTTACGGCAAAGCCTTTCCAAAAGCAAAAGTGGAGGGAGCCACCTCTCTGGGCAACAACTTCAAGGCGCTGTTTAGCCCGGTTTTTCTTTTTCTTTTCGTCTGCATGTCCCTTACGGCTATCTCTGAATTTGGCCCACAACAATGGGTAAACATTGTTTTGGCGAACAGCGGAGCGAACGCGATGATTATCCTGGCCCTTACCACCGGGGTGATGGCAGTCGCCCGGTTCTTTGCCGGTCCAGTGGTTGAAAAACTCGGACAAACCGGAGTGCTCCTGGCCGGGGCAATTCTCGCAACCATCGGCATCTACCTCTTCAGCATGGTTACCGGAGGCATCGCCTACTTTGTAGCCATTATTTTTGCACTGGGAGTGGCCTATTTCTGGCCCGTGATGGTGGGGGCCGTGGCCCAACGAGTTCCGTTGAGCGGCGCGCTCGGCATGTCCATCATCGGTGGCATCGGGATGTTTTCCACGGCTATCTGGCAGCCGATTATCGGAGGATGGATCGATAGCTCCAGGGCAGAAATGCAGGCAGAAGGGTTTTCAGGAGATCAACTGGAACTGCTAGCCGGGCAGGCCACCCTGCAGAGTATGGCCTTGTTTCCCGCCATCCTGATCGTATTGTTTATCATCTTCTTTGTTTGGCAGAAAAATTCCAGGAGGACCGAAATGGTGAGTCCCGTTACGCACTAAGGCGGTAAGCATCCGATTTCGGGAATACCTACAAAAAGAGCCGGCGAATGATTCGCCGGCTCTTCTTTTTTGTGGCGTAGGCAATCAATATACGCTTCAATCCTATTTTTATGTATTTCAAATAAGGTATTTCGTCGTTTAAACAGTTATTTGTTTTTTGAAATGAGATTGTAGCATATAAAAAATTTTTCCGTTACATTTAATAACCGAATAAACCGCTGAATATCCGGGAATATATTAAAAAAAGATGCCTAAGCCGTGACAATGCACCCATTCCATACATTGGTTTTTTTCCTTCTGGGAGTTGTTCTTGGCTGCAATCCCCTGCCGGGAAAGGGCCTGAGCAGGAACAGCCTACGCGTACTGCCGGATCAATCCAAGGAATTGGCGTGTGTGCAGTCCGATGTATCCCGGGCGTATGCAAGAGCAGCCGACGAACCAATCCGGGAAATGTCCGGCCCCGCGCTGAAAAGCGAGGCCGTACAAGTAGTGGGATACAGCTGGTTCGAGCGGCGAAAGCTGAGGCTGGCCCGGGACTTATTTTTGGAGGTACTGCGTCTGAACGAAGCAGCGGAACTTGGAGAATTGAGCAAAAAAAACGACCCCGCTCTCAGGCAGCCAGCTTCCTTCTACGACCAGACTGCTTTGGACCTGGTCCGTAAGCAAAACCGGAAACCAGAACCGGCAATCGTACCCACAAACCGGGCAATTTTAGCCTTTGAACAGGGAAAGCCGGCCCTGGCCGACACCTTGTTTCGGCGAAGCCTTGCCCTCAGGGAAGAAATTGGAAAACTGCCAGGTCTGGAATACACCCACTGCCCGGACGGAAAGCTGGCGCAGTCAAGCAACCGCTCGGAGGAAGCGAGTCAGCGCTACCAGAAGGCGATTTCCTATACAAAACAAGGCTGGGACCTTCCCGGCCGGTTCAATCCCGTGAATGATTATTCTGAGCAGTACTTTCGCACAGACAATCCCACATCCTACCGCAACCGTCTGCAGCCAGACGAAAAGCTTATCGATCGCCCGATGATCCCGAACCAAGCGAAAAACATCACCCGGTCGGGAATTATTCCTGCGCAGGACGCAGATTTCATCCCGCCCCAAACCGGGACTTCCTCCCCTGCCTGGGTGCAACGACTACTAGCTGGGCTAGCACTGGTAAGCTTGCTGCTGTTAGGTTACTTGTATTACCGGCTTCGGATCAAAGAAAATGTAATTCGGGCAGTCGGTTTTCAATTAATGGAAAGTAGAAAACGGCAGGAGCGATTGAACCAGCAACTGCTCGCCTATTCGGATCGATTGGCAAGTTCCGTGAGTAAAAACAAGCAACTGCTTCAACAATTGAATCAATCTTCTGCGACGAGCGCACGTCAGGAGGCACTGGAAGCCTTGTCTCGATTTCGGATCTCCAAAACGGAGGACCTGCGTACGTTTCGCCTGCTATTCGAAAAAGCCTTTCCTGGCTATTGGGACGGCTTGCCTGGAGAGATTCCGGACCTGACTGAAAACGAACGTATGGTTGCGGCCCTGTTTAAACTGGGATACACCACACAGGAAATGGCAACTGTCCTGGGGATTTCTTACGAAAGCACAAAAAAAGCCCGGTACCGCCTGAAAAAAAAGGTGGCTGCCAGAGCTGGACAGCCCGTGTTGACGCAACTTTCCGGTATGGTAAAGTAAGCCGGATAAAAAGCCATTTTCCTGCGGATAAACCTCCATGAGGGATGCATTGTCTACTTTTTGTCCACCTCAATCGGTGCGAAAAATAAGAAATGATTGACAACTTACCGGGTATATGTAGACAACCTAACTTTTAACCTTAAAACAAACGTACGATGGCAGAAGGATTAGTAAACATGTCTGATCAGTTCAAAGGCCTGCCCATGCAGGATTTGATTGGAGGGCCGTTAAACGCTGCAGTTACGGCAAACGTGAAATTGGCGCAGGCGACGGCCGATTTTATCAATACGGTCGGTTTCACCCAGGTGCCGGTGGACAAAAAGCCGGGTGAATTCACCACAGGTGCAGCCCGAATGTTAGATTTTGAATTTGAGAGGCCGGGAATATTTGTACCAGAGGTCACGGATAAGAACCCAACGCCGGTTCCACAACGAACCATTGAGGAGGTCAAAATCCGGGTACCCATGCTGGCCGTTGTGCCCATCCCAAACCTACAGGTAGATACCGTAGACATTACCTTTGACATGGAGGTAAAAAGCAGCACTTCGGAAACCAGTTCAACGGACATGAACGCATCGGCCGATCTGTCGGCGAAAATAGGCTGGGGGCCGGTCAGTGCGACGGTAAAAATCCACGGCTCGGTAGCCACGCACAAGGAAAATACGCGTACTTCCGACAATTCGGCCAAATACCACGTGGAGGTCACCGCTTCCAACCACGGCACACCGGAAGGATTGGCGCGGGTACTGGACATCATGGCTTCGGCGGCCTCACCGAATGATGTGAAGGTGGCACCTCTTGCCGCTGGAAAAGATCGGGATCCGAAAACCGGTAAGATCAAGGATGCGAACCTAAAACCGGTGAATCCTGATGGATCTCACGAACCGCTGAGCTGATCGTCAAGTTAAAACCCAAATGATCAACAGCACTACCAAAACGTTGGAATTGGGCGATGTTACCTATGTCAAACGCGTGAGCATAGGTAACATCAACCCCAACAGCCCTTTGAACGAAGAGCAACAGGAGCGACAGATGGCCTTGCTGAACAAATGCCTGAACGAATATCCCAAAGGCAAGATAATCGGCAAGGACATTTCGGTAGGCGTTTTTCAGATCGGCGATCACCAAATCACCCTTCAGCGCACCACCTATCACGTCGGTTTTTTGAGAAAGCCAGTTTGGCTGGAAGATAATACCTAACCCTATGGCAAAAACGATCAAATTGGATAACCTGCTGCAGGCCATCCATCAGTCGGTATTGGAAGCACAGTTGCTCACCGAGCAGCAGCATCTGGAACAACTGCACCGGTATTTTGAATGGCCGGAAGACGAAAACGAAAAAAATGAAGCGCAAGCCCCCCATATTCATCGCAGCGGAGGCGTCGCAAAAACCTGGGCGGTAGAGGTACCGAACCTGCATCCCGATGCGGCCCCCGGGAGCACGACGACCATCCAGGTTCCGCTGATGAGCCTGATTCCCCCCACGGCCATCAAAATAAAAAACATGGTGGTGGAATTTAAAGTCGCCCTGGGTGAGCTGGTGGAAGAGCGAAAAGAAGGCAGAAATCTATTTAAGAAAAACCAACCCGCCCCGGATACCCCTTCTCTCGGGATCGATTTGGGGGGTGTTTCCGGAGGTGGATTTTTTGGCAAAAAGACGCCCTTGGCTCGCATTAAAATTGAATTTGAAGCGGGAGAGCCCGCCGAATCCTTTTTACGAATCAACGATCACCTGATCAAATCCATCGTGTAGCCAACGAACCCCTACGAAACCAGAGCAATAAGGGATTCATGAAAAAAAGTGCCATGTATAGACGAATAGTAGTTGTATTGCTTGCGGGATTTTTTCTCATGTTTGCCATGCTACTCGTCGTGATTTTGAACCTGACGGGCTTGGTCAATTTCGGTAAAACCGTACACGAACACCACATTTACCTTCCGGACGGAGATCAGGTAAAAAATTACGTACTCCCGGAAACAACCACCGCCGATGCCGACCCTGCAGTCCCCCTTTTCTATGCCGGACACTCCGCTCCCAACGAATCCGGAGAACTTTACGACCGGGGACAACACTACGATAGCATGCTACAGTTCTTTAATGCGGAAAACAAGGAATGGGGTCCCGGTCATCGGACCCATGGGTACTATGGCATCGACGTTTCCCATTGGCAAAATGTGGTAAACTGGCCCGCGGTGAAAAACGACTCCCTTCCTCATCCGATCAGCTTTGTCCTGATCAAAGCCACCCAGGGAGCAAAGGTATCCGATCCCTTTTTCAGCCGGAACTGGACGGCAGCGGGGAATCAGGGGTTGCTAAAAGGGGCCTACCATTTCTATCAATACAAAGATCCTCCACTCGACCAGGCCCAGCATTACATCAATCAGGTAAATCTATTACCGGAGGATGTCTTACCCATCGTCGATGTGGAGCTGGACTGCACCAATTGTACCCGACCGGAGATTTCAGACAACCTAATGATAAAAAACCTGAGGATCTACCTGCAAGCCATCGAAAAACACTACCGGGTAAAGCCCATCATCTACACCTACGAAGCCTTCTACCAGACCCATTTAAAGGGCCATTTCGACCAGTATCCTTATTGGATGGCCCGGTTTTCATCCAAGCCTCCGGCCGAATTCCAACTCTTTCCAGACAGCCTGTCAATACCGGAGGTATCCATGTGGCAGTTTACCGATTCGGGGAAAATTACGGGTATACCGGGAAAAACCGATATGAGTTTTCTACCTGCGGCCTTAAAGGACCGAATCGTGATACCGAAATGATCCCCTCCCTACCCCTGGCGGACGCTTTTCGATTCCCTTTCGGCAGTACCTCCGTACCGGGCGTTTGCGACACACCACTTCCGGCTGAGATCCGATACCGCATCTTTTTGTAAGGTAGCAGAAAAAATGGTACATTACCTGGTAAATGGTCGCAGTGCGGCACACTCCTTTAACCACTAAAAATTACCCGAAACCATGCATGCTTCGAATTCCTTCCCTGCTTTTCCTGGTGCTGTTGTGTAGTCTAGCCCTGGCCCAGGAAGCACCACAAGTGACATTTGCCAAACTCCACGAACCCGGGGCACCGGGGCTTTCCGAAATGAAGGAAGCCTTTACGAAAAACAATCCCGGCTACGACCTAAGCTACCTGAAAGCTACCCGGGAAGTGCCAGGTAAAGAAATGACACGGGTACTTTTTATACAGCAAGGAGGCGGTACGGCACAGATCACGGATCCTCAGGGGGCCAGTAAAAGCTCAAAAGTAGCTGTCGGCGACATCGTTTTGCTGGACGCTGGCGAAACGATGGAGGCAGATAGTCTTCTCGGTTTGCTTGTATTCACGGTACCCGAAAAACACTCCGATGCAATTCCGTCTTTTGTACGCCCGGATTGGGACCCCAATATTACGGACAGCCCGGGAGGCTGTGCCACCGAGACCAACGCCTACCGACGCATCCTGCTGACCTGGCATCAGGATGTGGGAAACTATCTGTACCATTCCATCAATGCGCACCGGGTCCGCATCATGGACTCTTTCAGTCATTATCATCCAAAAGAACAGGGGTTTGATGAGTTTTACCTGGTACAGATGGTTTTGCCTGGCGCAAAACTCTTCACCAGTGAAAAAGTAGAACAACTTGCCATGCCGGAAGCGGTCACAAAACAACAACTGGAAGGCCTCATACAAGAACATTCCCTGGAGGTAGGAGATCTCATTTACTTGCCACGGGGCGTGATGCACCGGGGATTTGGAGGAGTATTGGCCCAGGTCATCACGGTGCCTGGCTTTATTCCAGGTTCACAATACGGCGTGGATCATTTTTTACGACAAATCAACGAAAACCTGGGACTTAAGGGAGGAGAAGCTCTACCCTTTAATCGGCAGGCATCTGCTTTTCAGGTTATTCTCTGAGGGGGCATTGCCTGATGCGATCCGGACCGAGGCGCCCCCTGGCTGCCGCCTGCTTTTCCTGCCGGGAAGCCAAACGGCCCAAAGGTTTCTTTAGGTGAGAATTGACTGGATAAGCCCTAGAAATCGGGGCGAAAAAAAGCCTGAATCGGACAAATACGCCTATAAATTTTCTAAATTTGACTGAATCTGTATAGCGCCCAAAAGAAACCCTCGCGGCTTCTATCGGGCGGTACCTTTTGTGTAACCAAAAAAACGGCTCACCATGATACAGGAATACTTGACACAGGAATTCTGGAACAATACCGTACAGGACTACCTTCTTGCATTGGGATTCATCCTGCTGGGAATAGGGATCGTCAAACTTTTTAAGCGCTCGTTGCTTCAGCGAATCAAAAAGCTGACCGAAAAGACCGATACGAATCTGGATGATTACCTGTTTGAAATAATCGAGCGTTTCGTTTTACCTGCAGTGTATCTTTCCATCTTTTTCTGGGGAATACAGACGCTAACGCTTTCGGACATGCTGGCAAGCAGCATATCGGTGGCCCATAAAGTAGTGCTGACCTACTACAGCATTAAAGTCATCGCAAACGTACTGATCATGTTCCTGCGCTCCTACGTCCGGAAACAGGAAAACGGAGAAGAAAAGGTAAAGCAAATTGGCGGAATCATCCTACTCGTCAACGTACTTATCTGGGCCCTGGGCATTCTGTTTCTTTTCGATAACCTGGGATACAATGTTACCGCCATCATCACCGGCTTGGGAATCGGAGGTATCGCCGTGGCCCTGGCAGCGCAGAATATCCTGGGTGACCTCTTTAACTATTTTGTGATCTTTTTTGACCGGCCCATTGAAATCGGTGATTTTGTGGTGGTAGACGATAAGAACGGGATCGTCGAACGGATTGGCATCAAAACCACCCGAATAAAAACCTTGTCCGGAGAAGAGTTGGTGGTCGCAAACAGCGACCTGACCAGTTCCCGTATCCACAACTATAAAAAAATGCAGCGCCGCCGGATTCTGTTTTCCGTAGGAGTCACCTACGAAACCCCCTCGGATACGCTCAAGAAAATACCGGGGATGCTCCGGGAAATTGTGGAGCACCAATCGCCCGTGACCTTTGATCGGGCCCATTTTAAAGCGTTTGGCGACTCCAGTCTCGATTTTGAAGTGGTGTATTTCATAGAAGTGGCCGACTACAATACTTACATGGACATCCAGCAACAAATCAATTTTGAGATTTTTGACCGGTTTACGGCCGCAGGAATTTCCATCGCCTTCCCAACCCGCACGCTCTACCTGAGAAACGAAACCGACCAACACCTACAAGTGGCCCAGGTGGACGGGCAGAAATAAATGGGATTACTCGGTTTCTCCTGAAGGCAGTGGAAGCGGTATGCCAGCGGGTACCGGCATCCCAAAGACGGGATTCCCGAATGTGTCCCAGGAAAAGGGCTGCAAACGTATATCCCGGTCCCAACCCGGTTTTGCGGATTTTTTGGAATGGTACAGCAGCCAATGTTCGCTCCCGTCCGGTGAGGTAGCAAAGCTGCAATGCCCCACCCCCAGCACCTGATCGGTCCCAACAAACACCGGCCCGCTTTTCACCCAATTGCTTGGGAGCAGCGGGTCCAGGCCCGGACTTTTTAATTTCAACTGTCCGAGACGGTATTCGGTTAACCAGGATTCCCGCGTGGAATAAATGATGAAAGTCTCTCCGCCTCGCGTAAGTGGCTGAGGGCCTTCGTTTAAATCCAGCGGCCCACCTCTTTCCCAGGCTTGGTCAGGAGAGGAAAGTTTTACCCGATTTCCGCAAATGGTTTCGGGCGTACACATTTTAGCGATGTACAGGTGTTGTGGCGTTTTGTCGGTAGGTCGATTTTCTTCCCAGCCAGACCAGATTGCATACAGCTGCCCCCGAATGGTTACCGGGCTAAGATCAATGGCCCATTTGATCGATTGCAGGTCGGGATACCGATCACCGGTATACAGCATGCCCCGGTCCTCATAGGGCCCCAGGGGATCCGGACCCACCGACTTTAGAACCCCGGACCGTTGATGAATAAAGGGAGTACCCGGCTCCTTTCCCGCGGCATAATAGATGTACCAATGCCCGTCAAAAAAATGAATCTCCGGCGCCCAGATATTGGCACGGTTCCAACCGTTTTCCGGAGCTTTCCAAACCTCTACGGGTGTTCCCTGATCGGTAAGTTTCGAAGAAACCGAAACGGCGATCCCGCTTCCCGTACTCATTGAATAATAATAGCGGTCATCCTTTTGGTATACCCAGGGATCGGCTCCTTCCCGAATGGGATTCGTGAAGGTCTGTTCCTGTCCGTGGGCAGAAGAAATCAGTAGCAGCGAGAGAAGGGTAAGCCCCACCTGCATCGAACGAAAAAAAACATCGCTTTTTTGCCAAGGCATTGTGATTTTTTGTATCATAGGTTTTTGTAGAACGATTGGCCAACTTCCACAAAACGTATCTTTTGACAGGTGGCAGCCTTGGTCCTGTATTATTGTTTCCTTTTCCGGCGGCACCGACTAGTGCCTCCGCGAAAAAAACCAAGGCTTTCCACAAGAAACGCCAACCTGAAGCCCGTTATGGATATAAAGCTAGATGGATTTGTTCAGAAAATCACAACCGCTGCCCGGATTTTATCGGTGCTTGGGTGGATTTTAGCAGCCCTGCCGGGATCCGCTGCAACCTATTACCTCTCGTCCACCAGGGGAGACGATAGACACAGTCCCAGTGAGGTGCAAAATCGGCAAACCCCCTGGCAAAGCCTGCAGCGTTTGAACCAATTTATTCCCGAGCTCGCTCCGGGAGATTCCGTTTTGCTAAAAAGAGGCGATGTCTTCTATGGAACGCTGCAGCTCAAAAAATCCGGCAGCCCGGAAAAACCCATTGTGTTTGCTCCGTACGGGGAGGGAGCATTACCCGTGATTACCGGACTTTCGGCGCTGACCGACTGGGAATCCCAGGGATCGGGTATATATTCGGTGGAATTACCCGCAGGCATCGGTCCGATTCAGGTATTGACCCTGGACGGTGCGCCTCAGCCCATCGGGCGATATCCCAATTCGGACGAACCCAACAAGGGCTACCTGATCCCGGAAGCACTTCCGGCAAAAAATCAAGTGCGTCACAAAGTGTTTCAAGGGCCTTGGAATTGGGTAGGAGCAGAACTTGTAATGCGAAAAAATCACTGGATCATTGATCGGCAAAAAATCATATCCCAGGAAGGCAACACCCTTACTTTTTTACCGGGTTCGGATTACGAAACAAAGAAGGGCTATGGATTTTTTATTCAAAATCACCGGAACACCCTCGACCAACATGGGGAATGGTATCAGGACCAAACGAGCCATCGCCTCTACCTATACCTGAAAGATGCGAATCCCGAGGTAGTAAAAATCGAGGTCGGAACGCTCGAAAACCTCGTGACCACCCTACCCAATACCCGACATGTGGTCCTTTACGGCCTGCATTTTCGAGGGGCCAATGGCACGGCCCTTCTGATACGGGGTGGAAGCCACTTCCGGTTTTCCAGCGGGAAAATCGAGCATTCGGGAGAAAATGCAGTCCTCGCCCAAAACATGGACCACCTGGTCCTGGAGCAATCCGAAATACGAAATGCCTATAATTCCGGTATCTACCTGCGTTCAGGTAATTTCCAGGCAACCATTCGGGACAACCGGATAGCGAACACATTTTTATTTCCTGGAATGGGGCAAAACGGAGATAACAATGGTTTCGCCCTATTCAGTATTTCGGATGCGGATACCATTGCCCGAAACAGCATTGTAAACTCCGGCTATGTGGGGATCGGCTTTCGAGGCAGCCACACCCTGGTGAAAAACAACCTGGTAGATGGTTTTTGCCTAACCAAGGGGGACGGAGGGGGAATTTATTCCTACACGGGCAAATCGAATCCAGGCTATACCAACCGGGTGGTAACAGGAAATATCATCTGCAATGGCGTTGGTGCCAGGGAAGGAACGCCCTTGCAGGGAACCGACCTACCCGCTCCTGCTGAGGGAATTTACCTGGACGACAATGCGGAACAAGTGCTGGTTACCGACAATTCCGTGTACGGGATCTCCAATAAAGGTATTTACCTGCACAACACCCAACACATAACGGTGCGAAACAACCTGGTGTTCGATGCCGGCTCCTTACTTTTTCTTGCCGACGACGAACTGGGCCAGCCATTAAAAAACCTGAAATTCTCCGAAAACATCCTCATAAAAAAAGAAGCCCCTCAGGTAGGCATGGGAATTCGATCGCCGTCGTTTGATTTTGAGGCCATAGGGATTTCCGACGAAAATCGCTACGTGGATCTCTCAGGCACCGGAATTTCGTTTTTTACTCAAAATACACAACAAAAAACAGAACGGTTTTATTCGGTGGATGAGTGGAAAAAGATAGCGGAATGGGAAGGGGGTACGCAAATTACCAGTCATTTACCTCAGAAAACAGATGCTACCGAAAGGGGCACGGCCTTTTCTTCCACCCTGATTCATATTTCAAAGGGAGATGCCTCCTGTACCGGGGGCTGTCAGGTAACCTGGGAATCGGACCGGCAAATCCGAATCGCTGGAACGGAGGAAGTCTCCGAAGTCAAAATTCCCCTTTCGGCTGATCGTACGGGGGTCGGCCATGAGGTGTCGTTTTCAGGCATTTCTGCTAAGGAGGTAGTCATGGAGCTTTACCTACGCCAAAACGGTGCCCCGTACCAAAAGCTGAGTGCCAGCCGGCTGGTAATGATAGGTAAGGAGCAAAGGGAATTCAACGTAAATTTCGGCCCCGCGGTCGATAAAGGAGGGACGGCACTTATACTAAGGCTATTTCAGGGAAAAGAGCAAACGATTCTTACGCACTTGACGCTTAGTCCCCAAGCCAATACGAACTCCAGATCCGACAGCGATTTCTTTTTAATGGAAACCAACACCTCTGAAACACCCAAAAAACGAAGTTTGAACGGTACCTATTCGGATTCCTTCGGAAAGACCTACAACGAAGAAATCACCCTGGCTCCCTACCGAAGCATCTTTTTAATTAAGGAAATCGAGTAGTTCTTTCCGCTACACAACCCTCCCTATCTTCCTTTCTATCAAAATCTGGCTGAAGGTCGGGGTATCACCGACCGCTCCTCGCCAACGATTCTGAAAAAAATTGCTGGTTCTGGCGACTTCCGGAAACTCCTCTCTCCGGGAAGATCACCATTCATCAGCGCCCAGGCATGAGTGGACGCTGAGCTTCCAAAGAAAAAAGATTTTTTTTTGATTTTTTTTTACATCGACTTTTTCAGCACTATCGGCAATAAAATTATTCCCAAATACAGAATTGAAATCACATACACGAATTATTCAATTCTTCTCCTCTTCGCTGTAACAGCACTAAAAAAACAAAATTTGGTTTTAAGTATTTTATATCATTAATTATTCAAATCAAAGATGTTTTTAGAATATCATTTTGTTATGTATGAAATTCAAAAAATTTAATTCCAACAATTAAAATACTGTTTTGAGAATTTATACGCCAGAAAAGATAGGATAAAATGAATATTCCCTCAAAAAATATCAAGAAGAAATACAACAGAATAATGGTCAAAAATATAATTTCTGAAATCATGAAAACACGTGTAGTACTAATCGCCATTTTTTCTTTGCTGGTGATCTCAGCATCTTCAGCTGCCGATTATCACTTTTCTAACGAAAGAGGAGACGATTCCAGAAGTTTCGCTCAGGCCCAAAATCCTGACACTCCCTGGAAATCCATTGAAAAGTTGAATGCGATCTTTCCTTCGTTGCAACCGGGGGATAAGGTGCTTCTCAGAAGAGGGGAGACATTCTTCGGGACGGTCGTGATGACCAGTTCCGGGGCTTCAGGCAGGCCAATCACCATAGGTGCGTATGGAAGCGGAGCCGACCCCATCATCACGAGTTTCGTGACCCTCAGCGATTGGAAATCCATCGGGAATGGAATTTACGAAGCAGGACACCCAATGTTGAAAAACAAACCCACAACCCTGGTTGCGTTTAACGATCGCGACCGGGAAATGGGCCGCTACCCAAATTCCGATACAGCCAACAAGGGCTACCTTACCTATGAAAAAACTTCGTGGAATTCCATCACCGACAACGAGCTGAGCTCCTGGCCGAACTGGACCGGCGCGGAAGTAGTCATTCGGAAAATCTATTGGATCCTGGATCGGCATAAAATAACATCCCATTCGGGAAACACCATAAACTATGCGACCAATCCTGGGACACCTTATCAGCCCAAAGCAGAATTTGGCTATTTTATTCAGAATCACGTCCGCACCCTGGACCAGCTGGGGGAATGGTACTACGATGTAAACGCGGCCAAACTTAAGGTTTTCTTTGGAAGCGATCGTCCCTCTTCACACTCTGTACAGATTGCTGTTTTGGACAACCTGCTAACCCAGGTAAGGCGGGTAATCACGTAGTGATTGAAAACATCCATTTCCGGGGAGCCAATGCGCATGCCGTTGAGCTCAAGACAGGCAATAATGTAGCCATCAAAAATTCTAAAATCGAGATGGTCGGGGTGAACGGTATTTATGCACACGGAAGCTATCGCCTCTTATTGGAAGGCAACGAGGTAGTCGACGTGCACAACTCTGCGATCGAACTGAACTCCTGCGACGATGCAATTATCCGGAACAATCAAATCGAAAATATTCAGCTGTTCCCCGGGATGGGCAAATCTGGTGACGGAAATGGGTTTGGTATTTTCTCTCCCAATGACAACAACCTGATTGAAGGCAACCGCATCATCAACTCCGGCTATGTGGGCATCCGCTTTGGCGGAAACAATACAGTGGTGAGAAATAATTTCATCAACCATTTCAACAAAACTAAAAATGACGGAGGTGGCATCTACACCTACACCGGCGGAAGCAACGAACGGTTTTACAATAGAAAAGTTATTGGAAACATCATTCTCAACGGTCAGGGTGTGGTTGAAGGAACGAATATTCGTTCCGCACTGGCAAAACCGCAATCCGAAGGTATCTATCTGGACGACAACACGACCGGAGTAGAAGTAGCGTACAACACCATTGCCAATATGTCCAGCAAGGGCATCTACCTACACAATGCCCGCGAAAACCACATTCACCACAATACGGTGTACAACAGCACGTATCAGTTGTTTTTTAGAAACGACCATATGGGAGCAGACATCCGTAATAATACCATCGAAAACAACGTATTTTTTACCCAAAACGGTGCACAGAATAATCTAAACGCGAGTTCGATCAAAAACGATATCGGGCAAATGGCCACGTTTAAGCGTAACGTATATGCGAGCCCAATGACCGACAACTTCCGGATTATTAATAAATCCAACATGGGTACCAGTAGCGAACTAACCAAGGTCCTGGATCTGGATGGCTGGAAGTCGCTTTACGGCACCGATCAGGAATCCAAAATTCATCCGGTAGCAATTCCAGCTTTCGAGGTAAACGGCACGAAGGGGAGCAACAAATACGACAACGAGGGATTTGATACTCATGCAAATTACGTGACCGTTAAAAATGCCAAAACATCCTGGATCAGTAATTCAAAATTGGACGGCGGAGCGCTCCGCGTGACCGGATCCGGCTCGTTTGAATTCAACGTAAACGTGGGAAAAGTGGCCGAAGGAGAAAATTACCTGGTCCGGTTTAGCGGTGTCGCCAACAAATCTTTTGCGGGCAAGCTTTATTTTAGAGAGCGGTTTTCTCCCTGGAGAACGATCAGCGCAGTGAACACGGTGGAATTTTCTACAGAGAGAAACGAATACGAAATCTTACTCAGCCCCGCTGTAAGTTCTGGAGAGACGGTAATGATGTTTAAATTTGACAACGTAAGTGCTGCTGATTTTCAGCTCGACAATCTGAGTGTCTTCGAAGCCGACTTGCAACTCGCCGACCCGGACGAAAAAATATTTTTCGCTTATAACGAGACAAATTCGGAAAAAACAGTGAGCCTCTCCGGGGAATTTGTCGATATGGATAATAACCCCCATTCTGGCAGCATCAAAATCGCCCCTTTCCGGTCTGTGATTTTAATTAAAACCTCGTCCGAAAAAATCAATCAACCCGCTCCCATACAGCAAGCAAGGGTCATTATCCCCGAATACGGATCGGGTATGATCGAAGGCGACGATCTTCCCATTACCTTACAAGTCGACGAAGGAAGAGAGCCGGAAGTAGAAAAAGTGAATTACTACTACTGTGAAAAACTGATCGCCACAGAAACCGAAAGCCCGCTTGATTGTACCTGGGAAAACGTACCCTACGGGTCGCACTACGTGTACGCCGAAGCATTGGATGTGTTTGGCAGAACCGTTTTCTCTGACAGTGTAGCGATTCAGGTAAAGAAGCAAAATATCCTCCCCATCATCACCCTTACTCAGCCACTCGAAGCAACGGAAATCGTTGCCGGAGAAAACCTGATCGTGGCAGGTTCTGCGATTGACCTGGATGGAGAGGTAGCCGAAGTAAATCTGTTGGTCAATGGAAACTCCGTCGCCAGCACAACGACTTCCCCATTTGAATTTACCTGGAGTTCCACCCAGGAGGGCACCTATATCCTGGCACTCCAAGCAAAAGACAGCGATAGGGGCATAGGCCTTTCCGAAGAGGTTCAAATCTCCGTTCGTGCCGAAGAGCCCCCTACGGAAGTTACTCCGGTTGACCAAACGGATACCGCCGAAGAGACTCCAGTTGACGAGACAAGTACTACCGAAGCTACGGACGACGTATCACCTGCGTACAGCTTGTTTGTAAACCTGGGAACACAAAAACCAACGGTGTACGACGGCGCCCAATTTGAAGGCGAACAGGCGGTAACTAGTGGCATCACCGGCAGAACGTATACCTACTCCAACACCGCATTTTCGGACGCCTTGTTCCAGACGGAACGCAACGGAGCGAATTTCACCATAGCGGTACCGGTTCCAAATGGAACGTATACGATCAAAACCTATCATAACGAGTTGTACTTTGGGCACGCCGGTGTTTCGGCACGGGCAGGAAGGCGAATCTTTGATATCCAACTCGAAGGTAGGACCGTACAGGATGATCTGGACCTGTATGTGGCGAACAATAACCAACCTCTCGTGCTGACATTCGAATCGGTACAGGTAACTGACGGAAAGCTGGATTTGGGATTGGTAGCGTCCTCCAACAGAGGCACCATTAGTGGGCTGTCCATTGTAAGTGAAACAAGTTCGTCCACAGAAAACACCGCGAATACACCCATCGCCGAAAAAACAAGTGGAGAATTGGAGCCTGTAATGCGATTGAAAACCGGATTCAACAGAACGGTACGCTACGAAGGAGAAGACTTCCAACCGGATTACAACCTGGGGTACTTCAGTTCTTCGGCCACCTATACCCAGACCTCAGCCAGCAACGAGCCATTGTTCCAGACGGAACGAAACGCGCAGACCCTGAACTATAGCATTCCCCTTCCAAACGGAAGCTATACCATCAAAACCTACCACAACGAGCTTTGGTATGGCAAAGATGGTCCAGCTGCGCAGGCCGGAAACAGAGTCTTTGATTTTTTCCTGGAGAATAACCTGGTAAAAGATGATTTTGACATCTTTGTCGAAAACAGCAATCGGCCTGCTATCCTTACCTTTCAAAACATTGAGGTAAAAGATGGTGTCCTGAACCTGAGCATGGTGGCAAGTGCAAACCGAGCAACGATTTCCGGACTGGCTATATTCAGGGAACTAACCGCTCCGGCCGAAACAGGATCGCAACATGTATTCTTCATGAATACCGGTGGCAGGTCGGACGAACAGCTCAATGGAGATGTGTATATCGCCGAAGAAAATAATGAAGTATTCTACAACTCGGCCTCCTACCGTTTTGAAAACAGAAGGGCTTCGCAGCAACCGCTGTTCCAAACCGAACGTAACGGGGCAAAGCTGGCCTACGCCATCCCTGTACCAAACGGTACGTACACCGTTCTTACCCTTCACAACGAGCTTTGGTTTGGACATGCAGGCCCGGCTGCCACTGCTGGAAATAGAGTCTTTGACCTGGCATTGGAAGGAAAGGTAGTGAAAAAGGACTTCGATATCTTTGTAGAAAACAACAATGCACCCACGCTGCTGTCTTTCGAAAACATCACCGTTACCGATGGAATCCTCAATCTGGAAATGAACGCCACACGAAACCGGGCAACGATATCCGGCATAGCGATAATTGGCGTCAATGCGAAGAATGCATCCGAGGGCGGAAACCTCCGTGGATACCGGGAAATGTTTAGCAGAGGCTACAAGGAAATGTTTGGCAGAGGCTACAAGGAGATGGACGTTTACGCTCCGAATAGCGAGCAAAATAACGTATCGATCTTCCCGAATCCAGCCAGAGACAAAGCTACGATGGTGCTCGAGCAGGAGATTGGCCAGGGAAGAGTGCTCATTCACAACATGAACGGTCAACTGGTCAGCCAATACGAGTTGGATTGGATCCGAACTTCTGGAAATCAGTTCACCCTTCCACTTGACAACCTCGCCCAGGGCATGTACCTGATTAGCGTGAGCGATGACCAGAACATCGTAAGTAAGCAACGATTGATTGTCAATCCATAAACAGAAAATCCCCCTGGAATGTGAATCCAGGGGGATTTTTTTTACTGCCCGATAGGAGAAATCAACCGTTCCGCTATAGCCCGGGATATCCATGCGTTCCATTTTTTTTGGCGAGTACCGTCACCGCCTTGTATCGCCTGGGTTAGGCTAAACCAAACTGCATGAAATCCCTTTTCAGCCCAATTGACAGCCCATCGGCCAGGGTACGCAGATAGCATCAACGCAACATCAGGCTCGCCGAGAGCCTGCATTTAGCGGAATACTTCTGTAAAACGCGCCTTCCAAAAAAATACTCCTCTCCTTTTGTCCCTATAATCTTTTAAAAACCTAAGGTATTCCTCCTTGTATTTTTTCGGATTTCTTTCATTGCCTTGGATGAATCCTTCACGGAGCGACTGTCGGCATTTTTCCCTGCCTTTCCAGCTACTTCAAAAAATCTGTACATACCTTCATCTGCACTACAAAAGAGGGGAAAACCAGAAGTAGGGACTGCTAAAAAGCGCATAAAAACGGTCCCCAGGCCACCAGGCAGAACCAAACCCAGGTAGGTAGGGAACGCGTCCACCTGCGCTAGATCAAGTCTGGCTTGAGGAAGTTAAACCGAAATCCATCGTACTGCGAATCGTCGAATACCAGACCGCCAATTTACTATTTCCGTAACCGACCGCTTTGAGCGACCGAGGGTAGGCTGACCTCAGGCAGATCATTGGTCCCAATCACCCGTCTATTGTTTTTGGTAACGTATCCAATGTACCTACAGCGAATATCTACAGAATTAGGTAATAAATTATGTCGTTAATTTTTGATAAACAGTAATTTATTTCGAGTGATGGTTTTTTAATCACGCATTTAGGCATATATTGGACCCTTAAATGTGAAACTAAGTCTTTACTATTCGAGTGTAAAGAAAAGTTCAGTATCCTCAGTTTACTTGTCTGTGATTGGGCAAACAAAAATTAAAATGCCTATTCGGAAATTCACGGCATGTACCCTACTTGGTTCGCCCAAAATCACAAGACCTTATTCCTGAGGGCAAATCCACGAACGGTGGGAGATTTTCTTAGTCTGCTATCTTTCAATGAAAGTATCCTGCGGATGTAAAACCAGGCGATCGTTCAGCTGTAAGTTTCCCTTGCAATTTCCGAAAGAGAGTACTGGAAAGTATCCAAGACTTCTCCGGAAGGCTGAAGGCAACAGGCACGGGATTTCACGAACAAAACTACCAATAACGCCAGGTTTACAAGAAAACGGATCAGAAAAAACATTGGTCGACCGTAGAAAACGGTTTGCGGGGGATGGTACCCTTGAACAGTGAGGGATTCCATGGACACCGACTCAAGCCAAGATTGTACTTGTCTGAGAACGGTGACACCGGCATGCCTATGCGGGAAAAAATTATGCGAAGGACCGGTATCAAGCCCTACTTGCCGAACCTGACGCCATAAAAATGAGGAAAGAAGAATCGCCAGGCGATACCGATAATTGCAAGAGGAGGAGCTGGGGAAAACGAACCTCAGATCCGCCAGGAACCGTTTCAAGCGATAATAAATGCCAATCGCGAAAGCGGAATCAATTTTCTGTGAACGGAACAATACCGGAGAAATAATGGGTAGCCATGCCCTCTTCTGAAAGCAGGTAATGCCTTTAAGCGATCGTTTGATTGCCGTATTTGTATCACGAAAGTTCAACGTATTATAGTAAAATTACCTATGGAAAACGGAACCGAAACGACCGATATCATCATCGTCGGATACCCCAAAAGTGGAAATACATGGATTACCCGGCTAGTAGCCGAATTGGTCGGATGCCCTGTAGTCGGTTTTTTGAATTCTGACCATCACGAGATCGCCCGGGAAGGGTTGGAGCGAGAGTCTAATTTCCGGTGCTATAAATCTCACCACCAGGTATATGAGCTGGATGAGATCGACATAAAAAGTAAAAAAATCATCTATGTTCTCAGAGACCCAAGAGATATTTGTCTCTCTGGCTCGGCTTATTTCGTAATCGAACGGTGGCCATTCTTGGGGAGACTTTTTAGTGACTATCCGAAAATGTACAGAATTTATAAAGGAATTAACAAGCTGATAATTTCCCGATCAAAGTACCGAATAAAGCGTATGGCCGAAGCGATAATTTATGGTTCCAGGGAAGTTCATTGGTGGGTTCGGGTATCCTGGGCGGCCCACTATAAACCCTATCTCGAGAAGAATACGTTTTTCGTGAAATACGAAGACCTGCTAAGCAATACCAAAGAGGAATGCGAAAGAATCATTGATTTTTTAGGTATACAGCGGACCGATGCGCAAATAAATGCAGCCATTGAAAAACAATCGTTTAAAAATAAAAAGAAGGAATTTCTAAAAAAAGGCCAACAAAAGAAGGCGAACTTTTTGCGAACGGGACGGAAAGAGCAGTGGCGAGAGGGACTTCCCCTACAACAAAAAAAGATGTTCGAAGAAATGTTGAATACCGAACTGATTCAGTTTGGCTACCCTACCGAAAAAGAATAAAGCAAGGTACCCTACGACCTGTGGTGCAAATGCTTTGCAATTTTTTGGTAGATACCGGTTTACCTTTGGTGCACTTGGATTCGCTAAAGCACCGGGCTCGACGAGGGCACCGGAACCGAGCAGCAGATACGTGATCCTGAAAGGCAGGCTACTCGAGGGAACCCTGCATTCGGGTTACCAAGGGCCTGAGTACAGCGGTGTACTCCTCTGCCACATGCCGTCTTGAAAAAATACCTACCCTGCCCTTGTTCTTATAATCCTGTACAGAACTGGCGTACGCCTCGTTGTTGATGTAGATTTCTCTCAATGCGTCGGCTATTTCATCCACCGAACGGCTATCGACTTTTATTCCCACCTTTCCATCTTCTTCAAAAAACCCATCCACGCCTGCATTCTTAGCGTAGATGATGGGTAGACCGGAACCAAGGGCTTCGATAAAAACCAATCCAAACGTTTCCGGGCTACTGGGTAGGACCAAACCCAGATAATTGGGGTACACATTCACCAACTCTTCATTCGGTACGGGTCCAAGTAAATTAAATAGAGAGGGATGGTTGCACGCATCGATGTACTTTTGAATCGCTTTTTTCGATTTTTCAGTGCCGGGACCTATAATGTCCAAACCTACCGAGGGTATCGTGCTGTGAAGCGCATCCATGGCCTCAATCACCCGTTTAATGTTTTTCCTTTTGTACGAATCCAGTTTAAATACCGAAACGAATTTGTTGGTTTTATTAGTAGCAGAAGCTGCAGCTTGTTTACCCGGCTCGATAATATTCGGAATCAATACGGATTTTTCCTGAAAGGGTATATCGGGAAAATAGTTTTCCAATTGATCCCTTGTCCAGGGGGCAAGAAACAATACCTTAGACGCCCTGCGCAAGATTTTCGCATATAGAGGTCGCGACCATCGTTTCATCTTAATTACTTTCAGATCGGAATCGCCCCGGATGGTTACGATAAATGGAATACCTAATCTCTCTGCCAGGACAAAGGCAATGATGCCCTCAAAAGTCAATTTATGTGCATGAATCAGATCAAATTCCTTCGCACCGGTCCCTATTGCCTTTAGAACACGCCTGCTTGCCAAGCGCATGCAGGTCGTAAGACCAATACCAAAAGGAAGTCCAAAAACCCTCATCGCAAATCCATAATCCGTCCGGACTGCCTTGTAGTCCGCGAAAGGACTCGCCGCACGTTTCATTGAAAACACGACGTTCTCGAATTCTTCTTGGGCATCCACGAGGTTCTTGACCGCTTTTGTCTTATCCTTATGTAAAAAGCCCGGGTAATCAAAAGAGAGGTGAAATATTGACATAGGAAATCTATTTAATCCGAAAAACGCAATCAAATCGCCTTTTTAAATATTTCAGCCATTTCCTGGCCGAAAATCCCTGAATGATACCTGGTCCGGTACAATTTCCTCGCATTCTCCTCCATTTGGGGAAAACTATCGGAAAGTGAAAACATCCTGTTTAACGCTTGCTCCCATCCCGTCACTGTATTATCCTTCACCCAGAGTCCAATATTCTCTTTTTCTATATCAATGTCAACGTAGGGATGGTACGTCATCAAAACGGGCTTTCCCATCGCGATGCAATCGTTTAGTACGGTGAGCCCGAAGGTATTTCCACGGTTTTTGATCGCATCCCGAATCGGAATAATCACGAAACCAGAGGCCTGATAGGCCTCCATCAAAACCGGGTAGGGTACCCAAGAATTATCTACAGATACATTTGGGGGAAGAACTTTTGAAGAGGAAACCCCCTGTTCGGTACAAAAAATCTTCAACGGATGCCCGACCTTCTCAAACGCCGCAATCAACATATCGTAATCCCTATCTACCGTACCGGCGCATACGGCAAATGGTTCGAAATCTTGGGGCTTTTTGGTAGCTACATGATTTTGATAAAACTTCCTATCGGGTCCCCAATGGACGTAGTGAAAATGTTTGTCAACGTACTCCTGCGAAAAACCCAAATCATTTTTGGTCTTTTCGAGTAATTTTTTACTAAAGAACGCAAAGTGGTCAAACTGTTGGTATCCTTTTTTTAAAATTCGATTAAACAACGTGTCTTTTTCACCGTAATACTGGAAACCTTGATGCCCAAGTACAACGATAGGGACACTCAAAAGTCGCATCCACTTCAATAAGGATAGCAAGCGACTATTGGCCAAAGGGTAAGGTAAGTACAAGGCGTCATACCGGCTTACCTTTAAGACTGCCCTTACCTGCTGGTCCAAAAATGGAATCCGCAGAAAAGCACCCAGACGGTTCAACCAGGCATGTTTCTCGTATTCCAGAATATCCACCACAAATTCTCCAGACTCCTCCAATTCAATTTTTCCCATGAGGAAATGACTGGGGTTTTCCCCTTTCGCCCAATTGTTATAAATCGTATCAAATGAATAAGAGTTGATGAGAAGAACGTTAATCTTTCGCCGATTTTCCATGCGTATTATCTAAAAGACTGTTAATTCGCTCGTGTACATACTTTGCCGTCGCTTGCTCCGAACATCGTGTTTCCCACCATTCGATCATTTGCGCTTGTAACGCTTTCAACCGCTCTGGATCGTTCAGAAGCTCTTTGACCGTTGCCATTCCCTGTTTCCAATCGTCAATTTCGATTATTGGAGATCCCCGATAAAACGCGGTATTCGGCAAGCGTTCGGAAACGATTACGCATCCGGCACGCATTCCCTCAAAATGTCGAAAGCATTCTGTCATATCGTATCCTTTTGGACACAATACAATTTTACTCTCAGAGAGAATCTCACCGTATTTTTCGGTGGAAAAGCCAGATTTGAACGAACTGTTAAACATAAGTATGGAATCCGGAAATTTCCCGCTAAAATCGTCTTGGGTTTTTAACAGTACCTTTCGGTACAGTTCACCATTAAAAATTCGCTGCGGAGGTAAAAGCCATTTGAACCCGGCCAGGTTTCTGAAAAAGTCGATCCTGTTTTTATTCAAGTTGCCTCGAAAAAACACGTTGTAGGTTCGTTCCATGATTGGCTTCACCGGTAGAAAGGCCGGCACGTCCTTTACATAGCCAATTTGTATCGGAAAAATATTACCGGAATTGAACCGATCTCCGATGTATGCCTTGAAAATAGCAAAATAATGCTTCGCGTACGGCCTTGGGTCTTTTCCCGACTCGTCTGAAAAATAAAATAAAACTTTTCTCTTGTTGCTTTTTACGTGAATACTCTCCGGTAGTGCGTCCTTCTTGTGATTGGTGAAAATAAAAAACTCAAAATCAGAAAAATTTGCTTTCATTATCCGCTGCAACTCGTCAAAAACCCCGGCTATAAACAACCCTTCGTTCAACTCTTCAAACCTGTAGTCTGAGTTTTTCTCGTAATGTACATTGGGGAGTTTCAACAAATCTTCACCAACTAGCTTATTACTACTCACATTTACCCTATTTATCATTAAACTCATCTAACATAAAAACACTACAGAGGGTATGGTGCAACGCTCGCCAAAAAAAAACGGGACAAGACGCAACCACTGCGTCTGCGCATACATACGAGGCCTCCGTCCACGCAATCCCACTCCCACCTACAACCGACTGATATAGTCTTCCAGAAAGTCGATAATTCGTTCTTTCTTTGAAACGTAGGGGGCGGGTTCAAAGCTTTCCGCCCTTTCCAATAAATCGATCAAATCATCCTCTTCCCGCCAGGCGATCAAATACCCCAGTTTTTCGAATTCGTTAAGGATTTCTAACTGATGATCGTCCACGTGCTCGCCGTACTTCGCTAATCTCGGTATGGCAATCACTTTTTTTCCTAGTTTTACCGCTTTTAAAATCGACCCGGAACCGGCGTGGGTTACGATGATACGTGCTTTCTTGTACAATTCGATCAAATCATCCGCCGACATGAACGGCTGAAACGTCAAATAATCGGAAACAAACTCCGTGTGTCCGGACTGAACGATTATTTCCTCCTTTAACGATCCTTCCTTGCAAAGCCTGTCTATCGCTACAAGCGGACGTGTAAACTGAATGGGAAATGTTCCCAGTAACACTAAAATCATACGCGTTTGGTTAGGTGAGTAAGCTAATTTTGATCAATATATTCCTCCTAAATATATTCCTTTTTTGTAATACTGTTGAGGGCCCGGCCATTGCAAGATAAACTTGTCAGCGATCGGATAGATAAGATCCGCAGAAAATGCTCTGGAATTGATTCTGGCAAAAGACAATATCCAGATTATTTTCCTACCCAATAGCTTGCCCAAAATGCACATAGGAACTGCCGTATGGCTTCCGGTGGTGATGATCGCTTTTGGAAAGTGCGTAAGCAAAATTTTTATCGTTAGAAAAAAATTAACAAGGACATTTACAAAGAACCCCACACTCCTGCTTTTTCCGTTCGATCTCCCTCTCAAATACTTGATGTTGTATTGGTTTTGATAAGAGACAGTAGAAGGAGCCATTTCCGTAACGAGCAGGTAGTCGTATTGGGTAAACCAATCCTTTAACTCCAGTATTTGCGCCAGATGCCCGCCGTCCGAACAAATCAAAATTATCTTTTTTTTCTTCATCTTCCTCATAATCGTTTAAAGCAATTAGGCATTTTCCCTTTTCATCCAAACATCAGAGAATACATTTTTTATTTGTTTGGCAAAAATCTCCGCGTTGAACGTGTTTCGATACACGGAGAGGGCACTTTCACCCATTTGTCGCATTTTTTCTCGATCGTTCATTAACATTTCGACTGCATTCACCCATCCTGTGACGTCGCCCATCTCTACAAAGATACCGAACCCTTCTTTCTCAGCATCAAGGTTTAGGGTGATATTTTTGGTGATAATCGTCGGTTTTCCGAGAGCAATTACATCCTGAATGCTGGTCATCCCCTGACATCCCTCCTTACGGCGATCGTATTTCAGCGGAATCAGGATTGCTTCGGCATTCAAGTAATACTCCATCAATTTCATATAGGGGATAAATTCCGAGTGAACGGAAACGTTCGGCGGAAGATTGGCAACCTTCGGCATCGATTTTGCCGTACAGAAGATCTTTAGTTTGTAATCCAAACTTCTAAATGCTTCAATCAACGTCTCGTAATCCCTGGAGGTATGCCCCGCACTAATCAGGTATGGTTCGTCGTCCTCAATGGCCTTGAATTTCGACCGGTCATAAAAATTGAGATCGGGGCCCCACTGAGCCGTATAGAGCTTTTTAGCCACCGTATCGTTATCGATGTTCAACCTTTCAATCGCCTGGGCCAAAAGGCCTTCGCTCAAATAAATGCTTGCATCATAGGTTGTAAGGAGTTTTTTGGTAAGCTTCCTGACCAGATTTGAACTTGAATTTGTTCCAATAAACGGCTGATGAATGGTAACGACGATCGGCTTCCGGTAGATTTTAATTAATTTAAGTAATAGTAACAGTTTCGTGTTTTTGGTATTGTACGGGGCGTACAAGATATCGTAACTTCCCGGGGAAAACAAGATCCGAATTTGCTGGTCAAGATGCGTGATTCCTATCCACCCTCCAATCCGGTTAAGCCATTTGTATTTCTCGTGCGGAAAAACAATCATTTTGTAATCACTGATTTTTTCCAACTCAATCTTACCCCAAACGTGATGACTACCGCTTTTTCCTTCGCTCCAGAGCTGGTACGCTGTCTCCATGGAGTAGCTATTGATCAATAAAATCCTCATTGCAACTACTAGAAATAAATGGCTACATACTAATAATACATACGCACCGAGACGAAATCGAGTCCTACAGGGTTTGTATTGCTACTAAAACAAGACGTATAATGTCTTCCGGGGCCCGCTCCATAAAACAACTCCCGCGACCGGACACGAAAAGATACCGCCAAAAACCAATCCCGGTATACGTAGGTAGAACCGCCGGACAAAGGAAAAACGATCGCTTTGCCCGGCGGAATTACACCCAATTAGTTTTGGCTATAGGTATCAATTAAGGTCTTGGTCTGATGAATATTTGGTCTGGAAGAGGCTCCAAATAAAATGGATTCAACGCCTTCCAAGGAGCAAACGTATTCCAACGCCTCCGAAGGAGGAAGTGCTCCTGCGGCAAGTACCTGCATGGCCACTAACCTGCATCGTTTTTGCGCGATTACTTCTTCGTACTTCTCTTTTCCCCCCGACATCCTAAATCCGATTTTATTGATTGACGCGCAAACGGTCGGGTTTTCTATTCCTGCTTTTTCAAGCGTGTCAAGCAGCAAGGGGAGATTCATCGTAATAAAGCCCGGCTCAGCATTGTGCTTCTCCTTTACATGCCGGTAAAATGTAACTAAAAACTCGGTCATTCCCAACCCCAAGAGCAGATCGGTAATAACATTTTGTATCCAAATTACCGGGGTCTTTATTCCCTTAAACATTTTCAATTCAGCGTCTATCATTAACTCCGCCAACGCAGAGAAATCTTTTTTCATAAAAGCCAAGCCACCTTTAGCAAACGTATTCACAATGTTCCCGGGCACAAACTGTTTGATGGTACCCAAATAACCCAACTCCGTCACTGCATTGGCATACTTATGGGCGTAGGGCATACAGGGATAAATTTGAAAATTGTTGTACTTTTCGTTTCCCCGGATCACATCGCAGATATTTGCAATGCGGTCATGAGTGGTGCACATAAACGTATTGATTCCCTCGTCTATCGCGATGTCCAGCACCTTCATTATTGCCTCATCTTTTTGAAATTTCATCGTCTGAGCCCTGGATTTCTCATCAGAACTGTGGTTTACACCAAAAAACTGATTATCTCCAAATAATACTCTATCCATTATCTTAGTATTTAGCGTTTTCAAGTAATTTTGTTATTGTCTGATCCGTCACCGTAGCGTTCTTGAAACTACTTTTATTTTGAGTTTCTTTTTTTAGAATGCAGTCAATGAAGTGGTCCAACTGAGAGCTGTATTCTTCGCCCCTCAGGTAAAAATCCACCGAGTCAGTAAGGTCTGTCAAATACTTGATCGTCCAACCCTTTTCCAGCCCTTCCTCCTTGTTTGCTTCTTTCAGAAAAATCTTTACTTCCGTGGCATCTGCTATTAATTTCCCCTTCTTTCCCATAACGGTGATCTGAGTCGTCATTTTCCGGTGGGTTTCATCACTCCAGTTCACGGATAATTGCCCCGTCACCCCATTTTCCAATTCCAGGCTGCTGTACACAGCGTCTTCTACGCCCTTGGAAAAAATACTTTTCAGCAAGGTCCCGGAAACTGCCGTCGGCTTGCCCAAAAGGAAATGTACCAGATCAATGGTATGCGACGCATAATCGTACAAGCAGCCTCCACCCTGGTTCTTTTCAGATCTCCAGGTACCTCCCTTTTCTCTCAGGACAACCGGGCCGTAGGATTCTGCCAGAAAATGGTACACCTCTCCAAGTATATCTTTTCCCAACAACCTCCTGACCTCCTCAAAGGTCCCTAAAAATCGATTGTGATAGCCCACTTGATTGACCAACCCTTTGGACGCCGCTTTCTCTGCCAGCCGAATCCCGTCAGCCGCATCCAGCACGAACGGCTTTTCACAGAACACGTGAATATTGCGCTCCAACCCGTAGTCTACCATATCGGCATGAAACTTGGTCGGAGAAGCGATAAGCAATGCATCCAGGTTGGCCTGGTCGATCATTTTTTTATAGTCCGTGTAACACGGAAACGACGAATATTTTTTGAACCCATCGATTACCAAACCTGAGGTGTCACATACACCTGCAACCTCTACTTCCGGATGGGCGCCCAAGATTGAACAATGCGATAAACCCATTTTTCCAAGGCCTATAATCCCTACTCTAATCATTTTTAATTCGGTTTAAAATATGTATTAATAGTGCAGTATAATATCTCAAAAACAACAAAATTACTCATAAATCTACGAGTACCCGATCTACTTTTTCAATAAACTTCCCCCAATTATTCTCCTCAAAAAAGGCGTCTCGTTCCAACTTTAACGTCTCGGTGGTCGTGCCGGGATGCTGGAACAAGTCTACGATCTGCTCAAAATGCTCGTAGGTTTTTACAAAACTCAGGTGACTAAGATCTTTGAATGCACCGTGGTTTGGCCCGACAATTATACTGCCCATTCGTATGGAATCTATCAACGAACCGGAACTGATCACCGTGTCGGAATTGTAGGTAAACAAAATGAATTTAGATTGCTGGGCAATCTTGTAGATTTCTTCCAAATCTAAAATTTCATTACAAAAGGTTATGTTATCGCTTAGGTACGATGTGATTTCCTCCAGGTACGCTTTATCGAAACATTTCCCCACGATCCTCACCTTATATTGGGAGGCATCCGGTAAGGTGGAAAGGAACCGTAAAAACTTATCAATCCCTTTATACCTGTGTACACTACCCCAAATCAAAAAATCGATGGTTTTATCCGAATCTTTGATGGGGAACAATTCTCTAATGGGATGCAAAATTACAACCACCTTGCCAGCATGTTCGGGGTACGTTTCCTCAACAAAAGACTTACCGGATTCGGAATGGGTGATAATCGTATCAGATCTACGCATCATTAATCTAAAAACTGTATCCGCCCCCTTGTTTTCCTTTTGATGATGGGATCCTTTATTATGTAATATCCAAACGATCTTCTTTTTGAATACACGGACCAACCACAAAAAGAAGGCAAAACCGGCTACTTGGACTCGACCCAATGTCTTTTCGGGCAAGTTTTCTATCCAATTGAATAGGAAAACGTCTGACGCGAAAAAATAGACAAATAAATTCAAAGTACCTATGTTTGGCGCATTTTTGTTCACTACCCGATGCTTTTTTGCAAGTTCCCGGTGAAAATCAAAAATATAGGGATTTGGAGACCCATAAAACCGATCGTGCTTGGGGTATAAAAAAATGTTTTTCATCGCATATTTAGTCTAAAACTGAAATCAGGGACTTTTTGAAATCATCCCGAACTTTTGTCCCTTCGTGTCTCTCCTTTGCCAACGCTATTGCCGCCTTGCCGTAGGCTTCCCTCTCGGTAGGATTGGAGAGCAATTCTTCCACTGCCTTCGTCAAGGCTTCAATTTTATTGATGGTTACGACTTTGGACCATTGATACTTTTTCGCATAATCCACCAACGCCGTCTCTTCGGGCGCAAAAATCAAGATGGGGGTTCCGCTTACCATGTATTCAGATGCTTTGGTTGGCATGGAGTACTTAATAAACTTGACTGCGGCTTGAGAAAAATCATAAGGAAGGTACAATATATCCGCTTCTCCAAATTTTAAGGGAAGCTGCTCGTAAGGTACCGGCTCCCGGTGTTTTACACAGGTGTATTTTTCCATCCAGGCCCTTTTTGTAGAGACCTGCATGATAAACTCTATCGAACTCCCCGTTTCGGAATTGATCCGCGTAACCGCTTTGGCCATATTCTCCAGGGACTCTTCCATCCCCAATCCAACCCTTCCCGCATACAAAATGGTCGGGTTTTTTCCATTCAATTCCCAGTTCGCTTTTTGACCCGTTTTCCAGAATTCAAAATCGATCGGATTATGGAATGCCTTGAATGCAACCCCGTAACGCCGACGGTATTCGTCCCCCATGAGTTCGCTGATCCCCAAATGAAGATCGGAAATTTTTAGCAGGTATCGAAACTCCCTGTCGACGATTTTGAACCAAAATCTTCCGAAAACACTTTCGTCCCGCACGTAGCTCGGCCAATCGTCCATCATATGAAAAATCATTGGCTTTTTTGAATATTCCTTTACCTGAGTACAAAACCGTACCCGGTTCCTTCCATGTGCCTGGGCGTAGATAATGTCCGGATCAAAATCATCCAGCCATTGGGTAAATTCATCTGACATCTTTAAGTCATACAACAACTCCATCAAACCCAACCATTTGAGTATCGGCTCGACATAGTTTATCAGAATCCGTGACCGTAACCTGGATTTCTTCGGTACAATTTCAGCAACCGGGCTTTTTTTGAAGTCCAGTAATCCCGATGGATACCGCCGCTTTAACTTATTAAACGGAAACGTCCAGATCGTTTCTTTTTCTCCCAGCTGATAATACGTATCACAGATATCTGTATTCGTATGGGTACTGACCAATGCGGGTAAACAGGCTAGCGCAAGTTTATCTTTGGGCCAACCCTGGAATAGATTGGTCAGCGTAATACCTCCTCCGGTATTGTTATTAAACGGTTGGATCAATATTAGAACCTTGGGATACTTCATCTTTCCAAAAAAAATAAACCTTCATCGAAATGCTTCTTTAATCGTTTCGTCCGACAAATAACGAATGTCTCTTGAATACCCGATCCCTACTGCGATCCAAAAAATCATGTAGTTGACCGAAAATATAAACACATTCATGGGATACAAACTTAAAATCCATAAAATAATCCAAATGCCGGCTGCCTTGGATAATAAATTTTTGGAACGGAAGAGTGCTTTAAAAGCAGCAGGGAGGGAAATCAAAAGAATCAGAACCAGCAAAATAGACCCGCCTTTCAAAATCATGTTGAGGTAGTCTGTTTCGATCATTCTCCGGTAACCTGTCGTGTCGTTCACGTCTATGTTTGGACAGAAATAGGTGCCGTTTATTCCGCGGCCAATTATCCAATCCTGTAATTCGAAATCACGGTAGAACGCAACTTCTACATATTCACGGGTGTTTTCGGTACTCCGTTCCTCAATTTTTTCGAAAAAACTAAACCGAAGTTTTTGATATATTTCTCCTGCATATACGGAAGCAACCAATAGCAGTACACCGAAAAGCATGGCCATCAATACTTTTCGATTTGAATAAAGATAAAGTATAAGGAGAAAAATAAGCAAATAAACCACTCCCAGAGCCAAAATGAATATCCGGGCCCGATAGGCCGACACGCCTACCATTAAAAGCACGGACAGTAATACCGTCAAATTCTTTGTTTTGCTATGATAGATATAGGTAAAAAGCAGAAACCCCATTGGGACAGCAAAATTTCTGGTAAAGGCTTCGAAAATAAACTTTTCATTTACGTTCGTCTCGTAGTGGGTGGTAACCTCTTCGAAGAAGATCAAATTGTACACGATATGCGCAATGGACAGGATAAAAATGACGGAAAAAAGCCGTTTGTAAAAGAATAAATTTCTAGGAAAAAAAAGAAGCAAGGGAAATAAATATTTAAAAACACCGCCAAAAATCACGGACTTGGTTCGTTCGTAGGTATACTCGTACCCATAAAACGTGATAAAGATCACCCATAAAAAGTACACTACCAATAGAATACTAATCACTTTATTGGGCGAGCGGAACTGGACCACATGATAGGTAGAATAAAAAATCCCAAGTAGCGCAATCATTTGAAACAATTGCTCAATTTTATACAAACTTTCGATAAAGGTATCTCCAAGCCCACCACTTATACTATACAGCAGTACGGATGCCCAAAACAACTTGTAATTAAAATTGAGTTCGTTTACGTATCTCTGATAGTTGATTGAGTATTCAATGGTATTCATGCTTCTTGAAATTGCTTTACAAAACCTTCCACATCGAAAAACATCTCTTCTACCTTTTGCAGGGATTCGTCATCGCCTTCCCACCATTTTGACCGTAAAAGTCCGTCAATGATTTCCTCCCTAAACCGGTATTTGATAATCCGTATAGGGCAGCCTACGGCAACCGCATAAGGAGGGATATCTTTACTTACCACTGCCCCTGCGCCAATGACGGCCCCGTCTCCAATGGTCACCCCATCCAAAATAACCACATTCGCACCAATGAAGACATCGTTTCCAATCGTGATGGGGATCAACTCTTTCACTTTGGTTTCCTTACAAAACGTAAAACCAGCCTGAGCACTCGCTGAATAAAAGGCGGGCGAAGTAGAAATACCGTTGATTGGGTGCATTCCCCAGCCACAAACCAAATTAGGCCCTATCGAGCAAAATTTCCCGATCGTGGTATTGTATATGCGGGCATTAAGGGAAATATAGCTTCCTTTATCCACTACGGTATTGCTCAATACGTGGTATTTGAATACCCTTGCCTGCGGATGGACCTTGCTATTGATCAAATTACCCCCCAGGATTTCCCAATAAACCGCATCCATTTTTGCCGATATTCTAAGCAGGGTAAAAATATTACTGAGAAAATTTCGTATGTAGCTGAAAATTTTCATTGATCCCAAATATTTTTCGCTGTTTTATTTACTATTTTTCGGGTCTGTATAAAGAACACCAATCCTTGCACCCCAAAAATGATCGTACTGGTAAGCGTAATCCCAACCAAACCAAACAAGCCGCCCAGGTAGATTGCCATCGGTATATTCAATACAGCCGAGATGGAAACCATGTAGAGCTGAAGTTTGATTTTTCCAATGCCATTTAAGAAAAACACATGAATGGTCTGCCAGATCGAAACCACCACGTACACACACATCGCCACGGAAAGGCCAAAAGGTACCTCCACCTTATCGCCCACCCAGATATCGTATAAGAATGGGGATGCAAACAAAATGCCTATGGCGGAAAGAACCGATAAAAGCCATATTTTTCTCATTTTGGCCAATGTATTTTTGATCCATTGGTATTCTTCACGAACGTATGCGTCGGTAAAGGCACTCCACAGCGGCGTGGCGACAATACCAAATCCCATCGTTACGATATTGAACAGTTTAAAAGCAATATTGAATGGAGTGACTTCCGTGGGGCCAAATAATTGAGTGATGATAATATTATTTGTGCTAAACAAAACGAGTGCTCCAATTTGTATGACGAAAAACTTACCACCTAAGCTCATTAAATCCCGAGCAAGGCTGAAGTCTACTTGCTTAAAGGACGGTGCGAACCGTTTGTATTCGTGGTTATAAAACCAAATACTTGAAAAAACTAACACCAAAACCGGTGTAAAACTCAAAGCAGTTCCGAGATAGATTAAGTTGCCCTCCGTGGTAAGCGTGAGGACATAAATCACTATCAACGAAAAAAGACTTCCCATAAAATTAAAAAAGGAGGCTTTTGCCGGTTCCTGATTGGCTGTAAGCACCGTGGTAATCAATTTGAGGACAAACTGAAGGCAAAAAAACGTGAATACGATCAAAGCCAGGACGCGCAACTCTCCGGCCATTTCCGCTGGAGAATTCAGGATATTCGCCCAATTCAAAAATGGAGTGATGCCGACGAAAATCAACAAGACAATACCAATGATTAAGCTTAAAACGACATAGGTGGTACTAATGTATTTCCGGGCAAGGTCGTATTCACCTCTCGCTATGCTCTCGGCAAATTTGTTACGTAATCCGTGTCCGAAACCAATATCGAAGAAACTAAACCAACCGACAATGGAGCTCAAGGTTAACCAAATACCATAACTCGTTGTATTAACGTAGTTTATAGTCAAAGGTACCAGTACCAGACTGATGGCAATACTTCCTCCCTTTATTACCAAGGAAGCAAGAATATTTTTTTTGGCTTTTACACTTCTTTTATGCCCTTTGTTGATGGCCTTATTTAATACGAAATAAAGGGAAGAAACTTGATTTCTCATACAGAAAAACTTTCACTAACACGTCGTCAATCTAAAAATGGTTCTATACCTTCTTTGCCATCTTTTTATATACTTCTCGCTTCTTTTTCTTGATATCTCCCTTCTGGTAGTAATCGTAGCCATAACTCATTTTCGTTTTGGCGTCGTTCAGGACAATGAAAGGATTTTTCAACTTGCGCTCTCTTTTTTGCTCGTTAAGGAAAGAAATGGCGTGTGCCTCCGAAAAGTTATACCTCATAATGTAGGTAGTGATGTCCGAAAACCGAGAGAGCGAAAATGCATCGGACACCTGCCCGACCGGGGCAGAGTCAATAATGATTACGTCGTACGTCTCCTGAAGCTTATCGATAAAATACCCCACCTTCGGCAATAACATCAATTCCGACGGATCATCCGGCAGGGTCCCGCAGCCTATCAAATCCAATCCAGCCGGTAAACGCTCATTTTTAACTACCAAATCGGCAATCGTTAGCGAATCATTCAACAAATAGTCAGAAATTCCACGTTTCGTCTCCATCCCAAGGTATTCCAGGAGCAGCGGTTTTCTCAGATCAAATTCGAGAACGACCACTTTTTTATCCGCCAGGCTCATACTCACTCCCAGGTTTAGCGAAAAGAATGTCTTACCCTCTCCACTGGTGGAAGAGGTAACAAGAATGATCTTTTTATCCTTATTGGGCAGAGCAAATTGTAGATTGGTCCGTATCAGTCGGAATTGTTCTGCTACGGGAGTACGTACTCCTTTGGAAATGGCAATCGGCACTTTTTCATCGTGGTGCGATATTTCACCCAGAATGGAAATATTCGTCCTTGAGGTAACGTCTCGTTTCACTTTTATCTTGGTATTCAATTGATAGTAAACGAAAACAAGACCAAGCGAACCACCCAAGCCCGCAAAGAACGCAAAACCTATAACCAAAAGTTTGTTAGGCTTGCTCGGTTTACTTCCCGCCATCGCCGGATCGATGATTCTGGAATTACTCACCGTAGTGGCTGCAAGCGACATGGAGGCCTCCTCGCGCTTCTTCACCAAATATTGGTAATGGTCCTGCTTAATGGCTTGTTGGCGATTTATTTCCAATAACTTTCGCTCAATTTCGGGCACCTTCCCGCTTTGGATTTCTACCTCGGTCGTGCGAGCCAAGAGATTATTTCTCGCAATTTCCACACTGGACTTAATACTTTTGATATTTTCCAATATGTTTTGCCTGGCAGAACGCAACTGCTGGTTTTTTTCCAAAATAAGGGGATTTCCAGGTTGCGTGGTACGAACCATACGCTCCCTATCACGTTGCAATTCATTAAACTGATCAATACTGGCCGACAAACTAGGGTCAGGAATGTTGAGTGACCCGGGAATAATCTGAAAATCATCCTCCTGAACGCTCAAATATTCTTCTATCGAATTCAAGACATCCAACTGAATCGAATATTCTGCCAATTGTTCTTTGCCCTGATTAAACCTTTCCGCATACTGCAGGGCGTCAGAACTCAATTCGGTAATTTTATTCTCCGTCTTGTACTCTTCTACCATCGCTTCAATCTCCCGTAAGTCATTGGTGACCGAATCCAACTGCTTATTGATAAAATCAATGGTGTTTTTCGCAGTTTGGTTTTTGTTTAACATCGCCTCCCTATTGTAGGCTTCAATCAACTTATTTAAAACCAACATGCCTTTTTGGGGAACCGGGTCGGTGAAACCAAGTCGGACCACACTAGCGAACTTATTCACAATCAGCACGTCCAATTTATTGCTGTACCTCCCGGCAAGCGAATAAGGATTGTTAAAATTAATGATAACGGTACTGGGATACTCCTCTAATTCCCGCAACAATTCGATGTTAAACTCTCCAAAAGGAAAAGCCAATTCCTCCCCAAACTGATGAGTACTGACGTTTTCCTCTTCGTCCTCCAGTAGAAAGCTTTCGGGCCCCTGCACGTGAACCTTGAATTCGGTCAACAAATCTTCGTCAAAAAACGCAGCAGAATCGTACCGGTCCAAGACTACTTTAATCGGCACCTGTGGCCCAAAAATTTCCTTGTTGCGAAACAAATTATCTTTCACAAAGTACGAAACATTTAAATCGAGCTCCTGAATGGCCTGCTTCATCAAACTCACCGACTGCAATACTTCGGATTCGTTTTCCACCAATTTTACTGACTGATAAGTCTCCAATTCGGAATAAACAGCATTTTGAGAAAAATCCGAGCTTTTATTGCTGTTGATCAGAATAGTTGCTTCTATTGGGTATTCAGGTGTAGAGATTTGTAAGTACAGGAATGCCAATCCCAAGCATCCAACAAGCCCGGCCACATACAAATACCAGAACTTGAGGTATTTCATGACCAAATACTTGTAATCCGTATTTTCTACCTCTTTGGGTTGAAAATCATCCATTAACATATCCGACATTTTCATAATTCCGTAATCTTATTCGAAGTAGAAACGTAGGTTAAACAACACGGCAATCCCAAGTGAGGCCAATATACCGAAAACGGTGAGCGCTCGCTGGTTCGTACTTGCCTGAACCGCTTTCATCTTGTCCGGTTCAACGTATACGACATCATTTTGGTGCAACATAAAGTACGGAGAATCCAGTATTTCCCGGTTATTTAAGTTTAATCTAACGGCTTTGCGCACCCCGCCTTCATCCCTGATTAGCAACACGTTCTCTCTTTTTCCAAATTCTGTCATGTCACCCGCCAAACCCAATGCTTCGAGTATGGTAATCCGGTCTGTCTCCAACGTAAAAGTATTCGGTTTGGAGACTTCTCCGATGACAGTGATCTTAAAGTTCAGGTATTGTACGTTGACAATAGGGTCTTTTACGTATTCCTCCAATCGCTGTGCCATTTTCTCCGTCGCTTCTTCCTTGGTCAAGCCTTCCAGCACCACCATTCCCAATACCGGAAAATTCACCTGCCCGTCCTTGTCAACCAGGTAGCCCTCGTTGATGGGAACCGCCGCATTCATCATTCGCCCGTCTTCGGACGAAGACATGACACCTGCATTAAACAAAAGGTTTGACTCAGGGTTCAAACTGCTCACAGTGATCTTTAACAAATCCCCTTTCTGAATGGTGGGTTCCGGAAATTCTGTGATCTGCGTTGAAAAATCAGACCCGGGTTCAATATCGCTGAAATAAACCAGATTCCTCTTGGCACAACCAAAAACACCGGTTAACAGGAAAATAAAAACCAAGCTGTTTACTAATGTACTTTTTCTCATAAAATCTTAAGACTGTTACGTCAGTTTTACTCACCGAACTCGTTCGCTCCGGTGAAAAAGTGAAACAATAATCTGCAAAAACATGCAATCAATAAATACGTCGCAAATTACTTAATTATCAGAACAATAAGAACTGTGCCAGAATATTTTCATTCGCTTTGCCACTATTTACCGGCGTATGACACCCATTTGCCGCTTTTCTTGCATTCAAATCCGGAACAAACCATCAAATGCAACGAAGGCAAGCCCTCTGAGCCCTCTTGTGCTCGGGTGAAACCACCGTCTATCTACCCGGGCTTGCGAAGAAATAAACGGCTAACGTCTTTTGTATTTTTGGATTACCATGTACAAGGCTGATCTGGAAAGCTGTTATCAAACCTAAAAATCTGTGCCTTACCTTCAATCGCTGTTTATTGGCCAACCTTAGTAGGCCTTCTCGTTTTTTGTCAAAAGCGAAACAACGGTTTCGATCACGATTTTAATATCAAACAACAAGCACCACTTCCGCACGTAAAAAAAGTCCAATCGAAACCGGGAATGAAGCTCCTGGAAGTTGATGATCTCTCCTCTATATCCTTTGCACTGGGCCAAACCAGTGATACCCGGTTTCACGCCGTGCCGCTGCATAAAGCCATCGATCTCTTTCGAAAACTCAAGGTTCATGGGTACTGCATGAGGTCTTGGACCCACGATCGACATGTCTCCCAGGAGTACGTTGATAATTTGCGGGAGTTCATCCAGACTGGATTTTCGGAGAAATTTCCCTACTCGGGTAATGCGCGTGTCGTTTTGAGTCGCTTGACGGGTATCCGCTTCGTTGTTCTTAATCATGGTTCGGAATTTGTAGCAATAAAAAACCGTGTTGCCTCTTCCGTGCCGCAATTGCTTGAACAAAACCGGCCCCTTGGAATCCAATTTGATCAATATGCCAATCAACGGAAATAACCATGACAATACAAACACCGTGGTGAAAACTGCCAGCACTACATCAAAGATGCGCTTCATCAAGCGTTTTTGGTAGCTGTCGTTTTTTCCAAAAAGTACCCTTACTTTTGCCTCCTGCTGCCTTTTTACAAAATTTCCCTTCTTTAGGGATTGGCCAAATTTTCTTTCTACTAAAACATTTTCCATCGCTAACAATCGTTACGTTCTTCCTTATTCCTTACTACCTGTTTAAAAAACATTTTTATATATCTGAAATACATTTTTACAAATATATAGCGACTTTATATTCTATGCAAGCTTTTGGGAAATAAATTTGAATTAAAATCCGTTTTTTTGTATTCAAAATTCATTTTTATAGTTTTAAAAATTAGTTGGTGCCAATACTCCCGGCGAGAAACGAAAAAAAAGCGGAAGAATTACGTGAAACCTAAAAAAAACTCCGGTCCTTTTCCATGGTTGATCCAGGTTGGCTCAAAAAAACATCAATACGCCTTGGTATTTTTGAATAAAACAGCTGAAACCGTCCAGAATAAGATTTTCAGATCCAGAAACAGGCACCAGTTTTTGATATAAAAATGATCCAGACGCACCCTGCCATGAATATCGAAAAAATCGAGCACCTCTCCTCGGTACCCCCTGACCTGGGCCAACCCGGTAATCCCCGGCTTGACAGCATGACGAAACATGTAATTACTAATTTCTTTTGAAAAAAGATAATTCATCGGTACTGCATGTGGCCTTGGACCAATGATTGACATATCTCCTAATAAGACATTGATAAATTGTGGCGTTTCGTCCAGGCTTGTTTTTCTAAGAAATCGTCCCAATCGGGTTACTCGTTGGTCATCTTTTGAAGCCTGCCGGGTATCTGCTTCTGGGTTCCGTTTCATCGTTCGAAACTTATAGCACCAAAAACCCTTATTCCCTTTCCCATGCCGTAGCTGTCGGAAAAGAATAGGACCGGGAGAATCCAATTTTATCAATAGTCCCAGTAGGGGAAACAGCCAGGAAAAGACCAGCGTCAAAAAAAGAAATGACAAGGACAAATCCACACATCGATTCACCAAAAGTTTTCGGGGATCTGTGAGGTACACCGCTCCATCCGGCCCGACGTATCCGGTAAGCTTTTTCGAAAAATATTCCGAGCGGTGATGCTTGTGCAAAAACTTTTCCATTGTCGAACGTAATGAGGCGTGCTTAAAAAAAAACTATACCTCGTTTTAATGTATTTGAAATACATTTTAACAAATATATTCAGCTATTTCGAGATTAGCAAATAATCACAACGCATTTGTAATGCCGTAAAAACCAGTTGAATTCAAAAAAAAATGATGAAAAGCATCCCTTTTTTACCTATTTGCCCTAAAAATCATGGCATTACTACGATTTTTCAAAAAATAATAGCTAATTTATTTCTCAGTTTTCTGCCGTAGTATTGAATTCTTTTACCGTTTGAATGAAAAGCTTTACTTTTTCGGGAGAGGTGTCCGGATAGACACCATGTCCAAGATTGGCAATGTGTCTGCTACCTGCAAATCGGACCAGCATCGCCCTTGTTTGCGCAACAAGCGCCTCGTCTGGCGCGTACAGGGCAGCAGGATCTAGGTTTCCCTGCAGTGCCTTCCTCCCGTTCATCTTCCGCTTTATTTCATCAATATTCATGTTCCAGTCCAAACCCACTGTATCGCAGGCCATCCCCGCGAAATCATCCATGGCAAAATACGCCCCTTTGGCAAATACAGTCACGGGAACCTCCGTGATTGCCTCACAGATCTTCTGCAAGTAAGGCAGGGAAAATTCCCGGTAGTGATCGGGGGATAGGATACCTGCCCAACTGTCAAATACCTGGACCAGGTTTACGCCAGCTGCTACCTGCCCTTTCAGGTAGCTAATAGTAGTTTTGGTAATCAGATCGAGCAGTTTGTGGGCCAACACCGGGTTTTGGTACAACATGGCCCTTGCCCTGGAGAAGGTCTTGGAACCGGATCCCTCCACCATGTAGGCAAAAATCGTCCAGGGAGCTCCGGCAAACCCGATCAAGGGAACCCGACCATTCAGTCCTTTTTTTGTTAGCCGAATGGCTTCCAACACGTAGTGAAGGTCGGTATTGGGATCTGCTACCCGCAAGTTTTTTAAATCAGCGGCACTGCCGATGGTTTTCGGAAACCAGGGACCTCGCTTTTCCACCATCTCGTAGGGAAGGCCCATCGCTTCCGGTACGACCAAAATGTCTGAAAAAATAATCGCCGCATCTACCCCAAGAAGGTCCACCGGCTGTATGGTGACCTCCGCAGCCAGAGCTGGCGTCTGTGCCAATTCAATAAATCCACTCACGCTGGCTCTCACGGCCCTGTATTCGGGCAGTATTCGCCCTGCCTGCCGCATTAACCATACCGGCGTTCTTTCTACCGCTTCTCCTTTAATGACACGTAAAAGTAAGTCGTTCTTTAGTTGCATGGCGCAAATATAAATCAACTTGCGGCAAAAAGCGAAAAACGGGCCTATATAGAAAAAGCTTCCCGAAAATCCGGAAAGCTTTGTTGATTCATTTTCTTGAATGACGCGATTTACTTATTTCAGTGTAATCGGTACAATATCCGATTCGTCTTTACCTATTAACGACATCACCGCATCGTAATCGCTAACATCAATCCTTGCGGCCTCTTCCTGTACAAAGAACCCGGGAAGCAATACGACACGAATGCGTTGGTTATCCGTCCAGTCGGCTTCCAACTCGGCCAGATCAAAATTTGCCTGCATGAAGACATTGAAAAAAGAAGAGGTATATTGGTAATTGTACGTCAATGTCGCACCTTCTCCAAAGAAAACCGTCTGCGGTAATAACCGCCACAACGACTCTCCTTCCACCTGCGCCCATTCCAGATAAATAAGTAAATTATCGCCTTGACCAATTTCCAGTTGGGAACCGATCGCATATTCGTTCTCTGCCGAAAATGTTACCTGCCCTTCAAAGACTAGATTTAGCACTTCAATCCCGTCTTCCCCATCCTCACCATCTACTCCGTCTCTTCCATCCAGACCGGGAGGGCCTTGAGGCCCTTCCGGACCCTCGCATGCAGGCAATGAGATGATTGCTGCAAGTACTACCAAGTATAAAATCTTTTTCATAAATTTTTGTTTTTCTCAAATAATGAATTTAATGCGTTATTTGAAAGATAGCCGGATATTTTGGCATATCCAATACCGACCGAAAAAAAAGACAGCCTGCAGCAAGTGCAAGCTGTCTTCTGCTACCATCCCGCCGGAGGTGCCTCAATCTTACAAACGAAAACGGGTAATATCCTCTTCTGCTATCCCAAGCAATTTCAATACTGCCTGGTGATCTGAAAAATCCAATCGTAGATCAATCCGGTCCGCAGGAACGATCAGTACTCTGAAAACCTGCTCGTTTCTGAACGCTGGCTCCAGTGTGTTGAGATCAAAATCGCCGGTTAAAAAAATCGAATAATCGTAGAAAGTGAAATCGTAATCATAGGTAAAGATTCCATTTTCGTGAAAGACGATCTGTGGTATCAATCGCCAAATATCATTCCCTTCCTGATCCACGCCGCCCAGGCGGTAGATCAAGACCTTGTCTGACTCCAGAATATCGAAGCCATATTCTCCACGTAGGCCAAAATTACCCGATTGTGTAAAATCACCCACAATTTCAAAAACTTCCCCCACGATATTCACACCGTCAAGCCCGTCTTGTCCCGGAGGGCCTTCCGGGCCAATAGGCCCTTCACAACTCCACAAAACCCAGGCGGTGGTAAGTAGGAAAAGCTTACTTACGAGTACTGATTGCTTGCTTTTTTTCATACGTTTATCTGCTAATTGGTTAATTACTCGACTTATTTCCAAAATCGTACCAGTGTTAGTCATTTCCCTGAGTATTCCTTTGTTTTATTTCAAGCCGCCGGGCAAACGAGGCCGAAATATTCCACCTAAAGAAACGGCTACTGTGCAAAATCGATAGTGGGTTAAATGGCCATATCGTCTCATTCCTCCCGTACCGGAGCCCAAACCTCCACATGATTCCTTCCCATAATCTTGTCTATAAACAGCCCCTGCAGCACAACTCCCCTGGCGAGGGCAAATTCCTGTATCCGTTGCTTTGTTTGTTGCGGACCCGGCATCACCCATTGATGCATCTGCATGCTCGCCCTCACCGCCTCCCTACAGGCAAACGAGCGACGAATCCAACCTTCAGGCAACGATTGCGGCCTGTCTCCCCGCTCCAACCCTACGAATACATGCAGCGTATCCCGTTTTCCCGAAGGCTCCTCAAAATAAATTGTGTAAAGAGGGTCTTCCCCCCGATTTGCTTCCACGTCCTGAAAATACTGCCGAAGGCGCTCGTCCTGGGGAGTCCCCCTGAATTCCAATCCGACCAGATCTACCGTATGACATGCAACCAGATCTACCCTGGTTTCTGTGCCTCCCCCCAGATACAGGTACACCGAAGCCGCCAGCAGCAGTAGCACCACGATCACACCGGTAATTCGGATGGTCCTCTTCTTCATTTTCCAAATACGTACCTGGCCCCTATGGCTCCCTGAACCTTCAAATGACCAAATCGGTCCAACAATTCCATGAACAAACCAAGTTCGGCAAATACTCCAAGGGGCAGTTCTTCAAAATAATAGGCCGAGCCGATAAATCCCTCCGGGCCGAAGTCGGCATTCCCGCGGGATTCAGTCCTGGCAGACACTCCCTCTCCAGCAGCAGGGGTGCGGTAAAAATAGGTAATCGTAGTACTTCTGACCTGTACTCCCGCGCCGGCGTAACCGATCAAATTTCCTTCGGTTATTTCAAAATCAGCATTCAGCGACTGTTCGTAAGCCATTCGCAGCTGTGCAGAGAAAGCTCCTGCCACCTGCTGCCCCTCGTAAATTGCGGAACTCAACGGAGGATTGTTTTCAAAAGACCTTCGGTAATAGTTTCCACTATTTGGACTCCCGCGCCCAATGATGGCCTCCAGGATATACGTATCGAATAAAGCGGTTTTAAACGTGACCCCATACGGTTCCCCCAAGCGTAGTCCCAGTTCATATTCCTGGGAAAAGGCCGAAAACCCGCTGAAGGTAACTAGAAAGAATACCAAATATTTCATGTACTGAATGTTAGAGGAAGCCTCGTATGTATCGCTTTTCAAACGGCGTAATCCCACAGGTTGTTGCGGAAAATCGCCAACCACATTGCCTTTTGAACCAATCAGCTAACCGCCATGGACTTTAGTTGCATTTGATGCAATTGGGAATAATATCCACCTCGTTTTAACAAGGCCTCGTGGGTTCCTTCTTCGACGATTTCCCCTTTGTGGAGCACGATGATTTTGCTGGCCTTTTGGATCGTCGAAAGCCGGTGGGCGATAATAATCGATGTTCTTCCTTCCATCATTTTTTCGATTGCTTGCTGGATGAGTTCCTCCGTTTCCGTATCTACCGATGAGGTTGCTTCGTCCAGAATAATAATTTCCGGGTCATATACCATGGCCCTTACAAATGAAATTAACTGTCTTTGCCCGACAGAAAGCGTACCGCCTCGCTCCTTGACATCGTAATCCAACCCACCGGGAAGCCGTTCGATAAACTTTCGGGCCCCCACCAATTCGGCGGCATGCATCACCTGTTCCCGGCTGATCTCCGGATTTCCAAGCGTAATGTTCTGAAGAATGGTGTCCGAGAAGAGAAATACATCCTGTAATACCACCCCTACATGCTTTCGCAGTGTGGATAATTCGTACGAGGAAACGGGTTGGCCATCAATCTTGATCTGTCCCTTGTTTATGTCATAAAACCGACTGATTAGATTGATAATGGACGATTTGCCCGCACCTGTCGCGCCCACAAGTGCCACCGTCTCCCCATGCGAGACCTTCAGGTTAATGTCCTTCAAAACCCAGTCCTCCTGATCGTAGGCAAACCAGACCTTCTCGAAAGAAATATTCCCTTTGATTTTTTCGGGAGCTTGATCCCCTTCGTTTGGGATCTGATCGTTGTTTTCAAGAATCGTAAAAATTCTGGAGGAACTCACGACTCCCATTTGTAAGGTATTGAACCGATCGGCGATCATACGGATCGGACGAAAAAAGAGTTGAAGGTACATGATGAAAGAGATCAATACTCCCACTTTTATCTGAAGATCAAAGACACCGGTAGCCCCGTACCAAACCACCAGTCCAATCCCGATGGCCTGAATAATTTCAGCAACGGGATAGTACACGGAATAGTACAATACCGACTTCAGGTGCGCCCGGCGATGCTCTCGGTTGATCGCTTTGAACTTTTCGTACTCCCGTTCCTCCCGGTTAAAAACCTGAATGATGTTCATCCCCGTGATGTGCTCCTGTAAAAAGGAATTTAAGTTTGACACAGCATTTCGAACATCGTTGAATGAGACTTTGACTTTTTCCTTAAACACATAGGTAGAAATGACTAGCAGCGGTAGCGTACAAAGACTCACCAACGTCAGTTTCCAATCCACGTAAAACATCACCGCCAAAATAGAGACCAGCTGCAGCAGGTCACCAATTATCTCGGCAAGTCCCTGGCTAAACACATCCGAAAGCGTTTCCACATCGGAAATATTACGTGTCACCAGCCGACCGATGGGGGTTTTGTCAAAGTATTTTAACCGCATCTTCAGTAAGTGGCGGTACAGCTTGATTCGGATGTCACGAATGATCACCTGACCCAACCAACCCGAGAGGTAGGTATGCCCGAATTGTACCAGAGCATGCAGCACCAACAACCCAAGCAAGGCATACATGATTCGCAGCAGCCCTTCTGGATCACCCAGTGCAACGTAGTCGTCCACTGCGATCTGTATCAGCAGTGGCCTGCTAGGAGCCAATACAGCCAATAACAGGGTGAGCAACACCAAAAAGTAAAAACGCCGCTTGTACGGGGTGACAAATTGATACAGTTTTTTCAACACCTTGGTGTCGATGATATCCCCGCTTTTTACATTTTCTTTTTCCAGTCCCAATTGGTCAGTTATTTACTTAAAAATTTCTTCAGGATACCGTACTCCGGTCAAATACAGGCCCTGCGCAGGTGCTGCACTACCCGCCTGTTTGCGGTCCTTGTTTTTAATGATTTCAATAAAGTCACCTATATCGAGTTGTTTCCGCCCGATTTGAATCAAGGTTCCTACGATCGCCCGTACCATCCCACGCAAAAATCGGTTGGCTTCTATATGAAATACCAAACCATGGGACGTTTGTTCCCATCCCGCACATTTTATTTCACAATCGAAACTTTTAACATCCGTCTTTGTTTTGCTAAAACACTGGAAATCGGTGTACTGCGGTAAAACCTTCGCCGCCGCTTCCATGGCTTTCGTATCCAACGCGTAATGACAGTGCCAGGCTTTTCCAAGAAGAAATGGGTCTTTACGAAAGGTGATGTGGTATTCATACTTTCTCCAGCTCGCATCAAAACGGGCATGGGCTGCCGGGTGCACCGGCATCAAATCGTAAACGGCAATATCTCCGGGCAACATGCCATTTATCCGCTTTAAAAATTCAACCTTTGAAATCTGCTCCTGTACATCGAAATGGGCAAATTGTTGGCGGGCATGCACTCCGGTATCCGTTCTGCCACTTCCCATGATGGAAACAGGGATCCGAAACAAGACCGACAGTACTTCCTGAATCTTTTGCTGTACGGAAGGAGCGTTTTTCTGCATCTGCCAGCCATGATAGGCAGCACCATCGTAGGCAATCTCAATAAAGTACCGGTAACCTTTGCTCATTTCAAGTGCAAAGATAAAAATATACCCCTATTTCAAAGCGGAATCAGTGTATTCCTTGCGAAAATTCAAATAACCCATTTTCTTTGTCAAAAGACTTTGACATGATCCAACGAATCCAATCGCTTTTCCTTTTTCTGGTTGCCGCTTCCATGATTACCGTAACCTTTACTCCCATTTGGCTGCAGGTCGGTCCCGAGCAAAATCAGCGAATGGAAATGTCTGCCTGGAAGACACGCATCCTCGAACTGCCCCAGGAAACCTTCGTTTCTGAAAGCAATAACCTGTACATTGGAATCCTGGCCTTATTGGCCGCCGGACTGGCTATCTACAGTCTGCTACAATTCAAAAACCGGAAAAGACAGTTGATGCTGAACATGATCAATGCCTTGCTGATGGGCTTTACGCTGGGACTCACGGTCTACGTCAGTTACAAATTGAACGAGACATTTAATCCTGCTGCCGGAGGCGCATTCGTTTTGGGATTTTATTGCATCATTTTTGCGCTGATCCTAAATCTGGTTGCCAACCGATTTATAAGAAAAGACGAAATGCTGGTCCGTTCCGTGGATCGGATTCGGTAGGGCGCCTCGCAACCTACGGCAGGGATATGTCCAGTGAAGCACCGAAAACACGCACTCCAATGAAAACAGAGACCCTTGCCATCCATGCGGGCAATACCGTCACCGACACGCTAAAGCCGGTCATACAACCCATCACACTTTCCACCACGTTCGAACACCAGGACGACAGCATGTTGTATGGCCGGCTGGACAATCCGAACAGAAAATCACTGGAAAACGTGATGGCTGCCCTGGAAAAAGGAAGGGATGCGGCCGCCTTTTCCTCTGGGAATGCGGCCGCCAATGCCGTATTTCAGGCCCTTCCCGCTGGAGCCCATGTAATCGCCCCCGATGACATGTACCACGGCTTACGAGCATTATTGGAAACCGCTTTTGCAGATAGAATCCGTGTAGATTTCGTGGACATGACCCAGCCCGAAAAGGTTCTGGATGCTATCAATCCCGCCACGCGGCTGTTGTGGATCGAAAGTCCTTCCAATCCGCTACTAAAAATATCAGCCATCAACACCCTGTGCGACCTGGCCCACGAAAACAACGTGCCGGTGGTTTGCGACAATACGTTCGCCAGTCCGATTTTTCAGCAACCGCTTCTCGAGGGTGCGGATTTGGTGATGCATAGTAACACCAAATACATCGGTGGACACAGTGACATTATTGGCGGAATATTGATTACGGGAAAAAATAATGACTTTTGGAAGAAAATCCGATCCATTCAGCAACTCGCCGGAGCTGTGCCTTCCCCCTTCGATACGTACTTTCTCACACGCAGTATCAAAACGTTGCCGTACCGCATGAAGGGACATGCTACCAACGCCGGACAGGTGGCTCGGTTTTTGAACCAGCACCCGGCTGTAGCGCAGGTGTACTATCCAGGGCTTGAAACACATCCGGGCCATACCATCGCGCGGAGGCAAATGCAAGGCTACGGGGGCATGCTGTCGGTGGTGATTAAAGGAAATGCGCGGGATGCCGACCGATTCATTGAGAAATTGACTTATTTCTCGAATGCCACCAGCCTGGGAGGCGTGGAAAGTCTGATCGAAAGAAGATCTCGGGTGCAGGGCGTGACCACCGGTATCCCAGAGCAGCTGATCCGAATTTCGGTAGGGCTGGAAAACCCGGACGATTTACTGGAAGACCTGGATAAGGGCTTGCAGGCATTACGGTAGGGTCAAATCAATCTACCTTCATTAATTCTTTCATGCGTTTGGTCGGGTCTTTTTCTCTCGCGGAGTTTGTGGATGGCTCTGCAGCAGCGGTTTTCTTCAACTTGGAAACCGTCACTTCCACGTCGGCGCCGGCTTCGATACCAATTTTTTCCGAATAGACCGTTCCCTTCATTTTTGCTTCCGCCGTAAAACGAGCCAGGCCCTTGATGAATAAATCCCCCAGAACTTCACCCATGACACAGATTTCAGAAGCATGAATGTCTCCCTTCACGCTTCCAGATACTCCTACGATCACTTTTTTCTGGGTAACCACATTGCCACAAATATCCCCCTCAATCCGTATATCACTTGTGGCCTCTATATCTCCTTTGATCGACAATCCCGGAGCAAAAACTGATGTTGCGCTAGCCATTTCCATTTCTTCCTGAATTTTTCTTTCCTTGGTCCACATAAAGTAAACTGCTATTAATACCGCTTGATTCTATTTCTTTAACGAGGTTTTTGTGGGCAATACCCTTTCAGGCTTCTCAACAAATATAACAAATTGAGGGGCGAAAATCCTAACCCGGCACGGGAAATGAGACTGCTGGACCTTATCCGGCCCATCCTTCCCGATCCAGGCTGCGGTATTGAATGGCTTCCGCCAGGTGCTCCACCCGGATTTCTTCCGAACCGGCGAGGTCGGCGATGGTTCTGGAAACTTTCAGGATACGGTCGTACGCTCTGGCCGACAGGCCCAATCGTTCCATTGCTGTTTTCAACAGAACCTTTCCAGCCTGGTTGATTTTGCATAATTTCTTGACCGTATGGGAAGGCATCATCGCATTGCAATGGACTTCAGGGCTATCGCTAAATCTCGAAAGCTGCCGTTCCCTCGCCAGGGAAACGCGCGCTCGAATGGACTTGCTGGACTCTGACTTTCCCTCAGAGGTCATTTCTTCAAAATTCACCGGTGTCACCTCCACGTGCAGGTCGATCCTGTCCAGCAGGGGGCCACTGACCTTGTTCAGGTATTTTTGGACGACTCCCGGACCGCAGACACATTCCTTTTCCGGATGATTGTAATAGCCGCACGGACAGGGATTCATGCTGGCCACCAACATGAAGTTAGCGGGAAAATCTACCGATACTTTCGCCCGGGAGATGGTCACCTTCCGCTCCTCCAGGGGCTGCCGCAGAACTTCCAGTACGGTACGCTTGAACTCAGGCAGTTCGTCCAGAAATAAAACACCATTGTGCGAAAGGGATATTTCCCCCGGCTGAGGATTTCCTCCCCCGCCCACCAGCGCCACATCGCTTATGGTGTGGTGCGGCGAACGAAACGGCCGTTGGGCCACCAAGGCGGCTTCCACGCCAAGTTTGCCGGCAACGGAATGAATTTTGGTGGTTTCCAGTGCTTCCTGCAAACTTAGCGGTGGCAGAATGGAAGGAAGCCTTTTTGCCAACATGGTCTTTCCGGCACCGGGAGGACCGATCATGATGACATTGTGCCCCCCGGCTGCCGCAATCTCCATGGCCCGTTTGATATTCTCCTGTCCCTGTACATCCGCAAAATCAAAGGCATAATCCTCCAAAGAATTAAAAAACACATTGCGCGTGTCAGTCACAAGTGGGGCTATTTCCTGTGTCCCCTCAAGAAAATGAATGGCTTCTTGCAGGGTTTCTACCCCTATGATGTCTAATTTGTTTACAATGGCCGCCTCATTGGCATTTTCTTTCGGAAGAATGAACCCTTTGAATCCACGCTTTCTGGCCTCAATAGCGATGGGTAACACTCCTTTTATACTTCGGAGTCTCCCGTCAAGCGATAGTTCGCCCATGATCAGGTAATCTTCCAGTCCCGGGAAAAAAACCTGCTCGGAGGCCTGCAATATCCCCATGGCTATGGGCAAATCGTAGGACGATCCTTCCTTCCGCAAATCGGCTGGCGCCAGGTTGATGACTACTTTTTGCCGGGGCATTCGGTATCCATGGTATTTTAATGCCGATTCTACGCGCTGCTGGCTTTCTTTTACTGCGCTATCGGGAAGCCCCACCATGTAAAAATTGGTTCCCTGACCGACATTTACTTCGATCGTGATGAGTTTTGCGTCTACACCGGAGACTGCGCTACCAAAAGTTTTAGCTACCATACCTAACCTGTGAAATAAAAAAGCGGAACGGTGTACCTTTGCTGTACGTTCTGCTATTTAAAGTTTTCTCTGGGCTTGATGGAGGAGCCCTCTTTGTCATCCGGCTGATCCTCGATTCGCTTGTCCATTTTTTCCATTTTCACCCCCCTTTCCAGGTCGAAAACCATGGCCTTCAATTCCTTTTTTTCCTGCTCCGTTTTTTTAATCTTACTTAGTAAATTACTAGTATAGCCCCAGCTGGTTCCCCAGGTTATCAAATAGGACACCAGTCCTGCAAGTAACCAGGAAACCACCTCTCCGGGCTCCGGCGTCCCTCCCCACATTCGCTGGTACGTGAGGAAATAAACCAGCCCCAGGCCAAAAAACAAAGCTGTCAATAGTTGAAAGATATTCGAAACTTTTTTCATAAGGGTTTATCTTAGGGAAAGCTACCACAATATACTAAACTGACTGCATTTGGGAAAGTTTCTTGTACAATCCGTTCATTTCAATTAATTCCTGATGGGTGCCGCGTTCGGCAATCCGGCCGCCATCGATGACCAGGATTTCATCGGCATGTTGGATGGTGCTTAGCCTGTGTGCAATGACCAGCGCGGTTCTGTTGGCCATAAGGTTGGCCAGTGCTTCCTGCACCAGACGCTCCGACACCGAGTCCAATGCTGAGGTGGCTTCATCCAGGATAAGAATGGCCGGATTTTTTAAAACAGCCCGTGCAATACTCAAACGCTGCCGTTGTCCCCCGGACAGCTTGGTGCCCCGCTCCCCGATATTGGTCTGGTACCCTTCCTCCAGGTTCAGGATAAATTCATGGGCGTTGGCGATCGCCGCCGCTTTTTCCACGGCTTCCTGAGAGGCACCCTCCATACCAAAAGCGATGTTTTGATAGACCGTATCGTTAAAAAGAATGGATTCCTGGGTGACAATTCCCATGAGCTTCCGCAGGTCCGCTATCTTAAGGGTCTTGATGTCCAGCCCATCAATGGTAATCAATCCTTCTGTCGGATCGTAAAAGCGGGGCAATAGATCCGCAAGGGTGGACTTGCCCCCTCCTGAAGGACCTACCAGTGCAATGGTCTTGCCTTTGTTCAGCTCGAAATCGATGCCTTTGAGTACCGGCGTTTCCTCGTATGCAAAGCCTACGTTATTGAAAACCACACGATCGGTAAATTTAGCCAAAGGATAGGGTTCAGAAATTTCCTGAATCAGGGGCTGGGCATCCACGACTTCAAAAATCCGGCGTGCAGAGGCCAACCCTCGTTGGATACTACTCACCGCCCTGGAAATTTCCTTCGCGGGATTCAACACCTGCGTAAACAAAATAATGTAAGCAATGAATTCACTGGCACTAAGGCTGGAAGTATTCGTTAAAACAAGGTTTCCTCCATACAGGAGAATCCCGGCAACAACGGTTACCCCAAGAAACTGGCTGATAGGCGAAGCCAATTCGTATTTCCTGGCCATCGATACATTCACCCGGGCATAGTAATCCGTCTCCTCGGCAAATTTGTCCTGTACAAATTTTCGCCCACCAAAGGCCTTCACCACCCGCATGCCCCCAATCGTCTCATCCAAAATGGTAACGATTCTTCCTAAAGATTCCTGACTTTGCTCTGCGGTCTTCTTTAACCGCTTGGTCACGTAGCCAATGATTGCACCCGATACGGGTATAAGCAATATGGTAAACAGCGTGAGCTGTACGGACATAAAAAACAACACCGCAAAATACAGAATTACCGTCACTGGTTCTTTAAATATCACCCGAAGAGACTGAACGATGCTGTTTTCTACTTCCTGTATATCGTTGGTCATCTTGGATATAAGGTCTCCCTTGCGTTCGGTAGAAAAATACCCCAAATGCATGTTGCTGACAGCATTGAAAATTCGGATTCGCATTCCCTGAATGATATCCGCACGCACCTTGGCTAGAACCACCCCGGAAAGGTAAGCAAACAGGTTGCTCAAGAACACCGATAGGACAATAATCACACATACGTACACCAGGGTACCGAACTTACCATAGGCCGTGGCAATCTCCAGAAAATAGTGATTGAACAGGTGCAGAAAATAGGATACCGTAAATGAAAAATCAGGCAACTCTTGGTAGGCTTCCAGCTCCTCTGGTCCGACTTGCTCAAAAATCACATCAAAAAGAGGCTTCAACAAGGTGAAATTCAGTAATCCGAAAACGATGGCCAACAAGGCAAACAACACGTATTGAGGAAAATACCTTCGGTAGGGCCGGGCATAGGCAAGTATACGCAAATACGTTTCCATAGGGCTTCTCTGATTAAGGGGCGTAATTTACAATTTTTTCGGGCGAATAACGGGCCTGTCTATCCCGGCCACTTAAAAGTGGGGGTCAAACCAGCCCGCGTTCAGCCGCAGGCCCGCCTGAAAGTAGGTGCTGGTTTCGGATGAACCAGCGTCACTGGAATCCCGGCGTAAGGTTTGAGAAAAATCGAGGAATACATCGTGATGAAGCATGTAAGACGCCCGGAGAGTCCCCATAAACGCCTGCGATTTTTCCCCCTGCCCAATGAAATTGCCAAACAGGGAGGTACTGTTCTCAACCCTGTTTTTTAAAATATCACCTCCAAAATTAGCCGTCGGGACCGGGTCCTTCCCATGTAATTGGTAGAGAAAAGTTCCACGCAGGGTGAACGTTGGCAGCACTTGAAAGCGGCCTAGAAAAAGAAATTCACGAAAATTGGCGCCTCGCGGATGGGTAAGGGGAATGCGGTAATTGGTGTAAGACTGGTAATCGAACTTCTCCTGAAAGGTGTAGGGACGAGCGTGGTTGTACTCCACCTGGACGTCCAGGTTTGGAACGCCCGCCAGCTCTACATGGTGTACACCAATTTGAAACCCGTGTTTGTTGCGGCTGGATCCCCTGCCGGAAATTCCAAAAAACTCATTGAACACAAACTCATCCAAAACAAATTGTCCATAGACCTGCACGCGCTTAAAGGGATGCCATTTGAAATCTGTGCCCAGCATGACCTTATCGGGTGTACCCAACTGATGCTCCACCCAGCGGTAAAAAACCAGCGGATTGAGGTAATTCCAGTCCATACGATTGGCCATCACCGATTCGTACACACCCAGATTGAATCGCTTTCCCAGATTTACACCCAAGCGGTGAAAAGAAAACCATTTTTGGGGATACCTTCCGTCGGTAGGTACACCGCGGTCTGTCAGAATATCTGCGGTGAGTTGTCCCCAGAGGTTGGTAAAATTAACCGGCCCGATTCGTGTATTGATTTTCACAAAAACAAAGGGATTGGAAAAATCAGACAGCACGAAGGAACGCATTCCTTGGCCTATAAAATGACTGTCGTGCCCGAATTGCATCTGAATATGCCGGGTAGCTTTGAAGGTGACGTGCCCACGGGCTGAAAAAAAACTGTAGCCGTTTTCACCGTATCGCTTCCAAAAACCCTGTCCCGGTATCGCACCGTGCTGTTGTACGTACCCGTTTATCCAGGAAGGAAAAACCAGATCCGTAGTCGCAAGCATCGTGTAAAAGCCGAGTTTTTTATCCATGCTACCCCTCAACGCAAGTCCTCGGGTATTGCGAAAACGCAGGTCCTCTCCGCCGGATTCAACCCCTGCCTGGAGATCCAGAACCGGATTGACATGCACGTCCCATGCCTCATCCTTGTACGCATAAAAATCGGCAGGATACCGATAAAACATTCGCCTGTTTTGCTGCGGTGTTGCTTTCAGCGTGTCGGTCGTGTATTCCCAACTATCACGCAGCAGGTAATTCAGGTTGAAAGCATCGGTCCTGGAAAGGTTAGGGTGATCGTCGCTGTATGCTTCCAAAAATTCCACGGCTTCCTTTCTACTATATGGCTTCACACCCGTATGGAATGCTTCGGTAAAGAAACCCTGCCGGATCTCCAAACGTTCGATGAGTTGGAAATACTCTCTGTCGTATACCAGCAGGGGACTTTGCGCTCGGGAAGCTATCGCCTGAAAAAGTAGAACAAGAACATGGAAAAAAAACAGTCTCATAGGAAAAATCATTTCGTTTGACCGCCTGGTTTCGGTGATCTGACCGACCCAACCCAAGGGCATGCAAACCGAACCGCCGTACATTCGGTGCGGATACGGCTTAAAATTAAGGAAGTATTTTATATTTGAAAGGGAATGTTTTGGAGAAAATTATAAAAAGAAGTAAATTTGTGCCTCTAATTGAAGACGAAGAAAATAATAGGCCATACAATGAAAAAAGAAATTCATCCCACTTACAGAGAAGTCGTATTTCTTGACACTTCCAGCGAGCATAAATTCATGACCAAATCCACCATAGAAACCAGCGATACCATTACCTGGGAAGATGGTAAGGATTATCCACTGGTAAAGGTGGAAGTGAGCTCTGCTTCGCATCCGTTCTATACCGGGAAGAAAATGTTGCTTGACACCGCCGGGCGTGTGGAGAAATTCAACAGAAGGTACAAGAAAAAGTAAATATTCTGGGAGATCCCCCGAGATAAAGTCTATCGGAAGTTGTATTCCGGTAGACTTTTTTATTTTTGTGTCATGGACCAACTCATGATGTTCGATGACCCCCGGAGCAGGGGCAACCTCTTGCCTTTCACTTTTACCCGTCCGGTGGCAGCGATTCGCATCGGTATCCTGACGATAGCAGAAAAGTGGGAACAGCATTTGCAAGCGACCCGGGTCGGTTACCTGACCCAGGAATACTTGCAAGCGAAGTTTTCGCCGCTCCAGGGACCTTCCCTGTATGTCAATGGGGCGCTTTGTCCGAACGAGGAACTGCTCGAAGCAGTAGCTGCACTGAAGGAAAATGAGTCCTTATGGCATCAGGAAACGCTCCTGGCAGCCGTTTTGGAAAATCCGGACCAATTTCAGTCCGACCACCTGCCGGGCAAAAGAAAGATAATCTTTGAGAAAGACATTCGTCTGCTAAACAGAACCTGGCAAATATTTCAATGGAACGGCAGCGAGATCAAACAGGATTTTGATTTGTTGACCCGTCGGCGGGTGTCATGGGGCACGGACGACCCCCATACCCAGCTGTACCGCGAACCCGATATTTTCATCGAAAAAGGAGCGAAAATCAGAGCTGCCGTACTAAATGCAACGAACGGTCCCATCTATATTGGGAAAAATGCGGAGATCATGGAAGGGTCCTTGGTGAGGGGCCCCTTTGCTCTTTGTGAGAACGCGACCCTAAGCATGGGTGCGAAAATCCGGGAAAACACCACGATTGGTCCAGGATGTAAGGTTGGCGGCGAAGTCTCCAATGTGGTATTTCTGGGGTATAGCAACAAGTCCCACGACGGATACATGGGCAACAGTGTGGTGGGAGAATGGTGTAACTTTGGTGCGAATACAGTGGTCTCGAATTTGAAGAACAATCACATGCCGGTGAAGGTCTGGGATTATACGAAAGGCGGATTCAGCGATACCGGTCTTCAATTTTGCGGATCCATGATCGCTGACCATGTAAAGCTTGGAATCGGGACCACCCTGAATACCGGAACCGTGATCGGCGTAGGGTCCAATTTGTTTGGGGAGGGGTTTCCAAGAAAATTTGTTTCTTCCTTTGCCTGGGGAGGTGCTTCAGGGTTCAGCACCTTCAAGCTGATGCGATTTGAGGAGACCGCACAAAAAGCCATGGCATTTAAAGGCAAAGAGTTTGATGAAAAGGAACGGACCATCTTGCAGCGGGTGTTCGAACTCACACGGCCGTACCGGATTTGGGACAAAGAATTTTAAACGAAAGGATCATGCTTTTTTCATCGATTCCAGGCCTTGAGGAAACCAAGGAAAAACTAATTACGGCCATTAACACGGACCACCTGGCGCATGCATTGCTTTTTCATGGCAAAGAAGGGAGCCCTACCCTCGCACTGGCACTGGCACTGGCTACGTATGTTAACTGTACCCATCCGGGAAAAACGGATTCTTGTGGAACCTGCCCCTCCTGCCAGAAAATGGAAAAATTGATTCATCCCGATCTCAATTTTGCCATGCCGCTTCCCACACCACCTAAAAAAAAGGAAGAAGACGAAAGCGAAAAAAAATCAGATCACCTGACCTCATGGCGATCCTTTGTCAGGGAAAAAACCTACGGGAATTTACCGGATTGGCATGCTCATTTGGGAATTACCAAGCCGCTCCTCATTTCAAAAAACGCGGCGAGACAAATTGTCAAAACCCTTTCGCTGAAGTCTTTTGAAGGCGGATACAAAACGATGTTGATCTGGGCTCCTGAAACCATGAACCTGTCCTCAGCAAACGCCCTCCTGAAAATTTTGGAAGAGCCTCCGGCCAAGACGTTGTTTTTAATGGTAAGCCAGCAGCCTGAAAGTCTATTGACTACCATCTTATCTCGAACGCAAAAAATCCACGTTAGGAATTTCACGGACGAGGAGATCCGAAACTACCTGGTGCAATCCGGCTTGTCCAGCACGGTTGCGGCCCAGCAGATCGCTCCATTGGCCGATGGAAACCTTCGGGAAGCCATTTTGCTTTCTCAAAACGTAGCCGATAAAAACACCCTTCTTTTCAGGGATTGGCTACGCGACTGCTACGCAGTGGACATTCCGGCACTACTTCGGTTTTCTGAGCAGATGAGTATTACCGGTAAAGAAGGGCAAAAATCCCTCCTGTTGACTGGGGTAAATGTCATCCGGGAATCCCTCTTAAACCGCGCTCAGGTACCAAACCTGATGCGTACGGATGAAGCAGACAGGGAATTTATTGTTAAGTTCTCCGGTTCGGTGCTTACGGATGAAAAACTTTCCAACTTATATACCCTCCTGAACGAGGCCTACTTCCACATAGAAAGGAACGCCAATGCAAAACTGCTTTTTTTGGATTTGGCGTTTTCACTGGCCAGAATTATAAAGACGAGTTGATGCAAAATCCTGCAGGTCGGTTTGTTTGCGGCGGGAAAAACTTACCTTTGAATCGATGAACAAAGCTATAATAGGTAGAAAGGAATTGGTGGGGCTACCCGATTGGTCGATTGATGCAATCGTCGCCAAAGTGGATACCGGAGCCTACAATTGCGCCATACATGCAGACGCTGTCATTGAGCAGACGGAACAGGGCCAGTCCATTCTGGAATTTGTCTTGCTGCCGGTCAGCGAGCCGGCCTTTTCCGGTAAAAAAATTCGCACCACATCCTACCAGGTAAAAAACGTCAGGAATTCCTTCGGCCAGATGGAAAAGCGGTTTCTGGTACACACCCGACTGGTTTTGGGAGCGCAATCCATTCCGGTCGCATTTACCCTATCGAATCGGTCAAAAATGAAACATGCAGTTTTACTGGGGAGGAAGATGCTCAAGAATCGCTTTCTGGTAGACGTAGCCAAGACGTATCAGGCCGGAAAACCACTAACCAGTACCCAGCCATGAAAATAGCCATCTTATCACGAAACCCTCATCTGTATTCAACCAAGCGACTCGTACAGGCAATCCGGGAAGCAGAACATGAACCCATGGTGATTGACCATTCGGCTTGTGACCTGATCATCGAACAAAATGGACCCTACATTCTTTACAAGGGAGAAAAACTTACCGGCATCGATGCCATTATTCCCAGAATAGGGGCTTCAGTCACCTTCTATGGTACAGCGGTGGTTCGGCAATTTGAATTAATGGGCGTATTTTCAGCGATAGAATCACAAGCCATTGTCCGAAGCAGGGATAAGTTACGTTCGTTACAAATTCTCTCCCGGGAAGGATTGGGCATGCCAAAAACAGCCTTTACGAACTTTTCCAAAGGAGGTGAGAAACAGCTGGTCGAGATGATCGGTGGGGCACCTCTTATCATCAAGCTTCTGGAAGGCACCCAGGGCCTGGGCGTAGTGCTCGCAGAGACTAAAAAAGCGGGACAGTCGGTCATTGAAGCCTTTCACGGCCTAAAAGCACGAATCATCGTACAGGAGTTTATCAAAGAAGCGAAAGGCGCCGACATTCGTGCGTTCATTGTAAATAACCGGGTGGTAGGAGCCATGAAACGACAGGGAGCCGACGGAGAATTTCGATCCAATCTTCACCGGGGTGGAAAGGCCGAAGTCATCCGGCTGAGTAAATCAGAGCGAACCGCCGCGCTAAACGCAGCCAAGGCCCTTGGCTTGTCCGTAGCGGGTGTAGACATGCTCCAATCCGACAGAGGGCCACTCATTCTGGAAGTGAACAGTTCTCCGGGGCTGGAAGGCATCGAGAAAGCTACAGGAATAGACATCGCCGGCAAAATCATCTCGTTCATTGAGTCTTCCGTTGACAGGAAAAATAACAAACGAAAATCAGATCAATAATGAAACCCATTCGCATTGGAACGAGGGGAAGCAAACTGGCCCTATACCAGGCTCATCACGTCGCTGCGCTGCTTCAGGCCAGTGGCCTGCCTACCGAAACTGCGATCATCGAAACCAAAGGGGATAAGGTTCTTGACGTGGCCATTTCCAAAATCGGAAGCAAAGGGGTCTTTACGGAAGAATTGGAAAATCAACTGGCTGAAAAAAAAGTCGATATCGCGGTTCACAGCGCAAAAGACCTCCCCTCCAGACTACCAGAAGGTTTTGAAATCGTCGCTTTTACCGAAAGGGAAAAAGTTAACGATGTAATCATTAGCCATAAAAATCCCTTCCCGGACCTGGAAACGAGCGGACCCCCCCTGGTATTGGGCACCTCTTCTACCCGTAGAATTGCCACCCTTGCGTACTATTACCCACAGGTGCGCACCACAGACATTCGGGGAAATCTACAAACCCGCATCGCCAAAATGGAACGCGGAGTCTGCGATGGACTCTTATTGGCCTACGCCGGGGTACACCGGATGGGCTACGACGCACTGATACAAAAGGAGCTTTCGCTGGACGAATTCATTCCCGCTGTCGGGCAGGGATGCATAGGGGTGGAAGCGCACCGCAGCCTCTCGCCCTCGCTTAAAGAAAAAATTCAAACTGCGGTCAATCATCCTGCAACCGCCATTTGTCTGCAAGCCGAGCGAAGTTTTTTGCGGGTATTGGAGGGGGGCTGCAGCATCCCGGCCTTTGCCCTGGCCACATGGAAGGGCGAGACACTGCAGCTGCGCGGAGGTCTGATGCAGCTGGAAGGAAAGGCCAGGATTTACGACGCCTTTCAGGGTAGCAAAGAAGAAGCCCATTCTCTCGGCATCAAATTGGCTGAAAGCATATTAAAGAAGGGGGGAGACAAACTATTGAAAGAGATTAAAGGAACCATCAATGAATAAGCGGCCGATAATTGCCTGGATTTGGCTGATTTGCGGACTGGGTTTCACTAGTTCCTGTGCCAGCGAAAAGGATTACCTCGTAACACTGACAACCGAATACGGCACCATGTACGCCATCCTTTACGAGGAGTCCCCGGCTCACAAGGAAAATTTTATCAAATTAGCTACTTCCGGTCGATACGACTCGACGGAATTCCATCGGATCATCCGTGATTTCATGATCCAGGGAGGAGACGTTTTTACCAAGGAGGGATTGCCTCAGGAAGATTGGTACACGCTACCGGCGGAGATTCACCCGGATCTTATCCACGAAAAGGGCAGCCTGGCTGCTGCCCGTCAGGGAGACCGGATAAATCCAGAGCGCCGTTCAAGTGGTTGCCAGTTTTACATTGTCCAGGGACGAGTCTACGACGAAGCCGCATTGACCACCGACATGGCCAAACTCCAAAAGGTATTTTTCCAGTATTTGCAGCTGGATAGCAACGAAGGATTGAGAGAAACCTACCGCCGATTGTATGAAAAACAGGAAATAGACAGCATAAATGCGCTAATGCTTTCAAAAAAAGTAGTACTGGAACAATTTTTTAATGTAAATTTGGGAATAAGCAAAAGAGAAAACCAACTCCAGGCCTACACCACGGTGGGAGGTGCGCCTCATTTAGACGACACCTACACGGTTTTTGGTAAGGTAATACAGGGTCTGGAGGTAATGGAGAAAATTTCCCGTGTGGAAACGGACCAAAATGACAAACCTATTACTCCTGTTTACATGCACGTAGACATTGAATTAGTAACGAAGAAGAAAATTACGGAAGAATATGGATTTACATATCCTGAAGAGTGAGCGGCCAAAAGTACTAATCACCGGAGCGAACGGCTTGTTGGGACAGAAGATAGTTAAAAAAATCCTCATTGACGGAAAATACGACCCCATTGCCACGGGCAGGGGCTCCTGCCGGCTGCCCGGGGAATGGGGAGGGTACGACTTTGAACAAATGGACATTACCAAGGAAAAAGAGGTAATGGATGTGTTTCGCATATATTCCCCTGAGTTTGTAATTCATGCAGCCTCCATGACGGACGTGGATCGCTGCGAGGTAAACCGGCACGCTTGTTTCGAACAAAACGTAACCGGTACCCAAAACATCCTAAACGCCAGCAAAGCCTGTAAAGCACACCTGATTTTTATTTCAACCGACTTCATTTTCGATGGAAAGAACGGCCCCTACGACGAGGAAGATCAACCGAACCCGGTGAACTACTATGGAAAAACCAAGCTGGAAACGGAAAATTTGGTTCGTAAATATCCTTTTGACTGGACCATTGTTCGTACCAACCTGGTATACGGCACTGCCCATGACATGAGTCGTTCCAACATCATTCTTTGGGTGAAAAAAGGGCTGGAACAGCAAAAAGAACTGGAATTGGTCGATGATCAATTTCGAACGCCGACCCTGGCCGAAGACCTGGCCGAGGGCTGTCTTCTTGTCGCGGACAAGAAGGCAACGGGAGTTTTTAATATTTCAGGCGAAGAACTGCTCACCCCTTACGACATGGCCATGATGACCGCCAGGTTTTTCGGATTGAATAGCAAAGGTATTAAAAAAACCGATTCGCGCCATTTCGGACAGGTGGCGGCAAGACCCTTGCGAACGGGCCTCATCATAACCAAAGCAAAGGAAACATTAGGCTTTCGTCCGAAAAGTTTTGAGGAGGGAATTGGTATTCTAGCAAAACAAATTAAATTAGCCGACTACAAAACCTAACACCTTTTTTAATCACCAACCAAACCACCAGTATGCAAAATTCTGTCAGTCGCTCCTCGAGAGGGCAATGGGGATCTACCTTTGGTTTTATAATGGCTGCGGGAGGCTCAGCCGTGGGATTGGGTAACATATGGCGCTTTCCCTACATTACCGGACAAAATGGTGGGGGAGCATTCGTATTCGTATACGTGCTGTGTGTCCTGCTTATCGGCCTCCCTTTACTACTAAACGAAATCGCACTCGGTAGGAAGTCCGGTAAAAACCCTGTAGGTGCAATCAAGGAGACCGGGGGTAACCGTTTTTGGCAATCGGCAGGTGTACTTTGTGTAATGGTCTGTTTTGGCGTGCTGAGTTATTATTCTGTAATCGCGGGCTGGACCATCGGGTATATCTTTACCGAACTGATAAATATACCCGTGGATTTTGAGGATTTTATCCAGACCCCCGCTTATGTCATTCCACTTTGCATGCTCTTTATTCTCCTTACCATCTCCGTCGTGTTGGGAGGAATATCGGGAGGTATTGAAAAGGCTGCAAAATTTTTAATGCCGGTATTGTTCCTGATCATCTTGTTGATTGCCGCTCGGGCGGTGACACTGCCGGGCGCTGGTGCAGGAATCGAATATTACCTCTCCCCGGATTTCACAAAGATCAACGGGAAGGTAATTCTGTCTGCATTGGGACAGGCCTTCTTTAGTCTATCCGTGGGCTGGGGGCTCATGATCACTTTTGGATCCTATCTGCCCAGGGATAGCAACGTGATTCAATCTTCGGGTTGGATCGCTGGAATGGACAGTATGGTTGCCCTGATGGGCGGCTTAATGATTTTCCCGGCACTGTTTGCCTTGCTACCCGGAGTGAGTCCCGACGAAGGCCCTGCCCTTGTGTTTAATGTGCTCCCGAGAGTTTTCGATCAGATTGAACCTTTCGGAAATATCATTGGTGGCTTGTTTTTCCTGCTTTTACTAGTCGCGGCACTCACCTCTAGTATTTCCATGTTGGAAGTACCGGTGGCCTATTTTATTGACGAACGAAAATGGTCCCGACAAAAAGCTACCTGGATCATCGGTATGGCTGCGATGGTATTGAGTATCCCTTCTTCACTAGCGGCAGTAAAAGGAAATTTCTTCAATAAGCTGGGGTTCAACTTTTTCGGAAGGCAGATTACCGGTTTTTTTGACATGATGGATTTTTTCTTTGGAACCCTTGCAATTGTGATTATCTGTCTCATGCTCAGCCTGTACACCGGATGGATCAAAAATGTAAAAGAATTTGCTTCCGAACTGTCCATGGGGTCGCGTTCCTTTCATGGACTCCCCAAGACCGCATGGATGTTCTTTATCCGTTGGATCTGCCCGGCGGTAATCCTTTTGGTATTGCTAAACATGATCGGCATATTTGGGGAGCCTGGGGAAGGGGGATGATATCCAATCGATTTCCAGCTCCAAATAAAAAGGCAGCCCTATTTCATTCGGCTGCCTTTTTATTTATATCAAATGGTAATGTAACAGGTACCCCGTGATCGATTCTCGCTTGCCCCGGTTTACCAGGACCTTGGAAAATCAAGCGCGTCGTTATCGTCGGAATCTGTGGAACTACTCTCTTTAAATGATCGAAGTTCTGGCTTGGAAATTGGCTTCACCGGCACATCCTTCTTTTTGGCGGTTCGATCGTCAAGCATGGAGTACAACTCTTCCCTACTGACAGAGTTGATCTTACTGGATTTCGATGCTTCCTCTACAGCTTTGGCATCGACCACCTGTATACCACTGTTGATCTGCGCCCCCTTATGGATAAAAATTGAGCTGGTAACGATGTTTCCTGCGACCTTCGCGTCTGCATAAATAGTGGTTTCGCCTTTGATGTACAAATCACCAACGACTTCCCCGCTGATACTGATTTCTTCCGCAATAATGTCTCCGGTGATCGATGCCTTTTCGCCTACCACCACTTTCTTGTCCGTACGTATGCTACCTACGAGTATACCGTCGGCCCGGATGTCACTTTTGGAAATGATGTCTCCCGTAAGTTCAAAGCCAAGGGATAATACCGTTACCTTGCCTGCGTGGGGCTCTACACTTTGTTGCTTGTTGGATCCAAATTTCATAGGCTCAATCTTCTTTTTCTTGTTTGAACGTCGTGAGAATGGTAGAACTGTTTCCAAGATCCAGGCCCACGGCCTTATCTTTGGCTCCTCCACTAATGGCCAGGCTGTTGTAACAATACCCTATGGAGGCCATTTGCTCGGGGGCCTCGGGCACGTGCACGTTTAATAGCCCGTCAAACTCATCCCGAAACAGATTCACCAACTCCGCGTAGTTGGCTCCACCGCCGGCCAGGTAAAGATCTGCGGACTTTGAAAAGTCACTGTCCGAAAACGCTTTTCGTAGCGAGGGGGAAATTACATCATTGTAATATTGGGAGATTACCTGCTTTCGAAGTTCTCTTAAATCCAAACGTTTTCTATTTAGGATAATTGTCCCTTCGCTGAAATATCGATCGATTTGGTGCTCGGTTTTCAAATCCAGGTAATTATCCTTTTGGAGCTCACGGGTAATCAAGTTAATGGCATACCTCAACCCAAACGTAGAGACGCTGGATCGCTGTACCAGTCCTCCCTCGGTACTCAGAATGGCCTCCATCGTACCGTATCCAAGACTGATCATGAAGAAATTTTTCGGCGCATCGCTGTACATTTGCCGTACAGCCATGCTGCAACCAACCACCTCGGGTATCACCGCCACCCGATCAACTTCCACTGCCATTTTCTTACGACCTCCTCCTCCAAAGGTCTGGGTATCGTATTCGATGATGTGCTCGTTCTCCAATAGTCGGTAGGCATTTTCCTTAAACACCTGGAAAGTAGAAAACGGAAATCCAGTAGTAACAGTGATGGGACTGCCGAGCTTTTGGGAGGCCAGCAAAAGTCCTGCCTTCAAAAACATCCGGTAATCAATTTCTTCGGGTGAACTGTTAATATTTCTGTGTGGAGATGTCCCTTCAGAAAGTGCCAAATCTCCCACCAGGTAGCCAATGTTATCGTGGTAAATCTTCAGTCCGGAAACCAAATCTTTTGCGACATTCCGCAACTCAAGATTACTACTTTCCAAAACACTGGGGTACTTTATTACTTCTATCATGGATTTTTTTTTTATTCTTTTGTCCGTTTAAAACAGTTGTCCGTTTTTCTAATTTTTCAAACCTAAAAACTAAAATTCCCAAGAGAAAGTCTCCCTGAATGGATACGGCAGCACCAGAATTGCTTGCCTACTTTACAAACTTAATTATTTTTATCAATATTTTAAGGAAGCAAATGCCGAACCTTTTCTTTAAAGACAAATTAAAGGAACCTTGTCGAAATTACAAGCTACATCTCTAAGTTTGTGTATAAAATTTTGCATTTGATAGAAAACTACCCCGCAGGGCAATAGCCAGCCAACTTTCCCGGCAAGGAATTTGCATTTTTTTAACCGGTTCTTTTTGAATTTGTTTAGCTTTGTGGTCACACCAATACCTTCAAGCGCATGAGACCACGAATCCACATGAACCTGGTACTGCTGCTTCTTGTCCTAGTTGTCGGAGAAGTCTGGGCACAAGAATTCTCCATCGGGCCCAAGATTGGTATTTCGCAGGGCAACCTATCCGTAACCGGTGCTTCCTTTTCAAAAGGAAACGAAAAATTGGGTTACCATGCGGGAGCTTTCGCCCGCCTGGGAGGTAACCGGATATTCATCCAACCGGAAATCCTCTACACCAACACCGGTGGCGAATTTGAAGACCTTCAGTCAGGCGGTCAGATTAGCTATACCGCCAGTTTCGAAAGGATCGATGTCCCCCTGATGGCCGGATTTAAATTTGCAAACTTTTTCCGGATACAGGCTGGACCTTCCCTTACCTTCATTCTCGACAACGAATTAACCGCACAGAATCCTGCTCTTTCAATCGATTCGGATCCCAATACCACCACGCTCGGGTATCAGGCCGGGATCGGGCTGGATATAGCCAACATGATTCTTGATTTTAAGTACGAAGGTGCACTGGCAAACCACGTTGATTCCATTGCCGGCCTGCCCACCGATCAACGGCAAAACCAATTGATCCTTTCGCTGGGCATTCGCTTGTTTTAGCAGCGTGGCCTATCCAGATTATTTTTTACCTATCTGATCCAAATATCTTCGGGGCTTTCGGCTAAGTTTTCGAAACTGGCTGGGCGTCATTTCGGTATGCTTCTTAAACTGTGCTGAAAAATGCTGCATACTGCTGTAACCCAGTTTCCATGCAGTCTCAGAAATGTTGTGAGAAGCATCGCTAAGAAGCTCCTTCGCTTTTTCGATTTTCAATTCGATAAAATACTGCTCGATGGTCATTCCCTGAAGCCGGCTGAACACCTGGCTCAGCCGGGAATAGGAGACGCCGGTTTTTTCAGAGAGTATTTGTGAAACCGGAAATTGCTGAGCCTCTGCTCCTTCACCTAGCAATCGAATCAGGGTAAGCTTACAGGTTTCTACCCAAACCATTTCTCTGGATTTTGCTAACGAAAAACCCAGCGCATGGAGTTCTTTCTCGAATGCTTCCGCCGCGCGGCTATCCGGCGGATCGGAAAATTGCACCAAACCTAATTCCACTTTCTCGAATGCAAGACCCATTTTCCCTAAGACTTCCGTTACAGCCATGACACAGCGGGGACAAACCATGTTTTTTATCCGTATTTCATGCATACATGCATAACAAGCAGCGCAATAAATAAATTTCAAAACCCTGTAGGCAAACACAGCGGTATAAAAAAAAGACCGTCACAGGGACGGCCTTTTTCAAATTGTTAGTGGTCGGTTCAATTTCTTTTAACGAGCGGACAGGTAATTACCAAATCCATTCCTGTCGGAGACCTTGATGGTGATGTCGTTTAGCGAAGCAACGTTTTTAAAAGAAAACTTTTTACCAAAAGCCTCTCCGGTGATCGGAGCTTCGTACACGAGATTTCCCTTGTCGAAGATTTCGAGATTCATTTTTGTTTCGTCGAGGTTTTTCACGACCACGGCCAACGACTGGTCGTCCAATTTAGTGACTTTGGCGAAATAGCTTTTTTCAACACTTTCTGGCCCCAAAAAGACATCAAAATCGGAAAGCTTACCGGATTCGTCGCTGAATACTTGCACCTGATAGGTGCCCAGATCCAATCGTTTTAAATCGTAATTTTTAAAAAACACCTTGTCAGATTCAATGACGTCCCGGTAGATGATGCGATTGGTTTCGTCTTTGAACGCGACCGTTACTTTGCCCTCAGGAATTTCCAGATATTTCAGTTGAAACCGTTTCTCTCCGATTTTTTCAAGGGTCACGATCGGTGGATTCTCCATGGGTGCGGTAGCAAAAACCGTGGAACTAATAATAAAAGCGAGTAGTGTTGCAATAATTAATCTCATGGTATTAAATCTTAAAGGTTTAGAAACATGTAAAACCTCTTCGCGGGTTCTTCCCGACAAATTTTTGTTTGAGGCTAATTATTTTGGGCGGGTAATCGAGTTACTTACGTAAGTATGATGCAAATGTAACAGAGAGGATAGTGTATTGCAAATATAATAATGAATATATCTAAAAATTAACTATTAAGTAACATTAGTGCTTAGATATTATGTATTCCGAAATTAAAAAGTAGTGAATACCTGGGGCAAAAAATAGGAAACAGGATGATTTTCTCACTCCAAATACCTGATTTAACGGAATAAAATTTTTTTTTAGGGTAAAAATAATACCCAAAAATGAAATATTATTGAAATAAAAATAGATCCAGCCTCTGATTTAATCTAAATCACTGAAATTCAATTTATAAAAAATAGTGTAATTCCTTTCCACCTCCGGTTCGAGATTATCATTTACATAAATGTACCCGTCTTCATCTGCGAAATCCAATGCTCCATGCACGGGTAATCCATCCACAACCCCAATTTGGCTCCCATTTTCCACGACCATGTAATAGGGTTTGACAAAAGTTTCCAGGGCCTCCTTAAATTCAGGCAAGGTATGGTACTGTTCGGATTTGGCCCTCAGCTGAGTTAGGATATCGATAGGTATTTTTGTCTTGAACTCAACCAGTATCCTTTCACCAACATACCTGATATCGGTGAAGTTGGGGTAATCTGAGTACCCTTCCACGTTATGGCCGGGCCCCGGAAGCCCGTCCGGCCGAAAGCGATGGGACAATTCCACCACCGTTTTCAATTCTGGATCTGCTTTGGAAAAATCGTATATAAAAAGTTGGTTGCCCAATGTCGGTAAAATGGCCATTTCATGCAGCCTACGGTGATAAGCCACAATGGGTTGGCTTTGCCCGACAAATTCTCCCATTTTGCGGGGAGTCCAATCCTCCGGGTAGGTCTCCAAAAGGTCCAGTTGCCCATTTTCTAGGGCATAGGCAAAGACTGTTTTGACCTTTTCATAGTATTCCGGCGTTTGAATTTTCTCCTTTTCGATGGATTTGGGATCAAATAAATTTTGCTCTTGTCCAATAATAACCCCTTTCCCGGATTTAGTAAAACTTCGGAAAAAAGTACGATAACTATAAATGGACATGGCAAAAATCCCCAATTGAATGGGTTCCAGATAGTTCACCTTCCTACCTTCGCAGTCAAAAATATGGTAGCCATTGAACATTCCCTGAGCCACCCATCGGTCCTGATCCAAAAATCCATATCCAAATGCCCCATTGGGACCTATCCCATCGGGGCCGTCATTCAGGATGTCATATTCCTTTAAAACAAGGCCATTATCGTTTACCAGATAAGGCTTTCTACTCCTGGTCCCCCGCATCAAAAAATGACCTGTACTTTCCAGGTAATCATCGATGACCAGGGGGCTAAGCTCCTCCACCAGGATGCTGTCCACCAGGTCCAGCGTCAATTTTGTCCTTGGACCGGATTCCATCTGTTCTTCAGACCGGTTGCAAGCATAGCAAATGAATACCAAAAAAAGAACGTATATGGATTTGTTCATAAAAATCAGGTATTCGTTAGTTGTGGTATATTTTTGCCGGGCTGCTTTTTCCACAAGAAAACAGGTAAAGCGAGGAAAACACCTACCATGCTAAAAAGCAGGCCTCCAATGGTCCCTATGGCCAAAGAAAACCAAAAAATTTCATTTTGCCCCTCCATAACAAAAGGGATCAAGCCAAAACAAGTAGACAATACGGTCAATAAAATAGGGGTTGCTTTCCCGGCTACCGCCTTTAAAACGTTTTTGTTATAGCTTCCCGCCGTCCTGTTATTCAAATCATTGACAATAAAAATAGCTGCATTGACCGCCAATCCCCCCAACATCACAAAAGCTGCGTAGCCTCCCTGATCAAAGTAGAAATCAAAAACTGAAAAAATCAGGAACAAGCCTATGAAGGAAATGGGGATGATGAATATAATAAAAAGGGGCTGTTTGAAGTTTTCAAACAAGATGGAGCAAATAAAGAAGATACCAACGACCAATACCAACAACAGGCCGTACTGTCGCTTCGCCTGATCGTAGTTCCAGGAGTAGGTCTGTCGGCTGGCAGAATACCCGATCGGCATATTGGCTTTCATTTCTTCCAGGACTTCGTCAAGAAATTCCCCACCAAATTTGGCCGAGCCCATGTATTCGAAGGACACCAACCGTATGTATTGCCGGTCTTCCTTGTGTAAGGCATTGGTGGTAAATTCTTTTCGCAGGGAACCAACCCCTCCCACTTTTACAATACGGTTTTCGGAGGAAATAAGGCTGCTATTTTCCAGATCAAAACGCGAAAACCCTGCGGAAGCTTTCTCTCGTACCACCACTCCGTATTGGTCATTTGCTACTTCCAGAAACAGCGAAGGCTGCTCGTGCAGCGACCTATTTTGGAGGGCATTTACCACTTCGTATTGATTGGTACCGGTCAGTGCCAGCCGTTGCTGATCAAATTCAAGTACGTACTCTTCGGTTTTCTGCTCTCCCCAAGTGAGCCGTTCGTTTGTATTCACTTCCTGTATCCGGCGGTGCGACAGAAGCTTTTCGGCCAAAATTTCTGCCTGTTTTTCCAGTTCGCTATAGTTATAGCCTCTCAGTTCGGCACGGAAAGAGGGAATGCCTTCGCCTCCCGGCCCGGTATAAAATCCCTGACCTACCCCGTAAATATTCCATCGCACCCCACTCCAGTCCGTAGATTTCATCGCGAGTTTCCCTTTGAGTTGGTAAGGCAGAGCTGATGTTTCGTAGACCTCTTTAAACGTAATTTCGATCCGTGCATTTTGTCCCGAATTGACGGTGGTCACGAATTTATCAATGCCTTCCACGCCTTTTAGGTAGGCCTCAAATTCCCGAATGATAAAGTCCATTTGCTCCAGGGTATTCCCGAAGGGTAGCGTGGCATTCACGATAAGGCGGGTACGTTCGGCTTCCCGATACGAAGACTTTTCGAATACTCCTCGCACAAACATCCGCATGGATCCCCCAGTGCCTTGTCTACATAGGGTCGGATGGTTTCCTGATAGTAGGTGCTGCCTACGGTGCTGTTGTACCATTCCTGACCCTCCCATTTCGCCGGAAGGTAGAAGACCGGTAAGCCAAACAACAGGACCAATCCCCAGACAAAGGCTTTTCGGTACCCGGCAAAATATACAACCGTTCTTTCATAAACCTTCATCGCTCTGGCTCTTCTTCGCAATTGTCGATAGCTCATAACGCGACCGGACCTGCCCTCGTTGCCAAACAGAAGTGCATACACCGCCGGGGTAAACAGCAGGGCGATCAGCAGGGAAACGCCCAACATGACCGATACCACCGTAGAAAAATCAGCCAGATTCTTACGATCCTCCTCCGGAAGCAAAAAGACCATCAGTAAAGCTGCAATGGTGGTCAGGGAGGCCGCCAGCAAAGCCAGGAATACCTTTCGGTTTTTGTGCTTATGTAAATGGTCGATCATGATGATGGCGTTATCCACGATCAATCCAAAAGAAATGGTCAATCCGGCAAGGGAGTACAGGTGGATATCTACCTTCAGCAGGTATAGAATGATCACCGTAAGGCTAACGTTGACCAGTAGGCCCAAGAACAGCGTAATCAGGTACTTGAGGTTGCGATTGATAAAGAATATAAATAGAATCAGGATCAGAATGGACAAGCCCGAGCGCTTGTAGATTTTCTGGAGTTCCTTCTCCAGGTAGGAAGTATCGTCAAACTCCAGCCGAACGTCAAAGCCTTCGGGCAATTGCCTCTGGGAGCGGGCCATGGTTTGCTTGATTTCTTCTGCCAGCAATACCTTGTTTACACCGTCCCGGCTGTTAATGGTCAGGCTTACTGAATTGTTTCCATTGATGCGGTAAAAACGTTGCGGAGCCGCTTCCTCCAGCGTCAGGCTAGCAAGGTCTTTTAAATACAGCTCCTTTCCCTCCAGCCTGCCAATTAGCAGGTTCTCCAGGGCAGACAGGGATTTCAAGGAGCGGTCTACCTGTAAAAACAAGGATTCTCCGGATGCATTCATGGCCAGCCCGGGATAATTTCTACCGAAGGAACTGCGTAGTTTACTCTCCAATGCGGTTCTGGAAAGTTTCAGACTCTGAAGCTTCTGAATATCGTAGGTGATGTACAAATACAGATCGTTGGCACCACGCACTTCCATCTCCTCTATTTCTTCAATTTGATTCAGAGACGACACCAGGATATCCTCGGTTATCTTCTTGATCTCGAAAGAGGCGAAAGGGCCATTGATGCTGTAGGTCAGGATGGGTCGCTTTTCCCGAATATCCCGCTGCGATGACTGGGTGATCGTGGGATAGCTTACCTTGCTATCCAGGGAAGGAAACACCTGGCGTATCAAAGCCGACACCTCAAACTTTTTGTATTCCATATCGGTGCGTTTATCAAAACGCAACTGAATGGACCCCTGGTTGTAGTTGGATACAGAGGTCGTTTTTTTCAATTCAGACAACTGAGAGAGCACACCTTCCAGTGGTGAAGTTGCCAGTTTTTCGACCAGCTCCGGAGAGGCATTCCGTACAGAGAAGCTAATATTCAGTACCGGCTCCTTCTCTCTGGGATTGAGATCCACGGATAATTCCGAGACCAGAGAAAACCCAATGATCGCCAGCACAAAAAAAACGATAACCAGTCGAAAAGGAGTCATGGGTTATGATTTAAGTTGGTAAAGATGCCCTTGTTCATGGTTGGATATTTTCATTGGATCTCATAAAAATAAAAAACCACCTGGTCCGATTCCGTTTCCACCCGCGGCAGGTGCAGGTTTCGATTTGCAAACAACCTCCCTCCCTTGTAGCGGAAATCGATATCCAGAGGCGCCTCCCACACCTTCCGCCCTTCCTTGATGAGTTGGTAGTAGGGGATTTTGTATTCCTTCTGGAGAGCAGAAAATGCCTCTCCTCCCACAACATTCCTGGGCAATGCATCCACCTTTTCCTGGGGCGCTGCTCCCTGGTAGGCGGTCATCAGGTATCCGTTGGATTGATACAGGTTTACGAAATTAGACGCCGCAAGTTCCTTGAAAAACCGGTCAAAAGGTTCGGCTTTGGGAGAAGCAGGATCAATCTGCACGTAGGCGTCTCCTGGGTGTAAGGGTATCGTGTCTTGCAATTCCAATTCGGGAAAGGAGTACTGGTAAATTTCAGGCGAATACGAAAACAACAGGTACAGGGTCCTGTCGTTTCTGATGGAATAAGGCGCAACCTCCCGGTATTGGCCAGGATTTTTCAGCATCTGTGAGGAAGCGGGAATGTATTGACGGGAAAGGGTCGTATCCTGCCCCAGGTCGTAAACGGTCAGGAAAGGAAACTGAGTAAGAAAATCCTCTCGGTCCAACATCTCCCCGGAAGGGTGTTCTGGAAAACTATTGGTAAAAAGGATGCCCTCGGAAAGATCATTCACATGGCCTCCGTATACTTTATTGGTAAAAAAAGTAAATGGAAGTTCCCGGGATTGAATCAATTGCAGGTTCAAATCGTACCTGAATAATTCATTATTTGTCAGGATGAGCACTTCCCCTGGTTCATGGTAATGCGCAGAAATAAAATACGAGCCATAGCCATCCCGGGTATCTCCGGTAAGGTCCTTTGCGAGCAAAATTTGTCCGGTCCGATCCACCCGGACCATTTCCTTCCGTTGAAAATCAAACATCAAATATTCGGACCGGTCCGATCGACTATCCAGGATACTGAGCCTACCGAGGTAATCAATCACCAAGCTGTCTGTGATCACAAACCGTGGTTCAAAATCATGCTTTGACCTGTTTTCCTGACTGCTCTCGGAACAGGACAGCTGCAAGGCGGTTATCAACCCTATCGGGAGCAGGTGGCAAAGGTTTTTGAAAAGCATACACAAGAATTAACGATTGGTGGGGTAACGTACTACAGACCCACTTAAAACTAAATAAATAATTTTTAAATAAAAATTATTCTCCTCTTTTTTCCATGGAAATAAAAAAAGGGCGGCCATTCCTTCCGGAACGCCACCCTTCATCGTTGTAGGTATCGGGTAGTTACTACCCCTTATTTTGCATAGTTTACCGATCGCATTTCCCGGATGACGGTAATTTTTATCTGTCCGGGATATTGCATTTCCTTTTCGATTTTCTGGGAAATTTCGAAGGACAATTGACCTGCCGTGGTATCGTCTACATTGTCTGCATCTACCAGCACGCGCAATTCCCTACCCGCCTGCATGGCAAAGCACTTGTTGACTCCATCAAAGCTGAGGGCCAAATCTTCCAAATCTTTGAGGCGTTTGATATAACTGTCCATGATTTCTCTTCTCGCACCCGGTCTGGAGCCAGATATGGCGTCGCAGGCCTGGACAATGGGAGAAAGCATGGAGGTCATTTCTATTTCGTCGTGGTGCGCTCCTATTGCATTGACCACTTCCGGGTGTTCTTTGTGCTTTTTGGCGAGTTCCATACCCAAAATGGCGTGTGGGAGTTCCGCCTCTTCGGGATACACTTTTCCGATATCGTGGAGCAATCCTGCTCGTTTGGCAAGCTTGGCATTGAATCCCATTTCCGCGGCCATGGTTGCACACAATTTGGCCACCTCTCGCGAATGCTGCAGCAGGTTTTGTCCGTAGGAAGACCGAAAACGCATCCGGCCCACCATTTTGATCAATTCCGGATGCAGTCCATGAATGCCCAAATCGATACAGGTTCGTTCTCCGATTTCGATGATTTCTTCGTCAATATTTTTCTCGGTTTTGGCCACCACTTCCTCAATCCGGGCCGGGTGTATCCTGCCGTCCTGCACCAAACGGTGAAGGGACAAGCGGGCTACCTCCCTTCTTACCGGGTCAAAACCGGAGATGATGATTGCTTCCGGGGTATCGTCTACGACGATTTCCACTCCGGTGGCCGCCTCGAGGGCGCGGATATTCCTACCTTCTCTACCGATGATTTTACCCTTCACGTCGTCGCTCTCTATATTGAACACAGAGACACAGTTTTCGATCGCATGTTCCGTAGCCGTGCGCTGTATGGTATCCAACACGATCTTTTTAGCTTGCTTGGTGGCACTGAGCTTGGCCTGATCCAAAATATCCTTAATATGAGAGGAAGCTTTGGTCGCCGCCTCGTCTTTGAGCATTTCGATCAGTTGCTCGCGGGCTTCTTCACGGGTAAGAAGGGCTACTTTTTCGAGATCGGTGATCCGCTGCTGGGTCACCTTGTCCAACTCGTCTTTTCTTACTTGTACTGCATGCAATTGCGCATTCAGATTTTCCTTCCTGCTGTCCAGCTCGGCCTCTTTACGCTTGAGCTGTTCCATTTCCTTGGAAAGAATTTGCTCCCGTTGCTTGAGTTTGTTTTCATTGGTAATGAGAATGTTTTTCTTTTTGCCTACCTCGTCTTCAAAATCAGATTTCAGGCGAAGGTACTTCTCCTTTGCTTCCAGGATCTTGTCTTTTTTCAATCCCTCAGCATTGATTTCAGCCTCGCGGATGATACTTTTGGCTTTTTCCCTGGCTTCGGCTTCAAGTTTTTTACTGTTGTTCTTAATAAAAAACCCGGCTAGCAAGGCCCCTAACAGAATGCCGATGGCTCCTGATAAAATGATGTATAGTGAGATTCCCATAGATGTATTTGAGTTTATATCTACCGGAAAAAAATTCAATGTTGCTGTGTCGGGACTTGATGCACCCTATATTAAAGCAAAGCCTCCAGGCGTTGGTTGACTTGTTCGACCACACTTCGTACCTGCTCCTCTTCCTGACCATGTGTTTCGTTCAGCTCGATGGATTCCACCATGCAATCAAACGCCACCATGGCTAGCAGGTCTTGTCGGTCTTCTAGTCCAAACTCCTCCCTGTACTTTTTTATTTTATCGTTGATCAATTTCCCCACCCGTCTGATTCTGGCCTCTTCCTCGGCCTTAACTTTCATCGGATATTCTCGGTCTCCAATTTTTATTCTGATCGAAAGTGTATCCATATTAATCAGACAGGTACGTGATAATCTTGTCGATTTCCTTTATATAGTCATCAATTCTCCCCTTCAATTCAGCAGACGCTTTATTTTCTACCGGTATGTTTCTTACAATTTTACTAATTTTAATTTGATTTTTAAAATCTTCCAGTGCCGCTCCTTGATCCGAAAGTTGCTTTTGATAAACTAAAAGTTGGTTTTTGAGGGCAGTATTTTCCTCTTCAAGCAGCCTGACCTTCTCTTCGACCCGTTCTGCAAGCCTTTCCAACTTTTGAAGCGCCCCGTAATCCTTCATGTTATTTTCTGATCAATGCACCCACATTTTTTTCAAATGCCGTCATTAATTTGTTCATGGTCTTGTCAATCAATTTATCCGTCAGGGTTTGTTGGTCATCCTGAAGGTAGAAACTCAAGGCATAGGCTTTTTGGTTGGCCCCTACCTTATCGCCCGTATACACGTCGAAAACGTTGATTCGTTTGAGCAGCTTTCCCCCGGCTTTGATCGCCAATTGACGTAATTCTTCGAAACTTACCTGCTGGTCGATCACCAACGAGAGATCCCGGCGTACCTCAGGAAATTTGGAAATCTCCCGGTATTTTTCCTGCTTTCTAGCCAATTTCACCAAGCGGTCCCAATCCAGTTCCGCAAAAAACACTTCCTGCTTCACCCCTGCACGTCGGGTCACGCGCGTCTCCAACAAGCCAATTTGTCCGATCTCCTGCTGGTTTACCTCTAACCTGAGTCCGTAGGTGAACGGCGCAGGCTCCATCATCTGTACGTCGGGAAGCGGTACATTTAATTTGGCCAGCAGAGCCTCCACGACGGCATATAACTCGGGAAAGCCGACGGGCTCCGATGCATGGATCCAGTTTTCCCGGCTGGAATTCCCTGTCAGAAACAACGAAAGGCGTTTCCCTTCTGCGTAACCCGTTTCGGTTTTGGAATAAACGGATCCAAACTCAAATACCTTCAAGTCTTTTTGACGCCGGTTAATATTGTGCGCCAAAACTTCCAGCCCCGTATACAGCAGGGTCTGCCGAAGAACGCCCAGTTCCTCACTCAATTTGTTCAAAATTACCACATCCTTTTCCGCATCCAGGAAGTCTGCTCCCGAGGAATACTCGGCACTGCTGAGGGAATTGGTGATGATTTCACTGTATCCCATACCTGCTAGGGTCTCGGAAATCCGGTATTGAAGCTTGTTTCCATCCTTTTCCGGATGCTCTGCCAGGTATTCCGACTGGTAATTGTCCTTCAGAGGAATCGCATCGAATCCATGTATCCGTAAAATCTCTTCGATCACATCCGCTTCTCTGGTGACGTCTACCCGATAGGGAGGGACAAAGGCCAAAAAGCCCTCGCTTGTTTCTTCCTCCACCCGGATATCAAGGAATTCCAAAATGGTTTTTATTTCTTTACGATCAATCACCTCGCCAATCAGCCGATCTACATGCCGGTAAGATACTGGCACCTGCCAGTAATCCATGGGTACCGGATAGTGATCGATTATCTCCGAACTGATTTCACCACCCGCGAGTTCGCGGATCAGCATTGCTGCGCGTTTCAATGCAAATACCGGCATATTGGGGTCGGTTCCCCGCTCAAACCGGAAGGAAGCATCGGTTTTGATTCCATGGTGTTGCGCCCCCTTTCGAATCACGTCCGCTCCAAAGCAGGCACTTTCCAAAAAAATCGTCTGCGTGCCCTCTGTAACCCCCGAGTTCTGTCCCCCGAGAATGCCTGCCATGCAAAGCCCACCCTTGTTGTCACAGATCATCAGCTCCTCTCCTGTCAGGATCCGTTCCTTTCCTTCCAGCGTCGTGAATTTCGTACCTTTCGGTAGCCGTTTGACCTGTATTTCCTCACCCGTGATTTTATCTGCATCGAAGGCGTGCAGGGGTTGACCCAAGTCATGCAGGATGAAATTGGTAATATCTACGATCACGTTGATTGGATCCAGATCTAGCGCTTTCAGGTAATTTTGAAGCCACTGGGGAGAGGGTGCTACCTTCACCCCGCTAATGGTCAGTCCCGCATACCGGGGACAGTCCGCGGCGTCAGCTACGGAAAGGGTGTAGGCAGGGCCTTCCCTGTCCACTGTGAAGTTGGAAACATCGGGCAAGCTGAGCTCCTTCCGCAGCAGGGCTTTCAGATCACGGGCGACACCCAAATGAGAGGCTGCATCCGCTCGATTGGGTGTCAGACCGATTTCGAGCACTGCCGTTTGGCTGTTTTCGATAAGCGAACCCAGTGGACTTCCGTTTGGCAGTTCTGTGTCCAAAACCAGGATACCATCGTGGCTGCTGCCCAGCCCCAATTCGTCCTCGGCACAAATCATCCCCTCCGACACTTCTCCTCGAATTTTTGCTTTTTTAATTGCAAAAGGTTCCCCCTCAGACGGATACAAGGTCGTACCCACGGTAGCCACGGGAACCTTCTGCCCTTTGGACACATTGGGTGCCCCGCAAACGATAGGCAAAACCCGTTCTCCAATATCAACGCGGGTAAGGCTTAGCTTATCCGCATTTGGATGCGGCTCGCAATGGATCACTTCCCCGATAACTACCCCTTTCAGTCCTCCTTTTATGGACTCATAGGTGGATATCCCCTCCACCTCCAGCCCGGAGGCTGTGAGCAAATCGGCAATCTCCTCAGGACTTTGGTCAAAAGGGAGGTAATCTTTGAGTCTATTGATCGAAATTTTCATTGTTCCAGTTTTGACTAAGGTACAAATTTACGATAAATGGCCTCTACTGAAAGGTTATTTATCGTAATTTTTCTCCCCTGCCCGGATCGGGATTTCCAGGATATTCTCCCGCGGGGGAATGGGACAGGCGTAATCGGGATTATAGGCGCAATAGGGGTTGTAAGCCAGGTTAAAGTCGATGGTGAGGGAAGATTGCCCATCTTGCCGGACATTGATGTAACGCCCGCCACCGTAGGTTTCTTCTCCCGAGGTTTTATCGGCAAAAGCCAGAAAAAAATTTCTGAGATCCGTCTCGTCTTCCGCTTGCAACAAAAGTAATTTTACTTGCTGTCCCTGTAGCTCAAAATTGGCAAAGGAATGCCGAATGTACCGCTCCACGCTTCCGTCAGTCATGGGTATCTCCAATATCCTCCGGTCTGCGACCGGTTCCAACCTTGCCCGAATCTTATAGTCCGGATCAATGGGGTAAAAATCCAGGGAGTCTAAGTCTTCTTTTTGCTCCTCCTTTAACGGGGAATCAATGTTGTATTTAAGAAATTTCCATTGCCGCTCCCGTTCCGCCTCTATGGTACTTCGGTAGTACTCCGGGTCCTCGGTACCCGTAAAGGTATACAACAGAGATGCAGCGATTACGAGGGCCACAAATGCCCAAAATAGATTTTTTGTATTCATACCGGTTTATATCATGCCTTCATCTGCGAAGCTAAAATAGCCAACATCCGTGAAAATAACATGATCCAATACCGGAAGCTCCAGATTTTTACCAACCAGACAAAGCTTCTTGGTAAGGTTAATGTCTGCGGTGGACGGCTTGAGGTTGCCTGAGGGATGATTGTGGACCAAAATCAGTGCATTGGCCAGGGATTCGATCCCAAATTTAAAAATCAACTTGGGATCGGCAATGGTTGCCGAAGTCCCCCCCTGACTGATCAACTGCTTTTTGATCACCAGGTTGCTGCGATTGAGAAACAACACGTAAAAATATTCTACGGATTCGTCTTGCAGTTCCTGACGCATCAGGCGATAAACATCCGCAGACGAGGAAATTTTGACTTTCTTTTGGGGATCTGCCTCTTTTCTGCGCCTCCCCAACTCAAGGGCACTGACGATACTGATGGCTTTGGCCTCTCCGATTCCCTTGAATTTTTTCAAATCATTGACGGACAATTTGGCCAATTGGGCAAGATCATGGTCTACACTCTTGAGAATGTGCCGGGAAAGGTCCACGGCACTTAGGTGTTGGGTTCCGGAACCAATTAAAATGGCGATTAATTCCGCATCGGAAAGGTTGGCCTTTCCGCGCAGAAGCAATTTCTCCCGGGGACGGTCCTCTTCCGCAAGTGCGGAAATACGTATCGACTGGTAATTTTCCATGCGAAAGAAATAAATGGGACACTGCCATCCCCCTCGCATCTACACCCAACTTTTCAGAAAGCAGCGGTCAATCGGATAAAATTAAAAAAATAATTGACATAAAAAAACCCTTCACTGTTCTTACAGGAGGGTTTTTTAGTATCTGTACAAGTACCTGCCTCTTAGAGCGAATTCACCAATTTGGTCAATTTTGATTTTTTATTCGAGGCATTGTTTTTGTGAATGACGTTTTTCTTGGCCAGTCTATCAAGCATGGATGTTACCTGCTTCAATAATTCCTGCGCCTCGGATTTGTCCTCGGTATTCCTCAATCTCTTGATGAAGGTCCTGGTAGTTTTGGCCTGATACCTGTTTCTCAATCTTTTGGCTTCATTCGCACGAATTCTCTTTAAAGCCGATTTGTGATTTGCCATATGCTTGTTATACGATTAACTAGTTTCCTGTTTCTTTATGGATCGCAAATTTAACCGTTTAATTTATAATTACAAAACATTTTACCGAATATAGGAAGGGGAACCGCTGCATATTTCCCGGATTTTAAGTACTTTAGGCTGTGGGTATTTGTATCGATCATGCGACTGGTATTTCTGATAATCGTTTTGCTACTCTCTTCCACCAGGCTTACGGCATGGGGCTTTTATGCCCACAAGCTCATCAATCAGCAAGCCATCTTCTCGCTGCCTCCGGAACTACTGGTTTTTTTTAAGCTCCAGGCCTCCTTTCTCCGGGAAAAGGCCGTCAACCCTGACCGGCGAAGGTACGCCGTAAAGGGCGAGGCCGAGAAGCACTTTATCGATCTGGACGTCTACGGCGACAGCGCGCTGTACCTATTGCCCCGGTACTGGACGGATGCCGTGGCCCTTATCGGGGAGGATAGCCTGAGACTATCAGGTATCGCCCCATGGAGTACCTACCGCACGTTTTTACAGCTGGTCCGGGCATTCGAACAAAAAGAAGCCGAAAACATTCTCCGACTGGCTGCGGATCTGGGGCATTACCTGGGAGACATCCATGTTCCCCTGCATACCACCAAAAATTACAACGGGCAGCTTACCGGCCAGTACGGGATCCACGGATTCTGGGAATCCCGTCTTCCTGAACTTTTCGCAGAATCCTACAACTTCTTTGTCGGAAAAGCCGAGTACATCAAGCATCCGCAGCAAGCTATCTGGAAAGCTGTTGGACAATCACACGCTGCCGTTGATTCGGTTCTGGAGTTTGAGGCTGTATTGAGTAAGCGGTTTGCCGAAGATAAAAAGTACAGCTACGAGGAACGCGGCGGCATCACTACCCGGGTGTACTCACGGGCCTACAGCCAGGCCTACCACCAAATGTTGGGGGGACAGGTGGAACGACAAATGCGGAAAACGATCAAACTGATTGCCGACTTTTGGTACACTGCCTGGATTTTGGCCGGTCAGCCTGATCTCAACGGAAATTCACCCAATCTGCAGGACACCGAAGAGGAAAACGAAGCCCCTGCCGATCCATCCCTAAAAATACGGGAACACGAGACGTTTATCAGGAATCCACCAATACGTCCTTTGAGGAATTCAGGTAGGTATGTATGCTCCGTGATAGCCGCTCGAAGGTATTCCGAAAGACATCCTCGTTTTCTTCCAGCAGGGTGACCCGAAACCCTCGAAGTTCTGAACAAAAGGAACTGACGGGCACCACACAGATCCGCTCGGCTGCCAGTAGGTGATAGACAAAGCGTTTGTCGTGCGGCATTTCTTTTTCCTGAAGCCATTGGTCCAGATGCTTTTGCACGCGGGCATCCGGAATCGGTAAAAATTGATTTTCGTCCAAAACCCCTTCTTCAAAGATGATGGTGTTGTAAAAAGCGCCCTTGGTTTTATTGAATTTAATTCCCCGTACCTGACCAAGCACCTCTTCCATGATGCGGCTACGGATACCGATGGCTTCATTGGCTGTCTTCCGGTATTCACGATAGGCCGGGTGGCTCATGATCTTCGGAATGGCGAGTTGAGGGAGGGTGGTAGAGCAGACCTCGATCATTTTTGCGTTTTCCAGGGTCGTACACAATTTGGTAAATTCCGCCGAGGTATGCTGGTTGTAAAACTCCATCCAGCCGCATCGGGATCCGGGCCAGGGAAATTCCTTGGAAATTCCTTTGAGCGAAATGCCTGGCAAGTCGTCTCCCAGTATTTCGGCCAGGCTGATAGCTTCGTACCCGTTGTAGGTGATATTTTGGTAGATTTCATCGGCGATCAGCAACAGATTAAATTCCCTGGCAATCTCCACAAACCGATCCAATACTTCCCGCGGATACACCATTCCGGTGGGATTATCCGGATTGATGATCAGGATACCTACAATCGAATCGTTGTACTTTACCTTATTATACAGATCGTCCATATCCGGATACCAGCTATTATCCGGATCCAGATTGTAGGTCAGGGGTCGGGTATTTGCATGAGCTGCTTCCGCAGAGCTATGGGTAGAATACGCAGGAGAGGGACCAATGATCCGCGCCGTGGGAATCAAAAACTGATACAGTTTGGCAATGCCGTCACCCAGGCCATTGAAAAACAAAATATCTTCGGGGCCAATTTGTACACCGCCTTTTTGGTTGGTAAGATTCGCTAAAAATTTGCGGGTAGCCATCATCCCTTTGCTGTCGGCATACCCATACGTTTCATCCGCTTGCACCAAACCACTTACGATTTCTTTCATCCACGTGGGGATGGTATTGTTTTTCTGTATGGGATCTCCTATGTTTTCCCAGGTAATGGGGTAGCCCAACTCCTCGATCATCCGGGCTTTTTTTACAATGCCCCTGATCTCGTAATTCAATTCTCCAGCGCCCGGACGCAATAACAATTGTCTCATCATAACTTTCCCGAAAAGGTACAAACCAGACACAAAGAAACAAAAAAGCAAAACAACCTGTACGGCAAACCAAAAAAAAAGCGGTATGCCGGAAGGAGCATTGCCGCTTTTTTGCCAGCACTTTTCGAAAAACCTGGCAGATTGAAAGCAACCCGTTCACTCGGGGCCCCTCACAAAATCGATTCGGATTTTTCGGAGGGTTTTTCCCGGGCCACGATTGCTGCTTATTTTAACTTTTTGTATTTGATACGTTTGGGCATGGTGTCTCCCAATCGCTTCTTCTTGTTTTCTTCGTAATCCGAGAAGTTGCCCTCAAACCAATATACGGAGCTATCGCCTTCGAAAGCCAGAATATGCGTACAGATTCGGTCCAGAAACCATCGGTCGTGGGAAATAATCACCGCGCATCCGCCGAAGTTTTCCAGGGCTTCCTCCAGCGCCCGCAGGGTGTTCACGTCCAGATCATTGGTAGGTTCATCTAGGAGCAGGAGATTGCCGCCTTTTTTAAGGGTCATGGCCAGGTGTACCCGGTTTCTTTCGCCTCCGGAAAGAACACCTACTTTCTTTTCCTGATCGGCTCCACCAAAATTAAAGCGACTGACGTAGGCCCTTCCATTGATTTCTTTTGATCCCAATTGTATGAATTCGTTCCCATCGGTAATGGTTTCGTACACAGACTTTTTGGGGTCCAGATCGTCGTGTTCCTGATCCACATAGGCGATCTCCACCGTATCACCAATCTCAAAATGACCGGAATCAGGTTTCTCTTTACCCGTGATCAGGTTAAACAGGGTGGATTTACCGGCGCCATTCGGCCCGATTACTCCGACAATACCACCTTGAGGCAGCGAAAAAGTCAGATCGTCAAACAAAAGCTTATCGCCAAATGCCTTGGAAACGCCTTTGACTTCGATCACTTTGCTTCCCAGTCGTGGGCCCGGTGGGATATACAATTCCAATTTGGATTCTTTTTCTCTTCCCTCTTCACCGACCAATTTTTCGTAGGCACTCAAACGGGCTTTCCCTTTGGATTGCCGTGCCTTGGGTGTCATCCGGATCCATTCAAGTTCCCGCTCCAGGGTTTTTTGCCGTTTGGACGCTGTTTTTTCTTCCTTTTTAAGCCGCTCCTGCTTCTGCTCCAGCCAACTCGAATAATTTCCTTTCCAGGGAATCCCCTCACCCCTGTCCAACTCCAGTATCCAACCGGCCACGTTGTCTAGAAAATACCGGTCATGAGTCACGGCAATCACGGTCCCTTTGTACTGTTTCAGGTGCTGCTCCAGCCACAAAACGGACTCCGCATCCAGGTGATTGGTGGGTTCATCCAAAAGCAATACGTCGGGCTCCTGCAGCAGCAGACGGCAGAGTGCGACACGCCGCTTTTCTCCCCGATAGGTTTTCCACCAGCGCATCAGCCGGAGGCAATCGGAGCGCATCCATCGCTTTTTCCAACATGGTTTCAAGCTCCCAGGCATTGGCGGCATCTAGTTTTTCCTGGACTTCGCCTTGTTGATGAATGAGCTTGTCCATGGCATCGGGATCCTCCATTACCGCAGGGTCCATGAATTTCTCATTGATTGCTTCAAACTCCTTCAACCATCCTATCGTATCCGCCACGGCCTCTTCCACAACTTCCTTCACGGTTTTGCCAGGATCCAGTTCGGGTTCCTGTTCCAGCATCCCGACGGAAAATCCGGGAGACCAAACCACTTCTCCTTGAAATTCGGTATCTGTTCCTGCAATGATTCGAAGCAGTGAGCTTTTGCCGGAGCCATTCAGACCCAAGACCCCTATTTTGGCCCCATAGAAAAACGACAGATAAATATCTTTTAGCACTTTCTTCTGTGGAGGATAGATTTTTGACACTCCAGCCATAGAAAAAATTATTTTTTCGTTGCTCATGGTTCTTTTGCGTTTAATTCAAGCAACAAAGATGGTAAAAAATCCGCTTTCTTAGGATAAATGAAGCATTATTAATTAATTTGCAGAAATTGGAAAAACCACTCCTAAATCACAACCAACCCTGCTTATCATGACGGATCATCCCTATGGATACATAAAAGACGAAAAAATTTACTTGAAAGGTTTTTTGGGCCAGGAGGACCGGGTTATTGGTGAGGTAAAGGAAGACGAAGCTTCCTCCATCCGCTATTTCGAAGACCGGTTTGATACCGTAAAAGCCAAGGTGGAAAAATTAAAAGAGGACATTCAGCAAAATCAAAACAAGGGCTCCTTTCTGATGAAATTGATCCACCTGAAAAATGCCTTGATGCACTTTGATGGTCTGGGCGACTTCCCTGCTTTGATCCGGGAGCTCGAAGCACAAGAGGCCTATCTGGAAGAAATCATCCAGGCCAATCGGGAAAAAAACCTGGAGATAAAGAAAGCCCTGATCGAAGAAGCAGACGCGATCAAAAATAGCACGGATTGGAAAGAGGCCTCTGAAGCGTTCAAAGAATTGAAGTTAAAATGGCTGAAAACCGGCCCCGTGGACAAGCACATACAGGATGATATCGAAGGGCAATTTCAGGCTATTCTTGACGTCTTTTACAGCAACCGTAAAAATTATTTTGACGGGTTGGCACTTCAGGCCGAACAGAATATCAAGGTGTACGAAAGTTTGCTGGAACAGGCCCGGGAAGCCCACGACCTTCCCGATGCAAAGACTGCCTTTGAAATCAGCAAGAAAATCCAAAAACAATGGAAGGCTTCCGGCAGGGTTCCTGCGGCCAAAAGACAGCCAATATGGGATGAGTTCAGCAAGTTAAACAACCGTATATTCAGTCGGTACCGGCGAATGAGTCAAAATGCTCCCCGAATCAGCCCGGGATTGATGATCAAAAAAATCGAAAAGCTGGCCGAAGAAATGAAGGTTCTTTCCAGAGGACCGGTAGACAATAGCAAATTGGCGGAGGCAAAACGCCTGCAGGCAGAGTGGAAAAAACTTCCACCAAAAAAACCAAGAAACGCACAACAAAGCATTGGCTCTTTCGTATTCTTTTCAGAAATCGTTTTCGAGAAATCCTTTTTGGATAAACTGTGTCATTCCAAGTATCCCGATTTTGATGAAAAAGACGCACAAGAGCAGGTAGCGATCAAGTCCGGATTATTAAAAGATTTGATCGCAAGGGATCAAAGGGAATTACAAACGGTGAAAGAAAATACGGACAACTTTCGCACTCAGGAAGGCGATTTTGATCACATGATGCGTCGAAAAATTGCTGCCTACAAACGAAAAGTGGATGTCAAAAACCACATTTTAAAAGAACTCACAAACAATTGATTCGTAATTGTTTGTGTTTTAAAAAGAATTTCTATTTTTGCACCCCGTTCAAGGGGACGTTTAAATTTGTGTAGACTATGTATTGGACTTTAGAACTTGCCTCCTATTTGGAAGACGCTCCGTGGCCTGCCACTAAAGATGAGTTGATTGACTTTGCTATCCGATCGGGAGCACCCCTGGAGGTAGTAGAGAACCTTCAGGAGTTGGAAGACGACGGCGAACCTTATGAAAACATAGAGGAGATTTGGCCGGATTATCCGACAAAAGATGACTTCTTCTTTAATGAAGACGAATATTAAACCGAAAGCCTTCCCCAGTGGAAGGCTTTTTTGCTTATTTTTTTGAAAGGCGATCCAATTGTCCCTCGACTTGCCTTGCATCCTAGATACGAAGCACTTTCCTCAACTTACTCATACCTTTTTTGCTCACCGGTAGTTGGGTGCCGTCTTTCAGGTAAGCAAGGAAGTTCTCCTTCTGAAAGGGCTCAATTTTACTGATCATGGAAACATTGACCAAATGGGATCGATGAATCCGCGTGAACTCCTCCGGGTTCAACACTTTTTCAAAATATCCCATGGTGCCCAGCTTCAGGTAGCCTTTTCCTTCGGAAACAATCTTTACGTAGTCTCCCTCAGCGGAAAAAACCGTAATCGCATCCACGGGTAGGATATGGATTCTGGTACCGGTTTTGACAACGACCCGGTTCAAGTACTCCCGGATAGGAGGCTCTTCATGGAGCGCAAAAAGCCTGGAAGATAATTCTCCGGGCTCAAGCAGCTGCCTATGCGCCTTTTCCAGCGCCTTCCGCAGGCGGTCTACGGAAAACGGCTTTAGTAAATAATCGATTGCTTGTCGTTCGAAGGCCTGAATCGCATAGCTATCGTAAGCAGTGGTAAAAATCACGCAAGGGGGTTCGTCGAGTAGCTCCAGCAACTCAAATCCATTTATTTTTGGCATTTCAATGTCCAAAAACACCAAATCCGGCTTTTGTTCGGTGATTCCTTTAAATCCTTCAAATCCATCCTGAAACGCGCCTACCACCTCCACCTCAGGAAAGGACGAAAGGTAATCCGCTAATAGCTCCCGGGCCAGTGGTTCGTCATCAATAATCACACATCGTATCATCTCAGGTCCTTTGAGGGATTTTAATGGTTGCACTGAAAAGCCCACCTTCTTTCCGAATTTGCAGCAAGTCTTTTCTTCCAAAAATAAGGAATAACCTTCGGTCCAAATTTTTCAGACCAAATCCGGTTCCACTGGGCTTTCCCGAGAGATTATCGGTCGGGTTTTGCACCGTTATCTCCAGCTGATGCCCTTCGCGCTTTGCGGCAATGCGGATCAAAATATCACCTGTTACCCCATACAAACCGTGCTTTACCGCATTCTCTACCAGGGTTTGGATCAGAAGCGACGGCAGTTTTAACCCCTCTGCATCGTCCGGAATGACAAGTTCGTAGGAAAGGCGCTGACCAAACCTGATTTTCTCCAATTCCAGGTACTGGCCGATTACCCTCATTTCCCGGGATAAGCTTTCCCATTTCCGGGGGTCTTTGTTCAGGTTTTCCCGGTAAAAATCAGCGAGTCTTTGCACCATTTCCCGGGCCCTTTCCGGTTGCCTTGCCAGCAAGGCGTTGATGGAATTCAGACTGTTGAATAAGAAATGCGGTTGCATCTGTTGCCGCAGGTAATGCAATTCCGCATCTGCAGATAGCTTTTGGCGCAACTCTCCATGCTGCATCAATTGGAGCTCGTTTACGGAGCTTTTGCCAGACAGGATGATCAACCCTACCAAATGGAATAACAACAGCCCAACAATCACCCTGAGTGGAAGGGAGGCTTCAAACAGGACTAAAAACTCTTGATTTCCCAAAAAGGTACTCTTCCATAGTAACCGGCAACAAAAAACAAGCGCGATACTGAGTACCAGGGAAAACATTAAAGCTGGCCAGGTTTTGAATTTTCCGATGGGGTAGTAGTACAGAAGCAGGTTAAGTAGGAAAACGCCCGCACCAAAGGCCAATGTACTGGCAATTGCATCCTGTATCGCCCATTCCCATTGTTGGTGCCAATAAAAAGAACAGAGCAGTATCCCCAAAAATACCAGCAGCAAAAATGCCAGGTGGTCAAGGGGCTCACCGATTAGCCGATCAATTTTTGGTTGGTTTACCATGGGAATTCTATTCACTAGTAGGAAGTTATCTCTATCCCGCCAAAAATCACCGAGCCCGAAATCACCAGCCTTTTTTGCGGATCCGGACTGGCCTGGTGAAAGTGACGTTTGTCGTCGACTCCCGCCGCCAGATTGCTGACGCCCAATTGCACGTCCCAATGAGGTGGCACAATGAGCTTTACTCCCCCAAATACCACCGATACCTTGAGAACTGCCTGATCCTGAATATCCGCATGCATCAGGTCTATATCGGATCCCCCAAAAACCGTGGTTATTTCCCCTCCCTTGAATTGCTTGGACATGACTTTGCGCGTCAGGCCGCAAAACAAGGCCTCTACGTTCAGATAGTCGGAACTATTTACCTGGGCGCCTTCCGAATCATTCCCGGTGCGAAGTTTCTTTTCCCACTTATCGTAGTTGCCCTCCCAGTCTTTCCAATTGATCGTCGGGTTTTTGTTTTTTTTAAATAAAATAAACAATCCTAGAAAAATAAGTGCCAGCGGCAGCAGGTAGGGGCCAAGTTCGAAAGGTAAAAAAACCTTGTCCCTCAATAGAAAGAAGCCTCCTATGATCAATAGCACGACCGACCCGGTATTCTGGAAGCCGTTTTTGTAACCGGAATACAACCCTATCGCGATCAGGATCATCGGCCAGGAAAAAATCCAGCCGGGAATAAATACACCGACCTGCTTTAGTAACAGCAATGCGCCAATAACCAAAATCAGCACTCCCAATGCATGATTTCCATTTCGATTCTTTTTCATCTGTTGATTTGTTTTATTTTAGAAGCAAGTTAACGGATCGTTTGAATGGAATACAGTGGCTATCTATAAAGCACCGAAGAAAATCGATAAGTGACCTGAATCGGTCGTTAAACGCTGCTTTTCCGCTTTTTCAGCAGGTATTCCGCAAAATCAAGATCTTCGGGACTGGTCAATTTAATGTTTTCCGGATTTCCCGGTATGAGACAAACCTCCCATCCCATGTGTTCAAAGACCGTGGCATCGTCCGTAAAAAAATCCTGCTCGCCTGCTGCAAATGCCTTCTTAATTTTTGAAAGCTGAAAGGTTTGAGGGGTCTGTACGAGCCGAAATTGGCTCCGGTTTCGGTATACGGATTTTTCAGAGCCGAGCATTTCCCGGATGGAATCCTTTAATGGAACCGCGGCCACGGCACTGCCAACATCGGCGGCTACTTCATAGCTCCGCAGGATTACCTGTACGTCCACAAAGGGCCTCACCCCATCGTGTATGGCCACCAAACCGGAAGCGCCGGAAATACTTTCCAGCCCGTTGCGTACGCTGCAAAACCTGGTCTTCCCACCTTTCACCAATCGATGCGGAACGGCAAAGGCGTACCTCTCGCAGAGATTCTTCCAAAAGGAAAAATCCGCCTCTGGCAAGACCAAATACAGCTGAATACCCGGATCAAGAGCGTGAAAGCGAGTGAGGGTATGCATCAATACCGGTATACCTCCGATGGGTAGGTACTGTTTGGCAATCTCGGTACCCATTCGCGTACCCGCTCCCCCGGCAACAATGACGGCATACCTGGGCTGCTTCTCTGTAACGGCGGACATCAACTTACCAGTAGTTTAGAACATACCAAGGCCGAGAGTACCTCCTGACGTCCCGCGTAGGCCACTGTCATGTTTTTGTCGTACACCTCTACCTCCACGATCTGTACCCGCACGCCCAGAGAAAGCTCCTTGCTATTCAGGTATTTTAGAAATTCATCGGAAGTATGTCCGAGCGCTTTCAGTTCTACTTTTTCCCCCGGTTTGCAGTCGGAAAGCATTCGGTATTCCAAAATAGCAATCTGCCCCTGTTTGTTGGGAATGGGCGAACCGTGTGGGTCTCGCTGTGGGTGACCCAGCAATTCATCCATCCGGTCAAAGAAAGCCGCAGATTGTACGTGCTCCAGTTGCTCCGCGATATCGTGTACCTCTTCCCATCCAAACCCCATCTTTTCGACCAGGTACATTTCGGTCAACCGGTGCTTTCGGATGATCATCGCAGCGGTCTGGCGTCCTTTTTGTGTAATTTTGAGTGGTTTGTATTTTTCGTATTCCAAAAGACCCATACCGGCTAGTTTTTTGACCATACTATTGACGGAGGGCAAACTTACTTCCAGCGCCTGGGCTATACCTGTTGTGTTGACTTCATCGGTGACGATGGCCTGATTGAAAATCACTTTCAGGTAGTTTTCTATGGATTGGCTGTTCATGCGCGAAACTTTACGAACAAAGATAAAAAATTATTGAAATAAATTTGTTAGTCAATGCTAACTATATAAATTTGTCTTAACTAATTGCGGATGGAGGATACCTCTGCTTTGAGATCGTCCAAGATCCGGTAATGGTCCACACGCATGCCTGATTCGGCGAAACAGGAACCCAATGCCGGCGCTATTCAATACCTACACCGTATGTTTGACACGATTATTGACTATTTGGCTAGTATTTCGCCCCTAAAGGCGGCCTTTTTCGCTACCCTCTTCACCTGGTTGCTAACAGCCGTTGGAGCCGGGTTTGTTTTTTTCTTCAAGCAAATGAATCGCCCGCTATTGGACGCAATGCTGGGATTTACAGGTGGGGTGATGATTGCCGCGAGTTTTTGGAGTTTACTGGCTCCGGCGATCAGCATGAGCGAGGGAGAGGGTTTTGTCAAAGTGGTGCCCGCTGCGCTGGGTTTTGTCGGAGGCTCGCTATTTATTTTCTTTCTGGATAAAGTATTGCCACACCTTCATGTCAATTTCAAAAAGACAGAGGGGATCAAAACCCCCTGGCAGAAAACCACTTTGCTGGTTTTGGCCATTACCATGCACAACATTCCAGAAGGGCTCGCGGTTGGAGTTTTGTTTGGAGGAGCTGCCTCAGCCATGCCAGAAGCCACCATCGCCGGCGCCGTGGTCCTGGCTATGGGAATTGGGCTACAAAACCTTCCCGAAGGAATCGCAGTGGCCGTACCGCTGCGCCGCATGGGGATGAGTCGCCGAAAAAGCTTTTTCTTTGGCCAGGCTTCCGCATTGGTGGAACCAATGGCGGGGGTATTGGGAGCAGCTGCCATCACCATCTTTACCCCCGTACTTCCCTATGCACTTGCCTTTGCAGCGGGAGCCATGATTTTTGTGGTCATTGAGGAAGTCATCCCCGAAACCCAGCAGGCCGGAAACACCGATTTGGCCACCCTTGGATTTGTCGTAGGTTTCACCATCATGATGATTCTGGATGTAGCCCTGGGCTGATTTAGCCGTCTTAGCTCCTTTTGTAAACCTCGGGGTTTACCGGATAGGGCAACTCTTTCCCCTGCAAGCCTGCAATGATATTTTCCACAGCACAACGGGTCATGGCATCTCGGGTCTCCTTGGTAACGGAACCGATATGCGGAAACACGACGGCATTGTCCATGTCAAGCAAGGGGTTGTCGGCATGCATGGGCTCCGGATTGGTTACGTCGATCCCTGCCCCCCAAATGATTCCCTGCTGGAGGGCCTGGGTCAATGCTACTTCGTTGTGCACCCCGCCCCGGGCTGTATTGATGAATATCGCGGAGGGTTTCATTTTTTTAAACTGTTCCAACCCAAACATCCCTCGTGTATCCTCGGTAAGCGCCGTGTGCACGGAGACGACGTCACTTTGCGCCAACAGCTGGTCCAGGCTTACCCGTCTGGCTCCAAAGTCCCGTTCGGCCTCCTTGTTTTCACCGCGGTTGTGATACAGAATTTTCATGTTCCAGGATTGGGTGCAGATGCGGGCCAGTTCGGCACCTATCCTACCCAAGCCGACGATCCCGAGCGTTTTCCCTGCCAGGTCAATGCCCAGTCCTTCGGTAGGCTGGGAAATTCCCCATTGCCCCTTTTTGATTCTTTTGTGATGATACAAGGCCCTACGGGCTACGGTGAGCATTAGCAAAAGGGCAGTTTCCGCCGTGGCCTTATTCAATACGTTTGGGGTGTTTCCAACCGGTATACCCTGCCGGGTCGCCGCTGCTATGTCTACTCCGTCAAATCCCACCGAATGCAAAGCCAGGACTTTTAAATGCCGGCATTGTTCAAAAAAATCTGCGTCCAGACCCGACTGCCCGGCACTCAAAAACGCGTCGTGCCCCTTACAGAACCGAATGGCCTGTCCTCTATCCAAAATGGGCTTTTCCTTCCATACGGTGTACTCAATACCCGCTTCTTCCAGCATGCGGTATCCGATAGCCGGAATGATTTTATTGATAAATACTTTCATAGACAAATGGGTTGGATCGCTGCCAGCCCCTGCCAGGAGGCTTGCCGCGGTCATTTTGACTTTTTATTTTACGTAGCGGAAATCGAATGTCTGATCAAAATCGTCCAGAAAACCGATCATTAGTGCGATGACGTACTCGATATCCTTTTTACTTGCCGTCTCCACGGTGGTATGCATGTATTTTAATGGAAGGGAAATCAATGCCGATGGAACCCCCCCGTTGGAATAGGCAAAGGCATCGGTGTCTGTCCCAGTACTTCTGGAGGAGGCGGAACGTTGAAAGGGAATGTCTCGCTTTTTGGCGCTATCAATAATCAAATCCAACAGTTTTTTGTGAACGGCTGCTCCGCAGGTCAATACCGGGCCGTTTCCGGCAGTATAGTCACCGCTGGTGATTTTATTGTACATGGGGGCAGTCGTGTCGTGGCAGACGTCCGTAATCAAGGCCACATTGGGTTTGATGGAAGCGGCAATCATTTCCGCCCCGCGCAACCCGATTTCCTCCTGCACGGCATTAACGACATATAGCCCAAACGGCAAATTCGTTTTCTTCTCGTGGATTTTTCGGGCTACTTCGGCGATCATGTATCCGCCAATGCGGTTATCAAGCGCTCTTCCGGAGTAAAACTTATTGTTCAGGTCAGTCAATTCATCTTTGAAGGTCACCACACAGCCCACATGAATCCCCATTTCCAAAACTTCTTCCTTAGAACGGGCGCCGACGTCGATAAAGATATTTTCCATTTTAGGTGTCTCTTCTTTGGCCTTGTCACGCACGTGGATGGCCGGCCATCCAAACACACCCGGAACTACCTTGTCATCCGTGTGGATGTTTACCCGCATGGACGGAGCAATCATGTGATCCGATCCTCCGTTTCGGATGACGTAGATGTATCCCTCCGGAGTGATGTAATTAACAAACCAACTGATTTCATCCGCATGTGCCTCAATGACTATCTTGAAGTCTGCTTTTGGATTGATCACACCCACGGCCGTTCCGTAGGCATCCGTGAAATAATCGTCGACAAATGGTCGAATATAATCCAGCCAAATTTGCTGACCCGAAGCCTCAAAACCGGTAGGAGATGCATTGTTAAGGTATTGATACAGGAATTTTTCGTTTGTCTTCATGGTTCGTTTTCTGTTTGCAATGAATCCAGGCTTGCGCCAGGAGGGGATAAAATTACAGATAAGATGGGGTTAAAAAAACCACCGCGGCATTTCCTGCCTATTTTTCGATTATACGGGACGGGGTAGGCTGGTTTTTGGATAAACTTTCTATATTCGCAGAAAGTTTTGAAAACCAAGTTCATGAAAAATAAGGCCGCAGTCATCGACATGGGCACCAATACCTTCCATTTACTCATGGTTGCACTAGGTGAAGGAGGTTTTGAAACCCTATACAAGGAAAAGGTGCCCGTTAAAATCGGACAAGGAGGCATCCAGCAAAACCTTATCCTTCCAGATGCCCAAAAACGGGCGCTGCATACCCTTCGGCACTTTCATCAGCTTATTTGCGGAGAAGGCATCGAGCCGGTTTTTGCCTTCGCCACCAGTGCCGTACGCAACGCGGAAAATGGAGAGGAGTTTGTCCAACTGATCCGGAAGCAGACGGGAATTACCGTTCAGGTGATTGATGGAGAGCGGGAAGCGGAACTGATTTACAAAGGAATACGCATGAGCGGCTGCCTCAGCACCAGCAATGCCTTGATGATGGATATCGGAGGTGGATCGGTGGAATTCATCATCGGAAATAAAGACGCCGTTCATTGGAAAGGGAGCTTTGAAATTGGCGGGCAGCGCATGCTCGACCGGTTCCATTACCAGGATCCGATTTCCAGGGAGGAGATTGATAAGCTTTACCAGTATTTATCACAACAGCTTCGGCCATTACTGGCGGCCATTCGGGAATTTCATCCCCGCCAGCTGGTGGGAGCTTCCGGTACCTTTGACACGCTTACCGATATTTACATGGCCTCCCGTCAGGAAAAAAAACGCCGGGATTTGCGGCGCCATCGCTTGCCCATTGACGCGTTTTATGAAATTTCCGACCGTCTGATCCAATTGCCCAAAAAGGATCGGCTCCAAATCCCCGGTATGATCGCCATGCGGGTGGACATGATCGTGGTGGCTTCCTGTCTGATCCGCTATATCTTGCGTCAAATTGAGTCCCAGGACATGCTATGCTCCACCTATTCGCTCAAGGAAGGTGCATTGGCGGAAATCCTGGAAGGGATCGGCGTAAATTCGGTGCTTACCGTTGGGATCGGGGAATAAAAGCCCGCATTGTTTTTCCCTTACTTTTACTTTTTGCATTTTTGCACCCGTATACGTACCCCTTTCCGCTTCATGTATGAATTTTAGCTTCGCTCATTTAGAAAGTTTCAGCAAACGTATTCTTGAAAAAATTGGCTGTACCGAAGAGGACGCCAGCACTGCGGCCCGCGTGCTGTTGTCGGCCGATATCAGGGGTGTGGATTCCCACGGGGTGGCCCGTCTTTCGGGCTACGTCCGGCTCTGGGAAGCCAATCGAATCAATCCGCGTCCAAACCTGCGCATCGTACACGAAACACCCAGTACTGCGGTAGTCGACGGAGACGGAGGTCTGGGCCTGGTGGTTGCACCTTTTGCCATGCAAGTGGCCATTGATAAGGCAAAAACAGCTGGGACTGGATGGGTTTCGGTGAAGAATTCGAACCACTACGGAATCGCCGGGGTTCATGCCATGGAAGCGCTAAAGCACGACATGATTGGAATTTCCCTAACGAATGCCAGCCCGCTGGTGAGCCCCACATTTTCGAAAGAACGCATGCTGGGCACGAATCCCATTGCCGTTGCTATTCCTGCAGACAAACAACCCCCTTTTGTGCTCGATATGGCGACAACCACCGCCGCCAACGGAAAATTGGAAATACTTCAACGGAAACAACAGGAAGCACCCCTGGGATGGATCCAGGATCGGGAAGGGAAACCGACAACCAGCCCGCTTGGCGTCAAAAACGGGGGCGCCTTGTTGCCGTTGGGCGGCGATCGGGAACACGGGTCTCATAAAGGATACGGACTTGGGTCGGTGGTGGACATCTTTTCGGCAGTACTTTCCGGAGCGAACTATGGTCCCTGGGTTCCGCCTTTTGTGGCCTTTCTGGAACCGCACCCCCATCCGGTCGGAGAAGGACTTGGCCATTTCTTTGGCGCCATGCGCATCGATGCCTTTCGACCGGCCGAGGAATTCAAAACCCACATGGATCAATGGATCGGAAGATTCCGGCAAGCCCAGCCGGTAGCGGGTCAGCAGCAGGTGCTGATTCCGGGAGACCCGGAACGGGAACTGGAAAAACAACGCATGCAGGAAGGTATTCCCCTCCTGGAACCGGTAGTGGCTGACCTGAAGGCACTGGGAGAAAAATTTGATGTGGAATGGATCGCCTGAGAAATCCCTCGCCCAGGAGTAGCCTTCAGCCACTCGCTTCCTCCGCGGCTCCCTCGAATTCAACTCGACGGATCAGAGACAGGCGTTATTTCAAGAGCATCGGTCGGATCGTCTGTCTCCTGGGCCGCGCCGATGGCGCTTTTGTTCCGCTAGAAAAAATTTCTCAACGATGAAGTCTGGGGCCTTTTTTAAAACCCTCGGACCCGGAATCTTATTTGCCAGCACGGCAATCGGCGTTTCCCATCTCGTGCAGAGCACGCGCGCCGGCGCGGAATTCGGTTTTGCGTTGGTAGGTTTTATCATCGCTGCCAACCTGTTTAAATGGCCCACATTTGAATTTGGTTCCCGGTACGCCTCCGCTACCGGGCGATCCCTGATCGACGGGTACTACCTCCTGCACCCTGGCTTCCTTAAAATGTACCTGGGCATCAATTTACTTTCCATGTTTTTTGTAAATGCCGCCGTTACCTATGTTGCGGCCGGTTTTTTGCAGTTTCTTTTCGGAATTGAGGTCCCCGGTGCATATTATTACCTCCCTTCGTTGATCCTACTTGCCTTTACGTTTTCTTTTCTGGCACTGGGCCGCTATGCGCTGCTGGATGCTGGCATCAAAGTTATTGGTACATTTATGCTCCTCAGTACCTTGCTGGCCTTTTTTATTGCGCTTTTCAGAGGGCCCGAAAATCCGTTGGTGATGCAGCCTCTGACCGACTTACTACGTCCGGCTACCTTACCGTTTATTATCGCTCTCATGGGATGGATGCCGTCCGCTATCGACTCCTCGACCTGGAACAGCTTGTGGACAACGGAGCGTATCAAGCAAAGCGGCTACCGGCCAACGGTAAAGGAAACCGTCTTTGAATTCAACCTTGGCTATTGGGTTTCTGCGACGCTCTCCATTTGTTTTGTAGTAATGGGGGCTTTTCTTCTTTTCGGAAATGAACGCACGCTTCCCAATGACAACGTGGGTTTTGCTTCTGGAGTAGTGAGCCTGTATGCAGCCAACTTGGGGGCATGGACCTTTCCGATCATTGCAGCCGCAGGCTTCACGATCATGTTGGGTACCTGCATTGGTGTGATGGATGGTTACGCCCGATCGACGGCGAGAGCGGTGGCGATTTTACGAAACAAACCCGAAAGCCGAAGCCAGTACCTCTTCTGGATTGGACTGATCGGACTGGGCGGATTTGTTACCATCCGCTTCTTTATGACCTCTTTTACCGAATTGATCAACCTTGCGACTATTATCTCTTTTTTAATCGCTCCCGTCATTGCCTATCTCAATTACCGGCTGGTTTTTAGCGAACACCTCTTGACAAACCAACGTCCGGGCCGAATCACGCATGTGATTTCACTGATGGGGATTGGATTTCTTACGCTGTTTTCGTTGGGCATGGGCGGGTACTACCTTTTCTATTGATATTCCTTAAAATCCCCTGAGGGGTAGGGCATCCCGCAACCATTGAAAAAAACGTAGCTTTGAATAAAAAAAGCCTGCTCCCCGGAAAATCCAGGAAGCAGGCTTTTACTATTTTTTCTAGCTTGGGCGGACATTAATTATTTACTAATATATCCGCACTTAAGTTATTGGTGTTTCCAGCAGGTGGGCTGGCATATCCCCTGGCCACGATGGTGTACACGCCACCGGACCGTAGATTTAGATCCGGAATGGACAACACTTCTTCGCCAGTATCTGCCAGGTTGACTTGATAGGACTGCAACCCACTGTCTACGGTAACAAAGGAAGTAGCACCCAGGTATCCCTGATCTTCAATCAACACTGTCTCTCCCTCACCTTCTTCTGATCGAACCACGTTTACATCCGGAGCGTCAGGCGATAAATGTACAAACCGCACCGCAGCTTCTCCCGGCGCAGGAGCCATTTCCTCATCTTCCACCAGCATCGCTTTTATATTGTCGTATTCGTTGATGTAAAAGAGTGAGTACGCCGCTCCTGTTTCAAAGGTGAAAGTTGTATCTACCACTACATTGGATGCACTTACGGGACTTACCCGCATGGTGCGTTCTCCCGCGTAAAAGTTAAGGTAATTCGTGTAATCCGCATACCTGAGCGGATAATAGTTGATCCGTCCGTTCTCCATCAATATGTCAAGTGAGGGTGCATTCGGAGAAGCGTGGTACAAGCCCACGTAAGAAATCTCCGGCAGCGGCACTACCTCATCGTCTGTATCACAGGAAGAAATTACTCCGACAAAGAGCCCAAGCATAATAATTGGTAGAAATCTGAATTTTTCTATCATTTTTCTTATTTCTACTACTAACATAACATTAATTAAATTTAATTTTATCAATTTATTCACTAACAGGTATACTAGCGACAATCACCGTGCCAACCAGCCCCAGCTACAAAAGGGATTGTAGTTTCCCGAGATTCAATCGGGAGCAAGTACCGATTTTTCAAGACAATCAGGCAGTACCTTTCCGGCACCGCCTGATTCAAGTGTCAAAAAAACCTTCCGCAGGTCTTTTTTTCGTCACCGGCGCTGGTTTACCAACATTTCAGATTGGATGGCGCAGGAACATCAAACCGCAAGAATCAGAACTATTTATTTAACTTCTCGGTTGTACGGGTATACAAACGAACCAAAAAAGTCAATACATTATGGATTTAACAAAAAAAGCAAAAGTAGAATTAGAAGATCGAATTGACAAAATAGAAGATTTTATCGCCTCGAAAGGCCTTGGTGCGAGCTACCTTAAAAAAGCTCAGCGAACACAACGCGATATCAACCTGGCACTGCTCCTTGTAGGTGTTGTCACAGCCGCCGGTATTGCCGTTTGGGCGAATGGTAAAAAGAACTGATACAAAACACAATCAACTACCAGTTTTCGTCCACCTCGCGCCAAGCCTGCGGTGGACGAACTTTTTTCCTCCGCTCGCCAATCTTTTTTCTGAATTGCCTTACAGCTCCTTTTTCATCTGCTTCATTGCCTGAATGAGTATCAACGGCAAAAAGCTGGCCCCCACAATCAACGCCCAAACCCTGCCCTCCATTTGTTGAAAGGACAGCACCTCGCTGACTTCTGGCGTGAAATATGCCAGCGCCAGCAGGCTCATGCAAAACACCAGGGCCATCCAAATGTACTTGTTTCGCGTCACCTGATTGAAAAACACGTTTTCCTTTCCTTCCCGCATGTTGAATACGTGCAGCAGCTGGGCAAAAGCCAGACTGAAAAAAGCCACATTATTGCTAATTTCCTCTGGCAAGCCCCAAACAGCATGGGCAAAGAAATAGGCCCCGGAAATACTGGCCGTAAGTACGAGTGCGTAGACGACAATCAGCATCCAGTGCTCACGTGTCAAAAGTGGTTCCCGGGGGTCTTTTGGGGGAACGCTCATCACGTCTGCATTGCCTTCCCCCACACCCAGAGCCAGGGCAGGAAATACATCGGAGAGGATGTTTAGGAAAAGTAGCTGCAAAGGCAGCAAGGGTAAGGTAAAGAGGCTGAAGCTCACCAGTGCGATAATCAGGATTTCGCTTAGGTGATACGACAATTGGTACATGATAAATTTCCGAATATTGCCAAAAATCACACGCCCTTGCTCGATTGCTTTCACGATGGACCCAAAGGCATCGTCTTTCAACACCATGTCCGATACTTCCTGTGCTACCTGGGTGCCTCTTTTGCCCATGGCAATCCCAATATTGGCTTTTTTTAATGCCGGTGCGTCGTTGATTCCATCCCCCGTCATGCCCACAATTTCTCCCTGATCCTGAAAGTATTTGATCAGATTTAGTTTTTGCGAAGGATCTACCCTGGAAAAAATGCGTACCGCTGCGAGCTCATCACTGCCTGCTCCGTCGAGTTTTGCATTCAGGTGTTTTCCCGACATGGCCAGCGCCACCTCGTCCGCTTGCTCATCGATTAAGTTCACCTTCTCTCCTATGTTTCGAGCTGTGCCCGGGTGGTCACCGGTCACCATCACCACCCGGATTCCTGCCTTCGCGCAGGTATCCATAGCGGTTGACACTTCCAACCGGGGCGGATCGACGAATCCAACCAAGCCAATAAAAATCATGTCTCGTAAAAAATCCTCCGCTTGCTCTCCCTCGGGTAACCGATCGATTACTTTGTACCCAAAGGCCAGCACCCGTAGGCCTTCGTCGGACAACTGATCGTTCCTGTCGGACCAATGAGATTTTTCTTCCTCCGACAACGCTTTCACTTCTCCGTCTACCAAAATTTTCCCGGACCGATCCAGAAAGGCATGGGCGGCTCCTTTTCCTGCTACATAGTACGATTCCTCCTCTTTGTACACGGCTCCCATGACCATGGCCTCGGAATCAAAGGGATCGTGCAACTCCCTCGGTAATTCTCTCAAACGTTCGAATCGGGACGAATCAACACTTTTGGAAAAATGGAGCAAGGCAAGTTCCAGGGGGTCGCCCAGGCCGGCTCCCGCTTGCGGTTCCGATTCGGGATCCAGCTCAGAAGTGGATGGCTTCACGCTTTCTTGCAACGACTCATCGCCCCCTTCCCTCCCTTCCTTGGCCAACTGTGCATCGTTTGCCAAAACAGCGACCTTAAAAAGGTGCTGAAAATTCCTGTTTTCCCCGGGTTTATCCAGTCCCGATACCACGACTTCCCCATTGGCTGACCAGTCGATTGCCAATCGCGTATCCGTTGGAAATACCAGGGTGCTTGCGGTCAGTTGATTTTTGGTGAGGGTACCGGTTTTATCGGTAAAAATGACGGTGGTCTCTCCCAGCGTTTCCACTGCCTCCAGCTTTTTTACAATGACGTTCTTTTTTGCCAACCTCAGCATGCCACGAGCCAGGGCAATGCTCGCCACAATGGGAAGTCCTTCCGGAATGGCGGCAATGGTCCAGGCAATCGAGGTTTGAATGAGTTCGTAAATTTCCTTACCTGCTACCCATCCCGCGACCAGAAAGGCCAGCGCGAGGCCCAGGGTCACGTAAATCAGGTTCTTCGTCAACCGGTTTAATTTCTTGTTTAGAGGCGTACTGTCCTTCTCCTCCTCCCCGACAAGTGCCGAAATCGTCCCCAATTCGGTCTGCATCCCGGTACCGTACACGGCGGCTTTACCGGTACCAGTGGTGACGGCAGTACCTTTAAACAGGATATTGGTTCGGTCGGCCACTTGTTTTTCATCCGCTATTGTCTCCGGTGTTTTGGCCACCGGTACGGACTCTCCGGTGAGGGGAGATTCGTCTAGTCCCAGTTCCGTGGCCGCGAGCAATCTGGCATCTGCTGCCACCAGGTCACCCGATTCCACCAGCAGAATATCCCCGGGAACAATTGCCTCCGCATCAATGGTCTTTTTCTCGCCGTTACGCAGGACATTGGCCTGAATCTTGTCTATCGCCTTCAATGCCTCCATCGACTTCCGGGCCTTAAACTCCATCCAGAAACCAATAAATGTATTGATCAGCAGTACCACCAGGATGGCAATGCCCTCTGCGATATCTCCAAAAACAAAGGCCAGTAAAGCTGCCGCAGACAAAAGGTAGATAACCGGATTCATCACCTGCGCGAGCAGCAGCTGCCAGACACTTTCCTTTTTCCGATCCTCCAGGATATTCGTCCCGAATTTCTTTCTCCGTTTTTCTACCTCCTTATCGGACAGGCCTTCTTCCGGATCCACCTCCAATGCCCGCAGGACATCCTGGGCGGATTGCAGGTAGGGATCGTTTACGATACTGTTGGATGCAGATGCTTTTTTCATGGTACGTATCGGGTTTTATTAGCCACTCTAACCTTGGTTATTCGTTGAGCAAAAACTCTCTGACTTCACCCAGTTTGAACGTATGGATTTTGCCTTGAACGCCTATGTTTACTTCATTTTTCCAGCCGGTCTCAAAAGTGATCAGTAGTTTTTTGTTATCCAGGGAGACAGCGATCCAATGGCGTCTGTACTGCACCCGCAGGGATATTTTCTTCAGGTGGTCCAATAAGGGCGGATCGATCCACAAGGCGTCCTCTCCTACTTCCAGCCCAAGAAAGGCCCGCTGCACCAAATCCAGGGATCCAGCCATGGCACCCAGGTGAATGCCTTCGGGCGTAGTGCCGCCCTGTATGTCTTCAAAATCACTGACCAGCACGGTCTCAAAATTATCCCAGGACTGCTGCTGATCGTATTTCAACAAAATCCAGGAAAATACTACCCGGCTCAAGGTAGACCCGTGAGAGGTCCGGTCCCGGTAATAGGCAATGTTTTTTGATACCAATTCCTCGGAATAGTCAAGTCCAAGGTTGTCAAAAATCCGCTCCATTTCCGTTTTTGTAAACAGGTAGAAGAGCATCAGCACATCCGCCTGTTTACTGGCCTTGTAGCGATTGGGGCTATCTCCCTCACTTTCCAGTACCCGGTCCAGCCGGTGAATGTCTTTGTACTTTTCCCGGTATCCTTCCCAGGGAAATTCCTCCAGCTTTTCGTACCCTTCAAACTGGGCGATAATGTATTTGTCCAGAAAGGGTACGTACATTTTTCTGCTGATTTCTTTCCATAAATCCAGGTCGGTTTCGGTGATTTGTAGTTCCTTCATCAGCTCCCTGCGCCTGCTCTTCTCGATCAAGTCCAGTATATGGAGTGCTTTCTGCAGCACCCATGCGGCCATCACATTGGTATAGGCATTGTTATTTAATCCCAGCTGTTCGGAATCGGGATAGGAGGTATGGTATTCGTCCGGACCTACCACGCCGTGAATTTCGTATCGGTCTTTTTCTTGGTTATGTGTGGTCATGCTCGCCCAAAAGAGTGCGATGCTCAAAAACATCTCCGCCCCAAAAAAGGAAAGAAATTGTTGGTCCTCCGTTGTGAGGTAATAGTTCCAGATATTGTAGGCAATGGCTGAATTGATATGCCGTTGCAGGTGGGTATTATCGGGGATCCAATTTCCGGATTTCGGGTTCAGGTGTACCACCTGTGTTTCTTCCCGGCCATTGCTGCCACTTTGCCAGGGATACATGGCCCCTCGTTTTCCCACTTCCGCAGCGGCAAACCGGGCCTCTTCCAGCCGATAATACCGGTACATCAGCAAGCTGCGGGTTATATCCGGAAAACGCAGGTTTAAAAATGGAAAAATGTATACCTCGTCCCAAAAAATATGTCCCCGGTAGCCCTCTCCATGCAAGCCCCGGGAGGGCACACCCACATCCATGCCGATGGTATTGTAGGAAACCGCTTGGAGCAAATGAAAAACATGCAGGCGAAGCAGTTGTTGATTGCGGTCTCCGTTGATCACCCCGATATCAGCACGGTTCCAAAGCTTTCGAACGGCCTCTGCGTGCCGTACACAAATCTCCTCAAAACGACCCGCACGTCCCACCGACTTTTTCGCTTCGATTTCCGGGTGACTAATGGCCCGGTCCCTGCTTGAATAGATGCCCACCACCTTTTCCAGGGTATAGGAGGTCCCCTCCTTCACCTCTATCCGCAACAACTGTTCGATGTACCCCTCCCGTTGGTTGGTGCCTATTAAAGGAGTCAGTTGGCGCTCAGCCTGATAAAGGGACGTTCGCGCAGCCTGCGCCATCAGTATCTGAGATTGCCGGGTTTCGGCCAATAGAAAAATAGCATTGTCACCGATTTTTTCTGTCGCAGCGGGCTTTAAATGCCGACTCTCCAGGGCTCGGTATCGGGGAACATTGTCGTTGATCACGTTTCCATCCAGGGCGGAACATATCTCCAGGCTGCCGCTCCAGTTTTCAGGCGTCAGCGACCATTGGATGGCCGCGATGTGCTTGTCCCGCATGCTGACGATCCGCCTGCTGACGAGCGCCGTCCGTCTCCCTGTCCGATCTTCGACACGAAACTCGCGGATCAGTGTTCCTGACCTCATATCCAGCTTTTGCTCGTAATCCAGTACTTTTTGGGTGCTGAGGTTAAGCCATTCACCCCTTTCCGGCCTGAAATTCAGGCAAAGCCAATTCGGGAAATTTACAAAATCTTCGTTCTCAATTATTTTTCCGGAAACCTCCGTTCTGGCTCGGTTAAACCCTCCGGCCAGGTAAGTGCCCGGGTAATTGAACTCGTCGGCCCGACTTTCTTCTGCCGCTCCCCGGGTAGCGATGTACCCGTTTCCCAGGGTGCAAAGGGCCTCTCTGAGTTTTTGCTTTTTGGGCTTCCACCCTTCGTAACGTATGCTAAAATTATCCTTCATGTTCACTAAGTACCTTTTTTCGTTCGATTCGGATTTCACTTGCTCCCCTGTACTACTTCGGGTCGGGCGCTTGCCAGCGGTGCAATCGCGCCAAAAATTCGTAGACTTCCTCGGTATCGTTCAGCCGGTAGTTTGCATGGGTTTTTTCCCCATGCGTACCAACCAGGATACCGGTTCCCCGCAGGTCTCTGAGGGCATCTTCATCCGTAATGTCGTCGCCGATAAAAATGGGCTGGTAACGCGATCGCGCCAGGTCCAGTTTATCCAATAGCCAATTCAAAGCATGTCCTTTGTGCCAGTCCAGGTTCGGCTTGATTTCCAGAATTTTTTTCCCTTTGCCTACTTTTAACTGCTCCCTACCTTCCAATACTTCCCGGACTGCCTGCTTTAATTCCTTCACCCGGGTTTTTTCCACCCTACGGTAGTGCACAGCAATGGCGTATTTCTTCCGCTCCACTTCGCAGCCCTCGATCCGTTGGATCTGCTTTTTTACCGCTTTTTCTACCTCGTCCAATTGCGGTAAGATCTCCTGTCCGGGCGCGTATTGCATTTCCAGGCCATGGGGTCCGGATATCTCAAAACCGTGGCTTCCGGCATAGATCAATTGGTCCAGCCTGACTTTTGACCGCAGATCAGCTAATCCCCTGCCGCTGATGATGGCCACCGTAAACTGCTCCGCCAGATCTGCGAGCACTTGCCGATGGCCGTCTGTCAATATAGCCGCATCAGGGTCATCCACGATGGGCGTGAGCGTGCCGTCGTAATCAAAAAATAAAACCGGTTTTTTGTCCCCTATTTCACTAAAAATCTGCTGCATGCCCTCAAGTGCATGCGGGAGTGAGTCGGGTAGTTGTACCCTGCTAGTTGTTTCCATGTCGATAGCTATTTCTGTAAGTTGTTTGACTATTTGGTCTGCTCCTGCGTGTAGGAGTCCCTCGGCTTCTCCGTTTCGGGCAACGCCAATGACAAGGGAAAAATGACCCCGTTTTGCAGCCTTAACTCCGGCAATAGCATCCTCCACGACCAGGGTATGCTCCGGACTAGCGCGTAGTTCCTGCATGGCTCTGAGAAATACGTCCGGTGCCGGTTTGCCGGGAAGCTGCTCCCTGCGGGCCGTCTCCCCGTCTACCCGGACGTCGAACCAATGCAGCAGATCTGCCGATTCCAAAATCTTCCGGCAGTTTTGGCTTGCAGAGATGACCGCCAGCTTGACCCCTTTTTTCTTCCACGTTTTCAGCATTTCCAGCGTATCCGGAAATACGTCCACTCCCTCCTTTTCCACCAATTCCAAAAAAAAGGCGTTTTTCCGTTTGCCCAGACCGACTACGGACTCCGCTTCCGGCCCGTCATCGGGATCGCCTTCCGGCAGATGCAGGTTACGGGATTGAAGAAAAGTACGCACCCCGTCAAGCCTGGATATACCATCTATGTACTGTTTGTAATCCCCGGGGAGATCCAGGGGAGGCTGTTGCTTGCCGGGAAGTTTTTCCAAATAGGCATCAAACATTTGTTTCCAGGCCTGGGCATGAAGCCTGGCACTATCGGTGATCACGCCATCCATATCCAGGATGATGGCTTCGATGGTAGGTTTTAATTTTTCTGACATCTGGCTGGTACGATTGGTGCTGAGGGTGCAAAATGGGTTACTAGAAGTGCTTCCCGGAGAAAGGCCAGGTACGACGAACACATTCCTGCAAGGACAATTAGCGAGTCAGGCAATGGTGAGCTCCTTGCTTGGGGACACGTCCTGGACGAGCTGCAATAGCTTCAGCCCTCCCTCCATGGGGCCTTGGAAGGCCCTTCTACCCGTAATTTGTTTGTTGGATCCCTGCGATCCAACAAATAGCCCACATTGGTTCCGAGTAATTCGTGTATGCGATCAAATCCAGTGTGCATTGGCAAACGGGTTTGTGGTTACAAAAGGAAAAAGTAGCATTCTCGGGTGAAAATAACAACCGGAACTGCGTTAACTGGATACATTTATTGTACCAAAGTGCTTGAATGAGTTTATTTTGGCCAAAAATATAAAATTCCGTCGAAAAACCGGGAAAATCTCCTTTTTAGAGGGCGGCCGTATTGCTTTTTTTCCGGGCATCTCTTCCCTAGCCGATAAGATCCGATGGGCTGCACCCATCGCTGGATGATGGCGCCCTTTCAGGGCTAAAATTAGGCAATTGGAGTTAGGCACCAGACCCGATTACTAACCGAATCCCTGAACGCTATCTAGCAACGAATACTGTCTCTGTAGAAAACTCCGAGCGCTGAAAGCGCAAAATACCCCGGCACAGGGTAGAGCCCGGTGGAAAAATAGATAGTCGGGTTCCTAGCCCTATAGGGGCGAAACATTTTCGTCAATCCCCATGCCAGAGTACAAGAACATATCCCGCCCCTACAGGGCTACTAAAACAACGATGACATTGACACGATAAGCCACACCCATCACCGGGAGATGGCGCCTTATTAGGGCTAAAATTAGGTGGGTTAGGCGTACAACAAGGAAAATAGATAGCAGAGCAAACCTGGAGATGCTGCCGGTCTGCCGACCCAATCGCTCGCTAATGCAGGACCTTGTCAAACTCCACCTCCTGCGCGGCCAATACAAATACGATGGTCGGTAAGGCCTTGGTTTTTTCTTTCAAAGCGGTGTAGTATACCTCAAAATCTCCTTCCAGTTCGGGGACAGCCAGACCGATCAGCACCAAATCGCTTTCGGAAGATTCCTCACGCAGGATCTCCCAGAAATCTCTCCCTTCAGCCACCAATACCTGGTAGCTAAAACCGGTTCGCATGCCGGAAAAGATGGCATCCAGGTTTTTTCGTGCCCCGGCTGAGGCTTCGGTATTGGGCACGACCATTTTTACGTTGACCGTCGCCTGCTGCCATTCCCGGCTGTTTTTGAGCAGGTAGGCCAAAATGATCATCAGACTGCCATTCCGCTTCATCCCCCCCCACCAAACATCGATCACCCGCTTCTTTTTAAACCCTCTGTTGTTGTCGTCTTTGACAATGATCACGTTTTTTCTGGATTTGTAGAAATGCCGGATCATTTCGGAATAGGCGTTCAGGTGGGCGGCTTCCCGGGTATCGCCCAACAAGACGGTATTCGGTACCAACTGCCCGAGTCCATAGGCGTTTACCAATTGGGTGGAACCAATAAAGGGATCGGGGGCACGCAGCACCCGAACCAGCGCCTGCACGTTTTTATTGCTTAGAAAATCCGTAATTTGCCCCTCGTAATCTTTGACTTTCTCCTGAGGCACGTTCGTCTCCGAAACAATGGTACTTACCGTAAACAGTGCATTGCCGTTGGTAATGTCATTGGCCAGCTCGATCAGCCGCCAACGCTTCGCCGGGGAACCCGACAGCACCAGGATATTCGGGCGCCAGCTTTTCGCATCGCCCTCTTTTTCGAGACGCAGCAGTGCGTACCGGATGATGGAAGAAAGCAGCCCCCTACCCAGACCACCCCAGGTGCTTTTGATTTTTCTTCGTTTCAGCCAGATAAAGATCATCCCAATCACCAAAAAGGCGGCAACGGTAGCCAAGGCATTGATCAGAAACATGACCGCTGCACATCCGACGGCTCCCAATACGGAGAAAAACCAATGCACCTTAAATTTCGGGCGGAACGAAGGACTCTTGAGAAAAGTTTCGATACCAGCCGTAACGTTGAGTACTGCATAAGTCGTAAGAAAGAACATAGTCAGTATCGGCGCGATCAGGTTGAGATTACCAAAGTAAACGGTAACGAAGGTAAGCCCGATGGTAAAGACCGTGGCCGCACGGGGGATTTTCTCTTTCCCCGAAACCCGGGTAAATATCCGCGACCATCCGGGCAACAGCTTATCGTTGGACAGGGCCTGCAAGACCCTCGGCGCGCCCAGCAAACTCCCGGTGGCACTGGACAACGTGGCCCCCCAGACGCCCAATAGAATTGCCCCACCCCATAGGGCGATCCGCTCCATGATCAGAGGCTCGGCCACCAGGGTACTTGCATCTACCCGCGCTGCGAGGATGATCGGAAGTACCATGTAAATGACATAGCCCACTCCTACCGCCAGAAAGGTCCCTCTCGGAATGGAACGGGCAGGATCTTTCAAGTCCCCGGACATGTTCACTCCGGTCATAATCCCGGTTACTGCCGGAAAAAAAATGGCAAACACCTGCCAGAAACTCACCGACTGGGAGGCAGGCACGCCCCACAATTCGATGTGGGAATCTTCCAGCGGACTGCCCAAGAGCAGCGATACCAGCGATAGCGCAATCAAACCCAGGATAATGTACTGTGCTTTGATGGTCGCCTGCGTGGAAAACAAAGCGAGCGCACCCAGTGCCCCTGTGGTTACCAACCCGATCCACCGGGCGTCCAGGGCAGGAAAGATAGCCGTCAAACTTTCCGAAAAACCGATGATGTACAAGGAAACGGAAAAGGCCTGGGCCAGGTACAGGGGAATGCCCACTGCCCCCCCGATTTCCGCACCCAGGGACCTGCTGATTAGGAAATACGCTCCTCCGCCCTTTACCGGGGCATTGGTAGCCACTGCGGCAATGGACAGGGAGGTGAGAAAGGTGATCGAGGTCGACAGCGTAACGATCAATAAGGTGCCAATCAGGCCCACGTTTCCAACGACCCATCCAAATCGGAGGTACATGATCACGCCCAGAATGGTCAGCAGGGAAGGCGTAAATACGCCTCCAAACGTTCCTAATTTCGATTGCTTTTTCTTCGGTTTTGTTTTTCCTGCCATATTGCCTGATTTATTAGCGAGCGCGCGAAGGGAAATCGCTTTCAAATTGCCAAAATAAGTAAATAAATACGGGGATTTCTCAACAATCTGGTAATTTGCTCGCTACCGACGCGAGGCAGCCGGTGGAGAAGGTGATCGGTGTACAATTACTTTTTCCCGGCAATTCCTGCCATCGAACGCAGGTATCACTCCTCGCCGCCGGATCCATTTTCCCGGCTCAGCCAGAGCAACCAGTCTGCCTGTGGCTTGAACGGCATATTTCCTGCTTCCATCCATCCCTCGTGCCAAACCTGCCGCGGAAGGCCGGTGCTATATAGTTCTCCCATGGCCGGATCGAACCAATGCAAGCGGTAGGCTCCGGCGGGCACCTTCATTCGGCCTTTCCCTCCTTCCGGCAGGTACAACAGGTAGTCCCCTGAATTAGCCGACATCACCCAGCCGCCGCCAACCTCGGATGACTCCATGGGTTTCATTTCGTTAAAGGGTAGATGATTATCCACGAAAAAGCGCCTTGCCCGATCCATGGTTTTCCAATAGGACTCGTACAAGCGGTAATCCTCTATCGTCAGGTCCCTACCCTTACCTACATATAGCGCCGCACCTGCCGCACCGCCCATCAAGGCGGCCCAGAGGGAGTGTTTTCGCCAGGTGTCCAGATCAGGAAACTCCGGGTTGGTATAAGGCTCGTCGTAACTCACCACCCAGGGATGTCCCCAGCGGTCCGAAGCTTCCCGCCAGTGACGAATGCGCTCGTAGCCGTACAAGGGATTTTCAAAGTTTCCCTGGTAACTAATGCCGGTGTAGGCGGGGTGTCCCAGCAGCTCTTCAAAAATCGCATCCGTATTGGAGGGCCCGTTATGAACGACGATCAATTCCTCATAAGGCAGTAGCTCCCGCAAATAGGCCGCAAATTCTTTGCGTTGTTGCCCATTGATCGCCTTCCCGTAGGTTGGCTCTTTTTCCCAGCCGCTTTCCTCGCCAATATTCCAGGTAACCGCCTGCAGGTAGCCAAATCGGGCGGCCATCTCGCGGTAATACACCTTGCGGCTGTCGGCAAATACGCCCCCTTCCTTCGTCTCGAAATAGGATTGGTTTTCTTGTTCGGAAAGCACCAACTGTGGCATCACGCCTGCTTCCATCATGTGGTCAAAGACCACTTGCCACTGATCCAGCTTGGATACATCGTATTCGTAAAAGGAATCCGGTCCGGTCCAGGGATAGGCCTTTTTCCCATCCCCGTAGGCATTCATCAGCAGGAAGTAATGCGCGTTGATCCCTTGCTCCTTCAAATAATTGACGATACCGATGATTGCTTTGCCCTTTCCCCCCTGCCATACCGGGTCGCCTTCTGTCCAATCCTTTAGATGTGCCGAATAGCTTCGCTCCGAATCCGTGCCGTCAAAATCGGCGTATTCCAAAAACACCTCCGGGGAATTTGCGCCCATTTTTAAAAAATAATCACCATCGGTAAACCGGAGAAACGGACCGCCGGCATACTGAAGTTTCCCTTTGCCCAGAAATCCGGCTGCTGCTTCATCTGCTGGCAAAACCCGAAAAGTACCGCTATTTTCTTGTAGAGCAGGGGACTGACCCTTTTCAACAGAAGGAATAATGGCTAGCCCATCGCCCCGATAAAAGCGAACCCGATAGGTCCATTCCCCGGGAACCAGGGGCACCAGATGCGCCCGCCATACGTTTCCTGCGGTAGCACTACTCTCTCCAGCCCTCCCGTCGGCTGCAAAATACCCCGGCACCAACATCTGCTGTCCAGTCGGATCGGTGAATGCTACTTCCATGCGGAAATTCAGAAACGTTTCCTTGGCTTCGGTCCGGTACGGCCCTTCCCAGGAAAAGGTGAGTTTTTGGCGAGCCTTCCTGCTTCCTTCCATGCGTGCCTGTTGTGCGAACGCTTCGGAATACAATAGAACCAGAGGTAAAACAAGGGATAGGTAACGCATATCGGTGTCAGGTTTTGGACCCAAGGTACGCAATTCCCAAAAAATCACCAACGGCTTCTCCGGGGAAGTCCGGAAGCCGGCGGAACCTCCTATCTTTCGGTAGCGGATTGAATGAATTCCCTCACGATTGATTGTATTTTACTGTTTATTTATTAAATTCATTCATTCATACACCAAATAACAATATAACCTATGGAAAAGTACCTCGGAAAATTTGCTCCCCAATTGTATGCCCTGTTACGAATCGTGGCGGGATTTAGCTTCGCCATGCACGGTTCCCAGAAACTAATCGGCTGGCCCGGAGGCGAGGAACCCAAAGAGTTGTTCTCCATGATAGGCTTCGCCGGCGTGGTGGAATTGGTGGGAGGGATTCTCATCATGATCGGCCTGATCGGTAGTATCGCCGCCTTTATCTCGAGCGGCCAGATGGCAGTGGCTTTCTTTATGGTACATGCCCCGCAAGGGTGGAATCCCCTGCTCAATGGGGGCGAAAAAGCACTCCTTTTCTGTTTCATTTTTCTATTCATTGCCGCCAAAGGTTCGGGCATTTGGAGTGTGGACGGAGAGAAAACACCCGCTACCAACTGATCGAATCTGCTTTTCGCACAAACCCAGCCTAGGGAGGACCACTACCCCGCCTCCCCTGCTATCCGGACTGTCCGCAGGTAATTGCCCCCCTATTTTTAAAGCTATGCGGGCAGTCCGGAACTTACAGGAGCCCGACCCGGACCACCACATGGCGCTCGGCGACCTGCCACCTACGTGACGATGACATTCCGGATCCCTCCAAAACCCGATCTCGGATTTTTCGCCTGTGAAACCATTACGCTTTTTCATTCATCTATATCACAAAATTTCCAGGTAATTGGTATTCACAAAATTATTGATTACATTAATTCGATTAGTTAGAATTTATGCATTTTCTGCATAAAAGTAGTATACACGTTCATTACCCAAAATAAACCAAAAAGCACATGTGTAAGAATCACGGAGTAGCCTATGTAGCACCCGGCAAAGTAGAGGTCCGGGAAATCGATTATCCAAAATTGGCCCTCGGAGACCGTAAATGCCATCACGGGGTCATTCTAAAAATCGTTTCTACCAATATTTGCGGTAGCGACCAGCACATGGTACGGGGAAGGACCACCGCCCCGGAAGGCCTGATTCTGGGCCATGAAATTACCGGACTCGTTATCGAAGCTGGACGGGACGTGGAGTTCATCAACGAAGGAGACCTGGTATCGGTGCCATTCAACATCGCCTGTGGACGCTGCCGCAACTGCAAGGAAGGCAAAACGGGTATTTGCCTGAACGTAAATCCTGCCCGACCGGGCGCTGCCTACGGGTACGTAGACATGGGTGGCTGGGTCGGCGGCCAATCGGAATACGTCATGGTACCCTATGCTGATTTCAATCTGCTCAAATTTCCGGACAAGGAACAGGCCATGGAAAAGATACGGGATCTCACGCTGCTTTCCGATATATTCCCGACCGGCTATCACGGCGCAGTGACCGCCGGTGTGGGTCCAGGGTCCATCGTCTATATAGCGGGTGCAGGTCCGGTAGGACTGGCCTGTGCCGCTTCCTGCCATTTGCTTGGCGCCGCCGTGGTCATTGTAGGGGACATGATTCCCGAACGTCTGGCCCAGGCCAAAAGCTTTGGCTGCGAAACCATCGACCTGAGAAACAAAACTCCGCTAGCCGATGCCATCGCCGAAATCGTAGGCGTGCCGGAAGTAGACTGTGCCGTGGATTGCGTGGGATTCGAAGCAAAAGGCCATGGGGTAGACGCCGATAAAGAAGCACCCGCCACCGTACTGAATTCCGTGATGGACATTACCCGTGCCGGCGGAAGCATTGGCATTCCCGGCCTGTACGTAACCGGTGATCCGGGAGGCATTGACGCCGCCGCCAAAAAGGGGAGTTTAAGCATCCGCCTCGGACTTGGCTGGGCAAAATCGCACTCCTTCCATACCGGGCAATGCCCCGTGATGAAATACCACCGGCAACTGATGCAGGCCATCCTCTACGATAAAGTGCAGATCGCCAAAGCCGTAAACGTGCAGGTAATATCCTTGCAGGAATCCGTTCAGGGATACAAGGACTTTGACGGGGGCGCAGCCAAAAAGTTCGTGATCGATCCCCATGGACTGATCCCAAATTGATTCCATCACCTACCGGGTCGCATTGGGCTTGGTAGGTTTTTTATCTTCTTTTGACAGACCGCGTAGGTCCGATTCAACCGATTTCTTCGATCCGGGTCTACTACCCCAAGAGCCGGTACGTTCTCCGAAGCGGTATGCTATGCATTCATTTTTACCCAAATTTCTTTATTTTAGCAGGACAACTGATCGACCAAAAATTATGAAGATACGATTTCATCTAACCCACCTGACGCTAGTGGCACTTGCATTGTTTGCATGCGAAAATAAGGGGGTGAAAAATGAAAAACTCAATGTGCTGTTTATTGCCGTGGACGATTTACGTCCCGAACTGGGTTGTTACGGTGTGGATTATGTACACACACCGAACATCGACAAATTGGCTTCCGAGGGACGTGTTTTTTTCAACCATTTTGTCCACGATGCCGCATGCGGTCCATCCCGGTCTACCTTGCTATCCGGCACACGGACCTTGAACTGGGACATTTTCAAAGACATCCGGGAATCGGGAGTAAAACCAGCAAGCATTTTCTCCATGCCCCAGCTCTTTAAGGAAAACGGGTACCGCACCGTGGACATCGGTAAGATTTCGCACCAGCCGGGTGGCGTGATGGATTCGCTGCAAACCCAACACGAGGTTCCCTTTAGTTGGGACGAATCCTTTGCACCTGTGGGTGAATGGAGAGAACCCTGGAGTGCCTTTTTCTCCTATGCCGGAGGAAAGGCGCGAACGAGTTACTACGGCCGGCCAACCAATCGTAGCCTACCTCCTTTCGAAGCGGCAGATCTGGACGACGAGGGCTACGCCGATGGACACAACGCAGCAGCAGCTATCCAACAATTGCGGCAACTCAAGGATTCCACGTTTTTTCTGGCGGTAGGATTCTACAAACCCCACCTCCCCTTTAATGCTCCCAAACGCTACTGGGACTTGTACGATCCCCAAAAAATACCCGCTTCCAGCTACCCGGGCCCACCGGAAAATGTTTCCTCCGATGTGAGCTTGCACTACGGTAGGGACAGCTACGAACCAAGGGGAGCCTACACCTGGCCAGGAGATACCCTGGGCTGGGAAATCACACCGGAGCGAGAAAATACCCTCAAACACGGCTATCTGGCTGCGGTCAGCTACGTCGATGCACAGATTGGTAAAGTCCTCGATGAATTGACCCGACTGGGACTGGATGAAAACACCATTGTGGTTTTGTGGGGAGACCATGGCTGGCACCTGGGTGATTACGGCATTTGGGGCAAACACACCAATTTCGACATCGCCCTCAACAGTCCACTCATCGTCCGGCAACCCGGGATGAATCAACCCGGTACGGCGGCTAACGGGATGGTCGAGACCGTGGATATTTTCCCCACACTTGCTGAACTCTGCGGGATTGCAGCACCCGACCACCTGGAAGGGACAAGTTTCAAAGCTGCTTTGGATAATCCGGAAGCCCCGCTCAAGGAGTTCGTAGTAGGAGAACGGGATGCCTGGGGGGTACTTGGAAAAACGGTACGCACCCCGGATCACCGATTGATGGTATGGATGGACAAAGCGAGTGGGGACACCCTGGAAATCAATCTGTTTGCTAACCAAGAGCAACCCATGCCCCACCAAAACATCCGGGAGGACCACCCGCTACTTGTCAAAGAACTGAAGAAAAAACTCGAGGCCGTGGAGCAGGAAAAGTCGGAATTTTTCTCAGCGTTATAAAAGGGTTCAGATCTATTCCAACAACGATGGATCACCCAACTTCCCCATAAACAGGACGACGCCGCTGTGCTTGTCCTGGATCAGGAAAACGAAGGGTTTGTCCAGACGAAAGACGTTTGGCTGACGCGGCGGACCAACCGACGTTAATTCGATTTCTACCACCGTAGCCGCTGCCGCTTCGCTTCCCTGCTCGTCCACCTCGATCAACGCATCGTGGATCACCCGGCTGATAAACATAGGTTCGGTGGGATGGGAAAACAATCGGGTAAAGTTCATCGGACTGGGATCAAAGGGTTTTTTCAGGCCCATGGCGATCAGGTGTTCCTTCATTTGTTCCATTTTATAGCGCATCTTGAATTTGGGTAGCTGTAGGATAAAATTGGCTTCAAAAGCCTGCTCCCGCCAATTTTCCAAATCCTCGTAGGAAAACTCCTGCAGCTTTTCGTCCAGATCAAATTCGTCCGAGGTAATTACGCCCATGCTATACTGTCCCGTGCTGTAGGGGATCTCTAGGTAGTCTAAATCCCCGTCGCTGAAATACCGAAAGGTAGCCGGCTCCTCCATCTGCATCATGTCTACCTGCACTTCCTGCTGGGGATTGACGTAAAAAGGAGCCTTTTCGGTATTGGAAGCATTGAAACGGTATTTCCAATCGGCCTTGAAATAGATGGCATTGACCAGGTACATGGCCGCGAGGGGAGAAATTTGGTCCAGCATGTCCTTGATCAGCCCTTCGGTATTGGCTTCGATCCAGTTGTTGATCACATCGACCGATTGGGGGTTGCTCATGTCCAACCCTGCCACCTCTGCACCGAAGCTATTGCGAACGGTTTCTTCAAACTCCGGGTGAATAGTAAAACCCTGCCGGTACCAAATCGCATTGGCGATGGAAAGCCGGACTTTCGGATCCAGTTCCAGTAAAAAGTTGGTCAGGGATTGGGCTGCCTGGTTGGCCTGTTCCAGACTCATCCCTTCGTAGCGCAAAACCCGGGTAAATTCCTCCAACACCTCTCCTTCGTTGCCATTCATAGCCATGGAGAGTGCCTGATGGATGCTGTAGGGGCTGTAAAACTGATTCACGTCTTCGGATTTCTGTAGCTGATGGAACAGATCCATTGCAAAACGAGAACTGGACAGGACCATTTCCTGTTCTGCTGCCTGCAGCGCCCGTAGGTTGGGTACTGCGGGTTCCTCTTCGCTCCCTCCGGTCCAATCACAGGCGTTCAACGCCAAGGTCGCACACAAAACACCGATCAAGTACTGTTTCCTTTTCATACAGGTTAGGTTTTTTTCTATTGACCTTACGTAAAAATGCCTTCAAACGCTACATAGCCGGATACTTTTTTTCGCAACTTTTCTGGAACGCCGGGCAATGCCTTTCGAGGCGTTTTTGATTCCCTCATCCGGGAGGCATTATCGAATGTCTACCCGGGCGCCTTTTGGCCGTCCCTAGTATTCCTTTTGGGAAATTTGAATGGAAGCTACTCCTTCTTTTCACCGCATGGCATTTGGATTTTTCAGGATTTATTAGAAGATTATACAAAATTTATCCAAAATAACCCATGCAACGAAGACAGTTTTTAAAACTGGGTTCCCTGGGGACCATGGCCGCCTTGTCTGGCCTTCCCTTTTCATCCCATGCCCGCTCCGATTATACCATCAAAAAAATCCGCTACTACGCGGCTCCCGGCTACAACAAACCGCTATTTAATCAGGCTAGAGGTATCGTAGAGGTGGAGACCGATTCGGGCTTAATTGGGATAGGAGAAGGCGGTACCCCTGATATGGTGCGGCAATGCGCCGAAATGCTGCTTGGAGAAGATCCCTTCCGTATCGAACACCTCTGGCAATACCTGTACCGAGGCATGTTCTACCCACCGGGAAAAGAAAAACTGCACGGGCTGGGTGCCATTGAAATGGCCCTTTGGGACCTGAAAGGCAAGGCCCTGGACGTTCCCGTCTACGAACTTCTGGGCGGCAAGACCCGAAATTACGTGGAATGCTACGCTACTGGTTTTCGAAATTCTACCGCCAGCACCATGGAAGGACGGGCCCTGGACTGCCTGGAGGCGGGACTCAGGTGCTACCGCATCGGTCCTACCGGAGGAAACGGTGACCTGCCCTTTGATTTTTACGAGCATAGCAAAAAAACCATCGCCCTCTGCGAGCAGCTGGACAAAGCGGTAGGAGGAAACGGCAACTGGGCGGTAGACCTGCATACCCGGTTTGATACCCCGGAAGCGATCAAAATCTGCGATGCCCTGGAGGAATTGGAGCCCTATTTTGTGGAAGACATCATCCGATCCGAAAACCCGGAGGTGTACCGGACCATCCGAAATCAGACCAAGGTGCCCATCGCGGTTGGCGAACAGTTTGGAGACCGCTGGGACAGCAATGTGCTGATGGAGAACCACCTGATCGATTACAGCCGGGTAACCCTTCCCAATACGGGCGGCATTACCGAACTGAAAAAAATCATCGCCATTGGAGAAACACACTATGTAGGCATTATCCCCCATTTTACCGGTCCCCTTTCCACGGCTGCGCTGGTACACGTGCTAGGCTCCTCCAGTCCTACCCGTTGCATGATCGAACTCGCAGGCGGGGAGCCCGAAAAACCGGCTTATTTTAATGAAGACTTTATCGACTTCAGAGAGGGAAAGGTGCACCTGAATGACCGTCCGGGATTAGGGGTGGTATTTGATCGGGAAAAAGCCGATTTCCTGTTTGAAATCACCAAAAACACCGAATTTACCCATCCCTTCCTGAAAAGTCCGGATGGAGCCATTCATAACTGGTAAGCCCCACACCTTCCAAAAACCATCAACCGAAAAATAAACCATCACATGAAACCCAAACCCAAAAAAAGCAAAAAAAACGGCAGCCGGCCGCTATCCCGAAGGAAGGCCATACAGTCGGTGCTGGGACTGGCCGGAACCGGTCTCCTGCTACCGCTTTCCTCCTATGCCGAACAACCCGCCCCCCAAACTTTGCGGAAAAACGAGGTACGGATCACCAAATTGGAAACCTTTCTGGTCAAACCCCGATGGATATTTCTAAAAATCCATACCGATGCAGGCGTCACCGGGCTGGGAGAACCTTTGCTGGAAGGAAGGGCGCTAACCATTCAGACCGCCATCAAGGAAATCGAACCCTACCTGATTGGCAAAGATCCCAGGCAGGTAGTACATCACTGGCAGGCCATCTACCGGCATGCCTTTTACCGGGGCGGACCCATCCTTACTTCGGCCCTAAGCGGCATTGACCAGGCGCTTTGGGATATCAAGGGTAAATTGCTGGGAATTCCTGTCTATGAACTTTTCGGTGGCCCCACGCGGGACCGGGTGCGGATTTACGGGAGGGCCAGCAACGCCGAAGACATGCAAAAACGCAAGCAAGAGGGCTATACCGTTATCAAAACCGGAGTTGCCAAAAAACTGCCCGCCCGGATGGTGGAAAACCCCGCCTTTATCGACTACGCGGTAGAAAACTTCGCTTCGCTGAGGGAAGCCGGTGGCCCGGAAATGGATATAGGCATTGATTTTCACGGGGCCATTTCTCCCCAAACTGCCAAAGTGCTGATCAAAGAACTGGAACCCTATCAGCCCATGTTTATCGAGGAACCATGTCAGGCCCAGAACGTGGATGTACTGGTAGATATCGCCCGAAGCACCCATTTACCCATAGCGACAGGTGAACGAATATTCACCAAATGGGGATTCAGGGAATTACTGGAGAAAGGGGCGGCCAGTATATTGCAACCTGATCTTTGTCATGCCGGCGGACTGACCGAAGGCCGATTGATCGCCGGAATGGCCGAGGCCTACTATGCCGCCATCGCTCCCCATAACCCCATGGGCCCCATTTCCCTGGCCTCTGGCCTTCAGTTGGCGGCCAGCATTCCCAACTTTCTGGTGCAGGAGCAAGTCTCTCTGGGCGAAGGCTACTTGAAAAACCCCTTTCGGCTGGAGACCGACGGCACTGTATTACTGCCCGAGGGACCCGGACTGGGCATCGAATTGGACGAAGCGGCGCTGGCCGACAAAATTGGACACGACTGGACCAACCCCGAAACCTACGATCCCCGAGATGGATCGGTGGTGGATTGGTAAGTAAAAAGGAAAATAGGCGTAACTGACAAAAAAACTCAATACCATCATGACACCAAAAAAGACAACGCGGAGAAAACTACTCAAAGGACTCGGACTGGGCGCAGCCGCGGGACTACTGGGCATGCATCCCCAGGCACATGCACGAAATGAAAGCGTAACACCCGCCTCGCTAAACGGGCTTCCCCCATTAAAAATTACCAACGTGAGGGCGATCGGAACGGCCCCCAGTGGATCAAATCTCATCGTGGTCAAGGTGGAAACCTCCGAACCCGGTCTGTATGGCCTGGGCTGCGCCACCTTCACCCAACGGGCCTTTGCAGTGATCACGGCCATAGAAAAATACCTGCAGGACTTTTGCGTGGGAAAAGACGTGGATACCATCGAGGACATGTGGCAATCGGCCTTTGTGAGTTCCTACTGGCGCAACGGCCCGGTCCTGAACAACGCCATCAGCGGACTGGATCAGGCACTTTGGGACATCAAAGGCAAGCGAGCCAACATGCCCGTGTATCAACTATTGGGTGGAAAATGCCGCTTTGCGGTTCCTTGCTATACCCATGCCAGCGGCAATACGCCGGAGGCGGCAGCCGATCAGGTATCCGGTTACATGGAGGAAGGCTACCGCTACGTGCGCATCCAACAAGGTGGTTACGGTGGAACCGCCCTCACCGGGGAGCCCGACTTCAAAAAACAAGGCTATGGCAGGGAAACCGATCAATACATGGATCAGGGAAAATACATCCGGGACGTACCAAAACTTTTCGAGACCGTACGCCGGCAGTGCGGAGAATCGGTGGAATTGCTCCACGATATTCACGAGCGACTGGAACCCATGGATGCCATACGGGTGGTCAAAAGTACCGAACCCTACCACCCGTTTTTTATCGAGGACCCCTTCTCTCCGGAACAAATGGAATGGTTTCAGGCCTTGAGGGAAGCCACTACCGTACCTCTGGCCATGGGCGAACTCTTTAACAATATCAACGAATTCAAAGAACCCATTACCAACCGGATGTTTGATTATATCCGTATCCACATCTCCCAAATCGGAGGCATCAGTCCAGCCATGAAAGTAGCCCGCCTGGGAGAATTCTACGGAGTAAAAACCGCCTGGCATGGCCCGGGAGATGTATCACCTGTGGGGCATGCCGCCAATGCGCACATTGACCTGGCGGTATGGAATTTTGGCATCCAGGAAGCAGCTCGGATTTCCGACCTGTCGCGGGAAATCTTCCCTGGTTCACCTACCATGAAAGACGGGTACATGTGGGTAAACGAAGCTCCCGGACTGGGTGTGGACATCAACGAGGACCTGGCCAAAAAATACCCCATGCATACCCGATCCAACTGGACCGTACGAAAATTTGACGGGACGATTATACGGCCTTAGGCTAGCCTTCGATAGGTTGACGAGGAGATTGAAAGGGAAATTGGGCTTCGGCGGGGTTAGGCTTCAGATTGAGGGGAGATTGATAGGGAGATTGATAGGAGATTGAAAGGGAGATTGAAAGGGAGATTGGTAGGAGATTGAAAGGGAGATTGAAAGGGAGATTGGCCATTTTTCAATCTTATTCAATCTCTTTTCTTCAATCTATTCAATCTCTTTCAATCATTCTTTCTTCAATCTTAAATCCAATTAGGATGGAAAAAAGCAATTGGGTCAACTATAAAATCGAAATCAGGGAGCGGCTTAGGCGATTTGCACTTGGAATAGTGGCCTTGTCCGAAAAATTTCCAAAAACAACCCGGGCTAATGTGGTCAATTACCAGGTGACAAAATCCGGAACCTCCATGTATGCCAATTACAGGGCAGCAATGAGAGCCCGATCCAAGGCGGAGTTTTTCAGTAAACTAAGCATTGTCATAGAGGAAACGGACGAAACCGAAATGTGGCTTGACCTGGTGATTACATCCGGCATTTTAATCGAAAGAGAGGTGACCGATCTTCACAAAGAAAGCCTAGTACTGCTAAAAATTCTCTCCCATATGCGTAAAAACGTTTCCGCCAGGTGATGGGAATAATTTGTCCTAGGTAGGTTGAAAGGGAGATTGATAGGAGATTGGCCATTTTTCAATCTTATTCAATCTCTTTTCTTCAATCTATTCAATCTCTTTTCTTCAATCTTATTCAATCATTCTTTCTTCAATCTTAAATCCGATTACGGTGGAAAACAGCAATTGGGTCAGCTACAAAATCAACGTCAGAGAGCGTCTTAAGCGGTTTGCATCTGGAATAGCGGCCTTGTCTGATAAATTTCAAAAAACAACCCGTTCATACGTTTCTCTTTTTCGAATTTGATTGAATATTTCGAACTGTCGGCTAACTTGCAGGACGCTATGTTGCAGTAACTTTACACGTATATGTCTTCCGCACACATTCACCCAACCCCCCTCAAACTGGGCATTCAGCTTGAAAACATGCCTCATGGGGTGTATAGAAAACTTTTGGTGCCCGACTCCATCAATATGCTGCAACTGCACGGCATCCTTCAACTTGCAATGGGCTGGACATTTAGTCACCTTTTCCAATTTATGGACACCCGGCAGCGGCCGAAACTTGTTGCCAGCTTTGGAGAAATCGATCCTTATGAGAACCTACCTCCTAATGAGTTTGAGGCCCACGACATTCTTCTGAAAAGAGATTTTATGGAAAGGATTGGCAAGAAAAACCTGTGGTACCGATACGATTACGGGGACGACTGGTGGCATAAAATCAGCCTATTAAAGCCTGGCAGACGGGATCTGGTTGAATTCAAGGGGATACCCATTTGCACGGATGCATTCGGCAAATGCCCGCCAGAGAATGTAGGCGGTGCCTGGGGGTATCGGGAATTTCGCGATGCAATCGATAACAAAAATCATCCGGAGTACCGCTCCTACCGAGAGTGGCTGGGACTGGACATGAAAACGCCCTATGAACAAGAAAAAGTGTCCGTCCCTTCGATAAACGACACGCTAAAGGCCTATTTTCATTCCCGGGAATGGAGCCGGGACACCCAGCAGTCCTTTCAGGAAGGCTGGGTAGATTTCTTCGAGAGCAGAGAATAAGTTGATTTCTTCCGGCGCCGTTGGTTCATTTCCAGAACACAACGCATCGTCTCCATGAGCACCCATGCCTCAAGAAAACATTACAACAAAAGTTCGGAAAAAATACCCCGATCCCGGTATTTTATTTCTTTTCCATTTTCCCGATATTGATTTCGATTGAGGATGACCATTTTCCCCAACTACCTATTTCTTATTTCGTTCTTTTTATGGTTTCACTGCTGTGAATCACGGGCCGAAGGTGTGGCCCTTCCGGTAGCAACGGGCATTCCTAAAAACGAGACATGCGGTTATTAATTACACTTCAAAAAGAGGCGGGATCGCTTCTCCCAATCAATTATCAATACGAACTTTCCTCGCTGATCTACAAAACCATCGACCGGGCAGACAGCCACTTTAGCGACTTTTTACACCAGCAAGGGTATCTGGCTTTTGGCCGTTCCTTTCGCCTATTTACATTTTCGAGAATTTCTTTTGATCGATACCGAGTGGCCAGGGAATCGGGTAGGATAAACCACCATGGACACATGGCCTCTTTTGAAATCGGCTTTTTAGTGAACCGGGCAGCGGAGGAATTTATCAAGGGCCTGTTTATGGACCAAGTCCTGGAGTTGGGGGACAAAATCAGCAAGGTAAATTATAGCGTTTCCGGCATTGAAGCCTTGCCTACCCCAAAATTTTCCGACGTGATGCACTACCGCTGCCTGTCACCGGTTTTTGTAAGGCAAAAAAGAGCGGGTGGAGGCGAAGATTACCTGCATCCCGAGGATGGAGAGTATGGCAAGCTGCTGATCCAGAACCTGATCTCCAAGCTACGTGCTTTCGAACATGCATCCGCTGGAAATATGAACCCGGCAGAAATATACATGCGCGACTTTTCCTTTAAGCCAACAGGAAAGATTTTCAAGAATGGAGTGAAAATCAAGCAGCACAGCGATCAGGCCACGATGTTGATAGGATATATGTATGAATTTGAATTCGGTGCTCCGGTGGAACTACAGGAAGCAGGCTATTTTGCCGGATTTGGGCATCTGGGGAGCCAGGGTTTTGGCTGTGTGGGGGTGGTGAGAGATAGAAAATGAAAGAAGTAAAAATGAAAGGTTATTTGTGATTTTCCAACTGTAGTCGAATGGCTTCCTTCATTTACCGCTCACCTTCCTTCTTTGAAACAGGTCCCGCCACGGCTTTTAGTGATTTCCATACCCGTTCCCTTTTTTCATTGGTACTGGCCTTTGCAAAGGGGTTAAGGTTTTTTGCCTTCTGGTCCATAGCTTAAATATACTGCAAATCTCTTATCCAGCACAATAGAAATGGTCTATTTCCTCTTCGTCAGCGACTTTTACCTTAAGGATTTTGCGTTTAGGTCTTCAATATTTGAAGCAATAAGTAGGATCCATTTTTGGAACTATATCCGCAAGCAATAGTATAGAAATCTTTCAGAAGATAGTCATCCAGCGTGGAAAGTCTGTGGTTGGTATTGTCCAATACAGAACGTATATCGCACTGCGTTATCCTTGTCCGGATAGTCACCATTACTTTCACTTAAACCTGAAAAATCTATTTCCATAATTACGAGTGATTTGCATACATAAATACCCGTAGGAACGGGTTTTTCTCGGGAAAAGCCACCTCGATGGAATTTAGCTCTTCATAAAGAGTGAAGTGTTATTTTTCAATACCTTGGAAGAATCTTGATCAAAGATAGTTAAAATTTAACTAAATATTAAATAGTTAGAGCAAATTTGTCTATTTTTACTCTCTCAACATAAAACTGTTTCCGCTTGCATTTATAAAATCAGTGAAATGAGATTAATCTTAAAGACATCACCCACCAATACCCTGGTTCCTTTCAACTACCAAAGATTTTTGGTAAGCAGGTTTCACAAGTGGCTGGGAGCTAATAAAGAGCATGATGACCTATCCCTTTATTCCTTATCTTGGCTGCAGGGTGGCAAGATGGTAAAAGAAGGGCTGCAGTTTTCCCTCGGAGCCGAATGGAGTATCAGTGCTTTTGACTCTTCGCTGCTCAAAACCTTAGTCAGCAATATCCAGGAGGATCCGGAAATCAACTTTGGGATGCATGTAACGGACCTGTTTATAATAAAGGAACCTCCGTTTGATAACCGGCAGAAATTTTTTCTAAACAGCCCGGTGTTTATAAAGCGGAATCAAGGCGAACGGGTTCATTACTACCTATTCAAGGATCCCGAAAGTTCGGGACTTCTGACTCAAACCCTGCAAACAAAGCTGGAAAAAGCCGAACTGAGCGCAGAAGGGGTAAGGGTATCTTTTGACCCCGATTATCAAAATCCCAAAACAAAAATGATTGATTACAATGGAATTGGCTGTAAAGCCAGTATGTGCCCGGTCATTGTCGAAGGAACTCCGGAGCAGGTTGCTTTCGCATGGAACGTGGGAATAGGCAACTCCACTGGTATTGGATTTGGCGCATTAAAATAAAGAGAAAATGACATACTACGTAGTAAAGTATTCCGGCCCTTTTGGTTTTATTAAGCCCTGGACAGCTGTTAGAGACAGTGAGACGTTTAGCCAGCAGTTTTTGACACCTTCCATAATAGAGGGCATCGAAAAAAAGCTATTCCCGGAGCTATTGGCCATTTCAGGCATACAGAAAATAGTAGGTCACAGACTGTCATACGATCAAGTTTCAGGGCAACAGGAGGTAATTCAAACCAGAGGATGGAATTCAACGAGAAAAGGTAAAGACTTCCTCTTCGCACGACCCAAGGCGATATTGATACGGGGCATTTTGCAAAATCCGATCCTCCATTTGGCTTTTACATCCAAAGACGATGCGACAAACGCAGCAAAACAACATCTATGTCTTTGCAGGAATGAAGATATGTTGTTTCCCGATAATTTAATTGAGGCCAGCAAAGAGGCATTTGAACAGGATGAAGAAGGGTTCCACGGGTTCGAATTAGTCTTCGAAAAAACTGAAAAATCATTTCTGGTAGGCTATCACCGAATAACAAATGAGCCTATGTATGGATGGATAAAAGTCGTTGGTCAACCGGTATCTTCCTTCTAATGGAAAAACTATTCGCAAAGTCTGCTCCTGAATTCACTCCGTTAAGAGACCATCTTTTGCATGTCTCCGTAGCGGCAAAGTCCTTTGCCAACTATTTGCGAATGGAAGAATCCGTGGCTTCCAATGGTGCAATTCTTCACGATATAGGGAAAGCACATCCTGAATTTCAAAAAAGGGTGAAAGACAGAAGGAGATACAACAAGGTTTTTAGGCATGAAATAAGTTCATTACTCTTCCTATCTATTTTTCCTGAAGAAGAATATCCAGCTTTATTGGATATGGTCATTGCTCACCATAAATCCGCCAAAAATGACTCTGGCGACAAGGGGTTGTTGGATCTGGAAAACGGATATGACTATATAGATTACCATGTGGGCAATTGGAGTCAATGGTCACCGCATGCCTTTAAACTACTACTTGATCTCGGAATTTCCTGTAGACCGTTTGGTGAAGAAGTAGCGAGACAAAACCTTTCCTACGCTATATCTTATTGTAAGAAACAAACGAAAATTAGGGGTTATGCTGAGTGGAGAGGGTTGCTCATGGGGGCAGATCACTTTGCTTCAGCTTTAATCGATAGGACTGAGGAAAACCTTATAAAAGCTTTTCGTGTACCCAATCTTACTTTTTTTAACCGTTCGCATCCCCTTTACCCTCTTTCATATAGAGAATCCGATTCACGAAAAAAACATACCCTTGTTGTGGCGAGTACGGGTGCGGGAAAAACGGACTATCTTTTCAAAAGGACAAAAGGACGGGTGTTTTACACGCTGCCATTTCAAGCTTCGATCAATGCCATGTTTAAGCGAGTTTCCAAGGATTTGCAAGCGCACAACCCGGATCTGGACATAAGGGTCTTGCATTCCACCTCCATGGTAGTCCGACAGAATCGCGGGGAAGAGGAGAGCGTTTTGCAACCACTGTTCGGTTCAGCAATTAAAATATTGACACCGCATCAATTGTCCGCAATTGCATTTGGAATGAAAGGTTACGAAGCCATGTTGCTTGACTTAAAAGGTTGCGATATTATTCTGGATGAAATCCATACGTACTCGGGAGTTTCTCAGGCAATAGTACTAAAATTAGTTCAGATCCTCAGGCAATTTGGCTGTTCCATTCACATAGGAACAGCTACTATGCCAACAAAGCTATATCAGAAAATAGTCGAAGAATTGGGCGATAGTATTTTGGAGGAAAAACTAACTCCAGAGGAACTAGATAAATTTGATCGGCATACCCTATATAAAATCAACTCATTCGAAGAAAGTTTGCCCTTTATCCGTCAGGCGATTGAAGAGGAAAAAAAAGTATTAGTAGTCTATAATCGGGTTGTCCGAGCGCAAAAAGCCTACGTCCATTTAAAAGAATTGTATCCGGATATTCCGATTCTTTTGCTCCATAGTCGCTTCAAAAGAGGTGATAGAAGCTTTAAAGAAAAACTACTGATTGGCCAGGATGATGAGGGAAATCCAAACGGAGAATTCAATACTTCTACCCAAGCTTGCATTGTGGTTTCTACCCAGATCGTAGAAGTAAGCCTGGATATCAGTTTTGACCTAATGGTGACTGAGACAGCCCCTATAGATGCCTTGATTCAGCGTTTTGGCCGGGTTAATAGAAAAAGGTCCAACGATACCATAGGAAAAACAAAACCAGTTTACTTAATCGCGCCAAGGGAAAATAAAAACGACGCGCTGCCCTATGATGTAGAAATACTTCAAAGGTCTTTTGAAGTTTTGGATGACCGACAAGTTTTAAGAGAGCGGGATTTGCAAGAGAAAATCGACTTTGTATTTCCTGAGATTGATTTTATGAATATTGAAGAACATGCTGTATTCAAATCAGATGGGAAAATCACGATTGACAAGCTGACACATAGGAGCAAATCGATCCTGTTTGAATTGTTAGATATTGACGGAGTATCCTGTATTTGTGAAGCAGATTTGGAAGCATATGAAAATGGGAATTTCGAAAGAAGGTTGGAATTGGAAATACCGGTAAGGTATTTTACGGTAAAGGGAATGAACCAAGCACAAAATGGTAACAAGCCCTTTATCATCCCAGACAAAGCTTATGATTTTGAAATTGGCTTGGATGTAAGGCAAATAAGGGAAAACAACTTTGACGTAAATAACCAAATATTATGATCACAGCAGTAATAGGTAGGACTTTTCTCAATGCATATAATGAAAAAAACAGACATGATCTGTCCCCTAAAGCATTTTTTGAAACGGAGTATTGGGAATTGTTTTACAACCATCCAAAATACATGCAATGGGTAACCAATTCGCCTTTTGTACAAATGAAAAGTGGACAAAAGCCTCATTTGCTTTCAATCGACCAAAGAAAAGAAAAGCTTGAAAACCTTTTCGAAAAAGCCAAAAATGAAATTCCTGATGCGAGTTTTGCTTTGGGATATCCGGCTTCCGAGTCTAAGGAGTATGCCAGTACTTCCGGATTAGTCAGTAATGTGGTTTTACCTACTGATGAAGATGAAGTTTACCTATCCTGGATTGGTAGCGGCTTGGGGATTACCGTTGCTGGTGGCTTTTCCATTCTTTTTGATAACCCCATTATTACTCTTCAAACCTTTGAGGGGTGGAAAGTTTATCGAAAGTATTTGAACGATCCTACTTTGAAAAAACTTCGGGGAAATCAAATCAACACGTGGAACGGGCGGTGGTTGACCTATTCCCTAAATTCTGAGGAATACCGGGAAGATTTTGATTTTTCAGAACTGACCAACCAGAAAATATTCAAAGTGGATACAACCCTGGCAGAAGTATCCACAGTGAGCTGGAGCCAGTTGTTTTTTAGTCTTTCAACCCAATTTCCCAATAAGCAAATGATGGGCTATGTCTACGGTTTTGGCCAGACAAACAAAACGATAGGCTTTATACCATTTCAATTTAAATCAGGATCTCTGCTAAAAGATGTTTACAAAAAGCTTTTTGGAGGAGTTTATCTTGATCATAGGCAATTTGAAAGACTATTCGGGATGCATATCAAACGAGCCTGTGAATTGGGAAGTATAGGATTACAAGCACTTCGACCTGAAAGCCTGAAAAAATACATGACAGATGGCAAAAATCTATCGTTCAAAAAAGAAGAAGACACAATTAATTATCAAGCATACAAAACCTGGTTAGTCGCTATGTTAACACGAAACAAAGAAGAAATCACAGACTACACCCCTAAATTGGCCGAGGTCATATTGCGGTATAGGAATGCTGGAAAAGGCATGTCAAGGGTCACACTAGTAGAAAAGGAACTCTTCACATCTAAATCCAAAAGGGGATTTATAGAGTCTTTGACACTAATGATTCCGGATTTGGATGGGGAAGATTTGGAATCCCTCAAAACACTAAAAGATGAAGTACACCTGATGACAAACGAAGAGTTTGGCTACTTCCTAACGCTTCTTAAGTTCGATTACGCGTACCAACAAAAAAAATCGTAATCCCAAAAAAATAGTTAAAACATGAATACCATTTACATAAGAACCTTAAAGAGAGCCGAACACACTGTTTTCAATGTCGCCAATGGCCAAAAGTATTATTATGATGTTCAGTTCAACAGAAGAATCCCTTTTTCTAGCGGACAGCAGGTAAAGCGGTCCCTGATTGATGCGCTTTGCGAAGCAATTGAACAAATCCCATCCCCCACTACTTTTTTGTTTGAAGTGGATAAGCAGAAAAAGCTCAAGGAAGGTGAGGTTTATGGAACGTGTGATCCAACCTACGCTGACCAGTTATTTGGCGGTTGGATGAAAGCCTCAAAAGGTGGGGGAGAAAGAACCCTTAAACGAAGAAGCCCGCTATCCATTTCTGCCATGCGTGCATTACATCCATTATTGGCCGGTTTGGATTCAAGTGGTGGAGAAGCAGGATCCTTCGACAGAAGTGAGCGGCCCAACAATGCAGTAATTATTCGTGACGAGAAAGGAAATATCCTTACTAGTGAAGAAATCGATATTGTTTTGAAAACTGAAGGTAATACTGACAGAAGTTTGGGAAGGAAATGGTTGAATCCTGCAGAGCGGGCAACAGGACTGTTTGTCTTTGATATTGCCATAGATTTACGGAGACTCTTTTCTGTCAGCACCAATCAGCTTGAGCCGGAAATGGCTGATTCTACGATCGAAAAACTGAAGGAAGAAGGTTGGATTGAATCAACAAACGTTTTCGGCCCCTGCTTGGTAGCCCCCAAGATATTGCGGGAAAAGTGGATTCCCGGACTTGCCAAAGCCATCTTCAATTGGCGAATTACGTCAAACCAATCACGAACATTTAGTTTGATGGATACCTTGGCTGTTTCCATCAGCGACAATGCCAATTTGATTGCTGGTAGCATCAGGGCTAAACTATCGGAGGAAGATTCCAAAAAGGCAGATCCGATTATAGACGAAGGATTGACCGGAGTAGACACTTTTATTTCGCTTCAAGCTGGAGCCTTTATTCATACCAAAGGGGAAACCGCAGATGCCCTCGAACGTGCGGAGAAGACCTTAATCGAGAAAATGATGGCCTTTGACTACGAAAACCATTAGCCCTCGGAATTAAATTTAATTCCTTCCTAAGCTCATTAGCCGCAAATGGAAGCAATAGGAATTAATATCAATAGCATGAGTGATTGTCAATACTACAGTTTTGGTAAATTCGCGGTGAAGAATGTTTAACCAGAAACCACCATATTTCCAGGTTGGAAAAACCGAAAATTTCATCAGGTCATTATAAATTTTTTCATATCTTACGTTACGTAGATTACGTAACGTACATTACGAAATATGAGAAAGCCTGCCAATCCATTTGTCCTTAGCGGTTACCACAGCCCCGCCTATTTCTGCAACCGGAAAAGGGAGTTGGCCTGGTTGGAGGAACAATTTAGCAACGAACGTAACGCAGTGATTTATGCCTACCGCAGGATGGGCAAACTGCCTTTATAAAGCAGTTTTTCTATTACCTGGAAAAAGAAAAAAGGGCCAAAACGGTGTTTGTTGACTTACTGGGCACGAGCAGCATGCACGAAGCCAACAAAAAACTGGCAAATGCCATTCTTCAGCAGTTTGGAAACCTACATACCGGACTAGGCAAAAAAATGCTGGCCATGCTCAGTTCATTGGGCGCAACCATTAGTATGGATCCCATTAATGGTGCACCTCAGATTTCCCTTGGATTGGTTCAGGCCTCCGAGGCAGAACGCTCCATGGAAGCCATTGGCACCTTTCTTAACGAGCTAAAACAGCCCGTGGTCGTCGCTATTGACGAATTTCAACAAATAACTGCTTATACCAGGCAAAATGCCAAAGCGATTTTCCGGTCCTGGACGCAAGAATTTCCCATGATACGTTTTATTTTCAGTGGCAGTCATCGGCATACGATGCAAACCATGTTTACCGACCATGGACGCCCTTTTTATAACAGTGCGCAGGTCTGGTCCTTGGAGTCCATAGACAAGACGGACTATGCTGTATTTATCCGGGCATTTTTCAAAAAAATAAACCTCGAAATCAGTGAACCGCTGCTGGATGACATCTTTGCCTGGTGTCGCATGCAAACCTATTATGTACAGCTTATCTGCAACAAACTCTATGGCAGAAAGCAGGTCATTGGCGAGAAACTACTTTCGGAGGTGAAGCAGGAAATTATACAACAGGAAGCACCGCTTTTTGGCACCTACCAGCAATTGTTAACTGATTTTCAGTGGAGGACCTTGAAAGCCATCGCCTTACAAGAAATCGTACCCTCCCCCACGGCTCAGGAATTCATTGCCAAATATAACCTTGGTGCTGCCAGTTCAGTAAGTACAGCCCTTCAGTTACTGGTAAAAAAAGAGTTTGTTGTTTATCAAAACGATCATTACCGCCTTCACGACACCTTATTAATGAGATGGCTACAGCAACTTTAATACGCCTGATTCAGCGCAATAATTGAATACCACCGGCACGCATATCGCCTACCTCCACACCTGCCACCGAAAACTTTGGCTCTTTGCCCATGGCATACGGATGGAGCATACCTCGGATATCGTGGCCGAGGGCAAACTTATTGGAGAGACAAGCTATTCCGACCGGTCCAAGAAATACACCGAACTGGAATTAAACGGCATCAAAATCGACTTTTACGATGCCAAAAACAAAGTCATTCACGAAGTCAAGAAAACCGATAAGGTAGAACGGGCACATATCGCCCAGGTTAAGTATTACCTGTATATGCTGTCAAAAAATGGAATTGAAGGGGCCAGTGCCCTACTTGAATATCCCAAAATGCGGCAGACTCAAATCGTGGAATGGGAAGAAGGAGATGAAGCTTTGGTAAATTCCTATATTCAGAAGGCTACCGCCATCATCAATCAGCCCGACTGTCCTCCATTGGTCAGACTCCCCATTTGCAAAAAATGTAGCTACTATGATTTTTGCTACGCGGGAGAGGAGTGATGATTGGTAACCAGATGACTACAGATGGGGTAACCTGCTAGTAAAGGAATGTTTGCCAGCTATCCATTTGCAAATAAAAAACATATCGGAGTAGAAATAGAAAAAACCAATAAATCATCAAAGAACCTTGTATTGGTTCAACTAAAATATAAATCAAAGGAATCTCCAAACCTCCTGTTCCACCCAGACGCTTGGTTCCTGATCATTTTGCATTCAATCGCTTTCACGTAGTAATCCAGGTGGCATTTGGATGGGAGGATTATCTTTATACCAATGCCTTCGGTCTGGAAACGTGCAAAGTCATCGTCTCTACTGTTTAACCGAGTAACCCTCATCCTCCACCCCATAATCCTGATAATGAAAAAAACCTACTACCTATTCAACCCCGGCAGGCTTAGCCGAAAGGATTTTACATTGAAATTCACGCCTGTCGATGAATCGGGAAAGGAAGGAACGCCCAAGTACATCCCTGTGGAGGGTGTCTCGGACCTGTATTGCTTTGGCAGCCTGGATGCGAATTCGGCTCTGTACAACTTTCTAGGGAAAGCAGGAATCAGCGTGCATTTCTTTGATTATTACGAACATTATACGGGAAGCTTTCAACCCAAAGAATACTTGCTGGCCGGCAAGATGCAAATCCAACAGACCCTGCATTATTCCCAACCCGAACGCCGCTTAAAAATTGCGCAAAAATTTGTAGCGGGAGCGGCCTTTAATATCAGCAAGAACCTTCGGTACTACCAGAACCGGGGCAAAGACCTGGACGACTCGCTTAAGAGAATTATGCATTTCAGTAGACTTATAGATGCCTCCGGGGATATTCCTTCATTGATGGGCGTGGAGGGCAATATCCGGCAGGAGTATTACCGGGCCTTTGATCTGATCCTAAATGACCATGCCATGGAGGGCCGGAGTAAGCAGCCGCCCATGAATGAGGTAAATGCGCTACTTTCATTTGGAAACATGATGTGTTATACCCTTTGCCTCGATCAAATTTACCATACCCAGTTAAATCCCACGATCAGTTTTCTTCACGAACCCGGATACAGAAGGTACTCGTTGGCGCTGGACCTCTCAGAGATATTCAAGCCCATTCTGGTGGATCGAACCATCTTCCGGGTATTGAACAAGCGAGAAGTCAAATCCAAGGACTTTGATTTTCATGTGAATAAGGTCATTTTGAAAGAAAGTGGCAAAAAAGCCTTTATCCGGGCGTTTGAAGAACGGCTGAACGAAACCCTCAGACACAGAACCTTGAAAAAACAAGTAAGTTACAAGTACCTGGTGAAATTGGAATGCTACAAACTAAGTAAACACTTGCTGGGAATGGAAACCTATCAGCCATTTAAGGTTTGGTGGTGAAGGGTATTTATAAATGATAAATGATAATTAGAAATTGATGTTTGATGTTTGATAGGTAAGGATTAGTAGGATTGCGCTAAATTGACAATAGCATGGATTATAATGAGTTATTTAAGGAGAGGACAAAAAAGCTGGCTATTGAAGTGATTTCGTCTTTTTCCAATTTGCCTTATTCGGATGCCATATCCGTCATAAGGAAACAGATTATACGGTCTTCGACATCTGTTGCGGCAAATTACCGGGCAGTAATTAGAGCCAGGTCGATAAAAGAGAAATATGCCAAATTAAGCATCGTGGTCGAGGAGGCTGATGAGACTCTTTTTTGGTTGGAAATATCCGAAGATTTAGGGCTTCTCCCATCCGAAATATTCAAGCACTTAAAGCAGGAAGCGGAAGAAATAGTCAAAGCAACAGCATCCTACCGAAAAAAATTGAATGAAAATTAAAATGGCTCCTCATAACTTATCAACTAGTCTCCTTAAAATATTTAAAAACATCTTCGATTACATCATTTATCATCTATCACTCATCATCTATGTATATAATCCTCGTGTACGACATCGGTGAAAAGCGGGTGGGTAAGATGCTCAAGCTTTGCCGGCGGTATCTGAATTGGATTCAGAATTCGGTTTTTGAAGGAGAGATAACCGAGGTAAAGCTCAAGCAGCTTTTGCATAGCGCACGGCTGATTATGGATGAAGAAACAGACAGTTTGATTCTATTCAAAAGCCGGGAACAGAAGTGGTTGGAAAAAGAAATCATCGGGCAGGACAAAAACGACTTGGATACTTTTATTTAAGGGGTTTGGTTGTCGATGAATACGTTTTTGACACGATATAGCCTCCCTCAGTGGATCATCCGCTTTACATGATCTATTTACGCCTAATCAAGGGGTTGTCGAAGGTCGGGGAAAATCCGGTTACTACCGAGCGACGATGCAAAGGCACAAAAACCTATCCCCGAACCCTTATTTTTAGAGGAATTTGGCCTATTTTTACGACCTGGCCATCGGCCCTTAATCGCACCATACAGGAATTGAAATTTACTTTGCTCGTTGGATTGCAGGATCAAGATGAAACCCTTAATCGCACCATACAGGAATTGAAATACTTTTTGAATATTAATGCTCATTTCTTACTATCGTCCCTTAATCGCACCATACAGGAATTGAAATAAACCGGTATTTGTTCGATGAAAACGGACAGATTGCCCCTTAATCGCACCATACAGGAATTGAAATTTTTTTAAATCAAACTACGCAAGCCTTTCACATATTCCCTTAATCGCACCATACAGGAATTGAAATAAATTAACGCTGTCCGGGCCTTTGTCCGCTCCGGTTCCCTTAATCGCACCATACAGGAATTGAAATTTAGCGGTACAAAGAGCCGAAGCCGCTGCCGTTGCCGCCCTTAATCGCACCATACAGGAATTGAAATTTGATTTTAACCGGTGCAATACCCAATATGGGGAAACCCTTAATCGCACCATACAGGAATTGAAATATGATTTCTGATTCTTTTCCCGGTGTGGGGTTGCACCCTTAATCGCACCATACAGGAATTGAAATAGCATTGAAGAAGAAGCAATATTGATGTTTTTCAAACCCTTAATCGCACCATACAGGAATTGAAATAGCTTGACCGTTCAGCGGTTCGCATCCGGTCCCGCTCCCTTAATCGCACCATACAGGAATTGAAATAAGAAAAGAATTGAACCGCGAAAAACTTACATACATCCCTTAATCGCACCATACAGGAATTGAAATAAGCCGGCAGCAAATCGAGCAGCTAAAAAAAGCCAGCCCTTAATCGCACCATACAGGAATTGAAATAATTGCCCGAAGAGTCAATGCTGCACGGTATTTCATACCCTTAATCGCACCATACAGGAATTGAAATTTGACGATCAGAACGAAGATGAAGACGGCAACACGGCCCTTAATCGCACCATACAGGAATTGAAATATGGGACCTGAACCAACGGTCTGCCACGATGGCCTACCCTTAATCGCACCATACAGGAATTGAAATAAATCTGTATGAGGGGGCTAATCCGCTCTTTGACGGGCCCTTAATCGCACCATACAGGAATTGAAATTAGCTTCGCACCGGCCAGTGTAGTGCCAAGTTTGCCGCCCTTAATCGCACCATACAGGAATTGAAATATCGCGGTAGACCTTGGTAAGCGGGAAGCTGTCCGCCCTTAATCGCACCATACAGGAATTAGGACCGAGCGGTAAAAAAAGCCCCGTTGAGGCTCTTTAGCAAGGGTATCGGTTGCAGTGCTGGTTCGAAAAACTACTCTTTTTTGTCCTTAACCTGCAAAAATACTGACCGAATACTGGCAACAATTCCGCAAAGACGACAAGCGTTTTGACTGGAGAGTCATTTACGTCATCCAACCCATTCCAACCTAAAAAAAGTCGCAAAAAAATACCCTTCTCCCGAATTTTTGTGGGACCGGCAAACAAAATACCCACAAATCACCAGATACCTGTCAGTTCGTATACCCGATGGTTGCGTTTGAATCCGGTCAACCGTGCTTGGGAATAAGGCTGCTCCGGAAACACAATCTCCGACAGTACCAATGCCCCCTGATTGACAAAAACCTCCACCGAAGACCGGTCCAGAAATACCCGCAATTCGTTTACTTCCATACCATTTAGCGGGGCCGTATGCAGGGCAGGAAAGGCCTCACTGAAACCGCTAATCCCGGATTGACTGCGATCAAAAGTGAGTTGATCACCCTTCTTTGCCAGCAGGACCTTTTCCCCAGCTTGGTTGCCAAGCTCCAGTCGGAAGTCTCCCGCTTCGGGAAACAGCAGCAACTCGGCCAATTCGGCCTCAATATCCCAGGAATCACCTTCCTTGGTACTAGCGGATTTTCTCAGTTTCTCCAGTTCGGCCACCGGTCTGGATCGTATCAGGTACGTTTCCCCCTCCCGGATCAGCTGTAACGCTCTAGGCAGGGTGTTGGCCGAGCGCCAGTTTTCGGTAGGTACCACATTCGCATAAGCCCAGTTGCTCATCCATCCGATAAAAAGCCTCCTTCCGTCCGATTCCGGCACGTTTGACCAGGTCACCCCAGCGTAGTTATCCGCTCCGTAGTCCAGCCACTTTACCTGATCACTTTCGCTGGTAAAGGTGGTACCGTCAAAATCGCCGACAAAGTATTGGGTAGCGGAACCGCCGTTTGGCCCACCGGGGTTAATGCTCACGAAGAGAATCCATTTTTCCTCACCTTCGGGGGTAGTTAGGGTAAAAAGATCCGGACACTCCCAAACGCCTCCATAGGCAGCCCACTCGGGTTGAAAATCACTCTCATAGGTCCAATCCAGCAGGTTGCCGGAAGAATAGAAACGGATACGGTCTTTTACCGCCAATGACATGATCCACCGGTCCCCTATCCGGGACACTTTTGGATCTCTAAAATCCCGTATCCCAGGGTTTTTCAAGACCGGATTGCCCGTATATTTGGTCCAGTTTCGTCCCCTGTCGGTACTGTAGGCGATTCCCTGGGTCTGGAAATCTTCCCGTCCTGCTTCGGCCCCTACCGGATCGTGGTACGTATAAATGGCAACAAGAGGCGGGTTATCCGGGGTACCAAGGCCACTACTATTGGTTTCGTCAAATACAGCTGATCCGGAAAATATCCAACCCAGACTGTCCGGAGCAATAGCGATGGGCAGATGCTCCCAATGCACCAGATCTTCGGAGATCGCATGTCCCCAATGCATGGGCCCCCAGACGTTGCTGTCGGGGTAATGCTGGTAAAACAGGTGGTATTCACCCTCGAAATAGACCATGCCGTTGGGATCATTCATCCATTGGGAAGGGGGGCTAAAGTGATACTGAGGTCGAAACGGTTCGTCAAACCGGCTGTCCTGTTCGAGCTTTTCCCCTGAAGGGGCGGACGAACAGCCCACAGAAACTGCGAGGACTGCCAAAAAGAGTACGGGAAGGAAGGCATTTGTAGGTGTATACATGGCATCGCTTTTTTTCACCATTTTCTGGAACCGTCATGCGAAAGCCCTTTTTAATTACAGGATTACCATTGGCCGGGAAATAATCCCGTAAGCTCCACCAAAAAGGTTGGATGGTGCCGCAGGCTTTTTTCGCATCGACGACATTCAAAGGTACGAAAGATGCCCCACAAACCGGAAAAGACCGGTCAAATAGTAAAGTTCGCGGTGAAAAAACCGACGAACGCCCGTCCCGAAACTTGCACGCGTTGGCTGCATATCCTAGCTTTGTACCATGCAACGCCGCCCCTTTACCTACTTGTTTCGCATCCGATACCTGGGGCTGCGCTATCATGGCTGGCAGGCACAGAAAGGAGTAAAAACCATTCAAGGTACCCTGTACCGTACTTTTCGCTACGTACTCGGTCACGAGGACTTTACCCTGCTGGGAGCCAGCCGGACGGATAGCGGCGTTTCCTGCCTTGACGGGGCCTTCGAGCTGTTTTTGCGCGAGCCCACCGACGCCTCCAGCCTATTGGAGCAGGCCAATGAAAACCTTCCTCCCGATATTCACCTGCTCAGCTGTCGCACCGTCCCGGCTTCTTTCAATATCATTCAGGACGTGAGCTGCAAACAGTACGGGTATTATTTTTCCTTCGGTGAAAAGCCGCATCCATTTTTTGCCGGTACACTGGCTTACGCCGGGAAAAGTCTGGACATCTCATTGATGGAGCAGGGAGCTCTCCTTTTTAGAGGCAAGCACGATTTTCGCAGGTTTTGTAGCCCGGGAAAGAATACGGATGACTTTCACCGGGAGATTGATTATGTGGACCTACTTGCAGCCGATCGTTCGCTGGTTCCACTTGTACCGGAAAATACCCGCATCTTCCGGGTACGGGGCAAGGGATTTTTAATGCACCAGGTGCGGCGGATGGCGGCTGCCCTTTTCCTGCTCGGTAGCGGAAAATTGAGCCTCCAGATGCTGGAAGCAGCACTTCTAGGAACGGAAGCAGCTCCGCTAGCGCCAAAAGCACCCGCCACGGGACTGGTGCTGGAAGAGGTGGAATTTCACGAAGGAAGCCTGGTGAATGCGTAATTCCTGCTTTTAACGGCTATATCCGATACCCAGGCAAAGGACAAAAAGCCGATGAATGCCTCCCTCCCGTCTGGATGCAGCGTTCCGGCCGATTCTGTCCGACCGATTTCAACCCGTTGAAGCACACGCTTTAGGGGAGGTATACCCAATAGATCAGACTATAGGCCGCCCCCCAAAGCAACAAAATGGCGAGAAAATTCAATACCACACCCGTTTTCATCATGTCTCGTATGCCGATGTACCCGCTGGAAAAAAGAATGGCATTAGGAGGCGTGGATATGGGGAGCATAAATGCAAAGCTGCTGGCCATGGTCACTGGAATGGCAAAAACCAAAACTGCCTCTCCCAGTCCATCGGCAATGCCCATAACCACGGGCAGAAAAATGGTCACCAGGGCTACATTACTCATCACTTCAGTCAGAAATAACGATACTGTGGTCAGTGCCAACACCAGCACGGCGATCGAAAACCACTGGTTTTCGGCGATGTAGCTTCCGATCTCTTGTATGATTCCCGCTGCCTCCATACCTTTTGCCAGAGACATCCCTCCGCCAAAAAGCAGTAAAATCCCCCAGGGAAGCCGCTCCATGTGCTTCCAATCCAACAACTTCCTTCCTTGCAACCGGTTTGCCGGGATTAAAAAAACCAACAGCCCGCCCACCATGGCAATAATGGTGTCGTTCAGGAAAGGGTTTGGAAGTAGGCTATTCAGGGGATTTCGAAATATCCAGAGAAGCGCGGTGAGCACCAACACCCCGGTGGTACGTATTTCGGCACTCCGAATCGGTCCCAGGGCATCCAACTGATCTTGGATCACCTCCGCCGAACCGGCGATATGCCCCAGCCGGTTTGGGTAGGCCACTTTTACCAAATACAGGTACATTAGAAGCCCCATGAACAAACCGATCGGCAAGCCTACCAGCAGCCAGCGACTAAAGTCCAGGGAAACTCCATACAACTCCTGCATGTACCCTACCAATACCACGTTTGGAGGGGTTCCAATAATGGTAATGACCCCACCAATGTTGGCTGCGTAGGCGATCCCCAACATCAAGGCAAAAGCAAAATTGCGAAAGCCTTTTTCTTTATCCAGGCCCGGATGGGTGGACTGCATCAACTGCAAAATGGACAGCGCAATGGGCAACATCATGACGGCTGTGGCCGTATTGCTGATCCACATGCTTAGAAACAAGGTAGCCAGGTAAAAACCCAGGATAATGCCATCTGGCCGCGTACCTGTAATTTTTATCAGGTTGAGAGCAATACGTAGGTGAAGCTTGTTTCGCTCCATGGCCAGAGCGATAATAAAACCACCCATGAACAGGTAAATCACAGGATTGGCATACGGCGCTGTTGCTTCGCTCATCTCGAAAATCCCCAACAGTGGGAGGAGAATCATCGGCAACAAGGCGGTAACGGGAATGGGAACCGCTTCGGTTACCCACCAGCAGAGCATCCATGCGGCCAGCGCCAATACCCGGCCGGCATCGCCCGGCTCGCCTGCACCGAAGGACACGCTGCCCATAATCAAGGCAAACAAAACCGGCCCCAAAAAAAGGCCCACATTGCCGGAAGTAACTACGTCCTGTGCAGGATTGGATGTGTTCATAGCAGGTAATTGCAACAGGTTGGAACGCCCTAAAAATAAGGTGAATTTTTAAGAACTACCCCACCTGCCCCCGGCAAATGCAACTCCTGCAGGAAGGCGACTCCCTTCGTGGCCCTGCTTAGCCGGCACAGAAATAAAAAAGCTTTTTTTGTTTTAGGTATTTCGGTTTACCTTCGTGCCTTGAAATAAACAGAGAAGCAATCGACTTATGAGAACCTGGTTTTTATGTAAAGTTAAGTACGCCAAAGAAAACGAGCAGGGGCTGCTCAAGAATGTTTCCGAGCAGTACCTGGTGGACGCTGTTTCCTTCACGGAAGCAGAAGCCCGGATTTACGACATGCTGGGCAGCGTGATTCGGGGCGATTTTCAGGTAACCAGCATCGGGAAAAGTACTATCGTGGATGTGTTTTTCTACGAAGACGTGGATGTGTGGCACAAATGTAAAATCACGTACATCGTAGCCGATGCCGACAGCGGAAAGGAGAAAAAAGTCACCCAGTACATGCTGGTCACGGCTCATCATGTAAAGGAGGCTTACGAGCGGATATACGAAAGTCTGAACAACATGCTCGTAAGTTTTAACGTGCCGGAGGTTAGCGAAAGCCCGATTGTAGAAATTTTTCCCTACGAAAAGGACGATGAAGAACTCAACCCTGCGATTCCCGACAATCTCAAACCGGTGGAACAAACCGAAACCGGAAAAGACGAACAGTAGGGCCTGAGGTACCTGGCGGCATGCTTCCGGTAAGCGCTTTCGCTTCAGGTAGCAGGGTATTTGGCCAGGTAAGCATCGATGCCTCCTTCCAGATTGATCAGGTTTGAAAACCCGTGTTTCTTCTCCAAAAGCGCGATGGCTCGCTGGCTGCGGGAGCCTTTTTCGCAATGTACGATCACCTTTTTGTCCCGGTCGATCTTTCCTACCGCTTCCTCCAGCTGAGATAGCGGGAGCGAAACCCCGCCCATATTGACTCTTTGGTATTCGTACGACTCGCGCACGTCGATGAGTTGGTACGGCTCGGCACCTAACTCCAGCTCACGGTATTTTTCCACAGAAATCCCTTTGATTCCCGACGGCTGACCAATACCGCAGAAAGCCTCGTAATCGATCAGACCTTTTTGGACGGGTCGATCCCCATTAAGCGGGTTATCCGGCCTTCTTTTGACCACAAAAACCCGACTGCTAAACGCCAGCGCATCGAATAGTGCCATTTTCCCGCTGAGTACCTCGCCGATGCCGGTAAGGATTTTTATTACCTCCAAGGCCTGCATGCTACCAATGATACCGGGAAGGACCCCAAGTATTCCGCTTTCCGCACAATTGGGCACCAATCCCGCCGGCGGTGGGCTGGGATAGATATCCCGGTAATTCGGGCCAATCGTACCCGCTTTATCGCGGTAATTGAACACCGCTACCTGTCCTTCAAATTGGTACACCGAACCGTATACATTAGGCTTTCCAGCCAGTACGCAGGCATCGTTTACCAGATACCGGGTGGGAAAATTGTCCGTCCCGTCGGCCACCACATCGTATTGAGAAACAAGATTCATCGCATTGGCAGCGGTGAGACGCTCTTCGTAGGTTCGGATCTGAATGAAGGGGTTGATTTGTTCCAGCCGCTTTTTTGCTGCCAGAACCTTGGGCTCGCCAATTTGTGCGCTGTCAAAAATCACCTGTCGGTGTAAATTGGATGCATCCACCTGATCGAAATCGACAATCCCGATTTGGCCTACCCCGGCAGCGGCGAGGTAGAGCAATAGCGGGCTACCCAAGCCACCGGAGCCTACCACCAAAACCCGGGCTTTCTTTAGCTTTTCTTGCGCCTCCAGCCCAAATCGGGGCAAGACAAACTGCCTCCTGTAATGCTCAAATTCCCCATCGGAAAAAACACGGTCGTTCATCATAGACTCCTGGTTCGTATCAAAGTTAACTACTTTTCCTGGCTATCTCAATACGCCGTCCAAACCTCTATGCATTGCCTTCGCTCCTGGCCTGGGCAAGAGAGGCAGACTGGATTTACCTGTTGAGAAAATCAAAAATTGCTACGACAAGCAAACCAAAAAATCCTTTTTGGGGTTTCAAATACAAATTCTTTTATACATTGAAGTGATTTTATTAACTTGCACGGTAAACCAAATAGTCGAATGAGAACAGTTTCATTAATTTTTCTAAGCCTGCTCTTCTTTTTTTCGTTTCCTTCGTTTGGTCAGGACGATCGTAAAGACCGTCTCGGGATTGGCATCGGACCGGCCAAAATGTACGGGGACAATACCGGTGTCCACAGTCAATTTAAATTTAAAGTTCTTCCAGCCATCACTGTTGATTTCAGCAAGAAACTAGAGACGCATTTTGACGTAAAAGCCACTGCAGGTTGGCAAATGGTCAATAGCGGAGATTTTTATTCCATGGAACAAATTGACGTGATTGCTGAATCAAATCTACCCCATGCCTTCAGTGGAAGCGTTTTCTTTGCGGACGCGATGCCCATTTACCACATCAACCCCAACGAAAGCGGATACCTGCCGTCCTTGCTAAAGGTGTACGCAGGCCTGGGCCTCGGCTATTTTTATTCCCAGCGTACCGACGAGCGATTGATCCTCGGCGACCCGCGCCGGAGAACAGAAACCTACCCCGCTTCCGATTCGGGCATCTACATTCCCGTACGGGTCGGATTTTATAAGGACCTTAAATCGGATGCAGACATCGGCCTGGAAGCTACCCTCATCGTCAGTCCCTTTTCCGAACTGGAAGGAAACGATCAACAGCAGAAGCGCTTCAAGTCCGATATGCTGATGCAATTGCAGTTTTATTACCGGATTTTTATTGGCAAATAAAGGCACTGCCGTTTCCCCTACCGAAGGTAGAATCATCCGAAATTTTTAGATAATTTTCTCATAAACTTTTTAAAAAGCACATATCTGTTTAGATTTAACGGTTAGTGTTCTTAGCCAATATTTTATGAAAATCAACAGTTATGTCTTGTTTCTTTCCGTAGTTGCGGCTTTGGGAGGATTTTTATTCGGTTTTGATACGGCGGTCATCTCGGGAGCCGAAAGGCAAATCCAGGAAGTATGGTCTTTAAGTGACTGGAGTCACGGCATGGCGGTGGCCATTGCCCTCTATGGGACGGTGATCGGCGCCTTGTTTGGCGGCATTCCCGCCGATCGGTACGGACGAAAATCTTCCCTGATAGGAATCGGCATTCTGTACTTTGTCTCAGCTGTGGGCTCCGCACTGGCACCGGAAGTATATTCATTTATGGTATTTCGTTTTATAGGAGGCATTGGTGTAGGGGCTTCTTCCGTAGTAGCGCCCATGTATATCAGCGAAATATCCCCCGCAAAAAACCGTGGGCAGCTGGTCGCACTGTTTCAATTTAATCTGGTTTTCGGAATTCTGATTGCTTATTTTTCCAATTACCTGATCGGACTCAGCATCGACGTGGAGAGTTGGCGCTGGATGTTGGGAGTGGAAGCCATTCCCGCGTTAATTTACACCCTCCTGGTGGTAAAGGTTCCCCTTAGCCCTCGCTGGTTGATTGCAAAACGGGATGATTTCGAAAATGCCGAACGCATATTAAAGCGCACCGATCCTGAAGGAGTAACGGAGGCCATACGACTGGCTTTGGAAGAAAAAAAATTGAGCAAGGTTACCGTGAGTTTTTCCGCCTTGTTTCACGCCAAATACATCCGAATCACCCTCTTGGCCGTATTCATTGCCCTATTCAACCAGCTCTCTGGCATCAATGCCATCATTTATTTTGCGCCTCGCGTGTTCGAAATGGCAGGGATCAGTGCGGAAAGCGCGCTGTTGTCCACGGTAGGTATCGGGGCAGTGAATATGGTCGCCACCATGCTGGGATTATTTCTGATTGACCGAATTGGTAGAAAAAAACTGATGTACATAGGATCGTTCGGATACATCGTATCCCTGGTATTGATTGCGTATTCTTTCTCGGGGGCTCAGATTAGCAGCAGCTTTCTCCCCCTATTCGTTTTCATGTTTATCGCTTCCCACGCAATCGGCCAGGGCGCTGTTATCTGGGTGTTTATCTCGGAGATTTTCCCGAACGAAATCCGCGCATACGGCCAATCCATTGGTTGTTTTACCCATTGGATACTGGCAGCAATTATTGCCAACGTGTTTCCCTTCTTCGCCAATCAATTTGGAGCGGTGGTCATATTCGGATTCTTTGCGTTGATGATGGTATTGCAGCTCGCCTGGGTGCATTTCAAAATGCCAGAAACCAAAGGCCGCTCTCTGGAAGAAATTCAACAAGCGTTCAGTAAAGAAAATGCCTAAGAAAATTATTTGCTACGGAGAAATGCTATGGGATATCTTCCCGAAGGAAAGTATTGCAGGTGGGGCCCCGATGAACGTGGCCTTGCACTTGCAGCACCTGGGCATGGAAGTGGAAATGATTTCGCGAATTGGTGATGACAAACTGGGTAAAAAATTACTTGCATTCGTAAAAGGGTTTGGGCTTTCCGATACTTTTATCCAAACAGACCCGGAACTGCCCACAGGTACCGTACGTGTAGACGATCAGGACAAAGAAAACATACGCTATGACATCGTCAAACCGGCTGCCTGGGACCATATTCAGTGGTCCGAAACAATGGAAAAAACGGTTAAAAATGCAGATGCCTTTATTTTTGGAACACTGGCCGCCCGTCACGAGGTAAGCAAAGCTACCCTGGATCGATTACTGAACACATCCGTGCTCAAAATCGTAGACCTTAACCTCCGGAGCCCCTATTATTCGGCCGATGTGATCGAGCAGTGTTTAACCAAAGCAGACATCCTGAAAATCAACGAGGACGAACTTACCTTGTTGGCCGATTTCTATGACCTTCCTAGTAGCATGGAAGCCGCGCTGGAAAAAGTAAACGAGCTCTTTGGGTTTGAACTAATTTGCATCACTCTTGGGAGCAAAGGAGCGGCACTGTATCAGGACGGAGAAATCGTCAGCCATCCGGGATACCCGGTGAGCGTCAAAGATACCGTAGGTGCAGGAGACGCATTTTTGGCGGGCTTCCTCTCTCAGTACCTGGCGAACGAATCCCCGGAAAAAGTGCTGGATTTTGCCTGTGCCCTGGGTGCACTGGTGACCACCTATCCGGGGGGAACCCCGCAATATACCCGGGAAGACATCCATCGCATTCAACATCTCTAGCGTTCTTTTACCCCGGTTTTTCTTTGAAACAAACCCGATGTGGAGCACGAAGCCACCCAGGTGAGGACCTTTTCCGACAAGTCCTTCAAAACCAGGACCAGACAAAATTCAAACGTCACCCATAAACCCCTGCCAATGCTGAGTCTGCAACCCGGCCGGACTCGGAGCGCAGTATCAAAATCATCCAAGAAACCGAATATCCTATCATCGGTAGTTCCCAACGCCTCCATTTCGATCGAGGGGAGCATTCGCGGTAATGGTTGCCGCCAAAAAACTGGCGGAACCCTTCCCTTACGGCACTCAGGGAAGAAAAGACAAGCGCCTTATACCAGGCGCTTTTCGATATAGCTGGAATTGAGGATCGCCAGCGCTCCCATGTATTTGAGACGGAATTTCACCAGGTCGCCCACTTTGTATCCCTCGGGGTTTTCTCCAAGATTGATGATCAACATGTCAGAACTTGCTCCTAAAATTTCAAACTCCCCATCATCTGCGATCAGGTATTTCGGGTCCACGTCCAACAACCCAAGGTCCAGGATGGCGCGGAAAGAGGATTTTCCATACAAGGATTCATCGATATCGGCTATTTCCCCTTGAGGATTGGAAGCCAGCGTTCCCGTGGGAAGCAATGGTTTTTCCTGCATCTCAATAATCTCTGCGAAAAGCTCAAATACGTCCGGGTTCATTCCTTCAATGGTCTTTTCTTCGAAAAGATCCACACCAAAATACAGGGTTTCCCCTACCCGAAAATGATTGACACCCTTAGGCAACTGCTTGTGAAGCATCAAGGGAATGGTCACGGAAGTGCCTGCAGAAACCCAAGGAATTTTTTTGTTGAATTTTAACTCGATGATTTGCTTGTACAGCGACAGCTGAATCAACTTGTCCGCGGAAGGCATGACCCCGTTGAGGCAATTCAGATTTGTGCCCAGGCCAATGATTTCCAGGTTGGGCAATTCAAACACCTTGGCATAAAAATCGATAAGATGGTCTCCCATCACTCCTTCCCGCAGATCCCCCGTTTCCACCATGATGATGATTTTATGCTTTTTGTTCTGATGCACCGCCTCTTCGCTTATCCAGCGGATGGTATTCAGTTCACTATTCAGGCTTACATCGGCGTACCGGACCATGTCTGCCAGGTTTCGCTTGGAGGGAGGCTTGATGTATACCGTTTGCACCTTTGGGTTGATTTCCTTTACCTTCGCGAGGTTGCTAATCCTGGAATCGTGGATTTCGTCGGCTCCCATATCGATCAATTCCTTGATGTACATACGGTTGCCGCAAAGTATTTTTGAGACCACACCCCAAGACACCCCGTTAGCTTCAAATTCTTTTCTTAGAAATTCAAAATTTCCTCTGAGTTTATCGCGATAAAGGTTTAAGAATGCCATGTTATTTTTTTAATCTCATTTCCAGGTACTTGTTCGTAAAGCCGAGCTTTTCGTAAAGAATTTTGGCTGGGTTATCCGGCTCTACATGCAGCGCAATGTCTCCTTCCGCCTTATCGATTGCGGCCTTCATCAGTTTTTTTCCCAAACCTTTTCCCCGCTGAGAGGCATCCACTGCGATGTATACCAGGATATTCTCTGGGATATAGCCGGACATCCCGGTTTTGTTGACCACCACCGTACCAACGATGGTGCCTTCCTCCCTGGCCATGACGACGAATCCCCCCTTCTCACCGGCCTGGTCCAACGCATAATTGAGACAGCGAAAAATATCTTCTTTGGGGTCTCCATACTGATCCAGGTGTTCAAACAAAAAATCAGCTATTTCGAGTTTTTGCAGGTAGGTTGCCTGATCACCTGCTGAAAGAGTTTCTATAGTAGCCATGTATCGAATCGTGATTAGTTTGGTTTCAATGAATTACTTCTTTGCTGAATAGACAAGCAAAAACACTGCTAGAGATGACAGAACCCCAAAAAAGTTAGGATCCAGACCAAATGGCAGCTCTAAATCCAACATCGACAAAATGGCGGTGGTTCCCCCACCGATGATCATGGATGCCATGGCGGCCAATGGAGAGCGCATGCCCCAAAACAGACCTGCAACGATCGGGACCAGAAGTCCGGACACCATAAATGCGTACGAATACAGCATTAGCTCGAGCACATTGGTCATCTGAATCGCTACAAGAAGGGCCACGGCACCTATCAGTAACGTAAACAATTGGCTCATCCGCATCACATAACTGTCCTTTTTATGCTTCAGGTACCGACCAAATATGTCTGTGGTGAGATTGCCCGAAGCGGCCATCAAGCAGGAATCGGCCGTAGATAACACCGCGGAAAAATAGGCAGACATCATCAATCCCATGATTCCCGGAGGCAAGACAGTGCTTAGCAGGATGGGTAGACCCATTTCCGGGTCCAAATCCTCCTGGCTGACGGCGATAAGCCCCTGCTCGAATGCCACCTTGGCCAATAATCCCAGGGACACGCCCATAAAGGCCATGATGGGCCATTCAAACAAGCCGGCAATAAACCAGGCTTTTTTTGCCGATTTCACATCGGTGCTCGCAAAGATTCGCTGGTACAGCGTCATCCCCACAAACCAAATGGGCAAAATGGTAATCCCCCAGTTGGCCAAATCCTGCCAACGCAGATTGGTTAGCGAAAAGTACTGCGGAGGTAAGGTCTCCGTGATCGATTCCCAGCCGCCTACGTGGAAATACGACACTGGTAAACCGATAAAAATGAAACCCATCATCAAGACGATCCACTGAACGGTATCTGTGTAAATTACGGCTTTTAAGCCGCCCAGCACGGTGTAGACCACAGCAATAACTCCCATGATCAACAGGGCAAGGTTTAAATCCAATGGCTTGAACGTGCCCGCCGCAAGTTTTGCCCCTGCCAGCAGTTGGGAAGAAGTAAACCCCATGTAACCGACAAAACAAATAACCGCAGCAAGAATCCCCACCTTCCGGTCGAAAAGGTGTTGGAATATTTGAGGAAGGGTGTAGAATTTCGCAAATTCCGGGTTCGCACGCACACGGGGGATGAGCAATACCGCTGCCATCCAGGCCCCCAACAAACCGGTGAACAACATCCAACTCCCCGATAGGCCCATCAGAAAACCCAGCCCTCCAAGACCCACCGAAAATCCTCCGCCTACGTCGGTAGCAACGACCGAAAGCCCTATGTGCCAACTTCCGATATTTCTTCCGCCTACGTAGTAATCATCCTGCCCGGTATTTTTTCGCATGAAGTAAACCCCTACTCCAAGCATTAAAAACATGTATACGATAAAAATTGCTAAATCAATTAACGGCATTTTTCATTGGTTACGTCGATAAATCGCTTCCCATTAACTAACATAAAAATCGAGAATTCCTAATTCATTCCGATGGAAACTCCGGCAGGAAGCCAGGGATTAATGAAAACAACTAAAAAAAAGACCGGATTACCGGTCTTTCTGTGCAGGTTTTTACTCAAACATTTTCCGTACTCAGAGATGCGGAAAAATACTCTCTATTCATTCGTGCGATATTACTTAATTTGATTTCCTTCGGGCATTCAGCCGCGCAGGCGCCGGTATTGGTACAAGCGCCGAATCCCTCGGCATCCATCTGCGCAACCATCCTCTCTGCTCGCTCCCGCTTCTCCACCTTTCCTTGAGGTAGCAACGATAATTGAGAAATCTTCGCCGATACAAACAGCATGGCAGAAGCGTTTTTACAGGCCGCAACACAGGCACCACAGCCGATACAGGTGGCGGCGTCAAAGGACTCGTCCGCGATCACCTTGGGAATCGGGATTTCGTTGGCATCCGGCACCCCGCCTGTATTTACCGAAATGTACCCTCCTGCCTGAATGATCCGATCAAAGGAACTACGGTCTACCACCAGGTCCTTTAAAATGGGAAACGCACTCGCTCTCCAGGGCTCGATGGTAATCGTATCACCGTCGCTAAACGAACGCATGTGTAACTGACAGGTAGTGGTTTGTTGGGGACCGTGCGGTTGGCCGTTGATATACAGGGAACACATCCCGCAAATACCCTCTCTGCAGTCGTGGTCGAAGTGAATCGGATCCTCTCCCTTTTCAGAAAGGTCTTCGTTCAATACGTCGAGCATTTCCAGGAAAGACATGTCCGATGAAATACCACTAATACTATATGTTTTGAACCCCCCTTTGTCGGATGGGTTCTTTTGTCTCCAAACTTTTAACGTAAGATTCATGTTGTAATGAATTTTTTAGGTTCAATCAATTATTTATAGCTTCTTTGGGTGAGTTTGACGTTTTCAAAAACAAGTTCTTCTTTGTGAAGCGTTTCTTCTTTTCCTTCACCAAGGTATTCCCAGGCGGCCACATATGCGAAATTTTCATCATCCCGCAGCGCTTCTCCCTCGGGCGTTTGGTATTCGTCTCTGAAATGCCCCCCACAGGACTCGTTTCGGTGCAGGGCATCGTCAATCATCAATTCACCCAATTCAAGGAAGTCAGCCACGCGGTGCGCTTTCTCCAGGCTCAGGTTCAATTCTTCTCCCGTTCCCAATACTTTTACATCGGACCAGAATTCTTGTTTAAGGGTTTGGATCATCTCCTTGGCCTTGGTTAACCCAGCAGCGTTGCGTGCCATGCCGCAGTGATTCCACATAATCTTTCCCAATTTTTTGTGGAAGTGATCAACTGTTTTATTTCCCTTGATTCCCAGTAATTGCTGAATTCTAGCTTTGACCGCGTCTTCTGCTTTTTTGAATTCGGGGTGATCTTCAGGTATTTTGTCATAGGGCAAACCGGCCAGGTAGTCTCCCACCGTGTACGGAGCCACGAAGTACCCATCGGCAAGGCCCTGCATCAAAGCCGAGGCACCGAGCCGGTTTGCACCGTGGTCCGAGAAATTGGCCTCACCAAGGGCATACAAGCCCGGTACGGTCGTCATCAAATTGTAATCTACCCACAAGCCTCCCATGGTGTAATGCACCGCAGGATAAATCATCATTGGTGTTTTATATGGATTCTCTCCGGTGATTTTTTCATACATATCGAAAAGATTGCCGTACTTTCCACGTACCGCATCCTCCCCATCCCGAAGGATCGCATCCCTGAAATCCAAAAACACCGCTTCCCCGGTCTCGTTAACGCCACGTCCTTCGTCACAAACGTACTTTGCATTACGAGAGGCCACGTCTCTGGGCACCAGATTTCCAAACGAAGGATACTTGGTTTCCAGGTAATAATCCCTGTCCTCTTCTTTGATATCCTTCGGCGCAATTTCTCTTTTACGCAGTTTTTCAGCAATAGCTTTGGTTTTTGGAACCCACACGCGCCCATCGTTTCTCAAGGACTCGGACATCAGCGTCAATTTGGATTGGTGATCACCCGAAACGGGGATGCAGGTGGGGTGAATTTGGGTATAACAAGGGTTGCTGAAAAATGCCCCTTTCTTGTGTGCTCGCCAAGCCGCTGTGACATTCGAACCCATGGCATTGGTGGAAAGGAAAAAGACATTTCCATACCCACCGGTACACAATAGCACGGCATGTGCACTGTGAGACTCCACGGCACCGGTCACGAGATTACGAGTGATGATTCCGCGCGCTTTGCCATCTACCACCACCAAATCCATCATTTCTGTCCGTGGATAGAGCTTTACCTTGCCATTGGCAACCTGCCTGCTCAGGGCAGAGTAGGCGCCTAATAACAATTGCTGTCCGGTCTGACCGCGGGCGTAAAACGTTCGGGAGACCTGCGCGCCACCGAAAGAGCGGTTTGCAAGCAATCCTCCGTATTCCCTCGCAAATGGGACACCCTGCGCAACGCACTGGTCTATGATGTTTACCGAGACTTCGGCCAGGCGGTAAACATTCCCTTCCCGGGAACGGTAATCGCCCCCCTTAATGGTATCGTAGAACAATCGGAAAACGGAGTCTCCATCGTTCTGGTAGTTCTTAGCTGCATTGATTCCACCCTGAGCAGCGATGGAATGTGCCCTCCTGGGACTGTCCTGGAAACAAAAGGCCTTTACATTGTATCCCAATTCGGCCAGGGAAGCCGCTGCAGAGGCACCAGCCAAACCCGTCCCCACGACGATGATTTCGTATTTTCTTTTGTTGGCAGGATTTACCAACTTAACGTTAAACTTATGTCGGGTCCACTTTTCGGCCAACGGACCACTGGGTATTTTTGAATCAAGTTTCATCAATATTCAAATTTAAATTCCCTTTAATTTCGTTTTTCAGTCCCCTCAGCTGCTTTGCAAGAACATGACAATAGGTATCAGAGCAAATAGTGCCGGGATGATGATAGCAAAACCCAAACCCAATTTCTGGATAAAGGGCGTATATTTTTTATGGTTGATCCCGAGTGTTTGAAAGGCACTGGAAAACCCGTGAGAGAGGTGGAACGCAAGCACTGCCATACTTATCACGTACACGACAACATAGAGAATATTTTCAAAGGCCGCCGACACCACCGCATACCCATTTTTATAGGTGACTCCGTCATAGGTCACGTAGGGAATTTCACCAAACTTGAATTCGTACCAGAATCCACGGAGGTGGATCAATATGAAAATAAGAATCAGTGATCCCAGGATGCCCATGTTTCGGGAACTCCAGGTACTGTTGGCGGAGGATTTTGACACCGCGTACCCTACCGGTCGGGACTTTTTATTGTATCGGGTAAGTATTGCCGAGTAAATGGCATGCAGGGCGATAAACCCAAAATTGAAAATACTAACCACCCGAATGAGTGGGTTTGACGCCATCGTTTCGGCGTACATATTGAATGATTTCCCATCATCGGGAAGCAGTAACTGCAAGTTTCCGGCCAGGTGGACCACCAAAAACAAAATAAGAAATAAGCCAGTTAGGGCCATTAATAGTTTTTTACCCAGTGTACTATTCAAGGTTTTGGATACCCAACTCATACAATTTTTCGTTATTACGGTTTGATCTAAATTATTCGATCCAAATTTACATTTGGAATCCGTAGCAAACAATCAAACCACAATCAATGCTCTTATTTTAAAAGGTTCTAAATAAAACAAATCAATCTTACGATAAAATAACCAGAAGCCGGGTTTCTTTGTTTGATAAAAGAAATGAACTCCTCAAATGAAGCATCGAATTGACAGCTTGCAGGGACATACGTGAGGCAGGAGATTTTCGACATCGGTATGCCAGGAAATCAGGTCCGTTGGAATTGCGGGTGGTTATTGCCGGCAAAACATCCCTCGCTCTAAGGCAAGGGCTCAGCCAGCAGGCATTCGGGTGGGTCATTTGGGAATAAAATTGGTCAGAAAATGAAATATTCCTAAGAAAGATATAATTTAGGGTAACCATTGAAAAACCAATAACGTTTTGTTGGTAAGTCAAGCCCCGACAATAGCATCGAGAGAGGCTTTGTACTAAACATAAATCTAATGATCGGAAATCAACTTCGGAATAAATTGCTGAAAACAACCGAAAACACGACTTATTTCCCGTTTCTTTTGGGGCTGTTGTTCCTGATGATCGCTTCGGTACCTACCTCCTGGGCTACCCATATTCGGGCCGGGGAAATCATTGCCGAACGAATTTCTACGCAAACCCTCACCTACCGGATCACCGTGGTGGGATACACGGATACGCGGTCCACAGTAGTTTTTGGACCGGGGGAGATTGACTTCGGAGATGGAAGATCCGAGGTACTGAACACCGAAAGTGATTTCAATCTGACCGAAAACCTCGGAAACAACATCGAAAAGAATGTTTTTGTCATCACACATACCTACCAGGGACCCGGGAGTTACACCATTCGGTTTATGGAGTTCAACCGAAACGCGAATACGCTAAACATGGATCAGTCGGTAGATACGCCTTTTTATATTGAGACAATGATCACCATTGACCCTTTTTTAGGCGTCAATAATTCCCCCATACTGACCATCGCTCCGGTAGACAATGGGGCAGTAAACCAAACCTACATTCACAACCCGGGCGCATACGATCCGGATGGGGACAGCCTGGCCTATGTGTTGGACATTCCCAAACAAGCATTTCAACGGGAAGTAAACAATTACAGAAGCCCTGCTTCGGATGAGTTTAGCTTTAGCCAACAAGATGGAACCACACCTCCTTTTCTGGCGCTGGATCCGGTGACGGGAGATTTGGTCTGGGATGCGCCGGGAATAGGCGGGCAATACAATGTGGCCTTCCGAATAGAAGAATGGCGCCTGGTGGCCGGGAATTGGGAACGTATCGGCTATGTACTTCGGGACATGCAAATCATCATTGAGAATACGGACAACCGAAGGCCTGAATTGATCATGCCAGACGACATCTGTGTGGAGGCTGGAACGGAAATCACCGAAATCTTCCAGGGAGTGGATCCGGATGGGGACCCCATCATGATCGAGGTTTTTGGAGATCCGGTGGAAATTACCTCTTCTCCCGCCTCCTACAGCCCCGTATCCACCTTTCAGCCCTCTCCGGGTATTATCAGTTTTCAATGGCAGACAGTCTGCAACCACGTGCGGGCCAGAACCTACCAGGTAAGGGTTCGCATACAGGACCAACCCGACTCAGGGCCGGCCTTGGTGGATATCAAGACCTGGAACATTACCATTGTGGCTCCCCCGCCCATGCCCTACGCCATCGAACAGCAGCAGGGACGTTCCGCTGTTCTGGAATGGGACCCCTACGAGTGCTCCAATGCCGCCGAAACCATGCAGGTTTGGCGCAGGATCAATAGTGATCCCTATGAGCCCGATTCCTGCGAAACAGGTATCCGTGGAGGATATACCCTGGTGGGGGAAACCGACATGGAAACCTTTGATTTCAGAGATACCAACGGCGGTATGGGGCTCAGTCCCGGAAACACCTACTGCTACCGTCTGGTAGCAGCTTTCCCTTCCCCAAGAAGCGGTGAAAGTTATGTCTCGGAAGAAATCTGCATCACCGTAGATGTGGACGTACCGCTCATTACAAATGTAAGCGTGGAGGCGACCGACACCGAGTCGGGACAAATGCTGGTGCGTTGGACACCTCCCTACGATATTGACACCGATCTGTACCCCGGACCTTACACCTATGAACTGATACGGAATCAGGGATTTTCCGGGCAAAGCAATCCCACTTCGCTGGTTACAACGGCCGATACGGTGTTTACCGACACTCAGTTAAACACGGAGAACCTGGTATACAATTACAAAGTGGTGCTTTTGTCCAACGGAGAAAAAATAGACACCAGCGGTGTGGCATCGTCCGTGCGGGTGGATCCCACCATTATCAATGAAGCCATCGAACTCCAATGGGAATACCAGGTGCCCTGGAACAACGAGGACGGTGCCTTCCCCCACTTGATTTACAGAAACAGAACCGATCCGGAAGCTGCGGACACCGAAACTTTTACATTGATTGCAGAAGTAGACGTGACAACATCGGGTACGGTGTATTTGGACGACGGAAGCCATAATGGTGTTCCGCTGGACACCGAAAAAGAGTATTGCTACTATGTGGTGACCAATGGCAGTTACAACCTGGACATTCTGGAGTATCCTCTTGCAAATAATTCCCAGATTGTTTGCGCGCGTCCCGACGACGACCGACTTCCCTGCCCACCCGTACTCAGCTACGAAGGGCCGGAATGCGAGGCATTTCTGGCGGATAAGCCCTGTAATTTCAGCGACTTCTACCACGACCTGAGTTGGGAACCTGATTTTTCCGGGGAATGCGATACGGAACTTAACGGCTACCGCATCTATTTCTCAGAGAACGGAGAAGAAGGAACATTCAATTTGGTGAAATCGGTGCCGGTCATTCAGCAAGAAACCCGCATGGAAGGGCTTATGGAGCTCAAAGGCTGCTACTACATTACTGCGATCGACCGATCGGGCAATGAGAGCGAGCCCAGCAATATCGTCTGCGTGGACAATTGTCCAAATTACGAGTTGCCCAACGTGTTCACGCCCAATGGCGATAATGTAAACGATACCTTCCAGGCCTTCGACAACCCCTACGAAAAGTGTCCCCGCTTTGTAGAAGCAGTAGAAATTAATATTTACAATCGCTGGGGAACACTCGTTCATTCCTATAACAGTAATTTAGCCGCTGAAAACAACATCTACATCCATTGGGATGGCAGGGATACCGAGGGCAATGACCTGCCCGCCGGAACTTATTATTACGAAGCAACGGTTTATTTTAATGTATTGGACGAAAGCTTGCGTGTAAGAAAAAGCAAAGGCACGATCCAACTAATGAAATGATGGTTAGAGTAGTTGAACCATTGAAACCGTAAATTTTATTTTGCTAACGTTGCTCCAGCAACAGGAAATGCTGATTATGAAAGCCCAGACTAAAACAAGGCAAGATAGCCTTAGCCCAGCCGATGCGCTGCTCCTTTTAAAAGAGGGAAACAAACGATTTGTTAATAACCTGCGTACCGACAAAAATCTACTTCAAATGGTCAACGATACCCGGGACGGGCAGTGGCCCTTCGCGGTAGTACTAAGCTGCATTGATTCGCGAACCTCCGCCGAATTGGTTTTCGACCAGGGATTGGGAGATATTTTCAGCGCGCGGGTGGCTGGAAATGTGGTCAATGAGGATATTTTAGGTAGCATGGAATATGCGGTGAAGTATGCCGGATCGAAGCTGGTCCTGGTGCTGGGACATACCAAGTGCGGTGCCGTTACCAGTGCCTGTCAAAAAGTAAACGATGGAAACATAACGGCACTCCTTCACAAGATTCAGCCTGCCATCGAACGCGCGGAAAAAGAAGCTACCGTATCCACGAATACCCAAGAATTTGTAGAGAAAGTAGCTACCTTTAATGTCCTTGAGGCAATGGAAGAGATTCGCGAACGGAGTGCAATTATCCGGGAGATGGAAAGCGACGAAAAAATTCAAGTCGTTGGAGCAGTTTACGACGTAGAAACGGGAATCGTTAATTTCTTTGACAACTAAGGAATCGGAGGACAAAAGATTTTGAGGCAGCTTTGGACATCGTGTTGAAGCTGCCTCTTTTTTTTCTTACCTTTGCATTCGTTCACCAACAAAACCTTTTGTATTCATGGTAGCTTATGTATTCCCTGGCCAAGGAGCCCAATATCCCGGAATGGGAAAAGAACTGTATGCCCAAAAAGCAGAAGCAAAAAAACTTTTTGAACTTGCCAATGAAATCCTTGGATTTAAGATTACCGACATCATGTTTGAAGGGAGTGCCGAATCCCTGATGCAAACCAATGTAACCCAACCGGCGGTATTCCTCCACTCGGTTATTTCCGCTTTGACCTCTGACACCTTTTCTCCGGATATGGTCGCCGGACATTCTCTGGGTGAATTTTCTGCGCTGGTTGCCAACCGGGTATTGCGCTTTGAAGACGGGCTGCAATTGGTACACCGCAGGGCCCTTGCCATGCAGGAAGCCTGCGAGATCAATCCCTCTGGGATGGCCGCCATTTTAGGTCTTCCCGATCAGGAAGTGGAAGCAATTTGTGCCGAGATAAAAAACCATGTAGTGGTCCCCGCCAACTACAATTGCCCCGGCCAGTTGGTGATTTCGGGGAGCCTGGAAGGCATTCAAATCGCCTGTGAAAAGATGAAGGAGGCCGGTGCCAAAAGAGCACTTCCGTTGCCAGTAGGAGGCGCTTTCCACTCGCCGTTGATGGAACCGGCCCGGTTAAAACTGGAATCGGCCATCAATTCCACCCCCTTTGGTACACCGGCCTGCCCGGTTTACCAAAATGTGAGTGCCACTGCCGTAACGGACATCGCTACCATCAAAAAAAACCTGAACGCTCAGCTGACTGCTCCGGTAAAATGGACACAATCGGTTCAGCAAATGGTTACCGATGGCGCAGAAAAATTCATTGAATGCGGCCCTGGAAAAGTTTTGCAGGGATTGGTGAAAAAAATTCACAAAGAGGCCGAGGTAGCTCCGCTCGACTAAGCATTGCCTGCAACCACTAGCTGCCGGCGTACAAGCGGACGGACAATGGGTCCCTGCATGCTGCCAATAAATCCCGATTGCTTACCTGTAACGCCGGGTGCAGAAAGTCCGGAAGAATTTCAGTCAGTGGTACCAACACAAATTTTCTGAAGGGCAGCTGGGGATGCGGCACCTGCAACGTATCCGTGTCGATCAATCGATCGTCAAAGTAGAGGATGTCAATATCCATGGTGCGATCCCCCCATTTGTCGCCCCTTCTTCGTCCCAGTGCATGTTCTACCTGTTGAAGAAACCGTAATGTTGTCAGGGGATCCATCTCCGTCTGCAAGGCGAGTACTTGATTCAGGTACGCCTCCTGCGAGTTTCCTCCCCATGCCTCTGTCTCGTAAACCCCCGATGAGCGCAGCAGCACCATTTTCCGAAGCAAGCGATCCAACGCTTCCCTTATTAGCGAAAGCCGATCACCCTGATTACCTCCCAATCCCAAAATCACCCGATGCATCATCAATTAAATTAAATCAAAAACTACAGTTTTGTCAAAAATAGGTTATTTTTGAAACTTACTAAACAGACCGCGTCCATGAAATTTTTAAGCAATGTTTTGGCCGTTATTGTCGGGTTATTGGTCTTTTGGGTACTGGCATTCTTTATCCTGGCCGGAATCATCGCAATTAGTGCAGGTTCCGCAGAAGTAGAAATAAACGAAAACTCCCTGCTTCACATTCGTTTGAACGGCGTCGTGCTTGTCGAACGATCACCCGACGAGGACCTTAGTCTACCACCTCTGCCATTTGTAGGAAATGTGTCTACTGTCGGAATCAATCAGATTATCAAGGCCATCAAAACAGCGGGAGAAAACGAAGAGATAAAGGGTATTTACCTGGAAAGCGGATTGCTCGCCGCCGGCCAGTCACATGTCCTGGAAATCCGCAATGCGTTAGAGGATTTTAAGGAAAGCGGGAAGTTTATCGTCGCTTATGGAGAGTATTTTACCGAAACGGGATATTTTCTTTGTTCTGTCGCCGACGAAATCTACCTGAATCCCATCGGTGACCTTGAATTCAACGGCTTTGCCGCCACTCCTCTCTTCTTCCGTGGCTTGCTGGAGAAAATTGAGGTGGAGCCAGTCATTTTTCGGGTAGGTGAATTCAAAAGTGCCGTAGAGCCCTTTATTCAGGATAAAATGAGTGAAGAAAACCGCCTGCAAACCGAGGCCTACCTGAAGGATCTGAATGGTATACTCGTCAGGGAAGTCGCCCAAAGTCGTTCGTTGTCTGTTGAAACCGTGCAGGACATCAACAACAATATGTCCGTTAGAACCAATCAGGATGCCGTTGATCTTGGACTGATTGACGCTCTTTGGTACGACGACCAGGTCAAAGCACGGCTAAGAGAAAAACTGGGACTGGAAGAGGAGGCTGCGATCAATAGCATTACAATCAGTGGGATCAACCAAACCAGCACCGAAAAAAACCGGCTTTCCCGAAATCAGGTCGCCGTGATAGTAGCAGATGGGGAAATAGTGGGGGGAGAAGCACCGGATCAGATCGGCTCAGAGGCATTTTTACGAGAGATCCGAAAAGCCCGAAAAAACAAAGATATAAAAGCGATTGTCCTCCGGATCAATTCTCCAGGCGGATCGGTAGTCGCTTCCGAGGTGATTTGGCGGGAATTGTCGGAAGCTCAAAAAGCAAAACCACTCATCGCTTCCATGTCCAACTACGCGGCTTCTGGCGGATATTACATTGCCGCCCCGGCAGATACCATTGTCGCCCAACCCAACACCATTACCGGATCCATCGGAATCTTTGGCATTCTATTTAACGCACAAGGGCTTTTGAATAACAAACTGGGCATCACCACAGATGCAGTCACGACGGGCACTTACTCGGATTTTCTGAATCCTACCAAACCCCTGTCGGATACGGAGAAAGACATGATGCAAACCAAGGTGCAAGAAGGGTACGATACATTTATCCAACGTGTAGCGGAGGGACGGGCGATGAACAAAGAAGCGGTAATGTCCATTGCCGGAGGCAGGGTTTGGTCCGGAGTGGCAGCAAAAGAAATCGGCCTGGTTGATGTGTTGGGGGGCTTGGACGAAGCCATTCGCATCGCCGCCGAAAAGGCCGGTTTGGAGCAGGAATACCGAGTGGTGTACTACCCCAAACAAAAATCCTTTCTGGAGCGACTTATGGATGATTTTGGCGCCGATGTGCAGGGTACTTACCAACGATTGAAGTTCGGCAACTCCTATGAATTCTATCAAACCCTGGAACGCATCAAACGGCTGGAAGGAAGGATGGCTCTCTTGCCCTTCCTGTTAGAAATAGACTGATTTATTGCATTTTAGGTAAAAAATATAGAATTTGCGGTTAAAAAATAATGCACCTAATCCAATGAATCGTCGAAACTGCAGATTCCTCCTTTTTTTTGTGACAGGTTCCGTTTTCCTAATCCATGGATTGCGTGCCCAGGATTCCTATTCCATTGCCACCTATACCATCCGATACGACAACCCCACCGATACGGCCAATCAGCAGGAACAACGCTCTCCCCATCCCATTAACTTAATTCGTTTTCACGAGATGGACATCATTGGCACTAAGGAAGGGCTTTACACGCAGGTTGAGGACATTCAAAAAGAGTTTGGATTTCCGTACATCGGTATCGGCGCGCATCTGGAAGAGGAACGGGAGTCCTGTGCCGTTTATTACGACCCCGAAAAATATGAACTTTTGGACGAGGGCACCTTCTCGTTACCCAAGAGTGCAGAAAATCCTCTCGGTAGTTCCGATGAGGCATCAAACAGGATCTGTTCGTGGGGCAAATTTCAAAGTCCTGAAGGAGACTACTTTTACGTTTTTAATGTGCATTATACGCACCTGGGGACCAAAGCAAGGGTGGAAAGTAGCAAATTACTGCTGAAAAAAATTCAGGAAATAAACAAAGACCACCTTCCCTGTATCGTAACGGGAGACTTTACGGTGGAGGACAATAGCGATGTGTATCAGGAATTGCTTGAAGGCCACCATTCGGAAAAAAGGCCCCTTTTCCTGGTGACGAGCGAAGGTACCTACACCACCTTTCCAGAATTCCTCGGGAATATTTCGGGAAGTGCTCTTTCGCTCCTCCTTTCCTCCCATTGAGCGTTCCTGACAGGGAAAACTGCGCGTTGTCCGGCTGGGAACACCCCTGCTGAAAACGGATATTTTTTGGAATTCCTATAGTAAAAAAGTATTCCTTCAGGCAATTTTGTGTTATTTTTGCCCCCTAAATGACGAACGCATGGCACTTCCCACCAAATATAATTCCCAGATAGCTGAATCCAAATGGTACCGGTATTGGATGGATCACGGCATGTTTCACTCGGAGCCAGACGAGGAACGGGAGGCCTATTCTATCGTTATTCCCCCACCGAATGTGACCGGCGTGCTCCACATGGGGCACATGCTCAATAACACCATTCAGGATATTCTTGTGCGGAAAGCACGCATGGAAGGGAAGAATGCCTGCTGGGTACCCGGCACCGACCATGCCTCTATCGCGACAGAGGCAAAAGTGGTAGCCATGCTTAAAGAAAAAGGCATCGAAAAAAAATCGCTTTCAAGAGAAGCTTTTTTGGAACATGCCTGGGAATGGAAAGAGAAATACGGGGGTATTATTCTCCAGCAATTAAAGAAACTTGGGGCTTCCTGTGATTGGGAACGAACCCGGTTTACGATGGACGCCTCATTGAGTGAGGCCGTTGTCAACGTTTTTGTAGACCTGCACCAAAAAGGAAAAATCTACCGTGGCATCCGCATGGTCAACTGGGACCCCAAAGGGAAGACGGCCCTTTCCGATGACGAAGTGGTATACAAGGAGGTTTCGTCCACATTGTACCACATTGCCTATGCCATCGAGGGTTCGGAGGAGTCGCTAACGATAGCAACTACCCGTCCTGAAACCATCATGGCCGATGTCGCCATATGCGTGCATCCAGAAGATCCCCGATACAAGCATCTCAAAGGGAAAAATGCATTGATTCCCCTGATCAACCGTCCCATACCCATTATAGAAGACGAATACGTGGACCGGGAATTTGGAACGGGATGCCTGAAAATTACCCCTGCCCACGATATCAACGATTATGAAATAGGCCTGAGGCACCAACTGGAAGTCATCGATATTCTAAACGATGACGGGACCCTCAACGAAAAGGCGGGGATTTTGATTGGGGAAGACCGCTTCGTAGCCCGCAAAAAAATCGCTGCTTTATTGAGCGAGTCTGGACAACTAACCCAGGAAGAGGCCTATGCCTCAAACGTAGGGCATTCCGAACGAACCGATGCAGTCATTGAGCCCCGGCTGTCCATGCAGTGGTTTTTAAAGATGGAAGAAATCACCCAACCTGCCCTGCGGGCGGTCATGGATGACGCCGTACGGTTGTTTCCGCCCAAATTCAAAAACATGTACAAAAGCTGGATGGAGAATGTCCGCGACTGGTGCATTTCCAGGCAGCTTTGGTGGGGACACCGAATACCGGCTTACTACCTCCCAAACGGCGCCTATGTCGTTGCAAATTCAGCAGCCGATGCACTTGACCTGGCAAGAAAGAAGTTTGACCCGGCATACACCGAACAGGATTTGAAACAAGACGAAGATGTGCTAGACACATGGTTTTCGTCCTGGCTTTGGCCCATTTCCGTCTTTGATCCGGAGTTTTTCAAAACCGGAAAAAAAAATAAAGACCTCGCATACTACTATCCCACCAATGACCTCGTTACCGCTCCGGAAATTCTATTTTTTTGGGTCGCACGGATGATCATTGCCGGATACGAGTATACCGGAGAAAAGCCATTTAAAAACGTGTATCTGACAGGAATTGTCCGAGATAAACTGGGAAGGAAAATGTCCAAATCGCTCGGCAACTCCCCCGACCCTCTTGCGCTGATCGATACCTATGGTGCGGATGGGGTGAGGACGGGCATGCTCTTTAGCAGTCCTGCCGGCAACGACCTTCCTTTTGATGAAAAGCTGGTCGAACAGGGAAGGAATTTTTGCAATAAAATATGGAACGCCTACCGCCTGATTGAGGGCTGGGAAGTCCGTGAGGAGGTAAATCCCGCAAATGAAACCGCTATCGCCTGGTTTGAAAGCAGGTTCAACCAATCGCTGGCGGAACTAATGGACCATTTTGAAAAATTCCGGATTTCGGATGCCCTCATGACTGCCTACAAACTAGTGTGGGGTGACTTTTGTTCCTGGTACCTGGAAATGATCAAACCCGCCTATCAGGCCCCCATCGATGCACGTACGAAAGACCGAACCCTATCCTATTTCGAAAACCTGTTGAAAATCCTGCACCCATTCATGCCATTCATTACTGAGGAGTTGTGGCAGCAAATCGGAAAACGGAAAGACGGAGAGGCGTTGATGCTTTCGCCATGGCCCAAACAAAATGCCTTTGACGAACGGATTGTCGCGGAGGCGCAGCACATTTTCGACCTGGTCTCGCAAATTAGAAACGCACGTGCAGCGAAGGGAATATCGCCCAAAATTGCTTTGGCCTTGTTTGTAAAAACCAACGAAGAAGCCGTATACGAACGTTTTGCGGCGGTGATCCAAAAGCTGGCGAATGTATCTTCCGTTACTTACGGCGAAACGAGCGGAAATGCATTGACCTTTGTGGTAAAGGCAGACGAATTTTTTATCCCTATCGAAGAAGAAATTGATCTGGATCAGGAGAAAGAAACGGTACTTAAGGAACTGGAATATACCAAAGGTTTTTTGAATTCTGTGTCAAAAAAATTGTCAAACGAAAGATTTGTTTCAAACGCGCCTGCAGCGGTCGTAGAAAAGGAAAAGAAAAAAATGGAAGACGCGCAATCCAAATTGAAAGCGCTGGAAGAGAGCTTAAAGAAACTACAGCAGTAGCCCTCAAAATTCTATGGCGATGGAAGTGGTTATTACGGTGTTTTCCTTGGCTAACTTTCCTCTTCGATGATCGAATACCGGATCCGGACTTCGGTTGTACCGGTACTCCAAACGGATAAGACTGTTTTCCGTGACCGCGTAATCCATGTTGATTGAGGCTCCGGCAACCTTCATCCCCTCAGGGAGGATTACGCCATTGGGATCGGAGTAATGCTCTGCTCGCACGGCCACTGCGAGGGGTTCGGTCAGCTGTTTTCTCAACGATGCGGTCATCCCCATCCACCGGTTCAGCGAGCGAGAAAATAAACGTTCCTCGATTCCGTAGTCCAAACCGCCAATTATTCCCCAGCTATTCCACTCGTAGCGCAGGTATGCGTTATTGAAAAACCGATAAATTGACAAGGGAGCGGGGTACTCGTTTCCCAAATAATTGGAATAGCTGAGTTCCAGTTTTTCCGCGGGACGGTAACGAATACCCGCACCCAACCCCACACCACGGTGATTATTGATTCGCTGAACGGTCTGCCAGCCATTGGTAAGCCAAAAGACCATTTCCAGATCTTCGGATGGGGCATAGGTAACCCGTGCCCCGGTGAGGTAATAGGGAGAGCTCTCTGCCAACAGGCTTCTGGACAGGTGCCAGCAGGATTTTCCTAGGGCACTTTCAAAGCCAAGGTGAGAGGGCATGACGCCCATATCCATCCACAAATCCTCCAGGATACGTACCCCGACGGAAGCCTCGTAAACAAATTGAGCCCAGGCTGGCTGCCCTTCCAGGTTGTACCGGGCATAATCCCCTACCATTATCCCCAATTTGCTACGAACCTTTTCGGCAGCATATTCCGCTTGCAAGAGACCCAAATTCAGTGAAACTTCGTTGTGCCGCTTGTAATTAAAAAAAAGATCCGGCCGCTCGTTGGATGCCGGTTGCCCAAAATCAAAGGCATAGTAGGTCTCCAGATAGCCGGAAAATCTCAGTTGTTCCGGTGTGATTTGTGCCTGAGCATTCCCCCATGCGAAAAAGAGGAAGGAAAAAAGCAGGCATCTCGCTCTCATTTTTGCTGAATTCTTCGAAACGTTTTGTCGTAGAGGGCAATGGCTTCGTTAATGATACGGGTCGCATCGGCTTTTCCCAGAAAGTCCTCTACCTTTACTTCTTTATTTTCCAGCTTTTTGTAATCCTCAAAAAAACGATGCGTTTCTTTCATCAAATGGGGTGGTAGCTCCGAAATATCGTCGATATAGTTTACCGATTGATCGTCGGCGGCAACGGCAATGATTTTATCGTCTGCGTCGCCTCCATCGACCATCCGCATGACACCAATGACCTTTGCCTTGACCAGAGTCATGGAGGGGATGTCGATTTGAGATATGATTAGAATATCCAGCGGGTCATGATCCTCACAAAAGGTCTGGGGAATAAACCCGTAGTTGGCAGGGTAATGGACTGCGGAAAAAAGCACGCGATCCAGCAACAACATCCCGGACTCCTTGTCCAGTTCGTATTTCCCTTTACTTCCTTTGGGAATCTCTATCACTCCCATTACATATTCCGGAGAATCTGCACCTATACTAACGTCATGCCAAGGATTAATCATAAAAAAAACATTTTAATTACCATTATTTGGGACGCAAATTACTTCCATTTTGCCTCTCAACAAAGCAATCAGGGAAAATTTTATTTGGCAAGACGGGAAGATGTAAGGACTGCATCAACTAAAAAATGGGGGTCGTTTGGGTTCGCTGCAGTCGGAATCAGGTGGTCGAAGGAAAAAACCAATGGAAAACCGTCCACCTTAAGAGGATTCCAGGCTGGGTAAATCTACCCGAATGACCGTTCCTTTCCCTACATCCGAGGAAAGGCGAACGGTTCCCTTTAATTGTTCCACGGACTCTTTCACCATGTACAAGCCCAAGCCCGAGCCTACATTTCGTTGCGTAGCACGGTGAAAAAGATTAAATACGTCGGTTTGGTGCTTTTCTTCGATCCCGATGCCGTTATCCGAAACCTCCAGAAAAGCTTTATCCTTACGGGCTTGTACCCGGATGCATATCCAGCCGGGGCCGCTTTCCTTTTGGAATTTGTAGGCATTGCTGAACAGGTTATTGATAACAACCCGGATTTTGGACTCGTCTGAAAAAAATACTCCCTCCTGTTCGATTTGAAATTTTAATTCCACACAACTCAAATCCCACTTGAGCTTGTATTCCTCGATCAATTGGTCCAAAATATCCTGAAAATGGATGGGCACGATCTTATTTTCTATCTTGGTAGATCGGTAAAAGTCCAGCATTTTGTAAATAAAATCGTCGAGTTTAAGGGTAGCCGAATCTATCATTTCAAAATATTCGATGATCCCGGGCTCAAGGACCTCCGTTTTTGCAAGCTTGGAAATCCCGGAAATACTCATGAGTGGTCCCCTGAGTTCGTGTGAAAGACTGTATACAAACTGATTCATTTCCGTATGCAATTTCTCCAGTCGCTCGGTTTTTTCCTTTAACTCTTTTCGTGCATAATAAATTTCGGCGGCGTTTATAATGGCATTTTTGATCTGCTCCAGGTTCCAGGGCTTGTCGATAAATCGATACACCTCCCCGCGGTTGATTGCATCGATGACACTGGCAATGTCCGAATATCCGGTAAGCAATATCCGGATGGGATCGGGATTGACCTCCACAAGTCTTTCGAAAAATTCCACCCCGGTGAGACCCGGCATTCGCTGATCGGCAATGACGACTTCAAACTCTCTGGTCCTGGCTATTTCCAGCCCCTCTTCGGCATCCAATGCCGTGTAGACTTTAAACTCCCTCCTCAATGCTGCTTTAAATGAATTCAGATTATTATCCTCATCATCTATGTACAGCACATTGATTTTCTTTGCCATCAGCTGTTAATTTTGATTGATCGGCAGATCAATGATAAAAGTAGTACCTACTTGCTCCTCTGATTCAACTTTTATAGTTCCCTTATGGTTTTCAATAATCGTATATACAATGGAAAGCCCCAAACCGGTTCCCTTCCCGACCGCTTTGGTGGTAAAGAACGGTTCAAAAATCTTGTCCCTTACATGGGGAGGCATCCCGGGACCGTTGTCCTGAATTTTTATTACTACCCGGCCGTTTTCCAAGGACGTTGCAATGGTCAATTCAGGTTCTCTTCCTTCCACGGGGTGATCCGACAACGCATGAATCGCGTTGCTGATGATGTTCATAAATACCTGATTGATTTTACCTGCCAGGCATTCAACCTGCGGAATGGATCCATAATTCTTCGTCAGCTTTATCTTACCTGACATGTTGCTATTCAACAGGATCAAGGTACTGTCTAGTCCATCGTGCAGGTCCACTTTCTTAACGTCCTGCTCATCCACTCTGGAAAACAACTTCAATCCGCGAACAATTTCAACGGTCCGTTTGGCACCGTCTTCCATTCCGTTGAGTAATTGCTCGACCTCTTCGATCAGGTAGTCAAGTTCGATATCTTCCTCCATCTCCTCAATTTCCGACTTGCTTTCCTCGTTAAACTCCTCTCTTCCTTTTTCCCGATAAATCTCCATTAATTCGAGGATATCTTTGAGGTCCCGCTTTAACGGAGAAATATTGGAACTCACAAAATTGATCGGGTTGTTGATTTCGTGGGCAATGCCGGCAGTCAATTGACCGAGTGAGGCCATCTTTTCCTGGTTTACCAGCTGGGTTTGCGTATTTTGAAGATTTTTAAGGGTCATCTCCAATTCCTCCGTCCTGGATTTCACCATGTCCTCCAGGTACAGATTTTGTTCCTTTATTAGCCGTTCATTTTCCTTCACTGCTTCCAACTTATCCAGTTGCTCGCGTTCTTTTTCCTTCTTGAGGATATTAATTTTGTCAGCCAACGCAAAGGAAAGCAGCAGCGCTTCAATGGCCGTTCCTGCCAGTAGCGGGAAATTGGCATAGGAACCCAGGTCGATGATTCGGAGATTGTGCATGATAAATACTACCAATCCGAAAAGCAGGAACGTCCAGGCCAGAAGAAAAAAGTAGGCGGAACGGTACCCTTTTCTCGCAGCTATTATACCAATACTAAAAAAACATACCGCCAATATCAAGCCATTCAGATTCGTCAGTGAGTAACTTAATTCAACGTAGCCGAATACCCGAAAAATCAGGATCACGATATAGGCTGCAGGGATCAGGTACAGATACTTGTTGTATTTCGGGACATACACGTCGGTCTTTAGAAACAACTGAATAAATGGAATCACAAAGATACTGGAGACCGTAGTAAAGCCGATGATACTGATTTCGTAAAGAAAAGCGTCTTCGAACAGAAAAAAGTAGGAATAGCCCGACAAGGATAATTGGGCCAACGCAATGAACAAAATGTAGAAACAATAGTAGAGGTATACCCCATCTTTGACGGAAAAATAAAGAATCAAATTGTACAAAAACAAGGCAATCATTATCCCAAAATAGGTACTAATGATGATCAACCGGAGGCTATAATTCTGAAAAAACGAAGCCTCTGGCGAAATCGCGATATCGAATGCTATCGGGACATCCGCCTTGATACGAAAGACAAAATGAGAACTGAGTGCTTCGGTATGCTTGATTTCAAAAAATGGGTTCGGATTTTTTAGGGGGTTGGACCCGGAAGCTAGGGTACCGGCAGTTTCGGTAAACGCCAATTGCCCATTGCTATCAAACCGTACCAACTGCACCTCTCGAAATGCGGGGTTGCTCAATTCAATAATGTAAACGCTATCGCGCAGGATCCCGTTCACATCATTTAAATTCAACATGATGTACAAGTTTTCGCTTACCACCCCAAGGTCGAGTTTTTGTGCGGCACGCTGAGTAAACAATTCCTTATCCAAATCACTAAAAGAAACAGGCGCATCCGAGGTAAAGTAGGAGAAGTTTTCAAAACGCATGCCTTCATCCTGACTAAAAACCCCCAGATAATAAATGATAGGAACAGTGACAAAAAGAATCAAAAACAAGGACAAGCCGATGCTTCTCAGGTAATTGTACAGGTTTTTCATTTATCAGGTTTAGGTATTTGAAGTTCAAACTGCAGTTCCATCTCCCCTTTCGGACCACTTTCGATCGTATTGAAATTAATCTTTTTTCGTAAATCAAAAATATACGCACGTTCGGTGTCCTGAGCATGGGAAAGCTCATCTATATCGTTAATCTCCAGCGCAGTGGCTATTAATCCTTCCTTGGGATAATAAAAAGAACCGTTATCTCCCAACATGGAAATCACTTCGTAACCCACGCTTTTTGAAATACTGAGCGTGACAGGCGAGCTCAAACCAAATAACTTTTTGAGATTTAACTGAGGCAAAATGGCTATCCCTACACGTACCAAATAAATGCTCCCGATTCCATACCCGGCGACTTCACGGCTATTCCACAGTCCGCAGTACTCGGCTACCTCCAGGTCCTTGAAAACGGACAGGTAATCGATGATTTTCGGATCTATTTCCTTGATCGCTAACTCAAAGGGAAGCGGAAAGTTTTCCGTTCGCAATTGGATCCTTCCTCCTCCTAAAATCCGTAAGTCCTCCATGGATTCAAACAGGATCAAGTAGACATGCGGATTCAGCGCCCAGGAACGGTCCGCTGATGTTACCTTGGTAATACCATACGACTCTAGCACCTTATGGTGGCCAAAAATGTATTTTTCGGTGGCTTCTATGTCATCTATAGCCCTGACGATCCTAACTCTAACCTTCATTCAGATTGATTATATGGTCCAAATCAACATAAAACCTTCCCGAGGCCACGCTTTGTCCAAGAAGCAACATTCTAGCATAATGGCAACAGGCAGCGCCTCCCAAGATGACAGACGAAGCCAATTGAGGCCAGGAAGTTATGGATTTTCCTAGTTCAGAAAAACTGTATTTTACTCTTTCGGATAGGTTCTCAAACTGCAATAGGGCCATCATCACATCCTTTCCATTTTCTGGCAATTTCGCCAATAGGCCTTCTTCCTCGCCGAACCCCTCCAAAAGTCCGTGAAAAATAGGCCGATCCGGTTCAAGGTCAAATCGCTCAATGTCCATCATCCCTCGATCGCTGGTATCCATGAGTACCGGTATCCCCATGGCCTTGGCCTTCATACGAGCCAGAAGCTTGATGGGCAAACTGTCACATTCCTCAATCAACAGATCCAATTTCTTCCCCTCCCAGCTTAAAAAAGCTTCCAAATTCTTTTCGGTCACCCCCTCGTTAAACGCGGTAACTTTTAAATATGGATCTATTTCCGCTATTTCACGCGCTACAATCCAGGATTTTTTAATTCCAAGGTTGAATAAACCCGTCCGAATTCGATTCATGTTACTCAAATCCAGGGTATCAAAGTCGGCTATCCGAAGCTCACCAAAACATCTCTCCATCGCCAGACACAGCGCCACGCTTTGCCCTACAGACAGTCCGACAACTCCAATGGATTGATTCTGAAGTTTTTCCTGTTCTTCGTCGGTAATTTTGTAGCGATTTCTTACGGTTCGTAGCTGCACAAAATCCTTCTCTTCAAGTATTCGAACCAAGGTATTTCTCCAAGGATAATACACCCAATTTCCGCAGTCCGCAGGACTTCTTCCCGAGGCTAAAAAAAAATCCGATTTCTTGGCCGACAACTCCTCCAAACATAAATTTCTTTTCGGGTTACGGGCCTTGATTAACTCTGTCAACTGCAGTTCAAATGTATCAAAAAACATTACTTTACCTGTATCCTTCATTTTTTTTACTACATCTTTATCCTCCTGATTCATAGGAGATAAGATTATAGGTTTCCAGGCATGATCAAACTCATTTTTTTTGGTTGAGCTGTCCATAATTTTTATGACTAAAACAGGTGATAATGTTGGTAAAGTTATATTTTTGTGATCATAAACAATCAAAAATACAGAATTAATTTATTATATTTTTTTTTGTATTTTAGGTTTAATTCCTTAATTTATAAAATAAACTTTTGAATATAAATAAATTACGATTAAACTAATGAATAATAATTGAAAATAACGGTTATTTTACTAAAATTAAAAATTCAATTTTTTATTCTTTACAAATTACAGGGCAATTACGATATTTAAGGCATGGAAAAAGAAAAGATCAGGATATTGTATGTGGATGATGAGGTGAACAATCTCAAAGCGTTTAAAGCTACTTTTAGAAGGGACTATAAGATCTTTCTGGCAGAATCTGCGGATGAAGGCAGGGATATCTTGCTTCAGCAGGATATCGACATCATCATTACCGACCAACGAATGCCCAAAGAAAACGGGGTGGATTTTTTGGAATCGATCATCCCCATGCATCCCGATCCCATGCGAATTTTGCTGACAGGGTATACGGATATTCAGGCCGTGATTGATGCCATTAATAAAGGAAAAGTATACCACTATTTAACAAAACCCTGGGAAGAGGACTACCTTCGGACCGTGGTAAAAAACGCGTTTGAAGTTTTTTCGCTAAGAAAAGAAAATAAACAGCTGACCGATAGCCTGCTGAAAGCTAACGACCAGTTGGAATTTCTCCTCCGTCAAAACCTGCTTTCCTGAGCGCTGTAATTCAGTACCTGGCAGCCAATAGCAGTTGGAGTTCTTTGTGTGCCATTTGAAACTTTCTTCCCAGGTGGGCATTCGTCAAGCTGCCTCTATAGGTATATACCCCTTTCATAAACCATTTGTAGTTAAAAATCATCTCCTCTGCGCCTCCAAGGTCAGCCATCTGTAACAGAATCGGCGTGAATATATTACTTAAGGAGTAGGAGGCCGTTCGGGATACCCGGGCGGCAATGTTTGGAACGCAATAATGAATCACCCCGTGTTTTCTATACACCGGATCGCTATGGCTGGTCATTTCTGAGGTGGCAATGCAGCCGCCCTGATCGATACTAACATCGATCAGAATGCTCCCTTCCATCATCTGCGCTACCATTTCTTCGGAAACCACCACTTTTGGTCTGCCCTTTTCTGCCCGAAGTGCACCGATGACTACGTCCGATTCCTTCAGTGCCTGCCCCAATACGTAGTTGTCAATCGTAGAAGTGAAAACCTGCTGTCCCAACACTTGCTTGATTCGCCGCAACTTGTAAATGTGATTGTCAAAAATCTTGATGGTAGCCCCCAATCCCAGAGCAGCCCGTGCAGCGTATTCCGCCACCGTACCTGCCCCGATAATAACTACCTGGGTCGGAGGCACACCCGTTATTCCTCCCAATACCAACCCTTTTCCTTCATTGGCACTGCTGAGGTATTCGGCAGCGATCAACATCACCGTACTACCCGCGATCTCACTCATGGCACGGACCACCGGCATGCCCCCTACTTTGTCTTCCAGATGTTCAAATGCGACGGCGGTAACTTTCTTTTGATTCAATGCCTGAATGAAGGAAGCGTTTTGTTTTCCAAGCTGAAGGGCGGATATCAGGCAGGAACCCTGACGCATGCTATCTATCTCTTCCAGGGTAGGAGGTTCGACTTTTAATACCACGTCCGCATCCAGTGCTTCCCGATTGCTTAGCACCACCGATGCGCCTGCCTCGGAATAATCCGTATCGGAAAACTTCGCCAATTTCCCGGCGTTGGTCTCTACTTTTACCCGTTGTCCGTTTTGTACCAAGAGAGAAACCGCCTCGGGAGTGAGGACCACTCGCTTTTCCTGATCTGCGGTTTCCCGGGGAATGCCGATCACCACCTGTGTTCCCCGCTTTTTTACCCGGGCCATGGATTCTTGGGTGTACACTTGTGTCTCCGTTGCTATTTCAGAAAATCCTGATCCCGTTATCATTGATGGATAATTTTTACCGCTAGATGCCTTGTTTCTTTTTCTCCTTTTCGAATTTCGATCCATGCAAAGGACTCAGGCAAAAAAGAAGGGATTTTTTCCGCCCACTCTACAAAACAGTAATTTCCGCTGTAGAAATATTCCTCCACCCCTATATCTACTGCTTCCACAGGGTCCTCTATCCTGTAAAAGTCGAAATGATAGATGGTTTCCGCGTTTTTTGTCTGGTATTCGTTTACCAGTGCAAAGGTAGGGCTGCTCACCGGGTCTTCCACGTCGAGAAGCCGACAAATGGCCTTGATCAGGGTCGTTTTACCCGCTCCCATCTCTCCCTGGAACACCCATACGCGAAAATCCCTGCATAAATCTAGGATTAATTCGGCGGAATTTGAAATTTCATCCAATTGTTTGCATTGCCAGGTTTTCAACGGATCGCTATTTTGGCTGTAAATGGACTATGGGAATAATCATCTCTTCAAGGGACACTCCTCCGTGCTGAAAGGTGTCCTTGTAGAAATTCACGTAGTAGTTATAGTTATTGGGATAGGCAAAGAAATAGTCCTCTACAGCAAATACGTAGCTAGACGATATATTCAGCTGTGGCAGCCTGGCTTCTTCCGGCCGCTTTATTTCAAAAACCTTACCGGACTCAAAATTAAGGTTTTTTCCCTGTTTGTACCGTAAATTGGTGGTTACGTTTCGGTCACCGATGATTTTATACGGTTTATTTACCCTTTTGGTGCCATGATCGGTGGTGACAATCACATCCGCTCCGGACTGACTGATCTTTTTAAACAATTCGAAAAGCGAACTGTGTAAAAACCAACTGATGGTAAGCGAACGGTAGGCAGACTCGTCCGGGGCCAATTCCCGGATCATTTTCATATCCGTCCTGGCATGGGACATCATGTCCACAAAATTGTAGACCAAAACATTGAGGTCGTTTTTGATCAGGTTTGGAAACTGATCCAAAACCGCTTTCCCCTGATTTGTTTGGAGGATCTTCTGATAACTGGAACGAATGGACAGCCGATTTTTTTTGAGGTTTATGGCAAGAAATTCCGCCTCGTTATTGTTTTTCCCTTCCTCCGTATCTTCCCCTTCCCAAAGGTCGGGATGGTTTTTGGCCATGTCCAAAGGCATCATTCCACTAAAAAGAGCATTTCTAGAAAAGGCAGTGGTCGTAGGAAGTATGCTGTAGTAGGTCAGATCCTCTTTGACCGTAAAATAATCCCGAAGTTGGTTTTCAATCATTTCCCACTGGTCCAACCGCAAGTTATCGATGACGATAAAAAACAGCGGCTTTCCTTCTTTTAGCTTTGGGAATACATGTTGCTTCATCACCTGATGCGATAGCACCGGCTTGCTACTATTGGGAACATTCAACCAATCCAGGTAATTTTCTTTGATAAATCGGGCAAAATTAACGTTGGCTTCTACCTTTTGGGATTCCAAAACCTCCTGCATGCTTTTGTTTTCGGTTTCGTCAATTTCCAATTCCCAATACGTTAGTTTTTTGAATATCTCCGCCCACTCTTCGTGATCGATGGCATCGTTGTAGGCCATGCTGATATTCCTGAAATCCTGCTGGTAGGAAAGATTTGTTTTCTCACTGATCAGTTGCTTGTTCTGCAAAATCTTCTTTGCCGACAAAAGGATTTGGTTGGGATTGATGGGCTTGATGAGGTAATCGGCTATTTTACCTCCGATCGCATCGTCCATGATATGTTCTTCTTCACTTTTCGTGATCATGACCACGGGTATCTGGGGTTTAAGACTCTTGATCTGTTGCAAGGTTTCCAGACCGGTCATGCCCGGCATCATTTCGTCTAAAAAAACCAAATCGTAATTCTCCTCTTCCACCTTTTCGATGGCATCCAATCCACTATTTACCGTGACAATATCGTAGCCTCGTTGTCGTAAAAATAAAATATGGGGCTTCAGGAGATCGATCTCATCGTCGGCCCATAATATTTTGAAATTTTGCATCGTAATTGGTTTAATTCTTTTTAAGTTTAGTTACTTTTGGCTCGTTGCCGGATGAAAAGGACACTGAAAAGCCATAAAATTATCAATGACCCGGTGTACGGGTTCATCACCATCCCAAGTGAATTGATTTTTGCCGTTATTGATCATCCCTACTTCCAGAGGTTACGCAGAATCAAACAGCTAGGTTTGACCGATATGGTTTACCCGGGGGCTTTGCATACCCGATTTCACCATGCACTCGGTGCCATGCACCTGATGAGCATCACGCTGGACCAACTGCGAAACAAAGGGATCGAAGTCTCCGAACAAGAGTATGAAGCGGCGTTGATTGCAATATTGCTTCACGACATCGGTCACGGTCCCTTCTCGCATGCCCTTGAATCGATTCTACTCAAAGGACACCACCACGAATCCCTTTCTCTTTTGTTTTTTGATAAATTAAATGAGCAATTTCACGGCCAACTTTCTCTGGCCAGAAAGATTTTTGTGGGAAGTTACGAAAGAAAATTTTTCCATCAATTGGTTTCCAGCCAACTCGACATCGATCGACTGGATTATTTGCAACGAGATTGTTTTTTTACCGGGGTTTCGGAAGGCACCATCGGTGCGGACCGGATCATTAAAATGATGACGATCGTAGACGACCGATTGGTGATCGAAGAGAAGGGCCTCTACAGCATCGAAAATTTCCTCAGTGCCCGTAGGTTGATGTATTGGCAGGTATATCTTCACAAAACGACTGTTTGCGCCGAAAAAATGCTCATCAACCTGATTCTTCGGGCAAAGGACCTGGTACATTCCGGCAGCTCCCTGACAGGGTCCACCGAATTGTTGCAATTCCTTTCGCGGGACCTTTCGGGGGAACAGCAGTCCGGTATTCCTGATTGGCTGGACGATTTTTCTCAGCTGGACGATTACGATATTTGGGGCGCGATCAAACTTTGGAAAAACAACAACGACCTTGTCTTACGAGAAATTTCCCACATGTTTCTGACGAGAAATCTTTTCAAAATTCAGCTGCATAACGATCCGTTTTCGCCGGAAGAAATCCTGCAGATGCGAGCCAAGGTACAATCCCGACTGTCACTGACCGAAGAGGAAATGACCTATTTTTTCTCCGCCGGTGAAATCAGCAATTACGGCTACCTGGCCGACGACAAAATACTAATCCTGACAAAAAAAGGAGAGGTAATGGACGTGGCGATGGCAGCAGATCTTCCAAACATCAAAGCCATGAGTAAAATTGTCAAAAAACACTATGCTTGTCATGCTAAAAATTTAACTTTACGGTAAAACAATCGAAACCTCATGGAATTTACCATCGATCAAATTGCACAACTTTTAGATGGAAATGTGGAAGGAGATGGTTCGACCAGAATCCGTCGCCTGGATAAAATACAGGAAGGGACCGCCGGAAGTATTGGTTTTCTGGCCAACCCTAAATACGAAAAATACCTTTACCTCACCCAGTGCTCGGCAATCCTTGTATCGGAAGACTTTCGGCCGCAAAAGGAGACGCAAACTACCCTTGTCCGGGTAAAGGACCCGTACGTCGGGTTTACCAAACTTCTGGAAATGCATGCGAAAATCGGTAAATCCGAACGCTCCGGTGCTGAAGATCCCTCCTACAAACACGAGAGCAGCACCATCGGTACCAACTTTTTCAGGGGAGCGTTCTCATACATCGGTAGAAATTGCCGCATCGGAGACAATGTAAAGATTTATCCGCAGGTATACATTGGGGACGAGGTCACGATCGGTGACAATTGTATCTTCCATCCCGGCGTAAAGCTCTATTCCGGAACAGTCGTCGGAAACAACTGCGAAATTCAGGCCGGTAGTGTCATCGGGTCGGATGGCTTTGGTTTTGCCCCACAGGCCGACGGTACCTATAAAAACATCCCACAAATGGGGAATGTGATTTTAGAGGATGATGTCAGTATCGGTGCCAATACCACCATTGATTGTGCCACCCTGGGCGCTACCCGAATTGGGAAAGGCGTGAAAATAGATAATCAGGTGCAGGTAGCGCATAACGTGATTTTGGGTGAAAACACGGTGATCGCGTCCCAGGCGGGTATTTCTGGCTCTTCCGTACTGGGAAAAAACTGTGTACTGGCCGGTAAAAGCGGCATCGTCGGCCACATTCAGTTGGCCGACCGTACCACCGTGGGTGCAAATACAGGCGTCATCAAATCCGTGGAAGAGCCGGGTAAAACCATTTTTGGCTATATTGGTATGGATATTAAATCCTATCTAAAATCGTATTCCATTTTCAAAAAGTTACCTTTACTTCAGGACAAATTAAGAGAGCTGGAAAAAAAACTATAAATTTGTCAGTCGTTTGGCAGGTCTCCGTTATTAGTAATCCATCTTAATGAAAGTAAAACAGCACACCATAAAAAAACAGGTAACGATTTCGGGCGTAGGTTTGCATACCGGAATTGAAGCCAATATGACATTTTTGCCAGCCAATCCGAATCATGGCTACAAGTTTCAACGAATGGATTTGGAAGGACAGCCGATCATCGATGCGGACGTAGACAACGTGGTGGATGTATCACGTGGCACTACACTGGAACAAAGTGGTGCACGGGTTTTTACCGTAGAACATGTACTGGCCGCGCTGGTCGGCATGGAGATCGACAATGTCCTCATCCAATTGAGTGGGCCCGAGCCACCCATTTTGGACGGAAGCAGCATACAATTTATCGATATTCTGGAAGATGCGGGCCTGGAAGAACAAAATGCACTTCGGAGGTTTTTCGAAGTACCGGAAAGCATCCATTACAAGGACAGTGCCCGGGAGGTAGAAATGGCAGCGCTTCCACTGGACGATTTCCGGGTCACGGTGATGGTGGATTACAACTCCCCGGTCTTGGGTAGTCAGCATGCATCGATTACCGATATCAGCCAATTCCGACAGGAAATCGCTTCTTGCCGGACTTTTTGTTTTCTTCACGAGCTGGAAATGCTTTATAACAACAACCTGATTAAAGGAGGGGACCTGAACAACGCGATTGTGGTAGTAGACCGCGTGGTAGAAGAAGCCGAATTATCCAGTCTTGCCAAAATGTTTAACAAGCAAAAGGTCGAGGTAAAAAAAGAGGGTATTCTAAATAACGTGGAACTCCGGTACAAGAACGAGCCGGCAAGACACAAACTATTGGACGTAATCGGCGATCTGGCCCTGGTGGGAAGACCCCTAAAAGCGCAGATTCTTGCTGCGCGGCCGGGCCATGCGGCAAACGTTGCTTTTGCCAAGAAAATAAAGCGGGCCATGGAAAAAGCAGGGCCCATGAATATCCCCTACTACGATCCGAAATCACCGCCAGTGCTGGATATTAACCAAATCAGCAATATATTGCCGCACAGGTATCCGTTTCAACTGGTGGATAAGATCATTTACCTGGACGATAAAGTTGTGGCTGGCGTCAAAAACGTCACCATCAACGAACCGTTTTTTATGGGCCATTTTCCAAACAATCCGGTCATGCCGGGTGTATTGCAGGTAGAGGCGATGGCACAAACAGGTGGTATTTTGGTGCTAAGTACCGTAGAAGATCCTGAAAATTATTGGACCTATTTTCTTAGTATTGAAAACTGTAAATTCAGAAAAATGGTATTGCCCGGCGACACGCTGATCTTCAAATGCGAATTACTTAATCCGATACGGCGAGGAATTGCAAAGATGAAAGGCGAAGCGTTCGTAGGAAACACCTTGGTGTGTGAAGCCGTGATGACTGCCAGTATCGTAAGAAAAGACGCATGATCAGTAAGCTATCTGAAATAAGTGAAAAGGCCCAAATAGGGGAGAACGTTTCAATAGAAGCGTTTACCTCCATTCATCCCAATGTTGAAATTGGTGAAGGAACCTGGATTGGCTCCCACGTGACCATTTATCCAGGAGCCCGAATCGGAAAAAATTGCAAAATTTTCCCAGGTGCCGTGATCGCCGCCATTCCCCAGGACCTGAAATTTAAAGGAGAGGACTCTCTCGTAGAAATAGGAGACGAAACAACCATTCGTGAATTCGTGACCATCAATAGGGGTACCGCAGACAAACAAACGACCCGTATTGGAAACCATTGCCTCCTCATGGCCTACGTACATATCGCTCATGACTGCCTCATTCACGATCGGGTCATCATTGCCAACTCTGTGCAGGTGGCCGGCCATGTCACCATTGATGACTGGGCCTTTATCGGGGGCAGTAGTGCCATCCACCAATTTGTGAAAATCGGTATGCACAGCATGGTATCGGGAGGTTCTTTGGTCCGAAAAGATGTACCCCCCTTTACCAAAGCCGCCCGAGAACCCCTGAGTTATGCCGGAGTTAATTCCCTGGGGCTGCGAAGAAGGGGCTTCGAAAGTAAAACCATTAGTGAAATTCAGGAGGTATACCGCTATTTATTTCTAAATAGCTGGAACAATAGCCGTGCACTCGAGGAGATTGAAATTAATCTACCGGCTACGAAAGAACGGGATGAGATCGTGAATTTTATCCGCTCTTCAGAACGAGGGGTGATGAAAGGATACATTCAGTAAACATGTTGACGGTCAACCTGGACCTCGGAGGAAAACGGTTTCAAAGGGAATGGATTTTTAGGCATTTGCCCTTTCGCCTTGGCAGTGGTGGAAAGATCGCTATCACCGGTGGCAACGGTTCCGGTAAATCTACCCTACTCAAATGCCTCTCCGCCCAAATGCCCCTCACCGAGGGTACCCTTCACTTTTCCTGGAACGAAAAACCCATTCCGGCAGAGGAAATTTACCAATACCTGGTCGTCAGCGCCCCCTACCTGGAGCTTCCGGAAGAATTTACCCTCCGTGAGTTCCTTCGTTTTCATTTCTCGTTCAAAAAACTGGACCCGGCGATTGGCGCCAATGAACTGGTACAACTATTGTACCTGGAAAATACAGTGGATAAACCCATTTCCCTGTTTTCCTCCGGAATGAAACAGCGGCTGAAACTGGGAATTTGCTTTTTTTCCCAGGCGCCCCTCGTCCTACTGGACGAGCCCACCTCCAACCTGGACGCCAAAGGCATAGAGTGGTATAGAAACCTGGTCTCCGATTACGGAAACAACAAATGCCTGGTCGTCGCATCCAATGACTCCAGGGAATACGATTTTTGTGAACAAATCCTCTGCCTGGAAGATTATAAAAGGTAAAGATTACTTTGATTAATTCGGGAATTGATTAATTTTACCACTTTAGGTTCGCAATATGATAGCTTTGAACAGGATAGTATGGGTACTGGTTTTTGCCGTGAGTTTGGGCGCATGCAATGGGGGAGATAATGGAGAACCAGAAAAGTCCGCCGAACAAGTTGCCATCGAAAAGCTAGCTGGCACCAGTGGTAGCGAAACCTGGACGGTGCGCAACGGCGGATCGGTATCCAAAGATGGATCCCTACAAAGCGCAGACTTCGCCGATTTTGAAATCCGGTTTATTTCGAACAATACCGGAAAAACGTACATCACCCAAAACAGCAACCTCCTTTTTGATAACAACGGCAACTGGGCCTTTGAAGGGGAAAACTTTGACAAAATCACCCTCTCTGGAATCCAACCCGCCGCGAATGAGGAAATATCCTTTACGCGAAACCAAAACCGCCTCCGATTGGAATGGACGGTTCCCGCGCCACAAAATGCCCGGGTGACAGGCCTTGCCGGCTTCTATGTGTTTGACCTTGTTTTACTCGAATAACCCCAAAAAACCCATGCACAAGTACCTGTTTCTATGCCTGTTCCTTGTTTCAACTACAGCCTTCGCCCAAAACAAAGAGGTAGCCGCAGTGGAAAAAGCAGTGGCTGACCTGATGGATGCCATGGTCGTCGGTGATGAAAACCGGCTTAAAAATCTTACCGATCCACAGTTGACCTATGGGCATTCCAACGGATTGATTGAAAATCAGGCGGAGTACATCGAAGCCATCCGCTCCGGCGTATCCAATTTTACAGAAATCAACATCGAAAACCAATCCGTTGACATCAAAGGCAACGTGGCGCTGGTTCGGCATTTTTTGATCGGACAGACGCACAACCGTGACAGTGATCCCGCACCGGTAAACCTGGGAGTCCTCACCGTGTGGCACAAAAAAGGAAAAAACTGGCGCCTGTTGGCCCGTCAGGCTTTCAAACGCTAGCATGATTTACGCTGCAGCAGGATAATCCCAACCCCCTCCCGGTAAGCATGCTGATCCGATGACAGGATGTCAGCAGCCGTTTTTCGAACGATGTGTCGGGTGATCGCTCTTGGAATGCTGTCACCTTTTCCCTGAATGGCCTTGCGTTCGTTCCCGCCCGGTAGCTATCCTGCGCCTATACAGCTGTCGAGAAAAGATGATCCCGCAAGGACCGCATACACACATTTTTTTGGCTTGGTGCGGTAGTCAAAGCGATGCAGACAAGGCCGTATACCCCCTGCGCTGGCTGATCAAACCCTAAGCCGTACAACTTGCTAAGTGATCGGGAGGCCTATGTACGTGGTATCAGCGGTAAACCCGGCCAACTACTACGCGATCATCTCCAATTTTTTGCATTTCGAATGCATTCTTCTGGCTTTCAGCCGATTAACCTTTACGCAACGATCGGGCACATTGACGAATCCATCGGGTAGCTTCACGAATTTTTGAGGGTTTTACTGGTTAGAAAAAGGCATCTTGTAAAGAGGTTAGCAATAGGCCATTGATACATTGATACCTGTCAATAGGGTCGGAAATGAGTTCGTAAGAGGAAAAAACGATTGGCAAAACCTTTCTGCAGCTATACATGCTGCGTTTTACTAAGTCTGCCTGAACACCTCGGTATCGTTCACCGATACCTTACGACACTTTTTTCTGACGACTCTTTTGAGAGTAGCTAATTCATGTTGAGCGAATGGACCATCTCTGGTATTAATCGAATATAATAACTAAACAAATATACGCCAAATCTAGGGAATTGTTTCCCATACCTGGTAAAGCTCACAGTAAAAAACACGAACTATGAAACCAAAATTACTAACAATCGCCTGGTTATGCTTCGTAGCCTCCTCCCTATACGGGCAGGAAGTGATCTTCGAGGACAATTTTGAAACGGGAACATTTGGCGCCCAATGGACCGCCCGACCCAACATAGATGGAGGGCAAAATGGCATCGCAGAGATTTTTACGAATAGCGATGGTAGTTCCTATGTGCGCTTGGGCAAATCGTCCGACGCGGGCGGATTCACCACCAATGCCCTTGATTTAAACCTGGATTTAGCCGGACAAACGGATGTAGAGCTTCTTTTTGCGATATATAATTATTATGACGAAACCCAGGACGAGGATGGCCTCTACATGAGTGACGATGGAGGAAGTACCTTCACCAAAGTTTTTGACTTTATGCCCGGTTCTTGGTGTGATTTGGCTTGGGGTAGCTTTCCTCCCTTAAGCATCAGCAAACTGGCCGCCGATCACGGCCTCAACTTGAATGATCAGTTTGTGATCCGGTTTCAACAATACGATAATGCCAATTTTGGTACATTTGGTGATGAAGACGGCTTTTATCTGGATGACGTAGTCGTGCGCAGCTCGCCCGACGTGCACGTGCAATTACCCGTGGACGATGATTTTGACGACGGAGTTATTCCCAACCATTGGCGGGCGGCACTTGCGGATCAGACCACGGACGACCCCAACTCCATTACGCCCATACGAGTGCAGCGACTTCAATCAAATACCAACCGAACAAATTATTACCTGCAAATGGGCGGAACCTGTGACGGTGAGTTTTATACCAATGCCTACGATTTACTTTTGGACTTAGCAGGAGAAACCGAGGTGGAAATGTGGTTCGATATCTACGATTTTTCTGATGAAAATCATGCCAACGATGGCCTCTTCTTTAGTGATGATGGAGGGGATACTTTTGTCAAGGTGTTTTCGTTTAACCCGGAACAATGGTGTAACGAATGGGGTAGCTATGCGCCATTCGATGTCGATAAACTGGCCAGAGAAAACGGGCTTACCTTGAGCAGTCAGTTTGTAATCCGCTTTCAACAATACGACAACGCTGATTTTGGTACATTTGGCGATGAAGATGGAATCCGATTGGACAACGTACGGGTCCGGGTACCGCCCATCAGCCATGCCAGCCTACCTTTTGAGGATGATTTCAATACGGGTATGATGAAAACTGCCTGGAGTTGGGCACAGGCTACCGAATCGACATCCGATACCACCACCATTATTCCATCCGGCTATTTCGCATTGAATTCCGATGCCAATCAGACCAATTACTGGGTAGAGATGGGACAAGAATGCGATGGCTCATTTGCGACCAATGCACTCGATTTGCATTTGGACCTATCCGGTAAGTCTCAGGTGGCTCTAACCTTTGACGTAAACGACCGTTGGGATGAAAGCCAACCCCTTATGGAGGGGCTCTACTTTAGCGATAATGGCGGAGCAAGCTTCCAACAAGTGTATGCCTTCGAACCAGAAAACTGGTGCGACAATACCTGGTCAAACTTTGCACCATTTGACGTAGACGCATTGGCTGCCGCGGCAGGCCTTTCCCTGACGGATCAATTCATTATTCGCTTTCAACAATACGATAACGCCGATTTTAGTTCATCTGGCGATGAAGATGGAATCAGAATCGATAATGTAAAGGTGTATGAACCTCAACCTACCTATGTCACGGCTCCATTTTCCGAATCATTCGACGACTTTGACCTGCCTGGTGCGTTTCAATGGGCGCAGCCGGTCACGACCATACGGGAGGACCTGCGCGTAGAACCCTCTTTATTTGATGTTCGGGCAGATGCGAATCGAACGAATTATTACCTGGTACTGGGAAACAGTTGCGACGGTATATTTACCACCTCAGCTTTGGATCTGCACCTGGATGCCTCCCTGGGCACGCAATTGATACTTTCCTACGATATTTGGGACAGAGGAGAAGAATTTACTCCTGAAATGGATGCTATTTTCTTCAGTAATGACGGTGGGGAAACCTTTACTAAAGTAATCGATTGGGATTTCACTGAGATTCCCAATGCACAATGGATTTCCCGGGAACTCAACATTACCGACCTGGCAAACAATGCCAGCCTGGCACTGACCAACACTTTCGTTGTCCGTTTTCAGCGGTACGATGATTCAGATTTTAGCACATCTGGGGATGAAGATGGAATTTACCTTGATAATTTTAACTTTGAAGCATCCAATACGGCACCGGTTGTGGCCAATGCCCTACAGGATAGCACCATCCTGACGAGCGAGGCGTTTACCTTCACGTTTCCGGAAAACACTTTTTCGGATGCGGACGGCAATGACCTTAGCTATACTTCGACGTTGGAAGACGGGACGGCCCTGCCCTCCTGGCTGACCTTTGATGCCGAAGAACGTACGTTTAGCGGGACACCGGTGGGCAGTGACGTAGGCAGCATCAGTATCAAAGTGACTGCGGATGACGGAAACGGAGGCACCGCAGATGCTACCTTCGTACTTACGGTAAATACCGAGCCCGTTTTGACCAATGCCATTTCCGACCAGGAAGGTACGGAGGGAGAACCGTTCACCTTCACCTTCCCCGATGACACCTTTTCCGATGCCGACGGCGATGATCTCAGCTATACCGCCAGGCTGGACGATGGCTCTACGCTTCCTTCCTGGCTCACCTTTACCGGTACCTCCCGTACCTTTAGCGGCACGCCGGACGGTGGAGATGTGGGAACGATTACTGTAAAGGTCATTGCCAACGATGGTAAAGGGGCCACGGCGGAGGACAGTTTTACCATAAGCATAAATGCCAAACCGTCCCTGGCCAATCCGATCGCTGACCAGAATGCATTGGTGGACGAAGCCTTTGGCCTTACGTTCCCTGCTAACACCTTTGCAGATGCCGATGGTGACGAACTCACGTATACGGCCACGTTAGCCGATGACTCCGCCTTGCCTGCCTGGTTGGCATTCGATGGCGCCACACGCAGCTTCAGCGGTACAGCTACAAGCTCGGATGTAGGTAGCATTACCGTTAAAGTAACTGCCGCGGACGGCAAGGGCGCGACGGCGGAGGATCGCTTTGTACTGACCATCAATACCGCTCCCGTTTTGGTCAATGCACTTTCGGATCAGCGTGCTACCGAAAATGAACCGTTCACCTTTGTGGTGCCCGCTACCACCTTCAGCGACGCGGATGGCGATGCGCTTACCTACACGGTCACCCTGGAAGATGGTACCGCGCTTCCCGCATGGCTCACATTCGATACGGGCAGCCTTACGTTCAGCGGTACGCCGGGAACGAGCGATTTGGGCTTGATCGGTATCACAATTATTGTAGACGACGGTAAGGGAGCCACGGCGGAAGATAGTTTCGACATTACTGTAAGGGTACCGATGCCCTCCTTGAGTGATTTCTCTCCCAAACGGGGCTGGGTGGGCGACATCCTTACCCTGACCGGTGAAAAGCTGGATTTAGTAACGGCTATTTCCCTAAACGGTACGGCAGCAGATTTTACCCTGGTTGATGCAAACACCATAGAGGTCGTGGTACCCGATGGTACAACGACCGGCAGCATCATCTTGACCTATGCCGGGGGGCAGGTGGAAAGCACTACCAACTTTACCATGGATATCGTGACCTCCCTTCGCGAGAATCGGGAACGAAGTTTCTCCGTGTATCCCAATCCAGGTCCCGGGATCTTTATCGTAGAAACGAACTACCACGAAAGTCAGGACATCAGCTACGAGGTATACAGTCTATCGGGTACGACCGTAGCCAAAGGGCTTGTCACGAGTGCTATCACTGAAATAGATCTTCGAAATTACCCGAATGGAACCTATTTAATCGTACTACTAAGCGATCAGGGAAGGTCCGTTACCAGAGTCATCAAAAAGTAGCGTCAATGAAGTAGCCTGTACTTCTGAACCAGAGTCGGAAGTACAGGCTCTGGTAAACGCCTATAAACAGTCAAAAAACCCGGGGAAAAACCACTTCCTGCGATTTCCCGGGTTTTTATAAAAATTATATAGTTGATCTTAAAACTTTCTAAAATAAATCAGACATATGGTTGCTTTAACACGAATACTCCTTATGCTATTCCTCGCTGTCAATTTGGCTGGATGTGAAGAAGACGAACCTCAGCCCACCCCCCCTGAACCAAGCCCAGAGGAATTGGCTATAGAAGCGCTAACAGGAACAACCTGGGTGGTGCGAAACGGCGGGTCGGTAACGAAGGACGGTACGAATGAGACCGATGACTACATCGATTTTGAAATCACATTTACTTCCAGTGGCAGCAGCAAGACCTACAGGACACAGGGTAGCAACCTGCTCTTCGATGCCAGCGGTAATTGGTCCTTCGCCGGAGGGAACTTTGATAAAATTGAACTGACCGGGGTTCAGCCGGCCGCGAACAAGGAAATATCCTTTACGCAAGAAGATAACACTCTCCGGCTGCAATGGACCGTTCCGGCACCTTCAAACGCACGGATATCTGCCCTGGCGGGTTCGTATGTATTTGCGCTGGTTCGGCTTGAGTAGCATTCCGATAACCCGTGTCTCAAACACCGATTTTATTCCATCTGCTGTGGGTTTCCCCTAATCCAGGGGAACCGCGGCGGTGGAAAAAGTGGTTTTGACCCGATGAAGCACCCAAGGCAATGATTGCCGGTGATTGCACGAGCAAGCGTACAAGCCGTAAGGCTGCTACGATTTAAGTTGAACCAGCGTAATCCCGGAGCCGCCCCGGTCGGCATGTTCGTCTGAGAACCCGGCAACGGCAGCCATTTTGCTGATGAAGTTTCGGGTGAGTCCACGCAGGATGCCATCACCTTTTCCGTGAATGATCTTGAGGTCGTTCATGCCCAGCATGTATCCCTCATCGATGAAGTTCTGTATCAAGGGAAGGACTTCCTCCCCTCTTTTTCCGCGGATATCCAGATTGGGGGAAAAATTCACCATTTTGGACTGGGTGTCGTAGCTGATTCGTCGCTCGATCGCTTTTTTCTCCTTTTTTAGGGAGGTATTGGAAATTTTCTCCAGCCGGTTTAGTTTCACGTTTGACTTGAGATCCCCGATCAGAATGCTCACTTGCTTGCCCTTGATTTCAAGCACTTCTGCCAGGGCTCCGTTGTCTTTGACGCGCACCTGATCACCCGGACTGATTTCACCCTCCACGATACGAATGGTCTTGGGCGGTGCGCTTTGTTGCTTCTCGGGTTTTATCGCCGCTTTGTGGGCATCCAACTCTTTTCTTGCTTCCCGGGTGGCACGTTTGTCCGCCTGCGTTTCCTTAATGGAACGGATCGTGTGTTCGATTTTTTTGTTGGCTTCCTCCAGGAGAACGTTGGCCTGAGCTTTGGCTTCGTTTAGAATGGCTTTTCTTTGTTCGTCCAGGGTGGTCTTCAGCGAATTGTATTCCTGCAGGCGCTGATTCAGCAAGCGGTCTTTTCGCTCGATTTCGGAAAGCAGGCTTTCGTATTTGTTTTTTTCACTTTCTACTTTAAGCAGCAACTTGTCGTACTTGACGCGGGTTTCGCCCACCTGCGCTTTAGCATGCAGAATGATTTCCTTTGCGATCCCGATTTTTCCAGCGATCTCAAAGGCAAAGGAGCTCCCGGGCTTTCCGATTTCCAGCTCGTATAAGGGCTCCAACTTGTCCACATCGTAGCGCATGGCTCCATTGACCATCCCTGGACTTTTGGATGCCAGTTGCTTCAGGTTTCCGTAATGGGTGGTGACGATTCCATAGGCCCCGGATTTATTCAATGCCGTCAAAATGGCTTCCGCAATGGCACCGCCAAATTGGGGTTCGGTACCGGTACCAAATTCGTCGATAAAAAAAAGCGTCTTCTTGCTTGCATGGAGCGTGAAATGCTTCATGTTCATCAAGTGGGAACTATAGGTACTCAGGTCGTTTTCGATGTTCTGCTCGTCGCCTATATCGATAAAAAATTGATCAAACACCGCGCAAGTGGAATTCGGCTCCATGGGAACCAAGAGGCCACATTGGTACATGTACTGGACCAGTGCCACGGTTTTCAGGGTGACGGATTTTCCTCCGGCATTGGGTCCGGAGATCACGAGTAGCCGGTGATTGGGATCAAGGGAAAGGCTGACCGGGACAATTGCTTTCCGTTGCTGACGCAGCGCCATTTCCAGCAGCGGATGTCGGGCTTTTTGCCAGGACATCTCCCGTACCCGGGCCATTTCGGGATTTACCCCATTGATTTTAAGCGCGAATTTCGCTTTGGCCCGGATAAAATCCACCATCCCTAAAAAATAAAAAGCCCGACGCAACACCGGAATGTATCCCCGCAATTCGTCCGTAAGTCTGGTCAGGATCTTTTGCACTTCCCGGCGTTCCATGTACTCCAGGTCTTTGATCTCGTTGTTGATATCCAGGACTTCCGCGGGCTCGAGGTAAACCGTCTGCCCAGTGGCTGATTCATCGTGGATGAATCCTTTGATTCGCTTTTTGTACTCCGCCAAAACCGGAATCACCATTCGTCCTCCCCGGATGGTAACCGAGGCATCTTCCGGAGTAAACCCCTGGGCTTTGACCGAACGGTAGATTTGTTCCAGTACTTTGCGGATGCGGCTCTCTTCGTAAGCCAATTGGGTCCGGATTAAGTTTAACTCTTGAGAAGCATTGTTCTTCACTTTCCCTTTGTCGTCAAGCACCCGTCCGATGCTACTCTCCAGCGGTAAGTCCGCTTCCACCATCCCCAGCAATTGGTGCAATTGGGGATACTCCTCTTCAAACCGATAGAAGAATGCCACGCATCCCGAAAGGGTTTGTAGCCCCAGCCGAATTTCGTGGAACTCGTCTTCAAAAAGAAATGTACCTTCGATTTTTGCCTTGTCCAGGTAGGGGTAAATATTGATAAAATTCGAAGAAGGGAAGGATTCGCCAGAAACAAGGATCTGACGGAATTCATCCGTTTGTGCCAGCAATTTGGTGAGTAGCGTCCGATCCCTGGAAAAAGACACTTTCTTGACAAAATCCGCTCCCAGCGTACTTGTGCACTCTTCCCTGATCAATTCTTTGATTTTGTCAAAATCGATCTTCTCTTCCAGATTTGTTGGATACAATTTCATTGATTATCGGGTGATTTTTTCTTTCGACGTCAACGAATCAATCGTGCGTTCGTAGAGGTATTCCATTTTGGCTGCATCCAATAGGTAATATTCCAAACTCTTTTCGTAAACGCTGTCAGCAATGCCATGTTTTTCAAAAATTTGCTTTTCCAGAATCGGATAAAGCACTTTGGAGGAATCATAGGGGATGGACAAGGACTGAACAAAGCCCTCTGCAAGGTGAATCTCCACCAGGATTTCTACCATGGTGTCTTCCGACAAAAGACCTTCGGGCTTTTCATCCCGACTGCAGGAAACCATCACCAAAAAGAGTGCAACTACTCGACGCATAATTTTCACAGGACAAAATTACCCATTTCCTTTTACAATTGGCAATAAGTAAGGGCGAAGTCGTTTTATTATTCACGGGAGACTGCTAAATTAGGCTTTTCATTGTAGCCGAAAAATGAACCAACTGATAAAAAAACTAAGAAGGTATGAAATCATCCTGAGAAAGGTGGCCAATAGTCACCTTCAGGGCGACCACCATTCCATCTTCAAGGGTGCCGGTCTGGAGTTCGATGACTTGCGTCCCTACCAGTATGGGGACGATATCCGAACCATTGAGTGGAAAGTCTCCGCCAAAGGACACGGCACGTTTGTGAAAACCTTCAAGGAAGACAAAGACCAATCGGTCTACTTTTTACTTGATGTCAGTGGCTCTCAGGATATCGGGAGTAAAGAACGGAAAAAAATAGACCTGGGCCGAGAAATCGCCGGCGTGTTAACACTGGCGGCCATTCACGAGGGCTCGCAAACGGGTCTGATCAGTTACTCGGATACCAAAGAAAAAATCATTCTTCCCGGAAAAGGAAGCCGGCAAGCCGTTAAAATCATTAAGGGTATTTTTTCGGAAGAAAAAAAATCCCAACGAACCGATCTCAACGGGATGTTTTCCTTTTGCCTGAACCTAATTAAGAAAAGGAGTATTCTCATCGTTATTTCGGATTTTATCGATACGGAATACGAACGCCCGCTCAAAGCGCTGGCAACCAAACACGACCTGATCGTATTACAGCTAACGGACCCCATTGAATCGGCGCTCCCCTCGCTGGGCATCATTCCTGTGTATGACAAGGAAGGTGGGAAGACTACCTGGGTAAATACGGCTTTTGGTGGCTTTTCCCGCAAGATTTCTTCATCCTTTGGCACCGAAAGACAACATCTCAAGGAATTTTGTAAAAAAAACCAGATCAATTACCTACAGATAGACACCCGGCAGGACATCGTTCTCCCGCTAATGGAATTATTTAAGTTGCGAAATAAAACCATGAAACGTGGATAGAATAGGGAAGCTAGTAGTAGGCGCATGGATAGGGTTTCTCGCATTGCAACCAAGCCCCTCGAAAGGTCAGGAGGTGGTGGTGGAAGGACACTTTTTACAGGACTCCGCCCGGTTGGGTGAACGGGTTGGCTATGTACTTAAAGCGCACTACCCTAGCGAGCTACCGGTTCTTTTTCCAGACTCTACCTATCGGTTTGGAGATTTCGAATACCTGGGCAAGCAAACGTTTACTTCTGCCACTTCGGATGGCCATACATTGGACAGCGCGGTTTACTGGCTATCCAACTTTTCGTTAGACTCGGTTCAAAACTACCGCGTTCCCGTGTTTGAAATCCTGCGGTACGATAGCATCCATCATTTGCCCGAACCTGCCAGGTTACATTTGGTGTTGACCATCGATGAAATCCCGGAGGAACTCGCTTTCCGGCAAAACGACAGCTACCAATACGTCCCTCCTTCCTTTAATTACCCGTACTTGATCGGCGGTCTGCTGGCCCTGATCATTCTTCTGATGGGTAGTTTCTATTTCTTCAGCGACGGCATAAAAAAACGCTGGCAGGTTCACCGGGAAAAAAGAAAATTCAAACGATTCGTAGCGGACTGGGAATTGTCGATGAAACAGCTGGTAGACAATCCTCAAATACAGGAGGCAGACGAGTTGCTAGGCCTTTGGAAGAGTTACCTGGAAGTACTCACCGGCCTTCCTTTTAAAGAATGGACCGCCACCGAAACGGCCGCATTCCTTGATCGGCCGGAAGTAGTGAATGATTTTAGGAAGATCGAGCTGATCATCTATGCCAATCGGGTAGACAACAATATCCGGGAGGCATGCGAAAATCTGCTTCAAATTTCAAGAAATCAATTGGAAGAAAAAATTGAAAAAATTCGCCATCATGAATGATACCTCTTCCTATATCTCCTGGAGCTGGTTTACACCCGAAACCCTACAATCCTTCGAATGGGAAAACTTTTTCCTGCTCCATTTGATTTGGGTGATTCCGCTGTTCTTCCTGATTCGAAAGTTTATCAAATTTCTGAAAAAACCGGTTTTGGAGCTGTCGCTTCCCCGCATGGCCACCAGGAAAAATCCCTGGACTTACTTGCGACTGATTCCCTCGCTTTTTTTCCTTTTGGCCATGTGGATGGTGGTCATTGCCTTGGCAAGACCTCAGCGAACCAATGAAAAGGTGGAACAATACACCGAAGGTATCGATATCATGTTGGTAATGGACATTTCAGAATCCATGGATTTGCAGGACTTCAATCCCAATCGGTTGGAAGCGGCTAAGGAAACAGCCATTGATTTTATCAATGGGCGAATAGCGGATCGGATTGGAATGGTGATTTTCTCGGGAGAAGCGTTTTCATTAGCTCCGCTTACCACGGACTATGAACTATTGACAGACCTCGTAAGCAGCATCACCTTCAATATGATGGATGCCAAGGGTACTGCTATCGGAAGTGCCGTCTCCACCGCGACCAACCGAATGCGTGAATCGGAGGCCAAATCAAAGGTGATGGTGTTGCTCAGCGATGGGGATAATAATGCCGGAAACGTGGATCCGGTTTTTGCTGCCCAGCTGGCCGAAGCCATGGACATAAAAATCTACACCATCGCGGTCGGGAAAGACGGAATGGTGCCCTATGGTACCGATTTCTTTGGCAGACCGCAAATGATTGAAAGTTACCTGAACGAGGAAACCCTGCGCAACATCGCCAGGATCACCGAAGGGGAGTTTTTCAGAGCTTCCGATGACGGTGCGCTCGAAAACATTTTTTCCAGAATTGACGAATTGGAAAAAGCGGAAATCATCGAATCCCGGTACAAGGAAACCATGGACTATTACAGGCCTTACCTATTTTGGGGAGTCGTATTCTTTTTCGCCTGGATGGCCTTAAAAAGCTCTTTTTTCAATAATTTTCTACTGGATTAATCCTGGCTCACGTATACAACCCCGAACCTTCTGGTCCGGGGCCTTTCTGCTTCTGTAAATATCTACCGCTTCAACTCATCTCCCATCCCGGTCTCACCGGCTCGGTGATATAAGCATCTGCTGCATCCAACCCTTTTGCCTTCAGGTTTTGGGAATCCCAGTAAATTTTTTGCCCCCTCATTCGCAGGGAAAGCACACCCAAAAGGGTGATCTCGGTGAGATGAGCACCGTACTCGAAATTCGCACTGGCGGCGGGACCACCTTTGATGGCATCAACCCAATCCCGGAAATGACCCTTCGAACGAGGAATGACTTCTTTAGGCTGCTTCATAGTTGCTGCCAGACTTTCCGGAAAAACATGCGGTACACGATCGCCCCCATTGACGATAATCCCTTTATCCCCCACAAACAAGGTGCCTCTGGAAGGCCACTGGTAGCCTGCTGGTAGGGAGGGATGAAGCGGAGGTTTTACGCCTCCTGAATACCAGGTGAGGTCAATCGGTTTACCGGTATTGTTTTCGGGAAAATGGTAGTACCCGATTTCGCCGTAGGGAGCGATGTGTTCATTGCTAAAGCCTGCCGGAAAAACTTCAATGGTTTCCGGGTACCCCAGTTCGAAGGCCCAGGTAGCCGCGTCCATGTCGTGACAGCCAAAGTCCCCAAGTGCTCCACACCCAAAATCCCAAAAGTCACGCCAGGTGACCGGGGAATACCATTCGTGATACGGTCTGTTTGCCGAAGGGCCCAGCCACAAGTCCCAATCCAGGCCATGTGGTTTGGTCGTACCCGATTCCGGCAAGCCCCTGAGTTCCGGAATCCAACGGGAAGCTGGTACCCAGGAATGGGTTTCCCTGACTTCTCCGATTACACCGGCACGCAAATACTCTACGGTCTGTCGGATCCCGTCGGTGCTGTGGCCTACATTGCCCATTTGCGTGGCTAGCCCAGTTTCCTTCGTCAGTTGCTTGATCATCCGTGCCTCCCAAATATTATGTGTCAACGGCTTTTCGCAATAAACATGTTTGCCGGATTTCATGGATGCATAGGTAACAACGGCATGGGTATTGTCCGGCGTAGAACAGCATATGGCATCCAGGCCTTTCTCTTTCTCCAGCATTTCCCGGAAATCCAGGTATTCATTGAGTTTGAAATTTTCCGTTTTGTCCTCGTAGTGTCCTTCTATCAGGCGCTTTACGGGCCCCCTTCCTGCGATGGAGCGGTAGTAAAAATTGGCCAAATCCCAATACTCTCCAGGATCGGCTATCGCAGTAATCTGTACATCATCCAATTTCATCAGGTCCTGGGCATTCTGCCGCCCTTTTCCTCCGACTCCCACCATGCCCACGTTCACCTTATCGCTAGGTGCCACGAAGCCTTGCCCGCCAAGTACAAATCGGGGCACAATAAAAAACCCGGCTGCAGACAGGGAAGCTGCTTTTACAAAATGTCTTCGGGAGTCGTTGGATGCTTTTTTATTTGGTTGTTCCTGCATAAGTACCTCTTTATTTATCGATTAAAGTTAAAAAAACAATTCTTATTCTCCCCACCCAGGGCGAAATTCCATTCAGATTTTTAACTACTACCGGCTGCCGGTATTAGATCCGGTAAAGCTTTTCGGCATTTTCGTGATACAATTTCTTTTTCTCCGGTGTCGACAGTGTCTTTGATAGCGAAAAGAATGCCGTAGTCCAATCGAGCAGTGACCCCGCCCGCAGGACCACCGGCCAATCCCCTCCGTAAAGCACCCGATCCGGACCAAAAACATTGAGTACCGTGTCGAAATAGGGCTCAAGATGGGCTACTTCCCATGCCCGGGCAGCTTTGGTAATCATTCCTGATATTTTGCAATGCACCTGCTGTATGGATGCAAAAGGAGCTAATTCATCTGCCCAGGTCTTCCAATCCTGGTTAGCGATATCCGGGTTGGCCAGGTGATCCAGCACAAACTCCTGCCCTGGAAATTTACGCACCATATCTATGACTTCCGCAAGTTGTCCGGGACCCACATTCAGTTCGCAAACCCATCGAAACTTCCCCATCAAGCCAATTCCTTGCAGGTATCCGGAATGACCGGGCATAAAGTTTTTGCGAATTCCCCTGACAATTTCCCTTTCCGCCATTTCTTCCATGGCCGCTTGCCCCGCAAGACCTCTCTCTAGCGGAAAATAGGCCACCATACCGGCCATGCCAGAATCCCCTCCTGCCTGGCCCTGTACCCAGTCCACCTCCCTTAGGTACTGCTCCGGACTCCGACCACATTCGACAAAGATCATTTTTGACACGGGATGCTTTTCCGTGGCTTTTTGGTAGTCCTGCAGGGAATAATTTCTTTCCAGCGGCAGTCCTCTTCCCTGCAACCAGGGATAATCCATTTCATTCAGATCCCAAAGGTGAAGGTGTGTATCGACCAGGGGAATGTCCGAAAAAGACAACTCCTTTCCATCAAGCGAAAAAAGGGGCTGCGTCCCGAACGCCCAGGCGCCGGAAGCCAGCCCTTTTTTTAAAAACGATCGCCTATTCATCGACAAAAAACACCATTAAACAGGAATGGTGGGCGTACCCAACCTTGCGATAGAGGTATCGATTTCTTCCTGACTTAATTCGTGTTGCTTTATTTTCCCGGAGAAATAATCGTCATAGGCCTTCATGTCAAAATTCCCATGCCCGCATAAGTTGAATAAGATGGTCTTTGATTCACCCGTTTCTTTACACAGGTTGGCCTCCCTGATCGCAGTAGCAATCCCGTGGTTGGCTTCAGGCGCCGGAATGATACCTTCGGAGCGCGCAAACAGTACTCCTGCTTCGAAGATCTCCAGGTTATCGTGGGCCTGTGCCTCGATCAGTTGGTCCTTAAGCAATTGACTCACGATGACTCCTGCACCGTGATACCGAAGCCCACCGGCATGGATCGGAGCCGGGATAAAATCGTGTCCAAGGGTATACATGGGCAATAAGGGCGTCATCCCAGCTGTATCGCCAAAATCGTATCGGAAAACTCCCCGCGTCAATTTTGGACAGGAAGAAGGCTCACTGGCAATGCATCGAATCCCCCTGCCTTCTTCCATGTTCAACCGAAGGAAGGGGAAAGACAAACCGGCAAAATTCGACCCACCACCAAAGGGCGCGATCACAATATCCGGCAGGTCGCTTCCGGCTTTTTCCAGCTGTTTAATGGCCTCCAGTCCGATGATGGTCTGGTGCAACTTCACGTGATTGAGTACACTTCCCAATGCATACTTGGTGTCGTCCCGGGTGGCGGCCATTTCTACCGCCTCGGAGATGGCAATACCCAGACTTCCCGGAGAATCGGGATATTCCGCGAGGATTTTTCTGCCCGCCTCGGTTCGGTCCGAAGGAGACGGGTAGACGTTTGCTCCCCAGGTATTCATCATCATTTTACGGTAGGGCTTATCGTTGTAAGACAACTTCACCATATACACATCGCATTCAATCCCAAAGTGCTGACAAGCAAAACTCAAGGCACTTCCCCACTGTCCCGCGCCGGTCTCGGTAGTTATTCTCTTGATTCCCTCCTGTTTGTTGTAATATGCCTGCGGTATTGCGGTATTGGGTTTGTGGGAACCGGAGGGACTCACTCCTTCGTATTTGTAATAGATTTTCGCAGGTGTATCCAAGGCCTTTTCGAGTCCGTACGCCCGATACAAGGGTGTAGGCCGCCAAATGGAATACATATTCCGCACCTCGTCGGGAATGGGCACCCATTTATCCGTGGTCACCTCCTGTTTGATGAGCGCCTCCGGAAACAAAGGGGCCAGAGCGTCGGGGCCAATGGGTTCCAATGTGCCCGGGTGAAGTGGCGGCAATGGCTTGTTGGGCATGTCGGCAATGATGTTGTACCAGTTTTCCGGGATTTCCCTTTCTTCTAAGTTAATTTTTCTGATTTTCATTAAAAGGTCATTATGAGTTAATTATTTATTTTGGTTCGATAAACTTTTTACCGGCTTGTTTTCCAGTGTACGAGTGAGCAAATAGCCCTCTACCCCCTGATTGTTGATGCCCACAAGCAACACTTTCAGGTAGCTCAGGTCGATCAACTGCAGGGATTTCACGTCACCGGAAAACCGCAATCCGGAATCCGAAGATTCCTGGAAAGTAAACCCACCGGCTCCGTCTCCTTCGTAGAGTTGGCCAAAATTAGCATCCATCACGCCCAATCGCAGCCGGGTTGTGTTTTGATTCCCTCCCAAAATGAAATCCAAGTGTCCGTCCTCATTGTAATCAAGGACCTGAATGGCATAAACCGGAGCGTATTGGGCCTGTAGGGGGAGTTCCTGCACCGCGAAGGACCCGTTTCTGTTTTCCAGATAGACGGACCTCATCTCGTTGATTTCCAAGGTTCCTGCTAACCGAAGCTGTTCGGCCGTGAAGATATCCTCCAATTTGGCTTCCGCATACGACGCGTAGTCGGTAAATTTACTACGCATGCCGTAAAGCTGATCCAGTAATTCGTCCCGGCTCATAAAGGGGTAGGCTTCCCCCATTACGGTATAAATCAACACGGGGTCTACCGATCCGTTGCCATCAAAATCCGCATACACCAGCCGCAGGGGTTGCTCTTTGGTTGCCTTCAACTGGCTGTTGAGTCCAAAATTTCCAACGATAAAATCCATATCTCCATCTCCATCAAAATCCCCGGCCTCCAGGGCCGACCACATGCCGCTCAGGGGTTGCTCAAAATATTCGTTTGTTTTGTTCACAAATCCCGCACCTTCTTGATTGAGGTAAACCTGAATGGCCATCCAATCTCCCACCAAAAGCAAGTCATCCCAACCGTCTCCGTTCAGGTCCAGCACCTCGGCGTCAGTGACCATTCCAAAGTCTTTGAATTCCGACACCAGTCGGATCGTCTCGTCATCAAAATTCCCCTGACCGTCGTTGACGAGCAGATAAGAGGAGGCAGCTTTTGGATACTGTCCGGGTATCACCCTGCCGCCGACAAAAAGGTCTAAATCCCCGTCTTTGTCGAAATCAATGGCCTTTACAACCGATCCACTCGGCGCAAATTTCGGGAGCGCGGTCTCAGCCTTTTTGAAATTTCCACCTCCCTGGTTCATGTACAGGCGATCTTGCAATTCCGGGGAGTCCCGCTCAAAATCGTGGTACCCCCCACTCACGAGGTACAGGTCCAGCCACCCGTCACCATTGGCATCAAAAAACAGGGCATCCGCGTCCGCACTTCCGGCATCTTTCGATAGATCCAGGCCTTGTGATTCCAGAAATCTACCCGTTGAAACCTGAAAATAGAGTTTTCCTGGATTTCCCTCGGCTCCTCCTACAAATACATCGGTAAACCCGTTATTATTTACATCCCCTACGGCCAACACAGGCCCCATCGGTGAAAGCATGTGGCTCAGCAAGGGTTGTCGCTTAAAGTCATTGTGCCCAGGTTCCTCGTGCTCGTAGGGAACGGGCGATACTATGGCGCTAAAAACGGGATCCACTGTGTCCGGGGGCACCCGTTCTTCTTGAAAAGCATTTTTTTCTTCCAAAACGAGCCGTTGGTTTACGGCGATATTTCGAAGCCATTGTGCCGCTCCTCCGGGCCAGACGACCCGAAGCGAATCGACGGTTTCTACCGAGCCCAGACCAAAATGAAGGCGGTGGCTGACAGAAGACTGAAATCCCCGGGTGGGCTGCTGCTCCAGCAGTTGTTGTCCCCGATCCGTATAGAGGGTTAGTTTAGCTCCGATACCTGAAGTATTGGGTCGCTCGCCCCGCAGCTCCACCTGCAGAAAATTTCCTGCTTCAGGAGAAGACGCTGATTTGTTCCTGAAAACACCTGCCGTTTCGTTAAGGTGATTGACCACCAGGTCAAGGTGCCCGTCATTATCCAGGTCGGCATAAGCCGCCCCGTTGGAAAATACCGGGGTTTCGAATCCCCATTCGGCAGAAACATTTAGAAATTCCGATCCATTTTGATTTTTGTAGATATAATCGTGAACGGGGGTAGAACTCATGCTGGTAACCAGGTGAAGGGTATCCGCTTCCTCCTTCGCCCGGGCCTTACTGAAATAATAATCGCCTTTGTATTTGAGAAAATCCCTGTTGGTATAATCCCTGAAGTAGCCATTACTGACAAAAAGGTCCTTCCACCCATCGTTGTCAAAATCAGCAAAAAAGGCCGCCCAACTCCAATCGGTGTTGGAAATTCCGGCAAGCTGTCCAATTTCGCTGAAAAGACCTACCCCCTGATTGAGGTGCAACATGTTCCGCATGTTTTGGTGATAAAAGCCCTCCATGACCATTAGGGCGTATTGCTCGTAATTCTCCGGTCCATACAGCAACTTTTGCCGTTTATTGTCTTCGGGTAGCATGTCGAGGGTAAAGAGATCGGGCAAACCGTCGTTGTTTACATCGCTGATGTCCGAACCCATGGAGAAATAAGAAATGTGCTGCAAAAAGTCCGTAAGCCTCTCCGAAAAAGTACCGTCTCCGTTGTTAATGTACAAATAATCCGGTTCGATGTAATCGTTGGAAATGTAGATATCCGGATACCCGTTTCCAGTAATGTCGGATACAGCCACTCCCAGGCCAAACCCCATGGAGTTGCCGGTGATTCCGGCTTGCTCGCTTACGTCGGTAAATATCCCGCCATCGTTTCGAAACAGTTTATCTCCGGCATTGGGATTCCTGTCTTTCCGCTTTGCCGCAAAATCAATTTCATTGATCACCTGGGTATTGTGATTCAGCAGGTACATGTCCAGATCCCCATCCAAATCAAAATCAAAAAACAACGCTTGTATGCTGTTTGCAGCGTCTGCAAGGCCGTACTGCTCCGCCTTTTCCAGAAAGGTCCCGTCCTGCTGGTTAATGAAGAGTTGATTTTTACGGGATGCAACGGGCCCTTTTCCCGAATAGCAAACATAAATATCCAGGTATCCGTCCCCATTAATATCTACCATGCTCGTACCCGTGGTCCAGGCATCCCGCCCGGCAACGCCCGCTGATTTGGTTAGGTCTTTAAACTTGAACCCCCCTTCATTCAGGTACAAACGGTTGGAAGTCATATTACCTGTAAAAAAAATATCCTCCAGACCGTCGTTATTAATGTCACCAATCGCTACCCCTCCTCCGTTGTAAAAATATTCGTAGGTGAGAATGTTGGAGGAGCGGTCTTCGCTTAGCCGGTTTTCAAACTTTATTCCGGTCTTTCGAGCCGGTAATTTTTCAAACCCCTGTGCAAGAAGCCCAAACCCTGGAAATACTGCAATAAGCAGCATCCCAACCATATCGCGAAAATAATTTTTCATTTTTTTGTCCATCCCTTCTGCTAGCTACCCAATAAATTTAATCCATGGATAGGAGAGTTAAATTACATCATTTCGTTCGATATCCCAACGAAATAAATACATTCCCGACGATTGCAAGCTGGATACCTGCTTCCTTTTTAATAAACCGGATCATGCATAAGGGTACCTGACTGCCCGTCCTGAATACCGGAAAGGACGTATACCGCAAGAAAATCAGTCGCTTTAATGCGTGTGGGGTAGCCACCCCTACGGTGAACTCAAAAAGTGGTACGAAGCGGATGATTTTGAAGCGTTTTACGTCTGCAGTAGAAATTCCAATGCATCTTTCGGGTTTAATCCCCCACTTGATTAATTTTTCTCAATTATAAGTATATTGGGCGAAATTGAAAGTAGAAATCCAAATTTGATGCAACGATTCCGTCTTTTTTGTTCGAACGGCCGCTGGCTTGCCGGGAGCCTGGTACTCCTCTTGTTTTCGTGCCAAAATAAAGAAAAAAGTGAGCTGGTATGGGATACAAACTTTCCCGTTATCGGGTCTCAATCTTCCCCGCGAGCCGTGGATTTAAACAAGGACGGTACATTGGATCTGGTCATGGGGGCCGGTAAAAATGAATTTGAAGACAGTGCGTACGGTGTATTGGCCATCGATGGGGTCACTGGAGAACTTATCTGGAATCACCCCGCAATGGATCAGGTATACGGGTCCGGGTCTTTCCAGGACGTTAATGGAGACGATTTTCCGGACGTATTCATCGGAGGGCGTGGACCTTATTTTAAAGGAATCGATGGCCAATCCGGCGAACTGCTGTGGGAGTACGACACACTGCGGTACACCGATCATCCGGTTCTGCGCCATGCCAGGTTTAATTTCAACAACAGTGTCTGGATTCCCGATCAAAACGGTGACGGTATAAAGGAACTGCTGGTCAGCAATGGTGGAAACGCTGAAGCTGCCCCCTTCGAGAGTGAAGGCCGTTTTCCCGGCGTATTGATGGTATTGGATCCACGAAACGGGGAGGTATTGGCCGCAGATAGCATGCCTGATGGCCAGGAGACCTACCTTTCTCCCATTTTGCTGCCTGCAGAAGGCAACCGGAGAGCGAGGGTAGTCTTTGGAACCGGAGGAGAAACCCTTTCGGGAAGCCTATACCTGGCCGAACTGCAGGACCTGATGAACAACGACCTGTCAGCTTCCGAACGAATCGCTTCGGAAAAGGGCCATGGATTCATTGCTTCTCCGGTAGCGGCCGACCTGGACCGGGACGGTTACCTTGACCTAATCGCCATTTCCCATGCCAGTTCGGTCTTTGCCATTTCCGGACAAACGCTGGAAATCCTCTGGCAACAAGCCATGCCAGGTACTGAATGTAGCAATAGTTTTGCAGTAGGGCACTTCACAGACGATGACATACCCGATCTTTTTACTTTTGTGAGTAAAGGCATTTGGCCGGAGAATACCGGATCCGTGCAGGTCATGCTGGACGGAAAAAACGGAGAGATCGTTCACCAACAAGAACTGGGCTGTACCGGCTTTTCATCGCCCATCGCCTACGATTTAAACCGGGATGGGCGGGACGAAGTCATTTTCAGCATCAATACATACGATTGCGCGCGTGCCATTGACGACGAGTCCGCCTTTTTGATCGAAAACAAACTGCTACTTATGGATTTCTCCTCTGGAGAATTTCACAACCTGGACCAATCGAAAGGATTTAAAAATATTTTTTCCACTCCCTGGATCGGAGATTTGGACGGGGATGGTTTTCTGGACCTGGTCCACTGCCAGTATTTTAGCCACTCAGATATCTTATCCTTTTTGGGAATGCGGGTCAAGCGCATTGATCTACCCATTAAAATTCGGAAGGAAGTACGTTGGGGAAGCATCATGGGCTCAAGAGGGGACGGCATCTACCAAAAATAAGAGACTGCCAGGGCAGCCTCTTATCACTTTTTCCAAAAACCAAATTAGCAATCAATCTGCGGTATCCCACCAAACCCGGGTAGTAAAAATATCCGGCAAGGTTGCTCCTGCCTGGAAATTCTCATTGGTAGCTACTTCGGCAGCGGGGTACCTTAATTTTCTCATGATCTGACCCTGGGTGACGTTTCCGGGATAGTTGGTCGGAGTCAATTCGGGATATCCGGTTCTTCTCCAATCGGACCATGCTTCCCACCAATTGAAAAATTTGCTCACCCACATTTGTTCCCCGATCATCTCAAGAGCGGGTTTTTCCACGCCGTAAGGATGCCGGTCCAGGTAAGCGGTCACTTCTGCATCGGATACCTCCAGGGATGCATCAAAGTAGGTATACATCTGCATGGCTTCCTTCACTCCCTGGCTGTAATGCTCTTCGGCTGTACCGGGTATGCCGGATCCGATGCCTCTCTCCAGAGCTTCCGCCTGCAAAAACGCGGACTCTGCGTAATTCATCAACATGTACGGGCTATCCCGCTGAAGCAAAAGGTAATTGATTCGGGAGTAGGTAGATACCTGATCGATAGGACCGCCTTCCAATTCTTCCAAACCAGCTGCATCAAATCCGTTGGGCATTCCTTTTTGTTCCAACGGATTGGTATTGATGGGCGTCCAACCTACTGCGGACCAATCTGCGATACCACCACTCAATATCATCAGGCGGGGATCTACTTCCTCGGCAGTAGTAGCTCCGGCCTTCAGCCAGTCGATCAGTGTCTGGCTCATGTAAGCGGGCTGCCCGCCATCTCCGGGGAAAAAGGCCCTGGAAATACCGTTCTGATTGATCCATAAGCTGGGCCCTTCCGACATGGGAACAAATGCATTGTCATCGTTTCTTTGCATGACCCCACCTGCGATGGCTTTGGTCACGTACTCGCTTGCCAACTGGGGGGCAACGTCGGACACCCGCATTGCCAGTCGTAGCATCAGAGAATACCCAAAACGCTTCCACTTGGTGATGTCACCGTCATAAATAATGTCCGCTCGGGCAAATCCATCGTCCGGATTGGAAGTACTCATCGCGGCGGTAGCCTCCTCCAACTCCTGCAACAAATGGGGATAGATCTCCGATTGGGGATCGTATTCGGGAAAGAAAACTCCATCCATTCCCTGAAGCGCCCCGAAATAGGGGATGTTTCCATAAAAATCCGTCAGGCGATGAAAATTCAATACGCGCATGATCCTCGCTGCGTTTCGGGTATTGATCTTGTTGCCCTCATCGTATCCACCCGGACCGGTCTGCCGAATTACCTCGGAAATGTTCTTCAAGGCATCTCCGTAGAAAAACTCAAACGGAGCGTTGCTGGACTCGAAATTCTCCGTGTATTTATCCCCCGGTGCGATTCCTCCACCCGCGTTTGCCAGGTGCTGGATCAGGTAGGCCGTCATGCCTATATTGGTCCGCCAATCAATGTATCGGTTATCTCCTGCCGAACCGCCGGACGCCGAACCGAGTTGGGCAGCAGTAAACATGAAGTTCAGATCAATTTCGTTTACTGCCTGCGGGTTGACATTCAAATCGTGTAAGTCCTCCGTATCACAAGAAAAGAAGGAAATACTACCCGCAAGTACTGCCAATAGAAATTTATTCCGTATGTTCATAATTGTCATTTCTTAAGTCATTAAAATGTTGCTCTCACATTGAAACCAAACGTCCTCGTTTGTGGCATGCCGAAGTAATCCAGACCTTGTCCGTTACCCGAAGAATACCCGGACTCTGGATCGATGTTTTCCACATTTTTCCATAAAATAGACAGGTTTCGGCCAACAAAGGAAAGGTTCAGGTTGGTGAATGGGGTTTTATCCAAAATTCGTCGTGGGAAATTGTACCCAAACGTAACCTGGCGCAACTTGGCAAAAGAGCCGTCGTAAATGAAGAAATCCTGAACCCTGTTACCCATCTGATTCCAATAATTATTGGCCTCACCCGGAGAGAGTGTCTTGGAGAAGGATTCGTAGATCGGGCTTTCATCGGCAGCGGTTCCAGATTGAATCACGCCGGATACGCTGAGTGGCTCCTCCCCTGCCCGACCTTGCAAGGTCTGCTTGTGCAAACCCCATTGGGTGAGTCGCACGTTGGTTCCGGAGTACAAATCTCCGCCAATGCGGAAGTCAACCAGCGCTGACAGATTAAACCCTTTGAACGTAATGCTGTTGTTAATACCTCCGGTCCAATCGGGTATACCGTTTCCGATTACTTCCATTTGATCGGACTGCACAGGTGCACCATTTTCTTCAAATACAGGCTGTCCATCAGGCGATCGCTTCTGCACCCAACCTGCCAGTACACCAAATGGATAGCCGGTTCGATGCTGCACAAATACGGTTCGGGTACGTGGCTCCTCCACATTCAGGATATCACTGCCTTCAATGAGGGAAATCACTTCGTTTCGGTTTCGAGCGATATTGAAGGATACATCCCAGTTGAAATCCGAGGTCCGTATCGGCGTACCGGTAAGCAAAATCTCTACTCCCCGGTTTTCCATCTCACCCAGATTCACCAGGGTAGACCCAAATCCAGAGGAACGCGAAACCTGGGCATTCAGCTGATCATCCGTACTTCGCTGCCGGTAATACGTAAAGTCAATTCCCAGTCTGTTTTGAAAAAACCGCACATCAAATCCGGCTTCGATCTCTGTAGACAAAAGTGGTTTCAAGAACCGGTTGGGGATGGTTCCGTTGTTATTACCAGCAGTCGCAAAAGAAGCCATGGCCACCTGATTTCCACCGTGATCGATCGCAGGAGCGCCTAACAAGGAATACACGTTCTGGATTTGGTAGGGACCGACAGTAGAGTTTCCTACGCGCGCCCAGGATCCCCTGACCTTACCGAAGCTCAACCAGCTGGGTAGTTCGTTCATCGCATCGGTAAACACGAAACTAGCTCCAAGAGACGGATAGGTGATGTCATTAAACTGCGGATCCAGTACCGAAAACCAGTCCGTTCTGCCGGTAGCCGTCAGAAATAGGAAATTTTTGTAGCTCACCTCGGCCGATCCAAAGACGGAATTAATGCCCCATCCGGAGTAGCCATAGCCAAAGTTCCGGACCACGGTATTGTTGATGGCATGAAAAAACGGAACATTGAATCCCTGGCCGTTCGCGGAGATGTTTTCATCCTCCCTGCGCATGCGGTTGGCACCGACAAAGGCGTTGATTCCAATATTACCAAATTCCCGGTTGTAGCCGAGCATGGCTTCCAGATTGATCTCGTTTACCCTTCGCTCGCTTTCGTTCATGCTACCGTTTCGCTGGTATCCCGTACCTTGAGGGGTCAGGGTCGTTCCCCTTCGCGTAAACCAGTCCATACCGGCTCTACCGGAAAGGTATAAATGATCCGTGATGTTGTACTTCAGGGATCCGGAAGTGATGATCCGGTCCCGGGTATCGTTGATGGAAAGTTGATGCGTGGAGAAATATGGGTTCTGACCCCAGGGGTTATTGGTCATCAGGTATTCTTCCTGCTCGGCAAAACCCCAGGTGCTGAGCAATGCCGGATCCGTACCGATCGGGATCGTTCCCAATCGATTGGGATCGCCTTTCCCCCATTCCACGTTAACATTCGGTGGAAGCGCAAAAATGGACTGGAATGCATTGCCCGGTGAATCGGACAGCCGAGGCCGATTTTGGGTGCGCTCGTTGGAATAAAGCACCTTTGCATCAAAAGTCAGTTTTTTCCCAAATTTACCGCTGGTAGCAATGGACATGTTCAGTCGATCAAATCCCGCGTTAGGAACCACCGATGAGCTCCGCATGTCGGTAACATTGAACCGGAAAGTTTGAGTATCGCTACCGCCGGCAAGTGAAATGCTGTTTGTAAACGCCGTACCGGTCTCGTAGAAGCGGTTCCAGTTGTCTCCCGCATAGACATAAGGACGCTGTACACCATCAAAATGCATGGCGGTACCCGACCCCAATCGTTCTCCCCAGGCTTGTGTACCCCAGTCGTACCCCTGACGGACCGTCGTAGGTCTGACAGCACTGCCTGTAATCAGGTCTCCCTGGTACCTACCGGATCCAAACTCGGTTTGCAAATCGGTTTGGTTATTGATGCGTTCAAATACGACGTTGGAGTTGATTTCCACGCCAATGCCCCTTCTGGACGTACCTCTTTTTGTCGTAATCAAGATCACACCGTTGGCGGCACGGGAGCCGTAAAGAGCAGCAGCACTGGCCCCTTTCAATACAGACATGGACTCGATATCGTCCGGGTTTACACTGGTCATGCCGTCCCCTTGATCGGCACCTCCCCATACCCCAGCTTGTCCAAAGTTGGTGTTGTCCATCGGAATACCATCGATCACATACAATGGCTGGTTACCTCCTTGCAAGGAGGTATTTCCACGGATGATTACCCGGGACGAACCGGCGGGCCCGGAAGCCACATTGCTGACATTCACACCAGCAACACGACCGGCCAATTGGTTGGCAATGTTATTTTCCCTGGCCTGGGTGAATTCTTCGCCCCCCACTTCCGTAATGGAATACTGCAAGGCCCGAACATTTCGCTCGATACCCAGGGCCGTGACTACCACTTCGGACAATTCGGCTGCGTCCTCAGCGAGGGCAATATTGATCGTGCTGCGGTTACCTACGGACTCCTCTACGGTCTCAAACCCCAGAAAGGAAAAAACGAGGACCGTCTCTGCGCCCGGCACGTTCAATTTGTAATTGCCATCTACATCGGTGGCAGTTCCGGTAGATGTGCCCTTAATCAGTACCGATACTCCGGGTAAGGGCTGTCCATCGGACTGGTCAGTCACCGTCCCGGAAACGGTTTGCGCCTGCACCCTGCTTCCCATCGCAGTCAGCATTGCCAGGCAGAAAATCAGTAATAAGTTTTTCATAAAAGGATTGTTTTGGATTTACATTCGTTTTATTGAATTCAGACCTTAGCTACCCATCGAGCACTTTTTCGCCAGTGGAAACGCAGTCTCTTTGAAACCGCACCTGTTCCAATACTCGTACATTCCCTTAAGATCCCTTTCGAATCGAATTTTGCTGGATAAACGGGCCGATTGCTGAACAGAAAGTATGAAAACAGCAGGAAATGTAGAATTTTCTAAAATAAAAAACAACGTATTTGAAGCGTTTTTTTCACCTGCCTACTGTCTGTTTTTTTATTTGAACGGTGAATCAAACGAAAATGGGAAAAAGTGTACTCCGCTCGTACACGTAAAACAGTAGGCTACCCGCAAGCCCGGGGAGCAACCTGTATTGCAGACGTTTGCCACAAGGCTCTACGTAACACCAATCATCGAGACCCGAAAAAACAGGAACAGCCTTGGCTATTCCCGGATGAAAAGGGACGGTACCAAAAAATCAAGATCCAGCCCGCTCTATAAAGGCAGTTTCACACCCAAACCGGTGGCTCCTACTTCCAGATTTTCCACCCAGGGCCGAAACTTCTTTCCGTTGCTATTTTGTAAGGAATACAAGATTCCATCAAAAACCAACAAAAAGGCCCCTTGCAAAACCAGGGAATTTCCAAACCCCCTCAAACGGGAATCCTGCAAGCGTTTACCCCTTTCTTTGAGGTAAAACCCGCCCGTCATGTAGCCCAAATCCAGCGCTGCGTTTACCAGAAGTATTTTTTCCGATCGCTGCTGCTCCTTTATACTCTGCCAGAGCCCGGAGGTACGTTGTTTTCTGGTAGCAGAGAGGTAACCGAAGCCAGCGATCGCAAGGTTTACGGAATTCCAGTACATATTCATCTGATGGAAGCTTTTTTCCCGGCCCTCAGTCCGGGCTGCGCCGATGCCTCCCCAAAGCAGATTGCCAACGGCCCATGAACCGAGCACAAGCATTCCCCGGCTTTCCAGCCTTTTCCGGTTTTCGTTGATTTCTTTCACTGTGACCCGTTCCTGTGCTTTACAGACCATTGCGGATACCATGCCTCCCAGAAGAAGTGCCATTTTCCATTTCATATGCCCCAATTTTTTTATCAATGTACCCATTCGCCTTGATATCGCTCCCTGATAAATTCCATAATTCACGCAGCCCAGTAGGCATTGTGTGTGTTTTTACCAATATACCCATATCTTTGTTCCAAAACAAAAGCGCTTTGCCTCGCCAATGGAAAAGACCAACCTATCCGAAAATTTAACTGCAATCACCCGTTCCTTTCCAAATCCGGACTGCTTACTGGTAGCGGTCAGCAAAACAAAACCAATTGCTGCCATTCAGGAAGCCTATGCTGCCGGAATTCGCGATTTTGGGGAAAATAAAGTGCAGGAGATGACCGAAAAAGAGGCCGCGTTGCCCAAGGACATCCGCTGGCACATGATCGGCCACTTGCAACGAAACAAAGTAAAATACATCGTCCCGTTTGTGCACCTGATCCACAGCGTTGACTCGCTACGCTTATTGAAACAAATCAATAAAGAAGGACGAAAGATAAATCGGGTAATTCCCTGCCTCTTACAGGTGCACATCGCCAGTGAAGAGAGTAAATTCGGCTGGGACGAAGCCGAACTGATAGCGTTTCTACACGGTGAGGAAATCGACGAACTGCAACACATTCGCGTGCTGGGCTTGATGGGCATGGCAACCAACACATCAGACACGGAAAAAATTCGTTCCGAGTTCCATGGCCTCAGCGCACTTTTTGAGCGCCTCAAACGCTCGGAACTACCTTCTCAGGTACAAATGGAAGAATTATCCATGGGCATGAGTGGAGATTACCAGATCGCCCAGGAGGAGGGCAGTACCATGGTTCGTATAGGAAGTGCAGTATTTGGAGCCCGAAACTACACCTAATTGACCCAACCATGAAGACAAATTCGATCCTGCAAGTTGCTGCCATTTCAGGAGCCCTGGCAGTTGGTTTCGGTGCCTTTGGCGCACATGCACTCGAACCGTACCTTTTGGAAACGGGCAGGTTGGACACCTACCAAACGGCCGTAAGCTATCATTTTTACCATAGCCTGGCTTTATTGCTGACCGGAGTGCTATCCCTGACTCGGCCCAAAACCACCCGACTCAAGCTAAGTGCCTGGTTTTTTTTAGCTGGTATCTTGATTTTTTCTGGCAGCTTGTACCTGTTGTGTCTGAGTCAAATTACCTGGCTGGGTGCGATTACCCCGATCGGAGGTCTGGGTTTTATCGCCGGCTGGGTATTCCTTTTCTTGAGTTTCACCAAAGGAAATCAATAGGTGACCATGCGGAAAATCGGATTTCTGGGATTACTTTTCTTCTTTTCTCTTTACCTGAGTAGTGGCGCTCAAGATGCAAAATCCACCTATCTTGGCCTGGACCAGCTACTTGGTGAGGGTTCGTTCTTTGACAATCACCTCACCGGTTTCATGTTGTACGACCTGGATAGCCAGCTGGTACGGTACGATAAAAACAGCCACCTTTACTTTATTCCAGCCTCCACTACCAAACTATTTACCTTTTTCGGCTCCTTAATGGTATTGGGAGACAGCACCACTTTCCTGCGATTCATTCTAAAAGACGGCAAGCCGGTGTTTTGGGGTACCGGAGACCCCTCCTGGAAATACCCGCCGCTACCTTCTCCAAGGCTAAATGAATTTCTGGCCAGCTACGACACCCTGTATTACTCTGACAGCAATTGGAAAGACGAACCATTCGGATTCGGTTGGCAATGGGACGATTACAACCAATCCTACTCGGCGGAACGCTCACCCTTCCCCTTGTTTGGCAACCTGGCAAAAGGCAGCAACGTCAATAACCGACCTGTAATCAGTCCGTCGGTATTTGCCCTTGCTACTTCCCAAAAACCGCTAAAAAATTTGCAAAGGGATTGGCACAGCAATCTTTTTTACTACAATCCGCGGACCTATAACGGACGGGATGTTCGGGTACCGTTTATTACCTCCCCTGAGACCTTTGCCGAGTTGGCTTCCAAAGATTGGGGCGTGCATGTAGCCCTTTCCGATGAAAAACTGCCCCCAGACCATTTCATTTTAAAAGGAATTCCCACGCAGGCGCTGTACAAGCAAATGCTGCTGGAAAGTGACAATTTCATCGCCGAGCAGTTATTGCTACAGATCGGAGACGAAGTATTCCGGGAGTTATCCAGTGAAAAAGCCATTGAGTACATCAAAGAAACCTATTTGTACGACCTGCCGGACGATCCCCAATGGGTGGACGGTTCGGGATTGTCCCGGCACAATCTTTTCACTCCCAGAACCATGGTCTCCCTCGTAGAAAAGATCTACCGCTTGTTTCCCGACGAAGAATTGTTTCGCTTGTTGCCAACGGGAGGCAGAACCGGTACGCTTAAGTACAACTACAGCGCATCGGTGCCCTATGTCATGGCCAAGACCGGGACCATCAGTAACAACCACAGCTTGGTGGGATTTTTAAAAACGCGGAGTGGAAAAGTGTATGCATTTGCTTTTATGAACAACAATTACCCGCATAAATCCTCGGTCGTTCGCAATGAAATAGAAAAAGTTTTGCTTTATATCCGGGATAATTTCTAAATTCTGCCATGAAAAAAAGAACCTTTATCAAGACCCTGGGACTTGGCGCAGGAATGGGCGCGTTTGCGGGGTTTCCGGCAGCCTCTGCACATCCTGCTGCCAGAAAGAAGCTACTTCCGAAAAGGCTGCAACCCGGTGATCGGGTAGGTTTGATCAGTCCCTCCGCTGCTACGGCGGATCGGATGGAGTTCGTCTTTGCCCGGGAAGCGATGGAGGCACTCGGACTTTCGGTAAAGGACGGAAAACACCTGGCCGATCGGAGAGGGCATCTGGCTGGCAGCGATGCAGACAGGGCCGCGGACTTGAACGAAATGTTTGGCGATAAATCCATCAAAGCCGTCATCTGTATCCGTGGAGGGTCCGGGGCTGCCCGAATCCTACCCATGATTGATTACGATCTCATTCGGAAAAACCCCAAACCTATCCTTGGATACAGCGACATTACGGCACTTCACAATGCCATTCACGCACAAACTGGTCTCGTAACTTTTCACGGCCCCAATGGGTCCGGGAGTTGGAACCCATTCAATGCAAGTCAATTTCGAACGGTTTTTTTCGGAAAAGAAAAAAGAATTACCTACCAAAACGAAGTCGAAGCTACAGAGGATTTGGTCATGAAAAAAAATCGTATCCGGACCATCTACCCGGGAAAGGCAAGTGGAGACCTGGTAGGCGGAAACCTGACCGTGCTTACGGCACTGGCCGGCTCTCCCTACCTGCCCGATTTTAAAAACAAAGTGTTGTTTTTGGAAGACATTGGAGAAGAGCCCTACCGAATCGACCGGATGATGAGTACGCTCATGCTGACGGGGGTGCTAAAGGAAATAGCAGGGTTTGTTTTCGGACAATGTACCGATTGCGACCCTAGCGGTGGCTATGGCAATCTCACGATAGACCAAATACTCGACGATTACTTGCTGCCCCTCAAAATCCCGGCATACCGGGGCGCCATGATCGGCCACGTACCTAAACAATTCCTATTGCCCTTTGGAGCGAAAATTAGCATGGATGCAGATGCCGGTATCCTGGAAACCGATGAGGCAATATTCCAATAGAAACGTTCGGGAAGGTGCTCCTTACGCTGTTGGCTTGCGTTCTTTTCTCTTAATCGCCACCGGCTGCGGTTTGCTTGCCTCCTGCCAAAATCAAGACCCGATACCGATGACCGTACCCGATGCTACCGCTTACCAGGCTCCGAGCAATCAAAAAATCCGCTACCTGGCCCTGGGGGATAGTTATACCATCGGTGAAGGAGAAAAAGAGAGCATACCTATCCAGAGCAAGTCGCGCGGATATTGGGTGCAGAAGGATGGCGCTTTGCTCCACCGAAGATAGTCGCCAAGACCGGGTGGACCACGAGAGATTTGCTACAGGCAATTGATGATCAGGGACTGCGAGGGGAGAAATTCGACCTGGTCAGCTTACTGATCGGCGTGAACAACCAATACCAGGGACTCCCCCTACGTCAATTTCAGCGGGAATTAGATGAATTGATTGACCTGAGCCTGGCAATGGTCAATGGTTTTGGCCACCGACTTGTGCTCCTTTCGATACCCGATTGGGGAGTCACCCCTTTCGGTCAAAACGGCCTTCAAAATGTAGACCAAATAGCTTCGGAGATCGATTCCTATAACGCTTTCATTCAGGAAATCGCTGGAAGGAGAAACCTTCATTTCATCGAGATTACTGAAAGCTACCGTGGTATTGGCGGACTTCCCGCAAATCTGGTGGCAGACGATCTGCACCCCAGTCGATACGTTTACGCGGACTGGGCCAGGACGATAAGTCGGGTCATGAAAGCCGAACTGCAACAACCCCCTCCAAAAACGAATAGACCTGACGAAAACTAATCGTCAGGTCTATTTTTTTCCATGGGCCGGTACAGGACCTAGTTGGTTCCTTTCGGCAGTACGTTTGAAATCATCGATACTTTTTCTATGGGTTCACTCGCATTGGAATAAATCCTTACCACACTGTTTTGTTTCCCCATTTTTCCGGCCGAATTGAATGAAACCTTAATTTCTCCCTTTTTTCCGGGAGCAATTGGCTCTTTTGGCCAGCTTGGAACGGTGCATCCGCAGGTAGCAGCTACGTTAGAAATAATCAACGGGGCATTTCCTGTGTTTTCAAACGTGAACACATTTTCCACCTTTTCTCCCTGGGTAATGTCCCCGAAGTCTTTGGAAGACTCTTCAAAGGTAATCACCGGACCGTCTGCTGTCTTTTCTTGTGCCAGTGCCAGGCCTGCACCAAAAACAATCGCCAATACAAGTGTTGCCAGTTTTTTCATAGCTGTTTATGTTTATTTAATTAGTTTATTCACCTTCATTCCACTAACTAACGGAAAAATTGGGAGTGAAAGTTCACCAAATACAATTCTTTCCGCGCCCTGGTCATGGCGGTGTACAACCACCTCAGGTAATTTCTATCGACCTGCTCTTCCTTCAAAAAGCCCTGGTCAACAAAGACCGCATCCCATTGCCCCCCTTGTGATTTGTGGCAAGTCAGCGTATAGGCAAATTTTACCTGTAACGCATTCAGGTACGGATCTTTTTTCAGTGCTTCCCTGACACGGGATTTGCTGGGCAGATCCATATAATCTTCCGTTACCAACTGATACAGCTTTTTCCAGTCCTCGTAGCCCAATGCCGGAACTTCCGTGTGAAGGGTATCCAACAGGACTTTTGCCTCAAAGGGAACCTCATCAGGGTAATCGATCAGCCGTAGTTCGAGTGTAGCAAACCGCAGGCCATACATTTCCTCAAAAGAACGAATTTTCAGGATTTCTACAAAATCTCCATTGGCCAAAAAACTTACCTTATCCGAAGCTTCCATGTACGTGTAATTGTTTTTTACGATCATCAACCGATCCCCGGCACTCAATTCATCTTCGTAATAAAAGATGCTGTTTCGAATGTACCGATTGTATTGAACGGCGGCCTTGTTGGATCGGGTAATGATCATCGTATGATCCAATCCAAACTTATCGTAAGCATACCTCAGCCCGTCTTCCAGCCTTTCTCCGGTCATCCGGAATATATCTTGAAAACCGCGCGTACGAAACGAAATTTTCGGAGCTTTTGCGGTCACCTGTCCGCGCAAGTCCGTGGCATTTTGCAGGATGCCGGACTGCAATTCCTGACGGGTTACCTCTTCCAAAACAGACTCGATTACGTGCAGGCGGTGCCGTTGCATGAGGTGCTCTTTATCCAGGGCCGGACTGTCTTCGCTCCCCACCGGAGGAAGCTGGGCCAGGTCCCCGACCAGCACGAGGCGATTTTCCGGATTTTGAAAAACAAAGTGGATCAAATCGGAGAGCAGGGAATTCCCCGCAGACCGATCGTCGGAGAGCATGGAAGCCTCGTCCACAATAAAAACAGACTGGTGGAAATAGTTTTTCTGAACATCAAACCCGTACAAGCCGTCTGCCGCCTTTTCCTTCGGCCGGTAAATGATTTTATGTATCGTAAACCCCGTCTTTTCTGCATAGGCACTCATGACTTTTGCCGCTCTTCCGGTAGGCGCCAGCATGACTGGCCGAAGTCCAAGTGCCGGCAAAGCCCGAACCAGTGCGGCTATCACGGAGGTTTTCCCGGTTCCTGCAAAACCTTTGAGAACGAAAGTATTTGCGGTTGAGTCGGGGGAAAGAAAGCCATTCATTGCGTGAAAAAAACCCCTCTGATCGCCGGTTGGCTCATGCGGGAAAAATTTTCGAATTGCTTCGGAGGGCTTTGGTACCACTTGGTTATCTTTACGGATGGAAGACGAAACTAAAGGATAAATGCCTAACATAAAAAAAGATATTGCGGATAATTTTGGTAACCGACTACGGACCCGGGTAAACGGGCTATTAATCCAGGAGGACAAAGTCTTGATGATCAAACACCGGATGGGTGAACACAGTCACTTTTGGAACGTGCCCGGAGGGGGCATGAACTACGGACAGGATGCCAAACATAATCTGCAACGAGAGTTTCTGGAAGAAACCGGCTTGGAGGTCGAAGTAGACGCTTACTTATTCGTACACGAATTATTGGACCCGCCCCTTCATGCGATCGAGCTCTTTTTTGAAGTTCACCAGGTGGGCGGAGAATTGCTTTTGGGTAAAGATCCGGAACTTGGGGACGAACAGCAGTTGATCGAGGAAATTCGCTTTTTGAACCTGGACGAAATCAAAACCATTCCTGCCTCAGAAAAACATGCGGTATTTCGGGGAATTAATTCTCTCAATGATGTAAGAATATGGAAAGGATATTTTAATTTTGGAAATAATTCCATAAAATAGCGTTTCAGAACAAACCATCAATCCTTTATAAATTTAATTACGCTTTAAAAATATTGACATGACATTGAGCAAGATTTTATCGATAGTATTTCTACTTGGGGCTCTTGGCCTCGGATACAGATTGTACCTGGGTGTGGACGAGGTAGTGGAAGAGGAGAAAATGCTCCAGCGAACCGAGGCCCGGATCATTGAAAAACTTGAAATGTTACGAGACGCACAGATCGCCTACATCAGTTCAAATGGAGAATATGCATCCAGTTGGGACCAATTGAAGGAATTTATTGAAGATGGACAAATCTACATCGTCCAGCGGACCGAAACCACCAAATTGCTGGAGTACGGAAAGGAAGAAACGACCGTAACCTTTGATACCCTGGGTGCAGTGGGGGTTCAGGATTCGCTATTTAACGAGACGAAATATCCGGACTTTAACCTGGACCTGTTGAACGTTGTACCGGGATCAGGAGGAAAAACCTTTGAATTCTTCGCCGATAAGATTGAGCGAAGCAACCGGGAAATCGCTGTATTTGAAATCAGGGATCCTGCGCCGATCAATCCCGAACGTAGAAGAAACGACAACGAGAAAGCGTTGAGGGTAGGTTCCAGGACGGACTCCTCCACCTCAGGTAACTGGGAATAACCTTGGGTACGGGAACGCATCATATCCAACGAAAGTTTAGAAGCGATAAATTTGATAGCGAAGACATATCAAGTTTATCGCTTTTTTTATACGAAAGCCTTTTTGTTATCATTTCCCATGACAAGACGGATGAGACTATCTCTGCCGTAAATTTGTATACATTGCAGGGAGATGGAGACATCGGTGACCTAATCGGTACGGATGAGTTGATCAATGCCCCGAACACCACCGGTAAATTATACAGCCATCATCAGGGATTCACCTTGGTTCCGGGAATGGTATTTAATCCTGCGCATAGCGAGATTTACCTGAGTTTTGCTACCGAAGTAGATCCTTTGGTCCACGAAATTACCTATGTCGGGGTTGGAAATAATACCATACAGGTACTGGGAACCGTTCAACGATCGCTGCTGGAATCCCTGGACAGCAAACTGCCCGAATTGGAAATCGCCCACGGAGCAGCGCACGTACTTGACTTTTTCCTACACCAGGCCAAAGACCTGCTACCACAGGAAATTTTCATCCATACCGCCCCAAACAGTGTATACGTTGCTGGCTTTAAGGCAGGGGAATTAGCGCTTTTTAACCGATTTCTGGTACCTGAGGAAAGCGCCTTGCTGCGTTACCTATTCACCATTCTGCAACAACTGGCTTTTGATCAGGCACATTGCCGGATCAGCATTTACGGAAATTTAAACTGGGTACACAGCTCGATGGACGACTTAAAAAGATTTTTCAGAAATATCCATTCGGTCACCCCCACACAGAAAATCACTTATAAAAAAGGAGCAGAACCCTTTAAGAATACCCTTCTTCTGGAAGCATATTGGAGATAATGGTGAATTTGACGAAAAAAACCGCCCTTTTCCCTGGCTCATTTGACCCCTACACCAAGGGGCACCACGATATCGTCATGAGAGGCTTAAAGCTATTCGATGAAATCATCATTGGTGTCGGGCACAATACCACCAAAAAAAGTCGGTACTTCGATATTGATCTGATGGTAAACAAGATCGAAGGGGTCTACCTGGACATCCCGGAAGTCCGGGTAGTGGTGTGCAACGAACTCACCTCTTCCCTTGCAAAAACCCAAGGTGCTCAATACTTGCTTCGGGGACTCCGCAACACGACGGATTTCGAATACGAAAATACGATCAGTCAGATGAACCGGTACCTTAACGAAACACTGGAAACTGTCTTTTTGATCACCGCTCCCGAATTTGCTTCCATTAGCTCGACCATCATCCGGGAAGTACATCGGTACGGTGGAAATGTGGATAAATTTCTTCCCTACAAAGTCTGATAAATCCCCGGGTGCAGGCGTAAAAACTGCTTGTACAAATACCGCATGGAGGGGTAGGAATTAACCAAGGCGACTTTTGCCTCCTGGTGATTCATCCATTTTATATCTGCGATTCCCTCTTCGGTTTGCGGCTTCATCCTGGAATCGTCCACGCAGGACATGCTGTACCAATACGTCTTTTTTAGTATACTTTTCCGGTTTTGGGTGTAGGTGTGCCAGGTTTTGCAAATGGGGCCGGTCAATTTTACCCGTATGTTGCATTCCTCTTCTACCTCCCGGATGGCGCATGCTTCCGCAGACTCTTTCTTCTCAAATTTTCCTTTGGGCAAATCCCATTTACCCAATCGATGAATAAACAGCACCTTGTCTTTGGAGGTCACCACCCCTCCGGCAGCCTTGATAATCTGAAAACGGCTTCTGATAAACTTTTTCAAGGCCTTCTTTTCCTTCGTTACCAGCGTGACGCTATCCAGGTGCTTTAATTTTCGGGTACGCATGAGGAACAATAGCTGTACAATAATATCCTTCGAAGGATCCTTTATCAAAACATCGTCGTGAAAATCTGCGGTAGGAGGCAATTCCACCGGATTGACATACACGCATTCAAAGGTCTTCTTGGGTAAAAATTCCGAGGAAGCTACCAAATCCAAAGGTTTGTCATTGATAAAAATCTTCATAACCTGTGCTAGTTTTTCCAAAAATGCATTTTTTTTCCAGCCCTCACAACCATGCGTACCCATTATTTGGTTAATTTTGACCCATGGAAATTTATGATACGAGCACTGCTTCCCTGATAGCCAATAAGCTTCTGGAAATAAAAGCCATCAAACTTTCACCCAAACAACCGTTTACCTGGGCATCGGGATGGAAATCTCCAATTTACTGTGACAACCGCCTATCGCTTTCCTACCCCTCCGTGCGAAAACTTATACAGGAAAAGCTCATCAAAGCCATTCAAACCCATTTCCTAAACATTGAGGCTGTGGCCGGTGTGGCTACCGCAGGAATTCCACAGGGTGTATTGATCGCCGACAAACTGGATATCCCCTTCCTGTACGTCCGGTCCAAGGCCAAAGGGCACGGCATGGAAAATCGGATTGAAGGAAGGATCAGCCCGGGCCAAAAAGTAGTCGTGGTAGAGGATTTAATCTCCACAGGAGGGAGCTCGCTAAAGGCGGTGAAAGACCTGCGGGAGGCAGGATTTGAGGTATTGGGAATGGTAGCGATTTTCACCTATGGGTTTGCCCTGGCCGAACAGAATTTCGCAAATGAACAGGTGAAGCTGGTATGCTTGTCCGATTACGCATCCCTGCTACCCCAGGCGCTCGAGCAAGGGTACGTTTCCAGCGAAGACATGGCAGCGCTAACTAGTTGGAGAAAAGAACCCGATTCCTGGCAACCCTGAGAGAAGTTCTCCCATGCAGCCATTCCAGCAACCAAGGCTTCGGTGGTCTCCGCGAGATCCTTGGTTGGCCAGATTAGCGCAGGGGACGGGCTCCCATTTTTTCCACTACACCTAAACCAAACAGCGCAAAATCGTATTTGACCGGATCCTTCGGATCGTAGGCACGCAAGTGTTGGGTTAACTCCAGGGCGGTCAGCCAATCGGTTTGTTTTCGGTGTATGAGCCCCAATAAGCGTGCTACCCGGTCCACGTGTAAATCACAGGGACAAACCAGCTGAGAGGGAGAAAGTAAGTTCCAGATACCAAAGTCTACCCCACAATCGTCCACTCTCACCATCCACCGCAAAAACATGTTGATTCGTTTGCATGCGGCTTTCCGCGCCGGCGTTGCTATGTGCTTGCGTGTTCGGGAAGGCGCATGGGGAGCCTCGAAGAAAAACGCATGGAAATTGACCAACAAGCGCTCCATGATGTCCTGTTCCGGAGTCCATCCCCGAGTAAACGCCGTCTCCAGACTTTCGTTTTCCCGGTAAAACCGAGACAAAAAATCGATGAAATACAAGGTATCCACGTCATTGAATGTTCGGTGTTTGAATGTCAAAAAAGGCTTGAGATCGGCTGAGGTATGACCGAGGAGAAACTCATGGGGGCTATTGTCCATCATTTCCATGAGTTCCAGACTTTTTTTTATGATGGTTTTTCGTTGTCCCCAGGCCAGAATGGCAGCGAAGAATCCGGAGATTTCGATGTCCTGTTTCTTACGAAACCGATGAGGAACGGAAATCGGATCGTCGGGAATAAAATCCGGTCGATTGTATCGATCGACCATCTCATCCAGGTACTCGCGCAAGCCCTGTACCACCATCAGGCGATGGCTACTTTGACTTCTCCTCCCTGGGTGCCGTCAAACCACTTGAGGCATAAAAAGTCGTCCTGCTTTTCGGAGAGATGCCAATCAAAGCATCGAATATGGGCCAATTTGGTCAATTTATCGTCGTCAGGCTGGTACAGGCAAATATCAAAATCCGGGATCTGGGCGATATCCGTGGTATTCCATTTTTCCAACAACCACCCCTCCTGAATCACGTTCACCTTTTTCCCGAAAATCAGGTCGTCAATTACCGAGGGAATGCCATCTTTTCGCCTGATATGGTAGCACTCCGGACCAAAAATGATCTGTTTATGTAGTTTTCCCTCCAGTAGTTCCGATTCTTCAGAGAGCATTTTCCAATCCGATTCCTTTTTTACTTCTGGCGTAGAACGACTGAACCTTGCCAAAGATGCGGAAATGAAGGAAAAGAAATAGGTGAGTCCAATAAAAAGCAAGCCGAACGTAGCCAAAACAGGATAGGTCAACACAAAGACTGCATTCCAGATAAACTTGAAAAACCGGTGGAAAAATTGTTCAAATGTGTTCATACGCTATCCATTAATAAACCGAAAGTACGGGAAATCGGCCAAACAAACAAAAAAGCCAAAATCCTACACAAAAGTGAAGACCATCTGCGATCCTATCGAACATTGTCAGGCGATTTCCGTACCTTTGCAGGCTGAAAACACCTACGCTCCATGGATTTAAGTCAAGAGATTTCAAAAAGAAAGACCTTTGGTATCATCGCTCACCCGGATGCCGGTAAAACCACCCTGACCGAAAAGATGCTTCTTTTTGGTGGAGCGATAAAGACTGCGGGTGCCGTAAAATCAAATAAAATTGATACGGCCACCAAATCCGACTGGATGGAAATCGAAAAACAACGGGGTATATCCGTTGCCACTTCGGTCATGGGGTTTGAATACAAAGGCCAGAAAATCAACCTTCTGGATACCCCGGGCCACCAGGATTTTGCGGAAGACACCTACCGTACACTGACAGCGGTTGACTCCGTAATCATGGTCATCGATTGTGTAAAAGGCGTAGAGATTCAAACCGAAAAACTAATGGAGGTCTGTCGCATGCGCAACACCCCTGTTATATGCTTCATCAACAAAATGGACCGGGAGGGCCGGATCCCTACGATTTGTTGGATGAAGTGGAGCAGAAACTAGCAATACAGGTTCGTCCGCTGTCCTGGCCGATTTCCATGGGGAAATCCTTCAAGGGCGTGTACAACCTGTACGACCGGCAATTGAACCTTTTCACCCCAAGCCAGCGAAAAGTGAGCGATGATCGCCTCACCATTGATGATCTGAATTCCGGTCAATTGGACGAAATCATTGGCCCCGGCCTGGCCGGGCAGCTGCGGGAAGACGTGGAATTAATCGAGGGAGTCTACCCGGACTTCGATCCCAAAGAGTACCTGGAAGGAAAGGTTGCTCCGGTTTTTTTCGGATCGGCGGTCAATAACTTTGGCGTACAGGAAATGCTGGATACCTTCATCAAGATTGCCCCGGGCCCCAAAAGCCGAATGACCGAGGAACGGGAGGTACTACCCGAGGAGGATGCATTCAGTGGTTTTATCTTTAAGATTCATGCCAACATGGATCCCAAGCACCGCAACCGCATTGCTTTCCTTAGAATCTGTTCCGGAAAATTTGAACGCAACAAACCTTATAATCACGTAAGAGGCACCAAGGCCTTGCGTTTTTCAAACGTTACCTCCTTCATGGCCCAGGACAAAGAAATCATCGAAGAAGCTTATCCCGGAGATATCGTAGGACTTTACGATACAGGAAACCTCAAAATCGGGGACAGCATCACGGATGGGGAACAGTTGCAATTCAAAGGAATCCCTAGCTTCTCTCCGGAAATTTTTCGGGAGGTGGTCAATAAAGATGCGATGAAAACCAAACAATTGGACAAAGGACTCCAGCAATTAATGGAAGAAGGTGTCGCTCAATTGTTTACCTTTGAGATTGGGTCCCGAAAAGTAGTGGGCACCGTGGGGCAATTGCAATTCGAGGTCATACAGTTCCGCCTTAAAAATGAATACAATGCCACCGCTGACTTTGTTCCCATGAATTTGTACAAAGCATGTTGGATTCGAAGCAAGGACAAAAAGAAACTGGAGGAATTTGTCCGGTCCAAACAGCGGCACATCGCCCGGGACAAAGATGGGAAATTGGTATTCATGGCGGAAAGCAAGGCGTGGCTACAGATGGTGCAGGACAACTTTCCGGACATCGAGTTTCACACCACATCCGAATAATTACCCTAAAGACCGATCGAATGAAGAAAGCTTTTAACGTAATCTATGAAGACAACCACCTGCTGGTAGTCAATAAATCCTCGGGGATATTGGTACAGGGAGACAAGACCGGAGATAAAACCCTCACGGATTATTGCAAAGATTACATCGCCAAAAAATACGCCAAGCCGGGCGCTGTCTTTCTGCACCCCGTGCACCGGCTGGACCGACCCGTGAGCGGCATTGTGGTTTTTGCCCGAACCTCCAAGTCCCTGGAACGAATGACGGCGCTTTTCCGTAAGCGGGAGGTGCACAAGGTGTATTGGGCCATCGTGAAGCGAAAACCACCGGAAGAGCTGGGGAAATTAACCCACTGGCTGGTAAAAGATGCTGAGAAAAACACCTCAAAAAGCTACGATAAGGAGGTCCCGGAATCAAAAAAATCGGAGCTCCATTACAAACGGATGGGCAAACTCAACGACCACTGGTTGGTGGAACTTCGGCCCCAAACCGGTAGGCCGCATCAGCTGCGCGTACAGCTGTCCGCCATCGGCTGTCCGATCCGAGGCGATCTGAAATACGGGTTTTCCAAAGCGAATCCTGACGGTAGCATCAATCTTCATGCCTTTCATTTGGTATTTGTGCACCCGGTGAAGAAGGAAAAACTCTTTCTTCGCGCCGCACTTCCCGAGGAGCCGTTTTGGGAGCAATTTTTGGAGTTTGAGCAGACAAAGTCGAGCAACCGGCATTTGGATCAGACATTTAGTGGCTAATACCGCTTCAAACACAAACAACTATGGTAAGGAGATTGGCTGCAAGCATGTGTTTTTTATTGGTAACTCTTTCTGTTACCGGTCAGACCGAAGGCGTGTTTTGGAAAATATCGGGAAAGGGCCTACCGGCTGCCTCGTATTTATTTGGTACCATTCACTTGATGTGCAAAGACGATTTTCGCCTGAGCAAGCAAATACAGCAGCGATTGGTGCAGGCAGAGGCACTGGTCATGGAGATTGATCTGGACGATCCGGAACTGTACGGGGAAGTGATGGCAAATATGTACAACGAAAATGGGGAAAAGATTACCGATTTCCTTTCCGTAAAGGAATACCAAAAAATCAGAAGCTTTTTACTGGAACGAACCGGTATGGATCTGGATAGGATGCAGGAGATGCGACCCATGGTGCTCATGTCTTTGATTTACCCCAACCTTCTCGAGTGCGAAACCGTCGCTTTTGAAAAGGAACTCCTGCAACTTGCCGGAGAAAAAGAGACGCCCGTACTGGGACTGGAATCCGTTGAAAAGCAATTGTCATTTTTTGACCGAATCCCGCTAGCGGAGCAGTACCGAAGCTTTTTCACCTACACCGAAGACATGGAAAAAGGAAAGCTGGAATTTGGAGAATTGATTGACAGCTACCGGTCAGAGGACATTTCCCGCCTGCTACAACTGGTCGGCGAAAGCCCCGAATACCGGGCATACCAGGAAATACTGGTGGATCAGCGAAATGAAAGCTGGATAGGGCCGATGACGGAGTTGATGGGAAAAGGAGCCATGTTTTTTGCGGTCGGTGCCGGCCATTTGGCGGGGGAAAGAGGACTGATCCGATTACTCAAAAATGAAGGATTCCTCCTGGAACGCATCTACCTGTAATAGTACTAGGACCCTGACAGGGAGCTTCGGGTCTCGGGTCGGGAGCTTCGGGCCTATCGGATGTTGCTTGCCGGTAGCCTGAACCAGGAAAGGCCAGACCGGCACGTCGCAACACCCTCGGTGAGCAAGGCAGTGCTTACCCATCACTACCCGATTCGATGCACAAAGCCCCCTGGGAAATTACAACCCGAAGTCTCCGGTCTGATTTTAATAAAAATCCAACCCGCCCATCTGAGCATTTTTCCGTGCATGGAGCGTTTACCTCTGGAGTCGAACCGACACAAGTCAGGGCAGGCAGAAAGGCGAGTGCCGCTAACGGATTTCTGCGATAGATAACTACTAAATGCTTGAAAATAGGCGCTTTTTTATTCATCTTTGGGCCGAGCTAAAAATAATCCCAATTTTAATTCAACGAATTCAGACCTTACCGAATACGGGGATGAGTATGAAGGTGCATTCCCTTGAATAATGATCCGTTACCTATGAAATTTGGAACCAAAGTCATCCATGCAGGCATCCATCCAGATCCAAGCACCGGGGCCATAATGACCCCAATCTTTCAAACATCTACGTACGTACAGCAATCCCCTGGAAAAAACCAGGGTTTCGAATATTCCAGAACTCACAACCCCACACGGTTAGTCCTCGAAAAAAACCTTGCCGCCCTGGAAAATGGGTCAGCCGGCTTGGCCTTTGCCTCGGGCATGGCGGCAATTGATGCGATTCTTAAGCTACTAAAGCCCGGCGACGAAGTCATAAGCACCAACGACCTGTACGGGGGAACCTACCGTATCTTTACGAAAATTTTCGCTAATTATGGCATCCGCTTCCATTTTGTGAACATGCAAAAACCGGATGAAGTACGGTCGCTAATCAACGAAAACACCAAATTGATTTGGGCCGAAACGCCCACCAATCCCATGATGAATATCGTGGATATCGGGGCCTTGGCTGCATTATCAAAGGAGTACGGCGTATGGCTGGGTGTGGACAATACTTTCGCCACCCCCTTTCTACAAAACCCCCTGGACGAAGGAGCCGATCTGGTCATGCATTCGGTCACCAAGTACCTGGCGGGACATTCGGATGTGATCATGGGGGCCATCGTGGTTAAAGACGCCGACCTTGCGGAGAAATTGGCGTTCATCCAAAATTCTTGTGGCGCCGTTCCAGGGCCGCAAGACTGTTTTCTGGTGTTGCGGGGCATCAAGACCCTCCACCTGCGGATGGAACGCCATAGCCAAAATGGAAAAACCATCGCAGCCTACCTAAAAAACCATCCCAAAATCGAAAAGGTGTATTGGCCCGGATTTGAAGATCATCCCAACCATGCCATCGCAAAAAAACAAATGCGGGATTTTGGAGGAATGATTTCATTCACGTTAAAAAACAACCGCTTACCTGATGCCATTCGTGTGCTTGAGAGTTTTAAGGTATTCGTTTTAGCCGAATCCCTTGGAGGGGTTGAATCCCTCTGCGGACACCCGGCTACCATGACCCATGCCAGTATCCCCCGGGAAGAACGTGAAAAAGTCGGTCTTTCCGATTCATTAATCCGGCTAAGTGTCGGTATTGAAGATGCAGAAGACCTGAAACAAGACCTTGCGCAGGCATTGGATTCTTATCAGTGAAGCATTTTGGTGAACAATAGCTTGCACCTGTCTGTGATATTTTGCGTCATGCGCAGGTGATCCTTCTGGATTTGGGTAAGTGCCGACTGGTATTTTTTGCTTACGCGCTCCTTTTCCCCCAGGTAGCTCCCCAAGTGCTGCAGAAGCAGCTGGTTTCGGTGCCAGGACCCCATCTCTTGCGCTAGTTCTGAGGTTTGTTCGTGTACTTTATCGGTGAAGATGCTATTCAATCCGATGCTTAAGCGTATTTTCTCGAGGACAGTGACCTTCTTCAGGCCTTCGGCGATTTCATGAATGGTTTGTGGATCCAGCCTTGATTTCGTCCCAAAATAAAAAAAGTCGATCTCTTCATTGATAAGCTGCGTGATCGCCGTATTGATGTTCAAAACAGTCATCCCCTCAGAAAAATGCCTCACTTCTGTGTAGAGCGATTCCCAGTCCTTTAGTTGGACGGAAAGAATGATTTCGTAAACCTGCCCGTATAGCTCTTTTTTATTTTGCGCCAATTGTTTTTCGTAGTCGGTATAATCCAGGGAGTTTTTGGCCAGATACGCATCGAAGCCATCTGTAATCATCCGAACGTGCTGCACCTTGCGTAAATTTTTGTAAAGTGCCCGAAAAGGAGAAAATATCCGGCTTACCTCGTGCGTATTGGAAAAATGAACTTTTTCCAGCACCTGAAGGAATACCTGAAAGAAAAATAACTCCTCGTACAATTCCAGCGCCTTACGTGACTTGATCTTTTTCGAAAGCTCGCGAAATACCGATTTGCCGGCATCAAAATGCCTGTCAAAAACCTGCATAATCAACGGTAGGGTCGATTCCATTGCTAGTCATGAATTTTTACGGTGGTAGCTCCGTAGCCAAAATTTGTCTTCTGGCTGTCCTTAAAATATTTTATCCCGTTCATTTGACTGAGGTAACGGTGAATTTCTTTTCGCAACACCCCATTTCCTATGCCGTGAATAAAGGTAATTTCATCCATGCCGGTTGCAACGGCATCACCCAGCTTCCGCTCAAACACTTCCAGCTGTAGCTGTAACATTTCGCCGTTACTCATCAAATCGTGACTATCGGTGAGTTTTTCAATGTGCAAATCAATCGACGCTGCCGGGCGACTGATCTTTTTTATCGAATACGCCGCGCTATCTTGCGGGTTCAGCGCTTCGTTGAGTTTACGTACATCCAATGGTGTTTCGTGTTCGTTCAACTGGAAGAAATACGCCTCTTTATCAATCAACGGGGCTTTCCCTTTTTGCTTGAAAAAAGAGCTGGCTTTAAACTTCAACCGCTTTTCAATGGGTGTTTGGATCGCATCTAACTTTTTATTGAGCGGCACCATCAATAGTTTCAACGTGGGCCACTGCTCAAAGTCCCGGATCATTTTTTCAGCTACTTTTTTGTGAGCATTTGAATGAATGGTTCCGGCATCCAGATTCTTTGAGGCCTCGCCCTGAATTTCGTCCAGGGAATACAGCACTTCCCGTCGGGTAGTATTGATCAAAATTACATCGTGTACCTGATCGTTGTAAGGAACATATGCCAGGAACACACCTTCTTTTTTTTCGCCCACCAGGGGCTTCTGCCTGGTTTCGCCAATAATGTCCCTTGCTCCGGATGGTGGATCAAAATAGGCTTTTTCGGCCGAATCAATGACGACGACCTCTGATTTTAATACCGGAATTCGGAAGCCATCCTCAATTTCAATTTCTACCTGGCCTCCAGAGGAAAGTCGGGTAATGATTCCTTCTTCCTTACCGTGTAGCAACCGTACTCTATCCCCAATATTCATGTGCTAAATTTACCAAATAGAAAGGGGAAAAACACGATTCTCCTGCATTCCCTGTCGAAAAACGCGAAAATCGAAAAGGATGGTACAGAAAATCCCCGTAGGAAGACTTTCTTCGTTAAATGACGATGTTAACGATTTTACCTGGAACTACGATGACTTTCTTCGGGGTCTTTCCTTCGATCCACTTTTGGAGGTCCTCGTGTGCCAGGGCAGCTTTCTCGATTTCCTCCCGGGATAGATCACTAGGTAAACTTAGTTTCACCCGCATTTTCCCATTAATGGACACCGGGTACTCGTGGCTGGCTTCTACCAGGTACTTGTCCTCAGCCACCGGGAAACGTTGTTCAAGGATGGATCGATCGTGCCCCAGTCGCTCCCAGAGCTCTTCTGCAATGTGTGGGGCATAGGGTGAGAGAATGACCAGGAAGGGCTCCAACACGGCTCGATGGTGGCACTTCAATGCCGATAACTCGTTGACACAAATCATGAAAGACGAGACCGATGTGTTGAAGGAGTGGCGCTCAATGTCCTCCTCCACCTTGCGGATGGTCTTATGCAAGATTTTCAGGGCCGCCAACTCCGGCATTTGGTCCGAAACCTGCCAGTTTCCTTTTGCATCGTAAAAAAGCCTCCACAACTTTTTAAGGAACTTAAACACGCCGTCGATGCCGTTGGTATTCCAGGGTTTAAACTGTTCCAACGGGCCCAGAAACATTTCGTACAGACGGAGCGTATCGGCCCCATATTGCTCAATCACATCGTCCGGGTTGACTACATTGTATTTGGATTTGGACATTTTTTCCACCTCTGCCCCACAAAAATACGTGCCTTCTTCGAGAATAAACGTTGCGTCCGCCAGATCGGGCCGCCAATTTCTAAAGGCATCCGTATCCAGCCGATCGTTGTGAACCAATCCTACCTCTACATGCATGGGAATGACCTCGTACTTGTCGATCAATCCGTGGCTAACAAAGGTATTGCTTCCTTTTTTTCTGTAGACAAAATTGGACCGACCCTGAATCATGCCCTGATTGATCATTTTGCTGAACGGCTCTTCTATCGGCACCAAGCCCCTGTCAAAGAGGAATTTGGTCCAAAAACGGGAATAAAGCAGGTGCCCCGTGGCGTGTTCGGCGCCCCCAATGTACAGATCTACGGCGCCCCAATAGGCCGCCGCATCCTTGTTCACAAATTCCTTTTCATTGGTTGGATCCATGTACCGAAAGAAATACCAACTTGAACCTGCCCAGCCAGGCATGGTACTCATTTCCAGCGGATAGCTTCCCTCAGAAGTGGTATAGGACCAATTTTTTGCCCTTCCCAGCGGGGGCGCGCCGGCCGCTGTGGGCAGGTATTTGTCCACCTCCGGCAAACGGAGCGGCAAATCCTTCTCGTCCATGAGGTAGGGAAGCCCGTCTTTAAAGTAAACGGGCAAGGGTTCGCCCCAGTAGCGTTGTCGCGTAAAAATCGCGTCGCGCATTTTGTATTGGATTTTGCCCTTTCCAATTCCTTTTTCTTCAAGAAAGGCAATCGCCTTGTCCATTGCCTCCTGCATCGCCATTCCCGAGATAAACCCGGAATGAATCAGGGTACCTCCCTTGCCGGGAAAAGATCCGTTTTCCATGCTCCCCTCGATTACCTGTCGTATTTCCAGGTTAAAATACCGGGCAAAATTATAGTCACGCTCGTCGTGTGCAGGTACTGCCATAACCGCTCCGGTCCCATAGCCCGCAAGCACGTAATCAGCAATCCAGATGGGAATCCGTTCGCCGTTAAAAGGATTGGTAGCATAGCTACCTGTAAATGCTCCCGAAATGGTTTTTACATCGGTCATCCTATCCCTCTCGGATCGGTTTTTAGCCTGCGCCACGTATTCCTGTGCTTCCTCCCGCTGATCTTCCGTGATCAATTGTTCCACCAGCTCGTGTTCGGGAGCCAGGGCCAGGTAGGTCACCCCGAAGATGGTGTCAATTCGGGTGGTAAACACCTTAATCGTTTCCTCCATACCTTCAATCGGAAATACCATCTCTGCCCCTACCGACCGGCCGATCCAATTTCGTTGCATTTCCTTTACCGGCTCTGGCCAATCCAGCGCATCCAGTCCTTGCAGCAGGCGTTCCGCATAGGCGGTGATACGCATGCTCCACTGCATCATTCGTTTTCGTTCTACCGGATGGCCTCCCCTTTCGGAAAACCCGTCCTTTACCTCGTCGTTTGACAGCACCGTTCCCAGTGCAGGACACCAGTTGACGGTGGTTTCCGCCAGAAAAGTCAGCCGGTACTGCAGCAGGCGCCGCTGTCTCTCGGATTCGGTAAATCCGCTCCAATCCTGGGCACTGAACGGCCGTGTGTCTTCGTCACACACTGCCCGTACACCCTGGCTTCCTTCTTTTTCGAAAAGCGAAACCAGGTGGGAAACGGGTAAAGCCTTGTCGGCATCCAAATCGTAATAGCTATCAAAAAGTTGCATGAAAATCCACTGGGTCCAGCGGTAGTATCCCGGGTCAGAGGTGCGCACCTCTTTTTCCCAATCGAAGGCAAACCCGATATTTTTTAGCTGTTCCGTGTAGCGCCTGATATTTTCCTCTGTGGTAATGGCCGGGTGTTGACCAGTCTGAATGGCATATTGCTCCGCTGGCAGCCCAAAGGAATCGTAACCCATGGGATGCAACACATTGTATCCTTTGAGTCGCTTGTAGCGCGTCACGATATCGGAAGCAATGTACCCCAGCGGGTGCCCCACATGCAGCCCCGCTCCGGAGGGATAGGGGAACATGTCCAGGGAATAAAATTTGGGTTTACCCGGGTCCGGGGCCGCATGGAAAATGCCACTTTGCTCCCACCAATCCTGCCATTTCTTTTCTATGGCGCGAAAATTATACTCAGACATTTGCTGTTTGGGTCAGTTTTTTTGTTAGATTCAATTTCAAAATTATAAAAAATATCCGTATTCGTTTCGAAAACACTGCTGGATAAAGAAAATGAACGCTATTGATGGCAAGCTACCCGGGGAAAGGTTACCAGAACCTAAATCCTCTTCCTCTGTGTCTGAAGATCCAGTTGTCCCAGATGTCCTGTGAAAAATAAATCTCTGCACCAACATTCAACGTAAAATAGCCATCGTATCTGGCACCCGGTTCGTCGAGTCGGGAATCCCCACTGCCTCTCCGCGGTGCTCCTCTACGATTCCGGATCAGGTCCACATTGGGTTCGCCATTGGGAAGCAGGTAGCCGGGCTGCCTGACCGAGAGACGCAACCGATCCGGATTTTCACCGGACACGTAATCAGCAATCAATTCTTCGTAATACCCCGAAATATTGAACGTACTGACATCGTCCAGGTAGTCGGAAAGTGTAAACCGGTAATTTCCTTCGATAAAAAAATCCATGTACACGTTGACCTTGTATTTCAGGCCGAGGCCCATTGGGAAAACCATGACCAGGTCCGAATACCGTTCATTTTCGGTGCGCAAGGGGCGCAAATCCACCCATTGATCCCTGTACCAGGCCGTCGGATCATTCGTAGTAGCCCCAATGCCAAAAAACAGGTAGGGATTGATAAATTCACGGGTAATGTTGTACACCTTCACCGGCTTGTAGTAATACTCTACCAAAAAGGCTGCCTCCCAGTTTCTGGCGCGGAAATTCAGATCTCTTGGAATCCGTCCACTGCGAGGGTCCGCGTTCACGTCCTGCCCGGAAATCTGGTAATAGCTTACATCGGCCCTCGCCTTGAGATTGGTTCCAAAGGTATACCGGGCGCTGATTCCGGCGTTGTAATCGGGCTGTATCCCTTCGCTGTATTGCCAAAGGGCATACAGATCTCCAAAATACTGGGAAGGTCCTGCTTGAAGTGAAAACGACCAGGGTTCTTCAAATCGAAAGCGATACATGCTTTGAGAAAAACTCCCCTCTGAAAAAGCAACTGAGAAGCATACCAAAAAAAATAAAAATCTCTTCATAAATCATACAGGCCTGACTCCCCTCATTTAACCAACGGACCATTAAGCGCTTAAAGATAAAGGAAATGCATAAAATAAAAAAGAACTAGGAGGTGGTAAATTTATCCATTCCGGAACGAATGTGAAGGTCCCGTTGTGGAAAGGGAATTTCTACCATTTCTTCCCTGAATTTGGCGAAAATCGCGTAGTAAAGTTGGCTTTTCAACACTTTGGGTTTGTTGATATACTCGGAAGTCCAAACCCTAAGGTTAAAATCGATACTGCTGTCATTGTACTGTTCAAAAAGCACGTCCGGTTCGGGATAACTGAGTACGCCCGGATTGACTTTTACTACCTCCAGCAGGATACGCTTGATTTTCTCCGGATCCTCTTTGTAAGCAACGCCGACGGGAATATTAAATCGGATATTCCGATCGTTATGCGACCAATTAATGACGGGATTGTCGATGAATTGACTGTTGGGGAGGATGATGGAGATGTTGTCATTGGTAAGTACCATGGTGGACCTCGCCGATATCTTAATCACATCTCCGTATACATCGTCCACCTCAATTCGATCTCCCACCTTGATGGGCCGCTCAACGAGAATGATCAGTCCGCTGATGAAATTATTGGTAATGTTCTGCAGACCAAAACCGATGCCAACCCCAATGGCTCCAGCAAGTATCCCCAGGGCGCTCAAATCCACATTGCTGTTTTGAAGGATGGTCACCAGACCAAAAATTACCAATACATATTTGAAAATGGTGGCGATCGACTGCCGGATACCCACGTCCAGATTGTACCGAATCAACACCTTGTTTGCTAAAAACTTCCGGGTAATTTCCGCGATGATGAACAGGAAGACGATGGATAGGGTCAGCCCGATGAACAACCCAACCGTCAGCCTCGTTTCGCCAAGCATCAAAAGTTTAAAATTCCAAAACTCATCAAAATGCTCCAAAAAAGCCCAAAAATCTCCGTTTTTGATATCCTCTATAATTTCGTTCATGTGTGCTCCGATTACATCTATATGGCTACCCAACCCTGCCGCCAGAAAAACGTCGGACAGGAAACCAACCCACTTGTTTTTTCGCCTTCAAAGGCCACTCGTACCCGACAAAGATGTAGGTTCGTCCCGCGTTTCGGTACCTTTTTTGCTGAAAAAAACCGGGATAAATTCCATCGACACCTACACCAATAGCCACCAATTTAGGTAAATTTGTGATTAAATTAATGGTATGAGCAAGCAAAAAGAAGAACTTGAACATCGTCTAAAACTCAGAAACATCAAACATTCCGATTTCAATGATATCCGGGAAATCATGGTTTCGGCTTACAAGACGCAGGGCATGACCTGGACGAAGGAAGAATTTAAAAATCAACTAAATGCTTTTCCTGAAGGACAGATCTGCCTGGAAGACAATGGTAAAGTCGTTGCTGTGGCCCTTAGTCTCATTGTGGACTATTCCAAATACGGGGATAACCACAGCTACGACCAAATCACTGGCTATGGAAAGTTTGATACGCACGATGAAGAAGGGGACACCTTGTACGGTACCGATGTGTTTGTGGACAAAGAATACCGTGGCCTCAGGCTCGGCAGAAGGCTCTACGATGCCAGAAAAGAACTTTGTGAAAACCTGAATTTACGCTCCATCATTGCGGGGGGACGAATTCCCGGCTATAGCAAATACGCAGATCAGATGTCTCCCCGAAAATACATCGAACTGGTAAAAAACAAAGAAATCTTTGACCCGGTTTTGTCTTTTCAGTTGGCGAACGAATTTCACGTTCGGAAAGTAATTACCAAGTACCTTCCCGAAGACACCGATTCCAGGGCCTATGCTACCCTTTTGGAATGGATTAACATTTATTACGAAAAGGACGAAAAGCTGATTGGCAATAAAAAAACCATCGTGCGACTCGGTCTGGTCCAATGGAAAATGAGGCGGTTTACAGACGTAGACGATCTCATGCAGCAGGTCGAATTCTTCGTCGATACGGTCTCTGATTACAAATCGGATTTCTGCCTGTTTCCGGAGTTTTTCAACGCCCCCTTGTTGGCAGAGTTTAATAAAATGGATGCTTCCGAAGCCATCCGAAACCTGGCAGACTATACCGAAGAAATCGTCAACCGCATGCGCGACCTGGCACTCTCGTACAATGTCAACATCATCGCGGGCAGCATGCCGGAATACGATGGGAAAAAACTCCGAAACGTAAGCTATCTCTGCAGAAGAGACGGGACCATGGACAAGCAGTACAAATTGCACATTACCCCGGACGAACAATCCTACTGGGGCTTGCAGGGAGGGAACGGCATCAAAGTGTTTGATACCGATGCCGGAAAAGTGGGTATATTGATTTGTTACGACGTGGAATTTCCGGAGCTAAGCCGAATTCTGGCCGAAAAAGAAATGGATATCCTGTTTGTTCCCTTTTGGACAGATACAAAAAATGCCTACCTTCGGGTAAGTACCTGTGCTAAATCCCGGGCCATCGAAAACGAGTGTTACGTGGCAATCACCGGCTCGGTAGGAAATCTCCCCAGAGTAGAAAACATGGACATCCAGCATTCACAGGCTGCCATCTACTCGCCCTCCGACTTCTCGTTTCCCCACGATGCCATTATCGCGGAAGCCTCTCTCAATACCGAAACCACCATCGTGGCAGATGTGGATCTGGATTTGTTAACAAAACTACGAAAAGCGGGAAGCGTGCGAAATCTGGCGCAACGACGACTGGATTTGTACTCCATACAGTGGAAAAACAAACGATAATGCAGTATTTCAGTCATATTTCACATGAGCTCCTGGAACTCGCAAAACCCATCCGCGTACTGGTAACAGACCTGGATGGCGTACTGACAGACGGAAGCATCATCCTGGATGACAACGGCATGGAATACAAGTCGTTTCAGGTAAAAGACGGCCAAATACTCCACTACTTGCGGGAGGCAAAAATCCAGGTGGGCGTGCTTTCCGGCCGGGATGTGGCCGTATCCAAAAAAAGGTGTGAGCAAATGAATGTGGACTTTCACCGACACGGACTGAAAGACAAATGGGGAGCGCTGTCGGAGATTCTATCCGAAAAAGGAATCCAAACGGCGGAGGTGGCCTATATTGGAGACGATTTAATTGACCTGGACCTGCTTCGGCGGGTGGGTTTTTCGGCTGCCCCCTCGGATGCCATGCCGTATATTTTGGATAACGTACACTACGTCTGCAAAAAACAGGGAGGAAAAGGGGTCTTCCGCGAAGTTGCAGACCTGATTTTGTACGCGCAAGGCAAACTTCCCGATCTCCTTTACGGAAGATCCGCTGCGGGTGCTGTCGGTACAAACCCAACGAACGATGAGTGAACCTACCCATACCATGCGCATAGGCGAATCCCTGATACTGGGAGCGGACAGGCCAGTGTTGTTTTCTGGCCCCTGTGCTGTGGAAAGCAAGGAGATCTGCCTCGAAATTGGTAGCACAGTCAAAACCCAGGCACAAAAACATGGATTTGACTATGTGTTTAAAGCCTCTTTTGATAAGGCCAACCGCACCTCCGGAAGTTCATTTCGGGGGATTGGATTCGAGCGATCCCTAAACGTGCTGCAGGAAGTAGGAGAAGCGCTCCAGCTTCCTCTGGTAACAGATGTTCACGAAAGCTACCAAGTAGAAGCCGTCGCCGCAGTGGTGGACGTGATACAGATACCGGCTTTTCTATGCAGGCAAACGGACCTTTTACTTGCCGCCGGAAAATCCGGTAAAGCCATCAAAATTAAACGCGGCCAATTCATGGCCCCGGAAGACATGCAGTTCGCTGTGGATAAAATACGGTCTACCGGTAACCCCAATGTATGCCTGACCGAAAGGGGGTTTTCCCTGGGCTATCACAACCTGGTAGTAGACATGCGCGCACTTCCCATCATGCGTCAATTTGCTCCCGTAGTTTTCGATGTCACGCACAGCGTTCAGCAACCGGGGGCCAATCAGGGCAGCAGCGGGGGACAGCGACAAATGGCCCCCTACCTTGCCCGGGCGGCGGCAGCGGCTGGAGTGGACGGTTTTTTTATTGAAACCCATCCAGAACCCTCAAAGGCCCTGAGCGACGGGCCGAACATGATCCCTCTCGGAACCATGGATGCCTTCCTCGGCATGATCAAAGAAGCCTGGAAAATCGGAAATCGTTACCGAAATTTTCCTTTGGTATGAGTCCCTGCTGTAGTTTGCGATATTTCCTGTTCTACCTGATTTCCGGCATGACGGGAAGTCTGCTGCTACTCGCAGGGGGCTCCGCTTTGTCCAAAACTTCCCCCGTCGCCCAGGAAATTCGCTTTCTTCTTGAGCGAGACGCATCACAAACCCATCCCGGTTTTTCACACGCTCCCCTACATGGCAAATCTCATTTGCTGACATTTTACTCCGAACGGGCCTTTGAACCCGCCTGGTCTTCCGGGCAGCAGCCAACCTGTGAGGCAATGGAATTGAGGCAATTGATACGCCTTGCCGGGATTGACGGTTTGCTACCGGAAGATTACCACCTTGCCGCTGTCAATATGCTCATGAACCGATTTTTTGAAACCGGACTTCTTTCAGCGGGGGAACTCGCGCTGCTCGATGTTCTCCTTAGCGATGCATTTGTTAGCTTTGCTCATCATCTCCACCATGGGAAAATACATCCCGAACACCTGAACGGCATCTGGAACATACAAACCAAGCGAGACGAACCGCGGGTATTGGAGAAATTGAACCGTGCCCTTGCTACCAAAAAGGTACGGGAAGAATTACATAGCCTCCGCCCAAAATTTCCCGTCTACGACCGAATGCGTGCATCCATGAAGAAGTACGCAGAATTGGCCAAGCGATACCCCGATCAAAATCAGCCGCTTTCCACCAACGACAAGCCGCTGGAAATCGGTGAAAGGAATCCGATCGTTCCTTTTATCCGCGAAAGGTTAATTTTATGGCAAGACCTGAACGTCTATTCAATAGCCCCAGATGATGAAGACCTGTATGACCGTACACTCGCAATGGGAGTGGTAAGCTTCCAACAAAGAAACGGACTCCAGGCAGATGGGGCTATTGGAAGGGCTACGCTTGAAGCACTCAATCACAATTCCGAAACCCTGATGGAAAAGCTGGCGGTAAATATGGAACGTCTTCGCTGGCTCCCGGACACCACGCTTCAAGAGTTCATTTTGGTAAATATTGCTGGATATTCCATGGATTTCATTAGCAAGCAGGACACCCTGCTACACTCCAACGCCATTGTTGGGAAATCCTATCGGAAGACTCCGGTTTTTAATGCAGCCATGAGTTACCTGGTCTTCAGCCCCACCTGGACCATCCCTCCGACCATTTTGAAAAACGACGTGCTACCGTCGGTACGAAAAAACAGCGCATACCTGGCCGAGAAAAACATGCGGGTCCTGGACCATTCCGGAAACACAATCGATCCCCATACCATCAACTGGGAAAAAATATCGGGACCTGACTTTCCCTACCTTATCCGACAAGAGCCCGGACCATCCAATCCTCTGGGGTCGGTCAAGTTCATGTTTCCCAATGAATACGACGTGTACATTCACGATACCCCTTCAAAGGAATTGTTCTACCGGGAAGACCGGGCGCTCAGTTCCGGATGCATCCGCATCCAAAAACCCTATGAGTTAGCCCAACTCTTGTTAAACGATCAACCGCTATGGACCGATGAACGCATTCGAAGCGCCATGCAGCAAAACCAAGAGCAGCTGGTGCAATTAAACAGAAAAATCCCGGTCATTATCCTTTACCTGACCTGCTGGACGGATTCAAACCGCCGGGAAAACATACGCAAGGATATTTATAACCGAGATGCTGAACTTTTAAAACGGATGCGCCGACCGCTACTGGAAAACCGGTCAGGAAGCGAAAACTGATTTTTCGTGGTAATGGGACTGATCGGCATGAATATACAGGCAACTTTGGTCTTGAATCAATTCAATCACCTCTTCGACATGTTCAGGAGGAAGGGCGGGACAACCCAAACTTCTTCCCAAGCGTCCGTAACTCTCAAGAAACGCTTCGGTTGCATAATCTGCAGGGTGGATGACGATGGCGCGATCCCTGGCTTTATCGTTAATTCCTTTTTCCAACCCGTCCAGGCGAAGGGATACGCCGTGCTTACCCATGTATTTTTCTCCGGTCAGGTAAAATCCCAGGCTACTCATGTAACTTTCGGGCACATTGGAAAAGCTGGTTGCATGCAGGTCCCCGGAATTCCGGCCATGAGCCACCAGGGAAACATGCCGCAGCGTTTTGGTTTCCATATCAATGATCCATAACCTCTTTTCCGTGGATGGAAGGTCGAAATCAATTAGGGTGAGGGGTTTTCCTTCGATCATTTTCCCTGTTTCGGCCAATAGACGGTAGCCCTTCACGGCCCTTTGCAAAACTTCTTTCCTGAGAAAGCCCGCATCCTGTCGAATATTCTCCCAAATGCTTTCGGACAATTCGATCGCTGGTTCCCAAACCGAGCTGTTCAGGGGCTCAACGGCATTTATTTTTGTGTGCGAGAGATGCGCATCACCGAAAGAAAGGACCGGACTGGCGATCAAAAACAAAGAAACGATTACATTTTTCATTCAAATTCACTAAAATTTCCATAGGTACAAGGGCAACACCAGGGCCAACTACCTATAGATGGTAACAGCATTGCTTGAAAAATAATTTAATTCCGATTCATTTTTTTATTTTTCTTCCCATTGGCTGATTATTTGTTTTATTTTGAACCGAACCGGCTTATTTACTTGTTCTTTGGCTTGGAAATGACTCAGCAAAAGTGAGCCCTAGGCCCACCGCTGCAAGTCTGGTCCTCTGGTAAAAGCGTGCTTCCCGTAAGGTTTTGTTGAGTTTTTACAGAAATAAAGTAAACAAATGAAAGGATTATCCGGTTAGAGAATCTATGAAATTATCAGTCTACCGAAAGGAACATTTCAATGCCGCCCACCGCTTGCACAACCCGGCCTGGTCGGAGGAGAAAAACAGGGAAGTTTTTGGAAAATGCAACAACCCCCATTACCACGGACACAACTACGATTTAATCGTGAAGATCACAGGCCCGGTTGACCCGGACACCGGATACGTATACGACATGAAGCTACTTAAAGATTTAATGCGAACGCATGTCACCGATAAATTTGATCACAAAAACCTAAACCTGGATACAGATGAATTTAAAAATCTTAACCCAACTGCGGAAAACATTGCTGTGGTTATTTGGAATATTTTGAGGAATAAAATTGAAAAAAAATACGACTTAACAGTTCGATTATATGAAACAGAAAGAAACTTTGTTGAATTCAGCGGGAATTGATCTCAATCAGACCATAGAAGAATTAGGAGACGAGCATCTTGCCTCCTCACACGACACCCCTCTCCGGGAGGACGCATTTGAAATGGATGACGACCTGAAAATGGAGCTGATAGAGAAGCATTTTAAGGAAATCATGTACATTTTGGGTCTGGATCTGACAGACGATAGTTTGAAGGGAACGCCACGGCGCGTTGCCAAAATGTTTGTAAAAGAGGTTTTTAGTGGACTGGACCCGAAAAATAAGCCAGACGCTAAGCTTTTTGAAAATAAGTTTCGTTACAACGAAATGTTGGTCGAAAAAGACATTACCTTTTATTCTCATTGCGAGCACCATTTTGTACCCATCTACGGGAAAGCCCATGTTGCCTACATTTCTAACGGTCACGTCATCGGCTTGTCCAAAATCAACCGCATCGTTCAGTATTATGCGAAGCGACCGCAGGTACAGGAACGGTTGACGGTTCAAATCGGCAACGAGTTAAAAGCGGCATTGGGTACGGAGGACGTGGCGGTGATACTGGATGCCGATCACATGTGTGTATCCAGCAGGGGTGTTCGAGACACCAGCAGTAGTACCGTCACTGCTTTTTATAGCGGACAGTTTGAACAATCTTCGCAAAAGAGAAACGAGTTTTTGAAATACCTGGAGCTTCCCCGGTAATCGGCGTTAACTCCTGTATTTCGGCGCGGTTCTAAACCCGGGTCAGGCGATCTCCCACCAAGGATTTTGGTGGGAGATTTTTTTGAAAGCCCTTTCAAAAAACAAACAATTTGGCGATTTATTTATTATTATAAGGTAAAGGAGTAAATAGCTATGAAGGATAAAAATGTAGTGATAATTGGAGGAAACAGTGGGATTGGGGCGCAGGTAAAGCAGCTTTTGCAACAGCGAGAGGCAAATGTGCTTACCTACTCCAGATCTCAGGAAGGTATTCAAAAACTAGATGTAACCTCCGATTTCACAGAGATTGAGGGGATTCCAGAGACCGTTCACGGGCTGCTTTATTGCCCCGGGACCATCCTGTTAAAACCCTTTCACCGAATCGGACTGGATGATTTCAGAAAAGACCTGGAAATTAATTACCTGGGCGCCGTAAAGGTATTGCAAGCGCTACAACGTCCACTTAAAAAGGCCTCCGCTGCTTCGGTGGTTTTAGTGAGTACGGTGGCAGTACAAACCGGCCTTGGATTCCATTCCTCTATTGCGGGAGCCAAAGGAGCAGTAGAAGGTTTGACCCGTTCCCTGGCGGCTGAGTGGGCCTCCAACGGCATCCGGGTAAATGCCCTGGCGCCCTCACTTACCGATACACCCCTTGCCGAAGCCCTGCTTTCGACGCCGGAAAAGAAAGAGGCAGCCGGGAAGCGACACCCTTTGGGCCGCTTTGGTACAGTAGATGACATGGCAGCCGCTATCGAATTTTTGCTGTCCGATAAATCCTCCTGGATCACCGGACAGGTGTTGAAAATAGACGGAGGAATGGCAAGTATCCGGTGAAAGGTTTGTATTTTTGCAACATTTACGTTGAACAAAGTGTAGGTAGATAAGGGTATTGTCCCTGAATAAAATTAGCATACGTATGAGGACCCCACCTGAATCATTCTTGATCTTTAAAGCCGAGCTAAAAAAAGCTCAGCTGGAGAAAGAGCGATTGCGAAAAGTGTACGAAGAGAAACTCGTTGACATGAATCGCGAACTCTCCCGGTTAAAAGAACAAATAGAGGCACAACAGGAACTGATGAGAACGACTATTGATTATGCCATAAAGCTCGAAGAAGACCTGGGAAGTTTCAAGGAAGAAGTAGAAAATGAGAAAAAACAAAGAAAAAATTCTTTTCACTGAATCAATTAGGTAAGTATTCCGTAAATTAACAGGTAGTTGACGTAAACAAAGGTTACCATGAACGACACCCTAAACAAATCAGCGATGGAAAACTTTGACCTGTCTTTCGAAGGGAGATATGCCAAGGTTTTTGTTGATGAATCCCGAGGAATAATCATTTGCGAATTGTTGGTAGACTACGTACCGATCGAAGATTTTAAGGATACCTTTCACAAAATATCCGCCCTGGTGAAAGACGGTTCCTTTAATAAATTCATTTTTGACAAACGGGCTTTGCGCGCTTTCCATCAACCCAGCATGGAGTGGTACTTTTTGGATTGGAAAAAGGAGATGTATTTCCAAGGGATTACGGTCCATAGGAAAATCCTACCCGCTGAAAAATGGTTTGAAAAAATGGTTATGATCGCAAAAAAGCAAATAATCGAAAACAACCCGGGCAACATTATCGAAAATCTGGATATCAAATACTGCGATTCGATAGAAGAAGCCATTCTAACGTAATGAAGCATTTTTCAAAAAAAAACATCCTGGAGTTAGAAAAGAGTTATCGAAGGGATTTTGTAAACTGTTTGAGCGGATACAAAAGTTTGAATCTGCTCGGTACAATGAACGAAGATACCGGAAAAACGAACCTGGCTCCCTTCTCACAAGTGTTTCATATCGGAGCCAACCCGCCACTGGTTGGCATCCTCTTCCGACCACCCACAGGCGAGCACCATTCCCTGGAAAATATCCTTCGTAGTGGGGTCTTTACCCTTAACCATGTTACGGAACATTTTTACAAAGAGGCGCACCATTGTGGTGCCCGCTGGACCAGTTCCGAATTTGCAGCGACCGGGCTCAGGGAAGAGTATAAAGATGGCTTTGCGGCTCCTTACGTGGCAGGAAGTCCCTTGCAGGTGGGCTGTACCCTTGAGGAGCAATTACCACTTGCTGTAAACAACACGGTACTGGTAATCGGTAGCATCGAACACGTGTACGTGCAGGAAGATTCGTTAGGAGACGATGGATTTATCGATTTACAAACGCTGGGTACCGTCACTGTATCCGGTCTGGATGCGTATCACCTCGGTCATAAATTGGCGCGTTTGGCCTACCCCAAGCCAGGACAACCCGTACGGACGATCTCCTCCGAAGAGAAACCCTAGCCGTCCCATGGCTTGCTAGCGGATACTGTAGGATTGAACAAACGGTTGTCCACTTGGCGTTCGTCCTTCAAGTACCAATCGGCCGCTATAGTCTTCCAGGAATTTCCCAACTTTTTCCGGATCGTTCGCAGGGTTTTCATTGATACGTGTTAGGATAAACCCTTCCCCAAGGCCCAGATCCCTCAGGTAACCCCTCGTAATTGCTGATATTTTTACTCCATACTCCAGATTGAACCGGTCCATCTCGATTGCATTAATGGATTCAAGTTTTGCCCCGAGCAAGGGTGAGGAATAAAACGAACGTTTTATTACACCTGTCCCACCGAGTAGGTTTTGGAGGGTCAGCTCAGATTTTCGAAGCTCGTTATCTCTCAGGTATTCCACCGTTATTTTATCTCCGGGATAATAGTACGACAAAGACTCCTCAAAACTACCCTTTCCGGAAATGCGGTTTCCATCAATTCCCACGATAACATCGTTTATTTGCATTCCTGACTTTTCCGCGGCACCGCTTCGAATGACATGTGAAACCACCACTCCATCCAGCGACTTCAATCCCATGTCTTCCGCTAATTCGGGCGTTATTTCATTTACTTCGAGTCCGGGAATGGCTTTTTGAACCTCGCCAAACTCAATCAAATCGTTGGCAATCTTGGTTGCGATATCTACGGGAACAGCAAAGCCGTACCCGGTGTAGGACCCTGTGCGGCTCAGGATTGCCGTATTGATTCCGACCAGTTCTCCCCTGTCATTTACCAGGGCGCCGCCGGAATTTCCCGGATTGATCGGGGCATCTGTCTGGATAAAGGATTCCAACGGAAATTCCCCTCCCATGATATTGATCTGCCTTTCTTTGGCTGAAACAATTCCGGCAGTTACGGTGGAGGTGAGGTTAAATGGGTTACCAACGGCCAGTACCCACTCGCCAATTTGAAGCGAGCGGCTGCTACCGATTTTTATTGCAGGAAGCCCGCTGGCTTCAATTTTCAATACGGCAATATCGGTGTTCGCATCGGACCCGATGAGGCTGGCCTTGTAGGTTCGCTTCCTGTGCACAACCTCGATGGTCTCGGCGCGTTCGACTACATGATTGTTGGTGATAATGTATCCATCTTCAGAGAAAATCACTCCCGATCCGGTACTCACCGTCTGTTGAGGTACACCTTGTCCAAAGAAGTAATCAAAAATACTGTACCTGCGAGAATCCTGTCCGGAAAAGTTTTTTATGAACACCACCGATCCGGTGCTTTTCTCTGACGCCTCTACGAAGGAATCCGGGACGCTCACCGGATCGTAAGCGGCCGCTTCCTCTGGTGTATCCCGATTTTCCTCCACCCGAGAGGTACGATATCCCAGGTTTTCAACGATTTCCTCACTCGGAACGACCGGGCGAAGTTCTTGTATCAGCCCGACATAGGACCAGGCACCCAGGATTCCTCCAAAAAAAGCGATGATGGCGGTAACAAAATAGTGTTTTTGCATGACTCCACAATTGGTTTTGAATGGATTAAACGGAAATCCGCGCCAATTCGGCGGATATATTACCATAAATCAGCACGAATGGCCGGAAATCCCTACCCCATGTCTTCCCTTCCGAATTTTATGCCAAAAAAAAGAGATTCCTCAAAAAGCGTAAAAAAAACAGGGAAAACTGTTTTTCCCTTGTAAATTTGTCAGTAGTTTGAATAGAGGCTGCCGTCGCAACCAATTGGATAAGCAATATACTTTTTGACAAAAGTAAAACAACCCCATGTCTACAATTAAAAGAGTCGCCATCCTGGGTTCCACAGGAAGCATCGGTACCCAGGCCCTGGAGGTCATCAAACAACATCCCGAAAAATTTCAGGCAGAAGTACTGACTGCCCAAAACAACAAAGAGCTGCTCATCGAGCAAGCCATCGAATTTCAGCCCAATGCTGTGGTAATTGGAAACGAAAAATGGTACCCGGAGGTGAAGGAAAGACTCGCTGCACAGCCCATTAAAGTTTATACCGGGCAGGAGGCCATTGCTTCCATTGTAGAAATGGATTCGATCGATATTGTATTGACGGCTTTGGTAGGCTACGCGGGACTCATTCCTACCCTAAAAGCGATTTCGGCAGGAAAGCCCATCGCCCTGGCAAATAAGGAAACCATGGTGGTGGCAGGTGATCTGGTAACCCGCCTGGCCAAAGAAAAAGCCGTAAACATCTACCCGGTGGACTCGGAACACTCTGCCATCTTTCAGTGCCTGGTAGGAGAATTTCATAACCCGATCGAAAAGATCATTCTTACCGCCTCTGGAGGCCCCTTTCGGGGAAAAGATCGGGCATTTCTGGAAGGAGTAACCAAGGAACAGGCGCTAAAGCATCCGAATTGGGACATGGGTGCCAAGATTACAATTGATTCTGCTTCCCTGATGAACAAAGGCCTGGAGGTGATTGAAGCCAAATGGCTATTTGGGCTCAAAACCGACCAAATTGAGGTCGTTGTACACCCCCAATCCATCGTTCACTCCCTGGTACAGTTTGAAGATGGATCGATAAAAGCGCAACTTGGATTACCAGATATGCGTATCCCTATACAATTTGCGTTGTCCTTCCCCGATAGAATTAAATCGTCTTTCCCAAGGTTTGACTTTGCAAACTACCCCAATCTTCAGTTTGAGCAGGCAGATGTAAGTACCTTCAAGAACCTTGCTTTGGCCTACATGGCGCTGGAAAAAGGCGGAAATACCGCCTGTTCGCTCAATGCTGCCAACGAAGTGGCAGTGGCAGCATTTTTGCAGGATCGAATTAAGTTTCTGCAAATGTCGGACCTGATCGAACAGACCGTCGACAAAATTGGTTTTATTGAAACGCCAAGTTTGGATGATCTCATCCAAACCGATGAAGAAACGAGAAAATTATCAGAAGAAATAATCAGTAGAATTTAAGGAATGGATACATTAATAATGGTAGCGCAACTGCTACTGGGCTTGTCGATTTTGGTAGGGCTGCACGAAATGGGACATTTGCTGGCAGCAAAACTCTTCGGAATGAAGGTCGAAAAGTTTTCCATCGGCTTCCCTCCTAAAATTGCCGGCTTTCAATGGAAAGGGACCGAGTATTCGATCGGCGCCATTCCGCTGGGTGGCTTTGTAAAAATATCCGGGATGGTGGACGAATCGCTGGATGCCCAACAGATGGCATCCGAACCTCAACCCTGGGAATTTCGGTCCAAGCCTGCCTGGCAGCGATTGATTGTCATGCTGGCCGGCATCATTGTAAATGTCGTGGCGGGTATCGTGGTCTTCGTGTTTTTGGTTTACAACAACGGGGAAACCTATTACTCCCGCGACCAGGTCATCGAGCATGGAATCGTGGCATACGATATCGGGGAGCAGATTGGCCTACAAAAAGGTGATAAAATTCTGGACATCAATGGAATGCCCTACGAGTCGTTAAATGACATCAGTAGCGGAGATGCGCTGCTTAGTTCGGACGGCTATTATACCATTGAGCGGGATGGCGAGCGCATGAAGATTTCCATACCCCGCGGGTTTATCAATTCGTTTTCCAACGAAGAAAGCATATCAAACTTCATCCAAATTCGGTTTCCTTTTGCGGTATTGGATATATTGCCCGATGGGACAGCCAAAGATGCGGGTTTGCAGGCTGGCGATAAGATTCTAGCGGTAAATGATACCGAGATCTACTATTTTGATGAGTTGCAGGCGGCATTGGAAGCGAATAAAGGAGAGGAAGTGGAGCTTACCCTGGAGCGCGACCGGCAAGAGCTGCTCGCTCAGGTGCCCGTAAGCGAGCAGGGCACCATCGGAATCGCTGTAGAAAACCTGCTGAAACCGGTGAAAAAGACCTATTCATTTGCTCAGTCAATTCCTATAGGAGTCGAACGCGCCTTTAGTGTGGTCATCATCAATGCCCGGGCTATGGGGAAAATGTTTACCGGAGAAGTATCGGCAAAGAACGTCAGCGGACCGATAGGGATGGCAAAAATCTATGGATCCACCTGGGACTGGGCAAAGTTTTGGTCCATCACCGGACTGATCTCCATGATTCTGGCGTTTATGAATCTTCTCCCAATCCCCGCATTGGATGGAGGGCACGTGATGTTTTTATTGTACGAGATGGTTTCCGGCCGGAGCCCTTCGGACCGCTTTTTAGAAAACGCTCAGAAAGTTGGGATGGTTTTGCTCCTTGCGATCATGGTATTTGCGATTGGAAACGATATCCTAAAGCTATTTACCGGGACCTGATAACTGCCCTGCCGGAAAACGCTTACGATTGATCCGGCCAGGTTACCCCGCAGATCAACGGATACCTGACAATTTGATCTGCAATGTAACTTGGCACAGGCCTTGGACATTTTACACGATTCTCCGGATCATTGGAGTTTTTTTGTATATTAAAAAATAATATGACAGAACACCTGTCATTATGTCTGTATGAACAATAACGACAATCAACTATATCAATCATTACTGTTGGGCGACTATTCGGGCGAAGGAGATCTGATACAACTGATTACCGAAGATGAGGACGACGGCGCACTAACGGAGGAAGATCTTTCCAAGGAAATCTCCATCTTATCGGTTCGAAACACTGTTTTGTTCCCGGGCGTAGTCATTCCAATCACCGTAGGCAGGCAACGCTCGATCAAATTGGTGAAAAAAGCCCAAAAAGGGGACAAGTTAATCGGCGTTTGCGCGCAAAAAAACCCAAACATGGAAGACCCTTCCTGGGAAGATATTTACCACGTGGGGACGCTTGCAAAGATCATAAAAATGATCGTGCTGCCCGACGGCAATACGACCATCATTATTCAGGGTAAAAAGCGGTTTGAGATCGAGAACGAACTTTCGGAAGACCCCTATTTTCAGGCAAAGGTCCAGTATCTGGAAGAATCCTTTCCACAGAACAGCGAAAAAATAGAAGCGCTGGAGCAATCCCTGAAAGAGGCAGCGTTCAAGATATTGCAGCTGAACCCGGAAATTCCCCGTGAGGCTCAGGTAGCGCTGGATAACATCGACAGCACGCCTTTTCTGACCCACTTTCTTTCCTCCAACATCAACGCTCCGGTCGAATCCAAACAACGACTTCTGGAGATCAACGATGGCATCGACCGTGCCACGCTTTTGCTGGAATTCATGATGAAGGACATCCAAATGCTGGAACTCAAAAGCGAGATTCAGAAAAAAGTCCACACGGATATTGATCAGCAGCAACGGGATTATTTCCTCCGACAGCAGATGAAAGTCCTGCAAACCGAATTGGGCGAAGAAGGCCCGGAGAAGGAGGTAGAAGAACTTCGCGCCAAGGGCAAAAAGAAAAAATGGCCACGAGAGGTAGCGGTTCAATTTGAAAAAGAGCTGGACAAAATCCTCCGGATGAATCCCGCCGCGGCAGAATACCCCATTTCTCTTAACTACGCCGAGGTGTTGGTCGAACTTCCCTGGAACGAGTTTACTCCGGATAATTTTGACCTGAAACGAGCGAAGCGAATCCTGGATCGGGATCATTCCGGTCTGGACAAGGTGAAGGAGCGAATCATCGAATACCTGGCCGTATTGAAATTAAAAAAAGACCTGAAAGGACCCATTCTTTGCTTGTACGGCCCCCCGGGTGTAGGAAAGACTTCTCTAGGCAAATCGATTGCCAAGGCCTTGGGAAGAAAATACGTACGGATGTCGCTAGGCGGATTGCACGACGAAGCCGAAATACGAGGGCACCGAAAAACCTATGTGGGAGCCATGCCAGGAAAGATCATCCAAAACATGAAAAAGGGCAAATCTTCCAATCCGGTTTTCGTTTTGGACGAAATCGATAAGTTGAGTTCTGATTTCCGGGGCGATCCCTCCTCCGCTTTTTTGGAGGTGCTGGATCCGGAGCAGAACAACGCCTTCGTGGATAATTTTCTTGATGTGGAATACGACTTGTCCAAGGTTCTGTTTATCGCAACGGCCAACACTCTGGAAACCTTGCAGCCTGCGCTTCGTGATCGGATGGAAATCATCGAAGTGACCGGGTATACCCTGGAAGAAAAAGTAGAAATTGCCAAAAAGCACCTGGTTCCCAAGCAGCGTCGGGAGCACGGCTTGAAAGCAAAGGACATCGCCTTTTCAAACGAAGCCCTGGTCAAAATTATTGAAGACTATACCCGTGAATCCGGTGTCCGAACCCTGGAGCGGCAGATCGGTAAACTGGTCCGTAATATTGCTAAATCCATCGCTATGGAGGAGCCTTATCAGAAAAGGATTACCCCGCAATTGGTTCGGAAAATCCTGGGAGGTGAGCTATTCGATAAGGAAATTTATCAGGATAATTCACTTGCAGGGGTGGTCACCGGGTTGGCCTGGACCTCGGTAGGGGGAGAAATCCTGTTTATCGAAGCCAGTATCAGCCGGGGAAAAGGCAAGTTGACCCTCTCCGGGCAATTGGGAGACATCATGAAAGAATCTGCCATGACAGCGATCTCCTACCTAAAATCTCAGGCAGAAACGCTCCAGATTGATCACCGTGTATTTGACCAATACGACCTGCACATTCACGTTCCTGCGGGTGCCGTACCCAAAGACGGTCCTTCCGCGGGCATCACCATGCTTACTGCCATTGCATCCGTGTACACCCAACGAAAAGTAAAATCCAAACTTGCGATGACGGGTGAAATCACCCTCCGGGGAAAGGTAATGCCCGTAGGTGGAATCAAAGAGAAGATTCTTGCCGCAAGAAGAGCCGGTATCAAAGACGTGTTGTTGTGCAAACGCAACCAACGGGACCTGGAAGAAATCGACGAAAGTTACCTGAAAGGCGTCAACTTCCATTTTGTCGATCACGTTAGCGAAGTGTTGGATATTGCATTGCTTCCCGAAACAGTGGATCATCCGGTGAAGTTTACCTTTGACAACGACACCCGGACAACCGGAGCAAACTAAAAAATGAAAACCATGAATCATTTGACACCGAAGCAAATTGTTGCGGAACTGGATAAATACATCATCGGGCAGACGGATGCAAAACGAAACGTAGCCATCGCGCTGCGAAACAGGATACGTCGACTCATGGTCAAGTCAGATCTTCAAAAGGACATCGTTCCAAACAACATCCTGATGATTGGTTCTACGGGTGTGGGAAAAACCGAAATCGCCCGTAGGTTGGCAAAAATTGCCAACGCCCCCTTTACGAAAGTGGAGGCATCGAAATTTACAGAGGTGGGCTACGTGGGCCGCGATGTAGAATCCATGGTGCGGGATTTGGTAGAGCATTCCATCAATTTGGTGAAGGAATCCAAAAACGAGGAAGTAAAAGAAAAAGCTGCCCTGATCGTTGAAGACATGTTGTTGGACATATTGATTCCTCCCGTCAAAGGCGCGGGATTTACCGGAGCCTCGTCCAGGGAAAATTTCAACCCCGATCAGGCTTCCGAGCAAGAACTAAACGAAAAGACCCGTGAACGATTTCGTGAGAAATTGAAAAATGGAGAACTGGAATCAAGAAAGATCGAAATAAATGTCAAACAGTCTGCTCCCTCGGGCATTGGCATGATAGGAAACGGCATGATGGATGAAGCGAGCATGGCAGGCCTGCAGGACATGCTCAGCAATATGATGCCCAAACGGAGCAAAAAGCGAAAGGTAAGCATCGGGGAAGCACGAAAAATACTGATGGAAGAAGAGGCGTCCAAGCTGATCGATTTTGACGAGGTAAAAGAGCAGGCCATTCACCTGGCAGAAAACAATGGCATCATATTTATCGACGAAATCGATAAAATTGCCTCAGGATCCCGAAAGTCCGGCGGAGGCCCGGATGTAAGCCGGGAGGGTGTTCAGCGAGATTTACTTCCGATCGTAGAGGGCAGCGCTGTGAATACCAAATACGGCCTTGTCCATACGGATCACGTATTGTTTATCGCAGCAGGGGCTTTTCATGTGAGTAAACCGTCCGATCTCATTCCCGAGTTGCAAGGACGATTTCCGATACGGGTGGAATTGTCCAGCCTGACAGAAAATGATTTTTACCGAATCTTAAAGGACCCGAAAAATGCGCTGACCAAGCAGTATCAAGCTTTATTTGAAGCCGAGCAGGTCTACCTGGAATACACCGATGAGGCCATTCAGGAAATTGCCGCACTGGCTTTCCGCATCAACGAAGAAGTAGAAAACATCGGTGCGCGCCGGCTCCACACCGTCATGAGCCACCTGTTGAACGATTTTCTTTTCGAGGTACCGGATTCCATCGGTCCTAACAGCAAGATCATGATAACCCGAGAAATGGTGGACGAACGACTCAGTTCTTTGGTAAAGAACCGGGATCTCTCACAATACATTCTTTGATGCCTGAACTGTTGTCAGGATTCAGGAACTCGTCCGGTGGGTATCATGGGAAGTTCGTAGAGTTTTACCCCGACCGCATCGTCGATCGCATTTCGAATGGCCGGTGCAATGCAGACAATAGGGGCCTCTCCTGCTCCCGATGAAGGCAAATCTTTGCGGTTTACCAGCAGCACTTTGGTTTTCGGTATGTCTTTGAACCGGGGTACGCGATAGGTAGACAGAAAAGCATTGGATACATTTCCCTGGTCAAATTCCACTGCCTCAAAAAGCGCTCCCCCCAGCCCCTGCAAAACACAGCCGGTGACCTGACTCTCCAGGTGCCGGGGATTGATAATCGCCCCACATTCGAATGCCGTAACTACCGAAACAACACGAAGTTCCCGGGTATACGGATCTATCGCAACTTCTGCAAATGTGGCCACATACCCGCCTTTTACGGCACCGCAGGCCATGCCGAACCCATGGTTGGACGAGGGTTTGTCCCGGTGCCAGTCAAAGGCTTGTCCAGCTGCTTTGATAACAGATTTCAATCGCTCGTCCTCCAGGTTCTTTAATCGAAAATCCATGGGATCGGCACGAACCATTAGGGCAAGGTCATTGATTGTGGATTCCATGGCAAATACATTGGCTGTCGAAGCAAGAGCGCGATAGGACCCTTGCCGCAACGGAGAATCGGATCGGTGGTATTGCTCGTATTTGTTTTCTCCCAGGTAGGGAGAGGTAATGCCTGCACCTCCTGAATTATAATTGTGAAACTCCCAGGAAGCTAAACGGCTTCCTCCCAAGGCTGCTTTCACCCGAATCAGTCCCGCCGGACGGAAATACGCCCACTTAAACTCCTCTTCCCGGGTCCAGGTAACCTTAACCGGTTTGCCCACCGCTTTGGAAAGAATGGCGGCTTCTATTCCAGCCTCTCCGGTGTGTTTCCCTCCGTAACCGGAGCCGGTATCGGGCATGTATACCCGAATTTTATCCTTGGGTAGCGAAAAGGCTCGTTCCAACTCTTCCTGCACACCAAAGGGGCGTTGTGTACCCGTCCATACTTCCAGGGAGCCGTCGCTCCACCGGGCAAGGCCCGCTCTGGGCTCCAGGGGTACGTGCGCGATGTAGTTTATTTAAAATGCTTGTTCCAGCCTTTCGGAGGCAGCGTCGTACGCAGCCGTGATTTGCGCGGGTACAGGCTCCCCGTTTTCGGCAGTTCGCTCCAAATGGTCAAAAAGCGCTGCTCCAGCTACCTGAGGGGAGCGCTCCCATTCGGCTTCCACCGTTGCGAGGGCCATAGCGGCGGTACGGGAATTTTTCGCGGTGACTCCGATAAAGTCTCCTTGCCGTACCACACGAACCCCGGGCAAATTGGCAGCCGCATCCGTATTGGCGCGAACCAGTTTTGCCCCGTATACGGGTGGCCGCAGCACCTTCCCATACAGCATTTCAGGAAGCACCATGTCCGACACGTATTGGTGTTTGCCACGAACGAAATCCTCTCCATTTATTTTCCTTACGGATGTTCCCGCCACGGTCCATTTTTTCGGATCGATGGTTTTTACTTGCGCATCCATAGGGACCAGGAGTTCTTTGGCATTCGCCAGATTACCGTATCCCAATTGTTTTCCGTTGGTTGGGTGCTGCACGGAACCTTTCTCCAGCCGCAGTTCGACTGCTCCGAGTTTCCACGCTTTTCGGGCTTCCTGGAGCAGGATCTCCCGCAAACTTGCCGCAGCCTTTCGGAGGATTGGCGCCATTTGTGGGGTGGTCAAGCTACCGTAAGTACCCCTATCGTACGGGGTTCGGGCGGTATCTCCCATGACCAGCTGGATCGCCGAGACCGGTACGAAAAGCTCCTCGGCTACCACCTGTGTAAGGGAAGTGCGGATGTTTTGGCCGACCTCCACTTTTCCCGTAAATACCGTAATCGCTCCGGTTTCGGATACATGAATCCAGGAAGCAAGTGCATCCGGGTCAGCATGTACGTCATTTTCGGAAAGCAGGGATAAGCCTTCTGAGGCCAGGTAATCGGTCCATACGAAATAGGTGGCGATGCCCGCCCCCATGTATTTAAAGAAATTTCTTCGGCTAAGCCCTCGCCGCGGCAATGACTTTTTCCTGGGTGAGTCAATCGGGGTGGGGTTCATGCCTTGGTATCGTTTTGGGTTAGTTTTTTTAATGCATTCAGGATAGCCGGATAGGTGCAGCACCGGCAAATATTTCCATTCATTCCATCTATTAGCTCCTGTTCGCCCAGGGGTTTTTTACCTTCCACCAGAGCCACGGCTGTCATGATCATTCCCGAGGCACAGTAGCCACACTGAAATACGTCTTCCTCCAAAAACACTTCTTGCACCCGATGCAGGCGCCCATCGGCCTCCAGGCCCTCGATGGTTCGTATGCGTTTGCCCTGGACACTGGTCACCGGGGTGATGCATGCCGGTGTGGGACTGCCATTGACCAATACCTTGCAAGCGCCGCAAGCGGCCTCGCCACAACCATATTTTGTACCGGTGAGCTGTAATTGCTCCCGGAGAACTTCCAGCAAGCTTGGGTTGCCGTCCACGTCCACGGTATATTCGGTAGCATTGACGTTGATTTTCATAATATCATTTGGGTTTCACCATAAGTCACTTAATGTAGGTAAAATATGGAAAAAAAACAATGTAAGACCTTTTGGGAGGTACATCCGATGCTCCCGTTTTTCATTTATTTTCGACATATCCATAAAATCTTTGGTGGACAAGGACATTTTAAATAATTTTGGGCTTCTTAATTTAACACTGTGAAGGCCAACCCCTAAAAAACAGGAAAAAAACCGGAATTCGCCGAAATAAACTGTCGGAACAAAATAGTCGAAAGACAGTCCTACCCGATTCCTTTTTGAGACAAGAACACATTAAATGAAAAAAAGAGCTGTAATTACGGGCGTCCATGGCTGGGTGCCGGAGTACGTACTGGACAATAAAGAATTGGAGACGATGGTGGATACCAACGATGAGTGGATCACCAGCAGGACCGGAATCAAAGAACGAAGGATATTAAAAGGCGAGAATCAGGGAACTTCCGTGATCGGTACCGAGGCGGTGAAAGGGCTTCTGGAAAAAACATCCACCGATCCGGAAGATATTGACCTGATTATTTGTGCCACGGTAACACCGGACATGCTCTTTCCCGCGACCGCCAATATCATTGCCCATAACGTGGGCGCAACGAATAGTTTTAGCTTTGATGTTTCTGCCGCCTGCTCCGGTTTTTTGTACGCACTGACGATTGGCAGTCAGTTTATCGAAACCGGTGCGCACAAAAAAGTAATCGTGATTGGAGCGGATAAAATGTCCTCCATAGTAAACTACGAGGACCGTACCACCTGCATCATTTTCGGCGACGGCGGTGGAGCGGTGTTGCTGGAACCTACCGATGAGCCCTTGGGAGTGATGGATTCCTTGCTCCATACCGATGGATCGGGTGCTGATTTTCTTCACATGCGGGCCGGTGGGAGTCGGAAACCCGCCACGATGGAAACGGTGAAAAACCGGGAACATTACGTGTTTCAGGAAGGGTCTACCGTTTTTAAGTTTGCCGTAACGAAAATGGCCGATGTGAGCGCGCAAATCATGAAGAGAAATCACCTGGAAGGGACAGATATCGCCTGGTTGGTTCCCCACCAGGCAAACAAACGGATCATTGATGCCACAGCAAACCGGATGGGCATCGGGCCGGAAAAAGTGATGTTGAATATTGAAAAATATGGCAATACCACCGCTGGTACCCTGCCACTGTGCCTCTGGGATTACGAATCACGTTTAAAAAAAGGTGACAACTTGATTCTGGCAGCATTTGGTGGTGGATTTACCTGGGGAGCCGTTTATTTGAAGTGGGGATACGATCCAAAATAAAACGCAAACAAATTAATATTCAGATATGGCAAGTACCGCTGACTTTAAAAATGGACTTTGCTTGGTGTTTAACCACGACATCATGTCAATCGTAGAATTCCAACACGTAAAGCCCGGCAAAGGCCCTGCATTTGTAAGAACCAAACTCAAAAGCCTCACGTCGGGAAAAGTATTGGATAAGACCTTTAGTGCGGGGGAAAAGGTCACCACCGCCAGAGTCGAAAAACGGCCGCACCAATACATCTACAACGACGATTTTGGCTATCATTTCATGGATACCGAGACGTTTGAACAAATTCCCATCGAAAAAAACCTGATCGAACGGCCCGAATTGTTAAAGGAAGGTCAGGTAGTAGACATTCTGATTCACGCCGAAACGGAGAAGCCGCTGGGGGTAGAACTACCTCCATTCGTCGAATTGATGGTGACCTATACCGAACCAGGAATCAAAGGCGATACGGCTACAAACACCTTGAAGCCAGCCACCCTGGAGACCGGAGCGGTGGTAATGGTGCCGCTTTTCGTAGATCAGGACATTCTCATCAAAGTCGATACCCGAGACGGTTCCTATTCCGAAAGGGTGAAATAAAGCGGATAGTTCCGTAGAAATTCATTAACTTACCTAGTGTTAATACATAAAAACCAGACGATCGCCTCCCGGAAATCCGGTACCAGGACGATAACTAAATAAACGATTATGAAGGCAAAAGAAATACAAGAATTAATTGACTTTATTTCAAATTCCGGATTGGCCGAGGTTAAAATAGAGACGGATGAATTCAAGCTTTCTATTAAGAAAAACTCGGAAGTGGCTGTAGCGAGAGCAGCCGATATCCCCAGCGCCGCTCCTGCTGCCGTTCCGCAGCCAGCAGCCAGCCAGGCGCCCGACACCAACAACAACCACACTCCTTCGACGGCTTCGTTTCTGGAGGTAAAATCGCCCATGATTGGCACCTTTTACCGTTCTCCCAATCCTGACTCCGATTTTTTTGTCAACGTGGGCGACGTAATTCAAAAAGGACAAACCGTGTGCATCATTGAAGCCATGAAACTTTTTAACGAAGTGGAATCCGAGGTGTCCGGAAAAATAGTCAAAATCCTGGTTGACGACGCTTCTCCGGTGGAATACGACCAGCCGCTTTTTCTGGTTGAGCCTCAGAATTGATTGTTTTTTCCAACCAAACTGACCTAAAAACGTGTTCAACAAAATATTAATAGCCAATAGAGGCGAAATAGCTCTTCGAATCATTCGCACCTGTAAGGAGATGGGGGTAAAAACGGTTGCTGTTTACTCCACCGCAGACAAAGATAGTTTGCATGTGCGGTTTGCCGATGAAGCCGTCTGCATCGGGTCTCCTCCCAGCAAAGATTCCTACCTGAATATTCCCCGCATTATCGCTGCCGCAGAAATCACCAATGCGGACGCCATCCATCCCGGGTACGGATTTCTTTCTGAAAATGCCGAATTTTCCCGAATATGCGAGGAATACAACATCAAATTTATTGGTGCCAGTCCCGAGATGATCAACCAAATGGGCGACAAGGCTACCGCAAAGGCCACCATGGCGGCAGCAGGTGTCCCGACCATTCCGGGCTCGGAGGGTTTGCTGGACTCGGTGGAACAAGGTTTGTCCCTGGCTTCGGAAATCGGCTACCCGGTCATTCTGAAAGCCACGGCCGGTGGAGGTGGTCGCGGCATGCGCATCGTCAATGAACCGGCGGGATTTAAGAAGGCATGGGACGATGCCCGACAAGAGTCCGCCGCTGCATTCGGTAATGCCGGACTTTACCTGGAAAAATTCGTAGAAGAGCCCCGCCACATTGAAATTCAAATCATTGGGGACGCTACCGGAAAGGCCTGCCACCTATCGGAACGGGATTGCTCCATCCAACGGCGCCACCAGAAACTGGTGGAAGAGACCCCCTCGCCTTTTATTACGGATGAGCTTCGGGAAAAAATGGGAAAAGCTGCCATCAAGGGAGCGGAGGCAATTGCCTACGAGGGAGCCGGCACCATCGAGTTTCTGGTAGACAAAAACCGAAATTTCTACTTTATGGAGATGAATACCCGAATCCAGGTAGAACACCCCATCACTGAAGAGGTAACGGATTTTGATCTGATCAAGGAACAAATCAAGGTGGCAGCAGGCCAACACATCAGCGGGAAAAACTATTTCCCGAAACTTTATGCCATGGAGTGTCGCATAAATGCCGAAGACCCAGCCAATGGATTCCGGCCCAGTCCCGGTAAAATTGTCAACCTGCACCTTCCAGGCGGCAAAGGCGTTCGCATCGACAGCCATGTGTATGCCGGATACGTGATCCCTCCGAATTACGACTCCATGATCGCAAAATTGATCGTTAGTGCCCAATCCAGACAGGAAGTAATCGTCCGAATGAAACGGGCCCTGGAAGAGTTTGTCATCGATGGGATTAAAACCACCATACCCTTCCATCTGGCTTTGCTCGAGGACCCCGAGTTTGTTGCGGGTAATTTCACGACAAAGTTTCTGGACACCTTCGATTTTTCAAGGATCAAAAGTACCAAAGAGGCCTGATTTGGTGTAAAAATTGAATTATTGTGTGCAAGACGTTTAAGGGAAGGCTTTGGCCTTCCTTTTTTTGTAGCTCGCCTTGAGACGGCCGGTCTCCGTCCATCCGGTACTTTCGTGGCAATTTTAACTATTGCTTGTAATTTCACGTATTAATTGTGAAATTGTTGGTTGTTAACTCATTAAGAAAGCCCGTAACCGATGCGTAGGTATCCAATTTATTTCCTCAGTGCCCTTACCTTATTGGGAGCTTGCTCCGAAAAGCCTGCCGACGGGGAATACATGGCCTCGGGAGACCAAATCAGCTACAATTTCCACGTTCGCCCCATACTTTCGGACAACTGTTTTGCCTGTCATGGACCGGATGAAAACAAACGGGAATCCGGACTTCGGCTGGATAGGGCCGAAAGTGCCTACGCGGCCCTGAAAGAAAACCCGGACGCCCATGCGATCGTGCCCGGCAAGCCTGCCGCATCCGAAGTGATCAAACGTTTGGAATCCACGGATGCAGCAGAAATGATGCCTCCCCCGGAGTCCAACCTGAAATTGAGCGAAGCCGAAAAGGAAATCATCCGTAGGTGGATCGATCAGGGGGCAGCCTACGAGCCGCACTGGTCCTTTGTGCCACCGGTAAAAGCAGAACTGCCCGAACTATCCGATCCCTCCTGGGCCCAAAACGAAATCGATTATTTTGTCGGGCGTCAACTGGAGCAGCGTGGCCTGGCCCCGAACAGTCCTGCAGAAAAAATGCACTTGCTCAAACGCCTGAGCATCGATTTGACCGGATTGCCGCCGGACCTGGAACTGATGCAATCCTATCAGGCCGACGAATCTTCGGAAGCTACCGAAAAAATCATCGAACCGCCTGTTGGATAGTCCTGCCTTCGGCGAACGCATGGCCGTGCTTTGGATGGACATCTCCCGGTATTCGGATAGCTACGGCTACCAGGACGACAACATCCGCACCCAGTGGCCCTACCGGGACTGGGTCATCCATGCCTTCAATAACAACATGCCCTACGATCGGTTCATCACCTGGCAGTTGGCAGGAGACCTGTTACCCGACGCGACCAAAGAGCAAATCCTGGCCACGGCCTTCAATCGCAACCACAAGTATACCGAAGAGGGCGGCGTGATCCCCGAGGAGTACCGGGTGGAATACAACGTAGACAAAACCAATACCTTCACTAAGGCCATCCTGGGTCTGACCGTGGAGTGCGCGCAATGCCACGATCACAAATACGACCCCATCTCCCAGGAAAACTACTTTCAGCTATACGCCTTTTTTAACAATACCCCCGAAAAAGGCTACGAAGGCGATGTAAGTATCTCCAAACCTGCTAAGAACCCCATCATGTGGATCGAAAAAGAGGACCTGCAGGGCGTGCTTGATTTTGTCAACCACAAAGACACCAGCAATATCATGGTATCGGTCATGGCTGACTTTAAAGACAGTCTCAGGACCACCTATATTCTGGACAGGGGGCTGTACGACCAGCCCACCCGGGAAGTACAGCCATCCACTCCCGAAGCCATTTTTTCCTTTGACGAGAACAAATACACCAAGAACAGGTTGGGTCTGGCCGAATGGACCTTTGCCGAGGACAATCCCCTCACCGCACGGGTCTTTGTCAACCTGATCTGGCAAGAGCTCTTCGGAGCCGGGATTGTGCGTTCGGCCGGAGATTTCGGCATGCAGGGTGACCTGCCCACCCACCCCCAGCTGCTGGACTGGCTGGCAGTGGATTTCCAGCAGAGCGGCTGGGACATCAAACAGCTCATCAAAACCATCGTCAGTTCGGCCACCTATCAGCAGTCGGCGGAAGTAGACCAAAAGAAACTGGAAAAAGATCCGGACAATTTTTACCTGGCGCGCGCCCCCCGGATACGTATGAATGCCGAACACATCCGAGACATGGTGCTGTTTAGCAGCGGACTGATGGTACAGGAACTGGGCGGTCCCAGCGTAAAACCCTACCAGCCGGAAGGGCTTTGGGAAGCCGCTACCTCCGGCCGGGGAGAGCTGGCCGAATACCGGCAGGATGCAGGCAAAGCCCTGTACCGCAGGGGATTGTACACATTTATTAAGCTGACCTCGCCTCCACCCAAGCCCATCATTTTCGATGGGAGTAACCGGGACGTGTGCGAAGTGACCCGAAACCGCACCAATACCCCCTTACAGGCGCTGGCCATGCTCAACGATCCCCTGGTATTGGAGGCCTCCCGGGTGTTGGCCGCCCGACTGCTTGACCAGGGAAAATCCGAGAGCGAAGCGATTGAGGAAGCATTTGCCCGCATCCTCTGCCGTCCTCCCACTGCGGAAGAACGTGACTTATTAACCGACTACTACCGGGAGGAGTTAAAACGGTTTCAACAGAATCCGGAGAAAATCCTGCACGCAGTTAGTGCCGGAGAATCCCCCCTCGGCCCGATGGGAGACACTGCTCAGGCAGCCGCCCTCATGCAAGTAGTAGTGGCCATATACAATGTAGAAGAAGCGATTACCAAAACCTGATATGGAAAAAGAACAATTAGAAAACGGATTGAACGAAAACAGGAGAAAATTCCTGTCCAAGATAAGCCTGGGACTGGGGAGTGTCGCACTGGGCTCGCTTCTGATTCCCGACTTGTTTGATGGAAAATCCCAGCTGGACACCGATAAGCTGATGGCCAGCCTGCCCCATTTCGCTCCCAAAGCCAAACGGGTGATCTATTTGTTTCAAAATGGAGCCCCCAGTCAGCTGGAATCCTTTGATTACAAACCTACGCTGAACAAGCGACTTGGGGAGGAACTTCCCGACTCCATCCGCCAAGGGCAACGCCTAACCGGGATGACAGCCGGACAATCCTCTTTTCCACTGGTCGGTTCGTACCACGGATTCAAGCAATACGGGCAATCCGGAGCCTGGGTGAGCGACCTGTTTCCCTATACGGCCAAAATTGTTGACGATCTGTGCATCGTCAAATCCATGCATACGGAAGCCATTAACCATGACCCCGCGCTGACTTTCTTCCAGACGGGGGCACAGGTGGGCAACCGACCCAGCATGGGCGCCTGGCTAAGCTACGGCCTGGGGAGTGAAAACAACAACCTGCCCAGCTTCTGTGTACTGCTGTCCCGGGGAAAAGGAAACGGCCAGGGTGTGTATTCCAAACTCTGGACCAATGGCTTTTTGGACTCGGTGCATCAGGGCGTGCAATTTTCCAGCGGGGACGATCCGGTACTCTACCTGAACGACCCCGAAGGTATGAATAAGACCGACCGCAGGCGCATGCTTGATAAGATCTCCGCACTCAACCAGATGAATTACCAGTCCTTTGGCGATCCGGAGATCAGTGCCAAAATACAGCAATACGAAATGGCATACCGCATGCAAACGGCCGTACCAGAGGTCACCGACGTGTCCAAAGAGCCCGACAGCATTGTCAAACTCTACGGTCCCGAATGCCTGGTTCCCGGCACCTATGCAGCCAATTGCCTGTTGGCACGAAAACTTTCCGAAAACGGCGTACGATTTGTTCAGTTGTACCATCAGGGATGGGATCAGCACGGCAACCTACCCAACGAAATGGCCGGACAGGCGCTGGATACCGATCAGGCATCCGCTGCCCTGATCACCGATCTCAAGCAGCGTGGATTATTGGACGAAACCCTGGTCATCTGGGGAGGGGAGTTTGGAAGGACCAATTACTGTCAGGGCAGGTTCTCGGCAGACAATTACGGCAGAGACCATCACCCGAGGGCCTTCTCCATCTGGATGGCCGGAGGGGGCGTAAAGCCCGGTATCAGCTATGGAGAAACCGACGAGTTTGGCTACAATATTGTCAAAAATCCTGTTCACGTACATGATTTTCATGCCACCATGCTTCACCTGCTGGGCGTAGACCATGAAAAACTGACCTTCAAACACCAGGGCAGACGGTACCGGCTTACCGATGTGGCCGGTAACCTGGTCAATGACATCATTGCCTGAGTCTTCACCCTCCTTTTCGCACGTTATGTTATCCAATAAATTGAAGGCCATTCTGGGCCAGATTGTATTTGCCGTCAATGTCTTTGTGCTCTTTCTGGTCCTTGCAGAAAACCGGGTGCTCATCCCCGACTGGCTGCATGTATTCGGACGCATGCACCCCCTGCTGTTGCACTTTCCCATTGTGTTGATCCTGATGGCCCTGCTGCTGATCGGCCTGCCCGACTTGCTGAAAAATCAGGAAGACAGCCGTACGTACGGCCGGGACCTGCTGCTGCTGGGTACCCTCACGGCCGGATTTACCGTGGTCGCCGGCCTATTGCTTTCTCACGAAAGCGGCTACGCGCAGGATGCCCTGAGCTGGCATAAGTGGACCGGACTGCTGGTCTTCTGGTCTTCCTCCTTGCTTTATAACTTCCTGCAGCACCCCAATCGGCTGATGATCAAATCCTCCGCGGCCTTTATAGCCCTGATCGTGGTTGTTTCCGGTCACCTGGGAGCCTCCATTACTCACGGGGAAGACTTCATCACCGGACCTTTGAAATCCGACGAACAGCTCGTTGTCAGCCTGGAAGAGGCAGAGGTGTTTGCCCACGTCGTATACCCCATCATCGAAAACAAGTGTGTCAGTTGCCACAAGGCCTCCAAGCAAAAGGGCGAACTGCGTATGGATGAGGTAGAACGCCTGCTCAAAGGCGGCGAATCCGGGCCTGCCATCGTTCCGCATGACCTTGAAAATAGCCTGATGGTGCAACGCATCAACCTTCCCCAGGAAGACGAAGAACACATGCCGCCGGAAGGAAAACCTCAGTTGACCGCCGAAGAAAAATCCATATTGGAAGCCTGGATTCAATCCGGAGCTCCGACAGAAGGGAGGGTACAGGAGCTACCCGATAGCAGCAGCATCTACAGCCTGGCCGTAAACAAATTCAGCGCCCGGCAAGTAAGCTATGATTTTGACGAAGTCTCCTCCGCTACCCTGGAAGAGCTTACCAATTTTTACCGAAAAGTACAGCCCCTGGGACTGGAATCTCCGGCGGTCTCGGTAAGCTATTTTGGCCGGGCTAACTTTGATCCCGGCTCGTTGGAGGAGTTGGCACCGGTACGGGTGCAAACAGTCTCCATCAACCTGAACAACATGCCCCTGGAGGACCCCGACCTGCAATCCCTGGCGGATTTTGTCAACCTGGAAAAACTCTACCTGAACTTTGCCTCCATCCAGGGACAAGGCCTGCAGTACCTCAAAGGACTCGAAAACCTCCAGCTGCTGTCCCTGGCCGGCAATCCTTTACAAGATGATGCCGTGACACAACTGGCGGAACTCAAAAACCTGAAAAAACTCTATCTCTGGAATACCGGCCTGTCGGAAAGCGCCTTGGACGAGCTGCGGGCAGCACTCCCAGGTACCCACATTGAAACCGGGGCCAGCGTCAGTGAAACGGTCCTGACGCTCAATCCTCCCGTGATTACCTTCGACCGCGCATTTTTCCGGGACAAACTCACCGTCCAACTCAGCCACCCCATCGGAGCGACCACCATCGGCTATACCCTGGACGGAACCGAGCCCGACAGCAGCAATCACCTGGTCTACACCGAGCCCCTGGAAATTGACTCTGACAAAACACTCAAAGCCCGCGCCTTTGCGGTGGGATGGATCGGAAGCCAGACCGCCGAAGCAGAATTCATCCAATCCACCATCGCTCCGGATAGCTACCAGATGAATTACCTTCCGGAAGATCGGCACAAGGGAGACGGACAAGAAAGCCTCTTTGATAGAAAGAAAGCCATTCCAGACGGATGGAACCTCAACTGGCTGGGTTTTCTCAACAACCCCCTGGAGGTAGAAATGGATTTTGATACCCCTACCACGATCAACTCGATGGCCTTGTCAATCTGGCAAAATGGTGGCGCCCGGTTTTTTCCACCGAGTGAGGTACAGCTTTGGACCCGGAATAGTCCGGATCAAACCTGGACACTGGCAAAAACTTACCAGCCCCGTCCCCTGACCAAGGAAGATCCCTCCCTGCTGCGGCAGCTGGAGATCCCCTTTGCTGCCAGCGACGTTCGCCACCTGAAGCTATTGGCCAAACCGGTCGAGCGCCTGCCCGCCTGGCACGGAGCCGCCGGAAACAAGGCCTGGCTCATGGTAGACGAAATCGTGATTAACTGACGTTCATTCCCTGCAAGGCAGGTTCATAAAAAAAGGCAATCCTGAAATTGCCTTTTTTTATTGCAAACAAATGCTAGAGGGTATTATCCTTTGCTTCTTCTTCACTTTGAGCAAGCAGAAAGGCTTTGATAAAATCGTTCAGTCCCCCATCCAATACCGTTTGCACATCGGATGTCTCGTGGCCCGTTCGGGCGTCTTTTACCAACTTGTAGGGATGCAAGACGTAATTCCGGATTTGGGAGCCGAAGTCAATTTTCATTTTTCCTGACTCTACCTTCGCTCTTTCCTCGTTCCGCTTATCCATTTCCAACTGATACAGGCGGGACTTCAGCATCTGCATGGCTTTTTCCCGGTTTGCGAGCTGGGAACGTTCCACCTGACAGACAACCACTATACCGGTAGGCTTGTGCGTCAGTTGTACCTTGGTCTCTACCTTGTTCACGTTCTGCCCGCCGGCACCGCCTGAGCGGGAGGTATGAAATTCTACGTCTGCAGGATTGATTTCAATGGTAATGGTATCGTCTACTACCGGGTACACGTATACGGAAGCAAAAGAGGTATGCCGTCTACCGCCACTGTCAAAGGGAGAAATCCGCACGAGTCGGTGTACACCGCTTTCGGATTTTAAAAAGCCGTAAGCAAGGGGTCCTTCAAACTCAAGCGTTGCCGATTTGATACCTGCTACCTCCCCTTCCTGCAAATCAACCTCACGGACCTTGTATCCGTTCTTTTCGCCCCACATGATGTACATGCGAAGCAAAATGGATGCCCAGTCGTTACTTTCTGTTCCGCCTGCACCGGGATTGATTTCCAGCATTGCATTCAACTGATCCTCCTCGCCGCTGAGCATCTTTTTCAACTCAAGATCCTCCACTTTCTGCAGCTGCTTCTGGTACTCTTTCTTAATTTCTTCTTCAGATACCTCTCCAGCTGTATAGAATTCCAACAAGACCTCCAGGTCCTGAACAGCGGTATCCACGGATTCATACTGATTGGTCCAGGATTTACGAGCCTGAATCTGCTTCATGATTTTTTCCGCTTCATCGGGCTCGTTCCAAAAATCAGGTTGAGCGGAAATCGCTTCAAATTCTTCTATTTCCTTTTTCTTCCGGTCGTAGTCAAAGGTACCTCCTCAAGGCCGAAACACGGGCCTTCAAGTCTTTCAACTGGTCTGATGTCATAATTACGTTTATTTTGGTTAAAATTACATGCAAATTTGGTCATTTACTCCCAGAATACCTATCGGGGAACGAAATGAACCTATTTATCTCCGGACGGCTCCAGTAAAATGGTCTGAATCTTATTTCTTCCCTTCAGCTTAAACCGTTTGTACCGCAAGGGCTGAAGGACCAAGCCCAGGCCTACCAGGCTTGCAGCCGTAGAAAGGGTGCCGGTGGAATACCGCAGTCCTCCCTCCGCATACAGGCTATTGATCCCACCGGCAAGCAGCAGCATTCCCCCTGCGGCCATGGAGAGAAAACTGATGTTTGCCAGGGTGCGGTTGCGTTCGTCTTTATCCCGGATATCGATGGCTTCTATCTGTTGCAAGGAAAGTACATTCTCGTCCAAAATCAGAACATCCTGGTGTATTTCGCGAATGTGATCCCGGATATAATAATCCAGCCCCTTTTGCAAATAGACCAACTCATCCCCTACTTCATAAACCTGCCGGGTCTTTTCGTTGGCACCCCGCTGCAGTAGGAGGTAATTTTGGCCGTAGACAACCGGCCCTGCCAGCATACACAACAGAAAAACGCTAAATAGTCGGGGCATGTAGCGGGTGATTGGAAGCACTTTTTAATATTTCATTATCCAGCCTCGCTCGTCTGGTACCTTCCCATATTTGATATCATCGAGCAGCTTCAAAATCCGGTCTGAAAAAGCGTTTTCCGATTTCTCAGGAAGGATATGATCCTTTCCATGAATATTAATGAGACGAATAAAGGCAACTGTAGCTGCCGTACCGGTACCAAAAGCTTCCTCCAGGGTACCGTCGACAAGAGACGCTTCCAGTTCGTTGACCGATAAAAACCGCTCTTCAACCGGAAATCCCATCTCCCGGGCCAGGGTCAACACGCTGTCCCGGGTGATTCCCTTCAGGATGGTGCCGGTGGTAGTGGGTGCAGTAATGAGGGTACCCTTGATCACAAACATTACGTTCATGGTACCGCTTTCTTCGATGTATTGATGGGTTTTGCCATCGGTCCAGAGCAGCTGATCGTAGCCTTCTTTCTGGGCCTTTAAGGCAGGAAAAAGAGATCCGGCATAGTTTCCGGCTGCCTTCGCCGAGCCGGTACCTCCTTCGATGGCGCGGGCATAGTGAGTTTCCACTTTTACGGCCACTGGTTTGGCGTAATATTGCCCGACGGGAGAGGTGAGAATCATGAAGGTGTATTTTCTCGAGGGACGAATACCCAGGTAGTCGTCTGCGGCAAACACGAAGGGGCGAATGTACAGGGAGCAGCCGGGTCTTTTGGGCACCCATTCCCGATCGACTTCCAGCAGCTTTCGCATGCCTTCCATGAATACTTCCTCCGGAACTGCCGGGATGCACATGCGGGCGGCCGATTCGTTGAGTCGGCGTTGATTTGCGTCTCCCCGAAATACCAGCAACTCTCCCGCTTCGTTTCGGTACGCCTTGAGTCCCTCAAAAACGGACTGCCCGTAGTGCAGGGTGGCATTTGCCGGATTGAGCTGCATGGGGCCGTAGGGCTCTACACGCAGGTTTTGCCAGACCCCCTCCTCGTATTCGGCAACAAACATGTGATCACTAATGATTTGACCAAATGCCAACTCATCAAAATTGGTACGCTCCAACCTGGACTGCCGGACTTTCTTAACGCTGATCGTCAATGTCTTATTCATAGGTATCTACTTCTCTGAACGCCAGGTGACTTCATTAACTTTCAATTCCAAGGCGAGTTGCCTGCCCAAAACGAAAAGGTAATCCGAAAGTCGGTTGACGTATTCGGTAATCAAGGGGTCTACGGGAGAGGATTCGGCCAACAATACAACGGCCCGCTCCGCTCTACGGCATACGGTCCGGGCAATGTGGGCAAAGGAAACCACCGGATGTCCACCCGGTATGATAAAATTTCTCAGCGCAGGCAGATTGGTTTCCATGGAGTCTATTTCCTCCTCTAGAAAGGTCACATCTTCCTTCCGTAGGGCAGGTAGTTTAAACGTTTTTAATTCCGGATCGGTTGCCAGTGAAGCCCCGATGACAAAAAGTCGGTCCTGAATGGCGTAAAGTTTTTCGGATCGCTTTTGGTTGACCTCCTGATCTCTCAAAAGTCCCATCTGCGCATTCAACTCGTCAATCGTCCCATAGGCGTCGATTCGCAGGTGGGATTTATGTACCCGGGTGCCGCCTAGAAGCGAGGTTTCCCCCTTATCTCCTGTTTTAGTATATATTTTCATCTGATTTCCATGGAAATGGATTAAACTGCTGACTTGTCTACCACGGTGGGATTGGGATTGACTTCATCCGATTCTACCAGCCCGTCCCGCAAGCGGATGACCCGATGGGCATAATGGGCAATGTCGTCTTCGTGGGTAACCATGATGATGGTATTCCCCTTCTGGTGCAACTCATGAAAAAGATCCATGATATCGTAGGAGGTTTTTGAATCCAGGTTTCCAGTCGGTTCATCCGCCAGAATAATACTCGGATTGTTCACGAGGGCCCGGGCAATGGCCACTCGTTGCCGTTGTCCTCCTGAAAGTTCGTTGGGTTTGTGGTGGATACGGTCGTCCAGGCCCACACTCTTCAATGCCAGAAATGCTTTTTCGTCCCGATCTTTCTTAGTAAACCCTGCATATATCAGTGGGAGTGCCACGTTGTCCAGGCAGGTGGCACGCGGCAATAAATTAAATGTTTGGAAGACAAAGCCAATTTCCTTATTTCGTATTTCTGCCAATTCATTTTCACTCATGTCGCTGACGTCCTTTCCATTCAGCACATATTTTCCAAAAGAAGGTGTGTCCAGGCACCCGATAATATTCATTAAGGTGGATTTTCCCGAACCGGAGGGACCCATAAACGCCACGTATTCTCCCCTATCCACTTCAATGCTTACCGACTTCAGCGCATGTACTTCCTCTGCACCCATGCGGTAAACTTTTTGCAATTCTTTGGTTTTGATAATTTCTGGCATACTGGCAACAAATTTGTAAAATGTGAAGATAGGGGATTAAAGGCAAAAACAGGAATTCCGCAGGTTAAATTATATTAATGGAACTAAAGATACTCCAATTGCAACCAGGTAAGCTCCTCCTGTCCGATCCAGCCAGCCATGATCGCCAGGTTGTTGCTTGCATAATGGTCCAGACCAATGATTCTACAGTAGCGTACCAGTTCAATCCAAAGCAAGGGATCTTTGTTGAATTGACTGGCCTCCTGTAAATGACGGTAACGGTCCTCATCGTCTTCCAGCGTATCCAGGCCGGCTAACACCACCGGAGTCAGGTAGGCATTTCCCGGCCTTACCGCATTCGCCGGGCTACTTTCTGATGCTGATTCATCCAGTATATTTTTTTCGTAAGCCTCTAAAAATGACTTTTCCTCGGTGGAAAGGGTCTGGGATGCGGTTGCAATGGCAAGCAATTCCCTCCGCTCCTCCGCCTCCAGCCAATGCCCCTTCTTCAGTAAAATCTCTCTGGCCAAATACTGCCTGAGTGTTTCGTTCTCCAGCTTCTCCATCGCCGGCATCAATTCATCACCCAACATTTTCAGTAAATCAGCCCGTATGCGGAAAAAAGTAACCGTCTCGTTTGTCAGCAGCGCTCCTTCCGAATCAAACACCATCCAATCCGGAAAAGCCAGCTGCTGTGTCCCGGCGATAAACCGTGCCTCCTCTTCCATACCCCCAAAATACAGGAAAGGCAGGTGAGCCGTTGTAAACTGGCTAAAGCCTTTGAGCGCCGCCTGTTTCCATTCAATGGCTGCTTTTTCGAAATCCCCCTCTCTGGAAAGCACCCAGCCGGCAAAGGCATGGTAATACCCTGCATTCCCGGAAAACCGGAATGCCATGCCATTCAATCGCTTCACTAATTCGTTTATCGCGTCCGCCCGGAACTCGAGCAATAAACGGGACTCGCGAATGCTTTCTTCCTCTGCCAGGGTTAAGGTCTCTCCCTCCGGCAGGTTTTCGATAAGAACCCGAACAGCGGCTTCCGAACCGGGTGCTACCCCAGCCGTTACCTGATTTCGCAACAAGGCCCGATTTACCAGATTTCTTGCCTGCGTCAGCGTATCCAGAGAGAGCGATCCCGGAGCAGGTATTTCCCTCGCATTGAAGGAAGCGAGTAGATTTACCTGCTGCTTCAGGGGAAACGCTGAAAAATCGCCAATCTCTCCGAGTTGATCCTCCTCGATTTCCAACGCTAATACATTTAATGCTTGCGCCGGGTTGGTTTCTTCAAGGCCTCGTAGCAGGTGCAGTGCATCCTGCGGGCGGTTCATCCGCTGGTAGATGAGCGCCAGGTTAACCGAAAGGTAGGGATTGTCCGGAAAGCGGCGCAGGCCCTGTTCCAGGTAATAAATGGCCTCGTTGGTACGCTGCCGCTTATCCATAAGCTGACTGAGCAACAGGATATCCGTCACCCTGGGGTTTTCTTCAAAGCTTCTAATCAGGGTGTTCAATGCCAGGGTGGGTTGGTTTTGTTCCAGGTACAAGTGCGCCGCTGCGAGCAGTGCCTTGTCGTTTCTCCGGTACTGCTCAAAGGCGTTCTCGTACAATACCGTAGCCTCCACCGGCCGCTTACTGGCGTAATAATAGTCTGCCGAAAGTTGGGTCGAAGCAGTGCCAAACTGAACAGCGATGATGCCATCGGCGTATACCAAAAAAATCAACAAACTCATCGCCCCACCCAGGCGCAGGTGAAAGAAGGGGAAAAACGGGGGTCTGTACACAATTTTATCGATTTCCTTTCCGCTATTGATAATGCCGGAAAAATTTACCCAAACGTATAAAACAAACAATAGTCCAAACCCCAACTGGCTGTAAACGAACAGGTGATTCAAGAAATCCACCATGGGGGTATTTGCCGTTGCCATTCCTTTCAGAAGCACCCAGAGGCAAATCGCAAACCCGGTCAGGTAAAACAACTCCCCCACCCAGGGTGCACCGAAAACCTGTGGACTGTTTCGGATTTTATGAAGGGTAACGGGGTAACCCACAATACCCACCAGAAGCACCAAAAGTTGAAATGGAGGCAGGGGGAACCAGCCGTTGAGACTACCGGTGAGGGCTAGCAGCATCAGCCCCATTAGCACCAAATAAAGACCGGAAATAATCGCAAAATGCCAGGCAATTTTGATCCCAACGCCGGCATTTAACCGGGCCAGAAACAGGTACAGACCGGTAAGAAAAACATTGCCAATGTACACCAAAAATCCGCCGGCGATGACCAGGGCCATCAGGCTTCCGTTTTCTGAAAACAACAAGGTGGGATTCGGTACCGAAGAAAAATAAATCAATACTCCCAGGCAGATCGTACCCGAACCGAAGAGAATAAGGGCTCTCCGCCCCGCAGAAAGCGATTCTCCGAAGAAATGGATCAAGGCTGCTGGTAGCAACAAGAATAGCAAAGCCAGGACGAATCCCGAATTGCTGCCCACGGCCCCTATATTGAGTCCATTTATACCACTGACCGTCAGTAACAGAATCAGCAGTGCGGCACCGACTAAGAAGGCATTTCGGTTCAAAAACGTGAGCAACCAAACACCCACCAGGAGTAACATCCAAAAAACCAGGCCCAGCAATTGGGTGGCTATGGGAAAGGATAAAGGGGCTTCTGACACATACTGATCCAACAAAAGCAAATTTTGTGTGAACAGATGCAGGTCGTCCACGCCAGAAAAAAAATGCCCAAGAGGAACCTGAATTCTCTCGACTCCGGTACGAACCGCAAGGGGATGTGAAGTGATTTCGGCGACGTGTAGGACCAAAATCCCAAGCCCTGCCCCGCAAAGGATAAAAAGAACAGGATACTGAACGGCTCTTACCCAGGCATCCGAACGCATTATTCCATTACCTTCGGAACGCGGAAATAATCAGAGTCACGTTGCGGTGCATTTTTCAGCCCTTTCTCGTGATCCAAATGCGCTCCAACTTTGTCTTCACGCATGACATTCACTTCGGATGACATGGTTATCAACGGCTCCACCTCGGAGGTATCCAGTTCGTTTAGTTTTTCTACCCAATCCAGAATCTGCGTCATGTCCCGGGTCATTTTTTTCGCGCCTCGTTCGTCAAACTCCAGTCTGGCAAGGTGCGCAATTTTCTTCAAAGAATTGATATCTATCTTCATGTACGATGCATTTTACTAGTTACAGGAGCGTTGTCCTTCCACAATTGCTCCTGGATGATTCGGTGGCATTTTTCTTTAAGCGGGCCCAGGTCCGCCGCCCCCAGACCCTCCACGGCAAGGGGGGGATGGACGACTACTTTTACGGGCCGGTAGCGCAGCAAAAAGCGGCCATCATCTGGCAAAATTAAATGATTGTAAGATAAAGTGACAGGAATTATCGGAATTTGTTTGTCCAGGGCCGCTTTGAATGCCCCGTCCTTAAACCGTGCCATGTCCGGTGGGCGTTCGCTCGAAATTCCTCCCTCTGGGAAAAATACCACGCTGCTCCCCTGCGCCAGCGCCTCTTTTGCTTTTTGCACGGATACCCCCCGACTCTTCAGGCTGTTTCTGTCGACTGCAATATGCAGATTTTTAAACATGTATCCGAAAAGCGGCACCTTTGCCAGGGAACTCTTGCCGATAAATACCAAATCGAAGGGAATGAGACCCAATACCGGAATGTCCAGGTAAGAGAAGTGATTGGCCACAATTACGTAGGGGGTATTCGCCTTGAAATGGTGTAGGTTCTCTATTCGTACCTTGAAAAAGAGCATCCCAAAAAACACTTTGGACCAAATTCGATTCAATCTCCTGCCCCTGGATTTTACTCCTGAGAACCTCAATGGTGTAGACAAAAACCGGCAGCAACACCAGAAACGTGAGAATAAACACCAGGGACCCATAAAGGGAATACAGCCTTTGGACGATTTTCTTCATTCGAACGCGTACTTTGGGTCTCGAAAATAAACAAAAATCAGGACCCGGACCCGATTCGATTCGATTATCCTGCGGACACCCCCCTTAGGTCTGGACTTTTTTTACCCGGATCGAAGTCCCTTCGGTGCTGATTACCTCGATTTTCTCTCCTTTGTCGATAAACTCACCCCGGGAATACGCGTCGTACATTTCCTCATCAATTAGTACTTTGCCACTGGGCATCAGCCGGGTATGGGAAACCCCCTGTTTTCCAAGCAAGTCGCTGCTGTAAAAGGAAGACGTATACCCCTCTGATTTTTGCTGCGTGCTGGCCAGGGAGATTCTACTGAAACTCTCCCATTGATTGACCTTGGGGGTTAGGGTGAAAATCAATACGGTCGCAACTATTGCTGACAAAATGACCGTCAGCAGGGCCGTAAAAAGTTTTCCGGAGCTCACGAAGGTAAAATCAAATTGTTCGTTGGGTAGCATGCCCGTGGTGAGGCCTGCTAGAATACAGACGATGCCCAGAATACCAAACACACCGAAACCGGGAACCACAAAAATTTCCACCGCAAGCAGGATGATACCCAGGATAAAAACCACCAATTCCAGATTGCTCGCCAGCCCCGTAAGGTAATAGGGAATGAAATACAGTACCACCGCAATGGCGCTGGCAGCCAGTGGAAACCCGATTCCCGGAGTCTGGATCTCGAAATAAATCCCGGCAAATATTACCAAAATCAAAAATCCACTGACAGCGGGATTCAGAAAAAAGGCGATGATGTCCTCGGCCAGTGAGGGAGCGTACCGATAAATTTCGTAGTTATCCAGCCCATTTCGTTCGATAATCTCCTCTATGGAAGCCACTTCGGCTTCGCAAAAACCATTGGCAATTGCCTCGGATACGGAAAAGGTGATCACCTCGCCCGCTTCGGAAATGCCCTCCACCTCCAGGTCTTCGTCTACCATGGCTTCTGCAATCTGTGGATTCCTACCCCGCGCTTCTGCCGTACTGCGCATCATGGAACGCATGTAGGACTGGTATTTGTCCGGGGCGGCCTCACCCCCGCCCCCCATCACTACGGTGGCCGCTCCGATGCTTCCCCCTCTGGCCATGTAAATGCTATCACAGGCAATGGAAATCAAAGCTCCGGCAGACGCTGCATCCTTGTCTATAAAGGAGTGAATCGGTACCTCTGACTCCAAAAAAAGCGTACGTATGTCGTCTGCATCGTTTACCGCTCCCCCGTAGGTGTCCATGTGCACGATGATCATCGCGGCATTTTTCTCGGCCGCGTCTTCCAGCGCCAGGCGAACCTTCCGGTTCATCCGCGGGTCAATATCGCTTTTCATGTCAAACACGTAGACCATCTTCACCGAATCGGCCGCTTCATCGCCTTGCCCCCATACCGGTAGCAGGGGTACTAAGAATGTACTTGCATAAAACAATAAACTTATTGCCAATTTCATTTATTACTAGATTTAATTCCACCTCTTGAATATACCAATAAAAACCGTCATTGTTCCCATTGAACGAAAATGGTGTTGCAATTGATAAAATAAATATGAAATTTGCATGAACATTGGAGATTTCTTATCAGAAAACTGTTTTTAAACATGAAGTGCTGGATTTTGATTTTGGGGATCATCGGTTTCGCAGTCCCCGTCAAGGGAAGCGTGTCGGTGGCGATGGATTCGGTGGGTATCGAGCGAATTGGTGACAAATCTTACATCGTCCACGAGGTGGCCCCTCAGGAAACGTTGTTTGGAATTTCCCGACGCTACGGCACGCCAGTGGGGGAAATTGTCCAGAGCAACGACAACCTGAAATCCGGTTTGAAAATTGGACAACGGATCCGCGTACCGTTTGTGGAAAAGAAAGCCCTCCCGGCAGGCGCGAAATTGCATCAGGTAAAGCCCGGGGAAACGCTTTTCTCTATTTCCAAAACTTACGAGACAACCGTGGATGAGCTCATGAAGTGGAACGAGCTACAGGGTACCGATATCAGTGTGGGGCAAAGCCTGCTTATCCAGGGACTGAAAGAAAAAGAGGAACCCGTTGCGGAAGAAAAAATCGAAGAGACCGTTGAACTGGCGGATCAAAACGTGGGCCTCACCAACGAAAATGTAGGGCCGGTGGCGAAACCTTCCGACAAAAAAATAAAAAAGCAAGCCGAAAAGGCCACCCCGGAAGCGGCTGAATCGGGCACATCCAACCGCACATCCTCCGCCAGTGCACCTACGGTATCTACTACCGGTAATTGGATTTCTCACAAGGTGGTCCAGGGAGAAACCCTCTTCGCCATCGCCAGGAATTACGATGCCAAGGTGCAAGACCTGATCCAGTGGAACGGTCTCTCCTCCAATAATTTACGGATCGGCCAAACCCTTAAGGTAGGGCGCGATACCAATGCCCAAATTCCCGTAACGCAACTTCCCGGGCCTTCGGAACCAACTACCGAGGCTGTTCCCAGCAGCCCCAAATCCGCACCACAACCTGCATCCGCGCAGGGAGGTGCCAGTTCCTCATCGACGATCGATACCTCCACCGCTTTCAAAAACATTTCAGAAAACGGACAGGCGGAAGTAATTGCAGGTACGGGTAACCATAAAAAATACCTGGTGCTTCACCGCACCGCCCCTGTCGGTACCATTATGCGCATTCGGAACGAAGAAAACGACGTGACGGTTTTTGCTCGGGTAGTTGGGGTGCTTCCGGATACCGGTGACAACAACAAGCTGTTGATCAAGGTGTCCAAAGCTGCGTTCGATCAGCTAAAGGCAGTCAACCCCCGGTTTCGGGTGGCCATCTCGTATTGATGGATTTTTGGAACACCGCAGGCGCATGAGCTCCCTGGTCCGTGGTAACGCCCTTCCCGCAGCGCTTTCCCGATCTTATCGGCCTACCGCTCCCGGATTTTACAAATGCAGGGATTCCGGATAAATGGTTAAATTGCGGGAATGGATGAAAATGGTATACACACAGGTTTGATACACGATGAACGTAAGAAAGAATAAACCCGTTATAGGCATAAGTATAGGCGATATCAATGGCATTGGCGCCGAGGTAACGATGAAAGCATTGCAAGACAGCCGCTTGCAGAAGATGATTACCCCGGTGATATACGGTCATGGGAAAGCGATCACTTACTACAGGAAAACGCTGGAAATGAATGACTTCAACTTCATGCAGGTGCGAAGCATTGAGGAAATTCACCATAAAAAAACCAACGTAATCAATGTGGTCCAGGACTCCCCGGAGGTAAATCCCGGTGTAGAAACCAGAGAGGCAGGAAAAATGGCCCTTGCAGCCCTGGATCAGGCCATCGTAGACCTCAAGGCCGGCCACCTGGACGCATTGGTCACTGCTCCGCTGAACAAAAACAACATCAATACGGAGGAAACGCCATTTATCGGACACACGGAATACCTGACAGAGGCCTTTGAGGCGGGAAAAAGCCTGATGTTTATGGTGTCTGAGGACATGCGCATCGGCCTGGTAACGGGACACCTACCCCTTCGAGAGGTGGTATCTTCCATCAATGCCGAGACGATCAAAGAAAAACTAAAAATTATGCTGAAATCCCTGAAACAGGATTTTGGCATTGCGAAACCAAAGATCGCCGTGTTAGGCGTCAATCCCCATGCCGGCGAGGACGGGCTATTGGGCTCAGAAGAGAGAGAAATCATCGAACCGATGGTCAAGGAATTCAAAGACAAAGGAAACCTAATCTTTGGCCCCTACCCTGCGGACGGTTTTTTTGGCATGATGCACCAGAAAAAATTTGATGGGGTTCTGGCAATGTACCACGATCAGGGCCTGGTCCCATTTAAAACTGTGTCCTTTGATTCCGGCGTTAACTATACGGCAGGGCTCCCCATTATCCGCACCAGTCCGGACCACGGTACGGCCTACAACATTGCCGGAAAAAATTGTGCAGAAGCAGGCTCCATGCGCGCAGCCATTTACCTGGCCCACGATATCATTAAACGCAAAAATGACTGGGGTCCAGAGAATTAAAATAAAAAGCGCCCATAGTTTAGAAAACAAAAATTATTCCTTAAATTTGCGGTCTTAATTCGGAAAATGAAATTCATAAGGAACTTCGACATTGACATCATCCGGTTGAAAGAAGGGGAGCATCTGTTCCACTTTGAAATAGGTGAGGAATTTTTGGCTCACTTTGAAAAAATCAAAGAGGTGGTTCATGCAGCTGCCATTCAGGTGGAGGTAAGGCTGGATAAGCGCATCAACCTGATTGAAGTAGATTTCGACGTAAAGGGTACTGTGGGGCTGACCTGTGATAGGAGTTTGGAGAAATTCGACCAGGGAGTTGACGTGCAACACAAAATCCTGTACAAATACGGAGAGGAGGAGAAAGAGATCAACGAGGAGGTTTTTTTGATCACCAAAGACACTCCTGCCATCAACGTCGCCCAGTTGATGTATGAGTTTATTCTCCTGGCTATTCCGGCGAAGAAAATTCATCCGGATCACCGGATCGAGGGAGAAGAAGCGGAAGAAGAAGACGGATGGATTGTATACGAAGCAGGGGACGAAGAAAACGAAGACGATACCAATAAAGCCGAACAAAATCCATTTTGGGAGGCGTTAAAAAATCTAAAAAGTAACGAATAATCTAAAATCAGGTAGATATGGCACATCCTAAAAGGAAAATTTCCAAAACCAGAAGAGACAAGCGACGAACGCATTATAAATTAAACGCTCCCGGTTTGGCACAATGCCCAACCACCGGTGAATTTCACTTGCCGCACCGTGCCTTTTGGCTGGATGGCAAACTGTATTACAAAGGACAGGTCATTATTGAAAAAGAAGTGGTGGCCTAATCGCTCTGAAAATACCTTTTTTGAAACTGCCCGGAAAAAATTTTCCGGGCAGTTTTTTTATCTCTCGCATCCACTTATTTTTCTTTTTCAAGCAAGGACTTCTCCAGAAACTTTTGTCGGATGATCTGCTGTACGGGTCGGTTTTCGATTTTGCTCTCCAGCCAGGAAATGATATCCAGGTACAAAAAAGCCCGTTTTTCGTACGGGTGATGCTCGTATACAATTAGTTTTTCCCGCAGTTCAATAAACGCCGCTTTCAGTTCGTGGTCATAAATCCGGCTTAGGTTTCGAACAAATCGGACCATTTCTTTCTGTACCTGGTGCAAATCGTCCATTTTGATCAAAAACCGGTATACATTCCGAATTTGCCCGTCCAATTTTTCGTCTCGTCCGGCTTCGTAGCTGGCAATCAATTTGAGGATGTGCGCAAAGCACTGCAAGTCCTCCCGAAGTCCATCCTGATTGTTTTGGATCACCTGATCCAGGTAGTAAATGGTCTTTTCGTTGTCCCCATGCCCAAAATACAAACAGGCAACCTTGTAGTGCAGGACCATGAGGTGATGCACGTCCAGCTTACTCCGGAGGGGCTTCATGTCCTTCAACAAGGCCGGCACCACCTCTTCCACCCCTTTGGTGAATTCGCCCTTCAAAAAATGGATGTTCACCAAATTGGAATACAGGTACAAAAACGCCAGAATCCGACTATTGTCATCCATCTCGCATGCGCGGCGCTTGAGGCTCACCTGAAATTCCTCCAGTACCGTCGAGAACCGGTCGTAGTACCCCAGGTAAAAAAGGGTATCCAACAGGTAATGGTAGGCTTTGAGGTAGTTCCCGGTGGCTACATTGATCATGTGGGGGTGGGAATAAAACAGGTCTACCCAATGCTGTGCCGCCCGGTAACACAAGGGAAAGTCCTGAATGATATGAAAATACCATACCTGTGCCTGGTACAGGTACATTTTCTCGTAAAAGCCCAGCGCTGCCAGGTCGAAAGCCGGCATGCTTTGTTTGTAAAACCTTTCTAACATGAGGCGCCCTTCCCGATCCTTGATGTATCCGGTCTTGAGGTAAATACCATACAGCTGAAGTGAAAGGCTGGAAAATCGGTTTTTCAAGTCCACACTTTCGGACAAGGCGGCAGACTCCCGACTGAGTACCTCCGCACGATTCCGGATACTCCGGGTGATGTGTTGGGATTCAATGACTTTTTCCATTTCCACCACCCGCAACATCACCGTATCCAGACCGTATTGACTGGCCATTTGCTTCGCTTTGTCCAACACCTTCAGGCTTTGCATGTACAGGCCCTTGTTAAACAGAATCCGACCAAAGTCAATCTGCTCGTTGAGCTGCAATTCGATATTACGATCGGCGTACAACAACCGCAGGGAGGTTAGGAGTTGTTTGTACAGGTGCGCCTTCATGTTGGGAAGCTGCTTCTTACTTACCGGCACCTTTTCGAGCAGCTGCTTTTCGTCGTAGATCTCCATTTTGTCCAGGACATCAAAAAGCTGCAAGAATTTAGCGCCTTGATTGGAAGAAAGCCGCCTCGCAAAAAGCGTGAAGTTTCGCTTTTCAGAAGGCGATAAACTGGCTATCAAATCAAATAAAGAATCTTTTTTTAAATTGGATATCATGAAAATTAAATTATAAAACACTGATTTTCTGATTTTTATACCAAAATATTGCAAATCAGGCATCGGACATACCAAGGTAATTGAATTTATCGACCCATGCGAAGGTTTTACATTAGTTTCTTCTAAAAAAAACCTACCACCATGGATGAGAATCACGTAATGATCTTTGACACCACGCTCAGGGACGGGGAGCAGGTTCCTGGCTGCAAATTGAATACGCCGCAGAAGATCGAGATCGCCCGTCACCTGGAAGCTTTGGGTGTGGATGTGATCGAAGCGGGGTTTCCCATCTCCAGCCCCGGAGATTTCAAGTCCGTCGTTGAAATTTCAAAACACGTCACCGAGCCCATCGTGTGTGGCCTTTCCCGAGGCGTCAAAAAAGATATCGAAACTGCCGCGGAGGCCCTTAAATACGCCCGGAAACCGCGCATCCATACGGGAATCGGTACCTCTGATTCACACATTAAATACAAATTCAAAAGCAACCGGGAGCGCATCCTGGAATGGGCAGCCGAAGCGGTAGCCCATGCCAAAAAATATGTGGAAGACGTAGAATTTTACGCCGAAGATGCAGGCCGTACGGACAACGAATACCTGGCACGGGTCTGCGAAGCGGCGATAAAGGCTGGCGCTACGGTGTTAAATATTCCGGATACCACCGGTTACTGCCTGCCGGACGAATACGGTGCAAAGATAAAATACCTGAAAGATCACGTGAGGGGCATAGAAAACGTGGTGATCTCTGCACACTGCCACAACGACCTGGGACTGGCCACGGCTAATTCCATCGCTGCCGTTATGAATGGCGCCAGACAAATCGAGTGCACCATCAACGGTATTGGTGAGCGGGCAGGGAATACCGCGCTGGAAGAAGTCGTCATGATCATGAAACAACACCCCCGGCTAAATGTACACAACCGCATCAATGCCAAGCTTCTGAACCCCATCAGCCGGCTGGTTGCCGAACGCATGGGCATGCTGGTGCAGCCGAACAAAGCCATCGTGGGAACCAATGCCTTCGCGCATTCTTCGGGCATCCACCAAGATGGAGTAATCAAAAACCGGGAAACCTACGAAATTATCGACCCCATCGAAGTGGGTGTGGACGAGTCGATGATAGTCCTAACCGCGCGCTCGGGTAGAGCCGCCCTCGCCTACCGCGCTCACAAAATCGGCTATCAGCTTACCAAACTGGAACTCGACAAGGTCTACAAGATATTTTTGGATCATGCCGATCTGAAAAAAGAAATTCTGGACGAAGACATTCATTTCATCATCGCCGAAGCAGGCATACAACAAAAACAGGAAGTATAAGAAACGGGGCATACGCCCCGTTTTTCATGCATCGCTGGCCGGTAGACCCGAACCCTTCCGTGGCAGAGCCCTTCTGCCGGTTGATTCAAAAAAAAGTTGTTGCTTCCGCGGCGGTAAACCCGTAAATTATCCGATCAAACATAACCTCACCCATCCATGAATACCTGGCTTACAACTATAAGCTCCTGGCTGAAGCAGGCATGCACAGTCCTTCTCCTGCTCTCCGGTATCCAAGCTGCTACCGCGCAACAGTACGACCTATTGTTAAAAAACGGGCATGTCATTGATCCGAAAAACGGGATCGATGCTGTCATGGACGTAGCCGTCAAGGGCAACGAAATCGCGCTGGTGCAGAAAACCATTGCGCCAGACCTGGCGGGTCAGGTCATTGATGTCAGCGGTCTGTATGTCTGCCCCGGCCTGGTGGATATCCATACACATAATTTTTACGGACTGGATCCCTACGGGCAGTACAGCAACGGCTACAGCTCCATTCATCCGGATGGATTTACCTTTCCCTATGGCGTGACGACGGTCGTGGACACCGGTGGAGCCGGCTGGCGAAACTTTGTGCAATTCAAGGAACAAGTAATCGATCGGGTCCAAACCCGGGTGTTGGCCATGCTGAATATCGTGGGGTATGGGATGAAAGGCTCCCCCTACGAACAAAACCTAAACGACATGGACCCCAAGATGACCGCTTTGGTTGCCCGTCAATTTCCGGAACACATTGTGGGCGTCAAGGTCGCGCATTATTCCGGGCACCAATGGGAGCAAATTGACCGTTTGGTGGAAGCCGGCGAACGGGCCAATATCCCCGTAATGGTAGATTTTGGCGGTGCCAACCCTCCCCTGTCGCTGGAGACGCTGTTTATGGAGAAGCTTCGACCCGGAGATATCTACACCCATATTTTTGGCGGTGGAGGCTTTGGCAGGGAAGCCATCATCGATAAGGGAGGCAACCTTCGCCCCTTCGTAAAAGCTGCACAAGAGCGGGGAATCGTCTTCGACGTGGGGCATGGCGGCTCAAGCTTTGCCTTCAAGCATGCCATTCCTGCGATGGAACAAGGCATTCAACCGGACGTAATCAGTACCGATAGTCACATGAACAGCATCATGAGCGGCATGAAAAACATGAACAACGTCATGTCGAAGTTTTTAAACATGGGTATGAGTCTGAACGAGGTGATTGCAGCATCCACCTGGATTCCCGCCCAGGTAATCAAACGGCCCGAATTTGGACACCTGACACCCGGAGCAGGAGCCGACATCGCCGTACTCAATATTCTAGAGGGGAACTTCGGATTCACGGAACGGACCGGAATGGGAAAAATGATGGGAAAACACAAATTTGAAACCGAACTCACCATTCGGGGTGGAAAAGTAGTTTGGGACCTAAATGGTCTGACCGCTCCGATGTGGGACGAGTAGGCAAAACAACCTGTCCATGAAACGACGACATTTCTTTCAAAAAGCCGGGGCCCTTTCCGCAGGAATTGCACTGGGCCTGAGGCAAAACAGCGAGGCTGCCGAGTATGCTGCCAATTTCAAAGAGCAGCCCTTTACGGTAGGGATAAATGATTACAAAGTCGACTACTACGTGCCCGGTCTTGGTCAGTCGTTGTCCATTTTGCACGTAACGGACACGCATCTTTGGCGCGACGACGAGCGAGGACAACCCTACCGCCAATTCAGCAAACGAATGGCCGCCGCATACAACGAAACCAGACATTTCCTTACTGGGAAAATCACCCATCCGGAGGAAGCCTTTGAAGCCACGCTGCTAGCGGCCAAAGAAGCAAAGGTGGATGCGATTACCCTTACCGGTGACCTGTTTAGTTTTCCCTCCGAAGCAGCCATCGAATGGGCCCTGGAAAGGCTAGAAGCCGCTGGTATTCCGTATTTTTATTCCAGCGGGAACCACGACTGGCACTACGAAGGCATGGAGGGAAGCTTGCACGAACTGCGGGAGACCTGGATAGAAAAACGCCTGTTACCCCTCTATCAGGGGAGAAATCCGCTGATGTACGCGGAAACCGTAAAGGGAATCAATCTGGTCAACATTGATAACAGCTATTATGAAATTCTACCCGAGCAACTCGCTTTTTTTCAGGAGCAAGTGCGCAAAGGGATGCCCATGGCTTTGATGATGCACATTCCCCTGTATGCGCCCGGGCGAAGTCTGGGCTATGGATGCGGTCATCCGCAGTTTAATGCCGCCAACGATCGCAACTACGAGTTGGAACGACGCCAACGCTGGCCAGAAGCCGGTCACAGCGAGACCACCAAAGCTTTTCACCGGGCTGTTTTTGAAGCGCCTAATCTGCTCGGCGTATTTGCCGGGCACATTCACCGGCAAACGGTGGATTGGGTAAACGGCGTTCCGCAGTTTCTGACACAGCCGAATGCAGCCGGGGGATACCTGGAAGTAAACTTCCTGCCGATGGATCCTGCCGATCAGATAACTCTTTCCCGAACCGTATAAACGCCTGCTAAAGTTTGGCCTTTATTTTTTCTTCGTCCAGACCCGCCTGTAAGCTCCCGTCTTCGAAACGAATAATCGGCCGCTTGATCATGCTGCTCTTTTCCCGCAAAACGGGGATGGCCGTATCCCTGTTTTCCACAGCAGATTTGACAGCTTCGTCCAGCTTCCGGTACGTAGTCCCCCGCTTGTTAACCACCTGCTCCAATCCCAGCGCATCGATGAAACTGCCCAGCAATTCGGCATCGGGTGACTGCTTTTTGTAGTCCACAAAATCATAGGGCTTGCCTGCTTCTTCAAACAAGGCAAAGGCCTTCTTCATCGTGTTGCAATTCTTGATACCGTAAATTTTTGTACGCATAATGGATTTCTATTTACTATGATTTGGTTCGGTTATTTCCCTTTTTTGGAATATTTATTGAGGCTTGTTTACTGAAACAAATTCTAACCGATAAAAGAGTTGATTCATGAATTATTCAAAAGTATCCAAAGTATCCCTTTTTTCCATGCTTTTGGGCATTTGTCTTGCCTTCGACACGGTGGCCCAGCAACAAGTAAACGACAATTTTTCCGATGAAGACTACCAGAAATTTGTAGCCATCAACCAAAGCCTGGTACCCATGCAGGCAGAAGTAGAGGCCAAAATGGTGGGGATCCTGGAGGAAAAAGGAATGGAGGTACCCCGATTTCAGGAACTGATGAAAGCGCAACGTCAGGGCAACATCATGGACGCCACCGACGATCCCGATGAGATCACGATTTTTAATCAAGCCGGACAGGAGATTATGAAAATCCAACAGGAAAGTCAGCAGCAGCTTCAAAATCACATCACCGACAACGGCATGGAAATTCAGAAATTCCAGGAAATGTCCATTGCCTACAACCAAAGCCCAAAAGTCAAGAAAAAAATCGACGAAATGATGGCCGAGGAGAATCGGAAACAATAACGAAAACAACTAAAAAGGGAGTACGTTTACTCCCTTTTTTGGTCGTACCCGATTTTTTCCAACGCCTCTCTATTTCTAAGGACAAGTACCATTCATACCCCTATTTCTACTTTCCTTCGCTTTTCCGGTAGGTGTTTTTGGTGGGTTTTTCTTATATTTCCACATGTTTAACGCACCTACCTTCCCGAAACACTTGTTGTTTACTTTCGCTGCTTGCTTCAGCCTTACGCTTTCCTGGGGACAGGAAGCCCGCATCAGCGAAGCGCCCGTCAGCTACACCACCTACCCCTATTCGGATCCAAGCCCTCTACCCTCGCTGGCGTACAAACCGGATATCTATCCCTATTTCCGGTTTGAAGGGTACAGCGTAGACCCGGTAAAAAAAGACTGGAACCGGGTGACCCTTGAGAACGACTACCTACGGGTAACCGTGATGCCAGAAATCGGCGGCCGGGTCTGGGGAGCGGTAGAAAAATCCACCGGAAAAGACTTCATTTATGAAAACGAAGTCGTTAAGTTTCGCAACATTGCCATGCGCGGTCCCTGGACCTCGGGTGGTATCGAATTTAATTTTGGCATCATCGGCCATGCCCCCTCTACGGCCTCGCCGGTGGATTACATTACCTACGAAAACGAGGACGGCAGCCTGACCTGCGTGGTAGGAACCATGGACCTGCCTTCCCGGACACAGTGGCGGGTAAAGATCAACTTACCCAAAGACAAAGCCTATTTCGAGACCGAAGGGATCTGGTACAACCCCGAGCCCCTGCGTCAACCCTATTACAATTGGATGACGGCAGCAGCCCATGTGGGAGACGATCAGGAATTCTTCTACCCCGGACACATCGCCCTGCAGCACAGCGGCGCCTTGATGGACTGGCCCGTGCAGGAAGGTCGACAGGTAAGTATGTATGCCAATAACGCCTTCGGATCCAGTAAATCCCACCACATGGCGGGATCCTTTCAGAACCATTTTGGAGGCTATTTTCACGATCAGGGATACGGTTTCGGCCATTTTTCCAGTTACGACGACATGCCCGGTAAAAAATTGTGGCTTTGGGCACTGTCTCGCTCCGGCGGTATTTGGGAAGACCTGCTGACCGACGAGAGCGGGCAATACATGGAATTTCAAGCGGGCCGGATGCTCAATCAGTTTTCCCCTTCCAGCCGGCAACCCAGCCCACTGACCAAGGCCGGTTTTGCCCCCTACACCATTGACCGCTGGACGGATTATTGGTTTCCTGTAAAGCAGATCGGCGGCATCAGCGCCGTGACCCAAAGCGGGGTATTCCACCTACAGGAAACCAACGAAACGCTTTCCATTGCCATCAATCCCCTTCAGCCGATTCAGGAAAACCTGCAGGTCTACATCAATGACCAGCCCGCCCAAATCCTTCCCCTGAAAGGACAACCCATGGACGTAATTACCAAAGAGGTGGCCCTGGACGGCCCGATTCAAAAGCTGGAATTGGTTTTGGGCACGGAAAAAGTGTATTCCTGGGCAACCGAAGATCCCATGAAACTGAGTCGGTCCTTTGATAAAGCCGGGGCCGCGCCCCTTTCCGCTACCGAAGCCTTGTATTACAGTGCCCGCCAGGACTATTACAGCAGAGCCTATCCGGAAGCCCAGGCCAAGTACGAGGAAATTCTCCGGATGGAACCGGGACACCCCCAGGCAAACATTGATTATGCCGAACTTCTCTTCCGTTTTGCGCGGTACGAGGAAGCGCTGGAGCAAATTGCTCAGCCCCTTTCCACTGATTTTTTTGACCCACAGGCGAATTTTGTGGCCGGTGGTATTTATCGGGCAATGAACCGGCCCATTGATGCACTGGAAGCCTACGGATGGGCATCCCGGTCCATGGAGTTTCGCTCCGCGGCCTACACCGCCATGGCGGAGATCCATCTCGCTGAAAACAACCTGGACCATGCAGCCGATTATGCCCAAAAAGCATTGGATTTTAACGTGCACAACATCATGGCCTACCAGGTACTGGCCGTCAAGCACCGGCTGGCGGGAGAAAAACAGCCCGCCGCAGATGTCCTGGAAACCCTTTGGGACATTGATCCCCTGAATCACTTTATCCGGTTTGAACAGTACCTCAGCAGGCCTGATGCTGAGGCATTGGAGGCATTCCAATCCTTGATTACCAATGAATTCCCCTACCAAACCTACCTGGAGCTGGCCGCTACCTACCTGAAATACAATCAAAAGACCGATGCCTTAAAGGTGCTCGAAATAAGTCCGGACCATGCCCTGGTAGATCTTTGGAAGGCCTTTCTGGACGAGAAGCAGCAGGAATCGGCACTAGACGCCTTGCTGGCCAAATCCATTGCCTTTGTGCTGCCTTACCGGAAAGAAACGCTCGCTATGCTGAAGCAGGCCCGTGAGAAACGAAGCCACTGGAAGCTCGATTACTACCTGGCCTTAAATCTGATGGCATTTAATGAGGCCGCCCAGGCAGCAAACTTGCTGACCGGGATCGGAGAAACTCCGGAGGAGGCCACCTTTTACCTGAACCGGGCCCTATTGCTCGAGAAAGCGGATAAACGAGATCCCCTTGCCGATCTGAAAAAAGCCTGGGAAACGGATCCGGACCAATGGAGGCATTGGCAGCACCTGGCCCGGTATCGTGCAGAAAACGGAGAGGAAGAAGAGGCGCTTTCCTTGCTAAAAGAAGCCACGAATAGGTTTTCGGGAAATTATGTACTGGAAATGGATTATATCCGGGTACTCAATAGCCTGGGCCAGTACAAAAAGGCAATGGCCCTGCTCGACAAAATCCACGTGCTTCCCTACGAGGGAGCGGGGGAAGGACGGGCGCTCTTTGAGACGGTGTACCTGAACGCAGCGCTGGAAGACCTGCAGGCAAAGCGTTGGAAGTCCGCCCGTACCAAACTGGAAAAATCCCTGGAATGGCCCGAAAATCTGGGTGTAGGAAAACCGTTCACCACGAACGAAACCGTGCAGGATTACTTGCTGGGACTGGTAGCCAAAGCCCAGAACCGGGAGGACATGTTCCGCTCCCACATGCAGCAAGTGGTAGCTGCTACGGCCGACATGTCTCCCAACCGTTCCGAGCAACTGCTGGCCTTGTATGCCCTGGAAGCCCTGGGCGAAAACGAAGCTGCTTCCGCTCTTTGGGAAGAAATCCAGGAAGAGGGGAACGAAGAAACGGTCCGATTTATCGGCGGACTTTACCCGGGCACCGAGGAAGCGATGCGGTCCGGGTCGGGTGATCGCCGGGAAGCGCTCCTGGAAAAGGTAGCAAAAGTAAGGCGGGACCTGCGGTAAGCTGCCGGCAATCGAATCCAGGGATCGGTAAAATAAACCGGCAAGGCCCTGCCCATCGCCCCGTATGCGATTTTTTACCGGGCTTTCGAGAGGCCAACCTGTAGCCCCCTGGGAAACACATAAGGAACGGTTCACCTGTTTTCCGCCCCTTGTAGCTGCTTGAGAATTCGTCTGATTTTTACCTTTACCGAAGCGCTCACTTTTTCCAATGAGTCTTCGCAGAGCAAGCGAAATTCATTTTTTAGCTCGGGAAAACGTTTAACAATCTCAAAATAGGCCGCAAAGGCGGAGGCTTTGACAAACGCGCGATCAGACGACAAATGCTTTCGAACCGCGGGCTCCAAACGCTCTGCCTGCGCATCGGTCAACGAAATTTGGGGAATCATTTGCAGCAGGTGGAGCCGACTTTCCCAAAAGCGAAGTTCTGGCAATTTATTTATGAGTTGGTCGACCTGATCGGATGACAACATTTTACCCTGATCGATGTGATGTTTCAGCACCCAACTGCTGGAAACCTCCACTGCGTGCTCATTTTCTAAAAGCGCGAGGGTGGCAGGGATAAAGGACGGATCTTCCCGGTTTTCCAGGTACAGTTGTCTCAAGTGAGCGGTATGGATCCCGTCCCATTTCAGGTAGGCCGCTTTCAGCGTGTTTTCCATCTATTTTTCAGTTTTCCCGAGGAGTGCATGTCGATCGGCTCTTATTTCAGCAATGAATTCTACTCATCTAACGCCAGCACCAGACATGTGATCAGCTTGAGAGGACCGGGCCTTCCCCTGTTTTGTGCGCGACGTGATCGCTCTTTTTTATATCTATTGATTTTCAGTTATTTACGATTTTTAGATTTGAATTTTGGGTCATGCGGGGCTATTTTTAGCCTATGTTTGTTAGAAAGAACAAGAATAGAAGTGGTTCGGTAAGCATTCAGATTGTCCGAAAGGTTAAGCGGAAAAACAAATTGATCAAAACGGTGGGCATTGCCCACACCAAGAGGGAAGAAGAACTGCTTTTATTGCTTGCTAACAATGAAATTGAACGTTTGAAAGGTGTTTCTGCGCTGTTTGTTGAACATGATGATCTGGTAGTAGAAAGTTTTGTAGAAAGCCTCTCAAACGACCATTTGCAGAAGGTTGGAGCAGAACTTGTTTTAGGCAGGATATACCAAAAAATAGGCTTCCCGCAGGGCGGGTCACTCGATTATTTTAAAAATCTCGTTTTGTGTCGGTTGGTTTATCCTGGAAGCAAGCTAAAGACCGTTGAGTACTTTAAGAAACATCTAAAAGTAGATGTCAGTGTCTATTCTATTTATCGTTTTCTTGACCAGGTGGATCAAAGTCTGAAACCTATTATCGAGAAAACAACTTTTAACTACACCAAAAAGCTTTTGGATGGTCGTATCGGAGTCGTCTTTTATGACATGACTACCCTTTACTTTGAGGCCTCAGAGCCCGATGATTACCGGATTCCGGGTTTCAACAAGGACGGCAAGCATCAGCATCCCCAGATCATGATCGGACTTTTGGTCAGTAACAATGGCTATCCCATCGGCTATCAAATCTTTGAGGGGAACACATCGGAGACAAAAACTTTAATACCTGTACTCCAGAACTTTCAAAAGAAGTTTGATATCGCCACACCCATAGTAGTTGCAGATGCGGCCCTGTTATCCCAAGCCAATATTGATGCTTTGCAAGAACATGGTTACCAATACATACTGGGAGGAAGAGTGAAAAATGAGACGGAAGTCATAAAACAGCAAGTAATTGCCCTTCAGGTAGCCGAAGGCAGGCCACAAGAAATAAAATCAAAAAACGGGAGGTTGATTGTCAGCTATTCAGCAGGAAGGGCTAAAAAGGATGAAAAAAACCGGGAAAAGGGGCTGAAAAGACTGGAATCGAAAGTAAAAACCGGAAAGATCAGCAAGCAACACATCAACAACCGAGGGTACAACAAATACCTTAGATTGGAAGGAGAAGCCAGCGTGAACATTGATTATCAGAAATATAATGCCGATAAAATCTGGGATGGGCTGAAAGGATATATAACCAACACTCTGCTCAGCAGGGAGGAGATTATTGGCCAATATTCACAGCTATGGCAAATAGAAAAAGCCTTTAGAATATCAAAGACAGACCTAAGAATCCGACCGGTTTATCACAGGCTCAGAAACCGGATAGAGGCCCACATTTGTATTTGTTTTGCAGCTTACACGGTATATAAAGAACTCGAAAGGCTTATCATTATTAACCAAATCAGACTATCTCCCGAAAAAGCCATAAACGAGATCAAGGAAATAAAGCAGCTGAGCTATACCTTACCAAAATCAAAAGAGACTAAAACCAAAATCCTAAAGCCTACGAACGAGCAGGAATGGTTATTAAATTTGGAAATTTAATCTTGGGTCATGCGTTGCACAAAACAGGAAAATAGGCCGCAAAGGCGGAGGCTTTGACAAACGCGCGATCAGACGACAAATGCTTTCGAACCGCGGGCTCCAAACGCTCTGCCTGCGCATCGGTCAACGAAATTTGGGGAATCATTTGCAGCAGGTGGAGCCGACTTTCCCAAAAGCGAAGTTCTGGCAATTTATTTATGAGTTGGTCGACCTGATCGGATGACAACATTTTACCCTGATCGATGTGATGTTTCAGCACCCAACTGCTGGAAACCTCCACTGCGTGCTCATTTTCTAAAAGCGCGAGGGTGGCAGGGATAAAGGACGGATCTTCCCGGTTTTCCAGGTACAGTTGTCTCAAGTGAGCGGTATGGATCCCGTCCCATTTCAGGTAGGCCGCTTTCAGCGTGTTTTCCATCTATTTTTCAGTTTTCCCGAGGAGTGCATGTCGATCGGCTCTTATTTCAGCAATGAATTCTACTCATCTAACGCCAGCACCAGACATGTGATCAGCTTGAGAGGACCGGGCCTTCCGAAGCCTGACTTCAATGCAATTAAATTAATCTTTTTGGCTCTCTAATTTAATTAAAAATTAGCTATTGCAGATGAAAGACATCCAAATGTAGCAGGGCCATCACGGCATCCCATGCCGTGTGTCGTGTGGAAATAGCCAGAATTTCGATCTAAGACCAAGCGGGCAATTGGCCCGGGTGGGAGTCCAATAGGCAACTGTCGAATAGACCAAAAATGTCCGTACTCTTCCTTCCTATAATGAGAAATACTATGCGCGTCGGTTACCTTAACGATCCAGAAATTTCTCCAATCCGGCGTCTTTTTTAGCAAGGAAGTATGTCGGAGGTTGAGAATAGTGAAGCCTACCCCAGTCGAAAGCGAATCGGAAGATACATCCATGCAGTGGTGGGACTGCCTTGAAGATCGCGGGCAGGAAGGAAGCCCCCGGTGTATCGATCCAGTACCCTTTCCACTTCTTTGACCAGTCCGGGATCTGAAGAAGCGCGGTTTACCACGGTGCTTTCCGCCAATTTGCCGCGCTCATCGATTTTCAAACCAACCCAGATTTCCCCTTCTGCCCGGTTATTTCTGGCAGATTGGGGATAGGACAGGTTCTTGCCCAGGAATTCATGCCAGACCTTCATGCTAGGTAAACCAGGCTTAAAAACATCTCTATCCACAGCTTCCACTTCTCCATCGGGGGCTATAAAGGAACCTTGGCAGTTTAGTGGGCTATCACAAACCAGGTCGAGCACCAGTTTGTCCCCTACAAATACTTTGGTATAATTGGCATTGTCTTTACGATACTTGAACTGCGTATACATCAAGGTGCCATCCGAGGCATACTGTTTCTCTTCTTCCCATACCGGTTCGAGAGGCTCAGCCGCTTCAAACATTGATTTTTTCGCAGAAACCAAAGCGTAATTAAGGTCATAGGTTTTTTCCACCAATTCCCCTTCTGAAGAAACGGTGACTATTTTGCTGTATGTTTGGCCTTCATCGCCAGATTCTATGGGCAAAAAATGTGCGTCCAGGGGGATGATTTTCCTCTCCTGCGCTTCCACAAGACCGGGGAATACCAAATACCCAAGTCCTACGACTAAACCGAGAATTGTCCATTTGCACTTCATTGTACGAAACTATCACAAATTTGATAATTTATCAACTAGAAACTTATTTCAATACTTAGCTTTTACCTGATACAGCGCCATTTACGCATCGTACTTAAGCCTACACCGCTTGATAAACCAGACCCTATTAGCAGGAAAACCATTAAAATTAATTAGGTTTTTATTGTTTAACAATAAATATTTATTGTTATTTGTCAAACCATGAAAATTCGAAGACTATGAACTGGAAAGAAGCCTGGAAGAAAAAGTGGGAAACCCAACCCATATTGATGTTACTCACCGTCATCATTTGGTCGATTTTTATCGGACTATGTATCAAAGGCGGAACCTTATTGTTTACCTCCATATACAGCCTCTTCAAACCTGAGGTGGCCCAAAACCTTTACCAGGGATTGGATTTGTCGGTGGCCAGGGAATGGCATACGGGATATTACCTGGGGGCTATATCCTTATTGCTAGGGATTTCGATAGCCAAGGCCTATATTTTCTTTTTGGTAATCCGGGTTTTTCTGGCGATTGACCTCCTTCACCCTTTCAGCAAGGAAGTGTCAGTCCTTATTTCCAAAATTGGCAGAGTTACCGTTGAGGTAGGTGTTTTAATCATTATAGCCTCCGGGTATTTTAATTGGTTGTCTTCCCAAACAACATCTAATCCTGCACTCAGTGGATTTTTGGGTGGTGCATTTGAATACCTGATTATGGGTGCCGTTATCTATTCCATTGCGTTGGTCTTCAAACGAGGTGTAGAAATCCAAACCGAAAATGACCTAACTGTATAGCCATGCCCATTGTCGTAAACCTAGATGTCATAATGGCAAAACGAAAAATGTCCCTAAACGAACTCTCGGAAAAGGTGGATATCACCCTCTCAAACCTTTCCATCCTTAAGACCGGTAAGGCAAAAGCCGTCCGGTTTACCACCTTGGAAGCGATTTGCCGGGCCCTGGACTGTCAGCCGGGAGATATCCTGGAGTTTATCGAGGATTGAGGTAATTTGATTTCTGCTACATTCTACATATAATAGGAACTTCAAAGCCCACGCCGATACAAAAGTAATCGCCAAACGAACTGGCAGCGGCTGCAATGGTAAAGGTGAAAGATCCAAAAAACCGCTTCTGACTAATAGGGCTTGAAATGTCTTTTTTCAACCAAGGGACGCCAGCAGCAAACTGGCTCAACCAAAGGGGGAAAGAATCTATAAAAAATAATATTCAGCCAAAACTTCATGCCTGCTTTAATTACATCAGGTCATTGCAACGATCAAACTTGTAACCATTTGGCCAAAGGCAACTGGTGCCCATATGCGTTCGATTTTACTGGGCGTAATGGTATTCATCAGCGTAGCAATACCAAAAAAGACCACCAGCACCCATATCCCTACCGAGGCAATGGACTCGAGCTCCGGAAATAGCCGACCCGCTCTGGCCCAGGCAATGACGATCATCCCGGCCAGAACCAAGGCATTGATCCCCGCTACCACACGCATGTTTAGCGGGTATTTGCCGGGGTACTTGCCACCCATGGAGGCGGCACCCCAGGGCATGCCAGCCGCCAGGCCAAGCTGAAAAAGAATCACGATACTTGTCAGGGCAGAAAAAACGAAAAGGGATACCGTTACTATCATTGCTTTTTCGTAAACAGGCTCTCAATGTACTAAAAATCCGTTTGCAGGTGTTGAAAAATGGAAAGAAATCCGCATTCATCGAAACAAACCGCTTATTTTTTGCCATCAGAGTCCCTGGCGCCTGCGAAGGATTTTACCGATCCGATTGAAGGTGATTTCCGATAATCCCCAGGTGTACCCGTCAAAATTGGTCGTATTCACAAACTGGACCACCACCGTGTCGATATCCTGGTAATACCTGGCGAAGCTCTGGTAACCCGGAATCAGGCCGGTATGCGCGTAAACGTAAATGGAAGAATAGATCTCCTGCTCCTTGTCCGTCAGCAGGGAGCCATCGTTTAGTGCCCGGAGAAAGATTCCTACATCCCCGGCGCTGGCTACCATGGAGCCATAGTCCGTAGTCTTGATATCTTCCTTCACACCCACATAGTATCCGCTCATCAGCTCGTCCATTTTCACCTCATGGATAGAGGCATACGTATTTTTCAGTCCGAGGGGAAGGAAAACCTCCTCCTGCATGTATTGGAATTTACCATACCCCTGCACCTTTTCGATCAGCAGGGAAAGTAAGAGGTAATTGGTATTGGAGTACGCATAGGCTTCTCCGGGTTCAAAATCAGCCGGTCGGTCAAGTATCAATGCCAGTGCCTCCTCGCTGCTGCCGGGCGGGTTGATCCAAAAATCGGGCGTATCCGTGAAGTTGGGAATGCCCGTTCGGTGTTGCACCAGCATGCGAATGGTAATCCGTTCGGCATTTTCAATCCTTCCTGCCAATTCGGGGAAATAATCCGCGAGTGTTTTGTCCAGGGACAGACGCTCCGCAGCAACCAGCTTTGCGATCAGCACCGCATCGTACAATTTGCCGATACTGGCAATCTTAAACAAAGCATCCGGTCGGGCAGGTATTTTCGCTTCCCGATTGTGCCATCCGGCGGCAAAAAACTCCGGCTCCTTTCCGGCTTGATCTACGAACACGATGATGCCATCAAAATCGTGTTTTAGTGCCTGCGATACTTCTTCTTCGACCGAGTCCGGAAGTGGTGCCAACCAGGCAAATAACAGCGTCCAGGGTACAAAATAGAGGGAAATCGGTGTCCCGATAAACAACAGGACTCGGGTGATTTGTTTCGTATTCATCGTTTCAGCTTTGTGTTTCAATAACCCAACCTGACTGCTTTCAGGAGGGCTCGTTTGGGTTTGTACTCGTTATCATCCTGGGCCCATGGCCCAGCTACCTCCCATTTTTTATAGCAGGCAACGTCATTATCCGGGAATGGTACCTTCCGTTTCTACTGCCCGTTTGCCAGGCATCATGGCCCGGCTGGGTTGCTTCTTCATTCCAAACAAGGGACCGAGCAACCCAATTCTGCGGATAAGTCCCTCGTAAAGAAGAAAACATCCGGCAAAGGTCAATCCGCAAATCGCGATAAATTTGACCCAGCTTGGAAGGGCCAGTGGCAAAACCAGAGCAGCTACCGCATACAAGACCACCATGTGGAGGATATAGACCGGGTAGGCCGCCTGACTCAAGTACCTTAGCAATCTACTGGGTCGGTTCAGGTAGCAGTAGCCCAGACCAAAGATGCCAAAAATCCAGCAATTGGACTCCAGAGCCAAAGCATATCCGGGCAGCTTGGTTTCAAAAAAGATGAGCCGGATCAGGTAAGAGGTCAGGGCCACTCCAAGGTATAGCCATTTCCATTGGCCTACCGTTTGCCAGAAAGCTTTTCCACTGTAGACGAATAGAAAGCCAAAGAAAAAGGCCAGAAATCCCAGGAAAAACCCATGCCAGGTCAAGGCATACATCTCAAATACGGCCGGTCGAAGAAGGAGCGCCTCCAGGACAAAAAAGACCGAAATGCCCAACAGGCCGATCGGATGGCCCGTGACAGCAGACAGTCCCTTCCTGAACACCCGTAGCGACTTTCTCTTCAGCAGAAAGAAAAGAGGGGTCAACACCAATACATAGACAAAGATATTTCCTAGAAACCACAGGTGACCCGGATGCGGATAATACTGCAGCGGCAAGGTATAATGATACTGGAAAACAACGGCGTGCAGCGGCGCGATGGCAAACACACCAAACACAAAAGGTAGAAGAATTCTTTTCGAACGGTCTATTACCAATTGCCAGCCATTTCTTCTCCGGATAGCAAAATAGACACCCATCCCGGACACGTAAAACAGGAAGGGTATGCGCCACACGTTCAACAGGGACATCGGTTTCCACAGCCCCTCCATCGGTTCGTTACTTCCGATAAACCCGATAAAGCTGGCCCAGGGCTGAAACACAATCGCTATGTGGTAAATCAGCAGCAAGGCGATGGCCACTACCCGCAGCCAATCAATATCGTATCTTCTTTCGGTTTCCATTTCCTTCATCCTATCGTTATTGTAGCATCATGGCAACGACGGGCCGGGTCTTTTCCAGTTCCCTTAGGTCCAATTGCAAGCCCAAGGGGCCCAATTGCGTTTGCATCAGTTCATATACCGGCTTGACGGCTTCAAATGGCCCCATGACGGTCTCCCTTGGCGTAGCTCCGTATTCGTTTCGAAGGGATTTATCTGCTTCCGCATCCAGCAATGGCTGAACCGTTTCCACACGGCAGAAAAAAGCAGCCACATGCAAGGCCGTGGACCCATCGTTATTTTTAGCGGATAGGTCCGCACCCGCGTCAATCAATTGCCGGGCGATCTCGGTTTTTCCAAAGGTGATCGCGGAGATCAGGGGCGTGGCTCCGCCAAGCGGCTCCTTTATATTGATATCAGACCCTGCGTCAATGTGCTGCCGAACTACATCTACATTTCCTTCCAGTACCGCGGCATGGATATCCATATCCGGTATTTCTATCCCATTTTCATTTTTCCTTTCAGCAGATGGGGAACAGCCGAACGACAAGGCGAGTACCAAGCCCATACAGACAAAGGCATTGATTCTTTTCGTTTTCATTGATTTGTATTTTTTTGGTTGAAATTTTACTTGCTACAAAGCTCGTCGAAGTGTCGAAAACCGGTGTAAGCGGCATGTTGCCAAAAGCATTAAATTTGCAGCGCGCATAAAAATTATGGTGCAAGAATATAAATTATGACGCATCAGCGCGTTTTCCGGAAAGGAAAGGGCTGTTTTCCATCCCTGCGTATTGTCGGAATTATTTGTAAATTCGTTCGTAAAAGCATCCTCATGTCCGACCTATCCATTTCCGGTGAAGCATTTATCGATGCCGTAGAGGCCATTGTCCTGGACAATGTTTCGCGGGAAGGCTTCGGGGTGTCCGAACTGGCGGAAGCGATGCACATGAGCCGATCCAACCTGCTCCGGAAAATCAGGAAATACACCCATCTTTCCGCCAGTCAGTACATCCGGCTGGTGCGTTTGAAAAAGGGAATGGAATTGCTGAACCAAACTTCGTTGACCGTTTCAGAGATTTCCTTTGAGGTAGGCTTTGGCAGCACTTCCTATCTTATCAAATGCTTTCGGGAGCAGTACGGCCATGCGCCCGGTGAAGCCAGAAAAGCGGGTCAGAAAGTCCCTGCCCGCTTGCCTATCCTAAAAAAATACCGGATGCCTTTTTTGGCAGCCTTAGTGGTCCTGGCGCTTGCCGGAGCCTTTTTTTTGGTAAAAAACCTGCTGCTGTACAGCGAGAAGCCACTGGAGAAGTCCATAGCCGTTTTGCCCTTTAAAAACGAAAGCAGCGATTCCTCCAACCTGTATTTTGTCAATGGGTTGATGGAATCCGCCTTGAGTAAACTACAAAAGATCGAAGACTTGCGGGTGGTGAGTCGAACCTCGGTAGAACAATTCCGGAACACCGACCTGCCGGTTCCGCAAATCGCCGAAACCCTTCAGGTCAGCTATATCCTGGAAGGTAGCGGGCAGCGGATTGGGGATCGGATAGTACTAACCGTCCAATTGGTGGAGGCGGAAACCGATCAACCGGTTTGGGCGGGACAATACAACCGGCAAGTGGGGGACATTTTTGCCTTGCAAAACGAAATTGCCGGCGAAATCACCGATGCCATCAAAGTAGTGGTGACGCCTGCTGAACTGGAACGCATCGAAAAGCAGCCTACGGACAACCTCATTGCGTACGATTATTACTTGCAGGCCCTAGAACATATGAATGAACAAAATCGGGAGGGGCTGCTTGCGGCCATTCCCCTGCTCGAGAAGGCAACGGAGGAAGACCCGCAGTTCGCATTGGCTTACGCCAACCTGGCCATTGCGTACTATTACCTCGACATCTATCAGATTGAGAAACAGTACACGGACCGCATCAACAACTACGCCGACAAGGCGCTCCTGTATGACGCTAAATCTGCCGAAAGCCTGATCGCCAAAGCGCTTTACTACCTGCATGCAAAGGAGTTTCGTCTGGCCCTGCCTCACCTGGAAAAAGCATTGGAATACAATCCCAACTCCTCTTCCGTAGTACAGTTGCTTGCGGACTTTTACGCTCGCATTACGCCCAATACTGCCCGGTATCTGGAATACGCCCTGAAAGGCGTTCAATTGGACGTGGGCGGACAAGACTCGGTCACAAAAAGCTATACCTACCTGCACCTAAGCAATGCGCTTATTCAAACCGGCTTTGTGGACGAATCCATCCGGTATATTAACCGGTCATTGGCATTTAATCCGGACAATGAATACGCCCCCTTCCTGCATGCCTATATTCTGTATGCCAAAGATCGGAACATGGAGCGCACCACGGACAGGCTGTTGCAGGAATGGCAACGAGATAGCAGTAGGCTGGACATCCTTCAGGAAGTGGCCAAAATGCATTATTTTCAGGAAGACTATGCCAACGCCTTTGTCTATTACGAGCAGTTTGTTACCGAAAGGGAAAGACAAGGACTGGGCATTTACCCCCAGGAGGATATCAAAATCGGGCTGGTGTACGAGAAAATGGGCTACCCCGAGCGTGCGGGGGAATTTTTCGATGCCTATGCCCGATACTGCGAGGAGGACCAGTCCATTTACAAAAGCGCCAGCATGGCTGTATTGCACGCACGTGAAGGCAAAATAGAAGAGGCCATGGAGCAATTACGTATTTTTTCCAACCAGGACAATTACCAATATTGGATCCTCTTATTTTTCGAAAAAGATCCGCTCATCGCCCCCCTCAAGGATCATCCGGAATTTGAGACCCTGATGCAGCGGATACAGGATCGGTTTTGGGAAAACCATGCAACACTCAAAAAATCACTGGATGCCAAAGGATTGATTTGATGGCAGGCGTGTTTTAGTTTTTTTTAGCCCCATATCTCCGGACGACTGATTTTCATCGTTCGTAAATACGAAAGGAACTGTCCTGCGTGTACCGATTCGTGGTAACCAATCCGTAGTAGATAGGCTCCAAGAATTTTTTCCTCACCATTTCCAGGGTGAACGATTTTGGTTTGGGTTAATTCCGTATCCGAAAATTGGCCAACCGTTTTTAAAAACGCATTTCTATGGGGTTCGGCAAATTCAAGTTCATCGGCAACGCTGCTAAATGGTCGATTTTTCCAGGGTGTTTGGTAGTTTATCATACACTCGTTTCTGATGATACGATTCCATCCATAATCGGCTTCCAACACGTGCCTAACCATTTCCAGGGCAGTCATGGCTTTCTCGTCGGGTTTCCAATGATAATGGCTCTCCGGAAGACCATTCCAAAGCTTAATGCTTCTTTTCCTTATTTCTGCAAAATGTAACAGTATCAGTTCAGATTGAGTCATTTTCTTCGTTTACGGGAATGCCGTTTCGCATTACAGCCATCTCCTACGCAAGAATCATCGCTTTGCTTGGTGCGGTGGGCGTATGGGGACATGATTTCATCCATCAATTAGCTCAGCCAGTTGTTCTTGGGTTCGTTTACGAGCCGTCTTGATCATAGACCAATAAGCTCCCGTTTACGCTCATAGTCAAACCGGTCTCTTCGCGCTGTCCCACCCTAGCCTATTAGCGAATCCTGCGCCTCGTCTAAACCATGTACTTTCACTCCCATTCGTTTTCACCCATCGCATTCGAGTCCAATCGGCATCAATTTTCGTCTTCAAATTAATCATTTCGGATGAAAATCGCTTGCTTTTTTTGCCGTTTCCTTTGGAGGCACCGATTTTAGACGAATAACCGCCAGGGCATCACCCTCTTTTAGCCATTCCGCTGCGCATTTTCGATGGAGATCTCTTGGGAGCCGGTCCGGATCCACTACTGCCCGGAAACTACCCCTATCCGGCCTGCGGATGATTACCCTTCGTATCGTAGCCGCTTCCGGCCGCAAAAAAGACCCGCTCTTCCAAAGGCACGGACTCAGACATGCTGGTCGATCAAAATCACATTTCCATCCGGGTCCAGCATGGTGATGCTGGCGGGACCCGATGTGGTCTCATCCGCTTCTGCCTGCAGTACCACGCCTTTTCCCTTGAGGTGTTGCTGTATTTTTCGTACGTCGTCATACTTCTCGAGTTCGCGTGCGTTCGCATCCCATCCTGGATTGAAGGTCAGGATGTTGTTTTCAAACATCCCTTGAAACAAACCAATCAGCGAATCTTCGTTTTTCATGATCAGGTAATTTTTCTCCAGCTCGCCGGCGAATACCTCGAAGCCCAACTTCTCGTAAAATTCCTTGGAACGGCGAATGTCCTTTACGGCAAGGCTTACCGAAAAGGCTCCTAATTTGATCTGGTTTTCCATGTTTTTTTTATTTTTTCCTGGACGGATTGTCGCTTATTTCGCTATGCCTGCCGTCGATGGACAGCCCCGGCAGTTGCATCCACCCAAGTACTGGTGCGGAGGCAGGGTCTTTCCCGGCTATCGGGCCCCTCGGCATTTCCATTCATAATTTAAGGAATTCTGGTACAAAATGGCGCAGTTTGCGGGATAAAATGCGGGGAAAGAAACGAGCCTTGCTGGATTCGAAGCGCATTACTAAGGTCTTGCGTATTCGATCAATTCCTCCACGTAAAAAAAATCACCCTGGGATTGGGTCAGTTTAATGAAATTTTTAACCGCAGGTGCATACAACCAAACCTCCTCTTCATGGGCATTGTACCCTCTGGAATTGGTGGTTCTTCCGGTGTATTTTATGGTGTATGCCATGAATGTTCCCGCCGCTACCGTTTCTTCCTGGTAACTCAATACCTCTGCCTCCTGACGTTGGCTTCCTGTTGTTCCATCCTGGCTGGTCCAGTTGTTTTCATATTTCCAGGTTTTACCCACTTCCAACGGCCAGTCGTACTTCGGTGTATCGCTAGCATCGGGCCTGACAATATCCGTAACAGGAACGGTATCATTTCCTATGGTCATGCCTAAAACGCCATCCATAGTGACTATTTCTCTGGTATCTTCGCCATCCGAGCGGACTTCTCCCTCCGTGGTAATGCCCTTGTATTTCCAAACCCATTTTTCACCGAGCTTGTAATCGGCAAGCGTTGGTTGCCGGGAGATATCAGATGGCAATGAACGGCTACAGGAACCCATCATTACCAATGCCAAACATAATAGGATGTAACTTTTCATTTTTTGATCTATTTTGAATGTGTTTACTACGCCCTACACCCTTTTTTTGTGTGTTCAGGCGGTTTTGACGATGGTGTACATGGGTTCCCCGCTCGCTTACTGAGGCCGAGAATGGATGCTAACCAGGGTATGGCTAGTTATTTTTTCGGATGATCTTAACCATTCTATTGTTGATTATTTCTGACAGGTTCCAATTGTAAAGCTTAGGATCCGTTGTGCTGTAGAAGGCAACAATTACGGTATCTATATCCTTATGATAGGCTGCAAAACTCTGGTAGCCCGGAACCCAGCCTCCATGTTCGTACTCGTAAATGGAAGCGTATAGTTCCTGTTCTCCGGGTTCAAAAAATGATCCCTCGTTCAAGGCCCTCAGAAAAACACCCACATCTGCTGCCGTGGCGTGCATCCCGTGATCATTTGTCTTGAGATCAGGCGCGTATCCTACATGGTAGCCACTCATTACATCGGCTATATTTACTTCTTTCAGCGATGGGTAGGTGTTTCTGAGCTTAAGGGGGTCTAAAATTTCCTCACGGATAAACTCAAAGTTGCCATACCCCAGCACATCGTCCATGATCTTGTTGATCAACAGGTAATTGGTGTTGCAATATTCATAGTCTTCACCGGGTTCAAAGTTGGCCGGTTTTCCCAGTATCAATGCTAGGCTTTCTTCGTAGGATTCGGTGGGAGAAGCCCAGAAACCCGGTGCATCTGTAAAATTGGGAATTCCGCTCCTGTGCTGAATCATCAACCTTAGCGTGATTTTATCTGCATGCTGGATTTTCCCTTTAAGCTCCGGCAGGTACTCTGCTAGGGTTTTATCAAGAGAAAGCCGTCCATCACCTACCAGTTTTGTGACGGCTACTGCATCATACAGCTTGCTGATACTCGCAATTTTAAACAGCGCATCGGGCTTGGCCGGTGTTTTGGATTCCCGGTTGTGCCAGCCAGCCGCATACTGCTGCGGTGCCTTGCCCCCCTGGTCGATATAGACGATCATCCCGTCAAACCCATGAGCAATTGCCTGCTCCAACTGTTCCGGAATGGTATCGGGCAGTGGAAGGATCCAGGCTTTTACCAACAGCCAGGGAACAAAGAAGAGCGAGGCGATTGATCCAAGGATCAGGACGACTCTCAGCACTTGTTTGGTATATTTCTTTTTCATGATTCGGCAAGTTAAGACGCTTCTTTGTTTTTATCCGGTTCCACAGCCCGATCTACAGGTCGACATTTTCCATTTATTTTTTGCCAGTAAATCATACCGGCGGACCTTTCGGTCTATACCTTAGGCTGAGTCGCTGTCTTTTTGCTGCAGGGAATACCCTAGTGCAGCACCAATGGCAATTCCCAGAGAAATGCCAATCGCAAGGTTGCCCATGGCAATACCTATGGCTGCGCCAAGGGCCGTTCCCATCGCAATTCCCACTGCAATGTATTTTGTTTCCTTCTTTTCCATAATTTTCTGATAAATGATGATCCATCCCGATGAAGCCAAAAGTGCTATTCAGCAGGGGTTCAACTTAGGCTACAGCCAGGACCACGTTTCCTCGCTTGTGCCCCTGTTCCACGTATTTGTGCGCTTCTGCTAGTTGCTCCAGGGGATAGCTTCGATCGAGAATGCCTTTCAAATTCCCGGCTTCAATAATCCCGAGAAGTACCTCAAGCAGGCGCTTCGTTTCTTTCAGGGGCAACGCTCCGGTAGCCGAAAACTTCGCCTTTTTCTTCCCGAAAAGCGAAGTGCGCATCGTATCACCCAACAAGGGCATCCCCAGAACAGGCGAGGCATACACTCCATTCTCTGTCAATGCATGGCGGCATTCCGAAAAAGACCGCGCCCCAACGGTATCGTAGATCAGATCGTAGGCATTGCTGTTCCCGGTAAAGTCCTCCCTGGTGTAATCGATCACCTGATCCGCTCCCAATTCTTTAACCAGGTGGATGTTCCGGTTGCTGCAAACACCGGTTACCTCGGCACCAAAATGCTTCGCAAGTTGAATGGCTGCGGTCCCTAATGAACCTGAAGCCCCATTGATGAGCACCTTTTGTCCTGCCTTAATAGTACCCAGGTTGAGGAGGAAATTAAGGGAGGTGATGCCGCCATCACACATGCCTGCCGCTTCTTCAAAGCTGAGATTATCCGGCAGCTGGGCGACTATTCCGGCTTCAGGGACGGTTACGTATTCCGCATAGGTGCCCATGGTGTCGATGTTCTCACCAAACACTCTATCGCCTACCTTGAATTGGGAAACCTCTGAACCTACTGACGCTACAATACCGGCGAAACCTGTCCCCCAGATTGGGTTTTTCGGCTTCAGGAGGCCGAGCATCAAACGGCCGATATAGGGCCTTCCCGTACGCATCATGACGTCTGCTCTAGCTACCGATGAAGCGTGAATGCTAACCAGGATCTCGTTTGGCCTGGCAATTGGCGGTGCTACGTTATCCAATTTAAATACTTCCGGGGAGCCGTAGCCCGTTGTGATGATCGCTTTCATGATTGACGTGTTTTGGTGACTAACAGAACAAAGATGCGGGAAAAAAGCTGCGCAGGTGTTCGCAATCTCAGGAATAGGTTCGGAATTACATATCCGTACCAAAGAAAGAGGGTAACCCGAAATTAAGGATTCAAAAACTGCCTCAACACCAGGAACGCTTCCAGCTACTGCCCGCCAACCGGGAAACGTATAAAAAGAAGGGCCGAACGCGAGCATTCCCGGCGTAGAATACTGGCTAAATCGAATCAATTGACCGGAGGGATACACGGCTTGAATTCCATGTCCCGACGCGTGTTTCGTCAATTCTAAAAGGTATTCCGTCTCACATAGTGTCGCTTGATGGTTTGGTTGCTATCGGATATCCCCGTCATCCGGAGTTCTTTTTCATTGACCGTTACCCGCCAGCTTTCGACCGTTCCATTTTCCTGGTGAGGAAGCAGGGTGACTTCTGGTTTATGCCCGTGAATATGCCAATACCCGGTCCATCTGTTTCCCTCCGGCGTAAAATTAAGATAGATCCGGTCCCAGCGGATGAATAGTTTGTGCGTATTCTCCGGATCGAAATCCCCTAAAATGGATGTTTCATTTTCGGTGATTTCCACCAATTCCCAAATGCCTTTCAGGTAGTCGGCAGGCGACCGGGGCAGCTCTTCAATCGGCACTAAAGATACCTCAACTTGCATCCCTTCCTCCGCTCGTTGCCAGCGCATGTTTGTTCCATGAAACGATACGGAAAAACCTCCGAATTCGTCCGCTAAAGCTAAGGGATCGGTGGCCGAGTAGCGATTGTTTTCTGCGTCATACTTCCACCGCCCACTTCCGTTTTGCAGCCAGCCATTTCCGACTTGATAGGTGCCATCCGCGTTGATCCGGGTCCACTTTGCCACCGGGGTCATGTTTTCCTCACCAACCGTTACTTTTTCTACCGACCAGAGACCCAGCATCCGTTCCCGTTGAGCGGGAGCGGTAAAGGAAACAAGGATTAAGGTCAGTATTGCCAGGCTTTTCAGTTCTGTCTTCATGGTCTTCTCATTACAATTTTGGTAATTTTTTGAGCGAGATGCATTTCATTCGTTCGGTTTCCTACATTGCTTAAGAAGCTGATCACGTATGCTCCCTGGTTGATATTGATAAGCATGGCTTTGTAGCCATCCGTGCTGCCTCCGTGAATGATGTAGGGTGTATCGATGCCTAAATCACCCATCTTACTTTTGTTTTCTTTATCAACTAGGACCCAGCCGTAGCCATAGCTGACATCTTTACTGATGCCGGCCAGATGGTTTTGCTGTATCAATTCCAAGGATGCTGCTGTCAGCCAACCGGGGTTGTCCATCACCCGAGCCCAACGGCTCAGATCAGCAGCGGTAGAGAATATCCTCCTGCTCAGGCTCAGGTCGATGAACGGGTTTTCCAGCCATTCCCCGGTGGACGCTTGGTAGGTATAGGCTTGTGCCAGTCGAGGGATCAGGCGTTCGTTGAGCCCCTCTGACACCGTGTGTCTCAGGCCTAATGGCTCGGTGAGTTTTTCTTTGAGCAGCTCTGCAAACGGTTTGGAATAGGTATCGGCCAGGATGATTGCCAGCAGGTGGTAGGCGAAATTGCTGTAATGAAACTGCTTTCCCGGTTCGCCGATCGGTGCGAGCCGACTGATGAAATCAACGTAGGCGGCATCGGTAAATCGCGAGCGTTTGAATTTAAGGAAATTATCCTGCCTCAAGTCTTCCGCTACCCCGTCATAATCGGCTAAACCGGCAGTATGCGTCAGCAGCTGGTGCAAGGTGATGTCCGCATGAAAGTGACCCCGATAGGAAAACCCGGAAAGCAAAGCCACCAGACGGTCATCAAGCCTTAGCCGCTCTTCTTCCACTGCTTTTACGGCCAGGGCCGCAATCATCGATTTATTTACCGAAGCGATATCAAGTTTTACCTCTTTATCGAAAGGAATGCCCCAACTTCGATCGGCCAGACCCCAATAGCTCTCATAGATACTCTCCCCGTATTGCGTGATGACCACGCCACCATGAAAGAGGTCCTGCTCAAAATGGCTTTGGAAAAGAGAGTCAAGTTGTTGGGAAGTGGTAGGCATTCCGCCATGCAGCGAGCGGTTGCCTTCCTGCCGACAGCCGATCAGCATCGCAATCCCGGATATACAGAACAGGTAGAATAGCTTTTTCATGAAATTTTCATTTTCAGTAAAGATGTGCGCTGTAAACCTGATTTGGCGAGTGAAAGGGCGGCTTAGGGATAAAAAGCGCCTATTTGTGACGAATAAAAATCAGTCCTTGAGAAACTGTTGCCGATAGGGTTTGGATACGGGTACAGCGGTCCCTTGGACCTCCAGAAAAAGTTTTTCTTTGACTTGTTTCACGGCCTGTATGTTGGGGCGATTGACCAGGTAACTTCGATGCGTACGCAAGATTTCGGGGTAAGCGCTCAGCTCTTGTTCCAGGGCTTTCAGCGGTTTGCGAATAAGGTGTTGTTTGGCCTTTCCGTCTGAGATGTAAGCAATGGTAATGTAGTTTTCCGAGGAGTTGGCATAGAGAAAGTACCGAAGCTTCAGTCGCAACCGATCTTTCCCGTTTTCCGATTGAAAGGTGAGGAAAGGGATCGTCGGCGTTTGGGGAATGGCAATCCGCTTAAGTACCAAATAAAAGAAAACCGGCAGGCCCATCATTAAAGGAAACTCCTTCATGATCAGTCCATAGGATCGCAGGGTCCATTCCTGCCAATTCCAGAAGAAATTAAATAAGAGAAAAATAAGATGGCTTCCCAGTACCACCAAACTCAGGTACCAGAGAAGGAAATGGTGAGGCCGGGTAAGCGTCAATTTTGGCTGGATCCAGCCTTCAAAAGCGGTCAGGTACACAAAGGTCAACAAGCCAAAACTGATGCTTCGAAAAAGATGGGTATGGCCCGAATAAGACAATCCTTGCTGTATACCGTATGCTCCGAAAAAATACAAAAAATAAAACACCGAAAAGCCGGAAATAAGGCCAAAAATTGCGGGAAAGAGCCTGGGAACAAAGCCCATTCCGAAGCTCCTTTTTACAAATGCAAAATGCTCCTTGCTCATCTTCAGTCATTTTTACGCGGATGGTTTGCCACAAAAAGATTTACAAAAGACAATATAGGGACTTGCGGGGCTTGTTCAAACAAGCGACTCGTAATGCGGCCTTGCCTTTTCATGCCACAGGTTTATTGACTGAACCCGAAACTTGAAATAGGGGGTTTACCTAAAACCGGTTAAACATGATCTTTCAAAGTCGCACGGTTCGAACCGATATGACTGGCACAAAACGAAGCGTTTTAGGTCCGGATAGGCTTCAGTAAATTGGCACAGAATGAACCGGAATCAATGGCAGGCAAAAACCGGAACGGGTGGCATAAAATTTATCACCATCTTGCACTTAGCTTTTGGTGGCAAACCGTGCATTTTATCTTTCCCATCCTTGAATTTTCATATATGCCTGTAAGTCGAATTTTGATAGGCCTTGATTATATCCGGGCCTGGAGGGATGTCGAGGATGTAGGCTCTTTGTTAGATCGCCTATTTTAATCCAATTAATATTGTGATTTGATGTTACCCCAACTAGATCATTGAGACACATCAAGAGGTAGCTGCGTATTTTAATATTTCCACCCCATGCCGCTAAAAATGAGGCTGATTTTATGTTTTTTAGCACTGACTGAATTTGAGTTATATTCTCTTGGTGAAGCTCTCTTTTAATCTCTTTATGTAGTGCTTCCGGATAAAGTGTCCTTTGAGCGTAAAGGTTAAGCATCATGAAGCTATCATAATTGTTTCGAATTGCAAATCCATGAACTTTTTTAATTGTATGATCAGGGGTTTCATCATTAGCCTTGTTGGGATTAAGCCCAATCACGAACAAAGGGTTTGATCCCTTCGTAGAGAGAACAAAACGATTCAAACTATCACCCTCGTATATATCAACGTTGTAGTCCATTTTGAATGTTTGCAAACATCCCAACACAGCTCTGTTTTGGAGCTAAGTTGCGTGTATGGGTACGATAAGCAAAACACCTTACCCGTTTTCGCTTTTAAATTAAGAAATTCGGAGGCAAAAACCAGCGGCCCGGTACCCTTTTGCACAGAAAACAGGAAAACATAGCTCCCAATCCTCTAAATGGAACCCTTCTCACCGGCTCTCCATCCATGCCCCCAACATACTACCTCCCCGGGCCCAGAACCGTCCTTTCCACGGCCACGGAATCGATTTTTTCCCGGGAATAGTACAGGGGAAAATACTCATCCCTGGCCCAGGATTCGAATAAATTGGCGTAAAAAGGACTGTCGGGATCGCCGGACTGACCGGGGGCATTGCTGGCCTGCGTGGCGTCCCAGTCTCCCGTGTTCACAATGATCCGAAAGGAAGCACCGGAACTTTGCCGCTTGTTGCTCCCCGTGGAGCCGGGGGTGTAGGCATTGCCGCCCCGCGGCAAAGGTCCCAAATTTAGTTGGGCCTTTACCTGCTCATTCCCAATTGCTCCCAGGCTGTGGACCAGGTACACGTGCTTGAAGCGCTCCTGCCCGTACTGCCAGGCATCCCGGTTCGCTCCCAGGTTTTCCTCCAGGTCGGCCAATCCCTGCGCAAAGGCCTCTGCCAGCAGGCGGTCCCGGCCTGCCTCCGGATCAGGGCCAAAGCGTCCGTCCGGAGCAGCGATCCAGTCCAGGATTTTCTTCAATTGGATCCGGCCGATGGCCTCTCTTCCGACTTCCGGCACCAGGCGTTCGCTAGCCAGCCGCAGCAGCGCATCTTCAAAGGCCACGTAAATGGCGGCCGGAATGGAGTTGGGGTCCAGCCTATGGTCCCAGCCCCGCAGCCGGTCCCGGTCGGCTGCCGCCTTGCCGGAAAGGGAAAGATCCAGCAGGTAAGGTACCAGCAGCCGGGCGGGAATGCTGAGGTAGTCTACCTGCAGTGCTTTCATGTCTTCCATGGTGACGGCATTCTTCGCTTCCAGTACTTCCTCCACCCGATCGCCGCGAAAGGGATCCGACCAGGAAAAGCCGATCGCCTCCCAATGGGTATAGTCGGCAGGCGTCACGTTTTGATTGGCGGTAGCAACGTAGCCTTCCGGGGGATTGACGGTATGGGGCTTTTGGGGAATGGGCAGGTAGCCCTCCCACTCGTAGCTCCCGTCTCCCGGTACGGGCACCAGGCCGCTGAAATTCCGCCGAATGGGCGCGATGCCCACGGCCTGCCAGCCAATGGTACCGTCCTTGTCTGCCCAGACCATGTTCTCCCCCGGAATATGACTGTAGGCACAGGCCTCCCGAAACTCTTCCCAGCTTTTTGCCTGGTCCATGCGCAGGGAAGCCAGGTAGGGAGCACCTCCGGGTTCCAGCCAGGCACAGCGTACCGCATAGGCTCTGTGGTGCACGGAGTCTACATAGGTCACCGGTCCGTGACAGGTGTAGCGCAGGCTAACTTCCTGATCCTCCTGGCCCTTTACCGGGATGGTCTCGGTAAGGATCTCCATGTCCTCCCAGGCCCCATCGTAGCGGTATTGGTTGGGATTCTCCGGATTCAGCTCGTACACGTACAGGTCTTCCCCGTCCGTCCGAAACACGGTGAGTCCCCAGGCCCCGTAGCCGTTATGGCCGATGGAAATGCCGGGGATCTCGGGTTCCCCTCCCCCGATTACATCCCATCCGGGGGCATTCAGATGCACCATGTAGCGCAGCGAGGGAACGGCGATGGTCCGGTGCGGATCGTTGGCCATGTAGGGATGCCCGCTGGCGGTACGCGAACCGTCTACCACCCAGTTGTTGCTGCCCAGGGAAAAAGGCGCCTCCTCCGCAAGACCCGCGGTTTCTTCCGCGCTGCCCATCTCCGGATCACGGTAGTCGGGCAGGATATCGGCAGGCCGGAAGGAAAGGGGGGTTCGGTAGGCCTTGTACAGGGCCAGAACATTGGCAAACAACCCTTCCGGCTCAATCTGCGGATCCAGGGCAATATCGGGGTTTTTGGGATGAAACCACTTCAGGTCTTTGACCTGCGCTTCACCCAGGCGCGCCACGGCCCGCCCCAGGTTCAGTTCCTCTTCTATATTTCCCAGCAGCCCCTGATGCCGGGATATCACCACCTCGGATGTCCATTTTTCCGGCAGGATCCCAAGCATCCGGAAAGGCAGGGGAAGCGCATCGGGTCTGGACCGGATTTCCTCAATGTAAGCATTGACCCCCTCCGTATAGGCCCTAATGATGGCTTCGCCTTCGGGATGGTAGTGATTCATTTCCTCCTGCATGTCTCCGCGAAAACGAAACAGCCGGGTGCCGATGTCCCGCTGCAATTCGGCGGGTCCCAGGATCTCGGCTACCGTGCCGGTGGCCTGCCTTCTCCAGATCTCAAATTGAAAAAGCCGGTCTTTGGCGGCGGCATATCCCTGGGCAAAAAACAAATCGTGTTGGTTCTTGGCGTAGATGTGATTGACGCCCCATGGATCGCGGAGGATTTCTACGGGTTCCTGCAGGCCGGGAAGGGAGATCCCCTCGGTAGGGTTGGATTCGCAGGCCCAAAGAAGGGGCAGGAAGAAGGCAAGGGCAAGGACTCTCATGAGTTTTTTGGTTGGTGCGGTGAACGAAAGAGGGGAAAAACGAGCGAACAGGGACGCCTGACCAAGCCCTTCCGCAAAGAACTGTCCTTTGGCGGGGATCGACCGGAATACTTCTTCTGCGCTAAGGGGAGCCCATTCCCAGGGCAATATACTTCGGGAGGATGCGCCACCCATTTTTCCCTGCATTCAATATACGGCAAAAATACGGATTGCCCAATGCCAGCCGGTACCGGGTTCAAGGGGTACCGGGAACTACCTAGCGCAAGGTTTTCAGGAATTGCAAATAGGATTCGCCGCGGGTTTCTGCCAACTGGTCAAAGGTAAACAGGCCCAGGCCCATCATCAGCAGTCCAAACCCCAGGCCCCGCAGCCATTCATCGCGCCAAAAGACCAGCATCCCTACCAAACCGATCAGAACGATTCCGGATTCGACTCGTTTGATCGTACGGAAGTTTTTCATCACCTGCTCCATGCGGGGAATCTCCTCCCCGGCTATTCCCCGGGAGCTTTCGGTCGATAAGGCTTGCACCCGTTGGATATCTTTCGGAACCCTGAGTACGACCGCGATACAAATCAGCAGCAGCAACAGCGCCAGGGGCAGGGCGGCCTGGGCCATGCCTTTCAGGAAGGGTCTTTCCTGAAACATAAAAAATACTGCGGTACCGATGACGAGCACGGAGAATACGGCCCCCGCCAGGCATTGCTGTTTTTCTTCCAGGAAATACGCGGCTACATTATCCATTTTTTTCAGCTTTTTTTATGGCGAAGATCAGAAGCACTCCAAGAAAGTAATGGGAGGCAATCGCCACCACCACCGTGGTTTTGGCCAGCCTGGTCTGGAATATCCCTTCTGCTTCCAGCAGCCACCACATCAGCCAATCCATGGTGGCACTTGCCAGTTGGTAAAAGGCAAGGCCCCTGGCCACACCCAAATGAGGTTTTTTTCGAAATATCCAGGCAAAATAGCCCATGGTACCCAGGGACAGGCCGATCAATTTGGCGATCCAATGCCCGTCTGGCCCCAGATTCCAGCCGGTGGCAAGGGGTATGAGCGAAGGGGGCAGCATCGCTGCGGCGAAATAGAAGAATTCCAAAACGGCGACCGCCGTGAATAGAAATTTTAAATCCAGTAGTTTTTTCATCGATGGATGGTGGGGTAGAAAGTCAAGATATCACCTATCTTTGCGGGTCACAAGTATAGTGTATGGTCTATACTTTAAATAAATTTTCATTGAACCATGTTGATAAGTGAATTAGCCAAGCGAACCGGCGTCAGCATTCATACGCTGCGGTACTATGAAAACTACGGGCTGTTTGCCGGCAAAGCCGACGAGACGGTAACCACGAATAACTACAAGCAATACGATGAGGGTATCGTGGAGAGGATCGAACTGATCAGGGAAGCAAAGCAAATTGGCTTTACCTTAGCCGAAATAAAGGACTTGCTGGAAGACTGGTTCAGCGATCGGCTACCGCAAGAAAAGAAGGAGGCCGTTTTGAGGGCAAAGATCAACGAAATCGATCGCAGGATTGACCAATTGAAAGAAGTCAGAAAACTGCTACTAGCGGGCATCGAAGACGTTAAAAACGGTAAATGCTAACCGGCAATCGCTAGGTATTTTGCCCCAGATCACAAGCAGAGCCCTGCCAACCCTGGGTCCTGTTACCGTTCCCATGCACCGATTCACCGGCAGGGAAAGGGCTACCTGAAAAAGGACCGCTACGAGGGATCGCCTTGGCAGCAGGTCTTTTCAGGGGAGCTCGTAGCTTTTGAAAAACTCCCACATTAACGAACTTGCGTCAACATGCCTGGTAACCGGCATCGTTGCGAAAGCTTGTCCTCCCGGCCAGGTATGGCCCCCGTCCCGACTGACATACAGGTCAATTTGAACATCGGTATCGCAGTCCGAGTACCTGAAAAAGTCGTAGGTAGCTGAATCGGCAAAAACAGTCTGTTTGATGCGGTTGCACTTGTAGTCCTTTGCTATCAGCATCAGTGTTGAATCGACCGATGGAAATGTAAAGGTAATGAACGAGGCGTCAGAAAAACCTCCGAAATAGGGAGCCGTTGCATCTTGATAGGAATGGAAATGGATGATCGGGACTTTTCTAACCGGATTAAATGGAAAATCCTGCAGCACGCCGGCAACAGCCGATACCGCCGCAAAAGTATGGGGGTACCGGTTCGCCAGGGCATAGGCCAACTGCCCCCCATTTGAAAATCCGGTTGCGTACACTTTTTTGTTATCAATGGATAGATCCTGGTTTAATTTTTCTAGGAGTGAAACGATAAACCCAGCATCGTCTGTTCCGAGCAAGGTCGCCGAGGGGCAACAGTCTCCCGCATTCCAGGTCCTGAAACCCAATCGTTTCAGGCCTTCCGGATAGACAACAATAAAGTTTTCTGCATCAGAAAGTTCAGACAATCCTGACTGAGCTTCAATGCCCTCGTAACCCAGTGCACCACCCCCGTGCATCGCAAAAATCAGCGGGTAGGAAACACTGGGACGATAATTTTCAGGCAAATGAACAAAGAAGGTTCTCTCGATCCCGTCAAAAATCATTGAATCATGATACGCCAAGGCAAGGGCGGGATCGGCAGTAGAACCCTCCTCTGCTAGGCTGCAAGCCAGGAACGTAAAAATCGCTGCCAGGTATAAAAATTTCTTCATTTGAATTTCGTTTCAATCGTTGCCTGCGGCCATAGAAGGTACGAACTATTGACAGCGAATCCCAGGGTACCGAACGGAATATTTTTTAGGTCCTCTGCTTTCTTTTTCAGCCATCCCCCCACATGTGCTGCAGCCAGTGCAATCACCTTTGTTTTTTCTGTCAACTTCCCGGCAATTTTTCACCCCTGGCAGCCAGCTGGGCGAGTTGTTCGATTCTTTTTTGCCTGGTTTTTTCGGTCCGGGCCAGTTTGAGCCATCTCAATACAAACCGTTTGCTGGAGGGATTGATTCCATCAAAAAAGGCGGTCGCCCCCGGGTGCCTTGCGAGCCCATCGGACAGGTCCTGGGGAACAATCAATTGATCTACGTCCTGCATGAAGTCCCAAAGTCCGTTTGCTTTGGAGCTTTCAATGGCTTTTAACCCCGATTCGTGCATTTTTCCGGCTGCAATAAGTTTTGCTGCCCGCTCTTTGTACGTTCCTGCCCAATGTTCCACCTTTCTTTTGGCGATCAATTGCATGGTCCGTTGTGCGTCCAGTTTTCGCCGGATGCCATCGATCCATCCGAAGCAAAGCAGCTCATCGAGCACTTCTTCTCTCGAAACGTAGCGTTGCGGCTCGCCTTTCTTCCAGGTGACCAGCCAGACGCTCTGCGGTTGCCGGTGATGCTGCATCAGCCAGGACCGGAGTTCTTCCGGAGAAGAAACCTCCACTTTTTCGAAATTTTCGGTTTTCGTCATTTTCTTTTTGTGCAAATCGATGCCAGATTACAAACGGTAGGTCAGGCAAGACGTCAAATTCTAGGTATTAGTAATTCAATCTTTCCCAACAGATAGCATCTGTCTGCATTAAATTCAGCATTAAAACTTTAAAATTCGAGAGTGACAGGCAAATGATCGCTGAAATAGAGCCACTGCGATTGTTCACCTACCAAAATCTTTGATTTGTTTGTTAGGAAACTCTTGGATAAGTAAAAATAGTCTATATGGTAGGGCTTATCGGTATTTCGTTGTAGAAAAAACGTCGGTTTTTTTTCGTGTCCCGGTGGTTCTTTCGTCAATTGGTGATAAGCACTGACTACTCCTATCGCTTCCAGTTGATTAGAGCAATCCGAGTGGTTCCACCATCGATCCCATTTATCCCAAATAACATTGCTGTTAAAATCGCCTGCAATAATGATGTTCTCGAAATTATCCTTATTGATTTGAAGGTATTTCCAGAATTGCCCGATGTATCCGAATGTTGGTGAGTTGTTATGATGTGTCCAAACGGCCAGCAGCTGAATTTCTTTATTCACCAAACAAGGAAGGAAGTGTTTTACCGAGTGATCTTCATATTGATCGCTCCAGTTCAACGGTTCGAGCGTATAAGAATGAGAAGCAAAAATTCCAATTCCCTTATTTTTATTTTCGCCAGCCCACAGGTGGTTCTCAGACCATTTACGGTAAGACTTGTCGTTAGACCGCAACGGGTCCTCGCATTCTTGTATCAGGTAAATGTCAGCATCTAGGGTTGAAATCTCATGGAATTTCTTTCTCAATGCGCCATTGCAATTCCATGTCACCAATTTCATTTAGAAAACGTTTTTAGTTTTAGATGGCTTTATTGGATTCAAATTCTTTTAATGTAATTCCGCTGTTCAATTTCCACTCCGTAAGTCCATTTGCATTTCTACCCATTACCATCACTGCAGCGGTTGATGGACTAGAAAAAACGTAATCTTCTGAAAACTCAAGCCAGTTTTCGTTTCTTACCAATATACCGTTTTCGATGAGCTGCTCACGCAGTCTCTTGAAATTGTCCGTCATGGAAGGTACAATTGAATTTGCTGCTTTCGAGCCCAGAAAGACTACAAAGCCGTCCGAAGTGGGTTCTCCTTTCGCATCCGCTCCCCTGGCTGCTTTGATGAAAAAGGTCTCTGATGCCTCCTGTCTTGGGGTTTTAAGTTCTCTTTTGACCTCGAACACCTTGTGCCCGAGCGTATTGATAAGCGTTTTGATATTCTCAATGAACTCCTCCATTTCCGCCCTATCTGATTCAGCAATTGAGGATTGGGTGGGTATTGTGGCATTTTCAATATGGTATCTGTTTACAATCTTCGCCAATTCAAAAAGCCTGTTTTCAAGGTACTTTATATGGGCTTTATTCAAATTTTCATCCTTACTAATAAACACAATGGCTTCGTTCCAAAAGTCCTTCTGAGTTAGTTGCTGAATCAGTCGTTTGAAAACCGTTTCTGCTTCACCGATATATACCAGATCTTTACCGGTCTCATCTTTACCAAAAAGCAAATAAATGCCAGGGTTGAGCAGGTCGGGTCTATCCGAGCAATCCTTAATTTTTATTCGTGGAATCTTATATGCCTTTCCTGTCCAATTTGAAAGTTCACACGTCATTCTGCCGTTAGGTTCTCCGTCGATTAGAAAAAGCTTAATGGTTTTACCAAATTTCATAGTCTATTATCAACGTGTATATAAAGACCCTTATTTCAAGAATCATTTGGTTAGCTAAATTCTTGTATGCAAATCCAAGCCTAAATTAATCATTTCGTACAAAAATTCTCCTTACGTACTCTATTCTTTCATTAGCTTTTAAAGCCCATTCATACAACCGGTTCGTTACAGGGTTCGGGGGTTAATATGAAAGCCGATTGCTCCATCCCCGAAAATACCGGGCAGCCCTGGCAGCAGCGGTGCGGGGGAAAGATGCCGGTGCCGCTGCACCGGCTGCCGTTTCTGGAATCCATTTTTGCTGAACTGCCTCTAGCTGTTGCTTCGGTTGCTAGCTCCCCACTCTCTTCTCCTCTGCGGGTACACGGAGCGTATCGAAGGAATGGCGCTTTTGGTGGCCCGCATCCTGCCGGCCGCAGCAAAGAGCAGCAGCTGACGGTTTATTCCCTATCGAATTCGAATTGCCTGCCTTCTTCTTCTGCCTTCTTATCCATCCCGGCGCCGATGGCCATCCCGATGACCATTCCGATGGGGAGTCCGATCGCTAAAAAAGCCAGGTTGCCAAGGCTGGATCCCAATGTAACCCCCATGGGCAGCCCGAATAAGACCATTCCAAGTGCCAACCACTTATTGCGGTAATGGTTTTTCGGGACCAGGTGGTGTTTCTGTTCCATTCGCTGGATGAGGTAAATTTGAAGTTTTTTACTTGCTTTTTGCCAGGTCCGACCGGTGTCCGACACCGCGTTCATCCGATCAATTTCATCGTTTATTTCAACGATGGTTTCATCGGGCAATTCCTTTGCACGCAATGCCAACAGCAGTTTATCGAGGCGAGTGTACGCCGCATGGGTTTTCCTGTTTTCGGCAATGGCGGTTCGTTTTTTAAGGGCTTTAATTTCCATGGTTTTCTCTCGTAAAATTCGGGGAAGCGCAGGTTGCAACAGGCGAACAGCCTGTGCTCAAACCTGAAGCGGTCGCCTACCCCGGTTTTTCGTGAATGGGGTATGCATTTGCTCCCAAAAGTGCTCCTTCCCAACTCCCTCGGTTGCTTTTTTCGGATTTTCAACCCAATAGAACGACCGGTTTCGAACAGAATTCGATGCGCCATCTCCGGGTAATCCCTGCATTCGCAAGAAGAACAGCAACCCGTAGCGGATTCCGGTAGCAGGACAAGGAGCAGCTGCCAGGAAGCAATCAGGTCGTATCCCTGTACAGTTCACAGGTATTGGAATCCAATTCCAGCTGTAGGGTATGGTGATGAAAATCGTAGCCCTTCAAAGCCTCCAGTGCGCGCTGTCTTACCTGATCTACTTTGCCGTATTCTGAAATATTCTCCAATACAAGATGGGTCGTGAATACATGGCGGGTACCGTCGAGGGACCATACATGCATGTGATGAATCGACTGCACATGCGGCAGGGCCTTAAGTTTTGACCGGATCTCTTCCAGGTCGATTTTTGGAGGAACGCCCTGCAGCAGCAAATAAAGCGTGTCCCATAACCTGCGACCCACTCCATACAAGATAAAAAGGGTGACGCCGATTGACAGCGCGGGATCAAGAAAATACCAATCCCTAAATTGCAGGACAACGGAGACAATCAGCACGGCCAGCCAGCCCAACACATCCTCGAGCAAATGCCAGCTAATGACCTTTTCGTTTAAGGAGCTTGCTCCCCGGGTTCTCCATGCGGCATAGCCGTTGGCAGCCAGACCAATCACCGCTATCCCCATCATCCACAAGGACTGTACCGGCTCGGGATGCTGCAGCCTTCCCACCGCTTCAAGGAGGATGTACACCGAACCACCGATCAACACCAGCGCATTTACCAATGCTCCCAGCAAGCGAAAGCGCGCATACCCAAAGCTAAAGGTATCCGTTGCTCCTTTTCGCGAGGCCTTAGTTTCGAGATACCATGCCAGCCCCAGGGAAAGGGAGTCTCCGAAATCGTGCAAGGCATCCGAAACAATGGCTATGCTATTGGTAAGAAATCCACCGGCAATTTCCAGACAGGTAAATCCAAGGTTTATAAAAAAGGCGATTTTCAGGTTTTTTGTGCCCCCGGTTGGTTCGTGTGAATGGGCCATTGCTTACTTTTCTCTGGTTGAAATCCTTCTAGCACCCCTCTGGTGTTGGCACGGCAGCAATCACTCCCTGTAAAAACAGGTCCCGGTCGCCCCGGGCATAGTGGTCCCCTGCGAAGGCTAGACCATAAATACCCGTACGAAGCCTATCCGCACAGGAAGGAACCGGTGTAGGTTTTGGCTGCGCTGCCTCTTTCCCAAAACACAATCGCCGGGCTCACCGTTCCCGCAGCAAATACTCCCCGTAGCGCAGGACCGAGGGTAACAGGTTCTTTCGGTTCCGGGCACGATCGGTAAAGCCCTCCAACTGTTCCCGGGAAATGTGGCGCCCGCCTACCCAAACCCCCAGCGGTTTCCGAAGCGTGTTTGGATCTTTTAGCGGATTGCCTTCCACCAATACCAGGTTGGCCTTCTTGCCCACCTCTACCGTGCCGGTATTGGCCAGAAAGTCATGGGTTTTTGCCGGATTGACGGTGGCGGTTTGTAGCGCCTCAAAAGCACTCAGGCCGGCTTCCCGGTAAAAGGCCAGCTCCTGATGCATCGAAACGCCGGCCGGAGTGATGCCAATGCCGGCATCGGTACCGGCGACCAGGTTGACACCCGCCTCCTGCAATTTGCGAACGGCAAGCAGGTGAAAGCGGTGCTGCGCCAAAATCTTGCCTGCCAGCAGGGAATCGCCCCTTGCTGCCCCTGCCCAACGTTGGTACTGGGCCTCGCTGTCCACCATCCGGATGAGTGGATTCATGAAATTCAGTTCGGGGGCCTCCAGTATCCGTGCTTCGGTCAGCAGGCGGTAAATATTGTAATACACAACCAGCGTGGGACAGTGTGCGGCTGAGGGAAAGGAGGCGTAGTCCGCCACTACCCGATCCAAACCGGCGGTATCCAATTGGTAGTTCAGGGCCTGCTGCACGATGTCTTCGGTATGTTCCACGCTGACAATCTCGTCCCGCAGGTGTGCCGCATAGGGAAGGGCCGCCGAGGGATGGGCGGCGATGTCCAACTCCTGCATTCGGCACTCCTCCAAAATGGCCTCAAAAAGCTCCGGCGTCAATCCATTGTAGGTTTTGATAAAATCATAGCCCCGGGCCTTGTAGCTTGCCACCTTTTCCCGGGCCTGCGCTACAGAAACAAGCTGCAGGTTATCGTCTCCCGCGTAATCGGGCCCGGTCAGCTTTGGGCCGGAGGTATAGAAGTCCGGCGCCAGCAATTCGCCCTGCCTTATGGATTCCTTCAGGCGCAGGTGCATGGGCTGCCCCCAAAGGTTTCGGACAGAGGTTATCCCGTTGGCCAGGTACAATCCCAATTCCTGGGCATCCCAGACGTGCACGTGCATGTCCGTCATGCCGGGCATCAGGTACCCCTGTTCCCCGTCGATAACCGGGATCCCGGGCGCTTCCAGATCGGGAGCGATCGCGGCGATCTGCCCCTCCCGGACCAGCACCCGTTGGTCGGTGACTACCGCATCGGACGTCATGGGTACGATTTGTACGTTTTTGATGAGGTAATCGCGCTGCTGCCAGGCGGGATGCTCCGCTGTTTTCAGGTAGGAAAGGCTGCGTTGCTCCAGCAGGATCGCCGCCAGCAGCGTCAGTAAAACGACCTGCAGCAACCCAAACGCGATCCAGCTTACTCTTTTGACTCGTTTCATGACAGGCTGGCAACTGGTTGAGAAAAACGCCGACCGACACCTCGGTAAAGCAGCCAAAAGGCAAAGCCAATCTCGGAAAGCGCCATGGGTACGCTCGCCACCGTTTCCATCATTGAAATAGACTCCGCATGGCTGGGAAAGACCGTTCTGCCCAGGTGAATACCGGTATAGCAAGTACCTGCCACCAGCAATAACCCCCCAAAAAAAGAGGGCACGAACCGCGCGCGGAGGGTTAGGTAACCCAGCCCGAGCAGGTGAAACCCAAACAGGATCAATCCTTGGGACCAAACCGTTTCAAAACGCTGCAGCGCCCGCAGTACTTCGGCAGGAGGGGCAGCTGTTTCCATAAGGGCGAGCGCCTCCACCAAATGGGCAACTGCCGCCAGCAATACGAACGCATACACCACCCGGATCAGGGCAGTGAGCGACGAAAGGCGGGGATGGACTTCCCTCAGAAATCCATGCAAGCTGCCTGCTACCAGCAGGTCCAACAACACAATCGCTCCCCAGGCCCCAATTCCGTAGCGGAATAGCAAAGCCGAAGACTGCAGGTTGCGATAGGTTCCCTCCGGACTGCCTGAATCGATCAGACCCCCGTATACATGCCCGTAGGCGAAGCCCGCTGCCAGGGCCATGGCGATCAGTGATAGCCCGGATAAAAGGGCCATATTTCGTTTAGTTCGATTCATCCGCTTTCAATGTACTGGTAAAAAACCCTTTTTTCAACAAATACCCGGTAAGCGTGACTTCTCCCAGGATGGCCGTCACTCCCACCAGGGCGGCCAGCCAGATTTCGTTACCGGGAGCTAGAAAATTGCCAAGCGATTCCATTTCGTAACCAATGCCTGCCAACATCATCAGGAGCCCCAACCAGCCGGGCAGGGAAGATCGGTACAGCAGGAGACCCAGAAGCAGACAGTGAAGGCCAAAAAACGCCCCGGCGATCAGGTAACCTACCCGGTGGGCCTCCATAAAGAGTAGGCTCATCGATTGAAGTTGCGGTGCGTCAAATCCTGTGAGGAAATCCGGTGCCAGAGCGGTCTGTAAGGCCAGGTAATGATTAAGAAGATTCAAGCTACCTATCGCCGGATGAGCCAGTAGCCGCAACACCATTGCCGTCAGCGCCAGCGTCTGCCCATAGGCACGAAACAACTTGAACAACAAGATCGAAATGATCGCATCCAATAAAAAAGCCAGCAGATCGAATACCAATCCCAGGCGAAACAGGCCTTCCTCTCCCGAGATATTCAGGGAGGTGGCCACCGCATCATCCGGAACGATCAAACTACTCCGGATGTACCCTTGGCTGAAGCCAGCCAAAACGATTACCAAAAGGTACATGAGGCCCGTTTGCCTCATGTACGCCTTTCTTTCCGATCGTTCATCTAGTGGATTCATAGCGAAATATCCGTATCCACGTTTATTGGGTGAATTCCACCACCGTCCCACTCACGGTCAGGGTGCGCTTGTAGTAAAAGGGAGGTACCCCGCCCACATGTTCTTCGGTAAGTACATTGGTAATGGTACGGCTACCTGATGTCAAATCTGCCTCCTTGAGCATGGCCGCATAGGCTTCGTTGTAGAGACGGGTGCGATTCGTTCCTCCGAAAATCAATACGTAGTCTACCGATGCCGCGCCGCTGACCTGGCCGATCACTTCGAAATTATTACTGCCCAGGTGTACTTCCGTACTGTTCTGGTTTTGGTTTAAAATCCAGGCCTGATTGACCCCACAAGATCCCAGCCCGATGACAAGTGTCAGGGCAATGATTGCATTTTTTACGTTTTTCATGTTCCTAGTTGTTTTTGTGTGGAAATGGAGGTAAAATCCTCCGAATTGATGATAATGATGTTTCCTTTTTTGTGACCGGAGTCGATGTATTGGTGTGCTTCGGAAAGCCTTGCCAGCGGGTATTGCCGGTCGATTACGGTCCGTAGCTTGCCCGCTTGCTGCAGCTCCAGCACCTCCGCCAAGAGCATGCGAAGCTGATCTTCGGAAAGCAAACCGGTCGCTGCAAAGACGGCTTTTTTGGACGAAAAGAACCGGGTAAACAGCATTTGAGCCAGCAGCGAGAATTTGAGTACCGGGGAATAGTAGGTGCCTTGTTTTTTCAATACTCGTTTGCATTCGGTAAAGGAGCGTTTGCCCAGGGTATCGAAGATGAGGTCGTAGCGGTTGTCACCGCGTGTAAAATCTTCCTTTGTGTAGTCCAGCACACGACGGGCACCCAGGGATTTTACCAGGCCTGCGTTCTTGCCGCTGCATACCCCCGTGACTTCTGCGCCGAGGTGCCGGGCAATCTGTACAGCGGCCGTACCCAGGCTTCCGGAGGCGCCGTTGATCAGAACCTGATCTCCCGGCTTTACCCGAGCGATTCGCTTCAGGTAATTGTAGGACGTCAGGTGTCCGTCGCAGAAGGTGGCCGCCTCGGAAAACCCCAGTGTTTCCGGAAGGGGCAGGAGTACACCCTTCGCTTTGAGACACAGGTACTCGGCATTGGCACCAAATCCAAGCGTTGTTTCGCCAAGAACCCAATCCCCAATCCGAAAATTTCGAACCTGGCTGCCCGTTTCTACCACGTACCCTGCAAATCCGGTTCCCGGTATGGGGCTCTTGGGCTTCCGCAGGCCCAGAAAGATACGGCCAAACCAGGGCTTGCCGGTACGCATCATCGCATCTGCGGTGGTAGCCGAAGAAGTGATGACTTTCACCAATACTTCGTCCGCTGCGGGCTGAGGTCTGGCCACCCGTGTTACCTCCAGAACGGAAGCCGGGCCGTATTTCCTGACCCTGATGGCTTGCATTTTTTCTTTGTTCATGACAGTTCCTCGTTGTTTCGGAACAAAGATGGTCCCTGGAAGCCGCACAGAAGTTCGGAAAAATAAAAAAGGGGTTCGGAATTATAATCCGGAACTCATTCGTCCGATAAACCGCTGTTTTTCTGAAATTCCCTGGGGGTCATGCCGGTCTCTTTTTTGAATACGGTATTGAAAACCGTTTTGGAATTGAAGCCACTTTCGTAGGCCAGGCCGATCAGCGAAATGTTTGCATTGCCGGGATCGGCCAGCAGTTTTTGAAAGTGCGCCACGCGAAACCCATTGACGAAGGCATTGAAATTCCTGCCTTTCTTTTCGTTCAGTAGCCAGGAAAGCTGGTTGGGATGCATTTCCAATTGGCTGGCCAGGGAGCGAAGGGAAAGGGAGGGGTCCAAAAAGGGGCTTTCGGCAGCCATGAAATCAGCCAATTTCCGAAGACAATGGTCTGCCTCCGATTCACTGAGTTCCGAACTATTCCGCTTCGCCGAAGGAGGCGTAGGCTCGATATCGGTATAAATCCGCTGCCGATAGGCCTCAAAACGGGAGCTGCCCCGCAGGTACTCGGCCAGAGGATCGGCAAAGGCAAGTAAGAGAATGGACGACTGCTTTTGGAATAGTTTTTCCAGAACGGAAAACGCCTGATCTTCCTGACGAAGCGTACAGTACACCAAAAACAAATAGGCATGTGCCTGAAAGGAGCTGTCTACAGAGGCATTGGTTTCCAATTCGGCCAGCAAGGCCGGATACTTCTCTGTGGCTCCCTGCATGATGCGAAGCAGGCAGGTCAGTCCCAATTTCTCATCTGGCATGATTCCGTCCGGGTTTCGGTCCACAATCAATGCCTCTGCCCGATCGTATGCACCGCTTTTCAGCAGCACATAAATCAAGGTGATGAGAGCCGGCAGGTTTTTCGCGTTGGCTGCCAACAGTTCTTCCAACAAACACGCTGCTTCGGCAAATGCCTGGGAGCGGTACAAGTAATAGGCCTGGTAAAATTTCGTTTCGGGATTTAGCGGGTCGATGGAGCGGGCATAGTTCAAATGTTCTCCGGCCTTTTTCAAATCATCCTTCAGCATGAACAAAAACGCCAGAAATTGGTGGCCCTCGGCATAGGTCGGTTTGCTGGCGATGGCCTGTTGTGCAAAGCGCATGGCACCGGCAAAGTCGGCCTCGGTAAAAAAGGACTGATTGGCAAGCATGTAATTGAGTGCTGCGTTTTGGGGATCGATTTCGCTGGCACGCCGCAGGGATTCCATCGCCTTGTTCCAGGCGAGCTCCCGTGGGGCGAAGCCTGCCACCGCCAAAAAGCTGTACGCATCGGCCAGACCGGTGTGCGCGTCGATCAGGTCGGGGTCCATCTGAAGGGCCTTTTCAAAATACCCAATGGCCTGATGGGTGTCTTCGGGGTTCCAGCGATTAAAAAGCGATTTACCCTTTAGGTAATGTCGGTAGGCCTCCACCTTTCCAGTGGGCGCCTGTACCAGCTGATCGGCAATGTCCAGGTGCCCAAATTGTTCCCGAAGCTTATCCGCAATCCGAAGACTGATTTCATCCTGAATGGCAAAAAGGTCTTCTAACTTCCGATCCCATCTTTCGGACCAAAAATGGGAATCGTCCGATACGTTGATCAACTGGGCAGTGATGCGTAAGCGATCTCCACTCACCCGCAAACTGCCTTCGAGCAGGTTCGCCACCCCCAATTCCCGCCCAATTTCTGCCACCGGACGATTTTTCCCCTTAAAGAAAAAGCTGGAAGTTCGTGAGGTGACTTTCAGTTGCTCTATTTTGGCCAGTGCATTGATGATTTCTTCCGTGATGCCATCGCAGAAAAACTCGTTTTCCTTTCCGGGGCTTGTGTTGACAAATGGCAACACGGCAATGGATTTTGGGTTTGTCATCGTTCGGTCTTGTGGCGCTGGCAGAGCTACGGTTGAAAGTAGCGAACAAGTGATCTAAGGTATACATTTTTTTTGATAAGGTACCGGTCGGACCGGGTCGGCCTGGACCGGGTCTGGAAAAAACAGCCGGATCCATGCCCTTCCTACCTGTTGGTCGACCCCAAGCTCGGTTCCGGCTCAAGGTAAAAGGCCAACGCTTACACCCGATAGATTTGAATCCGGAAAGACTAGCCGAAAGGCCTGGCTCACACATGCCGTCAATTGTAGGTCCGTTTCAAGAAAGCAGTAACCTTCCTTTCGAACTGATGATGGGGCGGGAAACCAGCACTCAACAAACCGAATAGCGCTGACATCAAAATTGTGGGGCAACAGGCATCCACGAGGATTTCCCGATCAGGTAGCGTTATCTGAACGCCAACCAAGGCAGACTTCCTGTTTTGTGCGCGACGTGATCGCTCTTTTTTATATCTATTGATTTTCAGTTATTTACGATTTTTAGATTTGAATTTTGGGTCATGCGGGGCTATTTTTAGCCTATGTTTGTTAGAAAGAACAAGAATAGAAGTGGTTCGGTAAGCATTCAGATTGTCCGAAAGGTTAAGCGGAAAAACAAATTGATCAAAACGGTGGGCATTGCCCACACCAAGAGGGAAGAAGAACTGCTTTTATTGCTTGCTAACAATGAAATTGAACGTTTGAAAGGTGTTTCTGCGCTGTTTGTTGAACATGATGATCTGGTAGTAGAAAGTTTTGTAGAAAGCCTCTCAAACGACCATTTGCAGAAGGTTGGAGCAGAACTTGTTTTAGGCAGGATATACCAAAAAATAGGCTTCCCGCAGGGCGGGTCACTCGATTATTTTAAAAATCTCGTTTTGTGTCGGTTGGTTTATCCTGGAAGCAAGCTAAAGACCGTTGAGTACTTTAAGAAACATCTAAAAGTAGATGTCAGTGTCTATTCTATTTATCGTTTTCTTGACCAGGTGGATCAAAGTCTGAAACCTATTATCGAGAAAACAACTTTTAACTACACCAAAAAGCTTTTGGATGGTCGTATCGGAGTCGTCTTTTATGACATGACTACCCTTTACTTTGAGGCCTCAGAGCCCGATGATTACCGGATTCCGGGTTTCAACAAGGACGGCAAGCATCAGCATCCCCAGATCATGATCGGACTTTTGGTCAGTAACAATGGCTATCCCATCGGCTATCAAATCTTTGAGGGGAACACATCGGAGACAAAAACTTTAATACCTGTACTCCAGAACTTTCAAAAGAAGTTTGATATCGCCACACCCATAGTAGTTGCAGATGCGGCCCTGTTATCCCAAGCCAATATTGATGCTTTGCAAGAACATGGTTACCAATACATACTGGGAGGAAGAGTGAAAAATGAGACGGAAGTCATAAAACAGCAAGTAATTGCCCTTCAGGTAGCCGAAGGCAGGCCACAAGAAATAAAATCAAAAAACGGGAGGTTGATTGTCAGCTATTCAGCAGGAAGGGCTAAAAAGGATGAAAAAAACCGGGAAAAGGGGCTGAAAAGACTGGAATCGAAAGTAAAAACCGGAAAGATCAGCAAGCAACACATCAACAACCGAGGGTACAACAAATACCTTAGATTGGAAGGAGAAGCCAGCGTGAACATTGATTATCAGAAATATAATGCCGATAAAATCTGGGATGGGCTGAAAGGATATATAACCAACACTCTGCTCAGCAGGGAGGAGATTATTGGCCAATATTCACAGCTATGGCAAATAGAAAAAGCCTTTAGAATATCAAAGACAGACCTAAGAATCCGACCGGTTTATCACAGGCTCAGAAACCGGATAGAGGCCCACATTTGTATTTGTTTTGCAGCTTACACGGTATATAAAGAACTCGAAAGGCTTATCATTATTAACCAAATCAGACTATCTCCCGAAAAAGCCATAAACGAGATCAAGGAAATAAAGCAGCTGAGCTATACCTTACCAAAATCAAAAGAGACTAAAACCAAAATCCTAAAGCCTACGAACGAGCAGGAATGGTTATTAAATTTGGAAATTTAATCTTGGGTCATGCGTTGCACAAAACAGGAGCTACGGTTGAAAGTAGCGAACAAGTGATCTAAGGTATACATTTTTTTTGATAAGGTACCGGTCGGACCGGGTCGGCCTGGACCGGGTCTGGAAAAAACAGCCGGATCCATGCCCTTCCTACCTGTTGGTCGACCCCAAGCTCGGTTCCGGCTCAAGGTAAAAGGCCAACGCTTACACCCGATAGATTTGAATCCGGAAAGACTAGCCGAAAGGCCTGGCTCACACATGCCGTCAATTGTAGGTCCGTTTCAAGAAAGCAGTAACCTTCCTTTCGAACTGATGATGGGGCGGGAAACCAGCACTCAACAAACCGAATAGCGCTGACATCAAAATTGTGGGGCAACAGGCATCCACGAGGATTTCCCGATCAGGTAGCGTTATCTGAACGCCAACCAAGGCAGACTTTCGTACGATTATACTTTTTTGAGGTTTCGAGTCAAAAAGGTAAACGGAGTGATTGGGGAATCGGCGCTTCAAAACTTCTATGAGTTCGTCAATGGTCGGTAATTGTGTTCCCTGAACGATCATCGGTTTTATCGGTTTTGGCGTGTTTGGATTCGAAAAGTATGATTGGGCGTGAGGGAATAGCCCCGAAGCCCTATTTACGCTACTTGTTAGTAGATCAATCGTACCTGTGCGCATCCTGTACACGGACTTCGATTCTCCAATGAGGCATTTCGGATAAATCAGCCCCCACTAACGGTCTTTTCTTTTCCGGGTATGCCCTCATTATATCGCCAATGGATCGGATCATACTCGCTGACTTTCGGGGCACAGTCGGAGGAAAAAGGGCCTGTATTCGATCCGTTAAGCCTGTCGGGCTATTTTAAGAATTTTCTTCGGGTCCCCCTGTTTGCATTCGCGCCTTTTACATTTCCCCCTCCCCAGGTAAGACCGGATTTCCTTTCCCGAAACGGAGAAGTATTCATGCTCCATCCTTTAAATTTGGTTTTTTCAGTGGAAATGCGCTCATCTTTTGCGGGGCTATCTTTGTAGGTGCGGATGATTCTATCAATTCTCCTGGCATGCCGGTAGCGGTCTACGATGATTAGCGGGGCACAAACCAGGAATACCAGCAGTACTCCTGCCAATAGCAGGGCATCGGCAAATGGATTAGCCGCAATCCATCCAATGAGACCAATGATCAGCAACAAGCCGCCTAGAATACCGGAACTGTAAATTATCGTTTTCATCTGCATCAATATTTGGTAGGAGCTGCCGGGACCGGTTTCATAACGCCTGTCGGGAGAAGCTCGCATTTGTCTGGCGGATGGACTCATGCCATCTGGCGCCAACGCTTAATCTTTTGTAAAATAGGTAGATAGACTGCCTACCCTATCGATTTCTATCCTTACCTCTGTACGCTGTGTAATAGGGATCAACTCGACCGGTGAACCCGGAATAACGAGACTGCCTTTTGCCAAATACGTTCCTCTCTCGGTCAATGAATTGACCAGCCATCTCAGTGAATGTAGCGGCCCACCCATAATTTCGCTTGCGGGGGCAGACGCGACTAAATTTTCGTTTTTATACACGCTAAATGCCTCTTCATAAAAGCGTAGCTTCTGAGGAGCTATTTTTTGGCTCCCGATAAGTAGACCTGTATGAATGCCGCCGGAACAGATTAGCTCCTGAATCGTCGGAGGCGTAATCCAGAAGTTGAATTCATGAAGTTCGATTCCTGGACTCACATAGGCTATTGCTTCAATGAGTGCTGCATTTGTAAGATTTTTACCCTGGAGGTCTTTTCCAAGTTTTAGAACCATCTCCGGTTCTATGGCACAGGTAATGTAGTTACTACAGTCAACTAGTTCCTTATTTTCGGTGACATGCGGGTAAAACATCCTCCCATAAATCGGTTCGGTCAAACCAAACTGTTTCCGGATCGCAGCACTGGTACAGCCGACTTTGAATCCGCATGCCTTTTCGCCGGATGCAATTCTTTTTTTTGTCACCAGCTCTTGGACACGATAGGCTTGATCGATGGAAAGTTGGGTTACACCGCGACTACTTCCCTTCCATTTTTTTTCGTAAAAGGAATCATAAAACGAGCGCGCAATACTTTCCTCGTATTCCATGAGAAGATACGTTTTTTTTATTTTACCGCAAAGCAATTACCCAATTATACACACTATCCGGAAAAGGAAGTCGCTGATTGCAAGATTATGTGCTTTTGTTCACAGTTCGTCCGTTTCCCTTTTCATCCGCTTTTACCTTCATACAGGGTAGCAGCCAGCTTTTCCCGGTACTTTTTCTCCAGCGCCCGTGCAAAGGCAGCGCCATCGTTCCGCAGCTGCTGCATTGACTCTCCCTCGACAATGTTCGGGTGAATATCCCGCAGGTGACTATCACTCCAGGTAGCTAGCGCTACCAGGATGGGAGTCAATGCCAATCCCTTATCGGTCAGCAAATAGAGATTGGTCTTTTTGTTATTCGGGCGTTTCGCCTTGGTAACGATACCCAATTCTTCCAGGATTTTCAGCTTGGCCGAAAGAATATTGGTAGCGATGGCTTCTTCACTTTCCGTGAAGTCCTTAAACGTCTCTTTGCCCTCGATGAGCATTTGTTTTACAATCACCAATATCCACTTATCCCCTAAAACATCAAGGGCGGAAGTAAAGGGACAATTGCATCTGAATTCCTGTCGCATGGGGAAGGGAGTTACCAAATAATACTTGCAAAATGAAATTAATTTGATTTATTGCTTGCATTTTGAAAGTTATATTCTACTTTTGCTTGCGAAACAAAAGTAATAATTAATTATTAACGCACAAAATCAATGAAAAAGGCAATCGGCGTACTGCTGCTGTCAGGTATCCTCGCTTCCTGCGGCAGCAATCCATCCAAATCGATCAGCGAGGACGATTCCATAACTACTTCAACCATGACTAACAAAGAGATTGTAGGCACTTTCTTGGGTGCTGTTTTGACAGGTGACACCACAACCATGCATCAACTGGCCAATGCGGATTACATCCAGCACAACCCATTTATCCCGACCGGCTTGGCACCCTTTATCGGAATGCTGCCCGTATTGCAGGAACACGGAACAACCGCTGAAAACATTCGGATGTTTCAGGATGGACAGTATGTATTTATGCACAATATCTGGCGAAACGCGGCGCCTTTCGGGGCGGAGGAGATGGTGTCCTTTGATATCATCCGTTTAGATGAAGGGGGAAAGGTGGCCGAACATTGGGATGCCATGACCCCGGTGGTGAAAGAAACGGCAAGCGGACGGACCCAAACAGATGGCCCAACCACCGTAGAAGACCTGGATAAAACCGAGACGAATAAGGCATTGGCCGTGGCATTGATTGAAGATGTGCTGATGGGTAAAAACCCGGGAAACATCACCCAGTACATCAGTGCCGAGCAATACGACCAGCACAATCCGGGGATTAAAGATGGATTGACGGGTATCGTAGCGGCCGTGGAAATACCTTACCTCGCAAAACAACATGTTTAAATACACGAAAATACACAAGGTGTTAGGAGAGGGGAATTTTGTACTAACCGTAAGCGAAGGTGAGTGGAGTGGAAAAACGCAGGTGTTTTATGACTTGTTTCGGGCGAAAGACGGGAAGGTCGTCGAGCATTGGGATATCATTCAGGAAATACCCACCGAAGGTTTGGCTCACAGCAATGGAATGTTCGGATTTGACCAGTAGAACAGAGAAAGACAAGGACCGATCTGCAGGTTTCAACGGTAGGTCGGATCTTGTCCATTCTTCCCCTCAGGCTACACGAAATTGACCTGCTGTTCCCAAGGAAGGCCCGATGGATTACGAACCGGGTATTGCCTTTTTTGGGGCGTAGGAGTCCAAGCAGGATAGACCGCAGAAACAAAAGGCAAGCAAGACCGAAGGGCCGGGGGCTTTGTGGCGGTTGCCCTAGGGGCAATTTATGGCATGGGTCTGGAGCTTACCGCCCCTCGGGGCTTGCACTTGGTTTTCGGGGCCCTTACCGTTCTCAATTATCCGGCGTGTACCCAGGTTGGTACCTCATCACATTTTAACCAATAAAACCATACAAATGAAGACAATCATCATCACCGGTAGCAGTAATGGCTTTGGCTTACAAGCCGCAAAGGATTTTGCCGATAAGGGCTATCAGGTATTTGCTACCATGCGAAACCCAGATGGGAAAAACGCGGCAAAAAAATCCGAACTCTTAGCCCATTCCTCCCGCATCCATGTGGTGGATATGGACGTGGCGGAGGAAATGTCCGTACAGTTGGCCATGGAAAACATCCTCTCGGCAACAGACACGATCGATGTCTTGCTCAACAATGCCGGCATCATGTATCTCGGCATTACCGAGGCATTTAGTGTGGCTCAGGCTCGTTTCCAGATGGAGACCAATTATTTCGGAGCGATCAGAACCATGCAAGCGGTACTTCCCACAACGCGTAAGGCAGGTTCGGGCTTAGTTATCAATACCTCCTCACTGGTAGGTCGGATGTCTCCGCCGTTTTTCGGAACCTATACCGCTACCAAACACGCCCTGGAAGGGTATTCCCAAGCCCTGCGGTACGAGGTTTCGCCCTTTGGGATCGATGTGGTGCTGGTCGAACCCGGCCCCTTTGGAACAGGATTATTGGCTTCAGGTCAGGCTCCGGACCACGAAGGCGTGTTGGAAACCTATGGAGAACTTGCCGGTGTTCCTGCGGCGATGGGTGAAACCTTTACACAACTGCTGCAGAGCGAAGCGGCACCCGACCCCCAGTGGGTGGTGGACGCCTATTTAACACTGGCAGAAATGCCTTTTGGCAAACGCCCTACCCGTACCGTGGTAGGAATCACCTGGGGGGTGGATAAAATCAATGAATTGACACAGCCCCTTCAGGACCAGGTGCTTAAAGAAATGCAATTGGACGCCATCCTTGGTGGAGCCTCTGCCTGACCGGTCGTCGGTCCCTGCATTTCCCCGATCACAAGGGCTTCGGCTCTTGTGATTTTTTTTATTTCCAAGAGTAAAAATGGGTGGGCAAGCCGCCGTTTTACACGCCTACCGAAGCGCTAAAACTAGCCGGCGAAATTCGGCTCCCCGTTTTCTCTTCTCCCTAGTTCAATCCGGATGGTACACTTCTTCCACCGTCCTGGGTTCCCTTTTCAGAAAATGATATTCCATGAATTTCATGTACTGTTCCCAATCGTACAATTCAAGTCCATGAACACCTGAGCGAATGTGGTACCCGATCGTACTTTTGACAATGGGTTGGTTAATTGCCGGTTGTTTTTCAGAAGCAAATGCCACATTTTTGCTGTAAAGCCGGTAGGCAGGGGCTGCATGGTACGTACCCATCCATTGACCTTTCTGATCCGCCCACAAATCGTGTTGCGCATTACTAACGTAAAAGGGACGCGGTGCCATTGCAGCTAATAATGCGTGTTGGTCCAAAGGCAAGGCGTGTACATCATTCGCGTATTTTGCTGCATTTCTGCAAAGCCAGGTAGGCAGGTGATTGCACATATTTTGTAAGGTTTCGCCGTATTCACGGCGCCAGATTGCATCGGCTCCGTGGCCGGCGGTTGCCAAAAGCGCCATGCCAAATCGCCTGTCCGTGACTGCAGCCCAAAGTGCCACTTTGCCACCGATGGAGGAGCCCAGTGTGGCCACCTGCTCTCCGTTTACGTCTGTATCTGTCTCCAAATAGTCCATGCCGGCACGCAAGGCATAGGCCCAGATGGCAATCATTCCCCACTCATTTTCCTTTGTAAACTGCTGCCCTTCTTCAAAAAACAGCTCTGAAATTCCTCCGCTTACTTTTCCTTCCCTATCTCCCGGATCCATTCCAAATGCCTGATAGTCGATCGTCGCGACCCCGATTCCGCGCTTCATCAACTGATGGAGCGGAATTCCGTTTGCTGTTTCCCCATACCGCTGGGAATCGTTTAGCTTTAGCCCGGTTCGCCTGATGTCAGTACCGGTTGCCAGAAGGATGACCGGAACTTTCTCAGTCGCTTGCCTGGGAACAAAAAGAACCAGCGGCATGGAAACCGCTCCCTTTTCATTTTCAAAGGTTATTCGCACCTCTTTTCTGGTACACAAGCCATCAAAAATGGTTTCGTCCTCGGCGATTAGCTGGAACGATTTTTTGATAGGGCTGGGAGCTGTGGGCACTTCCCCGAACATATTTTGCGCAAAAAAGTCAACGATTTCCGGTCTTCTGATTCTTTCCCATTCTTCAATCGTTTTTATTTTCGTAGCATGAAAGGAGGTAAGTAGTGCGGGAAGCGCGTAGTCCGGTACCTTGGATTCGTCATAATTCGCCTCGAGGTATTTCCCTTCGTACGTTTGGGCGGCAGCATGGCAGGAAAAACCCGCAGAAAAGGCAAGCATTAATAGTTTATACATCCCGTGGATTATTTACTTTTGGTAACAAAATCGCTGATTGCCAAAGGGCTTTACGGACTCCTATCTGCCGCCTCATTCAGTCTTTCCTGAAAGTTTCCCGGGACATTCGTTCAACAACCTTTCCCTGGCATAAGAATGTGCTCGCTTTCCCTCAGCGGTCGGTTTTGCCATGATATTCGCTTCTTACAAGGACGAACCCGATCAGGAAGCGATGCTTCGGCAAGCGGGTTGGTTGCACATGCGCTGCATCCGTTCTTGTCGGTACTAAATGTAACCATTTCGTATACCAATTGCCGCCTTTCCAACACTTTTTTTTCCCAGCGCCTGCCGCTTACTGTACCTTCCGAAGACCTGCTCCTTCCTGCAAGACCTAACCCCCAGCGGGCTATTTTTTAACAAGCAGACCCGCTTCTTCTCCGTTTTTATTCAGAACGTGAGCCATCCAGGAATGCGTCACCGATGCCGATACGAAGGTCGAAAACCGACTCGATGTATTGCATGCCCAACGCTAGTTAAGAAAGTTATTTTTCCACACAGAAAAGGCCCTTCGTTCCTCTCCAGTTTCATCAATAAGACCCGTGTCTCTCCAGAGCTGTCCGATATCCCTGACCTCGTCGGGAAAGGTTTCCCACAGTGCATCAAAATCACGATGCGCCCACCAGATAATGAATTCGTAGCCGTGGGTTCTGGCGTTTTCAAGGATTGTTTCCAGGTAAATACCTTGCTCGTTTTCGTTTCCCTCGATGGATACCTCAAGGGCTGGAATGGTCAGGTTTTCTGCCAGGTGCGCGGTTTCCACCAGCGCTATGGGGCGAATCGCCTGCTTGTGTAAAAATCCCAGGGCCCGCTGAAAGTCGTTCTTTGCGCGAAGATTTTTCAAGAATGGGTAAAAGCTGACCGCCACAAAGTCATTTTTGTTTACATGGGTCATGATGTCCTCCACGTGGGTTTGAGGATCAGAAACGTTCGCTTCGTAAAGGTTGTGCAGGGAAACGGATTCCGATATCTTCAGGTCAGGATGCGATTGCCTGATTCTGGATCGTACATCCGTGATCAGGTTTTTGTAGGCTTCCCATTTTTCCGGGGACCGTAGCTTCAGTTCATTGACTTCGATGGCTATAACCAAGTAATCTGGATGAAACTCGCCTACCAAGTAGCGGATGTGTTTGTAATAGGCCTCTCTGATTGCAGCATCATCCAGGCTGCTGTAATTGGGCGGCTCGCCGCTATAATCAGCGGCAAGTTCTGCTCTGTTCGTATTCAATAAGCTGACGGAAAGTAACAGTTGCTTTCCGGTAATTTTCCTGGCTACCCGTCCCGAAATTTCGTTTGTAAATGCCACCGGCAGCGGCTGCTCGTTTATCCAGGCAGTCCAGGGAATCGCGGTATCCAGGTGTTCGGCATAAATATCTGCGTTCTCTGCAATAAACGAATACGTGTCATCTACGTCTTGTTCCCGGGGACCAAAACTCCAGGAAGTAAACCCCATGGCAAAGTCCCTGGCCTGGCCAAGCTTCTGTTCGTCCGCCGAGCAGTTGCTTAAAAACACAAGGAGTAGGAGTATAAATAAGCTTCTTTTCATCGGTTTGACTGTTCCTGCCCGGGACTGCATTTGACTCCTATCTGCGTAGCAAATCGCCCGGAGACAATAATTTTCCTTTCTCTTCTCCATCCTTTCCCACCAAAACCGCCCGATTTTCCCGATTGACTGCCCAAACAAATGATGCATCCCAAACCCGTTGATTCCGTCGTTCCGAGGTATTCCCTGCTGGCTTGAAACCGGATGTTTCGGCAGGCTTGAGCCGAGGATACAGAATCCCTAATCCTACTGGCTGATCGACCGCTGCCAGCCCAGCGCTCCCTTTTTTAGCAACGCTTGTTTACTCTGGACCATGTCCACCATTCCCAACACCCGATTTTCGGAGTCAAGCTGGGGAATGAGTTGCTCGTTACTAAGGAGTATTTTTTCTGCCAGGTATTCCTTTGAGGCAGTTTCCACACTTCGAAGGGCATCCGTCCGTATCCACTCTCCGCAGATCTCTCTCAGTTCGTTGATATCCAGAAATCGGGCCTTTTCCAGCGTCGTCTGGTCTTTCAGGAGCACCCATCCTTTTTCTGTTTCCTGTGCTGCATGCGGGTCCACGCCAGGCCCTGCTTGTTGGGCATATTCTTTCTGAATGCCTTTTAAAAAATGCTGCACCAGTTGGGTAATCTTCCAGGAATCCGCCTGCTTTAAACAGGTATCTCCTTCCGGGCAAACCTCCAATAAGGCCTCCGTATAGGCCCGGGACAGTTCCGGAAACCGATCCGACAACTGCAATCTCAGACTTCTGGAGTCGATGTAGCCAATAAATTTTTTGTGTATCGAGTCGTGGGAATCGACGAATACCCAGTAGTGAATCCCCCTTGCTTTTGACAAAATCGTGGAGAAAATGTACAGGCGCGACGTAAGCCAGGCCTTCCCTCCGTAGAGGTCAATGCTCGCATAGTCGTAGCTGCCTTCTTTACTGAATTGCTCCATCAAATCCATCACACCGCTGGAAAAGTCGTCGGATTTTACTCCGGTTCGAATGTCTCCGACGTAATCATTGGTCCAGGTAGAGGAGAACTCTTTTGCCGTTTCAAAGGCCAACTCGACGCCCAAAATGCCAACTTTGGTAGTTCGGTCCAACAACCGGGGAATGTATTTTCTAAAAAGGAACAAAACAAGCAGCAGGGTGATCGGCCAAACCAGTTCCTGAAAAAAAGGAATCCAGGTATGCGCGAAGCTTTCGTATGAGTTCGGGGCTGCTGCCATAGGCCAAGGGGTCGCATCGCAAACGACCGAAAAACAGGTGTTTTGGTTGCCTGTACCTACGGCTCTCCTGCCAGAGCAGGCAGCCTTCGGTACTTTCAAAATCAAGATAGAAAAAAATACCGAAAAAATTCCGGGACCGGGAATAAAAAAGCGCAGGGGTTACCGGCTGCCCTTGCGCTTGTTTATTCTTCTTTGGTAGGATGTCGGCTCGGTCACCGGGTAAATTCCACCACGGTACCGCTTACGGTAATGGTTCGTTTATAATAAAACGGTGGAATTCCGCCGATGTGTTCTTCGGTAAGGATGTTGGTAAGTGTGCGCGAACCGGAAGTCAGGTCAGCCTCTTCGATCATGGCCGAATACGCTTCGTTGAACAAACTCCTGCGGTTCTTTCCTCCAAAAATAAGGATATAATCCACCTCGGCCGCACCCTTTACCTGGCCTAACACCTGAAAATTATTACTTCCAAGGTTTACCTGGGTGTTGTTTTGATTCTGATTGAGTATCCAGGCCTGATTGACTCCGCAGGAGCCCAATCCGAAGAGGAGTGCCAGGCCAAATACAGCGTTTCTGATTCTTTTCATAAGGAATGGTAGTTTTCGTTGGCAGGCCCATTCGACAAACGTACGGTTTGTTGGAATTGGCCCGTGGTTTCAATTAATTTACATGGCTGAGGATAGCGGGACCAGCCGCCACCTACTACTCTACTCTCACGTATTTCCGCCAATTGTGTTGTTCTTTGAACCCCAAAACTTCGCGAATTTTTCGGTTCGAGAACAAGGCTTCGTGTTCGTCCAGGTCTCTTGTAACCGGCACCCCCGGAAAGAAACGTTCGGCCAATTCCTTGCTGGGAATGATTGCCCCATTGTGGTCGTTACCCGCGTTAAATACCTGGTAGCCCAGCCCATCTTTTTGCACACATAAATCCACTATCTGTCCCAGGTCACGGGCATCAATGTAGCAAAAGGCATTTCGACGCCGCACCTCGGGATGCTTGAAATAGTACGGAAACAGCTCCTGGTACTCGTGGGGCTCGATCACGTTTCCTATCCGTAAGGCGTAGATATCCGCACCCGACCTTCGCTGGAAAGCCCGGGCCGTTTTCTCATTCACCACCTTGGATAGCCCGTAACTATCCATGGGGTCCACATCGTAATCTTCTTCAAGGGGCAGGGAATGGGGATCGGTAGGACCATCGGAAAAACAAACCCCATAGGTGGTCTCAGAGGAAGCAATAATGATCTTTCGAATGCCCAGCTTCACGGCCGCTTCGATGACATGATAGGTGCCCATGGTGTTGACCCGAAAGGTTTCATTATCCGGATTGATCAGGATCCGGGGCACTGCCGCAAAGTGTACGACTGCATCAAATTTCGGCACCCCATTTCCCGGCTCCAACTCATCCAGGCCGGCATAGGAACTCATGGCATTGAACATTTGTCCGGAATCGGTGATGTCGGCGATCAGGTTATCCACCCCGGGGTGATCCAAGGGTTTGAGGTCCACGTTCATCACCCGATACCCCTGATCAAGTAGGTAGGGGACTACGTGTTTGCCCGCTTTTCCGGATCCTCCGGTAAAGAAAATTCGTTTTTTAGTCATAGGATGTTCGGGTTACTGTTCAGTCCAGTTCAAGGGAAAATAAATGTCTGCTGTGGCCTCCGTAGCCTTATTTTCCATCTGCAACCGTTGATTTAAATCGAAAGACTTTTCTCCTACAGGCTCCTCAAAGCGGTTTCATTGGCATCCAGTAGTTGATCCAGGTGCTCTTGCTCCAGGGCAGTGGATAAAAACAGGCTTTCGTACTGGGAAGGCGCCAGGTAGATACCTTGTTTCAACATGGCGTTAAAATACCGTCCAAATAAGGTCGTATCACAGGTCTGCGCATCTCCAAAGTCCTTTACCTTGCGTTCGGTAAAAAACAGGCTGTACATGCTTCCGATGGCATTGGTGGTATAGGGAAGCCCCAGGCGATCCAAACTGGCATGAATGCCGTTCACCAGGGTTTCGCCGATGGTCTTCAGCCGGGTATAAACGGCAGGATGGTGCTTGAGATGCTGTAGCATGGCCATTCCGGCAGCCATGGCGATGGGATTTCCCGAAAGGGTCCCAGCCTGGTACACCGGTCCCTGCGGAGAAACAAAATCCATGATTTCCTTGCGCCCCCCATAGGCTCCGACAGGCATGCCTCCTCCGATGATTTTTCCCAACGTGGTCATGTCCGGAATGACTCCCAACAGTTCTTGTGCGCCCCCTGGTGCCAGCCGAAAGCCAGTCATCACTTCGTCGAAAATCAACACGATGCCCTCTTCGTCACATATTTTTCTCAACCCTTCCAGAAATCCAGGTTCGGGTAAGACGCATCCCATATTGCCGGCTACGGGCTCCAGAATCATGGCGGCAATTTCATCTTTGTTGGCCTCTACCAGCAGTTTTACCTTCTCCAGGTCGTTGTAGGGTGCCAACAAGGTGTCCCGGGCAGTTCCTTTGGTCACTCCGGGAGAATCGGGATTCCCCATCGTAATGGCTCCCGAGCCAGCGGAAATCAAAAAACTGTCTCCATGTCCGTGGTAGTTGCCCTCGAACTTGATAAATTTCTCTTTACCGGTATAGCCGCGGGCCAGTCGGATGGCTGACATGGTCGCCTCGGTACCGCTATTGACCATGCGGACCTTCTCGACCGAGGGTACCATGCTTGCAATCAACTCGGCAATTTCTACCTCGCGGGCGGTGGGCGCACCAAAGGAGGTCCCTCCTTCCATGGCTTTGATCACCGCCTCTTTTACTTCGGGGTGGTTGTGTCCGAGGACCATGGGGCCCCAGCTGTTGATTAATTCTATGTATCGGTTTCCGTCCTCGTCAAAAATATAGGGGCCCTCGGCTCTGGCGATAAACAAGGGATTGCCTCCCACTGCCTTGAAGGCCCTGACAGGGGAATTTACCCCGCCTGGAATGGATTGTTTTGCTTGTTCGAAAAGGCGTTTGCTTTTTTCTGTACTCATCGGCTTTTATTCTTCTTCAATGGTCAATACCCCCTCTTCCAGCCGCAGCATGGGTATGTAATCGTTGTACCGCACATTTGAGAAATCAAACCCAAATGTCAAATTGCCCTCCTGAAAGCCCCTCCGGTCAAGGTTTTTCCGGAAATCAAATCCTTGGTCGGCGTTGACCACCTGTGCAACCAGAGCGGCCAACTCGTAGCCCAGGTACACAAAGGAGGAGGGATATTCTTTAAATTCTTCCAGGAATGCTTCCCGGAACTCCGTAAGCTTTTCGTCATTGAAATCCACGGTATTGTTTCCCACAAAATGAAAATTCTGGGACTCCATCATTTCGTAGTTGGCGAAATTGAAATACAACCAACTTTCCATGACCACCACGGGTATGCCGGATTCCAGGGATTCCACCAAGGCAAATGTGGGTGAAGCAATATTCGGGTCATCAGAAAAAATCACCATAACGTCCACAGAGGTTTCCTCTTCGTTTCCCAGGCCCAGGCTCTCGAAAAAACCTCGGGTCTCCCGGGTACTCAGCTTTTGGCTTTTCACCACCTCCAGGCCGCTCCTTCTGGCCATCTCCGTGAAAATTCCTGCCAATTGCTCGTCCCGGCTGACGCCCGAATAGGCGAGGGCGATGCGGTTACCCTCAAACCTGCGACAATAATCAATCACCCTTTGGCTGAGCGCCTGCACAGACGGCCGAAACAGGTAAGAATACCCGAATTCCCGGATGTTATCGTCGATGTTCGAAAGGGGATTGATTTGTGGAATTTCGTAAATTTGAGCGAAAGACGCCACTTCGGCTGTTTCATCCGGGTAAAGGGGTCCCAGGATCACATCGGCTTTCTTGAGAAAGGGATCTCTCAGGATTTGGCTTACTTTTTCAGTACTGCGTTCGGTATCGAAGGTTCGGAAATTTATGGCTACTCCCTCGGCCCTTGCCTTTTCAAGGGCCAGCCGAATCCCCTGATACAATTGGAAAACGAAATTATTTTTCTGAAGGGAACTGACTCCGGACCCCCCGTCATAATTAAAGGGCAATACCACCGCCACATCCAATACATTGTCCGTAGCTATTTTGTCTCCTTCCCCCATCCCGGTGTAAGCGGAATTTCTGATCTGCTGGTAAATCCGCTGATCGCCGCTGGAAAGGGAACCCTGGGATTCCAATTTTTCCTTGAGCGCCATCACCAAACCAAGGTTTTCGGGGTACGCCTCGTATTGCAGCAGGAGTAAACTCGTAGCACTCACCTTTAGAAACTCATAGCTGGCCTCGTAGGCTTCCCGTCGCAGGGCTTCGTCGCGAATGGCATCCACGAGCCCTAAGGCCTCAGAAGGGGCAGACAACTGAAAGTGGGTCAGTGCCAGCAGGTAACGGGCCTCGTCTGCGGGCTCCCATGCACCGGGTTCGAGTAGCTGGTTCAACACGTTTCTAGCCAATTCGTACTGCCGGTTCCCATAGGCTGCCCGGGCAAAATGATACCTGGCATATCCGGAAAGTTTGCTGTAACGTTCCTCGTCCAGGTAAGGCCGGAGAAGCTCCATGGCTTCTTCATGGGTTCCCTGAGCGATGAGTCGTTTGGCCCGCTGGTAATTGGTGGTATCTTCCTGAGCGATCAGGCCGACCAACGGAAAGAGGAGACAGGCAACTAACAAGGATACTCTCATAGATGGGGATTGTTTACTTACAGGAGGGTCAAACTTCATACCTGATTTTGCAAAAAAACCATTTTAATCACACGGACTCGAATTTAACAGTTTTTGAGGCAATTTTCCCTAAAAAAACCGGATATCTTCCTTTGACGATCGTTCGGGCCACTTATTCCCATTCAATGGTTGCCGGTGGCTTGGAACTGATATCGTACACCACCCGGTTGACCCCTTTTACTTTATTGATGATGTCGTTGGATACTTTGCCAAGAAAATCATACGGGAGATGAATCCAGTCCGCCGTCATGCCATCGATGGAGGATACCGCCCGAAGAGCGATCACCCGCTCGTAGGTACGTTCGTCACCCATGACGCCCACGGACTGTATGGGGAGTAAAATTGCCCCGGCCTGCCAAACCTGATCGTACAAGCCTGCATCTTTGAGTCCCTGAATGAAAATGTGATCGACTTCCTGCAGCGTTTGCACCTTTTCCGGCGTAACGTCACCCAGGATCCGGATCCCGAGACCTGGACCAGGAAAGGGGTGCCGGCCAATGATCGCATCGGGAATATCCAATGCTCTTCCCACTTCCCGAACCCCATCCTTAAACAGCGTTTTGAGGGGTTCTACCACTTTTAGTTTCATAAAATCCGGCAATCCGCCCACGTTGTGGTGGGACTTGATGGTTGCCGAGGGGCCGTTGACGGAGACGGACTCGATCACATCGGGGTAAATCGTGCCCTGTCCCAACCACTTCACTTCCTGGATTTTGTGGGCCTCTTCGTCAAAAATCTCAATGAACGTCCGACCGATGGCCTTGCGCTTTCCTTCGGGATCGGAAATGCCCCGAAGGGCTTCATAAAATTGCTTTCGGGCATTGACTCCAATGACGTTCAGTCCCATGTCCTTGTAGGAATCCAGCACTTCCTCAAATTCATTTTTTCGCAAGAGTCCGTTATCCACAAATACACAGGTGAGTTGATCGCCAATGGCCCGGTGGATCAGGGTGGCGGCTACGGAGGAATCCACGCCTCCCGAAAGACCCATCACCACCCGATCGGAACCTATGGTTTCTTTCAGCTCCGCTACGGTGATATCGATAAAAACATCGGAGGTCCAATCCTGTGAGCAGCCGCAAATCTGCACCACAAAATTTCTTAATAGATTTTTCCCTTCCGTCGAATGGGTCACCTCCGGGTGGAACTGGATGCCGTAGGTTTCTTCGCCCTGCACCTTGTAGGCCGCAATCCTCACCGAAGGCGTACTGGCAATGATATCAAAGCCTTCCGGCAATTCTTTAATGGTATCTCCGTGAGACATCCAAACCTGTGAGCCGTGAGTCATTTCCTTGAATAGTGCCGCATGGGTATCCAGGTGCGACAGGTTTGCGCGCCCGTACTCACGTATTTCAGAGGGGGTCACGTTTCCACCGTATTTTTGAGCCATTAGTTGTGCTCCGTAGCACACCCCCAATACCGGAATATTGCCTCTGAAAATCGTCAAATCCAGATCCGGAGAACCCTGGTCGCGGACAGAACAGGGGCTACCGGACAGGATGACACCCTTGATATCGGAACTGAGTGGGGGGACATTGTTGTAGGGGTGAATCTCGCAATACACGTCCAACTCCCTGACTCGCCTGGCGATAAGCTGTGTGTACTGTGAACCAAAATCTAGGATTAAAATCTGTTCTGCCATGCGCAAAGGTAATCAGCCCCTGCCAAATCCCGAAACAAAACGAGGGATTTTCGTCCGTTACTGAGCGGTTCCGGAGCCTTAGGTATCTTCGGCATCCGGGGATTCCCCTGTGAAAAGTGTTTGCAAGGCACTGGCATCCAATCCTTTTTCCTGCAAGTAACGAGCGAATACATCGTTGAATCCGTGGGTCATCAAAACCCTTTCTGCACCGGTGGCTTCGATGGCCTGATTCAATCCGGGCCAATCGGCATGGTCGGAAAGCACGAAGCCCGCATCCACCGCCCGCCGTCGGCGCGCTCCGCGTATGTTCATCCAACCCGAACAAATGGCCGTACGGTACGGAGCAAACTGCTTCATCCAGGGACTGCCGGCTGCCGAGGGTGGGGCCAGCACCAAGGCCTGCCCGCGAACCGTCTTGGGTACCGTTGTGGTAAATTTTTCTGCAGGCGGAAGGACAAAGCCATCTGCTGCAAGTGCCTGGTTGGTGTTCCAGATCGCTCCGTGAACAAATACAGGACCTATACCGGTGTCCAGGTGCTGAAGCACCCGTTGGGCTTTACCCAGGGAATAGGCAAAAACTACGGAACAACGGTTTTCTTTGGAATTAGTCGCCCACCACCTGTTGAGCGCACGGAAAATAGTTTCCTGAGGTTCCCATCGGTACACCGGCAGGCCAAAGGTGCATTCCGAAACAAAGGTATGGCAGGGAACCGGCTCGAATGCCGTGCTTAAGCCATCGGCTTCTGTCTTGTAATCGCCGCTGATCACCGTGACTTCTCCCCGGTACTCCAGCCGTACCTGAGCTGATCCGGGTATGTGGCCCGCGGGATGCAGAGAAATCCGGACACCGTTGATCGATTGTGCTTTTCCATAGGGCAGGGTGTCCAGTTCGATCTGGCTTCCCAGGCGGAGTTTCAATACCTCCCGGGACTGATCGTGGGCCAGGTATCGGGACATTCCCCAGCGCGCATGATCCGCATGGGCATGGGTAACTACCGCATTTCGCACGGGTTTCCAGGGGTCGATGTACAAGTCGGCCCGTGGGCAATAAATGCCTTTGTCGTCAAGCGTTATCAACTGCTGCTTTTATCTTTTCGGCAATATCGGCCAATTCCTCCGTGGAAAGTTTCAGCTTGGGGCGGCTGAAATTGATATCATCCATGGAGTGCAAGGGCACCAGGTGGATGTGCACGTGGGGGACTTCCAGGCCGATTACGGCCACGCCGATGCGGGTACAGGAGATCACACGTTCCTGGGCTTTGGCTACTTTTTTTGCAAACAGGTGGAGACTGGTATACAAGGCATCGTCCAGGTCGTACAGGTAATCCACTTCTTTTTTTGGCACGACCAATACGTGTCCTTTGACCAGCGGCATGATGTCCAGAAAGGCAATGTGCTGATCGTCTTCGGCGACGATGTGACCGGGGATTTCCCGATGGATTATTTTGGTAAATACGGAAGGCATGTTGCAGGCAATTAATTCGTTGACTTGAAACAAAAAATCCCGATGCTACGCAATCGGGATGAAAGTTAATAACTGATGTCCAGAATCTCAAATTCGAGCTTGCCGGCGGGCGCCTGTATCTCTGCGACTTCCCCCACCTTTTTGCCCATCAGCCCTTTTCCAAAAGGAGAGGCCAGTGAGATTTTATTGGCTTTCAGATCGGCTTCTTCTTCCGAAACCAAGGTGTACGTCACGGTCATGCCGTTTTTTACGTTCTTGATTTTTACGGTACACAGGATACCCACTTTGGAGGTGTCCAATTTGGAGTTGTCCAAAACCCGTGCATTGCCCAGCACATTTTCCAGTTTGGCGATTTTTAATTCCAAATGACCCTGAGCATCTTTGGCGGCGTCGTATTCCGCATTTTCACTCAAGTCTCCTTTGTCCCGAGCCTCGGCAATCTGTCTGGCAATGTCCGATCTGCCTTTCGTTTTCAATTGATGAAGTTCGTCCTTGAGCTTCTTCAATCCTTCTTCCGTGTAATATTGTATGTTTCCCATAGCAACTAATTAATGGCCTGATAATAAATAAAATAACGGTCTCAATCTTGAGACCGTTTCCATATGCTTCCTGTATTTCGTATCAACAAAGATAAAATAAGAATTCTTATTTTACAATTTCAAGGGCTAATTATTGGGGGGTCAGCCCTCCCATTGCCCGGCAATCTTGGCGACCAGGACCTGGTTGATTTTACGGTAAGACTCCCGGGTCCAGCCCGCTACATGGGGCGAAAAAAGAACATTGGTTCGCTGGGTGAGGGCATTAAAAGAAAGCCGCTCGCTCGCGGTCAAGGCCTCGAGCTTTTCCTTCTCCAATACGTCCAGGACGGCTCCTCTCAATTGACCGTTCGCCAGGGCCTCGTTCAGGGTGTCCAACCGAATTACTTCTCCACGGGCCGTATTGATCAAATAGAAGGGTTTGCGAAAACCTGCCAGCACTTCCTGGCTGAAAAAATACCGGGTATCGGGCGTAAGCGGCACGTGGATGCTCAAGACATCGGCTTTCTCCTGGAGGGTTTCGAAGCTGCATTCCGAAACCCAGGAATCGCCAAAACCGGTTTTGTACTTGTCATAAGCGAGGATTTCTACCCCAAAGCCCCGAAGGCGTTGCGCGAATGCCGAGCCCATATTGCCGTATCCAAAGATGCCCACGGTCTTGCCACACAATTCCTCCCCCCGATTGCCCTCCCGGTCCCAAATGCCCCTTCGCACCTGTTGATCGGATTGCTGGTAGTGATTGAACAAGGCCAGCAGCATACCCAGGGCATGTTCGGCCACCGCGTCACGGTTACCCTCTGCTGCGTGGTGAAGGGCAATCCCATTTGCTTCCAGGTAGGCCAGATCGATGTTATCAAGCCCAGCGCCTGCCCTTGCCACAAATCGGAGTTGGGGTGCTGTACGCAATAATTCCGCGTCAATGGGGGTTTTGGACCGAATGATCAGTCCTTCGTAGCGGGCTAAAACAGCCAGGATCTCTTCCCGGTCTATCTCCGGCCGGTAATCTACCCGATGCCCTTTCTCCTCTAGCAAAGGCACAATGCACTCGTGCATTTGGTCGATGATCAATATTCTCATGTGTCAATTATAGGTTCAATAGTAAGGTCGCCACTGCAAAATATACGCCAAGGCCCAGCAAATCGTTGGCGGTGGTAATAAACGGACCCGAGGCCATGGCCGGATTGATGCCCAATTTATCCAGCACGATGGGCGTGAGCGTGCCCATAAACGAAGCGAGCAGGACCACACTAAACAAGGCAATGGCTACCACGAGCCCAAATTTGGTCTCCTGTCCGTAAAGAAAAACCACGGTAAGCAAAACAAAGCCTGCCAATACCAATCCATTGAATACCGCAACCAGCAATACCTTGAAAAAACGTTTGGTCAGGCTGTCCTCAAAAACCGACTTGTTCGCCAGACTCTGCACCACCAACGTAGAGGACTGAATCCCCACGTTTCCCCCGGTAGCGGTAATCAGTGGAATAAAAAAAGCAAGAGCCGTAACGGCACTCAGGCCCTCTTCAAAAAAACCAATGAATCCCGCCCCGATAAGTCCTCCTACCATTCCGATAAACAGCCAGGGCAACCGAGCCCGGGAAAGGCGGTACACAGAGTCGGACTCCTCCACGTCGTCCGAAAACCCCGTCATGGCCTGAATGTCCTCATCTGCCTGCTCCCGAATGAGGTCAAGAATGTCGTCTACGGTAATCCGTCCCACCAGTTTGTTTTTCACATTCACTACCGGCACCGCTTCCAAGTCGTATTTTCGCATGATCTCTGCTACCTCTTCCCCTTCCATGTACGTGGGAACGGAGATGATATTGTCTTCGTAGAGGTCCGCGACCCGGGTATCGGATGCCGCCAGGATCAGCTTTTTTAAGGCCACTCTTCCGAGCAGCTTTTCCTTGTTATCCACCACGTAAATCGAAAAAATCTTTTCCACGTTTTCTGCCTGCCTGCGAATTTCTTCGATGGTCTGTACTACCGTCCAGTTGAGGTTGGCTTTAATGATTTCCTTGGCCATCAATCCACCGGCGCTGTCCTCGTCGTAGCGCAGCAGCTCAATGATATACAGTGACTTTTCCTTCTGCTCCAGGTGGCTAATGACGGCTTCCCGGTCGTTTACCACCAATTGATTCAGCACGTCCACCGCATCGTCTGAATCCATGTGATCAATCAGGGTAGCCAGCTCTTCCGGCGGCATGGCGGTAATCACCTTGTATTGGGAATCTTCGTCCAGTTCGATCAGGATATCCGCCGAAAAATCCGGATCCAATGCCCGCAACACAAAGAGCGCCTCCTCCATGTCCAACTCGTCCAGCAAGGAGGCAATGTCCGCCTTATTGGCTTCCTGCATGGACTCCTGAATAAACGGGATGTGTGCTTCTTCGATACTTTCCCGAAGCATTTCCAAGTATTCCTTGGAGAGTTCAAATGACTTTATTGCTTCCAAGATGATTCCAGTTTTTGAGTTAAATAAACAAAATCGTCCACACCCAATTGTTCTGCCCGCAAATCCAATAGTTCCATGGATTTGAATGCTTCGGAGAGGCCCATGGGCTTCAGCGCGTTTCGCAGGGTTTTTCTGCGGGTGTGAAATGCCTGTTTCACCAACCTGAAAAACAACTTTTCGTTACAGGGAAGCTCCTGTACCGAATTCCTTTTCAGACGAATGACGGCACTGTTTACCTTGGGTGGTGGATCAAAGACATCCGGAGGTACCGTGAACAAATACTCTGCCACATAAAATGCCTGCAGCAATACACTCAAAATCCCGTAGGTTTTATTGCCCTTTGGGGAAGTAATTCGTTCGGCTACCTCTTTTTGCAGCATGCCTACTACTTCCATCACCCGATCCCGCTCTTCGAGCACCTTAAAAAAAATTTGACTGGAAATATTGTAGGGGAAATTTCCAATGATGGCGTAAGGTGCCTTGTACAATTCCCGGTACTTGCCAGCCAGATAATCCCCCTCCAAAATGGTAAGCGCCCGCCCCGCATATTTTTCCCGCAGGTAGCTGACCGATTCGGAATCGATCTCGATCAGGGTCAATTCCCAGGGCTTTTCGAGCAAATAATCCGTCAAAACCCCCATGCCGGGACCTATTTCCAACACGTTACGGGTATCTCCAAATCCGGTAAGCGAGCACGCGATTCGTTCGGCCACCTGCAGATCGCAGAGGAAGTGTTGTCCGAGGTGCTTTTTGGCTCTTACTTTGCTCATAATAGACGGTAATACGCAGGAATTGGAGTCAACAAAAGTAAAACAATAATCTGTAACGACCATGCACCCATCCAATCTGTACGGATCGCTGCCGGCCTTCCGGACGAAAAGGATGCGTCACCAAATACGGTCGCCTACTGCCCAGGTTACGGAAATTGTCTGATTGGTTTTTTGATCGATTCCCTATCTTTCTTGTACGCAACATCAAAAAAATAGCTTCGTAACCGAATATCTTTTGGCACCTCCCGGTACTGCTCCCGCACCCAGTCGATTGCCTGGTGACTGAGCAATTCCAAACGCACCGGCACGATCCCGTCGTTTATCATGTCCAGGTGGGTGGCCACGCCCTTGGACAAATCAATGATGCGCGTGGATGACTTGGGAAGGCGATCGTTGATCCGAACGATGGCCTGATAGCCATTCTTTGTGTTCGTCACTTTCACCAGGGTACCAAAAGGCAGGTGCTTGTGGGCGGCAGTGAATTGCCACATATCAAAAATCTCACCGTTTGCTGTCATTCGCTGGTGAAACCTCTCGGCGTAAAAACTGGCTATCCCTTCCTGGATTAGTAACAGGGAGTCGGGAGCGGTAAAGGGAGACTGAGCCCTCGACTCCACAAGCGGCCCAAAGGCAGCCAACAAGGCCACCACCAACACTTTCATTGCACCATCCATCGCATTCATTCCAGGTAAAACAATCTCGACACCCGTCAAATTCCAATCAAATAAATGGATTTTTGCTAAATAAACCTGAACCGCTGGCTGTAAATTTTGGCAAATAGCCTTTGCCCTGCTCGGAGTTTGAAGTAAATTTAAGCATCAATTAAACTTTTAGCATTTGGTATACCGCCCATGAAACTCTTACACACGGCAGATTGGCATTTGGGAAAAAGACTTCAGGACGTGTCCCGCCTGGAAGAGCAGAAATTGGTGCTGGAAGAAATCACCGACCTGGCAGATCGGCACGAAGTAGACCTGGTGCTGCTCGCAGGAGATGTCTTCGATACGTTTAACCCCAGTCACGAAGCGGTAGAACTTCTTTACAAAACCCTTCGGAAACTTTCCAAAAACGGCGATCGTCCCATCGTGGTCATTTCCGGAAACCACGACAGCACGCAGTTTATTGAGGCCCCCGACCCACTGGCCAGAGAACTGGGAATCTTCTTTTACAGCCGGTACGATTCGGTAATTCCTACGGGAAAACTGGAGAACGGCTCGGAAGTACTGTTCTCGGACAATGGCTTTGTCTCCCTCAAATTGCCTCGCTACGATTTTCCCGTCCGGATCATTCTGGCCCCTTACGCCAACGAATTGCTCCTGCGTACGTATTTGGGCGAAGCCGACCGGGAAGCAGAACTGCGAAAAGTACTGGCGGACAGGTGGCAGGATATCGCCGATCGGTACTGTGACGAGCAGGGGGTCAACCTTTTTCTGGGACACTTCTTTTTTGTCAAAGAGGGAGAAAAACCCGAGCCGGAACCCGAAAGTGAACGCCCCATTCTCCACGTGGGTGGTGCGCAAGCGCTGTATACCTCCCAACTTCCTGCCCAGATACAATACGCAGCCCTGGGCCACCTGCACCGCTACCATGCCTGCAGCAACGAGCCCGTCCCGGCAGTCTATGTAGGCTCTCCACTGGCCTATTCCTTCAGTGAAGCGGGGCAGAGCAAACAGGTGGTGCTCGTGGAAGCGGTCCCCGGTAAACCCGTTCACTACCAACCCTTACCCCTCTATCAGGGCCGTACATTGGAAAGAAAAACCTTTGATGCCCTCCCCCCTGCCCTGGAATGGCTGGAAACCCATCCGGATTGTTTTGTGGAGCTTACCTTCCAAACCACGCACTCCATTGACGCAGCAACGCGGCGTAGTCTGATGAATGCCCACGACGGCATCATCAACCTCATCCCCCTGATCCAGTCCAAGGAACGGTCCGGCACACAGCAACTGCAGGTACAGGACCTGGAACGGGACATGGACAGCCTTTTCCGGATGTACTACCAGAGTGAAAAAGGACAGCCTCCCAACGAAGAGTTACTGGGCATTTTCAACGAAGTGATCTCCCAACCTGACGCCTCATGATCCCCGAAAAACTTACCCTGCAGGGGCTCTATTCCTACAAAGAACCCCAAACGATTGACTTTTCCTCCCTGACAGCTGCCGGGCTCTTTGGCATATTCGGGGCGGTAGGCAGCGGAAAATCTTCCCTATTGGAAGCCATTCTCCTTGCCTTGTACGGCAGTACGGAGCGGCTCTCCGATAAAGGCGAAAAAAACAGCATGATCAATCTTCAGAGCGAGTCCCTGCTGATCGGTTTTGAGTTTCGGGCAGGGAAAAACAACCAAAACCGCTTCCTCGCTCGGTATCGCGTCAAACGTAACCCCAAAAATTTTGACGAAATACGTACGGCCGAACACCACTTCTACCGCTACGATGAAGGCGAATGGGTTCCCATCCAGGAAAAGGCAGAAGCCATCCTCGGCATGAAAAAAGAGCACTTTAAACAAACGGTGATCATTCCCCAGGGAAAATTCCGAGAATTTATCGACCTGACCCCCGGACCCCGGGCCTCCATGATGAAGGAGTTGTTCGGCCTGGAACGATTTGATCTTTCCGCGAAAACGGGCATGCTGTTCAAAAAGTCCAAAGAGGAAATGATCAAACTCGAAACCCGTTTGGAAGCCTTGGAAACCTTCTCTCCGGAAAAACTGGTAGAAGCAGAAAAAGAAGCCAAAACACTGGAGCAGCTGGTCAGAGAAAAGGAAAACGCCTTTGATAAATCGGCCCGACACCTGCAGGAAATGGACCGGTACCGGGAAAAACATCGGGAACTTACCCAATCACGAAAAACCTGGGAAGTACTCGAAGAAAAACGTCCGGAAATCGAAAAAAAGAAACAGGAACTTACGAATTTTTTACGGGCTAAAACCTATCTGTTCCCCGTATGGGAAAAAATATCCGAAGAAGCACTCGCCCTGGAAGAGGCCACTGTCGGAACCATCAACTGCACCCGGTTCAAGGAACGGTACAAAACGGAGATCGAAACCTTGCAACAACAGGAAACGGAACTCAAAAACAAAGTTAACCAACGCCCACAACGCGAGGCAAAAATCCGGGACCTGCAGAAAGTATTGGAAATTCAGGGCCTGAACCAGCAACTCCGCACGCTTCGGGAAACCCTCAACTCCCTGAAACCCCGGCTGGAAGCTTCGCAGCTAAAATTCCTTTCGGAGCAGGAAGCCCTGGAAAAAATGGAGCAGGAAGCCGAATCCCTCGAAATCGCTGACGGGCATCAGGAGCTGGCAGCACTTCAACAGGAAAGCAAGGAATGGAGGACCCTCCTGGCCCAAAAAAAATCCCTGCAGGCGCGGCTGGAAACGCTACAGACAGAAGCAAAGGAGATTGCCCGGGAGATTGACGCAACCCAGGCCCTCCAGCCCGCTGCGCATGCCGGCATGGACGAATGGATGGATGCCCAAAAAGAGGCCATAAAAGTTCTGGAGCAGAAAAAAGACGAGCTGATCGCAAAAAAAGCCCTGCAGTCCCATGCCCATGCCTTGAAGGAAGGAGAAGCCTGTCCGTTGTGTGGCTCACGAGAGCACCCCTCCCCGCTGTCGGCCAGTCCTGCCGGCGACCAAGCACTGACACGCGTTCAGGAATCGCTGCAGAACTCCCTGGAAGAATTGGAGCACACACGGGTGCTGGCGAGAAAGCTCCTGCTACTAACAACCAATCAGGAACATCAGGGAGAACAGGTAGCGCGTACACAGCAGGAACTGGAGCAAGTGCAGGCACACCTGGACCAACTGCTGCAAAACCTGGCTGCTAAAGGGATCCAGGGAGCAGAAGGCCTGGAGGTCCAACGGGAGCAACTCGAAGAACGGCTGCGCCAACAAGCCGCACGCCTGACAAACCTACGGGAGCTACGAAAGCAAAAAGATCGGCTTGGAAAGGAAATTGAAGAAGATCAAAATCAATTCCGGGAAGTGGAACAACGGCAATTTGGCCTTCGCAGCAGGCTGAAAGCAAAGGAAGAGGAAATCTCGGACCGGGATTTTGTTAGGTCCTACCTGAATACCTCCTCCGGTATCATTCAGGAAACGATCGAAAAAGTGCAGCAGGACATACTGGAGACTGCCCAGCTATGGGATGGAAAACAGAAAGTACTACGCGATACCCAAAGCAAAGCCGCCACCAACCTGGCTAACCTCCATAATTTTGAACAAAAAAAAGAAGCCTGCCAGCGAAAGCTGGAAAGCCTGAAAGTAGAATACGCGCAATTACTACAGGAATACGGATTTTCAGACAATGAAGAACTAACTGCACTCTACACGAGCAAGCTGGATACCGAAAAAACGGATCAACAGATCCGGGAATACGAACAAAACTGTTCGGTGGTGGCCTCGCGCATTGCCGAATTGGAGAAAATAGAGGAAGTGGTGGACTTCCAGCAGGAAGCCTACGACCGCCTTTCCTCAACGCATGCAGAGGCAAAAGATGCACTGGATCGGTTAAAAAACCAGCTTACACTCCTCTCGCAGTCCCTTAGCGAGATTCGGGAAAAACTATCCCTCAAGGCTGAACTCAGCCAGAGCGCGGATAAACTGCAGACCCGCCTTACCTACCTGAAAGAATTGGACCAGCTATTCAAAGGTAGTGGATTTGTCAAGTACCTGAGTCGTATTTACCTGCAGGAACTCTGCAATACCGCCAACCTTCGTTTTTCCAAGCTGACCAAAAACAGCCTGAGTCTGGAAATCGACGATGCGAAGTACATTTTGGGTTACCGACCACCTCAATGGAGGCAAAAAACGTTTGTTAAAAACCCTTTCCGGGGGACAAACCTTCCAGGCCTCCCTCTGTCTGGCTTTGGCACTGGCAGAAAAAATCAAATCCCTGAACCAGGCCGACCAGAGTTTTTTCTTCCTGGACGAAGGCTTTGGTGCGCTTGACCGGCAATCCTTACGGGTAGTGTTTGAAACGCTGAAAGCATTGCGTCACGAAAACCGCATAGTCGGTATCATCAGCCATGTAGAGGAACTGCAACAAGAAATCGCGGTCCATGCCACCATTGAACTGGATCCTGAAAAAGGGAGTCAGGTGCGGTACAGTTTTCGTTGACAAGACACCGCTCCACCCTTCCCCTGGCAAGGAGAAGTTGCTTCAACTGGCGGAAGGCGAGCGGCAAACGCTCGGTGGAAGCGCGTCAGGCCTTAGCCCGAGACCGCTGCCCGTTCTTCCTGTTTGAGTCGCAGAATAAAGTCACTAAGCACGTTCATGTAATTAATAAAGGCTTCGTAGGGGCTTTCATAGGGGCTAAAGTATGCGTGAATATCGCCGTCGGAAAAAAACTTCGTACACATGTAATAGAAGTGGTCGCTGGTCTGCAGGTAGCGCCAATCCCGGTGAATTTCCGGATCGTTGGATTTCTTTACCTTTGCTTCCAGTTCGAAGAGCCGGTCAAAGGCTTCGTCCTGCAGATCATTACCCAGCCAGGCCGTCAAATCCCGTTCTTCGTCCGCCCAGGAAATCGGGATGGGCACGTGAATTTTTCCGACAGGGGAAGCGTTAGCAATCACTTCGGAGGGCGTAGCAAACGTAAAATTGGTTTGATTAAAAACGGCATCCGGTAAGTGCCGCATGAATTCGAATATTCCCGTCTCCTTCCACTGGTGCTCTCCAAAAGTTTCGTAATCCATAAACAAATTGATCACTTCGTCCTCGGCGGGTACCTGGTTGAGCCAACCCATGAATTTATCGGTGGTGAGGGGATAGTCGGACCATTTCTTTTCCCCAAAACGAAAGGCAATGTCGTCGCTCAACCGGAAATTTTTTAAGAGTACCTTTAGTTTGGGTTCGTTGGCATTCAGGTACACAAAATTCGGGCTTTTCCAGCCCAGAATGTGCTTGGCTCCCTCCGAAAGGATGGCGTCAAAGCCCATACCGGCGACCATTTCTCCGATGCTGTCGGAGTAAATAAGCTCGGTATTCCGAAAAACCCTCGGGGTATACCCGTTAAAATGCTGCTTAATTTTTTCCTGATGCAGCCGAACCATGTCTTTAAATTCCGACTCACTTTTCAAGGCACATAGGGAATGCGCATAGGTCTCGTTTAGCAGCTCTACGTGACCTGTGGCTACCAATTCCTGGAAACTGTGCAACACCTCCGGAGCATAGGTCTCCATCTGGTCAAGGATGGTTCCCGACAGGGAAAAACATACCTTAAACCTTCCGTCAAACTTCCGAATGAGTTCCAGCAGCAATTGATTCATCGGCAGGTAGCACTTTTTGGCTACCTTGTTCATGATGTTTCTATTGGCGTAATCGTCCCAATAATCGTGATCATCGCCAATTTCAAAAAATCGGTAGGGCTTTAGTCGAAAAGGCTGGTGTACTTGAAAATAAAAACAAATGGTTCTCATATCCTATAGATTTACGGTTTCTTTATATATATCGATGACCTTTTTGGCCACATGTTCCCATTTGAGCCGCTTTAGTTCTTCCCTGCCCAGCTCCCGAAACATTTTTGAAATGCCATTGTAATGCAACAGCGCAAAAATGGCATCTGCCATGGCGTCAATGTCCCAAAAATCCACTTTGACGGCGTTTTGGAGTACTTCTGCCACTCCGGATTGTTTGGAAATAATTACGGGAGTATTGTGGCGCACGGCCTCCAATGGCGAAATTCCGAACGGCTCGGATACGGAAGGCATGACGTATACATCGCTTAGCGCAAACATTTTGTCCACATCGTCTCCTTTGAGGAATCCGGTAAAATGAAACTTGGTTGCGATACGCAATTCGGCCACTCGCTGAATCATTCTGTTGAGCAAGTCTCCGGAACCAGCCATCACAAAACGAACATTGTCGTCTTTTCGAATGACTTTATGGGCCGCTTCGACAAAATACTCCGGGCCTTTCTGAAAGGTGATGCGTCCCAGAAAGGTGACGATTTTTTCTGGTACTTTCTTTTCTTCCTTCGATTTGATGATGCTGGTATCCAGGACGGCATTGTGCACCACCGTCACCTTTTCTTCGGGTATCCCGTATTTCGATACAATGGTGTTTTTGGTAAGTTGGCTGACGGCGATGATTTTATCGGCGGCTTCCATGCCGGCTTTTTCGATATCGTATACCCGCTGATTCACCGTTTGCCCGGACCGGTCAAATTCGGTCGCGTGTACATGGGCGATGAGGGGCTTTCCGCTCATTTTTTTGGCGGCAATTCCGGCAGGAAACGAAAGCCAGTCGTGCGCATGGATCAAATCAAATTTCTTGTTTTTCGCGATTTGAGCGGCCACCAAAGCATAACGGGAAACCTCCAGAATCAGGTCTTTGCCGTATTTACCACTAAAGGAAAATTTATTGGAAAGTACGCTGGATTCCAACTCGTCCTGATCCTTTAGTAGCCGTTCGGTATGGTTGTGGTATTCCTCCGGACTCAGGTAGGGAATCAAAAAAGAACTTACTTCCAGATAGGTAAGGTTTTTCCAAATGTCCCTGAAACGACGTTCCCGGTAGTCGATTTCCACATCGCTGGCGTTGACAAATTCGGCCAGCGGGTCCTCGTCTCCCCAAAGCTTCGGAACTACGAAAATCAGGTCTTGTTTGTGGTGGGCCATTCCCTTTACCAACCCATAGCAGGCAGTACCTAAACCTCCGGAAATATGGGGAGGAAATTCCCATCCAAACATTAAAACTTTCATAAAAAACCTTTTAAAGATTGTCGACTAAATATTTCATCCGTAGCAATTCCCCCACGCTCCACGCCTGAGAAATTGCCCCCTTCGGCCTGTGAGGAGGATCCCCATCGTAGATTTCCGCGATGGCGCCCACTCCGTACTGGGTCATCACCCCATCAAAGCTACTGATCATCTGCTCCACCAATTTTTTGCCTTGTTTTCCATGCAGCTTCAGGTAGCCCTCGGCAAAATGTCCCAATAACCAGGGCCAGGCGGTGCCCTGGTGGTAGGCATTGTCTCGCTCGTACTGATCACCCTGGTAATAACCTTTGTAGCGGGGATCACTAGGGGCGAGTGTTCGGAGGCCCCGATTGGTAAACAAGTTATTTTTGACCACCTCCAACACCTGGTCCTTTCGCTCGTTGCTGAGCGGACTGTAGGGGAGCGATGTGGCAAATACCATATTTGGCCGGATGGACCAATCCTTCTTCTCCCCTTGCACCACGTCGGCCAGGTAGCCTTTCTTTTCGCTCCAAAATTCGGTGACAAAGGACTCCTCAAGCCTGTCCGCCAATGTCTTTGCTGCCTCTTCTTCTGAGAGTTCGTGGTAGAAACGCAAGGCATTGTACCACAGCGCGTTGATTTCTACCGGGCAGCCCATCCGTTGGGTCACCGGGCCGTCCTTGGTGACGGCATCCATCCAGGTCAGCGCGATGCCCTCTTCTCCCCCACACAACAGGCCATTGTCCAATACGTGGATGTTGAAGGCAGTTCCCCGTAGGAAGCCGTCAATAATCCCCTTTAGTTTATCCAGGTAGCGAGTACGCACAGTTTCCGCATCCCCGGTAAAAATCACGTATTGCTGCAAGGCCCAGAAATACCAAAGGGGGGCATCGATGCTATTCATGTTGGTCATGACACCGCTACCGACGTTCGGAAAAAGGGCGCCTTTCAGGTCCCGGGACATGGAGTCCATTACGTCCAGAAAGGTCTTTTTGTCATCCATGGTCAGGGTAAGGCCCGGTAAGGCGATGAAGGTATCTCTTCCCCACCAGCCAAACCAGGGGTAACCTGCAATGACCCGTGTCTCCCCATTCCGCCGGCTGATAAACTGCCCCGCCGAATTCTTGAGGCAATTGACGAAATTATCCCGGGGAATCCGCCGGCTGATTTCCTCCTTGAAGGAATCCTGTAGCTTTTCGGGTGCTGCCTCTTTCAGGCCGGCCGATAAAATGACCGACTCGCCTTTTTCAATACTAAATTCGAAATACCCCGGTACGTACAAGTCTTCCTGGTAGTCGTATCCCCGCTCTATTTCCCGAATGTATTCGATGTTGTAAAACCAATCAGGAACGGGCACAAACACGTTTTCCTTCGAAATTTGAAGGGAAAGTGGATCATAGGCCTCGTACAAGCGAAACTGCACGCCATTTTTAATTTTCTTAATTTTTTTATTGACGTAGGTATTGGCCTTGGACAGGGAATGGTACCCCCGAAATGCCAAAAAAGGGCTTACCCGCAGTTTGGTGGGAATCAGCGCATCCACCAGGGTGTATTTCACCATGACCCGATCCGCCGTCGAATCCAGAATGATTTCCTTTTCCAGGACCACCCCCCCTACCCGGTACCGGAGTTTCGGAATGGGCTCGGAATCAAAATCCTCCAGGTATTTGTGTCCGCGAGGATAGTAGTTTCCGGGGTACTTATTGATACCCAGATTAAACAAAGCGTCCTTTTGTGCGATGGTTTCGTGCAGATTGGAAAGCAGTACGTGTAACTGTCCATCTATCTGCGGCTGGGGCGCCACCAAAAGCCCATGGTATTTTCTTGTATTGCAGCCGATAATCGTCGTACTCGTGTAGCAACCGGATCGATTGGAACGGATGATTTCCTTTTCTAAAGAATAATTTAGGTTAATGAGTTGCGTCTTATCGAAATGTATATAGCTCATTTAAACAAAAGTTTGTGGTTTTTATAAAAATACTTGAATACTTCGTAAAGAAAAATTAATGGCGGAAAAACTACTCCAAATACCTTCAAAAATGGGGAACCCTTCTTAGCCAAAAATTCGTCCACAAAAAAAGGGACAACTTGCCCCCTTTCTCTCGGTTTATACGCCCCTGTCGATCAAGCACTTTCTTTCTGAATTGCTTCCAAATTTCGGATCGACTCTTCAAATTTCACCATATACAAATGCACCTGGTTCAAATTGACATACCTTATTTGCGGAAATTTTTTAGAAGGTTGAAATAATTTAAACATGACTTGCGAAAATTAATTGAATCCTATGCTACCCGATACTCAAATTATATGCCATAAATTTAACCTCACCGCACCACTGCAGACCCTTCCTGTGACGAAAGAACAGTAAGGGGCACTCCAAGGCAACAGGCGCCACCCCAACTGCCTTTTCCCCGGGCCTGGTTTTACCCGATTACCGGGACGACCAACGAACACCCGCCGGAAAAAGTTGCCTTCCCGGAAAAAGGGAAAAAAAACAACCCTCCCGGTAGCGGGGAGGGTCTGAGGGTGAAAGACCGGGTTCGAACCGGCGACCTCTGGTGCCACAAACCAGCGCTCTAACCAGCTGAGCTACAATCACCATTTTTCACGTTTCCAATGCGTTTATTGGATGGGAAGGCAAAGGTAATATGCTTTTTTTAGTCAAACAATACATTTGCTATACATTTCTGGAAAATTTAAGGCGTTGCCCTTGCCGTTCTTCATGAAAGGTTCCGTTCGCGTACGCAAGGTGTCCGGAAACGATCGTATGGGTGATTTTAGATCGAAACGTTTGCCCCTCAAATGGCGACCAACCGCACTTGGAGAGTACATTTTCACGGCTTACTTCCCAGGGATCATCCAGGTCCACCAACACCATGTCGGCATGGTAACCCGGACGCAGGTAACCCCGCTTTTCGATTTCAAAAAGGATCGCCACGTTGTGACTGCTTTTCTGCACAATTTGTTCCAGGCTGATCTGGCCTTTGTGGTACATTTCCAACAGAGCCGGCAGGCAATGCTGCACCAAAGGCCCACCCGAAGGAGCCGAGGTGTAGGGATGGGACTTTTCTTCCAGCGTGTGTGGCGCATGGTCGGTTGCCAGTACGTCGATGTGCCCGTCAAGCAGCCCCTTTAAAATCTCTTCCCTGTCTTTGGCGGTTTTAATAGCCGGGTTCCATTTAATCAAATTCCCTTTGGTTTCGTAATCTTCCTCTGAAAACCAGAGATGGTGTACGCAGGCTTCGGCAGTAATCCGTTTTTCCTCCAGGGGAAGGTCCTTATCAAATAATTTGACCTCTTCGCCGGTACTGATGTGTAGCACGTGCAGTTTGCTGCCGTACATTCGTGCCATATCGACCACCGTTTTTGACGCATCGTAACAGGCCTCCCAGGATCGTATTTTCGGATGGAAACGCACGGGTATGTCCTCTCCATATTCCTCTTTATATTTTTCCAGATTTGCTTTAATGATGTGATCGTTTTCGCTATGGGTGGCGATGATCGTGGGACTGTATTTGAAGATCTGTTCCAGGCTATCCGGATTGTCCACCAGCATATTGCCCGTGGAAGAACCCTGAAAAACCTTCACCCCGCATACCGTTTGCGGATCTACTTTTTTAATAGTCTCAATATTATCGTTGGTAGCGCCCAGGTAAAAGGAATAATTGGCAAGGGATTTTTTGGCCGCCAGGGCAAATTTGTCTTCCAGTAAATCCAAGGTAGTCGCTTGCGGTACGGTATTGGGCATTTCCATATAGCTGGTAATCCCACCGGCTACGGCTGCTTTACTCTCGGTATAGATTTCTGCCTTGTGGGTCAGGCCTGGCTCCCGAAAGTGCACCTGATCATCGATCAGACCAGGCAGCAGGTATTTTCCGCCGGCATCTATCTCCGTATCCGCTTCGTGTCCCGAGAGGTCTCCACCCACTGCAAAGATCAATCCCTCTTTAATGTAGAGATCGCCCTGCATAATCTTACCTTCATTCACTATATTTGCATTCCGGATTAAAATTCTTTTCATACCATCGTTCTTTGAGAGAAAGGGTCGCGCGAACCACCCCGTTTAATCGTTTCATAAAAATAGAAAATCATGTCCGATCAACTGCAATCTTTTGACAATTTTAATCTCAACAAGCAACTTTTACGCGCAGTACAGGAAATCGGCTACGAGAAACCCACCCCCATACAGGAAAAAGCCATTCCCCTGGCCTTGTCCGGTCACGACCTTCTCGGCATCGCCCAAACCGGCACCGGTAAAACCGCTGCTTTCGTACTCCCAGTCCTGTTTAAAGTCAAATACGCCCAGGGACAACACCCGCGGGCACTGATACTGGCACCCACTCGGGAACTGGTCATGCAAATCGAAGAAGCGATTATAGGTTTTGGTAAACACACCGACCTACGCTACGTTTGCCTGTACGGTGGACTGGGCCCCAAACCGCAAATCGAAAAAGTACAACAGGGCGTGGACATCCTCATTGCCACCCCGGGGCGCTTTCTCGATCTCTACAAAAAGGGCGTGGTATACACCCGGGACATCAAAACCATGGTACTGGACGAAGCGGACAAAATGCTCGACATGGGTTTTCTTCCGCAAATCCGCGCCATCCTGGAAATTATTCCCGTGAAACGGCAAAACATGCTATTTTCTGCGACATTCAGTGATAAAGTCGAAAATCTGTCGCACGAATTTCTGGAATTTCCAGAACGCGTAGAAGTAGCTCCTCAAGCCAGCACGGCAGACACCATCGACCAATACAAGTACTACGTACCCAACGTCCGGACCAAACTGGACCTGTTGGAAAAAGTCGTAAACGGGCCTGGGTTTGACCGCGGCATCGTATTTACTAAGTCCAGAAAGAATGCCGAGGAGGTGTTTCGCTACCTGCAGCATCGGCAGGTTGGAAGTATTCGGGTCATCCATGCAAACAAAGGCCAAAACACACGCATCAACAGCATGGACGAATTTAAAAAAGGCTTGGTGAAAATCCTGGTGGCTACCGACGTGGCTGCCCGGGGACTGGACATCAGCATGGTCAGCCATGTGGTAAACTTCGACGTGCCGCTCATCTACGAGGATTACGTCCATCGAATTGGCCGAACAGGCAGGGCAGAGAACGAAGGCACAGCGCTGACCTTTATCAATCCAGCCGAAAGCTACCACTTCGAAAAAATTGAAGCGATTATTCGCAAGGAAGTTCGGGAACGACGCCTCCCAAAAGACATTCCTGCACACGAAACCCCCTTTGACGAGCAGCAAGGCTACGAACGGGAAATCGATAAACAAAAAAGAGGGGAGGATCCGGAATTCAAGGGTGCTTTCCACGAAAAAAAATCCTACCAGCCAGCCCGGGTGGAGAAACCGAAAAAACGTGGCAATAAAAACAGCAAAGCAAAGCGCAACAGAAACCAGATGAAAACCAAGGGAAAGTACAAAAAATAAGCCCCACTGCTATTCTGCTATTCGGGAGAAACCCCCCCATCCTTTTTTTTAAAAGCCTTCTTTCGCTGATACACAGAAAAATGCGATTTAAAAATTTAAAATTGTAAATTAAATATTATATAGATTTTTTTACTGATTTTTTTCCGAAAAAAACTGCTATTATTTCGATTTTGTCAGCGATATTTGTCCCCAGAACACTGCACGATTTTTTCAGGAGCAGCTAGCAGCGGACGATCCCGGTAGACTTTTCAAAGATCCGGGAGAGGCAGGAGCCCCTGGAATTCCTAACTTATTAATGGAAACCATGAAAAACGTAGTTGGAATCTTTTTTTGGTGCAGCCTGCTCGTTTTAGAGGCCGGCGCACAAGTTCATTTTTTTAAAAATGCCGAGGTTGAAAGCCTCGTGGAAAATCACGAAACCATCGCCACCCTTCCATTTCAGGCCCGGGTGACCTTGCCTCCGAATCAAATGCAATCGCTTTCGGCCGATGAGCTCGCTTCGCTGGAGCGTCTGGAGGGGCAGAGCATTCAACAAGCACTTTTCACCTGGTTTCAGAACCACAAAGAGAAGGGGGAACTAACGGTAAACGTGCAGGACCCAGCGGTCACCAATAGCAAGTTGACTGCCGCAGGAATAAGCCTGCACAATTACCAGGACATCGCCCCCGCGCATCTGGCAGCCGTACTCGGGGTAGACGCCATCGTCATTGGTAGTTACGAGACCAACCTGCCCCTCGCAGCCCGTTCCCCACAGGACCGGGAAGGGAAGACTCCCGGAGAAGCGAATCTGGCCGTTATCAATTTATTCATCTACAACGCTGCAGACGGGGAATTACTGGTTCAGTTCCACAACGGTATCTATGGATCAAAAGCGCGTCTGAACGACGGGCTCATCGAGGCGCTCTTGAAGAAAGTCTCCCGCAAAATGGTGTATGCCAAAACCTAGCGGTCCAACCTGAGTATTCGGAAGAAAATTTTTCGTACTTTCAGGGGAAACCCACGGAACAAGGAATGGATAAATGGATGGAGGCAGCGATCGACGAAGCAAAAAAGGGCCTGGATGAGGGCGGAATCCCCATCGGATCGGTGCTGGTATACCAAGACAGGATTATAGGCAGGGGGCATAACCGGCGCATCCAAAAAGGAAGTTGCATCCTTCATGGAGAAATGGATGCCCTGGAAAATGCCGGCAGACAACCCGCTGCGGTGTACCGGGAGTGCACCTTGTACACCACGCTCTCCCCCTGCCCGATGTGTTCGGGAGCAATTCTGCTCTACGGTATTCCCCGAATTGTCATCGGTGAAAACGAAACCTTTATGGGTTCCGAAGCACTGCTCAGGCAGCACGAAGTAGCCCTCACCGTACTCCAGGATCCCGTGTGCATAGGGCTTATGCGCCGATTTATCCAGCAAAACCCCGATATCTGGCAGGAGGACATTGGCGTCTGAAGCTATTTCTGGCGAAAGGTGTCCGAAACAAATCGCAGTACTTCCGGAAGTGATTCTCTCCAGTACGTCCAGTTGTGGGCCCCATCCCGAATCCTGAATTCATGCGGGATTTCCTTTTTCTTCAGTGCAATGTGTACCAGGCTATTCCCTTCGTAGAGAAAGTCGTCGTCTCCGCAATCAAAAAACCATTTTACCGATTTGATTGTCTCCGCAGCGTTCAACTCGATCTGCCGAAGCGCCTGATGGCGGTTATAATACGCCTCCAACGCAGCCGGATCCTTTACGGCAGTCCCGTTATTCTCCAACCCTTTTTTGAAATCCTCAAAGCTGGTGTTTCGGAGGGCTGCACTCAGGGGCAGGCCGAGGAAAACAGGTCTGGACGGTGCATGGCATAGAAAAAGGTACCTCCCCCTCCCATGGATAAACCGGCAATGGCTCGGTACCTTTTTTCCTTCTCGATTCGGTACTGCGCCTCAACATAGGGCATCAATTCCTCAAAAAAGAAGTCTTCGTACCGCCACTCTCCTTCTATATCGTTGAAATAGCCCCGCTTTCCGGTATTGGCATCGGGCATGACGACGATCATCTGCGTGGCAATGCCTTCAGAAAAAGCCCGGTCGGCGATATGCTGCACCTCACCGAACTGTACCCATCCGGTTTGGTCGTCGCCTGCTCCGTGGAGCAAATAGAGTACCGGATACGACCGCTGGGAGTAGGCGTAGCCGGGAGGAAGGTAAACAGCAAATTTCCGCTCCATATTCAGGATTTTGCTATCCACGGTCAGCGCATCAAAAACCTGGCTATCCTGAGCACATACAGTGGAAAAGGATACAAAAAAAACCAACAAGAAGGCAAATAAAGGTCGCATAATAAATGGGGGTTTATTTCCGGTGACTAAAACTTTGGATACATTTGGATACAAGCTACTAAATTCAGCGCTAAAGCGGTAAAGATAGCCGCCTTTTGCCAAAAAAAGACGTGAAAATGCAAGCCAGTTTTTTGAAGCAAAGCGCCTTCGTTACAATTTCCGAACCAACCGGAGGCGCGCTCTTCCATTCGAGTACCGAACGTTACCGCCTGTCGGCCTCCTATTTGGCCAACCAATCCAATTCAAATTTGTACAAAGCGATGTAGACACCTTCCATCCCTACCCCATGAAAACCAGTCTCACCGGATTCTTTTTCGTCTTGTTACTCGTGCTTCTTCCGGGCTTTTCGACCAAAGACCTCCCAAAACCGGAGTTTAAAATTATTTCCTTTGCGGAATTCGAACAATTGGCGGCACAGAAATCAGAAAAGTTGCGCATCTTCAATTTTTGGGCCACCTGGTGTGCCCCCTGTATCAGGGAAATGCCTTATTTCGAACAAGCAAACCAGTCGGATGAGGAACTGGAACTCTATTTTATCTCTATCGACGATGCCCGACGGCCCGACCGGGTCACATCCTTCATCGAACGAAAAGCCATCCAATCACCCGTCTATCTGCTGAATGACGTGGATTTCAATTCCTGGATCGACAAAGTCAGTACCGATTGGACCGGAGCCATTCCTGCCACGCTTTTTATACAGGCGAATGGGACCAGACATTTTCACGAAGGGGCCATGGAAGAAACCGAACTGCTACAACGTATCGACCAACTCAAACAGTAAGCGTGATGAAACATACCCGAAAAATTCTATGCACCGTACAGGCATTTTTGATGCTAACAACTTTTTCGCTGGCCCAGAATGATGGATACCAGGTAGGCGACGAAGCCATGGATTTTCAACTGCCAACCGTGAGCGGATCGCAGGCCTCGCTGAGCGGGCTGGAAGACAATCGGGGCGCGGTTGTCGTGTTTTCCTGTAACACCTGCCCCTACGTAAAGGCCTATGAGGACCGGCTGATCGAGTTGCATCAAACGTATGCCCCCAAAGGATACCCCATTATCGCGATCAATTCGAACGACGAAAGGATCAGTCCGGGAGATAGTTTTGAGGCCATGAAAAAAAGGGCGGCTGAAAAACAATTTCCATTTGCCTACGCCTACGACAAAAGCCAGGAGGTCATCCGTACCTATGGAGCGACGCGAACTCCGCAGGTCTTCCTCCTGGAAAAAGAATCCGATCGGTACATGGTTCGGTACATCGGTGCCATTGATAACAACTACCAGGATGCCGCATCCGTCAGTGAACGGTATCTGGCTGATGCATTGGACGCCTTGCTAAGCGGAGAGCAGGTACCACGGGAAACGACGAAGGCCATCGGCTGCAGCATCAAGTGGACGCGAAATTCCCGGTAATGAGGCATCGCTACCGCTGAGGTACGATGCTTCCCCGGCACTTATTCGTAGCCGTGGTACAGGTAAATGGCGCCATAGGTCCATTGCGGTCCCTGAATTCCCGGGTAATTGTACCGATCCATCATCAAGGCAAGGTAACGAAAGGGATACCCCTCGGGTAGTTCGACCACGTTGGGCCATACCCGGGTACCGGATTCCGCATCCCAGGGAGGGAGGTCCATTTGCAAGGTCCCCTGTTCCTTCAGATCCGGGTAGCTGTAAATGAAGATCTTCCGTTCGCTGCTTCCGAAGAAGGCATAGCGCTGTTCGCCAATTTTTTGGAGCGAGGTTCCGGTGGAGTTAACCGATACCGGTCCGGCAAGAGGTACAAATCCGCGATTCCACTGTTCGGATTCCAGCAGGATGGCCTTGTATCCGTTTTGGTTGATGCAGGTAAGCATGCGCCATTTGCCGGCCGCTGCATCAAAAAGCAGGTGCGGATCTTCAATGTCTCCAACCATGCCAAAGGGTTCCGCCTGCATGACCGAAAAGCCAAATCGGGGATCCTTTTTGCTGGATATGGTAAGTAGCTGCTTCGCTTCGTTTTCGTTGGCATAGGCACTAAACCCGGTGGTGAGCCCCTTCCACATTTCCTCCCTCCGATCGTAGAACACATGAGAAGCCACCTCGTTTCGCAGCAGGCCGTCGTTCCTGTCAAAAACGATCACTCCCTCCAGTCGGAGATCAAAAACCGTAGGATCCATACTAAATACTCCTTGCAGGGGGTGGGGCAGTCCCCTTCCGCGAATGGTGAGGGTGTACCACAGCCTTCCCGCGTCCAACAGGGGGCTTCCATCTTCGTAGGTAATGGCCCGGATATCCGCCAGACCCATGCCTGCTCCCAGGTAGGCATCTACCCGGCCGATGTGCACCGCACCCTGGGAAATCTCCAGGAATACCTGCGATTGGAAGCGATGGATTCTATCTCGCTGCCGTAAATCCAGGTACTGACTGAATTCGCCCTGCCCGATCACCAGGGGCAAGCCTGCATCCTGAAGGTACACGGTCAAGCCACTGCCCAGCAGTTGCAAAATGATTCGCTTCCCTGCCAGGGAGTCGCTGGAAGCGGTCTGAATGGACGTGGATAAAACCTGAAGCGAATCCTCGAACACCTCCATCCGCAAGTCCTGCAACCGGCCATTGGTATATTCCAGCCCTACGCGCATTCCCTCGGGTCCCGAACCAAAAGTGAATCCCAGCACCCCGGTCCCGCTGAGGTTTCCCAGATCGAGGGAATAGGTGGCAAAGGGATTGAATCCGCCAAACCAGACTTCTGTGTGTGAAGCCTCTTCGGAACGGACGAGCAGTTGATCGTTTTTCAACAGAACGGCTGCTTTTTCTGCCCGATGGTGGCTTATCGGATGCATGGCGGGCAATCCAATGATGGAGGCTGGATCCAGGGAGGCCAGTGGTATGCGTTGCTCCTGATCGAAAACAAACCGCTTCACCCCTTGCCGAACAAACCGCAGGGCCTCCGGTGAGGGCTGCGCCTGAATGGAGGCCATTACGAAAATTAATGCCGGCAAAAAACAGTACTTCATGAATTTATCATTTTTTAGCAAAGGTCAGTGGTCGCTGACCAATAATCCTCCGCCTGTGGGAAGCCTGCCTTAGGCAGGTCGGGTGCAGGCAGGCAGGATAGCAAACGCACCCGAATATACGCATACATCGGGTCCACTTACTAGTGGAAAGTGCTCTTTTTTACAGTCCTCCATTCAATCCGGAAACGAACGCTCGGCTGTTCGCAACTCGTTTTCTTTCCAAGGCGGGGCTGAAATAAGTAGCCTATCCCTTGTCCGATGCAGTATAGGATTAGAATGCATTCATAAGATAACCTCAGGAAGCGAACCCAAGGCCTCTTTCCTCACACACTGAAAAGCACCCATGAAACCATGCACTACGAGTTGGATGATTGCCCTACTTTGCCTGGCGCTGGCGTCCCCAGCTGCCGGGCAGGCAGGTTATTCCTTTAAACAACCGATTAGCAAAACGATCGCCCTGCCGGCAAGGGCAGGAACGCAGGTCATGCGGCTTTTTTCGCAGGGAGATTCCATTCGGGTCGTCACCTCCCACGGTCTATTTACCTATCATCAGGGAAGTTGGTCGGGAGAGCCCTTTATCAGTGGCCTACAAGTTGCAACCATGGATGCGGCGAACCGTATCTGGCTATCCAACGGTCGCTCCATTTGGGCAGAAGATGGAAACCGGATCCCCAATCCGGCTTTACTGCCCGGCGAGTCGATTCGCTGCCTTGCCTGGGTGAGTCCACAAACTCTTCTGGTAGGTACCAACCGGGGGCTGCACACCTGGCAGGATGCCTGGAATCGGATCCCGTTTCCGGAAGAAATGGTCGTAAATTCCCTGGCGGTTGACAGCGAGGGAAACGGGTGGATGGCTTCCAATCAAGGTCTCTGGCGGTGGCAAGACGGACACTGGACCAATTTTGACGAAGACGTGATGGCTCCGGGACACGAAAGCAATTACCTGGCATTGGAACCTGATATCGCGGAAGGAATCCTCTATTTCAGTTCCGAAAAGGCAGTCGGCGCCCTGGCAGTAGATGGAAATCATTGGATGGCCCGGGGATCGGACGGTTTGCCCTACGGCCCGGTGACACGCATGGCGATCAACGACGGGACGATATGGATGGCTACGGAAAAAGGACTGATCAAAAAAGACAGCAGCTGGCACTACTACGCCGGCAGGCGCTGGCTTCCGAACGACCGGGTGCAAGACCTGTTGCCCCTGGGAGCAGATCGGATCTGGGTGGGCACTCCCGAAGGTATCGTGGAACTGGCAAGCATCCCTATGTCTTTGGAGGAAAAAGCCGACTCCCTGGAACGGGTGGCAGAAGCACGACACAACCGGCTGGGACTCATTAACCGATCAAAGCTCGCCTCACCCGGTGAGCTGGGCAGTAGTTTTCTGGAAAACCAGGACAACGATGGCCTTTGGACCTCCTGCTACCTGATCGCGCAATGCTACCGATACGCTGTCACCGGGGACGAAACTGCCCGAATCCGGGCGGTGCGCACATTTGAAGCCTTGGAACGCCTGGAAACCGTCACCGGCATCTCCGGGTATCCCGCACGGTCCTATGCCGGCGCATCGGACCTGGTGGCACCTTCCCGTTCTCCCCATCCCAAAAATTGGCACTATTCAGCGGATGGAGAATGGCAATGGCTGGACGATACCAGCTCGGATGAAATCGTCGGACACCTCTTTTCCTTAAGTCTCTTTCACGAATATGTGGCCGATGCCCCGCAGCAAAAAAGGATCGTCAATTTAATCGACCGTATGGTCAGCCACATTCTGGACAACGAATTTCAGCTCATCGACGCTGATGGTCTTCCCACCCGCTGGGGAATCTGGAACCCCGACTCGCTCAATCGTTCCAGCAATTGGATGTACGAACGGGGCCTGAATTCCCTGCAGATCCTTTCCCACCTGAAAACGGCCTACCATTTTACGGGCAAGGAAAAATTCGAAAAAGCCTATCGGTACCTGATTGAAAAAGAGGGGTACGCCGAAAATGCCCTAAGGGCAAAAATGACCCATCCCTTTGAAATCAGCCATTCGGACGATATCCTGAATTTCTTTCCCTACTACAACTTGCTTCGGTATACCGAGGAAACCGATCCCTCACGGAACTTGTACCTGCAAAGTCTGCGGCGATCCTGGCAGGCAGTACGTAGCGATCGCATGCCTGTGTGGAACCTACTTGCAAGCAGCCTACTCGGCGAAAAACTGGAGCTGGATCTGGCGCGGGATGCATTGGAAGATTTTCCACTCGACCTGATCAATTGGTCCTTCACCAACAGTCATCGTTGGGATTTGGAAAGGGATGAATTTCCGGGTCGGGGTGGGGCCGAACAGGCATTGGTGGCCCTTCCTGCCGGAGAGAGTAACGTTTTCCGCTGGAACACCAATCCAAAGCAATTGGATGGCGGTGGCTCCGGATTGAGTGAAGAAAGCGGTAGTTATTACCTGGTGGCCTATTGGATGGGCCGGTTTCACGGTTACTGGTAATACACCCGGGTAGGGGAAACGCGGCCTTCAAAAAAAACCTGGTAACATCCTGAGCATTCGCTCGATTCCCGGAACGCGTCCATTCGGCCAATAGCGCCTGTTTTCGATTTTAATGCGGCCCTTTTGGAGCGGATCCCGCTTACCGATCGGTTTCCTCCTCGATGGCGCACCGTATGTTCACAGGCTATTTTTTCCGGAATTCTAGATCTTGCAGGAGCCATTCCCTTCGCCGCGCCTCGCTTTTTCATGGGTTTGTCCAAACCAACCCTTCTCAAAGAAATGAGTGAGACGGCGATAGAAGCCCGTCTTCGAGTGAGCAATGCACTCGTCCACAGCTCAGCGCCGCAAGATTTACCGGAGCTATCGGTTTTTTGAGGAAGGGGATCAGGAAATAGACCTCTTTTTCAATCCGTGCTGAATGCTCTTTCGCGTTTCCTGCTTCGAACAAGCCCAAACCTTTCCGGAAAAAGGCTGCCCTCCTGCTGTCATTTCCATACAAATTCTCCGGTTTCTACCCCCCAATCGTTCCCAAAATATCCGGTTCCCACCACAGCCTCGTATCCGGTCTCCAATGCATCTGCACCCAGGATCGTCAGGTCCGGATAGGCGGTTCCCGCCAAAAAGTAGGAGTTGGCGTGTACGGCGGCAAAGCCGGTTGGGCCGGTTCCAGCAATCACTCCCACCGAGGCGAGGTTACTGTCCGGACGGGGCTGGATAAAATAGCAACCCCACCCTTCGCCGGTCCATACCCGATCGCCCACGGTCAGCTCTCCCCGCCTTACCTGTACCGGGCTTTCGGACAATAAAAGCTTCCATGCGCCATTGGTATCCGCATTGCCGTACAGGATTACTCCCCTATCCGGGTACGCTTCGAGGGAAAATTGCCGGTCCGCAAGCAATTCGATGGCCCCGTTTCCACGATAGCCAAAAGTTTCAGCATCGAACCGTGCCTTGTGAAAATTCCAGTCGTTTTCTTCCGGGCTGCCCTGGGTTCCGTAGACAAAGACCATCCGGTGGCGGAACGCATCCTTGAACCCCCCGTACCGATGGGGACCTTTTTCTTCCCTACCCGGCAAATTGCCAATCCTCCAACCTGCTGAATCGGTACGAACCAGTACGATTTGCGCAACGGACTGTTCCAATGTAAATTGGCTGTTGTCCAACGTAATCGCCAGCGGAAACAAAACTTCGGCCTTGCGCAAATCCAATTGCAACACACGCACGTTCCGGGTGCTGCCCCGAACCGATAAGGAATCCGCCCCAAGCTGCAAATCCACTCCGCTGATTTGGAAGGGATGCTGTTGTTGATAAATGGTTGCCCAATAGGATTGGGAGGAAATTCCGGGACTGGCGGTAAGAAATTCCAGCGTTCGCACCTGCCCGGACCCTGGCCGCCGATGACTTTTGAAAAAATCAAACAGGGGAGGCCAATCGGCAGAATGATTTCCGTACCAGTGCCCACCGCCCGGGTATTCGTAATAGGCAAAATCCGGGTGAAAACCTGCCAGCAACTGCCGCATCTCCCGGGCATGCCGCACCGGCACCACCGCATCGGCATCTCCATGATTGATATACACGCCAAAATGCAGGTAATTCCGATGCAATAACCGGGTACGCTGGGAATTTCCGGCTCTTTCGAACATTCGCTGAACGGGAGTCTGCACGGGCCGAACGTGTTCGATCCAATCGTGCAGTTCCGCGTAGCCCGCCGCAGGCCCGACAGCGGCCCAGAAATCGGGATAGCTGGCACCGAGGTACCAACTCGCATGTCCTCCCATGGAATGACCGGTCAGGTAGATTTTTTGTGGGTCGGGCTGGAAACGCTTCTTTCCGATCTCCAACACCTCGAGGGCATCCAGCCGCCCCCAGTCCTCCCAGGCAAAGCCAAAAGGTCCCCGATTAGTCGGCGCGATCAAATGGCCCCAATCCTTGGGAGTGTAAACCGCAGCCTGACCGCTGGCCTGCACCCCGGCACCGTGCGTGGAAAAGAACAAAGCCGGTGACTGCCCTTCCGGCACCTGGCCTGGCTGCACCGCGTAATACTGCACGCTGCCGTCAATGGTACTGACAAACGTCCGGTTGTGCAGGCTGGCAGCGGTGCGGTTTTTCAGCGGCAGGGTCAGCGAACTCACTTCCTCCCCTGAACCGGACAGCAAGTGCAACTGTACCGCTACCTCTTCGCGGGTCAGGCCTGCTACTTCCGGAATCCGAATCGGAACGATACGCGAGGTTAGCTTTTCTACCACCGGAAGCGGGGTGCTTATTTCTTCCCCGCCTTCCGCCCGAGCCAGGATGCGGTAATCGGCTGCCACGGCTTCTGTGGCGTTAATCACTTTGATACCTGCCCACTTGAACCCACTCTCTTCCTGAATCAGGTCGGGCAGCGTCGCCTGATCGGCATGGAGTTGAACGGAAGGTTCCGCCGCATGCAACGAAGCCCGTATTTCCGGATTTCTGCCCGAAGTCAGGTAAAACGTATTCCTCCCTTTTTTTACCTTTATCGGAAGCTTGGTGATGCCGAAGCCAAAATGATCTCCCTCCCGCGGAAAGCCATTGACATAGGCCTTTCCATGACCCGAGGCATCCAGGATAACCACCCGTTCGGACGGACTCTGGTATTCCAGGTACAGACCTCCGGACGCCAGGTATTCGTGTTTGAAAAAGCCCGACTCATCGGCTTTGATCGGCTCCCAATCAAGAGAGGGGCCATCCTGGCTGCTGTCTGGCCGAATCGACTCACCGGAAAGCAGCCGTGAAACGACCGGATCTACAGGGAACTCGGTACGGGCATAGCGGGGGTATTTCACGGGCTTGCCAAAGCCCGTCACCCAGCCTTCGGTGAAGACGATGGGATCGGTAGTGGTTTGTGCCCGGCTCTCGAACAATAGTCCCGATGCCAGAAACAGAAGCAGCAGAATGCAGCGTGGTGGCTGGTGCATGCGAATGGTGGTTGAGGTGGAAAAAGAATTGGTAACGGGGTCCCTGACTGCCCGTTGATTTACTGGTCAAAGAAAAGGATTTTCGTTTGAAAAAAGGACCGATTTTTCAACTAATCTCCAGTAAATGCAAAATTTGGATTCGATTTGCTTCAATGGTTACCGACTTTAGCCCTCCCGGATGGGTTGGATGTCTATTTTTTAACCGGAACGGCCCGTATTTCCGGCCCCTCAGAGCACCCCGCCACCAGGTGCCGGCCCATTCTATCCGGAGAACGGTTAGTTGCCGGCGATGGTTTCTACAATCAGCTCCTTGCGATCGAACAGGCCCGGATTAAACTGTAGCCCAAGGCCGGGCAAGTCCGGAGGGCGCACCAGGCCATTTTCTACCTGGGGAGCATTGGCAAAGAAAAAAGGATCCCGCTCTTTCCAATACGGGTAAACGCTTTCCACAAAATGTAAATTGGTAACCGAGGCAGCCAGGTGTACCGACGCGTACCACAGGATCGGCCCGCCAGCCGTGTGCATCATGGTGGGGATATAATAGGTATTGGCCAGGTCCGAAATTTTTTTACCTTCGGATATACCACCGCACCAGGTGAGATCGTACATGGCTATTTCGGCAGCCCGCTTACCGGGATTCCAAAAAGAAAGCCAAGCAATCCTATCCTTTCAAAATTGAACCTGAATTTCTACACGTATCAAAAATTACATACACCTTACCGGTAGCGAGGATGGAAACATCGAAATAGCTCTCACCCCTACTCCTTCGGTGGGTTGATCATGATATGGGCACGGTGGGTACCGGGATCCATGATCCAGGGCATACCGGGCGCCTCTGGCTTCAATGCCAGACCCGTACTTTCCTGTGTCGCCCAGGGAATGTAAACCACGTAGCGCAGGTAGGTGTTTTTCACTTCCCCATTCATGCCGTCGTAATCCTCGGCGGCTGCCGAAAGGGAATACAGTGTGGCCCCATCTTTGGGCATCTGCAAGGTGCCGGCCTTGGCTTCCGCCTCCCGGGTGTCGAAGATTTCCTTAAAATTCTTCCCTTCTTTCCTCAATTCCCTGCCTCGTTCCATAAAGGGCTCCAACTGCTTGTGGTAGCAGGCCACGCTGAATCCCTCGGTATTGGGATCGTCGGCAATGCAAACCATATCATTGCTGCCTTCGCGCAGGACGGTCCAGGTGCCGCGGGCATCGTAGCCATAGACCATGGCTCCCTCGCGCAGGTCTTCGGGAGCGGCCAGGACGGCGGTTTTGATTTGCATGGCTTTGGAGGGCAGCTGTTGGGCCGGGGCCTGAAAAAACAACAGCAGGGCAAAAAAACTAAGTAGACAGTAGGTTGTGATCTTGTATCGGTTCATTTTTTGGTCGTTTAGCGCTCCTTTAATATAAGGGCTATTTTTAGAAAAATAAAGAAAAAGTCAAAAAGTACGAACCGCAAGAAGGCCGGGTAAAACCAAAAAAACCGCCGGATCGAACCCGGCGGCTTATTATATAGTTTTGACAGATGCGAATGGTTACCGATCCAGGCGGGTATTCGTTCCATCTACCGGAGTACGGTGTTCCCTGTTGGCGAGATCCCAGGCCGTATGAAAAATCAGCCGGGCACGTTTTTCCATCAGGTCAAATTCAATTTTATCTACCGTATCGCTGGGTTGATGGTAATCGTCGTGCACGCCGTTGAAAAAGAAGATTACGGGAATGTTGTGCTTCGCAAAATTGTAATGATCGGAGCGGTAATAAAACCGGTTTGGATCGTCCTCTGCATCGTACCGGTAATCCAGAATCAGGTTGGTGTAGGTGATGTTGTTGTACTCATTGATGATCTTGAGTTGGGAGGACAGCATTTCGGAACCGATCACGTAGACGTACTCCTGGTTTTCGGCATTCTGGTACTCGTAATCGATCCTGCCCACCATATCGATGTTTAGGTTATTTACCGTATTTTCCAGGGGAAACACGGGGTTTTCGGCGTAGTATTCCGAGCCCAGCAGGCCTTTTTCTTCCCCGGTAACGTTGAGAAACAGGATGCTTCTACGGGGTCGGTACCCGTCCTTTGCGGCGCTTGCGAAGGCTTCGGCGATTTCCATCACGGATACGGTACCCGAGCCATCGTCATCCGCCCCGTTATTGATTTCCCCCTGACTATTGACGCCCACGTGGTCGTAGTGAGAAGAAATTACCAGCACTTCCTCTTTTTTATCGGTTCCCTCCAGGTAGGCCAATACGTTTTCCGTACCTACCATGATCTTATCCTTTCGAACGCGGTAGCGTGCTTTTTGGGAAGGGATGGATTCCGGATTGTTTTTTGCGGCTTCCTTGAGTTGCTCCACGGGGGTTTCAAATAATTTTCCCATGGTCTCTGAGCTGACCATAAAAACCGGCCGGTGCTCGGTGGGCCGGTCAAAACCCAGCCTACCTCGTCCGGAAAGGCTCTTGTACCGGTTGGCCACCCGGTCGAAGTTGGCCTGTCCCTCCATGGTGACCAATATCACCCCTTCCGCGCCGGCTTCCATCACCTTGCCGACAACGTCGGCGGATCGTGCACCGATGGCCCACATGCCTACCAACTTTCCTTCCACGTCCACTTTTGCCAGGTTTTCGTCCGAAGACAAACCCAGAAATACCAGTTCGGTACGGATGCGCTTTTGGGTATCCGCATCTCCAATAAAGACAAAATCTTCGTTCAGTACCAGATCCTGATTACCCACCTGCAATTCCAAATCTTCCCAGCGGACGCTGGAAAGTTCAAATGCCTGCAGGTAATTGCCGCCCACTGGTCCTGTCAAACCCTGCTTCTGATAGAAATCAACGAGGTAGGCTGCCGCGAGCTTCTGCCCTTTTTCTCCGGTATCCCGGCCCTCCAGCTCATCGGAGGCCAGGTAAGTGAGGTGCTTATCCAAATCCCCGGCTTGAATGGTGCCGGCGTAGCGCAGGGAAAGGTCTTGCTGACCCAATGCCGGAAAAGAAAAAACGGCCAACAACATGGCTGCGGCAATCATCGGTAAATTTTTCATGATGAAGGATTAATGATTGGTAAGGATGGTCTTTTGAAAACCTAATTCCGTCTCAACTGGTTAATAAGAAGATAATTAAGGGCATAATCAATACCTAAATCGGCTATTATTTCTACCTTTGCGGTTCGATTCAGGAACAATTGACTCGGCCAAAAATAATGATATTTTATCGGATATATGAAAATCAACCTTGCTTCTTCGGAAAAATTTAAAAACAGGCACATTGCTCCTTCGGAAAACGACATCCAATCCATGCTGGATGCCATCGGGGTCTCCTCCCTGGACACCTTGATTGACGAAACGATTCCCCGGAGCATCCGCCTCAAAAAACCACTACAACTCCCCAAGGCGCTATCGGAAACAGCATTTTTAAAGAGTTTCAAAAAGACAGCCAGCAAAAACCAATTGTATAAATCGTACATAGGGTTGGGCTATTACGACACCCTGGTACCGGGGGTAATCCAGCGTAACATCCTGGAAAACCCGGGCTGGTACACCGCTTATACACCCTATCAAGCCGAAATTGCCCAGGGGCGATTGGAAGCGCTGATCAACTTTCAAACCATGGTGGCCGAACTCACCGGCATGGAATTGGCCAATGCCTCCCTGCTGGACGAAGGTACCGCTGCCGGAGAAGCCATGACCATGCTGCATGCCAGCAGGCCCCGGACCAAGAAGCAGGCGAATCGGTTTTTTGTGGACGAAAAAGTATTTGAGCAAACGAAAGAACTTCTGAAAACCCGTGCCCTCCCGGTGGGTATCGACCTGGTATTTGGGTCCCTTCAGGAACTGGACCTAACGGATCCCGACCTATTTGGCCTGCTGCTCCAGTACCCGAATGCAGACGGCGAAGTTATTGATTACAGCCGTCTGGCAGAGTCTGCCCGGGAAAACAGCGTCTTTACTGCCTTCAGTACGGACCTGTTAAGCCTAACGCTGCTCAAGCCTCCCGGAGAAATGGGGGCAGATGTGGTAATCGGTAGCAGCCAGCGATTTGGTGTGCCCATGGGTTTTGGAGGCCCGCATGCCGCCTTTTTTGCCACCAAAGAAGCGTTCAAAAGACAGATTCCCGGACGAATCATCGGCGTATCCGTGGATAAATCGGGTAAGAACGCCTACCGCATGGCACTTCAAACCCGGGAGCAACACATCAAACGGGAGAAAGCTACCTCTAATATTTGCACGGCGCAGGTGTTGCTGGCGGTGATGGCCGGTATGTACGCGGTGTACCACGGACCCAAGGGGTTGAAGGCCATTGCCTCCCGAACGCATGGGCTCGCAGTCATGACGGCGGATTGGCTGTCGCAATTGGGCTATGAACAGGTGAATGCCGTCTTTTTTGATACCATTCGCATTCGCGTGGATGAGGTGCAGAAGGAAAAGATCAGGGCCTTTGCGCTGTCGAAACGACTGAACTTCCGGTACGAAAAGGAGTACATCCTGCTGAGTTTTGATCAGGTAAAAAACCGGGCAGACGTGGCAGAGATATACGAAGTGTTTGCCAAATCTACCAACCTGCTTCAGGTAGAAACGCCGGCAGTGCCGGATCAGGTAGACGGCATCATTCCGGCAGGGCTGGAACGAACCAGTTCCTACCTGGACCACGAGGTATTCCACCGGTACCACTCCGAACACGAGATGCTGCGGTACATGAAGCGCCTGGAAAACAAAGACCTTTCCCTGGTGCATTCCATGATTTCGCTGGGCTCCTGCACGATGAAGTTAAATGCCACCGCAGAGATGATCCCGGTGACCTGGCCGGAAATCGGTCAATTGCACCCTTTTGCCCCTCAGGATCAGGCGGCAGGCTACTACGAAATGTTTCAGGAGTTGAGAAACTGGTTGAGCGAAATCACCGGATTTGCAGACACCAGTCTGCAGCCAAATTCGGGAGCTCAGGGAGAATACGCGGGATTGATGGTCATCCGGGCCTACCACATGAGTCGGGGGAGGACTTCCGAAACATCGTACTGATTCCTACCTCTGCACACGGAACCAACCCCGCATCGGCGGTAATGGCGGGCATGCAGGTGGTGTTGGTGCCTTGCGACGAACGGGGCAATATCGATGTGGAAGCCTTTAAGGAAAAGGCCAGCGAACACAAAGACCGCCTGGCTGCTTTGATGGTTACCTATCCCTCCACGCATGGCGTATTCGAGGAAGCCATACAGGAAATATGTGCCCTGGTGCACGAGTACGGTGGGCAAGTCTACATGGACGGTGCCAATATGAACGCCCAGGTGGGGCTGACCAGTCCGGGAATGATCGGTGCTGATGTTTGCCACTTGAACCTGCACAAAACCTTTTGTATCCCCCACGGCGGCGGGGGCCCGGGTATGGGACCCATTTGTGTAGCCAAGCACCTGGCCCCTTTTCTGCCGGGCAATCCCTTTGTCCGCACCGGTGGAACAACGGCCATCAGCCCGATTTCTGCAGCCCCGTTTGGAAGTGCCAGCATCTTGCCCATTTCTTACGCCTACATTGCCATGATGGGAGAAAAAGGGCTGGCCCACGCTACCAAAATGGCCATTTTGAATACCAATTACATCAAAAAGCGGTTAGAGGCCGATTACCCCATTCTCTATACCGGGAGCAAGGGCCGAGCGGCCCACGAGATGATTTTGGATTGCCGGGCCTTCAAGGAATCTGGGGTAGAGGTAGAGGACATCGCCAAACGCCTGATGGACTACGGGTTTCACGCACCCACCGTCTCTTTCCCTGTAGCCGGTACGCTGATGGTAGAACCCACGGAATCGGAATCCAAAGCGGAATTGGACCGCTTCTGCGATGCGATGATCGCTATCCGCCAGGAAATTCGGGAAATTGAGGAAGGAAAGGTCGACCCCAGCTCAAACTTGCTGAAAAACGCCCCCCATACGGCCGGGGTTCTTTTGAGTGATACCTGGGAATTCGCTTATTCCCGCGAACGGGCAGCCTACCCCTTGCCTTTTGTCAAGGAAAATAAGTTCTGGCCCACCGTGGGCCGAATCGACGCTGCCTACGGTGACCGAAACCTGATGTGCAGCTGCATTCCTACCCAAGCCTACGAAACGGAAAAAGAAGCGGTGGAATAAACGAAAAAAAGCCCCTTTGGCCTGCGCTTCCAAAGGGGCTTTTTCTAAGGGCGGAGGACTTTACTTCAGGCTTCCGGTCATGTCTTCCGGTTTGACCCATTCGTCAAATTGCTCGCTGCTCAGCAGCTCCAGAGCAATGGCGGCCTCGCGAAGGCTGGTACCTTCCTTGTGTGCCTTTTTGGCAATTTTCGCCGCATTTTCGTAGCCAATATGCGTATTTAACGCGGTGACCAACATCAGGCTATTCTCCAGGTGACGCTGAATAAAAGGTCTGTTGGGCTCGATACCGATGGCGCAATTATCGTTGAAAGACACACAAGCATCTCCCAACAGCCGGGCGGACATCAGCAGGTTATTGACCATCATGGGTTTGAACACGTTCAGTTCAAAGTGCCCATTGGCTCCTCCCACAGACACGGCCGTATCGTTGCCGATGACCTGGGCACAAACCATGGTCATGGCCTCTGCCTGGGTAGGATTGACCTTCCCGGGCATGATGGAGGAACCCGGTTCGTTTTCGGGGATCAATAACTCGCCAATACCCGAGCGGGGTCCGGACGACAGCATGCGAATGTCGTTTGCAATTTTCATCAGGCTGACCGCCAATTGCTTCAGGGCTCCGTGAGTTTCCACGATGGCATCATGTGCCGCCAGGGATTCAAATTTGTTGGGAGCGGTGACAAACGGATTTCCGGAGAAATGAGCGATTTTTGCCGCCACCAACTCCGCATAGCCCTTCGGAGTATTCAGCCCGGTTCCTACGGCCGTACCGCCCAGGGCCAATTCAGACAAGTGAGGAAGGGTGTTTTTTATCGCCCGCATGGCATGGTCCAGTTGTGCTACGTAGCCGGAAAACTCCTGTCCCAGCGTAAGCGGGGTGGCATCCATAAAATGGGTGCGGCCGATTTTCACCACGTTCATAAAGGCCTCGGATTTGGCTTTCAGCGTATCCCGTAGTTTTTGTACCCCGGGCAGGGTCGTTTCTGCCACCATCTTATAGGCAGCAATGTGCATGGCAGTGGGAAAGGTATCGTTGGAAGACTGGGACTTGTTTACGTCATCGTTGGGATGAATCTTCTTCTTTTCATCCTGAAGGCTACCTCCGGAGAGGACGTGTGCCCGGTAAGCAACCACTTCGTTTACGTTCATGTTGGATTGGGTACCCGACCCCGTCTGCCAGACCACCAGTGGAAACTGGTCGTCCAGTTTACCCTCCAGGATTTCGTCGCAGACGGTAGCGATGATGTCCGCTTTTTCCGGATCCATCACGCCCAATTCGGCATTCGTTAGGGCAGCCGATTTTTTTAGGATGGCGAATGCATGAACGATCTCCAAAGGCATTTGCTGCCGGGCTCCACCGATCTTAAAATTATTTACCGAGCGCTGGGTTTGGGCACCCCAATACTTGTCGGCCGGAACCTCTACGGGTCCCATGGTATCCTTTTCTATTCTGTATTCCATTGAATGGCTTGGTTTACGTTAAATACAATTGAGCTGCTAAATTACAACAGGCCGGGCATAATCCATAGGTCCCGCGTGCTTAGTTCCTGCAATTTCCCGCGGAAGGAATCATCGGGAGGCATTCTTGCCGGCATTCAATCCCATGGCCTCGTGAAAAAGTGCCTGGCTTTCGCGGACCTTTCGCCGAAAATGCCAGAAAGCAAAACCGTAGTTGGCCAATCCCGCCAAAACACTGAGCAAGGCCATCTTCCAGTCCTGAAAAACGGACAAAAATAGCACGGTCAACCCAAAGCTAATCACGCCCCAAAAGCCAAGAAAGAAAGCGGTGCTGGGAAAAAACGAATATTCCAGCGAGATCAGGCAGCCTTTAGACAGGGGGGACACCTCTCCTTTTATCAAAGGAAGGAAACTATCGGCTTTGTTGATTTTTTTCGAAATCCGAAAGCAGGCCTTTTCCAGGCTGCCATTAAAAACCACCGCTTCCTCTGCGAGGGGCAACGGCCGGTCCAGGTAATTTACTTTTCGGGTGATGCGATCGAGTTTCTTTATCACCTGCTGGCTGTCCAGGGTAGACACAAATGTTTCGCTGTATGTGGGCACCAATCTCACCATGAACTAACAAGCAATTCGGAATAAAGTTTATACCTCGGCAATGCAGGAGATTTCCACCTGCACGTTTTTTGGAAGCCTGCTAACTTCCACCGTTTCACGGGCCGGAGGGGCGCTTTTAAAGTACTGTCCGTAGGCTTCGTTGATGGTGGCAAAATCATCCATGTTTTTTACAAAGATGCTGCATTTGACCACCCGGTCAAAGGAGGAGCCGGCAGCACGCAGGATGGCCTCCAGATTTCTCATGACCGCATGCGTTTCCTCGGTGATGTTTTCGTTGATGAGTTCTCCGGTATCCGCGTCGAGGGCAATCTGCCCGGAAACAAAGAGCAAGCCGTTGCTTTTAACTGCCTGGCTGTAGGGACCGATGGGAGCCGGTGCTTCCGTAGACTGGATGATTTCTTTGGCCATGGGGAAAGGGGTTAAATGAAGCACAAATTAAACCCTATTCCAAGAATTTATCAAAGGAAGAACAAAAGATCTCAGTTGGCGACCAATTTAAAACCCTCTCCGTGGAGGGTAACGATCTGAACGCTGCTGTCCCCTTTCAGCAGCTTGCGGATTTTGCTGAGGTACACATCCATGCTACGGGCATTGAAATAGCTGTCGTCTCCCCAGATTTGTTTGAGTGCAAAAGAGCGACTCACGGGTTCATTCATCGATGCCGCCAACAGGCGGAGGAGTTCGTTTTCTTTGGAGGTCAATTTGTGCATGCCTTCCTTACCTTCCAATTGCTGTTTGTCGTAATGCAGCACAAAGCTGCCAAAGGAATAGGTCTTCAGTGCGGTTCGTTCTCCCCTGGCCTTGGTTCTTCGCAGAATGGCGCCGATTCGCAATAGCAATTCCTCCATGCTGAATGGCTTGGTAATGTAGTCGTCTGCTCCGATCCGAAATCCCTGAATGACATCGTCTTTGAGATTTTTTGCCGTGAGGTAGATGATGGGAAGGTGCTCTTCCACCTTCCGGATTTCCTTACCCAGGGTAAAGCCATCCTTTTTCGGCATCATCACATCCAGGATACACAGTTGGAAATAATCTTTCTTATAGGTGGTCCAGCCTTCTTCCCCGTCCCGACACAAGGTGACCTCGTATCCTTTTACCCCCAGGTATTCCTTTAGAATATCGCCCAGATTGGGATCATCTTCTACCAATAGAATTCGTTCCTTGCTCATTGCCTTTTTGGTAAATTAATGGTGAATATACTTCCCTGACCCGGCTCACTTTCCACCTGTATGCTTCCCTTATGGGCCTCCACCATGGTTTTCACATAGGAAAGCCCCAGTCCAAAGCCCTTCACGTCGTGAATATTACCCGTAGGCACCCGGTAGAATTTGTCAAATATTCGTTTTTGCGCCTCTTTGCTCATGCCGATACCGGCGTCCTGTATGGCCAGAATATACCGATCGTTCATCTCCCGGACAGCCACCCGAATGGAAGGCCTATCGCCCGAGTACTTGTTGGCGTTGTCCAGTAAGTTGTTGAGTACATTGTTCAGGTGAAACGGATCGGCCTCCAGACTACCTGTCTGGACCTGGTAGTCCGTTTCGATGGACCCGCCCCGCTTTTCAACCAGTAACTCAAAATGCTTTTTGGCTTCTTCAACTGCATCTACCAGGTTGATGCTTTCTACCTCCAGTTTGAAGTCTTTTTTGTCCAGGGCAGCCGCCTGCAAAACCTGCTCTACCTGCTGACCCAGCCGCGTGTTTTCATCCTTGATAATCCCCAGGTACCGGGAACGGAGCGATTTTTGTCCCAACAAATCCGGATCCTGGAGGGCCTCGATGGCCAGACTCACCGTAGAAATGGGTGTCTTAAACTCGTGGGTCATATTATTGATGAAATCATTTTTGACCTCGGAAATTTTCTTTTGCCGGATAATCACCTTTATGGCGTAAACGAAACAAACGATTATGATCGCCATAAAGAGCAAGGAACTGGATAAGGGCAAAAAGACCTGCTGCAAGAGGTAGTTTTCCTTGGTTGGAAAGTGGATGACCAGGAAGTTTTCCAGGCCCAGCAGGTCGCTGGGAAAGAGTTCTGCCCGAATGCCTTGTGCTTTTAAAAACTCCAGATTTGACACGGAGCCGACGCCCACGATGCGGTCGTTTCCATCGATGATCCCCAACTCAAAGGGCTGGTGGATGTTTCGGTTGACCAACTGGTCCCGCACCTCTCTGCGGACCTGGGCCGTGTCGATCCGGTTGAGAATATCCTGATTGCCCTGAGAACAACAATTGATGGATGACCACCTCCACCAACTCAATTTTCATGTTTGCTTGTACAATGGACTTCGCCACGTTGCGGGAAACGTTGAATTCCTCGATGATAAAATCCTGCCGGTTGCTGGCGTATTGCCGTTTGCTGATGTAATTGTCTTTCCGACTCAAAAAATCCAGGAACCGTTCCTTTTCCTGCAATAGAATGGCCAGTTCGTCGGGAGTAAAAAGCGTAGACGCCACCGACGGGGACATGTAAAAATATTTTTCGATTTGGCTGAAACTCTTCGGCTCCCCTTCCTTCGAAGCAATTAATTTCCGAAAAGTAGGGGAAATCTGGGGAATGCTTTGGTCAAAAAGGGAATCCACCATGGAGGGCCGATTTATTGCCACCTGCCGGTGCCTGACCTGTACCTGAATGGGTTCAATGGGTTCCAGCAGGGCTTTTTGAAACAAGGTGTCCCGCGCAAGGGAACTCAGCAAAATATCACTGGCCTCGCCTTTCTCCAACCGCTCGGAAGTGGATGCCAGTGCTTGAAACACGTTTTGTTCAAACCGCTCTTCGTTGATCTTTAGCACGTTTCCCACCCAGTAAAACTGAAACCCAATCAAGCCCAGACTGGCAAGCGTCATCAGGAAGATAATGATTTTAATACTGGTTTTTGACATGGTACAAATTTAAACGATATCCATCAGGAAATCATTTCCTTAACTTTTTTTAACAGGGGGCAGGAAGGGCCACCTTTCTTTTAGTAAAACATGCATTCCCGCAACAGAATTCCCTTTGGGTCGCTGGAGCAAAATTCGTTTTAAGTTTGGCTTTCATTCTCTATCTTTGCCAGCTAAATCAACACCTATGGAAATTAGCAACCAACGTTACTGCATTCAGGAGATCCCGCTACTGGATGTAGCCAAAAAATACGGAACGCCGGTTTATGTCTATGATGGAGAAAAGATCCTTGCGCAGGTAGAAGCACTCAAACAAGCCTTTTCCGGAGTAACGTTGAAAATTAAGTATGCGACCAAGGCATTGTCCAACCTTACCATCCTGAAGCTGATGCGCCAGGCAGGCACCGGGGTCGATGCCGTTTCCATAGAAGAAGTACAGCTGTGCCTGCATGCCGGCTTTGCGGCCGGGGAAATCATGTACACCCCAAACTGCGTGGATTTTGAGGAGATCAAACAAGCGGTGGAATTGGGAGTGATGATCAACATCGATAATATCCCCATGTTGGAGCATTTTGGCACCGAATACGGGGCCTCCGTTCCCCTGTGTATCCGTCTGAATCCGCACATCCTGGCCGGTGGAAATGCAAAAATATCCGTAGGACATATCGATAGTAAGTTTGGTATTTCCATTCTTCAACTCAAACATGTCTTGAAAATCGTGCAGGCTTACGAACTACGGGTGGTAGGGCTTCACGTGCACACCGGCTCCGATATTTTGGATGCGGAAGTGTTTCTGAAAGGAGCAGAAATACTCTTCGATGCTGCCCGGGAATTTGGGCAATTGGAGTTTCTGGATTTTGGTGGCGGGTTCAAGGTTGCCTACAAGGAAGGAGACATTACCACCGATATACAGGATGTGGGAAAAAAAGTATCGGCCGCTTTTCAAAAATTTTGCACCGAATACGGCAAGAAGCTGGAAATTTGGTTTGAACCCGGTAAGTTTTTGGTAAGTGAATGTGGCTACCTGCTGGTAAAAGCCAACGTGGTCAAGCCCACTCCAGCCACGACCTTTGTGGGGGTCGACTCGGGCCTTAACCACCTGCTGCGCCCCATGATGTACGATGCCTACCACGGGGTGGTAAACATCAGCAAGCTGGATGGACCGGAGCGGGTGTATACCATCGTGGGCTACATTTGTGAAACCGACACCATCGCCGCCGACCGCAAGCTTCGGGAAGTAAAAGAAGGCGATATACTGGCCATCAAAAACGCGGGGGCCTATGGCTACAGCATGGCCTCCAACTACAATTCCCGGTTCCGACCGGCAGAGGTGTTGCTTTTACACGGCAAAGATCACCTCATTCGGAAACGGGAAACCTTCGAGGACTTACTAAAACACCAACCGACGGTTCGATTTATAAATCAAAACAGGGGGCAAAAAAATTTGCCCCCTGTTTTTTTTCCAATTCCCGGCACTTTTTCCAAAATCCCGGGGAGTAACTTCGTTTTTCTCTCTACCAAATCACACCTGATTTTTTCCCATTAATCCCGCCGTAAATTATTTTTTACGGTAATTTGGGAATTTAAATTTTATTCTATTATTTATAAGAATAGAACATATTTTTAATATTTCATTTAAATGTGTTCTAATTACATAAAATAATATTTCAAAAAATAAAAGACAAAAAAGAATTTGTGTAAAACAAAATTTATCGTTCAAAACAGCGGATCGGACTTGTGTCTGATAAAGCGTCGGCAAACACCGACTATCCGGAAAAACCGAAGATTTAGTTAACTTTTAACACATTACAAAAAATGATGGCGTCCAAAACAAAAGCGATTATGCAGATCCACCTGGACCAAAAAGATGCTCGCATCATCGGTCAGGACCTGCTGGAATACGCCGAGACTTTAAGCGAAGCGTTGGGCATGGATACGTTTCGTATTCAGGAAGAGATGCAATCCGGGGATCTGAACCATTTAATCATTACGTTCAATTACTATTTTGGGGAGTACATTGAGCTGTTGGATTCCGACCACCGCATCAGCTCCTGAATTCCGCAGGAGAGCGACTATTTTTCAATCAACCCATCTGAAAACAAAGAAGGTAAAAAGCTGCTTTACTGTATGAAAACACAGAAGCAGCCATGACAAAAACGTTACGACTTATTCTGGGAGATCAGTTGTACTCCCACCATTCCTGGTTTACCGAAACGAAGGAGGAAGTGGTCTACCTGATGCTGGAAATGCGGCAGGAAACGGATTACGTTCGGCATCACGTACAAAAGGTGCTGGCCTTTTTTCAGTCCATGCGAAATTTTGCAGCGGAGTTGACCGAGAAAGGGCACCGGGTACGCTACCTGCGCATCGATGACCCGGAAAACAGGCAATGCCTGGAAAAAAACATTGGCGATCTAATTGACCGGGAGCAATTTGACCGATTTGAGTACCTCCTTCCGGATGAGTACAGACTCGACAAACAGCTTCAACGGATCTGTGAACAGCTACCTATCAAAACAGATTGTTTTGATACCGAACACTTTTTGACCGACCGAATGGCCGTAAAAGAATTCTTTTCTGGTAAGAAAACCTACCTGATGGAATCCTTTTACCGGTCCATGCGGCAGAAGTTTGGCGTGCTGATGCAGGGGGACAAGCCGCTAGGGGGAGCATGGAATTTCGACAAGGAAAACCGAAACGCCTTCCGGGAAGAGGTATCGGTGCCGTCCTTTCCATCGTTTGACCGGGACCTGGGATCCCTGTTAGAATCCATCGGGGAGGCCGGAGTACAAACGATAGGTACGGTAGATCCCTGCCTCTTTTCCTGGCCCTGCTCGCGGCAGGAAGCGCTGATCGTTTTGGACCATTTTCTTGATCAACTTCTTCCCCATTTTGGCAGGTACCAGGATGCCATGCATACCGCCGAACCTTTCCTGTTTCATAGCCGGCTCAGCTTCGCACTGAATAGCAAAATGCTCCATCCACTCGAAGTGATCCGCGCCGCCCAAGAATGCCTGGAAAAGGACCCGAAAACCTACGGCTTGGCTCAGGTGGAAGGCTTTATCCGTCAGATACTGGGTTGGCGGGAATTCATGCGGGGGATCTATTGGGCGAAAATGCCGGACTACGCCTTGATGAACTTCTTTGACCACAAGCGCCGCCTTCCCGCATTTTTTTGGAATGGCAAGACCAAAATGAATTGCCTGAAACAGGCCATCGGGCAATCCCTGCAGCAGGCCTATGCCCACCACATTCAGCGGCTGATGGTCACCGGGAATTTTGCCCTGCTGGCTGGAATTGATCCGGATGAAGTCGACCAATGGTACCTGGGGATTTACATAGATGCCATTGAATGGGTGGAAATCACCAATACCCGTGGCATGAGCCAGTTTGCGGATGGAGGCATCGTGGGCACCAAGCCCTATGTCTCCTCTGCCAATTACATCGACAAAATGAGTAACTATTGCGAAAACTGCCATTATTCGAAAAGCAAAAAAACGGGGGATAAGGCCTGTCCCTTCAATAGTTTGTATTGGGCCTTTTACGAGCGCAACCGGGAAAAACTGGAAAACAACCCCCGCATCGGTTTCGTGTACAACACCCTCTCGAAGATGAAGCAAAAAGATGAAATCCTGAAACAAGCAGAAAGGTATCTAGAAAACCTGGAGGAGCTTTAACCCCATCCTAACTATTTGTATTTATCTGGTTCAGAGGGGATTGTGATTCTAAAAACCCTTTCTGGGTCTAGTATTGAGCTACCTCCCGGCTTTCTGTCTCCGGGTGTAGATTGCATCTAGATCCCTGCTATCCGAGTGGTTACCTATACAAGGCTTTTGCCATGCCGGAAACCAAAGACCAACCGTAAAGAAAATCGTTCTTTAAAATGCACACGATGAGCGGTAGTAAATGGCTTTTTGGCAGGTTTTGTCTCTTTATGTTTCCGGAAATAGCAAGGCTGATTGCGCTACTTCACCCCGTATTGACCTATTATCTGTGTTAATCTGAGTAATCTGTGGTGCAACCTTTACCAAATAATGCCATTACAAATGGCCTTTTTGACGGTTATTATCTGTTAACTTGCCGGAAGATAGGACCGTGAAGTTACAGGCTACACCTGGCGTGAAGCCTGGGGGAATTAGATCTACCTTATCGATAAATTATATTAATGCAATGAATACCAAAGTTTTATAAGCAACACAAACAAAAAGTCGGAAAAACAAGTTATATTTAGTGTTCGACCAACAATTAAAAACATGTACTGGAGTCTTGATGCGTTTTTTCAGCAGAACCTACGGCTGAATGAAAACGAAAAGTTAAAATTGATAAAAACCTATATTAAAAACCTAAAAAGTGAGAAAAAAAGAGGGGCTAAATGCCCCTTTTTTCGTGTTGGTCGTTTTTTTAATGCTTCTTTATCAGTCCCTCTGTCAACTTATTTAGCGCTTCCACCTTGTATTCAAAATCCCCTTTCAGGGTATCTCTGTACTTGTTGATGTTTTCCACCATTTCGTTGATGTCTTCCGGAATCGTCTCTTCCAGCAATTGCCGCAAGCGCTTTGCCGTCGTTGGGCTTTTGCCATTGGTGCTGATAGCGATTTTCACGTTTCCCTTGGTGACGATGCCTCCCAGATAAAAATCGCAGTACTCCGGTGTATCCGCCACGTTGACCAGCAAATACCTTTCTTTGGCATCCCGGTAGATAGTTTTATTGACTTCTGGAAAGTTGGTGGCAGCGATCACCAGGTGTTTTTGTTCCAGGTAGCGCGGATGGTAGGCATCTTGTACCAACCGAATGCGGGGATTATCCCGCGCGATTTCTCGGATTTCGTCGGAAATCTCCACGGATACTACCGTGACGGTAGCATGAGGGCTGGACTTAAGCAAAAAAGTGAGCTTTTCCAGCCCTACAAATCCCGCACCTACCAGCAAGGTTTCGAGTTGATGTACTTTCAGAAAGATGGGATACAGTTCATTCATTGGACCAGGAAATCAATTGGTGTTCGCAAATAACCTCTTCATAAACCGCCCGGAGTCGGGGACTTTCCCGGACTACCTCGCCGATAACGATGATTGCAGGAGCCCCAATCTGTTGCTCCCCGGCTTTCGCTACAATATCTTCCATGGTGCCTGCCACCACTTTTTCCTCCCGGGTGGTGCCCCGTTCGACGATGGCAATGGGTTTGTCCATCAGGCCCTGCGCTTCGTAGGTATGCACAATTTCTTTTAGCTTTTTGGTACCCATTAAAAGCACCACGGTGGCTTTGGAGCGACAGGCCAGTTTGAGGTCCTCGGAAAGCGCGCCGCTGGAGGTCGTTCCCGTAATTACCCAGTAGCTCTCCGAAATACCTCGCTTGGTCACCGGAATGCCCACCGAAGCCGGAACGGCCACTGTGGAAGAAATACCGGGAACCACCGCTGTATCTATCCCAAACTGCTGGATGTAATCCAATTCCTCTGCCCCTCTGCCAAACACAAAAGGGTCTCCTCCTTTCAGGCGCACCACGTGCCCGTATTTCTGGGCATAGATGACACATAGCCGGTTGGTCTCGTCCTGAGGGTTCTGCTGACTTCCATGGCGCTTGCCCACAAATATTTTCAGGGCCTTGTCTGGCGCATGGTGCAGCAGCGCCCGATCGATCAGGGCATCGTACAAGACCACATCGGCCTTGTTCAGTGCCAACACCCCTTTTAAGGTGATCAACTCCGGGTCGCCCGGCCCTGCTCCCACCAGGGTTACGCGCGGTCTGACCTCATTTCTCATGCATGTACTTCTTTAGACCTAAATTCACTGATCGCTTCGTATACCCGCTCTGCCGTCTGGTAATACTCCCGGGCAAAAACTGGGGTAGGCGAATGCTGTTTGATTTGGTAGACCAAATCGGAAAAAGACCCCCCCAGGTCAATCTTGCCGGAATCGATGAAGTGACCTTCAAATTCGGAAACAATGCTGGCGTAGCTATTGGTATTTACCCCTTCGGCCGTCAAAATGGCCTTGGCCGCATTTACCATGCATGTATAGGCCTGGTAGATTCCATCGGCCCATTTCTCTGCCTTCAGACTATCCTCCGCATCGGCCAGCTTCTCGCGGGCCTCCAGCAGCAGGGTGGAGACCAGGTCGATGACCACCCCGGCACATTCCCCTACCCCAATGGCTTTTACATAAGGCTCCTCGTTGCCCCAGTCGATGAAATCCGACTCCGTAATAGCATCGGTTCCTGCCAGAGGCTTGAGTAGTTCGTAAAAATACATCTGTCCCTGACGCTCGTAGTAGAGCGCATAGTTTTCTCCGTTTTCCGCTTGTGCTTTGTAATCGTCCAACAATACGCGCAAGGCTTGCGGGCCACGCTTGCTCGGGATTTTAATGACTTTGTCGGAAAAACGGCCTTTGCCGTCACCAAAAGTAGCTCCGCCCAACAGCACCTGCAAGGCCGGCAACACCGACTTACCTACTTTCATGGACATTCCCTGAAAACCAATGGAAGCCATATTGTGCTGCCCACAGGCATTCATGCAGCCCGATATCTTAATGGTGAGGTTTTTGTCGAGCAAAAACTCGGGATATTCGTCCAAAATCACTTTTCCCATCACATCGGCAGCGCCCGTACTACTGGCAATCCCCAGGTTACAGGTATCGGTACCGGGGCAAGACGTAATGTCTCCGATGGAGTTGTATCCATAGTCCGCCAAGCCCAATTTTTTCAGCTCCTGGTAAAAAAACGGTACCAATTCTTCTTTCACGTCACGAATCAGAAAGTTCTGCCGCAGGGTAAACCGCAATTCATCGTTTGCGTATTCCCTGATCAGCTTCGCCAGCTGCCGGGCCTCTTTGGTGTAGAAGTCACCCAAATGTACTTTCACGCCCACGGCCACGTATCCGGGCTGCTTTTGAGGCAATACGTTGGTCAATTTCCATCGTTTGTAATTTTCGTCGGTAGGAACGGTAAAAGCTGGCATGGCCGGGTTGGGCAAGGATTTGGAAGCCTCGTACTCGCTCACGTCGATCGGATAGGATTGGTGCTGCAGGGCCATCCGCTCTTCCGCTACCAATCGTAAAAATTCCTCCAGACCCAGGCCATTGATAAGAAACTTCATGCGGGCCTTCATGCGCTTGGCCCGCTCCCCATGCCGGTCAAAAACACGAACGACCCCCTCAATAAAGGGAATCAACTGATCGGTGGGCAGAAATTCATGCACTACATCTCCATGTCGGGGTTGAGAACCCAGTCCTCCGCCCAAGAGAACCTTAAATCCACGTTCCGAGGTACCGTCTTTATGGGTTCTCAGTTTGGCAATAAAGCCCAGGTCATGCAGGTAAGAAAGCGCGGTGTCTTCTTCGCTGGCGGAAAAGCTAATCTTGAATTTTCTGCCCATTTCCTGGGAAATGGGGTTGCGTAGCATGTACCGGAAAGTGGCATCCGCATAGGGGGTCACATCGAAGGGTTCGCGGGGGTCAATTCCTGCGGTTTCGGAAGCCGTGACGTTCCGGACGGTATTGCCGCAGGCCTCCCGAAGGGTGACGTCATCCTTTTCCAGTTCGGCCCAAAGTTCGGGGGTTCGGTCCAGGCTCACGTAATGAATCTGGATATCCTGCCGGGTGGTGATGTGCAGCCTGCCGGTGGAATATTTCTCGGAAACATCACAGATGCGGGTTAGCTGGGAAGACCGCACCCTTCCGTAGGGTAGCTTGATGCGGATCATCTGTACGCCCTCTTGTCGCTGTCCGTAAACTCCCCGGGCCAGCCGAAGACTTCTGAATTTTTCCTCATCTATTTTCCCATTTCGAAAAAGCTCAATTTTATTGGCCAATTCGACAATATCTTTCTCCACCAGGGGATTTTCGATTTCTGTTCTGAAACTTTGCATGGTACTACTTTTTCAGTTTTTAATTTGCGTGTTGTCGATCAGGCATTTTTCGTGAGTTGCCCGGGCTCGTGAAGGCCGCACTCCTTGTGGGACGCTTCCCACCACCAGCGGCCCGCCCGTGGATCCTCTCCCGGCAGTATGGCCCGGGTACAGGGCGCGCAGCCAATGCTAACGAAGCCTTTGTCATGCAGGGGGTTATAGGGAATTTTATGCTCCTTGATATAATCCAGCATTTGATCCATTGACCAACGCAATAAGGGATTGTATTTGAGGATTTGGTTTCCTTCCTCCCATTCAAGCAAAGGCATCCCTTGTCTGTTCGAACTCTGCCCTGCCCGTAGACCGGTTACCCATACACGGTTTCCTTTCAGTGCCCGCCTGAGGGGTTCTACTTTCCGCACATAACAACAGGCCTTCCGCTTTTCCACGGATTGGTAAAAGCCGTTGATGCCGTTTTCCTGTACCAGGTCCTGAACCGCACCCGTATCGGGATAGTAGGGATGAATGGTCAGCCCGTACTTCGCTACCGTTTTTTCGAGTAGATCGTAGGTCTCGTAAAACAGCCTGCCCGTATCCAGGGTAAAGATTTTAACTGGAAGCTTGTGTTTGGCGATAATTTCCGTGATCACCTGATCCTCCTGACCCAGCGATGTGGAAAATACCACTTCCCCGGGAAACAGATCGGTTAACAAGGCCAGTCCATCCCCGGGAGATAGCTTCTCGATCCGCCGGCTCAGTTCTTCTATTTCGGTTGCGTTAATCATGGGGTTTCGGTTTTTAGTGAAGGGATCCTTCTCCCTTGCGCATCTATCTGCTTCTTACACAGCCGCACAGGTACAAAAGTACATAAAACCTACAAATTATATAGAGTAAATGGTAAAAAAATTATTCGTTGGATAAAATATCCTGCAAGGTCTTCATTTCCAGTATTTTGAGTGTCTCGTCCCGAACTTCTGCCATCACCTTGTTGAGGCCACACCGCTCCTGGCTTTCACACTCTTCACAGGGTTCGTAGTAATTAAGACTCACGCAAGGCAGCAAGGCAATGGGGCCATCCAACAGCCGTATAATGCGGGAAAGAGGGATTTGGTCCGGTTCCTTGATCAGGTAATAACCGCCTCCCTTACCTTTTTTGCTCCCTAAAAATCCGGCTTTCTTCAATTCAAGAAGGATATTTTCCAAAAACTTGTGGGAGATTCCGTGTTTTTCCGAAATCTCCTGAATCAATATGGCTCCCTGATCTTTGTTTTTCCCCAGGTAAGTTAGGGCATGAAACGCATATTTGGTTTTTTTTGAGAGCATGGACCTTGCAGAAGGTTTGAGAAGTTTACAACGCTTGAATCAAATAAAGATAATCACTTTTGGCAAAAACGAACAGGTTATTTCCGGATTTATGATAAATGGCAAGGAATGGTGCGGAACCAACAAGCAAGTTAGTTGCATACATAACCGGAGTTTTTGCGGGAGCGCCGCTGTGTAAATGCGAGCAGCGAATGTCACAGCAAACAGAGCGAATGGGTAGTAACCATCCGATTATCAGGGATCTACTGACTAAAAAATAGTTGGTAGTCGGAAATCTCCGGGGTTGCCAGGGTACCGGCAAAGCCCTTGGGCATGCCCAGACTGTAAGGGGAAGGAACCATCCATTGGCTGCGTACTCCTTCTACCTGCAAGACGCCCTGCGGATCCAGCGTCACAAACGCATACAAGGGCGCCTGGTACCCGGCTATTTGGGGCAGGGAGGGGTACTGTTTGTAATCGGCTTTGGAAAAACGATCCCGACTTTGGTAGCTAGCTGCCGTCCAATGGTACGACATGCTGTTGATCTCCAGGTAGTCGATTCCATTTTGGTGGTGATGGTAATCGATGTGGTCGTGCCCGTTGAAGCAACAGATGACCTTTTCCTTATGGCTCTCCATGATCTTTTGAATCTCCAACCGGTTTTTTATTCCCCAGGTGTAGTTCCACAAGCTTTGGTGGGAAAATACAACGGTAGGTAGCCGGGTTTCGGCCAAATCCGCTTTTAACCAATCGATCTGCTCGGGATGTATATAGGTACGGGCGCTGTCCGAAATGTAAAAATTCGCCCGTTCGTAATCGATATACTTCCCATCCTGGAAAATGAAATTAGCATCCAGTACGATAAAATGGTAGCCCCCAAAATCGTAGGAATAGTAGGCCTGGGGCATGCCCCAAAAATCCAGCATTTCCTTTTTTGTGTTCCTGTCCATGTCGTGGTTTCCCAACACGTGGTATTTCGGTCTCCGAAAAGATTCCCAAATCCCCATAAACGCTCTATTGCCGCGCTCCCCCATGCAGAAATCGCCCAGCTGAATGATGAAATCGGCCTTTCGCTCGTCTGCCTTTTGAATAAACTGTTCGAGCCGTTGGTTGGCGTCTGGCATTAAGTCCTTGTGCACGTCTGCAACGATTCCAAAGGTTAATTTTTGGGGAGATACGGCCGAAGGTACAAAGCTAAGGCAGGTACCCGGTACTCCGGCCATCAGGGCTGCCAACCCGGTTTGATGTAGAAATTTACGTCTGTTCATGATTGGTTTAGCTGATCACTGAGGCGATCTTTCCTGTGGGAATGATTCCAACGCAAAGGTAGTGACGAGCAACCCATGATCCGAAGGATACGGCAGTTCCTTGCCATTGATTCGCAGGTTTTCGCCAAAATAGGCCATGTAAGATGTAGAAGCCAACGGTTTTAAATTTCCCTTGTAAAAAATGTAATCGATGCGGTGGGAATCCGTCTTTCCCTTTACATCCCAGGTAATCCCCGGATGCCAGTTTGGGTTGGGATGTACTTCCCGGAAGGAATCCCTCAGACCCATATCGGCCAATACTTTTGTCGCATACCAGGGTACGATCAGTCCCTTGTGCCGCGCCTGGGTTTCCTCGCTCCAGTCCAGGTGGGAGGGGGAATTCATGTCGCCACCCAAAATCATGGGAATGGAATCGGCGGCAGCAGCGTATTTCCTGAGGTAAGGCAAGACGTTTTGAATCATTTCGGTACGTTTGCCGGCGGCTTCCCAAACCAGCAGTTCCTGTGCGGATTTCCCCATCTCCTCCGGCGCATCCTCCCAGGGTAAATAATAAAACCAGTTGGAAAAAACGTTTATTTTCCGCCCATCGACCAGTACCTCCCGTCCACCCAGGTAAAATGGGTACCCGGTATCGATCCGTTTTCCAAAGGGGTATTTGGAGTAGATCGAAAGATTGACGCTGTCGTCATCCGGATCGGTACCCTCAGGGGCTATCAGGTGAAAACGATAGCCTAAAGTCTCCGCTATATGCGGTCCGGAACCGTAGGTTTCCACCATCAAAATCACATCCGGGTTGATTTCCCGGATGATATCGATCACCCGATCCGGACCCTCCGGCAGGTCATTCCCCCCATGCAGGATGTTCCAGGCCATGACCTTGAGCGTCTTTACGTCGGGAGTTTGTGCCCAGGCATTGGTATGCAGGAGTAAAAAAGCGACAAAGAAAGCATGGAGGATGATTCGTTGCATCGGTTGGTTGTGTTTGAAATTGATGGGCACGGAAGGCAGCCTATGTTGATGAAAACTGGCTGCTGGTAAATATACAAAGCTTATCTTTTACGGCCAATCGCTGTTTTTTTACGGCGGTCGAAAAGGGTATTGGGTTGGGTTCGGGTTTCCAGACAGGTTAATCCCACTGGCTAATCCTAAATTCCTGAAACAAATCGCATGGAAATAAAAGAACCGAAAAACCCAACTTGAACTAATTCCCTCCGCCGCCGCGGAGGGCAAGGGGGATTTGGATACGATCGGATCTACGAGAACGGTGATACCACCGGATCTGCTCAGGCAGGCGCAAAGGCACCAATGCCACGTTACAATGCCATTTCAGCAATTCCCCCTTTTTTAGGCGGCATGGGGAATTTTTTCGAGCAGCTCGAATTTATAATAGGTTGATTTTGAGTATAATGACCTAATAAATCCCCCCACCCCCTGGGTAAGATTTGGGTACGTACGTACGGATTTCCGGTCGGAATATGACGGCGCGACTTTCTCAGCTCGTTGAAATGGCGCCCGTTCCGCATTAAGACGCCATTCAGCAACTCCAATCTTTCTACGATCAACCGGTAAGCAAAAAAAGGGAAAGCAAGTTTTCGGTCTCGCTCTCCCTTTTGGTTTTGCCAGTTGTTTGTTCAGATCAACTCCACACTTCGCTTCACAAAGGCGGTAAGCTCCTTACCGGTCAGCAGCCCCTGCGAAAGTAGCGCCAGATCAAAGGCCTGTTTGGCGAGTCGTTCTTGTTCGGCGGCATCCTCCGATTTGAGGATTTTGTCCACCACCGGATGATTGCCATTGACCCCTACCTTGTAATTATCGGGGAAGGAACCGTAAAGCCCCATACCTCCGCCGTTTTTCGCCATGTCCTTCATCCTACGCATGAACTCGTCCATGGTAACGGTGACGGGCAACTCCTCCGGACTGGAACCCTGGACTTCCACCGAATAGGTCTTGTTATCGATGGCTTTTTCAAAAATCTCTTTCACCTTATTGGATTGCTCTTCGGTCAACAGGTTTTCGTATCCGCCTTCCTTTTCGATCAACTTGTCTACCACGTCGGCGTCCACGCGCTTCAGGCTGGCATTTTCTAACTTGCCCTCCAGGTGCTGGATAAAATGGCTGTCAATCGGTGAATCCATTAACAATACGTCGTATTCCTTTTTATTGGCCGACTGGATAAAGGTATCCTGTTTATCGGCGTCAGTGGCGTACAGGTACACCAATTTTTCGTCTTTGCCGGTTTGATAGGGCTTGACCTTCTCCTGGTATTCGTCCAGGGTGAAATGCTCCCCGTTTGTATTGGTGAGCAGGGCGAAATCCTTGCCTTTTTCGTAAAATTTATCCTCCGAGATCATCCCGTATTTCACAAAAAGGCCGATGTCCTTCCACTTTTCTTCGTACACCTTCCGGTCTTTTTTGAACAATTCGCCCAGCTTATCCGCTACCTTCTTGGTAATGTAATTGTTGATTTTCTTGACGTTGCTGTCCGCCTGCAGAAAGCTTCGGGAAACGTTCAGCGGAATGTCCGGAGAATCGATCACCCCGTGCAATAGCATTAAAAATTCCGGCACGATATCCTTTACCTCATCGGTAATAAAGACCTGCCGACTAAACAGTTTAATCTTGTTGCGCTGCAGGTCAAAGTCGTTTTTGACCTTAGGGAAATACAAAACGCCCGTCAGGTTGAAGGGATAATCCACGTTCAGGTGAATCCAGAAAAGCGGATCCTCGCTCATGGGATACAATTCCTTGTAAAACTTCAGGTAATCCTCGTCCGTCAGGTCGCTTGGCGCCTGTGTCCAGATGGGATGAGTGGTATTGATGATATTGTCTACCTCCACCGATTTCCACTTCTTCTCGCCCTTGTCGTCCACGCCGTCTTCTACGCTTTCGGATTTCGTTCCAAACCGAATCGGCACGGGAAGGAATTTGGCGTATTTGTCCAGGATTTCCTGCAGCTTCCATTTGTCCAGAAACTCCTCGGACTCGCTATTCACATGCAGGATCACATCCGTTCCCCGTTCGGTTTTGGTGCCGGGGCTGATTTCGAATTCCGTACTGCCATCACAGACCCATTTGGCTGGCTCCGCGCCTTCCTCGCGGGACAGGGAATGAATTTCTACGGTATCCGCCACCATAAAAGCCGAGTAAAAACCCAAACCAAACTTACCGATGATTTCATTCGCATCCTTGGCATCTTTGAACTTCTCCACAAATTCGGAAGCTCCGGAAAATGCGATCTGATTGATGTATTTTTTGATTTCCTCAGCCGTCATGCCGATACCCTTATCCGAAACGGTGATGGTCTTTTTGTCTTTGTCAAAACTGACATCAATGGTCAGGTCGCCCAGCTCTCCCTTGTACTCGCCCAAAGCGGCCAATCGTTTGATTTTCTGGCTGGCATCCACCGCGTTGGAAACCAATTCCCTTAGAAAAATTTCATTATCCGAATAGAGAAACTTTTTGATTATGGGGAAAATATTTTCGGTATGGATCGAAATGGTACCTTTTTCCTGCATGGCTTTATATGATTTTGATTAAAACAATTTCGTACGTTAACTAACCCACGGTAATCAAGACCCGTTCCAAAATCAAAAGGGTGTCAAAATGGCAGGATTTTACCGCTGAATAACTTCAAGAATTATTCTTTCGTCAATTCATCAAGCCTCTCCTGAAAGTTGGGGAACGAGGGATTGCCCATTTCTACTTTGCGATCATCTTTTAGCAAAAATGAAATAAAGGATACCTCCCCGATACCGTTCGCTTTATAAAACTCTTTATTCGGGTCGTGAATTACAGGGTGCGAAAAATTGTTTTCTTTCAGTTGGCGGATCAATTTGGAACTGTCTTTCTCTGAAATGTAGAAAAGGAAGGCCACCTCCTTGTTGTTTGAAATGGCAGGTTGCCAGTCCAGGTTTGTTATGGAACGGCCGACTTTACTCATATACACGGCTACTTTGTATTTGCTGTCAAACCAACTGGTATTAAATTTAACGGCATCTCTGATTTCTTGATCAAAAATAAAATCAGGAGTGAACTTCACCTTTAGATTGTCGGACAAAAAATTATTTCCTGATGTCTCCAACGGAACTATTTTATCAATTTTATAAGGAAAAGCATGTACTTCTACATCTTGAAACAAAATATGCAGGCCTTCCTCACCATCAAGTGTGTAAGTGACAGGTGTATCACAAGCGGTTAAAGAAATAATGAACAGAATAATACTGTACTGTCGATTTATCATCGTAAGTGCTTTAAAATCAAATCAACTAGCCTATTACCTGCCTATTCTGTGAGCAGCGAAGCCTCCGGCAGGGCAAAGGCAACAACATTGGGATCCGCATCTACGGTGAGTCCATAGATGATTCCCTTCTCTTCATACACGGTAAATCCGGTTAGCGGGTAATCTAGCGAATACTGATTTAAAATTTTTCCCTGATAATCAAAAACAAAAATCCGATTCAATTCATCTGGATCACTGATGTTTCGAAAGCTTTTACCCAGGTGAAGCCCGTATATTCGTTCTTTCCCGGCAAAACTATCCGAATACTTTACTGTGAGTGTTTTCATGTTCATAGCTGCCATGGGATAGCCCCTACTATAGTCCACCTCAAATTCGGGAACTTCATCTACAGGACCTCTGATAGAAAGGATCTTTCCAGATGCCTTATCCAATACATCGATAAAATCCCGTCTGGATCCTGCAGCGATAAATTCACGTTTATCGGGAGAGGCTTTTAATCTTCCCTGATGTATACTACTTATCACATTGGCAGGAACATCTTTGCGATCGATCATACTGTCCCAGGTACCGTAGGCGGCCAATGTATCCCCTTGCAGCGACACCTCAAAATACTTATCGTTACCATCCACCATCGTAACTAATAAGCTGGTATCTGATGCCCAGGTCAAATCAGCTACATAATGGAAAATTTCTCCCAGTCTCAACTGGCTTTCTGCCAATTTGGAAGTCCCTTCATTAACGGAGTACTTTGAAAAAAAAGTTTGTTCCAAATCGTAGCACCAGAAGCTTTCTTTTTCAAAGGCGGGTTCCAATTTCCATACCAGGGTTGCTTCTCCCGGACCAAGGCCATTCTTCCCGGTACTGCGGATGTATTTTTCGGATTGTATGTCAAGGATATGCAAAAGATCGCCATTGCTTCTTTCACTTACCACCAGGAAATCTCCCAAACACAAAATATTTCTCGGGTTTGTTATGTTGGGGAAATTGTACTTTTTCCCGACCAAGGCTATCGGATCCGGAAGATCCTTTTCATCAAAAACAACGATTTCTTCGATTTCGTTTTCCTCCGATGCGGGAGAACAGGCAAAGCCTAAAGCGAAAAATCCAACTAGAAGGGTTAATTTATTGCGCATCATTTCTTGAGAATTGATATCAAAATCAAGTTAAAAGGGAGTAGGACATCTTTGAAGCCTACTCCATTAAAAGTTAGTTAAATACAGGTATCATCATTTGGAACCCAAATGGAGTCCGCAAATTTCAATCCAATTGGGTGCGGACAGGAGTCATTCCACGAGCAACATACGCCTCCATATTCATTAGAACCCGCAATCGCCTTCTCCAAAGCCACGTCGGTTGAGGAAAAGGGCGCTTCTGTACGGCCAATACCAAACTGCCATCCGGCCACCAGCATAACCGCTACAGCCACAAGGGCTGCCATTAATTTTCTTGAATTTTTAAGCCATGTCTTCATGTTTTTTTTGGTTTAATGTAAAACATTGATTGAATGGCACTTAAATTGATAAAAGAAACGAGAGTTGCAACTATTCTTTTAAAAAATACTGAAAAAATTACAACTCTTCTGTTTTAAAGCGTATAGGGGGATTTAGGTCGCAAGTTTTATGAGATAAAAATTTCCCTGTAAGCAGACTTGTGGATTTGATTAATTTTTATTGTAGCTCAGGAACCCTGTCAAGATCATACGTGTAAATCTCATCTTTTTCAGTTAAACCAAACAGCAGATTGTTAGCGGAATCAATACAAATATGTAGTAATTTTTCCTTTATAATTAGTTTACAAGTTGGATTTCCATCCCAGTCGATCACATGGACTTCAGCCGGCGAATTGCCTATCGCCCATTCTTTTCTACTAAGATTTGCATAAAGTCCAAACAGAAATCCGTTACCATCCCTTAAATCAACATAGTATTCATTTTTTAAAGGCATACTCGCTTTCGCAGCGGTACTAAGTGATTCGACGTTTTTATTTGTTGTAATCGAAATGGAATTATCAGGATTTTCTATATCATATATATTCAACTGATCCATAAACATCATCCCTCCTGCGTATTTTCGCTTCAACTTATTGAAAACCGTAACTGAAGCCATTAGATAACTATCCTGTTGATCATTGAGTCCTGATTTTAAGGCGGTATCAAGCCGAGTAATTTGCTGATCATTCAGCTGATATACCGAATACAGTTGGTTTAAATTTAGGAAATCCATGTTATCAATAAAAACCCTTTCATCGTCAATTTTGTAAGCTCGATATATCTCATTCAGTTTTTTCAATTTGACAGTATCCATAAATATATCAATTTCACCATACCACGACTGAGTGAGGTTAAAATAAAATATTCCCTGCCTAGCTTTGTGATAAAATGAAATAAGGACATCATTTCCTTTCTTTTCCGCAGAAAGGGGTCTCAGAAGGTTTTCAAATTCATTGGGACCTTCTCCCTTTCTTATAAAATTTTTTTCCAGACCAAGGTTATGTAAGGATCTAATATTGTATAGCGTATCCCGTTGAGGGGTGGTAATAACCATTAGACTGTCCAGTATGTGGATATTTTGTGCACCTAAGGTTTCTAAACTAGCAAGTGTCCCGTCAAGGCTATAGGATTTTTCGAATTTTATAGTTACGGGACGCTCACCCATAAAAGTGGTTTCTTTTTCGGGCACACAACCTAAAAAAACTACTATGGTTAATGCTAACAGCAGTGATAATTTCATGTCTTTTGATTCCGTGTTAACTTATTCAAACCGATTCATACCGACTGCATCGATATGAATCGGTTTGGAAACGCTTTTAAGGAGTACATTGGTCTCCAAGGTGATACCAAGGAGGAATCCCAGTTGCAAGCGAACATGGTGAACAAGCCACCGATTGTCCGTCGGTTCCCTGTAGTATACTGTAGCATATAATACTATCACCACTTCCCGCAATCGCATTCTCCAAAGCCACTTCCCTCTCCGAAAACACCGTTTCCGTACCACTAACCCCAAACTGCCAGCCGGCCACCAGCATAACTGCTACAGCCCCAAAGACTGCCATTGATTTTCTTGAATTTTTAAGCCATGTTTTATACTTTTTTTGGTTTAGCGTAAAACATTGATTAAATGGGAGTTAATTTGATAAAATAAAATGATAGTTGCAACTATTCTTTTAAAAAAAATAAAATAAATTACAAGTAATCTGTTTTAAAGCGTATACGGGGAATTTAGGTATCAACCTTTCAGGATTGGAAATGGTCAGTTAGTTGGCTTATCCGTCTTTGTTGAACAATTTTAATCAATTCGGTTATAGTTCGATCTGTTTGGCCTTTTTATCAATCATTACGTGATAGGCTTCCTTCATTTTACTCGGAAGAAAGCTTATTTCCACAAACCCATGCCATATCGGTATCGTCTTTCTGAAACGCTCGAAAATATTATCGAATGCTTTCTGATCGATTTCAAACCTTCTCATCGCTATTTCAAAATCCCTTCGTGTTAGCTTCCTCTTTTTTCCGTTAAGGGTGAGTGCCAATTCTTCGTTATCTCCTTCAACCACCAACTGGGCAGCTACCATGTCATAGGCGGGACTCAGGTTGTATCCCCTTTTCGGATCCTTAAATAGGGAGAAGTTTTTCAGGTGCATGTCATTGTTACCGGTAAGGAAACAAAATACAACCTGCTCAAAGAAGGTGATGATATCAAATCCGGGATTGGTCGAAAAGTGAACCAGTGCTTTTCCAATCTGTTCATAGGAACCCCGATACTTCGATTCTGTTAACCGCTCGGTCAGTTGGCACATGTCTTCCATATGGAATTTTTGCTTTCCTTTTCTATCTATTCGTTTGGTCATGTAAGAAAGCTCCCCTGACTTTAACCGGATCAAGGTATGCGGAACGGTTCTTATTCCGGCTATGGCTGCCAGGTGCATCGTGAGGTCTTCCAGTTCGGGCATACTTGGATAATGTTCACTCGGCGGTTTCAATATGTATCCGCCCCAAACACCCATAATCGTCAGTTTTTGAGGCGTATCTTTTTCAGTCATGGTTTCCAGCCCTAGGGAAAGCTTTGCCTGTACGCCGGTTACGGACGACTGGCGCTGTATGACCTTTTCAGCCAGTTCGAGCATCTGATCATTGGTATATTCCAATAGGGGAGAAACAGGCTTGCCGAATAGTTTCTTGCTGCATGTTGAGTGAAAGTCCATTTCTTCTCCACTCAGTTCTTTATAACAATATAGACAGCAATTTTCACTCATCTTCTTTTTCCTCTTCCATTGGTTCAATGCTCACTGCACCTATGCAATCGTGACATGTTTTAAGTAGCAAACCCATCCGATCACGTGCACTTAGTTTCCAGTTTTTTTCAGCGATATCCAATAACCAACCCTCCGGTATCAGACCGTCAAAAAACGGAAATAGCACGTTATCCTGAAATGGTTTTTCCTGTAGCGGAAGTGTCAAACTTACTGGCTCTGCATTATCTCTTTTCAGATAAACATCCCTGTATTGAAAATGATAACCTTCCTCATCTTCTTGCAGAATTCCTGCCCAATCGTTGTGCATAAAAACTTTAGCCTTTCTCACGGATCAGTTTATTGCGGTTTATGGGTACCGGCCCGAGTTCATAACCAAACAATACCAGTACCTGGTTGACCTTATCCTTTTGCACGGTAGGTTTATCACGTTCCAATTCACGTACAAAACGTAAGCCTACGCCAGCTTTCTCTGCCAGCTCTTGCTGGGTAAGCCCTAGTGCCTTTCGCTTCTCCTTTACAAAACTGCTTAGGGGTAATGCAGTATAGTTATTTCCGGTAGTCATTCGGTATGGTAGTTACCCATTCGGGTACAAATATATAAAAAAGAGGTGAGAATATACCCCTTCGGGTATAAATTAAAGTGCGCAGTAAATTAATATACCCTTTCGGGTGTAATTTCCTATTTCATCTAGAAATTGTACCCGTATCGGTACAATAAAAAGATGGCAGGATCTACTTCAACGAAATTCGAGAAAAATGAAACGCAAAAGCCTACATTGCGCAAGCAAAAACGAAATAAAGGAAAATACCAGAACCTTATAAAATCGGTTTTTCATGGAAAGGAGCCTAAAAGTGAATCGCTTCAACTAGCCTATCACCTGCCTATTCTGTGAGCAGCGAACCCTCCGGCAAGGCAAAGGCAACAACATTGGGATCCTGATCGATGGTGACCCCATAGATAATTCCATTTTTCTCATCTACGGTGAAGCTTGTCAATGGATAATCCAGTGCAAAATGGTTCAGTATATTTCCTTGATAATCAAAAACAAAAAGCCTGTTCAACTTGTCCGGATCGCTTATTTGTCTAAAGCTTTTTCCCAAGTAAAGTCCATATATAAGCTTGCTTCCGGCAAAACTATCCAAATATTTGACTGTGAGTGTTTCTAAGTTCATATTAGCCATGGGATACCCAAGACTGTAGTCTACTTCAAATTCTGGAATTTCATCAATCGGACCCCTTATTGAAAGAATCTTCCCTGAATTTTTGTTCAGCACATCTATAAAATTTCGTCTTGACCCGGCTGATATAAATTTACTTTTATCAGGTGAGGACTTAATTCTACCATGATGGATACTGCTGATCACATTGTAGGGAATATCTTTTCGATCCATCATACTGCCCCATTTACCAAAGGTGGCCAGAGTATCCCCATTTAGAGAAACCTCAAAATATTTATCATTACCGTCCACCATCGTAACCAATAAGCTGGTATCTGAAGCCCAGGTTAAATCCTTTACATAATGGAAAATTTCTCCCAATCTCAACTGGCTTTCTGCCAATTTAGAAGTATCTCCGGTAACTGAGTACTTCGAAAAAATAGTTTGTTCAAAATCATAGCACCAGAAGCTTTCTTTTTCAGAGGCATTCTCTAGTTTATATACCATAGATGCTTCTCTCGGGCCAAAACCATTTTTTCCGGTACTACGTATGTATTTTTCGGATTTTATGTCAAGGATATGCAAAAGATTATCGTTGGACTTTTCACTTACCACTAAGTAATCCCCTATACACAAAATATATCTGGGGTTTATGATAGCAGGGAAATTATATTTCCTTCCGGTTAGGACAATCGGATCTGGAAGATCTTTTTCATTGAAAATTACTATTTCTTCCTTTTCGATTTCATCCGATGCATGCCTAGGGGAACAGGCAATGAAGAAAGCTGAAAACCCAACTAAAAGAAGTAATTTATTTCGCATCACTTTCTAAGAATTGATTCAAAACCAAATAAAAAGGGAGTAGTAATGCCAAACGATACTACTCCTTTAAAACCTAATTAAATACAAACATCATCACCTGGTTGCCATATTGATTCTGCAAATTTTAGTCCAATAGGGTGATCGCACGGGCCAAACCACTGGCAACAAACACCTCCATATTCATTAGAACCCGCAATCGCTTTCTCCAACGCCACGTCGGTTGCATAAAACGGTGCTTCTGTACCGCCAACACCAAACTGCCAGCCAGCCACCAGCATAACCGCTACAGCCCCAAGGGCTGCCATTAATTTTCTTGAATTCTTAAGCCATGTCTTCATGTTTTTTTTGGTTTAATGTAAAACATTGATTGAATGGCACTTAAATTGATAAAAAAAAAACGAGAGCTGCAACTATTCTTTTAAAAAATACTGAAAAAATTTACAAATAATCTGTTTTAAAGCGCATGATTTGATTCGATTTCCGCACCGAAAAAAGTGGAGTGCCAGGCCCGGATTTTTTTTGAAATATAGCCAATCGGGGACGGGATAGCGATTACCGATTTTAGGTTGTGTTTTAACATTGGTCCGTCCGGTAACTGGTTGTCACGGCTTTATAGGAATGTTCCTTGACTGCTGACTATTGGGCTTCCATTTCCGATTTTAGTGTTTTCTGACTATTTTCATTCCTAACATTAGGTCCCACTTGCCCGTTTATCTAAACTAGTTGCGGCTACGAGTAAACATAAAGCCAACGGATTGGTAAAAAAATGAAGCAGCTTACGATCAATATCGCAGACAATAAATTTGACGTTTTCCTGGAGTTTATCAAGGCCCTGGATTATGTGGAGGTAGCAGATGACGAAGAAAAGGCATTGGAGGAACTTCAAAATAGCCTGATCCAGGTCAAGCGTATGAAGGAAGGGAAGCTCCCCAAGCAATCGGCCGAAGACTTCCTCAATGAGCTATAAGGTAATCCCCACACCTAATTTTAAAAAGTTGGCTAAAAAACTGGCCAAAAAGTATTCCTCCCTAAAAACTGAACTACAGGATTTAATTGAGACCTTGGTCGAAAATCCTGCATCCGGAACCCCTCTTGGACATAACCTCTACAAGATTCGGATAAAGATATCCTCAAAAACGCTGGGCTGTAAAAAAACGTTAACCCTTTTTCTGAAACTCACTGACTTTTTTACTAAACTACCTGGAACTGAACTTCAAATTGGTATCCCAATGCCTTTTAATGTTCCTACTGTCCGTCGGGGCACCTTTTCTTCATACCTTACTCAATTATGGTTTAGCTCCCCGTGAATCGGTTCCTCACTGGCTCAAATCAGGTTCAACCCCATTCGGGGTTTGAGGGTATGGTGGTCCATATGCAGTGGGCTGCACCCACGGTTAGTGTTGTTTAGGCCCTTCAGGCCTGCCTTTACTGAGAGAATCATTGATCATCTAAAACGGCATATTCAAAACTACTTTTCCTTTCACCCAATCATATACTAATGTGGTCCAAAATTGCTTATCGACAAACATCACCTAATCGGCTCCGAAGCCTGAAGGGCTTCAACAAAAAACCCCGGGCGAAACCCGGGGTCTGGGAACCGTTAAATCCTACCCCCAACCCCGGAGTGGGTTGAACCACCGCTTGCAGCTCAACACGGGTTATTGCCCACCTGTCTCCTCTGCCGATCTGGGATTGGATTGGTTCAATTTCTTACCAATCTGTTGAAATATTTTTACGAAAGAAAAAAACCCCCCTGCCCTCCGCCACGGCGGAGGGATTTGTACTCGTTGGGATTTTACACATACATTCCCATATAATGCCGCTTTCCGGATCAAACCCACAGCATTAAATCTTAAGATTAGCTAACTCCCATTATAACCAATCATTTCGCATCCACTATCTCGCCAATCGGCTGACCGGAAGCTCCATTGGGAAGCCTGGTTTTTAGCAGCATGGCCAGCGTGGGAGCGATATCGGTAATGGTGGCGTAGCGGCTGCTGCTACCCGCCGGAACACCCCATCCATAAAATACAATCGGTACATGGGTATCATAGGTGTACCCCGTGCCATGGGTGGTGCCCCGTACAGAATTGGTCAGCCAGGCGGGCTCCAATATCACCATCACATCTCCCGAAGCCTTGTGGTTGAAGCCCATCTGCAGCAAATGCTTTCTTCCATGGTTGTATTCCAATCGCTTCAAGTCCTCCGCTGTGTAGGTTTCCTTGATCCCGTCAAAGCGCAGCAGGAAATCGGCGACTTCCTTTTGCATGTCGGCCAGCACCAGGCCTTTCTCTTTGGCCAGCTCCCGGTTTAAAAACACCTGCTCGTTGGAATAATTGGAAATCCAGTCACCCTCTCCGAATTGCTGATTGGTAAATCCTTTCAATTGGGTCAGCACAAAGCGTGTGTCCAAACTTCCGGCCGCCACCCGTTCGCTCTGCATGTAACTAACTACATCGGCCACCCCATGATCAGCGGTCAGAAACACCAGGTATTCCCCTTCGCCGATCTCCCGGTCCAGGTAGGCAAAAAATTCCGCCAATTCCCGGTCCAACCGAAGGTAATTGTCTTCCACTTCTACCGAAGCGGGACCAAACCTATGCCCGATATAATCGGTAGACGAAAAACTTACCGCCAGAAAGTCGGTCACTCCTCTTTTGCCCAATTGCTCTCCTTCCAAGGCAGCATAGGCCAGATCCAGGGTAAGGGTATTGCCATAGGGAGTCGTACTTATCAGGCCCAATCCCCCATTGTCTGCCGTCAATGCGGGCAGATCGTAGGGAAAGGTAGGCGTTTCCATCCCTATAAAAGGGGATTCAAAATCATTGTTATCGGCTGCGCCCTGTAGGTAGCTTTCCAAGGGAAAAAGCGTCTCCCAGGTCTCTGATAGGTATTTTTCCGGTAGTTTTCTGGCATTGAACGCTTTTGCCCACTCGGGCAATTCATCGTAATAATAGCTGGAGGTCATGAACTCGCCGGTTTTGGCATCGTACCAGTAGGCATCTCCCAGGTGCCCGGCAGGTAAGGCCGCCCCCCGGTCCTTGATGGCGATACCTACCACTTTGGAGCGCTTTCCGGTAGCAAACATGAGTTCGTCGGTGATGGTACTGCTCAGCAGATTTCGGGGGGAAATTTCTCCATTGGAAGGACTGCCGGCTACTCCCGTAACGGTACTGTCTTCCGCACAATAGATGGAACGGCCCAACGAGCGTACATACCAATTATTGCCGATAATACCATGGGTAGCCGGGGTGGTGCCGGTATAGACGGAGGCGTGGCCGGGGCCGGTATAGGTGGGTATGTAGTTATAATGGCCATTTTTCATCATAAAACCCTCATTCATAAGGCGCATGAAGCCATCTTCCACAAACCTTTCCTGATAGCGGTAAAAATACTCCTGCCGCATCTGGTCTACCACAATGCCAATCACCAGTTTCGGCCTTTCCGGACGCTCAGGTCCCCAACCCTGAGAAAAAACCACATGGGAACAGGTCAGCAGGACCACTACAAATAAATGTTTCATGTTTTCGGATTTCTAATAATGGGCGAATATACCATTTTGTCTCCATCGAAGGAACAATAGGGTGACCTTCAGGACGGAAAAGTGATAAACGGACAATTTTGCCGGGATACCCGCCAGGAAGCTTTTTTAATCCCGGTTTTTCAGGTCTCCGTTTTTAATGGATTTGATAAACTGTGCCCAGGCAAAGGGATTAAGCAGAGGCAAGGGTCTGGGCCCGTACCGGTCCAGGGTTTGCTGGGTCTGCTGATTGGTAAACTGCCGGAAATTTTCGTTACCGGAAGCGGGCATTTCTTCCGCCCAGCGGAGGAGTAATTGAGGACTGAGATTGCCCCGGTTGAGTGGAGGTTCCGCATCGATATTCACCGCCAAAATGGCATTTTTGAATTCCTCCTCGGTGGGATAGGGCATGACCTGCACCTCTTGTAGGGCGATCTCGTCCTGCACCATGGTCAGGATATAGCTCACCTTGTCTTCATCCAAATCTTCCGGAATGGTAATGGTCTGTCGCTTGAGACCAATAAAGGAAAAAACTACACTATCTCCTGCCAAAACCGGCATGGAGAAGTACCCAAAACGGTTACTACTGGTTCCTCTACCCTTTCTGGGCACATAAATATTCACCCCGGGAATGGCCGTGGTGCTGTCGGCATTCAAAATGACGCCCGACAGCTGCACCACTTTTCGCTCCGGCGTATCCTGGGCATTGGCCGGCAAGAGATGCCCCGCATATACAAGGAGGACGAGTAGGGCGAGTTGTAAGTACTTTTTCACGTATCTCATTTTTCCAAAGGCCTGCCTTTCTTCCAGGGATACGGAAAGAAAGCAAGCCGGTTTTGTAACAAAGCCAATGATTTCACGATAATAAGAGAAATACCCCTGAATTCATTAACTTCAACCGGTTTTATTTGTTAAAGTTAATTAAATGCGCTTAAAAAACATAAGTTTAAGTTATGGGATGCGTGTCTTCAAAGCCCTTTCCGAAGAACCGCGGGTACGAATCCTCCATTTACTGTTGCAAAACGAGGAATTGTGTATTTCGGACATGGAGCACATTCTGGATTTCACCCAGACCAAAACGAGTAGACACGTCACCTACTTAAAAAACGCAGGATTGATCGGGAGCAGGAAAACCGATCAATGGACCTTTTATTACATCCTGGAGGAAGCCCAGGAAGTACTGGGGCAAATCCTGAGATTTATCCAAAAAGACCAAAACCTGCTCCGGGACCAGGAAATCTACGAAATCCTCTACTCCAACCGGGAGCTGGCCAAAAACAAGATTGAAAACAACCTGTATCGAAAGTGATTTTCCATGAAACCTTACCGCCACCTGCTTTTTGATTTGGACCATACCCTATGGGATTACGACAGCAATGTGCGGGATTCCCTCACCGAATTGTATGCGCAGCACCGGCTGGCCGAACTTGGCAGTGCTACGTTTGAGGTATTTTTTGAGGCTTTTCAGGCCACCAATCTGGAGCTCTGGGATCAGTTTAACCGGGGGCAGGTGGATCGGGATCAGCTGCGGGCCATCCGATTCCCGAAGGTCTTTACCAGAGCCCGGCTTTCCGAGGACCTCATTCCCCGATCCCTGGAAGACGATTTTATCCGCCTTACCTCTTCCAAGGCAAAAGTAATGGATCAGGCCTTGGAAATGTTGCACTACCTGGGTGAAAGCTACGAGTTGCACATCGTCACCAATGGGTTTAACGAGAGCCAATTCGCCAAATTAAAAGCCTCCGGACTCGACCGCCATTTTAAGGTAGTGGTTACCTCCGAATCCTCCGGATTTCGAAAGCCTGATTCCCGAATTTTTACCCATACCCTCCGGGAAATAGGCACCCTTCCCCAGGAGTGCCTCATGATCGGGGACAACCCCACCTCGGACATCCTCGGCGCCAAAAATGCTTCCATCGACCAGGTACATTTTAATCCCAGGGGCCTAAAAAGTCCGGTGCCGGCTACCTTTACCATCCGGCACCTTTCGGAATTAAAAACCTTCCTTTGAACCCTGCGTGGAAGCGGTTCGTTGTTAACGTATACATTCGATAAAACCAATTCTTGCACCAAAACACCAATAATTTATGCTCAAAGGCTTTTTTACCGTACCCGAACCAAGCAATGAACCCGTCAAAGCCTATGCACCCGGCTCGCCGGAAAGGGCCGCTCTTCAGGAGGCCATCGCCGCTGCCCGTTCGCAGGTGAAAGACATCCCCATGTATATCGGCGCAGAGGAAATCCGAACGGAAAAAACCCAGTCCCTGCACCCTCCTCACGATCACCAGCACGTACTGGGGCATTATCACCAGGGAGACACAGGCCACGTCACTCAGGCAATAAATGCCGCAATGGGAGCCAAACATGCCTGGGAAAACATGCAATGGGAACAACGGGCAGCCATTTTTCTAAAGGCGGCCGACTTGCTCGCGGGGCCCTACCGGGACCGGATCAATGCCGCTACCATGCTGGGGCAATCCAAAAATGCCTTTCAAGCGGAAATCGATTCGGCCTGCGAGTTGATCGATTTCCTGCGGTTCAACGTGAAATTCATGTCTGAAATCTACGCCCAACAACCCCCCATCAGCGGGAAGGGCGTCTGGAACCGTACCGAACACCGGCCGCTGGAAGGATTTGTTTTTGCCATTACCCCGTTTAATTTCACCGCCATTGCCGGCAACCTGCCCACAGCACCGGCCATGATGGGCAATACGGTCATCTGGAAACCAGCACATACCCAAATTTACGCGGCTCAGGTATTGATGCAGGTATTCCGGGAGGCAGGCATTCCGGATGGGGTCATTAACCTGATCTACGTGGATGGACCGGATGCCGGTGACGTGATTTTTTCGCATCCTGATTTTGCTGGCCTGCATTTTACCGGATCAACGGGGGTGTTTCAGCAGTTATGGAAAACCATCGGCAAGAACATCGCGCTGTACAAAACGTATCCGCGCATCGTGGGCGAAACGGGCGGCAAGGACTTCGTGATCGCCCACAAATCGGCCGACCCAAAAGCAGTGGCCACGGCCCTCAGCCGGGGGGCCTTTGAATACCAGGGGCAAAAATGCAGCGCGGCTTCCCGGGCCTATATTCCTTCGAATCTATGGGAGCAGGTAAAGGAATTTTTGCTGGCAGACCTGGCGTCCATGAAGATGGGTGGACCCGAGGATTTTGGCAATTTTATCAATGCAGTCATCGATGAGAAAGCCTTTGACAAGATCAGCGGATACATCGCGGCAGCAAAAAAAGCGGATCAGGTAGAAGTAATTGCCGGAGGTACCTGCGACAAATCCAAGGGATATTTTATCGAGCCTACGGTACTATTGGTGCAGGATCCCCTGTATACCACCATGGTAGAGGAAATCTTCGGCCCCGTATTGAGCATCTACGTCTACCAGGAAAACCATTACGAAGAGGCACTGGAACTGGTCGATCAGACCTCTCCTTATGCCCTTACCGGTGCAGTCTTTTCCAGGGATCGGTACGCTATCGAACTGGCCACGGCCAGGTTGCGGCATGCAGCAGGAAATTTCTACATCAACGACAAGCCTACCGGAGCCGTGGTGGGCCAACAGCCCTTTGGAGGGGCGCGTGCTTCCGGTACCAACGACAAGGCCGGGTCCATGATCAACTTGCTGCGCTGGGTTTCGCCGCGCACCATCAAGGAAACCTTTGTCAGCGCCACCGATTACCACTACCCTTTTTTGGGGAAATAATAACCGGATACAAAAAGCGCATGGCTCCTCCGGGGATCCATGCACTTTTTATTTGTAATTAATCCGGCTTGGGGCCTGCTACCCTTTCGGCTCAGTCCTCCACGTCCCGTACGCCCAGCAATACGATACGAAAGGTGGTTCCCTTTCCCAGTTCGGAGGCATTGACAAAAATACGACCCTTGTGGTAGCCTTCGATGATCCGTTTTGCCAGGGTAAGTCCCAGACCCCAACCGCGTTGCCGCGTGGTAAAGCCGGGGTTAAATACCTTTCCAAACATCTTTTTTTCAATACCCTTTCCGGTATCGCTGATATCGACAAACACGTATTTTTCGCTTTCCTTCACGATGTTGATGTGAATCGCTCCCTGACCTTTCATTGCGTCGACCGCATTTTTGCAGATATTTTCAATGACCCATTCAAAGAGCGAGCGGTTCATCTGTGCGTAAATATTTTCTGCATGGGAATTGAGGTCCATGCTTACCTTGCTTGAAATCCGTGGCCGCAGGTAGCTGATGGCGTCTCCGACGACCTGATACACATTTTCGGGTTTGATCACGGGTGTGCTGCCGATATTACTGAAGCGCTCGGTCACCATGCTTAGTTTGTGGATATCTTTTTCCAGCTCCAGAATCACCTCCTGATTTTCTTCAAATACGGGAGAATTTCGCAGGTAGTCTACCCAAGCCATGAGGGAGGCAAGAGGGGTTCCCAACTGATGGGCGGTTTCTTTGGTAAGTCCTGCCCAGAGGCGGTTTTGTTCGGCCACCTTGCTTTGGTTAAAAAACGCATACGCGAGGATACCAAACACCAAAATCACCGAAAGCTGCACGTAGGGATAGTATTGAAGACGTGTGAGCAGGTCGGAGTTTCTGTAATAAATAAAGGCGTCGTCTGAGAGGCGTATGGGTTCGTAAAGCTCCTTCATCGAAGCCAGTTCTTCGAGTAGCTGCTGCTTTTTATCCTCCTCGGTACTGTTTTTTCGGAAGCGAACGTTTTTGTACTCAATCGGCTCGCCCGCTGCATTCACAGTGATGACGGGGATGGACCGGTTTTCCTGAATGATTACTTGAAAGACGAAGGTCAGATTATCGGAGTTGACAGAAGCATATTCCAGTGCCTCTGCGTAGAGGTCTACCTGCCGCCTTTCCCGAATCTTCAACTCCTCCACCAGGGTATTGGTGTAATAAATGGATCCCAGGCCAATAACGATGGAAAAGGCGAATACCGCCCATTTTACCTTTCCCCTGTTTTTGTAGAGATCCAGTGATGTCAGGTCTTGAAATTTTCTCTTCATTGGCAAAAGATGTTTCCGAACTTAAAGAAGTTCATCATCAGAAACAATAGTTGCGCGGCATTATTGCTTCAGACCCTAAAAATATCTACCGGTACCACGGCCTTGACAGAGCGGTAGCGAAGTCTTAGTTATTGTCGGTGAGCCACTTCCAGAGCACCTTGTAGCCCACCTTGGTACCGTGCACCAAAATACCGATGCGGTAAATCTTACCTGCCATCCAGGTTGTGCCCAAAAACCCCGCCACTAACAAGCCGATGGATAGTGTCAGTTGGTGCCAGGGCACGCCAAAACTGACCCGCCCCATCATGGCCACAGGAGAGGTAAAGGGAATAATGGAAAGCCAGTAGGACACACGGCTATTGGGATCATCCAATACAAAAATAAACAGCCCCATGTAGGCAATCAACAGCGGAATGGTCACGGGAAACATGAACTGTTGGGCGTCAGAGGGACTGTCCACCGCTGCGCCTATGGCCGCAAAAAACGCCCCGTACAACAAGTAGCCACCAACAAAGTAGATCAGAAAGGCGAGCGTTAGTTGCAGGAAGTCAATCCCCTGAAGCAATTGAACCATTTGTCCGACGTCTTGCTGCCCCGTATCCGGAAATACCCCCGGTTGCCCCGACATCTCCATAAGTTGTTGTTGAGGCATTTTCATCCCGAAGTAGCCCATGACCAGGGAAGAAACGGCGCTGATAAGCAGGATCCATATCAAGAACTGCGTCAATCCCACCGCTCCGATTCCCAAAATCTTCCCCATCATCAACTGAAAGGGTTTCAGGGAGGATACCAGAATTTCGATGATCCGGCTGGATTTTTCTTCGATGACCCCCTGCATGATTTGGTTTCCATAAACAAAAATGAAGGTATAGATCAATATGCCGGCAATGAAGCCCACCGCATAGTTGACCACGGCATGAGAAACCCGATCCCCTCCCGGTTGGCCGACGACCACCGACTGCACGGACACGTCGGTTTTTAAGGCAGAAAGCACGACCGGATCGATTCCAGAAGTGAGCAGGCGGAGCTCCTCAATTTTTTGCTTCAAGGCGGCCTCCAGGCTTGCAAGGGTCGTAAGCGAAGGAGTTTCTTCGCAATAAAAAACGATCCCCTGTGGATTTTTCAGATCCAATTTGGGGATGTACAGCAGGCCAAACCGCTGTCCTTCCTCTACCAGCACTTTGGCCGCTTCCCGGTCGAGTCCCTCGTAGGAGAAGGCATACATTTCGTTGCTTTCAAGAAAATAGGCATTGTTTTCGTCTACCACTTCGATGAAGCGCCGGCTCTCACCAGGCAGGTCGGTCAGTGCAATCCAGAGAAACAATCCCAATATCGTGGGAAAAATCAAGGGGGTGATGAGTGTGGCGAGTAAAAACGAACGTTTCTTTACCCGGGCCAGGTACTCGCGTTTGATGACTAGCAGAATTTTACCCGGCATGACTCTCGTTGATTTTTTGAATGAATATTTCCTCAATGCTGGGAATGATCTCTTCGAATCCCAGGATTTCACCCTGCTCCATCAGCTCCCGCAGCAGCGAATTGGGCTGCCGTCCCTGCAGCTCTACGGTAAACTCCAGGTATCCTTCCCGACTCACCCCGTCTTCCAGGGGCAGGGCAGTGGCGGACGTATCCGGAATGAGTTTTACGAGGAAACGGTTTGTCTTTGCTTCGTTTTTAATCGTTTTTACCGGACCGTCAAGGACTTTTCGGGCACGGTTGATCAGGGCAATTTGGTCGCAGAGCAATTCTACCGACTCCATGCGATGGGTGGAAAGGATAATGGTGGTACCCTGGCGCTTTAATTCCAGAATCTCGTTTTTGATAATTTCTGCATTGACCGGGTCAAAACCCGAGAAAGGCTCGTCGAGAATCAACAGGTCCGGCTGGTGGATCACCGTGGCGATGAACTGCACTTTCTGTGCCATGCCTTTGGACAGATCCTGTATTTTATTTTCTTTCCAGCGGGTCAGGTCCAGTTTTTCCAGCCAGCGCTTTATGCGCAGCTGCGCTTCCTGCTTTTTGAGTCCTTTGATTTGGGCAAAATACAGCAGTTGTTCCTGTACTTTCATTGCTTTGTAAAGGCCTCTTTCCTCGGGCAGGTAGCCGATATCCCGCACGTGCCGCATGCGCAGGGGTTCGCCCTTGATCCGGATTTCTCCCGAATCCTGTTCGATAATCTGGTTGACGATCCGGATGAAGGTGGTCTTTCCTGCTCCATTGGGCCCCAACAGTCCAAAAATAAGCCCTTGCGCAACGGAAAGGTCAAAGTCTTTCAGGGCCTGATGTGCCCCATAGGATTTATTTAACGAACGGACGTGTAACAGTTCCAACAGCGGTAAAATTTAATCGTCACTTTGCGACCCAAAAACGAAAAACGGGCGTATCTTATTCCAAAGATACAGATCCCACGGAAACATCTATCAAAAAGGTCATGAGGTTTTTGGCGTCTGCCTGGTAGCCTTTACTGACGTAAGTGTTTTCGGTGATTTCCCGAAGGTGTCGCGGCACTTTGGTCCGACACATGGCTGTCGCTTTGATCTTCACCAGGTAAGGCAGGCTTTCTTCAGGAAGTTTGATGGATACCGAACCGGCACCGACCATCGCGTTGACCGTGGTGCGGTGGGCCATGGTATCCCCAAACGAGAGGTTTACAGAGCCGTAATTTACATCCAACAGTAACAAGCGGGCATTGGAAAGCTGCAAATCATCCGCATAGAACGAGCCCATATTAATGGCCACCGCCAGGGTGTCCATGGCCACGGAATTGGCCACCGGGTTGGAATAATTCAAAAAAACGTCCGCAGAGGCGGTCTTGACGATACAATTGGATATGGGCAGGTTGGCAAAATCGAGCCGGGCTTTGCCAATGCCAAAGTTCAGGTGCAGGTCGTAAAGAAAACTAGCGTCCAATCCAACCTGCCAGGTATGGTCAAAATCGTCGTCTCCACTTGAAAAAAGCCGGTAGGAAAGGTTTTTGCTCAGGCTTTCCGACTCCACGTTTTTATGATCCAGCTGGGCGTACAGCACCCCATCGGAAAAATTGTGAACGAAGGTGGGCAGGATATTGACGGTTCCCAGTCTGGCGTCTGCATGCAGCGGCAGGCCCCTGTACGCACGCTGGATGGTAGACACACCTTTGTAACTGGAAAAATGCAGATTGACCAGATTGATGCCTTCCCTATCGGATACCTCAAAATGCCTTAAGATTTGGCCATTGGAGGAAAAACCCACACAGGTAATCAGACTCATCGCTACAATCAATTCCTTAAACATACGGAATTAATACGGGTTGGCTTCCAAAAGGTTTCTTTACAAAAAGTGAATGGCCGTATTCCGACCAATCACTTTCAAAAGAATTCCTTCACTTTATCAAAGATGCTTTTTTCGGACTTTCCCGGATTGGGTTTGAAATTTTCCGAATCGCGTAGCGACTCCAGTTTTTCCCGCTCCTCTTTGGTCACCTCTTTGGGTGTCCATACGTTAACGTGGATGAGCTGGTCTCCCTTTCCATACCCGTTTAATTCCTTGATGCCCTTCCCTTTCAGGCGCAAAATTTTTCCCGCTTGTGTACCTGGCTCAATTTTGATTTTTACTTTACCATCGATGGTAGGTACTTCCAACGAGGCTCCCAGGGCTACGTCTACAAAACTCAGGTAGAGGTCATACACTACGTTATTGCCATCCCGTACCAGTACCTCATCGGCTATCTCCTCAATCAGGATCAGCAAATCCCCGGGAACGCCTCCGGGCACTTCGTTGCCTTTGCTACTCAGGCTAAGTTGCATGCCTTCCGACACACCGGCAGGAATATTGATGGGAATGATCTCTTCCTTCACCACCAGTCCGCGGGCATCGGCATTGGCGGGCTTTTTGTCGACTACCTGACCGCTTCCTTCACAGGCAGGACAGGTACTGGCCGATACCATTTGTCCCAGCATGGTATTCACCACTTTTTTGATCTGTCCCGCTCCCTGACAGGTAGCGCAAGTCTTAAAGGTGACCCCATCGGCCACCATGTGGCGCTTCACTTTGATTTTTTTCTCCACTCCGTTTGCCAGCTCCTGGAGCGTAAGCTTTAGCTTTACGCGCAGGTTGGTACCTTTCTTGGTCCGGCGGGAACTTCTGCCGCCACCACCAAAGAAAGAATCAAAACCGCCCCCGCCAAAAATGTCACCAAACTGAGAGAAGATGTCGTCCATGTTCATTCCACCTCCGCCGAAGCCACCGTTTCCACTGACTCCCTGGTGACCAAACTGGTCGTAGCGCTGGCGTTTTTCCGGATTGCTCAGCACCTCGTAGGCCTCCGCCGCTTCCTTAAACTTGTCTTCGGCACTGGCATTCCCCGGGTTTTTGTCTGGATGGTACTTGATCGCCAGTTTTCTGTACGCTTTTTTTATCTCATCGGCGCCGGCTCCCTTTGCGATACCAAGCACCTCGTAATAATCTCTCTTTGCCATATATCTTTAGTTTCCAATTACCACTTTTGCAAACCGCACGACCTTGCCTGCCATGGTGTATCCCTTTTCGACCACATCGACGATTTTGCCTTTTAACTCCTCAGAAGGAGCAGGTATTTGGGTAATTGCCTCGTGATATTCTGCGTCAAAATCCTTCCCGACCAAATCTTCCATCGGCTGCAAGCCCTTGGCGGTAAGCACCCGAAGTAATTTATTGTAGATCAACTTGCTTCCGGCCTGCTTTTGTTCCTCCTCCCGTTCGGAGGTATTTTCGGCCTTGAAGGAACGTTCGAAATCATCCAGAATGGGCAGCACTTCCTGCACCAGGTCTTTGGAAGCCGTGCTAACCAGCTCCAAACGTTCCTTGGCAGTCCTTCTCCGGAAATTTTCAAATTCCGAATACAACCTGACATACTTGTCTTTCAGCTCTTGGTTTTCCTTTGCCAATTTGTCCGACTCCGACAGTTCCGTATCTTCGATTTCATCTGAAACACCGGTACTGCCCGCTTTGTTTTCATCTCCTTCATTCACAGGGTTTTCGACCGTTTCTGTCTGTTCAAGGTCTTGGTCCTTATCTTCTTTTGCTCTATCTGTCATTTTTTCGTCTGTTTTTCAAAAATCCATAAGCAAGAAACAATTAACTTGCCATCTTTCCCCGGTATGCCATTCTGACACCCTATTGCAAGGACTTCCATATCAGGTCCTTGAGTTCGGGGAGGTGGTATCCAGTCACCGCAGAAATAAATAGGTGCGGTACCTCCGGAGGGAGTTCTGCTTCCAGGGCGGTCGTGAGTTCGGCATCCAATAAATCCGCCTTGGAAATCGCCAGGATCCGCTTCTTGTCCAGTAGCTCCGGATTGTATTGGTTCAGTTCCGATACCAGTATCCGGTATTGCTTTCCCAGGTGGGGCGCATCGGCCGGAATAACAAAAAGCAGGATGGAGTTCCGCTCAATGTGTCGCAGAAAACGCAAGCCCAGCCCCTTTCCTTCGGCAGCACCCTCAATGATTCCGGGAATGTCTGCCATCACAAACGACCGGTCCCCCCGGTAATCCACCACCCCAAGGTTCGGTACCAGCGTGGTAAATGCATAGTCAGCGATTTCGGGTTTGGCAGCCGAAAGACTGGAAAGCAGGGTGGATTTTCCAGCATTGGGAAAACCGACCAGGCCCACGTCGGCCAACAATTTCAATTCGAGAATCATCCATTCTTCCACTCCCTCTCCGCCCGGTTGGGCATAATGGGGTGCCTGATTGGTGGATGTTTTAAAATGGTCGTTTCCCAAACCGCCTCTGCCTCCCGGAGTCAGGATGACCTCCTGTCCATCCTCGGTGATTTCGCAACGAACCTCACCGGTTTCGGCTTCTTTTGCCACGGTGCCGATAGGTACTTCCAGGACCACGTCTTGCCCATCGGCCCCTTTTCGCCGCCCTCCTTCGCCATTATTGCCCCGTTCCGCGATCACATGCTTTTTGTACTTGAGGTGCAACAAGGTCCAAAGTTGGGCATTGCCCCGCAGGATCACGTGGCCACCCCGGCCACCATCGCCCCCATCGGGTCCGCCCTTTGGTACATGTTTTTCTCTGCGAAAATGGACGGAACCGTTGCCCCCCGCTCCCGAACGGGAGCAGAATTTCACGTAATCGATAAAATTGGAACTTGCCACGGTGGTAGGAATCCTGATTGGTTACTCGTAAAGTTTTCGGACAAGCTGTACTTCAGCATGCCGAAAAAGAAAATGGCCAAGCCCAATGCTTAGCCAATCACTGAATCGCAAAGGTACGGATTAATACGCATCTATCACAGCGCATATCTTCCGGAAAATCTCGTCAATGGCGCCTACACCATGAATTTTTGCCAGTTTCCCTTGTTGTTCGTAGTAGTTGGCCACCGGAAGGGTTTCTTCGTTGTAGACCTTGATGCGGTTATTGATTTTCTCCTCGTCCTGATCGTCCGCCCTTCCCGAGGTTTTTCCTCGTTCCTTGATGCGCTTTTTCAATTCTTCTTCCGGCACTTCCAGGGAAATCATGCCCGAAATTCGCGTTCCCTTTTTTGTTAGCAAATCATCCAACGCCTTCGCCTGCGCTACGGTCCGCGGAAAGCCGTCGAAAATAAATCCGGTCAGATCGGCGGTGGCGTTGATTTTCTCATCCACCATACCAATCACTACCTCGTCTGGAACCAGATTGCCCTCATCCATGTATTTTTGAGCCAGCTTGCCCAGTTCCGTCCCTTCCCCGAGGTGCTTTCGGAAAAGATCACCGGTAGAGATGTGGTCGATTTTATATCTTTCGATCAGTTTTTCACTTTGGGTACCCTTTCCTGCACCGGGAGGGCCAAACAAAACAATATTCAACATAGGTTAATTTTTTTTATGGATTAATTTATTGGATTTCTGTCTTCTGATAAAGCGACCGCAGGTTTCTACCCTGCCCGGAATAGTCCAGTCCATAGCCAACCACAAACAAGTCCGGGATTTCAAAACCAATGTATCGGATCTGCAGGTCTTCCTGCAAGGCAGCTGGCTTCAGTAGCAAGCTGACAATTTCCAGGCTGCGCGGATTTTCCCGGTTCAGCAGATCCAACAGGTAGGCCATGCTTTTTCCCGTATCTACTATATCTTCGACAATGATCACGTCTTTACCGCTTAGGTCGAACTCCAATCCAAGCAGCTGCCGGACCTCGCCGGTACTTTTCGTACCCGAGTAAGAAGCGATTTTAACAAAAGTAATGCCGATTGGTAGATCGATTGCTTTGCAAATATCCGACATAAACATGAAACTACCGTTCAAAACGGCAACTAATACCGGAGATTTCCCCCTGTAGTCCGTAGTTATTTCCGCTGCTAGTTCGTTTACCCGGCTTAAAAGTTGCGCTTCCGGTATCAATGGCGCAAAAAAAAGGTCGTTGATCTTGATCATTTTCTTTCCAGTTCCTGGGTTGGGCAGCCCTTCTACCAAAATGTATCATCGAATAAAAGACTTTTTCGAATCCATTACAAATTTTGCATCAAATATTGATACAATTTAATCATGCAATCCAAATCAAAAAAAGAGGCCTTTTCCGCCGGTGTGTGGGGATTCTCCGCACCGACTCCCACGAAACACCAATCGATCGGGTAGGGGCTCATTTGGATTTCCCGCCCATCGCTCCCTCCGGCTGCCTCCACCTCCAACTGGTAAGGAACGCCGCTTTCCTCTGCCAGGCGAACGATCTTGTCCAAAAAGGTTTTCCGGGGAATAAAACTATCCCGCAGGGATACGACCGCTCCCTGGTGCAGATGCACGCCATCGGTAATCCAGGTCACGTCCGCTATCAGCGCCTGTTTGATTGCCCATTTTTCATACAAAAACCGAAGGAGAAAGGGCATGGAACCGCCCCCGTGTTCTTCGTAGGTGGTGAAGACAACGACACCATGCTCCAGGGTTTCGCAAAGTTTGAGCAGCGCATATAGCCCCAAACGGTTGTCCAGGTACGCTGCTTGGATGGTGCCAGGATCCGTCCGTATGTTTTGCTCGTAGGACAAAACCGTTCCCCGCTGTATCGCCCTGGGAAAATCGTGGTACAGGTTGCCCTCTTTCTCCTCAATGCGGCAACGAATGCCGCCCACGGCATCTTGTCCCTGAACCCAGGTACCGGAAATCACTTCCGGACCACCGATGGGCACCAATTGGTTTTCATACCTGCTGGTGAATCCCACCGTGTCCATATGAGCAAATGCCGCCGTTTTGGGTTCCCCGAATACCAATAAAATGTTTTCCTGAAATTCCTCGCCAAAAAATATTTCAGGCGAAACATTCCATGAACTTCTTCGTTTTAGAATATGGTTCCGCAAACAAGCAGATATTCTGGATTCGTCGCCCGAAACGCTATTTATGAGTAGTATTTCTTTCAATAAATCATCCATTGGCATAGTTTATGTTAAAATATTTTATAAATTTCGGGTTCAAAAACCTTTTTCTGGAAACAATTGGAATAGATGTTTAAAGTTCCCGTAAATTAATATACATTTGTAATACAAACCGAGTAATAACTAGTAGCAATCAAAATCAATTAAAACACTGAATGTTGTAAAAAATTTTTTATCATGAAAAAAATAATACTATCAACACTAATGGTTGGTGCTTTAGCGATAGGCGCTAATGCTCAAGACGACTTCAACAAATGGTCCATAGAAGTTAATGGAGGGTTCAATAAACCAATGGCGCCAATGACGCCGGGATATTTTTCTCCGACATTGAATTTGGGCCATGTAGATCTGGGAGCCAGATACATGTTCAACGAAAAATTCGGAACCAAACTCGATTTTGGTTTTGGTAGCTTCAGTAATGCAAGCGACACACCGGATTTCTCTTCAAACTACTACCGGGTAAACCTTCAAGGTGTCGCCAATCTTGGACGAATTATGAGTTGGGAAACCTTCTCTCAGACGTTCAATCTTTTGGGACATTTCGGTGGTGGAATCGGGAGGTTGACACCACAAGAAAATCAGTGGGCCGATTTCCAAGACAACCAGTACAATATTATCACCGGGATGACCCTACAGGTCAAACTTAGTGACCGAATCGCTCTGAACGGCGATATCACCAATATTGTAGCGGGTCGTCAGGCTGTGGCCTTCGATGGGGCTTCTTCTATCAATCCTGGGACGGATGGGTACTATGGGGCAAATGCGGTATGGTGGACCGGAACGGTTGGTCTTTCTTTCTACCTTGGAAGCAATGCAACGCATGCAGACTGGTACCTGAGAGAAAGCAAGTATGCGACCAAAGAGGAACTGGCCACACAAATCGGCGAAATCAAGGATATGCTTAAAGATTCCGATGGAGACGGTGTTCCGGATTACCTGGACAAAGAGCCTAACACACCCGCCGGTGCACGCGTAGATTCCCACGGAGTAACCATGGATTCTGATGGAGACGGTATTCCGGATCACGTAGATAAGTGTCCGTTTGTTCCAGGTCCTGCTTCCTTGGATGGTTGTGCTCCGGACGACACCGAAGAAATTGATTACCTGGCCAAGGCCATCAACGACGGATACGTAAATGTGTATTTTGCATTTGACAGCGCGAAGCCGCTTGGCTATTCTGCCTCTGCAGCTCATTACGTGTCAAACTTTATGAAGCGTAACCCCGGCGTTCAGGTTGAACTCAAAGGATATGCGGATGAATTAGGTCCTGAGGACTACAACATCAAGTTGTCCGAGCGACGCGCAAAATCCGTGTACGACCTGTTAATTGCTTCCGGAGTTTCCGAGTCCAGGCTTTCTTACAAAGGCTACGGCGAAGACACCAGCGTGGACAAGTCCTCTGCTGACGCACGTCAGATGGCCAGAAGGGTAAGCTTCGAGATCAAATAAGAAAGAAAAAATCGAAATAGTAAAACCCGATCTATATGGATCGGGTTTTTTTGTTTTACTTTGTTTTGTCATGTTCATCCTAACTCGTAATAACTCCATCGCCAATCAGTTTCTGGCCGAACTCCGGGACCTCTCGGTGCAGGGAGACCGCATGCGTTTTCGGAAAAACCTGGAGCGCCTGGGAGAAATCATGGCCTATGAGATTTCAAAATCGCTTCCCTATGCCCCCAAGGTACTTTCCGGACCCTTCGGCACCCTTCAATCCGAACTCCTTGTAGAGCAACCGGTAATCGTCTCGGTCCTGCGAGCGGCGGTTCCGTTTCACCAGGGAGTTCTCAATTTTTTTGATCGGGCTGACAGTGGATTTATTGGTGCATACCGGGTTGAAAATCGGCCCGGCGAAACAGAAATTGCGATCCAGCTGAATTACATGGCAGCCCCATCGCTGGAAAATAAAACCGTACTTCTGGTCGATCCCATGTTAGCCACAGGCAAGTCTTTTGTCAAAAGTGTACAGCACCTGATGAACCACGGAAAACCGAAACAAATTGAAATAGCCAGCGTGATCGCTGCACCGGAAGGAATCGAATACATAGAAAAAAACCTGAAAGTCCCTCACCGCTTTTGGACAGTAGCACTGGATGAGAAATTGAATGCACAGTCCTACATTATTCCAGGGCTGGGCGATGCGGGTGATCTCGCTTTTGGGCCTAAAATTTAATTGAATAGTACGGCATGAGTTACGTTTTGTTAGCAGTAGGGCTGCTGGTATTGCTGTTTGGAGGAAAATTTCTGGTGGATGGGGCCTCTTCCATCGCTTCCCGACTTGGGCTGAGCCCGGGTCTCATTGGCCTTACCATCGTGGCCTTTGGCACCTCTGCTCCGGAGCTATTGGTAAGCGTGACAGCTGCCCTGAAAGGAGCCAGCGATATTGCCATTGGTAACGTTGTAGGAAGTAACATTTCAAACATTACGCTGGTACTTGGCATCAGTGTGCTTATTTTTCCCATGTATATAGAGAAATCTACCCTTCGGTTGGATTATCCCTTTACGGTCATCAGTTCCCTGCTTTTTTTCGTTTTCGCCTTTAATGGACTCGTTTCCCTGCCTGAAGGTATCTTTTTTTTGATTTGCTTTGTGGCACTCAATTGGTACTTTTTCAAAACGATTGAGCGGGTCGAATTCTCGGAGGAGGACGCAGCGGTCATGAAAAAACAACCGGTCTGGCTGGCGTTGGTACAACTGGCGGGCGGTGCAGCCGGCCTTTATTTCGGATCGGAGCTGGTGGTGGAAAACGGGACCCTCATCGCGCAGACCCTGGGCATCAGCGAGCGAGTCATCGGCGTGACCATTATCGCCGTCGGAACCAGTCTCCCCGAATTGGTGACCTCGGTTCTGGCGGCCATAAAAAAAGAAACAGCGCTCGCTCTTGGAAACATCCTGGGGAGTAACATCATGAATGTGTTTTCCATCATCGGGTTTACCGCGGTCATCAAACCCATACCCGTTACCCCAGACTTTATTTACTCGGATTTTATTTGGATGCTGGGATTTACCCTACTTCTTTTCCCCATCATGCGTATCAATTACCAGATCTCCCGGATCAATGGTGCCGTACTGTTGGTAGGATATGGGCTCTATGTATACCTGCTGATCGCATGAGCGAGTACCTGATCACTTTTTTGGGCATTTATTTTCTTTGCCTGTTTAAATTCATTGCCGGGCCGCTCTTGGGTTCCGCTGCCGGTTTTAGTCTATGGGAAATCGTCTTCGTTACGGTTTCTGGAATGATGACCTCTGTTGGCTTATTCTCCTTTTTGGGCGAGTGGTTTAGAAAAAATTGGGGGGTCATCCGAAGAAAAAAGCCCAATCGTTTTTCAAAGAAGAACCGAAACATCATTCGTGTATGGCAAAAGTTTGGCGTATGGGGCATCGCGTTTTTAACCCCGGTGGTATTGACTCCTATTGGTGGAACCGTGGTTCTTACCTCTTTTGGAATTCCCAAACGAAAAATACTGGTTAGCATGCTGATCAGCGCGCTTTTCTGGGCCACAGCTTTTGGCCTCAGCATAGAGCAACTCTTGGAAATACCCTTCTTTAAAAATCTCTGGCTGTAAGGATGCGCACACTACACCTGGCAGCTATTCCGGGTCAGCGCTGCGGGTCTCTACACCATCCGCATAAAAAAAGGGCCATCTCTTACGCTGAGACCGCCCATTTTTTTACGCAAACGACGTTGCGTACTTATTGCACGGCAAGTACCTCCGCTTTAAACCAAATGGGAGTAAAGGGCTTCACCAGGTCGATTTGCTCTCCCCTTTCTACCAGGTCCTCCCGGATAGCTTCCGGTAAAATCTGGATGGCATCTACGTAGGAGGCAAAAGAAGTGGCCAATACTTCGACCTTTTCATCCAGCACGACTCCCTTTAATCCTTCGTTTAGAAAGGTCAATCCGGAATTACCGATGGAAACCGTCGTCGGCTGGTTGGAAGTATAGGACTCTAAAACAGGCTCTGTCTCTCCCAACTCGAAAAGCTCAAAATCAACGGATACATTGCTTCCCAACGTGGATTCAGTCTTGGTTTCGTCTCCCGCTTCCAAGGTCCGGAAAAAGACCCCATCTGCGATTTCCTGAAATCCTTGCAGCCCGTTGTCCGCAATGAATTCCTGAATCATGTTCTCCTCCCGTTGCTTGAGTTCCTCTTCTGAATATTTTTTTACAAACTTCAGCTGGATAACCAAATTGGACGCCGGTAGGATCAACTGCTCGAACCCGTAGTTCCCAAAGGCCAGGTACGAGGGAGTATATACCATCATTTCCTCTCCTTCCCTGGCCAGACCTGCCGCATAGGTGATGGCGATGGGCCACAACCCGTCCTGACTGTACTTGAAATATTTCGGTTCCTGGGACTCATCCAGGTAGGAATCGATCAATTGACCATCTATGGTCTTGATTTCATAGTAGATGCCAATATAGTCTGCATTGGTAAACTGCGCGGCATCCGGCTTTTCCTCCGTTTTTTCGTAATAAAAACCCAGCTGTGCCTTGGTCGCATTGATGTTGTTGGAAGAAATATACTGTTCCATTATCAAATTGTCCCGGGTGATGGACCGATCCAGGTCGGTTTCGGTCTCCTGAATGCAAGAGGTAAACAATAGGGGGGAAAGCGCCAAAAGCCAGCCAAATCTGTTGGATAAAATCATGGTAAATTAACTAATTTAATGGATATGGTTTATTTATTCTTCAAATTGAAATTCATGCGTAGGTTTACCCCTCCGATGGAAAACTGCTGGTTGGCAAAGGTAAGATTACTCAGCGGTAGTTTGTAAAAGGGCTCCAGAGAAAAGTAAAATTCATTATTCAGTTTGTATTCGTACCCAAAGGAGAGGTTCAGCAATCCCGCAAGATCGGCGTTTCGCTGATTGGCAGCAGGAGTATGCACGGTGCTGAATTGCTGTACGTTCGGTGCATATTCCAGGGTACCGCTCAGGCTATTGGCCAGAAAGAGGGATTGGGTTTCTACGGTTTCCACGGTATTTTGCTCCAAATAGACCATGCTGGAAAGCCCGGTAATGAGGTAAATTCCCGACTGGTTTTTATCAAAAACCTTGTATTTTAGGTTAACGGGAATGTCCAGTGAAGCAAAGTTCAGTTGATAGTCGGTATCAATGATGTTACTATTTGTGCGGGCATCAAAACTCGGAGATGCTTGCTGCCGAAGTGGCTGAAAATTTTGAGGGGAAACACTTTGGCTGGCATAAGCGAGGCCCACATCCAGTTTTAGTTTCCTGGACAGCGATATTTCCGATATCAACCCCGCACCCAGATTCATGCCGGCTACCGGGCTGGAATTGGACTGCGGGCTAACCATCAGGCCCAATTTGAATGGGCGGGATTCGGTAGCTAGCTCCTTCGGCGCAATCGTTTCATCCCCGGCTTTCCACCGGTCCACTACTTGTTGTGCCTCGGACTCGGAAAGCGGTTCCTTGTCTGCGGATAGCGGTTTGGATTCAACGATAAAATCGGCAGCCACTTTTTCCGTCACTACCTCCTGAAAATCGGCCCATGCTTCCGCAAAGGCCATGGACCAAAACCCGGGCTCTCCGGTGGCTGCTTCGGGGACAGCCGCTACCCTTCTCCTGTCAAGCAATTCCGGGCTATCTGAAACCTCTGCCGCAGAACGCGGCTCCGAAGTGCGCCCGCGGCTACCTGTCGGGTTTTCCCGGGAAGATGCGTCGGCAGCAATCGGCCCGTCTGAATCAACTCCCATCGTGGTAGATTCCTCCGCAAAAAGCGGACTTTCCATCGAGATGGAGTCCGTCAACGCGCGGAATTTTTCCTCTATGGCCTCTTGTTCGGGAAAATACAGGAAGAAAAAAAGCAGACTGGCGGCAATTCCCGCACCCAGAAAGGGCCAGAAAACCAGCCAACGTCCATTTTTCCTGGGTTTGAAATAGGCCTTTGAAAACCTTTCCCAGGCCTGGGGATCGAAGGGCTCCTCGTACGTACTGAAGGAGGCTTTGATCTTCTCCACAAGTTTCTTATCGAACTGCTCCTTCATTTTTTATCTGATTTATTGCAATGATTTTTTCTCGTAACTTCTCTTTGGCCCGGGCCAGGTACGTTCGGCAGGTACTCGCAGGGATGCCCAGTTTTTCACCAATTTCGTTATGCTTGTACCCTTCAATTTCATACAGGTTAAAAACCAACCGCAGTGTTTCCGGAAGTTCTCCGAGTGACCGGAGGATATCTTCCCGGGAGAGGGTATCAATGATGTCCGGATCGTAGGACTCGGCACTCGCCTTATCGATGTCCATCGCCGCGTAATGCTTGAAATTTTTCCGGTAATAATCCACCGAAGTATTGATAATGATCCTTCGAAACCAGGCTTTAAACGAGTTTTCCAGAGAAAACTGATCCAAATTATCAAACGCTTTCATAAAACTGTCGTTGACGATCTCACAAGCCTCTTCCCTACTTCCGGAGTACCGAAGCGCAATACTCATGGCATAGCCATAAAAGTGCCGGTAAAGCCTTTCCAACGAACTCCGGTCCCGTTTCTGCGCTTTTTGTATGAGGTCTTTCTCCAAAAGCCTTTTGTTAATACTACGTAGGTTCAATGTCTGGACGCAATCCCTGTGAAAAACGCTACAGACAGTCGAAAATTTTTCTCCAGGGCCCCTTGAAGGAATCGGGGTATTGTTTTTTTTTAACAGATTGCCCCCGTCACAATTTCGCCGACCAAACCGGTTTAAAAAAGCGAATGGGGCGTTTCCCTTCCTGCAGGCCTTTGTTTGTTGGCATAATCTGATTATTTTTAGACCTGCAATGGTAACAATGCCGGCAAATTTAGCGTTTATTTTCCTGATCATCTATGATGGATAAAATGAAATACTTACTTATTCTGGCGCTGGCGCTCGTGGCGACGCTACCATTGCACGCCCAACGCGGGGAGGCAGGTGACTATGACTACGATCAGGAAGTACTGTTTGGGATCAATAAAAACACCAATGGAGGATTGATCGGCGGGGTTAGCTTCAAATTGGGGTCCCGCATCAACGATAACCTTTTTCAGTTTTTCAATTTGGAATTGGCAAACGTGAAGAACCCGAAAGAGGTCCGGTACAATACCGTGCTGGGTAATAGCTACATTTTTGGCAAATCGAATTACCTGTATGCGATTCGTCCACAATATGGAAGAGAGGTACTGGTTTTTAAAAAAGCACCCCATCAAGGGGTACAGATTTCCCTGTTGGGTGCCATCGGCCCTTCCATTGGATTGATTGCGCCTTACTTTATAGAATATTCGCTGAATCGCACCGAAACAGTGCGGGAACAGTACGATCCGGCCGTGCACCAAAGCCGATTCAACGTCCTGGGCCCGGGTAGGCTTTTTGAAGGAATCGGAGATTCTGAAATTGCCTTTGGGGGAAATGCCAAAGCCGCCATGACCTTTGAATTCGGATTTTTTAAATCGAACGTAACCGGAGTGGAACTGGGTTACCTTTTAGAGGGTTTTACCAAAGAGATTCCTCTGATGCCCACCACGGAAAATCGACAGGTCTTCCAATCCGTCTATTTTACCCTGTTTTACGGGTTTCGGCGGTAACAAACCGGGACCTTTTGGGAATCCCTTCTATTTCATTAATTTTGAACCGAATAAAATATTCGATATGATAGAATTGCCGGTAATCGCAGAAGCACAGACAAAGAAGAAAAAACCGGATTGGCTCCGGGTAAAACTACCCATTGGCAAAGAATACGCAAGGGTCCGCAAACTGGTGGACGAACACCAGCTGCACACCATATGCGAAAGCGGCAATTGTCCCAATATGGGAGAGTGTTGGGGTGCAGGGACGGCCACCTTTATGATACTTGGAAACGTCTGTACCCGTTCTTGCTCCTTCTGTGCCGTGGCCACCGGAAGGCCTCCGGAATACGATGAAGACGAACCCAGAAGAGTCGCCGAGGCGATCAAGCTCATGCAGGTAAAACATGCCGTGATTACCTCGGTAAACCGGGATGAGCTAAAAGATCGGGGGGCGGAAATCTGGTACCAGACCGTCACAGAAACCAAAAAACTTTCCCCGCAAACGACCATAGAGACGCTGATACCGGATGTAAAAAGCAATTGGGATGCCTTATATCGCATGATCAGCGCCGGCCAGGAAGTGGTCTCACACAACATGGAAACTGTCGAACGTCTGTACCGTAGGGTACGTCCCCAAGCCAAATACAACCGCTCTCTGGAGCAAATAAAGCGGACCAAAGAATACGGCAAACGAACCAAGACGGGCATCATGCTTGGCTTGGGTGAAACCAAGGAGGAGGTCCACGAGGCCATGGATCATTTGGTTGCACATGGCTGCGATATCCTGACTCTCGGACAGTACCTGCAACCTACCAGCAGACACATAGAAGTGGCGGAATTCATCCATCCGGAGCAATTCGAAGCGTATCGGGAAGCAGGCCTGCAACGAGGACTCAAATACGTAGAATCCGGACCGCTGGTCCGATCGTCCTATCACGCAGAGAGACACGTCAATGTCTGAAAAAAGTGGTTTCGATGGCAAGGGACCGCTTTTTTACGGGATTTTATCTGGGAAAAAACAGATACTGGTTTATTTTTTGTAATTTAAGGATGTCTTTAAAGACAAAATGGGTTTTAATTAGGCATCAAGATGAATTTTGAAAAACTATACGTGCTGCTATTTCTGGGTCTCGTGTTGGTCTCCTGTTCACCAAAGACCCTGGGAGGTTTGAGTAAAGAGGAGTATGCGTCCTGGAAACAGAAGAAAAAAGAACTCAGCCCTGCAGATTACAAAAATCTGGTCGAGGAAAAGGAGCAACTTGAGGAAGACAACCGAAGTCTCGCGGAAAAAGAAGCCTACCTGAATCAGCTCGTTGCGGAAAAGAACGATGAAATCAGCCGAATGAGCGAACAAGTGTTACGATTGCGGTCAGCACAAGCAGCAGCACCTGTCGAAGCCAACGCAGAAACCAACCCCTGGGATCATGGGGTGGTATTTCGGGTTCAATTGGCCGCCCTTGACGATTATGACCTGCGCGACCTCACCGAAAATGGGAGCGACCTTAAAATTGTGGATGAAGACGGTTACATCAAATACGTGCTGGGACAATTTCGGGACTACGAAATGGCCGATACTTTCAAGAAAAAACTGCGGAAAATTGGGGTAAAGGAAGCTTGGATCGTTCCTTATAAAGACGGAGAAAGGGTTCCTTTAAAGGAGGTACTTACCGAGGCCATCGACTAATTGCGGCAGGATAGTGGCCCGTTGTCTGGGCATTGCTTTCCTCTTTAGGCGAGGACGATGGATTTTTTTGGCTGGTTACGCCTGTTCGTTTTGTAATTTACCCCAGTATGGATTTTAGATGGAAACTTAAACAAAAGGCGAGGGAAGAGACCGTCGAACGCCTGAGTACCGATATCAACGTAAACCCAACCCTTGCAAACATGCTGGTCAACCGGGGCATCGCGGATTTTCAGCAAGCCAAGGACTTTTTTCGACCGGATCTGGACAAACTCCACGATCCCATGCGCATGAAGGATATGGATCGGGCGGTAAACCGACTCGTCAACGCCATCACTAAGAACGAACAGATTTTGGTTTACGGTGATTACGATGTAGATGGGACCACTTCAGTCGCCATGTTTTACAGTTTTCTCACCGCTTTCTACCCCCATGTGGCCTTTTACATCCCGGATCGGTACAAGGAAGGGTACGGAATTTCAGAAAAAGGCGTGCGATTTGCGGCAGAAAACAATTTCAAGCTCCTGGTTTCACTGGACTGTGGTATCAAAGCCCTGGATAAAATCGATCTGGCCAACAACCTGGGGGTAGACTGCATCGTCTGCGATCACCACACACCGGGAGAACAACTTCCCAATGCCATCGCTGTATTGGACCCCAAGCGCAAGGATTGTTCCTATCCCTACAAAGAATTGAGTGGCTGCGGGGTAGGTTTTAAACTTGTTCAGGCTTTCTCGGAATTCACCGGTAGGAATCAGGCCGAACTCTATTCCTACCTGGACCTGCTGGCCATCAGCATCGCTTCGGATATCGTGCCCATTACCGGAGAAAACCGCATTCTCGCGTACTATGGCCTGGACCGCCTCAACAACAACCCAAGGCCCGGAATCAAAGCGCTAATACGTAAAGGCAAAGTAGAAAAGGAAATCGACATCACCGACATTGTGTTTAAGATCGGTCCTAGGATCAACGCTTCCGGTCGACTGGAACATGCCAAAGCATCCGTGGAACTACTGATTGCCAATAGCCTGGACGAAGGCGTACGAAGGGCCGAGTTGGTAGAAGATGTTAACAGTGCCCGAAAAAATTTCGACGAAAACATCACTCGGGAAGCATTGGAAATGATAGAGGCCCGGGAACAAAACGGCAATTTCAAAAGTACCGTGCTTTTCAAAGAGGATTGGCACAAAGGCGTTATCGGGATTGTTGCCTCCAGATGCATTGAAAAATACTACCGGCCGACCATCATCCTGACCGAATCCAACAATAAAGCCACTGGCAGTGCCCGTTCCGTTTTTGACTTTGATATTTACGAAGCAATTTCGGCTTGCAGTGATTTACTGGAGCAATTTGGTGGACACAAATACGCTGCCGGGCTTACGTTGTCCGTCGAAAACGTCCCTGCCTTCCAGGAAAAGTTTGAAACAATCGTCAGCCAACGGGTCAGTGACATTCACCTGAAACCCGTTCTGGAAATCGACGATGAGCTGATGTTGGATCAAATCAACTACCGGTTTTACAACATTCTGAAGCAAATGGCTCCCTTTGGTCCGGGCAATCCGGAGCCTGTTTTTTGTGCAAACCAGGTACACGCCGAAAACGTACGGATTTTAAAAGACAAGCACCTGCGGTTCGAAATCATTCAGGACGGGCAAAATACCCGCCCGGTATGCATTGGCTTCGGATTTGCTAAGTACTACGAGTTGCTAAACAGCAAAATGCGTTTTAATATCGCATTCGAAATACGGGAGAACACCTTTCGCAACACAAGCAGCCTGCAATTGTACGTAAAGGACATCAAATTTGACTAACGATGATTTTAAGGGCAGAAAACCTGGTTAAAATATACAAGAAAAAAAAGGTAGTGAATGACATCTCGGTCTCCGTGGAGCAGGGAGAGATTGTCGGGCTGTTGGGACCCAACGGAGCCGGGAAGACTACTTCCTTCTACATGATTGTAGGTTTGATCAAACCGAATGGCGGAAGGGTCTTTCTGGATGGAGAAAACATCACCTCGCTTCCCATGTACCGGCGGGCAAAACTAGGCATTGGCTATCTTGCGCAGGAAGCGTCTGTCTTTCGCAAGCTGACCGTGGAAGAGAATATCCTGGCGGTGCTGGAAATGACCAGCCTGCCCAAAAAAGAACAAAAGGAAAAAGTAGATCAACTGTTGGAGGAATTCAGCCTCACACACGTCAGGAAAAATCTGGGCATGGTGCTTTCCGGAGGAGAAAGACGCAGAACGGAGATCGCCCGGGCGCTCTCGGTAGACCCAAAATTTGTACTCCTGGATGAGCCCTTTGCCGGCGTAGATCCCATCGCAGTAGAAGAAATCCAATACATCGTCGCCAAACTAAAAGACAAGAATATCGGGATCCTGATCACGGACCACAATGTAAACGAAACACTTTCCATCACCGACCGGGCCTATTTGATGTTCGAAGGAAGACTGCTCAAAGCCGGTACTGCCGAAGAACTTGCTGCAGACGAGCAGGTCAGAAGGGTATACCTGGGCAAAAACTTTGAACTTAAACGAAAAATTTAAACGGAAATCGTTCACATGGAAGTCATCAATACCTTTATGACCTGGATCTTCAAGAACCGCATTGGTCAAATTGAAAAATTCAAAAACAACCCTCTGGAAATCCAACACGAGATTTTGTTTAAATTGATTTATACCGCCAGAGATACCGGGTTTGGAAAAAAACATCATTTCAGACAAATTTCTTCCTACAACGATTTCAATCGATGGGTGCCCATTCACGATTACGAAGCCATGATGCCCTACATCGAACAAACGATGAAAGGTGAGCAAAACGTGATCTGGCCTACTCCCATCCATTGGTTTTCCAAGTCGTCTGGCACTACCTCCTCCCGCAGCAAGTTTATCCCCGTATCGCCAGAAAGTCTGGAGGAATGCCACTTTAAGGGAGGAAAAGACATGCTTTCCCTGTACGTAACCAATTACCCGAACACCAAGCTTTTTACCGGAAAGAGCCTTACCATTGGCGGCAGTTTGCAAACCAACCCCCTGGATTACAACAAAAGCAGTTCCTACGGGGATATATCGGCCGTGATCATGCGTAACCTGCCCAAATGGGCGCAATTGGCCCGAACCCCCAGCCTGGAGGTCGCCCTGATGAGCGAATGGGAAGAAAAAATTGAGAAAATGGCCGAACAAACGATTGACGAGAATGTGACCAGCCTAACCGGCGTGCCCACCTGGACACTCGTCTTGATAAAAAAAGTGTTGGAAAAAACCGGCCGAACAAACATTATCGAGATCTGGCCCAACCTGGAGGTGTTTTTTCATGGAGCGGTGGCTTTTGGTCCCTACCGAAACCTTTTTCAACAACTGGTTCCCTCCGATGACATGCACTACATGGAAACCTACAATGCCTCGGAAGGTTTTTTTGGTATTCAGGACCAAACCGATAGCGACGAACTACTATTGATGCTCGATTATGGCGTATTTTACGAATTCATCCCCATGGAGGACCTGGAGGCTGAACACCCAACGGTCATTCCTCTGGATGCAGTAAAGACCGGAAAAAACTACGCCATGCTGATTACGACCAATGCGGGCCTCTGGCGCTACAAAATTGGCGATACGGTAAAGTTTACGTCCACCCGGCCGTATCGATTCAAAATCTCCGGGCGTACCAAGCATTTTATCAATGCATTCGGCGAAGAACTGATTGTTGAAAATGCAGAAAAGGCCATTGAGAACACCTGTAAAATCACCGGAGCCAGCATCAGCAACTTTACTGCTGCACCCGTTTACGTCGGAGATAATCAGCAGCAGGGAACCCACGAGTGGATCATCGAATTTGTTCATTTCCCGAAGGACCGCGAGGCCTTTGTCCGAATCCTGGACGAAGAGTTACGGGCCGCCAATTCCGACTACGATGCCAAACGCTACCGCGACATGGTACTTAAGCTGCCAATCGTCCACCTGGTCGAAGAAGGCTTGTTTGAAAAATGGCTTAAATCCAAAGGAAAACTGGGCGGGCAAAACAAAGTACCGCGCCTGTCAAACAACCGGGATTACCTGGACGAAATTGTCCGCCTGTTGTAAAACCGTCGCCCCGACCCCGAACAAAATTAAATTCTTTTCCCCGCGAGGAAAACCGGATTTGGCAAGCAAGCTATCCGAAAAATCGAGGGAGAAATCGAGGACAAAAACCAGCCTATTTCACGCCATTTGAACTTTGAAAAAAGCAAGCTTTTTTTATCCACATTCTTGCCCAGTTATGCACACCACCTAAAAATACACGTGTATACGTTTGATTTTCAATTAATTATATTTTTATAAAAATTGTTCTTTTGTGGATAAACTTGAAAAATTTCAATTTTTTTTTACTTTTGTTCGAATAAAAAGGTGGATAATTCGGGCTCCGGAATTTTATTTTCTTAGGCTTGTTTTCACTCCTGCTTTTTCGCCGCTTCCCAAAACACATCCATCTCTGCCAGACTCATGTCTGCCAAGGATTTACCGGAATTTCTGGCCGCCGTTTCCAAAAACTGAAACCGGTGGATAAACTTCCGATTGGTACGCTCCAGTGCCTCCTCGGGGTTGATCTCCAGAAAGCGGGCATAATTGATTAACGAAAAGAGTAGATCGCCAAATTCGGCAGCTACCGCTTCTTTGTCTTTTTCCCGGTAATCCACTGCCTCCTTGAATTCCTCCAGTTCTTCCTGCACTTTTTCCCATACCTGTTCATCCGCTTCCCAATCAAACCCTACCCCGCGCGCTTTCTCCTGAATTCGCATGGCTTTGATCAAGGCCGGAAGCGACCTGGGCACACCTCCCAGCACACTTTGATTTCCCTTTTCCTTGAGCTTGATTTTTTCCCAGTTCTGTTTGACCGCTTCTTCGTCCCGGGCTTCTGTATCCGCATAGATGTGTGGATGCCTTCGGATCAACTTCTCGTTTAGCTGCCGAATCACCGCTCCAATATCGAAGGCTTGCTGCTCATCTCCCAGTCTGGCGTAGAAAACGATGTGCAGCAACAAGTCTCCCAACTCCTTTTTGATCTCTTCCATATCGCTGTTCAGGATGGCATCCGATAGCTCGAAGGTCTCTTCGATTGTAAGATGTCGCAGCGTCTCCATGGTTTGCTTTTTATCCCAGGGGCATTGCTCACGGAGTTCATTCATTATGGTCAACAATTGGTCAAAAGCGGTGAGTTGGGATTTCCTATTGTCGGACATAGGCATTAAATGGGTAGGAAACTTATGCTTCGGTATGAACGTTTTGAAAGTAATACGTAAATTTGCAGAAATAAATTTGATATGACAACTGTATATTTAACATTGGCATTCCTGGCGATTTTTTTCATTTTAATGTCCGTGAGGCTGATATTCCTGAAAAACGGACAGTTCAAGGGGACCTGCGCCTCCCAAAACCCCTACCTCAATAAAGAAGGAGGAACTTGCGGCTATTGCGGAAAAAAGGTGGATTCCGACGCTTCCTGTGGTAACCCCGACAACGAGGTAGACAAGGTAATGGCTCGGTTTAAGTAAATCGCTGCCTAGTCAGGTACCAATGAACCGATTTTTATACATGCTTTTCTAAATTCCTTTTACGTGGCTTTAATCAAATCAATTTCGGGTATCCGGGGCACCATCGGTGGAAAACCCGGTGAAGGCCTGACCCCCTTGGATATTGTTAAATTTTCCGCGGCTTACGGTGCCTGGGTCCTTGAAAATTCCGATCAAAAGAAAATTGTGATCGGCAGGGACGCACGATTGTCGGGTGGAATGGTCACGCAACTGGTAAGCCAAACCCTGTTGGGGATGGGGTTGGACGTGATAGATCTGGGACTGAGTACGACCCCTACGGTAGAATTGGCCGTTCCCAGGGAAAAGGCCGGAGGGGGAATCATCGTAACCGCCAGCCATAACCCCATCCAATGGAACGCATTAAAACTCTTGAACCATCGCGGCGAATTCATTTCCGACAGCGAAGGTCAGGAAGTCCTGCAAAAAGCGGCTACAGATGATTTTAAATTCGCTGTAGTTCGAAAGTTAGGGAGCTACACGAGAAAGGAGGATTACCTCGACCTACACATCCAACATGTACTGGACCTCGAACTGGTAGACCGGGAGGCAATTGCAGAAAGGAAATTTAAAATTGTTGTCGACGGTGTGAATTCCACCGGAGGCCTGGCCGTGCCCAGGCTGCTCAAAGCCTTGGGCGTAGCCCAGGTGGTAGAGTTGTATTGTGAGCCTAACGGCGAGTTTCCCCACAATCCAGAACCCCTTCCAGAGCATTTGCGGGATATCGCGCTGAAGCTCGAAAACGGAGATTTTGACCTGGGGATCGTGGTGGACCCGGATGTGGATCGGCTTGCCTTCCTGAACGAAGACGGTAGCTTTTTCGGCGAGGAATATACCCTGGTAGCCGTGGCGGATTACGTGCTCTCACAAAAATTGGGAAATACCGTGTCCAACCTGAGTTCCACCCGGGCACTTCGCGACGTCACCGAAAAAAGAGGTGCACAGTACCAGGCAGCTGCCGTGGGCGAGGTGAACGTCGTCAAACAAATGAAAGCATCGGCTGCCATCATTGGCGGTGAAGGAAACGGAGGAATCATCTATCCGGAATCGCACTACGGCAGAGATGCCCTGGTGGGAATCGGGCTGTTCCTCACCCACCTCGCTAAATTTGGAAAGACAGCCAGCCGACTCAGGGCCAGCTATCCCAATTATTTTATCTCAAAAAACAAAATCGAGCTGACCCCTTCCATCGATGTGGACGGTATCCTCGATCGAATTAAATGGAAATACCGAAACTATCCGGTCAACACCATCGACGGGGTAAAGATCGATTTTGATAAGGAATGGGTACATCTCAGAAAATCGAACACCGAACCCATCATCCGCATCTATTCCGAATCAGAAACCTCCGCAACCGCGGACCATCTGGCCAAAAAAATCATGTCGGATATCAAAGAAATCATTGCCGAAAAGAACTAATCCCGGGACCCCTTACTCATGGCCAATACGCCTTCGATTTACCTGGACAATGCCGCCACCACAGCCATGGACCAACGGGTTCTGGAGGTCATGATCCCTTTTTTTTCCGGAAATTATGGAAATCCCTCCTCGGTACATGCCCACGGCAGGCAGGCGCGGGTAGAACTCGAAAAAGCACGAAAAAAGATTGCTTCCCTGCTAGGTACCAGTCCCGGGGAGATCGTTTTCACCTCCGGTGGCACAGAGGCGGACAATACGGCTTTGCAGGGAGCCATTTCAGCCTACGGCATCGAACATATCATCAGTTCGCCGCTGGAACACCACGCAGTTTTGCACGTAGCCGAACATGCTGCCAAAAGGCAGGGCATCCGCTTTTCCCTGGTTGATGTTGACGAAAAAGGATCCCTAAACCTGGCGCATCTGGAAGAACTTCTCCAAAGCAGTCCCCGATGCCTCGTATCCCTCATGCACGGAAACAATGAAATCGGCAATCTAACCGATCTACACCGCCTGTCGCAACTCTGCCGGGAACACGACGCCTATTTTCACTCGGACACCGTACAAACGGTGGGCCACTATCCCCTGAACCTAGAAAACCTATCCATAGATGCCATCGTCGGATCCGCACACAAATTTCACGGACCAAAGGGAGTGGGCTTTCTCTATGTCAATAAAAATAAAAAAATTCCTGCCTTAATCGAAGGGGGATCCCAGGAACGGAACCGCAGAGGTGGAACCGAAAACATCGCCGCAATCGTGGGCATGGCAAAAGCCCTGGAAATCGCAGTAGAGGACCAGGCCCAACACCGGCAGCAGGTCTCCGAGCTGAAAGGATATTTTATCCAACAACTTCGGGAGGCGCTTCCGGGAGTAAGTTTTAACGGGTTATCTGGAGAGCCATCTCAGAGTCTGTATACCGTCCTGAACGTTGGTTTTCCCCCAAACGAAGCCACTCGGGGCATGCTTTTGTTTCACCTGGACCTCGCGGGTATTTCGGCATCCGGAGGGTCTGCCTGCAGCAGCGGTGCCCGATTGGGTTCCCACGTCCTGCAAGCGATTGGTACGGACCCGGAAAGAGAAAACGTGCGGTTTTCGTTTAGTCGTTTTACGACCATTGAGGAGGTGGATTATACCATTGATCAGCTAAAAGCACTTTACCCGGCCTGATTTCGCCAGGGGAAGGACGACGCACGACAAAAATGCGCGGGCATCGCTAAAAAGGAAGGCGGGCCAGGTCCACATTCCCTCCCGATAGAATAATGCCTACTTGCTGCCCTTGAAATTGAGCTTTGTTTCGCAGGACCACGGCAAGTGGTACCGCACAGCTGGGTTCTACCACCAACTTCATGCGTTCGTAAATCAATCGCATGGCAGCAATGATTTCTTTATCACTGACCGTCAGGATATCCCCGACGTGCTTGGAAATGATCTCAAAATTTATCTCTCCCAAAGAAGTCAGCAGTCCGTCCGCTATGGAATTTGCCTGTTGCAGAGGAATCCGCTTACCAGCCAGGAACGACCTTCGGGCATCGTCTGCACCTTCGGGTTCTGCTCCAATGACCTTGGTTTCGGGCGAAAAAAAATGGGCGGCAAGTGCGGTGCCGGCAAGGAGTCCTCCGCCTCCGACCGGTGCTAGTAGTACGTCCAGGGAAATAGACGATTCGAAAATCTCAAACGCGCAGGTGGCCTGTCCTTCGATCACGTCCCAGTGGTCATAGGGCGGGATAAAAACAGCACCGTAGGTTGCGACAACCGACCGTAGTCCTTCCTCACGGGCCTGGAGGGTAGGCGCACATTCAAAAATCTGCCCTCCGTATTCCTTAACCGCCCGTTTTTTGGTTTCGGGAGCGGAGGAGGGCATGACGATATAAGCCGGGATTCCTATCTCTGAGGCGGCCCTCGCCAGTGCGGCGGCGTGGTTGCCGGAGGAATGGGTAGCTACTCCGTTTTTCCGTTGGGAAGCGGGTAATTTCACCACCGCATTTGCAGCCCCCCTCGCCTTGAAAGCGCCTACCTTCTGGAAATTCTCGCACTTAAAAATCAACTCACATCCCGCGATTTTGTTGATCGCCGATGAGCGCATCAACGGTGTCCAATGCACAAAGGCATCGATTCTTTCCCGCGCCTCAGCAATGCTGTGTGAATCAATTTCTCCTTCCTGTTTCATCGACTAAAAATGCACAATTATTCCATAAGCGACAAAGACTTTGGTAGAATCTTTGCGCCCAGAAAGGCGCGGATTTTTCGTTTTCCCGCGTACAAAATTCCTATATTGAGCGAGTTTTTAGAGACTGTTTTTGCATATTGCTTATGGCCACACATACAAGGGATTTCTTCCCTCTCATGGGGGAAACATTCAACAGCGAGAATAGCCTGGTGCTGGACATGAGTGTAGGAAACAAGGCCTTGCATCGGCTTGACTTGCGGGATACACAGGCATTTTCGTACTTTATTTCCGACCTACTCGCCCAAGGACGTAAGAAATACGGGGTGGGTGGATACGCCGAAAATCGAATCATTTATCAACGAAGCGAAGTGTTTGCACACCAGCTTTCCAATTTCCGAAACATCCACCTGGGCATTGATATTTGGGCGGCTCCCGGGACAGCCGTCTATTGCCCGCTTCAGGGAAAAGTACACAGCTTTCGCGACAACAGTGGTTTTGGGAATTACGGCCCCACGATCATCCTGGAGCATCGCTGGCAGGAAAAAAGAGTGTTCAGTCTCTATGGGCATCTCAGTATAAAAGACCTGAATCGGTTAAAACCCGGGCAAACTTTTCTTAGCGGAGAAAAAATCGGACATTTGGGTCATGCCGGAGAGAATGGGAACTGGCCTCCGCACGTGCATTTTCAGATCATACGTGATTTGGGTAATTGGGTGGGAGATTACCCGGGGGTTTGTGCAGAAATGGAAACGGGACAATATTTATCCAATTGCCCGGATCCGAGCGACTGGTTGGGGCTCCGGGCATTACGATTGTAAACACAACATTAGAATTGCATTAGAATGAATTCCCAAACACTTAAAAAGATACGTGCTTTCAGAAAGGAGTTGCATCAGGAACCGGAAGTCTCCGGGAGGGAACAGCAAACGTCACTGAAAATAAAAGCTTTTTTCGAAGCGCTGAATCCGGACGAAATCATCGAAGACCTGGGACCCCATGGGCTGGGCGTGGTATACAAGGGAAAAGAAAAAGGGCCTACTACCCTGATTCGGGCAGAGCTGGATGCGCTACCGATCCCGGAAATAGGAAACCACCGGCACAAAAGCAAAAATGAAGGGGTGTCCCACACCTGTGGGCACGACGGTCACATGGCCATCCTCTGTGGAGTAGGTATGGAGCTGGCCGCACAAGGCCCGGAGAAAGGCAAGGTAGTGCTGATTTTCCAGCCCTCGGAAGAAACGGGTCTGGGAGCCGCGCAGGTGATCGAATCAAAAAATTTCAAGCAAATTCAGCCTGATTTCGCTTTTGCCCTGCACAACCTTCCAGGGTATCCCAAAAATGAAATTGTTCTAAAAAAAGGTGCTTTTACTGCCGCCTCCAAAGGCATGACCATTACCCTGGATGGAAAAACAAGCCATGCGGCTCACCCGGAAGACGGGCGAAGCCCAGCCGAAGCCATGTGCAAATTGATTATTGCTCTGGAAAAATTACCGGAGGGTATACCGTACTTTTCTCTGGTGACCGTCATCCATGCCCAACTGGGTGAGATTGCCTTCGGGACGACTCCTGGTACTGCACAGGTAATGGCGACGCTCCGCACGTTCGACAACGAGACCATGCAGACACTCACCGCCCGAGCAGAGAAGCTGGCTGCATTGATTGCCAGCGAACAGGGGCTGGAGTTCAGCATCAGCTACTGCGAAGAGTTTGAGGCCGTTGTCAATGACCGCGTGCCGTGGGAGCTGGTAAATGACGCCGCCAAAGAACTGGGATTAAAAAGAAAACACATCCGAACCCCATTTCGATGGTCGGAGGATTTCGGGAAATTTTCCACCCTTACCAACAGCTTCCTGTTCGGCCTGGGTGCCGGCAAGCAGCAGCCCCAACTTCACGAAGGGCATTACGATTTCCCGGATGAGATTCTCCAGACAGGAGTTGCGCTCTTTACCGCCATTGTCAAGAAATTAAATCACTGATTTTATGGTCCATACCTCCTATATTGAACTGAGCAAGAGTGCCTATAGAAACAACCTCAAATTTCTACGCAGTCAGGTAGGTTCACACGTCACCATTTCCTCGGTTGTCAAGGGAAACGCATATGGCCACGGAATAGAAAACACCGTAAAGATAGCCGAGGGCGCCGGAATAAGGCATTTCAGCACCTTCAGTACCGATGAAGCCCTTCGGGTAGAAGCTGCGTCCACCAAAAACAGCGAAATCATGGTCATGGGCATGGTGGACAACGAAAGCATCCCCTACCTGATCGAGCACGCAATCAGTTTTTATGTTTTCGAATTGGACCGACTGCGCTGCGCCATAGAATCCAGTAAAGCACTAGGGAAAAAGGCAAAAATTCATGTGGAAGTAGAAACTGGCTTCCACCGCACCGGGTTTGAATGGGAGGAACGAATGGCGCTGGCAGAGGTTCTGCTTTCGAACCGGGAAAACTTGCAACTGTGCGGACTGTGCACCCATTATGCCGGGGCCGAAAGTATTGGTAATTACGTGCGGATTCAAAATCAGATTAAAGCCTACCTGGAATTCAAACACTGGTTTCAGGAAAAAGGCCTGTATTTCGATAAATACCATACTGCTTGCTCGGCCGCTTCATTGAGCTATCCCGAAACCATCATGGACATGGTTCGCATTGGAATCGCTCAGTACGGTTTCTGGCCCAGCCAGGAAACCTATATGTTCAAATTTAAGCAGCTGGCTCCCAACATGAAGAATCCACTGAAGCGATTGATCAGCTGGAAAAGTCAGGTGATGAGCATCAAAAAGGTACGAATCGGGGATTTTGTGGGCTATGGCAACAGCTACATGGCTTCCCGTAACATGACCATTGCGTTGGTACCCATTGGGTATTGCCATGGATTCAGCCGAAACTTAAGCAATTTGGGAAAGGTGTTGATTCATGGAAAAATACTTTCTGTCGTGGGTACGGTCACCATGAATGCCATTTCCGTGGATATCACCGACCTCCAACAGGCCCGCAAAGGGGACGAAGTAGTCATCATTGGCCGCCAGAAGAGAAACGAGATCACGGTCGCCTCCTTCGGGGAATCCACCCAGCAGGTAAATTACGAACTACTGACCCGCTTACCCCATGATATTCCCAGAAAAATTATTTCCTGAGGGTTTTTAGAATGGTATTTGCTTGATTATGGTGCAAAGTGGATCCCTTGTATCCTATGTTTCACCTTAAAAAGCAATTCGATGAAATTCCTATTCACCCTATTTCTTGTAAGCACGACCGTCTTAGGTATGTTTTCCTGCAAATCCGAGCCCGTCGAACTGGCAGATCACGACTGGATCGTAACCGATCTGGCAGGAAGCGCTGCCCCTAAAGAAAAACTGACCGACCTTACACTCGAATTCAAAGAAGAACAAGCGATCGGAGGATTTGCCGGATGCAATGATTACCGCGGCGCCGCTACCTATAACCAAGAGCAGATTAAATTTTCTACCCTGTACGCAGACACCGATTCCTGCGACGATATCAACCTGGAGAAGCGGTTTCTTTCCAACTTGGAAGCCAGCACCCGCTACACCTACAGCGCCGGAACACTGGTCCTCTACGACGAAGGAGGAAACATCCTGGTAGAAATGGAAAAAATCTAACGGGTGCAAACGAGTTGCACCTTTCCCAATGAACGCTACGAATCAGCTGAAAATAATGGTGCGGTTGCCTACTACCTTTATTTTTTGCGCCAAGTGGTATTTGATGGCCTTTGAAAGCACCACTTTCTCAACGTCCTGCCCGATTTGTACCAATTCATCGACCGTGTTGTGGTGGCGTACGCGTGCCACATCCTGCTCGATGATGGGCCCTGCGTCCAGTTCTTCCGTGACGTAGTGGGCGGTCGCACCAATGATTTTCACCCCACGTTTGTAGGCCGCGTGATAGGGTTTTGCTCCCACAAAAGCAGGCAAGAAGGAATGGTGGATATTGATGATTCGGTTCGGGAAATGGGAGATAAAATCGCGCGACAATATCTGCATGTACCGCGCCAGTACCACAAAATCGATACCGTGCGTTTGCAGTAAGCGAATTTGTTCTGCTTCCTGACTGGCTTTGGTCTCCTTGGTCACAGGCAGGTGGTAAAAAGGAATCCCAAAAGCGTTTACGATCGGCTCAAGATCGGGATGATTCGAAATCACCAGGGGAATGTCGACCTCAAATTGTCCGGAGTAATACCTGCTGAGTATGTCAAACAGGCAATGAGACAATTTGGAGACGAACAAGGCCATTTTGGGTTTCGGAAAATTAAATGAAAGCGTGTAATTCATGTCAAAAACAGCCGCTACCTGATTTCCAAACTGTTCGTAAATCTGGTCTTTAGCGATGCCAAAGGTGTCGAGTTCCCATTCCGCTCGCATAAAAAAATCACCGATCTCTTCGTCTATGTATTGATCGATGGCCAAAATATTTCCATTATTTTCGAATAAGAACCGGGAAACGGCGGCGACGATGCCTTTATCATCTTTGCATTGGATAATGAGTATGGCGGTATGCATAAGTGGGTTTTTGGTTTGTGGGGAGATCGCATTGCGGGAAGTGCTCATGCGAGCAGGGCAGAAATATCTTCTTTGCTTAGACTTTTGATAAAGCTTTCTTCGGTACTGATCAGTTCGCCCGCAAGAGCCATTTTTCTTTCCTGAAGGGCCATGATTTTTTCTTCGACCGTATTTCGTGTAATGAATTTATAGATGATCACCTTATTCAACTGACCGATGCGGTGAGCCCTGTCAATGGCCTGCGACTCAACGGCGGGATTCCACCAGGGGTCCAGCAAAAATACGTATTCCGCTTTGGTCAGGTTGAGACCTACCCCACCGGCTTTGAGTGAGATCAAGAAAACCTGTACGGTTGGGTCCTCCTGAAAACGGGCTACCTGGGCTTGCCGGTCTTTGGTCGTGCCATCCAAATAGGCAAAGGGGATTTTTTGCTGGCAAAGAAACTCTTTGACAATCGTCAGATGGCGGACAAATTGACTAAAAATCAACACTTTATGCCCTTCACTTACGGTTGACTTTATCATATGGGTCACGTCTTCCAATTTTCCCGAGTCACCGGTGTACCCATCATCGGCCATTTTGGGATGGTTTGCCATCTGGCGGAGCTGGGTCAGGCCCCTTAGGAGGGTCAGCGACTTCCGGGAAACACCGGGAATAGCCAATTCGTCAATGATTTTGTCCCGGTAATAAGCCTTGACTTCCTCGTAGGCATTTTCCTGTGCCTCGGTCATCGTAGAGTATTGCACGTTCACCACTTTCTCCGGAAGATCGGTGGCCACTTGAGATTTAAGCCTTCTCAGGATAAAAGGCTTGATCATCGCATTGAGTTTTCCGATTTTGTCCGTGTCGTTCTTTTTTTCGATGGGCAGTAGAAACTGCTTTTTGAAAGCCGATTGTCCACCCAGCAGGCCGCGGTTGATGAAGTTCATTTGCGACCACAGGTCCATGGTCCCGTTTTCAACCGGAGTACCCGTTAAGATCAATTTATGGTTACTCCTTAGTCGGGTCACCGCTTTGGATATAATGCTATCGGGGTTTTTGATTGCCTGGGACTCATCCAAAATGATGTAATTGAAATAAAAATCCTTAAGAATATCGATATCCAGTCGGGCGATTCCATAGGATGTCAACACGAGGTCGTATCGACCAAAATGGCTGCAATCTTTTACGCGCTGGGTTCCCGTATAAATAAGAATTCGGAGTTTTGGGGTGAATTTTTTGGCCTCCAGCTCCCAATTGTAGATCAGGGAGGTAGGCATGACAAGCAGCGAGGTCGTTCCTTCCGATCGTTCCTTTTCCATCGCCAGGAGCGCCAGTGTTTGTACCGTTTTTCCCAGGCCCATGTCATCGGCCAGGCAACCCCCAAAATTGTACTCGTTTAGAAAACGCATCCAGTTGTACCCGGCCTTCTGATAGGGACGGAGCGTCCCTTTGAAAAAATGAGAAAGGGCGTAATCGTCGATGGAAGAGAAATCCTTTAACTTTTTCAACCGCTCACTCAAGGAAAGTTTGATCAAGTTGCCTTTTTCCAGTTCTTGCGCCAGGGCGATGTGGTGCTTTTTTAATTTGAAGTTTCCCTGCTCTGTCTCCTTTTCTTCCATAAAGGAAAAAATCTCCCCGTAATTCACGAACCAGGATTTCGGAATAATCGCCACCTCTTTGTTGGGAAGCTCGATCTCGGTTTTTCCTTTCATGAGCAATTTCCTGAATTTCAGGAATGATATTTCGTACTCTCCAAACGTAACCGTGGCTTCTACATCGAACCAATCAATTTTTTCATGAATCTTCACATTGATCCGGGCCGAACCAATGAAATATTTCTTACCCTTTTCCTGAGAGGTCTGGTGAATTTTTACACCCAACTCATCCAAATCCGGTCGATGGTCAATGATCCAGTCATAGGCTTCCCGTTTGGACATAGAAAATCGACCATTCCGCACCGGCAATCCTTTGGACTTCAGGAAATCTCCATAATAGGCTTCTCTGTCCAGGTCCCGCACCACCTTGTGAAAGGTATAGTCGTCTCCATTTTTTTCGAGTTCCACATTGGTAGGTTTGGCCTGGTCTGCTCGAAAAGTATAGTCTCCATAGATGAAACGTAGATCAAAGACCATTTTTTCTTCTTGCTCGATACCGGTAGTTTTTCCAAACATATCCACCGCAGGATTGCCAGGTAAATCACCTAAAAACAAAACCGGTTGCGGATCAGACCGCTCAACTTTGATGGCGAAGCCTTTTGCAAAAACATCGAAGGAGGCCAGCAGCTGGGTGACAAATTTTTGGTAGTACGACTCCTCAACTTTTTTGGGAATGACAATGAACTTTTTATTTAAAAACGGCAGCAGCTTTTTGCCATCTACATCCTTTTCGAAACTAAAAAGCCTGGAGTCAACCACCAGCCAGGCGGGTTGGTGACAAATAAGGTAGCTCCCTTTGTATTGCCATTCCAATTTCTCGCCTTTGTACTTGATCGTTGGGAAATAATGGGTGTTTTCCTCGTTTCTTCGGAAATGAAAGAGGACGGACGCTTTTTCGGGCATGATCTCGATTTCCTTCCAAACCGGGTTTCCATCATTTCCCATTTCAAACAAGCGCTTGTGCTTGATTTTTTCCAGAATTTTGGCTCGGGTGATTTCCAGCCTCCCTTCGATTAGCTTCTGAATTTCTTTGTTGGCTTGCGTTTGCTGCCCCTCCTCGAAAACCTTACGTAAAAACTCCTTGGGTTTGTTATTTTTTACATTAAACTTTTTGATAATCGCTTCCTGCTGCATGCTGTCCATCAATCGGATCAGTTCCAGGTCGGTATCATCGATTCCCCCCTCAAATTCTCTTGCATTTTTATAGGAAATATTTTGGTAAGCAAAGGACAGTCTGCCTTTTTCGTCCAACTGCACGGCAAAAGACTCAAAAAGAATTCCTAGAAATTCGTGGCTAAAAAGCGAATAAACAATTTTAAAAGGCTTTTCCGAAGCTACTTTCATTGCTGGTGTTTTTATACAAAAACGAAACGATTGCTGTTTTTTTTAAATTGGCAGTTTGCAAATTAAGGAAATATTTAAAAAAATTAAAGAGATCATCCTTTTTATCGGCTACAAATGACGGGTAGTAGAAACCTTCGATGCAATCAGTGCAGGACGATAGGAGGCAAGTAGTGTAATCAGGATCACACTCAGACTGGTATACAAAAAATCCGTCCACTGCATTTTTACCGGATAAGCATCTACAATGGAAGAAGTAACACCCAACGAAACCAAGCCAAACCTATCCTGTATCCAACAAATGAAAAAACCTAGCATCAAACCTGCTGCTGCGCCAGAAAAGGCGATGATTGCACCTTCTTTCAAAAAAATGGACCGGATAAATCTCCGTGTTCCTCCCATGGAAAGCAAAACCGCAATGTCCTTCTTTTTTCTATGGCAAGCATACTCAGCGAAAAGAAAATATTAAACGAAGCTACCGCCAAAATAAAAGTAAGGGTGAGGAAAACAAACAGTTTCTCCAGGCGGATCGTCATCAATAGGCTAGCATGCTGTTCGTCGCTGTCCTTGACAGAGAAATCTTCACCCAATAAGTTCCGCAATCCCGCCTTCACATCCTGAATCGAATACCCTTCCGCTACCTTTATCTCCAGCGCCGTTCGCCGGTCTCCGTATTCCAACAAGCGGGCGGCAAAGTCCAAGGGAACGATCAGGTATTCGTCGTCGTACTGTTTCTCGATACTGAATATCCCGGCAGGTCGAATTACTTCGCGGTTGTACATGCTGGAGGGATCGATGCTGCCCGCCCGTGGCTCTTTGGGGTAAAAAACCTGCATCAATTCGAATTCATCGTCCAGATCTAACAAAAGAAAATAAGACAAACCCCTACCGAGAATGGCCTCCGGCCGACCCTCTTCGCCAAGGCTCATCTCCCCCGTCAACCTTCCCTTTTCGAAGCGGTTTTGCTGTAGAAAATTACCCGAAACGCCCTTTAATGTGGCTACGACCTGATGGTCTCCGTACCGAACCAAGGCATTGTCTTCGATCACTTCCGTCAAAATCTCGACCCCCTCGCTATTCTCTATGGAAGCAAGGAAATCCTCATTTACCTCAAAAGACTTGCCCATGACCGGCATCACTTTCAAATCGGCATCAAAGGAGGCATACAGGCCCTTGATCAGGTCTTCGAGGCCATTAAACACAGACAATACCACCACCAAAGCCATGGTTCCAACGGCCACGCCTATCATCGAAATACGAGACAGAACCGTAATGAAATTCTTCTTGGCTTTACTTTTAAAGTACCGTGCCGCTATGAAATAGGATAGATTCAAAGGTGCAGTCGTTAGTTTTCTTCTTCGTCCTCTTCATCCGAAGGCTCTGGAATATCTAATTTGGAAATAACCTCATCCATGTGTTGTGCATAGGCGGCCGACTCGTCCAGGTAAAAGACCAATTCGGGAATGACACGCACTGATTTGCCAATGCGGTTACCAAGAAATTTCCGTAGCTGACTTTTGTTTTCATTAATCCGCTCAAACAAGGCCTGGTTATCGGCCAGCAGAAAACTTACGTTTACCTTCGCAACACCCAGGTCCGGACTTATCAGTACCCGGACCACGGTTACCATGGCTTTACCAACCAGGGGCTTCCCCTCGCGCTGAAAAATTTCTCCGAGCTCCTTTTGGATTAATTTCGAATATTTTTGTTGTCGCTTCGTTTCCATGCTGCCGTTTTTATTCGTAACAAATTTAGTGAAATATACGGGTAACCTTTAATTTCGTAAATTGAGTTTTAAACAAATATAAGCCTTGCTCGAATTTTTCAAAATCAACGACCCCTTACGAATGGCGGGAATCCTTTTCCTGCTCCTGTTTTTTAGGGTCCCCTATTTGTTCATCGACATTCCTTTTACCCAACCGGAATTACTCTGGCAAATGTTGGGCGAACGAACGGCAGCGGGAAACCTCCCCTACGTCGATACGCTGGATGGTACCGGACCATTTTCGATGCTTATTTACTGGCTAAATGAGCTCCTGACCGGCAATTCTCTGCTTTCATTCCGGATTTTCGCCTTTCTTTTACTGGTCGTACAAATCTATTTTACCAATGAGCTCTTTATCAAAATCAATGCCTATGAGGAGACCAACTATTTCCCTGCATTGATCATGGCCATTACTTTTCAGCTGTCCTTCGATTTTATGACGCTTTCTCCGGCATTGATGGGCAGCCTCTTCCTGATGCTGGCAATGGGTCATTTGCTGAGTCAAACATCGATCAATGCGAACCCGGTGCCAGCGGTCCTGCTAATGGGCTTCTGGGGAGGTGTGGCCTTTTGCTTTCATTTTCCCTACCTGGCTTTCCTCCCCTTTCTGATTCTTGCCGGATTGCTGATCATTGGCATTTCTTTTCAGCAATTGTGCCTGTTACTTACCGCCTACCTGCTTCCAGTAAGCTGTTGCATGGTGTATTATTTCCTCCAGGACGGGCTGGACGAATTTGTTAAGCTGTACCTGCTGCTGGGTTTTCGGGTAAGCCCGGTTTACCACGTTTTGCCCAAGGATCTGCTGATCATTTTTTCCTTACCCTTACTCCTCGCAATTATCGGGTATGTCAATAACAACCTGCAACATCGCATGAATGTGACCCAGCAAAAGCAAAATCAGTTGATGATGGTGTTTCTACTCGTAAATATGGGCTCATTTTTTCTTCTCGATCGGGTAAGTCCATTCCAATTTGTGATGCTGGTCCCGCCACTGGTCTACTTCATTGCCCACCTGTTTGGCCTAAGTAGAAAAAAAAGCACCCAGCAAAGCTTGATTTACAGCTATCTTTTTTTGGTACCTTTGATTGGATACGGAGGGACCGTTTACCAAACCCATGCATCTACTGTTGATCGCTACGCGGTTCGGCCAATTTCGACCGACAAAAACAGCCCGGAGAAAAAAATCATGGTGCTGGGTGAAGACATGCATCGCTATAGCGGAACCGGATTGGGCAATCCTTACCTGAATTTTCGGCTCACGCGACAGTATTTTAAAGAAATGGATCCGATGGACCGGAAAATGAAATTTTACAGAGACCTCAGAAAAACATCTCCTGACGTCATCATAGACGCGGAACGCACGTACGATGCCTGGGCGAGCGGGATTCCTTCCCTGGAGCAACGGTACCACAGGAACGGTCAGCAATTGACGAAAAAAGAATAAAACAAATCGTTTCACCTGTACCCCGAAAGAGCCAGGCCCAATACCTTTTCAGCAGGGTATTTTATTCACCCTCCGTGCATGCCTGCCTCCTTCAAAGTCGGTGGTGAGAAATCGCAGCACCATTTTCTCTGTAAGTTCGAACGAGACAAACCGGGAGGGTATGGAAATCAGGTTGGCGTCGTTGTGTTGCCGGGCCAGCACCGCGAGCTCTTCGTTCCAGCAAATAGCAGCCCGAATGAATTGATGTTTGTTTGCCGTGATAGCCACACCATTTCCACTTCCACAAAGTATGATTCCCAGCCGAAACTCCCCCGATTCCACCGCTTCGCACAAGGGGTGCACGTAATCCGGATAATCCACCGATGCATCCGTATAGGGGCCAAAGTCCTTCACTTCATAGCCCTGTTGTTCAAGCCGGTCGATCAGCTGCTGCTTGTAAGCGAACCCTGCATGATCGCCGCCGATAGCAATTTTTTCAGACATTTTTAAAGGATTAAAACCCGTTTTCCAGTTCTTCTTCTCTTCGCTTTTTCTCCAGGCGCTTGGCAATAATGATCCCTGCCTCGTACAATACCAAAATCGGCATGGCGATCAGAATCTGGCTTATAACATCCGGAGGAGTGATCAGGGCAGACAATACCAGAATAACCACGATGGCGTGCCTGCGATAGGTTTTCAGCATGAGCGAGGACACCAGACCAGCCTGCGTTAGAAAATAAATCACAATGGGCAATTGAAACATAACCGCTGAGGCAAGTACCAACATGGACAAGGTGGATACGTACGAGGTGATGTCAAATTCGTTGGCGATGGAAGGGTCCAATTGATAGTTTGAGAGAAAATTAATCGAAAGCGGCGAAAGGATAAAATAGCCAAAACTAGCTCCCAGGAAAAAAAGCAAGCTCACAAAAAACACCGCGCCTCTGGCAGCATTTTTTTCCTTGTCGTACAAGCCCGGACTGATAAATCGCCATACTTCCCAAAACACATAGGGGAAGGATGCAATCAACCCAACTACCAAACTAGAGGTGATGTGCATGGAAAACTGACCGGTCATCTGCCTGCTTTGAATGATAAAAGGAAGCTTCTCTATACAAAGGGCGGGCAACGAAAAAAAGTCGGACAGTTGGCAAAGCACGCGATAGGTAATGAAATCAACCTTGGACGGACCCAGAATCACTTGTCCAAAAACAAAACTTTTCGAAAGAAAGGCCAGAACCATAAAAACCAAAATGGCAGATATCGAACGCAATAGATGCCATCGCAGCTGCTCCAAATGGTCAAGAAAGGACATGCCGTTCTCTTCTTCCTCTTCTTCGTTGTATTGATCCAGTGCCACGTACGTTTTTATTTTTTAGTATAAAGGAAATTGAACCATCCACTCGTTTACTTCCTTCTTGATCGATTCAAGCTGGCTTTCTTCTCCATGGTGAATCAAGGAACGGTCGATCAACTCCACGATTCGAACCATGTCTTGTTCCTTCAGTCCCCGGGTCGTAACGGCAGCAGTACCGATACGCATGCCGGAAGTTACAAAGGGAGACTTTGTATCAAAAGGAACCATGTTTTTATTGATGGTAATATCTACTTTACCCAAGGTCTCTTCGGCAATTTTACCGGTCAACTCCTTATTTCGTAAATCGATCAGCATTAGGTGGTTGTCGGTGCCACCGGATATCAGCTGGTACCCTTTTGACAGGAATGCTTCGGCCATGACCGCCGCGTTTTTCTTCACTTGGACCACGTAGTCCATGTATTCATCGGAGAGTGCTTCCTGAAAAGCGATGGCCTTTGCAGCGATGATGTGTTCCAATGGCCCTCCCTGTGTGCCAGGGAATACCCCCGAGTCGAGTAGGGCTGACATTTTGCGTAATTCCCCTTTCGGGCTTTTTATGCCAAAGGGATTGTCAAAATCTTCGCGCATCAAAATTAATCCGCCCCGGGGACCGCGCAATGTCTTGTGCGTGGTGGTCGTCACTACGTGACAAAACTCAAGTGGATCGTTTAGCAAGCCCCGTGCAATCAAACCAGAGGGATGGGAGATATCCGCCAGTAGGATGGCATCCACCTGATCGACAATATGACGCAGCCTTTCGTAATCCCAATCCCTGCTGTAGGCAGAGGCACCGCAAATAAGTAGCTTGGGTTTAACGGACAGTGCTTTTTCTTCTACCTTATCGTAATCAATCAGGCCGGTAGCCTCCTCCACTCCATAAAAATGAGGATCGTACAACTTGCCGGAAAAGTTGACAGGAGAACCGTGCGTCAAATGCCCTCCATGTGATAGATCAAACCCCAGAATGGCGTCACCCGCATTCAGACAAGCCAGGAAAACGGCGGCATTGGCCTGCGCCCCGGAATGGGGCTGAACATTGGCCCAGGACGCACCAAAAAGCTCCTTGGCCCGGTCGATGGCAATTTGCTCGATGTCGTCTACAATTTCACATCCACCGTAGTACCGCTTTTTTGGCAGTCCTTCCGCGTACTTATTCGTAAGTACGCTGCCGGCGGCCTCCATGACCTGTTTGCTGGTAAAGTTTTCCGAAGCGATCAGTTCTATTCCTCTTTTTTGCCGGTCCTCTTCCTTGCCGATCAGGTCAAATATCAAGTGATCTCTTTTCATGTAGTAAGCCTGTCATTTTTGCCTCACTTCCCCTTCCCACCGTTGGAAAGAACGGGAAGTTGCAATCCGATTGATTTCAAATTCGAAAGCCAAAATTACTCCTAAACTATGTATAATCCAATTGTCTATTCAAATTGATTGGGCAATCGTATAAGAAATATTATTCCTGGTTTTGGACCTGCAGCCACTGCCCCCGCAAAGCGATTCTGGCTACTCAAAAACTGAATTGCAGGTTTAGAGAGATGTTTCTGCCCGTTTGGGCCACACCAAACGGGCGGTACAGCGACATGTGATCAAGAAAGTAGGTATCAAGGATATTGTTTGCGGCCAATGAAACATCCAATTGTTGTTGCCAAAGATCAAAGCTACTTCCGGCATGAAGTCCCAAAATAAAATAGCCGGGAGTGGATTCCTCCAGTGGAGCCGGCCTGCTTTGCTCCAGTACCAAACTCCCCGTGGCATTTAGGTAGGGTTGCCTGAATCCTCCTGTGTTACGGAAGGTGAAGCCAAGGTCCTGATTCCATCGAAAAGCGGGAATATAGGGCAGATAGGTTTGATCAGACCTGCGCTTCCCGATCACCCTACTGTACGAAGTTGTCGCAGAAAGTCCCGGCAGGGCCGCAGGATGGATGTCCAGCATTACCTCTCCTCCGTAGAGTCCCGCGTTGTCCTGTGCAAATCTCCAGACGGTAAGGTCTCCTCTCCGCTCGTCGGAAGGAGCAAAATAGATGTAGTTGTTCACCCGGTTGTAAAAGACCTCGGTGGAAATGGAAAAATGGGTTGCCTGGTACCGTACCCCAACATCCGATTGGATGTTTTGCTCGCGCACGAAATCAGCACTTCCCTGTTCAAACCTTGCCGTACCGGGATGCGGCCCGTTGGAATACAGTTCGGCCAGATCGGGTGCCCGGAAACCAGAGGCCAGGTTCCATCGGAAACGCCAATACTCCGAGGGTCGAAAAGTCGCCCCCGCACTGCCGGTAATTCCATCAAACGATCTGCTAAGCTTCCGGTTGTCAGGCGAGCCGGGAAGCTCAAAACCATATGCCAGAAAATTTGGGGCACTGGCATCGGCCGTCACCTTTCGGTAATCGTACCGCAGTCCTCCCTGAAAAACCCAGTGAGGGTCGGAATAATTCAGCAATGCGTACAGCGAACGGTCATCCTTCACAGCATCTGGAATCAATATCTCCGCGGCGTCTTCGTAATTTACCGTATGCAGCAAAAACCCTTGAATTCCAACAATCGCCTCGATCCGTGGACTCAGGGATTTGTAGTACTTGATGTCGTACATGAAATTGCGCTGCCGCAAACCCAAATCTACCCGCGCAAAATCATCTTCTGTCTCTTCTCGAAAATTCCAATGGTAGCCAAACGTAGCTTTCAGCTTGTCCTCGCCCAGGAATACACTGGTCTCGGAGTTTAAGAAATGGTCGGTAACGTCTTGAAACGGCAACTGAAGTTCTCGATCATTTCGAGTGGTTACCAAAGATTGCTGGTTGTTCTCATCCAAAATGCCAAGCTTTTGTTGCAGATACGTATACCGGATTCTGGTGTCCCCCCAGTTTTTTCTGAGGCCTACTCCTGCTTTGAACCCTTGCGTTTGGAAGCGGGTATTACCGATGCTGGTACCCGATCCGTCCCGGTAATCTGCATGGGACTCGGAGGCGCCCCTCAGGGACCAGAAAAACCCTTTTTCCGAAGCTCCTTTGACCCCGGATTCCACACGCCGTCCCAAAGAATTGCTGTACGCCCGGACCTGCACGTCACCGGTTACTTCCCCTGCAGGGGCATCCGGGGCTTCAATCAGGTGAACCACGCCGGCCATGGCTCCCGATCCATATATGATGGATGCCGGACCCTTAATAATTTCTATACCCGAAAGACCGGTTTCCGTGAGACCGAGCCCGTGGTCCGCCCCCCACTGTTGATTTTCAAACCGCGCACCCTGGTAAACAGACAACACCCTGCTAAACGATAATCCTCGGATTACGGGTTTACTGATACCTGGCCCCAGGGAAACCTCGCTGACACCCGGGGTTTTTGCCAGGGCTGTCATGAGACTTGGGTAGGGATTTCGCAAAAGGGACTGCTTGTTTATTTTTTCTATGGAAATCGGGGAACTCTCCCTACTCATGATATAAGCGGCGGAAACCACCACTTCCTCGACAGAAGCTGTAGCCGCTTCGAGATCAACATCCAACCTGGATTGATCGGCGGCATTGATTTTTTTTAAGGCAGTGGCATACCCCACGTAAGAAAACTGGATGGTAAGGTTACGGGAGGGCAACCCATCAATCCGGTACATACCCTTTGCATCGGAAATGGCACCTCTTCCGAGCTCTGGCACGAATACCGTGACACCGATCAGCGGCTCAGCCGAACCCCCGTCTCTCAGGGTTCCCGAAAGCGAATGGTTTTGCGCCCAGGCAGCCGGAATGGAGGCCAAAAGAAAGATTCCCAGCCTAAATAAGTGGTTCATGGCGATTGGATTGAATGAAAAAGGCCTCAACGAATGCGGGTATTTCCCAGGTTCGGACCGGAAAATCATCGAAGGAAAATCCCCCGCTTCCGCGAGCATTTGGAGCAGAAGGTGGTTTTAAAAAGTAGTTTGTGGGGCCTCTCAAGGGCAGGGTTTCCCGGAATTGAACAGCAGGCCACTGTCGCGGCGCGGGTGCCCGGGCGACTTCGGATACCTTTACCGACCCCTGTACCCAACCGAGTCTGTCGGGTAAGAAATACTGGCTGTTCATCGGCAGGAGTGCATTCTCGGAATGCTCTCCATTCGCCTCTCCCTCTTCCAAAAGAAGGGGGTGTGCGGGAAAGATAGGTTCTCCCGAATCCCGTACCTCTTCCTGGTAAAAAATCAGGTGATGAATCTGCATCAGGAGGCACATTACCAACGAACCAAAGGTAAGTTTCGGTACTATATTTCGGAAAGAGCTCAACATTTACTTCTCATAGACCTACAAACGTACGCATTATCTGACAAGCCGCCAATCGGACTGAAAGATAGGTCTTAATTATTATTTAGTCTTGTCTAACAAAGAAGCGAACCAGGAACGATGATTTCTATTTGGAAGGATTATCGCGTATATTTGTGTGAGATGGATTTCGATTACAGACCGGCAACCTATTTCAACGGAACAGGTGCGAGTGCCCTGCTCGCAAAGCTAACCTATCCAGAAAGCCAATGGGGCGAAGAAATATGTATTTTCGCCACGGCATTGGACGGTGAGCTTTTTTTCGAAATCGTTGATTTTTATGGAAACGAGTACCAAGCCAAACCGGAAGTTGCTAACAGGCCTTTATCGCTTCAGGAATTGATTCTTTTGGTAGAGTCTTTGGAGGTGGACCCGGAAGCCGAATTAGGGAATATCAACCAAACCTTGTCGGGTATTCCCATGGCCGAAAGCGAACTGTATCCGCAGTTGAAAGACTACTTCTCCCAAAAACGAATGCACTTTGGCTACAGCTAATCGATCGCGTTTTTCCGGCCTTCTCTAATAAATTCTTTAAGTTTGCCCTCTCGTCAATCTCATGTCAAACATTCTGCTTGTCCTTAGTTCCATTCTGATCGGTCTCCTGCTCCAGAGAATTAAGGAATTTCCGACCGAAGCGCCAAAAGCGCTGAACGCCTACCTCATCTACGTGGTATTGCCGGCTGTTTCTTTATTGTATATTTCCAGATTGGAGCTTAGCCCTTCCTTGTTGCTGCCAATTTCCGTGGCCTGGATCATTTTTTCTCTCAGCTGGATGCTATTTGGATACCTGGGAAAAATACTTGGGTGGAAACGAAACACCATTGGTTGCCTGATCATCTGTGGCGGACTCTCCAATACCGGATTTGTAGGTTACCCGATTATCGAAGCAATCTATGGCGCCGAAGGCCTGAAAATCGCCGTGCTGGTGGACCAGCCGGGTTCATTTCTGGTGGTCAGCAGCCTGGCGATCATTGTCGCCTCCCTCTATGGTGCCGAAAAAATGCGGAAACGAGATATTTCCAAACGAATGCTGGTCTTTCCTCCGTTTCTCTTCTTTTTGCTTGCGTTGTTTTTGAATATTTTTCGGATAGAAATAAGGGGCCTGGCGCAAGAAATCCTGGAGAGCTTTGCAGCTACCCTCACCCCCATTGCATTGATTGCGGTAGGCTTGCAAATCAAAATAAAACTTCGGGATATTAAGGATAACTTCCTCTGGTACGGACTGATTCATAAACTACTCCTTATACCGACCATCATATTTCTGGTGTACTACTGGCTGTTGCAATCCGAGGGCGAGCAAAACCTGATTTTTAAAGTAAGCGTTATGGAAGCAGCCATGGCTCCCATGATCACCTCCTCCATTATTGCAACCAATTACAATTTGCGGCCAAAACTAGCATCCCTGTTGGTCGGCATGGGTATTCCCCTTTCTTTCCTAACCCTGACCGGCTGGTACTACCTGTTGGAATATTTCCGATAAATCTACTGGGGGTTTGGTTGTTCTCCGGAGGAAGGTTTTTTACGATTTGTAAATCCTCTTAACAGGTTTTTGACCTCGTCTGCCGCTTTTTCTTTGGTTTCTTCGACCAATCTGGCAGCCTCCCTTTCCACACTATCGCGGGCTACCGCTGCCTTTTCCTTTACTTCCTGCCGCAGACTGTCCTCTTTCGCCTTAAACTCGGCGGTGATGCTTTCCTCCGCCGCTTCCTTGCCTCCCGAAAGTTGTTTTTTCAAAGCATTGGAAACGTAGCTCTCCAGCCCTTCCGAGGAAGCGAGGGAGACTTCCGGGCTAGCATAGGTCCCCCCTAGTGTTATTGCCAGGGGAACAGTAGTTCCGGAAAGGTCGGTACCAACCAGCCCACCGACCAGGCCCGTTATCTGTGGCCCGAATGTATCGGCCGGCACCGCGACCGTCACCAGGTAATTGATCCGTCCATCGAACCCGGTGCTGCCCTGAATTTTCGTTGGGTAGTCCCACAACTGCAGCTCGAAGGGTGCGACGTTTAGCATGCCATCATTGATTTCAACCTGAATACTCAAGGGCTTTAATCGAAGCGTTGTGGCATCTTTCAGCGGGGTCAGGTTTGCAATTCCGTTTATGAGTGGACTCTCGTTGACTGCGGTTTCGCTGACAGCGACCCGACCTTCTCCGTCGAGGCTGGACAAAACAGGCAACATGTCCTGTCCCAGAAGTCCGGAAAAAGAGAATTTGGTTGCAAATGTTCCGATCAGGTGCTGAGCAATCGGAGCAAAGGCTTTAACGGTAGAAAATGACTGAAACGCTTCGCGAATACCCATACCGCCAATATCCAGTTGCATGGAAAAAAAGGGATGAATCAAATCCCTTGGGTCATAGGTGCCGTCAAACGCAAGAGAACCGCCCAGAGCACGGGTGGTAAACCCATCCAGGCGCAAGATGCCGTCTGTGAGGCGCAGTGCTCCGCTCGCGTCGGTCAGGGAAAGGTTGTCGTACCGAATCTGATCTGCCTCGACGCGCATGGTAAAGTCGATATTCTTTGGTAACGGCAGCACCTGCAGGCTGCTGCTATCCTCTTCGGTGCTTTCCGAAGGGATCATCCACTCGTTTACGTTGAAATTGCTGGAATATAGATTCAGGTCACCGGTAAGGGCCTGCCCTTCCCCCCCAAACAGGTAGCCCATGTAGTTGGAAAGTGCACCGGTTGCCTCCAGGGGACTTTCTCCGAACCGTGCATCAAACTTGCTCAGACGGATGGTTTCCGGCTTGAAATCTCCGAACGCTTCGTGAATGCGTATACCCTGAGGATAGGTTTCGTCTGCATAATAAAAATTCTGCAACTCCAGCTCTCCCGTCGTTTCGAGCGCAGCAAAGCGCTTGGCTTCTATCGCCGCATAGCTACCTTTTGCATCGATTGCTGCGCGGATCTTCCCTTCCAGCAAGGTTTTTTCCAGAGAAAAAACAGCTGCGAGTTTCGCCAGATCGGCTGCCCCATGCAGCGAAAAATCGTACCTGATGTCTTCAAGATCTTCCAGTAGTAAGTTGCCAGTAACGCGTTCGCCCTCCAACTCGAAGCCAAATGTGGAAACATGTACCAGCAAATCTTGCATCCTACCGGAGGCATTTTCCGCAGTTGCCTGAAAATGGATTCCCTCGATAGGGGCCGGATAATCGGCACTTTTAACGTACCCATCCGCGAAGGTGAATTCGGCATCCATCTTCGGGATTTCTCCCGAGATGCTATCGTACCTTCCGGCAGCTTTCAAATCCAGAAAGAGTTTTCCCCGAAGGTCAAGCCCTTCCATCGGAAAGATGGAGGTCAATTCCGCGAGATCAAGATTCCCCTTGAGCCCTGCGTCCATTTCGTACCGAATCAGATCTTTCAACCGAAAATGGCCCATGACTGGCTGATTGCCAAACTCCAGGGAAAACCGGGAAAGGTCCACGGAAGTTCGGTCCAGGTCGCCGGTAGTATTGGCTACCTTTACATCCAGGTTCACGTGTTGAACCGGCCGGGGAAGGTCCGGATATTGAAACATCCCGTCGCTAACCGTCAGTTCAAAATTAAATGCAGGAAAGCTGGTTTCGCTGTAGGCCCCCCGTACCGCTCCTGCGAAATCCATGGATCCGGAAGAAGTCAAATCCGAAAAGGAATCGGAATAGATTCCAGGCACCAGGGACAGAACACTCTCAAAATCGTTATTTGCACCAGAAAAGACAAGGTCCATGTCAATCGCTTCCTCAGGCATGGCCAGAAATCCATCGACACGAAATCCAAACTCATTTAGTTTCAATAGGGCGTTTTGCGCAGAAAAACGCATGTTTTCCAGATCAACATTGATTTTCGAATCGATTGTCAGAAATTTATCTGAAAGGTACTCCAGTCCATCGTAGGACACGTTTACTACATTCATTGTGCCGTTCAGCCCTAAATCGTACACGTCCAGCGTTAAATCACCGCTCCCCTGAAGTTGGATATCGGATAAAGCCATCAGGAAGTCGAGGGAACGATCTTCGTATATCAGGTCCATATTTCGTATGTCAATCAGGTCTATTCCCATTTGAAACGATGGGGCCTCGGGGCTGGGCTGCGCCGCCGCTTCCTCCTCCTTGGCAATCAGATAGTTTGCCTGCCCGTCTTCCAGGACCTTGACCATAAGCTGTCCCTCTTCCAAATGGACACCCTTTAAGCGGGGATTCTCATCGAATAGCACGGACCAAACATCCACGTCTACTTGCAGGGATCCCACGTGGATCAGGGTATCGCTCTGAAAAGGCGGGTTGCCTTTTACACCAAAATTTCCCATGCTGGCTGTCAGGTAGGGGAAGTTTTGAAACACAGTCAGGCCAATTTCATCGCGGTCGTAGTATACCTGTGCATTGACGGACCTGGCCAATTCCTGATCCAACAAATCAAAAATTTTGTCTTTAAAGAAAAAGGGAACCGCTGTCAAGGCCAGGAGTACGATGGCAACGACTGCAAAGATTGCGAAGATTATTTTTTTCATGGTAGTATAGGTCTAAAAATTGTACGAAGCTATCCAATATCTCTTAACGAGATTTTACGAAGGACGTATAATAAAGCACGCAAAAACAATACCGATACTGCATGCTAGCAGAAATAACTCGTTTCCGGTCAAAAAATAAGGGAGGAAAGAGGTAGCGGGGCTACACTGACATTAGACGGAAGTGGCAATCACCCGATTTTGCATGTGAAATTTCCTTGGACAGGTGGTACACGGCTTCCAGCAGACAAGCGTTCTTAATAAGCCCGGCATCAATGGCTTTGAAACCGATAAGTTCAATCAGTTTTTTCAGTAAAATTCGATCTTCCCTACTATCCCCACAAAAGTACGTTTCCTTGATAAGCTCAAGAGGGTCAGATTTGGGGTAATCCAATCCCAAATTATTGAATGCTTTGAACAAACGCTCGTGACCGGTTTCCTTCCGAATAAACGTGGTATTGCAGTCTAAACTTTCATCGTGGCGCCCGTTGGTGCAATCGATATATAATTTTTCGGCGGAGCCGTACTCTTTCAGGTAGTTGCAAACGACCGGTAAAAATTCATTATCGCAACAAATCAACACAACATCCGATGCAGAAATCGCGTCCGCGTAATTCAATACGTAATGGTTTTGCATCCTAAGAATTTTCCACTCCACCTTTCGGGTACTAAACCCCTCCCGAACTCCAAATACCACATCCATTCCTCTTGCGATAAACTTGTTGCCCAGGTTGGTAGCCAGGTCGGTACCTCCAATGATTCCTATATTCATTTTATTTATATTATTATGCATATCAACTCCAATAAAAGACCGTTTGTTTGAAAACTGCGGTAGGTACAAAGTTTGGGTGATTCGAGTAGCTACTTGGTGTTCTCAATTAAATGTTTGAAAGCTAATCATTTATAGCGAAAATACAAATTTATTTTTCAAACACTTAAATATTTTTTTTGAATTATGTTTTTTGCTGTTAGTCCCAAATTCGAACAGTCAATTATTTCTTACTATAATTCAAAATGGTCGGTAATTGCCTCCAGCAAGCCCTGGTGAACCTTACCGTTGCTCGCCAAAATCTCTGCTCCAAACAGGTAATTCTCACCGCCCCCAAAGTCGGTCACCCGACCTCCGGCTTGCTTGACGATCAGCGTACCTGCGGCCACATCGTACGACTGGAGATTGTACTCCAAATATCCCTCTACTCTTCCACAGGCTACGTAGCACAAGTCCACCGCTGCTGAGCCAAGCCGTCTCAGGCCGTGGGTGTTTTTTAGAAAATGGGCCAGCAAATTCAGGTACCGATCCGACTTTCCCCCATCGTCGTAAGGGAAACCAGTCGCAACCAAACTATCCGCCAACTTATCCGGACTGCTCACCCGAATGGGTTTTCCATTGCAGGTGGCCGCTGCTCCAACGCTGGCTGCAAAACACTCGTCCAGATTTATTTCGTAAACGACTCCGGAGAGTATTTCCGTCCCCCGGGCCAGTGCGATGGAGACCGCGTACATGGGAATCCCATGAACGAAATTGGTCGTTCCGTCCAGGGGATCGACTATCCAGGTCAATTCCTGACTGTCATCGGACCGGGTTCCCTCTTCCGTAATGAAGCCCGCCTGTGGTAGCAATTCGGCCAAGCCGTTGACTATAATCTTTTCGGCCCCTTTGTCCACGTAGGAAACAAGATCGTTAAAACCCTTTTGCTCAACCTTTTCAAGGCTAAAATTTTTTCCTTCTTCCCGAATAAATGAGCCGGCCGTTCGGGCCAGCATTGCCACCTGTTCTGTCAGCGTTTCCAGTTCTAGTTTATCCATTATCTTCCCGAAACCGTGATGACGATTTCTCCTTTAAGTGTGTGTTCCTTGTAGTAATCCAAAATTTCCCCCAGGCTTCCTCGTATGTTTTCCTCGTGGATCTTGGTCATTTCCCGACTGACACAGGCCCTGCGCTCCGGTCCGAAGGTCTCCGAAAACTGCTGCAAGGTCTTTAGCAGCCGATGCGGGGATTCGTAGAAAACCATGGTCCGGGTTTCGTCCTGCAGGGATTCGAGCCGGGTTTTTCTGCCTTTTTTATGCGGCAAAAACCCTTCGAACACAAAACGGTCGTTGGGCAATCCGGAATTGACAAGGGCTGGTACGATGGCTGTTGCGCCAGGAAGGCTGCAAACCTCAAACCCAGCTGCAATCGTCTCCCGTACCAGCAAGAACCCGGGATCAGATATACCGGGAGTACCCGCGTCGGTGATCAGTGCAAACACCAAGCCCTCCCCCATTCTCGTTAGTATCCGGGAAATGCTTTGGTGTTCGTTATGAATATGGTAGCTTTCCAGGGGTCGCCGGATGGAATAGTGTTTTAGCAACTTACCAGAAGTCCGCGTGTCTTCCGCCAAAATCACATCTACCTCCTGCAACGTTTCCAAGGCTCTTACTGTGATGTCCTTGAGATTGCCGATCGGGGTGGGTACCAAAAAAAGGCTCAGGGAAGCGTTTTCCGACATTAGTTTATCGCAGCTATGGCCTCTGCCAATTTCCTATCTTTCTCGGTAACTGTATTTCCCTGATCGTGCGTGGTCAATTCAATCTGAACCTTGTTGTACACATTGCTCCAGTTTGGATGGTGGCCATGCGCTTCCGCCAGAAATGCCACCCGCGTCATGAACGCAAACGCTTCCTGAAAATCTTTGAACTCAAACGTCTGTGTCAACTTATTATCTTCTTCTTTCCACATATCTTGGTTGATTATAATGATACTACTCCTTCGATTTTCGCAGCTTCCTCGTATACGTCGATGATGGATTGGCTGCTTGGCATCATGGCCTTGATGGTGGCACTGGTGTATTTACCCTTGGACGAAACCCGTAATTTCATTTCGTGACCGGGCAATAACGCAGCCACCTCCGCTTCTTTACCGGTGGGTACAATAAACTTAAACATGTACAATGCAGGAAAACTGGTTTGATTTTCCAATTTCTCCTTGAACGAGTCGGTGTCGAATTTACTGCTCATATACGTTTTCAACGATTTTTACTACAAATTAAATCCCTAAAAACCAAAAAATCCCATCCTTCGAAAAGGATGGGATAAAATTTTGACGTTTTTCTGGGTTTAAAAGAATTTGTAACGATAATCCTTCACGTCTGCCAATTCCTCCATCGCCATCATGATCATGTAGCCAGTCCGTTGGGATGCATTGGTTGTAATCTCGTTTTGGTAGCGGGTATAATCGGCGATCTCGGGAGCGGGAATGAGATCGTTCAATTGGGCAACGATAACGCCAATGTCCTCTTGGATGGGATCGGTCATTTCTCCGGATTCCCGTAGCCCAAAAATGGCGCCAACTGCCTTGGGCGCAAACCCTACTCCCGGCAACACGCTGGCGTTCATACGCAAATCAGGCGTAGAGCCAATGGACGCATCCGGAAAAACCTCTTTGATCGCATCCAATGTTTCCAACCCGGCAATTTTTTCCTTTATATAAGCTGCTTTTTTCTCGTTTTTCAATTGGGTGGTAGCCTGGGCCCGAATTTCGGGGTTGGCAATCGTACCGTCTCCCTCTTCGGTTTCACTAGACAGCAAAGCCACCACATAGGCGTCATCCAATTCAAAAACATCCGAAACTGATCCAAGGGAGGCGTCGTTAAACGCCCAGCGAACAATCTCTCTGGCGCCGGTCATATTGTTTAAGGATCGCGCAGTGGGGCCCACGTTGATGGCCGTCAACACTTGATACCCCTCTTTTTCAGCATTCGCATCAAAGGTAGACTCATTGGTCGAATTAGCCGCGAAGTAATCGGCGTTTCGGAATATGTCATTTCTGGTAATGTCACTTGCTATCAGCTCCAATTCCAAAATGGCTAGTTTCTGCGTTTCTGTCTTTGGAAGCTCGGTTACTTTGATGATGTGAAATCCGTATTCGGTCTCGACGATTCGGTTGATTACTCCCAGGCTCCGTGCACCGAATACTGCATCGGCAAATTCAGTGACAAAATCATCCCGGAAAAACCATCCCAAGTCGCCTCCACGCTGGGAGGTAGCGTCCTCCCCATACTGCGCTGCTGCGACCTCAAAGTTCCCGGTTTCGTTGACTTCCTCCAATACTTCCTGCGCCCTCTCGCGAACCTGTTCTTTTGCCTCCCCTTCCAATCCTTCTGCATTTAGCAAAATATGACTCGCTCTCATTCGCGGTGCACCCTCGTAGCGATCGGTAATTTTATAGGCAACATAACTGGAATTATTGGTCAAAAACGGACCGTAGACCACGTCGACTTCGGGCTCATCCACATTGTTGCTAAAATTCACCGGAAGCGGATCTCCGGGATTGATGGTAAGGAAAGGGTTTTGAGCTTCCGAGTTTCTTACAACAAAAGCAGAATCATTGGAAGTTTCTTTCAATTCAGCTACCAGGCCATTCATTTGCTCCAGCGTAGCTGCCGAATCCTCCGCGCTGGGATAAAGGGGAAAACGGACGTAGCTCAGCCCCCGACTTTCCGTAACCTTAAATTTTTCCTGATGTTTGCTGATGTAAGACCTCACTTCCGAATCGGTCACCGGAACCAGAGAATCAGATACCGAATAATAGGGAATCTGTATGTGTCGGACATCGGCAATGGTATTTGCCATTTTGTGCTGGAGCTTACCTTCCGCCGAGGTCGCGTACTCAGAAGTGGCCAGGAGATTATCGTATTTGATTCGTAAACGGGAATCGGCAAATAACTTTTCCTGCTGCGCCCAAAACATTTGCTGCTGTGGGTCGGCAGTTTGAAGCGACTGCAGAAAGGTCACCAATTGTTCCCGATCAAATTCACCGGTTTGAGGGTTGGTGAGCTGCCTTCTCAATTCACCAATAATATTCTTTCCCTGTACCATGTCTACGAGTTCCTCGTCAGAAACGACCATACCCAGTTCCTCGTATTGCTGGGAAAATATTTTTTCCACAATCAGCGCTTGCCAGGCTTGCTCCCGAATACTTGACAATTCGTTTTCATTGGGGTTTCTTCCCGTATTTTGCTGAAAACTCATTTTGGTCTGTTCGATTTTCTGAACGTATTCGTCATAGGAAATGTCTTCTCCCGCTATTTCTCCGACTGTAGTCCGACTGGAGCCTAAAATCATGGAATTTGGGCCCAAAATGTCCCCTCCTACTAAAAAGAAAATAAGTCCCACCGCAATCACACCGATCGCAAGTCCCGTCCTTTGTCTAATTTGTTTTATTAATGCCATTCTCCTGTTTTTTGCAGTGTCGCAAAATAATTACATCTGAAGGTAATTTCAAAATATTACCTCATCTATAAATCAAGTATTTCTGCGACACGGGTTATTCCTCTAGTTTAATTTTTATCGTATCAATCCGGTGGTCCTGCTTGGAAACAACCGTAAATGTAAATGGGCCGTACGTTACCGACTCTCCCTTTTGGGGAATGCTTTCTGTCAAGGATAGAATAAACCCGGCAAGCGTCTCAAATTCTCCCTCGGGAAGGTTCCATTCGTATTTCTCATTGATGTAGTCAATTTCGTGCCTGGCACTTAGCAGGTACTCCTGATCGGAAACTTTTTGTTCGATCAGATCATCACTGTCGTACTCGTCTTCAATTTCTCCAAAAATCTCTTCGATGATGTCCTCCATGCTGACAATTCCGCTGGTCCCCCCGAATTCATCCACTACCAGGGCAAGGCTTTTTCGCTCTTTTATAAACTGCACGAGCAACTCATTGGCCAGTGCCGACTCCGGTACAATGATGATGGGGGTCAGGATATCCTCGATACACTTTGGTTTTTTGAATAGTTCCAGGTGGTGACAGTACCCGATCACATCGTCAATCGTCTCCTTGTAAATGATGATTTTTGAGTGGCCGCTTTCCACAAAAACCTTTTTCAGATCATTCATGGGGTCTTCCACCTCCACAGCTACAATATCCGTCCGCGGCACCATACACTCCCTGACCTTCACTTTTTTAAAATCTACCGCGTTATCAAAAATCTTGGCGTCTATGTCCACATCCTCACCTTTTGTATCCAGGTAGTTTTGGATGAAACTATTTAAATCGGTGATGGTGAATGCGGGCCGGTCTTCGTTGTAGTCCAGTTTGAGTACCTTGGTGATCGTCAATTTGGACAAGCCTACGACCACCCATACCACCGGATACAACAGGTAATAAATCAAGACAAATGGAAAAGAGAAAACCGTCAACATGCTGTTGGGGTTCAGAATAAAAATACTCTTGGGAATGAATTCAGCAGTAATTAGCACCACGATGGTGGAAATAACGGTCTGAACCACCATGACTCCCGCCTGAGTATTGATCGCCTCGGGCAAAAGATAGCCCAAAGGTGGCCCCAGCAAATACGCCATAAAAATTCCGTACAAAACAAGACTGATGGTGTTCCCCATCAAGGTGGTTCCGATGAACTGTCCCGGATTTTGTATGAAATTGGCCAGAATCCGACCGGAAATCTTTCCCTGTTTGCTCTGCAACTCGATGTGAAGACGATTTGCCGACACAAACGCGATCTCCATTCCTGAGAAAAGAGCGGAAAAAAACAAGCTTACCAGGACCAGTAGGAAATAGTGCTCATCCATTGGGTTTCCGTTTTTTTGGTTTGTTTCCTTTTTGCTGGTTTTGGTCTTCCTGTTCGTTTCGATTTCTTCGGTACATGTGCCAAAACAGTAACAGTACCGCAAACATAAAAAATGGATAGGATGCCACGATACCTGCCTTCATGGTGAGGTGGGCACCGATCACCACCATGGCAGCTGCCAGCGATAATAAAATGGTACTCGTCAGTTTCATGTTTATAACTTAAAGTGCATTGTCTATTTCGCCGGTTACTTTTTTAAATGTGTACTGGTTAAACCCTTCGTCTGCTTCCATCCCCGTTCCCTTGATTGTTCGTTCCGGCTCTTCCACCGTAACAAACTTTTCCGTATAAATTTTCTTCTTCCCCGGATCCCAGAACAATTCTTCGGAAGATAATTTCTGTTCCTTTTTCAGGTTTTCTACCTGTACGTCTCCCTCCCCCCGATACAAATTATTTTTTCGATCGTAAAATCCACGGTCTGCCCGAATCTTTGTACTCAAGGTTCCGTCCTTGTCAAAAAAATGAATCACGATACCTTCCGGAAACTCAGTGTCCCGATTCAAATATTCGAGCTGCTTTGCAGCCATAAGTTTGGTTCGCACGAGTGCAGAGTCGCTGTGCAACAGCTCTACCTCGTGGCTGATCCGGTAGGGCCCCTGGTAATTCTCCAACTGGCTTTTGTCCACGTCTTCCCTACAAGAAAATAGAGATAAGCAAAGAAGTACCGCCTGCATCCAACTTTTCGCGAATCCGACACACTGCCTCTTTTTCTCCATTTGGTCCATTCCATTCGGGTTCATGTTGAGCGAGCTTTCATTTATATACCGCATGCAAAGATACATACAATTTTCAGAGGAATAGGCACCTGCTGATTCTATTCCTTACAAGCTTGACGAAGCTTATTGGCCCGGGGTTTCATTCCTGCGGAGAAGTCAGCGGCCCTTTGCCTGCTCTCGGGACTAAACGAAAAAAAAGGCGGTAGTGGTACCGCCTTTTTTGAATGTCTGTTTTCACATCCAATACGTGGATGGAAAAGGCATCGGAAGATCAATTAGTCTCTGGTCGCCAGTGTGACAGTTTGACCTACCCAACAGCCGGTATTGATCGTATCACCTACCTGGAATCCTTCGGTGAAAAGCTCTTCCTTGGAGGGAAACCGTGATTTGGCGTTGGCCATGCCCTGGCTATCCCCAGCTCGCGCATATGAATTGTATGCGGCAATGTAAATGGAGTAATCCTTGACGCGACTCTGACCACCTCTACAGTCGTTAGAAGAGGACATAATCAAGCCGCCAATAAAGGAATGGGCATCGGCTTGTCGCTCTTCGTTCAGCTCAGCGGCTTTCAACGCAGAAGTACGGGCCTGATTTTTTCTTCCCAGGTTGGCATGAACCTTGGCCATGTCCCAGTGAATTTCCGCCTTCTGCTCATCCGTTTCTGCGAGTGTCAGTGCTTTTTCGAACAGCTCTCCCGCCTTTGCGTATTCGGAGTTTTGCATGTATCGCATGCCCCGTACCTGTGAAGTACTAAAGGTAGGGCTATCGTTATCGATGGTCTCCAGCGCTTTCAGGAAGATATCACTGCTGGTGCATTTCTCCTTGATTGAGTATTGAAAAATCTGTTTCGCCAATTTCAGATTGGTAGGATCCGCGGTTAGTTTGGGCCCCATGTTATTTTCGATAAAGTCACAGTTGATAATGTCCATAGCGGCCAGCAACTGCTCCAGCGTACCTTTGGAGGTCGCCACATTCTGTCCAGCTGCTTCGTCTTCGTCCAACTTGGTCATGATGAATTCGTACTTGGAAATGACCTCGTCCGGCGTGTAGGCTTTGTTGAACGCAAAATTTCTGTAAATGGCATCGAAATATGCCGCATTCAATGAAGAAGGCTCTAGCTTTCCGTGAATTTCGATGGTTCGCTCAAATAGCTTGGCTGCGATATCTACTTTATCTTTGTTTCCTTTGTAAAATTTGTACGCGTAATACGCCTTGTTTGCAATCCACTGGGGCTCGTTATCGTATAATTCGTTTCGTAAATCGTAAATGGTCAACACTGAATCCTGAAAGGCACTGATCTCCGCTTCGTCCGTTGCCATCTCTGCCGCACCCTCGTACACTTTTACACCATTGATGTACAGCGCCTCGTTCAAATCCGGAGCGTTCGTCAATAACCAGTGAAGCGGCCCCTTGGCTTTCAAAAACTCCTCTGACTTCATGTAGTCGTTGTAAGCCGCATTGTATTCCCTGGCTTTTGCTTCCATTTCTTGATCGGATGGCCAATTCCAGTTGTCTTGCGCCTGAACCAGTCCAACCATGAGGAAGGACAAACATCCGATAATTGCCGATTTAATTTTCATGTTTGTCAACATCATTCAAATACTTTTTTGTAAAACCAACTGTTGTCATTTATTGAAATTCCTAACGAAACTTTAAAATAATTTTCTCTTACCAACCCGTCACTTACCGTTCCTCTGGTACCCACCTTAACTGCCACATTTAATAATGACAAGCTGTACACCGGTATGCTGGTACCAAAATTAATGCCAATATCATCTATTTGATTTTGGTTCAAGAGGTACGGCAGCCGTTCGTACTCAAAGCCGGCCCGGAACGTTGACCTGCTCAACATGCTTTCCATTGAAAAGGCATTGGGTATGTATTGCCCCCCCAGCGACAGTTTAAAAGCGTTTTGAAGATTTCCCGTACTGGCATTAAAATCCCTGAAATCGGTGAAATCCTGGAATTGCGCTTCTACTCCTATAGCAAATTTATTAATTTTTTCATAAGTTACACCATAACCTATCTTATTAGGTAGGAAAATACTTCCTGAAACGTTGTCTGCCAGCACGTCACCGGGCGAATTCGGAATGCTAGCTTGGCCCGATTCCGCCATTTTTGCAAACTCTTTTCCATTAATATCTCCAAATACATGATAGATGGCACCAAGATTTAGGTATTTTTCATCTCCCAAGGGCTGTGCATAAAAAACACTTGCCTTAAAGGTCACATCACTGAAAGTCAGTCGTTCATAGTATTCGGACGAAATTCCAACGGCATTCATTGCTGTATCCAGCAGGTCCAATTGATTGGTCCGGATGGTTGAACCAAAGGTGTAAGCGCCTTCCAACCCCAGGCTCAGGCTTTTGTATACCTGAAAGCCCCCCTGCAGGTAGACCTGACTGAGCCCTCCCCTGCCTTCGATAATGTTCTGAGCCATCAGATCCGTATTGGTAACCTGCGAATTGACCGTAATGTTGTAATCTACGCCGGTTAATTGGTTCAGGCCCAGTCCCATGGTAAACCTTCGGGGGATTACCGGAAACGACATGGCTACATAGCTCAGCCCGCCACCGTCCAATTGTTCAGAACTGGACTCGGTAGCTGCAGCCAATTGGTTGTAATTTAGGGCTGCCTGAAAACTGTAGGCCGCATTTTTTACGGAAATCGCCGGATTGACGTGATTCACGCTGTAACTATTGCCAAAGCTAATCCCCATACCGCCCATTCCCTGGTTTTGGGTCAGGCCAGAATTATTAAAAATCCCCACACCCAACGAACTGTAAGTAGAAGAGGAAAATTGTGCAAAACTGGTTTGTTGAATGGCCACAAACGCCAGGAGAAACCCCAGGCTAGCCACAAGTAGTTTAGTTTTCGACATTGTATGTTAAAATTCTGTCCAATCCGTACAGGACCAAATTGGGGATTACAAATATGTGGTCTTTTGTTAAGCTTTCAAAGATTTCTGCATCTCCACCACAAATAAAGACCGTGACCTCGCCATGGACAAGGGAAAACAGCCGGATGTATTCGCGTATTTCGCCCAGGATGCCGTGATAGATACCGGATTTCATGCAGCTCCGTGTATCGCTTCCCAAAAATGCGGGAATTTCCTTTCCCAATTCCACCAAAGGTAGTCTTGCCGTAAAGGCATTCATGGCCTTTGCCCGCAAGCCTATTCCGGGAGATATCGCTCCCCCCAGGTAATTGTCGCCACCATCCATAAAATCATAGGTGATACAGGTGCCTAGATCTATGCACAAAACGGGGCCACCGGAAACGAAGGCCCTGGAACCGATCACGGCTGCCAACCGATCCAGGCCCAGGGTAGCGGGCGAATCGTAGTGGTTTTGTATGGGCAGGGGAGTTTCCTTATCGAAAAACAAAAATGGGAAGGAAATTTTTTCTCTCAGGGCTTTCTCAGTCCAGTTTACCGACACGATGAGCACCTCATCCTGCGGTGCGGGTTGAAGCATGTCTGCCAATGCCTCGTACCCGGTGACGGTAGCCGATTCCAGGAGTCGCCCCTGGCTAAATATTCCAGCCTTGATTCTAGTGTTTCCAATGTCTACTACCCAATTTTTCTTATCTGGCATTGTTGCTTTCCGAAAACTCCATCAAAATTAGTCATTTTACTTTGGAGGGGGATCGGCTACCTATTATTTTTAGCATTGGTAAGTGGTTTTTAACAAACTTTAACCCATGAGTAGTGACAACAGGTACAAGCTAATCGGGCTGATGTCCGGCACCTCAGGCGACGGGTTGGACCTCGCTTTTTGTTCCTACGAAAAAAGCGAGCAATGGGAATTCGAGGTAATCAAAGCAGCAACCATCCCTTTCCCGGAAGAACTGGGGCAATCGCTGCAGTCTGCCCACCTGCTCGACGCAGAATCATTGGAGTTTCTGGACATAGCCTTCGGAAGATGGATGGGCCAGGTGGTTAAGGATTTTTGTACGCAAAATGCCTTGCTACCCGACGCAATTGCTTCCCACGGCCACACGGTATTTCACCGGCCCGAGAAAGGCATGACCCGCCAAATCGGAAATGGACAGGCCTTATGCGAGGCTTCCGGGTTCCCGGTAATTAACGACTTCCGCATTGTAGACGTGGTCTTAGGCGGGCAAGGCGCACCCTTGGTCCCCATAGGAGATGCCCTGCTTTTTCCCGACTACGATTATGCTTTGAATCTCGGCGGAATCGCCAACTTATCCATGCAATCGGAAGGAAAGCGGATTGCTTTTGACACCTGCCCCTTCAATTTGCTTTTGAACCATTTTTCCAGGAAGGTCGGAAAGGATTTCGACGCCGGCGGAAAACTTGCCCGGGACGGAAGGCCCATTGAAACGTTGCTCAACGCCCTGAACCAACTCCCGTATTACGGGCGCACGGGGGCAAAATCGCTAGGGAGAGAGCACATAGAATCCGACTACCTACCCCTGCTGGAAAAAGGAGATCATCGGGTAGCCGATGTACTCGCTACACTTACCGAACATTTCGCGGAAAGCATTGCACGCACAATCGTAAACGGGAAGAATACACGCGTGAAAAAACAACAACTGCTGGTCACGGGCGGAGGCGCTTACAACACCTTTTTTATTGAAAAACTTTCCGAAAAAATCGGGCAGCAGGTAAACCTGACGCTGCCTGAAAATCAAATCATCGAATTTAAGGAAGCACTTGTCTTTGGCTTTTTGGGCGTTTTACGGCTGCGTGGGGAAACCAACTGCCTGGCATCTGTGACCGGTGCTTCACGTGATTCCTGTGGTGGTACGGTTTTCGGACTTTTTCCTTAAACCGAAACGAAATCTGAAAAAATGAGAGAACTACTAAAAAAATTTGAAAACCGCCAACCGGAAATCGTTTTTGAATGGAGCGACAGCGAAACCGAGGCAGAAGGCTGGCTAGTCATTGACTCCCTCCGAGGTGGAGCTGCCGGGGGTGATACCCGAATGAAAAAAGGGTTGGAAAAAAAAGACGTGATCCAACTTGCAAAAAACACGGCTATCAAATACACCATTTCCGGACCACCCATTGGGGGAGCAAAGGCTGGAATCAATTTTGATCCCGAAGACCCCCGGAAAGAAGGCGTACTCAAAAGATGGTTTCAAGTAGTTTCCCCAATTCTGAAAAGCTACTTTGGTACCGGTGCGGGAATTCATATAAGCGAAAGCAAGGAACTGATCCCCTTGACAGAAAATCATGGCCTTTGGCATCCGCAAGAAGGTATTGTCACCGGCCATTTTAAGCCCGGGGAGCCGAAAAAGATACGAAAAATCGGGCAGCTCCGGCAGGGCTTGTCCAAAATTATTGAGAATACCGATTTCTTTCCCGCTGGCCCTGCCAAATTCCGGGTAAGCGATATGATCACGGGATTCGGTTTGGCCACCGCAGTTCTGTACTATTACCAGCTATGGGGAGGCACTGTTAAAGGAAAAAACGCTATGATACAGGGCTGGGGCAATGTGGGGGCCGCAGCCGCCTATTTTTTAGCCAAAGCGGGCGTACAGGTGGTAGGCATCTTATCGCTGGAAGGGGCCATCATCGACCCCGATGGGTTGGACGAATCCGATGTGACCAAATTGTTTTTGTCTAAGGAAAGAAACAAGCTGGTTAGCAACAAACGCATTCCTTTCGAAGAGGGAAACGAAAAGTTCTGGAACCTCTCTGCAGACATTTTCATTCCTGCGGCCAAATCCCGACTGGTAGACAAAGACAAACTGGAAAAATTGATGGAGGGAGGCCTGGAAGTGATCGCGAGCGGCGCTAATTTCCCCTTCGCCGAAAACAACATTTTTTTGGGGCCTGTCAGCACCCTTGCAGACGAAAGAATATCCCTCATTCCGGATTTTATTTCGAACGTGGGAATTTCCAGGATGACGGCTTACCTCATGTCGGACCGCGCACTTCTCACCGACGAAGCCTTATTTGGAGATGTGAGCAAAACCATTCAAAAAGCATTAAAGCGGTGCCATCAGGCAAACCCGGCACCGACGGGTATTGCGCAAACTGCCTTGGAAATCGCCTTGCAGCAACTAGACTAAAGAATTATAGCGGTCAAAAAAATTCACTATTTTTGACCGCTCCCACCAATTTATTTGGTTCCTACACCACAAAATAACTAGTTTAGGGGAATTTATTGCAACCAACCGTTTTTCCAAGATCCTTGGAAATCCTTGACTTAATCATTCTTTGAACAATAATTTGACGTGAATGAAGAACTATTTAGCTTCATGGTTCCTGCTATTTGGATTTCTTTTCCTGGTTTCAAACCAATTACAAGCCCGTTCTATTTCCCCATCCGAACCGATTGCATTGGCCGAGCAAGCCACCGAGTTGCCACAGTCTGCCGAAGTTGGTTCCGGAATTCACGCTGAAACAGCGCCGGAAGAAGCACATGGACACGCGCCCGCCTGGTTGGTTGTTCCATTTGTAGCCCTGTTGCTCATGATTGCTACCGGTCCCCTTTTTTATGAACATTTCTGGCACCACAATTATCCGAAAATTGCTGTAGGCCTGGCAGCGGTCGTAGTTCTGTATTACCTTTTTGTCTTGCATAATGTCCACAACCCGGTACATGCGCTGGCCGAATACATACAATTTATCGCATTGCTTGCGTCCTTATTTATCGCTTCCGGAGGTATTCTCATCGAAGTCGACAAAAAGTCAACCGCTCTGGGAAACGTGATCCTGTTGCTCGTCGGGGCAGCAATTTCGAACCTGATTGGTACCACAGGTGCTTCCATGTTGTTGATCCGCCCGTTTATTCGCCTCAATAAAAACAGCATTCAACCTTACCACATCATCTTTTTTATCTTCATGGTAAGTAATATCGGTGGCTCCCTCACACCCATTGGAGATCCGCCACTCTTTCTTGGTTTTCTGAAAGGAGTGCCTTTTTTCTGGACCCTGACCAATAATTGGCCGGCCTGGATGCTGGCGCTTTCCATTCTGGCCGTTTTATTTTATTTGATAGACAGACGATTTGGTCGCAGCAAGGCCGCTGCCGAAGACGAAGAAGAAGCCAGCTATACCAACAAAATATCCCTTTCCGGTACCAAAAATTTTCTCTGGTTGCTTGTCATTATCATTGCTGTCTTTTTGGATCCAAACGTACTGGACTGGGTACCTGCAATCCATTACGACGGCCAAAAATTCAGTTTTATCAGGGAATCCATCATGCTTGCTGTGGCCTATTTATCCTATCGGCTTGCCGATAAAAAAGCCCTGGCAGGTAACGAATTCAATTTTGAACCCATTCGGGAAGTAGCATTTATTTTCATTGGTATTTTTGGAACGATGATGCCGGCATTGGAACTGGTGGGTACTTTTGCCCAATCCGAGGAAGGTGCCGCCATGATTACCTATAACAGCCTGTATTGGGGTACCGGTTTGCTATCTGGCTTTTTAGACAATGCACCCACCTACCTGAATTTTCTTGCTGCCGCCATGGCCTCGCAGGGAGCGGATATCAACGTCATACAACAAGTGAAAGATTTCGCCCTGAACAACTACCTGGATTCCTCATTTGAATTGATGGCCATTTCCATCGCTTCGGTCTTCTTCGGAGCCATGACCTACATTGGCAACGGACCCAACTTCATGGTTAAATCCATCGCAGAACAAAGCGGTATTAAAATGCCCTCCTTTTTCGGGTATGTATTGCGGTTTTCCATACCCATCCTGCTGCCAATTTTATTTATTACCTGGCTGGTTTTTTTCGCTTTTGCCGGATAAGGGAAGCCTGTGCAACTCGCCATCAGGAAACTGAGCGGGCATCCCGGCAGGCTTTCTTGAATCGATTGATTCAAGAAAGCCGCTCAGGTCCCCTTTCTATCCAGAGAACGAAACGACAGCGGGGATCGAACACGGAAGAATCGCACCGATCGTTCATTGTCGCTGTACGAATTATTACTCAGCCGCCTACTTTGGCCTCCACTTCCAGCGCCGTGGGCGGCATGAACCATACCTTTTGACTTCCCCGAAGGCGGTAGCCGACCAGGTCTTCCTTATCATCCAAAACGATGGTCCCTTTCACCTGCGACTGGTAAAATAAGTTATTTTTCGTCGTTTCTATGCGAATCTCCTCGATCCGATTCCCTTTCTTCTGCACAAGAATTTGTTGAACGATCCCTTTTTCTCCGGGCTTAAGCTTGTGAATCAACCGCCCCTCCTCTTCGCTGGTGTCGTACGCCGAGGCCAGTGCCGCCTTGTTGATGTCCGCCTGAAAAAAAAAGTCCAATTCCTTTCGCCAGGCTTCTTTATCCGGTTGAAAGCTAACTTCCTCGACTTCATCGTTGAATCGTATGGTCTTGGTCACCGCAACCCCCGCCCGTTCGGTAATTTTTTGTTCCAGAAAATCTGAAACGGGAAAATACCGATCAATTTGCGTGGGGTTAGCGAAGGGCGTTTCCGCTTCCTCTTTGCAGGAAAACAGGAGAAAAGCAGCCAGTACCGGTATTAGAAATGAGCGGGAAAGGCAGTTCATGAAGGATCTTTCAGGAGAATAGTTCCGGTCATTTCCTGAGGCTTCTCCAAACCGATCAAGGTCAGAATCGTAGGCGCCAGGTCTCCCAATTTACCGTCGTTTACTTCCAGCCGGTCGTTTTTATCGACCATGATACAGGGTACCAGATTGGTTGTATGTGCTGTATTTGGCGTACCGTCTGGGTTGATCATGCAATCGCTGTTGCCATGGTCGGCGATGACGATCACGGTATATTCATTGGCTAGCGCTGTTTCGATGACCGAAGCGGCGCATTCGTCCACTGCCTCGCAGGCTTTGACTGCCGCGTCAAAAACGCCCGTATGTCCGACCATATCTGCGTTTGCAAAATTCAGGCAAATAAAATCGGCCTCCCTTTTGGGCAGTTCCTGATTGATCTTTTTTGCGATTTCGTGAGCAGACATCTCGGGCTGCAGGTCGTATGTGGCCACTTTGGGTGAGTTACAAAGAATCCTGGTTTCCCCCTCAAACGCTTTTTCCCGCCCTCCGGAAAAGAAAAAGGTCACGTGCGGGTATTTTTCTGTTTCAGCGATGCGTATTTGCTTTTTATGGTGCTGCTCCAATACCGCACCCAGGGTATTGCTGAGGTTATCCTTTTCAAAAACTACAGGAATTCCTTTGAAATTTTCATCATAGAGTGTGAAGGTCACGTAATTCAGATCCAGCTTTTTCATGTTGTAATCTGGAAAATCCTTCTGGGTGAGCACTTCTGTGATTTCCCTCCCCCGATCGGTTCGGAAATTAAAGCAGATCACGGTATCTCCTTCCTCAATTGTTGCCAGCGGCTTACCCGCCTCGTCCACCTGGATGATGGGGCGGATGAATTCATCGGTAACCCCATTGGCATAGGATTTACGGACGGCAGAAAGCATGTCTTTTGATTTTTCCCCTTCTCCGTGTACCAGAGCATCGTACGCCAGTTTTACCCGCTCCCAGCGCTTATCCCGATCCATGGCATAGTACCTTCCCACGATGGAAGCTATTTTTCCTACGGAACCTTCGCAATGAATTTTCAGATCCTCCAAAAAACGAAGGCCACTTTTGGGATCGGTATCTCGACCATCCGTAAACGCATGGATGAAAACATCTTCCATTCCGTTGTCTCTGGCGGCATCACACAAGCCTTTCAAATGGTAAAGGTGTGCGTGAACGCCCCCGTCCGAAACCAGCCCAATCAAGTGTACTTTTTTTCCTTTGCCTTTTGCATCTTCAAAAGCCGCCCGCAGCACAGGGTCGGTAGAGAGCGCGCCTTCCTGAACGGCTTTATTGATTTTTACGAGATCCTGGTAAACGACCCTTCCGGCGCCTATATTCATATGACCTACCTCTGAATTGCCCATTTGGCCCTCCGGTAGGCCAACGGCCAATCCGGAGGCATCCAAACGTGAATGGGGGTACCTGTCGTACAAACTGTCGATAAACGGAGTCTTGGCTTTATCAATTGCAGAAACTTCTGGGTTGGGAGCAATTCCCCACCCATCGAGGATCATCAATAAAACTTTCTTATTCATTTCTTTTCTTATTGGTTATACTCAAACAAAAATTCCGGAGGCTCTAAAAACCTGTGTCCCGGCTACTCCTCCTGAAGGCATGCATTTCGAGGTGTCCACCATGCTCCGCAAATATAAGATAATTAAAGATAGCGCTCAGCAAATTACCCAATAATCTCCCCCTGCTGCTAGCCGCCGACCACGGCCACCGCAGCTGCGGGAAAAGCTTTACAAATTTTGGCCTGGATTTTGTGACGGAAAAAATATGCGTCGTGTAATCCCCCATTGTATTGCGATTGTTTTCTTAATTTTTTTCTCTCCTTTGACTACGTTTGCCCAGGGTTATGAAAAGGATGTTGAATTTGCCATGCAACAGGGCTCTAGCAAGGAGCTTTCGAAATACCTGGACAGCCGGGTAGAGATTAGTTTTGACAATAGCAAACACGATTTTTCCAGAAGCCAGGCAGAGATTGTCCTTAGAGACTTCTTCAAAGACCAGCCTTCCCAGGGTTTTGACCTGCAGCAAGTGGGACAAACCAGCGAGACCGTGTCCTACCTGATCGGTACGTACAGATCTACCGGAAATAGCTTTCGGGTACTTATCCGTCGCAAAAAAAATGACCAACAATCCTTCCTTATCTATAGCATGGAATTTATCCGGCAATAGATGCGCCCTGCTCGTTTCAAAATATTTCGTAATTTTAGCAAACCATGCAGGAATACCTAACGAACGAACGCTTGACCCTTTTTATACAGGCCGCCTTCCAGGAGGATGTGGGCGAGGGTGATCACTCGACACTGGCAGCAGTACCGCCCAATCAGCTCGGAAAAGCCCAATTGCTCATCAAAGAACACGGAGTGATTGCGGGGCTTGAATTGGCCAAAATGATTTTTCATCATCACGATCCGGAATTGCAGGTCGAAATACTGGTAAGCGAAGGACAGAAGGTACAGCCAGGACAAATCGGACTTTCGGTGTACGGAAAAGCCGCTTCCATCCTTACCACGGAACGATTGGTTCTAAATTGCATGCAACGCATGAGCGGGATTGCCACCAAAACGAGAGCATTGAACGCCCTCATCGAGCATACGAATGCACGGCTACTGGATACCCGAAAAACCACACCCAATTTTCGAAATGTTGGAAAAATGGGCGGTTTCGATCGGAGGAGGGAAAAACCACCGATTCGCCTTGTACGACATGATCATGCTAAAGGATAACCACGTAGACTTTGCCGGTGGTATCTCCCGAGCCATAAATGCCGCCAAAAGCTATTTGGAAAAGAAGCAACTAGACCTGAAAATAGAAATTGAAACCCGTAGCCTCGACGAGGTCAGACAGGTATTGCGGGTAGGTGGGGTGGACGTCATCATGCTCGACAACATGGATGTCCCCACGATGAAAGAAGCCGTGAACCTGATCGGTGGACGCTACGAAACCGAGGCCTCGGGCGGCATTGACGAAAAAACGATCGTGCCCATTGCTGAATCCGGCGTTGATTTTATTTCCGTCGGAGCACTCACGCATCAGGTAAAAAGTCTGGATATCAGCTTGAAGGCCTTGCGGTCTCATCGGCAAACTGAAGATTGACCAGGTTGGCATAGTGCCCGCCTTCCTTGGCAGCAAGCTGCTCGTGGTTTCCTGATTCGATAATCTTCCCATCTTTCAGCACGTAGATCCGGTCCACCTTCCGAATGGTCGCCAGTCGGTGAGCGATGATAATGGTGGTACGCCCCCGCATCAACTGATCCAGCGCCTCTTGCACCAAGGCCTCCGAGGCGGCATCCAACGAGGAGGTGGCTTCGTCCAAAATCAAAATTGCCGGGTCTTTCAGGATCGCCCGGGCGATGGCGATGCGCTGGCGCTGCCCGCCAGACAATTTGACGCCACGTTCACCCACCCGTGTATCCATACCCTCTGGAAAACTTTCGATAAACTCCCAGGCATTTGCCTGCTGCGCGGCCTCAATGAGCTCCTGCTCTGTGGCATCCGGCTTTGCGTACCGTATATTTTCCCGTATAGTCCCTCCAAACAACAATACTTCCTGAGGTACAATCCCAATATTCTTCCGCAGTTGCTGCGGGTCCCAATCCCGAATGGATTCACCGTCGAGCACAATGTCCCCTTTTCCTACCTGATAAAATTTCAGGAGCAATTGGATTACAGTCGATTTCCCTGCGCCACTGTGTCCCGCCAACGCTACTTTTTCCCCAGGGGCGATCTCCATACTGAAGCCATCCAAAACCCGGTAATCCGGACGTGTGGGGTAGTGAAACACCACCTCTTTAAAGGATATGGAACCCGTGAGGACCCCTTCTTTTCTTCCTGGAATCGCTTCCTCGGCAGTTTCTTCGAGAATCTCCAAAACCCGCTCGGAGGAGCCGATCGCTTTCTGAACCTGCCCGTAGATATCCCCCAATCCCGCGATCGATCCACCAATAAAAGTGGTATACAAGACAAAGGACACCAAATCACCAATGCTCATTTCACCAGCGCTTACGAGTGTGGCGCCGTACCAAATGACAGCGACTATTCCTCCGAAGAGGGCAAAAATGATAAAGGAAATGAAGGCCCCCCGAAAGCCTGCCGCCTTCAACGCGACGCCAACTACCCGGTCCAGCCGGCTTCGGTATCGGTCGGATTCGTACGCCTCGCCCGTAAAGGACTTTACCGTAACGATCGATTGCAGCGTTTCTTCGACCACTACATTGGCTCCTGCTAACTCGTCCTGTGTCTTTTTTGATAACTTTCGAATGAATCTGCCGAAGATCATCGCAATGATCACGAGCACCGGAATGGTAGCCAACATAAAGAAGGTTAGCCGGGGCGTGGTGTAAATCAAAAATCCAATACCCACCAGTAGCGTGATTACCTGACGGAGCAGTTCGGCCAGGGTGATGGAAAAGGTGTCCTGCAACATGCTCACATCGGCAGTAATCCGGCTAATCAACTCTCCGGTACGGCGTTTGTCGAAAAAAGTCATGGGCAAGCGAACCAAGCGATCATACAACGCCACCCGGATGTCTCGCATGGAGCGCTCACTTACCTGGGCAAACAACCAAACCCGGAAAAAAGAAAAAATACTCTGTACCAGCAGGATACCCAGGAGAAGGTAAGCAATGCTGTTGATATCGTTTACGATCCACTCCTTTCCCGAGGCTGCGTCAATCAATTTGCCTGCGACAAAGGGGAAAGTGAGGAGCATTAGACTCGAAAACAACAGGAATAGCATCCCTAGAAAAAAAGGACCTTTGTATGGAAGCGCAAACCGGAAAATTCCGGAAAGCTTTTCAAGATTCTTTTTATTCAGTTTTCTTTTTTCGCTTTTATCTAAAGGTAACCCTCGTTGCTTGGCCATTTATTCTGATTTCTTCTAATTCCATACAAGTTATTTCTTTTTTCGCGGAAACAGCTTGCCCAACCTGCGCAGGAACTGCTTTTCCTTTTCCCAAAAGAAGGAAAACTGTCCAAAAATAAACCCATAAAAAAGCAGAAATACCTGATACAATGGGAGAACCAACAGCAGATAGAGCACGGTTTTGAAAAACCCGCCGTCACTGGTGTTCACGCCAAGAAATGAAAAAATAGGTTTTTTGACAAATAAAATGGTGAATCCCGTGCAGGCAAAAACGACCAATACCAGAACCACTTGCCACAAACTGTCAAGCTTCCACTTGGTTTGTAACCTTTCCAGGAATAGGGGGGTCTTTCTGCGTGACTTTTCACTCATTTAACTAAAATCAAAAAGCCCATCATTCAGCCGCTTAAGGGCCTGTTCCTTGTGCTTTCCGTCAATGAGAATGGAAACATTGTGCTTGCTTCCCCCGTAGGAAACCATCCGTAACGGAAACTGTTCCAAACTATCCATGATTTTTTGTAGCACACCGGACTCCTCCATGATGGCATTGCCGACGATACAAATGATGGACAACTGATTGTCTACCTCCACTTTTCCCAACTTCTGCAACTCAGCTGTAATCTCTTTTAGGTGGGATACGTCATCCAATGTCAGCGATATTGCGACCTCCGAGGTGGTGATCATGTCTATGGAGGTCCGGTATTTTTCGAAGATTTCAAACACCTTACGTAAGAACCCGTATGCGAGCAACATTCGGCTCGATTTGATCTTCACGGCAGTAATCCCATCTTTGGCTGCAATGGCTTTTACCCCAACCGTCCCCTCTCCGGTTCCTGTGATGAGCGTACCGAAAGCTTCCGGCGCCATGGTATTCAGTAACTTCACGGGAACGTTGTGCAATTGTGCGGGCCAGATCGAGGCGGGATGCAGAATTTTCGCACCAAAATAAGCCAACTCTGCCGCTTCGTCAAAAGATAAGTGGGCGATCGGCCGGGTTTGCTCCACGACCCTGGGATCGTTGTTGTGCATGCCGTCAATGTCGGTCCAGATTTCCACTGCAGTGGCATCCACCGCCGCACCGATCAAGGAAGCGGAGTAGTCGCTTCCTCCCCTTTTTAGGTTATCTACTTCGTTTCGGTGGTTCTTGCAAATGTACCCTTGGGTTACAAAAATGCGATCCTCCGGATACCTGGAAAGAATGGCAGCCAACCGTTCTTTGATTCGGTGTAATTCCGGTTCGTCATTCTCGTCAATGCTCATAAATTCAAGAGCGGGTAAAAACACGGCCGGAATCTCCAACTCCTGAAGCAAGGTGTAAAACAACTTGGTGGACAACAATTCGCCCTGAGCCAATATGTCCTTGTTAATTGCTTCGTTAAAGGAGATTTTTAAGATAATCGTTAAGAACTCGAAATGCTCCTTAATGATCTGTACGGCCTTGGACCGACCGGCCTTGGAGGTCAGCAGCTCCAGGTAAAAATTCGTGTAGTGCTCTTGAAGGTCCTCAATTTTTTGTTTGGCTTTTTCTTTTTTTCCCTCCGCCAACGCTTCGCCAATACCCACCAGGGCATTGGTGGTACCGGACAGCGCCGATAAGACCACGATCTTTCTCTCCTCGTCAGCAGTAATCAGGTCTTTTACCTGGTGCATTCGCTCCGGCCTCCCTACAGAAGTGCCGCCAAATTTCATGATTTTCATGCGCATTGCAACTTTTTTATGAATGGATAACTGGAAACACCCTTAAAATCCCAGCATTTTTATGGCGGTTATGGCGGCTTCATCTCCCTTATTTCCATGCTTTCCTCCGGCCCGATCCAGGGCTTGCTGTTGGGTATCTGGTGTCAATACTCCAAAAATAACCGGCTTATTAAAGGTCAGGCCTACCTGTGTAATGCCCTGTGCGACGGCATTGCAAATGAACTCAAAATGACGGGTTTCTCCCTGAATCACACAGCCCAGGCATATCACTGCATCAATGTCATCGCGTCTGGCCATCCATTGAGCGCCCAGGGGCAATTCAAAGGATCCGGGAACATTTTTCCTGACAATGTGCTCCTTTTTAGCCCCGTGCCGCAACAATGTCTCCAATGCTCCGCTATACAGGGATTCGGTGATTTCATCATTCCATTCGGAGACCAGCAGGGCAAATTTCTTCTCCCGAATATCGGAGATATTCGCTTCGGAATGGTGACTGAGATTTTTTAACGATGTAGCCATTTTTTCCTGAAATTATATAAAAAAAGAGTAAAACCTGTCTGGCCTTACTCTTCCTGATTCTTGATAGACTGCCTATCAGTTGGAAGCCAGACCCTCTAGCCTCGCTTTGTGTTTCCGAGCCTCGGTGTATTCGTAGGCGTCGCTGTACTCACTTTCAATTTCTCCATAGGTTTCGATAGCTGCCTGCAGGTTGCCATTTTCCTCGTAAGCAATGGCGAGTTTGGATAAGTATTTTGGTGTGAAGAATTTATTCTCCTTATACGAGGAGGCATTTTTGTAGTACCGAATCGCCTCCGAAACCTCACCCAACTCCATGTAGGCATTGCCGATCAGGGAATAGGCATGCGCCTGCACCAAAAAATCGTCCGAAGAGAAGTCTTTCAAGTGGTCAACGGCCGAAGCGTATTCTCCCTGAGAGAGGTAAATGGAACCCACGTAAAAATGGGCAAGATTGGCAGCAGCGGTGCCTTCGTATTCGTCGATTATCTCCAAAAAGCCCGGCTGCACCCCATCGCCGTTCAAGGCAAAATCCACACTGTCCTGCTCAAAATAGTAAACCGCCTGGAACATCTCTCCCTGCGCTTTTTCGTTTTGATTGGCTTTATGAATCTGAAAACCAACGATCCCGGCAATGACAAGGATCATTAGGCCGATAACTCCCCCTACCAAACGGGTGTTTTGTTTTAAAAACGCTTCGCCTCTTCCAAGACGGGTAGCGATTGCTTCCGGATTTTCCAGAAGTTCATTGGATGTATCAGGAGCTGCCTTTCCCTTTTTGGTCTTTTGCTTCGCCATCATTTTAAATTTTGAGTGGCAAATATAGATGATGTTTTAATGAATAACAAAAGTATTCTGTTTTGAGCCCCAAAAAAGGAATTCCCAGGTGCAACCAAACAGAAAATCAGTCTTTTGCTCCCCTGATTGCCGCGATGCAGTTATTTCATCCCCGGGAGAAAAAACCGCATAAATCGCCGACCAAAAGGAAGCCTCTGACCCGTCCAGGCTGGGAAGGGCATGGCCGATTGAGTTAACTTTTCCAGGGACCGGTAATGGCCAGGGTAATCCCCGGTCCCTGTATGTTGACAAAATACGTTTTCCCGGATGGAGAAAACACGCCACCGGTAAGTTCAGAGGCATAACCGACGTTCTCTGCGAGGTGGTATAGTTCCCCTGCCGGCGTGATCCCGACCAGAAAGGGGTGCTTGTGGTCTTCACAGAGAATCACATCTCCCCAGGGAGCGACGGCCAGGTTGTCACAGTTTTTTAGAATCTTGCGGTCGTTTGGTTCCGCAAAAAGGCTCAGTTCGCCGGGTGCTCCCCTCTCTTCCTCCCTGCCTTCGAATTTGCTGGGCGTATAGCGAAACACCTGACCGGCACCAATTTTGCCTCCATTGGTGCAGGCAAAATACACCTCATTTTCGCCCCACCAGATTCCTTCCCCTCTCGCAAAAACGGCGGCTCCTTTCTCAAAACCCTGATGTCGGAGATCGTCTTCCGGTGACGTAACGTTCTCAAGGTCTACCCAACTGACTTTATGGGACTTCATCACCGGAAATGCCGGTCCTTCGCTATCTTCCCAATTCCGGGTATCCCGGCTTTCCTGGCCAAGGATTGCGAGGGCCTGTAGTTTTCCTCCTTTTTGCAAATTCCCGGGGCTATTCGGAACGTAGCGGTAAAAAATGCCGTCCCCGCGATCTTCGGTCAAATACACTACTCCCGATGCCGGATCTATGGCAACCGCTTCGTGATTAAATCTTCCCATCGCTTTAATCGGCTTTGGCACCGCTCGATGGATGGCTTCTTTCGCGGGTACTTCAAAAACGTAGCCGTGATCCTTTTCCAACTTGTTTTCGTAATCCCCTTTTTTGACTGTGCTCTCTTCGCAGGTCAGCCAGGAACCCCAGGGAGTAATTCCCCCAGCGCAATTCCGAACCGTCCCGGCCAGGCTTAGGTATTGGTGTTCCAATTCCCCGGTATTCTCGTTGTAAACGAAGGTAGTGGTACCCCCAAGCGAGGGCATGATTCCCTTCCCAAAGTCGTAAAAATCATCCGGCTGTAGCCTTCCTACCAATTCGTTGTTGGCACCGAAACCAGAATGCTCGAGAGAGTCCGGACTGATTTCGTGGTTTCTAACCACGATCGTCCTGTCCTTCTTGCCCTGAAAGGCACCCATTCCATCCGCAAGGCCTGGTAAATACAGGCCGTCCGCCATTTTATCTCCCTTTTTACTTATAATCTTATAGGTAAAGCCTTCCGGTAAATTCAAAATACCTGCGGGATCCTTTTTTAGGGGTCCATACCCCAAAGCCGGCTTCAATGCCCCTTTCGCCTGCGATAGCCCGGGATTCATGAATTGGTAGAGTCCCATAAAACCGAGCGTAGCCATACCGGACGTCCTGATGAATTTTCTTCTTGAGTCGTTAATTGATGGTGTCATAATCAAAGAGTGCTTAGTACGAATACGTAGTTGTGTACAGCCATTCCTTCGCTTAGGTGTGAAACGCCTCCGGTGTACAGCAGGCAGTTTATCCAAATCCAAAGAGAATTCCTAACCAAATATGGTAAATGGCAAGTATCCAAGGGTGAAAACCTCTTCGGAAAGCAATGGAACCGCTCCACTCACCGCGTAACCATCTACCTTTTTTCAAACTCACTGAGCCTTACGTGTATGGGTACCGTTTGTCTGCGCAAAAAAAATGTTAATTTTTTTTATGATAAAAAAATGGCCAAAAATGGCCAAAAAACGATAAAATCGGTGTTTTCAATTTTTAGACACGTAAAATTGTATTTTAAATTATCAAAAATGTTTTTTGTTTTAAAAATTTTATCTACCTTAGCATCATCAAACAGTAGCAAAGTCACAAAGTCGGGAGTCAAATTAACAGCAATTGTTTACGACCGATTTTGAAAACCAGGTAACAGCGGGTGGGCTTTGTCAAAAGATATTCTTTCACATAAAAAAACAGCGTAATGTTAAAGTACACATTCGAAACAGCAGAGAGGGAATTGAAAACATGGGTAGATCCTAAGAATGGTTCCCTTAACATCCAAATTGGAAACGAGACAGTCAACATTCCCCACCAAATCGGCGCGGAAATGATTGCGGTCCTTCGTCAGAAACAAGTTATCTTCCAGGAAGTAGAACGAAAGAAAAACAGCTCTTGGAGTAAGTTCATGGAGTCCTTGTCGGGCCAAAAAAGCCAACAAGGCAGGTATCATGCATTAAAAGACCAGAAGTACAAGGCCGCATAAGCAGCTGCATTCTGTATGTATCCGGTTTATCATTTCTTTTTTAATCAATTTTTACTAAAAAAACAGCGTCATGTTAAAGTACACCTTTGAAACCAATACTCAGGAGTTGAAAACCTGGGTAGATCCCGACAACGGCAACCTCAACATTCAAATCGGCGATGAAGTCGTCAACATTCCTCACGAAACAGGAATGGAATTAATCGCCGTGATTCGTCAGAAGCAAGTGATGTTTCGAGAAGTAGACCGAAAACGACTCAGTTCATGGAGCAAGTTCATGGAAATGCTTTCGGGGGACGATAAGAACGGTATCTGGAATTCATCCTTATCGGAAAACTAGTCTCATTCGTTTATTGGTTCTTTCCTGCGAGCGAAGCGGCGAAAGGCGGTAGGGAAAGTGCGAAGTGGATAGGTGAGAGCAGGAAGATTATTTTTTTACTTGTACTTTTTGGGCAGCGGTTGGAACGTGTTGATTCGATTTTTAGGTCAGGTAAGTTTGTTTTTTTTCAAAAGGTCCAGGCCGGGTCGGAAAAAGTTTTCCGACCCGGCTCGGGAAAACTTTTTTTGCTTGCAATGTTGACCAAATGGCATTTTTTAAGGCAACAAATGAAAAAAGGCAGGATTCGGTTGAATCCTGCCTTTTTTTTAAAAGACACCACGATGCGCACATAAGACCTGCAAATTACCAGGAAACCACTGCCATTACGGGAAAATGATCCGATGGGTACCTCCCGTGATAGGTATCGGTCAAAACACCATATTTTCTTACGGCGATGGACTCACTGACGAAGATGTGGTCAATGATTCGCTCCGTACTGGTACTGGTATCAAATCCATTGGTCGTTCCGTTGTTCGCATACACCAACGCGGCAGCAACAAAAGTATCTTTCATTCCGGGTGCAGTTTTTAGGAGTTGGTAAGCGTCGGTGTCCTGTCCCACGTTAAAATCTCCCGTAAGAAGTACGGGCAGACCTCCCGGATTTATTTCCTGAATTTTTTCCAAAATTAATCGGGCCGATTGGTTTCTGGCCTCCACTCCCCGGTGGTCAAAATGGGTATTGAATACGAAAAAGCTCTTTCCCGCTGCCTTATCTTCCATTTTTGCCCAGGTGCAAATTCGGGGTAATGCCGCATCCCATCCCTTATTCGGATAGCCTGTCTCCGGTGCAAGCCAAAAGGTATCGGTCTGTAGCACACTGAACCGGTCCCGATTGTAGAAAATCGCAGCATACTCCCCTGCCTCTTTGCCATCGTCCCGTCCCACACCAACAAACTCATGCTGGGGCAACAGATCGGTGAGGTCCATTACCTGACGGTGAAGTCCTTCCTGTATTCCTACGATGTCAAATTCATGAAACCGAATAAGATTTGCCACCACGGCCCTTCGGTTTTCCCAGGTGTCAGGCGCATCTCCCGGGTTGGCATACCGGATATTGAAGGTAGCGACGGTCAGTGGCGCTACCTGAGCCCAGGAGCAATTGCTCCAAAGAAGTGCTGCCATACAGCACAAAACGATTCTTTTCATGTTTGTGAGGGTTATTTTTTTTACGATGACCCGCTGGTCGGATGACAAGTTAAAAAATAAACGAAAAAAGCCCCGGTTTTTTCCGGGGCGATTTTTAAAGACAATCAAGCGGGAATCAGCCGCTTTTCTTTTTTTCGGCCTGCTTTTGCTTTTTATCTGCCCTTTTTTCCATCATGCTCTTGGCGGGCTTTTTCTTATCCGTTTTCTTTTCTCCTTTGTCCTTGCTCATGGCTGTTGAAAGTTTACGAAAATGTAGGCAGATTTATTGAGATTACCTATACAAGCCGGTGAAATAGTTTTTTGTCTGACCCTTTTCGCTTTACCTCTGATTCACAACCACTAATGGAGTCGGTTACAAGACTCCTCTGATGCAACGGACGAGAATCCCAGGTACCGGTCTCCGCATGGCATTATTCAACCCGAAGCTGGATAAACCGCATTTTTTTTCCACGGCGGGAGCAATGCACGGACCAGCCAATAGCCATCTCTTTCCACAATTTCTATTTCTATGTTCGCTTTTTCGGCTGTCTCCTTATCCATTCCGGGCCGACCAAAAATGCCTGTATCCCCAGGCCCACAGGACAAATCGCGCGCTGATGTACGTTCCAGCCGCTGAGAGTCGTCCAGGTTCCAGCTGCTGCCGTTGATCCCCCAATCGTACAACTGCCGAAACCGTAAAAGAACCACGGAAAGGCAGCGTATTTACCCATGCAAGCTTACCGGTCTTGGAGCCATTGCCCGTGCGGCAAAGCTGTTGCTCCAAAATCGCCGGTGCCTCTTGGACCAAAGAGCGCTCGCTGTCGCTAATCCCCGATAATGGCGTACAACGAATGCTTACTGCATTTTTCACTCCTGGTAAAAATGTTGATTCACATTTTTACCAGGCTCCGTTCAATTGAGAAATGGGCTTGTAGCTAGTTTCCTTTTGGCGCCTTCCGGCAAGCGCGTATCTTTGGTATTCAAACAGCAGTTATGAACGAACAGGAAAAAGACAGAAAAACTTCGCTGCTTGCAGCTATTGAGCGCTGCGAAAACCCTTACGTTCTGGCACAGGTAGAAAACCTATTGAAGCGTGAGGGAATGCTCCGGCCGATTGGGGCATTGGCCACCGAGTATCCAATATTGCTACAAGTACAATCCAACCGGGACTTATCCCTGCAAACCGGACTAAAAAACAAGCATGCGACCCGCCTTTTTTGGTATCAAAATCTCACCGCAGCCCCCTTGTTCCTTACCAGCATATTGATGTTACTGATCACAGCCGCCATTCTTAATAACTTTGCTGTGGACAAGGATGGAATCCACCTGAATCCTTTCCTCAGTAAATTGGCGCAGGTATACGGCTTTATCTGGCTGCTGTATCTGGTCGATTTTCTGGTCATTCTCTATTTATCCATCCAAACGAAAACCAAAATCGCGCGAGCTGCCTTTACATCAAAACTACTGAGCGTGTTGTTTCCTCCCCTTGGGATGAGCTTGCGGCACTACACGGAACCCGAAAAAACTTGGCTGCCCGTGTACCGCTGGTCCCTTTGCAACGAGGGGCTATTGCAGCACCTGAAGGAAAAGTTTTCCGTACCGATGATCGTCGTTGCCTTGCTGATCCTGCCGGTGCTCATCATCGAATGGAATTTTTATGACGAAGTAGAAGCTTTTCTGCATACCGACCTTTCCTTTGTCCTGGACATGGTGCAAGGCTTTATTTGGCTTGCCTTTGCCCTGGAGTTCCTACTACTCGTCTCCATCACCAATGACAAGTTTGGGTACATAAAAAAGAACTGGATCGACCTGCTTATCATTGTATTACCGTTTATCTCCTTTGTGCGTACCCTGCGGATTTTCAAGGTGGCCCGGCTTACACACCTGGCAAGGGGATACAAATTGAGGGCGCTGCTAATGAAGGCGAGGCAGGGACTCATTATCACGAGTTTCTTCTTTCGTGTATTGGCAGTGAAGCCGGACTTTCAGCTTAAAAAACTAAAGAAAAAACTGGATCAAAACCAGGCGGAGCGCGAAAGTATTGAGGAGGAACTGCTGCGTTTTGCACTACGGGTCAAGCAAAAAAATCTCCGTTGAGCTCTCCTTTGCTGTAAAAACCGATTCGTTTTCGGTAACTTGTGTTTGCTACATGCTATAACCATACGTTTCACATGATCTTCAAAGCCATTCTTAGTGTCGCCTGCTATTTCTTATTCTCATCGTTAGTAGCCCAGACAACCTATTCCATTCCCTCCTCTACGAAGAAGATACTTTTTCTCGGCAACAGCATCACCTATTCCGGCCAGTACCTGACCTACACGGAAACCTACCTGCGATTGATGCATCCGGAAAGGGACTGGGAGTTTTACAACCTGGGCTTGCCCAGCGAAACCGTCTCGGGTTTATCAGAGGAAGGGCATGCGGGAGGAGCATTTCCCAGACCGGATTTGCACCACCGACTGGATCGGGTTCTGGAAGCGATAAAACCGGATTTGATTTTTTCCTGTTACGGCATGAACGACGGCATTTACTTGCCCTTTGATGAATCGCGCTTTGCTGCCTACAAAACAGGCCAACAAAAGCTACAGCAAAAAGCGGAGGCTCTGGGAATTCCCATCATTCATCTGACACCGCCTGTCTTTGATCCCGCCAAAGACCCTGCCTATGCGGCAGTCCTGGACCTCTATGCCTCCTGGCTGGTCAGCCAACGATACGCGGCGGGCTGGAACGTGATTGATTTACATTGGCCCATGCGAAAATTTCTGGAAGACCGCAGAGAAGTTGATTCAGACTTTGCCCTTGCCGGGGATGCGATTCACCCGGGTGAACAGGGGCATTGGCTCATGGCCAGAAGTTTACTGTACGGAATCGGGGAATCCAGGCACCTGGAGGCCGATCTGCCGGACATTGCTTTCGATTCGATTCCCCAGGGCAGGGCTTTGCTTCCGCTGATCCGTAAAAAACAAGAGTTGGCCCGCGATGCCTGGCTGACCCATACCGGACACAAGCGGCCCGGGCTGTCCAGGGGTCTTCCATTGGAACAAGCCATCTCCGAAAGTGAGGCATTATTGCAGGCCATATCCGACCTGCTAATTAGGTAAGATCGATGGTGAAATCCGATTTTGGTAGGATTTCACCGAAAGGGACTAACTCGTAGCCCTCCTTATTCATCTTTTCTTCGAAGGATTTTTGGGCTTCGGGGTTCACCGCCATCAGCAGACCGCCACTGGTCTGCGGGTCTGCCACCAACAGCTGATCGTCCTGCCTTTTTACATGTATCCCCTGTCCATAGCTATCCCAATTCCGGTGTGTGCCGCCGGGAATACAGCCAAGTTTGAGGTACTTGTCAACAAAAGAAAAGCGCGGCACCAGGTCCATTACCAGCCTGGCAGATACTCCCGAGCCCTGACACATTTCAGTCAGGTGTCCTCCCAGTCCAAATCCGGTCACATCGGTCATGGCATGCACCTCAGGCCAGGAGGCCACCGAAGCCCCAATGGTATTGAGCCGAAGCATGGAGTTTTTGGCGAGGTCCAGGTCTTCCGGTTCCGCGAGTCCTTTTTTTTCAGCAGTGGTCACCATGCCCACGCCCAGCGGTTTGGTCAGGTACAAACGGTCGCCTACTTTGGCCCCGTTATTCCGTTTTACCTGTGAGCTCGGTATTTTTCCCGTCACTGCCAATCCGAAAATCGGCTCCGGAGCATCGATGCTATGCCCTCCAGCCAATGGAATCCCTGCACGCTGGCACACAGCACGTCCACCCTCCAGCACGCGGCTAGCCACCGAAGGGGGCAATTTGTCAATGGGCCAGCCCAAGATGGCAATGGCCATAAGAGGCTGGGCACCCATGGCGTAAATATCGCTCAGCGCATTGGTCGCTGCAATCGCGCCAAAATCAAAGGGGTCATCTACGATGGGCATAAAAAAATCGGTGGTGCTAACAATGGCGGTTTGCCCATCCAGATCGAATACTGCCGCATCGTCGCTTTCCTCGTTCCCAACCAATAACCCTGGAAATTGAATCCTGCTTCCCTCCTTCTGGTGCAACATCTCTGCCAATACCGCCGGAGAAATCTTACATCCACAGCCTGCTCCGTGACTATACTGCGTTAATTTAATGTTCTCCTTTTCCATAATTGATTAATTGTTCTGCAGTTCCTTTCAAATTATCGGCGCTCACATAAGACTCTCCGACTACTTTGTTCCATTTCTTTTGAATCCCTTTCTGGTAGGCCCGGTCGTAATAATTCAATACAAGGGCCGCCGCTTTTCCAAGTTCTCCGGCCTCTACATGCGCGATCGCCTGCCGGGTATTTCCGATCCCCAGCTTTCTGGCGATCCCTTCTATTGCCTTGATCAGCTTTTCTGAAGATAGCCCGCCATAATCGCCGAGCAATACGTCAATGCGTTTTTCCAGGGGAAGTTTCAGGTGGTAATGGGGCGCGAGTTGCATCTGGCGATAGAGCGGTTCTATCAAATGTACTCTCCCAATGGAAAACGACTCGTCTTCAATCCATACGTGACTTTTTGGATCCAGGGCGAGAAAAGCGTCAAACAGGTCATTTTGGAATTGCTCGGTGGTAGGTTGGCCTGTACTGAGTTGATTTCCGAAGCTAGACCCCTGATGATTTGCCAGCGCTTCCAAATCCACTACCTGCTCGCCCATTTCCCGCAGTTGTTTCAAAAGAGCGGTTTTCATCGATCCAGTGGCCCCAGTGAGTACCCTCAGCGAGGGTGGGTTTTCGAAGTAGGTCAGCGAGGCGTTCCGGTAGGCCTTGTAGCCCCCTTTCAGGACCCAGACAGAAAACCCGTACAGCTCCAATAGCCAGGCCATGCTTTGGGAACGCATGCCCCCACGCCAGCAATGCACCAGGAATTGGGAGGACTGTAGGGCGGAGGCTTTATCGATAAAGCCGATCATTTTTGGCCCAATTATCCGCAGCCCTTCCCGAATGGCGTACTGCTTTCCCTTTTCTTTGTACAAGGTCCCGATGATTTCACGCTCCTTGTTGTCAAAAAGTGGAAAACTGATTGCTCCGGGCAGGTGACCCGCATCGTATTCTGCAGGTGAACGGGTATCCAAAACCGGAAACTCACGCTTGTATGCTAAAAACTCAGGGGCTTCAATTTCTTTCATGGATCCGTCACTGCCTGTTCTTTGGTGTACTTGAATACTTCCGAGCCGCATGCCCTGCATCCAATCCATACGATCACAGGCCTTTTTCTACCGATACCCAATATAGGTATAATCGCCATCCGCCGAGACAGCCGGAGCAAAAAAAAACCGATTGAGCGCATTCAATCGGTTTTCAATTCGGGTCTGCCCGCACTAATTGCCCTCCAGGGCGTTCGCACCCGCCACGATTTCAAGGATCTCGTTGGTGATGGCCGCCTGCCGGGTTCGGTTATAGACCAGTTTCAATTCCTTCAGAAGTTCGGCGGCATTGTCGGTCGCTTTGCTCATGGCCGTCATTCTCGCCCCGTGTTCGGAAGCATTGCTATCCAGGATGGCTTTGTAAAACTGGATTTTCAGGGAATTTGGAACCAGTTCCTCAATGATGTATTCACGGGAAGGCTCCACTAGGTATTCCTGACTGGAGCGGCTGGCTCCATCTTCTTGCTCTATTTTGCTGATGGGCAGAAACTGTTCCTTTATCACCTCTTGTGTCGCAACGTTCTTAAACTCGTTATATACGAGCAACACCTTGTCAAACTTGCCCGAAACAAATGATGCCATGACGTGTTCGGCCGCTTCCTTTACCGGATCAAAAGAAACGTCTTCAAACAACTTCGAATAATCGGAAATCAAGGGAAAAGATCTTTTCTTAAAATAGTCCAAAGCCTTTTTCCCTACCGGCATCACCGTGATCTGCCTGTCTTTATTTTCCTCAATGAGGGCCATGGAAGCTTTCAAAATATTGGAATTGAATGCCCCACACAAGCCCTTGTCAGAGGTTATGGCCACGATCAGAAGGTTAGAAACATCCCGCTCTTCCGCATACACAATATCGGTACTACCTTCCGCGCCGGAGGAGATATTATTCAAAATGGAGGTAAGTTTTTGGGAATAGGGTCTCATTTGGACAATTTTGTCCTGTGCTCTTCTCAACTTGGCTGCCGCCACCATTTTCATTGCTTTGGTGATTTGTTGAGTAGAGCTTACCGAGTTGATCCGTTCCTTTACTTCTTTTAGATTGGCCATAATTGGTTGCTATCCTTCTTTGTTACCGAATTCTGAAATTTATTTGGCCGCATATTTGGGTGCCAACTCATCAACTGCCTTTTTAAGCAGTGTTCCCATGGTATCCATATCCCCTTTGCTGATGGCGGTAATTGCTTCAGGATATTGTGCTGTGATGAGGTTGTAAAAGTCTTTTTCGAACGCCCGAACCTGATCCACCGGTACGGAATCAAGTAGACCTTTGGTAGAAGCAAATATAATGGCTACCTGAAGTTCCACCTTCACCGGTGAATATTGCCCTTGTTTTAAAATTTCCTGATTCCTTCTCCCGCGCTCGATGGTTCGCTTGGTGGTGGGGTCCAGATCCGATCCGAATTTGGAAAAAGCTTCCAACTCACGAAACTGCGCCTGGTCCAGTTTAAGCGTCCCTGCTACTTTTTTCATGGATTTAATCTGGGCATTACCACCGACGCGAGATACGGATATCCCGACGTTGATCGCGGGACGAATTCCCGAGTTAAAAAGGTTGGTCTCCAAAAATATCTGCCCATCCGTAATGGAAATCACATTGGTAGGAATGTACGCAGAAACGTCACCGGCCTGGGTTTCTATAATGGGAAGGGCGGTCAAGGATCCCCCTCCCTTGACCAAAGGTGCAAGAGAAGGTGGCAAATCATTCATTTTACTGGCTATCTCGTCCGAAGCATTGATTTTAGCGGCCCGTTCGAGCAATCTGGAATGCAAGTAAAAAACGTCTCCAGGGTAAGCTTCCCGTCCCGGCGGCCTTCTCAACAATAGGGATACCTCCCGATAGGCTACGGCCTGTTTGGATAAGTCATCGTATACCACCAGTGCAGGACGTCCCGTATCCCGGAAAAACTCGCCAATGGCTGCCCCGGTAAATGGAGCGAAAAACTGCATGGGAGCAGGATCTGCTGCGGAGGCACTGACGACAACGGTATAGGGCAGAGCTCCTCCTTTTTCAAGGGCTGCTACTACGTTTGCCACTGTTGAGGCTTTTTGTCCGATAGCCACGTAGATACAAAACACGGGTTGCCCCTTGTCGTAAAACTCCTTTTGGTTCAGAATCGTATCGATGGCAACCGCTGTTTTCCCGGTTTGCCGATCGCCGATGATCAACTCACGCTGGCCTCTACCTATCGGAATCATGGCATCAATGGACTTGATTCCGGTCTGAAGCGGCTCGTTCACCGGCTGTCGATAGATCACCCCCGGGGCTTTTCGCTCCAAAGGCATTTCATAAAGCTCACCTTCCAGGGGACCTTTCCCGTCAATCGGAGTTCCAAGGGTGTCGACCACCCGACCCAACATTCCTTCTCCTGCCTTGATAGACGCAATACGCCTGGTTCGTTTGACGGTATCTCCCTCCCTGACAGACTTGGCATCACCGAAAAGCACCGCTCCCACATTGTCTTCTTCCAGGTTGAGCACCATGGCTTTTAAACCATTCTCAAATTCGATCAACTCCCCTGCTTGCGCTTTGGAAAGTCCATAAATTCGGGCCACCCCGTCACCTACTTGGAGCACGGTCCCAACTTCTTCCAATTCCGCTTGGGTTTTGGCACCAGAAAGTTGTTCTTTCAAAATTGCCGAAACTTCATCAGGTCTTACATCTGCCATTATTGTATAGGATTAGTATTGATTACAGCTATTATTAATATTTCTTCTCGTACAGGTTTTGGGTAAAACCCAATCGCAATTGTTGCAACTTGCTCTTCAGCGACTCGTCCAATTGCCGGTCCTCGATGTTTAACACAAATCCGCCGATCAGGTTAGGATCGATTTTTTCTACCAATTCCACCCGGTCCTTACCGGAAACTTCCTTTACAATTGCAATAAAGGAATCCCGCAAAGCCTGGTCCAATTGAATGGTAGCCACTACCTCGGCCTTTTGGATGCCGAGGTGCTGGTTGTAAAGCCGGTGAAAACCCCGGGCCATCTCGGGAAGCAGGCTCTCCCTGCCTTTTTTACTCACGAGTTCAAAAAATCGAAGGGTAAGTGGAACCACGTTCCTGCTGAACAGCGCACGGATGACCGTCATTTTTTGTTCGGAAGTGATTACAGGGCTTTTGATGAGATCAAGCAGCTCTGGGCTTTGCTCCACCGTGTTGTGCACACTTTCCAGGTCCTGGTACACCTTTTCCAATACATTGGTCTCCACTGCCAGTTCCAACAATGATTTTGCGTATCGTGAAGCTACTCTGTATGCTGACATTCCGGAACGTTTAGTTTAATTTTAAGTCTTTTACAAAGTCTTCGACCAGCTTCTTTTGGGATGGTTCGCTGGCAAGATTTTGCCTCAATAGCTTTTCAGCAATGCGTAAGGACATTTCTGCCACTTGAATTTTTACATCCGTCAGGGCAGCTTGTTTTTCTGTTTCGATGACAGCTTTGGCTTCCTCGATCATCTTAGCGCCGGCACTGGCCGCTTCTCCTTTCGCCTCCTCCATCAATTTTGCTGCGTATGCGTTGGCCGCCCGAAGGATTTCGTCCCGTTCGATCCGGGCCTCCTGAAGCAACCTCTCGTTTTCAGCTACCAGATTGGCCATTTCCATTTTGGCTTTCTGTGCCTCATTGAGGGAGGCCTCTATGGCCCCGTCTCGTTCTTCCAACGCAGAAAGTATGGGTTTCCAGGCAAACTTTGCCAGCAGCAGAAACAGGATGGCGAAACCAATCGTTTGCCAGATAATCAATCCTAAGTCGGGGCTAATCAGATCCATGGTAAATAATATTAAGCGTGTTGTGTGGATTGTTCAATTTTAAATAAAGGACCGGCCTAATGCCGGTCCCCGTCTTCTTTTTTAGAAAGTAAGGTTGCCATTGAGCGCAATCAGCAGACATACTACTACTGCAAACAAGGAAACCACTTCAATAAGTGCAGCAATGATCAGCATTGCGGTCTGGATTTTTCCAGCTGCCTCTGGCTGTCTTGCAATGCCTTCCATGGCTTGTCCACCGATTCTACCAATACCCAGACCTGCGCCTATCGCTACAATTCCGGCACCGATACCAGCACCCATGAGTGCAAAACCGGCAGTCAATAATAATGAAGTCAACATACTCGTTTTTTATTTAATTAAATTGAACAAAGAAATTTCGAATTAATGATCGTGTCCGTGGTCTGCAACGGCCGCTCCGATGTACATGGCCGAAAACAGCGTAAATACATAGGCCTGTATGGTTGCCACCAACAATTCAATGACATTGATAAAGACCACCATCAGGGTGGAAGCCACGCCAACTGCATACGATTCGAAGACAAATATCAACCCAATAAAGCTTAAAATCACAATGTGTCCAGCCGTGATTGCCACAAACAATCGAACGGTAAGGGCAAAAGGCTTGGTAAACAAACCGATAATTTCTACCGGTACGATGATGAGCAACAGCGGCAAGGGTACGCCAGGTGTAGCGACCACGTGCTTCCAGTAGGCACGGTTGCCATTGAAATTGGTGACGAAAAAGGTAATCATCGCCAGTGTAACGGTTACCGCAATATTACCGGTGAGATTTGCCGCTCCCGGGAGCAATCCCAAAAGGTTACCGATCCAGATAAAGAAAAACAGCGAAAGCAGGTAGGGCGTAAACTTCTTGTACTTTGGTCCGATATTCGGAAGTGCGATCTCATCCCGGACGAAAACCACGATGGGTTCTACAAATGAGGCAATCCCCGTCGGCGGTCGGTTTGGATGTTTTTTGTAGTGCCGGGAGGCACTTAGAATCAGATATAGGGTGACGGCCAATACCAGAAACAACATGGCTACGTTTTTCGTGATGCTCAAATCCACGAAACTACGATTTTCGTCTACAGCCTGAAGTTTGTCGTGCTCATCGATGTAGTACCCCGCATGTTCGACGCCAAAATGATGCGTTTCCGAATCCACAAATGAACTGGAGGAAAAGAATTCAAAGCCCCTGTCGCCCGAGTAAACGATCACAGGCAGCGGCAAGGTGAGATGGGTATGACCAAGGGTGGCGAAATGCCATTCATGGGAATCCTTGATGTGATGCATGATGAAACTCGTCTTGTCTTCATCTTCACCGGAGGCTGCCATAGAGGAAGCAGAAAAAGTCAGTAAAACCACTGACAATAAGAAACTTAACCTAATTAATTTGCGGAACATCAAAATATTTTTTATCGCCTATTTCGAATGAAGGCGCAAATTACTTATTAAGCCGTACATATCAAACAATAAGTACAACAAATAAATTAGAAAGAAATCAATTACAAACCAAAGTAAATTTTCATCGCCGGGCAATAAAATCAAAAAAACAAAGCCTATACTAAGCAGCAGCCGTAAGACGGTGGTACCAAGAATAACGGACACCGAATGAAACATTTCCGACCGCATCAATCGAAGGGCCAGCAGTCCGGTGACTCCCGTCAGCAGGGCAAAGAAAAGCAAAACGGACCAAAAATGACGGTGAAACCAGGGGCCGGGAAAAACGAGCTCTCCCAGCCAGCCAATTGATGCCAAAAGCAGGGTAAAAGCGGTAATTTTTAAAATCCATTGTATCGAAGCTGCTTGCATGATTAGAGGATCGCACCAAACGTTGGGATGGGGATCAGGAATCGTCGGATTTGAGAGATTTGAAGAGCTGATAAAAGGCGATTGCAAGGGAAAGAAAACAACCGATGAGCAAGAAGAGCGGAAAAGACATCCCGGTCTCAAGGTCTGCCCTGTATCCCAGATAGGTACCCAGGGCGATAACGACGCCCATCTGAAACGCTAGTCCTATGTATTTTAAAAAACCCCGCGAATCAATTTGAGGAGGCTTGTTTTTTGGGGTTGACATGCTCCCGATCAATTTTTAACTGATTATTGGTTCCCATGTTGCATTTCCCGTTAAACTCCGCCCCGTTTTCGATGATGAGTTTTTTTGTGTAGATATCGCCGATTATCAGAGCCGTCTTTTTTAGGAACAACGACTCTTCACATTGAATGTCCCCGTTGACCTGACCCGAAATTTCCACGTCCGCTGCTTTCACGTCTCCGTTTACCTTCGCGGATTCGCCAATAATGATCTTTTGCTGGGAGTCCAGGGACCCTTCCACCGTGCCCTCTACCCGGATATTTCCCTGAGAACCTATGTTTCCGACGATTACCGTTCCCATGGCCACCAAGTTACTCGAACTTACCAGCTCGTTGGTGTTTCTTCTTTCATCCGTATTTTTTGCCATAATTAGTCAAATGTTATGAATTCCCCTGGGTCAAGGGGATTGCCCCTGTACCACAATTCCAGATGCAGGTGTTGTCCCGTAGTCTGCTCCCCGGTATTTCCGATAATGGACAGGATTTCTCCTCCTCGAACCGGATCACCGACAGCTTTCAATATTACAGAATTATGTTTGTAAATCGAAATCAATTCATTCGAATGCTGTATTCCTACCACATATCCGGTTTCCAAGGTCCAACTGGCGAGAACCACGGTCCCATCGGCGATTGCCTTTACCGGCTCGTCCTCCCCGGCAACGACGTCTATTCCAAAATGATTTTCCGACGGAGAAAAACTGTTGGTTACCACGCCTTTTACGGGCGGAAAGAAATAATTATCGGTAAACGTACCGTTATTGACTCTCCCGAAGCCTCCTTCCTCCAGGGGAAGTGACTCAAACTCGCTGATTATGTTCCGGGTGGCTTCGCTGCTTTTGTATAGATCGATCCCGGAACGGTCCGGCTGTTGCTCCCCTCGGTTTTCTTCCGGGGCGATTTCCTCCGGAACGGGTTCGGACTCTCCCGAAAGCACCATCTGAATGTTTCGAACGTACTGATCTTTGGCCTCTACCTCCACAATCAGCGAATCAATCGTTTCTGACAAGGCGTGGATTCTCACCATGTTTTCTGTTTCCACGTACATGGGATCGAACCAACGGGCCAGTAACGTCTTGGACAAAAACAAAGACAGGACAAAGCAGGTCAGAAACAGCAAGGTTAACAATAATCCTACCCGTATCTTCGTAATAGTAAAAGAAGTGATGACCGAAAAGTCCTCCTCTTTTCTGATGACAATCAGAAACTTGGTTTCAATCCAGTCGTTTATTTTCTGTTTTACACTCAATGGGTTCCCGTTTTAAGGCATTATCTTTTACAAAAATAGAATTAAATTCCTTTCGTTTAAATTTTTATTTCAAAAGAACTAATTTGAACCGTCAATCAACACTCGGCAACTTGCGCAAGACACTCCTTTCTATATTGGCTGCTTTTCTCCTGCTGGCAGGTGCGCCTGGCTGTTCCTCCCAAAAAGATACCTTTACCAATCGTTTGTATCATAACACAACGGCCAGATTCAATGCCTATTATTACGCGAAAGAAAAAATCAAGGAACTGGAGACTAAAATTGAGCAAGAATACCAGGAAGATTTTTCGCAGGTGTTGCCCGTATTTTTCCCCGTTGACAGCAGCACCATCGAAGCCAACGAAGAATTGTTGATCGAAGCCAGGGAAATGGCATCAAAAGCGGTGGATTGGCACAAAATCAGCAAATGGGTGGATCCTTCGTATTTACTTATCGGTCGGGTGGATTATTACCAGGGAAAGTTCGATGAAGCACAAAACACCTTCAAGTACCTGAATGTAAACAGTTCGCAGAATGAAGTCCGGCATGAATCACTGATTCGGCTGCTGAAATCATTCATAGATCTCAGACAGTTTGAAGATGCAAACTATGTGGTGGACTATCTGTCCAAAGAGCCCTCCATTAGCAGAGAAAACAAGAAGCTCCTTTACACCACGCTGGCCTACTATTACGAAGCCAGGGGTGAAACGGACATGATCGTGCCCTCCCTGTTCAAGGCCCTGGAATTTACGGACGACAAGGCGGAAGCTTCCCGGATTAATTTTATTTTGGGCCAGATGTACCAACTTGCCGGATTGGATGCGTTCGCTTACGAATATTATCAAAAATCATTGTCCGGAAGTCCGACCTACGAACGCACCTTTTTTGCGCAACTCTATTCCCAGCAGGTGGCCGAATTAGAAAAAAGCAAGGACTTGAAGCGGGTAAGAGACTACTACGACGACTTGTATGCGGACAATAAAAATGTCGAGTTCCGGGACGTGATCCTTTTCGAAAAGGGACGTTTGGAAAAAAAAACAGGGAAACCTGGAGGAGGCCATTCGTCTGTACAGCAAAGCAGCGAAACAACCCGGCGAAAACGATCGGCAAAAGGGGTACATCTACCAGGAATTGTCGGAGGTATTCCTGGAGGAAAAAGAGGACTTCCTCAAAACCAAATATTACCTGGACAGCGCCCTTTCAAATTTCAAGGAAACGGACCGGAATTACGCTTCCCTATCCTCCCGAAAAGAAGTTTTTGACCAATATGCCGAAAACTACGAGTTACTTACCAGAAATGACAGCCTGATAAAACTGAGCCAACTCAGTGCAACGGACCAGGAGGCTTACGTAGATGCCTACCTGGCCAGGGAAGAAGAACGCCTTATCCGGGAAGCGGAAGAGGCCAGTGAAAGAAAATCTACGGGAATTTTTGAGAATCTGCTCGCTTTTGGAGGCAGCGGAGGAGCAGGGGGCTCGAGCTTTTACTGGGATAACCCGGCCGCTATCCAACGAGGTTCGCTCGAATTCAACAGGACTTGGGGAAACCGGCCCCTGTCGGACAATTGGCGGAGTAGTAACCGAGGGTTTCAGGAAAATACCAACGAAGCGATTCCATCGAATACCCCGGCCACCGAAACGGCATCAGAAAATTCAACCGAAACCTCCTTTGCCACGCAACTTCCTGACAAAGCCAGCCTGCTAAGCCGAATACCGAATGAACCAGAGACCCTTCAAAAAATGCGCGAGGAGACCGAAAATGCCTATTTTAATCTGGGTAAACTCCTGTACTTCGATTTGAAACGTCCGGAAAAAGCAGTCGCTAATTTGAAAAAACTTATCGAAGAATTTCCCGATACACCGAAAAAGCCAGAGGCTTATTATACGCTGTACCTCGCCTCCAGGGATTTAAATGGCAATCCGGATCAGTACGCCCAGTTGTTGAACAAAGAATTCCCAAATTCCCAGTTTACCAAATCGGTAAATAACCCGGAAGAAGTGTCCGGCTCGCAGGCAAATTTCGAATCCGCAGAGAACTACAAGAAGGCCTATGGGTATTACAGTGAGCAGGAATATGCCGCCGCCCGGGATATCATCCGGGAAACACTCAACCGTTATCCCTTAACCAAACATACGGACCGATTATTGCTGCTGGATATTCTTATTGCCGGGAAGCTGGAATCAGTGGACCGGTACAAAGAACGTTTGCAAAGCTTTATGCAGAACGCCCAGGACGAAGAATTATTGGCGTTTGCCGGGGAACTGCTACAGGCGGTCAGTGAAGAAGAGGACTCCGATGTGCCGGCAGAGGAGACCTCCCAAATGGGAAACGAGGCTGGAGACGTCCAGGAAACCGAGGCGGCGGCCCTGCCTACAGGCGAGCAATCTCCGTACACCGAAAACCCGTCCCAAACCCATATTTTCATCCTTCCCATGGACGAAGAGCTGGCAGAAAATGTGGGGAACCTAACGGCTGAATTGGAGAATTTTCACAACACAAATTTCACCAACGAGCGATTGCGAACAGGAACTATCGGCTTAAATCGGGAAACCAAAATTCTCATCATCAGCCCGTTTCCAAATGCGGAAAGGTCCCTGGTTTACCGGGAAACGTTTTTAAACAGTTTTAACAACGATTCCTTACCGGAGGAGATAAAAAATAGTAGTTTTGTGATCTCCATAGAAAATTTTCAGCAACTCAACAAACGCAAGGATCTGGAAGAGTACCGGACCTTCTATGAGCAAGCTTATTGACAACCTATATGAACGCGAATAAAAAAAATAACCGCAGCCCGATGTACACGAAAATCATCCGGTACATGTGGCTGGTTTTTGTGATGGGTCTGGTAGGCATCATTCTCTTTATAGCAGCAGTGAATGTCAACTTTCTGGGCCTATTTGGCGACTTACCTGATTTTGAATCCCTGGAAAACCCAGACAGCGAACTCGCCTCCGAGCTCTATTCAGCAGATGGCATCCTGCTGGGAAAATATTTTCGGGAAAACCGGACGCCGGTGACGTACAACGAGCTTTCTCCAAACCTGATCAATGCGCTCATTGCCACAGAGGATGTTCGGTTTGAAGACCATTCCGGAATAGACCCACGGGGGCTGACACGGGTCCTGGTCAAAACCCTTCTTCTCGGGCAGCGAGGTGCCGGAGGAGGAAGTACCCTGAGCCAACAAACAGCCAAAAACTTGTTTAAGACCCGTACCAGGGAATCCCAGGGCCTGTTAAGCAATATTCCCGTACTGCGCATGGTGATTATTAAAACCAAGGAGTGGATCGTCGCGGCAAAACTAGAGAGGGCCTATACAAAGGAAGAATTGCTCACCATGTACCTGAATACTTCCGATTTTGGGAGCAACGCATTCGGTATCAAGACCGCTGCCAGCACCTTTTTTAACAAAGAACCCAGGGAGCTGAATATCCAGGAATCCGCCACACTGGTTGGCCTTTTCAAGGCTCCCTCCTACTACAGCCCGGTCTATAATCCGGAGAATTCCAACCGCCGAAGAAACACGGTACTGTCCCAAATGAACAAGTATGGATTCATCACGGAATCCCAGTTCGACAGCCTGTCCAAACTGCCCATTGAGCTCGAATACCTGGTGGAAGGCCATAATGAAGGACTGGCGACCTATTTCCGGGAAGTGGTAAAAGCGGATTTGATACAATGGACCAAAGAAAACCTCAAGCCCGACGGAACCAATTACGATCTGTTTGGTGATGGATTGCGCGTCTACACCACCATCGACAGCCGGCTTCAAAAATATGCCGAAGAAGCCGTAGCCGAGCACATGCCGGAGCTGCAGGAGAAATTCAAAGAGGAAATGCGCAACCGGGATCCCTGGATAGATAGTCAGGGGAGGGTAATTCCAGATTTCATTGAAAATGCCGTGAAACGAACTCAGGCCTACCGAAACCTGAAATCCCGGTACGGGGACAATGAAGACAGCATTGCTGTCAAACTCAACGAAAAGAAAAAAATGACGGTGTTTTCGTACGAAAAAGGGGAAATTGACACCCTCATGAGTACCATGGATTCCCTTCGGTACTACAAAAAATTTCTGCAAACGGGTTTCGTTTCGATGGATCCCCACAGTGGGCACATCAAAGCATGGGTAGGTGGCGCCAACCACAAATACTTTAAATACGACCATGTCAAGCAAGGCAAGCGACAACCGGGATCTACGTTCAAACCTTTTGTGTATGCAGCGGCCATTGAAAACGGATACGGCCCCTGCTACACCGTGATTGATCAGCCCGTCGAAATCAATCAACCCGACCAACCCACCTGGAGACCAGAAAATGCCAATGGGGAATTCACCTACGAGCGCATGACCATTCGTTCTGCCATGTCCCAGTCCGTCAATTCCATCACGGCGTATATGATGAAAAAACTGAGCCCAAGTGTAGTCGTCGAAACGGCACATCGCATCGGAATCACCAGCGAACTGGAGGAAGTACCCGCCCTTGCCCTGGGAACCGTGGATGTTTCCATCATGGAAATGGTCGGGGCCTTCAGCACCTTTGTGAATAAAGGAGAACACATTACCCCCATATACATCGACCGGATTGAAGATAAAAATGGCAATGTATTGCATCAGTTCATCCCGAGAAAACGCCCCGCCATGAGCGAGGAACATGCCTATATCATGGTGTACATGTTGCGTGGAGGTACAGAAGAGGAAGGTGGCACCAGTCAGGGATTACCGCGCAACTTACGAGACGAAGGGAATGAGATTGGCGGCAAAACAGGCACCACCCAAAATGCCTCCGACGGATGGTACATCGGTATTACCAAGGACCTGGTTAGTGGAGCTTGGGTAGGTGGAGACGATCGCGCCATCCACTTCCGCAGTTGGCTCAACGGACAGGGCTCCCGGACCGCCCGTCCCATTTGGGCAAAATTCATGACAAAGGTCTACGAAGATCCCAGCCTCGGCATCACCAAAGGACCATTCCCCAAGCCTGAAAGACCCTTAAGCATAGAAATTGATTGCTCCAAGTACGATTTAAACCAAGACGTATACCAGGAGTTTGACTACGATGCGAGCAGTACGGATTTTTAATTCTGGGAACAATCCGTATCATTTTACCATTCTGTCTATATGGACATGCTCTCCCCTTCCTACCTGCCATCGGAATACCAGCAGCTTCCCGATCTGCCGGGAGTGTACCGCTATTACAACAAAGAAGGCAAACTGATTTATGTAGGGAAGGCAAAAAATTTAAAGAAACGCGTCAGTAGCTATTTCAATAAAAACTCTGGGATCAACCAAAAGACCCGTAGAATGGTGCGGGAAATCCATTCCATTGAGATCACCATAGTCAATTCTGAATTTGATGCGCTTTTGTTGGAAAACAACCTCATCAAAAAATCCCAGCCCAGGTACAACGTCTTGCTGAAAGACGACAAAACTTACCCCTACCTGGTATTGACGAACGAGCATTTCCCCAGGATCTATCCGACACGACGGGTGATTCCCTCCAAAGGGACTTATTTTGGCCCGTTTGCCAGCGTGAAGGCGATGAACAATGTGCTGGATCTGATACACTCACTTTTCACCATCCGCACCTGTAAGTTGGATCTCTCTCCGCAGAAAATCGCTTCTTCTAACTACAAAGTCTGCCTGGAATACCACCTGGGTAACTGCAAAGGCCCCTGCGAAGGATTCCAGGACGAAACCAGTTACCGCTACGATATCGAGCAGGCAAAAAATATCCTAAAAGGAAACCTGGGAGTAGCAAAGTCCTACTTCAAGGAAAACATGCAGGCCGCGGCGGCCACTTTGGACTACGAACAGGCACACCTTTTTAAAGAAAAGCTGGATCTTTTGGAAAAATACCAGGCCCGATCATTGGTGATCAATCCCAATACGGATAGTCTGGACGTGTTTGCCATTGTCAGTGAAGAAAAATTTGCCTTCGTTAATTACCTTCGAATAAAAAATGGCGCCATTACGCTCAGCAAAACCGTGGAGCTCAAAAAACGCCTGGACGAATCCGATGACCACCTTTTGCTAAGGGCTATCGTTCACCTTCGCGACCAATTCCAGAGCGATGCAAAAGAGGTTTTGGTTAATAAGGAGTGTGAGGACCTGCCAGAAGGCATGGTTTTCACCGTTCCAAAAATCGGAGACAAACGAAAACTGGTAGACCTAAGTCTGAAGAATGCCCTCTACTACAAAAAAGAAAAAGCATTGCTGGCCGGTGAAAACAAGCACAAGAAAAACCGGGCCCTGCTTCAATTGCAACAAGACCTTTCGTTGAAAGCCCTTCCCGCCCACATCGAATGCTTTGATAATTCCAACATACAAGGTAGTCATCCGGTGGCAAGCATGGTTTGCTTTAAAGATGGCAAACCCGCCAAAAAAGAGTACAGGCACTACCACATCAAAACAGTGGAGGGGCCTAATGATTTTGCAAGCATGGAGGAAGTGGTGCAACGACGGTACAAACGGATCCTTGAGGAAGGGAGTCCCTTACCCCAACTAATCGTGATCGATGGTGGCAAAGGACAATTATCCTCGGCCGTAGCCGCATTACGCCACCTGGACTTGTATGGAAAAGTGCCCATTATTGGAATTGCCAAGCGACTGGAAGAAATCTATTTTCCCGGCGATCAATACCCCGTATTCATTGACAAAAAATCGGAATCGTTGCGGCTGATCCAACGTATACGCGACGAAGCCCATAGATTTGCCATTACGTTTCACCGTAATTTACGAAGCAAAGGTGCACTGGCATCCCAATTGACGAAGATAGAGGGCATTGGGGAAAGTACTGCGCAAAAACTCCTGAAGCATTTCAAATCCTTTAAAAACATTGAGGCCGCAAGTCGGGAAGCACTTATCGAATTGGTTGGAAAAGACAAAGCAGAAAAAGTATTTTCCTCCATCCACCCATAAAAAAAAAAGCAACTTTTTCGAGTTGCTTTTTTCAAAGAACACTATTTTCTGTTTTTTACTACCACTCCCACAGGTTATTTTCCCATTCAAGCAAATCGTATTCAAATTCCAGGGAATTTAGAAAAGCCTGCAACTGTGCATTTGGATTATTTGGATCAATCATGTCCACAATAAGTGCGTTATCCGGGTTGGTGTATTTCCGAACCACAGATCGAAACAAGCGCAAGTCAAAGGCTTGACTGTAGGGAAGATGTTTGGATGTATTTTGAAAATTTAGCCACTGCCCTTTTTCCAGATCGTCAAAATACTCGTAGAAATCCTTAAATCGAATAAACGCGATGGATTTCTGACCGGCTCCGGAGTTGGTCTCAGAAGGCATAACCAGCTCCAGGTATTTGACATCAAATTTAACCTCCGATCGATGCTTGTCAAATACAAAATCTTCCCGGAAATCCAGGTAATAAATGTCCTTGACAAACGTACTGTCTCCATTTTCAGCCGTAAGGAAGTTGGTCTGGAATTCACTGATGGACAGTGGTTGTGTAAATTCTTCGTCTGCAAAGATCTCAAAGGCATTTTCGTTCACGATGGCATTGTAAATGTTCATCATGATGCCGTCCGATTTGAGTCCTCCGGTCCCGTAGAGGGGCAGGTTAAACTTCTCACGCAGATCAATTCGTCGCCAAACGCCTATTTGATACATTTTATCGTCCTCCCGTATGGGAAGTACAGAGAAGACGGTATCCATCTCAAACTCGGTATCGCCCGGATCCATGTTTGGATTTTGGGTATTGGTGTTTTGCGACACCGCGGGCAGTGCCAGTAAGGTCAGCGCCAGGCAAAACAGCCAAAAATTGACGGATGCTTTTATCGGTACAATCATGATTTCTCTTTCTTTAATTCTAAAACGCTCCAAACGACGACTTATTACCTGATCTGAATAGAATAGACTTCGTTAACGGTACTTCTGATTTTATTTCCCCTAAAGTTTGTTCGGGTCACTTCCCGAGCGATGATTACCAGGCGGTCGCCTCCCTGTGCTTGCGCTAAGAGATTCCGTACCGCCACGTTTTGTCCGGTGATGTTCACACTTTCTCTGGGCACATCGTTTCTTACCAAACGAACCTCACCGGCGGTTACCTCAAAATTGGCATCTCGGGGCATGGTTCTTCCAAACGTAGGTTCCGGTATGGCCCTAATCTGAAGATTGGTGAGACCATTGGCTGGCGTGGGATTTTGCAAATCAATTTGGGTGTCACCATTAAACGGACGGATCGTAGGTGCCGGTACCGGTTTGATTTCGTAGTCTACGGTACCAATGCGGTTTCCTCCACTGGATACCGTGATGTTTACAGTGCCCGAAGCCGCAGGAATTACCGTTACATCGGAAGGCCTGGAACCTTTTATCGCCTGCCCTCCGGCAACCGAAAATTCCGGCGCATAGGAGTTTCCAAGCGCGGGAACTTCTATCACCAGGTCATTGGCACATTCCGCATACAACTGGTTCACAACTTCCGAACTAACCTTGATGACCGGTTGGGCCACAAAGTATTCGTAATCGATAGTAAATACACTGTCCTGCCCTCCGATGGGCACCACTATTTCGCCCCTTAAGGTTCGGGGGGCAAGCCCCCGGTCATCGTAGCTGGATGCAGGAGCTACCGGAAATGCTATTTTACCAAAACCAGATTCCACCGGTATTTCCCGGCCATCCGCGGTCATTTTTAATTCAGTAGACGAGGAAGAGGATGCCAGAAACATCTCTGCTTCAAACGTAGTACCTGCCGCCACCACGTTAGAATTTGCCGCAACCCTCGCTTTCAAGTTATCTGCTTCAAAAATAAACGATCCCAAGGAATTCGTGATCGCATTCAATGCCTCACTCTCAATGTTGAGCACCTCGTTCTGGTGCTGACTGATAATCGCCAGAACCGCCCCTATGGGGGACTTCACGTAGTTCAAATTGACGTAGTCTTTGAACCTGACGTCAACGTCGTTTTTAAACAAATCGATCTCATTGGCATCCTTGGCAATTTTTTCAAAAGAGACGGGGATATTCAACTCCGCTAGCATTTGAGTTAATTCTGCCGGATATTCGTTGAGCTTTTCCTGCATCTCGTACCCGAGACGATTGTTGTTAAAAATATTCCCGGGGATGTCTACGTTTTTCAGGGCAGATGTTTTAAAATTGCCCTCATCGTCAATCGCATTTGCTTCATCGATCAACCGTGCCTTAGCATCCTCCAGGTACTGATATAGTGTCGAACTTTTCTCTCGGATTTGCCGGGCCACTTCCACTTTGGGAACATCCACCGGATTGTTGCCCTGCTGTTCGACGGTAGAGGAGATGATATTCACAGAAAACTGGTTTTTCTGAATGAAGTTCGTCGACGTTCGCTCCAAACCGTCATTGATCAGAATAAACTTCTGAAGGATCTGGTTACTTACCTGTAGTGCCAATAAAGCAGTCAAAACCAGGTACATCATCCCGATCATCTTCTGCCTTGGTGTTTCTTTACCACCCGCCATAAGCTATTTTATGTTTTCTAGATTAAAATAAGTAAGAACTGCTCATTCAACGAAATCATCCTTTCATTGCTGAAAGCATGCCACCATACACCTTGTTCAGGGAGTTGACATTCTGGTTTAATTTCGCCAGTTCGGTTTTAAAAGTTTCGGTTTCCTTGCCTGCTTCGGCAATGCCTTCCATGGCGGCTGTGACGTTTGAATAAAACTTACTGATCGTTTTGGCGTGCATGTTGGAATCTTTCAATTCCTCTTCGTAAACGTTATTCAATGCCGAAAGGCTTCGGGTTACGTTAAGAATCTGGTCTCGGTAAGCTTTGGCATCTTCCGATGCGGAGGACATTTCCGCCAAAGCGGAAGCCGTTTTGCTGTAAGAACTATTGATTTCAACCAGCGAATTGGAAGCCTTTTTTACGTTCTCAGCATATTCGTTCGTTGCTACCGTGGCATCGGTAAGTGAACCCAATTTTTCCGTGGTACTGGCAAGATTCTGCATGCCTTTTCCCAGACTTTCCAGCAATTCCGGGCCGATTTTTGCCTTCTCCAATAGTTCGTCCATTTTCTGAGACGTTTGATCCGAAGCTGCACCTGTGGACTTCGGACTCCCTTTTTTTCCACCGAGTTCCGGATATACTTTGGTCCAGTCCAGTTCTTCGCTTTTCGGTTCGAAAGCAGATAAAAAGAAAATCAATGCCTCAGTAGTAAGACCTACCCCAATCATGAGAGAGGCAAACGGCCAATCCAAAATCTTAAACATGGCTCCCAAAATTACTACTGCAGCGCCAATACCATAAATCTTAGGCATGACCGAACCGTAAAACTTATAAGCGAAGGTGTTTTTTTCTGTTGACATAATTTTTAAAAAACGTTAAGTAAGGAAATGTTTCTGGTATAGGTGAATGAGCTAATGTTATCGTCTGCTTCGTTTATTTGATTTCACGTCCATCGTACCTGAGCGACCAATATAAGTCATGGCCGTACGGAATCCAATGTGCGCGGTTTGCACGTATTGGTATTCATAATTTCTGGCACTCGTTTCCAAAAAATGGGCTACGTCTTTCCAGGAACCTCCTCGTACTACTTTTCGGGTCTCCGTGGAATCCTTAAACGTCGGATTCATGTCCCAGATTAGCGCATTGGCAGCCGGATTGTAGGCATCCTCAACCCATTCGGAAACGTTGCCCGCCATGTTGTATAAACCGTAGCCGTTTGGCGCAAAGGCATCGACAGGTGCCGTGTAAGCAAAGCCATCGTCAATATAATTGCCCCTACCTGGCTTGAAATTGGCCATCAGACAACCCCTTCTGTTTTTAAGGTAGGGGCCTCCCCAGGGGTACTTGGCAATTTCTTTGCCTCCCTTCGCTGCATATTCCCATTCCGCTTCGAATGGCAATCGAAATTTGGGCATGTCGAATTCAGACTCGTCGTTGGCGTTCATGTGATAGGATTTCCACTCGCAATATTGCTTCGCCTGATCCCAGCTAATGCCCACCACCGGATAGTCGTCAAAGGCTGGATGGTCGAAATAATACTCCATTAACGGGTCACCGTAATGATGGGTAAAACTGGTGGACCACACCGTAGTGTCAGGAAGCAGTTCCTCTAACACAAACTGAGGTGGATCAGCTTGGGTGGTAGGGGTTCCAAGTGCCAGGTCACCCATGCGCACCGCATCCAAAAACTGCCGGTACTTGTTGTTGGAAACCTCGTACTTATCCATAAAAAATTCGGATATGGTGACTTGTTTGTTCATCGAGGACAGACTTAAGGCAATGTCTTCGTCCGATTGACCCATCCAAAAAGTTCCAGCCTTTACAGGAGCCATTTCAAAAGGCAGTGCCTGCTGCCAGCCGGAACGCTTCGGAACGCCGGTCACCTCACCTCGCCGGTTGAGTTTTTCACTCGCTGTCCCTTTGTTTCCAAAAAGTCCGCAACCCTGGAGTAATGTCATTATTACCAGGCCCGAAATCAGGGTGAAAAAGCGCTGATTCATTTTTTTAAGCATAAATGACATTAAATTAACTACATTCATTTTCAACCATTTAAACAACTAACCAATTCGAAATTTAACAGATTTTATCAGAAAAACACAAGGATTTTTTCAATTATGTTTTCACTAGTCGAACCGAAATCTCGGGGTCCGTTGAATCATTCTGTCAATTTGTTTCGAAACCTGAGGTAAATTATAGGTTAACATAAACTCGTGCGAGGTGGGGGACTTTGCTTCCAGACCACCAACGACCAAATCGAATGCGTAACCCAACCTGAGGGAATTATCTCTTAACAGACTGTATCCCAACAACACGGAAGCAGACTCTTCACCTCTGTAAGCCAATCCCAAACTTATTTTTTTGTTGTACGTGCCTATAACGCTGACGTCGTACGAAAAATTATTCAGCGATACCGATTTTAGCAATATACTAGGTTCAACTGAAAATTGGGTAAAAGTGTTTATCCGGTACCCCGCCAACAAGTAATGGTGGTTTTCCAGTCGGTTTACCAGATTTCCGTCCCCAAAATCAAAACCCGGCTCGTTTAGGTTCCTGCTGCTTAAGCCCAGGTAATAATTCCCCCGGTCGTACATCAATCCCACTGTCAAATTGGGGTTGCCCTGATTTTCATCCCCCGCCGAGGGGACGGTCGGGTCCGGATTTACCGGAAAAAACTCATCGTATCGAATCGTACTGGAAAAAAAACCGCCCGAAGCACCCACGCTCAGGACTCCCCGACCCAAGGTCAGGTGGTAGGCAAGAGAAAGGTTGACTTCCTGATTGGTAAATGGACCAATGGCATCGTTCAGCGCAACCAATCCGAACCCGATCGGAATTTTTTTAAAGCGGCCGGAAGCAGACAGCAACTGCGTGGTAGGCGCCCCACCCGCCCCGGTACTCGTACTGTAATCCAGCCATTGGGTGCGGTGGAGGGCAGAAATGCGGTATCCGGCTTCCTTGCCTGCGAATGCAGGATTGTAAAACATACCATTGTACATATACTGTGTAAACTGTGCATCCTGCTGCCCCACGGCGTATGGCTGAAAGCTCAGAAATGCAGCGAAAAAACAAACACAGAATGTCAGGTAGTTTTTTGTGGTCATGTGTAAGGGACATTTTGCAATTGGAAACCTATTCTACACATTTAAACTGACTTTACCTGAAAAAAGATTAAAAGAAATCAGATTTTATTCGCTTTTTTTATGTAAAGTTCCAGAGCACCGGTCATGCTCGGAGCATTTGGGAGTGGCGCTTCAATGTCGAGAATCAGGTCCATCTCTTTAACTGCCTGCGCTGTGGTCGGTCCAAACGCAGCAATCCGGGTCTTGCCTTGCTCGAAATCCGGAAAATTCTGAAACAGTGACTTAATGCCCGAAGGACTATAGAATGCCAAAATATCGTATTTAATGTCCTTCAAATCCGATAAATCGGCCGCTACTGTATGGTAGATGATGGCCTCGGTAAAGTCAATGCCGTTTTTGCTTAAAAAGTCAGGGATGTCGTCCTTTCGGATGTCCGAACAGGGGAAAAGGTATTTTTCTGATTTGTGCTTTTTGAAATAGTCGAATAAGTCAGCAGCCGTGCGGTTTCCGACAAATAACTTTCGCTTTCGGATAACGATGTATTTTTGGAGATAATGCGCCGTTTGTTCCGAAATACAAAAATACTTCATATCCGCAGGCATTTCGATTTTTAGTTCCTGACAAATGCCAAAAAAATGATCGATGGCGTTTCTGCTGGTAAAAATTACGGCAGTATGCTTTAAGATCTCAATCTTTTGTTTTCTGAAATCCTTGATGGATACCGGTTCCACCTGAATGAACGGCCTGAAGTCGATTTTGATCTTGTATTTTTCAGCCAACTGAAAATAGGGCGATCGTTCATCAGACGGTTTTGGCTGGGAAACCAAAATGCTTCTTACCCGGTTTAATCTGTCTTTTGTTGATTGCGTCATTTTACTTTTTTTTCCTTTACCCTAGGAGCAATTTACAAATCACCAAAAAGGGGATCAATTCAGAGGTGCAAAGGTAAGAAAATAAATGATAATTATTAAAATCCTTTTTTTTGTACAACCAGATTGACAGACCAATAATGCCTGCGGTATAAAGTCCAAAGAACGAATAATATAAGGTCTGTAAATACAGACCTCCCGGGATCAACTGGTTCGAATACAAAACAACAGTTATACCCAAGACAACCAACAACCAAAACCCACTTACCTTCAGCAGATAAAAAAAATGAGGAAGGGCCACCCGCTGCAGGTCGAAAATAAACGTATTCATTCCCAGCCACATGAACTTAAAAAAAGTAAGCAAGGTGCCCACCCCACTGATAATCAACCAAAGCAAGACCATCGTTTCCAGCTCTTTTTCGAAGGCAATGCCCAGCATCTCTACCTCGAAAATGTGGATCCCCAACAGTACCATCAAGCCCACCCCCAGATTGACAACAATCAAATAAAACAAAAGCTCCGCAGAATAGATCTTTGAAAACCCAACGGACTCCCACAAGTCCTCGAAAGAGAAAATGCCAGCAGGGTTCCAGAACACCCCGAAGATGGTCGGAAATAGCAGCCGAAAAAGTGCAATGAAAAACAACAGCACAAACACCGCAATAAAAAAGAAATCCTTTACATTATCGATTTCCCGTTTACTCATGGGCCCGACCAACGGCACCGTTTCAGGCGAATCCAATGGGAAAAACCCCTTTTTTACGGACACATCGGTTCGGTCAATCCCTTTTCCCCGTACCGTTAGGTTTACCCCACCGCCCGGACTGGCGTGGGAACGCAGAATCTCGTTGGTTAAATACAGGAGGGTATCCGTTTCCGGGAGCATCCATAAAACATCCCCAAAAAACAAGCCGGCGTTTTTAGCTACGAGGATACGCCAGGATGCTGCTGGAAATTGCTCCGCATCTACCCGGACGAATACAGATCGATTTCCACCCGGCCCCGTATACTCCTGTTGCATCTCAGGATCGTAATTAATCAGCACCTGCGCGGTACCAGCCGTAGTCATCAACACCCCAAGCCAAAAGCCCAGGAATCCCATAAAAATCTGATTGCCTGTTTTCATTAAAAACGACTGGTAAACCCAAAATGAACCCGCGAATAGGCTACCGTCATCGGCTGATCGGCAGCCTGACCCAGCGCGTAAACGAATGTAAAGATCCCCCCGCTGGTTTCCAAACTTAATCCACCACCAAGGGCAAGCGGCCATTGCCTTTTCTGTCCCGATACGCGGTTTTCCAGCATACCGACATCCGAAAACAACAGAAAATAGGACTCATTACCGATATAGTACCTCGGTTCCACAGTCAGGTAAGCGTACCTACTGGCGTAAAAGAAATTCTCATTGAATCCCCGAATGCTCTTCAACCCACCCAGTCGAAATAAATCGTTGAGAAACAGGTTCTTGTTGTACATGTCTCCCGCGTCCAGGGAAAATTTGGTGCTTAGAGATTGATTCCATCGGAAATACCGCTGAAGATTACCTTGCAGGTAGTACTGAAGGGTGTTTTGCCAGGCCTCTTCATACAGTTCCGGTGGCAGGCCGGTATTTTCTACCAACCGCTTATTCCCTATCCCCAGCCGAAGGAATCCCTGCCAACCGCTTCTCGGCATTAAGATATCGTCCACATCGCTAAATTCCAGGGTTGCCCCGTAATTGGTATATCGGTAATCGGCGACCTCGGGCAGTGCGCTGGCATCGGAATACCTGCTTACATCCAGCAAATCTCCGGCTTGCCGCTTGCCAAAAAACCTGAGGTAGGTATTCGCTGCTACCTGATACCCGACATGCAACTCAAACTCCCGGTTTAAGAACGTGGTATCCTCTTTCAGAAAGGCAAAGGACAAGCCTAGGTCCAACTGAGAACCAAATAGAAAGGGCTCCCTGGCTGCCACTCGCAGGTTTTGGGAATACTGGCTGAGCCGCTGCCAATTCAACGAATAATCCCTACCCCTTCCGGATACATTAGCCAGGTGCAGGTCAAACTGTCCGGTTACCAGCCATTTGTTGGCCTCGATCTCGTTTGGCAGCAAGCCAATAATGCCGTCAAGGCGATTGATTTTCCGGTCGTTTACGGGTAAATAAACGGTCGCTTCCTCATTTTGGAAGGAAATTTCGGGGTTCCCTTCTAACCGAAGGTAGGGAATATTTCGGAGCCCTTCCAATGCCTGATCAACCCGCTTTTGGGAGAAGGGTTCGCCCGGAACCATTCGCAGCTTTCTCCCCAGGAAAAGTGATTGTGTCCGGGAATTTCCGGTAATCTGTAGGGTATCAAACGAAATCCAGGGGCCTTTTTCTACCCGCAAGCCGGCTGCCACCCGACGATCCTGCCTGATTCGAACGCTGTCCAGGGATACCTCCATGAAGGGATACCCGTTGTTTTGTCCCTGGCTTAGTATTTTTTCGATGAGGGAGCGCAACTCGCGAAAGCGAAACGGCTTGTCCTGAATCGGAAACCCGACTTGACTAGCAGAAGGTAGCATCCAGTGCTCCAAATTACCCCTGCTGAGAACCAACCAGGTATACTGCTCCCGGGCATCCAGGTAAAGGTGGGCGTTTCTATCTCCAAAAAATCGCAGGGAATCCTTCGCATCCAGATAACCCTCCCAATACAAGGAATCGAGTAGTTTCCGTGAAAGATCGTAGACTGCCAGGCTGTCTGGCAGGTCGTGTACGTCCCGCCCGGGGTCAGCATCCTCTGCTGAAATGAATACAGTGAGCCGATAGCTGTTCGTTTGTGCCTCGGCACTACCGGCAAGTCCAAACAACAGCACCCACCCGGTAACCAAAGGCCGAAGGATACTTACCAAACACCCCTTACCTTCATCGGAAAGGTGTAGACCGCATCCATAGCCGTTATAAATAGTGTCTTTCTGTCGCCCGCACCAAAACATACATTTGCCGTCCAATTTGCATCAATCGGGATATGCCCAATCTGATCTCCCCTACTATTAAAAATGGTCACTCGTTTTCCCGTCAAATAAACATTGCCTCGATGGTCAATGGTCATTCCATCCGAACCCATTTCCACAAACAATCTGCGGTTGGTGAGGTATCCATCCTCCTCAATATCGTACACATAGGTTTTGTTATCTCCGATATCGGCTACGTAAAGTTTCTTTCCATCCGGGGTTCCCACCAGGCCGTTGGGCTTCACCAGGTTTTCATCCACGCGGAAAAACTGCAGCCCGTCTGCGCTTAGGTAATACAAATGTTGCCCGTCTTGCTGCATTTCAGGATCCCTGTCCCAATACTTCCTGGCATACAAGGGGTCCGTCAGGTAAATTCCTCCCCTGGGATTGATCCACAGGTCGTTCGGTCCGTTCAGTTTTTTACCTTTAAAACTCTCGAGAAGCACCTCGTGATTGCCCTCCTTGTCAAACGACCACAGCTCGTTTTCCGCATCCGCACAGGCGATCAGGTCACCCTGCAGGTTGAAATAAAGGCCATTGGACCTGCCCGAGTTTTCCGAAAAAACCGAAATTTCCCCCGTTGAAAATTTCCATTTGTAAATCTTGTTGTTCGGCTGATCGGTGAAGAACACGTTGCCTTCGCGATCCACCGCCGGACCTTCGGTAAAAGCATATCCTTCCCCAACCTTTGTTACCTGGGCGTCTTTGGGTACCAAATTTTTTTTAATGTCCACCTGGGCGAGGGAATGCAGAGACGCAAGCAAGAAGCATACCGTCGACCAAAGAGCTATTTTGGGAGAATTCATTTTCATCGTAAGAGGGATTGCATGTCGATTTTTATCCAAAAATAAGCCAATTATCCACAAAAACTAAAACCTGATCGCAAGAATCTTTAGCTTTGTATGCCCATTTTGGGGAAAAGGGATCCAAACGGTCGCATCCCGGGCCCTCCCTCACTGGACATTACAAATCCAATTTCAAACCACATAGAGCCAATGGCTGGTATTTACGTTCACATTCCCTATTGCCTGCAAGCCTGCCGTTATTGTGACTTCCATTTCAGCACCAACCTGAAAAAAACCACAGAAATGGTAGATGCAATCTGCCGGGAACTGGTACTCAGAAAATCGTATTTACCTGCAGGCAGCCCCATCGAAACCCTCTATTTCGGCGGGGGTACTCCATCTATTCTGTCTCCCACAGCCATCGAAAAGATCTGGCAAACGGTGCAAGAAAATTACGCCTGTGCATTTCGGGAAGTGACCTTGGAAGCCAACCCCGATGATCTGGACGAGACAAAACTGGAGGCCTACCTGACCATCGGTATCGACCGATTAAGTATTGGGATTCAAAGTTTCAACGAAGAGGTGCTGCGCTTCTACAATCGTTCGCACAGCGCTGACGAATCGCTTGCCTCGCTTCAAAAAGCCAGAAGAGCCGGATTCAAAAGCCTTTCAATAGACTTGATTTACTGCTTTCCCCAGCCCGATCATGGGATCTGGCAGCAGGACCTGACCCAAGCTCTCCATCAAGCGCCTGAACATATTAGTGCGTATTGCCTGACAATCGAACCCAAGACCGCTCTCGGGGTTTGGGAAAAAAAAGGAAAATTTAAGGCAGCCTCTGAGAACTTTCAGGCCGAACAGTTTGAAATCCTTCAGCAGACGCTTTCTTCGGCAGGCTATGTGGCCTATGAGATTTCCAATTTTGCAAAAAAAGATGCCTTCTCCCTGCACAATAGCAACTACTGGAAAGGCGTACCTTACCTGGGTGTAGGACCTGCCGCCCACTCGTTTGACGGAACGAATAGGGGACACAATGTAGCCGATAACGCCCGTTACCTGCAGCACCTGCAAGCCGGCCGGCTCGCCTTTTCGGAAACAAAGCTATCACGGGAAGACCACATCAACGAGTACCTGCTGACCTCTTTACGTACCATTTGGGGGCTGCGTCCGGACTATCTAAAAGCAAAATTCCAGTGGGACCTGCTCGCCGAGCGAAAAACAATGCTGGAAGACTTTGAATCCCAGGGGAAAATCCACGTACACAAGGACCGGATCACGCTGACGGAGTCCGGAAAATTACTGGCAGATTACCTGGCATCGAAGTTATTTTTATGAGGGTTTCCACGTATCTTTACCCCATGAAAAAATATCCTTCAGACAACCAACGAAACAATCATACCGCTCCATTAAAGGAGGTGTTCGAAGAATTGTTGGAGGCCTACCGCCTTAAGGATACCTTTTCGGAAAAGACCGTTATCCAGGAATGGGAACAACTCATGGGCAAAACGATAGCCTCCCGAACCCAGCATCTTTCTATCCGGCAAAAAGTACTGTACGCCAAAATAAGTTCCGGACCCCTGAAGAAAGAAATGATGCTCAACAAATCAAAAATCCTCCAGTTGATCGAAAGCCGATACGGCAAAGGTGTCGTCAAGGACCTGGCGCTCCTGTAAGCACGAATAAGAGGCATCCCCGTGGTTAATGGCCCGAAGAAATCGATGGTGACGAACAACCTTCCGCGTACCGCTCCCCGATATCAGGCAGGAGTGGGGCAGGACCAGCGCCCTGGCAGCTGACTTATCCGGATACCCATTCTCCATCCACTCTCCGAAGAATTCCCAGGGGGTTCTTCTCCTGCAAGGCCTTTGGCAACAGGGATTCCGGCATGTCCTGATAGGCTATCGGTCTGGCAAATCGCTTAATGGCATACACACCTACCGAGGTACTCCTGCTATCCGTGGTGGATGGAAAGGGGCCTCCGTGCTGCATGGCATACCCGACTTCTACGCCCGTAGGCACCCCTTTAAACAATAGCCGGCCACATTTTTCTTCCAGAAGATTCAGAAAGGCACCGCTCCGGTCCAATTCCTCCGGCATGCCCCAAACGGAACAGGTAAGCTGTCCTTTCAGTTTTTGAGCCAGGGCGATGAGATCGGCCTCGGTCTCGTAGACTACCATGATCCCAAAAGGGCCAAATACCTCCTCCTGGAAAGCATCTTCTTTCAGCCAATCTGAGGCGGATACTTTGGCCAGGGCCGCATTCCCCGTTAATAATTCCCCCGGTTTCGATGCCAGGAGCCACTCGATTTCCCCTGCATGAGACAAGGTCTCCAGCGCCTGATAATAATTGTGGCAAATACCCTCGTGAAGCATGGGTGCACCTTCCGTCTGCTTCAACTGGCTTACGACAGCCTCAGAAAAGGCCTGCTCTTTTGATTTGGGAACGAAAATCAGGCCTGGGTTGGTACAAAACTGCCCCACTCCCAGGGTGAGCGAGCCCGCATAGGCAGCTGCTCCCACCTCCACCTGCTCGGTAAGGAATTTTTCAAACACAAAAATCGGATTGACACTTCCCATTTCCGCAAAAACAGGAATGGGTTGTTCCCGGGCATTGCAGGCATCGAACAGTGCCTTTCCTCCACGGAAGGATCCGGTGAATGCCACGGCCTTTGCCAGGGGGTGGGTAGCCATTAATTGGCCCGTTTCTATTCCCCCCTCTATGTGTTGGAAGGTGCCTTTCGGTAAGCCGCTTAGCCGGACCGCGTTTTTTATGGCCTCGGCCACCATCCGTGAGGTTTCCGGATGCGCTGGGTGCGCCTTATATAGTACCGGACAACCTGCCGCCAGGGCAGAGACGGTGTCTCCACCCGCCGTAGAAAAAGCCAGCGGAAAATTGCTGGCGCCAAATACCACAACAGGACCCAAAGGCCGCAACATGCGTCGTAGGTCTGGCTTGGGCACCGGCTTTCGTTCCGGATCCGCCCGGTCAATCGTGGCCTCTACCCAACTTCCCTCGGACACTTCCTGAGAAAAAAGCCGGATTTGACCCAAGGTTCGGCCAAGTTCTCCCGTGATTCTTCCCTCAGGCAAATGTGATTCCCGGGCAGCCGTCGGTACGAGTTCCTCGCGAATCCCATCAATTTGCCGGGCCATCTCCTCTAAAAAACCAGCGAGCTGGTGGTTGTCCATCGACTTCAATAGCAAAAATGCCTCCTGGGCTTCCTGAAAATTAACGGTTAATTGATCCATTTTTTTATGTACGGGTTTATTTGGTTTAAAAAACGAGATAGCTCCCCGCCCTAAGATCGGGTGCATTGAACCGAACAAGTTACAGGTTATTCGCGGCAGAAACAAAAAATCCCGCAGAATACCCCCTCGCATGGTTTGCGATGCAAGGTTCCATTCGTTGATTCGGGATTTTCTTTGATTTTCCGGCTGGGTAGTGATAAATTTGAACCGATACGCCAACCGAAGACCACGGGCCTCTTAATCACTGCAACTGCATGAATTCGCAACGTTCCCTATCGGATGAATCCCTTCGCCTGATCACTCATTTTGAACCCGGAGACATTGGGGAAATCATTGCCCTGCATGGGAAGCACTACTACGAGGAGTTTGGATTTGGATTGGGCTTCGAAAAATACGTTGCCCGGACCTTCGCCGAATTTGTGTGCCAATTCCAGGAAAATACCGATAGGATCTGGATTGCAAAAGCCGGTAATGAAGTCAAAGGATGCATCGCGTTGGTTCACCGTGATGCCCAAACCGCACAATTGCGGTATTTTATCACAAGTCCGGACTACCGGGGAAAAGGCCTGGGAAAACGGCTCTTCCTGCTCTGCATGGATCGTATCCGGATCGGTGGCTATTCCCAGGCCTATTTATGGACCAGCGCCAACCTTACCACAGCCGCCAGCCTCTATCTGAAAGCGGGATTTCGAAAAACCGAAGAAAGAAAATCGACCAATTTTGGCGTTCCGATGTTGGAACAAAAATATACCTGGCAACCCACCGGGATTTGAGGCCACGGAGGGTAGCACGATGGATGCAACCAGCCCTGGCAGACGCTCGCCTGAGGACAGAAATGAAGCCAACATGCCGGCTAAGGGTAGACGAGTACGGAGACCCGAATAGTCAAAACCAAGCAGCATTCCAGATGGATTTTCGCAGCAAGTTGTAGGAAAAGAGATCACTGAAGGAGAAAAAATATACTATGTGTATTATTAGTTTTCAACCCAACGTATAGTGCCATAGAAAATTCGGTTTTTTTAAACTAAAACTAATACAAATTTCAAGTGGGAAAAAAAAGCGTGGAAAGTCTCAACTTTTTTTGAAATAATTTTCACGGTCAATCTTTTTTCTCTATAATTAGGCGCTTAACACGTAACAACGGATAAAAATGTATTTGAATGGTAAATCGATGCAGGTTTTTTTATCTCTGCTGTGCAATCGATTCCATAGTTCTAGGAATGGTCGTTCGACATTGGGTTGCATCCCCTTCGAAGCTCCATTCTCCTCTGGATGTACTTCATGATAATTACGGAAAAAGAAGATTAATTTGCCTATGAAACACGCGAATAAGTTGGTAATTCACTTAGAAAATTACATTTCCAATTCAATTAAACTCAAAATTTATTATGAAAAAAAATTTACCAAATTGCCGTGGGCTGGTATCCAAATCATCCTTAGCGGCAATCCTGTTCGCCCTGTTTAATGGGGGGCTAATTGCGTCCCCAAACGGGCCCAGCAGGGATCTAACGAACATAGAGAAGGTGCCGCTTATGGCATCCAATGAAAATCTGGAGTCCATACGCACCGCTCCCTTTGACGTGACCGTCTCGGGTACCGTAACGGACTCAAACGGAGAGCCTATTCCCGGAGCTACCGTGTCCGTGCCTGGCACTTCCATCGGTACCGCCACCGATATCGACGGAAAGTACAGCATCACCGTGCCGGAAGGATCCTCCCTGGTATTCTCGTTCATCGGGTTCGAGAGCCAAACCATTCAGGTAAACAATCAATCTACCATCGACGTGACCCTTTCTGAAAGTGCTCAGGCGCTAGACGAAGTGGTCGTAATTGGTTACGGTACGCAACAGAAGAAAGACCTGACCGGCGCCGTGGTGAACGTACAGGCGGAGGAGGTGATGAAGTACAAACCCACCAGTGTTTCCGAGATTCTGAGAACCACCGTACCCGGTCTGAGTGTGGGATATGCCACCAACGCCCGGAACGTACCGGATTTTGAGGTTCGGGGTGACAATTCCATGAAAGCCGATGCGGGTGACGAACGTGCTGCCAACAGGCCGCTGATCGTATTGGATGGGGTCATCTTCCAGGGAGACCTGGCAGAGATCAACCCAAACACCATCGAAAGCGTGGACGTATTGAAAGATGCCAGTGCGGCAGCCGTATACGGATCACAGGCTACAAACGGGGTGGTTATTTTCACCACCAAAAAAGGCCAGTATGGCAAACCTCAAATCACCTTCAGTTCCCGCGTTGGCTTGGTCACAGGAGCCAGAAGGCAACAAACCTATCAGGGCGAGGCGGTATTGGATTGGTTGACGGACATGAACGAAACGATTACCAATACCATCACTGAACCCTGGACTCGTTTCCGGGATTTTAACGACATTGATCCGCAGTATCAGGACGACTGGTTGGCGGCGAATGGGATCCCGGGAGAGACCGATCCGGAAGTGATCCGAATGACCCGAATCAATAACTTCGGTTTTTGGGACAACGAGGTAGAAAATTACAGAAACGGAGTTACCTACGATTGGCAGGATTTCTTGTTCCACACCGGTGTGCGACAGGATTACGACCTGGGTGTTTCGGGTAGAACCGACCGGGTGGCCTACTACTTTTCGCTGGGTTACAGCGATCGGGAGTCCGTACGATTGGGTGAATCCTTTCAGGCAATTACTTCTCGCCTGAATCTGGATGTCAACCTGGGCGAACGTTTGAGTGTGGGTACCAACACACAATTCACCTTTATCGACGAAGGACAGGAGTTCATCGGTAACGGAGGATACCGGGTGTATTCCGTCTACGATCAGCCCTGGGCGAATGGGGCTCCCCGAACACGGGAAAACCTAAACGACCAGGCTGCCGGATCGAATATCTCCAATCCTTACCAGGGTCCCTCCTGGAACACCCGACTGCATAACCAAATTATGATCAACCCCACGCTTTATGCACAATTGGAGCTTCCTTTCGGATTTAGCCTCCGTCAGGATTACACGCCGCGTTTTTCCGTTCGCAAACGCTTCGATCTGGACGAGGCAGGAAACCCGCAACGTGCAGTGGATGCAGCCGAAAGAAGGTACAACGAGTCTTTCCGCTGGCAGTCCAATACCATCCTGAACTGGAACAAGCAATTCGGCGAACACCGCCTGGGCTTTACCGGCTTGTACAATACCGAAAGAAACCAAAGCTGGGAAACGCGTGCCATGACCAACAACTTCTCGCCCACCGCGAGCCTTGGGTTCCATGCGATGCAATTGGGTCTGAACCCAACCATGTCCTCTTACGATGAGGTTAATTCACGAACCGGCCTGATGGGTCGTGTGACGTATGCCTACGGGGATCGATATAATTTCTCTGCTTCCATCAGAAGGGATGGTTTTTCCCGATTTGGGGTTAACAACCTGCTGGGTAATTTCCCATCCCTATCCGCTGCCTGGACGATTTCCAACGAGGACTTCATGCAAAACAGTGGTATTCTAAGTTATCTTAAGGTACGGGCGAGCTACGGTGTGAACGGGAACAGTAGTGGACTGGAAGACTACAATGCCTACGCACGATTGAATAGCAACCTATACCTGAATTACGATGGTGGGTATTTTGCAGCACCGCGTACCGAGATTACGCGTATTGCCAATCCGTTTTTGTCTTGGGAACGAAACGCATCCTTTAACATAGGTATTGACTACGGGTTTTTCAATGACCGGGTGAGCGGTTCCTTGGATGTTTACCAATCCGAGACCAGGGATTTGTTGCTGGATCAAAAATTACCCGAACTGACCGGTTTCGGTTCAGTAAAAACCAACGTAGGAAACTTGCGGAACCGTGGATTTGATCTGGGAATCCGTTCCATCAACGTGACACGAAGCGATTTTACCTGGACCAGTAATTTTAACGTTACCTACGCGATCAACGAAATTACTACCTTGGGTAATGCGCCGATCCCCATGACCGATGCACAGGGCAACACCGTCATGCGGGAGCCCGATGATCTGCAAAACGGTTGGTTTATTGGGGAAAACAAAGACATTATCTGGGATTGGGATCTAGACGGTGTCTACCAAATGGACGAAGCCGATGAAGCCGCTGAGTACGGATTGTTCCCCGGTGACTTCCGTTTTGTCGATCAGGACAACGACGGAGACATCGATATCGATGACCGCGTATTTCTGGGCTTAACCAAAAACCCCTGGTACATCACTTTCCGAAACGATTTCGAATGGAAGAATTTCGACCTGGGGCTGGTATTTCTCGGTAAATTCGGCTGGAAAGGCGGTACACAAGAGCCGTTTAACAATTCCCAGCAATACATCAAAAACAAAAACTGGTACACCATTCCTTACTGGACGCCACTTAACGGTGAAAACAATTTCGCCCGAATCAACTCCATCAACCTGGGAGGCGGAAATGTATGGTTAAACAGAGACTATGTACGTTTGCAAAACGTATCGGTAGGATACAACGTCCCTCCAGTTTTACTGGAAAAAATCAACGGAACACGACTACGACTGGCGCTTAACATCGAGAATGCGGCTGTCTTCACCCCTTGGCACCGCAGTTTGGGTGATCCCGAATCCGCTCGGGAAATGCCTCGCACGTATTCCTTTAGTTTAGATTTCACGTTCTAAGCGAGACGTGGAGGAAATTAACTATAAACCAGAAACGATTTAACAATGAAGAATTTAAAAATATTCAAAGGAATAGGCCTTTCACTACTTCTCCTAGGCTCCGTATCGTGTCAGGAGGATTTTTTGGAAGAACAACCCTTGTCTTTCCTTAGTCCCGAAAACACCTTCGTGGATGCGGCCGGATTGCAAACCGCACTGGATGCCGCCCTGCACGGAGTAATGACGCAATGGAACGGGGATACCCGTGAACTGATGTTCAATAGTAACATGAGCGACGCCTCGGTGGTATCGGCAACCGATAAGCCAGATGCCTTTGTGGACTTGCGTACCTACGCCACTCCTACGAATTCGCGAAACAACGATGCGGGTCGTGCGCGCTCCTTTTATGCAGATAACTACAACCACATCAAAAAGGCAAATACGGTAATCGATTACATCGACGTGCCGGAATGGCCGGATGGAGCAAACGATGCGGAGAGAAATCACTTGCTGGGATCGGCCTATTTTCTACGCGCCTTCTTTTACATGCAACTGACCATGGATTTTGGTAACGTAGCCTTTCCGTTAAGCGTGGTATCCGAAGCCCGAAGGGATTTTAAGGTATTTCACATGCAAGGGATTTGGGATCAAATGATCACCGACCTGGAATACGCGGTTCAGCACGTGAAGCCAAAGAGCCAATTACCCATCGGACAAGCACCGAAGGATGCGGTTCGTATTCTACTGGCTAAGTATTACATGCTAAACGAGCGCTTTGCCGATGCGGAGCGCCTGATGGACGACGTGATCAACGGGGGAGAATCCCAGCTGTTCACCGACGACATGATCCCCTCCGGTGTCACCGAGGTGGAAGTAGCGAATACCAATAACCCGAATACCGGTAACCCGCTTCCAGGCAGGTCCGGATTTGCACCGGTAGACGCCGTTAACTACCTCCACATGGATCAGGGAGCGCAGAAAACTTCCAATCCGGAAGGAATCTGGCTGGTAGTAAACGAACCGTTCATCTTGGGAACACAAGGAAGATCCGCCCGGATTCGCGCCTGGGGTCCCAACTTCGTTAGTACCAACCTGGGCGTTTGGGAGCCTGGCACCACCCGGATCGGGACGGATGTACAGCAGTCCACCTCCGATGCACGGGGACGCATGATGAAAAAATGGGGTCGTGGTCAGGGATTTGCCCGTCCTACCAACTATTCCCAGTATGAAATCTGGAACTTCAAAGGCGAGGTTGACGAGCAGGACTACCGACACAAGGACCTGAATTGGTTTGAAATGGAGGACGTATTGTACGACAACCCTTCACTTCTGGACGATGGAAGTCCCTACTACATGCAGCCACTGCGCTTGTACGACGAAAACGGCAACCTGACCTGCCAGGACACCATTCGCTGCTGGTTCGGTTATCCTCGGTACAAATTCTACTCAGTCAATCAGGAGTCTCGGCCCGACCGACAGGACGGGGGTAAGATGGACATGTACATCATGCGGATTGCAGAGGCCTATCTGGTACGTGCCGAAGCACGTTTCTGGCAGGACAACCTCGCCGGCGCAGCCGAAGACATCAATACCATTCGTCAGCGTGCCAATGCCATCCACATGTACACCGTAGCGGATATGCAAACCGAAGGAATCGGTGCCGTCCTTGACGAGCGTAACCGGGAACTGTTTGGCGAAGAGTACCGTCACGACGAACTGGTACGAATTTCCATTATCCTGGCAAAAACCGGAAAGATGGCCTACAATGGCAAGACGTACTCCATCAGTGGAAACAACATCGAAGAGGCCATCTCGGCCAATAGCTTCTACTACGATCGTATGATGGAGAAAAACAATTTCTTCCGGGAAGAGGTGCCTTGGGCGACTTACAATACCACCAGATACACCATGGATCCGCACCACGTGTTCTGGCCAGTCTACCAGCCCTACCTTGTAGGAAACGTGGAAGCCACCCTGAATCAAACAACCGGATACAACGGAGCCGAAAACAACATCGAGCCATTAACTCATGTGGTTCAGCCAGCCGGCACTCCGAACCAAGACCCCATGCGGGCCATCGGAGAGTAATGCCGATCATATAAAAAATTCACCCGGAGGCAGTAGCAGTCGGGTGAATTTTTTAATTTAGGGAAGTAAAAAGGTTATAAACTCAAACACCATATATTATGACAAACGATTCGTCCAGAAGGACTTTTCTAAAAAAATCAGCAATCGCAAGTTCGGCAGCTATTGTTGCTCCTACCATACTTTCCTCCAACGTGTTTGGAGCCAATGACCGCATCAATGCAGCGGTACTAGGGGTGAATGGAAGGGGGAAGAACCACATTCAGAGTCTAATGAATCAGGAAAACGTACAGGTTACTACCCTCTGCGATCCTGACATGAACCTGCTTAAGGAACGACAGAAACAATTCAAGGATACCTATAAAAAAGATGTGGCCCTGGAACAGGATTTGCGCCGGGTAATAGACGATCCGGACATTGATGTGATCAGCATCGCATCGCCCAACCATTGGCATGCACTGACGACAATCTGGGCCTGCCAGGCTGGCAAAGACGTCTACGTAGAAAAACCCGGCTCTCACAATATCTGGGAGGGAAGGAAAATGGTAGAGGCCGCCCACAAGTACGACCGAATTGTGCAGCACGGTGTGCAGCTTAGAAGCTCTCCTGCCGTTCAGGAAGCCATCCAATTGATTCGGGACGGGTACATTGGTAATGTTTACATGGCCCGCGGCATCGTATTCCGCTGGAGACCCAGTATAGGAGACAAAGGATTCTCTCCGGTTCCCGAAGGAATCGATTACGACCTGTGGACAGGTCCTGCTCCCAAGCGTCCCTTTACCCGCAACCTGGTACACTACAACTGGCACTGGCACTGGGATTACGGAAACGGAGATGTGGGAAACCAGGGCATTCACGAAACAGACCTTTGTATGTGGGGCCTGGACGTGGGACTTCCTACTAAAATCACCTCTATGGGAGGCAAATTCCTGTGGGACGATGCAAAAGAAGTTCCCGAGGTACTCACTTCGGTGTACAACTATCCGGAGGAAAACAAGATCATCCAATTTGAAGTTAGGCCTTGGTGTACCAACGAAGAAGGTGGTGCCACGGTCGGTAACATCTTCTATGGAGACAAAGGCTACATCGTGGTCGATGGTTACGACAAGTACCAGTCATTCCTGGGCAAAGACCGCACGCCTGGTAAATCAGGAGCCGATGGAGGACCGTCTGCTTCCGGGATGGACCGGGGAGCCGGAGGTACCGATGGACACTTTGCAAACTTCATTGAGGCTGTCCGCAAGCACGACGCTTCCATCCTGAATGGCCCGGTAGAAACGGCACATCTGTCCTCCGGATTGGCCCACCTGGGCAACATCGCTTACAAGCTAGAACGGGTACTTACTTTTAACCCGAAATCTGAGACTTTTGTGAACGATCCGGAAGCGGACGAAATGTTGAAACGAAACTACCGCGAGGGCTTCGAGGTTCCAGAAATTGTCTAACCTCCCTCTTACTTGGGTATTTTCACCTAATGAAGCTGAATAATGACAGAAAAAACCGGCGGTGCTATCAGGCCTGCCCGGTTTTTTTGGCATTACTTCCGTAAAACTAAAATTAAAGGTAAAATCATATGAAATCGCAGGCGCTAGTATTGATCGCAATTATGAGTAGCAGCACGATGCTTTTCGGTCAGAGTAACAAAAAAGAATCCGTAGAGGTACAGGTAAACGAGTCGGAAAAAAAAGTAGATATCGTGGTAGGAGGAGATCTGTTCACCACCTATATGTACCCGGACAATATCATGAAGCCCGTTTTGTGGCCCGTTATGTCTCCGGAAGGAAACATGTTGACCAGAAGTTATCCGCTGATCAATAAGGAAGGAGACCGAACCGATCACCCCCATCACGTGGGCATTTGGCTCAATTACGGAGATGTAAACGGCCTTGATTTTTGGAACAATTCCGAGGCCATCCCCCAGGAAAGAAAAGGAGGATACGGAACCATCTATCATCAATCGGTAGAGAAAGCCAAAGGAGGAAAGGGAAAGGCTGTGTTGGAAACCAAGTCCCTGTGGAAATCGCCCGACAACACTACCTTGTTGGAGGAAGAGACGGAATTCCAATTTCAAGCCACTGAAGGAATGCGAATCATAGATCGCACCACCTCACTTACAGCCGCTGTAGATGAGGTGAAATTTACAGACAACAAAGAAGGCATGTTTGCCATTCGGGTAAGCCGGGAATTGGAACTCCCCACCGATAAACCCACCGAGCTGGTGGACTCTCATGGCGTAAAAACCCGGGTAGAAAAAATGGACAACACCCTGGTCAAGGGAAACTACAGAAGTTCGGAAGGAATTGAAGGAGGAGATGTATGGGGAACCAGGGCCCGATGGATGAAACTATCCAGTGAAATCAACGGAGAGGACGTATCGCTGGTAATCATCGACCATCCTTCCAACGTGGGGTATCCTACCTACTGGCATGCCCGTGATTATGGGTTGTTTTCCGCCAATACCTTGGGGCAAAAGGTTTTTTCCGAAGGCAAAAACGAGCTGAATTTCAGTTTGAGCAACGGAGAAACCGCCACCTTTAAATACCGGCTGGTAGTAGCGTCCGAAGAACTTTCGGACGAACAAATCAATGCTTTGGCCGATGCCTACGCAAAAAAATAAGTATCAAACAGGCTTTCACTTAAATACCTTCGAAACATGACAGACCACCCCTTATCCAGGCGACATTTTCTTCAAAAAAGTGTGGCCGCCGGAATTGGCGTATCCATCCTCGGCCAGCACGCACTGCCCGTTTTTGCCAAAGAATCCGGCATGAAGCTGGGCCTCGTCACCTACCAGTGGGGCAAAGACTGGGACCTCCCCACCCTTATTGCCAATTGTGAAAAAACCGGCTTGCTGGGAGTCGAACTGCGTACGGAACATGCCCATGGCGTAGAAACCACGCTTTCTTCGCGCGAGCGACGAGAGGTAAAAAAACGCTTCGCAGATAGCCCGGTAACCTGCCTGGGTTACGGGTCCAACTTTGCCTACCATTACACGGACCCGGCGGAAGTTCGCCAAAACATCGAAGGGACCAAAGAATACCTAAAGCTCTGTAAAGACATAGGTGCTACGGGCATCAAAGTCAAGCCAAATGGGTTACCCGAATCGGTCTCTAAGGAAAAGACCATCGCTCAGATTGCCGCTTCGTTCAATGAGGTCGGTGCCTATGCCAAAGACCTCGGACAATTGGTCCGGGTGGAAGTACACGGTAAACTTACCCAACAGCTGCCGAATATGAAGGCAATCTTTGATCAGGTGGATCAGGACAGTGTCAAAGTGTGCTGGAATTGCAACGATGAAGATTTGTTGCCTCCAGGTCTGGAAGCAAACTTCAATTCCGTAAAAAAGTGGTTTGGCGACACGGTTCACATTCGCGAACTGAATGTCGGCAACTATCCTTACCAACAGCTCATGAATCTGTTTGGAGAGATCAATTACGACGGATGGATTCTATTAGAGGCGCGCACCAGTCCTACAGACCGCATCGCAGCTATGAAGGAGCAGTTGGAAATCTTTAACAAAATGACCAAGGGATAACTACATTAGCGAATTCTGATTCCTGCGGTTACACTGGAAAACAAATAAAAAATAACGAAAAAGAGCCACCCAACGATGTTGAGGTGGCTCTTTTTACTTTAGGCATTATCAGCGGCAAATTTTTCCACCGCTTCCCACACCCGAAATAGATTTTTGTAACATACTTTCTCGATGTCCTCCTTGCTGTATCCCCGTTTTAACAATTCGGCAATCAAATTGGGGTACATGGACACGTCCTTCAGCCCGGTAGGCAGCGTATCTCCCACCCCGTCAAAATCGGATCCAAACCCCAAGTGGTCGATTCCGACCAATGCCACGATATGGTCAAAGTGGTCGGCCACTTTTTGAACGGAAGGGAACGGGTTATTGGCAGCCACGTACTCGGAAATGTATTGTTGGGCTTCGGGATCGTTTCGGCTTAGTTCATTTTCAGCCAACCAATTCACCAGGTGCTCGCGTACCGCATCGTTTCCCTCTCTGAAATCCTGATCAACGAAACTTCCTCCAAAGTTGATCATTATCACTCCTCCGTTTTCAGCCAGTTTTCGAATCATTTCATCCCCCATATTGCGCTCAAATCCAGGAGTATAATGCCTGGCCGAAGAATGGGAGGCAATCACCGGTACCTGGGTCACATCCAGTACATCGTAAAATGTATCATCCGACACGTGGGAGATATCCACCATGATGCCCAGGCGATTCATTTCTTTGACGACCTCTACGCCGAATTCACTAAGTCCCCCATGAATGTATGTGGTATCGTAAGAAGAATCTCCGATCAGGTTGTCTTTGCTGTGCGTAAGGGTGATATAGCGGATTCCACGCTCGTGGAAATAGGCAAGGTTTTCGAGCTTATCCTCAATCGGGGCACCATTTTCCATACCCATAGGAAGAGAAATCCGACCTTTCTCAAAATTGGCACGTATGTCCGCCGGACTGTAAGCCATTCCAAATTTATCCGGCCAGGTGGTTGTCAACCGCTCTGTCATCAAAATCAGAGAATCTGCCAATGCCTTGGCACCTCCCATTTCCTGGTAGCGGGCAGGAATGTATATTGACATAAACGGAGCGTCAAGCCCTCCTTCTTTGGAACGCGGAAAATCAAAATTACCTCCTTCTGTCCGCGTAGACACATCCAAAATTTCCCGCTGAAGCGTAAAGCCTCCAACTTTCATTCGGTAGGGTAAATCCACATGGCCGTCAACCATGATCGTCTGTTGGGCCAATTCAGTGGCAACCCGCATACGGTCCTCCTCCGAAAGCGCCGCATAATCGACGGTTTCACTTTTCTCGGAAGTGCAGGAAAAACCAAGCATGACTGAAAGTAGTGTTACTGCATAGATACCTTTTTTCATTTTTTGTAATTTTTGTTGATAGTGGTTGTTTATAGTGCAACGTAGAAACCAAATATACAGATCTTTCAGCTTTAACCCACTTCCCTGGAAAAATTCATTTTTTGAGGAATCGTAAGAATTCACCGAAAAATTGACGAAATTAGAGTCTGAACCAAATGTATAAGCCAATGAAATTTTCAGCAAAACCATCTATACTCCATTTATTTTGCATCGGTGCAATCGTTGGCCTGGCCACAGGCTGCGGACCGTCCACCACCAATCAGGAAAGCGAAAGTGCCGCAGTGACAGAAGCCCCTAACGAACCCGGTATGGAACTGCTTTGGGAAACCCCCGCAGAACTCACCACGAACGAGTCGGTTCATTTTGAAGCAGGTGACGGCATTTTGTATGTGGCCAATATTGAAGGAGGCCCCGATGAAAAAGATGGTGTGGGGTCCATCTCCAAGGTAAGTACTAGCGGGGAAATTCTGGAACGGGATTGGGTATCCGGCTTACATGCTCCGAAAGGAATGACCGTAATGAACGATCACTTATACGTCACCGATATTGATGAGTTGGTAGCGATTGACCTGGCCACCGGAGAGATTACCGAAACCTACGAAGTGGAAGGGGCAGTTTTCCTGAATGATGCGACAAGCGACGGAGAAAAGGTGTATTTTTCCGACATGCGTACCAATACCATTCACTACCTGGAAGATGGAGAAATCCACACGTTTGCCTCTGAGCAAAAGAACATCAACGGACTGCGCATTGGGAACGGAGGCATCCTGTATGGATTGGATGCGGAGGGATTGAAACAATACAACAGTGACGGTAGTTTCGAAATAATAAACTCCGAAGTCACGGGTGGCGATGGACTAATCATCCTTGACGAAAAAACATTTATTGCAAGCCGGTGGGCCGGTGAGGTCTACCTGGTGCAGGATGGCACGGCAACGAAAATTCTGGATACAACAAAGGAGGAGTCCAACACAGCAGATATTGGGTTTATTCCCGATGAAAATATCGTTTTGGTTCCTACCTTTTTCAAAAACAAAGTGGCGGCCTATTCATTAACCTACTAAACGGCTGAGGGAATACTACACCAAATTGAATGAATATTCCATTGCTTTCGTTATAGCAGGTAAAGAATAAAAGGTTGCTGTTAAGAAACTAGCCTTTAATTTTTGACAGCAATGTTGTTAATTTGTGAAAAGGTGTGAATGTTTTGGCGTAATAAAACAAATTAACCTCGAAAAGCGAACGCATAGTTTATGAATAAGTCAGAAAATATCAATTACGAACTCGAAAAAAATGCAGAGGTCATCAGTCAGTTGGATGACTTTGTAACGGAAACAGTTAAATCCACACTCATGGACCCGGATGATTGTTGGCAACCTACCGACTTTCTTCCGGACATGACCCAACCCGATGCGCTCGATCAGGTGAAGTTATTACGGGAACGTGCCGCAGAAATACCGGATACAATCATCACCTCGCTCGTTGGAAATATGATTACCGAAGAGGCGCTACCAAGTTACCAAACCTATTTCAACATGCTGGTCGGCATCAATGAAGAAGGATCGCTGACAAGCGATAAAGGGTGGGTAAAATGGACCAAAGCCTGGACTGCCGAAGAAAATCGACACGGGGACCTTCTGAACAAGTACCTGTACCTCTCAGGTCGGGCAGATATGCGAAAAGTAGAACAAACGATCCACCGATTGATCTACAACGGATTTGACCCCCGCTCTGAGAAAGACCCCTACCAAGCCATTATCTATACTTCCTTTCAGGAGCGGGCCACAAAAATATCCCACGTCAATACGGGTAAATTGGCCGATAAAGCCGGGGACCTGGTGCTTGGTAAAATCTGTAAGCAAATCGCCGGTGACGAGGCCCGGCATGAAAAAGCTTATAAAAGCTTCATGACGGAGATTTTCGATATTGACCCTAACGGAGCCATGCTCGCGTTTGAAAAAATGATGCGGAAACAAATCGTGATGCCGGCCGTGCTGATGGGTGAGGGAGGCAGCAATCCTTCGATTTTTGACCAGTTTTCCGCCATTACGCAAAAAGTGGGAATTTACACAGGATGGGATTACGCCCGTATCATTGACCATTTGGTCAAGCTTTGGAAAGTGGAAACCGTGACCGGCTTGAACGATGTGGCAGCAAAGGCCCAGGAATACCTTGCGGGTCTATCCGCCCGGTACATGCGACTGGCGGATCGGATGAAGACGCCGGATGAGATTAGTCTTGCGTGGATTAAGCAATAAAAAAGGGCCAAAAAATAGCTGTAAAATTGCCCTTTAGAACGTTGCAAAAGGTAAGTTTAAAAAGTTGCTTAATCACCCGTATCAAAGGTAGATAAAGAGGCATCAACAAAAAATACCCCGATCGGGGTATTTTTTTTGCATTCTTGAAGGAGTTAGTTGAGGGTGAGTCGGATCATTCATCGGTAATTTTTTCAACCCGGATTAGGGATTAAGGTTCGTGACAGCCCGTTCCGAACACCGGGAATGGCTAATACATGCGGCAAAATCAGCCACTTCGGAGACTGAGGCGTAGCCATCCCTGCGATACATCCGAAAAGTAGAGCGAAGCGGCCGATTTTGCAGCGTTCTATCTCCACAGTAAAAATTCGAATACATCGTTCGGGTTCAACACGATCGGATCATTGGACAGGATCCCAAGCAGTACAATACGGGGCGACCTGCCGGCGAGCAGATCGAAACGGCAGTGCCAAAAAATCCAAATCATTCCTACCTCAGCGCAGGGCCGGTCGCTGCCCCGACACAAGCAGCTTCAGACTACCCCTCCCATGGCAGGGGAAAAACTCGAAAACAACCACTCGACAATTCCTATCCCGATTCCTTCGTCTGCATCTATTCTCGGCTCTTGACTGCCCATACACCTACGCGAAGCTCAAAATAGCTGTATTTTTCTCCGAAATGCGCTTTAAGCGGATTCAAAAGGGTGGTTTGAAGATGGGTGGCCGCATCCCCGATTTCCTGAAGTTGCATGTCAGAAAGCCAATCCTCCGGCATACTCTCCCCGGAGGCCAGCAATTTCACCACGTGCCCCTCGATCGTACTTCGGGCCAGTCCTCTTTTTTCCACAATTTCATCCAGTGAATTTCCCCGGTTAAGCAAGGCTAAGGTCTCGTTTATGGAAGAAGGATTACTTTGTTTGCCGATTCTTTTCGGCGAGGGGGGCATGGAGGGGCCGCCTGTCCCGGAGATCGAAGGATTTTCTTCCAGGTAGTGCTGAATTACCTTCAAAAACGAATCCCCATAGTTTTCCAGCTTCTGGTTCCCTACTCCGTGTATCTGAAGAAGCGCTTGCTTGCTCGTTGGGTACTTTTTCGCCATTCCCACCAGTGTCGCGTCGGAAAAGATGATATAGGGAGGAACGTCTTGCTTTCTCGCCAGCGAACGGCGCAAGGCCTTCAGTTTTTCAAGCAACTTGTCGTCCTGTTCGCTTTCCCTTTCTTCCGGGTGCATCTCCGCCGTTTCCATCCGGAGAAAGATCCTGTCTTTTTTTTTCAATGTTTCCCAGGCCATTTGGCTGAGTTTAACAATCGGTCGAAGGGGATCCTCCTGTATCAGATACCCTTCCGCGATCAGCTGTCGACCCAGTGATTTCCAGAATTCCGCAGGTCGGTCCTTTCCGATACCAAACACCGACAACTCCTTCTGCCATCCGGATATTTTGGCTGACTGAGACCCTTTCAAAACCAAAATTACCTGCCCCAATCCAAATTTTTGTTCCAACCGCACCACTGCCGAAAGCAGCATCTGGGAATAAATCGTCATGTCCTCTTTGTCGTTTTTCTGAAGACAGCGATCACAATTTCCGCATTCCCCCGGGTAAGCTTCTCCAAAATACTGCAGTAAAAATTTTCTCCTGCATTCGCTGGATTGACAATACCGAACCATCGTTTCTAACTTGGCCTTCATGTGGCGCACATATCCGGGATCCTCGGCAGTTTCCAGCATGCGTGAGAGGGTAATGCTATCCCCGATGCTGTAAAAGAGCAGTGCCTCGCTCGGCAGTCCATCCCTGCCGGCACGTCCGGTTTCCTGGTAATAGCTTTCGATGTTCTGTGGCATATTGGTATGCACCACAAAGCGGACGTTCGACTTGTCTATCCCCATTCCAAAAGCCACCGTAGCCACAATGATCCGCACCTCATCCCGAAGGAATTTTTCCTGGTTGGCCTGCCGGATTTCCCTGGGAAGGCCGGCATGATACGGAACCGCCTCATGGCCATTGGCTTGCAACTTTGCCGCCGTTTCCTCCACCGATTTCCGGGACAAGCAATACACAATGCCGGAATCCCGGGGACGGACGGACAAAAAATCCAGCAGCTTCCCAAATGCGTCCGAGCGTAGACCCACGCGATAGGTAATATTGGGACGGTCAAAAGAAGAGATGAACCATTCCGGTTGTACCAGCTGCAACCCCGATGCAATATCAGCCCTGGTTTGTGGGTCGGCAGTGGCCGTAAGTGCCAAAAAAGTGGTATCGGGAAAAATACCCCGTAGCTTCCCCAAATTTAGGTATTCCGGCCTGAAATCATGCCCCCATTGGGAAACACAATGCGCCTCGTCCACTGCCACCAAGGACAGGTTCAACGTAGCGAGCAGGTCCAGCAAGGGGTAAGTCCCCCCAAAAAGGCGTTCCGGCGCCACATACAACAGTTTGATTCTACCCTTGGACACTTCGTCAGAGATGTGACGCTGCTCGCTGATATCCTGGCTTGAGTTCAGAAATGCCGCAGGTATCCCTAATTCGTTCAGGGCATCCACCTGGTCCTTCATCAATGCAATTAGCGGAGAAATCACCAGGGTCAGGCCAGGAAGAATCATTGCGGGTACCTGGTAACAAACCGACTTGCCTGCTCCGGTAGGCATCAAGGCAATGCAATCTTTTTTTGCCAGTACCTTTTCGATGATTGCCTCTTGCTTGCCTCGAAAGGAAGCGTATCCAAAATATTGCTTTAATACGTCCAGTGGTTGCATTCCTGGGGTGAGTAGGGGTAAAAACACGAGCCGGGAAGGTACTACAAATTAAAAAAAAATTCAACTTCCGCTCGTTCGTGGGCGGGCCGCGGGTTAATGCTCCCTGCCCTGAACCGGGAGGCCGGGAATGAATGAGATCGATGAAAACGAGGGTGCGCACCGCCTCGTCGAGGAAAAAGCCTGCATCTTTCCTCGGTAAGGGAAAAAGATATTGCCTGTGCTGCACCGTTTTTGCCCGCTAAAGAACCGAAAAATTTCATGTCGTACCTGACCGGTGGGTTGCATCTCGTCCCAAGTGATTGCTGGCACGAGGTATTCTCTCGAAACAAATGGCGACTGAAAACCATTCTCCATACAGCCCACCGAATCGTTTGCGGAACGACTGGCCAACAAGCCCGAACCTGCCGGACCCCTCTCCGACCATTGGTGCCGTTGTATAGCGATTCACCGGGGCGTACAGGCTGCTTTGAGCCATCCCAAAAACGATACCCATGATTTCCAGCCATTACCGCTACAATTGGAGGAGCCCCGGGAAATAGGTCATTGGTATTTATTTTCCATCATTTATCCCGGTATATCCGGTTATGCTTTCGTTTTGCCGAAGAACAAAAGGTAAAAAACGAACTTTCTTTGATTGCTTTTTGGGAAATGTGTTCCGTTGAAAGTACCCGTCTGAGGCGTCAATCCGCTAAGAATCTCATTTTTCAAGAGATCCTTCCAGGGAAGGAAAACGAAACGCGGAATAGCCAGCTACCGATGTTTTTGGTTAGCTGTGAATAGGCTGCCCCGGTTAAACTTTCATGATTTTAATCCGGTCCACCTTTCCGTTATAAACCAGCTCCAATACACAGACGCCTTTGGAAGCTTTTTGAATGACTTCTCTCAGCCATTGATCCAAGGCCATTCCAACTTCACCCTCAAAGGACACCGATGAGGATCCGGAGGAAAATCGGGCACGTACCGGGCCGGAGACTACGCCCCTGCTTACTTTTACCTGCAAATTCGACCCGTTGCTGGGATTCGGAAATGCAGTCCAGTCAACTTCCACCGGTGCATGGTTTACCACTTTGGTAGAAACCACTTGACTGTAGTCGCTTTCGCCGGTAAAGTCAACCTGCTTCAGGCGGTAATAAACCATCCCCTGAGCGCCGTCAAGGCGCCGGTCTTCAAAAGTATACCGGGTTTCAGCCGTAGTCCATCCTGCGGCGGTAACTTCTCCCAGTTTCTGAAAATTTCCAACCCCGCCAATGGATCGTTCGATCTCGTAGTGGCTGGATGCGGTTTCTTTGGCGGTTTTCCAAACCAATTGATTCCCCTGGACAGCTAGCGGGCTTACGGAAACGGATTTCCACACCACGGGTAAAGCCAGGCACCCTTCTCCATAAAAGGCATTGTTTTGCATGGAAATATGGTAGGTTTCTCTTTGGGTAGAATTTGGGTAGTCGCAAATGAAAAACCCAGTGTTATTTTTGCCATTAACGGAACCTCCGTTGGATGCAGTCAGCTTTCCTCCAACAAAAATTTCCGAAGTATTGTGTAGGTGAAAGGAGCCATTAGTCATGGTGACATCTTTTTTAATCACTCCCATGGCAGCATTTCTCAGGGTAATGGTCGCACCTCCACTCGTCTGCAGGTATTCCTCAAACGTAAAGGTAGCATTGTTTTCGGCCTGTAGGGACCCCCCGTTTCCCATGGTGACATTGCCCATAAACCTCCCGTTCGCATGGTTTGCCAACCGTATTGACCCACTTTGTCCGGTAGAGGTAGTCCCCTCTACAAGGATGCTACCATCTCCATTCACCTCCAAGGTGCCATTGGTTATTTCGAGATCACCTGTTACCAGAGCTGTCCCGCTTTGAGCGCCTACGGTCACGGTCCCTCCGGAGGTATAATTCAAATCCACCGTCTCAAAAACACCGTATACGTTCAGATTTGCATTGCTTCGCATAACGGTTGTTTCCAACACTTCCAGCATCCCACCTTCTTCCACCGTGATGGTCGGCTGATTGTTTCCAATCACAAACTCCCTAACCGTCATTTTGGCGTTGTTTGGAACGACTATGCTGACTTTCCGATCGATGACGAATTGTCCGTTTACAATCAATTCTGCGCCTTCTTCCAATACGATCTGGGGAACAGAGCCTCCACCATTGATCGTCAGGTCTCCATTAAAAATCAACTTTGCATTGCTCCCTAAGGATAACCCCGAAAACGTACCGCTGCCAAAACCGGAAGCATTCCCATTAAACGTCACCTCGTGATTGATGCCCACGCTTATGGCACACCCCCAGTTCTTTGAAATCGGCGGGAAGCCATGACTCAGATTTTGATGGGAGGAGCAAGAAGTAGAACTACTCCAGGTAGCGGTCTGCTGCCATTCACCGTCTGCAACACTTGTGAAATTCTGTGCAAGGGCCTGTCCGAGAGAGGAAAATACCCCTAGGCCTGCAAGGAAAAGCGCTAGATTCTGCGTGGTTAGGAAAAAGGTTTTCATAGCTGTCCGAAATAGATTGTAGCCTAAACCTACGAACCAATCGCCGCTGACAGGAAATTATTCGTTCAAGCGGGGATAATGGCAGCCAAAACCAGAAAAATCAAGGGTGAAAATTTTTCAACTATTACTTTTTGTATTTTGAATATATAGTTTCCCCTTATAATCCGTGACATGGGATGTAGCAGGGGTAAAGGAGGACACCGGGATATTGGCGCTACCGTAACACGCTTAGTACCCGACCCTCCGCCACAGCTACGATTTCGCTGCACAGCCCCCGGGAGCTCCGATTCCCATTCGGTTACCAGGCGGTATAACCGAAAATTCCGCGAAGGGATCTACCCTTTATAACGGGTGAATCCCACTTTGGAAGGTATTGAACGCAATCGCTTGCCGGTCCAACCTGTACAAACAAGTGGTGGAGGGACGGGTTCGGGACAGGAGCCTGTTTTGGCAGGGGAGGCTTTTTGAAGAGGAGAGCCTGGCCGATCGTTTCGGATAAAAAAAGCGGCGATCCCCTAAGGAAAAGCCGCCGCTTTGTGATAATGAGCATTGGGAAAATCACCCATTCATACTGATAAGAAATTCGGCATTGTCTCTGGTTCCTTTCATTCGCTGCAAAAGAAACTCCATGGCTTCCTGAGAGGTCATGTCGGACATGATTTTTCGCAGAATCCAAACGCGTTGCATTTCTTCCTTGTCCATGAGTAGGTCTTCCCTCCTCGTCCCGGATCCTGGCACATCGATAGCGGGGTAAATACGTCGGTTGGACAATTTTCGATCAAGTGACAACTCCATGTTACCGGTTCCTTTGAATTCTTCGAAAATGACCTCATCCATTTTGGACCCGGTCTCCACCAGTGCAGTTGCGATAATGGTGAGCGATCCACCGTTTTCTACATTTCGGGCCGCTCCAAAAAATCGTTTGGGTTTGTGTAGCGCATTGGCATCCACTCCACCGGACAAAATCTTGCCGGAAGAAGGTACCACGGTATTGTGAGCACGGGCGAGGCGTGTAATGGAATCGAGTAAAATCACCACGTCGTGGCCGCATTCCACCATGCGCTTTGCCTTCTCCAACACAAGTGCCGCAACTTTCACGTGTCGTTCTGCCTGTTCATCGAACGTAGACGAGATCACTTCTGCTTTTACCGACCGGGCCATGTCCGTGACTTCTTCCGGACGCTCGTCAATCAATAAAATCATCAGATGCACCTCCGGATGATTTTCGGCAATGGCGTTGGCGATCTTTTGCAGCAAAACGGTTTTTCCCGTTTTTGGTTGGGCCACGATCATTCCCCGCTGTCCCTTTCCGATGGGTGCAAAAAGGTCCACAATACGGGTCGAGTAATTGTCGGGTTTGGTTGTCAGGCGCAACCGCTCCTCTGGAAACAGAGGAGTAAGGTATTCGAACGGAATCCGATCTCTGATTTCGTCGGAAGTCTTACCGTTAACGGTTCCTACTTTCAAAAGCGCAAAATACTTTTCACCTTCCTTGGGAGGCCGTATTTGCCCCTGGATATTGTCCCCTGTTTTCAATCCAAAAAGTTTAATCTGTGAAGGAGAAACGTAGATATCGTCCGGTGAAGCCAGGTAATTGTAATCCAGGGAACGTAAAAATCCATAGCCGTCGGACATGATTTCCAACACGCCTGAATTTTCGATGATGCCGTCAAAATCCTTGATTGTAACCGAAGTCTTTCTTTTGGGTATGAAGGTGGAATCCGGCTGCGGCTGCTCTTCCCCCTCTTTGGGGCCTCTTTTTTTTCGAAAAATCCTGCTCCGATACCGGCGTGGAACTTGAGTCGTTTCCTGACTTTAATTCTTCAACATCCACTACCGCCCTTCGTCTGGGTCTAAAACTGCGGCCTTTGGAATCGTCTGTTTTTCCGCCCGCTTTATTTGTAGTGTCTTCCTGCTTTTTTGTATCTGCTTTCTCTTTGGATCTTTTGTCGGAAATATCGGCTTTGGCTTTGGAAAAATTCTCTGTTGAGGGTTTTTTCTGTTTTTCCTCCTTGTCTACACTTTCGTTTTTACCTTTTTCATCTTTCGGAATCTCTGTTACATTCTGTCGTCTGAACTTGGGTTTCTCTTCTCCTCCCGCCTTGGATTGCCCGGCTACTTCTTCTTCCACTGCCACTTCCGTCTCTACCTTTGATGGCTTCTTCTTTGGAAGCGATTTCTCAGGAGTAATCGCTTGCTGGTCCAGAATGGCATACACCAAATCCTCTTTCTTTAATGACTTGAAATTTTTAACCCCCAGCTCCTCTGCAATTTCTTTCAATTCAGACAATAGCCTGATTCTTAATTCTTCTATGTTATACATAAAAAACGTGTGAATGTAATTCTAGACTGTGTAAATGATGAAATGGTATGTATCTTGATTGGTATAAAAAGGTATACAGACAATACTAAAATCTCCAGGATGGCGATCTTCTGCTTTTCTTGATGCTACAATATTACATCAATCGGTACTAATACGCAAATTTTTGTTTAATTGTTATTTTCAATGAAAGGAATTGCCGGAAGGATATTCCGGACGCTAATTTTTGATTCCTGTCCGCCATATCGTTAATTTTAGATGCATAAATAATATCTCCCCATGATGCCTGGCAACTACCATCCCATACAGCTGACTGCATATTCCCTGCTCTCCCTTGTCTTGATCCTTTGGGTGATGCACGTAGGTTCGTTTATACTCGTTCCTTTTATTTGGGGTGTGTTTTTTGCCTTTGCATTGCATCCAATGAGTAACTGGCTGGAAAACAGGCGTTTTCCTCGAGCCATCGCGATCGGAATAAGCCTCGTCCTGGTGAGCATTGTCGGTGCAACGGTGATTTACATCTTGTTAAACCAAATGATATTGCTCATCGCTGACATCCCCGAAATTGGTAGCATCCTTCAGGAAAAAATCAACAATTACCTGATCGAAATCGAAAACTGGCTGGGGATTGCCGGTATAGGCGGTTTGGAACAGTGGGAATCTCTCAACTGGGTACCGCTGGAAAACCTCAATGAGACGGTGTTCAATACGGGAAAATCCCTGACATTGATTGGAATTATTCCGCTGTATATTTTCTTATTGCTCTATTACAAGGATTTCTTTGTCGCATTTTTACTAAAGGCCTCGTCGAAAAGTAATGAGGCCATACTGGCCTGGGTGACGGATTCCGGGAAAGTCATTCACGCCTATTTGGTTGGCATGTTGAAAGTCACCTTTTTGGTAGCCGTCATGGCTGGCATTTATTTTTACCTCATTGGCATCAAGTATTACTTCCTTTTCGCCTTGTTTATTGCCGTCATGAATCTCATTCCCTATATCGGCGTGGTAGTCAGTTCCGTATTGGTTATTTTATACGTATTCCTGACTACCGACACTTTTCTGCTTCCGATGGTTACGTTATTGGTATTGTGGGGAATTCAACTGCTGGAAAACAACCTGATCACGCCATTGGTGGTAGGATCAAAGGTAAAAGTGAACGTACTCGTTGTGGTCCTGGCAATACTGATCGGCGGAGGTATTTGGGGAATTTCCGGAATGGTATTATTCATCCCCCTGGTGGGAATAATAAAAATTGCCTTCGACCGGATACCTTCGCTGCAGCCCTACGGCTACCTGCTTGGAGACGATTTTCCCGTACTGGAAAAAAACGAGAACTTTGTACGCATCTTACGGAAAAAATGGTCCGGAAAATAACAAGTGCGCACGAAAGGATTCGAACCTTCACACCCGAAGGCGCTGCCGCCTGAAGACAGTGCGTCTACCAATTTCGCCACGTGCGCATGTGCTTGCAAAAATGAAAAATAAAATGTTTTTCAGCAAAGAAATATCCAATTATTCCTCCCACAAGGTCCGAATAATTTTTTTCGGTAAATCAACCCATTCATTACTAAGCCTGTATCGCTGTAAGATTCCGAACGCACGAGCTTCGGACTTTCGTTCTACCTGAGATTAAGCCCCATTCGATGGACCCTTCTTTTGGCAGTTTGGCAGCCAGCTGCCCGGTAACCGTTGCTACCAGGCCATGGATTGGGAATTAGCTACCGCTTAAACGGTAGCTTGTCAAAGAAGCGCTTATCTACCTGAAAAACCGTTCCGTGCCTACTCCCTTCCGGGAAATTTATCCGGGAGGAAATATCGGTCCAGTTTTCCAGATCAGAGGACATTACTGCACCCATTCGGTTTTCTCTGTACTTATCGAAATATACCAGGTAATAATCGCCGACTTTAGCCACGGTGGGCCCTTCCGCCCAATAGTCGCCGGTGATGGGCTTTCCGGCTGGACCGTAAGGGCCTTCGGGTCGCTGACTTCTGGCAATCCGAATGTTTTTCTTCGGCGGCTGCCGGGTTTCATCTTTGACAAATAGCAGGTACTCTCCGTCAACTTCCCGAATGGTGCCATCAATTACATTGAAACCAGGCTCGTAAAAAAGGCGGGTTTCAGAAAAAGAAATAAAATCCTTGGTAGTCACATAATATTGGCGATGATTGTAGCCGTTTTCATCTTCCAATTGGGTTTCCGGGAAGCGGCCGGTCACGGTACTGGACCAATAAATCAGGTAGGTATCCTGCTCTTCGTCGTAAAAAATCTCGGGTGCCCAGGTATTTCTGGCATTTGGTTCGTGTTCCATCACGGGGATGAATTGTTGCTCCGACCAGTTAACCAGGTCATCCGTGTAGGCATATCCCAATCCTTTTTCGTTCCAGCTTACGGTCCACACCATATGGAATCTTCCATCCCTTCCCTGCACAATGCAGGGATCCCGCATGAGTTTATCCCCACCTGCGGTTGGCGTAAGCAAGGACCTGCCTTCTTCCAAAGGCTTGAATTGATACCCGTCCAGCGAATAAGCCAAATGCAACCCATCTTCACCATTACCGGTAAAGTAAGAAAAAAGATACACCTTCTTTTTCGCCTGGTAGGCGGTTGAGCTGCAGGCAAACAGGCTTGCAAAACTTCCCAGTATCAACATCCTGAGGTAAATAAATCTAATCGAGTTCATTGCTATCGTTCCGATTTCAAACTGTGGCAGGAACAAAGATAACAAATAATCAAGGTTCGGTGATTTATGGCAGAATTTTGATGATAAAAATCACGCTCCGCCCATCTCCCAAACTAGCCGTTTAATCCGGATATATTTCCATCTATAAAACAGTATTGGGAAAAAACGCTTAATACCACCTTAAAATAGCACTATACAGGACAGTACATAATAGAATATTTTTTATTTTCCTCTATTTTTAGGGAAAATACTTGAAATACCTTATTATGGTTCAAGTATTTATATCTATAATCAATTAATCAATAAACCTTAACTCTTATGAAAAAATTTTTCTTTGAACCCTTTAACTATGGCTGGGTCGTAGTCGCCTTTTCACTGCTTTTGCTCGGTGAACAGGCGATGGCCCAGGGACAACGCACCGTCTCTGGAGTTGTGAAATCGCAGGAAGACCAGGAATTGATTCCGGGGGTCTCTGTGCTGGTAAAAGGCACTACCCGGGGTACCGTCTCGGACATCGACGGGGAATTTAGCCTGGAAGTGAGCGATGGAGAAGTACTTGTCGCTAGTTTTATCGGGTACGAAACACAGGAAATCCCCGTTCAATCTGGGGTAACTCAAGTAGAAATCACGCTTCGTTCGTCTTTTTCGGACTTATCGGAGGTAGTGGTTGTCGGCTACGGTACTCAGAAAAAATCGGATTTGACCGGGGCGGTCGGTTCGGTGAGTGCCGACGAGCTGCAAGAACGGCCATCTGCCTCCCTTAACCAGGCCCTTTCCGGGCGGATACAGGGAGTAAATGTATCCGTAAACTCGGGGCGTCCCGGCGGAAGAGCCAATATCCGAATTCGGGGAAATACCTCGGTGAGTATTGCCAACGACCCGCTTTACGTAATTGACGGAGTCATCATTCATGCTGCGGGCCTGGCCAATGGCAGTACTCCGATTGACTACATCAACCCGAACGACATCGCTTCGGTCGAGGTATTGAAAGATGCGTCTGCCACGGCGATCTATGGCGCCAGGGGAGCCAATGGCGTTATTCTGGTGACCACCAAACGAGGCAGCAGTACCGGCGGTGTGATAACCTTCGATACAGACGTAAGTGTGGGTGTACTCCCGAAAAAAATACCCCTACTTAATTCCGAGGAGTTTTTAATGGTCGAAGACATCGCCTACCAAAATGCCCAAAAGTACGATCCCACCGGATGGGCGAATGGCATTTACCGGGACCCGCAACTCAAACGAACCAACCCACGTCTGTTTGATGCCAATGGCAATCCCCTTCACGATACCGACTGGCAGGACGAGTCCTTCCGCCAGGCAGTCACACAAAATTACCAGTTGGGACTCACCGGAGGCAACGAAAAAGACTCCTATGGTATATACATAAACCATCGAAATGAAGAAGGTCTGATGCGTGGCTCCTACCTGAAGCGGTATGCAGGCCGGTTTGTCTTTGACAGCCAAATAAAGGATTGGTTGAAAGTAGGTGGTAGCCTCAGCTATACCGACCAAAAAGAAAGCCAGGTGGATCCTCTCGGTGCCGGTGGCATCATTGCCATGCGGCAGGTCCTGGAAGCATTACCCATCATTCCGGTGAAATACGCCGACGGCTCCTGGGCTGGAAACGAAGATTATCCCGGTATGGAAGGCGGCAATAACCCGCTGCACGTGGTTGAAGACCGGGTATACATCCTCAATACCCAGACCATGCTGGGCAACCTGTATGCCAACTTCAACCTGGCCGAAGGCCTGGAGTTCCGCTCGGTATTGGCCACCAACATCATCAATCAGCGCGTAGACTATTACGGCGGCCGCATGCTCAATTACATCGCCAGAAACCAACGGGGAGACGCCTACGTAATGAACGACCGGCTGAATTCCTGGCAATTTGAAAACTACCTGACCTATACCAAGGAGATCGACGAAAACCAGTCCATCAATGCCTTGCTGGGGATTTCCTGGCAGCACGTGGACCGCTTTAACAGCATGGCCCGGTCCAGGGATTTTCAAGACGACTATTTCAAGTTCAATAATCTGGGAGCCGGTGCCAACGTGTTCCAAACCACTTCCGGGACTTCTGCATACGGGTTGAATTCCTATTTTGGACGGTTTAATTACAACCTCAAGGAAAAATACCTGCTTACCTTTACCGGACGAATCGACGGCTCTTCCAAATTTGGTGAAGCCAACCGCTATGCTGTCTTTCCATCGGCAGCATTGGCCTGGCGAGTCTCCGAAGAGGACTTCCTAAAGGATAGCCGAACCATTTCAAATTTAAAACTCAGAAGTAGCTATGGGGTTACGGGGAACTCTGAAATACCCGCCTATCAGGCCCTGGCCGGAATGGGTAACTATACGGTGATTTTTAATAACTCCCGTTCCATCGGATTGGGTATCAACCGATTGGCTAACCCCGATCTGCGCTGGGAAAAAACGTTCCAGACCGACGTGGGACTGGAATTGGGCTTGTTTAACAACCGCCTCACTTTTGAAGTAGACCTGTACCGAAAGCTTACCGAAGACATGCTGCTCAATGCACCCGTACCCTCCAGCAGTGGCTACACCCAGGTTACCCAAAACATAGGAAGCATGGAAAACAAAGGGGTAGAATTTGCCTTGAACTCCGTAAACGTGGTCAACAATGATTTTAAATGGGACACCCATTTCAATATTTCGGTCAACAAAAATACGGTACTGGAGCTGACGGGTGGGGCCGATATTTTTTCGGGATCCACCATCATTCGTGAAGGAGAGCCGGTAAGTTCCTTCTTTGGATTTGTCCACCTGGGCACCTGGGATACCGACGAAGCCGACCTGGCTGCTCAGTATTTCAAATTACCGGGTGATATCAAGTACGAAGATGTGAATGGTGACGGCGCTATCAACGACAACGACCGGGTGATCATCGGACAAGGTATTCCCAAAGGGTTTGGTACCCTAATGAACACTTTTCAGTACAAGAATTTTGAATTGATGGTGGACCTGCAATTTATGTATGGCAATCAGGTCTTGTGGAGAAGCAAGCACTCCGCCGAGGACAGGCAAGGTATTGCCAATAGTTTCCGCACGGTACTAAATGCCTGGACCCCTGACAACCAAAACACGAACATCGCCGAGTTGCGGCCTTTGACCGCCGGCTACAACACCTTCAACGATTCGGACCGCGCACAGGATGGTTCCTTCCTTCGTGGAAGAAACCTGTTGTTTGCGTATACGTTCGAGCCCGAACTGATCCAGCGCCTGCACCTCAACCGGCTACGTGCCTTTGTATCGGTACAAAACTTCTTCCTGAACACGAAATTTCAGGGATACGATCCTGAGGTTTCTACCTCGGGCTCTCCCTTCGACCAGGGAGTAGATTTGTACGCCTACCCAAAACCACGGGTATTTATGTTGGGTGTAAACATTGCCCTCTAAATAGAAAAGCTTGAAAAAATGAACATCATGAAAAAATACATCATACAATTCAGCCGATTTTGCCTCATCGGACTAGTCATGAGCACGGTTTGGGGATGCAACGAATTTCTGGAAGAGACCGATAAGTCGAATTTTACCCTGGAGAATTACTTCACCCGGCCAGAACACGCCACCAGCGTGGTGAATTCCATCTACGAGAGTCTTTACCCCGTCATGCAAAGTGGATTTGGTGGAGGACCCTGGATGATGCTGGAGTTTGCCACAGGCCTTGCCAATACAGAACTGGGACAGGCACAAAACAGCCTCTTTGTCCGAAACCTGATCAATAACTCCGACAATGGCTACGGACAAACCTACTGGACCAGTTCGTACAGGGGAATTGCCAATGCCAATCTGGCCATTGAAAAAATCCCGGAAATCGAAATGGACAATGCACTGCAAAACCGACTGCTGGGAGAAGCGCGGTTTTTACGGGCCTACTACTATTTCAACCTGATCCGGATCTTTGGAAACATTCCACTAATTACCACCTCTATCGACCTTACCAGCCCGGAATTGTACCCCGATCCGGCAAGTACCGAAGCGGTATACAATCAGATCGTAGCCGATCTGGAGGTCGCTGAAAACTCCGGCTTGCCCTGGAGGGATGCCACCGGAAGGGTCTCCATGGGAGCAGTCAAATCGCTGTTTTCCAGCGTGTACCTCACCATGGCCGGTTACCCCCTTCAGGCAGGAGACCAGTATTACCAACTAGCGGCAGAAAAAGCGGATGATGTCATCCAATCCGGCGTATTCAGCTTGTTTGATTCGTACAGCAGCCTGCATTCCGTGGAAGACAAAAACCAGGGCGAACACATCTTCATGAAGCAATACGCGGCCTTTACGGTACCCTCTTCCTGGCAGGTTTCCATCATTCCCTACAACCGGGGAATATCCGCCTATAGCGCCGAAACCGGCGGTATTTTTGCCAATCAGGAATTTGTGGAATCCTTTGAGTCCGGAGATAAGCGGGCAGAGGAAAAGGAATTCTTCTACACCGAATACAGTCTGGAATCGGATAGAAGCACGGTCATGGAATTGGGTGACTACTACATCTGGAAGCATTTCGACGAAGAGGCCCAGCTATCAACCACCAGCAGTGGGATGAACTGGCCCGTCTACCGGTATGCCGAAATTCTTCTGATCTATGCAGAGGCCATTAACGAAGCAAATGGCCCTACCACTGCAGCCTACGAAGCGATCAACAGTATTCGCCGAAGAGCAAACCTTCCGGAGCTCGAAAACCTCAGCAAGGAAGAATTCCGGGAGGCTGTCTGGAGGGAAAAATGGGTGGAATTGTGCTTTGAAAACAAAACATGGTACGACATGGTACGCCTGAGAAAGGCCTTCAATGTAAATACCCGGCAATTTGAAGACTACGTGGGACATGAATTTTCGTACGGACCTACCCTTCGGGAGCGGGAATTGCTCTTCCCCATTCCTACCGCAGAGATCCGAAACAACGACAAGCTGACACAAAATACCGGGTATTGATCAGCCAATTGGAAAAAACAAACCGAAAGGGGCGAAACAGGCGACAGACGTCTGGTTTGCCCCTTTTATCCTATATTCGTACATTAGATCGATTATCTGTAGGAATTGTTCCAAACAATTTACGTACTTTAAACTCCAAAACAACTTCTTTTCTCCATGAAAGCACCCTTTCTACACACCAACAGCCGCTACCTTTCTTTCCTGGCGTTTCTCCTTTCTTTCGTGCTGTCCGGCAACTTTTGCGTGGCCCAACAGGAAAAGCTGATGCTCCATTTTGACGGCAAAGAGGGCCCCGGTAAGGGAAAAAAAATCGTTCTGATCGCAGGGGACGATGAATACCGCTCGGAAGAAGGCCTTCCCATGCTCGCAAAAATTCTCTCCACCCATCATGGATTTTCCACAACGGTACTTTTTCCCATCAATCCGGAAAAAAACGAAGTGGTCCCCAACTATAAAAACAACATCCCCGGCATGGAAGCCCTGGAAGACGCCGACCTGGCCATCATCCTGCTGCGCTTTCGGGAGCTTCCGGATGAACAAATGCGCTACTTCGATGCCTTTCTGAAAGCCGGAAAGCCGCTAATCGCACTCCGAACGTCTACCCATGCCTTCAACTACAGTGCGGAAAGCGAAAGTCCCTACGCCAAATACCACTGGCGTAGCCAATCTCCAGGCTGGGAAAAAGGTTTTGGAAAGAAGATTCTCGGAGAAACATGGGTGGCCCATCACGGACACCATGCCGTAGAAGGTACCCGTGCCTTATTGGACGGCGTTCAGGCGGCTGCCAAAAACCCCATTCTGAATGGAGTGAAGGATATTTGGGCCGCATCGGATGTGTATACGGTGACCGACATCGGAGAAGATGCGACCGTTTTGATTCACGGTGCGTCTACCTCCGGGATGACTCCCGATGCCCCAATCAATTGGGAAAAATCCCTGATGCCGGTAGCCTGGACCAAATCCTACGCCCTGGATGGCGGGAAAAAAGGCAGGGTCTTCGCCAGTACCATGGGGGCTTCTGTGGACTTGCTCAGCGAGGATTTGCGGAGGCTCATTGTCAACGCCACCTACTGGGGCCTCGACATGGAACCAATGATTCCAGAAAAAGCCGAGGTATCCATCGTTGGTTCCTACGAACCGACCATGTTTGGATTTGATAATTTCAGAACAGGAATGAAGGTATCGGATTTCGAATAATCCCCTTAGAAAACACCTTTTTTTACCCATCATTAACGTACATATCATGAATAAAATTGGATTTAACGTGCTGGCCTGGTCTGCCGTTGTTTCGGATGAACTAAAACCCATCATTGAGCGGCTAAAAGCGATTGGTTACGATGGCGTTGAATTTTTTGTGGGATCGCCCGATGAAAAAGCCTACCGGGAAATCGGCTCCTTTACAAGCGAGGCTGGTCTGGAGACCACGACAGTTTTCGTATTGGGCCCGGATGAAAATCCGATAGACCCCAGCACCGCCGTGCGGGCAAAAGCCCTGGAAAAAATAAAATGGACCATCGACCGCTCCCACGACCTGGGGGCAAAAGTGATCTGCGGCCCCTTCCATTCCGCTTTTTCTACCTTTGCTCAGCGGTCTCCCACAGAGGAGGAATACGAATGGAGCGCAGCCGTGCTGCGGGAAGCAGGTGACCATGCGGCCCAGGCTGGCATCGTCCTCACGCCGGAAGCCCTAAACCGCTTTGAATGCTACCTGTGCAACACCATGGACCAATTAATCCATTTGGTTAAAAAAGTCGACCACCCCAATGTGAAGGCCATGTTTGACACCCATCATGCCAACATTGAGGAGAAAAAACTTGGGGATGCCCTCCGCAAGGTGGCCCCCTACCTGGGCCACGTGCACATCAGCGAAAACGATCGCGGCACTCCAGGTTCCGGTCATGTTCCCTGGGACGATACCTTTTCTACCTTGGCAGCGATCAAATTTGGAGGCTGGCTCACGATTGAGGGATTTACCAGAAATGATCCAGACTTTGCCAACTCCATCGGTGTATGGCGGGAGTTTTCCCAACCCTGGGAAATGGCCGAAAACGGATACCGCTTTATCCGGGAAATGGGGGCCAAACACGGACTTTAATCCGGCTCCAACTTCATCTCTCACGTCAACTAACTTAACTAAAAAAAACAATGAATACCTTACCCTTTCGATTCGGAGCAGAAGTCTATACCTGGTTCATGAGTAACAATGGAGAAACCTACAAAGGTCAGCTCGGCCACATGATTGAAGTAATCGCCAAAGCTGGATTTACGGGAATCCAACCGATTTTTACCTGGATGGGCCCCCTGGCGGATGCCGATCTGCTCGAGAAGAAACTCAAGGACGAAAATATCGATCTGGCAGCGGTTGCCCTCGCACTGGATTGGAACGGGAGCCAGGAAACCGAGGAGGAGAAAAAGATCGCCGATGAGGCCATCAAACTGCTCGCCAAATTCCCCGGCTCGGTTCTCTGTACCGTGCAGATACCCACCGGCCGACACGATCTGGTGCAGCGGAGAAAAAACCTGGTGGAGATCGTAAACACCGTGTCTTCCCGGGCAGCCGATCAGGGAGTGGTCAGTAGCTTTCACCCGAATTCACCCCATAGTTCGATTACCCGAACGGAAGAAGATTACCAGGTAATTCTGGAAAGCCTGGATCCAAAGGTGACCGGCTGGTGCCCGGATGTGGGCCACATCATTAATGGAGGCATGGACCCTTTGGCAAAGATGAAGGAATACCGCTCGCTGATCAATCACGTCCACTACAAGGACTGGGACGGAAATCCGGAATTCACGCTGATGGGAAAAGGAAAGGTGGATTTCACCGGGATCACGCAATGGTTAAAAGACGAACAATTCAACGGCTGGATCATCTGCGAAGACGAGGGGCAGGAAGCGCTGGAGGATCCCGATTTTGTCACCCTCCACGATGGCAAATGGGTTCATGAATCGCTCATTCCAAAACTGAAATAGAAAATGCCTACCGTTCAAAGCAATGGAATCAACCTCTATTACGAGGAAAAAGGATCGGGTGATCCGTTACTATTGATCATGGGAATCACCGCCCCGGGATCCGTCTGGGAAAAACACCTGGCACATTGGGAAAAAAGCTTTCGCTGCATTGTGGTCGATAACCGCGGTGTAGGACTATCCGATAAGCCTCCAGGCCCTTACAGTTCGGCGCAAATGGCGGACGACTGCGCCGGGTTATTGCGCCACCTGGACCTTAGGGATGTCCGCGTAGTAGGTGTGTCCATGGGCAGCATCATCGCCCAGCAATTGGCCATTCGCCATCCCGAACTGCTGCGATCCCTGGTACTTATGTGCCCTTGGGCACGCTGCGACCGGATGGCCGAAACGATCTTCCGACACATGGTAGATTGCAAAGCCCGGCTGCGCCCGGAAGAATTTAGCTTGTACGTGCAACTGTTGATTTATTCCAAAGCCTCTTTTGATGACAAAAAAAGTTTCGAAGGCCTGGAAGAAGACCGGAAAAACGCCGCCCTGGAGCCCAACCCCCAACCCTTGATTGGTCTGGAAGGACAGGCCGAGGCATGTATCCACCACCAGGTGTTGGAGCAACTACCTTCCATCTCCCATCCTACCTTTGTACTGGGCGGAGAGGTAGATGCGTTTACACCGCAATGGATGACCCGGGAAGTGGCCGAAGCCATTCCCAATTCTCAGCTACACATCTACCCGGGTAGCGGACATGCCTTTCATTGGGAAAATCTTGAGGATTTCAACCAGCGGGTTAACCAATGGTTGCTGGAAAATTAACCATCACCGAGGCCCCAACGGTTTTTTGGATTTTTTCACCCTCGCAAAATGCTGCCTGGCCGGTAATGTTACCTCCCGGGCAGCATTTTTTTGTTTTTTTTGAAATCAAATGACCCCCTCACTCCTACTGAAAGTTGGGAACATCCTTCCGACAAGCCCTCTGAAATCGAGCCTGTCAGAGGCAGGCAGACAGCTGCCTGCTAAAAAGAAATTACGTACCGATGAAATATCCACTTCCCCTCGGCTCTCTATCAATCGTTACAGCATATCGCATCCTTTTCCAGCTGGGATTGAATCTGGCAGCTGTCTGGATGCAACACCCAATGGAAGATTCGCGGCCTATTTTTCAATTTTTCATCCGTATTTTTGACTTTACCGAGGAAGGCAATATACCCTCTTTCCTTCCTCGTTGATACTCCTTACCGCATCCTTGCTGCTTTTCTCAGGCTATCCTCTAAAAAAAATGACGAGATTCCATCGCCTGGCTGACTCGGGTAGGCGCTTGTCGTTGCATTTTTATGCCTGAATGAAGCCCCCAAATCCATGGATTTTTGATTGGCTTTTTTTGAAAAAACGTAGGCCGATCCGATTATTTTTAGTGCGCCTGGATTGCTCCGTTCGGCAGGGCAGGACCGCTACTGGGCATGGTATACGTTTCATTTTTCAAACGATTAGACTGGAAACTATTTCTTTCGATGATGGTGTCTGGTGCTGTCTAGGTAGCTGGCGCCTTTGGAATGGAGATGCCAGGAGAGAATCCCAAGGACAACGAGGGATTTGGCTTTCAGTAGCTGGTATTTTATCCGTTGAGCAAACCCTGGAAAAGACGGGCCTGACCTTTTACACGTTAACACTTTTGCGGGCAATCTCTCGCACGAAAAGGAAAATCTCTTTCAAATTGGCTCCTTCTGCCGGGCAAACGATTTTAAATCGGCTATCAAACAGGATAGTGCAGGATACTTTGTACGGTAAATACACTAACTTTATAGCATGATTGGATATACATGCATTGCTCTTTCGTTGACACTTCTCAACATTGACCCCAAGCCGGTTACCTTCGAAAAACAACTCATCGCGATGGAAAGCGCGGAATCCGTGGGCGTGTTTGATGTAGATGGCGATGGAAACCCGGATTTAGTTTCCGGAAGCTATTGGTACAAAGGTCCGGAATTTTCAACCCGACAGCTTATTGGCCAGGTAAAAAGGGTGAGTGAATATTTCGATGATTTTTCCACCATACCGATGGATGTGAATGGAGACGGAAAAATGGATTACGTTACCGGAGGTTGGTTTGGAAAGACGCTGTTTTGGGTGGAAAACCCTGGAAATAACGGAGAATGGGTGGTGCACGAAATCGCCAATACCGGAAATGTGGAAACCACCCGTGCCTGGGACGTGGACGGAGATGGCCACCTGGACGTTGTCCCCAATACCCCCAACCAACCCCTGGCCTACTACCGCCTGATTCGGGACACCAACGGTAAGGGAACAGGCCGCTTTGAAAAGCACCCCGTCACCGAAAAACACGGACACGGCCTGGGCTTTGGCGATATCAATGGAGACGGGCAGGGGGACTTTATTGTCCCGGAAGGATGGCTGGAAGCCCCTGGCGATTTGGAAACAGGTACCTGGAAGCTTCATCCTTCTTTTTCCCTGGGCGGAGCCAGTGTGCCTATTATCGTTACCGATGTGAATGCGGATGGATTGAATGACTTTATTGTGGGGCAAGGCCACGACTATGGCTTGCATTGGTACGAACAGAAGCGCGAAGGCGAGGAGATTTCCTTCACGAAACGCCCCATCGATCCCTTTCAATCCCAGTACCACACCATGGAATGGGCAGATATTGACAACGACGGGCAGATGGAATTGATCACCGGTAAGCGCTACCGGGCCCATAATGGAAGAGACCCGGGAGCAAACGACCATTTGGGGCTGTATTATTTCAAGTGGAACGGAGAATCCTTTACAAAAAATATTATAAGTTACGGGCCATTTGGAGAAGGAAAGGGTGCCGGACTGTATTTTTCGGTAGAAGATCTGAATGGTAACGGCCTATTGGACATTGTGGTTGCTGGCAAAGACGGTCTGGTGGTCTTTCACAACCAGGGTCCTCGATAAGTTATGCATCCCCTTGCTCCTAACGCAAGGAGCGGGAAAAATCCTCCGGAAGCAACACGGAACGATAACGTTAAGTTAACGCAACTTTATCAGCGATTCCCTAAATTGCTTGAAAAGAAATACAATCAACCCTTATGAAAAATATCGCATTTTTATGCTGGTGTTGCTGCATCAGCATTTCGGTTTTCGCCCAGGATCATGTATCGGGCTTTGTGTTTGAAGACAGCAACCAAAATGGAAAAAAAGAACGCAGAGAAAAAGGCCTCCCCGCCGTAGGCGTTAGCAACGGTGTAGAGGTGGTACTCACCGATGAGGACGGTAGGTACCGGCTTCCCATAACCGGGGATGAGATAATTTTTGTCATCAAACCGTCCGGATACGCTGTCCCTACGGAAGCAAACGGATTGCCCGCATTCTACTACAACCACAAACCCGAAGGTTCACCAGAGCTAGAATACGGCGGGGTTGCACCCACTGGGAAATTACCGAAATCGGTGGATTTTGCGCTTTATCTATCCGAGGAACCGGAAGAATTTACCGCCATGGTCTTCGGGGACCCGCAACCCTACACCCAGAAAGAACTGGAAGCCTTTGCAAAGGGGGTAGTCAGTGAGGCCAAAAACGAATCCGGTATTCGCTTTGGGATTAGTCTGGGAGACCTTGCCGGTGACGACCTGGACCTTCATCCGGGTTACGTGGAAATCCTGAAACAAACCAGCTGGCCCTGGTACAATGTCATGGGAAACCACGACATGAATTACGATGCAACGATTGACGCGCATGCGGATGAATCCTTCGAGAAGACCTTTGGGCCCTCCTCCTATGCCTTTAACTACGGCAGTGCACATTTTATCGTATTGGACGACATCCTGTACCCCGATCCCAGAGACGGGCAAGGGTACTGGGGAGGCTTCCGGCAGGACCAGTTGGATTTTGTCGAAAACAATCTGAAACACGTAGACACGGACCGCCTGGTGGTGCTTTCATTTCACATCCCCTTGCTTCACCAAAATGAAAATGCCTTTCGCAATAGTGACCGAAAACGATTGTTTGACTTGTTGAAAGACTACCCGAACCGCCTTGCCCTATCGGCCCACACCCACCTGCAACGACATAATTTCTATACGGCCGAAGATGGATGGGAAGGTGAAGGGCGTTTTCACGAATACAATGCCGGTACTACCTCTGGGGATTGGTACTCCGGAAAACTGAATGAACAGGGTATTCCCATTTCCACCATGCGTGATGGTACGCCAAAAGGGTACGCCCTGCTACAGGTTTCAGGTAATCGATACACAATCGACTACAAGGTAGTAGGAGAGCCCAGAGATTATCAGCTACGGATTTTTAATCCCAAGGTCGTAGCCAATAACCGAGGCAGCTCCTCCGGCATATTCGCCAATTTCTTTATCGGAGACAAAGACGACCTGGTAGAATACAAAATTGATAATGGAGATTGGCGCCCCATGACCTGGATCGAAGCACCGGATCCTTCCTTCCTGGTAGATGTCATGGAATGGGATTTGATGGAATCCCTGGAGGCAGGCAGGCGACCTTCGAACCCGGTCAATTCTACCCATCTTTGGCGAGGCGCCATCCCCACAAACCTACCCGTTGGTATGCACACGATTACGGTGCGGGCACGGGACATGTTTGGAAGAACCCATACCGGGACCAGTGCCTACCGGATTGCCGAACCGGTCAGCTTTTAAAACCACCCACCTGCGTTCCTTGGGAAAATGGCCGTCTATCCGACGGTCATTTTTTTTCCATTAGGGGTAAGAGATTCACGGGTAACCTACCCACCCGGCCCGGTTCTGAGGATTTCGCTTGCCTGTTTTCTCAGAAATTCACTTCAGCCCAAAATGACGCAACTCCTCGTCGATTTTCTGGTTCCATCGCTCCTGCGCAGGACCGTTCAATCCGTGGGCGGTTTCGCGGTCGTATTGCTCCTGAAGCCGATTCATTTCCCGATAGGCCTCCAGGTAATGGAAAGAAACCTTTCTATCAAAATTATGCGGCTGTAGATCCAGTTGCTGCACGCGTTCCTTCAGGCGTTCCATCACGATTTTCGCAATATCAAAGTGCCGTTGTTCGTGATTCAGCCCATAGCTATTATTGGTCCCGCGCACCCAGGAAGCGCTTTTTAGCATGTAGGTTTTAAACACCAGGTCCACGATTACTTCTCCGTCTTCGATCCAGCTATCGCCTTCGTAGCTGATGCTGGCAAAGATGGAGGCTGCGTAATTATTGAACCGGGGTCTTCCTTTAAAATCAGCCCAGGTTAGGGGCCGGATGGGGTTGTAAAACACGGTATCGTCTCCCAAATCTTCCCGGTAATCCCGTATGCGCACCTGCACATCGCTGAGAAGCTTGATTTCATTTTTGGATTCCTTTTCTATCCAGTCATTAAAATACGTGAGGGAATTGTTGATGGACCTTCTGAGCACAGGTTCGATCAGGTAAAATTGCCGAATCCCCCGTTTGTAACTGATTCCCCCCTGAAAATCCAATAAGTGAACGAGCTCGTCTCCCCTGTCCAATTCAAAGGAAAAATCCAGGAAAACCTCGCCCGCTACCAGCCCTTTCCCCTCGCCCTTAAGCTCCTCCAGGATTTTCAAATCCTTGATTCGGACCACGATCGGTTTTAATTTTTGGTTTTGGGGAAGTACCGCGAACAGGTACGTTTCCAGGCCTTTCAGGGCTCCTCCTTCGAGATCCACCGTCTCCAACTGCCTGCCGCTATTGGCACCGGGCACCAAAAATGCCACCGGGGATCGGTCGGTGCGGTCATCAATCACTCCTTTAATGTAGTAGTCCGAGGGAACAAATAACTGGGAGGTCACCTTCAACACAATAGGGTCTATGGCCTGCACGGCTGCCACCGGTCGTCCGGACAAAAACAAGAGTTGCCCCAAACAACCAAGGAGGAGCGGGAGAGTTGGCATGTATAGCTGCGAAATTCTCATGGACAGTTTACCTTTCTATCAGCCATAACATGAATTCGACCCCAGGGGTTCTAGGGGGCAGGAATACCCAAAGCGGCTGCGATGGTTTCCAAATCCCGGACCACCGGCAGTTGCAGAGGAATGCCTTCCTTCATCCGAATCCGGTAGGCTGCCCACTCCGGATCACCCGGGATCCGAACTTTTGGACCACCCGGCAGGTGTCGCGTGGCACGCATGGTCTGTATCCAGGCGTCCATGTCTGACTTGAAGACCTTGAGGTCGCGAAACCCTTCTATGTCCCAGGCTCCGAAAAAATGACCAATCCCCTTTCCTACCTGCTTTTCTGACCGCGGGGAGTCGATGGCAAAAGGGGTGGCAAATGGTCCCCAATTGGCCCCGCTCAAAACCGCGGTCATGAGGTCTACAATCCCTGCGATGCAATATCCCTTGTGCCCGGATCCTTCTTTGCTACTGCCCAGGGGTAGCAAAGCCCCGCCCTGCATCATGCGCTCCGGCACAGTGGTGCCGCGACCCTGATCGTCCAGACACCATCCCAGCGGCACGTTTTCTCCTGCCCTCCAGGCGATTTCCACCTTACCGTAGGCTACCGTGCTGCTGGCAAAATCCATCAAAACAGTAGGCTCAACCCCCGTGGGAAAACCCATGGCAAGGGGGTTGGTTCCGAGCATTTTATCTATACCGTTGAACGGGACCACTCCCTTGGAAGAATTGGTCATGGACATGCCAATAAAATCCTCCCGTACCGCCATCAAGGGATAATAGCCCGCAGCCCCATAATGGTTGGTATGGCATACCGAAATCGAACCCTGCCCGTGCATCCGGGCTTTTTCTATGGCCATTTCCATGCATTTCGGCCCTACAACCAAACCCAGCCCATTGTCTCCATCCACCGTGGCTACGGCATGCTTTTCCCGGATGACTTTAAGTTTGGGTTTGGGATTAATCCTGCCCGCTTTTAATAGATCCACGTAGGTTTTTAATCGGGCCACTCCATGGGAATCAATACCATGTTCGTCGCTGTAAGCGAGAACATCTGCCGCCTGGAAGGCATCCTCCTCAGAAACTCCGAAATGAGTAAATGCACGGATGGTAAATCCACGTAGCGCTTTCGGGTCAAAACGTACTCTTTCTTTACTCATCGGTTGAAAACAAAAAGTAATACCCGGGTTTTTGTACGAACACTACTCGATCCCAGGGACTACCGAAGCGGAACTTCCATCATCAGGGAAGGGGTTTGATCATAATGTCCTTGTAGTAGATGACACTTTTCGGATCGTGAGCCTGTAGCGCGATGGTGCCACTGCTCAACCTTTTCCTGCTGTCACCGATTTCTCCCCGATCTGTTGATTCCGTGAATTCGTTGATTACCTTTCCATTGACCTTTACCGTTACCTGATCACCCTGCACAATGATGTGTTTGGTGTACCATTCTCCATCCGGTACGTAGGTTTCCTTGACATCCTTAAAACTGTACACACTTCCGGTTTTTCTCCAGTCCCCGTGCGTTTGGTTTACCTGGATTTCGTAACCTTTCTCTGGCCATCCCCCTTCCTGAAATTCGGAATGGATAAAAATACCCGAGTTGGCGTTGGGCATGGTTTTGATTTGCAGTTTCAATTCGAAGTTTTTGAAGTCATGGTCCGCCACTTTCCCGGTGTAGAATAGATGCGCCCGTGGGCCATCAATTTTGATCACACCGTCTTCTATCGAGAACGATTCCGGATTTTCGCTGATACTCCACCCCTTAAAGGATTTGCCATTAAAAAGTTTGATCCAGCCTTCTTTGTCTGCTTTTTGCGCATGAAGGGAAAAGGAAATGAGAGCGAATACAGCGATACATGCAATTTTTTTCATCAGAGCTAGCATTGGTTTATTGTTGAATTGAGAACGAAAATACGACAATAACGGGGATTAATCAAACAGGACCATTGAATCCGATTTCAAAAATTTACCTAACTCCCTATTTCCAAAGATTCTACTAAAAGCGAGCCGTAAATATAAATTTACCTCCCTCAATCCCTGTGTTTTATAGCCGATTTAGAATTAAATGGAGCGGCGGGCCGACGTGTGTGCGCAAATTAAAAATATTTGATTTTTGATTTTAGAATAGTCACTGTATTTTAGGGAAATTTTTAAAAAACGGATACATGAGCCAGGAAGAAAAAACCACTTACTCCCGGGAGGAACTTCAGGAATTTGAAGTATTAATCAATGAAAAGCTTGCGGTCGCCAGAGAAGAACTTGGGCAATTGAAAAGGTCTCTCAGCAAACAAAATGACAGCGGCACGGACAATACTGCCTCGACTTCCAAAATTTTGGAAGACGGAGCCGATACGCTGGAAAGGGAGAGCCTGAGTCAACTGGCAGCCCGGCAACAAAAATTCATCATCAACCTCGAAAACGCCCTGAGGAGAATTAAAAACGGGACCTACGGGGTCTGTGTGGACACCGGCAAGCTCATAAGCAAAGAACGGTTGCGGGCCGTACCGCATACCATGCACAGCATTGAAGCTAAATTAGCGAAAAAATAAGTTTGGATTTTTTACACCGACACATTGAGGCATTGGTATTCTGCTCCTCCGATCCGCTGGGATTGGAGGAGATGCGGAAGTGCCTATCCGAAATGTTTGAATCCGAAATTCCAGTCGAGCACCTGGAAGAAGCAGTGCAAGCCCTGCAACAGCAATACCAAAGCGATAGTCATGCCTTTAGCCTCGAAAGAATAGCCGGGGGCTATCAGTTTTTAACCAAACCGGCCTACCAAAGCAGCATTGCTATTCTGCAAAAACACCAATCCCAGAAACGGCTGTCTACCGCCCAGTTGGAAACGCTGTCCATCATCGCCTACAAACAACCGGTGACCAAGTCTGAAATCGAACAAATCCGGGGTGTGAACTGCGACTACTCTGTTCAAAAGCTGTTAGAAAAGTCACTGGTAGCCATCAAGGGAAAATCCGAGGGTATTGGCCGGCCCTTACTTTACGGCACTAGTCAGAAATTCATGGAATATTTTGGCATCAATGACTTGAGCGACCTGCCGCAACCCAAAGATTTCAAGCCCGAAGAAAACGAAATCGGCGACCAAAAAGAATGATTTTCTCGATTTTTTAAAATTATCCCATAAATAAATCCTAAATTTACAGCCGCTTTGCGTAACAATACGTCCATTTGGATTGATTTTGCGCATGCATACACGAGTTAACTACAGCAGCGATGCTGCAATCTTTATGAAAAAATCCGATACAAATTCAAGCGATGCTGCTGGAAAATCCAGCAGGTTTGCGCGCGGTTCAGCAAAATCATCCCTCCACGAAAAAGGCAAGCCCAAGAAGACCGAAACAGGCCTACGCACGGAAAAAAGTGAATACAAGGGAAGAGGGAAGAATCAAAAGCCCATTTACGGAGAGGTTGAGGAACGTGGAGCCAAAAAGAAAAGCTTTCGGAAACCGTACTCACCGATAAAAAAAGCAGGAAAACCCGGCAAGAAAGAAAAAACCGAAAACCAACCGGAGTACGACCTTTCCGCCATACGAAAGCAGGTACCGAAAGACACGGAGGCAATCCGTCTGAACAAATACATCGCCAATGCGGGCGTTTGTTCCCGAAGAGAGGCAGATACACTGATAGAAAAAGGAGAAATCACCGTAAATGGGCAGGTAATCACCGAATTGGGCTACAAGGTATCCCGGAAGGATAAAGTTACCTGCCGTGGCAAGTCCATCCGGCCAGAAAAGCCGGTATACCTCTTGCTAAATAAACCCAAAGATTTCATCACTACCACAGACGACCCTTTGGAACGAAAAACGGTCATGCACCTGATAGAGGGGGCCTGCGAGGAACGCTTGTTTCCTGTTGGAAGACTGGATCGAAACACCACGGGTTTGCTCCTGTTTACCAATGACGGAGAACTCTCTGCACGCCTGACCCATCCCGCCTATGAGATTAAAAAAATCTATCAGGTGACATTGGACAAGCCCATTAGCAAAAACGATGTGGATGCCATTCGGGAAGGAGTGACGCTGGAAGACGGCCTGACGCAGGTGGACGATTTGCAAGTACTCTCCCTGGACAAAACCATTCTGGGGCTGGAAATCCATTCGGGAAAAAACCGGATTGTACGCAGACTATTTGCCCATTTCGGCTACGAAGTGACGGCCTTGGATCGGGTTACCTTTGCGGGGTTGAGCAAGAAAGACATTCCCCGGGGAAAGTACCGTTTTCTGACCGAACGGGAAGTGATCCACCTGAAATTCATGAACAAAGGCAAAAACAAAAAGCGGCATGCATAAGCCGCTTTTTTGTTTTTGGGCGGGATTTGGTTACCTTATTGTAAAATACGATCAGAAACCATGAAAGCCATTTGGAACAATAAAGTACTCGCCCAATCTGATGAAACCATCTTTTTGGAAAACAACCACTATTTCCCTCCGGAATCCCTTAACCGGGAGTTTTTTGAATCGTCAAACCACACCACCGACTGCCCCTGGAAAGGCCGGGCTAATTACTATACCCTCCAAATCGGGGAAGAAATCAACCGGGATGCGGCCTGGTTTTATCCCGAACCCAAAGAAGCCGCAAAAGAAATAAAGAATTACGTGGCTTTTTGGAAAGGAGTAAAAGTGGAAGAATAAGGCCTTATGAAGAAATTTGATGCCATTATCATCGGTGCGGGTCAATCCGGCATGCCACTGGCCAAAAAAATTAGCGCTAAAGGCCTTTCTGTCGCACTGATAGAGAAAAGAGCTATTGGCGGTACCTGCATCAACGACGGTTGCTCTCCGACTAAAACAATGGCCGCTGCTGCCCGGATAGCGCATTTAGTCGGTCGTGCCGGTGATTTCGGGGTCGAAGTAGCATCCTATGCCGTAAACCAAAAAACCGTCAAGAAGCGGAAAGACTATATTGTTGACCTCTTTCGGGGTGGAGCGTCCAAAAGCTTGGAAAAATCGGAAAAGATCACCGTCATTATGGGGAAAGCGATTTTTCAATCCAGTAAAACTGTCCTTGTGAAACGTGAAGGCCAGGCAGATATGGAAGTGGGAGCAGATAAAATTTTTATCAATACGGGATCGTCTCCCAGGATTCCAGAAATAAAAGGATTGTTGCACAGCCCCTTTCTGAACAGCAGCAGCATCATGGAGCTGGAGGAAACTCCCGAGCACTTGCTTGTGCTGGGAGGTGGTTACATCGGATTGGAGTTCGGCCAGATGTTCCGCCGTTTTGGAAGTAAGGTGACCGTTATGGACATGGCTTCGCGTCTGGTACCGACGGAGGATACCGATGTCTGTGAAGAAATTTCCTCCATTTTCAAAGAGGAACAAATCGATACCAAATTCAACATCAAGGTAAAAAAAGTAAGCCATTCCAATGGTAAAATTACCCTTAGCTACGATGATAAATCGGGTGAAGGCAGCATCAGTGGTTCGCACCTACTGGTAGCAACGGGCCGAAAACCCAGCAGCGAGGAGATGGGCCTGGAAAACATAGCTGTGGCACGCACTGATAGCGGTCATATAGTCGTGGACGAAAACTTCGAAACTTCCGCCCCGGGAATTTATGCGCTGGGTGATGTGGCCGGAAGTCCGCCCTTTACCCATATGGCTTACCACGATGCCTATCTGGCATTTAACCGGATCTACGAAAAAAATACCAGCCAATCAACAAAGGACCGTCTGGTGCCCTACTGTGTCTTCATAGACCCGCAATTGGCCCGAATCGGATTGAATGAACAGCAGGCAAAAGAAAAGGGGATTTCCTATACCACCGGCAAATTCTGGATGAAACATGCCGGAAGGGCCCTGGAAACGGATGAAACCAGGGGTTTTTTCAAAGTGCTGGTAGACCCGGAAAGCAAGCAGATTCTGGGAGCCACCAATCTGAGTATGGACGGTGGTGAGATCATGGCGGTGCTTCAAATGGCAATGGTTGGCAAGGTTCCCTATGATCAGATCCAGCACCTGCCGATTGCCCACCCCACACTGGCCGAAAGCCTGAACAACTTAATGGGACAAGTCAAAAATACCGATGAATAGTATTTCTTAGGCAGGTGAAATTTCTGATCGTGCTTTTTTAATTCTCAGGAAAGGGTATTCCAAGTAGGCACAGGACGCCAATCCACGATACAAAAAGGCATTGGCCGATAGTGGCTGCGCGGACGCGTATGACACGAAAAATTAGATCCTGTGCATCCTCGAAACGGGCAATACATCCCTTGAGGATAAAACTCAAGGTGAGCCAGGCCTTTTCAGTCCACATGACCATCATCCGTTGCCTGATAGACGAAGGAAAATTATTGATCGCAGGTCGATAGGGGGATAATGATGACCAATATCGGGGAATCTTTATTGTTGATGTAACCTCAGTAGAGGAGGCGAGCGAATGGGTGAGCAGCGAGCCCTCCATTGAGGCAGTATATTTGGGTATCAGACTGTGCCCCAGGTGTGGTTCCGCTGCCTTGGCCGTGTACCTGGATGAGGCAGATAAAATTTGGAAAGAAAATCCCTGAGCATTTTAATCCCGCATTTGCTTCCTTTTTCGAAGTACTGGGAAAAATTCCTGGCTCATTTTCACCAGGCAGAGGTTAAAGGGCTCAAAATGTCAATATTTTTTTAGTAACTTAACTATCTAATTCTTTTTACCATGAAACTTTCACCGCATACACTCAGTATTGCCGGATTGGCAAACGCCCCTATTCTTAAGTTTCTGCTATTTCTAAAGTACTGGCTTTACGTATTGTTGCTGGGAATTTTTATCATCCTGTCCGGAGCCTGTAATCAAAAAACCGAATCTGTCCCGGGCCTGGAAAGAATATCCGTGGACCTTTCGCAGGCTCGTTCGGGAAAATTATCGGAGTTTTTCGAACCGGATATTAGCTATATCTGGCTGGAGGATGATTCGCAGGAGGCTCAGCTCAATGCCGGATTGCAAAAAATACTCTTTTACGAAAACCGAATCTATACCCTGGATATTTTCGGCTGTAAGTGTATCCACATTTTCGACAAATCCGGTAAGTTTTTGTCAAAGATTGATGCCCATGGAGAGGGGCCGGGCCAATACCTGGACTTCGATGATTTCGCAGTGGTAGACGGAGAGCTGGTCCTCTTCGGAGTACTTCCACGCAAGATGATGTGGTTTAGCCTGGAGGGTGAATTTCTACGAGAACATTTTTCCAGGGATAGGATTGGCACAGGTGTATTTTCAGCATTTGACCAAAGAATGTACCTGTTCACCGACACCCGGGATCCGGGGGACTACTTTGTCAAAAGCTTCGGTAAATCATTTCAGGATACCATCAAGCGTTTCCCCTACAATTCGGAAAAGCTGTATGAATATGGTCCAACAAGAAATTATTTTCAAATAAGTAAGAAAAACCTGTACTTTGGAATGACCTATCTGGATACCATCTATCAGGCGGATAAGGGCCATTTTATTCCAAAGCTCGTTTTTGATTTCGGAAAATTCGGGCAGGACCTTGATGAGATTAAAAGGCTTGATCCTGGCATGGAAAGGCTAGACTTTATCAATAACAGAGCCAAGTTGTACTTCTATGGTCAATACCTCATTTCCGAGAAACAGCTATACACTTTTTTGAAATATGAAAAAAAAGTATACAACCTATTCTTTGATCGGGATAAGCGACAAACACATCTGCTTCGGGACAGCATTCAGGACGATATTAGCGGAGGAATCGATCCAATTATGATCATGTACAGTTTTGAGCCGGGAAAGGTAGGGTTAAAACTGTCTGGAAGGGATCTATATGAAACTCTAATGGAGAAAAAAATCAATATGGAAAAGGCGGAATTTGAAAACTGGGCAAAAAACCAGGGGAGGAATTTCGCAGAGATAGCCATGAAGGCACGAGAATCCGAAAATCCGGTGTTGATCGTGTATAGGCTGAAGTAGCATGGTATGGAAGTGAATTCCAGGTTGATCGAATAATTGGATTCCTTGCCTTATTGTCAAAATCCTCCCCGACACCGAAGCCTGTAGGGCTTCAACAGCAATAACCCCGAGCGAATACAGCCTACTCAGCTCTTCCAAGAACTATAATCAGTGAAGGGAACGAACAATCGATCTTCAAAAGGCATTCTCGCTAGGTTCAACCCCTACCGGGGTTGGAATCAATCAGCTATCCCAAAACCGTGGGCTGTACCCACGGTTATCGTTGTTCAGGCCCTCCAGGCCTGGGTCCAATGAAGAAAGCATCGAAAGCCGGGAATGAAAACTTGTTAGCGGGCGTCCCGAATTGAAATATTGAACTGCTTGATTCACAATCAAAAAAACTCTCGAATCCGAAGCCTGTAGGGCTTCAACAGCAATAACCCCGGGCGAAACCCGGTGTCTGCAGAAAACCTGCTTCCACACAACCCCGGCAGGGGTTGAACATGGTCCTCAGGATGACTTTGTTACCCTCAGTAATCAAATAAAGACCCTGTCCAATCGGGCTTTTGCCAGCCCTATACCACCCACAGCCGATTGTAATTCAATTGTCATTAACAGAAATTCCGTCTGAGGGAGACCCTCGCCTTCCCAGGTCCATTGACAACCTGGCAAATCCCATCTCGTCTTCCACATTTACGAACATCCAGATCGTGCCGTCCTTGACGAAATGCTTCTGTGGTGGCATCCTGATGTCAGGTATTCTGGTCTCCGCCAGCATGTTCAGGTTTTCGTCAAACAGGGTCAGGAAGACCTCCCCCCCGGTAGCGGAGGGCCATTGAAAGTTTTCCGAATTTGTTTCTTCCAGCACCTCCTTGTGCGAAAACCGGTAGTAAACCCTATTTTGTTCGTCCCAAATCGGTGAAGAAAAACTGATTTCTTCCCTCACCTGCCGGATCGCTTCCAAAAAACCATCTTGCGTATCAAACTCGCTGACCCCGGGGGCTGTCTTTTCATTTTCAGTAAGCTGGCTAGTGTAGGTGTATACCTGCAGGCTATCCGTCTCAGGCAAATACTGGTAAATTTCGTTCCTGACGTTACTTCCCAGCAAGATTTTGCCTCCCTCTCGAATCAGATAGGTCTGAGGACCAGATACCATTAAACCCTTTCCATCTGTAAATTTCATATTAAAGTTCTTAAGATTTTCGAATTGCGGTATGGAAATCGTTTGGGTACTGCCTTCGTTTAAATCAACCCGCATGAGTTCCGTCGATTTTGCTTCAAAGCTCCGGAGAAAGCCCAGGTACTGGCTTTCCTGATCAGGAAGACCCATCGCAACCAGAAAAGCTTGTCTAGCATCGGTTTTGCCACTATCAGTAATCAATTCCTGAAATTTCAATTCTTTCAATTTTTTACCACTCATCTCAAAAACAGCAGGATCTGGAAAGCTGATGATCACCAAATGGTCATTATCCAAAAGAAAAAAAGAACGGAAAAAATCACCCGTGCCGTCAGGGCCTTCCTTTTCAAAAGGCAGTTTCCGCACCAGCTTCTTCTCATCCAAATCAATCTGCTCGAAGCTATGATCGTGCTGGTTATAATTGTATAAATACTTTCGGTCCGGAGAAAGATCCGATTGATACACCCTTCCCGCTACAAAGAGCAACTCCTCTCCGGGATCAATGACTACCGTGTCCAGGGAATAATCCAGAGAGGTTTTGCCACTCAGGTTTTCTGCAGGGTTTTTGCCGGTACAGCCTATCTGAAACAGAAGGAACACCGTCAAGGGAAAATACTTAGGCATAACTTTTTACATTTAGAACTATAAATTTAAAAATAATGGTTGAAAAACCTATTAAAAGATCAATTTTAAATCAACTAAATTAAGATGACCTTTCCATGGTATTCGATCAGAAGGGCAATTTTTGGAGCCAACACCCTGCTGTTCGGGATTTGTAGTGTTGAACACCGATACCTAGCTGGTACCGGACTGTATCGATGAGACCTGTTTACAAAAAAAGTCCGCACTCCCATTGTTTTCAGATCAAAAGGGTTATTTTTCGGGGCAATCCTTTGTTCAATTATTTCCCTAAGATCTATTAGTTTTATGAAATTTGTTTCTAACCGATACTTGAAAGTATATTTTTTGATTAGCTGGGTGCTTGTGGGGATGTCCCCTGCCAATGCCCAAGACAACACTCCGTTCGCTAGCGGTCTGTATCTGGAAACTATTCACCGGTATGGGAGGGAGGTGATCTTTTCGGATCCGGTAGCTTTCCAGTTGGCCGAAGGAATTTTCCAAAAACCGGTAGAAGGCAAGAGCCTGGCGGCCGATGTGGATGCCATTTGGAAAACCATCCAGCCCGCAGAAGATGGAAAATTTAAAGGACGGATACGAAGTGGGTACCTCTACCTTACCTATGATTCGGATAAAAAGCAGAATGCCCTGCTAAAGGTAAGTGGAAGCAGCATGCTTTATGTCAATGGTATTCCGAGAGCAGGTGATATCTATGGAGATGGCTGGCTTTACTTGCCCATCGCCTTGGAAAAAGGCGAAAATGAAATTTTAGCCCGGTTTAACGGGCTTTGGTCGGGAATTGCCGCAGAATTACTGTTGGATCAAAAACCGGTCCTGCTAAACGTAGCAGATGCTACCCTTCCGGATATTGTATTGGGAGAGGAAAATGGTGCACTTATGGGAGCGGTAGTGCTCATCAACAATACCTCCAAACCCATCAGGAATGCCAGGATGGAGGCCGTGCTCAACGAAAAAGTGGTAAGGACTCCACTTCCCACCATTCCGCCCATGACCATCCGGAAAGTGGGTTTTGAAATAAATGCTAGCGAAATATTGCAAAAAGACGAATATGCCTGTTCTCTCAGGCTGTTGCTGGGAACCAAGGTAGCCGATAATCAAACAGTAAGCCTGGATGCAAGAGAAGCCACCGAACATTACAAGCAGACATTTGTCAGCGAAATAGATGGCAGCGTACAGTACTATGGAGTGGCACCCCAGACGGATGGGGGAAGCCCCGGTTCAGCCTTATTTTTATCCGTGCATGGTGCAGGCGTGCAAGCCATAGGCCAGGCAAGGGCCTACCAACAAAAAGACTGGGGAACATTGGTCGCCCCTACCAATCGCCGGCCCAGGGGATTCAACTGGGAAGATTGGGGCAGAATAGACGCCATGGAAGTCCTGGACCTGGCAGTAGAAAAATTCAAGCCCGATCCCTCCCGGATTTACCTGACCGGGCATTCCATGGGCGGACATGGTACCTGGTATTTGGGCGCAACCTTTGCCGGCAAATGGGCGGCCATCGCCCCCTGTGCCGGCTATCCCACCTTGATGGGCTATGGTTCTGCTGACGGAAAAATACCGGAAAACCCGGAAACGGAGTTGGAAAAAACCCTGCTAAGGGCAAGCAACCCCAGCAACACCATAGAACTGGCGAAAAACTATGCTGCGGGCGGGGTCTACATCCATCATGGCGACAATGACCGGGTGGTTTCTGTCAATTATGCCCGGCAAATGCGAGGCATTCTGGCCGAATTTCATCCGGATTTCAGCTATTATGAATATCCGGGAGGCAGCCATTGGTTTGGCAGTGAAAGTGTGGACTGGCCCCCCTTATTCGATTATTTTAAATGGCATGAGCGGAGCCCCGACAGCCTGACCCATACCATTGACTTCTCTACGGCCAATCCGGCCATCTCCTCCAACAACAAATGGCTGCATATCCTGCAACAGGAAGAGTCCCTGGCCTACAGCCGGGCCCACCTGCAACGCGATAGGGAAGGATTGAAAATCAGTGGGCGAACAGAGAATATTGCCGTGCTGGGTATTGATACCCGGGATTTTATTGGTAGTGCCAGGATCTCATTGGAAATCGATGGACAAGAGTTGGTTTGTGAAAATGAAAATACCTCCATGCTCTACCTCCACAAAAACAACAATACCTGGGTTCAAGGACCGAAGCCTGATGCTTCCCTCAAGGGCGTCGTTCGCAACGGAACTTTCAAAGAGCCCTTTAACGACCGGATGATTTTCGTGTACGGCACGGCCGGCAACAAAGCCGAAAATGAATGGGCTTACCACAAGGCTCGCTTTGATGCAGAAAGCTGGTATTACCGGGGAAATGGTGCTGTAGATCTGGTTTCAGACCGGGAGTTTGATCTGGAGAAACAGGGTGACAGAGGGATCATTATTTATGGCAATGCCGATACCAACCGTGCCTGGAGTACACTCCTTGCTGATAGTCCTGTTCAGGTTACCCGGGAAACTGTTAGCCTCGGTGATCGGATTTTGCGGCAGGACAACCTGGGAGCCTATTTTATGGTTCCCCGCAAAGACAGCGATACGCTCGGAGTGGCGGTGGTAAGCGGTACTGGATTGAAAGGCCTGCATACAGCCAATGCCAACCAATACTTTGCCGGCGGAAGCGGCTTCCCGGATTTCGTCGTTTTTACCTCCGAGCTGCCGGTAAAGGGTGTTGAAGCCATCAAGGCTGCCGGGTTTTACAACAACGACTGGACGTTGCCCGCTGGGGAATAAAGAAATAAGAATAAGGTTCAACCCCTACCGGGGTTGGAGGCAATCGATAGTCCCAATGCCGTGGGCTGCGCCCACCGTTATTGTTGTTCAGGCCCTTCAGGCCTGGGATACTTTGGGAAGTCAGTAGGAGCGGAATAGAAAATCAAAAGGGATTTATCTGATTCCAGCTCATTTATGCTGACTGAAAATCTAAAAATTACTTTCGAATCTGGTTCTAGCTCGTGGATTCATTTGACTTCCTATCCTATTATCGACGATCTTCTCGCAGTCGAAGCCTGAAGGGCTTCAATATTAATAACCCTGGGGGAAACCCGGGGCTTACAGGAAAACATCCTTAGAGCAACCCCGGCAGGGGTTGAACAACGTGCTGCGAACCGACCGTTCTTTTTGGAGATAAGGTATCCTCTGCAATCCTCGGATCGAAAATGACGCTGTATGGTAGGAAAATAGTCGTCTTTCTGAGGGCAGCTGCGTCTGATTCAACCCCTACCGGGGTTGGCGATAACCGACAGCCCATCAGCCGTGGGCTGTGCCCACCGTTATTATTGTTCAGGCCCTTCAGGCCTGGGATAAACTAGGGAACCTGGCCCAATAGACTTAGAAATAAATGAGGGTTTTTATACCTCAATTCCGGTAATGAAACCGTAACTCTCAAATCACTTTCAATCCAATTCCCAGCTAATCGAATCAGCCGACTTTTTCCCTAATTATCAAACTCCTACTTCCGAAGCCTGAAGGGCTTCAATATTAATAACCCTGGGGGAAACCCGGGGCTTACAGGAAAACATCCTTAGAGCAACCCCAGCAGGGGTTGAACAATGTCCTGCGAACCGACCGTTCTTTTTGGAGATAAGGTATCCTCTGCCAACCTCGGAAGAAATAGCGGTGTACCAGCTTTTCGGAGTTTGCCATGCTGACCTCAGATAAACAGGGTTTGCCACCCCTACTGCCGTAAACCTAGTTTTTACAGCCATCAATTCTATTCCAGGACATTAACCCCTCCACTGGACTGGCGGCAACCAATTGCGCCCTGATTCTGAAATCATAAATCTATGCTAAGCCGCACAAAGCCCAGCTCATCTTCCATATTCTCAAAAATCCAGATCGCTCCGTCCTTTACAAAATACGTCTGGGGAATGGTGGTTAATTCGGGTACCAGGGCCTCAGCTATCATCTCCAGATTCTTGTCAAACAAGGTCAGATAAACCCGAACGTTTGTAGCAGACAGGGAAAACCAGCCATCCTTCTCAACCGTTTCAACGTCTGCCTGATAGGAAAACCGGTAATAACGTTCATTGACTGTATCCCATAGTAGTCGCTCAAAATTAATCTCAGCCGTTCCGTTTGCCCTAATTCGTTCCATCTCTTGATCACTTTCTACCTCCTTGGGATAGTAAGGAGTCTTTTGGTTGGGCGTTAATCGGCTTTCATAGGTTTTCAATAGCAAACTATCGCTATTGGGAAGGTATACATACAGTTCATTGAAAACGTTATTGCTGATTACGATGCCTTCTCCTTCCGTTTGAAGCATTACCTGAGATACTAAAAAACTACTAATCTGTCCCCCGCTGAATTGTGTTACATGGTATTCTTCCAGCTTATCAAATGCCGGAAGGACCAATTCGGTGACTGTGGCAGCGGGTACATCCACCTTGATCAATTGCATGGACTTTGCTGTCCAGTCTGTTAAAAAGCCTAAATAGTGGTTGTCAATACCGGGAATTACTGCCTTCATGCGAAATCGGTTCCCTTCTTCCAAAATCGATGACTCGTCTAGTAATTCCTGGATTTTCACCTCTTCTAATTTCTCCCCTTCCAAATTAAAGATTGCTACCTGCTTCAACGAACCAGCTACCAGGACGCTGTCTCTCCCCAAAAGAAAAAAAGGAGTAAAAAAAGAGCCGGTACCCTGAGGTCCCTCCCTTTCAAAGCGTATTTTTTGGACAAATCTTAACTCATCCAAATCTATTTTTTCCAGCGCATGGTCCGTTGGATTGTAATTGTATAGATATCTTCCGTCTGCCGACAACTCAGCGTTGCCCAGATTTGCCCGGAGGTAGAGGATTTCATCTCCCGAATCGACCAGGACGGTGTCCAATGAAAATGAAAGTTGCCCTTGTTGCCCGAGATTTCCTTTTTCAGGACTTCCGCAGCCAGCTAGTAAAAGAAGGATGATAAAAAACCCAAATTTGTTCATGATCAGGGACTAAGTACGTAATATAAAAAATTAGTTCCCATATTAAAAGGGACATTTTGTTTACATCTTTTCCTTTATTTCCATTTTGTGGTTTTACATAATTCCGGCAGGGGATTTTTCCACGGATCCCTCTTAAAATTTCTTCGGCCTATCGATTAAACCTTATATTTAGGATATACAAACGCTTCCAAGATGGAAATTAAGTTCCAGACCAAAGAAGAAAGTAACCGGGAACAGCGGGACGCATTTCTACGGCTGGCACCGGAAGATCGGTTCTACGCTTTTCTGGACCTTTGCGAAAACCTGAAGAGATTCCCCGTCAATTCAACCAACAAAGCCCCTGCCGACAATTTTATAGTTGAAATCAAAACCCATGGATAAGATTGATTAATGAATGTGCCTTTGAGATTGTAGATTCAGGATGGTAAAAATCATCAATCGTAAATCAAAAATGATGGGTAGCAAAGAACTGCAAAATAGAACAAAGTAGTTTGCCTTGGATAGTATCAAATCGATAACCAATTTACCCAACAATAGGATTGGCTGGACCATTACCGATCAAATAATACGTTCATCAATATCAGTTGCTGCGAACTACAGAGCAGTGTGCAGGTCCAAAAGCAACAGGGATTTTATCAGTAAAATGGGTACTGAAATTGAAGCGGCAAACGAAACATTATTCTGGTTGGAAATGATTAAAGAAGCTAAATTAATGGCTGGAGATTAAGAAATATTAAAATTACGGAAAGAGGCGAATGAATTGGTATCAATTTTTGTATCCTCAATAAAAACAGGAAAAAAGCGGCTCAACCGATCACCCTTTTTTTTGGGAAAATTTTAAATCATAAATCTCAAATCATAAATTACCTTTCATTCCTTCCGCCGTATCACGTAATTCTTGATGGGACTGTGCATGCTGACCCGCTGCAATTTGCCATTCTCGTATAGGTAGTTGTTTTCATTGCCCTCCACATAGGTATCGTAGGCCCCGTTTCCTTTGTCGGTAATGCTGGCAAACCGACCGTGGTTTTCGGTAATCATTCTTTTTTTTCCTTTGGGCTCCTCAAAAAACAAGCGCACCGCACTGTAATCGATCTTTTCACGGACCTGATCATTAAATTCATATTTATAGGAATTGGCCCGGATATCATACACCCCGTCTTCCAGCCAGATTCGGGACAGAAAATCTCCGCGGTTGGTCTTTTTTTCTACGGATGATTCGATAAACTGCCCCCGATGGTATTTAACTTTGGTGGTATAATCCAGGTTGATCCGCCCAAAAAACCAGAAGCTTACTTCGCTTTTTAGCAAATAATAGGTGGTGTCGCTTTTGGTTTCCTTCGTCGCCACCATGTCCCCAATATCAAATCCTAAAATGGAAATGGCATATTCGTGCCTTTCCTGTGCCTGAAGCAGCATGGGCGAGAAAACTAAAATAAGGGCGGCAATTGCAACAAGGGGATATTTTAGCATGGAAAAGCTTATTTGTAATTTTTGTTTAGACGAATAGGATTTACGCTAATAACAACAAATCAAATTCAAAATAAGCTTAAACTTACCAAAAAATACGTCAAAGATGAGCATTGGGCTTGCAGATTTGCGATTTGGGGGTGGTGAATCACCAATGCATCCAGAATCACATTTCCCCCATAAATGTTCTTCTATGCCTTATATAGTTCTTCTTTTTTTTGAACCATATAAGAAATATAAGGGATTATAAGGTGGAGGGTCCCCAAATTACTTTAATCACTAAATTTACCAGTCTACTTTCCGGTTTAAGGGTGGATCGCAAGTACGCCCTGAATTACAAAATAAACCCCTTATATGTCCTTCTATGCCTTATATGGTTCCTGTTTTTTGAACCATATAGGGTATTATAAGGGTGAAGATTCACTGTGAAGCTTTTTCAACACTTAACTGAAAAAATACGATATCATAAATCAATATTGAGGCGCACAAATCCCAACTCATCCTCCAGATTGACAAAGATCCAGATTTTATCGTCTTTGGCGAAAGAAAAGTAGGGTACATGGTCAAGCTGAGGCAGGGAGGTTTCATGAAGTAAGTTAAGTTCCTTATCCAATACCATCAGGTAGACGACGGTAGAAACAGGTCTTGGAAATCCACCCGGAGGAAGCTCATCCGGATAGGAATACTCGTAGAAAAAGCGAAAATAACGTTCATTTTCAATATCCCACATTAAAGGACCGAATGATACTTCCTCATACAATGCCACGTATGCCCGCTGAAAAGCTCCCTCATCCTCGGTTGCTAGCCTATAAACCCCCTTTTTCTCATTTGCTGTCAGGGAAAGATTGTATTCCTTCTTTACTGATTTACGGGTTTCAGGGTCGAAAATAAACAAGCTGCTCGACACTGTACTGCCCACTACCAGCTTATTTTCACCATAGGCCTGCATTACGAAGCCTGCCGCATACCGTCGCCTGGAATTGCCTGCCCTGTGCTCCAGGTTAAAGTCCCCATGTCTGAATTCCTTTGCCAAAGGGATATATGAAAAATCATCCCTGCTGCCGTTAAAATACCCCAGCTCACTGCTGTTAGCCGCATTGTCAACGATCAGTCCATAAATCTGGTCTCCCACTACCTTTACGGGCTGAAAAGTCTTCCTGTCTACATGCATTAATGAGGCACCCTCAAGCAAAGGGTCAAATTCCGCAAGTTTATTCCCCTCCCAATCAAAAATGCCTGCCTGGTTACTCGTCTGTATGAGCAATTTTCCGGAGTCAAGCGATACCAGGTAATCCACGTATTCCCCGGTGCCGTTGGGACCTTCCTTTTCAAAGGGATATTTAGCGGCCAACTCAAGTTTTTCCAAGTCAATTTTTTCAACCGCATGGTCGAAATCATTGAAATTAAACAGAAAGCGCTTATTCTCTGTAAAAAAACTTCTTGAAGCAGCTAAATTGGGAAAAACGAGCTGCTCTCCTCCATCAACAATAACCGTATCCAAACTAATATCCAGGCGGATCTCTCCAGTTCTTCCCCGATGATCACCGCTCCCACAGCCAATAAGTAAACTGACGGTGAAAAGAAAAACGAAAACCCTCATGCGTTTATGATTTGATTTAGACAATAAAAAAAATTACCTGTTAAATATTAAATTATTCATACCAAAACACTCTATGTTTATTACATTTTTTTTAATAAACCTAATTTATTTCCTAGCTGGTAAACTGCTGGTATACCTGAACTGGTTTGTGGCTAACTATCTCACAAAAAAACGCATGGCAGATTGGTAAGCGACTTAGGATAAATAGTAAAAAACGGCAAGGAATAATTATGCCATTAGACAATAAATCTCAAATAAGCCCTGTATTACAATAAAAATCACTGAAGTATTCTTATATGCCTTATATGGTTCCTTCTTTTTTTTACCCTATACGATATAAGGGATTGTAAGGATAAGGGCACATTTTGACCTTTTCTTCTGGAAATCGATAATTAGCTGTTATTTAAAGAATAAATTAAAATAGTGGCCTGGTCTAATTAACGCTTGTATGTCTTATAGGGTTGACATTTGTTCAAACGACCTACAAACAATCCGAAATCAAAAATCAAAGCTCAACCTTACAAAACCCATTTCGTCTTTCATGTTCTCAAACAACCAGATTTTGCCTTCTTTGGCGAAGTGGTAGGCCGGTGGCTGGTCCAATTCAGGAACGGTAGTCTCTCTCAGCAGGTTAAAATCGGCATCGTATATGGTGAGGTACACGCTGGCATCCGTGGGTTTCGGAAAAAGACCATCTGTGGGACCGTCACCCCCAGCTCCGTATTGCAGCTTGTGGGAAAACCGGTAATAGACCTTCCGACTTTCATCCCAGATCGGCTTGTGGTAAAATATTTCCTGCGTTGCTTTTTTATACAGTTCTTGAAATAAGGCCCGGTCATTTATTTTTTCCGGAAAGACCGTCTCCTTTTCCCGGGGAATCCAGCCGTTTTCAAAGGTCTTTTTTTTAAAATCGTATTGACCCGGTTCGAGAATAAAAAGATCAGAGCTTGCTGCCAGACCTAATAAAACTCGATCATTGACCGCTTCGAGATATTCGCCTCCACTGATAAACATGGCGGTAGTCCCGTCGTCAAAGTCCATCTGGTACTGCATGGATTTCCTTAGCAAAGGATTACTAACTTTCCGATAGGTTTGCTCTTCCACATCCCAAAACAATAGCCGAGGCGCCCGCTCCCCGGGAACGATGTACACGCCCACATAAGCGAACGCATTTTCCGGTAATCGTACCGGAAATAGTACATTGCCATCTTCGGTCCGGGAGGCAAAAGAAGGAATTGTTTTCGGCCCCACCTCCGCTAATTTCTTACCTTCTCCATCAAAAAGAGCGTGATTGCCATATCCGGCAAGCAGGAATGTATCTTTCCCCACCAGCCTCATACCCAATCGATAAGGCCCAATGCCATCTGGCCCTTCTTGCTCGAAAGGAAGCAAGGCCTGCAGTGCCAATTTTTCCAGGTTGATTTTTTCGATGCGATTGCTTTGAGTATTTAAATTGTATAGGTTTTGTTTGTCCGCACTCAGCGCAGCAGAACGCAGAGAGCTGTTCAGAAACAAGATTTCTCCTTTGGCATCGATCTGTACGGTATCCAAGGTGAAATCCAAATCCGGAGCCCTGACTTTCTCACCGGGCGAGCCGCAGGCTGCCATAAACAGGAAAACCACAACGCATCGCAATGCCTTCATCGGTAGTGATTGGATTAAAAAAGTAAAATACGGAAAAAATTATGCCCTTGAAAATTCCTTTCAATTATCAACGTGCTGGTCCAATTAAGTCTTTCCCGGAACGTGCACAAAAAAACCGTCCAGGTCTCAAAGACCTAAACGGTTATAGACATTGACCCTTGGGGTTCTCCCAACCCCGAGGGTCTTTTCGCGGAGCGTGTACGAATAAAACCCTCGAGGTCTCGAAGACCTCAAGGGTTTTAGACGAGTGCGGTTTTCCCAACCCTTTCCTTCTCGGAGTGGGTACGACGTCTCAAATCCCCTTCCCTACTTTGGCAAGCGCCTTTTGGTCAAACTGTCCTTCCAGCTCTATCACCAGGTATTCGGCATCCTCATTGGAACGGATCAGCAGCACCAGCCCCTTCATGCTGCGCTGACCCAGCGCATAAATGGATACGCCACTGTCTTTTTCTTCCGCCTCCATCATCAGTTCGTAGTGTTCCCGCTCAAGTCCTTGCGCCAACTTTCTAAAATCAGCTCGCGCTTGATTTCCACTCACTGGCAGCTTGAAAAGCTTGACCCGGTCGATGCTCTCTGTAATGGCCGATAGGTTGGCTTCCTCAATATCAATGTCCCAACCTTTGGCAAAATCCAGGAAATTACCCGCCAGATCCAGGTGGAAAAAGGATTCATCTCCTTTGTATTGATTGTACAGCCGGTCCACGCTTTTACTTTGCCCAAAGAGGCTCATTGGAAGGCTGAATAAAATAGATAAGGAAACAATTTTCAGTACATTTTTCATAACAGTAATCGTTGATTGTATGGGAATAAATAGTTTTAATCTCATGGGTTATTGCCCTGCCCGTATTCCTTCATGCCCGGCAGGTTGGTTTTTTCGGATAACATGTTCAGGTCTTGATAGGTAAAATCCCCCAGCATACTCATCAGGGTAAATTCCTCCTGCGCTCCCGAAACCATCAGCAATTCTTTGATGCGTCCTCCTTCTTCCCGCACCATGAATTTCAGCGAACTGCTCTTGTCTTTGATATCCATCAACTCTTCGTATTGATTGCGGTTCAGTAGACCGATGGCTTCTTCGAACATGGCCAGTCCTTTCACCTGCTCGCCCGATAAAATCCGAATACCCTTAATTTTCGAAATAAGGGACAGCATCTGTTCGGCCTCTTCGTCCCCTTCCACGCTGTTGGAATTCAGAAAACCGCCGGCCATCTGCATCATTTTGGGACTGATATAAACCCTGGAAAAACGTTCGTCCTCCACGTATTTGGAATAGAATTTTTCGATGGCGCCCTCCTGGGCTTGTAGGCTACCCAGTATCAATGCCAACGGGCATAAAAGGACAATAAATTTTCTAATCATTTTTCAAATCGTTTAAATTGAATAATTGATGGGGAGCATGCAGGTATTTGAGATCCTGCATGACCTGCAGCTGCTCTTCTCCCTTTTGCAGATTTTGCTGGATTAAGCCAAATGCCTCCATGACCTCAAAATAGGCACGTTCCTGAGCTTCTTTTTCTTGCCAAACCTGGTATTGACGTACCGAGACCCCCACACCGGCAAGCAAAATCAGCGTCGCCGCAAGCTTCATCCAGCCCCTGACAAATCCACCGTCTGTTGGCCTGCTTATCTTGCGAAAACCCGAATTTTCCGGAAGTTCAGATTTCATGCGCTTGATCTCCTGCAGGCCCAGGAAAAAGGCCTTTTCCTGCTCGTACCCCGGCTCTTGCGCTAACAGTGCCTTCATCTCCTCTTCTTCCGCTGGCGAACTGGCTCCCTGCCAATAATTCTCCAGTAATTGATCCAGTCTATCGTTCATCTTCCTTGCATTTCAGTAAAAATTCTCTGAGTTTCTTTCTGGCCCGGTGCAGGTTCACTTTTACTTGCTCGACTGAAATCTCCAGGTAGCTGGCAATTTCTTCGTAGGTCAGTCCCTCTACTTCCCGCAACTCAAAAACCTCCCGCTGTTTTTCGGGCAAATCCTCCAGGAAGCGAAACACCAGCTTCACAGTATCACCTGCTTCCGGGGATTCAGGCGTCGCCTCCGGGATTGCTTGACCCTGGTCTTCCAACGGTTCCGTCCGGCCTGCGCCTCGAAACTGCTGCAGCACTTCATTTTTGAGGGTCTTCACCATCCATCCTTCCGGATTATCCATTTGCTCCAATCCTTCCCGGTGTACCCAAGCTTTGGAAAAGGCCTCCTGAACGGCATCGTTGGCAGCATCCCGATCTTTTGTCCGGAGGTATGCCATTCGGTACAGTCTATTTCTTAGTGGCCAGATCTTCGCTTCAAAAAAAGTGCTCATGTAGGTGTAAGATGAAGTTGTAGCAGGAATGTTACACTTTTTACCAACTTTTTTTTAAAGCAGTGCATTCCGAGGACCTTTTCGCCGAGGAAACGGTCCGAATTTCGAACAACTGCACGATTCATGGGTTGATTAATTCGGTATTGATAGCATGCATCGGTACTATTTAGTAATTTGCCACGGAAATGATAAAAAACAACCGCACCAACCATTCCTTCGGGTATAAAAAAAGGCAAAAAAAAAGCCCTGGTCGAAACCAGGGCCAGTGGTGATGAGTGGGCTCGAACCACCGACTCACGGATTTTCAGTCCGATGCTCTACCAACTGAGCTACATCACCGCTGAAAGTGTTGCAAAGGTAGGTAATTGTTACTTTTGTACAAACGATTTGAATAAAAAAATAGAAGCATTAGAGTAATACATTCACTATGAGCAGCTTACCACAAATCCTATTTTTATTGGTTCTGGGTGCCTCGGGATATATTTTATACAAGCGAATCAGCTATTTACGACAGACCATTCTGTTGGGAAAACCACTGGCACGAAACGACCGGCCTGGGGAACGTTGGAAAACGATGGCGCTGGTAGCTTTCGGCCAAAAGAAAATGTTCAAACGACTGGGACCGGCTCTGCTGCACCTGATCATTTACGTTTCCTTCGTGGTCATCAACCTGGAAGTGCTGGAGTTTATCATCGATGGCTTGGCCGGCACCCACCGGATTTTTGCCCCATTTCTCGCGGGTTTTTACACCCTGGCCATGAACCTGTTTGAAATCCTTGCATTCGGCGTATTGATCTCCTGTGTCGCATTCCTGGTGCGCCGCAATGGCATGAAGGTCCCCCGGCTTTCCTCAGCCGAACTAAAGGGTTGGCCCAAGCTGGATGCCAACCTTATTTTATGGATTGAAATTGCGCTGATGCTTGCCATCCTCACCATGAATGCCACCGATCAGTTATTGGCCTATCGGGGAATAGCAGGATACATCCCCCTCGGAGGCCTCTGGATTAGCAGCAGCCTGCACGGACTTTTTGATGGGATGAGCAGCAGCACCCTGCTGCTTGTCGAACGCGGTGCCTGGTGGTTTCACATCCTGGGTATCCTGGGTTTTGCCATTTACGTAACCTATTCAAAGCACCTGCACATATTCCTGGCTTTTCCAAACACATGGTATGCCAATCTGGAGCCCCAGGGCAAAATGCCGAACATGGAAGTGGTGACGCAGGAAGTAAAATCCATGCTGGGTCTGCAAGCGGTCCCCGAGCCAACGGATCAGGCCGAGATTGGCCGGTTTGGTGCAAAAGATATCCCGGACCTTTCCTGGGTACAGCTCATGAATGCCTTTTCTTGTACCGAGTGCGGCCGCTGTACGGCCGAATGTCCGGCTCACCTCACGGGTAAAAAGCTGTCGCCCCGCAAAATCATGATGGATACCCGGGACCGTGCCGAAGAAATCAGCCGAGCCAATGCAGCCGGAAAAGACGGGATAAACGATGGTAAAGCCCTTCTGGGCGACTACATCAGCCAGGAAGAAATCAACGCGTGTACCAGTTGCAATGCGTGTGTCGAAGCCTGTCCGATCAATATAGACCCTTTATCGATTATTTTAGAGTTGAGGCGATACACCGCGATGGAGGAAAGCGGTAGTCCTGCGCAGTGGAACGCCATGTTTCAAAACATCGAAACCAGCTTTGCGCCCTGGAAATTTTCCCCAACCGATCGGTTTAACTGGGCAACCAAACTTAATCAGGAAGAAAAGAAACCAACAACGAATGAGTAATACCTACCAAGTCCCTACCATGGCCCAAAAGGCGGCGGCAGGAGAAACCCCCGAAGTACTTTTTTGGGTGGGTTGCGCCGGATCCTTTGACGAACGGTACCAGGCCGTTACCCTGGCCTTTACAAAAATTCTGACCAAAGTCGGGATCAATTTTGCAGTGCTGGGGGAGGAAGAAACCTGCACCGGAGACCCTGCCCGTCGGGCGGGAAACGAGTTTTTGTTTCAAATGCAGGCCATCAGCAACATACAGGTGCTGGATGGATATCGGATCAAAAAGATTGTCACGGCATGCCCCCATTGTTTCAATACCTTGAAAAATGAATACCCAGCCCTGGGAGGCAATTACGAAGTCATGCACCACTCCCAGTTTCTACAGGCACTGATCGAGGAAGGAAAAATCGTCATGAAAGGGGGCGGCGCATACAAAGGAAAGCGGATCACCTTTCACGACAGCTGCTACCTGGGAAGGGCCAACAACGTTTACGAAGCCCCCCGAGAGATCATCAAAGCCCTGGACATGGAGTTGGTAGAGATGAAAAGGTGCCGCAGCAAGGGACTTTGCTGCGGAGCCGGTGGTGCCCAGATGTTCAAGGAACCCGAGAAAGGCAATAAGGACATCAACGTAGAACGAACCGAAGAAGCCTTGCAGACGGGAGCAAAAACCATTGCTGTGGGCTGTCCGTTTTGCCTTACCATGATGTCCGATGGAGTGAAAAACAAAGAACAAGAAAAACAGGTAGAAGTTCTGGACCTGGCCGAACTGATTGCAAGGGATCAGGGCTTGTCCGGCTGAGTGGAACCAGCGTTTGCGTGATTAAGGCAACATTCTTTTGACTTATTGCGTTTTTTAGTGGATCTTAATCCCTATTTTGCATCATATTTCGCTCGATTTACGTTTAGTAGGTATGCGTGTCACAAACCCGGGCGATGCGCAACGCAGCAAACGTAAACTACCATTTCTAAACCAAGATCAGGCATGTACGTACCTTTTGAACAAATGTCCGAAGAAGCCAGAATATGGGTCTACCAGGCAGACAGGCCTTTTGAAGAAGAGGAGAAGACCTGGATCATTTCCAAACTGGTAAGTTTCTGCAATCAGTGGAATAGCCACGGAACACAGTTGCCCACGTCGTTTGATATCAAATACGACCAATTCATTGTGCTCGCGGTGGAGGAAGGCGCCTTTGGTGCCAGCGGTTGTTCGATCGACAGTTCGGTACGCGCGTTGCGCGAAATTGAGACCCAGCTATCCATCAATCTCCTGGATAGCGGAAAAGTGTCGTACCTGGACGGGAAAGGCGTCAACGTGGCTTTTTTACCAGAGATAAAAATGCATGTTCAGGAGGGGCACTTGCGGCCGACAAGTAAGGTGTTCAATCCCGGTGTCAATAAAATTGCCGATTTAAAAAACCAATGGCTGATACCGGCCGAGTCAAGTTGGTTGAAAAAATATTTTGCCCACTAAATTCGAAAGGGAATCTATTTCGTATGAAAAAAGCAACGCATTCCATCCGTTTCGCTGCCCTTTGGGTCCCCCTCCTTGTGATTTTGCTTCATGCTTCCTGTACCAGTCTCCAACAGAAAGCACAAAACCAATTTAGCTCAGGGGAATACCAAATGGCAATTAGTTCTTACTCCAGATTACTGGACAAAGACCCGGATAACAGCGAGGCCAACCTATTCATTGCCGAAAGTTACCGCCTTTCCAATCGCATTGAACAGGCCGCTCGCTTTTACGAAAAAGTTTCCGAGGCGGATGCCACCTTTGAAAGCGCCTATTACAAAGGCAAAAGTTTGCAAGGAAAAGGTGAGTACGATTCGGCGAAAGTAGCGTTTCAAACGGCCAAAACCCTGACCATGGACGATGAAAAAATCGGCCTGGCAGAAAAAGAAATCCAAAATATTGACGCGCTTTCCAATATTGAACCCCTTTGGCCGAACCACGAACTTGAAAATTACGAGTTATTGAACACGACAGGGATCGACTATGCACCGGTTCTGAGCGAAAATTACCTTTATTTTACGAGTTCCAGAGGTGCCGGAGGATTGTATCCTGCTACCGGACAGGGATACACCCGCCTGTTCAGGGCACGCGCCGAGGGGATCAATGTGGACGTACAAAACGTGCAAACCCTTCCCGAATTTCAAAACGAAAGCGGCTTGAATCAGGGAGCTATTGCGATCAGCCCCGACGGAAATACCATCATCTACGCACGTGGAAATGCCAATGCAAAAAATGACCTTCCGGAGGTGAGCTTGTTTGCCTCCTATTTCAGAGGAGGAGGATTTACCGAGCCCATCTTTATGCCAGTAAACGGAGAACCGGAATACTGGAATTCCACACCGGCATTTAGTGCCGACGGGGACACGCTTTTCTTTGCTTCCAACCGTCCCGGAGGTTTCGGTGGGATTGATTTGTACCGCTCAACGCGACTTGCCAATGGTGATTTTGGCAATGTGGTGAACGTGGGAGCCCCCATCAATACACCCGGCAACGAACTATTTCCCCGGCCCCTTCCGAATGGCGATTTTTATTTTTCTTCCGACGGACATCCCGGATACGGAAAGCTAGACCTTTTCCTTGCCCAAAAGGAAAATGGAGCGATTAACGTAAAAAACCTCGGCGCCAACATCAACTCCATTGGCGATGATTTTGGAATCTTTTTTACAGATTACCCGGAAGAGGGATACCTTACCTCCAACCGTCCCGGAGGCAAAGGGGACGACGATATTTATTATTTTAAAGACATGACCCCTCCGCCCAAAGTGGTAAACGTGCTGCTAAACGTGGTCACGAAAGAACGGTTGGAAAGCGGGGATGAGCAGGTACTCCCACAAACCCGGGTCGTATTGTACGATGCCAATAACCAAACCATTGATGGCAATTTTTCCAGCCAAAGCGGGAGATTACGCTTTCCTTTAGAGCCGGAGAAGACCTATACCATGATCGCTTCGAAAAACGGATATTTTTCCCAGAGTGTGCCCTACAGTACGATCGGGAAAACGCCGGCTCCCGAGGAACTGATCCAGGACGTAACCAATGTGACCCTGGATACCACCATCGTACTGGAGCAATTGGTATTGGAGCGGGCGATTGTGTTGGAAAACATTTATTACGATTTGGACAAAGCCGATATTCGACCCGATGCCGCGCAAGAGCTGGATAAACTGGTCAAAATTCTCAAGGACAATCCAGGTATCCGAATTGAGCTCAGTAGCCATACCGATGCGCGGGCAACCGACGCCTACAACCAGGATCTCTCGCAGCGAAGAGCCGAATCCGCAGTGGAATACATTGTTTCGCAGGGAATCGATCCCTCCCGCCTGGAAGCCAGAGGTTATGGAGAACAACAACTGCTGATCGAGAACGCCCAAACGGAAGAGGAACACCAAGTCAACCGTCGAACCGAGTTTAAGGTAATAGAAATCACCGGGTAAAATCCATATATTTGTAGCCTGTTTGTTTTTTTCAAAGCCAAGGTTATGAACGAAAGGTATATGCAACGCGGGGTATCGGCCTCCAAGGAAGACGTACACGAAGCCATCTCCAAATTGGATAAGGGGCTCTACCCCAAGGCCTTTTGTAAAATTGTACCCGATATCCTCGGAAACGACCCTGCTTATTGCAACATCATGCATGCCGACGGGGCCGGTACCAAATCCTCCCTCGCTTACTTGTATTGGAAGGCCACCGGTGATCTGAGTGTCTGGAAAGGTATTGCGCAAGATGCCATCGTCATGAACATTGACGATCTTCTTTGCGTAGGTGCGGCCGATAATATTCTGGTCTCCTCTACCATTGGTCGAAATAAAAACCTGATCCCTGGCGAAGTCATATCTGCCATCATTAATGGCACCGAAGAAGTCCTTCAACTACTGCGGGAACACGGGGTGTATGCCCTGCTTACCGGGGGAGAGACCGCCGATGTGGGGGACCTCGTTCGTACCATCATCGTAGACAGCACGGTTACTTGCCGGATGAAGCGGGAAGATGTCATTTCCAACGACCGCATTGCCGCCGGCGACCTGGTAGTCGGGCTCGCCTCTTTTGGACAAGCCCGGTACGAAACCACCTACAACGGCGGGATGGGCAGCAACGGGCTTACCTCAGCCCGACACGATGTTTTTCACAAAAGCCTGGCCCAGGCCTTTCCCGAGAGCTACGATCCCCTTCTGCCAAACGAATTGGTTTACTCGGGCAGTTTTGGGCTCACGGCCCCTGCTCCCGGCACTCCGCTGGACATGGGCAAACTCGTCCTTTCGCCCACCCGTACCTATGCACCGGTCATCGCTTCCCTTTTAAAGTCCTTACGCACCGAAATCCACGGTCTGGTACATTGCAGCGGTGGGGCACAGACCAAAGTGTTGCATTTCATCGAAAACCTGCACGTCATCAAAGATAACTTGTTCGACACCCCTCCCCTTTTTACCTTCATTCAGCAGGAAAGTGGAACAGATTGGAAGGAAATGTACAAGGTGTTTAATATGGGACACCGGATGGAAGTCTATCTGGAGGAAAAAAGAGCCGAGGAGGTGATTCAACTCGCCTCGGAGTTTGGAGTGGCGGCCCGGGTGATCGGTCGCGTGACGGACTACCCGGGAAAAAAAGTCACCGTAAAGGGGCAGCACGGAGAATTTATCTACGAAGGCTAGCCCATGCCGTTGCTGCGATTTTCCCTAAACCGGTGGCTTGCGTATTTGCTTTACCTGGCAGCATTCCTACTTTTTGCAATTTCTGTAAGCCTAACCACCGTTGACTGGACTCCGTATCCGGAAAAAAGCTACTATAAAAAGACCATGGCAGCATTGGACGGGCTTCCTGTAACAGGCTCTGACCGGGGCTTTCTGCTGGGGGGCTGGGCCAGCGCCAACATGACGCCGGAAAAACCTGTCCCGCTGGTCGCCTACCGCCCCAGAGGCAACTATGAATTTGTGCAAGACAGTAGTTACATCAAAGCACTCGTGGTTGGCAACGGTGATATTACCCTCGCTTTTCTGAATTACGAATTGCTCATTGTTCACCCCAAACTAGCAGAGGCACTAACAAATGAAATCCGGGAACGTGCCATTCCTGTGGATCGGGTTTATTTCACCGCCACCCATACCCATAGCGGTATGGGCGGAACCATTCCGGGACCCGTTGGGAACCTCGCTCTGGGAGGCTGGAATCAGCCGCTCGTGGATGGCATCGCTGGCGGCACGATAAGGGCCTTGCAGGAAGCAATTTCGCGTATGGACACCGTGCGGATTCGTTATAAAAAAAGCAATGCCCGAGATTTTGTCAGCAACCGTCTGGTTGCCGGGGATCCGGTGGACCCGTTTATACGGCAATTTCATTTAACAAACACAGCCGGAAGAAGCGCAAGCCTGGTAACCTTCAGCGCGCATGCGACCTGTTTGAGTAGTCGATTCATGGGCCTTTCGGGCGATTATCCCTTTTATTTTTCGAAAGAACTCGAAGCCGACCAGGACCTGGTGCTGTTCGCTGCCGGAGCCGTTGGCAGCCATCGGCCCGCTATTCCCGGAAACAACATCGAAAATGTGCGGAAGTATGCGGCGGAACTGGGTACCATCTTGCGCCAAACTCCTTACCGAAACGGCAAGCAGGCCGAAACACTACTCATGGCTGCCCGGCTTCCGCTGTACCTGCGCGAACCCCATTACCGCATCAGCAACAACTGGCGGATCCGTCCATGGCTTTTCGAATGGGCCATTGGCGATTACCCCGCCCATTTTGACCTGGTAAAAATCGGAAACACCCTGTTTATCTCTTCCTCTGGAGAGGTATCTGGCGTATTTTATGAGGCCTGGGAAAAAAAAGCGGCCGCTCTGGGGATGAATCTGATGATCACCACCTTTAACGGAGGATACATCGGTTACATCACACCGGACAACTACTACCAGGAAAGCTACTACGAGGTACGAGACATGAATTTTTACGGTCCCTACAATGGGGCTTATTTTAACGAGGTAATTGGTAGATTAATCGATTTGGGCGCAAGTTGGTAACACATGGCCCGAAAAAACCCTCTCTGGAAAGCAATGCGATCCAGCTCTTTCCATCCCCATTTCTGAAAAAATGACTCATAATCCGGAAGATCCTTGCGGGGGTGTCGCGCAAACCACCGAAAAAGGCAAATCATCGCGACAAGCAACCACCGCCGATCGGAAATTGGAAAAAAATCGGCAAAAAGCCATCGGGTTTCCGAATGAATGCGGGTCTGCAGTTCCAAAAATATCCGGTCAATGCCTTCGTCCGGCAACACGTCCAGTAAATAGTGAGAGACGATCGCGTCCAACTTCACCGCAGGTAAATCGCCCAGCTGCGACGAGTGAACCCATTCGATCTGCGCTTGTACGGATAATTCCAGGCGCTGCCTGGCTCGCCGCAGCATGGCCTGCGAAGGCTCCAGGTAAAGAATACGACCACCAGTTCCGCATCGATTCAACAGTTGGGGAAGAATCGATCCCGTACCTCCACCCAGTACCAAGACCGTATTACCCGGTCGGATCCGATCCAAAAAAACAGTTCTACTCCGCTGAAAGTCTTTTCCAAACACCAACTGTGACAAAAAATCATAGACCGGGGCGATCAGGCAATACGGGTCCTCAGCTACTTTTTTACGCAAGCCAATCATACCAGGAGTAAAACAAGTGGAAAGGAAAAGCTGGCTTCGAGCCGCCTCCTGGCGGACGCGATGTTCTCTGGTCTTTCCACAAAGCTGATAACATGAACGAGCAGCATGAGTGCCCATATCAGTGTGTAGCGGTGGTAGTAGGAAGACAGGTCGGAAAACAAGAAAACAGCATAGCCCAGGCCCAGAAGGCTCAATACCCAGAGCAAATTGCGCGTTTTATTTTTGCCCAGAACGGTTGCGATGGAATGATGCCCCTCTGCCTGGTCCAGCTCCCCGTCCAGGAACGACAAATAGACCAAGTTGTACCAAGCGAGGAGAAAATAGGCCAGTACATACACGAGCCAGGGATGGGGTGCAAATTCAAAGTCGTGGCGCAGGAACGGAGCCAGTACCACCCCGGCTACGTAAAAGCCCGCGATTGAGAATTCTTTGGCAACGGCCGTCCTTTCGCCCCCCCAGTGCAAAGCCAGCATGATAAGAACAATCAACAAGAAGACGAGCAAACCAACTTCCAGTAATGGGGTAGCTCTCAGGTAACGAAAAGCGAGTAGCAGCCCGGCGATCCCCACGGCCCCAAGTGCTCCTACCAGTCCTCGGAAGTGTTCCTGATGAAAGCGGTGTCTTTTGGTGAGCGCATGGCGGTATATCTTGCGGGCATCCAACAGGTGATCAAAAGTGTAAATGGTCCAAACCGCCATGCCCAGCAGCAGGTAGTGGTACCAAAAAAGGGAAATGCGCATCATGTCGGTAAAAAAATACATGCCCGCGCAGGCCCCGGATACCACGTCCAGCGAGAGGATGTTGAAATTTTCGACCAATTTCCTTATTTTTTTTTTCAATAAGCCCACAAGCGTACGATTCGCTGCAAATTAACGAATTGAAAACCCGATTTCACGGAAATAGTGTGTAATTTCCCATTTGTTTGATATTCGCTGAAATGAAAAAGATTATTTGTGCGCTCTTGTTGTTTTGGAGCCAGGAAGGCAGTGCCCAGCAGCATTTGGTTAAAATCGCATGCGTTGGAAACAGCATCACGGAGGGGCCCGGTAGAAACCACCCGGATAGCTATCCCCTGCAGCTTCAAAAGCTTCTAGGTAAAAATTATGAGGTGAAAAACTTCGGCGTGAGTGCCCGAACACTTCTGAAAAAGGGAGATTTTCCCTATTGGAACGAACCCCAGTTTGAGCAGGTGCAAGCATATGCACCCGACATTTTGATTCTCCTCCTGGGGACAAATGACTCCAAGCCGCAGAATTGGGCCTACAAGGAATCCTTTCTGGAGGATTATCTGGAGATGATTTCGGTGATTAAAAGCCGCATGCCCCAGCAGGGGAAAATATTCCTTTGCCTTCCGGTGCCGGTGTTTGAAGACAACTGGGGCATAACAGAAAAAGTGATCGTGGAGGAAATGACCCCGCTGATTCGGGAAGCAGCCAAAAGAACCGGAGCGGGACTGATTGACCTCCATCTTCCCTTGAAGCCCTACGGCAAGCATTTTCCGGACGGCGTGCACCCCAACAAGCACGGCGCAACTATCATGGCCCAACGCCTGGCAGACGCGATCCGGTAGTCCCTCCCTAGTCCTATATGGAAAAAGCCGCTGCTTTCTTCGCTCCGGGTTTCCAATTTTGTTTTTCCCTTTGTAAATTGTTTGGAACATGGGAGAACACCGCGTAAATAAGGCAATCAAATTACCCGAGAGGAAGCGATTTCTCAAAAACCTGATCCGGGATATAGAGGCGTTGGACCAAATGATCCTGGAAGGACTCATCGAAAAAGACGTACAACGTATCGGTGCCGAGCAGGAATTTGCGCTAATCGACGCGCACAATAAACCCTCGAAGAATGGTCCCCTGATTTTGGGCAAGCTGGACGATTCCCATTTTACTTCCGAGCTGGCCATGTACAACCTGGAGCTAAACCTGGATCCCTTTGAATTAAAAGGGGGAGCTTTTCCCCTGATGGAAAAGCAGCTCAGAAAATACCTGCGTAAAGCCGAGCAGGTGGCTGCCACTTTTGGAGACGAAGTCGTGCTGACAGGTATATTACCTTCCATCGATTTGCGTTCGGGACAAATGGACTACATGACCCCAAATCCCCGTTACCAGGCGCTAGACGAGATCATCAAACAGCTGAGGGGGCAGGATTTCGAACTGAATATTTCCGGGGTGGACGAATTGATTTTGGCGCATACCAATATTCTGTTTGAGGCCTGTAATACAAGCTTTCAGTGCCACCTTCAGGTCACTGCGGAAGAGTTTGTCGACCAATACAATTGGGCGCAGCTGATTTCAGGCCCCGTTCTCGCGGTCTGTACCAACTCTCCCTTGCTATTTGGCCGGGAGTTGTGGTCGGAAACCCGAATTCCGCTTTTTCAGCAAAGCATCGATATTCGCAGCAAAGGCTACCACCTAAAAGAAAAAGAACAGCGGGTGTCCTTTGGCAACCATTGGGTCCGGGATACCACCGAGATTTACAAGGAGAATATCGCTCGATTTCCCTTAATCCTTACCCACAAGTCCACCGCTGACTCCCTTCAGGAATTGCAAAAAGGGGAAATTCCCCATCTGCAAGCCTTAAAACTGCATAACGGTACCATTTGGCGCTGGAATAGACCTTGTTTCGGGACGGGCAACGGGATTCCCCACCTGAGAATCGAAAACCGATACCTGCCTTCCGGACCCACCATTATCGATGAAATGGCGAATTTTGTCCTTTGGGTAGGCTTGATGAAAGCCATGCCCGAGTCGTACCGAAAATCCTGGCACCGCCGATCCTTTGAGGATACAAAAGGGAATTTTTACCGGGCGGCGACCTCTGGTATCTTTAGTAACATGGCCTGGGAAAACCGAATGGTTCCGGTGCAAAAACTGCTATTGGACGAACTACTCCCCCTCGCGGAAAAAGGCTTGTTGTCAGTGGGTATTTCCCGGGAGGAAGCCAACGGCTACCTGGAAATCATACGTAAACGGGTTAAAACCGGCCAAACGGGCAGTAGTTGGATGATTAAAAGCTACCGGACCATAAAAAAGCACATGAGCAGAGACGAAGCCATGGTAACCTTGACCCAGGCGATACAAACACGAAGAAAATCCGAACTGCCCATCAGCGAATGGAAAGCTGCCAGCCCTTCGGAGCTCAAATCCATACCGATCCAATACGATTGGATTGGTAACATCATGACTACGGACTTGATAACCGTGCAGGAAGACGACCTTGTCGCTTTGGTGAAGAAAATCATGCTTTGGAAAAACATTCGCCACGTACCGGTAGAAAACAAAGCCGGAAAACTAACCGGATTGATTACCCGATCCACTATTGAAAAACTCGGGGGCACCGGCGAGGAGCTTGAAATCGCTAAAAACATTATGGTATCTGAACTGGTCACGGTGGGACCACACACGGACATCAAGTATGCGATGTTGCTCATGGTCAATAAGAAAATCAGTTGCCTGCCCGTGGTAGACGGGGACCAGTTGATCGGCCTGGTAACGGATACAGATGCACAAGAAGTCTGGGACAAGCTATACGCGAAAAACAATGTTTGAGTCCCTTCTCGACACAGGAAATCCACGGGTCCTGTTTGCGCACCATCGGGACACCCGGTCTCCAACCCTGGTGATCGTGGCAGGTATCCACGGCAACGAACCGGCTTCCGTAATTGCCATGGAGTCCCTTTTTGGCAGCCAGGCCGACAGCAACTTTTCTTTTGACGGAAACGTATTGGTCCTCAAGGGAAACGAACAGGCACTCAGGCAAAATCTGAGGTACATCGCAAAGGACCTGAACCGGATCTGGACGACAGAAAACCTGCGCCGGATACGCAGGAAAGATGTGGGGCAAAATGGCTTTGCCTACCCGGAATTGGAGGAATTGGCTGCGTTGGATCAGCTAATCACCGCGATCCTTGCCCGGTACGGACAGGGACGCCTGCTGTTTGCAGATCTTCACACCACTTCCTCGGAGAGTTGCGCATTCCTTCCCTTTAACGATACGCTCGTCAATCGGGCCGTAGCAAAACAATTCCCAGTGCCGCTGATTCTGGGCATAGAGGAATACCTGGAGGGACCCTTGATGAGCCATATCAACGATCTGGGCTTCCCTGCTCTGGGTTTTGAGGCCGGCAGACACGAGGATCCGGGAAGTATCCGAAGGCATCAGGCATTTGTCAAACTTTGCATGAATTATCTGGGTATTATCCACCTGTCTGCAGTCGATATCGCAAGAGAAGAAGGTTTTCTGAAAAGCAAACAGGACGTCCGACCGGGCTTCTACGAAATCCTTTGCCGCTATCCCCTTGGACCCGAACAGCGGTTCGAAATGAAACCCGGATTTTTCAATTTCAATCCCATTCGGAAAGGGCACCTGCTGGCAAGCAACGATGGGAAGCCTGTCATAAGCCCCTATAAGGGCATGATTTTCCTTCCTCTTTATCAGAAAATGGGTCAAGAGGGTTTTTTTATCGTACGACCAGTTTCCCGGTTTTGGCTCTGGCTTTCGCAAGTCCTTAGGAAAACGCGTTTACCAGATATCCTCCCCTTGCTTCCCGGGATTTCCAAAAAAGAACCCCAGGCAAACCGGTACGCCGTGAATCCAAAAATCGCTCGGTTTCTAAATAAAGAAATCTTTCACCTACTGGGCTTTCAAATCGTATTGAAAGATCCGGCAACCCACTGGGAATTGGTAAAAAGGAAATGAGTTTGTTACCGGTAAGCAAATTTTTCGTATTTTTCAACGGTGGTAAACCTTACCGCCCACTTTACGGTTTACCTGTTTGATGCTTCATTACACAACATACATTCGAAATGCCGAAACCCCCTGGGTTACTTTTGTACACGGAGCAGGAGGAAGCAGTGCCATTTGGTTTCGCCAAATTCGGGATTTCAAAAAATCCTTCAACGTGTTATTGGTGGATTTACGTGGTCATGGAAAATCCAAAAACCAGGTTTACGAAAAAATAAAGCAGTATTCGTTCGACATTATCGGTGATGAGGTAATCGAAGTGCTGGACCATTTGAACATCCGCCGATCTCATTTTGTCGGGATTTCTCTGGGCACCATCATTATCCGGGAGATTACCGAACGGCATCCGGAGCGGGTTAGCAGCATGATTCTTGCGGGCGCAATCATGAAGCTAAACATTCGCGGTCAATTGCTGATGCGGCTGGGCATTTTATTAAAGTCGGTCATCCCCTACCTTTTGCTCTACAAGCTGTTTGCATTCATTATCATGCCCCGGAAAAACCACAAGGCATCGAGGTACCTCTTCGTACAGGAAGCAAAAAAACTGTACCAAAAAGAATTTATTCGCTGGTTTTCGCTGGCTGCAAAAGTGAATCCGCTGTTGGCCTTTTTTCGGATCAGGGAAACCCCCATTCCGACCCTGTACGTGATGGGAGAAGAAGATTACATGTTTTTACCCTCCATCACCAAACTGGTTGAAAATCACCGATCTGCCAAATTGGTAGTGGTTCCCTCCTGTGGGCACGTGGTGAACGTAGAAAAGCCAGAAGATTTTAATCGGATTGCACTGGAATTTCTGGCGAGGTGATGTTTATACGAATCGTACAGGGATTTTAAAAACCCGGAGGTCCCTGTTTCGCTAGCCCACCAAAAACAACGCGGAATTACTTTTTTCCCTGTACGGTGAGCCTATCGCTACACCTGCCAGGCTGACTCAATAAATGTTGCTACTAATTGGAATCAATCAAGTTTGCTTCTCCTGAGAAACGAATTCGCGGTCAGGTCAGGAAACCAAATCACCAATTACTACTTGCGACTCGTCTTCCGAAAAAATCAGGGTCAAAAAAATAGTAAAAAGCCACGCCTGTATCCGACTCTCGGACCGGTACCCTTCCGTCTGGGTAGCAGAACGGGTGATCCGGAAAGGTGAAAGAAAATTTCCTTTTTTCAAGATTTCTTGGACAATTTTAATGCATTTGACTGATATACAACCCCTTGCGATTGGTGAACAGGCTTTTCTTTTACATAAAAGGCATATTTAAGTGTTTCAAAATTTTAGACAGCTAATTTAATGTATTTCAAAATAAATAAAATATTTTGTACATTTTTTCAGTAATTTATATTAAAAAATATTGGGATTCGTACGATTTCCATGCTAAGTTTCGGATGCTAAAGAAATGAAAAAGGATCGGAGAATTCAAAGAGGATAAAAAATATTGTTAGTTGGTTATTTTTTAATGTAGGGTTTGCCCGGGGTCTTATGGAAACATAAGGCTCCGGCATTTTTTTTTGAAAGCCCTCAAACCGGATAAGGGGCACTACTTTACCCCCGACTTCTCCAAGACAATGCACCAATTAAGAACCATTCACCTGCTGTTGCCTGCCAACCAACCCCTTAAATCATTCAGCGTCAAGCCCTTTTCCAAGCTGAATCAGAAAAAACTCGCAGCGGCATGCATGGCTAGAAATTAACTTTTTACATGATTAAATAAAATTTATTTGAGTTTTTCCGTTAAAAAAAATCGATGATCGGTCACGAACGCATTTTTTCTCTGGACAAAAGACATTAATATCCCTATTACTATTTTCCGTACCCTATTTTCTGCATTTCAAAATATTTAAAACATTTTGTAAATATTTTCAGTCATTTATTTCTTTATTTGTTCGGATTTGTTCTTTTCGTATAGTAAGTTTCGGAAGTTAAAGAGATGGGATACGGATTGGAGAGAACGAGGGAGTTGGACATCCGTGAAGGCAGTTGGTTATTTTTTTAATGTAGGGTTTGTCCGGGGTCTTATGGAAGCATAAGGCTCCGGCATTTTTTTTTGATTGGCGACCCGGGCTAATGCAATCAACGGCCTGATTCGGTAGCTATCAGCTGCAGGCGCCTATTGCGATCGGGCGTGGTAAACATAAAAGATACCAGTATACCTTACGGCTCCTTTAGGATCGCTTCTATGTTTTTTCGCCAACCAAAGCGGCACCACAGAATAGTTGTTGGAAGGGTTTACCCGTACCAAAATAGACATCGCCAATTCCATGCCGGTGAACCGCGCATCCCGTGCCTGTGGGTGTCCAACGGAAAAGAGCTCGTGGAAAGTGAGGCGGGTGGCAGCTGAGGGCTATACCTCCGGTTAGGGCAGCCACCGTTTTTCATCAAAACAGCGGATTAGCAATCGGCCCTTTTGGGGACCATCAGGCTCCTCACCGCTACAATTGACACCGGCCTCACGGCCCTCCCGAAAGCGAAGTACCGGGCTTTTCCCGACCGTACCCTTCGCGCATTGCATCGATTTTCCCCTACACCGGCCGGAAGAGCAAACCTGCTTCGAGGTACCCGTAGTTGCCGAGCCACCTGTCCGAGCCCTACAAGAGGCGTAGTAATTTAACCGTGGCCTACGGCACGAATGGACGGGCAGGAACGGTGCTTTTGGCAGGACCTTTGATGACAGTGACAGAGGTGCCGAGGATCCGGCTCTTTCGCGCTCGAGAATAGCACGTTTACAGGATAAACTCAGTGAGGATGGCCAGTCCTGAGGCGAATAAAATGATCAAAAGTTTGTGGAGTTGAAATCGGTGCTGGGGCGAGCTTTCAAAAAAGATAATGGTGGAGATGTGCAGAAATCCTCCTGCCACCAAGCCAAATAAGATATTAAGGGTACCCCTGCCGATGAGTTGTTGGTCAAAAAGCAAATCGGTAGACACCATTCCCAAAGGGGATGCTAAGGAGAAAAGGGCCAATAACACTAGAATACCTGCTCGTTTCATCCGAGTCATCAATACTGCCACCAGTGCAAATGCTTCCGGCATCTTGTGCAGAATAATCCCAATCAATAGTGTTTCGCTGCCGTGCTCGTGCCCTGCCAGCATGGGTTGTTTGGAAAGAAGGGTGCCTTCAAGGAAAGCATGTAGAAATAGTCCGATCATCAAGGTCCAGACACTATTGCCCCGCCCCTGTAGGCCGTGATCGTGGATATGACCGTGCTCTATTCCGGACGACATTACATCCAAAACCTGCTGCAATAAAAACCCCAACAGTATGTACAAACCCATGAAGTAGGCAGTACCTTGGTCTGCAAAAAGCTCTGGCAAGATATGTAAAATAGTGATGGCAAAAAGGTAGGCTCCTGCGAAAATCAGTCCCAATTTAAAGCTTTTTTCTTTCCATTCAGGAACCAAAAGGGCCAACAACCCGGCGCCAAATGCGGCCAAAAAAAGTAACAGAAAATGCAGCATAGTTGTATTTTGGGTTAGTTGGCTTTCTTTTCATCCACTGTGGTAAGCAGGGGAGCCAGGCCTTCACTGACGTGATATCGCATCTGTCCCTGTTCGTCGTTAAAGATAAGAAAGATCTCCAAGTCTTTTCTAGCTGTTTGTATCTCGATGGCCTTTTCCAGACCCAACACCATAAAAGCGGTCGCAAATGCATCGGCAGTCATACAGTCCCTGGCTACCACTGTGGCACTTAATAATCGGTGTTCTACCGGATAGCCCGTAAAGGGACTGATGGTGTGCGAATACTTTACGGAATCCTTCACGTAATAATTTCGGTAGTTCCCTGAGGTGGCCATGCCCTTGTTGTCCAGGGCGATGATGGAATACAGATCATTGGCCAGCCCTTCTTCGCTTGGCCGGCTGACACCTACTTTCCAAAGTTCGCCTCGTTCGTTTCGCCCGCGAGCGACCAGTTCTCCTCCGATTTCCACCAAAAAATGCTGAACCCCCCGTTGCTCCAGATACGCTCCCACCAAATCCACACCGTATCCTTTAGCGATCGCACTCAAATCAAGATAGCTGGCTGAATTGGTTTTCTTTAAAACGGATTCGTCAAAAAACAATTGATCAAAACCAACCTGCTCCAAGAGTTGCCGAATGGCCACGCTATCTTTCAGGGAGGCTCCTTCCGGACCAAATCCCCATGCATTTACCAGCGGACCTACGGTCGGATCAAATGCACCAGCGGTGGCTTGATACACCTCGTTGCTTGCCTTCAGTACCGGATACAGATAGGGCGATTCGAACACAATCGAATCGGTTTGATTGAATCTACTGATCTCAGAATCCGGAATATAGGTAGAAAGGGACTGATTGATCTCCCGAAGCAAGGAATCGATTTCTTCCTGAAAGTCTCTTTTTCCGGGATCCAGGTAGACGATGCGGTAGCTGGTACCCATAGTCGGGCCGGTAAGGACAATTTTTGGGTCATCCGGCACATCGGTAACCGGAGCGTTTCTATTTTGCCGGTACAAATACACCATAAACACCACCAACAACAACAAAATGCTGTAAATGATATTTTTTTTGGCTGATTTTCGCATAAAACGATGCCTGCTTTATTTTTCCGAAAGTTAATTCTTATTTTCCAATTGCGCCTACTATTTACCCAATATCCCCCGCTGCTACCGGAGGTATCCGTTTCTGAGAGCAGAAAACCGCACCATTTTATTTATATTTGTACCTATTAGTAAGCGACTATGAGAGAAGACTATCTGCGTGGCGACCAAAACAGCCTCAGTCCGGGTGACAAAGAAATCGAAAAAGCCTTGCGGCCCTTGAGTTTCCAAGATTTTACCGGTCAGCACAAAACGGTGGAAAATATCAAAATCTTTGTTTTAGCCGCAAAGAAAAGGGGAGAGTCCCTGGACCACGTCTTGCTTCATGGTCCTCCCGGTTTAGGGAAAACCACCCTGAGCCATATCATAGCGAACGAATTGGAATCCAGTCTCAAGATTACCTCCGGACCCGTGCTGGATAAACCCTCGGACCTGGCCGGCTTGTTGACCAATCTTGAAGAGGGAGATGTTCTTTTTATCGATGAAATTCATCGCCTCAACCCCATCGTGGAAGAATACCTCTATTCTGCCATGGAAGATTTTCGGATAGACATCATGCTGGATTCGGGACCCAACGCCCGTTCCGTTCAGATCAGCCTGAATCCCTTTACCCTGGTGGGTGCCACCACCCGGTCCGGGTTGCTCACCTCCCCATTGAGAGCGCGCTTCGGGATCAACGCCCGCCTGGAATACTACGACGCGGCGCTACTCTGCACCATTGTCCAACGGTCCGCTTCCATCTTGGGCACCCCACTTGATGAGGAGGCGGCCTTCGAAATCGCACGAAGGAGCCGGGGCACACCGCGGATTGCCAATATGCTGTTGCGCAGGACGCGGGATTTTGCAGAAATAAAGGGCAATGGACGAATCAGTATGGAGATCGCAAAAATTGCACTCAACGCGCTGGATGTAGATGAAAACGGACTCGACGAAATGGACAACCGCATCCTGACTACCATCATCAAGAAATTTAGCGGTGGTCCGGTAGGCCTCTCCACCATTGCCACCGCCTGCGGAGAAGAAGCAGAGACCATCGAAGAGGTCTACGAGCCGTTTCTGATTCAGGAAGGCTACCTCAAACGAACCAGCAGGGGAAGAACCGCGACCGAACTGGCCTACAAGCACCTGAAAATAAAACCAGATTTTGGTGGACAATCCGGCAGCCTATTTGATGTATAGCCTCCTCTTGAGGTTTTGACGCCATGCAAAAAAACAAGGAAAAAAACAGCCAACTCATCAAAGACGCAGCCCGGAAATTGGGCTTTGACTTTTGCGGCATCGCAAAGGCGGAGTTTCTGGAAGAAGAAGCACCAAAGCTGGAATCCTGGCTAAACAAGAATTACCATGGAAAAATGGCCTACATGGCCAACCATTTTGATAAAAGGCTGGACCCCCGAAAACTTGTGGAGGATGCCCAGTCGGTGATCAGCCTGATTTACAATTATTACCCCCCGGATCGACTCCCGGAGGAGAGCACAGACATAAAAATCGCCAAATACGCTTATGGAAACGATTACCATTTTGTGATCAAAGACAAATTGAAAGACCTTCTTTCCCTACTACGCGAAGAAATTGGCGAAATCAACGGCCGGGTTTTTGTCGACAGCGCACCGGTGATGGAACGGCAATGGGCTCAAAAAGCGGGTCTGGGCTGGACGGGTAAAAACAGCTTGTTATTGAATCGAGACATGGGGAGTTTCTTTTTTTTGGCAGAATTGATCATTGATTTGCCCCTACACTACGATGCTCCCATTACCAAAGATTATTGCGGCACCTGTACGCGATGCATCGATGCCTGCCCTACGGACGCCATTCTTCAACCGAACCTGCTGGATGCCTCAAAATGCATCTCCTACCTGACGATCGAATTAAAAGACGAAATCCCATCCGAATTCAAGGGGAAGATGGAAAACTGGGCCTTTGGATGCGATATCTGCCAGGATGTATGTCCCTGGAATCGTTTTTCCAAACCCCATCGGGAACCGGCATTTTTACCCCATACAGCGCTGAAATCCATGGACTGGGAGGAAATGACCAAGGAAACCTTCCATCGTGTGTTTAAAAAATCAGCGTTGAAACGAAGCAAATGGGAGGGCCTGATGCAAACAATCAAATTTTTACGCAACGGAAAATCAGGGTAACGAGCTTTTTTTTTGAAAAACTAAAACTATTCCACTGCTCTGACTGTTCTTGATATTTTCAAGGGAAAATACCTCCCGGTGCACCGCTAACTCGTTAGCTATCTGTCAGTAAAACAATTTGTACATCTTTTGACTTTACTAATTCAAAAGACAATACGGAACAGCATATCAATAAATACAATTATATTAAATATTTTTGCGGAAAACCCGTGTAAAGTCAAACCATTGAAACTATAACAACAAAAAAATTGTATTTACCTAATTCTAATTAACCTTAATCTAAATTTTATTCCATGCGTAACATTTACCGATTATCATTGGTCATGTTTCTGTCTGTACTCAGTATGGGCTGGGTACATGCACAGTACAGCGTATCGGGCGTAGTCACCGATGAGCGGACCGGAGACCCTATGATTGGGGCCAGTATCCTGGTCCGGAATACGACAAAAGGCACTGTCACCGATCTGGACGGCAGATTTAATCTAAACTTTGACTCCAATTCTCCAGCGACACTGGTCATATCCTCGCTTGGGTACCTCAGTCAAACCATTGATGTCAGCCCGGGGTCAAACACCTCACTGGCGGTATCGCTAAAAGAAGATGCAACCAACTTGGAAGAAGTGGTCGTAACGGGTCTTGCTTCCACGGTCAAGCGTTCCAACCTGGCAAATGCGGTATCTTCCGTCTCTTCCCGTGAACTCACCGGAACAACAACGATTCAAACCACCGATGGCGCATTGTACGGCAAAATAGCCGGTGCCAACATCCGGTCCAATGGCGGTGCTCCGGGAGGAGGACTTTCCATCCAGTTGCGAGGCATTTCCAGCCTGATCGGCGCTTCACAGCCATTGATCATTCTCGATGGCGTGTACATCAACAACTCCTTTCAGCGTACCGGACGTGCAACCGTCACCGGTGCGGGCGCTTCCAGCCAGGACGACGGCGCCAACCGCCTCGCGGACCTGAATCCCGCGGACATCGAATCCATCGAGGTCTTGAAAGGACCTTCGGCGGCCGCCATTTACGGAACCCGGGCAAACGCCGGTGTCATCATCATCACGACCAAAAGGGGTTCGGAGGGAAGGACCAAAGTATCCCTGGCTCAGGACATTGGCTTTGCCCAACCCTTGCGCCTGCTGGGCGTAGACGAATGGAGTGAAGAGAAAATCAACGTCTTTTTCCCTGAGAACCGACGACCGATCGAACTGCAACGATTCCGGGAGTCTACCGGAACCATTGACTACGAAGACTACTTCTATAACAATACCGCCCTGCTGAGCAATACCCGCCTTACGGTATCCGGCGGCGACGAGAAGACCAAGTTTTTCGTGTCGGGAAACATCAATTCAGAGGATGGTACCGTAAAAAATACCGGATTTGACCGCTTTTCCTTGCGTGCGAACCTGGACCACAAGATCACGGATAACATCAAATTGGGGGTGTCCTCCAACTACATCAAATCGAATACGCAACGGGGTTTTACCGGAAACCAGAACAATACGGGAGCAAGTATTGGATACAGCATCGCCTACGTACCCAACTATTTTGACCTGCGGCCCGATGAAAACGGAAACTATCCGGTCAACCCGTACTTCAGTGAAAATCCGGTCGCGGTGACCGACAATGCCATCAACGATTCCGATGTACAGCGATTTGTACAAGCTTTCAACCTCGATGTGGATATTCTTAAGACCAGCAACAGTTTCCTGCGGGCCAATGTCGCCGGTGGTTTTGATTTCTATCAAAACTCCACCCTGGTGTACCTGCCCGAATTTTTGCAGTTTCAGCGAGGACAGGCAAATCCGGGAGATGCCTTTTGGGGAAAGCAGGAGAGTTTCAATACCAATTTTCAGGCGGCCTTGGTTTATAACTTCAACTGGGGCAAAGTCAACATGAATTCCCAAGCCGGTATGGTTCGGTTGGATTTCAACAACAGCTCCTTGTTTAACCGCGGGCGGGGCCTGGTACCGGGCCAAACCAATCTTCGACAGGCGTCGATCCAAGAGATCGTGGATCAATTCAACAGCGAAGTACAGGAAGCCGGTGTGTTTGTGCAGCAAGAGGCAAATTTCGAAGACAAAATCATCGGTACGGTGGGCGTCCGTTGGGATAAATCCACACTGAACGGAGACCCCAACCAATACTACGCTTTCCCCAGAGCTTCACTTGCATTTAATGTGGCCAATTTTGATTTCTGGAATTCCTCGGTAGTGACCCAGTTGAAACCCAGGATCGCCTACGGGGAAACAGCTGGTCCGGTTGCATTTGGAAACACGTTCACCCGTCTTGAAGGGGCCAATATTGGAGGCTTGCTGGGGTCGGTCGTAGGTACGCAAATCGGAAATACGGAAATACGGCCGGAAACAGCTACTGAGTTGGAATTTGGAGTAGATCTTGGCTTGCTTAACAACCGATTTTCACTGGAGGCTACCTACTACATCAAAAACACGCAAAACAACATTCAGAATCTAAACCTGGCGCCATCTACGGGGGTAAACACCACCCCAAGCAACGAAGCAGAATTACAAAACAAAGGCCTGGAATTGAGTTTATCAGGTACGGTAATTGATCAGTCCAATTTCAATTGGTTTTCCCGAATCATGTACTGGCAAAACCGGGTAAACATGACTCGCCTGGGTATTCCACAGTACCTCCTGGGTGGTTTTGGTCCCGCATTGGGCACGTTTTATTATGCCGAAGGATTTGCGCCAACCACCATCGTCGGTACGCCGGCCAATCCAGAGCATCCGAGCGGATTTACGGTATGGGGAAATGCCCAGCCTAAATTCAATGCCTCCACATACAATGTATTGCGCATTTATAATAACCTGGAATTGTCGTTTCTGGTGGAATGGCGCCAAGGGGGAGAAAACATTAACCTCACCTCATTCCTATCCGACGCAGGCGGAACCACCAATGGATGGTTTGGCGATGACAATGGGGATGGAACACCGAACGGAAGGCAACGACCGCCTGAGCCTTACAACAATGCCGGGCGATGGGTACAGGATGCTTCGTTTGTGAAAGTGAGGGAAATAGGCTTGTATTACACCCTTCCTAAAGCTACCGTGACCAATGCCTTTGGCAACGCACTGGAAGGAGTTCGGTTTGGAATGTCTGTGAACAATGCGTTCTTATTTACCGATTACCAAGGATACGATCCCGAAACCTCCACCTTTGGCGCGCAATCGGTGGCCAATAACGTGGATATCGCTCCCTATCCCACACCACGAAGGATTTTCTTTCACGTAAATCTTGATTTTTAATCCTAAACTAATGAAAACGATGCATATCATTCAAAAATACATTGGATTGAGTGTTGTGGCCGGATTGCTCTTGTTCAGCTGCAACCCTTTGGAACTGGATCAAATCAACGATCCCAACAACCCTTCGGTCGGAAGTGTAAGTGAAAACGCCAGCCGATCTCAGATACAGTTTTTGGTGACCGGATTGGAATCCCGACACCGGGGCTATGTGACAAACGTTTCCCAGGCATGGAATACCTTTGGCCGAGAAATTTGGTACTTAAACGGATCGGATCCTCGTTTCCAAACCGATTGGCTCGGTCAGGCCGGTCGGGTACCCGACAGGATTTATTTCGGCTTTGGAACTACCGGCGGTGGATCCTGGGCAAACCCCTATCAGGCAATTCGGCAGGCATCGACACTGATTTCTGCCGCTGAAAACACTACCGTACTCAGTACTCAGGAACAGGCCGCTATCATTGGATTCGCCCGCATGATTCAGGGTTATCAATTCATGATTCCCGCGAACTTTGTGTATGACAACGGGATTCGCATCGATGTAGAAGACCCCTTGAATCCAGGACCGTACGTTTCCTACGAAGACGCCATTCGGCATGCACAATCCCTGCTGCTGGAAGCAGACCAGTTGTTGGAATCCGCCGGATCCGGCGATTTTCCGTTCACCCTGACGTCGGGGTTTGCCGGATTCAATTCGCTGCAGCGCCTGCGGGAGATAAACAACGCCATTCTTGCCAGAACGGATATCTACCTGGAAGATTGGCAGGGTGTATTGGATGCGTTGGAAAACTCCTTCATGGATCTGGAGGGAGATTTGCAGGAAGGACCCGCACACCCCTATACCGGTGCACCCGATTTGTTTAACCCGCTGTTTTACGTCCGGGATGCCGCTATCAATACCATTATCGTGGTCCATCCGTCTGTTTTGGCAGACGCTACACCGGGCGACGCCCGCGTAGCAGCCAAGTTCTTTGAACGACAAGAACCTGTCATCGTGACCACGGATGCCACACCACTGGTAGGTACCCACCAGGACAACCGTTGGCCGACCAATACCACTCCCATTCCATTTATACGGAACGAAGAGTTGATTTTGCTGAAAGCCGAAGCCCACGCACAATTGGGTCAAACGGACCTTGCCGTGGAAGCGATTAACGTTATCAGAAATGCCGCCGAAATTGGCGACTACAACGGTGCCACCGATCAGGCAAGTCTGATCGATGAAATTCTCTACCAACGACGCTACTCACTTTGGGCAGAGCCCTGGGGTCACCGGTGGATTGATGCACGCCGGTACGAGCGAATGGATGAAATCAATACTTCCTTTGATCAGGGTACCGTATTTCGGCAGTTCCCGCATCCGCAGTCCGAAGTAAACTGGGACATTTACGCGGAAGACTAATCGATCCCATCTTTCATTAAGAAAGCCATTCCCTGCTTAGGGAATGGCTTTTTTTCTGCTTGCTTTTTCGGCAATGTACCGCCGACACGAACACCGCCGACGGTGAAAGCAGCGCAAGCATACGATTTTTTTTGCCTTGCTACCTTGTATAAATGTTTCGTTGAAAAACGTTTTTCAGACCAACACGCAGCCGCTTATTCCAGTACCCGAAAAAGGTAAGCCAAGGAAAATTCCAATTGCGTGAAATTGATATCAAAAATACGCTCCTGTGATTCAGGCCGACCAAATTCATAGGAATAACGTACTTCCCCCTGGAGCGTATGCTTACCAAACAATTTTGAGAGCCCCACGCCGGCTGTCAATCCGTACATGACTTTCCGGGGCCGGTCATCCGGCTGACCGTATGTGGGAATTACCAACTCTCCCTCCATCACCCGACTAACGTCCCTGGCATCCAGCAGGTAGCCGATATGGGGTCCGAGCTTGATATGAAACCTCCCGGAATTCCCCAGGTAAAAATTAGAAAGAATCGGTATTTTCAGGTAATCAAATCGGGTTTCGTTTCCAATATTGATGGTATCGGTGGCGGCATAGCCGGTCGTAAGCAGCTGAAATTCTACCTGGGCGCCGGCATTTTTTTCAAAAAACTGCTCAATGACGAACGAATACGTCGGCGCCATGACCCCGGTAACGGTTCGGGGGAAACTACCCAAGGTAACCCGGTAGGTAGCACTAGATTCGGTATACCCAGCCCGGAAACCCACACTGGTCTGGGCCAGAAGATTGCCGGAGAGTAAAAAAGAGGAACAGTACCGGCCAGAGGATTTTCATAGGAAATAAGTTGAAATTCCTTGGTTACTGATCGCCTTTACTGGTATCCTTTTTGGAATCTTCCCGGTCTCTCAGTTTCTTATCGTCCACATTTTTATTGAGGAAATCATTGATTTTATCGATCGAAAATGAACTGGAAATCTCGCCAAACGAATTGATATTCATGGTGAAGCCTTCCAGCTCTTCATTCACCTTTGGTGTCTCCTTCTTTTTGCTTTTTTTAGCCATGGCTGTTTATCGTTTACTCCGATATCGTTTTCGGACACGGTCAAGATCAGGCCGTCCCTATTTTATTCAACGCAAATTCTATTCTTTTGATCAATTCTTCGCTGCCTAATATCTCAAAAATCTCCATTAAGTCAGGTCCCGCTCCCACTCCGGTGACTGCCAGGCGTACCGCTTGCATCACTTTCCCTAACTTGATACCTTCGGATGCAGCAGTGGCTTCAAGCAGCGCTTTGGCTGAGGCTGCCGTAAGTGGTGCTTCCGCGGCACGCAGGTTTTTGCTGTAGGCCGTCAGCAGGGAGATAGCTTCCTGATTCCACTTTTTTGCGACCACCTGGGCATCGAAATCTTCTGGCGCAAGCAGCATAAACCGACCTTCGCTCCACAAATCCTTGGGAAACGTAGCCCTTTCCTTCATTACGGAGGCAATCCTTTCTGCTTTCTCCGCAGGCACGGACAAATTTTCCTTTTTCAAGTCTTCCAATAAATAGGCTGCAAGCTCCTTATCGGATTTCTTTCGCAAGTATTGCTCGTTATACCACTTGGCTTTATTAATATCAAACTTGGTGCCTGACTTGCCGATCCGATCGATGGAAAAGGCTTCTATCAACTCTTCCGTAGAAAACAGTTCTCGCTGGTCACCTGGATTCCATCCCAAAAAAGCCAAAAAGTTCAAAAATGCATCCGGCAGGTAGCCGGCTTCCTTGAAACCTGCCACCCACTCCCCGGAATTGGGATCTTTCCAGCTGAGCGGAAAGATGGGGAACCCGTGTTTTTCGGCATCTCTTTTGGAAAGTTTGCCATTGCCGTCCGGTTTCAACAATAGGGGTAAATGGGCAAATTCGGGCATGCTGTCTTCCCAGCCAAGGTACCTGTATAACAATACGTGTAAAGGCGCCGATGGCAGCCATTCCTCTCCCCGGATCACGTGTGTGATACCCATTAAATGATCGTCTACAATATTGGCCAGGTGATAGGTAGGCATTCCGTCGGATTTCATGAGCACCTTATCATCCAAAGAATTAGAATGAACCATGACCCAACCCCGAACCATGTCGTTTAATCGCACTTCCTCTTTTCGCGGTATTTTGATACGGATGACATAGGGCGCACCGGAGGCCAACCGGGCTTTTACCTCGTCGGCCGGCAGCGTAAGTGAATTTTTCATTTGCGTCCGGGTGATCGAATTGTACTGGGGCGAAACCACACGTGCAGCCGTCAGTCGCTGCCGCATCTCTTCCAACTCCTCGGAGGTGTCAAATGCGTAATAGGCATGTCCCTTTTCAAGCAAGTACTCGGCATACTCCCGGTACATGGATTTGCGTTCCGATTGCCGGTAGGGTCCACAATCCCCCGGATTCCAGGGACTCTCATCTGGATTGATCCCTATCCAGTCCAGAGAATTCTTTATATAATCCTCGGCCCCCGGAACGTATCGGTTTTGATCGGTATCTTCAATCCGTAGCAAGAACTTTCCACCCTGCTTGCGGGCAAAAAGATAATTGTACAAAGCGGTTCTTACGCCTCCTATATGCAATGCTCCGGTGGGAGATGGAGCAAATCTTACGCGTACTTCTTTACTCATAAACAACCGTTGATTTCTTTTAAGAGGGCAAAGATAGGCAAATAATAAAGAATTTGGCCCCTAAACCCCGGAAGACTTATTCGTTTTTCGATTAAACCATACCGGGTCAAAAAAGGTTACCAAGAACGTACCATGACAAAAAGCACATCCCATACCGACCAAATGACGGCGGAAATGTACCGCCTGCTAAAGATCTTTGGATCGATCTCGGTCGGCTTGGTGTTATTGCTTTCGTTTTTCAATGAGTACCGGGCCAACAATTCCGGGGAAGAAACGGAATTTACTGCCTCCGATGCCGGACTGATCTACTTTAACAACATTCGGAAAATAGATTACCACACCGCTCGACTGCCGGAGGCGATGATCGACCGCTATACACATCAGGATTTTGATCCGGATAGTCTCAAACCGGCCATTCACCTGGACCTTATCGTTCACAAAAATAACATGACGGCGGTGCCCTATCTTGTACCGAAAGGAGGGCTACAAACGAGCCCATCCTTATTGCTCAGGGCCTACCAAACCCACGAAAACCCGAATGACTCGCTCGCATTCCAAACAGGAGACCGACAGGCCCATCTGCAGGCTGCCAAAAAACTCTACCAATGGCTTGCCGCGGATATGGTCCTCATCGAAGCCAAGACGGAAAGCGGCTGGGAAACAGTGCTCTCCGATCCGAAAGAACGAAAGGCATTTATTCAAACGGTTAGAGACTACGAAAAAATCACCTCTGCTAAATAAAATTCTTTGCTCGGCTGGCGATCTACCCTGTAGTGGTACCGGCTGAGTGCACATGGAAAAAAAGAAAAATTACTATAACTTGTGAAACAGTCGACCGGTACAACCGAATCCGTCGGCCACTGATACCCAAAATAACCCCCTGATGGAACTCAAGAGAATTGATAACCTCTGGCACTTTTTTGCCACCCAAAATCAATTGTTCTTAAAGAAAAAGACAGGCCAGGAAGTTGCCTACACCTTTGTAAAACACAACATCCTCCTCACGCATCTATTTAACCCGAGGTTTACCAGCCAATCTGTCCTTACCATCGGTCCCGAATCCTTCGAATTGGCCGTAGAAAGTCAGGCCGCTGGTCGGAAAAGGTTTGGTCTGCCCGGCCAGGCGATCAAGGTCCATCAGCGACTTTTCTTCCCTAGAGATTTGCTGCGTCTTACCGCTCATTTCTCCGTAACGGTAGAGAGGGATCGCTTCCGGAACATTCGGGTCTCACTGGAGCCATTTGTACCCCAAACGATAATAAAAACGTATCAGCCGGTCAACTTCATCAGCGAAATCCTGTGGGGATTTCGGTATTTTTCAGAAACCATTAAAAATTAAATGCAACGCGAACCACCAACCCCTGGTGAACGTTACATTCCTGTCTACGAGGAATTATGAAGCGCCCTTCCAATCACACAGAATTTCCACAGTTTACCATGCCGCATAGAGGTTTGTTATTGCTTGCAGGCATTTATGCCGTCCTCTGGGGGGCCTTTTTCCGTTGGTTCGGGCCAACCGTTTTGAACTGGCTGGCCATGGACACCGGGCTGGAGGTATGGCAGGGAACCGTTTTCTACGGAAGCCTGGGAATGCTGGCTGGCTTGCTGTTATTCCTGTCCGCTTTTTACCCGCTGAGCTGGATCTACCTGATGGGATTGGGAATTATTTCGAAAGTCGCTTCTCTCGTTACTTTTCTGGCCCTTTACATGGGGGACATGGATTGGAACAAACGGCTGGGTTTCCACCTGATTTTTAACGAATTGCTCTGGCTCATCCCCCTCTCAATCATCTTCTGGAAGGCCCTTCAGGTAAAAAAGTATCTTAAATCCCTATCCGGGTAACCCCTGCGCTAACTCCCAAAAAGTCTCCCTTTTCCAACCAACAGTCCTGCCCTGTGGTCTTCTCACAATACCTGCCAAAAACGTCAACGCCGGCCAACCAGGCAAGCTGCCATCTCTGGTGCATCTCGGGCGTTTGCTAGCGGTTCGATCCAGGTCAGGGCACGAAGTGCAGGGAGGTTGCCGTAACCAATGGCAACTCCGTTTGAAATAGCTGTTGGATGCACTTCCTTCTCATTCGATCTGAGTACAGGTGCACCGATGAACCGGCTCAAAACAGATGGCGATTTTCGCCAAAAAAAATCGAGAACAAAATACCAACCCTAAGCGGTCCTGTGGTACGCTGACCGCCCGGACAGCTTCGCTAAGTGGATGGTACCCGGGTCGCTACCGCGGGCAGCCGGGTACCCATGGAAACGGTTGGCCGAAGTCTGCCCGAATACCAGAGAGAAACAGATACAAACACCCCCGATTATTTTTGAGAAACCGGGGGCGCCGGTGATCAAGTCAATATAATGAGCAACAGCAGAATAACGATCAATGCACCTGCGGAGATGTAAATACCCCCGCCCAAAGCTTTCGCTTCTTTATTGATCTCTCGCAGCTCCTCGCGGATTTCCTTTCTCTCTTCCTTGTCCATGGCGCGGAAATCCATGGTTTTTATCTCTTTTACCCGCTCGTCCAATTGCTCCAGACGGGCCTTTTCTTCGGGACTGGGTTCCTTTTTTGCAGGCTCATTTTTTGCCATGGCTGAAGGAGCGATTGCTGTCAAGCACATCAGGATGGCTAAGAAGTACGCGATCTTTTTCATTGAAAGGGGTTGTTAACGTGAAACATGTTTCTGCATTTTTGAATAGCAAGCTAACGACGTCTTGAAATATTTCCAAAATATACCAATAATCCTAGCAAAAAAGGAATATCTTCGCGTTGACCGTCAAAATCAGTGGGAAGGACCTCTGCTTGTCCGCTTTTTTTCCATACGGAGTTCGGCCCTGCCCGGTACATTGCCCGGGCAAAAAGCAATCTTCCCGGAATGAGCGTCCCTGCCTGAACAAAGCGTGGGAGGCCGCTACCTCTCTCCTCAGCCGAGGATCAATTTGTTCAAATTCAGGGGTCAACGATTTGGTCAGCTGATGGCGGTTGGATCTAATTTTTTTCTGGGCGCAGCATTGCCTAAAATTCACTAACTTGTGCTGGGTTTGGGGGCAAATGGCTCCGGCAATCCCATAGGACACCTCAAAAAAACCAGATCAACTAATGGCTAAAGGCAGCAAAAAGCTTTTTCTTCTGGATGCAATGGCATTGATATACCGGGCGCATTTTGCATTCAGCAAAAACCCCCGGATCAACAGCAAGGGGCTTAATACCGGCGTGATGTTAGGCTTTACGAATACCCTTCTGGAAGTATTGGAAAAAGAAAAACCCACGCACATTGCGGTGGTTTTCGACACCCATGCACCCACCTTCCGGCACGAACGATTTGAAGCCTATAAAGCCAACCGTCAGGAGCAACCGGAGGACATTGCCGTCGCCATACCCTGGGTCAAGCAGATTGTGCAGGCTTTCAATATCCCCACCTTGGAATTGGACGGATTTGAAGCAGATGATATTATTGGAACCTTGGCGAAGAAAGCCGAACGAACCAGCTTTACCGTGTACATGATGACACCGGATAAGGACTACGGGCAACTGGTGGAAGACCATATTTTCCTCTATAAACCCGCCTTTATGGGAAACGCGGTAGACGTCATGGGTCCAAAAGAAATCTGCGAAAAGTGGGATATCGCGCACGTGGACCAAGTACGCGATATATTGGGATTGATGGGCGACGCGGTCGATAACATCCCGGGTATTCCTGGTATTGGTGCCAAAACCGCAGTAAAACTGCTAAAACAATTCGGATCGATCGAAGAACTGCTCCGGAACACCGATCAACTCAAGGGGAAACAAAAAGAGAACGTTGAGAATTTTGCCCAGCAAGGACTATTGTCCAAGGAGTTGGCCACCATTATTCAAGACGTGCCCGTTGACTTCGAGGAAAATGCCCTAATCTACGAACCACCGAACGAGGAAAAACTCAAAGCCCTTTTTGCAGAACTGGAGTTTCAAACCTTGACCAGGAGGGTGTTCGGAGAAGCCATAAAAAAACCAAACATAAAAGTAGACGAGCAATTGGGGCTTTTTACAGGAAATGAACCTAATGCGACCTCCGAAGAGGTCCAAGACCCGCCCATTTCCGTTCCAAATAGCCTGGACACGATCTATACCCGTAACCACGATTACCACCTGGTGACGGGAGAGGAGACCATTCGGGAGCTGGTGCATTATTTACTGCTTCAGCAAGAGATTTGTTTCGATACAGAAACCACCTCCATCAACCCCAACCAAGCACAACTTGTGGGCATATCCTTTGCCTACCTACCGGGCGAAGCCTACTATATTCCCTTTCCCGCAGACAGAAAAATAGCTGATCGCATTCTGGCACTTTTGGCCCCTGTCTTTTCTTCGACTGAAATCCTTAAGATCGGGCAAAACATCAAATACGATATCCTGGTATTGATGAATTATGGCATCTCTGTAAAGGGGAAACTTTACGATACCATGCTGGCGCATTACCTGATCGAACCGGAAGGAAAGCACTCCATGGACTGGATGGCCGAGCAGTACCTTCGCTACAAGCCGGTTTCGATCGAAAGCCTCATTGGGAAGCGGGGAAAAAACCAAGGCAATATGCGGGATGTGGCCCCGGAGGAGGTGGCTCCTTATGCGGCAGAAGATGCCGATATCACCCTATTATTGAAGAAAGAATTGGATCCCCTGATCCGGGAGAATACCTTGGAAAAGCTATTGCATGAGGTAGAAAGCCCCCTAATCGAAGTATTGGCTGCCATGGAATTTGAAGGGGTTCGCATCGATACCGAGAGCTTGAAAGAAATGTCCGTCGAGCTTGAAACAGAAAGCCGGGTCATCGAAAAAAAGGTGTACGAATTGGCCGGTGAGCAATTTAACTTGAGCTCACCCAAGCAATTGGGAGAAATTCTTTTTGTCAAACTGCAGTTGGACCCCAAAGCAAAAAAGACCAAAACCGGGCAATACGCGACCGGGGAGGAAGTACTCAGCAAGCTGGCAGTAGACCACGAAATTGCTCAGGCCATTTTGGATTTCCGTCAGCTGGTCAAGCTAAAGTCGACCTACGTGGACGCCTTGCCAGGATTAATAAATCCGAAAACCGGCCGCATTCACACCACCTACAACCAATTTGTGGCTGCTACCGGCAGGCTCTCTTCCATCAATCCGAACCTGCAAAACATTCCCATTCGAACCGAACGAGGTCGAGAGATCCGAAAAGCTTTCGTGCCAAAGGATGAAGACCACCTGATACTGGCGGCAGACTATAGCCAGATTGAACTACGCATCATGGCTGCCTTTTCTGAAGACCGGTCCATGATCGAGGCCTTCGAGCAAGGACGCGACATCCACGCCACGACAGCTGCCAAGATATTTCAGGTACCTTTGGAGCAGGTAAGTGCAGACATGCGAAGGAAAGCCAAAACAGCCAACTTTGGAATCATCTACGGCATTTCTGCCTTTGGTCTTTCCCAACGATTGAAGATTCCCCGATCGGAAGCAAAAGAAATCATCGACGCCTACTTTAAGGAATTCCCTGCCGTAAAAGCCTATATGGATAAAAGCATCGAAAAAGCGCGAAAAAACGAATTTGTGGAAACCATTTTGGGCCGAAGGAGGTACCTGAGGGACATCAACAGCCGAAACGCCACCATGCGCGGCTTTGCCGAGCGCAACGCCATCAACGCCCCCATTCAGGGTTCTGCCGCGGATATGATCAAAGTGGCCATGATCCAGGTGCACGAATGGATGGTCCGTGAACAACTGCGTTCCAGAATGATCCTGCAGGTACACGATGAATTGGTGTTTGATGCGCACAAAGAGGAGGTGAACTTGCTGAAAGAGAAAATTCCTGTGCTCATGTCAGGAGCGATCCGCTTTGCGGTACCGTTGGAAGCAGAGGTGGGCATTGGCAACAATTGGCTGGAGGCCCACTGATCCCTCATATACCACATGGGTAGTCACAAACCATCTTTTCCCTATCGTCCATGGCCAAAGTAAAAACTGCTTTTTTTTGTCAAAATTGTGGGGTAGAAAGCCCCAAATGGGTAGGAAAATGCCCCTCCTGTGGAGAATGGAATACCTACGTGGAGGAAGTCATCCAAAAGGAGGTGAATCAGAAAGGCAGTTGGAAATCAGGAACACTCGCCCCCAAGAAAGTCAGTCACCCCAAGCGACTCAAAGAAATCGACTACGAAGCACAAAGTCGCCTTATCACCGGAGATGTGGAACTGGATCGGGTGCTGGGAGGTGGCATCGTTCCGGGTTCGTTGGTATTGATCGGCGGGGAACCGGGTATTGGCAAATCTACCTTGATGCTGCAAATTGCACTCATGTTGGCTTCCACAAAAATCCTATATGTATCCGGGGAAGAAAGCGAAAACCAAATCAAGATGCGCAGCGAACGGATGGACTACCGATCCGATAATTGTTACGTACTCTCCGAAACCAACACACAACTAATTTTTCAGCAGGTAGACCTGCTGAAACCCGAATTGCTGATCATCGACTCCATACAGACCTTGCATTCCCAATACATAGAATCGGCCGCAGGATCGGTGAGTCAGGTGCGGGAATGTACGGCCGAACTGATGAAATTCGCCAAAGAAACCGGAACACCGGTTTTTCTGATCGGTCATATAACCAAAGACGGAGCCATCGCAGGCCCAAAAATCCTCGAGCACATGGTGGATACGGTGTTGCAGTTTGAGGGCGATCGCCACTTGAGCTACCGGATCCTGCGAACCTCCAAAAACCGTTTTGGCTCCACCAATGAATTGGGGATTTACGAAATGCATGCTGCCGGATTAAAAGCTGTTACCAATCCTTCCGAAATACTAATGACGCAACGGGAGGAACAGCTGAATGGCGTGGCCATTGGTGCCATGCTGGAAGGAAACCGGCCGCTACTCATTGAGATACAGTCTCTGGTAAGTCCAGCTACCTATGGCACACCGCAGCGAAGCAGTACCGGACACGACGCAAAACGCCTCAACATGCTCTTGGCTGTATTGGAAAAAAGAGGTGGTATGCGCCTGGGGCAGCAGGATGTATTTCTAAATATCGCCGGGGGATTACGGGTGGATGATCCAGGGCTGGACCTGGCGGTATGCGCTTCCCTGATCTCTTCCTACGAAGATAGTCCCGTAGACCCACGCATCTGTTTTGCCGGAGAAATCGGCCTGGGCGGGGAAATCCGCGCCGTCAACCGCATCGAAAGCCGCATTGCAGAGGCAGCAAAAATGGGATTTAAGAAAATCATGCTCTCCCGATACGGGTTGAAATCCCTGAATACGGAGCAGTTTTCACTGGAAATTGTGCCCGTTACCAAATTGGAAGAAGTATACCGACACCTCTTTTTGTGAGGGGCCTAGTCGGCAAGCTTTTTATTGGCTTTTCTCCCCCCAAAGGCAGCGAAACAACAATTCTTGTGCAATAGCTCCAGTTGGGAGAAGCCTACTTTTTTCATTAGGTCCAACTGAAACAGAAGGGACCGGGGACTGTCTTCTTTTTCGATGTAGTCGAATACCTTTTTTCGGTAGGTCAGTCCTCCGATAGACTCCAGGTACAAACCGTACCGGTTCCACATCATTCTCTGCATCTTGGGATCATCGTGCACCACCAAATCCGAAACCCAGAAGCTTCCTCCCGGTGCCAGCACCGAATAAATCTTCCTGAACACCCGTTCCCAATCGGCGGTATCACGCAGGTGATGCAGCACCGCAGCCGCCACGATGATATCGTACGAATTCTCAACCAGCTGCGCCTTCCGAATGTCCGATTGGATCGTTTGCACCTTTCCGGTAGTGGCCCAGCTGACCCGATCATAGGCCCTGTCCAACATCGGCTTACTCAGGTCCAGTAAATCGCAATCCATCTGGGGAAAGTAGTGCAAGATCTTTAACGAAAGATTGCCGGCACCAGAGCCAATATCCAACATGGCTGTTGCCTGAGGATTGGATACCACAGCAGCATTGGCGATCAACTCCATCGACAGCGGAGCATCCATGGTGGCCTGCTGTCCCGATTCCAGGTTCGAAAACCTTTCCACATCCCGATCAAATCGGGCTCTGATTTCTTCTGTAGTAGATTTATCCCGCATGCGAGCCAATCGATTTGGTTCAAAACAATTTTAATCTTACGAATTTTACCATACAATTACAAAATTAAGTCGTTCACGTGCATTCCAGCCTCGGGATCCTTTGAATCCCCTGCACCTGGAACGGCCATTTTGCTAGTTGACGGGATGCCGAAACGCTTCTGAACCCGGATTTTGCAGGTCGATCAAGTAGCCGTTTACCACTGCGTAGCGGTATTCGCCCTCCCTGACGAGAAAAAAATTCGGGGCATTTGCAAGCGAAGGTTCCAAATCCGGAAGCTCCTCTCCGGTTAAGAGCAGCAAGGGCAGCTCGTGCAGTTTTCCCTTATTTTCCGTTGACGTCTTTACTCCCAGATAACCTTCCCGTAGCAAGCGGAACGCTTCTTCTCGATTGAGTTCTTCCAGAGGTTTCTCCTCTTCCCATACCTTGCCGGCGGTCGCCTCCAGGCCGGTGGCGTCTAGTTCTTTGTAGCCATGGTATACCGAGAGGTCTCCCCAATCCGAAACCGTCCCCTGAAAATACCTGCGTTCCTCCGCATACCGGGCAGCACGCCGTACGCCAATATCGGTGACATACGAATGCCCGGCAGTGGTTACGGAAACATTTCGAACAATCAGGTCCATCAAACGGGAAGAATTATCAGGAATAGCCAGGTAATCGTCCACCGGAAATGTTTCGTACGTACCCGCAGCAATTTCGTACAGAGCGTTCAGAATAATCATGAAATTCAGTTTTCGCACGTATTGCTTTTCCGGATCATCTGGAAACGCTCCCGATTCGATCAGGATGGTACTCGTCCCCCATTTCTGAAAATTATCTCCAAAAGCCCGGGGCTCAAAGGAATCGTTGTACTTGCCAAGGTGGTCTGGAATCTCTTCCTGCAACACCCGATTCATACCCGCGATCACTTTCATGGCTTTTTCCCTTCCGGGGTTCATCTCCCGGGCCTCGTTATAGGCCGGTGCAAGCACCGAAATGGTGGCCGGATTGGTCGTTCCGGATACATTGTAATAGCTGTTCTGATCGTGGAGGTTAAAGCCAAAATCGGGCTCAAACGCGTCTCTGGCATTTTTTAATACAACGGCCTCCGGGCTACTTTGTCGAATCGCATCGCGGTTTAGGTCAATGTGCAACGCGTTTCTACGCTGAAACCGTTCCGCCCCGTCAGGATTGACCATAGGAATGAATCGGATTTGCAATTCATTTCGAATCTTCTGCCGGATATCCTCAAAGGCATCGGTTTCGCTGCCTTCCAAAAAATTGAACAGGTCAAACAGCGCCATGGTGGCCGTACTTTCGTCTCCGTGCATCTGCGACCATAGCAGGACAGGCCTGGTGCCATCGCCGTAGGTAAGCGCGTGGATGGGCCTTCCCTCCACCGAATTTCCCAGGATTTGGTTTTCAAACAAAGAAGAGCGGGATTCAATCAAAGGAGCGATGGTCGCGTACCCAAATCGACGCTGGGTAAGACTGGGCTCCCGAAACTGTTCGAATGCCTCAGCCAGACGGTTAGTATCCAGAACTTCCGCATCAGGGCTGCAGGAATGCATGCCCAGCACACAGAAGATCGCACAAAGTAGAAAGATTCGAAGGTGGTTGCGGTTGGTATTCATGCTGCGTCGTGGTTTTGGTGTAAATATGGCTAAATTTAATGAAATATTGAGGAGAGAGTTTAAACGAAATCCGGCGAAAGCGTACCTTTGGGTGATGAAAACACCAGATCCTATCCTATGAAGCTCGAAATCTTACCTTTTCAACTTCCATTAAAACACACCTTTACCATCGCCCATCAAAGCCGGGACATTCAGGATACATTGATCGTTAGGCTGCTGGGACCGGATGGGCTGTATGGACTGGGCGAATCCACTACCAATCCCTATTACGGCATAACGATCGAAAACATGCAGGCATGTTTGCTAAAAGTGGCAGATGAGGTCTTGTCCGGATTAGCGCCCATGCACCCGGAAGAGCTTTGGAAGATCACCCAACCCTATTTTAAAGACAATCCCTTTGCTCAATGTGCGCTGGACATCGCTGCCTGGGATCTGTATGCCAAAATGCAGGGCAAAAAGTTATACGAGCTATTGGATTTAAACCCGGCCGCCATTCCGGTAACCAATTTCACCATTGGCATTGCTCCCATTCCTAAGATGATCGAAAAAATGAAGGAGGTAGACTGGCCCATTTACAAAATTAAATTGGGTACGGATCACGACCTGGACATCATCAAATCCCTACGTGCACACACCGACGCGGTCTTTCGGATTGATGCGAATTGTGCCTGGACTGCCGATCAGGCCATCGCATATTCTGGGGAACTGGCCAAACTAAATGTAGAATTCATGGAACAACCCCTGGCCAGGGAAGACAACGAAGGGATGAAGAAAGTCTATCGGTACAGCGAACTTCCGGTAATTGCCGACGAAAGTTGCATCACAGAAGAGGATGTTTCCCGTTGTTCGGGCCTTTTTGACGGAATAAATGTGAAATTGGTAAAGGCAGGAGGCATCACGCCTGGCCTGCGGATGCTTCGGCAGGCCAAATCCATGGGAATGAAGACGATGGTAGGTTGCATGACCGAATCTTCTGTAGGAATTGCAGCCATCGCGCACATTGCTCCCCTACTGGATTATGTAGACATGGATGGGGCCATGCTTTTGGCCCGGGATATTGCGGAGGGCGTGACCATTCGTACCGACGGGGTCGAATTCCCTAACCGGCCCGGAACGGGCGCAGTCTTGATAGAAAGTCCCGGTGTCGGATGAGTCGTACCTACTGCACTTCTCAGTTGGGACGAACCATTTCCCATCAAGGCAAAGAATACCTGCATTTTAGCGGTACTTCCTATTTCGGCATGGGCACCCTTCCCGAATTCAAAGAACTCCTGATTCAGGGGATCCACATTCACGGGCCCAATCACGGATCCAGCCGAAACAGCAATGTACAATTGCCTGTATACGAACAATTTGAGAGCCGATTTGCCGCCGGATCCGGGTCCGAAGACGCGGTACTCCTAAGTAGTGGCTACATGGCCGGGCAACTTGCATTGCATACGCTCCGACCCCTGGCGGATCTCGTCTGGACGGCACCGGACACCCATCCCGCCATTGCCATTGACAATCAACGTCCGGAGGGTCTCAGCCACAGGCAGTGGCAGGAGAAATGCATTGCCAAATCCCTGGAACTCATCGGACAAAAAATCCTGCTGCTCTCGAATGCCGTGAATCCCCTGCTCCCCGAGGTGTATGATTTTGCCTGGACCAAGCAGCTATCTCCTGCGAACGACTATTTCTTGCTGATTGATGACAGCCATGCCTTTGGATTGCTGGGACCGGGCATATTTGGTACCCATGCCCAATGGAAGGAACTGCCGGTGAACCTGATGGTCGCCGGATCGCTGGGCAAAGCACTGGCTCTTCCAGCCGGAATTATCATCGGAAGCCATTCGCTTGTTGATCTTGTTCGAAAAAATCCCGGTTACCGCACTGCCTCTCCGCCTGCTCCTGCATTCTTACATGCATTTTTGGAAGGGCAAAACTGCTACCTCAAGCAGAAGGAAACCCTGCAACGAAACATGCAGCAGCTTTTTGGAGCATTGAACGGGCTGAGGGGTTTTCATTTTCTGCCTAACTATCCGGTGGTCACCTTTGATCGGGAAGACTGGGTGGAACAACTGCACCGGGAAGGCTTCGTCTTATCATCCTTTCCTTATCCATTACCCGATAGCCCTGCAGTAAACCGAATTGTTTTGTCGGCCTGGCACCTACCCGCTGACCTGGAAGCATTGGTGGCTGCACTAAAAAAGTTGCCTGAGCATGGATAAGCAGGAGCAATGAAGGAAGCTATTGCTTTGCTTCTGCTACAATGGGATAATTTTCAAGGTATTCCCTGGGAGTGGTATGCCACTCGGAAATCCGACTGACCTTCGCCTCGGTGCACTGAAAGTAGAATTCGTAAAGAAGTTCCTGAACCTTGGTCGGCAGGAGGGCTTTTTGTTTTCCTTCTTCTAGGTAGGTTTCCCAATTGGCAGCATCATTGGCTTTCCAGATTTCGAGCATGGCATAGGTTACCGGAAGACGGGCTTTTTTGACCCGGGAGAGTTGCACCGGGTTTTTCCGAACCGCCCGCTCTGCCTTATCAAACAGCCCATTGTAAGCGTCGATTAGCTCCGGACGAAGAAAACTATCCTGTTCCTGCTCAGGGCTACCGAAAATGGACATTTTTCTTCCGGTAAACCCTTGATTGTGGTCGTGCAGCAGGTCGATATAACGTTGGATAAAGGTTGCGGCTCTTCCGTAGTACGCGCTCAGGAAATCGCTGATTTCCCGGTCCACATTCAGGTCTGGGTTCCAAAGCAGTTTGGCGAGGAGGTACGCCCGCAGTTCCGAAGCCTCACCGCCAGACTGAATATTTCCCTGGGCAAAGACGGCGCTCACGTTATTCTTCCGAAGAAAAGAGATATTGGGCTGCAAGGTTCGCAGGTTTGGAAACGGAGCCAGCAAATTCGCAAATTGAATGGTGTAATCCCATACCAATATATTATCTGTCAGCTGCCCCCAACCCTTCAGGTCATTGCTGAAGTCCGGGTCGCCCGACTCCATCGGCTCGTTTCGGGTGCTTTCGATGCTGCAAAGCATGATATTTACATTTTCACGGGGAATCAAATTTTTGGGAGGCACCCGGGTATACTGATAAGCCAGGGTAGAAATTACCTTATCGGGAAATCGCGCTGCCACTTTGTTGATAAAGGTTAGCAAGGAGCCCATACCCAACGCCGGGTACCGACTGCCGTGTGTGGCATACATTTTCTCTTCGGGTGCAAACGCCGCATACCTGGCATCCAGGGCGGCGCATTCGGCGCATCGGCAATAATTTACATTGTCGTTTTGGCTAACGGACCAATAGCGCGCGCCGGGCTTCTCATCAATGGCTTTTTGAAGGTTCTGGCATACAATCTCAAGCACTTCCGGGTTGCTAAGGCAGAGTTGGGATTCCGGCTGCACGCTCTTTCCGTCCCAGGAAGGTACCAAGCCGGGGTGTCGCTTCCCATCATAAAAACTAAAGTACTCCGGATGGCTTTCTCCGTATTCCTCAGGAGCGAGAAAATGATGAAAGGTATGCACCCAATACCCCCATTCCGAAGGGCTGTTGCCCCGCTCGCCGTGAGCATGCAATTTGTGCCAGTCCATAAATTTGGGATCGTAGGCATGCTGGTAAAACACTTCCCGGAAAGAAAAATCAGGCACCTGGAGGTCATCGATGCGGGGTATGCGGATCGTTTTTTGCCTTGGAACCACTTCGAAGTCCGACGTGTATTTTCTACAGCCCAGGTATTTTTCCAAAAACGTATAAACCGCATAAACCACCTCGTTTTTCGGGCCACCGGTCAGGATAAGTTGCCCGCGAGTCGTTCCAATGTACAATCCATCCGCTCCGAGCTGCGTGTAATCTACGAAAGCAGATCCCCGCCGCTTTACCCTTCCTATCAGGATTTCTTTATCCCTTGGCAGGTCTTTTTCCGTACTTATCTCAAGGCGTATGTCCGCTATTCTATACAAATAGTGTTGCAACACTTTCGCCGCGTGCACCTCTGTCAGACTGGGTTGTTCGGGAATAACGATGGTAAAATCAGAGGCTCTGTTTTTGACCAGCGTAAGCGCTTGGGCCAGGCCAGTTGCGTAGACGGAAAATGCCAGTAAGAGGGTAAGGATCGTTTTCATGGGCAAGCGTATAGAATCCGCGGGAAATCTTAGATGTATAGAAATATACGACAGATGAAGGGAAGGCACAAAACTTGAGGCTATTTCATCGAGTTTAACCCGATGATTTTTATTCATGATACGATATGGTCTTTTAGCCGCGATGGTACTCGTTCTTTTGTACATTCCCGATGTCCGGGCCCAATTTACGATAGACATCGAATCCGGGTTGGCATTTCCCGGATATAACGTTGTCCGCATTCCGAACGAAGGAGGAACGTTGTTTAGCTTTCAGAAAGACTTCGAGACAAGCAGCCCCGTGATCCCATGGAGGATACGGGTGGGGCATGCGTTTAACGAAAGGAATCATATTTTCGCCCTGTTTGCCCCGCTTTCCATTCCTTATACCGGAACAGCTCCCCGGGACATTGATTTCCAATCCAGCACGTTCAGGCAAGGCACCAACCTGACTGGTTGGTATACATTCAACAGCTACCGCCTCACCTACCGGAGAGACATAGCTCATTCGAATGATTGGCTGCTGGGAATTGGCTTTACCGCGAAAATTCGAGATGCCAGGATTCGTCTGGCGGACGATCGGGGCTTGGACGATCGGAAAGACGATCTGGGCTTTGTGCCTCTACTGCATCTTTACGCCGCCTACGATTTTGGTGCGGGAAAATTGCTTTATTTTGAAGGTGACGGACTGGCAGGAGGGCCGGGGCGCGCCTTTGACCTCTTTCTGGGTACCCGCATAGCCCTGAGCGACCGAATAGCGGTAAAGGCAGGGTATCGCCTGCTGGAGGGAGGAGCGGACGTGGAGGAAGTGTATAACTTCACCCTGGTTCAATTTGCGGTCGGGGGAGTTTTTCTTCGGTTTTGAGCTTGCCGATAATTTACTCTACCTCTCCCGCTTGTTGCGTTTGTTTTTCATACAGCTCGGCATAGGAGCCTTTGGCCAGCATGAGGTTTCCGTGGGTACCTTTTTCCACGATTTTTCCGTCGTGTAGCACAATGATCTGGTCGGCCAACTTCGCAGAGGAAACGCGGTGGGAAATAATAATGGAGGTTCGGTCCTTCATAATTTTTTCCAATGCATTTAGAATGGCATTTTCCGTTTTGGTATCGACGGCTGACAGGCAATCGTCCAAAAGCAAGATGCGGGGAGACTTGACGATGGCCCTCGCAATCGAAACCCGTTGCTTCTGTCCTCCGGATAGCGTGATCCCCCGCTCCCCAAGCCGTGTATCGAAGCCGAGGGGAAAATCCACTATATTTTGATACACGTCTGCATCCTTTGCTGCTTGTTCGATTCGATTGGCATCCAACGTTTCTCCAAGACCAAATCCGATGTTGTTGGTGATGCTATCGCTAAAAAGAAAAACATCCTGTGGAACGTATCCGATCTGTTCGCGCAAGTGAGCAATGTCGTAGGAACGGATATCAACATCGTCAATTAAAATCCTTCCGGAACTCGCATCGTACATGCGCATGAGCAAATTAGCAATGGTCGACTTGCCCGAGCCGGTAGTACCAATGATTGCCAGGGACTGCCCCGCGGCAATCTCGAAACTCACGTCGTCAAGAGCCCGTATTCCCGAATCGGGGTACACAAAGGAAAGGTTTTCGGCCCGAATGCTGCCCTCGATATCACGCACAAGGTTTTCGGTGCTGATCAGGTCGTTCTTTTGATCCAAAAATTCGTTGATCCGTGTTTGGGAAGCTGCCGCGCGCTGCACGATACTGGTGACCCACCCAAGTGAAGTCACCGGCCAGGTAAGCATGTTGACATACAGAATAAACTCGGCTATCACCCCGTAGCCGATGGCCCCCTCAATTACCTGAATTCCTCCCACATACACCGTGATAATCGTACTAAGACCGATCAGGGCCAAAATCAGAGGAAAAAACAGCGATTGCACCCGGGTGAGGGAAATTGATTTTTCTTTGTAATCCTCGCTGGCTTTTTCAAATTGCCTGGCACTATCCGACTCACGAACGAAGGATTTGATCACCCGAATTCCTGAAAAAGCCTCTTGTACAAAGGTACTCAAGCCAGACATGCTCCGCTGAATTTTCTCAGACCGTTCGTTGATCATGTTGTTGACCAGATAAATGCTGAGTGACAGTACGGGTAGGGGCATTAGCGAATACAGGGTCAGCGGAACATTGACCGTAAACATGTATCCGATAACCATTGGAAACAAAATCAATAAATTGATCCCATACATCAGGGCCGGGCCAAGGTACATCCGGACTTTAGACACGTCTTCCGTAATCCTTGCCATGAGATCTCCGGTGCTGTTTTGACGAAAAAACGCGAGTGGAAGGCTTTGATAATGGCGATAGATTTCGTTTTTGAGATCGTATTCGATAAGCCGTGACATGGCGATAATGGTTTGCCGAATCAAAAACAAAAATAAACCCCGAAGCAGCGCCATGGCAAGGATAAGCATGCCGAACACGAGAATGTACTTCAAGAACACGGCTCGGGCCGACTCCCGCACCAGATCCCCTTCTTCGTATATTTGGTAATAAGAAAAGCTTTCGACCACGTAGTCGATGGCTATTCGTACCAATTGCGCCGGGATGATGACGAATATGTTGGAAATCAACGTAAACAACAGTCCCAGAAAAAGGTACAGCTTGTATTTATACAAGTATTTATTTAATCTCCAAAGGGCCTTCACAAATTAAAAAACGTTTAAATTGGCATTTTCTTTTGATGCTTCCGGTGTTTCCGATTCATTCGCTGCACATTTCAATACATAATTTTGTCAGTCCGTAAAAATGCGCCTCCGGGTGCAAATATAACAGTTTCCAAACGCCAAAGTTCACCGGTGGGTCGCAAAACCGTACAAAACAAAAAAGTGTGCATTGAGGCGGTATAAAATACCGATCGATTATCGTAAGGGAATTGCTTGGTTTTGAAAATGCGGTGCCGTTCGGCCTGCCACCAAAACGGTTTGCGCCGGATTCGGGAGATTCAGAAAATTGCTGCGCTGGTAAAAAATTTATTTCCATCCCGAATGAACCGATATATTTGCCCGTTGCGGGTACATTTACTAATTTGCAGAAATTTTCATTTTAACAGGCATATCTGCACCGGTGGTACAATTCGGGGGTCATCCCATCACGTTCTTTAATTTCACTTAATGGTAAACAGAAGAATCCTTAGAGTCAAAGCATTTCAGACCTTGTATGCGTACCAGCAATGCACGTACAGCAACGCAAACCTCGCACAAGACTTCATCCGGGAGGCCTTTCTGCCGGACCTAAATACCATGGAAGTGCAGGACAAGGGGCAGTTGAAACGAGATGCGGAACGATGCGTGCAGCTTTTTTTGGCTAACCTTCACGGAGATACCTGGCAGTCGGGTGGGGAAAGTGATGAAAAAATCACCCATACCGCTGTCAAGGCGATGGATCTTTTTAAAAAATACAACCGGAAGGACAAGGAATTTTTGAAGCAAAACATGCTTACTTCCGTAGAAAATATCCCGGGTTTGTACGTCTACGCCATTCACATGTTGGTAGATTTTGGCATACATGTTCGGAACGAGAAGGGCAAAAAAAGAAAATACGAGTCCCAACCGGAGGTGCAACAGGGTTCCGTGTACAATCTGGGAGCAAACAAAGCCTTGCAGATCATCGAAGAAAACCTGGGTTTTCGCCGCGAATGCAACCGGTTTCAAATAAACGGGCAGGAGCTTGAGCTCGAGATCAAGGAATGGTTTCGTGAGCTGGTAAAGCCTAACGAGGACTACCAACGGTACATTGCTATCGAAAACCCCTCCTTTGAGGAAGACAAGGAAATCCTCCAATCCTTGTTGAAAAAGGTACTGTTTAAAAGTGAGGCAGTGATTAGTTTTTTTCAGGACAAGGACTTGAATTGGTCGGAAAATAAATCCATTGTAAGAAGTTTGGCATCAAAAGTGATAAAAAATCTGACAGGAGCGGAAGAAAATACGGACGAGATCCTGCCTGAATTGGCATTAAACTGGGAGGAGGACAAGGAATTTTTCCAAAATATCTATAACTTGACGATAGCTTCAGAGGATGAATTCAGTTCCCTGATCGCTCAGAAAACCAAAAACTGGGACGTGGAAAGGATAGCGCTGACCGACCGGGTAATATTAATCATGGCGTTGACGGAAATGGTTAACTTCCCTAGTATTCCGACGAAGGTTTCGATCAATGAATACATTGACATATCCAAAACCTACAGCACACCCAAAAGCAAGCAGTTTGTGAATGGTTTACTGGACACCTTGTCAAAAGAACTAACCGAAAAGGGAAAAATCCGTAAAAGTGGTAGAGGACTTATTGATAATAAATAACAAAGATAATGGGTAAAAAAAGTAATTCACTAGTCATTTTTGCTTTAGGGGCAGGATTGGGAGCAGTCATGGGCGTGCTTTTCGCACCTGATTCGGGCAATAACACCAGGGACAAACTTTCCTACCGATTGGGAAAGTACAGAAATGAACTGGAAGATCTAATCGAAGAGTTAATGGAGGGGAAGAATTTACCGGACAACCTGGCAAAGTCAGAAGGCGATAAAGTCATCACGGAGGCTAAGTCTAAGGCCGAAAATCTTCTCAACGATGTCAATAAACTAATTGATCAAATCAATCAAGAAAATAACAATAACTAAATCAGTTAATCTTATGAATTATTCAAAAACCACGGTTTGGATCCTTGGCATTTCGCTGATGCTGACCGCCGCCTGCAGTCAGGGAGGTGGGGATAAAGACGACCGAATCAAAGCGTTGGAACAGAAAATCTCTCAGTTGGAGCAAAACCAGGTAGCAATGCCCGCCAATGCACAAAACATACAGGCAGCGGACCCTGCTTCCATGGGAGCCTTTTCTTTTGAGGAGGAAGTCTTTGATTTTGGCACCATACAGGAGGGTGAGGTCGTAGAAAAACTCTTTACGTTTGAAAATTCAGGACAGGCTCCCCTGGTAATTTCCAACATACAGGCTTCCTGCGGATGCACCAGTCCTGAATGGACCAAAACGCCCATCAAACCGGGAGAAGAAGGCTTTGTGAAAGTTGTTTTCAATTCTACCGGAAAATCCGGAGTCCAGAGCCCAACGGTAACCATACAGGCCAACACCTCCCCGAACGTAACCCGCTTGCGCTTGAAAGGAAACGTCACTAGAAAAACAGCTTCTGCATCACCCGGGCCCTCTGCAGGCCCTGTTAAACGATAAAAATGTACCATTCACTATTGCTTCAAGTAGACGGTGGTGCCGGAAGTGGCATCATGGGTCAGGTTTTTCTCTTCGGGAGTATCATCCTCATCATGTATTTCTTCATGATCCGTCCCCAACAAAAAAAACAAAAGGAAACTACCAAGTTTATCTCAGAAATCAAAAAAGGAGACCAGGTGGTCACGGTGGGAGGAATCCATGGCAAGATTTATGCCGTGGAAGGAGATCAGGTGCTGGTGGAACTGGATAAGGGAATGAAACTCAAGGTTGAAAAAACCGCACTTTCACTCGATTACACCAAAAAATTAACGAATGCAAATTAATTTTCCGTACAGTTGAGTACTCTTGGTAATTATTTTAGGAAACTGAAACCTGAAAAATCATCCAATCTAAAGGTGGTAGTCCTCTGTGTGTTTACGGCTACCACCTTTTGGCTTTTAAACGCCCTGAACAAAGACAATTACACAACGACGGTAAATCAACCCATATCAATCCTATACGACACAGAGGAATACATGGCTGTCGAAGAAGTTCCCCAGGAAGTTGGGATTCAAATCAACGGAAACGGCTGGGATTTGTTAAAAAGACACTTGAAAATTAGTGTTACCCCCTTGGAGGTCTTTCTAGAGGACCCCTTCCGAAAACCCTTCCTGCTGGCCTCTGAACTAGCTCCACAAATGCAGGAACACATTGCCTCCTCCGATCTGATAACCATTGTTCCCGATACCCTGAACTTCAAAATTGACAGGATCGTTTCAAAAAAAATTCGACTGGCTCCGGATACCACCGCCAATACGCTTGCAGAAAACCATGCCTTTGCTTCTCCCATCTCCATCGAACCGGAAGTGGTAACCGTGACGGGACCGATTTCCATTATCGAGCAGATGGAGGGAAAGTTATTACTTGGATTTGGCGAAACCAATATCCGGGAAAACTTCTCAAGACTCCTGCCTCTCACGTTAAAGAAGGAGCAGCAGGCCTTTCTTCGCCTGGATGAAGAAACGGCACAGGTATCCTTCGAGGTAGTTGCGTTTGTGGAAAATCGGTTGACCCTTCAAATTCAACAGCGCTACTTTCCTGAAAACGTGACGGTGGATACGGATATCACCGAACTGGAAGCCCGTTTCCTGATCCAGGAGGACAAGCAGGCGATGCTAAATGAGCTGGAGCTGAGTGCCGTTTTAAACTACAACAATCGAAACCGGGAGGACAGCACCATCTCGGCCTCCCTCAATAAAACTCCCGAGTACATCCGGAACATCAGGTTTGAACCCGAAACGTTTAAGCTGATTTATGACGAATAGAAAACCCCTATTGGTTGGAATAACCGGGGGCATTGGTGCTGGAAAGTCCCTCATTGCTCAAATTTTTTCCTTGTTGGGAATACCGGTATACAACGCAGACAGCCGCGCCAAATGGCTCATGGCCCACGATACCCTGCTGAAAGAGGACATTCGGACCCGTTTTGGTGATTCCGCTTTTACACCCGAGGGTACCCTAAATAGCCGTTACCTGGCCGAAAGAGTATTCGCTGATCCCAGGGAAACCGAAGAAATAAATCAGTTGGTACACCCGGTAGTAGGACAGGATTTTATGGACTGGGCAAGCAAACAGACCACGAACTATCTGTTAAAGGAAGCCGCTTTATTATTCGAAACTGGCTCCTACCGGCAATTGGATTGTACCATTCACGTCACTGCCCCCTGGCAATTACGGGTTGAGCGGGTATTGAAGCGAGACCCGCACCGGAGCCGGAAACAGATTGTTCAGATAATGGAAAAACAATGGGAAGACGATAAAAAAAACAAACTGGCAACCTATGTTGTCCCCAATGACGAAAGAGAACTGGTCATTCCCCAGGTGCTGTCGATTCACAAGGATATTAGTCAGCGAGCATCCAGCTCCTCCTGAATCATATCTCACGAAGGCGTATCTGGTCCAGGTAAAATTTCATCCGGGAATGGCGTTGATTTAAGAATTCTATTTTATCAATCCGATCGTATTTATGATTATAGAAAACTTCTACGTATTCCCGGCCGAGCAAATACAAATTTACCTTGTAGGTGTAATACCGAATGGCTACCACGAAGGTCCCTTCGGTGTATAATTTCTGTATCTTCTTTTGAAGGGTAAGCCTTCTAAAATCATCTTTACTCATGCTCGGTCAAAGGGGATTTGATTTCTTACTCGAACAGCAATACCTGCAAGGCTACTCCGGGTGATTCGCGTTACTTGAGGTAATAAAAGTAACCAATTCCCGCAAAAATTACACGGGCAATCCCAAGTAATTTAGCGGTAACCTGTATCTTACCTGATTAGAACGTTGCGCGTACGGTTGGGTTTTTTTATCATTGAACAAATGTTATATCAGCAATGCATAACGGCATAAACAGAATGGTACACCTGATTTTGGGTGTTGGATTGGCGGTACTTCTTTTAAGTTCCTGCGCTTCCAGCCGAAAAATCAGGCAAGAACGAGTTGATAAAGTGGTGGAAACAGCAAAAACCTTCCAAGGAACCCCGTACCGGTACGGAGGAACTACCCGGGCAGGAATGGACTGCTCGGCGCTGGTCTACCTGTCCTTCCGAAGTGCAGGCATCCGACTGCCCAGGGTTTCCGAAGAACAAAGCCGCGTAGGCAAACGGGTCTCGAAACGAAAGCTAAAAGAGGGAGATGTGGTCTTTTTTGCCACCGGCAGGCGGCGAAGAAAAGTGACTCACGCCGGCATTGTCACTGAAAGGCGGAGCGGTACCGTTTATTTCATTCACGCCTCCACATCCCTAGGAGTAACAGAGGACAACATCCAATCCCGCTATTGGTCCAGGCGTTGGGTACGGGCAAGAAGGATGTTTTAACAAGGCCTACATCGGAGCCTGGGCGCAAAATCAAGAAATTTTTTGTATTAAAACTCTAGTCTTATAAAAATTTGAGGCAAAGTGCATTAATTTTTAAAACATCCTTTGGTATTCACCAATATTAACTAATTTTGCACTCGAATTAAAAAAAGTATTGTTCCTATTCATCTTATAAATTTAACAATGGCGAATACTGGTAAGATAACTCAGGTAATTGGTCCTGTAGTGGATGTTTCCTTTGAGGGAAGTAAACTGCCAAATATCCTCGATGCACTAGAAATTACGAAAGAAAATGGACAACAGGTAATTCTGGAGGTTCAACAACACCTTGGCGAAGACCGTGTACGGACCATCGCGATGGATTCTTCTGAAGGCATGGTGCGAGGAATGGAAGTTTTGGACCTGGGAGCGCCCATCTCTGTACCTACCGGTGACAGCATCAAAGGAAGGTTGTTTAACGTAGTCGGAGAAGCTATTGATGGATTGCCTCAACCTACCGATACAAACCGCCTTCCCATTCACCGTTCAGCGCCCAAATTTGAAGATCTTTCAACCTCGACTGAGGTATTGTATACGGGAATCAAAGTAATTGACCTGATTGAACCCTATGCCAAGGGTGGAAAAATTGGTCTTTTCGGTGGTGCCGGTGTGGGAAAAACCGTATTGATTCAGGAATTAATCAACAACATCGCCAAAGCCTATTCGGGATTGTCTGTGTTTGCCGGCGTAGGTGAGCGTACCCGTGAAGGAAATGATTTGTTGCGGGAAATGATCGAATCCGGTATTGTTACCTATGGAGACGATTTTGTCAAGTCACTGGAGGAAGAAGGTGGCTGGGACCTTTCCAAGGTGGATCTGGAAAAACTTCAGGAATCCAAGGCAACTTTTGTATTTGGTCAGATGAACGAACCTCCCGGAGCCCGTGCACGCGTAGCACTGACGGGCCTGACTTTGGCGGAATACTACCGCGATGGCGAAGGAGACGGTGCAGGAAAAGACATCCTTTTCTTTATCGATAACATTTTCCGCTTCACTCAGGCAGGTTCGGAAGTATCGGCGCTATTGGGGCGGATGCCATCGGCCGTGGGCTACCAGCCTACCCTGGCCACGGAAATGGGAGCGATGCAAGAGCGCATTACCTCCACCAAAAACGGATCCATTACTTCGGTACAGGCCGTCTACGTCCCTGCGGATGACTTGACCGATCCGGCTCCTGCCACTACGTTTGCACACCTTGATGCGACGACCGTACTTTCACGGAAAATTGCAGAGTTAGGGATCTATCCGGCGGTGGACCCCTTGGATTCCACTTCCCGGATCCTGGAACCTGGTATCCTTGGAGACGAGCACTACGATTGTGCGACCCGGGTGAAAGAAATCCTTCAACGCTACAAAGAACTTCAAGACATCATTGCTATCCTGGGAATGGAAGAGCTTTCGGAAGAAGACAAGCTCGTCGTGCACCGTGCCAGAAGGGTACAGCGATTCCTATCGCAGCCTTTCCACGTAGCGGAACAGTTTACCGGCCTCAAAGGGGTCTTGGTAGACATCAAAGACACCATCAAGGGCTTTAACCGAATTATGGACGGAGAATTGGATCATCTGCCGGAAGCAGCATTTAACCTGGTAGGTAGCATCGAAGATGCCATCGCGAAGGGAGAGAAAATGTTGGCCGAAGTTAAGTAATACGGTCCGCGCCCGACGAAGAAAAACGAATAGTTGCTTCATTTTATCCTTAGGCATGCATTTAGAAATCATTACACCCGATAAAAAAATATTTGAAGGAGAAGTCTCGGAGGCCACTTTTCCGGGAGCAGACGGTTCCTTTCAACTATTAAAAAATCACGCGGCGCTCGTTTCGGCCCTGCAAAAGGGAGCCCTTACCTACACCACCGCTGAAGGTAGGCAATCTCTGGTAGTGGACGGAGGTGTGGTCGAAGTAAACGACAATAAAATTATCGTACTGGCCGAAAAGGTTATCGGCTGATCCGATTTCGATTCAGAAATAAAGAAAAGGGGGCAACGGTCGCTGCCCCCTTTTCTTGTTTACATTCCAAGCGCATCCAACGCTTTCCTCACCGAACCATTTTTGGTCAGGATCGCTTTGGCTTCCGCGTAATCCGAAAGCCCTCCTCGCTCCATCAGCATTTTTACGGCCCGGTCAATGATCTTATCGTTGATCAGTTGCACATTGACCATTTTGTTGTCCTCTACCCGGCCCAACCGAATCATACAAGTAGTAGAAATCATATCAAAAATCATTTTCTGGGCGGTCCCACATTTCATGCGGGTGCTCCCGGAAACGAATTCCGGGCCAGTAATGATTTCTACGGGAAAATCCGCAACTCCGGCAATAGGAGACTCTGGATTGCTTACAATGCATCCGGTGCTGATTCCATTTTCACGGCAAGCTCCCAATGCTGCCAATACAAACGGAGTGGTCCCGCTGGCAGAAATACCCAAAACAAAATCTCCCTCTGAAACCTGCTGGGCCGAAAGTGCCTTCCAGCCCGCTTCCCTGTCGTCTTCCTCCTCCTCCCGGGCTTCGATCAAGTGTTCCACTCCACCGGCTAAAATAACATTTACGACTCCTTTGGGTATGCCGTAGGTGGTGGGCAATTCAATGGCATCCAAAACGGACAGTCTCCCTCCACTTCCGGCTCCCAAATAAAATAACCTGCCTCCTTTTTCCAGTTTTTTGAGAATTTCCTCAATCAAGCGGTTGATTTGAGGGAGTGCTGCTTCGATAGCAAGGGCTACTTTCTTATCCTCCTTATTGATGTTTGCCGTAAGTTCCGACACCGACATCTTTTCCAGATGCCGGTACAGGGATGGTTGTTCGGTAATCTTTGTCATGGTGTTGAAGTTACGTAAATCGTACGAAATAATTGTTGCAGGGTCGCATACTTTCACTGTCTGTTGTACCAAGAGCAGATCTGACAGCATACCGCCTTGGAAACAAGGCGAAGCAACGGAATCCGGCAGTTACCGAATCACGTGTAAGTAACGGCCCATCCAATAGGGCAACAGCCAAATATCCCCCGCACTGCTTTCCTGGTTACCGTCCCTGCCTCCGTCCAGTTCAAAGCGGTTGGCATTGTGCCTGCGTACATGCAATTCATCGGGAGGCAATACCTCGGCAGTAGCCTGCCGGCGAAAATTCTCCTCAATCAGAACAATGTCCTTTCGGTGACTGTTCTTCATGGTCCAATGAATCAAATCCAGCGGGTATTCCTGCAAATACCAGATTGCCTCGTCCAAATCAAAATTATCGGGAGAAACCATAGCAGTAAAAATGTTCCAGAGGCCCTCCTTTTCGGGTCGTTCGGCTTCCCAATGATCTACGATGGCCTCTTTGTACATGCCTTTTAATTCATTGGTGAATGCGTATCGGTACAGCCCCCAGTACCCCAGGAAATACATTTCGTCGTCGGAGTGATTCCAGGATTCGGAAAGCATGGCGGCCCACTCGTCACTACCTTCCTCTGCCCTGCCAATCTCCTCCATGGGACGCATGAGATTCTCGAGATAGCCGTGATTTTCCATGAGGTAATAGGCCTTTTCCTTATAGATCTCCTTACGGGTAAAATGATAGGCTGTTTGCAACATGGCCACAATGTTGGACGAATTCAATTTTCTGTCCCCCACCATGGTTGCGAAACCATTCACGTACTCCGGGTTCCAGCGACCCCAGGTGGTAGGCTCGCCATCGTAGTCAATCAGGTACCAGTCGTTGTCCACAATGTGCTGCATCAATTCGTCCAGCAGGCGAATCGCTTTGCCCCGAATTGCTTCGTCTGGTATCAATTCGGCGATGACACCAAAAACAAATACATGTCCGATCGCCTCGTCACTACTTGTGGTCGCTTTCCAATCCCATTCCGGATCCGAAGCATGCTGCCATCGCTCCGGGTCGGACAAAACATCAATGTGTCCGCTACGTTCAAAAGATCGGGAAGGAAAACCCGGTACCGGATTAATGGTATACAAACGCTCCATGGCGTCCAGGGATTCTCTTACATGCTGCAACGCTTCGTCAGATCCCGTCACGGCATGGCGAAACACTTCTCCGGCAAGGTACATGGAGGTCCATAACCCATCGTTGTCTGAATCGGCAAGGTAGCCTGTCGACAGGTTACCATCACGCATGCCACTGAGTGTGGCATTGAAGCCATTACGTATGTGGCGGAGGCGGACCTGCTTCTCAAAATATTCCGCCTTTTCTGCGAGTGTCATCTCGGTAAAAACGATCTGACCCAGTCCCTCTTCGGTCAATACCAGCACGGAACCGGCCGGTCCCGCGGCTATATCCACCACCCGGTTGTCCGGAAGCCAACGTTTGCCGTAATAATAATTGTATCCCCCGTCCTCACGAAGAGAAAAAGCCCCTTCGGGCGTTCCAAACCAGACCTGTCCGTTTACTTCCTTCACGGTTCGAATCTCGGTAACGGGTATTTTTCTATGAATCCCTCCGTCCGTTTTGTTGCTCAGATTGTTGAGCGCAAGGTATCCATTTGATGTCCCAATGATGGTCTTGGTACCGGAAGCCACCACATCAAATGCCGTAAAATCAGTTCCTTCGAAAACGAGTTTCAGCTCCTCTGTTTCCGGGGTAAAGGTATGGAGTGAGACCGGAGTGAGTATCCAAAAGCGGTCGGTACCCGGTACATACTTCACATCCAGAATCGGTCCGGAAATCTTGCTGCGCCACAGCCTCTTGGAATCCTTTAGGTAACTTAATTCTCCCTCTCCCGCAAGTAGAAAATCGAAATCTTCCCCTGCTGCAAACATCCGGGCACCGGGCATCTGGTGCCTGGAAAACAATTCCCCGGCCCAGGCATTGCTCAGCACCGCTTCCTCGTCCAGGTATACCAACTGTTCCCGGTATACCTGAAGGTCGACAATCGCTTTATCCGCCATGAATCGGTAGGTTTCGTCGACAGCCAATTCTCCGGGATACAAGAAAGCACCGGCATGGGGGTGAAGCAGGCCAGCCGTAGACAATACCTGTATTTTTCCATTCCGGTCGGTTCGCACCTTTTTCAGTGGTTTTTTCACATCGTCGTAGCTATACTTGATGCTATAATCCTGGAAGAAGGGTTTGTCCTTCCAATAGCTATCCCCCTGTCGGGCGGACAGTGGAGAAATGAAGGCTAGTCCGGTCAAGGTCATTAGAAAAACCAATCCGTAAAATCGCACTATTTTTTTCATAATCAAGGTTAAATTATTCGTTGTTTCGTCCTCAGTTTTATTAGTCTCTACGGCCAACAGGCCAGGTATTAATGCGGTGGCGTGATCAGGCCCAGGTACCTACCCATCCAGTAGGGAAGCAGCCAAATGTCTGCTGCGCTGTATTCGGAGGTCCCATTTTGCCGGGTCTCGTCCAGAATAAACAAATTCTTATTGTTTCGAAGCACCGGCCGCTCAGCCGGCGGCAGTACCGTTTCGGTCGTTTGATTTCTTGGATTTTCTTCAAGAAACCGGAGATCGTTCCGATGACTATTCGCTACATTCCAACGGATAAAATCCAGGGGATGCTCCCGCAGCACCCAAAGTGCATCCGATGCATCCGTTTCCGGATCGGCAAGCAGTGCAAACATATTCAGTGTTGCCTGCCTTTCCGGCTTTTCGAATTTCCAATGATCAAGAATGGCCTGTCGGAACTTTACTCGTAGCGAGTCATGGAAGGCATAGCGGTAAAGTCCCCAATAGCCGGCAAAATACATCTGATCGTCAGAATGGTTCCAACTTTCCGAAAGCAGGATAGCCAGTGGATCGCTCCCTTCCCCGGCCCTACCGATGGCATTCATGGGCCGCATGAGATTTTTCAAATACCCCTGTTCTTTCATGAGCCAGTAGGCCTTTTGCCGGTAAATCTCCTTTCCGGTAAATCGATAGGCTGTCTGCAGCATGGCTACGATGTTGGAGGAATTTAGTTTTCTGTCTCCGACCATGGGCGGCAGGCCGTTTACATAGTCCGGATTCCATTTTCCCCAGGTAGTCGGCTGCCCGTCCTTACCAACCAGGTAAAAGTCATTCGCTACGATGTGATCCATTAGTTGTTCGATCAGACCGATGGCCGTCTGCCGTAGGTCGGCTTCGTCTACTACCTCCGCCAATACCCCTAGACCGAACACATGACCAATCACCTCGTCGCTGCTCGTCGTTCCGCGCCAGTTCCATTCCGAATGCGTTCCAGAATGCCACTCCCACTTACTTTCCTGATTTCGCAATTGGCTGACACGCTCAAAAGTTCTGGCGGGAAAACCCGGCAATGGATGGATGGTATACAGCCGTTCCATTGCTTCCAGGGATTCCCTACAATTTTGAAGTGCTTCCGGTTCTGCGGTCACCGCGTACCGAAATGCCTGGCTCGCCAGGTACATCGCAGTCCAAAGACCATCATTGGAGGCACTGTATAACGATCCGGTGGACACATCACCCGGTTCCATGTCCTGTAAAATCGAATTGATTCCAAACCGAATGTGTCGGCTACGAACCTGATCCTCCAAAAAAAGTGCTTTTTCGTGCAAGGTCATTTTTTTAAAACAAATTTGGCCGAGACCCTGCCTGGTGAGTAGTAGAACCGATCCCTCCGGACCGGCGGCAATATCCATCACCTCGTTATCGGGGATCCAACGTTTCCCGTAATAGTAATCAAACCCGCCGTCCCCACGCAACATAAATGCCCCTTTTGGACTACCAAACCAAAGGGAACCGTTCACCGCTTTTACCAGATGGATGCGGTTTACCGGCAAGTCCCTTCTTATTCCACCGATTTGCTCCCCCGTTGATCTGTCTACCCGCAGGTAGCCATCCTCGGTACCAAGGACGATGTCCGTGCTTCCCGGTAACCAATCAATGGCCGTAAAATCCTTCCCTCTGAATACCACATGTAGCCGCTTCTCCGCGGGAGCAAACGTAAATAATGTCTGGGAGCTCAAGATCCAAAAAAGATCCCTCTCGGATTCGTACTTGATGGCCAAAATAGGTTCTGGAGAGCTTCCCCTCCAAAGCGTCTGCGATTCATCGGTAAAGGCCAAACTCCTGCCGTCTGACACCATAAAATGAAACGCCCTTCCTGCTGCCATGAGGCTCGCTGCAGGTAGTGGATGAGGAACGTGCAATGTGCCGGCCCAGGAATTACTAAAAACGGCCTTTTCGTCCAGATAAACGAACTGTTTTTGAAGGATAAGGAAATCCGCTACGGACATATTATCCATGTATGGAATTAATCTATCCGGTACAAGCCGTCCTGGGTTAAGAAAAGCTCCTCCCTGCGTCGTCAAAAGTCCGGATTCAGCCAACACCTGAATCCTACCATTCCGGTCGGCACCAACTTTCTTCAAAACCCCTACAGGGTCAACGGAATAGCGAATGCTATACCGCTGCAAAAAGGGCTCGTCTTTATGCCTGTTTGCTTGCGGGACAAGAAGCTGTTGGGCCTGCACCGTGCAGGCATAACAGAGTATCGCTACCCCTAGCCAGCACTTGTAAAATGGACTCGTTTTCATTGGCACCTTGAGGTTCATCGTAGCGAATCAGTACTTCCATAGAGAAGGGCAAAAAATACTCCGGCTGCCGAGGGTCCTTTTTTTTCATCAGCGGTCGGTCTGGCGAAGGAGCAGGGCAGCAAACGTCTACCTTTCACGGAAGAACAGCAACCAGCGTATGTAAAATAAATTTGTCCGTCCTGCCCTATGGACAGGAACGGACAAACCTTACCTAACCTAACTACTAAAGTCAAATCAATTCTACCATTATTGGTTACCGATTCGCTCAATGATAGTACAGCAAACCGGCGGAATAGGGCTACCTTTGCTAGAATTTATTTGGGTCGATTTTTATGTATTTTATGGATTTCCCTCCTTCCTCCAAGTGGTAGGAATAGGTGACGTGGATTTGTCCTTCGGTATCCTGGATCAGCGCAGGATAGGAAAATCCCCCAAATCCCTTTTTCTCGTCTTCCAGGTACATTTTGCTTCGCCAGGTTTTGCCCTCATCGTCCGAAAGATACATGGCTAACTGATACCTGCCATCGTCCACATCGTTTCCTAAAAAGATCCAGCGTCCATCGTCCAGTGCCAGTAATTCCACGCTTGCGGTATTGGGAATGGTTGATTTTTCACTGGGGGTCCAGGTCATCCCTTCATCCGAAGAGTAGCTCCGTTGCAATCTATTCGGAGCATCGCCACTGTCGCGCATGAAAGCCACGATTTCTCCACTCTTTCGTTGTGCCAGCGCCGGCTGAATGGGTCCCCTACCTACAATGGGCAAACTTTCGGTCCAGGTTTCGCCGTCATCGTCGGAAATCGCCAACATGGAAAAATTAAATCCGTCCGAATAGAGTGGCAATAGCAGTCGTCCCGAGGGTAGGGCCAGTGGCTTGATGCGTGTCATCCAACCGATACTGGTTTTTTTACTGTCCTTGCTCGCTTCGATGATCATCTCGTCGTACAAAGGCGCATATTCGGACCAACCGGCTTCTGTGGGCGGAAGTTCCTTGAATTTTTGCACCACTTCCTGGTGAAATGCGTCCCCTGGTTTTAACAATATATTGTCCTGCCAATCCCAAATGGGCGCACCGGCATTGTCGTAAGCGGTACTGGTGCGCAAGCGCAGGATGGACTGTTCCCAGCGGTTTGCCTGCACGGCTATCCATACCAAAAACAGTTTTCCTTCCTGGTTCAAAAAAACCACCGGGTTGCAATCGGGTAGGCCCGGCGTATCTGCCATCAGAAACGGAGCCCCCCATTCACTATCGCGTTTTCGCAGCCGGGCCCCCATGATGCGCACGTCGTCTGCGGTTCGCTCTCCTGAACCCTCAAACCAGGCTGCAAGCATGTCTCCATTGGGCAAGGCGACAATACTGCTTCCATGCACGTGCTTATCCTGGAGTGGAAAGATCAACTGCTCCTGTACCACTACTTTTTCCTTTGGAATGTACTGTGCGTGCAGGGAAAAACCCACAACCATCGGCCAAAGCAATATCCATTGCAGTTTTTTCATCGGACTTTTTTTCGTCGATCCATGACTTCCCTCCAGGTAGTCAAAATAATTCCTTCCGTTTCTATGAATCGCCGAAGTTCCGGATCGGTCATCGCGAGCATGTCGGCAAACCGCGATCCTCCCGAGGAACTGATGCGATCAAACACCTGCCGGTCGCCGTTGCTGTGAACGATTATCATCGCCAGCCCGGGTTCCATTTGGGACAATACCTCCTTGAATTGCGCGACTTTGTACTTGCCCCAATCGGTGTCTTCCACCACACCTTCCGGCTTCCAGTTACCACTTACGGTGTGCAAATCGTCCAAAACCGGGAGACCTGCGGCCCAAATTTGAGCCCCTATTTCCGGAGCCTGTTCCAGCAAGGGATTGGTCGGGAGTTCCATTCCCTCCCGGTACCTTCCTTCCTTTTTTAGCTGCTTGACAAGGTTGTCGTTCATGGAAAGCCTCAAAAGTTTGTTATTGCCCCCGGGAAACATCACCGGAATATCGTAATCCGTCCCAACTTTTATGTACCGCTCCAAAAAAGGCGGATGGTAAAAAAGCGTTCCCATATGGCTGTCCATATGCGTCGGACGAAGTCCCATTTCCAACGCCCGGTCTACCTGAGCCCGTAGTTCGCGTTCCACTTCTTCCGGACTGGCATTCCGGACCACTTCTTCTACGGATGGCCAGAAGGCCCCTTCCTGATCTACCAGACCCGGCACTGCATCCTTCCCCGAAAGGGGGTGCCAGCGGTAATTTTTCCACTCGGAGGTCAGGGTGAGGTGAATGCCAGCATCCATGGGTTCCTTCAATGCTACCTTTACAAAACTGGCAGCCCAGGGACAAGGCATCATGATGCTGCAAGACGTGGCAACTCCGGAATTGATCGACCGTATGGTTCCTTCATTGGACTCGTAGGACATGCCCGCATCGTCCACATGAAAAATCACTACTTTCGTGCCGGATGGATAACCTAGTTTCTCTGCGTACGTCGTTTCTTGTTGTGCTTGCAACAGTTGGCTGGCCAGTAGCATCAGACAGCCGGAAATCAAATACCTTTTCATCATTTGTGTTTATCAAATTCCTTCCAATTTTCCTTTCCAAAACGCCACCCGCTGCCTGTTCCAGGTATAACAGGCCACCAGGTGTCCGTCCTCGTAAAACATGGCAGGATAGGAAAGCTCATCCTCCTCTCCCACTCCCTTTTCGATATCGAATCGCTGGCTCCAGGTGTGCCCATTGTCCAGTGATACGGCGACAGAAATGGGGAAGCGCGCCCCCCAGTTTTCGGACACCGGATTATAGATGACCGCAATCTTCTCGCCTCCCAAATGCGCCACGTCGATGCCGCTATTGTTGTTGGGTAAACTGGTTTCGGTAATTTTCGACCAGGTTTTTCCATAATCTTCGGAATCTGCCCGGCAAATATTTCCTGAACTGCTGCGCATCAACATGTGCACGTGTCCAGGTTTGGATTCCCAAAGGGCAGGCTGGATGACTCCCTCCCCGGTAATTACCGACCGGTCCATGTCCAGCTTGTCGCTGGCCTCCCAGGTGGTACCGCCATCTTCCGAACGGTCTACAAACACCGTCCACACTTTGTTTTTTTCGTCCGAGGAAGGCGCCAGCCAGGTTCCATCGGATAGTACTAACAGGTGGTTTCTGACCGGACCCCTTCCCCCTTTGTCCCCAGGGACCAGTTCCCGGGCTTCCGACCAGGTCTCTCCGCCGTCTTCCGAAACCTGCACCCAGGTTTCCCAATAATCAATTTCCTTCCCCACTTTAAAATACAAATAGACCTTGCCGTCGGGTGCATTGAATAAAACCGGATTCCAATGAGGGTCGTTGCGAACTTTGACCAATAGCTGTGGATCGGACCAATTTCCCGGTTTTCCTTTGGCGGTCCAAATACCCACATCGTCGTGCTTTTCGTGCGAGCCTGCAAACCAGGCGACCAAATAGCCCTCTTCACCAAGCGGGACCATTGTCGAAGCATGGCACTGAGCAAAAGGCCGGTCATCTTCAAAAACATGCTCGTAAGCAACTGTACCCATCCCGACTGGGTTTTCGGTTTCTTCTTCCTGTTGCGTTTGGTTTGCGGTTTCGGTACCGGACCTACTACCACAAGACCAGGCCCCTACTACTGCCCAAAAGATGGCAAGTATCTGTATGCGTTGTTTCATTTGTTTGATTTTTATCGTGTTATTTTTTAGACGGAAGTCTCGGATAGCTATCAATGATATTTCCCTCGGCGTCAACGGAAATCAGGGAATAACTGCTTCCCTGTAAGGTCAACAGTGTAAAGGCTTGGGCGGAAAGTGCTGTATCCAGGTACCAGGTAGCGGCTGGATCGTGTACCTCCCGGGTACGGGTACCCCAGGAGCCGTCCCCAATGTAGACTACGCCTCCCGCATCGATCCGGTTATTGCGGATAGGATAGGTGCGCTTGTATGCATGGTCGTGATTTTCAAAAACCAGTTTCACCCCAGCCTCTTCTAACAAAGGCACCCAATTCTCCCGCACGCTTCGCTGGGTCCGGCCATTAAAATCCCTTACCGACGGGTAAGCGGGAACGTGGTACAGGGTGAGTAGCTGGCTCACCTCCTTGCGAATGGCAAGCTCTCTTTTTAACCATTCGGTTTGCTTCCCCACGATCGGATTCGAATGATCCGAGTCCAGCAGAAAGAAACTTAAATACGATCCAAAATCGAGAACTCCATATCCGGGTTGACTTGGAAATGCAAATAAACCGTAATAGAAGGGAGCCATTTTTTCCCTGTTTACGTCGTTAAAATCGATTTCTTCGTCCGGTGCAAAGACCGCCTTCCGTACCTCGTGGTTCCCAATCCCCAAAAGTAAAGGAATGATTTTTCCATCTTCGTGAATCAAGGTGTTTTTCACAGCATCAAACCAGGCATACCATCGATTCACGTTTTTGGGATCGCCGTTTGCGTAGGCCAAATCCCCGCCAATTACTGCAAAATGAGGATCGTAACCTGCCACCTGCCGGTTGGTCTTTTCCATCAGTTCCTGAGCATGCATGGAATCCCCTCCAATCGCAATCCGCAGGGACTCCCGAGCTATATCAGCGGGCATGGTGGTAAAATAGTAGGTTCTTGCGGATTCACCAAACCGAATACTGTACGACGTACCAGGACGCAATCCTACCAATTCAACCCGCTGTATGGTCCTGTCTGAATGAGGAAAAGGTAGGGTTCGGCTTGGTTCCTCCCACCAGTTTTCATTTCCTTTTTCCGAAACATGTAACACCTCGGGATCCGATGATTCGGTGTGCCAATCAATCACCATGGTCGTCAGTGGATCTTCTTTCCAGGTGAGAAGTATACCCAAAGGCTCTTCCTGGGCAAAGAGGGGCTGCGCCACACAGAACACGGCCAGAAAGCAAAATAAAGCAGCCGGATTTTTCATTGGGATAAGGAATTGTTTATTCATTATTCTTGGTATTATGATTCGCTATAGTAGGTTTTGCAGGGACATTGGGGGAAAGGCAAACTTCTGTGCTTCCGAATCCCTACTTTCCCGCTCCATCGGTAGCACTAATTCGCATACACCATTGCCGGTACATGCGCCGCATCTAGCATAAAATTGTGCAATTTATAATTTTCGATATAAGCAGGAAGGTTTTCACTCCCCGGGCCATACATGGCAAGTTCCACATGATCCGCAGAATGCCCGGTCCCCGCCCAGCCAATCCCGGTATGCGGAAACTGTAACCGGGCATACAGGTGATTGGGCAGCCTGGTCGACCCGTACAGACCGTCCGCGCTGGTTTCCTGATAACTTTTTAGTAACGCATCGATTTCTTCCTTCTTCAACTGAAGTCCTTGATAGGTTTCGATAAAATCCGCGACCTGACCCGGTGTATTATCGGGCGATAGCTGGCTCAACACCCATTCGTTGGAACGAGAGGTTGTATACAGCCTGGAGAATTTATCTGCGGCAAAAAGCCCCGGATTGGCATTTCCATGATCGGTGGTCATGATTACTAGTGTTTCACCGTCCCTTGCAGCAAAATCCAGGGCGATACCTACCGCTTCATCGAAATCCAACTGGTCGTATAGCAAGGCAGGCGCATCGTTGGCATGTGCTGCCCAATCCACTTTCCCACCCTCGATTTGTATGGCAAAACCGTTCGGGTTTTGAGAAAGGATCTCAATTGCCTTTTGAGACATTTCGGCCAGAGAAGGTACTTTTTTCTTTAACTCCGGGTCGTTTTCCCGGTCAATGGCATAAGGCATGCCTCCGGCACTAAAAATGCCCAATACCGGCTTTTCCCCTTTCAAGGCCATCAGTTGATCCCGGTTCCTGGCGACCGAAAAGCCTGCTTTGTCAAATGCTCCAAATAAATCCCGCCTGTCCTCCCGAGAGGAAGCGTCAAAGAGCTCCGACCCTCCCCCCATCATCAGGTCAAATTCAAGTTCGAGATACTTCAGGGCTATTTCCTGCATGGCACTCCTGCTTTTTTCATTTACACAAAACGAAGCCGGTGTGGCATGGGTCACTTGAACGGACGTCACGCAACCTACCGATTTCCCGGCATGCTTGAATTTTTGCAGGATGGGCACCGGAAGCTCTCCATCAGGCCCGACATTCAGTGAACCGTTCGGCACCCGCATGCCACCGCCCCAGGAACTCCCGGCAGCAGCTGAATCCGTCACAAGGGAATTGGCCGAAGCAGTATCCATGAGCGCTCTTTTGGCAAATCCTCCCTGATAGTAATTCATCCACCGGCTCTTTCTTCCTTCTTTCTGCCGCAGTAGCAAGTCGGCCATGGTAAGTGTTCCGGTGCTCATGCCATCGCTGACGAGAAAAATAATATTCCTTGCTTGTTTTCTGAAGGGCCTGTTTACAGGTTTGCTTACCCCCATTCCCGGAATCAGGGCACCCAGTCCGATTGAGCCCAAAATACTTTTTGCGAAAAAATCCCGTCGTTTCATTATTCGTTCAAATTTTATTGTTGACTCGTGCCTGAGTCGGCCTATTCCTCGTTTTTTGCACAAATCCTCGCTCGCCAAATAGCTTGTAAGGATCCTTTTTTTTCCACTTCTTTGGTAACAATACCCATTTTTTGTCAATTGTACTAGTAAAAAAAACATCCTTCCAAAAATAGTACATACCTACAAATCCAAGTATAATGGCTACATAGAAAGGCAATCCTGCGAGTATTACTAACTGAAAGTCAATTACATCGACACAGGCTAGTGTGCACGGCGGGTAAGGTATTGCTTTGTAAAATAGGTAATTTAAAATATATTTGTTGTTTGATTTTTTATAAAACTCACCCTAAGTAGCGAAATGAACATAGGAATAGATTTAGGAGGAACAAAAATCCAGGTAGGCATTGAGAAAGAGGGGAAGATCATCCACAAAACAAAGGCCTTACTAAAGGAGAAAGACGATCTTGAGTCAACCTTAAATCAGGTGAAGCAGTTCATTGAGCCACTGACCCGACACAAGGTGGACGGGATCGGTATTGGCGTCCCCTCTGTGGTCGATGTAGCGAAAGGTATTGTGTACAACGTCACCAATATTCCATCCTGGAAGAAAGTGAAACTAAAGGACATTCTGGAAGATGAATTCAAGTTACCCGTATTTGTAAACAATGATGTGAATTGTTTTACAATCGGTGAGCACAAATTTGGGCTCGGAAAGGATTATTCCTGCATGGTGGGCATGTCGATCGGCACGGGCCTGGGTTCGGGCATTATTATTGAAAACAAGCTATACGCCGGGACCAATTGTGGGGCGGGAGAAATCGGTTTGCTTCCCTACAAAGACAAGAACATCGAATACTATGCAAGCGGAAATTTTTTCAGTGCGTTTCATCACACCACCGCCCTGGATGCATTTAATCTGGCCGTACAGGGCGATGAACAAGCCTTATCGCTGTGGAAAACATTCGGCTACCATTTTGGTGCCGCCGTGCAGGTAGTCATGTATACCTATGACCCCGAGGCCATTGTGATCGGAGGCTCGGTAGCCAACGCCTTTCCTTATTTTGAAGCCAGTATGAAAGAAAGTTTTAGTGATTTTATTTATCCGGAATCCATAAAGAAGTTAAAAATTCACCTGACAAAAAATGAGGACATCGCCTTATTGGGAGCTGCTGCGCTGGTAGACCTATCCCTGGAGCATGCAAATGGACTGGTCTAGGTGACCGGTTTCGCAGCAGATAAGTTGATCCTGCGCCCCGAATCAACGCTCGTCCCCTCGATTTTAAACCTCCCGGATCAAACCGATAAATCCCGCAATTAATGGCTACCTTCATCCCTTGAATCACCAACGCTATGAAAAAAAACAACCTGATCGTTGCACTTATCCTGCTCATATTTTTTGTAATTTCTTTCCTGACCAACATCCTGGGACCGATCATTCCAGATATCATAGACAGTTTCACTCTTAGCATTGGGTTGGCCGGTTTCTTACCCTTTTCTTTTTTTGTAGCCTACGCCGTCATGTCCATTCCCTCCGGGATTTTGGTAGAAAAATACAAGGAGAAGAAAATGCTGGTGGTTGCCTTTGCACTGGCTTTTGTGGGAGCCCTGGTTTTTGCGCTGATTCCCAGCTTCCCTGTGGCACTGATATCGCTGTTTATTATAGGAATTGGCATGGCCATTTTACAGGTCGTGATCAATCCCCTGCTTCGGACCGCTGGGGGAGAAGCACACTTCGCTTTTAATTCCGTGCTGGGCCAATTGGCTTTTGGTGCGGCATCCTTTTTAAGCCCCATGCTGTATAGTTACCTCGTAACAAGCATTCATACCGGTGATACCGGAGCCTTGTTTTCATTTTTAGATGGAATGGTACCCGAAAACCTCAAATGGGTTTCGCTCTATTGGGTATTTGCGGCCATTTCCTTTGTAATGGTGCTTGTCGTATATGTCGCTCGCTTTCCCAAAGTAGAGTTGAAGGAAGACGAAAAAATCGACGTGGGTGTCGCGTTCAAGGAGTTGCTATCCAATAAATACGTTATCTTATATTTTCTTGGAATTTTCTCCTATGTGGGAACCGAACAAGGAATCGCCAACTGGATATCCAAGTTTCTGCAAACCTACCACAATGTAGACCCCGCCACTACGGGCGCTTCGGTAATATCCTATTTTTGGGGATTGCTTACCATTGGCTGTTTGTTGGGGCTGTTGCTGCTCAAATTTATGGATAGCCGAACCGTTTTGATAGCTTTTACCTCAGGAGCGATCATCGCGTTGCTGGTGGCCTTATTTGGCCCAGTTTCCTGGGCATTGATCGCTTTTCCATTGACGGGCTTCTTTGCTTCGGTGATGTGGTCCGTTATTTTCTCCCTGGCGCTGAATTCGGTCTCACAGCATCACGGAACCTTTTCTGGGATTCTTTGTACCGGTATCGCCGGTGGAGCCGTGGTCCCCTTGATTGTAGGTGGATTGGCGGAGTTGGTCGGATTAAAATTGGCCATGCTGTTTCTTTTGGTTACTTTGGGCTATATATTAAGCATTGGTCTATGGGCCAAACCGCTGGTAAGCAATGCCACCAAAAGCATCAAAGATATCTTCAATTGAAACATGTACAAAATCATCCTTTTGCTGGACTTTGCGGAAGAATACAGTAAAAGCTTACTGAAAGGTATTTCCAAGTATTCCGCCGAACACGGCCCCTGGACCTACTGCCGAATGCCCCTGTACTACCGGGAAACAATTGGTATCAAAGGTATACTCGACTGGGCAAAGGAATGGGGAGCGCACGGCATCATCGGCCAGCTTTACAACGAGATGGACCTGAAACTGATCATTGACTCCAAAATACCGGTGATCGCACAAGATTTTAAGGAAAGGTTTAGCGAACTCCCCAACATCACGGGTGCCTACCACGAAGCCGGAGAAATGGGTGCGGAATATTTTCTAAAAAAAGGCTTTAAGAATTTTGCCTTTTATGGGTTCAACGACATCGTCTGGTCCAGAGAAAGGGCCGAAGGATTCGAAAAGAAAATCAATTCGGTCGGTTTCAAAGTGAATTATTTTGAACACCGAAAATCCCGTTCCACCGATCTTTGGTATTACAAGAGTAACTCCCTGAGTAAATGGCTGATCTCTCTTCCCAAGCCTATCGCGCTCATGACCTGCGACGACAATCAGGGGCTGCACATCACCGAAGCATGCAAGCAAAATAAAATCCGGATACCGGAGGAAGTAGCGGTACTGGGCGTGGACAACGACGAAATGCTGTGTGATTTGTCCGACCCACCCCTCTCCAGCATCGGTTTGGACATTGAAAAAGGCGGATACGATACGGCAAAACTCATGGAAACCATGATCCAACATGGAGCGGATCACTACTACGACATCCACGTGAAGCCTACCCAGATCATCACCCGTCAATCCACCGATATCTACGCCACCAATGACGACTACATCGCCTCCACATTAAAGTACATTCACAAAAACATCGAAAAAAACCTTCAGGTCGACGAAGTGGTACGACAGGTACCGCTTTCAAGGAGAAGTCTGGAAAAGCGTTTTCACCAGATTACCGGCTACCCGATTTACAAGTACATTTTTAACCTGCGTATCGAAAAATTCACGCAAAAGCTACTGGAAACCGATCAGACCATTTTTGAGATCGCACTGGATTTGGGATTGAATGACAGCAAAAATATTGCCCGGCAATTCAAGCAAGTCAAGGGCTGCAACCCCATCGAATACCGTAAAAGATACCTGGCAGGCAAGTAAATCGCCCATCACCTCCTCTGCGATGCCTTTTTGGGAAGAAAACGTTGAACGGGGATGGTACAAATGCCTGCAATGGCGTATTACATCAAAATAATCGGTTACGAACACCATTCCTTAAGCGGATTTCCATTGGCGATGGAGCTGCATGGCGAACAAACGGCCTATCTGGAGTAACCTGTCGGGGGCTGTACCTGGCTCTCCCAAGGGAAGGTACCTGTACTGCTACCCCGGGTAGCTTCCCGGTTTCGGTCAATGCTCGCAACTTCACCAATAGGAAATCGGGCATGACGCAGCCATTACCCAATGGGATGCCTTTGGTAACCCCGAAAGTTATCGGCGTAGAGAACAGACCGGATTTCAGTCTGCCAGCCTCCATGCATTTGACACTAATAAAACTGTAAACCCGTGCAGCAAGCTTGAAGCACCCATCACAGGGAGAAACAATTATAACCAAGGTCAGCTGCCTGCCTGTCGGCTGGCAGCTGATCTTGGGAAATAAATAGAAATAGATGAAACAAATGAACAAAAACACGGTCATTTCCCTACTGCTGGCCGGCATGGCCTTGGGCACCGCATGGGCCATACGGGGACAATTTGGTCACGAACAGGGAGCCGCATGGGCAGGAGGTATCGGAAGCCTTTGCATCGTTTTACTTGCCAAAAACAAATCCTGGTACAATAAAGCCATGAAAGCGGCTTTTGCGGGAGCTGTGGGTTGGGGATTGGGAGGCATGATGAGCTATGGAGCCGTTGTGGGCTATGGCCGAGGGGTCGATTTCGTCAATGTCTATTATGGCCTGACGATGCTTTTTATCATTGGAGGCCTTTATGGCCTGATCGGAGGAGGTCTTTTCGGTTTGGTGCTGGCGGACACGCCCAAAAAAAAGGTCAAATGGCATCAGGTGATCGTGGAAATGACCGTGGGTGGAATTATTTTTTACTATTTCATAATTGAGCAATTGGGCATTGCGATGACACCGCCGCGGTCGGAAGCCTGGGGGGTATGTGCAGGCATGGCCATCGCCCTGATGTATTACCTGGCGCGTACCAAACAATACAGCGTGATACGAGTCGCCCTGTATGGCGGCTTAGGGGCAGGATTTGGCTTTGGCTTTGGGAATTTCCTTCAAGTACTGGGAAATGTCGCCGAGGTGCCCTTCAATATGTGGAACGTCATGGAGTATTCCCTCGGATTTTTTGGCGGATTGGGTGTGGCCTACGGCACCTTTACGAGTGCCTGGCCAAAGGAAGAAGCGACTCCCATTTTTACCTATCGAAATCTAACCATCCCCATGGTAGGGTTCCTCCTGTTGATTCCCTTCTTTGTCTGGCAACAATCCTTTGTTGAGCGGGATTTGGAACCCACACTGAGCAAGCTCGTCCAGGATCCGGAAATTTGGGTCCGGATGGTCCGATGGGTTGCCCTGGTTGCCTTCCTGGTGCCGGCGATCTATTGGATCGGCCTTTTTTCGGAAAAGAAGGGGAAACCTGCACAGGATTTTAATGAAAAACAAGTACTGGGGATCTTTGTCACCTATTTTTCCGTCTATATTGTATTTACGCTACTGATCACGGGTTCTTTTTTAAGCTTTTACCGGATCGAACAATTTTTATACATCCTCAACTTTCTGGTAATTCTATTTTTGCTTCAAAAGTTTAAACCGGAAATCGCCACCAACATGCCAAAACCCGCAAAATGGGGGTACAAAGTAGTGGCTATTTTGTTGTTCCTGGCTCTGCTTAGCCTGATTGCTATCAGCATACATGGAGAAATGCCCGGCATGAACAAGCGCTTCGGCGCATAAAAATCTTTACCGGGAACGTCGGAGGGGGAAAGGCGGTCTTTCCCCTTCCGGGTACCGGGCAGGACAGGCTTGCCCAAGCCAGGGCCGTTCGATCCACCTTTAATCCTTCCCTGTTGCGCCCCGCCCATCAGCCTTTTTCCTCTTCTGCTCTGTTTTCGGATTTCTTTTTATCCAACCCGGCCAAACCGGTATCCCGTCAGCAAAGAAACTGTCTCCTCAACTCCCAGGGGTTTCTCTTCCTGATTTGATTCTTTCGAAGCCTTTCGCTGCCCAGCCACAAGTATTGTTCTCAAAATCCCGCACCTGCCACCGCATCCCTGACTAGCTATGGCTACCAGTTTCAGCCCGCGCTAGGCAATAAAGTTCATAGTAAGGGGCGTAACCACAAGAAAATCCGCTATTTGGAGACTGAGTCATGCCATCGCTTTGGTGAAGTCGAAAATAGCAACGATTTGGTTGATTTTGAAGTGGTTTCACCACGCAATAGATGTATTGCATGTTTCGCGGTTCAAAGTCACCCCAGGGGTGCGGAATCGCCAAAAAAAACGTGCTTCCCTTTTTCAATCAAGGGAAGCACGTGGCAAAAAACACTACTATTCTACAAAGACCTAGAAAGGTACATTGGTCCCCTGGTACAACCAGGGCTTCGACCACTGGCTATCCGCACCAAAGTTGCCGGAAAACGGAGTTATTTCCAAACCGTCTAGCGCGCGAATAATATTATCGGAATTATTGTTGTATTCATCGCTACCGTATTGGAAACGCAAGGCTACCTCAGGCTGAGGAGAAAGCGGTCCTGCTTCCAGCGCCGGAAATCCGGTCCTTCGGTAGTCTGCGAACGATTCCGCTGCAGCGGTCCAACTGGCAACCCATTTTTGGGTCAGGATTTGTTCCAGGGAATTGTTGAAAGCGATTTCTGGCTGACTGATAAAGTCGGCATAGGTATCGCCTCTTCCCCAGGTTTCCAGCGATTGCTCGATACCCTTGTTGTAGTGCATTTCTGCGTCTCCCACGTTCCATCCTTTCAATGCGGCTTCCGCGAAAATAAAGCTTACCTCGGCAGCCGAGATGATTCGGGCCTTTAGGATATCTCCGGGAGCACCCGCGGTACTGTAAATTGGTGCCAACTGGGAGACGTGCTGGTTTTGCGTACCCTGACCGGGAGATGGATTACCATTGTAGGATTCCGGTACGGTGATTGCCGGCGGTAATCCTACGTACAGGTCCGTGTTGTAATCGGCCATGTTTGGATTGAACCTCCTGGTGAATTTAACGTCCGAATACAACTCTACAAAATCATCGTAAGGATACGTCACAACTCCCAAGGGTTCTCCATCTGCCCGGATGAAATCTTCCACGGCGGTGGTCAGCGTCTCGTCGGGTACCCATTGCACCCGAACGGAATCAAACCATACCGTCAATCGGGGATCCATGGTGCCGGTCAATTGGTCAATAAAGGTTTGGCAGGCCTGGTACCGTTGGAAACCATCCGGATTGAGCCGAACGTGTCGGGATAGCCACTCATCGCTCGCACCGCCGGTATAGTCCAACGTTGCATCCTGGGAAGGATCCTGGATGTAAATCCCACTGCTATAGACCGCCTCTACTCCGGCCCGTGCCACATCCGGCTTCTTTTCGGAAAGGCGCATGTAATACCTTAGCAGCAGGGAATTTGCAAATCGCCGCCAGTTATCGATGTTTCCGTTGTAATACAGGTCGTTTCCCGCATTCAAGCCATTGGGAGAAGCCGACCCCAGCAACTGTACCGCTTGCTGGAGATCGGAAATGATGCCGTCGTAAATCACTTCCTGGCTGTCAAACTTCGGATACTGAAATTGTTCGCCTCCCTGATCTCCTTTGAGAGCATCGGTGTAAGGCGCATCTCCCCAAAGATCGGTGATATTGCCAAAAACAAAGGACTTCATCGTAAGGCCCATGCCCTGAAAGAAATTATTTTCCAGGTCTTCGCCTCTTCTAATCATCAATTCGTTGGTACGCAAAATATCGTACCATCCTGCCCAGCTTCGGCTGCCCCAGTCGTAGAAATTATGTCCGGAATACCAGCCATTTTTCTGGGTGTGCTGTACCGCACCGGCCAGATCATTGTAGCCCATGTTTACGTAACTCTGAGCCGCGGAGGACAAGACGGTAGGCATGAGCAAATTGGGGTTTGCTTCAGATGGCTCTATTCCGAAGGGGTTGATATTCATCTCGTCCAGCTTTTCGTCGCAACCGGTAAACAAGACCAACCCAAACACGAACAGGGCTATTTTTCGAAAATCAAATAAATGTTTCATGATTTGTATGGTATTAGCGATTTACAAATTGAAATTTAGTTTGAACCCTACAGGCGCACTCCAGGGCAGCACGTTCTGTCGTTCGATTCCCTGTCGAAACTGCTGTGCCGTATTGCCTTGGGTACCACCACTGGCCCAGAACGCCCTTTCGGGATCGACGCCAATATCAGCCTTGGTCCACAACATGATGTTTCTCGTGTAAATGGCAAAGGTGGCGTTTCGGAAGGCACCAAAGTTCGGTATTCTGTAGCCTATGGAAAGCTCCCGTAACTTGACAAACGAGGCATCGAAGGTGACCTGTTCGTTAAATCGCCAGGCGTAGGTATTGGTGATGGGATATACGTTCGTTTCGGGGCCACCCAGGTGCTCCTCGTATACGTCGTCGCTAAAGTCATTCGGGGTGTCCGCTCCCGCGGTTTGAATCACACCCGGTACGAATGCTCCATCGTGCCCGTTTTCGTCCAGTGGCAAACCGCCCGTCTCAGCTGTGTGTCCACCGACCCTTGGAAAATTCCCCGGACGTGGAATGATGTACTTTTCCGGATCCGACTTGAGCAATTCAACCAATTCGGCATCCGAATACAAACCTCCCGGAATCAGGTTATCCAACTGTCGTTGTGACTTCCAGTCAGACTCCCCGTATCGATAGGTATGAGACATAAAATTACCTCCATGCCTCCAGTCCAAACTAAAGTTCAGAACGAATCGCTTGTAGCTCAAACTGGACTGGGCTCCGAGTATAAAATCCGGGTTAAAATTCCCGACGTGTCGAAGCTCCTCGTCGACCCGTCGGAAGGCTTGCCAGGATCCCGTACTGGTCAAAATGGGCCACCTGTAGTAGGGAGAATTGGGATCCTCCACCTGGGCAAAGCCCGTACTGTACATATCTCCGATGTCTTGTCCAAGGAAAGTAATCGCTCCGGCATCGTTTTCGCTCCAAAGGACGATTCGATCCAGGTTATCGCTCAGTTCTACCACTTTGGTTCGGTTTCGGCTCCAGTTAAGGTTGATATCCCAGTTCCAGCCGTTTCTGCTGACGGGAGTGCCACCAAGTGTGAATTCCCAACCCCTGCTTTGAATCAAACCGGCGTTGATCAAACGACTGCTAAACCCGGAAGAACGGGGGAGGTTTACCGCAAAAATCTGGTTTCGGTTATCAATGGTGTAATAGGTACCCGTAAACCGCAATCGGTTTTGGTACATGTTCAAATCAATACCAAATTCCAAAGAGGTTGCTTCTTCTGGCTTGAGATCCGGATTCAATAAACCCGATGGCATGGCCGCTGTATTGATATTGTTGTACAGGCCGGTGCTTAGGTTTTGGACCAAACGGTAAGGATCGGTATCGTTCCCTACCTGCGCCCATCCGATTCTACCTTTAAGCATGTCGATGTTTTCCGGTAAGCTAAAGGTATAATTAGCCAACCAGCTAAGTGACGCGGAAGGATAGAAATAGGACCGGTTTGCTGCTGGTAAGGTGGATGACCAGTCATTCCGTGCTGTCAGATCCAGGTACAACTGGTCGGCGTAGCCGAAGGATGCGAGGCCATAAACACTGTAGATGGCGCGCTTGGAAAAACTGCTGGATACCGATCGGTTATCAGCCGGGATATTTTGAACGTTGTAAATACCCGGAACTACCAGCCCATTATTTCGGTTTCCGCCCACGCCTACGTTATTACTGGAACCAAAACGCGTCATGATGTTACCACCAGCCGATGCATTGAAATCCAGTTCACCAAAATCCTTTTTGTAGCTGGCCAGAATGTCCGCATTGGACTCCTGCGTCAACAGGTCCGATGTGTAGTACCCGCCTCTGGCCATTCGGCTGAAGCTAAACGGGATTTTTGTCTCCCGGTTTTCAGCGGATCGGTCCAGGGAATACCTGGCTGTGATATTAAAATTATCATTGAACTTGTAATCAAGCGAGGTATTACCAAAAATCCGGTCTCTACGGAATGCATTCTGGATTCCATAGGCGATGAAATAAGGGTTGTCCCCCGCCGTTGTTCGCAGCTGTTGAATCTCCTCCTGACCTTCAACCCAAATACTTCGCATCTCGTCATAATTGACATAGGAGGAAGCATACACTGCTTCCAACGGATTTGCCCGTCGGTCCCCTGTACTTGGGCGGTCGTTGGACTGGCTGTTGCTGTAGTTGAAATTCGTACTAAAGGTCAGTTTATCTGCCAACTTGTAGGAAACGGAGGTAGATAAGTTGTTCCGGAAAAGATCCGAATTCGGAATCATCCCTCTGTGTAGCATGTTTGAGTAAGATACCCGATAGGTAGCATCGTCGTTTCCACCACTGACCGCCAGGTTGTTGGTAGACGTTACCCCGATCTGCAGAAAATCCCTCATGGCATTGGGGTACGAGCGTAGTTCCGTTGGAATTCTGTTTCCATTTTCATCCACGGGGCTATTCCACTGGATGGCGGTATTGCCTACATCCAATTGCGGACCCCCCCAATAGGCAGATCCTTCGTTAAACACGCCCTCCCTATTGCCATTGGCATAGCGGTAATGGAAATCCAGCAATCGGGTAGGCCGTTCAAACACGTTGCTTGTGGAAAAGGAAACGCCCATGTCTTTGCGCTTGCTTCCGGATTTGGTGGTAATCAATACCACCCCATTTCCTGCACGTGTACCGTAGAGCGCCGCAGCACTTGGGCCCTTCAGTACACTGATGTTTGCGATATCATCCGGATTGATGTCCGAAATGGCGTTACCATAATCTACCTGGTTACCGTCTCCATTTTGGGAGATATTATTCAGGGAATTGGACATGGGAACACCATCCACTACGAAAAGCGGCTGGTTATCCGTGGTCAGGGAGGTAGCTCCCCGAATCACCATACTCATGGAAGAACCTGGCCCACTCGTCTGGTTGATCGTTACACCGGGCATGCGACCAGCCAGGGAACTCAATACGTTTTCCTGGGTCACCTGCGTCAAATCTTCTGCTTGCACACTGGAAACATCGTAGCCCAGAGAACGCTGGTCCCGCTCAATCCCCAGGGCGGTTACTACTACTTCGGACATGGCGGACATGGTTTCCTCCAGGCTCACATTCAAGGTAGTACGGTTACCCACCGTGACTTCCTGGCTTTCAAAACCTACGTAGGAAAATACCAATACGGAGTTTGGGCCCGCTACGTCAATGGTGTACACACCGTCGATGTCGGTGACCGTTCCATTATTCGTTCCTTTTTCCAATACCGTCACTCCGGGCAGTCCAGAGTCGTCACCCGCGGAAGTAACGGTTCCTCTAATCGTAACAGCGATGGATTCTTCCATCGCTGAGGCATGCATGGGATTGGCTACCAACAGCTTGTCTACCTCAGCCAGCAAGGAGCTGGTAGAAACCAAACCAACTGATAGAAGTGGCACCATCCACCTCAGCATTTTTTTAGTACGGCGTTTTTTCATAATTCAGTAAATTGATGTGTAGTATTCATTTAGCTTTCTTGTAATTCCATTGGAATCATTCTTCCAAACCTTGTCTCTCATAGGGACCTCCATGCTTGATTTTATTTTTGTTGATTCGTTTGCGATACTGCTTTCTTTTTTTCGGTGTTCTTTTTTCGATTCTCCTCCTCATAGGCAGTCATTATCCTATCGAAATGGGCTCTCATGGCCTCTTCCAAAAAACCAGCGGTCTCCGCGTCTTCTATTCCACGAAGCAACTCTTCAAATTCATCGCGTGAAATCTTATTTTCTATAAGCCGTTGAAGCAGCGCCTCTGATTTTTTCTTTTTCATGTGTTTGCCCTCCATCGTATATACCATCCGGTTCGAAAAAGAGACTATCTCCTTCATTTCTTTTTTGTTATGAAAAAATTGTGAACCGATTTAACAATTTGGTAAATAGTCCGATTTCGGCGAAACCTGTATACCTTCGTACTGACAACGATCCTTTGAATCGGAGATACCTTTAGAAAATTGAATGCACGTATGAAAAAATTGCACCTACTTGTCGGCTGTATTTGGCTACTTACCCTTTCCTGTGGTCCCCAACAAGATACTGACAAAGAACTGCTTCCTGTGTCCGAAACCATGGACCGCATCGTTACCCGAATGTATGCAGAATGGGACAGCAAGACCCTCGATACCCTTTCCCATGATTTTATCGAACAATCGCTCAGCCCGGAAGAAAAGGAATCCCTGGCCACGCAGTACTGGAAATTTCAGGTGAACGTGCCCGTCACGGTATCGCTCATGCGGGACAAAGCCCAGGAAAAAATTCCATTTTGGCTCGAATCATCCGGTTTTCAACCGACAACAATGGTGGTTAAAAACGAGATTTACACCTACGAGGTATGGCAGAAGGATTTCGAGGCCGGCGAAGTTCAGCTGGGGATCAACGGCTTCGGCAAGCATCGCCCCGTATATTTTTTGGCAGTTGCCGCACAAGACCCAGAGGATGATTTGACGGTTTCGCCCGTATTTCCGCAACAACAACACATTGAGTTCCTTCAGGAAGGGGCTTTCACCTACCACGATTGGGACGGACTGGTACTTACTGAGGTACCGGAGTCACTTCAAGGACAACAGTTATTGACGACCATTCGGGGCAGAGCCCGGGAAGCTCACCTGGTCAATGCCTTTCGTCGCACGGATTTTCCGAGTGGAGATACCCCCGACCACCTACTCCTTACCTGGAGCGGGGATCCAAGCAACTCCATCGATATTCAATGGAGAACCTCAGAAAAAATTACCGATGGGATGGTTCATTACTGGAAAAAAGGAAGCACGGACACCTTGCGACTGAACGTCGACCCCTACCTGATGGAAGATCGCCTGCTCCAAAACGACCGCTACATGCACCGCTTCACAGCCAAACTCAGAGGTTTGGATCCCGACACCTCCTACGGTTACCGGGTAGGAACTGCCTCCGGTAACTGGTCGGAAGCACAGTCCTTTTCTACGGGCCCCTCGCAGGCCCGTCCTTTTTCTTTTATTTGGTTTGGTGATGTTCACAATTCAGCGATTTGGGGGGAACTCATTCAAAAATCCGAACGCCAACACCCTACTACCGAGTTTTATTTCATCGCAGGAGATCTGGTGAACACCGGACTCTACCGCGATGACTGGGACAAACTTTTTGCCTATGCAGGCGAGCCCATTTCTCGAAAGCCGCTTTTGGCAGTACCGGGCAATCACGACAGCCAGGATGGGTTGGGCGCGTGGATGTACGAAAAGATGCTGAGCCTACCTGCCGATAGTCCTGCCGGAATGGAAGGAAGATCGTATGCGTTTAATTATCAAAACGCCCTCTTTTTAATGATGGACGTCACCCTGCCCCTTTCCGAGCAAACGGAATGGCTGGAGAACAAACTGAGCGAATCCGAAGCCACATGGAAAATCGCTGTTTTCCATTTTCCTCCCTACAATGGGGTAGAACCCTATACCGACATTCAGGATCTTTGGGGACCAATTTTTGATCGTTACCAGGTGGACCTGGTGCTGGGCGGACATTTTCATTACTACATGCGCTCACAACCCATTCGGGGCGGACAGGTGCAGGCCGATCCCAGGGACGGCACCATTTACTGGATCTCTATTGGTACCACCGGCAAAAACAAGGATATCGAGCGGGAACCCTACGCTGCCGTTCAATTTCCAGCCGAGCACCTCTATCAATCCATAACCATTGATGGGAAGGAGCTGCGTGCAGAGACCATCAATCTCGACGGCGATCTAGTCGATCAATTTGTTCTGAAAAAATAAGGCCGATCCCCAGACCGTATTCCTCCGGTCCCCGCCAAATGCAAGCTGGCAAGGACCCATTTCTTAGGAAGTCGCTGTACCTAAATTACTTACTTCAGGCTACAGCGGCTTTCTTATTTATTTTCCTACAATTCTTGGCAGATCCCCGAGATTCCCTGTATTTTTAAATGAGAAACGGAAGCAGAATGGTCGGCGTCGGTACGCTCTGTACAAAAAAAACGGGCCCTTTTTAACCGGGGTCTACCGTCCGTTCCGCTGCAATAAGGAAAACACCCCATGGGCAAAGAATCAACCGGAAGCTTTTACTATCCGGAAGCCAGTGATTTCTGCCCGGGCAACCCTTGTCTGTCAGAAAGGCAACCAGCGTTTCGGCATTTCTTGTGTTCTTGATAAATTAACCATTTGGCGATGTACTTAGTATTTGATACCGAAACCACCGGATTACCCAGAAACTACAATGCCCCCATGTCCGACCTGGACAACTGGCCGCGTTTGGTACAGTTGGCCTGGCAACTTCACGACGAACGGGGCCACTTGCTTTCCCAGCACAATTTCATCGTCAGACCCGAGGGGTTTACCATTCCGTATAACGCCGAGAAAATTCACGGTATTTCTACGGAACGAGCACTAAAGGAAGGGCATGAACTCAATCAGGTCTTGCAAGAATTTGAAACCGACCTGAACCGCTGCCAATACCTGGTTGGTCACAACATTGGGTTTGACATCAACGTGGTCGGGGCCGAACTGCTGCGCAACAGCCGGCAGGCTGCCGCATTGAAGAAAGAAAACCTGGACACCAAAGATATTGGTACGGATTTTTGTGCCTTGCCCGGGGGCAAGGGCGGCAAGTACAAATGGCCCACATTGCTAGAACTACATACCAAATTATTTGGAACCGGTTTTGGCGATGCTCACGATGCTGCCTATGACGTGGATGCCACGGCAAAATGTTTTTTTGGCTTGATAAAAGAAGGAGTACTGCCACCGGCGGATGGAGTAGCCCTACCCGAAGTACAGTACGAAGCGCCCGATCTGGAAGAAGCGAATTTTGCAGCGGCGAAAGACAGCAGTAAAACCGCTGCCAAAGACGTATTAAAAGCAGCAGACGGGGCAGACATTTCGGACCTGGAGGCAGTTCCATTCAGTCATTTGCATGTGCATACTCAGTTTTCCATTTTGCAGGCAACTTCGGAGATTCCAGTCGCCGTAAGACGGGCTCGGGAATTGGGCATGCCCGCGCTGGCGATGACCGATCACGGAAACATGATGGGTGCCTTTCATTTTGTCCGGGAAGCATTTAATCAGGGGATCAAGCCCATCATTGGCTGTGAATTTAACCTGTGCAGAGACCGGAAAAACAAGTCCAACAAGGACGATGGCTTTCAGACCGTGTTGCTGGCAAAAAATAAAAATGGCTACCATAACCTGGCGAAATTGGCCTCTTACGCAAACATTGAGGGTTTTTATTATGTACCCCGTATAGATCGGGAGTTGCTCGTGCAGTACAAAGGCGACATCATTGCCAGTACCGGGGGCCTCTGGGGAGAAATTCCGTACCTTATTCTAAATGTAGGAGAAACACAGGCGGAGGAAGCATTTGTCTGGTGGCTGGAACAGTTTGGAGAAGATTTTTACATCGAACTCAACCGGCATGGCATTCCCGAGGAAGAAAAAGTAAACGAAGTCTTGCTTCAATGGGCCGCAAAATACCAGGTCAAGTATTTCGCAGCGAATAATTCCTATTACAATACGAAAACCGATGCAAAGGCCCATGATATCCTGCTCTGCGTGAAGGACGGAGAGTTGGTCGCAAAACCAAAAAAATACATTGGAAAAAGGGGGAGGGAATTCCGGTATGGATTTCCCAACGAGGAATTTTACCTCAAGAGCCCGGAAGAAATGAAAAAACTCTTTGCAGACCTTCCCGAAGCCATCGCTTGTACCAACGAGATCGTCGAAAAAATCGACCCCTTCAAACTGGCCCGTGAAGTCTTGCTTCCGAAGTTCGATATTCCGGAAGAGTTCATTGATCCGCAGGATGAAGTGGACGGAGGAAACCGTGGCGAAAACGCATTCTTGAGGCACCTGACCTACGAAGGAGCTAAAAAACGCTATCCTACGCTTACCGAAGAAATAAGGGAGCGTCTGGATTTTGAACTGGAGACCATCGAGCGTACGGGATACCCCGGATATTTTCTTATTGTACAGGATTTTACGCGAGCTGCCAGAGATATGGGCGTATCCGTTGGTCCCGGTAGGGGATCGGCGGCTGGATCGGCGGTAGCCTATTGCGTGGGAATCACCAATGTAGACCCCATTGCTTATGATCTTCTATTTGAGAGATTCCTGAATCCGGATCGGGTCTCGCTTCCGGATATCGACATTGACTTTGACGACGAAGGGCGCCAGCGTGTCATCGAGTATGTAATCGAAAAATACGGTGCCAACCAGGTGGCTCAAATCATCACTTACGGAACCATGGCTGCCAAATCCGCAATACGGGATACAGCCCGGGTACTCGACCTTCCCCTCTCGGAGGCCGACCGGCTCGCCAAGCTGGTACCGGATATCAAACTTAAAAGTCTTTTTGAACTGGCCAACGATCGTCCGAGGCTTTCCGCAAAGTTGAAAAACGACAACGAAAACCTGGACAAAGCGTTGGAACTGATTCGGATTTCAAAGGGAAACGACGACAATGCCAAAACAGTAAATCAGGCAATGGTGCTGGAAGGATCCGTGCGTAACACCGGAATTCATGCCTGTGGCGTGATCATCACCCCGGATGACATCACCAATTTTGTGCCCGTGGCACTGGCAAAGGATTCCGACATGGTTTGTACGCAATTTGACAATTCCGTCGTAGAAAGTGCCGGTCTTTTGAAAATGGATTTTTTGGGGTTAAAAACCCTTACTCTTATCAAAGATGCGGTACGTATCATCCAGGAACGGCACGGTATCTTGCTGGATCCCGAAAACTTTCCAATCGATGACGAAAAAACCTACGAACTATTTCAACGTGGAGAAACCGTGGGCATCTTTCAATACGAATCCGCTGGCATGCAAAAGTACATGCGCGAACTCAAACCTACCGTTTTTGCAGATCTGATCGCCATGAATGCCCTCTACCGGCCCGGACCCTTGGAGTATATCCCCAGTTTTATCAAGCGAAAACACGGGGTGGAACCCATCGCCTACGATCTGGAGGACATGGAGGAGTACCTGGAGGAAACCTATGGCATTACCGTCTATCAGGAGCAGGTCATGCTTCTTTCCCAAAAACTTGCCGGATTTACCAAAGGTGAAGCCGACGTACTTCGGAAAGCAATGGGTAAGAAACAAAAGGATGTGCTGGATAAAATGAAGCCCAAATTCATTGATCAGGCAGCAGCCAAAGGACACGACTCCAAAAAGCTGGAGAAAATATGGAAAGACTGGGAAGCCTTTGCCTCCTATGCGTTTAACAAATCCCACTCTACCTGCTACGCCTGGATCGCCTACCAAACCGCGTACCTGAAAGCCCATTACCCCGCCGAATACATGGCTTCGGTACTGAGTAATAACATGAATGACATCACCCAAGTGACGTTTTTCATGGAGGAGTGCAAGCGAATGGGCATCCAGGTGTTGGGCCCGGATGTCAACGAATCCAAAAGCGACTTTACCGTAAACATGGAGGGACAGGTGCGCTTTGGAATGGCCGCGATCAAAGGGGCGGGCAACGCGGCAGTAAATGCCATCATCGAAGAACGAGAAGCCGCCGGCACCTACAAAAATATCTTTGATTTTACAAAACGGGTAAACCTACGGGCAGTCAATAAAAAAACCATGGAGGTATTGGCTATGGCTGGAGGCTTTGATTGTTTTTCAGAATTTCACCGAAGGCAATACCTGGAAGCGCCGGAGGGTGAATCCAGCCTATTGGAAAAGGCCGTAAAATACGCACAAAAAGTCATTCAGGAAGAGGAAAGTTCTCAGGTATCCTTGTTTGGAGGAAGCAACGGTACCGACATACCACTTCCTTCCGTTCCGAGCCTGGAGCCATTCAGTCAACTACAGCAACTCAACATTGAAAAAGAGGTAGTGGGGCTGTACATTTCGGGACATCCGCTCGACCAGTTTAAAGTAGAAATCGAAGCCTTTACGAACGCCGGTCTGCCGGAGTTAGCCGATCTTGCACAGCTAAAAACCCGGGGAGAGATCAAATTAGCCGGGGCCGTTACCTCATTTGCACACCGAACCACAAAGAATGGCAAGCCCTTTGGCACGCTAAGCCTGGAAGATTACCAGGGCGGACACACCTTCTTTCTGTTCGGTGAAGATTACGTCAAGTTCAAGCAGTATTTCATGACCGGATGGTTCCTGTATATTTCCGGCTCAGTCCATCCCAATAAATACAAACCGGGCGAATTTGAATTCAAGATCAACCAAATCGTACTACTAAACGAAATCCGGGGAAGAATGATCAAGGGAGTACGCGTACACATAGACCTGGACGACCTAAGTCTGGACCTGATGGAAAAACTGGAATCAATCACCCAAAAATACCAGGGCGAGGCCAAACTCTATATCAATATCATCGACAACAAAGAAAATATAACCTTGGATCTCATGTCCTCAAAATACCGCATAGATCCTTCGAATGAACTAATCCAGGCCCTGGAACAGTTGCCGGAGGTGGCCTATAAAATCATCTAGAACACCTTGCGCTAAAATTTGAACAGCAGCGGGAACTAATCGCCGGGGAATCGGATTAACATATATATTTCAAAAAATAACTATAGGAAAATGGCAAAAGCAATTGAAATTACAGATACCAACTTTAATGAAATCGTCAATTCAAATCAGCCGGTTTTAGTAGATTTTTGGGCAGAATGGTGTGGACCTTGTAAAATGATTGGTCCTATTGTGGAAGAGTTGGCGGGAGACTATGACGGGAAAGCCACCATTGGCAAAGTAGATGTAGACACAAATCCGAACATTTCCAGCCAATTTGGAATACGAAGTATCCCTACGTTGCTGATATTCAAAGGCGGACAGGTAGTGGATAAAATAGTTGGAGCTGTACCTAAATCCGTTCTCTCAGAAAAATTAGAAGCACAGATATAAGCAATAGATAAACAAGTAAAAAACAGGGGCTTTTTCCAAAGCCCCTGTTTTTTTCACCTACGCTGAGCTATTCCGAAACCAAATTATGCGCAAGGTGCCCCGTATCCAAATCTGCATACAGCGGCAAGCGAATCAACCTATCCTGGTACTTTTCTGCGTGTACCAGTGGAGCGCCGGTATAAGGCGCCTTACAATAAGGGCTGCTGTGCAGACAGCGGTAATGAGTCACCGATAGAATGCCTTTGGATTGTAAGTACCGAATCAAGGCCTGACGTTTTCCCAGATTCTTTTCCAGCAGAAAAAAAGCGTGGTAATTTTGCTCCGCAAATGCTGGCACCGATGGAAGCTCTCCTTCAAAAACCGGAAGGATTCGACGCAAATTTTCCCGGTACCAATGCCAAATTTTCTCCCGCTTTTTTTGAATCTCCTCCAGATATTGCAACTGAGCCCAAAGCCAGGCAGCGTTGATTTCCGAAGGGCCAAATGCGGAACCCAGGCTTACCCATTCGTAATAGTCGGCACGTCCAGCCTCAAAATCTGCCCGATTGGTTCCCCGGTTCCATACCATCTCCGCTTTTACCAGCAGTTCCGGGTCGTTAACCACTAACATACCTCCTTCCCCACAGGAAATATTTTTTGTCTCGTGAAAGGAAAATGTAGCAAGACATCCAAAACTACCCAAGGGAAGCCGGTGTCCCTGCCCATCGAGGTAAAACCCATTCAATGCCGCAGCTGCATCCTCTATCAGGTATATTCCGCGGCGCCGGCAAAGGGAGACAATGGGATCCATATCGCAGGCAATTCCCGCGTAGTGAACGATCACCAAGGCTCTGGTTCGACTACTGATCAGTTTTTCAATACCGGTCTCGTCGATACCCGGATAATCGGGGCGACTGTCCGCGAAAACCAAGCGGCACCCGCGAAGTGCAAACGCATTGGCCGTACTCACGTAGGCAAAACTTGGAACAATCACCTCGTCCCCAGGGCCAAGTCCCAAAACCAAGGCTGCCATCTCCAACGCCTGGGTACAAGAATGGGTCAGGAAAACCTTGTTAAAACCGAACGTCGTTTCGAAAAATTGCTGGCACTTCTTTGTAAAGATACCGTTGGCTGAAAGCCTTCCCCCAAGCATCGCCTCTTGTACATGGCTCCATTCCTTGCCGGTAAGGTAGGGCTGATTGAATGGGATCGAATGCATATCAGTGAACTTCAGCGGAAGAATCCAGCTCGTTACCGGATGCCTTGTCACGAATCGGATGCTTGTAATAATTCAATTGAGATACTCCTCCGGAGACAATAAATTTCATGATTTCCGTGCTGTTTACATTCTTTAACCGTGTCACGTTCGCCCGTGGAACCAGAAAAAGATTTCCACTGAAATTGTAGGAATGCGGAAAGTACACCGCCACCAATTCCTCCTGACCGAGTACAGACAAATCATCCTGCGTCATAAACCCCAACCGAGACATATTTTCGGACAACTTGACGATGATTGGCGTATTGAATTTTTTCTTATCCCCGACAAAAGCAGACATTAGATCTTTAATACTGGTGTACAGAATGTTCACCAGGGGAATCTTAAACACGATCTTCTCCAGTTCCTCAAAAATTGATTTGGTAATGAATATACTCGCCAGGTACCCGACGAGCGTAACAAAGACCAACATCACCAAAATACCCAGTCCAGGGATATTTACCGGAATGATATTATCAAGAAACTGCACGGTAAGCACGATGATATACCCGGTTAGAAAAAAAGGCACCACAACGAGCAATCCCCGGAGGAAATAGCCCAAGATACGTTTTGATGTGAAGTCTGACATGGCTGCTACTAGTAGATAAAGCTGTAAAAAAACGTAAAAAAACCCTGCTCGCTAAAAAGTGAACAGGGTCCTGCAATGTAAATCAAATTGAATAACTAATAAACCGAGCAATTACAAATCAATTCCCATAAAGGACATGAATGCGATTCCCATGAGCCCTGTAAGCAACATGGTAATGCCCAACCCTTTCAATCCGTTCGGAACATTGGAATATTTTAGCTTTTCGCGTATCGCCGCCAGAGCAACGATCGCCAGAAAGAAACCCGTACCTGATCCAAATCCGTACACCGTGGCCTCTGCCAACGTATAGTCTCGCTGTGCCATGAATAGTGAACCTCCCAGAATGGCGCAGTTTACGGCAATCAAGGGAAGAAATATCCCCAAGGCTCCGTACAAAGCCGGTGCAAATTTTTCAACCACCATTTCCACTAACTGTACCATCGCTGCGATGATCGCGATAAACATGATAAACCGAAGAAACGTCAGGTCAATGGATGCGAAAGATTCACCCATAAAGGCCAATGCACCCTCTTTTAGGATAAATTCATTCAATAGCCAGTTTAAGGGTACCGTAATGGTCAAAACGAAAATTACGGCTGCTCCTAACCCAAGTGCCGTACTGACTTTTTTAGACACTGCCAGAAACGAACACATTCCCAAGAAGTAGGCAAACACCATGTTGTCGATAAATATCGACCGTATTGCTAAATTAAATAATTCCATTCGTTCAAACGTTTAATGTTCTACATACCCTGTCTTGGAGCGTTGCACCCAAATGAGCAAGCCAAGGATAATAAATGCACCTACCGGAGTCACCATCAGGCCATTGGTCGCCAATTGAAAATCAGGACCAAAAAGACTGGAAATACCGTCAAAAATTGGGATTCCAAAAAGGGAGCCGGAACCCCAAAGTTCCCGGAAAAACGCCACCGTAAGGATGATCCAGGAATAGCCCAATGCACTACCAAATCCGTCCAGAATGGAATCATAGGGCTTGTTTCCCAGAGCGTACGCTTCCAGTCTACCCATGACAATGCAGTTGGTAATGATAAGTCCGACAAACACGGACAACTCCTTGTACATATCGTAGGCAAAGGCCTTCAGTACTTCGTTTACGAGAGTCACCAGGGAAGCCACTACCGCCAACTGCACAATGATCCGGACCCGGGTAGGAATCTTGTTGCGTAATAAGGAGATCGACAGGTTAGCCATGACCATTACAAAGATAACCGATATGGCCATGACCAAGGTGGGCTGCATCTGGGTGGTAACTGCAAGTGCGGAACAGATGCCCAATACCTGAATGGTGATCGGGTTATCGTCCACCAATGGATCCGTGATCAGCTTCTTCCTTCGTTTCGACAGAAGGGCTTCTGATTCTTTTACCGCTGCGTCTTTTTCAGCTATTTCTGTACTCATAATATTTTCCGATTGAAACGTTTCAAATTAATTCAATGCCATGCTCGGGGCGCTTTCTTTTGTCTTCTCCATGAAGGCCTTGTAGTGCTCGAGATAGTTTTTCAGCATTTTATTTACTCCCTCGGCGGTAATGGTCGCTCCGGAAAGCCCATCTACTTTATGCGGATCACCGGAATAATCCTTTCCTTCTCCTTTTTGCATGACTACAGAAACCAACTCACCGTTTTCGTCGTAAATCGATTTTTCCTTGTAGCGTTGCTGCACGTCGCTCGAAGTGATCCTGGCGCCAAGGCCGGGCGTTTCCCCAGCATGGGAAAAGGTGATACCCTCGATGGTCACCATGTCCGTCTGCAATGCCAGGTATCCCCAAATATTGTCCCAAAGGCCGTTCCCGTAAACCGGAAAGATGTAGGAAACAGCTGCGTCTGCATCTCCTTCTTCATGGAAAACAAATACAGGGTACAAGCGGTCTTCCGGAGCCTTTTTGTAATTTTTCCCTACATCAATCGATTCGGCGGTAACCTGTACACCATCCTGTTCCTCTACCTCTTCGCCCTCAATGTTGACGACCTTGGAAGAGATTCGGTTTTCGTAGAAGGCGTTGATTTCTTCTGGTTTCATTGCCGCGATTTCCTCGGCAGACATTACTGCTCCCAAAATTTGCTTTTTGGTATCCAACTCCTCTGCTTTTTTTTGAATAGGCTTTAATACCTCAGAGGTACCTGATAACAAGAGACCCAATACCACCGTAAGGATGATTGAGAATGTAATGATATACGCATTAGACTGTTGCACGTTGTAACCTCCTTTTCTTGTTAGCTTTAACTACATAATGATCTATCAACGGGGCAAATACATTCATAAAGAGTACTGCCAACATGATTCCTTCGGGATAAGCTGGATTGGTAACACGGATAATTATGGTCAATACACCGATCAACAACCCGTACACCCACTTTCCGGACTCCGTCTGGGCCGCTGATACCGGATCCGTCGCCATAAAAACAATCCCAAAAGCAATACCTCCCATGACCAGATGATAATGGGCAGGCATGGCCATAAATTCGTTCACTGCCAGTAGCTGCATAACAGCTGCCATGATGTAGGCACCTCCGAATGCACTGACCATAATTTTCCAACTTGCGACCCCTGTAAACAGCAGGATAGCTGCCCCCAAAAGGACCATCAGGGTAGAGGTTTCACCAATGGACCCCGGAATGAACCCAAAAAACATGTTTGTAAAACTAAACATCCCATCCATTACAGAGGCGTTATGACTGCCGAGGTTGGAAACGGCATCTACACCTTCTTGTCCGGATTGATAGGCTACGGCCAGTGCAGTGGCACCCGAAAAACCATCAACAGGTGTCTTATCTCCCAAATAGGTCCAAACCTGATCGCCGGATATTTGCGCAGGGTAGGCAAAATACAAGAAAGCCCGTGCGGTCATGGCGACGTTAAGAATATTCATGCCCGTACCTCCAAAAACTTCTTTGGCGATGACGACGGCAAACACGGTAGCAAGTGCGACCTGCCAGAGAGGCGTCGTTGCCGGAACCACCAGAGGAATTAACATTCCGGTTACCAGAAAGCCTTCATTGATGGGGTGCTTCCGCACTACGGCAAAACCGGCTTCGACCAAGCCCCCCGCTGCATAGGCAACAAGTACGATTGGCAACACCAGGGTGAGTCCCAAAACAAATTTATCGCCAAAACTGGCTTCTTCCCCCACCGCCAGGTAATGCATGTGTCCGGTGTTGTAAATCCCGAACAACAAGCAAGGAATCATCGCAATTACCACGGTAATCATCATCCGCTTCAAATCGATGGCATCCTTTACCTGTGCACCTCTGGGTGCCGTTGTATGCTTGGGTGAAAACAAGAATGTTTCCCCCGCTTCATACAGGTAATAGAGGTTCTCTAATTTCCCGCCCTTTTGAAACAAGGGTTTCTGTTGGTCCAACAGATCACGTAAAAACTTCATATTGGTTAACTGTATTGAATGAGTTCGATACCTTTTCTAACTATTTCCTGGACCGGGTGTTTTGAGACATCCACAAATTCACACAAAGCCAGGTCTTCTTCTATTACTTCATAGATGCCAAGTTCCTCCATTTCGTCAAAATCCTCCGCCATAATGGCCTTGAGCAGGTACACCGGGTAAATATCCATGGGCGTCACACTCTCAAACACACCGGTTTGAACAAATGCTCGCTCTTCCCCCCGGGCATTGGAATCCAACACGTATTCTTTCTTGGGAAATAAAAAGGACAACAAGCCCAAGGCTTTGTGGTAGCTTAGCTTTTCGGCAGTTGGCTTCATCCAGCCCAGAAACTCATAATAATCTCCTTCGGGAATGACCGTAAGCTGGTGTTGATAAAAACCCAGGTAGCCGTCACGATTGATTTTTTCGCCGGTGAGGACATTTCCAGAAATCACCCGAACGTGATCAGATTTGGTTTGCCCATCCACATAGGCATCTACACAACTTCCGATGTAGGTCTGTGCATAGGAGGGAGAAGTAATTTCAGATCCAGTTATCGCAACCAATTTGGAAGCGTCGTAGATTCCATTGGTAAACAACTTTCCGATCTGAACGACGCCGTAAGGATTGATGGTCCAGACAATTTCTCCCTTATTGATGGGGGCGAGGTGATGGATTTGTACCCCTACATTGCCTGAGGGATGCGGACCAGAAAAATAATGCGTTTCAACGCCTTGGACGCTCGCCAATTCGGTGGACTTGTTTTCACCGGATAACCCCAGATAAATCTTACCGCTGGTAAGTTTTTTCAAAACGGAGATACCGGTTTGAAAATAGCTGGATTGGCCTTTGAGCAGGTAGTCGTAGTCAGGAGCCAAAGGATGTGTGTCAAAACCTGAAATAAATATGGCCTTCGGTTCGTCCACAGGATTGGCAACTACTCCATAGGGCCGTTGTATCAGTTGCGGCCAAACGCCGGTAGCTGCCAGGTGATCGATGACTTTTTCTCTGCTGGCTGTTGAAATATCCTCCTCGCTAAAGGTTTCGAATTTCTCAAAATCGATCTCAGTGTCTGCAAGGATTTTTATTTCCAACAGCTTCCTTTTTTCTCCACGCTTGATTTCGACAATTTCTCCGGAAACAGGTGCCACGTACTGTACCTTTTCCATTTTCTTGTCAAATAAAATGGGAGAACCTGCCTTTACCGTATCACCTTCTTTGACAATGACCTTGGGTCGTTGCATTCCGATGAAATCTGTAGGCTTGATGGCAAAGGTTTTGACAGGTTGAAAATCACCGATCTTTTTTTCGGCTTTACCAACCAGGCGTATATCAAACCCTTTTTTAAGCTTGATTTGTTTTGACATATTTGATTTTTGAAACTATATGGTCCTGTGAAAAACGTCTCAAATCTAATAAATTACATTAGTTATACGAAGCTAATTCGGCGATTATTTATCATATTTTGAAGGATTAGCCCCTTTGATCGCATTCTTTTAAATCTCGGCTTCAACCGAACGACTGTCCAGTGAAAGTATGTAACTGCGAACTTGCTCCATCAGCCACATCGGCGTGGAGGTAGCGCCACAAATCCCCACCCTGTCTTCCGGCTGTATCCAATCCGGTGCGATCTCTTCTTCGTTTTCCACAAAATAACTTCGTGGATTTTCCCCTTTACACACCTGATACAAAGCCTTTCCATTCGAACTCTTTTTGCCCGAAACAAAGATGATGACGTCGTTTTCGTTCGAAAATTTTCGCAATTGCGGCTCCCGATTGGAAACCTGTCTGCAAATGGAGTCATTGGCACTGAAATCCAGTTCATCCATACTCCCTCTTGCATGCTCGATGCGCTTCCGGATCTTTTCTTTTAGGGCATAAAAACCCCGGGTACTTTTGGTAGTCTGGCTAAACAAGGTCACCGGTTTTGAAAAATCAATTTGGTCCAGATCCTGATCGTCCATGACCACAATTGCCTTTTCAAGCGTTTGTCCTGTCAGGCCAATCACCTCTGCGTGCCCTTTTTTTCCGTAAATTACAATCTGCCCTTCCTGTTTCTCCATTTTATCGAAGGCAGTCTTCACCCGGTGCTGCAATTTAAGAACCACCGGACAAGAAGCATCGATAAGTTCAATATTGTTTTCTATGGCCATGCGGTAGGTTTCGGGTGGCTCACCGTGGGCGCGAATCAATACCTTGCAATCGTGCAAGCAACGTAAATCTTCCCGATCGATTACCACCAGCCCTTTATTGCTCAAACGCTTTACTTCCATGTCATTGTGGACAATATCGCCCAAGCAATACAATTTCTGATCTTCGACCATCTCGTCCTCGGCCATTTTAATGGCGTACTCTACACCAAAACAATATCCCGAGTTTTTATCTATTGTTACTTCCATAACCCTAATTCATTCGCTCCTTTGCCAAATTTAAAATCCTGGAAACCTGTTCGTCGAACTGCAGGTAGCTGGTATCCAATTCCACCGCGTCCGCTGCCTTTTTTAAGGGACTGTGTACCCTTCCGCTGTCCATGGCATCACGGGACTCCAGGTTCTCTTTCACTTTATCCATACTGATCTGCTGGCCCTTGCGCAGCAACTCCTGCTGCCGGCGCATGGCCCGGATATCGGTATTCGCCTTCATAAATATTTTCAACTCTGCCTGCGGAAAAACCACCGTGCCAATATCCCTGCCATCCATTACAATCCCTTTGTGCTTTCCCAACTCTCGTTGCTTCCTGACCAGTGCTTGCCGCACCTCGGGTAGCTTGCTAATCTCACTCACACGCGCCGACACCTCCATTCCCCGAATTTCCTCCTCTACATTAACTCCATTTAATAAAACTTGTTGGCTGCCCTCGGAAGAATTGACGTGAAAAGCAATATCCATTTTACTCAGACCATTCTCCACTTCAGCGGAAATCTCTGGATTGATGCCGTTCTTTAAAAAATGTAGCGTCACTGCCCGGTACATGGCGCCAGAATCCAGGTACATATAACCCAACTCTTTGGCTACTGCCTTTGCTGTGGTACTCTTCCCACAACCGGAATAACCATCAATGGCAATGATAATTTTTTTCATTAACGAAAAATGAATGGTGCCTGCTTTCCTTTTCAGCTGCAAATATAGTATATTTATGACTATTCTTGGCAGCAGGCCTTATTTGAATTGGTTTTTTATTCCAACCAGGCGAACAAACCAACAATTCTTGACGATTCATAACTTTTATTCCGGGAATGGAAGCAGCTTACAGCGTTAGGGGACAATTCGTGGATATCATCAACAGAAGAATTTTTCCTGCAAAAATAGAGGTAAATCAGGGCAGCATTCAGTCTGTTGATCCGCTACCTTCCGCTCCTATGCGCTATTTACTCCCGGGTTTTGTGGACGCCCACGTACATATCGAGTCTTCGCTGCTAATTCCCTCCAGTTTTGCCCGATTGGCTGTTTTGCACGGGACGGTGGCTACCGTATCCGACCCGCACGAAATCGCCAATGTTTCCGGAATGGAGGGAATCAAATTTATGGTGGAGAATGGACGTAAATCAGATTTTAAATTTTTCTTTGGCGCCCCCTCTTGCGTACCCGCCACACCGTTTGAAACGGCCGGGGCCCGGATTACCGCAGCACAGATCGAGCAACTGTTTGTCGATGGAACCGTGCATTACCTTGCTGAAATGATGAATTGGCCGGGTGTCCTGGCAAACGATCCAGAAGTAGTGAGCAAAATCGAGGTCGCTAAAAAGTACGGCAAGCCGGTGGATGGACACGCGCCGGGACTTCGAGGAAAGGAAGCAGCCCAATACGCTGCTGCAGGGATCACTACCGACCACGAATGCATCCACCTGGAGGAGGGAAGAGACCGAATCCGCAACGGGATGAAGGTAGCTATCCGAGAAGGTAGCGCCGCGAAAAATTTTGATGCACTCATCGACCTTCTGGACGAATCTCCGGACCATGTATTCTTTTGCTCCGACGATAAACACCCCGATAGCTTACTGGAAGGACATATCAATCAACTGGCAGCACGGGCGATTTCCCGGGGGAAAGATCTCTTTGACGTGCTCCGGGCTGCTTGCCTCAATCCGGTACTGCACTATGACCTGCCGGTGGGACTCCTCCGCGAGAGCGATCCGGCCGACTTCATCGTGGTGGAAGACCTCCGCGATTTCAGGGTTCTCGAAACCTACATCAATGGAAAATTGGTAGCAAAAGCAGGGCGATCGATTCTTGCCCATACGAATTGCCTGCCTGTAACGACCTTCGCCGCACAGACCCTTACCGGCGACGCCTTTGCGTTGACGCACAAAGGAGGGCCGGCTCGGGTCATACAGGCGATGGACCGGCAATTGATCACGCAGGAACTGCTACTGACCGTGCCTGCCAGGGAGGGAAAAGTGATCGCCAGCACGGATATTGATTGCTTAAAAATCGCCGTGATCAACCGCTACGAAACAACCGCTCCCCCCCAGGTAGCACTTATCAATGGGTTCGGGTTCCTTCGCGGAGCCATTGCTTCTTCCGTGGCCCATGACTCGCACAATATCCTGGTGGTCGGAGTCAGCGACGAAGACATGGCCAGGGCGGTCAATCTCATCGTTGCCAACCAAGGAGGGCTAGCTGCGGTGGACGGGGAGCTGGAAAACGTCCTACCGCTACAGGTCGCAGGACTCATGAGTTCGGACGACGCATTTGTCGTGGCACAGCACTACACCACACTGGATAAAATGGCTAAAAAGATGGGGTCTACGCTGCAATCACCCTTTATGACCTTGAGCTTTATGGCCTTATTGGTGATTCCGGCCCTAAAATTAAGCGATAAGGGTCTTTTCAACGGGAACACTTTTCAATTTACTCAGGTGTTTGACTCAGATTTGACGAACACACCTTAAATCAAAAAAAGTATTTTGAGCTTCTGGAACAAAATAAAAACACAGGTTACCCACTTTTTTCTCTGGGAAAACACTCCAGTCATGGAGAAAAAAATCTTCAACTCTACGCTGGTCATCGTCTTCAGCTTTATGCTGGCGATGTTGATTTACAATGCGATTTTCGGTAGTTGGATACTGATTGGATTGGTTCTTTTTGTAATCGTTGGACTTGCCATCTGCTTCTACTGGCTGCGTTGGCAAAACCAGTTCAAGTATGCCTATTATTTATTTGGAATATTTACCTACCCGGTTTTGACCATCAACTTTTTCTACAACGATGGCATAGACGGGCCGACGTTCTACATATTTTTGCTTTTCCATCTCATCCTTTTGACGATTTCTTCGGTTCGTGGATACCTTATCTGGAGTTTGATCAATGCTGCTAGTTTTCTTCTCTTGTACTATGTCGGCGTCTTTCGTGAAGACCTTATTCCCGAAATGTATCCCAACAAACAGGTGGTTTTTCTGGACCATGCCATTACCTACCCGGCCTGCCTGACAGGTATCGGATTCATGGTAGCCACTCTAAAGGAGTTTTACAAGTCCCAGAAAAATAAAGTCAAAGAAAAAACAAAAGAGCTGACTCGCATAAACCGTAGCCTGGCAAAAACCAGTTCCCAGAAAGATAAAATCATCACCATTATCTCTCATGACCTGAAAAATCCCCTGCAATCCATCATGCAAACACTCGAGCTGATCAATAAGGGCGATTTGCCTCCGGATGAAATGAAGTTTATTCATGAGGAATTGCTAAAAATCACCACCAGAACCTACAATATGATGGAAAACATCCTGGATTGGTCATCCTTCGAATTGAAAAACAAATCTACCCGGGTAAAAGAAATCTACTTGCAGGAGCTTTTTGAAGACACCCTCGAGATCCTAAAAGTAATCGCAAAACAGAAGTCAATTTCTTTACTCATCAATTTTAAGAAAAACCCGCTCGTCAAAATTGAAACGGATCGCTTGTTGTTGATTTTGAGAAATCTCGTCCAAAATGCCATAAAATTTACCCCTTCGGGAGGACAGGTATCGCTGGAGGTAGATAGCAGCACCGAATGGATTACCGTAACGATCCGGGACAACGGTATTGGTATTTCCCGGGAGCGGTTGGACAAGATTTTTGAACAGGATATCAAATCCACCTATGGGACAGAAAACGAAAAAGGAACCGGGATGGGTTTACATCTATGCTTCCAAAATGCGGAAAAACTAGGCGGTACTATCGAAGTGGTCAGCGAGGAAGGTGCCGGATCAAGTTTTACGCTGTCTTTTCCCAATGGACACAACACCTAACCCCTCCTGCGGTATTTCTCGAATTTGCGGCGGCTGGATTGACTTCTTTGGTCGAAAGGCAGCGCCTGGAACTCGTTTGAGTTGTACATGAATTCGGCTTTCTTCCGTTTGGTTGTCCCGCGTAAAACAAACCGGTACTGCCATGGAAGGCCAACGGAGAGCGGGATCTTCCGGAACCGCCTGGCGGCGAGGCTACCTGGATTTGAGTCCTATTCTTCCCGGCGTGTTCGCCATGCCCTTGCCAACATCGGGAGCTCGGCATAGCTTTTTACCCCTGCTTTTACTCCCTGGGTTTTCAGATAGAGGTCGTTGGATTTTCGACTCAGTTCCCTGAAATAGGGTTGAACCCGTAGATTGTCTTGCTGAATCTCCCGAATATCCGCACGGATTTCGGTTGCAATGGTTTCAACGAACTGCTCGTAGGCCTCCCGGTCCATTCGGTACAAATCATTTAACTGATAGCGGAGCAATTTCAACTCACCCGCATACCTCAGGAAGGGGTCCGAACTCGAGGAACACACCAACCAGGCTACAAAATTGGCTTCGCCCTCGTCAGTAATACCAAAACCATGGGCCAATTCATGGGCAAGTGTAAACACTTTTTCTATGGGATGAAGCGAGGGATCGAGGTAGCCCTCTCCGGTAAAGGGAAAGTAAATTCCAAAAATTCCCATTCTTCGCATGAAGCCCTCGGGGTACAATGGCTTAACACTGGGATCACCCGGCATGGAATAGTCTAATTCGGTAAGAATAGCCTTCATCTCTTCTCTCAATCTTTTTTCCCATTTCCGGAAATTTCCCGAATAAAATAGCTGCGCCGGTTTTCCGGCAAGTTCCGACCGGAATTTGCGTAAGTCGGTCTCGGTCAACTTCATTTCTTCCAGGGTTGAGGCAAGGCTCATTGGTTCTGGAGTCAGCGATAACTGACTATATAGAGGTATCCGGTGGTAATTAAATCCCCAGAGAAAAAGAAAAAAGAATATGATCCAGCCGGAAAAATTTATTGTGCCGCGAAAAACACCTGGAATTATTGAGGTAGTTTTCTTCCTTCTGACACGCAGAAGGTAAAAAAAAAGCAGAAAGATGCCGGCCAACAACAAGTAAAGGACTGGAAAGGGTACGTACAGCGTTGTACGATCGAAGACTCCACGAATGATGGGAAAAAGACCCTTTGCATACCAGACTTCGGTCACTTCAGGAAAACTTCCTAAAAGCCACCGGATAAGGATTGCCAAAAGACCGGCAATTCCCCCTATCCATTTCCACAGGACCATTTGTATCAAAAAGGGCGCTTATATTCCTTCTGCCTCCACCGCTTTGACTTCTGGTAGCATCCCTTTCAGCAAGTTTTCTATACCAGCCTTCAAGGTGACCGTACTGGATGGACAGCCAGAGCAGGCGCCCTGCAACAAGACTTTTACTACCCCTTCCTGAAAACTGTGAAACACAATCGCGCCTCCGTCCTGCTCCACTGCGGGGCGAATGTATTCATCCAAAATACCTTTGATTTTCTTGACGGTTTCGCTGTCGTTTTCATCAAAAAGGGGATCGGATTCAATCTGCACATTTACCGCGGGTTTGCCCGCTTCCAGGTAACTCCTGATTTGATCTCGGATATGATCTTGAATGCTCTCCCAGGTAACGTCACTTTTTTTGGTTACGGTCACAAAATTGGCCGCAATAAATACCCTTTCCACCGCAGCAAAATTGAACAATGCCTTGGCCAGGGGGGAGTTTTCTGCCTGCCGCTCATCCGGGAAATCGAAACTTACACCATCGTCCACCAGCATGAAATTTACAACGAATTTCAGGGAGTTGGGATTTGGATTCGCCTCCAGGTACAGGTGAACGGGCTTTTTCTTTGCTTCTAGCATCGCAACTTATGGTTTATTTTTTTACATCCTTGATTTGTTGTTGTAAAACGCCGGGAAGGTTCCGATGGTTCGAAATCCGGAAAATTCCTTACCTGGATCGGGGCTTAAGAAACCGTCAGGGGGTTTGATTTCCGAATCAATCCATCTGGCAGCTCGCCTTCGGTAGACGCCACTACTGTACAGACCATGGCATCCCCCGTCACGTTTACAATGGTCCGGAACATATCTAGTATCCGGTCAGGTGCTAAAATCAAGGCGATCCCGGCCGCCGGAACACCGATCGATTCCAGAACAATGATCAACATAATGATTCCTGCGCCCGGTACGCCGGCTGTGCCGATGGATGCGAGCGTTGCAGTCATGACGATCAGCAGTTGCTGGGTGAAGCTCAAGTCCATGCCAAGTGCTTGGGCGATAAACACCGCTGCCACACCTTGATAGAGACTCGTTCCATCCATATTGATGGTAGCTCCAAGGGGTAGGACAAAACTGCTTACCTCCTCCGAAACACCGATCTCTTCTTCTACTTGCTTCATGGTCACCGGAAGCGTAGCCGAACTGGAGCTCGTAGTAAATGCCAGCAGCTGTGCAGGTCGTATAGCCCTGAAGAATTCCAGATAAGTCACCTTGGTAAACGATTTTAGGATCAGTGGATACACCACCAGTACCATGAAAAACAGTCCGCCCAACACGACGAGGCTATACTTCAGCAAGGCCAACAACAATTCCAGGGCGGAATCGGGATTATCCCCGGTAATTTCTACAATAAGGGAGGCCATCAGCGCAAACACACCGTAGGGAGCAAGGATCATGATAAATCCCACGATTTGGATGATTACGTCATTCAATCCATCAAAAAAAGCGATTACCGGTTCTGCCTTGCTCTTGGGAATCTTGATGAGCGCGATCCCGACAATTATGGCAAAAAATACGATCTGTAACATACTGGCATTGTCGGCGGCTGCCTGAAATACGTTTTCCGGAACCATGTCCACCAAGGGCTGCAGAGGGCTTTGCTGTTTGAGTTCTGCTGCCTGCAGTGATTTGGTACCGGCCGCCTCCGTGTACAGGTTCATGAGGTTATCCCGAGTTTCCACCGGAAGGCTTTTTCCAGGGTTAAAAATATTCACGAATAACAAGCCCATCGAAACTGAAAGTGCGGTGGTAAAAATATACGTCAGAATGGTTTTTCCACCTATTCTGCTAAGCTTGGTAATGTCTCCCAAGTTGGATACCCCCACGATCAGGGAGGCAAGTACAAGTGGAACGGCGATCATTTTTAGCCCAGTAATAAAGATCGTACCAACGGGCTTGATGTAATTGATCGCAAAATCAGGAGCAATCCCAAACTTTACTATTCCTAAACCGACGATAAGTCCCAAGACCAAACCGATAATGATCTGGGTGTGAAGCGGTATTTTTTTTTTCATGGATGGTTAGTGGTTGTATGGTTAAATTTTGCTTGAGCGATTTAATAGCAGGTAATCGGCTAATACCAGTGCGCACATGGATTCCACGATCGGAACAGCTCGGGGCACCACACAGGGATCGTGCCTGCCTTTTCCGGACACGATTGCCGAATCTCCCCGAGTATCGACACTTTCCTGGTCCTGCATGATGGTCGCTACCGGCTTGAAAGCCACGCGAAAATAGATATCCTCTCCGTTGGATATTCCTCCCTGAATGCCTCCGGAATGATTGGTCCTTGTTTTTATCTTGTCGCCTTCCCGGTAAAATGCATCGTTGTGTTCGGAACCTTTCATTTTCACCCCTTCAAAGCCACTTCCGTACTCGAAGCCTTTTACAGCATTGATGCTGAGCATGGCATGCCCAAGGGCCGCATGAAGCCTGTCAAACACCGGCTCTCCCAAGCCAATGGGCACCCCCTGCGCCACGCAGCTGACCACGCCACCAATGGTATCCCGGTTTTTTCTGGTTTCATCGATCAGAGCAATCATCTGTTCGGCGGCATCGGCATCCGGACAACGAACAATCGTACCTTCCGTACGGCTAAAATCCAATTCGCTATAGTGCTTTTCCAGCCTTATATGTCCAGCCTGACTCACATAGGCATGAATGGAGACCCCGTATTGGCTGAGAAGCAACTTTGCAATGGCTCCTCCGGCAACCCTTGCCGCGGTTTCCCGGGCGCTGCTTCTGCCCCCGCCGCGGTAATCCCGCACACCAAATTTTTCGTGGTAGGTAAAATCGGCGTGCGAAGGCCTGAATTTATCTGCGATATGGGAATAATCCTTGCTTTTCTGATCGGTATTGTAAATGACAATGGCGATGGGCGTACCGGTACTCTTGCCTTCAAACACGCCCGAAAGTATTTCAAATGCGTCTTCCTCCTTTCGCTGAGTAGTGATTTTGGATTGTCCGGGCTTCCTTCGCTGAAGCTCCTGAGCAATAAATCTCTCGTCGATGGTTACTCCAGCCGGACAGCCATCGACAATCACTCCAAGCCCTTTTCCGTGAGATTCACCAAAGGTGGTGATAGTGAAAACATTACCAAATGTGTTACGCATGAATTATTTCTTCTTAAGCATCAAAAACCCCAGGAAAACGACTGCCACTATAAGTAGGCCGTTTATGAATGCGGAAAAATAATATTTATATCCCTGGTTTAAAAGTTTATTGTCTTCTACTTCTATCAAGTCATACAAGCCTCCCAAGCGGGAAGAAGAGATAGCTTGGTTAATTTTGCTGTCACCGCTAACCAAAACCACCGCCTGAGGCTTCAGCGTATCGTAAAGTGCCCGTTCGGGATCGAAATAAATCCACTCAAAATGGTCTTCAAGTGCCAAGTCCTGCTGCTCGTTGATTGTCATAAAATAACTGAACTCCTTCATTCCGGTGACCTTGCCCCGACCCCTGTTGATCTGTACCTGCTCGTTCGGGTCGAACGTATTGAGCTTTTGACTTCGCTTTATCCGAGGTGGGCGAATGGAACTGATATTGCCTTCACCCGTGATGGTAAAGTCATAGGTAAATCCTTCTCCAGTTCGGGCTTCCTTTTGATCAAAGCTTTCCCTCAGGCGGTAGACGCCCACGCTTACCTCGTTTTTCAACGGATGGGCAGGCAATGGCATCACCCGGATGGACCTCGGTTGCGAATAGAAGGTCTTGAAATCCTGCAGGCGGTTACTCCCAAAAAAGCTCGGGTTTTTTGCGATTCGGTATTTGATCATTTCCCAGCCAACCGAAGGGAATTCCACGGAACCCGCATTAAATGGAAAAAAACTTGCTTCGTACACCTTGTATTTGGTCCATCTTTTTCCTCCAAACTCAACCCTTTCGGGCTGAATACTGGTGATATTGAAGTTTTCTTCCCAGGCATTTCCCGGTTTGATCTCATTGATAATGCGTTCGAGTTGCTTTCCTGGTTCGTGAAAGTTAAAAGGTGCCTGGTTGCTCTCGGACATGTAGAAGGCCAGGCTTACGTTGAAGCCTTCTCCCACGTATACCTCTTCCTTGTCCACCGAAAGGGAGAAAAACGCATCGTCCTCAACCTCGACGTATTCGGGCTCCTCTGAGTTTCCTCTTCCAAAGAGGTCATCAAATGGGTCAAGGGCTCGGTTATTCCTGCTGCTGGCCCGGGCATCCACCACTGTTATGGACTTTCCGGGCGAGGAAACCTGCTGCCCGTTTACCGAAAGCGTAAATGCGGGCAAGGTGAATTGGCCTTTCCTCAGTGGCTTGTAATATTGAATGACGCTATTGGTGCTACTCATTTGCCCATTGACAATGTTCATGGATGAGCTTTGCGATACACCCTGTTTCTGAAATCCCGTAATTTCAGGCAGCTGATCGTACGAGCGGATTTTTTCGCCGGAAACGGTTACTTTTATGGTAAAGGTCTCGTTCAATGCCACTTCACTTTCCCCCAATTCGACGTTCGACATCCTGAGCCCAGGCCTGAAGCGAAAAAAGGAGCGAGATAAATACGAAATGAAAACGAAAATTCGTTAAAGACATAGAAAATGCTTGAGGTCCTTATTTTATAACTACAAATAAACAAGGATATTTTATACGTAACAAATCAAATTTTAAACCGTATAAACTATTTAAATCAATCTTTTTAACAAACCTAACTTAAACTAACATGAACCATGATGGAATATGTTAAAACCATTTTATTAAAGGTAAGTTTTGACAAAAAACTCTTTGAAAAAGAGTTGCGAAAGGGACTGAATCTTCTTGTTCCAGCGGAGCTGGAAGAATTCAGGAAATGGTGTTACCGGACATTTTCCAAAATATACGGGCCAATTCTGAACAAGTATTTTATCAAATTGGCCGGTTAGTTTAACCTTTGTATGCCCCAAAACGAATTGGGGCTTTTTTTTTAGCGATGCCGCTTTTTGATTTACAAGGATGATTTTTCTACAGATTTGTACTAAATTTTACCTACTTTTAAGGTTAATCAGGATTTGCCATGGAAAAGAAAAGCACAGGATTTGACGAAATTGAAAAAATGCTCCAGGAAATCGGGAGTAAAATAGATGTTCTTATCGAAAAGGGAGCCAAAGCTACCGGTGAGCTTAGTGAAGAAATCGAGAAAAAAATCTCGGAATTGCACGGGAAAAAAGAAAAACTCGAAAAGGAACTCAACGAAAAAAAAGCCACATTCGAGGAGAAATACCGGGGTAAAAAAGGGAATGCCCAACCTTTTCTAGACGAGTCGCTGGACCACTTTAAGCAAAGTATCCGGTCGTTAATCAATGCGGTCAATGAATTTTTAAAATAAATTAATTCCATTCCCCGGAATCTGCCAGAAATCCGGGCCTACCTTCTTTCCAATCCCGCTAGGCTGCCTCCAAAACAAGAAACCTCTGCTCCGGCTTCGATCGGCTTTTGGCTACTCTCAAGATACAAAAGTAGCTGCCGGCATCCCACGGTACATCCGACTACCAAAGATTGAAATATCGGAAATACGATTGTAATATTACACCATGAATTACCTCTCAGTAGAAAATTTAAGTAAGTCTTTTGGAGAACGGGTGCTTTTTTCCCGGATTTCCTTTGGCTTGGAGCGGGGCCAAAAAACCGCCCTCGTTGGAATAAACGGAGCTGGAAAATCCACCCTGATGAAAATTATTATGGGGGAAGAAATTCCTGACGAGGGGCAGGTGGTGATAAACCAGGAAGCTAAAATCGCCTATGTCCACCAAAACCCGGTTTTCGCGGGCGATAAAACCATCTATCAGACGGTATTTGACGACCCCGACAATGAAATCATACAGGTAATTGAGGAATACCAACAGGTATTGTTGCAGGCGGAAAACGATTCGCAGGGTCGCCTCCAGCCAGTACTCGAGAAAATGGATCGGCTGCAAGCCTGGGATTTTGAATACCAAATCAATGAAGTATTGGGTAAACTCGGTCTGCACGATACCGACATTCCCGTTCTCAGCGCTGAGCGGAGGACAGCGAAAACGGGTAGCTCTCGCCAAAGCCATCTTAAATTTCCCCGACCTACTACTATTGGATGAGCCAACCAACCACCTGGACCTGGAAACCATCGAATGGTTGGAAGAATACCTATCCAAGTCCAACCTTTCCTTGCTTATGGTTACTCACGACCGGTACTTTTTAGACCGAGTCACCAATCAACTATTGGAACTGGAACAAGGCACCATCTACCGGTATGCCGGCAATTATGCCTACTTCCTGGAAAAGAAGGCCGAAAGAAAAGCCAATCAGGCTACAGAACAGGAAAAAGCCAAAAGCCTGTACAAAAAAGAATTGGATTGGATCCGCAGACAACCCAAAGCCAGAGGCACCAAGGCCAAATACCGTATCGACGCATTTGAAGTGACCAGGGAGAAAGCATTTCGTGCGGACGAAGAGCGAGACATTAGTCTGGAAGTGACTGCCACCAGATTGGGCAAAAAAATCGTCGAATTGGAAAACGTCCACAAATCCTATGGGAACGTAAAGCTAATCGAAGATTTCAGCTATGTGTTCAAAAAAGGGGACAAAATCGGCATCATTGGCCCCAATGGTGTTGGAAAAACAACCTTTCTAAACCTGCTTACCGGTGGCTCCGACCCCGACAAAGGTACCGTCGCTATTGGGCAAACGACGGTTTTTGGCTACTACAAGCAGGAAGAAAATAGTTTTGATGAAGAAAAACGCCTCATCGATTGTGTCAAAGACGTGGCTGAAGTGGTGACCGTAGCCGGTGGAAGTACCATCACGATCAGCCAATTCCTCAACCAATTTGGCTTCCCTCCCAAACAACAACACACACCGATCGCTAAATTAAGTGGGGGGGAACGCAGGAGACTTCAGCTACTTATGGTGCTGGTCAAAAACCCAAATTTCCTGATTTTGGATGAACCGACCAACGATCTGGACATTGTTACGCTCAATACGCTGGAGGAATTTCTGGAAAATTTTCCAGGCTGCCTGGTCATCGTTTCGCACGACCGTTACTTCATGGATCGGTTGGTCGACCACTTGTTTGTGTTTGAAGGTCAAGGCCAGATCAGCGATTTTCCGGGCAACTACTCCGACTACCGCGAAAGTCAAAAGCAACCCAAAACAACTGGGGGGAAAAAAATAGCGGAAAAACCGGCCAAATCTCCCGAACCACCGACGGCAACTCCCCAGAAAGCCAGCTACAAAGAAAAAAAGGAATTTGAGGCGATCGAAGCAGAATTAAACCAGCTTGCCGAGCAAAAGAAAGAACTGATGGAAAAGATCAGCGCGGGTACCGAAGACCACGAGCTATTGATCCAATGGTCCCAGGAAATCGAAACGGTCGGTTCGAAAGTCGAAGCATTGGAAATGCGCTGGCTCGAGCTTAGTGAACGCGAAGGTATCAACTAACCCCTATTCACTTCCTCCTAGGCGAATCGTCAATCCTCATTAAAAATCACTGTCCTCTCCGTCAAATTCCCGATTTCCGTCTCTGCCATTGTTCCGGTCTTTGAAGCCACCAAATCGGTAGGTAAACGACAGGGTGCCAATTTGGGTTTCCCAGTTATACAAACGATCCTGAACAAAACGGGAATCGCGGTTATCGATTTTGAAAACCCGGGTATTGAAAATATCGCTCACATTCAAGCTAATCGTACCCTTATCGTTTAAGACAGATTTACGTATACCCGCGTTGATTCCCCAGAGGGGCTCAATTTCACCCTGAGGAAAAACGATGGGGCCCCGATAATTGCCCTGAATCTGGAGAGAAAACCAGTCTGGAATTACCATATTGGACAGCAGACTGAGGGTCCAGCTAAAATTACTGTTAGAGAACCCTTCTTCGATGTTTTCTCCAAATACCTCGGAATAGAAAAAGTTAGCCGAAAGCGTGAAGTCCCACCAGTCGAGCGGTTGTACCTGATTGATCACTTCCAGCCCGGTGCTCTTTCTAAAATTCGCGTTTTCACGTGTTTGTATCGCAACGTTGTCATCCGTCAGCCGAATTACCCGTGTCAATACGTTCGTGGAATACCGGTGGTAAACCGTTGCATTTAGCAACAGCTTTTCCCAGCCGTTCGTGTACCCGAGCTCGTAGCTGTCGGTAAGTTCAGGTTGCAAATAGGGGTTTCCAATGCTGAAATTCTGCATGTCTCTGACCCGATAAAAGGGCGATAAAGACCATAGGCTTGGCCGCGAAATCCTCCTGCTATAATTCGCGGTAATCGATTCTTCTTTTCCCATGTCGTAACTCAAATACAAACTGGGGAAGAGGTTGCCGTAATTATTCACAACGGTAGTGGCATTCCTTTCCTGGTAGCTAATGGTTTCGGTGTATTCACCCCGGAGTCCAAATTGGTAGCCAAATTTATTGACCGAATTTCGGTAACTGGCATACAGGGCATAGACGTCCTCTTTGAAATCGAACGCATCGCTGATCGAGTCCACCCGTACCGGATCAAAACCAGTAGAGGCATCACCTTGACTAAATTCCTGCACCCTGCGCCACTGGCTAAATGTACCCTTCATGCCAGCCTCAAACCGACCGCCGTTATCAAAAGGCTTTTCATAATCTGCCTGTGCAATCCATAAATCGCTGGTTTGGGGTCTATCGTTGATTTGAGCCAGAAAATTATTGGGTACCTCAACGTTTGATCCATCGAAGTAGTCTTGCTGAAAAAACTCTGTCTGCGTACGGTCGTCCCTGGAAAAGGACAACGAAGCAAAAAGACGCTGCCCAGCCGTATCTATTTGGTAATCGTAACTAAGACCTGTTTCCACATTCGTGCTGATTCGCTGATCTTCCTCGGTACGGATCACCCGATTTCTCAAGCGTTCCTCCTCAGTGAGATTCCGCTGATCCAATTCGTTACCTGCCGTTCGATCTCTGAAATTTCCCTGCAAATAAAAACTCAGCGTTTTCCCATCGGACAAGCTGTAATCCATACCGCCCCGCAGCAGATGGGTCGCGTCGAAACGCTCACCGTAAGCATACTGATCAAGAATAGGACTCACCCCCGGAATAAAATTCACTCGATAGGCTTCCGACTCACGAAATGTTTTCCGATCCTGGTAGCTATAGGAAACAAAATAGTTGACCTTTTCTGCTCCATAATTCAGGTTCAAACCGGCGTTGTATTTGTCACGTGTTCCCAGCGCCACGTTTGCTTGTCCATTGAAGCCGGTGCGTTGATTCTTTTTAAGAATAATGTTAATGATTCCACCCACGCCTGCAGCATCGTACCTGGAGGAGGGATTGGTGATTAATTCCACACTTTTAATACTGTTTGCAGGAAATTGGGCCAAAATTGATTCGGCATCGTCTCCGGACAAATTGGAGGGACGTCCATTGATGTAAATGAGTACTTCACCACTTCCGCGCATGCTGATGCCCCCTTCTTCGTCCACCTGTATGGAGGGTAAAGTTTCCAATAATTCGGTGGCAGTTGCCCCTTCTGCGACAATACTATTTTCTACGTCGTATCTTCGCTTATCTATGTCGGTCTCAAACATGGAAGTTACCCCCTCGACCGTAACCTCATCGAGGTTGGTGGCGCCCGGAGATAACGCGATGACGCCTATATTCGCTGTCTTTCTATCCGCCAGGCTAATTTCCTGAAAATAATCGTCGTAGCCGATAAAGCCCACCCGAAGCAGGTAATTTGATGGATCTCCTCTAAATTCAAAGCTCCCATCCAGATCCGACATCCCTCCAAAAACTACGGACGAATCCGCCGGATTCAATAAAGCTAAATTGGCAAATTCAAGTGGACTCCGGGTTTCTTTGTCCTGTACCTTACCCCTCACCAAAACCTCCTGAGCAAAAGATCCGGTCAGGGTAAAAAGAATGATGCTCACAACTACTACGATCTGTTTCATGTTGGTTTCGTTTTCTCTGCTAAAAGGCTATTCTGCGCGTGTGTATAGGCCAGCGCCAAAAAGGACCGAAAGAGACAATTGTAGCGGATTCGCCATCAAAATCAACCTATAGCCTATCCTCTACGCTACTAAACCAACTCATTTAGAATATTTTATGTTTAAAAAATAAATGTCTATACAGGCAATTTCACGGCGCGTACCGCCTGTATTTTTTACATAAGGAGAATTATCAGTACGCTAACGGAGGCGTAGATCCAGGGATGGTCGTTAGCCGGCTGCTAAATTTTTTCCAGAAGTATGGCTATCAATTTTTCGATCAGGGCTTCTGGTTTTTTGGAGACGCGATTAGTAACTCTGTTTGCCACGATGGCGTTGAGGCTTAGCATGTCATGCCCGAGCAAACGTCCCATGGCATAATAGCCGGCCGTTTCCATTTCAAAATTGGAAACCGCACCCATCTCCACGCGTATACCGCTCAGGGTAATTAAAAGATCCGGTGTTCCGGCAGCAAGCCGAACCCGCCTGCCCTGCGGCCCATAAAAACCCGGACAGGTCACCGTAATTCCTTGTGGTAAGTCCGCAAACCTCGCGAGCAACTCCTTTGAACCTTTCACGCAATACGGCAAAAAAGGCAGCTGCAAACGCTCTTTTGTTAGCTGGGCAACAAACCTTTCCTCCGAGTGCTGAGGCAAGTTGTAAAAGGTCATTAATGTGTCCAATCCAAGGCCGGAAGAGGAAGCCAATAGGCTGTCTTCCGGAAGGCTGGCAAGCATGCTTCCAGACGTTCCCAGGCGAATGATCCTGAGTCGTGTAGCCGTCTCTTTAGGTAGTCGGGTCTGGAAATCCACGTTGAACAGCGCGTCCAGCTCGGTCATAAAAATCTCCACATTGTCGGTTCCGATCCCCGTGCTCATCACGCTGAGGCGCTTTCCCTTGTATGAACCGGTGTGGGTGACAAATTCCCGTTTTCGTACCTGTACTTCCAGCGAATCAAAATGCCTTGAAATCATTGCCACACGATCGGGGTCCCCCACTGCGATTACTGTCTCCGCTACCTGTCCGGGCAGCAGGTTTAGGTGATAAACGCTCCCATCCGGATTGAGGATAAATTCCGACTCAGGAAGGGGATTTACCATAGAGGGCCGATTTTATTTTTTCCGCATTGGGCTTTTGAAAAAGGCCTTTGTAGGGGTTGTACCCATTCGTATTTTTCTGGTAATAGCCAGTTCCGTTGTACGGCCGTTTTTTAGGGTGATTTTTGCAGGATTCCGAACAGGCGCCTTCCAGTTCCCAACCACAAGATGGGCAGATGGGCACGTGCACATTGCATTCCGGATTTGCGCAGTTGACCATTCGGTCCGAAGCCGTACCGCACACGAAACAGTTGGAAATAACTTTTGGGTTTACAGTATTTACATCTACTGCGAGTCGGTTGTCGAAGACATAACATTTGCCTTCGAAGTCTTCGCCTCCTGCCTCCATTCCGTATTTGATAATCCCGCCATGAAGTTGGTACACATCCTCAAAGCCCTGCTCCAATAAAAATGCAGAGGCTTTTTCACATTTGATGCCTCCGGTACAGTACGTTAGGACTTTCTTGGATTTAAGATGGGCGAGTTCTTTCACCTTTTCCGGAAAATCCCGGAAGTTATCAATATCCAGCCGAATGGCATTTTTGAAATGGCCCAACTCGTGTTCGTAATTCGAGCGTACGTCGAGAATGACCACATCCTCTGCATCCTTCAAGGCTTTGAATTCGTTAGGTTCCAGGTGTTTGCCTGTTTTTGTTCTCGGGTTGATGTGTCGCAATCCGGAATGCACGATTTCCTCCTTTGCGCGTACGTTAATTTTTGCAAAGGCATGCTCGTGATGCTTGTCCACCTTAAATTCCGTATCGGCAAACCTCGGATCGGACCTGACATAGTCCATGTACTTGTCGCAATCTTCCTTCAGGCCAGATACCGTGCCATTCAATCCTTCCGAGGACACGATAATTCGACCCCGGATGTTGTTTTCGACACAAAACAGGTGGTGTTCGTCCCGGTACGCCTCCATATCCACGATAGGGGCATAACAATAATACAGTAAAATTCGATAGTCCATAACCAATGCCCTGTTTCAAGCAGGGTGTTATTTTTTATAGTTGCGTTGCTTTTTTGTTATTTTTCGATCACTTGCGCTGGGTTTCCAAACACGGTTTGATTCGCCTCCACATCGGAGATGACCACCGAACCGGCGCCAATACGGGCATTCTTACCGATGGAAACGCCGGACACAACGATTACTCCCGAACCGAGAAACGCACCGTCTCCGATGCTCGCTCCTGCGTTTACCACCGCTCCGGCCCCAATTTGTACGAAATCCCCCACCGTAGCTGTGTGCTCAATGGAGGCATTTGTGTGGATGATGCAATGGCTCCCGAGGCTGGCGCCTGCCCCCAAGGTCACTTTTGCATTGATAAAATTACCGTGTCCGATCGCCGCATCGGTCGAAATATAGGAAAGCCGATGCAGGGCATTGACGGGCTGCACTTTCCGCCTTTCGTTCAATAACTTGACGATAGCTGCCCGGTAAGGGGCATCGTCGATGGCAACGAAGGCTTCACATTTCTTGCCAATCAACTTTAAAAACCCCTCGTCTTCCGGTCCTCCAAGTACGGCTACATTATTGATCTGCGTTTTTTGGAGGCGTTCATCCTCTTCCAAAAAACCATATACTACCAGATCATGGCTATTGAAAATTTCCAGAGCTGGATGGGCGATACCTTTGGCTCCGAAGATAATGATGGGTTTTTCCATGAAACTTCGTTTTGACAGGCAAAATTAACGGAAATTACTCGCCCGTGCAACGATCACCTTAAATTGCCCCGGAGAAGATTCTGACCAATTTTGCAAGAAAGGCACCTCCTTTTCGAACAATAATCTGTATACAATCCCAGCATTCCCTGGCTATCAAAAGCCTGAAATGCTGGCCAACCCACTTCAGAAAACAGGCCAATCCGGCTGTTTTTCTCAGCAGGTAAGCGCTGAAGGAAATTAAAACATTTTTCCTGCCATTGGTCAAGGCCCGCGTATACCCCGTACGCATACCAAAGGGGGACCACAAAGTTTATGGCCAGTAGGTTGAGCACGCTTTCGCTGAGTTTTCCGGTAGTTTTGGTTTTCATCGGTTTACCAAAATCATAGTGCTGCCGCCAATAATCACTAACCTCAAGAGAAAAAGCCTCACGAAAAAATGCGGGGTCTTCCAACTGATACAAAACTGTGGAAAACAGATTGGGACGTTTACTCAGCAGTGCCGCCAGTTGAGAAAGCCGAAACGAAGGGAAATTGCTGGGCCGCACTTTCATAAATTTCCATTCCGAACCAAAGACGACGCTTTTCAATCGGTATTTCTGCTTCAAGTAGGCATACTCGCTGGCTAGTTGTTTCTCATAGTCTTCCTGAAGTGGCAAGCGGGGTTTAATCATGTCTCCCTGCCCAAAAATCAGGGCCTCTACCTGTAACAGATCCCCCGCATTTTTTTTCACTAACGCGTAGGGAAGGCTTTTGGCCAGCCGTAGCATGGGACGGGCGTTGGTCTTAAAGCCGAACGAATGAAACAACCATTGATAGGCTGTCTCCTCCCAGTCCTGTTCGTTTTCTTCGAGCAATTGGGTGACCCGCTGACTTTTGGTATGCAAGCGCTCAACCAGTGCCTTTTCAAGCATGGAAAACTTCAATATGCCGGGTACCTCGGACAGGGAATCGGTGCACAGGAGTTTCCGCGAAGAATACCATAATTTCTCGTAGTTTTTGATCACGTCCAGGGGAATTTTACCCCGTAGAGAAAGGGTTGGAATGGGTATGCCGTCCGCACGGGTTGCTACCTCGTCGTGGTCCCACACCACGTGTAGGATCACGCTATTGTATGCAGGGTCTTTGTGATGCTGGTGGGATTTCCAATCGGAGGAACGGAGGTGGATTTCGACGTGCCCGTAGTACATGATTCCTCCAATCCTGACCTCTGACTCTTTGAAATCGGGGCCTTCGTGTTGGTTGTGAAATCCGATCTTTTGAACGAGCAAGGGTAGTCCGTCGGAAGTATCCAGTCCTCTTTTATCAAAATACTGGTATTTCCATACCATATGAAGAAAATCCTCCTGAAACCGAATCATAGAGAAAAAGAAAGTCGTTTTCCTGATGAAGATACGAAATAAACTATTTTTTCGGTCGAAATCTTGGAGGAATTTTCAAGCTAAGTACTTGGATAGCAGCTCTTCCATAGCAATCTGGAGGGATTGCGCCTCTTTTTTGGCCGCCAGCGCAAAGTCCGTACCCGAGGAGGCATACAAAATCCCCCGGGAGGAATTGACAAGCAGGCCACATTGGGAGTTCATTCCAAACTTAGCTACCTCTTCTAAGCTCCCTCCCTGGGCACCCACGCCAGGCACTAGCAGAAAATGGTCGGGAACAATCTCCCGAACCGACTGGATATGGGAACCCCTCGTGGCTCCTACCACGTACATCGTATTTTGGGTAGTTCCCCATTCCCTGCTTTTTTCCAATACAGCGGCATACAGGGGCATCCCATTGGGGTCTTCTATCATCTGAAAATCCTGACTGCCCTGATTAGAGGTCAGAGCCAGTATCACCACCCATTTTCCGTCGAACCCGAGAAAGGGACGCACGCTGTCTTCGCCCATGTACGGTGCAACGGTGAGGGCGTCGAAATCCATTTGTTCAAAAAATGCCTTCGCATACAGGGTAGAGGTATTTCCGATGTCCCCTCTTTTGGCGTCTGCTATGGTAAACACCTCCGAGGGAAGGTAATCGAGGGTTTTTTGCAAGGTTTCCCAGCCCCCAGGGCCCAATGCCTCATAAAACGCCAGATTGGGTTTATAGGCCACTGCCTGATCTATGGTCGCGTCAATGATCGCTTTATTAAAGCTGAAAACAGGATCTTCCTCGCGCAGCAGCTGCCGGGGGATTTTTTCCATGACGGGGTCCAAACCCACACAGAGAAAAGATTTCTTTTTTTGAATTTCCGCAAAAATGTCCGATGAAGTCATGGCACAAAAATAGAAAAAATATGCGCTCTACCACTTGCGGATTTACTAACTATCGTAAATCAATTACCTCCACATCAGGATTTTCCTGGGTATCAAACACAAAATAGTCGTCCATAATTTGTACGGAGCTATCTACGTCCTTAAACCTGTACGTAAATTTCCCTCCTATATCGTCCTGTATTTCCCAGGCCAACAATTCCGGCCTTGCTTTATTTATAAAGAGAGTAATGGATTCAAATTGGGCCTTCTCCTTTTCTGAGGTTAGGAGAATCTCGTGTACCGCCTTTCCATCTATCTGATCACTCCCCTGCAAACTGGCCCGGTACCCCTTCTTATAGATTGAATAGATATTGGAAGGAGTCAATTCTTCAGAGTCATCCTCTACATCATTGATGGTCACTTCCTTGTACTTGCTCGACTTTATGAGCGTCCATACCGTATTGCCATCGTTAAAAATTTCCTGGTCATTAAGTGTAAGCCGGTATTTTTCCCCTTTGACAGTGACCGCACCGGTATTGGTCTGGATCAAACCCTCGTCTTCGGTGGAATAGGTGTATTCAAAAGAAGCGGAAAACCCATTTAGTTTTTGGTAATTCTCACTTACCTCTGCTAGTATTTCTACTGCTTGTGGGTCGTTCTGGGCCAGTACTACCTGGAAACACCAAAGGAAAGCAAGGCTTAAAGCGATCGTTTTTATGCTTTTCATTTTACACTATCTAACTGTTTTAAAGACTGCTCAATAATTGTTCCAAACTACTTTCGTCCTGAATCAACACCTCTCGCGCTTTACTTCCCTCGAATGCACCCACTACACCAGCCGCCTCCAGCTGGTCGATTATTCGACCAGCACGGTTATATCCCAGCTTTAACTTTCTCTGAATCAGTGAAGTACTCCCCTGCTGATGCAATACAATCAACCGTGCTGCATCGTCAAACAAGGGATCCCGCTCGGAGAGGTCTACCTCACCCATGCCCCCATCGCCTTCCTCCCCGACAAATTCGGGAAGCAGGTAGGCATCCGGATATCCTCTTTGCTCTCCTATCCATTCACAAATGGAATCTACTTCCGGTGTGTCCAGGAAGGCACATTGCAACCGGATAACATCCGATCCCATGGACAGCAACATGTCCCCCATACCGATTAGCTGTTCGGCACCTCCGGCATCCAGAATCGTTCGGCTATCGATTTTACTTGTCACCCGAAAGGACAAACGGGCCGGAAAATTGGCTTTGATGATTCCCGTGATTACGTTGACGGATGGCCGCTGAGTAGCCAACACCAGGTGAATCCCGATGGCACGGGCCAGTTGGGCCAGCCTGGCAATCGGCCCCTCAATCTCTTTACCGGCAGTCATCATCAAATCCGCCAATTCATCGATTACCAGTACAATATACGGCATAAACTGGTGCCCTTTTTCCGGATTCAACTTTCTGCCAACAAATTTGGTATTGTATTCTTTCAAATTCCTACACCCGGCATCTTTCAATAAATCGTACCGGTTATCCATTTCGATGCACAGGGAGTTCAGCGTATAAATCACCTTCTTGGTATCGGTGATGATGGCTTCTTCCGCATTGGGAAGCTTGGCAAGAAAATGCCTTTCGATTTTATTAAATAAGGTGAGCTCTACCTTTTTGGGATCTACCAAAATCAGCTTTAGCTGGGAAGGGTGCTTTTTATAAATCAGCGAAGCGAGTATCATGTTTAACCCAACGGATTTCCCTTGTCCGGTAGCTCCGGCCATGAGTAAATGGGGCATTTTTGCCAAATCTACCACAAACACCTCGTTGGATATGGTTTTGCCTAGTGCCACCGGAAGCTCTTTGTCGCTTTTCATGAATTTTTCCGTCCCCAACACCGACCGGGCAGCAACCAATTCCCGGTTTTTATTCGGAACCTCAATTCCGATGGTGCCCTTACCGGGTATGGGGGCGATAATCCGCATTCCCAGGGCGGCGAGACTCAACGCGATGTCGTCTTCAAGGTTTTTAATCTTACTAATTTTAACCCCCGGATCCGGGATGATTTCGTAGAGCGTGACCGTGGGTCCAATGGTTGCCTTGATTTCCTGAATTCCTATTTTAAAATTGACCAGGGTTTCTACAATTTTATTTTTATTTTCCTCCAGTTCCTGCCGGCTTACGGTGACTTTTTGCTGATCGTATTCGTTCAGTAGGTCCAGTGTGGGAAATCTATAGCTAGGTAAATCCAACGTTGGGTCATAGGGGTCGGAATTGACGACCTGGTCGGCAGTCTTTTCCTCGACGGATTGCTGTTCCACAAAAAAATTATCGGGCGTTTCAGCTTCACTGCTTTCAGAGAACTGGGTCCGGTCTTCTACGTTAAAGCTCGGCTCCTCTGTAGTGTTTTTCTGGTTTCCGGGGACGTCATTTTCTGAAAGCTTCCAACTGTTTTGTGGGTCGACGTCTTCAGTAAGGTCCTCAAACGCTTCATCCATTTCCGTATCCAAAACCTCCTCCTGCTCCTTGCCCGACAGATTCAAAGGATCCTCTCGCTCGGAAGGATCCGATTTTTCGACGCTGCCAAACAAGTTTATTTGTTCCACATTGAAAAAAACGACCACAAATATCAACAATGACCCGAATATTAGGATAACGGTCCCCCACCCCAGGAGCTCATCTGCCAGAACCGCCAACTCGAAGCCAATCCCTCCGCTGAGAAAGCCCAGGTAATGAAACCCGTCGATCAGATGCACCAGGTAACCGAGCAGTAGACCCAGCCAGACCAGGAAAAAGAGGGAAAATGCGGCATATCGGCTTAGGGACAATAAGGTTGATTTAAACGATAGACGGTATCCCCAAATGAACAAAAAGGGAGGAAAAAGTAAGGCAGCCAGTCCAAACCAACGAAAAATCATGTAATGGGCCATCACTGCACCGCTGTAGCCAAGAAGGTTTTGTGTTTCTCCAGCTTTTGTACGTAAAGGAATCCCTGACTCGCTTACGAGACTTTGGTCGGCTTGACCAGCGAACAGGTAACTCAAAAATGCGAAGAACATGAATACCGCAAACATCATCAAAAAAATCCCAAAAGATAGGCTCCAGCGCTTGTCTTTAAACAGGGCCCAATTGAATGAACGGCTGGTTTTTCGGCTGCCGCCTGCGGGCGCAGCTTTCTTCTTAAAAGTATTTTTCTTGTACGTATTTGCAGCCATGGTGATTCCTTTCCTCCACAATCGGATTGTAAGTTAATGCATGCGAAAGAAATAAAAAAGACCTGCTACCGGGATAGCCTTTTTGCGAGCCCCTTTTTCAAACGCTTGACCAACGCAGGCCCCTCATAAATCATGCCCGAGTACACTTGCACCAGACTGGCCCCTGCTTCGAGCTTTTCCTGTACGTCCCGATCTGAAAAAATTCCACCCACGCCGATAACCGGAAAGGCATTACCGGATTTGCTGGTCAGGTAACGTATCACCTCTGTGCTTCTATCGGAAAGCACTTTTCCGCTCAATCCACCGGCGCCCATTTTCTCTACTTCTTCTTCAGAGGTTTTCAGACCCTGCCGGTCGATGGTGGTATTCGTGGCAACCACCCCGTCAATGCCTGTGCCGGTAACGATCGCAATGATATCGTCCAATTGACCGTCTGTCAGGTCGGGAGCAATTTTTAAAAGTACCGGTCGAGTCTTCGGATAGCGCTCCATGGCTTTTTTTATCGCCGTCAATAGTTTTTCGAGGGGTTCCTTGTCTTGCAGCCTCCGAAGGTCAGGGGTGTTCGGTGAACTCACATTTACCACAAAATAGTCTACATATGGGTGCAAGGCGTGTAGACAGTACAAATAATCATTCAGTGCCTCTTCGTTTGGAGTGTCCTTATTTTTACCAATGTTCCCTCCAATCAGAACCCGGGTCTTTCTTTTTTTCAACCGCTCCACGGCTGCGGTAACGCCCCCGTTATTGAAGCCCATTCGATTGATTAATGCCTGGTCTTTGGGAAGGCGAAATAACCGCGGTTTTGGATTCCCCGCTTGTGGACGCGGTGTCAGGGTCCCGATTTCGATAAAACCAAATCCCAACAAGGACATCTCGTCTATCAAACTGGCATCTTTGTCAAAGCCTGCTGCCAGCCCTATGGGATTACTAAACGTCAAGCCAAAAACCGTTCGCTCCAAAACAGGGTGCTCGTACGCAAAGCCAGATTTAATGAGGGATTGAAGCACTGGCAGGTTAAAAAACCTTTTGATCCAGGAAAAGGTAAACTGATGTGCGGCCTCAGGGTCTTTAAGAAATAAAAAGGGCTTGATAAAGTACTTATACACGTTGGATTCGATTTTATGCTCCCAAAATTAAACCAATTCTCTGACTTCCTCAGCTATTCTGTTGATAAAGTAATGGAATCCTCCGCGGCGAAAAAAATCCAATCGGGCTTTGCGGACACGAAGCAAGGGTTTGATAGAAAAATATGTTATTTTTAACCCATAAACCCAATGAAAAAATGCACCAGTCAACGAAAATTTTGCTCGCCTACTTGTTTTCCTTTGCGCTCGTCCTCCCGAATGCCCGGGCACAGGACATGCCCTTCCCCTGGCCGGGAGGGAAAAAAATGGCGCTAAGCCTGAGCTTTGACGATGCCAGGGCAAGTAACCCAAAAACAGGCATCCCCTTATTGAACAAGTACGATATAAAAGCGACCTTTTTCGTCCTTCCGGAGGCCCTTTCCTCCGATTTGGTCGGTTGGAGGATGGCGGTGGAACAGGGGCACGAAATGGCCAATCACTCGTACGTGCATCCTTGCAGCGGCAACTTTACATGGTCCAGGGACCGGGCCCTCGAGGACTATACCCTGGACCGAATGGAAATGGAATTGATGCAAGCTAACCAGGCTGTCTATGAGCGACTGGGGGTAGTGCCCGCAGTATATGCCTATCCCTGCGGACAGAAGTTTGTCGGTAGAGGTATACATACCCAGAGTTTGGTACCGCTGATTTCTGAAAAATTTCTGGCAGGACGGGGATGGCTGGACGAGGCAGCGGCCGATCCCTGGTATGCTGACCTGGCCCAATTACCGGGCGTACAAATGGACGACACCGATTTTGAATCCCTGCTCCCAATGATTGAGCAAAGTTCAGCAAACGGCCACTGGCTGATTCTGGCAGGCCACGAAACGGGAACTTCCGGCTCTCAAACGACTCGCCTTGAATTTTTGGAAAAGCTGGCAAGGTACGTCAACGATCCGGCCAATGAAATATGGGTGGCCCCCATAGGAACCGTGGCTCAATACGTGAAAGCCACCCGCGAAAGCATGCTGGATACCATCAATCAGCCCGGTCTGGTGCGGGCAGACCCAAGCGGTCGTCTGCGGCTAACCGCAGAAAAAGGAAAAGGAAGCGGCCCCGACATTCAATACATGCCGGAATGGAATGCTTTCGGGTGGTTTACCGAAAAGGACCAGGTGACCTGGGAATTAGAGGTGCCCGAAACGGCCATCTATCAAGTCTGGTTGGACTGGTCGGTCTCCGACGAGGAAGCCGGAAAAGAATACCTACTCTCCGTTGCGGGACAACAATTGCGCGGCCGGGTAGAGCGATCGGGATCTTGGGAAACCTTTAAACAAACGCGCACTCGGTACCCTCCGCCTGGAAAAGGGATACCAGCGACTTACGTTTCGGTCTGCCAATCCGGATGAAAAAGGCCCGTTACTTGATCTGCGAACCATCCGGCTGACGCCGATTGACTAAGGGGAAAAGTTTCGTTTCGGCCCATCCGCGAGCCTACGGGTTGTTCATTTTTGGGAAAAAAGAGCTAAAAACAGGAGGAAAGCATTGGATTAGCCGAGATCGATGGGCTCTTTTTTCCCGGAAGCTACGGCCTTGTAGATGGTATCAATGATGATCAGGTCTTTGAGGCCTTCCTCTCCATCAACGGGTACCTCGGCACGTTTTCCTTCCAAAATGATCTCCGCCATACGGTCCATTTGGACCGTTTGATGGGTGATGTGCGGATTGTCCAGGGGACCTTTGTGAGTTTTCCCCTTGATCGGACCATAGCCTGTGGAAGGCTGCATTTCAGCAAAACCCTGGGTGCCGTTCAGAAAAAACCGGTCCAGATTGCCCATACTGTACGTGGACAGACAGGAAGCCACGATGCCCTCGGGAAATCCGAACTGAAACAAAATGGTTTCGTCAACGCCCTCTTTGAATTTAACCGGATCGGTCTTGGTCTCCTGGGCTGTCACCCAGATCGGTTCTTTGCCCACCATGTACCGGGCTCCATTCACGGAGTATATGCCAATATCCATCATTGCCCCACCACCTGCAAGCTCTTTGTTCAGTCGCCATTGGGTAGGATCTCCGATTTTGAAACCGCTCAGACCCTGAAAAAATTTGATGGCACCGAATGCTCCTGCTTCCCGCATCCGAATGACCTCCAGCGTATTCGCCTCAAAGTGCATGCGGTATCCTACCAGCAGGTGCACACCTGCCTTTTTGCAGGCGGCAACCATCTCCCTGCCCTCCCGGGCATTGAGGGCCATAGGTTTCTCGCAAATCACGTGTTTTCCCGCAGCAGCCACCCGTAAGGTCTGTGGATGATGCAGGGAGTTGGGTGTGATGATATACACCGCATCAATGTCCGGGTTGTCCTTGATGGCATCGAAATTTTCGTAGTTGTAGCAGTTTTTTGCCGGTATGTTGTATTTGTTTTGCCAGGCAGTGATTTTGGAGGGAGTACCACTTATCACCCCCACCAGCTTTGCCTTTTTACTATCCCGCATCGCCTCAGCCACCCTCGTACCATAGCCCCCAAGTCCCATGATGGCCACACGCAATACCGTATCCTGTCTTTTTTCATTCCCCAACCCAAAAAATGTGTTGGTTTCCAATCGCGGAATAAGCGGCAGGGACACCGCAGATAGGGTCAGTTTTTGTAAAAAATTTCTTCTGCTCTTCATGGTTTGTAGGTTTTGGTTATGGATGTTGGATTTGCCATTCGCTAGATGCAAGATATTGGTTTTTCTCGAAAAATTAAAAATAAAATTATGTTTACCTTTGATAGGTAAAACAAATCATCTAACGTCAATCAAAGAAGGTGCAACCGATTATCTATCAGCAGGAAAACGATTTATCCGTTTCGGAGTTTAAGGAATTACTCATTGCGTCCACCCTGGGCGAACGGAGACCAATCTCCGATTTACAGAGATTGGAAGTCATGCTTCGAGAGGCCAACCTGATTCTAACCGCCCGGGCAGAAGGACAGCTGGTGGGTCTGGCCCGTTCCATTACAGATAAGGCTTTCTGTACGTATTTATCGGATTTGGCTGTGCATCGGAACTACCAAAACCAGGGGATAGGAAAAACATTGGTCCAACGGACCAGTGCTGCCTATCCCCTGGCAAAGCTTATCCTTCTGTCGGCACCAAAAGCTACCGGATACTATCCCAAAATCGGAATGCAAAAGCACGAAAACTGTTTTTATCTTGATGGAGCCGCTGAGCCGGACTAACGACTCCCAGATTATCGCATTCCCTTTTTCCGAACCGGAAAACCAGGCTTGTTCTTAGACAGCATCCGGTGAGGGAAGGTCAAACTCAGCCCTCCGCGGATCGTACAGCAGGCGGTTGGCCTCCACCGACTTTTCGCCGACGAAATGCTCCGCCTCTCCGTCGAATTCCAACCAGGGGCCAACGATATAGTCCGCCTGATCCACCGGCACACCCATTCCGTCTCTGGCTATTTCATGGATTTTCATGAATTCTTCAAATGCCAACTGGTTGTCACCAAAACGACCCGCTTTTGCATTGAACGGTACCTTTTCGCCCAATCGATACGATATATTCATCAAATGGCCCATGGTACAACTGTAGTGTGCATCGTACATGTTTCCGTTAGCCATCATGGGGTCATTCGCTTTGCAGGCTGCCACAAAACTTCCAAAAGCACCTCCCGGGGTGATTTTTACGGGTTTGGCATCGATGTTTCTGGGCTGACTTCCCTGATGGGAGGTATAGTCTCCTCCTTCCATCAATCGTCCACCGTCCTCAAAATAAAACCGATTCGTTACCTCTCGCTGGTAGCCTTCGTGGTCCACGTTTCTGACATTGAAAAAAACGTATTGCCCGTTTGCAAATTCAGCCAGGGCAAACATGGTATTCGGCGTTTCACCTTGATCGTCCCATTTGAAACGACCCCCCAACGCCATGACGCGCTTGGGATGCGTGTTGGCCACCTCATCGTCCAATGCCCAATAAGCCACGTCCAGTTGATGGGTTCCCTGATTGTTTAATTCACCGTTACCAACTTGCCAAAACCAATGCCAGTTGTAATGCACCAGGTTTTCGTGGTAGCCGTCAATCACCGAAGGTCCTTTCCATAAATTCCAGTCGAGGTGTTCCGGTGGATTGGTAACCGGCTTGTACCCAATTCCGGCTCTGGGTTTACACGCGAAGCCGTGGGACACTTTCATCTTTCCGTATTTTCCCGATTTTATTTCGCCAATTTGTTTGGCCCAGTTATCGCTGCTACGGCGTTGGGTTCCATGCTGCACCACAATGCCGTATTTCTGTGCGGCTGCCAGGGCGATCCGGCCTTCCTTTACATCGTGACTGGCGGGCTTTTCTACGTAGCAATGCTTACCGGCCTGTGCGGCCCACACGACCATCAGCGAATGCCAGTTATTGGGGGTAGCCACACTGATTGCATCTATCTCTTTACTGTCTAGCACCCGGCGCACATCCTTTTCTCCTTTGGCCCGGTTACTCGGCGTAGAACCGTCCCGAAGACTCTGCAAACGTTCGTTCAACACATGACTGTCCGGGTCTACCAGGTATACGATCTCGGAGTCTTTGTGTTCCGAAAATTCCCGAATATGGGTTTTACCCCGGCCGTTTACCCCACATACCGCAATGCGCAGCCGCTCGTTCGCTCCCATGATGGCAGCGTAGGATTTGGCGTTGAATCCCATGGCACCTATGGTCAAGCCACCTGCACCGAAAATTGATTTTTTGATAAAGTCCCTTCTTTGTGTCATTATTTGGGTTTATTTGATTGATTAAGTAAAACTAGCATGGCTATAAATAAAAGAAAATTCCCTCTGGAATCAAACAGGACGCCACGATTATTGATTGTAAGTCTTTCGAAATTCTGTCAGCTGACACAAATTTTCCCCGGAAATCATTGGTAGTTTTGGCTCATCGCGGGGACATATCCTAAGCGGAGCGAAGCATCGATTGCTCCGAAAACAAAAATCTACCAAACACAAACGATTCGTCAGAAAAGAAAAAAAATTGACACGAACAGCATTTGAAGCCGGGCCCTCCGCTTGGTTGGAAACGGTTCCTTACAATACAGGTAAAAAAGAACGGCTCCGGGCACTCGCCGCACTAAAAAGCCAGTCAACGCCATCGGCGGTTTAGCTAATCGCAAAAAAAATCAATGCGCAGCATTCAACCTGTACGGCAGTTCTTACCCCTAGGAGGCTTGCAAGAGGGAATTGATTAGTTCAGAAGGTGTTTGAATCCGGGCGATCTTTTCGTCCTCCAATTCCTTTTTCAATTCGTATTCCAACTCAAAGATCAATCCGGATACAAAAATTTTATCCATCCGAAGGTCGTTGTAGAAATTGGCAGCTTTCTTTTTACCGGTAAGCGGGATGCCGTACGATTGAAATACCCCAATTGCTTTACGCATGGCTGTAATAGTCTTCATATTCTTTTCCAGAAATTAAGTTAAGTTGAAGACGAATTAACTTGTGGTTTTGTTGTGCCAACAGCACAGTTTTTTTATAAAAATTTCCTAAACAGGGGAAAGATCACCGGGAAACCCAATTTTAGTCTGAAAACATTGGCTTATAATCATCCCACTCGTTTTCCTTTATGGCGAGCGGACCGCTGCTGCTTCGGACTACCAATTACCTGTGCGCGATAGATGCTCGAATGACCACTGAACAAGTAGGCAATTACGCAGGTTAGCCCGATGAACAAGCCCGATTCGGCACCAAACAATTCTATGCCCATTAACGTACAGGCCAGGGGCGTATTGGTGGCTCCGGAAAAGACACCGACAAACCCCATTCCAGCCAGTAACGCTACTGGCAGCGGAATAGCCATCGATAGGGCATTCCCCAAGGTAGCACCGATGTAAAACAAGGGGGTTACCTCCCCTCCCTTGAATCCAGAGCCGAGGGTGATGGCCGTCTTCATCAGTTTTACCAAAAAATCGTAGGAAGGCAAACTTTCGGAAAAAGCATCCACGATGGTAGGGATCCCCAAACCTATGTACTTGGTGGTACCCATCAGGTAAACCAAAAGCGCAATTACCAATCCACCGATGGCTGGACGAAGTGGGGGGTAAGCGATGTGGTTGGAAAACAACCGAGTCCAAAAATGGGTAACCTTGGCAAACAGTCTGCCCGCCAATCCAAAACAGATTCCGGCCGGAATCACCCATAAAAATGACCGTACATCCGCCTCGGGGACCGTGGGTATGAAATACGCAGTATGGTGAACTTCCCACAAACCGCTACAGGCATAATGCGCCAGATAGGCAGCAAAAAAAGCCGGCACAATCGACTCGTACCTTAGTCTACCTATCACCAACCATTCCAGAGCAAAGATTGCCCCTGCCAAAGGAGTGCCAAAAACGGAAGAAAACCCTGCCGCTACACCAACCGTCAGGATGATTTTCCTATCGGATACCGGGAGTTTGAATCGTTTCGTGAATTGATCGGCTATGGCGCCGCCCATTTGCACAGCGGTACCTTCCCGACCGGCTGAACCTCCAAAAAAATGGGTCAAAAGGGTGCCGGCTAGCACCAACGGCGCCATCCGTAGGGGAATGACCCGAAGCGGATTGTAAAACTCCTCCAGCAATTGATTATTTCCTTTGACAACAGCTGCCCCGTATTTGTGATACATCCAACCAATAAAAAACCCACCAAGCGGCAGAAGACCAATGATCCAGCGGTGTGTTTCCCGATACCGAGTAACCCAATCCAACGATTCGAGAAAAAAAGCAGAAGCCGTCCCCACGAGCAAGCCTACCCCAGCTGCTAATAGCAACCAACGCCCGGTGAACTGCAGACTGGGTAGCAATTCCCGAAAAAGAAATTTCTTGAGCGCCAGCAGGGGGATGTTCCTCTTCAACATAAAAAACAATCGGTAAATCCTGGACATTTCCGACGCCCATCGGGGATCAGCCCAGACAGGTAAGCAGGAGTCATTTGCTGGAACGAACAGCGGTGTAAAACGGGAAACCTTTTTGGTAAGGTCGCCGGTTCGGACAGAACCCCATTACCCAGTGGCACAAATATAGAAAAAGAATTTAATTATATTCGAAGCAGCTATTCGCCCAGAAATGTTTACATGGGATGGTTGGCACCCGAAACCAGGCACCGGCTTCCGGTAAACGGTGGCCTGTTTGATAAAGGGAAGTCGAAAGGTATTCGATGCAAGTACGCGGCTGGAATGCTTTTTGATAGAAGGTGCTTTCAGATAGGCTGAATTACAGATGAAAAAATGATGCAACACGTATTGATTACCGGCGGGTCCGGTTTAATTGGCAAGTCCATCACAAAACTGCTACAGGACGAAGGAAAGGAAGTAGCCTGGCTAAGCCGAAGCCCCAAAAACAAGGCCCAAACGTCTTTTTTTTGGGATCCGGAAAAAGGGATGCTTGACCAGGAGGCCCTTTATTGGGCAGATGGCATCATTCACCTGGCCGGCGCTGGGGTGGCTGACAAACGCTGGACCGTTCGTCGGAAAAAAGAAATACTGGACAGCCGAGTGGACGGCAGCACCTTACTTTACCAGGAACTTCAAAAGGTCCGGGACAAACCCAAGGCGTTTATAAGTTCCAGCGCCATAGGCTATTATGGATTTAATACAGGAGACAAACTGGTCTTTGAGGGAGATCCACCAGGCAATGACTTCCTGGCTGAAGTGGTACGAAAGTGGGAAGCCGCTTCCGAAAGAATACAGGATTTGAAAATCCGAACGGTACTGCTGCGGGTAGGGATTGTTTTGGCCAAAGACGGTGGGGCACTCGCGGAACTGCTTAAGCCTCCCGTGACCGCTCCACTGGGTTCGGGAAACCAATACATGAGTTGGATCCACCTGGAAGATGTCTCCCGGATGTTTGTGCATGCCCTGGAAAATCAGGGGATTTCGGGATTGTACAATGCCGTTGGCCCGGTGCCAGTGACTAACCGTGTACTTATCCGAAAAGCAGCCAAACTAAGCGGGAAACCCTTTTTGAACATGGGTGTACCCGGTTTCGCTTTAAAACTGGCGCTGGGGGAGATGGCACAAATGGTGTTGGGTGGAAATCGGGTCAGCTCCGAAAAAATGGAAGGAACCGGATTCCAATTTAACTTTGGTGACCTCCACCTGGCGTTGACCGACCTTTTTGAAAAGAAATGATAGAAGTTCTTCTCGTTATTAATTAATTCCATTATTTTCATCGGATTTCTTCCGTTACTCCGAACAAATTACACTGCCATGAAAATCTTTTTGTCAAGCATCCTCGTAGTTCTGTCTTTTTCCATCGGTTGGGCTCAGGAGGAAGTAAATCTGGACTACTACCTGCCGGATACATTCAGCTATAATCCCGGTATCCCTGAACCCTCTTCTATTTTGGGTTTCGAAGTAGGAGAATGGCATGCAAACCACTCCCAGGTCGTTCAGTATTACCAGGCGATTGCCGCCAGTTCGCCCCGGGCAACGCTCGTCGAATACGGGCGCAGCTACGAGAAGCGGCCCTTGCTGATGCTGATCGTCTCCTCTCCTGAAAATATCGGCAAGATAGAGGAGATAAAATCAAGCCGGGCTGGATTGCGAAACGGCAGCGCCAAGCCCAATCAAATGCCCGTTGTCATGTACATGGGTCACTCGGTGCATGGAAACGAACCCTCTGGAGTGAACGCCTCTTTATTGTCTGCCTATCATTTCGCCGCAGCCAAAGAAATCGAAAAAGACCTGGAAAATATCGTCCTTCTGATTGATCCAGCCATCAATCCGGACGGTATCAACCGATTTGCTTCCTGGGTCAACAGTCACAAAAGTTATCATCCAAACGGCGATCCGGCAAACCGGGAATTGAACGAAGCCTGGCCCAGGGGTCGAACCAACCATTATTGGTTTGATTTAAACCGGGATTGGCTACCGGTACAGCACCCGGAATCAAGAGGAAGAATCAGCCAGATTCAGGCCTGGCTTCCCAATATTGTGCTCGATTTTCATGAGATGGGAACCGACAATACCTTTTTCTTTCAACCAGGCATTCCAAGCCGAAACAACCCGCTTACCCCCAAAAAGAATTTTGAGCTAACCGAAAAAATCGCCGGGTACCACGCCCGGTTGCTGGATGAGATTGGATCATTGTATTACACACGAGAGAGCTTTGACGATTACTATTATGGAAAAGGATCCACTTACCCCGATATACAGGGAGCCGTTGGCATTTTATTTGAACAAGCCTCATCCCGGGGACACCTTCAGGAAAATGTTTTCGGAAAAATCAGCTTTCCATTTACCATACGCAACCAATTTACAACTGCCCTTTCTTCTTTTGAGGCTGCACGGGACATGCGGGTAGAACTCAATCAATACATGGTGGATTTTTACAAAGAATCCAAGGCAGCCTATGCTGAAGATGATGACAAAGCCTACATTTTTGGAGCAACTGAAGATTATGCCCGATCCTACCACCTTGCCGATATCCTGCTCCAGCACGACATACAGTTGTATAGCCTGGAAGAAGACGTAAGCCTGAATAGAGTGCCTTTTTCTTCCGGGAGCTCTTTCATCGTGCCATTGGACCAGCCTCAATACAAACTGATTAAATCCATGTTTGAAACCCGAACGGAGTTTCAGGACAGCCTTTTCTACGACGTATCTACCTGGAACATGCCCATGGCTTTTAATTTGGATTACATGGCGCTTAGCAGCCGGATCCTGAATCTTGCAAAGGTAGAAGATGTCAGTAAGGGGTTGGCCTTCCGACCGGGAAAGGTACTCGGAGCGGCAGGGGCTTACAGCTATGCCATCGAATGGCAGGGGTACTATGCCCCCAGAGCCGTGTACCAATTGATGGAAAAAGGATACCAGGTGCGTGTGGCCCACAAAGCTTTTCAGAACCAACTTGGAAAACTATTCAACCGCGGCACCATCCTGATCGAAAAAGGCAATTCCAATGCCACGGATGAGGCCCTATATGAGGATTTGAGGCAGGTAGCGTCAACGAACGCAATCAACATTCATGCATTATCCACAGGGTATACTTCTGGCATTAATCTTGGCTCGCCGAGTATAGATGTACTCAAGCAGCCCAACATCGCGCTTCTCATCGACGAAGGAATCGGCAGTGCAGATGCTGGGGAAATCTGGCATCTGTTTGATCAGCGCATGGAGATACCCATCACCTTGATGTCTGCCGGCGACCTATCCGGAGCGGACTTAAATCGATACAACGTACTCATCCTGCCAACCGGGAACTATTCGAGGGTCGGGAAAGCAGGCCTTAGCAAGCTAAAGACATGGCTGGAAAATGGAGGAACACTGATCGCCCGAGGTACTGCCCTGAATTGGCTGGCCGCCAATGAATTGGCGGACTTTTCTTTTGAAACGCCCGAGAAGGCAACAGGCGCCGACCAAAAGCCCTACGCAGATTTGATAAACGAGCGTGGAGCCAAAGTTACCGGGGGAGCTATTTTTAACGCCAAACTGGATACCACACATCCAATAGGATACGGGTACCCTTCTGAGGATCTTCGTGTTTTTAAATCGGGTAACCAGTTTCTGAAACTCTCGGAAAATCCGTATGCGAATCCCTTGGTATATACCGAAAATCCCCTGGCAAACGGGTACGTGCACCCTGAAAACCTGGAATTGATAAAGAAAAAAGGCGTGATACAGGTCTCCTCCAAAGGTCAGGGGCGAATCATCGGGTTTGTGGATAATCCGAATTTCAGGGCTTTCTGGTTTGGTACCAACAAGCTTTTCCTAAATGCCGTGTTTTTCGGTCAAACCATCAACAGTGCCTCAGCCAGATAGCGAATGCATTGGGAGGACGACGTACTTTCGTTGCGTCGTCCTCCCTTTTTGTACATTTTAATGCGTCGGAGGCAGTAGCTATTGTGCCTTTGATTTACAAAATTCATTCGTTTTATTTAACTTGCGTCTTGAAAGGTAAATTATGGCCAAAAAGCTGTTTCCGTTAGATAAAAATTACATCCTCCAACAAGCCCAGGCGGCCATGGAAGCGGAGATGATGGTGCTCATGGTAGAGGAGGTAAAAGTATCCTTCACCCGTCTCTTCAATCCACTCCAATTGCAGGACGATACCTATCTGCAGATTCTTCAACAGCCCAAATTTCCAGCAATGTACCTGCAGGTCATTTACAGACAACTTGCGGGGATCTATCGTTTCCGCTATGGATCCAATCAGTTAGAGCTATTGTTTGACGGAAAGAGCCATTTCGAGAAATACCAGGAAGACTGGTCGGATTGCTTACGCCATTGGCTTCGAAAACTGGGACAGGAAGAAGCCTATGTAAAAGCCATGCTTCGCATGACACTGTTGTACGACAGCCCTTCGCGGGCGCAATTTGCCGAAAACAGATGCAAATCGCTGATAAATGATTTCTTTGGGTTGTTGATCATCAAACGAAAAGGAACGCTTTTGCTACGAACTGGCTCTTGAGCCAATGGCCGTTAATCCACCGATTCCAATACCGATCGAAAGGATACATACTGGCTTCCAAACTTCTCTTTCAGGGCCTCCCCTATCACGCCACTGTATCTTTGCTGGTAAAACTCCAACTCCTCCATACTTTCTGCAAAAAATTGGGCGGAAAAATTCACGCCGTCTCCATTGTCCTCCTGCAAAAGCCTGAAAAAACGTTTTTCAAAAAATAATCCGGTCTGCATCACTCGTGGCAGGTATTCGTACTTCATCCATTCCACAAATTCGGCTTCCCGCTCACTGTCAATATTAATGGTGATGGTATATAGTATCATGGGTTTAACTGATTTTTATTAGATTTGCCGGGTACGTTCCGTTTGAGTATAGCCGTTTGGTAAACGAAACAAAAATATAAAAAAAATCTTTAGTAAAAGATCGTACCAAAACTGTACCGAAAATGACATCGATGACCGGGAGCAAACCGCCAAGTGCAGCGGAGTTGATAAAGAATCATAAGGTGACCATCGCCAAAGGCGTTGTGCTGATTTTGCATCTGGTAGGCATCGCCGGACTCTACTGGGAGGCAAGCCGCCCCTTCTTTCAGTTGGTCACTCCCCTGCACCTGGTGCTGGTGACAGGGCTGTTGCTGGTCTTTCATACGGGATTCAATCGGCATTTTCTGGTTTTTGCTTTCAGTGCTTTTGCAATCGGCATGGTGACCGAGATTGTCGGTGTCAACACCGGCCTCATTTTTGGAGAGTATCACTACGGACCGGTGCTTGGTCCAAAAATCCTGGGTGTCCCAGTGATGATTGGGGTGAATTGGTTTCTAATGGTTTATGTGACTGGCGGGGTTTGGTACCGAATCCTGGAAAACGATATTTTAGCAGCCCTTGCCGGCGCTGTATTGATGGTGGCAATGGACTTGAGCATGGAGCCCGTGGCCATCAAGCTGGATTTTTGGCAATGGGAAACAGGAGGCATCCCTTTGTCGAACTATTTGAGTTGGTTTTTTATTGCCTTTGTGATCCAGATGCTGTATCGAAAATTAACCTTTCCCAGAGACAATAAACTGAACTTCTTCGTGTTCATTAATTTACTCCTGTTTTTTTTCGTTTTGGCAATTATTCTTTGATTAAAAAAACATTTTAATCCCATTAAAGTTACCTGAATGATGATTTACGCATTGCTTTACATAACTGCTGGGTTTTTATCGATGGAGTTTTCCGGCTGGTTCATCCACAAGTACCTGATGCACGGTCCGTTGTGGAAAATCCATCGGACCCATCACGTACACACCAAGGGCTATTTTGAGTGGAATGATCTTTTTTCTCTGCTCTTTGGGAGCATCGCAGTTGTCCTGATTTTTTTGGGAGTAGAGGCCCTCGATTACCGTTTTTGGATGGGGATTGGTATCAGTTTGTATGGAATGAGCTATTTTTTTTTACACGACGTATTGATTCACCGAAGGATGAAATTCTTCAAAAAACCTAAAAAAGGGTATTTGGCAGGAATTTTTAAGGCTCACCAGGCACACCATTCTACCCGGGAACGGGATGGGTCGGTAGCTTTTGGATTATTTATCGTTCCTTTTAAATACTTTAAAGAAAAATCGAAATGAGTAATTACTCCATAAAGGATCTGGAACAGTTGTCCGGGATCAAGGCCCATACATTGCGCATATGGGAGCAACGGTACAACCTTCTCAAACCCAAACGTACAGAGACAAACATTCGGTTTTACGACGACGAGGATTTAAAGCTTATTCTAAATGTGGCGCTGTTGAATGACAATGGCTTCAAGATTAGCAAGATTGCGAAAATGAATGTTGAGGACATGAAGGCGGAAGTCCTAAAGCTTACCGATCGGTCTTTTGCCTACGATGATCAAATTCACTCGCTGATTATCGCCATGGTAGAGCTGGACGAAGACCGATTTGAAAAAATAATATCGACGAACATTTTGAAAATAGGGTTCGAAATGTCGATGTTGAATATTATTTATCCCTTTCTGTCAAAAATTGGTGTGTTGTGGCAGACCGGTAGTATCCATCCTGGGCAGGAGCATTTCATTAGCAACCTGGTGAGGCAAAAACTAATCGTTGCCATTGACGGACAACTGTACACGGGGGGTGGTAAGAAATTTCTTCTTTTTCTACCCGAGGGTGAACTTCACGAAATCTCCCTGCTTTTTTCTTGTTACCTTCTAAAATCAAGTGGCCATAAGGTCATCTATCTGGGACAAAATACTCCCAGAGAAGACCTGAACAGCGTCTATGCCGCACACAAACCGGATTACCTCGTGACCGTGATTACTACTTCCCCTTCCGGTCCGCAGGTGCAGGACTACCTGGATTACTTATCCAAGCGGTTTAGCGAGGCAGAAATCCTGGTTTCCGGATACCAGATTATTGGTCAAGACTTGGAAATACCTGCCAATGTGCACATCATGCATTACTTGAAGGATATCAAAGAATATTTGCTCTCGTTGACGCACGTGGCTTGATGGCCATTTTCGAGAAAAAGTGAAGCGGGCAGGCTGGATCTGGTTTTTGCCATAAGAGGCATTTGCATTCCTTGCGGGCCACTCGCCATTTCTGTCAAGCTTTCTCCACTTACGTAATTTTTTTTGGTATTGCACATTTATTTTATGTGTATTTTATGAATTCCACTTAACTTACTGCCTTAAAAGCACCATCACCCAGAACAAAGCCCGGTCGTATTCAGTAGGAGAATCGCCAGTGAAAAAGATAGGAAAGTATACGTAAAGGGAGTACCCCAGCGGGAAGAAAGCCTCGAAGGCGGGGGAATCAGCCCACTGCTCAAGCAGCCTAACCGTGTGATTTTCGAATGTCACACCAAAACATGATCAATCGTACCTCATTTGATTGGATTACAATGAAACGAACAGTGAATTTCAAAACGCTTTCAAGTCCATGGGTACTCCTATGGACGCTATTTCTTCTCAACAGTGCCTGCCAGCCTGGCAACAGCCTTCCCGAGGCCGATCCGGATAATGGCGGATTATTCCTTCCCGATGGCTTTGAAGCCGTAGTGGTTGTGGATAGCATCGGCCGGGCCCGCCACCTTACGGTAAACGACAATGGCGACATCTACGTGAAACTTCGGGTTCCCAACGAGCAAGGGCAAGGTATCGTTGCCTTGCGGGACACCGATGCCAACGGGAAAGCCGACCTGATAGAGACCTTTGGGGACTACCCAGATACAGGAAATTACGGAACGGGCATGGAAATTTACAACGGCTACCTTTACTTCAGTACGGCAGGTGAGGTGTACCGGACCCGGTTGGACCCGGAAAAATTGGTGCCGGAAGGAGAGGTAGAATTAATAATGAAAGACGACTATAAAAATGCCGAGTATGGCTACGAACACATCGCCAAACCCATCGCTTTTGACGGAGAAGGTAATATGTACGTCCCGTTTGGCTCACCTGGAGATGTCTGCCAGGAGTTTAACCGTCGACCCGGAGCACCGGGTATGGACCCCTGCCCGCAGCTGGAATGGCACGGTGGAATCTGGCGGTTCGACGCAAACAAACTCAACCAAACCCAACAGGATGGATACCGGTATGCCACAGGGATCCGAAGTGTAGTGGCCATGGACTGGAACAAGGAAGAAAACAGTCTGTATGTCGTTCAGCACGGAAGGGACAACCTACACCGAACCTGGCCGGAGATGTATTCCCGATGGGAGTCCGCCCTGCTTCCCTCCGAGGAGTTTTTCAAGGTGGAGGACGGTACCGATGGCGGTTGGCCGTACTACTACTACGATCACATGCGCGAAAAAAAATTGCTGAATCCCGAATACGGCGGTGACAAAGAAAAAGACACGGGAGCGGATGCCGTGGAAGCGCCCCTATTGGGTTTCCCTGGACATTTCGCACCAAATGACCTGTACTTTTACCAGGGCGATCAATTTCCCGAGAGGTATAAAAACGGAGCTTTTATCGCCTTTCACGGCAGTACCATCCGGGGACCGTATCCTCAAGGCGGATATTTCGTAGGGTTTGTTCCCTTTGCAGACGGTAAACCATCCGGCCCCTGGGAAGTATTTGCAGACGGATTCGCTCAATTGGACACGATCGTCAACACCGGGGATGCAGCTGCCCGCCCTATGGGGATTTCCATGGGCCCCGACGGCTCGCTGTATGTGACCGAAAGCGTACAGGGAAAAGTCTGGAGGATCTTCTACAAAGGGGATAAATCAGCGTTTGGAGACGAGGCGCTGGCAAAGTTGGAAACGCGGAAAAATACCAGAACCAATATCAAGGACCCTGACGAGGAATTGGATAATCTTGAAAAAGGGTTGCTGGAAACCGGCGCACAGACCTATAACATTTATTGTGCGACCTGCCACCAGGCAAATGGAAAAGGTGATGGAACCCGTTTTCCTCCACTGGCAGGAACGGAATGGGTAACCGGAAACCGTGGTGAAAGCAAGCGTAAATTGATTGGTTTACTACTGAACGGCCTGGAGGGGCAAATCGAGGTAAACGGGGTAGCCTACAATGGCATCATGCCGGCTCACTCCTTCCTGAGCGATGCAGAAGTAGCTGGGGTGCTAACCTATGTACGAAAAAGCTTTGGTAACAATGCCTCCAGTATATCTGCGACCGAGGTGGCACAGGTTCGCAGAGAATTAAAATAATTTGTGTTGAAAGCTTCTATTCCTTAATTTCATGAATCAATGAATCCTGTATACTTCCTTTTCATTCTGGCTTTTGCAACATTTCAAAATCCCAACCTAAAAAAACCCATGTCCCATTCCGGACCCGCTCCTTCTGAATACCTGGTAAAATCTGTCGAAAAACCGATTCCCATTGATGCGAATTGGGAAAAAGAAGTCTGGCAAGAAGTGCCGGCGGCTGAAATTGCCCTGCATATGGGGGAAAACCCAGCCTTTTCTCCGACTACCCAGGTAAAATTGCGCTACGATAAACAGCATATTTATGGAATTTTTAAAGTGGAAGACCGCTACGTTCGTTGCGTGGTAGAGGAGATAAACGGACCGGTATCGACGGATTCTTGTGTGGAGTTTTTCTTTGCTCCGGATAGTCGGTCCCCATTGGAATACTTTAATTTGGAAATTAACTGCTCCGGCGTGCCGCTGTTTCATTATGTAACTGCTCCGAGAAAGACTTACGAAGTTGTGGATGCAAAAAAGATCGAAAAAATCGATATTGCTCATTCACTGTCAGGAAAGATCGATCCGGAAATCCAGGAGCCCCTGACCTGGTACATCGAATTTAAACTTCCCCTTAAACTACTCAAACAATACCGAAACATCAGCACGCCAGCACCCGGTGTCCGCTGGAAAGCCAATTTTTACAAAACGGGGAGTAAAACCAGTAATCCGCATTACTTCACCTGGAACGAAGTCGTCAATCACCGACCCGATTTTCACCTTCCGCACTATTTCGGAACCCTTATATTCGACTAATCCATGAAAAAGTTTAGGCTGTTTATCGCGATTTTCTTCTGCAACGTGTTGGTGCTGCACGCACAGGAATTTGACCTGTTGATCAGAAATGGACACGTAATCGATCCCAAAAACCAGCGCGATGAAGTGATGGACATCGGTATCAAAGACAAAAAAATAATACGTGTAGCAAAAAAGATCGATGCCACCGCGGCGAAAAAAACGATCGATGCGTCTGGAATGATTGTCAGTCCGGGTCTGATCGACATTCATGGCCACCACTTTTATGGAACGGTGCCGCACCGCTACCTGAGTAACAGCTATTCGGCACTGCCTCCGGACGGATTTACTTTCCGGGCGGGGGTAACGACCGTGGCCGATGCTGGCGGCGCAGGATGGAAAAATTTTCGCACGTTTAAGGAGCAGGTCATCGATCGGTCCCGAACACGGGTGTTGGCATTTATCAACATTGTGGGGGAAGGCATGAGTGGGGTAGTTCCGAACGAACAGGATCAGAGCGACATGGACCCGAAAATGACCGCAATGGTAGCCCGGCAGTTTCCGGAAATCATTGGTGTAAAGATTGCACACTTCAGGGGACATGAATGGGCTCCCTATCACAAGGCTGCGGAAGCCGGGCGGTCTGCGGGTATTCCGGTCATGGTAGACCTTGGCGGAGCAGATCCCGCCTTGCCCCTGTCTACGTTATTTTTGGAGATCCTCCGGTCAGGCGATATACTCACGCACATGTACGGTCGCAATTACTCCGGGCACGGTCCCAAGGAAGCAGTTTTGGATGAAAATGGACAGGTTCGCCCACATTGGGAGCAAGCTCAGGAAAAAGGATTGATATTTGATGTTGGCCACGGTGGCGGTTCGTTCTACTATGACATTGCCGTTCCAGCCACCCAGCAAGGCTTCTGGCCCAACACCATTAGTACGGATCTGCATACAGGAAGCATGAACGGGGGGATGAAGGACATGCTGAACGTGGTATCCAAAATGATGAATCTGGGAATGAGTCTTCAGGAGGTCATTGCGGCCTCTACCTGGAAACCGGCTCAGGTCATTCAACGAGAAGAACTCGGGCACCTCTCGGAAGGGGCAGAAGCCGATATCGCGGTGTTTTCACTTCACAACGGCAACTTTGGTTTTCTGGACTCCTCAGGGGCCTCCGCAACTGGAGATAAAAAACTTCAGGCCGAATTGACCATTCGGGCAGGGACGATCGTGTGGGACCTGAACGGTTTGGGTAGCAAGGCCTGGAACGAGTGACACACTGGCCCACCACCAACCACCGCATCCTCAAAAAGCAACAATTAAACAGATAATATCATGCAAAAGCCACTACAATACCTGCTCCTACTGGGATTTCTTACCATTTCCTGGATGGGCTACTCTCAACAGGACCCTGAAAAAAAATTAAAAGCCATGGGTATTACGCTCAGGGAACCTTCTCCTCCTACCGCCAACTTTGTTAGAGCTGTGCGTACCGGGAATTTGGTCTTTCTCTCAGGACACGGACCAAGCAGGGGAGACGGGACCAGCGTTCAAGGGAAATTGGGTACTGAATTGACCGTCACGGAGGGACAGGAAGCCGCCCGGCTCACCGGCATTGCCCTACTGTCGACCTTAAAGGCGGAAATTGGAGATTTGAATAAAGTAAAACGAATCGTAAAAGTCCTTGGCATGGTTAATGCCAGCACGGATTTTACGCAACAGCCCCGTGTTATGAATGGCTTTTCGGACTTTATGGTGGAAGTTTTTGGTGAGAGAGGAAAACATGCCCGCTCAGCAGTGGGTATGGGCTCCCTACCCAATAATATTGCGGTTGAAATTGAAATGATTGTAGAAGTCGAAGACTAAGGCCTTTAGCAGAGCCCGCCTTTTACCGGCTCGGAATTATTAAAACGACAAAGAAAATGATAAGCAGAAGAAAATTACTAAAGAGACTGGGTACACTTCCGTTAATTGGCGGAGTGATGGGCAGCGGAATTCCACTATCCGGTGCCATGGCCAACGAGGCGATGGCGGCCCCAAAAAGAGATTTGGTCAAGGAGCTGGGCATGCGGAGCTTCATCAATGCAGCCGGAACCTATACTGCCATGACTGCCTCCCTGATGCCGAAAGAAGTCATGGAAGCGATAAACTTCTCCTCGGACCATTACATCATGTTGGACGAGGTTCAGGACAAAGTGGGAGAAAAGATAGCAGCCATCTGCCACGCAGAGGCCGCTACGGTCACGGCAGGCTGCTGGTCCGCCATGGTATTGGGAACAGCCGGAGTTCTGACTGGAAAGGATAGGGAGAAAATTCGACAGCTTCCCAATTTAGAAGGAATGAAGTCTGAAGTAATTGTTCAAAAATCCCATAACGTGGGGTACGTCCATGCCATTACCAATACGGGAGTGTCCGTAGTAGAAGTGGAAACTGCCGCTGATGTAGACCGCGCAGTAAACGACAAAACAGCAATGCTTTGGTTTTTAAATTACCAGGCACCTGCAGGAAAGATAACCCACGAAGAATGGGTTGCACTTGGTAAAAAACACAAAATCCCAACCATGATTGACATGGCCGCAGACGTACCTCCTGTGGAAAATCTTTGGAAATACAACGATATGGGATTTGACCTGGTCTGTGTTTCGGGTGGAAAGGCCATTAGGGGGCCGCAAAGTGCCGGTATCCTCATGGGCAGAAAAGACCTCATTGAGGCCGCCCGCCTAAGCGCGCCTCCTCGCGGCGGCACCATCGGCCGCGGGATGAAAGTAAACAAAGAGGAAATCCTGGGCATGTACGTCGCACTGGATGAGTACGTGAAAAAAGATCATGCCAAAGAATGGAAAGAGTGGGAAGATAAAGTAGCCTATGTAGCGGCCGAAGTAGAAAAAATCAGTGGCGTATCTACTGAAGTTTCTGTCCCGCCCATCGCCAACCATACCCCCTACCTGAAAATCTCCTGGGATCCGGCTATCATACAGCTGACCCGGCAACAGATGCAGGAAAAACTTCGGATGGGACAACCTTCCATAGAGGTAATTAGTGGAGGTGATCATGCCATTAGCATGACGGTGTTTATGCTGCGACCAAAGGAGGAAAAAATTGTGGCAAAACGAATTGCCGAAGAATTACAAATCGCTAAAGTTTAACCAATGAAACAAAGAATCGCCAGTGTATTCCTATTGCTACTTTTCAGTGGCATGGTTTCTGCCCAGACCTATGACCTTTTAATCAAAGGGGGCAGGCTAATCGATCCGAAAAATACGATTGATGCCCGGATGGATATCGCCATTACTGACGGAAAAGTGGCCAAAGTCGCTGCATCCATACCCGCAACAGATGCCCGAAAAGTGATCCCCGCCGAAGGACTGATCGTCACACCCGGCCTGATCGACATGCACGGTCACGTTTTTCATGGCACCCAACCCAATCACTACCTGAGTGACGGGCTGCTTGCAGTGCCACCGGATGGATTTACCTTTCGCGTGGGCGTTACCACGATCGTTGACTGTGGAGGGCCCGGATGGAAAAACTTTGATACATTTAAAAAGAATATCATCGAGCCCAGTAAAACCCGTGTGCTTGCTTTCATGAACATCGTGGGAGAAGGGATGCGCGGTGGTGCCTGGGAACAAAATACCGGGGACATGGATGCGAAATTGACCGCGATGGTCGCCCGGCAAAACCGACAACACGTAGTTGGATTTAAAGTGGCCCATTACGGCAGTAGGGATTGGATTCCCATTGATCGGGCCGTCGAAGCGGGTAGGATTGCCGACATGCCTGTGATCGTGGATTTTGGAGGCTCTACCGAGTTTGAACCGCTCTCCATCCGCGAACTCTTTTTCGAAAGGTTGCGCCCAGGTGACATCTATACGCACACCTATGCGGAACTGAATGGCTCCCGGGAAACGGTTGTCAATCGGGAAACCCGTAAATTTGAACCTTTCGTTTTGGACGCGCAAAAAAGAGGCATTGTTTTCGATGTGGGATATGGGGGAGCGAGCTTTGAATTCAAGCAGGCCATTCCTGCCCTCGCTGCCGGTCTATATCCCAATACGATCAGTACAGATCTTCACACGGGCAGTATGAATGCGGCCATGAAAGACATGCTAAACGTGATGACCACGTTTATGGCGATGGGCATGAAATTACCCCATGTAATTGCTGCCAGTACCTGGGAACCTGCCAAAGTAATAAAGCGAACCGAACTGGGACACCTCTCAGAAGGTGCCATCGCCGATATTGCGTTATTACACCTGCGGGAAGGAGAGTTTGGCGTATGGGATCGTACCGGACAGAAACTGGCTACCAACCAAAGGCTTGAATGTGAAATGACCATTAAGGGTGGGCAAGTGGTGTACGACTTCAACGGACGGGCTGCTCAGGACCTTATTCAATAAAAGTATTCTCTATTGTTGTTCTAAAAAAGCTTCCCTGGATAACCGGAGAAGCTTTTTTTTAAAAAAGATACGTAGGGATACAACCAAATCTGTAAAATCCGAAACGTTTCCAGGAAGGTTACCTATAGACCTGGATTTCATCGTAGCCTGAGATTTCCGCTTCTTACTCCCGCTGCTAAGAAACCAGCGTAAGGGGCTCTCATTATCCAAAAACGCTACCCCTCATTCTTTTCCTTGAGGCTTACCTTATCGGTCTTATTTACAATATCACGGATAATTTCGTCCAACTCCTCTGCTGAATCCAGAATCATTTTTCGAAAATTATCCCTCCCAAAGTCCTTTTCCAGGCTTTCCATGGCCATTACCAAACTCATTAATCTGGCCAGAGGAGCCCTGACTACGTGGGATTGCATCCAGGCGATTTCTTGCAGGCGTTTGTTTTGATCCTCAATGGCATGAATGTACTTCATCCGCTCCGTAATGTCATTGGCAAGCACTACTTCCGCGCGGACCCCTTGATAATCGATGACATTGCTCTTGATCTCAACGGAGATGATTTCTCCGTTTTTCTTCCGGTGTTTAAAAATCTTAGGTCCAGGCAAGGCCGGTTTCCCTTCTCTAATGCCCGCAATAACGCTTTCCAATCGGGAAACTTCTTCTTTTGGGCGAATATCCCGAAGCGTCATTGTTAAAAACTCCTGTTTGGAATAACCATAATGATCGATCGCTGCCTTATTTACATCCAAAAAATTGAGTGATTCCAGTGCATATAGGTACATGGGTTGTGGACTCAGATGAAACAACTCCTTGTAGCGTTTCTCCGACTCTTTTAATTGTCGTGAGATTTTATACCTCCCAATGCTATACACGATGCTTTTGTACAGGGACGTGGGAGACAACTCGTCCTTCAGTATATAATCCGAGACGCCAAGGGCCAGCGACTTCATGCCAAACTCAATATTCGAATAACCCGTCAGTACCAAAAGACTTACATCTCCGGCCAATTCTCTAATTTTTAAAATCAGCGCCTGCCCCTGCAAATCAGGTAGCGTAAGATCAAGGATGATGGCATCCAGAAAAAAGTCTGGCTCCTCCAATTTTTCCTTTGCTTCCTGAAAAGTATTGGCTACTGTTAATTCCAGGTTGAGTATTTTCTCATGGAGGTACTCCTCTATCAGCAGTACATCTCCCAGATTATCCTCAACCAACAAAATGTGATATCCTTCCTGATCCTTTACCATTCTATTCTAAAAAAAACTATGCAGGAAAGCTAGCTGTTGCCTAAGCTAGTTGGCTGCATGACTTATTGCTGTACATCTACTTGTTTTGAACGACACTATTAAAAACAATTTAATTGAATTAAATCAATATTAAAATTAAATCCTATCAATAAATAACTTTTCTAAGAATTAGCTTTGGAAAATCGGCAAGAATTTCCATCTTTTGGCGAAATCCCGTCAGCGAATGGTTTTGGGTACGGTGAAATAAAAGGTACTTCCCTTACCAACCTCCGACCGGAAACCAATCTTCCCTCCAATGTTCTCTATGATTTTTTTACTCATGGCCAAGCCAATCCCGGAACCCGCAAATTGATCCTTCGGATGTAGCCTTGAAAATAACTGAAAGACCCGACCCTGTGAACCCTCGGGAATTCCGGTTCCGTTGTCACGTACACAAAACTGCCAGCAATCCTCCTTTTCTTCTGCTCCTATGAAGATTTTCGGCACATTTCCCGGGTCCTGGTATTTAAGCGCATTGCTGATAAGGTTATGAAACACTTGTTGGATGGGAGCAACGGGTACGCGTAGCACTGGAAAGACGCCCAGCGTTATTTCTGCCTGTTTCTGTTGAATAAGTTCCTTGTGAAGCCTTAGGATGTTTGTGACCACATCTGCTATTGCCAAATCCTTAACTTTTTCCTCTATCCGACCTACCCTGGAATAGGCCAAAAGGTCCATGATAATGTTTTTCATACGCGTGGCTCCATCCACGGCATAAAATATAAACTCCTTCCCTTTTTCGTCCAAAACCGATTCGTAGCGCTTTTCCAAAAGACCCAAAAATCCTGTAATCATTCGAAGCGGTTCCTGCAAATCGTGCGAGGCAATGTATGCAAACTGCTCCAACTCCTGATTGGAACGTTCCAACTCCCGTGCCTTTTTCTTTAATTCCGCGTTTAAGTTGTTTAGGTTTTCCTCTCTAATCTTGCGGTCGGTCACGTCCCGGGACATGCCAACCAATCCCACGACCTTTCCTTTGGAATCTTTTAATGGAACCTTATTGGTAAGCAACCAGACTTGTTTTCCCTCCCGATCCAGGTAAAATTCCTCCACATTCATGACCGATACGCCATCTTCAAGTATTCGCCGGTCGTAGGCATCCATACCGGCGGCGATATCCTGTGGAAAATAGTCGAAAACCGTTTTACCTAAGGTTTCCCATTCCGTTTTGGCCCCCAACAGGTCCATGTACTGGCACTTATTATTAATAATGTGACGACCGTACACATCCTTTACATAAATCTGAATGGGTAAATTGTCAATTATTGCCCGCAGCAGGGATCGTTCTTTGGCCAGGGCCTCGTCCACCTGCTTTTTCTGGGTAATGTCGTAACCCACCCAAATGAATTGATACACGCTGCCCTGTTGATCCCGAAAGGGTATCACCACGGTATCTGCCCAAAAACTACCCCCGTTGCGCTTTCTGCCCCTCAATTCGCCCCGCCAGATATTCCCTGACATCACTGTCTCCCAGCAGCTGGCAATCAGGTCCCGGTCACTTTCCTGGTACAGAATCTTGAGCGAGGCCTGCTCGATACTTTTTGTATCAAATCCGGAAATCTTCTGAAATTTCTGGTTGAGATACACTACCTCCTTTTCCTTTCCCAGGATCATTACGAGGCAGGAGGCATCCAAGGCAAACCGGTAATCGGATAGCTCTTTCAAGCTGGCCAGTAACTGCTCCTCAGCGTCCCTACGGTCGGTTATGTCATTAATCAATTCCATGGAACACTTTTTTCCATCGATTTCTACGAGGTGCCTGGTCACCTCCACCCAAAGGACTTTTCCTGCTTTGTTTCGGTGGCTCCACACTTTCTGGTCGACCTTTGCCTGCCGACCGGTTTTCTCTACTGCTTCGGGTCGCCAACTCTCTTCTCCCGGACAGATGTCCTGGATGCTAAGCCGCAAAAATTCCTCCCGGCTGTATCCATATTTCAATAAGGCATGTCGATTGCAATCGATGAGGGACTGTGTTTCCACCTCCCAAATGAACATGGGCATGGGGTTCTCCTGAAACAGATGCCGGTAAAGATCCCCAGAATCCGGAGAAAAATGCATGTAGGACTGCCGGGCAGAATGACTTAATAACTCGAGACTTCCACAAAAGCAATACGCTTCTGGCGGCTCTGCCTGGACTAGCGCCCTTCCTTTCATCCGCACCCAACTGCCGGAAGTCAACACCAATGTTTCATCAAATGCTTGCTTGCTCGCCAATACCCTTTCCATATTTCTGGAAAAAATACGGCCGAAAGGAGGGGCAAATAGCTTGAATGCCTCTTCCAGGGAAAAGGACTGATCTCCTGAAAATCCAAGAATCTCGGCACAAACAGGGTTGACATGCAATAATCGCTGATCCGGATCAACTTCCCACGCACCAATTTCACAGGCATTTAATACCTTGGACCATCGATTGTCTTCCTCAGGCCGAGCAATCATTCGCATTGGATTTATAAAAAAAAACCGATAGCGCGCTATCTACCAAAAGATCTTCCGGGCTTCTCTACCCGAAACCAGTCAATGTTTCCATTATCCTGTAAGGTGACATAGGCTGTTTTTCCGTCAGGGCCGCCAAATGCGATGTTGGATGGCTTTTTCCCCGAAACGGTAATCTCCTCAAGTAATTCTCCCCTAGGTGACAATTTGGCCACTGTTCCTTTGCCATGTCGGGTAACATAAAGGTTTCCCTCGGTGTCTACCCGCATACCGTCCATACCAAAATCATCGAATTGATGAATCAGCCGCTTGTTTGAAATTTCGCCGGCATCTGTCAAATCGTAGGCCCAAACCGTACGCTGAACCGACTCGTTGACATATAACGTACGATTATCAGGGCTCACTTCAATCCCATTGGTGGTGCCCATCCCGGACTCCAGCAGTACAAACTCTCCGTCAAGCCCTACACGCCAGATCTGACCGGTACTCTCTTTCCAATTCGGATCACTGGCAAATACGATGTCGTTATCCATAATGGCCAGATCGTTTGGCTGATTTAGCGCGTCCTGGTGAGCATATACCGATATTTCCCGCGTATCCATGTCCACACGGAGTACATTGTGACCCGTGTAATCCGCAATAAGCATTTCCCCTGCTGAGGTAAACCGGATGCCATTGCCCGTGCTTCCCTCGGGAAGCGTCACAAACAAAGCTACCTCACCATCCGGAGTAACCTTCCCAATCGTTCCCTCCTTTTCGAAATTAACCACATACAGGTTTCCCTCCCTATCCACTGCTGGCCCCTCTATACCGGTCGTGAATTCATTTCCGGTAGTAAAGGGCTTGCTTTGGTAGACAACTTCTTTCTCTTCCATAACGGTCGTTTTTTCTACGTTCTTGTTTGGGCTACAGGCCAGTACAACCACCAAAGTAAAAATGGGGTACCAGCGAAGGCTACGTGTAACGGATCGGTACATTACCATAGATAAAGATAAACAGATTGGTTTGCAGGAAACGGTTGGTTACTCCCTTTATCGGTGCCATCCGGTTCCAAACGAATGTACACAAAAATTAAGAAAAAATTGATAAGAACCGGAACATTTCAACGCTACACCAGGAGGACTATAACTTTAGAGGCACTTTTTCAACCGAAATAGCTCCCGCTGACAAGACTGCGTGGGATCTTGCCAGAGAAGCATTTGGAGAAAAAAATATATTGGTATATATTCCGTGGTTTTATTGTTTACACAAAAATCAATCCCCATATTCAATCATGGAAAAACTGAAACGAAGAACCACGCTAAAGAAATTGTTTGCCTCTCTTGCTGGATTTGCCGGCCTCGGGACCGTTGCTCATGCCAAATCATCAGCTGCCCCCGAAAAGGAAGCTTTTAGCATCACTGAGGAACAGGACGTCCCCCTGTTTTCCGGGGCAACCAAACTCGGGAATACCGTATTTATTGCCGGCAAAGGCGCACATTTTGAAGGCGATATCAAAGCCCACACCGACCATGTATTGAAAGAGTTGGAAAAGGAATTGGTCAAAGCAGGCAGTTCCATGGAAAAAGTGTTGAAAGTAAACGTATACCTGCACGACCTTGCCGATTATAAGGGGATGAATGAAGTATTTAGAGGAAGATTCGGGAGCAAGCCACCAGTTAGAACCACGGTAGCCACCTATGGAGGTGTTCCGGGTGACTCCCTGGTAGAAATGGATTGCATTGCTTACATATAATCGCTACACGCTCTTCTGAATCCACCCAAAAACCCAGAGCCCTTGAAAAAAGAACGTATTTTTACCTACTTCATTGGAGCGGGACTTGTATGCCTGCTCCTGGTTTTTATCCTTCTTTTCGCAGGAAAAATCGCGACCGCCGGTCCGGTGCTGATTCTTTTCTTCGCCCTCCTGGGTATTGGCTTCCGCGGGTTTGCGCAGCTTAAGGGATTCACCTATACCACCATGATCTTCGCGGGCGTGACGGCCGCCATGTACTACCCCGAGTACTTCGTGGAATACAAGGGCTATGCCTACAGCAACCTGATCACGCCCCTGATTCAGATCATCATGTTTGGGATGGGCACCTCCATGTCGGTCAAGGATTTTGCCGGGGTGGCCAAAATGCCCAAGGGTGTATTTGTGGGTTTGCTTTCGCAATTTACCATCATGCCCGTATTGGGTTTTATCCTCGCTACGCTCAGTAATTTTCCTCCGGAAATTGCTGCCGGACTAATCCTCATCGGCTGTTCCCCCAGTGGCCTTGCTTCGAACGTAATGAGCTATCTGGCAAAAGCCAATCTCGCCCTATCCATCACCATTACGGCCATTTCTACCCTGTTGGCGCCATTCATGACCCCCTTGCTGATGAAATTCCTCGCCGGGGAGTTTGTGGCAATCGACGTGCTGGACATGATGTGGAGCATCATTAAAATGGTCATCATCCCCATAGGTGCCGGACTCGTATTTAACCGCTTCCTGAGTGGCAAAGCAAAATGGCTGGATGACGCCATGCCCCTGGTATCCATGATCGGCATCGGCGTGATCATCGTGATCATCACCGCAGCTGGACGAGACAGCCTGCTGGATATCGGCGGACTTCTGATTATTCTGGTATTTATCCACAACATCATGGGCTACAACCTGGGTTTTTGGTTTAGCAAATGGCTAGGTCTTTCCGAAAGAGATGCGCGTACCGTAGCGCTCGAGGTGGGCATGCAAAATGGGGGACTCGCCTCCGGACTGGCCAAGGAAATGGGGAAAATAGCTACCATTGGTCTTGCACCGGCTGTTTTCGGACCCTTGATGAATATTACCGGATCGGTGCTCGCTTCCTACTGGCACCGAAAACCGCCCAAAGAAGATTCACCCAGCTAACGCGTGCAGCTTTCACGTTTGACTCCACGAAAAGTTGTCCGACTCTTACTGACCCTATCCGGCCTCGGACTGGTAATCGCTGCCTATCTTTTTTCTGCCGGAAGTACTGATCGAGCACAAGTACTGCTCTTGTCTTCCCTGGTACTGACGGGGCTGGCTTTTTACCTGCACCCCTCGCTGAGAGGATACCTATACACGCTGATGATCCTGACAGCAGCTACGCTTGCGCTGCTGTATCCGAGCCCTTTTGTATCCTATCAGGGCTACCCTCTCAGCCAGCTAATCATTCCACTCCTTCAGTTTATCATGTTTGGTATGGGCAGCTCCATGACCGTTAAGGATTTCGCCGCAGTCATCAAGATGCCCAAAGGCGTATTTGTCGGACTGGCTTGTCAGCTTACCATCATGCCATTATCGGGACTGCTCATCGCCCTTTGGGCGGGTCTACCAACGGAAATCGCAGCTGGAGTGATTTTGGTTGGGTGTTCTCCAAGTGGGGTCGCTTCGAACGTCATTAGTTTTTTGGCCCGGGCAAACCTCGCATTATCCATTACCATCACTGCCCTATCCACACTATTGGCTCCGCTTACCACCCCGTTTCTGATGAGTTGGCTGGCTGGATCTTTTATCGAAATCAACGTGTGGGACATGGTATGGAGCATCCTGAAACTGGTGCTATTCCCAATAGCTGGCGGTTTGCTCTTCAACCGGCTCTTGCACGACCGGGCCAGGTGGCTCCAACGAATAATGCCCACGGCATCCATGCTTGTCATCGCTATGGTCATTGTCCTCATCACCGCATCCGGAAGAGATAATTTGTTGGAAATCGGGGCATTGCTGGTATTCGTCGTTCTGGTACACAACCTGCTTGGGTACAATCTCGGCTATTGGGCAGCCAGATTGTCCGGACTGGACGAGCGCGATAGCCGAACCATTGCCCTCGAGGTAGGCCTGCAAAACGGAGGGATGGCCGGTGGGCTGGCAAAAGAAATGGGCAAATTGGCTACCCTGGGCCTGGCCCCAGCGGTTTTCAGCGTATTGCAAAACATTACTGGATCCATCCTTGCTTCCTTTTGGCACAAGCATCCTCCTTCTGCTAGAGATTGAGAGCATATACCTTCAATCGTCCATTATTGAGCGAATATACTACATAAGGATCCCCCTGAATGCGGATCACCTGTATGTCCCGAACATCCCCCCGAACAAATATCCCGGTAGCTGCTGCATCCAAGGTTTTGAAACCTCCCCTTCCGTCTCCCAACAATACATACCCGTTATTGGCATCCTGTTGCCCAAAGCTCACCCGTGTCTTTGTCAGGTTACCTCCGGTAAGCAGGTCGAGATGCCCGTCTCCATTCACGTCCAGCAGTTCCGTAGCGTACATGGGAGCAAACTGCGCTTCCCGTGGAAAGGGAACAAAGCGGAAGCTAGCGTTTCCATCATTCATAAAATACCCGGATTGCAAGGAGGCTGTGAGCAGGGTGTCCGCTCCCTGAATTTGTTCCGCGGTAAAAAAATCAGCAACCGGAGTCTTTGCGAAGCTACGGTAATCCGAAAACTTCCCCTTAAACGAGGGGAGTTGACCAAGAAATTCATCCCTGCTAAACGCAAAAACACTGGTATCAGCCATGTAATAGGTAAATAGAGGGTCTACAGACCCATTCCCATCGAAATCTTTATAAACCAGCCGCATGGGCCGCTCTTCGCTGCTCGTGTACGGATTGTTTTCGCCCTGATTTCCCATAATCAGATCCATGTCCCAATCCCCATCCAGGTCAGCAGCCGCAAGGTGCTTCCACCAGCCCGATACTCCCTCGGGCATGGCATCCGGTAGGTACTCCAGCGAATTCCCTCCCTGGTTGAGGTATACCTGGGGGGTCAACCACTCCCCCGTAAGTACCAGGTCAGGCAGACCGTCCCCATTCAGGTCAAGCAATTGGGCATCGGAAATCAAGCCAGGCTGAAACAGAGCGGCACAAAAACGTTCGGTCATATCAACAAAGGTTCCGTCCCCCTTATTTCGCAGCAGGTAGCTCCTGGGAGCTTTTGGGAAACTACCCGGAACATAGCGTCCGCCCACGAAAAGATCTGCCAAGCCATCGTTGTCCAGGTCGCCTACCTGCACGACACTTCCGCTGACGCGTATATCCGGAAGCGACGAGGGACTGGCAGTGAAATTACCCTGGCCGTCGTTCAGGTAAAGGCGGTCCCCATACCGCTGGTCTCCCGCCGGATAATCATTACCACCACTGACCACGTACAAATCCAGGTAACCGTTGCCGGTGACATCGATAAAGGCCGCATCGGTATCGATCCGGGCTCGATCCGCATCAAAGGCCAGCTGAGGAAGCTCACGAAAGGAACCATCCGCCAATTGCCTGAAAAGTTGCCCGGGCTGGTCCATTCCTCCTCCTACGTACAGATCCTCTAAACCGTCACCGGTAACATCGCCAATCGTTAATTTGGGTCCGAGGGCCGAAAGGGTATTCGGCATGAGCCGATCTTGGATGAAATCAAGAAAGGGACTTTCCTGATGAATGAAATCAATTCCCAACGCATCCTCCACGGTTTCAAACAGCGCCTTGCCTTCGGCGTCGGCAGGAGGTTCTTCCCCTGCATTTCGTTGATCCAGATGCAGGGTTTGGTTTACAGGGAGATTCTGCAACACCTGATAATATCCCCCTGGCCAAAACACTTCCAGACTGTCAATTTGCCCGGTGTTCCCGAGACCAAACACTAGCTCGTGATCCACCGAGGACTGATACCCCCGCGTAGGAATTAATTCCTGTTGCCAATGCTTTTCGCCCGCATGTATCCGCACTTTGGCTCCTATGCCGCTTGTGTTTTGCCCGCTGCCCTGCAACCGTACTTTCAAAAAGGTTCGATCAAAAAGCCGCTCGCTATTGTTGCGGTAAATACTGACAGGCTCATTCGTATGGCAGACAATGAGGTCCAGATCTCCGTCTCCATCCAAATCGGCATAAGCCGCCGCATTGGATACGGTTTCCCGCTGCAGGCCCCATTCCTGAGCCTTGTTGACAAAGGTTAGGTCGCCCTGATTTTGGTACAGGTAGTTCTGTACGTATATCGGTGGCATTTTATCGATCAAGTCAATCAGGGCTTCTTCCTTTTCATTTTGATTGGACTTCATCCGTTCGCTCACCATGTAGTTCAAAAAGTCCATGTCCAGGTAATTCCTGGCGTAGCCATTGCTGACAAAGATGTCCTTCCAGCCATCGTTATCGAAGTCCGCAGCCAAAACTGCCCAACTCCAATCGGTGTGGGCAATGCCGGCATATTGCCCGATTTCTGCAAACTTACCCGCGCCTTGATTGAGATGAAACATGTTGCGCATGGTTTGGGCATGAAAGCCCTTTGCCAGTAGCTCCCGGTATTTGTCGTAATTTTCCGGGCCCAATATTGTTTTTTGGTTGTAATTAAATTCCGGCATCATGTCCATGGTCAGGAAATCCGGACGCAGGTCATTGTTCATATCGGCAGCATCTGCTCCCATAGAAAAAAGCGAAACATGCCCCATGTATTCCCGAACACTTTCCTTAAACGTTCCATCTTGTTGGTTCACATACAAATAGTCCTCTTCGTTGTAATCGTTGCTAACATAAATATCAAGCCAGCCGTCATCGTTGAAATCGGTTACCGTGACCGCCAACCCGAATCCCAAGACGTTGCCGATGATGCCACTTTCGCGGCTAACGTCAGTAAATTTACCCCCATCGTTTCGATACAATTTGTCGCCTAAAAAATTGCCGGTCTTTCGTTTAAAGGAACCATCTATCCTGCTGAATCCGGCGTACTCCTGGGTCGAATGGTTTAGCAGGAACAGGTCCAGGTCGCCATCATTGTCGTAGTCAAAAAACGAGGCCTGGGTAGCGTATCCAGGATCATCCAGCCCGTATGCCGCTCCCTGCTCCTCGAAGGTCAGGTCACCCTGATTGATAAAAAGTAAGTTTCTCCGGTTATTGGGGTCGTTTGCAGCGGATCGGCAAATATAAATATCCAGCAAACCGTCTCCATTCACATCCGCCATCGTGGTGCCGGTATTCCAAAGGCCTGCCGCAGCTACACCGGCCGATTCGGTAATGTCCGTAAAAGAAAAATCGCCCTTGTTCAGGTACAATTTGCTGGCCATCATGTTTCCGGTAAAGTATATATCGGGCAAGCTATCTCCGTTGATATCACCAACAGCCACTCCCCCGCCCTGGTAAAAGTACCCGTACGTCAACACATTGAATGCATCCGACTCACGTACCAGGTTTTTGAAAACAATGTTGGTTTTGCTGGATGGTAGCTCCGTAAAAACCGCATTGGGATCCTCTTTGGTACAGGAAATGCCTGCCAGTACGAGCAGTCCTACAAATAAAATCCAAATTCGCTTCGCCATAACCTACATCATTGAATGGAAAGTAAAAAAGTGCCGCGATGTGCGGCACTTTTTAAACTAGTATGCATTATCGGGTGGTTGATTACCAAGGCTTATTCTGCTTGGCATCCCACCACAGGCGGGTAGCATTGGTGTCGCCTCCTCTGGAAGTCAACTCCGGCAGCTGCGTAGCCGCTTCAACGGCAGCGCGATTGCTATTGTACTCACCCTCCACGAAAATCAATCGTGCCATAATTTCATCCCTCGGTACGTCTACGTTATCCGAAGCAACGCGAGGATAAGGATCAGGATAACCGGTTCTTCTAAGTTCGGTCCAGGCTTCCCAGCCATCTGGATAGATCGCAATCCATTTCTGCGTGATGATTTGCTCAAGCTGGCTTTCCATGTCTCCATTTTCAAGAAAAGCGACCGGAATGTCTGATGATGCAGGCAGGTTCCAGGCGGAGTTTTCCGGATACACGACGGGAGCCGGCATGCTCATACTCGCGGTGTATGCTGCGACTTGTTCTGGAGTAGCACCAATTCGCTCTTCGGTCATGGACATTTCGATACCTTTCTCGTAAAGTTCTTTTGCGGTACCGCCCATGGCCCATCCTTCCAATGCGCCCTCGGCACGCAAGAAGTACACTTCGGCAGCGCACATCATACGGAACTCGGGTCCAGAGGCACTTCCGCCCCGGACTTCATTCAGCCAGCGAACGCCCATATCGGAAAAGGCCCGGTTAAGTGCTCCCTGATCCAGGTCGGCACGTGGAAGTCCATTTCTAACCCCTCTGTACGGTTTTCCTTCCCCAGAAGTAGTGTAATCATCGGTTGGGCTGAAATAGATTTGCATGCGGGGATCTTCGTATCCGGAAAGGATACTCTCCATCAATGCGCTCATCCGGAATTCACCCCAGTTGGTGATCGTCCAATACGGGTGTCTGGAGAAAGGCGTGGTCAATACAGCCGCATTTTCAGCATTGCTCATCATCACCCCATCGGCTACAGCCTTTTCGGCTTCTGCTTTCGCCAAGGCTGGATCTACGTATTTCACCCGCATGGCTACCCGAAGGCGTAGGGAATTCGCAAAGGTAAGCCATTGGTCGGCATTGCCTGCGTAGACCTGGTCGTGGCCTACAAAAGCCCTTGCTCCCGGATTTGCCTTCAGTGCATTCACTGCGATATCCAACTGGTTGAAAAAATCTCGGTACACAGATTCCTGCGTATCGTAGTTTACACTGGTCTCTCCATTACCGAATTCGGAGTAGATGATCGGTCCCCAATAGTCGGTGTGACGTTGGTACGCATGCACCTTTAAAACACGTCCAATGGCATTCTCAACCTCCATTCCATTCTCTTCGGTGAAGTCCACTACAAACTGAAGCAAAGGAGCCGCCTGCTGGTAGAAATAATTCCACACACCATTTGACCAGCCACCTACCTGGATGTGCCGATCGGAATCAAAGTTTGTCGCGGTATTGGCGAAATACTGAGAATAGATGTCTGCAAACAAACTTTGTGCAAGCTGAAAACCACCTGCTCCTCCACCCGGCGCACCTCTCATGGACCTCATTTGGGCGTTGGCAAATGCTTGCCCCAACAGTCCTGCGTCTACATTCGACGCAATAATCGCATTAGGGGGCGTATTGATTTCCTCAAAATCTTCGGTACAGGACACAAAGACCGCGATAGAGAAAACAATCCCTAAAGATATTTTAAATATTTTCATAGTCTTGAAATTAATGTTTTTAGAGTCCAATATTAAGATTGAAGCCATACGACCTTGCAGTTGGAGGACCAAAGGAATCAAACCCTTCTGCAGCAGCTCCGGTTCCAACGGTCACATCGGGATCAATGTTCCCAGCCTCGTTCAAGAAGAAGAACAAGTTTCGGGCAACAAAGTTAATACCCAGCGAACGAATGGGCAGATTTCCCAGTTTGCTCGAAGGAATGGTATAACCGATTACAGCCTCTCTCATCCGTATGTTGGTGGCAGAATAAGAGAAAACCTCGCCAATAGGGGCATTTCGACCGCCCATGTTTACCCAGAACTGCTCTGCAGTGATAGGAATATTGTTGGGTTCTCCCGATTCAAGCACTGCAGTCTCGTGAGTCATAAAATTCTCACCAAATATCAAACCTCCTTCTCTTCCTTCAAGCGTCTCCTCGGTCACACCGTCTGCATAGATGATCGCATTGGTAAGTGAGGCAATGCTTCCACCTTCCCGGAAGTCAATGGTAAAGTTAGCCCGGAAGTTTTTGTAGGTAAATGAATTTTGAATTCCTCCCAGCCATCTTGGATTGTAATTGGCTACATTCACGGTAAATCCCGGAGTGGTACGTGGAATCCCATTGGACCCTACGATGACTCTACCCTGGTCGTCCCGAAGGTATCCCCTGGAGTACACTTCTCCAAATGGTCTGCCTTCCTCCACCCGGTACCTTCTAAGAAAATCCCCTCCAACCTGTATGCTTGGTCGTTCGTCGTTGATTTCAACTACTAACGGAATGTTTCTGGCAAAATTCATAGAGATATCCCAGTTGAAATCCGATTTGCGAACCGGAGTCAATGTCAGGACGGTCTCTACACCGGTATTCTGTACGTTTCCTCCGTTAGTGAAAAACTGGGAAGCCCCAGAACCAACCGGCAGCGCAACGGTAAACAACTGGTTGAAGGAATTTGTCTTATAGTACGTGAAATCCAAACCAATTCGATTGTCAAGGAAGCGTAAATCGGCTCCGATTTCAATGGATTGAGTGGTCTCTGGAAGGAGGTTCTCGTTGGGAAGCGTGGTGCTCAACGATAGGTATCCACCCAATCCACCGGCAGCCAGAGAAGCCGTACGCTGCAATTGATAAGGGTTTGTATCGTTACCCACTTCTGCGAAGGAACCCCTTACTTTAGCAAAGGTGAACCACTCTGGGAATACGATCAGGTCAGAAAGGACCGCGTTCAAACCCACAGAGGGATAGAAGAAGGACCAGTTGGCACGAGGCAAGGTGGATGACCAGTCATTTCTGGCAGTAATATCCAAAAAGATGGAGTTTTTCCACGCCAGCTGGCCAAAACCATACAGGGAATTTACATTCCTTGGAGCACCTACGTTGTGCGAAGAAAGCACTTGCTGCGTATTGCTCAACGCAAAGAAGTTGGGAATCGTTAACTGAGGACCGGTGTTGGAATTAAGCCCGGAATTTCGGTTGATTCGCGCGTTTCCTCCGGCATTGACATTGAAATACCAGTCCTGATTGAGTGACTTCTCATAGGTAATCAAGAAATCCGTGTTGATCTCCATGCTCTCAGAAAAGCCTACAGAGTACCTTCCGCCCTGAGCGATGATGTACGAATCTGCCCACAACTTTTCCTCGCTATCTCCAGTAGACCGATCTAAGGCTGCCCGAGCAAGCACGTTTAGCCCCTCTGCCAGTTCATAGTTCAACGAAGTAAATGCGATGATTCGATCCAGGGTATTTCTACGCAAATTGCGATTTGCCGCCCAATAAGGGTTGGCACCACCGTTGGAGCCTGGATTGAAATAATTTTGTCGCAACAGTCCTGCCTCGTTTACGAATTCGAAGTTGGATATATCTTCGGTCCGAATATTTCGCGGGAGTCGTAGAATATGTCGGGTGGGGTTGGAGTAATTTTCACCCTGGGTTAACTGATTATCGATGTCTTGTTTGATATAGTTTATCTTCGAATCCAAGGTCAACCGATCCGTCAGCTTGTTTGTAAGTCGTAAGTTTACACTATGCCTTCCGAGCGCATTTCCCGGAACAACGCCGGCAGCATCATTAAAGGTGTAGGAAAAATACGTCTGATTCTTTTCATTTCCTCCACTGACGGTTAGCGTGGTAGCAAAGTTGTGACCGGTTTGGTAGAAATCACTCACGTTATTTGGCTGTGGAGAGAACGGATAGTTCTGGATTGCTGCATTTGGATCCGGTGACCAAAAAGCAACAGAAGAGCCGTCCAATCTTGGACCCCAGGAAAACTCCGACGCTGGCGAGTATACGCCTCCACTTCCTTGTCCAAATTCGTTTTGGAAATTAGTAAGCAATATGGGCGTGTCGAACATGTACGAAGTGTTCACATTGACTTGAAATCCACCTTCACGTCCACGTTTGGTATTTACCACAATCGCACCGTTGTTGGCACGGCTACCGTACAAGGCAGCTGCGTTTGGTCCTTTCAGTACGTTGATGCTTTCAATATCGTCTGGATTCAGATTTTCGATACCGGCGGCAGGCACACCGTCCACAATGTAAAGCGGCTGGCTGTTACCGGTTATCGACCGGTTTCCTCTCAGAATAACACGTGTAGGAGATCCTACACCACTACCGGATCGGTTGATGGACAAACCTGCTACCTTCCCGGAAAGGGAGTTCATTACGTTCAATTCCCGAGCTTGAGATAGCTCCTCTGTTTTAACGTCCTGCACCGTGTAGGTAAGCGCTTTCTTTTCTCTTTCCAGACCAAATGCCGTCACCACCACCTCGGATAGTGCCGATTCTTCCGCAGCCAGGGAAACATTTATCTGGCTGTTGTTTCCAACGGCCCTTTCCTGCTGCCCATAACCCAAATAGGAAAACACCAAGGTAGCCCCTGAACCAGGCACACTGATGCTGTATTGTCCATCAATGTCCGTGATGGTACCTGTATTGGTCCCTTTGATCAATATGCTGACTCCCGGCAAGGGGGCGTCCGCATCTGCATCGGTCACGGTTCCCGTGACCGTTCGTTCCTGAGCCATGCCTTGAAAGGCAAACAAGGCCAGAAATAAAACTAGTAAACTTCTTTTCATAAGTAAATAAACAATTGATTGAATTGGATGTTGGAATGTGTTCCAATAGTTTAACTATAACCGTCACTGTCGGAAATCGACAGTACCCTTCCGGAAACGCTCCGAAAACAATTACCTTTTAATTTGTAGTTTTTTGTATCATTCTTATTCTTGAGAATTTGATTTTCACACAAATCTTACACAATAAGGTCTGATAGGCTGGCTAGCTCGGGGTGATTTTGGGGCTAATATTAAGTAAAATTTAATTGACAAGCAACCGAATCACCTTTGAAATAATTTTTTTAATCTTTGTGCACACTTCATTTGAAAAAAAAGTCAAAGCAATCGCCTAACTCTTTAACTATTTTCATTAAGTCAAGTCACTTTTAATAGATATTATAGGCGATTTTTTCAGTAAAACCTTGCATTTTATTTCGATACTAAAAACGAATAGCCATTCAAAAACGCCGCGTCTTTATTGGATTATTCCAATTTTTAGCATTTCGCATAACCTTCTATTGTATTCCTGCGCATTTTTTACTAATTATCCCCAAAAATTTGCTACGAAGCTATGAATCACTCACTTTCCAGTTGTTATTGTTTTTTCTTCAGCCTGGCACTCCTTACTTTTTGTGTTTCCTCCTGCCAGGCCCCGCTTCCAATCGCAGATGCGGACAATGGCGGACTTACGCTTCCGGAAGGATTTGGCGCCCTGGTCGTAGTAGATAGCATCGGGCGGGGGAGGCATCTTGCTGTCAATGATAATGGGGACATTTATGTAAAACTGCGGTATGCAAAAGAGACCGGTAGCAACGTGGCACTTCGGGATACCACCGGAGACGGAAAAGCAGATATCATCCGCTATTTCGGTGCATACAAAGACGAAGGGAGCCTGGCCAACGGCATGCGAATTCACGAGGGCTACCTCTACTACAGCGCCGCAAGGGTGGTGTACCGCAGCCGACTTGAGCCTGGAAAACTGGTTCCGGATAGCCCCATGGAGGTGGTGCTGACCGATGACCACGAACACGGGATTCATTGGCACATCACCAAACCGATGTCCTTTGACAAAGAAGGCAACCTCTACGTCCCCTTCGGTAGCCCCTCCAATGCCTGCCAGGACCTGGTGAACAAACCTGGTGGCATACCCGGCTCCTCCGGGCTGGACCCCTGTCCCGAACTTATCGAACACGGCGGGGTTTGGAAATTTCCCAAGGACAAACTGGGAATGACACAGAAAGACGGTGAATTGTATGCGACCGGTATTCGCAGCGTGGTAGCCATGGATTACCATCCTGTGGACGAACAGTTGTACCTGGTCATGCATGGCAGAGACAACCTACATCTGCTGTATCCGGAAACATTTACCCCCTGGGAAAGCGCGGTTTTGCCTTCGGAGGAATTTATCCGGGTAAGAGAGGGGGGAGATTACGGGTGGCCTTATTGCTATTATGACCACCTGCAAGGAGAAAAGGTGCTGGCCCCCGAATACGGAGGAGACGGTAAAATCACAGGCAGGTGTGAAGGCATGGATGATCCGGTCATGGGATTCCCCGGGCACTGGGCGCCCAACGATTTACTCTTCTACAAAGGCGATCAATTCCCGGACCGATACAAGGGAGGGGCTTTTGTAGCCTTTCACGGCTCTACCAACCGAGCTCCCTATCCACAGTCCGGCTATTTTGTAGCCTTTGTGCCTTTTGAAAACGGACAAGCCACCGGCGACTGGGAGGTCTTCGCCAATGGATTTGCCGGAACCAATCCCATTGTCAATGTGAGTGATGCCGAATTCCGTCCCATGGGACTTGCCGAAGGTCCAGACGGTTCGCTCTACATCTCGGATTCAAACAAGGGACGAATCTGGCGCATTCTGTATACCGGCAACAAAAACCGTTTTGCTGAGTCGCAGCTTGCAGCCATGGAGGAGCAAAAGCTACAGCCCAACATCCGCAGACCTGATCCCGAAAAAGACAACCTGGATCGGGGACAACAACCCAAGGGGAACCAAGTCTACACAACCTATTGTGCTCCCTGCCATCAACGGGACGGAAAAGGAGCGAGTGGAAGAATTCCCGGGCTTCACCAGACCCACTGGGTGACCGGAGACAAAGAACGCCTGATAGGTATCGTGCTTCAGGGACTGGAAGGTGAAATAGAAGTAAATGGCGAACGATACGATAACGTCATGCCAGCCCATGGGTTCCTTGATGACGCACAAATCGCCAGCGTATTGACCTTTATCCGGCAAAATTTCGGCAATCAGGCCGATGCAGTCCTGCCTGAAGAGGTAGCCGCCCAGCGCTCCGATCTCCGCTAACAAGCGGGCATTAGCCTTTCACCAGTTCCATCAACGCCAAATACCCCGTGTAGGAAATCATACAGGCAAAGACCAGGGCCGCTACCAGGCCGAAGTTGAGCCAGATGCCTGCACGGTGGTCGCCCATCAGCTTCTTTTGGTTGATAAGGTATAGCATGCAGGCAATCACCAGGGGCAAGACGAAGACCGCCGCCACCTGGGTTACTATTTGGGCAAAAATGGGATTTGCCCCGAGGATGGGTACGGTAAGACCAACCAGGCAGGCAATACCGGTTAGCACTTTAAACCTGGGAGAACGGGTGTCCAGCTCGCCTTCCTTGTAATCCGCGACTAGAAGTGGCGCCACCATCAGAATGGGGAAAACCGAGGAAAGACCGGCACTCAGTGCTCCGGTCATAAATAAGGCCACGGCAAACTTCCCTGCCACCGGCTCCAGGGTGTACACCATGTCCATCACCTTTTCGATGGTCTTGCCTTCCGCATACAATGCTCCGGTAGCCGCTGCCATGATTGACAGGTTGATTACCAGCATCAGCAGTGCACTGATCCACGCGTCTTTGGATTGTTCTGCCGTATGGGCAGGGCCCCAGCCTTTTCCTTTCATCAAGAGAGGCCGAACCACGAAGGTAGGAGCTGCCATGGTGGTCCCCACAAAGGCCGCTACCAGGAGCTTTCCGTCCGCTACATCCGGCACGGAAGGCACAAGCCCGGCAAATATCTGGCCCGGATCCGGCAGTACCACGAACATGGATATGATGAAGGAAATCCCCATGACCGTCACAAACACGATCAGCACCTTTTCGAAAAATGAATATTGTCCCACCAGCAGCAAGGCATACATCAATACGATCAATCCGATGGCGATGCCAAGCACCGCCCAATACGAGTCTCCCGAAACCCCCGGAAAAAACAACACAACCATTTCATAGATGGCATTGGCACTCAAACCCAGGATACCCGACAGGGAATTCCACTGAGCCAGAATGATGCCTCCTACCACAAGAATGGAAATCAACTTGCCCCCCTTCAGTTTGGTTTTGAAGCTGTAAATGGAGGTCTGACCGGTAATGACCGCATACCGTCCATAGGCCTCCATCAACACCCAGGAAAACACACAACTGAGCACCAATACCCAAAGCAGTTGCATCCCAAACTGGCTGCCGGCTTTTGCCATGGAAGTTACACTGCCGGTACCAACCGTGTAGCCAATGCAGAAAATTCCAGGCCCGATCCCAAGCATCCAAAGCCAAATTTTTTGTAAAAGGTTATTTTGGGGTGTATTGTTTGTTGCGTTCATACGAGGACGGGACATGCTTTGGTTAGAACGCCGTTAAATTGACTATTTTTATCCTCAATACAAAGCGAAAGTTCCTTTTGCCGGTCCATTTATGGAATACCGCTTTGTTAAAACATTTTTTTTTGCAATATTTCCGTACTTCCTATTAGGAATTCCACAGGTAATTGCTTGTTACACCCAAAACCCATTTCTCCTTGAACGCATCCATCTGCTCTATCGAGTCCCTGAGACGTCGCCTGCTTGCACTTTTTGCCTGTCTGCTAGTTGCATGGGCCCCAGCCCTTTCTCAGGAAATTGACCTCTTGCTTAAGGGAGGCCATGTATTAGATCCCAAAAACGGGATCAACGAACCGATGGACCTGGCGATCATCGGCAAGACGATCGTAAAAGTCGAAAAAAATATTCCGGCAAATCAGGCAAAAAAAGTTCTGGACATTGAAGGATTGTACCTTACACCCGGCCTGGTGGATATGCACGTGCATGTATTTCACGGGACCGACACCGATTCTTACATCGCCAATGGCCTGACCAGCCTGCCACCGGACGGGTTTACCTTCCGGTCTGGCGTCACTACGGTGGTCGATGCCGGATCCTCCGGATGGCGAAATTTCCGCCAGTTTAAAAAACAAACCATCGATCGATCACAAACACGGGTACTGGCCTTTCTGAATATCGTGGGCACGGGCATGTACGGCAGATACGAAGAACAGGATGTCATGGACATGAATCCGACCATGACAGCGAACATGATTCGCCGTTTGTATCCAGATATACTGGTAGGCATTAAATCCGCTCATTATTGGGGAGATTTCACCCAGGTGGACCTAGCAGTAGAAGCAGGTAAGCTGGCCCAAGTACCCGTGATGGTTGATTTTGGCGAGCACCAACCCCCCAATTCCATTGAATCTTTATTTATGGAGCACCTGCGTCCCGGCGATATTTTCACCCACACGTTTTCCTACGGGCCCGCCAACCGGGAGACCATTGTAGACGAACAGCTGAAAGTAAAGCCGTTTATTTTCGAGGCGCAGAAACGGGGAATCCGCTTCGACGTGGGTCATGGCGGTGGTGCGTTTTCATTTCGGCAAGCCATCCCCGCCATAGAGCAGGGCTTTTTACCGAATGTGATCAGCTCAGACCTGCACAAAGACAGCATGAATGGCGGATTTAAGGACATGGCCAATCTCTTGTCCAAGTTTATGAACATGGGACTAAGCCTGGAAGAGGTCATCGAACGAGCCACCTGGATGCCTGCTCAAGTGATCAACCGGGAGGATTTGGGAAACCTGGACGTGGGAGCCGAAGCGGACATTGCGGTATTCCGGCTGGTGGAAGGAAACTTTGGATTTCAGGACATCCGGCGAACAAAAATCGATGGAGACCGGCGGTTGGAAACCGAATTAACCTTGCGGGCAGGAAGAATCGTTTGGGACCTGAATGGTATTAGCGCACCCTACTGGGAGTCTGAAATTAGCGACCGATAACCCTCGTTAAATGAAACAATGCCTGCTTTTTTTCCTGGGGATGCTCCTTTTTATCCCCCTTTTTGGTCAGGAATTTGACCTATTGATCCAAAACGCCTACCTGGTCGATGCCAGAAATGCCCGTCGGGATACCCTGGACGTAGGCATAGCGAATGGAAAAATTGCGCAGGTTGCTCCTTCGATCGATGCCAGTCGGGCAGAGAAAGTAATCGATGCATCCGGGTTAATTTTAAGCCCGGGACTCATCGATACACACACCCACGTATTCGTAGGCAGTAAGGCGCGTACCTTTGCCGATGGTTTTTCCAGCGTTTCACCGGATGACTTTTCGTTTCGATCGGGTGTCACCACCGTAGTGGATGCCGGTACTTCCGGTTGGAGAAACTTTGAGACCTTCAAAAAAAACGTCATTGACGCCTCTCAAACGCGGGTGTTGGCTTTTTTAAATATTGCAGGTTCAGGCATGAGCGGCAATCCCAGCCAGGAAAATCTGGAAGACATGGATGCTGAAATGGCTGTGGAAATGATTCAAAGGTACCCGGATCATTTAGTCGGAATAAAAATCGGCCATTACACGGGAGCGGAATGGCTGCCTTTTGATCGCGCAATACTGGCCGCGGAAACGGCCAAAAAACCCTTGTTGGTGGAATGCCACCTGCCGCAATACACCCTGGCCGAGCAACTTGGAAAAATGCGACCGGGAGATATCCTGACCCACAGTTTTGAGGAGATCGACGAACGCATGCCCATCGTGGATGAACAGGGGCGCCTGCGTCCCTTCGTACAAGCGGCCTATGAGCGAGGGATAATCTTCGATGTGGGGCACGGTGGAGCCGGGTTCTGGTTCAGTCAGGCCATTCCTGCCTTGCGTCAAGGCCTGGCTCCGCATACCTTCGGAACCGATCTGCACAGGTTTAGCATGAACGCAGGAATGAAAAATATCCTGAATGTGATGTCCAAATTCATCGCCATGGGCATGGAAACGGAAGAAGTCATCAAACGGGCTTCCTGGCAGGCTGCCCAAGCCATACAGCGCCCGGATTTAGGGCATTTGAGCGAAGGAGCGGTAGCCGATTTGACGCTACTGAAACTGCATGAAGGGAAATTTGGCTTTGTTGACGCTGCCGGAAACCGAATTGCAGGGAAACAAAAATTGGAAGCAGAATTGACCATGAAAGGTGGTAAGGTCGTGTACGACCTGAATGGTCTGACAGCGAAAACGTATAACGAAAACACGATATGGATAGACGAGAAATGATTAAAAACCTGGCCATACTGCCAGTAGGCGGAAGCCTTATGGGCATGTCGCCCTTATTGGACCAGAGAAAAAAGCCAACCGGTCCACTGTCTCTGGACGAAAACATTTACCGCTCCCTGGGTGTGGAACCTATCATCAACTGCAGGGGTACTTTCACCATTATCGGTGGATCCATCGAACGCCCGGAGGTACATCAAGCCATGGCAGCGGCAGGTAAAAACTTTGTGCAATACGATGAATTGGCTTTTGCTATTGGAGAAAGACTGGCAGAAATCACCAAGGCAGAATTTGGCATCATCACCGCGGGCTGTGCAGCCGCCATGAAACATGCCACAGCAGCCTGCGTCACCGGGGGTAATCCGGAAAAACTCCTGCGAATTCCCGATCTCTCCGGAATGGAGAAAACCGAAGTAATCGTTCCCAGGCACTCGCGTAACGTCTACGACCATGCGGTGCGAAACGTAGGAGTGACCATCGTGGAGGTCAATAGCCCTGAGGAGTTGGAGCGAGCCATTAATCCCAAAACGGCGATGATCTACCTCATTTCAGGTAGAGGAGCTGCTACCGGACAGCCCTTATCATTGGAAAACATTGCCCGAATCGCCAAAAAACAAGAAGTGCCCATACTGATGGACGCCGCTGCAGAGAATCTGACGATTCCCTGCGTACACTTTGAAAGAGGGGCAACCATGGTAGCGTACAGCGGAGGAAAAGCCATTTGCGGACCGCAGTGTGCGGGGCTGTTACTCGGACGAAAAGACCTGATGCTTTCCGCCTGGCAGGCCAGCTCCCCCCATCATGGACCGGGACGAGACAACAAAGTCGGCAAGGAAGAAATGTTGGGCATGCTTGCCGCCGTGGAAGCGTGGACTACCCGAGACCATGAAAAGGAATGGGACACCTGGATGGAATGGCTAAATCAAATCGCCGACCGGGCTACCAAGGTTAAGGGGGTCAGCTTTCAGATCAACCAACCCTACGACCTTAACAACCGCGCGCCCATGCTACAGATCCTTTGGGATCCGGAACAATTACACATCACGGGTGAGGAAGTGGCCGAGCGCTTCGGTCGCACTCCTCCACGTATCGCCGTCGGAAGTCGCAATCAGGACGGACTTACCTCCATCACCATTAGCCCCAATCAAATGCAGGCCGGAGAAGCCAAAGTAGTCGCTGACCGGATCCACCAAACGCTTTCGGAAAAAAGAAAAGCTCCCGACAAGTCGCTGATCCCGCCGGCCGCTACCATTAGTGGTAGCTGGGAAGTAGAAATGAGTTTCTTTAGCAGCAAAAGCACCCATCAATGGATCTTGAATCAGGATGGGAACTGGCTGAATGGCACGCATATGAGTGATTTTGCCAAGCAAGACCTCTATGGAAGTATTGAGGGAGACAAAGTCGTTTTGCGAAGCAATTTCCGAAAACCCGGCGACTCGGTGGTCTTCATGTTTACCGGGAAGCTTCAGGGAGAAAGCCTGGAAGGAGAAGTCTTTATGGGCGAATACCTAACGGCTCGTTTCAGCGCCAAAAAGTCCGGATCACAACCAAGAAGAGAACGAATCATGGTGCCTTCAGGCCCTCCATTGGCCACCTAAAATAAGACCAGGCCCCATCCACCCAAAATGACCGGATTCAACCACCGTAAAAATAAACAATCGTATGAAAGACTATGCACTTTTGCTGTCATTGTCCATCCTGACACTCATTTCTTGTGCGCCACCCTCCTCCGAGGTTCGGGAAGAACCCGCTCCCATGCAACAGGAGCAGGAGGGTCCGGACGTCGAGCAACGCATCCAAGAGCTGGGCATTGAACTGATCTTGCCCAACCCGCCTACTGCCAATTACCTTAAAGCCAAAACCGTCGGAAATACGGTATACCTGGCCGGACATGGACCAGACCGGCCCGACGGAAGCCAGGTGATTGGTAAACTGGGTTCTGACCTGGAATTGGAAGAAGGCATCGAAGCAGCCCGGTTTACAGGTATATCCTTACTTTCGTCCCTAAAAGCCGAAATAGGAGATCTAAACCGGGTAAAAAACATCGTACGCGCCCAGGGCATGGTCAATGCGGATCCTTCATTCAAGCAACACTCCCAGGTAATCAATGGTTTTTCTGACCTAATGGTAGAGGTATTTGGCGAAAAAGGCAAACATGCCCGGGCCGCCATTGGCATGAGTTCCCTCCCTAACAATATCGCAGTTGAGATCGACATGATCGTCGAACTTTATGAGTAATTGATTTCATTTTCTAAAGAAGGGTACTAATTTTATCCTTTCCCAAAAACCAATCAGGCGGGGAGCGAAATACCTTCCCGCCTGATATAGGTTTGGGTGAAACCTGTAACAACTGCCATAAAAATTAGTCATTGTATGCCAATGGAACCCATCCAAACGGAATCCACCTTACAAGCACTCATCCGCCAATTTCAAGACTGTCGTCACCAAACGGAGCAGCTCTGCGCTCCACTAACACCGGAAGACCATGTGCCTCAGCCGACGGTGGATGTCTCTCCTCCAAAATGGCACCTGGCCCACACCACCTGGTTTTTTGAGCAGTTTCTTCTCGGTCCGTTCAATCCGGAGTACCGGGTTTACGATGCCGATTTCGCGTACTTATTCAATAGCTACTATAACAATGCCGGGAAGCGAATCCTGCGGCCAAACAGGGGCCTGATGAGCCGGCCTCCCGTACAGGAAGTCATGAACTACCGGGCGCATGTAACCCAGGCGGTAACCGACTTTATTTCCTCCGGCAGCGCAGACGCCCGAATCCTTGAGGTGCTTACGCTGGGCATCCACCACGAACAACAACACCAGGAATTGCTGGTCTACGATATCAAATACATACTCGGCCACCAACCTACCTTTCCGGTTTACGGAGAAGCCTTCGGCCTGCAAGCGGAAAAACAGGAATTCAGCTGGATTCCCATGGACGAGGGCATATATTCGATCGGATACCAGGGAAACGGCTTTTGCTACGACAACGAATTGGCCAGGCACCGGGTATTTCTGGAGCCCTTCCGCATTGCCAACAAACTGGTCACCAATGGGGAATTCATGGAATTTATCGCCTCCGGCGCCTACTCGGATTTTAACCTTTGGCATGCAGACGGCTGGGACTACCTGAAAGCCAATCAGCTGTCAGCGCCCTTGTACTGGCATCGGCTGGACGGCCAATGGCTACAATACAGCCTTAACGGGCTGGTTCCGGTAGATCCTGCAGCGCCCGTCCAACACGTAAGTTTTTACGAAGCCTTTGCATTTGCAGAGTGGCAGGGCAGTCGCCTGCCGACTGAATTTGAATGGGAGGCCGCTGCAGGACAGTTTTCATGGGGCCAGCTCTGGGAATGGACTGGCAGTGCGTACCTTCCCTATCCCGGATTTCAAAAAGCCCCCGGTGCTTTGGGCGAATACAACGGTAAATTCATGATAAATCAACAAGTCCTGAGAGGAGCATCGGTGGCGACCGCACCGGACCATAGCCGAAACAGCTACCGGAACTTTTTCGCTCCACCTTCCCGATGGATCTTTTCAGGTATCAGACTTGCCAATTCCCTATGAAGCCTACCGCTTTCGAAAAAGACGTAGTCGACGGACTCAACGCTTCCCCGAAAAAACTATTTTCCAAGTATTTTTACGACGATAAGGGCTCAGCGCTCTTTCAGCAAATCATGCAGCTGCCCGAGTACTATCTCCCGGCCTGCGAAACCGAAATACTAACGGAAAAGTCCAGCCGACTTATCGACAAACTTCCCCGGAAAAACTACGAAGTAGTCGAACTGGGAGCCGGAGATGGCACCAAAACCGCGCTCTTCCTGGAAAGCCTTATCCGGGGAGGTAAAACCGTTCGCTACCTCCCGCTGGATATTTCGCCCGATATTTTGGAATTCAATCGGGACTATATGCGCAAAAGAATCCCAGGCCTCCCCGTAGAACCGATCCCCGGCGACTACTTCCATACACTGGAAACCATCAAGACACGAAAAACTCCCAAAATCATCCTATTTTTAGGCTCCAATATTGGGAATTTCGAGGGGAAGAAAGCCCTCGAGTTCATTACTTTTGTAAAAAAATACCTGAACGAGGGAGATCACTTCCTGCTAGGCGTGGATCTCAAGAAAAACCCCCGCACGATTCTGGCCGCTTACGACGATGCTGCCGGCATCACCAAGAAATTTAATTTAAATCTTCTCGAACGGATCAACCGGGAACTGGCAGCGAACTTTATTTTAGCAAACTTTGACCACTATGCCAGCTATAACCCCGTCTCCGGGGCAACGAACAGCTACCTGATCAGCAAGAAAGCCCAACAGGTCCTGGTTGCGGGAAACCTCGTTTATTTCAGGGCATTTGAACCCATTCACATGGAGGTGTCTCAGAAATACAGCCTGGACGACCTGGAAACTATCCGCGAACAAGCGGGCTTCCATTCCGTACAGCATTTTACCGATAGTCGAAGCTATTTCAGCATCAGTCTTTTCCAAACCCAGGCGTAAAAATCGCGGTCCGGACGGCTGTTTTGCCCCGTGCAATGAGCGGAGCCCTTCCTCATTTCAAAGACATGAGCCAGCCGGATCGCGCTACCCATGAAAACCAGTTGGAAAGTTGTCTGATTCCCAAGAATTCCCTTTTCGATCCACTATATTTAGGGAATTAATTTTAGCTAGTTTACAATGATACCAGAAAACCCTTACCTGCTCCTTACACCCGGGCCCTTGAGTACCAGCAAAACCGTTCGTGCTGCCATGAACCGCGACTGGTGTACCTGGGACTCCGACTATAACGGTCTCGTTCAAACAATCCGAGCCAGATTAGTAGAATTGAGCCAGGGGGGATCCGCGTATACCTCCGTTTTAATGCAGGGGAGCGGGACGTTTTCGGTGGAGGCTGTTCTTTGGACCTGTCTGAAACCGGACAGTACGTTGTTGGTAGTTTCAAATGGTGCATACGGAAAGCGAATGGCTCGGATTGCGTCTCAAATGGGGGCCAATTTGCGTGTACTAACGTTTCCAGAAGGAAGCCAGCCAGACCCTGAAGCCGTGGAAAAAACCTTGCAGGAATATCCGGAAATCAGTCATGTGGGCATGGTGCATTGCGAAACCACCACGGGTATGCTGAACCGATACATCCCCATTGCGGATTTGGCAAGCAAGTGGGAAAAGGTCTTTATCCTGGATGCCATGAGTAGCTTTGGTGGTATTCCTCTGGATATACGGGCACCAAAAATCGACTTCCTCATCAGCAGCGCCAATAAGTGCATACAGGGCGTTCCGGGCTTTGGTTTTGTCCTGGCCGACCGCAGGCGGCTTCAGGAGTGCGAAGTAAACTCAAAAAGTCATTCACTGGACCTGGTCGATCAATGGCAAACAATGGAGACGAACCAAGGCAAATGGCGATTTACCTCCCCTACCCACACCGTTCGGGCATTTTTGCAAGCCTTGTCAGAGTTGGACGAAGAAGGCGGGGTAGAGGCCAGGTACCGACGCTACTGTGAAAACCACCGGCTGCTGGTGCAGGGAATGGAAGCCTTGGGAATCCAGGCCTTTTTGCCCCCTACGGACCAATCGCCCATTATCACCGCCTTCCGTGAACCGGCTGCTCCAAACTTCTCGTTCGAAAAGCTCTACAACCTATTGAAATCGGAAGGATTTGTCATCTATCCGGGAAAGGTCTCCCAGGCTCCAACGTTTCGTATTGGACATATTGGTCATGTATTTCCGGAGGACATTCGCCAGTTGCTAAACGCAGTAGAACGGATAAAATTTTGGTAAACAAAAAAGCGCCTGGAAATCCCCGATCAGGTCGTGGATTTTCCAGGCACTGGTTTCAACCGACAGGGACTCCGTTACTTTTTACCGTAGGTGATTCCCTCCCAATCGTCCGTTCGGAAAGGATTGGCAGGAAGCCCTTCCTCGTTGTACAGATTGACATCGTCCGGATTGTCCGCCCAGCCGTATCGTACTGCGACCGGTTGCGCGATATCTCCGGTTTCCAAAACGACTTGATTTCCATCCTGGTATCCTTTCACCCAGTGAAATTGTTTATCAGCACCTGCTACCGCAAAGCCTTTCACATAGCCGTATTTGTCCTTCACCCATAAGCCGGACCCCAGGTGATCAAAACTGACCCGGATCCGATCGCCCTGAATCTCCATGGATTTGAAGGTAGGGCCGCTATAAACCAGATCCATGCCATAGGCCACTTTTTTCGCCGCAAGGGCCAGCCTTTCTGCAACCGTCCATTTGTCTCTGGGATGGATATCGTCTGCTTCCCCTTTGTCTATAATGACCGCCTGCGCGGTGTTGGGAAGGGAAAGGGTCATGCTCTGCGCCTCTCTCAGCTCCGCCCAATCGCTATCTTCGGGGTTTTCTTTCGGCTGCTTGAAATTCGCCAGCTGTACCCAGATAAACGGAAAATCTCCCTGTCCCCATTGCTTGCGCCAATCCCGGATCATTAGCGGAAAAATCTCCCGGTATTGATATGCCCTGCCGGCATTGGATTCCCCCTGATACCACAAGGCTCCCTTTATGGCAAAGGGGATGACCGGCTCCAGCATGCCGTAATACAAACTGGTGGGCCAATTGTTCGGTCTCCGGACTTCAGGATCTGAAAAATCGGCGGGACCCTCCGCCTGGTTCGTAGCGATTCGCTGACTAAAGTCTTCATGGGAGGCCAGCGCTTCTGCACTCGTCCAGGCTTCGGAAACGGTGCCTCCCCAATTGATATCCAACAATCCGATGGCAACATCCATGTCCGCCTGAATTCGCCGCGCAAAATAATACCCAATCGCAGAAAAATTTTCGACGGAGGCTGGCGTACAAATCGACCATTTGGCTTCTGCTACGTCATCAAGGGGTTTCAGATTCATGTTTCTACCCACCTCAAACAACCGAATGTTGGGGTAATCGGCTACCTTGATGCTGTCTTCTCCATTGTTGGTGTTTTTTAAGGCCCACTCCATGTTAGACTGCCCGCCAAGCATCCACACGTCTCCCATCATGACATTTTCGTAGGAAAAAGATTCCTTGTTGGTGCTTACGGTTAATACATAAGGACCACCTTTTGGGAAAGCACCCATTTTTAGCTCCCAGGCGCCTTCTTTATCCGCCCTTACCCGGTATTCCTGTCCTTGAAAACTGACGATCACCCGTTGTCTGGGGTCTGCCGTACCCCACACGGGAATTTCCTGCCCCCGCTGCAACACCATGTGATCGGCAAATACTTTCGGCAATTTGAGTTCTGCGTGTACCTGAAACATCCACAGGCTCAGGAAGAAAACCATCCCAATTCTTTTCATCATTATCTGGATTTAGTGTAGTAAAAAAACATTCGATAATATACGGGATTTTAATCAAAAAATGGGTGTTTTTTGGGTAATAGCTTATTTTTTATTGCTGGAAATAGAGCTCGGTTCCATCCACTGCATTCACCTCGTAGGCCTTCAGATGGATGCCAAATCGCTTGTCGTAGGCGGTGGAAATTTTGTCAATAAAGGCCTGCCTGGCGGATTTCTTTACCAGATTCAATGTACAGCCTCCAAAACCACCTCCCATCATGCGGGAGCCCATCACCTCTGGAAGTTCCCGGGTAAATTCGACCAGAAAGTCGAGCTCGGGACAACTCACCTCGTAGTCTCTGGAAAGCCCTTCGTGGGACCGGTACAAATAAGCGCCTAAACGATCCAAGTCCTTTCTTTCCAGTGCCTCACAACTTTGAATTACCCGCTCGTTTTCCTGGATTACAAAGGAACAGCGTTGAAAAACCGTATCCGGTAGCTGGTCTTTGACCAAGCTTAGCTGTGCGTAATTTACATCCCGAAGACTGCTGACCTGGGGATAATGGGCCTGCAGCAGGGTTACTCCCTGTCTGCATTCCTCCCGACGTTCGTTATACGCCGAATCGGCCAAGGAATGAGAAACCCTGGAGTCACACAACAGCCACTGGTGATCGCCCAGGTCTACCGGAAAGTAGGCATAGTCCAATGAGCGACAGTCCAAACGTATGGCCTGTTGTTCTTTACCCATCATGGAGGCGAACATGTCCATGATACCGCACTTGACACCGGCAAACTCGTGCTCGGCTTGCTGGGAGTACTTTACCAGGTCCAACCTGTCCACGTTCAACTCAAACAAGGTAGACAATCCCATTCCTACGCCATTTTCCAGCGCGGCGGAGGAGGACAAGCCTGCTCCGATGGGAATATCTCCTCCAAATACACAATCGAACCCATCGAGTACATACCCTGCCTTCGCGAGTTGGGCAGCCACTCCCATGACAAAGTTAATCCATCCCGTTCCCGGACGCATGTCGCGCAGCATAAAAGTCTGCTCCTGTTCAAAATCCCTGGAATATACCCGGCAACTTTCTCCCGAATTCCTGGCAAAAGCGAGGTAGATGTACTTATCTATTGCAGCCGGGAGCACATATCCTTCGTTGTAATCGGTGTGCTCACCGATAAGGTTGATCCGCCCCGGAGAACGAATCAGCAGGGGCTCGGCGCCGTATTTTTCCAGAAAGGTCTCACGAATCAATTGAGGAAGGGACATAAAATGGCTCGTTTCGAAGTAGTTAATCTTCCTGGTAAAGGGTGAACAAAACCGTTTGGCCTACCACAGAAAGGGTCTTTTTATCAATCAATTCCATGCTGTCATCGTGGGTATGGTGGTAATGACCAAAGCCGTAATCCGGACTGTATTCGATGATATTGATCATCGGAATGTTGGCATTCTGATTCACAAACAGGTGGTCATCGGTGATGGCTTCCGACCGACGCATGGGGAAAAATTCACCGTGCCCCAGGCGGTGCGCGTAGTTCCACACCCGGTCCACCAGATTTTTGGCATATTGCACGGAATAGCCTTCTTTGTAAAAACGGGCGTTTCTTCCACCCACCATGTCAAGCAATATCCCGTAATACGCGGAATATCCCCTGACATGAGGATTTTTGGACCAATGTTGTGAACCAAGGCACCACCAGATCTGGCTGGTATCCCGGAAGTTTTGGTGTTCGGGCTCTCCATCGTCCTCTCCATCGAAAAATACGATATCGACTCCTACCTCTGGCTGCAGGCTATCGGTATGCAGTAGCCGGGCAATTTCCAACAACACGCCCACGCCGCTTCCGCCATCATTTGCTCCATCAATGGGTTCGTCGATCCGTTCGGTATCCTTATCCGCAATGCGACGCGTATCCCAGTGGGCTGCCAACAAAATCCGTTTAGTCGCTTCCGGACGGTACGTTCCGATGATGTTTGTTAGTTCCAGATTTTTGCCATCGTAGGCCCTGGCCGTAAATTCCTGCTCCGTTACCGAAAAGCCGTACGCTTCCAGTTTTTTGACCAACCAATCTCCGGTCTCCCGGTGAGCCTGCGTATTGGGTACTCTCGGACCAAAGGCTACCTGCTTTTCGATAAACGTATAGGCGGAATCGGCATTGAAGGAAGGAAAGGGTTTCGCTGTAAATTCCGATGTGGACGTCTCTTCTGTGACTTTCTGATCTCCGCAGGACCACAAAAGTAGTGTCAGGAGCACCAGGCAACTGTTATTCTTCATATCCCCAATCGATTTTCTCTTTCATGTCTTTGACGATAAGGCCGGCAGCCTTCAGCCCGGCCCGGATTCGATCTACTTTTTGATAGTCCCGGGCGGTCTTTGCACTCCCGTACAAATCCAGTATCACCTGCAATAATTGCTCCTGATTGTCTCCTTTTTCCTCTATCAATCCCAGAATATCGGAAATAAACCCACAGAATGTATGAATGAGTTCGTCAAACACCTTTTCACCCAATTGAGCAGGGTGCAGGTGCCCGGTATACAGGCTGTTTATTTTCTTCAACAGATTAAACAAGTGGCCGGTTGCCTGGGCCGTATTAAAGTCGTCGTCCATGGAAGCAAAGGCAGCGTCCATGCTTTGGCGAATCTGCCCAACCTGCTTTTCATCCGGACTTATGGAGGGATCCTCCCGGTACTCCAGGCTTTTGGCGATGCGGTACCCGTTGATTAGTTTCTTATACCCTTTCTGCGCAGCCTGTAGCGCCTGGTTGGAAAAATCCAGTGTGGAGCGGTAATGAGCTGTCAGGATAAAATACCGCACCGTCATGGGGCTGTAGGGCTGTTCGAGGCGCTCGTGGTCTCCCTGAAAAAGCTGCTGCAGCGTAATAAAATTACCGAGCGATTTGCCCATTTTCTGCCCATTGATGGTAATCATGTTGTTATGCAACCAATATTTAGCCGGATCGGTATGGTTGCAAGCATTTCCCTGGGCAATTTCACATTCGTGGTGAGGAAACATCAGGTCCATGCCACCTCCATGGATGTCAAACTGACTACCCAGATATTTTGAACTCATGGCGGTGCATTCAAGGTGCCATCCGGGAAAGCCCAGGCTCCAGGGAGAGGCCCATTTCATCAGGTGTTCAGGGCTTGCCTTTTTCCAAAGTGCGAAATCCAGCGGGTTTCTTTTCTCGGATTGGCCATCTAGTTCCCTACTACCACTCATGAGTTCTTCGACCACCCTGCCGGACAGGCGCCCGTATTTTTTGATTTCATTGTAAGCTAGAACATCAAAATACACGCTGCCATTCACTTCGTAAGCGAGTCCTTCGTCGAGGATTTGCTCCACCAGCCGGATTTGCTCCGGGATGTGTCCGGTAGCCCGGGGTTCGATGCTAGGGCGAAGGGTATTGAGCAATTCCATGTCACGGTGGTAGGAGGTAGCGTATTGTTGGGCCACTTCCATGGGTTCAAGCTGCTCGAGCTTGGCTTTTTTTGCAATTTTGTCCTCACCTTCGTCCGCATCCGCCTCCAGATGTCCCACATCGGTGATATTTCGTACGTATCGTACCTTGTAACCCAAATAGGTAAGGTAACGGTAGACCACATCAAAGGTGACCGCCGCTCTCGCGTGGCCAAGGTGCGCATCGCCGTATACCGTGGGACCGCAGACATACATGCCCACATGGGGAGGTTTCAGGGGCTCGAAAAAGACTTTGTTTCTGGATAAGGTATTGTATATTTTTAACTTTTTTGAATGCATGGGGCAAATTTATCAAACTTTCAATACTTTTTTTAGGAAAATAATTTTATTACATTTGTGCTAGCATTCGTTAGTGATCACAGAGGGGACAGGCAGTCCCCTCTTTCATTATGAATCATTCTGGAGGGAAGCCCTTGGAGCAAGTAAGCAAAAAGATATGAATTTGAGGCAAACGATAGAGGAAATAGTGGAAAAACACCTTCCCGATGCGAGCCATTTTGTGGTGGACATCCAAATCGTGGAGAAAGGTCCCAAAAAATCCCTGCATATCCTGATCGATGCGGATCAAGGCATTACCATCGATACCTGCGCACTGGTGAGCAGAGCTGTAGGGGATGAAATCGAAGCCAAGGAATTGATGGATACCGCCTACGTCATGGAAGTGTCCTCGCCAGGAGTGGATTTTCCGCTAAGTTCGCGCAGGCAGTACCATAAAAACGTCGGGCGTAGCCTAAAAATTACACTCGAAAACGGCGAAACGCTGGAAGGAAAACTCAGCGAAGTCGACCAACGGGGTATTCAACTCCAAATAGTAAAAAAAGAAAAAGGAAAAAAAGCGGCGGAGGAAGGCGTCTTCCTACCTTTTGACCAAATAAGGAAATCTATAGTAGTAGTCTCTTTCAAATAAAAACAATGGATGCTAAAGTTCTGATTGAATCATTTGCTGAGTTTGCAAGATCGAAAAATGTGGATCGACCAACAATGATCCGTATTCTCGAAGATGTTTTTCGGGCAATGATTCGCAAAAAGTACGAAACAGATGAAAATTTTGATGTGATCATCAATGCCGACAAGGGGGATCTGGAGATCGTTCGGATTAGAGAGATTGTAGACGATAACTCGGAAGATATCTGGGATTACGACAAAATAAGTTTGTCAGAGGCAAAGAAAATTGAACCTGATTTCGAGATCGGAGAAGAAACCTATGAAAAAGTAGAGTTAGAGGACTTTGGTCGCCGAGCCGTGATGATGGCCCGGCAAACGCTCATTCAGCGAATCAAGGACCTGGAAAAAGACCTGCTTTTTCAACAGTACGAAGAATTGGTCGGGGAAATCATCAGTGCAGAAGTATACCAAATCCTGGGAAGGGAGATTCTTCTGATGGACGGAGAGGGAAACGAATTAATCATGCCCAAATCCGAGCAGATTCCAAAAGACCGTTTTCGAAAAGGTGACAGCGTGCGCGCCATTGTTCACAAAGTAGAAATGATCAACGGAAACCCCCGCATCATTTTGTCGCGAACGTCTCCGATCTTTTTGGAACGCCTGTTTGAAAACGAAGTGCCCGAGGTATACGACGGACTCATTACGATCAAAAAGATCGTACGTGAGCCAGGCGAACGTGCGAAAGTGGCGGTGGAATCCTACGATGACCGGATCGATCCCGTAGGAGCCTGCGTGGGGATGAAAGGAAGCCGAATCCACGCTGTGGTACGGGAATTGCAAAATGAGAACATAGATGTGATCAACTATACGGATAATCTGGATCTGTACGTTTCCAGAGCGCTGAGTCCGGCGAAGGTGTCTTCCCTCCAGGTCAGTGAAGAAGACAAGCGAATCTCGGTGTACCTAAAACCCGATCAGGTCTCTCTGGCCATTGGAAAAGGGGGCTTTAACATCCGGCTTGCCAGCCGTCTGGTAGGCTATGAAATTGACGTTTTCAGAGAGTTATCCGATTACGAAGAAGAGGAAGATGTCGATTTGTCCGAATTTTCTGACGAAATTGAGGGTTGGGTAATAGACGAATTGAAGAAAACCGGCCTGGATACCGCAAAAAGCGTATTGGCTCTCACCAAGGAAGACTTGTTGCGGAGAACCGAACTGGAAGAAGAAACGATTGATGATGTGTTTAAAATATTAAAACAGGAATTTGAATAGCAAATAACGATAGATTATTCGTTATCCCCTTTATATTTGCATTAGAATAAAATACAGGAATAGGTATTAGTATGTCAGAAGAAAAAATGATGCGATTAGGCCAGGTAGCCAGAAAGCTCAACGTAGGTGTAGCGACCATCGTGGAGTCCATGGCTAAGAAGGGCTTTGAAGTAGAAAGTAACCCAAACTCTAAAATAAGTATGGAGCATTTCAACATGCTTGCGAAAGAGTTTCGGTCTTCTGCTCAGGAGAAGGAAGAGGCCTCCCATCTTTCCATTGGCAAAAGACACAATGAAAACTTTACCATAAAAGCGGAATCTGAATCCGAGCCGGAAACGGAAATCAAAAAGCCGGAACCGGAAAAACCTGCTCCAGCTCCACAAGAAGTAAAACCTTCGACAGAAAAAGATACCGAAAAAATATCAACAGAAGCTCCCAAACTCCAAGGGATAAAAGTAGTAGGGAAAATCGATTTGGAAGGGAAATCCCCCAAAGCCGATGAACCGAAGCCAGGAGAGTCCGCAAAAACACCCGAACCAAAAGCAGAAGCTCCTGCCAAAGAAACGCCCAGTGAGAAAAATATAGACCAACCGGCAGCAGCGGAAAAAACCACTGCCAGCAGTAGTCCCGAAGAAAAAAAGGCAGCGACATCGGAAGCAAAAACTCCAGAGAGTACTCCGGAAAAAGCGGATCCAAAACAAGACAAACCTATTCCTGAAACGACCGCAAAAGCTGAAGAAAAACCGATCGAAGCCGAGAAACCAAGCACTGACGTAGGGAAAGAGGACGAAGCTGCCCAGAACAAGGACAAAGTGATTTCTGCAAAAGCAGACTCACTGAAAGGGCTGACCGTCCTGGGGAAAATTGAGCTTCCGAAAGACAAATCAAAGAAGAAAACCAAACCGGTTGCCTCTTCGGACGAACGAAACAAAGATAAGAAGAAGCGACCAAGAAAACGCATCGATAACCGACCGGCCCGCGGACCGGAGGGGGCCCGTCCGGCCGCTGGTGCAGCCGGAAAAGGTCCGGGTGCCAGAAAAGGGAACAACCGCGGAGCGGCGGCCAGACCAGGCGCAAGAGGTGCCGGGAATACCCGTTTCCAGAAAGAAGAACCTACCCAAAAAGAAATACAAGATCAAATCAAACAAACCCTCGCCCGATTGCAAGGAGGGGGAAAATCAGGTGGCAAAGGAAGAAATCGAAGAGACAAGCGATCCGATCGGTCCAAGGAGGTGAGTGATGCTCCGGAAGAAAGCAAGGTATTGAAGGTAACCGAATTCATTTCTGCCAATGACCTGGCTTCGCTAATGGACGTTTCGGTCAATGAGGTCATTTCTGTGTGTATGGGACTCGGCATGTTTGTTTCCATCAACCAGCGCCTGGATGCAGAGGCCATCACCATCATTGCGGACGAATTCAACTACGACGTGGAATTCACCAAGTCCGACGAAGAAGAAGCAGAAATAAAGGTGGAAGAAGATCCGGAGGAGTTGGTCGAACGGGCACCGATCGTGACGATTATGGGCCACGTAGACCATGGAAAGACTTCCTTGCTCGACTTTATCCGAAGATCCAAAGTCACCCATGGAGAAGCCGGAGGGATCACCCAGCATATCGGCGCCTATGATGTGGAAACCAGCGATGGGCACAAAATTGCCTTCCTGGATACACCCGGACACGAAGCTTTTACCGCCATGCGGGCCCGGGGTGCCAAAATAACGGATGTGGCTATTATTGTGATAGCGGCGGACGATAACGTGATGCCCCAGACCAAGGAGGCGATTAATCACGCCCAGGTGGCAGGCGTACCCATGATTTTCGCAATCAATAAAGTGGACAAACCCAACGCCAATCCGGATAAGATCAAAGAAGAACTCGCCAATATGAATTTACTGGTCGAGGACTGGGGAGGTAAATACCAATCCCAGGAAATATCGGCCAAGACCGGTTTGGGGATCGACGAGCTGCTGGAAAAGGTGCTGCTGGAATCCGAAATCCTGGAGCTTAAAGCCAACCCTAAAAAGAATGCAGTGGGTACGGTCGTGGAAGCCTCTCTCGACAAAGGAAGAGGCTATGTCTCTACCATCATGGTGCAGGCTGGTACCCTTCGGGTAGGAGACACCATCCTTGCCGGACAGCATTACGGCCGGGTGAAAGCCATGTTTGACCATTTGGGTCAAAAAGTGGAAGAGGCAGGGCCCTCCACGCCGGTACAGGTACTGGGTCTGGGCGGTGCACCACAGGCCGGAGACGTATTTAAGGTCTATGATTCGGAACGAGAAGCCCGGGAAATTGCCAACTCACGCGAGCAAATCCAACGGGAACAGAGTTTGCGTACGAAAAAACACATCACCCTGGACGAAATCGGCAGACAATTGGCGATTGGAAGTTTCAAGGAACTCAACATCATCATCAAGGGGGACGTGGATGGTTCCGTCGAGGCGCTTTCAGATTCCCTGCTCAAATTATCGAAAGACGAAGTGAAAGTAAATATCATCCATCAAGGTGTAGGACAAATATCCGAATCGGATGTATTGCTTGCTTCTGCCTCCGATGCGATTATTCTTGGTTTCCAGGTACGCCCCTCCGCCAATGCCAAGCGCCTCGCAGAGCAGGAAGAAATCGAGATCAGGCACTACTCCATCATATACGATGCCATCAACCAAATCAAAGATGCCATCGAAGGTATGCTGGAACCTGAATTCGAAGAAGTCATTACCGGTAATATCGAAGTTCGGGAAGTATTTAAAATTTCGAAAGTGGGTACCGTGGCCGGTTCCTACGTAACCGATGGTTACATTAGCCGGAAAAATAAAATCCGCATAATACGGGATGGAATCGTTATCCACGAGGGAGAAATCAGTGCCCTGAAACGCTTCAAAGACGACGTAAACGAAGTGAAAAACGGCTACGAATGTGGCGTTTCCATCAAAGGATTCAACGACATCGAAGTAGGAGATACCTTTGAAGGCTATAAAATGGAGGAAATCAAACGGAAGAAATAATCCGCATGCAAATTGCAATCCGAAAAGAAAGGCTGTCACGTATCTGCGACAGCCTTTTTTGCTGAAGAATATCAAAGATTAAGCTTGGCCCCAACAAATGGACACCCTTTTTGCCAGTCTGAAAATCCTCACCCTCCTTACAGGTATGGCGGTTGTGCTGGGCTTTATCCGGCCGATTTGGGTCTTGTGGTTTATGCACCGTAGCAACCGCCTGCTGGTCCTAAAATACTACGGAATCTCCTGCCTGCTGTTGCTTGTTACCTGGCTTTTGCTGGAAAAGATGCTCGACTAGGCGGTTATCCCCACCTTCAGTCCTTCCGAACGAATGTACGCTGCAGCCAGGTCGTATTCTGCTTCGGAACTCAGGTGCTCCATCATCAGCGGTATGTCCACGAGGCGGCTTACTTCCTGCAAAAATACCTGGTAATCCAGATGGCCCAGTCCCGGTCGCACTTCAGAAAATTGTGGCATGTAATAGTCCTGCCGTAGGTCGATGTCCTTCGCGTGGCAACTTCGGATATAGGCGCCCAGTTTTTTAAAGCAGTCCCGTATCAGATTGGCATTGTCGTAAAACAACCGGGGACTTACGATTAGGTTCATGGGATCCATGTGCACAGCAAAAGCTTTGCGGTCGATGGCCCGGATTAGGTCTAGGTAGCTATCCGCCGAGTCAGGAAATGCCCAGGGCATGGGTTCGAGCGCAAAAAAGGTTCGGGTTGGCTGCACCTCATCGATGATTTTTCGCGTCACTTCTACGATATGATCGAAGGTATCTTGGCTGAGGTTATCGCGATGCGGTCCGGCCCAGTGAACGGGGTTCTTGGAACCGCTGATGTTGACGCAACAATTGGCACCAATACGTTCCGCCAGGTGCAGGGACTGAATGCACTTTTCCATGGCCTCCCGGGCCATAGTGGCGTCAGGGCTAATGGGATTGCTCCAGGCTCCTACTTCTGCGATGACAATGTCTGCGTTTTTAGCCGCGCGTTCATAGGCTTGAATTTCCACCTCGCTTGCTGTGATGGAAAGTGGGCAATAGGCTGCACGGAATCCTTTGGCGGTTACCGCCGCAGCCCATTCTTCCGGTCCCTGGGGCTTGGAAAAGATCGGCCCTCCCAGGCGTACGGCGGCTTTGGGACGCATCCGGGCAAAAGCAGGCGTTCCTACCATTGCCAGCCCCATGGCAGAAAGGCTCTTTCGTGTAAATGTTCTTCGGTTCATGGTTGGGTTATTTGGTTTGGAAAGGGAAGATAAAGAAAAAATGGAATAGCTTTATCCCCTTGGCGCTGAAAGTAAGGGACTGCTTTTAGTCGACGTCGAAAGCCGACGGGGCTTTCGGTAATCCGTAGAAAATTAACGATTCTTTGCCCCGCGTGTTTTTGAAGCGCCCTGCGGAAATTCGACACGTGGCGCTTAAAACCCTCTTGGAAAAAACGAAACGCTAAACGGCTACGCCAGGTCTGGTGATGGTTTAAAAAACCATATAAACGAAGTTACTCGATTAAACCCGCAAATATTTAAAACCAGTTAAAAAAACCATTCATCTCCTTTGTCAAATCGAAGAAAAAAGGAGTTGTTCTACGAACTATAGGCTATAGTTGCCCATGGGAAACGGAAAATCGGTATCGATTTAGGCAGCTTTTGACTATCCTGAAATTAGCATCCCAAATCCCCGCCTTTAGCCAAAAAGGAGGAAATACCCGAACTTGTGTTTTTAATCGTGTGTGAAAAAAAAATAACATCCAATCCATTGGTTACAGACTTGCCTTCGGTCATAAATAACTACATCTACAGTAAAAAGGATTTGTAGCTGTTTCTTGTAAACGGCGGATTTTGGCCATCAGCGGGTAAATGGTTTGGCTAGCGCCCATCGTCGCGAATACCTCGGTTGCCTGCCATTAAAGCAATAGGAAATGCATAAAAACACCTGCCGGTCCGTTACAAAATCACCCCATCAAACCATCCTGCACCGCCAAACCCGCGGCTTCCCATCGACTGCCGTAGCCGCAATCAAAAACTCCGTTCCCCCGTCTCTGAGGCGGCACTTTCTTTTCAAAGCCTCTGCTTTCAGGGGATGGTTTTTCGAAATCACGTGCACCTTGCCCTCCGGGTATCGTTTTTTCAGTGCTTTCTTATCCAGACGGATTTCCTCCAGTACCTCGAACACCCTTCCGGGGACGGCATTTGGATACCGATCGGATGTATACACGTGGGTGTGCGGATGCAATTTGGCCAGGCCCTGTTCCACGGAAAAGCTTTTAAACGCCCCGGCTTTTAATAGGGCGGCGTAGGGGACGATCAGGTATTTTCCGGGACAGGCAAATGTGGGCTCAGCCAGCGCTTCCGACTCCGGGGAAAACGAAAAGGTAAGGGTCTCCTCCTCCCGCATTTCCACGGCTACAATCCGCAGCGGTTTTCCGGAACCGTCGGCTAGCAATACCAATTCCCTGACCTCGTTTTTTACACCAAGTACGTGTACCTGGGTAATTCCGGGTAATTCCCGGCAAGCCTCGGTGATGTCCAACATGGGAGAAGCCTTTACCAAAATGGTCCTGGCTTTTTGCTGCAATAGTGCCCAATTACTCACCAGATCCGGCTCCAGATCCCGAAGGCGGTGTAATTTTTGATTGCCTTCGCCCCTTCGCGCAGGATCTACGTAAAGCAGGTCGTAGATTTCCGGCGTTTCCCGTAGAAATTCGAGGGAATCTCGTTGTAAAAAAGTACAGTGCTGGGATGTCAAAAAATAGGGAAGGTTCCGCCGTGCCAGGGCTACCAATTCCTCTTGCCGCTCCACATAGGTCACCCGCTCCATTTTTTCACCCAAATAAACGGTGTCCACGCCAAAGCCGCCGGTCAGGTCCAGCAGGGTTTTTCCCTGCACCAGGCTGGCTTTGTAGATCGCCGTACGTTCCGATGAGCATTGTTCCAGGGAAAGCCTGGGCGGAAAAATAAGCTGTGGATGGACAACCCAGGTAGGCAACTTTTGCCTTGCCCTCTGCCGCAAGGCTATCTGGGTAGCGGCAGTCTTAAGGTCCAGGCCAGGAATGACTTTTTGCTGTAAAAGTAATTGTGCAGGATCTTCCTTCAGATGATCCTGCACAAATTGCATCAGTTGGGCGGTATAGGTCGCTTCCAGACTCACCTAAGCCATGCTGTGCGCCAACAGGTACTCGGCTATTTGCACGGCATTGGTAGCCGCCCCCTTTCGAAGGTTATCTGCCACAATCCACATGTTCAGTGTATTGGGCTGGGTTTCATCCCGTCGCAGTCGGCCGACAAACACCTCGTCCCGCTTGTGGGCATGCAGGGGCATGGGGTAGGTATTGGTGGCCGGGTCGTCTTGCACGACCACACCGGGGGTTTCAGCCAGCAACTTCCGGACCTCATCCAGGTCAAAGTCTTTTTTGAATTCCACATTGACGGATTCGGAGTGTCCGCCCATCACCGGTATCCGGACGGCAGTCGCAGTCACCTGAATGGAATCGTCGTCGAAGATCTTTTTGGTCTCGTTGATCATCTTCATTTCTTCCTTGGTGTAGCCGTTTTCCTGAAACACGTCGATATGGGGCAATACGTTCAGATCGATTTTATACGGGTAGACCATGGTCGCATCGTCTCCTTTTCGCTCTGCCATTAGTTGATCGACTGCATCCTTTCCCGTTCCCGTAACCGATTGGTAGGTGGATACAACGATTCGTTTGATGCCGTATTTCTGCCGCAAGGGGGCCAAGGCAAGCACCATTTGGATGGTGGAACAGTTGGGATTGGCAATGATGCGATCGTCGATGCGCAACGCTCTTCCGTTGATTTCGGGGACGATCAGTTTCTTGGTCGGATCCATTCTCCAGGCCGAAGAATTATCGATCACGATGGTTCCGGCTTCGGCAAACCGAGGCGCCCATTCCAGGGAAGTACCTCCTCCGGCGGAAAATATTGCAATATCCGGCTTCGCTGCCACCGCCTGTTCCAGGCCAATTACCGTATATTCCTTTCCCTTAAACGCAATCTTTTTCCCCGCGGACCGCTCAGAGGCGACCAAAAGGAGTTCGTCGAAAGCAAAATTGTGCTCGTCCAGCACTTCCAAAATTTCCGAGCCTACCAATCCGGTGGCTCCCACTACGGCTAACTTCATCTTGACTATTTTTTGACCGGTTTCACTTTCCTGAGAAATGCACAGGAAAATTTTTTTCTTTGAATTAATCGTGCTTTCTACTCTATTTATTATATTCCATCTATGAAAGCCATCATTTTGATCGGATACTTCATTACTTTTTCCTTGCCAGGATTTGCTTTTTTTATCCCTTTAACCCCCCCAGTAACGCAGGATTTCGAAGAACGTTTTGTGCTTGTCAACCATCCGGGGGAATTTCTGCCCGGGTGGTCCGCCAACGAACTGAGAACCGGATCTTCCCGGGTGTTTCAAGCGAGTGGACAGGGGGTAAACCAGTCCAGCGCCTTGGGTATTCAACCCATCGCAAGTTTCAGTGCGCAAATTTACATAAAAATAGCGACTGTTGGGGTAAACGATCCCAGAATTTCCTTTCAGGCCCGGACCGCAAAAAACGGCTCGGGTACTCGTCCGGCCCTGGTTTACCTGTCATTTTCCAGTGATCCGGCTCAGGGATTTAGCGCGCGCGTTCCGTTGGGAGATACTTCTACCTTTCCGAACCAAGACCTGCCTTTTGCCGCCTATTCCCTTCCTGTCCCTGACGAATTCGTAAACTCCGCCGCAGTTACCGTTCTTCTGGAAGTTGAATATGGGCCAGGCTCGGGTACCGCTGCACGACTATTTCTGGATGATTTCTCGGTAGAAAGCGGTCCGGGCCAGGTGCCAGAATTGAGCCTGACGGAAGCAAGCCTCGCGGCAGAAAACATCCTCTCCCTGCAGTTTAACCAGCCGCTGCAACTTCAGAAAGAGGGTGTAATGCTGAATAACCGCTACGGAACACCCCTAACGATCCAGCAGACAGCTAATTCGGAAGTGCAGCTGGAATTCGATCGACCCCTGTACACCAACCAATACCGCATTGAATTTGAGCAAATAGAGGTAACGGATACGGGACAGCTTCTGGATGATCAAGCGTTCACATTTTCCATCCACACGCCTACTCCTGCAGGTGCCCTGATCATCAATGAAGTCATGGTAGACCCCAATCCAAAAGGAAGGGTCCCTCCCGAACCGGTACTGCCTACCGCGGCCAATGCCGAGTACATTGAATTGTACAACCGCCTGGACAGACCTCTCCTGCTACGGGGGTTTACCTACAATGAGGCCCCCATTGAGGAGCGGGTAATCGAGCCCCTTTCTTACCTGATCCTCTGCTCACCGGGTACAAAACCGTCCCTGGAGCACTTTGGTCCGTTAGCCCTGGTAGACCCTTTTCGCACCTTGCCCAATGCATCGGGAACCATCCATATCCGGGACGGATTCTCAAACCTGATCGACAGCCTGACTTATTCCGAAGAATTCTACCGGAACCCCGAAAAAACCGATGGAGGCTGGGCATTGGAACGAATCAATCCCTTCCAGACCTGTAGCGATTCATTCAATTGGCTGGCATCTTCTGCCCCAAAAGGGGGAACCCCGGGAGCACAGAATTCCGTCTACAGCGAAGAACCGGATAACAGACCTTTTGCCATGGTGGCGGTACAGCCGCTCTCTGCGGAACAAATCCGGGTTACCTTTTCCAAAGCGTTGCCCGCAGAATCCGGCGAAGCTCCCTCGTTTTCCCTTTCGGGACTTCCCCTTCAGGTGTTGCAGTACAGGCGCTATAGCCTGGACCTGGGCCTCCCGGAAGCCATGATTTCGGGAACCAGCTATTTACTCAAATCGGGACCGCTGATCGATTGTTTTGGGCAGCCCCTGCAGTCCGATACCCTATCTTTTGTATTTGATGCGATCCCTCCCCGGCTGCTATCGGTTTGGGGGATTTCAGAAAACGGACTCTTACTGGTCTTCGACGAAGCCCTGGAATCCACCTCCGCTTCCGAGCCGCAAAATTACGGATTGCAAAACGGCGCAGGCCCCGTAAGCACAGCAAATATTCACGAACGTGCGCCCAATCAAGTACGCTTGCAGGTGGAGGGGAGCTTTCAAGCGGGAGCGAAATATACCGTGCAGGTGAGTGCCGTTGCCGACCTTTTTGGCAATGAACTAATGGAAGCCGAGGCTTCGTTTACCTGGGATAATTTTCTGGACAGTCTCTTTTTCAATTCTCCTACCAGCCTGGGCCTGCGATTCGTCGGTGCCGTGGCCGAAGAAAGCGTACTGAATCCCAACAATTATTTCCTACTTCCGGCCGCTATTCGGCCCACGAGAGTATTGCCGGCCCCAGAGGATGCCGCTGGATTTATCCTGATTTTTGACCGAGAGCTTCCTCAAAACCAGGATTTCCTGCTCGAAATCACCGGTATCAGCGATGAGGAAGGAAGGGAGCGCTTCACTTTTCATGCGCCGCTGCAGTGGGATACCCGTCCGCTACAACTTAATCATCTGGAAATCCCCACTTCGCACAGCCTTTTGCTGGAATTCAACAAACCCCTGGACCCTAAATGGGCGGCCATTCCCCAATTTTACGAAGTAAACGAAGGTATCGGCTTTCCGGAAACCCTATCCTTACCCGGCCCTGAAAAGGTGCAGCTTGCCTTCGCTAATGATTTCATTCCCGGCAAAACTTACCGAATTCAACTAAGCCATTTACGGGATCAGTTCGGGGAAGAAATGGCATCGAGCATCTACCGATCCTTTACCTGGGATACGCTGCCTCCCCAACTTGACACCGCCTTTCTGCTGTCTCCCTTTGAACTGAAAATGAAGTGGAGCAAAGCCATCCAACTTCCGGATTCTGTACTGGTAAACCATCGGTTAGAAAAAAACATTTTTCTCAATGAAACGAGAAAATACCTTACGCTACGGACGCAACGTCCCCTAACGGACGATGTTCTGCACATCCGGGTTCCACTCGTCGAAACCGGTTCCGGAGAGCATGGACGAAACGTGGAATACGAGCTGGATCAATCCCTCTTTATTATTGGTAATTCCAGCTTTAGGGACCAGGAAACCCTGGAAATAAGCTTCACCGATTTTCCCGATCCGGGTTCGGTGCTATTCCCCGAAAATTACCGAATTGGGGGCCGCCCACCCAAGGAGGTACAGCTATCGGGAAATGGATATCAGGTATCGCTGTTGTTACAGGAAACGCTTGGCCTGGGTGATACGGTTTCGATCGCGGTAGCACCAATACATACCGCTAACGGAAAATCCAGTCGGCCGCACGATTCGTCCCTTGTCTACCACGACGGTATTCTGGATATATGGATGGAACAGGCCCAATTGCTTCGAATCCGGCAGGAAGAGTCCCTGGATAGTACCCAGCCCTGGATGGGTGATTTTCTGGTTTTGGAAGAGGAGCTGCAGCCCGAGGCCTTTCTTAACCAAAGCAGGCCCAATCAGATTCAGGTGATTTTGGATGTCCCTATACCGGTGGGAGCCTCTTGGACACTTCAGATTCCACCGAGACTTACCGAAAGTGGCACCCGGCTTCCCGGGAGTCTGCGGAGCTTTTCCTGGAATCCATTGCCTCCGGAGCTACTGGAGGTAGAACCCCTACCGGCAAACCAACTACTATTGCATTTTGACAAGGAACTCAATCCGGTTCTGGCGGTGGTCCCTGGGTTTTACTCCGCAAACGGGGAACCTCCCTCCTGGGTATCGGTGGAAGGGAATGGAGACCGAATTCTTCTTACGTTTGACGCGGGCTGGGAAAACGGGCAGGATATCCGGCTGCGTATAGAGGCATTGGAGGACCTGGATGGGAACACCATCGTTCCCGTAGATCTTGTATTTCCCTACCGATCTCCACAAATCCCGGGGTTCAGAGAGTTAGTTATCAATGAATTGATGCCCGCTCCACGTGGCGGAAATGCACTACCTGAAGCGGAGTACCTGGAACTATTCAACCCTACCGATCTGACGTTTCCCCTGGGTGGGATGGTGCTTTCCAATAGCCGTACCGAAACCACACTGCCCCGCGCCAGTCTGGGTCCGGGACAATACCTCATCCTCTGTCCGGAAAGCATGGTGGAGGCCTTCTCTCGCTTCGGTCCGGTGCTTGGCCTTAAATCCTGGCCTACACTCTTGAACAGCGGGGATCTGGTCAGCCTGAAAAATACGCAGGGACTGCTGGTGGACCGCATTCGCTTTGATCCGGGCATGCCTTTGGGTAGCGAAGTCTCGGCCAATGGTTTCAGCCTGGAAGCCATCAATCCATGGTATCCCTGCGAATCCGGAACCAATTATGCCCCATCGATCAGCGAAAACAAGGGGACTCCCGGTCAGCCAAATTCGGTTTTCGATGCCAGTCCGGACCGGACGAAACCCCAGCTGCTTTCCGCCATTCCGGAAGACGATTACCGGATACTGCTGCGGTTTTCAAAACCAGTCGGCCCCCATAATGAGGAAAGTTCCTTTCGATTGACTCCTGAGCGGGAAATACGGGCCTCTTACAGCGATTCGTTGGATCAGTTTCAATATGTAGTGGAATTACTGGAGCCTTTGCAGCAAAACCAGGCCTATTTGTTGACCACGGAGAATTGGCGGGACTGTTCGGGCAACTCCATCGATCCGGAAGCGGCTGATTTGTGGCTAAAAATTCCCGGAGTCGCCGAGGAAGGAGATTTGCTGTTGAACGAGATTCTTTTTAATCCGGATGCCGGCGTACCGAAATTTGTGGAGATCTACAACCATTCTGAAAAGTACCTAAACCTGAAAAATTGGAAACTGGCCAATGCCACTGAGGGAGAAATTACCAATCGCCGGATCATCGCAGGAGGTAACCTGATTGTGGATCCGTTTGATTACCTGGTAGTAACGACCGATGTGCAGCGCCTGGCGGAGCGGTACCCCCTTCATGATCGGGAAAAAATGGTAGAAATGAGTTTACCCAGCTATCCCATTCGTTCCGGAACGGTGATTCTATTGGACCCGGATGAAAATTGGGTAGAACGCCTGGACTATGAGGAAGATTTCCATCACGCTTTCCTGCGGGATTTCAAGGGGATCTCACTGGAGAGGTATTCCGTAACCGCTCCTACGAACGACCCGGAAAACTGGCATTCAGCCAGTGCTCATGTAGGCCATGCCAGTCCCGGCGCCAAAAATTCCCAGGTATTCGTTCCGGGTAGCTCCGCATTTGGCATTTCGGTCACTCCAGAAGTGTTTGTTCCCATGGCTACCGGTGAGCAGCCGTTTACGACCATATCCTATACCATGGAGACGCCAGGATTTCAGGCCACCCTGCGCATCTTCACGCCCACCGGGGTTCCGGTGAAAGTCTTGTGTGAGAACGCTATCTGGGGAGCCGAAGGATTTTATACCTGGGACGGTACCAACGAACGTGGTGAAAAAGTGAATGCGGGCTATTACATCCTTTCCGTGGAATTGGTTCATCCCAGCGGGCAGGTACAGCACCTGAAAAAAACCGTGGTGGTGGGTGCTAAATTTTGAAAATAAAATGTCCTGGGCGAATAATTTTCGTACTTTGAAGCCAATTTCCATCGAATGAATTCGTATTACCTGTATGATAGCCGTATCCATGAACCCAAAATGCTGTTTTCAGGTATTTCTCCTTGCCGTTGCGCTTCAGCTAGGTGCATGCCAGCCTAAGCAGGGGGAAAAGCCGGAGTTTGTCCTGCGTTTCGGCCATTTGGCCAATCGGGATCACGGCTGGCACCAAGCCAGTCTGAAATTTGCCGAGGAGGTGAAAAAACGGTCCAACGGGAGGATCGAAGTAAAGGTATACCCCAACGAACAGCTGGGGAAGGAGATGGATGTACTTACGGGCCTTTTGGTAGGAAGTGCCGACATCATGATTACAGGAGAATCCCTCCAGAGCTGGAGCCTTCCCAAGTCGATCCTGTGTGCTACGCCTTTTGCCATCCGCGATTCCGATCACTTGAAAAAGGTTGCCGGTGGCCCCCTCGGAGAGGAAATTGAGCAACACATTTTGGATGTGGCAGGATTTCGCCCGATCGCCTGGTTTGAGCGGGGAGCCCGGAACTTAACCGCTAACCGGCCCATCCGGCATCCGGATGAATTGCAGGGGATGATCCTTCGCGTCCCGGCGGTATCGTTATATGTAGACACCTGGAGTGCGCTGGGAGCAAAACCGACTCCCATGGCCTTTTCGGAGGTATTCACTGCCTTGCAGCAATCCACCATTCACGGACAGGAAAATCCTTTTGCGCTGATCAAAGATGCAGGGCTGTACGAGGTGCAAAAATACTGCATGCTCACCGAGCACGTGAAAAGCTGGGCCTATGTGGTCATGAGCAATAAAAAATATGAAATGTTGCCAGCAGACCTTCAGCAAGTCATCGATGAAGCTGCTGCGGTGATGCAGGAGTACGAGCACGAATTGTTTTTGGTGCAGGAAAAAGAAGATTACCAATTTCTGCTGGACAAAGGGATGGAATTCATAGAGGTAGATAAGCAAGCTTTTCGGGAAGCAGCCAACAGGGCTGTTATGGAGGCTTTTGATGCCGATCAGATCGATTTGTTAAACAGAATCCAGCAGGTGCAATGATCAAAACTCACTTCCCCGTTTTGGATAAAATTCTTGGATTCTTTTTGAATCTCAGTTTCCTATTGATGATCGCGGTTGTTGTACTACAGATCATCGCCAGATATGCCCTACCCTGGTCACCAAACTGGACGGAGGAGTTGGCCAGGTTTTGCTTTATCTATCTTGTCAGCATTGGGGCTGCCCTTGCGGTAAAAGACAGGGGGTATGTAAGTGTGAACACCTTTCTGGACCGGCTCTCCCCAACAGCAAAATCAAAAATGGAAGCGGTCATTCTGATTTTGGTCATTTGCCTGATGCTTACCCAATTTGTTTTCAGTCTCCCCTTGATGGATATCGTTACTTTGCAAAAATCTCCTTCCCTGAACCTCAATATGGCGATCATGTATGGATCAATGGCCATAATGGGTTTCTTCGTCAGCCTGTACAGCATTTTTGAACTGGTAAAAAAATTCAAATGACCGTTTTGCTTTTTCTGGTGTTCTTGATTTTACTTATTTTGGGTTTCCCTATCGCTTTTGCCTTGGGAATTTCCGCTTTCACGTACCTGATCTTTAGCGATATTCCCTTGATGGTCATTCCCCAAAAAATGTATGCCGGCATTGACGTGTTTGTGCTGTTGTCCATCCCCGGTTTTATTCTGGCAGGCAACCTGATGAATGCCGGTGGGATCACCCAACGGATTATCCATTTTTGCAATGCCTTGTTGGGACATATTCGTGGTGGGCTGGGTCTGGCAAATGTGGGCGCATCCATGCTTTTCGGGGGAATATCCGGAACGGCCATAGCGGATACCGCCAGTATCGGCTCGGTGATGATCCCTGCGATGAAAAAGGAGGGCTACGATGCTCCCTTTTCCTGTGCCGTAACGGCTTCCTCTTCAACCATTGGCCCGATCATTCCTCCCAGCCTGCCCATGATTATTGCGGCCACCCTTACCGGCCTTTCCGTTGGTCGGTTGTTTGTTGCAGGCATTGTACCTGGTTTGTTACTTGGGCTGGGTTTTTTGCTCACCGCCTATTTGATCGCCGTAAAGAAAAACTACCCAAAAAGTGATCGCAAACCCATGATCGTCATCGTGAAAAGCTTCTTTCAGGCATTCTGGGCACTGATGATGACCCTGCTCATCCTTTTCGGCATTATCGGCGGTGTCTTTACTCCAACCGAGGCTTCTATCGTAGCCGTGATCTATGCCATGGGAATTGGACTGTGGGTTTACAAAGATCTGACTTTCAAACGCATCCCGGAAATTCTTTTGAAATCTGCCAAAACCACCGCAGCCCTGATGGTCCTCGTCGGCTTCGCCAACTTGTTTGCCTGGATCATGACGGTGGAAGAACTTCCCCAGCAAATCGCCAGTACCCTGCTACAACTCACCGAGAATAAATGGCTACTCCTGCTGTTGATCAACCTCTTATTGATCCTGGTGGGGGCATTTATGGAAACCATTGCCGCACTACTTATACTGTTCCCTGTCCTGTTAGGAGTTGCGGTTCAGGTAGGGGTGGATCCGGTGCAATTTGCAATTATCATGGTTTTTAATCTGGTAATCGGGCTGACCACCCCTCCCGTCGGCGTTTGCTTGTTTGTGGCCTCCAGTATTGGCGGTGTATCCCTTGAAAAAATTGCGCGCGCGGGTATGCCCTTTTTGTTGGTCAGCCTGTTGGTACTCGCGTTGGTAACCTACGTTCCGGCGGTGAGCCTTTGGCTCCCTGGACTCTTTTACGAATGAATCCGAGGTGGACATTTTGGCATTTTTCAGCTAATTTTTTGACATTTTGACGGATATCACTTGCCAATAACTGACGTATTGTCTTCTTAATCAGTGGATTACTCTTTTTTTCGAAATGGCATCGCTTTTGAATTGGAAGGAATGAAAACGAAGTAGAAAACATAAAACCAATAAAGCCATGACACTGATGAAAGTAGCAAACAACGGAAAAAAATCCCAAGTACCTGCATTTGACAATTTGTTTGACAGGTTATTCGACATGCCTTCGGCCTTTGACCTGGGTGCGCCCCTGAGCCGTTTCAAAGCCAGCGTACCGGCAGTGAATATCAAAGAAAATGAAAAGCATTACCTGCTGGAACTGGCCGTACCCGGTTTGAAAAAAGAAGATTTTAACATCTCCTATGAAAACGAGCACCTGGTGATCGCCTCCGAAAAGAAAACCGAAGCCCAGGAAGAAAAGGAACAGGTAACCAGAAGGGAATTTCATTACGAGTCCTTCCAACGGTCTTTTTTCCTACCTGAAGAGAAGGCGGACATTGACAACATCAATGCGCAGTACAAAGACGGAATCCTTTTGGTCAGCATACCCAAAAAGGAAATCCAGAATAAGGTAAAACAAATCACTGTGGGATAAATTAACATCCCTGGAATTAATCCATTAGCCTCCCCTACCAGGGAGGCTTTTTTTTGCCCCCTTCCTAAACGCTATCTGTGCCAATCTGCGTGATCTATGACAGACATCTGGGTTTCACGGCCATATTTTCTGGTTCCGACAAAACCATATGGGCCCTTATATACTACTTATATACCTGAGATTCGATTCTAGATGAGGTTTATTGTACCTTAAATCAAAAAAGAAAATAAAAAATCAAGACTGTACGAAATCCCCCTTAATAAGAGGGAAGGGGGATTATCTTCAACATTCCCAAATAAATTTTTGTTATAAGATGACTTTACCGTCAAAATCCCTCCTGAATAAAATGGGTACAGGCCCTAGTAGCTCCTTTTAGTGGGAATAGTCAAAGAAAATGGGATTTGAATAGACTCTTAGGTGCTTTGTGTTTTCAGGGAATTCCTCAATTGCTTAGGAGAGGAATAGCACCCATAATCCACATAATTTAATGATAGAATCTCAGCTTATATGGTTTAAAAAAGGGAACCCTATTAGGAAGGAATAG
>NZ_CP159481.1:0-775000 GCF_042140265.1 Cyclobacterium xiamenense | reverse complement strand
ACCAACAACCAACAAGCTGCAATGCCAGTGACTCGAGTGCCAGTCGCTGTTTCGTTAAAAGAATCTTCAGGACTTTCCTTCGGGTTTATTCGGGAATTTTCGGCGATAGGATCCGCGCGTAGTGTTCCGGATCTGCCAGTATTTCTACCGCTTTCATTAATTCGGGGTCCGTGTCAAGGGAGGCTTCAATGGTACCTTTTTGAAAGTAGTACCTGGAGACAATCTCATCTTTTAAGGCATCTTTGATTTCCTCTTTAAAGGTAATCAAGTCCTGCTCTTTGCTATGGCTCACGCGCTCCTTAAGTGATGCGAGTTCGGCCCGAATGTCCTCAAAATATTTTTCTCGCTCTGCATACGTCTCCAAGTCTTCGATTGTTTTTTCTACACGGGTGGTATAATCGTACTCCTTGTCCTGCAGCCATTCCACAAATTCGTTGTACAATTCCTCGCTCACCACGAATTCCATGGCAGCCGGTATGGTTTCGTAACGCAAGGTATACTCATTCGCAAACCGAAAAATTAAACTACGGGTTACCAAACTGTAGGTAATCGGGGCAAACCCCCGGGAACCAACTTCAATATCCGGCTCAATCCCTGCCCCATCAAAAACGGGCCTGCCATTTTTGGTTTTGAAGGCCACCCGAAGTGAATCAGGCACCGACTTGCCATTTCCCTCTTCATCCTTCAGGCTGTAATCAATGGCCTGAATGCATCTACCCGAGGGAATGTAATACTTCGCGGTGGTAAGCTTCACCTGCGAATTGTAGGAAAGTGGCACGGTACTCTGCACGAGGCCTTTTCCGAAAGATTTCCTTCCAACCAATACTGCCCGATCGTAATCCTGAAGGGCTCCCGCAACGATCTCAGCGGCAGAGGCACTTCTCTCGTTGAGCATCACCACCAGCGGGATGTCTTTGTCAATGGGGGATAATTCGGTGGCATACGTCGCATTCACACTTTCCAGCTTGCCGATGGTTTTTACAACCTCCCGCCTCTTCGGAATAAATATGTTGACGATTTTTACCGCCTCCCTTAAAATTCCACCCGGGTTGTCCCGTACATCCAAAATCAGTTTTCTGGCTCCGTTTGCCTTGAGATGCTGCACGGCCGCAATCATTTCTGTGGAGGCATTGGTGGTGAAATCAGACAGTTTGATGTAGCCTGTCTCTTCGTCCAACATTCCGTGATAAGGCACGTTGCTGATAACTATTTTCTTTCGTGTAATAGTAAAAGTTAAGGTATCCTCTCCGCGTTTGACCGCCACTTCCACTTCGGTATTCGCTGGTCCCTTCAGGAGGGAGGAAATTTCACCGGTATTTTTATCCACCACCTGCACGGTATCTACCCGGAGCAGCGCGTCGGCTACCCGAAGGCCCGCGCGTTGGGCTGGAAACCCCTCGTAGGGCATTAAAATCATATTGATTCCCAGCCTGTTTCCAATCACCGCTCCTACGCCACCGTATTCCCCAGTGGTCATCATCCGAAAATCATCGGAATCTTCCTCCGGAATGTATTCCGTGTAGGGATCCAATTCGGCAAGCATGGCATTAATTCCCACCGTCACCAGTTGGTCCGGATCAATTTCATCAACGTAGTAGGAATCCAATTCCCTGATCAACGATGCAAAAATATCCAGGTTTTTGGCAATACTAAAAAGCTTATCGTTCTTCGGGTAAAACGAAAACAAGGTGCCTACCACTCCTACCAAAAGGAGAAGAACGAACAGGATTTTACTTCGTTTCAAGTTATTCATGCCTAGGATTTTTTGCTGCCGGAATTTTCTGTAGAATCTTTTTTAATTTTGGTTCTATCTCGTGATACCCCATCAGTTCCTGAGATACGTAAATCAAGGCGATAAGTTTTTTAGGTACTTCTCGCTCCTCCAATAAAAACTTATTCAGGCGATAAGCTTCCTTGACCCTACGCTTTATGTAGTTACGATCCACTGCCCGTCGAAGCTTTTTTTTCGAGACCGATACCAACAGTTGATGCCTAGCATCGCCCGGACGATTCAAATAAACAACCTTAAATGGGTATAAAAAAAAGAGGGACCTTTGTCAAAAAGTTCCTTGATTAACTTTTTGGAATGTAACCTTTCCCTCTTTGAAAATGTACAATCCCTCATGTAAAACAAACCGGTCTATCTTCTAAAGATAGTAAAAAACCGTTACTTCTTCAGCGTCTTTTCGGAGGAGACGGATAATTTATGTCTGCCTTTTGCTCTTCTTGCCTTGAGTACCCTTCTACCATTGGCAGTGGACATTCTTTCTCTGAAACCGTGTTTGTTTCTTCTTTTCCTGCGGGAAGGTTGAAATGTTCTTTTCATTATTGCTATCGTTAACTTACGCTATCTCTTATTTTTAAAGGACTGCAAAGATAGATAGGTTTTTTTTATTTACAAATGCGTGGCTTACTTTTGTTTAACACCAACCTCCTACTTTCCATGAAATATACGCTCTGCGCGCCCATTCCTACCTCCCAACTAGTGGAAATCTGCCTGGAAGTCCGCTGTGAAAAAGAGGAAGTCCTTTCCCTACAACTGCCATCCTGGCGACCGGGACGCTATGAAATAGCAAATTATGCACAATTTATCAAAAACCTCGACTTGGTTGGGCCAGACGGTGCAGCAAGCATAAAAAAGCTCACAAAAGACAGGTGGGTGTTTACTGCCACCCGGCCGGGTACCTACTTCCTGCGATATTCGTTTCACGCGGCCCAGCTAGACGCCGGAGGCAGTTGGGTTGCACCCGACATCTTTTACGTCAATTTTATCAACCTGGCCTTTTCCGTTTCTGGAAGGGAACACGAATCGATTGATGTACAGGTAGACCTCCCGGAAACCTATTCTGTCGCCTGTGCCCTTCAGCAAATAGACACCCGTTCGTTCCGGGCGGCCGACTACCAGGAGTTGGTGGACAGCCCTCTCTTGGCCTCAACCCGCTTGGAACACCAGAGTTATCAGGTTGACGGAAGTACCTTTCACCTCTGGGTGCTGGGACAAGTTTTTTTCGATTGGGAGCAAGTCCTGCTCCAATTCAAGAGATTTAGTCAAAAGCAAGTGGACGATTTTGGTGAATTTCCGGCAGTCAATTACCATTTTCTACTCCTGCTGCTTCCATTTCCCCATTACCACGGCGTAGAGCACCGGTATTCTACGGTCATCACCCTGGGACCGGACAGCCTCCTGGGCGAGACGATCGGGATAGACCGGCTGATGGGCATATGCTCCCACGAACTGTACCACGTTTGGAATGTCTGCCGGATTCGGCCCCGGGCACTGTTGCCCTATGATTTTTCCAAGGAAGCGTACCTTTTGGAGGGATTGATCGCCGAGGGAGTCACCACCTATATGGGCGATTTCTACCTACTAAAATCCGGCTACCTATCGCCCGAAGATTACCTTTCCAAATTGGAAACCCTATTCGAGCGGGGCTTTGAAACCCTGGGATGGGAAAATCAATCCATAGCCGCCTCCAGCTTCGACCTCTGGCTTGATGGGTACAAAGCCGGAGTCCCGGATAAAAAAGTAAGCATCTACACCCACGGTGCACTCCTCAGTCTGGCGCTGGATTTGCTGCTGCTGAAAACCAAGAAACGCTTGCACCAGGCCATGAAAATCATGTGGACGAAATACGGCAAGCCCGAAGTAGGCTATGGCTTGGAAGATTACCTGGATGTGTTGAGCGAGCTTTGCGAAAACCGCAGACAAATGGAGGAGTTTTTTGAGAATTACGTGTGGGGCAGGAAAAACTTGTTTTCACTTTTAGAATCCCTGCTTCCAACCATCGGCCTAAACGTACGGGCAATAAAAAAAGGCAATCAGCTGCAAAGCGAATTTGGGTTTAAAACTACGCCGGAAGGAAAAATCATCCGAATCCATCCGAAGTCACCAGCACTTCAGCAGCTGATGCTTCAGGATACGATCCTATCGTACAAGTTTACCGAGTCCGGCCTGCGCCTTTCCCTACTACGGTGGGGAGAAAAAAAAGAAGTCGTACTTCCGAAATCAAGCGAGGAGTATTTCGTAAGCTACCGCATCCAGGCTACCGGATCATCGGATCTATTCGAATCCTTTGTATACCTTTAGTCCAACTTCCAGGAAACAAAAACCCTCACCAAAAAAAGGCCATCCCCGATAGCGGGACAGCCTTTTTCTGGTAGCTTTCCCATGCGGGCAAATCACTCAAACAATGAATCATCAAGCTTTTGGTTAATCTGTACGTCGATCAATCGGGTTTCCATGGGCACGGGCAATACCGCATTGGAAATGGCGACTTTCATGGGAAATAGAATGCCTTCTACTTCCTGATAATCGCTGAATATTACATCTCCGGCGACCTCCGTCATCATTTTCAATTTTAATCCCGTTTTTACACTAAAAAACTCTTCACTCTCCAACCCCTCCTTATTGGTAATGTGAAGGGTATAGGCCTCTTCACCACCGATCAGCGTATTTTCACCCATCTTCATCGAAAACCCCATCTCTTCGTAATGCAACTCTGGAAAAGCGTAAATGTTCGTCTTTAAGGTTTCGAGCTCCTCCGGACGAAGTGTTTGAACCTGTCCCATGGCACTCATGTAGCCTTCGTTGTTTTTGACCACTGTTTTTTGGACCACATTTCCATTCATCACCACTTGCTGCATTAACCGCAGGTTTACCACATCCCGAACCGTGCTCATTTCCACGGTCGTCCCCTGCACTTCTGCTTCCATTACCAGGACAAGGGTCTTGATCTGCCTGATCTTTTCTTCACCTCCAATAGCCGCCACATAGGCAGCAAGCACCTCTTTCGGCGTCTTTTTAGCAGTTGGCGCCTTTTCCGGGTAGGCGCTCGCCCCCGCAAACAAGAATCCGAATGATCCGACTGCGATCAACAGAAAAATAGCTCTTTTCATGCAAACTGTCCGTATAAGTTGATATCAATTGAAATCTGTATCGGACAAAGATACATTTAATTCGATATTTTCCACCTTGGAGTTCAATGGAACCGGGATCATCGGACTTTTCAACGTCATGCTGACCGGTATTTTTACGCCCTCAAATTCCTTGTAATCGGCATAGCTCGTTTCTCCGGAGATCTGATTCTCGCTTTTCAACTTAAGCCCGCTGTCCATGCTATAATAATTGATCACCTTACCCCCGGTCGGATTGCTTACCACCAATTTATAGGCAGCTTCTCCTTCTATATCTGTGGCCCCGTCGAGTTCCAGGGTGTATCCCATTGATTCGTAATACAATTCGGGTATTAGCCACAATGAGGCCATTTTAACGTCCTCGTATTGTTCGTCTGTAAGGGTTTGGGATTGGCCCATGGCACTAACAGTAGCCGCGCCCTCTTTAAGGACGGTCTTGGATGCTTCATTTCCCATCATCAGCACCTTTTGAACCATTCGCTGGTTTTCCATATCGTGTAGGGCTGTCAATGTCAGCTGTGTTCCCTGTACCTCGGCAGACATCTCTATTTTGGCGGACTGAATGGCCGAAGCAGCTGCTTCCCCTCCGATAGCCTCCAGGTACTGGTCCAGCACATCCGCTGCCGTTGTCCCCGCATCCGAAAGGCTGATTTCCTGCACCTTGTCTCCTTTGTTGGAATACAATTCCACCTCCCCAAACCTGGCAAGTCCTTCCTTAATTTCCGAGCCATCTCCTACCACGGTGATGTAAAGGTTTTCGGGTTTCATGTATTTACGGGCAGCTTCGTTGATTTCCTCTACCGTGAGCGCTTCCAGTCGCTTCAGGTAGTTGCTGTAATAATCGTCCGGGAGGCCGTAGCGGGCGGTATTGATGGCAAAAGTTGCGATGGTGTTGGGGTTTTCCAACGACCGCCCAAATCTCCCACTCAAATTGGCTTTCGCTGTTTCCAATTCCTCCTCCGTGATCCCATTCTCTGCAATGTTCCGGATTTCGTATAAAATTTCGTACACGGAAGAATCGGTCACTGCATTCCGCACCGAGGTATTCGCAGAAAACCTGGCAATCAATTTATCCGAACCAAAACTGGATCGGGCCCCATAGGTATACCCCTTGGTCTCACGCAGGTTTCCGTTCAGTCGGGAATTGAACCCCTCTCCCAGTATAAAATTGAGAACGCGGGTAGCCTGGTAATCCGGATTGGCCAAATCCATCTCTACCGGGTAAGCAACCTGAATGACGGATTGTACAGCAGAAGAGCGGTCATGCAGGGCTACCTTAATTTCCCCCGGCAGTGCGGGTTTTGCATAATCGAATTCTGGTACCGACCCGCTTTTCCAGGACGAAAAATACGATTCTGCAATTTCTCTCGCTTCCTTTTCCTCAATGTCTCCCACCATGGCCAGGTAGGATATGTTCGGTTTAAAAAAAGTCTGGTAATACTGCCGAACGTCTTCCAGAGTCACATTCTCAACCGTTTCCTCGGTCATGGGCTCCCCGTAAGGGTGGTCCTTTCCATACACCACGGCGTTTGATATCACATTGGCCAGGTAATCGGGACTGTCTTTGGAAGAGGCCAGGGAGGTTAGGGTCTGCTTTCTCAACTTTTCAAGTTCCTCTTCGGGGAATACGGGACGATACAACACGTCCGTCATCAACTCGAGAATTTTATCCTGATGCTTTTTCAAGGAAGAGGCGGAGACCGAGGTGGACCCTGCGCTTAACGAGGCGCCAATAAAATCCACTGCTTCATCCAGCTCGTCCTTGGATCGGGATTCTGTCCCTGCCATCATCATGTCCCCAACAAAACTCGTTAATCCTGCCTTGTCACCTTCAAACAAGGGATCGCGGTCCACAATCAGGTAAAAAGCGACGCGGGGCAACTTATCGTTGGGTACCACAAAGACTTTTAACCCGTTGTCCAGCGTAAAGGTGGCCGGCTCTTCAAAGGCAATCGAAGGGGCAGGTCCGGGCTCAGGCAAAACCGACCGGTCAACTTGTGCAACAGCAAGCCCGAAAAGAAAGAAAGCAAAAAGAAATAGCGATGCGTTTTTCATGGTTTTGAGCGTTTAGGGATTATTCTTGATTGGCTTCGGGCTGTTGAGACTTGGGCAGGTAGTACAAAACTACCCTTCCATCCAGGGTAAGGTATTCCCTGGCCACGCGTTGAATGTCTGCTCGACTGACCTCACGGTATTTTTCCAGTTCCCGATTGATGTAGTCGGTATCCCCGTAAAACAACCGGGCCTCTGCCAGGTTTTGGGCAATGCCTTCAACCGTGGCATTTTTACTTACCAGGTCATTTTCAAGAATATTCTGAATTTTTTGAAAATCGTCTTCCGAAATGCCTTCCTCCTGAACCTGCCGAATCAACCGATCCACCTCAGCCTCCAGATCTTCCGGCTCCACCCCCATGTTGGTGATCCCATACATGATAAAGATGCCCCCATCTTCCAGATCCAAAGGTATGGCTGCGATAACCAGGGCCTTTTGCTGATTATCAACCAGTTCTTTGGTCATCAAGGAAGAGTTTCCTCCGGTCAGGTAGGTCGATAATATCTCCATGGCATAGGCATCCGGATGGTTTTTAGGCGGCAGGTTATAGGCCTGAATGATGGCAGGGATTTGAATATTGTCGTAGATCACATCCCTTATTTCTTCCTGCTTGCGGGGTTCTTCGACATCCGGGCGATAGATATCTCCCTTTCCTCTGGGAATTTCTGAAAAATACCTCCGGACCCATTCTTCGGTCTGATCGTAGTCAATATCTCCTGCTATGGTAAGAATGGCATTGTTCGGAACATAAAACTCCTTGTAAAATTGCATGAATTCCTCCAAACTTGCTGCGTTCAAGTGGTCCAGGGAACCGATAGGCGCCCATTGATAGGGGTGTTTGGAATAAGCTCTTGCCAGGGTCTCCGGTAAAATGGTCCCATAGGGTTGGTTATCGTACCGCTGTCGTTTTTCCTCCTTGACCACCTCCCGCTGGGTTTCCAGTCCTACTTCATCTATTTTCGCGTGCAACATGCGCTCACTCTCCAGGTAAAGTGCCAGTTCCAGGTAGTTGGAGGGCATCAGTTCGTAGTAGTACGTGATATCGTTACTCGTAAACGCATTCAGCGCACCCCCGTTGCTCTCTACCAATTCCGTGTATTCGCCCCGATCGATATTCTCTGATCCTTCGAATAGCAGGTGTTCAAAAAAGTGCGCAAAACCGGTACGCTCCGGGTCTTCGTTTTTGGAGCCTACGTGATAGAGAACCGAGGTCACCACAATTGGCGTTTGGTTATCCCGGTGCATGATTACATGAAGGCCATTTTCCAGGGAAAATTCCCGAAAATCGATGTTGGTCTGGCCTATAGCCAAGGTCTGCGTTAGAAAAACACAAACCAACCAAGTAGAAAACTTTTTCATAGGATTAGAGAGTATAATGGTTTCTGGTTGTTACGAACGATTTCACTAATCGCAACCTTTCCCAGGGAAAAAGGTTGCCACAACGGATGGCGCGGTACAACGCGGCAATCCTTCAATCCCGAATTCATGCCTTGATTCTTTCTACCAACGCTTTTGAGGCCGCAAGGTTTTTCTCGTGCTGGGCCTCCAAAACGGCAAAAAAATCGGTCGATACAAGTTCGGGGTTGCGAAGCAATACACCAAAATCGTGGATAGCCTTTTTTTCTTCATCCAGACAGTATTTTGCAATTTCTTTTTCGTTGTCGTGATCCAGCGAGGTTTTAAAATTTTTCCAGGACCGTTGAAAGAGATTCAAAAAACTTCCTGCCTCTATCGGTTTGCCCTCTAACCGGTAAATTTCTTCCACAAGCGCGTCCCGAAACACCATCTTCTCTTTGGCACGTTCGATAAAGAAGTCCTTCAAGGAACCCTCCGTTAGGTTTCGGGCAGCGTCTCTGTATCCCTTGATACTGTCATGAGCATGTTTGAGTAGTTGGTTCAAGTAGTTTATTAATTTCTGTTGAATTGCCATAGGTAGGTAAAATAACTAACAAAGAGTAAATATACCAAAATGCGTTGGACCTACCTATGATGAGACGGATAAGCTGCTTTCCGGGTTTGATTTTACCCCTACATTCGATATCTTCACCACAGGTAACTATTTGGCTCCAAAAAACATGAAAAAAAGGATTACAAAAGCATTCCTTTCCCTAAGCGGTCTATCGATTATTTTATTAGTTGCCGGATGTGCAGCAAAGGATGCCGCGGTACCGGAAAGCAAAAATTGGTACAAGGGAAACCTACACACCCACTCGTATTGGAGTGATGGAGATGAGTTTCCGGAAATCATTATGCGTTGGTACAAAGAAAACGGGTATCAGTTTGTCGCGCTTTCCGATCACAATATTTTTCAGGAAGGTGAAAAATGGGTGACCATCCGCCAGGACAGTATGTACCGGAATGCGTTTCGAAACTACCTGAATGATTACGGTGATTCCTGGGTTAGGTACGAAGAGAAAGGCGATACGCTGCGGGTACAGCTAAAAACCTTTGCGGAATATGCACCGCTTTACGAGGAAGAGGAACGCTTTTTAATGCTTCCTGCGGAAGAAATCTCTGCCGGATACGAAGGCAAGCCCCTGCACCTAAACGTGACCAATCTGGACCAACTGATACAGCCGCGGGAGGGCGGAAGCGTGGTAGAGGTATTGCAAAATAATATCAATGCCGTCCTGGAACAGCGAAAGCAATCCGGTAAACCCATGATGGTGCACATCAACCATCCAAACTTCCGATGGGCTATCACCCTGGAAGACATGATTCGCCTTAAAGGAGAGCGGTTCTTTGAAGTCTACAATGGCCATCCCGCAGTAAACAACCTGGGGGATTCGACGCGCATCGGATACGAAGAAATGTGGGATTTTATCAACATCGCCTACCTGGAAAAAGGACAGCCCCTGCTTTTTGGGCTCGCAACCGACGATAGCCATAGTTACCACGAACAATCCGCCAAACTGGCCAATGCCGGTAGGGGTTGGGTGATGGTGAAAGCCGAGGCACTGGCAGCAGGAGCCCTGATAGAAGCCCTGGAACAGGGCGATTTCTACGCATCTACGGGAGTAGAACTGGAAAAGGTTCATTTCGCCGATAACAAATTAGAAATTCGTGCGGTACCAAAAGAAGGCGTGCGCTACACCCTGGAGTTTATTGGCTGTAAAAACGGGGAAAAGGAAACCCGTGTCCTGAAAACGGTTCGGGACAATGCCGCCACATTCGAAGTCGAAGAGGACCTGCTGTTCGTCCGCTGTAAAATCACCTCTTCGGAAGCACAGGTAAACCCGGTGGAAAACATGCCCTACCAGCTGGCATGGACGCAACCCGTCCGTCCCATGGGCGCTGATTTAGAAAACTAACGGTCCCATATTTTCTCCAAACAAGCCCTATTATCCGGGAAACAAAAATATCCCTTTTTTAGTAAACCATAGACAACGGCCTTGCAGGGACGTTCCGGAAGGAATATCCCTGCGCTAAACCTTCGGATTCATGTTACAGCAACTCAAAACCTTGATCATTTTCTGGCTCCTTTTTCCTGTCTTTTCTCCCGTATTTGCGCAAAATACGAGAAAAATAAGCCTGGAAGACGTTATTAAAGAGTCGGCCTTCCGTCCAAAAACCGTAAACGGCATCAATTGGATGAAAGACGGCCGCTATTACAGTGCCCTGAAAAACGTGGACGGATTTCCAGTGGTGGTCCGAATAAATCTGGAGACCGGGGAAGAATCCAGGCCTTTGATTGACGGGAGAACGGTGGGCGTCGATTTTGACTCCTACGCGTTTAATCCGGATGAAAGCATGGCGCTTCTGGCATCCGAGGTAGAGCCCATATATAGAAGGTCAAGCAAAGCTGTATACCACCTGCTTCACCTCAAAACAGGGGAATTGCGGCAACTGCAAAACGGCGAGAAAATCATGTATGCGACACTGTCTCCCGATAATTCCAAGGTGGCGTATGTAAAAGAAAACAACCTGTTCTACGAGGAATTGAGCAGCGGTAAGCGTGTACAAGTGACCCATGACGGAGAAACCAACGCAGTACGCAACGGCGCTGCCGACTGGGTGTACGAAGAGGAGTTTTCCATGGCAAGGGCCTTTGAATGGTCACCGGATGGAAAAAAATTGGCGTTTATTCGGTTTGATGAACGGGAAGTGCCTGAATTTTCCATGCAAGTATGGGGAGATCTGTATCCGGAAAATTACTTGTTTAAATACCCGAAAGCAGGCGAAAAAAACGCCGATGTGCGCGTTCTGGTACACGATCTGGAGCAAGGACGCACCCAGCCTATGGATACAGGCCGGGAAGTGGATCAATACCTCCCCCGTATGTATTGGGCCAGCGACAGCCAAACACTGGCCATTGTCAGGCTTAACCGGCTCCAAAACCAAAAAGACATTCTTTTTGCAAACAGCACTACGGGTGCCTCAAAACCCATTCTAACCGAAACCTCTGCGACCTACGTGGACCTGAATTACAACGACCATTTTTTGTTCCTCCCCGAAGAAAATGGATTCCTCACCACCTCCGAAAAAGATGGGTTTAAGCATATCTACCAGTACGACCTGGAGGGGAATCAAACCCGGCAAATCACCAAGGGGGACTGGGAAGTTACCGAATTGGTCGGGGTGGATCTGGACGAGAAAAAAGTGTACTACCTGTCTACCGAAAAATCTCCGCTCGAACGGCATTTTTATTCCATCGGGCTGAAAGGGCAGGGTAAAAAATTGCTTACCCCCGAGCCGGGCACCCATGCCATCCGCATGAGTCCGGACCACCGGTTTTTTGTGGATGCCTATAGTTCGGTGTCCGAACCGCTGAAAACCCGACTCATGGATGCGGAGGGCCGGCTACTCAAACTACTCGAGGGAAACACGGAACTCTTGGAACGCATGGAAACCTATGCCTACCGGCCGAAAACGTTCTTCTCTTTTTCCATTCCGAACGGCACCGAGTTAAACGGCTACCTGATTCAACCTGCGGACTTTGATCCCTCCAAAAAATACCCACTGTTGCTCTACGTGTACGGAGGACCCGGTTCCCAAAATGTCGTCAATTCCTGGGGCGGGATGCGCGATTGGTGGCACCAGCACCTGGCTGCGGAGGGATACGTGGTGGCCTGCGTGGATAACCGAGGCACCGGTGGTCGGGGCAGGGCGTTTAAACACAGTACCTATGGTCAATTAGGTAAGCTGGAAATTCAGGATCAACTCGCGGCAGCAGCACACCTGGCCACCATGCCCTACATTGACGGCGAACGCATCGGTATCTGGGGTTGGTCGTATGGGGGCTACATGTCTTCGTTGGCACTCATGATCGGTCATGATGTCTTTAAAACGGCCATTGCAGTCGCTCCGGTGAGCAGTTGGAGGTATTACGACACCATTTATACCGAACGGTACCTGCAAACCCCGCAACTTAACCCGGCCGGATACGATAATTATAGTCCAATCACCCATGTAAATAAGCTTCGTGGAAACTTCCTTCTCATCCATGGAACCGGCGATGACAATGTCCATTTTCAAAACTCCGTGGAATTGCTCCAGGCACTCATTTCTGCAGACAAACAAGTAGATACATTTTATTACCCCAATCGCAACCACGGCATTTATGGCGGCAACACTACCTGGCACCTGTACCGGATGATGACGGACTACGTAAAAAATAACCTATAGTAACGGTACCTAACCCGTGGTGTTTTTTGTTTTCAGAGAAATAATGCTATATTCCCTATAAAATAGGAAGGCATGAAACAAACGATCCATAGCTCCCTGCAAACCCTCAGTCTGATCGCCGTAATCGGGCTCCTTGCCTGGTATTTCATTGGAAGCAGCGTGCCTACCCATACCCTTTTTACCTGGATGATCCTGCTATTGATTGTGACCGAGATTAGCAGCCTGATTCTGGTAGGTGGCAGTTTTCCGGAAAGCTATACCTCCCTAAAAGTTGGCGTCATAGCGGCATTATTTATTTTATTGGGAATCAAAAACATGCTTCCTTCATTTTTTATCCCCCTCACCCTGACCCTGATTGCGCTGAATTTCCTTTACAATTTTTACACGAGCAGCAAGAGAAAAAAGGGTGGTTACAAACGCAAGCGAAAACCCCTGCGGAATTAACGGGAGCAAAATGGCTGCTCCCATACACGCAACGCTGGCACCGGGACACCGCTTTTTATCAAATGGTGTTCGATTCCATTCGGAACCTGTTCGATAACGGACGAAAAATTCAAGACATACTTTTGATAATCAGTTTATTTAATACTTTTTCTATAGAAAAAATCTCACTTTTTTTCTGAGCGTTAGCTTCCTTGTTTTCCCTTTCTTTTCCAAAATCCGTCTCAATTTCAGACACATCCTGTATCAACTGTACGCTAGGGATACACTTTGCTGGGCAAATGGTCGGTCAAAAAGGTTTCATTTCAGCGGTAAAACTTTATTTGCAGATCCTGCATGGCTCTGTTCAGGATTGATGGTATGGCATTGGTAGAAAGGTAGGAAAACAGAACATCCATTAAATGTACACAGTCATGAAAACCTTAGCAACACTCCTACTTACATTCGGAATCGTCGTCGGAAGTATGGCCTCAGAAAAAAGTTTGACGGAGATTACGTCCATAAACAATGAGGGGCAGCGATTTACACTTCGATTGGCCGCTGCGGTAGGCCCCCTGACCGTTTCGATTTACGACCCCGAAGGAACGCTGATCGCAAAAGACCATTACCGGGTGGATTGCCCGTTAACAATTCCCTATAATCTAAGTGAGGTTCCCGAAGGAAACTACAAGGTGCACGTCACATCTAGTGAGGAGTCCGTACGCTATGCCGTAGCGAGTAAAAAACCCACACCAAAACGTCCGATGGCATATGCTAGGGTGTTGGACGAAAAAACGTTTTCTCTAAAGGTTTTAGGGGTGGAAAAACCCGGCACCAGGGTCACTATCTATGACCAAAACCACAAGCGAATCGCTACCGATACCATCGATGAAACCGGCGGGTTCTCGAAAAAGTACCACATGAAATTCATGAAAGTAGAGGAAATATACCTGTGCGTACACGATGCCGATGGGCGCGCCACCTACCTCTACCTGGATTAACCGCCCAACGCCAATAAACCACGCCGGGCTGCTCGTACAGTCCGGCCCTTTTTCTTTCTACGTTTGTCAGATTATTCTGCCAAAATCGACTGAATAAAATAGATCGATTGGGGAATCTGGGCCACCGACCGGGAAGACTCGTCTTCAATGAGTAGAAAATCGGTCCCGGCAATTTTGGCATGCCGGATGATCCCCTCCACGTCTATGTCTCCCTCACCCAACACCACATTGGACTGCTTATCTCCGGTCCCATCGCTGCTACCCGGAGTCCCCGGTTTGCGATCTTTCAGGTGCAGCAGGGGAAACTTATCCGGATGCGCCTTCAATAATGCCAAAGGGTCTGCTCCACCCATTTTCACCCAAAAAACGTCCATTTGAAAGTCGAAGTGTTCGGCATTTTCCATCATGTAGTCAAACAGGGTCCCTCCTTGGTAGGGAGTAAACTCGTATCCATGGGGATGGTAACAAAAAGTGAGTCCAGCGTCTTTTGCCAGTTTCCCAGCCCGATTGAACACCTCCACGGCCTCTTTCGCCTCTGACTCGCCAAAACTCCCGGAGCTGTGAGGAATCCAAAAGGTGACGATATACCTGGCGCCAAAAAACCTGGCCCGATCGATCACGGCCTGCGGATCGTCTCGCATTTCCTCATAGCCACCGCCAATACTTACCATCTGAAGTTGGTATTTTTCTAAAAGTGCCTTGTATTTTTTATCACTCAGACCATAGGTACCTCCCCCTTCGATAAAACGGACGCCCCATTGATTGATCAATTGATGGTACCGTTCCACATCGGTCTTCATCTGCTCACGAAGACTGTAGAGCTGAAGGCCGATTTCCTGTGCCCGAAGGGCCTGGGTGGGGGCTAGCAACAGCAGCGAAGCAAGGGCGAGTAGAGGTAGTAGGAGCTTGTTCATGGTTTTGCTTTTTACTTGTGATCAACATCAACGCTGGCAGGCTGAATAGAAAAGAAATGAAACAAAACGAAACGGGTCGACCAGGAGAATGTATCAACTAAGGTAACTTAGTCCTCTTTGAACCGGTCGAGTACATACAGGAAAATGTTGAACGATAAAGTAGACACCTCTTCTGAGGAAGTCTCTCCACCTGAGTGCCCCTCATCACCCAATTCTTTGTACTTGGGTTTTTTGCTGCCGTTTTTCTCTAGCGTATATCCCGAAAACGACCGGTCAGCCGCTTGTTTGGAGGATTGCTCCGCAGGCTTTTCGGCTGATTGGGGATGATAGGGGGCTTCTTTTTCTCGGATATCCGAAGGAATACTTCTCTCTTCCGTCTGCCCCTTAGCAGCTGAAACGGCAAAAAAACAGAACATTAGCCCCGTAAATAAAATTTTTGCATTACTTTTCAGAAGTATATTTCGTAAAACCACGTGCAGCCCGATTTAGGGTAGAGATTTATTGTGTAACTTTTGTATGTTTATTCAAAAATATTGAAAATTTCGTTGTCTTGCAACGTTTGGTCCCGAAACCTTTCCCAAGGTCGGACGGTCATTTCTCCGTACAGTCGGCAAGCAAATTGGATTTTAGGAATCGTTTAGAACAAAAATAGAACCCCTCAGTCCATGATTGAATCCATTGATTTCAACGCTTTTTCGGAAAATCATCCGGGAAATCATGTAATTGGAACCGCCCCTGCCCAAATCCAACGGGTCTCGATCGATTCGAGAAAAATACAAAACGGATCCGGTACCCTATTTGTCGCGCTCAGGGGAACCCGGCACAGTGGCTGGCATTTTGCCACAGACGCCTACAGGCAGCAGGTCAGAAATTTTCTATTGCCGGTTGAGGCCCAGTCTGAGGAACTGAAAACCGAACTTCTCGGAGCCAACCTACTGTTCTGTCCGGATCCGTTGCAAGCGCTGCAGGCTTTGGCACAGACCAACCGGCAAGCGTTTAAAGGAAGAGTAGTGGGCATTACCGGAAGCAATGGCAAAACCATCGTTAAGGAATGGCTTGCGCAGGTTCTTTCAGAGAATTATCGGGTTTTTAAGAACCCGAAAAGCTACAATAGCCAGATTGGGGTGCCCCTGTCCGCGTTGGGAATAGAAAGCGGACACCAAATAGCCCTGCTTGAAGCAGGGATTTCACAGCCCGGGGAAATGAAACGACTGGCAAGTATCATTCAACCTACGCTGGGAATCTTCACCTCCATTGGAACGGCTCATGATGAAAATTTTCAAAATCTGGACCAAAAAATCGATGAAAAATGCAGGCTGTTCGCCGGCTGCAGGTTAATCATCTATCGGCAAGATGTAGAAAAAATCAGTGCTTACCTGGAACAACACTTTCCCCCAAACCAACGGGTTGGTTGGTCCGAAAAAATCGGAGCAGATTATACGTTAACGGTCAAACCGAATGGAAAAAAGGGTAGCCGGATTTTATTGCTTGGACGCGATCTGAGTACCTACACCTTTACCACCGCTTTTCGGGATCCTGCCTCGTTGGAAAACATCCGGCATGTCATCGTGGCCGGGTTGGTATTGGGCATGTCGCCGCCATCCCTGCAGAAAGGCTTGGACCTACTGCGCACTGTCGACATGCGCCTTACCGCAAAGCAGGGAAAAAACCAGTGCAGGATTCTGGACGATAGCTACAACAACGATCTCGCCGGTCTGGACATCGCCCTGGAGTTTATGCGTCAGCAGGGAAAACCAGCGGGAAAAAAAGTCCTGATCCTTTCTGAGATGCTTCAGGTGGGAGTGGAATCCGCGGTCTATGAAGAAATCGCCCGCAGGGTAAGCCGGCAGGGCATTGACCTTTTTGTCGGCGTTGGAAAGACCTTCGATTCCTATAGGAAATTGTTTCCCGTAGACAGTAAATTCTATTCGGATACCGACAACCTGATCCAACACCTTTCAGATCTGAATCTGCAGGGAGACCTGGTCTTGGTCAAGGGAGCCAGGGCCTTTGAATTTGAGCGCGTGGTACGATTGCTGGAAGCCCATGTACACGACACCGTTCTGGAAATAAACCTGAACAGCCTGCGGCACAATTTCAACCACTACCGCTCAAAGCTACCGGCGGGCACCAAGATTATGGTCATGGTAAAGGCATTTGCCTATGGTAGCGGGTCGGCGGAAATCGCTCATCACTTGCATCAGATAGGTGCGGATTACCTATCGGTGGCCTACCCGGATGAAGGCGTCTATTTACGGGAAAGGGGTGTGGAGCTACCCATCATGGTGATGAATTCGGCAGCCCGACACCTGGACCTGCTACTTCGCTACCGATTGGAACCAGTGGTCTACGATCTCCAGACGCTGCGAGAACTCGCAGCTACCACCCCGGGTGACCTTTCCATCCACCTGGAGTTGGATACGGGTATGCGGCGGCTGGGCCTGGAGGAAAACGACCTGGAATCCGTTGCTGCACTTTTACAAGACCATCCAAAGATCCGCATTACAGGCTTGTTTTCGCATCTTGCGGCCGCCGACGAAGCCATTCACGAAGCATTTAGCCGGCAGCAACTGGCATTATTTGACCGATTGAGTCAGTTCCTCATGCAAAAAGTAACGGGCCGACCGCTTCGCCATGTGCTCAATTCCGCGGGAATCATCCGCTTTCCCGAATACGCACTGGATATGGTTCGGCTTGGAATAGGCCTGTTTGGTGTAGAAATCAACGGAATGGAGCAGGAAAAACTTCAGCCGGCAATAACGCTGAAAACGGTGGTTTCTCAGGTTAGAAAACTTAAAAAAGGGGAAACGATCGGTTACGGCCGAAAGGGCCGGATGTACGCCGACGGGGAAATTGCCACCCTTGCCATCGGCTATGCCGACGGATACGACCGTCGGTTTGGTAACGGAAAGGCCTATGTACAAATCAAAGGCAAAAAAGCCTGGACTATCGGCACCGTTTGCATGGACATGTGCATGGTCGATGTTACAGGTTTGGACGTACGGGAGGGAGATACCGTCATTCTTTTCGGAAAGAACCCCTCCTTGCAACAACTCGCGGCCTGGAGCAAAACCATCCCCTACGAACTGCTGACGGGGATCGGCAGGCGGGTGAAACGCCTGTATGTATTGGATTGAACTACCTTCCGTTTCGATCAATTAGTCGTGAGGATTTGGATATATTTTCGTTTATTTGTCGGTTACTTCGAACGACGTCCCGGATTGGTCGAATTGTCGAATCCAGGTCAGACTTCGAGCTTCACCAGTCTAACCAAATCGTTAAAAAACCCGATGGAAGTAACCTTTACGGCTAAAAAATTGACCTTTCTTTGGGTTTTGCTTCTTTTTTCCCTCATTTCCTGCGAGGACAGCTTGCTGGACGAGGTTCTGGTGTATGACAACGATTTTGGTACCTCCGATTTGGTCTATTTTGAAAAAGGCAGGCTCTATGATTTCAATGGAGATACGGTCCTGGGGTATTTTCATAACGAAGAGATACTGCTAAGGCTGCCGGACCTACCTTCGCACAATGCGCTAAAGGTCACGATCGATCTGTTGCTGCACGACAGCTGGGACGGAAATCCGGACAACATTGGCGGGCCCGATTTCTGGTACATGCACCTGGATGGCACTCAGGTGCTGCGTACTACTTTTTCAAACAGCCCCTGCGAATCCACGTACTGCCTGTACCAATCCTATCCGGATTCCTACCCTCGCTTCCATGAGCCCAAAACCGGCGCCCTAGCTACCGATCTGCCCGGTCGCTGTCAATACAGCACCACTCCCGGATGGACCAGCAGGTACCGGATAACAAAAATAATCCGTCATACAGGGAACGAACTGGAACTCGTATGCGGGGATGAACTGAAACAAGAAAACGCACCCGACCCCGTATGTGACGAGAGCTGGTCCATTGCACGAATTCAGGTGAGTACCATGACAGTAGATTAACATGAACAGAAGCCATCGTCTTTCCACCCTTTTTGGCACGGCCAGTTTCATCCTGGTACATTTATGGGCAAGCGTTCCCCTTGCCTGGGGTCAAAGCGTCAGCTTGAATCTGCCGATTTATGGGGAATACATGCGCAGGCAGCAATTGTTGGGCAATTTATCCGAAAATAGCAGTTTTATGATCCAGCCGCTGTATCCACAGCAAGCCTTCGGTACCTCCAATGGCCTGGACCTGGACGAAACGTTTACGGATGAGGATTTGTCCAACTTTAACTTCCGCACCAAAGACCAGAAGGGCCGCTTTCAATTGTTACCCTTGATGGTCCGGACACAATTTAACGAGGGCTACGGATTTGGGATCAACGACGGACCCATGATACCCAATAAAGGCATGCAATACCTGTTCAATGCCGGCATCTATTTCGAATACGGCCCACTGAGTATTCAGCTCCAACCGGAATTCATGCATGCGAGCAACCAGTTTTTTCAGGGTTTTCCGCTGGATCACTGGGGCAGTACCTGGTTGCAGTATTACGAATGGCTCAATACGGCGGATATACCCGAACGATTCGGAACTTCGGCCTATACCCATTTTTCGCTGGGTCAAAGCAGTATTCGTCTTAATCTGGGGGAGGTTTCACTCGGAGTTTCGAACGAAAATCTTTGGTGGGGCCCTGGACGAAATGCCTCGCTGCTAATGAGTAACCATGCACCCGGGTTTCTCCATCTCACGTTAAATACCCGGAAACCGATTCAAACCCGAATAGGTGCCTTCGAAGGACAGCTCATCGCTGGTAGGCTCGAAGCTTCGGGCTTTGCTCCCCCGCAAGCGGATTATGTTTACGCAAATACACCTTTGTACGTGCCCAAAAGACCCGAAGAAGATTGGCGCTACCTGTCCGGACTGGTGCTCAGCTACCAACCCAAATGGCTGCCAGGCTTGTTTCTCGGCTTTAGCTCCGTGTCCCAAATGTATCGTACCGACATGCAGCAACTGGCCGATTACCTGCCGGTTTTCAATGGAGAAAAAGGACCGGAAAATATTTCCAAACCCGATGTGGAAAAGAGAAATCAATTGAGCGCGGGATACTTCAGGTGGATCGATACCAACGGTCATTTCGAATTTTACGGAGAATACGGTTCCAATGGTAATAGCAGGACGATGTACGATTTTCTGATCAATCCCGATAAAAACCGGGCATTTACCCTGGGATTTTCCAACCTAATCCCCTTAAAAAGAACCGATGAGTTTTTCCAAATCGGCATGGAAATGACTCAAACCGGACAAACGATCCGAGAGGTAATTCTTGCACGTAATAGCTGGTACACCCATCCCCACGTCCGACACGGGTACACCCACAAAGGTCAGGTGCTTGGGTTTGGCTACGGTCCGGGTAGCAACGTCCTTTCGCTAGACGCTGCCTGGGTAAAGGGATTCAACCGCCTCGGATTTGCCATCGAATACATCAACCACAACAACGACTTTTACTACAAACGTTTTGAGGAAATCAAGGATTGGCGCCGGAAGTACGTGGATATCGTTCCTGCATTGATTGCCGAGTGGCGCTTTCAAAACCTTCTGGTGGCCGGAAAACTGCAGTACGTAAATACACTTAATTACAAATGGTACCTGGAAAATCACCCGGAGATCTACTTCGTGCCCGGATTGGACCAGCAGACCTTCGTGGCTCAGCTAGGGGTTTCCTATCTTATTCGCTAGGTAGTTTCTGATCCATAGCCAGAAGGGTATCCAAAATCAATTCGCAGGCCGCTGTGTAAAACGCAGGCTGTATGTTTTCAAAGGTATCGGTGGGCTGGTGATAATCCTTGTGATCGTCTACTCCAAAGTAAACAAACGGGATATTTCGCTCATGAAAGGGGCCATGATCGGAGGCTTTACTCCAGTCTTTTTCTCCAGGTGCACCATCGTTTCCCAACACCAACCGAATGGAGGACCTCCCGGCGGCAGCTTCGAGATAGGGGCGAAATTGAGGATAGAAACGGGTGCCTACGGCGTATAGCGTCCGGTCATCGCTCCGGCTGATCATATCCATGTTGACCACGGCTTTGATATCTTCCAGAGGAAAAGGGAAATCCTTGACCAGGGCTCTCGCTCCCAACAATCCTTTTTCTTCTGCGTCCGTGGCTACAAAAAGGAACGAATGTCCGGGCAGGTTTTTGGAAAAATAGGCCGCGATCTCCAACAATGCCGCCGTGCCCGAGGCATTGTCATCCGCCCCATTGTAGATAACCTCTCCCTTTTTACCCAGATGGTCGTAGTGAGCAATAACCAGAATAATCTTCGAAGAAACGGATCCGGGGATAAAACCCAGGATATTTACCCCCAAACCTTCCTGTCCCCTGGAGGCATCCAGTACAAACTCCTGTCGATACCCTGGAAACTGCGTGCCAAGGCCGAGGCTTTCGAATCGTTCCCGGATGTATTCCCTCGCCAGGCGTCCCCCATCCGTCATCGGCGCCCGCCCCTCCATGGCATCCGAGGAAAGCGTACGTAGGTCTGTCAACAACCGATTTTGGTCAATATTCTGTCCAATAACCAGGTGGGGAGCAACCCAAAAAAGTAATAAAATAAGCGGGGTAATCGTTTTCATACGAGAAGTTTTTACATTGCCTTGTGTATATTCGTGAAAATACTAAACTTTCTCTTGTAGATTTGACTTTGCTGACGAAATATATCCTTGCGGCAGGCTTGCTTTTTTCGACTTCCCTGCAAAGCGTTGGCCAAAATGAAGTGGTGGATCAGTTTTTAAGCGGAAAGTCAGTGGTATTCATTTCTGCCGCGACCAACGCAACACCATCCCTTTCCTGGAAAGAATTAGCCGAAGAAATCCACCCGGCACTCATCGCTGCCGGTGGAGACCCTATCGCCTATTACGAGTTGGAAGAGGCCATCCTTTCAGAGGCAATCAAAAGCGCCTATGCTGCCTTTTTTTCCCAAAGGCTGGTAAAAAACATTGTCTTGCTGATCCGAAAAAATAATGGGCAGTTCTATAGCCACGTGTTTCCCTTTACCGGAAATGCCAACATCATCGCTCCGGGAGTAAATTGGTCCGGCTCCTCCGAGGACCTGCAAGGAATAAAATCCCAATTCGAATCCCTCGGTACCGGCAAGCGCAGTGAGAACTTTCTGGTAATCGAAGTACCGGAATACCCTCCCGTTCCGGGAATGGAAAATAACGCTGCCCGAAACGGGTACTTGCCCCGAAACCCGCTCAACCTCGATGCCTTCAAACTCGGAGTACTTCTAAGCGGTGCATCGGGAAACGAAGCCTTCCTTAGCAGTTTCCGGCACGATGTCTACGGCAAGCCGGAGGAGCAGGTGACCGCAGAACAACGGGCAGAACGGGAAGGTATGGAATCCGTTTTTGCGAGTACCTATCCCTACGAAGTCGTTTTCCTCACCGAAGCGAGATCCAATCAGGACCTGATTCGGGACGGAGTACAGTTTCTCCTGATGAAACAGGAAGGGCGGGAAGCCGACCTCATGCAAAGCATGGGTCTGGACCCGCAGGCGAGCGAAACGCCTGACCGGGTAGTCATCAAATACTACATCCGCTTTCTCGTACGAGACGAGCAATACATCGGAAACAGCTGGGACGCCGACCCGGACTGGCGGGTAGCCTTGAAAGCTTTTTTAGAACAGATCTCGCAGTAATCGCTACCAGCGTCCCCACCCCAGCTGGGCTGATTTACCTTACCCCGGAATCGTACGCTTGTCCCGAAACTAGCCCGGGGGAAAGAGACGACTACACCGGAACGTCTCGGCTGTCAAATAGTGTATTGGGTTGATTCCAATGGATCCTAGCGACGTAGACGCTGCCATCACTGCCGTATTTTTCCACGCCTTTGGGCTGCATCCACTCTGCCACCGTCACCCATGTTTCTGAAGGACTGATCTCGGTCACCCCGAAATTTCCCAGGCGGGCGCCCCTTTCCGGTACCAGGATACGCTCCGTATCCCGCAACACCACCAGCCGTTCGGGATCTACCCTGGCCATAAACAAAGGTGCCCGGTGTCGAAATACGTGATCGTTACCCGCACCCCTACGGGTATAAACCAGATGCAACCCTTCGCTGTGTCGCACCCAATGCTGCTGCGTATTGTAATTACCCAAATCGCTGCCGTCATCAAACCTCCAGGGACGAATGGGTGCGTAGTGCATGCCGTCTTCGCTGGAGGTGACGTAGCCCTGAAGATCGTTTCGCAGACTGAGAAGGTATCTACCAGCGAAATAGGTCAGCGAGGGCTCATGAAGTCCCCGGGTATCATCTGCTACCGATAGCGTATTGCCCATCTCCCGAAAAGTCACCTGTTGCCCGTCGAAATCACAACGGCAAACGGCCACCCGTGAATTGTCCCCGGGCGGACTAAAATAGATGGGAAGCAACAGGCTCCCATCGGGAAGGTCCAGGCGCTGTACGCATCCTGCTCCGGCATTCTTAAAACGGTCCCCTTCCGGCATTTCCAATTTCTTCCAGGTATTCCAAAGGCCCTTTTCGGTATCGAAAACAGCGTAGGCAGTGTGGCGGGGTCGAGGATGCGTCACTTTCCAATCCGGCGTGTAGACAATCGTGTGGCCGGTGCCCAGCAAAACGCCGGTTTTAGGGTGCCATTTGGGCCAAAAATCACTGGCCACTACTGGCCGCTCCACATCATCAATGGTTTCCATTCGAGGTCCCAGACCAACGGACCGTTCGGGTTGGGTCCAGGTCGCTCCCCGATCCGGGCTTTTCATCCGATACATCCCTTTGAAGACATCGCTGCCCTCCAGTTCCAGGGTACTGAGCGTCATGATCACCTCCGCCCGATGGGGTATCAATCCGGCACGGGGATGCACCCAGCATTGCTTGCCATCAAAAAAACGGGTGGGTACCTGCAGGTCCAGACGGTAATCCAATGCTGGCTGCCACTTATCACGGGCAACCAGGGACCGAATCGGCAGGCATGCTGCGGCACCCGCAATCAGGCTTTTTCGCATGAAGGCCCTTCGATTGTCCGGATTTTGCTTATTACTACTCACGATAGGGAAATTACCAAAAATTCCCGAAAAAGGCCAGTAAAAGAAAAAAGAGTAGGTCAGCAACAGGATGCAGAAGAAAATATCTCCTAGCCTTAGTCCATCACCGCTTTATTCGCAGGCCAGCTTGACAAATGAGCCAGTGGCGCATTCCAGGGGCTGGGTTTTCCTGCAGGGCAGTGCATACTACCAATGCCGGAAACGGTTTTCGTTTCTTTTCTGTAAATGTATCCGGTACAGGAATAGCTCCCGAAGGTCTGCCTGCTTGCGTTCTTTGATGGCCCCTACCTTTTTCCATACCTGGATACCTTTTGGTAGAGTTGTGCAGAAACCTTATTTTTATCCGTCGAGAACAGTTCTTCTCCGGCAAGATCCCTGTCTACGGACCTCTGGTAACGCAAGCAGGACGTTCGCCCTTATGAGATTTATGCCATTGTTGTGAAAAATTTCGCTTGTTTTATTGTCCTTTCGCTTTGTTTGCGAGCCGTACAGGCGCAAGAGATAGAGGGCTATTGGGGACTTGCCGTGGGACTGAGATACCAAACTGTACAAGATCATTTGATCACAAAAAGCCGATACAATGGAGCGCCTGTCTATTTCTCAATCAATCATGAACGCCGAAAACCTGGTAAACGTAGCAACTTTCAGTTTGAGGGAAGTGTGGGACCACTGACGACGGGTGCATTCGTGCTGGGTCAGACTCCTGCACGCTACCGGCAACCAAAAATCACCTCCTACTGGAATGAAATCAGCTATTCTTCACTTTTTGTACTCCGTAGCTCCGAAAAGGCCGACTGGTGGTTTGGCCCCTCGCTATCCAATCTGATCCACGTACGCTTTTCGCCCCGATGGGATAACAGCTCGATAAATTACGACTTCAGTGGCAATCTGCAGGCGGAACTTCGGTATCGCCGAGGCTTTCGCCTTCTTGGTAAACCTATGAAAGGGAATGTCGGCCTTAAACTGCCCTTACTTGGTTACGTAACCCGCCCCATATTTACGGGCGTGCCGGATTTTTTGGATCAGGAAAGAAGCTTCGAAAGCCAGTTGTTCGAAAATACGTCCGTACGTTGGCTTGGGGATTTCCCCCGGATTCAATTTGACAATTTTGTAGAGTTTCCAATTGCCGGTGAGAATAAAATCCAACTCCTCTACTATTGGGAGTATTATTCGTATCGGTATCCCAATCCCGTACAGACTGCCGCCCACACCTTGGGTATCAATTTTCTAATGCGAACCAAATGAGAAAAATCCAGGGAATATTGCTGTTTTGGATCTTGTTGCTTTGCACGGCTTGCGAACTAGCGCTGTTGGATTCGCCGCCAGAAAATACCCACCGGGAGAATTTTGACACTCTCTGGGAAGTAATGAATGAGCGCTATTCTCTTTTTGCGTATAAAAAAATAGACTGGGATAGCCTGAGGAATGTCTACCTGCCGTTGGCACTTCAAGCGCAAAACGATACGGAGCTTTATGACGTCATGGCTGCGATGCTCCATACACTGCGAGACGGGCATGTGAATCTCCGAACGCCTTTTGACATCAGTAGGTATCTTCCCTACAGGGACCATCCTGCCAATTATAGCTTTGATGTGCTGGAGCAAAATTATCTGGGCGATTATCGGATTACCGGATACCTGCTCAACCAGGAAATCGATGGCGTGGGCTATATCCATTACCGAAGTTTTGCTACGCCCATTTTAGATTCTGAATTGGATTTTGTGATCGAACGGTTTGCCGATTTACGAGGTGTGGTAATCGATATCCGCAACAACGAAGGTGGAAATCCAGCGAACGGACTGAAAATCATTTCGCGGATAATTTCCGGTCGGACCAGGCTTTTTTCCTACCAATTGAAAACGGGGCCTGGTCCCAATGATTTTTCCGATAAAAAAGATATTTTCCTCGATCCGGATACCGAAAACCCCAAGTTCCCCGGCAAAATCGTAGTGCTGACCAATCGTGTCGTCTACAGCGCAGGTAGCTATTTTGCAGCCTATACCAAAGCCCTGCCCCAGGTCGTACTAATGGGGGACGATACAGGAGGAGGCTGTGGAGTGCCCGCAGGTTATGACCTTCCCAACGGTTGGTATTTCAATTACAGTTCAACGATCGGCTATACCGTAAACGGGCTAAATTTTGAGAGCGGCGTCCCCGTAGACATTCGGGTGAGCATGACTCGGGAAGACATGGCTGCCGGAAGAGATCCGATTTTGGAGCGAGCAATTGAGTACGTGAAAACCGGGAACTAAACCGCTAGCATCTGTGCTCGAAAAAAATTCGGGTTGGCTTTTTTTTCATGCCAGACTACACCGGTCAGGAATCCGCCCCGATCATTTATACAAGTGGGATTTGAAAAGCCGTATGGATCAACGATCGGAAAACAGCTTCCACGCTGTCCCGGCACTGTTCGTACGTAATTGCCTCTGCATGCTGCAGCATCGACCCGTTCGTTTGATGCTGCTTATTCCCTTTTTTGCACAAAGCGGAAGCACCTGTCTACCTGCTTCGGGAAGCCGTTAAGCATGGAGCATTTTTGCCACTGGCCAATTTCGCCCCCCGCGAAAAGGCCTGCAGAAAGCCACATGTTTCCTATGGCAACGCATAAGACACCGATCGATCAGAGCCAACCATTCCTCGGAAGCAGTCTCGCGAAGTTTTCTGAGGGGTAAATTGCGAATGCATCGCTGCATCGACCGAGGCTTTGCCCCGAAATTGGCAGAGGAGGATGGTCGGGATAAATCGTTCGGAAATTCCGCCGGCCTGCCGAATACGCTCTATCGGCACATACGGAGGAAAACCCTTGTCGCAGCCCCCTGTACCCGTGCCGGAACGATGCAGCAATTGAAAAAGGCATGCCCCAAGGGGACATGCCTGACACTTCGTTTGAGCAGATTTTACTTTGGGTGATAAACAACTCTTCTACTTTTTCAAAGTGTATTTTATTTGTCTATGGAACCGACCACGCGTTTCATAAACGCATTCATGGCCTCTTTCTTATCCGTCCCCTCCTTGATCATTTGGTTAACTTCCATCGTACCATAAAGATTGGAAAGCAACTCACCCATCACGTCCAGTTCCTCGTCTTTCAGCGAATTGATTTCTGTCATGGATTCTAACAACTCAATGGTTTCCACCACCCAGTCCTCATCATTTTCTTCAATAAATTGCAACACGTGTTTAATTATTGGTAATCTCATCAATCAGTGTTTTTAGGACTTCTTCTTTATTGGTTTGAACCTGATTCACCACAACGCCTTTATTAAAAACCGCAAAGGTAGGCAGGTTATTTACCTGGGCCAATTTTCTAGATTCAGGCAACTTTTCGGCATCGACGTACAAAAAAGTGACCCCTTCGTGGGATTTGCTCAACCTTTTCATTTTTGGCTTCATGATCCGGCAATTGCCACACCAGGTCGCTCCGTATTGGACCACCACTTTTTCGTTCTCCTGAATGATTTCTGCTAAATTATCCGTCGCTAATTCCTGTAACATATAGTTTGTTTAATTTTATTGAAGCCGCAAAGGTAGTGACTATTGCTAGCACAATCCAATTGATTCTGTCTATGGCTTATTGAACCCTAGTAGAAGCTTTTTTGAGCAAATGGAATCAAAGCGAGTATCAGGGCCTGCTGGTAATATTCCAGTCGGTTGACTGCCCCATTTGTCAGGATTCCGACCGCCCCATTGCCTTGCTTGGAATTGGTTCGCTGAAAAACGCGGTCGTCGGCCTCTCCCAGTTCTACCCCCTCACGAATCAAATTGGATAGTACTTCCGGTAGAAAAAAGGTCGCCGTCTTGGCTTTCCCGATCCGCCCGGTGGCATCCAGAACCACCATCCAGGCAAAAGCCACCATTTGTTCGCCCACTTCGTCGACTCCGCCCTCGATGCCTACCCAGAAATCGGCTTCTGGAAATGCTTTTTTGGCCTCTGAAGCCCGGTTATAGGCGCCGGTGTAGGTCTCCACCTCACCATGGGGCTGGTCTTTCACGTTGGAGTCGACGTTCAGTCCTTCTACGAGAAAGTAATCGTCAAAAAGAGATTGAAATGCCTGTTCAGTGCTTTTTACTTTTACCGGGTTTTTACTGCCTACAATAACTAATTTTTGTCTTTCTTGTTCCTGGTAATTTCTTCGTTTCGGGAATGCCATTGGGTATAGTAAAGTTGGAAATCATTTGGGTCAGGCCATGTTGTGGTAGACATGGTTTACATCGTCGTCTTCTTCCATCCGCTCGATCATTTTGTTAATATCTTCTTCTTGTTCGGGGCTTATTTCGGTGGTAGACATCGGAAACCGCTGCATGTCTGCACTGATCACTTCGATCCCTTTGTCTTCCAACGCTTTTTGCATGTTGCCAAAATCCTCAAAAGCGGTATAAACAAAGATCTCTCCTTCGTTTTCGTCGATATCCTCCAGGCCAAAATCGATCAACTCCAATTCCAACTCCTCCAAATCCCATTGGTCTTTGGGAAATCGAAACACCGCTTTCCGCTCGAACATAAAACTTACCGATCCGGTAGTACCGAGCGAGCCCCCCGCTTTGGTGAAATAATGCCGGATATTGGCGACCGTCCGGTTAAGGTTGTCGGTGGACGTTTCAACGATGACAGCGATACCGTGTGGGCCGTAGCCTTCGTATACAATCTCTTCGTAGTCTTTTTCGTCTTTATTGCTGGCACGGGTAATCGCCGCCTCAATCCGATCCTTGGGCATGGATGCGCCTTTGGCATTCTGGATCACCGTCCGCAACTTCGCGTTGTTTGCCGGATCGGGTCCTCCCGCCTTCACGGCCATCACGATCTCTTTACCAAGGCGCGTAAATACCTTGGACATTTTGCTCCATCGTTTGAATTTTCGCTCTTTTCTAAATTCAAATGCTCTTCCCATACTAATTTTTTTTCAGGTTTGTAAAAATAAATAAATTTTTCATTCGAACTAATGCCGGGGTCAAACAAACCCAAACATATCTTTTGCGGGCAGCGACCCGGTTCAACTTATTCCCTCGCATTCCGTATCACTTGTATACGCAGCTTACCGAAACTCGCCCTACCATGGAGCCAATGCTTCCGAACCTACCACAGTCCCCGTATCCACGAATCGTTATCGTGGGTGCGGGTTTTGCCGGCCTGAAGCTCGCAAGAAATCTGCGCAACAAGGCCTATCAGATAATCCTCCTGGACAAAAACAATTACCACCAGTTTCAGCCCCTTTTCTATCAGGTAGCCACGGCCGGATTGGAACCAAGCGCCATTTCCTTTCCCTTACGGAAAGTCTTCCACGATACGCCAAATGTAACCTTTCGCATGGGAGTAGCCAAACGGATTGACCAGCAGCAAAACCGCTTGTACACAGAGATCGGCTACATCGATTACGATTACCTGGTACTGTCCATGGGTGCCGACACCAATTATTTCGGAATGGAAAACATCATGAAAAACAGTATTCCGATGAAATCCGTGTCCGAAGCACTCTTTATTCGCAACAAGATCATTTCTAACTACGAGCGGGCAATCACCATCGCCGATGAGTCGAAAAGAAAAGCCTTGATGAACGTGGTGATCGTGGGAGGAGGACCTACCGGTGTAGAACTGGCCGGGGCCATGGCGGAATTGCGCAACAAGGTGTTTCCGAAGGATTATCCCCAGCTCAATTTCCAAAACATGAAAGTGGTGCTGGTAGAAGCCGGAGGATCGTTACTCGCGGGTATGAGTGCCGAATCAGGCAAAAAGGCAAAAACCTATCTGGAAAAACTACAGGTAGAAGTGCTTCTTCAAACCACCGTCTCCGATTACGACGGACTGAACGTAATCATCAACGGAGAAACCCGCTTTCAAACCCATACGCTGCTCTGGGCAGCCGGAATTACGCCCAATCCCATCGAGGGGATTCGGGAAGAGCAAACTGCAAGAGGAGGACGCTTGCTGGTGGACGACTACAACCGACTTTATTCCAGTAAAAACATCTTCGTGCTTGGGGATGGATGCCTGCAGCAATCGGAGGACTACCCACGGGGTCATCCTCAGGTAGCCCAGGTGGCCATTCAGCAGGCCCAAAATCTCAGCGCAAACTTACTGGCGAAACTCCGACAGCAACCGGAAAAACCTTTTCGTTACAAGGACCTGGGAAGCATGGCCACCGTTGGTAGAAAACTGGCAGTTGTAGATTTGCCCTTTGTCAAATTTCAAGGACTGCTCGCATGGCTTACCTGGTTGTTTGTCCACCTCATGGCGATTGTAGGCGTAAAAAACCGAATTTTTATCTTTTTGGATTGGTCCTGGAACTATCTTGCTTTTGACCCCTCTCTTCGCTTACTGATCAAACCCACCATTTCCAAGCCCCAGGACCGGGAAAAACTGACGACAAAAAAAAATTAATTGCCACTTTTCCTGAAAATTAACATTTGTTAACAAGGCACTTTTAAACCTGGGCGACTTCTTCCGGTCTAACTCCTACAAACCAATTATAAATTACTTGCCATGAAAAAAATACTCATCATTGCCGTACTGGTAGGAGCTACTTTCGTACAGGCCCAAGCACAACGCAGGGGAAATCAAGAGATCAATCCCGAACAACTTGCTGAACGAATGACCGAACGAATGACCGAAAAACTGAACCTGAGCGAGGTACAGAAAGAACAAGTCCATGCATTGCACCTGGAAGAAGCCCAAAAACGAAAAGCCGCCTGGGAGGAAAGAAGAGAGACCATGGAAAGCATGAAAGCAGAGCGGGAAGCCTACCGAGAGAAAATAGCCGCTGTCCTGAGTCCGGAACAAAAAGAAACCTGGAAATCGCTGCAAGAGGAAAACCGGGAAAGAATGCGGGAAGGCCGCAGGGGACAGGGACCCAGAGGCCGGAACCCACAGCGACCGGCACCTTCGGATAACCAATAAAGAAAATATCAGATTAATTTGGGTTTAATTAACGGATGAAAAGCCGGAGTCTCTGACCTCCGGTTTTTTTTTATGCCGTTTACCGATTTTGTCTTAATTTGGACGAATTCCATGAAAAAAGCGATCATCGTTTTTCAAAAATACCCGAAAGCCGGAACGGTAAAAACCCGTCTGGCCCAAAGCATCGGCGCAGAAAAAGCCGCTCGTTTGTATGCGTTCCTGATTCGTCACACCCACCGGCAACTTGCCGGACTTGACGCGGACATCTTTGTGTTTTACAAAGGCCCGATCTCCCGAAAAGACTATCCCGAAAAAAAGTACCAATTTCATGCACAAGAGTCCGGAGATCTCGGCGCTAAAATGAAACATTCGTTCCGGCAGGTTTTTTCGCAAGGATACGAACAGGCACTGGTCATTGGGACAGATTGCTACGAACTTCAAGCCCGCCACATAAACAAGGCTTTTGATTTACTCTTGGATAAGGACCTTGTGCTTGGGCCAGCAGTGGACGGAGGCTATTACCTGCTCGGGCTGCGCAAGCAAGCCGACCTACTTTTTGAAGACATCTCATGGAGTACCTCCACGGTGTTGCAAGAAACGATGCGACGAGCCGAGACCGCAGGACTGTCCCTCGCTTTTCTCGAAAAACTACCGGACGTGGACCGGTACGAAGATTTGGGGGTATTGAAGCAACTGCTCCCAGACCTGTAGGAAATGACTTCGGGCTAGGACTCGCGTCGGGAGGAGAGGCAGCAAAGCGTTGATTATTTCACCAAACCGGCCCATGCCCGGACGGCCCTCCCTCCTTAAAAAAACCACTACCCAAAACAAATGGCAAGTGGGGAATACCTTCAAAAAAAACGCCTACCCCTGGTCGATCAAAAACCGGAGTAGGCGTTTTCCTTCGAAAGAGATGACGCTGAATCAAAATGGTTTTCCCAGTGCAGCATACCATATCCCCCCGTACAGGTGATTGAGAAAATCAGCATCTTCGAACGCTTCCTCCACATGTCCCAGGCCTGTATAAAACACCCTTCCCCCATCGTATTCGTGGTACCAGGAAATGGGGTGTACGGCACCCATTCCCATTTTTTGTCCGTTTCGTTCGCCCACTTCGTACGAGGTCTCGTCCAATTGGACGAGAATATTGACGCTTTCGTTAAAATTTTTAAACTCGTACCACTCGTCGGTTCGGAGCCACTTGTCGTTCAGGTGGTAGGTGGCAGGGTGGTCCCTGTTTACCACCTTCATTCTGGCCGTCTGCTGTTGGGGGTGGTGATTGAATTGTCCACCGATCAACTTGGTATACCAAGGCCAATCGTATTCGGTATCCGTTGCACTGTGCACGCCTACCACCCCTTTTCCGCTCTGCACAAACCGCTCAAAAGCAGCTTTTTCTTCCGCGTTGAAAATGGTACCGGTGGTACTCATCAGAATGATTACATCGTATCGCTCCAAATTTTTGTCGTTGATCAGACTGGCGTCTTCACTGGCGTATACTTGAAACCGATGCTTTTCTCCGAGTTTTTTGATCGCGGCGACTCCTTCCGGTATGGATTGGTGACGAAATCCGGCGGTTTTACTGATCACCAGCGCACGGAACTGCTGTGCCTGACTTAAGGCAGGCAATAAGGTTACGGCCAAACCGAGGGCCAATATGGCCAGGGTTTTGAGTTTATTGTTCATGGAATGCATGGATTTGGTAAGTTAAAACTAAGGACGATAATACAATTATTATTTCACAATGTCGAATTTCTCCCCGGCAACTTTTCGACTGTACGCATTAAAATGCCACCATTCGGAGCCTATTCCTGTGAATCCTCCTTTTTTCATGACATCCCTCAGTATTTGCCGATTCGCTACCTGCTCCGGGCGTAGCTTTCCCTGGGCCAACATCTGTTCTTCCCGATCGGGGTAGGCCGGATAGCCGAAATAGTCGTATCCCGTTCCCATGTCCAGCGGCTCCCCGTTATCTTTCCTGGCAAGGGTTAGGTCCACTGCCACCCCAAAGTTATGCAGGCTTCCTTTTTCAGGGTCGGCTACGTACAGCGGTTTGATGCTGTCCGGTTTGTCCAGCTCATCCCAAAGAATTTGTTGCACGGATTGCGGGCGTACCGCATCGTATACCAAAAAGGTGAGTTCCGGGTACCTATCGGAAAGCTCCAAATAGGCAATTTTGAGCATGTCGGCAACTTCCGGCTGCATGTAGCAGCGGGAAAGGGAGCCATACACGTTTTTTCCAAAAAAATTATCGGTGGAGGCATACTTCAAGTCCACCCGTACTTCCGGAATGATTGCCTGTACATCCACCAACCCGGCCGCGAGGAGCCGCTTTTCCAGTGCGCCCACATCCTGCCCCGGTGCTTGTATTTCTTCGCTCACCGCATCCTCCCTACCCTGACCGACCGGTTTGCTCTCCGATACCAAGGGGGGCATGGGTACAGGTTCTCCGGCGGTTTGTTTTTCAGAAGCCGAATGACAGGCTGCTGCCAGAAAAAAAATCAGTATCCGCCATCCGGTGCTCACGATTCCTTCTTATGCAAAAGTGTCGTACTGGCCTGAGCGGTGGGTAAAATGATCACATCAGCCAGGACCACATGCGGGGGGCGGGTAACTGCATACCGCACCAAATCGGCTACGTCTTCGGCTTGCAGGGGATCGAACCCCCGATATACTCCCGCTGCGCGTTCATCGTCTCCCTTGAACCGGACTAAGGAAAACTCGGTATCCACCAATCCGGGATTGATTGCCATTACCTTTATACCATAAGGATTCAGGTCCAAACGCATGCCCTTGGTGATGGCATCCACGGCATGTTTGGATCCGCAATACACGTTTCCTTTGGGGTACACCTCTTTTCCCGCAGTCGAACCTATATTGATCACCTGACCCGCCTTACGCGCTACCATGCCCGGGAGGATCTTTTTCGACACGTATAGCAGTCCTTTCACATTGATGTCCATCATCGCATCCCAGTCGTCAAGGCTCCCTTCCTGTATGGGGTCCAATCCGTGGGCGTTTCCGGCGTTGTTGATCAAAACGTATATGGACTGCCATTCCGCGGGTAGGGAGTCGATGGCCTCCGCCACGGCCTCCCGATCCCTGACATCAAATACGAGGAAATGATAGGGTGTTCCTTCAGGTAATTCGGCTTTCAATGCTTCGAGTCGTTCTCTTCTCCGACCGCAGCCTATGATAGCGAAGCCTTCTTCTGCCAGGTACCGGGCACAGGCTCTGCCGATACCGGAGGTGGCTCCGGTGATGCATACAATCTTTTTTTCCATGAGGGAATATAGAATTTTTCTGCCTGTTTCAAAAGTAAAAAAACAGCGAATGCCTCGCTTGCTACTGAAAATTAAGGTAGAGGGTGATAGACTTGCGGCGGATATCCTGAATGGCACCCAAGATCCGGTTGTCCGAGTGTCCGGGCTGGTAGAGATTCATCAAACCATGAGAAAAGCGGATCTCCGGAGAAAACTTGAAGTATTGAAAATACAGATCAAAACCCATCCCCATCTCCACCGCCAGGTCCCTTCCTTTCAGCACAACGGGGTCTTCATTGGCTTCTTCCTGATTTTTTGTGCGGATTTGGCCGTTCAAGCCACCCACGAAAAACATCCGGGTATTGTTAAACCGCTCGGATTTGTACTTCAAGAGTAACGGGAACTCGACCAGGGTTTCTTCCGTCAGCAAGGGCACAGTGGTGAAGCCCGTTCCCTCCGGACTGCTGGCGTTGTCACTAAAAAGCTGTAGCTCTGTACGGTACTCATAAAATCCCACTTTGGGAGTAAAGAGCACATTTACCTGATCGTGAATCCTGCCGGTAACTAAAAATCCCAGAGCAAAACCGGGCGAAAAAACCGGCATGATGGCCCGTACATTGTGTAAGTCCGTGTAGCCCGGATCCATAAAATTATCGGAATATTTAATGCGAAGACTACTGTTGTGTGCGGCCAGAAAAAACCCGTAGGAGACGGCCTGATCATCGCTACTCGAAGTATTAAAAAACATTCTTTTCTCCTGCGCCTGCAATGGACACACTCCCGCCAAAAAAGAAATTAGGAGTATAGCGATTATTTTGTACCTGTATAAATGGAACTGATGCCGAAGGTGAGGATTTTGCATTGCGTTTGTTTGAAGCCTACTTTTTCCAGAATGTCAAGAAAATCCCTCCCATCCGGAAAAGCATTTACCGATTCGGGTAAATACGTGTACGCCGAGTGATCTTTCGATATAATCTTACCAATTTGAGGTAAAATATATTTAAAATAAAAGGAATAAACTTGCTTCATCGGAAATTTTTTTGGTTTGGAAAATTCCAGGATCACCGTTTTTCCCCCGGCTTCAACACCCGGTACATGTCTGCGAGTCCTTTTTCCAAATTTTCGAAATTCCTGACACCAAAAGAAACGATGACTGCGTCGAAATTATTTTCCTGAAACAACAACTTTTCCGAGTCGCCCAGCTGAAGCTCTATCAGGTGGTCCAGCTTTCGTTGGCTCATTTTTTTCCTCCCTTCCGCAAGCATGCCTTCCGAAATATCGACCCCGATTACTTTATCCGGCTGAAGGGCCAGCGCCTCAATGGCAAAATCTCCGGTACCTGTCGCAATGTCCAAAATGAATTTGGGACGCTCCTTCTGAAGCATTTTGATCGCCTTTTTTCGCCAGATGATGTCTATGCCCAAACTCAGAAGGTGGTTCAACAAGTCGTACTTCTTGCTGATATTATTGAACATGCTCGCAACCTGCTGCTTTTTACTTTCTTTTTTGTCTTTATACGGTACTACGGCCATGGCTTTCTATTTCGATACAATATTAGTAAGTAAACCTGAGCATTGGAAAATTGTTAATGAATTATTGGTTTTGAGGCCTTGCCGGAAATTGGTTACCTTTGTTGAAAAAAGAGTCATGTTGAAAAATGCACGCTTCCTGGTCAGCAATACGGACCACCGAAAATGTCCGGCGCCCAGCAAACCGGAGTTTGCCTTCATCGGTCGTTCGAACGTGGGCAAAAGCTCGCTGATCAACATGCTTACCAACCACAAGCATTTGGCGAAAATATCCGGGAAGCCGGGGAAAACGCAGTTGATCAACCATTTTTCAATCGACGACCGCTGGTTTATGGTAGACCTGCCGGGCTATGGATTTGCCAAAGTCAATAAGAAACTCAAAGCCGACTGGGACAAAATGATTCGGGCCTACCTGACCGAGCGGGAGAACCTTACCGCCGTATTTGTCTTGGTTGACAGCCGGCTTCCACCCCAGAAAATCGACCTGGAATTCATCCAGTGGTGTGGCCAACTCGAACTTCCATTGGTTCTGCTCTTTACCAAGGCGGACAAACAGTCCCAGTCAAAAACCGCTGAAAACGTCCACCTATTTCTGGACGAAATGGAGAAATTATTTGTAGAAGCCCCGGAATTTTTCGTTACCTCCGCCGTCAACCGGCAAGGTCGGGATGAACTGATCCAATTTATAGAAGAAAACGTTACCGAATGGTACGAGCCCGGCGAAGTAACTTGATCAATCCTGCCGAAACCGTATATTTGCAGCCTGAAAACAAACTAGCCATCATGGAATTTAAAGACATCGCCACCGTTTCCGGAAAACCAGGACTTTACAAAGTACTAAAACCCAGCCGTAGTGGGGTCATTCTGGAGTCTCTGGATGAAAAAAAAGGAAAATTGGTCGTAGGGGCCGCCCAACGGGTATCTTTGCTCAGCGAGATTTCCATTTACACCCTGACCGAAGAAGGAGCCTCTCCGCTGAAAGAGGTACTCGTAAAAATCGAAAAGGAGTTCAAAGGCGATACCGGACTGGAGGGCGCCGACAAAGAAGAATACCAGGCATTCATGAAACACATATTGCCCGAATTTGACGAAGACCGGGTCTATGCCTCCGATGTGAAAAAACTGATCAGCTGGTACCACATTATTCGCGCGCAGTGCCCGGAAGTGCTGGAAGCGTCCTCCGATGCAAATTCCGGAGAAGCAAGTCCTGACAGCGATTCGGAGAAAACGGAAGGATCGTGAACGAGCCGGAAAAAGCAGGACCTGCTGCCATTCAGTCCGGTGCCGCGGACTTGACCGAATTGCTGCAACTGGCGGAAATTCCCCAGGTACGGGATCGGGAAAGTTTGGCGGCCGCCATCGCTCCTGTGATTCGCAGCTTACTGAACGGGCGATTGGAGGAATTGCTGCACCTGTGTTATCGCCTCGACCTGGGAGAAGAAAAGCTGCAACGCATCCTCTCTGAAAGTCCTCCTGAGGTAATGGCCCGGGACCTCTCCCTGGCAATCGTGGACCGGCAACTGGTAAAGGTTTATTTTCGAAACAACTACCGTTAGCCCAGCAGGGCTTTCTCCAGTCCTGCAACCATATTTTTTGAACCAATGTAAATCGGCGTTCGCTGATGCAGGCTCTGTGGAACAATGTCCAGAATCCGCTCGGTTCCATTAGTGGCCGCCCCTCCCACTTGCTCGGCAATAAACGCCAGGGCATTTGCCTCGTACATCAGCCTGATTTTACCATTCGGTGCCTGAGAAGTCGGAGGATACAGGTAAATTCCCCCCTTCAGCAGGTTTCGGTGAAAATCCGCTACGAGGCTTCCGATATACCGGGCGGTGGCTCCTTTCCGCTTACATCCTTCCAGGTAGGACAGAATGTTGGGGTTGATATGGGGAGTCAAACCTTCGTTGATGGTATAAATCACTCCGTCTACCGGCATTTGCATCTGGGGATGCGACAGAAAAAACTCGCCCAAAGACCGCTCGTAGGTAAATCCGTTGGCACCGTTTCCGGTAGAATATACCAGCATGGTGGATGAACCGTACAACACGTAACCCGCAGCTACCTGATCGGACCCCTTCTGCAATACATCCTGCTCCTGTATGGGAGACCCGGTGGGCGTCTTTCTCCGATATATGGAAAAGATGGTGCCGATAGAAACATTGACATCGATATTGGACGAACCGTCCAGTGGATCAATGGCCACCACGTATTTTCCCTTGCTGTTCTCCAGATCTATGACCAGGTCTTCCTCTTCGGAAACCACCGCACAGACTTCTCCTCCCTTTGTCAGTGCTCGGGTGAATCGCACATTGGCCACCACATCCAATTTTTGCTGCTCTTCTCCTTGTACATTGGTCTGCCCGAAAGCACCTGTTACATCCGAAAGCCCCGCCCGGCTAATTTCTCTGGAAACGATCTTGGAGGCCAGGGCAATGTCTCGCAGGATTTGGGACAATTCACCCGTAGCGTACGGAAAATCTTGCTGCTTGCTTTTAATAAACCGGTCCAGGGTCACCCCTACCTTGTAGGTCAGTTTACCCGAGTCTTGTTTGTAAGGCTGTGTCTTCATACCTTTGAAGTTAATTCATTATCTTCAAATCATTGGCCTTTCTTTTCTATTTTTCATGATACAACCCCTCGTTTTCAAGTTTGGTGGTGCATCGATCAAAGACGCCGCATCCATAATAAATATCGCTCAACTGGTAAAAAAACGATGGACCAACGGCCTGGTATTGGTGGTATCTGCGGCCGGGAATACCACCGACCGCCTGGAGCAATTGATCGAACTTTCGCTTGAAAATAAAAGATTTGACAGGCAATTGCTGGAATTATTGACCTACCACGAAGACCTCTGCCGGGGCCTTTTTTCCCCCGGACACGCCATTTTCTCCCGGGTTGACAATCATTTCGCGCAATTGCACCGACTACTGGAAACACCTAGCCTGAAAACAGAAGAAGGGTTTTTCTACGATCAAATTATCGGATACGGAGAGCTAATTTCCACGCGTATCCTCCAGGAATACCTCTGCGAAACCGGCAACCCGTGCATTTGGCAGGATGCCCGAGAACTGGTGCGCACAGATTCCACTACCCGGATGGCACGGGTAGATTGGGCCTTAACCATGCAGCATTGCCGGCGGATATTGATTCCAAAACTCGAAAAATTCCCCGTGGTCACTCAGGGCTTTATCGGCACCGATTTGCTGGGCAATACCACCACCCTGGGGCGGGAAGGCTCGGATTTTACGGCTGCCATCCTGGGCGTGAGCCTGGGAGCATCCGCCGTCACCATTTGGAAGGACGTGGCGGGTATCCTAAATGGAGATCCGGATATATTTCCGGATGCAGTTAAATTCGATTACCTGGATTTTGAAGAAGCCGCCGAGATGACCTATTACGGGGCAAAGGTGATTCACCCCAAAACGATCAAACCCCTGGCCAAGCACGGCATCCCCTTGTATGTCAAGTCTTTTGTGAACCCGGAAATGGCCGGAACGGTCATTGGTTCCTTTGGACAGGCGCCGCGTATCCCAATCACCATTTTCAAAAGTAACCTGACAATGATTAACCTGCGAATTCGCGACCTGTCCATGGTCGGCGGATTCCATTTCGAATTTGTCTACGAAGCAGCGAAAAAAGCCAACTGGCGCATTCAACTGATACAGGCCTCTGGCGCACACCTACAGGTGGTCATTCAGGACATGCCCCTTTCGGAAGAGCAATTGGCCAGGCCTTTTCGGGAGGTATTCCACGTGCAAATCAGAAGGCAGCTCCAGATGGTCACGGTCAAAAATCCTACCGAGGCAGCGGTGAAACACTATCGGCAGGTTGCCGAAAAGTGCTTCCTGGAGCAAAAAACCCCGGAACTCGTTCAATGGATCTACGAACCGGAAACGCCCTGACGGGATCGCCTGGCCGGGGAAAATCGGCAGCCGGTATTCCCCGAAACGCCCAGGGCTAGTCCAAAAACCGCCTGAGGGTGTGTTCAATTCCCGATAAATAAGCCTTCCCAAACAAATTGAGGTGCACCAGTAGGGGATACAGGTTGTACACCGCTACGCGTTCATCAAAGCCCTGCTCCAGGGGAAAAACGGACCGATATGCCTCATAGAACCGGTCATCAAAGCCGCCGAATAGGCGGGAAAAGGCAAGATCTACCTCCCGATGACCGAAATAAACGGCCGGGTCGATCAATGCCGGCGCTCCCGTGGCATCGGGAAGAACGTTTCCTGACCACAGGTCACCGTGGAGCAGCGCAGGCTTTTCTGAAGGAAAAAAATCCTGCAAATGCTCGTACAGCGAACGGAAACGTGCCATAAAATCCGAGTCGATCAGCTGGTTGTAAAAAGCAAGTTGCAATTGGGGCTCCAGCCTGTTTTCCACAAAAAAATCGTACCAACGGGACTTGGGTTTGTTTTTTTGGGCCAGCACGGCGATGTAATTGTTACGGTCCAAACCAAAGCTTTCTGAAGTGCACATATGCAATTCTGCCAGGCCCTCTCCCAGCTGTTCGGAATAATCTGCCTGCTCCGGGCCGCTACCGATCCAATCCATCAGAAGAAAATGCCGGTCTTCATGGCTTCCACATGCCAGCGTCTGCGGTACGTAAAGGCTACAATGAGCGCGCAACCGATCCAAGCCCTCGCGTTCCCGCTCAAAAATTTCCGGAGAAGACTCGTGATTCGTTTTTAAAAAATACTCACCGGCATCCGTTTCCAGGTAAATGGCTTGACTTCGGGTACCTGCCGCCACCAGCCGGTACTGCCGGATTGCGGGCACCCGGCCAAAGGCCTGAAGGCATACGCTTTCAAAAAGACCCTCAAGTGATTCCATTCAGTCGGTGCTTTTTTTCCAGCTCCTGAATGAAGCCATCCAGCGCCTCGTTCAGGATTTCAAAAACTTTTTGAAACCCCTCTTCCCCGCCGTAGTACGGGTCCGGCACCTCTAAAAACTCCGGGGAAGGCTGAAATTCCCGCATTAAGTGAAGGTTTCGCGCCGGTAGCCCCACCTCTTTGGACAATTTTAGGATGTTTTCCAGATTGGAATGGTCCATGGCAATCAGGTAATCAAAATCCCGGAAATCGGTGCGGTGCAATTGCCTGCCACGATGGTTCATATCGATCCCGTTTCGTTGTGCACAAGTCAGCGCCCGCTCGTCAGGAAGCTCTCCAATATGGTAATCCGATGTACCACAACTATCCGCCTTCACCTGAGATGCATAGGGCTTACCGGAAATTTTATGCGCAAATAAGGCCTCTGCCAGAGGAGAGCGGCAAATGTTTCCAAGGCAAACAAACAAGACTTTGATCATAAAACCATCGTTTTCCGGATTTACCTGACCAACCCGGCGACTCAGGTTGAAGGTTAACTGAACTGGCTTTCAATTTAAATAAAGGAAAGAACTATCCATATGAATTTCTTAAAATAATGCCTAATTTTGCGGGCTGAACCGAGAGGAGGAATGGCTAGCCGACAAAACCTGGACATTTTCGGCCAAAGAATCCCAGGTTTTCGCTGGTATCGAAGCCCGGCCGGAACCACCTATCCTGCTGCCTGGTCCGACTGCCAATCTTTTTGGCTCGCTCGCTTTTCGGATGACCGGCATAACAGCGGCAGGGTCTTCCCCCTGTTCCCCTCGCGGAGCGACGCGTCGTCTGGCCGCTGCCGGGCAGGCGGGTTAAACGAGTTACTGCTCCCGCTGCACCGATGGGTTTTCATCCCCTCCTGGAATTCCGCTGCTACTTTTGTATTGGCGGTAGCCGGATCGAAGCGATGACTGACATGCAGGAATCTCGAAAATGTCAAAAAGCTCCTGCATCGAGAACCAAACCGAAGCTTTTGTAGTTGAGGAAGTATCGGTGGTTAATTGAGAAAAAACAGAATTATTTTCTTATTCTAATCATAAATTTATCTATAAACAATTAAAATCTATTTTATGTCACTAGTTGGAAAAAAAGCACCTTTATTTAATGCCCCCGCTGTAGTCGATGGAGAAGAAATCGTAGAAAACTTCTCCCTGGAGCAGTACATTGGGAATAAAGATGTGATTTTCTTTTTTTACCCCAAGGATTTTACCTTCGTTTGTCCCACTGAAATTTTGGCTTTCCAGGAAAAGTTGGAAGAATTCGAAAAAAGAGGCGTGGCCGTAATTGGTGCTTCCTGCGATACGGAAGAGTCTCACCTGGCCTGGTTAAATACCCCTAAAGAGGAAGGAGGAATTCAAGGCGTAACCTATCCAATTGTCGCCGATCCGGTAAAAACCATCGCGCACAATTTTGGCGTGCTTGCCGGTGATTGGAACTACAACGAAGAAGGCCAACTTACCTACGATGGCCTTCCAGTGGCCTACCGGGCCACCTTTCTTATCGATAAAGAAGGCACCATCCGGCACGAAACCGTAAACGATTTGCCTTTGGGAAGAAATATCGACGAAATGCTGCGACTCATCGACGCGCTCCGGCATGTGGAAAAATTTGGAGAAGTTTGTCCGGCAAACTGGGAAGAAGGTAAAGAAGCCATGTCTGCCACTCGCGAGGGGGTATCCGCCTACCTGTCCAACAAATAACATAACCTCCGCCCATGGCGTTTTCAAAAGCCCTGCAGCTATGTGCAGGGCTTTTTTTGCTTTGATCCATTCTTTTTGTGCTGCCCGCTAACCTTTTTGGATTGGGATGGTTAAATTTACCGGTATGGCCGAATCTCCCAAAATATCCGTATTGATCGCCACGTACAATACCCCTTTTCACCTGGTGAAGCGGGCCATTGATTCGCTTTGGCAACAGACCTTTCGGGATTTTGAAGTCATTCTTGTGGACGATGGCTCTACAAATGATGCCCGGCATGAATTGTATAGCTACTGCATGCGGAACGAGGAGCGCCTGGTATACCTCCGACAACACAATCAGGGCCAATCCAGGGCCATCAACCGTGCAGTGCTGCTCAGCAGCGGCACCTATCTGTCCATCCTGGATGCCGACGACGAGTACCGGCCCGAACACCTGCAGGCATGCCTGCGTCAGATGGAGTACTACGACCTGATTGCCTCCACCACCGAAACCATCGTGGCGAAAGAAGAAGACTACTACGTGACCGACCGGCACCAACCGGAACGCCTGGTACACGTGGACGACTGCATCCTTTTCGCAACGTTATTCGGAAAAAAAGAGGTATTTGAAGGCCGGTCCTTTAAAGACGGCTACGCTGCCGATGCTGATTTTTTTGACTGGGCCAAGGAGCGGTACCGCGTAGGAAAGGTAGACCTACGTACCTATATCTATTACCGCAACCATCCCGATAGTACCTGTGAGCGCATGAAAATCAAATGCTCGGGTAAAAAACGCTCCGCACCCCTCTGAGAAAATTAAATCGCCTACCGAGGTCAGTTGCAATTTCTGTGCATGAGTTTATGTTGTACCTTTGGCCAAAACGAAACACAGACGATGGGTACTCCTTTTTCCTCCCAGGCTTCCTGCTGCGATCAGTCACCCGATCCCCGCGAAACCATTCCTTCCAGATGGTTTCATTACTGGCAGGAATGGAAAAGCAGTATTCTCAGTTTACTGGCCCTCCTGTTGGCCGCGATCGGAGAAGCCCTGTATCCCTACGAACTCCTAAACCTATCGGTCTGGCTGCCCCTGTACCTACTGGCGTACGGACTGGTGGGTTGGTCCGTCCTTAAAAAGGCCGGGGAGCTGATTCTAAAAGGGGAAGTTTTTACCGAATTTTTTTTGATGGCAATCGCTACGCTGGGCGCCTTTGCCATTGGAGAATACCCGGAGGCCGTGACCGTCATGCTCTTTTACACCGTCGGTGAAATCTTGCAGCATCAGGCGGTAAGCAAGGCGAAGGGAAACATTCAGGCCCTGCTCGATCTGCGGCCCAGCCGGGCACGAGTCATTCGTGAGGGGCAGGCTGAATGGGTACAGCCAGAAACCGTGGCCGTAGGAGAAATCCTGGAAATTCAGGCCGGAGAAAGTGTGCCCCTGGACGGAATCTTACAGCAGGGTACCGGAAGCTTCAATACGGCGGCGATCACCGGGGAAAGCGTTCCCCGCCGAATCGGTGCCGGAGAAGAGGTATTGGCCGGTATGGTCAACCTGCAACAGCTCCTCAAAATCCAGGTGTCCCGCTCGTTCCAGGAAAGCTCTTTGTCAAAAATCATCCGTACGGTGCAGGAAGCAACGGCGAAAAAAGCAAAAACGGAGCAATTTATCCGCAAATTTGCCAAAGTCTACACACCCATCGTCACTTATCTGGCGCTGGCATTGGTGCTGCTCCCCTACCTGTTTGTTGACCCCTATGTATTCAGTGACTGGCTCTACCGGGCCCTGGTATTTTTGGTCATCTCCTGTCCTTGTGCCCTGGTGATTTCCATCCCGCTAGGCTATTTTGGGGGAATAGGAGCGGCCTCCAGAAAAGGGATTCTCTTCAAAGGATCCAATTACCTGGATCAGATAACGCGGGTCACTACGGTGATTTTTGACAAGACCGGGACCTTGACGAAAGGGGTTTTTTCCGTTCAAGAAGAAAAAGCGGTAGCAAGGGCCCATCCGGATTGGAAAATGCTGGCCCTCAGCCTCGAATCCAAATCCAACCACCCAATCGCTGCGGCATTCGTCCAATACCTGGGAAAATCTCCCCATCCGGTATCGGAGCTCCGGGAACATGCCGGACAGGGGCTCTCCGGTACCGTCCAGAACCAGGCCGTATTGGTGGGCAACCGAATACTGCTTGAGCGAATGCAGGTCCAAAACGTTCCCGCTACCTCTGTCTCTGATAAAACGATCGTACATGTAGCCGTGGAAGGAAATTACTGCGGGTATTTCGCACTCGCTGACGAATTGAAACCCGATGCGCGTCAAGCTTTCAGGGATTTGGATAGCTTGGGGATTTCGGAAACGGGAATCCTATCCGGCGACCGGCAGGAAATCGTGCAGGCATTGGGCAGGGAATTGGGAGCCAGCCAAGCCAGGGGCGATCTGCTGCCGGAGGAAAAAAGCGCCTGGCTGGAAAATGAGAAGAAGCAAGCCGGCCGGGTGTTGGCTTTTGTGGGGGATGGGATCAACGACGCACCCGCCCTGGCGGTAGCGGATATTGGCATCGCCATGGGTGGTCTGGGCAGCGATCTGGCCATCGAAACCGCCAATGTGGTGATTCAGACCGATCGCCCCTCCCGGGTAGCCCTTGCCATTCGCATTGGAAAAACAACAAAAAATATTGTATGGCAAAACATTGGTATGGCTTTCGGTGTAAAGTTCCTGGTGTTGGCATTGGGGGCGGCCGGACTGGCAGGCATGTGGGAAGCCGTGTTTGCCGACGTGGGAGTTGCCCTCCTGGCCATACTCAACGCTATCCGAATTACCAAGATTTATTCGTAACCTGAGAAAACATGCTTTTTTACGAAACCGACCCACTGGATGCCGTATGGATGACTGTCAAAAAGGAACTGCAGCGGGCTGCGCTTGATAAAAAACATCCCTTTCGGTTTGTGGTGCTGAGCAGTTCCTCAGAAAGTCGCCCGGATGCCCGCTACGTAGTCCTGCGAAAGACGGAAGGTGACTTCTGCTGCTATATCTATACCGACAGCCGCAGTCATAAAGTTTTTCAACTGGAGCAGCAACCCGCCGTGACCCTGCTTTTTTACCATCCCCAAAAGCGATGCCAGGTCAAAATACAGGGCCGGGCCACCATCCACCGGCAGGATCCGGTAAGCAAAAGCCATTGGGCAAACGTACAGGGGGAGGCCCAAAAGGCCTACCAATCCATCCTTGCTCCCGGCACGCCGATCGAAACCCCAGCTGCTGCCCATACCTGGGAGCAGGCAGGGGATTCGCGCCATTTTACGGTGATCGCCATTCAGGCAGAGGCCGTGGAATGCCTGCAATTAAACGGGCTGCAGCACCTTCGTGTCGTCTTTCGAAAAGACGCAGGCGGCTGGTCCGGCCACTGGCTGGCACCCTAAGCAAGTACCATTCCTCTCCAAGTAGATTGCTGGTAAAAAATAAAAGCCTTATCTTGACTTTCTTTAGATTCAGGAAATAACCTTTATTCGAAACGCATGCAAACCAGAAGAGATTTTATCAAAAAAACCGGTATGGCCTCGGCCTTGCTTGGTTTGGGAATCGGTTCGGAGGCTTTCTCCCGGCCTGCCCGCGCGGAATTGTACAAAATATCGCTGGCCGAATGGTCCGTGAATAAGCTCTTGTTTTCCGGGAAAATGGACCACCTGGATTTTCCAGTACTGGCGAAAAAACACGGCATTCATGCAGTGGAATACGTCAACCAGTTTTTTATGGACAAAGCCCAGGACCAGGCCTACCTGCGCGAAATGAAAACCCGTGCAGCCGGAGAGGGGGTCACCTCGGTATTGATCATGTGTGATCGGGAAGGACAACTCGGTGCGGCGGATGCCGCCGAGCGGGCAACCACCGTAGAGAATCACAAAAAGTGGGTAGAAGCAGCAAAATTTCTGGGATGCCACGCCATCCGGGTAAACGGCTATTCTTCGGTGGATTACAGTTCCGACCGGCAGGCCTTTAAGGAATCCATGAAGCTGGTAGCCGATGGGCTGCATCAGCTTTGTGAGTTTGCGGATACCATGGATATCGGCGTGACCATCGAAAATCACGGGGGTTTTTCCAGCAACGGCAAGTGGCTATCCGGAGTGATGAAAGCCGCCGATCATCCCCGCGCGGGCACACTACCGGATTTTGGCAATTTCCAAATCAGCCGCAATGAAGGCGCGCAGCCGATCTCCTACGATTCGTACAAGGGTGTAAAAGAGCTGATGCCCTATGCACAGGGAGTCAGCGTGAAAACCACTGTCTGGGACAACAAAGGCAATCAGTATCCGCTGGATTACGAAAAAATGATGCGCATCGTGCTGAAAGCGGGTTACCGCTCCTGGTGTGGCATCGAGTACGGAGAGGCTGGCCGCGAATGGGAAAGCATCGTGGAAGTCAGAAAGCAACTGGAGGCCACCGAAGCAGCGCTTCAGGGGTCCTTTTCGGCTTAATCCAATAAAAAGACGGTCATGCTCCGGGGACCATGCGCCCCGATGACCAGCGATTGCTCAATGTCAGCAGTTTTAGAGGGCCCGGCTATGAATACACCGTAGCCGGGCGCTTGTACGTCTATTCGGGCATACACCTCGTGCATGTTCCCCAACAGCCGGTCCTTTTTCAACAATACGATCAGGTGCTGCGCGATAAAGGGCAGCGCCCGATGGTGCAATTTTTCTTCGGGAAGCCAAATGGCTCCGTTTTCTGCCACTCCCCAGTCTCCTTCCAGAATGGCCAGATCCACGTGTTCCAGTTCATGGGGATCCTCTGCCATCGCAACATTAAAATTTCCCGGAACGGCTTCGCTCAGGGAGACGATCATTTGACTTTCCCGGAAATGCTCCTTAATGAAGGCCAGCACCTCTTCAGGACCACCGACTTCCAGGCACTTTCCTCCATTTCCTGCCAAACCAATCGTGTATTGGGCGGGCAGGTCGCTGTCGTAAGGAAACTCCGGCTGTTCCGGCAAGGGGAGTAAATCGGGTTTATTTTGCTGGATGGCCGCTAGAATACGTTCTTTACTGCTCATTTGTTTCTGTTTTTCTTGTACCAATCCTTGAAGCTTTCCTTGGGTACTTCCGGCAGCTCCCGGTGTTTGCCCCAGGCATTGAAACTGTTGTAAACAAAGCCTCTGGGGCTGATGGAAAGGGACTTTCGGGCCATTTTACCCATCAGGTCAAACAACCTGGGTTTGGACATCACCTGCCCGCCAAAACGCATGGCCCATTTTTTGGAGGCCTGTGGCGGTCCGTCTTTGGTAATCACTTGCCGCCATTTATACAGCTGTTCGTGGATGTTGATTTTTACCGGACACACGTCCGAGCAGGAGCCGCACAGGGTGGAAGCAAACGGGAGCGTGCTGTATTTCTTCAAGTCCATGCCGGGCGAAAGTATGGAACCAATGGGTCCCGGCACGGTGGAGTTGTAGCTGAAGCCGCTGCTTCTTCGGTAAATCGGACAGGTATTCATACAGGCCCCGCATCGGATACATTTGAGCGAGTTTCTGAAATCCTCCCGGCCCAATTGCTTGGTCCTGCCGTTATCCACCAGGATGAGGTACATTTTCTTATCTTTCCTGGGTCGGTGAAAATGCGAGTTGTAGTTGGTAATGCTCTGCCCAGTGGCACTGCGGGCCAATAGGCGTAGGAAAATCCCCAGGTCGGCCGCCCTTGGCACCAATTTCTCGATGCCCATGCAGGCGATGTGGATATCGGCCAGATGGGTACCCATATCGGCATTGCCTTCGTTGGTGCAGACCACAAAGCCACCCGTCTCGGCGATGCCAAAGTTAACGCCCGTGATTGCGGCATGCGCCTGAATGAATTTTTGCCGCAGGTGTTGCCGGGCAGCCTCTGTCAGGTATTGGGGGTCATCGGCCCCTTCTTCGGTACCCAGGTGCTTGTGAAAAATATCGCCAATCTCTTTTTTCTTCAGGTGAATGGCCGGCATCACGATATGGCTGGGCACCTGCTTGTTAAACTGAATGATCCGCTCACCCAGATCGGTGTCTACAACCTCGTAGCCCTTGTCTTCCAGAAAGTGATTCAAACCGCATTCCTCTGTCAGGATGGATTTACTTTTTACCAGTTGTTTTACCTGGTTTTCCTCCAGGATGCGCAAGACATGCTCGTTGTGCTCTTGGGCGTCTTTTGCCCACAGTACTTCTATGCCATTGGCGGTTGCATTCTTTTCAAATTGAAGCAGCAAGGTGTCCAGATTGGAAAGCACATGATTTTTTATCTGGGAGGCAAGCGTGCGAAGTTGTTCCCATTCCGGGATCTTCTCCGCAGAGGCATCTCTTTTGCTCCTAACGTGCCAAAGCGTATCGTCGTGCCAGTGACTCCTTTCCGTGTCTTTTAGGAAATCGGCTGCTGCATCCGCATGTGTCTGAGGGAGTTTCATCTGTTTTTTGGTCGTTAATTTTCTGGTCGGTGTCCATTCAGGATTTCTGCGATGTGCATGACCCGGATGGGTTTCTTTTCCCTGCGAAGCAGGCCTTCCAGGTGCATGAGACAGGACATGTCCGCACCTGTGATTACCTGCACCCCTTGTTGCTCGTGGTCCTTGATGCGGTCCCTTCCCATTTCTACGGAAACGGCCTCTTCAAAAACTGCAAAGGTGCCACCAAATCCACAGCATTCGTCTTTTCTTGTCAATTGAACCAGGTCGATGTCCTTGACCATTTCGAGCAAGCGCAAGGGTTTATTAAATTCCGGTACCATCAGTTCGGAAGGTTTGGCCAGGTGAAGCCCCCGTAATCCGTGGCAACTGGCGTGCAGGCCGACCCGAAAGGGAAAGCGGACATCCAGATCGCTTACCTGCAACACATCCGTCAGAAACTCACACAATTCATATATTTTCGGCCCTCCCTCTTTTTCAGAGAGAATATGTTCCTTGGCATGCAGGGTACAGCTACCGGAGGGGCAAACGATGTACTCGTACGCCTCAAAATTTTTCCGAAACAAGCTGGCGGGACCTTCCCCGTACTGTTGGTACCCCGAGTTGGCCATGGGCTGACCGCAGCAGGTTTGTTCTAGGGGGTACTCCACCTCTACGCCGGCTTTTTCCAATAGCTGTAGGCTGGCAATGGCTGCATTGGGATAAAATTGCTCTACGTAACAGGGAATAAATAATCCGACTTTCATTCAGGGCAGGTATTTGGCTATCTAACAAAATAAGGCTGCCTTTGTTGGCAACCGCAGCTAAAGATACGCATCAGAAGGAAATTCGCCAGTAGTTACCCACGAAACTTTTCCCTGCTGATGCGGTACGGCTTACCGGGAAGGTAAATCCTTGGGTACTTAAACTTCTAATAAAAGTACAGGAAAGCAAAAAAGGAACCATCCTGCACTGTGCTGATTTTTGGCTGCCGAAAACTTGCATATTTAATGGAAATCCTTGACCTGGAAAGGTGCGGCCGATACATGGCTGGGAATTTTGACAGGTTGTAGCGGTAGGATTTTGATTGATTAGGGTAGACCTTGTAGCCCGCTTTTTTTTTCATTTTTTTATGTTCCAGGAAATATAGTTAAGGATACCTCCATCTTTTGAAAGCTGATTGCTCGCTACGGGAACGATGCTTGTCCCATTAAACAGTTCCTCAAATTGTTTGATCACTTGATCGTCCTCTTTTCTGTTAAAAGTCGGGAGGAAAACGACACCCTCCATGTGCAGATAGTTGATGTAGTCTCCCGTTGCATCATCTGTTCTTTGGTTGTCAAAGATTGAAGTCGGTAGTTCAAGTACCTCAAGTCCTGTATTGTGCAATGCGGCGTGAAGCGAGCGAACAAATTCTTGGTCAGGCTCCTTTGAATAGTCATTGACAAGTAACGTGTTCTCGTCAAGGAAGCGAACCATTCCGTCACTGTGCCCTGTAAAATCGTCTGGTTGTGTTGGAATCAAAATTAATTGGTCTATCCCAAAAAGTTCTGTGATTTTATCGGTCAGGTGGCGTACGGTATAGGTAGGGTTTTCCTCCATTACTCTTGTAGTCATTATGACCTTATTTTTTGTCCTGGTAACATTACCGCCATCGGCAATGATGTCAGTCACGGAAGGTGAAAGGTCGAGTTGTGCACAGATTAGTGAAGGATCGCTGATTGTTTTATGGTACTTCTTGGGCTTAAGGTATTTCGGGTCGAATTTGAATTGTACAAATTCACTTTCGCTAATCTGTACCGGCATAAAATCAACGCACCAAACATCTTTGGTTTTAGGAAGATAAGCAGGTTCTATTCCGTTTTCGTCAAGGGCCTTTTTGAAGTTCTGGAAAAACAGGGGATAGCGCTTTTCAAGTAAAGGGGAGAGGCCCAGTTTGTTGGTTTCCTTGTCCGTTATCATCCGTTCGCTAACCTGTTTTTTCGTATTTCGGCAATGCAATCCATATCTTTATTCAAAATTTGACAGGTGTATTTAGATAGTTCTTAGGGTAGAATTTAACAATCAGTATCACCACCTTTTTTCCATAAGTCAATGGTTTGTTTAATGAACTCTTCAAGTCCTGTTTCCTGAATTTCAACGTTCTTTTTTATACGAATGCAGCCTTTCCCTTTGTCAAAATTCTTTAGTAATTCCCGGGCATTGTCAACTTTGTTTATAGTCCCAATGTAAAGACTTACATAAGCCCGCTGAGCGTTTAGGTTAAAAATAGTTTTGTCATTATATCTAAACGATAGCATTTTATATTCAATCCCTTCAATTAAGTCAGGCCCGTGCTTTTTAAGCATTTTACGAACCATTAGAAGTTTTTCCTTTCTCCAATCATTTTCAAGTTTGTCAAGGTATTCTCTTGGTGTGTTGACCTCATATTGCATGATGAGTATGTGTTTTATTCTCAGTTTTTAAATGCACTGCAACGGTTTGCATAAACGCAGGGCAGCCGCATAGGCTGACTTGCCGTTTTATACTCTGTTGCAGGCAGTTTTCGTTGTTTCTAATTCCTATCACTCACTTTGAATATTGGAGATATCCGGTACGTTTTCCAGCATACCTGTTGAGGAGTAGCTTTCGCCGCTACCACCAATATGACTAGTTACATAAGGCAGTGTTCCGCCCTGCTGCCGCATAGTTCTTGCAAATGGCAATAACCCATGGTTTTGCAGTTGTCTGATCGCGAGGTCAAGCAATTCATGGGCCGCCGCGCAAACATCCCTCCATCGTATAAAGTCAGAACGGGTTGACGGCGGGTTGATGTCGTTTTTGTTTTCTTGAGTGGAACGCTGCAGGTTTCTTAAGTGCTGGCGAGTGCCGGGAGGGGGAATATTTGCAGACAGGATCGAGAAAAGGATTCCAAGCTCGTCAATCTGCCTGGATTCCTCCACCCCTTCTTCGAAGCTAACCGTCTCCCTTTGCAGCAGTGTATTCAGTTCCTCCACGGCATTTGCTGCATCCGTAAGACCTATTTCTTCCGCATAGGCATCAGCATCGAGGGTGGTAGGGTAACCGGCACGTTCCAATCTTCTATTTGGAACTACCCCATCAGGTCTTCCCATAATGGCTGTCTCAAAGGCCCGTAGTGTTTCGTCTACTCTATTGAAGCGTTCGGTCAAGCGACTTAGCAGTTCCCGTGCGGACTCCCGCCTACGGGCAAGTCGTGGTTCGTAGTGCGATCTGGCTCTCTCAGCAGAACTGGCTCGTCCACTTTCAGATGTGCTTACATTGTGAAGCAGGTTCCGTAGGCGCTCATTGAGTTGGACCCTTCTCTCCAGATTGTCTTCCTGGTTTATCCTAAGCAGGAGTGCACGTTGATTGGGCGTGATTCGCCAGGCCAGAGAGTCTAATAGGCTGGGGTTACACCCGCGTAGTGATAGACCATGTGCGCCCAATGAAAACACATCCTCGCATGCACTTCTTGCAAGCGGAATCCAGAGTCATATCTTCCATTGGCCAGTATGTGTGCTGAGATTACAATACGTTGACCTGCATCGAGCAGGTTCGTCTCATCACCATTGAATAGTCGCTCCGGTATGATATTTGAATCAAAATACTGAGACAGCAAGGTAATCTGCCCGGGCGTAAAATTCGCGGCAATCTCGTGTGCACTCAATGTACTACCTGTAGATGTAGTCCCAGCTGAGGATTCCTGTTCCCCGCTTTCTGAAGCTTCTTCGGCAGAACTGCCTATGGAGGTCGGACTCGCAGGCCGGGGCCTAAATACGTGTTGTATGCTGTTAAAATGACGATTAAAGCGTTCGACAAATTCATCCGACAGGCTGACTACCTGGACTCTCTGCTGGCGCAAAAGGTATCGCTCATACAAACGGATAAACTCATCGATCTCATTGGAGGCAATGGTCAAATTGTAGCTGTCCTGCCCTGTGGCAAAGACTATGCGAGTCGTTTCAGTGGTCTCCGTCACCGCGCTTTCTGCACTGCGAAGCCCTTCCAGAGCCGCCCGAATGTTATCCTCATTGCCTTCATCGAGGAGGAACATCAGGCGAGTAACTGAACTGGCATGATCTTGCTCAGTGTATTCCTCAAGCTGGACAATATTACTTTTTGTCTGGATAGTACTAAAATCATTTCTCATGTTAAAGCTTGAAGACTGGTATTTAGGTACTAGCTCGCCAGTAACTGCCATTTCCCCAAAAATGTCAGCTTCTCTTTCTAACTCTTCATTATCGTTTAAAATCAGCCCCTTCCCCATCACACTAGGGGGTTTCACCACTCCACTTCTCTGCTGGGTCACATGAGCAAATTCATGTCCGATAAGATTTTTCCCTTTTTCTGAGTTAGGATTAAATTCACCGGGTGCAAAATGAACCGAATCTCCCTTAGTAAATGCCCGAGCATTTAGATCAACTGCTTCTTGCGAGTTCTTCTGAATATTTACATTTGTGAAATCTTGTCCAAAAGAATTCTCCATGTTTTCTTGAAGGTCTTCAGGCAAATTTTTATTCTCTTTCCTTTGAATTGGATGAATTGGAATAGTGCTAAAATTAAATGATGATGGAAAAAAGCTTGTACTTTTACTGAAAAAACTATTTTCATTCCCTTCGGCCTTGAAAAAGGGTTTTTCTACAGATTTCTTCTGAAAAAATGGCTGGTTAGCATTTGCCCTGCTATTTGTTTTCTTCTGGTTTGGTGAATGTTCTTTCATGATTTTATCTTTTTAATTGCCTGCAACGGCCCGGCTAGCATGTGGAACTTGGCATTGTGTGCTGGCCTAAAGCGGCTCTTTATGCTCGCCATTGTTGTAGCGCGTTTTTATTTTAAAATTATTGTTATCAGCAGTAAAATAACAAATATCGATTGTAACCCCATGATATTCTGGTTGACCATCGAGTTAGTTTAATTAGAGCTTTAATTTTCTTTGAAAACTCAATCGAATCCGTCTGTTCATAAAGTTGTGATAACTCCTTAACTGTGTATCTCATTCTAAAATTCGTCTTCGTGATCGTAAAGTTGTTCTTTTTGAGTGACCGATAAGTTAGTATACTTAATGTCACCCCAAGTATTACCAGGAGGAAAAAATATGCAATTAAGAAGTATAGAAAGTTCAATTTTCCAGTTTATGTCAGGTGTTTATAAAAGTTCTGTCTTTTTGTTAAAAATGAAGTTGGAACTTAGGCAAATGCGCTACAACTACTGGCTAACTGCAACCCTTGCATTTACTTCCCTTTTGGGCTGCGGTGCAAACTCCCTTGATTATAAAATATTTTGAGGAATCCCAACTAGCTTTTTCAGTATCGTGCACCATAGCCTTTCACCCGATACCGAACCATAAACGTTGGTTTCCCGCCGAACCGCTCATCGGAATCCCTGGGAAAACCCATGCCTATGCCATAAAAAAGTCCTTCCAAAAGCCATTGAAAAGGCTTAAAACATGAGTACTTTTTTGAATCGATCCCGAATCTACTGGCAGGTATCACCTTTTTTAACTAGCTGTACACCTCACTTCCCTTCAAAACATCCCGACTCAAACTCCGTAAGCACTTCACCGGTTCACCCAAAAATTCGGGGCAGGCAGTGCAACAGCGTTTTCATGCTTGGCTTTACAAGCCCCACGAAAACTTAGCTGTTGGTGGCAGTTTTTTCTTTATAAATCATATAGAAATAGTCTCCAATTTCAGTCTTTGAAAATTCGAATAACTGTTCGCTTGTATATATTTCAAACTTTTTTCTAAAAGAACTGTATAAGTTTTCATACTGTTCAAAGTATTCGATTTCTTTGAGGTACTTTGACCTTGGTTGCCCTCTACCGATACTTGGTAAAGATCTCACATGTTCCAAGCATACTCGATAGTAATTCTTTATTGCCTTATACCTTACATGAAAGTGTGTTCTTTTCAGTTCTTTGTGCTTGTAGGCACATTCTTGCTTGTCGTCAAATAGCAAATACTGTGGGATTTCTCGTAACTTGTCAAAGTCAATTTCCTGTGAAATCGTATGGCTAACATTCTTGCCAAGTATGTTTTTATGAATAGAATTTCTCTCTCTTAGGAGCAACTTTATCCGAGACTCTTTCTCATCAATTTTATTAACCGAAACAGTATAGGTGATAAAAACAGAACCTAAACCTAAGGCTATACTGCCAAGGAATAAGGTACCCATCAAGAATCGTTTCCTTTTCCAGGGAGCGTCTCTTTTAACACTCCCGGGAGGTCGTCTTTTATGTGGTCGAACGTAGGTGCCGTCTTTTCTATGGTAACCAGACACACTAACTGAGTAAGGTGTCAAATGCGTCCCAGCTTCTATATAAGTTGAGCAACTTTCAAAACCTCCAAAAACTGAAAGTGGTAGCAAAATCCATATATAGGATTTTAAAAATTGTCTTTAAGACTATACTTCTCTTATTTAGTTTAAGTTGTTTCAACTATTTTTAAATTACCAGCAAGGTCCTGGTATAAACGTAGTGCGAGGTTTCGGAGCGATTCACCGTCCGTACATCCAGAAGTTTATTAGAAGCAAAAAAAGCCCAATTTTAGCCGCTCAGCCCGCATTGCGCTTATACAATGTGGTGGGTAGTATTTCATTTGGGTCAACAGCGACAATTTTTCCATTCCTTACCACAATCATCGGACTTTTCTTTTCCTTTTTATATTCGATTAGCCTTCTGTATGTCTCTTCGAGGCCTTTGACTATTTTATCCCGTTCTTCTTTCAGCTGTTCTTTAGTTCCCATAATAATTCCTTTTTAATTCTTCCCACTGTTCTACATTAGTAATTGTTTCTTCCTTCAACGCTCCTTCAGCTATAATTTCATAAGTATCTCCTGAATTGTCAACAAAAAGCCAGTTGTCTACCTTGGCAAGATATAGGTGGAAAAAATTCTTAAGACCACTTTTATACCTCCTCCTTATCACCTCTTCCGGTATATGATGACCTCCTTCTTTTACTCTTGTTTCCACTCGTGAAATAGCCAATTCTTCCGAATTTAGCCAGAAAAACAAGCAAGTCACCTGGTAATCCATTTCTTTTGCCCTATCAATAAATTGGACATAGCTTCTAGTTGAAAGAGTAGTTTCAAAGGCAAAACTTCCTCCTGATTCTAACAACCTTTTAATTCTTTTCAACATCAACCGGCCTGCTTCTATTCCCGCTTTTTCTGGCTGAAAAGGAGAAATTCCTTTAGCGATTTCATCTGCGTTTACAAACTCCTTACAATCAAGTATTTCTGGTAGAATTGTGTAAGAAGCAGTGGTTTTTCCTGCTCCGTTGCATCCAGCTATTACGTATGGTTTTTTCATTCGGTATATGGCTGGGAATTTTGACAGGTTGTAAATGTAGGTTTTTGTTTTGAATTTTGCCATGCCGGTCCGAAACGGAAGTGGGCGCTGCTGAGGAGCAACCCACCAGGGATAGGGCTGGCCGACCGAAACGGGTTCCAAGGCTGTCCAGTGGGCAGCCTTTTTGTCTCCCTGTTTTGGGAGTTTTATTCCTTTGGAAAACCTTACGCCGCATAGTCGGAAGGGGTTTGGTATCCCAGTGACTGGTGGGGTCTCTGATTGTTGTAATCTTGTTTCCATGTATCGGCTAGGTCTTGAGCATGCGCAACGGAACTGAATAGGTAAGCATCAAGCACATCTTCCCGGAAGGTTCTATTGAACCGCTCTACGATTCCGTTCTGCTGGGGTTTTCCTTTCTGGATTGGCGACCACGTTATCTGCTGGTCGCTCAACCATGCCTGAAACTTCTTGCTTCTGAATTCAGGACCGTTGTCGGTTCGGATACGCCTGGGCTTGCCCTGAAATTCAATCATACGCTCCAGGTATTCGATTACACGTACAGAAGGCAGGCTGTGTGCCACCGCAATCCCAATGCAGGCACGGTTGAAATGATCCACCACGTTCAGCGTCCTGAATTTTCTCCCGTTTTCCAACGTGTCAGACATAAAGTCCATTGCCCACTCTTGGTTGGCCACTAATGGAATCTCAATCGGATTGGCGGGCTGATTCTTGATCCTGCGTTTCAGACGCCTGTGCAGGCTAAATCCCTCTTGCTCGTACACGCGCCTGATCTTGCTACCACTAATGTGAGGATACTTTTTCTGCACCAGGCAGATCACCTTGTTTCTGCCTTTTCGGCTACAGCCTATCACCTGCTCAATCATCGTTTTGATCTGGGCATCTTTTGCTGGCATTTTCTTCTGGTAATACTTTGTGGTTCTGGATACCGATACGACGCTGCACGCCCATGCATGGGACACCTTGTAGGTATCTTCAAGGTAGGTCACCTGTTCCTGCTTTTGCACGGGCGTCAGGGCTTTTTTGACAAAAGATCTTTGATCATGTCAATCTCCAGACTTTGGTTGGCCACTATTTTCTTCAAGCGACTATTTTCTTCCTCCAGGCTTCTGAGACGACGAAGCTCTTGCACATCCATGCCCGAATATTTATTCCGCCAGCTGTAAAACGTCGCAGAACTGATGCCGTACTTCCGGCATATATCTTCTACTTTGTGGCCGTCCTCTTGCAGTTTGAGGATCTTGATGACCTGCTCTTCGCTAAATTTGCTCTTTTTCATAATCACTAAGTTAAAAATTCTAGTTTTAACCTGTTCAAAAAAAGCAGCCTAGTACCATTCCATTCTAATATACGATCTTCTATCATTGATGGTGGACTCTGGATATTACCCACAACTACCAGCTAACCGCAACCCTTGCAGTTACTTCCCTTTTGGGCGGCGGTGCTAACTCCCTTAAATATAGAAAAATTTTAAGGAATCCTAACTAGCTTTTTCAGTATCGTGCACCATAGCCTTTGACCCGATACCGAACCATAAACCTTGATTTCCCGACGAACCGCTTATCGGAGTCCCTGTTCCCACAGGCTTTCCCGGACCTTCTCTCCAAGGGTACACGACGCGGTATGCCTCCTACCCATTCCTCCCGAAAAACGCGCGCCGATCCGGCAGCCCCCACTTGTATTTTTACGGGATCGTGGCAGGTGGAATTTCGTTTGCCCTTGGTAGAGGCCTTTGTTTCCCCACCGTACAGAAGACTCCCATTGCTTCGAAAAACATAGGAAATGCGCACCCTGATACGCAGAAAAACAGCCACCTAAAACCAACGAATGCCGCTCCCACACCGTATGGGCTCCTGCATCGTCCAATTGTCGGATTTGGCTGGGCAGGTTATTTTTAACGAAAAAAACAAACTACCACAGCGAGATAGCCCTCTGCCACTTTGCTTTTTTGATTTAAAACTAATTAGTTCTATATTGCATCCATACAGGCACACCTTATTGGCGGCCGCATGTCCTACTCCTGAATCATGCTTCAAGTTGTCCTACTCCTGAAACGAACCGCTCATAAAACCCGGGCAGACTTGACCTCCCTGATTGTTGGCATCGTCCTGTTTACCGCATGCTCAGAACCACCACTTGGTGCAAACTTCAGGGAGTACTTTTCAAAAACAGAGCTGGTAGCATTAACAGGCGAAACGGTTGTTTTAACCGAAGGAGAAAAGCCGCTGAGTTACCTGTTCAACATGACTTTTTTTGACAGCCTGATTCTGGTCAATGAATTTCCGGACCGGGAGTATACCTATAAGCTAATTGATTTGAGAGACAAGTCTGTCAGGCCATTTGGAAAAAAGGGAGAGGGACCCAACCAGTTGCTAAGCGATGCTTTTTATTTTTCGGTGGACCGGAAAGAAAATCGGCTCTACCTGACAGACCAGGTGCACTATTACATCCACGACATCGATGCCTTGAAAAGTGGCCGGGATACACCCGCAGCAAAGTTTACCATCGATCAACAGGAAAAGCGCTTTATGGGAAGCACCGTCCATGTGGACGGATACGTGGTAGGCAGTATGCATCACAAACGATTTTGTGCCTACAATATTGAAAGCGGAGACTTTATCGAAGTGGGTGAATATCCGGGAGGGCCCGCGATGGCGATGGCCAACCAGTCGTTTTTTATGAACCACCCCACAAAGAATTTGGCCGTTTACGGCATGTCCAGAGTCCCGGAATTTGGCATTCTCAAAGTTTTACAGGATACGATTGAGGTGACTACCTATGCATGGGGAGATACCCCCTTGGATGTACAGCATAGCCCTGTAGGCATGGCCGTCGTGGATAAGGAAGGGTCCACCTTTGAATACACCTCGGTGGCGGTGACGGAGGACCATATCTACTTTCTGTACAATGGGCAGACCATCGATGATACTTCCCGGGAAACCATCATCCAATCAGGCCTTTCCGATGAGGTATTTGTGTTGGATTGGGAAGGAAGGCCTGTAAAAAGGTACGCACTGGATCAGGCTGTCCGCTCCATTGCGGTCGATGATCAAGCCAAAATGCTGTATGCTGCTTCTTTTGAGAAAGAACCCAAATTAATCGCCTACCCATTAAACGAGCCTTAAATGATACGATATTATTTTCTTGTAGTAGTCCTTGGGCTATCCCATTTCGGGTATGCCCGGCAAGCTACCGAGTCCAAACTATTCCAGCTACCAGCAAATTCACAAAAGGTTAGTGGCACTACCAAAGTCAACCCTCTGGTAAAACCCCTAAAATTGGTGACGGTATTAGACCCAAAAGGCTCCTCCATTGATCGGGAATTAGAGGTGTGGAATGCCTTAATGGGCAGTATGGACAGGGATTCCATCGGCTATATTTTCCTGGTGCAGGACACGGAAGATATCGAACCGTTCAAGCAGTATTGGTTTACCGAACGGAACATGGACTATCCCTTTTATTACGACACCGACAAAACGGTGATTAAAGCGAATGGCTTGTCGGAAGGAAGTCCCGGGCAGACCTTGCTATTGGATGACAAAAACGCCATCATCCTGTCAGGGAGTAGTCCTATCAATACCGATCCGTTTAACCGCTACCGAAGCGAGCTGTACCACCGAACCTTGGAAATGGGGATGGACAAGGCGGTACGAGGGGTGATCGTTGAACCTACTGAGAGAGGCATCAAATGGTTCTATTCCAATGAGCCGGTCTACGTCACGGAGCAAGGAGAGGTGATACCTAAAAACCAGGCCGATGCAGGAATTCGCTCCAAAAAATGGGTTCCCGGCACTTCCCCCCTTTCCGACACCATTCGGCTGGTCAACCGGCACCCGTAACCGCTACGAATTTCTGCAGCCTAAGAAGCGGAAAAGAAGCAAATGGGGGTACCCTTGGGAATACGGATAAAAAAGAAGCTATTTTCGTCACCGATAATGCCCATTCCGTCACATAATTTTGACGAATTTGCCTGTCCCCTGTATTCTTGTGGTACCATGAAAATCCAATGTATACTCATTCTGTTTATTCACACATTCTTTTCCTGCCAGCCCCGGGAAGAAGGCAAAAAAGTAATCCACCGAATTCCGGAATCAGGAACCCTACAATCCAGAGAAGTAGGCCTGGCTAATGCGGCGCTGATGCCTTATAAAATCGTCGTATCTGCTAACAAAGCCGTGGTCTTAGACCAGGGGAAAGAAAACCTGTTCAAAGTCTACAACCTACCTGATTTTTCCTTCCAGTACGCTTTTGGCGACATCGGTGAGGGGCCAGATGAATTCCAGTTTGTGAATGGAAATTCCTTGAAAATGCATGGGGAGCACCTGATGGTGCTTTCGGGGGCAGAGCTTATCAAGATAAAGCTGCATGCGGAACAAGCAACCCGGGAAGCGCAACATCCATTGATTTCCGATACCGGCGGGCCAATTAACGGGCTGCACCTGGTCAACGACTCCGTATATGTTGCCGATATCGGGGATGCAAAACCAGGAGCACCGGAGCACCGGCTGGTGCACCTGGGACGAAATGAGGAATTGGTCCGATTCGGTGAATTCCCAGAGCCAGCCGCAGGGGAAAATAGGGATCAGGGAACCCTGGCTCGCGATTATATGAAACGTACGGTGGCCAACCCCAAAAATGGGAGGTTAGCGGTATTTTACTTGTACCACAATCAAATCAAACTGTATAGTGCAGATGGGGAACTTCTTCAGGAAATAGCCGTGGAGAGCACTTCCAACAGCGCATCCGATGAAGAAATGTGGATTTACCGGACGGATCCATTTGCCAGCAGTGAGCGCATTTATGTGCTGTATATAGGAATGCCCAAAAAGGAAGTGGAAGAGAATTCTCAGACCTTCCGACCCCACCTGGAAGTCTGGGATTGGGAGGGGAATTTACTGGACCGCTTTAGGCTGGACCAGCCCATCACTACCTTTACCTATGCTGAGGAATTGAAAAAATTGTATGGGATTTCTTTTTTTAAGGAGGATGCGCTGTTCGAGTATGATTTAAATGAAGGCGGTATCAGCGATAGTGAGATAGCCTCGTCCGCCGGGAACGAGAAAAACAGCAAAAAACAAGATCCAATCCCTCATCCCGACAAGAAAATCATCTCGGAGAATGATTATTTCCAGATAGAGCCGCCGGCAGGATGGAATTATCCCCCGAGCTGGACATCGGAAGAAAAGAAATCGGTTGGAGAGCGAGACGGTTTGTACCTCACCGGAGCAACGTTCGTCGGAGAAAACCCAAAAGATACATCCGTTTGTGGCGCTTCGATGCAACTTACAGTCGGAATTCCCAAAGAAGAAACATTTGATTTTGACGACTATTTGTCTTCAAGTGCAGAGGAGTATCGATCAAACGACCAACTGGACGAGCTCTCTATTGAGGAACTGGCGAATGGTACAAGGGGATACACCATTACCTACAAACGCCGATTTGTGGATCCGAAGGGTGAAGTCTACCTTAGCAAGAATGAGCATACCCTCTTTGAAAAAGAGGGTCGGATAATTGTGACCAGATTTACCAGTTGTGACTTTTTTGAGCGGTACCAGGAGGTAGTTCGAAAAGCCTTTGAATCGCTGACATTGAAGGAGGCCGTGCCCGGGTCATGAATAGGATTTGATCTGAACCCTAAAAACATCATTGTGCATGTATTTATACCTGATTTTTAAAATCAAATTTTAAATTTGCAGGGATGTTGAAGCGAGGCGTATATCCGAAATTTTTGTTTTCCGTGATACATTTCCCCGTCACTGGACTTATTGGACCATAGCAGGTTGGTCAATCAACTTCTGCAAAATCCGTTGATTACCGAATGTTTTTTTGACAACAGACCAACCCTCATGGCCTACCAATGTCAAAAAGAAACTGGTAAAATCTCCTAAAATTTATTTTAAGGATACTGCAAAGCTTCATTACTTCTAGGGCATTAAAAATTGGATCAAGCCCTGCAGGGGCGAAATACCAAAGCGAATGGGTGTAAGCCCATCGTGAATTGATAGCCGATTATTCGTAAGCCCTGGAAGGGCGGGATATGTTGTTATCCAGGCCGATTCCTATACCTTAGAACTATTTAAAATAGTTTTGCAAGAAAAAAGGAAAACTACACCCATACGCTGAATGTAAGATTTTACCTTTGACTGGCTGGGTATGCCTCCTCACCCCTGTTTTTTCGATGATGCCATACCGACGGAGCCTACCGAATGTCATTTGCAATGGCCAATCCTGATCCGTCAACAAAAACGATAATCAGTTACCGGGCCCCTTTGTATTTTTTCCTGAATCGTATAACTCGGAGAAACAGTTGCTCGTGGCAGGGTTCATTGCTTATCCTTTTGGATTAACTTCCCCCAATCAAAAATACCGCCGGAACCTTGTGCAGGTCCGGCTTTTCCTTGCGCCAGTCGGCCACCTTCCGGGTACGGATCATCTCCCCTTCGCCGGTCAGTTCACTGGCAATGCATAGCAAGGTATTGGCTTCCAGCTGCTCCAGCAAATCTTCCAGCAGGCGGTTGTTTCGAAAAGGCGTTTCCATAAACAGTTGTGTGGTATGCTCCCTGATTGCTTTGCTCTCCAGATTTTTGATCACCCTGACCCGGTCCTTTCGATCAATCGGCAGGTAACCGTTGAAAGTAAAGGCCTGCCCATTAAAGCCGGAACCCATCAGGGCCAGAAACATGGAAGAAGGCCCCGGCAGTGGCACCACCCGTATACCCAAACGGTGCGCCCAAGCCACCGCCCTGGCCCCGGGGTCGGCTATGCCCGGGCAACCGGCATCGGATAGAATACCCATATCCTGCCCTTGCAGCACCGGCTCCAGAAGCTTCCTTACCTGGGAATCCGGCGTTTTTTTGTCCAGCTTTTCCATTTGGACCCCTTCCAGGTTGACCCCAAGCTTCAGGCTGCTGATATACCTTCTGGCCGTCCGGAAATCTTCCACTAAAAAATAAGAGGTGGCCTTCAAAACTGATTTTACAACAGGTGCTATGACCGCATCAGCAGTTCCTTCGGCCAAAACAGTAGGGATAAGGTAGAGTATTCCTTTTGAATGCATTATTTTTGATTTATGGAAAACGGATTACCCGGATTGGCAAAACTACTGATTTTTGCCGGTCTCTTACTTCTTTTTGCCGGACTCTTGCTTTGGGGCCTGCATAAATTCCCCGGGTTCAAAGGGATCCCGGGCGACATGGTGTTCAAAAAGGAAAATTTCACCTTTTATTTTCCCCTGGGAACCAGCATTCTGCTTAGTTTGCTGTTGACCTTGTTCCTTTATTTGTGGAGAAAATTCGGGGGATGATAAGGCCGGGAATGGTCCTGGCAAATCGGCATGCCAAAAAAATATGCTTTCCCGATCTTACTGCTTTCCCGATGGATTAATTCCGCCGATCCGAATCAGATTGCTCCCTTCGACAGGCTCAGGGACCAACTGCGCTCGCAATGACGCGTTCTGGCGTCACTGCGAGAATTAACATTTAAAAAAACGTAGAAATCGGGATGACGATTGGTATTTGCAATAAACGGGAAATAAGGTTATTGTTGGTTTTATCAGGATTAGATCTTAACATCATCTAGTAAACCTCTTATTCTCTGTACTTTTTCCTTGATGAAAAAGTACCAAAAAATCAAGACAAAAAAATCCTTCCTCCCACAAGCCTCCTGCGCACCCCGGTTTTTTGTCGGGCCAGCACTCTTTGCGTAATTAAATTTATCTCTTCTTTATTTAACAGATTATTTAGGGTTTCTTCTTTACCAAAAATAGCTGGTTCAATTTCTTCACCGGTATGCTAAGCATTTATAAAATACACCAATCAGGATGATAGTGTTGATTCTTTAATATATTGATTTACAGTTTTTTAATATACTCGTCATCGGTAGGGGGCCAACCTGAACTTTACCGAATTTCATAAAACGCGCTGGCTCCCGCGGCAGTCTGAACACAGACCTGGGCGAATTTCCGATCTTGCTAGATGTTTTTCAGACGAAAGAACCTAAGCGTCAAGGAAAGCTCTCAAAGTGGCTACTACCGCATCTGGCTGCTCGGCATGCAGCCAGTGGCCCGCATTCTTGATGTAAACCAGGTGATTTTCCGGAAAGATCCTCTCGATATCGGCCTTGTCCTTTTCCTGGATATAATCTGAATTGGCCCCTCCCATAAACAATACGGGATTTTCGAAAGGCTTTTCCGAATCGATGGCTTCACCTACATTTTTTATTTGTTGCGTGATCACCGGCAGGTTATTTTTCCAGGCAAACTTACCGTCTTTTCGGGTGAGGTTTTTCAATAAAAACTGCCGGATACCTTTTTCATCGATGAATTCAGCCAATTGCGCTTCTGCATCCTTCCGGGAATTCGTTTTATTCAAATCCACAGCGTTTAGCGCTTCGAGGATATGTTGGTGGTGTACGGGATAGGGCCTGGGTGCTATGTCGGCAACAATCAGCTTTTCTACCCGCTCCGGGTACATCAGTGCCAGTTTCATGGCGGCTTTCCCACCCATGGAGTGGCCTAGCAGGTACACGCTTTCCAAACCCTCTGCATCCATCAGTTCCCGCAGGTCTTCTGCCATTACCTCGTAATTCCATTCTTCGGAATGGGGAGAGTCGCCGTGGTTTCGGAGATCAATGAGGTACAAGGTATAACTTTCTTCCAGGTTTTTGGCTATTCCCAGCCAATTGTCTGCGGAACCAAAAAGTCCGTGCAGAATCAGAAAAGGCTTTCCTTTACCGCTTTTTTTGAAATGGAGCTTCATTCGTTTCTTTTTAGTTTGTGATACGCTCGACCTTCCGGAGAATCCTTCCCTGTACCGCGAGGGTCAGGGCTGAAAAGGAAAGGCAGGAATACTCGATCTTCTTTTCTGTTGTTTTAATTATTCCAATTGCCTGCGGTACATCTGTATGGTGTTTTCCAGGCCGTAATACAGGGCGTCGCAGATCAGCGCGTGGCCAATCGAGACCTCGTCCAGATAGGGAATGCTTTCTTTTAGAAATTTCAGGTTGTGCAGGTCCAGATCGTGACCGGCATTCAGTCCAAGGCCGAGTTCCCGCGCCAGCCTGGCTACTTCCACGTAAGGGGCGACGGCCTTTTCCCGGTCCTGGGGATAGCCACTGGCATAGGGCTCCGTGTACAACTCTACCCGGTCGGTGCCGGTAGCTTTGGCCGCTTCAAAGTACCGGGCTTCGGGATTGATAAAAATCGAGGTGCGCACCCCATAGTCGTGCAATTCGGCAATGATATCCCGCAGCATGTCCCGGTGGCTGATCGTATCCCAGCCGGTATTCGAGGTCAGGGCTTCGGGGGGGTCGGGCACCAGGGTGGCCTGAGCGGGCCGGGCGTCCCGGATGATCTCCATGTAGCGCCGATCGGGGTAGCCTTCGATATTGAATTCCGTCGTAATGCGGTCTTTTAAGGCGAGTACATCGGCGTACCTGATATGGCGCTCATCGGGGCGTGGATGCACGGTGATGCCCTGCGCACCGAAACGTTCCGCATCCAGGGCAACTTTCACCAAATCCGGGTTGTTGGCTCCCCGGGCATTTCGCAAGGTGGCAATTTTGTTTATGTTGACACTTAATTTCGTCATGTTCCAAATATGCGTTAATTTTGCACTAAATTAAATATATTGCGTAAACAATGGTAACGAAGCCGAAGTTTAGGCCTTCGACTTTTTCGTCCGGATCCGGGGTTGGATCGCTTTTCGCAAGTAACGAACATAAACTAGCATGCCATGAGTCTAAAAATCAACATAGAAAAAGAAATCAAACAGGCGATGTTGGCCCGTGACAAGGACCGGTTGCGCGCACTTCGAGCGATTAAGTCGCTTATTTTGCTGGAAGAAACCAAAGGAAGTGGGGACAAGGGTATGTCCGAGGAGGAGGAAATCCAATTGTTGACCAAAGCGGCCAAACAGCGAAAAGATTCGCTGGAAATTTTTGAGAAACAAGGCCGGGAGGATCTGGCAGCCCTGGAAAATTCCGAATTGCAAGTCATTCAGGAATTCCTGCCGCAGCCATTGACCGAAGCGGAACTGGAAGCAGAACTAAAGGCCATCCTTGCGGAAACCGGGGCCGAAGGACCCAAGGACATGGGCAAAGTCATGGGCATTGCCACCAAAAAGCTGGCCGGAAAGGCCGATGGGAAACTCATTTCCCAAAAAGTCAAAGCCATGCTTCAATCGTAAATACGTTCTTGAGCACCATCGATCTGATCATATTGGGCATGCTGGCCGTGGGGGCCTTTAGTGGGTACCGACAGGGACTGTTTATTGGTCTTTTGTCCATCATGGCGTTTTTCATCGGCATCATTCTGGCCTTTCGGTTCATGCATTGGGGGGCAGAATTACTGGCAGATCGGGTGGAGAGCCTGACCTTTATGCTCCCCTTCGTTGCTTTTATCCTTATTTTTCTGGTAGTGACGATTACCATTCGCATTTTGGCCTACCTGGTCAAACAAGCGCTGGACCTCACCATTTTAGGCACCTTTGACAATTTTGCCGGCAGCATACTCGGGTTGTTCAAATGGTCCATCATGATCAGTCTTTTGATTTGGGTAGCCCAGTCCTTTGAATTTGAGGTGCCAGAAGAAATGCGGAAAGGCTCCGTCATTTACCCCCTGATGGTGCCCATAGCGCCAACGATGGTGGCTGTCGTAGACGACTACACGCCGATCATCGATACCGCTATTGCAACCATCAGAGAACTCGTAAACAGCTCCATCGGTGATCCTGTTAATTGATAATTTCGATTCTTTTTCCCACATGCTGGCGGATTACCTAAGGCGATCGGGAGAAGAGGTTCTGGTTCTACGCAACGACGTATCGGTATCCGAGTTGGATGTACTGGATTTTTCAGCCATGGTTCTTTCGCCGGGTCCTGGAACGCCTGCCAGTGCCGGCAACCTGATGCCGCTGCTGACACGCTATGCGTATGAACTACCCGTGCTGGGCGTCTGCCTGGGGCATCAGGCCTTGGGAATGCATTTTGGAGCCAGTCTCAGGAAATGCGGGCGCCCCATGCACGGCAAGGTGTCGTCGGTTTTCCAGAAAAGAACACATCCGGTATTTGCAGGCCTTCCGGAGCAATTTGAGGTGACGCGTTACCATTCCCTGGAATTGTGGAAGCTTCCGGCCGAACTGGAGGTATTGCTGGAAACCGACCGGGGAGAACTCATGGCATTTTGCCACCGGCACCTGCCGCTGATGGGGCTGCAGTTTCATCCGGAAGCCCATTTGACGCAGCATGGGGAGCTGCTGCTGCAGAACTGGATCGAGCGATACGTAAAAAAAAGCGCTGCTGCGGGCCTGCATGTGGACACATTCGTTGCCGATCGGCCCTGAATCGCGCCTATTTTTGAGAAAAACGGGTGGATTCTTTGGGATTTGAACCAAGCAGCACCGGCAGGCGTTTTATTTTTCGAATCCTTTTAATACCTTTAGCTACATGAGGGCACTAGACTTTATCAACCATCTGATCCCACCCCTGAAATTCACGGACAAGGTGAAAATGGCCCTGTCCTGGATGGAAGAAATTCGAACGAATATTTTGCCCGTGGTTGAGAAAGGTGTTTTCAAGGGATTTATCACCGACGAAATCATTTACGATATCAACAATCCCGAACTGACAATAGCCGAGGTGGAACTATTGGCAAGTTCTTCTGTGGTCCAATTGGACCGGCACATTTACGAGGTACTGCGAATCTCCTCTGAAAACCAGGTGAGCATGGTGGCGGTCCTGGACCGGGATTTAAAATACCAGGGAGTAATTACGGAAGAAGACGCCGTGTCTGCATTTACTGACTCCATTTCCATACAAACGCCCGGAGGCGTACTGATCCTGTCCATGTTTATGACGGATTACAGCTTGTATGACATCGCCCGGGTGGTGGAATCTGAAAATGCCAAAATCCTAAGTAGTTTTATCTCCAATGACCCGCTGGAGGATAGCAAAATAAAAGTAACCCTAAAAACGGACCAGGTAGAATTGAGACATATCAAAGCGACGCTGGAACGTTTTGGCTATAAAATCATCGACCAGTACCAAGAGGAAGGAAGCGTCAGCAGCGAGCAGGACCGGTTGGGAAATTTGCTCCGATTTTTAGATATCTGATTGTACATGAAGGTCCTACTCCACGGCATCGCAATAGTTCCCGAGTTCCACACCTACATTCAACAGTTAATCCAGGCCTTTGAAAAGCAGGCTCAGGAGGTTTGGATTACCGAAAGTCTGCATAAATCCATCCGGGACAGGGAATTTGCGCCGGGCGTATCCCTGCTGAAAGAAGGGGATCCCGGGATGGAATCGATGGATTTTGTCATTTCCATCGGCGGGGACGGCACGCTGCTAGACACCATTTCCCGCATCGGCACCCTGGAAATCCCGGTAGTAGGAATCAACACCGGTAGAATGGGCTTCCTGGCCACCATTGCCAAAGAGGAAATCGCCCTGGCTGCGGAGGATTTGCTTGCCGGACAGTATTCTCTCGAGGATCGGAGCCTGGTCTGCCTGGAGTCCAGCATTCCCCTATTTGACGGATTGAATTTCGGACTTAACGAGTTTACGATTCACAAGCGGGACACTTCCTCCATGATTACGGTGCACACCTATATTGACGGTGACTACCTGAATAGTTACTGGTCCGATGGACTGATAGTTTCCACGCCTACCGGCTCGACCGGCTATTCGCTGAGTTGCGGAGGGCCCTTGATTTCTCCGCTTGCAAAAAACTTTGTGATCACGCCTGTCAGCCCGCATAACCTCAACGTGCGTCCGATTGTGGTCTCGGATGATAGCGAAATCACCTTTAAAATTGAAGGAAGAAGTGAAAAATTTCTGGTATCTTTAGACTCCAGGTCCACAGCCATTGATGCCTCGGTGGACTTAAAGATCAAAAAAGAAAAATTCGTAGCCAAGTTGGTTAAGTTTCCGAGTTACAGCTTCTTCGATACCCTGAGGCAGAAATTGAATTGGGGCTTTGACATGAGAAATTAGTTTTAACAATATTTAACCCGGCATATACTGCGATGGGTTTTTTATTCGTTGGGTAGTTTATAAATTGCAGCGACTTGAATAAAACCAGGTATTACACAATCGTTTTGACCGCAGTACTGTTTCTGCAGGGCCTGTGGGTCTGCGCACAGCAGTACGAGGTAGGAATGGGATTGGGAGCGGGAACCTATACCGGAGACATCATCCGGCGCTTGGATCCAACCCAACTGGGTATTCAGGGAACGTTGTTTGGCAGGCGAAATTTTGACAATGCATGGAGTCTTCGGGCAGGACTTTCGGTGAGCAGACTCAATGCGGCGGATAGCATTCGGCCCATTGATCCGGTGGCATTGGTTCGCGACGCATATTTTACCGGTACCATGGTAGAGGCGTCCGCCACCATGGAGTTCCATTTTCTGGATTACATGAACCACCAATCTCCTTCCCGCTTTTCCCCGTTTGGCTTCTTTGGTTTGGGTGTAGCGACCTTCTTTGGCAACGGACAAGCCTACGCGGCAGATCCACAGCCGGGCAGCTACCGGGTAAGCTCGGTCATCCTTCCCTTTGGTATGGGAATCAAGTACAAACTCCGGGATCGCTTGCTACTCTCCATCGAAGGCGGCGCCAAAGCTACGTTTTCGGATTTTCTGGATAAAATTGGCGACGATCCTAACGCCATCCCCCGGTTTCGAACGGATCCAGGCACCGGAAATCCCACCGTTGATCCCAATTCTATCAACTTTGGCAACCGTTCCGACCGGGATTGGTACTATTTTTTAGGTGTTACGATCAGTTATTCCTTCCACCAGATCAAATGCTATCCGTACAATAATTGACCGCAGGATAGAATTTTTGAAAAAGAAGTGTCATTTTTGTAATTCATTACAATTTGGAAGCGTACACAGGAATGAAGGAAGCGATTGATAAAGGGAATATCCCTCAACACATTGCGGTAATCATGGATGGCAACGGAAGGTGGGCACAAAAAAAGGGTGCCATGCGAATCTTTGGCCACCGGAACGCGATTGCGGCCGTTCGCGATGCCATTGAGGGAGCTGCCGAATTGGGTGTGAAATTCATTACCCTGTATGCATTTTCTACCGAAAACTGGTCCCGCCCCAAGGAGGAGGTGGACGCGCTAATGGAAATTCTTGTACAGGCCATCACCGATGAGGTGCCTACCATGATGGAAAACAACATCCGTCTGGCCACCATCGGGGATACCGATAGCCTTCCCGGCAAATGCAAGGAGCACCTGCGCATGGGAAAAGCAACAACAAGCGCCAATACCGGAATGACGGTCGTACTGGCACTCAGCTACAGTGGTCGCTGGGAGATTACCCAGGCGGTGAAGGAAATTGTCAAAAAAGTAGTCAGCGGGGAAATCCAGGAAAAGGATATCAATCAGGAAGCCATCGCCTCCCACTTGAATACCGCCGATTTTCCCGATCCCGAATTATTGATCCGTACCAGTGGTGAACTACGGATCAGTAATTTTATGTTGTGGCAGCTGGCTTACACCGAACTGTACTTTACTGAAGTATTGTGGCCGGATTTTCGGAAAAAAACACCTTCATGAAGCCATTTTGGCCTATCAAAAAAGGGAACGAAGGTTTGGCAAAACCGGTGCCCAGATTAAGCCCTCCCAATGACCATACAGGCCTGAAAACGCATGTCGTTTCTCAGGGTATTCCAGCTTCCCTGGTTTCATAAATCAGGGGGTTAAACTTATCGTTCGAAATGAAAAACTATTTACTGATTATTTATTTGCTGCTAGTGGCCGGAGTGGCAGAAGCCCAGATTCGCCTGGGACAAAGCCGGTATACCCGTCAGGAGCCGGTAGATATAATCGACCTGGATTACTCCAATCCGAAAACCTACCGACTGGCAGGAATCGAAGCCGTGGGCTTAAGCACCCTGGACGAAACCGCCATCATTTCTCTCGCGGGTCTTCGGGTGGACGACCAGATCACCGTACCCGGGGATGCCATCTCCGGAGCCTTGAAAAAGTTGTGGGGACAGGGAATCATCGGAGACGTAAAAATCCTGGTGACCAAGATTGAAGGAGACGATATCTACCTGCTACTCGACCTGACCGAACGGCCCCGCTTTAGTCGCGTGGAATACTCCGGAATCAACAAGACCCAGGAGGGAGAGCTTGAAGATAAAGTGAATATTCGCGGAAGGGTGGTCCGTGACGACGTACTGAACAATGCACAACGGAATATCCGGGACTATTTCGTCAATAAAGGCTTTTTAAATACCGAGGTAAAGGTCATTCAGGAACGGGATACCACCCTGCCCAATAGCGTAAAGCTGCGGTTTGATGTGGACAAGAAAAGCAAAGTACGCATCAACGAAATCAAGCTCTACGGGAACGATAATATCGCGGACACCCGTATCAAAAAGAAGATGAAGGGTACCAACGAACATGCCCGGGTGTACATCTTTAAGGACCTGGTTTCCCGTTTGCTCAACGCCAGCCCGAAAAACCTGGGCAACGCCCTGGTAAAACGAAATCCCGTGACTGACGAGCAGGTCAAGGAATACATCAACAAAAATTTCAAACTCAATTTCTTCAATGGCTCCAAGTTTGTCCGTAGTGACTATCGGGACGATAAAAATTCGGTCATCGATTTTTACAACAGCCGGGGCTACCGGGATGCAGAAATCCTTACCGACAGTATCTACCGCTTTGACGACAGCCGGATCAATATTGACATCGACATCGAAGAAGGCCAGCAGTATTACTACCGCAACATCAGCTTTTCCGGGAATTACATCCACACGGACGCAGAGCTTCAGGCCAAACTGGGTATTTTCAAAGGGGATATCTACGACAAGGAAAAGCTGGACAAACGACTGAATTACGACCCGCAACGGGGAGACGATGTCAGTTCCCTGTACCAGGACAACGGCTACCTGTTTTTTACCATCGACCCGGTGGAAGTAAACGTTGAGGCGGACTCCATCGACATTGAAATGCGAATCTTTGAAGGTCCTCAGGTAACCGTGAATAGCGTCTCCATCGAGGGAAACGAGCGTACGAGTGACCACGTGGTCATGCGGGAAATTCGAATCCTGCCCGGACAGAAATTCGATCGAAGTGCACTGGTACGAACCATACGGGAGCTTTCCCAAATCGGGTATTTCAACCCGGAAAACATCGAACCCGACATGCGTCCGAATTTCGAAGATGCCACCGTGGACATTACCTTCAAGCTGGAAGAACGTCCCAACGATCAAATCGAACTCTCCGGAGGATGGGGCGGCCTGTTTGGCTTTGTGGGTACCGTCGGTCTGACATTCAACAACTTCTCGATCAAAAATATCAACGACTTTTCCAAGTGGCGCCCCTTGCCGGTAGGCGACGGGCAGAAGCTCTCCCTGCGGGTGCAGGCAAACGGCCGTAGTTTCCAGAACTACAGCATGTCCTTTACCGAGCCCTGGTTTGGTGGAAGGAAACCCAATGCCCTTAGCTTTAGCTTTAACCACTCCGTGCAGCGGCAGATTGACTTTTTTAACCGCAATAATTTTGGACAGGAATTGGGCTCCTTTAAGATTACCGGTGCCTCCATCGGCTTGGCAAAGCGGGTTACCTGGCCGGACGATTATTTTCAGGTCAGCAATAACCTGCAGTTTCAGGTCTATAATTTCGACGAATATGGAAACTTCTTTGGGCTTACCTACAATACCGGAACGGCACGAAGTGTAGCGCTAAACACCACAATCGCACGAAACAACATCGATAATCCCATCTATCCGCGATTTGGTTCCAATATCACCTTGAGCGCCACCCTCACGCCGCCGTATACCTCGATGAATCCAAATATCAATCAAGAATCTCAGGATGAGGAAAAATACCAGTGGCTCGAATACCACAAATGGATGTTTGATGCATCCCTATACACCCCGGTATTTGGCTCGAATAAATTGGTGCTGAGCGCCCGTACCCACCTGGGCTTCCTGGGATCGTATGGAGACCGCATCGGCATCATACCGTTGGAACGCTTTGTGTTGGGAGGCGACGGCATGAACATGATGAACTTCGCCCTGGGGCAGGAAATCATCGGACTCAGAGGCTACGAAAACCAGTCCATCACTCCCGGAAGGGACTTCCGGGGGCAGCCAAACGCACCGGTGCCATACGGGGGAGTGGTGTACAACAAGCACGTAATGGAACTTCGGTTTTTGGTATCACCCAATCCCTCCGCTACCATTTTCTTGCTTGGATTTGCCGAAGCGGGAAACAACTGGGGCAACTATGCGGACTACAATCCGTATGACCTGAAAAAATCCGCCGGGTTTGGAGCACGTATATTCATGCCGGCCTTTGGCCTGCTGGGTATCGATTGGGGCTATGGATTTGATGAAGTTCCCTCCATCAGCAATCCCAATCCCGGACCAAGTGGAGGCATGTTCCACTTTACCATTGGGCAACAATTCAGATAATTATGGAAAAATCCCTGAATTTGTTACTTTTGCTTTCCCTTTTCCCCATGCTACTATCGGCGCAGAAGATGGGCTATGTGGATACGGAGTATATTCTCAATAAACACCCGGACTACAAGAAGATTCAGGAGGAAATGCAAGCGGTGAGTTCAGAGTGGCGAAAAGAGGCACAAAATTTGGAGGAGGAAATACAGCAGATGTACAGTGACCTGCAAGGAGAGCAGGTATTGCTGACAGATGAAATGTACCAGGAACGCCTGGAACTGATCAGGAAGAAGCAGCAAGAGGCAAGATCCTTTAACAACCGTATTTTTGGGGAAAATGGTCAATTGTACCAAAAACAATCGGAATTGTTACAACCCTTGCAATCCACCATTTACGATGCAATCGATCGGGTAGCCAAAAGGAACGGGCTGGCTATTTTGTTTGACAAAGCAAGCAGCCCTACCGCTATCATCTATACGGACCCGGTGCACGATTACTCGGATTTTATCATAGAAGAATTAGGATTAGAAGAAAACAATTAAAATTAACAAAGTTTAACAATTATGAAAGCAAGAATCATCCTATCAGCAATAGCCCTCTTTTGCTTTGGATTTGTAGCAAGTGCTCAGGATTTGAAAATCGGGTACACCAATGTGGAATACATCATGAGCCTGATGCCGGAGATGGAGCAGATTGACGCTGATATCCAAGATTATAGCAATCAGTTGGGTCAGCAGATCCAAACCAAAACACAGAGCTTCCAGCAGCAAGTGGCCTCTTATCAGCAGTCTGCCCAAACCATGACGGACGAAGCACGTGCGACCAAAGAGCGTGAACTACAGACCATGGAGCAGGAAATTCAAAAGTTCCAGCAAGACGCCCAGTCTTCCTATCAGCGCAAGTTGCAGGAATTGCTGGAGCCGGTTCAAACCAAGGTTTACAATGCGATCAATGCCGTAGCCGCCGAAAACAACTACACCCATGTGTTTTCAGAAGCAGCCGGTCAGTCACCCATTCTCTTGTACACCAAGGAAAACGACCCCTTTACCGATCTGGTGATGGCCAAATTGGGACTGGAAGCACCCGCTGCTTCGGCACCCGCTCCTTGATGGAATTAATTTAGGCATCCACAGGTGCCATTGCCCGGCTGCGTTGGCAGCCGGGCTTTTTTGGTGAGCGGAGGTTGCTTTCCGGAAGCAACGGATGCACTTCCCGAAATACAGCGTCCGGCATCGATTGGGAACCAACCGGTACTCCCCTCAAAAAAATACCTGCCTGCAAAACTTCCCAAACAGAAAAAATGGTAACTTACACTTCCGGAGAAGTTGATCGAGTTTGACTTGGTCTGATGGCAGGGCTGCGGTTGCCTACCAAAGTGCCTGGTGTCCGGAGTACCATTCTATTCAAACCTACGGCAACATGTTTTTACGAATCGTTATTGTTTTTTTGCTTTCCGTTCCCGCTGGTTGGGCTCAAGAGTCTCCTCTATTTGATCTGGAGGCAGCGGAAGTCTACCTGGAGGAAGAAAAGGAAGGGAGCCGGCTATTCAGGTATGCCATAAAGAACGTAGGTACCGTCACTGCTCCGGCCGAAAGTTACCGGGTTTTTTTCAAGGTAAATGGGAAAATGATGAGTTTTGACACCAAAACGGACGCCATCGAACCGGGGAAAACGATTGTTTACACCGCCCCGGAAAAGATTCCGGCCCGACAACCGGGGAAAAAACTCAAATACCGGCTTATCATCCACACCAAGGATGCGAATGCCGGCAATAACAAGCGAAAAGGTGAAATAATTCTTTTCTAACGCAGGGAAAACTCAGGTAATCCTCTCATCGCTACCTTTCCTTTTTCAACGTTACTACCCACTCCGCCACTCTTTTTCCCAGCCCTTCTGCTTTTTTCACAAACAGTGGATTCACCGCTTTTCCGGCAAATTCACCTTCTCCGGTAATTGCCGAGGCACCAAATGCCGCTTCTGTTTCGGCTCCTCCTAGGATCAGCATCCCGTGAACCAGCATGGCACGGATCATGCCAAACATGACCGATTCTTCCCCTATGGAAAAGCCACCACCCGTGACAAATACAGCACCGATTTTATCTTTTAAGGGTCTCCCTGCAAACGGCCAGCTATTGATAAACTCCTGGACCTCAGGGGCCATATTGGCATTGTATACGGGAGAACCCAAAATGATGGCGGAAGCATTCAAGACCTCCTCCGGGCTAACCTCGTCAACGCGTTTGATGGTATAGTTGACATGCTCCACTTGTTCCACTCCACTTGCCACCGCCTCCGCCATGGTTTGGGTGTTGCCCGAACCGGAGTAATAAGCTATCAGGACGCTTGGAACATCCTGAGCCATTACCTTTCCGCTGAGGACCATCAAAAAACATAGAATCAGGTAATTTCTGAGATTTTTAACCCTCATGGCTAGCTAAATTTTCAAGGTCATCCAGAACCTTATACCTACCGCTGGCTTTTTTGGTCTTTACCAAATCCGAAATAGTTATGAGTTTCACGTCAATACCTTGAATTGCTGTCACGATGTCAATAGCCATAGGGAGTCTTCCAAACGAAAAAACTTCATACCTGTCATCATTCAAAAATTGATCAAGAGGTATAGCATCGGTGGGTAATCCAAAAAATGAAAATGCCTTCATTAGTTTTTTATAATTTTCTTCTGTTGCTTTTACCCAAATATCCAAATCTCCGGCCGTTCTGTGGTAACCGTACAGAACTACTGCATATCCTCCAATTAGGATATACGCCACATCAAACTTGTGCAGACTTTCAATAAAGTCTTTAAAATCATTAATAAACAGATTAAGAAGTGCTACCATCTTTGATCAGACTTCTTACCTCAAAATAGTCCCTATCCATGTTCGGCCAGTCAGGATCTACAAACCCATAGGAGCTTGCATCAGGTGAAGAAAAACATCGCCTTTTTCTTCCTCCGAAAGGTTTTTATAGTGTTTTTGATGATCCGCAGCTTCTTCGAAACTTTGGATGGTAAAAGCATTTTTTCCTAGTTTCATAATTTTCAAGAACCTACTCTTTCACAATATAGTAATAAACTATGTTCTCGATGGTGTAGATTCTCGCTTTGGGAACTATAAATCTCTTTCTATCTGGACCCCGGGATTGCAAATTCCGCAAAGCGGCTATATTTTACTGGTATTTTCTAACATAAGCTTGTAATTTCGGTTTACTGAAATAAAGTATAGGTTAGCAACAACTCATGAGTCAAAATAAAGCCAAAACAGGCATCTTGCTGGTAAATCTCGGTACACCCGACAGCACCGCCACCGGAGATGTACGAAAATACCTGAGAGAATTTTTAATGGATGGACGGGTGATCGACTTTCCGTTCATCCCCCGATGGTTGCTGGTAAACCTGATCATTGCCCCCTTCCGGGCACCGAAGTCGGCCGGAGAATACCGAAAACTCTGGACGGACCGGGGTTCTCCCCTGCTTTTCCATACCCAGGACTTAAAAGAAAAGTTGCTTCCCTTGATCGATCAATCCCGGTACCAGTTGGAAATCGCCATGCGGTACCAATCGCCGGGTATTGAGGAAGGATTAAAAGCCTTAAACAAAGCCAATGTAAAGGAAATCGTGGTATTGCCGCTGTTTCCGCAATACGCTTCCGCAACAAACGGCTCGGTGATCGATCGGGTCATGGAATTGGCCCGCAAGTGGCAGATCATTCCAAATATCCGCTTTATCAGCAATTTCGTGGATCACCCGCTATTTTTGGAAGCCTGGGTGGAATTGGGGAAAGAAATGATGGCGGAGCAGGAATACGACCGGTTTCTCTTTTCCTACCACGGCCTTCCGGAGCGACAGATACGAAAAGGATCCGTGGATGGCTACTGCCGGTTGGGCGATTGTTGTGCCCACTATACCAAAAAGAACCAGTTTTGCTACCGCGCGCAATGCTTCTACACTACCCGCCTGATTGCCGAAAAACTTCAATTGCCCGCAGAAAAAGTGGTGACCTGCTTTCAATCCCGGCTGGGTAAGGATCCCTGGATCAAGCCCTATACCGAAGATCTCATCCGGGAAATGGCCGCAGATGGAATCAAAAAGGTACTCGTCTTTTCACCGGCCTTTGTCGCCGATTGTCTGGAAACCACCGTGGAAGTGGGCGAGGAATACAAGGAGCAGTTCATTGAACAGGGTGGCGAACGCTGGGATCTGGTACCCAGCCTGAACTCCAGGGACACCTGGGTTCACTGCGTGAAGGAGTTGGTCACCTCCGAATCCTGATTCCAAAGATCCGGCTAGCAATCAAGCCAACAGGTCGAGCGCCATCTTCTTGTAGGGCTCCAGTGCAGGTACCGGTACCTGGGTTTCTTTGGCCTTCTCGTCCCATTCCCGCATTTTGAGGATCAATGCATGGTGTTCGTCGGCTTCAAATGCAGCTGCCTCCTCAGCACTCATCACTCCCCCCTGGTAATTGAGGGTCTGCTTGCTGGCCTCGGACAGTCGGTCGAAATAATCCGGGTTTTTATAGGTCAGGTACCGTTTCGCTTCCACGTGGCTTTCCACCAGGCGCGCCAACAGTTCGGGGAAGCCCAACTGCCTCAGGTAGTCCGCGCCAAGTTTTTCGTGATCCATTACGCCAAAGCCACCCATTTGCTTCAGCGCCTCCCGCTGCGCGAAAAGATGGCCCAGGTCGTGGAAAAAAGCAGCCAAAATCACTTCGGGTCCATACCCTTCGGATTCTGCCAATTGCGCAGCCTGACTCATGTGTTCCAACTGGGACACGGGTTCTCCGATGTAATCTGCATCACCATACGCTTCGTACAGAGAGAATACCTCATCTACGGTTTCCCGGGCAGTTTTTTTCATAGCTTTTGAATTTGGAAATGAAACTAATCATATTCCCGATCAATGCCTAGCCAAATTCATGAAAAATTAACAGAAGGATGAAGAGGAATGCCTTTCTACTGCGACTTTTTTTAAGTAATTTATCCGGAAAATAAGACGCCGGTAGGCAAAGGCTTCCAAGGTATCTCTTCGAGCCTGCGTTTAAACGGAAAGGCCTGATGAAAATGCCATACCCGGAGAGCTGTCCGGATCGGGAAAAAATCATCCGGGAAATGGAGACAGCTGGGCGAGATTCCCCGAAATCCGCTTTCGGACAGGTCGTACTGACCATTGGTACCCGGCAAGTCATGAGCATTTGAAAGAAACGATAAAAAAATGAAGAACCCCATCAAGCTAGCCGTATTTGACATGGCCGGTACTACCATCAAGGACCAGAGCAATGTGGCCGAAGCCTTTGTGAAAGCCTTTTCCAGGCATGGATACCCTGAGGTCAGCGTGCAGGAGGCGAACGAAAAGATGGGCTATCCTAAACCACTGGCAATCCGGGAAATGCTGAAGACCCATACGCCGGAAGGGGAGCTTGTTGCGGAAGAATTGGTGGAGGCGATTCATGACAGCTTTGTGGATGAAATGATTTGGTTTTATCGGGAGAGTCCCGATATCGCACCCATGGAAGACGCGCTGGAGGTGTTCGAAGCCTTGCAGCAAATGGGAATAAAAGTGGGACTGGACACGGGTTTTAGCAGGCCGATTGCCGATGTCATTCTGGACCGAATCGGCTGGAAGAATCATCCACTCATCGATATCACGGTGTGTAGCGACGAAGTCAGCAAAGGACGCCCCCACCCGGACATGATTTTAAAAATGATGGCTGCACTGGGCATCGGCAGCCCCCGTGAAGTCATTAAAATAGGGGATACGGAGGTGGACATCAACGAAGGCCTGAACTCCGGTTGCCTCATGAGCATCGCCGTGACCACCGGCGCATACACAGAGGCCGAGTTGGCGCCTCACAAGCCCTCGCACATTGTTCACCGACTGCTCGATATTTTGCCACTTGTAGCTCAGGAAATTGGGGAGCCTGTGCGCGAATGATTAGCTTTCCATCGCTTACAAAGAAACTGGCCTCCGCGCCCCCGCTGGTAATGAGCCTTTTTGCCGGGTCCATGGCATTTTTGACCTACAGTTGTATGTATGCGTTTCGAAAGCCTTTTGCATCCGCTACCTTTTCCGGGGAAGAATGGTGGGGGATTGACCTGAAAGTCTGGCTTATCCTCCTGCAGACCCTTGGGTACATGGCCAGTAAATTTTATGGCATCAAGCGCATCGCCGAACTCAAGGCCGAACACCGGGCCCGGCTAACCCTTCGCCTGATTGGAATTTCCTGGCTGGGTTTGTTGGGATTCGCCGTGTTACCCGCACCCTGGAATATTCTGTGTTTCCTGATCAACGGTTTTCCTTTGGGATTGATTTGGGGCCTGGTGTTTCACTACCTGGAGGGAAGGCGATTTACAGAAATGATGGGCAGCATACTGGCCGTTAGTTTTGTGTTTTCTTCGGGTTTTGTAAAGACAGTGGGTCGTTACCTCCTGATCGATTGGGGGGTAGACCCCTATTGGATGCCTTTTCTTACAGGTGCCCTTTTTATTCCGGTTCTCTTGATGAGTGTGTTTTTACTGGATCATACGCCGGCGCCCAGCGAAGCGGACATCCAACTAAAAACGGCACGAAAATCCATGAACGGAGAGGATCGGCGAACTTTTTTCCTCCGGTTTAGACCCGGGCTGATCATCCTGGTCCTGGTTTATATGGTGCTGACCGCCTTTCGGGATATTCGCGACAATTTTGTGGTGGAGATTTGGAAAGACCTAAACGTCCCGGCAGTGCCGGAATTACTTACCCAAACAGAAATTCCCATCACCCTCATTCTACTTTTGATGATGGGCCTGCTGGTCCTGGTAAAAAACAATTTCAAGGCCCTGTTTATTTACCATTTGATCATTGTCTCGGGCCTGGTACTGACGCTGGGAGCTACGCTGGCGATGATAAACGGTTGGCTTTCGCCGTTTTATTGGATGGTGGCAACCGGGACCGGTACCTACATGGCTTACATTCCTTTTAATTGCCTCCTGTTTGACCGCCTGCTTGCCTCCTTTAAATATGCGGGAAATGTGGGTTTTCTGATGTACCTGGTCGATAGCTTTGGCTACCTCGGATCGTCGGGCATCCTGATTTTTAAGCAATTTGGCAATTACGAGAGCATGAGCTGGTTTGGATTTTATTCTCAGGGACTGCTGCTATTGATGAGTTTGAGTGTGCTGCTAATGGCCGGAAGCGGGATATATTTTTATCGAAAACTTCGAGCCTACCAGCTGCTGAGTGACCCCAAGCCCCTCCCGGGCTAATCCCCCGTATCAACCGACAACCAAACCGGTATCCGACAAGGCGCCGGAAGCCCCGGGTTCAAAAGGAGCTAGCTCTGTTCTCGTTTATAACGAAACCAGTAATAGGCCGGAAACACCAGGGCTTTCAGCCGCCAGTCGTTTTTTTCGTGAAAAGAGAGGCGGGGATTTTTATTGATTTGCCGATAAAAGAGGCTGGCCATCACCAAATGGGCCAATACTAGTAGCAGGGCCACCGAATAAGCTATTAATTCGTTCATTTTTTGAATCGGGGAATAATGGCGGGAACTTCGTTTTTGTAGGCAGCATAATCGGAGCCGTATAGCGCTAACAGGTTCTGCTCTTCGTAATGGATGCCTACCGGCAGGTACCCCAACAGGGCAAGCAGATGAATCAGCGAAGCCCAATTGGGTACATACAGAAAATAGCCAAAAAAGATCAGGATCAGTCCCGCATAAAGCGGATGCCGCATGTACCGGTACCATCCTTCGGTCTGCAGAGGCTCGGTTGTAGAAATATCGTCCTGCGGCCGGAGCCCGATAAAACGGGTCACAGAGACCTGTTGCATACTTTTTACACAAATAATGGTGCCAAAGGTAGCAAACATAAACGCAAGGTAAGTGCTCCCCGGGCCGGGGGCAAACAACTTTGGCGAAGCAATACTTCCGGCATAAAGAAACAAGGCCAGAAAAAAAAGCCCGGAAAACGTACTGTATGCCAAACGGTACCATTTATACCGGCCTTTAAGGCGGGACCTGATTTTTCTTTTTATATTGAGCCTGGCCAGGAGGGTATGGCTGCCGTAAAAGAGCACCCATCCCATCGCCAATACGAGGTAGTCCATACAGCGTCAAATATCTGTATTATGATTGATTATGAAAAATTTACAGCTATATATTGAGCAAAGCCTATTGCATCCCGCAATAGATGAAAAATCCATCCAAACGCTGGTCCGGCAGGCGCTTCGCTACAGATTCCGCGCCGTTTGCATTCCTCCCTTTTGGGTAAAAAAAGTGGCAAGGGAACTGGCCGGCGAGGACATTCAGGTGGTGACGGTCATTGGCTTTCCCTTTGGATACAACATGAGCCAGACCAAGATGGCCGAGTGCCAGCAAGCACTGGAAGACGGAGCCGACGAATTGGATGTTGTCTGGTCTCTGACGGCCTTTAAATCCGGAATGAACTGGCCAAAAATCGAGCTGGCGCAATTGGCCAATCGGATACACGCCGCAGAAAAACTCCTAAAGGTGATCGTAGAAACGGCCTACCTGAATGCCGAAGAACTGGAACAAGCCTGCCTGCTTTGCCGGGATGCGGGTGCCGATTTTGTAAAAACCTCCACCGGATACGCGCCCGAGGGAGCCCGCGCAGTTACCGTCCGCGAGATGCGGCGTCTCTTACCCAGTCAGATCGGGATCAAAGCCAGCGGAGGCATCAAAACCCTGGAGCAGGCCCTGGAGATGATTCAGGCAGGAGCAGACCGAATCGGCAGCAGCAACGGCCACGGCATCATGGAAGCCTTTTTACAACAGGAGGGTTGACGAACCCGGTAGCAGCCGCACGGGCATCCGATTATCACTCGGATTGATTGAAGTAGATCAGAAAAAAGGGAATGATAAAAAAAGTCAGCAGTATGTACGCAAAACCGATAACACGGGTGCTCGCCGTTTTCTTACCAAAACTTCGGGCCATGCGAACCGGGATTTCCCGTACAGCCGGATAGGGAAGAAAAAGCATCGTTCCGATCAGGTTAAAGAGAACGTGGACGATGGCCACGCTGATCGCTGCCTCGGTTTTGTAGAGCGCGGCGATTACGGCAGTAATGGTGGTTCCCAGGTTTGCACCCATGATAAAGGGGAAAACCTTTCGCAATGCCACCTTCCCGGTAGCCACGGCAGTCACCATAAGCGAGGTTGTGACCGTACTGGACTGCACCGCAGCAGTGAAAAACATCCCATAGGCAAAAGATCGGTAGGGGAAATTAAAAATATGCTTCCGAATTTTTTTAAAATTAGGCGTAATCAGGGAGCGGTAGGCCAGGGAAGAAAGAATCTTGATACTCCCCACCAACAGCAGCACCCCTACCAACAAGGCAAGCAAGGGCCAATGCAGCCATTCAGACAAATGCACACTCAACGGCCGGAGAAAAAAACCCTGATACCCCGGTTCTCCCTCAAAGGTGGGGCTGCCGCTCACAAAGCCCTTTGTAATCCACGCAGATAACCTGCTCAGCAAGCCAAAATAAACCTCAAGCGGAAGCAATAGGATTACCGTAATGATGTTAAATACATCGTGAAGCACGCCTGCCGAAAGTGCTTTTCGAAAGGATTTCTTCTTCATGATATAGCCAAAAGCTACCAGGGTGCTGGTGAGGGTGGTGCCGATATTTGCTCCCATGATCAGGGGCACAGCCTGGGCGAGGGTCAGGTTACCCGAAGCCACCAGCACCACGACCATGGCCGAAACCGTGGAACTCGACTGAATCAGGGCCGTAGTCAACAAGCCTATAAACAAGCCAACAAAGGGATTGCTGGTCGCCATAAATAATGTATTGGCAACCTCGTTATTCAATCTGGCCAGGGAATACGTCAAAAAATCAATGGATACCATGAAGAGCAGCAAACCAAAAATAACGGTGACTGCCAAAATCAGATTTTTCTTATAGGTATTTCCGGCAGGAGCGGTGGTCATTCAAAAATGGGATTAGAAACGGGCCCTTTCAGCTTGCAAAATACGGACAGACAAAAGAGAAATACACACTTTTTGGATAAAACTTGTGTTAAAAGTTAAATCTTCTGTCCATTGCTGGTAGAAACGATTAAAAAGCAAAAAAGCTCGGCTAAGAAATAAAATTTTCTATTTTTGACCGGAGAAGGGCGGAAGAGATTGCGCTACATTCCGGCCTGGTTTCTACCTTTGGGTGGGGACTTAACAATTTGGTAACATTATCCTTAGAAAATCTTGTTTAATTTGCGACCGTATTCCACCGGCAAATCCAGCTTATGGCCAAACTAAAAGATCAAAACATCAACCAGGATGCTTTATCCAAAGCCGCCTATTCCCTTTTTGATTTTACCAAAAAAGAAAAATCCTTTCTTTTAATCATTTGTATTCTGATATCCATTGCCGGAATCATTACGCCTTATACCTACGCGGCCATGTGGTTTGGTTTTGCGCTGGCGGCTTATTCTGCCATCGCCAACGATAGTATTCAGACCATTGGTACCTTCATTGCATCCAATCAGAATAGAAAATGGTACTACCTATGGCTATTCATGGGCTTGATTTTCGTGGGAACGGTGACCTATAGCTGGTTTACCTACAACGGAGACGTCAGCTACCAACGCCTGCAAGTAGACGGTCTGGACAAAGCTCCCCAAAGCTTTGTTTTTTTGCAAATAGCAGCTCCGATCGTATTGTTGATCATGACCCGTCTCCGAATGCCGGTATCAACGACCTTCCTGCTGCTAAACGTTTTTACTTACAAAGCGGGAACCCTGCTCGGGGTGATGCAGAAAAGTTTTATCGGATATTTTTTGGCCTTTTTTGTGGCCATACTGGTATGGTACGTTCTCGAAAAGTTTGTGACCAATTACCTGAAAGGAAAGCCCGGAAACTACTGGTACGTCTTGCAATGGATTACTTCCGGCTGCCTGTGGGCAGTCTGGATCATGCAGGACGCAGCGAATATAGCGGTATTTCTTCCAAGGCAGTTGGGTGTTTGGGAATTTTCGGCCTACACGGGCTTTGTGTTTTTGGGTCTGGGCGCCCTCTTTTACATGAAAGGGGATAAAATTCAGGGTATCGTCAACGAGAAGACCCGGGTGACAGACGTACGGGCAGCCACCATTGTGGATTTGGTATATGCCGTCATACTGTTTTATTTTAAGGCCTACAGCAATATGCCCATGAGTACGACCTGGGTTTTTATTGGACTACTGGGCGGCCGGGAACTATCCATTGCCCTGGCCAAATCTAAAAAATTAAAAAAACGCAAAGCCCGGTTGGTGCGCGCCTACCGTCTGGCCAAAAACGACTTGGTCAAGGCGGGCATCGGACTGATCGTGTCTCTGGTATTGGCGTTAATCATCAACGAAGGTGTACGCAAAGAAATTCTGGAGCTGTTTTTTTAACATAGGAATTGGAACGGTACTCGGACGAATATTGGATGTACGAAGCCCTCAAACAGGCGGAAATTGCCTTTGAAGAGGGCGAAATCCCAGTGGGAGCAGTTATCGTGGTGAGAGACCGGATCATTGCCCGGGCCTACAATCAAACCGAAAAACTTACCGATGTGACCGCCCATGCCGAGATCCTCGCCATTACCGCGGCTTCCAACGCCCTGGGCGCCAAATACCTGTCCGAATGCAAACTTTACGTCACCCTTGAGCCTTGTCTGATGTGTGCTGGCGCCTGTTTCTGGGCCCAATTGGGCGAACTACACTACGGGAGTGCAGATCCTCATCGCGGCTACAGCCGTATTCCTCAGTCCCTGCTCCATCCAAAAACGAAAGTCAGCAGCGGCCTGTTAGCAGATGAATCCAAGAATTTATTGCAGGCATTTTTTAAAAATCTGAGAAATTAGATATTCAAGAGAATAAAAGAACCATTTTGAAGGTTCGTTGGTTTGTACTAATAGGTTTTTCAACACGAACCTACACCATCAACTAACTTTATGTTTCACTAAAAAACAGAAAAAATGGCTTTTGAACTTCCTAGTTTACCTTATGAAAAAAATGCATTGGAGCCCCATATCGATGCAAAAACCATGGAAATCCACCATGGAAAACACCACAACGCCTACGTAACCAAGCTAAACGATGCCATGGCAGGAACCGACCTGGCCTCCAAAAGTATCGAAGAAATCATGCAGGGGATATCCTCCGCTTCAGGAGCTGTGCGAAATAACGGGGGAGGCCATTACAACCATTCACTTTTTTGGACGATCCTTTCACCTAATGGAGGTGGAGCTCCCACCGGAGATCTCGCTGCCGCCATTGATAAAAAATTCGGATCCTTTGACAAATTCAAAGAGGAATTCTCAAATGCCGCTGCTACCCGATTTGGTTCCGGTTGGGCATGGTTGAGTGTTGCCAATGGAGAATTGCAGGTAAGTTCCACCCCAAATCAGGACAACCCGCTGATGGACATTGCGGAAACAAAAGGAACACCTATCCTGGGTCTGGACGTATGGGAACATGCCTATTACCTGAATTACCAAAACAGAAGACCCGACTACATCGCAGCTTTCTGGAATGTGGTCAATTGGGAAGAAGTGGCCAAAAAATACGCTGCTGCAATCTAAGCAAAGTAAACGCAACAGCTTTCGACTGAAAAATCCGTCCGGTGTATACCGGACGGATTTTTTTTTGTCCGCTAACCGTACAGGCCAGGTGTCCGGTATTGACACAGTAGCTAAATTCCTCCTTTATTCATCTATCTGATTTTCTGATGGTTATGTATTTTTATATGGTTTGGCACCTTTTTCCCATGGCATAGGCTGAACCGAATCAATGCAAACTATCATGAACGTCACCAGGCACATCTTTATTACCGCCTTCTTTTTTCTACTTGGCTTCAGTCACCTGGCAGCACAGGACCCAACGGCTACGGTCTCAGGCACCATCCGGGACGACGCCGGCGCGCCGGTACCCTATGCAAATGTCGTCCTGCTCGATGCAGCTACCGGGGAATTGGTAATCGGCACCGTGTCTGAGGAAGGGGGCGGATTTCTTCTGTCGGCTCCAGCCTTGCGGGAACTAACCCTCAGTATCTCAAGCATTGGGCTCGAATCCTTCCGAAGCGAGGCCTTTCGTCTGGACCCGGGGACGAAAAAAGATTTCGGCAGCCTGCGTTTGGGATCTGAGCTGGCAGGATTGGACGAGGTAACGGTAAGAGCCGCCCGTCCGAACGTAGTAATTCAAGCCGACAAAACCGTGGTAACCGTGGAAGGTACCGTATTGGCGGAGGGCAACACCGCTCTGGACGTCATCGGCCGTTCTCCCGGCGTCTTCGTAGACGCGGACGGGAACATCCAATTGAACGGACGCACGGGCCTTATTGTCCTGATTGATGACCGGCAAACTTACATGAGTGCAGCCGATCTGGCTAATTTTCTCCGGGCGATGCCAGCGGATAATATCCGAAGCATTGAAGTGATCCAAAACCCTCCGGCGAAATACGATGCCGAGGGAGCTGCCGGAGTGATCAACCTCGTCTTGAAGAAAAACACGATCAATGGTACCCATGGGAACCTTCATGCCGGCAGTCAATTCAACGGCCTGCACACGCCTTCTGCAGGGGCCACCCTGAATGTGAAAAAAGACAAGTGGACCTCCAACGTCGGCCTGAACTACAATCAGTGGGGTAGGTTTACGGATCTGGAAATTTTAAGACGGTTTCAATTGGAAAATGGCCTGTCTGCCTTTGACCAGGAGGCCCGTCTAAAATTACTCCGAAACAATCTGTTCTTCTCCGCCGGGACGGAGTACCAGATCAACGACAGGCATTCGCTGGGAGTCAACGTACAGGCTTCCGGACAAAAAGGTACCGAAGACGGAAACTCGCTGACGGCAATCACCAATCCTGACAATGCAAATCTCAACTACCTGAACGCATTGAACGATTCCGAATCGGACAATACCCGGACGTTTGGAAACCTTCACTATACCGGCAAACTCGATACCCTTGGCACAAAAATCTCTGCAGATATTGATTATACCCACATGGATGCCGGCAGCCTGAGCCTATTGAGTAACCAATATTGGCAGAATGAAAACAGCTCCGCCGGGAGTTCCGACAGAATTCGTACGGCAAACGAAATGGACTATACCATTTTTACTGCAAAAGTTGACTTCACCAAGCCCCTTGGAGCAGAAAAGGAACTGGAAACCGGATTAAAGGGAAGTTGGGTACGCTCGGATAATCTGTTGGATATTTCGAAAAGCGAGGAAGAAGGACCCTTTGCACCGGACCCCAACAGCAATCGTTTCATCTATCGTGAAAACGTTCTGGCTGCCTACGCTTCTTACAAGATGCCACTTAGCGAAAAACTACGCTTTCAGGCAGGACTTCGGGCAGAATATGCAGCCATAGAGGGCCATTCGGTGACTCGATCGGAGATCAATACGCAGGAATACCTGGACCTCTTTCCCAGTGCCTACCTGCAGCATCAGGTGTCCGAAGACTACCAAATCGTGTATAACCTGAATCGTAGAATTACCCGGCCGTACTACCGGCAATTGAATCCTTTTGTCTTTTACATTGACCCGCTTACTACAGAAGAAGGGAACCCCAAGCTCCGACCGCAATATGCGAACAACCTGGAGATGAACCACATCCTCAAAAACGCGTACCAGTTTTCCCTCTCTTTTTCTCAAACCGAAAATGCCTTTGGCCAAATCATGGTCCAAGACGAGGAAACCCGGAAAACGAGCATACAGATGCAAAACCTCGACCGCATCCAACACCTGAGCCTGAGGGCGGTGGTACCCGTAGAGTTTGCCGAATGGTACAGCACCAGCAACATGCTGCAGCTCAACGGCAATACGTTCCAATCGCAGCTGGGTGAGGAATTGCTGGACGAAAAACAATTTTCATTCATGGTCCGAAGCCAACACAACCTGCTGCTTCCCAAAGGCTTTAAGCTGGAAATGGTGGGAATGTACCGGAGCCCCTTTAGGGACGGGCAGTTGGTCATCCAGGGCATGAGCTGGGTGGATGCCGGTATCACCAAAACCTTTTACGAGGATAAATTGAGCCTGACCCTGAATGGATCCGATATTTTCCGAACGATGAAATTTAAAGGAAACATTGATTTCGACCGCATCGATACCGACGTGAGACAGTACAATAGCATGCAAAGTATCCGGTTTACCCTTCGCTGGAAGTTCTCCCAGGGAGAACAATTCAACGTGAGCCAACGAAGCGGCAGTACCGAGGAAAGAAACCGACTGGAATAAGTTTAGATTAGGTTTTTTGAATTCGCTAAAAACAGCATCCGGTGGATGCTGTTTTTGTTTTATCAGACACGAGGCCGGCAATGGCCCGCCTACTGAAAATGGTATAGAAAAATGAGGTGTGCAGCCAGTGCAGGCTTTCGCTCGCCCTTGATCTCAATTTTTACCTTCATTTCGGTTTTTATCGTTCCCCTGAGGTCGCTGATATTCGCCAGGGTGGCGGTCATTCGAATTTCGTCGTTTACCTTCACCGGATTGGCAAATCGGAGGTTCTCAATTCCATAATTGACCATCATTTTGAGATTATTTACCTGCACGATCTGGTTCCAGAGAAAAGGGACCAGGGAAAGGGTCAGGTATCCGTGGGCAATGGTGCCTCCAAAAGCGCCTTCCGCCCTGGCTTTTTCCGGGTCCGTATGGATCCACTGATGATCCAGGGTGGCATCTGCAAACAGATTGATCTGTTCTTGGCTCACCCGGTGAAAATCCGACTGCCCCAATTCCTCACCAATGTACTGTTGGAAATCTTCAAAGCTATTTATGATCAGTTTGCTCATCGTTGGGTTGGTTATAAAAAAATAAAAGTATCAAAACCCCTTTGATTTTAAAAAGAAAATCCAAAACAATACCCTTCTATGCCTAATTCTGGTCCAAAACCGCTAGCTTTTTTTACGGTAATACAAAAATCCCAGCACCAGGGTACTCAAGAAAAACAACAAAGTGGTCCATTCGTAACTTCGCTTTCCCTGTTTTTCCTTCCGGATGGCTTCGTCCTTTTCGGACAATGCGCGCTTCAATTTGACAATGTCGGCCTCGGCTTTTTGGGCAAGGTACTTGTAATCCTCTTTCTCGTAGCTGATCTCCGTGGTTTCTATGTCCTTCAGCATTTCCAGCTCTTGCATGATCTGGTTGTCCTTACGGATGATACGATCCATCCAGCGGTTGGTCGCAGTCATGTCTTTTTTCGTTCGGTTGCCAAAAAGGCCCGACGTCTTGCTTTCCGATGCCTGCCATTCCTGATGGAGGGTTTCCCGTTCCCTCAGGAGTTTGTTCAATTTTTCCTGAGCCATCGCCAGGGGAGTCAGGGTCATCAACCCTGCCACCAGCCAAAAAAATTAAATCCTCTTTTTCTTTGTCGCACAATTCCTTTCCATAGCTGCTTTTAGTTCCTGGAATTTAGCCCCACTCAAAAAACATGCCTGAATCCGGGTCATCTTCCCGGGATTCGAGACGAGGAAAAGCCTTAGGCACCATTGCCGGGCAAAAACTCGTTCAGCACCTGCCGCAGGTAATCCCTGTCCAGATGGGTATAGATTTCCGTGGTCGTGATGCTCTCGTGGCCAAGCATCTCCTGCACTGCCCGAAGGTCGGCGCCGCCTTCCACCAGGTGCGTGGCAAAGCTGTGCCGAAAGGTATGTGGACTGACTTTTTTGGTGATTCCGGCACTTGCGGCTGTCTTTTTAATTATCAGAAAGACCATTACACGGGAGAGTTTTTTTCCACGGTTATTCAAAAACAAGTACTCCTCGTGCCCTTTTGCAATGGGCCCCTGGTTGCGCACTTCCTCCAAATAAATCCGAAGGTAGCGTGCCGCTGATTTTCCCACGGGCACCAACCTTTCCTTACTACCTTTTCCCATCACCCGCAAAAATCCGATGTCCTCAAAGTAATGACTCTTTTTCAGGTGGATCAATTCGGATACCCGTAGCCCGCTGCCATACAGCATTTCCAGCATGGCCCGGTTTCGGTGCCCTCCCGGAGTGCCCAGGGGAACGGCATCCAGGATCCGTTCAATTTCCGGAAAACTCAGCGTATCCGGCAGCGTTCGGGTAAGCTTGGGGGCCTCCAGCAGCAGAGCAGGGCTATCCTTAAGCTTGTCCTCGTAGAGCAGGTACTTGTAAAATGCCTTCACGCCCGATACGATACGGGCTTGGGAAAACTCGGAAATTGAGCTGTCGGCCAGGGAGTTGACAAATAGCCTCAAATGGTGCAATTCCGTGGTCAGCGGCGTTCGCTCAGGAAAATTGCAGGTCATAAACGCCGCTAATTTTTCTACGTCCTGACGATAGGCCAGCAGGGAGTTTTCGCTCAGGGAGCGCTCAATTTTAAGGTAATAGCCAAAACCGCTGATCTCCTTTTCCCAACTCATCAGGCAAAGGTACGGGGTTCCGGTCGAATTTGAAAAGCAGCTCCTAAGAACAGTCAACCTACATACCGAAAAATCCCAGGAGTAAGTCCCTTGCTTCCTGCCCGGTTTGCCCGCGATCTACCCGGACAAACACTGTTTTCCCTGGTATTCCGCATTAACCACCAAAATCTGATGGAATAAATCCCCGAATTACCGGCGATTGTTTACCTTTGTCGCTTCTCTCAGTACCATTCATAAACGCCAGAAAACGTGAAAATAGCGATCATAAACGGACCCAATCTAAACTTGTTGGGAAAACGGGAACCGGAAATTTACGGTAGCCGCTCGTTTGAAGAATATTTTGAGACCCTGGTTCGGAAGTACCCGGAACTGGACCTTTCCTATTTTCAGAGCAACGGGGAAGGGGAACTGGTGAACTACCTGCATGAGGTGGGGTTTGAGGTGGACGGTATCTTGATCAATGCCGGTGCCTATACCCACACCTCCGTTGCCATCGGGGATGCCCTGGCTGCCATAACCAGCCCTGCACTGGAAATTCACATTTCAAACATTTACAAACGGGAAACGTTTCGACACAAAAGTTTTCTGTCCAGCCAATGCCTGGGCATGATCGCCGGGCTGGGCCTATTGGGGTACGACCTGGGAATACAGTACTTTATAGCCAAAGAAAATTCCAACCAATGATGTTAACATTTGCTCCGGGGCCTTCCAAAGTATACGATAAGCTACCCGACTATTTCCAGGATGCGTACCGGGATGGGATCCTTAGTGCCAACCACCGCAGTGCTGTTTTCATGGATTTGTACCGGGATACGGAAAAACGTATGAAGGAAAAACTAGAAATTCCGGCCGACTACCGGCTATTGTTTACCTCCAGCGCAACGGAAAACTGGGAGATCATCACCCAGTCCCTGGTAGAAAGTGCTTCTTTTCATGTTTTTACCGGGTCTTTTGGGAAAAAATGGTTTGGTTTTGCCCGCCACATTCTTCCGAAAACGGGGTCATTGGTCCTGGATAAAAACGAGCCTTTTGCTGTAGAAGACCTGGCAGTAGGCCCTGAATTTGACGTGCTCGCCATCACCCAAAACGAAACATCAAACGCCACACAGGTGTCAAACGCCACGCTGGCCGCCATTGGAAAGAAATTTCCAGACAAGATGCTGACCGTGGATACCACCTCCTCCATGGGGGGGATCTACCTGGACTTTGGGCTGGCAGACGTGTGGTTTGCCTCCGTACAAAAATGCTTCGGGCTGCCTGCGGGCCTGGGCATCCTGATTCTATCTCCGAAAGCCATCGAAAAGTCGAAGCAGAAAGGAGAATACGGCCGCTACAACAGCCTGAATTTCATGTTGGAAAATGCGGATAATTACCAAACGCACTACACCCCAAATGTGTTGGGCATCTACCTGCTAAACCGCGTGTTAGGGGACATGCCAGGCATTCGCGTACTGCAGGAAAAAACCGAAAGCAGGATGAGGCAATTGGAACAACTTGTGGAAAATTCCTCAGCACTGGAATACCTGGTGACTGAAGCCGGCAACCGAAGCCGCACCGTGCTGGGAGTAGGGGGAGAAGAAGGCTTTATCCAATCCATCAAAAAAGCAGCAGAGGCACAGGGCATGCAAATGGGCAGTGGTTACGGACCGCTAAAGCCGACCAGTTTTCGGATCGCCAACTTCCCGGCCATTACCGACGGGGAATTCAACAAATTGATCCACTTTCTGGAAGCGTATTGATACCATGGCGACATGTTTGATTTTAGGGAAATACTTTCGATCACGTTGATCCTCTTCTCGGTAATTGATATTCTGGGCTCCATCCCCATTGTCATCAATCTCCGCAAAAAAGTAGGACACATCCAAAGCGGCAAGGCGACCATTGCTGCCGGTGTTTTGATGGTACTCTTCCTGATACTGGGCCGGTCCATCCTGGAACTATTCGGCATTGGAGTGGAAGACTTTGCGATCGCCGGGGCATTGATCATCTTTGCCCTGGGAGCAGAAATGATCCTGGGCATCGAGATTTTCAAACCCGATCCGGCAGCGAGCGCCACCAGTACGTCCATCGTACCTATCGCCTTTCCCCTGATCGCAGGTGCAGGAACCCTGACCACCATCCTTACACTTAAATCCGAATATTCCCAGGCCAATCTTGCGGTGGGCATTGTCCTAAACCTGGTTATTATCTACCTGGTCCTCAAAAGTACCAATTGGCTGGAGCGAAAATTAGGGCAAACCGGACTGGATGTATTGCGACGGATTTTTGGCATTATTCTGCTTTCCATCGCGATCAAAATATTCAAAAGCAATGTTTTTCCAGAAGTATAATCCCCGCCAACCGCAAGTCCGGGAAAGCGGGGCCTTAACCGGCTAAATTATCCGATAATTTATTTTTATCATTTTTGAATTGCCAAAAAAAGAATTACTTTTGTCATCGCTTTGGTCGCACAAGCACGGGGTGTAGCGTAGCCCGGTTATCGCGCCTCGTTTGGGACGAGGAGGTCGCAGGTTCGAATCCTGCCACCCCGACACAACGCCTAAAAAACCTGCCCTTTTCCGGCAGGTTTTTTTTATCTCTTTTTTTTCAAAAAACGTAGAAAATCCAGCCCAGAAACCCAGAAGTACTTTAGTGTCCAATAGAAGGCGATTCGAAACTATTTTTCACGGAACTTCGGGATTTTCATCCGAATCAGTCCAATTACTTTCATACGATCTGCACTAAATCCACCTAGGAACACCGTATCAAAAATGTTGGTTTTAAAGAATTATTTTCGATATATTAACAACCAGTAGGATCGTTAAGGCTGCTAGATCTTAACAAACATAGTCTGGTACATTCCCAAAGAACCATCAATATTTTTCACATTTTCTCTCAGCTTACCTAAATTCTAAAAATACCGTGGAAATGACTCCCTCAGTGATATATCTAGCTAGGAAAACTCCAAATAAAGCTGATTTTTCCAGGCCTCCCGGAATCAGTACATCGCGTCCAAAAGGATTGCAACTAAAAGAATCTATACAGCTCAAGGCCAAAGAGCTTAATCGAACTTCAGTGGCCATAGATGTTGACAAAGGTGATGTACTCAAGAAAATTTTTGTTGGTGTTGAACTGGAAAATTAGTAACTAGGGAAATAAATAAAAGCAACGGAAAAAGTGAATTAGGAAATAGTTGTTATGAATGATATTGTAACCATTCAAACGGAAATAATAGAGAACTTTCAATTATTTGAAGATTGGGAAGATAAATATGAATACCTTTTAGAGTTTGGCAGCGGAGTAAAACCTTTGGACGAGATTGAAAAATCAGATCATAATTTGGTTAAAGGTTGCCAATCACGCGTATGGCTGTTGAGCGAGTTTCAAGATGATCGAGTCTGGTACAGAAGTGATGGGGAGGCTCCTATTCCCAAAGCAATTGCGGCTTTACTGGTAAAGGTTCTTTCGGGCCATGCGCCTGAAGAGGTTGTAACCGCGGATATAAATTTTCACAAAGAAACAGGACTGGCGCTGTACTTATCGCCAGCAAGAGTTAAAGGGATTGAGTCGATGATTTTGAAGTTTAAATCACTGGCTGCTAAATATTTAATCAAGCATTAATGTCAAGAAAAATTGACTATATCATAGATGAAATTATCGATCAGTATTTATACGCTGATGATACGAACAGACCTTGGATTATTGGTTTTAGCGGAGGAAAGGATTCGACCGTATTGCTGCAATTGGTTTGGAAGGCAATCGAAAAAATAAAAGAATTTTCAGGAATTGTTAGAAGAGACATTTATGTGGTTTGCAATGATACGATGGTTGAGAATCCAATCATAACAAATTATGTAAATAAGGTATTGAGTAAAATAGAAGAGGCCGCACGTGACCAAGATATGCCAATCTATGTCAAAAAAACGACACCAAGACTTGAAGATTCCTTTTGGGTCAACTTGATCGGGCGTGGCTACCCTGCTCCAAACAATTCATTCCGATGGTGTACCGAGCGATTGAAGGTGAAGCCTACTTCGCGGTTCATTTTAGAACAGTTAGACATTACCGGAGAGGCCATTATACTGATCGGAACCAGAAGCGATGAAAGTGTAAGCCGGGCCAGGTCCATAAAGAAACATGCCGTGCGTGGAAAACGGCTCACCAAACACCCGAATCACCAAAACACGTTTGTATATGCTCCTATCAAGCACATGATGCTTGAAGAAGTATGGTATGTGATCAAGGCTATGCCCTCCCCCTGGGGTTCGGATAACGACGAATTGTTCCAGATTTATGCCGATGCCAGTGCTGATGATTACGAATGCCCGACAATGGTGACGAATAAAAATCATTCATCATGTGGTCAAAGCCGCTTTGGTTGTTGGGTTTGCACCGTGGTAAAAGAGGATAAATCAATGTCGGCCTTGATAGATAATGGAATGACATGGCTGGCGCCATTGCTAAAATACCGAAACGCCATAGTTGAAGAACGCAACATGGTCAAAAACCGGATGGATGAAAGGCGAAATGGCCAAAAAGTAGAAAAGGGAAAAGGAACTTATGAGCCAGAATACAGGGCCAGCCTCCTCAAACGGCTTCTAGAAACTCAATTAGAAATACAGCAAACTTTCCCGGAGCTCGAATTAATTACTAATCAGGAATTGGTGGCTATCCAGGTGATTTGGTACCGAGATTTTATATTCGACCAGAAGGTTTCGACAATTTACAATGCTGTGTATCGCAAAGAATTGGATATGAAAAATCACGATGAAAATTTCCGGAAGGAAGAGGAACTCCTCAAAAAAGTATGTCAAAAGGACAAAAGGTTCGAATTAATACAAGACCACTTATCGCTTCTTAAAAACAAAGCACTCTTGACTCGGAAGAGGGGGTTAAAAGAGGACCTAGAAAGGCGTATTGAGGAGTACATTAAAAAAGAATAGGGCTTTATGTTCATTAAGGAAATTGAACTGAACAACTTTAGAATCTATAAGGGCCGAAACCGGGTGGAGCTCTTACCAACAGAAAACCGTAACATTATTGTTATTAGCGGGAAGAACGGCTTTGGGAAAACCACTTTTTTGATGTCACTGGTATGGTGCTTATATGGCCGCCAAATGGAAAAGGTAGATGAGCTTTACAAAAAGGAAATAGAGGACAAAGGAAATTACGGTAAATACATAGGTAACAGTCTGAACCGATTGGCGGAAGCCGGGGGAGAAACCAAATTTTCTGTTTCGGTTACTTTTACTGACGTTAAAATTCCGGACATCACCTGCAATGAGGTAAGTATTAATCGCTCTTTTGATATTAAGACAGGTACAAAAGATGAACTTGAAATACTCATAGATGGCCATCCAAATCAGATCATTCAAGATTTGTCAGTGAACAATCAGGATGGTGGAGAAGTTTTCATTCGCGAGTTTATTTTACCCCTAGAAATTGCCAAATTCTTCTTTTTTGATGCCGAGAAAATAGTTTCGCTCGCCGAAGTAAACTCTTCTGAGCAACGTAAAGCGTTAGGCACCGCATATTCCCAGGTACTGGGTATTCATAAATATGAAGAACTGAAAGAGCAATTGATAAACATACAAGATGATTACCGCAAAAAAGCAGCACAACCAGCAGAGAGGAAAGCATTTATAAAAGTTGAAGCTGAGATAGAACAAGTAGAGATCGACATTGAGGAAGTCAACCTGGAAATTGACAAAAAGGCCCATCTAAAAGCAGAGTATAAGCACGAATCAGATCAAATTCAACGAACATTAATTCGTGAAGGAAACTACATGTCAGTTGACCAAGTCAATGAACTCAAAGACCAAGAAGAGGCGCTCGATAAAAGGATTGGAGACTTACAAAATGAGTTGAAACAATTGTTTGACCTAATCCCATTTGGCCTAGCTGGCGAGACTATGATTGAAATTTCAAAACAGGTAGCGGACGAACGCATACGTGCGCAAAATGAATACAAAGAAGCGGATGTTGAGAATAAGGCGAATCAGTTTTTAAATGATCTAGAAAAGGTTAAAAATAAATCTAACATTGTTGTTGACACCAAGATTAGGCGCTTTTATGAAGATCGGATAAGAGAGTTAATTAAAAAACACTTTTTTGCCGATATAGCTGACTTACCGGCTGACTTTGAGCCTCTACATGACTTTTCTGAAGTTCAAACCAATGAGTTGAATGGAATCATTCAAAACCTTCAACATTCATTTAAAGGAGATTTTAAGAAAATCAATCAGCAGTACGCGGCAACAAAATCAGAGATAGAAGGCATAAGAAGAAAATTACGGGATGCAGAGAAAAATGCTGCTGATACTTACATTGCGAGCCAACGAAAAAGGAAAGAGGTGTTGGATAATCTGATCAGTGAGACTGAAGGGGATATTGACAGGCTAAATCAGTCACTCGGTTCACTGAAAGCCGACTTAAAAACACACAGGCAACGGCAAGAAGAGTTGCGGAAGAAATTGGATGTTCTCAGACGATAACAAGGCCAAAAATGAGATCATAGAAGAAGAAATCAGAGATCTCAAAAAGTTTATTTCACAGTTCAAGGAGGCCAAAAAGAAATCACTCGAAGAAAAGATTAAGAAAGGGTTGAATACGCTGATGCATAAGAAAGATTTTATTTATCGGGTTGAGGTTAACATTAGTGTTTCTGGAGAGGATGTAGAAATCACACTCTTCACTAAAGTAGGTAACAAAGAGCAAAAGGTAGATAAAGGCTCATTATCGATGGGTGAGCGCCAAATGTATTCCTCCGCTCTATTAAGTGCCTTGGTCGATGAGTCGAATATTGAATTTCCCGTATTCATCGACAGCCCCATGCAGAAATTTGACCAGGAGCATGCGAAGAACATTATCCAGCATTTTTATCCCTCAGTTTCAAATCAGGTGGTGTTATTTCCTTTGATACATAAAGAGCTGACTCAAGGTGAGTATGAACTTTTGAAAAAGCGTGTAAGCCGAAGTTTCCTTATTGACAATCTGAGCAATGATAGTTCAACCTTCCTTGAAGTTGAACCAGATTTACTTATCCAAAAATATGATGAGCTCTATGTGGCATCAAATTAATATACATACATCTAAAGCCAATAAAGAGGTTGTCCAGAAGCTTTCGAGGAAAATTTTGGGTGGAGCTACAGAGAATGTGATTGCCCGTATTGCTTTAGGGTACTCTTTACAAACAGGACGTAAATTTACAAGTGGCGAATTCAAGCTGTACGATTCAGGGGGAAAGAATACAAAGAGCATATTCTTTTTGATGCCAAGTACAAGGACTACTTTGTAGCCCTCATTTGCCAGCACTACGAAGTGCATAAAACGAATGACAATATCCCAAGATACATCAAACTACACATTGATCACGGTTTAGAAGCGATTAATCAGCTTTTTGAAAGCAACCCTAAATACACCATCTTCGATTTTCTTACCGACCATTTAGAAAACGGTATCGCTAGCCTGGAAGATGTTGAAGTAAGCCTAGACGCGGTAAAGAACCTGAGCCAGAAAATTCAAAAGGGGTACTTTGCTTCTCCGCTAAAAATTGAAATTGGAAAAGAGATTAAGGAAGATGGCTCACCGATTTTCCTGAACCTGAACAACACAGAGAACTACAATAATTGCCATGTGGCAGTTGCCGGAAATTCCGGAACCGGTAAAACCCAATTTGCCCTGGAACTATTGTTCCAGTTTACTCAAGCTTCAAATGGTCAAGTTAACTTTATCTATCTCGACTTTAAAGGGTTGAAAGATGATGACTTGGTTTTCTATGAGCCCTTTTTCAAACGTACCAAGGCCAAGTTTATCGATGCACCGCAAACTCCTTTCCCTTTAAACCCGCTGACGTTCATCGACAATGTTAACGATAAGAATAAGTTGATGGGGATCAACAAGTTTGTCGATATCATTGCAAAGTATGCCAACATTGGCAAGAAGCAAGAACAAAGCCTGAAAGACGCTACAAAAGAGGCATTCTTAGAGAAGAAAAGTGGTGAGTACCCTACTGTTAAAGATGTGAATGATAAGCTCTTAGAACTTTATGGTGATAAACGAGATACGTTGACCGAGGTGATGGAAGGTTTGAGCGAATTAGAGGTCTTTGATAAGAAACCTAAAGGTAGTTTCCTGAACCAGAATTACTATCTATCCCTTTCGGGAGACTTGCCAAATTCTGTGCGCTTTACTTCCATTTTCCTCATCATCAATTACATCTACAACACCTTTATGAACATGGAAAATACCCCGGTAGAAAATGATTCCAAGGGTATGCGCTATGTCTTGCTGATTGACGAAGCACATGTGATTTTTAAGGAAAAGAAGTCGCAAGACCTTCTTGAAAAAATACTGCGAGAGATACGGTCGAAAGGTGTTTCGGTGGTACTGCTTTCACAGGGAATTGAGGAATTCAACCAACCAAGTTTTGATTTTTCGAGCATGTGCGAAATCGCATTTTTGCTTGACATCAAGAACAAGGGAAATATCAAGATGATCAATAAATTCCTCGGCTTAGGGGATGCAGAAGGCCGTAAGGTCGCCCGAAGCATGGAAAAAATTGAAAAAGGACAAGCCATTTCCAATATCAAAGAATTTGATGTAGGAAGATTGTTTGAGTTGAAACAGTTTAAGGATAGTTAGGTCATGGCGATAAACCAAGGCGAAATAGAAGTGTCAAAGAAAACCTTGCTTCACATAAGCGAAGGTATCTATAGAACAGAAGGTAGTTCTATCAAGGAATTAATCAGCAATGCCTTTGATGCAAAAGCCACAAAGGTGGTGATCAATACTAACTATCCCACTTTTGATATTCTAACATGCCAGGATGATGGTGTCGGTATGACTGAGGGTGAGTTCCTCCGAATCGTTCAAGGAGGAATTGGCGACAGTCCTAAATCCACAATTTCTCAGATAAATGCAGGCGACAGACCAACAATTGGAAAATTAGGAATCGGAATACTTGCTATTGCTCAAATATGTCGCAGTTTCACAATAATTAGCCATCATGAAGAGTCGAAAACTGGTTTTAAAGGTCGTATGGTTTTTAGAACAGATGTGGATAAGGTTGCAAAGAAAAAATCGCTTGAACCAGGGGATAAACAAAAGAACTATGAAATAGGAACATGGGAGTTAGAAGAACGATACGAATACGATAGTAAAAAGAAAGGCGTCTTGATTTTCACAAAAGATTTACGTCAGTCTTACGCAAAAAGATTTAGAGAAAGTAAAGCAATTTTGCAGGCTCCAAAAAATGATACCCCACTTAATTTCTCAACTCTGCTCGACTACTTCTATATAAATGATTACCGGGCAATAAAAGAGCTTGGTCCATACTATGAGCTTATCTGGGAGTTATGCCAGCTTGCTCCGTTGCCATACTTTAACGACACGCCACTAAGAGAGGAAATAAAAGATCATATTACTGTTTATCCTTTCGAAAATGCAGGACTACATAAACATGGACTAAGTTTTATCAAAGCGAAACAAGCAGAGTTAAAAGCATTTGACTTCACGGTAATATTTGATGATATAAGACTATATCGAGGAATTAAATTACCGTACCCCATTTGGCGACATAGCCACCTACAACAGTGTCAGTTCTTCTATTTTGAATATGATAATATAGTACGAAAAAGGCCCTTGAAATTTCAAGCCTACTTCTTCTCCCAGGAGTGCGCAATAAAACCTCGGGATTTGAAGGGACTTCAAATTCGGATCAAGAACGTTGGAATTGGTTTGTATGATGCCACTTTCATCAAGTATGACAAAATCGAATCTCCAAGAGATAACTGGATTTCTGGTGAAATTTACGTTCATGAAGGGCTTGAATCTGCTTTGAACATAGATAGGGATAGCTTCAATGAGAATGATGAACACTATTTCATTCTAAAGCAGCAGATTCATAGATTTCTTAGTTCAAAGGTGTTTCCTACCGTTTCCAGCCTGCAAAGGAAACGGAACAAGGAAAAGCGAATCCGTGATGCGGAGTCAAGGGTATTGGAAATGCAGGAAGAACTAGAAGTTTTATTTAATGAGTACTCGGAATTTGATGTAGAGTTTCGTGAAAATGGTCAGGAGTTAATCGTGGACTTGGATGAACAGACTATTTCGTTCCCCAACGACATTCTTCTAGCCACATTCAAAAAGCGTAGGGATTTTTTCTCCACCAACATTTTGGAGTTTATAGAAGTGTTCAGACATTCATTGGGAGACAATAGCGATGTCAGCGATGGGATCAAAAAACTAACCTCAATCATTCTCGGCTAGCAGATATGAGTAAGAATCTCAATTATAACACTGATGTCGTAAAGCACTATGTCCGCTATTACGGGTGGATAAAGCCTTTTAAATCCATTTTGAACTTCGTTGATGCTGAAATTAAAAAGGGACGCAGAGATAACAATTGCAAATACTTAACCTTTTGTGCCGCCCAAGCAATAGATGTGTTTCTTTTTGAATATCTCAAATACCTGTATCGAAATGAAAAAACCAACAGGTTGGAAAACGTTTACTTCTGTGAAAACGATGAAGAATCCTTCTCGATCATTCAAAAAATGATTGGAAGTTCCGAGCAAGGCTTTTTTGGAGATTTCAAGCAGATCATTTTGCAAGATGAAACCGAACAAATAGGAAATATTGATGACCCTTTTGATGAGCCGGAAACGGAAGACGAGAGAGAAAAACTCAGACTAATTGAACTAAAGAAGGGGCTGCTGGCGAAATTTCCGTTTGATGTGATTAACCTTGATATCTACGGCAACTTTTTTCCAAACTCGGAAAAAAGGTATTCAGATGCATTTCAGACATACAAAGGTGTACTTGAACAACAAAAGCGAGGTAATACTTGTAAACGGTTCTTAATGTACTTGACCGTTTATACGCCTGTTTTAAATAAACCACGGTACGTAAACCCTGATGTCATTACATCTTTTGAAATGGTTCTTTTGGGCAACCTGGTTTACCCAGAATTTGAGCAAGCGTTTTTAAACAAGTATGGACACACCGACCCGAGAAACATTGAAGTGTATCAAAAATTCATCTTAGGCTTTACCAAACAGATTCTGTTTAAAGAGACATATAAGCTCGGATGGAAACCTAAACTACATAACATGATGGCTTACGATAGAATCCATCACGACAATAATGCCAAGTACAAGATTACAACATTCGTCGTGGAGTATAGGAGGGATTCCGCCTTAGATGGTTTTGACGATTTTGATGGAAATGTTTACGAAGAAATTGAAGAAGATTATAAGGCGCAGCTTTTCAATATAGTCACAAATAAACCGGAGTATGTACCTTCCGAAGACCAAATTCCGAAAGAGGTAAGTGAAAACTTACTCAGTACGGTTGCCTTCAGAAATGCATTTTTGAAAAAAATAGGGCTTTACAAATCAGAAATCTTTGATTAGGCTTGTCGATAAACATAAAGCAGCTATGACAAATAATCACAACTTCTCGCACTAAAGCTGCAACTAACATTAACAAATGTTGACCGACCAGCCCGATAGGCCCGCCTTAATTAACCCTGCGCCAGAAAATGATACATATACGAGCCAAAACACCTATCTTTCCCTCAAAAAATGAAATGAGGCATTCGACCACCCATGCGCTGCTTTGGCTGCTGCTTTTTATTCCTTCCGTATTGTTTGCCCAACTCGCGGACTCCATCGCCATTGTCACAAAGGAATGGAAGGCCACACCCATCAAACGGGGGGTGGTATGGAAAAAAGGCCATTTCGAAGACCTCTTTCAAAGCCAGCAGGAGATCAATTTTGTCGAAATTGATCTCAAAAAGCACGGCAAAAAACTGGGGCTCGCAGCAGATTCCAGCCTACTGAAAAAAACCAGCCAATTCGCTGCTGAAAATCAGGCCATCGTTGCAATCAACGGGGGCTTTTTCGATATGAAAAACGGAGGATCCGTCGACTACATCAAGGTGAAGGGAACTGTCATCAACAACACCCGGGTAAAAACCGACCGGGGGAATGCCCTGCTAATGCTTTCAAAAAAAACCATCGCCATCCTCCCTACCGAAGGGGTTGATTACGAAAACAGCGCTTTTCCAAATGTGTTGCTTTCGGGCCCGCTCTTGCTCCAACAAGGGAAAGCGACCAACCTGGAACAAAACGCATTCAACAAAAATCGCCATCCCCGCAGCGCACTGGCCCTGACCAAAGAAGGGAAACTCTTGCTGCTGGTAGTGGACGGTAGAAATGCACGCGCACAGGGAATGCGATTAGAAGAATTGGCAAAGGTATTGCGCTGGCTGGGCGCACGGGATGCCATGAACCTGGATGGTGGGGGAAGTAGCAGCCTGTATGTCAACAGCAAAACCAAAACCGGACTGGTCAATCACCCTTCCGATAACGGGGCATTTGATCCGGAGGGAGAACGACCGGTAGCCAATATTCTTTACCTGAAATAACACCCTCCTCCGGAATCGCAGGAAATCAACACGTTTTCTTACGCTCCGCGCCTTCCCCTTTCTTTTTGCCTGGATCCGGTAAAGCCACCGGATACATCCAAGCAAAATACTGCGGCTCGTCCGCTACAGGCACAGCCCAATCCATGCGTTCGTACGTTTACGCAGCACAGGTACCTCTATCAAATCTATAAACGCAACTCTGTTGCATTATAAATAAAAAACCGTAGTTTTGCACTTCTGTTGCCTGTAGAGAAGCACCGCCATGAAAAGTCATTTTATAGGGTTCCATTTGGATTTTGTCGGTTTTAGCACCTCGCTGCTTTGTGCCATCCATTGTGCAGCCCTCCCCTTCCTGTTGAGCCTTGCTCCCCTAACGGGCCTTCAATTCCTTGACCATCCGGCGATCGAAACCCTCATTATTTTTCTGAGCTTCTTCATTGCCAGCTTTGCCCTCGTGAAGGGCTACCGCAGGCACCACCAACGAACGTTGCCCTTTCTGCTAGTCAGTGGTGGATTTCTTCTCCTCACAATAGGCCATCTCCTCCACGGTACCTGGGCAGAGACGCTACTTGTCACGCTTGGCGGAGGTAGCATTGCCCTGGCCCATCTAGTCAACTGGAAGCTTATCCGGCAATCGGCTACGGCATGCAAGCCCTTCAAAAAATCTGTCAAACGATGAAAAACATTAAAAAACTACCCGTGACGGTGCTCAGCGGATTTCTTGGCGCAGGAAAAACCACCGTACTCAGGCACCTGCTGCATAACCGACAGGGCCTAAAGGTGGCCCTGATTGTCAACGATATGAGCGAAATCAATGTAGACGGCCAACTGATAAGGAATGAAATCAGCCTATCACGCACCGAGGAGAAATTAGTTGAAATGAGCAACGGATGCATTTGCTGCACATTGCGGGAAGATCTGATGCTGGAAGTAGAAAAGCTGGCAAAGCAAAATAAATTCGATTACCTACTCATCGAAAGCACCGGAATATCCGAACCCATACCGGTAGCCCAGACCTTTTCCTTCGCCTCCGGTGAAGAACTACTTGATTTGAGTAAATTTAGCCAACTGGACACCCTGGTCACGGTAGTGGATGCCTTCAATTTCTTCGCTGATTTTGGGACTGCGGATACCCTTGTGGACCGGGCCATGACAGACGATCCACACGATCAGCGTTCGATCGTTAACCTGTTGACCGATCAAATTGAATTTGCGAACGTGATCCTGCTCAACAAAACAGACCTGGTGTCTGAGGAGCGATTGGGGCTGTTGGAAGGCATCCTGAGTAAACTCAACCCGGAAGCCCGAATCATACGTAGCACCTACGGGCAGGTGGACCCGAAAGAGATTCTTCACACCAAACTATTTGACTACGACCGGGCGGAGCAGGCCGCCGGATGGATCAAAGAGCTAAACAACGAACACCTCCCGGAATCGGAAGAATACGGCATCAGTTCCTTTGTATTTCGGGATCCCAGGCCCTTTCATCCGGAACGCTTCTGGCAGTATGTCAATCAGGCTTGGCCTGCTGGAATCATCCGTAGCAAAGGCCTTTTTTGGCTGGCTTCACGACCCGATCAAGCCCTTATCTGGAGCCAGGCCGGAGGCTCTTTAAAGGCAGAGGTTTACGGTCGCTGGTGGGCCGCCTCCTCCCCGCAGGAGCGACTGCTCCATCCGCAGTTCCTGGAAAATCGCGGCGAAATCGAGAAAAAATGGGATGCCACCTGGGGCGACCGAATGAACGAACTGGTGATCATCGGCCAGGATTTGGATCGGGAAGCAATCAGCAGGGAGTTGAGGGATTGTCTGGATCGATCGGCCCTGCCCCATTCTGCCCTGCCGTATACGGATCCCTGGCCAGTCTAACATACCGCCGGGCTGCTTTGTCTACTCCGCTAGCCATTCCCACCTTTTGGCCCAGTCGAGTAAAAACTCCTCCCGGAATTTGGCAATGGTCTGCGCCCCTTGCTGGTCTTCAATAAACAACGCCGGATCCGGGCGGTCACTGTACCAATGGGCACCCAGCGGAATATCGGTAGCGGAGGCCTTGCCCGGCCAGGGATTGGTACTTGTGTAGCCACCTCGCAATCCATGTAGCTCGGGAAACCCACTTTCTGTTTCGTAACTACCAGTTTCGGCTCGCTTGGGGGAATACCGAATACCGTATCTCCCCTGACCCAAGTAATAGCCCGGCCAAACCTGATCTTCGATTTTCATCCGAAAGCAAATACTATCGGCTGGTGCCGCTCGCCTTGTTCCTTCAAACTGCCATTCCAGGGTAGCATAGGCCGGCAAGGTATCCATTTGCTGACTCGCTCCATCAAAAATATGTCGGGCACTACGGGTTATCCGTACGAAACTTCCGCCCCAACTTTCACCCTCCGGTTCCTCTGGATTTCCATGAAGCAGGTAGGCCAGAGATGGTGTGTCTCCCATTTTGATTCGACCCCCGTAGTAGTCCTTAAATGCCTCGCCCATTGCACCCTTCCCCTGGATATAACCGGCATAATAGGCCTCTCCTTTTAGATGATCTGGAGATTCCGAATCCATGAACCAGCCCCGATACGTAGCGTTCGCTTCAATCATCCACAAGTCCGAATGGTTTTGCGCAATGTATGCATAGCTGTTGACGCTCCACTTTTTGTTGGGGCCACCAATCCAGTAGATACGAATCTTGTCTTTTATATCGGGAGCATCGTGCAGTGCCTGCGCCAGGTCTTCCAGGCCGCCCCAAACCAATACCCACAGGGGTCGCTCGCTTTCCCTCCGGGCACAGCGGATAATCCAGTCCGAGCCTTCGGTAGACCGGGCATGGCCCGCATACGGTGCACTGCTCAGTGCGCCCTGTTTGGACACGTCACGCAGGTAGCCCGGCGAAGGGAAATGCTCCGACCTTGAAGCGAGCCGGGGAAAGTCTTCCTCATACAGATCGATTATTTCCAGAATTGCTGATTTTCGCCCCCCGCCAAAAGGAGATGAAACCAGACCTTCGATGGACACCCGATCAGCATACATAAACAAGTGAATCAGTGACTGAAAATCGTCTGGGTCTGTCCCTCCCACATCTGTACTTACCAAAACCCGGTGCTTTACTTCTTGGGCAGGTAAGGGCGAAACAAAATACAAACAGAACAAGCTGAGCACTAACCCCGGTATTCGAAAAACAAAAGGCATACAGCGGTTTATTTTAGGTCGTTACAAACGTCGTTCCCACGGTTATTTGCCGCAGGTTAGTCAAATGTAAAAAAAAGCAAAACAAAGGCAGTACCCGGCATTGGGGAAAATTTAATAAATTGTCGAAATGAAAACACTTTCGATCTATTTCCTGACCAATGTCTTCCTACTGCTTACTGGCACTCTAACCGCCCAGGAAACGCTGGAAAAAAACCGAGTGCTTGTGCTTACCGACATTGAAAATGAACCCGACGATGCGCAGTCACTGGTTCGATTTTTGACCTATGCCAATCAATGGGATGTGGCAGGTCTTGTAGCCACCACTTCACGGCACCAGCCGGATAAAACGGCCGCCTGGCGCATCCTGGAGATTTTGGATGCCTATGATGACGTTCGGGATAACCTCGAACAGCACGAGAAGGGTTACCCGGAGGCTGCCTATTTGCGGTCGTTGGTAAAAGAGGGCAAAGCCAGCTACGGCATGGAAGCGGTCGGGCCGGGAATGGATTCCCCGGGCTCCGATTGGATTATCCAAACCGTGGACCAGCCCGATCCGCGACCCCTCTGGGTACTTGTCTGGGGTGGCTCCAATTGCCTGGCGCAGGCCCTTTGGAAGGTGCGGCAGACCCGTTCTTCTGACGCCCTCCATCGCTTCGTCGCCAAGCTACGCGTGTATGCGATTTCCGATCAGGACGACAGTGGTCCCTGGCTAAGGAAAAACTTTCCAGCGTTGTTTTACATCGTCAGCCCTGGTGTACACAGCCTGGGAGCCTATCATTTTGGTACCTGGTCCGGCATCAGCGGAGACAAATTTCATGGCAGATTTGCTGGGGGAGACTTTGAAATCGTAGACAATCCCTGGCTAGACGAACACATTCGAAGCAAGGGACCCCTGGGCGCCGAATACCCCATTACCGAATATTTGATGGAAGGAGATTCGCCGAGTTTCCTGTACCTGATTCCAAATGGTCTGGGCAATCCGGAGCATCCCGATTGGGGCAGCTGGGGAGGACGGTACGAGTATTATCGGCCCCGGACGGAGGCCTGGTTTTCCGAACCCGAGACCCGCCCGCTCTGGACCGATGCCATGGATGAAGTCCTGGGCGCAGACGGTGCCTGGCATACCAGCAATAAAGCCACCATCTTTCGCTGGAGGAAGGCATTTCAAAACGATTTTTCTGCCAGAATGGATTGGACCATCAAGAGCTATTCGGAAGCCAATCATCCACCGGTTCCCCGGTTGGGCATGGAGGAACGCCTACAGGCAAAGGTCGGCGATCGGATCGACCTGAATGCGACCGAAAGCTTTGACCCGGATGGAGATAATCTGCAGTTTCATTGGTACCTCTATGGAGAGCCCGGAGAATTCACCCTTTCCAATGGACGCACGGCCACGCCGCTAACCATCGTCAATGCAGACCAGGCCAATGCGCACTTTGTAGTTCCGCAGCCGGGTAGAACAGGCGCCCTGCACCTAATTTTGGAAGTAAGGGACGAAGGCATTCCTGCCCTTACCCGTTACAAGCGAATCATTGTGGATGTTCTCCCCCGGTGATCCGTTTGGAAGCATTAAGTAAGGGAGCCTAAGGCGACGAACGCTTGCGTATACCGATGAAAAAAGCAGTGAACCCGAGGTTTCGGGGAACGTTCCGGTCCGAAATGTGGATCCGATCGGTCGGGTGGATGTCCTTGCAGGGCCTCCTTGCCAACGCCAGGCTTCTTTTTCCTGACGAAGGAGCCCTCGCCAGAGGTACGCGTCGCCCTGATTTCCATCCCCGGAAGACAGGAAATAGCGGTAGCTGACGGTACTCGCCCTGCCGGTCGCGAATCGGTAACATTCAGCTCGGATAATGGAAGAGCTGCTAAAAAACAGAGAGCTGATTTTGTCCTTCGGCGTACATCGCAAGGCCCTGTCCTTGCCAGCCTAAAATTTGAGAATGTATTCTTGCAGGTTATCGCTTCGCTCCATATTCAGCTTTTTGCGGAGTCGGTAACGGGCGATTTCTACGCCCCGAACCGAAATGTTCATCAGGTAGGCAATTTCTTTGGTCGAAAGGTTCATGCGGAGGTAGGCGCTCAATTTAATCTCTTGTGGACTTAGGTTACTGTAGGTCTTTTTAAATCGACTCATAAAATCACCGTGTACCTGATCAAAGTGGATTTCAAACTGCTCCCAGTCCCTGTCTTCGGCAATGTTTTTTTCGATGGTTTTGATCACTCGCTGAATTTCAGCCTTCACCTCCTGGTTTTTGCTCTTTTTGGTAATGGCACTCAGGTTGTTTCGCATCTGATCGATAAATCCATTCTTGTTTAAAAGGTGCATGGTAGCAGCGGCTAGCTCCTTGTCCCTGATTTTGATTTCCTGTTTTCAGGCTCTCGGTTTTCAGGCGTTCTACTTCCTTTCGGCTTACCTTCAACTCGGATTCCTTTGCCTCGATGGCTTCCCGGGAAGCTGTTGTTAACTCCTGTGTCTTCTTTTGAAATCTTTTTTCGGTCGTCCGGTAGAGGACGAAGGCAAACAGCGCCGATAAGAAAAAATACGTCAGATAAGCCACCCGGCTTCGGTACCAGGGGGGTAATACCTGAAAGGAAAATGTCGCCTCCGGACTGATTACCCCAAACAGATTTTTACTTCGGACGTGAAAGGTGTAGTTCCCTTCCCTGAGATTGGTATAGGCCTTTTCCCGCTGCGGTACCCAATCTCCAAAATTCGATTCAAACCCCTCCAACCAATACTGGTACCGTAAGTCTTTCTCGTTATTTGGCGTTGGATTGCTATTCTCGAAGCGCAGATTGGCCTGGAGATAGGGAATGACAATCGGATTCCTTGCCACATACTCTTTTGCATTTCCTCCAAAAATAAGTGAATCGGAAACCCCGGTAAGGTAGGCGGCCCGAATCAACGTCGGGAAAACCGGCGGTGAAAAGGTGTTGTCATTCAGACTAAACCGAACGAACCCTTCATTGGCAGCAAAAAGAACTTCGTTACCCCCAATGGGAGCAATATTCTGTAAATCATCATTCAACAGAGGTATTAGGGGATTGAATACCTGAACGCGTTTGGAATAGCTCCCGTCAACTTTCTTTTCCAGTACTCCGGTTTCCTTTTCTCCGATAAAGTAAATATTTCCCATTTGGTCTTCTGCCATGAAATGGATTAAACTCTGAGTATCAAAATGACTTGAAAAAAACGGATCCCTTTCAAAGGAATTAGCCGCATCATCGAATCTAAATATCCCTGCTTCCGTGGTGAACACCAACCGGTTGTTTATTTTCCAGACATTGTTGAGAAGATCGGTGGGCAGACCTTGATCCGAACCAAAGTATTCCACTTGCAGAACGTCCAGCCCCTCATCCAATTGCAATTTAAACAGGCCCTTGTAACCGTGTGCAACCCAGATGTTACCACGTTCATCTTGCTCAATGATCCGGCTGGATTCATCGAATCCGGTAATCTTTTTCAGGTACTGAATGGAATCCTCATTCATTTCAAAAAGGTGTAATCCGAAATAACCTCCGGACAGTAGCAAGTTGGGACGGTTCCTAAGAGGCTGAAAATTCCAAATTCCTTCAGGACCTTCGATCCGTTCCGCAGCACCCTCGTTCAAGACAAAGGCCCCGTCATTGTGGGCCACGAGGATCTTTCCCTTGATGCGCTTTATTTGATACACCTGCCCGGTGGAATTGGAAACCCGTTTGATACGGGTATCCTTCCCCGTTTCCGCCAAGAATACCCCGTTGTTGGTACCGAAATAAACGGTGCCCCGATCCATTAGCGCATGGTATCCCGTGCCGCTCAGCCCGGAAAACTGGTCAATTTTACTAAAAGGAAGGCTAAGCTGAACCAGACTCAGGCCATTGTTATGCCCCAACCAAAGGTTGCCCGATAAATCCTCAAAAAACGAAATGATGGAATTGTTGTTCAGCCCATTTTCCCGGTTGAGTTTGAGCAACTCGGTTCCATTTGGATCCAGGAGGTGCAGTCCATCCAGTTGCGTAGCGATTGCGATGCTTCCGTTCCGTAGCCGGAGCGCAGCATTGATGGTACGGGTTCGGATTCCATGCCAGAACTCCAGCCTTTCGCCGGCACTGGTGTATACTCCATCGTCCCGGGTGAAGACCAGGTGCTCATTTTGCCCATAGGGCAACAAGCCAGTCACTAATTTGTCTCCAAAAAAGGGCTGGATTACCCGAAAAGTACCGTTCTGGAGTTGTTTTAGGCCCAATCCTCTTTCGTTAACGAATAATTGGTTGTTGCTGAAATGAAAACTATCAAACCCAGTACTACTTTCGATGGCCTGGACAAACGTGTTATCCCTACTGAATTCAAAAATACGGTTACTTGTACAAAAAAATAGCTGTTCCTCTCCAATGTATACTTTCCACACTTCCTCCAGGTCTTGCAACGCTTCAGGTAGGCTGTCTTTTAAGGACTGAAACCGAAGCTGCCCCAGCGTATCGGGCGAAAAGATACCGAATTCCCCTTGTCCGGATGCATACACCGAACCGGTGTCATCCACTTGTACATGCCGAACCTTGGTACTGTTGGGAAGCGAAAATCTCCTCCAGCTAGCTCCGTCATGAACGAGTAAGCCATAGTTATTCGCCACATAGAGTATCCCACTGGCATGTTGAGAAATGGCATAATTCTGAATACCCCCCTGGTATTCCTGACTGGAATAATACCGGGAAAATGGCAATCCACTGGACTGAGACAGGCCCGGAACCATTCCTGAGAAAAAAAGGAATAGTAGGAGAAAGTGATGTAAATGGCCTGAATACCTCATACCTATTGTGAATATAGCTCTTTTCTGATTGATGTAATAGCCTTTTCCCAAATTGAGATTGTAAAAAAGAAAAATAAGCCTTTTTTTAATTTTCAGGCCTATTTTCAACCGATTTGTAGTGTTTTTGTGAAAAGGGTAATGGGTTCGTGTAGTACTATTGATGTAGCGATATTTTTCTGATTGTAAGAAATGCAAAGGAAATTTCGGTCGAAATAAATCCAAATAATATGAAACATGTTTTTGTTCTTTATGCGACCTTGCTCCTGTCGCTTAGCAGCTGGGCGCAGTCCAATGAGATCATTGGAAGGGTAACCGACGAAACAGGGTTTCCTCTTCCAGGAGTAAGTATCCTGAAGATAGGATCCAGTTCGGGAACGGTAACGAATATTGATGGTAACTTTTCCATCAATGCGAAATCAGGAGAGCAGCTTCAATTCTCCTATCTCGGTTTTAAGAGTCAAACGCTCACCGTCGAAAACAGCAACGAGCTCACGGTAGTATTGCGGGAAGATGTATCCAATCTGGATGAGGTCGTGGTTATTGGTTACGGAGCTTCCTCCAAGAGGGAATTAACCGGAGCAACGGCTCAGGTAAAAGGGGAGGCGATCGAAAAAATGAACATGCCTCGAGTGGATCAAGCCTTGCAGGGAAAACTCGCCGGCGTAAACATTTCCACCAATTCGGGGGCTCCTGGCGGGACTTCCAACATTCGGATTCGGGGTATCGGCACCTTTGGTGACAACGATCCGCTGGTCTTGGTAGATGGCGTGATTTACGATGCCGCCGGGCTGAACGCGCTCAATCCCAATGACATAGAATCAGTGAATGTTCTTAAAGATGGTACAGCCGGTATATACGGTGTCAGGGCAGCAAATGGCGTAATATTGATTGAAACCAAAAAAGGAACCCTGGGATCCAAACCCCAATTGGATCTCAGCGGCTATTATGGCGTACAGGAAACAGCCAGAAAGTTAGACCTGCTGAATGCCCGGGAATACGCGATCTTAAAAAACGAAGCCTTTGCCGCAGGTGGACAGGCCCTGCCATTTGCCAACGTGGAATTGGGTGAGGGGACCAACTGGCAGGATGCCGTATTCCAACAGGCACCCATTCAGGAATACAACCTTACCATGACCGGAGGTTCCGAAAAAACCAGTTATTCCATCGGCGGAAGCTATTTTGCCCAGGATGGCATTGTGGGGGGTGCCAAAGCCAATTTCGAGCGGTACAATGCCCGGATAAACTTCACCACCCAAGTAGCTCCCAAACTCAAGTTTTCCAATGTCTTGCTATTTACGCACGAAGAAAGCAGCGGTTTGCCTCAAGGAGGGATCGGATCGGTCCTTTACAATACCGTAAACGCCTACCCTACGGAGCCCATTCGTAGGAATGACCGCTATTCCTACCTGGAAAATGTAAACGATATCATCAATCCGCTCGCTCAGATGGAAAACACCTACAACAACAGCTATGTGAACAAGCTGGTGGGCAAGGAAGAGCTAGAATACGCCATCAACGAGCATTTTACCTGGACCGGAAGAGCCGGGTACAATTTTGCCATGGTGGATGCTAAAGCGTTTAACCCGCTAGTTTGGTACGGTCCAGGCAAATTTGCTAACAGCGCCAGAAATGCCAATCTGGATCCGGTACTGGTGGATGTGGGCGAGCTGGAAATTGAGCGGGGTGCCAGTGTATTTGAGTCACGAAATACTTTTCTGGACTACAATCTGGAAACCTATTTGAATTACGACCGCACCTTTGCGCAGCTGCACCGGGTCAAAGGAATGGTCGGGCTGTCCCTGGTGGGCAACCGAAGCGAAGGCTTGAACGGTACTGGGTTTAACATCCCCAACAACGACCTCGCTTTTGCAGACATTTCTGCAAACCAGGCGCCGGGTGGGTTTTTGAACAATACGGGCTCCTTCCAAAGCCGGCAGCGCCTTACCTCTGCCTTTGTCCGGGCGGAGTACGATTACAAAAAACGGTACTTGTTTTCCGCCATTCTCCGCAGAGACGGCTCCACCAATTTCGGCCCTAACAACCGGATCGGCTATTTCCCCGCCATTTCAGGCGCCTGGGTCCTTTCCGACGAGCCATTTTTTAATGTCAACGGCATTGATTTCATGAAACTCCGGGCCAGTTTCGGTGTATCCGGAAACGATCAAATCGGCTTGTTTCGCTACCGTGGTCTGCTCAATGGCTCGGCAACGTACGTGTTTAACGACCTTATTGTAAACGGAGCCGCCATCGGTAACACCAGTAATCCGGACCTAAAATGGGAAACCACCTACCAAACAAATATTGGTTTGGACTTTTCGCTTTTCGGTAACGTAGATTTTACTGCCAACTATTTTGTTAAAAACACCAGGGACCTGTTGTTTCAACCGGATGTATCCGCGCTACTGGGAGCCTATGGCCCCGGAGGTTCGCCGCCGGTAATCAATGCTGGTAATGTCATGAATCGTGGCCTTGAGCTGGAACTTGGCTACACCACGGCAAGAAGCCAGGGAGTAAACTTCAGTGTGGACTACAACCTGACCCTACTAAAAAATGAGGTGACGGCCGTTCCCCTGGGATTTGAATTCATCCCAGGGGCCCCCTTTAGTGTGGGAGGCAACGTGGCCAGTAGGTTTGAAAAAGGCTTTCCGGTAGGGTACTTTATTGGCTACCAGACCGATGGAATATTTCAAAATGCCGAGGAAATTGCTTCCAGCCCCGTGGATCAACCTGGTGCCCAACCGGGAGACTTTCGCTTTGTGGACCAGAATGGCGATGGAGTCATTAATTTTGGGGACGACACTGACCGAACCGACTTGGGTTCACCCATTCCAAACATGACCATGGGATTCAATTTTGCAGTAGACTACAAAGGGATTGATCTCGGAGTCAATGCCTACGCTGCACTGGGGCAGGAGATCATCCGAAATTACGAGAGGCAACAGCCCTTTGCGAACCAACTGGCATACAACCTAAACCGCTGGACCGGATCAGGCAGTACCAATGAGTTTCCAAGACTCACCACCGGAGCCACCCGAAACACCGCTTTCTCCGATTTCTACGTGGAAGACGGCTCCTTTCTACGGCTCCGAAACGTGCAGGTGGGTTATACCCTTCCGGGAAGGGTTTCACAAAAAATCGGCATGAACTATTTTCGGTTCTATTTGGCCGCCAACAACTTGCTGACCCTGACCCGTTACCAGGGCTTTGACCCGGACGTAGGTTCAGGAAACCCGCTATTTGCCGGGGTGGACAATGGGATATACCCACAGGCACGAACATTTATGGCTGGTTTTACCATTAAATTTTAACGACATGAAATACATACATCAATGGTCACTCGTCCTGCTTTTTGGGACGGCCACCGCATGCGATAGTTTATTGGATATCGATCCCGAATATACCCAGGATGCCGAAAACTTCTTTAACACGGAAGAGGATTTCAACCGGGCCATCGTCGGAGTATACGACATGATGCAGCCTGCCTACCTCAATCTATGGATCGGCGAAATCGCTTCAGACAATGCCATTGCCGGGGGAGAAAGCGTCAACGACTCCCGCGGACTGCACGAAATAGAAAACATGAGCCATGGAGGCGTCAATGACGAATTGAGAGCCGTACTTCGGGTCAACTATACCGGTATTGCCCGGGCAAATTACCTATTCGAAAATCAAGACAAAATAGATTTCGATGGAAAGGACCTGATCCTCGCAGAAGCCAAGGCTATTCGGTCCTATTTCTATTTCAACCTCGTAACCTATTTTGGCGACATGCCCCTGATCGTGGACCGTCGAATTTCCATCAACGAAATTCCTAACGCTCCCCGTACCCCAAAAGCCGAAATATACGCCCAAATTGAGTCCGACTTGCACGAGGCCATCGCCGTACTTCCCTGGACGGTGAGTGAAACCGGCAGAATGACCAAAGGAGCCACGATGGCCCTTCTGGGAAAAACCTTGCTCTATCAAGGAAAATATGCCGAGGCTGCTACCCTTCTAGGCGAGCTAATCGACACCAACGAGGCCGGATACGCGTTGTTTCAGGATTACGAAACCCTGTTTCTGGTTCAGAATGAGAACGTATCGGAGGATGTATTTACCATTCAATTCAGCGGATTGCAGGGCGGAGACTACGGTTGCCTTATTTGCCTGAATGGCAACGCAGCCGTGGGATTTCAAAGCATCCGCCAATACACTGGCCCGGTTTATGGCGATGGCAATAGCTACAACTTGCCTACGGACGACCTGTACCAAGCATACGAAGCCGGAGATATTCGCAGAGATGCCAGTATTTTAAACCTGGAAGCCTTTATCGCGGCGCAACCAAATCCAGATGAAATCACTTATGCCATTGGAGGCGGCGGCCACACCGGCTATTTCAACAATAAATACATCAAGCGACTGGACGAACTTGGTTTACCGGACGACGACTTAACCAGCCCCCTTAATTACCGCGTAATTCGCTGGGCAGATGTATTGTTGATGGCTGCTGAGGCATTTCAGCGATCTGGAAACGATGAGCGTGCACGAACCGAACTCAATAAAGTAAGGGACCGCGTTTCGCTTTCGCCAGTGAGTAATTCCGACGAAGCCCTCTACCTGGCCATTCTGGAAGAACGAAGACGCGAACTTGCCGGGGAAGGACACCGCTTCTTTGATCTGGTGCGTACCGGACAAGCGGCTGAAAAAATCGACGGCTTCGTCAGCGGAAAACACGAACTATTTCCAATCCCACAGGTGGAGATCGATCTGGCCGGTGGCAACTGGGAACAAAATCCGGGATATTAACTGCATAAACTCATGAAAAGATACCTAAACTTCATCGTACCGATGCTGCCACTGTTTTTGCTGGCTGCATGCTTCGAGGAATACACGCTTCAAGAAGCACCTCCGACAGAGGAAGAGGCCGATTTTAGCTTTCAACCTACCGAAGAAAGCGATAATATTCTTCGGTTTACCGCTGCCAATGACTTCTTTATAATGAACTGGGACCTGGGTAACGGAAGCTCCGGCACCGGATCCACGGTCACCGGTACCTATCCTTCCGCCGGTACCTACACGGTAAGCCTGACGGTTTTTAACGCCGGCGGCAGCGTCACCATGCGCAAGCAAATCGTCATCGAACAAACCGACCCCTTGCTTCTGGACAAACCCCTTTACAACCTGCTGACCGGTGGGGCCGAGGCAGCAGAAGGAAAAACCTGGAAAATAGATGCCGACAGACTGGGCCACTTTGGCTTAGGACCAAACCCTTCTCAAGCAGGCGATTTCCCCGAGTGGTACCAAGCCCAACCCAACGAAAAAGCGGGATCGGGCATGTACACGGATCGGTACACCTTCTCCCTGGCCAATTTTAATTTCGACATGGAAACCAACGGGCTGGTATACCTGAATTCAGCCCAGGGAAGTAATTTCCCAGGCGCTTTTGATCCGGGCGTAGGGGACCTTTCCGCTCCCTACGAAGCGCCTGACGGACTCAAATGGAGCATTGCCGAACCGGAAGACAACTACCCGGAACTGACCATCTCCCAGGGAGGATTTCTGGGTTATTTCGCCGGTGGACGAACCTATCAGATCATTTCTATCGAAGAAAACGAGATGTTGCTTCGCTTCGTGGACCAGGCCAATACCGGTTTTGCCTGGTATATTCGGCTGATTCCCGAAGACTATGTGCCGGAGGAGGAAACGACGGAACCCGAGCCCGAACCCATAGACCCGGGAAAATTATCCCTTCAATCGCTAATTGGAAATGGGACTAAAGCCTGGAAACTGAAACCCGCGGCAGGCGCTTTCGGAGTAGGCCCGGTACCGGGAAGCGATGAGTTTTATCCAAATGGACAGGATATTTCGGAAGATCGTGCCTGCTTGTTTAACGACCGCTTTGTTTTCAACGAGGACGGAACCTATACCTACGATCCGGTAGACGATATCTACGGAGAAGCGTATATGGGGGTAGAAGAAGGCTGTCAGCCGGCATCTAACCTGGTGGGAACCGCCGGAGAAGCCTGGGGAGCAGGAACGCATACCTTTAGCTATACGGACGCAACCGAGTCTGAAAATGCCCGCATCACGGTTACAGGAACAGGGGCGTTCATTGCCCTACCCAAGGCCTTCAATGGCGGAGAATACCAATCGGCCCCGCCTGAACCGGATCGAGCGGTCAGCTACGAGGTAATTGGATACGCAAATGAAGAAGGGGTTGAAGAACTGACGATTACTATTGATATCTCCGGCTCCGGTACCGTATATTGGACCTTCGTATTAATACCCGATACCGAATGATGCTGATTGTGATGACCAAGCTAGTACCAATACGGTTCCTTATGCCATTGTTGCTCGCCTTTTGTGGCTGCGAACAGGAGGAGGTGGATTCCCGGGTGGTATTGCCGGAAAACCTCGTAGTCTCCCTGAATAAACAAGAAAATGGCCAGGTTCAAATTGCCTTCACTGCAGAAAAAGCCAATTTCTTCCGGGTGAGTTTCGGAACCGAAGGGGAAATGCCGGAATTGGTGAGCGGAAACCAGGCCAGTTTCCGCTACACCGAGCCGGGAGTGTTTACGATTCGCGTACAGGCCCATGCCACGGAAATCGATTTTATCAGCGAGGAAACATCGGTCACCATCTCCGAGGCGGATCTGGGTCTGGGAATTCCAGACTCCGGATTTTCTTCTCCGGAGAGCTATGAGGGGTACTCCCTTTCCTGGCAGGACGAGTTTGAAGGGACAACGCTTTCCGACGATTGGGTGGCAGAAATCGGAGACGGTTGCCCGAACCTATGTGGATGGGGAAACAACGAGTTGCAGTTTTACCGCAGGGAAAACGCAGGCGTGAACGACGGCTATTTATTGATCACCGCAAAAGAGGAATCCATGGGAGGAAGGAACTACACCTCCGCCCGGCTAAAAACCCAGGGGCGGCAACAGTTCCGGTTTGGCCGGATCGACATTCGCGCTGCGCTGCCGAAGGGACAGGGTATTTGGCCTGCATTTTGGATGCTCGGAGAAAGCATTACCCGTACTCCCTGGCCCGCCTGCGGAGAAATAGACATCATGGAAATGATCGGCGGAGCAGCTGATGGCCGGGACAATACGGTACACGGTACGCTCCATTGGGATACGCAGGGGACCTATACTACCGCTAGCGGTAAAACCTCACTTGGGGAAAATGCCATTTTCAATGACCGCTTTCATGTATTTTCCATCATCTGGACCGACGAGACAATCACCTGGCTGTTGGACAACGAGGCGTATCACGAAATCCCCATAACCGGAGATGCGATGGACGAATTTCGCGAACCGTTTTTTTTACTGATCAATCTGGCAGTTGGCGGTAACTGGCCCGGAAACCCGGATGCCAGCACCAATTTCCCACAACAGCTGGTGGTAGATTACGTGCGGGTGTTTGAAAAAGAATAGTGCGTGTTGCTTTATTTATAAAGAGGCTGCTCATTTGAGACAGCCTCTTTTTATGCGCCCAAACCGGGAAGGACCAAGCGGGGCCGATCCCGGGATAGTACCCGCAACCTAACTTTTTGCGCAATGCGCTCCAACCTTTGTCGTACGCACAGCTAACCGGGCCTTTTTTGGTTTCTACCACCGGAAGGGGGCAGACACTTCCATTTGTACAGACCTGCCTGGCCGGTCGGGTTCCTGGGTTCCTGGCTTTCCGGTTTTCGGTCAGTCGGCGCCAAACTCAGGTGCAAATCCCTGCTCCATTGCTTCGAAAACAGGCGCATCGGATCTAGTCCCCTTCATTCCATCGGCTTCTAAGGTAGTGAGCGGCCATTTTGGGCCTACGGTCCCTGGTAAATACCCCTTTGTAATTGTAACCACCGAATCGAATGATGCCCTGACTGGTCTTGAAATCCGCAAAATTCCAAACGTGCATACCCGTCACGTAGTCTTTGGAATCAGCGACATCCAGATAGGCTTTGATAAATTCCATTTGGTATTCTTCCGTAAACATTTCCACTTGTTGGGCATGCATACCGGGATAGGCGTCTGCTCCAAATTCCGTGACGATGATGGGCTTGTTAAATTTTTCGTGGATCCCGTCCAATTCCCTGCTCAACATCGCCGCCCCCTCTGGTATATTTCCCGGAGAGGTGTACCAGCCCCAATACCGATTGATGCATATAACATCTGGAAGGGCAAACCACTGCGAAGGTCCTCCCATCACCCCTACATAAGTGACCAGGCGGCTTTTATCCAGTCTCCTGACCGTTTCGAAGTGCTCGGCAAATGCATCGTAGGCATTCTGGTCAAAGGAGCCCCCCGCATTAAAACCAATCTGTGCCTTGTCGTTTGGTTCATTCGCCACACACCACATGATCACCGAGGGATGGTTTTTATCCCGCAAAATCATTTCCTCAATGTATTGCTGATTCGCTGCCTGCCGCTGCGCCAGTTCCGCGCTATCCCCTTCAAAAAACATTCCAACGGCCGGAGTTTCACCAATAATCAAAAAACCCTGCCGGTCTGCCATGTCGTAGTAGGCTTCCTCATAGGGGTAGTGCGTAGTTCGAAAGGAATTGGCGCCTGTCCATTTCATCAATTCAAAATCCTTGACCATTACGGGGTAGGCCGTGCCTCTGCCCAGTACCGGAAAATCCTCGTGCTTGCCAAATCCTTTTAAAAACAACGGCTCTCCGTTTAGCAGTATTTGCCTGGTGTTTACGGAAACCGTCCGGATTCCCGTTTGGAGCTCGTACAGGTCTACCGGTTTGCGGTGATCCCCCAGGGCCACCGATACCGAATACAAAAAAGGATCCGCTGGTGCCCATTTTCGCACCTCGGGGATGGTTACGGTTACTTCAGCCAAGCCATTTTTAAAGGTCAAGGGCGCGAAAATCTCTTTCCCATCGCCGGATAGTACCACCTCGCCTGTAGAAACAGCCCCTTCCTGCGCTACGCGAACGGTAAGCAATCCCTCTTCCCCTTTCAAATCGGGAAGGAGCGTAATGTCCTTAATGTGGGATTTTTTTGGCACCGTAAACAGTACTACCGACCGGTTTAATCCCGCATAGGGAAAGAAGTCATAGTTGGCCCCCGGAAAACTGGAAAAGGAGCCGCCAGGGACTTTTCCGGTGGGTAACCGGGCCGGAGAAAGCTGATTTTCTACCTGAATGGTGATCCGGTTGGTTGCGTTCCAACGTACCTTTTCCGATATATCAAATGCAAAAGGCACATGCGCCCCTTCGTGGTAGCCCACGGCCTGCCCATTGATCCACACTTTTGCAGCATAGGTCGCATCGTTGATTCGAAGGTAAACGGGCTTCCCTTTCCAATCAAGCGGCAAAAAAGCCTCGGTCTCGTACCAAACCCAGTCCATATAGTCCCGCATATCGGTAAACTGTTCGTTCCAACTTCCCGGGACCGCAATCTCAGAATACTCGGTTAATCCGCGGTACCATCCCTGCGACAGTCCCTCATTGGAGGGGTCTGCTTTGAATTTCCAAATACCCGACAGATCCATCAATTCCCGAAACTCGTTATGAATCGGCCGAAGTGCGATATTTTGGGGATCGGCCGCGGGAAATTCCTGAGCGGAGGAGGGCCGGTACGCGGACAGGAACAAGGCAACAATAAGTAGCTTTTTCATGGCATAAATTTCTATTGTGTCTTTTTGATACAATAATAAACATTCTTGTTGACAATCAAAAAAAAAGATTGTTACTTGTCCAGACCATGAAAAATAAGATACAGCAACTGGAAAAGTTCCAGGCCGAAGCCAGAGCAACGTACCTTCCTTCAGTTGCTATCAATACCGTCATTTTCGGATTTGATGGGCTTTCGCTCAATGTACTCCTCATGGGCTTTGCCGAGAGCCCGTTGTATTCGCTCCCGGGAGGCTACGTGATGAAAGAAGAGGACCTTGAAGCCGCTTCAAGAAGGGTGCTAACGGAACGAACCGGTCTGGAAAACGTCTACCTGGAACAATTTTTTACTGCTGGAAATGTGGACCGGCTTAGCGAAGCAGTCGTGGAAAAAGAATTCAAAAAGCTCGGGTGGAAACCCGAATCACCCTCCTGGTTTAGCGAACGTAAGGTTTCTGTTTGTTATTATGCCCTCGTGGATCCCCAAAAAACGGTTCCTCAAAAATTGGACTTTTTCGTTCGGGACTTCATATGGAGGCCCGTTTCCAACCTTCCAGCATTGATGTACGATCATTCGCTCATCATCGAGAAAGCGGTGCAGCGTTTGCAATGGGACATGGACCGAAAGGTAATCTCCTCCAACCTGATGAATGAAACGTTTACCATGAACGAACTTCAAACCCTTTACGAAGCGGTCTACCAAAAACAATTTACCCGTACCAATTTTCACAGAAAGATGCTTCAGTCGGATTTCTTGGAACGTCTGGAGAAAAAGTACGAGGGGAAATCCCACAAGGCTCCCTACCTCTACCGATTCAAAAAATAATTGGTTCTGCTCCCACCGATGCCGGCTTTTTTGACGCGGTGATCACAGAAAGTAATGCGCCCAATTGCCGCGTTGAAAACGTTTGGAGAAACAGCTTTCGTTTTTTTTGGCAGACCATTGCTACGATTTGTAAAAATCCAGTCGAGGGTTTGCTATTTCCGCCAAATCAGTACCTACAGCACATACCTGGATAGGCGGTAGGCGTATCTACGCGAACAGGGATCCAACTAGGATTTTGAGCAAGCCCAGGTAATCGTCAACGGCAATTCGGCCCTGTTTTACTTTCAACAGCTCGCGATGGTTTCGTCTGATTTGGATTTCCTGATCCAAGTAAGTCGATTGCTTGCTTGCCTGATAGACCCCTCGTATCTGACGAAACGGCAAATAGAAAGCGGATCTACCGACGATATCCACCAACAATCGTTCATCCGTTCCGGAAAGCGTGATCCGATGTTTGGTACTTACCATCGATACATCCGCGTGCACTACTACTTTTTTCATCGGATGGCTATTTCGCCCCATCGGACGTGGTGATGCTCAATTTCCCGTTAAGCGTCCACTCGGTCTTCTCAGCGGATCCCACTTTTTTGTGCACGCCAATGCTAAAATCGTTGAAATCGTAATTGATGCGTGCATTTCTACCCGTCAGCTTATCGTAAAGCCCTATGGCCAAATCTGGCCATGTTTCTTGATTGGTTGTTCTCAGTACTCATTGGTTTTGTCATTTAATTCATCTACAAAACCCAAATTACCAGCCTTTGTTTAGATATTTTGTAATAAAAATAAGAGGAATGGTACAAAATAGCTTTATGAGCGTACCTCTGTCCTGCATGGTACCTACCGGGCCAATCGAGTCGGAAATACCCAGGGGGTATCCCTATCGACAGGGGTACGGCTATCCAAAACCTTTGGCTCAGGGCTGATTGGCCGGGACAGGCAAGGCCGTATCATAGAAGTACCTCCTGCACGTGTTACCAACGATTCGGACCAAAGAAAAGCGTAACCCACCGGGTATTCCTTCAAGAATTTCCCGAATCAATCAGGCCGGACTGCTCCTGCCTCCTTGCTCACCGCCTCCGGTCAAACGCTTCTTTGGCACCGTCCAGAAATTCGATGAAGGCCAGAATGTCCGTTTCGTAGCCAATGGGGCTTGCGAGTAACTCTTCCTCGTGGTCCAAGATCACGTAATAAGGCTGGGCGTTGTTATTGAAACGCGTAATCTGAAAATCGGCATTTTGCTTCCCGATGGTGGTTTTTTCTTTGTTGTCGTAGCTGGAAATGTACCATTCCGACTCGGGAAGGGGGTAGCGTTCGTCGATGTACAGGGCCACCATTACAAAATCCTCTTTTAACCGCTTCAGCACCCGTGGATCGGACCATACCCGAGCCTCCATTTCCCGGCAATTCACACAACCGTGTCCGGTAAAATCGATAAACAGGGGTTTGTCTTGTCTTCTGGCAGCGGCCAATCCCTGCTGGTAATCAAAATAGCCTTGAATCCCGTGTGGAAAATGAAGAAAATCAGCGTACTTGGGAACTTCCTCCAGTTCCTGCTCCGCGAAGGAAGCATTTTCCCTGCTTATCTTTACCAAATCAAAATCGTGGGTAGACAAGGGCGGCAGGTAACCACTGAGTGCTTTTAACGGTGCTCCCCACATGCCAGGGATCATGTACACCACAAACACGAACGTGGCCATGGCCAGCATCAGTCGAGGTACCCCCAGGTAGTCCAGGGGACTGTCATGCGGCAACCGTAGTTTACCGAGCAGGTAGAGGCCTAATAGGGCAAAAATTACGATCCAGATAGCCAGGTAGACTTCCCGGTCCAGTATACCCCAATGGTACACCTGATCGGCAATGCTTAGGAATTTAAAAGCCAGCGCGAGTTCCAAAAAGCCAAGCACCACCTTAACGGAATTGAGCCAGCCACCCGACTTTGGTAGCGAATTTAACCATTCGGGAAAGATCGCAAACAGGGTGAAAGGGAGGGCAAAAGCCAGAGAAAAGGCAAACATTCCCAAAATGGGTTTCAATAGTGCGCCACCGGCTGAACTGATGAGGATGGACCCAACAATTGGACCGGTACAAGAGAAGGAAACCAACACCAGCGTGAAGGCCATAAAGAATATACCGGCCATTCCACCCTTGTCGGCTTTGGCATCAATTTTATTCACCAATCCGGAAGGAAGCGTGATTTCAAACAGACCCAGAAATGCCAGCGCGAAAAAAATAAACACGCCAAAAAAGAACAGGTTCGGAAGCCAATGCGTGGAAAGCCAATTTGCAAACTCTGGCCCCTGCACGGCCGCGACGATTGTCCCGGCTACGGTGTAAATAGCGATGATGGAAAATCCATAAAGGAAGGCGTTTCGAAAACCCTGGAATTTGGAGTGCGCCCTGCCAGTAAAAAACGTAACCGTCATGGGGATCATTGGAAATACACAAGGCGTTAGTAAAGCCGCCAGTCCGGCAAGAAAGGCAATCAGCATAAAGCCTAAGAGGGAGGGTTCCGGCTGCTCCAGGCTGATTTCGGGGGAGGCCTCCGTTGAGGACTCGGGTTCCTGCTGGGAAAACAGGTCCGTATCGGACGTTTCGGAGGCGGTGGCAGCCCCACCCAGCGAAATAGAGAAATCCTCCTGGTAATTGATGCATTGGTTGGTAATATCGGAACACATTTGGTATTCCACGGTGCCCCGTATCTGCACCGTTTCCGACTCAATCTGCAAGGTTTGCCTGAATTCCCCCTCCTTGATAAAATACGTAACGTCTCCTTCCCAAACCTCCTCGTATTTGGTTTTCGGGTCGATGGCTTTCAGCGGGCCCACCGGGCGAAAACCACGTGGTTCCTCCCAAACGATTTCTGTAAGTAAAGGCCCCAAATCAGGATCGAAATCGTTGGAGTAGATGTACCAATTGACCGGTATGTCTGCTTTTAAAATCAGCGTGACTTCCTCACCCACTTCGGCCGCTGGATTATCGACCCGTATGTCCCATTTGGGAGGAGAAATAACCTGTGCATGAGCTGTAAGAGCCGATACCGTGGAAAACAAAAAAACAAGGAATAGAAAATAAGGTGCCTTCATAAAACTCATTAACCGTTGATCGAATCAGGAATCAAATCATTGCTTCTATTAAGTAAAAAGCGACTGGATTAGTTCCTGTGGAAAGCAAATGGAGGCTTACTGCTTCGCTTCTTGTGATAGTTGCTGAAAATACTTAAAAAACAACGCAATGGTCTCGATACCCTTAAGGTAGTTGGCCACTCCGTAATGCTCGTTGGGGGAATGGATCGCATCGGTATCCAGCCCAAAACCTAGCAAAATCGGGTCCAGTCCAAGGACTTTTTGAAACAGTGCCGTGATCGGAATGGAGCCGCCCTCCCGGGTTGGGATGGCTTTTTTCCCAAACGCTTCCTGAATCGCTGCCTCTGCCGCCTTGTATCCAATGGAATCCGTAGGTACCACGGCGGCCTGTCCTCCGTGATGCGGCACCACCTTGACTTTTACCGCGGGAGGCGCAATTGCCTGGAAGTGTTGCTCGAATAACTGCGCAATACGTTTGTGGTCCTGATCCGGTACCAGACGCATGGATATTTTCGCATAGGCTTTCGAGGGCAACACGGTCTTGGCACCCTCCCCGATGTATCCTCCCCAAATCCCGTTCACGTCCAGCGTAGGCCGGATACCCACCCGCTCGATCGTGCTGTATCCCTTTTCTCCATAGGTTTCTTCCACGTCCAGTTTTCGCTTGAACTCATCCAGGTCAAAGGGCGCTTTATTCAACTGCTCCCGGTATTCCGCATCGTATTCCTGCACCTGATCATAAAAGCCTGGGATGGTAATCCGGTTGTCTTCGTCATGAAGGGACGCGATCATTTTGCACAGAATGTTTATGGGGTTGGCTACGGATCCCCCGAAGGTACCGCTGTGCAGATCCTTGTTTGGCCCCGTTACCTGCACCTGCATGTAGGCCAGTCCCCGCAAACCCACCGTGACAGAGGGATGCTCCAGCGAGATCATGGAGGTGTCCGATATCAATACCACATCTGCCTTCAATTTTTCCTGATTTTGCTGAACGAAGCGGTCCAGGTTTTCCGAGCCGACTTCTTCCTCTCCCTCAATCATAAACTTTACGTTGCAGTGCAGATAACCTTCCGCCAACATGGCTTCAAACGCCTTTACGTGCATGTAAAACTGCCCTTTGTCATCTGCCGAGCCTCGGGCAAAAATGGCCCCCTCGGGGTGCAGATCGGTCTTCTTGATAACCGGCTCAAAGGGCGGGGAATCCCACAATTCGAGCGGATCGGCAGGCTGAACGTCGTAATGTCCGTATATCAGGATGGTAGGGGCTTCCGTATCTACAATTTTTTCCCCGTAGACGATGGGGAAACCAGCGGTCTCACAAATTTCCGCTGTGTCTACCCCGGAAGCAAGCAATTTTTCTTTGACAAAATGAGCTGCCCGTGCCACGTCTTCCTTGTACTTCGGATCCGCGCTTACGGAGGGTATTCTCAATAAGGCTACCAGTTCATCTAAAAATCGAGGGGAATTTGCTGCAATGTACCGCTGAATGGACATGTGTGTATCGGTCTTGGTTTCAAAGCCGAAATTAAAACTTTTTGGAGGATTTTACCTTATAATTTAAAACTAACCAACTTTCCCTCCTGGTTCGAACGCATGTGTGCCGGTATCACGTTGCGAATTTCATCAAAGAGTAAAGACACCAGTTTTTGTTTTAAAAAGCTTCGGGTCAGAATGATGCTGACTTCCCGCACAGGAGCTTCCCCGCGAAAGGGTCTCAGCCGTTTTTTTTCCTCCTCATTCAAGCTCTCTGTGGCCAGTTCCGGAAGTAGGGTGATCCCTTTGTACCGATTCACCATGTTTTTCAACCCCTCCAGCGAACCGCTTTCGTAGTGAAAATTCATCCGTTGAAACTTGTTTTGATCACACAGGTTGAGCACCTGATCCCGAAAACAATGCCCTTGCTGCAGCACCCAAAGGTCTTCGGACAGAATCTCTTCCGCACCTACCTGGGTTTGCCGGAGCAAGCCATGATTCTTAGATAGGTAGGCAAAAAATTTCTCGTAAAAAATCGGTTTTTCCACAATGCCCGCCTCGTGGAGCGGCGTTACCACCAGGCCAATGTCCAACTCGTCGTTTTTGAGTTTTTTCAGGATGTCCTCGGTGACCATTTCCTGTACTTGCAACTGCACCCGAGGATACTTCTGTATGAAGTTTTGGATAAAAAGTGGTAGCAGGTAGGGAGCGAGCGTGGGAATTACACCCATTTTGATCAGGCCACTCACGTCTCCCTTCATCTGTGCGACCAACTCAAAAATACCCTTACTTTCCGAAACGACTTTCTTTGCCTGCACAATGATTCGCTCGCCAATTTCGGTCGGTATCACCGGCATTTTCGACCGGTCAAAAAGGATCACACCCAGTTCTTTCTCCAGTTTACTGACCTGAGCACTCAAGGTAGGCTGCGTGACAAAACAAGCCTCTGCTGCCTGGCCGAAATGGCGCAGTTTGTCTACGGCCAAGATGTATTCCAGTTGTTGAATGGTCATTTTACCGAGCGTAAGGGATACGGATTTGCCTTCCTGTTTCCAAGGCCTTGCAAATATAAAAATCTTTTTCTTTTTATTTAGATTTGATATAAATAATGCCTAATTTTGTGCGCAAACGAATCAAGGCATGAAACGAATCCATTCCCTATTTCTATCGTCACTTCTTTTCGCGGCGTCTTTTTCTTGCAATCAAAAGGCTGCCGACCAGGAAGTTGTCAACGTTTATACGCACCGACATTACGAAGCCGACCAGCAATTGTTTGAAGCCTTTACGGAAAAAACCGGCATCCAGGTTAACGTGGTGAGTGCCAGCGCAGACGAACTGATCCAAAAGCTGGAGTTGGAGGGGGAAGGGTCACCGGCAGATGTACTCATCACCGTAGACGCGGGCCGGCTTCATCGGGCACAGGAAAAGGGCCTGTTTCAACCCATTTCTTCCGAAGTATTGAACGAAAACATCCCTTCCAAATTTCGGAATCCAGAGGGACTTTGGTATGGACTGACCTACCGGGCGCGAATACTCGCCTACCATAAGGAGCGGGTTAACCCCGAGTCGCTGGACTCCTACGAAAGCCTTACCGAACCGCAGTGGGAAGGACGAGTGCTTACACGATCTTCCGAAAATATTTACAACCAATCGCTTTTAGCCTCGATTATTGTGGCTCATGGCCCCGAGAAAGCCAAGGAGTGGGCAGCCGGTCTTTTGGCCAATATGGCCAGAGACCCGAAAGGCAGTGACCGGGATCAAGTGAAAGCAGTGGCTTCCGGGGAAGGCGACGTCGCCATCGTCAATAGCTATTACATCGGAATCATGCTGAAAGACTCCAATCCGGAAACGGTGAAGGCCGCCGAGCAGGTGGGCATCTTCTTCCCCAATCAAAACGATCGCGGGACTCACATCAATATATCTGGTGCCGGCGTCACCCGGCATGCCCCCAATAAAGAAAATGCAGTTCGCCTGATCGAGTTCCTATCCGAGGAAGAAGCACAGCAAGTGTTGGCCAACGTCAATTACGAATACCCAGTCAATCCAAACGTGGCCCCTTCCGAACTGCTTCAAAGTTGGGGTACCTTCAACGCCGACTCCATCAATCTTTCACTGCTGGGTGAAAACAACAGCCAGGCGGTGATGATTTTTGATGAGGTAGGCTGGAAATAAGCACACGAAAGAAACGATCGGAAATTGGAAGTTGCCAAACTGCGAATTTATTGGTGGAACCACTGGATGACAGGCACGTTACTGGCCCTGCTACTGATTGCCACCCCGATTTTTACCATCTTATTCGAACTGCTGCATCCTCCCGGAGAAAGCTGGACGCACCTTCGGGATACCCTACTGGCGGGTTATTTTACGAATACGCTATTGCTATTACTCGGGGTGGCCTTCTTCACGTTTTTGCTGGGAGTATCTACCGCCTGGATGGTCAGCAGCTATCAATTTCCCGGAGCTCGGCTTTTCGAATGGCTACTGATTTTGCCTTTGGGCTTCCCAGGGTACATCATGGCCTATACCTATACGGGCATGCTGGACTATTCGGGTCCCTTGCAGGCCTTTTTGCGTAACCGCCTGGACCTCCAGGTAGTGGGTAGTATTGTGGACATCATGAACCTACCCGGAGCTATTTTCATTTTATCCATTACCCTTTTTCCTTACGTCTACCTGCTCTCCCGAGCATCATTCCTCCAGCAGTCCCGTACCTTGCAGGAGGCTTCTGCACTTTTGGGAAGAAACGACTGGTACACCTTCCTACGGATCGCTCTGCCCATGGCACGCCCTGCGATCGTGGGTGGCATTGCGCTGGCGTCCATGGAAGTATTGAACGACTATGGCACGGTAAAGTATTTTGGAGTCAGCACCTTTACCACGGGAATATTCCGGTCTTGGTTTTCGATGGGGGATGTGACCACAGCCATCTACCTCGCGGCCATCCTGATGTTGTTGGTTTTTGGAATTTTGCTCCTGGAAAGCTTGCAACGGGGAGGCAGGCGCTTTGCCTCGAATAAATCGGTCTCCAAGCCGCTTGTGAAACGCCGCCTGTCCCCCCGCAAAAGCTGGATGCTGACGCTAATCTGTTCCCTTTTGTTTTTCCTGAGCTTCTTTGCACCGTTTCTGCAGATCTTGCATTGGGTAAGCCTGACTTACCAAGAAACGATGAATGGGGAGTTTTTTCGGCTAATATTGCGCACCTTCGGGCTGGCCGCTGGCACTGGCGGGCTGGTAGCGATAGTATCGGTTATCTTATTGTACAGCCTTCGTTTAAGCCCTTTTAAATGGTTAAAAAACGTGACCCGAATCGCTACCCTCGGCTACGCCATTCCAGGCGCGGTCATTGCCGTGGGAATCATGATTCCCGTGCTGGGTCTGGATCGCTGGTTGCAGGAAAGTCTTCCCGCAGACACCGTCGGAACGCTCCTTTCCGGAACCGTGTACGCCTTGGTATTTGCCTACATGGTGCGCTTCATGGCAGTCGGCTACCACCCGATAGACGCAGGATTTCAGAAGATTGGCATTCACGTAAACGAAGCTAGCAGGCTTTTGGGAAATAACAACTGGAAAACACTTTGGAAAATCGATTTGCCCTTGATCCGGGCCGGGTTTTTGAGTGGCATATTACTGGTGTTTGTCGATGTTTTAAAAGAATTACCCTTAACTTTGATCCTTCGTCCGTTTAACTATCAAACCCTGGCCACCAAAGCATTTGACATGGCCACCAACGAAATGATAGCCGAATCGGCCAATGCCTCCCTGATCATTATCCTCACGGGAATACTCCCCATCGTTTTTCTAAACAGGATGATCCGGAGGGTAAACCTATAGCATACTCAGAAATTTTTGAATGAACATACTCAGGCTGCAAGGAATCGATAAAAAATATTCGGCTTCTGAAGACTATGCGGTAAAGGATATTTCCTTTGATGTACGGAAAGGTGAAATTCTAGCCCTTGTGGGCGAAAGTGGATCCGGTAAAACCACCTTGCTTCGCCTTATTTCAGGATTGGAGCATCCGGATGCCGGATCCATCGTTTTGTCAGGAAATATCCTGGTGGAGGGAAATCGATCCGTCCCGGCCAACGAGCGCAATGTGGGCATGGTCTTTCAGGATTATGCCCTCTTTCCCCATCTGACCCTGCTTGAAAACGTGCAATTTGGGGTTCGGAAAACGCAGGGAAATCCGGTGGAAATCGCTAAAAACACCTTGCAACTGGTAGGGCTGAAAGAAAATTATGACAAATACCCCCATCAGCTATCGGGAGGGCAACAACAACGCGTAGCCCTGGCAAGAGCCATCGCCCCAAACCCATCCATTCTGCTTATGGACGAACCATTCAGCAATCTGGACGCACTCCTTAAAGATCAGGTTCGGGAAGAAATTCGGCAAATTATCAAACGAACAGGCGTTACGGCAATCTTTGTTACGCACGACACACGTGATGCACTTTCTACCGCAGATCGGATTGCCATCCTTCACAAAGGCTATCTCCAACAACTAGACCGTCCCAAAAACCTATACGAACACCCCGCCAACCCCTACGTGGCCAACTTTTTCGGTCGACGGAACCAGATCCTGGCTACTGCTACCGAGGATGGCTTTTATACCCCCTTTGGCTTTATTGCAGACGAGCGATCCCGCAATTTCCGGAATAGTGTCAAGCTTCTTTTCCGGCCTGAGGAAATAAAAATCAAAAAAAGCCTGAGGCAAGCGCTGATAGGAACCGTGAGGCAATGCGCTTATTTCGGTGATCACCAAATGGTCCTGCTCGCGGACGAATCGGGTAAAACCATCCACGTGCGGGCAAGCCCCACCCGCTATTTTGTCGAAGGAAGCAACGTGTTTTTTACCATTCGGTCCTTTAAAATAGAAGAAGCCTTCTGATAAAAAACGTCCTTTGCGAAAAACCGCAGGTGGGGCAAACCCTCTTTTTCATAGGTCGACAGCCATCCCGGAAAGCGGCGGCGGTTTCATTCTGCCGGATTTATTCTGTATATTTAATATCGGGCTACGGATCCTTTTGCTGTACGTCCATTTCCGGATTAGTAAACCCTTATCGAAATGAATCGCCTATACGTTGTTACAAATCCACCTGGATCCTCATTAATGCTGTTGTTCGCATGCCTGCTGGTACATGCCTGCGGAGCACCCACGAAGGAATCCGGGCAGGAAGTCTCCGGTAGCTCCGAAAGTTTTTTCACTCCCAATCCTCAGGTGGTCGCGGAAAAACCCTTGGAAACGCTTTCCATAGGAGATCCGGCGCCGGATTTCCGCCTGCCGGGTGTGGACGGCCAATACCATGAACTTTCGGATTACCGGGACAAGGAGGTACTGGTGATCAATTTTACCTGCAATCACTGCCCCACTGCCCAGGCATACGAACAGCGCTTCATCGATCTGGCTACTGCCTACAGCGAAAAAGGGGTCCAGTTTATTGCCATTTCTCCCAACTCCCCGATCGCGGTACTGCCCGAAGAGTTGGGGTATACCGATTTGAACGATGACTTTGAAAGCATGAAGATTCGTGCGGAAGAAATGGGTTTTAACTTCCCCTATTTGTACGATGGCGACACGCACGAATTTTCTACCGCCTACGGCCCTACAGCTACGCCGCATGTATTCGTCTTTGATAAAGACCGCAAACTTACCTATCAGGGAAGAATCGATGCCTCGGAAAAACCGGGTACCGGAAAGGCAGAGGATGCCATTTACGCCATTGAGAAAACACTCCGGGGAGAAGCGCTCGCTGCCGACCGGGCTACCACTCCGGCTTTTGGCTGCTCCATCAAATGGGCTTGGAAAAACGAATACACCCTCAAAGTAAACGACGACTGGAAGAAAAAACCGGTCAACCTGAGCAAAATTAACCTGGAAGAATTGGATCAGCTGCTGAAAAATGATAGCGATCGGCTTCGTCTGGTGAACTTCTGGGCCACCTGGTGTGGACCCTGCATCGTGGAATATCCCGAATTCGTAGAAATCCAACGCATGTACGGAGACCGGGATTTTGAATTCGTATCCGTCAGCCTGGACGATCCGGCATCGGCGGATAAAGCCCATAAATTTCTAAAGAAAAAATACTCCTCCACCACCAATTATCTGGTGGATACTGAAGACAAGTACGCGATCATCGACCTGGTAAAAAATGACTGGGATGGCAGTCTGCCACTGACCCTACTGATCGAACCCGGTGGAAAGGTACATTACAAAGTCCCCGGCACCATTGATCCGTTGGCACTTAAGAAGACCATCGTCGACCATCCCCTGATCGGTAGGTACTACTAATCTTCCGAAAAATAATAGCTTTCTTGCCAATTCCAGGAAATCTGGCAGAAGGGGCTGGCAAACCCAACCCGTTTGTTGGAACCCAGGTAATGAGCCGCTATTGAAAAGGGTTCTCCTCGTCGTCCTCGTCCATTCCCGGATTCCCCAGATCAAACATGCTACTAAACAAGTCCTTAAACTGCATACCGGTATCGAGTAGCTTCTTGCTTAACTGGCTGTACTCTGCCAGGCCATGCAAGGCAAACTCCATGTAGAATTCCTTTTCCTTCTCAGGAAGGTCTTTCACAAACTCGGTCACGATCTTTTCCAATCCGGGTACATTATGAAGTGCCGTTTTGTACGCCTTGTCACTATGCGACGCAAGAATATCTAACTCGTTCCCCTCTCCAAACCAGGACAATGGCAATACGTACGGGTTTCCTTCCTTGTCTTTCTTTTTTTGTTCCGGAGAAGGGAAATACCCGGTAAACAAACTTCGAATGGCTTTTCCTATTAAGTTATGGGCCACCAGACCTGCTCCTTCCTGCTCTCCTTCATAAACAAGTTCCACTTTACCGGTGATGGCCGGAACCACACCGATCAGGTCCACTACGCGCACCATGGTTTCGTTTTCATTGTTGAGGTACAGGCGGCGTTCGGCTGCGGAGACCAGGTTTTCATAAGCCGAGATGGTAAGTCGGGCAGATACCCCACTTTTCTCATCTACGTATTCACTCTCCCGGGCTGCGATTGCCAGTTGTTCGATCAGGTCTTTCATTAATTCCGGAACGTGGATTTTTTCCAACGGCCGGTTTGCCAGTTTGGCTTCCTGCGCGGTTATTTTTCTGCCAATTTCAATACTTTTCGGATAATGGGTGATGATTTGACTTTCAATCCTATCCTTTAGCGGCGTCACAATGCTGCCCCGGTTGGTATAATCTTCCGGATTGGCAGTAAATACAAATTGTATGTCCAGCGGCAACCGCAATTTAAAACCCCGAATTTGAATGTCTCCTTCCTGGAGAATATTAAACAAAGCCACCTGAATTCTTGCCTGCAGATCCGGAAGTTCGTTGATCACAAAAATGGAGCGATGCGAGCGAGGGACCAGCCCGAAGTGGATCACCCGTTCATCGTTGTAGGAAAGCTTCATGGTTGCTGCTTTGATGGGGTCCACGTCTCCAATCAGATCGGCCACGGATACGTCCGGGGTTGCCAGCTTCTCGGTATATCGATCTTCCTTCGCCCACCAGTCAATGGGCGTGTCATCGCCTTTTTCCCGAATCAATTCAATAGCGAAGGAGGAAATCGGCCGCATGGGATCGTCGTTAAGTTCGGAGCCTTTGACAACGGGCACGAAATCATCGAGCAGAAGCGTCATCATCCGGGCGATCCGTGTTTTTGCCTGCCCCCTTAGGCCCAGGAGATTGATGTTGTGTCCGGATAATATGGCCCTTTCTATATCTGGGATGACCGTGTCCTCGTATCCCCAAATACCTTCAAACACGTTTTGCTGCTGCTTGATTTTATGGATGAGGTTTTGTCTTAATTCTTCTTTTATGGATTTGCTGGTATAGCCGACGGCTTTCAACTGGCCCAGCGTTTGTATTTTTACTCGTTCTTTGTTGGTCATTTTTTCGTATTCCATGCGTTAAAGGCGTTTCGTTCGGTTTCTCCTGTAATCTTCGAAAATCAAATGACCCAGGCCTTTCAGATTACTGTAATAGGCGTTGCCGTTATTGACGGTAGTAAATTCTTTCACAAATTCCTTAAGATAAGGGTCGGAAGCAATCATAAACGTGGTGACGGGAATTTTCAATCGCCTGCATTGGGCAGCCAATTTCAACGTTTCCTTGAGAATTTTGCTATCGATACCAAAGCTGTTTTTATAGTACTTGATACCGACCTTGAGGCAGGTAGGTTTGCCGTCGGTGATCATAAAAATCTGCTTGTTCGGATTTTTTCGTCGCCTTAGCAAATCCATCGCCAATTCCAGGCCAGCTACGGTATTGGTATGGTACGGGCCTACCTGTAAATACGGGAGATCTTTGATCGCTATCTGCCAGGCATCGTTTCCAAAAACGATCACATCCAGGGTATCCTTTGGGTACCGGGTTTTGATCAGCTCGGCCAGTGCCATGGCTACTTTTTTTGCTGGTGTGATGCGGTCCTCCCCGTAAAGAATCATGGAATGCGAGATATCGATCATCAACACGGTGGAAGTCTGGGTACGCACTTCGCTTTCGACCACTTCCAGATCGTCTTCCGTCAGTAGGTAATCCCAGGAAAAACCGTGATTTATCTGAGCATTCCGTAAGGAATCGGTAAGCGCAATTTGGTCCAGGTTGTCACCAAACTGAAAAGGCCTTCGGTCCGTACCTCGCTCCTCGCCCGGGCCCGTGTGGGTGGTTTTGTGCTGCCCACCTTTTCCCTTTTTTAGCTTTCCAAAGATTTCCTCCAGTGCACTCTTCCGGATCGTTTGCTCGGATTTGCCGGTAATCTTGAATTCCCCCTTGCCCTGCTTTTCGTCAAGGTACCCTTTGCTTTTCAAATCTTCGATGAAATCGCCAATACCATAACCGGGGTTCGTCATTTGGTAGCGCTTATCCAGGTTGGTCAGCCAGCTAAGTGCTTCCGCCACGTCTCCACCGGTCATGGTGACCAGCTGAAGGAATATATCCAGGAGCTGTTCAAAGGTATTTTTGTCGGGATCCTTTTGGGGAGAAAATTTGGTGAATCTGAAACCTTTCATACGTACACAACAAAATTTAACTGCTGGAGGTTTTCACTTTCGAAAATACCTTAGTTATTTTCAATGAGTGCGGCGATCTCATCTGCCTGAAGGTGACAATTGAGCCATTCGCCCTCGAAACTGGCGCCGTACTTTTTATAAAAGCCAATCGCCGGTTCGTTCCAATCCAACACCTGCCACATCATACCCGTGCAGCCATCCTCCAGTGATTTGGCCAAAACAGCTTCAAAAAGTAGTTTTCCTGCGCCTTTCCCCCGTTGATCGGCCGTGATGATATAATCTTCCAAATACAGGCGTTTGCCCTTCCAGGTGCTGTACCGGTAGTAATAGATCGCCGTACCGATAATGGAAGCATCGTCTTCTTTTTCTACAACAAAAAATCCGTAAACGGGATGGGGACCAAACCCGTCCTCCTCCATTTGCTCTACCGAATTCGTGACTTCGTGCGGTGCTTTTTCATACAAGGCCAATTCCTGTATGAGGCGAAATACCGCCGGCAAGTCCGCCTTTTTTCCTTTTCTCACATGAAACATGTGTTGAAATTACTAAAAAGGAGCAAATTTGTCCCAAATATCCGCCGGTTTCTTACAAAATAAAGCACCGGAGCTGCAAGCAGGACTGGCTTCCCTTTTTATCTTTGGGAAACCAACGGCACATCCCATGTTTTTATCCGTCGACGCAGGAAATTCAACCATTGTTTTCGGCTTGTATAACGAAGAAACCGCTACCTGGCATCCAACGCTTCGGGTGGATTCCCACCGGAAAATAAGTGTCTTGCAGCTGGAGAAACTACTGGGTCACTTCTTTCTGGAAAACGATTGGAACCTGGAATCGGTGCATGGGATAGGATTAAGTACCGTGGTTCCTGATCTTGAGCCCGTCTTGATGCAGTGTTGCGAAAACTTTTTTGGCAGGAAACCCTACCTAATCAACGGCTACAGTTACGAAAAACTGCTCGTACAAACCGGCAATCCCCACGAAATTGGTAGCGATTTAATGGCGAATATTACGGCAGCATACGACGCATTCCGGGATGCCTGCATTGTGGTGGATTTCGGAACGGCACTTACTTTCAGTATTGTGGACGAGCAGGGTAAGGTCATCGGCATCAACATCTTCCCGGGTATCAAAACAGCCATCAATTCCTTGTTTAGCCGAACGGCCAAATTGCCAAAGGTACGGTTGGAGATGCCGGATTCCATTCTGGGAAAAACCACCGTTCACTCCATTCAGGCGGGAATCTTTTATGGGTATACTGCCTTGGTGAAAGGCATGCTCTCCTCCATAGCCGCTGAAACCAACCGTAGCTACAAGATCGCGGCTACCGGAGGTTTATCGCCCGTGATGGAGCATTTACACGATCGGTTTGACCTGGTGGACATCCACCTCACGCTGAACGGAATCCGTCAAATTACCAGGGCGAACAGCTGACCGTTGGCTGGGAAAAGATTTACAGCGCCGAATCAGTTGGATTATTACTCAAAAATCGGTAGTTTATTTGCCGTAAACGTCCACACATAAAACCATTCCGTTATGAATCCCCAACCTCAGCCTTTTGACTATTATCTGAATGCATTGAAATACAAGTACGCCAAGTTTGATGGCCGGGCCAGAAGAAGCGAATACTGGTATTTTGTCTTGTTCAACATCCTGGTGAGCATCGGCATTGGCATCATCGGCACTTTTCTGGACACTACCTTTCTAAGCGGGGTGTACAGTCTGGCCGTATTGATACCCGGAATTGCCGTCGCCGTACGCCGTCTCCACGATACGGGCAGGTCGGGATTTTGGATAGCCATCGGACTGATCCCGATCGTGGGACTGATTGTGTTGCTTGTATTTTTTGTAGAGGACAGCAAGCCAGACAATCAGTACGGCCCCAACCCAAAAACGGTCTTGTAGAAAAAAAAAGCGAGTCTTACTCAGACTCGCTTTTTACAATAACTTCTATAGGTTCTCCTGAACTATCCAGGAATTTGTACTCCGTCACCGGTAGTGAAGAATCTTTAATCAGACTGATCCATTTGTAATAGTTAAAAAACCATCGTATCCTTTTGGAAAAGATGCCGTGTGTGAAATAGGCATACAGATAAGGATGCAAGGCTATTTTAATCTTCGATTCGTTTTGGTGGGTTGCAAGATGGTTTAAATCTTTTTCCAATTTATCTGCTACCAGGATTGATGCCTGGATTTTTCCGGTTCCATTGCAGGAAGGGCAGGTTTCTTTGGTGACAATGTTCATTTCGGGTCGGACGCGTTGACGGGTGATTTGCATCAATCCGAATTTCGTCAGCGGGAGAATCGTGTTTTTAGATCGGTCATCCCGCATCGCTTCCTTCATTGCTTCGAAAATCGCCCGTTTGTTATCGGCCTTTTTCATGTCAATAAAATCAATGACGATGATACCGCCCATGTCGCGTAGCCTTAATTGTCTTGCAATTTCCTTTACCGCCACCAAATTGGTTTTGAGGCCGGTATTTTCCTGATCGTTTTCCTGGTTGGATTTATTTCCGCTATTTACATCCACCACGTGAAGGGCTTCTGTGTGCTCAATAATGAGGTATCCACCCTGAGGCAGACTAACGGTGGTTCCAAACAGGCTTTTGATCTGCTTTTCTATACCAAAACTTTCAAAGAGCTTTGCTTTTCCGTTGAAAAGCTTAACAATTTTTTCTTTTTCTGGAGCAATGGATCTTATATAAGATCGCATCTGATCGTAAATTACTTCATCCTCTACCGTGATTGCGTCGAACGATTCGTTGAGCAGGTCTCTGATAATGGAGGAGGCCAAACTCATTTCTCCGATGATTTTGTCTTTTACCTTGGCTTTTTGCAGCTTACGCATGCCATCTTCCCAGGTTTCAAGCAGATTTCTGAGATCTTTATCCAGTTCGGTGACAGATTGTCCATCTGCCACGGTCCGAATGATTACTCCAAAATTTGCGGGTTTGATGGATGTAATAAGCCTTGCAAGTCTTCGCCTTTCTTCGGCGCTACGTATCTTTTTTGATACGTTTACCGTGTCCGAAAAAGGCACCAACACCAGGTATCGACCAGCAAGGGAGAGCTCACAGGATAGACGCGGACCTTTGGTTGAAATTGGTTCTTTCACTACCTGAACCAACACCTGATTGTTTTTTGACAGCACCTGAGAAATCTTCCCAAGCTTGTCTATTTCAGGTTCGTTTTCGAAGCCCTTCAGGCTAGTTCCCTGGTGGCTTTTGTTTCGGATAAGTTTTACCAGCTTGTTAAGGCTGTTTACCCTTGGTCCAAGATCCTGGTAATGCAGAAAAGCGTCCTTTTCAAAACCCACATCAATGAATGCGGCGTTTAGACCATTGACAATTTTCTTTACGGAACCAAGATAGATGTCTCCAACTTTAAACTTGTTGTCTTCCTCTTCTACGTGAAGCTCAATCAAGCTTTTGTTTTTCAACAAGGCAATGCGACTACCGTTTTGAGATGAATCAATTAATAATTCTGAACTCAAATTGTGTCTCTGTTATGAAATAAAAGAACTTTTTGATGGAAAGAAGGGTAAAAATTACTTCTTCTTGTGCCGATTTTTTCTTAATCGCTTTTTTCGCTTGTGCGTAGCGATCTTGTGTCGCTTTCTTTTTTTACCGCAAGGCATAATTTTATGGTTTAAAGTTTAACACTCATTTAAATTATAGTCTGTCCAGATAATTTTCGATCCCGGATAATATCTGCGGATCGTCCGTTTTTTCCCTCAGGGATTCCAACTGCTCCTTTGCACGACTGCGTTGATCCGATTCAAATAGGCTTACGCCCAAATAAAATTGACCCTGGATATTGTCAGGATGATTGGCAACCAGCCGCTCAAACCGCTCAACGGCTCGTTTGTACTGACCGCTTTGCATGGACAATATCCCCATGTTAAACAAGGCCTCCTCGTTGTCAGGATCTTGTTCAAGAATATCCCGCAACATGGTGATGCCCTGCATGGGGTTAGCGGAAGACACGTAGGTCATCGCCACCTTCGTCTTTAAATCCAGCCGATCGGGCGACACATCCAATACCTTTACCAGGTACTGCCGCGTTTTCTCGGCCAGTCTTCTGGTTTTTTCCTCTTCCATTGCAAACCCAAAGGCCTCGTAATACTGATTACCGGCTTTTTCCCAATTTTCAGGACCCGGCACCTTCTCCGCGATCAGCCCGAAATAATAGGCAGCGCTATCGAGTTTACCGCTTTTCTGGTAAACCCCGGCAATGGAATCAGCAAATATAACAAAATTTTCGTCATCCGGTTCCCCTTCCATTTCGGCCATCAGCTTTTCGATCATTTCCTGATCGGCCGCATTCAGGGAGCCGGCGTGGGAATTTGCCTCCGGGTTAACGTCAGATCCCAAACTACTTCCGCTATCCGCCATCCCTGATTGCTGATCATTATCCACCACCACCAGGGGTAGAGAATAAAGAAAATAAATCAGCACCAGACCTGCTGCAACGAAAATAATTTGGGATCTCTTCATCTTTTCTCTTTACCAGGGATTAATCCTGGGGAGCCAATTCTTTAACGCTTTTGCTATTCTTGATTTTTTCGATAAAAGATTTTGATGGCTTAAATGCCGGAACGTAATGTTCGTCAATCACGATTGCCGTGTTTTTAGAGATGTTTCTAGCAATTTTTTTAGCCCTCTTTTTATTGATAAAGCTGCCAAAACCTCTGACATAGATATTTTCTCCCTCTGCCATTGAATCTTTAACGACCTTGAAGAACGCTTCCACGGTTTGTGTAACATCGTCCTTCTGAATTCCTGTCTTCTCCGAAATCTTTGTGATTACCTCTGCTTTAGTCACTGTCTTAAAATTTTATTGTGTAATTCCTTAGAGGCTTAACCTCCTATTAACCAAGTAATTTTGGGAGTGCAAATTTACAATAACCATTCCAATTAAAAAATAAAATGGATAAAATTACCTTGTTTTGTTAGATAAGTGGTGAATAAGCAAATTTTAAAAATTTTGAATAGCAGCAATTTTACTGAAAAACTTCTCCGTTGGTATCCCCTTCATCGTCGGGATTTACCATGGAGAGCAAGCCGGGATCCATATATCATTTGGTTGTCCGAAATCATTCTTCAGCAAACCCGGGTGGCCCAGGGTTTGCCGTATTTTCATGCCTTTGTCAGCCGTTTTCCACGCATAGAAGATCTGGCAGCAGCCCCAGAAGAGGAAATTCTCCGAACCTGGCAGGGACTGGGGTATTACAGCCGGGCCCGAAATCTCCATGCCTGTGCCCGGGAAATCGTCCGGGAGCGAGGAGGTAAGTTCCCGGAAAACTACCAATCCTTGCTAAATTTGAAGGGTGTAGGGCCCTATACTGCTGCGGCCATTGCCTCCTTTGCTTACAAAGAACCCGTAGCAGTGGTGGACGGAAACGTGTATCGGGTGTTGGCCCGGTATTTTGGGATATCCGCCGATATCGCCTCCCATGCGGGCAAAAAAGAATTTCAGGCCCTTGCTGACAAACTCATTTCAAGCGAACGTCCGGACGAATACAACCAGGCCATTATGGAATTTGGCGCCCTGCAATGCGTGCCAACGAATCCGGATTGCGGGAATTGCCCTCTTTCGCCCGACTGCCAGGCCAAAAACCGGGAACTGGTGGGCAGCCTGCCACACAAAGAAAAAAAGACGAAAATCCGTTCCCGGTATTTTACCTATCACCACATACAGGTAGCCGGACATGTTGTCGTGCGGAAACGCACCGCAAACGATATTTGGCAGGGTTTGGTCGACTTTCCCCTGGAGGAGTTTACCTCCCTGGAGGACATTATTTCCCCAAGACCTGAAAACCTGTCAGTCGTTCGGGAGCTTGCTCCGCTTGGACCGGTTTTTGACCAGGCAACGGAGCAACCGTTGAAACACCTACTTAGTCACCAGAGAATTTTTGCCTCTTTTGTGAAAATTTCCATTCCGGAGAACCGAAAAAGCGGGCTTGAAAAATGGGCGATTGAGAACGGGTTCCAACTGGTGGACGGGCAAAGCCTGGAGGATATGGGCAAGCCCAAATTGATGGTTCGGTATTTGAATCAAATAAAATAATTCAGTATATTTAAACTGCAAGGAGTACATCCAATCTGACAAAAAACGACATACCATGGCAGGAGTTAATAAAGTAATTTTAGTAGGCAATTTGGGGGCCGACCCGGAGGTAAAACACCTGGAGGGGGACAAAGTGGTAGCCAATCTACGGCTGGCCACCACGGAAGCGTACAAGGACCGCAACGGAAACCGTGTAGAAAACACCGAATGGCACGATCTGGAGCTTTGGGATGGGCAGGCAAAAGTAGCTGAGCAATACCTTCGGAAAGGAAGTCAAATCTACGTGGAAGGTAAAATTAAATCCGATACCTGGCAGGACGAGCAGGGCAACAATCGAAAGAAAACGAGGATTCGTGTGCTTAGTTTTACCATGTTGGGCTCCAGAAATATGGGGCAGGACACCGCGTCAACCGGATCGGGACAAGCTACCGGTACTTCGGAAGGCATGCGTGGTAACCAAATGGCACAGCAGCCATCCTTTGAAAATGAGGAAGATGGATCGGACGATTTACCGTTTTAAGCCGACAGGATTCCATTAAAATTCTGTAGTTTTGCAAAAAATAATTTTCATACATTAATGGACGACCCCTACCCGAGTTTGCTGCTGCTGGCAGATGTTCTGGCTGTTTCACCGGTATACGTGGTATCCAATGCGATTCTATTCGTCGTTTTATTGGTCATTTCTGCATTGGTTTCCGGCTCAGAGGTAGCTTTTTTTTCGTTGAACCACGATGATATTGCGGCAATTCAGGAAACGCAGGATGCGCGCTCTGAAAAAGTAATCGCATTAATTGAAAATCCACAGAAACTGCTGAGTACAATCTTGATTCTCAACAATCTGATCAATATCAGTATTGTCACACTTACTACCTTTTTTACCTGGACTGTTTTCGGAACGGACACCACTGCCATCGTTATCATCCTTTTTCAAACCGTAGGCGTTACCTTCGCCATCGTTTTTATAGGAGAGATCGTACCAAAGGTGTATGCAAATGCGGCAAGGGTGTCCTTTTCACGGTTGACCGCCACCTTTTTACACTTTTTTTCCGTACTGCTCAGCCCCCTGTCCTACGCACTCATGGCCATGAGTAACGTTATCGAAAAACGTATCGAGCGGAAAGGCTATTCCTTGTCTGTTGATGAATTGCATCAGGCCTTGGAAATCACCTCGGTGGATACCAGTAATAACGAACGGGACATTCTGAAAGGCATTGTCAATTTTGGCACCCTATCTGTCAAGCAAGTGATGCGTTCCCGGATGGACCTTACGGCAGTAGACGTGGAAATGGATTTTCATGAATTGATGGATAAAATCAATAAAAGTGGCTATTCCCGGATACCCGTATACGAAGATACCATCGATCAAATCAAAGGAATCCTTTACATCAAAGACCTGCTAGACCATATCGACAAAGACGAGCATTTTCGTTGGCAGGAACTGATTCGAAAAGGTTACTTCATCCCGGAAAACAAAAAACTGGCAGACCTATTAAAAAATTTCAAAAACAAACGGGTCCACATGGCCATCGTCGTGGACGAGTACGGCGGAACATCCGGCCTGGTGACCCTGGAGGACCTGATTGAAGAAATCATTGGAGACATCAACGACGAATTCGATGACGTGGAAGAGCACCTCTTTCGAAAAATCGACGAGCAAACGTATATTTTTGAGGGAAAGATTTCGCTGAATGACTTTTGCAAAAAGCTGGATTTGGACATTCAGTTGTTTGACGAGGTCAAAGGGGAAAGCGAATCCCTGGGAGGCTTGTTGCTTGAATTAAACTCCAACCTGCCGAAAAACGGAACCAAAATCAGATTTGAAAATTTTGAGTTTACGATCATGGCCGTAGACACCCGGAAGATCAAGAAAGTAAAGGTGGTATTGGATGGTCTGCTAGATAAAAACATTCCGGATCAATCCGACTGATTTGGAAGCCAGCCAACCGGACTATTAAAAGATTCAGTTTAAATTTTATGAGAACCGGTTTATTTTTCTGATTTTTTTTTGTAGTTTTAAAATTACGAAAAGAGAACCTGTATGGGCTTTTGGGCTGCTAAGCTTCCTAAAAATCGGCTAAAATCCATGCCGTAAAGTTCAAAATAAACGTAAAATAAGCTCAATTACGTTCTGATTAAGGGGTAATCTGTTATTCCGTTAATCATAATTTTTTATTTGGTTCTGAACATTTCTTTCATTTTTGTTTTACCTTTATTGTCGAGAATTTAAATTTTGAAAAATTTATTGTGAATTTTTCAAACCGATTGCAATACCTATTACAAAAAAATATACCAGAATGAATCAAGGATTATATCGTTCACAGTTTGAGCACGATGCCTGCGGAATTGGGGCTGTTGTAAATGTGAAAGGCCAGAAAAGCCACGAAACGATAAGTGATGCTTTGCTGATGCTGAGCAATATGGAGCATAGAGGAGGAAGAGGAAGTGATCCCAAAACCGGTGATGGCGCCGGTATCCTCATCCAGCTCCCCCATACGTTCTTGAAAGAAGTGACCCTTAGGTTAGGTTTCGGATTACCGGACGAAGGAAGCTACGGTGTGGGCATGGTCTTTTTCCCCAGAAATAAACAATTATATAGGAAAAGTAAGACACATTTAAACCGGCTTATTCAGGAGCTTGGTTTCGAATTGCTGGGCTATCGGTCCGTACCCACGGACGAAACGGTTCCCGGATCCGGTGCCCTGGAGGTAATGCCGATTATCGAGCAGGTTTTTGTCAAACATCAGGATGGGCTTTCCGGTATCGAACTGGAACGTAAATTGTACGTGCTGAGAAATTATGCCACGCGGATCATCAACGCTACCATTCCCGGGGTCAACGATGCCTTCTATTTTGCGAGCTTCAGCAGCCAAACCGTCATTTACAAGGGACAGTTGCGCACGGATCAGGTGCTAACTTTCTACAAGGACCTGCAAAATAATAAGCTCACTTCGGCGATTGCATTGGTGCATTCTCGATTTTCTACGAATACTTTTCCTAACTGGCGATTGGCGCAACCCTTCAGGTTTTTGTCCCACAATGGTGAAATCAACACCATCCGGGGCAATTTGAATAAAATGCGGTCCAAGGAAACGCTAATGAAAACGGCGCTATTTACCGACGAGGAACTTCAAATGCTCCTGCCCATCACCAATGCCAAACATTCGGATTCTGCGAATCTGGACGCCATGGTAGAGCTATTGACCCTTTCCGGAAGAAGCCTACCCCACGTCATGATGATGCTGGTGCCGGAAGCCTGGCAGGATAACAAAACCATGGACAAGAAGAAGAAAGCCTTTTACAAATTCCATGCATCGCTGGTAGAACCCTGGGACGGCCCTGCCGCGCTATTGTTTACCGACGGAAAATCCCTGGGTGCAACCCTGGATCGTAACGGTCTGCGCCCTCTTCGGTATTTTGTGACGTCTGACGATCGGCTTATCTTATCCTCTGAAGCAGGAGCCTTGCCTATTCGCGATGCCACTATTTTAGAAAAAGGCCGGATCAGTCCGGGTAGAATGCTACTCGCCGATCTGGCAAAAGGAAAAGTCGCCTTCGATGAAGAAGTCAAAGCCGAAGTATGTAACCGGAAACCCTACGATGCCTGGATTCGAAAAGAGCGGCTGAAGCTGCGGCTGATTCCGTCACCAAAGGAGCTTTCGCTACCCTACACCACCGAAAACATCCGGAAGCGACAAACGATCTTTGGATACAGTCAGGAAGACCTGAAAGTACTATTGGCTCCCATGGGGGATACTGCCTACGAGCCCATTGGATCCATGGGTGCAGATACGCCACTTGCCGTTTTGTCCAAGCAAAGCCAGCACATCTCCAATTACTTCAAGCAGTTGTTTGCGCAGGTAAGTAATCCTCCCATCGACCCCATCCGGGAACGATTGGTCATGTCGCTCTTTACCCGAATCGGTGAAAGTCACAACATACTGGAAGAAAGTCCGCAACACACCCGGCAGATCCACATCTCTCAGCCAGTTTTGCTAAACGAGGACCTGGAAAAGCTTAGAAATCTGGAAGATAAAGGGTATCGTTCTGCCACTTTGCACGCGCATTTCACAGCGGATCACCAACCCGGTCGCCTACTGGAGGCATTAAACCGCCTCTGCCAGGATGCGGAAGATGCGATCACGGCAGGGAAAAATATACTTATCATTTCGGATAGAGACTGCAAACAAGAAACGGCCCCCATTCCATCACTTTTGGCCGTTGGAGCGGTGCATCACCACCTGGTCAATCAGAAAATCCGAACGAAAGCAGGAATCGTGGTGGAAGCCGGAGATATCCGTGAAACCCACCATTTTGCTACCGTAATCGGGTACGGTGCCAGCGCCATAAACCCGTATCTGGCTTTGGAAACGCTTCTCTACCTCAATGAGAGCGAGATGCTTTCCAAAAAAATACCGCAGAAAAAACTGTTTGAAAATTACAAGGACGCGATTGGAAAAGGCCTGCTCAAGGTCCTGTCAAAAATGGGGATCAGTACGCTGCAATCGTACCAAAGCGCACAGATTTTCGAAGCCATTGGTTTGGGTCCCGAGGTCATTGAAAGGTGTTTCAAAGGCACCGTCAGCAGAATCAGCGGGGTATCCTTTGACGAATTGGCCGACGAAGTACTGGTACGTCACCATGCGGCTTACGAGACCGAAAGTCCGTTGCTGGAAGCAGGAGGGATTTACCAATGGAAACGGCGAGGCGAAAAGCATCTGTTCAACCCCGAAACCATCCATTTATTGCAAAAGTCTACCCGACTGGGCGATTACGAACTGTACAAAAAGTTTGCGAAAAAGATAAACGATCAAACCAAGGATGCATTGACCTTGCGTGGGCTCCTTGAGTTCAAAAAGCGTATTTCCATTCCCGTAGAAGAAGTGGAACCAGTGGAAAAAATCATGAAGCGCTTCGCTACGGGTGCCATGTCGTTTGGGTCCATTTCCCACGAGGCCCATACCACCCTGGCCATTGCCATGAACCGAATCGGTGCCAAAAGCAACAGCGGAGAAGGTGGAGAAGATGAAATTCGCTTTGAGAAAAAACCAAACGGGGATTGGGAACGTTCCGCAATCAAACAGGTGGCCTCTGGAAGATTCGGTGTAACGAGTAATTACCTCGCCAATGCCGATGAGTTGCAGATCAAAATGGCTCAGGGAGCCAAGCCCGGAGAAGGCGGACAGCTGCCGGGGCATAAGGTAGACGACTGGATTGGCCGGGTGCGGCACTCCACACCAGGCGTAGGATTGATTTCGCCTCCGCCACACCACGATATCTATTCGATAGAAGATCTGGCGCAACTTATTTACGACCTCAAAAATGCAAATCGAAAAGCCAGGATCAACGTAAAATTGGTCTCCCAGGCAGGCGTGGGTACCGTGGCCGCAGGCGTAGCCAAAGCCCAATCGGATGTCATATTGATTTCCGGTGCCGACGGGGGTACCGGCGCTTCTCCCCTAAGTTCCATACGTCACGCCGGTTTGCCCTGGGAGTTGGGCCTTTCCGAAGCGCACCAAACCCTGGTAAAAAACAATCTGAGAAGCCGGGTAACCCTTCAAACAGATGGACAATTGCGTACGGGTAGGGATCTGGCCATCGCTGCCCTTCTTGGTGCAGAAGAATGGGGAATTTCTACCGGAGCGCTGGTGGTAGAGGGGTGTATCATGATGCGAAAATGCCACCTCAACACCTGTCCGGTTGGTATTGCTACCCAAAACCCCGAACTCAGAAAGCTATTTACCGGTGATCCCGACCATGTGGTGAATTACTTCCGCTTCCTTGCTGAAGACCTGCGGGAAATCATGGCTTCACTGGGCTTCCGTACCGTAAATGAAATGATCGGGCAAAGCGACGTATTAAAAGCAGCCAACGGGCAAATGAACCATTGGAAATGGGATAAATTGGATCTAAGTCCGATTTTCCATAAGGTAGAAGTGCCGGACCATGTAGGCGTTTACAAGCAAATTGACCAGGATTTCCGACTTAAAAAAGTACTGGACAGAAAGTTAATCCAGGCGGCCACGCCTGCACTGGAGCAAGCAAATCCGGTAAGGGGAAATTTTGAGATCAAAAACGTAGACAGAACGGTGGGAGCCATGCTTTCCAACGAGGTTTCCAAGTTTTTTGGAAGTCCCGGATTGCCGGACAATACCATTCACTTCCGGTTCAAAGGTTCGGCAGGACAGACCTTCGGTGGTTTCCTGGCCAAAGGTATCACCTTCGAGCTGGAAGGAGAAGCCAACGACTATTTTGGAAAAGGCCTTTCCGGAGGAAAGTTGGTTGTCTACCCCAGCCGTAATGCCAATTTCATTGCCGAGGATAACATCATCATCGGAAACGTAGCCTTCTACGGGGCCACTTCGGGCAAAGCCTTTATCAAAGGCAAAGCGGGAGAACGCTTCTGCGTCCGGAACTCGGGCGTGGAGACAGTGGTTGAAGGTATCGGAGATCATGGCTGCGAATACATGACCGGTGGTTTGGTAGTGATTCTGGGTGAAATAGGCCGAAACTTCGCTGCCGGTATGAGTGGGGGTATTGCGTACATTTTCAAAGAAAATATCGGTAATATCAATAAAGAAATGGTAGACATCGATCCACTGAATGAAGACGATTTCGCTACCATCAAAGCTTCTTTACAAGAGCACTTGGAATACACTTCCAGCAATATCGGCAACAAAATACTGGAAGATTGGGAAGCAAACAAAGCACGCTTTATCAAAGTTATTCCAAGAGATTACAAAGAAGTATTGAGAAAAAGAGCGTTGGAAAATACAAAAACATTAGTGTAATATGGCGGATAAGGAAGGATTCTTAAAATACAAACGACAGCTGCAAAGCTCACGATCGCCTGAAAATAGGAAAAACGATTACAAGGAAATATACAAACCCTTGGATCCCAAGGTATTGAACCAACAGGCAGCCCGCTGCATGGATTGCGGCATCCCTTTTTGTCACAACGGTTGTCCCCTGGGCAATGTGATTCCGGATTTTAACGATGCGGTTTATCACAAGGAATGGGAATTGGCCTACAACATCCTTCGCGGAACCAATAATTTTCCTGAATTCACCGGTAGGATATGCCCTGCCCCTTGCGAAGCAAGTTGTGTACTTGGAATCAATAAAGACCCGGTAGCCATCGAGTTGATCGAAAAGAGCATTGCCGAAAAAGCCTACGAACTTGATTTGGTGAAGCCAAAAATTCCGGCTCACCGAACCGGCAAAAAAGTAGCCGTGATTGGTTCCGGCCCTGCAGGTCTTGCTGCGGCCGATCAATTGAATCAGGCAGGCCACGAGGTTACGGTATTTGAAAAAGATAAAGAAGTAGGCGGCCTGCTTCGGTACGGTATCCCCGATTTCAAAATGGAGAAATGGGTGATCGACCGAAGGGTGAATGTCATGAACGAAGAGGGCGTTATTTTTAGTAAGGATACCGAGGTTGGATTCAATATCAAAGCTGAAAATATTCTTCAAAATTACGACGCCGTCGTTCTGTCCACCGGGGCACAGCACCCGCGGGATCTGAAAATCAACAACCGCGACGCGCAGGGTGTACACTTTGCGATGGATTTTTTGGGCCGTCAAAACCAGGTAATTGCCGGAGAATTGGATGAAAATCCCATCAATGCAAAAGGTAAGCACGTAATCGTTATTGGCGGCGGCGATACCGGAAGTGATTGCATCGGTACGTCCAACCGACACGGAGCAGCCTCCGTAACCCAGCTAGAGCTGCTTCCCAAACCTCCGCAAGCCAGGACTACACTTAATCCATGGCCAGAGTGGCCCATGACCCTGCGAACGTCCAGTTCTCACGAGGAAGGTGCGGAGCGGGTATGGTCGGTACTTACCAAGGAGTTCACGAAGGACGCAGACGGAAAGGTTACCGGGCTGACGGTAGTGGAGATCGAATGGAAGGAAGAAAATGGAAGGATGCAGTTTTACGAAATAGAGGGCACCGAAAAGACGCTACCCTGTGACCTGGCCTTACTGGCAATCGGATACCTGGGTCCCAAGTCGGGACTGCTAGAGGCCTTTGACGTGGAATTGATGGAAAACGGGCTGCCTAAGTCCAAAAATTACCAGAGTTCTGTCCCCAAAGTCTTTCTTGCAGGAGACATGCGTCGGGGTCAATCCCTGGTGGTATGGGCCATCGCTGAAGGCAGGGAGTGTGCTGTAGAGGTGGACAAATTCCTCAGTGGAGGGAAATCCTCGCTGGCCAGAAGGGATCAATCCTTCTACTCGTACGAGCAAAGCGAGGCAGAAGCCTGATGTGTCCGGTACGTAAGATTCAAAAAAAGGCAGTTTGAAAAAGCTGCCTTTTTTTGTTTCTAAAGCCAATAAATTGATTTTTAAGTTGTCTTGGTTCGGTTGCGTACCCTCCCTGATCATCGTGGGAGGCGGGATCACCGGATGGTACCGGGGCGAATCCCGCGGCTATTTCCTCCCCCCGTACACCGACTTGACGGGTCGCTACGCCCCTACCCGATGAAATGATCTCAGGCTTTCCTGAGCAGGGAAAAATATACCGGCGAATCAGAAGGCCTTCGGGAGCTTCCGGCTACCTTCGGAAAAAAGGTCCATACCCACCGCTTCGCCTCACTTCCACCTGCATTCCTCACCATTTTTTAACTTCCGTATGCCCTAGATGACACGGGGTAGCTGCCCGGATGGAGTAAAGTAAAAAAAAATTCTACACGCGTGGCAGGAGAGCATAATTAGGTCTTTATTAGATTAAATCTAAATAATAATTGTATATATTTGACGGTGATTTAGATGAAGCCGTAGCTGACCGAAGATTCATGCAGACAACTGGGCCGCGTATCCCAAAACGGCCGGACGCTCCCACCGACTCAGCTTGAGTCGAGAAGTGGCGGGAGATCGCTTTCCCACGATCCTTCTCCGAACTTGCCGCGCAGACCCTAATGGCTACCCGGTAGCGCTGGGGAGTCCAGGCGCTGAGGAACCTATTGCCCTTGATTTGAATTCCTGCCGGGTAGGAAAGTTAGCCCCTTAACTGGTAGGAAAAACCACCAATAATTGCCTGTAGCATGCAAACACCTGACACCAACTTGTCCTGGATTAGGATCCGAAAATGTATCAACGATATTCACCTCTGGGCCGGATTGATTAGCGGCCTTGTGCTACTGATTGTATGCCTGACGGGCACGCTCTATGTGTATAATACCGAAATCAGGGAATGGGCTGCCTCTCATCTGTATCGCGTAGCCGAGGTGCCTGAGGAACAACGCAGATTGACTGTTGAGACCATTCTTGGCAGTGGACGGGAATTCATCGAAGGAGATATCAAAGGCGTCAGGATTCCCTACGAGGCCAACCGCAGCATTCAGGTCGTCGCCAGGGCCGAGGGAGATCAAAGTCGTTTCGGGACGACCTATTTTTTCGATCCCTATACCGCTGCCTACCTGGGGAACAGCAAAGAACCCAATCCGGCAGCAGAAGTGATGGGATACCTGTTCAGCCTGCACCGCTGGCTGCTTCTGGATAGAATCGAAGAGCCATTGATCGGAGAATTGGACAACCGCAAGCTGGGAAGTTACATCACCGGAAGCGCTACCCTGCTGTTCACACTGGGCGTCCTGACGGGGCTGGTCATTTGGGTGCCGAAAAAAACCCGGTATTGGCGGAAGGGACTAAAAATCAAGTTCGACAGCAATTGGAAGCGGATCAACCACGACCTGCACAATACCCTGGCCTTCTATTCCGCCATCGTTCTTTTCCTTATGGGGGCAACGGGTCCCTATTGGTCCTTTCCCTGGTACCGGGAAGGACTGAAAAAGACCCTGGGTACTTACCAGGAGTGTAAGGAAACCGGCCCGGAAAAAGGTCTTGCAGCGGATAAAGCAGCCAAAGATACTGAAGAGGTAGCGGTGTTTCCCTTGGATGAGTATGTAGAGGTCGTGGAGCGAGCCTTGCCCTACAGTGGGAGCTACAGCATCGATTTGCCTCAGCAGGGCTCCAGGGAAATTCGCATTCGCAAACAGAGAGCCGGCTTTTTTGCTCCCGCCGCCGCAGACCAGGTGGTAGTGGATGCCGGCACCAAAGCAATAACGGAAATGTCGCTATTTCGCGACCAACCCTTTAACCAACGTGTCTCACGATCCATCAAAGCACTGCATGTAGGGAACGTGTACGGCTCATTTAGCAAGCTGTTGTATTTTATATCCTGCCTGATCGCCACCAGCTTGCCCGTAACCGGCACGCTGATCTGGATCAATAAGATGAAAAAAACCAAGCAGACCCGAAAAACAGCAAAACGGCAAGAGGCCCTGGCTTCCTATTGACGGTTCTACCTGCCTAAGCCGAAAACGATGCGGTAAATACCGGGATCAATCCGGGAAAAGGCTTGCGTCCATATTGGGGATGATACGCAGGGCATTTTTGTAATACACTTTTTTGAGCACCTCGTCAGGCAAATCCAGACCGTACATGCGCCAGAAGGCATGGTATTTCTTGTAGTAGGGAAAATACTCATCGGCTGTTTCCAGTACCCGGAAATACGTATAGAACTCTTCTTTGTTGTAGGCGTCCTTTCCAAAAAGGATCCGATCCTGGTACCGGATAAAAAATTCCCGGGCCATGCGTGGCTGCCTGCCGAATTCGGCAATTACCGCCCCAATCCCAAAGTTTACATTGGGGTATTCCTCCAGGTGGCGCCCGGCCTTCCCCAGATCGTTGGCCATCCAGCCCATGTGGGCATTGATAAAGGTGGTTTTGGGATGCTTGCGAAACACATGGTGTTGTTCGGCAATGATTTGTTCGAAGGGGGCGGGATTATCCGGGCCTCGTTTTCGGTTAGGATTGATCTTTAACTCCAGCCAGCGCTCGTTGCGAGCATCCATGGGCTGCCAAAAAGGAGCAGGGTCTGCCGCATGTATCAGCACCGGAATGCCGAGTTCGCCGCACTTTGCCCAAATCGGATCCAGATCAGGATGGTCAATGGGCACCCGATTCCCATGGATGTCGTTGATCGAAAGTCCCAGGCTTTTGTAAATCTTCAAGCCATTGGCCCCGTTTTTTACATCTGTTTCCAGTTCTGCGACTGCCTTTTCTACCCAATCTTCGCTTCCAAAACCGTCGAATCCCAGGTTGGTAAACACGATAAACCGACCTGGAGCCACCCCGTTAAACCGACGGATCATCGAATTCAAGTAGGCCTGTGCGTCTATTTCACTCCGGCTTCGGGCAAATCCCTTCCCGCTTAGATTGACCATGGTGGCCATGTTCAATTCATCCATCTCGGCGACCAGACGATGAACGAGTGCCTGAGTCACGTTCCATTGATGGCTGTGAATGTCAACAAAGGGGAATTTAGCGGATTTTACCGGGTTTTCGGGAACTACCAGCGTGGATACGGGCTCGTATTCCTCGAAACCCATTTCCTGAGCATCGGCGGCAAGCGGACAACATACGAGCAGAAGAAACAGGCAGGGAAGCAGCGATTTGGCGAAGGAAAAAAGGGTGAAGTACATAGGAATCGGGTTTGGATTAGCCTTGAATTTACAACAGAAAATTTAATCTTCCAGCACATTGACGCGGCTTCTTTCAAAAGCTCCGCGCATTTCGTACCGCATTCCTCACAGCTGTCGATTTTCACGGGATATGGAGATGAAATTTTAGCGCTACGAGATTTTAATGTACTTTTAAGCGTTGATTTGACGAACGATTATGATAAAAATCTATACGGATGGTTCCTCCCGAGGCAATCCGGGCCCCGGGGGATACGGGGTAGTACTGCTTTACAAAGACTTGCGAAAAGAACTGGCAGAGGGCTTTCGCCTGACCACTAACAATCGCATGGAGTTGTTGGCGGTTATCCGGGGCTTGGAAGCGCTTAAGGTAGAGGGCCTGCCCATTACTATTTACTCGGATAGTAAATACGTAGTGGATGCCATCCAAAAAGGATGGATCTGGGGATGGCAGAAGAAGGGATTCAAGAACAAGAAAAACCCCGACCTTTGGCAAAAATACGTTCCCCTACACCTTCGGTTTAAACCGAAGTTTCATTGGGTAAGGGGTCACGATGGGAACATAGAAAACGAACGCTGCGACCAATTGGCCGTCGCTGCTGCCTCTGGCTCCGGGCTGAAGGTGGACGAGGGATACGAAACCGCGGATAACAAGGGGTTGTTCTAGGGATGGGAAATAGTTTCTTTCAATTCAAGCAATTTTCGATCCGGCAGGATCGCTGTGCGATGAAACTAAGTACCGACGCGGTCATTTTAGGCGCATTGGCTCAGGCTGAAATACCAGATTCCATGCTGGATGTAGGAACCGGTACCGGCATCCTTGCGCTGATGCTCGCCCAACGATACAGACACGCAGTGATTGATGCTGTCGAATTGGATCCGGAGGCAGCCCGGCAGGCAGGCGAGAATTGTGCGGCAAGTCCCTTCGCCAACCGCATTCGGGTACACCACCGTGATTTTTCCGAATTTGCCATCGATTCGCAGCAGGAATTTGATTTAATTCTGAGTAATCCTCCCTTCTATGCGGGCCAACTGAAAAGTGGTCGAACCACTATTGATCTTGCGCGGCATGAATTGGGCTTGGATTTTGACGGGCTTTGGAATGGCATACAAACACTTTTAAAAAAACAGGGCGTTTTCTGGCTGATACTACCGCCGGTAGAAATGGACCGGTTCCGATCGATTGGAAGCAGCCGGGGCTATACCCAGGTCAAGCGGATACAAATTTACGACAAACCCGACGCAAAGGCCCACCGGGAGGTTGCGGCTTTCGCTCGCAAGGAGGAAGCAGCCCTCCAGGAGTCCATGCTCGTACTCAAGAACGCCTCCGGCTCCTACACTTCCGAGTACCGCGAGCTGTTACGGGGTTTCATGCTTCATTTTTGAGATGACCTGTTTTTTTTTTCGCCTGAATTAAATTTGAACCAATTACCGCCAAAGCGCAAGAAGCCACCCCAACTACCTTCCGACTTGCATGAAGGGAGGTATCGTTTTCCATTTTCGCAAATCAAACGGGTTTTGTATCTTTCCTGCCATGGCACAATTTCAAGGGCAGTTTATAGTCTTTTGTTCTCTTTTTTGGGGATATCTGTTCGCAGATTTACCGCCTGACCCAGCACTCACCGTAGTCAATCTAAACCTTCGCTACAACAATCCCGACGACGGAAAAAACCGCTGGGAAAACCGGATTCCCCTTGTGAAAGCATTCCTCGCCGAGTCTGCTGTAGATCTGCTGGGATTTCAGGAAGTAACTCATCGCCAGCTACTTGATTTACAACGGATAATGCGGACATACGAATCGGTCGGCCAAGGTCGTGCGGATGGATTGACCAAGGGGGAATACAACCCCATTTTCTACAAGAAAGACAGGTTTGAATTGCTGGAATCCGGTACCTTCTGGCTATCCGAAACCCCGTCCGTTCCGGGCAGCATTGGATGGGATGCCCAACTTCCCCGGATTGTTACCTGGGCAAAGCTTTATGACCTGGCATCTGGGAAAACCCTTCTGCACGTCAACACCCATTTTGACAACAAAGGCACCCGGTCCCGTTTTGAAAGCATTGCTCTGCTTTCTGCCAGGATCCGGGAACTAGCCGGCAACTTGCCCGTTATTGCTACAAGTGACTTCAACATTCGCAAGGATCATCCCCGGTACGGCTCCAAGCCATACCTTCAGCTGATAAAAACCTTGAAAGAAGATCTGAACATGGAGAGCTCCGAATTTCTTGCCTCAGGGGTCATTTCTGCAGGTGCTACCGGAAATGGATTTGAAGCCGACTGGCAGCTCAGACCTCCCCACGCGGTGGATTACATCTTCGTCAACGAAAAATTTATCGTCCATACCTACGAAGTAAGGCATCTCCTAAGGGATGGAATCTTTATCGCGGATCATTGGCCCGTTATCGCAAAAATAGCTTTTTCCCATTGAACCCGATTGGTTTTGGAAGAGCGGTTTCGGTGGCCCTTTCAGTTGGATGGGCCTGGCGAACCTGCCTGGAAAAGCTTGCTTTGGCTTTCCCCGGCAGTAGTGAAAGGGGTTCCCGGAAAATGCCCGGTTCAGAAAACGAAAGCAAATAAAGCTATCGCAGACAACGGTTGAGTTTGTGGCGGGGACCCGTCGCAGGAGACAGATGCTACCTCTCCATCACCGGGGCACAAGCAACCCCAGGGGGAACGGTAGCCGATGCTATCCGTCGTGCTTTTGGACACGGTCTGCCGAAATGCCTGGAACGAAAATCGTACCCTATGGCCTAGGCTGCCCCAAAGGAGTGGGCCACGCATTTGTTCTTCAGAGAGGTTTTGTAGGGCCATTTGATGCGCCGGCAACATTTCTTATAGAGCACCGATACAGCGGCAGCTTGCTCCGGGTGAATGGGCAGCCTCGTGTGACGGTAGACGGAAAACCGGTACGGATTTTTGTGAAGCAGTTGACGAATCCATTCGAAAATCAAGCCTGGAAGGGATTCCGGCTGAAAAACGTACCGGTCAACGGTCCATTCTATTCGCAAAAAGAAGGTGGGAAACACGAGACGCTGCTTGTCTTACCAGCGCTGCTTTTTTGATTGGAACTTGCTGATACAATTGCAGCGCTTTTCCGGGCGCGTTTGTTTGGGGGCAAATTTCAACGGGCTATGGTGCTCGGAAGGGTTGGCCCTATCGACAGCAATCTTTCGGTCCGCAAGACGATTTTCGATTTACCCGATTACCGGCCTTTCAAAAGTTTCGCGATATTTCACTAAACTTCCTTTTGCTGATCCCGGAGCTGCGGAGTCTTATCCTCGCTCAAGCTCCTTACAAAACCTTTTACAAAGCTAGCCAGCCAATCCAGGAAAACGATAAAAAGCCAGAAAGAGACGAGAAGAATGCTTGCAAGGATTTTGGCTACAAAAACAATCAAGACTACTCCCAAATAAACCACCTATAGGGTGGCTGCATTTTTTCCTCGGATGTTAACGCCTGCAATAGAAATACTGGAATACCTCGGTTTAATAAAATTGAAAGTTCCCAAGCTGTTTTTGGCCGATCCACTCCCACCACTTTTTGAAAGATTCCAATCAAAGGGCCTTTTTCTTAACCTGCCAATCAATTGAAATCTTCCATTCTGCCATCCTACCCGGAAACCTTTGCCTATCCGCTGATGCAACCGCAAGCCATGGTGTGAATGGACGGTCAGTCCTCTTCCGTTCTTTGAAGCAGACAATCGACCCGCCAATCCTCCCGTTCGGGATAACCTTACCTGCTTGCCTTTGTACTCAAAACGCTTCATTGCTCCTCTTCTTTTTGTTTTCACCTGAAAAACAATAATCGATCAAAGCAACTAAATGTTTACGTTGCCCTTTGTCAGCAACTAGCGGTACCTCTGCGTATTACTTCGGTCAACTGCCGGGGATTGCCGGAAAGAATTAGTACCTTGACCAAGTGGGGTGCAAACACAGCGGCAGCAGCGCGCTCGGATACGGAGCAGAATGGGTTTATCTTTGGCTTCTCCGATTCTTGGCCCGATTGCCCGGAACTTCTAACTACAACCACATTGAAAATACTACTTACCGGAGCAACCGGATACATTGCCCAGCGTTTATTACCAGTACTTTTACAAGAAGGACATCAAGTGATCTGTTGTGTCCGGGACAAGAACCGCTTCAATAGCCGCCGCTTTGCTTCGGAAAACCTCCGCGTTATTGAAGTCGATTTTTTGGATGCAAAAAGCCTGCTGACGATCCCTGAAGAAATTGACCTGGCTTATTACCTCATTCACTCCATGTCTACTCAAAATGGGAAATTTGAAGAAATGGAGGCTACCTGCGCCAATAACTTTCGGGACCGTCTCGAAAATACCCAGGCCAGGCAGGTTATTTACCTAAGTGGAATCGTTAATGAGGAAGAATTGTCCAAACACCTCTCTTCGCGTAAAAACGTCGAACATATCTTATCCAACGCCCGTTTTGCCCTGACCACCCTCAAAGCCGGGATCATTGTTGGCTCCGGCAGCGCCTCCTTCGAGATCATCCGGGACCTGGTAGAAAAACTACCGGTGATGATTGCGCCCCAATGGCTAAAAACCAAATGTCAGCCCATAGCCATTCGAAATGTCATCGAATTTTTAGAGGGAGTCATCCTGAAAGAAGAGACCTACCATCAAAGTTTCGATATCGGCGGACCGGACATCCTTAATTACAAAGAGATGTTGCTCCGTTTTGCAAAAATCAGAGGGTTGAAGCGAAGAATTGGGATCGTGCCGGTCATGACCCCAAGGATTTCTTCGTATTGGCTGTATTTTGTCACCTCCACCTCTTATGCCCTGGCCCAGAACCTGGTGAATAGCATGAAAATTGAAGTGATTTGTTCCCCGAATAACCTGGCGTCCACCTTGGGCATTACTCGGATCGGCTACGATGACGCCATCCGAATGGCCTTCGATAAGATCGAGCAAAACCAGGTTTTGTCCAGCTGGAAGGATGCGCAAACCAGCGACCGCCTCCAGAAAGGGCTTACGCAATACATGGAGGTACCGGTAAACGGCTGCTTTGTCGAGGTACGCAGGAAAGAAATCAGCGATCCGGAGCCTGTACTTGAGGCTGTATGGAAAATCGGGGGAAAAACCGGCTGGTATTATGGCAATTGGCTCTGGGAAATGCGCGGATTTTTGGATCAGTTAGCAGGCGGTGTCGGCATGCGCCGGGGACGGAAAAGCGAGACAGAAATTTCAGCCGGCGACACCCTGGATTTCTGGCGCGTACTGATTGCCAGCAAGGAGGAAAAACGGCTCCTGCTCTACGCCGAAATGAAATTACCCGGAGAAGCCTGGCTGGAATTCAAAATTGAAGACAGGGTATTGATCCAGACCGCTACCTTTAGACCCCTGGGCTTATTGGGTAGGTTGTACTGGTATTCCGTGATGCCCTTTCACGGATTTATTTTTGGAGGGATGATTAAAAATATAGCGGCTATTCAGTAACTTAAGCACTGAAGTTTCACCTCTGAAAAGGACAGCGCTGCTTTTTCCGCAGTTTGTATACCCTGAGGCTGGAGTGTACAAAAATCCTTGGATACGAAGAACTACCCCGGTATTCGAGCACGGAAACCGGATTACTTTGGGCAGTCTGCAGCCAAAATCGAAGGCCGGCAGAAAGGTTAGACGTTTTGCTACGCAGCAGGACCGCTCGCAGTCCTTCACGAGAAGGGAGGTTTGCGCGCAGATAGCACCTGAGGAGCTACCGAGCCTTTCACTTGCCTGCCTTACCAGTGCCGGAAATTTGGACCTTTCACAGGATAACATAAAAAGAGCCGACCAAAAAATAAATTGCGATGCACGAACGCCTACTAAGTACTGCACCTGGGAGGAATTTGCTGCTACTAGCCCTGTTCGGATGGGCCTTTGGCTGCCAATCCGTATCCCAGGAAGCTAACACACCCTTTTCCGCAGCGGTAGCTCCTTACAAAGGGAAGCCCGCCCTATTTCTAAATGAAGCGCCGGTAGCTCCGGTACAATATGGGTTGACCGACGTGCCTGGCGGCCGCTGGTCCTGGGAGGAAATTCCCCAGCACAATATCCGGCAATTTTGCGAACAGGGAGTACGGCTATACCAGTTGGACCTGTTTTTGGAGCAGTTTTGGCAGGCGGACGGAAGCCTGGATCTCTCTCTTGCCAAAAAACAGGTAGACGGTGTCCTGGAAGTTTGCCCCGATGCCGGGGTGGTTTTTCGATTCCACCTCAATGCGCCCAAGTGGTGGATGGAACTACATCCGGAAGAGATGACCTTATACGACGGCGTAGAACCCATGCCGGATGAACAACTTGGCTTTAGCCGCCTGGTGGAAGCAGATGCCCGAATTCCGATTCGGGCCAGTTTTGCCTCCAAACGCTGGCAATCCGAGGCCAGGGAAAAATTGGCTGCCTTTTGCCAATCCTTTTCAAAAACTCCACAGGGAGATCGACTCATCGGAATGCACCTGGCAAACGGAGTCTATGGAGAGTGGCATCAATGGGGCTTCATGCGCAACGAAGCGGATTTTAGTTCTGCCATGGAAGCCCATTTCCGCGAATGGCTGCAACAGAAATACGGTAGTCAGACCGCCCTGCAGCGGGCGTGGGCGGACAGTACGGTTACTTTTGCTCGTGCAAGAATTCCCGACACCGAGGAACGCAGCCATACCTCTGCCGGCATCTTCCGCGATCCGCAAGCCGAAAGAAACGTCATCGATTATTACAGCTGCCAGCACGAGTTGGTTGCCGATCTGATCATCGATTTTTCTTCCACCGTGAAAAAGAATTGGCCCCGGCCCATCCTCACAGGAGCCTTTTACGGGTACTACTTTTCCGTATTTGGCCGGGAGGCCGCCGGAGGGCACCTGGCACTTCAGAAGGTCCTGGCCTCGGATCAGGTCGACTACCTGAGCGGACCCCAATCCTACTATCCGGATAGTGGCTACCAACCAGGTGAACCTTACCGGTCCAGGACGCTCAACCAATCCCTATTGCTCAATGGAAAACTATGGCTGGACGAATACGACCAACAACCCAGGAGAGTCTGGCCCTATCAGGGATTGACCGAAAACCGGGAAGCCTACGAACAAGCCCTGACTGCCAATGTATCCATGATTCGCCGCAACGTCTTGTACCCGCTGCTGAAAGGGCAGGGCCTCTGGTTCTACGATTTTGGGCCGGCCAGCATGCACCTCCACCCAAATAACCAACGAAACGACCAGGCCGGTACCAACGGCTATTGGGACCATCCGCGGTACATGGAAACCATCGGTACCTTAAAGGCCATTGCCGACACCCTGCTCCACCAGGAATACGAGTCCGGGTCAGAGGTACTTGCCGTGTTCGACACGGAAAGCATCAAATACACGAGAAGCACCCGGCAGCAACCCTGCCCCATTACCCCCCAATTGATCAATTACAGCAGCCTTGCCTTGTTTTATTCGGGAGCCCTTTTCGATGCCATACACCTTGCGGATTTGGAGAAAGCAGACTTATCCTCTTATAAAGCGGTGGTTTTCTTCAACACGTTTGTAATGGACGCAGGCAGCAGAGCACTGATAAAAAATAAAGTAGCGGCTGAAGGTCGGCATCTGGTTTGGATGTATGCACCGGGATACCTGGACGGAAATGACTACCAATCCAGGTTTGTTTCGGAATTGACCGGAATCAACCTAAAGACAACCCACTACGGTGAAGCCCTGAAAATTATTTTTGGAGATACCTGGACAACCCTCGACCCAATGGAGGCTACGGCAGCCTATGATCCCGTCTTTTACCCGGAGGATCCCGAGATGACCCAACTGGGTAGCTATCAGGGCCTGAATTTGCCCGCAATTGGCAGGAAGGAGCAGGCAACCCATACGGCCTGGTACAGCGGAGTTCCCATAGTTAACCCGGAAGTGTTTCGCCAAATCTGGAAAAAAGCGGGGGTAAGCATCTATACAGACGCCGGAGATATCGCGTATGGAAACCGGGACTGGATCATGATTCATAGCAAAACTGCCGGTACCAAAACGCTACCGGGTGGGAAGGAGATTGAAGCGAAAAGCGCTCCTTCGACCCTCTTGCTGGAACGCCAATCGAACCGGCTCCTTCTGGAATAGGCCCTTGTGAAGACCTGGTTTACCTTCCCATGGAGCTGCTTCGTTTTCTTTATTTTTGAAGCAGATGCCTTCCCAGATACTGTACGGTGGCTTCGTTTACCCGAACCCGGTTCGAAAACTGCATCCAATGGTGCGTATCTCCCGGAATGACCAGATAGTCGTAGGGTTTTCCCAACTCGTCAAAACGCCGGACCAGATCGGCGCTGTGATAAAATCCCACGTTGCGGTCATCGTCCGAATGAATGAACAAGACAGGGGAGGTCCATTGATCCAAATCTGCCATGGGAGAGGATTCCCAGGCGATTTGTTTGGCCGCTGCATAGTCCGGTGCCACTTCAACGCCCTCGGGCAGCTCGTACCGATGATCCATGTCGTGCACGCCACTGATGTCAACGCCTACCTTGAACAAGTCAGAGTCGCGGGCCAATGCCAAGGCCGTCAGGTAACCCCCATACGAACCTCCATAAATGCCGATGCGCTCTGGGTCCACTTGCTCCAAACCGGCCAGGAATTCACCCGCGGCCTTGATGTCCTGGTATTCGGCAGCTCCCTGATAGTAGGTGCCTGCAGGCCGATGGAAGTCGTATCCGTATCCAATACCCAGCCGGTAATTCACCGACAGCACCACAAAGCCCATTTCGGCCAGCTTTTGATTAATGGCATAGGTATTGGAATAATAATCCATGTAGCTCCAGCCCAAAAGCATCTGCCGCTGTGGTCCACCGTGAACGAAAACCACGGCTGCTTTTTCGCCGGGCCGCCAGCCGATTCAAACAACTGCCCGTACACCCGGGTACCGTCCCCGGCGGTAAAGGATACCTGTCTGGGGACCACCAACGCTTCCGAAGGAAAATCGGCTGGAAGCAGATTTTCACCCAGCAAACGGACCTTGCCCTCCCGTACAACTGCTGGAAGCAAAGGCCGCTTCGGTGTCGCAGAGAAAAAGGCGATTTCATCCCCCTGACCGGTAAAAACCGGATAGGCTTCGATGCCCGCTCCGGAGGTCTTCCAGGCGAACGTTCCGCTGGTCAAATCAACCGTAGCCAGATGGCGTCTATCCAGGTCGCCCGGCAGGTCTCCCCCATTGGCCGCAAAAACCAGGCTTTTTCCATCGGGATGCAGGGAGAGCTGCTCCACCATAAATTCCCCCGGCGTGAGCAACCTCGCCTGCTGATCCTTCAAATGAAACGAATACAGGTGTGGCCATCCGTCTTCGTAGGACAAGTACACCAGTTGCTCCTGTACTGGCCAATGCAGGTTAAATCCACCCTGTGTGGTGGGTACCGAACCGGCCAGCGTTTCCGGAGCCTTCCATTGTCGGACGGCTCTTCCGGACTGCACGTTCGCCGTCCAGATCTCCCAGGGTACGTGGCGCTTTTCCAACAAGGGCAAAGCCGCTCCGGAGCCCCCCAGGGTACGTACAAACGCAATGGATTGTCCATCCGGTGACCAACGTGGCGACCGGTCCCGTTGAAAGGAGGGAGCAAGCCATTTCACCGGAGTGGAACCGTCCCGGTACACGCCAATCAGCGCGTGCGTCCCCCTATCGGCTACAAAAGCCAGTTGACTGCCATCCGGAGAGAAACGAAGCTCCCCGAGCCGACCTCTGTTTTGAATAATGGCTTTCGCAGGGGCCTCGCTTGCCAGGTCCTTAATCCAGACTTCGCCGTTTTTGATAAAGGCCAATTGATAACCCTCTCCCCATACGGGGTAATCTCCGCTGGTCAAAGGACTGGCTTCTCCGGAAGCCAGATGTAGTGTCCAGATTTCCACGCTGCTCAATATTGGCATGTTTTGGGTGTTTACCGGTCGGGAAGCGTTACCCCCGCCATGGTCTCCTCCCCGTACAAACACCAGGTACTCCCCATCCTTACTAAACTGCAAACTACTGATTTCCTGACCATCGTCTTCCTGAAAATGGGTCATCCTGCGGACAGCATAATCGGGCGCCTCGGCAACGTATACGTTCCGTTTGCCTTGCTCGTCCATGGCCCAGGCAATTCTACCCTGGGGAGCATGAGCGGTGAGTTCGGAAGGAAAGGAAAACCGGGAAACAGAAAGGGTGCTAAAACCTTGAGCAAACGACAAACCGGGCAGTGCCAGTACAAGAAGGGCCAGTACTAATCCTAAAATCGATTTGGATTGGGGCATATAAAGATCGGGTTCAATAATTCGCGTGAATAAAATACAGTACCTTCTGAAGTTCGGTTTTCTGGACACTGGAGCTGCCCGTATAATTGTTAAAAAAGGTACTAAAGAGCAGTGTTTTGCCGCTTTTGGTAAGCAGGTATCCACTTAGCGCCGCGCTCATGCTCAGCGTGCCGGTTTTTGCATAAATATAGGGCGGTTCTCCGGGGTCTGCAGGGTACCAGTTTCGGATGGTGCCGGATTCACCTCCAGCGGGAAAATACGCCTTGATCTTTTCCATCGGCACCTCCTGCTGAATTTTTTCAAGCAATTTGATGACCGATCGGGGAGTAAACATGTTTTGTGGGGACAGCCCCGATCCATCCACCCACTGCGGTTTGTCCGGCAGGTCCGCCAGTAAACTGTCGGTGGCATAGGCGATGGCTGCGTCCATGTCCAGGGAGTCAAAAAGCGCATCTGCCACCAATACCATCAGTTGTTCTGCAAGAAAATTATCACTGATTTTCATCATTTCGGCATAGATGGAATCCACTTTAGCGGTTTGCAGCGTTTGATGGCGCGTGCGGGTATACCCCCGATCATCAATCAGGTTGATCTCCCGGCCAACGGCTTCCTGAAGCAGGTTTTTGGTCAGGTTCGAAGAGGTAATAAAAGGTTTGTCAGTTTCAAAAGCCAATTCCTTTACTTCCGGGTTCAATGCATAGTAAAACAAGTTTCGTTCGAAATCCCGGCGAATGGAATACTTTTCCGGCAGTTCACCCATCTGTTTACTCAGCGGTAGAAAAGTGCTGTTGGGATAGACGTCGGCGATGGGGGAAGCAGCGATTTTGGAATACCGGACTACATTCCCATAGATTGGCATGGCCGATCGTTCCGCAGCAAAGTAATACGGGTACCAATTCCAGGTCCATCCCCGACCGTACCGCGGTACCTGCTCAAAATTATCGACCATATACAACGCTTCGGGACGATCTTTTAAAAATCGAAGGACCGTACTATCCTGAAAATCCGGGTGCAAGAGGGAGGGGTCCCCTGTCCCCCAAAACAAGAGCGAATCTCCCTTTTCAATATAATTAAGGCCGTTGACGCGATCGTCTCCCAGCACTTTGTAGCTGGTATAGAAAGTAAAGATCTTTGTATTCGAAGCAGGTATAAAATACTTTTTCTCGTTAAGGCTGACCAGTGTTTTTTCTTTTACCGGATCGTATAACATGAATCCCATGTGTCCTTTTTCAAAGACCTCGGAGTCGTAGACGGATTTTTTCACTTTTTGTACCGTGCAGGAACAAAAGAGCAGGAGTAATAGCCAGTAAATATGCTTCATGGGTTAAATTTAACCCTGCCTTGCCAATAAAAAATAAAAAGCTAAAAAAAATATCGAGGTATTGGCCGTTTTTTGGGAAAAAAAAGGGCTAATTTTGAGTCTCATCCTCTTTTTTAAACTGCATGCACTTCTTGATCCAGGCAAGCCCACGGAGGGAAATGGCAGCCCTATCCCGGCAGAACTGCCGAGCAGACCCTGGCCCGGCCGGCTGGCCTTGATCCTGCGGTAAAACATCTTCAGTAAATGGAGGCGCCCGGGCATGAAAAAGCCTTTTGATCATTGCTTTCAATCGGGTAAAATGATTACTTTTCCTTCAACTATTGCAGACAATGCCTGACCAACTGAAACGACACCGGCCCGAACCGGACTTGGGGGAGGCAAGGCACCCGATTGGCTGCACGGATAGCCTTGAAATTTACCAAATCGGTCTGGGGAAGGGCTCTCCCGAGCTTCCGGCTGCGCCAAAATATGACCTATCACAACCAAACAGCGAATCAATGAAAAAATATATTGGCTTTTTTGGCTGCCTTTTTCTCGCACTTTCCGGTACCCTCTTTGGCCAAGGAAATGACGCCGATTGGCCTGCCTACGGAGGTGATCCGGGCGGTATGCGGCATGCTGCGCTTTCCCAAATTACCCCGGAAAATCTCCATCGGTTGAAGGTGGCCTGGACCTACCGCACCGGAGAATTGGCATACTACCAACGAAATAACGCCGCAGAAAAAGCCGCATTTGAAGCCACGCCTTTGATGGTGGAAGGCGTTTTGTACCTAAGCACTCCCAGCAATCGGGTCATTGCCCTGGATCCAGCAACCGGCGCCGAAAAATGGACCTTTGACCCAAAGGTTGACTTAACGAGGGATTATTCCGAAATCACCTCCCGGGGCGTATCTACCTGGCCGGGGCCGGATGTGGTGGGAAAGGATAGGAAACGAAGAATTTTCCTGACCACGATTGACGGTCGTCTGATTGCACTTTCTGCCGCAACCGGAAAACCTATTCCCGAATTCGGAAGGAAAGGCACCATTGACTTGCGCAGGGGAATCGGCCCCATCAGCGTCACCTCCCCTCCGGCGATCATTGGAAATACACTCATCACCGGCTCATCCATGGGCGATAACCAACGGTTGGATTACGAACGCGGAGTAGTTAGGGCCTTTGATGTGTTGACGGGTAAATTAAAGTGGCGTTGGGATCCCATACCCCGCAAGGCCGACGATCCGGCCCGGGCTACCTGGAAGGGGAAAAAAGCAGCGCAGACCGGTGCCGCCAATGCCTGGTCCATCCTGTCGGTGGATCCCGAACGGGACCTGGTATTTATCCCCACCACGAGTCCGAGTCCGGATTATTATGGGGGAGAACGCGTCGGTAGGAACGAGTACGCCAATTCAATAGTTGCTCTCCGGGCCAGCACCGGCAAGCTGGTCTGGCACTTCCAGACCGTACACCACGACCTCTGGGACTACGACAACGCTGCCCAACCCGCATTGATCACAGTAGATCGGAAAGGGGAACCAATACCGGCAGTGGCAGTGGGAACGAAGATGGGGCATATTTTCCTCCTCCACCGGGAAACCGGAAAACCCTTGTTTCCGGTAGAGGAGCGACCTGTTCCTCAAAGCAAGGTGCCCGGGGAAAAAACCTATGCCACCCAGCCCTTTCCGGTGTTGCCCCTACCCGTAGGGCCGCAGCAGGTCCGTACAGCAGATGCCTGGGGATTAACGGAAGCCGACAGGCAAACTGCGGAAAAGCGAATCGCATCCTTACTTAACGAGGGTCCGTTTACCCCTCCGAGCTTGCAAGGTACCATGGTGGCCCCCTCCAATGCTGGCGGAGTGCACTGGGGAGGGGTTTCCTACGATCCACAACGAAGCCTCCTCGTCACCAACATCAACCGTCTCGTAGCCGTTATCCGGCTGATCCCCAGAGAAAAACTAAAGGAAGAGGAAGGAAAAAACGAGGCCCTACTGCGGGCAGAAACCGGACTTCAGGAGGGAACCCCCTATGTCTTGAAAAGGGATTACTTGTTTACGAGAAGCCAGGAGGGATTGCACATGCAGACAAAACCGCCCTGGGGAAACCTACTGGCCATCGACATGAATTCCGGGGAACGCAAATGGGAAGTACCGCTGGGATTTATGTACGATCCCCAAACCTATCCCGATGCGGTCAATTGGGGCTCCATCAATTTTGGGGGCGCCTTGACCACGGCCAGCGGACTGACGTTTGTAGCCGCATCCGTAGATGGTTTTTTCCGGGCCTTTGCCACCGAAACCGGTGAACTACTCTGGCAAAGCCAGCTTCCTGCAGGTGGCCAATCCACCCCCATGTCCTATCAATTGAACGGGAAACAATACCTGGTGATTTCAGCGGGCGGGCATGGCAAGTTGGGTACACCACTAGGTGATTACGTCGTAGCCTATGCCTTGGATTAAATGGGGTATGGCCCGCATTTTTCCCCGTTCTCGCCCACACCGCTTCTTCCTGCATCCGAAAAACGACCGGGTTTCCGATTCAATGGGCATTGCTTCAACCGGAACAACCTGCTACCGTAAAAATAGATTGAGGTGTACCGGGGTTCATTGGGATTGAAAACGCATCGGCTTGGGTAAACCCGAAATAGGCAATAAGCCTATCTAGTCCAGGTCACACAGGTAGTACGAACTAAAATTGCTTCAAAATCAGTCGCTACGCTGCGGTTTTCGATTTCACCCTAGCAGCGCGATGCCTCAATCTCCAAACAGCCTGAATTTCTTGCCGTTTCAATTCTCATAACGATTGGTTTTGCTTAATCCGGGCCAAAGGGAAGGTGCGGTATTTTCCAGCGGTTCATAGAACGCAACGATCAGTAGGGGTCGCAAAAAAAGAAAGGGCGAAGTTTGACACTTCGCCCTTGAAAATCTGAATTAACTTGCCTGTTCTACTGATCCCACCAGATTCGATCCAGTAGGGTTACGGTTGGAACATTTTGTCCGTTTCTGCTGACTTCATTGTCCGGATAAGCGAGCCTTCGGATAAATTGCCCGTTCAAATCGGGATTGAGGTTATCCGGCACGGTCATGTCCTTATAGCCATAGTCAAACCTCCGGGCATCGTTCCAGGTTTCCGGATGAAGAAAAAGGGCTACCCATTTTTCTTTAAGTATGGTATCCAGAGTGAGGGATTGTGCTCCCACGGCCACACTTGGGTCGGACAAATAGGCATCCTTCTCCGCTTGAGGTACCTCCAGCATGTCCATGTGCGCTTCGATCCCGGCCAAATAAGCCGCATAGGCTCTTCCCGGATCCGTCGATAAAGCGGCTTCCGCTTCGATAAATTTTTGCTCCGCAAAGGTCGCGATCAATAGCGGCGACAATTCGGAAGTATAGAACTGCCCGGGAATAAGGGTGGATCGGGCACCTTGCTCTGGCGCATCTCCCCGGCCCGCCCCGTTGGTCACACCGATAAATTCTCCCTCATCGGTGGTTCCAATCATCAAGCCCAACCTTGGGTCCATTGCAGGATACGAGGTGCCGTCCAGCGCTTCAATAAATTGGCTGGAAATCCACCCGCCCAGGAGCAGGTTTGCGTTGTTAATGGCCACCTGGGCCCAAGGATTGAAGCGCTGCTCGAAGAAGGTCACGTAGGCATCGTCTTCGTTGCCCGAAAACCCATTGTCGAGGGCAGCGAGCAACTCGCTTTCGTTGTAACTACCGGTACCTTTGGTGTGAAGCATAAAACGGGCTTTGAGTGCATTGGCAAACTTGCCCCACTTTTCCACGTCTCCCTGGAAGATAAAATCATCTGCTCCCATGGAAATGGTGGTGCTTCCCGCGAGGTTTTGAATGCCACTGTTCAGCAAACGCATGATTTCGGCATACAACTGCTCGTCGTCGTCGTACGCGGGAGTGACGGCACTGAAATCAAAGCCTTCGGAATAGGGTACGTCGCCGAAAATATCGACTGTCATTCCCAGGTTTAATGCCATCAGGACCTGTCCTGCACCCAGGTAATGTCCTGCATCGGATTCCTCGGCTTTGCTGATCAGGTCGGTCAGGTCGGTCATCACGTTGTACAAGTTAAACCAGGTACCGCTGTAGTTAACCGGATCCATCACATCGGAGGAAGTCGCGGGATTCGGCGATGCCAGGTACTGCACGTAATTGGAAGTAATGCTCCCGACACGCTGCACATTCAGTGCCGTTTCGTACGTAGCGTTGGTCATCAGGCCCGTAATGGGTGCATCCTCGGGATTATTCGGATTTTCATTGACGTCCAGAAACTCTTCGCAGGAAGAAATTCCTACCAGAAGTAACAGACCAAGTAGTCGGATATGTATCGATTTCATAATGGCTGAAAATTAAAGTCCAAGGTTGAGGTTAAAGAATACGCTTTGTACTCCAGGGAAGCCAAGGCCGGTAAAGCCCACGGCATTTCCCCCGGCTCCGGCCGAAAAGGATTCCGGATCAAAGCCATCCCAGGGCGTATACAGGATTATGTTATTCGCTGCCACCGATACTCTGGCAGAGCGGAACGGTGTGCTATCCAAAATCCCAGGGCTCAGGTTGTAACCCAATGTGAGATTCCTCAACTTTATAAAACTGGCATCGGTAACAAAGTTCTCACTGGTAGTCCGGTAGTGATTCCTCCAGTAGCCGGCCCCGTAGTTTACCCCATCCGGGCCTACGCCTTGCCCCAGCCACACTTCCTGGGTATTGGGCGATCCATCTGCCAGGACTCCTTCAAACACCCGGAAATCTTCACGGGCTTCGGTAAACTCGTTTTTACCAAAGGCAGAAAGGAAATTTGCAAACTGGTTGTATTGCTCTACACCGGTTCGGAAGTCCACCAAAAAGGACAATTCAAAACCCTTGTAGGTAAAGTCGTTGCGGATACCGCCGATCCATTTGGGCACGGCATTCCCCAGCACCAATTGGGCGCTGTTTCTAATCGGAAAGCCGTTCGCTCCAATGACTACTGGCAAGCTTCGGTCAAGAAACAGGTTATCCGGATCAGATCCAAATCGCTGGTATGACCGCCCGAAAATATTTCCATAGGCCTCTCCCTCGATCAGTTTCATGGTAACGGTAGATCCTGCGTAGCCGAACTGGCTGCCCACCACAATCTCATCAATCCCTTCCCGAATGGCCTTGATCTCGTTGTTATTGATGGAGAGGTTGGCATTGATGGACCAGGAAAAATTCTGCGTTCGAACCGGGGTACCGCCTAAAATAAACTCGAAACCGCTGTTTTCAATTTCCCCGGCATTCGTGATATAGGAAGAGAAACCGGTTGCATCGGAAATCGGAACCGGTATGATTTGATCCTGCGCATTGGACTTGTAGTAAGTCACGTCGAAATTAGCCCGATTGTCCCAAAAAGCAGTCTGCAAACCGAATTCCAGGGAGGTGGTTAGCTCCGGTCGTAGATTCGGGTCGCCAAAGACGGAGTTCCGGGTAAACCCTACCTGTCCGTTCAAGGGGAAAATGGAAGGGGACGCATACGTAGCTCCCAGGATGTGGGGATTGGTGTCTTTTCCTACTTGCGCCCAGGAAGCTCTCAATTTACCAAAGGTAACCCAGGAGGGCAGGCTTAGGTTTTCGCTAAACACGTAGCCCAGGTTTACCGAAGGATAGAAGAAGGAATTGTTGTCCTTCGGCAGCGTGGAGGAGATATCGTTTCTTCCGGTAAGATTCAGAAACAGAAAGTTTTTGTAATCCACCATCAGGTCTCCGTAAAACCCTACCAACCTTCGCAGACTTTTGCCCTGACTAGCGAAGATTTGGGTGGTATTATTCAGGTTGTAGAATTCTGGAATGACAAAATTCTCTCCCCTCGCCGTAACGCGATCAAAACGCCGCTCAAAGATATCGTTCCCGAGCCGAAGACTTGTGTTCCAGTCAGAGTTGAATTGCTTTTTCAGCGTTACGTAGAAGTTTGAGGTAAGGTCCCGGCTGTTGATACGGGTTTCTTCCAGCAGCCCGGTAGAGCTCAGAGCCACCTCTCCATCGATTCCCTTCGGTCCGGGTGTAATCTCGGTTCGGGTATCGCTGTAGAAGTCGTTCCCCAATCGGTAAGAAAAGGACAACCAATCCGTCGGGTTGTAATTTAAGTTGATGTTCCCGATGATGCGGTTCACATCGTCCTCGTAGGTAGCAAAGCGAGCGTCGTAAATAGGATTGGTATTGCCATAGGTACGCATGGTGCCGTCTTCGTTGATATAATCCCGGACGTCGGTCGTTTCGGACCAGTACATCATGCGTTCCATAAATCGATCGTGGGGGACACGATTTCCTCCGGTATTGGAAAAGTTGATGGAGCCGGAGAAGTCAAATTTTTCGTTGGCCTTCACCGAACCGGAGAGTTTGGCGGTAGTACGGTCCCAGGTGGAGAAAGGAATAATTCCGTCCTGAGTCAAATTACCTATGGAGCCATAAAAGGTGGCTTTCTCATTTCCGCCGGAGATACTGACGCTATTGTCTATCTGTACGCCCGTGTTAAACGCCCGGTTCCAGTTATCCTGATAGCGATGATCGGGTACGGTTTGTTGCACCTCACTGATCGGCGCGCCCCAAGAGGGCCAGAAACTATTGGGTTGGTATTGTCCACTAAAGCCCTACCCGTACTCGTCCTGCAGCAAAGGCAAGCGGTTCAACTCTTCGAAGCCCACAGATCCGCTGTAGTTGACGCGGATTTGCCCTTCTTTTCCTTTTTTTGTCGTAATGATGACCGCTCCGTTTGCCGCGCGTACCCCGTACAAAGCAGTGGCTGCTGCACCTTTCAACACGGACATGGATTCGATATCGTTCGGATTGACATCGGCCATACGGTTCGACAGTCCTCGGGGTGTTCCGCTGGATTCGATGGTAGAGTTGTCTACCGGCACACCGTCTACTACGAATAGCGGCTGGTTGTCTGCACCAGGATCCAGGGAGTTGATTCCCCGAATGATGATCCGTGCCGATTGACCCGGTGCACCTCCGGAATTGGTAACTTGTACCCCCGCTACCTGTCCCTGAAGGGCATTTACCAGATTGGGCTGCTTCATTTTGGTGATGGCTTCCGAATCAATGCTCTGCGCGGAGTAGCCCAGTGATTTCTTTTCCTGGGAAATACCGAATGCCGTGACGATGAATTCGTCCAGGTCGCCCGCTTCCGGACTCAAGGCGATGTTCAAGGTTTGGCGATTTCCCACCTGTTCGGATCGGGTACCGAATCCAATGAATGAAAAAAGTAAGACCGCATTCGGACCGGGCACATCCAGGGAGTAATTCCCTTCCAGGTCGGAAACCGTACCGTTGCTGGTTCCTTCGATTACGATGCTCACACCCGGGAGCACTTCCCCATCTTCTGTGGAGGTAATGGTGCCACTAACGGTCCGCTGCTGTGCCAGCAGAAAGGACCCCTGCAATAGAAAGCAGGTAAGTAACACGAAATACGTGGTAAATTTTCTTTTCATACGTTTGTGTTTGATTTGGTTTGAATCGTTTTTTCATGGGAATTTTTGCAATCAAGGCCATTTGGATCGATAAGGCCCGCAAAAATACACCCAAAATCTCAAGTAATTAAACCCTTCCTCGCCGATTTGGTTCACTATGTGTCCAAAACTCAAATTTAAGGTAGGCATAAATTCCAGTAAAACGAAAAGCTACGGTACTTATTTGTTCGAAGTTTAAAAGAAAAGTTCAATTTTTGACTCGCTTAATTCAATGCATTTGAGGCAAATTCCAAGTTTTTGCCGTATGTTTAGAAAGCGATAGGCCGAAATACCCATGGAAAAAAACAGGAAAATCAGCAGTAACAGTAGCCTGGAAATTGTACAGCGGGAAGACCTGGACGCCATTCGTCTCAATCTGGCCCATCTGGCCCGAAAGGCGGCGGATTTGGCCTATGCACCCTATTCGAACTTTAGGGTAGGCGCCGCTGTGGTTCTGGAGGACGGACAGACCTTTTGGGCTAACAACCAGGAAAACATTTGCTTTCCCGTGGGCGTCTGCGCAGAAAGAATCCTGCTCGGATACACCCATGCCAATTTTCCGCACCTCAAACCGGAGATATTGGTGATCGCAGCCCTGAAATCAGACAATAGCGGACTGGCAACGGTGACCCCCTGCGGGCTTTGCAGGCAAAGCATCAGTGAATTCGAAATGAAGTTCAAGGCTCCCCTCGAAATCCTGATGTGCCGCCCAGACGATACCCTCCTTCGTGCTTCGGGAATCGATCAGCTTTTGCCTTATAAATTTGAAGACCTGAATCGGTGATAGTACCCCAGTCCCTTACGTATGCCCACCGTCATTTGTATTACCTAAGTCAGCCGATTTCGGGAAAAGAAACCAGCCTTTGGATCGTTTTTCACGGATACGGGCAGCTAGCCAATTATTTCCTGCGAAAGTTTGCACCGTTTACTTCCGAAGATCGGCTGATCGTCGCTCCCGAAGGTCTCAACCGACAGTACCTGAACGGCTTTTCCGGTCGGGTCGGAGCGAATTGGATGACCAAACACGAGCGCTCTACAGCCATCGAGAATACCAATATTTACCTCAACGCCTTGATGAGCGAGCTGCTTGCCCGGCTTCCACACCTTCAAGTGGTACACAGCCTGGGCTTTTCGCAGGGCGCGGCCACCATGAGCCGTTGGATCTGCCAAACGGACATTTCCCTGGACAAGGTGATCTTTTGGGGCGGAGCGCCTGCCTACGACCTGGAACCCGATTTGCTTCGCGAGCAGCTACAAAATTGCCGGGTCCTGGTTGCACGGGGAGAAGCCGATCCATTTCTGGAGACCGAACAATTCCGGGAAGCCCAGGCGCGGATGCTGGAGGCAGGAATACCGGATTTGCGCACGTTTACCTACCCCGGCGGACACGAACTGGAGCCCGCATTGCTCAAACAACTATTTTTGATGTAATTTTGCGGGATGAGCGTGGTATACCATCTGGGCATGTATTTGCTGGACTTTTTGATGAACATCGGAAGTCTGCGATCGAAAAAGCTAAAACAAGCCGTGGAAGGCAGAAAAGAGCTGTTTGATTCCCTCGACCGCTTTCGAAAAAGTCACCCTAGTCCGTTGGTATGGTTCCACGTGGCTTCCCTTGGGGAATACGAACAGGCCAAGCCCGTTATTGCCGCATTTAAGGAAAAATACCCCCTTTGGGCCGTAGCGGTTTCTTTTTTCAGCCCCTCGGGGTACGAACAGGTTCGGAAGAAAAAACAACGCTGGGTAGACTATTTTACCTATATTCCGATCGATACGCCCGTAAACGCCAAAAGATTTGTAGAGACGCTGGCGCCCGATAAGGTCCTTTTTGTAAAATACGACCTTTGGGCAAACCACCTTCGGGAAGTGAAAAAGCGAGGGATTCCTTGTTTTTTGGTTGCCGCGTCGTTTAGAAAGGAACAGGTATACTTTTCCTGGTACGGGGCATTTTTCCGCCGGATTCTTTTCCGCTTCGATTACGTGTATACCCAAAATTCCTCTTCCCTCAAACTATTGGAAAAAATTGGCTACCGGCAGTGTATACAGACCGGCGACCCGCGTTTTGACAACGTAGCCGCGATTCGCCTCCAGCCAACGCCGTTCCCTCGAATTCGAAACAGTATCCACCAGCCCCTCATGGTGCTGGGAAGTGTCTGGCAAGCGGACATGGACCTGCTCATTCCCTGGATGAATCAATCCCAGGACAGGCAGTTTATCCTTGCTCCCCACGATATCAACCCGGCCACCATCCACCGGTGGCAGCAAGCCATCCGGCTCCCTTCCCTTACCTATACGGCGTTTGAATCCGCAGAAACGCCCCCGAATTGGAAGGTATTAATCATCGACAACATCGGCATGCTCTCCTCCCTGTACCAATTTGCTCGATGGGCCTATGTGGGCGGTGCCTTTGGCAAGGGGCTCCACAACATATTGGAGCCGCTGGCATTCGGCATTCCGGTTCTGTTCGGAAAGGTCCGACAGGTCTCTAAATTTCCGGAAGCGGGCATCAGCCAGCAGTACGGTTGCGGGTTTCCCGTCAAAAACGGGAAGGAATTGGCAGAGGTTTTGGAACGGCTGACCGACGCCGCCGCCTACGAAAAAAGCAGGCAAGGGGCAAAAAAGTTGCTCAGGGATAACCTGGGCAGTGCCGAAAAAACCATCGCACACATAAAAACGCTGGAATGGAAGGAAGGGTAATCAAAACCACGGGCTCCTGGTACGCTGTGCAAACCTCCGACGGTCTGCTGAAAGCACGCCTTCGGGGCAAATTCAAACAAGAGGAGCTGAAACTGACCAACCCCATTGCCGTGGGGGATTATGTTCGACTCGACAAAGAAAAAGATCAGGAAACGGCGGTGATTTCGGAAATTCTCCCCCGGGAAAACTACATCATTCGAAAATCAACCCGAAAACAACACTTTTCCCACATCCTGGCCTCCAACATTGACCAGGCCTTCCTAATGGTCACCGTCCGAAACCCCCGGACCTCACTGGGATTCATTGACCGCTTCCTGGTTAGCACCGAAAGTTTTCGCATTCCGGCCACCCTACTGGTCAACAAGGTGGAAACCCTGAGCAAAGAGAAAGACCTGGAATACAAGGAATTGATCCGGGAGCTGTACGAGCCTCTGGGCTATCCGGTACTGGAACTCTCCGCCCTGAGCGATCCGAACCTCAGCGAACGGTTTATCCCCCTGTTAAGAGAAAAGACCACCCTGATCGCCGGACATTCGGGTGTAGGCAAATCCACCTTGCTTAACCGATTGATTCCGCAAGCGCATCAGGCCACTCAGGAGGTCTCCCGATTTTCGTCGAAAGGGGTACATACCACCACCTTTGCCGAAATGTTTCCACTGGCTACGGACAAGGGTTACCTCATCGATACACCCGGCATCAAGGAATTTGGAATCCTGGACATTGGGGAGCAGGAATTGTCGCATTATTTTGTGGAAATGCGCGCGTACCTGGGCCAATGCAAGTACAACAACTGCACCCATGTGAACGAACCGGGGTGCAAAGTCATCGAGCAACTTGAAGCGGGATACATCCACCCCTACCGGTACGAAAGCTACCTGAAAATACTGGACGAAGAGGACAGCCACCGCTAAGAAAATCGGGCCGTTTCCAAAGAATCTATGCTGCGTCGCCAGCGAGTATTTTAGTGCTTTGCTTTGAAAGCAGGGTCTTTTCGGTTAATTTCATTAAAATTTTAACAAAGGCATGGAAATGACGCAACAGGGAAAAACGATGGTATTGAACCATCGACAGATCCAACAAAAAATAACCCGAATCGCCTTCGAAACTTTCGAAAGGAATGCAGAAAAAGAGGTGCTGGTAGTGGCAGGCCTCACGGGAATGGGTTATGTGCTGGCCGAACGAGTGGTCGAAAAACTGCGGGAAATTGCACCCATCCGCCTGCATCTTATCAAAGTAGACCTGGATAAATCTCAGCCAAACATACACGAGGTGCACCTCTCCGAACAGGTACCCCTGAAGGATGCGGCCGTCATTCTGGTGGACGATGTGTTGAATACCGGAAAAACCCTTGCCTATGCCATGGTTCCTTTCCTGGAAGCCGGGGTAAGGCAGATGGAAGTGCTGGTCCTGGTAAACCGAAGCCATAAGTTGTACCCGGTAGCTCCCGATTACACGGGTTTTGAATTGGCCACCACCCTTAGCGAACACATTACCGTAGATTTAAACGCCGACGCATCCACCGTTCACCTGCACTAGCCATGTCTGTAGATCAATCCTCCCATTTGAAGCGGATCACCACCCACATCCTGCAGGAAATGAAAAAGCGGAACGAGAAAATTTCCATGCTCACCGCCTACGATTTTTCCATGGCCGAAATTGTAGATGCGGCCGGTATCAACATGATATTGGTCGGGGACTCGGCTTCCAATGTCATGGCAGGCCATGAAACCACCTTGCCGATTACCCTGGATCAAATGATTTACCATGCCACTTCAGTGGTGCGGGCGGTGCAAAGGGCATTGGTAGTCGTGGACATCCCCTTTGGCTCGTATCAGGGCAACAGCTCCGAAGCCCTACGATCCGCCATCCGTATCATGAAGGAGTCCGGCGCTCATGCCGTAAAGGTGGAGGGGGGCGCAGAGATCAAAGAATCGGTGGTCCGGATTTTAAGTGCTGGTGTGCCGGTTATGGGTCATTTGGGCCTTACCCCTCAATCGATCTATAAGTTTGGCACGTACACCGTCCGGGCCAAAGAAAAAGACGAAGCCAACAAATTGCTGGAAGATGCAAAAATACTGGAGGCATGTGGCTGCTTTGCACTGGTCCTGGAAAAAATTCCCGCCAAACTGGCCAAAAAAGTAGCCGCGCAGGTGGCCATTCCCGTCATTGGGATAGGAGCTGGCCCGGATGTGGACGGGCAGGTGCTGGTATTGCACGATATGCTGGGCATCACCCAGGAATTTCAGCCCCGCTTTCTCCGGCAATATGCCGATATCCGCAGCACCATGCTGGAGGCGGTCAACAATTACATCAAAGATGTAAAAGCAAAGGACTTTCCCAACGAAAAAGAAAGCTACTGACTTTCCAGAAAGGCCAGTAAATCCTTCAGGTCCTGATTGCTAAGGCGCCTTTCCAGGCCTTCGGGCATCAGGGATGCCTTTGATAGACCGTATTCCGAAACATCCGCTTTCTTTACCCGGATAAACCCTTCTGCCTGGGTATACAACTTGATGCCTTCGTCCCCCACATCTATTTGCCTGCCTTCATAGCGGGTACCGTCTTTCATTGCCAGGTACCAGCCTTGCCATTCCGGGCTCATTTCCTCGGATGGCAACAGTATGGAACCAATTAGTCCCTTTCTGTCCTTTGATTTGCCTACATTGCTCAGGTCGGGTCCGAGGTCCCCGCCCCGGCCTTCCGCCAGATGACAGGTGGAGCAAAGCGAAGTATTGGAATAAAAGACCCTCCTGCCCCGGTCCGGATCGGCGGGGCCTGCAAGCAGAGCGTGCCACGCTTCCAAATCCCGCGGATCGGGTCGTTTGCTGGTATCCTGTGACAGGGCCAGCATCAGTTGCTGCCGCAGGCCTTCGCTGTCACAACTGCTTCCGTCGTTCAATACCCGTTCCATGGCTAGTTTCACCTCATCTTGTCCGGTTTTGTCCCGCAGGTACCTTGCTGCGGCTATGGCCAGATTTTCACTAGACACTTCCAATAGGGGAATAACTTCCCTCCAGGCCTGAAGAGGTTGGCGGGAGAGGGCGGAAAGTGATTCTGCACGTACCTCGATCGGCCTATCGGCTGACAGACTGACCTGAAGCAGGGCTTCGGCTACTTCCGGGTCAGGTAGTTGGGCAAGGGTCTGAATAATTTCCATCAGCAGCTGCTCCTCTTTTTCAAGGGATAAAAATTCCAGCAGAAGGTCTTTCTGCATCGCCGGATCTTCCAGGTAGCGGAGGGCATGGGCCCTCATCGGTGATGGCTGGGAGGAATCAGAAACTATATCAGCAATGAAGCCCTCCGGTAGTTTCAAGGGGATCCGTTTGGAAATTTCTTCCTTTCGGGAAATGTATGCGTTTAAAAACTCTGGCTCCAGGAGTTTAACCGTTTCCAAATCAGGTTTTCGAATAATGGCGTCGTAAACTCGCCGGTGGTAAGGGCCAATTCCAGATTTGCTCGTTGAGAGACCAATCCCTGGCTACCGATCCATATCAGTGCCATTTTTCGGATCTCAGGATCAGGATCTTTCAAAAATTGACCTGCAAGTTGAGCCCCATCGGGATGTTTCGATTCCTTCAGGGCCAACAATACGCCTAGCCGCACTTCCGGGGAATCGTGCCGCATGGATTGCACCAGTTTTTCCCGGTGCATTTCTTTGCTTAACCCGATCACAGCAGCATGTCTTACAAAGGGATCATCCGATAGCAGGTTGTTGAAATGCCGATCAAAAGGAGTGGAGTCTGAAAGCAATTGGTTTAACTGTTTCACCTTTTCATTGGCTTTTGGGGGATCATACAGGCTTCTTTGGGCTAAAAGTTTTGTATTTTCTTTTGCCGAAAGCTTCCATACCTTACCTTTTCCGTGATTGGGGTACACCCGTTCTACCCAATCGGTAAAATAGATCGTGCCCTTACTATCAGCGGCAAAAGCCACCGGCCTGAAGTCCTTGCCTCCCTGCAGGATTACCTCTGTAGCTCCCGTTACCGACAGTCCATTTTCCTTCGTAGTGATGCGGACAATGCTGCTTTCCTCCCAAATGGTACAAAGCATTTGATCATCGTAATCCCGGGGTAACCTGCCCAGGTTGGCGTTCAAGAGTCCGGAAGGCGATTCTCCCAAGGAGACCGCATACGGTAAGGTACCCGGCAATTCCCCATTCCAGGCCAGATAGGGGTGGATACCGCTTCCGCCAAACAAGGACTGGTAGCCAAAGTCGGAGCCTTTTACCGCATGTACCAGGCGATTGGGGCCGCGGCTGTCGGGGTCGTTATCCGCTACCAGCAAGCGGCCGTAGTTGTCAAACTTCAGGTCAAACGGATTCCAATAGCCGGTGGAAAAGATTTCAGGTTCGGAGCCATCTGTTTTGGCACGGATGATATTGCCCCCATCTCCATAACCCGATACTTCCTTGCCATCACTTCCCTGAAAAATCCAGTAGGCTGCTCCGGTGTTGCCCCGGCCAATGTACATATATCCTTCCCTGTCAAAGGTGATGCTCAGGATGGCTGCATGGGCATAGACTTGTTTGGGTTGGGTAAAGGCCATGAGTTTTTCACGTCGCTCACTGATGCCATCCTTGTCTTCATCGTAGAATTTCCAGACCTCCCTGGAAGTAACCGCGTAGAGGTACCCTTCCGGGGAAAAAGCCAAATTGAGGCCCTCCACAAGTTCTTCGGCAAAAAGGGTTTCCTGGTCCCAGCTGCCGTCACCATTGCTGTCCTCGTACACCTTGATCCGATCACTATCGGGACCCGGGTAATCGGATGGCCGTAAGTGCGTGTGGGACTCCAGGACGTAGACCCGATCCTGCGCATCCACTGCGATGCCGACAGGAGTGACAATCTCCGGGTCCTGCTTCATCAGCGTGAGTTCCAGCCGCTCGTCCAAAACGGTGACTCCCTCCACTACCCTTGGCCCGGACGTTTCCTCGTGGCTTCCACAGGAGAAAATAACAGGTACCGTTAACATGATTCGTAGAAATAGGAATAGCTCTGGTTTATTTAATGGCATATCGGTGTTGTTTGTTCTTTCTGAAACGCTGAGTAAATGAAACCTGACAGATTTTACGCTTTCTTATTTTTTCATGGGTTTTTATTCATCAAAACGCAACTAAGATCAGCGGATGATGGCATAAAGCAATCACTATTTCTGGTATTTTTCGAACAATTGGTAGGCCCGGGTCAGGTCATTTACCAGGGTAGCCTCATTGATTGGTGGTGCCATTTCTACCAGCAGGTAGCCTTCATAGCCATGTTCCAGCATTTTCTGAATGACACCATCATTGTCAGTAACTCCCTGGCCAAAGTTCACCACTTTGTGAACGCCCATTTTTTCGGTGTCCTTGATGTCTATGTGTAGGATTTTTTCGTGAAATCTATCTACCACCTCCATCAGGTCCACATGGGAACCATTGAAATGGGCATTGTCCATGCAAATGCCCACATGAGCCGAATCGACCGCTTCGAAAATTTTTTCGTAGTCCTCAATGAATTCAATATTATTATTGGCGTGGTTTTCCAGCAGGAGCAGTACGTCCATTTCTTCGGCAGCAGGAGCCAATTCACGCACGATTTCCACGACGGCTTCGGGGCCTCCGGCTTTCCCCCTTCCGGAGCCGGTAAATTTCACCCTGCGGCAGCCAAGTTGCTTGGCCGCCTGCATGTTCCAGAGTTTGTGGGTCACATCCTTGATGATATTTCCCTCGGCGCCGAAGGAACTGCCCTGTACGCAGATGGGTGTCAGGTGGTGCCGCTCGCAGCGCTCCTGTATGCTGCGGATACCCGATGGGGTAAGGTTTCTGGCATACCAGCAGTTGAACTCCACATTTTTAAAGGGGAGTTGGGGAATGATTTCGAAGGCTTTCTCAAAGTTCTCGTCCCCAAAACCGTCGCAGGTAATGGTGGCGATGGCCAATTCTACTTTTTTTGCCGGGCTTGACGAGTCAGGAAGATTTCTCAGCGAATCGGGCGGAAAAGATGCCAGGCTTGCCAGGCCCAAACCTGCTTTTTTAAGAAATTTACGCCGGTCATGCGTTGAATCCTGAAGGTTTACGTTTTTCATGCGCTGCTTTTTATAGTTCCCTAAAATACTAAAAATTAAGATCAGCAAACGTTTTTTTACGGCTTTAATCCCAGGTATACCGTTAACCAAGGATCATGGAACGCAGGCCCAATCAACCCGTCCTTCCATCCCTAACCTGACTAAAGTTTGTATTTACCCCACGGGTATCCGTTGACAATCGAAATCGGAGGCACTTTGAAATGGCGGATACCGTAGAAAAGCTGTATGGATTCTCGTTCGGTACGGGGTTCAGCTTTCGCCATGGCAAATGGCTCTTTTCTGAGTCTTATCTGTTTACGATACGGAAGATAACAGGCTGAAGCGACATGCTTCACCCATTCGTTCATCTGCCTAATCTGTGGTGCAATCTTTGTTTTTACCACCGATTCGCACCGATTTTCACAGATTTTTTAAGGGCCAGGATTGACCTCACTCAATAGCACTCTCCGCCCCTTTTTTAATCTGTGTACATCTGCGTAAGCTGTGGTGCATCCCTTTCTCTTAACCACAGATTTTTATACTTTTTGCCATTTAAAAGCCGAGCTGGAATGGGTGTGGTTTGTAACCACATTCCTAATATACGTTGGCATACGAAACCTCAGGCAGCTGCAGTGCCGGATCGTAACGGAAAGCTATAATGAATTTCGATACAAAAAACAATCAGTTTTAGCCATTGCAAATGGCTTTCGGGCGGCTCCTATCGGTTTATAACTTCGGAGGTGTCAGGGTGAAAGGACATACTGCACCCAGCACCAGTCTTCACCCCGTCTCAATTCTTTTTTCCTGACTGGGTGTAGATTGTATCTACATCCCTTATATTACTTAACTTAAGCGACTGAGGCATTTGCAATGCCGGGTATATGGTCAGAACGTTAGGGAAATCATTTCTGAAAGCTTGTACATTTAGCCATTGCAAATGGCTTTCGGGCGGTTCTTATCTGTTTAGACTCCGAAAATACCAGAGTGAAGTAGCAAAGTTCACCCAGAAAACTATTCTTTATCTATATCAATCTGAGCTATTTGGAGTGCTCTTTTTCGATAAGGATTTAAGGAATATCCTCCATCTCCCCAAACCAGACCACCGCATATTCCTTATAGATTCCCACGCCCATAGCTTTCCAGTTGGCCGCATTAAATGGTGGCAAATTGGCCAGGACAGCATGGTGACCCGGGCTTTTTTTCCAGACTTCCAGGGCCTCTTCCGGCTGGGCGGCGGCAGAGTGCCAGTAGGCAATTTCGTAACCGGGGCTATCGTATCCGGCGATTTCCTTAGGCTTGTCCCACATGCAGTTGGGGTCCTTGTGATTGTCGGTATAGCAGCAGTCCGTCCAGGGCCCTTCCCTGGACCAGGAGTGCATGTTGCAGCGCTTGTTGGGACGGTAGTTTTCCATCAGGTCCCGTGCGTGGACTTTTGCAACTTTGCTCAATGCCGCCGAAAAAGGGACGGCAGGAAGGCTCCGGCTTTCCCGGTACCGATTGATTGCGTCAAAAAGTTCCTTTTCCTTCGGCGAATCCTGGAAGGGGCTCGGATTGCGGGGTGCAAGGCCTCCGACACAAACCCACCAAAAAAGCATCAAATACCCTATCATTTGGCCATCATTTTTGGAAGAATAAACGTCGCCGGCCCACAAATGTTATCCCCTCACAAAATTGGTGCATTCTGTACCATCGGTCTTTTTATACGGTTTTTTTTCGTATTTTAGCGCCTCAATTGAATCAGGCGTTCATTTTTAACGAAATCGAAAAATAATGAGTGACAAAACCCCTAAAATTCTTTATACCCTTACCGATGAGGCACCGGCTTTGGCCACCTACTCTTTATTGCCCATCATCAAAGCATTCACGGATTCGGCTGGAGTGGTGGTAGAGACCCGGGACATCTCCCTTTCCGGAAGAATCATCGCCACCTTCCCGGAATTTTTAACACCCGATCAGCGGATCAACGATGCACTGGCAGAATTGGGCGATATCGCCAAAACGCCGGAGGCCAATATCGTAAAACTCCCCAACATCAGTGCTTCCATCCCTCAGTTGAAAGCTGCGATCAAGGAACTGCAGTCCCAGGGCTATGCCCTTCCGGACTATCCGGACGATCCCAAAAACGAACAGGAAAAAAACATTCGAAGCAAATACGACAAGGTGAAGGGCTCCGCCGTGAACCCCGTATTGCGGGAAGGAAATTCAGACCGCCGGGCACCGCAAGCCGTTAAGCAATTTGCCCGAAAAAACCCGCACAGCATGGGAAAATGGTCAGCGGAATCCAAGTCCCATGTATCCAGTATGAGCGAAGGGGATTTTTACGGCAGTGAAAAATCACTGACCCTCCCAGCCGCAACCAGTGTATCCATTCAGTTGCACCAGGCCGATGGAAAGGTCACCACCCTTAAAGAAGGGCTGGCATTGCAGGAGAGCGAAATAATCGATGCCGCCGTGCTAAGTACCCGCATTCTGCGCGCGTTTTTGCAGGAGCAAAAAGCCGAAGCCAGGAAACAAGGGGTCCTGTTTTCCCTGCACCTGAAAGCCACCATGATGAAGGTGTCGGATCCGATTATTTTTGGCCATGCCGTGACGGTATTCTTCGCGCCTGTGTTTGAAAAGCACGCCGAAACACTCAAAGAATTGGGCGTAGATCCAAACAACGGTTTCGGTGACCTGATCGCCTCCCTGGAAAAATTGCCGGCAGACAAACGAAAAGCCATTGAAGCCGATATCGAGGCCTGCTATGCCGACAGTCCGGACCTGGCCATGGTCAATTCCGACAAGGGCATCACCAACCTCCACGTGCCTAGTGACGTAATCATCGATGCTTCCATGCCGGCCATGATCCGCAGCAGCGGAAAGATGTGGAACAAAAACAACCAATTGCAGGATACGAAGGCGATCATTCCGGACCGTTGTTATGCCGGTGTGTATCAGGAAACCATCGATTTCTGCAGGGAAAACGGGGCCTTTGACCCCACCACCATGGGTTCCGTACCCAATGTGGGACTAATGGCCCAAAAAGCCGAAGAATACGGCTCGCACGACAAGACCTTTGAAATCGCCTCCGATGGCATCGTGACCGTATCGGACGATAGCGGAAAAATACTGCTGGAGCACCCCGTGGAAAAAGGAGATATCTGGAGAATGTGCCAGGTAAAGGATGCGCCGGTACAAGATTGGGTGAAACTTGCCGTCAACCGTGCCAAAGCCACCGGGGCACCGGCCGTATTCTGGCTGGATAAGGACCGGGCACACGATGCTCAGCTGATACAGAAAGTAGAAACGTACCTGAAAGACCATGATACCGAGGGGCTGGACATTCGCATCCTTTCTCCGGTAGCTGCCACGCGCTTCTCGTTGGAACGCCTGAAAGCTGGAGAAGACACCATATCGGTCACAGGGAATGTTTTGAGAGACTACCTGACGGACTTGTTTCCAATCCTGGAGTTGGGTACCAGTGCCAAGATGCTGTCCATCGTACCCCTGATGAATGGGGGCGGCTTGTTTGAGACCGGTGCCGGTGGTTCCGCTCCCAAGCACGTGCAGCAATTTGTGGAAGAAGGGCATCTCCGCTGGGACTCTCTGGGTGAATTTCTGGCGCTAGCCGTCTCCCTGGACCACCTGGGAGATACCTTCGCTAACAAGCGGGCCAAGGTATTGGGGAAAACCCTGGATCAGGCCACGGCGAAGTTCCTGGAAAATGGAAAGTCTCCCTCCAGGAAAGTCAATGAAATAGACAACCGGGGCAGTCATTTTTACCTGGCGATGTATTGGGCGGAGGCCCTGGCCAATCAGGACGAGGACGAAGCCTTGAAAAAAATATTTGGTCCCGTAGCCAGGGAGATGGTAGCAAAAGAACAAGCCATCAATGAGGAGTTGATCGCAGCGCAGGGCAAGCCCATGGATATCGGTGGCTATTACCGGCCCGATGGGGAAAAGACCTCCAAATTGATGCGGCCCAGTGCTACGTTGAATAAGATACTGGAATCCATTGTCGCTTAGTTTAATTACTTACACCTTACTTAAAAAAAGCCGCTGAAATCAGCGGCTTTTTGCTTTTGTAAAAATACGCGAAAAAACCCCCCTCGCCCCCTTGAAAAGGGGGAATAGCGGTAAGGCTGCTTTCAAGCTGGATTTTATCCAATCCAACGGGCTGAAGGAACTCTATCGTGATTCCGTATCCGTAAATTCAAACGTATCCAAATCCCCCTTACCAAGGGGGAAACAGGGGGATTTACTACCAAAATAGAAAATCGATCGAGAAATATACCTTTCATTCCCAAAAAAAAGCCGCTTTAATCAGCGGCTTTTTTTGCTTATACTAACTACTATCACAATCTTTTAATCCGGATATTCCTGAACCAGACATCGTCATTGTGATCCTGCAAGGCGATTTTACCTTCCTTAAAGGTAGCAAAATCCTCCCATTGCTTGAATTTACTATCGGCAACCATGGCCTTCCAGGCATCGTCCCAGAGTGTGGTTTCCACTGTTTTTACACCATTCAGAAAGAACTGCAGTTGCCCATCTTGAACTTTGATTTCCGTGAGATTCCACTCTCCTACCGGTTTGGCGGCCTCCTCGGAGGATTCGATCAGGTCGTACAAGTCCCCGGTGCGGTGGGTCACGATCTGCCCGTCGCGGTGGCCGTCGTTATCGAGCAACTGGTATTCCGGACCCGTATGGTAGGGAGCGCCGTAATTTCCATTGTCCTGCACGTGAAACATGATGCCACTGTTCCCATTTTCAGAAATCTTCCATTCGATCTGAAAGTGAAAATCCTCATAGGTATCTCGGGTCACCAAATCTCCTCCGGTAGCACCTTCTTTTTTCTTTTCCGAATTAAAGTACAGTACACCGTCTGCCGCCTCCCAGGCCTCTCCAGGCTGATCTTTTCCGTATCCTGTCCAGCCGGTAAGGCTGTTGCCATCAAAAAGGCTGATCCATTCTTCTTCCGTCACGATAATTTCTTCGATTTGTTCGTCAGAGGCGGTATTTTCCTGGGTTCCGGGGCCACAGCCCCAAACCAACAGCGAACCCAACGCCAACGACAGCGGTAGTTTTCTCATCTTCTTATTTCTTTAGCAAGAGTACGTAGCGAACCAAGTCCTTGGCATCGTCTTCAGACAAAGCCGGATGCGCCGGCATGGGAATTTCTCCCCAGACTCCAACGTTCCCTGCGATCACGCGTCCGGCGAGCATTTCCACGTTTTCTTCCGTCGTTTCATATTTGGCAGCTACGTCCGCGTAGGAAGGCCCGACGATTTTACGTTCGATCATGTGGCAACTCGGGCAGTCGTTTTGCTTCATCAACTCCACACCACGGATAAAAATGGGATCGTCTTTGTACTTTTCCTCCAGGCTGATTTCCTTCACCGGTTCCGGTGCAGCAGGCGCGCTAGAAGAAGAAGCAGATTCCGAGCTGTTACCAGAACCACCACAGGATACAGCCATCATTGATCCGGCAATGAGGGCCAGGCTTAATTTAAGATTTAATTTCATTGTTCGTTATAAATAGATTAATTGATTCCTAATATTTTTTTGTTCAATCCCTCGTCTGCTCCCGTAGAAGCAAAGTCATCAAAGGTTTTCTCGGTTACCCGGATGATCTTTTCACTAATGAATTTGGCACCTTCAATAGCACCGTTTTCCGGGTGCTTCAAAGCGCATTCCCATTCCAACACGGCCCATCCATCAAAATCATACTGTGATAACTTGCTGAAAATGGCATTGAAATCCACCTGCCCGTCACCAAGGGAACGAAACCGCCCGGCGCGTTCTACCCAGCTGGAATAACCGCCATAGACACCCTGACGTCCGGTAGGATTGAACTCCGCATCTTTGACGTGAAACATTTTGATACGGTCTTTGTAAATGTCGATAAACTCCAAATAGTCCAGGCATTGCAAAACAAAATGACTGGGATCGTACAAGATATTGGCTCTTTTGTGGTAGTTTACCTTTTCGAGAAAGCGCTCGAAGGTGACTCCGTCGTGCAGGTCCTCTCCGGGATGTAGCTCGTAGCACACATCCACTCCCTGTTTATCAAACTCGTCCAGGATGGGCAACCATCGTTTGGCTAGTTCTTCAAAGCCGGTTTCCACCAGACCTGCGGGACGCTGGGGCCAGGGATACACCGTATGCCACATCAATGCGCCGCTAAACGATGCGTGGGTGGTCATCCCGAAATTTTTTGAAGCTTTGGCAGCCCACATCAATTGCTGAGTAGCCCACTGTTGCTTTCCTTTCAGATCCCCAGCCAATTCCGCCGGCGCAAAAGCGTCGAATAGTTCGTTATAGGCAGGATGAACAGCCACCAATTGCCCCTGTAGGTGGGTGGAAAAATCCGAAATCTCTACACCGGCCTCTTTAACGGTAGCCTTGATTTCGTTCACATATTCCATGTCCTCTGCCGCCCGCTGCAGGTCTATCAACCGGGCATCCCAGGTCGGAATTTGAACGGCCTTGTAGCCAATGCTTGCTGCCCAGGTACAAATGTCTTTCAGGTTATTAAAAGGTGCGGTATCGTCCGCAAATTGAGCCAAAAATAAGGCGGGTCCTTTAATGGTTTTCATAAGGGTTCGTTGTTTTAAAGTTCAAATTTAGTCCATTTTTCATTAGATTTCCCACTTTTCACGACATGTTCTACAAAGGCCATGCCGCGCAGTCCATCTTCCGCGCCGGGGAAATCTTCCCATTCTTTTTTGGGAGTCTCTCCATTTTTGCGCGCGTACAGACAGCGGGCAAAATTACGGTAAAGGTTGGCAAATGCTTCCAGGTAGCCTTCCGGATGCCCGCCTGGGGTCCGGAGATTTTCCATCGACCAGGAAGACAAATAGGGAATATTGCCTCCGGTCCGATACACCTGATCGGGTGCTTCGGGGTGTCGCACGATCAGCGTGTTGGCATTGTCTTGCTCCCATTCCAAACCAGCCTTATCTCCAAACACTCGGATTTTGATATTGTTTTCAGCACCCGTGGCTATTTGCGTCGCCATCAAGACACCTGAAGCGCCGTTATCAAATTTGAGCAGAACTGCACCGTCATCATCCAGGGTCCTTCCTTCCACCACGATGTTCAGATCGGCACACAACTTGGTCAGCTTCAGTCCACTTACGTACTCCGCCAGATTAAAGGCATGGGTACCGATGTCCCCCATGCAATTGGCAATGCCACTTTTGGAGGGGTCGGTTCGCCAGATCGCTTGTTTGTAATCCGTCTTTTCCAGGCTGGTCCACAGCCAGCCTTGCGGGTATTCGACGTACACCTTCCGAATTTCTCCCAGGACTCCCGAAGCAATCAGGTGTCGGGCTTCCTTTACCATGGGGTACCCGGTATACGTATGCGTCAGGCAAAACAGCAGGCCTGTCTCCTCAATAATTTTATTGAGCGTTTTCGCCTCCTCGTAATTAAAGGTCATGGGCTTGTCCAATACCACATGAAAGCCATTTTCCAGCGCTTTTTTGGTCGGATCAAAGTGAACGTGGTTGGGCGTGACGATGGCAACGAAATCTATTCGGTCTGCCTCTGGCAACTGCTTTTCTTTTTCAAACATCTCGTCGTAGGAGCCGTAGACCCGCGTTGCAGGCAAAAACAGTTCCTTACCCGTTTCAGCGGATTTCTCCGGGCTGCTGCTAAACGCTCCTGCAGCCAATTCGATCATGCCGTCCATTGCTGCGGATATCCGGTGTACGGCTCCGATAAAAGAGCCCGGTCCGCCACCGATCATGCCCATTTTAAGTTTTCTGTTGCTCATTCGTCCAATCTTTGGTTTTTTGGTTTTTAAAGTTCCAGTATAACGTCTATATTTCTAAGGGAATAGGCGAAATCAAGGTCCCCTACCGAACCTGAGTACGGCCCGGTTTATTGGTTTCCTTACTTTCTGAAGTGATAAATTTACATTAAATTGGCTTAATTTTAAATATTTCCCAGAATAGTTTGAAGGTCGGTACCTACCGCTTTTCAACAGACAAAAAACATAATTCGACCTACCATGACAACTGCCAACCGATTTAAGCTTTCCCTGATGATGTTTTTGGAGTTTTTTGTCTGGGGCTCCTGGTACGTGACCCTGGGTACGTTCCTGGGAAATAACCTGGAAGCCAACGGGGCACAGCTCGCCGCAGCATTTTCTACCCAGTCATTCGGTGCCATCATCGCTCCTTTTATAATAGGACTAATCGCCGACCGGTACTTCAATGCAGAAAAAATTCTTAGCGTGCTGCACTTACTCGGAGCCGTACTGATGTACCTGATGTATCAAGCGGAAAGTTTCACCGCGTTTTACCCCTTTGTACTGGTATACATGCTTATTTACATGCCCACGCTTGCATTGGCCAATTCGGTTTCCTTCAGCCAAATGAAAGACCCCTCCACCGAGTTTAGTAGCATTCGGGTATGGGGTACCATCGGCTGGATTGCCTCGGGTCTGATGATCAGTTATTTCTTTGTGTGGGACAGTCCGGGAGCCATCGGCGAAGGCGCGCTGCGCAATACATTTCTGATGGCCTCTATTTCATCGGTGGTATTGGGCCTGTTTGCGTTGAGCCTGCCGGCTACGCCTCCCGCTACCAAGCGTGCGGGAAAACAAACCCTGTCCGACCTGCTGGGCCTGGATGCCCTGAAACTCCTTAAAGACAAGGATTTCGCTATATTCTTTGTGTCCTCCGTCCTCATTTGCATCCCATTGGCTTTTTATTATCAAAACGCCAATCCGTTTTTATCGGAAGTGGGGCTTGCCAATCCAACCGGAAAAATGACGATTGGACAGGTTTCGGAAGTACTTTTTCTGCTTCTCATGCCCTTCTTTTTCCGAAAGTTTGGGCTAAAGGTCACACTGATAGTCGGCATGTTGGCCTGGGTAGTACGCTACGTGCTGTTTGCATTCGGAGATGCGGGTGAGGGCACCTATCTCTTGCTTATCGGCATCGCCCTGCACGGCATTTGCTACGATTTCTTCTTCGTATCGGGACAAATCTACACCGACTCCAAAGCCGGGCCGCGGTACAAAAGCGCCGCACAGGGGTTGATTACGCTAGCAACCTACGGCATCGGAATGCTGATCGGTTTTTGGATCGCTGGCATCGTGTCAGACCTGTATTTTGATGGTACCGTACACCAGTGGGAGAACATTTGGCTGATTCCTTCCGGGATTGCCCTGCTTGTTACGATCCTGTTTACCTTTTTCTTTACGGACAACGATTTTCGAAAAGCCAATGCCCTGCGAAAGCAGGAGAAAAACATTCAGGAATCCAGTAAGTTATCCTTAGAGTAGAAATAAATAAACCTAATTTAGAGCAATTATAAATTGAGAAATGGAAAAAGAGGAAATGGAAAAAATCTAACGTTTTCTTTGAAAATATCAATATAATTGCACAACCTAAAATAAACAAGTAAAGTATATGGCCAATCAAAGTTATGACGCTATTGTCGTTGGGTCTGGAATCAGCGGCGGATGGGCGGCAAAGGAACTCACGGAGAAGGGACTAAAAGTTCTTCTGTTGGAAAGAGGTCCGGACGTAAAACACGTGCAGGATTATAAAAATGCTACCAAAGCTCCCTGGGAAATACCACATAGAGGGAGAAGAACGATTGAAATGTTGGAAAACCACCCGAACCTACGTCGGGATTACGTGTTGAACGAACTGAATCTCGACTGGTGGGCACACGAGGACGAATCGCCTTACATTGAAAAGAAACCGTTTACCTGGTTCCGCGGCTATCAGGTGGGCGGGCGATCCCTGCTTTGGGGCAGGCAAAGCTATCGCTGGGCCGATATCGACTTTGAAGCCAATGCCAAACAAGGCATTGCGGTGGACTGGCCCATTCGGTACAACGACCTGGCTCCCTGGTACAGCTACGTGGAGAAATTTGCAGGCATTTCCGGAAACCGCGACGGACTGGACATCCTTCCTGACGGAGAGTTTATGCCGGCCATCCCACTTAATTGCGTAGAAAAAGACATCGCAGATCGGATAAAAGACCATTTCAAGGGTTCCCGGGTGATGACCAACGCACGGGTAGCGAACATTACGCAACCCCTGCCGGGCAGACCCGGATGCCAATACCGGAACAAGTGTTCCCTGGGATGTCCGTTCGGCGGCTATTTTAGTACCCAGTCTTCTACCCTTCCCGCGGCCGTTGCTACGGGCAACCTGACACTACGGCCCTGGTCGATCGTCACCCGGGTGATTTACGACAAGGATTCCAAAAAAGCCACCGGCGTAGAAGTTTTGGACGGAGAGACCAACCAAACCTATGAATTTGACGCCAAAATCGTATTTCTTTGCGCTTATGCGTTTAACTCGACAGCCGTTTTGATGCGTTCCGCGACGGATATTTGGCCGGAGGGCCTGGGCAGCAGTTCTGGAGAATTGGGTCACAACGTAATGGATCACCATTTTCGCCTGGGGGCCAACGGCACCGTCGAAGGATACGAAGACAAGTATTATTTTGGTAGACGTCCGGGAGGTTTTTATGTACCCCGATACCGAAATACTGGAAATGAAAGCCGGGATTATGTACGAGGCTTTGGCTACCAGGGCGGTGCCAGTAGACAAGGCTGGAGCCGAACGGTGGCCGAACTGGATTTTGGTGCTCCCCTGAAAGCGGAACTCACCGAACCAGGCGCATGGTCCATCGGAATGACGGCTTTCGGAGAAATCCTTCCCTACCACGACAACACCATCAAGCTCAGCAAGACCGAAAAGGACAAGTGGGGCATGTACGTATTGGAAATGAGTGCGGAGATACGGGATAACGAAAAGAAAATGCGGGTAGACATGATGAACGACGCGGCAGAGATGCTGGAAGCGGCCGGTGTAAAAAATGTCTCTACCTATGACAGGGGATACACCTTCGGACAGGGTATCCACGAAATGGGAACGGCCCGGATGGGAAGGGATCCCAAAACCTCCGTGTTGAATGGGAACAATCAGGTTTGGGATGCCAAGAATGTGTTTGTAACCGACGGTGCCGCCATGGTTTCCGCAGCCGCACAAAATCCCTCCCTTACCTACATGGCAATGACCGCCCGTGCGGCTGACTTCGCCGTGAAGGAACTAAAGAAAGGTAATTTGTAATACCCAAAAAGAAATCGACATGAATGCAATGAATAGACGAGAGGCCCTGAAAAGTGTGGTACTCATGATGGGAGGCACCATGGTGGGAGCCAACGTGATCCTCACCGGTTGTGCCCCTGAAAAACAAATTGAAGGCCTGGACTTCTCCGAAGAGGAACTGGCCTATATGGATGAAATCGGTGAAGCCATTATTCCGGAAACCGACACCCCGGGAGCGAAAGCTGCCGGCATTGGTGCCTTCATGGCCATGATGGTCAAAGACACCTATACCGAGGAACAGCAAAAAACGTTCATTAACGGATTGAACAGCCTCAAGGCCGATTTTAAATCCGAAACCGGAAAGGCGTTTATGGATGCCTCGGTGGACGAACGCACGGCCTTCCTGAATCAACTGAACAAAGCGGCCATGAAAAAAATGAGCGAGGGAGATTCGACTCCCAATTACATTCTGATGATCAAAGACCTGACCCTGTTGGGCTACTTTACATCGGAAGTGGGCGCCACCCAGGCACTGCGCTTTATCGAGACACCCGGCAGGTACGATCCCTGCATCGACTACAAAAAGGGAGACAAAGCCTGGGCCATCTGATCGACCCCGGTTTGTCGTTTTCCAAAGCTACCAAAAGCCCACCTTACTGGTGGGTTTTTTGGTTTTATTCGGAGCATTTGTTGGATAGGAACGTGATTATTGGTATACTGAGGGTAAAAATTACGCTGCTTACATGACCTATTTTGTTCTGAACGCCCTTTTTTCGCTTCATTTTCTTTTGACATACAATTTCAGCGATCTGATCAACAAAAACGAGCCCATAACCCCACCGCCCGCAGCCAGCGTCCACTCCGAAGACCTGGAACGGTTCTCTGCAAACAAAACCATTCCTCAAGAAATCCGGCAGGTGGCACTGGAAGCCCTGTCCTATTTTCCGGACCTGATACCTACGAAAATAGATTTTCAGTTTAAAAACGCAATACACGGATCTGTAATGCAAGCGCAACCCAAGATCTCCTCGCTCCTTTTTCAAAACAAGCAAAACAGAGCCTATCGCATCAAAATCAGCCGGCACCTTGTCCTGGAGGACGAAGCGCTGCCAATTGAAAGCCTGCCCAGGGACGTACTCCTGGGATGGATTGGCCACGAACTTGGGCACATCAAAGACTACCTCGATAGAAGTGCCGTCAATTTACTAGGTTTCGGCGTCAAATATTACCTATCGAATACCTTCCTTTCGGAGGCAGAGATCGCAGCAGACAGCTATGCGGTTGCCTACGGGCTGGGGGAGAAAATTATCGCTACAAAAAACTTTGTACTGAACCACGAAAAAATCCCGCTGGACTACAAAAAGAAAATCGAAACCCTTTACCTATCTCCCGGAGAAATCCTTTCCATGGTCGAAACAGCGGAAGAATCCTCGACGGAGGAAAATTAATGGATGCGACAGCTGAAACAGCGGGCGGACCGCTTGCACCGTAAGAAAGCCGGATAGTGTCAAGGGGACAAAACCATCCGCTCAGGTAGGAGTTTAAAAGACTCAACCCTTCCATCGCTGGATTCAAACAGGTAGACCATGACGCAAGAATTGCCCCTATTTCCTTTAAAACTCATCGCTTTTCCCGAGGAAAATCTTAACCTCCATATCTTCGAGCCCCGGTACAAACAATTGATCAACGATTGTCTCCAGCTTGGGAAGACTTTTGGCATTTGCACCTTTCTGGATAAACTAATGCCGGTGGGTACGGAAGTATCCCTGCTTGAGATTACCACCAGGTACGATGACGGTAGACTCGACATCAAAACCAGAGGCTTGCGCACGTTTAAGATCCTGGAATTTGAAAACCCCATGCAGGGGAAACTGTATGCGGGCGGGAAGGTATCCTTCGTCCCACTGCAGCTGGACGCCTCCCTGGAAAAAAAGGCTGATTTTCGCAAATCGCTGGAAGAACTGTTTAAATGGATGCAATTTTCCGCGGACCTGGAAACTACCCCACTCACTTCCTTTACCTACGCCCATAAAATGGGACTAAGCCCAAAACAAGAATACCAACTCCTGGAACTTGAGACCGAAGAGGAACGACTGGATTTTTTGGCCGCACATTTGGATAAAGCGATTCCCATCCTCAAAGAGATTGAGGCTTCCAAACACCGCATCAAAATGAACGGTCATTTCAAATACCTGGATCCATTAAATTTTTGACACGTCGGACTTCTTGATGTAGGCATCCCGGTTGCCCCAGCGAATTCGGTACCAGATATCCTCGCTGGAATGGATGGTCACCCGGTGCCCCATTTCCACCCGCTTCACCAGATTACCAGCAGCTGAGGGTGCATCCATGATCAATACAGGGCTGCCTGTTACGATCGCTTTTTCGGGAGGATCGGTAAAGTTATTCCCCACAAAAACCAGCAGCAAGAAGATAAATGCAGGAATCAGAAAGGGGGATTGCCTGGCCGACGAGAGGTAAATCATGATCAAGGACAAAACCAACAAGAGCGCGAAAAAGGCCGTCAACTCCATCTTGTAATCGAGAATGACAGACAGGAATCGGTCCTGATCGGAAATCTCGTACCCCTCCAGTCGATTCTGGTCCGTCAGCGACTTGATTTTATCGATCACCGAGGGGTTTGGGTTGTAGTCGTAATACTTGGATAGAAAAAGAGAGGCTTTTCCAAAATCTCCCATGCCTTCCGTGATAAAACCCATCTTCAATAACATAGCCGGCGAGTAGGTCTCCTCCTCGTACAGAATCTGCTCGTACATTTGCAAGGCTTCCTTGTATTGTTTTTGAGAAAAGAGGCTATCGGCCTCCTGAAGCAGGGAAAGGCTCTGCCCCTGACAATCAGCCTTCTGGGGAGAAATCAGCGAAAAAGCCAACAAAAAAACAATAAAGATCCATCTAAGATTTGGCATTATCAATCCAGTGCTTTAAATTTGCAGTCCAATTACGGAAAACTCGTGGGGAAAACCAAGTTTTCTTTTGAAATTATCAAGCGCTGAAAAGCAGGTAGTTGGCATCATTCGATTCCGTAGCTCAGCTGGTAGAGCATAACACTTTTAATGTTAGGGTCCTGGGTTCGAGCCCCAGCGGGATCACCATAAATAGAAAACTTGTTCTTCGGAGCAAGTTTTTTTGTTTTTACACCTCCCGGTCTGGGCGAGAAGTTTATCCCGAAGAAGGGCTGGCCAGCAGGCTGATTCGGGAAGCCCCAGCGGGAGGACAAGCCGTGAAGAAAATGCCCAGTGGGTATTTTTAGGCTTGGGCCCGGCTGCAGGGCTGGACGCGATTTCTTAATGCCTTTTTATTTATTGTTTGTTTTCTACCGACGCTAAAAAAGTTAGAAGTTTATCCCGAAGCAGGGCTGGCCAGCAGGATGATTCGGGAAGCCCCAGCGGGAGGACAAGCCGTGAAGAAAATGCCCGGTGTACATTTCATTAGCTGCTGTCCACCTGGCCTGCAGCAAGCTATTTTTAATGAATGCCTGTTTCCCGGGTGAGGCAGATTTTCCCCCTGAAGAGTATCTTTATTTTTGGAATGTGTTTTGCTCTCTTTTAAAGGAATTGAAAAATTACCAGGGAGGCAGGTAGATCCGTCCTCTGGCATTGATTGAATCTTAAAAAAAGAAACAACGCATATGTCTAGTCCAGAACACAAAAAACTAATTTGGGAGCTGATAAAACCCATTAAGGTGGGGATGCTCGTCACCAAAACAACTGAAGATAGCGGAGGCATGAGGGGACGTCCCATGAGCCTTGTACAGGATGCCTACGATGGCACTTTATTTTTTTACACGTCCAAGAGCGATGCAAAGGCCTTTGAAATCGCAAACGATACCGACGTCTGCCTAACCTTTAGTAATCCAAAAGACAACGTGTACGTATCGTTGACAGGAAAGGGCTCCGTCACGCAGGACAAGGAGTTGATCGATAGGTATTGGAATCCCTGGGTCGCTGCCTGGTTTGAAAACGGAAAAGAAGATCCCGACCTGGCAATGCTAGAAATTAAAATCAGCAAAGGCGAACACTGGGATTCAAAAAACAACACCTTGGTTCAAATTTTCGAACTCGCGAAAGCCAATATAAAACCAGCGACTACCCCTGATTTGGGCAAGCATGAGAAGTTTGGCAAGGAATAGCGGTACCAATTCCTCTAATCGCTACGACTATGCCCTGAGGGTTTTGTAGAGGGCTCCTCCGGATGAATGTTTGGATAGATTCCTGATTTACCAACCATACTGCCGCTCATATTTTGATGTTTCGCTTTTAAATTTTGTAATTTGTGGATGTTTTATTATTTTTAACTCACTACCTGATCCTTCCAAAAAAATGGCTGGCCTCTTTCCTTTTTCCTTCACCCTAGCCTTCCTTTCAACCTGGCTGATCTTTTCCAGGACGCCGGATTCGCACGAACTAGCCGCAGGGACATTTGTCGGAAGTTTTGATTTCATCGCCAGTCAGGATTATCCCAATGGTACCACCCGCAGCGATACCATTTCCTATTTTTTTGGCATCCGGGAGACTGCAGTCCTGATTCATTCCCGCAATAATCAACCCGATATGCGATTGGTTATCAATCCTACTGATTCAACCATTACCGGGCTTTTTGAAATGCAGGGCAATAAAGGAGGCTATGTCTTGCCAATGAACGAACAGTATTGGCCCGGCATGCGGCATGCTTTCCCGCCTGCGGGAAGTACCGTTCAGTCCGCGAAAACCCCCTCGGGTGATTCCAAAATAATCGAAGGCTATTCCTGCAGAAAAGTGCTCACGGAAAGCAGTGACTATTCCGCTGAACTTTGGATGACCGACGAAATTCCACTCTCCATGCCGCAGCTGTTGAGTTACCAAGCCATAGGTGCTGGAAAATCACAAAAAGAAGTGGAACAATTTAACCAATTCAAGGTCAGCGGACTTCCGCTGGAAATGACGCTGACAAGCAAAAAAGGAAAAGCAAACGTTACCATTCGCCTCACCAATTTCCGGAAGAGCGTAGACGAATCGATCTTTAGCAAGGAGGGGCACAAGCTCGCTACCATCGAATAAATGAGAACCCCCGCAGTATTTCAGCTGCCCCTATCCTTTTTCATACCGCCCCAAAAAACCCTTACACCGGATCCGGGACCAAAACAAGTGCATCCCTTGTCCCGACAAACGCCTGGTCAGCACCAAAAGACAATAGATCGAATGTATTAAATTAGTAAAGAAGCTGTTTTGGGTAAAAAATCCGTTATTTTTATCTTTGTGAAACCGATCGTTTAACGAATACCCATGCTCCACCGTTGTTTTCTCCCCATTATTGTACTGCTGGCATTCGGCTGCGCTCCCGACCTTCCGGAGGGCGTTGCAACGGCTATGGACGAACTACCAGAGCAATTGGATTTTAACGTTCACGTAAAACCCATCCTGTCCGATAACTGCTTTTCCTGCCATGGACCGGACGAAGCGGCCCGGCAGGGAGGCCTGCGCCTCGACCTGGCAAAATCAGCACTCACCCCTTCTGAGGAAAGTGGAAAAACTCCGATCAAGCCCGGGAAACCGGGAAAAAGCGAACTCGTGCATCGCATTCTTTCCGAGGATGCTGCGTACCAGATGCCCACACCGGAGTCCCACCTCCAGCTTAGCGACCGGGACAAGGCCGTACTTATTCGGTGGATCGAATCCGGGGCAGCGTACAAAAAACACTGGGCTTTCATTCCTCCGGAAAAACCCGAACCTCCGGCACCTGCCATTGCCGATTGGTCCGAACAGCCCATCGATCGGTTTGTTGCCCAAAAATTGAAAGAAAATCAACTGGCTCCGAGTCCCCGGGCATCGAAGGAACTGCTCCTCCGTCGGTTAAGCCTGGACCTGACCGGTCTGCCGCCGACGCTGGAGGAGTTGGATGCCTTCCTGGCCGACGACTCCGAACAGGCGTATGTACGGCAAGTGGATCGATTGTTGGCCTCTCCTCATTACGGCGAGCAAATGGCCATGCACTGGATGGACCTGGCCCGATTTGCAGATACCCATGGCTATACCGTAGACCGGTACCGGGACATGTCCCCCTGGCGAGATTGGGTCATTGACGCCTACAATCAGAATATGGGATACGACCGCTTCATTACCGAACAGCTGGCGGGCGACCTGCTTCCCAACCCATCAAAGAACCAATTACTCGCTACCGCATTTAATCGGATCCACCCCCAAAACATGGAGGGAGGCATTGTGCAGGAAGAATTTCGGGTGGAGTACGTAGCAGACCGTACGAATACCCTGGGAAAGGCCATCATGGCGCTGAGCCTGGAATGCGCCCGCTGCCACGACCACAAGTACGATCCGATCAGCCAAAAAGAGTATTTTCAACTCAGCAGTTTTTTCAATCAGGTGGACGAAGCAGGACAGATTTCCTGGGACAATGCCATGCCGGTCCCTACCATGCTTTGGACGGATGATGAAAAAGATGCACTGCTGGCAATGTTGCAGACGAATATCGATGAGGCCAGGGAAGGCCTGAATGCGATCGTGCGAGCAGAAAAACATCTTTTTGAGGCCTGGTTAAGCGATCAAGGATACAAAGATACCCGCTTCTACCGTCCGGCAGCCTCACTGCTGGCTCATTTTGATTTTGACGAGGTCCCGCTGCGGGACCGGCTCAATCCTTCCGTTACTGGCATCATGGAGAGCATTGGCGAAAAGAGCAAGCAGCCCCCATTGGTGGATGGCTACCGCGGCAAGGCGGCTGCTCTAAATGGAGATGCCTGGCTGAAAATGGGAGGAGTCGGAAGTTTTTCCAAAGACCAGCCCTTTAGTGTAGGACTTTGGGTCACTATTCCGGAAGAACTGGAAAACGGCGCTATCTTTCATACAGGTGACGGCGCCGTCCTCTACAACCGCCGGGGCTATCATTTGTATCTGAAAGACAACAAGCTGGAAATGATCCTGGCCCATACCGCTCCTTACAATGTCATCAGCAACCTAACGCTGGAGGGAATCCCAAGAGATACCTGGATCCATCTTTTGATGACCTACGATGGGTCCTCCACCGCTGCCGGCATCAAGACCTACCTGAATGGGAAGCGCATGGCAAGTGAGCCCATTCGGGACAATCTCTACAAAGACATTCTATTTGGCCGGGACAAAGAGCCCGGCATTCAAATCGGTGCCGTGTGGCGGGGCAAAGGGCTAAAAGGCGCCGCAGCCGACGAGCTAACGGTTTTCAACAAGGAATTATCCGAACTGGAAATCAGGGAATGGCTGCAACCCGACCTTCTGGAGGAGCTACGCCGTAAGTCTCCAGATGCCTTGACCCCGGAAGAACGAGCCGCGCTGGAGTCCTTTTACTGGCACAATCTCTCCTCGGCTTACCAAAAGCAGTTCAAGGCCTTAATAGCTGCCCGAATGGAACATTCGGCTACGGTAGAGCCCATACAGGAGGTCATGGTGATGGATGAAATGGACCCGAAGCGACCCACCTATGTATTGGAACGGGGGGAGTACCATGCTCACGGAGAAGAAGTACAACCGGGAACACCCGAAGCGGTATTGCCCATGGCGGATAGTTACGAAAAAAACCGTCTCGGATTGGCCAAATGGCTACTGGACGAGCGGCACCCCCTGACCGCCCGGGTAGCGGTCAACCGCCTCTGGCAACAGTTTTTTGGCAAAGGGCTCGTTGCCACCGCGTCTGACTTTGGCAATCAGGGTGAAATGCCCAGCCATCCGCAGTTACTCGACTGGCTGGCGGTGACGTTCCGGGAATCCGGATGGGACGTAAAAAACCTACAAAAAATGATTGTGCTGTCCGAGACCTACCAGCAAGCCTCGCTGACCTCTCCGGAATTGCTCGAAAAAGACCCGGACAACACCTGGCTTGCGCGAGGTCCCTCGGGACGCATGCCTGGAGAAATGATCCGCGACAATGCCCTTCTGGCCAGCGGGATGTTGGGCAAACGCATTGGGGGACCCAGTGTAAAACCGTACCAGCCCGAGGGCTTGTGGTCGGTAAACGGCGGCCAATACACGGAAGATACCGGAGAAAACCTGTTTCGCCGTAGCCTATACACTCTATGGAAACGCTCCGTTCCCCATCCTACCCTGCACATATTTGATTCCCCGGAACGATCGGAATCTACCATCCGAAGGCAGGAAACGAATACACCGCTGCAAGCGCTGGTGTTGATGAACGATCCCATCTATGTGGAGATTTCCAAAGTGATGGGTGCCCGGATTGCCCGTCACCCGGATCCGAAAAAAGGCATACAGGAGGCTTTCCGAAAGCTTACCGGCCGATTTCCTACCGACAAGGAACTGGGCGTATTGCTGGGCCTACGGGAGCAGGAAATGCAGTCCTTCTCAACGAACCCGGAAAAAATGAAGGGTTGGCTGGCTACCGGCTCCTATCCCGTTCCGGACAAGCCCGACCCGCTACCCTGGGCAGCCAACTCCGTGGTGGCCAGTGCCATCCTTAATTCCGACGCGACCATTACCAAACGATAACATGTGTCATCACTCAGATAAATACCGCTTTTCGAACATACAGGACCTACACGAACTGGAAAAAAAAATGGACCGCAGGGATTTCCTTTCCAAGACCGCCATGGGAATGGGCGCCCTGGCCCTGGGTTCGCTCTTTTCTCAGGAGGGACTGATGGCAAAAAGCCTTTCCAAAGGCGGGGGCCTTCCCGGCCTCCCCCACCATCCCCCCAAGGCAAAACGGATCATTTACCTGTTTCAAAGTGGGGGACCCTCCCAATTGGATCTGTACGATTACAAACCCACCCTGCAACGCATGCAGGGGCAAGACCTTCCTCCCTCCATTCGGGGGGAACAGCGCCTGACCGGCATGAGTGCCAATCAAAGTGTCTTCCCGATCGCCCAATCGGCCTTCGAATTCAAGCAATACGGAAAAAGCCGCGCCTGGGTAAGTGAACTCATGCCGTATACGGCGGAAGTGGTGGACGAACTCTGCTTCATCAAATCCATGATCACCGAGCAGATCAACCACGATCCGGCCATCACCTTCATGCAAACCGGCCACCAACTGCCCGGAAGGCCCTCCACGGGCGCCTGGATGTCTTACGGCCTGGGCTCGGAAAATCAAAACCTGCCTGGCTTCGTTGTCCTGGTATCCAAAAATGCAGTCCGTGACCAACCCCTCTACGCCCGGCTGTGGGGAAATGGTTTCCTTCCCTCCCAACATCAGGGCGTGCAATTTCGCTCGGGAAAGGATCCGGTGCTGTATCTGGGAAATCCGGAGAACTACGAGGGTGAGGACCGAAAACAAATGCTGGACTACCTCAAACAGCTCAACAACCTACAATTTGATACCTATGGCGATCCGGAGATCAACGCCCGTATTGCCCAGTACGAAATGGCCTTTCGCATGCAGACCTCCGTTCCCGAGGTGACGGATCTTTCCGACGAGCCGGATTGGGTTTTTGACTTGTACGGTGAAGACAGCCGGGATCCCGGTACTTATGCGGCCAATTGCCTGCTTGCCCGCAAACTCATAGAAAAGGATGTACGCTTTGTGCAGCTCTACCATCAGGGCTGGGATCAACACGGCAACTTGCCGGGAGGTATCCGCAACCAATGCGCTAAAACCGATCAGGCTACCGCTGCCTTGATTAAGGACCTGAAACAACGAGGCCTGCTGGAGGATACCCTGGTCGTGTGGGGGGGAGAGTTTGGCCGTACGGTTTATAGCCAGGGTACCCTTACCGAAGACAATTACGGCAGGGACCACCACCCCCGGTGCTTCACCATGTGGATGGCTGGTGCGGGCGTAAAACCCGGCTTTTCCTACGGCGTCACGGATGATTTTGGTTACAATGTGGTGCAGGACCCGGTGCACGTGCACGACTTTCATGCCAGCCTTATGCACCTGTTTGGTGTGGACCACGAGCAGTTGATCTTTAAACACCAGGGAAGACGCTTCCGGCTCACCGATGTGGCCGGGAACGTGATCCATGACCTGTTTGCCTGAGTTATTTCTTCAGAAAAGCCGAGTACATCCAAACCAACTTTTCCTGTTCCCGGATATAATCACTCATCAGGGCGTTGGTGCCCTCGTCGCCGATTTCTCCGGAAAGGTCCAACAATTCCCGCTGCAGGGTAATGATGCTTTTTAACGAGGCCAGGATGTTTTCTACCGCTTTCATACCATCGGTTACTTCCTGGCTTTCGGCAATGGCCGAGCGCTCCTGATACTTGGAATACCGGTGCTGCGGGGCGTGGCCCAGCGTCAAAATGCGTTCGGCGATATCATCGATTTTTACCTGCAGATCGGTATACAGCTCCTCAAATTTTAAATGCAGTTCAAAAAACTTGTCCCCTTTGATATTCCAGTGATACCCGCGGGTGTTTTGATAGAATATCGAATAATTTGCCAGTAAAACGTTTAACTTATGAGCCAACTCTTCCGAGCGCTTCATATCCAGGCCGATTGCGTTTAAATTTTCCATTTTTTGATCGAATATACGTTGATAATTGTACGCGTTAAATTTAACCCATTTCATCCAGACTATCGTCCCAAAGAAAGATAAAACCGCGTTTTTGTTACTGGCTAACCCGTCTTGTGGCGTATCTGGACACCCATTCCCAAATCCATCCAATAGGAACGATGGCCCTCATCGCCAACAGCTACCGACTAAACCGTAATACGAGTAAATGGTTCGGCTACGTTTCCAGGTAGTAAAAAATCTAGCAGGTTTTGTACACCCAACGGCTATTACTGGCTGCCTACAGGCAAAATCATAGCACCTATTGGTGGTAGTATTACAACCGATAGCTCAGTTCAGGTCCCCAAAAGCTACTGCGGATGCGCACCTGAGAATCTAAAAAGACACCTGCCTGCAGACCCAAGTGCCAGCGGGTGCCCAGGGCCTTCTGCACGGAAATTTGGCCGGGAAAGATAAGTCCTGTTTCGTATTGCTCAACCAAATTAAATCCCCGGTAAGCCCCCAGCTCTTCGTCAAACAGGATCGGCTGATAAAAGCGGTTCCCGTGCATAGCAAGGCCCAAACCCAACCCAATCTGCCCCTTCAGGCCCAATGGAAACGGAATTTTTCTCCGAAAGACAAAATAAAAGTGATCCGAATTGACCTCTCCCCTTGTGGGAAAGTTTCCGATCAATACGGGAGTATCTGCCAGTGATTCGCGGTAATACACATTGGAGGAACGTGTAAAAACCGTACCCATGGCCCATTCCGGCGTGTAATCGTACCTAAGGTCGAGCGACACGTACCATCCTACTGCGGGCCGTTCGTAGCCATACTCCCGATTCAGGTGAAAATACCCCAGCCCCAGCCTGCTTTCCAGACCTTGTGCGCATACCGCCTGCCCCGTGGCGATGAAGAGTCCAAGTAAAAGAATTGCCCTGTTTCTCATAATTAAAAATGAAACCGGATTTCCGGACCTAGATGAAAACCACCAACGGCGTAAAATGGTGTGAGGAATACGCCCGTTTTAACGCCAATCGATCCATAAGTACCGAGTGGCTTGGAGAGATTGAGTAGTATTGGCATGCTAAAGTCCCGGCTAACTACCGGCAGACCCGACTGCCCGTCCCGCTCGTCCGGATAGCTCGACAGGAAAAACCCCGGACCAGTACCCACCGCCAGATTCCAATTTTTTCCAACAGGAAAATTCCGCTGCAAGGTCCAGAAAATTGAATGGGTCTGCACCCTGGAAGCCGCCGGTAAACCTTGTTGCTGATCCGCACTCGGGGCATAGGTAAACCGTCCAAATTGGTAATGCGATCCCAGGGAAAGCTTTCCCGGAAAGCGGTAATCGAAACTCAAACCGGTGAAATGGCCCAAACCAGCGCCCTCATAACGTCCATAATCCATAGGTGTAAAAAGGCCGGCTTGTGCCCCAATGCTGTACTGCTGCGCCCGAACGCCAAAGACGCCCCAACTCGTGAGCAGAACCAAAAAGAACACCCGAATTTTTAATCGGATGGAAGAATTGAAACTTCTGCCTGCTTTATCTGTCGATTCCATTGTCTCCTCAAGGAAAATGCAAATGGACGAAAAATATTTTCGGAAAACAACACTGGTTTAAGAGATTTTCTGGTAGCGTTCTTTCAAATCATCCAGATCTTGTCCTTCCGCAAATTGCCTTTTAGCTAGATTCCAGGTCATCTTTGCGTGCTTTCGGATCGCCTGCTTTTGCTCCGCCGTTACGGCAAATTTTCCCAGTGTTACCATGGCTTCCATGAGCCGGATTAGCACCGCGGGACTATCTTTGGCATATTGGCGTATGGCATTGAACGCCGCGTCCATCATGCCATCGAAGGTGAGTACATCGGCAAATATCCGTAACCGGCCGGCATCGTCCACGCGATAAGGCGAGGGAAACCGCACCCGGGTAAGGTAAGCCAGGCTACTGCTAAGATTGTCTATACAGGATATCGCCGTGTAGGGATCGTTTACCCCCGGTGAGAGTGCCCGGGCTGCTATCTCCACCATTTGGTGAATCGCATGCTCCGCATCTTGTTGAGGTGTTCTGGTTTTTCCACCCAAAAACTGCTGTCTTAACCGATCCAGCGCCGCTTCTTCTAGTTTTTCGTAGGCATGTACCTCAGCTAGTTCCAGGCCCTTTATCAAATAACTGCCCGGCCGGTGGTACAACTCCAAAAACACATCCAATTCACACACCACGTTGATTAATTCCTCGCTGTCGATGTACTGCAGGTAGCCGTCAAAACTGCATTCCAGGCGTTGCGAGATGGGATAACCGCCCTTTACTTTTTCCGGATCGAGGCGAAGCGGATTCCCTTCGTCTCCCATCGCCTGCGGAAAAAGGCGCGTTAAATTCCGATGGAGATTTCCCGAAATGTTGGCAATGATGTAATCTGCCTGAATGCTGGTTGCCACGTGGTGAATAAAGACAATCAATAACACTATGTTGGCGATCGCCATCATCAAGGCAAAAGCCACGGAAAAAACCGGAGTAAACTGCATCGCTCCGGTATCTTTTACAGTGTTGAGCACAATCAGGCAATAAATAAACAAAGAAACGTACGTTCCCAACACCGTCTGATTGATCCGGTCGTACATGAAATTCTTCACCAGACGGGGACCAAATTGATTGCTCGCCAAGGTAAGGGCCACCAATGTGATGGAAAAAACCGTTCCTGCAACACCAATCATGGCCGCGGCTATGGTGGTCAGAATCCCTTTTGCAGCGTCCGGACTGCCGGGAAAGAAAAACCCAACTCCTCCGACAGGCTCAAATTGGGAAAGGTTGTCTCCATACACCAGGCCAAAGGCGAGAAGTACGCCGAGGAAAATGATGAATACGGGAACGAACCAAAAAGTGGATTTGAGTTCGGACCACCAAAACAACAATTTTTTCATGCTGGTGAGCGGGAAGTTACTGAGGGAAGGTACCCAAACTGTCGCACATATCCATTTCGGGAGTGAATTTTTACCCGTATAAGGCAATTTTATTTTTTTCGGGTAAAGATAGCTACGATTGCCGTGGTCAATATTCCCATTATTGGAGCTCCCACAATACCCTGTATCAGGTAATTCGTAAAAGAGAAATACGCATCCGCTGCTTCCTGCTCCATTTTTCCAGATTCCACCGCATAGCCCCTGGCGTTTTCAAGAAAATCGGGAGTGATGAGGGACAAGGTGAGCCACAGGGTAAGCGGCGAAAGAAGGGTGACTACCAGGGTTATGAACAGTCCCGCTTTGAAACCCTGCCCGTAACTCATGGTACCGGCGTAAAACTTTTTCCTTTTCTCTAATAGCCCCAAAACGTAAATCGCAATGGCAGGAATTGCAACCAGATTGGTATAGATGGCATGCTGCTCGATGTGGGCATCGTGTAGTCCGGCCAGCCGCTCCAATACCATCCACAGCAGACTCATCAGCGCAAAAATGATCCCCCACTTTATTTCTATCGCGTACTTTTTCATTAAGAGCAGGTTATTTGTTAGAATGGAAGCCAATAACATTGCCCTCGGTATCCATGCAAATGGAGCAAAACCCATTTTCCCCGATGGGAAATTTCGCCTGCAGTACCTTGCCTCCGGCTGCGGGAACCCTTTCTTCTTCCACCGAGCAATCCTCACAGGTAAAATACACCAGCGTACCTCCGGCTCCCGGCTTCGTGTCCGATGATTTCACCAGTGCCCCGGCGGCATTGGATGCATCCTCCACCCAGGGGAAAGCAACCATTTGCATATCGCCGGTTTCGGTTCCCTCCGGAACGGGCATGTCCGACAGCGTTTCCGCCAGTACCGTCGCGTAAAATTTTCTGGCTCGATCCATGTCTTCTACATAGATCTCGAACCAGGTCACAGGATTGGTGTTTCGTGCCATGGGTTGGTTGGTTTGATTTCCACTAAGTTAAAAAATTGTTCGGCATTTTTTCTTGTCCTAAGACAAGAAATACAAGCTATCCGCGGATTTCCTTACGTATTCTGCTGAGCGAACTGTCAGTAATGCCGAGATAGGAGGCGATGTACTTCAAGGGCACCACTTTCACGATCTCCGGTTGCTCTTCCTGCAGACGGAGGTAGCGCTCCCGGGCGGTTTCCGTAATCATTCGCAAGGCCCGCAACTTATGGGTGAGCAGCGCCTGGGTCATCCATTCCCGGCCCCAGGTGGCAAATGCCGGTATTTCGTTAAACAACTGCTGAAATGCCTCCAAACGGATTCTCCATACCCGGCAATCGGTAAGCGCCTGCATGTTTTCTTCGGTAGGTAGCCCCAGAAACAGGGAGGCTACCTCAATGGCTATTTCACCCGGACCCGTAAAACCTGTGGTGATGGCATCTCCGGAGGGGTTTGTCGCAAAGGAACGAATCATTCCCAGGTCCAGGCAGTAGTACGCATCCGCCCGCTGTCCTTCTTGCAGCAAAAGCGAGCCTTTTTTGAATTCCCGGTATTCGTGAGCCGCGGCAATGCGGTTTAAGTCCTCCGGTAGAAGCCCGGGGCTTTTGTAAAATTCCGCTACTAAAAAGCGGGGTTTTTTCCCGGTTGCGCGGGATGCTTGAGGAAGGTTCTTTCCCATGATTCAATCTATGTTTTCTCCCGGAGGAAACAGCCCCATTTTCAGCGCGCGCTCCCTCCATTGATTTCTGGCCAGTTCCTGCATGTCGCTTACCCCATCCGTTTCGTCCTGAATTTCCAGGCCCAATAACGTTTCTAAAATATCCTCCATGGTGACGATACCCGCCAGACCTCCGTACTCGTCGGTTACCATGGCCAGATGCTCCCGTGCTTGCATCAGTATTTCCAATACTTCCGGGATGGGATCGTCTGTTTGTACCACCAGGATGCTTCGTTTCAGGTCCTTGAGTACGTAGCCAAACTGGTCCTGTGCCAGCCTCTCCAACACGTCGTATTTCAGGATGTAGCCGGTTACCTGATCGATTCGCTCTTCGTAAATGGGAATCCGGGAAAACTTCCTGATGCTGCTGTCCAGCAAAAAGTCTTTTAAACTCGTGCTTTCCTCCAGGGCTACCGTCACGGTGCGGGGAGTCATCACGTGATGCACCAAAATGGACCGAAACCGAATCAGGTTGTAAATGATTTTTGACTCATTTTCTTCAAAAACCCCATCACGCGTGGCCATATTGGCCAGGGCGGCCACTTCCTCCCGAGTGGTCTTGTTTTCGTCCCGACCTTTAAAAAACCGGGTCATCCACTCGGATACCTTTACCAGCGGATAAATGGACAGGATCATGAAGTGAAGCACCTTACCCATTACCGGGGCCAGCTGCTTCCAATAGGTAGCTCCCAGGGATTTTGGAAAAATTTCTGAAAAAACCAAAATGGCCAAAGTCAATAGTGCAGAAATAACTCCAAAGTAAGCTTCTCCAAAAATTTTGGTTGCCTGGGCTCCCACTCCTGCCGCGCCCACCGTGTGTGCAATGGTATTGTAGCTCAGAATAGCCGCCAATGGGCGGTCTACGTTGGATTTTAAATTTGCCAACTGTTTGCCATACCGCTTGCCGGACTGTTTCAGCGACTCGATATAGGAAGGAGTAATGCTCAAAAGAGAGGCCTCCAGCGCCGAGCACACAAAGGATACTCCAATGGCTAAAAACAAATAGAAAAACAATAAAAACATCTGGTTACATTTTGTTTACCAGGTCCCACGGCAGGCCCGGAGCACGCTCCTTCTGGGAAGCACCGTTCCTACCAGTATACGTATACTTTTCCCCGGCTAGTACCGGATTCCAGCAAACGATGTGCCGCTGCGATGTCCGCGACAGGAAAACTTGCGCCGATTTGGGGACGTATGGCCTCCTTTTCCCAGAGGCTGACGAGCGCCTGCAGACAAGCGCCGATGGTATCAATCCGCTGGTCTGCCACCCGGAGCATGTTTACACCGATCAGCCCCTGGGATTTCATCATCATGAAAAGCGGACTAAGAAATCCGGTTTTCAACAAGAAAGCCAGATCGGATAGCAGGTTCTTCTTCTGGCCGGATCGATCCGATCCTCCGTAGCAAAACAACCGTCCTCCTGGCGCCAGTAATTTCAGGTCCCGTTTAATGCTCTTTCCCGCAACCGAATTGAAAATAAGATCCAGTTTACGCTTACCAAATTCTCTTTCCACCGCCTTCACGTAATTCACTGCCCGGTAATTGATCGGCCATTCCACGCCCATTTCTTCCAGGTAGGCCAACTTTTCATCCCGGCCACAGAGGCCTATCACCCGGACCCCCTGCATTCGACACAGCTGGGTAAGCGCCGTTCCGACTCCTCCCGCACAGGCATGGATCAGTGCGAGGTCTCCTGCCTGTAGGCGAGTCAGGTAATTGCTCATAAAATAGGCCGTGCAATATTGGGTCGCCAGCGCACAGGCCTCGCCCGCAGGCATGGCTTCCGGAATCGGCACCAGCGCCCGGTAATCCACCAGGGCCCGATCGGCGTAGCCGCCAAAACGGGTAAATGCCACTACCCGCTTCCCGACAATTGCATCCGGTACCTCGGAACCTTTGTCCACCACTTTGCCTACCACTTCGTAGCCCGGAACAAAGGGAATGTTCGGTGCCTCCCGGTACAAACCTTTCCGGGCCATGACGTCTGCGTAATTCAAGCCAAAACCCTCTACCTCCACGAGGACCTGAAAATCACGGGGTGTGGGATCCTTTGCTTCGAGTAGCCGAAAGGCCTCCCCGGCGGTTCCGTACCGAACGATCGCTAGTTGTCGCATGGAGTTCTGAGAATGTATGGATCAATATAGGGTATTTTTACCTTAGAGAAAACCGTAACCGCCTCCGTAGGCCCGGGTACCCGGCGGTTTTCACCCTCATCGGTCGGTTTTTTTTAGTTTTTCCGCTATTCCAGTCCCAAACGAGGCCGACAGTTCCAACGATAATCGCTATTTTTAAAGACACCAAAACCACCAAACATGACACATCGACTCAACCGCAGAAAATTTCTCCACTATACCGGAATGGCCGGTGCGGCATTGTTGCTGCCCGGTAAGGGTACGGCCAGCAACTATCCGGCATTCGCATCCGATGAAATCGGGCTTTCCAAATGGGAACTCGAAACCCCCTCGCTATGCCTGGAGCTGGAGGTCATGGAAAGAAATCTCAAAAACGTACACGAAAGACTGGCCGGTAGCGGCATTGGGGTCCGCCCGCATATCAAAACCCACAAATGCCCCGCGTTAGCACAGATGCAACTGGACGCCGGCGCGATAGGGGTTTGCGCGGCAAAATTATCGGAATCAGAAGTCATGCTGGAAAATGGCATTTCTCAGGTACTGATGACCGGAGTAAACGTAAGCCCTGTTAAAATAGAGAAAGCAATGGCTCTGCGAAAAAAACACCCGGGATTTATCCAGGCAGTCGATAACCCCGTAAACGCTCAGGATCTTCAGGATGCCGCCAAGGCAGCCGGCATCGTCGCCGATGTGGTGGTGGACCTGGACGTGATCAAACGGTCGGGCGTCCGGACGGGTCCGCCCGCTCTGGAATTGGCGCAGCTAGTAGACCGCTCTCCCAACCTGCGCTTTATGGGAATTTTGGCCTACGACGGGGGTGCCCAACATGTCAAAGGCTACGCCGCCCGAAAAGCCCGCACCGATCAATCCTTCGAACCGGTGGTGGCAACCTACGAAAGCCTGGTAAAATCCGGATTGAACGTGGAAATCTTCAGCGGTGCAGGCACGGGTACCTACGACATGATGGGCGAGGTTCCCGGGTTCACCGATGTTCAGGTAGGTAGCTACTTGTTTATGGACGCCCAGTACATGGCCATCGGAAGTGAAAACAACGAGGAACTGTATGATCATTTTGACCCTTCGCTGACGGTGTTGACCACGATCATTAACACCAACTATCCCGGACGGCTGATCACCGACTCGGGAGCCAAGGCCCTAACCATCAACAAGCCGAGCGGAATCGTGATCGGTGAACCGGGCTTTACCTACAATGCCGGATCGGACGAATACGGTACCGTCACCTACTCCGAAGCGAACCGGGACTACAAGGTAGGAGATCGGTTGGAGGTGATCGTTCCCCACTGCGACCCGGCCGTTAACCTGTACGATCGCATCTACGGCATCCGAAGAGGAAAAGTAGAAATGATCCTACCGGTATTGGCCAGGGGCATGTCCCGTTAGTATTGAAAGTCCGACGGCCAGGCCAATGCCCTCAGGAGTCCCCTTCGGAGGATTCGGCCGGTTTGGGTTTGGCCGTCAACATGCCCAGCATCATGGCCAGGGAGGTAAGAATGATTACCTGAATGATCAGCGAATCGTTCACGACAGCAATGGCCGCGCCGCCGGGGATGCTCAGGTAAAGCAGGATGGTCACCAAACCACGCGGCGCAATGAAAACCAAGGGCAACAGTTTGGTCTTAAAGAGCTTTAATACCAGCCCGCGGACGAGAAAAATTCCCAGCACGATCGACACCGACCAAATGAGCGTTTCGGTGTTGATCAATTCCCGGGTATCGATCAGAAAACCAAACACGAGAAAAAACAAGGTGCGGATGAGAAACGTCAGTTCCAGCGTCAATTCTTTGAATTTCTTGATCTCCTTTTTAAAGCTTTTTGTGTGCAGATTCTTTATCACGACCAGGTGACGAAGTTGAACCAGGTTCCCAATAAATAAGCCAAACAAGAGGATAAAAATCAACGCCGGCAGGTGATAGAGTTCGGAGACAGCAAAAATGAGCACGATCACCAGGATAATCGGCGCAAACTTCACCGGGTGCTTGATCTTACTCAGCAGATAGGCCAGAATGATACTGGCAAAGAACGTAATGATCAATATCAAAACAATTTCTCCCAGAAAAAAGCCAATGGAGCCTGCTCCGATCTTTTCATTTTCGAGCAGGAAATTGAAAAAGATCACGCCAAAAATATCCGATAGGCTGCTTTCATAGGTCACGAATTCCTTGTTTTTTGCCGACAGGTTGCTCACCGAGGGGATGGCGATGGCACTACTGATGATGGCAATGGGAATCGCATTGATTAATCCTACCTTCAATCCACAATCCGCAAACTGCATGAACGCAAAGGCAAAAAGAAAACTTAGGGCCAGGACCGGAATAATGGCAATTAGCACCGTTCGACCCACAAAGGAAAACTTGGATTGGTCAAAATCCAGTTCCAGTGATCCCTCCAACACAATCAGGATCAAGCCTATGGTGCCAAGAAAAGGCAATACGGTGGAAAGGTCTGGAATCTCCAGCCAAAAGATATCCGCGAGCTGACTTACCGCCCAACCCAGGGCAAAAAGCAAGACAACGGGCGGTATTTTCGTTCTCGCTGACGTAATGTCAAAAAAATACGCCGAGAGCATCAATACACACAATGCGATAATTATCGGTAAGGTCATGTATTCGGTTTTTGAATAGGCCAATCGGTAATTCTGTGCTGCAAGCAACACTTCCCAACCGGCTGTTTGTTGGTTATTGCTAAAAATACAACAAACAAAGCCAAACAAAAAACCTTACTTTCCGGATCAGAGAATTTTCATTACTTTGTTTTACGAAAGAAGCGCCGTTTCCCATGAAACCTTTACTAGGATTTTTCCTGATCGTCACCTTGCTTTGCCTGCCCTACCCCGGCAGCTCCCAAAGCAGGCTACCCCGCGGTAGCTATCCCCCTGCGCTTACCTTTGAGCATTTTCCCAACAGGCTTTTCGCCTTTGTGTGGCGAAATTGGAACCTGGTCTCCGCCGAAAAAATGGCCCGTCTGCTGCATTGCGAAACCTGGCAAGTGCGGGACATTGCCCAAGCCATGGGCCTGGAAGAGAAAGAGCCGCTTTTTCCAGCGTATTCCAGGCAATTGTACATCAGTTTGCTTCGGAGGAATTGGCACTTGCTTCCCTACGAGCAACTCCTGGAACTCACCGAGCTGTCAGAAAACCAGCTGGACTTCGCACTAAAGGAAGATGACTTTCTCTTCCATAAATTTGGCCGCCTAAAACCCCGGGTGGAACGGCTGCAGTATTCGCTTCCCACCGCAGAAGCCTGGGAAAAAGCCGCGCAAATCTATGGCCAGGTAGACGGGCATATCCAGCCTCCGCTACCGGAAGAACCACGCTTTGCCTTTATTGAGCAGTTGAGCCAGGTCAGGTCTTCGGCAAACCCATCCGAAAACGCCGGTTCTTCCGGGAAGGGACTTCGGTTGATTTATTCCTATTTCGGCGTTTTTGGCGACCCGCTAGTGGATCCCAAAAACGACCCCTTCCCCGATGGGCTTTTGCAAAAGCTGGCAGAAAAAGGCGTCAATGGTGTCTGGCTACACGTGGTACTGAACCAGCTGGCACCCGGCGGCGCCGACTTTCCGGAATTCGGTGATCGGTCCTCCGAAAGGCTGGCAAACCTTCGGGAGATGGCCCGGCGTGCGCAAAAATACGGGATTTCCATCTACCTGTACATCAACGAACCACGAGCAATGCCGGCACGTTTTTTTGCCTCCCGACCGGATATGGCTGGCCTGAGTAAGCAGGGATTGACCACCCTTTGCACCAGCAACGAAAAGGTACAGCATTGGATCAGTCAGTCGCTGACGCATGTTTTTGAACAGGTACCGGAACTCGGTGGTGTTTTTACCATCACGGCTTCCGAAAACCTGACGAATTGTGCTTCCCATGGGGGAAAAGCCGCCTGCTCCCGGTGCAGCAAACGCCCCTATGCGGAGATTATCGCAGAGGTCAATCGGCTGATAGCCGAGGGAGTACACCGGGCCAAACCTTCGGCACGCGTGGTTGCCTGGGATTGGGGATGGAACGGCCACGGCCCCGCGCGGGACGTGATCGCAGAATTACCCGAAGACGTGGAACTTATGTCCGTCAGTGAATGGGGCCTCCCCATCGAACGAGGAGGAGTGGAAACCCGCGTTTCCGAGTATTCCCTGTCGGCCGTGGGACCGGGACCCCGCGCCCTCGATCACTGGGCCGCAGCCAAAGAACGGGGGCTGAACACCGTGGCCAAGGTACAATGGAATAGTACCTGGGAGCTCTCCGCCCTCCCCTGGCTACCGGTGATGGACCTGGTCGCCAAGCATGCGGCCAATCTGAACCAGGCCGGGGTAGACGGGTACATGCTGAGTTGGACGCTGGGTTCCTATCCTTCGCCAAACCTGGAAATTGCCCATAAATTTTCTCAAAACCCCAGCGCCACCGTAGAGCAGGTTCTGGACGAACTTGCCTGGGAACGCTATGGCAGGCAGCGGGTATCCCTGGTCCGCAAAGCCTGGACGGGCTTTAGCGATGCATTTCAGGAATTTCCCTATCACCAAAAGGTCGTTTACAACGCGCCCCAACAATACGGCCCCGCCAACCTGCTTTTTTTGGAACCTACCGGATATGCATCCACCATGGTGGGTTTTCCGTACGACGACCTGGCCGGATGGTCCGGACCCTATCCGCCGGAGGTGCTGGTACGTCAGTTTGAAAAAGTAGCCCTGGGTTGGAAAAAAGGCCTGGATTTACTGGGGGAAGCAGCTGCACTTCCCTCCACGGATCTGCAGAAAGAAAATCTTGCCGAAGATCTTATCCTGGCAAAAGCGGCCTACCTGCACTTTCTTTCGGTGGCGCAGCAGGGTCGTTTTATTTTGCTTCGGGAGCAATGGCGGCGATCGCCCAGCCCTTTCGTATACCTTCAACTGAGAAATTTGCTGGAAATGGAGATCCAAAGTGCCGCTCGCCTGTATGCGCTGGCACGGGTCGATTCCCGAATAGGGTTTGAGGCCTCCAATCAGTACTATTACCTGCCACAGGACTTGCTGGAAAAAATCATCAACTGCGAACAGCTGCTGGATACCCTGGCGGTACAAGCAGCCAGTCTACACCGGGGTACCGGCTGGCAATAGTGGGGCTTCAACCGCTTCCTTTTAGGCGTAGCCATGCGCAGGGCGCCGCTCCACCACCCATCCTAACCGGTATTTCTATGGCTCGGCTGGCACCCATTTATTGGCTTTGAAACCGAATTGCCGCTGACCTGATCCTCACTTTCCCCTGACACCGAGCCCTTCATTTCCCTGCCTCTTCGCCTGGCTAATTGCACCCCTACCTATCCCCTACTTTTCAACCAAAATAGGCAAAGACCACGGAGTGCGAATCTTCAGGCGAAGGGGGTCCACCAAGAGTTTCGGCGGGCCGGGGATCCGGGCGATGCCCGTTTGAACCGAAAAAACCCGCAGGCAATCGGCAACAAAATGAGGGAAGCCATTGGCAGCTACTAACGGAATTATTTCGTACCTTATCACCCGTATCCACCTACCCACATTGGTTTTAGTAAAAATACCCATTTCCCGACCCATTACATTTGAACGGCAATGAATAAAATAATCGTCGGAATGCTTGCCCTTGTTTTGGTTGCCGTTTCGGTACAGGCACAGCAGGCAGATGCGAGGGCAGCTAAGAGAGCGCTGGCCGAATACCGACTAGATCCTCATGCTTCTACAGCCAAGCTTAAAAAAGCAATAGCGGCCATTTTGCCGGAGCCTGCTGGTGAAGATGTATCCGATCCGAGATTTTACATCCTGAAAGGGGAGATATTTAACACGCTGGCTAGCCAGATTGTGCTTGTGAAACAAACCGGCCTGGGTTCTCTGGAAGAACTTCCGCAAGTAGACGGGGTAGCGCTCAAGGCTTTTAACGCCTTGACAACGGCTGTGGAAAAGCATGCGCAATCCGTAAACTCACCGAGCTATCTTCTTCGGGATGCGATGAAAGGTATGCAGGAGGCGCAAGGGATGCTGTACAACTTCGGGAGCTATGCCTTCGAAGCCCTGGACTACGGATCGGCTTATTTACACTTCTCCTCGGGTCTGGCTTGCCATGAAATCCTGAAAAGCCAAGGCGAGGGTAGCGTTTTGGATGATGCCTACGCCCTGATGGACCAGAAATACGTGACTGGGATGGCGGCCCTGAACAACCAGATGCCCGAAGCGGCCAAGCCACTTCTTGAAGAGCTCTACCAGGCGAATTACGATAATCCAGCTATCTATGAAGGCTTGTATACCGTCCATGCCAACGGCGAAGCCGCGAACTTGGATGCCGCCTATCGGTACCTGAAGACCGGTCGGGAAAAATATCCCCAAGACGCATCGCTGCTTTTTGCCGAGATCAATCATTTCCTGAAGCTCAGCCGACTCGACGAGCTCACCGATCGTTTGAAAACGGCCATCAATCGTGAACCGGAAAACCAATCACTCTACCTCACCCTGGGTAGCGTATACGATAACTTGTACCAGCGTGAATCCAGTGCCGGAAACAGCGAACAGGCCGACAAATACTTCGACCAGGCTTTCACGTATTACAGTCAGAGCCTGGAAAAAGATCCGACTAATTTTGATGCGCTGTATAGCACCGGCACCCTGTACTACAACCGCGCTGCGAGCCTGACGATGACGTTGAGTGAGATGTCCGGGGACTTTAGCGCAGCGGGTAGGGGCCAATTCGAAGCCCTGGAAGCCGAGGTATTCGCCGCCTTTGACAAGGCGCTTCCCTATTTCCAGAAGGCAGAGGGGATCAATCCCAATAGCGTTGAGACGCTGATCGCGCTTAAGGAGATTTACGCCAGAATTAATGAACCGGAAACTTCCGATGCCTTAGAGGAACGCCTGGAACACCTGCGAAACGGCGGCACCAACGCAACCTCTTTTTTCAACAAATAGCCGCCAAGACCGCTGGCGAATTGCCAATCTCCCTTGTGAAAAAATCAGAAGCGATTTTTTGTCTTTTATAGGCAGCGATGTTCGAAAACCAAAAATGGTTTATTCCCTGCCGATTCAGGCACCCGATTGCCACCGGATTCTCCAGCTCAGTGGTAATGGGATTTTCAGGTTCAGTAAACCTTGTAACCGTTGCCTGGGAATTCGTGCGCTGCCCATACGTGGTTTTTACGGCCTTACGCACAAAATTCTTCTCGGTAGGGGCGTGCGTAACCGGGAAACCAATCTGCTCGTCCCAATCGGTCAATTTGAGAGACTGAATAGTTCAACCCGAATTAAACGTAACCAGAAATGGTAGGCTGAATACCGGCTATAGGGCGCGTCCGATTCAAAACCATTCGGTACAGGTACACCTTTACCCCTGTTTCACCAAAACGATACCAGGGGTACAGGCGACCGGAAGAAGCTTTTTTCGGCGGGATTCGAGGCTTGCCGCCTTGCTTACCATAGAAAAGAAGCCCCCGGGGAACTGATTTTTACACAGCAGGAAAGCTGCGCATTTTATACTAGTGGACTTGTCTTTGTCCTTCATTCTCCTGGCGATTGCCTTCGCTGGGAGCGGTCGCTTTTTTCCACAAAGGCCCCACAGCAAGCAACAGTACCAGAAGATTAAAGAATACATTAGACGGATTCCCTGAAGCAATCGATCCGGCGGAGTCTACCAGAAACCAGCAAATAACGCCCGTTAACATTGACTTGCGAACGCCTTCCGGAGCCGCATCGTAGACCCACCGGCGTAATGCCCAAAGCGTTGCTCCCCAGCCGATCAAAAAGCCGCCAGTCAATGCGGATAAAAAACGGGTGGTTGCTGCGTCAAATTGCTGCGCCCCATCCAAAGGAAAACTTAATAGGTCCAATGTCCAACTGGCAGGACCGGAGGTTTCAGGCATGGATCCCAGAAAGAAAACCGGCCCAAAAGAGGCAACCACCAGGGCCGATACAAGAAGGTACTGTTTGTGCTTGGTTTGTGTCATCGCTTGCGGGTAGCTTGTTTCTTATCGTTGAATCAAAGGTAAGCAGACAAGGGATGGGATTGTAGACGCATCCGTACAAACCGCTTAACGGAAACTACTGGCCAGTGCCTGTAGCCGGATGAAGTAGTCGGTCAACCAGTCTCGGTGGAGGTTTTGGGGATTGATTTGCAGGAAAAAGTTTTCCAACGCCAACTGAAAAATGGCGTCAAGTTGGCGCTGATTGAGGCGCAGGTTTAAGTCCCTCACCCAAACCAACACAAAACTGTCTCCGACCAGCTCGTTTGTTTTTGCAAGGGTACTTGCGAAATCGGGTCGGTTTCGGTGGATGCGCAACTGTCTGTTAAAAAGCAAGTCGGTTTTGTGTGCCAATAAGGCATCGATGAGATCCGGAAAAATGGCCCCGGCCTGTCGCTCCTTTTCCGCCAGGTCCTGGGACTGATGAATGTGTCGTTCCAGCAGCACCTGGATAAAGACTTCCCTATCGGCAAAATGGTGATAAAACGAGGACTTGCTGATGCCCATCTTTTTTGCCAGACGTTCAATTTTTAGGGCCTGATAGCCTTCCCGGGCAAAAATACCGTATCCCAGGTCTATCCACACCTCTTTGTTTGCAATCACGTGGAGCTTTTTTTAGGGCCTGTAGCCGAGGTTCCTGCCTAAGGTATCGATTTATTAAAAAACTTCCTCCAAAAAACCAAAAAAAGAATTTGAACCCTAGTAGAGCGAACCCAACAATGTACCGAACCGATAAGCCGGACGAAGTTAGAAAATTACAAAACGGCTAAAAGCGAATCCGGCATCCCTTCTATGCGGTATATGGTTTAAAAAAATGACCGCACAAAAAGGGATTGAACCATAGAAGGGCATGGAAAAACGTAAAAGCGGGTTACGTAAGCTTATCCGAACCGGTCTACTGGACAGGATGCAAAAATTATGGAAGGGATGAAAGCGTATTTGGGCTCCCTTATATGCGGTATATGGTTCAAAAAACTGACAGATCAAAAGAGCTGAAGCAGGAAAAGACCTTATTGCTACTGCAATTTATGCTTCTCCCGCTGCACAAATTCCCCAAAACCAACGGCTTTTCTTCCCAGCAATTCCTCCACCCAATCGGAAGTTTGCGGAGTGGGTTGAAACCGGGGAAGGTAATGCAATAGGATCATCACCAGAATGTACGAAGTCGGTACTCCCTCTTTTCGCTTTTGCAGGTAAAACTGCAACAGGTTGGGAGACACAAATGCAATCTTTCTTCCCAGTACCTTGCTCAACAGGTCACACATGGCCTTGAAATCCAATGGCTCGGAATTTGTAAGCTCGTAGGACCGATTGCGGTGGGCATCCGGATGCAGAAGGACCTCCGCCGCTACCGCCGCCAGGTCCCGGATATCAATCAGCGTAAACCGGGCTTTTCCGGCCGGGAGGTAGACCCGGCTTCGTTTGCGGATGTCCTCGCGCAAGGTGGTGGTGAAATTTTGCATAAAGTAAGCGGGACGAAGAAAGGTATACGGAATCCCCGAGGCCACTATCCGTTTCTCAATCTTGTGGTGAGGGATCAGGCTGCTTTTCTCCGCTCCCTGCACCGAAAGAAACACCAGGTGCCCAATCTTTGCCTCCACGCAGGCAGCGATCAGTGGATCAAAATACTTCTTTACGTTGGAAAGCTGCGGTGGGCGCAACAAAAATACCACCTGTATACCTGCCAATGCCGCAGGAAATTCATCCGGACGATTGAAATCAAATTCCACCGGCTGTACTGCAGGAAAGCGGCGCAGAAAATCGACGGACTGTGTGGCATTTCGTAGCCCGGCAAAAATCCGGTGTTCCGTACCAGGATGCTGCAAAAACCGGCAGACTTCCTGCCCCACATTTCCACTGGCTCCGCTGATCAAAATGTTCATCCTATTCGCTCACAAAGGGCATTTGGTGAATAAAGGTTTCGTCTTCTACCTGGGTCAGGATAAAATCCGCCAGGTCGGCACGGCTGATTTTGGTGCTGGCATTCACACCTACCCATCCCACCCGATAGGCCCCTTTTCGGGGAGCATCGGTCAGGCGCGGCCCGCGTACAATGACCCATTCCAAGCCGCTTTCCGCCAATACTTCGTGATGCCGGATGGCATCGTTCAGAACACGGGGAACGGCCAGTTTCATAACGGTGCGAATCAGTTTATCGGCAAATTTGGGCCGGTCCTTCTCCGGAAAGGGCAGCCCTCCACCGGACAGCGAAACGATCGCTGGTACGCTCAAACGTTTCATCGCTTGGATGATATTCCGGGTGCCTTCGGTTTGCAACCAATCCGGGGAACCCTTGACATGCCCAAACAGGCTCACCACCCGATCTGTACCTTCCACCGTGGCCGCCACCACATCGGCGTTCAGTACATCTCCCCCGACAATTTCCAGTGCCGGGTGACGAAGGTTTATCTTTTCCGGATCACGGGCCAGGGCCTTTACCGAATAGCCCTTTTCCAGGGCCTGGGACAAAAATAGGCGGCCGGTTCGGCCGGTCCCACCAAATAAGGAAATTTTTTTCATGATGTGCTTTATTTTTCTATAATACTACGTAGATTTGACCTACCTGCATACCGGTAGGGTACTAACCTTTTTGTACGTATGAAATCCATTCGCATTACCGCTCGTTGTCCGATACGCACCACCCTGGAATTGGTGGGGGGAAAATGGAAATTGTTGATCTTGTTCCAGCTTATGGAAAACCCATTTAGACCGTCGGAATTGAAGAAGCGAATCCCCGATATCAGCGAAAAAATGCTCATACAGGAGCTCAAAACCCTGGTAGAAAGCGGACTGGCCCTTCGGAAAAACTTCGGCGAGGTACCGCCGCGGGTGGAATATTCGCTGACCGAAATGGGTCGGGAGGTACTGCCATTGATCGAAGAAATGCGAAAATTCGCCGGTCGGTACGAGGAAAACCTGTTGCAGCAGCGCAACTCCGGTACTTGAAAAAGTACGGAATACGAAGGGTTAAACCATAAAAGAGCATAGAAGCGAGCACGAATAAGTCCGCGGAAAGGATCTGACCGGGTTATTTTGAAAATTTCAGAAGTTCGTTCATCCTATCTTATGCCCTATAGGATTTAAAAAAAGAGCGGAATCGTAGCAGGGCATTGAAGGACATAGAAGGGGGTAGGAACAAAATCGCGCAAACCTCTCCGCCAAGACAGCATCCAAAAATGGGGAACGGAAGAAATGGGAGTTCGGAATCCCTTCTATGCGGTATATGGTTTAGAAAACTGGGATAGCAAATGGGTTGAATCCTAGAAGAGCATAAAAGAGCGTAGAAAGCGGAGTGAACCGTAGGGACTCACCGGTCACCTGGCAGGGTAACGGATGGATAAAACCGGTAACAAGCATAGCGGTCCTCCGCTGGAAAAAACATCTGTTTTGTAGTCAATTGAGGAATTTCAATTGCTGGAAACAAGGGTGTAGCTGTTTTCTACGGGGATTTTGCTGCGTTCCCTACAACGAATGCCCTAGCTAATCTTGCATTTCATCAGTTCCGTCAGGCTGCAGGTAAAGGGCAAGGCCGAAGCCCTTCCGGCCTTATAGCGCGAAAGGCGCCTAAAATCCCAGACAGCCCCTTGAAATTCCGGGTCGCTTACCGGTTCCAATTTTACCAAGAGGTAATGATCCTGAGAGGGATCGGGGTAGTTTTTCTTAACCAGGTCCTCCCTGGAATTAACCGATAGGCCATTGCTTACGATTCGCCAAAGTGCTCCTGAACTCCTTTCTCCTTTGGTATGGAGGAGCAGGTATTTGGCATCTACGGTTTCTTTGTCCAGAATAAGAGATCCTGCGCCAGTACCCATTCTGAAGTTGTAAAGTTTATGCCGTTTTATCCAATGGTAGTGTTCTGCCGATTGGTAATACCCAATCAATACGAATGTCTCATCCGGCAGAAGTCCACGATTGTTGTAAAAGGCCTCTGGTAGAGCTTCTCGTACCTGATTTTCCGATTGTGGTGGATCTTTATGGATAGCAAAGGTTCTAAAGGCCATTTTCTCGCGCTGCGAAGCCCTATTAACGAAATGATCCAGGATTTCAAGGAGGAAAGCCTTTAGTTCACCAATGCCACTATCGGTTTTCGACGGCCGAACCGGGAAAGCACCAAGCCCTGGAATAATTTCGTGGAATCCCCTTTTAGTCAGGGTCTTTTCTCCCGGATACAACACATAAGCCCCACCGGTTCTTCGAATGGCGTCCTTGTAAGCGTGCATTTTTAGCAAATCCGCATTTTTGTAGATGCCTTTTCGGTTTTCATTTTTTTCTTCATTCAGTCTTTCTTCTAAATCTGGATTCAGGTAATCCGACATATTAGCTATTTTGTACTTCGCATCAAAATGAACGTGAACGATTAATTCCTGCAATTCAGCCTCCTCTTCCGTTATTCCTACCGGCCAGAAAGATAGGCTATAATCCGGCCGAAGGGCTGTGGTCCAACTACCTGAAGCCGGGTAATCCCTTTTTCCTGAGAAAGAGCGATTGTACGTAAAACGAATATTGATTTTTCTGCTGCCTGCATCGTAGATCCCATGGAGAGGAATCGTTTTACCCTGCTTGATGCGGAGGCTTAAGCCATCGTCGGTAGGTTCAATTAAATCGGAAATGTCCTTTGGAGCAATAGCTAGGATTTCCTGAAGCAATTCCAGCAGTTTAAAAAATAACCAATATTCGTACAAAGTGGCGATGTCCTTTTTGCCCGCTCCATAAACATCCTCCCCTCCTTTCCAGATCAGTTTTGCCGCGAGGTCGAATAATAGCCAAACATGCAATACTTCTCGATAGCCTTCCTTTCTTTGAAGCACGGGGCTATTCAACTTTAGGGTAGTTGGGTTTGAGATATCTCTAAATACGGTATGGTGCAATTGACCCTCCAGCTCCTGAATAAGCAGGTAAGACTCATTATATAGTTTTTTATGATTCTTAACCTTGGCTATGGAATTAATATCTGAGCAGAATTTTAAAAAGGTTTCGAGTGCATATTTGATAAACCTATTTTCAGGAGTATCGACTGAATCTGCTTTTCGAACAGCCGCAATTCGCTCTGGAAGCGTTTCAATTCCAAATCCTTGCAAATAATGATTTTTGGGCAAAACAGTTCGATTTCCCATGCTGAGTATTTGCCGAATATTTGAATTAGAAAACCTCCGGACATTTCGAATATCCCTGGCTTCAGAAATATCCGCCCATTTGGTAACAGGCATGCTGACTATTCTATGAACAGCCTCAGCAAATTCATCGGTTCCTATCACCGATTTGACAAAAGAAAAACGCTGATAAAGGGATTTGCTGTCCTGATTAAAATCAATTTCAAATCGATGGGATACAGGTGAATTGGCCTGCAATAATAAATCGGTACATTTCTCGGTGATCATGGCCAACATATCCCGATAATCATCCCGGTATCCTGATTTAACGGACTGCACTTCCAGGAAAATGTCGAATATTTTTTCGCCGGTCTCTTTCCTTATCAACGGTAATTCGAGGGTTCCCACATAAATATTAGGAGCGATAGTGCCCAGGTTGGGCCTGCGCTTGTGTGCCTGGACGATGCTATCGAAAGGATCTTCAAGCAGATAATCTTCACTGTTTATCTGATAATCGTAATAACAGCCCTCCACCAGCTGAATATTTGCTTCATTATTTTCTGAGGCGCTTTTTGAGGCATCAAAAAGTGTTTTTGGCTGTCGGGAATCGATACATAGACGCAATCCTTCACGTACAGAATCTAGGTTAATCTCTATGGAGTCCGAAGATATCATGGATTAGGCTTCAGCAAAACTAGCAAATCCATGGTCTAAAGCCCCTTTGTACATCCTCGTAATCTTTTCCAAAGACAAGGGATAGATTACCCTGGCATCATTAAAATCAAAATCTTCCCTATCAAAAACTTCTGTCAAAACATTTGTACGATCTGAAAAACAAAATGTACCCAACGTTTCTAGTACCGGACAAAGCTTTCTTCGGGAACCGTGGAGCTTGGGCAGTAATTTTTGCATGATCGCTATATCTATTTTCTGCGCCTTTGTAAGGTTACTGTCTAAAACGGAAAGGTGATGGACTAATCGCAAAATCTCTGTGGCACTCCTATAGCCGAATTCTGCTCCTGTCTTTTTTAACTCCCCAAAGAATTGTATCAATGCCTCATTTATCTCATAATCTGATTCCAACGTTTTGCTTGACGCCATGTCTAAAAAACTTTTAGCCATTCCTGAACCCTTGCCGGTTAAGGCATTCATGTTAATGTTTTTAATATTGTCCAGGAACTTTTTCATTTCATCCTGTGTCACCCGAAACTCAATGGTATTGGCTCTGTCCAGCACCTTTGGGCTGAACATATTGGTAGTTTCGTCTATGTTGACTGTTCCGATAATGAATAAATTGGAGGGAAGAGAAAGTTGATTCGGCAGCTCGTTATCCGATGTCCCTTCTGAGTACAATGGTATCGTCTCGTCAGATTCCATTACGCTCAAAAAATCCGCAAAGTACCTCTCCACGTGGCTTAGATTCATTTCATCCAAAATTAAAAAATGAGGAGAATCCGGACGATTGTTTGCTAGTAGAATTAAATCCAATACCCCGTTATCTGGTTTTACATATTCCCCTGGTTTTAATGCATTGGGATAGCCTAATAAAGGTTCGCGATTCGTCCAATCGGCGCCAACTGGAATAATCCGATACTGGTTTTGATCCTTACAAATCCACTGCACAAAGGCTTGGGCTAGCTTTGTTTTTCCAGACCCGGATAGACCAGTAAGGATTACGAAGGGCTTCGTCAATAATGAGCCCGTTAACCTTAAAATTAGTTCATCGGAATACCACAGTCCTGAGTCTCTAATATCTTGCAATAGCTGAATTCTATTGAAAGGTAATCCCTCTATTGTATCAATATTTTGCAAATCGGAAGTCAAAATATGAGGCAAGTTTCCATTAGATAGTCCTAAATAGGCCCTATTAATCAAAGTCAACAATTCTTTTGGGCAAGGAGTTAAATATGCACCCTGTCGAAGTTCTAACTTATTATTATAGAAAACTTCCGATTGGGAATTTATTTTATCAAGTATTGTTTTGTTGTCAGCGCTTAAAATACTGTTGCGGGAGATTTCTGGATTTATTTCTTCATAATCTTCCAACTCAATTAGGTAAGCAGGCCCATCCCATTCTGTTCCAGAAATGCCATGAGATTCAACAGCTGATTTCCTTACCTTAGATACACCGGCTATTTTAGAGTTATTCACCAGGTGAATAATAATATCACCTTGTCTAACTTCTCTCATGTTTTTGTAAATATCCGCTCCCCTTCTATCCTTTTGAGGTGACCAAAGTGCTTTTCCAAGTGCACGATCGCCCTCTATTCTATCCTCGCGTCCATTTACAATAGTTTTTTCAATCCAGTATTTCATGGCATAAATTATTATTCGTTACTTTTTTCTTCCTTATGCTGTAACTTTCGCATACATCTGCCACCATTGTTTCTTAGGTAAAATAATTAACTCATCAATGCCCACATCATGAGTTTTTGGACGCCTTGATTGATTCATATCTTCTGTAGATAACTATTAGCTAAGTCGTAAATTTCTCAAGCTTGCCAATCAACCAAGTATATTTAATTGCTTTCTCCTCGTTTACTTGCTTGATCGATTCATGTTCGCATTAATTTAAGCCCTTAAAATAGCCTAAATCTTTCATTTATCTCATTTTACGATAGACTTTTCAATCTCTTCCCTTTTTGTCCGTCCGAGCGTAGCAAAAAAATGCCTCATTTGGATTCTTGTCTTTGGCTTTTGAATCGGTAACAACCAAATGTACCTAAAAGCGCATTGGTGTTTTCAACATCTTGGACAAGAAAAAGTGAATAGGAGAACCACGGGGAGTATAAAAAGTGGTGAAGCACTTCACTTTACCTTTTATGCGGGAGTAATCTGTGTTTTCAGTGTTGTTCCTATTTTTCACCACTGATTCACACCGATTTCCACCCATTTTTTGTTGCCTCAAACAAACCAGCTTATCCCTAATTAATCTGTGCGAATCTGTGTTATCTGTGGTGAGTGACATTATTCCGTAGCTGCCTGATACGCCTCGATACCTCCCACCACTGGCAGCCTCAGCGAACTGGCATCCAGGTCCACCGTCAACTCGGTACCGGGCTCGGGCCAAAGCGTAAATTCCTTGTCGCTGGAAAAAATCAATAGGGCGATCTGCTGACCCTTCGGAATGACCTGGTCGTCGGGCTGCAAGTCAAAACTAACCGTGTAAAACCGGCCCGGTTTCAAGGGCTCGCTTTCTGTCAGGGAGCGGTGATTCTGCGGGTCCGCCCATCCCCGGGTAATGATATTGTCGGTGATTTTCGTATTTTTCCGCTCGTTCCAGGGCAGGGAGACCAACCATACGGACAAGTTGGCGGCTGCTTTGCTGGAGGCCAATCGAAGGGTTATTTCCGGCAGGCCGGACAGGTGCAGGTCTTCCTTCAGTGAAGGACTCACAAACAACAAGCGGTGATCGGTGAGCTCCGCCTTTGCCAGCGAAGCCCCGTCAAAAGAAAAATTATCAATCAGGGTCTCCCTTCCTTGCCGGGCGGGTTTCTCCAGCTGCAGCTTTCCAGCGGCAGGAGCCGCACCTTCCAAAAACAGCGACACGGACTCGGATTGAGGATGGGGATAGGCTTCGTAGGGAGTGGGATTGTCCTGACTGTCCCCCTCTCGCACAATCCAAACTTCCGGGTCCTCTTCCACGCCATTGTCCACTCCGTGCAGGTAACGGGTAAACCAGCGGTTCATCATCCGCAACGGTGGCGGGCCGCCGTGCCCGTCCTGGTGGTAATATACCTGCACCGGAAGTCCCATGTCCCGTGCTTTTTTATAGATCCTGTAGCTGTGTTCGGGCATCACGTTCCAATCGTTGAAGCCATGGGCCATCAGCAGGGCGGCCTTCATGGGCTCCATTTGGTTCAGGTAATCCCGGCCTGCCCAGAAATCATTGTAATCCCCGGTGACCCGGTCCATCCCGGCTTTCATTTCGGTATCGCGGATGCGGGCATTGTTACTTGCCCGTTTGGCCGGATCCCCACTGTGAATAAAGTCGTACAGCACGTCAATGTCTTCGCCCAGGTAGCCCCCCGGCGAACGTACCAATCCGTAGGAACGGTAATAGTGGTAGTAGGAGGTATTGGGTGCAATGGGAATGATGGCCTCCAATCCCTCCACACCGGTGGTTGCGGCAGCCAGGGGCAGGGTGCCGTTGTAAGAGGTTCCCGTCATGCCCACTTTTCCGGTGGACCAGTAGGCTTCCACCCGCTCACCACCCAGGGGAGCGGTATAGCCCCGGGCCCTTCCGCAGAGCCAATCGATCACGGCTTTGGGGGCCAGCGACTCGTTTTTGCCACCCACGGTCGGGGCTCCCTGGGAAAGGCCGGTGCCGGGGGAGGAAGAGTGGACGACAACGTATCCGCGGGGAACCCAGGTTTGCAGGTGTGAATCGGAAATAAAGGGGCGGTTATTGCGGGCGGTCACTTCCGGTGAAACCCGGCTCTTTGGCGGGGATCCCAATTCGTGGCGCACGTCCCAAAAAAGGCTGTCCACATCGGGTGCGACCCCGGCGAAATAGGGGCTACTGACGTAAATCACGGGTAGTTTCAATCCCTGGTATTCGGTCTGATAGGGACGGGTAACGGAAACGTGCATGCGGTCGGGTTGACCATCCGCATCCGAATCGAATTCGGTTTCCACCCATAGGTCGTGCCGAATCCAACGAGACGGATCCTTGAAGGCCGGTACTTCCTGGGCCTCCCCGTCCAGAAAATAGGGCTTGGCCTCCGATTGGGCGGCCAGGGGTGAGACAACTACTCCGGTTGCCAGCCAAAGGCAAAGGGTCAATAGGGGATGGTTTCGCTTCTTCATGGCTCTAAAATAGGGATTTTTTGAAAGGTACCGAAATGAACGGCCAACCGCCTGCCGCCTGGCTGTGGAAAAGTTGCCCGAAGAAAAACCGCCCGAATGAAGCCCCGGCATTTGACCAGGGCGCCCTTCCCAATCGCCCGGCCCCACAGGGACGTCTCCGCGCGGATTCGGTCCCCCTGTCCGCTAAAGGTATTGCCTGTTGCGGTACTTCCTTTTTTCTAAAAAGAACCTCGTACGGCTTCGGATTCGCTTTTTTCAAAAAAGTTTTAAACTATTCTGATTATCAGTTGTTTAAACTCCGTACTAACTAAAATCAACAATTGATTATGAAACGAATGATGTATGTATCCGCACTCCCTGCACTGATGGCCTTGCTCTGGGTGACGGCTTGCGGAAGCCCTCAAAAAGAAACCACGGAAGAAGAAACGGAGATGACGATGGAAGAAGCAACACCCGAAGAGGTGGAGCCTTCCATTGTAGACATTGCGGTGGGCTCGCCGGACCACGGAACGCTGGTTACCGCTTTGACTACTGCCGAATTGGTAGAAACGTTAAGTGGTGACGGCCCCTTTACGGTATTTGCACCAACCGATGCCGCTTTTGCCGCCCTGCCGGAGGGAACGGTGGCCTCCTTGCTGGAGCCGGAAAACAAGGATCAACTCACGGGAATTCTGACCTACCACGTCGTTGCAGGAAAAGTCATGGCCTCGGATCTGTCGGACGGGCAGGTAGTGGAGACACTTAACGGCGGCACAATTACGGTTTCCATTGCCGGAGGCACGGTGCAAATCAATGGAGCCACCGTGACGGCGGCCGATTTATCCGGAAGCAACGGGGTGATTCACGTGATCGATGGCGTGCTTTTGCCTGAATAAATGGTTCAATAAGCACCGCTTTTTCGGCCGAAGTCGCAAAACGCATTAAAACATTATTGCTCTACCTAACCAACGGGAGGCTGTCCATTTCTATGGGCAGTCTTTTTTTGTAAACCGGGGACGGAAAAGGGGATGCACCCGGGCCGCTCGTCCAGCGGTCTGCTGAAACCCGATCAAAGCCCAGGGGAGAAAGGACGCTGCCAAACCAGAAAAATTGACTATTTTCGAAGCAGATACCATGTCATTTCCTTTCCGCATGAACCGTAGACACTTTTTCCAAAAACTCAGCCTGGTTGGCGCGCCACTGTTGGCGCTACCAATGCTTTCGTTTGAAAATCGGGTTTTTCCGAAAACCGGCCGATTGAAATTCATTACCGCCTCCGATGGGCATTGGGGGCAACCGGGCACCGATTACGAAGTGGCGCACCGTGAACTGATCGAGGCGATCCACCGGGAAAAGGATGTGGATTTCGTGCTGTTCAACGGAGATTTGATCCACGACGATGCAACCTTGCTTCCCGAGGTAAAGGGCATTTACGATCAGCTGCAGGTGCCCTATTACCTGGCTCGTGGCAACCACGACCGGGTTTCCGAGGCGGAGTTTTTCCGCATCATGGGACAACCGACCAACCATGCCTTCCCGGTCGGGGACGACATGGGCGCAATTATCCTGGATTGCTCCAACGAAAAAGGGGAATACCGCTGCGTGGATCTGGATCTGGCAAAAACGTTTCTCGACGAGTACGCCGATCTTTCGCATGTTTTTGTTTTCGTACACATCTCACAAAACGATTGGACCCGGCACGGGATCGATTGCAAGCCCTTGTTGGATTTGCTGGCCTCCTACCCGGCGGTCCGCGCCACCTTTCATGGCCACGACCACGATGTGGACGGACAGATGATTTACCGCGGCAAACCCTTTCTCTGGTCGGGGCACTTCGGTGGCTCCTGGGGCAACCCCTTCCCCTCTTATCGGGTTTGCGAGGTAGACGCTAGCGGCAAGGCAAGCACCTACCTTAAAACAATCAGGGAAGGAGTCATTCTAAATGCGCACAGCCTCTAAGCCGGACTTGGCGTCAATGGTTCCTTGATGCTGCCAGCCAAAGCAACACTGCCCCGGAACTGACCGGCGGGTTTCACGGCATTGGTTTTCCGTCTACCCGCCAGGTATCGTCCATGGCAGCACCCACTTTTCCTTTCACCGCCTGCAGTAGTTTTTGTGGATCGTAGCCCTTTCCCTCTTTGAAAACCAAAACCGGATTACGGATAACCCGCGGATCTGCCTGCAGGTCTCCGTCCAGCAGTAGTAGGTCGGCACGCATGCCCGGCTGCACCTTTCCGATATCCGTTCTTCCCAGTAATCGGGCCCCATTGGCGGTCAGAATCTGCACCGCGGCTTGCGGCTCGAATCCTGCCTCGATAAACAGCTCGTAATTCTTTTGATCCCCGTATCCCGGCAATACGTGCAAACCCGGGTCCGGTCCCGCTGTCAGTAGCCCTCCGGCCCGAAAAAATGCCCGGTCAAATTCTAGCGATCGAAGGAGCCACGCTTCTTTGACACCCCCTTCTCCTGCGCGGGACTCTCTTTCTTTCCGCCTCCGCTGGTACGCCTGGACATGAAAGGCATCCATGGCCTCCAGGCTTCGTGGGTCGGCGAGGCCCCTGGCCTGGGCTTCCAAAATGGCGGGGGTACTGGAAATGGCAACTCCCTGCTTAATCAGCAACTGTATCAACTCTTGAACGACCGGCTCCTGCACTCCCAGCGTGGATCGAAAATCCACATTACCCGAACAGGTTCCCGGCACCCGGTCGGAAGCGAAATCAAAGGCGTGGATAAACCCGTGTTCGATAGCATCAATCCCGATTTGTGCCGCCTCGCTATAGCTCGTTGCACACAGGTGTCCGGTGACTTTGGCCCCCTGCCGGTGGGCCTCGTCTACGATGACGCGAAGATCTTCCGGTCGGGTATTCCGGTACACTTTAAACCAGGCCACACCCTGTCGGGCCCAGTAGCGGATGGTATCCCGAACCTTTTTCTCCTCGGTGAATCGCACGAAATGATCCCTTCCTTGCCTTCCGGTAAAATAGGGAGAAGAGGGAATGATCTCCGGTCCCGGGTAACGTCCCTCTTCGATGGCCCGGGCCAATGCCAATTCCTCGGCCGGATGACCCGTTCCACAGGTTTGAATGGTTGTGACCCCACAAGCGAGGTATAGCTTGGGGCCGGTGTAGAGCAACGCTCCCTGAGGCAAACGGAGGTGGTTATGGGTGCCGATCAGGCCCGGTAACAGTGTCATGCCCGATGCGTCCCAGGTTTCGTAAGCTTCTGGAACGGGCACATCTCCGGAGTGGCCAATCGCCAAAATACGGCCATTTTTGATCAACACCGTTTGGTCCAAAAGGGCGGGATTGCCCGAACCGTCGAATACTTTTGCGTGTACCAGGGCAATCGAGTCTGCCGATGTCTTTATAAATGCAGCTGCCGTATCAGAAACGACCAATGGTTGATTCCAGACAAGGATACGCAAAAGGTGAACGAGTAGGTAAACGGTAAAGGGATTCATTTTGCTGCGGTAAATTCATCCAGGATGTGTCCATCCAGGTCGTATGCATGGAATTGCATCCGCGTGGAATCAACGTTGAGTATGCCGTAATGGTGTTTTTTGATTAGCCGGTCCATTTGTGGCGCTTCGGATTGCTCCCCCTGGGGTTCCAGGCCTCCTCCTGCCCCACCTACCACCAAAAAATGTACCGGATTACCGGAAAACTCGAGGGATAAACGCTCGTAATCGTGTGTATGGCCTGCCACAACCAGGTCCACCAGGCCTTGATGAAAAAAAGGCTCCAACAGTTGGCGGATCGTCCATTCCCCGGGGTAGCCCGGCCATCCTTGAGAATAGGGTGGCTGGTGCAGCAACAGCATTTTCCAGCGGGCAGTTTGCCAGGCTTCGGACCGCATGTTTTTCTCCAGCCATTCCCGCTGACGGGTACCTTCCGGTATGGATACCGGAAAATGAAGGTTTGGATCCAGGCTTAGAATGGCCAGGGGACCGAACACCTGCACGCCAAAGGTCGGGGTTTCCGGCAAAAATAGATACCGATGGAGCTGCCGGGCATACAAATCGTCGTAGTGCCCGTCGTAGTCATGGTTGCCGGGTACAAGGAATTGAGGGGTTTGCATGCGGGCAAGCAGCTGCAAAAACCGCGGATAGGCCCCTTCCTCCGAACCGTTATTGACCAAATCACCCGCTCCCAGGCTGAGATCCACTTGCTTAGCATGGACGGCATCGGCAACCTCCCGAAAGGTTTTCCATCCACCCTGCGAATCGCCCCAAAGTGCCAAACGGATGGATTCATCGGCAGGGTCGGGAGCAGTCAGGCTAAAATGCCCCTGGTACGATTTGTTTTGGTAGAGGTCAAAGGAAATCGTTTCTCCCGGTTTCACTGGATGGGTAAAAATGCCATCACTGGATTTTACCCGCTGTTCTTCTCCCCGTTTGGTGCGCAGCAGGGCTGTGCCGGCAGATTCACTCACCCATCGGATAAAGGGCTTCCCGGACGTTCCCCAGATCAGAACGGGTTCGGTAAATAAAATGGGGAATTCCGTGAGGCGGTCCCTCAGTTCGGGAAAGGATAATTCTTCGCATTGTTTCAGCTGTTTCGGGTCCTGCAACAATTCCAATTTACGGTCCACGAGGAAACCTTCCCGGATTTGCATTTTTTTGTCCTGCCAGGCCAGGTAGTCCTCGTTGGAGAGGAATTGGACCCGCCGGAGCCCGCCGGCCATGGCGTTATTGACTACCCGAAGTCCCAATTCGGTCTTCCCTCCGGTCGGCAGCACAAAATAATCTCCGGCCCCGGCCCGTCGAACACGCCTTCCGTTCATCCAGCATTGTACCCCATCGTCTGCATCTACCAGCAAAATGCCGGGTTCCAGCGTTCCTTCCCAGCGGTACCAAAAAGAATGATTGGGCAAGGTGAGGCGGTGGGGCAAAGAAACTGCCTGGGACTGTAAAAAATGAGCGGGCCATTCTCGATCGATCCCGGACATAGAGTCCGTGCCCAGAAATATCCAGTTGGTATCGAGAAGCTGCAGTGCTTCTTCCGGCAGCCGGGGATGAAAAAAACCAGCGGCTTCGTGGTCGTTGTACAAAAAGACCTCTTTGAAGGTCGCTTTTTCCGGCCCGGTGCGGCAGGCCGGCAGCGCAAAAAGCATGCAGAGGAAAAGAATCCGAAAACTCATGGCAGCACCGCCTCAATGGCTGGGTCTGCTTTTTCATCCGGATAGGAGAGGCCCAGCAGCTGGAAAATGGTGTTGGGAATCATTGCCGCATACAACCCGGCGTCTGTTTTTACCTCACCGAGGGAAGGACTATCGGGTCCAATGGCGGCTATCCAAATCTCACGGGAACGGGGAATGCCCGATCCATGCCCCGTCCAGGTAGACTTTTCCACCCCTCTTCCGTGGTCGGTGGTGACGATCAGGGTGGTTTTGTCTGTATATCCCGGGGTAGTCTGAATGTATTCCCAAAGATCCTTCAAGTAGGCATCAAATTGGCGAATGGAATGCAGGTATTCGTCGTAGCGGTTGTCGTGCGCCCAATCGTCCGGTTCTCCATAAGCTATCAAGACCACTTTGGGCCGTTGTTTTTTAATCGCCTCCATCGCATAGTGATGGGTAAAGGGATCCAACCTGACGCCGGCCCAGGGACCTCGGATTTCCGCTTGTAAGCGATTGATCAGGCGTTCCGTGTCGCTCAGGTTGGGACCGGTTGCGGTGGAAAATCCGGCGTTCACCGGTATGCCACTCCGCTCCGTATTGATAATGTAAGGGAACACATCCCAGCTGCCAAAGGCAAGGACCTTTCCCCGGTAGGCGGGCATCTGCTGCAGGTGTTCGAGCAGGGTGATGTTCGGATTGTTGTTTTTATCGTTTGAGGTGATACGCGCATCGTCTGCCCTACCGGTCAGTATTTCGTTGTAGCCCGGATAGGAAAACAACATGTTGTTTCGCAAATCTACCCGGTTGCCCAGGTAGCGATTGCCATGCAGCTGCCCCGCTTTTGCCAACGTGCTCCAGGTAAAAGGCATCAGCAGCTCCCGTCTGCGTGAGGGATCCGTATGCCAGTACTCTTCCAATAATTCGCCTTGCTTTTCAACCATACCGGTATCGTCGACAAACAGCGAATCGGCGCCCCGAAAGAGTTCCTGCCAACGCAGGCCATCCACGGTGATAAGGAAAACGTTTTCTGTCTTTGTGGTTTTTTGTGCATGAGCCATGCAAATCGGTAATGCAAAGCCAATCAAATATAGGACAACTTTTTTCATCGGTTTATACGGGGTTTGGTAGCGGCCATTCGATTCCCCTTATGGAAATCGCGGCGAAATCAGGTACGGGGTATCCCCTGTGAAAAGGATCCGGATCGGGCGAGCGTTATCTCGTGACATTAAATATATGGATTTTGACGGTGACCATTCCGGTTAATTGCTATTTTTCTGGAGAGGATACCGTTTTCGGCCATCCGGTCAGGTCCAAGAGCTTTTTTCCGGCAAGCTACTGCCGATTGGGTCCATTGAAAAGGCAGCGATGCGCCTCCTTACTCGGCAGTGAATTCTGCCTGCTGATGCTTCAAAACAGTAGCCGTTACCAACAGCTGGCCCAAATGACGCTGGCTATGTTCGGCTGCGTGAAAATAGAGGCCCATGACCGTGCTGGGAAGCTTTTTTCTACCAACAACTCTGATTTCCCGAAGGCTCGCTTCGCTGGTTCGTTTAAAAATTTCCAACGTTTCCGTTACTTTTTGGTCAAAGCGGTGAATGAGGACCTCAGTACTCAGCGTTGGATGTGGTTTCGATTCCTGACGAAGGTATTCCCATTGGGCTTTGGTTAACTGCTTCCCTTCGGCATAAGCAATGAGACGGTCCAAGACGCCCGTTAAGTGCAGCAGATGGAAGCCAACCGATGCCCTTCCTGCCAGGGATACCCACAAGCGTTCCTCGGGAAAACCCTTCAAGCAGCCGGGTAACTCTTCCCGGGCCTGCAACAAGGCATGGGCCGCCGGCTGCAGAAAGAAAGGGATATCCGGGACGGGTCCGCGTAACCAAACTTCTGGCTTACTTGTCGTCATCGTGATCTACTGGTTTTTCCTGGTCCGAATCAATCAAGCGTGAAAGAAGAAATACTTTCCTTCCCTTATCAATGCCTGGGCAATTTCCCTCCGAAGCTTCGTTGGGTTAATCGTTTCTCCATAGCGGGTGAACCGTTTCAATCCCAGTAAAAGAAACTTTTTTTCATCAGCCGAAGCAAACGAAAGAATGGCTTCCCTTCCGGCCGCCTGGATTCGTTCGACGGCTTCGTAAAGGTACACGCTGCTAACAGCCCGGTGGTAGGTCACTGCCTGCTCTCCGCGCTCTGCCAGAAGTTTTTCCGAACGCAATACAGTGGATTCGGCCGCATAAATCTCGATCAAGATATCGGCGAGGTGCATCAATAGTTCTTGTTCCCGCTCCAGCTTGTCTCCCAAGCTATTGGAGGCCTGTCCACCAATCATTAAAAACACTTTTTTCAAGTTCTTTAAAACTTCTTTTTCTTCGGAGAATGGCTCGGATAGATCCGGTTGGGAAAAGTCCGGTACGCCCTTCAATTCTTCTGCCACCGCCATCGCCGGTTGCATGATGGGCAATTCACCCTTTAAGGCCCGTTTGAGTAACATGCCAACCATCAGCATGCGGTTTATTTCGTTGGTTCCTTCGTATATTCTGGAAATCCGTGCATCCCGGTAGGCGCGTTCCATGGGAGCTTCGGCAGAATAGCCCATTCCTCCGTAGATTTGCACGCCTTGATCCACCACGTAATCCAGTACCTCCGATCCGTGTACTTTGGCGATGGCACATTCAATGGCAAATTGCTCCACCCCTTTTAAGCGGGCTTTCGCCGGGTCCATCCCCTCCGCTTCCAGCGCATCGATCCGATCTTCAATGTCTTGACCGGCCCGATAACACAGGGATTCACAGGCAAAAGTCCGGATGGCCATTTCGGCCAACTTCGCCTGTATGGCACCAAAAGAATCAATCGTAACACCAAACTGTTTTCGTTCAGCGGCATAACGGATAGCCAGACCCAGTACGCGGCGACAGCCGCCCAACACGCCGGCACCCAGTTTGATGCGGCCAATATTCAAAATGTTTACCGCTATTTTAAACCCGTTTCCTCGCTCGGAAAGCATGTTTTCCACGGGTACCGGGCAATTGTTAAAAAACACCTGCCGGGTGGAACTGCCCTTGATGCCCATTTTGTGTTCTTCTTCGTTCATGGTAATCCCGCCGAAACCCTTTTCTACCAGGAATGCAGAAAGGTTGGCGTCGTCGTCCACTTTTGCGAAAACAATAAAAAAATTGGCAAATCCCGCATTGGAAATCCACATTTTTTGCCCATTTATCAGGTAGTGGGTTCCCTCCGGGTTCAGGGTAGCTTTGGTCTTTCCGCTATTGGCATCCGAACCCGCATCGGGCTCTGTAAGACAATAGCAGGCAGCCCATTCGGCATTGGAAAGTTTGGGGAGGTATTTTTCTTTTTGGGCGTCATTTCCGTAGTACAAAACGGGAAGTATCCCAATGCCCGTGTGGGCACCATAGGTCGTTGAAAAGGAACCGGCTGCTCCGATAATATCGGCTATTAACATGGAAGTATTGAAACTCATGCCCAAGCCCCCATAGGTTTCGGGGACCGAAATGGCCAGCAATCCCAACTCCCCCGCCTTTTTCAAAATAGCGGGAACCAGGTCCGGCTGCTGCATGCTGTCGATATCATCCATTCGCACCAGGATCTCCCTGTCCATAAAATCCTGACAGGCCTCCGCCATCATCATTTGTTCTTCGCTAAACGATTCTGGGATAAAAATATCGGAAGCAGCGGTATCCTTGATAAGGAATTCGCCTCCATTTAAGCTATTTTTTTTTCGTAATTCTTCCATGGTTTATTCATTTGAGAACGGTCATTGGCTCCAAGATGCGGGGCACCGGCCTTTTCAATAACGTTCGAAAACGCCCGCAACGCCTTGTCCCCCACCCACGCATGCAGTCACCAGTCCGTATTTTTTTTCGCGCTTCTTTAATTCATTCAGAATCTGTACGGATAGTTTGGCTCCGGTACATCCCAATGGGTGGCCCAATGCAACGGCTCCTCCGTTTACGTTTACGATCGCAGGATCAAAATCCAGCGCCCGGATTACCGCAAGCGCCTGCGCAGCAAACGCTTCGTTCAATTCAATTAAATCAATTTCCTGCAAAGAAATACCCGCTTGCTTCAGTGCCTTAGGAACGGCATATTTTGGTCCGATACCCATTATTCGGGGTTCCACGCCCGCTACAGCATAGGAAAGCAAGCGTGCCATGGGTTCCAGACCCAAGTCTCTCATCATACGCTCCGACATCACCAGCACGAATGCGGCCCCATCGGAAGTTTGGGAAGCGTTGCCCGCCGTAACCTGGCCTCCCTGTTTGAATACCGGTTTCAATTTGGAAAGCACCTCCATACTGGTACCCGGGCGAGGACCTTCGTCGGTATCGACCGTAAACTTTCGCTTCCGCCGCTTTTCCTCCTGATCCAAATAGGTTTCTTCGACTTCCACGGGGACAATCTCGTCTTTGAAGCGCCCCTCACGGATAGCGTTAATGGCCTTTTCGTGGGATTGAACGGAAAATTGATCGGAGTCTTCCCTGCTGATCCGATAGTCGTTGGCCAATTCTTCGGCTGTCAAGCCCATGCTCAGGTAATAATCCGGATGCTGGGAGGCAATCCCGTAATTCAACGCCGTCTTGTGGCCCATCATCGGTAGCAATGACATGGATTCCGTGCCTCCGGCAATGATGCAGTCGGCCATGCCCATATTGATTTTTGCGGTGGCCAACGCGATCGCTTCCAGCCCGGAACCGCAGTAGCGATTGACAATGAATCCGGGACATTCTTCTCCAAGTGCCAATAGGGAGATCATCCGTCCCATCTGCATCCCCTGCTCGGCTTCCGGAATGGCATTTCCCACGATCAGGTCTTCTACCTGTTTGCTTTCCAAACCAGGGGTGTTGGCAAGCAGGTGCCTGATAACGTCTGCCGCCAGGTCGTCCGGACGATAGAATCGAAAACTGCCTTTTTTTGCTTTTCCAACTGCGGACCTGTATCCATTTACGATGTATGCATCCATTTCTTTTTTGTTTTCGTGTACCAGCAGTAGTTTGATCAGCCGAAGGTGCCGTAGTCATTTCTTTCCGAGGAGGACGCGGCTACCTGATTTCGATTTCTACTGCGAGAGTTTTCCATGAATCAATTTCTCAAAGGTTTGCCTTTGAATAAAATACTATGAATCCGTTCGAGCGTTTTCTTTTCCCCCGTCAAACTCAGAAAGGCTTCCCTTTCCAAATCCAATAAATACCGCTCGCTAACGGTAGTCGGTGCTGAGAGGTCTCCGCCGCTCATAACCCAGGCCAATTTTTGCGCGATTTTGGCATCGTGTTCGGAAATGTACTTTCCATAACGCATACCGGTGATCCCCGCTTCTATCAGGGCAAGGGCCGATTTTCCCAAAACCCGGATAGCCGTGTTTTCTACCGGTTGGGTATAACCTGCATCCGCAAGTAACAGCACCTGTTCTTTCGCTTCTGCAAGTTGGCGTTTTCGATTAATGGAAACGGCATCTTTCTGCTCCAGATAGCCCAAGGCCCGGGCTTCTTCGGCAGAGGTAGATACCTTCGCCGTCGCAATATTCATAAATACCTCCTGCAGGCGATTCAATTCCACATCTCCGGCTACCAAATTTTTTGACACACGGGCGACCATTTCTTTGGTTCCTCCTCCAGCCGGAATCAAACCGACGCCCACTTCTACCAATCCCATGTACAATTCGGCATGTGCCTGAATTTTATCGGCATGCAGGGACAGTTCGCATCCCCCGCCAAGGGCCATATTGTGGGGTGCCACGACTACCGGGACAGAGGAGTACCTGGCCCGCATCATCGTGTTCTGAAACTGAGCGATCATTAAATTGATTTCATCGAAATCCCGGTCTCCGGCAAACATGTAAAGCATGGCCAGGTTGGCGCCAGCAGAGAAATTTCCACCCTCATTCCCGATTACCAAGCCTTTGTAAGATTTTTCCGCCATGCCAATGGCTGTGGTAATACCCGCCACCACCTCTTGACCGATCGAATTCATTTTGGTATGAAATTCCAGTCCAAGTACCTCGTCACCCAAATCAAATATGGTTGCTCCCTCGTTTTCCCAGACTTTGTTGCCGGCAGCTCTTAACGTGTCGAGTACTATGAATTCATCCAATCCCGGGATTTCCTGATAGGATTTGGAAACCTGATCGTAGTAGTGACGCTTTCCATTTTCTACCTTGTAAAACGAATCAATCCCGGTTTCCATCATTTCATACACCCAGTCCGCAGGCTTTTGACCCGCCGCCTCCATCTTGGAAACGGTCTCTTTGACACCCAGAATGTCCCAATTTTCAAAAGGTCCGTACTCCCATCCAAACCCAGCGCATACCGCCTGATCGATCCGATACAGCTCATCGGCTATCTCCGGTATTCTGAAAGAACAATAGCGAAAAAGGTCGTAGAAACTGGCCCGATAAAATTCTCCGGCCTTGTCTTCGTAATTTACCAAAAACCGAATGCGCTCCTTCAGGTTATCGATTCCTTTCGCCTTCTCAAGCGCTTCTATTTTAGGTTTTTCTACCGGCTTGTACTCGTAGGTCTGAAAATCGATTTCTTTTAGTTCTTTTTTTCCGTTTTCATGCCGGATCATATGAAAGAAACCCTTGCCACTCTTGTCTCCGTACCATTGGTTTTCATTGAGCACCTGCACACTTTTAGGAAGTTTGAATACATTACGCGATTCATCGTGCTCCAATACATTGTAGAGATTTGTCGCGACGTGCACGGTAGTATCCAATCCTACCACATCCAAGGTTCGGAAGGTAGCTGACTTTGCCCGTCCGATTACCGGACCTGTCATCTTATCTACTTCGGACACGCCCAATCCCATTTTCTCTATTTGATGAATGGCAGCCATGATCGCATATACCCCAATGCGATTGGCAATAAATGCCGGCGTATCCTTGCAAAGCACGGTTTCCTTTCCTAAAAACCGGCTACCATAATCCATTAAAAACGACAGGTGTTCAGGAGCCGTGGCTGGTCCGGGAATTATCTCCAATAATTGCAAATACCTGGGTGGGTTGAAAAAGTGAGTCCCGGCAAAACAGGCTTGAAAGTCGCTGGATCGGGAATCGGCCATTAGGTGAATGGGTATACCGGAAGTATTGGAAGTAATCAACGTTCCCGGTTTTCGGTATTTTTCGATTTTCTCAAACAGCTGTTGCTTTATCTCCAAATTCTCAATGATCACTTCTATGATCCAATCACAGGTTGCAATCGCCGGCAAGTCATCGTCAAAGTTTCCTGTTTTGATTCGTTCCACGTATTCTGCCAAATAAATCGGCGACGGCTTTGAACCTACGGCCTGCTGAAGGGCATCGTTTACCATGCGGTTACGGACCGCCTTGTCCTCCAGAGTCAATCCTTTCTCCTGCTCTTTCTTTGAAGGGGCCTTGGGTACGATATCTAAAAGCAAAACCTCTACACCGATATTTGCAAAATGACAGGCGATTCGGGATCCCATTATTCCGGAACCTAAAACAGCTACTTTTTTGATCGTTCGTTTCATAGATAGTTTGGTTATTTCCGGGAGCTTATGCCCTGTACGGGAAATTATTTCTGAATGGTTTCAATGACACGATGAATTTTGTTAAACAACGCAAAAAAAGAATTTAGCTCTGTTTCTGTTAACGAACTTTTCATCTTTTCGTTAAACGCTTTTATTGTTTTCACCGCAGCCAGTTTTTTTTGCTTTCCCAACTCGGTCAAAATGATCCGAACCGATCGCTTGTCCAGCGCATCCGGTTGCCTAACAATCAACTTTCGTTCCTCCATCGACTTTAATATCCGCGTTAGACTTCTGCTTTCCAACCCCATCATGGGAGCGATTTTTGTAGCCGCTGTCCCCTCCTGTGAATGGATATTAATCAATACAAATCCCATGGAAGCAGTGATTCCCTCTTTCTGAGCTTCCTGGTTATAAATCCTCGATATGGAGTGCCAACAGCATTTGATATGATAATCGATGGTTTCCTCTTTCTTCATTCGACCTATAATTGATTCAATTTACTAAAAAAAATTATGCATGCATAATAAACGTTTTGTTTTTTCGGCACGATCATCGACGATTATCGGACAAGATTCCTGTCAGCGACTGTACTCATTCCCGTAGGAAAAAGAATCAGATCGTCAGTGGTATTTGGCAGCCGTTTCAACGCAAGGGTACAATGGCGTTATGCACATCCCTATAATTAGTTGATTTTTAATTTTAAGAAGAAATTACTGTTATTATTAAGAGGTGGATATGTGGGTAAGCGGAGGGCCAGGATAGTTGTGGACATGCTCTGCCAGGTTCTCAATCGCTATTCACATACTATCCACGACAGTTTTTTAGGCTAGAGTCGAAAGAAGACTGCTTTTTGGTTTTTCTGTGAATAGAGTGGATAACGGACAGCGTATGTTTTGGGGATAAATTTTTGTGTGCGAAGTGGTGGATATTTGTGTATAACCCAGGCATTATCCCCAGGAATTATGTTTGGCCTGGCAGGTAGTGTTTTTTGTGAGCTGCGGGTGTGCATGACATTGCTTTGTACCGGAGTTTTCCTCATTTACCAGGTGTTTGTGAACAATTGGGATGTATTAGATTTAACTATTTGATAATCAATTCATTAAATCCTCTTCTTCTAGTATAAGTATTTCCAGAGGCAACCGAATGGATTGGGTTTCCCGGATGGATTCTTCCGTGTTCGCAGGGAAGCCGGATTTTCGTCTGGGTTCAATGATCAGGTCTTCCAATGTCCAGCCTCCTCGAACGATCAATTCGTCTGTTTGTTCTTCTGCGTCATAGAAGTAGTAAATGGGTTCAGGTTGCCGTAGTAAACGATAGTTTCCGGGGTCCCATCGTTTGTTTTGGTTTTGATCGACTATCACTTGGATTTTATAGGTGGTTGCTTCGATATTCGTGAAGGAAAAATAATTGGTATCCGTCAGGTATTGCTCGAGGACCGGCTCGTCGCTGGTATTGAGTAATTGTACCAATAATGGCCGTTCATTGGTGGCAACAACACCTGAGATCCCATCGGCGAGATTATCGGTTTTTAGTCTGCTAAAGGTCGTTTTTATTGTTTCTTCGTTCCATTGGTTTTCTATGTCCTGGAACGTGGAATCGCTGGCGTTGAGGGTTAATTTAGCAATGGTTAAGGTATCGGGCACGCGGTAATTGAGCTGTAGCCGGGTTCGTAGGTGGGTACTATCTGAGAAGCTCAGCATTTCCGGGGTAATGGGGATGCGACCCGCGCTATCGTAGGAAAAAAAAAGGGAGTCGTACTGGATCTGATAAAGGGGTTTATTAAACGTTAGCATAGCGTTTATTTCGTCGATGAATTCGTTTGTCGCATTGCTTGTAACGGTTAGTTTTTCTTTGTTTCGTTGACTTTCCTGGAAGTTTGCGTATAGCAAGGTGTCTACTCGGTTTCCGACGGAGTCTTGCAGTTGCAAACGGATTTGTGTACTGTCATTCTGCAGGTTGCGGTGATACAGGCGAATGCTGTTGTCCTGCTGCCGATAGAACAGGGATTCGTTTTTATCGGGGTGATCGATCTGAAAATCGACGATGGGTTTACTTAGGACTACGTCGTAGTTGGTTCCTGTACCTGAGGAGCGACTGATTTTAAGCTCGGATAAGTTGGCTTTTGCCAGGTTGATGTGTAAATCCGTTACATTGGTGTTTATGTCAACTGGGTCGGTGAGGAATCCATAGGCCTCGTTACGGTATTCTGCCTTCAACGAGTTGTTGTCGTCATACCAAGCGTAGGCTTTAAATTTACCAGCTTTAATGTTGGTGATAACAAATCCACCCGCTGAGTCTGCCTGCGTGATGTAGTAGGGTGGCGCAGTGAATAGGTCGGTGGTATCCGTTTCCCGATAGAGGCCTATCAATACATCTTCAAAATTAGGTTTATCGAAGGGTTGCACAAAGTCCACAGTACCGGAGAGTTGTAGGCTATCGATGGTTGGTCCGGTGGAGAACACAAGTTTCAGGCGTTCGGCCGGGTTTTTTTCGGTGATGTCCTGTATGCTGGTTTGGAAGTTAAAGAGGTAGGTTGTGGTATCTTCCAGTTCTTGATTCAGCGTAATTGTCACCCGGTTCTTATTCGCTAAGAATTCTACTTTTTCTGTTTCTATCCTGGGGGTAATGATGATGGATTGGTTGGGTGTTTCCAGCGTGATGTATTCGTCAAAATCCAGTGAAATCTCCTCGGGTTTAACTTCTGTGCTTTGATTGGTTGGATTGGATCCGATCAATACCGGGGGATCTTCGTCTTTTGGCCCTCCCATAGGAGAGCTTTGCTTGGCGCAAGCGCTAATCAAGAGAATCGAACATCCCAGGAGGTATCGTAGTAGTTTCGTCATTTTTTCTTGAGGACAAAAAGTAGACTGGAGTAATTGTTTGCGTGTTTTTTTGCTTCTTGATTTGATCGGTAGCCGGATTGGATTGCTTTGAGAAAGGTATTGGCTGATCCCAGGTATTGATGGCTTAGGAGGGACACGTAATAGCTGTCGAACTTCATTGGTAGCGTGTCTACAATTCTGCATCCGTGCCGTTCTGCCAGGTAGTGCATCGATCGTATATTGAAGTGGTACAAATGCCTGGGTACATCCCATGCCGCCCAATTTTCTTTAAATGCGGATGCATCTGCTGCGTCCCGATTGGGTACGGCAATAAAGAGCAAGCCTCGTTTTTTCAATCGGTCCAGGAGTATCTTGAGTGTCTTGTTTAGAAGATGTACGTGTTCAAGTACATGGAACAGGGTGATCACATCAAATTTCTTTTCTTGTTTGAGAGCTTGTAGGTTTGGAACGAGCGGAATTTCCAGGTCATTTCTGGCGATTTCAGCGGCCGTAGCATTTGGTTCCATACCGTAAGCCTCCCAACCGTCCTTTTGACAGGTTCTCACGAAGTGGCCGATGCCGCAACCAAAGTCCAGGAGGCGTCCTTTTTTTGTATAACGCGTATTGATCCAGGCAAGTTTTTGGCGTAAGGTATAGGTTCGTACGAGTTTATAGACGATATCGGTGATTCCTTTGCTTTGTTTCTGGTGGGAGATGTACCGATCCGACGTGTAGTAATGGGTGCTATTGTCTGGGTCCGGCCTGGGGTTGGTAAACCAAAGGTCACAGTTTTTGCAGGCACAGATGATAAAGGATTCCTGGCTTATGGCTTTGTCTTCAACGATAATATGATTAGTGAAGAGCCCACTTTTACATAAGGGGCATTTGGTTAACCGTTCGTACATGTTACCTTCCTAAATAGATGGTCAATATTGACATATCTGCGGGTGAGACGCCACTAATTCTAGAAGCCTGGCCCAGGGTTTCCGGGCGAATTTTTCCTAATTTTTGGCGGCCCTCGGCAGAAAGTGCTTTGATGGCAGCGTAATTCATTCCCGAGGGTATGGCAAGGTTTTCCAGGTGACTCATCTTTTCGACCATTTGTCGTTCCTTTTCGATATAGGAAGCGTATTTTATTTGGATTTCTGCTTGTTCTTGTACGGCTTTTGGGTAGGAAGTCAACGTGGATTTCACGTGTTCCGGGCTGCCGTCAATTAATTCTTTTAAACCGATTTGGGGCCGTTTGAGCAGTTTATCGGCGGTGATCTTTTCTTTTATTGAGGCAGTGTTTAATCGTTCCAACTGATTATTGATCTGATCCGGGCTGTAGCGTATTTGTTGCAGGGTATCGATTAGCTCTTCCGTTTTCGCTGCTTTTTCTCTCATTTGTTGGTATTGTTCCGCATCTGCAAGACCTTGTCGGTATCCCGATTCGGTGAGGCGAAGGTCGGCATTGTCCTGGCGTAAGAGAAGGCGGAATTCAGCCCGGGAAGTAAACATGCGGTACGGTTCTTCGGTACCTTTGTTGATGAGGTCGTCGATTAGCACACCGATATAGGCCTCTGATCGTTTGATAACAAAAGGTTCTTTTTCGTTGACCTTGTTATGTGCGTTCATGCCGGCGATCAATCCCTGACAGGCTGCTTCTTCGTATCCGGTGGTGCCATTGATTTGCCCGGCAAAATAAAGGTTTTCGACCAGTTTGGTTTCCAGTGTTAGTTTGAGCTGTGTGGGTGGAAAGTAATCGTATTCGATGGCATATCCGGGTCGGAACAGTTTCGCGTTTTCGAAACCTTCAATCTTCCGCAGCGCCTTGTACTGCACTTCCTCCGGCAATGAGGTGGAAAATCCGTTTACGTAGATTTCTACCGTGTTCCAGCCCTCCGGCTCGACGAATATCTGGTGGCGTTCCCTCTCCGCAAAGCGGTTGATCTTATCCTCTATGGACGGACAATAGCGGGGACCCAGTCCCTGGATTCGGCCGTTAAACATGGGAGATCGGTCAAATCCAGTCGCTAGTTGTTCGTGCACGGCTGTATTGGTATAGGTAATCCAACAGTTGCGTTGCTCTCTTACCGGGCTGGTTTCAGAGGAATAAGAAAATTTTTCAGGGAGGGGATCTCCTTCCTGGACCTCCATACGGGAGTAATCGAGGCTACGGCCATCGACGCGTGGGGGTGTTCCGGTTTTCATGCGACCTGCTTCGAACCCCAAAGCTACCAGAGTTTCGGTGATGCCTTTGGCGGCTCGTTCGCCGGTACGCCCCCCACCCATTTGTTTTTCGCCAATATGTATGATTCCATTTAAGAAGGTGCCGTTGGTGAGGACAACTGCACGACTACGTATTTCCAGTCCCAGGCTGGTTTTTACACCGATTACCCGATGATCTTTTACAAGGAGGTCTGTGATCATCTCTTGCCAAAAATCAACCCCTGGTGTTGCTTCCAGTGCCAGACGCCATTCTTCCGCAAAGCGCATGCGATCGTTTTGGGTTCGGGGAGACCACATGGCCGGCCCTTTGGATCGGTTGAGCATGCGAAATTGGATCGTGGATTTGTCAGAAATGATTCCGGACTTTCCCCCAAGCGCGTCGATCTCCCGTACAATTTGTCCTTTGGCCACCCCACCCATTGCAGGATTGCAAGACATTTGAGCGATCGTGTTCATGTTCATGGTACAGAGCAATACACGCGACCCCATTTTGGCTGCTGCGTGAGCGGCTTCACAGCCCGCATGCCCGGCCCCTACTACTATTACATCGTATATTGGAAACATAATTTCTCTTTTGGTGTTCCACGTGGAACAGTTAGATTAGGTTTTGGTCTTTTGGTGTTCCACGTGGAACAGTAATTTTGGAATAATGCGCCACCGCCTGATCTTCCTCTTTTCGCATCCGGTGTTTTTCGGATGGGCTTTTGTCTTTGTATCCGCACAAATGGAGCAAGCCGTGTGCGATGACGCGTAGAAGTTCGGCCGGGTAGGTTTCGCCTTCTTGCTTGGCGTTTTCCCGCACGCGGTCGACGCTGATAAACACATCGCCTTCAATGGTACGGTCTTGTTCGGACTGATCAAAGGTAACGATATCGGTGTAGGTATCGTGTTTCAGGTAGTTGAGATTGATTTGGTGCAAATAATCGTCTGTGCAAAAGACATAATTTAAAGAGTCGATACGGTAACCTTTGGCAGCAGCGATAGCGTGTAGCCAGCGTTTGATCCGGCGACGTTGCCTGAGTTGCGCATTTATCCCTTCTTCAAAGAAGTTGACAGCCATGTTAATTCATGTAAAAAGTGAGAATGATTCGGCTACCCTCTTTTTCAAATTGAATTTCGTCGCATAGGTGCTTCATGATGAACACCCCTCTCCCACCCGATTTTTCCAGGTTTTCCGGAGCGGTGGGGTCGTTTAAGTGGTGGTAGTCGTAACCCTCCCCCTCGTCCTCAATGATGAACTTAACCTGGTCTTCCAGAAATTTCAATTCCAGTCGAACGCTCTTTTTTTTGTTTTCTTTGTTGCCGTGAATGATCGCATTGCTCACACATTCGGTTACGGAAATCATGATATTGCCGTATATGTCATCGTTGATGTGAAACTTTTCCCGGGCATTATCAATGAAACTCTCTATGATTGTGATGTTTTCAATCAAAGATGGGATTGATATTTTTATTGATTTCATTGATTGTTTAGGCTTTAATCATGATTTAATTAGTAGTATCTCCTAGCGCTATCAGGACAGGGCAGTGATCCGAATGGTGTGCATCCGTCAAAATCTCGGCTTGCCTTATCCGCTTGCTAACACCCGGTGTGGTCATGTGATAGTCGATTCGCCAGCCCTTGTTATTGGCCCGGGAATTCGCCCGGTAACTCCACCAGGTGTACTGATCCGGTGATTGATTCAGCAGACGGAAGGTATCTGTAAAACCGGAATCGGTAAATTTATCCATCCATGCCCGTTCTTCGGGCAAAAAACCGGAAGTATTTTTATTGGCTACAGGATTGTGTATGTCTATGGCTTTGTGGCAAATGTTGTAGTCCCCACTCAAAATGAGGTTTGGATGGGTCTTTGTCAGGTCTTGACTGTATCCGTAAATATCGTCCAGGAATCGGTATTTGAAATCCTGGCGAATATCTCCGGTGGTACCGGATGGAAAATAAGCACTGATAAATGAAAAGTCCGGATAATCTGCCCGTATCATCCTGCCTTCATCATCGTAGTCTGCGATACCCATGCCGTACGTTACCTCAAGGGGTTTGGGCTTCGTTAAAATAGCTACCCCGCTGTATCCCTTTTTAACCGCAGGATACCAGTACACCTGATACCCCATATCCTCGAATTCCGAAAGGTCTACCTGGTTTTCCAGGGACTTGATTTCCTGCAGCCCGATGATATCCGGATCGGTTGCCTTCAGCCAGTCCGAAAAGCCTTTTTTTAGGGCTGCGCGGATTCCATTGACGTTGTAGGATACGATCTTCATTTGATGTCTATTTCAAATTCGTCTTCGAAATACTCCAAAACATGAATCTTGAGCATCTTTTCTTGTTCCATGGCATTCAAATGTGGCAATGTTTTTTCTAATTTCCAATGTGGCCAACCGTCCTGATCAATAAAATCAAGGGAATAAAACCCGGAGCGACTCAGGATCCGGCAGACCGCAATGTGCATCAAATCCTGTTTTTCTTCTTTTGAAAAATTTCTGGGTCCACTGCCCAATTCCTGTACGCCGATGATGAACAATACGGCATTTAGGTCCGTTGGTTTTTTCCCCAATAATTGCTGTAATCCTACCAGTAGTTTGCCCCACCTTTTCTCAAGATCCAAATCCTTTTTCACCAATGCCATGTCTGTTTTTGTATCTGGCTAAAAAAGCCCTTTTCTCACGTTGGTATTTTTGGTACCTTTAATTGTATGACGGTCCTACAAAGATAGCAGGTTAACCGGCTCGTTACGTATAAACAACCCATTTTAGGTATGCGTTTCAATTATTGGCAGGATTTTATCTCTTTGGTTTTTCCTGAAACCTGTTGTATTTGCAAACGCAGCCTCTTTCCTTTTGAAAATCAGCTCTGCAAAATATGTATTTCTCGTCTTCCGCTGACAGATTACCACCTCATTCCCGAGGATAACGACCTTAAAACCAAGGTTTTGGGCCTTGCTCCGGTAGGTAGGGTCATTTCTTACCTCCGGTTTTCAAAAAATGGCATGAGTCAGAAAATCCTCCACCAAATAAAATATAGAAACAGGCCGTTACTTGCCCGCCAGATGGGGTACATGTACGGCGACTTGCTTCGGGAAAGCGGTTTCACTGCTTGTTGGGACCTATTGGTCCCGGTTCCGCTTCACAGGAAAAAACAAAGCGCCAGGGGTTATAATCAAAGCGAGGAATTGTCCGGAGGAATGGCTGCGGCCTTGCAGGTACCTGCTGCCAACCTCCTGATTCGGGAAGTGCCCACGAAAAGCCAAACCAATAAGACCCGAATGGAGCGATGGGAAAATGTACGGGACGTGTTTGCTGTGAGGTTTCCGGAACGCCTGTACAGTCAACGCATATTGCTTGTGGACGATGTGATGACTACAGGTGCCACGCTGGCGGCATGTGCACTTTCCATGCAGCAGCACCATCCGAAAAGCATCGATTTTGCCGTATTGGCGGCTGGAAAATGATTCTTAGCCAAAAAGTTCATTCAAAATTCCCGCTAAGCGAATGCCGCCGGCCAGCAGACGTTCTTCGATCACCGGAAAACATCGGTAGCCGTATTCGTAAAAAAGACGTTTGTCTTCAGGCAAATCATAAATCAGTGGACGTAGATCCACGGCTTCCTGAAGCCATTTTTCCATTGGGTCGCTCTGGTAGGAACGTATGCGTTCCGTACTTGCTCTCCGATTCAGGTGTTCGGCAAGTTCCGTATAGCTCAGTTCTTTACCAGCTATGATTCGGGTATCCCAGACGGCATGCAGATTGGTAGGCTGATTGAAGTATGTGACTTTTACCTCGTTTCCTCCCCGGTCTTCCCCCGTGCCTACATGGAGCGGCTGGTGCAGGTCTCCAACCAGGTGGACCAGCATTTTTACGTATTCAATTTTGGCTTCTGTATCCAGATTCCCATCACTCAGGGCCGAAATGATTTTTTTGGTTTGACTAAACGCATCGCCGCCCGCTTCCTGTAGTGAGGGATCGTAGCCGCCTCCTGTTTTGACCGTAAGGTAATGCCAGGGATCCATGAACCGGTAATCCGGATCGGATTTGATTTCATCCATCCAATTGGAAACCATGGGAAGAGATTCGGAGCCAAGGAGTTGCTCCAGGGCTCGTTGGGCTTTTTTATTGAGGTGCCAGGCAGCAATTTGCCCCACCACCCGGTGTCCCGTCTGGCCCCATCCAAAGCTACTTCCTACCAGTAAGCAGCCAACCAGCAGGGCGAGTGCCATTTTTTTCGCAAGGATTACTGTCATTTTGTTAAAGGCTTTCCGGTCAGTGATTTAATTCTTCAAGGGCCAACCAGGCCATCAAACCGGTACTAAGGCCCAGGGCGTCCTCATCGATATCGAAGGTGGGCGTGTGTACACCGGAAACAATGCCCCTGGCTTCGTTTCGGGTGCCTAGCCGGTAGAAGCAACCGTCCATCTCCTGGGTGTAGTAGGAAAAATCCTCAGCAGCCATCCAAATGTCCAGATCGACTACATTTTCTTCACCCAGATATGCTTTCGCTGCCTGAATGGAACGTTCTGTTAGTTCCGGTTCGTTTTTCAGGAAAGGATATCCTCTCCGTACTTCGAAGTCTACGGATCCGCCCATTCCCTCGGCAATTCCGGTAGCAATTCGAATCATTTGCTCGTGCGCTTTCTGCCGCCAAGCTTCGTTCAACGTCCGGAACGTGCCCTCAATGTGTACTTCATTTGGAATCACGTTTGTTGCCCCTTCTGCCATCACTCTCCCAAACGAAAGAACGGATGGGGTTTTCGGGTCTGCTTTCCGACTTACCACTTGTTGTAGCGCTACCAAGATATGCGCACTGATCAATACGGGGTCCACCAGTGTTTCAGGCATGGCACCGTGCCCTCCCTTTCCTTTGACAGTCAGGTACAATTCATCCGCGCTGGCCATGTACATTCCTTTTCGGAACCCGACTTTTCCCACGGGTATCAGTGGCATGACGTGCTGTCCCATGATCGAGGCAGGGCGGGGGTTGGACAATGCATGGTCAGCAATCATCATCGAAGCGCCACCTGGAACTCTTTCTTCCCCAGGTTGAAACAGCAATTTAACCGTTCCTTCAAAGTGATCGTTTAGTTCGTGTAAAATCCGTGCAGTTCCCAATAAGGAAGAAGTGTGTACGTCGTGTCCACAGGCATGCATGACGCCAGGCCGGGTGGATTTGTAGGGTACCTCATTGGCTTCGTTTATCGGCAAGGCATCCATGTCTGCCCGCAGGGCGATGACTTTTTTCGAGGGGTTTTTACCCTCAATCAAGGCTACCAAACCGGTTTTTGCTTTGGGTTCGATGTTGTGGATCCCGATGGACCGAAGGGTTTCCGCTACAAAGGCTACGGTATTCTCCTCCTGGAAGGACAATTCCGGATGGGCATGCAAGTGCCTTCTGATCCGGATCGTTTCAGATTTGTAGCTGGCTGCGAGGCTTTGGATTTTATCTTTCAGCATTTTCTAGTTTTTCTTCTTCTTTTTTCTGTAGCTCCTGATCTTTGAGGTAGCGATCGGAAATAATCCGGGAGCCGGGAAAAACAGCTTTCATTTTTTCGTAGGTAGCCAGGGCCTCGATTTTGTTGATGTATCGGCCCACTTTTACCAGGTACCGGGGCTGTTCGTATTCCATATAGGTCTGTATGTCTGGAATTTCGGAATAGGCCTCGTTACGTATTTCAAATGCAGATTCCCTGTCTATGCCACTGTAAATCAATATGGTGTATCCAGTCAGAAACATTTCTTCATCGTTTTCATCGATGATTTCGTTGATCCGTTTTCCTAGCTCTTGATCAATAGGAGCGGCTGCTTCGCTGGCGTCCCATGCGGGCTCTTCCGGATCCGGAAGCGGATCGAATAGAATCCTGCTGCTTTCAAGGTTTTCAGAATAATCTGCATACATCTCGGCACTTCCTCCGCTGGTGCGGATATTGATGATGCCACAGCTACTGATAAGAAAGGCGCCAATGAGAATTGAAAGACTGGTTTTTCCTGCCATGGGTCTGCATTTTAATTGTCGATAATGATGCATTTTGCATCGGAAAGATCCTGTTCGATGCTTTTGAATTTTACATCTTTCTTCACCTTTCCATCCACATACTTTACGGTTACCTTATCATTTCTACCGTAGGTTTTATCCGATTTTCTGGGTTTTACCGGCTCCCGCGATGCAGTTGCCCGGCTGCTGGCAATTGCGGCTCGTTGACCCGATGGATTACCGAGGCTGCTTGCCGCCTCTGCTTTGGAAGCGGTCACTTTTGGTTCCGCTTTCTGTTGGGCTTGTGCCGCTTTCACTTGTTCCGGATCTTGTTTGGGGAGATCGGATTTGGAAATAAAGGAGACGATATCGTCGTTGAGTTTACCCAGAAATCGTTTAAACATCTCAAATGCCTCGAACTTGTAAATCAACAAAGGATCTTTTTGCTCGTATACGGCATTTTGTACCGACTGCTTCAAATCATCCATGTCCCGCAGGTGCTCTTTCCAGTTTTGGTCAATGATCGCCAGCGTTACGGTTTTTTCTATCGCCCGAATCAGTTCTCGTCCTTCGTTTTTCAGGGTAGATTCGAGGTTGACCACCACACCGATTTGTTTGATTCCGTCTGAAATCGGAACCATGATTTCCTTCACCGTGGCTCCCCGGTTTTTATGCACGTCCCGAAGAATGGGCATGGCCCTTTCGAGAATGGATTCGTTTTTCTTCCGGTAGCTTTCGTAAGCGGCATTGAACAAGGTCTTGGTGAGGGAAGGAAGGTCTTTTTCTTTCAACTCGCTGGCGGTAAATTGAAAATCGATTCCCAGCGAGCTGAACACATTCATGCGGAAGTTTTCCAGGTCTTCGGTGGACTTGGCCATTTCTATCAGGTCTTCCGAAACATCGTACATGATATTCAGGATGTCCAGTTCAAGCCGGTCACCGATCAGGGCATTTTTCCTTCGTCGGTAGACCACCTCCCGCTGGCTATTCATTACGTCATCGTATTCCAGCAGGCGTTTTCTGACGCCAAAGTTGTTTTCTTCTACTTTGCGTTGCGCGCGCTCTATGGATTTGGTGATCATGGAATGCTGGATGACTTCCCCTTCTTCCAGGCCCATCCGGTCCATTAATTTAGCGATTCGCTCAGAACCAAATAGCCGCATGAGATTGTCTTCAAGAGAGACAAAAAACTGAGAGGAGCCCGGATCTCCCTGCCTTCCCGACCGACCCCGAAGCTGCCGGTCCACTCGCCTTGATTCGTGCCGTTCGGTACCAATAATGGCCAATCCCCCTGCCTGCCGGGACTCCGGGGTGAGTTTGATATCGGTACCTCTACCGGCCATATTTGTGGCGATTGTTACGGTCTTCGGTTTTCCTGCTTCGGCCACCACGTCAGCTTCCCTGGCGTGTTGTTTCGCATTCAATACCTGATGTTTGATTTTTCGGATGGTCAACATCCTGCTCAGGAGTTCGGATATTTCCACCGAGGTGGTACCCACCAATACCGGGCGGTTAGCATCGGTCAGCTCGTTGATTTCATCAGCAACCGCATTGAATTTTTCACGGACAGTTTTGTATACCTTGTCTTCCCGGTCTTTTCTTTGAATGGGTTTGTTGGTCGGAACCACAATGACATCCAGCTTGTAAATTTCCCAAAACTCACCTGCTTCCGTTTCGGCCGTTCCCGTCATCCCGGAGAGCTTGTGGTACATTCGGAAGTAGTTTTGCAGGGTAACGGTCGCGTAGGTTTGGGTAGCATCCTCTACCTTTACGTTTTCCTTTGCTTCAATCGCCTGGTGCAGTCCATCGGAATACCGCCGGCCCTCCATGACGCGTCCGGTTTGTTCGTCCACGATCTTCACTTTCCCGTCCACCAGAATGTACTCGGTGTCCTTTTCGAACATGCAATAGGCCTTAAGCAGCTGATTAACGGTATGAATTCGCTGCGCCTTGATGCCATAGTCCTTGATCAACTCCTCTTTTCGTACCAGTTTTTCGCGGTCATCGATGGATTCGTCTTTTTCCAGATCTGCGATCTCACTACCGATATCGGGCAAGATAAAGAAACTGGCATTTTCATTTTTTCGCGTGATGGTTTCGATTCCATTGTCTGTCAGGTCGACGCTATTGGATTTTTCGTCAATCGTAAATAACAGCGGCTCGTCCGCTTCCGGCATGTTTCGCTTGTTGTCCTGCAGGTAGTAATTCTCCGTTTTCTGCAAAATCACCCGAATTCCCGGTTCGGACAAGTATTTGATCAACGGCTTGTATTTTGGTAGGCCGCGGAAGGCCCGAAAGAGGGCAAGGCCCCCCTCTTTCTCATTACCCTCTTTGATAAGGCGTTTCGCCTCTGTCAGGTAGTTTTGTACCAACTTTCGTTGTTCGTCCACCAGGGTAGAGACCCGAGGTTTCATGTCATAGAACTCATGTTGATCTCCTCTGGGTATGGGCCCCGAAATAATCAGCGGCGTCCGGGCATCGTCAATCAACACGGAATCGACCTCATCGATCATGGCAAAATGGTGTTTTCCCTGTACCAGGTCTCTGGCATCCCGGGCCATGTTGTCTCTTAGGTAATCAAAGCCGAATTCGTTGTCGGTACCGTAAACCACATCGGATGCGTATGCCTTTCTGCGGCCTTCGGAATTGGGAGGGTATTTGTCAATGCAATCTACCGTCAAGCCATGAAATTCAAACAAAGGGGCATTCCACTCGGAATCCCGCTTGGCCAGGTAGTCATTTACCGTAACAATGTGTACGCCTCTTCCCGAGAGGGCGTTCAGGTAGGCGGGCAAGGTGGACACCAGCGTTTTACCTTCACCCGTGGCCATTTCGGCAATGTTTCCCCGGTGAAGTGCTACTCCGCCCAGGACCTGCACGTCGTAATGCAGCATGTCCCAGGTAACTTCCACTCCGGCCGCGGTCCAACGATTGCTCCAGACGGCCTGATCTCCCACTATCTCTACGTAAGATTTCGTAGCTGCCATCTCCTGATCCCTGTCCGTAGCGGAGACGGTCAATTTCGTGTTTTCCTTCAAGCGTCTGGCCGTTTCCTTTACCACTGCAAAGGCTCTGGGCAACACCTTTTCCAAACTGACTTCCAGTGCTTCGTCCCGTTCTTTTTCTACCCGGTCGATTTCATTGAACAAGGCGTCCTTGGCCTGCACCTGATCGGGACTCAAGGCTTCAATTTCCTCTTTTAATCCGCTAATGCGCTCATCGAAGGTCTTCAGGTCTTCTTCGATAATCGCCCGGATGAGCAGGGTTTCGTTCCGCAACTCATCGTCGGATAACCCCGCTAATTTTTCGTATGCGGCGTTAACAAGGCCTACCACCGGGCTGAGTGTTTTGATATCCCGGTCAGATTTTGTGCCAAAAACTTTTGCTAACCCCTTTGCTATTGCTTCTATCATGTGTATTACTGCTTTATCGCGCTCGTTCTTTTTACTACTTTACTCCTGTCCCTTGCATTAGGTTGCTTCGGGCAGGGAAATCTTGCCGGAAAACACTTGTTTGGCGGGTCCCGCCAAAACAATCTGCTCAAAACCCCCATCGGGGTTTTTTACAAAACGTACTTCCAGCTGTCCACCCAAGGTGCTGATTTTTATTGATTGTTGGTTGCGTTGTGCGCCGTAAACCAGCGCACAGGCGGTGACTCCCGTACCGCAGGAAAGGGTCTCGTCCTCAACTCCCCGCTCGAATGTTCGTACTTGTATTTCGTTATCGGATAAGGGTTTCATGAAATTCACATTGGTGCCCCGGGGATAGGTAGCAAGGTCGTTTCGAATTGCTTTTCCCGTTCCTACTACATCGTATTGGTCCAAATTGCTCACCAGCCGTACGTGATGAGGGGATCCCGTATCTACGAAAAAGTCCTCTCCTGCCGGAAAAATCTCCTGTACAGGGCCCATCTCCAACGCTACCCAGTCTCCTGAAATTTTTGCCCGATGGGGTCCGTCAATAGCCAGGAAGTGGGTGACATCTGTGATGATTCCCAAAAATTTAGCAAAAGCTACCGCACAACGTGCCCCGTTTCCACACATGCTCTGCGTGCCATCTGCGTTAAAATAGAGCATTTCGAAATCGTAACCGGATTTGTTCTGCAAGAGAATCAAACCGTCGGAACCAATTCCGAATCTTCTGCGACAAAGCGCCTGGATTCGGGGAATCGGATTCGCACCCAGGGAAAATGCGCGCCCGTCCACCATAATGAAATCGTTTCCTGTTCCCTGATATTTGTAAAAGGTTATATCCATTTGATAGTAAAGCGGTTACGTTGCCATCGCTATCCGAGCATTTCTCGAAAGTTGTACGGAATCCGGATCTTTCACACTGCAAAAATCCAACCAATGAGCGAATGGAATACAAAAATAATCATCTTGTTTGAAATTACGGGGTTATATCGAATTAACTGTCGCAAATACCCGCTAAACCTCTGGCACCCTCTGCTGCCGGCACGGCCATGCCGCTCGTTTTAAAGGCTGGCTGCTCCTCGCCGGAAGCGAGGCAAGTTCGCAAAATCCAGGACCCGGAAAAAAATCACCTTGACGAACTGCCGGCCCTATTGGGAACCTTGGAGTCTGTACTTCCCAGGCGAAAGACAATTTCTACCCCTTCTTCAAATTAATTCGAAAGCGCTTGTTTCCTAGTCTGCCTTTTTTTTATTTGGTAGCTCATAGCGCACTATCCCATGAAAGATCCTCAAAGCCTCTCAGCAGTAGCCCAATTTCACCAGACTTTCAAGCACCCGGTTGTATCCGATCCAGGGATTCCTTCTCCGGCCCGCTGCCAGTTACGCGTATCGCTCATCCGGGAAGAGTTGCGGGAATTGGAAACTGCCATTGCCAATAACGATTTGGTAGAGGTTGCGGACGCCTTGTGCGACATACAATACGTGCTTTCCGGGGCCATTTTGGAGTTTGGTCTGGCGGAAAAATTCCACGCCCTCTTTGACGAAGTGCAGCGTTCCAACATGAGTAAGGCTTGCAAAAACAAGCAGGAAGCCGAAGAGACGGTACACCATTACAAAAAGAAAGGAACGGACTGCTATTTCGTAGCCTCCGATGGCCGGTACCTGGTCTACCGTTCGGAAGATAACAAGACATTGAAATCCATTTATTATTCACCGGCTGATCTGGCCTCTATTTTAGAAAAACCCTAGCCCATGCGCCTTTTCCTTCCATTGATCGTTTTATCCGTATTTTCTTCAACATACCTTTTCGCACAAAACAGCGCCAGAAATTACGGAATCAGGCTGGGCGTATTGAGCCCGGGTGAATGGAATGCAATCACCGATGTGCCGGGTGTGGCCGTGGGGCATACCACGCTGCTGGAAGGAAACGAGGTACGCACCGGAGTTACAGCCATTCTGCCCCACCCGGAAAATCTCTTTCAGATGAAAGTCCCGGCTGCGGTTTATGTGGGCAATGGCTTCGGGAAATTAGCCGGGAGCACCCAGATACAGGAGTTGGGAAACCTGGAATCCCCGATAGTCCTGACCAATACGCTGAGTGTCGCTGCGGGAATGGAAGGCATTTTGGATTACATGTTGTTTCTGGAGGGAAACGAAGAAGTGGGCTCGCTCAATGCAGTGGTTGGAGAAACCAACGATGGTTACCTGAACGACATCAGAGGGAGGCATGTCCGGCCTGCACATGTAGTCGAAGCGATCAAAAAAGCGAAAAATGGACCGGTGAGAGAAGGCAATGTGGGGGCCGGAACCGGTACGGTGTGTTTTGGATTCAAGGGAGGAATTGGTACTTCTTCCCGTACCCTGCCAGCCAACTTGGGAGGCTATACGGTAGGCGTGTTGGTACAAAGTAATTTTGGAGGGGTTTTGCAGATTGCTGGTAAGCCCGTAGGTAAAATACTCGGTCAGTACAGTTTCAAAAACCAGTTGGAATCTGCCGATGGTTCTTGCATGATTGTCGTCGCAACCGACGCTCCGGTAGATTCGCGTAACCTGGAACGAATTGCCAAACGGGCAATGATGGGACTTGCCCGTACCGGAGGAATCGCCTCCAACGGAAGTGGTGATTACGTGATAGCCTTCAGTACTGCCAAAGCGCTCATAGCCTCCCCGGGCACTGTAGCTCCGTTGGATAATGGGGCGGTTACCCCTTTATTTCTGGCCGCCATCGAGGCCACGGAAGAAGCCATCATCAATTCCCTCTTTGCCGCCGAAGACATGAGGGGAAGAAACGGGCGGCAGGTAAAGGCCTTGCCCAAAGAAGCCGTCCGGCAGATGTTTGCCGAATAAACCGAATCCCATGTCTCGTTTCCCTGCAGGGGAAGTTTTATTTTGTTAGGTAAAACCGAGTCCAATCAATATTTCTTTGTATACTTGAGCACGAGAACGTAATTTCGTTTCCAGGTGCTTCGTACGCAAAAAACTCATACAGCAGGTTGGCGAAAGGTGTTTTTCCTGACGCTTGCGTGTCTGATACTTCAGGCAGTGCAGGGTCCTGCGCAGGTACTCGATCCTTTTGTGCCTCGCGTTGGTCCCAACGGGCCGAGTACGTCCATTTACAATATTAACGGGGATTTTACCATCATTGGGAACACGAACCTGACGCTTGAGGATTACAGCCTGAATTTTCAGAACAACTACCCGATGGTGTACATCGACGAAGACGAGGATCCCGAAACATTTAATTCCTCGGCATCCACGCTGGTTTTTTCCAACGAGAACGGTGCGGACCCCAACTGTTCCCGGGTACTGTTTGCCGGGCTTTACTGGACAGGGCGTTCTTCTGAGCAAATGGAGTTTCGGGTGTCCAAATCCGGGATTACCCAAATCTATGACAAAAAGGAAGTAAAAATCAAAGGTCCGGGACAGGCAGACTACACCCGTGTTCGCGCCCAAAACGACGAAATCTGGTTTCCAGCATCTTACCTGGAACAGGACGGTTTGTTCGTAGGCTATGCCGATGTGACCGACCTGGTACAAGCCTCCGGTCCGGGCGAATACTGGCTGGCCGATGTGGCTTTGTTGGAAGGAACCGGTGGATCCATAGGGTTTTATGGCGGCTGGGGCATGGTAGTGGTTTACGAAAATCCCGCCATGCTGGCACGAGACGTGGTGGTTTTTGATGGCTTTGCCTATGTGGAATCCTACTTAAATGAAAACAATATTCTGGACCTTCAGGGATTTTCTGCAGTGGCTTCCGGACCGGTATCCGTGAAACTTGGCATCATGGCTGCCGAGGGAGAGCGGGGAGGCACCGGGGATTTTTTTGAAATTGAACGCGGTGTCAACTCGGGTGAGTTTATCCGATTGGAGCACGAAAGCAACGATACCTTTAACTTTTTCAATTCCAGTATTTATACCGGCGGAAACCCCCGAACTCCCGAATTAATCAACAATACCGGCATGGACCTGGCCGTTTTCGACCTTCCAAATGCAGGAAACACCATTATCGGCAACGGTCAAACCCGTACCCGTTTTAATTATGCCTCCGTCATCGACACCTATGCCATTTTTGGGATCACTTTTTCCATCTCGGCGCGTCGGACCCAACTGGAAGCCCTTCAGCAGTTTTCCGGAGACAATCCTCAGTTGGAAGAGGTCTATCAGGTAACGGGCGGCGATCCGCTGGATTTTCGTGTCGAAATCAGAAACAAAGGGCAGGAAGCCGTAACGGAGGGAAGACTAGAAATCCCCCTACCTCAACAGGTGATTTTCGAGGAGGTAGACGCTACCTGGCTGGACGGCAGTGGCAATCCGCCACAACCCTTTTACGACGCCTCCCTGGGTCCTGGAGGCAGCTTGGTTTGGGAGCTAGGCGAGGTCGCTGTTCCGGCAGATCCGGATGCCCTGCTGGGATACCTGGAATACCGCCTCCTCGCTCCCGATAATTGTTCCGGTCCGGCGGGTTTTCAATGTGCGGCTTCCTTTGGCTTAAGTGGGGAAGTGACCGGAAAAAATGCGGCCACCCAAGTGCCCTTCGCCAATCCGGTTATCCATGGGTTTGGTAGTGATCAGACCTGTGCTTTCACCCCCTTGACCGCCCCCCTTCGTTTTGAAGCGCGAGGGGAAGCCGGTGCTTGCGAGAATTTGGAAGATCCCCTGGCCATTCAGCTTTGCAATCTGAGCGGAGACGATATACCGCTGTCGCTGGTAACTGGCTATTTTCCGCCGGACACGCGTTTTTACGCCAGCTATCCAGTGGAAGCGGAAACGGTGGAATACACCGTCGAAAATCCCTTTCCCAAAATTGAGGCAGCCCAATCCTATGTGGCAGTGCTTGCCGGGGAAGGCGATTGTTTTCGTCCGTTTACTTTGAGCCATCAACGCATGGAGGTCCTTCCTATTGTGACCTCCTCTTACGACGGGGCTCAGGTTTCTTGTTTCGGAGCAGCAGATGGGGCGGTGCTCGCCCAGGTAGAGGGAGGCATTCCCCCCTTTACGTTTCAGTGGGACGATCCGGGGAATTCGACTACCGCCAGTGTGGAAAACCTGCCGGCAGGAACCTACACGGTAATTGTCACCGATAGCCTGGACTGCAGCGCTACGGGCACCGTCATTGTAGAGCAACCTCCCGCCCTGGAGATAGTTATCGATGAGTCGTTGTCGTACCTGAACCTCGGCTGCGACCCCGGTGATGCGGCTTCGGTAAGCTTTGAAATCTCCGGAGGGACCTTGCCCCTTCGTGCGGAATTGGTGCGCCTCGACGAAGAAGGCAGGGAAGAGATCGTTCAAAACCTGGATTTTGACAGCTCTCGAAATCTACGTTTTGGAGGGATGCTTGCGGGGAGCTACCTGATCCGGGTCGCGGACACCAACGGCTGTCAGCAAGCGACCACCTTCCTGGTCACAGGAGCCGAGCCGTTGGCGTACACGCATGCTATCAGCCCCCCACAGGGCTGCGAAGAGCTACAAACCGCTTCCATAGAAATTTTTCCTGCGGGAGATCCAAATGCCCTAAGTTACGCCTGGTCTACCGGAGCGACCACTCCTCTTTTAGCCAATATCGGCCCGGGAAGCTATTCGGTGATCGTTTCCAACGAGTCCGGCTGCAGCCGGGAGGAAACGTTTGTGATTGAAGCGCCGGAACCTCCGGTGTTTACCGTTGCCTCTTCTACAGAAGTGCTATGCGGGGAACCTGGTTTGAAAACGACCTTTCTGGTGGTTTCGGAGCAGAACGAAGCGGGGTTGGAGATTACGTGGAGTGGTGGAGAAATCTCAGACAATGGATTTACAATGAGCAGTTCTCAGCCGGGATCCTACACCGTCACCCTGACTGATGAGAAGGGCTGTGCTTCCACCCAGAATGTATCGGTCCTTCCCTATGCCTTGGATGCTACCTTTACCTATTCCGGACCCGGAGGGGTGACTACCGATGTGTTTATCGGAGATGGGGTATCCTTTGAACCACAATTTAACGGAAACGTTATTTCGTTTCGTTGGGATTTTGGGGACGGGACGCAGTCCACTGAAATGAACCCGACCCATGCGTACCGGCAGCAGGGCACCTACTGGGTGCATTTGGAGTTGCTGGATGGGAATGGCTGCACGGCTGAGTTTAACAGGGAGATCACCGTTCTGCCTTTTGAAGTACGCATGCCCGATGCCTTTACCCCGGATGCTCCGGATGGCAGCAACAGCCATTATTTTCCTGTTTTTACCAAAGTAGACGGCCTCGAATTCTGGGTGTTTACTAAATGGGGAGAAGTGATCTTCTATACCAGGGATACCTTGTCACAGGGATGGGATGGCAACTACCAGGGGAATCCGGCTCCTGCAGGCAGCTACGTGTACCGGGTCAATTATACCGCTCCCAATGGAGGTACCGAAACGCAATCGGGTTCATTTTTATTAATCCGCTAGTAGAAATCAAAAAAGCAGCACGACTTCCCTGGGAAGGGCATTGGGCAACTCCACCTCAAAAGGCTGGGCTCCCGCTGTACTCGGTTCTGGTGGGCTTTTGCACCCTCACCGAGGGAGCAGGGCATTGAGTGAAGCAGGTTTTTGTCGGATCGCTAGGCTGCTTTCAGTCCAAAAAGAGATTCGGAGGATTCTGCAGGCAATAGCACCCTCCGGTAGCTACCTATTCCGGGAATCAAGTTCCGCAGCGACAAATCGGATCTCTAGTCAATAAAATGCCGGGTCCTAGCTATTTTTCTCGTCGATAAATTGTTTTTGTACGTCATCCTCCTCCTCGGATTTGTTCGCTTCATCAAAAAACCGCTTTTGGTAGAGAAGAATGATGGCCACCCCAACAAAAATAGAGGCATCTGCGATATTGAAAATCGGCCAGAGGGCGGTATAGCTGCCTCCAAAAATGGGAACCCATTCCGGAACAAAGCCTTCCCAGATATCGATGTAAAACATATCGATTACCTGTCCGTGAAACCAGGGGTTGGGCGCATCAAATGGGGCATTGCCAAGCAATACGCCGTAGAAAACGCTATCGATCAAATTTCCAATGGCTCCGCCCAAGATCATGGAGATACAAAAAATGTATCCCGGGTGGGCCTTTTTTTGTATCAAGGCATACAAGTAATAGCCAATGCCAAACATCGCCACCAACCGAAAACTGGTTAAAATTAATTTTCCATATTCCGAGCCCAGTTGCATGCCAAAGGCCATTCCCGGATTGGTGGTATAGTGTAGCTTAAACCAATCTCCGAACACCTTGATTTGTCCGGCGGTACCAAAATCCATACCGTTGTGTACCAGCATTTTAACTGCCTGGTCCAAGAGGATCACGACTAGGGTGATGCCAAAATACTTGAAATATTTCATAGCCTAAACTTTCTCTACAGCGACGGAGAGTGTAAACTCGTCCATGTCTAGTACGGTTGGATGTACAATTTCGTTCTCTATCTCCAATGCCATTGCCTGGGTTTCGGTTTTGATATAGTCCGAAAAATGGCTCAGCGCATCGGTTACCAGCTGCTCCGAGGCTGCTGCCTGTATGCGTATTTTGTCCTGCACTTCCATCCCCAAATCTTTTCGCAGGTTTTGAATGCGGTTGACAAAATCCCGCGCAATGCCTTCCTCCTTGAGTTCGCTGGTAAGTGTAACGTCCAATGCAACGGTAATGCCGTTATCGCTGGCCACGGACCAACCGGGAATGTCCTGGGATTGAATCAAAACTTCTTCCAGCGAGATGACTTCTTCGGTCTCGTCCACCCGAATGTGCAGCTGTCCGGCGCGCTCGATTGCGGCGATCTCTTCCGGTCCCCATTTTTGAATGATTTGGTTGACTTGCTTCATTTTGGGACCAAAGCGTTTCCCCAAAGCCGCGAAATTGGGTTTGATGCTTTTTACCAAAATTCCGGAGGTATCGTCAATGTACTCAACGGATTTAACGTTTACCTCGGATTTGATCAGTTCTTCCACGTGTTGAATATAGGCCTGGGTTTCGGATTGCAGCACCGGAATCAGTATTTTATGCAGGGGCTGACGGACCTTCAGCTTTTCTTTTTTACGGAGCGAATGCACCAATGAAGAGATTTCCTGTGCCAACTGCATACTTTTTTCGAGCGGCTCCTGTATCAAAGTCGCGTCGGCATCTTGCCAGTCCGTAAGGTGTACCGACTGGGCGGCTTCTTTTTGGCTGGCAGTAAGGTTTTTGAACAACCAATCGGCATAAAACGGAGCTACGGGCGCCATTAACTTGCACAGGGTTTCCAGGCATTCGTAGAGGGTTTCGTAGGCGGCCTGTTTGTCGGCGTTCATTTCTCCCCTCCAAAACCGTTTTCTGGCCAGTCGTACGTACCAGTTGGAGAGCTGGTCCACGGTAAAGTTCATGATCCCCCGGGTGGCAGGGGTTACATCGTAGTTTTCGTACGCTTCACCTGTTGCATGGATCAGGGATTGCAATTTGGAAAGGATCCATCGGTCCAATTCCGCCCGGTTTTCCACAGGAATTTTGCTTTCCTTCTGGTAGACAAATTCGTCCAGATTGGCATAGAGCGCAAAGAAATTATAGGTGTTTTGAAGCGTACCAAAAAACCGGCGTTGAACCTCCGCTACGCCCTCCTGATTAAACTTGAGGTTGTCCCAGGGGTTGGCATTGCTAAGCATGTACCAGCGCAAGGCATCCGGCCCAAATTCTTTCAACGTCTGAAAAGGATCCACAGCATTTCCCAGGCGCTTGGACATTTTGTTTCCATTTTTATCCAGCACCAGGCCGTTTGCAATCACATTTTTAAACGCTACGCTATCAAAAAGCATCACAGCCAGGGTATGTAGGGTAAAAAACCAGCCCCGGGTCTGATCGACCCCTTCGGCAATAAAGTCGGCCGGGTAATTGGCTTTGAAGCGTTCCTCGTTTTCAAAGGGATAGTGCCATTGCGCATAGGGCATGGCCCCGGAATCGAACCAAACGTCGATTAAGTCGGGCTCGCGGAAGAGTTTGTCGCCCTTGGCTCCTACCAAGACAATATCGTCCACGTAGGGCCGGTGCAGGTCGGGTGTTTTTCCCTTAAAAGGGGATGCGGTCATGTAGCCTTTCGCTACGGCCCGTTCAATTTCCTCCTCCAGTTCGGCGATGGAACCGATGCAACGGGTCTCTGTGCCGGCTTCGTTTCGCCAAATCGGCAAGGGTGTTCCCCAGTACCGGGAACGACTGAGGTTCCAGTCCACCAGATTTTCGAGCCAGTTTCCAAACCGACCGGTTCCGGTAGATTCCGGTTTCCAGTGGATACTGCGGTTATGGGCGACCAATTGCTCTTTGTAAGCGGTGGTTTTGATAAACCAGCTTTCCAGGGGGTAATACAGAATGGGCATATCTGTACGCCAGCAATGGGGATAGCTGTGTTCGTATTTCTCTACTTTAAAAGCCTTGTTTTCGTTTTTCAGAATAATGGAAATAATGACGTCGGTGCTTTTATAGGCCTTGTCTTCTTCGTCTTCCAGCAAGTAGTTCTTGACGTAAAAATCATTTTCACTTAGCGTTTTATGGGCCTGAATCCCGTGGGTTTCCATTTTGGCTTTGAGGTACCTGCCTACAATGGGCAGGAATTTGCCTTTTTTGTCCACAATCGGGATTTCTTGTCCCCGCTCGTCTTTGACAAAAATACCCGGAACCTGCTGCTGTGTCAGGGTTCGAAAGTCATCTGCGCCAAAAGCTTTTGCCAGGTGAACGACCCCGGTGCCGTCTTCGGTGGTCACGTAATCTCCCGCAATTACCGAAAATGCAGGATCGGGAAGGGACAGTTCGGGAATGGGAAACAATTGCTCGTACTTCAGCCCCAACAGGTCTTTGCCTTTGAGATGTTCCAGGACCCGATAGGGAATAATCTTGTCTCCCGGTTTAAATTCGTTAAGTTCCTTTCCGCCGCCCTCTGGATGAAAATACGCGGACATTCGGTCCTTTGCCAAAATAACCGTTTCTGGCTCGAAGGTGTAGGGATTGAATGTTCGTACCTTTACATAATCCAGTTTTTCTCCAATGGCCAGGGCCGAATTGGAGGGCAGGGTCCAGGGCGTAGTGGTCCAGGCCAGGATGTAAACGTCTTTCTCTCCCCGCACCTTAAACTGAGCGGTGATAGACGTATCTTTTACATCCCGGTAACACCCCGGCTGGTTGAGTTCGTGCGAACTCAGGCCGGTTCCGGCTGCAGGTGAATAGGGCTGTATGGTGTATCCCTTGTAAAGCAGGTCTTTCTCGTAGAGTTTTTTCAGCAGGTACCAGAGACTCTCCACGTACTTGGCGTCGAAGGTGATGTAGGGATCGTTAAGGTCTACCCAATAGCCAATCTTTTCGGTCAAATCGTCCCATTCGTCCTTGAAGCGCATGACTGTTTCCCGGCATTTTTGGTTGTATGCCTCTACAGAAATTTTGCTGCCAATGTCTTCTTTGGTGATGCCCAGCTCTTTTTCTACCTGGAGTTCCACGGGTAGCCCGTGGGTGTCCCAACCGCCTTTTCGTTTAACCTGAAATCCTTTCTGGGTTTTGTAGCGGCAGAAAACATCTTTGATTGCCCGGGCCATGACATGGTGAATTCCCGGAGTGCCGTTGGCAGAAGGCGGTCCTTCGTAGAAAGTATAGGTAGGAGCCCCTTCCCTATTCGCGACCGATTTTTCAAAAATTTCGTTGCTTTTCCAAAAAGCCAATATATCTTCCCCAATGCGGGGGTACTCCACTTGTTTGTACTCCTGATATTTTTTCACTGCAACTAGAAACGGTTTTCGGTTTAGGTATTCCCTATTCTTGGTTTGGAGCAGCTGACAACTGCCTCAAAAGGAGGCGTAAAGTTAATAGAAAACCAGGGGATATGTATGGCAATTGTGTAAAAACTGCCAAGAACACAATCAATGCTTAAAAAGAAGGAAACGAAAGAAATCCTCCGAACGCAACTCCCGGCAGTGGATGCCGGAGGTTAACGATCGGAGACAAGGGACCATTTTTCCAGATTGGCCTTGTCAAGCAACAGCAGCAACCAGTCGCTTTGGGGATCGGGAACCTGAAATCTGGAGCTTATCCTGCCTTTCACCTCGGTCTTTTCTCCGGTTTCGGGGTTCAGCCAAAAGGCCACCTTTTCTTTTTTACGGAAGAGGGCAGACCTGACCGTCAGGGAATTTCCTTGCGGGCTGTATATCAAGACCCAGCTTCTGTCGGGACTGGCCAGTGCAATTTTTACGGGTCTCGCCCACCAGTTGACTCCCCGAAGCAGGGAAGGATCCGGCACCATCTGTTGCCATGGCAGACTGTCGAAAATTCTCCGAAGGATGCCCATTTGCCTGGCACCGGGAAGGTCAAGGGCTTCCTTCCAGGAAAACTGTGCCCCAAAAAGAGGTTCGGTTTTTCCATCGTACATTTGCCAGATCTCGTTGCATCCGTACGTATGGCCTGCGGCTCCGGAGAGCAAGTTCCAGTAGGCGGCCCGGCGTATATCGCTGGCATCCAGTCGCTGAAAGTGCCATTTATTTAGCAGGTTTGGAATGTTTTCGTAGCCAGGTTCACCGTCAATGATGGGCCTTGGCGGGTTGCGTTTTCTTCCTTTTCGGGTAAACCGATACTCCCGGAACCCTTTCTGATGGCGACTTTGGAAAAGATCTATGTCCAGCCAGCCAGCCTTTCCGAAGTGATCGCTGGCCAGGTTTCCCCCACTCGGATGATAGCTCATGAGGCAATGGGCTTGCTGGTTCCGGATACCGCCTGCCATTTGTTCAATGATTTCCCGATGCAGCGCTGTTTCCGGAATTCGGTCCCCGCCGAGAATCCAAACAATGTGCGGACATTTGGCATAGCGCTTGCCAAGAAATTCTCCGAAGGCTCGGGCGTTCGCCGGAGTGAAAACTTCCGGACCGCTGCCCCATTTCTTATTGAACTTGTCGCCCCAGGTAGGCAATAAGCCCAGGTACAAGCCCATTTTCTCTGCCATCGCCACTACCTGATCCACGTGCGCAAAATAGGCTTCGTTGGGCCGCGTCGGGTTGTCCTCGTGTAGGGGAACTTCCCCATTGGCGTTGGGGCGGTGCAACCCGTCCAATTCGGCCAGGACAACGGTTTGAATCAAGGAAAAGCCTTTGTCTTTCCGGTTTTGAAAATAAAGCTCCGTTTCGTTCAGGCTCAACCGGTGTAAGAGTTCCCAGGCGGTGTCCCCTACCCATAAAAATGGCTCCCCGTCGGTATTTTCCAGGTACCTTTGGTTGGCCGTTATTCGAAGCGGTTTCACAGGGAGGGGGGTAAATGTTGCATCCAGTTGATGAGACTCTCCATCCATCCTTTTTGGGTTCCCTCGCTATTTACAGACAGGGAAAACCCGTGTCCGCCGGTCGGATACAGGTGCATTTCTACGGGAATTTGTTTTTCTCGCAGCCCTTGATACATGAGCAAGCTATGCTCTACCGGAACGGCTTTGTCGTCCTGGGAGTGGAACAGAAAGGTGGGTGGGCTGTCTGCCCGGACCTGCGTTTCGTTGCTAAAATAGCTGACCCACTGCGGGTCGGGCTCTTTGCCGATGAGGTTGTTTCGGGAACCCATATGGGTAATGTGTTCGGTAAAGGAAATTACCGGGTACCCAAGAATCATAAAATCCGGACGGCTGGATTCGTGTTCAACGGCATCCTCATCGCCCGGGTTACCGGAATCAAAATGTGTACCCAACGTGGAAGCAAGGTGACCTCCTGCGGAAAATCCCATGATCCCAATTTGATCCGGATCTATGCCCCATTCTTCCGCATGGTGGCGCACCAGGCGAATGGCCCGCTGACCGTCAGCCATGGGTACCACGTGCGGTCGTGTTTGGGTTTCTGAGGAGGGCAAGCGGTATTTCAGGACGATTCCTGCGATTCCCTGGCTGTTTAGCCATTTGGCGATGTCCAGTCCCTCCCAGTCGTAAGCAAGTACTCCGTATCCACCCCCCGGGCAAATAATCACAGCTTTTCCGGTAGCGGATCTTTTGGCTGGAAGAAAAACCTGGATTTGAGGAAGTTGGACCTTGCTGATGACCAAAATGTCGTTTTGTTGAACGACCTCGGTGACGGCTGTTTCTTTCTGGAAGGGCACTTCTCCCGGATAGATATTCAGCGTGATGGGTTCGGTTTGTCCCCAGGAAACGTTGGTAACCATAAGCAAGCAGGCCAGGAGGTATAAGGAACGCATGTTTTTTGATTGGTATGAGTTAAGAATAGGCTTTGAGCATCAAGGCGGCACCGTAGGCAGAACCCAGGGGAAAATCAGAAAACTCCAATTCGTAGCCTTCCAATAATTCCGTTAGGAACCGGATAAATACCTTATTGTGTACAAAACCACCGTCAATATACACTTTTTTTGTATCCGACCCACCCTTTGCAAGGATGAGAGAGGCTACCTGCATTCTGGCCAATCCGTAGACCAACTGGTGGTAGGCGGTTTCAAAATCTGGAAAAGCCGAAATCTCCCAGCGATTTTCCGGAAAAATCGATTTCACCAGAGGGGTTCGGGCAATCGTTTCCGGATAAAAGGTACCCGGGGTTTCTCCCTCCAATAGGCGCTTTACCAATGCTTCATCCGGAAGGATGTCTTTGTAGTACTTGCTTTCTTTTCCGAAGAGAGCATTTAGTTTTTCCAACTGATGGTCCAGTTCGTAGCCAAGAAAGAATCGACTTGCTTTGACCGTTTGGCCATGAATGGATAGAAAGTTCAGGCAGTCGTTTTGCAACTCCTCCAGGCTTAGTTCTTCGTGGGGAAAGGGATTGAGGGTGATGCTCCAGGTGCCGGTCGAAATCAGGATAAAGGGTTCGTTGATTTTGATCAGATAGGAAGCCAATGCAGAAGAGCTGTCGTGGATTCCCACGCCTACCTGTACTTTTTTGCCACAAATCAACCGCTCAAAGCTTTGGGTGGTTGGTACCTGGCGGGGTAGTTTTTCGGCGATCCCTTCTTTATAGACCCATTCGTGGTAATCTTTCTTCGGAAAATCCCAAAGCTTGGTGTGACAGCCAATGGAGGTAGGTTCGCTCACTGCTTCACCGCTGAACAAAAATGAAATGTACTGCGGCAGGTGCAGGGAATACGCGACCTTCTCGAAAATTTCAGGTTTCTTTCGTTTCAACCAATACAGCTGCAGACCGGAATTCAGCATTCCCAGGGTAGGCGAAGCAGTGGCCAGGTTGATCGTTGCTTCGGGATAGGCTTCGTAGAATTCCCGGTGCAGGTCCTCCGGAAAGTCTTTCAGGTAGTTGTAAATAGGCGTCAGGGGCTTGCCATTCTCGTCGATGGAGACGAAGGAAGCGCCGTAGGTGGAGAAATTAAGGGCTTTGATTTCGTAGGCGGGATGCTTGCACAGCGCTTCTACGGTGTCTTTGGCCCAGCGGGTAATTTTCTCCAAATCGTCGCATTCGTCCCCATCGTCATCGGTGATCGTCGGAAACTTTACGTATTCTTCGTTTATTTCATTCAGGTCCTCATCGAACAGGAAGAACTTTTTGTTGGTTTTACCTATGTCAAAGATGGCAATTACCGGTTTAGGCATTGGATGGTTGGTTTAACGAAAAGAAGGGATACATTACAGGCCAGTGGCCAGGCTTTTGGTTCCGCGCTCCCCTACGAGTGTTTTTCGAACCTCCAGTTGGCGAAAAACGCGAATAGGGTGCAGGGCCGCCCCGGACTGAAGCCTCGCTTCGGCAATCAAGGGCCTCAGGTCCGTACGGAAGGCCTCCTGCAGGATTTCTTGCGCCAGCACAGGATCATTGCTATCCCGGGCGTTTTCCAGGGCTGCCCGATCCACGATCAAGGCCTGCGCATACGCCAGTTGAATGGCCTCCACGGATTGCAACAGGTCTTCCATGGGGTCCTTCAGATTATGGCTGGCATCGATCATCCAGGCGGGGGAAGGATTGGCCGACCTGGGGTCCTCCATTCCCTCAACCAATTCGTTGAAAATCAGAAATAACTGGTACGGTTTCATGGCGCCTACCGTGAGGTCGTCGTCACCAAATTTGGAATCGTTGAAATGAAAGCCACCCAGTTTTCCCTGCATCATCAGGGTAGCTACTACCTGCTCAATATTGGTATTGGGCAGGTGGTGTCCCAGGTCTACCAGGGTATATGCCCGCTCTCCTAGTTGGGAGGCCAGCAAATGAGACGTACCCCAGTCCTGAATAACCGTGTGGTAAAAGTAGGGCTCGTACGGTTTGTATTCCACAAATAACTTCCAGTCTGCAGGCATGCCCTCGTAGATTTCCTTGAGCGAATCCAGGGTCCGCTGCAAAGCTTTTCTGAAATTCATTTGGCCGGGAAACGAGGAGCCGTCGGCGAGCCACACCGTGAGGGATTTGGATCCCAGCATTTTTCCATATTGGATGACTTCCAGGTTGTGGTTTACCGCTTGTTGTCGCACACGGGCGTCCGTGTGACAAAGGGAACCAAACTTGTAGGAAAGCTCCTGATCGGGTTGGTCCTGGAAGGTGTTGGAATTAACCGCATCGAACAGTAATCCGTTGGCGGCTGCATGTTCCCTTATTTTTTCAACGTTGTCCGGAATGTCCCAGGGAATGTGTAGGGAAATGGCCCCTGACCCGGCGTTCAAGGCATGCAGGATGCCGACATCCGTGATTTTTTCTTCCAGTGAGCGTGGTTCACCGCCTCCGGGAAACCGACCAAAGCGGGTGCCTCCGGTACCCAGTGCCCAGCTAGGGATGGCGACCTGGAACTCCCGGATCTTTTTAATCAGCTCATTTACCTGGATGCTTCTTTGCGACAACCTGTGGCTTAGATACTCAAAACTCTCCCGGTGATCCGGGAGAGCTTGGTCATTGAGTGTATGGATTTGGTTTTTATCGAATAGCATGGTACTGATTTATCGTACAAACGCGGCTGCTACTCCGCCATCTACATTCAGGATATTTCCGGTACTCTTGCCGAGATGCCCGCCGACGAAGGCGAAAACGCCATTGGCAATGTCATCTACCCCGATGATTTCATTCATGATCGTGCGCTTGGCATAAAAAGCAGGCAGTTCCTCTACGGTGATGCCATAGGCTTTGGCACGACCTTTGGCCCATTCGCCTTCCCAAATCTTACTGCCTTCGATCACTGCATCTGGATTAACCACGTTGACACGAATTTTATCCGGGCCAAGTTCTGCGGCCAGAAGTCGGCTCATATGAACCTGAGCAGCTTTTGCGGTGCCGTAGCCCACGTTGTTTGGACCGGACACCAACGCGTTTTTACTGGCAATATTGACGATATCTCCACCTTTGTTTTGGGCCCTGAGGATGACTACCGCTGCTTTGGAAACGGCAAACTGACCTTTTACCAGCACGTTTTGAAGAATGTCCCAGTCTTTTTCGGTGGTTTGATCGATTGGCTTGGAGATGGCCAGCCCCGCGCAGTTTACGACGATATCCACGCCTCCAAATTTCAAACAGGCGGCTTGCAACGCAGCTTCGATGTCTTCCATCTTGGTGACGTCCATCAGCGAACCGGCGCCGGTATCCCTGTTGTAACTATCCACCGCCGCTTCCAAATTGCTTTGGTTGATGTCGGTGATGAATACACAGGCGCCTTCTTTGGCTAGTTTGTCCGCAATGGCTTTTCCAATGCCGCCTGCACCCCCGGTCACAAAGGCTACTTTACGGGAAAGGGGTTGTTCCTTGGGCATGCGCTGTAACTTGGCCTCTTCCAGCAACCAATATTCAATATCAAATGCTTCCTGCAGGGGAAGGGAAACGTATTCGGAAATCGCTTCTGCACCTTTCATCACGTTGATGGCATTGGTGTAGAATTCACTGGCTACGCGAGCGGTTTGTTTGTTTTTGGCATAAGAAAACATGCCCACGCCGGGCCATAAAATCACCACTGGGTTGGAATCTCGAATAGCTGGACTGTTGTCCCGTTTGTGGTCTTCGTAATACTTGGTATAATATTGCCGGTAATTTTCAAATTCTTTTTCCAAATACGCGGTCACCTCGCTCATATCGCTGAGATCCTTGTCGGCCGGAATGTCCAGTACCAGGGGTCGGATCTTTGTCCGCAAAAAGTGGTCGGGACAGCTGGTACCCAGCGGAGCCAGTTTTTCAAGGTCTTTACTATTGATGAACTCCAATACCCGCTCGTCATCAGAAAAATGGCCGACCATGCGGTTAAAGCTGGAAGCCAGCCCTCTTAAATGCGGCGCAAGCTTTGATGCTTGTTTTTTTCTCTCGGGCTCGGGTAGGGATTGAACCTTCTGTCCACCGAAGACCGGGCGTTCTTTTCCGTAGTTTTCTTCCAGGTATTGAGAGGCTTTGTCAATAACCTCCAGGCTGTTGATGTAGCATTCGTAAGAAGTCTCTGCCCAGGTAAAGAGCCCGTGGCCTCCGAGCATGATGCCCCGAATTCCCGGGTTCGCTTTCAAGGCTTCGTCCAGTTTCAATGCCAGGTCGAAACCGGGGCGCTGCCAGGGAACCCAGGCGATTTGGCCTTCAAATAGCTCCTGCGTGATCTTTTCTCCATCTTTAGAGGCAGCGATGGCAATGGCCGCATCCGGATGGAGGTGATCGATGTGTTTGAATGGTAAAAACGCATGAAGCGGGGTATCGATGGAAGGAGCCTTTGAATCCAGATCGTAGATGCAATGGTTGAAAAGAGCCACCATTTCATCTTCAAATTCCAACCCTCTGTACACGTTTTTTAACGAAAGTAGCTTGTCCATGTACAATCCTGCCAGGCCATTTCTTTTCAAGGTACCGATATCTCCACCTGAGCCCTTGATCCACATTACTTCGGTATCTTTCTTGGTAAGGGGATCTTTTTCGATGGTTTTGCAACTGGTGTTGCCGCCCCCGTAGTTGGTTATCCGCAAGTCCGCACCCAAAATATTGGACCTGTAGAGCAAAAGCGCGATTTGATCGTCTCCCAGAGATTTTGCCTTTTCCTCATCCCACAAGTAATCTACGTGCTTAAACGTGTCTTTTGTAATTGCCATATTAAAATTGAATAGATTTAACTGCTTTTAATTTTATAGATTTAGCGAATATAATTTATCATTAGTTTTTAACTGTCCTGTTCTATGCTGATTAGGAGGAAAAAACGCCAGCGCCTTGTATCCGGTGCTTCTCGCTTCGTTTTCACAAACTTACCTGAAATCATCAAAAAACATGTTTTTCTAGCCGGATTTCCTCGAATTTGCCCCAAAAAATTGCGTGAAAGAACGAATTAGGTATATGGAGACGGACTGGTGGCGGTCCACCCCCCGTCAATTACCAGACTTTGACCGGTAATGTGACGTGCCTGGGGAGATAGCAGAAAAGCGACTGCCTCCGCAATATCCTGAGGACGGGCCGGTCTCCCCATCGGGGTAATGCGGGACCAGGTTTCCGAATAGCTGGCCTCCTGGGCCGTACGCTCGGTAATCGTTGCCCCGGGAGCGACCGCATTTACATTGATTTTGAACGGAGATAGTTCCAATACCAGGGTCTTTGCCAACATTTCGAGGGCGGCTTTGCTCATGCCATAGGCGGCCAGGTTTTTGTGTGCCTGGTGGCCGGTTACCGAAGACATAAACAACAAACTGCCTCCTCTTTTTTGTGCGATCATTTGCCGGGATGCCTGCTGGGCCAGGAAAAAGCTTCCGGCCAGGTTGAGTTGCATGACCTTGTGAAAATCCGCTTCCTTGTAGCTGAGGAATTCTCCGAATAAGGTGATGCCTGCGTTGGCCACAACCAGGTCCAGGGAACCAAATGCTTTTACCGTTTCCCGGACCATTTGGCTAATAAAACCGGTGTCTCCCGCATCTCCCGGGCATCCTTTGCAAAAGCCTGGGTGGGATGCGTTGATCGTTTGGGTTGCTTTCTCGGTGAGTAGGGGATCCAGGTCGTTGAGCATCACGTACACTCTCCGGGAAGCAAGCAGGCGGCATATTTCGAACCCGATGCCGGTGCCTGCTCCGGTGATCAGCGCCACCTGCGGATCGGGTTGGTTTTGCGTATTCATGGTGTGTTTGGAATCAAGCACGCGTTTGGGAGGACCGGTGGGTCCTTCCCGAACGCATGCATGGGATTTAGTGAGAATCTTTGGTGACTTCACTTCCGGAATTTCCCTTTAGAAAATCCAGATCGGCCCCCAGATTGGCTTGTTCCACGTGTTTGACATACAGACTGACATAACCCCTTTCGGTCATTGCCGCGGGCTTTTGCCAGGCTGCTTTTCGTTTCGCAAGCTCCTCCTCAGAAACGAGTAGGTTCAGTTTTCGCTGTTCCACATCCAATTCGATCAAATCACCCGTTTTTACAACGGCAAAGTTGCCACCTTCTGCGGCTTCGGGTGTGGCGTGTAGGACCACGGTACCGAAACCGGTGCCGCTCATTCGGCCGTCCGAAATGCGAATCATGTCCTTGATGCCTTTTGCCAGCACTTTTGGTGGCAAGCCCATATTTCCTACTTCCGGCATTCCGGGGTAGCCTTTGGGCCCCACATTCTTCAGAACCATGATGGAATGCTCGTCTATTTCCAGGTCGGGGTCGTCAATTTTGTTTTTGTAATCGTCTATGTCTTCAAAGACCACCGCCTTCCCCGTATGCTTCATCAATTCCGGACTGGCTGCTGAGGGCTTGATAATGGCTCCGGTCTCGCAAAGGTTTCCCTTGAGGACCACGATTCCGGACAACGCGTTAAAGGGGCGATCGATCGAGGCAATTACCTTGTCGTTATAGTTTTCGAAACGCTCGTTGATTTTGCCGATTTCCTGCCCGGTGACGGTGATGGCCTGGTTATTCAATCGATCCTTTAGCTGCCGTATGACCGGCGGCAGCCCTCCGGCATAGTAAAAATCCTCCATGAAGTAGCTACCTGAGGGCTGAAGGTTTGCCAGCAGTGGTATGTTGGATGAAAAGGTATCAAAATCCTCCAGGGTAAGCGGGATACCCATTCTGCCCGCAATGGCTAGCAGGTGGATCACAAAATTCGTGGAACCACCGATGGCCGCATTTACCATGATTGCGTTTTCAAACGCTTCGCGGGTAAGGATGTCCGAAAGTTTCAGATCGTTTTCCACCATCTTTACGATTTCCATGCCGGAAAGATGCGCCAGTACTTTTCGTCCGGTATCCGGTGCGGGAATCGCCGCATTGCCCGGCAGGGAGAGACCAAGAGATTCCACCATGCAAGCCATGGTGGAGGCAGTACCCATGACCCCACAATGGCCATCGCTGCGACACAGCGCGGATTCCGCTACATATAAGTCTTCCTGAGTCATTTTGCCCGAGCGGGCTTCTTCGCTAAAACGCCAGATATCGCTGGTGCTTACTTCTGTGCCCCGGTACCTGCCGGTGAGCATGGGTCCGCCCGATACCACGATGGTGGGTAGGTTGACGCTGGCAGCGCCCATCACCAGGGAGGGGGTGGTTTTGTCGCAGCCGCAGAGCAGCACCACGCCGTCCAATGGATTGGCGCGGATCGACTCTTCTGTGTCCATGCTGGCAAGGTTGCGGTACAGCATGGCGGTTGGTTTCATGAGCGTTTCCCCGAGCGACATCACCGGAAATTCTACCGGATATCCTCCCGCTTCCAGCACTCCTTTTTTGACAAACTCTGCCAGTTCCCGGAAGTGAGAATTACAGGGCGTTAATTCCGACCAGGTGTTGCAAATGCCGATGATGGGTTTTCCACCCAGTTCGTGGGTGGGAATCCCCTGTTTTTTAAACCAGGACCTGTAAATCAGGCCGTCTTTGCCGGTTTTCCCAAACCAGCCCTGGCTTCGCCGTTCCGTTTTCTTCATTGTTAGGTTTGTATTGTCAAGTTGGATGAAATGCCTGCCGGAGGCAGCTAGTACTTTTTTTTCTTTCAAAGTATAAGATTAGTAAATGTTTGGTCAAAATAAAATATTCCGATTCAAAAACCCTTGCCTTCCCCCGGGAGTTATCATCAGAAATGGCAAATCCCGCAATCCGGCAGAAAGAGAGCTTTTCAGCTGTCAGGCTTTTCCGTTGATCCAGCGGATTTCTGAGGAGCAACAAATGATTCTGAATTGAAATGATGGAACTTTAGGGATTATCTCCTATTTTAGGCAGTCAATTAGTCACAAACATCAAATCGATAACCAATGAGTTTTGAAATAAAAGCATCCATGGATACCTACGATGTCATCATCGTGGGTTCCGGAGCGGGAGGAGGCATGGCCAGTAAGATCCTTTCGGAGTCGGGGTTGAGTGTAGCCGTGGTGGAAGCGGGAAGTGATTTTGATCCCGCGCTGGAAGAATACCGTACCCAACTCCGTTGGCCCTGGGAGTCTCCCCGTCGGGGGGCAAACACGGTGCGTGCATTTGGCGATTTCGATGCCGCTTACGGTGGATGGGAAATAGAGGGAGAACCCTACACCCGCAAGGATGGTACCCAATTTGATTGGTTCCGTTCGCGAATGGTGGGGGGTCGAACGAATCACTGGGGTAGGATTTCCTTGCGTTTCGGCCCGGATGATTTCAAGAGAAAAAGTATAGACGGGCTCGGTGATGATTGGCCCATTGGCTACGAAGATGTAAAACCTTATTACGACCGGGTCGACCAAATTGTGGGTGTTTTTGGTACCAAAGAGGGAATTCGGAATGAGCCCGATGGGTTTTTTCTTCCCCCGCCCAAGCCCCGACTTCACGAGTTGGCATTCATGAAGGGAGGTAAAAAGATCAACCTGCCCGTCATCCCCTCTCGTATTTCTGTCTTGACGCGTCCCGTAAATAACGAACGCGGAGCCTGTTTTTTCTGTGCCCAATGCAACCGCGCCTGTCAGGTATACGGGGATTTTTCTGCCGGAACGGTTTTGGTAAAACCGGCCATCAAAAAGGGAAAGGTGGATTTGTATACCTACGCCATGGTCCGTAAGGTAACCACCGATGAAAAAGGAGAGGCGACCGGGATTTCCTACGTTAGCAAGGTAGACATGCAGGAGTACAAGCTAAAGGCGCGGGTGGTGGTTTTGGGTGCGTCTGCCTGCGAGACCGCCCGGATCATGATGAACTCCAGCTCCACTCAGCATCCCAATGGAATTTCCAACAGCAGTGGAACCCTAGGGAGGTATTTGCACGATTCCACGGGCGCGAGCCGCTCCGCCTTAATGCCGGAATTTTTGGGCAGGGACAAATACAACGAAGATGGCGTGGGCTCGATGCACGTGTACACCCCCTGGTGGCTGGATAACAAAAAATTAGACTTTCCCAGAGGCTACCACCTGGAATTTGGTGGAGGCATGCGCATGCCGAATTATGGTTTCGGCTTTGGTATGGATTCCATGCGAAGCTACCTCAAAGACGAATTTGGAAAACCCCGGCCGAATGGAGGCTACGGAGAAGGATTGAAAAAAGACATTCGCAGTGTTTACGGAGCCACGGTTGGCATCGCCGGTAGGGGAGAGAGCGTACCGCAATACGACAATTACTGCGAGATAGACCCGCAAACCGTGGATAAATACGGGATTCCGGTGTTGCGTTTCCATTACAAATGGACCGACTACGAAGTTCGGCAAGCTCGGCACATGCAGGAGACCTTTGAAGAAATTTTTGATGCCATGGGGGCACAGGTGATGGGTAAAAAGCCTGGGGCAGAAACGCAGTACGGTCTGGCTGCGCCAGGGAGAATCATCCACGAGGTAGGTACCACCCGCATGGGGAAAGATCCCAAAACGTCCGTGTTGAATCCTTATTCCCAGGCCCACGAATGCAAAAACCTGTTTGTGGTCGATGCCGGTCCTTTTGTATCCCAGGCAGACAAAAATCCTACCTGGACCATCATGGCACTCTCCATTCGTACGTCCGAATACATAATCGATCAGTTGAAAAAGAAGAATATTGGGTAAAACGACCTGCGGTCCGTTAAAATCAGAAAGTCTGCACCCATGCGGACTTTCTGACTTTTTTATGTTAGGTATTTATCCCAATTTCGCCCCGTGAACTGGCAATACATCGCAAATGGACTGACGGAGGGTCTGCAGGAAATGAGTTGGCTGGAAGCGACCGCCGTTTTCTTCGGTCTGGCCTCGGTGTACTATTCCATGCGGGAAAACATACGGGTGTTTCCCACGGGGATTATCAGCACCCTTATCTACGTCTGGATATGCTTGAAGGTGGGCTTGTACGCCGACATGGGAATCAACGCGTATTATTTCTCCATGTCTATTTTTGGCTGGTACGTTTGGACCCACCCCAGGCCTGGAAAGAAGGCAGTACCCGTGACCTGGATGCAGGGAAGGGAAGTACTGGAAGCCCTGGCTTTGTTCGTGGTGGCCTATACCTTGCTATATATTCTGTTGCGTTTTTATACCGACAGTGACGTACCGTATTGGGATTCGTTTACCACGGCGACTGCCTTTGTAGGCATGTGGCTCATGGCCCGAAAAAAAGTGGAGAACTGGATTGCATGGATCCTAACCGATTTGGTATCCGTTCCGTTGTATTTTTACAAGGGGCTGATATTGACCTCGTTTCAGTTTTTGGTTTTTACGGTTTTGGCGGTGCTGGGCCTGATCGCCTGGATCCAGGCGGCCCGAAAATATGCAGCGACCGATGGATAAAGTGGTAATCATTGGTCCCGAATCTACCGGCAAAAGTTCGCTTAGTGCCGCACTTGCTGCCCATTTCAGAGCGCCTTGGGTGCCGGAATATGCACGGGAATACCTACAGCAGCTCCATCAGCCCTATACCTACGAAGACCTGTTGCAAATTGCCCGGGGCCAGCTGGCATCGGAAGACCAGCAGGTGGCTAAGGCAGACGAGCTGTTGTTCTGCGACACCGATTTGCGGGTCATCAGAATCTGGAGTGACTACAAATACGGGAAAACCCACCCCTGGATACAGGAACAAATCGAAGAAAGAGCCTATGACCTGTACCTGCTCACCGATATCGATATTCCCTGGCAGGAGGATCCGTTACGGGAACATCCCGATCCGATCCTTCGAAAGTACTTCCTCGAACAATACGAACGGGAGCTGGCGGCTTCGGGGGTTTCCTGGGTAAAAATATCCGGGACGCCGACCGTCCGCCTGGAGGCGGCCGTTCAGGCCATTCGAGCAAAACTCGGGAGAAGCCCCCATCGATAGTAAAGGGAAGACCAATTATCTTGTTCTTTCGCCGAATCTGGGATAATTTGCAGGGATTCCCCGAATCATGCTGTTGGTTACGGAATTTTTGAATATTTTCAGGATTATTCTCTAACAATAAACCAAACATACCGCTACATGCCTGCCCACAACGAACAAATGAAAAAGTACTGGAAACGCAACATTCGAACGGTACTGATACTGCTTTCGATTTGGTTTGTCGTTTCTTTTGGTTTTGGTATCCTTCTGGCCGAGCCCTTGAATGCCGTACGGATGGGTGGCTACAAACTGGGGTTTTGGTTTGCCCAGCAGGGTTCCATATTTACCTTTGTAATTATAATTTTCGTTTATGTATACCGCATGAACAAATTGGACGAAGAATTTGATGTCAACGAAAAATAACCCTGTAAACCTACGATCCCAGCTATGGATATTTTAACCTGGACCTACATTTTGGTAGGCCTGTCTTTTGCCCTGTACATCGGCATTGCCATTTATACCCGCGCAGGCTCTACAAAAGAATTTTATACCGCAGGAGGAGGTGTATCACCCTTGGCCAATGGCATGGCCACCGCGGCCGACTGGATGTCGGCGGCATCCTTTATTTCGATGGCGGGCATCATTGCCTTCTCGGGTTACGACGGTTCGGTGTACTTAATGGGCTGGACCGGGGGTTACGTTTTGTTGGCCCTTTTGCTGGCTCCCTACCTGCGGAAATTTGGGAAATTCACGGTTCCCGACTTTGTAGGTGATCGGTATTACAGCAACAAAGCCCGTGTGGTGGCCGTGTTTTGTGCTTTGTTCATCTCATTTACCTATGTTGCAGGGCAGATGCGGGGGGTAGGCATCGTATTTTCCAGGTACCTGGAGGTCGACATCGAAAAGGGCGTGATTATCGGCATGACCATCGTGTTTTTTTATGCGGTATTGGGTGGCATGAAAGGCATTACCTATACCCAGGTCGCGCAATATTGCGTGTTGATTTTTGCCTTTATGGTTCCCGCGATTTTTATTTCCATACAACTTACGGGAAATCCCGTACCGCAGCTAGGCTTGGGAGGAACGGTGCAGGACGGCAGCTACCTGCTGGATAAATTGGACGGCATTTTGGTGGATTTGGGTTTTCACCAGTACACGGCGGGCAGAAAGTCGGTGACCGATATATTCGCGATTACGCTTGCGCTAATGGTGGGCACGGCCGGCTTGCCGCACGTCATCGTGCGGTTTTTCACTGTACCCCGAGTAAAGGACGCCCGGCTATCGGCAGGCTACGCCTTGGTTTTCATTGCCATTCTCTACACGACGGCCCCAGCTGTGGCGGCCTTTGGGATATATAATGCCATCGATACGGTAGCCGGACAGCCGGTGGACCAATTGCCGGACTGGGTGGAAAACTGGCAAAAGACCAATCTTATCGTCGTGGATGACGCGAATCAAGACGGGGTAGTACAATACCTGGCCGACCCGGAAACCAATGAACTCACGGTAGACAAAGACATCATGGTTTTGGCAGCCCCGGAAATCGCCGAATTGCCCAATTGGGTAGTGGGCCTGGTAGCTGCTGGCGGGATGGCTGCTGCCTTGTCCACGGCAGCAGGACTGCTTCTGGTTATTTCTACCTCCGTATCTCGGGATCTTTTCCGCACCTTCGTACCTCAGATGACGGAAAAAACGGAATTGATCATCGCCCGCTTATCTGCTGCAGTGGCGGTGGTAATTGCCGGCTATTTCGGCATCAATCCTCCCGGATTTGTCGCAGAAGTGGTGGCGTTTGCTTTTGGGCTGGCAGCCGCTTCGTTTTTTCCGGTGATTATCATGGGGATTTTCTCTACCCGAATGAACAAGGAAGGCGCCATCGCGGGAATGGTGACCGGTTTGATCTTTACCATGGCGTACATCGTGTATTTCAAGTTTATTAGTCCGGAAGCCAATGTGCCGGAAAACTGGTGGTTTGGCATTTCTCCGGAGGGCATCGGCACGGTTGGGATGCTGATAAATTTTGTGTCCTGTTTTCTGGTGTCCAAATTTACCGCGCCGCCCCCAGAAGATGTGCAGGAGATGATTCAGGATATTCGTGTTCCAAGGGGAGCAGGAAAGGCCCATGATCATTGATCTTGATGATCCATACCGGGGCTATTGGAAGAAAAAATGATTGCATTACCATAAGTTTATAGCATAATCAAAACCTAAAATATCAGACGATGAGTGATAGAATTCATACCTTGAGCGGCTATTTTCACGAATACCAGAAAAGCGTAGCGGATCCGGAAAACTTCTGGGCCCGAGTAGCGGATTCGTTTCATTGGAGAAAACGCTGGGACAAAGTAGTGGACTGGAATTTTGAGGGACCGGATGTGAAATGGTTCCTGAATGGGAAATTAAATATCACGGAAAACATCCTGGAAAGGCACCTGTATACAATTGGCGATCGCCCGGCCATAGTCTGGGAGCCCAACGAACCGGGTGAAGAAGGCCGGACGCTTACCTACCGGCAACTGCATGCAGAAGTATGCCGGTTTTCGAACGTACTCCATGAAAAAGGCGTGCAAAAAGGCGATAAGGTAATCATTTACATGCCCATGGTGCCTGAGGCGGCAGTGGCCATGCTGGCCTGTGCCCGGGTGGGAGCCATTCACTCCGTGGTGTTTGCAGGATTTTCCAGCAATGCGCTTTCCGACCGGATCAATGACTGCGAGGCAAAAGTAGTCCTTACCTCGGATGGTAATTTTCGGGGCAAGAGAAAAATTCCAGTGAAAGCGGTAGTCGACGAAGCCTTGGAAAATACCGCTTCCGTAGAGACGGTGATCGTTTACCAACGTACCCGGCAGGAGGTCACCATGAAGGAGGGCCGGGACTTTTGGTGGCACGAAGCCATTGCCGGTGTGTCTACCGAGCACCAGGCCGTGGAAACCGACAGCGAGGACACCCTGTTTATCCTGTATACTTCCGGCTCCACCGGCAAGCCCAAGGGGGTGGTACATACCTGCGGTGGCTACATGGTCTATGCCAAGTATACGTTTGAAAACGTTTTCCAATACAATCCGGGAGATGTCTACTGGTGTACGGCCGATATTGGATGGATTACCGGCCATTCGTACATTGTTTACGGACCCTTGTTGTCCGGAGCTACTTCCATCATGTTTGAGGGCGTCCCCACGTATCCGGATGCCGGACGGTTTTGGGCCATCGTTGATAAATACAAGGTCAATCAATTTTATACCGCACCAACTGCCATTCGTGCGCTGCAGGCCTACGGTACGGAGCCCATTGCTCCTTACTCGCTGGAATCATTGAAAGTACTTGGCTCCGTCGGAGAACCCATCAACGAGGAGGCTTGGCACTGGTACCATACCCATATTGGAAAAACCAAGTGCCCGATAGTGGATACCTGGTGGCAGACCGAAACCGGAGGCATCATGGTGTCCCCTTTGGCCGGGATAACTCCCACAAAGCCCGCGTACGCCACCTTGCCCCTTCCGGGGATACAACTGGCAATCATGGATCCTGAAGGAAAAGAACTGACCGGAAATTCGGTGGAGGGAAATCTCTGCGTGAAATTTCCCTGGCCCGGAATGATTCGCACGACGTATGGAGATCACGAACGGTGCAAGCAAACCTATTTTTCGGCGTATAAAGGCATGTATTTTACCGGGGACGGGGTAAAACGAGATCACGACGGGTACTACCGCATACTCGGTAGGGTCGATGATGTGATCAACGTTTCCGGTCACCGAATGGGTACCGCTGAAGTAGAAAATGCAATAAATGAACACCCATTGGTAGTCGAGTCCGCAGTGGTAGGCTATCCCCATCAGGTCAAAGGACAGGGAATCTATGCCTACGTAATCTGTGATATGACGAACCGTACGGAGCAAAATTTGGTGAACGAAATCAAGGACACGGTGACAAAAATTATCGGGCCCATCGCAAAACCAGATAAAATTCAGATCGTTCCGGGTCTTCCCAAAACCCGCTCGGGCAAAATCATGCGGCGTATCCTTAGAAAAGTAGCCGAAGGCAGTATGGACAACCTGGGAGATACCTCTACCCTCTTGGATCCGGAAGTAGTCGATCGGATCATCGAAGGTCGAATTGAGTAAATTCATTTTCATTTCTGACACTCGTCGTTGATTCTGTGCACGGAACAATCCGTGCGCCTTCCTCTACTTCTTAGCAACCCGTTTCATGGCCAATGTCATCGTCAACCGGATCATCGATTTCCTAAAGAATTACCCGCCTTTTAGTTTTCTTTCGGAAGAATTGCTCGGGCAGGTCGCCCGAGAGGTGGATGTGCTGTACTTTGAAACGGATGAGTTGCTGTTTCAAAAAGGTGATCCCGCCAAGAGTTATTTTTTTGTGGTCAAGGAGGGGGCGATCAAATTGACGGACCAGGGGGAAGAAATGGAAGAGACCGTGGAATTCTGCGACGAAGGCGACGTCTTTGGTGTGTTGGCACTACTGGGAAAACGGCCCTATATACTTAATGCAAGAGCCAATGAACCCAGTTTGGTGATCGCGGTACCGGTTGGGGTTTTTGAAACCATCCTAAACGAAAACAGTCAGGTCAGCCTTTACTTTGCTGCAGGGTTTGCTGCCGGTCAGGTGGTGGTACGTACCGGTCTGTCGCAGGAACAGAAAGTCAAGGCACTTTTCGGAACGAAGCGAAACGAAAATGGGCTGATGTTGTTTTCCGGGCAACGGACCATTCGCTACTCCGAGCCGGTGATTCATTGTCCGTTGGAATCGACGGTTGCGGCGGCGGTGGCAGAAATGGCCCGGGCCAAAGTAGGCTCCATATTGGTAGTAGACCAAGACCGGCACCCCCGGGGAATCATTACGGACAAGGACCTTAGAAATCGCCTCATCGCCAGGGGGCTGTCCTACGAAACGCCGGTAGAGCAGATCATGAGCCATCCCGTGATTACTGCCAAAAGGGACCTGGAATTTTCCCAGGTGTACCTCACCATGATCAAACACCGCCTGCACCATTTGGTATTTACCGAGGACGGAAGCCCGGATTCTGCGGTACAGGGAATTATATCAGACCACGACATACTGCTATCCCAGGGAAATAGTCCCGCCGTGTTGATCAAAGCCTTACAGGAAAGCAGGGACGTGCACGACTTGGCCAAGCTCAGAAACCAGGCGGAAGAAATGCTCCGCTACTACCTGGATAACGAATTGGCAATCGATTTTATCGCCGGAATTCTGACAGAAATCAACGATACGATCATTTGAAAAGCCATCGAAATCGCCAAAATCAAACTGGAGCCGGGATTTCCAGAAGTTCGGGACCTGGAATTCTCCTTTTTGGTATTGGGTTCCGAAGGCAGGGGCGAACAACTCCTAAGAACGGATCTGGACAATGCTTTGGTTTACCAGGACGTGCCCGAACAGCTGCGGGAACAGGCGGAAACGTTTATGCAACTTCTGGCGCGCGAGGTGATGGAGGTGCTGTTTTCTTGTGGCTTCCATTCCTGCCCCGCGGAAATGATGGCCACGAACCCGCAATGGTGTCAGCCGCTCGCCCAATGGAAACGGTATTTTAGCGAGTGGATACGCGAGCCCGATCCGCAATCCCTGATGATGGCCAGCATTTTTTTTGATTTTCGTTCCGCTGCTGGCAAACAGGCGCTGGCGGATGCATTGACCCAACACGTATACGAGGAAATCGAACAAGGGAAGGTTTTTCTCAATTTTTTGGCAAAGAATGCCTTGCTAAATCCGCCGCCCCTGGGTTTTTTCAGGAATTTTCTGGTAGAGAAGTCGGGCAAACATGCCGAGAAATTCGATATCAAACTACGGGCGATGATGCCTTTGGCTGATGCTGCCCGGGTGTTGGCGCTAAGCCACCGGGTAGTGGGCATCAACAACACCTTCAAACGGTACGAAAAACTGGCCGAACTGGAGCCCAATCAGGCATCCCTGTTTCGCGATGCAGGGAAAGCGTACGAGATTTTTATGCGTATCCGGGCTCTGGAAGGGTTGGCCTCCGAATCTTCCGGACGGTTTATTCTACCGGACCGTCTGGGAAAATTGCAGCGGCAATTGTTGAAAAACGCGTTTTTTCCCATCGATGAAATCCAGAAAATATTGAAGGTTCGCTTTCAACTGGATTATTTTGGCAGCTGATATGAATTGGAAAGCGCTGTTTGGTTCCTCCCCCCTGCCTAAGCCGGAGTATATCCGGACCTACGAGAAATCGCTGGAACGAAAAATTGCAAAGAGCAAGCCCCTGTCTGAAGTGGCATTTTTGGTGTTGGATACGGAAACAACCGGTTTGGATACCAAAAAGGACCAGATTCTTTCCTACGGGGCCGTCCAGGTAGTCCACAACCGAATCCGGATTGCTACTTCCAGGGAATTTTACCTCAAACCCAAGTTTCGGAACCGGGAGGCGATTAAAGTTCATGGCCTCGTACAGGAACGTCCTTTCGTAAGCCGGGAGGTATTGGTTCGGTCATTTCTTGAAGATGCCGCCAACAAGGTTCTTGTGGGTCACCACCTCGGTTTTGACCTGGCTATGCTTGAAAAAGCGGGCAGATCCCTGGGCTTGGGGAAAATAAAAAATCCCGGGCTTGACACCTACGATCTGGCCGTCCGCCTGGACCTAGGCAGGTATTACGATCCCCGGGCCATCTCCGGTCGCGATTATTCACTGGATCGGCTTTGCGAACGATACGGAATTGGGCTGGATGACCGGCATACAGCTGCCGGGGACGCTTTTTTAACGGCTCAATTGCTGATCAAACTATTGAAACTGGCGGCAGTAAAGGGCATTCGGAGCTACGGAGAATTGATGGGCTGAGTTAGTCAAGAAACTGTGCGTCCAGCTGTCCACTCGCGCGAACATGAATCACCAAATCGCTACGGGTAGGATAAATTCCAGAAATACCGATTTGGGGATCTTGCAGCCGTACCCGGGCTACAGGAATTTGCCATTCCCCGAATTGAGCCAGTAGCGTTTCTGCCTCCTTCAGGTACTGCTGCATGGGAAAAATGGCCCGCTTTTCCAGATTTTTACGTATTTTTCTCCGTTTGGACCAGTTAACGGTATTGGTTAACATATTTTTGGTTTTCACCTTAAATTCGATGTTTGTAAAGAGAATGCGTTGCTTTTGCGCATCAAAAACGGGTTTACCTGCCAGGTAAAATAGCCCGTTCAGGTCTTTCTTACCTTCCCGCAAGCCAACGAAATCCATGGAAAACAAAAGACGCTCTCCAAGGTGTCCCACGGAGATTGTTCCGGGCCGCATACGGGTTTTGCTGTTCAAAGCGATGCTGCTGTCTGCCAGGGATTCATTCAGCTGCCTGGCAATCTCATCGAAGCTCAGCGATATTGGCAGGGTAATTTCCAGGTCGTTGCCCTGTACCTGGCCCAGAGTCAGTGCTGGGAGCGGCGACAGCTCGGTTGCCAGCGGTCGGTCTTTCTGGCTGACCATTTCTGCGGTAAGGCCGATACCCAGTTGAAGTTCCTGGTCCGGGGTGAGTTCCTGGTGCATACGCAAGCGCTCGGGACGAGGAAACACGTAGTTTCCCGACAGTCCGTTGGCAATGTAGCGGGGCTTTCCGAAGCTATCCCAAAAGGTTTCCGCGAGGCGTCGAAAATCCAAGGCGGCCAGCGCGCCGCTTCGTAATTGATTTTCCATGATGGCGACCATCTGACGCTTGACCAAGGGTTCAAAATCGAATTGTAGTCCCAGCACATCTAAAGAAAGCGGTTTTCCGAATGAGCGAATTTCCAGATCCTGGATATCAAAACTCCAATCTTTTTGTAACACGGGAAGAAAATCAATCTCAGGAGACAATGCCTGTTCGAAAGGCAGGGCCGTCGCGATGCGCTGACCGAAGATGCGCTTTTCGAGCCGGAGGGTTCCATCGGCTGTCAAGGGCATGCCCAATTGAAGCTTCCCTTGTTCGGTCGCAAACAGAGACAGGTTTCCGGTTTTTTCGAGGTGGACATCGGCTACCAGTCCGTTTCCCAACGAAAGGTCCTTTTCGTCCATCAGCTCCTGGTTCAACTCGCGATTGATCCGATTGGCAATGGATCCGAGAGGAATGTGAAGCTGAAGGTTTATCCTCGCGGTGGCCTCGGGAAGCGGAGGAGGGGGCGCCGGATTGTCTACCTGAAGGCTGCGGCAGGCTACTCCTGAAAGCAGCAGCATCAAAAAAAGAAAGTAACGGTTTCGGTGACAGCTCATGGCAGTAGAACGCAGAAATTGAATAAATCGGTTGACCTCAGGTAATAAAAAATTACGTAGCCGGCACAAATATAGGACTATTCCAAAATTTTGTGCAGCGGTTGAACTTTAAAGCCAGCAAAATCGGTTATAAAATTCGAAACAAATCACGGTATATGAGCTGGAAAAAATTAGCGAGTTTATCTCAAATAGAGCAATTAAAGGAAGAAAGCAAGGAGAAACCGGTGGTGATTTTCAAACATTCCACCCGATGCTCGATCAGTAGCATGGCCTGGAACAGAATGGAACGCAGTTGGAAAGCAGAAGACAGCGAGCGTTTGTCCCCCTATTTTCTGGATTTGATTGCGCATAGAGAAATTTCCAACGCCATTGCAGAGGAGTTTGCGGTAGCCCATGCTTCTCCCCAGGTGATTGTCATTCGAGATGGGAAGGCCGTTTATAACAACAGTCATATGGGTATCAATTACCGGGAAATTGTTTCCGTAGAGAGCTAAGTTTCGGTACGGGATCGCATTCGTCCCGGTTATCCGCCATTGAATCCTGAATTTTTCCCTTTATACTTTTTTTTCCCTGCCGTTAAACCGGAATGCACTTTTGCAGTCTAATCCTCACACAAGTTAACAAACGAACACGATGAGGATTTTTACGCTTATTTTCTTTTTCCTGGCCATCTCCTTGATGGGAAGTACCCTTCAGGCCCGGCAGGATCGACCCAGTCCCCCACAGATACGCGGCAAGATTGTCGAGCAGGCCAGCCAGGACCCCATGATTGGCGCCAATGTGGTGCTTAGAACGCAGGGCGATAGCCTGATCAATTCCACCACTACCGGTCCTGATGGAAATTTCAGTATCCCCTACCCGCGTTTGCCGGTATTCAAATTGGAAGTATCTTATGTAGGCTTTGAGAAAGTGACCCGGGAATTTTCCCGAGGCATGCCCCTTGATTTGGGTGTGATCGCCATCCGGGAGGACAGTCAGCTCCTGGGAGAAGTCGTGATTGAAGGCCAAACCAGCGTGGGCGAAATGAAAGGAGATACGGCAGTTTTCAATGCGAGTGCGTTCAAAACGAAGGAAAATGCCATGGCGGAGGATCTTATTGGTAAGTTACCGGGCGTCACCATAGAAAATGGACAGGTGCAGGCACAAGGCGAACAAGTTCAGAAAATACTGGTAGACGGAAGAGAGTTCTTCGGAAGTGATCCCTCTATCGCCCTCAGGAATTTACCGGCAGATGCCATTTCCAGCGTGGAGGTTCTGGATCAGCGCTCCGATCAATCCCGCCTTACCGGCCTGGACGATGGGAATTATGCGAAGACTATCAATATCATTACCAAAGGCAATATGCGGAATAGCTATTTCGGCCGGGTGTACGGAGGCTATGGTACGGATAATACCTATTCGGTGGGGGGAAACATCAATTTTTTTAACGGAAACCGACGAATCTCCATCATCGGCATGTCAAACAATGTCAATCAGCAAAACTTTGCCTCTGACGATCTACTCGGGGTAAGTGGAGGCCTGGGGGGTGGCGGACGCAGGGGCGGTCGAAGAGGCGGTCCCGGTGGAGGAGGCAATAGTTTTGGCGTGCCTGCGAATAACGGGATTATCACGACCAATTCCCTGGGCGTAAATTACAGCGACAAGTGGGGCGAGAAGATTAATTTTACCGGAAGCTACTTTTTTAATGCCACCGACAATACCGTCTTTGAAAATACCAATCGGGAAACCGTCATCACCGAGGACCAACGGCAAGTGTATCAGGAAAGTCAGATCAGTACAATTACCAATAACAACCATCGGATGAATGCGCGGATGGAGTACGATATCAACGAAAAGAATGCGTTGATCATCAGCCCCAGCATCAATTTTCAGGACAATTTTCGGTACAGCAACCTGGAAGGTTTGAATCTGGACCAGTCCCTGGACTCCCTGAGCGATACGCGAAATCTAACGGAAAACGAAACTCAGGGCTACTCCATTTCCAACAACCTAACCTATCGGTATAAGTTTGACAAAGTGGGCAGAACGTTTTCTGCTGATTTATTTACTTCCTGGAATCAACGGGACCAACTGACCGACCTGATTTCGTCCAATAAGGACTATGTGCGAAATGCATTCGATACGCTGGTTCAGGAAACCACCGCACTTTCGGATGGCTTCAACTACCGGACAAATTTCACCTACACCGAACCCATTAGTGAGCGATCCGTCGCGACCCTTTCCTATCAGATCGGTAATAACAAAAGCGCTGCCGATCAAAAAACCTTTCAGTTAGCCAACGAGCAGGGCATAATGGTCCTGGACACGGCTTTGAGTAACGAATTTGACAATAAATTCCTTACCCAACGAGCTGGATTGGGATATCGGTACAACAACAAGGGACTGAATATCAACATGAACCTGGACTACCAGTATGCAGTATTGGACAATCAGAGTGAGTTTCCAACGGTGGGCACCTTTTATCGGGATTTTAAAAACCTCATGCCTACGGTTACCATGAATTACCGTACCGAGGGAGGTACCAGCTATCGGTTTCGTTACCGTACCCGTACCGATGAGCCCAGTGTCAACCAGCTGCAAAACGTGATCAACAACAGCAATCCGTTGAACCTTTCGGTGGGCAACCCTTCCCTTGGACAAAGCTACAATCACTCCATGTTCGTGAACATGTCTCGGTTTAATATGGAGACGAATAAAACGTTTTTTGCGTTTTTGTTCACGAATTTCAACAGCAATTTTATCGGCACGAGTACCTTCGTAGCTCCTCAGGATACCCTGATCAATAACGAGGTCCTGCTCAGGCGGGGCGGGCAAATCACCAGCCCGGTCAATCTAAACGGGCAAATGAATGCCCGGCTATTCCTAAGCTACGGCACCAGCATCCCGAAATGGAAGACCAAGGTGAACCTGAATCCAGGTCTTAGCTACGGACGTACGCCGGGAATTATCAACGGACAGACCAATACCAACGAGAATATCGACATTCGGCAAGGCGTCACATTTGCCAGTAATATCAGCAAGGATGTGGATTTCACCCTGTCCACTACCGGTACTTATACCATTGTGAACAGCAGCTTGCAAAGCAATCTGGACAATAACTATTACATTCAAAGCAGTAACCTCCGGTTTTATTACTCCCCGAATGACGGAAAGACCTTTATCGCCAATAACGTCAACAACATGTTGTACCGAGGCCTTTCAGAAGGGCTGGACCAGTCCGTTTGGTTATGGAACATCGAAGCAGGCTACCGATTTCTTAAAAACAATAAGGGAGAGTTAAAAGTGTATGTCTTTGACCTATTGAAACAAAACAATAGCATCTCCAGAAGTATTTCCGATGTGGCGGTTACCGATACTTTCTCAAACGTACTCACCCGGTACGGCATGATCTCTTTTACCTATATTATCGGTAACTTCAAAAAGTCCGATTTGCCAGACCAGGAGCAGCGACCGGGAGGGTATTCGGGTGGAAGAGGTGCCCGAAGCTGGTAAATTATCCGTATATTGGTCAAGACCAATACGAAAATGCGATGACGAAGGAAATCAGGCTCAGGTGCTGGATTACCATTGGAGGAGAGAAATTTTTCGGACCGGGCCGGGTAGAATTACTCGAACGCATCCAATCGGAGGGCTCGCTTTCCAAAGCAGCCAGGCAAATGGGCATGTCCTATAAAAAGGCTTGGGACATGGTCAATGACCTGAACAGCCGGGGGAGCGAGCCCTTCGTACGCCTAAAGAAAGGGGGCGAAAAAGGCGGTGGAGCAGAACTTACCGACCATGCCCTCCTACTTATCCGACGGTTTAAAGCCCTCTCCGAAAAGTTGAAGAAAATCAGCAGGGAGGAGTCCGGGTGGGTGGATTCCCTCTGAACCGCGGGTCGATCTTCCAAAATGGAAAAATATCGGCCCGGCATCCGGCAGGTGATTTTTTGCTTTTAGGCAAATTTCGATATATATTTATGCATATATCGATCCTTGTTACTCGTACTGTATTCGATGAAGCCTCGTTTTGCTCCCCTCTGTTTTTTACTCTGTGTATTTTTGAGCGCTTTCAGGCCAGCATTGGCCCAGAAGTCTGATCATCCATCCCTTCGTTTGCATGGTCTTTTGCCCCAACCGATCGAGTTGACCATGGATGCAGTGAGGCAGACGGGCGTTCGGGAAGTAGAGGTATTGGGCAAGGGTGGAGAAAAGGTCCGGTACAAGGGGGTGAATTTATCCGCTGTGCTCAAAGAGGCAGGGGCGCCCTTGGGTGAGGCGCTTCGGGGGCAGAATATGGCTCAGTACCTGGTCGTCCGTGCCCGGGATGGGTACCGGGTCGTTTTTTCTTTGGCGGAAATTGATCCAGCACTCACCGATCAGGTCGTGTTGCTGGCGTTTCTATCCAATGGAGAACCTCTTGGGCCGGGTGTAGGCCCCTTTCGCCTGGTGGTCCCGCAGGACAAGCGACAGGCGAGGTGGGTGCGAGAGGTTACCGATATCGAAGTGAAAATAGCAAAGGAATGAAATCCGGAAAAGTAGCCCTTTTTGTTGTTGTTTTTAGCCTCTCAGGGATGTCCCAATCCTGGGCGCAGCGGGAGAAACCCATCCTGGTGGCTGCAGCCTCTGATCTGAAGTTTGCGCTTGACTCCCTTATAGCCGCGTATTCGAGCGAACATTCCGCATCCATTGAACCCATTTATGGCTCTTCGGGCAAATTATACGAGCAGGTTTCCAACGGAGCTCCGTTTCATCTATACATGTCGGCGGATATCCGGTACCCCGAATTATTGGCTGAGAATGGTTTTGCCGCTTCCGCAATTTACCGGTATGGGGTGGGCAGGTTGGTACTATGGAGCAAGCGGCGGGATCTGGACCGATTGGGTATGGATGCATTTAAGCAAGACTGGGTAAAGAAGATTGCCATTGCCAACCCCGATCACGCACCCTACGGCAAACGCGCGGTGGAAACCCTTACCTACTATCAGTTGTACGGCGACCTTCGAGATAAAATGGTTTTGGGTGAAAACATTTCCCAGGCCGCTCAGTTTGCGTCTTCGGGCGCTGCTGATTTGGGGCTGATCGCCTTATCTCTGGCAGTTGCTCCTGCTATGAAAAAATTCAACAGGTCACACTACCTGATTCCGGAGGAAAGCCATTCCCCATTGATTCAGGGGGCAGTTATCACCCGCTATGGGGCGGATAGCGACATCGCGGCTGCGTTTATGGCCTATTTACAGACCGAAAAGGCCATTGCCATTTTTCGAGAGTTTGGTTTTTCTCAACCCACCGATTGATGGATTTTGGCCCTTTTGTTCTAACCCTCCGGCTCGCCCTGTTCACCACCTTGTTATTGTTTTTGATCGGGATTCCTCTGGCCTATTGGCTTGCCTATAGCAGGCTTCGGATCAAGTACGCCGTGGAAGCCGTGGTCAGTTTACCGCTGGTGTTACCTCCAACGGTTTTGGGCTTTTATCTCCTGGTTTTTCTGAGTCCGGAAAACTCCCTGGGAAGTTTTCTGGATCGCTACCTGGACCTTCGCCTGGTATTCACCTTTCCAGGCCTTGTTCTCGCCTCGGTGATTTACAGCCTTCCCTTTATGGTGCAGCCCTTGCGTTCGGGATTTGCCGGCATTCCCAGGGCCTGGATTGATACCACACAAACCCTGGGAAAGGGGCGGTGGGTAACCCTGACACGTGTGATGCTCCCCAACATGAAAAGTGCCTTGCTTACGGCTGCTGTATTGTCCTTTGCGCATACGGTCGGAGAGTTCGGGGTAGTACTAATGGTAGGGGGAAATATTCCTCAGGAAACGCGGGTGATTTCGGTCGCCATTTACAACGAGGTGGAAGCGATGAACTACGCTCAGGCCAACACCTACAGTTTGCTACTGATCGGATTTTCGTTTCTGGTTTTGCTAGGCACTTATTGGATCAATCACGACAAAAACAGCATGTTGTCCTATGATTGATATGCACCTGGAAAAATCCCTGTTTGGTCCGGAGGGTAGACTTACCCTGCGGGTTTCCTGTCACCTCGAAAAAGGAGCATTTGTGGGGCTGTACGGCCCCTCGGGCGTGGGAAAGTCGAGTGTATTGCGTATGATTTCGGGATTGATGAAACCGGAAGCAGGCCAATTGAAAGTAGCTGGTGAGGTATGGTTTTCCAGCGAGCAACAAATAAACCTGAGACCCAACAAACGAAATATAGGCATGGTATTTCAGGAGCATTCGCTTTTTCCAAACATGACCGTCCGGCAAAATCTGGAGTTTGCCTTGGAAAAGGGGCAGCAGGCAGCGATTGTCGATGAGCTGCTGGAGCAAGTGGAGCTAGCGAATCTGGCCGATAAAAAACCGATCACGCTTTCGGGTGGGCAGAAGCAAAGGGTAGCCCTGGCCCGGGCAATGGTGCGCAAGCCCGGGTTGCTGTTGTTGGACGAACCCTTTTCGGCCCTGGACATGAAGATGCGCGGAAATTTGCAAGAATACCTGATGCGGTTTCACCAGGCGTACGGGCTGACCACGCTACTGGTGAGTCACGATGCTTCGGAAATCGGCCGCATGGCCCAGCGGGTTCTGGTAATGGAGCATGGAACCTTTAGTTTTGACGGTCCGCCTGAGCAATTTTTTTCCCGGTAAGTTTTCGTCAATTTTTTTTACCTGCTTTGTATTTATTAATTATTGAGCAAATTTGGTATTTTACTTTGAAATTTCTCAACGGAAATCCAAAACAGGAACAACTGGCGGCATTTCGCCTCCTGTTCTGGAACATTCGTATCCCTAGTTATCAGGTATCCATGAAAGAAGTCTCGTCCTTATTGCAACGCATGAACGAACGCGTGAATGGCTGGAAAGGTGTCGGTGACCAACGGCACGTTTTCCTTGGCTGTTATGCGTTGATGAGTCAGGCCATGCACGAAGCCATTGACAAAGGGCAGTTTGCCAATGCCAACTGGGTTTCCAGCTTGTTGCTTCGGTTTTCAGAATATTATTTCGATGCCCTGGACTGCTACGATCGGGATCCTGAGCGCTCGCCGCTGGTGTGGCGGCAGGTTCACGACGCCTGTTTGCGCTCCGAAATCAACGTCACCCAGCATTTGTTACTAGGGGTAAATGCGCATATCAACTACGACCTACCCCTGGCGCTTTACGATTGCCTGAGGGAGGGTTGGGCGCAATTGCCTGAAAAAGAGAAGGAATTACTACGCGCTGACCATGAATGGGTAAACGAGATCATTGCCCGGACGGTTGACACGGTCCAGGAAAGCATCGTTAATCCTTCCTCCTGGTCCATGGAAGCGTTGGATGTGCTTATGGGCCGGCTGGACGAGTGGTTGCTTTCGAAGCTCATCAGTTCTTGGAGGAACGATGTTTGGCAGGTAAACCTACAGCTTTTGGAAAGTTCTTCCGAGGAACAGCGGAAGCGTATTCAACAGGAACAGGAAGCATTGGTGGTAAAACGGGCGCACCAGGTAATCCGTTACCTGTAAGCAGCTCATTTCTTTTCTATCGGGATCTGGAGTTTTTGCGGTTTGCAAAGAAGGCTTGCTTCTTTCGTTGCTTTTCCTTGTTGTGTTCTTTCTTTTCCTGGGCCGTCATGGGTTTGTCGGTTTGGGGAAAAGGATTGTTGTCTGCCACATCAATTTTCTGCCGGATTAGGTTTTCAATGGCGCGTACGTCTCCGTTTTCTTCCGGCTCGCACAGGGAAATGGCTGTACCGGATTCCCCGGCTCTTCCAGATCTCCCGATCCGGTGAACATAGGTTTCCGGATCTTCGGGAATATCGTAATTGATAACGTACTGGAGCTTGTCGATATCGATGCCCCGTGCGGCAATGTCGGTGGCCACGAGTACGCGAATGGACCCATCTTTGAATTGGTTGAGCACTTTTTGCCGGTGGTTTTGCGCTTTATTGCCGTGAATGGCAGCCGCCTCTATGCCGGCCCCTTTTAGGTTTTTCGTTATTTTATCCGCCCCGTGTTTGGTTCGTGAGAAAAGGAGGACCTGGTCAATTTTTTTGTCTTTCAGAATATGGAAAAGCAAGTCTTTTTTGGTGGACTTGTTGGTATAATATACCTTTTGTTGCAGGGTTTCGGCGGCCGAAGAGACGGGACTCACCTCAATTTTGATTGGATCGGTTAGTATTTCATTGGCGAGGCCTACGATATTGTCGGGCATGGTGGCCGAGAAAAAGAGGGATTGTCTTTTCGAAGGCAGCAATTTCAGCAGCTTTTTGATATCATTGATAAAGCCCATGTCCAACATGCGGTCGGCTTCGTCCAGAACAAAAATCTTGATTTGATCCAGTTTGATGTACCCTTGATTGATCAGGTCCAGAAGCCTTCCAGGCGTGGCGACCAGCACGTCTACGCCCCGGTTCAGGGCGCTTACCTGCGATCCTTGTTTTACACCCCCGAAAATAACCGCATGCTTTAGTCGGGTATATTTCCCATAAAACTCAAGGTTTTCGTGGATTTGTATGGCCAGTTCCCGCGTAGGGGTAACGATGAGTGATTTGATACGGACGCGGCCTTTCTCTTCCGAAGAATCGGTATGAAGGAGCTGAATGATTGGCAAGGCAAAAGCTGCGGTTTTGCCGGTACCTGTCTGCGCACTACCCAGAATGTCTCTTTTGGCCAATACCTGCGGAATGGCTTTTTTTTGGATGGCTGTCGGCTCAACATAATTTTTTTCCTGAAGCGCTTTCAGTAAGGGTTCTATTAAATGTAATTCTTTAAATGTCATGTAATCGTATGTTTCGAATGACCGAAAATGGTCTTAAATTGAATGGTTGATTAATTTTTGTGGAGAAATGAGTGGCAATTGGTACCTTCGGGTGGCAATGGATACCCTTTTCCAGCCGCGGGACCTGCACCTTTACCCCATCCTGAGGCAGCTTAAAAGGAAAATTCGCCTGTGCGGAAAAACTCTTTTTTTCGCGATCCAACAGCTGTTTCTTGCAGTCGTTTCGTTTATTCCGGTTAAAGGTAGTGAGATTTATTGAAAGGAATGCGGGAAGCGACCTGAAATATTTGTTTTCCTGGTTAACCCATACCCCTTAAACGAAGGTTTTTCGGCATTTGGTTCCATTCATTCCCGGCAGGTTTCACCCCTTAGCTGAAAGAAGGAGGCTATCCTGGACTGGAAAGAACCGGAACCCAGTCCTGTCCTCAGGAAAAGGGGTAGAACTTTTGCCGGCATGGCTGGGTTTATAGTGGAAGTATCTTAAATGCATGAAAAAAGAGCGGCTTTTACTATGGACGCTGGCAGCGGTCAATTTTACCCACATCGTCGATTTTATGATCATGATGCCCCTGGGCCCCCAACTTATGCGGGTCTTTGCCATCTCTCCACAGCAGTTTGGCCTATTGGTATCCTCCTATACGTTCAGCGCTGGCATCAGTAGCTTCATTGGGGCCTTTATTTTGGACAAGTACGATCGGCGAAGTATTTTTCTCTGGGTGTTCGTGGGTTTTCTGATGGGGACGCTGGCTTGCGCGCTTTCACCCAATTATGGATTTCTACTCGCCGCGCGAATTGTTTCCGGATTGTTTGGTGGGCTTACGTCAGCATTGATTTTTGCCGTGATCGGGGATGCGGTTCCAGACGGTAGGCGGGGAAGGGCCATGGGACTGGTGATGGGGGCTTTTTCCGTTGCATCCGTTTTTGGAGTTCCCTTTGGCCTTTTTATTGCCAGCCTTTCCAGCTGGCACGCTCCATTTTTCTTTCTGGCGGTATTGGCAGTGGGGATACTTTGGTTGATTTACCGGTACGTACCCAGCATCACGGCCCACCTGTTGCAGCAAGGCGAAGGCCGGCCAAATCCCCAGCAAGTGATTCGCAGGGTTACTGGCAACGCCAATCAGATGCGCGCCATTTCTCTGACCGTGCTGATGATGTTGGGCCAGTTTATGATCATTCCTTTTTTGAGTCCCTTTATGGTATCCAACGTGGGTTTTTCGGAATTGGAATTGACCTATATTTACATGGCCGGGGGTTTTTTTACGGTGTTTACCTCTCCCTGGGTGGGTAGGTTGACGGACAAATACGGAAAGGTCCGGGTTTTCTCCGTATTCATGACCTTAAATGTGATCCCGATCGGAATCCTAACACACCTGGGAGTTACTCCCGTATTTCTTGCCTTGTTCGTGTCTACGGTTTTTTTCATCACCTCAAACGGCCGGATGGTTCCAGCGGCTGCGCTCATTACCGGTACCGCCAAACCTGAAAACCGAGGAAGTTTTCTTAGTTTTAATGCTGCCGTACAACAATTGAGTGCCGGCTTGGCTTCGTTTTTAGCAGGCATGGTGTTGGTGGAAGGAGCAGATGGACGATTAATGAATTTTGAATGGGTGGGTTACCTGGCCATTTTGCTAAGTCTCCTCTGCATTCCGCTGATACGAAGAATACAGGTAGTGGACACGGAGGCGGTGCTGGAAAAGGTACCGGCTGGCGCCACCGTAGAAAAATAGCCCGAGGAGCGCAGCTCGCTTTTTGGGCCTACAAAGCTAGAACGATGATGCACCGATTGCTGGGACACTTGCTGAACGCCCTCGCCCGCTTCTGGTCAAAGCAAGCGGGAAGGACGACTTTTTACCTATTTTGCCGGCCAATCCGAAGACGCCTAAGCGGTTCGGAGCGCGCGTTTCTGCAGGCAGGAAACCCGCAAAAAATACACTTCAACGGGCAGAAGATTTGTCTGTATGAATGGGGAAGCGGTCCGAAAAGCGTACTTTTTTTGCATGGCTGGCAAAGTAATTCCGCCCGATGGCAACCGTACGTGGAGGCCCTGAAGGGTTCAGGTATTCGCGCGCTCGCGTTCGATGCACCCGGACACGGGTTGAGCAGTGGCAGGCAGTTTACCATACCCGAAAACGCCGCATTGATCCACCGGGTGATGACCTCGGTATCGGGGATAGAAGCGGTGATCGGTCATTCCCTGGGTGGGTATTCCTATTTGTATGCGCGGTCCCTACATGCGCTTCCCCGAATTGAGCGGTTGGTTGTTCTGGCCTCTCCGGTTACACTTGATGCCTTGGTTGGGGTATTTAGCCAGAGCCTTTCCCTGCATCCGGATACGGTAGGCTGCATGATGAAGGAAATGGAAGCCAACACCCCGGAAGGGTTGCAGTCCTTCGCGTTGGAAAGGCTATCGGAAACGCTATCCCTGCCCGGGTTAATCGTCCACGATCGGGACGACGATCGAATTCCTTTTTTCCATGCGGAGCAGCTGGCTGCGGTCTACCCGCAGGCAAAACTAATCGCCACTCGTGGTCTGGGTCACCGATTGCGTTCCGAAGAAGTGGTCCAAATGGTCGCCGGATTTGTAATCGGATAGGAGTTGAGAGCGTGTGAAATAAAAGAGTAGTGCGCTGCCCTTCAAGGAGAAGAGAGCATTTCATTTTTGTCAAGGCTACATCAGCCTATTCTTCTCAAAAAGAAAACGCTAACCCTATGTCTGCTGGGTGGGACCCAGGGTATTATTTTTTGTTTACCTTATGCATTAGCACCTTTGCTTCGGACTTAAAATGCTTCAAAATCAGCCGCTTTATTCGACTTTTCGTGTTCACTGCAGGGGCAGCCATGCCTCCGTCTCCAAAGCGACCGATTAACTTGCGCTATAAGCACTTCCAAATATCCGGGACAGGCTGTCACGAACCCTGAAGTACAATCCGGGTTTAAAGGAACCGCTACGGGTGAATTCTACGTATTTTTTTGGGTGGCAAGCTGAATCAGTTAAGTACAGGGTTCGATATTTTCCCCTCTGCAGCAACGATGAGATTTTCAGTGTTAGAAGGGCTTCGTAGAATGGTTATTTGCCCGGACCTTTAGGCAGGGTAAAATGAAACTGGCTGCCCTTTCCTGGCTGGGAGGTTACCCAAATTTCGCCACCATGGTTGCTGACGATCTTTTTGCAGGTAGCCAGTCCCAGACCGGTTCCGGCAAAAGTCTGTTTGTTGTGGAGGCGGTTAAACGGTTGGAAAAGCCGGGGTAGGTCTTGCGGATCGATACCAATGCCATTGTCTTCGACCGTGAAATGGTATTTTTGGGGATCCTGCCGCACACGAATGCGAACCATCGGTTGGCTGTCTGGAGGAATAAACTTCAAGGCATTGGATATCAGGTTCAAAAATAATCGATAGATCGAATTTTGATGACCCAGTAGTTGCAGGTCCTGCGAGGGAAGCTCCAAGTGGGCTTTTTCATCGGAAATTCGTTTCTTTAAGTCGTTTTGTACCAGCGCCAATACCTCCCTCAATGAAAAAACCGACATGGAGGTCAATTCCCTTCCGGCTTTGGAGTACTCCAGAATATCCTTGATCATCTGCTGCATGCGGATGGACCCGTCCATGGCGTAGTGGATGTACTGAAGGCCTTTTTCGTCGAGCTGTTTTTCGTATTTCTTTTTTAGCAAGGAGGTGAATCCAGAAACCATTCGCAAGGGTTCCTGTAGATCGTGCGCGGTGATGGAGGCAAATTGCTCCAATTCCCGGTTGCTCTTCTCCAGCAATTCGTTCAATTCCTGCAGTTGTTGCTCGGTCTTTTTCGTTTCGGTGATATCGATGATAATGGCTACGAGTGCCGGCTGCCCTTCGTACCGCATTTTTTGCAGGTGCACTTCCACGGGGTACCGTGTCCCATCTTTCCGCTCGTGGACTGTAACAAAAATTAATTTTTCCTGCTCTTCGGAGATCAACGGATCAATGAACGATCGAAATTCTGCTTCTCCAAATTCGGGTTTGATGGTATAGGGCGTCAATTTTTGAAGTTCATCGATGCCGTAGCCAATATTCAGCAAAGCACCCCTATTCGCATAAGAAAAACGAAGGCTTTTTGTATCAAAAATGTAGATCTCGTTCAGGCTGTTTTCCATGATGTTCGCCAATTGCGACTTCATGGACTGGGCCTGCAACTGTTCGGTATGATCGTTTAAAATTGCCATCACGCATTTTCGGTCGTTATACACCAGTTCGTGAATCAGCAATTCCCCCTGCAGGAGTTCGCCCGTTTTTGTACGGTGAATGGAGGGATTTATTTTCTCAGGGACCCCTTTTCCCAGAAATCGCTGGATACCCTCGTAAAATAGGCCAATTTCGTCCTCCTGTAGCAGCATTCCCATGCTATATCCCAGGATTTCATGTTTTTCGTATCCATAACAACGCAAGGCAGCCCGATTGATTTCCAGGATTTCCAGCGTATCCACATCCAGAAGTATTTTGGGTAATGGGCTGAGATCAAATAACATGCGGTAATTGGCCTCCGATTCTTTGATTTTATTTTCGGCCAATTTTCTCTCGGTAATGGTTCGGGCAAAAAAAGCGGCTCCGGTTATCGTCCCCTGCTGTCGGATGGGGTGGGCACTTAATTCAATCCAAATCTCCATGCCGGATTTTAGTTTTTCCGGCCTGCAATAGGTTTCCGTAAAAGATTCGCCGGATAGCGCGCGACGAAAAAAGCCGCTAAAAGCCCGATGCATGTCCGCAGGGATCAGCTCTGGAAATAGCGCTCTGGAGCCCGGAAAGACCTTTTGACCGAGCAGCTGTTCCATCTTTTCGGCAAAAGCATCGTTAAATGCAATCAATCGATGGTTGGTATCAATGCTCCAAATGTCATCGGTAGTCGTATTGATCAGCGCATCGCTGTTCACCCGGTCCAGTGCCCGCTGCTTTTCCATTTCCCGGTGCAGCCGGTAGCTTTGGCGCAATACGCGTTGCTTTTTCCGGTCTTCCAGTAAGGTGGTAACCTGGCCCGCCAGCAGCGTAAGGCTGTGCTTTTGCTGCTGGTCCAGTACGGATGGCTGGGTATCCAGTATACTTAGAAAACCCAAGAGAAATCCATTGGGAGAAACGACGGGAAACCCCGCAAAAAAGCGGTATTCGGGACCCAGTTTCCCCAGGCGGAGGCCAGCGTCCTGGCAGTCCGCGACAACGATTGGTGCATGCGATCGCTCCTGTTGCGCGTTCAAGGGAAAGGCGATTTCGGTATGGCCGTTTTGCTCAACACCAAAGGTAGATTTAGTAAAGGACCCATTCTTTCCCAGAAATGAAAGCATTGAGACGGGCGTTTGTCCGATTCGGGCTGCCAACTCGGTCAGGGCATCGTATTCAGCCTCGGGTTGGCTGTCCAGAATATCGTACGAATACAACGTGGCCAATCGTTCCTCTTCGTCCGGTTTTGTAGAAGTGGATTTTTTCATGAAAAAAAATTCCGAAGTACAAATTTGGAAATTTTCCTAATTAGGATTACCAATAAATGTAAATTTAATGGAATTTGTCTGAAAAAACACCCTGCGTCAAAAAAAGTCCCTGGCAAAAAAGAAAAGGATTTTCAGTTTGCCAGGGAGGGTTTACCAACAAGCCATCTGATTAATTCAGTTTAAAACGTATCGGAACACGTATTTTTACCGGTACCTCTACTCCTTTGTGTTTCCCCGGGTTCCAGGCAGGGGCCGTTTCCAGTACCCGGACTGCCTCGTTATCCAAAAGGGGATTGACGCCCCGGACCAGGCGAACATCGTTAACACTCCCCTCGGTATCTACGGTAAATTGTGCATACACGGTTCCTTCGATGCCATCGGCCCGGGCTGATTCCGGATACCTGAGGTTTTCCTTAAGGAACGTGTTCCAGCCTTCCAGGCCGCCGACAGGGAAGGGCATTTCTTCCACTACATCAAATACTTCTCCACGCATCACCCGCTCGGAAATCTGTTCCGGGCCGTTTTGATCCATAACGGGCTGTTCTTCCGTGGATTCGCAGGAGAAAACTACCAGTAGCAGGGTAAGTAAGGGTAGCGACAAGGCGTAGCCAAATCGGGCCAGCGGTGAGGAATGAGATCGGTACATCATCGTTAATCGTTTTTTGAGTTGAAATTGATTGAAATTGTTTACCAGGGAACGCGGAGGAAGCGGTTGAATTACCTGTAAGAGTAGGTCCGCGTACGCGTCTTTGGAGTGTTTTTGTGTCATTTGCCGGTCTACCTGGTACTCGTGTACCTCCAGGAGTGCCTTTTCGAAATACCGTAGCACAGGATTGAACCAGAAGCTAATTTTTACGAGTTGAAACAAAAGCAAATCCAGGCTGTGGAGGTAGTTTGCGTGGGCCGTTTCATGGGCAAGTATCCAGTCGCGGTTCGTGGTTTCGTCTGCAGGTGGTTGCAGAAATATCCAACGAAAAAACGAGGAGGGTTCAAAGTCCGGGTGCTCCAGAAGCGTAAACCTGCCCCAGGAGACCTTCTGCGCCCGGGAAGCTTTTTGATAGAGTAGAGCCAGACCTACCCCCAGGCGACCCACGAAAAAAGCGACGCCACACCAATAGATTGCGATCAGGATAGGTTCCAGGCCCAACCAACCAAAGGTAGATGCCCCGCCGGGTTCACTTGCGTAGAATTCGAAAACGGGAAGATCAATCGCCAGCGCATCCCTGAACGCCGCCGTAGATTCGTTGAGCGGCAGTCGGAGCGCAGGGATCACCCAGGCCAAACCAAAGCTGCCCAATAAAAAGGCGCGGTTCCAGGCGAAAAAGGTGGTTTCTGCGAGAACGAACCGGTAGAATAAGCCTAGGACAGCGAGGCAAAAACTTGCTTCCAAAAGATAAATGAGCAGTGGATTCATGACTTTTTCTGGTTTTTTAATTCTTGCACCAATTTTTCCAGATCCTCCAAATCCTTTCCGGAAAGCTTTTTCTCTTTTACCATGAAGGACAGCACGTTTTTGGCAGATCCTTCAAAATAATTGGTGACCAATTGATTGAAACTTCGGTTTTGGTAGGTTTTCTTGCCGATCAGGGGAAAATATTCGTGGGTGGTGCCGTATGTGCGGTGATCCAGAAAGCCTTTTCTTTCCAACTGTTTCATGATGGAAGCAAGCGTAGTATAGGGCGGTTTTGGTTCCGGATACGCGTTTAAAACGTCCCGGACCAGCGCTTTTTCCAGCTGCCAAACGATGGCCATTACCTGTTCTTCGGTGGGTGTCAATGTTTCCATAAACCAAAGATATAGATATAAAATTAGTTTTCCTACGAAAATATCGTAAAGTTACGAATTAATCGTATTAGTCCTTTCGGAGCCGGCTTTTTCCTGGAATGCCTGTTCAAAGCAAAGGAATACGCTCGGGAACATTGCAAGTCAACGGGGGATTTTGTACATTCATCTACGTAAAATCACATGTCATGGAAAAATACCGCCTTTCGGTCAATGGAGAAATGCAGGAAGTTACCGCTCCCGCTGATATGCCCTTACTTTGGGTAATTCGGGACCTGCTATCACTTAAAGGAACCAAGTTTGGTTGCGGGCAAGCCCTTTGCGGCGCTTGTACGGTTCACGTAGACGGCGTCGCCACCCGTTCCTGTAGTTTGCCGGTTTCGGCGGTAGGAGACCGGGCGATCACCACCATTGAAGGCCTGTCCGCGAACGGAGATCATCCCCTGCAGCGGGCATGGGAAGCGCACATCGTCCCGCAATGCGGGTACTGTCAATCCGGGCAACTCATGAATGCCGCAGCGCTTCTCGCAGAAAACCCCAATCCCAGTGAATCGGAAATAGAAGCGGCCATGGCGGGCAATCTCTGTCGCTGCGGTACGTATAACCGCATCAAAGAAGCCATCCAAACCGCTGCCTCCCAGTCCTAACCCCCATTGCTCATGCTACCGAACCTTCCGTTTTTCTCAAAAAAACAACCTATCGACAAAAGTAGGGTATACTCACCTGGCAGAAGAGAATTTTTGAAAATCAGCTCCCTGGTTGGGGGCGGCTTTCTGCTCGGCGTCAATTTTCAGTGTGCCGGACCCAATGGCGAAACGCGCACCTTCGCCCCGAATGTCTACCTGAGAATAGGTTCCGACAATACAGTTACCATCATCGCCCACCGTTCCGAAATGGGGACGGGTATACGAACCACCCTTCCCATGGTGGTGGCGGATGAGTTAGGCGCGGACTGGAAGACCGTTCGTATCGAACAAGCGGTAGGCGACGAAGCCACCTATGGAGATCAGAATACCGATGGCTCTTATTCGGTACGCATGTTTTTTGAACCCATGCGCAGGGCGGGAGCTACTGCCCGCCATATGCTTCGCCAGGCAGCTGCCGAGCATTGGGGCCTGGATATTTCCGGCTGCGATACCCGGGATGGCTTGGTGGTCCACGAAGCAAGTGGAAAGGAAGTTTCTTTTGGAGATCTGGTGGAACGGTTGCAGGAAATGCCTGTTCCGGCAGAAGATAGCCTGGCATTGCGATCCCTTTCCGATTACAAGCTCGTGGGAAAGGATGTTCCGATTTACGATATCCGGGAAATTACCCAAGGAAAGGCGCGATTCGGAGCGGATCTGGATCTTCCCGGTCAACAAATAGCGGTGATTTTGCGAAGTCCCGTGGTTGGGGCAACGATTCGTTCCTATAAAGAAGATAAAGCCTTGCAGGTACCTGGGGTCAACCAGGTGATCAAAATATCCGGGAACGGCTTGCATCCGGGCTTGAATAAACCCCTGGAGGGATTGGCTGTTTTGGCCGACCATACCTGGGCAGCCATGAAAGGGAGGGAAGCGCTGGAAGTGGACTGGGAGCTAGGTGATAACAAGGATTATCAATGTGCCAGCCAGATGGAGGCCATGATTGCAAGTACCCTTCAGGAGGGTCGCCTACGAAGGGAGAAAGGGTCCGTGAAAACCGCCTTTGCTGGCGAAGGAAAGACGTTCGAAAAAACGTATCGGGCGCCCTATTATGCCCACGCCACGATTGAGCCCCCCGCCGCCCTTGCTCATTACAAAGAAGACGGAAGCGTTGAAATCTGGGCACCCACCCAACACCCCCAATGGGCCCGGGATTCGGTAGCGGAAGCTCTGGACATGGATGTCTCCCAGGTAACGGTTCACGTGACCTTGCTTGGCGGAGGATTTGGAAGGAAGTCCAAGCCGGACTTTGTGGTAGAGGCTGCATTGCTGTCAAAAGCGATTCTAAAGCCAGTTCGGGTACAGTGGACCCGGGAAGACGATCTTCACCATGACTTTTACCATTCCCATAGCGCACAGCGGATCAAAGCACAGTTGGATGGCAGCGGAAAATTAGTGGCTTGGAACCACCATACCGTTTTTCCTGCAATTGGAGGTACTTCCAATGCGGAGGAACTGCATCCTTCTGACGGAGAGATGGGATTGGGGTGTACCGACTTTCCTTACGATGTTCCCCATATCCGGATTGAATCCCACGAAGCGAAAGCCCATACGCGGGTCGGCTGGCTGCGCTCGGTCAGCAACATTCACCATGCCTTTGCTACCTGTACCATGTTGGACGAACTGGCGGAAGATACAGGAAAGGATCCTGTGGCCTACGTTCTTTCCCTGCTCGGTGAGGACCGGAAACTCTCTTTCGGGGAAGAAATGAAAGGGGCCTATCCGAACTACGGCGAGGCCATAGACGAATATCCCTGGGATACTGCCCGCATGAAGGAAGTGATCCGTCGGGTAGCCGCCGAGGCGGGATGGGAAGCCGGGATCAAACAAGGAAAAAAATTGGGATTCGCGGCACATAAAAGCTTTCTTACCTATGTGGCCTGTATCGTAGAGGTTGCAGAAGATGCGTCAGGAAACCTGATCATTCCGGAAGTGCATTACGCCGTAGATTGTGGGATTGCCGTCAATACAGACCGTATTCGCTCCCAATTTGAAGGTGGAGCCCAATTCGCTACCAGCCTGGCGTTGCTCTTCCGCCATACGATTTGAGAGTGGGCAGGTAGTCCAAAACAACTTTGATGGCTACCAGATTATTCGCATGCCACAATCCCCGAAAAAGATTTACACGCATATCATAGAGAGCACCGAAAAACCTACCGGAGTGGGGGAACCACCCGTTCCCCCCTTTATCCCGGCCCTGTGCAATGCCTTGTACCAATTAAAGGGAAAAAGAATCTACGAACTACCAGTGAACGAAGCCTTGGCTTGATAGCCTGACCTTAAATTCTCTTGGGCTACGATCCGTGCCCATGGGCAACGGATTTTTGAGGACGTGATTGCTTCTCATAGGCTACAAACAGGAATGGCAGGTACTTGATACCATCGGTCTCCAATGTATCCGAAGGTCCGGATACCCCTGGGTTCCACCGCCCCGGGCTGATTCGTTTTTGGCAGGAAAAGCCGCATCGAAAAAAAATTCATCGGCGTAAATACAGAAATTTTGGTTTCCGCTTGAAGCCCGCGCAGCTCCATTAGGAAAGGAGTATCTGGTTTGTCGCTAGGGCTATGGGCAGGAGTCAGATTCAGAAGGGTAGGAAAACAGCCCCACAGCGAAATAGAAATCGAGGGATAATCCACCCGGCGGAACGATTCTCTATCGGAGTTTTGGAATGATCGTTCCAAAACTTTATATTTATCCCCTATCACCATTTTCCAATCTTGCCAATGCCCAGAAACAAGTCTTTCAATGAAACAGTACTCCTTACCAAAGCGATGGAGCTGTTTTGGAAAAAAGGATACCATTCTACCTCTGTGCAGGATCTGGTCGATCACCTGGGAATCAACCGCGCCAGTCTATACGATACCTACAAAGGCAAAAAAGACCTGTTCATGAGGGCTTTTGAAAACTACCGAGAGACCACCAAGCGTAGGTACTACGAGCTATTGTACGCCCAGCCAAACGTCTTGGAGGGCTTTCGAAGACTTTTTCAATACGTGGTACGCGAAAATACCGATCGTAGGGGTTGCTTTTTAGTGAACATTACCACCGAATTGGTGCCGGAAGATGGCGATTTGAAAGCCATGCTTCGGGAAAATCAGATTCAATTTGAAAAGCTTTTTTTTGATTACCTGAAATCCGGTGAAGCGATGGGCGAATTTTCCAGAGGAAAAGACCTAAAGGCCTTTGCCAATCTTCTTTTTACCCTTTACAATGGGGTGCAGGTCATCTCCAAAATAGAATCCGCCCCCTCCCGGCAATTGGCTGCAGTGGAGGTGGTGTTGCAGCTTCTGGAGGAATAGTGAAAATCCTTCCGGATTACTCCGTTTCATGAACACCGCCCGTTGGTTCACACTACCGAGAGTCTTACCGAATTATCTCGAAAGGGCTTCCAATTGTTCTTTCCATTGGTTTCGCCTACCCGGTAGGGCACACCCAACTCGAAATTACAATCCCCTTCCATAAAAAATGGAGCAACTGAGTTTTTCTCATCTACATTCAGACGCTTCCAAACTTGGGTTTCTTTGTTGAATGTATCATTCGGATCATGGATAAATGGATCGAGACATCTGTATTCCGTACCTGTCTGAATGATTTCTTCCGTATCCCCGGTGGTAATGAAAGCTATTACCGGCATGTCGGTACCGTAACCCTCTACGGTATCCATAAAGGAAACGATAGAAGCAAAAGGCTTTTGGAAACCAACACCCGTTTTTTTCGGCATGAATCCGATCAGGAGCAAAGGGAATACGGTACGTGACCTGATAGGTTTTCAGGTGTTCTGTAAAAACTATTTTATCTTTAGTAAGGCTCCAACCAAGGAAAACGCCGTGGATAGTTGACAGCAAAACCGGGGCATGGGTACGGATAAGTATGTATGGATTCCTGCCTGAGCACGGGAACATCTAAGTAACAACTAGTCCGGAACTATCAAAAATCAACGAATAATAAAACCGGGTTATCTCCCTCCTGAACCATCGGGCTGTCGTCCGGCAATTGATCTGCTTCAAGTTTTAGGTAATCCGGGGCTTGTGCGATGAATACCAGAAACTCGTCGAATACCCCAACGGGATGGTAAAAGGCCGCTAAGTCCCTGGTAGAAGCAATCCTTTTTTTTGCTTGCAGGTCACGCTTGTCCAAAATGATTTGATGGTTTTTACGCTCCCCGTCCGCTTGTACATCTACTCCGAAAAAGGCCTTCTTTTCGCTTTCCCAGTGCTGGGAAATGACGGCAAACCCTTGTTGGCTGAGCATTTCGAACCCGGCCATCCAATCCATCTCAAAAAACCGTTCGGGAATACGGTAGGTTCCAAAATCAAATTGATAGCTAGGAGCAAGACTGTCCTCCAGTATCTGGTAGGTACGGTTGTTGTAAATTTCATGGAAAAATACGGACCCATTTGCTGCGTAAAAATTTTTTTCCTGCATGGGCAAAAGCGCATGGGTATTCGGTAGAAAGGTCTTTACTGTTTTCCCCTGCTCGTCAATAATCGCCAGCCTGTTTTCGACAAAAGGAAGATTATAGCTTCCGGAAGCGGCATAGTAGCCCCCGGGTAATTTCGCAAAGGACGTTCCGTAATAATCCAGCGTCAGTTGTCCGGTCATTTCCCCATTTCTATCAAGCTGAATAATGGTAGACCGATCTCCTTTAACGCTAAGGATTTCCAGGCCTTCCGGCGTCGGAATAAAATCATTCACGCTTTCAATGCGGTTCGGTCCGTCTCCAATTTCGATAAACCTGCCAAGGTATTTTCCATTGAGGTCGTACCGATGAATGGCATCCCGGGCGCTTTCATCAAAAACAAAACAGGCCTTTTCAGAAAATTTTACCGTAAGATAGTCTCCCAAAAGGTTGGCAGAAGTAGTTTCCAAAGGAATTACTTTTTCAATCGCGTAGGCTGTAGGGTTTAACTCGATTGCTTCCAATTCCAGCAAGCGTAGGTCCCCGTTTTCAAGGGTCTCCCGCTGGCAGGAAAGCAGGAGCAACAGGGCCAGGGGATAGGCGTAATAAAGCAGCTTTGGTTGTTTTTTCATTTGAAAATTTTCTTTAAACTAAAAAATTAGCATCCAAAATCAAAGGATATTACAGACAAATAATTTTTTACAACTAAAAAAAAAATTGATTTTTCGCCATCGTTGAGTGAGGAGCCTATCGATTCTGCATAAAATCAGCTTGCCTATCTAAAACCGTTCGTTGATCCGCGTTTTCTCCAGAGAGGGTATGCCTTTTTTTTCGGATTGAAGATTAAATGCTCCCCTTCTAATCCTTCGGATAATTCGCACTCGTTTTGAAACGGAGGGAAATCTGGACTAGCATTGTTCGGTAGGTACGGGTCTTGAATCTGTAGCAGGAAACGAATTTTTCCAGTAGGAGTGGTAACCCATCTACTGCTATTGCTTTACGATTCGCTCGTTTCATTCGCTTTCGGAGAACAAGCGTACCCCATCAAAAAAACGTGGCTGTAGGCTGGGTTGCGTGAACGCCAGACTCAGGCAATATTCCCGGTCCATAAGAAAACTTCTCACCTGCCAGTCCCGGATAGCACTTCGTTCGGGCATTTCCATTTCCTGTCTTCCGTCAAGTAAGGTATAATCCATCAGATGATCCGTAATGCCCAAGCCCATACCTTTTAGGAGCGCCTCCTTGCGTGTCCAGAGGGTATAAACCGACTCAGTGGGCCGAGCGGACTGCCGAATGAAGGCAATTTCCCGAGAGGAAAAAATGTAGGGAAGTAGCTCCTCAAAAGAAAACCGAGGATCGACACGTTCGATGTCTATTCCCACTTCGCTGCCGGCAAGTGCGATGACAACCCAGTCGCCCGCATGGCTACTGTTGAAATGAAAATCCTCTCTACCCACCAGAAATGGTTTACGGTACCGGTTTTTTCCAAATTGGAGGGCGTCGGGGTCTTCATTCAAATAGATCTGCAAAAGCTTTCTAAGAAGTCCCTTACCCAAAATGTACCGGATCCGATCTTCTTTTTGGGCAAATCGATGGGCCTGCCGCAGTTCTTCATCGGACAACCGTTCTTTGAGTACGTCGATAGAATGGCCTGGGAGAAAGAGGGGAATCCTCCAGACGTCAAGAAAGCTTGCGGTTTGGGTCGGGTTCTGGCCATTCCATTCCGGAGTACTCGTCGTTTCACAAAAGACACTGATGCGCTGCATGTATTATACTAGCGGTTCGTTGATCCTGGGGAAAGATAGGCATTTTTTTTTACCCTGGACTAGTTACCATCTGGTGGGATCATCGGGTGCTCGATCCAGGTCGTCTGGAACCCCGTCTCCATCCCGATCGGGACGGCTTCCGCTATCGGTAAACAGCAATTGCCAGGATACGGGCAAATACGTGCGCAGGATTTCGGTCTCGAAATCGGCGGTAGGGGAAAAACTGACCTGCGTGGCAATAAAAGAGAATCCCAGATCAGGAAATACTTTTACGTCCACCACAAAAACCCCCGTAAATCCCTGTGAGCGGATCATTCGGGAGGCAAAGGTTTGCTGCATGCCGGTGCCGGGCTGGCTGCCGCTGCCATTGTTGCTGCAAACGACTTCTAAATTTTGGCCATTGCCACCCACAAAATTAAGAAACCGGTTGATTTCTGACTGCAGTACCTGGGTAGCATTGGTCGCCGAATTGACAGTTTGCAGGTAATAACGCCACACTCCACGGTCATCATTTCTCAGCAGGTTGACCCCGATCAGCAAGGGGACATCTTGCCGAAGTTCGACGGGTGAATAGCCACTGGCATAGGTGAATCCGAGCAGTGGATGGCCGGAATGGATGAAATTCCCTCCCACCTGGGCTACCGTGGGAACGCCTCCCGGAATATCTCCCCGATTCCCCCCGTTGGAGAGGTCCCAATACAATCCTTCAACCCCACTGGCGCTGGCACACAATTGGGAAGTCACATTACGAATGTTTTGGGTGCTTGGTTCTTCGTTGGTGCTGCAAGAAATCGTAAGGAACAGCAGGACTGGAATTAATACAACGCATGCTCTTTTCATGGATAGTTCTTTTTCTGTACATCGAAGAAAATACCTTTTGTCATCAAATGGTGGCCAATTAATTTTTCTTGAACGAGGAGAGGCAGCGACTCCAGGGCCTCTTGGACGGGAGTACAAGCGGACAGGGAGCAAGCGCTCGCATTGCTGATTGCAATACCTTAGGGTTTTTGGGCGTTTCCGGGAAGTCCTGGTTTTTGGGAGACTTACGGTCCCGGCCTTGTTGCTGGCGGGTAATCATGTGAGGCTAAGAAGGAACCGATTTTCACCGTGATTTTGAGGATACTTCTCCGAGGTAGTCAGGGATGGGCTGGTTGATTGGTTTCCGATCCAATGAGGCTGGTAGATCGACACAGGTGTCGGGACCAACCTTGTGTGCCGGCCGGGGCTTCCGGTAGGATCCATGGCCTACCAGACTGTACCAAAAAAATGAAGTTTCCCACATCATTAGTGTAGGTTATTTTTATTATTTGGAAGATAATTTCGGATTATCTATTTTTATCGCTCAAAGAGAGTGGATTGATTTTTTTATCAGTAGTTGAAAAAAGGAGATGGAAAAACGAACGTTCGACCTGGGCGGGAAAAAACTGTTGGTAGTAGACGATGACCCGGTGGTACGCCTGCTTCTGAAGATTACTTTTACTTCATGGCGCAACACGCTTTTTGATCTGGCCGCGGACGGGGCGGCCGCGCTAAAACGAGTGGCCGCCACGGGTTACGACTTGATTTTGATGGATTTACAAATGCCGGTCTTGGACGGGTTTGAAACTGCCAGAGCCATCCGCTCCGGTCAGGCCGGGTTTGTCAACCAAAAAATCCCCATCATTGCCATCTCGGCAGATCTTTCCGAAGCCGCCCGCACAAAATGCTTAAGTTTGGGTATCGATGAATTTCTGCTGAAGCCCCTGGACAGTGGAACACTGCACGGGAGTATCCAATGTTTGTTGGGAAACCAGTTACCGCCGGGCAGGATAGGCTAAACGGGTTTTCTCCCGGAAAGCTGATTGCAATCCGTTAGGTGGTTCAGGTGACAGGGCTTCCCCCATCGGCTAAAATCCGCGAAATACAGCCAAAGGTATGGTAGGATCACGTATATTCGTGATAAAGAAGCTCTGTTCGCATGGCAAGTATCGCGTAATTGACGACAAACGGGATTGGCTTGCCAAGGCGGAGGCAGGCCCGCAGGCAAGTGGGCATTAATTCCTTTCCAAATGAAAAAACTCTACCAGTGGATTCCTCTGATTCTCCTGATTGCGCTTGCCGGCTGCCAAACCGGTTCGAAAGAAAAAGGCGAGACCAAGCCGGTGATCCGAGAATCAGGTGAGAAGAAGGCTTCCTCTCTTCTGGAACAGCCAGCGAGTACCCTGGCCCGTAGCTATTGTACGGGCTGTCATTTGTTTCCAGAACCTGACTTATTAGACACGACCACTTGGAAAACGATTCTTCCGAGGATGGGTCATTATTACGGGATATATGCAAACGATACCATTCGGGACTGGCTATTGGAGGGAGGCAGGGCCGGACAAATCGTGGAGCGACAGCAGGTGTTTCCCAAAACGCCGATTATCGATTCCCTTATTTTCGAAAAGATCTCCGGGTATTACCTGGAACAGGCTCCACCCCAGCTACCCCGGGAAGATAGAAGCCCCGTTCGCGAAGGCCTTCCCTATTTTCGGCTGAGAAAGCCAGGTAGCAAGACAAAAAATGCCATGACGCTCATGGTAAAGATAGATGCCCCAAACCGCTTATTTATCAGCGATGCGGGTAGATCCAGCCTTTCCATCGTTGATGCCGATTTTCAAGTCATCAAAACAGCCCGCAGTCCGGAGGGAACGGTCTGGATGCACACCGACGAGAAAGGGAGTTTGGCGCTGGTAATCGGTACCTTTAATCCTACCGACATGGACCTGGGCTTTGTCATGCAGCTTCCCGATGCCCCCGGTCAGCCTACGCCCATTCTGGTGAGCAATCTGCAACGTCCCGTTCACCTGGATCGGGGCGACCTGGACGGTGACGGCCTGGACGATTTAGTCATCTGTGAATACGGCAAGCAGACCGGTAGTCTGGCTTGGTGGAAGCAGGAGCGAAACGGGACCTTTCAAAAGTATCTCTTGCGCAGCAAACCTGGCGCCACCAAGGCCTATATCCGAGACCTAAACGGTAATGGGAAAAAAGACATCATCGCTCTTTTTGGGCAGGGAGACGAGGGTATTTTTATTTACCACAACCAGGGAAATGGAAAGTTTGTAGAGGAGCCGGTTTTGCGGTTTCCACCCAGCTATGGATCCAGCTTTTTTGACCTGGTTGACTTCAATGCCGACGGGCATCCGGACATCGTATACACGGCTGGAGATAATGCCGACTACGATCCCATTACCAAGCCGTATCACGGTATCCGTGTGTTTACCAACAACGGGCGCAATCGTTTTGAGGAGACGCTCTTTTATCCCCTACCCGGAGCGTATAAGGCGGTCCCCGCAGATTTTGATGGGGATGGAGATCTGGATATCGCTGCGATTTCCTTTTTTCCAGATTATGAAAATGCGCCGGAAGAGGGCTTTGTTTACCTGGAAAACAAGGGAGAAGGTCAGTTTGATGCCAGTACGTTTCCCGGTTCGTCTGGGGGACGTTGGATGGCAATGGATGTGGGAGATATAGACGGAGACGGAGACCTTGACATTTTGTTGGGCTCCATGGTGTTTGGTACCGATTATACCCGCTATTTCCAACAGTGGGTGGACGGAGACCTTCCCTTTCTGTGGTTGGAAAATACACTGCAATAGCAAGGGGAAGTGGTACGGATACCATGGATTTCCCGAATAGCCCCTTCGTCGGGATGAATGCTACCTTAAAGTTTGGTTACCAGTTCTACCAGCCGATTGGAGTAGCCGGATTCGTTGTCGTACCAACCGACTACTTTGACCAGGTTTCCCATAGAGGAGGTGAGTCCGGCATCCAGAATGCAGGAATGGGGATTGCCTACGATGTCTATTGATACCAGGGGATCTTCGGAGTACTCAATGATTCCTCTGAAATCCGTCTGGGATGCTTCGTAAAATGCCCGATTGATTGTCGCAGCATCCACCTCTTTGTCCAGCAATACGATCAGGTCGGTAAGCGAGCCATCGGGCACAGGGACGCGCATGGCAGAGGCTTCGATTTTTCCACGCAGTTCCGGCAAGACCACCTCCATCGCCTTGGCGGCATGAGTGGTGGTGGGAATGATGGAATAGGCCGCTGCCCTGGCTCTTCGCAGGTCCCGGTGCGGAGCGTCGTGGAGGTTTTGGTCGTTTGTGTAGGAATGCACCGTGGATACGTAGCCCCTGACGATTCCGAAAGCCTTGTCCAGTACCCGAACCATGGGAGCCAGGCAATTGGTGGTGCAGGAAGCATTGGATACAATGGCTTCGTCTCCTGTTAGAATCCCGTCGTTTACCCCCAACACCACCATGGGTACCTCTGGGCTTTTTGAGGGAGCCGTAATGACAACCTTTCTGGCTCCCGCTTGCAGGTGCAGCGCAGCACCTTCCCGATCGGTGAATTTTCCGGTAGCTTCCAACACCACATCGACATCCAGCGCTCCCCAGGGGATACAGCGCGGATCTTTTTCTGCAAATATCCGGATGGTCTGCTCGCCTCTTTGTATGTTGCCGCCTTTTTCTACCAACCGATGGGGGTATTTGCCATGGACAGAGTCGTATTGCAAGAGGTGTACAAGCGTCTTTGGATCGGTAAGGTCATTTACTGCTACCAGGTCGAGATCGGGTCTATCCAGTATTAGTTTAATGGTGAGACGACCGATTCTTCCGCAGCCGTTGATAGCAATTCTTTTTTTCTTCATAGGATATCGATCCGCCGAATTTAAGAAAGAATTTCAAAAATGCCCCCCAATCCTGATTATATACGTAAGGAATCCACCGGTTTTTTTTGCACCGGTTTCATGTATCGGAAATTTCCTGGCAGGTAGCATAGTTGCTGCCTTAAACTGCCCGAAGCACCGGTTTGCAAGACCAGACTAGGGGCTCCGTATTACCTCGATTTTCCGACGTATTTCTGGAATTTTTTAGCAGCGGGGTCGCCGGTTACAGCCCATCTATACCCGTTAAAATAAACGCGTAGGCAAAATACCGGAGAATTCGGAACAGGCTTAGCAGGAGATACGTCCTGGTATTCAAGCCGCCCACGCCGGCGAGTAGCGAAATGGCAGAAAACGGCAAGGGGGTAATGGATGCCACAACCACCAGGTAACCGCCATATTTTTCAAATAAATGCACGTATTTCTTCAGCTGTGGAAATCTAGCGGGGCTGACCCAATCTTTGTCCCGGATCCAGTCGCCCAGGCGAAAGTTTAGAAAGCCGGCTCCGTAAGAAATCAAGGCAAGTACAGCAATACTAATGAAATATGGACCGATACTTCCGGTTTCCAGCGACCAGAGCATAAAGACTTCCGGGGGAATGATGCCGAAAAGAATCTCGGACCCAACGAATATCCCCAGGACTAAAGCGGGATTGTCGTATACGCTTCCAAACCAGGCGTAACGCTGCTCTTCGGTGCTAAAATGCCGAAACACCATAAACAGGCCTACTAAAAGCGCCAGGTAGAAAAAGCTTTTAAGTAAGTTTACAAGTAAAAATCTGGCCCTTTCCCGGGTTTTTTTACTAGACATAGTTGGAAAAGACGATGGAGGAAGCGCCCCCTTAATTTTCAGGGCGATAGGCCTCTTCGTAAGGAGACCAAACTTCGTAAATGGGATTACCCGTGCTGCTCAGTCCACTGTGGTGCCATTTGCCGTCGATTATTTCGTAGTCAAAATTAAGTTCGGCACCTACCCGGCTGTCATCTCTGGAGAAAAACGTGATTTTTTCGGTGTATTTGCCATCTTTTGCCTCATAGGTACCTCCACCGGTGCCACTAAATTCCTTGGTCTCGGAATTAAAGGCGATCCATTGGAACCTACCACCACTGAGAATTTTTACCGTCCTTCTGGCTCCCGGGGTCATCTCGGATAGTTTCCCATCCCGTTTTCTACCGGTAATTACCCAATTTCGGGTCAGGTCGTCTTTCTCAGAGGATACCTTTTCCCAGATTTCGATCAAGTCCTCCCCTTTGATTTTTGTAGAGATGACCATGCGATTGTTGGCAAAATCTAGCGTGTAGCGATTGGTGGTCCCAACCTGTTCCGGATCTAAGGTTAAAAAGTCCAGTTGCTCGGTATAGCTGTTTTCATTCAATTGGAATTCTCCTCCACCTGCATAAAGAAATTTGTCGCCAGCAATTTCCTTGGCTCCGAACGCGAAATAGCCGTCCTGGTAAATTTTGACATACTCTCTATCGTTGATAGCTTGCCCGTTTTGATGGGTGAGTTTCCAGGCACCTTCCAGGTCTTGCGCCAGCAGCTGGGAGCAACAGGCTATAAGTACGATAACTAGGAATGACTTCATGGTTTGTTGGCATTTGTAGACAGGTTAAATTTACTGATTAATTTGTGTTTCGCAAGGTACCCCTTGTTTATTTCCGGAACTCCGGCTAGCAGGCGCTGCTGCAGGGAATTGCAGGAACAGTATTTTCCCCAGGGATGTCGTTTGCGGGTCTTTTGAGACACCATTTGACCTAACCGATCCTGCATGTAAGAACCCCTAAAATCCCTGTGACGGTGTTGTTCCCGGAATAAAGCGGACAGGCTATCTTGCCCGCAATGGACCCATGCCCTACCCTTGGCCGAAGGTTTCCTGGCCCGCTTTGCTACCGAACCGGCGGACTCCTTCTGCTACACCGACTAACCGTCCTTGGTTAGAAGCAACGCTTCTGTCCAGTGTTGACCCGCTAACAAGCAGACGGGTGCTCCTGCGAACGTACTGACCCTCACCATCCAGGTGATGGGTACAAACCGCAACGCTATTCCTGGGATGGATTTCATCGAAGGCATAGAAATTTCTTTGACGGGGATTACCTTTTCTGTAGATTATCTTCGAAAGCTGAACCAGAACGGCAGAACACCCAGGTAGGTGGGGTATCCCGGCGATCTGTGACGGTAAAAGCATTTCAAAGGAAGAAAAACGGCTAGAAAAAACACCGAAGAAGAAAACCACTTTCCAGGGATTTTTTTTCAGGCCTCACACAAACCCATAAATAGCAAAGGACCATGAAAACACTCTTTCGCATACTTTTCGGAATCTTCGCCACGGTTCATTCGGTTTCGGCGCAATCCCCGGTAAAAATTGCGGTGGTAGGACTTACGCATTCACACGTACATTGGATCTTGGGTAGGGAAGACAAAGGAGACGTAGAAATTGTAGGCATCGTTGAATCCAATGATGACCTGGCACGCAGATTCTTGGGCAGGCACGGCTTACCCATGGATTTGGTCTATCCGACGATGGAAGCCCTTTTTTCAAAAGTCCGACCGGAGGCGGTCACGGCTTTTGGCTCCATTTACGAACACCTGGAAGTGGTGCAGGCTTGTGCTCCCAGGGGGATTCACGTGATGGTGGAAAAACCGCTCGCCGTGAGCAGTGCCCATGCCCGCGAAATGGCTGAGTTGGCGAGGAAGCACGGCATTCATCTGCTGACCAATTACGAAACGACCTGGTATGCCAGCAACCATGAAGTCAAAAAGCAGCTTTCCGATCCGGCGGTTATCGGTCCTTTGAGACGAGTGGTCATCAACGATGGGCACGAAGGCCCGATGGAAATTGGCGTCAATAAGGAGTTTTTGGATTGGCTAACCGACCCGGTATTGAACGGAGGTGGAGCGGTGATAGATTTTGGCTGCTACGGTGCCAATCTGATGACCTGGCTCATGGATGGACAAAGGCCCATTTCGGTAACTGCGGAGTTGAAGCAGATAAAACCGGACATTTACCCAAAAGTCGATGACGAGGCCACCATTCTGCTGGAATATCCCAAGGCCCAGGGAGTCATTCAGGCTTCCTGGAATTGGCCCTTCAGCCGGAAGGACATGGAGGTGTACGGGAAGACAGGCTACCTTTTGGCAAAAAATACTACACAATTGGTCAGCAGAATGGCTGGAGAGCGCTCCGAGTCGGTTCGCAATCTGCCGCAACGACCCTATCCTTATGACGACCCCTTTTCCTACCTGGCAGCCGTGGTTCGGGGCAAGGTAGTGGTGAAGCCCACCGATCTGTCCTCGCTGGAAAACAACCTGGTGGTGGTGGAGATTCTCGATGCAGCGAAGGAAAGTGCGGCAAAAGGCCAGCGGATTTATTTAAAATGAGAGTCGGGTATGCTTTCCGTAAAATAGCGCAGTCGAAAGGCTTGAATCGCCGTTTTCCCTAATTGTTCGGTAAGTTTGAAATTGGCTACGGCGCCTACCCCGGCACCGATTACCGGAATAAGTTGCGCCAGTTTGGCCAAATCCATGTAATCCCGGTATTCGAGTTGGAAACTGCGCCAATCGAAACCTTCAAAATTGCCAGGCAGTTGCTCGGCGTACTCCTTCCAATTTTCCAGCAGCAATACCGTTTCATTTCTGGTTTTCTGGCTGGAAAAGGCCAGTTTGAAGATGGTCAGTAAAAAGACCCGTTCTTTAATATCCCTAACATCGTAGCCATAGGCTGCTGCCATGTCAAAAAGCATTTTCATTTTGATAGCCAGAAAGGCGGGAAGGTCGGCAAACCCCATTAAGATTCCGCCCGCCCCTGTAATCGCTCCTTCCACCGAGGCCGTTCGCTTGTACAACCGGATGGCTTTTCTGGCTTTGTATTCCTTCAGTCGCAGCAGATCCACGGGATAGGGTTTGGGACCTACGAATTCGTTCCCGATCAATACGCCTTTTACCATTTTTTCTATGGCAAAAGTGATTGCCTGATGAATTTTTTCTGGAATCAGGTTATTGATGGATCGCTGGGTGCCACTGGTAAAGCGATTGACCAAAGAGGGTTTCTTTTTGGTTTGCTGCAACCAAAGGCGAAGTTCCTCCCGGGCGAGGTTTTCGTACATGTTTTCGGCAAGATTTCCAGACTCGGACATGACCGTCGGTGTTGGTGGTTTCTTGTAGGTTTGCTATGGAGATGGGGTTTGGTGCCCCTCACCGCGCCGGGTGGTCCGGCTTGTAGTTTTCCGACTGCCCTTTTGGAATACTCAGGCTTTTCCAGGTCCCGGAGTGAAGCATTTTGCCCAGATAGATCAACTGTCCCACATGGGAGGCATAGTGCGTAAGTTGCCGGTTGATGGCATCGATAACGGTATGGGGCTCGTTGCGAATAAACACGGTGGTGTCAAGATGTTCCGAACCGATGGGTTCCAGGGCTTTGAACAATACCTCCCAGCCCTCTTCCCATAGCTGCATCATTTCGTCCCTGCTGCGGATGTCGTTTTCAAACTCGGCATCTCGCTTTCTCCAGGATTTCTCTCCGTCTGAATGGAGGAAATCCGTCCAGCGCGAATGCATGTTGCCCGCCATGTGCTTGACAATTGTGGCCACGCTGTTGCTATCCGCATTGTATTGCCAGAAAAGTTTCTCGTCGGGAATCTGTTCCATCGCTTTTTCCCCCTGGCTTTTGTAAAAGCGAAAAAGCCGAAGGCTGCTGTCCAGGTAGTTGGTAAACGGGTTCATGGCGTTCGTTGATTAGAGGGATAGAAAAACCGACACTAGAAGGCTCAATTTACCGGAATTTACCCACAAAAAAAAGCTCATCTACGGCAGCCACGATACCTGGATCAATTCAATCCAAAAGCCCGTTTGATGGCATCCACCTGATCCAACTTTTCCCAGGTAAACAGTTCTACGTCCAGGCTGATGGAGGCCTTGTCCGGGGAGAAGAAGGTTTTGGTCACTACCTCACTTTCCCTTCCCATGTGCCCATAGGCGGCCGTTTCTTCATAGATCGGGTTTCGTAATTTGAGTCGGTTTTCGATGGCGTAGGGGCGCATGTCAAACAACCTGTCTATTATTTTTGCAATTTCTCCATCCGACAATTTCACCTTGGAGGTGCCATAGGTGTTAACAAAAAGGCCCATGGGTTTGGCCACGCCTATGGCATAGGAGACCTGTACCAACACTTCGTCGGCAACTCCGGCTGCCACCAGGTTTTTAGCGATGTGCCGGGTAGCATAGGCAGCAGACCGGTCTACTTTGGAGGGATCCTTTCCCGAAAAAGCTCCCCCACCGTGGGCTCCCTTTCCGCCGTAGGTATCGACGATAATTTTTCGCCCGGTAAGTCCCGTGTCCCCATGTGGCCCACCGATGACAAATTTGCCGGTAGGATTGATGTGGTAGACGATATCCTCGGTAAATAACTTCTGTAGCGATGGGGCCAATTGCGCTTTCACTCTGGGAATCAAAATTTCGATAATGTCCGTTTTGATTTTTCCTAACATGGTGGCTTCGTCAGCAAAGTCGTCGTGCTGGGTGGAAATCACGATGGTGTTTATTTTTTCCGGCGTGTGGTCGTCCCCGTATTGGATGGTTACCTGTGCTTTCGAATCGGGTCTCAGGTAGGTTATTTCCTTGTTTTCCCGGCGTAGAACCGCCAATTCCTTCAGTAAACGGTGGGAAAGGTCCAGCCCCAGAGGAATGTAATTGTCCGTTTCATTGGTTGCATAGCCAAACATCATGCCCTGATCGCCAGCTCCCTGCTCCTCCGGGTCGCTTCGGTCCACCCCCTGATTGATATCGGGAGATTGCTCGTGTATCGCAGACAACACCCCACAGGAACTGCCGTCAAACATGTATTCACTTTTGGTATATCCAATTCGATTGATCACATCCCTGGCTATTTTTTGAACATCCAGATAGGTGTTGGATTTGACCTCCCCTGCCAGCACCACCTGTCCGGTGGTTACCAGCGTTTCACAAGCTACTTTGGAGTTGGGGTCAAAGGCCAAAAAATGATCAATGATGGCATCTGAAATCTGATCGGAAATTTTATCAGGGTGTCCTTCGGATACAGATTCCGAAGTAAATAAATAGGACATACAAAGCGTTTTTAAAATGAAGAGGTAAATTTACAGCTTACGGCTAAAATTAAAAACTATATTTTCACCTGCAGGCGCTTTAATAGCTGTAGCGCCTCTTGAAAACCAGCGGAGCGTAGAAGGAAAGACCCAGTGAGAGGTACATGATCGCCCCAAAAAACTGTACCCATTGAAATACCTGACCTCTTCCGTAACTCCCAAGGGAGGGAAAATAATGGGCCAGAATAAAGAGTATATAACTCTCACCAAACGAAAAAAGTACCAGCGAAGCAATCCAGAAATAGGGCAGGGACAAGAGATTTATATCCTTGTACCGACTCTGCGCGAGCAGGTCTTTGAAAAAGATAATGCTGTAAAACAATACCAACCCATGTCCAAGCAGGTAGGCATAGGATTGTACGCCGGTGAACGGTGATTGCAAAAACACAGAGATGGCGCCCCCCAGGATCAGGAAAACAAGGATGGTAGGTACGACTTTTTTCTGTAATTGGCAGGAATACGGCAACTGGCTGAAAAGCAACAGCATAAAGGTTGGTCTGAGGTAGACGTAAAGGGCATTGAAAAGCAGAAAAGAATCGCTGCTGCCTCGTGCCTCCCATACGGATTCGGTAAGTAGTCCGGTAATCAAAATCAGTAAAACCAGCATCATGGCCCGTGTGTATTCTTTCGGAGTATTCCCGAAAACCAGGTAGGCTCCTGTCGAGAAAATTCCTACCAGCAAAGCGATGCAATAAAAAGAAACGAGCATACAATAGTATCTTTATCGCCTGCAAGTTATTAAAACTAAAAATCTCAGAAAATACCCGATTTGGGGTATTTTTTTTTCATTTTGGCTAAAAAAAGAGCCGATTCACTAAGAACCGGCTCTTTCAATGCTATAATTTTCAGAAAAAGGGAGTTGCTTTAGGCTACTTTTTTTGGAGGCGCACTGGCTTCGCTGGCTAACTCTCGTTTCATCAAATCCACCACTACGGGAGTAGCGATGTATATGGACGAATACGTACCTACCAACACCCCGATCAGCAACGCAAAGGAGAAGCCCCTCAGCACTTCGCCACCAAAGATCAAAAGTACAAGTACCACGATCAGCGTAGTGGCGGAGGTAATGATCGTTCGTGCCAGGGTTTGGTTGATGGCATCGTTAAACATCTGTACCAATTTTCCTGTGCCCCGGTTGGAGATATTTTCCCGGATTCGGTCAAAGACAATCACGGTATCGTTGATGGAATACCCGATGACGGTAAGTACCGCAGCGATGAACACCTGATCAATTTCGAAGGTTGCACCCAATGCACTGGCAATGGCAAATGCAGCGATGACAAAGAAGGTATCGTGGATCAGTGCAATGATGGATGCCAGGGAGAATTGCCATTTACGGAAACGAAGCAATATATACAAGAATATTGCAACCAGGGAGAAAAACATCGCTTCCATGGAGGAATTTTTGATATCGTCTGCCACCGTAGGCAAGACTTTATTCGATCCGGTAATGGCAAACGCTCCTTCCTGCATCTGCGTCGCATCTTCGATGAAACTGAATCCGGTGACGGTCGCGATACCTTCCCGGATTTTTGCTTCTACTTCCCGCGTGGCCTCTTCGGTTTCGTCATTTACCAGGTAAGAAGTGGTCACCTTCAACACATTATTTGCGCCGTAGGTTTTCACTTCGACCGCCCCGTCAAATTGACTGTCGAGCCCAACTTTCAACTCAGAAGCCGGTACGGGTTCGTTGAATTCCATAATGTAGTACCTGCCACCCGTAAAGTCCACACCAAATTTCAACCCGGTAGTGAGTGCCAGAATCATCCCTACTACAATTATGGAACTGGAAATCAGGTAGGCAACTTTTCGTTTGCTGAGAAAGTCTACGGAAAGATCGGAAAGCAAATTACCAGCAAAGGGTGTCGCAAAGGAAATGCTGCTTTTGTCACCCTTCTTGCTCATCCAATGGACAATGACACGGGTGATAAACACGGCGGAGAAGAACGAGGAGGCAATACCAATCATCAGTACGATGGCAAATCCTTTAACCGGTCCTTGTCCCAGCGCGTACAATATTGCCCCGGTCAGGAAGGTGGTGACGTTGGAGTCCAGAATGGCGCTAAAGGCTTTGTCGTACCCACTGCTGATGGCCTGAAGAATGCCCGCTCCGTTCCGCAATTCTTCCTTGATTCGCTCAAAAATCAGAACGTTTGCATCGATGGACATACCGATCGTCAATACAATACCGGCGATTCCCGGTAGGGTAAGTGCGGCTCCCAATTGTGCGAGAATACCCAGAATAAAGAAGATATTGAAAAGCAGGGCTGCAATGGCGACAAATCCTCCTTTGGAATAGTAGGCAACCATAAACAGAACCACCAATACCAATCCAGCGATCATCGAGTTGATCCCCTGGTTTCTGGCTTCGATACCCAGCGTGGGACCTACGATGGCCTCCTCTACGATATTGGTAGGTGCTGGCAGTGTACCGGACTTCAAGATATTGGCAAGGTCTTTTGCCTCCTCCATGGTAAAATTACCAGTGATTTCGGACTGACCGGAGGGGATCTCTCCCTGTACCGTGGGTGCGGTGTACACATAGTTGTCGAGTACCACTGCGATACGCCGGCCGATATTTTCTGCGGTAAGACGCCTCCAGTTACGAGCACCCTCTGCATTCATTTGCATGCTGACAGCCGGCCGGGAGGTTTGGTCAAGCGATTGACGTGCGTCGGTAATCACGTCTCCTTCCAAGGGAGCCTGCTCGGTTCCCCTCGGTGCTTTGATGGCGTGCAATTCCAACAGTTCCATTCCATCCTGAACCTGAGGTTTGACCGACCACATGAAGCGGATGTCACGGGGGAGCAGGGATTGAACGTCGTCTCTCTTTAAGATTCTATTGATGGCGATGGTATCGCGCAATTCGTAAACCAGGCCGTAATTGGCCTTGAGTAGCGAGAAAATAGGAGAAACGTCCAGGCCCAGGGAATCCTGGTCCGTGGCGCCTTCCGCCAGTTGGCGGGCAAGGTCACTCTCCAGATCCGTAGTGTCCGATAACGTCTCCAGGTCGTCTGCATTTGCCTGGGGTTGTTCGGTTTTGGCCTCCTCTACCAAAAACGCATTCACTTGTTGCAAGGCATCTCCGAATTCGTTGATTTCCGCCACTTCCCAAAACTGAAGTTTCGCCACGCCCTGTAGCAAATTCCGAACACGCTCCGCATTGTCTACACCTGGGAGCTCTATCTGGATTCGTCCGGTGTTCTGGATTCGCTGAATATTCGGCTGAGAGGTTCCAAAGCGGTCGATACGTGTTCGTAAAATGTTAAAGGATCGGTCGATGGCGTTTTCCACCTCATCCTCGATGATGTTCAGGATGTCAGTATCCGAGGATTCCAGTGAAATGCGTCCCCTGTTTGCTGCGGTAGCAAAAATGGTGTTTAGTTGACGGTCCCCGGCTTCCTGCTGCCAAGCCTGGTAAAAGAGACTTACGAAGCTTTCGTTGACCGTTCTGGACTGCTCAACTGCCGTTGCGATTGCCTGGTTAAATGCCTCGTCTTTGCTGCCTCCGGAAAGGCCTTTGACGATCTCTATGGGAGAAACCTCCAGGGTTACGTGCATGCCGCCCTGCAGGTCCAATCCCAAACCCAATTCGGTATTTTTTACCTCTTGATAGGTGAAGGGAATGCCCAAAAAGTTGTACACGGGTTCCCGCCACACGGAATCCAGGTAGGTCTGCCGCTTGTCGAAGTCGATATTGCCCGATTCGTCGGTTGCATAAGTGGTGGCTTTCTTCTGGACGCTATTGGAGACCAGCGTGAAGGACAGGTAGTACAAACACAGCCCGGTAATGACCACCGTTAAAAAAACGATAATGCCTTTATTTTTCATGATGCTATAATAAATGAAGTTAGTTTTTTATTGACTAGGAGATGTTGCGGGCACCAACGAAATGGTTGCCAGCATCGAAGAACGATAATAGGAGCAGGTGTCGCTCAGGGAGCGTTTACAGAAATTATCTGTTCAAAAAGTATTTCAAACAGCCGGTTGAAAGGGGGGGCGCGCCGGCATCAAAGTTCAATGGGGGGTTTCCAGCAACCGATACTTCGTAGATCAACTGGTACGCATGGTCCACCACCACCAAAGCGAAAGGAACCACGGCATCGATAGCCGCATGAATATACGCTTGTTCCTCTCCCGGGTCATCGGTAGATTCGTCTCCGTGTCCATCGAATTGAAGGTGGATCAGATCGCTATCCGCACTCAATCGAACAGCAAATTCCGACACGGAAACAAAGGAACAAAACAAAAGCACCATCAAAAGGCTAAACCTTTGACGTCCGGTGCTGGTAGTTGTTTGTCTTCGTTCCATGGGCCGCAAATATAGAAAGAAATTTTTATTTACACTTTGTTTTGGCAAGATTTTTAAAACACAAAACACTTGTATACCAATGCATTAGCCACGAAGGGCTGGCCAAACTGGCTCTATGTCTGGGAAAAGGGCAGGCCACTGCGCTGTTAGGAACGGGAAATCTTCACCTGTAGAAACGTTCGGATTACGTCAAGCGCCTTGTCAAAACCGTGGTTATTGGGGACAATTAGGTCTGCATCCTGCTTGAAGGGTGCAATGTATTTTTCATAGGTAGGCATGACGTGCTGCTCGTACCGATAAAGTACGTCGTCCAGGTCATAGCCTCGTTCAACCTTATCGCGTACAATCCTGCGCTTTAGTTTGATGTGATCTTTCGCATCAATGTAAACCTTGAGATCCAGCAGGGCGGCAAGTTCGGGATAATACAAAACAAAGATTCCTTCCACCACGACTACCGATGCGGGCTCAAAGGTCAGCATTCGTGGCGTTTTATTGGGATTATTGAACGTATACTCCTGACGGTGGACTCGTTTCCCTTGCTGCAGCGCACGGATATCCGTCGCGTATTGTTCAAAATCAATGGAATCGGGTGTATCAAAGTTCGTAATGCCTCGTTCGTCAAGCGGCTGCAAGTTGCGGGGTTTGTAGTAATTGTCCTGAGAGATCAGGCAGACCTGTCCCGGATCGAAAGCGTGTAACAAGCGATCCAGAAAGTGGGTTTTTCCCGAAGCACTTCCTCCGGTGATGCCAATAATAAACGGATGATTCATGGATTGGTAGGCGTGTCTGTTAGGAAGGCTTGTTTTTTCCGGTGGCGCCTTTTTTCAGGAAATCGGATAACTTTTGAACGGCTTTTCCCCGATGGCTGATGGCATTTTTTTCCTGCAGGGATAGCTCTGCAAAGGTTCGATCGTACCCCATGGGACGGAATACCGGGTCGTATCCGAAACCCGATTGTCCCGACCGCTGCCGCAGGATCTCACCCGAGACCTTCCCTTCGAAGGCATGCGATTCCTTTCCCAACAGCAAGGCGATGACGGTTCGGAAAGAGGCTTTCCTGTTTGCTTTGCCTTGCATGCGGTCCAGTAGCAGGGTAAGGTTCCGGTCATCACTGCGTGGTTCTCCCGCAAATCTCCCCGAATAAACGCCCGGTGCCCCGTCGAGGGCTTCTACCTCCAGGCCGGTATCGTCCGCAAAGCAGTCAACTCCGTAGTGCGTTTGTACATACCGTGCCTTTTGAAAGGCATTGTGCTCCAAGGTATCGCCGGTTTCAGGGAGTTCTTCCGAACAGCCTATATCGGTCAGCGATAAAATCTCAAATTCTTCACCCAGGGCAGCTTTCACTTCCTCCAGCTTTTTGGGATTGTTGGTGGCAAAACAGATTTTCATACGGTGAAAATAAGGCAGCTTAGCGGGGAATGGAAATAAGACGGACCATTTTTTCCAGGTACTGTTGGTCGGTAGCATCAAAATGTGCCAGATTTTCCGAATCGATATCCAATACCCCCACTACTTTACCCGAAGAAAAAGAGGCACAACGATTTCGGAGCGGGATGCGCTGCTGCAGGCGATATGCCCCGGAAACGCGTCCACGTCCGGTACAACCTGTGTTTCTCCTTTTTCCCAGGCTTTTCCACAGACGCCTTTTCCGTAGCCAATTCGGGTGCAGGCGACCGGTCCCTGAAAGGGCCCCAGTACCAATTGATTCTCCCTGACCAGGTAGAAACCTACCCAAAGAAAACGAAAGGCCTCTTTTAAAAGGGCAGCCGTATTTGCCAGGTTGGCGATCGGATCGGTTTCTCCTGCCAGAAGTGCCTGAAGCTGGGGCAGCAGGATCCGGTACCGTTCGTGTTTCCCGGCATTCTCCGGAAGATGCAATGAGTTACTCATGGTTTTTATAGATTTGCAACAGGTCCTGATCCAGTTTGAATTGCTCCACGGGAAACCCGGGGAGCGTTGCTGCGGGTATTCCCTGTCCAAAATTGGTGTTTCCGGTAAATACCCGTGCTTCGTCCCATAGTCCCTGTTGAATAAAATCCCGAAGCAAGGCCGCTCCTCCCTCTACCAGCAAACTTTGGATGTTTCGTTGCTGCAGGTCGTTCAGTATGTCCTGCAGCCCAAAGCCTTCATTCAGCTGTATCCATTGGGTTTGACGGGTCCTCTTGGCTCGTTTTTCGTTGTAGATCAGTGTGGGCTGGGAATCGTCGAACAGGTGCAATTCGGGAGCTAGGCTTAACTCACGGTCTATCACCAGCCGAAGTGGGTTTTTTCCGGTCCAGTCACGCACATTTAGCCGCGGATTGTCGTAGTAAGCCGTGCGGGTACCCACCAGTATGGCACTTTCTTCCGCACGCCAGCGGTGGACCAGTTGCCGACTCAGGGGATTGCTGATCCACTTGCTATCGTAATTGGTTCGGGCGATGAAGCCATCGCGTGTTTGGGCCCACTTCAGCAGGACATAGGGTCTTTTTTTCTCCATTTGGGTAAAAAACCGACGGTTTTGGTGGCGGATTTCCTGTTCCAGAAGGCCGGTTTCTACCTGTATTCCTGCTTGCTTGATTCGGGCAATGCCCTTGCCTCCTACCAGCGGGTTGCTATCCACCGCCCCGACCACCACTCTTCCTGGCTGATGGGAAACAATTAAGTCGGCACACGGGGGTGTCTTGCCATGATGTGCACAAGGTTCGAGGGTGACGTAAAGGGTGGAGGCAGGTAACAGGCCTTTTTCCTTCACGCGGGCTATGGCCATGGGTTCGGCATGGGCTTCTCCGTACTTTTCGTGGTAGCCTTCTCCGATCACCTGCCCCTGATGTACGATGACACAGCCCACCATGGGGTTGGGGCTTACCTGTCCCAGACCCAGGGAGGCCAATTCCATGGCCCTGCGCATAAAAAACAGGTCCTGCGCAGTTTGGTGGGAGTGGGCAAGATGTAAATCCTTTTGCATCAGGGGTTTTCGATTCGAAGGTTAATGGTTGGTAAGGTGACCAGGGTGTCCGGTTGGGTGCCTACCAACAGGGTTGTATCTGCATATCCGGTGGGCGCATCTACAAACAACCGGTATTCGGTTGGTGGCAGACCTTTGAAATAAAAACCGCCGGTGCTTCCGGTCAAGGTGGAGAGGGTATCGGTCGAATTGATCACAAAAATATGGGGGAGGATTCCCCTTGGCAGCACGGTCCCCTGGATGGCAGCGGTTTGTTCGGTGACGAAGGCCCTTAGTTTGGGTACCAGGTGAAAGGTGTCTCCCTGCCCCTGCCGAACGGATTGGGCCAGATCAAAATCGAGGTACAAGTCGTAGGAAAGCCCCGGCTCCAGATGGATGTCCAGGTCCAACTCCAATAATGCATCCAGATCGGGGTCTGCGATCAAATCCGTACGGTTTTCCCCCTGAATCAGGTACATTTCCTGTCCCAGCTGCAGCCGGATACCGGATATCGTTCCGGATTGAATCTCGGTACGCCCGATCAATAAGCGTTGATCGTCCACCAGGTCGCTTATGCGTACGGTATTGCTTGCCGACTGATAGGGTAGATTTATCCAGTTGGCATTTTCGGCGCTGCCCCGGACTCCTGCGGGCAATAGCTCCACTCCCAGCACTTCGATCCAAACCTGATCAAAATCCCCCGGAGCGTCCACTAGTAAAACATTTACCAACGAGCGGTTTTCCAAAGAGGTATCCTCGCAAGCAGCTACTGCGACCAGCAGCGCACTGAAATAAACGAACCGTCTAAACGAAGCCATACCGGTAATTTTTGCGGCTAGAACCGCCATCTTCAAATTTTGGTTCCCGGTAACTACGGGATTGCATCACTTCTTCCATATTCTGCCGTCTTCGGTAATGTACCATCGCTGGGAGGCATCCACCAAAGAAGGCGTGGAAATCTTAAACCGGGTAGCGCTTACTTCAAAGTGTAGCTCCGGTAAATCGCTCTGGGACCGCAACGCTTCGAGGCTACTCGCGTAATGGCCTTCCTCAGCATAATATTTTCGCTGGGCATCGTAAAGTTCCCGCAGCGCTCTTTTGACATTTTCGTCCGGATTGGGGAGATAGGAATCTGTACCTGTTCCCACCGGAACGCTTGAAAATTGCACAATGCCCCATCGGTCTGGCAGGTGCATGTTGATCAAACCCATGGGGGACCAGACCCAATTGTCCTCGGGAAAGGGTTTCCCGGTTGCCGGATTGATTTTCTTTTTGTACCCGTTCTCAGCGGGTTCAATTTGCCACTGTACCCGCGAAAAATTAATTTTCCATTGGCTTCCTGACGCCGGAGCCTGGTAATTGTTGCCCGATTGGGAGAGACTTTTCCAGGGAATGGCCATTTCTATTGACCAGGAATCGTCCTCATCTGAGGGGTCGTTTAGCGTTCCCTGCAGGTGCAGCGCATGTTGAAAGTCGTTGATGTTCCAACCGTTGATGGGTTTTCCACCGTCGCGGTACGGACGGGTAAGCATCAGGTCCCAGACCGTTCCAAGGGCATTGATTTCCAATTCGTAGTAATGGTGGGTATCTCCATCTGGATCGATAAATACCTCGATATCGTTTTCCTGAAAGATTACCGATTCCCTTTCCGTGTAGGTTGCCCACAGGTCAGTTTCTTCCAGGTGCACGCCTATGTAAAGAAATTCTTTGTCCCACAGCATTTTCATTCGCGTCGCTTGCCCGGGGGTTGGAAGCTGCGGACCCTGTATGTCTTGAAAAAATTCCGACCAGGGGGCTTTTTGCCAGGATGAATCGGTCAATTTTCCGTCAATGGTAAGCGGTTCTGCGGTAAAATAGGCCAGGTAGTGCTTCGGTTTGGGAAGGGACTGGGAATACACTACCCCGAAAGTGCTACTCAGGATTAGGGAAGCTATGGCGAGCAATTTTTTCATAAAGAACGTATGTTTTATAGGCCGTGGAAGCATGTAACGATCACAAAAATAGAATAAATCCAATGGGGAATTGAGAAAAAACCGAGGATGGGGGCAATAATTCTTTTTGCGGAGCTTGTCCTGAGGTTCCTGCCGGGCCATTTTTTCTGGATCCACCTGCCACTTTCCCGAATAATACAATCCGGCAATCCTCCAAAAATGGTTCAGGATAGGACGATCCACCTACTTTTCTATATGTAGTTGCTGCGATTTTGAAAGATTATTCTTAACTAGAGGGGCAGAATCCGCTTGGTTCGGGGCGGAAAAAATCAAACGGAGCTTTTTTCTCATTCCGTTCGGAAACCGTCGGTTTTCCTGGAAAGCGGAAAGGAACCAAATAGGAAAGTCAATGTATCCAACGGCAGGTATGCGTAAACTACGAAAAGATGACATTGCCATGGCTAAAACAGGTGTATGGCTGCTCCTGCCGGTATTTTTTGCGCTGATTTCCGAAATTGCCGCTCAGGGAGATACCTTGGCGCTGCGGAACGGTGATCGGATTCACGGGGATATAAAAAGCATGGACAGGGGAGTATTGAAGATTGCTACCGACTACAGCAAAGAGGATTTTAAGGTAGATTGGGACGAAATAGCCTTCCTTCGTACCACTACCCGCTTCATCATTATGAGTAAGGATAACCACCGCTTTTTGGGAAACCTTTTGACCAGGGATTCTACACGTGTGCTGGTGATGGACGAGGGTGACACGCTGGCAACCCTTTCCTACCAGGAGGTGATTTTTCTGAATTCCCTGAAACCCAAGTTTCTGGATAGGCTTTCCGCCTCAATTGGCTTATCCTACAACTTCACACGAGCCAACAATCTCCGGCAGTTTAATGTACGAAGTACTGTAGGTTACCGGGCAAAAAAATGGTCCATTACCGGAAGTTACAACGATTTGCGCTCGTTTCAGGAAGGATCGCCTTCCATCCGGCGGCTAAATGCAGACGTACAGGTTAGCTATTATTTACGGAAGAATTGGTTTGGTGTAGCTGCGGTAAATTGGTTATCCAATACCGAACAATTGATCCAACTCCGGACAGTAAGTAAAGTCGGCCTGGGAAAATACCTTTTCCGGACCAATCGTGCGAATTGGGGATTTGCCGGAGGCATTTCCTTCAATAATGAAGTTTTCGCCCAAGATGGAACCAATCCAAGAAACCGAAGTGGCGAGGGGTTTATTGGCTCGGAGCTAAACCTTTACGGCATGGATGATCTTCAGTTGAGCTCCCAACTGGTGGCTTATCCCAGCCTGACGGAGGGCGGAAGGTGGAGAATCGACCACTCCTTCGATATTAAATACGACCTGCCGTTAAACCTATATTTGGGCCTGGGGTTCACGGTCAATTTTGATAACCGGCCCAGAGAGAATGCAAGTCGGTCTGATTACGTATTTCAGACCTCCTTCGGCTGGAAACTATAGCATTCGCGGAACAATGGGAAGGAACCTACCGGATAATTTTTTCCAAAAAATCGGCGCATTGGGCCGATTTTTGTTTTGGTGTTCATCTGAGATATTCCCCGTTGATCGATTCAATTTGGGCCTCGGCCAAGTATTCCTTGGAAAGCAAACCAATTCGTAGTATCTAGGAAGGATCAATTGTTTCCGTTTTTGTAAAAAATAAGAGCGGATTGTAAGGTACCTCAGCAGGAGAAGTAGTCATGAGAAAACGTAAAATTAAAGGTGTTGGAATAGTATTTTTTCTAGCCGCATGCAGTGTTATTTTTTCGTGTAGTGAAAAGAAAAAAAATAAAGCGAGTGCAGCCGCGATCAAAGAGTTTCCGGTAATTCAGGTAGTAGCGAAGGATACAATCCTACACCGGGATTATGTAGCGGACATCAAAGCCATTCAAAACGTGGAATTGAGGGCCCGGGTAGAGGGATTCCTGGAAAAGGTCTATGTGGACGAAGGCAAGGAGGTAAAAAAAGGACAGATACTATTCAAAACGAACGATCAGGAGTACAAGGCAGATTTGGCCAAAGCAAGGGCGAATTTAGAAAGTGCCAAAGCAGAGGCAAAAGTCATGGAGTTCGAAGTGGAACGGCTGAAAATCATGGTGGACAACAACGTGATTTCGGAGTCCGAGTTGAACCTGACCCGCGCGAAATACGACGCCGTGATGGCCAAAATAGAAGAGGCCAGGTCGGCGGAAGCCAATGCAGCTGTGCAGCTATCGTATACGGAGATTCGTGCACCATTCAACGGCATCACGAATAGAATTCCGCTGCGCACCGGTAGCTTGATTGATCAGGGCAGTCTATTGACAACCGTATCGGACGTGAGTTCGGTCTACGTGTATTTCAATGTATCGGAACGGGAGTATTTGGAATACATTAAATCCAAGGACGAAACGGCAGAAAACAACGTGGTGGAATTGGTGCTGGCAGATGGCTCACCGTATCCATTCAAAGGAATGATTGAAACCATGGAGGGAGAGTTTAACGCGAACACGGGATCCATTGCCTTTCGTGCCAGGTTTCCCAATCCGAATAAAATCTTAAAACACGGGGCCACCGGAAAAATAATTTTGACGAATCGCATACGCGGGGCCATCATTATTCCTCAAAAAGCAGTGTTCGAAATTCAGGACCGGAGTTTTGTATACGTAGTGGACGAGAACAACCAGGTGGAAATGAGAAGCTTTGTTCCTCGGGCCCGCTTTTCGCACTATTACATCGTGGAATCCGGGTTGGAAGCCGGCGAGCACCTGGTTTTTGAGGGCATTCAAAACATTAAAAACGGGATGACGATCCAACCCAAAGTAATGGCTTCGGAAGAACAAGTTCCGGATTCCGTTGCGGAGGAAAATGCGATTGCCGAAGCAGTACCCACCCCCTAAGCGAAATCTGTTATGTTTAATTTATTTATCAAAAGGCCGGTTTTATCCCTGGTCATTTCTTTATTTTTCGTCTTGTTGGGGCTGTTGTCTTTTTTTACGCTGCCCGTGCAATTGTTTCCGGACATCGCACCCCCTTCGGTGGCAGTCCGGACCAAATACCGGGGAGCAAATGCCGAAGTGGCGGCGAAAACCGTCGCTACCCCCCTGGAGAAAGTGATCAACGGCGTGCCGGGTATGACGTACATGACTTCGGTAAGTAGCAACAGGGGAACAGTCATCATCAAGGTATATTTCGAAGCAGGCACCGATCCGGACCTGGCGGCCGTAGAGATTCAAAACCGGATTTCAACGGTAGTGAACGAATTGCCCGAGGAAGCGATCAAGGCAGGAGTGACCGTGGAAAAGCAAGTGGAAGGTTTGCTGATGTACATCAATGTGGCCAGTGATGACCCCTCGCTGGACGAAGCGTTCATTTACAATTTTACCGACTTGAACGTTCTCCAGGAATTGCGTCGGGTTGACGGCGTCGGTCTGGCGGAAATCATGAGTACCAAGGATTACTCCATGCGGGTGTGGCTCAAACCGGACCGGATGACAGCCTACAAGGTCTCAACGGACGATGTGGTGGAGGCCATTCGCAATCAGAATGTGGAAGCAGCGCCTGGGCAACTGGGCATCAGTTCGGGTAAGGACATGCAGATGCTGCAGTACGTGCTGAAATATACCGGTAAGTTTTTTGAACCAAAGCAATACGAGAGTTTGGTGATTCGCGCCAATTCCGACGGCTCCATTTTACGATTGAAAGATATTGCGGACATCGAATTTGGAAACCTGAATTACGGAAGGATTGCCAAATTGGATGGCAAGCCAGCCGCTTCGATCATGGTGATCCAACGACCGGGATCCAATGCCAGCGAGGTCATCGCAAACGTGAAGAAGAAAGTAGAAGAAATAAAAAACACCACCTTTCCCGCGGGAATGGATTATAAAATATCGTACGATGTTTCCCGCTTTCTCGACGCCTCTATACAGGAGGTGCTGGTTACCCTGGTTGAGGCATTCATTCTGGTCTTCCTCGTGGTGTTTATCTTTCTGCAAGATTTTCGTTCCACCCTTATCCCCACCCTTGCAGTACCGGTAGCCCTGATAGGCACCCTCTTTTTCATGCAGTGGTTGGGTTTTTCCATTAACTTACTGACGTTGTTTGCCCTGGTATTGGCGATCGGTATCGTGGTGGACAATGCCATCGTGGTTGTCGAGGCCGTGCACGCGAAAATGGAGAAGGAAGGCCTGGCACCCCGGGCAGCCACCTTTGCAGCAATGAAGGAAATTAGCGGAGCCATTATCGCCATCACCATGGTGATGTCTGCTGTATTTATTCCGGTAGCTTTCATGTCCGGACCGGTAGGAATTTTTTACCGGCAATTTTCACTGACGCTGGCTTTTGCGATCTTCATCTCCGGGATCAATGCCTTGACACTGACGCCGGCGCTTTGTGCCCTGCTCCTGCAGAATCATTACGGAAGGGAGAAAAAACGCACATTGCTCCAGCGGTTTTTTGATTGGTTTAACCGCACCTATACGTTTTTCGAAGGGAAGTACTACCAATACATTACCTATCTCGTTCCCCGGCGTGGTGTCACCACCCTCATTCTGGTGTTTTTCTTTGCGGCGACCTGGGGCATCAGCAAGGTATTGCCAACGGGCTTTATCCCGACCGAGGACCAAAGCATGGTCTATGTAAATGTAACAACCCCTGTGGGTGCCACCGTGGAACGTACGGAAAAGGTGCTCGACGAACTCATTCATCAATTGGAGGGAAACGAGGCGGTGGAATCGGTCTCCAGTTTGGCCGGCTATTCCCTGGGCAACGGACTTTCCGGAGCCTCCTACGGGATGGCCATGGTTAATTTGAAATCCTGGGATGAACGAAAGGACCTGCCCATACAGGAAACGCTGGACGAATTCAGGAACCTGTCTTCGGGAATATCCGATGCGAAAATCGATTTCTTTTTGCCGCCGACGGTTTCGGGTTTTGGTAATTCGAGTGGCTTCCAGATGAAGGTGCTCGATCAGACCGGCACCGGAAACCTGGATCGGTTGGCAACCATTACCAACGAATTGGTTGAAGCCTTGGAAGCGGCTCCGGAAATCAACAATGCGTTCACCGATTTTGACCCCACCTTTCCCCAGTTTCTCGTGCATATTGACCAAGACATGGCCGCAAAAAACGGCGTCACCATTGCCAAGGCGCTTAGTACCATGCAAGTGTTACTGGGGGGAATGTACGTGTCGGATTTTGTCCGGTTTGAGCAGATGTACGACGTGATGGTTCAAGCCGGCCCGCAATACCGGGCCAGACCGGAAGACGTGATGAACCTGCAAGTCAAGAATAACGTCGGGGAGATGGTCCCCATTTCCTCTTTCCTTACCATGGAAAAAGCCTACGGACCGGAACAACTCACCCGCTTCAATATGTACAACTCTTCTACGGTAAAGGGTTCCGCTGCACCGGGCTACAGCAGTGGGGACGTGATCGCAGCGATCGAGCGGATTACCGCAGAAAAATTGCCGCAGGGGTACAACCACGACTGGTACGGCATGTCTCGGGAAGAGGTGGGCTCTGGAAATCAAGCCATCCTCATTTTCCTGATCTGTCTTTTGTTCGTGTACCTGATACTTTCCGCACAATACGAAAGTTTTCTGCTCCCTTTACCGGTGATTCTGTCACTTCCGGTAGGTGTGTTCGGTGCCTTTTTTGCCCTGTATGTTCTCGGGCTGCAAAACAACATTTATGCACAGGTGGCGCTGATCATGCTGATCGGGCTGTTGGGTAAAAATGCCATTTTGATTGTGGAATTTGCCATCCAGAAAAGGGAAGCCGGGCATACGGTAATACAGGCTGCAGTGGAGGGGGCGGTTACACGTCTCCGGCCCATCTTGATGACCTCTTTTGCCTTTATAGCGGGTCTGCTTCCTTTGGCCATGGCGACTGGAGCCGGTGCACTTGGTAATCGATCCATTGGTACAGCGGCTGCCGGGGGGATGTTGATTGGAACCATCTTCGGATTGATCATAATTCCCGGATTGTACGTGATCTTTGCCCATTTTACCTTGAAAACGAATGATCCCGAACCGGAAATGGCCCTGAAAGAAGAGGAGCCGACGGTATCTTTTTCGAATAACTGAACCACGCACTATTCATGCTTTCACCCAATAAGTCATTCTTTCTCCTCGTTTTTGCAGCAGGCGCATTGTCTCTGGTGTATTCCTGCAAGAGCATCGATGTTCCGGTATTGCCGGAAATGGAGCCTGTTCCCGAAACGTTTCTGGACATAACGGACTCCTCCAGTATCGGAGACATTTCCTGGGAATCTTTTTTTAATGATCCCAATCTGGTAGGATTGATAGAGACCGGATTGGAAAACAACCTGGACCTGCGTGTGGCCCTCGAACGGATCGAAATCGCCCGGACGCAATTTCGCATCCGCAAGGGAGCAATTTATCCAAGCATGGACGGTATTGTGCGCTACCGCTCGGGAGACATTCGGCCCAATCTGTTGGGAGGCACCATCAACGGCGACCGAAATGTGGTGAACCGCCTGGAGAACAACTTTATCGGGTTTCAAAGTACCTGGGAGATTGACGTATGGGGCAAGCTCAGGGATCGGAAAGACGCTTCCTTCGAGCAATTTCTGGCTACCGAAAACGGAAGGCAAGTGGCGATCACGAACCTGGTGGCCGAAATAGCCAAGTTGTACTACGAATTACTCGGTATGGACATTGAACTGGAAACCATCGAGCGGAACATTGAATTCCAGGAAATGGCGCTGGAGCTTATAAAAATACAAAAAATGGCCGGTCGTGCCACGGAGCTCGCGGTGCAGCAGTTTTCTGCCCAGTTGCTCTCCACCAAAAGTCTGGCGATCGAAAAGCAACAGGAAATAATCGAAACCGAAAACAACCTGAATTTTATATTGGGCCGATTTCCAGAGCCCATCGTCAGGGCCTCTTCGCTGCTGGAAATCAAATTGCCTTATGCCATGGACGTAGGCCTTCCGTCGGACATGTTGCTTCGCCGGCCCGACATTCAGCAGGCGGAGCACGAGCTTCGCGCAGCGAATTTCAGCGTGGAGGCCGCGCGAAAAGAATTTTTCCCCTCGTTTAGTTTTACTCCTTATGTCGGATTAAACGACCGAAGTCTTCCGGCCGCATTGGAAATGCCCGGCGGGCTGACGATCGGTCTTTTGGGTGGGCTGACGGCTCCGATTTTTGCCCAAAACAGAATTCAGGCAGGCTTCGACCAGGAAGTAGCCGGCAATAAAATTGCGCTGTACAATTACCAACAACGCATCCTGGACGGATACCGGGAAGTCATGAACAAGCTGCAGCGGATCGAAAACCTTCGTACCGTATACAGCCTGAGGGACGAGGAAACGGCCGTGCTGTTGAATGCGGTTTCTACCTCTAACGAGTTATTCCGTGGCGGTTATGCCACCTACCTGGAGGTAATTACGGCCCAATCCAGAGTTTTGGAAGCCGAGTTGAACAAAACCAACACCCGTATCCAGATGTTTCTCACGGTCGTGGATCTTTACCGGGCACTGGGCGGCGGCTGGAAATAGGAAAATTTCTTTTTCCTCAGTCCCGGGCTTTGTATTTTTGGGCCCTATGATGAACTGGGAAAAACTGTTACTGCCGGAAGGCTTTCAAGCTGCGGACGCCGGGAGGCAACGTAGCCAATTTGAAAAAGACTACGACCGGATTATTTTTTCTGCACCCTTTCGTAACCTGCAGGATAAAACCCAGGTTTTTCCCTTACCCGAGCAGGATTTTGTTCATACCCGGCTGACGCATAGCCTGGAAGTTTCCAGCGTGGGTCGTTCGCTGGGGAAATCCGCCGGCACTTTTTTGCTGGAAAAATACCCTGCATTGAAAAATACCCAGCTACAGTCGTTTGACATTGGGGGAATTGTGGCGGCGGCCGCCCTTGCCCACGATATCGGAAACCCTCCCTTTGGTCATGCCGGGGAGGAAGCCATCTCCGATTTTTTCCGGTTTCACCCGTCCGGTCAGCGTTGGCGGGAAGAATGTTCGGCGGAAGAATGGGAAGACCTGACCCATTTTGAGGGAAATGCGCAGGGTTTTCGCATGCTCCTGGACCGAAAAAATGGGATTTTCATTTCTTCCCCCACCTTGGCAGCATTTACCAAATATCCTCGCCCCTCCTGGACTTCGGCGACGGATCAGAAACGACGCAGCCAGAAGAAATTTGGGTTTTTCACCACCAACGTTGCCGAGTACGGATCACTCATGGAACTGATGGCGATTCCTCAGCTTGCCGAAAATTGCTGGATGCGGCATCCACTTGCCTTCCTGGTGGAAGCGGCGGACGATATCTGCTACAACATCATCGATCTGGAAGACGGATGTACGATGGGGCTGGTGTCTCAGGAAAAAACCATTGCCTTGCTTGCTGCGATTATCGGAGACCGTTTTTCTCCAAAGAAGTTAGAAAAATACCCCGGAAATCGTCAGAAACTCGCTATTTTACGAGCCATGGCCATCAATCAACTCATCGAGGAGACGGACCAGGTGTTTCGGGAGAGCGAGCCGCTGCTATTGACTGGGGCTTTTGATCAGGCATTGACCGATCGCATTCCCTCTGCGGAGGCACTGAAGGAAATCAGTAACCTGTCCATTGAGAAAATTTACCGCTCCCAGCCCGTGCTGGAGAAGGAAGCCGCAGGATACCAGGTCTTGGAGGGCCTGATGGACACCTTTGGCACGGCCCTGTACCATTACCATTTCTGCAGCGATCAATTTTCCGGCCAAAACCGAAGCATTCTCCGTTTGCTTCCGGATGAGTTGACCCTGGTCCCGACCCAATCGGCGTATGTCCTGCTGCGGGGACTGCTCGATTTTGTATCCGGCATGACCGATAAATACGCCCTTTCGTTGTACCGACGTGTAAAGGGCATCTCCCTGCCGCACACCTGATCCTGCCTGTATCCTTTGCTGCACTGCCCGGGTTGCTGGTTAGGAAATCCACTTTTCTGCCGGGTGTCTGAAAGCCCCTTCTTCAACGAAGTTTTTCAGGCAATCCGGGAAAAATGAAAAACGTTTTTTATAGGTCCAACACCTTTTTTGATTGGTTCAGCGAGCAGCAGCCCCTGGTTTGGAGGGTCGAAAATGTGGATAAAATTGTGGATAAACTGATGAAAACAGGTTCAAGCTCCTCGATTGCCGGGGTTTTGGGACCTTCAGTTTCCGAATGCGGTAAGGACCAATTTTCTGACTCCTCCGTAGTCCCGAAATTCCCCCAGGTAAATACCCTGCCAGGTGCCGAGGTTTAGTTTTCCCCCGGAAACAGGAATTTGTACCGAAGCGCCGAAAATACTTGATTTAATGTGCGCAGGCATGTCATCAGGCCCTTCATAGGTGTGGATAAAGTGTGGATAGTTCTCCGGGATCAGGTCGTTGGCAAAGGTTTCGAAGTCTCGACGAACCGTGGGGTCGGCATTTTCATTGACGGTCAGTCCGGCAGAGGTATGTTTGATCCAGACTTGCAGCATTCCCGTGTTGATTTTGGCCAGTTCGGGAAACTTATCCACAACCTCTCGGGTAATCAGGTGAAAGCCTCGTTTGAAGGCAGGCAATTGAATTTCTTTTTGGAATATTTTCATTGTTTTCTTTCAAATGGTCGAATCTCAAATATAAAACATTTAGGAATACCCATTAATTCTTTATATTTAAAGCGAAGCGATTCCACAACTTAAACATACCAAACGAATGAAACATTTCTTTTCAACCATTTGCCTGGCCTTGGTTTTTCTAGTAAGTGTGCCGGCCATGGCGCAGCAGACGGCCCGGGTGCTTAACCTGGAAGATGCGCAACGGATATCCGACGCAGCAGAAGCCAGAGCGAGGCAAGACAATTGGAACGTCGTCATTGCGGTCCTGGATGCGGGGGGGCACCTCATTGCCTTGCGTCGCATGGATGGCACACAAATCGGGAGCGTTGATGTAGCGATGCAGAAGGCCAGCACGGCGGTAAAGTTTAAAAGGCCCACCAAAGTTTTCGAAGATGGGGTCAAATCCGGAAACGTGCACATACTTAGCCTTGGAATAGCCGCAGTGGAGGGCGGGCTGCCCATTCGCGATGGAGACCAGGTGATCGGTTCCATCGGCGTAAGTGGTGTGACTTCCGCCCAGGATGGCATCATCGCTGCGGCCGGGCTAGAGGCGTTTTAATTCTACTTGTACCAATAGAGGACCGGGAATTCGTTTCCGGTCCCTTTTTATTTTATGCAGAAAGAAAAAATACTTCCTTCCAAGTTGCCCTACGTGGGGACAACCATATTTACCGTTATGTCTGGCCTGGCTACCCGGGAAGGAGCCTACAATTTATCCCAGGGTTTTCCGAGCTTTGATTGTTCTCCCCGGCTGAGTGAATTGGTAAGCCATTACGTGAAAAATGGGTACAACCAATACGCTCCGATGAGTGGGGTCCCCGCTTTCAGGGAAAGCCTGGCCGAAAAAACCAGTCGTGTGTACCAGGTGGATTACGATCCCGAAACAGAGGTAACCATTACCTCGGGAGCGACCGAAGCTATTTTCTGTGCGGTGACGGCAGTGGTGTATCCCGGAGACGAAGTGATCGTATTGGAACCGGCCTACGACAGTTACGTTCCCGCGATCGATTTAAACGGGGGCGTTGCCGTGTATGTCACGCTGGATTCGCCGGATTTTAAAATCGATTGGGAACGCGTAAAAGAGAAAATTTCGCCGAAAACCAAAGCCATCATGGTCAATACGCCTCACAATCCGGTCGGAACTGTTTTTAGCCAGGAGGACTTGAATGCATTGGCCGAATTGGTGCGCGATACGGATATGTATATCATCAGCGATGAGGTCTATGAGCACATCGTTTTTGACGGGGACATACACCGATCCATGATGACGCACCCGGTCTTGCAAGAACGGACCTTTGTATGCGGATCGCTGGGAAAAACCTACCATACCACCGGATGGAAAATCGGCTACTGCCTGGCACCGAAAGCCCTTTCGAAGGAGTTTCGGCGTATTCACCAATACATCACGTTTAGTACGGTTACTCCCATGCAGTACGCGCTCGCTGATTTTCTGAAATTGCCCGAGCATTACGAGCAGTTAAGTGCTTTTTACCAGCGGAAGCGGGACCGTTTCAACGAGGCGTTGAAAGCCTCCCGTTTTCAGTTTACCCCTTCCAAGGGCAGTTTTTTTCAAATCGTTTCCTACCGTGCCATAACGGATGAATACGATTACGATCTGGCGATCCGCCTGACCAAAGAGATTAAAGTTGCTTCCGTTCCCGTATCTGTGTTTTATGCGAACAAGAAGGACGATAAATTGCTTCGGTTTTGTTTTGCCAAGGACGACGAACTGCTGGACAAAGCCGGAGAGATACTTTCCAAACTTTAACAATTGATTGCATGCTTAAATTAGGTTTTGTTAGCGCCATTTTGGCGGAGAATAGTTTTGAAGAAGTCATTGATTTTGCCGCGGCCGAGGATTTTTCCTGTGTGGAGATCATGTGCTGGCCCAAAGGAAAAGCGGAAAGGCGCTATGCCGGGGTCACACACATCGATGTAGCCGCTTTGGACGAATCGCAGGTCCACCATTTGCGAACCTACCAACGGGAAAAGGGCGTTTTTGTCTCCGGTCTGGGGTATTATCCCAACCCCCTGGATCCGGATGACCGCAAAGCAGAAGCAGCGCTTTCCCATATTTTGGCGGTGATTGACGGAGCAGAAAAGCTGGGAATCCCCGTGGTAAACACGTTTATTGGCAGGAATCCCTCGTTAACTATTGAAGATAACCTGGCGTTATTTGCCGAACGGTTTCCGGCCGTGGTACGCCACGCAACCAAAAAGGGCATTCGGATCGGGATCGAGAATTGTCCCATGTTTTTTACCAATGACGAATGGCCCGGTGGTAAGAACCTGGCGATTTCTCCGGCAGTTTGGGAGAAAATGTTTTCCATCATTCCGGATCCGAACTTTGGGTTGAATTACGACCCCTCTCATTTGGTCTGGATGCACATGGACCCCGTTCAGCCGATCTACGAATTCCGGGAACGCCTGCACCACATACACTTGAAGGATGTAAAACTTTATCCGGAAAAACTCAATCGTGTTGGAATTCTGGCCAATCCCCTGGAGTACCATTCCCCGAAAATCCCCGGGCTGGGAGACGTTCCATGGGGCAAGTTTTTTGCGGCACTGACCGACGTGGGTTACCGGGGACCGTGTTGCATAGAAGTAGAGGACAAAGCCTACGAAAAATCACGTGAAGATGTACGGATGGCAATCTTGACCGCCAGAAATTACCTCAGGCAGTACATTCCCATTGCTTGATTAAATGGTTAGGATGCGGGGATTTGCTTCGTCGATCGTTTCCCGCGTCCACTCCTTTTCCTCTGAATCCAGTTTTTCTTTTTCGCTGTCCTGTCCGTTGCCAGGCGCGAGCTCAAACCGCGCATACATGGGAAAATGGTCGGAGGAGATCGAAGGAAGGCGTTTGATTCGTTTCAATAGAAAATCGCTGGAGAGAAAAATATGGTCCAATGGCCAACGAAGGAAGGGGTATTTTGCATGAAAGGTGTTAAAAAAGCCCCGGCCTTTTCGCGGATCCAACAAGCCGCTGATCTTCTGGAAAAGCCGCGTGGTACGGGACCAGGCCACGTCATTCAGGTCCCCAAAGACCAGAACCGGCTGATTGCCGTTTTTCACGTTTTTTCCTACGATCAATAACTCCGCATCCCGTGGAACGGAACTGTCGCTCTCGCTGGGGCTTGGCGGCTCGGGGTGCAGGCAATGGATCTGCACTTTTTTCCCGGACGGAAGCACGACTTCAGCATGAATCGAAGGAATATCGGCTTTCACCAGGTAGCGTACCTTCACGTTTTCCAGCGGAAGGTTGGCATACAGGTGCATGCCATACAGATTGTCCAGAGGGATTTTGATTTGATGGGGATAGTCGGGCTTCAATACGTCCAACTGCTTTTCCCACCAGGTATCGGACTCCAGGGTCAACACCAGATTGGGTCGGTATTGACGTACCAGGGAAATCAGTTTACCCGCGTTGCGGTTGGGTGTGTATACATTGCTGACCAAAAGCGAAATCTCATCGTCGTTTTCCTGCCGGTTACTGGTACGAACTTCTTTTCTGGAAAAAATGGTATAGGGAACGATCTTTCTTGCCTGAAACAAAACACTGCCGAGTACCCCGGCTAACAAAAGCATATTCCAGGGGTTCGTATTCAGGAAAGGAATAAAAAACAAGACCATGGTGACCAAAGAAAGGAATAGCAATTGCAGTCGGGGGAAATCAAACATGCGTACGGTCCAATGCCCCAGTTTTAGCATGCTGGCGGCAACGGCGAGCATGCTAAAGGCGGCAAGAAAGATTCGAATCAGGTTCAGCACTGGTTCCATGGTCGAAGCTGGGTAGAAGGGTCGGAACTTGGTCTTTATTTTTAAATAAAGCACAATATATACGAAAGGGGTAGATTTATTTATAATTTTAGGCAAGAAATCACCAAAACCAACCATGACTTTTTTGAAAGCGTTTTTCAGGCAGGAGTTCGAAGCCCGGGGAATCGACATGTCCAACGAACCCTTTATCCAGGCCCTGGAAATTGCCTTGCATACCAATAAATCGTTGTTCCTTACCGGTAAGGCCGGTACCGGAAAGACGACCTTTTTGCACACCCTCCGTCGAATAAACAGCGCCAAAAACATGGTGGTGGTGGCCCCGACAGGTGTTGCAGCCATAAACGCCAAAGGAAAGACCATTCATAGTTTTTTTAAAGTGGACCCCAGGCAGCTTTTTTTGCCCGGAGACCCCCGGTTACAACCGAAAGCAAGCGGCAACAGCGGCTCTATTTTTGATACGTTTCGGTATTCCAAAAGTCGGCTAAACCTGATCAAAAATCTGGACCTGCTCGTGATCGATGAAATATCCATGGTTCGCGTGGAACTTTTGGACCTGTTGGACCAGGTTTTGCGCCTGTTTCGTAGGAAAAGGCACCTTCCCTTCGGAGGCGTTCAGCTGGTTCTGATTGGGGATCCCTTTCAATTGCCGCCGGTGGTGCGTGAAAACGATTGGTCGCTGCTTTCCACCCACTATGAAACCCGCTTTTTTTTCAGCGCCCATTCATTTCAGCAGTTGCAGCCCTACCATATTGCGCTGCAAAAGATTTACCGGCAGAAAGACGAGAAATTCAAGGATTTATTGAACCGCATCCGGGAAAGCAGGCACAGCCAGGAGGACATTGAATTTCTGAATCGAAGGGCAGCGGCCTATCGGTTCGAAACTGTTGGACCAGGGATACATCATGCTGGGTACCCACAACCACTCGATTCGCCAAATCAACCAACAAAAGCTGGACATGCTCGAAAGTCCGGAGCGCATGTATCCGGCCACGCTCGAAGGAGATTTCCCGCCTTCCATGGCCCCTTTTGATCCCATTGACCTCACGCTCAAGGTAGGCGCGCAAGTGATTTTTATGAAAAACAACCCGGAGAAAAAGTATTTCAACGGGATGATCGGTAAGGTGGTGGAAATGGAGGACAACAAAGTGATGGTCGAAAACAACGAGGGCTTCTTTTTGGAAGTGGAACGTGAAGTGTGGGAACACGTGGACTTCACCTTTGATGAGGCAGAGGGCAAGGTCAATTCGGAAGTGATCGGCAAGTTTACCCAGTTTCCGCTGAAACTTGCCTGGGCCATTACGGTACACAAAAGCCAGGGGCTTACGTTTGACAAATGCATCGTGGATATCGGACGTTCCTTTGAGGCGGGTCAGGTTTACGTGGCCCTCAGCCGGTGTACGAGCCTGGAGGGCCTGGTTCTACGGGCACCCATTGGCATGCAGAGCGTAAAAGTAAGCCTGGACAGTCTGAATTTTAGCCTGCAGCGGCAGGAGGAGTCGCAGATAGAGCAGGAACTGCAAGAACAACGGGCCTTTGCTTCCCTGCCCCATGCCTTTCGTGCGTACAGAAATGGCGACCTCACCACAGCAAATGCCATTTTTCAGGAAGTACAGCGAATCCACGACATTACCGTGTACGCAAAATGGAAGCAATTTTTACAACTCAAATCCTGGCTGGATAGGCGTCAAAAGCGAAATACGTCCTCCTAACCCGTTGACGTGCAGGAAGTGAAATAAATTTTTTTTCCTAAACCTCTTGTTAAATACATTTTAAATATATAATTTTGTATTTGACAGCAATAAAAATGTTTTTAAAGCATTTAAATTTTTAAAAAGGAGGGGTTTTGGAACGGTTTAAACAGCGAAAAAGGTTTCTACTAGGCGTAATGCTATCCGCGGCAGCGTTGGTTTTTTTCAATCCAGGCGAAAGCCGTGGCCAATTGGCTTGTGAGGGCACGTTGCCGGTTAATTTCGGTAGACCTTGGGTGCGTCCCGCCGACAACTGGGACGGATACGTTTTTCAATTGGACCCAGCGTACCTCCCGCAAAATGACTGGAACAGGGATTTTACAGGGCTTTCCGGTGCAAACCGTGCATACAAAGGCTATCTTTTGCGAGACGGCGTGGACTTTTTATCCACGTCTGGACTCGCATTCGATACTCGGTTTTCCGACTACAGCGTCGATGGTACGAGCCGGGATCTGGATTTTTTTCCTACCGGGACGACGCCCACCAGCGCAGGTGGCTGCGATACCCAACTTTCCCATTTTGGTGTGATCCTGCGAAGCAAAAAAACGATCACCGAGCCCGGAATTTACCGTGTCCGGGTGGGCAGCGACGACGGTTCCTTTTTTCGCATGTTTGAAAACGGCCTGGTTTCGAACCTGACCCTTGATGTCAACGGAGACCCGGTCACGCACGACAATTGGTACAAGGACGGAAGCGATGGGTTGTACAACTTTGTTTACTCCCAAAACATCCGGAATTATTACGTGCCTTTTGATGGAGGCGAATCGATTTGGATGGACCTGCACTATTATGAAAACGAAGTAAACAGTAGATTGAGTTTTGCATTCGAACTGTATTTTGGCCCCGGAGAAGTGGCCAATCCGGGGGATGCCACCGGCGTCCGATCCTATTGTGGCATTGCACCCGACCCGGAGCCTTTCGAATCGCTCGGACCGGCAGTTTTTGCCGAGGGATCCGAGCCAACCTATCAGTGGGAATACACCACGCTAAGCAATCCTACGGAGAGCGATTGGCTTCCGATTGCCGGTGCCACGGGCCTCACCTATGATATTCCCCAATACGATGCACTAACCCCGGCGAACGCCTGGACCGGTACCCGGTATTTCCGAAGAAAAGCAGAAAACGAGGTGGTCGACGGAGAGGGAAACACGCAGGTGAATACCTTCGCTTCGAATGTGTTGGAGGTGACCATCGACGTAATCGCCGATCTGGATCAGGCCGAATACGGCACCAATGAATGGATCGGACACATTTATTCCGGAATTAGAAATTACGACGCACAAGACTACCTGGGCCGAATGACGGAAACTGCCGTTTTTGTGCAGGACTTTGATTACAATGGGCTACCTTCTTCACCGGTTACCTTTACACCCGATTACGGCTGTCCATTTCTGACCGACCGGTTTTCGGTGCGGTACAAGATGCGGTTGGACGTAGAACCGGGAACCCTGAATTTCGCCGTTCGTGTAGACGACGGGTTCCGTTTGAGCGTTGACGGGGGGGCTACCTGGTTGCTTTCCGGGCAGTGGGCGTCTGGAGGAAGCACGGCTCAGGAATATACCGCCCAATTTGATGTGCCAGAAGGCTTGGACCAGTTGGAAATGGTGCTGGAATATTACGAGAATACGGGGGGAAACACCCTGGACTTTGATTACGAATTTGTGAGTCTGGTTTTGCCACTACGCTGGGGTAGGTTTGAGGGCAAGCCTTGTGGATCGAGCAATTGCCTGAGTTGGGAAACCTTGCAGGAAAAAAACACGAGCCATTTCGTCATCGAGCGTTCTACGGATGGTGCTGTCTGGACGGCGCTGGATGAAACCATCTCCTCCAGCGGGAACTCCAACGCAAGGGTACACTACCAGGCCGTGGATAGCTCGTTTGAATCTATGTGGACCTACTACCGGATCAAGCAGGTAGATTTGGACGGGGCGTTCGGGTACTCCGAGGTGATACGGATTTCCAATTCTCCGGACAGTGATTTTGTTCGGCCTTTCCCCAATCCAACAGTGGATTTCATTCACTTTGGAAAGGTGGGAGAAGTGTCTCAAGTGACGCTGAGCAGCCAGGATCAGCGCATACAGCAGCACCCGGTAGTAATAGAAAGCACCGAACACGGGTACGGTATCGACATGCGTCAGTATCCGGCCGGGATGTATTTTCTCACGCTTCAGACCAGGATCGGATCGAGGACGTTCAAAGTAATCAAGCGGTAGGCCAATACCGAGGGCTTAATTTATCAGAACATTTTGTCATTTCTGGGGTTCGGTTGGTATCTTTGCAAGTTATGGGAGCAAGCAATACCGAAAATATTTCGACGCTGGAAAATCTGGATTCGAAGTCTTTTATCATCATAAAAAATGCCCGGGTTAACAATTTAAAAAGCCTGAGTCTGGCCATCCCGAGAAACAAGCTGGTAGTGGTCACCGGCTTGTCAGGTTCCGGAAAATCCTCCCTGGCCTTCGATACACTTTTTGCAGAGGGGCAACGGATGTATGTGGAGAGTCTCAGTTCCTACGCGCGGCAGTTTTTGGGCCGGATGGAAAAACCGGAGGTAGAATACATCAAAGGCGTATCTCCAGCCATTGCGATTCAGCAGAGCGTTACTACCAAAAATCCAAGATCTACCGTGGGTACGACCACGGAAATATACGATTACCTGAAATTGCTGTTCAGCAGGATTGGAAAGACCTATTCTCCGGTGAGTGGTGAAGAGGTAAAACACCATACCGTCACGGATGTGGTGGATTTCATTCACTCGTTTGGGGAGGGGACGCGGGTACTCATCAGTTGCCCGCTGCATCTGTTTTCTGGCAGGGGAAAGGGTAAAGAATTGGAAGTACTTTTGCAAAAGGGCTTCACGCGGGTGCTGATCAATGGGGAAGCGTATTTTGTAGAGGAATTGCTGGAAATGGACACCTTACCGGCAGGTGATTACGAGATTCTTATTGACCGTGTTTCCGTAAATCTGGATGACGAGGACAACCAATTCCGCGTGGCGGACAGTGTGCAGACGGCATTCTTTGAGGGACAGGGGACTTGTGGTGTGGCGGTACCGGATCAGGGAAGGTGGGTGTTCAGTGACAAGTTCGAATTGGACGGAATCCGATTTGAGTTACCCTCTGTCAATTTTTTTAGTTTTAACAATCCCTACGGTGCCTGCCGAACCTGTGAAGGTTTTGGTTCGGTTTTGGGAATTGATCCGGATTTGGTCATTCCCGATAAGCGCTTGTCGGTCTTTGAAGGTGCGATTGCTCCCTGGAGAGGCGAGACGACCAAGAAATGGGTAGAACCGTTACTAAAAAACGGGATTAAGTTTGATTTCCCAATCCACCGGCCTTACGAAGATTTGAATGAACAAGAAAAGGCGGTCCTGTGGACCGGAAACACTTATTTTAAAGGATTGAATGATTTTTTTGCATTTATCGAAAGCAAGCTGCATAAAATTCAGTACCGGGTAATGCTTTCCAGGTTTCGGGGCAGGACGACTTGTCCCGATTGCAAAGGGACCCGCATACGAAAGGATGCCTCCTATGTAAAGATCAGCGGTAAGTCCATCACCGATTTGGTCCTGTTGCCCATAGACCAGTGCCTGACTTTTTTTGATGGCCTGTCACTATCCGAAAACGATCAAAAGGTAGCCCAGCGTCTGCTGAAAGAAATATCAAACCGCCTTCATTACCTGGATCAGGTGGGCTTGGGATACCTCACGCTGAACCGGCTGACCGGCTCGCTTTCCGGAGGAGAGTACCAGCGAATCAAGTTGGCCACCTCCCTGGGCAGCGCCTTGGTGGGCTCGATGTACATTTTGGATGAACCAAGTATTGGGTTACACCCCAGAGACACCGAGCGCCTTATTTCCGTGTTGAAATCGCTTCGGGATTTGGGCAACACGGTCATTGTTGTGGAACACGAGGAGAAAATCATTCGAGCGGCCGATCAGGTAATCGACATTGGCCCGGATGCGGGAGTACATGGGGGTGAATTGGTCTTTCAGGGAGGCCTGGACGAACTACTGGCCGCTGGAAATACCCATACCTCCCGGTACATCAGTGGTCTAGAATCCATCAGCCATAAGACACACAACCGGAAGTGGAAGGACCATATCTTGATCCGGGGAGCCAGGGAAAACAACCTGAAAAACATTACCGTCAAAGTGCCGCTGGGCGTGCTGACGGTCGTTACTGGCGTCAGTGGCTCCGGGAAATCTACCCTGGTAAAAAAGGTGTTGTATCCTGCCTTGGGAAAAATCCTGGGTACGGTGTCAGAAGAGTCGGGAAAGTTTGAAAAACTGGAAGGGGACTACCGAAAGATAACGCGGGTCGAGTTTGTGGATCAAAACCCCATCGGTAAATCTTCCCGATCCAATCCGGTAACCTATGTTAAGGCCTATGACGGCATTCGCGCGTTGTTTGCAGACTTGCCCCTGGCGCGTCAGCGAGGCTATAAGCCAGCATTTTTTAGCTTTAACGTAGATGGGGGAAGGTGTGAAGCCTGTCAGGGAGAGGGGACGCAAAAAATTGAAATGCAATTCATGGCCGATATTTACCTGACTTGTGAGTCCTGCAAGGGGAAGCGGTTCAAGAATGAGATACTGGATGTGACCTACAAGGAAAAGGACATTGCGGATGTATTGGCAATGAGTATCGATGAAGCCATGGAGTTTTTTGAGGGAAAATCCGCCATCATTCAGCGGCTACAACCCTTGCAGGAAGTGGGACTGGGCTATATCGGCCTCGGGCAGTCGTCAAATACCTTGAGCGGCGGGGAGGCGCAGCGCGTAAAATTGGCTTCTTTCCTGGGAAAAGGAGAAACCCGGGCCAGGGACCGCATATTGTTTATATTTGATGAACCTACCACCGGTCTTCATTTTCACGATATCAAAAAACTCTTGCATTCCATTAACGCCTTGATCGATCAGGGACATACGGTCTTGATTATTGAGCACAATACCGAGGTGATAAGAGCGGCAGACTGGGTGATAGACCTGGGACCAGAAGGTGGAAACAAAGGAGGATCGGTCACTTTTGAAGGTGTACCCGAGAAGCTCATGCAGCAAACGGACAACCATACAGGTCATTATTTACAGGAACTTGGTAGGGCCTCTTCGGTGTAGCACCCCTGCGAGCTGGGGTAAACGGAAGCGCTTATGCAAGGCGGAAAACCACCTGCTTTCCAGCGACGGCGACATACGGCAGTACCGGATACTCCGAAGAACGGCTCGGTTTTTTTGGGGATACGTTTACCCCAGGTATGCAAATCAATGGAAAGCTGTAGGTAAAAAACCGGAGTTGCACCGCATAAGTCGGCGGGCACTATGCCTTGCTAAAGGGTCAGGTTAACACCAGCATGTGAAATGCGCAGCAGCAATAGCAGCTGATAGGTACGCCTTTTGCCAGGAATGCTGGCACTCATTGCTTTCGCTTTGCTATTTCCGGCAGAACACGTTCCATCGCGCCGGGTTAGCCGGAATGGGCCGATTGCTGCGGTGGTTTACGATTCGGAATACGGGTTGCCTGCGCGCATTTTCGTTGGCGATTTCCCGCCCGTTATTCACCGGATGTGGTCGCTATCTACCTTCCCTGGTATTGGGCTTTCAATTATTAAAAATTAAAAGTAATTTACCCTTTCAAACGGTACACAGCGTCATGCTGCCGTTGAATCAAGTCATACTAAACTGTAGCCATTCATCGCGAGTTCCATGTTAGAAAGAGTAAAAAGAGTTATTTTTTTTGGTACCGTCGTTTCGGTACTTGTGATTGGTACTGCCTCTCAGGTTGAAGAAGCATTCGAGCCATACGAACAAGAGATTCCCGGAACGGGTAAATCCTTTTCCCTCGTTCCCATTCCGGAGGGAACCTTCCGGATGGGAAGCAACGAGGGAGCGGCTGACGAAAGCCCCGTACACGAAGTAAAAGTTGATCCCTTTTGGATGGCCTCGCATGAGGTGACCTGGGATTTGTTTGAATTATTTTTGGACAAGGGGTTTGAGGCGTCTACCAGCGAAGGCCCCTTACCACCGGAGGTAGACGGACTTACCAGGCCCTCCATTCCTTACCTGGACATGACTTTTGGCATGGGAAAGGAAAACAAACCAGCCATTGCCATGACCCAATACGGAGCCATACAGTTTTGCCGGTGGCTGTACCTAAAGACCGGAGTGTTTTTTCGGTTACCCACCGAGGCAGAATGGGAGTATGCTGCCAGAGCGGGTTCCGAAACAGCCTATTTTTTCGGAGACGACCCGGCAGCACTGGATCGCTACGCCTGGTACGCGGACAACAGTGAGGGCGTAACCCATGCGGTTGGGCAAAAAGAGCCCAATCCCTGGGGCTTGTACGACATTCTAGGCAATGTAAACGAGTGGACCCAGGATCATTACGAGCCCGATGCCTACGAGGGAAGGGACCAACCTGCCGTGAATCCCTTACACCTGTCCGAGGAATTGTATCCGAAAGTGATTCGTGGGGGCAGTTATGACAGCGAGGCCGGACATTTAAAAAGCAGCAAACGGTTTGCCAGTACCGCCGAATGGAAACGGATCGATCCACAGATTCCAAAAAGTCAGTGGTGGTTTCCTGAGGCTCCTTTCTTGGGGATGCGGGTAATTCGCCCGCTAAATCCTCCAGATGCCGAGGAAATAGCAGAATATTTCGGTAAATTACCAATGGAAGACTATTAATAATCTAACTCAAAATACAATGAAAGTCAAGAATACCAATCAAAGAAGGGATTTCATCAAAACCTCTGCCGTGCTTACGGGTGGGGCCATGCTCAGTCCGTTCGGTCTTCCCGGGGCCTATGCTGCTGGGGAAGATGCCATCAAGATCGCTGTTATCGGTTGTGGGGGCCGGGGTACCGGAGCTGTTTTCCAAGCATTTGAGACGGGGCACAACATCAAATTAGTCGCCATGGCCGATGCGTTTAAAGATCGGTTGGACCAAAGTTACGAGCGAATTTTCAAGAAATACGGCAAGGACAAAGTAGTGGTGCCGGAGGAGATGAAGTTTGTGGGCTTTGAGGGGTACAAACATGCGATGAAAGAGGCCGATGTAGTCATCATCGCTACGCCTCCGGGTTTTCGTCCCGATCATTTTGAGGAGGCAGTCAAACAAGAGAAGCAGATATTCATGGAAAAACCTGTCGCGACCGATGCGGTTGGTATACGGCGGGTGTTGGCAGCAGCGGAAATCGCCAAAGCCAAAAAGCTAAACGTGGTGGTCGGTTTGCAGCGGCATTACCAGGACAACTACATTCAAACCATCGAACGCATCCATAACGGCGCCATCGGCGACATTATCGGAGGACAAGTTTTTTGGAACGACGGTGGCGTATGGGTTCGCGAGCGGCAGCCCGGACAAACGGAAATGGAATACCAAATGCGGAACTGGTATTACTTTAACTGGCTTTGCGGTGACCACATTACCGAGCAGCACGTGCACAACATTGACGTGGCTAACTGGGTAAAAAATGGATACCCGGTGAAAGCCGAGGGAACCGGTGGCAGAACCGTTCGCAGGGGAAAAGATCACGGAGAAATTTTTGATCACCACGTGGTCTTGTTTACCTACGAAGATGGGACCGTGATTCACAGTGAGTGTCGTCATTTTCCAGGGGCCACGAACAGAGTGGATGAGAGTTTCCAGGGAACTTCTGGTAAAGCATACATGAACGCCGGCCATGTGGGAAGGTTGAGTGACTACAAGGGAAATAGCCTGTACGACCACGATGGAAAAGGGAACGCCAATCCCTACCAGGTAGAGCATGACAAGTTGTTTGCCGCCATCGTTAAGGGTGAATACAAGTTTGCCGATGCGGAAAATGCGGCTAAAAGTACCATGAGTTCCATTCTCGGAAGGTATGCCACGTATTCCGGCAAGGTGATCACCTGGGATGAAGCAATTAATTCGAACATTAACCTCATGCCGGAAACGCTGGCCTGGGATGCAACACCCAAGGTGGTGCCTAACGAGGATGGGTATTACGCATTTGCTGTTCCAGGACAAACCAATGTAGTATAAGCCGATGAGACGAAGAAAATTCATACAAAACGTATCGCTGGGAACAGCTGCCGCGGGGTTGGCTGGTGTGGGCACCTTGAAAGCAGCACAGCCCGGCTTCCGGGAGGCCGATGAGCCCTTTAACCTGGACTATGCGCCTCATTTTGGCATGTTTAAGGAGCACGCCGGTGAGGACCTATTGGATCAGATTACCTTCATGCACGAAAGGGGTTTTCGAAGCCTGGAAGATAACGGGATGACGCGCCGGACGCCGGAAATGCAGGAGAAGATAGGCAATCATCTGGCGAAACTGGGCATGACCATGGGGGTGTTTGTTTTAAACAAGGGTGGAAACGGAGCCAACACGCTTGCTGCCGGTAAAAAAGAGCATGTAGACATCTTTTTGGAGGGCTGTAGAAACGCGGTGGAAGTGGCCAAGCGGGTCAATGCAAAGTGGACGACGGTGGTACCCGGAGATTACCAGAGAAACCTGCCCCTGGACATTCAGACGGCGAATGTCATCGAGGCATTACGAAAAGGAGCGGAGATACTGGAGCCGCACGGGCTAACCATGGTGTTGGAACCCCTCAGCGATACCCCCAACCTGTTTTTGAGGTATTCCCCGCAGACCTACATGATCTGTAAAGGGGTAAACAGTCCCAGTTGTAAAATCCTGTACGATATTTATCACCAACAGAAAAACGAGGGGCACCTGATTACCCTCATGGACACGTGTTGGGACGAAATCGCTTACATTCAGATTGGGGACAACCCCGGTAGAAAAGAACCGGGAACCGGAGAGATCAACTACCAAAACGTATTTAAATTTATTTACGAAAAAGGGTTTAAAGGCGTTTGTGGAATGGAGCACGGCAACTCCATGCCTGGTAAGGAAGGGGAAGCGGCTGTAATTGCCGCTTACCGAAAGGCGGACAGTTTCCTTTAGAAATAAATCCAATAAAAAAGGGCAGCCGTTTCGAACGCTGCCCTTTTTTTTAGGCCACCAGGCCCTTCCTTTTTAAGATGGTTTCAACGAATTTTATTTCGTTTTGTGAATGGAATATCTTGAAGGGCAGGTGAATGAATTGGGCTTTGGAAAGCACAAGTATATAGGCTTGGTCCTTGATTTGTGCTTTCTTTATCATCTCCCATTTGATGGGCATTCCTTGCTTGCTATTGATTTTCATCATGACCTGCCGGCTGTCGATCTCGTAGGAAAGTTTTTCAAACATCACCTTGTTTTGCTCCATCTGCGTGACTCCGGCAAACTGTATTACCCAGAAAAGCCAATACAAGGCATAGGCAAGCAGGGCCATGCTGATCCACCACCAGGAGGCTATCCAAAAATATCCGCATGCAATGGCCAGGGCGATCAATGCCACCCACCATTGTTCCTTAAAAATGTTTACCAATCCCTGTTTAATATAGGTACCTGTTTCCAGTTTGTATTTTTTGGTTTTTACAATCATGTTTTGCTTTTCATTTTTGATCCGCAAATATCCTATGTAATCGCTTAGATAGCAAGTTAATTTGGTTTCCCTTTCTATTTTTATTTTTTTCCAACATTGCCCCCAATCTCAGGGTTAACTTGTTGATTTATTAAAATTTATATTGTAATTTGATTTGAAATCTTTGGATATGATGAGTAGCCTGGTAATCGATTTGGTCTTGTGCGGCGTGGCCTACGTGGTGTTAATTTATTTCGTGGCCACCCTTACCAAAGCCAAAATCAACAAAAACCGAAAAAACAACGACGACGATGGAGACGGTGGTGTGGAAGACTTCACTCCTCCTAAAATTGACCTTCCCCCGGGAATCGTGTGGCCCTCGGAAGACAAGGAAAAATCAAAAAACCCGGTTATCTTTTAATACGCTTTTTGGCTGCAATTTTTGCAGATTCCCTGAATAAGCAAGCTCATTTCACGTGGCTTGTACCCCCTCGGTAAACGTAATTTGGGTAGCGCGATCTCTTCCAGGCAGTTGGTATTGCCGCACACCTCGCACTTGAAATGCACGTGCTCGTGGTCATGATGAGGTACCTCTGGTCGGTGATTGCACAGGGCATATTTCGCTGCCCCGGTATCATCCAGTACCTTGTGTATCAGGTCATTTTCTAAAAATGTTTTTAAGGTGCGGTAAATCGTCACCCGATCAAAATTTTCCTTTAAGGCTTCTTCCAAATCGGAATGCGATAACGCAACCTGCCTGCCAAGAAACGTTTCCAATACGTCCCTTCTACAGCTTGTCACGCGTAAATTGCTTTCCTTTAAAATTTCAGCAGTCTTTAATGTCATCACTTCCGGATTGATCCAATATAATCTTTCTAGACGGTTTTCAGGTGTACAACCCCGGTTTAGCTGGAAAGATTCCCATTCGATTGCTAGCGCTTGGTTTTCAGACTCACCTCATTTTTTTCCAACCCCTGAAGACCAGCACACCACCCGCCGCAGAAACAACGGTTGCCACCAGGGCGGAAAGGGTTTCGCCATAGATCCAAAAGCCGGCGGCAAACAGCGCTGCATATACCATGATCGAACCAATGAGCATCAGTCCGATTTCCATGGGCAGCTGACCTACTTCTTCTTTTTCTTCGGGATATTTGGCCAGGAGGTTTTTCCAGCCCCAACTTGCGGGCCGTACCTTGCGGTAAAACGCAAGCAGGACGGTATCGTCTTCCGGCTTGGTCAACAAGGTGACCGCCACCCAGGTGATGGTGGTCAGGGTTACACCGAATAACAACTTCAGGTAAGCCATGTCATCCGGAATGGGCCAAAAGCCCAGTTTGTTGTGAATGGATTCGAAATAGATGGCCACCAAAAAGAAACGACCATGGCCGAGATTTCGGTGTATGCATTTATTCGCCACCAAAACCACCGCAAAATAAATATCAAACCGGTGCCTGCTCCGATTTGTAACAAGATATTGAAGGCCTCGAGCGCATTGGAAAGGACAGTGGCCAGCAAGGCTGCCAGCACCATCAGTCCTACGGTAGAAATCCGACCCACGGCTACCAATTCCTTGTCGGATGCATTTGGTTTGACGAACCGGGAGTAAAAATCGTTGACCACGTAGGAAGACCCCCAATTCAGGTGGGTGGAAAGCGTCGACATCACTGCGGCGATCAGTGAGGCCAGTACGACCCCGATAAGACCGGTGGGCAGGAAGGTCAGCATGGCGGAGTAGGCCAAATCGTCGCCAAGTTTTCCGGCTTCGATATTGGGGAAGGCCTCTTGCATGTCACTTAATTGAGGGAAAATAATCAGTGAGGAGAGTGCGATGATAATCCAGGGCCAGGGACGGATGGCGTAGTGCGTAATATTGAATAACAAGGTGGCTCCTATCGCATTCTTTTCATCTTTGGCAGAAAGCATTCGTTGGGCAATATATCCCCCTCCTCCCGGCTCGGCTCCGGGGTACCAGGTGGCCCACCACTGAATTGCAAGGGGCATGATAAATAAAGGGATCAACAGGTTCCAGTCACTGAAATCCGGTATGATGTTAAGTTTATCTGAGACATTGGGGTGGGTCAGTAGGTTGTTCAAACTGCCGATTTCAGGCAGGTTTACCACGTAAATCGCCGCACCGAAAGCGCCTGCCATGGCGATAAAAAACTGAAAAAAATCGGTTAACAACACGCCTTTCAGACCCCCGAGCGAGCTGTAAAACACGGTTACCACCGACACAATCAATAGCGTTTCCCAGGAGCTGAGGCCTAGCATTACCCCAAATATCTTAATAGCTGCCAGGGAAACCGTGGCCATGATTACCACATTGAAAAAGACACCCAGGTACAGGGCCCGGAAAGCCCGCAAAAACGCTGCGCCTTTCCCCCCATACCGTAATTCGTAAAATTCCAAATCGGTGGTGACTTCCGATCGTCTCCACAACTTTGCGTATACAAATACCGTCAACATACCGGTCAATAAAAATGCCCACCAGACCCAGTTTCCGGACACACCGTTTTTTTCGAACAATGTCCGTGACCAGGTTTGGCGTATCGGCCGAAAAGGTGGTTGCTACCATACTTACCCCTAACAGCCACCATGGCATGTTTCTTCCGGAAAGAAAAAATTCTTTGGCATTTTTGCCGGCCGTTTTGGAGGCAATCACCCCGATTAGCATGGATATAACAAAAAATGAAATGATTATTGCCCAATCGATGATTGAAATATTCATGGTGAATGTGGATTAAGATGGTTTGTAGGTCCGGGTTCCGAACCGAGGTTCGACCACTAAAGGTTTTGGTAAAATTTTTCTAAATAAATAAAACTTTTTCGATTATTTTTAATAATTACAGAATATTTTCCCGGGGACCAAAATGAATTCGATTCCCGGCAAAGCGACTTCCGGTCGGGTAAATATAATCTCTTTCGTGTATATATAGACAAAAGAATTGTAATTTTACCCTTACGAACAGGAAAAATCAGTAAAAAAATCGGTAGAAACCGAGCCAAAGAGACTATGAACAAATCGGTATTGGATGCGTTGAAAGCAGCCTACGGATGGGAAACGGACCAAATCAAGCAAAGCAGGTTCGGATCGGGCCATATCCATAAGACCTACCTGCTGAATCTCGACGAACAATCCTACATTTTGCAGGAGTTTAACGATCAGGTTTTTTCCCGTCCCGGGCGTATTTCTGGCAATCTGGCCTACCTCATCGAGCAGTTTGATCCGAGCGAACTGCCTTTTGCGCTGCCCATGCCTGTCACCAACCGGGAGGGTGGTTTCTTTACCCGATTGGACGGCGGTCTTTTTCGTCTGTTTCCCTTTGTGAGTGGCATCACCAGGGATGCCATCGATCGGCGAGAGCATGCGAAAATAGCAGCGGAGGCCTTTGCTCGTTTTATTCGACTATTTTTGCCGGCAGATGCGGGCAAACTCCAAGATACCATTCCTCATTTCCACGATTTGGAAATGCGCTACAAGCAATTCGACGCGGCCTTGCAGCAACCGAAAATCTCCCTTGACGAAGCGACCAAACGAATGATTGATTTTTACCAGGGAAAGAGCGACCTGGTCGACAAATACTTGCATTACCGATCCAGGCTTCCGCTGCGCGTCACACACAACGACACAAAGATTAACAATTTGATATTTGCCGAAAACCTTAGCCGGGTCAATGCGCTTATTGATTTGGATACCATCATGGGGGGCTATGTGTTTTTTGATTTTGGTGACCTGGTGCGCACGGTCGCCTGCACCCGGGACGAGTCTTCCCTGGACGGGGACGGCATGGATGTGGATATGGAAAAATACGGCGGGCTTCTGGAAGGATTCTATACCGTGTTGGCGGGGAAAATCGGAGGCGAGGAATTGGAATCGTTGCCTTTTGGTGGGGAAATGATGACCTTGATCATGGGGGTTCGGTTTTTGACCGACCACTTGAATGGAAACGTGTACTACCAGGTAAATTACCCCGAGCAGAACCTGCACCGGGCGCGGAACCAGGCGGCATTGCTGGACGCGCTGATTGCAAAACGAACGGCTATCCAGGCATTGGAGGAAAAGTATAGAAATGAATTATCGTTGTGAATGCACGCTAAATCCTGCAAATCTTGACCGGATTTTTTGATACAAAAATCGAGTTTCTGAAAGGCGTAGGACCTCAAAAAGCCGCATTGCTAAACACGGAGTTACAAATCTTTACCTTCGGGGAGTTGCTCCAACATTATCCCTTTCGGTACGAGGACAGGACCCGGTTTTACAAGATCCGGGAAATTCACGCGGATCTCCCCCTGGTGCAGGTCCAGGGAAAAATTTTGTCGGTACAATCCATTGGTGAAGGAAGAAAACGACGCCTGGTGGCTCAGTTTGCGGATGAAACCGGCAGCCTGGAACTCACCTGGTTCAAAGGCCTGAGTTGGGTCAGTAAAAAACTGGTCAAGGGGGTTCCCCTGGTCGCCTTCGGCAAACCGCAGCGGTTTGGCGGCAAATTTAGCATGGCCCATCCGGATTTGGAGCCGCTCGCCGGTGGCAGGGACCAAGCACCTTTTTTTCAACCGGTATACCCCACCACCGAAAAACTGAGGCACCGCTTTCTGGATAGCAAGGGCATATCCCGAATTTTAAAGAACTTGCTTCCGCTCGCCCTGCCCAAGCTACCGGAAACCCTACCGGCAACCTTGCTTGAATCCCTGAACCTGCTGGCGAAGCCGGAGGCGATTCGGGAGATTCATTTTCCTTCCGGAAGCGATTCCCTGCGGAAAGCCCTGTACCGGTTAAAATTTGAGGAGTTTTTCTTTTTGCAGCTTCGGTTATTGAAGTTAAAATTGGCCCGTACCGAGAAATACCGGGGAAGGGTACTGGACCAAACACAGCTTTTGACACGTTTTTACCACGATATCCTTCCCTTTCAACTGACCAATGCGCAGAAACGGGTGATCCGTGAAATCTACAACGACTTGAAATCCGGTTTGCAAATGAATCGCCTCGTGCAGGGAGACGTGGGCTCCGGCAAAACCATCGTCGCATTTATTTGCCTGTTGGTCGCGGTGGATTCCGGCTACCAAACCTGCCTGATGGCGCCCACGGAGATCCTCGCCAACCAACACTACGATGGCCTGGAGCCCTACGCCCGGCAAATGGGTTTAAGGATCGCCCTCTTGACCGGCTCAAGTAGCAAAAAGCAACGAGAGGAGATTCATCGGGACCTGGCCTCGGGAGCCCTGCACCTGCTGGTCGGTACCCATGCGCTGTTGGAAGATGTGGTGAAGTTTCATCGATTGGGTTTGGCCATTATTGATGAGCAACATCGCTTTGGTGTGGCGCAGCGAGCAAAATTGTGGGCCAAAAATGAGGACTTTTACCCTCATGTGTTGGTGATGACCGCAACGCCCATTCCACGAACGCTTGCCATGACCTTGTATGGAGATCTGGATATCTCGGTCATTGACGAACTTCCGCAGGGGCGCAAAGCCATTCAAACCGTGCATCGGTACGACAAGGATCGGCTGCGGGTTTTCGGATTTTTAAAGAAGCAGATCGAACGGGGTCGGCAGGTGTACATCGTCTACCCGCTCATTGAGGAATCCGAAAAGAGCGACTTAAAAAGCCTGATGGACGGGTACGAAAGTGTGTGTCGGGCTTTCTCGGGATACCCCATTGGTATTTTGCACGGAAACATGAAACCGGCCGACAAGGAATACGAGATGAATCGTTTCGTCAAAGGCGAAACCAAAATTATGGTGGCCACCACCGTGATCGAGGTGGGCGTGAACGTACCGAATGCCAGCGTAATGGTGATTGAAAACGCGGAGCGATTTGGCCTGTCCCAGTTGCACCAACTGCGGGGCAGGGTGGGCCGTGGGGCCGAGCAATCCTACTGCATCCTAATGAGTAAGTACGAGCTTGGAAAGGACAGCCGCTTGCGTTTGGAAACAATGGTCAGGACCACCAATGGTTTCGAAATCGCCGACGTGGATTTGCGCATCAGGGGGCCTGGAGACCTGTCCGGCACCCAGCAGTCCGGTATCACGGACCTGAAAGTAGCCGATCTGGGTAAGGATGGGGCAATTCTGGCGCAAGCCCGGGAGGCAGCCCGTGGGGTATTGGAAAAAGATCCGGATTTGCATGCTCCCGGAAACAAGCCCATTGCCGATCAGCTGGCTCGGTTGCGAAAAAATGAATTGAACTGGAGCAGAATTTCCTGAGGTATTCTGCGCTGAGGCGCATATTTATTGGAATTCGCTGTAAATTGGTATGTTTTTGGTGTTTTTATCATAAAGTTAGCGACGCGATGAGGATAAATTTAGTAATTGGTGGGTTTTTAATTGGGGTTTCTTTGATCGGCTCTTGCGTGCCACAGAAGAAATACCACGAAGTGAATATAAGGAATGCAGAGATGATGCGTTCTTTGAGGGATACCGAAGATCGACTGGACAGCACGCAGCAAAAATTGGTAGAAGTACGGGAAGAGAAGGCCGAACTCGAGCAGCGCCTGGTCTCCGAACGCCAGGAAAAGGCGGATCTGGAAGCACGGTTGGACCGGGCCATGTCTACGTCTTCTTCCGTCCGCCAGGAGTTGACGGAAAAGGAGCAACGGCTGTCGGAGCAGCAGCAGCGATTGGATTTGCTTCAAAACCTTCTGGACGAGCAGCGTTCGGTGATGGACGAGTTGAAAGCCACGATCGATAAGGCGCTGGTACAGTACCGTTCGGATGAGTTGCAGATCAACGAGCAGGATGGAAAACTGTACGTATCGTTGCAGGACAAGCTTCTTTTTTCTTCCGGAAGCGCCACAGTCAATCAGGACGGGAAAGAAGCGCTCGCAAAACTGGCCGTGGTATTAAACAACAGCCCCGAAATCCAGATCATGGTGGAAGGGCATACGGATTCGGTTCCGATACGGGGGAGATTTGAAGACAATTGGGAGTTAAGCACTGCTCGTGCCACCGCCATTGTTCGGCTTCTGACGGGTACCCTTGGGGTGGAGCCCGAGCGGGTGATTGCCGCTGGTCGGAGCTTTTACGAACCCAAGGCATCCAACGAAACGGCGGAGGGTCGGGCCAAAAACCGGCGGACGGAAATTATCCTCACACCGCGACTGAACGAGTTGTTTCAACTCTTAAAGTAAGCTATTCCAGACCCATGAACTACAGGTATTACGCCGCATACAAGCCCTTCGGGATGTTGACCCAGTTTAGCGGTGAAGGCGAGACGTTGGGAGCGCTCGGGGATTTTCCACCCGATGTGTATCCGGTTGGTCGGCTGGACAAAGACAGCGAAGGGCTGTTGTTACTGACCAACGATCCCCGGCTGAATGGTCTTCTTTTGGATCCGGTACATGCACATGCGCGCACCTACTGGGTTCAGGTGGAAGGAGACATGTCACCCCAGGCGCTGGAAAAACTCGGGCAGGGATTGCCCATTCGCATCAAAGGAAAGCAGGTACTAACGGCGAAAGCCAGCGCACGGCTTCAGCCGGAGGCCGAAGCCCTGTTGCCCGAGCGAATTCCTCCCATTCGCTACCGGAAGCACGTGCCGGATACCTGGATAGCGCTAACATTGAGGGAAGGGAAAAACAGGCAGGTACGAAGAATGACGGCTGCGGTGGGTTTTCCTACCCTTCGACTGGTGCGCTGGGCCATTGAAGGGCTTACCGTAGCGGGGTTCCGGTCGGGAGAAGTGAGAACGTTGGAACCGGATGAACTGGAAACCTTGCTGGGGATTTCGCTCCTGCAGTCGGGCTCCTTACCTAAAAAACGTTGAAATTTGAGCTGGGTAGAAATAAGAAGCGGTTCTGAATTGGGATAAACCGTGAATTATTCTAATTTAGGCTTCTATTTTATGGCTGAGCCTAAACCAATTAATTGTAACCATAACACATCAGTATGCATCAGGAGAAGATACAGGAAGTCATTCAAGAAGTAAAAAAGATTGTTGTCGGTCAGGACAAAATGGTCAATCGACTCCTGATTGGCCTGTTTACCAATGGACACATTCTCCTGGAGGGGGTTCCGGGCCTGGCCAAGACGTTGACAGTTAACACGTTGTCCAAAGTGCTGCATTTGGATTTCAAGCGCATACAATTTACTCCCGACCTGTTGCCTTCGGATTTGGTGGGTACGATGATTTATAACCAGCTCAACGCGAATTTTGAGGTAAAAAAGGGACCAATTTTTTCAAACATTATCCTCGCCGATGAAGTGAACCGTTCTCCGGCCAAGGTGCAATCCGCGCTACTGGAGGCCATGCAGGAAAAGCAGGTGACTATTGGGGAAACAACCTACCTTCTGGACAAGCCTTTTCTGGTGCTGGCTACTCAAAATCCCGTGGATCAGGAAGGGACCTATCCGCTTCCCGAAGCACAGGTAGACCGTTTCATGATGAAGGTAAACATCGATTATCCTTCCCGTTCGGATGAATTGGAGGTCATGCGCCGCATGACCAATGCCCACTTTGCTTCCGAGGTACGTCCGATATTGGACAAGGAAGATATTTTTGCCATTCGAAATGCGATCAATGAGGTGCAGATCGCCGAAGCACTGGAGAATTACATCATAGAACTGGTATTTTCTACACGATTTCCAGAGAAATACGGCATGCAGGAAGAAGCCAAGTACATACAATTCGGCGCTTCTCCCCGGGCATCCATCAATTTGAATTTGGGTGCAAAGGCGCTCGCATTCATGGATGGGCGGGACTACGTCTTGCCGGAAGACATCAAAGGGATTGCGGAGGACGTACTGAATCACCGAATCATCCTAAACTACGAGGCAGAAGCCGACAATGTCAGTACGCGGGATCTGATCCACAAAATCCTCGATAAAATTCCTTTGAACAAGGTGGCTGGTATCCGCTAGGGACGGCGATTTTGGTGAGAAGGGTTCGGAATGGATAAAGACAAGTTATATTGGCTGTTACAAATTTTTGGTTGGCTGTGTTTTGCTCTGGTCAACTTGTTTTTTGTTTCCCTGGCCAGAGGCATCACCCCCATACAGATCGGCGCCTATTTTTCTTTGGCAATTTTCTATTTTCTGTCGACCCATTTTTTCCGGTTTCTTATTAAGAATAACAATTGGTTGGGATTTGAACTCACCCGATTGATCAGTCATGTATTGATAGCGGTGCTGATCTTGAGTTTTTTAAATACCCTGGTACAGGTGCTGATCAACTGGATTTTTGGCACCCTGCACCTGATGGAAGATTTTCGGCCGCTGGTGCTGTTGGCCAACTTGTTTACCAGCTTTCTGTTTTATTCCTTATGGTCACTGATGTACTTTCTTTTCTATTTTTTGGATAACTACAACTCCAGCCTGAAATACCAGGCAAGGATCAACGAGATCAAGCTAATTCATCTGCGGAACCAGTTGAACCCGCATTTTATCTTCAATGCGCTGAACAGCGTGCGCGCCCTGGTGGACGAAAATCCGGTCAAAGCCAAATCGGCCATTACCCAGCTTTCCAATATTCTTCGGTATTCCCTGATTATGGACAAGCACAAAACCATTCCATTGGCAGAGGAGATGAATACGGTGAAGGATTACCTAAATCTGGAAAGCATCCGTTTTGAGGAGCGGTTAAAGGTGATTTACGACGTAGAAAAGAAGGCATACGACTATAAAATACCCCCCATGATGCTACAGACCATTGTAGAAAACGGGATCAAGCACGGGATTTCCAATTTGATGAAAGGCGGATTAATTGAGATAAAATGTACGATAGGTCTGTTGGACGATTTGTATATTTGGGTGCGCAACAGCGGCCACCTCAAGCAGGACAAATCTCCGAAAAAGAAAGGGGAAGGACATGGTATTGCCAACACCGTACAGCGGCTAAAATTGATTTATGGAAATCGGGCCAGCTTTAAAATTTTTAATTACGGGAACGAATTTGTCGTTACAGAAATTAAAATACCAAAACAAAACCTTAATTTAGAATAAAATTTGTATAGATATGCGCGTACTAGTAGTAGATGATGAACGATTGGCAAGGAAGGAGCTCATTAATTTATTGAACCAAAATGACAACGTCGAAGTATTGGGGGAGGCCACGAATGTAGAAGATGCGAAAGAAAAAATTGAAGAGCTGCAGCCCGAGGTGCTTTTTCTTGACATCCAAATGCCCGAAAAAACCGGTTTTGATTTGCTGGAAGAACTCGATGTCGTCCCCCTGGTGGTGTTCATTACAGCCTACGACGAATTTGCGCTTCAGGCCTTTCAGGTAAATGCCCTGGATTATTTGTTGAAACCCATCGAACCCGAGCGCTTGACAGATACGCTTAAAAAGCTGGAGAAGAAACTGGAGGAGCTGAAAAAGGAAGAGGAATCCGTCGCCAAAAGCCCCAAAAGCAAACTTTCCCTTAGCGATCAGGTCTTTGTCAAAGATGGGGACAAGTGCTGGTTTGTAAAGCTTTCCGATGTTCGTTTGTTTGAATCAGACGGCAATTACATCAAAGTGTATTTTGAAACCAACAAACCCATGATTCACAAATCGCTTAATGCCCTGGACGAACGACTGGATGAGAAGGCGTTTTTCCGTGCCAGCCGCAAGCATATCATTAACCTGAGCTGGGTGGAGTCCATAGAGCCCTGGTTTAACGGAGGACTGGTGGTGACCTTAAAGGGGGGAGAGCGAATCGAAGTAAGTAGAAGGCAGGCCGCCCGTTTTAAGGATCTAATGAGCCTGTAAGTCGAATTCACCCACTCCCTTTTCTTCTTTGCACATTTTATTGGGGTATTGCTGCATTAAATTGTGTTTTAATTTGTAAATTGGCCAAAACAGCTTTTATTTAAACTTTTCCCTTAAAAAAACAGACCATGAAAGAAGAACGGATACTTATCGTTGAAGACGATGTAAATATTTCCGAGAACATTGAGGAAATTCTGCAGCTTTTAGGTTATGTAAATATTGACATAGCCAATTCGGCAAATCAAGCCATCAAAGTAGTTAAGAAATACCGTCCCGACATGGTCTTTATGGATATCAAGTTGAAGGGAGACAAGGACGGTATCGAACTTGGGGAAATCATTCAGCAGATGGTAGATGCCCCTATCGTTTACGTCACCTCCTACAGCGATCCGGCCATCATCGAGCGTGCGAAAAGAACCCATCCGGCAGGTTTTATCGTGAAGCCCTTCAATAGCAACGATATCCACGCCATGGTGGAAATCGTGTTGTACAATCAACGGACCAGGCCGGCCCTTTCGGAAGGAGCTAGCGCCAAAATTTCCGAAAGCCCCTACCTGGTAGTCGACGCCGTGTACATCAAAGCGGATAATAGTTTTGAGCGGGTAGATTATTCCGACATCTACTACGTGGAAGCGAATGGAAACATGGTAACCATTTTTACAAAAAATAGAAATTTTACGATCCGAAAGTCCATGAAGGACATGGAAGAGAAATTGCCCTCTAACCTTTTTCTACGGGTACAGAAATCTTACATTGTCCAACTCGGTCAGATAGAGAGCTTCAATACCAAAGAGATCAATCTGAAGACCGGCGATGTGGTTCAGGTGGGCAGGCAATATTACAACAGCTTTCTGGCCAAGCTCAATACCATCACAGAGAGTTAAACCTACAGCAGTTCGTTTGCCAGATTGGCCAATTCGGACCGTTCACCCTTTTCCAGTTTGATATGTGCATACAAGGGATGGTTTCGTACCCGGTCTATCAAATACGAAAGGCCGTTGCTCTGGCTGTCCAGATAGGGCGTATCGATCTGAAATACATCCCCGGTAAAGACGATTTTGGTGTTTTCTCCGGCCCTGCTGATGATGGTTTTTACCTCGTGCGGGGTTAGGTTTTGTGCCTCGTCCACAATAAAAAAGATATTGGAAAGGGAGCGACCGCGAATGTAGGCCAGGGGTTGAATCACCAGCTTTTCCTGTTGTACCATGTCGGATATCCGCTGGTACTCTTTGTCGCTCTCTTTGTATTGGTTTTGGATAAACTTCAGGTTGTCCCAGAGCGGTTCCATGTACGGATTCAGTTTGGATTTGATGTCTCCAGGCAGGTACCCGATGTCTTTGTTGCTCAGGGGCACAATGGGTCGTGCCAAAAAAATCTGCTTGTAGTTGCTGCGTTGTTCCAGTGCTCCGGCCAGTGCCAGCAGGGTTTTCCCCGTTCCGGCCACCCCCTGTATGCTTACCAGCTTAATTGCCGGATCCATGATGGCGTGCAAAGCGAATGCTTGCTCCGCATTTTTCGGGCAAATATTGTAAGCCTTCGATTTGGAAATTTTCTGGAAAGACTTTTCTGAGGCGCGGTAGAATGCCAGAATGGACGCATTGGGACTGCTTCCTTTCAAAATATAAAAGGTATTGTTCGCGGGAATAATTTTCCGGCGTCTGCCAAATACCTCGGCTCCCTCCAGGCTGCTTTTCTCGTACAGACGATTGATGGTATCCTGGCTTACGTCCTCGATGATCTCCTTTCCGGTGTTTTCAATTTCGGTAATATTTTTGATCTTGCCGGTTTCGTAATCTTCCGCCGGAATATCCAAGGATTTTGCCTTGAGCCGCAGGTTGATATCCTTGCTGACCAGGATTACTTTTCGCTTTTTTTCTGTCTGCCGCACGCTAAGCGCAGCATTCAATATTTTATGATCGTTTTTTTCCTCCCCAAAGATTTCATTCGCATTGAGTGCGTTGTCGGGATTCATCATCACCTTAAAGGAGCCTTTCGTTTTCCCGTTGAGCGGGGTCCAGTGTTGAATCATTTGGTCCTTTGACAACCGATCCAGCAAACGAATGAATTCCCGGGCTTCAAAATTTTTGGTGTCGTTGCCTTTTTTAAACTGATCCAGTTCTTCCAATACGGTTATTGGAATGACCACATCGTGTTCGGCAAAATTCATGATGGAGTGATGATCGTACAAAATGACAGAAGTGTCCAGAACAAAAATCTTCTTTTCCTGAGTGGTTGCTTTCTTCACCATACAAACAAAATTGGAGTGGAATGACGATTAATAATACTTATTTTAATCGAAAAAGTGGAAAGAAATCGTTGAAATAAATCCCTCTGGAGCTGCTCTTAACACAGAGGGTAGGCTAACCAGCTAATTAGCTGTCGCTTACAGGGAGGAAGGGCATGCCGTCGGTTTTTTTCAAAACCCAGGCTGACGGCAAATAGCGGTCAATTGCCTTCGTTCCAGATATCCCAGGCCGCTTCTGCCTGAAGGTGCAGCATCTCCAGGCCGTTTTTTGTTTTGGCGCCCCGTTTAGCGGCTTCCTGCATCAGGCGGGTTTCCTCCGGGTTATACACCAGATCGTAATACCACTGATCGGGCCCGAATAGGGAAACAGGGATTGGAGGCAGGTCGGCAGTGTGGGGATAGGTGCCGACGGGCGTGGTATTGATGATCAAAGGATAGCTTTGAACCAATTGCGGAGATGCGGCGAGCGCATCGTATGTTCGCGTGGTCTTCGAGTCAGGCCGGGGCGATCGCGAGATCCGCAGGAAGGGCATGTGCAGGTCTTTTAAGGCCTGTGCAACGGCCCTGGAAGCGCCCCCGGTACCCAGGATCAATGCTCCCGGTCGCTCCTCTCCGATCCAGTTTGACAGCGAGGTTTTAAAACCGAAATAGTCCGTGTTGTAGCCGATTAATTCCAGAGGTGTGATTTTGATGCAATTCACCGCACCAATCTCCTTACAGGCAGGGTCCAACCGGTCCAGGTAAGGAATGACTTGTTGTTTGTAGGGTATGGTGACATTCAGCCCCACCAGTTCCGGTTCTTTTACCAGTAGTGCCGGGAACGATTGAATTTCGGGCAACTCGTACAGATCGTACTGGCAATCGGTGATCCCTTCCCTTCGAAACTTTTCCGAAAAGTAGCTTTTTGAAAAGGAGTGCGTCAGCGGAAACCCAATCAATCCGTATTTTTTCATTCTCTATTGAAATTATGCGCGACCCGATCGATGCCGACCACCAAAACCACGCCGATCAAAAAAGCAAAAATCGCAAATAGAAAGGCTGGCTCTTCTCCCGTCTCAATCAGGTAGACGTGAGGAAGGATGTTTTCTGTCAGTAGGGGTTTTTGAATACCTGAACTCGATATTCGGTAGGAAAGCACCTTTTTCCAGGGCCAGATTTTGTTGATTGAACCGATCATGAAACCGGATAAAAAGGAGAGGGTCAATGCATGGTAGTTTTTTAGAAACCAGGAAATCACCCGACTGAACAGCAGCAGACCGCTGATGCATCCCAGGGCAAAAGTTCCCAGGATCAATACGTTTCGATCGTTGACGGCAGTTAGAATAAACTCATATTTCCCGAGAATCAACAGGAGAAAGCTTCCTGAAATTCCGGGTAAAATCATCGCGCAGATGGCGATGGCGCCTGCAATAAAGGTAAACCAAAGGTTGTTCGGCAAGCTCATCAGGGGAAGCTCGGTAATGAAATAGACCAGCAGGGCACCCAAGGGAAACATGAGAATGGCCAGCAGGTTCCATCGTTTGACATCCCGTAAAATGATGATGGCGCTGATCAGTATCAATCCGCAGAAAAACGACCAGAGGGGGATGGGATGGGTTTCGATGAAATAGGTTATGGCTTTTGAGAAAGCAAAAATGCTTGTGAGGATGCCAAGAAAAAGCACCAATAGAAATCCCCCGTTCACGTGCTTCCAGAAAGCAAGGAGTTGAAAGCGTCTGAGAAGCCGTAGTGCTTCCAGGTCAAAGGAATTGATGCTCTCCAACAGTTCCTGATAGATCCTGGTCACCAAAGCGATGGACCCTCCGGATACTCCCGGCACAATATCCGCACTTCCCATACCCATTCCCTTGAGGAACAATAGTATCCAATCGCCTATTCGCTTCATTGTTTGCCCTTATTTGTCGTTGACCCGATGAACACCAGGGGGGTTCAGGGATTGTTTAAAAAGAAATCAAAAGTATCTCCTCGCAGGCCTAATCGCAGGGTTTCCAACGGGATGATTTCATTGGGGGCGATGTTGCCAAGGTTTACATTTGATCCGAGAAGCTTGATGAACCATACTTGCTGTTCTTTTTGGGGAGCTTCCCAAATGATTTGTTCCTCCGGAATCTGTGTGAGTATTTCCTCTACGAGTCCTTGCCGTACTTCCCCCGAGTCACGGAACAGGCCCACGGTGCCCCCTTCCCGTGCTTCGCCGATGACCTTCCAGGCTCCGGCATCCAGTTCTTTTCGCATTTGTTCGATCCACTTATAGGGAGGTATGATTTTAGCAGCATCTTTGGAGCCTACCTCTGACAATACGGTCACTTGTTTGGCCAGTGTTTCGATGTAGCGGCACTTTTGGTCGTGGTCCAGGGTGATGGACCCATCGGATACTTCCGCAAAACCGAGCTGGTATTCGTCTAAAAGACGCGTGTAATCGTCAAATTGATTTCGGATGACAAACGCTTCAAAAAGGGTACCACCGAAGTACACCGGAATGTCGGCAGCACGGTAAATATCAATTTTTTCCCTTAATTTTTTGGTAACAAATGAAGTTGCCCAACCCAGTTTCACAATGTCTACATAATCTCCGCTGACTTCAATAAAATCCTCTACCTCTCTCAGACTGAGCCCTTTGTCCATGGCCATAGTAAATCCAGAATTTCGGGGCTTAACCGTCCGCGAAGGAATGCTCTTTAGAACGTAATTCATTCAATGAAATTTTGATAGTAGCGACAAAAAAGAAAATTATCTTTTAAAATCTTCTCTGTACTGATTGATAATTTTATAAATTGCTTTTTGTTGCTCCAGTTCGGGCATCAGGTCATAAAGCAACTCGTGTTTTTCGAAGTCCAAAGTTAATGCATTTTCCAAAATTGAAAAGGCTTCTTTGTATTTACCTGTCTTGATCAGGTAGACCACCAGGCGGTAATACAACTCTGCCTCTTCCGGCAGTTCCTCCATGCCTTCTTTGATCACATCTTCGGCTTCTTCAAACCTGTTTTGGTCGAAATATATCAGGGAAAGGTTGATGTAGGTTTCGAGGATACCCGGTTCTAGATTGATGGCCTCTTCGTATGCCTCCGAGCTCGCTTGCAGGTTTCCCAATTCGTATTCGGCGCCAGCCAGCCCGACCCAGTAGTTGGCGTTTTCCGCCGAGAGTTTCAGTGCCTTTTTGAAATAGTGTATGGCTTCAAAATATTTCTTCTTCTTCATCATGCACATGCCCAGACCAAACCAGGCATCGTCGTATTCCGGGTCAAGTTTTGCGGATTTTTTGAAATACTTGAAGGCCATGTCAATCTGATCCAGTTTTTCATAGGAGGCGGCCATGTAACAGCAATTTTCTGCATTACTCCCTTCGCAATGAATGGTGTTTTGGTAAGCCTCCAGTGCTTTTTCGTACTGATGGGTATTCATCAGCGCATTTCCCAGATTGAAATAGGCGGAGGCAAACGTGTCATCGATCAGCAACGCATAATCGTAGGCGTCGATGGCTTCTGTAAATTTCCCCAACCGATTGTAAACCACTCCCAGATTGTACCAGGCATTGGCATTGTAGGGATCCTGATCGATGAACTCCCGGTAAAAATCCAAAATTTCATCGAAGGAACCCTCTTCTTCGGTCATCATGGCCAGTTGAAAAAGCGCATCCTCGTGGTTGATTTTTAATTTTACCACTTCCTTAAAACAGGTGATGGCCTCCTCCATTTTTTTCTCGTTGCGGTAAAAGTTACCCAACAGGTAATAGACCTCCGCCTTGTCCTCTGCCAGGGGCAGAAATCCATTCAGCAATTGAATCGCTTCCTCGGATTGATCCAACAAAGAAAGGGCATTCGCCATGGTCAGTACAATTTCCTCGTTGTTTGGTGAAAGGTTATTCAGGTTTTCCAGGAGCTCCAAGCTATCCTCCAACTCGTCCAGAAATAACAGGGACTGCGCCATCAGCAGTTTTATCTCTACGGAAAAGGGGAATTTTTGCAGGGCCCACTCACAGGTTTTGAGGGCCTTTTTGTATTTCAAATGATCGTGATAGTACCTGATGATATCCTCCAGTTCTTCTTCGCCAAAAAATAGATCCAGATTGGATTTAAGGGAATTCTCAAACCTCTGTACCAATTCCTTCTCCTGATCCGAATGATTGTCAAAATCTCCTGTCATAGGTTTGATATAAATTTTATGTTTAAGATACCAATTATTTTTGTTGCAGGGAATATTCCTTACATAAATTCCTTCCCGCGTTGCTACTACTTCCTACGTTGGTTGTTCTTCCGAATGGGCCCATTCAAACGTTTCCTTCAGGGGCCTGCCTACGATTCCGGTTTTTGCGCGCATCTTGCTACTGTCGTAGCCCACTCGTGTCTGGGCTGCCAGTATGCTTTGGCGACTGATGGGAAGCTTGTTCGGGGAAAACAAATTGTGAATCCGGGACCAGCGGACCACCCACCCGGCCAGCCAGTTGCTAAGGGGAAGCGCGGGTGGTTTTTTATCAAAAACCCCTGCCATTTCCGTAAAGAAGTCACGGTAGGGCAGGCTCTCTTTACTGATGATGTACCGTTCGTTCCAGGGGCCAGACTCCATGAGTTGCAGCATGGCTTGAACGGCATCTCGTATATCGATGTAGTTGATGTTGCCTTTCGGGTAATAGCGGTTTCCATCCAGGACATAGCGGTAGATCTGACTGCTGCTTCGTTCGTCGGAAATTTTTCCAAGCAATACGGAGGGGTTGAAAACCATGACCTCCAGGCCTTCCTGCGCGCCACGCCAGACTTCCAGCTCAGCCAGGTGTTTGGAAATGGCGTAAGGCGTGTTCAACTCGGAATTGATCCATTTTTGTTCCTCGGAGATGGACAACTGGTTTTCCTGCCTGCCAAGTGCCGCCACCGAACTGATAAAAACCAACTTTCCCGTTCCATGAGAAAGCATGGCATCTACCAGGCAGGCCGTACCGTAGGCATTGGTTTTTAGCAGTGCCTCTTTTTGGGAATCCTGGAAAGACACCAGGCCGGCTGCATGCACCACGAGATCCTGTCCCTCACAGGCATCCGCCAACATTTCCACATCGGTGATGTCCCCTTCGTACCAGGAGATTTCGTTCTCCAGATTTCCAAGTAGGGAAGCCCTGCTTCCGGTTCTTCGGGTACCCGAAATGCTTGCTTTTCCGGCCAGACCCTTTGCAAGGTAACTGCCCAGTAAACCGGTAATGCCCGTAATCAGTATCTTTTTCAACGCGTTAACTTTATCCGGTACTTACAATTGTCGGTTCCAAAGGTCCAATGCCTGCAACTTTTCGTAGTATTTTTCCTGAGGAAGCTTTTCTAAGGCATCGAGGTATTTTTCATTGTGGCAATCGGTGCCGACGAGTTTTACCAAGCCCCGGTCTACGATTTTTTCGGCAAATTTCTTTACCCCTTTTGAGTAATACCCCGTGAGCGAAAGCAGGTTTAGCTGAAACGGAATATTCCGGTCCACCAGCGACTCCAGCGTGCTGCTCTCCTGGTGCAGGTACAGGTACCGCTCCGGATGCGCAAATACAGGCTGGTAACCCGACATTTCCATGCGAAAAAAGGTCTCCAGCAGGATGTGCGGCTTGCTCATAAAACCGGTTTCGACGAGCACCAGCTTATTTGTTCCAAAACTGAGCAGGGGTTCGTTCTTTTCGACTTTTTCGAAAAAGATTTCGTCCAGGTAGTATTCCGCAGCGGCTTGAAGTTCAATGGAGATCCCCGCCTCCGCAACCGCAGCCTGCAACTTCTTCAAGCCGGGTAAGATGGTTTCGGGAGTATTCTTAAAAAACTCACTCATGATGTGGGGTGTAATGATGAGTTTTTTTAACCCGTAGGAGGCCAGACGGTCAATCAAGACCAGGGATTCTTCCATGGATTGCGCGCCATCATCGATTCCTGGAATCAGGTGACTGTGCATGTCTGCGCGCAGCCAACTCAGGTCCAGTGCCTGCTGTTGGGGTGTTTTTTTGAATTTGACAAATAAATCGAATATAGACATTAAAGTCCTCCTCTGCTTATTTCTTGGAATTTTTCCAGATCGGGCCAATGTTGGTCCTTTTCGGATAGAAGTGGATCATCCACTCCCCAATCAATCTGTAACTGCTTATCGTTCCAAATAATTCCACCCTCACTTTCTTTGTGGTAGAGGTTGGAACACTTGTACGTAAATACGGCGTCTTCCCAAACAGCAAAGCCGTGGGCAAAACCTGTCGGAACGTAAAGCATGTTTTGGAGCTTTTCATCCAAAACCACTGCATGGTATTGCCCGAAGGTGGCGGAGCCTTTGCGGAGGTCTACACAGACATCCAGCACTTTTCCGCTGATCACCCGCACCAGTTTTGCCTGCGCATGGGTGCCACGCTGAAAATGAAGCCCTCTTACGATACCCGCTTCGGAATAGGATTGGTTGTCTTGCACCCATCTCGTATTCATTCCGTGTTTTTCGAATAAATCTTCGCGGTAACTTTCCAAAAAATAGCCCCTTGCATCTTTGAAGATTTTTGGATAGATTTCAAAAACATCTTTCAGGGCGGTCTCTCTGATTTCCATGGCTGTCTATGTTTAATGTCTAAAAACGACGCAATTTGGCGAATTCGCTTTAAAATATATCACAATAAAATGAATTTTGCCATCTCCTTATCCAATTGCCGCTGAAATTCCTCACGTGAGAGATATCCCGTTTCCAATAAAAAATTGGGACGGTGAATCTATTGCCGTACTTTTGCGTTACACTTAATCGGGAATAGCCTCAATGTCTGAATACACCATGCATGAGTAAATACAATAGAAAACTGGCAAGATTGGTAGATACCGCGCCCAAGGAGGAGACGGCAGTGTTGATTGCATTGATTCATCAGCATGAAACGGAACAGCTGGTGCAGGATCACCTGGACGAATTGGCCTTTTTGACGGAAACCCTGGGGGCCAAAGCCATCCATCGGTTTACACAGCGAATGGAAAAGCCCGATGCCCGTACGTTCGTGGGGTCGGGTAAATTGGAAGAAATCAAGTCCTATATCGAGTTTTTTGCGGTGGACATGGCTATTTTCGATGAGGATTTAAGCCCTTCCCAGGTAAAAATATTGGAAAACGAGCTCAAAATAAAAGTATACGATCGCTCCATGTTGATCCTGGACATCTTCTTAAGCAGAGCACAGACGGCACAGGCCAAAACCCAGGTGGAATTGGCCCGGTACCAATACCTTTTGCCCCGACTTACCCGCATGTGGACGCACCTGGAACGACAAAGAGGTGGAACCGCTACGCGGGGAGGAGCCGGAGAAAAAGAGATTGAAACAGATAAACGTGACATCCGGCAAAAAATCGATTTGCTCAAGGAAAAACTAAAGAAAATCGAAAAACAAGGATACACGCAACGCAAAGGAAGGAAAGGGATCGTTCGGGTTGCACTGGTGGGGTATACCAATGTGGGCAAAAGTACCCTCATGAACCTACTGACCAAGGCAAACATACTCGCAGAAAACAAACTGTTTGCGACGGTAGATTCGACCGTACGCAAAGTGGTGTTGGAAAACATTCCCTTTCTGATTTCGGATACGGTCGGCTTTATCCGGAAATTACCTACCCATTTGATTGAATCCTTTAAGTCCACCCTGGCAGAGATCGAAGAGGCAGATTTGCTGATCCACGTCGTCGATCTTTCCCACCCGAATTTTGAGGACCAGATTGCAGTGGTCAACCAAACCCTGAATGAAATGGGTGCGGGCGATAAGCCGGTGATCATGGTATTCAATAAAATCGATGTGGCTCCAAGAATGCCCTCTGAAGAAGAACTGATGCTCATGTCGGCGCATGAGGTGGAAGAAGCCAATTTTATAGACTTTGAAAAGCTGGAAGAAAGCTATGCCAAAAAGTCTTCCATCACGCCGGTCTTTATGGCCGCGGCCAATGGGACAAATATCGAGGGCTTCCGAAAGGTAGTTACCGCCGAAGTAAGGAAAATTCACCAAAAGATTTATCCCCATTACCTGGAAGACGAGGTGCTGGATTTGTCCCAGTACGAAGTTGAGGAATGATTAATCCATCCGAATTCGCCATTCCTTCGGATAATAGTTGTTCGAACGGTTGCCCAGGTTTTTGACCCATCCGATACCCAAACCCTTATAGTTAACCAACACCCATCCCCGATCCGCTTTGGAAAGGGCGATGGGTTCTTTTTTGAGGTAGCGGATCGCCTCCTCCCTGGTTAGTTCCTCCCTGGCATAGGAGGATTTGGGCAACATACTCAGTGCCCAGGCCGGCCCGGGAAGGAACGTGTCCCGTACCCAATCACCCAATTCCACGCCGAAATACTGCACATTCAGCCGGATGGCGATGGTTTCAAACCTGGGAACCCAGCGGGATGGAAGCGCAAACAAATGGTTGTTGTATTGGTAGTAGGAGAGCGGTTCCGGGACGTCCAACTTCGGAAAGGACGGATGGTTTCGGACCTTGCCAGGAAGCCGTTGCAGGTGGGGATGCCGGAAGTCTTTCGCCTTTTTGGGCGATTTTTCGTTGGCTTCCGAGGGCGGGCGCTGAAGCACCGCCATAAAGAGGCCTTCTCCCGGTACCTTGTGGGGATAAAAGCGGTAAACAGGGAAGACCCCCTGTTCTGTTTTGCATTCGCTACGACTGATTTGCCAGGCTGGATCGATGGGGATTTCCACCGGTTTGTAACCAAAGTTTGCCGCAAGAAAACGAACATTTCCCTCGTTTTCCAAGGGGTTGTAGGTGCAGGTAGAATAAATGAGGTAGCCACCGGGTTTGGGTAAGGCCGCCGCTTCCTGCAAAATGCGGGACTGCCTGCCCTGGCACAGGTGTACGTTTTCCGGGGACCATTCCTGAATGGACTGCGGGTCTTTTCGAAATAGTCCTTCTCCCGAACAAGGCGCATCCACCAATACAAAGTCAAAGGATTCGGAGAGCGGCGCAAAATGTGCGGGGTCATTTTGCGTAATTACCGTATTTCCCAGTCCCCATTTGATGGTGTTTTCCTTGAGTACCTGATTTCTACTCTTGATTACTTCATTGGCCAGCAACAGGCCTTTATCTCCCAGGAAACTGCTGATCAGCGTGGATTTCCCACCCGGCGCAGCGCAAAGGTCGAGGGCGAAGGGTGCCTCCGGAAGCGCCAATTGGTTCAGGACATGGCTTAGAAAACCGGAGGATGCTTCCTGCACGTAGTAGGCACCGGCATGAAAGCATGGGTCCAATGTGAAGTTGGGACGGGCCGGCAGCCGGTAGGCATGCGAGGACCAGCCAATTGCCTGGCCATTCGCTGGAGCAGGCATTCCTTTGAAAGGATTGAGGCGGATGCTTACCGGAGCAGGTTGTTGAAGCGCCTGTAGAAAATGATCCCATTCCGACTCGCCCAACTGTTGTTTCATTGTTTCTAAAAACTGAGCGGGAAGGACTGGGTATTCGTTCATTTTCTTATCGGTTTGTTGGTGGGTTCTTTCGGAGGGAGAGAAAACCATCACTTTCGGCTCCTGCCTTCCTCCGTCTGCCGTTTCGACTCCCGGCTGCAGTGGAATCGGGGCCGAAGAGCTGGGGTAAAAATACAGGAAAAAATGCTTTGCCCGCAATGGATGCGGCGGAAAGGAGTAATTTTGGCCAAACCTCTCAAACGTACCGAAGGGACAACTTTTCCCTGGCGAAACCGTGGAAGGAATACCGTTGCGTACGCTAATCGGATTGTGTAGTGAAAAAACTATTTGTTTGGACAGGCCGGATTTTTCTCGGACTGTTTTTGTTTTCCATTCTGGCCGTGATGGCGGCGGGTGTTTTGCCCGTGTGTGTTACACCCCTGGTGGGTATCCGGGCGGTGGAGCAGCTTCTGGACAAGGAGCGAGCGTTTCGCCTGGAAAAGGATTGGGTTCCCATGGAGAAGATTTCGCCCTTTCTGTACCGGGCAGTGATCGCCTCCGAGGATCAGAAATTTCTGGAGCATCATGGATTTGACTGGGAGGCCATTCATGCGGCACTGGAAGAAAACCGCAGTGGAAAACGATTGCGGGGTGGAAGTACCATTACCAACCAGACAGCGAAAAATGTTTTTTTATGGCCAGGTAGGAACCTGCTGAGAAAGGGATTGGAAGCTTATTTTACCGTGCTTATCGAGTTTTTTTGGTCCAAGGAGCGCATTCTGGAAGTGTACCTGAACGTGATCGAAATGGGGGAGGGCATTTACGGGGCAGAAGCTGCCGCTCGGGTTTATTTTGGGAAAGCGGCGATTGACCTGAACCGGCAGGAGGCGGCGTTGATCGCGGCCGTGTTGCCGAATCCCCTGCGGTGGAGACCCGACCAGCCCAGCTCCTACCTTCGGCAACGGCAGGCCTGGATCTTGCGCAACATGAGAAATCTGGGAAAGCTCACCTTAAATGGTGAGCGATAGACCTAATTCCTGATGAGGTTCCAAGGCCCGGTGGTAAACCGGGCTCGGTGCCGATGCCGGCAGTCCACGATTTACCAACCAATCGCCTGAATATCGCCAGGGATAGGGGGAATTATGCAATAGAAAAAGACTTTGGCACAGCCAGATACGCAACTACGTTTTACTTATGGCCAAATTAGGAACCTTGTCTAAAATACCTACCTGGAAGCCAGCTGCCATACATTGGTACTATTAGTCAAAATCGCGATCCGGGCAAATAATTCCAAACCAACTGGCTAGTTTGAGAACATCATGGACAAATACTGTTGTTTTACTGGTAAAAGCCCTATCTTTCGCGCTCACTTTCGTTATCAAATGTCAGCGACGCTAAAGCTCAAACCCTGGGTGTTTTTTCCGCCGGTAGTTATTTTAGTAATGACCCTGGCTTTTGGCGTCACCTACAGCGATCCCTTTCTTCGACTGGCTGAAAGAACCAAGGACGGAATGCTCAATCAGTTTGGTTGGCTTTTTTCGTGGAGTGCGTTTGCTTTCCTGATACTATTAGGGACTGCCTATGTGCTTCCATTTGGCCGGACCAAAATTGGGGGAAGGCTGCTGTTCCAATCTTAAGCAAATGGCGCTGGTTTGCCATTACACTCTGTACGACCGTTGCCACGGGTATTTTGTTTTGGGGCATGGCTGAACCACTTCACCATCTCCACCGGCCTCCACCGGCATTGGCGATTGAAAGTGGCTCCAGTTTGGCAGCGGTCTTTTCGCTGGCCACACTACACCTACATTGGTCGTTTACCCCTTACGGCGTGTATACGCTTGTGGGATTGGTTTTTGCGCTTTCCTACTATAATTTACACCAGCCCTTTAGTCTGACCGCTAGTTTAGCGCCCATCTCAACGAAACTCGCGGGTAATCGCCTCGGGAAGCTTATCGATGTCATATGCTTATACGCGCTGGTTCTCGGAATGTCGGCATCGCTAGGTACCGGTATGTTTGCCATTACCGGAGGCCTGGATTTACTAATGGGTTGGACTAAATCGGCTTTGCTTTTAGCCATGATTGGATTTTCGATCGTTTTTAGCTTTGTGTTTTCTGCCGTTAGCGGTCTGCATCGGGGCATAGCGATTCTTTCGGACGTCAATGTGAAAGCCTTCTTCGGCCTTGCAGTTTTTGTACTGATCACCGGGCCTACGCTCGATATTCTTAGCTTGGGTTGGGAAAGTGTGCAGGATTACGCGGTAAATTTTTTTCCAAGAAGTGTCAATTTTGGCGATAGGGTTGATCGGCAATGGGAGCAGGACTGGACCCTTTTTTACCTGGCGAACTGGTACGCCTGGGCGCCTGTCGCAGCATTGTTTTTAGGCCGTATTGCCGTCGGATACACTGTTCGAGACTTTATTTTCTTCAATCTCGTATTCCCTTCTCTGTTCACAATAATTTGGATGAGTATTTTCGGGGGTACTTCCCTGACTTTTGACATGCATGAAGGCCAAAGCCTTTTTGAAACAATGGAATTGAAGGGGGAAGAGATCGTTATGTTTCAGGTGTTGGGCAGTCTGCCTTTTGGACGGATAATTAGCCTTGCCACGTTGGTTATGGTTTTTATATCCTATGTGACTGCTGCCGATTCCAACGTCTCCGCCATGTCAGCGATCAGCACGCATGGAATCAGCCCAAATCAGCCCGAAGCTCCACTTTGGGTCAAACTCGTTTGGGGGTCGATTATCGGTATAACTGCGTGGTTAATGGTTTCTACAGCCGGTATAGAGGGGATTCGAATCCTATCCGTAATGGGGGGATTCCCGGCATTATTTCTTGTGATCGTTGTGGCCGTAGGCCTCGTTAAAATGATTCTAACCTCGGGGGCACGGCGGTCGGACGAGGAACAGCCTTTTTGAGTTGGTAAAAAATACCCCCGCCTCCATGGGACCAAATAGGTGCTCGAACACCTATCTGAATAAGCCCCCGGTTGATCCAGAAATTGCATGTTCCGAAAGCATGATACGATCCCATCGCCTCGAAAAAATTATCGTTGGGCGTATAGCCTTTGCCGGGAAGAATAATTACCCCGTTTTCACACTGCTTAAAAAAACTACAGATATAGTCGCATAGTTGCAGGTATTGCTCTTTGCTAAGGTGGATGGACTCCAGGCGCTTCTGGTTTTTGGGCAATTCAGGGTGCAAGGTTACATGCATGAGTGTGGGACTTGGGATAAGCATCGCCCGCGCTGCTACTTTAGGCTTTAAGTTGGCCCACTCGTCGACTTCCAGGTAGAAACCGCGGTCACCCCAGCCGATGCCAAGAAAATTGTTCTCGGCGAAGGGTGTGTGAAAATGACGGCAATCAAGTACTTCCTTCCAGTTGAAATAGGGAGAAATACTTGGGAGTACATAGTCAACATGTACACCATTGGAAACGACAAAAATTTCGATATCCCGTTGGATGTTTAGAAACTGTTTATTTACGGGTATTAGGAAACAAAGCAAACCAGCGAGGCTGTACAAGAGGACAAATAAAACAAAACTGAACACTATTCCTCCCAAAATCGCCAGATAAATCATAAACGTCAAGAATTTTTCACAAAGAAAGGTTCCGCCTATGAATACAAGGTATTCCAAACGCTATCTTTTTGTTACTTTTTTGAGAGCCATTCCCTACTCGGGGAAAGGTACGTGCTTTTTGAGACGAAAGGAACCGGTTTCTGCTGCGGTAATACTACACAACCCGCCTTGGTAGATTTCTGAAAATCCCGTTTAACCTCCGCCTGCGAGAGGCTGTAATCTTGCACAGTTCGCGGAATTCGAGTGAATGATTGGTAAAAATGCACCAGCCCTATTTTCTGATCAGGTTTCTCAGCCTTGTGGTAAACCGGGGACGGTCTTCCAGGACATTGAGGTCGTCCTCGGAAATGCGCTTGACACTTTCGATGGTATAAAAGGCCTTCTCATCGCTTTCTTTCAACTTACTGATAAACCCAGGAAGGAGTTCGCGCTTGATGACGGTAAATAGGAGAATGACTTTGCCGTACCGGCCCTCCGCACCCACGGAAGTAAAGCGGTACTCTTTTTCCTTCATGTAATCTACCAGTTCAGGCAAGGGCTCAGGGGTAATGATGCGTACCAGCACCCGACCCAGTGCAAGGCGTTCTTCGATCACCATCCCTACATAGGTGCCCATGGCGTATCCACCGGCGTAGGCGATGTAAGAAAGGGGATTGTTGATATTTTGGAAAATCTGCCCGATCGCCAGCAGCCAGATGAGTGCTTCAAAGAATCCAAGCACCGGCGCTACGGTTCGTTTTCCATTCAGCACAAACATGATACGCAAGGTATTGATGGACACGTCCACGACCCGTGCTAGGAAGATAAACAAGGGCATGAACAGGTAGTCGAAAAGCGTTTGGGAAATGCCTATGGATTCCAGTAGTTGCTGCATGAAAAGGAAGTACGGTGCACGATTCCAAAAGTAAGGAAATTCGCGGAAAATTTGACAGGAATTTTCCGGACTTTGTATGGAATCAGATCGTGCGGTTCCTTCCCGCAAAATACCCGAAGGTGATAAACAAAACGGAAGATCCCAACATCAGGTACACGAGCAGGTTCCAGTCCTGCCAGCGGTCGAAAGCCATCCCAAATAGCATGGGGCCAAAAGCCGCCAAAAAATAGCCTGCAGATTGGGCCATGCCGGACAGGCCGGCAGTGTATCGGTCATTCCGGGTACGCAGAGCGATCAGCGTATAGGCCAGACTGATGCTGGCGCCCATGCCCAGGCCCACCACTCCGATCCCCAGGGCGTTGAGCCAGATGATCGGGGAGAAGAGTGTACTGAAGCCAAGCAAGTAGATGATTCCAATGGAGACGGCCAGTCCGGATTGCTGGGCAAATCGCGTGGCGACCACCGGAGCCAGCAAAGTTCCCAACAAGCCCACGACCTGCATCATCGAGGCCATCAAGCCTGCATCGGTGGCGCTAAGTCCTTTATCGATCATCATGTCCGGAAGCCAGGTAATCAGCGTAAAAAACAGCAAGGATTGGACACCCATAAACAAGGTCACCTGCCATGCCAGGCGGGAGCTCCAGACGGATTTCCCGGGCTCGGCGGCCTGTTTCGCAGGTTTTGGGCTGAGCTTTAGCTGGGGCCACCATATAAGTAGGGCCAGAAATAGAAACGAACTCCAAAACAGCAGGGATCCTCTCCAACCCCAGCCCATGTCCACCGCGAGGGGTACGCTTACGGCCGTAGCAATGGCTGCCAGCATGGACATCCCGGTGCTAAACATACCCATTACCGATCCGGTCCTGGTGGGCATTCGGGCTTTTACCAGGGGGATCAGGAGCACGTTGCAGATAACAATACCAATGCCGGTGAGCGCGGTTCCCAGGTACAAGGCAACCGGACCGCCTGAGACCCGCATTACCGAACCCAGGCCCAGCACCAGGAGTCCTGTAAAGATGGCCTTTGCCTTGCCCAGGTAGTCGCCGATACCGGCAGCAAATAGAGAAAAGGTCGCAAAGGTGAGAAGCGGCAGGGTAGTTAGAAATCCCGCTAATCCATTGGAGAGGTTCATGTCTTCACGGATAAATGGAATCAGTGGTCCCACCGCGGTAATGGAAGGACGAAGATTAAAAGACACCAGCAAAATGCCTAAAATCAGCCAGCGATCGCTGGATTTGTCTTTCAAATCAATCATAAAAATTTTCTGCAACTAGATAAAAGACCGCCGCCCCGTACACTTAGGCTTCCCTGTTCAGGGTGTTGGCTTCGTATTGGCTGCGAATTTCATCAATTTCCTGCTTTTCTCCTATGATTGACAATTCATCTTTCGCTTTGAGCACGGAATTGCCATGAGGAAAAATGATTTTTCCCTCTCGTTTGATCACTGTAATCAGCGATTTTTCGGGGAGTTTTAGCTCCTGAATCATTTTTCCGATTAGCACACCGGAGGGTTTTCCAGGTTCAAGGACAAGGTTGACAAAGCGCTCGTCCCGAAGCAGAATCTGCCGCAATTCGCCTTCGTCGCGAGCCAGTAACCACCGTTTCGGAAAGTTTTCGTTGTCCAGAATTTCCGCCAGATGGGCCAGCATTCGGAGGTGTTGGCCCGAATGCTTTTTTGAACTGATTAAAAAGAGCACGGCGTGTAATTTTTTGCTCCAGTCTTTCTTCTTGCTCTTGAATAATTCGAAGTAGTCAAACTTTACCGGTACGCCCTCACGGTAGCGCGCAATAGCAACTTCCGATTCCATGTCCTCTTCAAAGCGTACATGCTTCAGGGCAGTGGTTTTACCAATGGCAATCAGGCCCTCTTCTTTTTCGTCTACCAGGGAGGCAAGTATCGCTTTTTTTCTCAGGCCGGTTTTTGATGAAAAATGTGCCGAAACCGTATCCAATAGCCGTTCGTAGCTTAGTTTTTCGGCATCCGCATCCACTATCAGTGCCCTGCTGATCACTTTTTCGTAGGGATCTTCGTCCCGTAAGCCTTTTTCTTTCATCATGGACCAAAGTTCCATTTCGAGTCCATCGTACCGACGCTGGCCCAATTTGCTGTACACGTGAAACATGGCACCCTCCCGTTTGACCTTGTCCTTGGCATAGCTAAAGTACCAGAAGATACTGGCGCCGATGATGAAAAAAGTGAAGATTAAGGAAAGAAAGCCCATTTCAATGATCAGAAATACGGAAAACAAGAGGCCGGTTATCTGTACCCAGGGATAATAGGGCGAACGAAATCCGGGGTCGTAGCCTTTTAGTTCGCTTTCCCGCATGACAATCACGCAAATATTCAAAAGGCCAAAAAGCAGGAGCTGAAAGGTACTCGCGATTTTAGCGACCGATTCCACGTTGAAAACCAACAGCAAAAAGACCATTAGCCCCGTCGTGGCCAGCGTGGCATAAAAGGGCGTTTGGTATTTTCCCAGTTTTCCGAAATACCCAGGAATCAGTTTGTCCCGGGCCATCCCCAGTGGATACCGGGCAGCCGACATGATTCCCGCATTGGCCGTGGACGCGAAAGCAGCGATAGCGGCCACCACCACTAGCATCAAGCCCGTCTTTCCGGGGAGCCAGGTCATGAAAACTTCACCGGCCGTAGCAACGGGCGTCAAATCCGAAAAGAACACGTCTTTGTCCAACAGCGACACCATGATAAACACCCCGACCACGTAGATGCTGGTAGCCGTTGCCAGGGATAAAAACATGGCTAAGGGAATGTTCTTGTCGGGATTATGCACCTCCTCTGCCACACTGGCTACTTTGGTAAGGCCCGCGTAGGAGACAAAAACCAGGCCTATGGATGCAAAGAATCCCTGTGTTCCGTTTAGAAAGAAGACATCGTATTCCTGTCGCAGGTGATTAAAAAAATCGAATTGAAATACGCGGGCCAGGCCCTGTACGGTGTAGAAGGTCAGGATGAGCACCAGCGTTGCCACCAATACCTTTTGCAACCAACCGGCTTCTTTTGATCCGATGATATTCGTAAAACCAAAGGTTAACGTCAGGCCTATGGCCACGGGTGTGATCGGAACATCGATAAAAATGGCTACGTAGGCGCCCATTCCTATGAGGGCAAATGCACTTTTGAATACCAGCGCAAACCAGGAGCCAATACCCCCGATGGTTCCAAATAATGGACCCAAACTCCTGTCAATAAAATAGTACGCGCCCCCCGCCCTCGGCATCGCGGTCGCAAGCTCGGCCACACTTAGCATGGTGGGATACATCATAAAGCCGGCGACCAAATAGGCCAGCACCACCGATGGACCCGTCATGGCTGCGGCCAGGCCGGGCAACAAAAAGAAACCCGAGCTAAACATGGCTCCCGTACTGATGGCGTACACATCAAATAGCCGTAAGGTCTTTTTCAATCTTTTTCCGGACATGTCTCTGGCCTTAACGTTGCTGACAGGTTCTCACGATAACCAAACCGGTACGGGATAAATCTACCAAAAAAAGTAATCATTAGTCATCGTTTACAGGAGAAAAACGCAGCCACGGCACCTAATGTTTTGAGTTTGTGACGTCCCCACCGATCGCTCCAAGAGCCCTTTCCGAAGGATTTTTACTCCCAAATAAAAATTTAACACGCATAAATTTGTAATTCACATAAATAATACTGTACTTTGAAAAAGATATTTGCATTGTTTCATAGTAACAGAGAGCAAGATGAGGGGAACGATAATTTTTACATTGATTTTTCTAGTGATTGGCGGTACCGGGCTGGAAGCCCGGCAAAACGCCTGTACGGCGAGGCAGGAAGCCGCTCCACACCGGGTATTGGACCTGGGAGAAAACGGGCTTTTGGAAGGAGTTTACACGGCAAAGCGGCAGTATACCGTCAGACGATACGCTGCCTCCCGGAAGAAAGACTGGGAAATTGTCCTGCCCACAAATTCCCCGAAAGCCGCTATGGCCCTGATTGCCTCTCCGCAGGGGGAAGCCGTTTTTGTGGTGGAATTTTCTGCAGCAGTCAAAGGTCCCGGTACTGCGTCGATCCGGTACATACAGGAGGGCCAGGTGCTGAGAAGTTTATCCTTTGAAGACCAGCAACAGTTGATGGGGGCTTCCTTACATGCCGTATTTGCGGATGATAGTTACCTGTATTTCCTCGCGGCTGCCGAAGATCCGGATGGATTCAGGCTGGGAAAGGCGCCAACACCTTCCTTCGTATTGAATCGTTTCCGCATTTCGGATTTTCAATTCGATCAGGTCCAGGTAAGGCTTCCAAAAATTCCCGTGAGCGAGTGGAATCCCCAGTGGACCTTTGCCGGGCAGGTTGGCTCGGAAAAATACATGGTGCTGAAGGACGCCGATCTGGCATCCAATACCCTGCACAGCCGGATAGTCAGCTTTGACCGGGACGGTCGGCTGGTTCGAAATTTTGCACTGGATTATACTCCAAAAGGACAGGCCATCCGTCCCTCGTTTCATGTGGACGAAAACGACCGCAGTTTTTTGCTGGCGGCGGATTACAACTACCGGGATTATTCGCCGTTCGGACCCAATCCTTCGGGAAGCGCTTACCGAATCGGAGCTTTCTTTGGACTTTCCCTGGACGAACGCAGTGGGGCTTTCTACCTCAGTGGACTTTCTGGCAAAGAATCCTTTGGAAAAAATCCCTTCCGCTTCAAAGCACAGTCCTACGACGGTTTCTTTCTCAGCAAATTTGACGCAAGCGGAAAACTTCTTTGGGAATCCGGACACGTAGCAGACGGGGACCTGATTTCCGAGCGGGACTTTTTGCGCAGGTATGCTCCGGTTTACAAGCATTCTGGGATTGCCTTCAACGATGATTCGCAGGAGGTACATTACCGGATTCGGGTGGGATCCAACGAATTCAGATTTGTACTGGATCAGGAAGGAGAGCTATTAAGCATGGGCAAAAACGGCCGCATGGTCTCCAATCGGGGAACCGAGTGGACGCCGGTTACCACCTTCCTTCCGGATACCGCATCCTCCACGGATGGACTGTTCCAGTCCGCTGCGGTTAGTATGGCTTCAAATGGGGAAGAGCGGGTAACTCCCGTCAAACCTACCCTGGCATTTTAAAAACAGTGGGTGGTTGCAATTGCCGGGTGAGGAGATTAGGAAAGGATCTCCCGGATGACCTTTCCGTGTACATCCGTCAACCGGAAGTCTCTGCCTTGAAATTCGTAGGTAAGTTTTTCGTGGTCAAAGCCCAGCCGTTCCAGAATGGTGGCTTGCAAGTCGTGCACGTGCGTGCGTCCTTCTATTCCGTAATAGCCGATTTCATCCGTTACGCCGTGTACCGTTCCTTTCTTGACGCCGGCACCGGCCATCCACATGGTAAAGGCCTCTAGGTGGTGGTCTCTTCCATCGAAGCCCTCACCCGTACGTGCTTCCATCATGGGCGTGCGTCCAAATTCTCCTCCCCAGACGACCAGGGTTTCTTCCAGCAGCCCTCGCTGTTTGAGGTCCTTGAGCAATGCAGCGATGGGCTGATCGATGGCTTTGCAAGAGCGGCGCATTCCAGACCCAACCCCATTTCCCGCACCTACGCCGTGGGTATCCCAGCGGTTGTCGAATAGCTGAATAAACCGGACTCCTTTCTCCACCAGCCTCCGGGCCAGCAGGCAGTTGTTGGCAAAAGAAGCCTTGCCGGGTTCGGTGCCGTACATTTGGTGAATGTGGGCGGGTTCGTCGTTGATATTCATGGTCTCCGGCACCGAGGTCTGCATGCGGAAGGCCAGTTCGTATTGGGATATACGTGTGAGAATTTCCGGATCCCCGGCTTCTTCGTATTCAAGCCGGTTGATTTGGTTGATGGCATCGATGGATTTCTTCCGGAGTCGTTCGTCAATGGACACCGGATTGGATAAAAACAACACCGGATCCCCTTGCGAGCGGCATTGAACACCCTGATACACCGTCGGGAGAAAACCGCTGCCCCAGGCGCTTTTGCCGGCACTGATGGCTCCTCCGCCCGAGGTGAGCACCACGTAGCCCGGCAGGTCCTTGTTTTCAGAGCCCAACCCGTACACCGACCAGGCCCCCATGCTCGGTTTCCCCAATCGGGGACTCCCGGTGTGCATAAAGAGCTGGGCGGGGGCATGGTTAAATTCGTTGGTATGCATTGCTTTCAGGAAACTCACCTCGTCTACCATCTGGGCGAATTCGGGAAGGTAGTCGGAAACGAATGCACCCGACTCGCCGTGTTGCGCGAAGGAAGCCTGTGGGCCGAGCAGCTTGGGTGTACCTTTTAGAAATGCAAACTCCTTTCCCTCCATTAACGAAGCAGGCGTGTCTTTACCGTGCAGTTTCTCCAGCGTGGGTTTGTAGTCGAAAAGCTCCAGATGGGAGGGGCCACCCGCCATGTGCAAAAAAATGACGCTTTTGGCTTTCGGCGCAAAGTGGGGTCCCTGCCCCGGAACAAAGGCATTTTCCGCGGTGGATCGATGCTGATTTCCACAGCCCATCAGGGAACCCAAAGCCAGCGCCCCCAGTCCGGAAGTGCATTTTTTAAGAAAATGGCGGCGGCTATTGTACTGTGCTTTACGTAGGTATGCTTCTTCCCAAATACTCATCTTATCTTCTTGTTACAAATTCATCCAAATTGAACATGGCATTGCTTACCAGGCGCATGGCAGCTAGTTCTGGATTTTCATCCAGGTCCGCACCCTCCTGCCGATAATAGGCCAGAGACTCCTTGTACAGCCGGTGCAATACCTCCACTTTTTTCTGATCTGGCGTCCCCGCGGTGATCAACTGCAGATGCTTCTCTATGCCTGTTTTGATGTCTGTATCGTATTCGTCCAATATTTTTTCAGCCCAGGCAGTGGCTGCTTCCAGGAAAACCGGGTCATTCAACAGCACCAGGGACTGAAGCGGGGTATTCGTACGTATCCTGCGGGAGGTGCACACTTCCCGGCTGGGATTGTCGAACGTAACCATGGATGGATAGGGATGGGTGCGTTTCCAATAGGTGTATACCGCCCGTCGATACGCATCGTCTCCTTCGCTCTTGTTCCAGAATTTCCCTCCGAAACTGATGATGTGCTCGGGTTGGTAGGGCATCACACTGGGCCCCTTTAGCTCGGGGTTCAGTAGCCCGCTAATGGCCAATGCCTGGTCGCGGATGGTTTCCGCAGGCAGGCGGGTTCGGGATCCCCTGGACAGGTAGTGGTTATAGGGGTCTTTTTTCAGTTTCTCCTCGCTGACCGAAGACGCCTGTCGGTAGGTGCTGGACAGGACGATTTGTTTGATCAGGGATTTTACCGACCAGTTCAACTCGTCCCGAAAGCTGACCGCGAGCCAGTCCAGCAATTCGGGATGGGTGGGAGGAATGCCCTGGCTTCCGAAGTCTTCCAGGCTTTCTACCAGTCCAAAACCGAAAAGTTGCTCCCAGATACGGTTTACCATGACCCGGGCAGTCAAGGGGTTTTCCTCGCTGACCAGCCAACGCGCCAGATCCATTCGGTCCGGGTCAGGATCGGAGAGGTTGCCCATGATCTCGGGAATACCGGCTTGCACCTCGGCCCCTTTGGTTCTCCAATCACCCCGTTTCGAACACGTTCGTTTTTCTGGCCTTGTTTTCCGGTAATTCGCCAAGAATTGGAGTCTCTACCGGCTCAAGGTCTTGCAAGGCCTCCAGTTTTTCCTGTAGCTCCCGGGGATACCGATCTTTTCGGGGCGATTTTTCCTGGTAATACAGCCAATCCACCCGTACCAGGTCCTGGGCAAAGATGCGGTCCTTTTTGAAGTAATAGTACAGGTCCCTTTTTCCGGCAACCTCCCGGATGGGCACCGTCAGGGTTTTCCACTGCTCCGGCCGGTTCCCGGGAAAGCCGGTGCCGGTAACACCAAAGGTGCCTTCGCCTATTTTTTGCCCCAGGATGGAATCCAGCCGGATCTCTACCTTGGCTCCCGTAAGGGAGGCGTATCCCAGCGAGATGCTGGACACATTTGTCAAATCTACCTGCTCGAACATGATCCAGGAACTGTCTTGTACCTGCCAGATCGAGGCCTGGTCGTGCCCGACCAATTCGATAAAGCGACTTTTGTCTTGAAATTCTTCGGCTTCTACCCGCCGCTGACCCAGGGTGTACAGCAGCTTTTCCTTTTGTCGGTGCAAAAACTGACCGGAAATTTCCGGCAGGCGATCTTCCGGATCCAGTCGCTCGTTTATCCAGCGTAACAGTTGACCTACCTTCTCCCGTTCTTCGGGCTCATAGGTAAAAACCTTGGGCTGTTCGTTGTAGAGGTCCTTGTCCCGGGTATTATTGAAAAACGCCAGGGATTTGTAAAAATCTTCGTGTCGGATGGGGTCATAGGGATGGCTGTGGCATTGCACGCAGGCCATGGTCGTGCCTTGCCAGACCTCAAAGGTGGTCCCTACCCGCTCCATGACAGCAGCCACCCGAAATTCCTCATCGTTGGTGCCTCCTTCATCGTTGGCCATGGTATTTCGGTGAAAGGCGGTGGCCAGCAGGTCCTGTTCGGTGGGATTGGGGAGCAGGTCGCCGGCGAGCTGCGCGACGGTGAACGCATCGAAAGGCATGTCCTGGTTGAAGGCGTCGATCAACCAATCGCGGTATTTCCAAATTTCCCGGTGCAAGTCTTTTTCATAGCCTTTTGAATCGGCATATCGTGCCAGGTCCATCCAGAAAGACGCCCATTTTTCCCCAAAGTGTGGCGAATCCAGCAGACGATCTACCGCCTTTTCGTAGGCATCCGGCGAGGTGTCCGCGGTAAAGGAGGCGTAATCTTCCAGAGAGGGAGGAATCCCCGTGATGTCCAGGGCCAACCTGCGGAGCAGGATTTCTTTGGAGGCGGGAGGATTGGGAGTCAGGTCCAATTCGCCTAATTTACGAAAAACAAAGTGGTCAATCCCATTGGTTGGATGAAGGTCAGTCGGAACCGATGGGAGCGAAAGGTTTTTATCCGGAGGGATGTAGGCCCAGTGTTTTTCCCATTTGGCTCCCTGGTTGATCCATTTCTTGATCAAATCAATTTCGGAGGGGGACAGCGGCTCCTTGCCCAGGGGCATGCGCATTTCCGGATCCTCGTGGTTGAGGCGGCGGACCATTTCCGAAGCTCCGGCGTTTCCCGGAACGATGGCCGGTTTTCCGGATTCGGTGGGCATTTTGGCTTCGGATTCAAACAGCAGAGAAAATCCGCCGGATTGCTTTACACCTCCATGACAGGAAATGCATTTCTGATTGATTATGGGACGAATGTCCCGGTTATAGCTTACCTGCTCCTCTCCGGGCCATGCCCAGAAAAAAAGCCCCGCCGTAGCAGGGAAAATAAACAGGAGCATGCGTTTCCTCATTTTTCTATTCGGTTGGCTGTGAAAATAGCTGTCTAAAAGTAGTAATTTATCGCATCATTTTCAAAACCCAATCCTGTACCCTTATATGCGGTTGGTAAAAAACTATTTGGGTTTTCGATCCAATTTCCGTAATTTTTCATAGAAAAACAGGATAGTACAGGGTAGTATCTTCAGGTGATTTATTTACACTTGTAGAAGCAGGTCGTTTCCTCCATGGGAAATCCGTAGGGATTGCTTGCTTTTTCCTCCGAAAATTAGACAGAAGGGTTTTTTAAGCCATGGTTCCGGACGATCGATACGGGATGTATTACGAACAATGCACACATGATGATGACAATCAAGAATAAAGACAAAAGGTTTGTTTTCGCTGCTCTACTTGGGCTCCTGGTGCTGCTGGTCCCGGCCGGTAGCCTGCTAGCGGCTACCTTGCAAGATACCGGGGAAACCTTCTGGTTGTGGCGGTTTTTGGGGAGGTTGCATCCACTCGCCGTCCATTTTCCGGTGAGCCTGTTGGTATTTGCGGCCTTGCTCGAATTGTTTACCTTAAAAAACTATGCCCACAAATTACGGCCCGGTATTGACCTGTTGGTTTGGGCCGGCGTCGCCGGCGCGTTGATTGCAGCCGTGTTGGGCTGGTTACTGGCCACTGTGGAGGATTACGGCGGGACTACGGTCGACATACACCAATGGACCGGCGTAGCCACTGCGGTACTTGGCCTGGGGCTGCTGTATTTTCTTCGGAAGACGAAAGGAGGCAGCGACCTGGCCGCCGTAAAAGCTTTTCGATCCCTGTTGTTTTTTTCTGCACTAGGCGTATCGCTGGCGGGTCATTTTGGAGCTTCTCTTACCCATGGGGAAGACTACCTGAGCAGTACGCTTCCCTGGAACGAAGCGGAATACGAATACACGGGAGAAGCGATCTCAGCAAATCTGGCCGCCTACGAAGGTACCGAAGCGCTTAGCGAACAAAAACAGGTAGAGCTGGTCGGGAAAGTGCGGGCCATATTTGCGCATAATTGCTACAAATGCCACGGGGAGGCGAAAATAAAGGGAGAGTTGCGGTTGGACGAGAAGGAATTTGTGTTTGCCGGTGGCGAATCGGGTCCCGCAATCGTTCCCGGTGAATCCGGTCGCAGCGAATTGGTACGACGCATCAAGCTGCCCAAGGATCACAAAGAGGCCATGCCTTCCAAGGGACAGCTTTTGTCTCCCAACGAGATTGCACTGATCGCCCTGTGGATAGACAAAGGGGCGCCCTGGCCGGATGCTGCCAATGAAGTCAGTGAATTCCGGGTAGCTGAGTTGGCGCCCCGACGACCCAACTTGCCCCCCGCAAGGAAAGGGCTCACACAACCCATCGATATCTGGGTGGATGAATACTTCAAAACCCAATCGATTTCCTGGAAAGAACCGGTAGACGACAAGACCTATTTGCGGAGAATTTACCTGGACATCATCGGCTTACTGCCGAGTCCGGAAGCGTACGAGGCATTTCAGAAAGATACCCGGCCGGACAAACGTGCCGCCTGGGTGGAAACCCTGCTGAACCGAACCGATGACTACGCTACCCACTGGATGACCTTCTGGAACGACGCCTTGCGAAACGACTACACGGGAACAGGCTACATCACCAAGGGCAGGTTTGCGATTACGGATTGGTTGTACACCTCGCTTCGAGACAACAAGCCCTACGATCAATTTGTGAAACAATTGCTCAACCCTACGGAGGAGTCCAAGGGCTTTATTGAGGGCATACGCTGGAGGGGAGACGTAAACGCCAGTCAGGTGACCGAGATGCAGGCCGCCCAGAATGTTGGACAGGTGATTCTCGGATTAAATTTAAAATGTGCCTCCTGCCACGATAGCTTTATCAGTGATTGGAAACTGGAAGAAGCCTATGCCTTTGCGAATATCTTTGCCGATACTACCCTGGAAGTGAGTCGCTGCGAAAAGCCCATTGGGAAAAAAGCAAGTACTAAAATCCTGTGGGAAGAGCTCGGAGAAATCGATAGCACGGCCAGTCGATCTGAAAAGCTGGAACAGCTGGCCAATTACCTGGTACAGCCCGCCAACGGGAGAATGTACCGGACCATCGTCAACCGGATCTGGAAACAACTGATGGGAAGAGGGCTGGTGGAGCCGGCGGACGAGATGGATAACCTGCCCTGGAGCCAGGATCTGCTGGATTGGTTGGCCACCGATTTCGAGGATTCGGGCTACGATCTGAAAGACTTGATATACAAAATTGCCACCTCCCAGGCCTACCAACAGCCTTCCATAGGCGTGGAAGACCCGCTGATGTTGGTGGAGGAAGACTTTGTATTTGAAGGTCTGGTACGCAGAAGGCTTACCGCCGAGCAGTTTTCCGACGGAGTCAGCCAATACATTCACCCTGTGTTCGACGAGGAAGCGTTGAAATACAACCCCAACGAGCTGGCAGTGGCCGAGGAGGCAGACCTGCCGTTTGCCCGGGCCTCCCTGGTTGCCAACAACGAGTTTCTCAAGGCCTTGGGTCGACCCAACCGGGAGGTGGTTTCTACCAGCCGGGACAGTCAGGCCAGTCTTTTACAAGCATTGGAGCTTACCAACGGGACCACCTTGAACCAGGCGCTGAAAGAAGGCGCGCAGAGATGGAAAGAGAAATACAACGACGGTGATATCATCGTTCACGAAACCTACCGGAAATTGCTGGGAAGAGACCCCCATCAAAACGAGTTCAATGTGGCCATGGAGGTACTGGGTGAGGACCCTTCTCCGGAAGCCGTACAAGATTTATTTTGGGCTGTTTTGTTACTTACTGAATTTCAACTAATTTACTGATAAAACGCATTTGCAATGAATTATAACTGGAGAAGAAGGGATTTTCTAAAGAAGACGAGCGCTGCCACCCTGGCAGCGATGGCAGCAGGTGCTCCCCTGTCCGGATTTCTTGGATCCTGTAGTTCCAAAGAAACGATCAAGAGTACTGCGGATACCGTGATTCTGCTGTACATGGCCGGAGGGATGGCGCATACCGAAACCTTCGACCCGAAAAAATACACGCCCTTTCGAAAAGGAATGGAATCCAAAGAGGTGTTGAGTACCTTCCCCTCCATTCCTACGGCGTTGGATGGGATCCAATTTTCGGAGGGATTGGAAAATATCGCGCAGGTTATCGACCGCGGAACACTGATTCGGTCCTACGTGGCGGCCGATTTGGGACACATCCTGCATACCCGTCACCAATACCACTGGCATACCTGCTACGAGCCGCCGCAATCGGTGGCCGTACCCCACATGGGGTCTTGGATGGCCAAGGAATTGGGCCCGGTGAATCCGGTGATTCCTCCTTTTATCAACATTGGGCAGCGGTTTACCGTGGGTGAAGGAGAAGAGCTTAAGGCTTTTCATAGTGCGGGTTTTCTGGGAAGTGAGTACGGGCCGTTTTTGATTCCCGATCCTACTTCCGGACTGGAAAGCGTGCGCCCTCCGGTCGGCATGTCGACCAAGCGCTTTGAGGCAAGAAATCAGCTGTACGAACGCCTGGTGCAGGAAAGCGCCATGGGTGAATTTGGCAGCGATTACCAAAAAGAATCCCTGAAGCGATCCATGGAGCAGGCTTACCGGCTGCTAAACTCGCCGGAGGCCAAAGCCTTTGATCTCAGTCAGGAGCCGAAGGAAAAATACGATATTTACAATACCGGGAAATTTGGTCTGGGCTGCTTGATGGCCAAAAGGCTGACCGAACAGGGCGCGAGGTTTATTAGCGTTACCTCAGAATACGAACCGTTTGTCGGCTGGGATACCCATGAAAACGGGCATACCCGTTTGGTAGGCATGAAAAAACTGATCGATGCCCCGATCGCACAACTCGTAAAAGACCTGGATGAAAGCGGGCGATTGGATCGAACGATGATCATCGTGGCCAGCGAGTTTAGCCGGGACATGCTGACCGAAGGAAGGCCCGGAGCAAAAGTGAAGGATCAGGTACAAGTGCCGGATATTATTGAAGATATGAAAAATTACGGCATGCACCGGCATTTTACAGATGGTTGTTCCATCCTCATGTTTGGCGGAGGCGTGAAGCGCGGGCATGTATATGGGAAGACTGCCGACGAGCGGCCCTGCAAAAGCATTGAGAAACCCATCAAAATTGCGGCTTTGCATCAGACCATTTATCACGCATTGGGGATTCATCCCGAAACCAATTACGAAATCGAAAAACGTCCATTTTATACCACTCCTGATGGAGAGGGGGTAGCGGAAATGGACCTATTGGCTTAACAACACACCATGAAAGAAAACGCAAACCCGAGAAGGGAGTTTATCCGAAAAACAGGCCTTGCCGTTGCAGCCGGCGCCCTGATTCCCAATGTCATTTCTCATAAAACCCACGCCATGAAAAAAGAAACCATTTTGGGACACGGCAGCCACCGTTACCGTGTCGTCGAAGGATGGGGAAAACTGGACCCTGCTAAAAACCCCGTGAACGATTGCCACGAGATGGTGGAGGATGCAAAGGGGCGATTGATCCTGTTGACCAACGAAACCAAGAACAACGTCATCATTTATGACAAATCGGGTAAATTGCTGGAAACCTGGGGGACCACCTATCCCGGTGCCCACGGCTTGACCATTAGTGACGAGGGTGGGGAAGAGTTTTTATACATCTGTGACAATACCCGGAGCCAGGTCATCAAAACCGATTTGAAAGGAAAGGAAATCATGGTGCTGGATTATCCCAGGGAAACCGGAAACTACGCCTATCCCCGACAGTTTGTTCCCACCGAAACGGCCATCAACCCTGCCAATGGGGACATTTACGTGGTGGACGGATACGGAAAGAATTACGTCACCCAGTACGATGCCAACGGCAAGCTCATCCGGCAATTTGGCGGATCCGGCGATACGGACGAGACCTTTAACTGTTGCCACGGCATTTTGGTGGACACCCGGGACAAAAATAACCCGACCTTGCTGATTACCGATCGGGGAAACATGCAGTACAAGCGCTTTACCCTGGACGGCCAATACATCAAAACCATTCCCACTCCGGGTTCGTTTGTATGCAGACCGGTGCTCCGGGGGGATACCATCTATGCGGCTGTTTACCGAAGTACCACGCAGGCCTATCCAAATTCCGGGTACATCACCATTCTGGACAACCAGGACCGGGTGGTTTCCACGCCAGGAGGTACCGCTCCGGAATACGTAAACGGAAACCTGCAGGAGCAGCGCAAGGATAGGAGCTTTCAGGGCTTCATGCATCCCCACGATGTCTGCGTGGACCGGGACGAAAACATCTACGTGCCCCAGTGGGCTTCTCAAAAGACTTACCCGATAAAACTCGAACGGGTATAATCGTTTCGTGTAGAGTTGCGAAAATCACCTGAGTGAGGGTCGGTATTTGAAAAGATACCGGCCTTTTATGTTCCCCCCGACCCGTTCCCTGCAGGAGGGCGACCAACGGATTTCCTGGCCGGCTAAAAAAGCCCGGGAGGCAAAGCCCGGTATTCTACCGAAAGGAAAGGGGAGGATTTTATCCGCCGATTGAAAATGCTTTGGCTTTATGCCTGAAATTCGCTAGTTTTTACCAACCGTACGGCAAGGCGATGCCCAAGGACCGGCCCGCTTCTTCCCGTATCTACTGTCTGATGCACCGATAAACCCATGTCCCATGAAAAACCTGGTAGTTTTCTTTTTTCTTTGTACGCTTCTTTCCAGTGCGCATTCCGTTCGCGGACAAGGAGGTCCAGCCCCCGAATCTGTAATCATCACCAGCCATTCGGGTGCAACCCAGGTGCGGAGCGGTGAAGGAGGAACCTTGCTGGTAAACGTCACGCCGGAAGACCAGCGCCGGTTTATTGCCCGCGGACTGCTGCGCTACAGCGACCTGGGGGCCAAAGGGGACGGGACATCGGATGATATCGACGCGATCGCCGCTACCCATGCAGTTGCCAACCAGCAGGGACTTTCGGTGAAAGCCGACGAGGGCGCCCGGTATTACATCAGCGGCAAAGTGCGTATTGCAGAAATCCAAACCAATACCGATTTCGGAAACGCCGAGTTTATCATTGACGATAGGGAGGTAGCAGACCGTACCCAGCACGTGTTTTTGGTAAGTTCCACCCTTCGTCCCTTTGACCTGGAGGGGATTACCTCGCTCAAAAGAAATCAGAAGAAACTGGATGTTCCTTTTCCCGGCCCTTGCCTGGTCACCGTGACCGATGCCAACGTCCGGCGGTATATCCGGTACGGACCCAACCAAAACGATGGTTCTCCACAGACGGATATTTTTATTGTTGACAAAGAAGGAAACGTGGATCCGAATGCACCGATCATTTGGGATTTTGACCAAATCACCGAAATCACCGCGCTACCCATGGACGAGATTCCCCTGACCATTACGGGAGGACGGTTTACCACCCTTGCCAATCGGGCCGAGTCGAAATACACGTACTATAGCCGGGGCATTGCCATCCGACGTTCCAACGTGCTGCTGGAAGGGCTGGAGCATCGGGTCACCGGAGAAGGAGAACAGGGTGCGCCCTATGGGGGCTTTCTCAATTTCCGCGACTGCTCCGATGTGACGGTGCGGAACACGGTCCTTACCGGGCACAAAACCTACCGGACGATAGGTTCCGCCGGCGTCCCCGTATCCATGGGTACCTACGACATATCCCTGAGCCGTTCCATCAACGTGTCCTTTGAGCATTGCAGCCAGACCAACGACATCAACGACCGTACGTACTGGGGTATCATGGGCTCCAATTTTTGCAAGAACCTGATCCTGGACCACTGTGTCTTTTCCCGCTTCGATGCCCACATGGGTGTGGCCAATGCCACGGTCCGACATTCCACCCTGGGTCATATGGGCATCAATGCCATCGGCACGGGTACCTTTCTGGTGGAAAATTCCACCCTCAACGGCCGAACGCTGATCAATCTGCGCTCCGACTATGGCAGCACCTGGGAGGGAGAATTCATTATTCGGGATTGTGTATTTATTCCGGCCGGAGGGGCGGAGACGAGCGCCAGCCTGATCGGCGGCTCCAATTCGGGAAAGCATAATTTTGGCTACACCACCTACATGCCGGAGCGCATCCTGATCGAAAACCTGCACATCCGCGATGCCAACCACCCCGAAAATTATCAGGGACCGGCTATTTTTGGCAATTTTAATCCGGCCATGACCGATGAATCCTATGTGGAACAGTACCCCCACGTGCGTCCCGAGGTAGTTATTCTGAAAAATGTGACCACAGAAAGCGGGAAGGACCTGCGGCTTAGCGACAATCCGTATCCGTTCCGGAATGTAGAGATCCGTAAGGAATAAGGTGCGTTACCGGGTATACGGACGAGCGCGGTCCCGCCGAAATTCCTGAGGTTAGCAAGCAGCCATCCTATTTTGAAGAAGTTTGGGATTCAAGGTAAGGCCTGAAAAACCGGCTTTTTGGATCACAGGACAGCCCGGTAAGACAATTTGTTTGCACCTCGGGGCTAACATAGTACATGTTTTTGGCAACAAATTGGTTGGCAGTTCATCGGCTTTCCGCCTACCTTTATTTCGGCGGCGTATCGGTGCCTTGGTTGGGATCGAGAACTGCCATTTCCATAAGAAACGAGACGATGCGTAAAAAATCAGCTACGATGGATCGGTATTTTTTTGGGGCGATGGTGCTGATTTCGTCATTTTTCTTCGCCTGTGGGGCGGATGACACCACCGATGGGCTGCAGCAGCCGCCTCCCAATGTAATCCTGATCCTGACCGACGATCAGGGGTACGGGGATATCGCTGCGCACGGCAACCCCTATTTGAAAACCCCTCACCTGGATCAGTTATACCGGGAGAGTGTGCGGTTTACCAATTTTCACGTGGACCCAAGTTGCTCGCCTACACGGGCCGCCCTACTGACGGGGCGTTATTCCTCCCGTTCGGGCGTCTGGCATACCATCGGGGGAAGGTCCTTGTTGCGCCGGGATAAACTGACCTTGGCTGAAATCTTTCGGGATGCCGGCTACCAAACGGGGTATTTTGGCAAATGGCACCTGGGCGAGAATTACCCGTACCGGCCAATGGACAGAGGCTTTCAGGAAACCTTGGTTCATGGGGGCGGGGCATCTTCCATCCATCCCGATTACTGGGGTAATGATTATTTTGACGATGTGTACCGGCACAATGGCGTATTCAAATCGTACAGCGGCTATGCGAATACCGTATGGTTTGAGGAAGCATTAAAATTTATCCAGGATAACCGGGAAACGCCATTTTTTACCTGTATTGCCTCCAATATCCCCCATGCGCCCTTGCTGGTTGACAGCAGTTATTCGGAACCCTATCGATCGCAGGTGTCCGACAGGATCGCCAATTACTACGGTATGTTGGCAAAGTTTGACGAGGATTTGGGACGGTTTCTGCAGGAAATCGACCGGATGATGCTCCGCGAAAACACCCTGGTGATCTTTATGACGGATAACGGACCGGGCCCCTGGTTTGGTGGCATTGTCCTGGATGAGGACCTGTTTGTAGAAGAAGGGTACAATGCCGGGATGCGGGGTGCGAAGATCCGTGGATACGAAGGGGCACACCGGGTGCCCTTGTTTGTTCGCTGGCCTTCGGGAGGCATTGGGGGCGGCCGGGATGTGGACAAACTTGCGGCTCATATCGATCTACTGCCCACGCTGATAGATTTGGCCGACCTGGAGGCGCCGGAAGGATTGGATGTGGATGGGCGGAGCCTCCAACCGCTATTGACGGATTCACCGGAAGCATGGCCGGATCGCAGCCTTTTTGTGCACAACCAGCGGGTACCCTACCCCGAAAAATACAAGGATTTCCAGGTGCTAACGGAGAGATGGCGATTGGAAGGCCGCGATAAAATCGAGCTGTATGACATTCGATCCGACCCGGGGCAAACACGGGATCTAGCTGCCGAAAACAAAGCCGTTGTGGATTCCCTGGTCAACCAGTACGAGGCCTGGTGGGAATACCTATCGCCTGATTTTGAGGGGTACAATCCAATTGTCGTTGGCAACGCGCAGGAAAACCCCTCCATCCTCTACGCCCACGATGCGCATAGGAGCGAGAAGGGCCTGGTTTGGGCGCTCGATGTGGATCAGGAGGGCTTGTACGAGGTTCACCTGTATCGCTGGCCGATCGAATCCGGCAGAAGGATCGTGGAAAACGAAGGCGCCACCTTTCGCCACAACCTCTCCCCCACATCCACGCTGGAGGAGGATCGTTTTCGTTTCCAAAGCGATGCAGCTCCTACACCGGCCCCCATCCGTAGCGCGCAGTTACAGCTAGGCAATCTCAACCGGCAGGTAGCCGTTACTTCCGACATGAGAGCCGCCAGCTTTCTGCTTGACCTGAAACCCGGTGAAACCTCCCTTCGGGCCTGGTTTTCCGGAGATAAAAATTACAGCGCCAACTACGTGCGGGTCCATCGAATCGGTCCGGCGGTCCAGCCGGATACGACAGGGTATGAGGCGCTTCCTACCGGTCAGTTGCTAGGCAGGGAATCTGTTGACTAGTCGTTTTTCGGAGGGCCGGTAGCAGGTAATACCGGTTGTGAAGCGGTTTGGCTTGGTTGTCCGAAGGTGCTGCTGCGCTCTTCTAGCATTCCATTTTCTTTTTGAAACCATAGAAGGCATATAAGGGGTATCATCGGAGCAGCTTGAATTTTTGACCTCCGTCGAGAGGCAGGGTTTAGTAGGGTTGTCCGGGTCCCCTTTTATGTTCTTCTATGCGCCTCTATGGTTCAACTCATTTTTTACCATATAGGCCATATAAGAGGTTTTGGATTGGTTGCAAGGCCATGCGGTACCGAAATGAAAAAGCTAGTTGATTTTTTCCGGGATTTTTCTACCTTTAACTATTCCGGCAGCCAACTAACCGCAATGGCTGCCGTTAGCGAAAAGGTTGCTATCGTCTAAAAACCGAGCAAGTAGTCATGATAAAAAGAGGGATCACATTCGTATTGCTGGCATTTTGGACAAACGGATTATTCGGACAAAGCATTGCTCGGGTTGAAAATATTCGTATTGATTCCGAAGCCCTGAATCAAAAAAGGGAGATATTGGTCTATACACCCATTGAATACGATCTAAGAAAACACGAACTGTTTGATGTGATTTATGTTTTCGATAGTCAGGACCGGGAAAAATTTGATTACGTCAGTTCCAGTATCGCCTTTCTTACGGACAGAGACCACGACCGGGCTTTTATGGTGGTAGGTATTGCTTCCCCTTACAATGCTGAGCTGGATTATTCGAGAGGGGATGATTTTTTACCCGTTTTAACCACAGAAAAATCCATTGAATGGTACGAGCCTCATTTTGGTAACGTGTCAAACTTTCTGGCGTATGTTTCGGATGAAGTGATGCCCTATATCGAGTCAAATTACCGTACCAAAGGGCGCAGCATCGCCGTTGGGCACTCGCTAGGTGCTTCGTTTATACTGTATGCCCTGATTCAGAAGCCAAACCTATTCGACGCTTACATTGCCATTTCGCCCAACCTGGCCTATGACAACGATTACCTGGCAAAGCAACTCATGGGGTTTGACTACGCGGCGCTTCAGGACTTCACGTACCTCTATTTAAGCCATGCGAATGAAGGAACGAACTACTGGCCCGAATGGAAACCTGCCAGAGAAAAGGTATACGGTTTTTTTACGGATACATTCAAGGGAGACAAATTGGATGTGAAAATAGAAGGATACGGGGAGGAGAACCACATGAGTACCTTTCCGGTCAGTGTAAGAAGTGCATTCGACTACTACTTCCGCACGATTTATGAAAAACAAGAAAATCGATTATCCGAGAAAGAATATGAGGTCCGTATCCGGGTAACCGTACCCGACAAAAACGATGAAATCTTCATTACCGGAAATCAGGAGAATCTAGCCAACTGGAATCCAAATAAAATACAGCTCAAAAAAGTATCGGATTATACGCGAGCCATAACCCTGAAGGTAAAAAGTATCGCAGCCTTTAAATTTACCAGAGGGAGTTGGGAGACCGAAGCGGATCTAAAAACCGCTCTCGGAACTGTTAAAATAAAACCAGAAAATCAAACCAATTACGAATTTGAAATCGAAAGCTATTTCGATAGGTACTGAGCAGTAGAATTTTTTTCCCGCTCTTTTTCCTTTCTTTTGCGGACATTCAATTTACCCCCTCGGATAAAAAGCCCGTTCAAGCATTGGACCGGAGAAATGATTCCTGTATGTAGGCTAATCCTCCGTCTTACGCGGGATGGACTACCCAAGGTAAATCGTATAATATAATTACTATTCCAAAAATATATGCCGACCAAAAGGGGTGTTAATTAGCAGGAAAGTTTGTGCATGTAAAGCCTGTGTAACACTCTCCATTTGTTGGACCAAAAGTGTCAGTTGTTAACTTAATTTATTTTTTGATGATGCTTTTAGTTATGATGCTTTCCCTATCGTACATCGGCAGGCGCAGACCTTGCCCTTTGGAGTTTACAGGAGCTCGGTCCCTGTGAATGGCCTTTCCGGTGCATAAACTTTTCGCTTTTAAAGTAAAATTCCGGTAATTCGTAGCTAGAAAATCTGCTCCATGGAAAAGAAACACATCGCCCTGATTATGGGGGGCTATACGGGGGAGGCGGTGGTCTCCGAGAAAAGCGCCGCGGTGGTGGCCCAACACCTGGACCGGGACCGCTATACGGTGTACCCCTTGCATATCTATCCCGGAAATTGGTACCTGGAAGGGGAAGATGGGACGCATTATCCGGTGGATAAAAATGCCTTTACGGTCCTAAAAGAGGGGCAACCCATCCGCTTCGACGGTGTCTTTAATATCATCCACGGCTCACCGGGCGAGGATGGGAAACTGGCAGGGTATTTCGACATGCTGGGTATCCCCTATACCACCTGCGACGCGCTGACTTCCGCCATCACCATGAACAAAGGCTATACCAAGGCCATACTCTCCGGTATCGCAGACCTGCACCTGGCCCAATCCCTGCAGCTGTTTTCCTACGGTCCGGAAACGGCCGCAGAAGTGCTGGCCCAGCTGCGCCTGCCTTATTTTGTCAAACCCAATAACGGGGGCAGCAGCATTGGCATGAGCAAGGTCAGGGAAGCCGGGGAACTGGAAGAAGCCCTACGCAAGGCCTTTGCGGAGGACCGGCAGGTACTGGTAGAGGAGTTTGTCACGGGAAGGGAGTTTTCCATCGGTATCTACCGGGCTAAAGGAACCGTGACGGTGCTTCCGGCCACGGAGATCATCAGCTCCCGGGAGTTTTTTGACTTTGAAGCCAAATACAGCCCCGGCGTCTCCGAAGAGATCACCCCGGGCCGCATGGACGAATCAGAGGTGGAACGGGTAAACCGGATTGCCGAACAAGTGTACCGAAAACTCAACTGCAAGGGCTCCGTTCGCATGGATTATTTTTTGGAAAAAGATACGGGCAGGTTCTTCTTTATCGAAATCAATACCGTGCCGGGGCAGACGGAAACCAGCCTGATTTCCCAGCAGGTGCGGGCAACGGGCAAAACGCTGAAGGAATTTTATACGGAGTTAATCGAGGAAATGTGGACCTAAATGGCGGATACTAACCGGGTACGGATCAACAAGTATTTGAGCGAGGTGGGCTATTGTTCCCGCCGGGCAGCGGATAAGCTCATCGAAGCCGGCCGGGTCACCATCAACGGGAAGGTTCCGGAAATGGGAACGAAGATCGGAGCGGGAGACAGCGTGCGGGTGGATGGGAAATTGATTGCGGAGCCGGAGGAAAAGCCCGTTTACATCGCGCTGAACAAACCGGTGGGTATCGTATGTACCACCGATACGGAAGGGGAAAAGGACAATATCATCGATTTTATCAACCACCCCCGCCGGATTTTTCCCATTGGACGCCTGGATAAACCCAGCGAAGGCCTCATACTACTGACCAGCGATGGGGACATCGTCAATAAAATCCTACGCGCAGGCAACCGCCACGAAAAGGAATACCTGGTCCGGGTAAACAAGCCCCTTGCGCCGGATTTTATCGAGAAGATGAGCAATGGCCTGCCCATATTGGGCGTCATGACGCGCAAATGTGAGGTGCAACAGCTGGGTAAAAACAGATTCAAGATCATTTTGACCCAGGGGCTCAACCGGCAGATCCGGCGCATGTGCGAATACCTGGGCTATCGGGTGGTCTCCCTGAAGCGTATCCGCATCATGAATATTCGCCTGGATGTACCCACGGGCCAATGGCGCGACCTGAGCGAACCCGAATTACAGGAAATCCAGCAAATGCTCCTCCACTCCTCCAAAACCCAGCCTTGAAAAGTGGGGTATATAGCCTGGAAAGCCGTTTTTCGCCATTTTCGTTGAAAAATAGTCAATCCCTTGATCGAATCTTTAGCCAATTTTATCAAAAATAAAATAAAAAGACTAATAAAATAAAAATACTGTAAAAAATCAGTTATTTTATTGCTATAATTTTATTTTATGGTTTGATTTATTACCTTTGACATATCAAACAAAGACAAACGGTCTTGAGCGGTTGTACCAACCAAAAGTTTTGACACGATACTGTAGGATGATGAAACCTGCCTTCGGCAGGCGAGTAAAAAGCTGCGACGCTTTTTCGTTTTCATCTTCATGCAAATTAAGATCACACACACTGTAGGGTGATGAAACTGGCAGACATGCCCTCCTGTCTCGGGGGTGGAGAGTCCGGAACAAAGCAAATAGCGAGCTCGTATTTTGCCTAACCGCTCCGTGGAGGTTCGAATCCTTCTCCTACAGCAGGTTATTTTGGGTTTATTGTTAATTGACTAAAGCTATGAAACACTGTTTCATGGCTTTTTTTGTTCGGTTTCGGGCAATTGGGGGTAAAAAGGGCCTGCCGCGGATCCGAAGTGTCGAGTGGCAGCTATTCCCTTCCCTCGGTTCCCACACGGAAGGATCGGGCAGGGCAAACCTTTATCTCGGGCAAAGCGGCTGTCAATCGGATCTCGCTTACCGCCTTTTTTCCCGGGGGCTAGTAAAATTCCCAGCGCACAAAAAGGCCGTAGTTTTCGCCAATCGATTTTTCAGGTCCGTATTGGTCCAGGTTGGCGCCCAGGCCAAAAATCAATTGATCCTTTTTTACGCCACCGCGCAGGTAGACAAAACTCCGGTTGTGCTGCCCTTCGCTCAGTCCCCGATTGTAGAGAAATTGTAGCCTGCTGTATAGCGACCAGCCCTCGCCGAGGGGAGGCCGGTATTCGTACAAGCCGAATAGGCTCAGGTCGTTTTTGCCGTTGAGAAAGTAAGAAGCGATAGTGACAGCAAGAAAGGTCCGGGATGCGTACACATGCTGGGGGCCGACAACGGGCGAAAAACCAACGGCATCGTTGTTTTCCACCCCTGCCATCAGGCCAAAACCCTTTTTAAACGTATAATTGACCTGCACGGGAATGGTCAGGGAGTTTTGCTGCCTATCGTTTCGGTAATTCGCAGCAAAGGTTGCGATGCTCAGCAAGCCAAACCGGCTCTGTTCGGTGAATTTCTTGATCACTTCCATTTGAAAAAAGAACCGGTCCTGTCCGAAAAGGACCTCTACCGGCAGGGGTGGCTTCGGCTTCTGTGCCCGGGCAGCAAGCGGTACGAGGGTAAGTAGGAGGCAGGCAAGCAGCAGGGCTGGGTATATTTTTTTCATGGTGCGTGTTTCCTGTTTTGTGCAACGCATGACCCAAGATTAAATTTCCAAATTTAATAACCATTCCTGCTCGTTCGTAGGCTTTAGGATTTTGGTTTTAGTCTCTTTTGATTTTGGTAAGGTATAGCTCAGCTGCTTTATTTCCTTGATCTCGTTTATGGCTTTTTCGGGAGATAGTCTGATTTGGTTAATAATGATAAGCCTTTCGAGTTCTTTATATACCGTGTAAGCTGCAAAACAAATACAAATGTGGGCCTCTATCCGGTTTCTGAGCCTGTGATAAACCGGTCGGATTCTTAGGTCTGTCTTTGATATTCTAAAGGCTTTTTCTATTTGCCATAGCTGTGAATATTGGCCAATAATCTCCTCCCTGCTGAGCAGAGTGTTGGTTATATATCCTTTCAGCCCATCCCAGATTTTATCGGCATTATATTTCTGATAATCAATGTTCACGCTGGCTTCTCCTTCCAATCTAAGGTATTTGTTGTACCCTCGGTTGTTGATGTGTTGCTTGCTGATCTCTTCCGGTTTTTACTTTCGATTCCAGTCTTTTCAGCCCCTTTTCCCGGTTTTTTTCATCCTTTTTAGCCCTTCCTGCTGAATAGCTGACAATCAACCTCCCGTTTTTTGATTTTATTTCTTGTGGCCTGCCTTCGGCTACCTGAAGGGCAATTACTTGCTGTTTTATGACTTCCGTCTCATTTTTCACTCTTCCTCCCAGTATGTATTGGTAACCATGTTCTTGCAAAGCATCAATATTGGCTTGGGATAACAGGGCCGCATCTGCAACTACTATGGGTGTGGCGATATCAAACTTCTTTTGAAAGTTCTGGAGTACAGGTATTAAAGTTTTTGTCTCCGATGTGTTCCCCTCAAAGATTTGATAGCCGATGGGATAGCCATTGTTACTGACCAAAAGTCCGATCATGATCTGGGGATGCTGATGCTTGCCGTCCTTGTTGAAACCCGGAATCCGGTAATCATCGGGCTCTGAGGCCTCAAAGTAAAGGGTAGTCATGTCATAAAAGACGACTCCGATACGACCATCCAAAAGCTTTTTGGTGTAGTTAAAAGTTGTTTTCTCGATAATAGGTTTCAGACTTTGATCCACCTGGTCAAGAAAACGATAAATAGAATAGACACTGACATCTACTTTTAGATGTTTCTTAAAGTACTCAACGGTCTTTAGCTTGCTTCCAGGATAAACCAACCGACACAAAACGAGATTTTTAAAATAATCGAGTGACCCGCCCTGCGGGAAGCCTATTTTTTGGTATATCCTGCCTAAAACAAGTTCTGCTCCAACCTTCTGCAAATGGTCGTTTGAGAGGCTTTCTACAAAACTTTCTACTACCAGATCATCATGTTCAACAAACAGCGCAGAAACACCTTTCAAACGTTCAATTTCATTGTTAGCAAGCAATAAAAGCAGTTCTTCTTCCCTCTTGGTGTGGGCAATGCCCACCGTTTTGATCAATTTGTTTTTCCGCTTAACCTTTCGGACAATCTGAATGCTTACCGAACCACTTCTATTCTTGTTCTTTCTAACAAACATAGGCTAAAAATAGCCCCGCATGACCCAAAATTCAAATCTAAAAATCGTAAATAACTGAAAATCAATAGATATAAAAAAGAGCGATCACGTCGCGCACAAAACAGGAGCCGAATAGGCTCAGGTCGTTTTTGCCGTTGAGAAAGTAAGAAGCGATAGTGACAGCAAGAAAGGTCCGGGATGCGTACACATGCTGGGGGCCGACAACGGGCGAAAAACCAACGGCATCGTTGTTTTCCACCCCTGCCATCAGGCCAAAACCCTTTTTAAACGTATAATTGACCTGCACGGGAATGGTCAGGGAGTTTTGCTGCCTATCGTTTCGGTAATTCGCAGCAAAGGTTGCGATGCTCAGCAAGCCAAACCGGCTCTGTTCGGTGAATTTCTTGATCACTTCCATTTGAAAAAAGAACCGGTCCTGTCCGAAAAGGACCTCTACCGGCAGGGGTGGCTTCGGCTTCTGTGCCCGGGCAGCAAGCGGTACGAGGGTAAGTAGGAGGCAGGCAAGCAGCAGGGCTGGGTATATTTTTTTCATGGTGCGTGTTTTTACGGCTGTGCATCACAAAGGTAGGCTACCCCGGTAGCCCAAACCTTGCCCTACCGCAAGGATTTGCTGCCAAAAACGTCATAGTTGGGATTTCAACCGACTCAGGGTATAGGGCGTCACGCCCAGGTAGGAGGCCACCATTTTGCTGGAAAGCCGGGTTAAAATGCCCGGATGCTGCTCCATTACCCACTTGAGCCGTTCCAGGGCGGGCAGGTGTAAAAAGTGATAGATCCGCTGCTGGGAAGTCACATAGGCCATTTCCAATAGGTGGCGGTAGGCTTTGTTTACCTGCGGCACGGTTTCTACCAATTGCAGGTAGTCGGTTTTCGATACCTGCAAAAGTTCGCAGGGTTCTGCGGCCTGTATGTACTCTCGGGAGGGTTTGCCTTCGATCAGGCTGGATAGTGCCGTCGCAAATTTGCCCTCGAAGGCAAAATAGCGGGTGGCGATTTCGCCGGCGGAATTGATCGAATAAAACCGCAAGCAGCCTTTGACCACGAAAAAGTTACATTGACAAATCTCCCCTTCTCGCAAAAGAACCTCGTTACGCTTTACTTTTTTGGGGGTAAAAAATCGGGAAAAGCGAGCGAATTCTTCCTTTGTTAACGGGGATTTTTGGTGAAAATACCTGAATAGGCTATCGTGCGCGGCAGTCATTCAGCTAATGTAATCAAATACCCGCATTGTCAACTGCGAATCCCGGTAATTCTGCATGCTGGCTGTAGGGATTAACCGGCGCAGATGGCTCGGATATCCCTGCCGTTGAAAAGTTCAAAAAAAAGCCCCGTCAAATGAACCATCGCTTTGTGATAACATAAAAATAATCCCTTAAAAATAAAAATACTATAAAAAATAAGCTAAAACGTTGCCATAATTTTATTTTTCGAATCTATTTATTACCTTTGACATATCAATCAAAGACAAACGGTCTTGAGCGGTTGTACCAACCGAAAGTTTTGACACAATACTGTAGGATGATGAAACCCGCCTTCGGCAGGCGAGTAAAAAACGGCGACGCTTTTTCGTTTTCATCTTCATGCAAATTAAGATCACACACACTGTAGGGTGATGAAACTGGCAGACATGCCCTCCTGTCTCGGGGGTGGAGAGTCCGGCACAAAGCAAATAGCGAGCTCGTATTTTGCCTAACCGCTCCGTGGAGGTTCGAATCCTTCTCCTACATCAGGTTATTTTGGGTTTATTGTTAATTGACTAAAGCTATGAAACACTGTTTCATGGCTTTTTTTGTTTCCCCGCGATTGGTTCCGGTTCGAACTGCCGCAAGGGTCGATTGGGGACCGAAGGCGCAAAAAAGCCCGGGTCCAATCGAATCCCTCTCCGGGTACCTTACACGGTGAAGCCAAACCTATTTTTTTGATTCCGGTATGGGATTGCCGTTAGAAAAAAGCTATCTTTTGCATATGTCCCTGGCCGGGGGATTCCTCCGGTCGCGATGGGCTGGTGAACAAAAGGTAGTCGATGTAACGATGAATTTACCACAATCTTGGAAGAAAAGAGCAGGCAATTGCCCGCCAGGATGGGCGGCAGTACCCGGGATTTTCAGGGGGATTGGTTTGCTTTTGCTGCTGAACCTATCCGTTGCGCAAGCGCAAAACCAGTACGAATTTGGGGCCATTACCCGGGGCGATCGGCAGGAAAAGTCCCTGAGTCTGGTAGTTACCGGTCATGCCTATGCGGAAGGGGCTGAATGTATCCGGGAGACACTTCGTGCACAGCAGGTGCCGGCCTCTTTTTTCTTTACCGGGGATTTCTACAGAAACCCCGGGTTTGACGAAATCATCCGTGCCTTAAAAGCGGATGGCCACTACCTCGGCGCCCATTCCGACCAACACCTGTTGTACGCGAGTTGGGAAGACCGAAACGAACTGCTGCTTACCCGGGAGCAATTTGTCGCAGATTTGCGGGCCAATTACAAAGAAATGGAGCGGTTTGGGATTGCTCAGGAAGCAGCCCCTTTTTTCTTACCTCCCTACGAGTGGTACAACGATAGCATCGCAGATTGGACCCGTGCAATGGGCCTTCAACTCATTAATTTCACCAGGGGTACCCTGAGCCACGCCGACTACACCACGGAAGACATGCCGAATTTTCGGAGCAGCGAACAGATTTTCGAGAGCATCCGGGCCTGGGAATCTTCCCAGCCGGACGGGTTTAATGGCTTTATACTGCTGGTCCACGTAGGTGCCGGACCGGGGAGGGCCGATAAGTTTTTCCGTCGCTTGCCGGCACTCCTCACCCTCCTGCGCGAATGGGGGTATTCCTGGGTTTCCCTGGAGGAATTACTCGGTCCTGTTCCATGATATTTCTCATGTTTTTGCATGAGCCCGGTGGGGGGATTTCCCTGCCAAAGGCCGTAAATTTAGGCTAATAAAGCAATTCGAATACGTATGAACCCAAAATTAAACGTTATGAGGTTAACAAATAAAGTAGCATTGATCACCGGTGGCGCCGGAGGCATAGGATTGGCCACCGCAAAGCTTTTTTTGGCAGAAGGTGCCAACGGGGTCGCCATTGTAGACTTCAGCGATGAAAATCTGAAATCTGCGGAGAAGGTTCTGGGTACGGATAAGGCGATGTATATCCGGGCAGACGTCAGCAACGCCGGCGATGTGCAACAGTACACCAGGCAGGTAAAAGAAGCCTATGGAAAGATAGATGTCTTGTTTCTCAATGCGGGAGTGGAAGGCGTCGTCAAGCCCATGGAAGACTATCCGGAGGAGACCTTTGATCAGGTGATGGGCGTAAATGTGAAGGGGGTATGGCTGGGCATGAAGTATGCCTTTCCGATCATGAAGGCAGACGGTGGGGGATCGGTTATCATCACCTCCTCGGTCGCGGGCCTGCGAGGTACCGCCCAGGTAAGTGCCTATGTGGGCAGTAAACATGCCACGATCGGGTTGATGCGGGTAGGTGCCCTGGAGGGAGCGCCGGGTAATATACGGGTAAATTCCATTCACCCTTCTCCGGTGGATAACCGGATGATGCGTTCCCTGGAAGAAGGTTTTGCTCCCGGACAGGGCGATGCGGTAAAAGAAAATTTCACCAAGATGATTCCGCTGGGCCGGTACGCGAGCAACGAGGACATTGCCGATTTAGCCCTGTTTCTGGCATCCGAGCAGAGCAAATTTATCACCGGAGCCACCTATGTGGTAGACGGGGGTTTCACCGCCTAGCCGCCAAAATTTAAGCGATCAGGCCTGGGCAGCATCAAGCTTTGCACCGCATTTCCGGCAAAACAGGGCATCCTCGCTATGGCTTTGTGCGCCGCAGGCGGGACAGTGTTCGGCTGCTGCTTCCGGGCTTTTTGCCCGCTTGGTTTCGTCCAGCCTTGCTGCCGTCAATTCAGAGCTGACGATACCGGTGGGAACAGCGATGATGGCATAGCCCATCAGCATGATCAGGGCGGCGATGAATTGCCCAAGGTCGGTGACGGGAGCAATGTCTCCGTATCCCACGGTGGTCAGGGTGACAATGGCCCAGTACATGGAACGCGGGATCGAGGTAAACCCGCTTGCCGGCCCCTCCACAATGTACATGACCGAGCCCATGACCAGCACAATGGTCAGCACGGAGCCTACGAAAACCTTGATTTTCGCCTGGCTGTGCTTCAGTGCGGTGGTCAATAAGGTGGCTTCCCGTACGTACTTGGGGAGTTTCAATATCCGCAAAATGCGCAAAAAGCGCAACGCACGGATAACGGTCAGGTATTGGGTTTGAAAAAGTATCAGGCTTAGGTAGGTCGGCAGGATCGCCAGTAAGTCCACCAAACCGTAAAACCCAAAAATATACCCCCGCTTGTTGTTGCTGAGCCAGATACGGAAGCCGTATTCAATGGTAAATACCAGGGTAAAAAACCATTCAAGGCCGTACAAGAGGGAGCCATAGTTGGTGTGGATTTCTTCAACGGAGTCCAATACAACAATGCTGACACTCATCAAAATCAACACCAGCAGCACCAGATCGAAATATTTTGATGCCCGGTCATCGGATTCATACACGATGTGCGCCAGTCTTTCTTTGGAGGGAAAATCTATCATCGATTGTGGAAATTAATAAGGGTCAGTTGTAGCTTTCCGATCCTGTAAATTACGCATACTTTTTGTTTATAGAAATGCAGTCGCGGAGAAGGATATTTTTTTAGCGGCCCGAAGCCGCAACTCAAATCTTCTTAGAAGAGGTAAATTCAAAAAACTTTTTAATATATTTGCAGTTCAAACCCATAAAAACGACGTATAGAATAAAAAAATTGCTGATAATCTATTGGGTGCATTCATAGGTTGTTCTAACTTGTTTTGAGAAATTACCGGTAAAAAACCATCTTCTATCCCAATTACCCCAGATGGGGGGGAAATAATGAGGAGGATTGGTTTTTCCCAGAATGCAACCCGATAGGATGGAAGCGGTGCTTTAGACAGCGGAAACAAACGACGGCTGGCTGGTACAGGGAGGGTCGAAATAGTGAATGACCTTTTCGTTCTTTCGGGTTTTGGGGGGGAGATATTCGGTTGATTGAGAAGCAGTACGTAGGGCAGGTCGACCTGCTGCCCTATCAGTCGCCTGGAGGGAAACATAAAAAAGCCTGTCAAAGCACAGCCTACCGCTACCGAAGGCACGATAAAGGCAAGCAGAAAGAACTACAATGAATGGGGAACGGTTTTTGAATGAATTGACAGGCAAGTCCGTTGATAGGGGGCCAACAGTACTCGATTTATTTCGACGGCAGGTGACCGCCTATCCAGAAAAACCGGCAGTCAAGGAAGGTTCGAAAAGCTATACCTATGCAGAACTCGACCGATTGTCCGATCGAATTTGCCAATTCCTGCACCAATCGGGTTTTGAACACCAATTCCTCGTTCCGGTTATCATGGATCGGACGTATCGGTACCTGTCTACCATTCTCGGCATTGCCAAATCGGGGAAGGCCTTTGTACCCCTTCACCCGGAATGGCCGGAGCGCAGAATAGCGAAATTACTGGAAGAGCTGGATGCACCTCTCCTGATTACCGATGGAAATTTTCATGCCCGATCCAAGAACATCGCGGTGTTTCCATTTGCTGAAGCGGTGGAGACTGCCTCCGAAAACCCTCATCCTGTTGTCCCGGTTCATCCAGATACGCCTGCGTACATCCTGTATACTTCCGGTAGCACCGGATCACCCAAAGGCGTGCAGGTAAGCCACCGCCAGTTGTACGGTGCCACGCAAAACCGCATCCACCAGTATCCGGGTATCCCTCACTTATTGCTGATCCCTCCGCTGACCTTCGACGCCTCACTGGCGGCGATTTTCTGGCCCCTGTGTACCGGAGGCAGTCTGGTCATGAGCGCTACCGAATCCATTCGGGAGTCCGAAGAACTTCCTTCGCTACTCGCGGGAACCAATACGCTGCTTTGCGTGCCTTCCTACTACCGGTTTCTCCTGGAAGAAGGCGTTTTAGACGAGCAACAACAGCTGGAGCGGGTCATACTGGGCGGAGAAACGGTACCCAAATCCCTGGCCCTTGCCCATTTCCGGCAGGGCAGACAGGTGCGGCTGTACAACGAATACGGCCCCACCGAAGCCACGATATGGGCTACTGTGGAGGAAATCACGCCGGAGGCGGACCACATTGCCATTGGAAAGCCCTTGCCGGGAGTTAGCTGCTACGTGTTGGATCCCGAAACCGCTGAGCGACTGCCTGCGGGAGCGAGTGGAGAACTCGCAATTGGCGGAAGCCAGGTGGCCCAGGGCTATTGGAAGGATCCGGCCTTGACAGCCGCTCGGTTTCTCCCGGATCCTTTCAGTAAAAAGAGCGGAGCAAGGCTGTACGCGACAGGGGATCGCGTCCGGATGCTCCCGGATGGACGTTTTGTATTTGAAGGAAGGAATGACCGTCAGGTAAAGTTTCAGGGAAACCGCATCGATTTGGCAGAAATCGAACAGGTACTACTCGATTCGGGGAGGGTCAAAGAAGCCCTTGCCCTGATTGCTGAGCCCGGCGGGACAAATCCGCAACTCCTGCTTTTTATCGTACCGAAGGAAGGGCTGGATATAACCTCAGCCAGGCAATTGCTCCGACAGCGGCTGCCTGCCTACATGATTCCGGGGAAAATCGTATGCAGGGATCAATTTCCGCTGACGGAAAACGGCAAATTGGATCGGGATGCACTGTTGGGCGCACCGAGCGAGGCGAGGAAAACGGACAGGAATTCAGAAGAAGAGTGGCAGTATGTAGCAGAAGCAGTAGGAGAGGTACTTGGCGTACCGGCGCCGGACGCGTTTGCAAATTTTTTTGAAGCAGGCGGGAGTTCGCTGGCAGCGATGCGGCTGGTGGCTCGTTTGAACCAAAAATACAAGGTCGCACTGCGGGTTTCAGATGTATTTGACCATCCTACCATCGCCAAATTACATGAGTTCGTGCGGACAGGTCAGGCCGCCGAGCCTGCAATAGCTGCGGATGGCGGTTCCCCCCGGCACCCAAAAATGCAGGCACCAACGACCACTTTTTACCAACAGTCCCTGTGGCTGGTGGATCAATTGGAAGGATCCCTGGCGTATCACCTACAGGCGGCTTACCTCCTGACCGGAAAGCTGCACGTGCCAATGCTGGAGGCAGCCCTTCGGGCCATAGTAAAAAAACACAAAGCGCTCCGTACCTGCTTTCTGGGAATTGACCGGGTTCAACTGAAATCAGAAGCGGATTGGAAACTGAGCCTTCATCAAAGCTCGGAACAAGAGTTTTCCGAATCGCTGTTTCAAGCAGGCTTCACGACGTTTTTTCAGGAGCCCTTTGACCTGCGGGAGGACTTTATGGTGCGCGGTAGGTTGGTGTCCTACGGCAGTGACAGGCACGTTTTGGGTCTGGTTTTTCATCACATCGCATTCGACGATCGTTCCATGAAGATTTTTCTTCGGGAATTGTCAGAAAATTACCTTTCCCTGATGGAGGGGCGCCCGTTGAGCGCAGCCCCTGATTCAGCAGTGCTTCCGGTCCTTGCTCCAAGCCAGCACCATGCACCCGAGGATCCCGTGGCCAGGGCGTACTGGGAAAAAGCGCTGGCGGGATGGGAAACGCTGCAATTACCAAAGGATTACCCGCAAGTAGCTGCCGCACCACGTCGGGCAGGCATCCTGCGGTTTTCGCTGGATCGGGAAGAAATTGAGCCGATTAGGACACTTGCAAAAGAAAATCAGGCCAGCTTGTACATGACGTTTCTGGCTTTGTTTAAGGTCTTGCTTTACCGGTATACCCATCAGGTCGATCTCTGTGTGGGTAGCCCGGTCCTTGACCGAAATTTTCCAGGGTCCGAAGAGCAGATCGGCTACTTTATCAACCCCCTTCCGCTACGGTCGCGGATCCGGCCGGAGGATACCTTCGAACAGTTCTTGCAAGCCATCAAAAAGGGAGTGAGGGATGCATTGGCCCATGCTCATTTTCCCTTTATAAAATTGGTAGAAAGGTTCTCCTCGGGACACCAACAGGGGAAACCGTTTTTCAACACGCTTTTCGTGATGCACGAGGGAAGTGCGGCTGCAAAGAACCTGTACTTACCTGAGGTGGGGGTCCGGTCGCTGCAGGTGGATCCAATAGCTGCTACGTACGACCTTACCTTCAGCCTGGCAGGTGAGGCCTCCGGTCTGCAGGGGAGCATTGAGTACGATGCCGGGCAGTTTCGTCCGGATACCATCGCGCGCATGTTGCACCATTTCCGGTACCTGTTGCAAAATGTATCTCGGGAGCGTGCCTATCGGGTCAGGAAAATGAGCTTGCTTTCTTCCCGGGAGATTGATGCGCTTTCCGGTCGGGAACAGCTCCCTACCCCTCCGGAGCACCGCAGTTTTTTGGACCGTTTTGGGGAACAAGTGGCGAGGATGGGGCCTGCCACGGCCTTGCTGGCAGCCGGGGAACAAGTAGATTTTTACGGCCTGGATCAGCGTGCCAACCGGTTGGCCGATTGGTTGATACTGGAGGGCGTCCGGGAAGGCGATAACCTGGTCCTTTTGGCGGAGCGGGGAATAGACATGGTTGCGGCCATAGTAGGAATATGGCGGGCCGGTGCCGCATACGTGCCGGTGGACCCGGCCTACCCCAGGGAGCGAATTGCCTATATCATCGCTGATTGCGGCGCCTCTCACTTGCTGGTGGACGAGGCATCGATTGGCCTGCTTGACTCAAACCATCCAGGAAAAATTCTTCGTTTGCAAGAGGGATTGAAACCAAGCTCCCGCATCGTATCGGAGAGGCCGGTTTTGTCCCCGGATCAGCGCGCTTACCTGATTTATACCTCCGGGTCAACAGGAAAACCCAAGGGGGTATGCCTGACTCAGGCGAATCTGGCGGCATTTCTGGATTGGTGTGGCAAAGAATTTACCTCGGAAAGCTACCGGCTGATGTATGCGGTTACTTCCGTCTGCTTTGATTTGTCAGTGTTTGAGCTGTTTTTCCCACTGGCCTATGGGAAGCCTGTCCGAATCCTCCAAAATGGGCTAGAGATTCCAGAATACCTGCCAAAGGATGAAGGCGTGTTGATCAATACGGTACCCAGCCTGGTGCAGAAGTTGCTCGAAGAAAAAGTGGATCTATCACAGGTGGCCTTGCTAAACATGGCCGGTGAGCCCATACCGGAGCAGCTGGCGAGTGCATTGGACCTGGATAGGCTTGCTGTCAGAAACCTGTACGGTCCTACCGAGGATACGACCTATTCCACCTGCGAGCGCCTGCTTCCTGGCCGGACGGTATCCATTGGCCGACCCATCTCGGGTACGTATGTTTACATTCTGAATGCCGATTTGATGCCTTGCCCGGTCGGGGTACCTGGAGAAATATACCTGGGAGGAAGCGGATTGGCCGGGGGCTATTGGCAACGACCCGGGTTGACTGCGGAAAAATTCATCCCAGATCCTCTGGCGAAGGGAGAAGGGAAGCTTGTGTACAAAACGGGAGATCGTGGAGTCTGGCGGGCGGATGGGAAGATTGATTTCCTGGGTCGGCTGGATAATCAGGTCAAGGTGAACGGCTACCGAATCGAACTGGATGAAATAGCGTCCAGTCTGCGTACCATTCCGGGCGTAGCAAATGCGGCAGTGGTGCTGCAAAAGCGCGGAACACGCGAGGAAAAGGTCTTGGCTGGTTTTTTTACCGCGGATCGCCCCCTGGATACCGGGAGCGTCATGGAAGCGTTGGAACGGGAGTTGCCGCGTTACATGCTCCCCGCCACCCTGTCGCAACTGCATCGATTTCCATTGACTCCGAATGGGAAAATTGACCGCAAGCAGCTGGAGCAAATGGCTACTGATGTCCCGGAGCAGGGAGGATTTATCCCGCCGGCATCCGTGCTGGAAAGCAATCTTCTCGATATCTGGCGAAGTGTGTTGCCGTCGAAGGAGTCGGGTGTTCGGGATAATTTCTTTTTGTCGGGAGGAAATTCGCTTCTGGCTCTCCGGCTACTCGGACGAATCAAGGAATCGCTCGGGCTGGAGATCAGTGTGCGGGAGTTGTTTGCCCATCCGACGGTTTCGGCCATGGCCGATCTACTTAGCAACAAAGAACAAAAGGACGCCTCTCAGGTCCGGATCCTTCCCCGCAGGCCACGGCCAGATAAAATCCCACTGTCTTTTGGACAGGAAAGCCTTTGGCTGACCGACAAATTGGAAGGCTCCAGCCAGTACCATATTCCGGTACTCTTAAAACTCACGGGGGAAACCCGTTCAGGGGTATTGCAGGAAGCCATCAGAAGCATTCTGGAGCGCCACGAGGTATTGCGAACAGTAATCAAAGAACGGGGAGAGGAAGCTTCTCAACAGGTACTTCCGGTTTTGGGCTGGGAGCTGGAGGAGGCTTTCAGTATATCGGGAGCACCCTATGCCGGCTGGCCGGATCGGGACATGATCGAGTTTTTGGAACGGCCGTTCGATTTGGGAAAAGACTTTATGATCCGTGCCAAAAAATATCCACTGCATCCGGATGCCTGCTTGCTGTTGGTTGTGGTTCACCACATTTCTTTTGACGGATGGTCCATTCCTGTCTTTCTTAACGAGCTGTTTGCCTTGGTAAAGGCCGAAAAAACAGGGGAAAGCCTGTTATTGCCTCATCTGAAAATCCAATACGCCGACTACGCCCTCTGGCAGCGAAACCGCCTGAGCGACGCGGCACTGGAGGGAAAGCTGCGGTATTGGAAAGAAAAGCTCCGCGGCATTCGCCCATTGAATTTTCATGAGGAGGGAGATTTTTCCCAGAGGAAATCCCACGAAGGTGCGATCCACGATATCCCCCTGGGGCCGGCCCATAAAAACCGTCTGCAGGACATGGCAAAGCAACTCGGAATGTCGCCTTTTATGATTTTGCTTGCCGGATTTAAGGCGCTGTTGGAGCGAAACAGTGGACAACAGGACCTCTGCGTGGGCACGGCCATGGGGGGAAGAAATCAGACGGAAACCGAACCATTGATCGGGTACTTTGTCAACCCGCTGCCCATCCGTAGTTACCTGAACCCGAATGATTCGTTTCAGGAAATCTTGCTGGAGGTAAAGAAAAATGTCCTGGAAGCATTCGAGCACCAGGAAGTTCCCTTTGAAAAAATAGTAGCAGCCACTGCCCAGCACCGGCAATTCGGAGTCAATCCGCTTTTTCAGGTCATGTTTGTGATGGAGTACGCCGATGAGGTTCGGAATACCGCACCGGGATTGTCCATGGAAGTACAAACCATCCCACAAACCACGGCTAAGTTTGATCTGACGTTTTTGGTACAGGAGAGTAACGCCGGTATTCGGATCAGGATGGAGTATTCCAGAGAAATTTTTGATGGCAAGCGGATTGAGAACCTGGCATCTCAGTACCTTCAGATATTGGAATCGGGAATGTCCAACCCTACTCAAAAACTTTCTCAGATGGTACAGGATCCGTCTTGCAGGGGAATCGGGAAGGTGGAAACATCCAACGGAATAAGGCAGCAGTTCGTACCGATTCAACGGATGATAACAAGGGCCGCAATCCGCAACGGAAAAAGAACGGCTGTGTTCTTCGGAACTCAGGAACTGACATTCGACGATCTAAACGCACAGGCCAACCGTTTGGCGGCGCATTTGTTGGCGCAGGGAGTAACGAAGGGGAAGGTGGTGGGAATTGTCCTACCCAGATCTCCCGAGTTCGTGGTCGCTATCCTGGGCATCCTTAAGGCAGGTGCTGCATACCTGCCGTTAGACCCCGAGCTACCCGCTCAGCGCATTGGATTCATGCTGGATGATTCCCGTTCATTTTTCCTTACCCGGGCTGGGGAGAAGCAGCTCAGCACGATGCACGCCAAAAAGATGCTCTGGGAGGAATTTTTAACCAAGGCATCCAACTATCCCAACCTGGACCCGGAAGTCGATTCCCTGCCCGAAGATCCCGCGTATGTTATTTACACCTCCGGTACGACCGGAAAACCGAAAGGCGTGGTCCTGGAGCACCTTAATTTATTTCACTTCGTGGGGGTGGTAACTGAAAAACCCGGAATTTCCGCGGAAGATCGGATATTGGCTGTGAGTTCGTTTTCCTTCGATATCGCCCTGCTGGAAACCCTCGTGTCCCTGGTATTTGGCGCCCAGATCGTCATCCTGGACCGGGAGCAGCGTAGGGAACCGAGGGTCATTTTGGAGGAAATTGAAAAACGTGCCATCACGGTGATGTTCGCTACCCCCTCACACTGGAAAATGATGTTGGAAGCCGGTTGGGACCGAAGGATTGAAGGGTTGCGACTGATCAGCGGGGGTGAGCCCCTGGAATCAGGCCTGGTCCAGCGATTGTTACCGCTTGGAGCCGAATTGTGGAACGTCTACGGTCCTACCGAGACGACGGTTTATGCCACCATCAAACGGGTGAGGGACGCAGAGCGGAACATTACCGTCGGCAAGCCGGTGACCAATACGGAAGTCCACATTGTGGACGGGAACGGAAATCCCCTTCCCAAGGGTAGAAAGGGTGAAGTGTGGATTGCAGGATACGGGGTAGGAACGGGTTATTTAAACCAGCCGGAGCTGAACCGCGAACGATTTGTAGAAAAACACCTAGAAGGCGGTCTCCCGTATCGTGTATACAAGACGGGAGATCTGGGCTGGATCAATGCGGCCAATGAGTTGGTGATCAGCGGTCGGATGGATCATCAGGTAAAAATTCGCGGGCATCGAATTGAATTAGCTGAGGTGGAAAGCGGCCTTCGTCAATTGGAAGGAGTCCGGGAGGGCGTCGTCCTGCTGCGAAGGGGCCCGCACGAACAAGACTTTCTTCAGGCGTTTTTGGTTCCAGTCGACAACGATGGGATGGAACATGGCGAATGGAAGTATCCCGGAGAAAACCAGATCAGACAGTGGAAACAACAACTGGGCAAACACCTCACAGAGGTGATGATCCCTACCCAATTCTTATGGGTCAAAGACTTTCCCTTATCCGAAAATGGGAAAGTAAATCGTTCCGCGCTGCCCGATCCCGGAAGTGGTACCGTCTCCTCTTCGGAGGCCTCAGAGGCGCTGAATCCGGAAGAGAAATTGGTAGCAGAAATATGGAAAAAGGCCCTGGGCCTGAATCGAATACACAAAACGGATAACTTTTTCGAAATAGGCGGGCATTCCCTGACCGCTGTAAAGGTGATGGTTCAATTGGAAAAGGTCTATGGGATTCGATTGCCACTTTCGGTGCTTTTTAAATACCCCACCGTCCAGTATCTATCTCGGGCCATTAAGAGCGGTGTGCTGGGGGACAGCGAATGGAAAAGCCTGGTAGCGATAAAGAACACCGGTTCGAAGCCTCCCTTGTACATAGTCCATGGCGGGGGATTGAATATTCTGCCGTTTTATGCAGTGGCCAGGGAAATGGATCGGGAGCAGCCCGTTTTTGGCATTCAAGCCAAGGGACTGGACGGGGTGGAGGAGCCCTTGCGGACGGTGGAAGCCATCGCTTCCCAGTACCTCTCAGAAGTATTGCAGCAAAATCCAAACGGACCGTATCTTTTGGCAGGATATTCGTTAGGAGGAATTATCGCTTACGAAATGGCCTCCCAGTTGAGAAAAATGGGAAAATCGGTGGAAAAGTTGGTGCTGTTTGACACGTATGCCTTTCAAAGCAATTATCGCAAGCCCTTCGTATTGCGCATCCTGGAAAGTCTGCGGTATTTTTTCGGCAAAAGGATATTTGATGTGGAGCTTCTTTTCCGGCATCCGTCAATCTTTCGCCGAATAAAAAAGGCTTCCTGGGAAAGGAAAGTCCGAAAGGTTCGCAAACTATTTCGGCCAGAGCAGGATAAGGCGGAAACCTCTTTGCTCAAAACCTACAAGCGCGTTGAATTCGTTTACAAAGAAGCATGCAAGGAGTACCAAATAAAGCGTTACGAAGGGCCTGTTGACCTGATCAAAGCCCGGATCGCTGCGAGCTATCTTCCGGATAAGGAAAACTTCGGCTGGAAACCCTACGTCAGGGAATTGCGGGTATGGGAGGCGGATGGGGAACACATTACGATGTTGTCTCCCCCAAACGACGCCTCTTTTGCAGGGCTATTGCAGCAGATATTGGATAAAAAAAAATGAAAAATAATCCCTATACAATCTATTAATTCAACTCAAATGAAAAAGCTACTGATTTACCCCCTATTTCTGCTGGCAGTACTAATGGCCTGTACCGTGGACGATCCGGATCCGATTCAAGAGCCGGAAGAACCGGAAGAGCCGGCGAACCCTATTGCCAGAGATCCCGATATTGTGGTACCTTTCGATGAAAATACGACGATCGTGTTCACCCCCCAGGAAGAAGCTGCCGAGCGACTGGGGACCTCGGACTCCTACACACAAGAGTTGAGTAAGTTTGACCTGATTTCCAGGACAAAAAACAAGGAGAGTGACGAAGAGGCGGACTACCTGACCTATGCTTCCCAACAGGCACAGGCCTGGACGGAAGAAGAAAAGGAAGTTTTGGAGGAACGCATCCTGGGAATCAAAGATAAAATTGATGCCCTGGGTCTGAAGCTGGAGTTTCCGGAGGAGATCCTCCTTGTCAAATCCACCATGGACGAAGAAGGTGGTGCGGTGAGCTACACCCGGGAAAACTACATCGTGGTCCGTGGCCTGGTCAACGAGAGCTTTCTGATTCACGAGTTGTTTCACATTCTGACGCGCTACAAACCCGAACGAAGAACGGATCTATTCGAGACGATTCATTTTACCGAAAGCAACCGAATTGTGTATCCGGAAGGGATTCGTGATTTTGTGATCACCAATCCGGATGCGCCTTTCTTGGAGCACACGATCACCTTGCAGATAGACGGGGAATCGGAAGAGGTAGTATTTGTACTCATTTCTGAAGAAGAATGGGACGGAGGCTCGTTTTTTACCTATCTGAAGCAACGCCTGATGTTTGTGGATGGGCCTGACGATGGCAAACAAGCCACCCTGGTAGATAACATGCCGGTGCTCAAAAACTTTGCTGCAGCAACCGATTTGAAACAGAAAATTGGAAACAACACGAATTACACCCTTCATCCGGAAGAGATACTGGCTGAACATTTTGTCATGCTGGTGCAAGGGCAGGAAGTACCCGAACCATCCTACATTGAGGCGATGAAAGTGGTCTTGCAGCAAGAATAGTAGAACGGCATGGACGCGGTTTGACGGAAAAAGCCCCTGAGTATTCGTTCAGGGGCTTTTGTCGTTTTACCAGCCGCCGCCTCCGCCGCCACCGCCACCGCCGCCGGAACTACCTCCACCACCACTTCCTGACTTGGATCCCGGGGGGCTGGAGGAATTGCTAAGGGCGGATCCAAAGGATTTTCCCAGGCTGGACGAAAAGCCTGCCAGGGACCCTGCCGCGAAGGCCGACCCGGCGTACCAGGAGGGACGGTACCGGGTGGCAGCAGATTTTTCTTCGGATAGGGAGGCAAGCTTGTTTTCCATGGCCTTGCCCCAGGCTTCGCCCACATCCAACGCAATGGCAAAGGGTAGGAATTTTTCAAAAACCTCCGGCGTTACTCCGGGTGGATTGTACGTTTCGAGTAGCGGTTTCTCTGCGGCATTGAGGTACATGCGAAATCCTTCGATTTGGTCCATCACTTTCCGCCCTTTCTCCGTAGGCGCTTTCATCAGAAATGCAAAGACGACATTGATCAATCCCAGAATAAGCGCCATGAGTAAAAAGCCGTAAGGAAGAGGTTGGGCATCAAAAAATATAAATTGTGCCACGGGAAAGGCAAGCAATAATACTAAACTGAAACCTTCGCCAATAATCGTTCCCAGCTTCACGTAGCCGTAATCCAGGTAATGCATTACCGTTAGAAAAACCTTGGCGAGAAGGGTCAGCAGGAATATCGAAAAGACAAGCCCCATGATCACAAAGATATTTTCTTCTTCCAGGGATTGATCGATTACTGACTTCACTCCCAGAAAAAGCATCAGTGCCGAGAGGAGAATGCCGGGAATCAGCCAGACCGTATTGGGCTTAAAATGGGACCCTTCGTATCGGCCGGCCAGGTCGTTTTTCAATCCTGTGAGCGCCCCACCTATTTTTTTATGCTCCTTCTGTGTCAGTGTGATTTGTTTTTCTTCGGCAAAGAGGCTGGAAAGAATCGTTTGGTAACCTTTATTGCCTGTTTCCATCACGTTCACTTGTTCCAGAACATATTTTTTTCTCTTTTCTTCGATAATTTTCAAATAACCACCCGTTGCCAGTTCGACGATCGCCGCCACATACGCTTTGGTGTCGAAGCCCATTTTAAACAGATACCGTACGGCGGCTGCATCCAACCCTTCGGGTATGTCAAAAATCGGATAAATACCTCCCTTGTGGGGGTCTTTCCCTACCCGATTCCAGGCATAGTAATAGTAAAGAGATGCCGCAATAATTCCCAGCAGCAGCCATAAAATGCCGCCATTGTCACGCAGGAAACTTCGGGTTTTTTCCATTGCGCCGGGCGGTTCTATAAGACCTTTTTGCCAGGAAACCGCCAGGGTCAACGGTTCGCGGGGATTGAGCGGTTCCGTGAGGGCCACGTACAATTCGGTGTCGGACTCCTGTTTGATTTCACAGGGACAGCCCGTACTTCCTACGGGGCCCGCGTAGGCAGCAAACTGTCCGATCTTGCCTCCTTCCGGTAATACGATTCTTGCAGAAGCCTGATTGATCCGAAAATCCCATTGGTCGCCGATAGCATTCCAGTACAGCTCGTCAAAATCTTCAAAAAAGCCTATCTGCCGGTCGGTTGTATACCGAATGGTATAGGTGTACACCCCGGGATTCAGAAACGTGTTTTCGTCTCCTATGCGAACGACCTGGTAATCGCCCTGCCGAATTATTTCGTAGGGTTCGCTCGATCCGTCTTTTTTTATTTCCACCACATCGAAGCCCACCCGTACCTGATTTTGGTAGCGGTCCCGGTAGACGACCGGAAAGCTACGGAAAATGCCCCGTTTGATTGCATTTCCCGTGCTTCTTACCTTGATCTCTTCGGTAACGTACAGCGAGCCATCCAATTGGATGTTGATTTCACTGTGATAGGAAAGGATTTCCTCTTGTTCCTGTGCTGCTAGCGGACCCAAGGTCAGGCCCAGTAGCAGTACCAACACGAATACCTTCGAATAGTTGTGCATGTCAGTTCAGATTAATTTCGGGAACGGCCCTGTCGGAAGCATCTGTAAGCGCAAAAAAGTCGAATTTTTCAAAGCTAAAAATCTTGGCGACAAGATTGGATGGGAAGGACTCAATTTTGATGTTGAGTTCGCGTACGGTACCGTTGTAATACCTTCTTGACTTTTGCAGGGTATTTTCGATTTCCGAGAGTTGTTCCTGGAGTTTCAGGAAATTTTTATCCGCCTTCAGCTCCGGATAGGCCTCGGCGACTACCAACAACCGCTGCAGTGAGCGGCCCAACTCCGAGGCGGTCTTGGCCTGGTTGGGAATACTTTGATCGGCGATGCTTTGGTTTCTGAGTTCTGTGACATCCTCCAGGAGCTGCTGTTCGTGTTTGGCATACCCTTTCACGGTGGTCACCAGATTGGGGACCAGATCTGCCCTGCGTTTCAACTGAACGTCAATGCCACTCCATCCTTCACGGGCATTGTTTCGCAAGCGAATGAGGCGGTTGTATAGGACGATGGTCTGTATAAGAAGAAGACCAATGAGGACTGCGGTGATGATCATGGACGGTGCGTGTAAGGGTGATTATCCGATTAGGTGAGTAAAGTAGAAAAATTTTTTCAAAACAGGAACGTGTAATTGATTTAATGGGTAGGATTTTTATTGATAGGGATAAACGCTGTTCATTGCTGCGTTAAGCAGGGTATTTGTTTTGTTTTTTGGAAACGGTCGGTTCACCGTTTTTTTGCGCAGGCTGGCGGAAGTTTTGTCGGTAAAAGCCATTTTGGTAAAATAAAAACGGCGGATTTTTTTCGGGTGGGGAAGGATTAACCGGAAGTTTCGTTAATTTTGATTGAAGACAATCCTCTAAATAGAACCATTCATGGATATAGAAAAATTTGAAATCCTGAAGCGAAATTACGAAAAGTTTATTCAGGATGCGGAGCGAGCGATCCATCAGGAGTCTGCCAAGCAGCAGACACGGTCGGTTTGGTTTGATCGGCAGACCATCGAAAAGCTTTTGGATCAAACCGATCCAAAACAAGGTGGAATCAAGATTTATCTGGGTATGTACGACAAAGACACCGTGTCGGAACAAGGCGAAAGAGCTAACCGTTCGGATTATATTGGGAAATTAACGGTGATTCTTACTGCTTCGAATGACAATGACGATCCGGGGCAGCAGACCATGATCGTGAACGGTGGCAAGGTATGTCCTCCCGACTGCTGAGACTTTTTTTAGTACCCATTCCTACAAGCCTCCGCCATGACAATCACTGTGTATCTTTACTGTATTGCAGTGGGTTTGCTATGCTCGCTCCTGTATTTTCCTTTTGGGAAAATACGGTCCGAAGATAAACGGGCCCATGCCTACATTTTTTGCATCATTCTCTATGTGTTGGCTTTTGAGTTATACGCCCATTACCTCGTGCAAAACGGGCAAAAAAACGTGCTTGTTTACAACATCTTCTTTGTATGTGGGGAAACCTTGCTAATCTTGGTCTATTTGAGATCCCTGGTGGACCAGTGGTCGATCAAAAAGCGGATCGATCAATTCATGCTGGTTTTTCTTGCCTGGGCCGTGACAAATAGTATCTTTTTCCAAAATCCTACCCAGTTGTTTCAGCAATACACCCATTTGCTTGGAAGTTTTGGGGTCGTATTGGTAAGTTGCTACCTGCTGTACCGCATCTTTATTTTGGAGGGTTTTTGGGACAGACCGCTGCTGGGCGTACCCCATTTTTGGAACATTGCCGCCATTCTTCTTTTCTATTGTCCCAATTTCATCTACTTCGGGGCATTGAATATTCTATGGGATATTGATAAATGGTACCTGACCATCTTGGCCTCGATGAACCGGATTTTTGCTGCGATGCTCTACCTGATTTTCGGTCTTTCGTTTTACTCCTCCTTTATCTTTTCTGCGAATAGAGATGGAAGATAATGCCTTGCCTACATTTTTGGCTATCCTGACCGGGGTAGTACTCATGGTCATCATGGCGGTATTTATCGTCACGATCGTGATCATCCACCGGCAGCGGCAGATCAAAAACCGGCATAAGATCCAGCTTCTCAAGGCAGATTATGAAAACACCATTCTGAATGCCGAAAAGGAGATCCGGGAACAAACCCTGCTCTTTGTTAGCCAGGAATTGCACGACAATATTGGCCAATTGCTTTCCCTCACAAAGTTGGTCTTGAATAGTCCCAACGGATCGGGAATTTCAGAAGGTAAGAAACTGATCAATCAGATTATTCGCGAGGTACGTAGCTTATCGAGGTCCATTAATAAGGATTACCTCAATGCATTGAAATTCGAGGATTTTCTGACCGATGAATTGGCCAAGATCGAAAAGAGTGGATACTGCAAGACCTCTTTCGAAAAAAAAAGTAGATTTTTTTGACAGCCTGGAAGGGGATAAGAAGTTGGTTGTGATCCGAATGGTGCAGGAGTGCCTGAATAACGCGATCAAACATGCATCTCCCCAGCTGATTTCCATTCATTTGGTGGAGGAAGGAGGAATTCCCACCTTACTTATCCGAGACGATGGGGTTGGCTTTGATACCCATAGCGAGTCCTCGGGATTGGGCATTAAAAACCTGAAATCCAGAATCAAGGCGATCAACGGTCAGGTAGATGTCGTTTCGGGTCCCAACAAGGGTACCCAAATAAAAATTCAGCTAGAGAACGCAATTTACGCTAACAATGACACCTAAAACTAAAATCGTTCTGGCGGACGACCACAAATTATTCGCTGCGGGTATCGAAAACCTGCTTTCTGGAGAGGAGGATTTTCAGGTGCAAGGGGTGTACCACAACGGCAAAGAACTGCTGGATGCTCTGGAAACGAACAAAGCAGATTTGTTGATCACGGATATGAACATGCCCGGGCTTAATGGACTGGGGATCTTGCAATTCATTAAGAAGAGGCGTTGGAAGATTAAAACCATTGTGCTGTCCATGTACGACGAGGAGGAAATATTTAAAAAATGCATCCAGCAGGGAGTAGACGCCTATGTGCTGAAAAATGCAGATCCCGATGAACTGATATTTACCATCCGCGAAGTAATGGAAGACCGCTACCTGGCTCGTTTTGAACAGGTGCTCAAACAGGCAGAAGAAGATGAATTTGACCAATACGATCGTTTCAAAACGGCCTTCAAACTGTCTAAGCGGGAGCTGGAAATCCTGAAATGGATCGCTCGGGGAAAAAGCAATAAAGAAATCGCCGACCAGCTATACTTGAGTGTACATACGGTAGAAACGCACCGAAAGCACCTGCACCGGAAGTTGGAGGTTTCTTCCGTGGCAGAACTGGTAAAAAAAGCGCTGGAGATGGGCCTTGGCTAAGGAGTCATGGGGATTTGAGTCGGGCAATCGGCGTGATACCTGCCTTGGTCTTTTGGTTTACCTTAACCAGGATTTCTGCGTCCAGAGGTACAAATAGGTCCACCCTGGATCCGAATTTTATAAAGCCAAACTCGTGTCCCTGCACCAGAGGATCGCCCACATCGACGTACCATTTGATGCGCCGGGCCATGGCTCCGGCGATCTGCCGGACCATCAGTAGTAGTCCGGAAGGATGCTCCAGCACGAGGGAGGTTCGTTCGTTTTCGGTGCTGGATTTCGGGTGCCAGGCTACCAGATATTTTCCCGGATGGTATTTAAAATACTTCACCAGGCCCGATATGGGAGACCGGTTAACGTGTACATTTAAGGGAGACATAAATACCGATACCTGTATCCGCTCTTCCCGTAGAAACTCGTCCTCCCGGGTTTTTTCGATGGTCACTACCTTGCCGTCTGCTGCTGCATAAATTAACTCCGGATCATCGGGCATGGGAATGGCCGGGTTTCTGAAAAACTGCAACACGGCCAGGTAGCCAAGGATGCTTCCGAGCATCACCAGATTTAACAACAACTCCTTTTCCGGCAGCACCTGATGCAAGAGGATATTCAGGCCGGCAAGAATAAAGAGCATCCAAAACAACAACGATCTTCCTTCTTTATGAATGGTCATGAGCGAGCAACTTTGATTCCAGGGCACCCATTTCGGTCAGAAATTTCCCCACACAAAGCGGGCGGGGGTACCCGTTAACGATTTACAATATTAGAATTTTTTCGGGTAAGAATTAAAAAATTTTCAAAAATGCTACAATAAACGGCGTGGATAAGAGTAAACCGTCAAACCGATCCATAAAGCCCCCATGACCCGGAAGACCCTTTCCCGAATCTTTGATGGCAATGCTTCGCTTAAAAAGGGATTCGATCAGGTCTCCGTAGGTGCCTGCGATGATGATGATGGTCATGATACAAAACCACTGCCACTCCGGCAATACGGTAAAGTTCTTCGAGATAAAATAGGTGATAACGATCGCAGTAAACGCTCCGCCTAGACTTCCTTCCCAGGATTTTTTTGGCGAAACCCGTTCGAAAAGCTTTGTTTTTCCAAACTTCGTTCCTGCGAAATAGGCACCCGAGTCGCTGGCCCATAAGATCAGCAACGAGCCGATGACGATCTCAAAATGAAAGGTTTTGTCCACCGAAAACGCGGCGACCGTCAATAAAGAAAAGGGGATAGCTACGTAGAAAATCCCCAAAATCGTATACGCGATCCCCGTAAAAGGCTTTTTGTCAGATTTCCGGTACAGCTTGATAAAAAATATCATGGAGACCAATGGAAATACCAAAAAGTAATAGGCGATGGGAATGATTTTCATCTCTTCCAGGAAGGTAAAGGCAAAGATCAACAGTCCTACAAAGGTCCCAAAACTCTTTAGCGGCAACATGCCGTCCAGGCCCGATAATTTGTAGAACTCCATTTGCGTGAAGCCCAGCAGGACAGCAAATACCACGAAGTACGCCCACTCGCTAAAGATGGTGCTGCCGATAATTATCGCCGCTCCAATCAGAGCGGTAATGATCCGCTGTGCCAGGTTGCTATAATTGCTGATGCTAAAACGAGATCTCATTATCAACGATATTAATGGCCCGGATGGCTTCATCGGCGGAAACCATCACCTCAATGCTGCCGTGAATTTTGTAAACGGGGTCTTTTTTATTCAGAATGACGGCCCGGATACCTTTTTCTTCCAAAACCCCCTTGACGATTTCGGCCCGGATCGGGGAATCAGATTCAAAAACTTTTTGCCATTTACTCATGCGCTTCGGTTTTGTGCCGGCTGAGGAACCGTTTCCAGGAAAGTAGAAAAACGACCAATCCAATCAGGACGTATTCCCAATGCAGCTCCGTAGCATTTTCCATGTCGTATTCGATCAGATCCAATTTGTTGAAGTATACCAGAAAAAGGGTAAAGGTATTGTTTAGTATATGGGCCAGCATGGGAAATACCAGGGTACCTGAATACAGGTACAGGTAGCCAAACAAGGCGCCGAGCATCATCCTGGGAAGAAACCCGTAAAATTGAAGGTGGATGGCCGAAAATAGAAAGGCTGTTAGCCAGACGCCCAGGTGGGCATTGTGCGTATAGGCGTGCATTTTTGGCTGGACAATTCCCCTGAAAAGGTATTCTTCCCCGATTCCGGCCAATACACCGATCACCAGTATGCCCATGAGCAACTCCCCGGTACTGCCAAAATCGGTCAGGTAGAGGGTCAGTTCCATCAGTTGGTCTTCCTTCGCCCGAAGAATGGCTTCCAAGCCCTTCCAGGCCTCGGGAAGTTCCATGTTCATGTTGAGGTACACCCATAGGGAATTGAACAATACAAACCCGATCAGGATGGGGAAAACCAACCCAATTTCCTGCAGCTTTTCCGGGCTGAATTGGCGGGGAAGCTGCAGGGTTTTTTTGTCTACCAGCCGAACAAACAGCCAGCCGCCCAGCCAAAATGCCAACCCTCCGCCCAATCCCTGTATAAACAGAAATGCCATTCGCCCATTCGGATGATCCAGTGTCCCGCTCAAAAGAGCGGGAAGTTGATCGAAACCAATTCCGAACAAGAAAGGAATCAGCCCCACAGCAAGGGTTTGAAGGATGGCCAGGGCGCCAAACACGAGTAAGATCAAAACCGAAAAGGAAAGCAACCAATGCTGCTGTACCTGATACCCCGGTCGATGTTCGTAGATTTCCATAGACAGGTTAAATTTACACGAAATAGCCTGTACCACAAGCCAGTTTTTTGTTTTGCATGGAAATTAAGTGCCGGGAAAAGTCCCGGAAAACGACTAACGGTATTGATTTTCAAGGAAAAACACTCATTTTTGCATAAAATTTTAGCGTGTGATTAAAATCGGAGATTTGAATCTCGGGGAATTTCCTCTTTTATTGGCCCCGATGGAAGATGTGAGCGATCCGCCGTTCCGGGCCGTGTGCAAGGCCAATGGGGCGGATTTGATGTATACAGAGTTCATTAGCTCGGAGGGTTTGATCCGCGATGCGGCCAAATCCGTCCAAAAGTTGGATATTTACGAATACGAAAAACCCGTAGGAATCCAGATTTTTGGAAATGAGATCGCCTCGATGAGAGAGGCTGCGGCCATCGTAGAAGCAGCCGGTCCGGATATCCTGGACATCAATTACGGCTGTCCGGTCAATAAGGTGGCTTGCAAAGGGGCTGGGGCTGGAATTCTGTTGGACATTGACAAGATGGTCTCCATGACGGCCGAAATCGTCAAGGCCGTTTCCATTCCGGTTACGGTAAAAACCAGGCTGGGTTGGGACGAAAACACCATTCGTATAGAGGAAGTCACGGAACGATTGCAAGACGTGGGCATACAAGCCATCAGCATTCATGCACGGACCCGAAAGCAAATGTACAAGGGCGAAGCCAATTGGGAATACCTGGCAGCTGTCAAAAGCAATCCCCGCATTACCATTCCGGTATTTGGCAACGGGGACATAGACAGCCCGGAAAAAGCGAAAATCTACCGGGAACGCTACGGGGTAGATGGGATCATGATTGGCAGAGCGGCCATAGGCTATCCTTGGATTTTCAATGAAATCAAGCATTTTTTTGCGACCGGGCAGTTGCTGGAGGGACCGGATCTGGAAGAACGTGTAAAGGTAGCCAGAAGGCATTTGGATTTTTCGGTGGAATGGAAAGGCGAGAAATTGGGACTGCTCGAAATGCGCAGGCACTACACGAATTATTTCCGGGGTCTTCCTCATTTCAAACCGTACCGCACCGCCCTCGTTACCAATGAATCCTATACCGAAACCTGTGAACTCCTGGAAGAAATAGCCCGGGTATTTGCTGACGCTGAATTGTGAAAAACCATTGTTCCGAAAAATTCCGCTCATGAAATCGAACCCTCTTCTACATGTCAGGTCACGAGGGTAGAAACCAACTGAAACAATGGGCAATGTTGGTAGTACTGGCATTGATCTGGGGCAGTTCGTTTATTTTGATAAAAAAGGCCCTTCTGGTATTCTCTGCAGGCGAAGTGGGTGCATTCCGGATCGTGATGGCCGGGGCAGTTCTGCTTCCCTTTGCCCTACCTCAGGTGAAATTGCTACGGAAGAAACAATTGATCTACCTGTTGACCATTGGCTTTGTCGGTAGTTTCATTCCCGCATTTCTCTTTGCTACTGCACAAACGAATCTTTCCAGTTCCCTCGCGGGTGTTATCAACGCACTTACTCCCTTAATGGTCGTAGCGGTAGGCGCCTTTTTCTTTAATGCACGAATTACAGGCAGGAATGCCCTGGGACTGACGATCGCTTTTATCGGAGTCGGGATCCTCGTGCTGGCGGGAGGAGGGGCTACCGGCGGGGAGCCGTTTTCGGACATCAACCTGTTTGGACTACTGGTGGTGGCAGCCACCATCTGTTACGGGTTCAATGTGAACATCATCAAGTTTCGTGTCGAAGAAATCGAGGCAAAAGGGATTACCGCGGTTTCTCTCATGATGGTATTGCCCCTGGCAGCCATGTATCTTTGGGGTTTTACAGACTTTTCATTTAAGTTGCTGCACGTAGAAGGTGCCTGGAGAGCCGCAGCGTACGTTGCGGCCCTGGGAATCATCGGTACGGCCGCCGCCCTGGTCCTCTTTAACGCCATGGTAAAACGAGTGACCCCGGTTTTTGCCAGTTCGGTAACCTATCTGGTACCGATGGTCGCGTTGTTTTGGGGTGTTTTGGACGGGGAGCAGCTGCTTCCCTTGCATTACCTGGGGATTCTTGCCGTAATCCTGGGGGTTTGGCTCGGCAACCGAAAACACGGTGTCACAAAATAATTCCTTGCCATACGTTGAATTATTGCCCTAAATTTGCCTAGTTTGACTTTACATAGTAACCCGATATGTTTGACAATTTCCTGAACTTCGATATTGACGCCACGCTGCGGAACAGGATTCTTCAGACGCTGCTGATTGTTTTCATCATGTGGCTGATCAACAAGGTCTCTGTACGGCTGATTTATCGGGGCGATGCCGTGGAGCTCAGGCGCCAATATCACTGGAGAAAAGTCATCGAATATACCTCCTTTATCATCGGTATCCTGATCATCGGTAACCTGTGGATCAATAATTTTCAGTCGGTAACCACTTTTTTTGGACTATTGTCTGCAGGCATCGCCATTGCATTGAAGGATATCTTTGTCAATATCGCCGGTTGGGCCTTTATCTACCTACGCAAACCCTTTGATGTGGGGGACCGAATCCAAATTGGCGAGGTACAGGGCGACGTGATCGATTTACGCCTTTTCCAGTTTTCCTTGCTGGAAATTGGCAACTGGGTGGATGCGGATCAAAGTACCGGCCGGGTCGTTCACGTACCCAATGGCAAGGTGTTTCTGGATGCACAGGCCAATTATTCAACCGGCTTTAATTATATCTGGAACGAACAAAAGATTTACATCACTCTTCGAAGTGATTTCAGAAAAGCAAAAGACATTCTACTGGAAATCCTGAACGAACACCTGAAGGAGGACTTGCGGTTGGCGGAAAAAGTCTTTAAGAAAGCCAAGCAAGATCACCTCATCGTTTACAAGCAATTTACCCCTATGATTTTCACAAAAATCACCGAACGGGGCATCCAACTTTCCATGCGCTACCTGTGCGACCCAAAAAAAAGGCGGATGTTTGAACACGCCATCACCGAAAGCATTCTCGAACGACTTGGCCCCGAGGATAACATACGAATTGCCTACCCTACCTCCACGGTATTGTTGCACCAGGACAAGGTGCACCCGGATACCCACCCGGATTCGAGGAAACGGTAGTTACCCCATTATTTTTCCACCCGGGAAGCTAGTTGCTTTTTTTTCACGATGTCGGCTATGATGGATCGGGCATGAACGATGGTGTTTTCAATGAAGAATTCCCGGGTATTCAGGCCGCCACACACCACGCCTGCCAGATACAATCCGGGGACGTTGGATTCCTGGCTTTCTGAATCGTAGCAGGGCTGTCGTTTCTCATCGAGGCTAAGTTGCACGCCTAATTGGTCCAAAAGGGTGAAGTTCGGTTTGTACCCGGTCATGGCCAGCACAAAATCGTTTTCTACAGCTACCTCCCCCTCTGGCGTATGCAGGAGAACCTCTTTCTCCCGAATTTCTTTCACCGTGGTATTGAAATAGCCCTTGATGGACCCTTCTTTGATTCGGTTTTCAATATCCGGCAGGACCCAGTATTTTACCGTTTGATCGATTTGGGGTTTCATGACGACCATGGTTACCTCCGCACCTTTACGCCAGGTTTCCAAAGCAACGTCCACTGCGGAGTTTCCACCGCCAACGACCATTATTTTCTGTCCGATATAAGGCCAGGGTTCTTTGTAATAATGCGTTACCTTGGGCAGATCCTCGCCGGGCACGTTCATGGTATTGGGCAAATCGTAAAAACCCGTTGCTACTACCAGTTTTTCGGTTAGGTAGACTCCTTTTGACGTGTGTACCAAAAAATCGTCTCCTGTTTTTTCCAGCGTTTGTACCTCTTCGTACAAATGGATCGATAGTTTATAATGCCGGACAATCCGCCGGTAGTACTCCAGGGCCTCCGGCCGCGTAGGTTTATTGGCAATGGACATGAATGGAATGTCTCCCATTTCCAGTTTTTCCGACGTGGAAAAAAAAGTCATGTTCACCGGATAGTTAAAAATCGAATTGGTCAGCACCCCTTTTTCGATGATCCGGTAATTCAAGCCTTTTTTTTGGGCTTCAATCCCGCAGGCCAACCCAATCGGTCCGGCGCCGATGATGAGTAACTCCAACTTTACCATATGAATATAAACAGGAAATGGAACGCATAGTTCCGGTTTACCGCGAATTAAGACGAAATGTACATTCCGTCACTTCTTGTTGTGGAACGGTACGCACCTCGCGTACGTGGACCTGTCCTTGTCGGTCCCATAGTAGTGCAGTGGTGTTGACCGTGCCGTAATAATCGTCTACCCGAATAAACTGAGCCGATACCGCCCTTTCCAATTCAGTTGTCAGACCGGTAGCCGGCAGTTCATCCGCGGCTGCCAGATCGGTGGACTGAAGCAATCCGTGCAAATCGTCGATTTCAGGGGTCTTTCGGGACAATAGCTCCTCAAACTGCCGCTTGGCCATCCTTACTTTTGGCCAGGGACTGTCGAGCAAGGCATTTGAAATCGCGTGAACGCCCGGGTTGACGATCGATATGCCATTGCCATAGTTGGACAAAACATACAAATTCTTCGTATCGGAGACCAGCAGGTTAAATCCGTTGTATTCGTGTTGAATGGCTTCGACTCTTTTTAAATAGTCTTCCGGATTTTCCTCACTTTCCAGAAATCCGGTCACCAGTTCGCCTCGGGATCGCTGACGAGGAACCTCGTTGCGGATATCCCGGTAATTGGTCAGCGCCGCAAACCTTCCACTGGGATGAAAACCCATCCAGGTGCCGCCTTCCTTCAGGTCCTTTCCCGCGTAGATGCCGTTTTCCCATTGGTGCAGGGACTGCGTTGGCCGGTTGAAGTACTCGTCACGGTTGGCTACCAAGATCAATTGGTATTCGGGATGTTCGTCCCAATTAAAAGATATCAGACACATGCTGCAAAATAAGGAAGGACAACCGTATGGAAAAATCAATTTGACGTAAATTTTTACCGATCTTACTACGAAATATTTCGTATATTCTTGGAAATACGAGAGGAGTCGTATATATTGCCTACGAAATAAATCGTACAATCCATGCAAGAACGACCTACCAGCGCAGAACTGGAAGTATTAGCCATTTTATGGGAGCTGGAAACGGCCAGTGTTCGCCAGGTACACGAGCGACTGGCCAAGGAAAAGGATACCGGCTACACCACCACGCTGAAGACCATGCAAAACATGCACGCCAAGGGATTGCTCGCCCGGGATGACAAGAAACGAACCCACGTCTACCAGGCGCTTGTGTCCCAACAGGACACGCAGAAATCCCTGGTCAAGCGATTTATCCGAAAAGCTTTCGGAGGCTCTGCCAATAAACTTGTCATGCAAGCGCTGGGTCAAAGCCAGCCCTCCAGGGAGGAAATAGAAGAAATACGTGCGTTTTTGGATCAAATAGAAAAGAAAAAGTCATGAATTTTCTCTGGTTTTCCCGCTCTTTATCCGAAGTAGTAGGCTGGACACTTGTGCATTCCTTTTGGCAATTTCTGATTCTGGCTGGGATTTATTGGATGCTGCTGCGGTTTCGATGGGTTCGATCCGCATCGTCCAGGTACCTGGCCGCATTGGTGACCCTTGCGCTAATGGCCGGTACCTTTTTTGCCACGCTGGGGTACGAGCTTCGGCTGGTCGCCCCGCCGGGCGATGCTTATTTTGGCGCCTGGCAGCCCCTTCCCGAGGCCGTAATCGGAGCGCAGGGTAGCTGGTCATTGGAAAAACGGATACTTTCCAGCCTGTTTTTAGATCGCGCGCTCCCCTACCTGGTTCACATCTGGCTGGTGGGAGTCTTGTTTTATATGCTCCGCATTTTCGGAAACGTTGCCAGCCTTCGGCAACTAGAGCAGCAGTCTTCGGTAGAAGTACCGGATTGGATGATCCAGAAGGGCCGTTTGCTCGTGCAGCGAATGGGCATTCGAATCCCTGTTTCGATCCGGGCGAGTACGGAAGCCCATATTCCCATGACTTTTGGACGCATGAAAGCGATCGTATTATTTCCGGTAGCGCTGATTGGCGGCCTCCCACCGGCTCAGGTGGAAGCCTTGCTGGCGCACGAACTGGCCCATATTCGCAGGTATGATTATCTCGTAAACATCGGTCAGTCGTTTTTGGAGTCAATTTTCTTCTACCATCCGGCATTCTGGTGGATTACGAATTCCGTCCGTGAAATACGGGAGCAAATCGCCGACGATATTGCCGTCGGCGCCGGGGTAGTCCCAGAAGAATTGGCCCATGCGCTGGCCTTTGTTGCCAATCAATCCGGCGGTCATGTACCTGACCTGGCCCTGGCCGCCCAACGATCCGCCTTTCCAACACTGCTGCGAATTCAACGCCTACTGGGAAAGCAATCGGGAACGCGCATACCCCTGCCACCGGGCAGCAAAATCCTAAGTACCATCGGGATGTTTGGCGTTGTGCTGTCGTTGGGGATGGCTTCACAGCAATTCTCCAACTCCAGCCGGGTGCTCACTACTTACCGGGTACCCTCTCCCTCGGTTCCGGCTCCTGCCTGGGCACCGCCTGATCCTGTCCACCGGCGTGCCCCCTCCTGGCCTGCCGCACCTTCAACGCAGGTAGCAAGCGATTCGGTAGGGTTGCAGCAGGTGCTGGAAGGTAGTCCAGAGATGCCCGGCTGGCTAGCACCCCTACCTCCGCCACCTCCGCCGGTCAGGCCGGAATCCATCTACCCGGATAGTATTCCAGATTTCCCTGCACGTTTGCTGGAGGAATTGGGCGACAGTCTCCAACGGTACGCCTTCAGAATCATGCAATTGCACCAGGATTCAACGCAGCGCGACATGGTCCACAAGCAGTCTTTCGACCGGAGGATGCGGGAACTTCAGGAAGGAATGGCAGTGTCCCAACGAGCACTTGAGGATCAACTACAGCAATGGGAGGCGGAATTCAAACCCAGGATGCAGGAATACAGGGCCAAGGTGGAGGCCTGGAGAAAGGAAGTCGAACCAACCATCCAGGAGTTTGAAGCGAGCGTGGAAGCATGGGGAAGACTGCAGCGGGAAAAAATGAAGCAGTTGGAAGGAAAAATTCGGGAAAAAGAAGCGCAAATAAAGGCCAGGGTGGAAAGGCCTGAAGGGGAAAGGGGGGCAATCCCTTGATTGCCAAAGGCGAAACTTCCCGCGAGGAATGAAAACCCCCATCGGGACGAATCGACCTGGCTACAGGCGGGCAATCCAGTAGGGATAGCCCGATGATTGGTCCAGGGTGAGTTCCGGGCAGGGAGGTAGCAAGGCGAGGAAGTTCAACAATGCTGCCTGACCGATGTCACCAAAACCATCCAAGCCGAAGGTGAAATACGCCCGATCCCGCCAACTTAGCGCGGTGTACTCCACTTGAATTCCCTGAGTGAGGTAGGTTGCATAGGGGCGAGCCGTCCACGCGCCGGTGTCAGAAGGAGCGATTTTTAAAGCCCATCGTTGTTTCCGGAGGGAAATCGGATCCGGGTACCTCCTCTCTTCGAGCTCAGTTGGCAGAACCCATTTGTCCCAAATTTCCAGGTAACCGGCCTGTGAACCATTGAAATGGAGCGGAGTCCCCTGTAGCCGTCTTTTTTTGAGTTCTTGTTTTCCTTCACGGATTTTCAGGCTCAGGTCCTCCCGACCGGGGATGGGGTAGTACAGGTCCGTTCGCGTTTCCGATACCGGCTTCGAAGGGAAACCCTCCCGGATAAACGTGTTCAATTCCGGAACCGGTTTGGAAAAAAACCAGCGTATTTCCAGGCTGGAAGAATCGGGTGGCTTGGCAGAAAAGGTATCCAAATGCATGTGTTTACGGCAGGTGTTCATACGTAAAACTTGAACTTTTTGTGAAATATTGTGGCTGCAGAGTGACTTTTTCGAGTAGATCCCGCAGCATGTCTTCCCGGAGGCAAGCGGCCTACCCGGTCAGAATCTTCCAAATACCAAAAAAAGGGCAACAGGAACGTGCTTTCCTGTTGCCCCGGAAGTAAGATGTGTGCAATCCTTGTTTTTGGAGTTCGATTACTGAAACACCTTCCACTTCATTCCCACATAGGCGGTGAGACCGGCCATATCCGATTGGTCAAAATTCCGGTAGCTCATGTTCCCCAGCATCCGATAGCCCGCGCCCAGGTTCAGGAGTAGCGAGCGGTGCAGGTTGATCTCAAGCAATGCAGTAGGTTCGATCTGCAGGAAATTTGCTTCGCCCAGTCCGGCGTCTCCGAGTTCGTTGTCCATTTGGACCTCACCGTATCCGAGGTAGAGCGGAAAGGTTACGTGCACGAGCTTGGATGCGTTCCAGGTATATTCCACAAAACCACCCAGGGACCAGTAGTCCATGTACACATCCGGGACTAGCTCGCTTTGTGGGCGGATATCGTTGACAGAAGTAGCAAAATAGCCCCCCAGGGAGAAGGTGTCGCGAAAGCTAACGCCTCCCCTTAGATTGAAAAGGGTAGCGTTGCCACCGTCCATCTGCGTAAATCCCAGAGAGGGAGCGATAAATCCGCTCAGATTTTCTGTAGATAGCGGAATTCCGTTTCGAATACGGTTTCGGGTTCTCCGCTGTTTTGCGCAAATAGGAAGTTTGGGTAGACGGTTGCACTAATAATGAAGGAAAGGAAAAGAATGTTTGTTTTCATGGTTACGGTAGATAAGATAGTATGGTTGAATAAACTAGTTGGAAGCCGGTAAGCTAGTAGGCGAGGGTGAGCTGATCGCCACTGTCGTCGAATTGGATATCCTGTTCCGTCTTAACCCGAAAGTACCAATCGTCCGTCAATTCATACAGGGCGGAGTTTGAGGGGAAGGTCATGGCTAGCTCTGTCTTCCCATCGTCGCGAAAGACCCGGTAAGTTCCGCTAATTTCCTGACTTTCGGAGGTAGCCCGCACGGATCCATCCGCATCAAATTTGAAAACAAATGCCTCAAAAAGGGAGGTTTTGTCGCTGTCGTCTTCGATAAAGCGAGTGATGCGGGCTCCTTCTGAAGCCACCAGGACATCAATCAGTTCGGTGGTCGTAGGTGCACCAGAGGTTATCGGATTGCCTGTGTTGTCTGACGTTATTGAAGTGTTGATTTCGGAAGATTCTCCATAGGCGAGTGTAAGCTGATCGCCACTGTCGTCGAATTGGATATCCTGTTCCGTCTTAACCCGAAAGTACCAATCGTCCGTCAATTCATACAGGGCGGAGTTTGAGGGGAAGGTCATGGCTAGCTCTGTCTTCCCATCGTCGCGAAAGACCCGGTAAGTTCCGCTAATTTCCTGACTAGCGGAGCTTGCCAGCACGGTTCCATCGGCAGTAAACTTAAATTCAAAGCCCTCAAATCGGGAAGTTTCGTCCCGGCCATCTTCGATGAATCGGGTGATTCGGACGGTGGTGGAAGCTACCAATGTCTCCGTTAGCTCTGAGACGGTGATGGTTTCCTTGGACAATTGCTCATCCGGGCTGGAGGAATCCACTCCCATGAGGTCACAGGAAAGCAGGCCAAAGAGGAAAATAATTACAGGAAATTGTCTCATGGGAAATTTAGTTTTGTTTGAAATTTTGAATCGAGAAGAGACCCATTTTCAGTCCGACCTGGAAGGTAAGGTTGTTTCCTGCTGCCGGAACGCCGGCAGCTTCCTGTACGTGGGCACCCATTATCCGGTAGCCCAGGCCGGCATGTAGCCGCGCAAAACGATGCAGATTGACTTCCAGTTGAGCACCTGGCTCGAAAAACAGGGTTTTTGCTTCTTCGTAGTCGTAGTACCTGCCTTCTTCATCGATTTCGAGTTCCATGATCCCCAGCGCAAAGGGGAAGCTAAAATGTACCAATCGGGACGCAAAAAGGGTGTACTCGATAAATCCCCCTGCCTGGAAAGAGTCCATGTGCGCGTTGGACGGAAGCATGTTTTCAAAAGAAGCCGGACGGATATCGTTTAACATCTGCCCGTAAAATCCACCAACTGTCAGTTTGTCGTGGAAGATGACGCCTGCCCGAAAGAGGGCGAATGCTGTACCCTCGCCTGCGACCTGGCTCAGTTGAACGCCAGGGTCTACCATAAACCCAATTTTCTCCAGGGAGACTTTTTTAGCGAAAAGTGTTTCGGGGCTGTCCTGAGCACTGGCCAGGCCTACCGTGATTGTAAATAATCCTAGCAAAAGGAGTGACTTTTTCATGTAGTTGTTGATTTGGTTTCACTGGCATTACGCCGCTGCTTTCCGGAAGCGTTGCCTGAGGATTGAAATTTTTTGGAAATTTTTTTTTTGAAACCCCCGGACAGCTTTCTGGGCCCGGGCACCGGAGGTCAGTTGCCGTATTGTCGGACCCTAGTTTTCGTGCAAGGAGGGGCTAAAGGAAGCATTGATCCGGTTCGGTCAGGGGAGTACGTTCCCACAGGCTTATCCTGACGTTCCCGCCAATTGTTTCCCCTTGGCTTGATTTCCTACCGCTGTGATCCGGACACGTTCGGTGTCGAATGATAGCAGGAACCCGAAAAGTTCCCTGCCCTTCGCTCAGAACCCCTCCTATACAGTGACAGCCGGACTAGCGATCCGCTTCATCCAGTCGATTCGTATGTGTTTTGAGGTATTTCACTACCAGATAGAGCATCCCGGTAAGCAGGCATAGGCCAAGTAAGTAGTAATTGTAGTTACTATCTTGTCGCAGGTATTTTCCGAAAATATCGAAAAAGCAAAACAGGAGGAACAACGCGAAAAGTCCATTTTTTTCTTTTTTCAGCACTTTCTTCCAGCTAAACGGGTACGTTGGTTTTCGGAAAGTCTTGATTGCGGGCAGAAACGCCGGAACCCCCTCGGCCCAATCGGCATAGGTTTTTCCGAACCTTTGCTGTAGAAATTTTTCTTCGGCATACATGATTCGTTCGTAGTATAGCCAAAATAGAAAAACAAAAGAGACGGTGAACCAAAAGTTTCCGGTTAGCATGGCCAGCCCGAGCCACATCAAAAAATTACCCAGGTAAAGCGGATGGCGCACCACAGAATAAATTCCCGTGGTGTTCAGCGATTCGGCCACCTGTCCCTGTTTGGTATTTCTTCCGGAGGTGTTTTTTGGGGTATGCCCGACGGTATATACGCGAATCAAAAATCCAAGTAGAGGGGTACATAAAGCCGCAATCTCCAAAAGCTTGTTCGCAGATGTGTTCGTTACCAAGAACGAATCCGGGTGAATTGCGGCCTGTACATGAATTAGCGTGCCAATAAAAATAATTACCAGCGGTAAAAAACTCCTGTGTTTGAAAAGCCAGTTTCCTTGTTTCTCCAATTCTTTTTTTAAAGCCATTTTTATTGATAGGTTAGGTGAATAAACGCGCATGTTCTCTTAGGAACTGCGGGGCATTTCAACGAACTAGTCCGACCAGGGTATGCAAACTAGCGGTTCCTTCAATGTTGTAAGCGAGCGGTTACCCAAAGCGCTACTTGTTAAGAAAAAACAAAGATTTTTTGGTCAGTGAATGCGATCGTTTTTTTATCTTTCCCCCGTATTACGCTATATATCTAGCAATCCGTTGCCTGGAGCAAGAATTTTTTTGAGTGAGGCAACCGTTTTGGGCGTTTTCAACGTGATGTATTCAAGATGAACTTACCCGATTCCAAGGAACTCCAGGAGCTGATTCGTCTCTGTCGCAAGAATAATCGGAAAGCAGAGGAGCGCTTATTCAAAATGGCTTATCCCCTGGCCTTAAATGTGTCTCGTCGGTACACGACGGACCTGGACGAGGCACGGGTGGTAGTTAATGAGGGCATGCTGAAAGTATTTCGGCAACTTGAGACCTACAGCCCGGATTTGAGTTTTGGTGGCTGGGTCCGCCGCATCATGGTCCATTCGGCCATTGATCATTTCCGCCGTAAGAAGCGGTACGAAGATCGGCACCGAAGCTACGAAGAGGCACCGCTTTCCTCTTCATTTGACGATGACCTACTGGATAAAATCAGCGCCGAGGAAATCCTTGCCCTGGTACAGAACCTCTCTCCCGCCTACCGCACGGTATTTTCCCTGTATGCGGTAGAAGGGTACACGCACCGGGAAATCGCCGAACAATTGGGTATTTCAGAAGGGACCTCCAAATCCAATTACGCAAAAGCCAAGGCAAGCATGCAAAAGGCGTTGGCCGCTCTCCACCTCGAAAAGCAAATCAATCATGGCTAAGCAAGATCCATTTGAAAAGAAAATCAGGGACAAGCTCGAAGGGCTTTCCTCCCCGGAAGACGAGGAGGCCTGGGAAAAATTTGCCCCGCTGCTGCACCAGCCGAGCGCTCCTTTCTGGAAGCATTGGTTATTTCCCTACCTGTATCTATCGGTTCTTTTTCTGGCTGGCCTTTGGTGGTATGCACCAAGGGACGAAAACCTACTTCCCGACTCACGGTATCAAAAGGAAGTAACGGCGGTAGTGGATACGGTATACCTCCGGGACACCGTGTACCTGATCGATACCGTTTACTTATACCGAACTAGTTATACGCAGCAGGAGACTGGCCCTGGCTATCCGGCGGGCAATCCCCTCATCGGTTCCGGGGAAAATATCTCCGAATCGCAGGGCTTGTTAGATGCAACGAGCGTTGACCGGTCTACCGGCCCGGGTCAACCGGTATTCAGAGCAGACAAACCGGCAGATCTCGGTACGGAATCAAGGCTAGCGGATACCCCGAACGGTTCCTTCTCCAACAGAACCGCTGAGCAGTTAGGTGTGCGGAACGATTCCCTCGTTTCAGGTGGGCCGGATCCGGATACCGGGTCCATTTTGGCACAGTCCGCGGACAATCAACCCAAGCGAAAGTCCCTGGCCGCCCCTGCACCGGTCGCGCCGGAAGAATTTGTGATGCGCACAGACAAGGAACTGGTGGTGGGAGATACCAGCAACCTAAACCAAACGCCGGTTCCCGAAAAAAGCAAGGCTACACTTCGTCTGGAGGCCGGTACATCCTTGCTTTTTCCGATCAGTCGGTTGATTGAGTACTATACGCCTAATCAGCAGGGGGTTCACCTGGGCGTGGAATGGGACAATGGATGGGGGCTGTACCTTGGGGCCATACGAAATCAGGTAGAAGGAGAGTTGGACGATGAGGAAATCATGGCGCTGGATCCGGCATTGGTGGATGGACTGCCCGAAGTGCCGCAGGATATTAGCAGCCTGGACGAAATCTACCTGACCAATCGGCAGTGGTTTTTTCCGCTGGAACTGCGCTGGCGAAGTCCTAGCTTTGCGGGAGTGAGTTTTGAAAGCGGTTTTGGGATAGTGGGTAACTACCTGTCCCGACAGGACATTATCTACGAATATGAAAATAATTCAGAGCTGGAATACCGGTATGCCTCCGATCCCCTTCGCCAGTTTACGATCAGTCATGTACGAATGGGTATTGGAACCAATTATCGGGTAGCCAGGCGTTGGAAACTGTTTTTGCGGAGCCAATACTGGCTCCCGGTATCCCGAACGGGCCTGTTTAAGGACCGCACCCACGGAGTGGAGGTTGGCGTCGGTGTTCATTTTCTGCTTGGAAAATTGAATTGACTTCCTGCGGCCGGAACGCTGTCGGCAGTACCCGGGTCAGCTGAATCTGAAACAGCAGCAGCTTTGCCTGCCGGAAACCTGCCCGGGTAGTATATCCGGATGCAGTGGGGCCTGAGTTCCCCTGGGGCAAGTGGCAAAAAAAACCACCCGGTATCCAAGGACACCGGGTGGTTGAATCCCGGGGAACCGGGTTTTTATTTCTGACCGAGCAATTCAGCGGTTTTCCTTAGTCTGGGACCATCTCTATGGATAGGAAAGCGAGGTTTACCTTTTCTGCTTGATTCAAGGGTTCTATGACAAGGTACAGGTCTTGCATTCCCTCCTCCGGTACGTTTTCAAACGATAGCAGGAAGTCGTATCCGCTTCTACCTTGTCCGGGTTTTTTACGAAGTACCGACTGGCCGATTCGTGGGCCGTCCGGAGCTCCCACCCGGGCTTCTATCTGGTAACCGAATGCGAACGGATTTTGAGAACCGGCCGTAAAATCAATGCCTTTCAATCCGGCAAGGTCAATGTTTTTCAGGGACAGGTATCCCCGCTCCGTGGGGGCAACCAGGATTTTCTGCCCTTCAAAATCTACCAAATCGAACCCGGAGCTTTCGCTCCATTCGTCAAAGCCGATCTTGCTGTTCCGCAAATAGGCGGTAGTAGCACTACTCAGTGGTTTGGTATTTTCGCCTCCACGGTCCGTGAAACTGGCATTCAGGATCATGACACCATCGTTGGATAGTGCTTTTCCCTGAAGCGGATCCAGCCTTCCGGAGGGTGGAAGGCTGGTTTCCAGACTTTCCAATTCCTCAAGCGAAAGCACCCAGGCAACAATTTTCCGGGCATCGCCTTCTTTTAACGAAGGATTGGCTGGCATCATGGTTTCTCCCCAGACGCCGGACCCGCCTTTAATGATCTTATTGATCAGGTGATCCGCTGCCTCTGGATCGTCGGCATATTTTTTGGCAACTGCGGTGTATGCCGGACCCACAGAGACCGCGTCTACCTGATGACAGGTTTTGCAGGTCAGCGATTCCATGATACTTTTTCCTGCCATGGCTTCCGACATGATCTGATGCCCCATAGCGGCCTCCGCCTGATCAAATCCCTCGATATAATCCGCTGAAACGTAGAGGTTGGAAAGGTCATTGCCGGCTTCGGGATCATCCGGATCGAGCACGATCACCTCATAGGCAACGGGTTTTCCCGGGAAATAAAAGGAGGAATTGCCGGCAAACTGAATGTGTACTTCGGGCGCTACGTTTCCTGCATACACGTTCAATACCGAGCTTTTGGCAGCTTCTTTCTCGCTATCCCGGACCGTTACCGAGATATCGTAGTCGCCAATCGATTCGTAGGTATAGGTCAATGTCGGTGCGGTGGTTTCGATGGATTCTCCGTTTCCGAGATCCCAGGTATAGGTTAGGGCATCTTTTTCCGGATCACTGGCAGTAACGGCCAGCTGAACCTGTAAGGGTAGGGTTCCCGACGTTTTATCCGAGGTAATCCCGGTAACCACTGGTGCGCGGTTGCCTGGGTTGTAATTTATGACGGAAAGGGCTGCGTCTTCATTGGCGCTGAACCAGCCATTGCCGTATTCCAGCAGGTACAACTTTCCGTCGGGGCCCAATTCCAGGTCGATGAGTGCATTTTGTCGCACCTCCTCCATGAACGGCTCCATTTTGACATAGTCCCCGTTTTCATCCATGGTGACTGCCTTGATCCAGCCACGAATCCAGTCGTAAATAAATAGCTTGCCATCGTAATAATCAGGTAACCCGCCCCCATTGGGGAACAAGTCCGAGTAATACACCGGGCCAGCCATGGCGTTTCTACCGCCGGTTCCGACCTGCGGGAATTCCGGCGATTCGATGTAGGGATAGTAGATAAATGCCGGTTGGGCGGGAGGTAATTCGTTCAATCCCGTATTGTTGCGCGAAATGTTCACAGGCTTGAGCGGATCAAACTGTATTCCAGATTTTCCGGCGTCAAAATCGTAGGCATTGTAGGGGTAATTGTTTCCGACAAAGAAAGGCCAACCAAAAAAACCTGCTTCTTTTGCCTGGTTTACCTCGTCATAACCCTTGGGACCACGCACCCCCAGGCTGTCTGCCCGGGCATCGGGTCCCACCTCGCCCCAATACAGGTAGCCGGTTTTTTGGTCCACACTGATTCGGTAAGGGTTTCTGTTGCCCTGTACATAGATTTCGGGTCTGGTTCCTGCGGTTCCTTCCGGATACAAATTACCCTCAGGGATGCTGTAAGAACCGTCTTCATTCACTTTTATGCGGATGATTTTTCCGCGAAGGTCGTTGGTGTTCCCAGAGGACCTCGCTGCATCGTATTGTTCAAAACCCGGTCGGTCGTCCAGTGGGGCGTAGCCTTTCAGGGTATACGCCTGGTTGGGTTGGTTAAAGGGCGTGGAATTATCTCCGGCCGATACGTAGAGAAGTCCTTCGCTATCGAAGGCAATGGATCCTCCCGTATGGCAACAAATGTCCCGCTGGGAATAGAATTCGAGGATCACCTGCTCGGAATCCATTTTCCATTCATCGGATTCAAACTTAAAGCGAGACAGTCGGTTCACTGATTTGTCCGTGGGACTATAAAAAACATATACCCAGTGGTTATTTTCATAGTTTGGGTCTGCTTTGATACCCATCAGGCCCTCTTCTGCATTTACTCTCGGCACATCCGTTTTCCAGTAGACGTCCAGGTGAGCCACCTGGCTGGTGGTGGAATCCCCATTTTTGTAGAGCATGATTTCTCCCCTGCGTTGGGAAACCAAGATGTCCAGATTGGGCAGAATGGCCATCTCAGTAGGTTCGGTAAATTCTCCTTTTACCAGGTTGACTTTTTCAAAGCGATCGGCCTCCGGAACCCGTTTGCTACTCGCCCGGGAATAGTCTAGTTTTTTATTCCTGCCGATGGCATAGCGAATGCCCTCTGCCAGGTGCCGCAGGAAGAGTTCTTCCCGAAAGGATTCTTTGGTATGCCCACCACCGGTGTAAAAGGCCCTGCCTCCGTCGTATTCGTGGTACCAGGCGATGGGGTGCTCGCCCATATCTTCTCCCCCTTCGTAGCTGCTTTCATCCAGGGTCATCAGCACACGTACGTCCGGGTTCCAATTTTTGTAGCTGTACCATTCGTCTGTTCGGATCCACTGGTCCGGTAGGAAGGAGGTGCTTTCATGGGATTTATCTACCACATCCAGCTTGCCTTCCTGGACGTTGGGGTGCGGGTCGTTGATGCCCGGATGGTCGGAAAAATAGCCGCCGGTCATTTTCCCATACCAGGCCCAATCGTATTCGGTATCCGCCGCCGCATGGATGCCCACAAAGCCTCCACCTGCTTGTATGTAGCGTTCAAAATCTGCTTCCTGAAAATGATTGAGTACATCCCCGGTAGTGCTTAGAAAAACGACTGCACTGTATTCCTTGAGAATTTCCTCCGTGAAAAGCGCTGCCTGGGTGGTGGTGTCCACCAAAAAGCCGTTCTCTTGTCCCAGTTTCATAAGTGCCTGCAATCCCTCGGGGATGGACTCGTGGTAATATCCTTCGGTTTTCGCAAAAACCAATACTCTGGGCTCGCCGGATCTTGTGGAACAGGCACCCAGGAAAATCATGGCAATAAAAAGGGCCAGAAAGCCCTTCGTAATCGTGTTGCTATACATACCTGAATGTTAATTTTGCAGCAATATAAAGAATATCTTTTTTTTGGCAGCTTCCTTCATCAAAATTGTAGTTGAAGGGTATCCTGGCGCCAGAAACTGTAGGAAGGGCTACCTTTTTCCGAAACAACGTTTTTTGGCGTTTGCTTCCAGATCTCAATCGAGGTCAGGACAGCAGCGGCGGCGATTGCCAGAGCAGGTAAATGAAAAATGCATTCAGTGCGGTCGCGGAGATTTTGTTCATCCACATACTCATGCCATGAGACACATAGGTGGTGGGGTTTTTTTGAGCCAAAAAAAACCAAATAGAAAAATAGAGGACCACCGGAAGCATGGCAAGTAGGAAAATCCAAATCGCCCAGGGCTGATTTGTGTAGTAGAAGTAGGCAGCAAAGGCAAGGCCACCTAGCAGCAGCCAGATCGACGAAAACCCGAAGGTGCCCGATAGGCCCAGCTTGAGACTGAGTGTCTGATCGCCGCGTTTTTCATCTTCCTCGTGTTGGTAAATTTGTGTAAGCGGGTAGGAGCCCAGAAGTAACACACTGGTCAGGGTTGCCGGCATCCAGAGGCTTTCGGGAAGCGGCCAGATAGCCGGCGAATCGGCCAGGCCTTCTATGCACATCCAAAAAGTGAAGGCTCCCTGAAAAAACCCGGCTGTAAGCCAACTGATGTAGGGGTATTTTTTTAGCCGGATGGATGGATGACTGTAGGCCATGGAAACCAATCCGTAGACCAGGACCATCCAGAAGAAGGCCGTGCCAAGGTATAAGGCAAGCCCCAGCGCAATTACGAAAAACAAGAGGGATAAGTAATACAGGTCCAGACTTACTTTTTTCGGGTTTTTTAAGCCTCCGATGCTCTTTTCATCTTTGTCAAAATAACTGTTGTACCCATTGCTTGAGGGGTATAAAAATAGGTGGAGAACCATCCAAACGATAACCGCACGAAAGGCATGGACCTCTGGCAGCGTGGCGAGGGCAAAAAAATAGACCGGCATCAGGTAGTAGGAAAAGGGAATTCGCAGGTGTTCCCAACTTGATTTCTTGAACATAGTTAGAAAGCTTGATAACTTTTCGTCACGGCAACTGTTTTTTACTTATCTTGAAAATTACAATAAAAATAAGCTAAAATAAAATCCATGAATAGCCAAATCGTCAGCATTGGGCTGGCTAACCCGGGAGAACCCATCCCACAGGACAAAATCAGTCGCTTCATGCAACTGGCGCATGGGTTGGACCCTCTGGAGAGCAGAAAATTGGGTTTTATTTACCGCAAATCGGGGATTCTGGAGCGATACAGTGCCCTAAACGATTTCAACTTCGACGATCCCGATAAGTTTGATTTTTTCCCCAATAATAAACGCCTGGAGCCTTTTCCAGGTACGGCCAAGAGAATGGAGGTATTTCGGAGTGTAGCCCCTGGCTTGGCGCAAACAGCCATTCGACAATGTCTGCAGGGGGCAAACATGCAGCCTTCGGAGGTGACCCATCTGATCCTGGTTTCCTGTACGGGCATGTACGCACCCGGCGTGGAAATGGACATCATTCAGACCATTGGGTTTCCCAATACAATCGAGCGCTACGCCATTCATTTCATGGGCTGTTATGCTGCTTTTAACGGGATTAAACTGGCAGACAGGATTTGCCGAAGTGAACCCAAGGCCCGGGTACTGATTGTGGGCGTGGAGCTCTGCACCATTCACTTTCAAAAAGAGTACAGCGAGGACAACGTAATCGCAAATGCACTCTTTGGGGATGGAGCTGCCGCCGTTATGGTTAAAAACGCAGAACGTGGATTGGGTATCCTCAACTACCAGAGCAATATTCTTATCGAAGGAGAAACCGATATGGCATGGACCATCGGTGATTTTGGTTTCGAAATGAAGCTAAGCAAATACATTCCAGATTTATTGAATCGAGGCATCCATGAATTACGAAAAAACCTTCAAAGCAAGTTCGATATCGCGCAGATCAATCAATTCGCGATTCATCCGGGAGGTAAACAGATCCTGAAAAAAATTGAATCAGCCTTTGGTATCGAACAGGTACAAAATGGACACGCCCACCGAATTCTCGAAAAATTCGGGAACATGTCCTCGGTAACCATTCTTTTTGTTCTCGCGGCTATCCTGGAAGACCCGGGCATGCAGGGAGAGGTATTGGCCATGGGTTTTGGTCCCGGACTCACCCTGGAAACCTTATTGCTTCGGAAAACATGAGCAAGTTTGCGAACCGAAGTTATACGAAGGAATTGATGGACGATCTGCATTGCAGCGGCAAGGAGCTCGAGCAAACCTTGGCCGAACTCCGTACCATTAACTGGCTGTTGGGGGGGAATCGAGTGACGACCTCCGGAATACGCTACCTGATTGGTAAAAACAGGCAAACGACCCACCGAATTGCGGATTTGGGCTGCGGGAGGGGAGACATGGCATTGGTTCTAAAGAAATGGGGGGATCGCCACCGGTATTCCCTCGAAATAACCGGCATTGATGCCAATCCTCACATCATCGCGTTGGCCCGGGAGACCATACAATCGAAGTACCCCGAGATCGGATTCAGGGTGGGGAACGTGTTTGATACGCAGTTTTTGGACCGACCGGTGGATATTCAAACCTGCACCTTGTTTACCCACCATTTTACCGACGAAGAACTGATCCGGATGCTGTGTAATCTCAAGGAACACACCCGGGTCGGTATGGTGATAAACGACCTGCACCGGCATTTTCTGGCCTACTACAGCATCAAAGGACTGACAGCTGCTTTTTCCCGCTCCCGCATGGTGAAAAACGATGCGCCACTTTCGGTTTTACGCGCGTTCAGAAGAACGGATTGGGAGCGGATATTACGAGCGGCGGGAATTACTACCTATAAAATTTCGTGGCATTGGGCATTCAGATGGCAGGTTATTTGTTGGTTTTGAAAAAATAATTCTAATTTGAGATAATTTTAACGCTAAAATCTAATCAAACATGGAATTGGAAAACCTGGACTTTGAAGGCATGGCCGCAAATGTGGCCCCCCTTTTGTTGACCGCCGCAAAGAGTATTCTCATTGCATTAGTTGTTTATTTTATCGGTAAATGGGTTATTCACTTTACCTTACGGGCAACCGATAAGATTTTTGTCAAGTACGAGGTGGAACCGTCCCTTGCTTCGTTCTTGAAAAGCTTTTTGAAGGGCTTGTTATACATTGTCCTGATTCTTGCAATTTTATCCACGGTAGGTGTGGAGGTAACCGCCTTTATTGCCGTGTTGGGTGCTGCGGGTTTGGCCATAGGTCTGGCACTTCAGGGCTCCCTGGCCAACTTTGCCGGGGGTATCCTTATCCTGATCTTTAAGCCCTTTAAAGTAGGAGATACCATCGAAGCACAGGGGACCCTGGGTTCGGTCGAAACCATTGCCATCCTCTACACCACGGTTCGAAATTTTGACAACAAAGTCGTCACTATTCCCAACGGCGCACTCGCAAACAACAGCATCGTGAACTTTTCTGTCAAACCGACCCGCCGTATTGACATGTCGGTGGGGGTGGCCTATGGTACCGATTTGAAAAAAACGAGACAAGTCATCCTGGATACCCTGAAAAAAGACGAACGCATACACGCCGATCCCGCGCCAGCGGTTTACTTTACAAATTTTGGAGATAATTCCCTGGACCTGACGGTTCGTTGTTGGGCCAATGCCGATGACCTATGGCCCGTTTTTTGGGATAGCATGGAAGCGCTAAAAGAATCACTGGAGGCGAACGCCATCGAAATTCCCTTCCCGCAGCGAGACGTGCACCACTTTTTTCCTGAGGGAAAGCCAGAAATAAAAGGGTAAAAAAGCCGGAGCCTCTGACACTACCAAGTTAAGAGGCTCCGGGTAAACCCTACACTAAAAAATTAACCAACTACCAAAATTAACCAACTTCACTTCCGTCCCACTCGTAATTAATCTTCAAAAAAATATACTCTTTATTCAACGGCTGCCACCACAATCTTCTGAATTGAACGTGAACAGCACTTGTTGATTTCCCCTTCCTTTTAGCTGCAAACTACCCTGAGAAGGGATAGAACTTCCGGCAGACATGCATTCCTGCAAATACACCACCGGGCTAATTATTTCAAAGAATGTTTTTTCGTCATCCAAATCGGTTGCGATGGTTCCGTATCCCTCAAGGTAAATCCGAAATCCCCTTTCTTCTGTCGATAGTTTCAAATCCTTGATATGCACATGATCCAGCATGTAGGTAACTCCTTTTAACGAAGTTATTTGAAAATCGCTACTCACGGACGAAAAACGGATGCTCTTGTTTTCGTACTGAAATCCTAGATTTTCCAGTATTCTCGTCCCTTTCAATGATTGCCCATTCAGGGAAAAGTTTTCAAACCCGATGCTGGCGGTGCTTCCTTTTGCCAAAAACGAATCGGTGTAAGCGATAGTGACGATTCCTTTTTTCTCAATACCTCTTTCGCTTACGCAGCCAGTGCCGAAATCTATCGTCATCCTGCGGTTTTTCTCGTCTCGGACGATAACCGAGCCCGGACAATCGGACAGATTCAGCATGGGAGCAATCCTTTCCTGCATTAAATTTTGCTGCGTCATGGCAGAAAACACCAGCAGGTCCAACTCCTCCAACAAGCCCATCGTGTTTGCCATCTCCTCTGAAGACACCATACCCGGTAAACTGTCCCATTCCGCTTCCTCTACGGACTGACAAGAAAGAAACAGGAACGGGAGGGCCAATACAATCCACCTAACCAACGTAAATCCCGGAGCTCCCATGGCAATCGTACTTCAATGATCTTTTGTTTATGAACGAAATGTACTATTGAAAAATGTTTTAAACCAAAAAATTTCCAACTTTCTTCCTTTAAAAATTAACAAAGCATATAATTGATTTTGAAAAACAAAAATCAGGGTATAGCTGCCGATGTGCGCTAAAAATTGTGCTTTCCGTTCAAAAAAATGAATTTGAAATCAGGAAGAAAATGCACTACGTTTTAAGTGGCCGCTTTTTGCCGGTAAAAATAAAATTCAATCTGAGATAAGTATAATTTTCTACTCAATACGTTCCGCGTGTTTCTTTTCGGACCGGCTGATTTTCCGCCGCTTGGGACCGGCAAGTAGGGGTTTGGGTCTTGTTCCACTGCCCGGGATGACACTGCTTTTTGTCGTTTCGAGGGCATAGGGTCGGTCCTGGCGCGGCGGGGTCAAAATTCTTTTTATCTTTGGCCTTTCACTCGTTACATTCGATTCATCCATGAAAACCAATTTTGATTTAAGGGAGCCGGAGAAGTCACTTGAAGGTGCCCGGGAAAAAGCATTGCTTCTTTCCTTTGGGAGATTGGTACTTTTCTTTGCGATAGCTACCGTGCTGGTCGTCGGAATTTCCGAATCAAACTGGATCGCCCTGCTGTTTTTACCTTTAAGTGCCTTGTTTGTGGCATTGATTCTTCGGTTCAATAAGCAGAAGGATCTAGAGCGTTTTTACCAGGCGGTGCTGGAGATGAATGGATTTCGCCAAATGCGCAAAGAACGAAAATTTGCAGGATTTGATACCGGGGCCGACTTTGTTGACGCCCGGCACCCGTATTCCAGCGATCTGGATCTATTTGGAAACCACTCGCTGTTTCAGCTGCTCAATCACACGGTCAGCCAGGGGGGACGAAACCGATTGGCTCATTGGATGAAGTACCCGCTATCTCCGGCTGAAGCAAAGGAGAAACGGGAAGCCTTGCTCGAACTCAGCGAGAACGCGGATTTTTTGACCACGTTTGAAGGACTGGGCAAAGCATTTTTAAAACAGGAAAAAACCAAGGCGGGCTTTTACGCCTGGTTACAAAAGCCGATCTATTGGAAAACCTTTTTCCTGTTGCCGCTTTGGATTGGACCGATCATGGGGCTCGCGGTCCTGATAGGGGTTTTATTTGGCTGGATTTCCAGTGCCTACCTAAGTTTATTTATCGGACTGGGTTTGCTTTTATTGGGAGCCGTATTCCGGCCATTGATGGAAGCCATGAAAGTCCTTCCGAATGACAATGATTTGAAAACATTACAAGCCTGGGCTGATCTGCTGGAAAGGCAGAAATTTCGGCACCCTTTGCTGCTGCGTTTTCAGCAACCGGTAAAGAGCCACGGTTTTCTTGCTTCCAAGGCCCTGGGGCAGTTGCAAAGTCTCACATTTTTGGTAGAAAACCGCATCAATCTGATGTACCTGATTTTTAATATCTTTTTCTGGGCGGACTTTTTTGTGTTGTTCCGACTGGTTCGGTGGCAACAGAAGGTGGGATCCCATATGAGGGATTGGGAAGAGACGTTTGAAAACTGGGAGGCACTGGTTTCCCTGGCTGCCTTTGTACGGGAAGAGGGCTTGGGTGCGGACGTGCATTGGTCTACCCGGGAAGTATTGCAGCTAAAGCAAGTCAAACATCCCTTAATTAGACCGGAAGATTGCGTTGCGAATGATTTCGATTTCGGCGAGGGACAGCAGGTGGTGTTGCTTACCGGATCGAATATGTCGGGAAAGACTACCTTTATGCGCACGGTGGGCATCAATTTGGTTCTGGCGGGTATGGGAGTTCCTCCTTGTGCAGAAGCGATAACCTGTGGTCCCTTTCAGCTGTATACCAGCATGCGAAATACGGATAGTCTCGGTGAAAGTGTTAGCTCATTTTACGCCGAACTCGCCCGGATCAAGGGCTTGTTGGACGAAGCGGCGGCTGGAAAGAAACTATTTTATTTGCTGGATGAAATCCTGAAAGGGACCAATACCGCGGATCGAATTATGGGTAGCGAGGCCTTGATTCGGCAATTGGCGGCAAGTTCTTCCAAAGGAATCATATCCACACACGATATCGAACTTAGCGATATGGAAGCGGTAATGCCGACCCTGGTGAATTACAGCTTTCACCATGACATCCGGAAGGAAGAGATAGTTTTTGACTACCGAATCAAGCCCGGTCCCTGCCCGAATTTTAATGCGCAAAAGCTCATGGAACTCATGGGTATCCGCCTGTCAAAGACAGCCCCGGACAACCAATAATTAATTCTGGCACAACTATTGGTGCCTTAAACCTAAAATTTATAACCAATAGTAACCCACATCACTATGAGTTCTTTATTGTATGTCATCGCCATCATCCTCGTCGTCGGATGGATTTTTGGAGCTTTTGTTTACAGCGTCGGGGGACTGATCCATATTTTATTGGTCCTGGCGGTAATTGCGGTGCTTTTCCGCCTCATCGGCGGTAGGCCTGTCTAATTCGCCCGGCAGGGAAAACCACGCTTTACCCTCGGTTTTTTTATTTCCATTCGGTAATTATCCCTATTTTTGGGGCGTAGAATATAACCAGCATTAAGGCAGATGGGGCAATCGAATTACCAGAAACAAGTACTAGGCATATTGGGTGGCGGACAACTTGGGCGAATGCTCATCCAATCCGCTATCAATTACAACCTGACCGTGCATATTTTGGATCCGGATGCGGAGGCTCCCTGTAAACACCTTTGCAGCAAATTTATTCAGGGAGATCTGAAGGACTACGATACGGTCTATGCATTTGGCAAAGCATGTGACGTGATATCCATAGAAATAGAGCATGTGAACACCGCTGCACTGTACCAACTGGCGCAGGAGGGTAAAAAGGTTTTTCCCCAACCTCACATCATCGAACTGATTCAGGACAAGCGAACGCAAAAGCAGTTTTATCTGGATCGGGGTATTCCTACCGCACCCTTCGTGCTCACCGAAAACAGGGCCGATGTGGAGCGGCACCTGAGTTTTTTGCCGGCGGTACATAAATTGGGAAAGGAAGGTTACGATGGACGGGGCGTTCAAACCATCCCGGATGCCGGTGCCATCGGAAAAGCCTTTGATGCGCCGGGACTGTTAGAAAAATTTGTGGATTTTGATAAAGAACTGGCGGTGATTGTTGCCCGAAATGAACACGGAGACGTGAAGACCTTCCCCTCTGTGGAATGTGCCTTTCATCCGGTACACAACCTGGTAGAGTTTTTGTTTTCTCCAGCGAATATCTCGCCGGAAACCGATCGGAAGGCCCAGGCATTGGCGCTGGAAGTCATCGAAAAGTTAGGCATGGTGGGTTTACTGGCCGTGGAACTCTTTGTCACCAAATCTGGCGAAATCCTAGTAAACGAAATTGCCCCGCGGCCGCACAATAGCGGGCACCATACCATTGAAGCGAATTTCACTTCTCAGTTTGAACAACATCTGCGGGCCGTCATGGGCATGCCCTTGGGCGATACGGGCATTCGAAGCGGAGCGGCTATGGTCAACCTGCTGGGTGAGGCCGGCTATACGGGTGACGCATTGGTGGAGGGGCTGGACGAAGCCATCCGGGAAAAAGGTGTATACCTGCACCTGTATGGCAAAAAGTTAACCAAGCCTTTTAGAAAAATGGGACACGTGACCGTGTTGGAATCGGATACAAATCGGTTGAAAGAAAAAGCGCAGCGAATCAAGGAACTAATCAAAATAAAAGCATGAGTAAGGTTCAGGTAGGAATCATCATGGGTTCTCAGTCCGATTTGCCGATCATGGCAGAAGCGGCGAAATTCTTGGAAGAAATTGACGTAGCCTACGAGCTGACCATCGTATCGGCCCACCGAACGCCGGGGCGAATGATCGAGTATGCCGAAACGGCCCGCGACCGAGGGATAAAGGTGATCATCGCAGGAGCAGGAGGGGCGGCCCATTTGCCGGGGATGGTTGCTTCCCTGACTACCTTGCCGGTTATCGGCGTTCCCGTAAGGTCATCTAATTCTATCGACGGATGGGATAGTATTCTGTCCATTCTGCAGATGCCCTCAGGCATACCGGTGGCCACCGTAGCGCTGAATGGAGCCAAAAATGCCGGTATCCTGGCAGCTTCCATGGTAGGCGCCTTCGATCGGGAGCTCGGCGACCGCCTTGCGGCTTTCAAAAACTCCTTGAAAACGAAAGTAGAGGCGAGCGCCCGGGAAATCGAGCAAAAGGGCTGGAGAGAGCTATTGGGAGAGTAGCGGGTTTGGTAAGAACTGTTATTTTTTCATCTGTTTCCATGTTGATTTTTACTTATCAGAACCTGTCCCGATTCTCAATCGAGAGAATTTTTGCATCCGTGTACGGTGTGTGTTGGGAAGTGTTTAATGGGGTCAATTTTCTGCGTTTAAAGAAAACATACGGATGGACCAGCGAAAAATACATCGGTACCAGGCATCTTGAATCTGGACAAAAGGGAGGATCTGTTCGTACAGTCGGTAAGATCAATATCGCATAAAACCCCCTGAAATCGGTAGTTGCTTTTTTCCTGCTGGGATTTTTCCTCTCGGCCTGCACGGATTCGGAAGCCCCAATTCTTCCAGAGGTGCTAAAGGGAACCCGGATAGAACGGTTTGACATGGAAAACGAGGGCTTGCATTTCGTCCGGATAGAAGGTTTTGGTTTCTACGATAATGGTTCCTTTGGGCGCCGGATGGGGTATCGAGATCCCGATACCCATGTGCATCTGGGTGGTACCTTTTATGGAAATTTGGATGAGCGTAGCCCGGTGAGCCCTTACTCCGAGACCCGGGCAGACCTGGCGTTACAGGAAAACGGAAGCCGAAGGGAAATGTACGCTCCCTGTGATCCCCTTTCTTCGGCACGATGTCGTCCAAAAAACACGTTGCATAAGCAGTCTCCGCTCTAATTGTCGGGATCGGTGGCAGCGTTTCCCTAATTCCCGGGATCCTGCCAACATGATTTCAGCCAAATTTTCACTTTAGTTTCGAATGCATGGAAACGTCGGTAAATGCCTGCGACCCCCTACTTATCGGCGTTCCGCCAATTGCTCCGCAGGTCCGTGAATGTTACCCCTCAGGTCTACTACCAGGAGATTGACGTTGCGATTTGAAAATGGTTCAGTAGGTCAGGCCGAAGCCAAAGGGATACAGCGTATCTTCCTGCGGGTATCCGGGTGCATCAGGCGCCTGATCGACTACCGCCTCCGGCTTATTAGCCAGGGCGAAGGGCAGTTTGCCTTCCGGCTTGAACTTTCCCGTCAGGACGTCCAGCAGGGCAGCATCACTGACTCCAAAGGTAGCCAGAATTGCCCCCGCATTGAGAAAGCCACTGTTTTCGTCCAGCACGTAGGGCTGCCGGAAATCGATCGCCAAAATGGTATTTTCCGGCCCCATCTTTTCCATAATGCTTTTTATCTCAGCTAAGGAAGGGCTGATTTTCCAAGAGCTGGAACCCTCCATATCGGAAAATGCAAGCCAATCAAGTTCCCGGGGATCTGCACCGCCAAACATCCGCCCACTTTCCCGTCCGCTGTTGCTGACATTGACCCTGATGATGGCATAGTCGGCGTCCTCGCTGATTTCCGCAGGTGTACCATTTTCACCTTGTTGATCACCGGCTAAGGCCCTGATCCCTGCCCATTTGGAGTCTTTGAATACCTCGTGATTCACGCCCATGGTATAAATGGAAACCGTGTCTCCCTTTTCAGGCAGTCCCAGGGGAAGGTTCATTTTGTTTTGAAGCAAGACAATGGATTTTCTTTGGGCGATATCCGCTTTCCTTTGGTGGGAAGGATTGCCTAGCAGGTAAGCCGCCCGGTTGGGGTCCACATAGGGATTTTCAAACAATCCCAATTCAAACTGTTCTCTCAGAAGCCTTCTTACGGATAGGTCTACACGGCTTTCCGAAAGCTTACCGGATTGGACCAAATCCAGGATTTGCTGGTTGTCGTTGAAGCCCGATAGTACGTCTGTACCAGCTTCTATCGCTATAAGAATCTGTTCCTCTACGGTCTTGTCTTCAAGCCCCCATGCCCGGTCGCCGATGATGCCGGTGTCAGAGTTGATATAGCCTTTAAAACCTAATTTTTCGCGCAGCAGCTCGGTGAGGATACCTTTGGAAAAGGCCATACCCACATCATTCGGCAGGTAAGCCTGGCCAACGGGTATGCCATAATAGGCCATGATAGACGAGGCTCCGGCATTCACGGCTGCCTGAAACGGGGCCAGGTGGTAATCGAAATTACCTGCGGGATACGCTTGGTTTTTGCCGAAGTCATAGTGAGGATCGCCGCCCCCTTCCTGGGGACCACCCCCGGGAAAGTGCTTGATTGTCAGCGCCACGCTGTTGGTACCGAGTGATGGGCCCTGAAGGTTTTTGACCAGTGTAGTGATGATGTCAGAAGCCAGCTTGCTGTCCTCGGTAAACGTTTCGTGTACACGGTACCAACGGGGTTCTGTGGACAGGTCAGCCATGTACCCGTACATGCCACGCAGACCAACGGCAGTCCATTCTTTGGCCATGATTTGGGCAAATTCAGCAATCAGTTTCATATCCCGGGTGGCAGCCAGACCGCTTTCCTTTGGCCAGGCCGAAAAAGCGCCTGCGGAAACATTGATCCCGGCCCTGGCATTAAAATCTACATGGTTCCGTGCATTGGATTTGAACACCACGGGTATGCCGAGCCTGGTGTTTTCAGCCAGTTCCTGAATGGAATTGGTAAATTGCGCAGCTTCAAAGGGAGTGATCTCCGCTCCTCCAAAACCAGTGCTCCCACCGGTTCGAACAGGATTGTTTTTCAACGCATTTCTAAAAACAAAACGGGTCATCTTTTCATCTTCGACGAACTGCACGGCCCGCTCGTCCATGCGACCATACGGCGCGGCATTCAGGGTGTTGATCAGTAGCATGCCTACCTTTTCATCCAGGTGCATTTGGCTCAGCAGGTTTTCGATCCGCTGTTCTACCGGCAGTCGCCAGTCCTCATAGGGGTCCAGTCGATTGTTTTTATTTAGATCCTTAAAGATCAGGTGCCCTTCATGCAATTCGGCCACAGCCCGGCTTTCTATGCGGGGTTGATGGGAATAACTGCCCTGCGCAAAGGCCTGAACGTATACAAATAAAATAACCAGTAGGAATCGGATTTTCATGCTTGCTTTAGTTTCCAAAGTTCTTTTGACAGATTTCCATCATTTGTTTTTCAACCGTATTTTATCAGAATGCCTACAGATCAACCGGATCCTGTCGGCTGATTAATTGGTATGACTCGCGATGCCTATCTTGGAGCGCCGCTTCCCGGGATGTCTGGGGTTGGCGTTTTCCTGCAGCCATTTCACTGCCCGACTGTAAGGGCGGTATTTCGGGTACTCCTGACGGGAAACCTCCTCCAACCGACTCATCCGTCCTGCGCTGGCACCACCCAAAGCCCCTATAATCGTTCCCTGCCAGACCGCAATAGGGTTCATCTGAAAGCCAAACTTGATGGTTGGTTGAGATTTCCTGATAGGTCATTTCCTGCAATAATGCCAGGAAAACGATTCGAACCCCTTTCCCGGTACAAATCTCCGGCTTGCTTGCATTTCAATTTCCGATTCATTACTCCTGAATTTTTTACCGCCTTGCCAGCGTAAAAACCCAATGTCGGTATTTTTTATTATTCCAGAACGATTTTTGCCCCGGAAATTCGAACTATTCAGGATGCCCTGGGGCGGCATCCATTTTATTTCTACTTCACTAACCGGGGGCAAATACTAGCTGAGCAGATTAAACCGAATGAGCAAATGACCCTCCCTTCGCCACCGTATCCAGCCCCTGCCTACTTCCTGAAGATCCTGGTTTAGCAAGATTACCTGAGCCCAATCTGCCTGTATTTTCACCGGCCTTAAAAACGCGTAAGTGGTTTGGACGTCGCTTGAGGTCGGTAAGGCTCGCGTTTTTACTTTTTCTCCCGTATCCGGCAGCAATTCCACCGAATTTACCCGGAGCAAAAATTCCGGCCAGTACATCACCTTTCCCGCCTGTTTGCTCAGGTACGCGGTTTGCCCGGTTTGTGCATTTACAATCACTTCCACGAATTCTTCGGTAACACTCTTGATTTTAAAATAAAGGATATCGTAGTCCATTTTCAGGATTTCCGGAACCAGCCAGGGTGGGGCTGTCGCAATTTCAAACTGGTTGTATTCATTTTTAATGAAGGTCACGCTATCCTGGGGGGCATGCTCTAGAATGGATTTTTCCAAATTCGGGCGGTTGTAGAAATAAAGAGTGGGCTTGTCAAAGATATTGGGGCTAAAAAACCCCATGCCAGGATCGGTATTTTGGAAATGGCTGGCCGACATATTGCTTACCAACGAGATCAGCATGCCCTGCTGATCGGGCTTTTGGATAGGAACAGTAGGTTTTTCCCGGTAAGGTCCGCTTTCCTCTTCCCGGATTTCTTGTCGTTGCTGGTACCGGTAGTAGGTAATGCCGTACCCCAAAAGCAGGCAGCCCAACAGCACCCAGTTTCCGATCACGATCTTTTTGTGAACCAGGTGGTAGGTGAGAAAAAACGAGACGATAAAGGCCAACCCTGCAAACAAGACTCCCCACCCCAAAACAATCGCTCCGGCGGCCAATCCCTGGTTTTTTCCGGCTTCGATCCATCCCGCAAAAAACACCCCCGTTAAAAAAAACACCAGTAAACAAAGGATGTTAAACAGAAGACTGGCGGGTTTTAGTAGCTTTTTCATGATTAGAACGTTAGGGTTTCGACTAGTTTTTCCGATTGCTTCACCTCGAGGGTAAGGGTCTGGGGTTGCCGATCCTTGTATGCGCCGATCGGAGCGACTTTTACCCTGTATGTACCTGGGTTTAGTAGAAACTCCCTGCCCCGATCGTAGGTGCGTCCACCGGCAACATTTTTGCCAGAGGAGGCTTCCGTGATCGTTACGATGCTATCAATGGACTTGTCTCCCACCCGGGCATCGATAAAGGCGGTTCCTGTTTGAAAGTCGTAGCTGACGGGCGTCGTGCTTCCTGCGTCAATGGCAATGTTTTCCAACTCAGCATAGGTATCCAAGCCGTTCATGGCGAGAGCCTGAACGGTGATCTTGTACAAACCGGGGTTTACCTCCATTTCTTTGGTGGATTCATAGGTTCGAACAGAGGCGACGACCTGTCCGGTTTGATCAATCGCTTTTACCATGGCATCCCAGTAGGTTCCGTTATTGGTGATAGAAACCCCGAATTTACCGCCATCAAAACTGATTTCTTCATGCACCAGGCTGTCTTCCCTACTTTTTATTCCGGAAACGGTGAGGGTTTTCATATCACTGCCTTCGAGCGGCCTCACCTCAAAATTGTACGTGCTCGGCGGCAAATAGAAATAGGCCATATCGCCGTAGGTACGGGCACGTATGGGATCTCGCTTTGCAACGATATCATAGGCTTCTACCAGTGCATCAATGGGTTTCCCGTTCTTTAGCGTAGATACCGAAACGTTATTTTTTGGTTGGTCAACGGTGGAGGCAGTGGCCACATTCAAGACTGCCCCCAGGTCTGCGGCATCCGATGCCGGAAAATACCGCCCTTCACCGGCCTTGGCAGCACATTTCAACGGCTCGGTGTCTTCTTCGACCAGGCCAAACCCGATGATATGTAAACGAAAATCAATCCCTTCGCTTTTGGCTTCCGTTACAAGGCTACAAATGTCGCCGTCACAGGATTCAATCCCGTCGGTTACCAGGATGACGGTGGCCTTGGTTTTTGCTTTCCTTAAACGATCGATTACCAGGGAAGCAGCATAGGCCAACGGAGTCATTCCCAAGGGTTTGATCGAGTGCAATGCGGCGATGAATTCCGGTTTCGTTCCTTCGCTCGCATCTACCAGAAACTCCACATCCCTGCAATCTCCCTTATTTCGGTGTCCGTATGCCACCAGGCCGATTTGCTGGTTTTCGGGAAGGTCATTTACGGCGTTGGTCAATACCTCAGAAGCGATTTCCATTTTGGTTTTTCCCGCAAGCTGGCCCCACATGGAGCCGCTGGCATCGTAAATAAAGATAATCGGAGCCTGGGTACCGCTTTCCTGCGAGTGCCCGGACAGGCAGGGGAAAACGGCCAGGAAAACAAGGATAAGAAATTTCATAAGTGCTGATTTTTAGGGGGTTGAGATTAAATGTAAGAAAAAAAATCGAATTTTTTAGCCGCTTTGCTTCCGTTCAGATAGGTTCCTGCCAGGTTGCCTTTCCACCTGGAGAAGCGCCAGCCCCGGTTATCGCATACCGGTATCGGCCTCCCAGCACCTATTTGAGGCAATGGGGAAAACCCTGTCATGGAACGTGCCGAAGTACTTTCACCTTCCGAATCGACAACCATTTTTATGAATAAAGACCTTTTCCGAAGAGGGCTGGATTTCATTATTGGTCCAAAATGCGGGACTAGGGCAGGTATTCCGGAAGAATCAAGGAATGGTTTTCGGCTATAAAAATTAATGATTGGAAATCAGGACATTTGTAGGGGTCACTACGTATAAACAATAAAGAAGGCAGCGCCCCCTGCAAATGAAATCGCTTCGTTCCTATCTGTTAACCGTAGTTTTCTTAACCCTTATTGGATGTACCGATACGGAGCAGCTCCTACTTCCTGAAACACTTAAAGGTACCTGGGAAGAAGTCTACGACATCAACCATACTGGATTTCCCCTGGTTCAGGTAGAAGCCTTTACCTTCTTTGACAACGGCGCCTACACCCGTTTTATGGGGTACCGGGAACCCGGGCTGGATCGACTATTGGGCTACCGCTTCTTTGTGGAAGGGACCTATCAATTGGAGGGAAGTCGACTCCTACTGCAGGAAACGGATCGCAGGCTCCATGTGGGGCAACTCCTGTACGGAGCGTTAGACAGGTTAAGCCCGGTAAACCTTTACCCAGAGTCCCGGGCGGAACTGTCGATCAACGAAAACAAAACGCTCCTGGAGATGTACCTTCCCTGCAACCCCATTTCTTCTGCCCGCTGCCAACCAAAAAAAGTCTTTCGTAAACGAATGGTGGAATTCTCCGGGATGTAGGCAAAAACCCTCTGAAGCAAGGCCTGCGGCAAAGGAACCTGCCGCCGGCTTCAAGGCTTGTTTTTTGGCAGGATTAAAATGGCAAAATATCGCCTTCACTTTCATCAGAAAAGGTACTGACATCGGGCAGGTCTTGTTTTTGGTTTCCGGCGGCGCCTCCGCTTGTACCGTTGTCTGCATTGTTTACCCGCCAAATCTTGACATCCGTGTACCAACGGCCGTTGTATTCCCGGCTTTCTACTTCGATACTGGCTGTAATTTCCTGTCCTGCCTGGATATTAAATTGATCGATCTTATCTCCCCAAACGGTTAGGCAAACTTTTTTCGGGTATTGGCCGGGGGTTTCCAGGATATAGTCACGTTTTCTCCAGGTGCCGTTTCTTCCGGTACCCGATTGCTCGTCCAGTGCCTGTATGATTTTTCCGGATAGTTCCATGTGTCGTCGGTTGGTTGATGAAAAAACGAAGGTAATTAAAAGGGGGCGGATATAAAACTGTAGGGCCGACGCTGGGTTTATTCCGGCCGAATTTTTTTCATAGGACCCGCTGAAAACGCAAAAAGCCAGCGGTGTATGGGTGTACCGCTGGCGATGCATTTTTTGAGGTCGGTTCCAATCAGCCCATATTCTTCACCGCATGGTCCACCGCCCGGGCGGCAAAGGCCATATAGGTCAGGGAAGGATTTTGTGTGCTGGTGGATGTCATACAGGCACCGTCGGTCACGTAGACGTTCGGGCAGGCATGAATCTGGTTCCATTCGTTCAGCACGGAAGTCTCGGGGTCTTTACCCATACGGGCGCCTCCCATTTCATGGATATCCAGACCAGGTGCCCGCTTATCATCCCGTGTCCGGATATTGGTAAATCCTGCGGCTTCAAACATCTCGGTCATTTGCTCCAGGTAATCCTTGATCATGGCTTCATCGTTGGCATCGTAGTCCAGGGATACCCGCAACTGCGGAATGCCCCAGGCGTCTTTTTTGTCCGGGTCCAGGCTGACCTGGCTCGCTTCCTTGGGAATGGTCTCGCCCATCATGTGCGAACCCACGCGCCAGGGGCCGTATTCTTCACGGGTCATGGCCTGTTCCAGTTCTTCTCCAATGCCGGAGTAATCGTTAACCATGCTTCGACTCGCGCTGAATCCGGCGGCATAGCCCCTTAGAAAATCGGTTTCCTGCTTGTAAACGTTTCGAAAGCGGGGGAAGTATCCGGATGTGGGACGTCTACCTTCGGTGATGTATTCTTTCAGCCCGTCAAATTCCGCGGAAATACCTGCCCGGTAATTATGAAAAGCGACGTACTTACCCAATACCCCGCTGTCATTGCCCAAACCCTGAGGGAAGCGACTTGAGGTGGAGTTCAACAGGATCAGATTGGTATTGAGTGCGCTGGCATTGACAAAAATCAATTTTGCATAGTATTCCGTGGTTTCGTTGGTGTTCGCGTCGATTACCCGTACACCCGTAGCTTTGCCTTTGGCTTCGTCGTAAATGATGGAATGCACCACGGCACGGTGTTGCATGCTCAGGTTTCCCGTTTTTGCCGCCCAGGGGAGGGTGGAGGAGTTGCTGCTAAAATAGCCACCAAAGGGACAGCCTCGCTGGCATAGGGTGCGATTTTGACAAAGCGTTCTGCCTTGTTTGGCATAATATTCGGCATTGCCGGTGATGTGGGCGCAGCGCGCCACAATTATTTCTCGTTCGGGGTAGTTCTTTCGAAGGAAGTCTTTAAAATACAATTCACCTGCCGTTAGTTCGAAAGGAGGTAAAAACTCCCCATCCGGCAGGTTATCGCGTCCATCCTTGTTGCCGGACACACCGATAAACTTTTCCACATGGCTATACCAGGGGGCAAGGTCCTTGTAACGAATGGGCCAGTCTACGGCAAATCCATCTCTGGCCGGTCCCTCAAAATCAAAATCACTCCACCGCTGTACCTGTCTGGCCCAGAGCAGGGATTTGCCGCCCGTTTGGTAGCCTCGGATCCAGTCAAAGGGTTTTTCCTGCACATAGGGGTGCTCTTTGTCCTTGACGAAAAAATGCTGTGCGTCTTCCCGAAAGGCATAACAGCGGCTCACCACCGGATTTTCCTTTTTGATTTCTTCGGGAATGGCCCCGCGGTGTTCAAATTCCCAGGGCATTTTATTGGTGGTCGGGTAATCCTGTACGTGTTTTACCTCTCGCCCTCGTTCAAGCACCAGGGTCTTGAGGCCTTTTTCGCAAAGTTCTTTTGCGGCCCATCCCCCACTCATACCCGAACCGATGACAATCGCATCGTAGCTATTGTCTTGTTTACTCTTTATGTTCAAATTCGCCATGGCCTGCTTTTTTTATGCGTTTTCAATTTTTTTGCTTCCATAGAAGCGAGCCGGAACCAACTCGTACGGTTTTATTTCCGTCATAAAGTACTCGGAGTTCAGGTAGCCCTGAAGGGCAAAGCGTTTGACCGTACGGATAAATGCGGTGGCTGTCTTTTGTTCCTCGCTTTCCCCGTCCAGTGCCAAAGTAGACCGCAGGCAGGCTTCGGCTTCCGTTGGATTCATTTGCGAAAATTTCTTGCCGAATTGACTCTTCGAAAAGGACTCCCATTGCTGCAAGCCGGAGACAAAGGCTTCCTGTTGCCCGGTATCCAGGCAATCGTTGCACATGACAAGGACGAAATCCTGAAGCTGCAAGTCAGGCCCCGATTTCAGAACGTTACCGGGGAATACCGTTGCGATGACTTGGGTCAGCAATTCTTTTTGAGAAGTGCTTATCCTTAGGTTTTGATAGGCTTGCAAGACGGATTCCTGGCCGAAGTCGCAGGCGGGCATGAGTACCGCACCGCCGGTCAGAATAGCCAATTGCTTCATGGCTGATCTTCTATCCATAATCGTTTATCGATTGGTTGTGTTAAGAGGAACAAGTTATTGATTTTTTGATTACCTGCCACAGGTTTTTTTTACCGGTGGTTAAATCCGGTAAAAATCAATTAATTTTGTGCCCTAATCTTATTATTTATCCGTATCCCAAACGCATGTTTCGAAACCTACTGTTACTACTCGTAGTATTCCTTCCGTTTATCACCCTTGCACAGACACGTATTCAGGTACTTGATGCACAGTCCGGAGAAGCCGTTCCCTTCGTTTCATTGAAAGCGAACGGCCTGTCTCCCGTTGTCGCCGATGAAAACGGGCGAGTCAACGTATCGCTGGAGCAAGCAACTGAAATTCGCTTTTCTCATGTGGCCTACGAACCCCAGGAATTGCTTGTGCCGGTATCGGGTACATTGGTCGTTTCCCTACAGCCTGCGGCAAATGCCTTGTCAGAGGTGGTGGTTAGTTCCTTTGATACGGAACGCCCGCTTTTGGAGCAGGCAGCGGGAATCGTCAGGGTGTCCGAGGCGGATTTATTTCGCTTCAACGAGACTTCCGTGGTACATGCATTCAATACAAAGCCGGGCATTCGGGTAGAAGAGCGGGCGCCTGCCAGTTACCGCATCTCAATTCGGGGGAGTTCCTTGCGTGCACCATTTGGTGTGCGGAACGTAAAAGTGTATTGGAACGGAATTCCGTTTACCGCCGCCGATGGAACCACTCCGCTCAACATGCTGGATGTAGCCAATCTGCAAAATACCGAAATCATCAAGGGCCCTGCGGGAAGTATCTATGGCGCAGGAAACGGCGGGGTGATCAGCTTTACCAGCAGTCCCGAAATCACGGAAAACAGGATCAGCACGGATCTTTCCTTCGGGGATTTTGGTATGACTCGGTATCGTTTCGGTCTCAGCCAGCAAATGGAAGAAGGCGGTATCAAGGTTTCCTATGTCCGGCAAAAAGCCGATGGATATCGGGATCACACGGCCATGGACCGGGAGGTAGTGCAGCTTACCGGGCATTTTAAGCCTTCGGAGAAGCAGCTAATCACCACTCAGCTGTTGTACTCCGATCTGTTTTACGAGCTTCCCGGTGCCCTCACCGCGAGTCAGGTGGCCGAAAATCCCCGGCAGGCGAGACCCGGATCCGCCGCACAGAATGCCTCCATTGACCAGCAGTCCATGTACGGAGTGCTTTCGTACGATTACCAATTTCACCCCAAATTCAGCAATAAAACCTCCGTCTATATCAATACCGTAGCGTTCGAAAATCCCTTTAACCTGGACTATAAAAAGGAAACCCAGTTTAGCTACGGCGGGAGGACGAGTTTTACCTACGATGGTACCTGGGGGAGCATTCCGGTACGCCTCATCGGAGGTGGGGAATACCAGTTTTCAACTACAGCTGCGCAAAACTTCGGTAACCGGGGAGGACAGGCGGACACGATTCGGTTCAGCGATCAGCTGCTTACCCGGACGGCATTTCTATTTCAGCAATTGGAAGCCGAATTGTCCGAACGATTTTTGTTGACGCTGGGCTTGAGTGAAAATTTTTCCAGCTTTGACATTGCAAGAAACATTGATGCCATCCGGAGGCTGCCTTCCCAGGCCAGGCGCACCTTTGACCCGGTGATTGTACCCAGAGTAGCTCTGGCTGCCAGGCTGAATGAGCGATCTGCGGTTCATGGGAGCATCAGTTCGGGCTTTTCACCTCCCACCATCGACGAGGTACGGACCAATGAAGGAACCATTAATTTGGACCTGGAGGCAGAAAAAGGGATCAATTACGAGGTTGGCTACCGTTCCAGTTTTCGGCAGGGGCGGGTGAATGTGGATGCGTCGGCCTTTTACTTCAAGCTGGACGAGACCATCACCACCTTTACCAATCCGGATGGAGTCGTTCTTTTCAGAAATGCCGGAGCGACCGATCAAAAGGGCGTTGAAGCCCTGGTGGATTATGCGTTGATCCGAAATCAACTGTCGTTTATTCAGGAATTAAAAATAACGCATACCTATACCGGCCATTTTTTCACCTTTGCTGATTTTCAAAAGGGCGAAAACGATTTTTCCGGAAATGATCTCACCGGTGTGGCGCCACATACCGTCGTAAATCAATTGGACCTGCGAACAAGGCCGGGTTTCTACCTGAACTTCACCCATCAATTTGTGGACGATACCCCACTAAACGATGCCAATACCGTCTATCAGGAGGATTACCACCTATTGAATACCCGGCTTGGCTGGAGAGGTAGTGCAGGAACTACCCTGGATTTGGAAGTGTTTGCCGGAGTAGAAAATCTGGGGAACGCCAGTTACAGCCTGGGCAACGATCTCAACCCGTTTGGCGGCAGGTATTTTCAACCGGCTGCGCCAAGAAACTTTTACGGCGGAATAAAGGTTGGATTAAAATACTAGCAAAAACATGAATAACCGACCCGTATTTAATACAGAAGAAGTCAACAAGATCCTCCGGAACCGCAGGTCGCAGTTTGTGGCCCAGTTTAAAGAAAACGATCCGGTGGAAGATCACATCGTCCTGGAAATGCTCGAAAATGCCAATTGGGCACCCACCCATAAATTGACCGAGCCCTGGAGGTTTGTAGTGTTTTCAGGAAAAGGACTGCAGCGACTGGCCGATTTTCAATCCGCTCTGTACAAGGAGCGAAGCGAGAAAACCGGAAAGTTTATCGAAGCTACCTATACAAAACTGAAAGAAAACCCGCTAAAAGCCTCCCATATCATTGCTATCGGAATGAAACGAGACCTCCGGGCGAACCTGCCAGAAATGGAGGAAATTGCAGCCGTTTCCATGGCGGTGCAAAACATGTACCTGACGGCAAGTGCTCATGGTCTCGCTGCCTATTGGGGCACCGGTGGACCTACCTTTTGGCCAGAAGCCAAGCCCTTTTTTGGTCTGGAAGAAGCCGACATGCTCATGGGTTTTTTCTACGTGGCCAAACCAGCCTCCGATCGCTGGCCGGAAGGCAAGCGGAAACCCATCTCAGAAAAAGTGACCTGGGTAAGGGAATGATGATTCGGGAAAGACAAGGATCGGGGGGGCTTGCTGCATATCCTGCGATGATAGGCATTCTCCTGCTTTTGCTGCTAGGTTCCTGTTCGAAGACCTACGTCCCAAAGCCGATGGGATACAACCGAATCGATCTTCCGGAGCGAGAATTTGAAGCATTGGAGATGGATCTTCCGTATACCTTTCAGCATTCCACGCACCTGCAGGTGGAGCCGGATTCCTTTAACATGGCAGAAAAAAACTGGATCAACCTGCATTATACCTCTCTTGGTGCGCGGGTGCACCTGACCTACAAGCCGATAACCGGCGGTCGGCAAAACCTCAAATCCTATCTGGACGATGCCCTTACGCTGACCTTTAAGCATCAGATCAAGGCTTATGGAATCGACGAGAGCGTCGTCCGGACCCCTACCGGGTATACCGGGCTGGTGGCCGAGCTCAGCGGCGAAGTTCCTACCCAGTTTCAGTTTTTTGTAACGGATTCCACCGCACATTTTTTGCGGGGCGCGCTGTATTTTAAGACAGCCGTTAAGAACGACTCCCTGGCGCCGGTCATTGAGTATATCAAAACGGACATGATGCATTTGATTAATTCTGTCGAGTTTAATTGATAGTTCCGATTACTTGTCGTACCTTACGCTACGGTATGACGACGACTATCCTTAATCGGCTATTTTTCTGAAATACAAAGCCACCCCCTCCCCAGTCACGCATATTACTATTCACCTATTAAATGACTATTGTATGGCTACGCCAAAATTTTCCAAGCCTACCCTAAATTTTCACCAGGAAGTGAAGCGAAGGGTGAGCGACTATTTTCGGGAGGGAAAGCTCACCCGATCGGGCAGCAGGCCCCTTTACGTCAAGGCCGGCATCATGGTGCTCTCCTTTATTTTGATTTATTTTCACTTGGTTTTTTTTACGCCCTATTGGGCGATAGCCCTGATAGAATGCTTGCTATTGGGTGCGTTGACCGCGTTTATCGGATTTAATGTGATGCACGATGGTGCACACGGCAGTTTCAGTGACCGGCCTTGGGTCAACAGGCTGGCAGGTCTTTCCATCAATTTCCTGGGGGCCAATGTGTTTATGTGGAAAACCAAACACAACGTGGTGCATCATTCCTTTACCAACGTGGAGGGAGTGGACGATGACCTGAATGCCCGTCCCTTTCTGCGGCTCTCTCCCAGCCAAAAGAAGTTTAAGATTCATCAATTTCAACACTACTATTTTATTTTCACCTACTCCCTGCTGTACCTGTATTGGGTGTTTTTTACGGATTATAAAAAATACGTAACCAAAAAGGTGGGCATGGTTCCCATTCAGAAGATGAAGCTTTCGGACCATATCAGTTTTTGGGGCTTCAAGGCCATTCATTTGGTATTATTTGTGGCCATTCCCATCTACACGCTAGGCTGGTCTTCCTGGCTGATTGGGTTTATCGTATACAGCTTGTTTGCCGGACTGCTGCTTACCTTGGTGTTTCAGCTGGCCCACAGCCTGGAAGAGACGGCTTTTCCCCTCCCTTCGCCGGAAAACAACAGCATGGAAGACGAATGGATGATTCACCAGATACGCACGACCGCTAATTTTGCAACGGGCTATACCTTACTGACCTGGTTTTTGGGAGGCTTGAATTATCAGGTAGAACACCACCTTTTTCCAAAGATTTCGCACATTCACTATCCTGCTATTAGTAAGATACTCAAGCAGGCCTGCAAGGAATACAACGTTACTTACCTGGAACACCAGAAGTTGCGCTGGGCATTTCGTTCGCATGTCCGTCATTTAAGAGTTTTGGGAAGGGGGTAAGCAAGAGACTTTCCGATTTGGCATTGCCATTTCTACCCATTACATTTGCATCAAGATCATTAGGGGTGCCCCAATATACCGGGCTGAGATCATACCCATATTACCTGATCCGGGTAGTGCCGGCGAAGGGAAATGAGAAATAGCTAATCGTACGTACTGCTATTGGGTAAACAATGAAAAAAGGAATACCCCTTTATTCCTTTGATGTTTAACCGAACAAATGAATTGTTATGATTCGCATGTATCTGACCCTGGCAGTTATGCTTTGGTCCCAATGGGCTTTGTCCCAACACCGCATTCAGGGTATTGTTCAGGACGCTGAAGCCGGAATTCCGCTCCCCGGCGCCACTATCACCCTCGAAGGTACAAAAAGAGGCACGGTCTCCGACCGGGAAGGAAAATTTGAATTAAGGGATCTGGCGTCCGGTGAGTGGAAAGTAGTGGTTTCGTATGTAGGGTACCGTTCCGGAGCCTACCCGGTTCGACTACCTCAGGAATCGCCCCTGCAAATTCGCCTCACTCCTGCCACCTTGACCACCGAAGCCTTCATCGTCAATGGAACCCGGGCGTCAGCGACCACCCCTACCACCTTTCAAGTCATTGACAAATCGGATCTTTCCAAAAACAACCTTGGGCAGGATTTGCCATTACTTTTAAATTACACCCCCTCGATGGTCACGCATTCCGACGCGGGTGCGGGCGTGGGCTATACCGGCCTGCGTATCCGCGGTACCGACCAAACACGGATCAACGTGACAGTAAATGGTATCCCATTGAACGATGCGGAGTCTCACGGTGTCTTTTGGGTAAACATGCCCGATTTTGCTTCCTCTGTGGAAAACATTCAAATTCAACGAGGAGTAGGTACCTCCACCAACGGGGCCGCCACATTTGGCGCCAGCCTCAATATTCAAACGGATACCAAACGAGAGGAAGCGTATGCCGAGACGGATCATTCGGTCGGTTCATTTGCCACACGAAAGCATACCGTGAAGGCAGGTACCGGATTGATTGACGATCGCTGGGCCGTAGATGCCCGGCTGTCCCGAATTAGTTCTGATGGCTATGTCGACCGGGCATTTTCGGATTTGAGGTCTTATTTTGTATCGGGCGGATATTACGGGAAAGACCACGTGGTAAAAGTCAATATCTTTTCCGGTGCAGAACAGACCTATCAGGCCTGGAACGGAGTTCCGGAAAGCTTGCTTGCGTCCAACCGTACCTATAACAGCTATACCTACGAAAACGAAACCGACAACTACCAGCAAGATCATTACCAGTTTATCTATGCGGGAACATGGGGAGCCAACCTAAAGGCCAATGCTGCCCTTCATTACACGCAGGGTCAAGGCTATTACGAACAATTCAGACCGGAGGATAATCTTCTGAGCAATTATGGGATAGAACCGATCGTTATCGGTAGCGAAGTGATCAGCCAAACCGATATTATCCGCAGGAGATGGCTGGACAATGACTTTTTCGGAGCCGTTTTTTCCCTGAATTACGTGTCGCGAAACGGACGCCTCGATGCAATTCTGGGCGGTGGGGCGAACCGCTACGATGGCGATCACTTTGGAGAAATCATCTGGATGGGCGTCAGCGCCGATACGGATATTCGAGACCGCTACTACGACAACGTGGCCGTAAAGGACGATCGAAATGTGTACCTCAAAACTACTTACGAGGTATTGGAGCGCTTATATCTCTTCGGTGACTTCCAATGGAGGAACGTCTACTACCGCTTCGACGGTATTAACAACGACCTCCGGACGATTACGGGGAGCCAAAATTACAACTTCTTTAATCCCAAAATCGGGCTGTCCTTCGAAGCGGGACAGGGAAAAACCTGGTATGCCTCCTACGCTGTAGCTAATCGGGAGCCCGTGCGCAGGGATTTCACCGATTCGCCGCTCACCGAAATCCCACGGCCAGAAACTCTCAACAATATCGAAGCGGGAATCCGCGTGAGCCAAAACCGGTACCAATACAGCGCGAATCTCTACTACATGGGGTATCAAGACCAATTGGTACTTACGGGCCAGCTAAACGATGTGGGCGCCTATATTCGCGAAAATGTCGGTAGCAGCTACCGGGCAGGTATTGAATTGGATGGAGCCTGGCAGCTGGATTCCCGCTGGACGATTGGAGGAAACCTGGCATTCAGTAGAAACAAGATCGATGCCTTTACCGAGTATAACGACATTTATGACGAAAATTGGGAATTTGCAGGGCAGGAAGCGATCGGCTACCAGGATACCGACATCGCCTTCTCGCCAAGTTTTGTGGGGGCTGCCCTGGTGGATTTCCGACCTGTGAAAGACCTGGAAATCAGCTTGCTCAACAAATACGTAGGGCGGCAATACCTGGACAATACCCAACAAGAAAACCGAAGTCTCGATCCCTTTTGGACCACAGACCTGCGCCTGTCCTATAGCTGGTCCCCGGGTTTTGTAAGGGAAATGGTATTTTCCCTTAAGGTAAATAACCTGTTTAACGAGCTATACGAGCCCAATGGCTATACTTTTAGCTATTTTGTCCCCTCGGAAGGAAATACCAATCGGAAATTGGTTACCGAAAACTTCTATTACCCCATGGCCGGTACCAATTACCTGGGCGGCGTATCCATTCGTTTCTAATGTCTTGATAAACGAAAAAAACCGTTCCCAGGCGCAGCTGGCCTGCCGTTGGGAACGGTTTATTGAATGGGTGCTCCGTGGGTTTGCCGGATAAGCAGCCGGGAAACGTAGGCGGAGTTTTTCAGTAGGTTGACCGCGAGGGAAGAAACGAATGGAGCTCCAAAAAGCTGTTGGATTTGTCTTCCAAGCATCAGTCGGCCCTGAAAATACCGGTTCCAATTTTTCTGATAGGCCTCCTGAATTTCCTCCAGACGCTGGTTTTCCCGGAAGGCGTCGGCGACCAGTTTTGCGGTATGAATGGCGATGGCCATGCCGTTGCCACAGAGAGGAGTAATCATTCCCGCTGCGTCCCCCAGCATCAGGATCTGGTTTTCTACCGGTTTTTTGGTGGCAAAGCTGATCTCATTGATCACTTCTGGTCTTTCCCATAAAAAATGAGCCTTTTCAAAAATTTCCCGTATGTGAGGATTTTCGCACAGGTACCGTTCCTCCATGGCACCAATACTGCCGGCGGTTTTTAATTGTTCCCGACTCCCCAGGTAACAAAGGTTGAAGTGACCGTTCTCGACTTTATTAATGCCCAGGTAGCCACCTTTGTAATTGTGCAAGGCTACCGTTCGCTCGTCCATGCCTTCGATCTGCACGTGGTATTTGATGCCGATATACGGGCTTCTTTTTCGGATGAAACTTCGGTTCAGTTTTTTATCGATCTTGGATCGCTTGCCGTAGGCCCCCAGCACAAATGCTGCCGGTAGGGAAGCGCCATCATCGGTTTGAACCAGAAAGTGCCGCTTATCGGGCAGGTGCCGAATGTCGGTAACCTGGGTTTTTTGTAGAAAGCGCACGCCCTGCTCCAGGCATTTTTGGTAAAAATGGTAATCCAGTACGTACCTGCTGATGCCAAACCCTCCCAGGTCAAGCGGGAAGTCTGCATGCATGCCATTGACGGCGCTGAGTCTGAATTGATCAATGTGGGGCGGCTCGTATGCATAAGGAAACAAGTCCTCCCGAATCAGGAAGTCTTTTACTTCGTTGGACACGTATTCTCCGCAAACCCGATGAAAGGGATAGGCTTTTTTTTCAATCACCAATACGTTTTGCCCCTGCCTGGCCAACAAATAGGCGGCTGTCAATCCGGACAAGCCGCCGCCAACAATAATAATTTCATTTTCGAACATGTATGTCTTTTTAAACGACCCAGTCCTGGGATGGTTTGAAAAAGGAAGGTCTTATTTTAATGGTAGAATTCCATTCCGGATTGGGGAAGGATTTAAAAATAATCGATTAATTTCGTCTTTCCACTAAATCCAATGAAATGAAGAATAGCAATTCTCTTCGGAAAGCAGGTCCCTTGCTGCTCTTATTAGTAAGTGTTGTTTTCAACCTGATAGTTGTCACCGATGCAGAAGCACAGCGGAGGAAGCGGACCTATCCCAAAGAGAAGGCCGCGCAAGCCGAAGACAAGGAAGCCCCGAAAAAGGAAGTGTCCAAAGATGGCTTGAAACCTTATCAGGAAGTGATCAAAGAAGGTGCGCAGAGTCGAAAAGGCCTTTTCGATGTGCATTTGGTGGACGAGGACTATTTTTACGAGATTCCGGAGGAAATGCTAGGCCGGGAAATGCTCATGGTCACCACCATTGCAAAAACGGCCTCCGGTATTGGGTACGGTGGAGAGCGCACCAATACCCAAATGCTGCGGTGGGACAAAAAGGACAACAACCTGCTACTTCGGGTAGTTTCCTATTCCAATACCGCTTCCGACTCCCTCCCCATTTACGATGCCGTAAGGAATTCCAATCTGGAGCCAATTTTATACCGCTTTGATATCAAGTCAAAAGGGAAAGACGGAAAAGGATGGGTCATTGAAGTCACGGATCTTTTTTCCAAAGACGTTCCCGCTCTGGGTTTGCAAAAAAGTCGTCGCACGCAATACAAGGTCTCCCGGCTGGACACCGATCGTTCCTACATCGATACCATCCGTTCCTTTCCTATGAACATTGAGGCCCGGTATGTGCTCACATACGCTGCCGCCGCACCTCCTTCCAATGCCAGCACGGGCTTGATCACGGTCGAGATGAATAGTAGCATGGTGCTGTTGCCGGAAGAACCCATGATGCAGCGATTGGCAGACCAACGGGTCGGATGGTTCAGTACGCGGGTGACCGATTATGGTTTGGATGCTCAAAAAGCAGCAAGGCGTACCTATCTGGACCGTTGGCGGCTCGAAGTAAAAGAGGAAGATCTGGAGAAATTCAAAGCAGGGGAATTGGTAGAACCCAAAAAGCAAATTGTCTATTACATCGACCCGGCTACGCCGAAAAAATGGGTACCGTACCTGAAAGCCGGTGTGGAGGATTGGAATGCGGCCTTTGAAGCGGCCGGTTTTAAAAACGCAATCGTGGCAAAAGATGCCCCCAGCCCGGAGGAAGATCCCGAGTGGCATCCAGAGGACGCCCGGTACTCCGTGATCCGCTATTTTGCTTCCGATATTCAAAATGCCTACGGTCCGCACGTCTCGGATCCGCGTTCCGGTGAAATCATCGAATCAGATATCGGCTGGTACCACAATGTGATGAACCTGTTGCGCAATTGGTTTTTTGTCCAAACCGCGGCCATCAATCCCGATGCACGTGGTGTCGCATTCAAAGACGAAGTGATGGGTAGGTTGATCCGTTTTGTGTCGGCCCACGAAGTTGGACACACGCTTGGCCTGCCCCATAATTTTGCTTCTTCCTTTGCCTATCCGGTAGATTCGCTGCGTTCCGCAACGTTTACCCGGGAATTCGGGACTGCTCCTTCCATTATGGATTATGCCCGTTTCAACTACATTGCCCAACCCGAAGACAAGGGGGTTCACCTGTATCCGGAAGTGGGTCCCTACGACAAGTATGCCATCGCCTGGGGCTACCGGCTCATCCCGGAAGCCAAAACCCCGGAAGAGGAACAGGCGATTCTGGACCAATGGATACGCGAAAAACAAGGAGATCCGGTATACCGATACGGCCGGCAGGGCAACCCGTACGATCCAAGTACCCAAAGCGAAGATCTGGGTAACGATGCCATGAAAGCCTCTGCCTATGGTATCGAAAACCTGAAACGAATCGTCCCTAAGCTCATCGAATGGACGGCAGAGGAAGACAAGCCGTTTAAAGATTTCAGCGACCTGGAGGAGCTGTACGGTCAGGTCTTGACCCAATTTGGCCGGTACATGGGCCACGTGCGAACCAATATCGGGGGGATTTATGAGGTTTACAAAGCAACGGGTCAGGAGGAGGAGGCCGTCTATACCCATGTGGACAGGGCCCGGCAAAAAGAAGCCATGGATTTTCTCGCGAAGGAGCTGTTTACCACGCAGGACTGGTGGACCGATGAAGCAATTACCCGCAGGACGCAGGAATTTGGGATAGTAGACCGGATTCGAAGGTTACAGGTAACTACACTCAACGGAATCTTGGAATGGGGTCGCCTTGGTAGGGTGATCGAAAACGAGGCCCTCAACGGAGACGCCGCCTATGGCTTGCTTGAACTGATGGATGACCTGAGTAAGGGCATCTGGTCGGAACTAGCGAAGGGAGCCCCGATCGATGTCAACCGCAGGAGCCTGCAGCGCGCGCATTTGGAGCGATTGGACTATTTGCTTTCGGAAGACGAAAGCGGGCGCGTAGCTTCCTCGCTAAACGCCTCTCAGTCAGATATTCGGCCCGCTGCCCGTGCCAGCTTGAAAACGCTACAACTACAGATCCAGCGAGCCATTCCCAGAACCAACGATCGGATGAGCAAACTCCATTTGGAGGATTGTCTCGAACGCATTAAAAAGGTGCTGGAACCCTCGTAAGAATACGCATGCCGATTTATAAAAAAAAAGCTGCCTTCCATCTGGAGGCAGCCTTTCTAGTTACCGAATGCCGTAGACACCCTTCTGGGCGAAGCAGTTCGGTCTTCATTGAAACAGGTTAATTTAATTTTCTTTGACCGCACAGGTTTTTATTCCAAAGAGGGTGTACAATGGACAAAAGCTGACCAGGCTGGTTAGCAGAAAGATGACGGCAACGGCAATAAATACAAGCCCCAGGGTGGCCGAAACCGCACCTGTGAAATACAGGTAGAGGGCGACGATGGCGATTAGCGTCCGCAATACCCGATCGATGGTTCCCATATTCTTTTTCATGGCACAAAGGATTTTTGGTTTTTAAAAGGTGTATACACTGCCACAAATGGTAGCAGTGCGTTGATTATCAGGTTTATGTTTCATTAAATGTAAGCATTTTTTCAGTTGGATGTGTGTGACAGCAGTCACTTTAAGCAATCAAATGCTGAAAATCGAGGGTAATCGTCATCCATGCTGCATGCAAGGCTGCTTTTTACTGGCAACCGGGCTGTATACCACGGGTGCCCTGCGTTTTGGACAATGCCGCTCGGAAAGGAGCATCTGGTTCCACTTATTTGTACCGGGTTTCGATGAGGATGTCATCTTCCAGGGTCCGGTGCACCGGGCATTTGTTGGCGATTTCCAGCAGGCGGTGTCGTTGCTCCTCGTCCAAATCCCCGCTAATGCGCAAATTTCGGGTAAAGCGACTAATTTTGGAGCTTTTGTCTTCCACACGATCGCCATCGTTTCGGTGCACTTTGTCGTGATCCAGGTAGACATTCACTTCCTCTAACGGCCATTTTTTCCGTTGGGCATACATCTGCAGGGTCATGGCGGTACAGGTGCCAAGGGCTGCCATGAGTAAATCGTAGGGTGTGGGGCCCAGATTATTGCCGCCGACCGATTCCGGCTCATCCGCCAACAGGTGATGGTAGGGGGTCTTTACCTCTGAGGTATACCCCTGCCCGGCTAGCCGAACGGCTACTTCGTGGCCCTTGGTATCGTTGGGCACCACCGGTGCCGGGATGTATTTTTTTGCCCAGGTGCTGATTATTTCACCCACGTACTCGCTATCAACGGTGTTGGATAGCAGGTGATCGGCACCGTCGAGTGAAACAAAACTCTTGGGATGGAACGCACGCTCGTAGAGCTGTGCCGCATGCTGTATGCCAACAACGCTGTCTTGGGGTGAGTGCAGGATCAATAGAGGTTTTTTGAGTTGTGCCAAAAATGTACCCAGGTCCTTCTTCTGAAGATCTTCCACAAAGGACTTATGGATCCGAAAGCCCCTGCCGCCAATATTCACCCGGGAAGCGCCCTGCTTTTCAATTGCCTCTAGCTGATCGTCAAAAAGGTGGGAAATGTGTTTGGGGTCAGCAGGACTTCCGATGGTGACCAATGCCTTGACCGTTGGTAAGGAGCCGGCAGCAAAAATGGCGGCCGCCCCACCAAAGGAGTGCCCGATCAACAGGGCCGGGGCCTGATAGCGCTCCTGCAAATAAGTCGAGGCATCAATCAGGTCACTGATGTTGGAGGAGAAATTGGTGTTTTCAAAGGTCCCCTCGCTGCTTCCAAGTCCAGTAAAATCCAGGCTCATGACGGCCACGCCCATTTGCGAAAGGGTGTTGCAGATGGTTTGTACCGCGTTCAGGTTCTTACTGCAGGTAAAGCAATGGGCAAACAGGGCAAAAAACCTGGGATGCCGATCCAGGGGATGGTAGATAAAGGCAGCGAGTTCGATTCCTTCGCTGTTTTTAAACCGTATACGTTCTTTTTTCATGCATCTATCGATTTACAGGATTAGAAAAAGGAAGTTTCGGATAAGTAAACGGATGCTTTCCGGAACTTCCATTGTTACATGCTTACATTCAGGTAAAGCTGAGGTTTTTTTCTTGTTTAGGAAACAAATTCTTGCGGATAATAAAAGCAAACGGGACCATAAGTACCCGAGGTGGTAAAACCGAAGCAATGGCCCTCATGCGTCCCGCATTGCTCCCCTCGGCGCCGGGTGCTGGAATTATGAAGAACCCAACCAGCGCTACGGATTTACCGCTGAGAAAGAGAACGTGCCTCAGCCAGGCAGAAGCCCCCAGATAGAGGGGGAGATAGCAGCGCGGGCAGTGCTCAGCACCAGCGCCGAAAGACACTGCGGATAGTAACCGGGCCTGTTTTTTTCAGGCAGGCGCGAATGCCCCAGCATTCGATAGCCAGGCGCAAACCGAATACATCAAACCATACCGTTCCGATACTTCCGGCAATGATTCTGCGGTTCCAGCGAACCGATTGCCCACCAAATCGAATTTATTGATGATGGTCTTCGACTTGGGCCAAGGAGGCTGCTTCGGGAAAATCCACGGGAACCTGGGTTACATTGTGTAGCATGTTGGTGATGGCTTTTTCGCCAATCGCCACGATGGTGTCCACCAGGTTTTCTTTGGTATACCCCGCATCAAAATAATTTTCCAGGACCGGATCATCGATTTTTCCAGCGTTTTCCATCACTGATTTGGCCAGTTTTGCCAAGGCATCGAATTTTGGGTTAAATGAGGCAGTCCCTTTTCGTAATTCCAGGATTTCCGCTTCTGAAAAACCATTCATTTTGCCGATGGTCGTATGGGCGGCCAGGCAATAGGTGCAGCCATTTATCTGGCTAACCACCAGGTTGACGACCTCTTTTTCCTTGTTATTCAGACTGGTTTTGCCATTGGCAAATGCCGTATACCTGCCCAGGGCACTGCCAGACAGCGCATAAGTGGCGTAAATATTGGGGATGAATCCCACACCGGCCTCGATTTTCTCCAAAATAGCCTTGTTTTCGGGGCTTACGGTTGATTTTGTGGGTACGTCAAATTTAATGGTACGCATAGCTTTTTGTTGTTTTGTTTTTTTGATGCTACAAAGTTGCCATGCCGGGAGCTGGGGAAAAATTGCAATACCGCCCTTTGGCTTGTCAATTATTCCCGAAAAGTGAAAAATCGGTTAGGAATGGGCAGGAAAATGGTAGAGGGAACGAAAATACTCAGTGAGTTTGGGTAGTATCTAGCGATGAAACGAAACGGATGATTTCGTCAATCATTGTTTCCCGTTCGGTAAATGGGATCAGGTGCCCTTTGTTTTCCAGGGTCTTTACCTCCAGCCATTTGGCGGGAATTTTTTCTTTGGAAAAAGACACGTTGTCGTAGGGAACCAGGCCGTCTGCGTCCCCGTGGATGTGCAGCACCGGTTTTTGAATTCGGTACCAATCGTTGATGAAGGTATTGAGTTCTTGTTCGTGGCTGTATTTTTCGTCAGCGGCTACCTGGAGTGATCGTGGGGCCATCCATCGGGTAGCCGGATACAGCGCCAGCTTACCAAACCAAAGGTATTTTTCTTGCGCTGGGTCGATGGCCGGTGCAATCATCACCGTACCGGTCAGCCAGTCGGGGTTTTGAATGGCGATGTACCCCGAAATGGTACCCCCGAAAGAATGTCCGATGGTAACCACATTGCTGGTAATTCCGGAGAGTTCCAAGATGCGTTGGATGGCCCGGTACTGTTTTGGAATGGGCTGATAGCTCCCGTATTCCGAGTACCCGTATCCCGGACGATCGACCGCGAGCAGGGAATAGGCTGCCCGCAAGCGCTCGCTTTTCAGGTAGGTTAAAAAAGCAGATGAGGAGCCCGGCGCCCCGTGGATAAACAACAATACTGGCGCCTCGGGATCTTCATGCTTGTACCAGAGCCAGCGAAGCGTATCCGAGGGGTCGTAACGAATTTGGTAGGGTACTCCTTCTTTTGCCATGGTTCGGTAGAGCGTTCGGTCGTTCTCCCGGAAGGAGAAGCAAGCAGTGCATAAGCCTAGCAACGCAAGGGTACAGCCTGCCAGGTAGATGCGTGGATACCTCATGTGCTTTTTCTATTTGGTAACGGTGTTTCGCCTGCTCTGGTTTTGCTTCCGGTTCGGATTTGCCTCGGTCTGGCCAGGACCGGTCCGTTGACAAAAGGGGTAAAGCAGGATGAGCGCATCACGGAGCTGCCCGGACAGGGGAATGACTCAAATTTATAGCCGTTTTGGAAGCAACCGCCCGTTTGATTCCACTTCCTTAGGCTTGGAAATTGTTTTTGTCTCGAAAGTTCGGTTTATTGCATGAAAACGGAGGAAACATGCTGGCTCGATGGATGGTTCTGTTACTGCTTATGACTGGAACAAATTTACCTGCACAAGAATATTTTAAAACGCAGTATGCCGGTGTCTGGCAACGGCACCTGGACTATTCGAAAGCCGTGGCGGAAGCCATGCCCGAAGCGAACTACGATTTCAGACCTGCGGAGGGAGCCATGTCGTTTCAAGAGCAATTCCTTCATATCGTAGACAATATTAGCATGCTCACTGCTCTCCTAACGGGGAGTCGTCAGGAGTTTTACCAGAAATCAGCGGCTACGGGTTTTAAAAAAGATGAGGTGCTTCGGGTGCTTTCGCATGCGAATGCTCACGTGCTGGATTTGATCCATCATGCCACCGATTCCTTGCTGAATGAAGAAATAACGTTTAGGGGCGTGCCGATGTCCAAACAGAATATTTTTTACTTATTGCGGGACCATCAGGCCCATCACCGGGCACAATGCCTGGTCTATCTCCGGATGAAAGGTGTGGCCGCCCCCGGCTACGTCGGCTGGTAAATCTTTCGGCGACCAAATGTACTTTCCGTAGCGATTTGGTGAATTTTCGGCAGAAAATAGGTGTTAATATCGCATGAACGGTTCCCTTTCCCGAATAATGGGTTTTCTTGCTTTGGTCTTCTTTGCAACTCCGGTTTTTTCACAGAGCCTTCCCTTTAGAACCTTGCTGAAGACCACGTACGACAAGGATTTCCCCCTGGTCTATCCCGAGCAAAAAGAGTTACTGGAGGAGGCGGTGCTATTGGATACCCGGGAACGGGAAGAATACTCCGTCAGCCACCTTCCTGGTGCCCAATGGGTTGGCTACGAAACCTTTACGATGGAATCGGTGACGGGAGTTTCCAAGGAGGATACCATCGTTGTTTATTGCTCCATTGGGGCGCGTAGTCAGGAAATTGGCAAAAAACTGAAAGCCGCCGGCTACGAGCGCGTGTACAACCTCTATGGCGGGATTTTTCATTGGGTCAACGAGGAGAATCCGGTAGTCGCGCCGGATTCCATTCCCACGGATCGGGTACATACCTACAATAAGGTCTGGGGCATCTGGCTAACGAAAGGGGAGAAGGTGTATTGAGGGAAAAAAACGTTGTGAAACAGGGCCCCGCTTTTCCAAGAATAAGCGGTCCTTTTCCGTGAACTACAAATGATAGCGAACAGGTCGATGCAGGCAAAAATCCAGTTCTTTCGCTTCAGCCAAACCGGATACCGGTTGGCGTTGTCGAAAAACGTGGAGCTTTGTCTAGCTAACCGACTATAAAATCTGCCGCAATGAAACTTCTCCTTGTTTATGTTCTTTTTCTAGTGAATGTTGCCTGTGGCAATTCCCAATTGGGTGGGGTACAAACACTTCCACCCTCCCATGACCTTTGGGACGACTTGTTGCGGAAGTGCGTAGACGAAGACGGGATCGTAAATTATCCCGGATTTATCGCCGATAGTGCCCAACTGAACGACTACCTGCAGCTACTGGCACAAAACCCACCCGATAGAGAGACCTGGTCCCAGGAAGAGCAACTTGCCTATTGGATCAATGCGTACAATGCCTTTACAGTCAAATTGATCATCGATCACTATCCGGTAAAGAGTATCCGGGACATCGGCCCCTCCTTGGAAATTCCCCTGGTCAACACGGTCTGGCACCTGGAGTTTTTTGAGATCGGTGGGAAGCCGGCCAGCCTGGATGAAATAGAGCACAAGATTTTGCGCAAGGAGTTTGCAGAGCCTCGGATTCACTTTGCGATTAACTGCGCCTCGGTATCCTGCCCCAAACTGCTCAACCGTGCCTTCACGGCAGAAAAGCTGGAGAACCAACTGGAGTACGTGGCCCGGGAGTTTATCAACGATCCCAGCCGTAACCAAATCGGCGTGCAACGGGCGGAGATTTCACCGATTTTTTCCTGGTTTAAGGAAGACTTCACCCGTACAGGCAGCCTGGCGGACTTTCTGAATCGGTACGCGCGTACTGAATTGAAACCCACTACCAAAATCCGCTTTGCCGACTACGATTGGCGCCTGAACGAATAGGGAATTCCTGGCAAGGAATTTTTTCGCATCCGGTAAAAACCGCAGCAGGTACACATCGAGTATCTTGGGATCGTTTGGAAGTTGATTTGCTTCCCCGACACCGAACCTCCCGGCCTGATCGTCCTTACAACCTCCTTTCATTCGGCAGTACATCGATTCGAAGTGCCTCTGGTACGTGTAGGTAGTGATCGCCGAAGGCTTCAACTCAATTTTCTGGCCGATCTCAGAAATAGGGTTCGTTTCAACTGCCGTGGCTTTTTTTAGCTACTTCCTGCTCAAAACCAGCGGAAATCCACTGGTTTTGAGCAGTGGCGGAGACAGAATCCCCACAGGGCCGAAGGCAAAGGCTATTTGTGTGGCGACCCGACCCGACCCCGTTTTTATCTACATGCATGGTTGGAAAACCGCTCCCGGAATTCCCGGGGAGGCAGCTGGGTTTGTTTTTTAAAAAAGCGGTTGAATTGCGAGGGGTCTTCGAACCCCAATTCCCAGCCAATCTCTTTGGATGACATTTCCGTGTACAAAAGGAGCCGCTTCGCTTCGAGCGCCATGCGATCGTGGATGATTTCCAAGGGGCTTTTATCCCCCTGCCGGGCGAAAATATTGGCAAGTGTTTTTGGGGAGCGGTGCATCAGGTCGGCATAATCGCTTACCCGATGGTAGGTTTTGAAATGCTCCTCAACCAAAACGTTGAAATGGCGGATCAATTCGAGTTCCTGTTCCGGGACCTTTCTTTGGATCAATTGCTTGCGCGCCAAGCGGGAAATCCGGATGATAAACCGCTTGAGAAGTAGGCGAAGCATCTCCTCCTGGTTTTGGTCACGGGTATCGAATTCTTCCTGCAGTACGCTTACCAGGGTGCGCAATCTACCGTTTTCTGCATCGTCCAGTTCGACCACCGGGGTATAGTTGGAACCAAAAAAGAGAAAGCCGTTGCAGGAAACCTCGGAATCGTGTGTGTGGATGCAATAAAAGCCCCGATTAAAGGCTAATAAAAGCACCTCCGGAACCGCTTGCTCCGGAAGCAGGGTAATTTTTTGAAGGTAGGTGCAACTCAATAAGTGATTGGCTTCGAGAACCAAAGGTTGCTCGTCTACCAGTAAGAGCAAAGGTGCTCCCCCATAATTCCAAATAAATTTCAGGTGGTTCTCGGTCTCTTTCAGGGTGTTCCTAAAATCGTTGCCGTCTGCCAGGTGAAAACTGCCTGCTACCGATGATATTTCAAATACCTTGCGCATGACGTACCAATCAAAAAGCCAATCCTACCGTCATCCCAATCCGGAAGTCGTTTTTATAATTTTCATTGAGTGCATGTACGGCTCCGGGAGGTTCGGTTGCTTCGGTGGATGCCAGAGGCAGTCCGTAGCCCAGAAATCCGGACAAAGCAAGCCGATTGTAGGTGTACCGATACCCTGCATTCAATCCCGAAAAGAAAACCCTGTACCGATGTTCCACGGGATTACTACTGTTTGTAGCTTCTTCTCCCCATCGGTATTTGGCATAGAAGCCAGCGAAAATGCCGCTTGCGAGACCGGCTTTGGCTGAGAAATAATACCGGTATTCCAGCGCAAGAGAATTGGCTTGTTGGTCTTTGTCTTCACTCAATGGGTTGAGACGGTGTTCCAGCCCCAGCCATATGCCTCGGTCCTTAAAACTGTGCTCATAGCCAAGCACGAGGTTTTCCGAGGGCAGTCCCAGGACGTTGATTTCAATGCGGTTGGTGTAGGGCTGTTTTTCTTGCGCAACTGCGTTAAATGAGAGGAAGCCGGTAGCGAAAAAAACCGGAATCAGAAAAATAGGGGACTGCCTCATAAGCTAGGTAGATTCCGTACTGCGTTGCCTGCGAAATTTAATGGTGGATGGGGCGATGCCAAAATGGGGGTCGATGAGATCGGATATTCCCTGCTCGAAAAGGCCGATCTTTATCAATGCCTGGTGGTGTATGCTGTGTTCCAGGCAATAGGCCAGCTCCCGCTGAAACGAGGAAGGAATGGTACAGGTTTTATCCGCGTTGACGGCATAGGCGGCTACCAAGGTAACCGCTCCGGTAATAGGTGCCGATTCCAGCCAATGCCCCACCTGACGAATCAGCGCGATGGCTGCCCGGGGGTCTTGCTCCAGTAGCAAGGTACGTTTTCGAAGATCGTAGTTTATTGCCCCACCTTCGCGGTATGCCTGTGACAAGCAGGTGTAAAATTCAAGTATATGGCGGATATGTTGGCCAATGGATGCGCCGGACAGGTAGTTCGAGGGGAATTGGTAGTGTTCCGAACTCATTTTCTCAAGGAGCGAGGCAATGCTGTCAAGGTTTTCCTTACATTCACGTTGCATGGGCTTAGGGGTTAAAGATTTCTTTGATCCGCGTATTTGCCAACTCTTGAAATCCCATCACGGCTACCTGGGTAATGTTCGGCTTCCAAAAGGAACCTCCGTCTATTTCCAGATAAATGTGTCTGATTTTCATCACCCGTTCGTTGATTTTGGCAAAAACGGCATAGTTCCCGAAAAGGTCTTTTTTGATAGTGAATATTTTTTTATCATAAGATACAAATTTGAAGGTTAATCGGTCTCCATCGTGGGATAGAATCCGAATGTCGTAGCCGAATTTTTTCTTGATCCAATTCACGGGTACCAGCTCCCCTGTCTTCTGGTTGTCCAACCATTTTAAGCTAACGGGATTCTCTTTTCGGAGCAAGCCGGCCTCATCCAGGTGAAGGAAATAGACGATTTGATCCTCGTTCAGACTGCGCTCGATCGTAAATAGGACCTGAGTATCTTGTGCCAAGACCTGATTCAGCATGAAAAAACCCAGGATGCATAAGCCATTACAAATGCCACTCATGAGGCTCTTGATTTTAATCTTTGCGAGAAGAGACGCGCCCGTCAGAAAATCCTGACAGAAAAAGTGAAAAAAAATTACGTGCTATTTTTTCCAGGCTTTAAAATGTGCCCAGGCTTCTCCCGCTTTGGCGGGTTTGAAGCCCAATTTGTTGTTCTGCAGACTGATGCGGTAGATAAGTTGCCAATGCCGCAGCAGCGTACGGATGCCGGTAAAAAAACGTGCATCGGGATCGTAAATGTGTGCCGGCTCTGCATTGACCCCGTTTACCTCAAGAATTTTGATACCCTCGGCGTTTTTGAATGCGGCTTCAGACGGGGCTTTCAAATCAAATCTCCCGTAGTAAAAATTCGGTAATTGATCGCTCAGCGCATCGAAGAAATTCTGTAATTCCGGGCAGATCAGCCGATTGCCATCCAGGAATTTTGTGCCGCGGTTGTGATTACCGATGGGTTCCAGGATTTTTTTGGTGCCGGCTGGTAGGATTTCCGAGGCATCGATGGCGGGGTTGTTCAGCAAAGCATCAGCTACCAGCCGTGCCCGGGGAAGGCGGTAAATAAGCTGTTTCAAAGAGGATAGGCCATCGCCGGTAACCGTCAAAAAGTCCTTTACGACAAGTGATGGAATTACTCCGGACGTCTTTTCGGGAAAGCGGTAGTAAAATACGCCAGCTTCAAACGTGCTCTCGATGTATTCCTGCACCAAAAAATCAACGGAGGATTTGAGCAAGTATGCCTCCAATTGGCTTTCATCCAATAACAGGACCACGCCTCTACCCCGTTCGCCCCGGTCGGGCTTGGCGATCAACGGAAATTCCAGTTTTTTTTCAGCTATGCGCGATCGGACCAAGGGCAAGGGACTGCCGGCAGGTACAAATAGGGTAATGGGTTTGAATGTATCGGGAAAATGATTGAGTTGTTTATACTTGCTGCAATTGTACAGCCCACCCATTTCCATTTCCGGATTGGTCATGGAAAAGAAAAAGAAACTTCGGGCTTTGATCGAGAGAAAGAGGTAGTAAAAAAACACCGGAAAATAAATCACCCAGGTGGGCCAGTATTCCCAGTGAAGTAATTTGGTGGTGAAGGTAGAGCGTTTGGTGCGGCCCATGGTTGACATTAGAAGGATTCTGCAAAATATATATAAAAACCGGTAGAATCGGGGGTGAAGCTGTAGTCAAACCGAACATTGGTTCGGTCTTTTTTGCTTACGCGTACCCGTAATCCGGCACCTGCTGCCGGGTGAACGTTTCGAAACAGGTCGGTTCGTAGGTCCGGATAGACCCTTCCCAGGGATCCAAAGAGCAACGAATCCAAAACGACCGACCAGCTGCTGCCGATATTCAGACTGCAAAATCATCAGGTGTTTGTCCCGGAATCGGCCCTGGTAATAGCCTCGATGTAGGAGAGGACCACCCAGAGTGGGCAGGGTCCGGTAGGGCACCGCCCCCAGGGAGAATTGAGCGACCCATTGGTTGGCCCAGGTAGACCGCTCTCCCAATTTCCAGTAATGGCGGATATCCAGGGAGGCAAGGCCAAAATAGATCGGATTTTCGTCGGCGCTGCCCAGCCCGAACAGGGGGGTAATTTCCAGATAACTTCCACTGGATGGGGAAAGAATATGGTCCCGTCGGTCCCACATAAAGGAAGGGCCCAGGCTGAGATAGGAATAACCTTTTTCTCCCGTTTCGGGTAGGATGTCGTCGAATAGGGCTTCGTTTTCGGGAATTTCCGGCACCAGCCACTGTCCCTGAAGCGCTATCCCCAGATAGGTATTGTTTTCCAGCTTACTGTAGCTTTTGCTGCTCAGTGTAAAGGCAGAAAATTCGTAGAGTGCGCGCTGGGCTTCCTTCGTATCGTTGCCCAGCCCGTAATAGTATTCGGGAAACCTCCGGTAGTCCAGGCTGCCGTTTAAAAAGAACCGGTCATCGGCTGTGTACACCTGCCAGGGAACGGTGAGGAGGTATTGCCGATTTTGGGTGTAGGTGGCAAAAAGTCGGACATTGGATTTCCGCTGACTACCTTTGGAATAATAGCTGTAAAAGGCAAAAGCTTCAAAGGCAATTCGGGTTTCCGGGGTATAATAGGCCAAGGGCAACGCTTTGAAAAGGGTACTGTCTTCCTCGTTCTCCTGAGCCAAAACAGGAAGCATGCTGCTTGCCAGAAGCAGGAGGCCGATGGCCAGGCAAGTCCGTTTCGCTATGGTACGGTGGGGGTGCAAGTTTAGGTGTAAATTTCCGTTTCGTAATGCGGGATTAAGGGGTATTCCAGGCCTGCTCCAGGGAAGGAATCAGCAACCGTGGATTTTGGGGCTGTTCCCTCGACAACCAACTGGCGAGGCATCCGTTCCAGAACAGCAAGAAGGTTGACAGCAGACCTGTGGCCGAACGGGGCCCGGAGTTCCCGACAGTGTTGCAGCAGCTCAGCAGTAACCCCCAGTGTATTTTCAAAGGGCGTTAACCGATTTTTCACTTCCGAACTCATGTGCCTTCGTTTTGGTAGGTTTTTTCCCCTGCAGCTCACCCAAGATGCCCGCCATCGGGCCGATGGCGGGCAAATGGGTTCCGGAAAGCGTACCAACGGAAAAGCTGTTTGCCGATAATTGGCTTTAGTTTTCAACAAATAGGTCCAGATAAACATCGTCGGACATCACCCAACTGCTGCCTCCCACGCCAAAGTCCCTTCGATCGAGTTCGCCCGAGATAGAGAATTGGGTTTTTTCGCCAACTTCCCTAATTGCTACGGCCAATTCGACGGGAAGGGTTTTTCCCTTGATGGTCAAATCGCCTTTCACCGTCAGGCGGTTGGGCTCCGGGGCGCTTACGCTGGTAGAGCGAAAAGAAATGGTCGGGTATTTTTCTGCATGAAAATATTCTTCCTGTCGCAAATGATTGTCACGCTTATTGATACCTGTATTAATGGAATTCACCTGAATGGTTGCCGTAAACTTGCTGTTCGCCGGTTGTGTTCTGTTGTAATCCACCGTGGTGGTGAAGGAGTCAAACTGGCCTTCTACCGTTAATCCCAGGTTTCGAATGGTAAATTTGATGTACGATTCTTCCTGGGTGCCTTCCCATGCGACAGGGTTCTCCAGCGGTTCCGGACTTGCTATCCAGAACCAAAGCAATACAACGAATGTGATTTTCATGGTAGTTACCGTTACGGTTTATTTTGTAAAAGGATTGTAGGAGATCGCCAGGAACACCATTACCGGTTTGGCTCGAAAGCGATCGTTTGCGTAGGTGAGCTCCTGAGCGGTGGTGTATTCCGAAAAGGTCATGTCCATTCCCCCCCTGAGCCAGGTTTTCTCAGAAAGTGCATAGGCGATGTAAAACTCCGATTTTAGCTGCCCCAGATCGTTGTCACCGACCAGGAGTAAGTTAAAGGAGGAGGGGCTGGATTCCAGCGTCTGGGGATATTGTCCGGTATTTTCGGAGGAGATAAAAGTCGCGTTTTCGCTGGCTCCAAAACCCAATCCGATCAGGTCGATGTTGAATCCCAGTTTGAATTTGGAATTGAATTGGTACTGCAAATTTACCAGAGCACTCAAGCCCATGGTATGGGGACTGTTTACCAGCAAGGTATCGATGGTAGCGTCCTCACCCGTGAGGTCCGCGGGTGCCGTGATGTAGTTCAGGTTGCTTCCCGTAAATCCAGAAAACCGAAGGCCGTATCCCAGCCTAAATTTATTCGAAGAAAACATCCCGTAGTCGGTATTCCAGGACAGTGCATAGGAGAAGCTGCTGCTTTCGCCCATGCCCAATGCCAGATCAATATTGGATGCTTTTTTGGGCAGGGAAGTCGTTTGAGCCTGCACACAGGTGACTGCAAGGAAAAACGCAGTGAGGAACAAGTAAAATTTCAATAGATTTTTCATGGTTGATTGTTGATTATTGGTTAGCGTCGTTGAAGTGCTTGAGCAATATCTTCTGCCGAGGCACGGTTTTTATAGTCCGGATCCAAATGCCTCCAGGTTATTTTTCCGGGAGCTTCGATGATGTAGGTGGCCGGGATGGGCAATTGTGTGGTTTCGTCGGCGATCGATTTATTTCCGGAGAAAAGCCCGGATTTTGTCTTCACCGGCTTTTCAGGCAAATAGGCCACATCAAACCTTCCGGCAATTCGATTTTCTTCGTCGTAAAGTAGGGTAAAACTGGCGCCGGTCTTTTTGATGGTTTTCTCCATTAGCTCGGGCTTTTCCGGGGACACCGCAACTACCCGGGCTCCTTCCCGATAAATCAGTTCCAGTCCGGCTTCCAGTTCGCTCAAATGCCGGTTACAAAACGGGCACCAGTTGCCCCGGTAGAAGAACAGCACCACCGGACCATCGGCCAAGGCCTCAAACAGGTCAAAGGCGTTTCCTTCCTGATCGTAGGCAATGAAATTCTGGATCGAGGCGCCAAGGGCTAGCCCTTTTGCCTCCTCGATGGATTTGAAATCTCCTTGGGCGCGAAGCGCAGAATAGCTGGTAGTCAGTACAAGCAGTACCATTAGAAGTGGAGAGATGCGCATGGTTTATTGATCAAAATTCATGGAATACCCTTCTTCAGCGAAATCAAATGCAATGGCTGGAAAGGCCCTTCCCCTCAATGCGGGTAGCATCATAGAAGTGCATAGGTCTCTCAGGATCCGCGTGCTAGCCAGTCGGGGCAATGCAGTAGTTGCTAATTTTTTCATGGTTTTCACAGGTTGATTCTCTCTATTCTCAGAATTGGGATGGTGGGTGCTTTTTCTATCCTTGCAGGTGGTGGTTCGTTGATGGCCGTAGGGAGGCATACCGTTTGCCTCTACGACGCCCAGGCTCATTGGGAGAAGGCCCGCGACGCGGGAACTTTGCTGGAAGCGCTTTAGGACAGCGCCGGGGAGTGCTGCTTTACGGCCGGAAAAGTCGTTCCGGTTTTCCTGATGTAGTGGGCGTGGGTAGGTACTCGGTTTCATGGCGAATTGGTTCATCTGCTCACCCTGAAACTGAGGAGGAATCGGACCATAGGTACCACGGAAAGCTTTGCCCGCGTACCTGTAAATCTTCCATCAGCCAGGATAAAAATTTGTTACCTGATTTTGCTGAAAGAGTAGTCGGAGAGAAAGGGATTTCCTGACAAAAAAATTATTTTTTCTTTATTTCTTCGATAATTTCTACTTTCTTCTGTTCGGACAAACGTTCTTCAGGCGTCCCTTCGGAGTGGATCCATTTGGACAGGGCTTTTTCAATGGTTTGGCTTTGGTGTTGGTATAGCTTACAGACCAGACACAGCTTTACATGCAGATAAAGTCTGCATTTCTCGTGAAAGGTAAGCGGGAAAACGGCCTTTTTTTCAATCAATGCCGTCGCCTCTTTACAGGAAAGAAGCATGAAAGTCATGATTTTTTCTAGACTCATAGTCGTGTGATCAATTTGCGCCAAACCAATTGACTTCCAGGCATTTTTTTAGGAGGAGTTTGGCCCTGTGTAACACCTGCCAGTAATTAGTCTTGCTAATTTCCAATTCCTGACATATCTCCAGGGTTTCTTTGTCGAAAATATACTTGGAGATGACGGCAAGGCGCCACCTGGGGGGCAGATCTTCCATGCACACCTTCATCACGTCGTTAAACGCGGGGTCATCCAGCAGATGGGTTTCATTGGACCAGGCGTCCTCCAGTCCATTGGCTTTCCAGTTGCCGTTGTCGTTGAAAAAGCTATCTGTAAATTGGGAGGCCTGATCGTCCAGGTGTAGGGTCTTTTTGGCTGCCTTCCGGTAATGGTCGATGATTTTGTTGTTTAGAATCTTGATTAGCCAGGTTTTTGGACTACTTTTCTCCAGAAATCCGTCAAAATTCTTGATGGCGGCCAGAAAAACTTCCTGCACCAGATCTTCCGCTACTTCCCGGTTACCGGTTTTATGAAAGGCCCAACTAAATAGGTAGTCGCCGTGGTCTTTTACCCACTCACTGACGGTTGCTTGCCTGGATGCCTGTTTGGATTCGTTTTTCATGAACACTCCTGGAGTGAATGGATTGGTTAACAAGGGCTTAAATAAAAATAAAAATTTCCACTTATCAATTTTTTTTACCAGTTAATTCATCTTTTTTGCCGAATAAATACAGATCCATCGTACACGAACTTGCAGGAAATGTCGGAAAAATGAGACCGAGGCTTGCAAAACCAAGATGTATTAAAAATCGAGAAAAAAATGTGCAGCTTCCGCACATTTGGCAGTACTTTCTTATTTTAGCCTCAGGATAACCGAAAAGTAGGTAGATGGATACGAACAAACGATACGCCGATCAGGTAGCCGTGATCACCGGCGCGGCGGATGGCATTGGCAAGGCAATTGCCCAGCGGATGGCTGCTGAAGGGGCCAGTCTGGCCTTATGGGATCTAAAAGAAGCGCAATTAAAGGCCCTGGAAGCCGAATGGCAGGCAAAAGGAATACAGGTGATCACCCGTGTGGTGAATATTTCCGAAGAAGAGGAAGTAAAAAATGCCTTTCAGGAAACCATGGACGCCTATGGACGGCTCGACATTTTGGTGAATTCTGCCGGGATCGTCGGTCCCACGCAGACAAAAATTACCGATTACCCGACCGAAGCCTTCGATGAAATCTATCGGGTCAACCTGCGGGGCTCTTTCTTAACGAGTAAGTATGCGCTAAAATGGATGGAACCCTCCGGAAAGGGGCGGTTACTTCTGGTTGCTTCCATTGCCGGCAAAGAAGGAAACCCGAACATGGTGGGCTACTCGGCTACCAAGGCAGGAGTTATCGGATTGGTGAAGGGGCTGGGTAAAGAATACGCCACTACGGGAATCACCATAAATGGACTGGCACCTGCCGTGATACGGACGCCTATGAATGCCGACACGGCTCCGGCACAACTGGAGTACATGGCTTCCAAAATCCCCATGCAGCGTCTGGGTACGGTAGAGGAGGCCGCTGCTCTTGCATGCTGGATTTGTTCTGGAGAGGCGAGCTTTACCACGGGTTTTATTTATGATTTATCCGGTGGAAGGGCTACTTATTGAGGGACGAGGACTGTAGGAAATTCAAGATGATGGCCTGGCTTTCGCTCTTTCTTTCAAACATGCCCATGTGGCCGCAATTTGCAAGGACATGGAAGTCCGTAACGCCGGATTTATGTTCCAGGCTGGCTGTGAGTGGAACCGCCGGATCCTGATCCCCACAGATCATCAATTTCGGACCAGAAAAATTTTTCAATGTTTCCAGGTGCTCGCTTCGGTCACGCATGGCCCGGGTGTAGCCGATTAGACTTTCTTTGGGATGCTGCAGCCCCCTTGCAACCAAGTTTTCGATGACTTGCCCACAGGCTTCACGGTTTTCTGCCGCAAACAGGGGAGGCACAAAGGAACGGATAAATGGCGCTACGCCATGCTTCTCCAGAAAAGCGACCGTTTGATTTCGGGTTTCTTTTTTTGATGGCGTATCGGCAAAGGCCGTGGAATGAAACAAGCCAATGGCTGATAAAGATGGGTTTGACAATCCAGCCATTTCCAAAACCAGGTAGCCTCCCAGGGAATGACCCAGCAGGCAAGCATTTAGAATGCCTTGCTTCACTAACCATTGCCCCAGGATTTGGGCTACAGATGGGATGGTAAAACCTTCCTCGGGTGCCTTACTTTCTCCAAAGCCGGGTAGATCCGGACACCAGACTTCATAGCTGTCTGCCAGGGGCCTGGCAAAGTCGGTCCACATTTCTTTGGTTTCACCAAAACCGGGCAGCAATACCAGCGGTGTTCCATTTCCCGATTTCCAATAGGCGATGTCAGGCATATTTCATCAAAAGGTCTAAAAGTTTGCGATCCAGTTTTTCACCGTACCAGTCTTCATAGTCCACATCCTCCCTGCCGGAGTTTAATACCCCAAAAGTACCTGAAAACTCCCAGAGACCAAAACCTATCCCATGGGCATGCTGTATGTCCAGGATGTCTTCAAACCAGGACAAAAAAACAGGGTGCGGCGTTTTGTTGTAACAGCCCAATTCTCCGCAATGTACGCCCACCCCTTTTTCCATCAAGGATATCCAGGGGGCATAGTGTTTTTCCAGATCCTCCCGGCTGTAGTATTTTTCATTGTGCATGCCGGGCCAAATCGGCTCTTTGAGGTTTTCCGGATCTTTGTACACCCAAGAGGCCTTGTGATGGGAAATGTGCATGGGGAAATAACCCCGGCAACTTTGGTGCAGGTCCAGGTCCGCCAATTCGGGTACCGCCATGCCGCCGCCCCCATTACCGTCCGCAATGACGAGTCGGTTTTTTTTGACCGATTTGATGGTATTCAGGGCTGCCTGGGCCACTTTCCGGTATTCTTCTACCGGTACCGGCCCTCCGGGAGAGTGCTGATCATTGGGATTTTCCCGTTTAAAGGGCTCATTGACCAGATCGAAACTCAATTTTTTGGAAGAGATATTTTTGTAGCGTTTTGCCCACATTTCCCAATGGGCGCAGAAGGCATCTAATGCCTCCTGATCTTCCCATAGATTGTAAGGTTCCTGAAAGCCGGCATTGATGCAGAAGCCCGGTGCCCGGTGCAGGTTCAGGCTGACATGCAGCTTTTGTTGGTGACACTTATCGATCAGCGTATCAATTTCTTCCAGTCTTCTTTCGTCAAATTGCATCACCTCTTCGGGAGTGATGGGCTTGCTGCGGTCAAAATCCAGGTAACTGGGATAGGATATGGGAATGCGGACAAAGTCAAAACCCCAGTCGGCCATCCACTCAAAATATACGTCCTTGCTCTTCCTTCCCTTTTCCGGATCCGGATTAAAAAAATCCAGCAAATTAAATCCCCGCCAACGCGGCAATTTGTTTTTGGCTGCTGCGAAGCTGCTTTGCTGAAGGGAGAGTCCGATCCCTGCGGTGAGGAGCGCGGACTTTTTGAGAAAATCTCTTCTGGAATTGGAATGGAACGACATGGGCTTAACAGGTTATTTGGTTCGTATCTGGCATTGAATTACCAAGAGCCAAAATAAAAAATAAATACCAATAAACCAGTGATCCTTTTTAATGGACATCCAATCTTCATGAATTTCCAGGACGCAAAAGAATTAACCACATAGCCCACATAGGACACATGGTTTTTTTCAGCAAAATCTGGAATTTGTTAAGGGGTCATCATTCTGAAGGAAGTTCCCTATGTGAACTATTGTGACGATGTGGTTAAAAAAAATGCCAAGGAGATAAGATACCTCGAAAGGATATCCATTATTCGTAAATTTCGAGCACCCGAACTGGGTGAGTTTGCAACTACATCCCAGGTGTCTGATTGGGTACGGAAACGAGGCATTTGTAGTGCCGGAAACAAAAACAAGCCTAAAAAAATCGGTTTTAAAAATGCACCCGATTAGCCATTACAAAGGGCTTGTTGGCGGGTCTTTTCTGTTTTGACTCCGAAAATAGTTGAGTGATTAGCATACTTCACCCAGTACGGGTAAGTTATTGGGTTTGGAAAACCTGGATTACGGAAGTGTTAAATAAGAGTCATTTGCGAAAAAATCCCCGTTTGGAAGGGGGAATTGTGTACGTTCGACTCGGTAGTTATCAAGAGTTTGCAATTTTGGCGCCTTTGCCCAAATCTTGTTATCTTTAGTAAACATTTTCAGTTTGCGCAAAATATGGAAAAGCCCCAAGATAAAGTGAACGAGCCGTTTTCCGCCTATGGACGCTATTCCTATGCGGATTACCTTTCCTGGCAGCTGGAGGAAATGGTGGAGCTGATCCGGGGAAAAGTATTCCGGCAGGCGGCCGCAGCTCCTCGTAGAATCCATCAGGGGCTTACGGTAGCCTTGGTTACTAGATTTCACGAGTTTTTAAAGGGAGGAAGCTGTAAGGTGTATACCGCCCCTTTTGATGTGCGCCTTCCGGTTGCTTCCAGAAAGCATGCAGACATCGATACCGTGGTACAACCGGACCTCTGTGTGGTATGCGACCCGGAGAAGTTGGACGAGCTGGGCTGCGTAGGTGCTCCGGACCTAATTGTGGAGATCTTGTCTCCGGGGAATAATCAGAAAGAGCTGCAATTAAAGTATGATGTGTACGAAGCCTCTGGTGTAAAGGAATACTGGGTCATTCATCCCGACGAGCGTACCTTACTGATCTATACCCTGGAAGGTGGAAAATACCGACCCTCCCGGTTATTTACGTTGGGAGACGAAGTCAAGTCTCAGGTTCTTTCAGGTTTTGTCATGGATCTGGATGAAGTGTTTGGGGAGGTGTAAACTTAGGCTTTCAGCGATGCGTCTTTGATTTTTAATAGCCTGAGTTCGACTATAAAACTTTACGAATTATAGAGCCTATACTTTCATAAAATTGGTATTTATATGATGAAGAAAACCTAATTATCATGACTCATCCTGGAATTGGACGTTCATAAAAAAATCCCCCTAACCCCCTTATTTAGGGGGATTTAGTGCAGTCTGGTTTTTTTTATTTACTGTACAATAAACCTAATCCAGAATCGAATTCAGGTTAATAGCCTTGAAAAATAATCACAACCATGATATTATCATCACAGCCTATAGAACAGACATAGGGTAGACTATCAATAACCTCTTTTCAGTATAGCTTCCCGTTTTCAGGAAAACTTTTCAGCGTGTTAAAACTTCAAATTTTCAGAAACGGTGGTTCCGAGCATTTCTTTTGCAGCGGACACAATCCCTTCCGGATCGAATCCGCACTCCCGGTGTAATTCTATCTGTTCGCCGTGCTCGATAACTTCATCGGGTATTCCCAGTCTTTTAACCCTGGATTGGTAATTGTGATCTACCATCCATTCCAGAATGGCGCTGCCAAAACCTCCCATCAGACAACCATCCTCGATGGTAATGACCTTATCAAATTTTGTAAAAACCTCGTGCAGCATGGATTCGTCCAAAGGTTTGACAAATCGCATGTCGTAATGGGCCATGTCGATGCCGTTTTTTTGGAGTTTTTCTGCCGCTTCCACTGCATAGTTCCCCACATGACCAATACTCAAAATGGCCAGGTCTTTTCCTTCTCTCACGATTCTACCTTGACCGGTAGGAATTTTCCGAAGGGCTTGCTTCCAATCGGGCATCACGCCCTGTCCCCGGGGATAGCGAATGGAGTAAGGGCCGTTGTGCTCGGAGGCCGAAAACATGAGGTTTCGTAGCTCCTCTTCGTTCATGGGCGCACTGACCACCAGATTGGGCAGACACCTGAAAAAAGCCAAATCGTAGGCACCGTGGTGGGTGGGGCCGTCCGCCCCGGCAAAACCGGCACGATCCAGACAAAAAACCACCGGAAGATCCTGCAGGCATACATCGTGGATCACCTGATCGTAGGCCCGTTGCATGAACGTGCTGTAGATGTTACAAAAAGGCGTCAACCCCTGCGTTGCCAGGCCGGCAGAAAAAGTGACCGCGTGTTGTTCGGCAATGCCCACGTCAAACGACCTGTCCGGATACGCTTTCATCATGAAGTTCATGGAAGAACCGGAAGGCATGGCCGGGGTAACGCCTACAATTTTTTCGTTTTCTCCAGCGAGTTCTACCAGGGTATGTCCAAATACGTCCTGGTATTTTGGGGCTTGGGGACTGGTGGGTATTTTTTTGGCAATTTCTCCGGTGATTTTATCAAATTTTCCGGGTGCGTGCCATTTGGTCTGGTCTTTTTCAGCCGGAGCAAAGCCCTTCCCTTTCACCGTGATGCAATGCAGGATTTTTGGTCCGGGAATGTCTTTCAGGTCGTTTAAAACTTCTACCAGGTGGTTGACATCGTGTCCATCCACAGGTCCGAAATAACGAAGGTTCAGGGATTCAAACAGATTACTTTGTTTGAGTAGCGTGGATTTGATGGCGCCTTCCACTTTGGAAACCACCTCCTGCGCACTAAATCCAAATTTGCTGATTTTCCCGAGCAGGCTCCAGACTTCGTCCCGGACTTTGTTGTAGGTGTGAGAGGTGGTGATATCGGTTAAGTAGTCCTTCAATGCCCCTACGTTGGGGTCGATGGACATGCAATTGTCGTTCAGAATGATCAATAGGTTGGTATCCGATACGCCGGCGTGATTCATGGCTTCAAAGGCCATTCCACCGGTCATGGCACCGTCTCCAATAACGGCTACATGTTGTCTTTTATCGGCTCCTTTGTACTTGGAGGCCATGGCCATCCCCAGGGCGGCTGAGATGGAAGTACTGGAGTGCCCCACGCCGAAGGCATCGTAAGGGCTTTCTTTTCGTTTCGGGAACCCGGACAGGCCTTTGTACAGGCGATTGGTATGAAACGCTTCTCTCCTACCGGTAAGGATTTTATGTCCATAAGCCTGATGGCCCACATCCCAGATCAGCTGATCGTCAGGTGTATTCAGCACGTAATGCAGCGCAACCGTCAATTCAACCACACCTAAACCCGCGCCAAAATGCCCTCCAAAAACGGAGACGTGGTCAATGATGAATTGCCTCAATTCATCACAGATCTGAACCAATTGGTCTTTACTGAAGTTTTTTAGGTCGTCCGGAGTATGGATTTCCCTGAGTAATATTCCAGGTTCTACTTGCATATGCCGTTTCTCTTTTCAAAAATTTATAACCCTGGGGGCAGTAGAATGTTTAATCAAGTACCGCCATTTGTTTAAACCCCAGAGGCCTGAGGGAAATTGTTCAGATGCCTATTGATTTAAAAAGATATATGATATCTTTGATCACAATAAGAAATACAATAATAACAAAAAATAATCGTATCCGGTGAGTTTTGAAATCAAATTACCTTTATTCGAGGGACCATTTGACCTGATGCTCTTTTTCATTGAAAGAGACGAACTGGATATTTACGACATTCCCATTTCCAAGATTACCCGCGATTTCCTGGATTACATCCACCAATTGGAAAAAATGGAGATTGAGGTGGCCAGCGAATTTATTCTCTTTGCCGCAACCCTAATGAAGATCAAGTCAAAAATGCTCCTTCCCCGCCCGGAGCTGAATGCCGAAGGTGAGGAAATCGACCCCCGTGAAGAACTGATCCGCCACTTGCTGGAGTACAAGAAATACAAATCGGTGATCGGAGAGCTTGCAGCCATGGAAGGGGAGCGGATGAGCAAATTTTCCAGAGGAAACGTGCTCGCCGAGTTAAAGCAACTCACTCCGAGCGATCAGGTCGATGCAGAGTTGCAGGATTTGGATCTGTATCGGCTGTTGACGGTTTATCAAAAGGTATTGACCAAATATGCGCACCGCAGCGATGAAACCAAGCACACGGTCATACAATATCCGTATACGATCGAACAGCAAAAAACGCTGGTGTTGGATCGACTAAACGAGAAGCCACGCATACCTTTTTCTGATTTTATCCTACTGAAACCGGATAAGATCTTTGTTATTTATACCTTTTTGGCCATTTTGGAATTGCTTCAGCTGGCACTGGTCACCATCAAACTCGGGGAGGGATTTAACAATTTTTGGGTGGAGAAACTGGATGCGATACCTGTAGAAAACTTATGAAATTAGACAATAGGGAAATTTTTAAAACCTTAAATCCAAATAAGGTTTGGGTTCCTGTATTGATCGGGATCGGCATCGTGTTCTTCATGTTTTACATGGACCCAACTGTCAATGCCCAAACCCTGAGAGGGGTGTTTGATGCGTCCGCCTGGTCCTTGCTGTTGGCCTTGTTTTTTATTTTTATGCGGGACGCAGGTTATGTGTTTCGGATTCGCGAAATCACCAACCAACACCTGACCTGGGGACGAGCGATCTACGTAATTATCCTTTGGGAATTTGCCTCCGCTGTCACGCCTTCCATTGTAGGGGGAACGGCAGTGGCCGTGTTTATTCTGCACAAGGAAGGAATTCCCCTGGGCAAAGCCCTGGCATTTACCATGCTGACGGCCATAATGGACAATCTGTTTTTTGTCCTGGGAGCACCCGTGATCCTGTACATGGCCCAGGGCTATATTTTTCCGGAAAGCCGGGTATTGGAAATGCGGCTTGGAAACAGCCTCGAATACCTTTTTTGGGTAAGCTATTCCCTGTATACCTTGTACTCCATGCTCATGGCGCTGGCCTTGTTTTATCGGCCCCGGGTTTTTAAGTGGATTTTGTTGAAACTGTTCTCAATCAAATGGCTAAAAAAATGGAAATATCAGGCCAATAATTACGGGGACCAGATCATCGAGGCCAGCAAAGAATTTAAGGGAAAGAATCTGAAATATTGGTTAGTCATTGTCTTCTCGACCATCTTTATCTGGTCTTCCCGGTATTTCATGTTGAACGCACTGATTTCTGCTTACGAAAGCCTGTCCTTGTTTGAGCACGTAGTGGTATTTGCCCGGCAGATCATCATGTGGATTGTGATGATGATCAGTCCCACTCCCGGAAGTAGCGGCACGGCGGAATTCTTCTTTGCCCAGTTTTTCAATGAATTTCTGACCGGATACACCTTTGTGACCAGTATTTTGTGGCGGATGTTTTCCTATTATCCGTACCTGCTACTGGGAGCCGTATTCCTTCCGCGCTGGATTCGGCAAGTGTTTTTTAGTAAGAAGAAATAAGGCAACTGCGAGTTCGTTAGCGCGAGGGTCTGGCATCCAAAATCAATACCCAGTCTTGCCCGGCACTTGGGGGATGAATCCGGCAATCGGGACCGCTGCTGATGTGTCCGGCCGCGATTTGGTATCCGGTTCTGGGATCGTACCAGGTAGCCTTCAGGGTTTTCGATTGCAAGGAGCGGGTATCGACGCCAATGACTTTGCCCGTAGGAAAATAGACCATGGCATAGCTGCCTTCCCGGTCTCGGGTAGCGACGACATGGTGTTCGTCGTCCTCTTGCGGGTCCACGATCATCTCCTGTGCCGGGATACGGCTCAAAAACGGCCGGCTGAGCATCAGGTTTTTCAGGTGCTTGACCTGATGGGCCATGGGTAGGTCAAGGGCTTCTTTCCAGGGGCGCAAGGGGCCGTTGATCCCTTCCCGATCCGGCGTATACATCTGCCAGACGGCATGGCAGCCATAGCTTTGCCCAAAAGCCCCGGCAAATACGTTCCAGTACATGATTCGGCGAATGTCCTCCGGCACGCTGTAGCCCAGCTCTTTGGCATTGAAGCAGTTGGGGTGGTCTTCGTAGAGCGGTTCGGCATCCAGCGTAGGTTTGACAGGCTGCAATTGATAGTCGTGGCGGATTTTTTGGTAAGTGGGTTGATTCGCACAATGCCCCGTCTGGTGCATGTTGAAGTCGAGCCATTCGTCCCGATGAAACCAATTGCTGGAGCCGCCCGGGGCAGCGGGCTGCGGGTGAAAGCTCATGAGCGCGCGTTTTTCGTTCCCCATTCCCTCCACTAGTCCCTGCGCCATGGACCTCCAGATGGCCTCATCCGAGCTGCCTTTCCGGGGATTTCGGTCCCCTCCCAGTACCCAAACAATGTTCGATTGGTCCCGGTAGCGCTTTCCCAGCCAGGTTCCAAAGGAACGGGCGTTTTCGATGGTAAAAACTTCGGGCCCCTTGCCCCAGGAATGGGTGAATACCTTATCGCCCCAGGTAGGGAGCATGGCAACATAAATTCCCTGCGCGGCGGCCATTTTAATGACGGTGTCCACGTGCGAGAAATAGGCTGGATTGGGCTGGTTGGGATCATTACCGATCAATGGTGTTTCCCCGTAGGGATTTGGGCTGTTCAGGCCGTCAATTTCAGCGAGGGCCACCGCTTGTACTACGTTAAACCCTTGTTCAGCTCGCTTTTTCAAATAGAAAGCAGCCTCTTCCCGGTCGCAGCGGTGAAAGAGTTCCCAGGCCGTGTCCGCCATCCAAAAAAAAGGATCCCCGTTTTCGGTTACCAAAAAACGCTGGTTTTCGGCTACCTGCAATCGAGGTAAGGTCTGCTGTCCAACGATACGACACAATGGGAGCAAAGCCAGAAGAAGTGCTAGAAATGATTTGGTTTTCATGGAGAATGCAGGATTAATGCCTGCACGCAAGATAGAAAAAAACGAAAACAGCGCGAAGAAAACCCGGCAGCCGGCCGGTAAATGTTAAAAAATCCTAAAATTTCTCCCTTCCTTTCGAGGGGCTTGAGAAAGGAAGGGAGCTGGATTTATCCTATTTGGTCGAAAGCACTGAAGAAAAAGTTGCTTTCAATGAGGGCATTCTCATCGGAATCGGACCCGTGGATCGCATTGGCTTCCAGAGAGGTGGCGAAGCGCTTCCGGATGGTGCCTTCGGCGGCATTTTCCGGATTGGTGGCTCCTATCAAACTTCTGAAATCGGCTACGGCATTGCTTTTTTCCAGGATAGCCGCGACAATAGGTCCCGAAGACATGTACTGGCATAAATCGGCATAGAAGGGTCGTTCTTTGTGTACCTGATAAAACTGGCCGGCAAGCTCGGGGCTAAGCCGGGTGGCTTTCAGGGCGATGATCCGGAAGCCCGCGGATTCAATCATTTCTAAAATTGCCCCGGTATTTCCTGCACCGAACGCATCCGGCTTGATCATGGTAAAGGTTCTGTTGGTCGCCATAAATGAATTGCTATTGGTTGATTTGGCCGTAAAATTACTTCTTTTCCTGGAAAGACCGAAGGAAAGGTTCCATTTCCGCAGAAACGGCCTGAGCTCAGGGAAAATGCCATTGGGAATTTCAGAAAATTATGCAGAACTTTGTCGTCCGTGTTTTTTAAAAAATACGGCAGTCAATTATTACACATGCAGAAATTAGATCTATTTAAAGAACAGATTTCATCCGCTTCGTCCAAAAGAATTATCATCACCACCCATCATAAACCTGACGCCGATGCCCTGGGTTCCTCCCTGGCTCTGGCGTTGTATTTGCAGAAGAAAAACCACCAGGTGACGGTGGTCACTCCTTCAGATTACCCTTCTTTTCTTCACTGGATGAAAGGAAACGAAAATGTGGTAAACTTTGAAGACGCGCAACAGGTGGAACGAGCCCGGAACCTCATTCAAGAGGCCGATATTATCTTTTGTCTGGATTTTTCAAACCTTGGCCGGCTGCAAGGCATGGAAAAGCCCGTACGGGAGGCCGATGCATACATGGTCAATATCGACCATCATCAGGATCCGGAGGACTTTGCAGACTTCAGTTTCAGCAGCACGAAAGCCGCCGCTACCTGCGAATTGCTGTATGATCTCATTGTGAAAGTAGGCGACAAGGAATTGATTGATAAAGACATTGCCGAATGCCTTTACTCCGGTATCATGACCGATACAGGTGGCTTCAGGCATCCCAATACCACAAAAAACGTGCACCTGGTGACGGCCGAACTGATTGATCTGGGGGCCGATAATTCGAAAATTTCCCGGCTGATTTACGACACCTATTCGGTCAATCGATTAAAGTTTCTGGGGTTTGCGCTCACCAGAAGACTGACCATCCTGCCGCAGTTGAATACTGCGTATTTTGGAATCAGCAAAAAGGACCTCAGGAAATACCAGTCCCAAACCGGCGATACCGAAGGCCTGGTCAATTATGCCCTGTCGTTGGATGGGATCAAGATTGCTGCGCTGTTTACCGAGCGAAAGGACGGCGTGAAAATTTCTTTTCGATCTTCAGAAGAGGTGGCGGTAAATAAGTTTGCAGCAACTTTTTTTGAGGGAGGGGGGCATAAAAATGCCTCCGGAGGTATATCCAAACTCCCCCTTGAGGAAACCATGAAGCGTTTTGAAAAATTAGTAAGCGAAAACAAACATATTTTATTCAATCAATTAGCATTAGTCGATGAGAAAAATCAATAATTTAGTTTTAGGTGCCCTTATGCTGGCCGCGAGTACGCTGATGTATTCGTGTAAAAAAACCGAAACGACTTCCGACGGTATTGAATATACCTACGTGAAGCAAGGAGACAAGGTGACCAAAGATGGGGAATTTGTTGTCTACCATTTTACCGCCAAAACCGGAAGTGACTCCCTGTTTATCTCGAGTTACGATCAGCCGGTACCCCCTTATTTGCAACACCTGGACTCCGCCGAGGCAAGGACCGGAATTGACGAAATTTTCCTGAACCTGAATAACGGCGATAGCATTGTCGTTTCTGCCACTGCGGAACAAATCTTTACCGCGGACGGCGTTCCGCCCTTTCTAGAGAACGACGAAATGGTCACCATCCAAATCGGTGTGATCAACGTCCTGGAAGAGGCTGTTTTTGAAGATTACTTCAACGACCTGGTGGCAGCCCAACAAGAAAAACAAGCCGCGGAGGCGGGAGTAAAGCTGGAAGAGGATGTAAAAACCATCGAATCTTACATCGAAGAAAATAATCTGGATGCTAGCAGGACGGAATCGGGTCTCTTTTACGTCATAGAAGAAGAAGGTACCGGTGCGCAAGTTGAGCAGGGAGACAAAATCTCCGTGAACTACACCGGCTATGTTCTGGACGGAACGGTATTCGACACGAGTGTGGAGAGCAGAGCTAAAGAAGCCAATACCTACGATGAAAATCGCCCCTATGAACCCTTCACCTTCAATGTCGGACAAGGAATGGTGATTCCGGGATGGGACGAAGGCTTGCAGCTATTGAGGAAGGGTGCGAAGGCCAAACTATTGATCCCTTCCCCCCTCGCATATGGTCCTAGCCAGCGGGGCGCGGTCATTGTACCCAACTCCATTCTGGTTTTTGACGTAGAAGTTACCGACGTTGAAAAACAATAATGCATCCGCTGAAAACAGCGGCGCTATTCAAACAAAAAAACTACCATGAGGAAGAGCCCATTCATTCTGGTCTTGCTGGTTGCTTTCAGTTCCTGCATTTCCGATGAGGAAAACCTGGACGTGCAATTTGAGCAGGATCTTCAGAAGATCGAAGAATACATACAAACGGTAGATACGGAATATTCCCGTAGAGAGACCATTGAAGAAACGGGTATTGTACTTTTATTCACCGAAGAGGTGGAGTCCGAAGAACTGCCGCAGGTGAGGGATTCGCTCTTTGTGAATTATACGGGAATGCTCCTGGATGGGACCGTATTTGATACGTCCATAGAACAGGTCGCTCAGGATAATGACGTATTTAATCCGAACCGTACCTACGCGCCTTTTCAGGTAATACTAGGGATATCCAATGTTATCAATGGCTGGCACTGGTCCCTTTCGCAAATGAAGGAAGGAGAAAAGGCCATTGCCCTGATCCCGTCCGCCTATGCTTATGGAAGTCAGGCCAACGGTCCGATTCCCGCCAACTCGGTATTGGTGTTTGAGCTTGACCTGGTCGAAGTACGACCCTATCAACCCTAATTTTCAGAAAGTATCCTTCCATGAGAAACGTACCAAAGTTACTTGCTCTATTTTTTGTTATTATATGGAGTTTTTCCTGTGAAGATCAGTTGAATCGTTTTGGAGGCCCGGTGTACGACCGCGAGGGAAATCTGGCAATTGATCGGGAAATTATCGCAGACTACCTGGAAACTGCTCCCTACGACAGTTTGTATCGCATCCATGATCCTTCGGGGGTGGTCGTGATCGTCACGGAAGAAGGGATCGGTTCCCGGCCGGAATCAGGCAACGTGGTGTATGCAAACTATACCGGCTCCTTGCTGGACGGCAGCGTGTTCGATACCAACCTGGAAGATGTAGCGCAAGAAAACGGTATCTACGATGAAGAACGAAATTACAGGATCTTTTCGTTTTTCGTCGACCTACCTCCCTCTCAGGGGGGAGCGATTCAAGGATTTAGTCTGGGTTTCAAACGTTTGCGAAGCGGAGCCAAAGGAACGATCATCATCCCTTCTCCCTACGGCTACGAAGACAGCGAAAATGTGCCGCGGGTACCGGCAAACTCTGTTTTGGTATTCGACGTGGAATTTCTGGGAATGGATTAGGAAACAGGCAATGTTTCAGTCGTAATTCCATTGAATAAAACCCGGCCTGGCCGGGTTTTATTGATTTGGCGTATTCCTAAACCGGATGCAGGAAAGGATGGGATGGAAACGTTCATTCCGGACAGGACTTTGGGGCTGCCGGGTTTTTTTTGCGGAAATACGTACTCTGGCTGGGCGGACCGATACCGGTTGACAAAACCCATCGCTGCCGTCCTTGGCTTACCATTACATCCGTCGCGGCCTCCCCTCAACAAACCTGATGGTCCGTCTCAAAAAAAGCGGCTGTCTCTTCACTGAGGCAGCCGCTTTTAACTAATGCATTCCGAATCGGGCTTTTGGCTTACATTTTTGCGCTGTAGTTAGGAGCCTCTCTCGTGATGCTCACATCGTGCGGATGGGATTCCCGGACACCGGCCGCAGTGATTTTTACAAACTTGCCCTTAGTCATCAGGTCCTCGATGGTGGCCGTGCCGCAGTAGCCCATACCGGCCCGAAGTCCTCCTACCAGTTGATACAGCACTTCGGAAACCAGTCCCTTGAAAGCAACCCGTCCGACGATTCCTTCCGGAACGAGCTTTTTGATATTGTCCTCTGCATCTTGAAAATACCGGTCCTTGGAACCGGATTCCATGGCATCCAGGGAACCCATTCCCCGGTAGGATTTGAATTTTCTTCCCTCAAAGATGATGATTTCCCCCGGGGCTTCCTCGGTCCCTGCCAGAATAGAGCCGATCATTACGGAGCTTCCTCCAGCCGCCAGGGCTTTCACCACGTCTCCGGAATAACGGATACCCCCATCGGCGATGACCGGTACTCCCCGTTCTTTCAACACCTTGGCACATTCCATGACCGCGGACAATTGCGGCATGCCTACGCCCGCAATGACACGGGTGGTGCAAATACTGCCGGGACCTACGCCTACCTTGACGGCGTCAGCACCGGCATCTGCCAGGGCGATGGCAGCCTCTGCCGTCGCAATGTTTCCGACGATCACCTCCAAATCCGGGAAGGTTGCTTTGATCCGTTTGCAGGTTTCGATCACGCCTTTGGAATGGCCGTGTGCCGTATCGATCGACACCACGTCTACACCGGCAGCTTTTAAGGCTTCCACCCGGTCCTCGATATCCGGTGTCACACCCACCGCTGCGCCCACGCGCAACCTACCGAATTCGTCCTTACAGGCAAATGGCTTGTCCTTCCGTTTGAGAATGTCCTTGTAGGTGATCAAGCCGGTTAACTTGTAGTCTTCGTCTACGATGGGTAATTTTTCGATTTTGTATTCCTGAAGGATCTCTTCTGCCTGTTCCAGGCTGATGCCCGCTTTCGCAGTGAAAAGATGGTCTTTGGTCATGATTTCCCGAACCGGTCGATTCAAGTCTTTTATAAAGCGTAAGTCCCGGTTGGTAATGATCCCCTTTAGGTAGCGATCCTCATCCACTACCGGTATGCCTCCAATGTTGTATTCACTCATGATCGCTTCAGCATCCCGAACCCGTGCATCAATGTTCAGGGTGATGGGGTCCAGAATCATCCCGCTTTGTGAGCGTTTGACCTTACGTACCTGAGCGGCCTGCATGTCAATGGACATGTTTTTATGAATAAACCCCAGTCCACCTTCAAGCGCTATGGCAATGGCCAGCTCCGCCTCGGTAACGGTGTCCATGGCTGCGGAAACCAGGGGAATCTCCAATCGGATATTTCTGGTAAGCTGTGTGGAGGTATTGGTGTCGCGTGGGAGCACCTCGGAATATCCGGGTACAAGAAGCACATCGTCATAGGTGAGTGCTTCAAAAAGGAATTTATCAGTATGTGGATTCATGGCAAATGGTTAGTAACCCTATTTGCCCGTCAAAGATACGCTGTTTTTTTCATGCAAATCAATACTTGAAAGAAAAAATATATACGTTTGCTCCCGATTCGGGCCCGTTCCTGGAATTTTCTTTGGAGAAATGCTCCCTGGCTTAAAAACGCAGGATTTGCCGGGCCAGCCGCTTGGAAATGGCCTCCATGCCCCGATCATTCGGGTGTCGCGCCACGCTTTCGTTTGGAAACTCGTCCAGGGCCATGTACTGTCCGTCTGTTCCCAGGTCGGAAAGCTCAACTACCTCCCAACCCTGTTGGGAAGCAGCATGCAGCAGCTGTCGATTTACCTCGGGATTGGGCCAAAAAGTCGTGGTAATTACCACCCGCGTTTCCGAAGCGACGAGATAGGCAGAAAACCCTTGCAAGGCCTCGGAAAAATTCCATTCCTGTAATGCGGCCAGGGAAACGTTTTCACCCAGCCGAATGACCAACAGGTCTGCGTCAAACTCCCGCAACTTCCGGTACCGGGAATGGTCCATGGTACCGAAGAATTTTTCAAAGGGGAATACATTTTCGCGAATCATTTCCAGATCGGGCAGCTGTGCCTCAAGTGTATCCGCCAACCTGGAAAAATAATCCCTTTCCGGTGAGCTGGCAGCCATTCCCCAGTCGGCGTGCCAGCCAATGGAAGGTTCCGGCGGATGATAGGTGATGCTGTTGCCGATGACCAGGATTCGTTCGATGGCAACAGCGGGCGCTTCCTTCGATTCGCAGCCGCCCCACGCAACCGCGAGTACCAGAAAATAGCAAACGCAACGCATCATTCCCGCTTTCGCAGTTTGGCGATGTAGAAACCATCAAAACCACTTTCGTGCGCCAAAACCCGGTTTTCCTCCAAAAGCTCGAAGTCCGCTCCTGCTGGGCTTTGTAAAAATGCGGCTACCTGTTCGGTGTTTTCGGCCGGGAGTATGCTACAGGTGGCGTATACCAGGAGTCCTCCGGGTTTCAGCATGGAGGGATACTGGGCCAGGATGTTGCGCTGAACTTCCTGAACGCTGGCAATAGATTCAGGGCTTAGCTTCCACTTGGTGTCTGGGTTTCGTCGCAGAACCCCCAATCCCGAACAAGGTACGTCCAGCAACAGGCGGTCGGCGCTTTCCTGGAGGCGCTTGATGGTTTTGCTACCTTCGATGGCTCGGGTTTCAATGATGGAAACGCCGGCACGGCGGGCCCGAAGTTTGGTGTTCTTAAGCTTCCATGCTTCGGTGTCCAGGGATAAAATGCGCCCCTTGTTCTCCATGAGTGCAGCGAGGTGCAGCGATTTTCCTCCTGCTCCGGCACAGGCATCAATCACACGCATCCCCGGTTTGGCTTCCAGGGCCTGCGCTACCAGCTGAGAAGAAGCGTCCTGTAGTTCAAACAGCCCTTCTTTAAAAAGGGGGGTACGGAACACATTTTTTCGCTGCTGGAGGACCAGGGCATCCGGGTAGCCCTTGGCAGGACGGCTGCCAATATCCAGCGCTTCCAGTTGCTCCCGCAGTTTAGAGCGACTCGTTTTTAGTGTGTTTACCCGCAGCACGACTTCGGCCACCTGGTTCAGGCAGGTCAGTTCATCCTCCCATTGGTCTCCCAGTTGCTGCTGGCCCATTTCCTCCAGCCAATCGGGAATGGACTGCAGCAAGGCACGATTGCTGATTTTTTCTCTTTTACGGGCAATCGCTTTGGCATCAATTCCCTTGAATTCCTTCCAGTCTGGCAATGCCCTGCCCTGTTGCACCCAATACGTACCAAACCACTGGTAGTAATCCTTTCCCGGACTAAGGTAGCCAATCAACCGCTTCCAACGGACGATTTCGTACACGCTTTCGGCAATAAATGCCCGATCTCTGGCGCCCCACTTTGGGTTGGATTTTAATACACGTTCGATCACCTTATCGGCATGGAGGTTTTTGCCAAAAATCTCTTCGAGTGCCCGGACTACTCCATTTACCGTATTGGGGAAAAGCTTCATAAATCATTGTTGGTATGTGCCGGCAAATATACATAAATTAAACAGGGAAAATGGAAAGCACACCGGTTAGGGTCCGGCAAGACCTTTAGAATTTGGCGTTATTTTGGTAGTTTTGGACCTATGGGAGAAAAGAAATGTCCGCACTGTGGCAAATGGTCCGATTGGAACCAGAAGTATACGGATACCTGTACCCACTGTGGCAAACCATTGGGAGGTACCGACCTGGAATACCAGGAAAAGAGAGCCGCTCAGGAAAAGGCCAACGAAGAGCAATGGATTTTTTACATCAAGGACAGCGATAGTACCCTCGTAAAACGTTTAAAAATGGTCGGCAATTTTTTCTATACCCTCTACATCGCTATCATTACCTTTATTGCCTGGTTAATCGCCGTTTTACCTGGATAATGCCTGTTTATTCTAATATCTGGTTTTTACTTCCGGTTGTCTTGTTCTGGGTCAACCAATACCTGGAACGGGTGCAAGAGGTACGCCTTCCCCTCGTACACAGTTACCTGGATGATTTGCTGGCCATGCCGGTAATTTTGGGATTGACCCTGCAACTGTACCGTTGTATTCATCCCCTAAAGGAGCGTTTGGTGTTTTCTGTCGGGCAGGTGCTCGTAGGCTTCGTGTACGTAAGTCTGCTATTTGAGGTGCTTCTACCGGCCTGGTCCGCTACCTACGTTCGAGATGCATGGGACGTCGGCTGCTATTTTCTGGGCTCGGCGTATTTTTATGCATTGATTAATAAAAAACCAAGCGAAAACAAAAAAGCCGACTATGGCCATTACACTTAAAACCATTCACAAACGCTGCATGGCGGAGCTAGCCGGCAACTATCCCCGGGAGGAGGCCAACAGTCTGGTCGGCTGGTTGATGGAGGCCTTTCTGCGAACCAATCGTACCGATCTGCTTTCCGACAGATCGGTAGACGCCATTCCCCAGGCAATGGAAGCAGCACTCACCCGGCTAAAGCAGGGGGTTCCAATCCAGTACATCCTTGGAAAGGCACCTTTCTATGGAAGGGAGTTTCTGGTGGGTCCCGAAGTATTGATTCCCCGCCGGGAAACGGAGGAGCTGGTGCACCTGATTTTAAAAAATTCCTCCGGAGAAATGGATGTCCTGGACCTGGGCACCGGATCGGGCTGCATTGCCATCAGCCTGGCGCTGGAATGGAAGGCGGCACGGGTTACCGCATTGGATATTAGCCCGGTGGCGTTGGCCCTGGCCCGGAAAAATGCATCCCTCCTGAACGCTTCCCTGGATTTTATACGTGCGGACATGCTTGCACCTCAATTGCCCCTGGGCAGCCTTGACCTGATGGTCAGCAACCCGCCTTACGTTCGGCATCAGGAAAAGGCGCTCATGCATCCAAACGTGTTGGACCACGAGCCGCACGGCGCGCTATTCGTTCCAGATGAAGACCCGCTACGGTTTTACCGTGCGCTGTTTGGTCATGCCCAAAAACATCTCCGGCCGGGAGGCATGATGTATGTGGAAATCAACGAGCAGTTTGGACAGGAGGTGTCCGGCCTGATGGCAGCAGCCGGGATGACCGGGATTCGGGTGTACCAGGATCTTCAGGGTAAAGACCGCATCGTATGGGGACAGATGTCATGAAAGTACCCGCTAAGTGCCCAGCCAGAAAAGCCGATTGCTTGAAAAGGCATGCATGCCCTCTGTCAGCTCCAGGCTGGTAAGGTACCGAATGGGAAAAATCCGGCTACCCTCCGGCGAACGGTGTTCGACAAACTGTCCCTCTTCTCCAAGTACCTGAATCGAGCATTGAGGCAGCCATTTTCTGAGGCGACCGAGTTTGGCCGGAAAATACCGATGGCCATTGCTGAAGAAAACAAGGTCCAGATCGGCCAAATAGGGATCCAGTTCGCTGCAAGCCGCCGGGTTAAACGGCAGTACATTGACCGCAGCATGCCCGGATTGTATGAGATAGTCTAGTCCTACGGAAAGATACTGCGTTTTTTTAGCCGGAAGGAAGCGCAGGGGAAACTGTTCTTCCGCCAGGTCTGGGTTTTTTTTCGCATAGTCGGGTTCGGCCAGGACTACATCCACCTTGATGCCCATCGAGAGGACCTCCAGAATGTTTTCTTCGGTGGCGAGGATGGTAGGAACCCATTCCAGTAATTCGGGAAGTTCGGGAATGTTCCAGTCTTCCGGACTAAGAAGCAACAAGGCAGGTTCCTGCTGTTCGCGTACAACGTGGTGGGAAGACATGTATGTAAGGTGTTTTGGTCTCGAAGCATTCCAGTAATGGGGACAAAAGTACGCAAATTTTCTGTTACGAGCGCCAAACGGGACCTTATCCATTTTTCCCGGGGGCCTGACCATTCCCTTAACGGTGAAAGAAGAATTGGCTTGGTGGAAGGGCTGTAAGATTGGATTTTTTTTATAATTTTGACAGCGAAGCACGGATCGGGTAATCCGATAATACAGGAGTAGATCGCGGATGCTCTGCTGCGAGCGTTACCGACCAGTGTTTCGTAGAGATTGTGTACATAACCGACAGACGCCATGCCCATTTCCCAACCGATTAATTTCACCAAATGGATTGAAGATAACCGCCACCTGCTCAAGCCCCCGGTGGGAAATCAACAGATGTACCTGAAAAACGAGGACTTTATCGTCATGGTAGTGGGCGGTCCCAATGCCCGAAAGGATTACCATTACAACGAAGGAGAGGAGTTTTTCTACCAGGTGGAGGGAGACATTACCTTAAAGGTGGTGGACGAGGGCCTGATGAAAGACATACCCATAAAAGAAGGGGAAGTGTTTTTATTACCTCCGCGAACGCCCCATAGCCCCCGCAGGCCAGCCAATACCGTGGGTCTGGTCATTGAAAGGTACCGCAATCCCGGGGAGAAGGATGGGTTTTTGTGGTTTTGTGAAAATTGCGGCCACAAATTATACGAGGAATACGAAACCATTACGGATATCGTGAACCAATTGCCACCCATCATGGAGCGCTTTTGGAGCAACCCCACGCATACTACTTGTACGAATTGCGGAACCGTGATGAAAAAATAACGGAGGTCTCCCACTACACCACCTTGCCTTTACCGACAAACCTATGCCCAACGTTGCCTACGAGTTAAGCAGGGAATTTGCCCAGCAAATGGATGAAATCGATCCATTAAAGGCTTTTCGGGAACAGTTTTTCCTGCCTGAAAAACAGGGGAAACCGGCAATTTATTTTTGTGGCAATTCCCTTGGGTTGCAGCCCCGCACAGCGGCATCTTACCTGCAGGCTGAATTGGAAAAATGGGCAGAAATGGGCGTGGAGGGCCATTTTGAAGGGAGCGTGCCCTGGGTGGATGCACGTAAACCTTCCAAACAGCAGCTGGCCCGTTTGCTGGGAGCAGGTACCGACGAAGTGGTGGCGATGAACGGGCTCTCTGTCAATCTGCACCTCTTGTTGGTCTCCTTTTACCGACCGAAGGGAAACAGGTTCAAGGTGCTGACCGAGGTGGGTGCCTTTCCGTCCGACCAGTACGCCCTGGAATCTCAAGTCCGATACCATGGCTACCGACCGGAGGAAGCCTTATTGGAAATTGCCCCCCGCCCGGGGGAACACCTGCTCCGAACCGCTGATATTCTTGAAAAGATTCGCCAACACAAAAAGGAACTGGCCCTGGTGATGCTCCCCGGAGTGCAGTATTACACGGGGCAGTGCTTTGATATGGAAGCCATCAGCAGGGAAGCCCGGCTTCACGGAATACCGGTGGGCTTTGATTTGGCACATGCCATTGGCAACGTGCCCCTTTCCCTGCACGACTGGGAGGTGGATTTTGCCACCTGGTGTAGCTACAAATACCTGAATGCAGGCCCCGGAAACGTGTCAGGGGTTTTTGTTCACCGCAAGCATGGCAGTGATCCTGAAATTCCGCGGTTCGCCGGATGGTGGGGACATGTGGAAGAAAAGCGTTTTGCAATGGAAAAAGGCTTTATCCCCATGAAAGGGGCGGATGGTTGGCTATTGAGCAACGACCCGGTCCTTGGGCTGGCGGTATTGCAGGCCTCCCTGGACATTTTTGAAGCGGCCGGTATGGAAAGAATACGGGCAAAATCTGAACTTTTGACCGGCTATCTGGAGTTTGTACTCCGGGAAACAATCGCTGCCCGGGATGCGTTAGAAATAATAACTCCTTCAAAACCAACAGATCGAGGGTGTCAATTGTCCCTTCTCGTCCACAAAGGAGGCAAATCGCTGGTAGATACATGGACGAAAAACGGACTGGTAGCCGACTGGAGAAATCCCAATGTGGTTCGCCTGGCCCCCGTGCCGCTTTACAACAGTTTTCAGGAAGTGTACGCGTTTGGAGAAATTCTTAGGGCGTCGTTAGATGGCTGACGGGTATACATCCACAAAAAGACCTATTCAACAACATCATGAAAGAAAAAATTGACCTTTTGGGGGCGGGATTGATTGGCTCCCTGCTCGCCATCTACTTGAGAAAAAGAGGCTTGGATGTATCCATCTACGAGAAGCGCAAAGACTGGCGGAAGCTGGAAGCTTCCGGTGAAGGGCGCTCAATCAATATGGCCTTAAGTTTCCGAGGCTGGAAAGCCTTGGAGAAAGCCGGCATTCGTGAAAAAGTAGTGCCGCACATTCAGCCCATGTACGGAAGACGTATCCACGACGAGCATGGAAATACCTTTTTCCAACCCTATGGAAAGGACAATCAAGCCATTTATTCCATTAGTAGAAATGCTTTTAATAAACTTTTGTTAGACGAGGCGGAGGCACTGGGCGCTACCCTTCATTTCGAACACAAGGTAGAGCAGGTGAAGGTGAGCGATCGGGAAGTCAGGTTTGGTTTGCCGGATGGGGGTTCAAAAACCATTCGCTCAGAGGTATTGATTGGATCGGACGGTGCCTATTCCTCCCTGAGAAATGCGTTTCAAAGCCAAATTCGTTTCGATTTTAAGCAGCAATACATTTCCCACGGGTACAAAGAGCTATCCATACCTCCTGCACCCAACGGGGACTTTGCCATGGATCCAAATGCCCTACACATTTGGCCAAGGGGCAAGTTTATGCTGATTGCACTGCCAAACCTGGACAAATCATTTACCTGTACCCTTTTCCTTCCCTTCGAGGGTTACAAAGTGAGTTTTGAAAACATTCATGACGATCAGGACGTGGAACAGGTCTTTAAAACTCATTTTAACGATGCCCACGCACTGATGCCAAATCTTCTGGAAGATTTCCGGAACAATCCTACGGCCGCCCTGATCAATACCGAGTGTTATCCCTGGACGGAAAACAATGCCTTGCTCATTGGAGACGCAGCCCATGCCATGGTTCCCTTCTATGGACAAGGGATGAACTGCGGTTTTGAAGATTGCTATATCTTGGATGGATTGGTAGAAAAATACGGAACGTTTTCCTGGGATCTGGTATTTGAGAAATTTCAAAAGGGGAGAAAGGCCGATACCGATGCCATCTGCCAGCTGGCAATGGACAATTTTGTAGAAATGAGTGATAACGTAGCTGACCCGAAATTTTTGATCCGAAAAAAGATCGAAGCCCGCCTGCACGAACTCTTCCCGAAGGAATGGGTGCCCCTGTACAGCATGGTCACTTTTTCGGACATGAGGTATTCGGAGGCCTATGCCATCGGAAAAATACAAGACAAGGTAATGGACGAAGTGATGCGCGACCCACTGATCACCCAAAATTGGGACCGTCTGGATTACGAAGACATTTTGCAGCGGGTGGAAGTATCCGGAGCCGTTTGAAAAAATCAAATCTGTAAACCATGGCGTTGGTTAAATCCCCGTACTCCCTGTAAGCCTCCGGTATGCAGGACCAATAGTCGGCTTCCTTTTGGGAAGCATCCCTCCCGGATCATCGCCCAAAGGCCAAACATCATTTTCCCGGTGTACACCGGGTCCAGAGGGAGTTGCGCCTGCCGACGCATGTCTTGGAGAAAATCAATTAGCTCGGCATTGAATCGGGCGTAGCCCCCAAAATGGAAGTCCGTAGAAATTTCCCAGTCGCAGTGCGGACGTATTCCCTGTGCTTGCATAAGTTGGGCTACCTCCTTGCGAATAAAGTCGCCTTTGAGTGCCGAGAAGCCAAGTACCCGTTGTCCGGGCAGGGCAGTAGCGGCGATGCCGGCAAAGGTGCCTCCGGTACCCACGGGTAAGGCGATTACGTTCATGGCGGCGTCTGCTTCCGTCAGGATTTCCCGCGTGCCTTGAATGGCCAATGCATTGGTGCCGCCCTCCGGTATCAAAAAGAACGCCCCAAATCTCCGTTCCAGAGCGCCCAATAGCTCGGGGGATTGTTTTTCCCGGTATTCCGACCGCGAGAGGCAGTGTAGCTGCATGCCGTTGGCGACTGCGTCGGATAGGGTCGGATTTAGCGGTAAGGGAGTTTCTCCGCGAATGACCCCAATGGACCGCAAGCCGGATTGCTTGCAGGCAAACGCGGTCGCATGAATATGGTTGGAATAGGCGCCCCCGAATGTTACTACCGTGTTTGCCTTTTGCTTTATTGCTTCCTGAATATTGTAGCGTAACTTGTAATACTTATTGCCTTGCAAACCAGGGTGCATCCGATCCAGTCGTTTGACAGTGAGCCGCACGCCCGTTTCCTCCAGAAGGGGGTGATTGAGCGTTTGGTAGATGGGGTAATTGGCAGGTTCCACGTCAACTAGTTTTGTGATTTTGCGTTAAAAGTCTACTTGTTTTTTATTATATCCTAATTTTGCACCATGACAGCATCCCATGAAGACGAATTGCCCGAGGAGGAATCCTATTTTGAGCCCTACGAATTGCGGGTGGACCCCGGGCAACGGCCCTTGCGTATCGATAAGTTCATTACCGACAAGGTGGCCAATAGTAGCCGAAATAAGGTACAACAGAGTATTTCTGCCGGGATCGTAAAGGTAAACGGGCAGCCGGTAAAAGCCAACTACAAAACAAAGGCTGGCGATGTCATCTACTTCGTCCTGGAGCGGAGCCGCAAAGACACGGAGGTGGTGCCCGAGCCCATTCCATTGGATATCCGCTACGAGGACGATCACTTGCTGGTGGTCAACAAACCGGCGGGCATGGTGGTGCATCCGGCGCACGGAAACTGGACCGGGACGCTCGTCAATGGTTTGGCTTATTATTTCAATCAGCTTCCCGAATTGCCGGGAAACAGCGGCAGACCCGGCTTGGTTCACCGGATCGATAAGGATACTTCCGGCTTGCTGGTGGTGGCCAAATCCGAACAGGCAATGACCGACCTGGCCGGCCAATTTTTTGATCACAGCATTCAGCGCACCTACCTGGCACTGGTGTGGGGGGAGCCTTCAACAGCCGGGGGAACCGTGGAGGTGCCCATTGGGCGGGGGATCAAAGACCGAAAACTCATGCAAGCCTATCCGGAGGGTACCGGTGGAAAATCGGCCGTAACCCACTGGAAATTGCTCCAGAGATTTCGGTACGTGAGTTTGATCAGTTGTAACCTGGAGACGGGTAGAACGCACCAGATACGGGTACACATGAAATACATTGGGCATCCCCTGTTTAACGACGCCGCGTACGGAGGGGATAAAATCAGAAAAGGGACCCAATATGCCCGTTATACCTCCTTTGTGCGGAATTGTTTTAAGCTTCTTCCCCGGCAGGCCTTGCATGCGCAGTCACTGGGTTTTATCCATCCCATCAGCAAGGAACCGCTGTATTTCGAGTGTGAACTTCCCGAAGACATGGCTTCGGTGATAGAAAAATGGAGAAATTACATACAGATCGAGGAGTAAAGGTTGTTGATTTGTTAATCGAAAGTTTTAAATCGAGGTAATTTTTACAAAAAAAAACCATTTTAGGCCATAATTTTGAGTGATGTGAAAAAATCTACATTTTCTAATGAAAATATTTCTTCCAAAGGCGAGTTTTATTACATTTGAGGAATCAAAACAATATTTGGTGATTATTCGTTGCGGGATAATCGTTCTAGGTTGGTTTTGATCCTGATTTGTAGGATGTTGAAATTGGCAGACAAGCCCTCCTGTCTCGGGGGTGGAGGATCCGGATTTATCCGGTGTACTGGATAAAGCACACATCGAGCTCAATGTGTTGCCTAACAGCTCCGTGGAGGTTCGAGTCCTTCTCCTACAGCGGTTTTGTGAAATCCGGCAACTTGCCTTTTTTGGGGAGGGTTGCCGGATTTTTTTTGTAAAAACCCTGTCATTAAAGTTTCTTTTGTCTCTTATTTTTGAATAATATCCACTTTATTTTGTATTCTTGATCTGGAAATGCAGAAAGAAAACGTACATACCCGTCCAAAGAAGGACCGCAAAGGGCGCCTGCTAAAAATAGTGGCTGCCCTGTTGCTTTCAGGGGTACTGCTGCAGGTCACCCTTTACTTTGGTGGGGACTGGCTGTTTCGGGAATTCATCAAGCGGCAGGTATCAACGGTGTCGCAGGGGAAATATGTGGTGGACTTCGATAAGTTGTACCTTTCGGTCTTTCAGCGGGGTATCTTTGTGGAGGGTTTTTCGCTCATTCCTACCGATCCGGCTATTTTTGATGCAGCAAAAATTCCCTACTACCGGATCAATATTGAGGAGTTGGAGTTATTGGGTTTGGGTTATTCCCCAGACTCCAAACAGCTATCCGTGGGGACCTTGCGCCTGACCTCGCCCAGCGTGCAATCCCGGCAAACATCTGGAGAAACAGAAGAAAACAGTGAGAGTCCCCTGCAGTTGCTCGAAAACGAGATTCAAAAATCGCTGGGTGGGGAAATCCAGGAAATTGTCGTTCGTGATTTTTACGTAGATCAGGCCAATCTGCTGATCGAAAACTTCATCAGCCAAAAATCCATTTCTGCATCAAACACCAACCTCTATGTGCAGAACATTCGTGTTGGAGGAGAAAAGCAAGTGGCCCTTCCATTTGGTTTGCAGGGATTTCGGCTGGATTTTGACGATTTTGAAATCGTTTTGTCCGACAGCATACACCGCGTCACCGCAGACAAAGTCGCTATCTCCTCCCTGGAGAAGCGGATCAGTGCCGAGAAACTGCAAGTGGCTCCGGACCTCAAAAAGCCAGCAGATGTCTATTACGAAATCTCCCTGGACCAATTGATGTTGGAAGAAGCCGACATCATGGAAATGTTTCGTACTTCGGAAGTCAACGTGGGTTCGTTGAATCTGGAAGGTCCCAATTTTGTTTTGTACACGGACCGGACTGCCCTGGAAAACGAACGCAGAACAACCGATCTGTACGAATTGATCCGGGACGTGCTTACCTCCATTTCCGTCAACGAACTCACCATCGATGGAGGACAGTTCCTTCAGCGAGGGGTGGACGACCCCAATAAAAACCGTATAGAAGCCGAGGACATCCATTTCTTCATGGAAGAGGTGTACATCGGGCAGGACGAGCAGCTGAAAGCGAATAGTTTTTTCTACTCCAGGGATGCGGTTTTGGAGATCGATCGGGCCAGGATATCGCTTGCGGATGAGATCCATTGGGTCACAGGAAGGAATATCTATTTGTCTTCCTCGGAGGATCGTGTAACGATCAATGAAGTGGAAATCAACCCGATTGTAAACGAAGACAGCCTAAGGGACCTTTCCTTGTTTGAAATCCAAGTTCCCCAATTGGACTTTGCCAATGCCAACCTGAGAAAGGTTTACAACGAGAAGATAGTCGATATCGGCGAGCTCCTGATTCGGGCACCAAAGGTGGTCATTCGGGATATCCTGGGAAGTTCCGGGAATTCCGGGAAAGTTCCCAAACTCTCCTCCCTGCAACAGTTGACCCAGGGTTTTTTAAAAGCCATTTACATACAGCGGTTGGAAATGCAGGAAGGCAGCCTGGTGCTGGACAACCACCTCAGGGTGCGGCAGGACAGTCTTTCCTTTGGTAAAATCGATTTTGTGCTGGAAAATTTTCAGCTGGACGAGCAGCAACGCAGCGATTCCTCTTCCAGAATCTTTCTGGCTGAAAACCTGCAACTAGAGATCGAAGATTATGCACTGAAGCTTTCCGATAACCTGCACTTGTTCTCCGCGGATCGAATCCGCATCGATACCCAGCAGGAGCGATTGCGGATCAATGGATTCCGGCTGCAACCCCACTCTCCCGAGGAGGTGCTGCAGCTGTTGGAACGCTACGGAAGAACTACCGTGTTGGACATAGAAATTCCGGAGTTTTTGGCCACGGGCGTGGACATCAATCGGGCCTATTTTCAGGAAAAGTTATTCATCAATCACATCGATATTCCCAGCCCGAATATCCAATGGACCAAATACATTCCAAAAGACAACGAAGAGCAGGCAAAATTGGAACGGGGCGATATCCTGAACCTGATCACCAATTATTTCTTGGTGGTGCAGATCGACTCTTTGAGCATCAACGAAGGGTCGTTCGTTTACGACAACTTTGCCAACGAGCGTTTTCGGTCCTTTGCAGAAAACGATATAGCCGTAAACATCCGGAATTTTTATCTGGATGAAACGGTGGATCCAGCCGATAATCGCACCCTGTTTGCCGAGGAAGTAGATGTCAATCTAAAGAATTATCTGTTCAATATTGCCAACGGCAAATACAGCATCGTGGCAGAACGGATCACCTTCAATTCTGCCAAAGAGGAGATCAATACCTTCAATGTACAGCTAAATCCCAATCGCTACCTGGACTCCAGGGTAAGTATAGAGGCCACGATACCCGAACTCAGCTTTCAGGGGGTCGATCTGGAAGCTTTTTTGTTCGATAATACCCTGTCGCTCTCCCAATTGAGGCTGATGGATGCGGGGGTGAAGTTATCCATCAACAGGGGCTATGGAGAGGAAACAAACAAACCGGAGGAGGGGCGGCGAAACAGCCGCAACCTGCCCAAAACGATCGAGACGATCCAGATCGATTCCATCCTTACCTCCAACGCTTCCTTTAACGTGGCCTTTTATCAGGAAGGAAAAGACCTGGATTTGATTCGGACCGGAATTAACCTATCCATTGCAGACTTTCTTCTCGACTCTGCCCGGCTTTCAGAAGGAGACATCGCCAGTTTTTTCTCAAACATAAGCCTGGAGGTGGACGACTTTTCGCTGGCGTTGAAGGATAGCATTCACACGCTCAACTTTTCCAAGATCGGCTTTGATTCCGGTGAGGAGGAGATTTTGGTGGAGAACCTGCGCGTACAGCCCAGCCAACTGGAAGGCATACGCGGGGTACCCATCATTCGGGCCAATGTCCCACGCGTTTCGGTCAATACCCGTTCCCTGCAGAGCTTTCAACGTACCGGAAGGCTCGATGTGTCCCTGCTTCAATTGACCGATCCCGATGTGCGAATCTACCTGGACGGAGAAGAAGCCATCACACTCTTACAGCAGGAGGAGGAAAAAGAAGTCGCACAAAAGGTGTTGGAGCAATTGATTGTCCGGGATTTTTCCTTGACCGGAGGAAAACTATCCCTGATTGATAAGGCGGATACCAGCAAGGTTACGGCCTTTCAAAACCTGCGTCTGATTCTTAGTAACCTGAATTTTGATTTTACCCAAAAGCAAAACATTACCTCGTCCTTCTTTTTCAACAAGGACTTCCAATTCGAGCTAAAAGACTACGAATTGGAAATGCCGGATAGTCTGAACAGGTTGCGGATCGGTCAGGTCTTGATTTCTGAAAACGAATTGGTACTGAACCATGTTCGGTATTTTCCCAAAGCCGGTACCTATGCCTATGCCAGGCAGGTAGGCAAGCAAACGGATGTCGCGGACGTATACATTCCGCAACTGGTGGTGAGCGGGTTGGATGCCGCCAGATTCATTGCCGAAGAAAAACTGATCGCCCGGTCCATGACTGTTTCCTCCCCCTATGCTGAATTATTTCGGGACAAACGGGTTACCGAAGACACCACGGTCGTGAAACCCATGCCGCAGCAGGTAATGGAAGCGATGGGCATGGTGATCGATCTGGATACCTTGATCGTCACCAATGGCCGTCTTCGGTACCGTGAGTTTCCGGAAAAAGGGATGGTCCCAGGTGAACTTACCTTTGGTCGGATGAATGCCCGCATGTATCCTTTTCGGCTCGGCCAGATTGATCAGAAGCGAGATTCCGCCAGGGTAGCGGCTACGTTCCAAATCAATGATACAGCGGAGTTGGACGTGCAGTTATCCATGCGCTTCGTTCCTCCGTACCCCATCACTGTGAAGGCCCGTGTGGGGGCTTTTGAACTGCCGGTCATCAATTCTATTTTGGAATCCAACGCCTTCGTTACGGTGGAAAGAGGGCGGATTCGCGAAGGGGAATGGGAATTTGTCGCCGACCAGGATCATGCCATCGGCGAGATGACATTGAAATACAACGATTTGAAAGTACGGTTGCTGGAAGAGCGGACCTTGAGAGAAGCGGGGGGCCGAAAGGGTATCCTCACCTTTGTTATCAATGCCCTCGCCATGCGGAAAAACAACCCCCGTCCCATCTTCGGGCGCCTGGTCGCTTCCCCCATTTATTGGGAACGTGTTCCCCATAAATTTGTCTTTAATTATCTCTGGAAAGCTACTTTTTCCGGACTCATGGGAAGTTCAGGCCTGATGCAACCGAAGATTCCCAGAAAAGAAGAAGAGGAAGGTACCCAATAGGATGAAAGTACGTTTCCCTTTTTCAAATGGTAGGTGGCCTCAATAATTTATTTTAGATTTGCGATCGTTAAAAGATCAAATTGCCCATGCAAAGCCAGAAAATAGACCAGATCAAAGCTGAAATTGCCGCGGCCCGTGCCAAAACGGCGGCGGAGCTAGAGGCGTACCGGATGCGGTTTATTAGTAAAAAAAGTGTGGTTGGAGCGCTTTTTGCCGAAATGAAATCCATCCCAAACGAGCAAAAAAAAGCGTTTGGACAAGCCGTCAATGAGGTAAAGCAGCTTGCGGAAGAGAAATTCAGACACCTGATTGAGGCGGTGGAGAGCGGTTCGAAAGGGCAGCGAGGCCCCGGTCCGGACCTGACCCTGCCTCCGACCACCTGGGCAGTTGGGGGCATTCATCCCCTTACGGCCACCCGGCAGCGTATCGTTGAGATTTTTGAACGGATCGGTTTTAATCTGTCCGAAGGGCCCGAGATTGAAGACGACTGGCATAATTTCACGGCATTGAATTTTCCGGAAAACCACCCGGCCAGGGAAATGCAGGATACTTTTTTCATCGAAAAGAATCCGGACATTGCCCTGAGGACCCATACCTCTTCCGTTCAGGTGAGGGTCATGGAAAACCAGAAACCGCCCATTTCGAACCCTTTCGCCGGGGCGGGTATTCCGAAACGAGGCGATATCCGCCCGTGCCCATTGCATTTTCCACCAGGTAGAAGGCTTGTATGTGGACCAAAATGTGAGTTTCTCCAATCTGAAACAAACCCTTTATCATTTTGCCAAGGAAATGTTTGGGAAGCACACGCAGGTGCGTTTTCGCCCCTCCTTTTTCCCCTTCACCGAGCCCAGTGCGGAAATCGATATTTCCTGCCAGTTGTGCGGAGGCAAAGGGTGCAACATTTGCAAGGGCACCGGTTGGGTAGAAATCGGTGGTTCGGGCATGGTGGATCCCAATGTGTTGGAAAATTGCGGCATCGATTCGGTGAAATATACCGGTTTTGCTTTTGGAATGGGCATCGAACGCATTGCCATGCTCAACTACCAAATCAACGATTTGCGCTTGTTTACCGAAAACGATATACGTTTCTTGCAACAGTTCAAGGGACTGGTCTGAGCCTTTGCAGTGGCTTCCCCGGGTCGGCGCCGTTCAGGTGTGTCGCCCGCGGGGTATTGCCCGTAGATTTACGATATTTTCTTAGTTTTGGTCCATGATACCCATGAAAACCCTCATTTTGCCGATCAAAAGGAAACTCCAACGTCAGTGGAAAGCGCTGCGTTTTCAATTGAGTGCTTCCAACCATCCACTTTTTATTGGGTTTTACCGGTACCTTTATGCGCCCGGAAAGGGCAGCCTGAGCGAGTTTCTGCACCACTATTCCCAGTCAAAGAAAGGCGATTTTACAGTGATTCAGGTGGGGGCCAATGATGGCATCACCCACGATCCCATTCACAAGTTCATCAAAAGAGATCGCTGGAAGGGCGTCTTGCTGGAGCCCCAGCCCCAGGTGTTCCATCAGTTTTTGAAAGAGATATATGCTAAAAATGAGGGGATTACGCCGGTATGTGCAGCCATTGGCGAAAAAGACGGAACGCAGCCGATCTACAAGATTGGTTTTTCCGATATGCGGTGGGCCACGGGCTTGTCTTCCTTTTCCCGGGAAAAAATCGAAAGCGCATTTGAGGAGGGAATCGTCGCGGCCAATTGCATGAAATTTGGTATGGAGATTCCCGAAGACCGGGAGCAATGGATCAGTCAGGAGGAGGTAGAAGTGATCGCTCCCCGGACACTGATGCAGCGCTACGGCATATCCAAGATCGATCTCCTGCAGGTTGATGCAGAGGGCTACGACCTGGAAGTGATCCGGATATTCGACCTGCCAAACAGTCAGCCTGCCGCCGTCGTTTTCGAAAATGTGGGATTAGTGGAAGCAGATTACGCCAGCTGTCTGTCGCTGCTCGAGGCGAACGGATACGGCACGCGAAAGTTTGGCCCAAACACCCTGGCGCTGAAAAAAGACGAACCCCTGTACCCAACTTTTTTTGCATCATGACGCGGGGATTGGTTTCCGTGGTCATTCCCTGCTACAATCAGGGCAGGTATCTGGAAGAGACCGTACGTTCCGTGCTGGCATCTACCTATCGGCCGCTGGAACTGTTGCTGATCAACGATGGTTCCACCGACGATTCCCTTGAAAGCGCCCGTTTGCTGGAAAAAAAGTACCCCGAGGTTCGCGTCATTGATCAACCGAACAGCGGAGTAGCCCGTGCGAGAAATACCGGAATACGGGCAGCCAAAGGTGAGTTTGTGCTGCCGCTGGATGGAGACGATACGATTTCGGATGCCTACATTGGGGAGGCCGTTGCGGTACTTCAGCAGCAACCGGAGGTAAAGGTGGTGTATTGTCAGGCAGTAAAATTTTCAGAGACAGGTCAGAAGGCCTGGAAACTTAAACCGTTTAGTTTGCGGGCACTGGCGAGAGACAACATGATTTTTGTATCGGCTCTCGTTCGCAAATCGGATGCGCTGGCTGTGGGAGGGTTCTCGGAAGACATGCGCATGGGCCGGGAGGATTGGGAATTTTGGATCAAAATGCTCAAAACCGGAGGTGACGTGGTTCAATTGCCCTTCGTTGGCTTTTATTACCGCCTGAGCCCCGGAAGCAAACGAAAAAGAACCGGCACCCGGCAAAAAAAGCGGGAGCGAATCGCCTACCTCAATCAAAAGCATGCGGATTTTTTTCTGCAAGAGCTCAACGGTCCGTTGCGCTTTCAACGCTCCTGGTCCCGCAGGTACAATACCTTGCTGCGGTGGTTGGGGGTATTGTGAACGGGTATAGTTGAGTGCAGTCCGGCCAAAAGAGCAGATCTCACCGTATTCGAGCGGTTTGCTATCGGCAATCTTTTTTAGTAGCCCGGGTGCGATTTCTACCGTCCGTGCGATTGCCTGAAGATCGGGCATTCATTCTTCATTCAAACGATTGGTTGGCCGGAAAATAGGAGATGTTCCGAACGTTACGGGTTGGGTGTACCGTTTGGAAAAGTTCACCCTGGGGTAAATTGACAGAGTAGGCCAGGACGCCGTGAGCAGGGGATGGAGGATTTACCGGTAAGGTAGCAGCTGATCGTCTCCTGAGCCAGGTACCGGTGTCGCGGTGCAGGTCCTGAGGTTCAAGAATACCCCCAAACGCAAAAAAAACCCAATTACATCCTGCAAACGGGGTTTTTTGTAGCCTCGACAGGAATCGAACCTGTATCTAAAGTTTAGGAAACTTCTATTCTATCCATTGAACTACGAGGCCATATTACCATTACTCCAAAGATTTCAAAAATTCTTTACCGATGCCAGACTTTAAGTAAATTTCTTTTTCTCTGGCATTTTGCCTTGTTTCCGCGATCTCGGTATAAATTATGATCCAAGGCCTGAAGCCTTTTGTGGATTTGGTTTTTCCTGAATTATGCTCCCTAAGCCTTTTCTCGACGTCTCTCGTGAACCCGACGTAGATGCGTCCATCTTGAAGGCTTTTGAGGGCATAAACTGTATAGAATTCTGTCATACTATCAGGAAACTTCCCTGCCTGCCGGCAGGCAGGTATTCTATCCATTGAACCCTGCCTGCCGGTAGGCAGGTACGAGGCCATATTACCATTACTCCAAAGATTTCAAAATTTCTTTACCGATGCCAGACTTTAAGTAAATTTCTTTTTCTCTGGCATTTTGCCTTGTTTCCGCGATCTCGGTATAAATTATGATCCAAGGCCTGAAGCCTTTTGTGGATTTGGTTTTTCCTGAATTATGCTCCCTAAGCCTTTTCTCGACGTCTCTCGTGAACCCGACGTAGATGCGTCCATCTTGAAGGCTTTTGAGGGCATAAACTGTATAGAATTCTGTCATACTATCAGGAAACTTCCCTGCCTGCCGGCAGGCAGGTATTCTATCCATTGAACCCTGCCTGCCGGTAGGCAGGTACGAGGCCATATTACCATTACTCCAAAGATTTCAAAATTTCTTTACCGATGCCAGACTTTAAGTAAATTTCTTTTTCTCTGGCATTTTGCCTTGTTTCCGCGATCTCGGTATAAATTATGATCCAAGGCCTGAAGCCTTTTGTGGATTTGGTTTTTCCTGAATTATGCTCCCTAAGCCTTTTCTCGACGTCTCTCGTGAACCCGACGTAGATGCGTCCATCTTGAAGGCTTTTGAGGGCATAAACTGTATAGAATTCTGTCATACTATCAGGAAACTTCCCTGCCTGCCGGCAGGCAGGTATTCTATCCATTGAACCCTGCCTGCCGGTAGGCAGGTACGAGGCCATATTACCATTACTCCAAAGATTTCAAAAATTCTTTACCGATGCCAGACTTTAAGTAAATTTCTTTTTCTCTGGCATTTTGCCTTGTTTCCGCGATCTCGGTATAAATTATGATCCAAGGCCTGAAGCCTTTTGTGGATTTGGTTTTTCCTGAATTATGCTCCCTAAGCCTTTTCTCGACGTCTCTTGTGAACCCGACGTAGATGCGTCCATCTTGAAGGCTTTTGAGGGCATAAACTGTATAGAATTCTGTCATACTATCAGGAAACTTCCCTGCCTGCCGGTAGGCAGGTACGAGGCCATATTACCTCGGGGAAAGCGTTGGATTTACCTTTGTAAACCCAGTATGTGTTGCTTTTTTGAGACGGCTTAGACCTGAAAGCCCCGAAAAAACACTGCAATTTAAACCATAAATCTACTACAACGCAAATAAAAGTCAGCCAGATTGTTCTTTTTGATTTTAAAGTTTTATCTTTGCAGTCCAAAAATTAACGATGGACGGGATCCATCAATTCACTAAACGTCAAATTATTATGGCATTAAAAATCAGATTAGCACGTCGGGGCCGAAAAAAAATGGCCATCTACGATGTAGTAATTGCTGATGCTAGAGCTCCACGGGATGGACGCTTTATCGAGAAAATCGGATCGTACAATCCAAACACCGACCCGGCCACCATTACTATCAACAACGACCGCGCGTTGAAATGGTTGATGAACGGGGCTCAACCTACCGATACAGTGAAGGCCATGCTTTCGTATCGAGGTGTGATGTTGAAGAAACATTTACAAATAGGTGTAGTAAAGGGTGCGATCACGCAGGAACAAGCCGATGAGAAATTCCAGGCTTGGTTGGAAACCAAAGAGCAAAGCATTGCCAGCAAGGTAGATAAAATACAATCGGCGAAAGACAGTGCCAAGAAGGCTGCATTGGAAGCCGAGGCGGCTAAAAATCAGGCTCGACTGGATGCCATCAAAAAACGCGAGGAAGAAGCCATCGCTGCGGCTGCAGAAGCGGAAGCCAAGGCGGCAGCAGCGCCTCAGGAAGAAGCGCCTGCTGAAAGTGAAGGAGAAGAAGCACCTGCACCGGATGCAGCTGCATCTGACGAAGAAAAAGCCTAAAAAACTCCCCATCCATGAACAAAGACAATTGTTTTCAATTGGGCCATATCGCCAAAGTTCATGGATTGCATGGAGAGGTTCTTTTGGTTCTTGACGTGGATTATCCAGAGGATTACGAAGATCTGGAACACGTTTTCGTGGAAAGAGGAAACCGCTTGGTGCCCTTTATGCTGGAGCACATGGTGCCTCAGCCCAACAATAAGTTTCTGGCCAAATTTGAAGAATTTGACCAGGTGGACCAGGTGAAGCCCCTGGTGGGATCGGCCTTGTACCTGCCGCTATCCCTGCTTCCGGAACTGAAAGAAGATCAGTTTTATTACCACGAATTGGTGGGATATACCGTAACGGACGAAACGTTGGGACCATTGGGGGAGGTAAAGGTGATTTATGACCTGGAGACACAGGACTTGATCGGCATGGACTACCAAGGTAAGGAAGTGCTGATTCCCATTCAGGACGGAATCCTGCAAGGAGTAAATAAAGCAGAAAAAAAAGTTTTCTGCCGGCTGCCGGAAGGGCTGCTTGACATCTACCTGGAGGAATAACATGCGTATTGATATCATTACGGTATTGCCCGGACTGTTGGAAGGGCCTTTTTCTCATTCCATCCTGAAACGGGCGGAGGACAAAGGATTGGCCACCGTAAAAGTGCACGATTTGCGGCCCTATGGCATCGGAAAGCAAAAAAGCGTAGACGATTATGCGTTTGGCGGTGGAGCAGGTATGGTCATGATGATCGAGCCGATCGTGCGTTGCCTGGAAGCGTTAAAGAAAGACCGTGCCTACGATGAAGTCATTTACATGACACCGGATGGGCATACCTTTGATCAGCCCATGGCCAATGCGCTTTCCCTCAAAGAGAATCTGATCATTCTCTGCGGGCATTACAAAGGAGTAGACGAGCGGGTTCGGCAGCATTTGATCACCAGGGAGGTAAGTATCGGTGATTTCGTCCTTTCCGGGGGAGAATTGGCGGCTGCCGTTGTGGCAGATGCCGTGATTCGCTTGCTTCCGGGAGTGTTGAACGACGAGACCTCCGCATTGACGGACTCCTTCCAGGATGGCCTGCTGGCGCCTCCCGTGTATACAAGACCGGCTGTCTATAATGGATGGGGCGTTCCGGAGGTGTTGCTTTCGGGGCATGCGGCAAATATCGAATCATGGCGATTTGATGAATCGGTACGCCGGACCAAAGAAAGAAGGCCCGACTTGATTGGCGGGCGCTTTTCTTCGGAAAAAGGCGGTAATACGACAGAACATAACGATAGTTGAACCAAGTAAGGATACCCGAGTCGGTGTCCGAAAAAGCGATAAGCAAACGAATAAAGCAATGAGCGAACTACTAAAATTCGTAGAACAGGATTACAAAGACGCCCGGTCAAAATTCCCAGCTTTCAAAGCGGGTGACACGGTCAATGTCCATGTGAAAATTACAGAAGGAAACAAGGAACGTATCCAGCAGTTTCAGGGAACAGTAATCCAACGGAAGAATGTCAATACCAATGGCGAAACGTTTACTGTTCGGAAGGTTTCCAACGGGATCGGCGTGGAACGGATCTTCCCTATCATTTCCCCGAGTTTGGAAAAAATTGAGGTCCTCAGGGAAGGTAAGGTCCGAAGGGCCCGGTTGTTTTACCTGAGAGGAAGACAAGGAAAATCCGCCCGAATCAAGGAAAAAATCAGGGTAAAAAAATAAGTTTATCCTTTGCGTGAAAAAAAGGGGAGCATCGTGCTCCCCTTTTTTTATGAAATTCACTTTTTGACTGCCGGACGGTCGGTATCCGGGAGATGCGGGTAGCCCTTCCTCCCAATCTGTTTTCTGTTCCTGACTTTTTGTACGCCGTTCGCTGAAAAATCTATTCAATTCTGCATTATATCTCAATAATGTTTCCTTTATACAGGATAGTACAGGATAGACTTGTATGGTTTTTTGAGTTTATTCCATTTGTATAAACCAATCTTAACCAAATACAAAAGATTATGAAAACAAGTTACCAAATGCTCCTCCATGGGATTCGGGGTGCAATAGTAGCGATTCTTTTGGTAATGACCCATTCCGGCTTTGCCCAGGATGCGGGCCAAATTACCGGAAGGGTCATTGCCAGCGAAGACGCCGAGCCCCTTCCGGGCGTATCCATTCTGGTAAAGGGTACTACCCGTGGCACCGTCACGAATATGGACGGTGAATTTGCCCTGCAGGCTTCTGCTGGTGAAACACTTACCGTCAGCTTTATTGGATTTGAGACCCGGGAAGTTGCCGTCACCGGCGGACAAACTACCTATGAAATCAGCATGGATGCTTCCATAGGAGACCTGGGAGAGGTAGTCGTAGTGGGCTATGGTTCCCAGCGAAAGGCCGACATTACCTCTGCCGTTTCGGTGATCAATATGGAGAACATCGGGGAAGTGCCTACCACAAATGTCACTCGCTTATTACAGGGGCAGGCAGCCGGGGTACAGGTGCGACAAAACTCCGGTAGACCGGGCGAGGAAATGGAAGTCACCATCCGCGGAATCGGTTCCCTGGGCGCCGGTAGTCAGCCGCTATACGTGGTCGATGGGTTTCCTGTGGGAACGTCCCTGGGACAAAACCTAAACCCGGCAGATATCGAAAGCATGACGGTACTAAAAGATGCCGCTTCTACCGCCATCTACGGAGCCAGAGGCTCCAATGGTGTGATCCTGATCACCACCAAATCCGCAAAAGAGGGAACCGTAAATCTGGATTTCGTGGTCAACCAGGGGATTCAAAACGTGCCGGATGGCCGCAGAACCCGGATGATGAACGGACCGGAGTTTGCGCAGTTCAAGCACGATAGTTTTGTGGACCGGATCCGCTACTTCGAACAGCGGGAGCCGGCGCTTGAGGAAATTCCGCTGGAATTCCGGTTTCCGGAGCAGACCACCGTTTCTACCGATTGGTTTGAAGAAATCATGAATCAAAACGCACGGTTTCAAAATTACAACGCCACCCTTTCGGCGGGTAAGGGAGACATCCGCTCCCTGGTTTCGGTAGGGTATATCAATCAGGAGGGGGCCGTTATCGAAACCGGTTTCGAGCGATTTAACGTCCGTGCCAACATCGATGGCAAGATCAATGACTTTATCAGTATGGGCTGGAACATTGCTGCCTCGCATTCCCGCGAAGACTATGCATCTACCGATGGCAGAAGTGCATTGATTGGCAGGTCGCTTTGGGCGGATCCGCGCTATCCAGTGTACAACGAAGACGGTAGCTTTAATACCTTCATCGGGGGTACACATGGCGTATTCGGTACCGCCAATGTGGTGCAGGAGCTCATGGAAATGGAGCGCACCCGTAATGAAAACAACCTCCTGACCAATGGCTACCTGGAATTTACCTTTCTCAAGGATTTCAAATTCAGGACCTCTGTAAATGCCATCCTGGAAAACACCGATCAAAAGGAGTTTCGTCCTTCCACGCTCGCAGGTCCTGGATTTAACCAGGCTCCGCCCCGGGAGGCCACCCTATTGCAGCGCAGAAACGAGGTGTTGAACATTGCTGCTGATCAGTTGCTTTCGTACAATAAGATTCTGGGTAACCACCGGGTAGAAGGCCTGTTGGGATTTTCTGCTCAAGAAGAAACAGTTAAATTCCTGCAGGGCAATGGTAACGAGTTTGCCAACGATCAGGTACGTTACCTGAGTGCCGCCATCCGGCAGGTTTCCAGTTCGGGTGAGGCCGATTGGAGCCTGATGGCCTATTTCGCGAGGGCCAATTATTCCTTCAATGACAAGTACCTTTTTTCTGCTTCCTTTAGACGGGAAGGTAGTTCTCGCTTTGGTGCCAATAATAAGTGGGGGAACTTCCCTGCCTTTTCGGCCGGATGGCGTATTTCTGAGGAATCCTTTATGCCCCAGACCAACTGGATTACGGATTTGAAACTAAGAGCCAGTTACGGAATCACCGGCAACAACGCCATTGGTAACTACTCCAGTCTGTCCAATATGCGTATCTCCAACTACGTACTGGGAGGAGCCATTGCAAACGGGCAGGTGCTGTCCAATTTTGCCAACTCCAACCTGGGCTGGGAGCAATCCCAGCAAACGGATATTGGGCTGGATTTGGCCATGTTTGACAACCGCTTGATTTTCACCGCAGAATATTACAATCGACTTACGGACAACATGCTGCTGTCTGTGGAGATGCCGGTGATCTCCGGCTTTACCCAGTCGCTGGATAACGTCGGGCAGGTGCAAAACCGGGGCCTGGAGCTGGCACTGGATTACCGCACGCGCATCAGCCAATTGAACCTGCGGAGCAATCTGAACCTGACCATCAACCGAAACAAGGTACTGGAGATCAGGGGAGAAAACGATGAAATCTGGTCCGGAGGCTTTTACAGCACCTACAATGTTTCCCAGGTAGGGCGTCCGCTGGCCATGCTGCACGGATTCCGCATGGTGGGTATTTTCAATACAGAAGATGAAATCGAAGCCTGGCCTACCCAGGATGGGGCCATTCCCGGCACGTACAAGTATTTTGATGCAAATGGAGACGGAGTCATCTCCTACGACCAGCAAGACATGATCGAAATCGGTAATCCACATCCCGCCTACATTTTGGGATTCACACTGGGTGGCGATTACAAAGCCTTTGACTTTAACTTCATGTTTACCGGAGCCTTTGACTACGATGTATTCCGAAACATTGAGGCTACGACCATGAACATGGACGGGGTGTTCAACATCCTGCAGTCTGGAGTCAACCGTTGGAGATCTGCCGAAAACCCGGGAGATGGCCGCGGTGCCACCACCAATACCTGGAAATGGCAGCGGGAATCCAACTCCCGGTACGTGTACGATGCCACACACGTATGGCTTCGAAACATCACCCTGGGGTATACCGTACCCAAAAATCCGGTGTTATCCAATACACGGGTATTTTTCAGCGCGGAAAATCCCTTCCTGTTTACCTCTTTTCCGGGCACCAATCCGGAAATCAACCGAAGAGGTGGGATAAATATTGGCGTGGATGACGAAGCGTACCCCATGCCCAGGACCTTTACACTGGGAGCGACCATCCGATTTTAATCCTTAAACTACCGAAGAGATGAAAAAATACATGCATATAAAATTATTCTGTTTGGGATCCTTGCTGGCCGTTACGGCTTGTGACGAAGAGTTTCTAAACAAAACCGATCCCACGGTACTGGTTGCGGATAATTTCTATCAGACGGAAAACCAGGTGATTCAGGCCGTGAATGGGGTTTATGGACAGCTGCGACCGCTGCATTTGAATCAGTGGCAATACACCGAGTTTATTTCGGACAATACCACCTTGCACTTCAACCCGGGCAACCGGGGTCAGGGGCCTGCCCTGGAGGCCTTGGAATTTTGGCAGTACAATGCGGCTACCCCCAATATTACCAATTTGTACAACAGTACCTACGGGGTGATGGTCAATGTGAATACCACGCTCCAAAAATTACCGGAATCAGCGGCAAGTGAGGCCATAAAAACACGATCCGAGGGCGAGTTAAAGTTTATTCGAGCCTATTTGTACTTTCATCTCGTTCAACATTTTGGAGATGTGATCGTGATTACCGAACCGGTGGCTTCCCCGGCCGAAGCCTTCGAATACGAAAGACAGCCCGTGGAAACCGTTTACCAACAGATTCTTTCGGACCTGAATGCGGCCGTGAATGCGCTTCCCGTAAGCTACGGTTCGGACGATGTGGGAAGAGCTACCAAAGGAGCCGCCTTGAGTTTACTTGGGAAAGTGCATTTAACCCGGGGAGACTATGGACCGGCTATTGAGGCCTTGAATCAGGTAACCTCCCTTGGATACGACCTGTTACCGGACTACGCAGACGTCTTTGACCCTCAAAATAAAAATCATCAGGAATCCGTCTGGGACATACAGTACCAGGGAGACAATCAGTTCGGCGTTAACAGTAACTTTATCTATACCTTTGCTCCGCGCGAATCCTTCGGTGCAGTGATTGACTTTCCGGGCCAGGAAGGCGGGGGCTGGAATACCCCAAGCAAAGACATCATAGCTGCTTACGAGGACGGAGACTTGCGCAAGGAGGTTTCGCTCAAGGAGGGGTATACCAATCTCGAGGGGACCTACGTGGGCGTTCCCTTTATCAACAAATTCAATCACCCCCACTCCATTCGGGGGGTAACCAACGATAACTGGCCCGTCCTTCGCTATGCAGACGTGCTGCTCATGTTGGCAGAAGCCATCAACGAGCAAGAAGGTCCCAATGGAATGGCCTATGGCTACCTTAATCAGGTGCGGGAACGGGCAGGTTTGGAACCGGTGAGTGGTCTAAGCCAGGCGGCGTTTCGGGAAGCAGTTCTCCAGGAGCGAAGGATCGAATTGGCCTTCGAGAATCACCGGTGGTTTGATTTGAAACGGACCATGGGGACGCAGGAACTGGTCGGTTTTCTGAACGACTACGGTTTGCGAGAGCGGGCGGATCCCACCACCTCCAGGGAGGGAATTCCGTTTTCAAACGGAGATTTCATCTTTGAGGCGCACGAAATACTATTTCCGATTCCTCAGGACCAAATACGCATCAATTCCGCGCTGATTCAAAACCCCGGTTATTAAAAATTGGCGTTTTTATTAAAAAATCATCCCTCGGAACCCCAGCGATCTGCTGGATGTTCCGGGGGATTTTTTTTTGATCAACTCTTTTTCTCCTCAGTATAATATTTTATCAAATGGATGATTCATTTGATTTTGCCTGAAAAAAGCAATGGTTTCTACAGACAAACAAAATTTACCATCAGATAAGGCTCGTTTTCAGATGGTTACAAACTATAGATTTTTACGCATCGGTGCCTTGAGTAAAAGCCTTTTCAGCACAGTGCAGGATAGTTCTTGTAAAAATATCTTTTTTATTTAAGAAAATATTCACGGATACTGCCGTGGTATTTTTACTAATAATCCATTCAAATAACCAAATTTATTATGAAAAAAGATTGTTACCCAATTTTGGATAGCAGGCGCTTGATCACCTTACTCGCGGCCATGCTATTGACATTTGTTTCCTACGCGCAGAGCACGGTCTCTGGCGTGGTTCGCTCAGAGGGAGACAATGAAACGCTGCCGGGCGTATCCGTTTTGGTAAAGGGGACCACCCGAGGGACGGTCACCGACCTGGACGGGCGCTTTCAGGTAGAAGCGGCTGCCGGAGAAGTGTTGTCGGTCAGCTACATCGGATACACTACCCGGGAAATACCCGTACAGGGCGGACAAACCGAGTATGAAATCGTGCTGGCCTCTTCCATGAGCGACCTCACCGAAGTGGTGGTCGTGGGGTATGGTAGCCAGTTGAAGAAAGAGATCACCGGGGCGGTTCAGACCGTACAAGGAGACGACCTGCTGGACATCCCGGTTCCCTTAATGGCGCAGAAACTGCAGGGCCAGTTGGCCGGGGTGCAAATCAACCAAACTACCGGACAGCCTGGTCGGGGAATGAACGTACGTATCCGGGGACAGTTATCCGTATCTGCGGGTAGTGAACCTTTGTACGTAGTGGATGGGTTTCCGATCACCGGAGACATCTCCAGTCTTAATCCGGACGAGATTCAGGACATCACCATTCTGAAAGACGCTGCCTCTACTTCCCTTTATGGATCCCGGGCGGCTAACGGTGTGGTACTGATCACCACCAAAAGAGGAAAGGCCGGACAGTCCACGGTGTCATTGAACGTGTACCGGGGTCTGCAAAATGTGCCCCATTACAACCGCCTGGAAATGATGGATGCGGTGGAATTTGCACAGTTTAAGAAGGAATACTTCGAAGATGCCGGACGTCCGGTACCCGCCATGTTCCAGAACCCCTCTCAATACGAAGGCCAAACTCAGGACTGGTACGATGCCTTGCTTCAGACAGCTCCTATTTCCAATTACAACCTGACGATCAATAACAACACGGAAAAGATGCGGACGTCGGTTGTGGCGGGTTACTTCGATCAGGAAGGCGTGGTATTGAACACCGACTACGAACGGTTTTCCTTGCGAATCAATTCCGACTACAAGGCATCGGATAAGTTAACCGTGGGCTTCAACCTTGCACCCACTTACATTCGTGACAACATTCCCAGGACCGATGGATCCAGAGGAACGGGTATATTGTTTAACGCCCTGCATACCTGGCCCAACATGCCCATCTATGACGACAACGGTGAGTTGACGTTTTTTAACCGATTTCCAAGTGAAACCGGAAACATCTTTGCCTATCCAAACTACGTACGGTCTGCTTTGGAGATTACCAACGAGACCAAGCAGACGAATTTACTTTCCAATGCCTACGTACAGTACCAGCCGATCGAAGGCCTGGAGATCAAATCGACCATTAACGCAGAGATCAGAAATAGCAAGTATTTTTACTTCAATCCTTCTACGGCCACGCCGGGGATGAACCAGGCAATCCCAACGGTAGCACGCTCTACCCGGGATAACCGGGAAATATTTAGCTGGTTGAACGAAAACACGGTAACCTATACCAAGTCGATCAATGACCATAACTTCCAGTTGCTGGGTGGATTTACCAACCAGTACTTCCGATTGGATCGTACCCAGGTGGTAGGAGATACCTACGCCGATGATCGTCTTCCAACCGTTCAGGGAGCGCTAAACATTAGCAGAGGAGGAACAATCTCCGACGTGCAGGAGTGGGCGTTGACCTCATTCCTGAGCCGCTTGACCTACAACTACAAGGGCAAGTACCTGTTGACCGGATCCATCCGCGCCGACGGATCTTCCCGATTCGGTTCGGAGAACCGATGGGGGGTATTCCCTTCCGTATCCGCAGGATGGGTGATGTCTGATGAAGGATTCCTTAGCACCAGTGATAAAGTTTCCTTTATGAAATTACGTGGTAGCTACGGTGTGACCGGTAACAATAACATTGGTAACTACACCCAGTATGCGCTGGTAAACAATACCGTAAACCACGTTTTTAATAATACCGTGGTACCTGGAGCGGCGGTTACTTCCCTCCAAAACCCGTTCCTGGGATGGGAAACCACCCATCAGTTTGATATCGGATTGGACCTGGGCTTGTTTGACGATCGCATTCAGTTTGTGTACGATTTCTACACCAAAAACACCACCAACCTGCTCTACAACGTACAGATACCTCAGGAAGCCGGTTTTGGTAGCATTACCGATAACATCGGAGAAATTAAATTCTGGGGGCATGAATTTGCCATCACCAGCCGAAATACCCAGGGAAGACTGGTTTGGACCACCAATGCCAACATTTCTTTTAACAGGAACCAGGTAATGGAGCTTGCAGAAGGCATTGATCGCGTGTACGGCAATGTTCACATTACGCAGGTAGGACAGCCATTCGGACAATTCTATGGATTGAGAAAACTAGGAAACTACATGAACGAGGAAGACCTGAACAGTTCGCCTCAGGTACCCGGACGTTCTACGGTAGGTTCGATTAAGTTGGAAGACATCAATGGAGACGGTATCATTACGATCGGTGGAGACAACGACGACCGAACCATCATTGGCAATCCATTCCCGGATTTTACCTACGGTATCACCAATAATTTCAAGTACGGAAAGTGGGACATGAACATCATCACCTCCGGATCGCATGGAAATCAGTTGTACATGCGGCACTTGTTTAGTACAGCCAACCTGGACGGCGTGTTTAACATGGTGGCCAAAGCGACCGATCGCTTCCGTTCCCCTGAAGATCCGGGAGAAGGAATTTTCGGAACCACCGTGGGAGGTGGAAACGTAACCGGAATCGAACGAGACTGGGCAAACAGCAACTTTGTTTGGGATGCGTCCTTCTTTTCTATCAAAAATATCACGCTAGGTTTCAACGCCGGGGCCATTGCAAACGTGGTGAAGTCAGCCAGGTTCTATGCCTCCGTGCAAAACGTGTACATCTTTACACCGTATTGGGGTGGACCCAATCCAGAGGTTAGTCAGCAGAACAACGGTCAGGGAGACGGCGGAAACCTAAGCCCTGGTATTGACCTGACTGGCTACCCGGTTCCTCGTACCTTTACCGTCGGTGCAAACTTTACGTTCTAAAGAGCCTTTCATCTAAAATTGACTGAAAAATGAAAAAAATATCAATCTTTATAGCGCTACTGGGAATGACGATGTCAAGTTGCGAAGAGTTCTTGACCATTGCCCCGGAAACCGCCCTTAGTTCGGCAACGTTTTACCAAACCGAATCCGATTTCGAACAAGCTGTAAATGCCACCTATGCTCCTTTACGCTCGATAGCCAATAGCCGCTCCTGGCTGTTGTGCGAGATGCGTTCGGACAATACCATCTATGCGCGTAACATCAACTTTGGTGCTACGGAGCAGCAGGAAGATATTTCCGACCACTCTTTGCCGGATGATCAGGGAATTACGACCAACACACACGTATTGAACCAATACCGGCAGGATTACCTGATTATCGCACGTGCCAATCAAATTTTGACCCAGATCGACGAGGTCGAATTTAACCAGGCAGCGAAGGACAACCTGAAAGGACAGACGCTATTTCTTCGCGGGTATGCCTATTACGAGTTGGCTCGGTATTTCGGAAGCGTTCCGCTTCACCTGACCCCTGTGACTACCCGGGAGGAGGCCGCCTTGCCGTTGACTCCTGAATCCGAGATTTACACACAGTTGATCAGTGACATCCAGTCAGCCATTAACCTGCTTCCGGTGCGGTCTCAGCAGGGAGTGGGTCGTGCCTCCAAGGGGGCTGCCCAGATGCTGCTAGCCGACGTGTTTATCACCCAGAAGCGCTGGGCAGAAGCCGAGACCTTGCTGAAGGCCATTGTCAGTAGCGGGGAGTACTCGTTGATCGACAACTACGAGGATGTATTTTCCGAAAGCGTGGGCAATAAAAACAATGCCGAATCGCTGTTTGAAGTTCAATTTCTGGAAGGTCCCGAAGGACTCAACAGTAGCTTTTTGTACAGCTTTATGCCCCGGCCCATTTCTTTGCAGGAGTTGCAGCCCATTACCGGTACTTCCAACCCGCAGCCGCTGGACGGCGAAGGTAATAACATACCCACGCCAGATATCATCGCAGCCTATGAAGAAGGTGACCTGAGAAAGGATGCTTCCATTGCTTACGTGGAAATTGCCGGTAGTGACCGGGAAGATAAAGTGTATCCCTATATCAAGAAATACGCCAAACATCATGATTTGCATGGAAACCATGGAATGAACTGGCCCATTTACCGGTATGCAGAAGTCCTGTTATTCCTCGCTGAGGCCCTTAACGAGCAGGGCAAGACCGTAGAGGCTGCAGGATACCTGAATCAGGTACGGAATCGTGCCGGGTTGGCAAACAGTACTGCCTCCGGACAGACCGATATGCGGGAAGCCATCTTCAAAGAGCGAAGGGTGGAACTTGCCTTTGAAAACAAGCGCTGGTTTGACCTCACGCGGTCGGATCGGGTGCAGGAGATCATTGGGGATTTTGGTGCACGAGCGCTGGCAAATCCGTTGGATTACTACTATCCTGCGGGAGCTACCTTCCGATCTATCGCCTTTACGAACATCACCAAATACTATGCGCTTCCAGCTGCAGAAGCTGAGATCACGCCTCACTTCTAATACAGGCAGGAGGCAGGAAATAAGATAGCCCAGCCTGAGGACTACAGCGGAAAGCCCACTGGCTTTCCGCTGTTTTTTGGTTAAATATGACCAAAGGTGTAATTTCCACGTTACTGGCTTTAATAAGCAATGGATTTGGGTTAATTTTAAAGACGGTTCCCGGGCGATGCGTTTGCTTAGGACAGATTGCCAATTAATGATAACGATATGTATACCAACAACTCAATGAAAAACTGGCTGATGGCTGTATTGGTGCTCCTGATTGTGGGCGCATGCGGCGAAGGCGGTGGAGAACAAAAAGAGGTGGACCCGAAGGTTGCCAAGTTGAAATTACCTTCTGGCTTCGAAGCGGAACACCTGTATAGCCCCGGTGAAAACGAGCAGGGCTCCTGGGTAGGCATGACCTTTGACGACAAGGGCAGGCTATTGACGGTGGATCAGTACGGTGCGATTTACCGGCTGGAGGTTCCAGCCATTGGTGCTGATTCGTTGACACCCAAGGTGGAGAAACTGATTGTAGGAGAAAACGGAGACGATAAGATTGGAATGGGCTATGCCCAGGCGCTCTTATATGCCTTTAATAGCTTGTACGTCATGGTCAATCACCGCGCAAACGATGATTTTGACAAGAGCACAGGGATTTACCGGCTACAGGATACCGATGGAGACGATCAATTTGAAACCATTACTACGCTCCGTGAATTTACCGGTAGTCCGGGAGAACACGGTCCGCATAGCATGGTGGTGTCTCCAGACGGGACGTCCATTTATATCGTGGTAGGAAACCACATCGATGTACCGGAGATGGACCACTACCGGATTCCCAGAGTTTGGGAGGACGATAATCTGATCCCTGAAATCAAAGACCCCAGAGGCCATGCCAATAGCAGAGGTGCGCCGGGAGGATGGGTGGCAAAAATTGATCCCGAAGGAAAGCGATGGGAATTGATCAGTGTGGGGTACCGAAATCCCTTTGACATAGCATTCAACGAAGTGGGGGATTTGTTTACCTACGACTCCGATATGGAATGGGATTTTGGCATGCCCTGGTATCGGCCTACCCGAATCAACCATGTCACCAGCGGTAGCGAGTACGGCTGGAGAACGGGAAACAAAAAATGGTCACCGGACTACACCGATAATTTGCCTGCCGTGCTGAACATTGGTCAGGGGTCACCAACCAACGTATTCTACGGAACCAATGCAAAATTTCCCTCCGAGTACCGGCATGCCTTGTATGCCTTTGACTGGAGTTTTGGCATCATGTATAAAATCAACCTCAGGCCCGAAGGCGGATCCTATACTGCCACCGGCGAGGAATTTATTTCAGGATCGCCGCTACCACTTACGGATGGGGTGATCGGTCCGGATGGTGCGTTGTACTTCATGACCGGCGGAAGGAGGTTGCAATCCGATCTGTACCGGGTGCATTATACCGGAGATTTGAGTGACGACGTCGATGGTGGATTGACCGAAGCAGATTTGCCGGAGGCGCACAGAATCCGAAGAAGCCTGGAAGCCTATCATTCCGGTCCGCAGGCAGGGGCCGTTGACTTTGCCTGGCCGTATTTGAAGCACGAAGATCGCTTCGTTCAATACGCCGCACGCATCGCCGTGGAACAGCAGCCGCTGGCCGAATGGCAAAGCAAAGCACTGAGCGAGACCGATCCAAGGACCTTGACTCAGGCCATGATTGCGCTGGCAAGGCACGGCAGTGCTACGCAGCGAAACGCCATGTTGCAAGCCTTGATGGGAATCGACTACGCAGGGCTGAATGAAGAAGATCGACTGAACCTTTCCCGGGCGATCGAAGTAGTGATTGCCCGTCATGGAAACCCGTCTGGTGCAGTCAGGAGCCAGTTGATCAGTTACCTGGACACCCACTTCCCTGCAGAAAGTAATCGCTTAAACCGCGTGCTTGCCAAGGTACTGGTGGCCCTGGAGGCACCTTCTGCGGTACCTGAGCTCCTTGGCTTACTTGAAACTGCCGAAGACGATCCAAATTTTCAGAAGACCTTAACCGCCTCTTCGGATCTGATCATGCGAAATCCCCAATACGGATTGGACATCGCCAACATGCTGGCGAACGTACCACCGGCACAGCAAACGTACTATGCGACGGTTCTTGGCGGCGCGAAGGCCGGATGGGATGAGGAATCCTACGAAAAGTATTTCAACTGGACGCACAATGCCTTTCAATACAAGGGGGAAGAAGTTATGTTGGCTTTATCGATCGGGCTAGAAAGATGGCGTTGAGCACCGTCCCTGAATCCAAATTTGCGTATTACGACGAGCTTTCGGGAGGCAAAATGCTGACCGGCTCCGGGAACGACATTGTCGTGTCGGAGGTTCAGCCCGAGGGTCCTGGAAGACGATGGACGGTTGCCGAAGCAGCTCCTTTAGTGGAAAATCTTGAAAACCGGGATTTGGAGAAGGGAAAAGCGATGTACGGGGCTGCGCTCTGTAGCTCTTGCCATGCCATAGGAGGTGAAGGTGGAGCGGTAGGACCGGATTTGACCCAATTGGGTACTCGCTTTGCGCCGAAAGACATTCTCGAAGCCACGCTTGATCCCAGCGCTGTGATTTCTGATCAATATGCGGCTACCGTATTTGTGATGGGTGATAAATCCTCGGTCGTGGGGAGGCTGATTCGGGAAGATGACGAAAACTACTACGTTTCCCAAAACCCCTTTGCTCCGGATGTGATCAAAGAGGTGCCCAAGGAGCAGGTGACGAGTATCAAGGAATCCGAGGTATCGGTGATGATGCCAGGCTTGGTCAATCGCCTGAACGAAGAGGAATTAAAGGATCTGATGGCCTACCTGGTATCGGGAGGGAATCCAAACCATGAGGTCTATCAATAATTAGCACGATTAACATTTGTTTTCGGGCCGGGCAGCATTTGCCTGGCCTGAAAATTTTCACCCTAAATCAGCAAGCTATGAAGCTATTTTCTAATGTAACCTATCTGGCCCTATGTTCGACCCTCGCGTTTGCTTGTGGATCAGGCCAGCAGAACGACGCCGAAACCGAAAGCGTGGCAGAAGCCATTCAAGGTCAGGCCAACGATGGTTTTGTACAAATTTTTGATGGAACCTCTTTAAATGGTTGGGACGGAGACCCGACTTACTGGCGAGTGGAGGAGGGTGCTATCGTTGGAGAAATCACCGAAGAAACCAAATTAGACCGGAACCATTTTATCATTTGGCAAGGAGGACAGCCTGGCGACTTTGAATTCAAAGCAGAATTTAAAATCACCGAAGCGGGTAACTCCGGGGTGAATTACCGTAGTGAGCCGGTAGAGGATCTGCCGCATGCCTTGCGGGGCTACCAGGCAGATATAGATGGAAAGAACAACTATACCGGCCAAAATTACGAGGAAAGGAAACGTACTACCCTGGCCTACATCGGACAGAAAACCAAAATAAATCCGCAAGAGAAGGAGGGAAACCTCCGGGCGAACGTGGAGAGAAATGCATGGTTGGGGTTGGAAGTAGTAGAGGAGCTTGGCGACCGGGAGGAAATGAAAAAAGTGGTTCGGTCCAACGATTGGAACGAAATTCATATCGTAGCCAAAGGAAACCGGTTGCAGCATTACGTGAATGGAACCCTCATGAGTGACGTCACGGACGAAGACCCGGCCAACCGATCCATGAAAGGCTACCTGGGCATGCAGGTACATGTGGGACCGCCCATGCAAGTGGCCTACAGAAACGTCTATTTGAAGGAGCTTTGATGCCTCTTTTGTTCCGATGGTCCCGAAGGCATGTTAAAAGGTACCTGTAAGAACAGGATAGTTAATCTATACAAGGACTGTATATTGTATCAAAAATAGCGTATGATGAATTCCGGAAGGAAGCCCTGGACAGGAAAAGTAGGGAACGTACATCAGGTAGGAGGAATTGAAACAGCCGTTCTGGATAACGGACCCGGCAAGGGCGTGCGGGTGGCATGGGTCGATACAGGTGCTGGATTGCGGTACCAGGTGATCCTTGACAGGGCGATGGATATCGGAGCGGCCTTTTATGGAGCCCATGGCCTTGCCTGGTTGAGCCAGGTAGGCATTACCCCGGCCTCCCCCTTTTCCGACACCGGGATCGATTGGCTGCGCACCTTTGGAGGAGGCCTGCTGACCACCTGTGGCTTGAGTCACGTGGGCGGTCCCGAAGAAGATCACTATGGAAAGCGTGGCCTTCATGGCAGGATTTCAAATACGCCCGCCGAAGTGATTTCGATAAAGCAGCCGGATATTCTGAGTGGCGATCTGAACATGCACCTTTGCGGCATCATTCGGGAAAGCAGCGTATTTGGTCCGCATTTGGTATTGAAGCGAACCATTTCGGGGATTTTGGGGCAGCCTTACCTGAAGGTCGTGGATGAAGTAACGAACGAATCCAATGTACAAGCGCCGCACATGTTGCTGTATCACGTGAATTTCGGTTGGCCGCTGGTGGATGAAGGCAGTCGCATCCTGTGGAAAGGAGCCTGGCAATCCAGGGATGGGGATCCGAATAACCGGATTTTTTCTGAGAAAAACGATTTCAAATCCTGTCCGGCGCCCATGAAAGCGCACGAAGGATTCGGGGAAGACGTTGCTTTTATCGATCCCGATGTGGAAGCAGATAACCGCAGCCGTGCTGGAATTTACAATCCTTCGCTGGGTTTTGCCTTGCGGATGACCTTTGACAAACGGCAATTGCCCTGGTTGGTAAATTGGCAGCATTGGGGAGAAAATGAGTACGTGACAGCCCTGGAGCCCGCCACCCATCCGCCGATTGGTCAGGCAAAGGCAAGGGAAGAGGGATCCCTGATCCTGCTGCAGCCAGGGGAAAAGCGAACGTACGAACTGATGGTGGATATTGTGACCGGAAGTAAGGGAATAAAAACCTTTGTAAACGAAGAAAATTAATTAGCAGTACTAACGATAAATCAAATTAGAACCTATGAGTTTGGCAAAAAAAGCATTAGAAGAGGGACAGGGTATTTTGCGCCTGGCACCTACTTGGGTACCCAGATCTTTTTGTGTTCCCGGAAGGAGGATTAAATTACATCCCGATGACTATTACGTCCTGGGTGGGGAAAGAGGCGGTATTGATGAGCGTTGGCTTTCCTCCACCACGGCTGCCGAAAACGGACCGCTGACAGGCGAACACGAAGGCTTGAGTAAGGTAGTGGTCGGGTCTGCCGGCAAAGAGGAACTGCTGTTGCTGAAGGACTTGATCGACGAACTGCAAGCAGAGATCATCGGAAGCAGAATTTGGGACGAGCACAAAAGCTGGCCCATGTATTCCAAATTTTTTGACAACATGGGGCCCTTGCCCCACCATATCCATCACAACGACGAGCACGCCGCAAAGATCGGAATGAAGGGTAAGCCCGAGGCGTACTATTTCCCACCGCAATTGAATAATCATGGCGGTGATTTTCCCTATACCTTTTTTGGCATTGCTCCAGGAACCACGAGGGAACAAATCAAGGAATGCCTGATGAACTTCACGAAGGGGGATAATAAAATCACCAGTTTTTCGCAAGCGTTTAAATTGGATCCCGGCACCGGATGGGACGTGCCTCCGGGCATGCTTCATGCGCCGGGCAGTATGTGTACCTACGAGCCGCAGAAAGCCTCTGACGTATTTGCCATGTACCAATCCCTGGTAAACGAAGCCATTATTCCCGAAGAGTTACTTTGGAAGGGAACACCTAAAGACCGGATAGGCGATTACGATCAGCTGATGGAAGTAATCGATTGGGAACTCAATGTGGATCCGAATATACTGGAAACACGGTTTATGGCACCCGTTCCGGTGAAGGATATTGGGGAAATGGAAGCCGCCGGATACGTTGAAAACTGGATTTGTTACCGATCGGAAGCATTCAGCGCCAAAGAGTTGACCGTAATGCCCGGTCAGACCGTGGTGATTAAGGACCAGGCTGCCTACGGAATGATCATGATGCAGGGACACGGCACCATGGGTGTCTGGGATGTGGAGACCCCTGCGCTTATTCGCTACGGGCAATTGACCCATGACGAATACTTTGTCACAGAGAAGGCAGCCATGGAGGGAGTGAAGATAACCAATCATTCCAAGACTGACCCCATCGTGATGCTGAAACATTTTGGACCGGGAAATCCTGATCTCAACTTGTAGGCAGAGGGGAAATAGGGCTTGAATCCCATTTTTTATGGGATTCTTTCCAATATTGTGTAAATTGAACAGGCGGGCCGGCAGCAGGGATTTTCATCGTTCTTAGCCGGGCCGCGTACTCAGTTTTAAATTCTGATTTTAATTTATTATTCATAGCTAACAAAATAATCGTATGTCCCAAAATAATTTTCCAAAGTTACACAATGCGACCTGGCCTGGAATCGTAGGTAAAGGTCCGGATTCGGAACCCATCATTTCTTTTGACGAAATGTTGGAAAACACCGCCAAAGCAGAAGTAGACGGCGTAAAGTTTGATGGGGTGGATATCGGTTTGTTTGATCCCCACATCGATTTGGAGATGGACGATGACGGCGTAAAGAAGCTGGTTGATAAGGTGTCTTCCTACAACCTGGAAATTGGCTCCGTGGTCGCTCCCATTTGGTCCGGACCGATTCTGGGTTCCAAGGAAGATCGTGCCACTTACCTGGATTTGCTTGAGAAATCCTGTCGATTGGCCTCCAAACTTCGGAGTGCCGGTATTCGTCCCAACGGTATTGTTCGGATCGATACGGCGAGTAGCCCCGAGCAGTGGGCAAAAGACCCCAAGGGAAGTCAAAAGATCATTGTAGAAACCTTAAAGGAGGCCTGTAAAATTGCCGAGAATTATGGAGAAAAGCTGGCCGCTGAAGGGGAGATTTGCTGGGGAGGCATGCACAGCTGGAAGACCATGCTGGAAACCCTGGAATCTGTGGACAGTCCCTACCTGGGTTTTCAGGCAGATATGGCCCATACCTTGCTCTATACCCTGGGCTACAACTATCCCGAACACCGTATCCTTCCCGAAGGATACGATTGGAAGGACAAATCCGTGTGGAAAGCCGCATTGAAGGAAATGACCGATGCCCTACGTCCCTGGACCATTGATTTCCACGTTGCCCAAAACGACGCCACGGTATTTGGATCCGGATCCCATGACAAAACCGGTCGTCATTGTCTGGCCAATGATCCCAATGGTAAATTGGACATTGCGGACGATGCAGGGTATTGGTTGCGGGATGAAAAAGGAGAACTCACCAAGGCATTTAAGCACATCTGCTGGGACGGTTGCATGTTTCCGAATGCAGTGATGAGCAAGGAGGATACCTGGAACAATATCCTGGCCGCGTTGATTCAGGTTAGAGAGGCGCATGGCTGGAAAGCCTGAGTCCGTTTCTTGTTTTGAATAGTTTCAATTTTCCAAACAAAAAGTTTAACCATGTCAGAAAAAAAGCAAATACGAATCGGATTAATAGGTACGGGATTGATGGGCAGAATTCATACCAATGGATACAAACGGCTGGGTGATTTCTTTCCCGAATATGCGTACCGCCCGGTATTGCAAGTTGCCTGTTCACGTAGGGAGGAAAAGAGCAAGGCATTTGCAGAGCAGTGGGGCTATGCCTCCTACGAGACGGATTGGAAAAAAGTGATCGCGCGGGACGATGTGGATGCCGTCGACATATGTACACCCAACGACACGCATGCCGAAATTGCAATTGCTGCAGCAAAAGCAGGAAAAATGATCCTGTGTGAGAAGCCATTGGCCCGAACGCTGGAGGAAGCGGAAGAAATGGTGAAGGTAATCGAAGGTGCCGGTGTACGGAACACGGTTTGGTACAACTACCGCAGGGTACCTGCCGTCACTCTGGCGAAGCAACTGGTAGACTCGGGTAAATTGGGTAAAATCTTTCACTACCGGGCGAATTTTCTTCAGGACTGGACCATTAGTCCGGACCTGCCACAAGGCGGGGATGCGCTTTGGAGGTTGGATGCGGATGCTGCTGGCTCCGGGGTCACCGGTGACCTGCTGGCGCACTGCATCGATACCGCCATGTGGCTGAATGGAGGGATCAAAGACGTATCGGCAATGACCGAAACCTTCATCAAAGAGCGCGTCCATCAAAGTAGCGGAGAAAAGAAAAAGGTAGGAATTGACGATGCCTGTACCTTTCACTGTCATTTTGATAACGGTTCGCTGGGCTTGTTTGAGGCTACCCGATACGCCCGGGGGCACAAAGCCCTGTACACCTTTGAAATCAATGGGGAACATGCGTCCATACGATGGGATTTGCATGACCTGAACCGGTTGGAATACTTCGACCATCGGGATGAGTCCATCGTCCGTGGCTGGCGTTCCATTCACGTGACGGATGGTGATCAGCCCTACATGGATCGGTGGTGGATTCCAGGTACCAGCATTGGCTACGAGCACTCCTTCATCCACCAGGTGGCTGATTTCTTTAAAAGCCTGGAAGGAGACGGCCCCTGTGCCCCCACCTTCAAGGATGCCTACGAAACACAGAAGGTTTGCCAGGCAGTGCTGGATTCGGCCGCTTCCCGAAGCTGGAAGGATACTGGCGTGGATTGGTAAGCCCGAAGTCAACCTTGCGCGATTAAACGTTCGGATAAATCCAGGCCAGCAATTCCACGATTGGCCTGGATTTTTTCTTGGGGCATACCTTATTTTTTTACCCTTCGCGACGTAACCATGATTATTCTCAGTTTCAAAAAATGAAAATGGAATAAGTGTTATATTTACCATGAAATAAAAGGAACGAAAACGACATGCAGGACCTTTCCAATACCAGGCAATTTCTCAAAGGAGTTTTATCGGAAAATGTAACTGCCGGCGCAATGGACTGGCTGGTAGCGCAAGAAGAGAGAATCGGTACCTCTCCCGGTCATATGAAACTGTTTTTGGCTTTTAGTCAGGCATCCCGACATTTTTCAAAGGAGGTAGTGAGGCTATCCGAGGAACGTAGATTGGAGGCTTTGAAGATCCGATCTGGTTTTCAATTGAGTACCTGGACGGCATTGCAAATAGCCAGAACCTTTTTGATTCTGGGCGTGGTGTCCGATCGGGACGATGACTGGATTCCGATCCTTGACCGCTTGTTTGAATCCGCAGACATGCACGAGCAAGAGGCCTTGTATGCGGCGCTTCCCCTTTTCCCCTTTCCAGAAAAACTCGTTTCGAGAGCAGCAGAAGGGATCCGCACCAATATAACCTCGGTTTTTGATGCCGTCGCGCTTGACAACCCCTATCCCTCGGAGTACCTCGACGAGGCTGCCTGGAACCAGTTGCTGCTTAAAGCCATTTTTATGCAGCGACCACTTTACCGGGTCGCAGGTGCCGACGGCAGGGCAAACCTCCGCCTGGCCAAGACTCTGGTGGATTACGTTCACGAGAGATGGTCCGCCGGGAGAAATGTAATACCGGAATTATGGCGGTTTTTGGTGCCTTTTGTGGACGTAGAAATCCTGGGTTTGCTGGAAAAAGTTCTGGAGGAAGGAAGCCCCCTGGAAAGAAAAGCAGCGGCGCTTGCCTGTTCCGGAGCAGCGCATCCCGGCTGTCCGATTCTGCTATCAAAATATCCCGATTTGGAGGAAATGATTGGCAGAGGCGAGATTACCTGGGAAGGTATCGGGAAGGCATTTGACGCGGACAGGTAGTTTTACGCCTCTTTATTGCCGTTTCCTTACAAATTGGCCCGTTCACTGGGTATCGTTATGAATTGCATTGAAAAAAGAGTAGGTTAGCAGATAAATTTGTTTCGTTATGATGTACATCGATCCGCATATACACGTGACCTCCCGCACGACAGACGATTACGAAGCCATGTACAAGGCAGGAATTGTTGCGGTAATTGAACCGGCTTTCTGGCTGGGGCAACCCCGCACAAAAGTCGGTAGTTTTCAGGATTATTTCAGTAGCTTGGTGGGTTGGGAACGCTTCCGAGCCAAGCAGTTTGGTATTGTTCATTACTGTACCATCGGACTGAATAGCAAGGAAGCCAATAATGTACCCCTGGCAGAGGAGGTAATGGAGTTATTGCCCCTGTATGTAGGAAAAGAAGGGGTAGTGGCCATCGGTGAAATTGGATACGATGACCAAACGGAAGCAGAAGACCGGTTTTACCGCCTTCAGTTGGAACTGGCCAAAGAGGTCGATCTGCCCGTGATGATTCACACACCGCACCGCGATAAGAAGAAGGGAACCTTGCGCAGTATGGACGTGAGTGAGGAACACGGCCTTGATCCCGGTATGGTGATCGTGGATCATAACAACGAAGAGACGGTCAAAGACGTACTCGACCGCGGATATTGGGCTGCTTTTACCATCTACCCCCACACGAAGATGGGAAGCGAGCGGATGGTGGAAATCGTCCGGCAATACGGTCCGGAAAGGATCATTGTGGATAGTGCTGCCGATTGGGGCATCAGTGATCCCCTGGCAGTTCCCAAGACGGCATTGCTGATGTTGGAAAAAGGCATTCCCAAAGAACATGTAGAGATGACCTGTTATAAAAATGCCCTCAAAGCCTACGGACAGAGTGGGCAAATGGAGGAAAAAGACTGGTTGGAGAAAGAGCCGATCGATCAAACCAAAAAACACGGAGGCAGTACGGTGCTGCGTGGCGGACAAACGCCCAGGGTGGACAACGACTCATCCAACATCATCGAGAATTAATTCCATTGATGGGAACGCTTCTTGCTCACATCCGACTTACCCGCCCGGCGAACATCATCACGGCCATGGCAGATATTTTGGCAGGCGCGGCTGTTTCAGGAGCTGTTTTTCTCCTTCTTGAAGAGGGGTCCCGACTATTCTGGGGCGACCTTGGCTGGCTGCTACTCGCTACCATTGGCCTGTATGGGGGAGGAGTCGCATTCAACGATGTGTTTGATGCGGGTTTGGATAAGCTGGAGCGTCCCGAAAGGCCCATACCCAGTGGACAGGCGACGGTCAAAAGTGCGGCCTGGATGGCGTTTTTGTTACTTCTGGGTGGAATAGTGGCCGCATTTCAAGTTGATTTCACGGCAGGCCTACTGGCAGTGCTGGTGGCTTTGTTTGCGGTCCTGTACGATGCCTGGGGAAAACACCAGAGAATATTTGGCCCTATCAATATGGGCCTGTGCCGGGCAGGAAACTTATTTCTCGGAATGACGCTGATTTCGGATGCCATCCGTGAGTACTGGTACATTGGCTGGGTGCCCCTGGTGTACGTGGCTGCTATCACCATGGTCAGCCGTGGAGAGGTACACGGCAAGAATAAAAGTGCCCTATACGGGGGACTTTTTTTGTATGTAGCCGTAGTTGTATTTATCGGAACGCTGGCTTTTCTGCGGGAAAATTACTGGTGGGAAACGCTTCCTTTTCTGCTTTTACTGACCTACTTTATTTTCCCACCCCTGGTAAAAGCCTTGAAATCGCAGGAGCCGGCATTGATTGGGAAATCCGTGAAAGCGGCGGTGCTCGCATTGATCCTGGTCAACGCTTCCCTCGCTGCGGCGTTTTCAGGTTGGTGGGTAGCATTGATCATTCTCCTGCTTTTACCGGTATCCTTGCTTTTGGCCAGGGTATTTGCCGTTACCTGATGAACCAAATGGAGCACATATTCCTTATTTATAGTGAAATAAAATTGATACCCTATATGTCCTGATGTCGTGTGGGGCAATGGCTGTTTGAATCGTCAATGATTCTTTGTCTGCGGAGAGGCAGGCATCTGACCTTTGAAAAACAAAATTTATATAGATGAAAAGTTCGGTGAAGCCGGCTTACTAAAAATGAAAAAAATACCAAATCAATCAATTGAGCAGGTTTTCAGTGTGCCCTTTAGTTATCGGGTTTATTTTACCGAAGATTTGTTCTCGGTCAGTAACCGGCTTTTTGCGGACTTGGTCCAGGGGGATAAAGTGCCAAAAGTATACGTTGTGGTGGATGAAGGTGTGGCACAACATCATCCATCCCTGATTGGGGCCATAGAAACCTATGCAGCAGCCCATGCGGAGGCGTTTACCCTCTGCGCTACACCACTGGTCGTGCCAGGAGGAGAACGGATAAAAAATGAGCAGGAATACCTACAACAAGTGTTGAAAGCTACCCACGAGTTCGGTATAGACCGGCATTCCTACATCGTCGGCCTGGGTGGAGGTGCCATGTTGGACATGGTAGGTTTTGCTGCGACCATTGCTCATCGGGGCATTCGGCACATCCGCATTCCGACCACGGTGCTTTCGCAAAACGATTCGGGGGTAGGTGTGAAAAATGGCATCAATGCGTACGGCAAGAAAAATTACCTGGGAACCTTCGCTCCACCCTTCGCAGTGATCAATGATGCCCGCTTTCTTCAAACGCTCGAAGAACGGGATTGGCGGTCCGGAATTTCCGAAGCATTGAAAGTAGCGCTGATCAAAGATGCCTCTTTCTTTGTGTGGATCGAGCAACAGGCCCTTGAGCTGATGGACAAAGGTGACCCTTCCATGCAAGAGCTCATTTTCCGTTGTGCGCAGATGCACATGGATCACATCGCCTCCGGAGACCCCTTCGAGTCGGGTTCTTCCAGGCCACTTGACTTTGGCCACTGGGCAGCACACAAACTGGAACACCTGAGTGCCTACAGAATCCGGCATGGGGAAGCAGTGGCCATCGGAATTGCGCTGGACACAACCTATTCCTTTCTCTCCGGCATGATCTCCGAAAACGAGTTGAAGCGAGTAATAGACGTAATTATCAAGTTGGGCTTTGATTTGTACGTTCCTGAATTGTCCGGAGATTCCCTGATCAAAGGGCTGGAAGAATTCAGAGAACATCTCGGTGGAGAATTGACCATCATGCTTTTGGACAAAATAGGCCACGGAATAGAAGTCCACCACATGGATCCGGGCTTGATCCGAATGGCTATTGAAAAATTAAATCAGTTCCAATTGGCTAATTCGAAAGCTTAACCCGCGGTTCAGCCACAAAAAAAGAATTTCTCGTACCATGCGCATCGCTGATTATCACCTGACGTATTGCACCAATATTCATCCGGGAGAAAGTTGGGAGGCCACTTTTTCTAACCTTAAGGAACACCTACCCTTGATTAAGGAGCAGGTGTCCGGGAAGCAGGCCTTTGGTATTGGCTTGCGGATTTCTGACGAGGCCAGCCGTGAACTGATGGAGCCCGGTAAGTTGGGTGAATTGAAACAATGGCTAAAAACCCACGACTGCTATGTGTTTACCCTGAATGGGTTTCCATTTGGAGGATTTCACCGGCAGGTGGTCAAGGACGAGGTTCACCATCCCGATTGGACCACGAAAGCCAGGCTGGACTATACGATTCGCCTGGCAGATATATTGTCTGCAATCATGCCGAAGCACATGGATGCGGGAATTTCCACCTCACCCTTGAGCTACAAACACTGGCACAAAGAAGCAGAGGCGCTGGAGCAGGTAAAAGCGGAGTCCTGCAAGCACTTGCTCCAGGTGGTGGAACACCTGCATTCGATTAAAAAAGAAACGGGGCAGGAATTGCACTTGGATATAGAGCCGGAGCCTGATGGAGTTTTGGAAAACGCCGAGGGATTGATCCGGTTTTTTAAGGAATGGTTGCTTCCGCAGGGTATTGACTGGTTTCAAACCCGGCATGGATTGTCCGAGGCAGATGCCCGTGAGCTGGTACTGAATCACCTACAGGTATGTTACGACGTCTGCCATTTTGCGGTAGCCTACGAAGATCACGCGGTCGTATTGAACGCATTTCGTGAAGCCGGAATAAAAATCGGAAAATTTCAACTCAGTGCCGCATTGAAAATTTCCATTCCGGAAGAAATGGCAGAAAGGAAAGCCGTGGAACGGGCGCTGCTGCCCTTTGTGGAATCTACCTACCTGCACCAGGTGATAGGTGTGGCCAGGAACGGAGCGCAAAAGGCCTATCCGGACCTCCCGGATGCCCTGTTGAATTTGGCTGAAACGACCGAGATTGAGTGGCGCATCCATTTTCATGTCCCGGTATTTTTGTCCGGGTACGGCACCTTGCAGTCAACCCAGGAAGACATACTCAAGGTACTTAAATTAAACGAGGAAGGGGATTATTCCAGGCAATTGGAGGTAGAGACCTATACCTGGGAGGTGCTACCCGAAGACATTCACCTTTCCCTGGACCAATCCATTGTCCGTGAACTGGATTGGGTAAAAAATCAAATCAAATGAAAAAAACGGTTGTTATCAATGTGGTAGCGCTTTCGGGCAGATTGCTCGGAAAACACACCCCATTCTTGAGTCAATGGATCAGCAAGCGTAGGCAAGCAGCGATCAAGCCGGTATTGCCGGCGGTGACCTGCTCGGCTCAGTCGGTGTACCTCACAGGCAAATGGCCCGCGGAAAACGGTATCGTTGGCAATGGCTGGTATTTTAAGGACGAATGTGAAATCAAGTTTTGGAGGCAGTCCAACCGACTCGTTCAATCCCCCAAGGTATGGGATGCGCTCAAAGCCCAAAACCCCGAGTTCACCTGTGCCAACATGTTTTGGTGGTACAATATGTACTCTTCGGTAGACTATGCGGTCACCCCAAGGCCCCTTTATCCCTCGGATGGCCGGAAGCTGCCGGACGTACACAGCCAGCCCATGGATTTGCGCGATCGGCTTCAGCAGGAGCTGGGTCAGTTTCCCTTGTTTTCTTTTTGGGGGCCAAATGCCAATATTTCTTCCTCCAAATGGATAGCCGAGGCATCCATGAAAGTAGACGAATGGTACGACCCCACGCTTACTCTCGTGTACCTCCCCCACCTGGATTACGGCCTTCAAAAATTCGGGATAGATTTTGACCGTATCGGAACGGACCTGGAAGAGATCGATGCGCTTTGTGAGCGGTTAATCGGCTATTACGAAAGCAAGGGTGCCGAAGTCATGCTGTTATCGGAATACGGCATTACCTCGGTAAATCATCCCATTCCAGTCAATCAGGCGCTTAGAAAAGCGGGGTATATACAGGTCAAGGAAGAATTGGGCTTGGAAACATTGGATGCGGGTACCAGTAAGGCCTTTGCGGTAGCCGATCATCAGGTAGCACACGTTTATGTAAATGATCCTTCCGAAAAAGAAGCGGTACGTCTACTTCTGGAAGCACTTCCAGGAGTAGAAAAAGTGCTCGACGAGGAAGGGAAGTCCGCCTTTCATCTGAATCACGAACGTGCCGGAGATCTGGTAGCCGTGGCGGATCCTAACTCATGGTTCACGTATTACTATTGGCTGGATGACAATAAGGCGCCCGATTACGCGCGCACCGTGGACATACACCGAAAACCGGGGTACGATCCGGTGGAAATGTTTGCCAATCCCGACATCCCCTTCTTAAAAGCCCGTCTGGGATGGATTTTGTTAAAAAAGAAACTGGGTTTTCGGTACCTGATGGACGTTATCCCATTGCGACCGGACCTCGTGAAAGGTTCTCACGGGCGCATAAGCGAAAGCTCAATGGACTGGCCGGTATTGATTACCCCCGAAAGTTTCGGAGAACTTGCGGCGGAAGTAAGCCCCACGGACATTTTCCGGATGATTTACGACCAGGTTCTGAGAAAATAATGGTGGAGCAATGAATTTTATTTCGAAATTAAGTAACTTATCGTTTCTATGAGCAAAGGTTGGAAATGGTTTTTCGGTAGCTGGTCGGTACTATTTTTATTGTTTGCCTATTGGCAGTTCAACGACCCCGATCCTGAGTGGTGGGTCCCCTTGTACCTGGTCGCTTCTCTTACCGCTGGATTTGCGTTTTTCGGAAAGTTTAATGTCAATGTATTGGTTATCTTAACTTTTAGCTACCTGATCGCTGCGGTATTCTTTTGGCCGGACAATATTCTGGGCTGGATTGGAGACGAATGGCAGCAAAAAGACCTCTCGATGAAAACCACAGCCATGGAGATAAACCGGGAATTTTTTGGATTAACAACCGCGGCTGCCCTATTTGCTCTTGAGGCGATCGTGGGGCGTCGCATCCGGCTTAGCCAACTCTCGGATACAAACCGCTCAGAGGCCTGATATCTCAGGGAGAATCCGACGGTTGCTTTCCGCCGGGAAAACTAAAAAAACAAATCAAAACATGACAAAAAAGTACGACGTGACAGGCATGGGAAATGCCCTGGTGGATATTGAGTTTGAGGTGAGTGAGTCTTTTCTGGAGACTAACGGCATCGAGAAAGGTCTCATGACCTTGGTGGACGAAGAGCGGCAGGCGACGTTAATGGCTGCCATCCACACGAAAACTTCCAAATTGCAATGCGGGGGCTCAGCTGCCAATACCGTGATTGCCTTGAGCCAGTTTGGCGGGAAGGCATATTATTGCTGCAAGGTGGGAGACGATGAACTTGGTCGGTTTTTTATGGAGGACCTGCGGGAATCTGGAGTCAACCATAACCTGGACCCCTATCACTTGGAAAAAGGCATCACCGGCAAATGCCTGGTGATGGTCACAGCAGATGCCGAACGGACCATGAATACCTTCCTGGGAATCACGCAAACTTTTTCCCCAGCGCAGCTGAACGCGGAGGCCATCAAGGAATCGAAATACTTGTACATTGAGGGCTACCTGATCACCTCTCCCAACGCCCGAAAAGCCATGCTTGAGGCCCGGAAAATTGCCCGGGAGAATGGCGTAAAAGTAGCACTTACCTTTTCGGACCCAGCCATGGTTAAGTATTTTGGCGAAGGATTTCAAGAGGTGATCGGTGATGGGGTGGACCTCCTTTTCGCCAACGAAGAGGAAGCCATGCTCTACACGGGTACCGAGACCCTTCTCGAAGCAAGGGAGGCCATGAAAAAACTGGCCCGTCATTTTGTGATCACTCAGGGAAAAAATGGTGCCATCATTTACGATGGCGATACCTTCATTGACATCGAGCCCTATCCCACCAAAGCGGTGGATAGCAATGGTGCCGGAGACATGTTTGCTGGGGCCTTTCTTTATGGAATCACCAACGGGCATTCCTATGCCTCCAGTGGAAAGTTAGCCAGCATGGCTTCATCCAAAATTGTTAGTCAGTTTGGACCCCGACTTAGCTGGGAAGAAGCCCAGGGCATCCGGAAACGCCTCCAGCCGGAGATGGAGTAAATCTTCGCCTAGATTCTGAGGGCAGGCTGTTGGATGTCTGCAGTCAAACGGTCCCCAGACAAGGGCAAAAAGAGAAAATGGACAGTTCAAAAAGCGGGCTAGCTTGGTTATTCGGATCCACCATCATTTTGTAAAAACCACGTGCGTGAACCTGTAGTGCGTGGGTACCAGGCTGTCCTCTTCTGCGGGGAGGTAGTCCAGTGAAAAAATTACCCGGTCTAAATCCAGGGCATCGTTGATGACCACCTGAAAGGATTGTTCACCGATTCGGGTAAGTGTGTAATCCGGGTATTCCGGAAAGTCAAATTGGATCTCACCGCCGTACTTCAGCGGGAAGCTGGCTTTTAAGTAAAATTTATCTTCAAAAAGAAAGGCGTCCTGAATTTTTGGATAAAATTTATTGTGAATACGTTTGTTCCGAACCCGTGTGCTCTCGTAAAAAAGGTTTCCATCCAGCCATTGAGCTTGCCAGGTGCTGTCGCCTTCGGACTTCTCATACCATCCGGTTTTCTTAGCCACATCTTCGGCCCGCCCGGCGCTTGTACCGCGCGATACTTCTAGTTTTTCCTGCCTTTGTTCGTTATTCTTTGCGCAGGCGGTGAACAGGCTGGCGCTGCAAACGAAAGCGAGTAACGTTCCTCTCAGTTTTTTCTCCATGCCCGGGTCATTTCTTTCTTTCCCGGAGGTCCGGGAACCTCATCCAGTTCTCAGGCCCAGCGATAAGAGATTTTTCTTGAGATGGCCTGCGGCGCAGTAGCTGACAAAGGTGGCTCCCGGATTCATACTGGTATAAATTTTTTCCAGGAGCGATTTTTCCCAGAGTTCGGGTTGTTTTTTTGGAGAAAAGGCGTCAAAATAAACAATATCCGTGGGGTAGAGCTGTACATCCTGCAGGGTAGTTTTCTCTTTCTTGATATTGAAATAGTCCGTCAGTGGCTTACCGATATCCCAATCCATCTTGTGCAGGCGTTTGAAGTAGCCGTTGTAATGGGTAAGGGTTTCATCCATTTGTGTAAAATTCAATGCTTCGTAGATTTCCTCTGAAAGAGGAAATGGCTCGATGGTGTGGTACAATACCGGCACCTGGTTTTGCTCTGCCCAGATAAGCGTCAGCCAGGCGTTGAGCCCGGTTCCAAAACCGACCTCAAAAATCCGTATGGGAAATCTCCCTCGGTTGCGGGCAAACCAGGCTTCCAATCCATACAGTAAAAATACATGAATGGATTCCCTATAGGCCCCGTGCGAAGAATGGTAACTTTCGTTTATTTCCGGAAGGTATACCGAGTGGGACCCGTCTTCCGTGGTAATGATTCGGGGTTCCTGCTTGCTCATGGACTGGACGGGGTTTTTCGGTGAATCAGCGCCACGCAGTAGGCCGAAACGCCTTCTTGTCGACCTACAAATCCCAGTGTTTCCGTGGTGGTGGCCTTAATGGATAGCTGGCTTTCCTCGACTTGCATGACTTTCGCCAGGCATTCTTTCATGGCCGGTATGAAAGGATTGATTTTTGGTCGTTGCAGGCAGATAGTAGCATCCAGGTTGCCCAGCGCGTAGCCACTTTTCTCCACGAGCGCCAGTACCTCTTTGAGTAAGATCTTGCTGTCAATCCCTTTGTATTGTGGATCCTGATCGGAAAAATGGTAGCCGATGTCCCGGAGGTTGGCTGCTCCGAGTAAGGCATCGCACATAACGTGGATCAGAACGTCGGCATCCGAATGACCAACCGCTCCGCTGTGGTGAGGGATTTTAATACCTCCCAGCCAAAAGTCAACCTCTTCTCTAAGCTGGTGAACATCGTATCCAAACCCTATTCTGAAATCATTCATAATCGTTTGTTTTAGAGACCGAACGATCCGTTTTTTGTGTATAATAGACGACCGAAGCCGAATCTTCACGTAGATAGCTGCGGGAAGCCTCCATGATTTCTTCCGCAGAAATGGAAAGTTTCCTATCAAACTCCTCCTGAATCAAGGAAGGATCCCCCAGGTAGGCATAATAAGCCAGTTTCATGGCTCTGCCCAGCAAGGAAACGGATTCGAACGTTTCCATGGCCTCTGCCTGGTTTTTTATCTTTTGAAGTACGTTGGGGGGAAAGGCATCGTGTTTAAAACGGTCGATCACCTTATCCAATTCCTCCTCTGCTTTTTCCGCAGGCACGCCTTTTTCCATCTTCCCCGTGAAGACCATGAGTCCGGGATCTACATTTCCCAGTACATAGGCCTGGCAACTGGCAAATACGGATCCGTTTTTAATCAGCGTTTGTTCGAGGACCGAGGACCTGCCCACACTCAAAATGTCTGTAATGAGATCGCAGGTCAGGTAGTCCCGATCCATTCTGCCGGGAATGCGGAAAACCTTGTACAAGGCGTCCGTCGGAACATCGGCTGCAATGCGACTGGTTCGTTTTTTTAGTTGTGCCGGCTCGGTCGGTGGTCGGGGGATGGCATGCAGGCTCCGCGGAATTTCCCCAAACCAGTGAGCAACTTTGTCTTTGACCTCCTCTACCCGGACCTTTCCGGCAATGCACAATATGGCGTTATCCGGGGAGTAATGCTGCCGGTAGAAGTCGGTCAGGTCCGCTTTCTCGAACCGTTCAATGTCCTCGATGCGTTCCCCAATGGTAGGCCAGCGGTAGGGGTGTTTTTCAAAGGCAAGTCGGCGCAGATGGTGCATGGCGTCCCCATAGGGCTGGTTGAGGTAGCGCTGCTTAAATTCCTCCGTGACCACCTGCTTCTGGGTGCTGATTTGCGGCTCGTTAAGGTTCAGATACAGCATTCGGTCCGATTCCAGCCACAGCGCGGTTTCAAGGTTTATTGCCGGAAGTGAAATGTAGTAATTTGTGATGTCTGTATTGGTAAAGGCGTTGCTGGATCCCCCCACCCGTTCCAAAGCGCTGTCAAATTCGGGAACATGCCGGGAACCGGAGAACATCAAATGTTCAAAATAATGGGCCAAACCAGTTTTTCCCGGGCTTTCATTCCGGGATCCTACCTTATAGAGCATGTTGACAACGGCCATTTCGGAGGTATGGTCTTCGTGGACCACGACCTGCAGACCGTTGTCTAAAGTAAAGGCTGTGTAATTCATCATAGAATAGGACCAAAAGTAATAAAATTTTGCCCTATCTGTGCCCTGTTCGTTTAAATTGATTCGGCCGTATAACCCGATTTTTTCAAAGCGGCTTTGACGCTCTCCGGATCCACGGGTTGATGTATGGTCAAAACTCGATCCGGAGAGCTAAGATCCACCTCCCAGGCGTTGGGTACCAACTCATCTAGCGCGGGACGAACAGCGGCCACGCAGGCGCTGCATTTAATTGTGGTTTTGAATTTCATGGAAGTTGTATGGGACATGACTAGGAAGTTATTTTTTTAAATTTCAATCGAAGACTGTTGCTCACCACAGATACGGAACTAAGCGCCATGGCTGCTCCGGCGATCATCGGATTGAGTAAAAATCCAAATACCGGATAAAGTACGCCTGCTGCAATGGGTATGCCGATGATGTTATAAACGAAGGCCCAAAACAGGTTTTGGCGGATCGTCCCCACCGTTTGGGTGCTTAGTTTTAGTAGCTGTGGAATGCCTTTCAGGGAGGAATGCATTAGGGTGACCTTGGCGGTTTCCATCGCAAGGTCCGTCCCGGCCCCCATGGCAATGCTTAGGTCGGCCAATACCAGTGCCTCGCTGTCGTTGATACCATCACCCACCATGGCTACCCTGTGTCCCTGCCGCTGCAGGTCTTGCAAGTAAGCACCTTTGTCCTGCGGCAGCATGCCGCTTTTTACGTGCCGGATACCTACGGCGGCTGCCACAGCCGCTGCCGTTTTTTCCTGATCCCCCGTCAACATGTGTACCTCGATGCCCATGTCGCGAAGGCTGGCAACAGCGGTTTTGGAGTCTTCCCTGATTTGATCAGAGATGGCAATCCAGCCGGCCAGGCGGTCGTCCACTGCCATGTATACCAGAATGCTTCCCTGCTCAAGGGCTTTTTCTCCGGATGCTAGCAGCGTATCCTCCGTGTCCACTCCGCTGCTGGTTAGCCAGGAAAGCGTGCCTAACCGGTAGGTTTTTCCCTGATAGTGGGCCAGGACTCCTTTTCCGGTTTCGGATTGGAAACCGGTCAAGGTTAAAGGCTGCGCGAACGGGGTAAAATGTTGTACGATAGCCGCGGCGAGGGGATGCTCACTTTTTGCTTCCAGAGCATGAAAAATGGGCATCAACGCGCTTTCTTCCATGCCCTCCCTCCATTTCACGGCGTTTACTTTTGGCTTGCCTTCGGTGATGGTACCGGTTTTGTCAAGAACCAGAACGTCTACACGCTTGCCTCTTTCCAGGCTTTCTGCATCCTTGATCAGAATACCCAGGGAGGCAGCTTTGCCCATCCCCACCATGATGGCGGTAGGAGTTGCCAAACCAAGTGCACAAGGGCAGGCAATCACAAGAACGGTAATTCCGGAGAGCATTCCCCGAAGCACCGCTTCTTCGATTCCGCTAAAGGACCAGACAAGAAAGGTGATAAATGCCAGAATCAGCACAGCGGGCACAAACACCGCTGTCACCCGGTCCACGGTTTTCTGAATGGGTGCTTTGGATCCCTGCGCTTGCTTAACCCGGGAGATGATGGTTGATAGTAGGGTGTCGGATGCCAACGCGGTGGATGTAAAGGTAAAACTGCCTTGCTGATTTATGGTTCCTGCGTATACGGCGTCGCCCGGTTTTTTCGCTACGGGTATGGGTTCTCCGGTGAGCGAACTTTCGTCAACGTAAGAATGGCCTTGTTCGACGATTCCGTCCAGGGGCAGCCGTTGCCCGGGTTTGATCAGGATCAACGCTCCCGTTTCCACCTCACCGACCGGAAGCGTGTATTCCTTTCCATCCCGTATGGCGATCAGACTGTCCGGCTGTAAGCCGATCAATTTACGCAACGCATCCGAGGTGCCTGCTTTGGCCCCGGATTCCAACATGCGGCCCAGTAAAATGAAGAAGACGATTACAGCCGCCGTTTCGAAATAGACGTGGGCACTTATTCCACGTGCTTCCAACCATTCGGGAAAAAAGGTGGTAAACATGCTGTAGAGGTAGGCGATCCCCGTGCTCAAAGCCACCAGGCTGTCCATATTTGCCTTGCCTAATCGGGCTTGTTTCAATGCATTCGAAAAGAACTTTCGGCCAAAGACAAAAAGAATCGGCGTGGTGAGAACCCAGGAAATATAGTTCCCATAGGGTAAATCCATCCAAAACATGCCGATAAGGAATACCGGAAGTGCAAGGAGGCCTGAGGCAATGGTATTCTTTTCGAAGGTTATGGTATGCCAAACGTTGGGTTTTTGCCAAATCGTCCTTCTCTTGTTGGTCAAGCAAAAGTTCGTATCCGATGGAATGGATTTTTTCCCGGGCCTGGTTCAGATCCGCAACGGCTTCGTCAAAAACGAGTGTCGCAGCCTGGGTTGCATAGTTTACACTGGCCGACTGCACTCCTGGCGTTTCTTTTAGCAGGGTTTCTACGCTCACTGCACAGGCTGCACAACTCATACCCGATACCGGAACTTCTATGGTCTTACTCATGATCAAAGGGTTTCTCAAAATTACTCGGTATTTCCATACTACCTGTTATATAATTTTCGCAAAAATGTACAGCCCCGTTTCTGATAAATCGATAAAATTGTTGAACTTTATTCATCATACACAGGTTTTTGGACACAATTACCTTGGGTAGCACGTTTAAATTGCAGCTTTCATGATAAAATCCACCGTAGACCCTGCCTGTACGGGCTTATTTTCAGCGTTGTTTTTAGATTATATTCAAAAAGAGGAAGCACTCAGGCAGTTTTATCGGGGATTTCCGGAAATTGACCAATTCGGTCCGGCTTTGGAAAACAAAAGCTTTTCGGAAACCGGTAGGCGTCTATTGGTGGAGGCATTGGAAGAACAGTATGCCGGGTTTGGGGATTCCGCAGTTTCGCGGAACATCAAAAAGCTGGCTGAACCCCGGACCTTTACCGTCACCACGGGACACCAGTTAAATCTCATGACCGGGCCTTCATTTTTTATTTACAAAATTGTGTCCACGATCCTGCTGGCGGAAAAATTGCAGCATGCCTATCCCGAATACCAGATTGTTCCGGTTTATTGGATGGCGAGTGAGGATCATGATTTTGAGGAGATCAATCATTTTTATTTTGATGGCAGGCGATATGCCTGGGAGACGGACCAAACCGGAGCGGTCGGGGAATTTCTTCTCGATGATTCCTTAAAGGCATTGGTGAAGGAATGGGACTTCTTGCCGAAGTTTTTCAAGGAAGCTTACACATCGAGTACCCGACTCAAAGAGGCAGTCAGGAAGTACGTACACCATTTGTTTGCGGACAAAGGACTTGTAATCCTGGATGCGAATCATCCGTCACTGAAACGTGCATTTTTGCCCCAAATCAAGGCAGATATTTTTTCCCAGCAGGCCAATGTTTTGGTAAACGAAAGCAATCAGTTGCTGGAGGAAGCCGGGTACAAGACCCAGGTTTTTCCGAGAGAAATCAATTTTTTCTACATGGAACCCGGTCGAAGGGATCGGCTGGTGTCATTCCAAGATCGCTTCTTCACGCAAGATGGAAAGAACGAATGGAGCCCGGCGGAAATGGAGGCCCTGCTGGAGGCCCATCCGGAACGTTTTAGCCCCAATGTGGTGATGCGCCCACTTTATCAGGAACGGATACTTCCCAACCTGGCCTATATCGGAGGACCCGCCGAACTGGCCTATTGGTTTCAATTGAAAAAGGTGTTTGACCACTATGCGGTAGATTTTCCGTTTCTTCTCCCCAGAAGCTTTGCCATGATCATCCCACGGAAAATAGGACGAAAAATAAAAAAACTGGGCCTTCAGCCAGAGCAACTCTTCCAGCCAATAGACCGGTTGAGGATCGAATATACCCTCAAAAATGCATCGGATGACCTGTCTCTTTCTGGCGAAATGGAAAAACTGGAACAATTATTTGGTTCCCTGGAAAACCGCGCATCGCGTATGGATTTCAGCTTGTCCCAAGCGGTAAAAGCCGCCTTTTCGAGGAGTGAAAAGATTCTGGATCAGATTGCGGTGAAGTTCCGGAAGGCCGAAGAACGGAAACAAACGGACGCCATACGGCAGCTGAACGAAGTCAAAGACTTTCTCTTTCCAAACGGTACCCTTCAGGAAAGGCGCGTGAACTTTCTGGAGTATTACCTGGCAAATCCGAAATTTATCGACGAGCTTTTGGTTCAGTTTGATCCCTTGGATTTTAATTTTGTAATTTTGCGGGAGAATGGAAGCGAAGGAAATACTCAGGAAGCAGTTCAGGGAGGATAGAAAGGCCCTCGGCGAGACGGAGCGGAGGATTCGCTCGGAAAAAATTGCCTCCCAGAGCCTTTTGTTTTTGAAAGCGCAAAAAGGGGTTCGACACATTCACTTGTTTTTTCCCATCAAAAAGCTGTACGAAATCGATACCTTGGTGGTATTGCCATCACTTTTCGATGCGGGATACCAGGTGTATGGTTCCGTCACGGACAGGCGGGCACGTACGTTGCGAACGGTAAAAATAAACAAAGAGACTGTTTTCATCGAAGACCTTATGGGGATTCCTGTTCCCGAAGATCCGGTTTACGTTTCCAACGAGTGCATTGATTTGGTGTTCGTCCCACTCTTGGGTGTGGATGCAAAGGGCAATAGATTGGGGTACGGAATGGGCTTTTACGATCGCTTTTTTGGGGAATTGCGACCGGAAGTTCTCAAAGTAGGTCTTTCTTTTTTCCGCGAGGCGAAAAGCATTCCCGTAGCCAAACACGACGTGCCCCTGGACGCCTGCGTGTTTCCGGATAAAAATGTAATTTTTAATCGAACTATAGTTAAATGACAGTTGTATGGCAAAAAAACAGATTATCTTCCTTTTTGTCTTGTTCCTGGGACTGAGTCTCCTGAATAAGAGTAATGCGCAGACCTATGCCACGGGCATAGGTCTGCGGGCAGGAGTTAGCAACGGGCTGACCGTGAAGCATTTTATCCAATCCGACGTAGCGCTGGAAGGAATCCTTCACACCCGATGGAGAGGGCTGGTGATTACCGGGCTCTATGAAGTGCACAAAGACATTCGTGAAGTTAGGGGATTGCGCTGGTTTTACGGCGGGGGAGCACATATTGGGAGCTGGAACAGTGGTAATTCCAATCCACCCTGGGCGGATCCGGGCTATAGAGGATCTACGATCGTGGGTATTGATGGCATTATCGGACTGGATTACACGTTTGCAGACGCACCCGTCAACCTATCACTGGACTACAAACCGGCCTTTAACATTATCAACGGTGGTGGTTTCTGGGGCGATGAGTTGGCGCTTTCCATCCGATTTACCTTTTAGCAGGGAATGTGCAACAGAAGCTTTATTGCCTATTTCAGGTTTAAATCGACAAGAAACAAAAAACCGCTGAAAAAGCTTTCAGCGGTTTTTTTGTTTATTCCTGGGGGATCAGCTTTATCAGCAAGCCGGTACCCTCCGTGAGGGCGTAAATGTACCCGTCCGGACTCTGGGCTACGTGCCGTACCCGACCAATATCTTGCAAGAGTTTTTCCTCGCCCGCGTAGGAGGTGCCCTGGAGGCTTACCCGGGCAATGTGTTGCTTGGCAAGGGCACCTACGAGTAGGTCTCCTTTCCAACTCGGGTACCGATCCGAAGTGACAAGGGTGGAACCACAGGGGGCAATGGATGGTCGCCAAAAATGAATGGGCTGTTCCATTCCGGTTTTTACCGTATCTTCTGTGATGATGCTATCGTCGTATTCGACCCCATAGGTAATTTCCGGCCATCCATAATTATTCCCTTTTTCAATCAGATTGATTTCGTCTCCGCCTTTCGGGCCATGCTCGATGCCATAGATACGGTCGTTTGCCCGGTCATAGACCAGTCCCTGCGGATTCCGGTTGCCATAGGTCCAAATGGAAGGGATGGCGTCCGGTTCGTTGACAAAGGGGTTATCCGATGGAATCCTTCCATCATCGTGGATTCGATGGATTTTCCCATGGGAATTTTTTAAGGATTGTGCGTTTTCGGGGTTGCTTCCGCGTTCGCCGTTACTAAAATACAGGTAATTGTCCTTGTCAAAGATAATCCGGCTTCCAAAATGCCGGCCCCCTTCTACCGCGGGGCTGGTGACGATCAGATCTTCCTGTTCTGTCAGGCTGTTTCCGGCGACTTTTGCACGCATGATTGCCGTGGCTCCTCCACCCTCGACCGGCTTTGCGTAGGCAAAATAAACCCAGCCGTTCGATGCATGGTCTGGATGGGTTTGGATGTCCAGTAGGCCGGCTTGATTTACTTCGTGAACGGCAGGCACCCCGGACAGTTTTTCTCCGGTAAATTGATCGTTTTCAAAAATCAGGATTTCTCCTTTTCTTTCGGTGACCAGCATTCTGCCGTCTGCCAACCAGGTCATTCCCCAGGGTGTTCGAATCCATCGTAAAGGGTGTCCACCTTGATGGTAAGTTCGTCGGTACGTACTGCAAATGGATCAACGGGTGCTTTTTCTTTATTCGGCGACTCGCAGGCAATCCAGGCAGCCATGGCCCCAAAAGCCAGGAGTATCCTGGAACTCGTGGTACGGGTAGTTCTCATGTTTTTTTAAATTTTTACCGCGAATATACGATATATCTGCCGATTTTTTTCAGCAGAACGGATGGCCTGCCACATTTTCCACGCATCGCGGTGGCGCAGTTTTTTAGTAAATAAGCACACAAAACCTGGTATAAAAACCTAAGGAGCGTACCGATTCCTCAGGTACGCAACTGGAAAAACAAAAATGTGAGCACCATCTTCAAAATCGAAGACATAAAAAGATACATATAGAAAAAATTGTTTTTTAAATAAATAAAAAAATTTTGTACTAAAAAATTGCAAAATAAATTAGTAAAATCTTTTAAGCTAGGTACTTAGGCCATACTTTTAAATCGAAAATCCTACAAATGAGAACGCATTCGACCCTGTGCTGAACCATTTTGTCGCCCAAAAAGGCGGGTTCACCGAAAAAAAATCAGGGGGTCAATTTTTCTTTCGATTTTCGTATCGATAACAAAACAGCAAAAATAACTTTCCCGAACAGGGGCAAACCTTTTAACAGATAGTCAAATGAAAAACAGCAAAAAAACTTTGAGAAGGATCACCGGTGCCTGGATGCTAGTTTCCACGCTGGTATTCTCCTCCTGTGTGGAAGAACCGCTGGAGCAAGGGCCACAGGGACAAACTGCAGCGATCGAAGAGCTTCAGGCGTCGTCAGTTTTTAATTGGAAAACCAGCGAAAAAATTACGGTGGCCGTTCAGGGCCTGGACATAGAGGTAGACGTCTACCGGAAATTATCCTTATTGACAGACGGCGGGGCTGAATTTTTTGCAGGGGCGCAGGCAATGAGTCAGGACTTTGAAATGACCTTTGATTTGCCTTCCCACGTAACAGCGGTTACCATGAAATACGGTACGATCGAACAAGAAAAGGAGATCGTAGACAACAAGGTATCTTTTGATTTTTTGGTCGATATGGGGGACGATGATCTGGAACCTTGACAGAATCGGAGTAAGCTACAGGTAGTAATTTAATTTTTAATGAGAGTAAAAATGAAGAAATTATTGATATTCAGCTATTTATTGGGAGCGATCAGCTTCTCCCTTTTGGCACAGGAAAACACGGTTACCAACGACGCGGAACTTGGAGACCGAAACAAATATTTTGCTGCTTGCTGGTCCATGGGTGCAGTCACCGTTAGCGACAGCAGACAAACCCTGATCTCAGGAGATTACAGCCTGCGATCGAATCAGGTTACGAATTCGTCGACCACTGCTACCTGGGTGAAAACACCCTGGATCAAGATGGAGTCAGGAAGAATAACGTTTAAGACCAGACTGGACGGAACTGCGGGTGGAAACCGAAGCATCGTGCTGCAATACATCGAATTTGACGATGACAATGAAAGTACGGGAGAAGGCGACGTTACGAAATTTGATGTATTTGATTTTCCCAATCCGATCAATCGGCAAACAGAGGTGCATGAGGTAGCCGTAGCAGTCCCCGAAAAGCTGGTAGGGCGCACCGTGAAGATCATGTTTAGTTTGGTAGGCTCGGGTGGAACAGCCCGCATCGGCATGGACGAACTGATCATTCCGGGAAGCTACAACGCAGATCCGTCGGACGATTGTTTTCCAAAAGATGAGGACGACGATGAGGACGATGATGAGGACGAAAAGGACACGGATGACGATGACATTATTGATTCAGAGGATGCTTACCCCGAGGATCCTTACCGGGCGTTTGATAATTTTCTACCTGCTACCGGATACGGGACGCTGATGTATGAGGATCTTTGGCCTGCCCGCGGGGATTACGATTTTAACGATTTGGTCGTGGATTACAGGATAAACCGCGTTACAGACGCTGATGGGGAAGTCGTTGAAATCAAGATCGAACTGATTCCGAGAGCGGCCGGAGCTGGCTTTAGCAATGGCTTTGGCATAGAGTTTTCAGGCCTATCTCCGAAAAAGTAATCAAGGTCACCGGAACCAAGGCCAGCCCGGAAAGTATTCACAAAATTGATGAAAATGGGTTGGAAGTGGACAACGAATTTGCAACAATAATACCATTCGATAAGGTAGGCTTGGTATTAACCCACCCGGGCGGTGGAGCACTGGGGATCAATACCGATCCGGAATTCACCCTCCAGGAGCCCAAATTGCTGACAATCGTGATGACCTTAAAAGAAGAGGGAAAGACCACCGATGAAGGGCCTACTACGCTAAGAGAACTTGGGATGGATCAGTTTAATCCCTTCCTTATTGTGAATCAGCAAAGAGGTGTGGAAGTACATTTGCCCGGTAAGCGTCCCACCCGCTACGCAGACCAATCCATTTTTGGTACCAAAGAAGACGGAAGTACCGGAGGTGTGGAAAGCTATTACCGAAACAAAGAAAACGGATTGCCCTGGGGCATGAATGTGACCGAGAGCATTCCGTACATGACAAACAAAGTTCCGATTACCAAAGGTTACACCCGATTTGTTGAATGGGTGGTATCCGGAGGAGAGTCCTATGCCGATTGGTACCTGGACAAGGATGGATACCGTAACACCGAGTTGATGCTGAATGCAAATCTGAGGCCTGGTGAGATTGTCAGGGGTGGGGGTTCCAACAGGGTTCCGAGATAGCCTGCTCAGGAATTTTGCCCAGGGGCAAACCCGGTGTATTGAATCAGGTTTGTATCCAACCCTGTTGTCGCAGGAACCATAGCTTCGAATACGAACTCAGGCAGCCAAAAGGCTGCCTGAGTTTTCATCGTGGAAATAGACCGGTATAGATAAATTGGTCATCTATTTTGGATTTAGTAAGAAATAGCTATTTTAGCAGTACTTTGTCGATCTTGTTTTTTGTAATGTCTGGATGAATGGTTTTTAATAGGCGGGTTATATGAAAAAATTAATTTTAACAAGAAGTCATTCATTGGATGTATTTTTTTACCTCCGGAAACTAGCACCGTTGTTCGTCCTTTTTTTGGTCCACTCGGCGGTCCACGCGCAAGTGGTGGTCGTAAACGAGACGGAAAATATTATTGCCATGGAACAGGTGAGCTACCTTATCGATGGGGAAGAGTTGGTACAAAATTCACCGGATGGCAATCAAAATCCGAGTCCGGAAGACGCCTCCGTCGTGGTTAGCGGAATTCGCGTGGCAGGGGGTAGGGTTATTTTCGCAACGACCCGAAGACCGACTGTGGCGAATCCCAATCCAGCCATTGGCAGCAACGAGATAAGACCCAATGCGATTCAGATTGTTCGTTCGAACGATCTGATCATTTCCCACCGAGACCCGGCGTTCTTCGAAAATCTGGAAGAAGTCGTCTCCACACCGGACATTCGGTCTTATTGGGACATCAATTCCCAACCTTCCATTCCCAGAGGTGAACCGTTTGTTGACCTGATTTACTCGGATCCGGTGGTTACCTCGGGCTACCTGTTGTATACGGAGCGTGACGGCAATTCTGCCACGGATTTTATTGCGCTAGGCAGGGATGGGGAACCGATTGAGGGGGCCAACGTCATCCAGGTTCGCGGTTTTCAGTGGAAAACAGGAATCAATCACATAAGTAACGAGCCCACTCAATCCCAGGAAATGGTATTGTTTTCACCGGCACTTTTTGCTTCTGAAGAGCCCATTTTTGGCATTCGGATCGTCGCCGTTAATGAGCCGGATGGCAAGTTGGTCTTTTTTGTGAATGCCATCACTGCTACCCCCGACGTGGCCGAACGCGTCAATAGCGAACTTGGCGGTGAGGCTGTGCTGAATATTTTTGACAATGATGAACTAAACGGTGCCCCGTTAAACCCGATCGATATTCAACTGGCGATTCTACAAGACTTCCCCGAGGGAAGTGCCGTATTGAATTCCGACGGGACGGTAGACGTTCCAGCCAACACAGCTCCCGGGATATATACACTCCGGTATCAAATCACCGCCGGGGAGGAAGCCGACGAAGCGGAGGTGCGGATCGAAGTCATTGAATACAAGCCGGAAGCATTTGACGATTCGGTGGAGGCTGCGGATAGTTTTGCACGGGATAGCGTATTAAATGTTTTGGAGAACGACTTGCTCAATGGCCTTCCTGCCCTGATCGAAAATATTAACCTGACTACCGTAAGCAATAATTCAGGTGGGTTTATTCGCCTGACGGCAGATGGGTCCATTGATATTGACGAAGGCGTACCGAGCGGAGATTACCTGTTGGTGTACCAGATTTGCGATGCTTCAGACCCAGTAAAATGCGATCAGGCGACGGCTACCATCCGGATCGCACCCACCGTTCTCACTGCAGCGAACGATGATTACGGAAGTGTGAACCTAAACCGGGCAGGACCTATTGGGAATGTGTTGGAAAACGACCTGTTGAATGGAGCAGCAATTCCCGACGGGAGAGTTCAGGTAAGCCTGTTGGACGCAGACGGTTTATCCGGCCTTACCTTGTCTACCGATGGGGAACTGTCACTACCTGCCGGTTTGCCCAACGGTTCCTACGAATTGAGCTATGAAATTGCGGAGCTAATAAATCCGGGCAATACGGACCAGGGGCTGATTCGCTTCACCTTGTTGGATATTCAATTGGAAGCCAATGACGATGCTTTTACCACCAATCAAAATCAGGGCCTCATCCTGGATGTATTAGCGAACGATTTTATCAACACGGGTGAACTGCTAGTGGAGACCTTGCAAATTATAGAAGGTCCGCAAAACGGTTCCCTGACTCAAAACCCGGACGGTACGCTTAGCTACAGCCCCGATCCCAATTTTTCTGGTACGGATAGCTTTACGTATGAGATTTGTGAGAATACAGATCGCCAGTTTTGCGATCAGGCGCTGGTGTCACTTACCGTACGGCCTATATTGCTCGAAGCTTCAAAGGTACCGAACCTCAGCGTGCTTCCAATCGGAGGGCTGGTCAGCTACACACTGACGCTTACCAATAACTCGGATTTTGCGTTAGAGGACGTGCAGGTAGAAGACATCCTACCGGAAGGGTTGATGCTCCTAAGTTCGGAGCCGGAGGTGCAGCAGGGGACGACCTGGTTGATTGAGACGATATCTTCCGGCACCGTCGTAGAGATCGACATGCTGCTCATGGCGGTTGGTTTGGGGCCGCAGGTCAATACCGCTACCATTGCAATCGGGGAGTACTCGGATGGGGTTCAGGCGGTTCCGGTCACCGTTGTGGCCCGCCCGGTAAACGTCGGTGTGGAAAAGACTTCGTTTGGGGTAGCGCTGTATGAAGGGAACGAGTTTGCGTACGAAATCCGGGTAACGAATAGCGGCGACAGCCCGGCAGAAAATATCACCCTAACGGATGAGCTGCCGACGGGTCTGGTGTATCTTGGTTTTACGGGGGATGCCGAGGTGAGCGTATCGGGTAACACGGTTACCTGGACCATACCTAGTCTTGCGGCAGGTGGTTCGCAGGTGTATACCATTCAGGTTCAGGCCACGCAGGTCGGCTCCATTACGAACACCGTTCGCGTACAGGTGCCGGAGGATCAGGAAAATACTTCCACGCAGCCAGAGGATAGCGACACCAATCAGGTCAATCCATTCTTTATTCCAAACGTCATCACGCCAGGAAATGCAGACGGTAAAAACGATACCTTTGAAATTCGGGGAATCGATCGCTTCGCCCAAAGTTCGCTGACTATTCTTAACAGAAATGGCGATCATGTATTTGTTTCGGAGGATTACCAAAACGATTGGGAGGCTCAGGGCTTGAACGCAGGTTCCTATTTTTATGTACTGGTAATTACCGATCGTGCGGGTGAAAGCCAAACGTATAAAGGCTGGCTGCAAGTAGTGAAATAGTAGCGTTGTATTTATGGCGGGTATAAATTCGAATTCAATGAGAAATAGGTATAGTGTAGGTAGGTTTGTGGCAATAGTGGCCTTCTTGCTGGCAGGGGAGGTAGCTGCCCAGCAATTGCCCCAATTTAGTCAGTACATGTTCAACGGATTGCACGTAAACCCTGCCTATGCCGGCTATAAGGGAGAGCATTACATACAGTCCACCTACCGCAATCAATGGGCAGGCCTTCCGGGAGCACCTACTACCTTCACGGTCACGGCAGACCTGAGCGCAAACGAAGGACTGATGGGCTTCGGTGTTCTCAGTTCTTTCCGATGAAATGGGACCGGCAAGAACCAATTCGGGTTTGCTCAGCTATGCCTACCGGATTCAGACAGGGGCTGCTTCCTTTTTGGGCTTTGGAATAAGTGCCGGTGTATCCGAATACGCCATCGACGGTTCCATGTTTGACCCGAACGACTTTGACGACGCGGAAATCCCGGAGGGGCGAATCAACCTATTTACCCCAAATTTGAATACAGGTATATTTTTCCATAGTCCCACTTTTTATGCTGGATTCAGTGCCTATAACCTCATCGGGCGAAACTCCCTCGAATCGGAGGCAGTTGCGCTGGCCTACCACAATGTGCACTACTACCTTACTGCCGGCGGATTGGTACCGCTTTCCGACGAGGTTCAGTTCAAACCTTCTTTTTTGGTTAGAAACGGAGGAAGAGGACCGACCAATCTGGATTTAAATGGAATGTTTTTATTTGTGGACCGAATTTGGGCAGGGGCTTCCTACCGGACCAATGTCAAATGGGGACAGGACGAATTACCTTCGGGATTGTCCGCCCGTAATGCAGTAGCGTTGATCCTGGAACTGTTTGCAACAGACCAATTCAGGGTGGGTTACGCCTACGACGTGCAAACCAATGCGTTTAGCGGGCTTCGGAATAATTCCCACGAGTTTTCCCTTGGATATTACATCTCTCCAAGGAACGTGAACATGAACAACCCTAGATGGTTCTAACTATGAAAAAGATTTTTACCTGCCTGCTACCGATAATCCTTCTGGCGTTTTTATCTTTTCCCTCACTCGCCCAACAGGGTTTGCTGCGCTATGCTGACAGGAAGGCGGTCGAAGAAAATTATTTTGAAGCGGGAAAAGGATATGCAGAAGCCTTTGCTAAAAAACCTTCCTACCGCGCTGCAAAGGGCGCAGCGATTGCCTATGAAAAAATGCGGGATTATTCGCGCGCCTACGAATGGTGGAAAAGAGTGGTGGCCTATGGCGATGCTATTCAATCGGATCGGCTGGCGTATATCGCGGCAGCCAACCAGGCCGGTAAGATAGAAGCCGTTTTTGAGGCGCTGGATTCAATCGGGACGAGCAAACCCGAAGCACTTCGAAACTTAAATTTGGATTCCTTGAGACGCTGGTACGACGCAGCGGGCGGAAATACGGGTGTAAGGCGGTTGGAAAAAATAAATGGTGCCAGTGCCGATTTCGGCTGGACCAAAGCAGCAAACGGACGGGTCTACTTTTCCTCAGACCGAGGAGGTTCCGGAGACCGGAAGCGAAGCGGATTGCGTATCGACAACGGGTATCGGTATTATGCGAAGTCATCGGATTGGACCGGGCGAAACTTTCTGAGTATTTATTCGGTGGACGAAGCAGGTAAGGTTTTGCGCTTTGAGCCACCCGTCCCGGATGTATTTCACGCTAGTGACCCTTTTCCGCTAGCAGACGAGAACTTGATTTTTTATACCGTAACCCGGGATATCCGGCAATCCAATGACTACGAAGTACACCCGGAGATCTTTTATAGCCGCTTGGATGCATCCGGTAACCCGGTAGATTTTGTGGGGCTGCCTGCGAATGCGCCTCTGGAATACGGTTTGAAGAGTCCCTTCGTGGATGAATCCCAAAATCGCTTGTATTTCTCGTCCAACATGCCCGGCGGGTACGGAGGCTATGACTTGTACGTCATGGAATTCGATGAGGGATACAAGTTTGGGGCGCCAGTGAATCTGGGTCCTTTGATCAATACTGCGGGAAATGAAATTGATCCATTTATCCGAAATGGCCGATTCTATTTTGCATCAGACGGTCACACAGGCCTGGGGGGATTGGATATATTTGTATCAGACAAGAGAGGAAACGAATTCCTTGGGGTTAAAAACATGGGGTTACCCTATAATTCTCCACAGGATGATTTTGGATTTTTTGAGTCGGCAGATCAGGCGGTAGTGATCTCCTCCAATCGTCCCGGGAGTACCGGTTTGGACGATTTGTTTGAATTGGAGACCTTGGGTGTGGATTTCCGGGCGCAGGTTGTAGCTTGCGACGGCACAGCGGTTACCGGTACCCTCGACGTTCAGATGACGGAGGGTAGCGAAAAGCAAACCGTTGCCGTGCAACAGGGCCCGGCCGGAGAGCTTAGAGCTACGATTAGCGCGGATCAAGAACAGGAAATTTCCATTAAAAAGGAGGGGTATTTTGCGTTGGAGGATAAAAGTTTATCAAGCAGAGGGTTGAGTGAAGGAAAATTGGAGAAAACCTATCAGCTGGTAAAAATTCCATACAGAACCGCTGTCTACGTGGATTTAGTGTATTACAACCTGGATCAATCCGAAATCCGTGAAGATGCAGAAGCACCCTTGGATAAGATTGCCGAGTTGTTGACCTCCTATTCCTTCCTGAATATAGTGGTCCGTTCCCATACCGATGCGCGGGCAAGCAATGCCTACAACGAGATTTTAAGCGAAAAACGGGCAGATGCGGTACGAGATTACCTGGGTAAATTCGGCATCGCCAGGTCTCGTATACAGGCGGAGTGGTTGGGAGAAACCGAATTGACTTCCAATTGTGGGGAGGGACTTCCTTGCTCCGAAGAGAATTATCAGCTAGACCGACGTACGGAGCTATTGTTGCTTGCCTTTCCCGAAGTAGGAAAGACATACCCGGTACCGCCCGAAATGCAGGGAATTGATTTGTGTGATGTAAGTAACCTACCGTTACCTGAAGAGTTGCCCACCATTTACTTTGGCTTTGATGAAGCCGAGCTTTCCCTGCAGGATAAAATGGCCCTGGAACGGGTAGCGTTAATGCTCAGAAATATGCTAAACCGACGCTTGGCGATCACCGGGCATACGGACAACCGGGGTTCCGCAGCCTACAACGAGGCCTTGTCTGAGCGGCGGGCGTTGGTAGTCAAGAATTACCTGGAAGGGAAAGGGATCGCCTCCGATCGCTTGGTATATGAATTTTTCGGAAAGCGCAAACCGGTAAACGATTGCGACAACGTTCCCTGCACGCAGGAAATGCACCGCCTCAACCGACGAACCGAATTAAGCCTCCCCAGAAGTATTCCACGGCTAAATAAGCATTGGAGTCAAAAAGAATAAGTTTAGGAGTCAAAAAGAGGAGCCGTTCGCGCTCCTTTTTTTTGCTTTTTTCGGAACACCCGTAGCAGCTTGTTTTTGACCATGGGACAGGACTGCCGTTCACTCAACCCTAGACTTCCTTCCATATTTTCAGGGCGATATCGTTTTTCTTCCGTTCTGTCTTTCGGTTCATTGCTATTTGATGGAATTTATTGTCGATTTATGCGCCCCACAATGAACATGGACTTCGTCGCCCGTCCCTTATCAGGGCACCTACACGGGTTTTTGATCAGGTTTACCACCTGTTTTTCGGAAATACGGACAGTTTAGTGGATGTAGCAGGTTACACTGTGGGAAGACACTACGCCGTGGAAACGGTACATTAAGTTGGTATCGTCATAAAAAATATTTTTAAAAGTAAAAATGGTAGCTAAACCAATACAAGCTGGGATCAAAAGGAATGTATAGGTAAAAAAATAGAAAAATAGAGAATAAAAAATTAGTATATGACTGAAAAACAGAAGTAACAAATTTTTGCCCCATGTTGATTAAAAATGAAATTAGTAATGATAAAAAACAGAAAAAAATAGAGAAAATGGGTTCAAAATGAGTCAAAAAAATGATGATAAATAATAAATAATACAGAGGTAGGTCGAAAAAAAGACCCATAAATTAAAAAATGTATTTTTTAATGTTAATAAATTAAACACTATTTAATTTATTTTAATTATAAATAAAAATAGAATAGAAAGGCATAAAATGTGTAAATACCTGTAAGATTTGTTAATTTATCATTATTTTTAACTATAGGTATGCCGATTAGTTTAAAAAAATTATATTGGGTTTTCTTTTTTATTAAATGATCGGCCTATATATTTGACCAAGAAGATGTTAGCAGCTAACATAGTTTATCCAACAAACGAAATGGTTTTCCCGGCAAGGCCTGCTTGATTCGATGCCATAGGATGTACGCCATTTCTTGATTCACGCCCAGGATCGCCTCCCAGAATAACTTTCGAATATGCGCTAACCGCGTGCAGAATTAGGATCTCTGTACGCGTAAGGATAGCTTATTTTCAACACTTAACCACTAACAACATCATGAAAAATTTTACACATGCCCCGGAACGGCGTTCCGGTGGGAGTATTTCGTTTATCTGGTTGATTTTACTCCTCGCCTGCCTGTCGGTGGGTACGGTTCAGGCACAGAGTCTGACAGTTACAGGAAAGGTCGTCGATGAAAACGAGGAGTCGATTCCGGGGGCCAGCGTACTCGTTAAGGGCACTACCAAGGGTGCGGCTACAGACATTAACGGTGAATTTTCCTTGACCCTATCCGAGTCAGAAAAAGAATTGGAAGTTTCATTTATTGGATACAACAAAAAAGAAGTTAATGTTGGAAACCAAAGTGAAATCACAATTTCGCTGACTCCGGAAGAGACGGCACTATCCGAGGTGGTGGTGACCGCATTGGGTGTAAAACGCGACGAACGGGCGCTGGGTTATACCGTACAGCAGGTGGATACCCGTGGCTTGGACGAAGCCAAAGAAACCAATATCGTCAATTCCCTGACAGGGAAAATCGCGGGTGTCCAAATATCCAATTCTTCTGGAAACATTGGTGGTTCCTCACGGATTACCATCCGGGGTATCAATTCCATCTCCGGCAATAACCAACCACTTTTTGTGGTGGACGGCACGCCGATCGATAACTCGAATTACAACTCTTCCGATCAGGTGTCTGGAAACGGGGGGCGTGATTACGGAAATGCGGCCCAGGATATCAATCCCGACGACGTCGAATCCATCTCTGTGTTGAAGGGGCCGAGTGCTTCGGCATTGTACGGCTCCAGAGCCTCCAATGGAGTGATTCTCATCACCACCAAAAGCGGTGCAAAAAACAAAGGGATTGGCGTGAGTATCAATTCCTCAACGATGTTTAGCAACGTTTTCTTATTGCCGGAAATGCAAAACGAATACGGCGGCGGGTTCTCCTTGGATTTTGAGGAAGTTGTCGATCCCCTGGACGGATTGACTTACAAAGTCGTAAATACCAATGCCAACAACAGCTGGGGCCCACGATTTGACGGAACCCTGGTAAGGCATTGGGACAGCATGTATCCGGGCGAGCCCAACTACGGGGAGGTGCGACCCTGGCAGGCGACCCCCAATAATGTACGCGACTTTTTCGAAACCGGGGTGACGTTATCCAACAATGTGGCCATTAGTGGAGGGAACGACAAGAGCTCATTCAGGCTTTCCTATACCAATCTCGATCAGACCGGGGTGATGCCCAACAGCTCGCTCAAACGAAATACAATAGCGGTAAGTGCCAACACGCAAATAACCGATAAGTTTTCCGCAGGAGCCAAAATCAACTACATACGTACCGAGGCACTCGGGCGACCCGCCACGGGGGACTGGTCTCCGGAGCGTCCGGTGAACGTTCTGACCTATTGGTATGCCTGGACCCAACGTCAAATAGATCCCGCAAGGCTTCGAAATTACAAGTCGGATCGCTACTACCACATGACCTGGAATACCCAGGGCCTTGGCAGGCATCTGGAGCAGAGTTATAACAATAATCCCTACTTCACCCTTTTCGAAAGTTATAACAACGACCTAAAGGATCGGGTTTTCGGTAATATCAATATCTCTTACCAGATTCTTCCGGAGCTTTCGTTGACCTTATTCGCCCGAACCGATTTTTATACGGATGTTCGGGAAGACCGCGCTTCGATTGGGGGCTACCTCCAAAATGCCTACGAAAAGGATCTGTATAATTTCAGGGAGGACAATTTTGAATTGCTGGGCCAGTACAACACCGAGTTTGGCGATGATTTCAGTCTGGGAGTTACCTTCGGAGGAAATATCCGGAAAAATACCTTTACCAACAATTATACCCGGACACAGGGCGGCTTGAGCGTTCCAAATTTTTACAACCTGGTGGCCTCCCTTCAGCGGCCGGAAATTCGGGATTTTAAGTCCGAACGAGAGGTGCAAAGTGTCTATGCCAGTGGTAATTTAGGCTACCGGGACTTCCTGTTTCTCGAGGCATCCCTTCGGAACGATTGGTCGTCTACCTTACCGGTAGACAATAACTCCTACCTGTACCCGGCGGTCTCGAGCAGTTTTGTTTTTTCGAACCTGATGACAGGAGCCGATTTCTTTTCCTTCGGAAAAATGCGATTGGGATGGGCTCAAGTGGGTAACGACACGGATCCGTACCGGCTGGTCAATACCTATGCCAACGGGGACCCGTATGGCAATACCTCGGTGTTCACGGTAGATGACGTATTGAGAAATAGCAACCTGAAGCCGGAAATTGTGTCGAATTTGGAAGCAGGTTTGGATTTGCGTTTTTTAGAAAATAGAATAGGTTTGGATTTTACGGTATACAAGGTAAATACCTTCAATCAAATCCTCGCCCTACCGGTGTCCTCGACCACCGGTTTTCAATCCCTTATTGTTAACGCAGGGGAAATGGAAAACAAGGGCATTGAAGTGATGCTGAGTGGTACCCCTATCGAAAGAAATGGGTTCTCCTGGATGTAAACCTGAACCTCGCTCGAAATCGGAATACAGTATTGGAACTGGCAGAAGGGCAGGATAATTTTGAATTGGGAGGCAGAGACGGCACCAATTCCGTTAATGCGACGGTAGGACAACCTTACGGTACGATCATCACTCCAAATGTGATTTACCATGAGGAGACGGGAAAACCGATAGTCGGCAGCAATGGCTTTTACCTTAGAAATCCAGGCGAAGTAGTTGGCAGCATTTTACCGGACGTAACGGGGGGCTTTTCCAATACCTTTACGTACCGCGGAATCAGCCTGAGTGCCTTGATCGATTTCCAGTCAGGTGGTAGCTTTTGGTCCGAAACCGTTCAGAACGGCATCGCCAATGGGCAGTTCATTGAGTCGGTAGGAGACAACGATCGGGGTGTTCCCAAAAGAAGTCCCGTTTCCGAAGGTGGGGGCATTCGTGCGGATGCGGTTTTTGAAAACGGGGAGCCCAATACGGTCTATCTCGAAGCACAAAACTACCTGAAGCAGTTGTATAGCCTCGATGGCCTGTCCGTCTACGACGCTTCCTACATCAAATTACGAGAAATCAGCCTGGGCTACAACGTGCCCAGCGGAATGCTACGGAACCTCTTTATCAATGGACTTCGGGTTTCTGTGTTCTCCCGTAACGTGGCCCTGCTGCACAGCAACGTGCCCCACATCGATCCTTCGGAAATCGCCTACGGGTCAAGTAACGTACAGGGCTTGGAGGGAGCCTCATTGCCGGCCCCCCGCATGATTGGTTTCAATATCAACATCAAGCTGTAATTCCCATTTATTTATTGGACAGGAGATTCGGGTTTTATCACAAAAATCTGCCTGACACCCATATGTTCCAACATCTAAGAATGAATCAAATGAAAACGATAAAAAACATACCTACCACCATTCTATTGGCCGGCCTGCTGATCTTCTCGGCCGCTTGTACCGAGGGCTTTGAGGAGTTAAACATTGATCCCAACCAGCCCTTGGAGGTGCCCACATCCAGTCTGCTGACCGGGGCACAGCGGGAATTAGTAGCAGATATATTCGGGAATCATGATCAACTGAACGGCATCGGGTTACCCGCCATGATTTACGCCCAGCAGATGGCAAATTTGCGGGGTGGATTCGATGATATTTATGCTACGGTTGAGGGCGATTTTTCGACCTTTTACACCAACGGACTGAGAGATTTAGAAGAGGTCATTCTTTTAAATACCAATGAAGAGACGATGGTAAACGCCGCGCTATCCGGGCCCAATCACAACCAAATCGCGGTGGCCAGGATTCTGAAAGCCTGGGCCTATCAAAACATCACCGACATTTGGGGGGATGTTCCCTACCAAGAGGCATTGAAAGGAAATGCTTTTTCCCTACCCACCTATACCGATCAGGAAACGATCTATTTGGATTTGCTTAAGGAATTGTCGGAGGCGGCAGCAATGATCAATGCTGCGGATGGGGCGATCGACGGCGACATCATTTTCGGGGGGGATATGGAGAAGTGGTACAAGTTTGCCAATAGTCTAAAAATGCGGGTAGCACTCCGGCTTTCGAACGTGGCACCCAATGTGGCAGCGTCTGCGCTTTCCGAGGCGGTAGCAGCGGGCCCCATGACATCAACGGAAGACAATGCCTTCTATCAGTTTTTGGAATCCCAACCCAACAACAATCCCTGGTTTTTCCGGTACGAATTGAGTGTACCAAATTACGGAATTGCCAGCACATTGGTAGACATGCTCAAATCGTTAAACGATCCACGGCTGGAAAGATATGCCGATCCGGCAATAAATGAAACGCTGGGAGGCGGATACATCGGACAGCCAGTCGGGCTGGACCGCGCATCCGGTAGTGCCATTAGCGATTTCGCCGTATCCTGGCCAAATACCGAAACCATCCTACAGCCGACTTCAATTTTTACCATTTTGTCTTACGCAGAGGTTGCGTTTATCAAGGCTGAAGCAGCGGAAAGAGGCTGGATTTCCGGCAGTCCCTCCGAATTTTACACAGAGGCGATCACTGCTTCCATGGAGCAGTGGGGCATTTCAGATCCCTCAGCCATTGCGGATTATTTGGCGCAGGAAGCAGTGGCCTACGACACCACGAATCCCATGCGTTCCATCGGCAATCAAAAGTGGATTTCTTTTTATATGCAAGGCGTGCAGTCCTGGTGCGAATGGAGACGGCTTCAATATCCGGAATTGGAAGTAGCGAGAGATGGAGTCATAGATGGCATACCCAGACGTAAAGGGTACCCACCTAGTGAAATTAACTTAAACAAAGCAAACTACGAGCAAGCAGTAGCCAGACAAGGATCAGATGATCTTCTGACCCGGGTATGGTGGGATCGTTAAGCTGCCAGTTAAACCAAAAGGTAAATACATGATTTCCAAGAAAAAAAATAACCGAAGAGATTTTATACGTTCGTCTTTTGTGTTGTTTGGTAAGGGGGGCTAGGGTTGATGGCCTCCCCTATCCCTGCATCCGGGAAGAAGGATTCGAGTTTCTATTATCGGCCCAATCGGGTCGTGGAAGACGTCACATCCGCATCGGTTGTGCAGTTGGCCCAAATGATCCGAGAAAAAGCAATTTCTTCGGTAGATCTCGTGAATGCCGTGTATCAGCGGATGGAAGAAGTGAATCCGATGATCAACGCAGTGGTCCTTACTTGTAAAGAGCGGGCACTTCAAGAAGCCCAAAAGGCAGATAAGATGCTGGCGGCCGGCAAGACCATGGGTGCCCTGCACGGCGTCCCCATGACCATCAAAGATTCATTGGATACTGCAGGGGTGGTGAGTACCGGAGGTACGCTTGGGCGAAAGGATTACATTCCGGCGGAGGATGCAACGATTGTTGCCAGACTTCGGGCTCAGGGGGCGATTCTCCTGGGAAAAACCAATACTCCTGAATTTACCCTATCCGGAACCACCGCCAACTTAGTGTATGGCATGACGAGTAATCCGTACAAAGCCGGTTATAGCCCCGGAGGAAGTAGTGGAGGAGCCGGTGCCATTGTGGCTGCAGGGGGCTCTCCTTTCGATATCGGTTCGGATTTTGGTGGGAGCATCCGCGGGCCGGCTCACTTTAACGGAATCGCCGGCATAAAGCCCACCACAGGTTTGGTTCCCCGAACTGGTCATATTGTGGATTACGGGGGATTGTTTGATGCCTATCAGGTGCTCGGGCCCCTGGCCAGATATGTAGAAGACCTCAAATTAATTCTGCCCATTATCATGGGACCTGATCAACGCGACGCTGCCATTCACCCTGTTCCCTGGACCGACCCGGACAGCGTGCGTATAGGGGACCTGCAGTACGCATGGTTCGTCGACCACGGAAGCACGAAGGCCTGCTCGCAGGAGACCAGGGAAGCAATCAAAGCTGCGGTTTCTGCATTGAAAACGGCCGGTATCACGCTGAAAGAAGATGCGCCAATTAGCGAATTCCAGGAAGCAGAACAGGTGCGTCAGGACCTTTTCAGTGCAGACGGCAGGGCCTGGGTAAGTAGACTGGCAGAAAAATTTGGGACCAAACAAACCCATCCCTTACTACGACTGGAGGATCCTTCCACCGCGATCCCATCCAGGGAGTTTACCGAGTTGGTCGAAAAGCTCGATGCTTGCAGAAGTAAGCTGCTGCAGTGGATGCAAGCCTACGATATTCTTATTTGTCCGGTGCATTTTGATGGTGCCGCTCCCAATCCTACGGTATTTGAAAGATCCGCCAGTTCAGCCGATGCTTACGGGTATATGGGGATTTTTAACCTTACCGGTTGGCCGGCGGCGGTAGTACGTGCAGGCACAAGTAAAGAGGGCCTTCCGATTGGAGTTCAGATAGTCGGACAGCCCTTCCAGGATCACAAAGTTTTGGCCGTAGCCGAGTACCTGGAACTACAACTGGGAGGCTGGCAAATGCCAGCGATGTAATCGTACCAGACAAACCCTCACTTACCAAAAAAAACATGCATGAATAAGGTAAAAAAACGTATTGCAACAACGACTGCTGATACAGTTTCCAGACGGTCGTTTATAGAAAAACTATCCGTTGGGACCATCGGTGCAGCTTGCTTGCCAAACATTGTAAGCGGGTTCGATAAACGCCTACTGATCCGGGAATTCGGAGCCAAAGTCGAGCCTGAATCGATTCATTACAAATCGGTAACCGCACTGGCGCAGATGATTCGCACAAAGGAGGTGTCCGCCGTTGAAGTGGTAAAGGCGTACATCGATCGAATTGATGCCGTCAATTACCAACTAAATGCAGTGGTCATGGAATGTTTCGATCGGGCGCTGGACGAAGCAAAAAGGGCGGATCAAGCATTGGCGAGAGGAAACTCAACCGGGGTACTTCACGGCGTACCACTCACGATAAAGGACTCTTTCATGACGGAAGGAGTGGTTAGTACGGGCGGTACTATCGGAAAAATGAATTTTGTTCCCGATGCAGATGCGACGGTTGTGGCCCGGGTCAGGCAGCAGGGGGGGATTTTATTAGGAAAAACCAATACCCCCGAATTCACGCTTATTGGAGCTGTATTGGGAGTTAATTCCACCAATAATATTATTTATGGTATCAGTAAAAACCCTTATGATCTCGACAAAACGACTTCCGGAAGTAGTGGGGGCGCAGGAGCCATCGTGGCCGCAGGAGGAGCGGCCTTTGATATTGGCACCGATTGGGGAGGCAGCGTGAGAGGACCTTCGGGTACCAACGGGATAGCCGGTATCAAGCCTACCTCGGCACGGCTTCCCCGTACCGGACATATTGTCGATTATGGAGGTCTATTCGATGCCTGGCAGCAACCGGGCCCTATGGCGCGGTTTGTAAAGGACCTGGACTTACTTACTCCCCTGATGGCTGGTCCCGATTTTAAAGATGCCGCCGTCGTTCCCATGCCCTGGCCTGATTACAAGCAGGTGGACATTGCCGGGTTGAGGGTTGCATTTTTTGCGGAAAATGGAGTGGCCAGGACCGATCCGGCTACGCGAGACACAGTACAGAAAGCCGCCAAGTGGATGCAAGAAGTCAGTGTTTCCGTTACCGAGGATTGCCCAAGAGATCTTTTGGTCGAGTTGGGTACGATTCGGCGTGATCTCATCATCGGTGACGGCTGGCAATGGCTCAAACGAGCAACCGAGCGCGCCGGCTCCAAGACCTACGGCGCGAGTCTCCGCCAACGGTTGTCAGAGCAAGGGGAGGAAATTTCAACGGCCCGCTATACCAGGTTATTGGAAATGCAAGATGCCAACCGCAGCAAGATGCTTCAGTGGTTTTCCGATTACGATGTGCTCCTCTGTCCGGTGACCAACTCACCCGCAGGGGATATCAATAGCGGATTTTCCGAGTCTTCCAGGTACATGGACAACCCGGGGGAAAGCTATACCAAACCCTTCAATACCTGTGGCTGGCCCGGCGCGGTTGTGCGCTGTGGACAAAGTGCCGAAGGATTGCCGATCGGGGTACAGGTAGTTGCCCAGCCTTGGAGGGAGGACGTGGCACTCGCCGTGGCTAGTTACCTGGAGCAGAAATCAGGAGGATGGAAAATGCCTCCTATCTAGCCGCTCAATCTTGAAAAATACCCTCTTTCGCACGCTGCGATCAAGACCTAATTTTGACCACAGACACTTAAAACCAAACACCCATGAAAAAACAAACCACCAACAACCGAAGAAAATTTATTACCACGCTTGGAATCGGATCATTGGGCTCCGTACTTCCGGCCTTCGGACAATTGCTTCCGGATGGCGTTGTTCCTTCTCGGAGGGAATTTACGTCAAAGGATGCCACGGAAGAACTCCTGTACATGTCCGCAACGAAAGTGGCAGAGATGATCCGAAATAAAGAAATCAGTAGTGAAGCGCTGGTAACCCGTTGTTTGGAACGGATTGCTGAGATAAATCCTAAAATCAATGCGGTGGTCCAGGTGGCAGGTGAGCGCGCATTACTGGAGGCTAAAGCAGCGGATGCCGCGGTGGCGGCAGGAAAGCCGCTCGGGTTGCTCCACGGAGTACCCATGACAATCAAGGATTCCTTTGATACAGCCGGTATCATTTCGACCGCAGGCACCATGGGTCGTAAAAATTACATGCCGGGCACCGACGCTACGGTGGTGGCTAGACTCAAAAAAGAAGGGGCGATCCTGCTGGGCAAGACCAACACGCCCGAATTTACCATGTCCTCGCTGACCACAAACCTCATTTACGGACAAACACTAAACCCCTACGATCTCAGCCGCCATCCCTCGGGTAGTAGTGGTGGGGCAGCAGCTATCTTGGCAGCCGGCGGCTCTTACTTTGACATTGGCACCGATTCCGGCGGGAGTGTACGTGCCCCGGCGCATGTCTGCGGCTTGGCGAGTATCAAACCAACCAGTGGGAGGATTCCCCAAACAGGCCATTTACCTGGGTATGGCGACCGGTTTGGAAGTTACCAGCAGCCGGGCCCAATGGCAAGAAAAGTGGAGGATTTGTACCTGTTGTTGACAATCCTTTCTGGTCCGGACCAGTTGGATGCCAGTATTAGTCCGGTTCCGCTACCCGACCCCTCCGAAGTAGACCTTTCCAAGCTGCGAATAGCCTATTACACAACCAATGATATCGCGGAACCCATTCCGGAGATTAAAAAGATGGTAGTAGACTGCGCCGAAAGCCTTAAATCATCGGTAAAAAGTGTGGTGCCCGACCGTCCACCGGTGCTTCAGGAACTCTCTGAAAAGCGCTCCGAGCTGAACAGTGCGGACGGAAAAGCCCACCTCAAGCGCCTCATTCAGCAATGCGGGACCAAAGTGATTTCCCCAAACCTTAATATTTCAGGCGAAGTCGTATCAGCCGACGTGTATTCCCGGCTGGTAGAGGAGATCGATGCGCTGAAAAGCAAGATGCTCCAATTTATGGATGACTACGATATTTTGCTCTGTCCGGTTACTTCCACTGCAGCGATGAAGGTAGAGGCGGAGCGGTTTCCCGGTCACTGGTACACTTCCGAATACAATGCCACCGGATGGCCGGCAGCGGTGGTACGCGCTGGCACATCCGATGAAGGATTGCCTTTGGGGATTCAGATTGTCGGCAAGCCGTGGACAGAGGATAAGGTCCTGGCGGTAGCGGGTGCTCTTGAAACCGCGTTCGGGGGATTTTCCAAACCGGAAAATTTGTAATACCGGAGTCTTTCGTCCCCCGATACCCGAACGTATTTTCCGCGAGGATTTCACCAAAAAACAATTATTTGAACAACGATTTAACCATGCCAATCCATGAAAAAATATAAAGCAGCCCAATCCGAAACCAGCCAGTCCCGGCGAAAATTTTTATCACTCATCGGTGCAGGTAGTGCCGCTGCGATGAGTCTCAGCACCTCGACGCTTTCTGCGGCTAGCGAAAAATCTCCTTCCCGGCGACTTGTGTCGAGGGATAAAACGGACGAGTTGATCTTTATGTCAACCGTAAAACTTTCGGAAATGATACGTACCAAGAAAGTCTCCTCGGTAGAGCTGACCCAGGCGTACATCGACCGGATAGAAGATGTTAATTACCACCTCAATGCCGTCGTGATGCAATGTTTCGATCGGGCGATGGAGGAAGCGAAAGCTGCAGATGCGGCTTTGCGCAAAAAGCAGTCCATGGGCCCCCTCCATGGCATTCCCATGACGCTTAAGGACTCTTTTGAAGCGGAGGGCGTGATCAGTACCGGCGGTACCTTGGGCAGGATTGATTATGTGGGTAAAAAGGACGCTACCGTTTTGGCCCGCATGAGAAAAAACGGAGCCATTTTGCTTGGAAAAACCAATACGCCTGAGTTCACGCTCGCCGGTGGGGGGATGAGAGGCGTGCGAACGACGGGAAACATTATCTACGGACTTAGCAAGAATCCCTACGACCTGAAACGAGGAACTTCGGGCAGCAGTGGTGGAGCGGGATCGATTATTGCAGCAGGGGGTGCCGCATTCGATATCGGTACCGACTGGGGAGGTAGCGTGCGACTGCCCTCCAGCACGAATGGAATTGCAGGTATCAAGCCGACTTCCGTAAGGTGTCCGCGTACCGGTCACATCGTGGATTATGGGGGCGTATTTGATTCCTGGCAACAGCCAGGACCAATGGCCCGACGGGTTGAAGACCTGATTTTGCTCACTCCGCTGATGAGTGGCCCGGATGGTCGGGACGCAGCAGTAGTGCCGATGCCCTGGCCGGACCCGGCGCTGATTGACATAAAAAAGCTGAAGGTCGCCTTCTACCCCTCCAATTTGATTGCAGAGACCGCCGAGGAAACCCAAAACACCGTCAGGCAGGCTGCCAAATGGATGGAAGAAGCCGGGGCCGAGGTGATCGAGGACATGCCGTTGGATATATTCACCGAGCTGGGCGAAATACGAAGAGAGTTGGTTGCAGGGGATGCCTGGGCATTTTTAAAAAGAGCAGGGGACCTGCACGGGAGCAATACACTTAGCGAATCGATTCAAAACAGGCTGGACAGCGGGAGTCCGATCTCAGCAGACCGCTATTCCGAGTTACTGACGCTTCAGGACAAAAATCGGACAAAGATGCTTCAATGGTTTCAGAACTACGATGTCATTCTTTGTCCAACAACCGCAACTCCAGCAGAGGAAATCGATCAGGGTCTTGGAAACGAATGGACCAGCAGAAAGCCGGGCGCAAGCTACTGCGGCCCCTACAATACGACCGGTTGGCCCGTGACCGTGGTAAGGTGTGACACGGATGGTGCACTGCCCATTGGGGTGCAATGTGTCGCTCACCCCTGGCGCGAAGATGTTTCCCTGGCGGTGGCACAGTACCTGGAAAGTAGATCCGGGGGCTGGAGAAAACCGATGATTTGACCATCGGCGCCTTACTTAATAAACCACAATCACTAACAGAAACGAACGATGGAAAAGAATAATTCAAGAAGGGGTTTTATCGAAAAATCGCTTGTAGGAGGCGCACTTGCCTTCACCGCCTTGCCCGGGCTGCTGTCGGGAAAAGATCGGTCGCCATTCCCTATGGACCTTGCATCCGGTAAACGACCCGGCCCAAAGGTAGATAAGGTGTTGCGCTCCTTTCCGGAAAATATGGTCTGGGGTTATTTTGGAGCAGATGTACCTCCAAAACTCAGTGTAAAAGAGCGCGAAATCGTTGAAATACATACCGTTAGTACTTCGGGAGTACCGAGGGAAGACCCGGAGTCTTTTTTCAAGAAAAACAACCTCGCTTTCGATGACCACGCAAAGGAGCTTGTTGAGATCATAAAAAACGTTCCGCCTGAGCCATCCGGCATCAGGGGACACATGCTCACGGGCCCGGTTTTTATTGAAGGAGCCATGCCGGGCGATAGCATCGAAATTCGGATTCATGACGTTGTTCTTCGAAGCGAATATGGAGTAAATCATGTCCGGCCCGGGAGGGACGATATACCACAGGAAATTAAAAACACGGAGAGCTTTGTCTATCGATACAACAAGAAACGAACCTCGGCTGAGTTGCTGCCGGGCGTGGAAATCCCCTTGAAACCATTTATGGGCGTTATGGCCCTGTCTCCGCCGCCGGAAACCGGTAGGGTAAGCTCCATACCGCCGGATTTTTTTGGAGGTAACCTGGATTTAAAACACCTGATTAAGGGCACCACGCTTACCTTACCGGTCTCCGTGGAAGGCGGGCTATTTACGACTGGGGATGCACATGGGGCACAAGGAAATGGAGAGGTCAGTGGTACTGCCATCGAAACTTCGATGATATTGGTCGCGGAATTTGTGATTCATAAAAAGACCATCAGCATGCCCTGGGCGGAAACTCCCGATCATTTTATTGTCTTCGGCCTCAACCCTGATTTGGATGAAGCCATGAAACAGGCACTTGCCGAGTCGATTCGTTTTATTCACGAGCATCTTGGCTTTACCTACGAAGAGGCCATGTCCATATCGAGTACGGCGGTCGATTTTGAAATTACACAAGTGGTCGACCGAACCGAAGGCGTGCACGGCATGATTCCCAAGTCCATATTTACCAATAGAAAATTCACCTACTGGTATTCTTCCTGAAACCAAATGCTACAATGAAAACCACTAACCACTTACAAAAAAAACCGGTATGGATATTTTTGGCAGTCTATTTCCTCTGCCTTGGCCTGGGTTTTTCCCAAGAAAAACCCAGGATCGCCATTTTCTCCGGGCCCACTGCGACCATTCAAAACAGCTATCCGCTGATCACCAGCAATAAGGCAAGGGTGGCAAACGACCTGCCCCTTCTGAGAAACGAACAAGGAGAACCACTGGCTTACGATCGCTTGTACTACCAGCGTTTGGCAGCTCCGGTCACACTCTATGTGGAAATGTACTCGGCCCATCCCCTGGAAAGCGACGTAAAGGAGTTATACGGAGCACCCGATGGATACATCGGTGCGGATGGAAAATTTCGAAAGACTCCTAAGGAACCCTCCGATACGCCGGTCTTGAAGGTGGAGCTAAAACCGGAAGACGGGCTTTATCCCTTGCCCTACATGGCGGTTCAGGCAAACGGCCAGCCCTGGGATGGTACCGCTGCTTATCCGGGGGCTCCTTTTTCGGAGTCCAGGCAAACATTCTATCCCAATGCATCCAGGATATTTGAAGAAATCGAGCGTGCCGGAGGGAATATCCACGGAATTGCCGATTACGACTTTTTCAGACCAGCCCCTGCCGGTGGCTATACCAAAGGCTTGCCCGCAGAATTACGAACCGACGTAGGAGAAGGTGACATTCCTCCCGAAACGTTGGGAAAGGATTTTTTTACCTATGGACCCTACGGTGCCTCGCAAAACCGAATGCAACTGGCCAGGGCAACCAATATGGTACAGCGCGTGATGGCGTCGGGTGAGTACGACGGCTCCATTTGGCTCGAAGGAAGTCCAAGTATCGAAAACACTGCGTATTGGATGGGGCTGCTTATTGATTCAAAATCCCCTTTGGTGTTCAACGCCGCCCAGCGCATGCGGGGACTGGTGAGCGCGGATGGAGACCAAAACATTATTGACGGGATTCAGTACATCGCTTCCGGTGTATGGGCAGGGGATGACGGCGCCAGTAAGGTGGGCTCTGTCATGATCCAGGATCAGACCATTTTTTCCTCCAGAGAAGTGCAAAAAGGCGACGCCAAACCCGGAGGATACGTAGTCACTGGTGGCTTTGGAGGCGTGATCGGCTCCATGGGCTACGGTGCAAAGCTTACCTTTCTTCCGGTCAGAAAACATACCTACCAATCCGAGGTGAATTTTAGCCGGATTCCAAAATCCGTTCCAGGCATTACGCTTTCGGATAACGGGCGGGTTGCTACCGTAGACGTGGCTGTAAAAGGACCCGGTGGAGAACTCATTCCAGAATCCATGCCCATGGTTACTCTGTACAAAAGCGCACGCTGGAAAACAGAAGACGATGGAAGCGATGATCCATCCAGTGAGGTAGACATATTGGCCCGGATCAACGATAATCTGAAAAAATATCCGCTTGCCGGATTTGTCGGTGAAGGCATGGCGCCCTACGGTTCCATGATTGCGCCGATGGATGCCGCGCTGGAGTTGGCTGCTCTTCATGGGTATCCGGTGTTAAAGGCAGCTCGAGGAAACGCAGACGGGTTCATGAATACCAACCCGGACAACCTGTTTATTGAAGGGCACAATATAACCGCCACCAAGGGTCGCATACTCCTGATGGCATGTATACTTCGGTTTGGCGCTTATCCTCCGGCAAAAGATCCCCAAAACCCGACCGATGAAGAGCTGGAGGCGATAAAGCAAAAGATAGCATTGTATCAGGAAGTTTTTCACACCCATTAATCCAACTCCATGTTTGTAAAAAAAATAGCTCGGGCGCTGCTTCTGGCTTCCCTGGTTGCCGTTGCCTGTAATACGCCGAATACGACCGAATCCAACTTTCCGCTTGTGGAGGCCACCATCGCCGACATTCATGCCGCAATGGAGAAAGGGGAAGTTTCCGCTGAGTACCTGGTAGAAGGATACCTTCGGCGAATTGAGGCGTATGACAAGCAAGGCCCGTCCATCAATTCAATCATCATCGTGAATCCGGAGGCCATGGAAACAGCCAGGTACCTGGACAGCGTATACGCCGCAAGCGGAAAAGTGGGCCCCTTGCACGGTATCCCCGTCATCGTCAAAGATAATTACGACGTGAAGGGCATGCCTACCAGTAATGGTACGCTGGCACTGAAATCATCCTATCCGCCGGATGATGCGTTTCAAATCAAGCGGTTACGGGAAGCGGGGGCGATTATTCTGGCTAAATCAAACCTCGCGGAGTTCGCTTCCAGTGGCTCATTTTCTGTCAGTTCGGTACTGCCCGGTTACAGTAGAAATCCCTACGATACTCGTCGAACCACAGCGGGCTCAAGTGGCGGTACCGGCGCGTCTATCGCTGCGAGTCTGGCGGTTGTTGGACTAGGTACCGATACCGGAAGCTCCATCAGGGGGCCCTCTTCCCATCAGGCTCTAGTAGGCATACGGTCCACCATGGGGTTGACCAGCAGGGATGGCATCGTGCCGCTTGCGCTTACCAACGACATTGGTGGCCCCATGGCCAGAACAGTGGAAGACGCCGTACGCGTATTCGATGTCATAGCAGGATACGATGAGGCAGATACCGTCACGCGGGCCAGTGTGGCTTCCAAGCCGGATTCCTACCTTCCGTTTCTGGAAGGGAGTACGTTGAACGGGAAGCGAGTTGGTGTGCTGCATCAGCTTTTCCCACTAGCGGATTCTGATACCAGTGTTTATTCCTTGATGACCGCTGCGTTAGAAGATCTTCGCGAGGGAGGTGCCATTCTTTTGGATAGCGTCCGGATCGAGGATCTGGATTCCCTAAACGAGTCCGGGACCCGTATTCGCCAGCTGAAGCGGGATTATAATGCGTACCTGGCCAGCCTGGGAGACAGCGCCGCCTACAAATCCCTGCAGGAAATTATCGATTCCGAAAAATACCATCCGTATTTGGAGAAGCGCCTGATCGACGCACAGAGCGATGTGGATGTTCCCGAAGCGCATCCCGATTGGCAAAAAAACATGGCACTTCGACAGGAATTGCGAAACAGGATCCTTGGTGTCATGGATAGTTTGGAGTTGGATGCACTTATCTACCCGTCTTTTACCTATCCTCCCCGATTGATTGGTGACCTTAATGGCCCCAGGGGGGATACGAGTGGAAAGCTTTCGCCACCAACCGGTTTTCCCGCCATCGCTGTGCCGATGGGCTATTCGTATGGGAGGTATCCGGCCGGATTCCAGCTGCTTGGGAGGCCTTTTAGTGAGGGGGTGCTGTTTGAGATTTCCCATGCGTACGAACAGCTCACCGGACACCGAAGGGCGCCTGAGGGCTTTGATGAAATTGGATCTGAATAGTCATCGTGCTTGTCCGCTGGCAGCCTCTGAAAAATGGGTTGGCTTGAAATTCAGTTGCATCGCGCCAATTTTTTTGAACGAACAAGGGGGCGGGAGAAACTGGAAATGAAAGAAAAAATTGGTGAAACTACCTTTTAAGGCTATTTTTTTAACGCTTTTATTCTTGGTCAAACCTTTTAGTTTGAATGAGTAATTATTTCTTTGGAACAAAAAAGGAGCTCAAGTAGCTCCTTTTTTTTGACTTAATTTGCTGGCTGCTGCCAGATCTAGTTTTGCTCGTTGGGATTCTGAGGATTGGGGGGCCGTACCTCCAATACTAACGTTCCAAATCCAGGCAAATTGGTATAAAATTGCGCGTACCTGCCGGTATACCGGCCATCCAGGGAGGGGTTGTAATTATAGTATTGACCGTATTGGGAGAACCGTAACCCTTCGCTTGTTGTGATTTCGTAACTAATGCGGAATTCGTCCCTGGAAAGTCCGGCTTCCGCGATGGAAGCCGGAGACTCGCCAAAGTACGCATACGCCTCCGCTCCGGTCATGGATATGGAGGAGGGAAATTCGGTATAGCTACCCAGAGAAACCCGACCTGCGCCCCGTTCCAGGAATAATTCAATGGAAGAGGCATTGTGTACGCCGAAGCCTTCGTAGCTCAGGTCAAAAGCAACCTCGCTGGATTCGAGTTCCAGGATGTTGAACCAGTATTTGCCGGGTTCCAGGCGGGCATTGGCGATGATGCCCACTTCGTAGTCCGGTTCTTTGATGGACTCATCTTCCAGGCAGCTACTAAAGGCAAAGGCCAGGGCAATTAGTGAGAGGTATGAATATCGTTTCATTTTCTTTTGCTTAAGGTAAATACATGATCAAGGCTGGCTCCAGAAAACCGGAGCAAAGGGATCTGGACTGTAATCGGCCAGTGAAGGGTTTGTTTCCAGTTCCGAAACGGGAATGATGAACCGCTGCGGATAGGGAGGATTGCCCATAACCGGAGAAGTTTCCGCAAAGTCTGGAAAACCGGTCCTTCGGTAATTGGTGTATGCCTCGATGCCGTTTCCCCACAAGGCCAGCTGGTATTCCGTCATGATGATGTTGAGTTTTTCTTCCTCGCTTTCGGTGGCGTTGTACCGGGCTTGTACATCGGCAATGTAGGAGGCGATTGCCTCGTTGGACATCTCGTAGGGGCTGCCCACGATGGAAGGCATTTCTTCTGCACCAAAGTTTTTCACTTTGTCCATGGAGAGGCCGATGGCTTCGGTCAATAAGGCCAGTGGGTCTCCCTCGGTGGCGGTGGTCAGTGCCATTTCGGCATGCAGAAACTTGACCATGAACGAGGTCAACATGGGAAACACACCCCGTCCGGTTCCGTCCGATGCCGAAACCGTCCTGGGCGCATCGGTATCCACCAGTCCGCCAATCGGATAGACCCCAAAGGTGGCGATCAATGCCCCTTCATTGGAAAACGCAGAGGGATCTCCTGCGTCCCTACCCAGATAGCCATTGCCAATAAGCCCAATTGGACAACCGCCCCCCGCACAGGTCACAACGGATCCTCCCCCGTCTCCGGGAACTTGTCGAAACAGGTAGTACCTCAGTCGCGGATCCTCAACGGTACGATAGGAAACCCGACGGCCCGTTACCCCACTGATGGTTCCGTCGTTTAGCAAGTTAGCCATGGTCCAGTTGTCCATCCAGTAAGCCGTGGCCTGATTGTAATGGTTGACATGCAGGGGATGCCGGTTCTGATTGGGCGTTTGCTGACTTCCGTATTTTAGCTGGAAGTCGTCCGATGCGGAGGAAATCAGGTCGGCGTTTAGCAATTGATTGAAGCCTTGTACGGAATTGATGGAGTTTTCTTTCCGTGTTTGGGCATAAAGCTTTAGTTTAAGGGTGTTGGCCATTTTGATCCATTTACTACGGTCGCCCCCGTAGATCATGTCCCCAGGCACGCTGCCAGATGCTGCACTCAGTTCCTGAATTCCCTGATCTATCTGTAGTAGGAGGTCGGCATAAATGGCTTGTCCTTCATCGATCGAGGGAAAGGTGATCTCTGGGTTCAATGCTTCAAAATAGGGCACGTCTCCGTAAAGATCTACCATGATACTGAACGTATAGGCTTTCAGCAGCCGCGCAATGCCTCGGTAGCCCAATTCCTGCTCCGTCGAACCGTCCAGAATGGCCTGCAAATTGGCAAGCGGCCTGGAATACATGTTGACCCAAGACTCGCTGTAGGTGCCCTGATTTTGCTCGTAATTTCGAATGGCAGTAGTGTACCACATGCGACTGAACGAACCGGCGTTCGTATTGGGTACATCCAACAGGTTAGACACCAGGGATACCTGTGCAAACGCGAGGGTGTTTGGCAAAGCCAGCTGGGTGGAAGTGTTGGGATCGTTGTTGATATCCAGCAGGTCTTCGCTGCAGGAAAAGAGGCAACCCAGGCTGCAAATCAGCATCGATGTCGCGATGTATGTGAAAGAAAATCGTTTCATTTGAAAAGCTAGTTAAAAGGTCACGGATAAATTCATGCTGTACCTCCTTGCCGAAGGCACGCCAATAAAGTCAATACCCCTCAAGCCGGGAAAGGAACTCGTTTCCGGATCCAGGTTTAGACCCTCGTGAAGATTTGGCGTGATAAACCACAAGTTTCTTCCCGACATTCCCAAACTGGCAGAGCCAAAGGGAGTTTTTTCCAGCCATTGAGCGGGAAACTTGTAGTTCAGGGCTACTTCCCGCAGTCGGAAAACCGTAGCATCAAAGGTGTGAAACTCCTCAGCAGCGTTCCAGCCGAAGCCACCTCGGTCGTACCACCAATTGAAATTGGTGATATTGATGGTGTTTCGGATGGGTGCCCCGCTGGCATCTACTGCAGCCATGTAATTTCCGTTTTCATCCCGGGAAAGGCTTCCATCCTCGTTTCTGGCAGCGATGTATCCGGGCATGATTCTGGAAACCATCCGGTCACCCGCATCGTTCGTCAAACCTCGGCCGACGATTTCCCGGTTGGATTTGGAATAAAGATCTCCTCCCTGCACCCAGTCCAATACCACGGCCAGCTTGAGTCCTTTGTAGGAGAAGTCGTTGGTAATCCCCACAACAAAATCCGGATTGGGATCACCGATCACCTGCGGTTCCGGGTTGTCGATGTATTTTCCAAAGGTGGTCCCGGGCAAGCCATCGATAAGCAGGTTTCCTGCTGCATCGCGGATGGCCTTCCTACCGATGAGTACACCAAAAGGCTGTCCGGTTCGGTGGGCGATTTGTACGATTTCACTGCTTCCAGCACTGCTGGTCAAGACGATCTGGTCTACTCCGTCTTGTAGTTCCAAAACTTCGTTTCTATTGCGCGTGAAGGCGGTAAAAATATCCCAGTTAAATCCATTTGGACGTTGCAGAACGTTGAGGTTTAAGCCGATTTCAATCCCGCGGTTCCGTACCTTTCCAATGTTGACCACCTGAGTGGCCGAACCACTGGATGGAGGAACATTAATCGCCGTAATGCCGTTTTCCGTGGTCCGGTTGTAGTAGGTAAAGTCCAATCCAATTCGTTGGTTAAAGAATAGCAGTTCGGTACCCAGTTCGGTTTCGGTGGTGAGTTCGGGTTTTAAGAGCGGATTACCCCGGTTGCTGTTGATGGCAGATCCGTTTACTGTACCGTATTGGTTAGCAAAGGGAAATTGGGTGCGGCCGCCGGAACTATTCACCGGCTGGTTTAGCAGGTAGTTGTTCGTAGTAAGATAGGGATCGGCATCGTTTCCAACCTGACCAATTCCTGCCCTGATTTTGGCATAGTCCAGAAAAGAACTGTTCCATTCCAGCGCGTCACTCAGGATAACGGAGGTGCTGAGTCCCGGATAGAAATAGCTACGGTTGTTAGCCGGTAAGGTGGAGGACCAGTCGTTTCTGGCCGTCAGGTTCAAAAAGGCCCATTCCTGATAAGCCAGCGAAACGTCGGCAAACAATCCTGCAAACCTTCTTCGGACGAAGCGGTCTTCAATGATAAACTGCGAAGAGGTGTTTGTAAAGGATCGAATGCCCCGTTCGATAATTCCGTTACCACCGAACTGGTTGGTCGTAGTGGTACGTTGGTTGATATTCCAGCCCGTAATGGTGCGCAAGTAGAAGTCATCCGAAAGGGCTTTGTTGATATTGATCAAAAGGTTTCCATCCAATTCTGCATTGGAAAAATTAGCCCGTCGCATAAAGCCGGACTGCTGAATAGCGGAGCCAAATCCTCCTGGCTCCATCATGAAAAACCGGCGATCGGTATAGGCATTGTACCCGAGTTGATACGCTACAGAGAGCCAATCGGTCAGATCGTAACTGGCTTTAATGTTTCCAAAGTAGCGATCCACATTGCTTTCGTTCATGGAGTTATCAGCTACCCATAACGGATTGTTCGCGGTACGGTAGTACATGGCACCTCCGTCTTCTTCCCGCTGGTAGGGATACCCCTCCAGATCAAAACTCGTTGGCATCCATAAGACCAGCTGGGCGGCCGATTGATTAAAACCACCAAAATTACCGCTACCGAGGGCGGGATTTTTTTGAACGGTACTCACGTAATTGAGTGAAGCACTCAATTTCAGCCCATTGTCTAATTCTGCATTTCCACCCACATTTGCTGAGATCCGGTTGACCGAGGAATTCGGGATTATCCCGGTATTGTCCATCCAGGAAAGTCCCGCTGAAAGAGAGGTTTTTTCGCCCCCGGATTGCACCGATACCGCGTGTTCCTGTAATTGTCCCCGCTCGAAAAAGTTCCGGTATTTGTCGGTGAAGGGCTGGTACCGGACATTATCTCCTCGGCTGGCTACGTTTTGATAGGAGGGTGAATTGAGATAAGGGCCCAGGGCAGGATTGCTGTAGGGATGCGGAACGGAGTCGTAGGCCGTATACGGCGCTCCAAATGAACCGAAATAGTTTTCGATGTACACGTTTCCGTTTCCACCCTGCCCGTATTCGTTTTGGTAATCGGGGAGTTTGGCCACTTCCTCCACACCGAAGGAGGTGCTGTAGCTAACCTCCATTCCTTTGCGGGATACACCGCTCCCGCTTTTGGTTGTTATGATCACGACGCCGTTTTGGGCTCGGGAACCATACAGAGCTGCCGCTGCTGCTCCTTTTAGTACCGTCACCGAAGCAACAATATTCGGATCGATGTCAAAGGAGCGATTGGTAACGCTATTTCCTTCGGAGTTGGAAAAACCCTGGGTGGAGTTGTCGAAGGGAATTCCATCCACGACAAATAAGGGTTGATTGTTTCCGGTAAGTGAGGAACTACCGCGAATGGTGATATTGGTGTTGCCACCGGTCACGCCGCCCGAGCCCTGAATGAGCACGCCGGCTACCTTTCCATTCAGCGCCCGTACTACATCTGGCTCGGATCGTTGGGTAATGTCCTCCGAATCTACTTCAGACACGGCATAGCCCAGGGCTTTCTTCTCTCGTTCGATGCCAATAGCCGTGACAACGACTTCATTTAGCGCATTCATGCTCGGAGCCATGGATATATCAATCACCGAGCGCCCCCCGATGGTTGCCTCCTGGGTAGCCATGCCAATAAAGGAAAAAACGAGAGTCTCTGCCCCTGAAGGAACATCCAGGGCATAGTTGCCGTCCAGGTCGGAAACGGTTCCGGTGGTGGAGCCCTTGACCAGGATACTTACCCCCGGTATGGGGGATTTGTCTTCTGCGGATAAGATCGTACCGCGGATGGATTGGGTCTGTGCAAAAGAAAATTGCACGAAAAGCCCAACTAATAAAATTAGTGGTAATTTCTTTCTCATGTGTTAGTTGTTAGTGGAAGAGGGAAGTTAGCGAATGTTCGAAACAATCGACCATTTCCAGAGGTAAACTTGAATTTGAAATAAAAATTCCTTTTCAACTATCAGCTAACCAGGGTATTAAGAGTTTACCCCGTCTTAACACAAAACGGAATCCCTGTCGGCGGACAGTGTATCCATTCGAAAGGTTTCGATGGCACTTTAAAGAATAATGTTTAACAAAAAAAAGAAAAGACAGCTCAGCAGATAGATAAGAAACAATTAAGTGAACGATCGTAAAGAGAATGGTCCAATGAAGGCTTTTTGGGGTCGGGAAACCCAAACCGGAAAAAATCCCAAAAACGTGGAACGAATAAAATCAAGGGAGACGCCGTTCCTGCCAAATATTAATTTTTTGCCGATCGATAGTGATTTTTAACAAAGAAGTCCGGTTTTTTTGTCAAATCATTATTGCTAGCTCATTTTTCAAAGAGATGTGTGAAATGACCGAAAGGTGTCAAAATGAAGCCATTTCTTGACTATTACCCCGATTTATCTTGGTTTGGGTGAAAATTTTAATCGACCGGATCAGATAGCGAACTTGTTAGTAATTCTGTTTTTTCGATGTAGGGTACGGAAAGCAGTTGGGCCATTTTTTCGGTTCGCACCTTTCCAAACGCCAGGAGGTTTTCCTCCGCAATGGGTTCTGCAGGTGGAATGTCCTCTTTCAACCAATCCACTTGTTTGCCGTGTTTCCAGAAACGAAAGCAAAGGTGTGGTCCCGTGGCAAGTCCGGTGCTGCCCACGTAGCCGATGACTTGCCCTTGTTTCACCCGGGTGCCTTTCCGAATACCTTTCCCGATTTTCGACATGTGGAGGTATTGGGTGGTATAGGTGCCGTTGTGTTTAATTTTTACGTAGTTGCCATTTCCCCCGCTGTATCCGGCTTCCAATACAGTACCGTCGCCTACCGTGCGGATTTCAGTCCCCCTGGGAGCGGCATAATCTGTCCCCAAATGGGCTTTGTAGCGCTTTTGTACCGGATGGAAGCGACTGAGGCTGTATCGGGAACTAATGCGCGTAAAACGGAGCGGGTCTCGAAGAAAGGCTTTTTTAAGGCTATTGCCTTCCTGATCAAAATAGGAAACGATTCCGTTTTGTTCGAAACGGAATGGCATGGTATCCCTGGCCCATGTGCTCGAAATAGGCAGCCTCAATATCCTCAATACCCACCGTTTGGTTTTCTACCTGTTGTTCTTTAAAGATGACTTTAAATTTATCGCCTTTTTGCAAACGTTGAAAATCGACCACCCAGCCGTACAAATCCGCAAATTGGTCAATCAGGTCCGGAGTGAGGCCAAGTTCGGTCATGTTGACATACAGAGAAGAGGAAATGGTACCACCAATCTCCCTGTGAATGATTTCCATTGGTTTGCTTTCTTTATAGATTTCTGGTTGATCCAGTTTGAAAACGACAAATTCTGTTGGATTCGGCTCGTAAATAAAAAATCGGGCTTGTTGCAAAGAGTCTCTCGGGGTAAGTACGGTGTACTTTTTATTGAAAGCTATCTTCTTCACATCAAAAATCGCTGCGGATTTTTTTGCGATTTCATCGATGATCTGATAAGGAACGTTAAAGGGGGCGAGGATGGCCGAAAGGGTTTCGTTCCGCCGGACAATTCCCTCAGTGATGTCGAGTTCGTCGACGTTGATTCCATAGAGCAAATTCTCTTCTACCGGAGCGATTTCCGTAGGCTCGGGTACGTTTGCTTGTTCAATTTCTTCCGCGGGAATTTCATTTTTCAAGACGACCCAATAGGCCATGCCAATAATCAAGGCGATTCCGCCGTATGTCCAAAATTTTTTCATGAAATCAAGATTAAATAATAAAAGTCACACAAAATAAGTCAATTTTCGCCACAAGTTAGCGTTGTTTACGAAATTTCTAACACAATATAGGAGTTTAAGTTTGATTTAATTCCTTGCCTGTTCGGTTCAACGTGTAAAAACGTCTTGCTATTGTTTTATCTTAGGGCTAAAATAGCAATCTCTGCGTTGAATGCTTATCTTTGGCGATTAATTGCAAAAAAACGTAAAAATTTATGCTTAGGACACATACTTGTGGGGAGTTGCGGTTGGAGGATTTGAATAAAATAGTAACCCTTGCCGGCTGGGTGCAACGGGTAAGGAATAAAGGTGGTTTGGTTTGGGTGGATTTAAGGGATAGGTATGGAATCACGCAATTGATTTTTGAAGAAGGCGAGGCGGATGCCGCGTTACTTAAAAGTGCCGGGTCATTGGGAAGGGAATTTGTGGTACAGGCAACCGGCACGGTCATCGAGCGTACAGCTAAAAACAATAAAATCCCGACCGGGGATATCGAAATAAAAGTAGCGGAACTACAGGTGTTGAATAAGGCCAAGGTTCCCCCTTTCATCATTGAAGACGATACGGACGGGGGCGAAGACCTGAGGATGAAATACCGGTACCTCGATCTCCGGAGGAATACCATTCGTGAAAAGCTTCTACTGAGGCACCGGATGATGCAGGAGACGCGGAAGTACATGGATCTATCGGATTTTATCGAGGTAGAAACGCCCGTATTGATCAAATCCACGCCCGAAGGCGCAAGGGATTTCGTCGTTCCAAGCCGTGTACATCCGGGAGAGTTCTATGCGTTACCCCAATCGCCCCAAACCTTCAAGCAACTGCTGATGGTGAGTGGTTTTGACCGGTATTTTCAAATTGTGAAGTGTTTCAGAGACGAGGATCTGCGGGCGGATCGCCAACCGGAATTTACCCAAATAGATTGTGAAATGTCCTTCGTAGATCAGGAGGATATACTGGAGCTTTTCGAAGGATTGATTCGGCACCTTTTCCAATCGGTCAAAGGAATGGAATTGGATGAAGTAGTGCGCATGACTTACGCCGACGCCATGCGGCTGTACGGCAACGATAAACCGGACCTGAGGTTCGGAATGACCTTTGTCGAACTAAAGGAATTGACACAGGGAAAAGGATTCAATGTATTTGATTCGGCAGCATACGTGGCAGGGATTTGTGCCAAAGGGGCTGGGGAATACACCCGCAAGCAACTCGATGCACTCACCAATTGGGTGAAGCGCCCCCAGATAGGGGCCAAGGGACTGGTTTATGTCAAATGCAACGCGGACGGTAGCTACAAATCCTCGGTAGATAAATTTTACTCGCAGGAAGATCTTAAAGCCTGGGCGGAAAAAGCAGGAGCCGTGGCCGGGGATCTCTTGTTGGTCTTATCCGGTGACCTTCAATCGACACGAAAGCAGCTCTCGGAACTGCGCCTCAAGGTTGGAGAGGACCTGGGTCTTCGGGACAAAACGGTTTATAAGGCCCTTTGGGTAGTGGATTTTCCCCTGTTGGAATGGGACGAAGAAATGGGCCGGTACCATGCCATGCACCATCCGTTTACTTCTCCAAAACCGGAAGACCTGCCGCTGCTGGAAACAGACCCGGGGAAAGTGCGGGCCAATGCCTACGACCTGGTGATCAATGGAGTGGAAATAGGAGGCGGTTCCATTCGAATTCACGACCGGGAGCAGCAGCAACGGATGTTTCGACACCTGGGCTTTTCCGAAGAGGATGCTCAGGCTCAATTTGGGTTTCTTATGGAGGCGTTTGAATTCGGGGCTCCTCCTCATGGCGGGATCGCATTCGGTTTTGACAGGCTCTGTGCCATTTTTGGAGGAAGCGATTCGATTCGGGATTACATAGCATTTCCGAAAAACAATGCAGGAAGGGACGTAATGATCAACTCCCCAAGTGCCATTTCCGGAGAACAATTGGATGAACTTTCTCTCTCCGTCCAACCAAAAAAAGTGTAACCGATCGTTTCGGCCACACGGAGGTTAGCGCTGGTGGACCAGATGACTTCGTATGCCCATGACTATCAGCAGTTGGGCCAGAATGTATGCCCCCATGGTCAGGATAGGGCCATCCGGTATGGGGTGGAAAAATTGGTCCAGTGCGAGTAAACTGTTGGAAATAAAAAAAAGCAGCGCCCCAAGGAATACCTGCCAAAAGCTGGCAACGTGTGTGCGTCCGTATCGTTCTCTGGCGAGCGTAAGCATCATGACCAGCACCAACAGGTAGATGACCACCGGTATTTTTAGCTCTTGTAATTGTCGGTGTATCAGGAAGTAAACGAATGCGGCCAGAATGTACACCGGTAAGTTGTACAGAAACATCTTGATAAAATTGACTCGAAGGGGATTGAAGGTATGGTTTTGGGTGAGTTTGAAGGCAAGGATATAGCAGATGAGTGCCATGAAGAAGGCCCCCAGACCGTAGAGAAACAAAGCCGGGTAAAGCAACAAAACATCCCCAATCAGCGAAAAGAACAAGGCAGCCGAGACACTTTTCCTCAATAAACTTCCCCGAATGAGCCAAGTAGACTGTAGGAAATACCCCAGCAGGGTGGCAGCGAGCAGGGGTTTACTGTAGATTCGGTACTGACTTTCGAGATTCACGATCAAAGCCATGTCCGCCAGGGCTGCAAAAAGAAAAAAATAGAGCCAAACGATACCTTTTTTATACATGCGTCTTGTTTTCGTGGAAGGATCTGTATTTGAAGGTGAAGATAAAGACTTTAGCGGGATAAATTCAATCGCGGATTTTTTTAAACAAGCCAACAGGGCGGGTTAACCGATCATGGAGCGGAAAATGGAATTACCAGAGATCTGCTTCCCTATCTGTCGAATGATCCTTTTTATATAAAGTAAATGATGGAAATAATACAATAATATTTGTTTTTTTTGTCTTGGTTTTCATTGAAAAATAGGTTAATCTAATTTTAAAGTTAGAGAATTGTTACCTATTTTTGCAAAGCCAGCCGAAAACTTAACAATTCGTAAAACTTTTACGCTTTCATTTGGCTTACCTTTGTACCCGCCCGAATAACCTGAAGTAAAAACTACTAAAAACAATTTATTTCTACCATTTATTCAAAGAAATGAGGCAACATCTACAAAAAAGTCTATGGGTTACTTTGCTCCTTGTGCTTGTTACGGGAGGTGCTTTTGCACAGGTAACCACGAGTTTCCTACAAGGAATCGTCACAGACGGGGACGGAGAGACCCTACCCGGAGCAAATGTAGTCGCCGTGCATGAGCCCTCCGGCACACGGTACGGCACTGTTACAAATATGGAAGGAAGGTTTACCCTTCCTAACCTTCGCACAGGGGGTCCCTACGCTGTGCAAATCAGTTTTATCGGATTCCGATCACAATCGTATACCGATATCGTACTTCGCCTGGGAGAACCCTACGCGTTAAATGTGGTGCTACTGGAGGAGGGTGCGGATCTTTCGGAAGTGGTGGTGACCGCCTCTCGTTCGGGAGATTTTAGCTCGTCCAGAACAGGAGCAGCGACCAATATTAGCAACGAACAGGTCAATTCGCTGCCTACCATACAACGAAGCTTGACCGACTTCACCCGGTTGACGCCTCAATCCAATGGAAACAGTTTTGCTGGTAGGGATGGGCGTTACAACAACGTACAAATAGATGGGGCCAATTTTAACAATGGATTTGGATTGAGTGACGGATTATTGCCCGGAGGAAGGTCCCAACCCATTTCCCTGGATGCCATCGAAGAAATTACCGTGAACATCGCCCCCTTTGATGTTCGGCAAAGTGGATTTACAGGAGCCGGCGTAAACGCCATTACCCGTAGCGGGACAAACACCTTCGAAGGGTCCGCTTTTGGCTTTTTTAGAAACCAGGATTTCAATGGACGCCAGGTGGGCGACCTCGAACTGGACGAGCAAGACCAGGCGTCGACACGCATCCTTGGCTTTCGGCTAGGGGGGCCGATAATCGAAAATAAGTTGTTTTTCTTCGTGAACGCAGAACAAACCGTCAACGAAGGTACTAACCCCAATGCAGTTAACTTATGGAAACCCTCGCAGGATGGGGTAGCCGTGCCGGATCAGAACATTGCCCGTACCCGGGAATCGGATTTGATCGCCGTTCGTGACCACCTGATCAATCAGTGGGGATACGATCCGGGCCGCTACGAAGGCTATGCCAATGATGCCGGGGATGAAAGCTTGTCCTTGTTTGCCCGATTGGATTGGAACATTAACGACAAGCACAAATTGTCCGCCAGGTTTAGCAACGTTCGGGGAACCCGATCCTCGTTGGTAAACGGTTCTTCCGGGCCCAGACCCCGATCCGCTACGAATAGGGTCAGTGATCAGTCGATCGCCTTCGAGTCCACCCAATACGGATTTGACGATATAGTGGATTCGTACGCCATCGAATTGAGCAGCTACTTTTCACCGAAGCTTTCCAATCAGTTTATCGGCTCGTATTCCAAAATACAAACCACACGATCCTCCTTTAGCAGTCGGGTATTTCCTACCATCGATATTTGGGAAGGAGTGGGAACCAACCCGGTCAGCGGACTTCCGGAAGGGGGCAGCAATTACATCACAGCCGGATACGATCCCTTTACCTTTGGAAACGATGTGATCAACAACAACTTCAACTTTGTCAATAACCTGACCTATATTGAAGGAAAACATGAGATCACAGCTGGCGCTGCCTTCGAATCGCAAAACTTCGGAAACCAATTTTTGCGTATAGGGGCATCTTATTACCGGTATGCATCCGTTCAGGATTTTCTTTCCACTGGAACGGCAAACGAGGTTTCGCCCATCATGTTTGGTATCACCTATCCTTACGAGGGGGCCGATACCTACGGCGGGATTACACTCGGTACCGCCGGTCTTTACCTGCAGGACAAAATCAACGTCAACCAAAACCTCGATTTAACGGTAGGATTGAGGGGGGAACTGCCGTTGTTCTTAAACGAGTTGACAACCAATTCAGAAATTGACGCGCTGGAGTTTCGCGCAATTGGTGGCGGTACAAAAAATTATGCTTCCGGCGAGTGGCCCAAATCACGCCTTAATCTTAGCCCAAGAGTGGGTTTCAATTACGACGTGATTGGAGACGGCTCGCTCAAGCTACGCGGAGGTACCGGCATATTTTTCGGAAACATTCCGTTCGTTTGGTTCACCAACATGCCTTCGGGTGCGGGCGGATACCAAAACAACGTAGAGCCCAACGGCTACAACCAGGTGGAGGATTGGATCGACGGAATCACCTTTAATCCCAACCAATACCACTGGCCGAACAATCCCCCTGCCGGAGCGGAAGACGTTTTCTTAAGCAGCCCGGAAGGAGGGGTGCCTGGTACCATTGCGTTGGTAGACGACGAGTTTAAGATGCCTAGTGTATGGCGTTCCAGCCTGGGGCTTGACTACGAGGTACCGTCCCTGCCCATCACGCTGACTACCGACCTGATGTACACCAGGGACGTTAATGCCGTGTATCAGTTTCTGGCCAACCGGGCAGAGGCAACCGAGTTTTTCAACAATGGGAACGACGACCGGGAGTTTTATCCCAATGGAGCGGCTCGCTTTAATCCTGCCGTAGGGGCCAATAATGTTTTTATACTTTCCAACACGGAGGAAAAAGGAAACATTTTCAATGCTACTTTCGGCGCGAGTATCAACACCGGAAAAGGTCTCTTTGGCTCCTTGGCTTACACGTACACCTATGCGGATGAGGTTTCGAGCAACCCCGGATCATCGGCAAACTCTGCGTTTGCCGGGCCAAATATCAACAATCCCAACCAGCAATTGCTGTATCCTTCCTTTTTCGCCGTACCCCACCGGATCGTGGGTAGTTTGTCGTATCGGTTTAACTACCTGAACCACGCTTCTACCACCGTTTCCCTGTTTTACAATGGCTCGAATCAGGGCAGATTCAGCTACCGCTACCAAAACGACATCAACAATGACGGAATCAACTCGGATTTGCTTTACATTCCGGCAAATGATTCTGAGATTACCTTCGTTGATATCACGGACAACAATGGTGTAGTGCAGTTTACCGCGGCCGAACAGTTGGCCGCCTTCAACGAATACGTCAGCAATGATCCCCATTTAAGTTCCAGAAGAGGGCAATATGCAGAACGAAATGCTAACCTGCTTCCCTGGCTCGGTCGAATGGACCTGCGAATCCTTCAGGATTTATTTACCGACATTGGAAGCAGAAAGAATACCCTGCAGTTCAGTTTGGATTTGTTAAATTTTGGGAATCTTCTGAATTCAGATTGGGGAATTGCCAAAGGTTTGAACAACGCACAGAACCTACTGGTACCGGTAAACGTCCAACAAAACGGGCCTTCTACTTTTAGAATGAATACCGTGACAGAGAACGGGCAAACGGTGCTTCCTACAACACCGTTCCGAAACATTACCTTAACGAGCACTACCTGGAGCATGCAGCTGGGTCTGCGGTACATCTTTTAGTACCAATCCTCAATAAAAAAAGCCAACTTATTTTAGTTGGCTTTTTTTATTTCAGGCTTCAATTTCCTTATCTTTGGCTAAAACCCAAATTAAATTTTAAATCACGGGGTGAACTACCGGCTCAATTTTAAAAAAAACTATAAAAAAAGCCATTAGTAGCTTCGTTTCGCCTCTTGTGTTTAATTACTTCCCCTCACGAAGAAAACCAGTTATATTTCAACCTACCGGAGGCATGTTCCTTCCAATAGGTTTACTTAGAAAATTTTCCTGATTCACCGAAGAAAGAAATCTGGGCCAACTGGAATTAAGTAGCGGGCAGGCAAGGAGGTTTTTATAATCCGTAACGTATAGTTAGTTTAGATAGCAGAATGAAAAACCAGACCAAGATCATTTTGACCATAGTTATCCTGGTGGTAATAGGGGTCGCATTTTTTTATCCAAGGATTGACTTTAAGGGGGACGAAAATGGGCCCGGTTCGCAAGCCTCGCAACAGCCTGCAGCGCCCAATGCCATACCCGTACAGGTTATCACCTTAGCGGAGGAAAAGCTGGAAAACAGTCTCAACCTTACCGGATCACTTATCCCCAACGAAATGGTAAGCTTGCGACCGGAAGTGGCGGGCCTGGTTGAAAAAGTATCTTTCGAAGAAGGTCAGTTTGTGAGGAAAGGTTCTCCCTTGTTGTACCTGAATGACGACGAACTGAGGGCCCAATACGACCGCCTTGATTTTACCAAGAGGCTTTACGAAAGTCAGGAAAACCGACAGAAGCAATTGCTGGCCAGAGAGGCGATAAGTCAGGAGGAATACGATATCGTCCTTAATCAATACAACACCAACCTGGCGGATCTCCGGTTGATCGAAGCACAGCTGAACAAGATGGTCATCCGAGCTCCTTTCGACGGGGAGTTGGGTTTTCGGCAGGTTTCTGAAGGTAGTGTAATCGGTAGTGGTGATGTGATCGCTACCATCGTAAACGTGGATCCGATCAAGATAGAGTTTTCGATTCCCGAGCGCTATTCCAACGAAATCACTGTGGGATCGCAAATTTTTTTCAGGTCAAACGTTTCCAACGAGGAGGCAATAGGCGAGGTTTACGCGATTGAACCGAATATAGACGCCGCTACGAGAACCTTAAAAATACGTGCGAAGAGCCCAAATAAGGATAAAAAGTTTCTGCCTGGCATGTTTGTCCGGGTACGGCTGGTATTGAATGAGGTGGATGATGCCTTGCTGGTTCCTTCAGAATCGGTCATTCCGGAATTAGAGGGATACAAGGTGTTTGTTGCCCGGGATGGGGTTGCAGAATCCAGAAAAGTGGTCATCGGCAAGCGTACCGATACGCGTGTACAGATTGTTGACGGGTTAAAACCGGGTGAGCAGGTTTTGACAACCGGTATTTTGCAAGCCAGGGATGGAATGCCCATAACGATTACTTTAACCAACTGATAGCCTATGTCCAGTTTATCTACCATCAGCATCCGGAGACCCGTATTGTCCATTGTCATGTCTCTTACCATCATGATTTTTGGCATTATTGGGATTTCTTTTCTCGGTATCCGTGAGTTTCCCAGTGTCGATCCCCCTGTTGTCAACGTTCGGACCGCATATGTAGGAGCCAATGCAGACGTGATTGAAGCGCAGATAACCGAGCCCTTGGAAGAGGCCATTAACGGTATCTCTGGGATTAAGTCGCTCACATCGATTAGTAACGACGGTAACAGCAGCATCACCGTGGAATTTGATGTGGGGGCAGACATGGAAGCGGCCGCCAACGATGTCCGCGATAAGGTTTCCAGGGCCCAGCGAAACCTACCGCCGGATACCGAGCCTCCTATTGTGTCCAAACAAGATGCCGATACACAGCCGATCGTTTTTCTGAACGTGCAGAGTGATAACCGAAGTTTGCTGGAGCTCTCGGATATCGCCAACAATATTTTTAAAGAACGTCTTCAAACCATTGATGGCGTCAGCGAGATACGGATATGGGGCGAAAAGGAATACGCCATGCGGCTTCGCATGGATCCCTTGCGGATGGCCTCCTATGGCGTGACGCCACTGGACGTGCTGAACAAGGTGCAGAGTGAAAATGTGGAACTCCCTACCGGTAGGATCGAAGGGGAATCCATTGAACTGTCCGTTCGCACAAGGAGTCGAATGAGTACTCCCGAAGAATTTAACCGGCTGATCATCAAAGAAGAAGCCAATAACGTAGTTCGGTTTCAGGATGTCGGCCGGGCGGAATTGGCGCCTTTGAACGAACGAACGGTGTTAAAGCGGGACGGGATTCCGATGGTTGGTGTGGCGCTGGTTCCCCTTCCTGGTTCCAACAGTATCGAAATCATCGATGAGTTTTACAGGAGGCTGGAGTTTATCAAAAAAGACCTGCCAGACGATATACAGCTTGGGATCGGATTCGATACCACCAAATACATTCGAAACTCCATTAGTGAAGTGCAGCAAACCATTTTCGTTGCGTTCCTTTTGGTAGTACTCATTATTTTCCTCTTTCTCCGCGACTGGAGGACCACGTTCATTCCGGTGCTGACCATCCCTATCAGTTTGATCGGTGTGTTTTTTATCATGTACATGGCCGGCTTTTCCATCAATGTGCTGACCTTACTGGGAATCGTATTGTCGATTGGTTTGGTAGTCGACGACGCCATCGTGGTACTGGAGAATATTTACACAAAAATCGAGGGAGGGGAAAATCCGGATAAAGCTGCAGAAAAAGGAGCAGAGGAGATTTTCTTCGCCGTGATTGCCACCACCGTTTCGCTGGCTGCGGTATTCCTGCCGGTTATTTTCCTTACCGGTACTACTGGAAGGCTGTTTCGGGAATTCGGTGTGGTCGTGGCTGGAGCGGTTATTATTTCCTCCTTTGTTGCGCTGACCATGACACCGATGTTGAGCTCAAAGCTCTTGAAGAAACGGGAGCGGCAAAATTGGTTGCATCGGAAAACAGAACCCTTTTTCCTTTGGCTGAACGAGTTGTATGTCAATGCCTTGAGCGGTTTTATGAAAGTCCGTTGGATGTCCTTCCTATTGATTGGAGCCATGGGACTGGGAACCTATTATCTTTTTTTAGCTATTCCATCGGAGCTGGCGCCAATCGAAGACCGGGGACAAATCCGGATCAATATGGCGGGTCCGGAAGGGGCTACTTTTGGCTACATGGACCGGGTCATAGACAAAATGACCACCGAGTTGGAAGACCTTATTCCGGCGGAGGAACGAGAGGGCCTGATATCGGTCACTTCACCGGGCTTTGGAACCGCCAGTACCAATTCAGGATTCATTCGCGTAATTCTTAAGGATGCGGAGCAGCGCGGACGGACCCAGCAGGAGATTTTTGACGAGGTAGCAGCCTATTTAAGAAGAGAAACCTCCGTTCGTGCCTTTGGGGCACAAGAACCCTCTATTGGGGACCGCAGGGCGGGTCTCCCGATTCAGTACGTAATCCAGGCACAAACCCTGGAAAAATTAAAAGAGATAATACCGGTCTTTATGCAACGTGTTAGTCAAAGCGATGTATTTACCTTTCCGGATGTAAACCTCAAATTCACCAAGCCGGAGATAGAAGTAGAAATCGACCGGGAAAAGGCACGTAACATCGGCGTATCCGTTCAAGAGATCGCCCGAACGCTCCAATTGAGCTACTCCGGGCAACGCTTTGACTATTTTATTATGAATGGCAAGCAGTACCAGGTAGTCGGGGAAATGCAATTGGAAGACCGGAACGAGCCCATCAATCTGCGCATGCTCTATGTCCGCGGAGAAGACGGACAATTGGTTCAAATGGACAATCTGGTCAGCATTTCCGAACGAAGCACTCCCCCTCAATTGTATCGCTTCAACCGGTTTGTAAGTGCGACGGTTCAGGCAGGATTGGCTCCAGGGCAAACCGTGGGTACCGGTCTTGAAGAGATGGACCGGATCGCGGCTGAGGTGCTGGACGACAGCTATACTACGGACGTCGCCGGACTCTCCAAGGAATACCGGGACAGTTCCAACAGCCTCGTTTTCGCATTCGTTTTCGCATTGGTATTGATTTACCTGGTACTTTCGGCACAATTTGAAAGTTTCATGGATCCGCTGACGATCATGTTTACGGTTCCGCTGGCCATCTTTGGTGCCCTGCTTTCCTTGTGGCTTTTTGATTTTACCTTGAATGTATTCAGCCAGATTGGTATCATCATGTTGATTGGCCTGGTAACCAAAAACGGCATCCTGATTGTGGAATTCGCTAACCAGCGCAAGGCGCAGGGGATGAGTATTCCGGAGGCGATCGAAGGGGCGGCAGCGGCGCGATTTCGGCCCATTCTTATGACAAGTCTTTCCACCATATTGGGTATTCTGCCAATTGCACTGGCCTTGGGAGCCGGTTCCGAAGGAAGGGTACCGATGGGAGTGGCGGTAGTTGGTGGAATGGTCCTGGCCACCGTACTTACCTTGTTTGTGATACCCGGGGTGTACACCTATTTAACGTCTAAAGAAGGAAGGTTAGCAAGAGTCTGATATGAAGAAATTTTTATTGATAGGGTTACTCGGAATTGTTTCCTGTAACCTATTTGCTCAGGATATTGAAACGTTGACATTTGAGCGGGCAGTGGAAATTGGCCTGGAAAATAATTTTGATGTTAAAATTGCGACGAATCAAGTTCTCCTTGCTGAAAACGAACGAAAAATTGGTGGCAGTGTATTGATGCCCTCTCTGGATCTGAACAATACCCGGGGGTACCGGAGAGAAGATACCGAACAGGCATTCGTGAGTGATCCGGAAAATCCCCGGATTATCCCCGGCGCACAAACCCGTACCAACAACTACAGTCTGGTGGGTATATACGGGTTTCGCGCGGATGCAGTGGTTGCCTTGCAGCGACTGGGAAAATTGGCAGAAGTGAGCGAGCTGGAGGCCAAAGTAGTGATTGAGAATACCGTAGCTGCGATTGCTACGGCTTACTATCGCCTGGTGTTGGAGCAACAGCGGTACGAGGTCTTGAATAATACGCTGGAGCTGTCAAACGAACGCATGGAAATCGCCAAAGCCCAGTACGAATTCGGGAGGGCGTCAAAGCGGGATTTTCTGGCGGCTCAAGTGGACTACAATGCCGATTTGACCGCCTTGGTAAGTCAGGAACAGGTCATTCAAAATTCCAGGGTTACGCTGAACGAATTATTGGCATTGGGCCCCGAAAAGGATTTTGCGGTGAAAGACACCATTACCGTCAAGCAAAATTTGTATCTGGAAGACTTACGGGACAATGCGTTTAGCAACAACAAGTTATTTTTGGTAACGCAGCGCATGGAAAACGTGGCCTACCTTCAGTTGAAAGAATTACGTGCGCAGCGCTTGCCTACGATCACACTGAACGGGGCTTACAACGACAATACGCTCAATTCAGATGCTGGTTTTTTGCTGAGCAACGAGCAGCAGGGAATTAATCTGGGAGCAACCATTAGTTTGAATTTATTTAGCGGGCTTTCGCTAAATCGACGGATTCAGGGAGCGAAAATTCAAATCAATAATCAGCGGTATCTGGTTGAGCAGTACGAAAACCAGTTGCAGGCAGATTTGCAGCGAACCTTCAACACCTATGAAAATAGCAAAAGGCTGCTTGAAATCGAAAAGAACAATTACGAAGTAGCGGTCGAAAACTCCGATATTGCATTGGATCGGTTTCGCTTGGGAATAGCCAATTACCTTGAATTCAGAGATGCGCAAGTGAACCGCCTTCAGGCAGAAAGCCGTTTGATTGAATCGTTGTACACGATTAAGGAAAATGAAATCGAACTGATGCGGCTTTCCGGGAAAATTTACTTTCCGGAAGTAGGGGATTAATTCGGCTGGTTTGCCGAAAGCACTAAGAGAGCCCGGTACATACAGCCGGGCTTTTTTGGTTTATTGGGGATAAAAAACTATTATTGGTTGTACCAAAGCCCGTCTGGGACCATCTTTTGTATGGCTAATACCAGCTTTGTTGTTGTTTTCGTCCTTAGCATGCTATTTGGGTCGTTTGCCTGTAGCCCCCGGGAAGACAAGGAACCCGAACCTGAATTTTGGGAAAACCCAGCGGAAATAGACCTTGAGGCCATAAAAAAGCGGGGCTATCTTCGGGCCCTTGTAGACAATTCCTCGACCAGCTATTACATCTACCGGGGCAGAACCATGGGGTACGAGTTTGAATTGCTCCGCAACCTCGCCAATCACCTGGGCGTAGGGCTTCGGCTGATCGTTCGGCATGACCTGGAAGACGCATTCCGGCTGTTGAATAAAGGAAAAGCCGATATCGTGGCCATTAATTTTGAAGTAAACGAGGAGCGAAGAAAATATGCTTCTTTCACCGAACCGGTGGGACACATGAAGACCGTCCTCGTGCAACGCAAAGATCATACACACCTGGACAGTATTGCTCAGCTACGCCAGAAGTCGATTTCTATCAAGCGGGGTACGATTTACCAACAACGGCTTCGGTCCCTGAGCGATTCCCTGGAGCTCAATATTAGCATAAAGGAGGAAAACACCAGTTTGGAGGACCTTATCACACAGGTGGTACGCGAAGAAATCGACTATACCATGGTAGACGACGACATCGCCCTGGTAAATGCTACGTATTACGATAACCTGGATGTCAGCCTCATGTTGAGCCCGGCCAATCCCGTCTCCTGGGCGGTTAGAAAAAATGCTCCCGAATTAATAGGTGTCATCAACGAATGGCTGGCTCGAATAAAAAAGACCGGATATCAGGCTATCTTGTTCAATAAATATTTTGAAAATAAGAAAAACAGCTATTACCGAACCTCTTCGGCGTTTTCATCCGTTTCCGGAGGTCGCATATCCAATTATGACGAAATCATTAAAGAAGGAGCCGATCTATTGGGCTGGGACTGGCGATTGCTGGCCGCGCTGGTATACAAGGAAAGTCGCTTCAACCACAATGCGGTTTCCTACGCAGGAGCGGTGGGCTTGTTGCAGCTGATGCCGGTCACCCTACAACGTTTTGGGGTTACGGATCCTAACAATCCCAACGAGAGTCTGCGGGGAGGGGTAAATTACCTCAGGTACCTGGACGGCTTCTGGTTGGAGCGGGTACCGGACAATACACAGCGTATTAAGTTTATATTGGCTTCTTATAACGTGGGACACGGACACGTGCAGGATGCCTGGAGGCTGGCATACAAATACGGAAAGGACACCCGGCGTTGGGAAAACGTAGCCTATTACCTGGAAAAAAAATCCCAACCCGAAATTTACCGGGACCCCTGGGTTAAGAGTGGCTATGCCAAAGGACACGTGACTGTACGCTATGTGAGAGAAGTGTATGGATTGTACGAGTCGTATAAAGTATTGGTAGACTTCTAAGCATCGGGAATCATTCCTGCGGTAATTTTCGCCGAAAGTAAGCAGAGGGGAATCCCTCCCCCGGGATGCACGCTGCCACCACAGAAATACAAACCATCTATCGAAGAGAAATTTGCATGGCGCAAGAAAGCTGCATAACGATTGTTCGAGCTGTTCCCATACAATGCACCATTGGCGGAAGAAGTTTTTGATTCGATGGTGATCGGCTCAAGCACTTCTTCCACCGCTATCAAGGGGCCGATATCGGTGCCCAGTATTCGGTTGATTTTTCCGATGATTGCTGCCCGGGCCTGGGACTTGAGCACTTCCCAATTTTGACCTTGATTGTTTGGGACATTTATCATCGTAAACCAATTCATGCAGTTTTCGGGTGCATCGTCTTTTTTGTAGACAGAGGTGATGTTGATGTAGACCGTGGGATCCGAATAAATGGATTTTTTTGAAAAAATATACGCAAATTCCTCCTGGTAATCATCGCTGAAAAAAATGTTATGCAGGTCCAGTTCCGGAAATACTTTTTTAATGCCCCAGTAAAAAATCAATGCAGAACTGGATTTAGGTTGTTGCAGTAGCCGTTTTGGTTGCCGTTGGTCTTTTAGGAGCGTTTTGTAGGCATTGACCATGTCCATGTTGTTCACCAATAGAGCGGCTTTGTGAACTTTTCCCTGGACCAGGACGCCCTTGGCCCGGTTGTTTTCGACGAGGATTCGCTCCACTTTTTGGTTAAAATGGAACGTTACACCCAAGTCTCTGGCCAGAGAGTAAAGGCTTTGTGTGATGGAATGCATGCCTTCTTCAGGGAAATAGGCGCCTCGATTAAATTCAAGGTGGGGAATAATCGTTAAGGTAGCGGGCGTTTGGTACGGGTTTGAGCCATTGTACGTAGCGTACCGATCGAATAGCTGAACCAATTTGGGATGGTCAAACTGTTTGCTGTTCGATCGGTGCATGGTTTGGAACAAGCCAAATTTACCCAGGCGCAGGTAGGCTTTGAGAGCGTTTTTGTTAAACCAGGTACTGCCCTGGTGCAGGGAGCGCTGCATAAAAAGAGGGGAAAGGTATCGGTATATATAAGAAGATTGGTTCAGTGCCCTTCGGATGTTTTTTGGATTTTCTCCAAGTTTGGTGTGCACCTCTTTCGCAAAGGCATCGATATCCGCATGGGCGGTTATCCGTGTCCCATCCTCCCAGAAGTAGCGACAATTCACCGGCAGCTTCTGGTACTTGAAATAATCGCTGGGATTTTTTCCGGAGAGCGTGAATAACTCGTCGACCTGCTCTGGTAAAGTAAACAAGGAAGGACCTGCATCAAACCGGTACCCGTCCAGATTGATTTCCGAAAGCTTGCCACCGGGGTACGCATTCGCTTCAAATACCTGAACCTGATATCCTTTGTTTGCCAGTCGGATGCTGGCTGCCAGACCGGCTATGCCCGATCCAATAATGATTGCCTGATTATTCATACAAGTAAAACTAAAAGAATTTCGAAGAGTTTACCCGCGCTTGTTTCTCTTTTTTGTTGCAGGGCCGAGCGTTTACTCCCGAATTCAGCAAGCTGCTGGGTTGAGAGGGTCCACCGGGTTAGTGGAAAAAAACGTTTTGGGAAGTCTGACGGGCCTTTCCGTTGGATCCTTCCTGGACGGGACGAACGAATCAACGGTTGATCGATTGCCCGTTCTCTTCAGAAAACGCCTGGGAAAGGGTTTCTGAGAATAAGGACAGTTCTCTCGCGCCGCTGATCGCCCGTTTTCTGTTGAATACAAAAAAGGGAACCCCTTTTATACCCAGTTGCCTGGCCTCCCATTGGTCCGCACGGACCTCCATCGCATAGTCGTCGCTATCCAATACCTGTTGGACCTCTGTGAGTCCAATTTCATCGGCAAGCGCCAATAGGGTAGCGTTGTCATCGATATTCTTTCCTTCCGTAAAATACGCCCGCAGGAGTCGTTCTTTGGTTTCCGACTGCAGTCCCTGGCTGTTTGCATGGTGTAGCAGCCGATGTGCCCGGAAGGTATTGGCCACCACGGCACGATCCAGCTGGTAGTCCAGGCCCAGGCTGTGGGCCTGTTTTGTGACGTATTCGTTCATTTCCCGGGCTTGTTCCGGGCTTATCCCTTTTTCTCTTGCCAAAAATTCGTTAATGGAAAGCCCGGGTTGGGTCTGGATATCCGGCATCAATTGAAAACTCTTGTAAATAATGGTAATGGGTACATCGGCATCAAAGGTTTCCAATGCCTTTTCCAATTTCCTTTTTCCCAAATAACAAAAAGGACAAACAATATCACTCCAAATTTCGATCGTCATGGTTGTATTTTATCAATATTGGTTCCTATAACGGACTTCGTCTAACGTACGTATCGGTCAGATAACATCCAGCCTTAGGTAAGAGTTCTCGGAGCAGCCATCCAATCGGGACTAGTCTTCTCCCCGATTTCTGTTGAATTTGGGGCTTTCGTCGAGAAATAGCCGGCCAAGTTACCTGTCGCGAGCAAGGTTTTTGTTGGAAAAAGTAGTATCTTGATTCGTTTAAGTGAACCTTTACACGTAACTCAACATGATGGAAATCATTTCTACCTTAAAGAAATTAATTGAAGTACGGTTCAAACTCCTTAAGTCGGAAATCGCTGATGAGATTAGTGGTTTGGTAGCCAGATTGGGGATGTTGGTACTGATGGTATTGACCGCCTCCTTCATTTTGCTTTTCGGGAGTATTTCATTGGCTTTCTATTTCAGCGAACTGTATGGGAGTAGTTCGGTAGGCTTTTTGCTACTGACGGGAATTTACTTGTTGTTGTTTTTCCTTTTGTATTTATTAAAAAACACCGCTTTTTTTCAGCGGGTATTGAAAAATACGCTTTCCAAATACGTTTTTTTATTCAGGAATCGAAAGGATTGAAGATGGATCAGGAATTAAAACAGCAGGCGGAAGAGCTGGAACAGACGCTACAGAAGCAGCTGGAGCTTTTCAAAGAAGATTCCCAAATATACCTCAAAGTGGGTGGAATGGCCTTATTGGGTGGGCTCCTGGCGGTGGGTTCTGTACGGCTACTCTCCAGTCGGGGCAGTAAGAGCGTGAAAAATGGCAAGCAGGAAAAAAAGAAAGCGAAAAAGAAAAAAGGTTATTCGTTTTTCCGCACGATCGGTAACCGTTTGCTGTGGATGGCTTTCGACTATGGAAAAGCCAGGCTTGTAGAAAGACTGATTGCAAATGTAGCAAAAGCGGATACGGATGAGTCGGAAGAATGAGTTGAAAGCGTTGCTTTTTCAAAGAAGTCGGGAAGGTAGAAAAAGCCTCGCCTGGCTGATTGACCCGGAAAAGACCAGAGGCAAGCAGGCCTGGATGGATTTGGCCGATCGATGCGCCGGTTTTCCACTGGATTTCTTTTTTGTAGGGGGCAGTTTGGTCCATCCGGAAAATTTTTTAACCTGTGTTCGTGAAGTAAAACGAATTTCTCAAAACCGAATCCCTGTGGTTCTATTTCCGGGTAGTTTCCAGCAGGTTTCCGCAGAAGCGGACGCCATCTTGTTTTTATCACTAATTTCCGGGAGAAACCCGGAGTGGTTGATCGGACAGCAAGTATTGGCTGCGCCAACCCTTGCGGAGACCGATTTGGAAATTCTATCCACCGGATACATGCTCGTGGACGGAGAACGATCTACCAGTGTCGAATACATTAGCCAAACCCTGCCGCTCCCACGCGACAAGCCGGATTTGGCAGCGGCTACAGCCCTGGCGGGAAAGTTTCTAGGGCTTTCGTTGTTTTATTTGGATGCCGGTAGCGGTGCCCGGCTGCCGGTTCCGGAGAAGATGATTCAGGCGGTTCGAACAGCGGTGGACGGACCTTTGATCGTCGGCGGGGGCATTGATTCCGTTTCCCGGGCACAGCGTGCGTGGGATGCGGGGGCGGATTTGGTGGTGATCGGAAACGGGGCAGAAAAAAACCCCGGCCTGGTAGCCGAGGTATATCAGTACTTGCGGTGTTTTAACGCCTCACTGAACGTTAATTAGGGATTCCCGTCGCCGCATTTTACCAGCGGGTAGCCCATACATCATTTTAAATCGGCGACAGAAATAAGCGGTGTCTTTATACCCCACTTCTTTTCCGATATCCCGGATACTTTTCTTAGTGGTTCGGAGCAATTCTACTGCTGCTTCCATCCGCTGGTATTCGATGTAATCCTGGGGGTTGATCCCGGTGAGCATTTTGAAATACTGCCCTACGTAATCTTCCGACACATTGGCGACTTTTGCCAGAACTTTGTTAGACAAATCTCCCCCAATGTTCTTTTTAATGTAATTGAACATGTCGATGAGCCGGGGATCTTTGAAATAGGTACTGTTGGTGGAAAGCTCCTCCACAAAGAGCCTGTTTTTAAGGATATGCCGAACCAATTCCACCACCAAGAGCTCGGTGTACAATTTGATCACCCGTTCTTTTCCCGGAGTGCTTTGTTCCGATTCCTTGACTACATCCTCCAGAATAGAGGCAATCCGGTCGTTAAACCGAATCACGAATGCGGGTATCCCGAGCGAGTTGAAGAAATTTACTACATCGAATACTTTGGCCTCGAAGGTAACCGAGGTAATGCAATCGTCCTCCAGATTTTTTATATCCTTAAAGCTAATTGTCTGTAAGTATTTTTTCTTGTTTTCTAAAAAAGTTTCGTTAGCGGTCTCATTCCGCTTGGTTACGGTACCAAAGGAAACACGGGTAGATCTTCCGGCGGGAATAAAAAGTATTTCTCCCTCGTTTACAGATTCTTGCTCCTCGCCAAAATTGAGCGATCCTCTGTGGAGAAGGATCGCTGTATTTTCAGAATCCGTATAGTCAGTGATGGTTACAGGCCGCTCTATTTTGAAGTTATTCCCTTTCACGTACCGCACCCCAACCGACTCAATTACCTTATTGTAATATTCCATGATCAGTTCCTTTAGGTTTATTTTTGTAAAAGTATATTTTTTTTCTGATTTGTTAGGACAATTATAGATAAAAAATTAGAATAAACTAAATTCTGATATGAAAATTAATATATATTTTTAAATATCCACAGCTTATACAATTAGCTAAAAAGATTTCTGGATATAACTATTTTTTGAATTTTTCGAATGGCTACCCGGGTAAGTCCATGACCAATCGAAGGGACGACGCCCGTAGTCAAAGCATCCTGGATAGGCTTCCGTTTGGGGGCCCGGGCATATTTATTCGCTTTTTGGCCGGTTTCGGTCTGCGGCGGCGGGCATTCGTTTCCACTGGTCCGGCTTGCCAGTACCAGGTAGAAAACAAGCCTTCCTGCTGCCTTTTCGGCCGAGCGGCCCTGGGTACCATCCTATGAGGGAAAGAGGTACAGCGGTCAAAGGCTGATTTTTGTGGAAACAAAAAAAGGGGCAATTGCTGCCCCTTTCCTGATAGTGCTTTAGGTAACCGTTTGTCTTATTCACGATTTCCAAAAAAGATCAATAGGTAATACGCCAGGGTAGCCAACGAAGCGAGCGCAGCGACTACATAGGTCATGGCGGCCCATTTTAAGGCGTCCTTCGACATGCCGTATTCCTGAGGAGTTACGATGTTTCGCTCCTGTACCCAGGCCAATGCCCGCCTGCTGGCATCAAATTCCACGGGAAGAGTAACCACGCTGAATAATGTCAACACGCTGTAGGCCCCAACGACCACTACCCCAACCGCTTCGTAAGGCAGTCCAAACAGGGCGATCCCTCCAAACAAGGAAGCAAGCAGGACGAAATTAAGGATTTTACCGCTTACATTCTGTATCGGTACCATCGCCGAGCGCAACTGTAGCCAGGCGTACGATTGTGCGTGCTGAACGGCATGGCCGCACTCATGGGCAGCCACGGCCGTGGCCGCAGCATTTCTCCCGTAATACACGTCCGGACTTAGATTGACCGTTTTATTCATCGGGTTATAATGGTCGGATAACTGACCTTCCACACAATTTACCCGAACGTGGTGGATGTTATGATCTGCAAGCATCAACTCAGCTATTTCCTTCCCGGACAGATTCGCCCGAAGCGATGTCTGCGAGTATTTTCTGAATTTGCTTTTGAGTTTGTTGCTGACAACGTACCCCAAGATTCCGAAAACCACTACAATTAGTATAATTCCCATTGCTTTATTAGATTAATTTTTTTTGCTAATTAACGTGATCTTCCTGGCGAAGGTTACTTTTTCCCACAACCAGAAAATAGACGAGCCCCATACCCCCCAGCAGCAGAATCGTCACCATCTGCGAGGCATGTACCACCAGCGCAAAAATCTTGCCCTGCTCCTCCGAAATTCCGTAAAATAGTAAGATAAAAGCAACAAGGGCGTGAAAGGTTCCGATGCCTCCCTGTACCGGGGCCACCATTCCAATGCTCCCCATAACCAATACCATCAATATAGAACCCACTGATAATGAACTGGTAGCAGGCATTGCAAAAGCGATCCAATACATCATCAGGAAATAGATAATCCAAATGCACAAAGAAGCTATCCAGAAAGCCCATTGGTTTTTCATCTGTACCACCGTTTCCAGGCCACTGACAAATTGGCGGAAAAACTGTCTGATTTTCCCCATCCACTGACGGTTTTTTACTTTTCGGTAGGCCAGGTAAAGCATGGACAGCAATCCGATCCCCAGGACGAGTCCCAGGACAAGGTACTTCTCGATAAATTGATTCAGCGAGGAAAAAGAGACCAACATTCCAAGTAATTCCGAAAAAACCGCTCCTTGAGATACCAGGGCTAAGGCAACAAGCAGGAGCATGAATGCCATATCAATGGTTCGTTCGAGCACGACGGTTCCGAGCAATTTCCCGGTAGGTACCGGATAGACGCGATTCACGGCCCCGCAACGGGCCAGTTCTCCCGCTCTCGGAAGAAGCAGGTTGACCAGGTAGCCCAGCATGAGCGCCCAAAATATGGGCGCGGTGGTAATCGAAAAATTTTCGCGGGTTGCGATCAGGAGCTTCCAACGCCATGCCCGGACCAGGTACCCGACGATCCCAATGGATACGGAAGCGAACAGCCAAAACAGCCTGGTTTCCTTTAGCGCCAACACAAACGCCTCTTTTTCAACATCCCGGTAAAGAAAGTAGAAGATCGCAGCAGCGACAAGTAAGGACAGGCCAAGTTGAATTCCCCTTTTTTTCGATTGCTTCAAATCAGCCGGTTTTGTTCGTCTGGGAAAATAACAATCGGTTTGAACGACCTGGCCGCGTCTACATCCATGCTGGCATAGGTAATGATGATGATCACGTCTCCAACCTGTGCTTTGCGGGCAGCCGGGCCATTCAGGCAAACCTGACCGCTGCCTCTTTCTCCGGCGATTGCATAGGTTTCCAGGCGCTCTCCGTTGTTGATGTTGACGATTTGTACTTTTTCGTTCGGAAGGATACGAGCAGCGTCCATCAGATCCTCATCTATGGTAATGCTCCCTACGTAATGGAGCTCTGCCTGAGTGATTTTTACCCGGTGAATTTTCGATTTTAATAGTTGGATGTGCATGACAATGGTTAATTCTGCTCCTCGCTAATGACAATATTGTCAATCAATCGGATGTTCTCAACAAACGCGGCAATGCAAAGGGCATGCGGCAGTCCCGAAACGGGGCTTGACATAACGGAGAACCGGTTTAGCTCTACCAATTCCAGGTACTCTGGCTCGATGGAAGCGGTACGAAGGAGCCGATCCATCGCCTGACTTTTTATGAATAACCAGTCGCCGCCCTTCATTAGTTCAGCCTGGCAAAAAAGTAAGGTTTGATGCAAAAGGGATGCGGTATCTCTTCCCTGTTCAGAGAGCCGGAGGTTACGGGAGGAGAGGGCAAGGCCGTTTGTTTCCCGGACCGTCGGAACCGTAACAACGGTGGTGGGAAAGGAAAGGTCCCGGACCAACCGCCGGATGAGCGTGACTTGCTGCAGGTCTTTTTGTCCAAAAAAGGCCATATCCGGTTGGATGATATGAAACAACTTGGACACCACAATGCCTACTCCGTTGAAATGTCCGGGTCGAAACTGCCCTTCCAGCACCTGTTCCATGGGGCCGAAATCAAATTCAGTGATGACTGCCTCCGGATACATTTCTGTTTCATTGGGGATGAATACGAGATCGACAGCTTCCTGCGAGAGCAAGGTTAGGTCTCGGTGCAGATCACGGGGGTAATTCTCCAGGTCTTCCGGGCTGTTGAATTGAATTGGGTTGACAAATAGCGAGACAGCGGTGAGGTCCGTATGTTCTTTTGATCGGCGGATCAGTTCCATATGGCCCCGATGAAGTGCTCCCATGGTCGGAACCAACCCGATGGATTTTCCGCGGCTCCTTTCTCTTTTTAAATAGCTTCTTACGGCGGGTATGGTCTCAAATTTTTCCAAGTACTTCGTTCCGATGGTTTAGGAAAATAGGTGCAAAAGTATATTATTCTGAAGAAAAACAATGGGATTTCCTGTATTTTTTTGTAAATTTGTAGTCCCGTTATATCCCTTAACAAAACACACAAGTTATGTCTAAACTTCGTATTCTTTACGTAGCAAGCGAAATCAATCCCTTTCTCCAAACCTCAGAAGTAGCTAATTTTGTTCGGGCGCTGCCGCAGGCGATGCAGGAGAAAGGTATGGAAATCCGAATTTTAGTACCCAGGTTTGGAGTAATTAACGAGAGAAAGAATCGATTGCATGAGGTAGTTAGGCTTTCCGGAATCAATATTTCCGTAGGAGAAGAAGAAAAACCGTTGATTATCAAGGTGGCTTCCATACCAAATGCCAAACTTCAGGTTTATTTCATTGACAACGAAGACTATTTTCAGCGGAAAAGCGTTTTTTTCGATAAGCAGGACAAGTTTTACGAAGACAACGACGAAAGGGCTATCTTCTTCTGCAAAGGTGTTCTGGAGACCGTTAAGAAATTGGGATGGGCGCCGGATGTGGTGCATTGCAACGATTGGATGACGAGCCTGATACCCTTGTACCTGAAAACCACGTATAAAAACGAACCGTTGTTCAAAGAAACAAAATCCGTGTTCGCCATATATAATAACGGATTTAGTCATAAATTTGGGGACGATTTATTTGAGAAAATTAAGATGGTGGACATCGACGATCAGTTGCTCGCCCCATTGAAATCCAAAGACTACGAAGGATTTCTAAAATTGGGCATGGAGTACGCAGACGTCGTTGTTAAGGGCGAGGACATTTCCGAAAGCCTGACAGCCATGATACAAGAATCATCAAAAGACAAGCAGTTTGAAATTAATAGTGAAGAAGAAGACCAGCTTTTTGAAAGTTACTACAATATCTACACGGACCTGGCTGGCTAAAGTCCCTGTATTTTTATTTACCACGCTTATTTTCGCTAGTGCTTGTTCGGACCCATCCGAGATCGGATTGGTGCTCGATCCAGGTTCCAACCAGATAGGGGTATTCTACGAAGAGATACCCCTATCTTCGTATATGGTGCTAGCCGATTCTTTCAACACCACCAGCGAGGGTCGGCTTCTGGTAGGCGGTGACCAAAGTGACTACTTTGGTACCACCCAGTCCATTGGGTACAGCCGGCTTTCCTTTAACCCCACCGGTGTTCCTCCCCAAACGGACGCTATATTTGATTCTGCAGTTTTTTCGTTGAATGTGATCGATCTGATCGGGGAAAATTTCGACGAAGAAAAATCCTTCCGGGTGCATCGCCTTACCGAACCCATTCTGGATACTGCGTATTACAATTTCAACAGGCTCGCATTTGATGAAGACGAAGTGATCGCTTCGGGCTCCTTCCTGCTTCAACCGGATACAGTAAACCGGCTGCGGATGGATGTCTCCCCCGAGCTTTCCTCCGAGCTTTTTGAAAAACTTACCACCAACGATCCGGTTTTTGAGGATATTTTTGCATTTCGTGAATACTTTCCAGGAATAGCCATCACAGGTGATCCGGCGCAAAATACCTCACTATCCGTGGGTGTGGGAAGCGGTACCGGGTTTATTCTGTATTACCATTACGAGGGGGATACGGTGTCGCTGACCTATCCGATCAATACCATCCAATCCAGGCATTTTAATGGAATCGTAAGCGACCGGCAAAATACGCCTATTGCAGGTATTCAGGAAAGGGGAGTGGCATACGATGTGCCGGGAGCGCTGCTGGGCGGAAAATCCGGCCTGGGACTGATGGTGAAGGTGGACATGAATCCCCTGCACGAGTTTTTGGACACCCTGGAAAACGTTACCTTCAATCAGATCATGCTCGAAGTGGGGCCCATCGAGGAATATCCGGAATTCATGCGGCCTTTCAGTACCTTTGTCATGTATTTTGCCACGGAAGACAATGAAATTTACCGCCGGTTTGACGGCGCAGAAGTAGCTGTGCAGGCAGAAGGACAGGGGCATACCGGTCTCGATCCGCAAGGTAATGTGGTTCCTACGACCAATAATCAGACAGGATTGGCGTTCAATACCGAAACCCGGATTTATGCCAATCAAGTCACGTCCTATGTAAATGCCCTCTACCGCTCGGATCTGGTACGAACCGATCTGTTTTTATACCCAAACACCCCCAGTACGGAAAGGGGGCCGGTGAACTTCGATTCGTTTAAACGTTCGCTGCGGGAATACCGGGTGAATAAGGATGCTATTAAACTAAAAATCTATTATACCCGGGTACGGTAGTGGCCTGAAAAGCCAATCACTGGGTTTTTGAAAATAACAATGCGGCCCAGTCGCTACGGGTTTTTTGTCCAATTTCGCTCAACCGGTGTTTGCGGGCTTCGGCTCGAAGGGCGTTCCCGTCATCGTCGTAAAACCCACTTACAAGCAATTGTCCTCCCTTGGGTAGCTTGGCGGCATAGGCGGGCATCTCCTCCAGCAATACGTTTTTGTTGATGTTGGCCATGACCAAGTCGTAGGTCCCTGCCGGGTTCACCGATTGGATCGTGCCTGTTTGCATGCGCAATTCGGAGTACCCGTTTAGTTCAAAGTTTTCATTTCCATTTTCTACGCTCCACTCGTCTATATCGAAAGCAACGATTTCTGCAGCGCCGCGTTGTTTTGCCATGATCGCTAAAATGCCCGTCCCTGAGCCGGCGTCGATCACTTTTTTGCCAGCCAGCTCCATTTCCAGTAACCAGGCCAACATGAGGTACGTGGTGGCATGGTGTCCGGTCCCAAAGGACATCTTCGGATTGATGATGATTTCGTGATGGAAATCGGCTGGTTTACCCGGGTGAAAGGTCGCCCGTACGTACACTTTGTTCTGTATTTCGATGGGGTCGTAATTCTTTTCCCAAACTTCGTTCCAATTGATTTTGGCAAGGGTACGTTCTTGCAGGCGAAGTTCCGCTGCTTCCCGGTAGCGTTGGAGCAACGATTCCCACAAGGTCGCGTCCAATGCATCCGGTAAAATGCAGGCTTCGAAACCCGTCGCTGTTTCCAAAAAAGAGTCAAAACCGATGCCGGCCATTTCGGCAATCAAAATATCGGTGTAATCTGGTGCACAGCTGATTTTAAACTCCAGGTATTCCACTTCAGAAAGGGTTTGTTGAGGTAGGTAATAAAAATAACCCGGGCAAGTACGGCCCGGGTGTCAAAGCAGGTAGTAGTAGAATCAAAAGGACTTAACGATGTCCACGAAATCTCTGGATTTCAAGGAGGCGCCGCCAATCAACCCCCCGTCTACGTCCGGCTTGGAGAAGATTTCTTTGGCATTGTCCGGCTTGCAGCTTCCGCCGTAAAGAATGGAAATCTCATTGGCAACGGATTTCCCGTATTTCCCAGCCAGGTGGTTTCGGATCGCAGCGTGCATTTCTTGTGCTTGCTCTGCTGAGGCAGTTTTTCCGGTTCCGATCGCCCAGATGGGTTCGTATGCGATGACAATTTTCTTTAGTTCCTCCGCTGAAAAACCAAATAGACTGGCCGTTAGCTGCTCTTTGACGTAGGCCTCCTGAGTTTCGGATTCCCTGATTTCCAACGGTTCTCCACAGCAGAATATGGGGTGAAGCTCATTGGCCAACGCCTGTTTGGTTTTTTCGGTCAGTAACTCATTGGTTTCGTTGAAATACTCCCTGCGCTCGCTATGGCCGATAATGACATAACTTGCGCCAAAAGAAGCCAACATGCTGGCCGAAATTTCTCCTGTAAAGGCTCCGGAAGCTTTATCGGAACAATTTTGGGCCCCCAGGTACAGTTGATCCACACCTGCAAGCAACCGCCCTACCGCCTGAAGGTGTACAAACGGTGGGTTTAGCACTACGGTCACTCCAGCGGTGGGTTCATCTTTGATCATATGTACAATCTCTGAAGTAAGCTTTTGTCCTTCCTCCTGCAAACAATTCATTTTCCAGTTACCAGCAACTATTTTTTTTCGCATGATATATTAGTTAAGATTTATATATTTGGTCAGGATTATCCCGTTGATAAACCAAAGTCTAAAATTACGTAAAATGTCAATTCCAGAAAAAGAAAATTCGGTTTCCGGCACAAAAAAGAAAGTGGGCTTTGCGCAGGCGCAAAAGAAAATCTCTTCCTTTTGTGCCTATCAGGAGCGCTGCGAGATGGAGGTAAGAAACAGGTTGGAAGAGTGGGGGTTGGCACCTACCGAAGCCGATAGGATTATTTCCAAATTGCGGGAGCAGGATTTCCTAAACGAGCATCGATTCGCAGATAGTTTTGTACGGGGCAAGTTTGGATTGAAAAAGTGGGGCAAGGTGCGGATACGACAGGAATTGAAAATGCGAGAATTACCCAATCCATTGATTCAAGAGGCGATTGACGCCATTGATGGGGAAGAGTATCTCGATACCTTGCGTTTCCTGGCGGATAGAAAGTGGAAGTTAACCCGGGAGCCGGATTTGTACAAGAAAAAGGCAAAGGTTACTCGATTTCTGGCATTCAGAGGATTTGAACCCGATCTGATACGGGATGCGGTGGATTGGTTGGCTAGTGAAAGGGATATTTAGGCACAAACCGATCTTCCGATTCTCTTGGGATTACTTCGATGACATTGGCCAACACCAATTTCACCAGTGTTCGGGAGGCGATATAAATCGGTATTTTGGCTAGTGCCACGTATTCTTTCAGGGTGATGTGTGGGCGTGAGGCAAGGGCTTTCATCAAGAGTTCCTCTTTTTTACCGTATTTGAAGACAATGTCTTCTTCTCGCCGCTTTCGCTTCATGATTTCCCACATTTCCCGACTGGCCTGTATGCTTTTATCCGCCACCCGCACGTAGGCCTTTTTGCGGTTGTTTTCCCATATGAAATGGGGCGCCAGGTTGCTCTTTTTGATTTCGTAAACAGCCAATCCTTTTTTCGCAGAAAGGGAAATGACGTGTTTTTTGAGCGAAATGACGGGAGAAATCAACTCCCTAATGGCTTTATCCATGGCGTAGACCTCCTCCTCGATGTAGCGTTGCCCGCTCAGCGTACCATCGTCATCCACGCCCAGTAGCAAATGTCCTCCTTCGGTATTGGCCAAAGCAACGATTTCTTTGACGATTTTTTCCGGGTGGGCTGCTTTCTTCTTAAACTCCACGTGCAAACCTTCTCCCTTTTGTGCGATTTTCCCAATATCCCGAAGTGTCATTTCGTTTAATTTAGTAGTACAGCAATGGCTATTCGTGCCCCCAAGGCATTTCCCTGAACGTAATAGTCGGCCATGGTCTCCAGTCGGAACCGGTAGGTAAGGTTATACGTGTATCCCATGCCAACACCCAGGTCGGCCTGATTACCTACCAGTGCCCGGGCCCGGAGAAACACCGGTTCAATCGGGTACCAGCGCATCCCTATCGTCATGTGATTGGGTCGGTCAAGGTTGTGCTCATAGCCTCCGGAAAAAGACAGCTGATGTAGGTAAAAATAATTTACTTCCAAACCAAATTGGGCCCGCTCCAAGACCTGATCCAAATCGGTTCGGATCAAATCCAAGCCCCCGCTGACCAAAAAGCTTCCTCCAGCCTGCTGGGCCTGCACCTCGCCCCTGCCCAGGTATACCGTGCCCAGGAAAAGCAACAATATTCCCCATTTTTTCATGCCGCACCTCCATTTAAGGTTTCCAACCGCTTTTGTAAGCCCATCCACTCGTCGCGGAGGCGCGCAGCTTCCATAAAATTAAGCTCTTTTGCAGCGGCTTCCATCCGTTTTTGCGTTTGCTTAATGAGTTTTTCCAGCTTTTCCCTACTTAAATATTGGATTACCGGGTCCGCCGCGACATCCACCTCTTCCGGATTGTTTTCTACGTAGACTTTCGCATTTCGCTTGCTATCGGCCACTTTTGTTTGTCCCATGATTCGATCCCGGGATTTAATGACGGTTGTCGGAGTGATTCCATGCGCTTCGTTGTATTCCTTCTGCTTCGCTCGTCGTCGGTTGGTTTCGTCTATGGCGGATTGCATGCTTTCCGTCACCTTATCTGCATACATGATCACCCTGCCCTCGGAATTCCGGGCTGCCCGACCAATCGTTTGCACCAGGCTTCGCTCGTTTCGTAAGAAGCCTTCCTTGTCTGCATCCAGGATCGCAACAAGCGCTACCTCCGGTAAATCCAAGCCCTCTCGCAGGAGGTTTACTCCCACAAGCACATCGAAAACACCAAGGCGAAGCTCACGTAATATTTCTACCCGGTCCAAGGGTTTTACCTCCGAGTGAATGTACCGGGATTTCACTCCGATTTTGGCCAGGTATTTATCAAGTTCCTCGGCCATTCGTTTGGTAAGCGTCGTTACCAAAACGCGGAAGCCCTTCTTTATCGTTTGGTCGATCTCTTCCAATAGATCGTTCGATCTGGTTGCCGCTGGGCCGAACTTCGATCTCTGGGTCTAAAAGCCCGGTGGGACGGATGATTTGTTCCACCACTACTCCCTCTGATTTGGTTAATTCGTAATCTGCCGGGGTAGCGCTCACGTAAATCACCTGATTGGTCAGGGACTCAAATTCGTCGAATTTCAATGGCCGGTTGTCCAGTGCAGAGGGCAGTCGGAAACCGAAATCTACCAGGTTAATTTTTCTCGAGCGATCCCCTCCCCACATGGCTCGTACCTGGGGTAGTGTGACGTGGCTCTCGTCGATTACCATCAGAAAGTCATCCGGAAAATAATCCAATAAACAGAAGGGGCGGGTGCCCGGCTGTCGACGGTCAAAGTACCTGGAGTAGTTTTCTACCCCCGAGCAATACCCCAATTCCCGGATCATTTCCAGGTCAAATTCGGTGCGTTCCTTCAGTCGTTTTGCCTCCATTAGCTTCCGGTCTTGCTCAAAAAAACCAACCTGCGCGACCAGGTCGTCCTGAATTTCGTGAATGGCCGTATCGATCACATCCCTTCCCGTAACAAATAAATTTGCAGGAAAAATGGTGATGATTTTTTCGTCGGAAATTTTTTTCCCTGTTTCGGGATCTACCCGCTGTATGGCTTCGATTTCATCTCCCCAAAAGAAAATGCGGTAGGCAAAATCACCGTATGCCACGAATATATCGACCGTGTCTCCTTTTACCCGAAAGGTACCCCGCGTAAATTCGCCAGTCGTCCGACTGTAGAGGACCTCTACCAGTTTGAAAAGAAATTGGTTTCGGGGTATTCGGTCTCCCTCCTGAATTTTAATGACGTTCTTGCCGAATTCCTCGGGGTTCCCGATGCCGTAAATACATGAAACCGAGGCTACCACGATTACATCTCTTCTGCCGGATAAAAGCGCTGAGGTGGCAGATAACCGTAACTTTTCGATTTCTTCATTGATGGAAAGGTCCTTTTCGATGTACGTACCACTCGTGGGGATAAATGCTTCGGGTTGGTAGTAATCGTAGTAGCTGATGAAATACTCTACGGCGTTGTTAGGGAAAAACTGCTTGAATTCGCCGTAAAGCTGTGCTGCCAGGGTTTTGTTGTGGCTTAGCACCAGCGTGGGCTTTTGGACTTCCTGAATCACGTTTGCGATCGAAAAGGTTTTTCCAGAACCCGTTACCCCCAAAAGTACCTGAGCTGGTTCCCCTTCGTTGACCCCGCGGACCAGGCTTTTGATCGCGTTCGGTTGGTCGCCGGTGGGTTGGTAATCGGAAATTATATTAAAATCCATACAATTTTAATTTATTTCATTACAACGCCGGACAGGTAGTGAATAGTTTTCCGGATTATCTCCTTTTATTCAGATTATTGAAAGCGTTGAGATTATAATACAGGAAATTCGTTCGCAATAATACGAGTAGCAGAAGGGGTAAGATACTTGGATGAAAGGACTGAAGCCCCAGAATCCAGATCACAAGGGCCAAATCTATCAAAATCATGGCGCCCAACAAGAATTTTTTTACCATCGGGGAAAGCGGATTTTTGACAAGACGCCATGCCAAAAGTAGGTGCAGGGGAAATGCCCAGAATAGGTTCCAATTGTTTTTCGTCTGGGGGTGTTCGGTGAAAAACCATAGAAACACCAACAATAGACCAAGTAAACCGAAAACCGTGAAAATACCTGCATCCACACCTATATAAAGTCTTTTTTTCCTGAAACCAAAAAAAGTAATCGCGCCAACAAAAATCGCAAGGGTCCAAAATACGAGGTAAGGACTGGAGAAATCGAATCCTGAATGAACCCGTTCAGGAAAATCGTAAATGGTCTTTGTTTGCCCAACCAGGGTTTGTTCGGGTCCATCTCCAATCAGGGTCGCCCGGTCGAAGGCGGCTTCCAGGTAATCCGGTAAAAACAATTTCTCCTCTTCCCTGGCTGTCCGGTCGATAACGGCCCCCAGCGCGAGGTCTATACCCAGATCGGACCAGGGCATCGGATACACGTATTCGTCAATCATGTCTCGGAAGGATTTTTCCGGAGCACTTCCGGTATGGTTCCATTGTAAGGATGGACCCAGGACGGCTTCAAAAAGGTCACGAATTCGGGTAGAGCAATTGTCGAAAAAAAAGTCATACCGGTATTTTCGGTTCTCCGGCCGGTAGTTTTCTTGCAGAAATGCCACCACGGCCCGGGCCTGATCTTGCGAGAGGGCCAGTTCCTGCTCACGCACACTGCGTTTGAAATAGTTGTACTCGTACAAAAAGTTTTCGGTAGTTGTCAGGGATAACTGGTAGTCCAGGGTCCTCCGAATAAATTTCAGGTAAAAAAAGGAGGTATTGAAATCAAAGGTTCCATAATTAAACACCAGGTCCCTGCCCGAATCCATTTCTCGTACCCGAAGCGCACTGTGTCCGAATGTGGAATACAACTCGTCCCCGGGATCGCAGGTAAGCAAGCTAATCTTGTATTGTTGCGCAGGACTTTCGGGAACTGCCAACAGTCCGAAAATAAGCATGAGTCCGAAAAACAAAACCCGTTTGGAAAGTGGAAAACACAAAGAACCTTTCATGGAAAATGGCGAATGTTGGGACGAGTACCTGGATTAGCAACGCAAATTTACGGGATAAATTCAGTTATCCGGCAATTCTTTCGCCAAATCATTCCTGACGGCTCCTGTTCGCAGTCCGACCCTTTCTATCGAAAAAAATGAATTTCCTATAAAAAAATCAGTAGTACATTCTTTGGATTTTCGGGGAATCGTATTATTTTAGTATCGCTTAATTTTTATTGTGGATATTTTTTATACCATGAAACCTTACATTTTCTTTCGGGATTTCTGCCATTTGCGTGTGTTCTGCACGTTCTGCTTATGGGTAGGCTTTTTTTTCACTGGCGCCGGGCAGATTGCGCTGACCACCGATAGCTACCGGACGCTTCTTCCCCTGGGGAATTGGGCCGATGCCGGGGCCTGGGAAGTCTTTGATGGCACTAACTGGATGGCAGCCGCTGCGCCTCCCGGTCAGGACCACGATGTCTTTGTGTTGCAAGGCCACGAGATTCAACTCACCCAAAATCAGGAAGTCAGAAACCTCTATTTATTTGGTGCAGCCAATGCGGGAAAAAAATTGAATTTGCAGGCATACGACCTGGATGTTTACGGGAGTCTTCACAGTTTCGACGTGGATGGAAATGGCGACTATGTGCTGTTCGGCAGTGCCTGGCTGGGAGACGACTGGATTTATCCCGAAACCGGTCGTATTGTGTTCAAAGGTGGTTCGCGAACCGTTGTTGACCGGACTTCCTGGAGTGGGCAGAACCTGGGTAGCCGGTTTAGCGTGGTATTCAATCCAGATCCGGGGAAGTATTGTCGGTCAATGCCGTGTTTAAGGCCAGCAGTTTTTTGATTCAAACCGGAACCGTACGGCAAACCGTCAATACCAATGGACTGCCGGCCACTTCTACCTTTTCCTTTACCGCCACTGCAGTCTTTGGTACCGAGGATTTTGGCGAGCTGCGCATCGCCTCGGGTGCTACCTTGGTTTCGGAAGGCAGCAAGGACTTTGCACAGATCCTGCGAAGAACGGAGTCGAAACCGGCCAGTTCGTTTGTTCTTGAAGAGGGGGCCAATCTGGTACTGCTGGGGCAGGAACCTGTGATCGACGCAGTGAACGTGGTTCTGGATGGAAATGTCTCCTATGCCTCTGAAGATGTGTCCCAGCAGTTTTTACAATCCTCCTTGCCTGCTTCTCAGGAGGATTTTGTGTACAACCACTTGTACCTGCAGGGCGCTGCCACGAAACTCCTGCCTGCCCAGGTAGCCGTTCGGGGTGATTTTGTGGTTCTTTCGGGCGGGCCTGTCGTTGCCTCGGGTAGCCGGCTGGAATTGATAGGGCCTGCCGATCAGGAATTGGACTTGCCTTCTTTGGTGGTATCCGGCTTGCTGGTAGATAAACTGGCCGGTACGGTGCTGGTAAAGAACGATCTTACCATACGGGATAGGTTGGATCAGGTGAGCGGAGACCTTGATTTTCAACAAAACGATTTGATTCTGGATTTTGGGCCGACAGGAACGTATTCCTATTCGGGCGGGAATTGGCTTAACCTGGGTGAACTCACTTACGAAAACCTGCCCGTATCCCTGACGGCCACGAATGCGCGGTTTCCCTTTTACGACCAATGGCTGGAGGCTCCCCGGCATTTTCTGTTGGAGGGAAGTTTGTCCAGCGCCGGTCAAGCACTGGTGCTTCGGTACCTGGAAGCAACGGGTGTTACCTACGATCCCGGGTTTTCGGACGAAGGAGAGACGGTAGTGTACCATCTGAATAGTTTTTTCTCAATTGGCACAAGCGGTGGCGACCCCGGGCAGGTGGTGGCCTGGGTAAGTGCCGAGGATCTGGCCGTACAGGACATGCAGCATCTGAGGCTGGTAGCAGACGGAGCCCCTGCCATCGGGCAGCACCTGCCTGCCGAGGAAAGACATGGCTGGCTGTGGGCGGGCAGGTCTTTTAGCTTCCAGGCAGCCCAGAACAGCTTGTTGACCGTGGGAAGCATTAGTCCCTTGAGTGTATTGCCACTGGAATGGGAAGGATTAACGGGCTGGCTTCAGGGAAGCAGTGTCTGGTTGACCTGGCATACGAGCTCCAAAGAGGGTGTTTTTTACACCATTACCCGTGCTATGGGAGAAGGGCTAGAGTTTGTGCCTATAGGGAGCCTTGACGCTGTTCAAGGGATTGGACCGGCCCGGTTTGAAGACGATCAATATCCGGCAGAGGTACCCTTTTGGTATTACCAGATTCTTGCAAAAACGGAAAGCGGGGAGCTAGGGTATAGTCCGGTGATTCGGGTCGACCATCCGGCTTTTGCTGAAAATGCGCCAAAACTATTTCCCAATCCACATGTTTCGGGCTCCCTCCACCTACGGCTGGGTTCCTGGGCTTCCCATGAAATAGCTGCCGTCAGGATCTGGAACATGAAAGGGGTTGGAATACATTCCCAATTTTTTACGGGGGACTTTGAGCCGGATGTTCTGGAAGACAAGCTGCTACACCTTCCCAGGGGTAACTACCTGATCCAACTGACCGGGAAGGGCAAAACGCATACGTTCAAATGGCAAAAAAGCAACCATTGATTCGAGTCATTTGACATTCTGGGATACTACCAAGGCAAGCAGGCAACTTGCGGCAGGGCCTGGTGGTCGCTGGCTTCGTTGGTGTAGTTTTTTGCGTTGCGGCCCTGTCCACCCAGTTGGCTGTTCCTTGTCTTTCGATCTGAAAATCGGGTAATGACCGTCGAAGCTCCTGACCGTCCGGAACATTTTTTTTAAGTTTTTTGGGTCAGAATAGGCATTCAACGGAATATGCTGTATTTTTTGGTTTCATTTCCATTCCACGATGACCTTTTTTGTTGTAGGTGTAAGTATCTTGTTTTTGGTTGGGCTGATTGTCTGGATGAAAGTAGAGCCATTTATCGCTTTTCTTCTGACATCCATCGCAGCTGGCCTATTTCTGGGCATTCCCCTGGAATCCATCTCTGGTTCCATTCAACGGGGAATAGGAAGTCTCATGGGCGCCTTGGTGATCGTAATCGTGTTGGGGGCCATGTTAGGAAAAGTAGTGGCAGATAGCGGCGCTGCACAGCGGATAGCCTTGTTCCTTACCGAAAGCTTTGGAGAGCGGAGATTGCAGTGGTCCATTGCATTGACTGCATTTATTGTGGGCATCCCCTTGTTTTTCAATGTGGGCTTTGTTTTGTTGATTCCATTGGTATTCGCGGTCTCCAATCAGTACAAGATTCCGGTGATGGTAGTGGGAATTCCCATGCTGGCAGCGCTCTCGGTCACACACGGTCTTTTACCACCGCATCCCGCACCGGTAGCCCTTGTCGCTCAATTCGACGCGCATATGGGGACTACCCTGATTTATGGATTGACTTTGGCGGTGCCAACGGTAATTTTGGCAGGGCCTTTTTTGGGAAAATTACCCTTTTTCCGCACCATTCAGGTGAAGCCGTTGGCGGCTTTTAGCGCGGAACCAAAACCAATTGAGCAGCTGCCCGGATTGTTGAATAGCTTATTCACAGCTTTGTTGCCGGTTTTTCTATTGATCGCCTTGTCGCTACTTGGGTTGAATTTTCCCGAGGAGCACGCTGCCTATGGCTGGATCGTATTTTTCAGCGACCCTAACGTGGTCATGTTGCTGTCACTCGTATGGGCCACCTACAGCCTGGGACTAAGAAGGGGGCAAGGCATGGGTAGTATCATGGAAGGATACGGCACCGCCGTGAAGGACATCGCGTTGATTTTGTTGATTGTTGCCGGTGCAGGGGCCTATAAGGAGGTGTTGATGGATAGTGGTGTAAGTGCCCAAATCGGAGCATCCCTGCAACAACTGCCGGTCAATCCCCTCCTGCTGGGTTGGTTGATCGCTGCTATGATACGCATTTCAGTAGGTTCTGCCACGGTGGCTGCTTTGACTGCTGCCGGTATCAGTTCACCTTTGGTTGCCGGGGGTGGGGTAGATGCTAATTTGATGGTGTTGGCCATTGGCACCGGTAGCCTTATCTTTTCCCACGTCAACGATGGGGGATTTTGGCTGGTGAAGGAATATTTTAATCTCAGTATCAAACAGACCTTTCTCAGCTGGACCTTATTGGAAACGGCGGTGGCCGTGATCGGTCTTGGCGGGGTATTGCTACTGGATTTATTTGTATAAACAACGTTAACAAACCAAGAAAAACATGTCTGCAGAAGGAAAATTAAAAGAATTGGGATTGGTGTTACCCCCGGCCCCTCCCCCGGGAGGCGTGTACCGGCCAATCGTCATTACGGGAAATTTATTGTTCTTGTCGGGCCACGGGCCGGTTTTGGAAGACGGGACGCTGATTACTGGCAAAGTAGGAATAGACCTGGACAAAGACCAGGGAAAGGCTGCCGCCAGACAAGTTGGCTTGACCATGCTGTCTACCTTGCAATCCCAGCTGGGTAGTTTGAACAAGATCAAACGAGTGATCAAAGTGCTGGGTATGGTCAATTGCAGCTTGGATTTTGAATTCCATCCCTATGTGATCAACGGGTGTTCGGAGCTTTTCGCAGAAATTTGGGGTGAGGAAAATGGAATCGGTTCCAGAAGTGCGGTTGGATTTGGCTCCCTGCCGGGAAATATTTCCGTGGAGATCGAAGCAACCTTCGAAATTAACCAATAGTCGAATGTCAGATACATGGCACGAATTACAGCATCCGGAAAAGATCGACAGTCCCGCGCTGTTGGTATATAGGGATAGGGCCCGGGAGAACATACGGCGGGCGATCGCGGTCGTCGGGAATCCGGATAGACTCCGTCCGCATGTAAAGACAAATAAGTCCATAGAGGCCTGTCGACTCATGATGGATGCCGGAATCGGCAAGTTTAAGGCTGCCACGATTTCTGAGGTAGAGATGCTGGTCCGCGCCGGGGCTTCCGATATCCTCCTGGCTTATCAGCCGGTGGGGCCCAAAATTGACCGGCTGTTTGCACTGATTCAAAAATATCCGGAGGTGCAGTTCCATTGCCTGACCGACCATGAAGCCGCAGCCGAGGCGCTTGATGCCAAAGCCAGGGAAGTCGGTCAGGTACTTTCGGTGTACGTGGATCTCAATGCGGGGACCAACCGTACGGGAATCATCCCCGGGCCTGCCGCAGTCGAACTTGTGGAAAAACTTCTCCTCAAATCGGGTTTATCGGTGAAGGGTTTTCATTTGTACGACGGGCATTTGCGGAACCCGGTATTCGAAATTCGTACTGCGGAGTGCGAAGCAGGGTTTGCCCCGATCGCTTCCATGCGGGAAAGATTGGAGGAGACCCACCACCTTTCCCTGGAGGTCATTGCCGGAGGCACCACTACCTTTCCCATTCATGCAGCAAGGCAAAACGTGATCTGTGCTCCCGGTACGTTTATTTACTGGGACGAGGGCTACGCAACCGGCCTTCCCGAGCAAGAGTTTCTCTATGCCGCCCTGGTAATGAGTCGGGTGATTTCCTTGCCTGCCGAAAACCTGGTCTGCGTGGACCTGGGTCACAAAGCCATTGCCTCCGAAAATCCCATTGACAAGCGCGTTCGCTTTTTAAATGGAACAGACCTGTCGCCGATCAGTCAGAGCGAAGAGCATTTGGTGTTGCAGGCGGCACCGGGGCATTCCTATAAAATCGGAGACCTATTGTACGGTGTTCCCTACCATATTTGTCCCACCGTGGCACTGCATCAGGAAGCCGTGGTGGTGGAAAACGGCGAACAAGTTGCTGTCTGGAAAACGCTTTCACGCGACCGTAAGATTACTTATTGAGCGTTAAATCAAACGACACGAAGATACATGTTTACAATCGACGCACACCTGGACCTGAGTATGAATGCGCTGGAATGGAATCGGGACCTAACCCTTACCGTGGAACAGATCAATCAACGGGAACGGGCAATGGGCATGAAGGACAAAGCAGACCGTGGCAATGCGACGGTTTCACTACCCGCACTCAGGGAAGCAGACATCGGTCTGGTCGTGGCTACACAAATCGCCCGATACGTGGCACCGGGCAATCCACTACCGGGTTGGCACAGCCCCGAGCAAGCCTGGGCACAAACCCAGGGACAGTTGGCCTGGTATCGGGCGATGGAAGAAAAGGGCGAAATGGTTCAAATCAACGATTTGAAATCCCTGGAGGAGCACCTTGCCCTATGGCAAAACGGGAAAAAGGCGGATAAGAAACCGATTGGTTATATTTTATCCCTTGAGGGTGCGGATTCCATAGTCAATCTGAGTTATTTGGAAAAGTCCCACGAAGCGGGGCTACGCGCATTGGGGCCCGCCCATTACGGCCCGGGCAGGTATGCTCCCGGGACAGATGCCTCCGGGCCGCTGGGACCGGAAGGAAGGGCTTTACTGCGTGAGATGGAGCGGTTATCCATTATTTTGGATGCGACCCACCTTTGCGACGAGAGCTTTTGGGAAGCTCTGGATCATTTTAATGGGCCCGTTTGGGCCAGTCACAACAATTGCCGGGCGCTGGTTAACCACAACCGGCAGTTCAGCGATGAACAGATCAAGGCATTGATTGACCGGGGGGCAGTGATCGGAGGAGCCTTGGATGCCTGGATGATGGTGCCCGGATGGATCAAAGGCGTCTCACTGCCTCGTGAGATGAATTGTGACCTCGAAAAAGTCGTAGACCACCTGGATCATATTTGCCAACTGGCCGGAAATGCCGATCACATAGGTATCGGAACAGATTTGGATGGGGCTTATGGAAGGGAACAAAGCCCCTACGATCTGGAAACCATTGCAGATATTGCCCGGATTCCCGCTATGCTGCAAAACCGGGGGTACAGTTCGGAGGACATCCAAAAAGTCATGCACGGCAACTGGCTACGGTTTTTGAGAACTGCCTGGAGCTAGCTTGTTTAACAAATTAAGAATATATTAAACAGAATAAATGTCATTACACGTATTCTTTTTAGCAAAAAACCCCTTTTAAATCGTTTAAAAGGGGTTTTTTCGATTTAGGACCCTTTGAATATTTTTTGTTTAAAAGATTTTTCAAAAAATTATACAAAAATATTTGGTTCGGTGTTTAACAATGGGTAGCTTTGATTAAACAAAAGGACGAAACCATGACAACTCTTGAATTTAGCTACTCTCTGAACAAACTAAGCAAATCCTTAAAACCATTTGCATTAAAACTTACCCGAGACATGGACGATGCGAACGACCTGCTACAAGATACCATGGTCAAAGCATTTACCAACAAAGATAAGTTTACCGATGGAACCAACCTGAAAGCCTGGTTGTACACCATTATGAAAAATACCTTCATCACCAATTATCAACGTATGGTTCGAAGGGGTACTTTTGTAGATACGTCAGACAATTTGCATTTCATTAACTCCGGATCCACCGTAATTGAAAACGGAGCATACGGAGAGTTTGCCATGAAAGACATCACACGCGCGATCGAAAAGCTGGATGTGGTTTACAAAACTCCCTTCATGATGCATTACAAAGGCTTCAAGTACCACGAAATCGCAGAAAAGTTAGACATTCCCATTGGAACTGTTAAAAATCGCATCCATATTGCCCGTAAATTATTAAAAGACGAACTAAAAGTCTATATTAACAGAAACTAAAAAATGGCATATAAAAAAGTTGTAGTCATTGGTTCGGGATTCGCCGGACTTTCTACAGCCACTCATCTGGCAGCTGAAGGCCAGGACGTACTATTGTTGGAAAAAAATAAAACCCTCGGCGGAAGGGCAAGAAAATTCGAAGCCGAGGGTTTTGTTTTTGATATGGGGCCAAGTTGGTATTGGATGCCGGATGTTTTTGAACGGTATTTTGAGAAATTTGGGAAAAAGGTTTCTGATTATTATACATTGACCCGGCTGGACCCGTCCTATGCAGTTTTTTTTGGAGCAGGCGATGTCCTGGATGTGCCGGCCGATTTGGAAAAATTTAAGCAGTGCCTGGAGGAATTGGAGCCAGGCGCAGCAAAAAAATTGGATTTGTTTCTGCAGCAATCTGCCTACAAGTACCAAAAAGGGATTCACGACCTGGTCCATAGGCCGAGCCTCTCTCTTGCCGAATTTCTAGACTTTTCCTTGCTCAAAGACCTTTTTAGGATGGACATATTTCAGTCCATGTCGACCCACGTGAGGAAGTTTTTTTCTCACGATAAGATCATCCGACTTATGGAGTTCCCGGTTTTGTTTTTGGGAGAAACGGCCCAGAACATCCCGGCGCTTTACAGCTTAATGAATTATGCCGACATTGCGCTTGGAACCTGGTACCCGATGGGGGGCATGCACCGTATCATAGAGGGAATGGTTCAGTTGGCGGAAGAAAAAGGCGTGGAAATCCGGTCTGAGGCAGAAGTAAAAAAAATAAATGTTCAGGAAGGAAAGGCAGTTTCGCTGCTTTTGGCAAATGGAGAGACCGTTGAGTTCGATGTGTTGGTGGCGGGGGCAGACTACCACCATGTGGACAAAGAGCTACTCGATCCCGCGTGGAGCAACTATAGCGATGCCTATTGGGACAAGCGCACATTGGCACCCTCTTCGCTGCTTTTCTACCTGGGAGTGAACAAGCGGTTGGCGAACCTACGCCATCACAACTTGTTTTTTGACGAGCCACTTGGTCCGCATGCAGAAGCCATCTATACACACCCAGCCTGGCCCGAAAAACCCTTGTTTTACGTATCGGTTCCTTCGCAGACCGACCCATCGGTAGCTCCCGAGGGGATGGAAAACGTGTTCATACTGATTCCGCTGGCCCCCGACCTGGAGGATCCGGAGCAAACCCGGGAGTATTATTTTAATCTGGTGATGGATCGGTTGGAAAAATTAACGGGACAGGAGATCCGTTCGCATATCGTTTATAAGAAATCCTACGCCCATCGGGACTTCAAGGAGGATTACCACGCCTTTAAAGGCAACGCATACGGACTGGCAAATACCCTAATGCAAACGGCCATTCTGAAGCCCTCCCTAAAAAACAAAAAACTTTCCAATGTATTCTATACGGGTCAGTTGACGGTACCGGGCCCTGGTGTCCCTCCTTCTCTGATATCGGGGGGAGTCGTTGCCAAAGAAGTCATTAAATCGTTGAAAAAATAAATATAATCGATATATTGAAAAGGATATGATCGACCATAAGGAACTTTTTGACGAAACTGCTCTCGAATGTAGCAAATTAATTACGCAACGGTATAGTACTTCCTTTACCTTGGGAATCCGGACCCTTCATAAAGAATTGCACATGCCGATCTATGCCATTTACGGCTTCGTTCGGTATGCAGACGAAATCGTGGACACCTTTCATGACAAGGACAAGCAGGCCTTGTTGAACGCTTTTAGAGAAGATACGTACCGGGCAATTCGTGAGGGAATCAGTTTGAATCCGGTTCTTCACGCCTTTCAATTGATCGTCAATAAATACCATATCGAGCGGGAACTGATCGATGCATTTTTGACGAGCATGGAGATGGATTTAGACTTCACCCGCTATAACGATTCCAAATACCAGGAATACATCTATGGATCTGCAGAGGTAGTTGGGCTCATGTGTTTGCGGGTATTTTGCAAGGGCAATAGGGAGACTTATGACCGATTGAAAGGTGCGGCCTGTAAATTGGGGGCCGCTTTTCAGAAGGTAAATTTCCTACGAGACCTGAAAAGTGATTTCGAGGAGCGGGGAAGGGTTTACTTCCCTGGCGTGGAATTTGAAAATTTTACCAGCGCCGTTAAATCAGAGATCGAGGCCGACATTGAACGGGATTTTGATGCGGCACTGATTGGAATTCATCAGTTACCCGATGGGGCCATGCTGGGAGTCAAGATCGCGTACCTGTATTACCGCAAGCTTTTTTCTAAGATCAAAGGCCTGCCGCCCGAAGTGATCACCCGGGAGCGAATTCGCATCCCAAACGGCCGTAAAATGGCCTTGCTGTTACGAACGTATTTTGGTTATAAAACCGGGCTGGGCTGATGAAAGAAGAATATTATTACCTGGGGCTCATGTTATTTACCCTTTCTTATCCGCTTGCGCAATCCTTTGAACATCGGATTACCTACCATAAAAAATGGTATGCGTTATGGCCGGCTTCCCTCCTTGCTGCACTCATTTATCTCGTTTGGGATCACTGGTTTACGGTGCAGGGTGTTTGGTGGTTTAACGAACGATACATTTTGGGTTGGTACCTTTTTGAATTGCCGGTAGAAGAGATATCCTTTTTCTTTATCGTGCCTTTTGCATGTATTTTTATTTATGAGGTGCTGATCTATTTTATGAAGAAGGATTGGTTGCGACCACTTGGACGCCCCTTTGTATTCGTAATGGTGCCCCTGTTGCTGGTCCTCGGATTTTATCATTGGGGTAAGCTTTATACTTCTTTCAATTTTATATTTACCGCGGCCCTTCTTGCCGGGCATTTTCTGGTGTTCAACGATCGAATCTTGGGACGGTTTCTGGCTGCTTACCTGGTTAGTTTGCTTCCCTTTATGCTCGTAAACGGTGTGCTTACCGGTACTTGGTTGGACGAGCCCATCGTCGGATACAATAATCATGAGAATTTAGGTATCCGTATTGGAACTGTACCGATAGAGGATAGCGTTTATTCCTTGGGATTACTATTATTGAACATCAGCATTTACGAAAAAATACTGCGTCGCAAAACAATTACACACTAGTTTGGTTTATTGTCTATGTTAAATCTGGATGTACATATTGATCAGCATTCCGGCTTCTGTTTTGGGGTGGTTTACGCCATCGAGATGGCTGAAGAGATCCTGGACAATGAGGGTCACTTGTATTGCCTGGGAGATATCGTGCACAACGATGAAGAGGTAAAACGACTGACCCAAAAAGGTTTAATTATCATCAACCACGACGCTCTGAAGGACCTCAAGAACGAGAAAATCCTGATTCGTGCCCATGGAGAGCCTCCCTCGACGTATGAGCTCGCGATAAAAAATAACCTCACGCTCGTGGACGCCAGTTGTCCGGTTGTTTTGAAGCTGCAAAACCGCATCAAAAATTCGTACGACAAGGACGAAACCATTTATATATACGGAAAACACGGCCACGCCGAAGTGATTGGTCTGCTGGGGCAAACACGAAATAAGGCGATTGTGTTTCAGGACATCAGCGAGTTGGACATCCCCTCCCTGCCAAAAAACATCACCCTTTACAGTCAGACGACCAAAAGCACCGATAAATTTTACGAGATCAATGAGATTCTAAAAGCGAACGGCATTACGATCAATACCAACGATACCATCTGCAGGCAGGTATCGAACCGGGATAAGGAATTAAGGGAATTTGCTTCCAAGTTTGACCACATTGTTTTTGTCAGTGGAACGAAATCTTCCAATGGGAAGGTGCTTTTTAATGTTTGCAGGGAAAAAAACGCCAACACCTACTTTGTGTCCAGTCCGGAAGAGGTAGAAGAGCGCTGGTTTACCGAAGGGCAAAGTGTGGGCATATGCGGCGCCACCTCTACTCCCATGTGGTTGATGGAGAAAGTAAGGGACCGAATTCGTGAGTTTTGAATGATTTAATTTTTTTCGATGTTTTCATTGCATGAATACAATCTCCAAACAGCAGTACTTATCGAAAAATATTGATCCGAAGGGGCTGATTATCGCTGGTGCGATCGTTTCGCTCTGGTTTATTTCTTTGGTATTTTTATTGGGCTATTCCCTGGATTTCAGAGACCCCTTGGTTTATTTGGCGATTTTGGTTCAGACCCATTTGTATACCGGGCTCTTCATCACCGCACACGATGCCATGCACGGTGTTGTCTCCTCCAATCGGAAACTGAATCATGCGGTAGGTTGGCTCGCAGCGCTGTTATTTTCCTACAACTTTTATTGGAGATTACTTCCCAATCACCACAAACATCACCGGCACGTAGCTACAGACAAGGATCCCGATTATCATGCATCCCATCGGTTTTTTCCCTGGTACCTGAGTTTTTTGTTTAGCTACGTGAATATCTGGCAGTTCCTTTTAATGGCAGGAACCTTTAATCTACTTAAAATCTGGATCCCGACAGAGAATCTGATTGTATTCTGGATGTTACCGGCGGTACTTTCTACGCTTCAATTGTTTTATTTTGGCACCTATCTCCCCCACCGTGGGGAGCATTCGAATCCCCACCATTCGGGTTCCATGGCACCGAATCATTTCTGGGCATTTATCTCCTGTTATTTTTTTGGGTATCACTACGAGCACCATGAGGCGCCCAATACGCCCTGGTGGCGCCTCTGGCGTGCAAAAGATGCTCGTACCTGAAAAAATATTCTTTATCTACAAACATTTTTCGTTCACATTGATTATTCCTTTATGCAGTCCATATCTATGAAGGTTTCGCTACCAGCATTAATTTTGTTTTTTGTCTGTACCACCCTGCTTGCACAGGAAGGTATCATACAGGGTAAGATCGTCAATCCTGTCAATAATGAACCCATTCCCTTTGCGAATGTGATCCTGCAGGGCCTGGATAAAGGTACCGTTTCGGACGAACAAGGTCAGTATAAGATAACAGGCCTTGAACCCGGACTGTACAACGTTCGGGCTTCATTTGTCGGATTCAAATCGCAGACATTTTACGAGGTACAAGTAACCCTTGCCAGGCCAGTTCAGCTCGATTTTGAGTTGGAAGAGGACGCCTCCAACCTGGAAGAAGTAGTCGTCAGTTCGGAATTTAGTCGTTCGGAGGTGACGCCGTTATCAGCGAGGAAATTAAATGCGAACGAAATTGAACGCTATCCAGGCGGAAACAGGGATATCAGCAGGGTGATTCAATCCCTGCCCGGGGTTGCCAGTACCGCCAGTTTCAGAAACGATATCATTATTCGCGGCGGTGCACCGAATGAAAATAAATTTTTCATAGACGAGATAGAAGTTCCCGTGATTAACCACTTTGCCACACAGGGTTCGTCGGGAGGGCCGGTCGGTATTTTGAATGTAAACCTGATCAAAAACGTGGATGTTATCAGTGGGGGTTTTCCTGCGAACCGAATGAACGCACTGAGTTCCTTTTTTGAATTTCAACTCAAAGATGGCCGTAGGGATAAGATGTTTTCACAGGTTACCGTGGGCGCAAGTGAGCTCACCTTTTCTAACGAAGGGCCTATTGGTGATCGGACGACCTATATCGTTTCGGCCCGAAGGTCCTATTTGCAGGGACTGTTTCGGCTGCTGGGGCTTCCGTTTCTTCCCACCTTCAATGATTTTACTTTCAAAACGAAAACACAGATCAATGAAAAGACCGAACTTACCGTTTTGGGCGTAGGTGCCATCGACCAATTTGCTCTTAATTTTGATGTGCCCGATGGAGAGACCTTGGAGGATCGAGAAAACCGGCTGTTTTTATTGGACAACCTACCGATTTCTACACAATGGAATTATGCGACGGGGATAAAGTTAAAGCGGTTCCGGGAGAACGGTTTTTGGACCTTTGTTTTAAGCCGAAACATGCTCAATAACCGGGCGTATAAGTACGCGCAAAACGACGAGTCGCAGGAGGATAATTTGTTGTTTGATTACCTCTCGCAAGAGAGTGAAAATAAATTTCGGGCAGAAAACAGTGTCTTTAAGGACGGGCTGACGCTAAAATACGGAGTCAACTATGAATTTAGCCGTTATCTGATTGAAAACTTCGACCGACAAGTATTGGTACAGGATGGCCAGGTATTGGACATATCTTCCATTTCTTTGTTTCATAGTTATGGGGCCTTCGTGATGGCGAGTAAAAAATACCTGGATGAGCGGTTGCTGGTGAATTTGGGGGTACGGATGGATGGCAGCGATTTCGGTGCCACTGCCAGTAATCCATTGAACCAGCTGAGCCCCCGCTTTTCTACCAGCTACCAATTGGGTGATAACCTTTTTTGGAATGCCAACGCCGGCGTGTATTACCAGAAGCCACCCTACACGGTTTTGGGTTTTCAGAATAACGAGGGTGCTTTTGTCAACCAGGAAAACGATGTCCGTTTCATACGCTCGACCCACCTTATCACCGGATTGGAGTGGCAACGGCCGGAGAAAAACCGGAGATTTTCGGCTGAGGTATTTTACAAAAATTACGAAAACTACCCGAGTTCAATTCGAAACGGAATCGCTCTGGCCAACCTGGGGGCCGATTTTGGCGTGATCGGCAACGAACCGGTAAATTCAGATGCCAGGGGGAGGGCATATGGATTGGAATTGTTGGCACAGCAGCGCTTATTCAAGGGCTTTTATGGAATAGCCGCCCTTACCCTGGTCCGCAGTGAGTTTACCAACCCCAATACAGAGTTTCTTCCCTCTTCCTGGGATAACCGCTTCATTCTCAGTCTGACAGCGGGTAAACGACTTGCAAAGGATTGGGAGCTTGGTGCCCGTTGGCGTTTTCTGGGAGGAACACCGTATACCCCCTATGATTTTCAGGCATCTTCGCTTCGATCCAACTGGGATTTATTTAACCAGGGGGTATTTGATTTTACTCGAATCAACGGGGAGCGACTCAATAGTTTTCACCAGCTGGACCTTCGGGTGGATAAAAAATACTTCTACGATAAGTGGAACCTAAACTGGTATTTTGACATCCAAAACGCTTATAATTTTCAGGCAGAGCAGCAAGCCGACCTGGTGCCGCAGCGCGACGATCAGGGGCAATTGCTCGTAGACCCACAGGATCCTTCCCGATACCTGCTGCGCGAAGTTCCCAATCCGGCGGGTACCGTGCTGCCAACAATTGGTCTCATTATAGAATTTTGACCCATTATGTAGTATCTTCGGACCGAAATGGAACGAAGAACTACTTTTTTTTTGGCGCTGCAATTTCTTCTGATGGTTCAACTTCATGCGCAGAATCCAGAGGGGCTCGGCGCGGATGAAGAAAAAGATTCGTTTGTCGAAAGCCTTTTCGGCCTCGCTGACCGTACGGTAGAATTGTTGAGTACCAATCGTTGGACCTTTATTCCGGCCCTTACCTATTCTCCAGAGACGCGTTTGGGAATTGGTGCAAGGGCGGTGAAAATCTTCCAAACAGGAACCGATTCCTCATCTCTTGCCAACAGGCCTTCTTCGCTGCCATTGACGTTTCTTTATACCCTCAATCATCAGATGATCGTAACGGGAGAATTGGAGCTTTGGATGGATCAAAACACCTCTTTTCTGAATGCCAGAATCGAATTCTCCGATTACCCATTTCAGTTTTCCGGGATAGGCAATGCGGTTTTCGATGCGGAACCGTATGCCAGCAGGTATTTCTATACTCATTTGTACTACGAAAAGGAAGTCGCCCGGGGTTTCTATCTGGGGCCGAGATACGAGTTTCGGACGGACGATCTGTATCAGAAGGTTCCCGGAGGTCTGCTTGATGCAGGGACGATTCCGGGCAGCAACGGACAGCGCTTGTCAGGTTTGGGACTGGCAGTAAATCTGGATCGACGGGACAATATTTTCCAGCCTCGCCGGGGAGCTTACCATCAATGGTCCTGGATGATATTTCATTCCCATTTAGGCAGTAATTTTGACTTCATGCAGTGGGTCTTTGATTTTCGAAAGTATTGGCCGCTACCTAAGGATCAAGTGCTTGTGGGGCAGGCAAGGCTTAGCTTGACGCAGGGGGAAGTTCCTTTTCAGCATTTGTCAATGATGGGAGGGAGTGATTTGATGCGCGGCTATTTTGAAGGCAGGTACCGGGATCGCCATGCCATGGTTTACCAGGCCGAGTGGCGGTTTCCGGTGTACCGCAACCTGCGAATGGTTGCTTTTGGGAGTGCCGGTCAGGTTGGACGTGAGGCCGGTGATTTTGGTTTTAACGGGTACCTTCGATGGGGCGGTGGCATTGGTTTCAGGTATCGGCTGACAGAGGAGGGACTGCAATTGAGATTTGACCTGGCTTATGGCGATCGGCCAGCTTTTTATTTTGGTCTAAACGAAGTAATGTGACCTTTTAATGGTGTTAACATCTTGTGGAAATGGAAATAAGGGCATTAAATAACTTACTGGGAAATATTGATATCTATTTGCTTGACCAGTTGTTGAAGGGGCGATTTGAACAAGACATGCTGATCTTGGATGCGGGCTGTGGAGAGGGTAGGAACAGCCACTACTTCATCCGTTTGGGATACCAGATTGTGGGAGTCGACCGCAATCCAACAGCCATTCAGATGGCTCGCATCACCGCTAAAACGCTGGATCCAACCTTTGATGCGCAGCGGTTTATCGTGGCAGAGGTAGAAGAACTTCCCTTTCACAGGGGTGCATTTGATGCGCTCATTAGCAGTGCAGTGATGCATTTTGCCAGTGATCGGGCCCATTTCGATGCCATGCTGGCGGAACAAATGCGCGTCCTCAAACCTGGAGGGCTTTTCTGGCTGAGGATGTGTACGGATGCCGGGGGCTGTTTCCCGCGCTCGGAAGATTCGGGGGATCAGCAGGAGACACTCCCCGACGGCACCAAGCGTTTTGTGCTAAGGGATCAGCACTTAACCGAGGCGATGAAGCGGTACCGACTCCGGTTATTGGAGCCGGCAAAGTCGGTAGTGGTTCATGGACAACGTGCAATGGGCGCTTACGTCTTTCAAAAAGAAGGAGAATGAGATAAAAATTAAGTGTATGCCTGTGATTTCATTTGACTTGCAATACGCGTTGGAACTGGTGGGTACCTACTTTTTTGCCATTTCTGGAGCACTGGCAGTTCAAAACCGGGAACACGACCTATTCGGTGCGGGTTTTACCGGTTTTATAACTGCCATCGGTGGCGGAAGTTTACGGGATATACTGCTCGGTGCCTATCCTTTGGTCTGGATAGGCAATATCGATTTCCTGTATGCGATTTTCGCAGGATTGATTACTACCTTTGTCTTTTTCCCCGTGGTGGCAAAACTCAGGAAAACGTTTTTTCTGTTCGATACCCTTGGCATCGCTTTTTTTACCATTTTGGGGGTGGAAAAGACGTTGGCTCTCGGTTTTAGGCCGGAGGTAGCGGCAATTATGGGCATGTTTAGTGCGGTCATGGGAGGGGTGATCCGGGATACCCTTACCAACGAAATTCCTATTCTGTTTCGAAAGGAGATCTATGCTTCCGCCTGTCTTGCCGGAGCGGTGGTGTATTTGATAATGAACCATTGCGGCACGGAACGAAACAGCAACCTGCTCCTGTCCATTGTATTGATTATCCTGATACGGCTGGTAGCCGTACGTTTCAAGTTGAGCTTGCCCACCTTGAAATAGCCTGAGCAGCGCCACCATGCGGCAGCAATGGTGGGTTGGAAGCCAGGTGATATTCGCAATAAACAAACGTGTTTACTAAACTGTACCTTAATCATAAACGTCCATGAAAATCCACATCTTTCAAACCAAAGAAGCGTTACACCAGGCGGTAGCCGAACGAATCATTGACACAGTAAAGCAAAATCCCTCATGCGTTTTGGGCTTGTCTACCGGAAGTTCTCCGATCGATACCTACGCGAATCTCATAGAAGATCACCGGACCAAGGGAACCGATTACAGTAAAGTCTCTACGTTCAACCTGGACGAATACGTAGGATTACCGGGGAGTCACCCTCAGAGTTACCGGTATTTTATGAACCAGTATTTGTTTCACCACGTGAACATTCCCCTGGAACAAACACACGTTCCCTCCGGAATAGGTGATCTGGAAAAGGAATGCGAAACCTACGAAGAAGCGATCCGTAAGCGGGGAGGAATCGACCTGCAGCTGCTTGGCATCGGTACAAACGGTCATATTGGGTTCAATGAACCCGGAACCCCACGCAACTCGCGAACCCACGTTACCCGTCTTTTGAAAGAAACGATTGCGGCCAACGCGCGTTTTTTTTCAGGTGAGGAGGAAGTTCCTACCGAAGCGGTGACTATGGGTATTCAGACCATTCTGGAGGCAAAACAGATCGTGCTATTGGCCTACGGTGGCCCAAAAGCAGCCACCATACGGAATGCCGTTAAGGGTCCGGTGACCGAGGAAGTACCCGCATCGGTGCTTCAAACCCATCCGGACGCAGCCCTTTACCTGGACGAGGAGGCAGCGGCACTGTTGTAGTTCATCCGGGGGAAGGTTTGCGGGCCGATAACTGCCCTTGGGCTTTGTTCAGCAATAGGTTTCGCAGAAATACTTTAAATACGGTGCCTTTCCCCACTTCGCTTTCAATTTCTATCTTTCCGTCATGGGCCCGAATTTGTTCCCGTACCAGATAGAGTCCGAGTCCCTTGCCTTCCACGTGGTTATGAAAGCGCTGGTAAAGGCCAAATATGCGGTCACCATACCGGTTTAGATCCAGGCCGATGCCGTTGTCTTCAAAGCGCATGATGCAATAGTCTTTTTCCTTATAGGTGCGGATCCAGACTTCAGGTGTCCGGTCCGGATGCCTGTATTTGACCGCATTGGTCATAAAATTCATCAAAAAGTTTTCCAGGTGCGCATACACGTAATTCATTTCCTCCAATTCCGAAAAATCCCGGTGAATCAGTATGCCCGACTCTCTGAGTTGGTTAAACAGGCTTTTTTCAACATTATTTAAGAGCAATTTGAAATCGATTAGCTCAACTTTCGGTATTTTTTGCTTCTTTATGGACACTACTTCGATCAAATCCTGCAGTGTCGCATCAAGTAGGTTGGTAGAAATCTTCAGGTTTTCCATGATCTCCTTGTTTTCCGGGTCCGTGGGATCCTCCTCATTGAACAGGTCGATCAAGAGTGAAATGTTAACGATCGGAGCCCGTAGGTTATGAGAGACAATGTAGGCGAATCGAAGCAGTTCTTCATTGTGGGATTTTAGATCCTTGATCAGTTTTTCTCGCTCCGATTCCAGCTTCTTTGCTTTTGTGATGTTTTGTTTTACGACCAAAATCCGGTTGATGCTTCCCGAATCGTTGGTGAGCGGGACACCATTTTTCAAAAATCGCTGCTGGTCTGCTTCGATCTCGTAGGAGACCCGCTGCCCATTTAGAATTTTATTCAGGTTTGTGCGCGTTATCTCCAGATTTTTCCCGGAGTATTGCTCCAGATGGGAGGTTCCGATAAGTGTTTTGGGATCTTTTCCGGCAAGCCGATATTCTTCACCATCCGTAAAAATGTAGCGAAAGGACTCGTCCAACACATCGACGGTGCCTCCTGGAAAATTTTCCGCGATGCTTCGGTACAGTTGCTCGGAGGCTATTAGTCTTTTCTCGGAGAGGGTCCTATCGGAGATGTCGTCCACAAAAACTACGTAGGAAACCCGCTTGTTTTTCCCATATCGGATGCGCGTGAAAGATATTTTTAGTTCTTTGCAATCGTCTTTACTTACGGGAAGGAGAAAGTAGGCAGTGTTCCGCTTCGATCGTGAAAAACGGGTGATAATTTCACGTAATCGGTGCCTTTTCCCCTGCTGCAACAAAACGGTATCTAGGAGCTGTTCTTTTTTTTGTAAATTGAAAATGGGAAGTGTTTTGTTATTGATGAGGGTGATTTCAAAGTGATGATTTACCGCAAAAATTGCGTAAGCGGTCCCATTCAGAATGGCATCGTGCATGAAATTCGTTTCCTGAAGAATTGTTTCAAAACGGAAACGATACAATTCCTTTCCGATCCAATCGCCAAGGATCCGCAGGAGTTCCTGGTAGAGGGCAGGGTTCTGTAGGCGGTCTCGGTGTAGGAAGCACAGACTACCAATGTCGGTGTTTTCGTTGTCCCGTAGATCCAACCGAATCAGCGTTGAAATCCCCTTTTTTTTCAGGAATGCACTGTCGTGTAGCGAGGGGTTTTCCGCGAGCGAAAGGCATAGAAAATTTTTCTGATCGGGCGTTGCCGGTAGTTCATCGTTGAGAAAAATGTGCCATTTTCGAAAGGGCTCGGCAAGCAATCTGTGGCAATGCGTGACGGAAATCGGCTCAAGCAGCTGGCTTATCGGGTCCGTATTGGCGATGACGCAATACGTACACCCAAGCTTTTTAGCCAGCAACAGGGCAATTTCATCAAAAAGAACCTTTCCGGTAAACAGGCTCGATATTTCAGAAACCTTCCGCAGGATTTGCTGAATAAACTCTTTTCCCGAAAGGCTCTGAATAATGTCCTTTTGCTCGAGTAAGTTTCGTTTGGCCTGGCTTATTTCGGACACGTCCCGGAGTATTCCCACCAATACCGTCTTATTGGATGGAATGTCGTAAAATACCTTCAGATCATTTTTTAAGTGCAGGTAGTTTCCATGGTTGGTTTTTACGCGGTAGGTGAGGGTGTACGAATCCAGTTCATAGTCCGTGACAAAAAACAGCTCGTGCACCTGATTGTAGTCATCGGGGTGCACCAATTCCAACCAATCCCACACGGTAAAGCGTTTGAACCGTTCCTCGTCAAAGCCGAGCAATTCCGTGATCGCTCCGCTCCAGATCATCTCTTTGTCTTCACGAAGGTATTCGAAATACAAGATACCGAGGAAGCTGTGCGAAAGGTACTTGGGCTTGTCTTCAATCAGGTTGGGAAAGTCCGAGCGGCTAGTTGGTTTTTTTATTGCCAGCAGCTGGTAGCTGTTACCCAAAGAAATACTGTGCAATTTTAATACGTCCAGATCCAACACCAGACCCTCCAATTCTCCCTTGCAAAGTTGTTTCAGTTTTTTCTGGTCCGAAAAACGGTATTTTTCCTGCAAATACTCACAAAAACCTTCCAAACTATCCGGGGATAATCCGGAAGGATTTGCCTTGTCTACGCTAATTTGTTTTGATTTTGCATGCACAATCCAGGACGACTGAATTTGGACCGGGCGACTGGGGACAATGCTGGCATTGGCCAGGTAGCTGTTGGCTTCTTGTACGATGGTAACCCCCTCAATTTTCACCCACACAAAAGCATCAGCACCCAAAAAGAGGGGTATTTCCAAGACTTCGGCTCTTCCGAGGTGATCAAAGAGGGTTTCAAAAACCGGTTTTTGGATCGTCGGAAAAAGGGCGTCAAAAAACTCTGGCCGATATACTTCAGGACTCTCCTTAAAAAGCTGGAAAAAGCCTCTGGATACAAATAGGACTTCAAAATGCCTTTCACCTGACCTTTTAAAGGTTACTAACAGGTTATTGAAAATCTTTTCGGCCATCTAATTTGTACAGTGAGTTACCAAAGTGTCGAAACAAAGATGTGCTAAATTTAAGATAAATTATAAAAAATACCCAATAAATTTATATTAATCAAAATTTTCTATTTGAAATTCATATATACATCTATATGTAGAAAAATGGGCTATAATTGTTCTTCCAGTAGGAAAGTAATTTTATGCAAGGTGCTAGCCATTTCGTCTTCCGGGTCGCGACGAAGTAGTTCCAGGGAAATGACCTTGCCTTCTTCCGACCGGAGTAAATCCGTGATTTCAGACAATTCCCAAAAGGGCGCGGGAATTCTATTGATCGTAATGATCTCGTCATAGGCCTGCACACCCTGCCGGTGCGCGGGAGAGTCCTCCCTAACCTGACTGATGTAGAAACGCTTTTCTTCAGCGGAATAAACGCGAACCATCAATCCGCTCATATCGTACTTGAATTCGTTACTGAATTTGGCTCCTTTCTTAAACAAGATGCGTTCCCTGGGATAGTCAAAAATGATTTTCATCCGGTTCAGTACATCCGATCCCAGGCTTCCATTTCGACCCGTGCCGATGATCACTTCTGAAAATTCGTTTTCTTCCGGGAAGGAGGTAATGACATTTCTGAACTTAAGTCCATGGATGCCCAACCGTTTGACGCGGCCGACGTAGCCAAATAAATCACCTCCCAGGGAGCGACCCAGATCGCTTTCCAGCGTAGTTTCAGGAAGAACAATCTCGTCACTTGTTTCCATGTTTAGCAGCAAGCCGTGATTGGCTCCGGTGTCTATCAGTAACTTGGACTGTAATTCCGGTCCGTTTGCCTGTCGTATGGTGGAGGAGATATAGGGTTTATTGCCATCGATTTCAATGCTCATTTTTCTAAAGCCAAAAGGCCTCCATTTGAGGGCGCTTCGTGAATAAAAACTAACTATTGCATTGTCGTAGTCGATTTTCACCGGGTTGTTTTTAAAAAATTCATGGCCGATCACACCGTAAACGGGTATCCCAATTACTTTTTCCAATTCCAGAAAATCTTCATCCAGCACCAATATGGCCTGGAATATGCCTTCTACCGATCCCAGATCAAAATGGTTATTGGGGGACACAGAAGCACTTAGAACGGTTTTCCCATCTGCCCCGACCAGATTCAGTTTCCGCGTGTACTGCATGTCCATTTCGTCGGCCAGGGTTTTGCTAAAAAAAATGTTGGACTTGACACCGGTGTCGAACAAAAAATTTACCTCCGGCCCGCCATTGATTGAAACCGGCATGATAATCAGACTATTTGAATCAATAAACGGAAGGTCTACCTTTCGTTTTTCTTTTTTCATATAAAACCCAGGTACCTGGCTTTGCAAAGAAAAGGCGGAAGAAAAGATAAATAAAAACAAGAATAGCTGTTTGACGCCAGGGTGCATAGATGCGTGGTTGGTATTTATTGGTTTAATATAGAAAATATATTTTAGTACTCTGACATTAACCCTTATTCTTTGGGGATGTTTGGTTTTTACTATCTCTTATTTAGAAAGATTGAAAATAACTATGGTAAGATGGCTTTGAAAAGTTTTGGGGTTTGATAAATCTAAAAAAAAACCCATCTTTATTCCTTTGAATACTACACACATGGCCGATAAGTCAATCATTGAAAAAGCAAAAAAAATATTTGAAAATTACCTCATCCGACAAGGAAGCCGAAAGACACCGGAGCGGTTTTCGGTGATTGATGAACTCTATGCCCTTCCTCAGGATGAACATATTGACGTAGAAGGCTTGTTTTTAAAAATGAGAAACGGGGGGTATTCCATAAGCCGGGCCACCATTTACAATACCCTAGACTTATTGGTCGAATGCGGCCTTGCCGTTAAACATCAATTCAAAGACAAAGTAGCCCTTTACGAGCAAGCATTGACTTACAAGCACCACGACCACTATGTCTGTAACCAATGCCGGAAAATCAAAGAGTTTTCCGATCAGCGGATCAATCTGATAAAGGAGTCCATGGGAAAAGAGTTTTCTTCCCACATTACCAGCCATTCGCTGGTCCTCTACGGAGACTGCCTTCTCCCGGAATGTGAAAACCTGCAAGTGATTTAGTCTGCGGTGTTGTTGCTATTTTTTTTTGTGAAATAGCGTTTATAGACCGGTTTTCGCAGAGCAAATTGGAGATAAAGAACGGGATGTAGAAGCAAGCCCAGCAATGAGTTGGGAGCGGTATAGTCGATTTCATCAACGATAAGCGAGTGGGTTTCTCCCAGATTGACCACCCGGTGTTTGTGTCGCCAGTCCTTTAGAAAAAAGGGCAGTTTTCTCCCTGCGTCAATAAAAAAGAACTCCTGTTCGTCCGTTTGATCGGCAATGATTTCACTGGTCCAGGTCTGCTTGAAGAAAATAAAATTCAGTTCCAAAGTTACCAGGTCTCCTTTCGAGGAACCGTCAAAGCGTAGCAGCTTCACCGGAGGAAAAGGAGGGTTCAAGGCCTTAAATAACTCCTCGGTAAACCCTGCTTTTACTTCCAGGTATGGCTGCGTCACTCGCGTGCGTAAATCAATCCTCATGCTTTGCCGCTATTTCATTTTCTTCAGGTATTGAAACAGCTCGCTGTCGGAGGAGATCACCAGGTTGGTATGCTCATTCAGCGATTTTTCCAAGGCTTCCAGGGAACGCAGAAACTTATACAGTTCGATGGATTGTCTGTTCCTATTGTACGCAGCGGCATAGATTTCCGTAGCTTCTGCATCGGCACGACCGCGAATTTCCTGGGCCTCACGGGTAGCTTCGGACTGAATCTGTGCCAGATCGCGTTCTTTGTCCCCTTGAATTTTACGGGCTTCTCCCTGCCCTTCGGATCGAAACTGGTCGGCAATCCGATTTCGCTCACTTATCATTCTGTCGTAAACCCGGTCTCTTACTTCGTCCACATAGTTCATTCGCTTGAACCTGAAATCAAGAATTCGGACTCCCAGATCCGAGGTACGTTCGTTCGCTTTTTGCAGGACTATTTCTTCGATGGCTTCCCTACCCACTTCGATATCTTCCAATACTTCCAATTCCTCCATAAAGTCTTCGGTCACTTCGGGATCTCGATTGGTCGAACGAACAATGTCCAGCAAATCGTTGCTGGCAATGGCGTTTCGCGTCTCTCCGTCAAGAATATCATCCAATCTCGATTGAGCGGAACGTTCGTCTCGCAGACGAATAAAAAACTGCAGAGGATCCGTGATTTGCCAGCGGGCATAGGTATCGACGAAAATGAATTTCTTGTCCTTGGTGGGCACCTGATTTTTATCACCGTCCCACTCCAGATAGCGCTTGTCAAAAAACTGCACCTTTTGAATAAAGGGAATGACAAAGTTTACTCCCGGGCTGGTGCGGGGTTCGCCCACCGGTTTACCGAATTGGGTTACGATCGCTTGCTGGGTTTCGTCCAGGATAAATACGCTCTGGCCCACTAGTACCAGTCCGACGATTACCAACACAATGTATAGTATCTTACTTTTTTTCATGGCTTGCTATTTAGGAAACATCACTCCCGGCCTGTTTCAGGGTGCGGGATTCTGGATGGCCTTATTTAAGTTCAACAAGGGTAGCACGTTGCTCCCACTTTCATCGGTAATAATGGTGTTGCCGATTTGCGGCAATACTTTCTCCAAGGTCTCCAGGTACAGACGCTGGCGGGTCACTTCCGGCGCCTTCACGTATGCCTCAAAGACGGAGTTGAACCGATTGGCCTCTCCTTTTGCCCCGTTGACCCGGTTGAGTGCATAGGCTTCTGCCAGCTGTATGGTTTCGTCCGCGATACCTCTGGCCCGGGGAATTACCCGGTTGTAATCCGCTTCGGCCTGGTTGATCAGTGTCTCTCGTTCCTGCTGGGCTTCATTCACGGCATTGAAACTGGGTTTAACGGGTTCGGGAGGATTTACATCCTGCAGCACCACTTGATCGATTCGTATCCCGTTTTCGTATTCGTCACACATTTCCTGCAGCAGTACTTCTACGCTGGTGGCTATCTCCTGCCTTCCGACAGTCAATACTTCATTCACTGTCCGGTCGCCGACGATCTTTCGCATGGCTGCCTCTGACATGTCCTTGAGGGTTTTATCCGCATTCCTGACCCGGAAAAGATAGTTATAGGAATCGACAATTCGATACTGCACCACCCACTCCACATCGGTAAGGTTTAGGTCCCCGGTAAGCATCATGCTTTCGTCACCGTATCCGGATTTTACATAATCGGAACGCGTACCCGCTGCGGTGGTTCGGAAGCCAAACTCCTGCTTTAATTGTCGCTGAACGGGAATTTTGTACATGGTCTCGACAAAGGGAATAATAAAATTCAATCCAGGCAAAACAGTGCGGTTGTACTCACCCAATTGAATTACCACTCCCTCCTCCTCCGGCCCCACGGTCTTGACAGAAGAAAATACCACAACGATCGCCGCTATTACCAGAAGGATTTTGGATAGGTATTTTTTTATCCAATCCGGATTGACGTTGATTTCAAATTGATTGTCTGACATAGGTATTTGTTTTTTTGCAATTTACGATTATTTGATTGAATACACTCCGCGAGCAGAGATCATTTCAAATCGGCTACATTTCATCTGCCTAAAACATCCAGAGAAACAACACAAAAAGAATCAACCAAACCGCATCCATGAATTTCCAGTAAACAGCAAAAAGGTCCAGTTTCATGACTTCGTAAGGGTTGGTTAAAAGTATTAGCGATTTTACCGGGTCCTTGCCCGACTGTTCCATTTGAATGACCAATACGAGCGCATAAATCAGCGCTCCGCCCAGGTGAAAAAGGTGAATGCCGCTAAGCACGTAAAGAAAGCTGCCGGAGGGAATGCCCCGGAAGTCAATTCCCATGGCGGAAAGCTCTTGCCAGCCCAGAAACTGAAAGCCTGAAAAAAATAATCCCAAAACGAAGGTCAGGAGCAGAAATTTCTTTGTTTTGTTCAATTGGTGTAGCCGAAAGCTAGGTAGTATTTTGCCGGATGTATAGCTGCTTACGATAATCAGCAAGCTACTTAAAACAAATGATTTGGGAAAGCTAGACCGCTCAAACACACCGGATTCTGGTTGAGAGAGCACAAAAGCCGTAGTAAGAAAGAAAAACAATAATCCACTGCCAAACATGCCCAGGTACATCAACGTGCGGTAGGGATGCATGTTCTCAATTTTCCGAAACCAATGAATCTTTTTCTCTTTCTGCATAACCAATACTTGGATAACAAAACATAATTAAAGTTTGTTGGCAAAAGGCTGTAAATAGGCGAAGTGATTCAGGTTTTTGTGAGCACGGCTTCCCGTAATCCCCTGTGAAGGCGCCGTATTACCGGGGAAATTAATAAATTGCGGCATTATATTTCCCGATCCTTAAATCAGCGTATACTTGGATAGATCATCATTTTTGTCGCTTTACGAAGAGGATCCCTTTGTCCGGAACCTTGCCCTTGCCTTGAGCCAGGGGGGGGATTCCCGCATGCAGGTGCGGGGCTTATCCGGTAGTATGGACATGGTCCTCCTTCAAGCGATTACCAAACTGGCAGGAGGATTTCACGTGGTTTTGGCGCATGACAGGGAGGAGGCAGCTTACCTTGCCGGAGATTGGCAGGCACTGACCGGTTCCCAGCCCTATCTGTTTCCAGCCAGCTACAAAAAGCCCTACCACCACGAGGACATCGAAAATGCCAATGTGCTGATTCGCGCGGAGATTCTGAACCAGCTTTCCCAGTCATCCACCGATGGCAAGGTTTTGATCAGCTCTCCGGAGGCCATCTACGAAAAGGTGGTCAATAAGAAAAGTTTGAAAGAAAGCACCTTTACCGTTCGGACCGGTGAATTGGTGGATTTGGCCTTTGTCGAAGAGTTGTTTACTACCTACGGGTTTGAAAAATCCGATTTTGTGTACGAAGCAGGGCAATTTGCTGTCAGAGGCGGGATCATCGATGTTTTTTCCTACGCCAACGATCTGCCATACCGACTAGAATTGTTTGGACAACAGATCGATAGCATTCGCGTGTTCGACCCCGAAACCCAGTTGTCCACCACTCCGGTTGATCAAATCAATATCCTACCCAATATTCAAACCACCCTACAAGAAGAGTCCAGGCAGCCGCTGGCAGACTTCTTCCCTCCCGACACCTGTTTTTGGATCAAGGATTACGCCCACTGTATGGGCGTATTGGAGGGCTTGTACCAGAAGGCCGAAAATTATTTTCGGGAGGGAGGGACCGCCGGAAAGTCCTTGTTGATGGCACCTGAGAAGCTTTTCTTGTCCGGGGCTGAGTTTGAGGCGGCCATTTCTCCATTCCGGCAAATCGCCTTTGGGCACGTATTTTCGTGGAACGACGTGCCGGAATTTCTATTTCACGGGCAGCCGCAGCCGTCTTTCAATAAGCATTTTGATTTATTGGTCAAGGACTTGAACGAAAACGCGTCCAAGGGTATCCGGAATATCATTTGTTCGGAAAGCGACAAGCAAATAGGCAGGTTGTTGAATATTTTTTCGGAACTGGACCCTAGTTTGGAGGTCCAAACCCTACCCATTGGATTGCGGGCGGGGTTTATTGACATGTCATTGAAACTGGCTTGTTATACAGACCATCAGCTATTTGAGCGGTACCACCGGTACAAGACCAGCCGTACCAGTAGCAAGTCCAAAGCGCTTACCCTCAAGGAAATTAAAGATTTGCATCCGGGGGACTTCATCGTTCACGTGGATTATGGGATCGGAAGGTTTGCCGGACTGGAAAAGGTGGAGGTAAATGGTAAACTGCAGGAGGCAATTCGACTGGTTTTCCGCGACGATGACTTATTGTTTGTCAACATTCATTCGCTGCATAAAATTTCTAAATACAGCAGCCAGGAAGGAACGCTTCCCACCATGTCGAAACTTGGTTCTCAGGATTGGGAAAATAAGAAAAGCAAGGTGAAGAAAAAGGTAAAGGACATTGCCAAAGACCTCATCCGGCTGTATTCCAAAAGAAAATCCGCCCCCGGCCACCGTTTCTCCTCGGATAGTGTACTCCAGGTAGAACTTGAAAGCTCGTTCATTTATGAAGATACGCCCGACCAGGCAATGGCTACTGCGGATGTCAAAGAAGACATGGAGAAACCCTACCCAATGGACCGGTTGGTATGCGGAGACGTGGGTTTTGGTAAAACGGAAGTGGCAGTACGTGCGGTCTTTAAGGCGGTAAATGACCGAAAGCAAGTGGCGGTATTGGTGCCTACCACCATACTTGCCATGCAGCATTACCAAACCTTTAAAGAAAGACTGGCCGATTTCCCGGTTGAAGTGGCCTATATCAACCGCTTTCGAACAGCAAAGGAGATAAAAGAAATCATCGAGAAAACAGGCAATGGGGAAATTGACGTGCTGATCGGTACCCACCGGATTGTAAACAAGGACATTAAATTTAAAGACCTGGGCTTATTGGTCATAGACGAAGAGCAGAAATTCGGCGTGAAGGTAAAGGAACAACTCAAACAACTACGTGTGAACGTGGACGTACTCACGCTGACCGCCACTCCCATTCCCCGGACCTTGCATTTTTCTCTGATGGGAGCCAGGGACCTTTCGGTGATCGCCACCCCTCCGCCAAACAGACAGCCGGTGACCACTGAAATCTATACCTTTCGGGAGGATATCATCCGGGATGCGATCGCCAATGAGCTGAGTCGCGGGGGGCAGGTATTTTTCGTGCATAACCGCGTAGGAGAAATCGATTCCATTGCGAACCTGATTCTTCGGCTCGTGCCCGATGCACGAGTGGTCGGCGCACACGGCCAGATGGATGGAAAAAAGCTCGAAAAGATCATGGTGGATTTTATTGAAGGGGTCTACGATGTACTGGTTTCCACCAACATCATCGAATCCGGACTGGATATTCCCAATGCGAATACCATCATAATCAATCGTGCACACATGTTTGGTATGAGTGACCTGCATCAAATGAGAGGGCGAGTGGGGCGCAGCAACAAGAAAGCATTTTGCTACCTCCTGACGCCTCCCACTTCCACCCTAAGTGCCGAGTCGAGAAAGCGGCTACAGGCCTTGGAAGAATTTTCCGATTTGGGAGACGGATTTAAAGTGGCCATGCGGGACCTGGATATACGCGGTGCTGGAAACCTGCTTGGCGCCGAGCAAAGTGGCTTTATTTCAGATTTGGGCTTCGAAATGTACCATAAGATACTGGATGAAGCCGTTCAGGAGTTGAAACACACCGAATTTGCCAGCCTGTTTGCATCCGATTTGAAGGAAAAAACTGCCGTACTGGTGCAGGACTGTGTGATTGAAACGGATCTGGAACTCCTGATTCCCGATAGCTATGTTAGCAATATTTCGGAAAGGCTGAGCCTCTATTCCAAATTGGATGGGATCAAAGAAGAAGGGGATCTTGCGGCGTTTAAATTAGAGATACGGGATCGGTTTGGGCCCGTTCCGGACCGGGTGGAGGCTTTGTTTGAAACCGTGGAACTCCGGTGGATGGCCGAGCGCCTGGGCTTTGAAAAACTGACCTTGAAAAATGAACAAATGAAATGCTACTTCGTTTCTTCTAAAAACGATCAGTACTTCAATTCTGCGGTTTTCCGAAGCATCATCGCGTTCATTCAGTCCAATGGGCGGTTTTGTAAAATAAAAGAAACAAAAGATCGTTTACTACTCATAATCAAAGGTGTTGATTCCATTGGAAAGGCCAAAAAATGGCTACAAAATATGCTGGCAAACGAGTAAATTGGCGGTGGTACACCGGCGCTACCCGCTTGGTCAAGAGTAGGTTAAGACGCTCCGTACAGGCGCTCCGGCAAAAAAAATAGAAATTCACGAAAAAATTTTCATGCGGACATTAGTAGCAATGGTATGAAGGTTTTTGTAGAATTTCACAAATTCGGCCAATTCCTTGCTTTTAGACAAGCAGGCAGAGAAAAAAGATTATTGGTATAATATATTATTGATCCTATATTAGCGTTTTAATAGGGCAAAACCAAAACGTTGTCACATGAAACTGGGTAACAAAAAATTTCATTTTAGTTTTTTTGCCGGACTGGCATTGCTTGGATTTTTATTTACGTCCTGTGGAAATCAAACCAGCCGCAGGACAGCAAGCGATCCTGGTGGAATCAGTGCCTCCACTGGAGCCAGGTATAGTTTTGACGAAGAAGATTCGACCTCCTTTCAGGTATTTAGATTACCGAGAGAGGTAGTAGGCCCCCGACTGGTATTTATACAAGGGGGAAGGGCCGTTTTGGGCTCACAGGAACAGGACATCATGGGCTTTCGGGACAACGTGGAGCGCACGGTAACCATCGCTTCCTTCTACATGGACGAAACGGAGGTCACCAATGTTGATTACAAGGAGTTCTTGTTCAACATGGCCAAGCGAGACGGAGTCAGTGCCGATTCGATTCAAAAGTTAGAGCCGAACGAGAAAGTCTGGGACGGTACCATGTCCTACAACGATGTGTATGCCACCTACTACTTCAGGTATCCGGGATTCAACTTTTATCCGGTAGCCGGTGTCAGTTGGGTGCAAGCCAATGCCTACAGCAAGTGGCGTACAGCCTACGTAAACGAATTGGAGCGTGAGAAAAACGAATTGGATTCCGCACTTACTCAGGATCAGTTGATTGAACGGGGTTCCGTGTTCCCGGATTACCGCTTGCCCAATGAAGCGGAATGGGAGTTTGCTGCAAAAGCCATGATCGGAACCCAGTACATGGATGAAAATCAGGAGAACGGACGGATTTATCCCTGGGACGGTAGAGGCCCCAGAAACCCCTACAATATTAAAAGAAAATCAAGGCAAGGCGACTTTTTGGCAAATTTCAAGCGTGGGCGTGGTGATTACGCGGGGATCCCCGGAAGCGTATCCAATGACGGTGAAATTATTCCTACAAACGTGTACGATTTTCCCGCAAATGATTTTGGATTGTACAACATGGCTGGAAACATGAACGAGTGGGTGCAGGATGTATACCGACCCCTTTCCTTCCAGGACTTTGATGACCTGAATCCGCTTAGAAAAGACGGGGTGTACGATGACGAAGATACTTACAACACCACATTGATTGACGATAACTACCGGGTGTACAAGGGAGGGTCCTGGAGGGACGTGGCCTATTGGCTTGCTCCCGGTACCAGGCGCTTTATGCATCAGGATTCCGCGTCCAATCATATCGGATTCCGTTGTGCGATGATCGCGGTGGGAGGAAAAGACCGGTAAAAGATCTGTTCGCTTTAAGAATGTAAAGAAAAGGGTGGTTCACCCTTTTTTTATGCCTTCTTTTTTTTCTTTTGCATTCACAAAAAAGTCGTTGGGACGACCCAAAGGCAAAAACAGTACTTTTTCTGTTTAATCTTGAATTTAATGGTATTTTTGTAGGTATAATTTATTTAACCTTAGGCATTTGTATGGACCGGGCTTTATTTTTAGTTTTCGTGCTGCTGTTGTTGGTTCAGGAAGGGTTTGGCCAAAGCTGGAGACGCGTCGGAGATTGGGGAAACGATTACACTGCCATCCATTGGGTGGATGAAAATTTGGGATACATAGCCGGCGAAAATATTTTTCTAAAATCCATTGACGGAGGACTAAGCTGGGTGGAACTCAAGTCGCCGACCTCGGAAACGTTGCTGGATATTTCGTTTTACGACGAGCAGAAAGGCCTGGCCATTGGGGACAATGGTTGGATCTATCGTACCGAGAATGCCGGCTTGGATTGGAGCAGCTATTTCCACGGTTCTGGAAAAATCCACACCGCCATCCACTATATAACCGACCAGCTGGTTATAGCGGTAGGACTTGGTGGATCAATCCTCCGCTCGCTTAACGGCGGATTGACCTGGGAGGACGTTCCCCTCAGTAGCGAGGCAGATATACATGCACTTACTTTCGTAAACGATACCCTGGGTTTTGCTGTGACCGCCGAAGCTGAAATCCTGAGAACAATTACCTCTGGGGCGAATTGGGAACGCATACCCTCCGGGTTTCCCGCGGCGCTAAACGATATTTTCTTTACGAACGATACGGTGGGGTATGCCGTAGGTAATCTGGGGACCATCATCAAGACCGAAGACGGGGGTAACCATTGGCGGTTTATCAACAGCGGAGTCGATACAGACCTGAAAAAGGTAACCTTTAATCCGGCTTTCCCGCAAATTGGCGTAATCAGCGGAGACAGGGGAACCATCCTTAGAACCGATAATGGGGGGTTAACCTTTCTTGCCACCAACTCCCGGACGCAACAAGACCTGACCGAATTGGCTTTCCGGCCGGGTACCAATAACGTGCAGGGCGTGGGGGACAGTGGGACCCTTATTTCGTCTAACAATTCCGGTATAAGTTGGGCGGTCCGGCTCTCCGGAAGGTCCACCGATTATACGGCACTACAATTTACGAGTGACCTTCGGGGGTACCTTGTAGGCGAACAGGGACTGATTCTACTGACGGGAAACGGAGGAAACTCCTTTGTGGACCGATCCAGGCCTATTTCGCTCCCCTTTAATGCCGTGTATTTTGTAAGTGCCGGCGGAGGTTTCGTCGCCGGTGACAACGGGAACATCATTAGCACGACCAATTCGGGTGTCAATTGGACGACCTTGAATCCCGGTACAAACAGAAATGTGAACGGATTGTATTTTTTTGATTTTAATCAGGGCTTTGCGGTGGGCGAGAGTGGTCTGATTGCCAAAACCGAAAGTCGCGGCCTTACCTGGGAAATTATTCCCTCGGGACAAGGGGAAGTTACATTTAACGAAATCGTTTTTTTTGATGAGAATGCAGGCCTCGTTGCCGGCGAGGACGGCACCCTGCTCCGTTCGGAAAACGGGGGTGCAACCTGGAGTAGGGTGGCCTTGGGAAATACTGCTAACCTGCATGCATTGAGTTTATTGGACGAGAGCTCGGCCATCGTGGTAGGCGAGGGAGGAATTATGTTCAAGACCCTCGATCGCGGAATCAGCTGGCAGCGCCTGCAGACCGGCTTCAATGTGTCATTTAGCGATGTAGCATTTCTGGATGAATCGGTGGGCTTTGTCACCGGTGAAGAAGGGACCATCTTGCGGACCTTTGATGCCGGAGATTCCTGGAAAAACTGCCGACCAATACGTTTCAGGATTTTACCGGGTTAAGCTTTGGTGATTTAAACGTGGGTTACGCGGCGGGGGAAAACGGTATTTTTTACCAATATACCTGTCAGGTACCGCAGGACATCGCCACGATTTTTGGGGAGGACGATATCTGCCTGAGTCAGCAAATCTACACCATACAAAATCCAGAAGAGGAGGGCGTCAGTTTTGAATGGCGGGTAGATGGAGGTACCATTTTGGAAGGTCAGGGTACGACACGGATAGTGGTGCGTTGGGATACACCTGGCAGAAATGCCGTCATGGTACGTGGTCAGAATAATTGTGGAAATGGACACACCCGTGCACTGGAAGTAGTCGTTTCCGACCAGCCCCGGCAAACTACCGAGATACAAGGCGAAGGGGTGGTATGTGTAAATACCCTGGAAGCCTATTCTGTAGACTCCATACCCGGAACCCAGTATTTCTGGTCGGCTACCGGAGGTGTGGTGCGGGCCGGACAAGGAACCGCCCACATTACCCTTGAATGGACGAATCTGGACGAACAGTCCGTATCCGTCTCCACTACAAACCCCTGCGGGCAGGGGCCCAGTACAGAAAAGCTGATCCGGGTAATCACCATTCCCGATCAGCCGGCGGTTATCGAGGGTCCGAATCGCGTCGGATTCCAGGAAGTGGATTACGAAATTCCGGCAGTGCAAGACATCAATTACCAATGGACAGTGGATAGTGGAGGGGAAATCATCAGCGGGCAAGGGGGCCCTCTGGTACGCATCCGCTGGGAAGCAGAAGGAAACCACGTATTGGAAGTTACCCCCATGAATGCCTGTAATCAGGGTCCCAGCCAGGTATTGTCTGTCAATGTGAACCTAATCACCTCTCTGCCCGAACGAACGGATGACACCCGGGTGCGTGTGTATCCGAGCCCTTCGTTTGGAGACCTATACCTGCAGCTGGAAGGGCTGCCCTCCCTCAGAAGTCTGGAGGTAATCAATGCCATGGGCCAGAAAATAAGGGACATTCCAACCCGCGAAGGCCAGTCGCTGTATCCAATTACCGGACTCCCGAAAGGGATGCACTTGCTGGTGTTCCGGACCCGTACGGCGACTTTCCGGCGAAAAATCGTGGTATTCTAAGCCTCTATGCCTCCGTCTTTCATTTTTTCTGCGTTTTCAGCAAATCGAAGCGCGCTGATGAATTCCTCGATATTACCCTCCATCACCTCCGGTAGGTTGTAAACCGTCTTGTTGATGCGGTGATCGGTGACCCGGCTCTGGGGATAATTGTACGTACGGATCTTATCGGAGCGGTCCCCGCTGCCAACCATCGATTTCCGTTGGGCGCCGACGGTTTCGTTGCGCTTTGCCAATTCAATTTTGTAAATCCGCGAACGCAATACCTTCAGGGCTTTCTCAAAGTTTTTGATCTGGGACTTTTGGTCCTGGCAGGTCACTACCAGCCCCGTTGGTTCGTGGGTCAGGCGTACTGCGGAGTACGTGGTATTTACCGATTGACCACCGGGTCCCGAAGAACAATACGTATCCTTTCGGACGTCGTTCATATCGATTTGCACATCCACTTCTTCCATTTCCGGAAGCACGGCCACCGTTGCTGCCCACGTATGAACCCTTCCCTGGGTTTCGGTAGCAGGTACCCGCTGTACGCGGTGTACGCCGGATTCGTATTTGAGCATACCGTACACGTCCGCTCCCGAAACCGAGCTGATGATTTCCTTGTAGCCACCCGAGGTGCCAAAGGTCAGATCGAGTACAGTGAGGTTCCAGTTTTGCTTCTCGCAAAACTTTTGGTACATGCGAAAAAGGTCACCGGCAAATAATGCGGCCTCGTCTCCTCCGGTACCGCTCCGTATTTCCAGAATACAATCCTTTGAGTCGTTGGGGTCTTTCGGGATGAGCATTTTCTTTAATTCTTCCTCCAGTTCCTCTTTTGTATCTTTTAGTTCTTCCCACTCCAGTTTGGCCATCTCCCGGAATTCCGGATCTTTTTCCTTTTCCAAAAGTGCCTTGGTGCTGCGGATGTTCTCCAGCGTGAGACGATAGGTTTCGTACACGGCTACCACTTTTTCCAGGTCTTTGTATTCTTTGGAAAGTTTGGTATACTTCCCCATATCCGACATGGCCTCTGGCTGAATGATCAGCTGGGATACTTCTTCAAATCGTTCTTTTATGGCTTCCAGTTTATCCAGCATGGTTCGTTTTGGTTTGGATTCCAAAATTAAACAATATTGTTGACGAATTCTCTCCTGGCGGCCCCGAATGGTGTAACAGTGCCTTTAGGGCTTTGAATTCGTGATTTTTATCTGCAAATGAACATTTTTGCCGACAACAGTGTATCTTTAACTAACGGATATCAATGAAAGGTTTTATGAAAAATTTTAATGCACTTCTTTCTATCGGGGCAATCGCTCTGGCGTTTCTTTCTTGTAGTGAAGGCAAAAAGATCGACCGGGATGTGGTGGAACAGGTGAATCAGGCAAACGAGGTCAAAAAAGTTTCTGAATCGGATATCATCGCTTATGCCATGCAATGGGGCGACGAAATCAGCCAAGAGGCACAGGCCGAATTGATCGGTGCTCTCCAAAAAGCGATCGGAGAAAAAGGCGTGCCCGGAGCAATCGATTTTTGTCAGGTGGAGGCATTGCCAATTACCAAGAAAGTATCCGACAAGTATGAAGTGGAAATACGGAGAGTATCCGCGAAAAACCGAAATCCAGCGAACGAACCCAACGAACTGGAAAAAACACTGTTAGACGCGTACCAATACAATGTTGAAAACGATGTCGACAGTCGTTCCAATATTCAAAAAGTCGAGGACGGCCAGGTACTCTTGTATACCAAAGCAATTACCATCCCGGGAGGACTTTGTCTGAATTGCCATGGGGAACCTGGCAAAGAGATTGATCAGGCTACCCTGGAAAAAATCAATACCCTGTACCCCGAAGATAAAGCGACTGATTTCAAGGTGGGGGATCTGCGGGGTATGTGGAGCATTTCCATTCCAAAAAAAGAAGTGGTAAAAAACATGTAGGGACCCCACACAGCTTATTTCCTTCTTTTCTCCTCGTACTTACGTATATTCGCACTGAAAACCCAATGCTCAGGGGAATGAAAACGTATTTTGTTTACCTATCTGCTTTTCAATGAAAAACCTATACCTGGTAGCTGGACTGCTGCTGCTACACAACAGCCTGATCGCCCAAATTAAAAGTCCTGCCGAATTCTTGGGGTATGCGCTCGGAGAGCGTTTCACACCGCACCACAAGGTGGTTGACTACTACCGCTACGTCGCCAGTGAAAGTCCTGCGGTACACCTGCTCGAGTACGGACAAACCAATGAACTACGTCCCTTGATGGTGGCTTTCGTTTCGTCTGAAGAGAATATCAATCGATTGGAAACCCTCCGAACCGATAATCTCAAACGGGCAGGACTTCTGGAAGGATCTCCGAGGCTGTCTGTTCCGGTGCACTGGATGAGTTATAACGTACACGGTAACGAAGCCGTCTCTTCCGAGGCCAGCATGATGACCCTTTTTTCTCTTGTGGGACCGGAAAGCTCGAACTATAGTGACTGGCTGGATGAGGTGCTCGTGGTCCTGGATCCCTGTATTAATCCCGATGGTCAGGAGCGGTATGTCAACTGGTACCAACAAAAAATGAATGCGGTTTTGCAACCCGATTTGCAATCCATCGAACACCGGGAACCCTGGCCGGGAGGACGCCCCAACCACTACCTGTTTGACCTGAATAGGGATTGGGCCTGGCAGACGCAGGTGGAATCCCAACAGCGGCTGGCCTTGTACAACGATTGGCTGCCACAGGTACACCTGGATTTTCATGAACAGGGGATTAATTCTCCCTATTATTTTGCCCCGGCAGCCGAGCCCCTTCACGTACAATTGACCGACTTTCAACACGAATACCAGGAACGCTTTGGACGAAATACGGCCCGCTATTTCGATGCAAACAATTGGTTTTACTTCACCAAAGAACGGTTTGATTTGCTATACCCAAGTTATGGAGATACGTATCCCATGTACAACGGTGCGATTGGCATGACCATCGAACAAGCCGGCTCTGGAAGGGCCGGAATTGGTGCCTATACGGCAGATGGGGATACCCTCACGCTGGCAGATCGAATCGTTCACCATCATACGACCGGCATTTCGGCCCTACAAACCACCTTTGAACTGAAAGAACAGGTCATGGAAGCCTATACCGATTATTTTGTGGAAAGTAGCACGAATCCCATCGGTCCCTACAGAAGCTTTGTAATCAAGGGCAGCAACCCGCCGGCCAAGACGCAAGCTTTGCTATCCTTATTGGATAAAAATAACATCCGCTACGGTGTGAGTGGTAAGACCGCTAACCTGACCGGATTTTCGTATCAAAGCGGGCGGACGGAGCGGATGGTCTTGGAGGAAAATGACATCGTCATCAATGCCTATCAGCCCAAGTCCGTGCTGACTCAGGTTCTGTTTGAGCCCGAACCGGTACTCAAGGACAGCATCACTTACGACATCACTTCCTGGGCCCTTCCCTATGCGTACGGCTTAGAGGCCTATGCTTTAGAGAGTCGACTGGATGCGGGAGAGGCCTATGAAGCGCCTGTTTTCACAGCCAATCGACCCAATGTAGAGACATTGGCCTACATTGCTCCCTGGACGGCGACCGTCCATGTAAAGTTTCTCGCTAGCCTGCTGCAGGAGGGGATTCGTGTTCGCTACAACGAGTATCCCTTTGAGGTAGGCGGAAATAGCTATCCCACCGGATCGCTACTCATCACCCGGGGAGGAAACGAGTACGTGCCGAATTTTCATCAAAAAGTAACCGATTTGGCAAATTCCTTTCGAATTCCTTTGGGACACACCGAAACGGGATTTGTGGACAGCGGAAAGGATTTTGGTTCTTCGCATGTGCGCCTCATTCGGAAGCCCTCCATTGCCCTGGTGGGTGGCTCCGGCGTATCCTCTTTAAATTTTGGCGAAATCTGGCATTTTCTGGACAGTGAATTAAATTATCCGGTAGTTATTCTGGAAGGGAATCAATTGTCCAGCGCGGATTTGAGCAACTACAATGTATTGATACTGCCTTCCGGAGACTATTCGGAGGAGTTTTATGAACCGCTGATCAATTGGGTTACTTCCGGAGGCAAGTTGGTGGCCCTGGACGAGGCTTTGACGCTCTTTGCTGACAAAGAGGGAAGCATGCTTCGGACCTATGCCGACGAAACCGACAAGGCCCGTTGGGACAGTGTAGCGGCGGCTTCCCAGGCCGTAGAAAAGACTGCGCCCTACCTGGAACGTGAGCGACTGGATATTTCCAGTTATGCAGCAGGAGCCATTTTTCAGGTGGAATTGGATGCCACCCATCCTCTGGGCTACGGGAAAACGGGGAAATATTACTCCCTAAAAAACAGTTCCGATCGCTATGCACTTATGAATCAAGGGATTAATGCCGGATACATTGCTGGAACCGATAGTCACCGTACAGGCTTTATCGGGTATAAGATCAAGCCCACCATGGCAGGCTCGCTGGTGTTCGGTGTGGCACCCAAAGGAGCCGGGCAGTTGATTTATCTTGCCGATAATCCGATCTTTAGAAGTTTCTGGGAAGATGGTAAGTTGATTTTGGCAAACGCTCTTTTCCTTTCCGGTAATTAATAAAGTTGTTCCTTAATTCGGTTGGTGAACGTTTTTTTCTGGTTTTTGCGTATATTTCTCTGAAACTTACCCAGCAGGTATGAACCACTTAGTTCCCAATCAGGCGGATACCTTTCGTTGTCCCTGGTGCCTTGGATTTGAACAATACATACGGTACCATGACGAGGAATGGGGGGTCCCGGTCTATACCGACCGCAAGCATTTTGAGTTTCTGGTGTTGGAAAGCGCTCAGGCAGGTTTGAGTTGGGCGACCATTTTGAAGAAACGGGAAGGCTATGCCCGGGTTTTTCACAACTTTGATTACCAAAAAGTAGCTGCTTTCAACCAAAAGGACATTGAGAGCTGCATGGCCAATCCAGCCATTGTGAGGAATCGCCTAAAGATAGAGGCCGCGGTAACCAACGCCCGAAAGCTAATCGAACTGCAGCTGAATTACGGAACCTTTACCGATTATATCTGGGGCTTTGTGGACGGAAGACCTGTTCAAAACGAATGGAAGGACCTTTCCATGGTTCCCGCTGCAACCCAACTTTCCAATCAAATAGCTCGTGATTTGAAACAAAAAGGATTCAAATTTCTGGGCAGCACCATCGTTTATTCACATTTGCAGGCTACCGGACTCGTAAATGACCACTTGGTACAATGCTTTCGGCACCAGGAAGTCAAGCGACTGAGCCGTTAAAAAACCTTTTGCCATGTTTCTACGCGATTGTTTATCCGGTTGCCTCTTAGTTCTAGGCTCATTTCTTCCAGCCTTGTCATCGGCTCAGGATTATTTTCCTGAGCGCGGGCGTTGGGAGGAAAAGGCGCCAGAAGACCTACGGGTAAATGCAGCCCGTCTTCAGGAAGCCATATACCTGGCCATTCGAGAAGAAAGTACTGCGAATCCGAACTTAAAAATCGCCCATTACCTCAGTGGATTTGGCCGCGAACCTTTCGGTTATCCCATCGGTCCCATGAAATCCAGGGGTGCTGCGGCTGGCTTGATTATCTACAAGGGATACCTCATCGGTAGCTGGGGAGAGCCGCACCGGGTGGATCTAACGTTTAGTGTGGCCAAGAGTTTTCTATCGACGGTAGTGGGACTGGCAGTGGATGAGGGATTGATCGCTAGTGAAACCGATTTGGTCCATCCCTATATGGCGCCAATAATTCCCTACGATCCGGATTTGGCCCATCGTGACAAGGCGGCCCATCTAAACGAAGAAGATGTGATCGATTTGTTTGACAGCCCGCACAATCGAAAAATTACCTGGGAGCATTTGCTCCGCCAGACTTCGGATTGGGAAGGTACCTTATGGGGAAAGCCCGATTGGGCTGACCGACCGCAGGGGCCCAGTGAAACCTGGCGAAGCCGGCAACGAAACGAACCCGGAACCGTCTATGCGTACAACGATACCCGGGTGAACGTGCTTGCACTCGCCACGATGAACCTGTGGCGAAAACCACTTCCCGTGGTGCTGAAAGAACGCGTGATGGACAAAATCGGCGCCAGTCCTACCTGGCGCTGGACCGGGTACGAAAATTCATTTGTCCTCATCGATGGGCAAATCATGCAATTCGTGAGTGGTGGATCCCATTGGGGTGGAGGTATGATGATCAATGCCTACGATCTGGCCAGGTTTGGCTACCTGACCCTTCGAAAAGGGCGGTGGAAGGGCGAACAACTGATTTCTTCCGAGTGGATCACTAAATCCCGCAAACCAGGCCCTGCACAGGATAATTACGGATTTATGAATTACTTTTTAAATACCGGGAAGCGGGAACTACCTGCAGCTCCCGAATCGGCCTTCTTTCACCTGGGCGCAGGGACCAATATGGTGTACGTGGATGAGGAACATGACTTGGTGATCGTCAGCCGTTGGATAAAGAATGCTTCGAAAGCTGAGCTGGTGTCTTTGGTTTTGGAAAGTTTGCCGGACTAGCCTTATACACTCCAGTTTTCCGCCGAAACCAGGGGGAGAGGATAGTCGTTTCCAAGCTCTATTTCGGGCTTTTTTCAGGATTCCGGAAGAAAGATGGAAGGGAACGTGCCGATCAAAACCAGGTAGCCTTTCCAGTTCTGGCACCCAACGAGCGATGTACTCCCCACGCGGGTCGTATTTTTTTGCTTGCGATAAAATGTTGAAATACCGGTCCGACCTTGGGTCATTTCCCACTCCTGCGATGTACATCCAATTGCCCCAATTGCTGCAGGGATCGTAGTCGATAAGTTGCTGCTCAAAATAGGCCGCTCCCCAGCGCCAGTCAATTTCCAGGTCGTTTACCAAAAAGCTGGCAACCAGTTGCCTACCGCGGTTAGACATAAAGCCTGTTCCATTCAATTCCCGCATGTTTGCATCGACAAAGGGAATGCCCGTTTCACCAGCGGTCCAACGGTAAAATACATCCCGATCTTCTTTCCAATATACCCTATTGTTCCGAATGCCTTCCAGCTGAAAGATTTGGGTCCCATGTTTTTTCGCAATGAAACGGAAAAAATCCCTCCATATCAGTTCGAAAATCAGCCAATAGGTAGACTGGTTTTTGGTTCGTTCAGCTTCATAGCGTTTGATTTCCCAGTAAATTTGTCGGGGAGAAACTGCGCCCAAGGCAAGCCATGGGGAAAGCTTGCTGGAATAATCTGCCCCTAGTAGACCGTTTCGTGTGTTTTTATACGCAGCCAGCGCATCCGTTTCCCAAAGGTAATGATGCATGCGTTTACTGGCAGCTGTCCCGCCTCCTTTGAAAATCATATCTCCTGCAGGTTCCTGACTCGTTTTGGGATAACCCAACTCGTGTAAATCCGGAAGTTCCTCATTGAAATCATCTGATAGGGAAGCAAAACGTGCTGGCTCGGAAATGGATTCCAATGGACGCACCTGTGTCAATTTTTCACATTCCTTCCGAAAGCGGGTAAACACTTCCGGAAGTTGGGTCACTGGAAAAGGCAGGTCATCAATGTGAAAAAGGGTCGATTGCCAATAACTTTCCGTGGCAATGCCGAGTTGCCAGGCAGCTTTTTCCAGGGCTTGCTCCACGCCTACCTCCTCGGAAGTGACTTCCTGAGAGAAGCAAATCACTCCCGCGCCCAGGACCTTGGCGAGGGCGGGTATTTCCTTTTCCGGATGCCCTTGAAGGAGTAGGAGTTTTCCCCCTTTTGCGGCAATTTGTTGCCGCAAATCATGGAGCGTTTCGAGTAAAAGCCGGGCACGGAAACGCCCTGTTTTCTTTAAACCATGATCCCCCGGACCGAATAGTCGGGTATCCAGACAGTAAACCAGCGCGATGCTTTCGGCAAGTTCGGTTGCTTTTTTTAATGTGAGGTTATCTTCCCACCTCAGGTCATTCCTCAGCCAGACAAGTGCTTTTTCATATCCCATACACGAAACAAACGCCTTGTTTAGGCAAAGTGTTTTTTACAAAAATCGGGTTTTGGCGATTGTTTTCCCGGTATTGATCGTCCCACAGTCGGGTGGGTGCGTTGGATGCTTGCAAGAACCTGGAAAGTGCGGTGTGGACCAGGCTGGGAACGCACGTTCGCTATTGAGGACAATTGGCTTGCCTCGTTGGTCGTAACGGGGATAGGTATCAACGGGTAGCGATAACACCATTTTACTTAATGCCCCTGTTGTTTTACCGCTAATGGCTTAGGCGTCGTAGGTATTTAATTAATCAGTGATTAAGGAAAATTTTTACATGACCCAAAATTATGCTGGGAGAAAGGGTTTCCGGTTGTAGCGGTTAATTTTCACCCAGGATCGTGGGTTTGCTTTGAGATTTGGATTGCTTGATCCGGTAGTTTAGGGTGAGGTTGATTTGGCGTTTTCGGGGCAGGATGTCTCCCACGGTAAGAAATCCCGGACCTTCAAAGAGATACCGGTTTCGGCGGGAATTGAATACATCCATCACGTTCAGAATGAGCGTTCCCCGCCCTTTCATGATGTCCTTACTGGCAGAGATGTCCAGGTACGTAATCGCCTTTTGGACGCCTTGGGCCACTCTTCTGCGCCCTTCGTAGTTCCCCCTCAGTTGCAGATCCAGTCCGTTGGCGAGTGTGAAGCGGGACGTAAGGCGGGTAAACCAGGAATACGTGTCTGCGGTATAGGTATCCAGGATGTTGCTGCCGTCTACGCGGGCGTAGAAAAAGTTAAAATTTGCATCCAGTTTCCACCAGTCCACCGGGTAATAGTCGGTGGTGAATTCAACACCCATGGACTGTTCTCCAACCAGGTTTTCCGGGAAAGTGGTGGAGTTTCCCTCTTCGTCCACCCGGCGTATGCGTTCGATTTTGTCTTTGGTGTTGCGATAGTAGACGGTTGAAAACAGTGAACCATGGTCCATGTATTTGATGTGCCCGAATTCAAACGCGTCGGTGTATTCGGGGTTCAGATCGGGATTTCCGGCAAAGAAATTACGGGCGTCGGAAAACGTCATGAACGGACTCAGGTCGTTGTATACAGGCCTCCGGATCCTTCGGCTATAGCTCAGCTGCATGGCATCGTCGGGGCTAATGTTATAGGTAAAATGGGCGGAGGGAAACAGGTTCAGGTAATCCCGGGGATTGACCTCATTGCTGCGGACCAGCGTGGTGCTTACATCCGTGTATTCCAGCCGGAGTCCTCCCTGGTAGGAGAGTTTGTTGCTCTTGTTTCCCAAGATAGCATAAGCCGCATGAATATTTTCGTCGTAGAGGAAAATATCCTCCAGGCCCGGTAATGGTTCCATTGCTCCGGATTCGGTACGCTCGCTGACAATAAAGTCATTTTCCATGTTTCGGATGCTGCTACGTATTCCGGTTTCGAAGCTTCCTTCATTTCCGAGGGGTTTTGTGTAATCCATTTGCAACAACCACTGCCGGTCAAATTCGTCGTTGACGGAAGTCTGTAGCAGCGACCCTCCCGGAATAGCCGTTCCATCTGGGAAAAAGGCATCCTGTGTGTATACCTGATCCGAATTTTCCCAGTAATCCAGGTAGGTAATGGCCGCACTTAGTACGTGACCGTTCTGTTCAAAACTTCGCTTGTAGGTAAGATTAAACTCCGAATTGGGTTCTTTCTCGTCTTCGTCCTGTGTTCGCAGGGTATAGCTGTCAAGGGCTCCCCCTTCTCGGGTGTAGTCGTCGTACCGTATATTGGTCAGCCGCCGCGCATCGCTCCTCCTCCAAAGGTAGGAGCCAGTTAGAATGCTTTTTTCGCTGAAGAAGTAGTCCATTCCGGCACGAATATTATTGTTCAATCCATTCACAGTACCTCGGGTGGTCTGGTAGGAATAAAAACTGGTATCGGCATTGCTTACCTCCTGTCGGATGGTTCCTTCCCTGGGTACCCGGCGGTAGGCCACCCCATAGTTGACAAACCAGTTGATTCGTTTGTGTCGGTAGTTCAGGTTGGCGGCCATGCCAAAATTGTGCGGGTTTCCCGTTATTCCTTCGAGTGAGGCATTGAAGCCCTGGTTGTTTTCTTTTTTGAGCACAATATTGATAACGCCCGCCATCCCTTCGGCTTCGTAGCGTGCAGAGGGATTGGTAATGACTTCTACGGTTTCAATCATGCTAGCCGGAAGCTGTTGCAAGCCGCTGCTACCTTTGAAACTAACCAGTCCAGAGGGTTTCCCGTCCACCAGAATGCGTACGTTACTGGATCCTCTGAGGCTTACACCTCCTTCGGGGTCCACGGTGATGGAAGGCAGGTTCATCAGGATGTCTGAGGCCGTACCCCCGGCGTTGGCCAGGTCCTTGCCAACGTTAAAAATTCGTTTGTCCAGCGAAAGCTCCATTAGTGTCTTTTCTCCCTGGACTACCACTTCGTCCAGATTTTCGGTATCCGCTTCCATTTCGAGGGTACCCAAGTCTACGTTTCGTTGGTCCCGGTTGATACCTAATGCGCCGATTTCGAAAGCCTGGTATCCCATGAATTCCACCAGGACCGAATAAACTCCCTGCGGAAGACTTAGCGAAAAGCTGCCATCCTCCGCGGTGATTCCGCCGTTAATCAGCGTCTTTTCAGCACTTTCCGCATCAAATACGCTTACAGTGGCGAATCCCAAGGGGTTTTTTCCCTGGCTGTCAATGACTTTTCCCCGGATTCCACCGAAATTATCGGATTGGGCAGCAAGCGATGCGCTGATCAAAAGAAGTAGGCCGGTAAGGTAAATGTTTTTCATGCTTTTACTGGTTCTTTACGCTGGATTGCTGCAAAGATAGAAATACAATAGGTAGAAAAGTTGAATTTTTACAGGAAAGCCGAAAGAAGCGCATCGGAAGGGTACATTTTTTGACCAAACAGGTGAAGCAGAAAAACGAGTTTGCGCTTATTGAAGGGCGATCGCTTTTTTCAGACATGGATATTGGTCTCTTTCTCATTGCAGATTCGCTTCAAAAAAAAGTGGCAAAAGCTGGAATTTGCCGGACCTACAGGAGTTTTCCGGTTTTCTAAAACGAATGCTGACCCTACAGCTGGCTCAGGATCTTTGTTCGTGCGGATGCACCCCTTCTAAATTCAATGGCACCAGGTTTGGTGGAAATACGGGAGAAACGATTGACACAGAGCCTGGGCCAGGCCTGTCGGGTCCAAGGGCAGTTAAATTTTCGGCTCGAAGCTGGCGATTTTGATGCAGCTAGAGAGGTTTTGCGGTTGGTGGGTACATGAACCAATTTCCAGCGGTCCCTATTTGTTTTTTTATTTTAGGAATATGGAGTAGTTTAGACGGGTAAAGTCTAAAAAAACTGGTAGCAATCGCCTGCCGATACTTCTTATGAATAACCGATATTACCGAATCCTCCTGTTCGCCGCCCTTTCCATTAGCTGGTCTTGTTCCTCAGGAGAGCAAAAACTTGAAGAACTGATTCCCATGGACGAAGTGGCGTTGGCAAGTGGCGAAGACTTATTTGACACCCACTGCAGCAGCTGTCATGGATTCGAAGAGGACGGTATTGGCCCCCACCTGGGAGGCATTACCCGAGCGCAGCCGCTGGATTGGCTGCGTCGCTTTATTAAAAACCCCGCCCAAGTGATCGACAGCGGAGACAAGCGAGCTGCGGCTGTCTTTGAGCGTTACAAAAGCTATATGCCTGGCTTTGCCTACCTGGAGGAAAAGGACATTGATGCCATCATTGCGTACATGCACCAATATCCAGCGCCCCAGGTAGCCGAGAACGGCCGGGCGGATTCCATTATGAACCCCATTCCCGAGCCCATTCCCCTTTCTGACCTGATCGTGGAACTGGAGTGGATCAGTACCATTCCCGCATCTTCCGAAAACAAACCGCTTACCCGTATTGCAAAAATGGACTACCATCCGGTAACCGGCGACCTATACATTATGGACTTAAGGGGCAAAATGTACCAAATGCGAGGCCCGGAAACCCAACTGTACCTGGATATGCAGGAAAAAATGCCCGCCTTTATTAATGAACCGGGCCTGGCCACTGGTTTTGGTAGTTTTGCCTTTCATCCCGATTTTGGTACCAATGGATTGCTTTACACCAGCCATACCGAAAAGCCGGGGACGGCTCCTGCGGATTTTGCTTACGGGGATAGTATCAAATCCACCCTGCAGTGGGTCGTGACCGAATGGCAAACCGGGAAACCGTTGGAAGTTCCACTGCGTGCCCAAAGCCGAGAACTCTTCCGAATCGATATGGTCACCGGCATCCACGGGATGCAGGAGTTGACTTTCAATCCACTGGTCGAAAAGGGAGATCCGGATTACGGTTTGCTGTACATTGGTATTGGAGACGGGGGAAGTGTCGGAGCAGGTCATCCCTGGATTCCACATGGAGTGAGCCAGGCCTGGGGTTCCATCTTTCGCATCGATCCTTCCGGAAGAAACAGTGGCAACGGAAACTACGGAATCCCTTCCGGCAATCCTTTTTTGGATAAAGAGGGAGCCTTGCCCGAGATATATGCACATGGCTTTCGAAATGCCCACCGGATTTCCTGGACTGCGGATGGGAAAATGCTGGCCACCAACATTGGACAGGGGCAGATCGAATCCATTTACATCGTACGGGCGGGTGACGATTACGGCTGGCCGGTTCGGGAAGGCACCTTTGTGATCGAATCGGGGCTGGCGATCAATCAGGTGTTTCCGCTTCCCGAAAACGATATGGAATTCGGTTATACCTACCCGGTAGCCATGTACGATCACGACGAGGGGAACGCCATTTCGGGCGGCTACGAATACCAGGGAACCGAAGTCCCAGCACTGCAAGGCAAATACTTGTTTGGCGACATCGTTCGCGGCCGCTTGTTTTTTGTGGAAACAGCTGATTTGATTCGGGGGCGGCAGGCTCCGATTTACGAGTGGAAAGTGAGCTACGAAGGTGTTTCCAAACCCTTATCCGAACTGGCGGGCAGTAACCGCGTGGATTTGCGGCTTGGAAGAGACCGGGAGGGGGAAATGTACCTCTTCACCAAAGCCGATGGAAAGGTATATAAAATGGCAGGCACCAAATAACGGAACCCATGACCCATACGCAACGAAGAAAATTCAAAAAAAAACTGGGATTTCTGGCCGCTACCGCGGCATTTCATCCGGCCTTTGGTGAGGCAGGCAAAGGGGCTGCCTCCCGCCCCATCGGCGCTTGTGACTGGTCCATAGGCAAGATGGCGGATCCCAGCGCTTTTTCCTTGGCAAAGGATATCGGGCTGGACGGCGTGCAGGTCAGTCTGGGCACGGTACAAAACGACATGCACCTGCGGCATCCGGGTATGCAACAGACCTACTTACAGGCGTGCAGGGAGCAGGGCCTACGGATCGCCAGTCTGGCCATCGGGGAATTAAACCGGGTACCCTACAAATCTGCCCCGGAAACCGAGGTCTGGGTACGTGACAGTATCGACGTGGCCAAGGCCTTGTCCTGTACCAATGTCTTATTGGCCTTCTTCGGAAAGGGTGACTTGCGGGACGATTCCGAGGGGAAAGCCGAAGTGGTACGTCGGCTCCGTAAGGTGGCTCCCAAAGCAGAAGCCATGGGAATCAACCTGGCCATCGAATCCTGGCTTTCGGCGGAAGAACACTTGGAACTGATTGAGGCCATTGGTTCCCCAAACATAAAAGTGTATTACGATGTGGCCAATGCTACCGAAATGGGCTACGATATCGTCCGAGAAATGGAATTGCTTGGAACCGACTACCTTTGTGAAATTCACTTCAAGGAAAACGGCAACTTACTGGGTCAGGGCAAAGTCGACTTTGCCCGAGTAAAAGCCACCCTGGATAAAATAGGGTATACAAACTGGATAATTATGGAAGGCGCGCTTCCCAACGGAGCAGAGATCCTGCCGGCCTACCAACAAAACTTGAAATTCGTGCGACAACTTATTCGCGGTTAGCCCATGAAAACCAATCAGGTAATTTCGATCTTGTATTTTTTCACGTTACTCTCCTGCAGGCCTGAACCAGGGAACGAGGAGGTGTCGCTGTTGTTTGTACCGGAGGATCTGGAAGTGAGTCTGTGGGCGAGCAGTCCGCTCTTTCACAATCCCACCAACATGGACGTAGACGCCAGAGGAAGGGTTTGGCTCACCGAGGCAGTTAACTACCGTGATTTTCGGAATGCCGACGGGCACCTCGTCCGGAAAGCGGGAGACCGGGTGGTCATTCTGGAAGACCAGGACGGAGATGGAAAAGCAGACACCTCTCAGGTGTTTGTACAAGACGAAGATTTGCGCAGTCCGCTAGGCATCGCGGTGGTAGGAAACCAGGTCGTGGTTTCCTGTTCTCCCAATGTAATCGTTTACACGGATACCGATGGGGACGACCTTCCGGATAGCAAAGAGGTATTGTTGACTGGCTTTGGCGGAAAGGACCACGACCACGGCTTGCACGCCGGTCAATTGGGACCGGATGGCAAATGGTATTTTATTACCGGCAATGCCGGGCCACACCGGGTAGCGGACAAAGCAGGCTGGACCCTTCGCTCCGGAAGCGTGTACAACGAATACACGCCCTACAGTACGGAAAACCTGCCAGCCCAGGTAAGCGATGACGGAAAGGTGTATACAGGTGGATTGGTTGTCAGGGTGAATCCGGATGGTACCGGGATGGAAGTGATGGCCCACAACTTTCGAAATGCCTACGAGGTATTTGTGGACTCCTATGGCAACATGTGGCAAAGTGATAACGACGATCAGACGGCCTCCTGTCGTACGACCTGGTTAATGGAGGGCAGCAATGCTGGTTTCTTCAGTAAGAAGGGAGACCGCACCTGGCAAGCCGACCGGCGCCCGGGTCAGACCATCGCGGAAGCACACTGGCACCAACACGATCCGGGGGTATTGCCCTCGGGAGATGTGTATGGGGCTGGCTCTCCCACAGGAATGTTGCGCATTGAAGGAGACGAACTGGGAGAAGAATATCGCGGTTTGTTGCTCACTGCCGATGCCGGAAGAAACATTATTTTTGGCTACCATCCCAGACTGGAAGGCTCCGGTTATTCGCTGGATACCCGACAAAATTTCATTGCTTCTGTTGACCGGGACAATGAGGGGTACATCTGGCATCAGGTGGAGGCCGATACCAGCAAATGGTTTCGGCCCAGCGATGCCAGCCTGGGAACGGACGGGTCTCTTTTTGTGGCCGACTGGTACGACCCCATTGTAGGAGGGCACCAGATGCGCGACAAGGAAGGGCAAGGAAAGATTTATCGGATTACCAAAAGAGGTAGGAAATATACCCGCCCTACGGTTGATTTTAACACCGTATCCGGTTTGCTAACGGCCCTCTGCAGTCCTGCGGTGCATGTACGTGCGCGGGCAGCTCAGCTTTTGAGGCAGCGGGGGTCAGCAGTGATTTCCGAACTGGAATCCTTGCTGGATCATGACAATCCTTTCTACCGGGCCCGGGCGATATGGCTACTTGCGGAAATGGGTGCGCCGGGCCTGGAAAAAGTGCGGCCGTTGCTTCGGGACGAAAATCCCGAGGTAGCTTTAGCCAGCCTTCGGGCCATGGCGGCGGCTGCTCCCGAGTCCTTGCTGGATGAAACCGGTGCGCTTTCCGCTGAAACGCATCCCTTGCTGAGGAGAGAATGGGCTTTACTCCTGCGAAACATGGACTACCAAAAAACGGCCTCTTTGTATACCACATTGATCGAGGGATTCGACGGAACCGATCCCTGGTACCGCAATGCGCTAGGGATTGCCCTCGACGAACGGGCTGATGAGGTATTTGTGCGGGAGTGGGAAGATACTGACCCGCTGGGATGGAACCCAGCGCAGGCAGCGTTGATTTGGGAGCTGCATCCCGAAGCCGCAATACCCGCATTGATACGCCGGGTGCAAAGCGATTCGCTGCGTCCGGAGGAACGGATGCGAGCGTTGGAAACACTGGCCTTTATTCCGCATAAGGAAGTGGTGCAAACCTTTTTGAAGCTGGCAGAGGGGAAGGGAATTTTAGCCGATCAGGCCGGATGGTGGTTGCAGTTTCGAAAGTACAACGAATGGCAGGCCCTGCTTCAGGACTGGGAGCCACCCCTGGACAACTTACCCACTCCCCAGCCGGAGCTATTGGTTTTTCTGAATCAACTAAAAGATAGCCTCGGCACCGCGGAAAAGCAACGAGAAGCCCTGAACGGGCTGGCAGAAAGCCCCGACGGTCGCTTACAATTGGCTTTGCTAGCGGTGAAAGGGGATTTAGCCGATTCCTTGAAGAGATAATTTACCGGAGATTGGCCCCAGGAGGGTCGTCCGGCTGTGAAGAGCCTATTGGCTCATTTGTTTGGAAGCGAACAGCATCTGGATGAAGCAACAATCAACCGGCTTGAAGGCAATGCTGCAAACGGGAAAGTACTGGCTGCCAGAAACTGTCTGACCTGTCACAGAATTGGTGCCTCCGGGAATGAGATCGGTCCCTACCTTAGCGAAATTGGTCAAAAAATGGATGCACCTACCCTGGTAAACGCCATCGTGCAGCCGGACGCAGCGATCGGGTTTGGTTCCGAATCCTGGTTGATTCGCCTGAAAAATGGTGCCGTCCTGTACGGCCTGCTTCAGTCCAACGGTCCGGTGGTCACCGTGCTGGATAGCCAGGGACGGCGATTTGTAATCCCAGGCGCCGAAGTAGCTGAAAAGCGGCAGGTACCCGTAAGCCTGATGCCCAAACCGGCACAGATGGGGTTACTCGCTCAGGATATTGCCGATATCCGTGCCTACCTGATGCAGGGAGATCTGTAAAAACCTTGTACACTATAGGTTTTTGCTTAATTTTGCGCCCATGGCAAAATCAGCACAACCTCAGGAAAACAATCTGCTCAAAGATATCATCGCCCATGCCAAAGAGTATGGGTTTGTGTACCCCTCTTCCGAAATATACGATGGACTTCAGGCCGTATACGATTACGGCCCTTATGGTGTAGAGTTGAAAAACAATCTCAAGCGCCTATGGTGGGAATCCATGACCCGTCTGAACGACAACATTGTGGGGGTAGATGCGGCCATTTTTATGCATCCCACCACCTGGAAAGCCTCCGGGCACGTAGACAGCTTTAATGATCCCATGGTGGACAATAAAGACAGTAAAAAAAGGTACCGGGCCGATGTGTTGATCGAAGAAAAAGCGGCCCAGTACGAGCAGGCAGGAGAGGCAGAGCGGGCACGGGACCTGCTTGCGGCGATGGGGAAATTGCTTGATGCGGCCGATTTTGCCAGCTTACGGGACTTGATGATCAACGAGGACATCACCTGTCCCCTGAGCGGTACGGCTAATTGGACGGAGATCCGTCAATTTAATCTGATGTTTTCCACGCAGGTAGGATCGGTTGCTGAGGATGCCTCTACCATTTACCTGAGGCCGGAGACGGCTCAGGGCATTTTTGTCAACTTCCTGAACGTACAGAAGACGGCGCGCATGAAAGTGCCCTTCGGTATCGCACAGATAGGAAAGGCCTTCCGGAACGAAATTGTGGCCAGGCAATTTATTTTTCGTATGCGGGAGTTTGAGCAAATGGAAATGCAGTATTTTGTGCGGCCTGGCACGGAGCTGGACTGGTATAAGCAGTGGGCGGATACCCGTGTCAAATGGCATCTGGCATTGGGGATACCGGAAGAAAAAATCCGACGTCACGACCACGACAAGTTGGCCCACTATGCCAACGCCGCCCTGGACATCGAATATCAGTTTCCCTTTGGTTTCAAGGAGGTGGAAGGCATTCACTCCCGTACGGACTTTGACCTGAAGGCACACCAGGAATACAGTAAAAAGAAGCAGCAATACTTTGATCCGGAGGTAAACCAGAGTTACATTCCTTACGTAATTGAGACTTCCATTGGGGCAGACCGTTTGTTTTTAATGACGCTCTGCAACGCGTATACGGAAGAACAAACGGGTGATAAAAGCAGGGTTTACCTCCGGTTTCACCCTGCCCTGGCACCGGTAAAAGCGGCTATCCTACCCTTGACTAAAAAAGATGGATTGCCAGAAAAGGGCAAGGCCATCTTCGAACAGCTGAAGTACGATTTCACTATTATTTATGAAGAGGCGGCCTCTATCGGCAAGCGCTATGCGCGGCAGGATTTGATCGGGACGCCCTTTTGCATCGCGGTAGATCACCAGACCTTGGAGGACGACACGGTGACCATCCGGCACCGGGACAGTACCGAGCAGGAGCGGGTAGCGATTGCCGATCTGCACGGCAGACTGGCAGCAGCCTGTAGTTTTAAGACAGTGTTTGAGAAGATTTAAGACTCTTCTTTCCGGTTCTGGACCTGATCGGTGCGGTGCATTGCAGCTACCGGGTTTTGACCGACTCAGCCCAGACCTTCGCTGGGCTGAGCTTGAAAAAACCTGCATTTGGAGCGGGACCAAAAGGATATCGGGAAGAATGAGTTGTGAACATCCGGCGCTCGCAGCAAGCGGGTACCCGATTTGCAAACGAAATTCGAACGGTGTCAGGTCAGCATCTTCACAGTGATGGCAAAATAGTAGATCAAATTACCCAAAGTGGGATTACAGGTATTTCGCTAGAAAACGGTCAATGTAAAACTGACAGTAATCGTTCACCTCCTGCGCTATGTCCATGGTGTGGGGCCAGCCTTTCAGGCGGTGGTACTCGTTCGGTACGCCGGCTTCCTGCAGCCATAGCTGTAGGGAATCCGACTGACTTACCGGTACCAGGGAGTCAATGGTTCCCTGAAAAATAAGCGTTGGTGGATCATCGGCACTGATAAAGGTGCGAGGCGATGCCAGCCGATACATGTCCGGATCTTGTTCAAAGCGGCTGCCCATAAAACTTTGAACTTGTTCCGTGGAAATGGCATAGGAGGTCGTCAGATCGACGGGACCGTAGAAATCCACAATGGCTTTTACGCCACTGTCCGGACCCTGTTCGCAATCCCGGTTAAACAATGGCTCCTCACCTCCGTAGCCCAGCAAAAGGGACAGATGGCCCCCCGCAGAACCCCCGATGAGCGCCAACCGATCCGGATCAATGCCATATTCCTCCGCATGTTGTTTGATCCACTTTATTCCGCAGTTCACATCCTGTGCAGCGGCAGGAAACTTAGCAACACCAGAAAGACGATAGGAAAGCGTAACGGTGATATATCCTTTTTCCGCATAATCGATCAGGTATGGCAGGTAATCCTGCCGCTTTCCCTTTTTCCAGGCACCGCCGTGCACAAAAATCAGCGTGGGCGCTGGTTCCCTCAAGCCTTTTTTCCGGTAGATATCGAGCTGCAATTCCTGCCCATTGATGGTTTTGTAGGGGATGTCCTTAAAGGCGTCGAGATTCTCCGGCACCGCCGGAGCGGACTCGATCAAATCCAGGCTACCCAATCCATACGCGATGGTCAGTAGCGTTTCATTCAGGTATCCCCGGGGCGCTTGTAGCGGCCGTTCCGGGTCGGTGGATGCCGGTTGACAAGCGGCGGCGAGGCAAAAGCAAACAAGAGCAGGAAATAGTTTTCTCATGCTGGTAATTTACTCCATTCGAACCGTTTCTCCAAAGGCCGAGGGGATGTGAAAATCGGGTGTCGGGCTGTCCGGTCGTTTCCAGGAAAACCAGGTTACAGCTTCGTTCCCGGCAGGTGCAAAGTCGGCCCGAAAGATGCCAAGGTAAAAAGGGAAGGAGATCCCCAGTTCGTTAAGTTCCTTCAGGGAGATTTTCCCCTCAACAAGGTATCCGGTGTCGGTGATCCTGGTGGCCAGTTCTTTGCTGGAAAAATCCCAGGTCGGATCGAATTCGCGGTAATAGGCTGCGGAATAATCGAGTACGTTTCCATTCGGGTCGATCTCGATGCAGTAGTACCTTTCCAGGGTCGTATCGCTGGAAAAAAACAGTTCTACCCGATCTTCCTGTTCTACGGATGACTCGTCTTGAAACGCCACCGTCGTTATGGAATTGTCCCGGACCTCGAAAGAAAAATTAAAGTATCTTGGGGAGACAAAGGCGCTGAACGTGGTTTGGTCGATATTTTTCTCTTTGGGCCAGGGAGAAACCAATCCTTCCAAAACCCATCCTCGTTCCCAGGCAGCTTCGTCTACACGACCGTCAACCTGTATTTCTTCGGGTAAGGAGGGAAGGGTGAGTGGGGAGTTCGCCGATTCTCCACAAGAGAAAAGCAGTAAAACGAGGGCGAATGCCTGCAGGTCTCGTGCGAAAAGCTTGTAAACTCGCTGCGGCTGTTTTAATTTTTTGATCGTTTGTTTCATCGTATTTTTCGTTCGTAAATGGACTTTCCTGTCCCCGGTTTTAGGCTAAATCGGATTCGATTTTTTCGGACTTATTGCTTTTTCCATACCTGGCTTTGTTCCGTTATCGGTACATCCCAGGCCTGGGGAGGATTTGGGGTATATTTTGGGTCGCTGTCCTTTTCGGGGAAGGTTGGAATGATTTCACGGAGCTGATGGAAATGTCGCTTTCTCTCTTTCGTTTGCAGGCTATCGAGTAGGTTGGTGGTCTCCATGGGGTCGGCTAGCAAATCGATAAATTTTTCGGGTACCCGATTCGAATTGATGTACAACTTGTACTGTTTGTTTCGTACCACGCGGTCGCGAAACAGGTATTGATTTTCCACGCCGTTTTCTGTAAGCGCGGCGTTGTTTCCACCTCCCATGGCTAAGATCCATTGTCGTTCGGAGTGTTCGTCACCCTTAACCAGTACATCCCTAAACGAAAAACCATCGATGTCAAATGGCTTGCTACCCGAATCGGTTTGGTTTCTAACCGGGATTCCTGCCAGTTCCAAACAGGTAGGGAAAATATCTGTAAAGTCTATCAGTGCGTCTGAAATGCTGTTTGGCGAAATTTGTTCGGGCCAGCTTACCAGGAAGGGTACGTTGATTCCGGATTCAGTAGTTTTTGCTTTCCCCCCAGGTACGGAAAATCCATTTCGAGTTCCGGTGATCGCTCCGGTAGTGCCATTGTCTGTTGTCCAGATTATGAGGGTATTGTCCCGGATCCCTGCATCTTCCAGTGCGTTAATCAGTTCGCCTGTAATCCGGTCGGTGTAGGCCACCATGGCTTTGTGTTTACCCAGGTCGTCCGCTTCCTCGCTATCGGGGGTATTCACGAAGGGGGTGTGGGTCAGGACCATGGGGTAATAAATAAACAGGGGCTCCTCTTTGTTTTCCTTTATAAAATCAATGATGAATTGTTTGAAAACATCGGGTCCGAATTTCCCAGTATGGGTCGCACTGCCTTCTTTTGTGTACAGGTAGGGGTCCTGGTACCTGTTGGCGCTTGCTGCTACCCCCGATTCGAAACCTGTCCACATGCAATAGGCGTCAAACCCATTTTTTGTAAGGGCGTCTGGTTCTACCCTGAAATCATCGATCTGCCACTTCCCGGCAATGCAGGTAGTATAGCCAGCTTTTTTCATTTCCTTTCCCAGAGAAGGATAGCGTGTTTCGTCGAAATGGGCTCCTCCGCCCCAACGGGGAACGTCCCAATGATTGACCCAGCCGTGACGATACGGGTACTGACCTGTCAGCAAGGTGACTCGGGTAGGCGTGCACTGGGGCATGGCATAGGCGTTGGTGAAGGTGAGACCACTTTTAGCCAGGGCATCAATGGCCGGTGTGGAAATATCCGTTGCACCATACTGACTGATCCATTCCTTGCCCAGGTCGTCGACCAGGATAATCAGAATTGATGGCCGGGAGGGGGCTGTTGTTACTGGCTTTGCTTGCCAGAAGCCGGAAAATAGGAGCAGCAATGCGCTACAAGTCGATATTATCATGTTGGATACAGCAGGTTTAATTTAGGTGGTAGAGCGATGTCTGCCCCGGTAGTATGTGATAATGCTACAAGAAACTATTGGTTTTTTTCCGATGCAAGGAGATTTGGTAAAACAAACAAGTGGGATTGGTGTCTACTGAAAGCGAACGGTGATCGTTTCGTCGATGCCGCACCCCACGGAAACTTTATCGCCAGCACTAACACCAAGCGCGAAGCCGTCCTCTCTCAGGGGTAGGGCACCTTTTAGGTTTACTATGCGTCGGTTGGCCTCCATCACCACGGAGGTATCGATATTCCTTGCATGTTCGTATTTTTCCATGGCTGCAATCGCTGCCAGACGTTCCTGCCAGCTTTCCCCACAATTTCTACTCATTATCAGGTAAATATCTCCCAGAAGTAGATAGGGTTTCCCAAAGTTGCTTGCCAATTCAGCAGCCCGAATGGCATTGTTCCGCGCTTCTTCGATAAGCCTTAGTTCCTTGTATTGAAGGTGAGCCAGCTGAAAAAGTAGCCTGCCATTTTTAAAACTATCCGGCTCCTCCTCCACCGCGATTTTCAAGAGCTGTTCTGCTTCAGGATAGTTGCCTTCCTGTATTGCCTGATCCACCTCGCTGTTCGATAGCGGATCTCGTTCAGTCTCGGGTTTGACGACCGCCTGCAGCATGTCGTATTGCGCCTGGATCATCTTCATCGCAGGGTCGGTGTCCAAACAGCCCAGCGTTTTTAGTTGCTCCAGGATAGAGGCTACGATCTCAATATCGGCGGTATGGGTGGCGTACATTTTTTCGAGCTCCTGCGTAAAATATTGACAGGGAAAGAAAGGGATTTCCCCCTTGAAAAAAGCCGTTTTTGACTGGTATTTCATAGGTTTACCTGGCTCATTGCCCGCGCTTCCCCAATACCGGTAGACTGGATTGCCTACAACTTCTACGGGTGGAGGTACAAATGAGATCCGGGTAACCGGCCACAGTTGGGCTGTTCCCGATCCAAGAAATACCAAAGGAAATAGAATCAATGCAACATATTTCATGGCGCAGGAAGACTAAGAAACAGTATTGGTAACCAGAGGATATTATTAAAAATCGGCATTTTTCATTTAGGATACAAGCTTCTTTCACGACTATCGCATGATTCGAATGAATCGAGAGTCCGCCGGAGACATTGGCCAATTTTATTTTCAGTCCTTTTTCGTGCAGGAAGGAAAGACCGAATAAATACCAGGAAATCGATAATTGGGTTCTGATAAGCCAGCCTCGTTGGATTGTGTGAAGGATGACAAAAAAAAGGAACATGCGCGGACTACCGGTAAACAAAACTTTCTAAAATAAAAAAAAAAGTGCTATCTTGACCTGTTCCCCAGTTGCTACTTGCCAGGGTTCAACGCGACCCGTTTTGTTAGTCAATGTCCTGATTATCTCAAAAATTATCAGTAATAGTATAAAAATACATACTCCTATCTCCATGACGACTGTAAAAACCTTCCTGTTTGTTTTTTTTCTGCTCCAGACGCTACCTGTGTTTTCACAAGCTGGCAATACCTCTGACCCCGGGCGATTGGCCGAATTGAACGCGTTTTGGGATGAGGTTTCTCGAACCATCGAAGAGGGCGACTTTGAAGGGTATGCAAAAACGTTTCATGAGAAGGCGATTTTGGTTTCCGATCCTAGAGGATTGGCCTATCCGATTGCTAAGGCCCTTGCCGGCTGGAAAAAAGACATAGAGGATACACGTTCCGGATTACGTAAATCGTCCGTGGCCTTTCGATTTAATAAGCGAATGGGTGATTCCACCACTGCGTTTGAAAGCGGAATATTCCACTACTCCTTTGAAGTAAATGGAGAAAAGGGAGGGTATTACGTTCATTTTGATGGGTTGCTGGTAAAAGAGGATCGCTGGAAAATGATGATGGAACACCAAAAAGGTCCTGCAACGAAGGAAGAATGGGATGCACTGGAATAAGGGATGTAGCCATTGCGGCCCACTTCCGGCAGCGTCGCCTTTTCTTCCTGTAGGCCGACCGCTGTCTGGAATTTCTGGTGTTCGTTGGATTGCTGTTTTCCAACCAGGCGGCAACCGGATGGTAGAGAACGTGGCTTTTGGGCGTATACCCTGCTATGGATCATTCCGCTTACATCGGCTCCCTGAGGGAGATTGTAATGCAGAACCTATCCGGGCTAGTTGCTCTATATCTAAGCCGGTTCAGGTAAACTATGGGTACATTCGGTTTTTTAGCACAGTAAAAAATCGTACATTTCTTCACCACATTTAAACAACCTACCATGGGAATGAATTGGAAAACGATCCTTTTATTTTTTATAGTCGGCTGCTCACAAGAGTCCGGCCGACAGGAACAGGCACCTGCGGAGAGCTCGTCCCCTGCTGCTGCTCCGTTGGTGATGGCCTACTATGTGCCGGAACGTGACTACCAACCGGAGAAAATACCCGTGGAAAAGCTCACCCATATCATTTATTCGTTCACTCATGTGATCGACGGGGAAATGAAATTCAGGAATCCCGCGGAAGCCGGACCAAAATTAAAGGCCTTGGTACAACAGAAAAAAAGAAATCCGGAATTAAAAGTGATGATCGCCTGTGGAGGTTGGGGTGCCGATGGCTTTTCGGATATGGCCCTAACGGAAGAAAGCAGGGAAAAATTCATTCAGAGTGCGGCTGACTTTATAGAAGCGTATCAGTTGGACGGAATGGACATGGATTGGGAGTATCCGGGAATATCGGGCGCCGGTACCAAGGCACGTGAGAAAGACACCAAAAATTTTACCCTTTTGATGAAAGGGTTGCGCGAGATGCTGGACGAATTCGATACACCGAAATTGTTAACCTTTGCCTCGGCGGGTTGGAAGCGCTATTACGACCATATCGAGCTGAACGAGGTCATGAAACATGCCGATTACACGAACGTGATGACATACGACCAGGTCTCTGGTGTCTCCAGGTACACCGGGCATCATACCCCGCTGGGAGATGTGAAAAGTGAAGACATTTTGGGTACCCCCTTTCATGCCCGTCTGGATAGTCTGTACCGATCGGGAGCCAGCAAAGATCCCGATCCACGGTCTGCCGAAAAAATCGTAAACTTCCTCCTGGAGGAAGGAGTTGATCCCAGGCAGATAGTCATAGGAAGTGCATTTTACGGCCGGGTCTGGGAAGGAGTTCCCCCGGAAAATAACGGGCTGTATCAGTTGGCCGGTGGAATCCATATTGGCTGGTTGGCATACCATCAAATTCGCGAAAGGTACGAACCAGACAGTCGCTTTCAACGCTATTGGGATGAGCAGGCCAAAGCACCCTTTATGTACAATGCGGCCGATAGTCTGCTGGTTTCCTACGACGATACGGTTTCTGTGCGGCTCAAAACCGAATACGTCCGGGAAAAGGGACTGGGCGGTATCATGTTCTGGGAATTGGGTAATGATACAAAGGAAGAAGGTAGCTTGCTGGATGCGATTCATGATGCCGCACAGGGCAAGGAGTAGATTGGCCGGGAGCGATAGGGTATATTGGTGACTGACTGGGCGTTTCCGGAGGATTGAGGCAGGTGGGCTACCTGTAGCGGTGGAAAACGTCCGTATTCGATTACCATTCTGTCAGTCTATCGGGATTATCAAAGAAAATCAGCACTCTATGAAATTTGTCAAACATAGCATTCAATGGGCAAAAGGCGAAGTATTCGAAGGTGTTTGCATTGGGATCACGGGGCTTTTGGTACTGATTCTTGCCTCCCTACTCTGGAAATACGGAAGTACTGAAAATGCCCGGGTGTTGGTGTTACCCACACTGGGTTTAGGGATATTATTCGTCCTAATGGGCAGCTTTATGGTGTATTCAAATAGTCATCGGCAACTTTCCTTTCAGCAATCCTACGATGCCAATGCAAACCAATTTCTGCTGGATGAAAAAAAGCGGGTGGAAGCTTTCCAGGTGCTGTATCCCACTTCCCTCTCGATCAGTTTTGCCTGTTTCGTTGCAACGATCGCTGCTTTTGTCTGGAGCAAAAATCCCCATTTTCATGCCGTTGGGTTAGCCTTGTCTGTTTTCGGCCTTTCGTTACTAATCATCGATTACTTCTCCAAGGAGCGGGCGTCGGTGTATTACGCGGTTATCCTTCAGTACCTGCCCTAATGCCATTTTGTGTAAACATCCCCATCCACTAACCAATGAAAAATACAACTCAATTTCTCCTTTATTCCTGCCTGAGCACCCTCTTGTTTTCCTGCGGCAGCAAGGAATCGGCAGATGTAAACCCGCCAAAGAAGGAAACGATCCAGGGCGAATCCTACAATCCCCCTGTTTTTGTAAACGACGCGCGCAAGGAAAAGATCAAAAGCATTGCCCCCAGGCTACAGCAGCTTATTGAAGACCATGCGCAGGAACAAAATATTCCTGGAGTTGCGTACGGTCTGGTGGTGGACGATGAATTGCTGATTTCTGGAAGCACCGGGCTGATCGATATCGAGCAAAACGTTCCCGCATTGACTACTTCGGCTTTCCGAATTGCCTCCATGACCAAGAGTTTTACGGCCATGGCTATTTTGAAATTAATGGAGGAGGACCACCTATCGCTGTCCGACCCTGCCTCGCAGTACATTCCAGAAATGGCCTCTCTTCCCTACCTGAGTAAAGATGCCCCGGAGATTACCATAGAAAACCTACTGACCATGACTGCCGGATTTCCGGAGGACAACCCATGGGGCGATCGGCAGCTGGACGAGCCGGAGCAATACCTGCAAGACCTTATCAGCAAAGGCATTTCCTTTTCCAACGTCCCAGCCTATACTTATGAATACAGCAATACCGGCTATGCAATTTTGGGGAAAATCGTTTCTCAGGTTTCCGGTATGCCTTATCAGGATTATATTCGACAGCACATTTTTTTGCCTCTGGGTATGGAACATACGTATTGGGAATACGACCGTGTGCCACCGGGGCAACTGGTCATCGGCTATCGCTGGGAAGACGAAACCTGGAAGCGGGAACCTATGTTACATGATGGCTCCTACGGAGCGATGGGGGGATTGATCACTTCTATAGAAGATTTCAGTAAGTATGTCAGCTTGCACCTTTCGGCCTGGCCTCCCCGGAGCGATGAGGATAACGGACCTATCCTACGGAGTTCACTCAGAGCGATGCAAACGCCCCAATTTGCCCGCTTGAACGCAAACGCGAGGGATTTTGCAGGCGAGCCCTGCCCTCGGCTTTCTGGCTATGGGTATGGCCTGCGTAGTACCGAATTTTGCGATGGTGTGCGACAGGTCGGTCACGGAGGGGCCTTACCGGGTTTTGGAAGCAATTACCAGTTTTTTCCCGAATACGGGGTAGGGCTAATGGCATTTGGCAACCTGACCTATACCAGCCCCTGGCCCTATGCAGCAATCTGGGAATTGCTTTTCGGAAACCCTCGCCCTGAAGCCCAGGGAACTCCCCGTTTCTGCCATTCTCGCTGATCGGCAGACCGAGTTGGTTCGATGGATGCAGCAAGGGGACGAGGAGCTGGAAACAGCAATCTTTGCTGAAAATTTCTTCCTGGATCAATCCCGCGATAGCCGGCGGAAAACCATCGATGCCCTGCTGGAAGAAGCAGGTACTCTCCGGGAAATCGGGTCGGTGAGACCGGAAAACCAACTGAGAGGTAGTTTTTCGATGAAAGGAGATCAAGAAACAGTAGAGGTATTTTTTACCCTAAGTCCGGAGAGCGATCCGAAAATACAGCAATTGGTGCTTTCCTCGCGGCCCAGCCAGTGATTTAGCCTAATGGTTGAAATTGAGGTTTGATGTTACTGGACCGAAATTGGCCATGAGGGTAAAACCGGATTGATGCATCAGGCATCGGGACTGCCCGTCCGGAATATCGGAAAGGGCTTATAAAGCAAGAAAATCAGTCAATTTGGAGCCTGAGGTATGGCCACCCAACCGTAAGCTCGAAACCTGGCGCGAAGCGGCCGATTTTGAAGTGTTTTATGTACGCGGCAGAAATTCTAATCCATGGTTCGGGATAAGCGTTACCTCAGCTGGAGTAGAAAAAGTACTCTTGGTTTTATCGCCCGCCTTCCCAAATGGCGAAAAACGGTTTTTTACCACAAAGGAGCTTCTATACCGCCTATTTCGGGTATTTCGAGAACACCATTCATCGGCGGCTACCCGTCGGGCCTGTTACCAGCCTGTTGGCGGTGACGACTTCATCTAAGGGCTCAGCGTATATCCGTAGCTTCATTTCTTCGACGCTCCGGGGCTCGGCAGTGCTTGGCAAAAGAACCACCAGGCAAGGCAATGGGTTTTCACAAAAAGGTGGTTTTTCGGATTTTACTGGCGACAAGCTGCATTAGTCCGCCAGAATTTATACGGAACGAAATTTTTTTAAAAAATCATTGGACGAGTCACTATGAGGGGATGGGATTGATCTTTCCTTCAGAGCGGGAGAATGGTGCCTTGTGGGTACTTTGGTCCTGGTGCTTCGCGGGCGGCAGCTATGTCCTTGCCCAGAAGTTTACCTTCCTGCAAACTGCCTTTCTTTCCTGGTTTTTCGGTTTCGTTTTGATGTGGTTGGTCATTGGGAACATGCAGGATTTACCCTACGGTATCCTGCCCTACGCCCTCCTGTTGAGTCTCCTGGAAGTATTCGGGGCGGTATGGCTTGAAAAAAATCCGATCGTCTCCAATCTTTCTCGGGCCGTCCGTCCTGACCTGATCCGGGAAAAAGGAGGAAATCCCCATTCCCCTCGAAAAATGGCCGCCCGTTGGGAGCAGTCAGTAACAGCTATCGGCTATTTCGGAAGCTAACCTGCACTGCCGCATCGGAGGATGTCATTTACGATGCTGCCAATTTTTTCAGTTTGAAGATCGAATCGACTTTTTCCACCTGCCGGCACTGGTAACCTTCCGGGAAATCAGCAATCGATATCTCATTAAAATAATTTATGTATTTCATACTAAATCAAAATGAAAACTTATGGATTATTTTTTTCACCTTTGCATTGTGGAAAGTTTTGCAGGAGCACAATTTTTCTACTCACCAACGAATTTTGAATTGTAATAAACGAAAAGTTCCATGATTGAAAATCTACTACCCCTGATTGCGCTTCTCTCTTCTCTTGTCTTTGTTGCGACAGCCGTTGCTTCTTGGTTTCAATCCGGATGCAGGCCCAATCAAGTCCTCTTTCTGAGTGGCCTGGCATCCATTGCCAGCCTGGTAGTCGTCGTATTCTGCAGTAGCTACGTGGCGAAATACGGATTGTTGGAATCCGGAACCTTAGGTATGGCTGGGGTAGGCTTGAGTATTCGGCTGGATGCTCTCAGCTTGCTGATGCTGGGAATGATTGCTCTTTTAGGATTTATTATTATCAAGTTCAGCAAGAATTACCTCGACGGGGATTCCCGACAAGGAGCATTTATGGGAAAACTCGCGGCTACCATAGCTTCCGTGCAATTGCTGGTGCTTTCGGGAAATATCGGTTTGCTGTTTATTTCCTGGGTATTGACCAGCATTTCGTTGCACCGACTGTTGCTCTTTTATCCCGAACGACCAGGTGCTCAGATTGCCGCCAAAAAGAAATTTATTCTGGCCAGACTGGGTGATGCCAGCTTATTGGTCGCAAGCCTCTTACTTTACAAGCAATTCGGCACGGGCAATCTGGAACAGTTGTTTTTGGGTGTGAAGTCGGCTGTTTTCTCGGGGAATGTCCCCGGGTTGGTGGAGTTTTCTGCCTTGTTTTTAGCGCTAGCTGCGATTCTCAAATCTGCCCAGTTTCCCACCCATGGTTGGTTAATTGAGGTAATGGAAACCCCCACTCCGGTATCCGCGCTCTTGCATGCAGGCTTGCTGAATGCGGGCCCCTTCCTGATTATCCGGATGTCCTACGTGATGGATGCGAGCACTGTTGCTCCTCTTCTTCTCATGGGATTGGGTGGATTTACGGCCCTTTTTGCCTCGGTTGCTTACCTGACCCAAACTTCCATTAAAACGGCACTAGGATACTCCAGCGTAGGGCACATGGGGTTTAGTTTGATGGTCTGCGGACTGGGCGTGTATCCGGCTGCCATGCTGCATTTGGTGGCTCACTCGTTTTATAAAGCCCACGCATTTCTCTCTTCCGGAAGCCAGATTGACCTGATTCGGGCAGCAAAGGTTTCCGACCCGGCCGGCCCGATGAGTCCGGTAAAGGTGGTTTTGGGTATCGGATTGGCGCTACTTTTGTACGTTGGGTTTGCACTAATTTGGGGAATCGATCCGCAAAAAGACCTGGCGCTGGTAGTAATTGGCGCAGTTATCGTCATGGGGCTGGCGCGAATCTTTACTGCTGCGATTGCCCGGGCATGGAATCCGGGGCTCCTGGCCCGGGCTGTGCTTTTGGCTCTGACCGTTACCACGGCGTTCTTTGTTTTGGAATCCGCTACCCATTACCTGCTCGGATCCCAGGTTCCGGAAACGGCAATATTGGGGTATGGCAAGCTACTGGTTGCCGGTCTGGTGTTACTTGGATTTGCTTTGGTCGTAATCATTCAGATCATCGCTCCACAACTTTCCAACAGACCGTCCTATCAGGCGATGGCGGTTCATGTTCGAAATGGATTTTATGCGAATGCCTGGTTTGACCGGATGATTCATGCCCTGGACCTGGTTTCTCCCGATAGCAGGCAGGCCCTGGCTACTCCTGCAACTACCCATAATCAGAAGCAGAATCGCCACTAGTCCTCCCAAATAGCCTTTAGAAATTTTCAGTAATAACCAATCGCTGACGAAGAAAAAAATGGAAGATCAAGTTCTACTACCACCCAAGGAATCAAAAAAACTCAAACTGGAAACCGCGTTGCAGGCAGCTTGCAAGAAAATTGCACCGCTGTGGCCTTTAGAGAATGTCGTAGCCGTCAACCCTTACCTCGGGCTTACCGATAGGAAATTTGAAACTGTCGCCCAGCACCTGGCCACGGTTGGGGGTATTCAAACCACTCTTCCCGTTTCGTTTTATCGGAACAAGATTCAGGAGGGGATCATCACCCGCAAGGATTTGGCGCAGGCAATGACCGGAAAAACCAACTATGGCTCGGACGTAGACGCTTTTATTCGTTCCCTGGAGGCGAGAGCGGATGTAGATTACGGGACCCCAGGCATTGCCACCTTCAGCGATGTGGCCACGCAGGTTACAGAGCAAGACTGGAATCGTTTTGTGGTCGGAAGAATATCCACATGGGCGGCTTCCTATTTCGATCAAGGACAGGCCGTTTGGAAGACGGCCAATCAGCAAACCGGGCTTTTTCAGTCCTGGAAATCCGAAGCCGCTGTGGATTTAACTACGGAGATTACCGGTTTGAAGGGATTTCGCAAAGCGGTTGCAGCGCTTCCATCCGATCCGTACCAAGCCGTGCAGGAGGCGCTGAAGGTACTGGATGTGTCGGAATCTGCCTTACCCCTTTACCTGCACCGTCTGCTTTTACGGGTAGGTGGTTGGTCGGCTTACGCGGCTCGCCTGGACTGGGACGAGGAATTGTACGGAAAAAAAGGGGGACTGTCCGTGGAATTTCTATCCGTATTGCTGTGCTGGGAAGCATGCTTGCTCAAGTGCCTGGATGGACCAGAGCTCCACTTTCTATGGTTGACGGCGAAAAAGCGCCTTGTGGAGGCGAGTGCAGATGCGGAGACAAACGAAGCGCTTTCCGAAATGCTCGTGTTGCAGGAGGCCTTTGATTTGGCTGCTCAACGGGCTATCATTGAAAAATTTCAAGCGGCGGAAGCGAACGAAGTGCCGACACCTGACCGACCCAAAGCGCAGGCCATTTTTTGTATTGACGTACGTTCCGAAGTATTCCGGCGGAATCTGGAGCAAGCGGATTCAGCGGTGGAGACGATTGGGTTTGCCGGATTTTTTGCCTTTCCGATCCAATTCGTTCCCCTGGCCCACAATAGAGGCGAGGCGCAGTGCCCGGTACTCATTCCAACAGGTCCCACCATTTTGGAAGAAATTCCAGATGCGGTCGTGAACAAACGGGCTCATCGCAGTCGGGTTTTACGCCATCAGCTAAAACAAGTGTGGAAGTCTTTTAAATCCGGTGCTGTGACCTGTTTCAGTTTTGTCAGTCCCATGGGTCTATCGTATCTTCCGAAGCTATTTACCGACTCCTTTGGTATCACCCGGCCTGTTCCCCATCCAGATGCAGCAGGATTGGACCGAAAGGAAGCGAAGCAGAAAAGTATTTCGCTGGAAGTAAGCAATCATGCCGACCTTTCGGTAGGAATACCAATGGAACAGCGCGTTCAACTAGCGAAAAATGCCCTAAGTGCCATGTCGCTAACAGAAAATTTTGCTCCATTTGTATTAATCGTAGGGCATGGGTCCACATCTGTCAACAATCCCCACGCAACGGGCCTGGACTGTGGGGCCTGTGGAGGGCATTCCGGAGAGGCCAATGCCAAGGTGGCTGCTGCCGTGCTAAACGACAAGGAAGTGCGCAAGCAATTGGTAGCGTCAAACATCCGGATTCCGGAGGATACTGTGTTTTTGGCCTGCCTTCACGATACGACCACGGATGAGGTCAGCATTTATAACGAACAAGAGGTGTCCCCATCGCATGCAGAGGCATTTGGAGACCTTAAGCGCTCGCTTGTAAACGCCGGCAAGGCGTCCCGTGCGGAACGAGCGTTGCGAATGGCGGTTTCTAAAAATGAAGATCGAGCGATTATTTCGCGAAGCAAGGACTGGTCGCAGGTTCGTCCGGAATGGGGACTGGCCGGCTGCTCTGCCTTTGTCGTGGCACCAAGAGAACGAACTAAAAGCTTGAATTTTGGAGGCAAATCGTTCTTGCATTCCTACGATTGGAAAAAGGATACCGATTTTTCAATTCTTGAATTGATTATGACCGCACCGATGGTGGTTACGAGCTGGATAAACCTGCAGTATTATGGCTCTACGGTCGATAACCGTAATTTCGGATCCGGTAACAAAACCCTGCACAATGTCACGGCCGGCCTGGGGGTACTGGAAGGATACTCCGGAGATTTACGAGTAGGGCTTCCTTTCCAGTCGGTGCACGATGGTGCAAAGTACCAGCACGAACCCTTGCGACTTAATGTAGTGATTGAGGCTCCCATGGAGGCCATGAATGCGATCCTGGAGAAACATCCCTCTGTCCGTGACCTTTGCGACAATGGCTGGATATTTTTGCTGGTCCTGGACGCTCAGGGGAAGGTTACCCACCGGTATCAGGGAAACCTTCAATGGGAAAAAATCTGATCCCGGTAGCGGCGAAAAATAATGAATGTCAGGGATTTTTTTGCCGGTAGAAGATTGGTCATTGCCACCAAGCATGCCAAGGAACGCCTGATAGGGCCAAAGGTAGCCTCCCGCCTGGGAGTGCTGCCTTTTGTCTGTTTAAAATTGGATACGGATCTGTTGGGAACGTTTTCTGGTGAAGTGGAACGGAAGGAAGACCCGCTGGCTACCGCCCGAAAAAAATGCGAGTTGGCCATGATGTACTCCGGTGCAGACCTGGCAATCGCCAGTGAGGGGTCATTTGGAGCACACCCAAGTTATTACTTTCTTCCCGGCAACGAGGAATTAGTCATGTTGCTCGACAAACGCCACAGGCTTGAGATCGTCGGGAGAAAACTGACTGCGGAAACGAATTTTAGCTCCCGGCTTTGTACTTCGGAAGCAGAACTCCTGGACTTTGCACGGGAGGTGCGATTTCCTTCTCACGCACTGATCATGCGAACGCGGCAGGGAGCGATCGATACGGTATACAAGGGGATTTGCGAGCAGCAGGAATTGATCGCAAAATTTCGGATGTTTTTGGATCGATACGGACAAGCCTTCGTTGAAACCGATATGCGAGCCTTGTACAACCCCACGCGCATGAGGGTAATTGGCGAGGCAACGGATGAATTGTTAAATAGAGTTTTGGTACCCTGCGAAAAATGCAACAGCCCTGGATTCGGCCTTTCCGGTGTGGAACCAGGCCTGCCCTGCGCCTTGTGCGGCAGCCCTACTCGTTCGCCGCAGGCTAGGGTTTATAGCTGCATGAAATGTGGTTTTCACAAAAGAGAAAAGATAGGCGATAAGGAAGTGGAAGATCCCATGTATTGCGATCGTTGCAACCCCTAACTTCGTAGGTTTTTGATCCCCGCCAGGCGACTGGATTCGGGGAGGAAACCTGGATTGGTTTTTTATCCCTTAGCCAACAGGCCTTCTCTTTCTTTTTTTAATCCAGAAGAAATAGCGGAAAGGTAGGATATCCCGGCCCATTGGAAGGAGCAAGGATGTTTTTGCATTCCTTGTTGGAAGGCGTTGATCCGCCAAGCCAAAGCCCTTCCGATTGCCATACGGGGACTTTAAAAAAAATAAAGGTGACCCGATTTGGGGTCACCTTTATTCTCAAAAAAAGTTGGGGAAAAACGGTTAGTCTTTCAATTCAAACCGATCCGCATTCATGACTTTGTCCCATGCTTTAATGAAGTCATTGACGAATTTTTCCTCCCCGTCGCTGCAGCCGTATACTTCGGCCAGCGCGCGTAACTCCGAGTTGGATCCAAAGATCAGGTCCACACGCGTTCCGGTCCACTTACGTTCGCCTGTTTTCCGGTCCTTTCCTTCGAATACCTTGTCCGAATCGTCCATAGCTTTCCAGCTGATTCCCATATCCAACAAGTTGACAAAGAAATCGTTGGTGAGCTGGCCGGGACGTTTGGTGAATACCCCGTGAGTGGATTGGTCAAAATTGGTACTCAAGGCACGCATACCGCCAACCAAAGCGGTCATCTCCGGAGCGGTGAGGCCCATCAATTGCGATCGATCCACCAGCATTTCCTCGGCAGCCACCAGGTGTTGTTCGTTTTGGTAATTGCGGAATCCATCGGCTGCCGGTTCCAGAATGGCAAATGACTCCACGTCGGTTTGCTCCTGGCTTGCATCGGTTCTACCGGGAGTAAAGGGTACTGTCACCTCTTTTCCAGCGTCCCTGGCAGCTTTTTCGATGGCCGCACATCCTCCTAAAACGATCAGGTCGGCAAGCGATACTCTTTTGTTGCCTGACTGGGATCCGTTAAACGTTTCCTGTACGCCTTCCAGTTTATCTAAGACCTTGGCGAGCTGTTTGGGATTATTGACTTCCCAGTCTTTTTGGGGGGAGAGTCGTATCCGGGCACCGTTAGCTCCGCCTCTTTTATCCGATCCTCGAAAGGTGGAGGCCGAAGCCCAGGCCGTACCCACTAATTCGGATACGGACAATCCAGTAGCTAGAATTTGTTTTTTCAAGTCGGCAATGTCGGCACCGTCTACAAGCTCGTGGTCCACGGCAGGAACGGGATCTTGCCAGATGAGTTCTTCCTGTGGAACTTCAGGGCCCAGGTACCTGGCGCGTGGTCCCATGTCCCTATGGGTAAGCTTAAACCAGGCTTTGGCAAAGGCATCTGCAAACTCATCCGGGTTTTCATAGAAGTGACGAGAGATTTTTTCGTACTCCGGATCCATGCGTAGGGCCAGATCGGTCGTCAGCATAAACGGCGCATGGCTTTTGGAGGGGTCGTGCGGATCGGGTACCGTTCCAGCACCAGCACCGCCTTTCGGACGCCATTGGTTGGCTCCTGCAGGGCTTTTGTACAATTCCCATTCGTACCCGAACAGGTTTTCGAAATAGTTATTGCTCCATTTGGTAGGTGTTGTTGTCCAGGCACCTTCCAGACCACTGGTGATGGTATTGTTTCCATTACCTGATCCCAGCGTGGTTTTCCAACCCAACCCCATCTCTTCGATGCCGGCAGCTGCTGGTTCCGGGCCGACGTATTTGGTAGGGTCCCCGGCACCATGTGTTTTACCAAAGGTATGACCTCCGGCGATCAGTGCGACGGTTTCGTAATCGTTCATGGCCATTCGACCAAAGGTTTCGCGGATGTCTCTTGCGGAGGCAACGGGATCCGGGTTGCCGTTGGGACCTTCCGGGTTTACATAGATGAGACCCATCTGTACCGCGCCGAGGGGATTTTCCAATTCCCGGTCACCGGTGTAGCGTTTGTCTCCTAACCATTCCGCTTCGGATCCCCAATACACGTCTTCTTCCGGTTCCCAGATGTCTTCACGACCTCCAGCAAAACCGTATGTCTCGAAGCCCATGGATTCGAGGGCCACGTTGCCTGCAAGGATCATCAAATCGGCCCATGATATTTTTTTCCCATATTTCTGCTTGACCGGCCAAAGGAGTAAGCGTGCTTTGTCAAGGTTGGCATTGTCTGGCCAGCTGTTCAGCGGGGCAAAGCGCTGGGAGCCAGTTCCGCCCCCACCTCTGCCGTCAGAAATCCGGTAGGTTCCGGCACTGTGCCAGGCCATTCGGATGATAAACGGTCCATAATGCCCGTAATCCGCCGGCCACCATTCTTGGGAAGTTGTCAATGCTTCCTCCAAATCTTTCTTAACGGCTGCCAGATCCAGGGATTCGAATTCCTTGGCATAATCAAATTCCTCGCCCATGGGGTTGGACAATGCGGAATGTTGCCGAAGGATGTTTAGCTTTAACTGGTTGGGCCACCAGTCTCTGTTTCTGGTTCCTCCCCCTGCACTCTGCTTGAGCGCCCCTCCGTGAAAGGGACATTTGGCCGCGCTGTCATTGAGGTCGGATAGTTTTGCGTTTGGGTTTGTGCTGTTTTCCATAAGTTTTAGTAATTGATTCACTCTTTGTTCATCTAAGATACCAAATTTAGTATTTATGAAAAATTTATTCCCATTGAAAAAATCTATGACTCTTACGTAATTTTAATAATCGTTTGCATCGGATAGCGAAGTTTCTTGGAAATGAAGGCGAATTCACCGGCATTACCGCAGCGCTGGGTGTGGAGCAACGGAAACAAAGGAGTAAAAAAAAGCAACCGTAGCTCTGCAACGGTTGCTTTTTCTGGAAGACAGGTAGGATGATTAACTCCCGCACATTTCGCAATCGTCCGGATTGTCGAGGGAGCAGGCAATGGCATCCTGCTGTTGTTTTTTGGTATCAGGCACTGCAACAGCCGTCTCCACAGGCTTTTTATCCAGCTGAGATTTGTCCACGGTAAATTGTATGGCACTGCTGGCGGCTTTGGAGCGCAGGTAATAAATTCCGGTTTTGAGTCCTTTTTTCCAGGCATAAAAATGCATGGAGGTCAATTTTCCGAAGTTCGGTTCCTGAAGGAATAGATTCATGCTCTGCGACTGGCAAACATAGGCGCCCCGGTCAGCAGCCATATCGATAATGACTTTCTGTGAAATTTCCCAAACGGTTTTGTACAGGTCTTTAAGGTGTTGGGGGATTTCCGGTATATTCTGAACGGACCCGTTGGCTCCGATTAGCCGGTTTTTCATGGTATCGTTCCACAAGCCCAGGCGGATCAGGTCTTTCATCAAATGTTTGTTGACCACGACAAATTCACCGGAGAGCGTACGCCGGGTGTAGATGTTGGACGTGTAGGGTTCAAAACATTCGTTATTACCTAAAATCTGTGAGGTCGAAGCGGTCGGCATTGGGGCCACCAACAGGGAATTTCGTACACCGTATTTGTTTACTTTCTGCTTTAGCTCCGCCCAGTTCCACCTTCCTGATTTTGGAGTTACGCCCCAAAGATCAAACTGGAATAATCCCTGGGAAATCGGAGATCCTTCGTAGGTCTCGTAGGTACCGTTGAGTTTAGCCAGTTCCATGGAGGTTTCCATAGCGGCAAAGTAGATGGTTTCAAAAATATCTTCGTTCAGTCCCTTGGCTTCATCTGAATCGAAGGGCATGCGCAGCAGGATAAATGCATCTGCCAGGCCTTGGATACCCAGCCCGACGGGGCGGTGTCGGAAATTGGATTTGCGCGCTTCCGGTACCGGGTAATAGTTCACGTCAATTACCTTGTTCAGGTTTCGAGTGACTACCTTGGTTACCTCGTAGAGTTTCTGGTGGTCGAAATATTTTTTTCCATCTTTTCCGGTCAATACGAATTTGGGAAGCGCAATCGAAGCGAGGTTGCACACCGCTACCTCATCGGGCGAGGTATACTCCATGATTTCGGTGCACAGGTTCGAAGATTTGATTGTTCCCAGATTTTTCTGGTTGGATTTTCCATTCGCGGCGTCTTTGTACAAAATATACGGTGTGCCGGTTTCGATTTGGGATTCAAGGATTTCAAACCAGAGCTCCTGAGCTTTGATGGTTTCGCGGGCTCTGCCCTCTTTTTCGTATTTTTCGTACAGTCTTTCAAATTCTTCTCCATGGCACTCGGCGAGGCCCGGTGCTTCGTGCGGGCAGAACAACGACCAGTCTTCGTTGGCCTCCACTCTTTTCATAAACAAGTCAGACACCCACACGGCGTAAAAGAGGTCTCGGGCTCTGAGCTCTTCCTTTCCGTGGTTTTTCTTCAAATCCAGAAAATCTTTGATATCCGCATGCCAGGGTTCCAGGTAAATGGCAAAACTGCCTTTCCTTTTTCCACCACCCTGGTCTACGTAACGTGCTGTCATGTCGAAATTTCGCAACATTGGCACGATTCCGTTGGAAACGCCATTGGTGCCCCGGATGTAGGATCCCTTGGCTCGTACATTGTGAATGGAAAGCCCGATACCGCCGGCGGATTGGGATATTTTTGCACACTGCTTAAGCGTGTCGTAGATACCGTCGATGCTATCGTCCTTCATGGTGAGCAAAAAGCAAGACGAGAGCTGAGGCTTGGGTGTGCCCGCGTTAAAAAGCGTTGGGGTGGCGTGGGTAAACCATTTCTGTGAAAGCAGGTGGTACGTTTCTATAGCCGCTTCAATGTCCTCCTTGTGTATACCGATGGAGACACGCATCAACATGTGTTGGGGTCGTTCCACCACTTTCCCGTCCAATTTGATCAGGTAACTTCTTTCCAGGGTTTTGAAACCAAAAAAGTCGTAATCAAAATCCCGGCTGTAGTCGATTACTTCGTCGAGTTTGGCCGCGTGTTTTTTTACGATTCCATACACGTCGGGAGCTATCAGGGCCGCATTCTCTTCGGTTTTAGGATTGATATAGGTGTACAGCCGCTTCATCGTATTGGAGAAGGACTGGCTCGTGGTTTTGTGTAAGTTGGATATCGCAATTCTGGCAGCAAGAACGGCGTATTCCGGATGCTTGACGGTCAACGAGGCACAGACCTCGGCGGCGAGGTTGTCCAGTTCGGTGGTGGTCACTCCGTCGTAAAGTCCGTCGATCACTTTCTTGGCTACTTCTATGGGCTGAATGTAGCGGCCATCCAGGCCATAGCAAAGATTCTCTATCCGCGTGGTGATCTTATCGAACCGCACGGATTCTCTTCTCCCGTCTCTTTTGATTACTAGCATACTGATTGGTTATTTACTGGTGAAAAAATGGTTAAAAATCCTCTTCTACAGAAAACTTCCCTGAACTGGAGGTGTCTTTGTTTTTCATCACACCTGCTTTTTGATAATCCCCCACTCTTTTTTCGAAGAAATTGGTTTTCCCCTGTAAGGATATCATGTCCATGAAATCAAATGGATTGGTACTGTTCCAAACTTTGGAACACCCCAACTCCTGCAACAAGCGGTCGGCCACGAACTCAATGTATTGGCACATCAGCTCGGCATTCATACCGATCAACCGTACAGGCAACGCATCGGTTACAAATTCTTTTTCGATCTCTACGGCATCTTTAATGATGCCGATGATTGTTTCCTCCGGCAAGCGGTTTACCACGTGTCGGGTGTACAGATGGCAGGCAAAGTCACAATGAAGTCCTTCGTCTCGGGAAATGAGCTCGTTTGAGAAGGTCAGGCCTGGCATCAATCCCCTCTTTTTCAGCCAGAAAATGGAGCAAAAGGAACCAGAAAAAAAGATTCCTTCTACCGCAGCAAAGGCAATCAGTCGCTCGTGGAAATCTCCCTGGTCGATCCATCGGAGCGCCCATTCGGCTTTCTTTTTCACACAGTCCAGGTGTTCGATGGCATTGAATAGCCGATCCCTTTCGTCTGGATTTTTAATATAGGTATCGATAAGTAGGCTATACGTTTCGCTATGGATGTTCTCCATGGCAATTTGAAATCCATAGAAAAACTTTGCCTCCGTGTACTGTACCTCGGATACAAAATGCTCTGCAAGATTTTCGTTCACTATCCCGTCACTGGCGGCAAAAAAGGCCAGGACATGCGAAATAAAATGGCGCTCGCTGTCGCTCAGGTTTTTCCAATCGTTGAGGTCCTGACCCAGATCAATTTCTTCTGCAGTCCAAAAACTGGCTTCCGCCTTTTTGTAATATTCCCAGATATCATCGTGCTGAATGGGGAATAGGACAAATCTGCTATTATCTCCCTGTTCTAAAATAGGTTCTGACTTCATTAGTCCAAATGGTTTTTATAGTAATGAATGAATTTTATACAAATGGCTTTGAAGCCTTTTCTTCACACGTGCTTGTTTTCTGCCGGGATTGGTAACATTACCTTAACAAATATGGGTAAGAAATTCGAAAAAGTAAAGTCCAAAAACAACCAAAAGCCATTTAATTTGACCATTGGTCAAATCTATATAATATATTATAAAACAGCATCTTATATAATACGTTATAAACAACAACATGAATCAATATTGGCAGGAAAGCGCGGTATAACTTTTTTCAATTAATTTGATTCACCGTTCCTCAGCCCCTGAGAAGCCGCTTTTTTGACCAATGGTCAAAAAACCGAGCAATTTCCCTTAGCTGACATCCGCTTAAATAGCTGAAGGTCAAATAAATAAGATTTAATTGCTATTTTTGAAGAAGAAAATTCGGAAATCACAGTACAAAAAGTGCATCTCTTTCATTATTTTTGGGATAATCGGCCGGAAGGGCATGGTTCAGCAAATTAATACCCGTATACTATTTTATGTAAAGGTATTTTTTTCGTATATTTGCACCTCAATTTTGATAATTGTAATCTATCAAACCATTATGTACGCAATAGTAAACATATCCGGTAAGCAGTTCAAAGTAACAAAAGAGCAGCAGATCTTTGCACCGAAAATGCAAGGTGACGTTGACGCTTCCGTAGAATTCGATCAGGTGCTTTTGGCAGACGACAACGGTACCGTATCGGTAGGCGCACCTTTATTGGAAGGAGCCAAGGTATCGGGGAAAATCCTCGATCATGTAAAAGGAGACAAAGTGATCGTTTTTAAGAAAAAGAGAAGAAAGGGATACAAGAAGAAAAACGGTCACCGTCAGCAATACACGAAGATTTTAATAGAAGATATTGTACTGTAAGTATCCGATAAGGATACGGTAAAAACAACTTAAGTTATGGCACATAAGAAAGGTGTAGGTAGTTCCAAGAACGGAAGAGAATCAGAAAGTAAGCGTCTTGGAGTAAAAAAATTTGGTGGAGAGGCAGTTATCGCCGGGAACATCATCGTCAGGCAGCGGGGAACCAAGCATCACCCCGGATTGAATGTCGGCTTGGGAAAGGATCATACCTTGTTTGCTTTGGCTCCAGGTAAAGTTTCTTTTACTAAAAAACATGACGGAAGGTCTTACGTAAGCGTACTTCCTACCGAAGCTTAAGAATTACTCCTTAGGGAAAATCAAAAGGCCTTTGTGTGAAAAGGGCCTTTTTTTTTCTTTGGCCGGCTTTTCGCCGGTACGATCGCTAGTTAACGAATATACCCATCCCCGGCTTCTGCCGGTATAAAATAGTATTGCTTTTATGAACTATACTGAAAATTACCGAGGAATTAAGATCGACGTGCAGTCGGTTAACCTCGACATCAACGCTGCTGTACAGGATGAAATCAGATCCTCTATCGATAAGTTATCCAAATTCACGCCGGATATCAACGCAGTGGACATTTACTTTAAAACCGAAGGACACGGTGGTACGGCCAAAAGCGTGGTGGGCATGCGCGTGGGAATTCCCGGCCCGGATGTTTTCGCCGAAGAAAAAGGAGAACATTGGATTCCCTTACTCAAGGACGTGGTGGATAAGTTGGTTCGGCAATTGAAAAAGAACAAATAAACCGATTTCAGAAGCTTCCGTTAGAACAAACGGAAGCTTTTTATTTCTTCCCAAAAATACAGGGCATTTTGGGGGGAAATCAAGACGATGACTGCAATACCAAAAACGGCCCCGTAAAAATGGGCATCGTGGTTGATGGCATCATCTCCCTTTTTTCCTTTATAGAAGGCATAGGCCAGAAAAAGTAGGCCCAGGATAAAGCCCGGAAGGCAGAAAATCCCGAAAATGCAGATATCCGAAAGCGGCATGAGTACAATACTGGCGAATACGGTAGCTGCGGTCCCGCCAGACGCACCGAGGGCCCGGTAGTAAGGATTGTCCTTTTCTTTGAGAAAAGTAGGTATGTCGGCTACTACGATGGCCGCCAGGTAAAATAAAACAAAGGCTACTGCCCCCGTGCCGGTGCCAAATTGATACATCAGGTATTGCTCCACCACGCTCCCAAAAAAATAGAACGTAAACATGTTGAATAGCAGGTGCGTCCCGTCCTTGTGAATGAAGCCAGAAGTGATAAATCGGGCGTAGGAGTTGTTTCGTTGGATCAGGTAAGGGACAAATAGTTGCCGTTCCATAACCGACGGATTGTTCCATCCATAATAGGAAATCAGGCAGGTAATGCCAATAATTATCAACGTCAAAGATAGTTCCATGCTCGTTATTTTTCCCGGTTAGCCAGATTATGGGTGAGGTTCCAAAGGAGTGATAACCCCTCGGGTCTTTTTACGTGCAAACGGCTGAGTTGGTCGAAGCCCTTTTCAAAAAAATCCCCCATGATCTCCAATGTAAGTGCTTTGATTTTCAACCGGTCGTAAACGGCACGTACCTCTCGCACTTTTTGCTCGGGATCCGGTTTGGCTGTTTGTAGCCAATAGTCGAGCGTAGTTTTGTCTGCACCCCGGGCCAGTTCTCGTGCCTTGATCAGGAGGTAGGTTTTTTTATTGGCCAGTATATCTCCTCCGACCTGTTTGCCAAACTTCTCTTTATCTGCATACACATCCAATAGGTCGTCTTTTAATTGGAAACCCATGCCGATGTTTACCCCAAAATCGTACAGGCGGCGTCCGTCTTCGGCTCCTGCTCCGGCCAGTAGGGCTCCCAGTTGAAGGGAAAATCCCAACAATACCGCTGTTTTCAACCGAATCATGTTTAGGTAGTCCGGTTCCGATACCTGCGCTACCCCTTCAAAATTCATGTCCAATTGCTGTCCTTCGCACACTTCGGCTGCCGTTCGGCTAAAGAGGGCCAGGCTTTCCCTCAGGTATTCCGGCGCTACCTTTAATAATAATTCGTAAGCCTTGACCAGCATGACATCGCCGGATAAGATTGCCGTATTCGCGTTCCATTTTTCGTGCACGGTGGGCATGCCGCGACGGATGGGGGCTTTATCCATGATGTCATCGTGCATCAGGGTAAAATTGTGAAATACTTCGATGGCAGCAGCAGGAGTTAACACCTGCTGGTAATCTTCTTTGTACAAGCCATAGGAAAGCAAGGCGAGCAGGGGACGAATCCTTTTGCCCCCCAAACCCATCAAATAGACTATCGGATCGTATAGTTCGGGTGGTTGTCCGCCCAGTTGCAGCTCGAGGATGTGTTTTTCCAGGGAATCTCGTATTTCCCCGAGTACCGTATCATTTACCATCGTTAACAAATTCCAGATCTATGGTTCTCCGGTCTATATCGGTTCGGGTGACGCGGACCATGACCTTGTCTCCAAGTGTGATGATTTTCTTATTTTTGGAACCGATTAGCCGCATGTTTTTCTCGTCGAAATCGTAGTAATCGTCTGTCATGTCCTGTACCCGGACCATGCCCTCGCATTTGGTTTCTACGATTTCTACATACACACCCCATTCCGTGATCCCGGTGACCATGCCGGCATAATCCTTTTCTTCTGCTAGTTTCATGTACTCGACCTGTTTGTACTTGATACTTGCACGCTCGGCGTCTGCTGCTCGTTTTTCCCGTTCAGAAGAATGCACGCACTTCTCTTCCCATGCCTGATTATCGGGTGGTTTGCCTCCGCTGAGGTAATGTTGCAACAGCCGATGCACCATCAGATCCGGATACCTTCTGATCGGAGAGGTGAAATGGGTGTAATGAGGGAATGCAAGTCCGAAATGGAGTTTGGGTTCAGTGGTATATTTCGCTTTTGCCATGCTGCGAATCGCCAATTGCTCCAATACATTCTGTTCGGGTTTCCCAACTATTTCATCCATTAGCTTGTTCAAACTATTGGCCACTTTTTTTTCGTCACTGATTTGCAACTCGTGTCCAAATTTCCTGGCAAAATTGGCGAAAGTGTTGAGTTTTTCGAGGTCAGGATAATCGTGTATTCGGTAGACAAAGGTACTTTTCCCCTTATTTTTATCGAAGATATACTGCGCAACCGTCTTGTTGGCCAGGAGCATAAACTCTTCGATGAGCTTGTGAACGTCCTTTCGTTCTTTTATTATCAGGCCTATCGGCGTGCCTTTCTCGTCCAATTTGAACTTTACCTCTACGGTCTCAAAATTAATGGCTCCTTTTTTAAACCGTGCCCGGCGGAGTTTCTTTGCCAGGCCGTTGAGGGTTTGCAATTCTCCGGCATATTCACCCGCACCCTGATCCATGTTTTCCTGGGCCTCTTCGTAGCTAAACCGCCGGTTGGAATGGATGACCGTGCGTCCGATCCAGAAATTCCGCACCTGAGCTTCCTCGTTCATCTCAAACACACAGGAAAAGGTAAGCTTGTCTTCGTTTGGCCGAAGGGAACACAACCCATTGCTCAGTCTTTCGGGAAGCATGGGGATGGTCCGATCTACCAGGTATACGGAAGTAGCCCGGTCGTACGCCTCTTTTTCCATGATGGACTTTGGGCTGACGTAATGGCTTACATCAGCAATGTGCACACCAATTTCCATGTTTCCGTTTTCCAGCTTCCGAAAAGAGATAGCGTCGTCAAAATCCTTGGCATCCGCCGGGTCGATTGTAAAGGTATCCACGGATCGAAAATCCCGCCTTTTTTCCAATTCTTCGGCGGGGATGCTTTCCGGTATGGTTTCGGCTTCCGCCATGGCGTCTTCGGGGTATTCAAAAGGGAGTCCGAATTCTGCCATGATGGAGTGAATTTCTACTTCGTGGTCTCCTGCCTCTCCCAGTACCCGGACAATCTTACCGGTAGGACTCTTGTCGCCTTCCTTCCAGTCGGTAAGTTTGACAATTACCTTTTGGTTGTGCTGGGCACCTGCAAGGTCGGTTTTTTTAACAAAAATGTCTTGATGCATTTTTTTGAAATCCGGAACGACAAAGGCAAATCGCGGGGAAATTTCGACCCGGCCCACAAATTCATCCCTGCAGCGTTCGAGTATTTCCAGTACTTTTCCCTCCCGTTTGCCGCCTTTTCCTTTTTGGGGCAAGACCAGAATGCGCACCTTGTCACCGTCCAGGGCCGTTTTGAGATCGGTCTCTTTTACCAGAATATCGTTTTCCTTTTTTTCCTGATCCTCGGGAATAATAAACGCAAATCGGGCATTGACAAAGTCTACCTCTCCCGTGATGAATTCGGGATCTGCCGCGGAAGAATAGAGGTTTCGTGGGCTCTTGGAAACATTTCCGCTTGCCAAAAGCTCCTGCAAGGCATCGTCCAGTAGTTTTTTGGAGGAGGCGTCGCGTAAGGCGAGTTTTTTTATCAGTTGTTTTTCGGCGAATTCCTCCCCGAAATTGCTGTCTAAAAATTGCGTGAGCTGATGTTTCAGTTGTGACAATCCAGAGGATTTTCCCTCTTTATTTCTGAATCCTGATTTTTTTCTTCCAGATTTTCTTCCCATAAAAATGATTTAGAACACTAAAGGTACGCATATTTATTTGAAATCATTCCGGCGCTGGCGTATCGTCTGCCCCTTCCCGGTCCAGGTTGATCCGATCAAATTCCAGATTTCCGGGAAGACCTTGATAGGCCAGATAAATTCGGGCCGTTACCTCCACATCCCGCAAACAATAGTTTCGGATCTTATCCAGCCCATCGGCATGGTAGTAGGTGGCATTTACTTCGGAACCATCGATGCCCTCCTTTGAACTGGGGATATCAAACAAGGCGGCCAGTAGGTCTAGCCGCGTGTAATGCTTGTAATCCCCAAATTTCCACAACTCCAGCGTGTCCAGATGCCGAATTTCCCAAGGGCGTTTTCCGGCCAGTTGGAGGACATCCGGCAGCGGAATCCGGTTGACCAACATGCGCCGGCACAGGTAGGGGATATCAAATTCTTTGCCATTGTGTGCACAGAGGGTCCATTCGCGCTTGCACAACAATTCCCGAAAGGTCCAGAGCAACTCGTGCTCGGTTTCCGCGGCGAAGGACTTGGTGCGGAATTGCAGGAGGTCGTCCTCCTTCCGGTAGGTGAAATAACCTACACCGATACAGATAACTCTGCCGAACTCGGCATAGATACCGGCTTTTTCGAAATACAGCGCCTCCGGTTCCTTTTTCTCGCGTTGGGGCAGGTGTTGGGCCTTTTTTTTCCATTCCTCCTGCATCCGGGGAGGGAGCTCCTCCAGACTTTTGCTACCGGAGATAGTTTCGATATCCAGGAAAAGGATATCACTCAGCTGTTCAAAAAAACCAGTCATGGGCATCAGGTGTGTACACGATCAGACCGCTCCGGTCTGGAAATGCGGCAAAAGCACAGTCACCGGACACTGCCTGTTACAAAGATAAACGTTTTGTTAAAAATCGGAAGGCCCCTCGCTCTTTTCCTGAGGGGCCGCCTGGTCCAGGAGTTCCATCTCGAAAATCTGGGCCAAATGCTTCTTCAGGCGGGCCTTTACCTCGGTCGCGTCTACGTTCCGACCCAGCTCGATGTGAAGCGAGGTGACCGCCTTGTCGCGGATACCACAGGGCACGATGTGGTCAAAATAGCTCAAGTCGGCGTTTACATTGAATGCAAAACCATGCATGGTCACCCAGCGACTGGATTTTACCCCCAACGCGCAGATTTTTCGTGGATTTCTCTGAACAAGATGGTCCATCCAAACGCCGGTTAGTCCCTCAATCCTTCCTGCTTCCAACCCGTAATCCCCGATCGTGGCGATGACGGCTTCTTCCAGGTATCTCAGGTAGCGGTGGATATCTGTAAAAAAATTGTCCAGATCCAGGATGGGGTAGCCGACCAGTTGTCCAGGACCGTGATAGGTGATGTCCCCACCCCGGTTGATGGGGTAGAAGCGTGCCTGGTATTTTTTCAGGCCTGCATCGTCCAGCAGCAGGTTTTCTGGTTTCCCGCTTTTTCCCAAGGTGTAGACATGGGGGTGCTCGACAAATAGCAGGTAATTTTCAGTGAGTTGTTGTTGGGCAGGTTCCCGCTGGCGGTTACTTATTTTCGTCGAAACGATACTGGCAAATAGCTGTTCCTGATAATCCCAGGTTTCCCGGTAATCTTTCCTACCTAAATCCTGAAAATTTACTTTTTTATTGATAAATTGATTCACGCGTATTCGATCGTTTTTTCAAATATAGTCAATATCACAGAATGGCGGAGCACAACGACCGGGGAAGAGAAGCCGAGCAACTGGCCAGGGAATGGCTGGAGGGCAGAGGCTATGTTTTTGTCGCTGAAAATTACCGCTACAAGCATGCGGAAATAGACCTGATCATGACCCATCGCGAGTTACTCGTTTTTGTCGAAGTGAAATACCGGACCGGTACCGGCTATGGCTACGCAGAGGAGTTTGTGGACTACAGAAAACGCCAACTCATCATCCGTGCTGCGGATCACTACATTCACGAGATCGACTGGCACCGGGACATCCGTTTTGACATTGTGGGGGTATATCGGGACCGGCACGGCAGGCTGGCCTTCAAACATTTTGAAGATGCATTCTATTAATTGGTGCTTCGGTAAATCAATTTCCCTTCCCGATCCCATTCCGCCCGAATATAGGGTTTGAAATCAGCGGTAAAAGCTTCCGGTTGGTATTGAATCTCTCGTTTTTTTACGGTTTTGTCTTTCTCGGCCGGCCAATAGGCTGTCCATAAGCCCACTTTTTCTCCATACCGGTACTCTCCCGTGACGGCGACCTGTCCATCCGGATAAAAATGGTAGTAATTTCCCTCTTCCAATTCGTATTCGATGGGCGTAAGTTTTTCGATTTTCCTTTCTCCCCGATTGTAATACGTGATTCGGGAATCTTTGGGCCAGCCTTCGGCGTAATGGCGCTTGTCCAGCAAAATATTTTTACCGTCGAAGGACATCCAGCGTCCGTGTTTGGTTCCGTAATAGTACATCCCGCTTTCTACTACATTTTCGCCAATACGCCGCTCGTAAGGACCATGCAGCAAGTATCCGGCTGAAGGCCGGTACCCGGAACTTTTTATTGCTTTATTTCGGGAGTCGTACCAATAAATATCCCGGATGTAGGGGTCGGGTTGCCGGTGATTCAACGTAAAGTGGAAGACCTGATACGTCACTTGCTCCCGAAAGCTACTCTTCAACAACGTTTTCTTTGTTTTTTCCCCAAAGTATACGTTTTTTTTTCGCTTTTTCTTTTTTTTATCCTTCTTCTCCTCGTCTTCTACCGCAGAGAACAACAATACCGGGGTGGAAGTAGGTAACAGCCGACTGTTTTCTACACCGGAGGAATCCGGATCGGTCACCGACTCCGACTCCTGTGCAAAACCCGGATGCATTCCTCCCAGTAAGAGCAGAAGACCAAAACGGTAAAACAAGTTTTTCATGACAAGAAGATAACGATTTATGTCAGGTTTTAGTATGAGTGCTACAGTTCATCCGGCTCCGTCCGGGCCGGTCGGGGTGGGGAAGGCTTCCTTCAAAACTGATCAAAGATTTAGGAATCGTTGGCAATATCCTTATTTTTGCAAAATTAAAAAATGTGCCGGAAGGATTACCTGATTTTGTTTACAAATTCCTGCAAGGTACAAGCATACGCGACTGATTATCACAAATAAAAACAATGCATACATGAATTCCATCCTATCCGATCGCATCATCAATATGGAAGAGTCAGCCACGCTGGCGATGGCAAAAACAGCCAGAGAACTTAAAAACCAAGGTATCGATATCATTGGGCTTAGTCTGGGCGAGCCGGATTTCAAAACGCCCAGGCACATACAGGAAGCAGCGAAGGATGCCATTGACGAAGGGAAATATTTTTCCTATCCTCCGGTGGCCGGGTATCAAGACCTGCGGGAAGCGATTGCCAGCAAACTTCGGGACCAAAACCACATCGCGGAAGCAAAAGCAGAAAACATTGTGGTGTCCACCGGAGCGAAGCACTCCATTGCGAACGTATTTATGTGCTTGATAAACGAAGGAGACGAAGTAGTGATCTTTTCACCTTATTGGGTATCTTATTCCGAAATCATCAAACTGGCCGGTGGAGTGCCGGTGTTGATCGAGGGAAACCTCGAAAACAACTTCAAAGCAACGGCTGCCCAGTTGAAGGAGGCCATTACAGACAAGACCAAGGCGGTGATTTATTCTTCTCCTTGCAACCCATCCGGTTCGGTATTCAGCAAGGAAGAGTTGGAAGCCATTGCCGAGGTGATCAAATCCAAAGAAAACCTGGTGGTGATCGCCGATGAAATTTACGAATTGATAAATTTTACCGGGCAACATGCCAGTATCGCCTCCTTTCCGGACATGTTTGAGCGAACCATAACGGTGAACGGTTTTTCTAAAGGATATGCGATGACCGGATGGAGGGTCGGCTATATTTGTGCGCCGATAGCGATTGCCAAGGCCTGCGAAAAAATCCAGGGGCAGTTTACCTCCGGAGGTACGGGCATCGCCCAGCGTGCGGCACTGGCAGGACTGATTGGCGATCAGCGCCCTACCGAGGAAATGGCAGCAGCCTACCTCAAGCGAAGAGACCTGGTGCTGGGCTTGTTGCGGGATATTCCCGGAATTAAAACCCACGTGCCCGAAGGAGCGTTTTACTTTTTCCCGGATATATCCGAGTTTTTTGGAAAAACGACTCCCGACAAGCAAGTCATCGAAAGTGCCGATGATTTTTGCTTGTACCTGCTAAACGAAGCCCATGTATCCCTGGTGACCGGAGCGGCTTTTGGCGCACCCAAATCGGTCCGTTTATCCTACGCGGCTTCGGAGTCGGAATTAAAAGAAGCACTGAAGCGCATCAAAGAGGCCCTGGCTAAATTAAGTTGAGTTTTCTCCAAGGCCCTGGATGGTAGTCCGGGGCTTTTTTATTTCTTTCCGAACGAATGCAAGCAATCGTAGTCACCCCTGTAAAAGATGCCCTCGAAGCTTCCCTTGAAACGATACGGGCGATAAAGCAATCCCATGGGACGTTTGCGTATTGGGTGTTTGACGATTTTTCAACGAAGGCCACCAAAGCTGCGCTGATGGCAGCGCAACGGGAAATGCACTTTCAACTGGTACATCTGGACGACCTGACGACGGACCCTTCGCCAAATTACGACAAGGTACTGGTGCGTGCACAAAAAGAGGCCTTGAAGACCGGCTTGCCACTTATCATTGTCGAGTCTGACGTGACGGTTCAGCCAGGTACCCTCGAACAGCTGGTTTCATTTGCCGCTGCGCATCCAAACACCGGATTGGTGGGAGCCATCACGCAGGATGAGCAGGCCAATGTCAACTTTCCTTACTTGAAGTTTAAGCAGGAAAAAGGTAAAGGTGCCGTGCAGACCGATCGGAGCCTCAGCTTTTGCTGCACCTTATTGAGTAATCGGTTTTTGGCCAGGTACGATTTTTCTCTGCTCGATCTTGATAAAGATTGGTACGACACCCATATTAGTCATAAAGCGCGTGAGTTGGGCTTTGATAATTACATCCTCATGGACCTGCCCGTTTTGCACCGGCCACATGGAAGCAGGCCGTGGAAACAATTGAAATACAGCAACCCCCTGATCTACTACTTTAAAAAATGGGTGCTGGGTAAAGATAAGATTTAGCGGAAGGTGCCGCACATTTGATTCATTCAAGGCAGTGCCATTCTCCGTACCGTTTTCTTTCATTGTGTTTGATCGAGTTCACCAGCTGAACTTCGTTTTACAGCAATCGGGACCGATGGTTCACCCGGAGGGCAGCGAGGGTACCGAAGCGTGCCCTTTCTTTTTTTCGCGAGTTGTTTGGGTCTTTTTAGCCAGCTTCTTTGGAACTTACCCTAATCGGGCCTGGATGCGATTTTTGGCCGCCATGTTTTTGATTGAACTATTCGAATAATTATTTTTTTTAAGGAAATTGGCTTGTCTGGGTATTTTTGTGAAACACAATAGCACAGGTATTCTCTTCTATCTATCATCATCTTAGAATAATGAAGGAAAACAGCTAGCAAAAACAAATAAAAACCAAAATAACCTGAAAAAAATATTATTTTCTCTGGATCGGAGGGCAAAATCTTCCCAAAGATTTAAACTAGTGATATAGGATTATGGATTAGCACCCCAGGGGTCGTTTCATGAGGAGTAAAAAGGTGAGGAGTAACTACCGCAATCGATTGTAATTATTTCTTTAAATTATCGAAACATACAAAGATTTTTTTTTGTGTAATTGCGAGAAAATTCCGTACCTTTGTCTCGGGTGATTAAGCAACTTTTTACACTTATCTTTTTCTCACGACTAAAAAGGAGGTCATTTCGAAATTATTTTTCCTGACCTCCTCTTTCTATGTATTCCTTCCCGACCCACTTTGTGCTGGCTTTCGGTTGCTCGGTCAGGTAATTGGTTTTAATTTGTCTGTATGAAATTCTCCCTGTTGTTTGTGATTGTCTGGATGTGCTGGGTTGGTGAATGCCATGGGCAACAGACAGGCCAAGAACCCAGGTACTACCAAACCTACCCTTCCAAACTGACGTCAAGATTTTATTTCTCCCGAAAATATACCGGAATGGGCCTGGAAAAAGATGGGCAAGGGCTTTGGTACATGCCTAATTCCACGTTAAATACAGGAGTTGGGCTTAGCTACCAAAACATGACACTCAACCTGGCCTATGGGTTTGGTTTCGCCAATCCCGAACGGGGACGAGGAGAGACCAACTACCTGGACCTGCAGGCACACGTTTACCCTAAGAACTGGGTCATCGATCTTTTCGGACAGTTTTATAACGGATATTACCTGGGCCAGGACAACCTACCATTTCCAGATAGGGAAGAGCTACTTTTCCCGGATATGAAATTGCGCAAGGTAGGCGCCTCCGTTCAGTACTTGTTTAACGGCGACAAATTTTCTTATCGAGCCGCTTTTCTTCAAAACGAATGGCAGCAGCGTTCAGCGGGTTCCTTTATGGCGGGAATGGAGCTATACGGAGGGCAGGTTCGTAACCAATCGGGAATCCTACCTGCCGCGTTGCGCACGCAATTTGACCTTCGTCAGATTAAGTTTATGGAATGGGCCCCCACCATCGGCTATGCGTATTCATTGATTGTAAAAAAGCACTTTTTTCTTACGTTGTCGGCGGCCTCCGGGCCATCCATCGGGCGTACTTCGCTACGAGACGCGACCGAAGCGGTCGAACGAAATTGGGCAGTGCGTCCGAATTATTTTCTGCGTGGCTTTACCGGTTACAATTCGGAGCGATGGTCGGTAAATGTCAATTACGTATACAACCAGGTAAACCTTGCGCCAGTGGCAGGCTACCGGGTGCATGTCGGTACCGGAAACTATCGGTTTAATCTGGTCTATCGATTTGCTCCCGGACCGAAACTGGGGAAAAAGTTGCACTGGGTCGAGCGAACAAAGGAGAAATTGCTCGGGCAGTGAAGGACTGGGATATTCGAAAAAAGGGAACCAATACGTCAACGGCAGGATGCGACCGAGGCCAAATTATCTCAACACGACGGTACTTTTTTGGCTTTTGTGGAATATAAAGGAATCATTTGTATAAATTTGAAAACAACATTCTGTGCGAATCATGGTTTTTTTAAAACAACTAAAAATGCGGGCCTGGATTACATACGTTGCCTTTTTATCCTTGGCCTCCTGTTCAAAAAATGTTTCCCTTACGCGCCTGATGCCGGCGGAGATTCAGGTCCCCAACCACGTGCAGCGCTTGTTGCTGGTCGACCGGACGTTGCCTGAGAGTCAGGGACTGTCCATTGTGGAAGGAATTCTAAGTGGAGAAGCTCCTTTTGAAGTACGGAATGCGATTGACGTAACCATGGCCCGCATACAGCAGGAATTGTCCACCTCTCCCCGTTATGAAATCATTCGGGCGCCCGAACGCCTCAAAGGGGGATTATTCGGGCAGGTCTTTCCTGAACCCCTTCGTTGGGACCAAATCGAATCCCTCTGCCAAAAATACCAGGCAGATGGGGTGCTCACGTTAGAGAAATTCGATTCCGATTTTGTGGTCACCGAAAAAAAGATAACGATTAAAAAAGAAGTAGGCTCGGGTAAAGATGCTCGTACCGTTGAGGTGCCGGGTATTCTGGCGGAAGGCCTCGCCTCGGTACAGGTGGGATTCCGCCTGTACGACCCCCTCACGGGAACCCTCGTGGACCAGGCGGACTTTGGTACCAACAATGTATGGACGGCTGAGGCGGAAACCCGTACCCAGGCACTGGCCTTATTGATCGACAAATCACTGGCTACCCGAGAGGTCGGACAAATGGCCGGTGCCTCCTATGCCCGGAGGGTAGCCCCCATGTACGTAGCCATTCAACGCAGCTATTACGGCAAGCCAAAGGACCATCCGGCGCTAAGCCAGGGTGCACGCCACGCAGAAGTGGACCAGTGGGAGGAAGCAATCCTTGCTTGGGAAAATGGCTTGTCCACGGCATCCGATCCAAAAACTCTGGGCAAGTTTTGCTTTAACCTCGCGTTGGCCCACGAAGTGCTCGGCGACCTGGCCGCGGCCAAAAATTGGGCAGGAAGAGCGTATACGCAGTACGGATTTAAAAAGGGAAGAGCCTATGCCCGGGAATTGGAACAGCGGATGATGGAGGAGGAGCTGCTTCGGGAGCAAATGGCCGTGCCAGACTACGAATAATCCATCTGCTTCCGAAGAAGTTGGGCATTCGCGGCCACAATGACGGTACTCAAACTCATAAAAATCGCCCCAACAGCGGGATTGATCAGCAAGCCGGGAATAAAACCTGTTGCCAGCGGCATTGCAACGGCATTGTAACCAGTCGCCCAAACCAGATTCTGAATCATCTTTTTGTAGGTAGCCCTCCCGAAGCGAACCAATTGGGCGATGTCTTTGGGATTGCTGTTGACCAAAATAATGTCAGCCGTCTCGGCTGCTACGTCCGTACCGGAACCTACCGCGATGCCCACATTGGCCTGCGCCAGGGCCGGCGCGTCGTTTACTCCGTCTCCGGTCATGGCCACAAAATAGTCTTCCTTTTGCAATTTCTTTATTAATTTCACTTTCTCATCCGGTAGTACCTCGCTGTAGTAGTCATCCAACCCCAATTCCTCACTCACTGCTTTGGCGGTTTGGGGGTTGTCTCCAGTAGCCATAAACACTTTCATCCCTGCTTCCCTAAGCGACTTGATAGCCGGTAAGCTGTCTTCCCGAACTTCGTCCGCCAGTGCAACAAAACCGACCAAATCGTCTCCTTTAAGAATGTAGACAATGGTTTCTGCCTTGTCGGACCGGGATTTTTCCGGTAGGGAGATTTCTTTTTCTTCCATGTAGCCGGGACTTACTACCTTCCAGGACTCGCCATGCACTTCTCCCTGTACCCCTTTTCCGGTAAGGCCTTCAAACTGGCTGACTTCGTGAAGATTCAGTTTTTCTTCCTTTGCTTTTTTCATGATTCCCTCTGCGATGGGATGTTCCGATCCCTGCTCTAGCGAGGCGGCAAAAGCCAACACTTGTTCCTTGCTGAACGCCTCCGACAGGCTGCCGTAGCGGGAAACGCCAAAATCGCCCCGTGTGAGTGTGCCCGTTTTATCAAACACCATGGCCGTTATTTTTCGGGCATTTTCAAAGGCCGTTCGATTTCGGATCAACAGGCCCTTGCCGGCCGATACCGAGGTCGAAATGGCTACTACCAAGGGGATGGCCAGGCCAAGTGCATGGGGACAGGAAATGACCATTACGGTAACCATTCGTTCCAACGCGTAATCCCATGGTTTGCCCATTAGTAGCCAGGCCACTAACGTAATAGTCCCGGCACCCAACGCAATAAAGGTAAGCCATTTGGCCGCCTGATCCGCCAGGTGTTGGGTTTTTGATTTGCTCGATTGGGCTTCTTTGACCAAACCGATTACTTTATTCAGGTAACTCTCTTCGCCCGTTTTTTGGACCTTGATTTCTATGGATTGGTTACCATTTACAGCTCCTCCTATAACCTTACCCCCTTTAGACCGGCGCACGGGTTTGCTTTCGCCGGAAATCATGCTTTCGTCCAGGTGGCTTTCTCCTTTCTCAATGACTCCGTCGGCAGGGATTTTTTCGTTCGCTTTTACCAGGATCCGATCCCCCTTTTTCAGTTCGCTCACCTTAACCTGGTTGACCTCCTCTCCGTCCATGAGGTGCGCTTCTGAAGGCATGAGTTGGACGAGTAATTCCAACGAGCGAGAAGCTCCTATGACCGATTTCATTTCTATCCAGTGCCCCAGAAGCATCACCACGATCAGGGTAGCCAATTCCCAATAAAAGTCGGTACCGTCTAGCCCGAATACCACGGCACTGCTATAGCCATAGGCCACGATAATTGCCACGGCGATCAGTGTCATCATCCCCGGATTTTGTTCCCGGAGTTCGTCAAACAGGCCTTTCAAAAAGGGCCATCCCCCATAAAAAAATAAGGCGGTGGACAAACCAACCAGTACGTATTTGTCGCCGTCAAAGGAAAGGGTGAATCCCAGCCATTGCTGGATCATTTCAGATAGCACGAGGATCGGTAGGGTCAGCACCAGCGAGATCCAAAAGCGTTTTTTGAAGTCCTTGATCATCATCGCGTGGTGATCGTGGTGGGAGTGGTTGTTATCGTGCGTTTCGTGTTGCTCCTGTTCGTGCTTTTCTTCGTTCATGATCGCTTCTTGGTTTATTTCTGGTTCATTTCATTCCGTTGGGCTGATGCGTTTAGTGGTTGTGCCCGCCCCCGCCCGCGTTGGCGGTTTTGGAGCTTTTTTCCAATACCGGTTTCCCTTTTTCGTAGGTCTCCCGTACTTCCCCACAGCGCAACATGTCGGCACCGAAATAGGGATTGCGGATTTCTTCGGTTTCGCTCAGCCAGTAGGCTCCCTCGTCTCCAAAAGCCATGGGGCAATATTGCCGATAGACCTTGTCTTTTTCGAGGCCAAAGGATTCGGTTACTTCCAGCATGCTCTCGGAAAGTAGCATGAATTGTTCACGAACGGGCTGAAGTCCAGAGGCTTGACCAATGCCATCCAGGGCCTTTTCGGCTTGTGCTTTTATTTCCATCCAATGTGTCTGTACCTCACCTTCTTCCTTGTCTTTGTCCACCTTATTTAGTGCCTCTTCAACCTGCTTTCCGGCATTCCGCGCTGCTTCTGCATCGTCTGCTACGAGGGTATTTTTTAGCGCAAAATAGGCGTCTGCCAAAACAGTAAGTTGTTTGCGAAAAGTAGCCGAGACCGCCAAAACTTTGTTTTCCGGCCGGTTGAGCAGGCTGTGCTTACCGGCTAATTGTGCGGCAGCATCGATGGAAAATACGCCGTTGCTCACTACTACTTCTCCCGGCTGCAGCCCGGCCAATACCGGATAGGTTTCGCCGTTTCTGGGACCAATGCTGACTTCCCTCATTTCGTAAGTCGGGTATTCGGCATGGGGATCCTGCACATAGACGACCGACCGCTTGCCGGACCAGAGCACCGCGGTCCGCGGCAGGCTCAGGGTTCCTTCTTCCTGATTTTTCTGCCTGTGTATGCGGGCCTTTACCAACATCTCTGGCTTTAGACGTTCCCCGTGATTATCCAGCAAAAGTCTTGCCTGAGCAGTTCTGCGATCCGGATGTATCCATGGATCCAGGTAGGAAATCCTGCCTTCGTAGGTTTTTCCTGGAATCCCCTCTACAGTCAGAGAGACCAAATCACCGGTTTGAACGAACGGAAGTTGTGTTTCGTAAATATCCAACATGACCCAAACCGGGCTTAAGTCTATCAGCTCAAAAAGGGCAGTACCCGTTCCTACGTAGTCCCCTTCTGCTACGCTTCGTTGCAGGACCACTCCCGAGCGGTCGGCTAAAACACCGAACCGTTCCAAAAGTGTTCCTCTGGATTCGATGGACTGGATTTGCTCCGGCGTAATCTTCCAGGACTGTAGTTTTTGTCGGGCGGCCGCATACATGTCGGGAAAATCGGCTTTGGTTTTGGCGGCTTCCAGTAATTCTTTTTGCGCATTTACCAGCTTGGGGGAATAGACCTCCGCTAATTTTTCGCCTTTTTTCACGGCTTGTCCGGTGAAATTAACGAAAAGCCGCTCGATCCTTCCGGGAAAATTGGCAGTGATCGTAGAGCGGCTTCGTTCATCCGGTTGGATTTTTCCCAAAACTTCAATTTCCCGGGTACCTTCGGTAGGCTGTACCCTGACGGTTTGCACCTCGGCCATTGCAATGGCTGCCTCGCTCATTTCCAGCACAGCAGGAGAGGAACTACTGAGGCCTCCGGTGGTGGATGCGGGTATCAGATCCATGCCACAGATGGGGCATTGCCCCGGATCCGGCTGCCGCACCTGGGGATGCATGGAGCAGGTCCAGGTTTCGGATGATTCAGTGGTTTGATCGTCTGGCGGGTTGGTGTGTTGATGGGATGATGGGATGATGTGTTGATTTGCTGATGGGCTGATTAACATCGCAGCCAGGAAACCCAGGATCATTCCAATCGCTGTAAATACCAACACCTGTTTATTAAGCTTTTTCATGGTTTGTTTTTATCTTCTATTATTCGCACCGGAGGTCGCAATAATTTTATTCAGTAACTTTTTTATACTAAGAAGCAGCCCAGCCATCGTCTCTGGGGGATCTGGATAAGCGGCTGCTTTGGAGCATAAAAGAAGCCAGTATTCCGTTTCTTGAACCTCTTTATGGGAAATCTTGAGCTTGTGAATGAATGCCCTACTTTCGCAACTTTGGGCTTCCCTTACACTGGCACCGATACCTGTGCCTGATTTCAATAATTGCCGGGCTATTACGAATTTTCTTTTTTCCTCCAACAATTCCGAAAATTCGATGACCTGCAGCGCAAATTCAAAACTCAATTCCAAAACTTCATTTCTCTTTTCCATTTCATTAAGGTTTTTCCTATTGATTACGATCCCCACATCCTCACATTATCACATCCCCATATCAGCTACCGGTCAAATTTTCCAACCGTGCTTCGATCAGGTATAAGTCCACGATGGAAGCGAGCAGCTTGTACCGATAATCCAGTAGTTTTCGCTGTGTTGCAAGGAGGGATTCAAAATCCCCTTTATCGTTCGCATAGGCATTGGTTTGCAATAGCAGGGTTTGGTTGGCCAGTCGAATTTGTTCCTGATACAGGGCGACCGAGCGTTCCGCATTTTCCCAGCTACTGCGCGCTTGACTCCACTGGGCGAGCAATTCGTTGCCCGTATTTTCTTTTCGTTGCCGGATCGCCTCTTCCCTGTATTCGCTTTCCTGCTGCAGGGCCCGGTATTTTTTACGGTAAATGGGAAGACTGATTTTGACCATGGGCATGACCATGTCCCGCCCACCCATGGGCATTCCGTTTTCCAGTCTAGGGCTAAAGGGCATGTAACTAAGGCCTGCGCCCATCCGGGGTTTCCCCTTCAATACCTGTAGCTCCGTTTGGTATTGCAGCCCGGCCTCAGCGGCTTCCAGTTGTTTCAGTCGGGGGTTCTCGCGGGTCGGGATTTCCGGATATTCTGCCACAAGCCCGGGGAGATTGGTAGCTGATAGGGTATCGGGCAGGGATACCGCTTCTTCCGGGGACCGGTTGAGCAACCGATTAAAGGTTTCGATCAGGGCCTGTTGTGAGCTTTTTAGATTGGCCAGGTTGGTTTCGAGCTCGTTGAGTTCCATCCTTACCCGCAACACCGCGCCTAAGCCTACCGGTTCTGCAGCAGGAATTTCTCTGGCGCCCTCCGATTGGTAGCGGACCAAGGTCAGACCCTCTAACCTTTTTAGGATGGCCACATGCGCCGCGACGATCCGTATTTCTTCCCGCTGGCGGTAAAGGTTGTACCAAGAGGCCTTTACCCGGTAGATCAGCTGGTTTCTAGCCCCCCTGAATTCCTGGAAGGTGGCCAGTGCCTGTTGATTAGCGGCCTCTTTTTGGGTGCTCAGGGTTCCAAACCAGGGAAAGGACTGCATGAGTTGCAGGTCTGCATGCTGCCGGCCCATCAGCCGATCCATGGGAGCGGGAAACATCCCGGCACTGAATTCCGGGTCGGGAAGGGCACCCGCTTGAGAAACCGTTTTACGCATCGCCTGGTAGTTCTTATCGTAGGCTTTGAGTTCGGGATTGTTTTCGAGCGCGTACTGCACGTACTCCTCCAGCGACTGCGCCCGGATGGTTTGGCCAAGGAACCATGCCAAAAGGACCATGCCGCCAAGCCTTTTCAACAAGCGCTTCCGTCTACCATTGTCCAGTTTCCGGTTGCCAAATTCTGTCTGCTTTTTCATTATTTCTGCAGGTTTGTGATCATTTTTGCTAGTACATGCGATGAATAATTACTGTCTTCCGGGAAAGCTCGGGTCCTTCCGAGCATCCATATGGCGAAATCACATGCCATCCAGTACTCGGCTAAATCGTTCGAATACGGTATCATGGGTACCCCTTCCAGATCATGGATACCCCTCCTATTGCTGTTTTTACGCCAACTTACCATCATGCCTTCGTTGCTTTTTTCTTACCAATTGTTAGCTCCGCTTTCCAGCAATACAGTACGGGAACCAGGAGCAGCGTAAGTAGTGCAATCGACATACCTCCAAAAGCCGGTAGCGCCATGGGAACCATGATATCTGATCCGCGACCGGAAGAGCTCAGTAGGGGCAGTAGGGCCAACAGCGTGGTAGCAGTGGTCATCAGGCAGGGCAAAATGCGTTTCTGTCCGGCTTCCATGACGGCCTGCCGTATTTCTCCAACGCTGTTCGGCCGGTGCTTTTTAAAACTCTGATCCAGGTACGTGGCCATGACCACCCCATCATCGGTGGCAATACCAAACAGCGCAATAAAACCCACCCAGACTGCTACGCTCAGATTGTAGGTCTTCATTTGGAACAGTTCCCGCAAGGAAGTTCCCAACACTTCTAGGTCGAAAAACCAGTTTTGCCCGTACAGCCACAACATCAGGAATCCTCCCGAAAAGGCAAGGGCGATACCTGCAAATACAAACAACGAGGTGGAAACGGAGCGGAACTGAAAATACAGAATCAGGAAGATGATAATCAGGGACAGGGGAAGGACCAGTGACAGTCGCTTTTCGGCCCGGATCTGGTTTTCGTAATTGCCGGAAAATTCATACCGAACGCCGGCAGGTACGATCAGCTCGCCTCGATCTATTTTTTCACGCAGGTAGGCTTTTGCCGCTTCTACCACGGTGACTTCAGCAAAACCAGGCATTTTGTCGAGTAAAACGTATCCTACCAAAAAACTGTCTTCGCTTTTGATCCTGGCAGGTCCGGGACGATAGTTGATGGTTGCCAGCTGATTTAGTGGAAGGTAAGCACCTCCAGGCGCGGGTACCAGAAGGTGTTCGATTGCTGTGGGATCGTCCCGGTATTCCCGGGCATAGCGTACCCGGATCGGGTACCGCTCCCTGCCTTCAACCGTAGTACTGATTTGGGTGCCGCCAATGGCGGTCTGGATGAAATCCTGTACTGCCCCGATCGTCAGTCCATACCGGGCGATTTTTTCCCGGTCTATGTCAATTTCCAGGTAGGGTTTGCCCACTACCCGATCGGCGAACACCGCCTCCTTTTTGACAGAAGGAACCTCCTTCAGGTATTTTTCCAACGCAAAGCCAAAGGCTTCAATGGTCTCCAAATCGGGGCCGTAAACCTTGATTCCCATGGGGGCCCGCATGCCGGTTTGCAGCATGATCAGCCGGGTCTCAATGGGCTGAAGTTTGGGAGCGGAAGTGACTCCGGGGACCCGCACTCTTGCGACGATTTCATCCCAGATATCGTCTGGTCGTTGAATATGCGTCCGCCATTGCCGGAAATAGGCGCCTTGCGGATCTGGCATCAGCTGGGAAAGCGATACGGTTTCCGGCCGGTTGGTTTGGGGATCGTAGGTCTCTCCGTTTTTCAGCAAGAAGCGATTTTCGTCGTCCACCTTAAACCGGCGGCGGTGCCCGTTCTCGTCGCTGGCGTATTCGCTTTTGTATTGGATGGTGTTTTCAAACATAGTCATGGGAGCCGGGTCAATGGCCGTTTCGGCCCTACCCGCTTTTCCCACCACCATGTCCACCTCTGGGATGGCATTGACCAGCATGTCCAGTTTTTGGAGAATTTCCCGGTTGGCTTCCACGCCGGCATGGGGCATGGAGGTAGGCATCAGAAGAAAGGTGCCTTCATCCAGGCTGGGCATGAATTCCTCTCCCAAGCCCGGGAAGGTAGCTGCCATGCTTTCCCAAATAGAACTATTCCGAATATCCCAGCCTACTTTTTCCGTTACTGTTGGTACCATCGAAAACGTACGGTCAAAACCCAGCCAAATGGTGAGCCCGGTTAATATGATCAGGAGTGGGGCTATTATAAAACGACCTTTGTTGTCCAGGCACCAACCAAGGATGCGGGAATAGTAGCGCCTAAACAGCAGGAAGGCACCCAGCACCAGACCGATGAGCAGGGAGATAAACAGAAAATTGGCCAGCTGGCTGCGGGAGACGCCAAGTGGCATCCATTCCCAGGCAAGTAGCCAGGCTATGGAAAGCAGGGTGAAGCCCACCTTCAGCATATTTCGCCAAGGTTCTACTTTTTCCGGAAAATAGTGGAGGGCCAGGTTTATTAAACCAAATCCTACCAGGACCCATCCTGCCCAGAACCAGAGAAAGATCCAGGTGATAATCCCGGAAATCAGCAATATGAGGTTCCAGGCCAAGGCGGATTTTCCGGATCCTTTGCGAATGGAAAATATCCAATGGCTAAATGCCGGCATGATAAGTAAAGTAAAAATAACGGCAGCTATCAGCGCAAAGGTCTTGGTATAGGCAAGCGGACCAAACAATTTCCCTTCGGCTGCCTGCAGGGTGAAAACCGGAAGAAAACTAATGATCGTTGTGCTTACCGCCGTAAGTATGGCAGAGGCCACCTCGGTGGTAGCCGTGTAGATGATTTTTAGTTTGGATTCGGAAGGCTCGGATTCTTTGAGATGGCGCAGGATGTTTTCATTCAAAATGATCCCAAGGTCCACCATGGTGCCAATCGCAATGGCTATACCGGACAAGGCGACAATATTTGCGTCCACGTCCAGGTATTTCATAAAAATAAAGCACATCAGAACAGAAAGGGGCAAAAGCGCAGAAATTATCAACGAAGCCCGGAGGTTGTACACCATTACCATGATGACCAGAATGGAAATCAAGACCTGCAGGCTGATGGCCTGGTAGAGCGTGCCCAGGGTTTCGTAAATCAGTCCGGTCCGGTCGTAAAACGGGACTATCGTTAATTGGGAAACCCTGCCGTCTTCCAGTACCTTGCTGGGTAGACTGCCGGAGAGTTGGGCTATTTTTTCCTTTACCCCCTCGATCACGGAGAGTGGGTTTTCTCCGTAGCGGGCGATGACCACTCCACCTACCGCTTCGGCCCCGGCTTTGTCCAGAATGCCTGTCATATTGCGGGGCTGGGGACCGATGGTCACCCGCGCCACATCCTGAATGCGTATGGGGACGTTATCGCTGACTTTCACCACCGCGGCATCCAGGTCACTGAGTTGTTCTACATAGCCCAGGCCGCGGACAAAGTAGTCCACCTTATTGATTTCAAGGGTATTGGCCCCCACATCCAGGTTGCTGTTTTTTACTGCCCGGACCACATCCGTCAAGGCGATGTTGTGCGCTTTCAGCGCAGCAGGGTCCACGTCTACCTGGTATTCCTTGATGTAGCCTCCTACCGAAGCCACTTCTGCTACCCCCGAAACGCTGCTGAGGGCATAGCGAACGGTAAAATCCTGGACGGCCCGCAGTTCATGCAGATCCCATCCGCCAGCCGGATTGCCGGCTTTATCCCTGCCTTCCAGGGTGTACCAATATACTTGTCCCAAAGCCGTGGCATCCGGACCCAGCCGGGGTTGCACCCCTTCTGGTAAAAGACCGGCGGGTAGGGCATTCAGTTTTTCCAGAATGCGGGAGCGACTCCAGTAGAATTCGATGTCTTCTTCAAAGAGGATATAGATGCTGGAAAACCCAAAGGCTGAGCTGCTGCGCACCGTTTTTACGCCGGGCAGGCCGAGGAGGGTGGTGGTCAAGGGGTAGGTAATCTGGTATTCCACATCTTGTGGACTCCGACCCATCCATTCGGTAAAGACGATTTGCTGGTTTTCACCAATGTCGGGAATGGCATCTACCGGTACAGGATCGCGCGGCAGGAAGTCGATTTGCCAATTGAAGGGTGCGGTCGCGATGCCCCAGCCAATGATCAATAGCAGGAGCAGTACGGTAACCAACTTGTTCTCCAAAAAGAACCGGATAATTCGATTGAGCATTTTTCGCTTGGTTGATGATCGTTGGAAATGGCCGAATGCGTTCCCGGAATTGCAATGGGAACGGCATGGGAATTCAGGCAGTCGGAATGGATGCATCCGAACTGGATTCCAATGATATCAACTAATCAAATAAGGAAGGATTGAACAAGGACTGGGATGTCCCGGGGAAGGAGTGGAGGTATGTAGACCTCCAGGGTGTCAATACCTGGCAGTTCCGTATCGGCGGTAAGGTAGGAAACAAGCAGGGAAAGAACGGCAACGAGCTCAAAATGGGTTTCCTGAAAAGCAGGTGCTTTGCTTAACTCGTCTTGTCCGTGCAGAATTCGTTGCTCGTCCTCGCAGCAATCGTCTTTGGTGCTTTTGTCCGGCTCGGCCGCATGACAGGACTTGCGGTGCATGTCGCAGGCGGGTGCATCCGTCAGAATACGTACGCTTTCCAGCTCTCCCATGCAAAGGTGCAGGTTGACCGCAAAACTCATGGAACTGAGTACGATCAGCAGGGAAAGGATAAGGGACGCTATGTGTTTCAAGACCTTCATGTTACTTCCCGACCATCAAGGCTACGCTCTGTCGATTTTCGGGTGAATAATCACGGTTGGTAGCAAATATACCGCTATTTTGTTCCAAAAAGTTACGTAATTTTTTCAAATTGTTATAACGATAGCGATTATTTTGAAAAATGCTGAGGGCAGTGAGCGGTAGAAGGCGAGTGATATGCAGGTACTTCTATATTGTCTACACAACCAGAATTTTTCACGATGCAATCAGGTTTATAAGTCCCCAAACACCTCATCCAGATCCAGTTCAAATCCGGGAAGCGTCTGAGACCTAACCCGATCCCCAAAAGTAAATAGCCGTGAGGGCTGGTATTTTCCGAATTTCAGGGTATAGATCAGCAAGGTACGTTCGTCGGGATGGACCAGCCAGTATTCCTTCACACCGGAGGCTTCGTACACCTCATATTTCAATTGTACTTCTTTTTTATTATTTCCCGGAGAGAGGATCTCCACGATCAGGTCCGGGGCACCCACGCAGCCCAGCTCGTCCAGCTTCTCGGGGTCGCAGACCACAGAGAGGTCCGGCTGCACTACGGTATCGATTTTTTCAGGGTCTCTGGAGGAAACGGGCAATCGAACATCAAAGGGAGCCACGTACACTTTGCAGGTCTTTCCTTTCAGGAATTCATACAGTTTATTAGAAAGTACCATGGAAATTTCCTGATGCAACCTTCTGGGTGCCGCGGCTTGGCGGAATACCTTTCCCCGAATCAACTCCACCATCTCGTCCAACTGCCAGGAAAGGTAATCGGCATAGGAGTAGTGACCATAACCGGCAATGGGTTCTTTGCCTTTATCTTGGGGCTTTTCCATGATTGATGGATCTATTTCTAAAGATAAAAAGAATTGAGCAATTCCGCCAGAGGTACAAAACTGATAATCCGGACGCGGAATTGTAACCACCGAACAGCCCGTTTGGTCCCTGGCATGCTTATTCGTGTAGCGTTTTGCAGGCTTTTTTCGTCTTAAAATTAAGAAGACGAGAGCATTAGGAAAGCGAAAATTTAAACTACATATTTAAATATATTTTATACGAAGTTGGGTTTTAATTAAAATGATCAGAATGGAGGTAATCACTGTTATTTTTAGCAAGTGGATGCTGCTAGTGGGGATTATTCTCACATTTCATTCCTGTGTCAATCGGGAAGAGGAGCCTCCTGAAATGGAAATACCCGTAGACACGTATTGGATGTATTCAAGCAATTGTTTGAGGGAGAATTTTGAAATGAATTTTTTGAATCAGCAATCCCTCCGGATCACTGGCATGGAAGGTTTTGAGGTGCTGGTTTCCTGTTCTGTTGAACTTCCTGAGATAGATTTTAATAAATTTTTCCTTTTGGTTACCAGGGTTGAAACAATGCAAATTCCCAACTTTAGGGACCAGGGCTTGTATATAGAAAATGAAACTGAACTTGTATATAAAATAAAAATTGATCTTTCTGACTTTCAATCTATTGGTATTATTTATTGTTTCGGTGTTATTCCCATTGATTTTTCTCAGGATGAGATCAAGGTTCAGGTTTTCGAAAATTAGACTTTTCAAGATCAAGCCAAATGCAGTTTTTACAGGCAATTGGTTGATTTGGGTAGGAATGGTATTTCTTATTCCTTTTCTTGGCGGATGCCAGGACAATGATGAAACACCCGTTTATCAGGCCGAAGGGTACCTGATCGGGCACCACCCCTGCGTTCGGGATGCTACTGTAATGACAAGTAAAGGAGAAGGCAAAGGCTACCTGGTGGCAACCATAGGTGCTAACTCCGATACCTTGATGTTGTTTGGGGTACCCACCGACATGTTTGCTATTACCCAGGAATGGCACAGTTTTCTGCCAGATGAGCGTCGTGATAGGTTCAAAATGAGATTTTCCTATCAGAAATCTCAGGAAAACATTGGTTCACGATACCATTGTTTTGGTTATTTTCCAGGGCGTATATTGCGCTATCTGGATTCAGAATATATAGTCTTGAAGGCAGAAAAAATCCATTGAGCTCGGATCGAAGACCTGAATAGGTCACCTGTAAGCATGAATTTTTGCTACAGGGTGGATCAGCTTGTAATGAATTGCCTACTTCGGATTAAACACCCCATTAATCTCAGCGATGGAAATCCCCAATAATTGGCGGGCGATTTCATCCAGACTGCTTTTCTCTCCCGTAAAGTGGTAGACTCGGTGGAAATGATCCATGCTTTCTCCCGGAGAAAGAAAGGCTGCCGGAGAAACGCTCTCCAATTCATAAAACGGCCCCATCTGGCTGCCATCCGCCAATGGCCCGTCGTTGTAGGCGTTGACGGCATCGCCTTTAAAAGGATCGGCTACGGTGTTCCATTCCTGATTCAGGTAGGGCGATTCCGAGGCGATATCGAAGGTAGTCACCGTCAATACCTTCTGGAGGGGATCGTAGCTGGCGGCCATGGGAAGGGCTCTCTCAGGAGAAACTCCCACCTTCCCTCTGCTTTGCCCATCGGCTTTTAAGAACAGGTAGTTGTCCGTAATGGCGATTCTTTCCTGCGGAATCGCTCCGAAATAGTTGGTGGTGAGGCCTTCGTTTGTTTCGCTTGGTTGGAGTGGAAGCACGATGGTGGTTTCGGGGCTGGGTTTGAACATGTCCAACACCCAGAGGCAGGGAGCTCCGGTTTCTCGAGTCCATGGAATATCTCCGGTATTCTGAATGGAATTGAGGGTTTCGTACCCTACCATCTTGATGGAGGAGACATCGGCTGTCAATCCGGTGTTTGCTAAAATTCCTTCTGTTTCCAGAAGTGTAATGGTCCGTTGTATTTTTAAGTAAAACTCCGTTCCCTGATAGTTGGTAATGGATGTGGATTTGGCCATGGTGACTTCCTTCGGACCCGCTTCGATTTTTTCCCAAGCTTCGTTGTCGATGGCTGCAGGAGTATGCCAGTTGTCAAATTCCATTGCAGTACCTGGTTCAAAAAACAGGGAGAAGGAATTTCCTTCCGGTCCCAGCCATAGCCGGCTTTCTCCTCCATAGGCATTCATGTGCTCGTCCAGAGGGCCATCAAAAGCCTCGTAGTTGATCCAGCCAAAACTTTCTCCATCGTCGCCTGCTGCGGTGGAGGTGAACACCTTGCCTTGGTATTTGGGGGAGACCAGGACTTTGGCCTGATTGTCTTCTGTACTCAGCTCGATAAGCTGCGGATCGTATTTTTCCAAAAACGTTTTATCCTGCAAAAAATGAGTTGGTACATCTTCTAAGGTTTGATTATCTTTTTCGCGTTCTGAGCAGGAATAGGCAAGGACTAAAATGCTGATAAAGGCAAAAATAAGGGGGGATTTGTTCATTTCGTGTGGATTTTTATTTTTTACCCTCTACTTCAATAATGATTTCGGGTGCATAAAAATCACCCGATTCGGACAGGTAAGAGATAGTTTTGTCATCTAAAGATGACAAGAATAACCAATAATTGTCAATAATTGGCGACAAATATACTATAAGATTACCTGTCCTTAGGATCAGGGTGCTCCCATTTATTATAATTGAATAAAACTGTCTAACCTGAACTTACAACTCCCCAAATACCTCATCCAGATCCAATTCAAAACCAGGAAGCGCCAGGGATCTTACCCAATCCCCAAAAGTAAACAGCCGGGAGGGGCGGTATTTCCCGGATTCCAGGGTATAGATCAGCAGGGTGCGCTCATCGGGATGTACCAGCCAGTATTCCTTCACACCGGAGGTTTCGTACACTTCGTATTTCAGTTGAATCTCTTTCTTGTTATTTCCGGGAGAGAGGCTCTCCACGATCAGGTCCGGTGCACCCACACAGCCCAGCTCATCCAGTTTCTCCGGATCACAGACCACACAAAGGTCCGGCTGCACCACGGTATCGATTTTGTCAGGGTCCCTGGAGGAAACGGGTAAACGCACATCAAAAGGAGCAGAAAATACTTCGCAGCTTTTTCCCTGAAGGAAATTAGAAATGGGGTTAAAGATTTTCCCGGAGATTCGTTGATGAATAAGCCTGGGCGCTGCTGCCTGTCGGAACACCTTTCCCCTGATCAACTCCACCATTTCGTCCAGCTGCCAGGAAAGGTAATCGGCATAAGAATGGTGTCCATATGCGGAAAAGGGTTCTTTGACTTTATCTTGGGGCTTTTCCATGATTTGTGCTGAGAATCTGATGGATAGTAGAAATAACACGATTTGGGCAAATCCGCCAAAATTGCAAACCCTTTATAACCGGTTCGAACGTATACAATTACCCATTCCAAATGGGGACAAGGCGCCTGTCCCGAACAGATTCGAGAGGAATTTTTTCTAGTATTTTCAATTTAGAAATTTATTGACACCTACGTAAAAAGATTTCTCGCTTAGGCAGCGAAAGATGCGTATCTGCCTGGTCCCTGATCTGTTTTATTTGGGGACGGTTTAAAGAAAGCTACTGTCTACCAGCAAAAACGTAGTTGCATGATTCACATAGAGGACTTCACTCAGAAATACGATCCCTAATAAAATCTGAGTACCTTCTTAAACTCAGCAGATAAAACCTGTCAGGTTTCACCTGTTCCAAACTTGATTTTGGTTGAATCGAAACAAAAACCTGACAGGTTTGGGGTTTAGGCATTTCAAAAGAAAAGATTTTTTTGTTGTCGTCGGCTCCAAATCAACCCATCGTGCCTTCGACAGGCTCAGGCACCCTGGACTCCGTATTAAATCCCCACCGGTTCCTAATGGTAATCTGTAATTGCCAAGTTAAGGCTGTGCAGGGGACAAAGGGTAATAAGTTAAACCCGGTGCAATTTATACGGATACACCCCATCCGCATTCCACTGACAGACATACAGGTTTTTGTCCCGGTCCAGGCAGACATCGTGGCAATGCCGGAATACCGGTTGTTCCTGTAGCATAAGTTTCAATTTCCCATTTTCATATTGTGGCTCCGTACCTCCCGGATTGGAGATTACACGGTTTTCCTTGTCCAGAATGGTCACGAAGCCCCTGTTCAGTTGCATGGTATAATTGCCCTCCGTCATGCCAAAACAAACCCCGGAATAGATGTTTTCACCATCCACTACCGGCCGGCTGACAAAGGCACCCGGCATATAGTATTCTTCAATGTACTCACCATCAAGTGTAAACCGTTTGAAGGAATTTTTGATGCGGGCGGTACAAAGCAGGGTAGGGTTGTCGGCATCCCTGTAGTCCAGGGCTACCCCATGGGCCTGTTTGAATTTATTGGGTTGCAGGAAGCTGTCCCCGCCAAATTTTCTAATGAATTGACCTTTGGCATCGTATTGCAATATAAACTGCGAGCCGTAGCCGTCTGCCACATATATATCCCCCTTGGGCCCGATGGCGGTCTCGGTCGGCCTGTACGCGGATGTTTCATCGTAAGCGCCCAGTTTGGCCGGATGTTCCAATTCCAAAAGGATTTTTCCATCCATGCTGCACTTGACCACCCTTCCCAAACCCGGGTCGGTAATATACAGGTATTGGGCATCTCCCTCATCATGGATGCTCAGACCATGGGCACCCGGAAAGGAAAGGGTCCAGGAGCCCAGCAACTTGCCGGAAGTATCGTAAATAATGACATTGTTTTGGGGATGGTCGGTCAGCATCAGGAGTCTTCCCTTGTTGTCCATCACCATTTCATGGCAGTTTTTGACGGGGTGTTTTTTCGGGTCCAGGTCCCCCCAGCCTTTCTCTACCCGGTACCTGAAATCCCCATGACCCAGGATGGTTTCCTCCAGCTTTGGGGCAGCGGGTTTGATGTGAAAAGCGGATAAGCCGGAAACGGACAGTGCGCCTCCAGTCAAAATTGTGTTTTTCAAGAATTTTCTTCTTTCATTCATGTCCATTACCCGTTTGGGGATTATCTCAGGCCAAAAGGTCCTTTACCACCTGCCCATGTACATCGGTCAGCCGGAAACGCCTGCCCTGGTGTTTGAAGGTAAGTTTCTCGTGGTCAATCCCCATCAGGTGTAGCAAGGTGGCTTGAAAATCATGTACGTGAACGGGATTTTGGGCCACGTTATAGCTGAATTCGTCTGTTTCCCCATAGACCATGCCTTTTTTCACCCCGGCTCCTGCCATCCACATGGTGAAGCATCCCGGATGGTGGTCCCGTCCGTAATTGTCGGCCGTCAGTCTGCCCTGCGAAAAACTGGTGCGACCAAACTCTCCTCCCCAGACCACCAGGGTATCTTCCAGCAGCCCCCGTTGTTTCAGATCCTGGATGAGTCCGGCTGTTGCCTGATCGGTGCTGAGGGCCTGTCTTTTGATGCCTTTTGGTAAACTGCCGTGCTGATCCCAGCCCATGTGGTACAGCTGGATGAATTTTACGTCCCGTTCGGCCAGCCGCCTGGCCTGAAGGCAATTGGACGCATAGGTTCCCGGGATTTTAGCATCTTCTCCGTACAGTTCGTAGATGTAATCCGGTTCGTTGGAGGTGTCCACCGCATCCGGAACCGAATTCTGCATTTTGTAAGCCATTTCGTACTGGCTGATTTTGGATTGGATCTCCGGGTCCTGCCAGAGATCGTATTGCTGCTCGTTTAACTGCCGTATATGGTCCAGGGCCCTTCTCCGGTCATGATCGTGTACGCCGTGGGGATTGTTGAGGTACAGCACCGGATCTTTACCCGAGCGGAACTGTATGCCCTGGTGGTGGGAGGGAAGAAAGCCATTGCTCCACGCGTTGGAATTCAGGGGTTGGGCCCCCGAGCTTTTGGATAGCAATACCACAAAATTGGGTAGGTTTTCGTTGTCGCTGCCCAGCCCGTAGCTCAGCCAGGAACCGATGGAAGGCCTGCCGCTCAGCTGAGAGCCTGTCTGCATAAACATCACGGCAGGTTCGTGATTGATCGCTTCGGTGATCATGGATTTGACAATGCAGAGTTCGTCCACAACCTGCGCGGTATAAGGAAACAAGTCGCTCACCCAGGCACCGGATTGGCCATATTGTTTGAAATCGTAGATGGACTTCACCAGGGGAAAGGTGGATTGATCCGCTACCATCCCCGAATTTCGCTGGGTGCCCTGTACGGAAGGCGGAATCTCCTTACCGTGCCATTTGGCCAGGGAAGGTTTGTAATCAAAGGTTTCTATCTGCGAGGGTCCACCGGACTGAAACAGGTAGATTACCCGCTTTGCTTTGGCGGGAAAATGGGTACCGGCCAGGATACCTCCCGGCCCTGATGGACCCGGGCTGCTGGCCCAGGAACCCGTTTGACCAAGTAGACTGGAAAGGGCGATGGAGCCAAATCCAAGTGAGGCTTTTTTCAGAAATCCTCGTCTGCTTTCTCCAAATTCGGTAGGATCGTATCGACTCATTTTTTTTCTGTTTATCTGATGGTGTATCCGTCACTGGTGTTCATGATGCCATTGATCACAGTAGCCAGTGCAGCGACCTGAACGGGATCCAGGTCGGTGTCAGGGGGATTGCTCCCGGTGCTCAAATAGGCCAGCGCTTCCTTTTTATTCTGGGAAAACCTCTCGGTCTCCTCGGTATAAAATTGCTGTAAAATCTGTTTTTCTTTGGGGTCCGGTAGCCTACCGGTACTCAATTGGAAGGCGTTTTCCAGGCGCTGTTCCGGCTCGTATTTTTCAATCAGTTTTTCCGCCGTTACCCGCGCTGCTTCCACGAACTGAGGATCGTTCAGCAGCACCAATGCCTGAAGGGGGGTGCTGGTCTGGGTTCGCTTTACCGTGCACTCTGCCCGGTCGCCTACGTCAAATATCATCATGGAAGGAGGACCGGAGGTACGTTTCCAGATGGTGTAGAGACTTCTTCTGTAGAGGCCATCTCCCGGCTCCTGCAGGTAGCGGTAACGCCAGGATTTGGTGCTGATTTCATCCCAAAGGCCTTCGGGTTGGTAGGGATAGGCACTTTCACCTCCGATTTTTGGAACGAGAAGCCCACTTATCGCCAGGGCATTGTCCCGGACCATTTCCGCAGTCATGCGAAAACTGGGGCCGCGGGCCAGTAACACGTTTTCGGGATCTATCTCCTGCAGCTCCGGACGGGTCTTGGACGATTGCCGGTAGGTAGCGGACAGGACGATCTGTTTGTGCATTTTTTTGATGTCCCAGCCGGATTCGCGGAAGGTTACTGCCAGCCAGTCCAGCAACTCGGGATGACTGGGCAGGCTACCCTGACTGCCAAAATCATCCGAGGTTTTTACCAGGCCATTTCCGAAATGCATCTGCCAGAGGCGGTTCACAAATACCCGGGCGGTCAGCGGGTTCTCTGGATCGACCAGCCACTGCGCCAGGCCCAGCCGGTTTTGCGGAAACCGGGTGCTTTCGCGGGGTAGGACAGCCTCGGGCACGTTGGGGTAGACCTGTTCGGTGGGAGCGCTGTAGAGGCCCCGGTCCAGGATAAAGGTAGGTCTGGGTTCGGGCAGATCGCCCATCACCATGATTTCCGGGATGTCGTTCGTGTGTTGCGCCCGTTGTTTCCGGAACTCCCGCACCGATTTCTCCAGTCTTTTAGCCTGCTCGTTGACCGATTTAAATACGTGCTCGCGGACGAGCTTCCGCTCTCCGGCATTCTGCGGGCTTTCGATCAGGCTTTTTGCTTTCTCCGGATCGTTGGCAAATTGGACCTCCAGGGCAGTCAGTTCCCGGTTGTAAATCTTCAACTCATCCAGGCCGCCATTGAGGAAGGTTTTCATCTTGTCCCGCACGCCCAGAACAAATCCCCTGAATCCATAGGTGTGGATATCCGGCTCGAACAGAATGGACTTGTAAATGTGATCCGCTTCCACCTCTACCGGGACTTTTTCCCCATTCAGGTATATGCCGATGCCGGCAGCCTTTCCCCTGCCATCGTAGGTGATGCTGATATTGGACCAGTCTCCTACCGGGAGAGGATCCCGCGTTTTTACCTGTAGGGCATTCGTAGGCCAGCTGTAAGCCATGATAAAATTGAGCTTGTTGTCTTCCAGAAATAACGAGTAACCTTTTAATCCAAGCCGGATATCCTCGCAGTGGGTAAACAATACGGCCTCTTTGTACAGGGTATCGGGGAAAACGGAGAGGGATACAGAAAAGGGATCCGTTTGGTCGAACCAGCCTACTTTTTCGGGAAGGGAAAGCGTGGTAAAATCATTGATAAAAACGCCCTTTCCGTGTACTCCCTCAGCAATGTCGGGCTCCCGTATGAGCGCTGGACCGGAGTTTCCGGACCAGCCGGGATTTTTAAAGGACTTCCCATCCGGTTGCGGCGTTAATTTATCAAAATCGTAGGAGGCAACCAACCCCTGGGTTTGCAGCTGCTTGAGACCGGCATGCAGGGATTCGGGATTGGGCAGCGCGGTATCCGTATCCGTTTCAGCCAATTCCTGCAACTCGGATTCCTTTGTACGAATTTGGTCGTCCAGGTAGTCTAAAAGTTTATCCTGCTCCTCATTGGTCAGTAAAAGGGAAGGACCGGGTACCTGTCCCGGGCCGTACACGGCGGTTCCCAATTCGTTGGTGCTATTGAAGTAGGCAGAAAACTCGTAGTAATCTTTCTGGCTGATGGGGTCGTACTTGTGGTCGTGGCAGCGGGCGCACTCCATGCTTAGTCCGAGGATGGCTTTTCCCACCGTATTGGTGCGGTCAGCCACGTACTCGGCCCGGTACTCTTCAAAAACAATACCTGCTTCCGAGTTCCGTTTATGCAGCCGGTTAAAGGCCGTAGCGAGTACGCTTTCCTGACTGGGATTGTCGATCAGGTCTCCGGCAATTTGCCAGGTGATAAACTGATCGTAGGGCATGTTTTGGTTAAAGGCTTCGATCACCCAATCCCGGTAAGGACTGAAATCCCGGTGTTTGTCGTCCAGATAGCCGTCAGAATCGGCGTAGCGGGCCACATCCATCCAGTCGGCTGCCATGCGTTCTCCGTATGCAGGGGAGGCGAGTAGCCGGTCCACCAGTTTTTCGTAGGCATCTTCGGAAGTATCCGAAACAAATTCCCGAATTTCTTCCAGGCTGGGAGGAAGACCGGTCAGGTCAAAGCTCAGACGGCGGATCAGCATCTCCTTGCTTGCTTCCGGAGCAGCTTGCAGCCCAGCGCTCTGAAGCTTTTCGGCAACAAACGCGTCGATTTCATTCCGAACCCAACCTTTTGTTTCCGGACTGGGTAGCTTTGTTTCCTGCGGAGGAATAAAGGACCAGTGGGGTTTGTATTCGGCTCCCTGTTCAATCCATTTGGTAAGAATGGCGATCTCCTCCGTGCTGAGGCTGAGATTGGATTCCGGGGGAGGCATGAGTAATTCCTTGTCTTCGGACAGAATGCGGTTTATCAGTTCACTTTTGCCGGGTTTACCGGGAACAATGGCATGATTTCCGGTATTGCTTTTCAGGGCAGCGAAGGCATATTCCTCCCGATCCAGCCGAAGATCCGCTTCCTGATTCGCCGCATCCGGACCGTGGCAGGCAAAGCACTTGTCGGAGAGGATGGGCTTCACGTGGTAATTGAAATCGATGGCCTCAGGGAGCTCTTTGTACGCCGTCTGAATCTTCTCCGGCGTTTCCCATCCACATCCGACCCATCCCAGCGATAAGGTCACGAGTGGCACTATAAATTGGAAGCGGAGACGTTTCATGGCTATCAGGAATTTGTATCTGTTCAATTACTTTGGGACGTTTTCCAAATATACCTGGAAAAATCCGGGGAATACAAGGCAAAAAACCGTTTTGTTAACTGTTAAAGATATTGATTATCTTTAAGAAATGAAAGAAAGTTACGGGATGGACCGGTCTGTTTTTCTGGAACTTACAGAAAAAATTATCAATAGCAAGGGGTTTGGGAGGTCGACCACCTATGCCAATCTGTTGCGGTTTCTGGTGCATTGTTCACTGGATGAGGATGTGCCCAAAGAGACGATCATTGCCGCAGAAGTGTTTGGAAAACCCGATTTCGACCCCTCAGAAAGTACGCTGATACGGGTATACGTGTACAAGTTGCGGGAAAAGCTACGGAAGTACTACGCAACAGAGGGAAGCGCGGACCCGTACCGCTTGCGCATACCCAAGGGGAGCTACGGTATTGTGTTTGAAAAAACGAACCAGGCCTCCGGTGTTTTTCGATTGCTTCAGAAAAGAAGCCTTCGAACCGGTCTTGTGGCTGGGTTAATCGTTTCCCTGTTCCTACTGGCTTGGTTTCAGATAGGCCAGGGTAGGGATCGCTCGCTCCGAGAAAGTGCCTGGTCGGACGTATTTTCGAACGGATTTCCTACCGCCGTATTTCTGGGAGATTTGTTTATCTACCTGGAGGAGGATAGTGTTACCGGTTTGAGTCGGACGATCCGGGATCCCGATATAAACAGCAGGGCGGATTTTGAAGCTTTCCGAATGCATGATTCGCGCGAAGGAGTGACCACTGGTGAACTATCCTATGGCTTACTCGTTCGGGGCAGCCTGCAGTGGATCAAGGATCTTACCCGCATGTTTGATGCAGCCGGGCATTTTTTTTCCATCCGGACCATTTCCCGATTCAATCCGAAGGAATTGCAGGATCAGAATTTTGTGGTGGTGGGGATGATCAAAACCTTGGGCTTGTTCAAAGATTATTTTACCTATTCAAATTTCGCCTACGATGAGCTGGGGGAGGCATTGATCCTGAAAGGGCGGGAGGCTGGCGAAAGGCAGGTTTTTTCTCCTACCGGTGATCCGGATGGGTATCATACCGATTATGGCTTCATGGCCAAATTTCCGGGCCCCAACCAAAATACCGTCTACCTTTTCTGTGGTCTTTGGGATACCGGCGCCACGCAGAGTCTTAAAAACTTCACGGATTCCTCGCTGCGGCTATCTATCGAAAAGGAAATCGCCGCCAGACTGGGCGAGGTGCCTGCGTATTTCGAAGTGCTTTTTGAAGTTTCCGGCATTGACCGCACCGAGCTGAGCACCAAACTGATTCGTGTATTTCCACTGGAGGAGCAGGCTTCGTTTTGGGCGGATCCGGATAATGAAATGCTAAATCCCTGAGGCCTTTGAGAACCTTACAGATCGATTCAGATAGGCTCCTTCCCGTCGATCCTCCTTTCGAAAATTCAGCGGTTGTAACCGCTGATTCGTCTCTTTTACCAGGAAATATCCATCCGGACAAAACCCATTTCATCTTCAATATTTTCGAAGAACCAAAGCTTACCGTCTTTGGCAAAGTGAAAAGGAGGATAGCCAGGCATTATTGCGGGTAATTGCCCTTCACGAATCGGATTAAAATCCTCATCCAAGACGGTGAGGTAGACAGCTGAGCCACTTGGCTCCCGCATCAGGCGGCCTTCCGGAATGGGTGCTGTGTCGTCGTATGTCATGCGAAAAGAAATCCGGTAAAACACTCGCTTCTGCTCGTCCCATACCGGTCCCATGTAATTGATATCTGACTGGATTTTTTGGTGCGCATTTCTCATTTCGGCCTGGCTACTGACTTCAGCGGGGTATTCCCCGCTTTTTCCCGGTGGTAGAAATTCGCTGGTATAGCGGACCAATCGGAACTCGCTGGCATCCGGTTCCCATACGTACAGGTCATGGCTCACACCGGTGCCAAAAATAAGCTTTCCATTCTCTACCGTCCCATACCGACGGGTGCCCAGGCCCATCATCATTTCCCCGTCATTGAGCATGATTTCAAATTTGGCTGCTTTTTCAATTTCAGGTGCAGCAAAGCTGGTCACCCGGTTTTCTTCCCGATCAATGAGTATCAGTTTTGCCGTTTTCTTTTCCCAATTGGTCACCATGCCAGCAAAGTGCTGCCCTTCATCACCGATGCTCAACGGGACTTGAATGTAATCGCCTTCTTCCAATTCTCCCAAACTCTCTGCCAATTTACCCAGATCAAACTGCTCCAGTTTTTTACCCTGATCGTTCACGATATTGTCCTGTCCGTAGCTGCGAAATAAAAACCGATCCTCGCCAATCATCACCAGGTTGTGGAAGTTGGCTCCCAGTCCGTTTGGCCCCTCTTTATCCAAGGTAATTTTGCGGACGAATTTTAACGCGTCCAGATCAATCTTTTCGATGCTGTATTCCTGGTAATTGAAGTTATAGAGGTATTTTTTGTCCGGACTCAATTTAGCCGGACCTAATTGCCAATTTAAAAAGAGGATCTCTTCTCCCGGATGGATCATGACCGTGTCCAGTAGGAGATCAAACTCCTCGCCAGCCCCAGATTTATTGTCGGTCGGTTGGCAGGCGGCCAGTGTCACAAGTAAGGCGACCATTATTGAGTTTTTCATAGGAAGGATAGTTTCAGACTAAAAAATTAGCAGAAAAAAGAAATATTTCCTAAGAAATTAAGAGAAATTAAGAGAAATTTTCAACGTTCCTGGCTGAAGGTAAGCAGCAAGTTGTTGTCTTCGTCCCGAAATTCCAGCACATCGTTTTCCAGATGGTAGTGCCGTACCTGCTCCAGGTAGGTGAAAAACAAATTCTCCGCTTGCATGACTTCCTGGCAATATTTTTGGGTCCTACCGACCTTCCCAAGTTCCAATTGGTTTCCTGTTTTTAAGTCGTAAACGCCGAAAAAGTTATTGCAGCCGCCAAAGCCATGCAGGCGGCTGCTCTCTTCTTCCAGGAAAACAAAGATCTCGCCTGGATTCCAGTCTTCGTCTGGAAACTTATTCATGGTCCTGAGTACCCACCTGGCATTCAATAGGGGATGGTCGGTTTTGGCGACAACCTTTTTCAACACGTAATTGGCTTCCAGGTCTCCCCGAATTCGGTTACCATCCCGGTCCAGGTGAAAAAGTTGATTTTCTCCGACCAGGTATTGATTGGGCGCGTCTTCGATCCCGCTGAGTGAGATGGTATTTCCTGCCTGGTTCCAGGAAAAGCTACCTTCCTGCCGGAATTCCCGGTCACTTTTCCCCAGGTAGCGATACACTTTCACAAATTTCCCATCCCGGGAAAGGCTGATGGAGGTGGCAATCCCTTCGCAATCCGCGCAGGGAAGCGTCCCTTCGTAGCTGCCTTCCCAATCCAGGGAGTTGGCGCTGGTATCACCGGTGACCGGAGCCTGCTGGGGTTTACACCCGGCTACCCAGCCCAGGCCGATCACGAAAAGGAAAAAGAAGAAGAATTTCATTGGTTTATCGGTGTCTGTTTGGAAGTTACCTGGTTGCCAGGCCGGCAGGGATTCTCACAGGGTCTGCCCGGGCCCAAAGCAACCGGTGTCATCCCTGCATCTCTCCTGTGTCGATGCTGGCATACCTGCACGAGGGGCTGAGCGGACGAGAGGGCCTGCCTACATCCCCGTTACCTGACAACTAAAGTAACGAATTCGTTGCTAATTTGGGGCAATTCGCTGAAAAAAAGTGTCGCTTGGATCTGGCCTTTGGTTGGATTACCGCTCCAGTCCCCGGGTTTTGTTAAGTAAGTCCCACAAGGCGATCCCGATGGATACCGAGATATTTAAGGAATGTTTCGTGCCCAACTGGGGAATTTCCAGTACCTCGTCCGCCTGGTCCACTACCTCCTGTTCCACGCCAAACACCTCGTTCCCAAAAACCAAGGCATGGGCCTGATCGGGCTTGGGTTGGAAGCGGTGCAAGGGGGTGCTGTGAGCGGCCTGTTCAAGTACGCAGATCCGGTAGCCGGATTTCCGGAGTTTTCGGATCAGTTCCAGCGTATCTTCCCAGTAATCCCAGGACACCGATTCGGTGGCTCCGAGAGCCGTTTTGTGTATATCCCGGTGGGGGGGCGTGCCGGTGATGCCACAAAGATAAATTTTTTCTACCAGGAAGGCATCGGCCGTGCGAAAGGCCGAACCGACGTTGTTCAGGCTGCGGACATTGTCCAGCACGAGTACCACGGGGTTTTTATCGGCTTCCTTGAATGCCTCTACGGATAAGCGTTCCAACTCATCCATGCTTCTTTTTTTCATATTCCGGTGAGATTTGGTCTGCAAAGGTAGCGCATATCACAATCAGTAGAAAGTCCTTATTTCGAATCGGTATTTTTGTTTGTGGGAAGGATGAAGTAAATTCAGGGTTTATTTCAAAACGTTACCCCGCATGGCGAAAGCAGCAGTGAAGGAAACCCCTTTGATGAAACAATACAATGCCATCAAGGCAAAGCATCCCGGAGCGATTTTGCTATTTCGGGTAGGGGATTTTTACGAAACCTTTGGCGAAGATGCGATCAAGGCAAGCAAGATTCTGGATATAGTGCTAACCAAACGGGCAAATGGCGCCGCGTCGCACATTGAATTGGCGGGATTTCCGCACCATTCCCTGGATGCCTATCTGCCCAAATTGGTGCGGGCCGGCAATCGGGTGGCCATTTGCGATCAACTCGAAGATCCCCGGGAGGTAAAGGGCATTGTCAAGCGTGGGGTGACGGAGTTGGTGACGCCTGGATTGGCTTATAACGATAACGTGCTGGATAAGCGCCGGAATAATTTTTTGGCCAGTATCCATTTTGGCGGAGAACGGCTGGGGATTGCCTTTCTGGACCTTTCTACGGGCGAATTCATGTGTGCCGAGGGCAACCAATCCTATATCGAAAAGCTCTTGCAAAGCTTTAATCCCTCGGAGGTCATCCATTCCAAGGCAGCGCGAACCCAGGCGGGCACGCTGTTGAAAAACGACTTCACCACCTTTCATTGTGAGGATTGGGTGTACCAGCAGGATTATACCTACGAGAAACTCGTCCGGCACTTTGGAACCAACAACCTCAAGGGATTTGGTATCGAAAACCAGGTGTTGGGGACCATTGCAGCGGGGGCCGTTCTCTATTACCTGGAGGAGACCGAACACAAAGAAGTGAAGCACATTGCCTCCATATCGCGTATAGCGGAAGAAAAATACGTTTGGTTGGACAAATTCACCATACGCAACCTGGAGCTCATTTATCCCCAACAGGAAGGAGGGGTGCCGCTCATACAGATCTTGGACAAAACCCAGACCCCCATGGGTAGCCGAATGTTGAAACAGTGGATGGTCTTGCCGCTCAAGGAAAAGCAACCCATTGAAGAAAGGCAGCAGGTGGTGCGGTTTTTTTTCCAGAAACCGGAACTACGAGCGGAGTTGTTTTCCCACCTAAAGCAGATCGGGGACCTGGAGCGCCTGATTTCAAAAGTGGCGGTGGGTCGCATCAATCCCCGGGAAATGAATCACCTGCGCAAGGCATTGAAAAGTACCCTGCCCATCAAAACCCTTCTTTCCAACCAGGAAAACGGCGCCTTGAAAAAACTATCGGACCGACTCACCACCTGCAGCTACTTGCTCGAGAAAATCGAGCGGGAACTGATGGAGGATGCTCCCATGCTGACTCATCAGGGCGGAATCATCAAGAACGGTGTCGACCCGGATCTGGATGAATACCGCAAGCTGGCTACGTCCGGTAAGGATTATCTCGTGCAAATTCAGCAGCGGGAAGTCAAGCGGACGGGCATTTCTTCCCTGAAAGTGGCTTTCAACAAGGTATTTGGCTATTACCTGGAGGTAAGCAATACACACAAGGACAAAGTACCGCCGGAGTGGATTCGCAAGCAAACGCTGGTCAATGCGGAGCGATACATCACCGAAGAGCTCAAAACCTACGAAGAAAAGATCCTGCATGCGGAGGAGCGACTATTGATTCTGGAGCAAAAGTATTTTCAGCTGCTGGTGCAGGATGCAGGCGACTACGTGGTTCAGATACAACAGAATGCACGGGTGCTCGCCTCCCTGGATTGCCTGTTGAGTTTTGCGGAAGTGGCCAGCGAGAATGCCTACTGTGCCCCAAAAATTACCGATTCGGATTCCATCGAAATTCGGGACGGCAGGCACCCGGTGATCGAAAAGCAGCTGGGGATTGGGGAGGATTACGTGCCCAACGATACCTTTCTGGACCATTCTACCCAGCAGGTGATCATCATTACCGGACCAAACATGGCGGGAAAATCGGCTTTGCTGCGGCAGACTGCCTTGATCGTATTGATGGCGCAAATGGGTAGTTTCGTGCCAGCCTCTTTTGCCCGGATCGGGATTGTAGACAAGGTATTTACGCGGGTGGGTGCTTCGGATAACCTGTCCAAGGGCGAGTTCGACCTTTATGGTGGAAATGACCGAGACGGCCAGTATACTAAATAACCTGTCGGACCGTAGCCTGGTACTCATGGATGAGATCGGACGGGGGACTTCCACCTATGATGGTATCTCTATCGCCTGGTCCATCGTAGAATACTTGCACAACCATCCCAAATGCCGGGCCAAGACACTTTTTGCGACGCATTATCACGAGCTGAACCAACTCGCCACTGATTTTCCCAAAGTTAAGAATTTCAACGTTTCCGTGAAGGAGGTAGGAAACAAGGTCATCTTTATGAGAAAGCTGGAAAAAGGGGGCAGCGAGCACAGTTTTGGTATCCATGTGGCGCAGATGGCCGGCATGCCCAATCCGGTGGTATTGCGGGCGGCTGAGATCATGAAATACCTGGAAAAGGATAAGAAAATGCAGCAACACCGGGACAATATCCGGGACATGCCCAAAAATAATTACCAGTTAAGCCTGTTCGAGATGGACCCCAAATTCAAGGAGGCAAGGGAGCTCCTGGATGCCCTGGACATCAACACCATTTCTCCGGTGGAGGCCTTGTTGAAATTGAATGAAGTGAAGAAAATGCTGGAATGAATGTACCTGCTTTACTTTCAGCGGAGTAGGAACGGGCCTGCAAAAAATTGCCTGGGACTGTTGGAGATTCAAAATTATGGCGTAAATTTGTGTCCACATTCATGGAAAGCGGTTGCTTTTCTGAAGGTACAGTAATCAGCGAAAGTAGCTCAGTTGGTAGAGCACGACCTTGCCAAGGTCGGGGTCGCGAGTTCGAATCTCGTCTTTCGCTCCAAGAAAAGCCCTGATCAAGGGCTTTCTTCTTTTGCGGGTTCTGGTACCGGTAAAATCCCGGATTTTACCTACCTTTGATTTGATAAAATGCCGGGATGGTGGAATAGGTAGACACGCAAGACTTAAAATCTTGTGGCCATTAGGCCGTGCGGGTTCGATTCCCGCTCCTGGTACAATTTTTGGCAAAATCGGCCAATACGTCGCGCAAACGGGGATTTTTGTTTCACAAAAATTCCAAACGCTATGCCTATACAGGTTATTAAGGCTACTTTTGCGAGTACCGTTCCGCAAATCCGTCACACGTCAATTGGTGTCATGAGAGCCTCTGTCTCATGTAGAATTCGCCATGATCGGCCTACGGAAGATGGATTGGCTTCGGTGTTTCTGCTCGTGATTATTAACAGAAGAAAGACCACCGTTCCGTTAAAAATTTCCTGGCCAATAAAATTTTTCGATAATAAAGCAGGGGTATTCTTATCCCGGACAAAGAGGGACCAGCTGGCAAATGATTACAATCTCCTCGTGAATAAGGAAATTGCTAAAATCAATGATATTTTAATGTTTTACCGGCACTCAGACATGGAGCTCACTATTGAGCAGTTTCATAAAGACCTGAAGCGGTATGGCGCAAGGAAGGATTTCATTGTCTGGGCAGAAAATGATATTGAGGATCGGTTCAATGCGTTTATGATTGAAAAGCAAACGTATAAAAACGAGCTTTCGGGACTAAGGAAAATAAAATCGTTCAAATCCGAGATACCGTTTTCTGAAATTAACAAGGAATTTTTGGAAACCTTTAAAGCCTGGTTGATTAAACACGAAGGACTCAAGCTCTCATCCACCTGGAGAATTCTGAAAACGATAACGACATATGTAAGAAGAGCCTATGCAGCTGGGATTTCTGTGAATATTGATTCAATAGGCCAATTTTCAATGCCCAAGTATCCTGGGCGAAAGGTTTATTTGAAGCCGGAGGAGATTGAGAAACTCAAAATTTACTTTAACGAAGATCACATCCCAGAACACCATAAACGGGTGCTTTGCCATTTTCTATTTTCATGTATCTCTGGTCTACGATTTTCTGATATTAAACGGGCAAAGTGGTCAGATATTCATGATGATTTGCTAATTATCGTTCCCTATAAAACTCGGAAGACGGAAAAAACGATTAAAATCCCACTTGGGGATGAACATTTCACCTATATCCTAACCGAAAAAGGGCATTTATTTGAGACTGTGAGCGATCAGGTTACCAATCGTACTCTCAAAGAAATTGCCGCTGGTGCTGGAATCCGAAAGAACTTAACTACGCATGTGGCCAGGCATACGTTTGCTACTCAATTTCTTCGAAAAGGTGGCCACGTTGAAGTATTGCAAAAGCTCATGGGGCATGAAAAAATAGCTACAACGCTGGAATACACCCACGTCGACGACGAGAGACTGCGAGAAGAAATGAAGTACCTGGTAGGGTAAACAACCAGATCAGATATTTTGCAAATCGTAGATTTCCTGCATGTTTACCAGGAGAGCGCTGTACACTTTTTCGGCCAGGGTTTCGCCTGGGAAGGCGGCGGCCGGTAGGCTTTGCCAGTACTGCAGCTGCGTGATGGCTCCCTCCGGGTAGTCTCCGTTTTCGTCCGGCTGGACCAATTCGCCGGTTTCTGGCAAAACCCTGGATCCACGGGTGCTGCTGGACCACAAGCGGGTTCGGAATAGTTCCATATCGTTCCTTTTCTGATTGTCCGATAAGTTGGGATCATTGGCGATCACCTCCAGTAAGGGTTGATCAAAGTCCCCTTCGGCGTCTTTGGTCCAGAACTCGATGCGGATGTGGGCACGCATTTCCAAGTCTGCGTCGATCTCTAATTTGTGATGCACCAGCTTAATCAGGTAGTCCGAATGCCGGTGCTGGATTTTGAAAGGATGTGCCAATTGGTTCATAGTCCCGGATGGTATAGTGATTTACGATTTTTGATGATGTTGCCCCTGGTTGCCAGAAGCCGGTCTGGGAAGAAAAATAACTCATGGATTTTACCCCGGTACACTTCCCCGGTCACCGCTCTTGCGCCGAGCTGATTAAACCGCCAGCTGGGCGTAGTTAGTACCGAAAAGTAACTAACGGGTCCTTCCATGTATTCATCGAATATTACGGCTTGCTCATTGATGGTATCGATCTCAAATCCAATAATCTTTTTTGCTGAAATCGAATTAAAGGAAGCACCTGGCGAAGCAATACCCGCCAAATCAAGTTGGTGGGCAGAGGAAGACCGGAACTGGGTATTCTCTGATCGATTGCTAAAAATCTGTTGCAACGAAGCGGTATCGATCCGATCGATAACCGCCATACACAAGCTGCCATTTGCCGTAATTGTCTCCACCATGCTCTCGAAGATCATTCGGCGGTTGGCAGTCCCTTCAAAGTCTACCGCTGGCAAGCCCTCCAATCCGGTCACAAAGCCGTCGTTCCAAATCAACGGTTCCTGTACAGCTGCAGGAGCTACCGCATGGTTCGTGCCGGCCTGGTTGTAAAACGTATGCAGCCTGCCCTGGCCGGTGCCCAAAAATGCCACCAACTCTGCCTCGCTTACCATTCCGCCTCCGTCAAAACCGATATCAAGCAGGGCCGCATCTGAAACCCTGCGGACCTTCCAACAAGCACCGGTATACTCCGGGCGGATCAGAAAGGGAGATAATACCACCGATGCATTTTCAAAGAAAAAGCGGGGATTCTGGATGGTGCTGGGAAAAAACTGATTTACGGTCCTCATAGCGTGTTCTGAGTAATCGTGTAGTTGACCGCTACCACATCCCCGGATGGGTTCTTATCGATAACAAACAGGTACAGATTATCCTCAGATGGTTTGTACTCTCCCGATAGGAGTCTTTTCGTGACTCCCCCAGGGACCGAAATGGCTGGCTCTGCACTGTCGTTATGAAGCAGCTTGACCATGACGCTATCGTCTGCATAAGCCGTAGCAATGGTGAGATTTCCCGTCACCGGTGTTCCATCCAGTCCGAAGGCTCTTGGCTTATCGAATCTGAGTGTATTACCTGTCGTGGGAATATAGCTGCGACCGTTCCAGCTTGGCCAATTGTCGCCCGCAGGTAAAAGTCCGTAGGCTTGCCCCGCCTTCAGACTATCCTGGTTTACCGTATTGGTCTTAGGTCCGGAATAGCTAAAGGTAAGCGTCTGATAAAACGCGGTTTTCTTGACATAGATGGCAGCCGTGGTTGTGTTGACCTGGACCAATACGAAATCACCTGATATCGGACTTATATCCAGCGTCTGAACATTGACACGGTCTGGATCCACCTGGCTGTTTGCCCCACCCGTTACAAAATCCACCATCAGAAATCCATTTAGCGGACGCTGCCGGTTGGAACTGTAGTCGGAGGCCCAACCGATGTATGCAATTTTGAAATCGTAGTAGGTATTTGGCTGCAGGGTCTGCCGCCAGATTTCTGCGTATTGCTCGTATTTACCGGCCTCGTTTTTGGTTTGGGGGTCGTCCGGATTTTGTGGGGTGATGATGTTCTCCCCGGTATTTAGTCGCAACACCTGGTGCAGGAGCATTTCGCCGGCTGGTGCATTCGGGATCACCGGATCAGTGGTCGCAATCCCAGCCAAATACCCAACGGTATTGGAGGATTGGGTATAGATGATATCAAATCTATCCTCCGGAGCGGATGGCGTGCCCACCAGCGCGACCGGGCCGGTATATTCATAGGTTACCCCACCTTTGACCCAGGAAGCACCATACACATAGCCATTGGTGCTGTTATTGACCTCAAAAAAACCCGGATCAATGATCCGGTCTCCGGAGGGGATCTCCAATTCATTTCGCAGGTAGTCCAAGATCGTATGGAAAGTCAGCCCTTTCCAGGCCTGTTCTCCCGCTACCTGCACCGGGAAAATGGCATCGGTGGGATCTTCCAACTCCGGAAAGGTCCACAGCCGAGGAGCCAGGTAGTACGGCTCCTGGTCCGGGCCAATGATCACCAAGATATCCAGCGGTTCGTCGGAGATCCAGTCCAGGTACTCCACCTGCCGGGTAAAGACAAACTGAAAATCGAAGGCAATCAGGTCGTACCGGGCCGCCTCAAACTGTGGCTCCCTGGTCAGGATCCGCCGGAGCTCCGCTCCGAGTACCAGGTACTTTTGCAAGCTGCTGAAGAAATCCTGCGACCAGAACAACTGCCGGCGGGAGCGAAAAAACCCGGTATTCTTTTCATATGCCTTATCCGGGTTGATGTCGTACTCGAGTTCGAATTCGTCAAAAAAGATTCCGGTATCAAACTGCTGCTTATTGAGCAGTGTCTTTTGACCGGTGAATCGAATGGTGTCGATTCCTCCCAGGGTATTTTCAAAAACAAAAAGGTCGTCAAACTCGAATACCTGATCGGTCAGCACGTACCGCTGCCGCCAGGTATTCTCCCCATCGTCTCCATTTTGGATCCAAACATCGAAATAAATGGGTTGCTGTGCGAATAAGCTATGGATGTGCTCAAAGGTGACATTGACCGTATACAAGTGACCTGCCGGCAACAGGTAGGCATCCGCAGTACTATCGGAGCCATCCTCAAAATAGGCTTTGACCTTGACCGTCACCTGCTCCTGGGCATAGTAGCCCAGGTACTCCGGATCCCGGTACTTGACCTGCTTTACCTGGGGCTGCCAGGTCAGCCAGTTGAGGGTGAGGAAATCGGATGTAGTGAATTCCTTTCGGTCTACGCCGCCCTTAACCATCCGGAAATCAATCTCCTCAGTTCCCAGCAGGCAGTCAACATCCTTTGCCCCTTGGTCCTGTGTAAACAAGTTTGCGTCCGGCACCTGCAGAGAAAGCTGCTCTTCGAGGAGCGCCCGCAGCGGAACGATGATCTTGCCATCGGCATCCGCGGTGTAGTATTCCTCCAGGAGCAAATCTCCCCCTATGGTGATGGAGAAATCATGCCCGGCATCCTCGGTCGTGACAATGATATCGGGAAGATTGCCGGCAAAGCAAAGTGCAGGCGGTGCCTGTAGAACGGTGATGGCCATTTAGAATAGGTTGAGTTTCGAAAACAAACGCAGACCGGTAACCAGCAGGAGAATTCCCAGGGCAACACCGATCCAAACAAAGAAGTTGGGGGACCGGCTGACGTCTTTTTCCCGTTCACGAACCGAGAGGCTTCCCTTCTGGTCTTCGGTGGTAGCTAATTTGGAACGGCCCCGGTCGCTTGCTTTCTGATCTAGCCGCCGGGTTTCACTGCGCTGGGTGGTGTCCCGATGATGGATCCTAATCTGAGATGCTTCGCCCTCAAAGCTGCCATCCGGTGAAATTCGGATAGCTCCCCGGGGGATAACTTCAATGTACGATCCAGATCTTGTCCTGGTAAGGACTGACTCATCAAGGGAAATTGCTTTTTCAAGGTCTTTTTCATGGCTTTGAACGGTTTCATAGTGAACACTCAGCTCCTGATCAGCGCGCTTGCTGTGGATATTCTTTTGTGTATTGCAGCTGAGGAGCAGGAGTAAAAGAAAGAGGAATGGTCTCATGAGCGAATCACGATTTCGTGTCTTGGTTTGATTGACCATCCTTAAAGCTTTTAAAATCGCCGGTTTCGTCGAATCCCTTTAGCCTGGCAAGGATAAAATGAGGCACCAGCTTTTTGGATACCTTTCCGGCATTGTCAAGCACCGAAATGGCTTCTTTGATGATGATGGCCACGTAGATCAGCAGCTTCATGTAATCGCCGCCCGGGATGGTATCGCCGGAGACCGTGAAGTTTTCCAGCACGTGGCCGACAATCAGGCAGGAGCTGTACACGGTGATCTTGATCAGGATATCGCCAAAGCGATCCTTGTCTATCTCCCGGCGACTGATTGCCAGGCCAAAGCCAAGCGCCGTATCTAGCGCAATCAGGACCACCAGCCATTTGAGGTAATCGAAATCGTTAAAAATGTAGGTCTGAAAAAACATAAGAACCGGAGTCAGTAGCAATGCCCACTTGCTCTTATCAAAAATATCTGTGATAATTTCGGTCGATCGGTGGAGCAAGTGCGCATTCATGAGGCTGTGGGATTTGATAGCGTCTGCCATGTATGTCAACTAATTTTTACCCAAATTACCTGACATTCCCGACCGGGAAAAGGACAGCTATAGGTCCGCCTGTACCAAATCCACCTGGGCAGGCTCAATCTTTTTTTGCCGGACGGTGATATTGATGCGCTCTATGAAAAAGTTCATCCCCCGCAGGTACACTTTTCGGCTCAGATCCATGTTTTTCAGATCCAGGGCGCTAAGCAAAAACAGGCCTCGTATGAAGCGTTTTTTTGCGCCGATGTAATCCCGGTAGTCGCTGTGAAAATTGGCAAGCAACCCGTCCGGACCCTCCCACTCCAGGGAAAGGTCTCCCAGGCGGTTGCCGTGGGCGTCGTAGTTATGCGGGGTCATGAGAGGATAGAGATTTGGCGAGCTCTGAGAATCAGAGAGCGTACTGAAGCTTTCCCGGGCTCCATGAAACAAACCGATCTGCGGACGCTCGGGCCTCGTCAACCGGTTTCCGCGAAACTCCGGAACGTACCAGCTGCCCAGCTCTATGCCGCTGCTATTGCTATCCTCGTGCCAGTACTCATGAATGCCCATCCGAACTGGCTCCAGATTTGGTTTCATATCGAATCCGCCCTGATCCTCACTGGGGGCAGCACCGAGGCTGCTTCCCTTCAGCTCAAAAAGAAAACGCTGAGGATCGGCCGGATCGGCCTTTTCGCGCAGGCGTTTGGTCCATAGTTCTTTGGTATCATGCACGTAGACGTCAATTTCCCCTTCCGAGGGAACCTGGTAATTGAAAAGATCCAGCACCGAGTCCACTTCCACCCCGTCAAATTCCTCGATTGCTGGCGCCGCCTGTCCATACCCGTAGGCGTAACTTTGCCCTTCCCGCTGGCTAATCGCAAGCCGGTTGATCCGTTTTCCGTCCCAATTGGCCCGCCTGGTATCGGCCAGTATATCGGCATTGGTGCGAATACTGAAACCATTCCCCGACGGGAACATGGTGGCAGCAACCAATTTCAATAATTCACGAACCAGCTCATTCGCCGGCAGGCTGGGAAGAAAGGAATTCAGGTAGAAGAAATTGTCCGGGGCTTCGCCTCCGGAGCTGTAGCCATCGAGCAGGATTCCCCTCCGGATGGAAAGCAGGGATTCGTTGTACCGGGGATGGTAGGTACTGGATAGGACTATCTTTTGCAGCTCCCCACTGGCAAAGGGATTGACATCCAACCTGCCATCAAAAAACGCTTCGAAAATGTATCGGGCCCGTGGAAAGGGAAATACGACCGTATGAACCGGCGAGCTAGACCCGAATAATACGTACTGCTCATCCCGGGCGTTGAAAAAATTGATGTACTGCTTCAGTGAAGCAAAATTTCCAGCACTCTTCGGGATTTCGTTGGGATCATTCAGGTACGGCCAGGGCACGTCCGCAACCCGCATCACCGGTGCGCAAAAATCGGAATTGTTGAATAATGTTGGCTGGATCAACTCCCGGTATGCAGAAGCCCAATAATCCGGGCTAAACAGGTTGTTGGAGCTTGTGTCTGTACCAAATCCGTAATAGGTCATCGGCAGCTGGAATAGAGGGGAGCGCATGCCATCAGTGACCACGGAGCCCCGAAAAAAGCACTTGATTTCCCGCTCAAACTCCTGCACGACCAGGACACCGGAAAGTATCCGGACCGTACCAAAATAGATCTCGAAACCGTCGTATTCTTTGAAGGAGTTGAAGCTATTCATCCGGTCCGGCCGATTGAACAGCTTCAGGTTATGATTCGTGGCCGGAAGGGAGAAGTTCAGGGAATGATTGGAAGGAATCCGATCGTTGAAAAAGAAAGGATTCTCGTAGATCAGGTTCAGGGAAATGTCCGGAGGGTAATTAACCGGTGCTCCCTTCAGCAGCATTTTGAGCATGGCTAGAGGTTTACGTTTTGTTCGATTTCCTTGTAATCTTTCTCCGCCTCGTAGAACCCACGACGGCCCAGGAGGCTGACATCCGCCCGGATTCCCTTGCGAATCTCTCCCCGCAGATCGGCCATCAGTTGGTTATTTTGCCGGATTAGTTCCTTGGTTTCGTTGTCCTGAACAGGGCTGGGAGCGGGAGTGCTGCCCTGATCAGTGGTGTATCCACCTCTTTGCCTGCCCGGCAGGGTAAACATTTCCATGCGCCTGGCCATGACTTTCTCCAGGTTGATGCTGGAAATGGTGCCGTTACGCTGGGCGGTGTCGATGGCATCGAGGACGGGCCGAATGGTGGGATTTTCGTAGGCTTCGTTGCTGGCAATAAATTCCCGTCCCGACTCTGCAACGAGGATACGTGGATCATTGACGTAGCCCGGACCGGCAAAGCCTCTGGATCGAAACATCTTTTTGTCCTGACTACGCACAACATCCGCGAAGCCCCCAGATTGTGCGCCAGGGATTTCGGGGAGCGGTTCTTTTTTGATGGTAGCGATCTGCAGGCCGCCCATCAGCCCGACAATGGCAGCAAGTGCCAGGTTCGGCAGAGATTTTGCCACGCCTGCAGCGGTATTAACGATGGCGGACATAAGCGCAACGTTGCGCTCACGCTTCGCTCGGTTACGCTCATATACCGCCCTCTTTTTGTCCAGGTCGGCATTGAGTCGGTCCACCTGTTGATTGTATTGCTCCTGGGATATCAGTCCCTGATCCAGTCTTCGTTTGAGCGCAGCTTCCTTCTGCTGATTGGCTAGTTCGTACTGCTGCAGCTCGCGTTGCTCACCAGCGGTACGCATGGCATTGTACTGGGACCACACCTGCCCCAATGCCTGGGTGGCCATAAGCAGGCCATCCATGGAAACGGCTCCCTGCTTCAGGTTGGCAAAGAACGTTTCCCAATCGTCTGGCGTAAATCCAAGCACATCGACATTGGACCGGCGCATGCCCCGGTCTTCGGCTATCTCCGTACCGGTGCCCAATCCCAATTCACTCAGCTGCTGCCGGACCTCTGCCAGGCGGGCGTTGATGGTTTCCCTTTCTTCGTCGGAAAGAATGCGATCGGAAAGATCCAGGCCTTCCCATTGCCCAGTATCAAGCACGGCCTGCAGTTCACCTTGAAGGTCCTGCAGGTGGGCCTTTACTAGGGCTTCCTCTTCCCTACGGAATTTTTTATCGATCTCCTGCTGTGCCTGGCGCATGTTACGCAGCCCTTCCAGGGCTTCGGTCGACAGGTCGTCACGCAGAAAGGCCCGGGCTTCTTCCAGGGTTTTGATTTCCTTGTATTGCTCATTGTGGGCAATCCGGAGTTCCTGAAGTTCCTTATCGAAAACGGCCTGCTTCTGTTCGATTCCTTTTTTGAGGGAATTCGCATCGAGTTGGTTGAGGTTGGCATGATGCTCCTTTTGTAACGCTTCCAGGACGCGAATTTCTTCCTGGGTCATATCTTCCCGCTGCTTGCCGAAAATACCGGCTTCCTGCAGACGCCTCTGATAGGCTAGCCTTTCCTGCTCGATCAGAGACAACTGCGATTCGAGGACCTGCTGACGGTATTCGGCTTGTTTTTGGAGTTCAGCGGCTAGTTTCGAATCCTTATCGGATTTAGCCTTGTCGGGCGAAACCGTCCTCCCTACTGGTGGTTGATCAGAACCCTCACCCGAAAAGATTGACACCGGTTGGACTTTCTGACTGAGATCCATGTTTTTCTGAATGAAGCCAGTCAAGAGATCTTCCTGAGCTTTAAAGTCCGCCTCCATGTTTTGCCTGTTTTCCCGCCGGTATTGCTCGCGTACGTCATTCACCAGGCCTTCCTCGTTACCGAATCGTAACACTGCTAGCTTAGCCTTTTGCCACAGACTCAACTCTTCACTTTGACCAGTTCGAAGTGCTTCAATGCGTTTTTTCTGTAACGCTACCAGTTCATCCTCTGCCGCCTGGACAGCCGCCTTTTTGAGTAAGCTACCGATGTATCTTTCTGTTGCCTTGGTAGCTTCCTCGGTATTGATGGTTTCCAGAGAAAGGTTGCCCAGGTATTCCGGAGACAATTGCTGCAGTGCTTCGATCGCTTTTATTCGATCCTCGTCGGATCGGGTTTTATCTCGCGCAACCGCAAGTAACCGCTCCATTTGCACTTTTTCGCGAGTGATGCTTTGCTCTGCCTGGATCTGAACATCCTGAAGCTTTCGCTGTGCTTTCTCTGCACTGGTAAGACCTTTGGAATAATGATAAATGGCCGTCGCGACCGCAGCCACTCCCGCGGCGATAAGCAACCAGGGATTTAATCTCGAAACAGCATTGAATACCCGCATCGCGGCCGTAGCTCGGGAAAGGTTGCCTGTAAAAAGTGCCTGGGCAGCGGCAAGTAATAACATACCGTTGCGCTGCAAGGCTATCAGCCCCAGGTTAATTCTGGAAAGACTATTGAAAACCCGCATGTAATTGGTACTGGCAAATAGAGCGAGATTATATCCGACAATAGCAGCCGTTAAGGTAGTGATCAGCTTCCAATGTTCCTGGATGAAATCAAAGAGGATGGTCAAAATACGAACGAAATAGGTAAACCCGTTCGTGCTTACCGTCATCACTGGCATTAGCTTTTCACCTAACTCTTCAACCATGATTTGCAGGCCTTTGCGGGCTTTGTCCAGCTGGGCTTGTGCCGTTTCGTTTTTGATGCCAAATTCCTCCGTAATACCGGTTCCCCGTTCAAATGCCTGGTTGGATAATTCTTGCTGCTGACGGAGCTTTTCGGTATTGTTAGCCAACGATCCCAGCACACCGATAACACGGCCACCATCCTGCCCCAGATCCCCCAGGGTATCGGCCAGGTTGGTAAGCCCATCCGCATTGTTTCTAACGCCATCCAAAACACGTAGAAAGGCCTCGTTTGCATCGGTATTGAGCAATTCCCTAAATCCAGCGGCATCCATCGATGCATACCGGGCAAAAACATCGGCATTTTTTGCCATCTCCAGGAAAAGCTTGGAAAGCGCCGTGGTACTGACTTCGGAGGTCTGCCCAAGACTGTCCAGCGTAGCGGCCATGCCCATCAGATCCGTTATGGATACATTGGCCAACGGTCCAACACCAGCCATTCGCCGGGTGAATTCGACGATAAAACCTTCATTGGCCGTCGATGCCATCCCCAGCTCGTTGATAGCGGACCCGACTTTAAGTAGTGCGTCCTCGAGGGGAACGTCCTCGGCGATTTTGAAAATATCCACCAACTTGCCGACTTGGGTAATGGCAGCTTCCACGTCTCCGCCCAGGTCTTCGGATAATGCTACTCCTATTTGATCGGACGCACGTACAAAGCCCAAGATGTCGTCTTTTCCCTGTATGCCTAACTTACCAGCAACACGGGATAGTCCAAGGAGGTCGTTTTGTGAAGTTCGGGTGTCAATCTTTCTCAATTCCTCATTTAGTTCCCTGACTTCCTCCTTGGTCATGTTGGTCGTTTTCATTACATCCGCCAGCTTATCATCAAATTCTGCAAAATCGTTGATGGTCTTGCGGATTCCGGAGACTGCAGCGATCATGGTGGCAAATCCAGCGGTCAAAACCCCGATGTAGTGATTAAACCGGCCGGCCATACGTTGCAAGGAGGATCCGGTAGTTCTAGCCCGACCGTCTAGCTCCTGGTAACGTGCGGTGACTTCTTTCAGCCGTTGGTCATGCTTACGCCATTCCTCGGTATGTGGACCAGCCAAATCCCGTAATCGCCGGACCCGGTTCATTTCGCGCCTTAGATCGACCAGGGACATTTTATTAACATCGATCTGGGAACGAAGGACTTTTAACCTGGATTCGGCAATAGTCAATGCGTTGTTTTTCTGCTTGATTGCATCGGTTACGGCCCGGTACTGCTCGGTGTTTTGCTTGCCAGATCGGCGAAGTCTCTTTTCTTCACGCTCCAGGGCGCGCAATTCGGCATTGGTGTCTTTTACTGCTCTTTCGAGTTCGCCAATTTCCTTTTTGCCCCGGTCACCATTGACCACGATGTTTAGGATTAAATCTTCGTCTCTGAGTTTTTTGGCCATGGCTACCGTTCCATTTCACGTTTTAAACCTGCTGCTACTTCGTTGGTAAAGTCTACCATAAGCCTATTGGCAATCACATAGTAATGGCCAAATACGAATTTATTGTGGATGGGGTAGTTTTTCCGTTTGATCCGCCTTCCGTCTTTCAATTTGGGTTTCTTTCGAAGGTCAAGGAATCGCTGATAGGCTCGATGTTTAAAGGTTAGCTTTCCGTCCAGTTCTGTGTCCTGGTTAATGTTGAAGTCCCGCTCTCTTTCCAGGGTACCGGTATGGAAGTGCAGGAGTTTTCTCATTTGCAGGCCCTGATTTCTCTCCAGACGGGAGGCTTCGTCTTTTAAAATCCGACGGACAAATTCCTTTTTAATGATCGCATCACTCACAGCAGTAGCATTTTTTTACGAAGCTATGGGTGTGGGTAGGGTAAATAAAGGACAAGGGCTGAGGCTTTCCCTTCCGCTGGTCGGGCCGGGCTGTTGCGGGCTACACATTCGTTTCGGTCTTCCTTTCGTCAGACTACCCCTTCGCATCCCTAAGCCAAAAAAAACCCGGACAAACTGCCCGGGTTAGTAGAAAGACTAAATCTTAATCGGATGTTGCTGGTAATCCATCACCTTGAATGGAATCATTCCAGTTGTGGATCTCAATTCGGCTACCAACTTTTTCAGCTGGTCTTTGTCTATGCTTTTGATTTCATAGACCAGGTAGTAAGTGTTTGATGTTTTAGGCATGGTACTAAGATATGGTGGCCGGAGCTGCTGGGTACATCAAACATATGCTTAAGTAAACCCCGGGGCCTCACGGCTACCCGACTCCGACCGTAATTAAAATCTATTTTCATGATGTTTGATGTTTTAGCATTTCAAAAATAGAAAAAATTATGGTGTGCTGGCGGGGCAGCACGGGTTAATTGGTGGGATTTTTTGGGGGCGGGGGGCGGCTTGTCATATATCCATTTACAAAATGACTTTTTGCAATTGCAAACGCCTGGCGGGGCGGAGTCGGGGTCAATTCTGACTGAATTACTTTTAAGAAAAGTAATCAAAACCCTAAACACCTGAAAATCAAACAATAAAATATTTTTTACCTGTAAAAACAGGGCATTTTTAGCCGTTTTAAGCCCTTAATCGGCCTTTTTTCCTGAAAAATGAGGTAAAATATTTTTGGGCCTCGCCTGCTTTAGTTCTCCATATTTAATCGCATAGAATATATGTAAGAAGTTGGTTTACAGTATTTTAAAGGTTTGTAATATGTAATATATTGCTTATATTTATATAACAAAACAAACAAATAAAACCTTTAAACATCATGAAAGAACAGACCAAAAAAACGACACCACAGCCCACCGAAAAAAACGAGGTGGAGCAGCTGAAAGCCCAAATTAAAAAGCTGGAAACGCAGCTAAACCAGCAGCCCCAAAGCCTAGAGGAAAAAATCAAATTTTTCCAGGAGAAGCAGGAAATGATAAAGCGCCTTTCCCTTTTGAATAAGTACGCCGACAACCTTGTAAAGGTGGGCGAAGAGATCCAGAAGGACCACGAAGAAGACGAGTTTTTGACCGACCGTTATTTTTTGCGAATTACCTACAAGGCCACCAGCTACGGGAGCGAGCAGGAAGCGCTGGTAATCCAAAACCCCAAGCTAATCGGTGAGGTCCTGGGCTTCGCCATTGGCAAGATCGACGAGAAAAGAAACGAATTGCAAACCTTAATAAACGCGTAACCATGGAAAAGCAAATGAACCCCAAAAGGGCGGAACTGATAGCCCTAAGCAACGAAGCCAAAGAACTCCGGGAGGACATGGCAGAAGCAGCGGAAACAGCAGACGAGGCCCTTTTTTGGGCCTCCCGTACCGTGAATTACATGCTTTTAAACCACATGTACGACACCGAAGGGGCCGAAGAATTTAACACTTTCAAACAATGGAAGAAACAAGGGGCCACCATAAAAAAGGGATCCAAAGCTTTTTTGGTTTGGGGGCAGCCGGTAGGCAAACAGCGAGCCCAGGAAGCCCAGCAGAAAGGGCAGGAAGCCCCAGAGGAAGACGAGTACAGATTTTTTCCTATCTGCTACCTGTTTTCGGATCGGCAGGTAATTACCCCTGAGGAAATGACCCGGGAGCGGGCCGAGCCTTCCAAAGTCGAAGAACCCAATTTAACATTTATCGAATCCGTAAACCTTGACACCGTAATTTAATCATGAGACTAAAAGAACCAATTCAGACCCTGTACGACAAAGGAAAGGCAAGCATGAGCGATACCATGCTAATCAGCGCCGCATTTCAGTTACCAGAGGAAACCGCAAAGGAAATTTTAACGCTGGCAAATTTCAACCTTGGCAACCTTGCGAAACTTTCCACCGCTGACCTGATGAAAATTAGGAATATCAGCCACAGCAAAGCGGCGGCGATTGTATCCACCTTTGAAATAGGCCGGAGGCGATGGATGGCAGACCCCGAGAAAAAGGTAAAAATAAGCAGTTCGGCGGATGCATACACCTATTTTCGCCCCATTTTACTGGATGAAGTGGTAGAGTATTTTTATATCCTGCTTTTGGACCGGAGCAATAAAATAATCTGTCATAAACTGATTAGCCAGGGGGGGACCTATTCCACCATTGCAGACGCTAAACTAATTTTTAAACATGCATTGGATCACCTGGCAAACGCTGTTATTTTGATTCACAACCACCCCAGCGGAAATTTAAGACCGTCACAGGCGGATATTGCCCTAACTAAAAAACTGCTTACCGCTGGCCAAACGTTGGAAATACCCGTTTTGGATCACCTGATAATTGCGGATACCGGCTACTATTCATTCGCTGATGAGGGGATGATTTAAACAGGCGATTACTTTTTAATGTTGGGAAACTACTTAAATAGTAGGTGGGTTCCCGCGCTGGAAGCGGCATTTTCTCCCGTACCCCCTCCTTCTGTCGGCATTTTTCTGCAAAAAATAATCAGTACTATCGTACGATGGGCCCGGGAGAAAATAAGGTGGTTTGTCTGCTTTTACCCTTCAACAGGCCCTCCCACCACATTCTGTGAATGTTGCAGGGTAAAAGATACCTGCCTGACGCGCATTCCCAAAAAAGAATTATAAGCTCGTTAACGAGAACACACCGCGGGGCGGAGCCTTCGGCCCTGGGAGAAGGGGAAAAAAGGGACGAAACGTCCCTTGAATATATGGTGCCTTCGGCGAATTTTTAAATTTCAGTGAAACAATTTCACTTCAAGTTTTTTGGTTTTTTTCCAATACTTCCAGTAAAAAGAATGACTTGCTTAACCGTCCATTTCCCGGGCGACCCCATTCACTACCTCCTTACGGAAATACCAGCCCTTGTACTCAAATGGAAACTTCTTTGACTTGATGTACTCATAGGAGAATTCCGGATGATTTTTGCACAACAGCTTCAAATTGGACCAGAATTCTTCCTGTCCTTCTTTTCGGATCACAATGATGTTTCTAAATGTACCCATGTATAAAATTACCCATATTTTTATACAATCCAAAAAGTACGACGGCTATTGATCCGAAAGACGTCCCCGCTTCTCCTTCTCGGATTTGATCTTGCACAATTCACCAAAACGAATATTCACCTCCAAAATATCCTTTTCAAACGCTTCCCGGGAATATTCGTGCTCCTGCAGCCAGTTCGTGTACTCCGTTTCGGGCTTACCGTACAGTTCATTCCACTCTGCCAGTGCCTGGCAAAAATCAGCAAAGCCCTTTTCCTTAAATTTTACCTGGTACTCGTCGTGGAGTTGTTTCACGCCCCGCAGCTCCGCCAGGGGAGTTGAACCATCAAAATAAAAATTTGCATCGACCAGCTCCTCAAATAACCGAGCATAGCGGATCAGGGAGTCCTGGCTGATTTCCCAGGCAGCCACAAACTCCCGCTCGTAAAATCCTTTATCCTTGATCTGCTGATGGAGGTCGGCATTAACCAGAGCAGCAGAGAAAGCAGAACTGGCGGTCTCATACGCAGAATCGCTGCTACTTTCCTGCCCGCAGGAACACAGAACTACCCCGATCAAAAGACATAAAATCAAATTTCTCATGATGTATTGAATTTCAAGTCGTGAAAACGAAAAAGTAAAAATACAAAAAAATACGCACAGCTCCCGCCATGCGTACCATCCGGGCTAAACCCATTCAAAAACCCGGACTACTTGATATGAAAAAATAGCACCCTATTGCATGTCGCGCAGCGCTCGATTTCTACACGGCCATCGAAGGCACTTCGCTCCCGCAGGCTAGAAGCTGAGCAACATGGACCAGCCGTTCCAGCCGCCGAAGACGTTGAATTCGGGATCGATGCTGATGCTGTCTGCCTGCAGCCGCCAGAAGGGGCCGCAGCCCTCTTCAAAGCTTTCCAAAATCTCCTCCCGAATGGCCAGAATAATTTCTTGCGTTTTTTCATACTGATTCAGTTCTTCTTCCTTCAGCTGCCCGGTCCAGCCCTTGTCGATCACAAACAAATAGGTACTGTGCACATCTACCAGGCTGGACGGATCCCGGCCGGAGGCATTGGCCGAGGGGATCACGGCGACCAGCTGAGTGCCCCGCTCGTCCTTCAGGGAATGGATGGCGTGATTGTCCTGGGCTACCAGGTGATGGCCCTCCAGCCCCGGGATGGCAGCTACCCATCCGGCACAGATGGCGTTAAAATCCTTGATTCCGATCATTTCTTTTTGAGTTTTCGCTTCATTTCCCGGTTCTGATCGTCGCAGTCTTTCATGTACAGCAGCACATCAAAGAGCCCCATCCGGTCGGTTTTCTCCACATCGCCAAAGGGTCCTTCCTTGGCCACGTTGTGCAGGACAGATACCCAGCCATTGCCGCGGCTCCGGCGTTCGTCCCCGGATCCACCGCCAAACAGGCTGGCAAAACTCACTTCCACGCCTCCCAGCACCAGGGTTTCTTTCTGTATATAGCCGATCAGGTAGCTAAACCAGAGCAAAATGGCGGTTTGTACCACCTGCCCCACCTTGGCGGTATGTTGGGCGTTGATGGGGAGCCGGGACCGGTTAAAGGGTTCCCGGCGGAAGCCGTCAAAGTCTTCCCGCTGGGAGAGCTCCGCAAAGCCGCTGCGTTCCGGCCGGTACAGGCAGGCCAGAAACCGGCACATGCATTCCGATTCCCGCGTGTCAAAGTACTCGTTCATTTCTTCCAGGGCAGCGCGAAACTCCCCGAAGGTCAGGTCGGCCAACAAATGATCCGGACCGTACAGCTTCACCTTCCCTGCCCGGATTACCGGAAAGTGATTGTACACCGTTTCGTAGCAGATCTCGAGCTCGTTGGCTTCGTTTTTCCGGAAGATAAAGCCGCACAGCGCTTCGGCCAGCAACCAGGTACGGCTTTGCTTTTCCATGCGCTGCTCCTCGCTCATGACCCGCTCCATGGCCAGGCTTTTGTAATCCCGCTGGATATCGGCCAGGTGATAGAAGCAGCGGACCAGCGCTTCCTCCGGACGGATCACCCCGGCACTGGCCAGAACCGCCTGCTTCAGGCAGTACAGGCGCTGCGCCGGATCCATCTCGTCCCAATGGGAAGGGGTCTTGAGGTGAATGGATTTTTCGGGAAGCTCCAGGGTATTCATGTGCGGAAAAATTTATTGCTTTCCTCATTCTCCGGCAGTAGCGGATAGGTACCGGATTCCGGATCGGCGCGCTGCAGCCAGAGCCGCACGTCATCCAGAACCTCCCCGGCATCCTCTTCCAGGCGCCTGGCATGCCAGCTGATCAGTTCGGGTAGGGCGGCTGCACTGGCTGCCCGGCTTTGCATGTTGCTTTTAAACTGCTGCACCACGCCCTCCGGCAGCACCTGCAGGCTAAGCCGCTTGACGGCCATCACCATTACCAGGAGGGGGATGGCTTTTTGTACCAGGTCCAGCAATTCCGACAGCTCCGGATCCCCATCTGCAGATGGGATTCCCGAACTGCCGGATCCGCTTCCAACCGTTCCCTCCAGGTGATAGGTTAGCAGTTCCGAATACTTCTCCCCCAGGGCCTTTTTAATCGCTCGTTCCTGAACTTCCCGGATCCAGGGCAGTACGGTATAGTAAAACCGCGGACTGGCATCGATGGGATAGGCATCCTGAAAGATGGCCTCGTTATGCACAAAGAGCCGGCGGGCAGTTTTCCGGTTTTGGCTGTTCATCCATTCGGGTAGTTGCTGCTCTTCCAGCCAGGCGAGCAGCAGATCCGTGGTCTGATGGGCTTTGCGGAGCTGCGCTTCATCGTCCCGGTCGAGCATCCATTCCCAGGGCATTTTTTCATTCTCCGGGTCCAGCTTTACTTTTCGGCCGGCATCCTCATGGGATACCAGATTCGATTGGTAGTAGTTAAAGGTGGCCCGGTAGGCAATGGGGGTCTGCATCAGCAGGACAAGCCGATCATTCAGTGACTGGGTTGCGTTCGGATTGGCGGCCTGGTAGTCGGTACTTTGGTAGTGCGCATGCGCCCGATCGTAGACGGCCTGCCCTACCAGCTTGGCAAGCTCCGATTCGGCCAGCAGCACGTCAGTGGCCACGCGCTCAAATTTGTTATTGGCGTAGTACGATCCGGTGCGGTCCCGGAGCTCCACGGCTCCGTTATTGTCTTTGTTAAATAGCATGATTAAGTGGGGTTTTCGGCGTTATTGACTACCCGGTCGTTGGGGGCTACGTCTTCCTCCTTCATTACGGAATGATGGTAGAAGCCCATGCGCAGCTTTTTGCCGGGAAAATTGGCAGCGATGGCCTGATTGATGGGCTCAAAGATCACTTCCTCGGGTAGCGTGGTATCGGAGGCCATGTACAGCTTTAGGGCATAGAGCATTTGGGAACCGCTGGACAGCTGACCATTAACGATGATATTGGAGAGGGAAGGATGCAAGCCCATGCCGGAGGTGGTGGCCGAATCGGCCTTTTCTCCGATCTTTACCTGGCTTTCGACAAAATCCTTGATCTTTTGGTCGATGGCTTCCACCTTCCATTCGTTTTTGTTGCCGTCCTCGTCGTAGAAGTCCACGGTTTCGATAAACTTCCCGGCATTCCGCTTGCCGGTCAGCACCCGGGCCATTTTCTGGAAGGTTTCGTCCTTCAGCTCTTCCAGGCGCTTGCTGCGCTGGGCATCCGTCTCCCCGGGATGCATTTTTTCGATTTTCTCTTCCTTGGCTACCCAATAGCCTTCAGGGCTATGGATATGGTAGGCCGAGGTGATCCCGTTTTCGCTGAGGTATTTGAGCACTTCCGGAATATCGGAGCTGCGCATGATCCAATTCAGGGAACCGTAGTAACTGGGTACGCTGTAGAAGTTCCGGCCAAAACTGTACTTGTTATGGTAGCCGATGGAAATGCCGTATTGGAACGGCTTCCAGGGATCGTGCATGGGGTAACCGGTCATGCCGGTATGCAGGCAGTGGTTTTGGAAGTCACCCACCCAGATACGCTTGACGGATTCCAATCGCTTGGGCCCCTGATCCGGCCACTCCAGGCGGGCATCCGTGCCGGGTACCACTTCCAGGTACTTGATCATGCCGGGACCGCCGATCCGTGGGGCCCGGTTCCGAACGCGCTTCACATAGACCCCCTTCATGTACTTGTATTCCACCATGGCCATGTCGATGTAGCGCTTGTAGTCCCAGCTATCCAGCCAGGCCTGCACCGGAGCGTCTTCCACATATTCCCGGCTGACTTTGCCACCTTCGTACTTCACCTGGTAGAGCTGGGCACCATCCCCATACAGCAGACCCATTTCCCGTTCCAGGATGCCGGGTGCCAGGTTGTTTTTGTCCATGATATCCCGGATGATCACAGGCAGGTCATTGTTCAGGCCATGAGGTACCAGCTTTTGCCCGCCGATGATCGTAGGGTCTGCTTCCCAGTCTACTGTCCGGGAGAGGCCCGCATACTCATCAAAATGGGCAAAGGGATTGTTTCCCATCACAAAAGCCCCGGCATCGGTGTGCGCCAGGCGGGATTTGCCGATTTTCTGGATGTCTGTGGTTTCGCTCATAGCAAGGTGGTTTTTTGCCCGTTAAAGGTCATCAGGGTGGGGATATGGAACCGCCGCTGCTCCAGGGTATCCAGGTCGGTATAGGGTTCCAGCAGGTCGCCGTTTTCGAGGTCGAAATCCTTGCTACGTGGGCGCAGCCTGGCACGGCGCACTTCCACGATGCCCTCCGTTCGCTGCCTGGATTCGGAATACGACATAAAGGAAAAGGAAACCTCCTGCCCCTGGGCAGAAAGTTTCCGCATGGCTGAAATGGCTTCGTAGACGGTTAATGGACCCATGCGACTAATTTCGCATAGGATAGGGAGGGGGAAAAGGACAGCAAAAAGAAGGTGGATCTCCTTTGAGCAACTAACCGAACGTTAGGGTAGGATCACTCCGTATTCGGGGCCCAAACGCTCCAAACTTACGTAGGCCAAATCAAATGCTCCTCCCACATCCAGCCTGGCTCTCAATCCATAGGAATCGTCTACAAATTGCCTGGCTGTTTCCTCCGGATCCCACTTGCTCAATCTGAATGCGATGGAAAAGTCGTTCCATAGCTTTTCGTTCTGAGGATACACAAAAACATCTAAAATCGTAGCCTCCTTGAATTTCATTCCAATGAGATTCAAATTCTTTCTTCTACACTCGATCGCCTCTGGATACCCCATGTGTTTTTTGTTGCTATTTACGTATGTTTCATACTCAAACCAACCCATTTCATTTATTGTTCTAAAATAAATTGCAGTCCTTTACTACTCGATTTTTTTGCTTGCTGATTTTTTACGTTGAACGATACGATATTTTTGATGTACTGGACTTCTCCAAACTATAGCCCTCAGGCGGTCTGTTTATTCCAAATTATTCTTTTTTTGGATACCATTCTTATTCCGCCTACGCCTATTCTCATTAGCACGTTTGATGCGATCCTACCAGAAAGTTAACGCACACTCGCATCACCCACTTCCGGCCGTCTGGCTCCGCGAACATGCCGCCGCCAGGTCTTGCGCATCATCAGGTATTTGAAGCTGTCGGAGGGGTTGGTGCTTTCCAGGGGCAGCCGGTGGATGGGTAGCTTTTCGCCGGTTTTGTCTTTGGCCACGATGTTCCGGCCCCGGTCGGTACGCTTTTTGGTTTTGGCCAGCTGCAGGGAAGCGCGCAGGGGCTTGCAGTGGAAGTAATCGATCAGCACCCGGGGCAGCTTGCGGTTGTGCTCCTGGAAGAGCTCCTGCATAAAGTTATACTCCTCGTTCTGCCCGATATTGCCCTGCCCTTCGCTCATCAGGATCACCTTCCATCCGGTGCGGTTCCCTTCCCCATCCACTTCCAGGGCTTTCTTCAGTTGCGTGGCCAGGTCCTGACCGGCCTTTTTGTAGTTGTTCGCGGCCCGGTCGTAGTACAGGTGTACGGTCTTTTCCCGCTGGGGCTTGTAGAAGGCCAGGAACTTATCGGCCAGCTCCCGGATCCACTCGGGGCTGAGGGTGTAGATAAACTTACTGATCCGGTAGTGCTTGCCGATTTCCTGCGCCAGGGTCATGGAGTGCATGTTGCCAAAGTCCAGGCCCATATCGATGGCCTTGCTACGGTCGTGGTACTTCAGGATCCGGCAGTCTTCCTCGTCCTGCAGGCCAAAGCGCAACTCCCAATCCGGACTGGTGCCGTCCTGGTAGAAGTGCCGCTCGCCCAGGTTCGCATAGAAGAGTTCGCCGGTCTCCGGAGAAGGTTTGAGTGAAAGTACCGTAGTCTTGGCATCGATAAAGTCATCGCTAAAGGCATCCTCAAACCAGTCAGGTGTCAGTATGTCCACATTCACATACGAACTGGCGATGTAAAACAGGCTATGGGCTTCCTTCACCAGGCGGGTAGCGGTCCAGCGTTCTACCCAGCGCTGCCAGGTGCGCTTCTTGGCGAGGATCTCTTCGGTATTTCCTTCCTCACAGGCGGCGTAGTATTCGCCCAGGGCTTCGTTTACCACAAAGGCCGTCCGCAAGACCCGCAGCAGCGCCGGCGTATGCATTCGGTTTCCGCGCTCGAGTACCCAATCGTATTCCCCCACGTGGTCCACGTTGGGCATATCGGTGGTGAAGGTATGGCCCCGGTAAAATACCGAATGCCCATACTTTACGCGCATGCCCCGAACGGCCTTCTGCAGGTTCAGAATCCGCTCTTTGCGGAAGTACTTGACCTCGTCCCCGAAGACGTGCACGTAGTTACCACCCGCCAGGGAGGCCGGCCGGTCCAGGCTGCCAAAGGTGATGTTAAAGCCCGTGAAGAAAACAATGGTATGTCGGTAGGAACCCACTTCATTGTAGGGCTTCCAGAAATGCTCCTTCAGCTCCGGAGGCAGATCGGGCCGTTCGTTTAGGGGAATCTCCGGCGGCCGCTTGCCGATCACGTAGTGCACCCCCTCGATCATGCCCTTGGCCGTAAGGCCTTCCTTGACGGTCCGCAGCACGTTCTTTTGCAAATTGCTATAGGTATCGGCCACCCAGGCCACGGGAGCACCTGGCAGGTCGTAGACCATTTCCAGCAGGCGTTCTACCTGGATGTCGGTAGTCTTGGCAGATCCCCGGCCGGCGATCATGTACAGGGACTTGGGCAGGATCATCATGCAGAGCTGGGAAAGCCAGTTGGCAAAGACCCGGTCCAGGCCTGCGCTATTCTCCTTTGGCTTCTTTCTCCAACTCATGAAATCGTTCTTCGAGGTTGATATGCTCCAGGCTGGCTTCCTGCTTCAGGCGGACTTTTTCCCGCTCGGGGATTTCCAGGGCTTCTATCTGGCTGGCCAACTCCTGCCGGTTGATCGATGGCAGCCCCACACTGGCGGGATCCAGGGAGTAGTAGCGCAGGGGCTTGAGGTAGATTTCTTTGTCCAACTTCTCCGGATCGGGTTTGTCCAGCTCGCGCATGCGGGCAGCCTTGTCGATCAGGTTGCCATATACTTCCCAGTCCTTGGAGGATTCCGCATTGTCCCGGACGATCAGGGCCGCTTCGTCCAGCTGATCGGCGTACATATTCCGAAGGGCTTTCTTTTCGATATTCCGATCGGTGTAGAAGAGGGTGACGGCCTCGTCGTACATCTCCGAAGCCCGGCGGTAGGCCAGATTCCAGGGCGGACGGGTAAAAAACCGGATGGTATTCCGCCGGCCGTACTTTCGGGCCATGGAGTTGATCAGGGTGAGCGCATCCAGGTAGATGGCTTCCCCGGTGCTCAGCTCGTTGATGCTGCCGCCCTGGATGTAGTCCTCGAGCTTTCGCAGCAGCTTTTTATCGATGGCCCCGCCAAAGATATCCAGCCGGGACAACTCCCAGCCCCGGGAGCGGCGGATCTTGCCCAGCTGCTGGGAGGCGGTGACGTTTCCCTTTTCCGCATCGCCCAGCAGAGCCATTTGCTCTTTGGCCACGGACATGAGCTGGCCCCGCTTGATGTGGTAGTGGATCTTGCTCTCCACGTTCCCGGCTGCCTGGACAAAAAAGTACTTGTCTACATCAAAGTAAATGGCCATCTCCTCCGGGCTATAGCCCAGAGCGGCCAGGCTTTCCAGTTCGGCTATGCGTTCCTCGTCCAGGGGAAATATCAGGTCCATGCTCAAAAATAAATGTCCTTCCCCAGGCAGGGAAGGACATTGACTTACTTTGTGTTTTCTTCCATCACCTCCGAACAATGTCGGAGTGCCTCTAGCAAGAGCAGTGTTTTCTCTAACTCTTCCTTGCTGAAGTGTTCTTTCATTTGTGGCAAAAGGCCTCGAAGCGCGCACATTTTTCCGAGGATCGCCAAATAAGGAACAAAGCTCCGCTCAAAATGGTACACCAATTCCAGTTTCCGGCCTAGTTTTCGCAATCGCCTTTTGCGACCTTTTTTTGTCATGGTAAAAATTGGATGCAAGACTCCCGGCACCTCAGCCTGCAGCTTCGGTTCAGGTACCGGTCACCTTTGGTTACGTCATCATTTACTCTACAGGCTGTGTGGTTTAGTAGCGTCAAAAATCTGTATAATTTTAGTTATAAACAACACTTTTTAGTATTTATTTAACGTTTTTTTATATATTAAAATATATTTAGACAGGTATAAATAAAACAAATGGATTACCCGCTTTTCTGCGTTTTTGAAGTACCGGGTAGTCAGATTTCCAGACCCATCAGGCAGTTTTCCCGAAAGGCATGGACTTCCCGGTCGTTGAGAAAGAGGTATTGCTCGTGCAGGGCGTTTTCGGAGAAGTTGCCGCTGCCCTCGATCACGAAGTAATTGCCCCGGCTGCGTATCAGCGTCACCTTGCTGTGGTTCCAGCAATAGCATACCTCGAAGGCGCGCTCCTTGCGCTGCAACTCGATCAGGTCGTAGACTTTGGGCATCCGGTGCCGGACGGATTCGGAGATGGACATGCGGATTTTTCGGATACTGCCCTTATCGTACCAGCGTAGCAGGCTGGAAAGAATCCGCTCATTGATGGAGTAGGTACTAAAGGTCAGCTCGTCTATTTCCCCGCAGTGTTTGATGATGTAGGTGATAAAGGTAAAGGCGTTGAAGCTTTTCAGGGTATAGAGAAAAAAGGCTTCGCCGGGTTCGGGCAGCTTTCCCATCAGGTTTTTCAGGGAGGCGATCTTGGCCAGGTGCTTGCTTTCAAACCGTGCCCGGTGGATCTCGGCTTTGTCTTCCTTGCCTGCCGACTCCTGTCTGGGGGCAATCTCGCGTAGGTCAAATAGCTTCATGCCATTCGCTCGATTAGCCGCTTTACTTCCTTCAGCTGCCGTCGCTTGATCCGCAGCCGCCGCTCCCGGTCTGCCTGCAAGTGGGGCTTTTTATTTTTGCGAAGCTCATCTTCGATCCTCCAGATATTGTGCTCCAGTCTTTCTTCCATCTTCACCAGGTCTATGGGGCCCAGCTTTCGCAGGTTCTCGAGTTCCTTCATTTCCCGGAATACCGGATGCTTTCCCAATACATGCCCATGATCCCGATAGTGGACGAATTCGGCGATGATGGCCCGGTTTTCTTTGTAGTTTTCCATCAGCATCTTTACGGTGGCCCACTGCTCCTCCCGGGAGCTGCAGTCAAAAAGCTGCTCGTGCGCGCGAACGTAGTTCCAGTAGGCGGTGATCTTATCGGCTGCCAGTACCTTTAGCTCCGGAGGGCAGGCCGGATCGGAGAGGAAGGGCCAGTTCTCCCGAAAGCTTCCCTTGGCCTCCCGGATCCGGCGCAGCTCGGTCGGACTGATTCCTGCCCGGGCGGCCAGCTCCCGGATCAGGATGGGATAGGCTACCTGGTGATTGTACCGGACCAGTCGGACAAAGGGATGATCTTCCCCGGATGCATGTGCAAAAAGCCGGAGCCCCTCATCCAGCGGAGCCCCGGCCTTTAGCCAGGTGTATACGGTGACTTTATCCATGTACCCGATTATTTTTCAAACCGGCACTTGTCGGGAAAAAGCTCCTTTAGCTTAGGCTCGAGTGCGGTCCATCCGGCATCGTTGTTATTGACCCACTTGCGGGTGGCCAGTACCTTGTCCAGGATGCGCGTATCGGGATTGGGTCGGTACACGGAGGCAATGATGGAGCCCCTGCCATCATTCTGGGTGATAATGGGCCTATGGTCTCTAAAGAAGGAATTGGCATACAGGGTGTACACCAGGTGTCCTTCCTTATCACAGCCAAAGTCCTCGATGATCTTTGCCAGGCTCTCTTTTTCCATCACTACCGGCGTATGGGTGGCGTAGTCATAGGGGGCAGTGATCCCCAGTTTTCGCAAAGCTTCCAGGGTTCGTTTGGCATTCTCCTGGTAGACCCCGTTGGCTTTGCCCCGGTTGGCCAGCAGGCCGTGGCTCTTCAGCGTCATGATATCGGCCAGCTGCACGGGGCAGAGGGTATAGATATCGTCATTGGTCCAGACAAACACGTCAGACACCAAGTCAGAAGCAATGGCGGCCATCATCTTGTGCGCCACGTCTACCTGGGGATTGTTGCTGACGGGCTTGTGGGCAATGTGCAGCAGCTCCTTGCCTGCCCAGGCGGGCTTATCTCCCACGATGACGATACGTATGTCGTTGGGTATGCTCTTTTCCCAGGCACGGACGGCGTAGCGCAGTTCGTCCCCTTTGGCCTTGGCCGCCAGGTAGGGGATCACAATGCAGATGGGGTCGGCCTCGGATGTCGCTTCTTTAGCCGGGGCCGGAGGTTCGTCCGCTTCCGGTTTTGCATCGGCAGCGTCCGCAGTTGCGGCAGCTGCTTTCTGGCTGGTCTTTTTTTTAGGCGAAGTTTCGACTTTCGGGAGGTCTGTCCCGGATTCCTGGATTTTGGTTTCTTTTTTCATAGCAGTAAATGAAAAGCCCTCCGTCCGGAAATCCGGGCCGGAGGGCGGTTGAACATGGATTCGGTTTAGATACCTGATCCGGCAGATCCGCTGCCTTCGGCAGGCGGATCGTAGGCAGGCGGATCGTCGTGCCTGTAGTGGATCATTTTATTGAAGGACCGCTGCCCGCTGACAAATGTCAGGGTGCTGCTGATCCCTTCCTGATTGTCCTGTGCTTCCACACTCATGAAGAGCGGGTTACAGGGCGTTCCCTGCAGGCGGGTGCCTTTGGCATCGCCGCACTCTTTGCTGAGGATGAGGAAGCCCTCGTTCAGGTGCTCCTGCAGCCAGGCGGCAAAGTGCTCGTCGTCCCCGGGACGCAAGGCCTCGAAGTTGCTGAGCCAGCCGCCCATCTCCTCGCTGGTCTCTCCCTCGGAAGAGTCAAAGCGATTGATGGACTTGGGATTGAAATACACCGCCATGGCCTTTTTGCCTTCCTTCAGGACGATGGCCGAGGTGGAGACCACCCCGTCTTTGCCGGGCATGGTCTGCACGTCTTCGGCCAGCATGAGCAGCACATTGGGCTCCTTGGGCTTGGGCGCTCCGGCCCCTACCCTGATTTTTGGAATGGATACTTTTACGTACGTCATGGTTTACCTCCTTTTTTAGATACCGCCGCCGGCGCTACCGCTTCCAAAATCGGTCACGGACTTTGTGAGGTCCGTGCCCTTAAACTGCTGGTAGGTGTCGTGTGCACCGTAGACGCTGGTGATCAGCGCGTGCGGATCGTAGTCCGCCGGACAGAAGGCAAACACCGCCTCGCCGTAGTCAAAGCCTGCACCCAGCCAGTACTCCCCGAAGATTCGGGCTTCGTAATCCTGCTTCTGCACATCGTTGATCACATTGGGCGCAGCATTGATGTGGCGCAGCTTCACCATATTCGACTTCGGCGTGGCAAACAAGATCGGCGAACCGTACATGCCGTCCATCTCGGTGAGCACGTGACGGCTGTAGTCGATCCGGTTGCTGCCAAACTCGTGGTTTTCGGTACCGGAGCCGGTACCCCACTTGTTTTTGTAGGCCTCCCGGTAGCGCATGCGCAGCTCGTAGGAGCAGCCCACGTTCATCGGCATGGTGCGGAATACCGGTGCCATCCACTTGAAGAAATTGGCGAAAAAGTCCAATACCTCCTGATCCGTGGCGGTCTTGTAGTCAAAGCCCTCTCCGTCAAAGAAGCGGATATTCGCCGGATTGCCTCCGGTGCGGTTGGTGGCGATGATGGTCTCCAGGCCGTCCATGGACTTCTCCGGAGCCTGACCGGCATCCCCGGCATTCACTGCAGACCAGTCCAGTTCCTCGTACTTCCCTTTCCAGATCATGCGCAGCTCGATGTCCTGCATCAGCTGGGGATACATCAGTCGCTGCCAGATGTAGAAGAAGATCGGCATCTGATCGATGGCCAGGTTCTCCCGGTACATATCAAAGATGTAGGAGGTCAATACTTCCGATGGGATGATGGGGAAGTTGATCTTGTGCCGCCTGTTCTGAATCTTCAGGGGCCGGAACTGACTCTTGCCACTGGGTGTCCATTTGTTCACGTACTGCTGTGACACGGAGGTGATCAGTGCCTGCAGGGCCCTTCTTTCCGTCACCGCCGGGGCTTCGGTAAAGTAGCTCGCAGAGCTGAATCCCTGAAAGATGGTATCCAGCATGGCGAAGTTATTCGCCCCCTGGCTCAGGTAGGTACCAAACTCCTGCAGCAGATCCGCTACATCGATGGTGGCCCCAGCCGCCATGTAGCCTCGTTGCATGAATGCGGTCAGTGCCTTGTAGTGCGGTTTTGCGGCATCCACTTTCAAGATCGTTTTCACGCCCTCTTTTCGGGGCATACCTACGACTGCAGGGGTAGGCTCAGGCTCGGGAGCGGAACTCAGCTGGGCGATACTCGCCTGCAGCGTTTCCTTGTCCTTCTTTGCCTGGTCCAGTTGTGCCTGCAGCTGGCGTACTTGCTCCTGGTTCTGCGAGGCATTGTGGGAAGTGATCGCGTCGATCAGCGGCTGCGGATCGGTGCTGGCTTCCTTCATGGCCTCCTTGAACTTGTCAACGAACGGTTGACCGAGCACATCGGCGAGCTTGCTGCTTTCCTCATCGGAAAGAGTCAGCTGGCCGGACTCGTCCTTGGAGAACTCCTGGAGTCCGAGAAGGCCGAGTACAATGGCTTGCATTTTTTTGAACATCGGATAAAAATTTATATGAATTGTTTTGCGTGAGACTTGGCTATGGCGATTTCCACCGCCGTGGTACCGGTGCCGACCCGGTCTATCAGGCCCAGGGCCTGGGCTTCATCGGCAAAGTAGGTTTTGCCGTTCAGGATTCCTTTTGCCTGGGTATTCAGCTTGCCGGCCCGATTGGCCTTTACTGCTTGCTGGAATCCTCTGGCCAGGGGGTCCAGTTCTTCCTCCCGGATCAGCTCGTACTTGCCTTCCATGGCCAGCTGAAAGGGCTTGTTTTTCTCGCTGCTTTCGCTGCTGTAGATGTGGTGAAAGGTGATACCCTTTTCCTCGTAGTAGGCCTTCATATTGACCAGACTCATCATCACTCCGATAGATCCGACCTCGGCACTGATTCCGTTATCGGCCACGATGTAGTCCGATTCCGAAGCCACCCAGTAGGCAGCCGAACAGGCCATGTCTATCGAAGCCACCACCGGCTTGCCGGCAGCTTTGGCCATGCGGATCACATCCACGAGGGGAGCCACCGCATCCACGGCCCCGCCTCCGGAGTCCACGTCCAGGACGATCGCCGCGATGTTCTTGTGGGCAACGGCATCCCGCATAAAGGAGGCAATCTCCCTGGTGCCGTATTCGCACATAGTGCCGTATTTGAGCATGTTGCCTTTTACGGGAATGATGGCCACGGATCCTTCCGGTGCACCGTCATAAGGAGAGCCGATTTCTTCCTCGGCTTCGTCGTCGTCTTCGTCAAAAAGCAGGGAACTACGAACGAGTCCGGAGGGAGCTACCAAGGCAAGGCGGATGGATCGCCGCTCCCGGCTGTTTCGTTCGGTACGGTTTAGGATATCCGCCGCCTGTGCACCCAGCCCCAGCGCTATCTCCGGACGAAGAAAAAACTTCCCCTTCAGAAGCTGCGACATCAATAAAAACTGCCAGTTACCTGCGAGACGTGTCATAGTGGAATTACTTTGATACAAGTATACCAGCAGGCCCGCAAGGGGAAAAGGACATCCTTCGACGGGCTCAGGAAAAAAATGTGCCTGGCGCGCGTTGCCAAAAAGTCTATAAGCGCCTTAACGGAAACATACCGCGGGGCGGAGCCTTCGGCCCTGGGAGACCGGGGAAAAAGGGACGAAACGTCCCTTAAAAACTATGGTGCCTTCGGCGAATTTTTAAATTTCAGTGAAACAATTTCACTTCACGATTTTTGGTTTTTTTTTCTA